>CAVTJU010000018.1:0-290219 GCA_963735155.1 uncultured Fibrobacteraceae bacterium | reverse complement strand
CTTCAAGAAAATATACTAACCGACAATATGCAATTATTCCGAACTGAATTCGAATCTTACAAAACTGAAATAATTAAAAATATTATTAACACAAGCAATACTAATTCTTTTTATGCAAATCTGTTTCTTGGTGGTGTAAGCCTTCACAATTTAAATTTAGCGGATTACAACTTTTGTGAATCCAGCCTTATAGGGGCGAATCTGAAGCGCCACCAATCTTACTAATTCTAATTTTAGTGGAGCTAATCTTAGTGGCGCAAACCTGTTTTTTACTAAATTTAATAAAGCTAATCTTAGTCAAGCAGATCTTTCTATACAAAACATTTTCAAACAGATTTCAGTAATACCGATCTTAGTGGTGCGACTTACTTTGTGCAGATATAAGTGGGGTAGATTTTAGAAAAACCATTATTAAAAATACAATATTTTCAAATGCAAAATTGGATAACGTTAAATTTAATCTAACTTCATCCATGGTGCCGATTTTAAAAATGCTACTTTTCGAGACGTAAGTGTCTTCAAAGCAGAACCTTTTAGTGAAACTCTCAGATTTGTAGGAACGATCAAAGAATTTCCATACACTAAACCAACACACGGTTATCGACGGTATAGTTCTTTTTCTGATGAAATGCAAAATCATATTATACAGTTGTTAGAAAACGCTAAAAACAATTTTAGATGTTCCAGTGAACACATCGGAGTAAATCAGGGGGAAGCCCACTCAAGAATACAGGTGCAAAAATAATGAAGAATGCGCCGCTGAAGAAAAAGATGATGGAAAAAAACTGTAAGACGCGCGCAAGCGCGGAATAAGAACAGGAATATTTATGATTAAGATAATGAAATAAGAATTAACAGGATTGAATGGGAAAATAATTGAAATGATTTAATTTTATTATTTTGATTATTTCTGTTTGATAATTGTTAAAATATCCAGACTTGACTTAAAGACGATTCCATTTTTTAGGGGCGAACGAAAACAAATTTGCATATCTATAAATAAAATACAAAAGATTGATTGGAATATTAATGAAAATTGTATTGTTTATCCTGGTTCTGTTTGTGATAAAAGAAGAAGCTGCATCGCAATCCTATTTTAAAATGAGTTCAAATACATATAGATCAACAAATCTGCACGAATTGTGGTATTTAAGAGATACTTTACCAAACTCAATAATAACAGAAATCGATATGATTATATTAAATGGAAAGACTACAGAAAATAGTTTGGAAGTATTGTTACACTATGACACCTGCAAGAATGAAAATAGAATAGAAACAAAAGATATTAAGGGAGAAAACATAAAGATTAGACAAATAATCCGAAAGGCGGTTGAGAGGAAGGATATCAAACTACCGTTCTGATTCATTAAAAATACAATATACTTTCGGAATATATAAAGATTTTGAAAACAAACAAGACAGTTGCTTATATTCAGCAGCAGAATGCATTGCCATTGCTGATTCAATAACAAAAAGAAGATATGGACAATTCAATACGATAGATAAAGCATATGGCGTGTTCTGTATCACATACTTTCAATCCTTGGGTAATGAAGGACCAATTCGGGTTAGTGTGAATTGTAAGACTGGTGAAGCATGGTTACATATAAGGTTATAGAATCTTTTTTACAAGAAGGCATACAAAAACCGTGAAGTTTGAGATAGGAGCGCATCCATGCGCAGGACACAAACGGTTGCCAAACGGCCACTAACCCGCCCAAGCCGAAATGTGGAAGTAAAGCACTGGGTACAGCGTATTACTGGCAGCACTGCGGCCGGTTGGCCGACCCGTTGGTACGCCAAGCGAAGCTTGGTGTCTCTTATATAGTGACCTGTCAAAAAGTATGTTGACAGGAAGTCCATATCCGGTAAGGAGTAGCTAACCACCGGTACCGAGTCTTGCGTGTAAGCAGGAGATATCCACTTGTCCATCACGAAACAGGCGCAATCGAGGCGTAGCTGCACGAGAGCAATTTTCTGATAGACTAGACAAGGGACTAAGTATTGAACGAGATACACGAAGTGTAGACAGGGAATCATATAGGCCACAGGGAGGTCCGTAACTCCTGAAGCTATCGAGCCCCGTTAGTGCCATAAAGCGGAAGACGACACTTTCAACGGCGTGGAAGTCAACACCGAAGTACCGTTATAGCAAGGTATGGAGATTCCGTCGGGGTCACACGGCGTGGCATGTATGAAGAGAGATGCACAGGAACTTGGGAGACCCGATATGCTCCATGTAGCATTATGTCTGATACATGGTAAGATATGCCAACAACAAAGAAGGGTATCTGACGGTGCATCGGGAGTCGGATCAGCTCATAGTACTCAGAGTGTGGGAAAGCCATACACAAGGGGAAGGGGCTGACACAACATGCAGCAGGTAAAGGAAAAGTACCCTATGACCGTGGTGGAAACAGGCGAAACTTCAGCGAGTAGTGTAAGACTCGGTAGACTGATGCAGACCTCACTGCCTGCAATAGCACAAGCGGCAAGACGTGACTTAAACAGGCGGTTTCGTAGCCTTTACAGTATGCTCAACAGGGCTAACTTTGAAGTCGCATTTCATGCACTTCGCAAAAATGCTGCGGCGGGAGTGGATGGGATTACCTATCGTGAATACGAAGAAGATCTACCTGCAAACCTTGCCGATCTGGAAATGCGGCTGAAAGGGAAACGGTATCGCGCTAAGCTGGTGAAGCGGGTTTTCATACCCAAAAGTATCAACAAACTTCGACCGCTGGGAATCCCCGCACTGGAGGATAAGATAGTGCAATATGTGGTGCGGGAGATTTTACAGGCGCTTTTTGAGCCTTTGTTTCTTGATTGCAGCTATGCTTATCGTCCCAAACACTCATCACGTCAAGCAGCAGAAACGTTGCGCGATGAACTCATGAGTAAATATTTGTGGGTTGTTGAGTGCGACATTTCCGGCTTTTTCGATAATATCAATCATGAGTGGATGTTAAAGATGCTGGAAAGAAGGGTCGATGATGCTGCGTTAATCGGACTAATTCGTATTGTGCCGCCATGTATTCTTATTCTATGGATTATGTTAAAAGCACTGCGGTCAATTGAGTAAGATGAGAGCGAGTGCGAGTTACTTTTCTATAAACATATCAAAAAAGAATTCGAAAGGGTAAATTGTTTTACCCTTTCGAAAGATCGTTCAGTGTGAATGATGACCATCATGCTGATGATCGTGATCATGATTCATCTCTTTAACCAATGAATCCTTTACTGTACTTGTTCCTTTCTTCAACGTGTCAACTGTAACAGGTGCCTTCTTGTCAGTAGAACTAACCGCTATCGTCTCAACGCCTTCACCTTTGTCCGCAAGTATTTTGATATACTTATCAGGATCCTTCTTGATTATATCGATACAGCCGCCACAGCATACATAGATACGCTTTCCTTTTACATCGGCGTACATCGATTTGTTGATCTTTCCACCATGCACCGGACAAGTTTCCTGTTGTTTCAGTTTTTGCGCTTGCTGGACCGCAGGTTTTACAGAACCAGCAGTATTAGTTGTCTGCGCACCCGAAATGGTTACAAGTGAAACAGAGAGCATTGCCGCGATTGCAGCTTTACGAGTTAATTGAACTGTTCGTATCATAACGACTCCTTTAGTTTTGAGAATAGTTTGTCATAGTATCATTTTTTATCATAGACGAGGAGATAGTAGTAACTTTATTCTCCTGAGAATCGATACTTCTTTTTTTCCATAAAAAATAAATGGCCGGGTAGACCAGCAGTTCCATAAGAACCGAAGTAACCACACCGCCGACCATCGGAGCTGCAATCCTTTTCATAACATCAGAACCAGCTCCATGACTCCAGAGGATTGGTAACAAGACCGGCAATAATTACCGATGCAGTCATAATTTTAGGCCGCACTCTTTTGACCGCTCCATGATCGATCGCTTCTTTGAGTGATGCAATGGTTAACGTTCCACGATTCTTCACAGACGTCAAATGCCTGGTCAAGGTAGAGCAGCATGATAACCCCTGTTTCTGCATCAAGACCGGCTAGAGCTATCAGTCCTACCCAGACAGCAAGGCTTGTATTATATCCAAGAAAAAAAAGTAACCAGATTGCGCCGACAAGTGAGAATGGAACAGCAAGTAAAATAATCGCGGTTTTGGTCAGCGATTTTGTATTGAGAAAAAGGATCATCATAATGATAAACAATGTCAATGGAATCACGATCATAAGCCGCTTCTGCATACGTTGCATGTACTCAAATTCCCCGCTCCAGATAAGGCTGTATCCTGTCGGAAGCGAGATTTTTTCGTTGACGATTTTTTGGGCATTTTTAATATATGAACCGATATCGGTTCCTCGGATATCAACAAATACCCATGAATTTGGTCTGCTTCCTTCACTACGGATAACCATCGGACCTTTATTGGTTTCAAAAGTTGCCACTTGTCCAAGCGGAACCTGCTGACCATTGGGCGTAGGGATGAGCACTCTTTTTAAATCATCTACATTGTCGCGTAATTCACGGCTGTATCGAAGATTTACCGGATATCGTTCCAGCCCTTCGACAGTGGTAGTGATATTCATTCCACCAAGTGCGGACTGAATAACCGATTGTATATCACTGATATTGAGTCCGTAGCGGGCAGCTTCATTTCGATCGATCTTTATGTCAAGATAATTTCCGCCAACTGCCCGCTCGGCAAATGCCGATGTAGTATGTGGAACAGTTCGTACTGCTGCTTCAACCTGCGCACCAATCATCTGTAATACGTCGAGGTCTGGACCGGATATTTTTATTCCGATCGGAGTTTTTATGCCGGTGCTCAGCATATCAGTACGGGTTTTAATGGGCATGGTCCAGGAATTAGTAAGCCCTGGAAATTTGATTGATGCATCAAGTTCATTGATGAGCTTCTCAGGTGTCATTCCCTTTCGCCACTCTTTTTCCGGCTTTAGTTGAATTACTGTTTCAAGCATATCAAGTCCAGCCGGATCAGTTGCAGTTTCTGCCCGTCCTGCTTTTCCAAAGACTCTTTCAACTTCTGGAAACGACCTGATAATCTTATCTGTCTGCTGAAGAAGTTCTTTCGCTTTGGTAATAGAGACTCCGGGCATCGTTGTTGGCATATACAATAGATCGCCTTCGTAAAGTGGAGGCATGAATTCCGATCCAAGCTTTAAAAAGGGAAATACCGTCACCATAACGATCACCATTGCAGAAGCAATAACCGCTTTTGGATATTTCAGTACCCATTTAACTACCGGATGATAAATAGATATCAATAATCTGTTGATCGGATTCTCATGCTCCGGTTTGATTTTACCTCTGATAAAATATCCCATCAGAACAGGAACAATTGTGACAGCTAATAGTGCTGCTGCGGCCATTGCATATGTTTTTGTAAATGCAAGCGGCTTAAAAAGCCTCCCCTCCTGAGCTTCGAGAGTAAAGACTGGTATAAAGGATACCGTAATTACAAGAAGAGACCAGAATAGTGCCGGCCCAACTTCTTTTGAGGCATTTAAGATTATATCCCAATGTGGTAATCGCTCGGATTCAGGTTTCAGGTTCTCATGCTCAAGATGTTTATGTGCATTCTCAATCATGATTATTGCTGCATCAACCATTGCACCAATAGCGATTGCAATTCCTCCAAGTGACATGATATTGGCATTGATTCCCTGAATACGCATAATGATAAACGAAATCAAGATCGCAGTTGGCAATGTAAACACTGCAACCATAGCACTTCGGGCATGAAACAGAAAGAGTGCACAGACCAGTGCTACAATAATTATTTCTTCGAATAATTTATGAGTCAGATTGTCAATAGCTCTTTTTATAAGTCCTGAACGATCATAGATCGGGACTATCTTTACCTCCGGTGGTAATCCGGATTTTAATTCCTTGAGCTTCTTCTCAACACCCTTAATGACCGCCTGAGCATTCTCTCCATAACGCATTATAACAATGCCTCCGGCGACCTCTCCTTTACCATCAAGTTCCGCGACTCCGCGGCGCATCTCAGGGCCAAGGGCGACAGTTGCCAGATCTCCCAGACGAACCGGTGTTCCTCCCATTGTAGTCTTTACAGGAATGCTTCGGATATCATCAATTGATTTTAAATAACCCAGTCCCCGAATCATGAACTCCATCTCACTGATTTCCATGACTTCGCCGCCGGCATCGGAGTTACCATTTTTAATAGCCATTTCAATATCACTTATCGGAATATTATAGGCCTGCAGTTTGGCAGGATCGACAGTAATCTGGTACTGCTTGACATATCCGCCAATACTTGCGACTTCTGCGACTCCTTTGACCGTCGATAATCCGTACTTAAGATACCAGTCCTGGAAGGAGCGTAGTTCCTGAAGCGAATGCTTATCTGAAGTAAGAGCATATTCGTATACCCAGCCAACCCCGGAAGCATCAGGCCCAAGAGTAGGCACTACACCGGCAGGTAAGCGTTTCTGTGCATAGTTCAGATATTCCAGTACACGGCTGCGGGCCCAGTAAATATCCGTTCCATCTTCGAAAATAACATAGACAAGTGAATAGCCGAAAAATGAGTACCCCCTGACCACTTTCGCACCGGGAACACTGATTAGAGATGTTGTCAAAGGATAGGTGATCTGATCTTCGATTATTCGCGGTGATTGTCCTTTGTCTTCTGTATAGATGATCACCTGTACATCACTAAGATCAGGAATCGCATCGATCGGTGTTGAAAACAAGGAATATAAGCCATAGCCGATTGCAAGTATTGTCAATAGCATGACAAGAACTTTGTTCGTAATCGACCATTCAATGATTCTTTCTAACATATTTGCTCCTGTATGCACATCTCTATTCCTGTTTTTTCAAATGAAAGAATAGAAAATTATTTACATTGCATGTTACTGTTTTTTAATCAGGTCCATTCCACATTTAGGGCATTTCCCCGGTTTGTTTGAAACAACCTCAGCGTCCATTGGACAAAAGTAAACAGCTTTTTCTGTTGTTTTTTGTGATGTGGTTTCAACAGGTTTTGATTGCACTGCTTTATCCTCTGAGCGTGGTGTACTCATTGTACCGTGATTGTGTGTGTGAGTATCCATGCTGCTTTTCGAAGTACTGTTTTCAGAAGCAGAATTATTCACCATACTGTTTACAGCTGCTCTCAGATTGCTTTCTGAATCGATCAGGAATTGTGATGATGTGACGATTGTCTGCCCTTCCTCGAGACCGTCAAGTACCTGTGTATAGCCATCAGCTGATGCTCCGGTTTTAACTTCCTGCGGCTTGAAATAACCGTTGCCCTGTGAAATAATGACTACAGATCGGGTCCCGGAATGAAGGATCGATTGTTCCGGTATTGCGATTCCGCTTAATAGTACTGGAGAAAGAATTTTAACAGAAGCAAACATCTGCGGTTTCAGCATATAATCAGATGTATTGGGAATCTCTATGCGGACTTTTGCCGTTTTTGAAACTTCGTCAAGAATCGGAGAAATAAAATGTACCTTCCCGGTAAATAATTTTCCTGGAAGCGATGATATTTCTACCTCTGCAGACATTCCTACTTTGACATAGAGTAAATCTTCCTGATAGATATTGGCCATTGCCCAGATTTTTGACAAATCGGCTAATTTGTAAAGAGGCATACCAGGCTCAATCTTTTGTCCTGTTGAAACCATTTTCTCAATAACAATTCCATTTGATGGAGCATCTATGGTAATTAACCTCTGAGAAGTGCCCTGATGGGCTATAGTTTCTATTTGACTTTCTGATATATCCCAGTTTAATAATCTGCGTTTAGCGCTCTCAAGTAGTTCCTGAGCACTTTTGCGCGCGAATTCTGATCCGCCTGACAGACTTTTATTGTAATTTAATGCCTGAAGATACTCTTCCTGAGTATTAACAAGATCCGGACTATACATACTCAGTAATGGTTGGCCCTTTTTGACTGATTCTCCTGTAAAGTCAACAAAGAGCTTCTCAGCATACCCCATAACTTTTGTTGTTATTATATAGACACCAATCTCACTGTTTTCAAGAGTCGCACTTGTACGGATCTCTTTTTCCAATGATCGGTTTTCTACTGTTACTGTCTTTACTCCCATATTTTGAATGGTTGTAGGATCTATTCTGATAAGTGATTTATCTGTGTTTTTTATATTAACAGATGAAGAATCATTCTCAGAATGATTTTCATTCATTGGAACCAGATGCATTCCACAAATAGGGCAGTCCCCCGGTTTATCTGATATTATTGTTGGATGCATTGGGCAGTGATACATAATTTTTTTTGTACTTTTCTGTTCAATTGTTTTTGTATGCTTTGTATACTGCACAACTGCTGTTATACTTGTGATAATTAACAATCCCGGTAGTACTGCAATTATTAGCTTATTCATTATGATCTGCCTCCCGATACTATTGATTTGCCAGCTAAAGTACCAATTGCACGTTCTAAATTTGTTTGCGATGTCATAAGATTCATCACTGCCATGTGGTAATCCTGCTTTGTCATAAGTAACATTCGCTGTATATCCAGGAGCATGAGAAAATCCTGATCACCTGTTTTATATGTAGCGATCGCAGCCTGAAAGGTCTGTTCTACCTGGGGAATCGATGTTGTGCGGAAAAGATCAACCTGTTGTGTGTATCGATTGATATTTGCAACAGCATCTTTGATTTGGGCTGCAATCATACTGGACATGTTTTCATACTCAGAATGTGATTGCTTAATAAGAGCTCCATTGCGTTTTTCCTCCGCTTTATACTTGCCAATTGACCATGGGGCAACAGGTACTGTAATACCAACCATAACTGACCAGTCATCTGCTCCATCGATCATCTGTTTATAACTTCCACGTATCATGAAATCAGGATAGTATTCTTTCTTCACTGAAGAAAGCTCCGATTTCTGCATCGCAATATTATTTGACATTGAATGAAGTTCTGGACGTGAATTCTTTGCGATTGCAATAAGGCTATCTAATGATGGATAGTTGATTCGCACAGGTAAAATCTCAGGAATAAAAGGAATCGGCGTATCAACATCTTTATAACGATAGGCGTTAATCATAGCAGTCATTGATTGTCGCTTTTGAACAAGTGATAAGCTGTCATTGACCAGTTTAGTTAATTCAGACTGAGCTCGAAGTATATCTGTCTGCTTTCCAATTCCTGATTCATATTTCTTCATAGCAATAGCGATAATGTTTTTAAAGAGCTTCAGACTAGCTGAATTAATCTCAATGCTGCGATCAATAAGGTAAAGATCTTTAAAGGTCGATTTGACAAAACGAATTACATCCTGCTTTACAGCCTGTTGATCAGCATCATACATTTTTACACGATTCTGTTCAGCTTTCTTCATAGCAGCCAATTTTCCCGGATAAGGGATCATCTGTTGTATTGAGTAATCGACCTCCATCTGATCTTTCAAAGGGTTAGGGAAAGAGGTAATTGGAGCCTGGTAAAATTCAACCTGAAGCTGAGGCGGATCGAGTGTAAATTTATTTACTGCTGCTTTACTTGCATCAACCTTTGATGCTGCAGCTTTTATGCTTTGATTGTTATTCAGAGCCTCTTCTATGAGTGAATTCTCAATGACACTAAATGCTTTGTAATTTAAAATACTATCAGTAACAATCTGGCTTTGTGAATTGATAAAGAAAAACATGAATATTGGAAGTGTAGGCAAAAAAAATCGAGCATGTATATTGAATAAATATTTCTGTTTGAAAAGAAAATCCATTTTAATCTCCTGCATTTTAGAATAGCAGTTATAACCAACTAAAATAGTAGCTATAACCAGTGATCTTCATCTCAGAGTAGGGCAACTGAGATAAAATCAATCTTTTATTGTATATTTTGCTAAGTAAGACTGTACGTCAACACATCTCAATGTAAGGACACATTAAGAGCATTAAGATCAAATACGCAGGGGAAAAGACGTGGAATGGCAGAGATAGGCTTCGTTTGTATTTGTTGTAAATTGAGAATTATTCTTTTCTGTATTATTTCTAATAATAGAATATAATCTTGAAGATAATTTTTGCTTTTCGATATTTATTGATATTGTCTTATGTTGATTTCCTGATTCAGAATTACCCTCACAGATGCAGAGGCCGCAAGTACTTTCAGAAGTAGTTACAGTCAGATTAGTATTTAAGCCTGTAGGGATACTATAACCGGTAGAACCAGTAATATCCATATAATCAATTGAACCAGTTATATTCATATAATCAATTGAACCAGTTATATTCATATAATCAATTGAACCAGTTTTAATCATATAATAAATTGAACAAGCTATATCAAAATTACTGTTTGAGTTTGCATTGGTTTTTGAATGAGAATTAATTAAAGAAATTAAAGCCAGATTACTACTTTTCTGACTTTTAGCAGCAGAACTGACTGGTGAATGTTTACAGGAAATGTTTGAAGCGGCTAAATTATGATTACAACAGCAGATCACCTCACCACTTTCACAGGATATTGCATAGGTGAATATACCTGATAAAAGTATTGTTATTAAAAGGAAATTAAATGCTGTAGGTCTCATTTACTATAAGTTCTCCAGGTTTTCTACTTTGAATTACTACGTGAGTACATTCTTAAATATTGTAAAATTTTATTCTAATACAAATAATTTTTAAAATTCAGGTATTTCTTTTGTTTTATTTCATAATGCTTATTAATGATAATAGATAACATAAGTAAATGTTCACTACGTGTGATGAATTATACGAACTGTTGTATAAAAAGTAAAGAAAAAAAGTAACAGACTTTTTGCAAAATGACATGTACACTGTGGTATATTGGAAGTCGAAAAAAATACTTCAATAATCACAGCGAAAGGGAGAGAAGTATATGTCAATTTGCAGTACTATTAAAAATCAACGCCTTATTTTAAACGTTTCAGCAGCATTACTTCTGGTGTGTTTAGTTGTCAATTCAGCACAGTCAGCGGTGATAAAAGCTAAAAGTTGCAGCCTCAGTGATGTAAAAGCAGCGCTTGCATCTGCATCTCCGGGGGACATTGTTTCACTTCCAGCCGGTTCTTCAACATGGTCTGGGCCTCTTAGTATTGACAAATCAAGTATTACCATTCAGGGAAACGGAATCGGTTCTACCATTATCAGCGGAAGCGGAATGCTCTTTACAACCCGCGGAGAGACAGCCAGTGGTTTACGAATAACCGGAATTGAACTCCGAACGTGTAAACAATGTATTTATGAATACGGCAGCGGAACTCCACGGCAGGCTATTAAAAATTTCAGATTCGATCATTGTAAGTTTGTCAATGCTTATATAGTGCTTGAAACAGGCGGCGGAGCGACCGGGGTTATTGATCATTGTGAATTCCTTGATACTTATGCGGCAAGACTTTACGGAAGCAATGATGCATCAGCTAAATTCCCTGTTAAGCTTGGAACCTCAGATGCAATATTTGTCGAAGATAATACGGTAACCGTCACTTCCAAAGGTACACCTCCGCATTTTATCGCCAGTAACAGCTGGTCAAAATATGTTGTACGCCATAATACTTTCAATTACGCCAAATCTCTCTGGGATATCATCGATGCTCATGGCTATTGTGAGGTCAGCGGACGAGGTTCTGCAACATGGGAAATCTACGATAATACATTCAATCTGGTTCCAACTATTGACCGTGTTATACATCTAAGGGGCGGTCAGGGAGTGGTTTATAATAACGATTTCTTAAATTACAAGCCTTCCCGTGCGATAACGATTACAGATTACTCTTATTGTAATCCACCATGTGTTCAGAGCTGTTCAAGTTATCCTTGTAAAGATCAGATTAACAACAGTTTCTTCTGGAACAACAAAATAAACGCCGCTTCCACAAATCCGGTAAGTAATTGTAATCAGGTAAAACTTGATAGAGATTACTATAACGCACCAATGACAAACTATACTCCTTATGAGTATCCTCATCCTCTGACAAATAAGCTGGGTTCAATTCCAACAACAACCCGTGATTTAACATCTGCAAAATCTATCAGTCTGTCTCTCCAACCATCAGTCAATTCGACTATGATATCCTACAGTTTGACAGAAAGTGCTCCTGTTCAGATATCCATTTACAATGTAAATGGAACTCTGGTTAAGACCCTTTTGAACAAAACATTATTATCAGGAAATCACTCGGTAAAATGGAACACAAAAAGTATTTCAAAAGGTGTTTATTTAATGAAAGCAAAAATAGGTAATGAAACATTTTCACAAAGAATTACTAAACAGTAATACTTAAATATAAATCTGTTGAAAGTAAAAGAGCTCTGTATTAAAATACAGAGCTCTTTTACTTTCATAACTGGTATCACTACCATCCCATAAAGACATTGCCAATCTGAGAGACCGTTAAAATTTCTCATATTTTTGATATATTGCAATGCATATCAGTTTAAGTCAGTTCACACATTTTGCTTTACTTTGATTGAAAATGTTCCTGTGCTGTCCCATGGAATTCATAAGTATAACGCTAAATACAGTTGTTGAGGTTGCATACACATTCGAACAGGACTTTCTGCTGTCTCACAGAAAGCAATGACACTGTGTAAATCCAGTCTACTCCACAATATTCCTCGCAAGGCTGTAAATAAGCGCGCAAACGTTCCCTTCCACTTACTATTGTAAGCAATAAACCGCATGAGAACATAAGTCAGCAGAGCCATCCATATTTGCCATTGCACGGCATTCTCGCTATAACCGAGAAAATCTGAGAGCTTAAGTGTTTGCTTGAGCTGTTTGAAGAATATTTCTATATCCCAGCGTGCTTTGTAAAGATCACAAATTGTAGATGCTGCAAGCTCAAAATCATCAGTAATAAATTCCATTCGAACCAGCTTGCCGTCTCTGATAACATCAGCAACAATCAATCGAAAACATTCGGGATATAATTGACTACTTTTGAACCCCGTAAGTTTGATTTTTGCATCTACTACAATGCTCTTATTGGTGATCTTGAACTTTTTCACGGTACGATAGGCCATATTGGTTTTCGCTCTGCTGATCCAGAGAACACCTCGTTGCATAAGCTCGAAAAGATGAACAAAATCCACATAAGCCTTATCAAATATGACAAACTCGCCGTCACGGAGGCTGCTGCACAATGTTTTTGCCACTACCGCATCATGCGATTTGGCGCTTTTGATAACGGCAAATCGAGGAAGAAATGTCTGAGCATCAAGTAGCATATGACATTTTGCTGCAGCTTTGCGTCGACGATGCTTTGCCCAACTCATGCAATTGGCGAATAGTTGTATCGTTGTAGAATCAACCAGATTGATCGTTCTTTTGAGCTTTCGCGGTAGTTTGAAGCACGTATCCATTCGACCGAATTTCGGAAAGCTGTTTGTCAAATGATGAAGAACTTCATAGAACAGATCCTTTGCCATGGATGCAGGCCTAATCCGGTTCGCATGCGATAATCCGTTGCGGCTTGGTGGTGTAGCATTACGTAATGTCGAAAGTGCCCCAGCATGAAATCGCAAGGTGTCGGCAACATCATTAAGGCTCAATGCATGAGAATGATGTGCAAAAATCATAGAAACCACATGGCTCCATGCTGAAAATGTTCGACATCGTCTTTCCACATCGTGTTTTCTCGCAAGTTTTGAAACAAGATATGCAGGAATTATCCCTACAATCTGTTTGAAAATGGTAAATTTATTCTTGGCTGGTTGCATTTGACACTCCTGTTAAAGTTTTTGGTAGAACCTTAACATGTCATGTGGCCAGCCTATTTGTCAACTTTTCTGAAATCCTATGGGATGGCAGTGAACTGGTATAATTAAATTTGTAAATGGTCAATATATGAAGTTATCAATCAACTTTGATAATAATTGAAAAAGAATCTACCATTGAATCTTTGCCCTCCCAGCTTCTAAGATACCCTAACTTTAAAGAAGAGTGTCCTTTTTGAACCGCCTTGAAAATAATATGCTCAGTTCCTGATGACCCCGGTAATGTGTCTGTACTGGTGAAAAATTTTTCTTTGAATTGAATCTTACTGCTATCCATTTCAGTTACTTCCCAGGAGAATCCAGTTGATGGATTTGCCTTCAGAGCAATTTCAAAATTCATATTTATCGGGATCGAAATGGTTTTCCCATTCTGGTCTTTCGAAATAATAGTGCTTTCCTCGCAGCTTAATAAAGCGGAAGATGTGAACACTATTAAAAAAAGAAATAATTTTTTCATAGAAAATAAAATATATCCGGATCTATAGATCCGGATATAAATCATCGATGGACAAAATGGAAAGACTCTCCATTAGCTTTAAAAAGATATGTACCTGTTGAAAGTCTGGAGATATCGATAATTCTGGAATTCCTGCCAGGGAGTAGTTCTTTTAATACCTGTTTACCATTGATTGAATATAGCGCTATCTCTCCAGAAAAACCTGATAGTGATATATGATTATCTGATATTCTGATTTTACGTTGCAGAGTAGAACTGGAAGGATGCTTTAGTGCAGTCTGATTTGAGCTGACTGAAAAGTCATCAATGCAGATATCGCTGTCATAATCAGTGCCTGTCAAGACTCTAAAACGGAACTGTACCTGATTTGCTTTATAAGAAGACAGGTTAATTGTCTGATTAAACCATTTATCACCATGATCACCAGTCAAATACATTACACTATCTTTCCAGACGCCATCGATATTGACATCTATCCATAAGGCACCCATATGGTTTAATTTAGAAAGCATATGGTACCAGAACGAGCAGCTGGCATCGGGAATATCTTTAATATTAATAACAGGAGAAAGGAGAAATGCTTCTTTTCCGGGGTTATTCGGAGTGGATGATTCGACATAGAGGAATGTTCCCGAACCGCTCGTATGGTCACCATCGGGACCGGTTCCTCCTGCCTGGGGATTAACTTTTGAAGGAGTAGCTCCTTTGTAAACAGTCCAGTTTATGTCATCATCAAGGACCTGCTCCCAGCTGTTTGAAAGTGATTCACCGCTTATGAATTCATCAAAGGTCTGAGTATAAGGAGCATTCACGACTGAGAATCCGATGCCGAAACTGGTGTCACTTTCATCAAACAACCAGTCTTTACTGCTGCTTGTCAAACGAATCTGATAATCGAATCCGCTTGGAGTACTTTCCGGTATTGTCCAGGTGAAAGAACCATTTGAGATATTAATACTATCGATTTTCTTTTGAAAAACGCCATGCCGATAGAGGTCAATCTTTACAAATCCAGTTATATTGCTATTCCATGTTATTGAAGTGGCTTTCCCTTTGATAAGGTAATCTCCGCCTTTTGGAGTAACCAATTCAAGCTGAGATTGATCTTCGATTGAAAACGCTTTATCACTGACGTCACTTTTACTTGAATTCCGAATACGGATAGAATAATCATTGCCAAGTGGAATTTGTGAAGGAATATCCCATATAAAAGAGCCGTTTCCGGGAGCTGATGAAGCGATTGTTTGTTGCAAAGATCCAGCCTTCAGCAGCTCAATTGTAACTGGATCTGTATCTTTGGAACTCCATAGAATCTTAAATTGCCTGTTACGTTCCCATTTTTCACCACCATTGGGAGATACAACAAGAAATGAGGCTGAGGTCTTTACAATTTTTAAAACTTTTGTTCCAACCCCAATAGGGACATTTTGATTGGAACAGACAGTTTCTACCGGTTCTCCTGAACTGTAATCAATTAAAGAAAACTGCGCAACATTTCCAGAACCGCTGTTCGCTTCAATTTGTAAAAAGAAAGCAGCTTCAGGAGTTGTTATCTTTGGGAGAAAATCTGATACATCCAAACCGAACTCAATCGCTTCATTATTATTGATACCTTGCATAGGATATGCACCACCGGATAGGTAAAAGGATTTTCCGAATGTTTTTGTAAAAGAAGGAGTCGAGGCACTTGCGTTTGTTGAGTATCCGGCTTTAATCCTGATGCTTGACCGTGGGTTAAAAGTCATTTTTACCTTATATGTCAGTTGCGGCTTTACAATGGTATCTGTAATTGTAATTCCGCTCAGGGTATTGTTCCAGATTCCACCACTGGCTTTTGCATCTGCAAGTTTCTTATACATCAGATAGGCTTTACCGCTACTACCCCATGATGTCCCCCAACTGTTAACCATTAATGCCGCACCGATCTCCCAATCTCTGACATCAACCACACCATCAGCAGTAATGTCAATACTATTTGTATAACGACCATCACCATTGTAATCATATCGGATGCTGTCATTGTAACCTGCGATAGTCATTGCATGACCGCCACCGCTTCCAAATGAAACTATGGCTTTTTTGCCCGCCTCAGGGGTTCCGGAAGCAAGGGAGATAATCTTAGTACCTGTATAATCCGCTGCATAATTTAAAAGGCCACCCTGAGCTGAACCATTGGAATGATCGAAAAGAAATTGTTTCATTTTTTCAATATCCGCAGCTGTACGGATTCTAATTGCGAAATAGCTACCAAGTCGGTTTGACATACCTTTGTAATAAACATCATAGCCACTAACCCAACGGGTGTGTTTTCCAAGGCCGAATCCACCATAAGTTTGAGCATCCGGGACACCATGGGCTTTTACAATATCCCAACCATCGGTGCTGATCGATCCCCGGTCCCCGCTTCCTCCATTAAGAAAATTGTAAGTAAAATCATAAGGATACTGGTTCATAAGTACATTTGAAGGGAGATTGCGAAGGGTATTTATTTCATAAGTATATTGATATCCAATGCCGCTTGCCTGAGCACAGCTTCCACCTAATTGATTGAAAATCGGGCGAAATGCAGGGAAGGTTGTATTGTCCACTTTATTTGGAAGCGTTGCAGTAGAAACTTTTGATTTTGATAATGAAAGTAAAGGCGCATTTTGCATTGCAGCGTTCCATTCATCATAGCTTATACCGCCTGCAATCCAAGGTTCTCCTGATGGATCAGGGTTTAGGTTAATCAGACTATTATTTTCATCAGCTACAACCGATAGAGAACAAAATACCAGTAGACAAGTGCATACTACGAACGGATTAAGCAATTGTTTCATGGATTTTACCTTTTCAGGTGTTTGGTTTTTAATATTTTGATATAGATTTAAATCCGGTGTTCTCTGATAATATATACTCAAATAAAAAAAGCGCTCCTTTGCTTACCTTCAGAGATAATCTAATTTAAAGAAATTGTTGACCTGATAACCACTTGAAACTGTAAATAGTACTGATTGTTTCTTTATTATTACAAATTACAAGTATTTATATAGGGCGATCTGTCAGGGTGTAAAATTTAATAAGAAAAACAGCTGACCGATTTATTAATTGTATATATATTGTACACATATCAGACGCAAAAATCAAGTGGAGAACTGAATGTCCAGATTTGATTACTGGCTTTTTTCAATGATAATTGGATTTATTATCGGCATGGCAATTTTTTTATCCTTTTGGTGGGTTTCCTATTTTTTCTTTCAGAATTTCATGGTATTGTCTTTAACTTCTGGCACAATCATCGGTGGAGTTGCTGCTTTTTCATTGTGCAGAAAATTGGTTCATTATTTTTCTAAAAACCTATTGCTTTCAATAACTGTTTATGTTCTCTATATGATTTGTATATTTGGTTTTTTTATGGGAGTTCCAATATTTAATATTATTCCAGGAATCTTTGCAGGTTATTATACCGGCCGGAAATCAAAAATGAAACTGCATAGTTATGATTCTTTTCGAAGATCTTTGCGAAAAACCAATCTCCTGACATCTTCAATTCTTTTTGTTTTTATGATAGTATCAGCCATAATTGCCTTAACAGATAAATATACTATAGCGAACTTAAGCGGAATGTTTAATTTACAACATCAAATAACAAGGTGTGAATTGCTATTTATAATAATTATCGGTGCTGCCATTTTATTGTATGTACAAAATTTATTATCATCTGCTCTGGGCAAACTTGCTTATCCCAACCATTACAATTGCACATAAGATTTTTAATCGATATCAGGTTGAACTTCCAAGGAATGTTCCCTTTCCACGATTTATTTTTCAGGACAAATCGATTTTCCACTTTAACACAAGAGTTACACAAATGTCTGGCGATTCTATATCACAATTTCAGAAAAACAGCCTGGTTTTATATAAATCCAGCCCTGCGCGGATACTATCTGTTGGTCAGAAAATCGAAATCGAACTTCCTGATCACAAAACTGTATTTGTGAGAGACAAAGATATCCAATTGCTCCATACCGGTCCGATAATGAAATTTTCAGAACTTAATACAGTTGACCAGGGTGAATTAGAGGAGGCTTGTTCGATGCTCTATGGTGAATCGACAACGCTTGAACTGCTCGCCGAATTGATCTATGGTTCATTTACTCCTGCAAGCGCCTGGGCGGTCTGTAAACTTTTACAGGATGGACTTCACTTTACAGGAACACCTGAAAAAATAGAAGTCCGGTCAAAAGAGGATAAAGAAAAAATCATACAGACTCGAAGCCACAAGGCTGCAGAAAAGGATGCCTGGCAGGCATTTATTGATCGCGTTCATCATGGTAAGATAACTGATGAAGACAAAGAACGGCTGCTGCCGCTGCAGGATGTAGCAATTGGAAAGAATGCAACCTGCAGAATACTAAAAGAACTTGCGCTTCCTGAAACTCCTGTTCAGGCCCATTCACTTCTTCTAAAGCTTGGTTACTGGGATGAGATGGTCAATCCTTATATTCAACGCCTTGGCTTTACTTTAAATGTAAGTTATCCGGAACTTGAAATTACTCCTGATGATAATCGGATAGATCTGACCGGATTACCAACATTCGCAATAGATGATGAGGGAAATCAGGACCCGGATGATGCAATAAGCATCGATGGAAATAAACTTTGGGTTCACATCGCGGATGTTGCCTCGGTAATTGTGCCTGATAGTCAGATGGATTTACACGCGCGAGGACTCGCGACAACTCTTTACCTTCCTGAAAAAACAGTAACTATGCTCCCACCCCGTATAACTGAGCTATTCGGACTTGGGCTTCAGGAGATTTCACCTGCTCTTTCTTTTGGAATAATACTCAATGATTTCGGGGCTGTTGAAAAAGTGGAGATCGCTCTTACCAAAATCAAGGTAAAGCGTATGACCTATAGCCAGGCTCAGGCTATGCTTCAGGAAACGCCGTTCAGAGAAATATTCCAGCTGACCTGCAAATACCGTGATTTTAGAAAATCACAAAACGCGGTTTTCCTCTCCTTTCCGGAAGCGAAGATTAAGGTGAGCGATGGAAAAGTATCTATAAAATACCTGCCGAATATGGATTCAAAGGAGATGGTGAGTGACTGCATGCTTATGGCTGGTGAAGCAGCCGCGCGGTTTGCAATTGAAAACCATATCGCATTTCCGTATGCAACACAGCAGCCACCTGAAACAATAGAGAACCCGCAGGATTACGCAGGGATGTTTGGCTATCGCAGGAAACTCAAACCAGGGGAAGTAAAGCTCAATCCCGATCAGCATGCGGCACTCGGTCTTAAAGCTTACAGCCGTGTGACAAGTCCTTTACGCCGTTATCTCGACCTGGTTACTCATCAGCAGATTCGCTCCTTTTTAAAAGGACAAAAGATGCTTGATGAGCAGGAAATTATGAATCGTATAGGGGCTTCTGCCGCTCTAGTTGGCAGTGCGGCAAATCTGGAAAGATTGTCAAACCTTCACTGGACACTTGTGTACCTGATGCAGAATGAAAGATGGAAGGGAAAAGCTGTTGTTGTTGATAAGAAAGACAATTATTCTATACTTCTGATTCCGGAAATCGCTTTGGAAACAAGGATCAGTTCAAATCGGGATTTGTCGCTTAATCAGGAGGTCGAAGTGAGTGTATCGAGTGTTAATTTACCTGAATTGATTGCACGATTTACAATAGTGTGAATAAGAATTTTAAAAAATTTCATATTGAAGCGGTTCTTTTCAGAGTTTATTTTAACAAAAAATCAGATAATAGTAATCTGCAGGAGTAAATGAAAAGTCTAATGAAAATACTTCTCATACGACCACCAATATATTCGTGCTCTATTACCTATCCATCAGGACCCCGTTTCGGACTGCCAATAAGTCTTCTCTACCTGGCATCCTCTCTGGAGAAAGCCGATCATACAGTGATCATATATGATTCATTAATCGATTTTGATATAGATCGATTGTGCCCGAATGACAATGGTATTTATCATATTGGTGCTTCATGGCAAAAAATAGCAGAAACTGTTGGGAAAGAAATGCCGCAGCTTATCGGAATTACCAATCCTTTTTCAGATTTTTTTGCCTATGCAATTAAAACCGCACAATGTATCAAGCATGAATATCCTTCGATTCCAATAATTGCAGGTGGTCCACATGCCACCAGTGATCCAGGATCTTTTCTTACAAAAGATAGTGGGATTGATTATATCCAAAAAGCGGAATGCGAATTAGCATTTGTTAAATTAGTTGAATGTATCGAAAATAAGTCTGATATTTCAACTGTGCCCAATCTCGCTTATCGTAACGGCGCCGGAATACAAGTAAATCCATCAATGCCTTTTATTCAGGAATTAGATTCACTCCCGCTTCCTGCATATCATCTTGTTGATATGGAAAAATACTTTCAATTGGTAGATGCCGGTTTTCCTTCCAGATTCTCCTTCAGCTACAGGGGATCTGAACGGGAGGTGTCAATACTTACTTCCAGGGGATGCCCATATGGATGCATTTTTTGCGGGAATCATTTGCATATGGGTAAAAAGTGGCGGTATAACAGTATTCCCTATATCATTAACCATATGCAATTACTTATTGAGAAATACAAGGTACAGCATTTTCATATCGAGGATGATAATCTTGGACTCAAGAAAGAACGTTTCGAAGAGTTTTTAGATTGTATTATCAGTCGGAAATGGAATATTACATGGGATACCCCAAACGGAATACGTGCTGATCGATTGACACAAACAATTATTCGTAAGGCAAGAGTATCCGGATGCACCTACATGATTTTTGGCATAGAATCAGGAAACCAAAATGTACTTCAAACTATTGTAAATAAGAATTTGAATTTGACAAAAGTCGTTGAAGTCGCTTCTTATACGAAAAAAGAAAAATTAGATACACATGGATTCTATGTAGTGGGTTTTCCCGGAGAAACGAAATCCGATATTTTCGATACCTTTAATTTTGCTAAAAAATTACTTTGGAAGTATGATATTATTCCACATCTTTGTTTAGCACGTCCTCTTAAGGGGACACCTTTATATGATATATGTGAGAAAAGTGGCTTTTTAACTGAACCTATTGTTCCGGAAATCGGAAGCGATTTACGAGGAGAACTTTTTCCCCGACGTATGATACATACTCCTCAATTTGCTCCAGCTGAACTGGAACGATGGGTCAATACTTTTAATCGTCAAGTTGTTTTGCTTATTTGTTTTAAAACTGTACTTTTTTTAATCTTTCATCCGACAGTTGGATTAAGATTGTTTTACTCTCTTCTGAAATCCGGGTTTAATCGCAGAGCGTTAGTTCGGCTTTTCTATAGTGGTTTGTTTTACAAATTCAATTATTTACGAATTTAAGTACCCACCCAGATCGAAATGTGGAATGCATTATTGAAGATAATATTCACGCCAATGCTCATCCGCGGCTCATTCATCTGGCTTTGGAAAACCTGCTGCGCAATGCCTGGAAATTTACTGCCAAAAAAGAAATTGCCCGCATAGAGTTTGAAACAACGATTATCGATAAGCAAACTGTTTATTTCATCAGGGATAATGGGGCAGGGTTTGAAATGCAGCATGCTCAAAAAATTTTCGAACCATTCAAGCGAGTTCATTCTAAGAAGGAGTTTGGAGTGACCGGGGTAGGATTATCTATTGTGAAACGGGTCGTGGAGTATCATGGCGGAACGGTATGGGCTGAGGGCGAGATTGACAAGGGTGCGGTGTTTTATTTTACATTGGGTTTAAAGTAGATTGGAGAGCTGAAATTTTGTTCGATCTCTCGCTCAACAAAATTCATCCGAACACCCGCAGTCTCTATAATACCGCAAAGCGGATTTTCCTTGGTACAACAGGTATCGAGCAAAAGAAATCCATCCAAATGGTTTCAGCAAGTGACCGCAAAGCGAACACTTTGCGTTGTGTCGGTTTCAGCCTGACACCCAGGGCAATAAATAAGATTGGAGCCGCAACCGGATCTTCCAGATATCAAATTTTCTCGTTGGGCGGTAGGGCAATCAACCAATTGGGTCCGGACATGCCGGTAATACAAACTTCCAGGGTGCGTAAATAATTTTTTTTAAAGAATACAGCAAAATTGTTCAGGTTTACGCTTGAACAATTTTGCTCCTGAGTTTCGCGAGCACGGGTAGCCTGAATGGACTTAACCGTGGAGATGTAGAGTACTGTTATTGTACGGGATAGAATTTATCTTCAGATTGCAATTATGCCCGATCTGGTCTAAAATAACCGACGAATCCGGTTCAATTCGACCGACTTCTTTGCATAGCAGAAAAGATTCTTTTATCTCCACAATACTTGAGGAGATAAGTAAAGAATGCATCGAGAATAACTCCTCTCCGGGCTGAAAGATCTGGTTCGATTTGATAACTGAAATCAAAGTTTTAACATATGGTGTAGTTGCTTTTTTCTAAAGCAGCAGTTTTTTAAAGTTGTTAAAAGTTACTTTCCCACACAAAACGCAAAGCATAGCTATATCGTAAATTGGATTAAGATATTGTGTTCTCTTTGAAAGCTATCGTTTTTATATGTCAAATAAAAACGGAGGTAAGTAATGGTGGATCACAAAGAAGCGCTGCTTCATAATTTCTGCGGAAAATATGTCACTTGTAATGAAATCGTAATCTTCATAGTAAATACCTGATTTCTTCGAAGTATAAATAGTACGGCTGAATTGTATTTGTCAATACTATTTCCCTTTCAATTTTTTCTTGAATCTAATTTGTTTGTATGTTTTAATTTGTATACTTATAAACGAGTTGTACAATGTCAAGTAGTGCCTTGCACGGAAAGCGGGTGAGTACTAAAGGTAATAATTTTGTATCGTATGCAAATGTGTTATAGAGAAGCAACTGTAAATGGTTGATTCGTAGTTGATTATTTCTTTATAGTAAAATTGCTTAAACAAGTTACGTTAGGAGTTCAAATGAATCTGTTAAAAACGACAGCCGTTGCGGCAATGGTTTACACTTTATATCAGTATGGTGCAGTCAATGCAGGCAATACAGAAGTCCATGGATACTTTCAAACTCAGATAATGTATGAAAATGTGAAAAATGAGATTCCGATTTTCTCACCATCAGGGATGAAAAGAAATGAATCAAAAAGCGATAGAATAGCAGCTGATGTCACAGAGGCAGATCTGATTTTGAAGAATCAAATTTCTCCAAAGATTTCAGCATACACAGACCTTCAGTTCCTAATGAATTACTCTTCAGATAAAATGTGGGGTGATTTTAATCTTGATGAGATATGGGCGAAATTTGATATTTCAAATAAATTTGTAATTAAGACAGGGTATCTTGTACCTGTATTCAATAACATGAATGATATCAAGACAAGATTTCCGTTATTGCCATATATAATTCGTCCATCTTTGTGGGAATCTGCATTAAGGAATAATGTCCGTCCGGAATATTTCTTACCACTACATGCCGCTTTACAAGTAAACGGTGCTATTCCTGTTGCTGCTGGTAAGTTTGATTATGCAGTGTTTTTCGGTAATAGTGAATTTCTTGTGCCAAAAGCTACTGCAATAAGAAATGTACCTGCTGGAAGTGATTCTGCGAACTATAAATTGATCGGAGGACGGCTTGGAGTCAGACTCTCTAATGTTAAATTAGGGGTCTCCGGTACGTACGATTATTCAAGGAATGACGAAATAAACGAAATAATTACAAAGCTGAACACCAGTGGATCCAAGTTTTCTTCATTAGGTGCTTCGCCAAGGGAAAGAATCGGTGTTGATTTATCATTTTCGTATTATGGATTTAGCTTTGAATCAGAAGCGATAGGTGTGTATGTACAACCTAAGGATAAAGACGAGGCAATCATTGAATCTGTTGTAGCGAAAACTAAAAATACAAGTAGCATGATTACCAGAAATCTTTCCAAACAATATGTTTATGCCGCTCTTACCTACTCATTCTTGGAGAAGTTTGATGCAACTTTTATGAGTTCGTTTTTACGAAATCAGACAAAAGGATACATTTCACATGGTAGGTATGATTGGAGTATAATGGGTGGATATCACATTAATGATTATGTTACTCTTAAACTTCAATTCAAAGAGATCAAAACATTGAATTCTAACTTGCAGCATTATGATTATAAAGAGACAGCTGCTGGAGTTAGTGTTTATTTCTAAATGTTAAAATAATCAGGGAGAAAATAACTATGAAATTTTTAATAATTGGATTAGCATGTGTTGTATTATTTGCTTCTCAATCTTATTCTCAAATTGCGTTGATAGCGAATAAAAATGTATCATTACAGATAAATTCTATTCAGCAGGTTACCGATATTTACACGCTTGATACCAAAGCTTCAGGCGGTACGAATCTGGTTGTTTTTGATGTAAAGAATGAGGAGTTGAAAGGAAAGTTCCTTACGTCAATAGGTAAAACAGTAACAGATCTTAAGAAAATATGGATGAAGGCACAACTTTCTGGAGATGGAAATGCTCCGGAAGCGCTTGCAAGCGAATCAGATGTTGTAAAGATGGTAGCTTCAACTGCCGGTGGTGTTGGATATGTAAATATGACAAGTGTGGTGCCGGATGTTAAAGTGCTGTTTACAATAAAATAATAAAAATGTGTACAATAATATAAAAATTAAAAAAGCGGTTGTTGCATGTAAAACAACCGCTCCAAACTGAAATGTGATCAGGGGCATAAAAACATGTTTCGAGCAATTATGGGCAGCATCCGTAATAAGATTTTAATAATTCAGGTAAGCATTATTATTTTAATTGGTTTGATCGCTGTGCTTTACTTTCCGAAAAATAAGGAAATAGAGTTACATCAAACTCTTAGTCTGGAGATCGATGTTGTGGCAGACTTGTTAGCATATGGTTTCGGTATCGCACTTGAAGCTGGTGATTTTAATGCAATGATGCAGGCCTATGAAACCATCAAGAAAAAAGATCAGATATCGTATGTAATTATTTTCGATGAAAAAAATGCTGTCCTCAGTGTTTACAATCCCAAAAAGTATTTAATAGATTCCACCAGGACAACTTTTGACACATCGGTTGTTAATAAAAATGGTTTTATTGAAAAGGCCTGCAAAATCGAATCTAAAAAGACTTCTTATGGGACTGTTGTAGTTGGAATATCACTGGAAGATGTTAAAAAACAGGTTAATGCCGCGATATTTGGAACGATACTGGTTTCGCTATTGTTCATGCTTGTTTTCTCCGTAATTACTTTATTCCTGAGTAATACAATTGTAAATCCAATCAAAATTGTAAAGCAGAGACTGGATAAGCTTGGTAGTGGTGATTTACGGGAACAATGCGTTGTAAAGTCTGTTGATGAGACTCAAAGTATCGCTCAGGCTGTCAATAAAACAATCCTGTCGCTCGATGAAATTGTCAGAAAAATGAAAGAATATTCCAATATAGCCACTTCAGAATCAGATACATTAGCAAATGTTGCGACCACAATGTCAGCGAGTATAAATATGGTAAGTAGTAAAACAAATCAGGTTGCAGACGCAACTAGTTTAGTGAATACTAATGTCACATCGGTTTCTGAATCTGCTGTTCTAATGTCCAGAGCTGTCAGTAGTGTTGCTGCATCTATTGAGGAAATCAGCATGTCTGTCAATGAGGTCGCGAAAAGCTGTCAGAAAGAATTAACAATATCAAATAGTGCGACACAACAGGCTAAAGAGACTATTTCACAGATGAAATTGTTTAAAGAATCTACCGTTCAAATCTCAAAAATACTCGATGTAATGACTCAGTTTTCTGATCAGATTAATCTGCTATCTCTTAACGCAACGATTGAAGCTGCTACAGCAGGTGATGCAGGGAGAGGTTTTGCTGTGGTAGCAGATGAAATTAAATCGCTTGCTAAACAGACTACCAAATCAATAGGCGAAATTAAAATGCAAATTGAAGAAATGCAGCTAAATTCAGAAAAAACATCTCAATCTGTTAATAAGATTGCGGAGGTAATAAATGAAATAAATTCTGTATCGAATGAAATCGCTTCCACTACTGAGGAGCAAAGTGCTGCAATTTCTGAAGTTTCCAGAAATATGTCTGATACAAATACAGCGGTTACGGAAATAACAAAAAAGGTTTCCAGCTCTGCTCAGGGATTAATGGAGATAACAAATCAGGTCATTGATGTGAATAAAAACACACATGAAACCTTAAATGGAATTTCTAATATTAAAAAAAGTGCTGATCAGATGCTAAGTATTGTAAATGGCTTGACGGATATTATTAATAAATTTCAAATTTCAAAATAATAATATCTGATAAGAGTTTTGTGTAATGTAGGTGAACAAAAACAGTCATTGCGAGTACTTGTAGGTAGTGGAGATAAAGATTACAATAGTTACGAAAGCAAACTGTCTATTTCATCAGCAGTAATAGGGCAGGGTTTGACATGCAGTATGCTCAAAAAATTTTCGAGCCATTCAAGCGAGTGCATGCCGAGAAGATGGAGGGGCCGGGGTAGGATTATCTATTGTGAATCGGGTCGTGGAGCTTCATGGCGGAACGGTATGGGCTGAGGGTGAGTTGACAAGGGAGCAGTGTTTTATTTCATAAGCCATTATTGCTGGTCTTCTTTTTTTCTATTTCGTTAATGGCATGATCGAATAAAATCTCTTCATCGTTTGATTTTTTTGCGGCATCATATGCTCGAATTTCATCAAGTTCTTCGAGCTCTTCAATTATTTGTTTATAAGCACTAATATCAAGGAACACTCCAATTTTATTTCCATCTTTATCAATGACAAAATTTTCATTCAGCTTAATCATAAAATCTTCCTTTTAATCTGCAGAATCATTGAAACCATAAAAAAGAACGTATCATTTGTACCCGTAATCAATAGAATCTTAAAATAAAACCGTTTTTATGACAAATATTTGCATATAATATTTTCGGCGCAGATAGGGTTCTTATTGCATTCTTTAGTGCAATAGTACCCATTTAATTTTACCAGACTCCTCTGAAACTCAATCTAAATTCGGGTTTGGATTTACACATTCTATTCCTTCAATCGGAATTTCTTCTATTTTCCCGTTGGTAGTATTAGCAACCCATGCTTTAAATACATTTCTATTAATGTTATCTTCATTATGATGGAGAATCGCAATTATATATTGGCTTTCATTGGTGTTTCGTTTACAATCCCGGATTGCAAAATCTAATGAATCATTCATCTTTGGTAAAGAAAGATAATCGCTGATAATATATTCAGGATTATTTTTGTTTTTACTACGGTCAACTTTACATAAAAGAACAACATTTGTTGAATCAAATGTTATCCAATGGACACAATACCCAGAATTAGGGATCAATTCACTTGTTTTCCCTTCTGTAATACCCAATTCTCTTGCATCTGAATATGTTTTCCCAATGAGTTTTGATTTAAAATCGAATTTTTCTGTTTTGGCCACACAATTACAAAGGATACAAAGAAAGATAACGATACTTTTTAGCATATTTTACCTCTGATAAGTTTTAGAACATCGTTACAAATGGAGATTATATCGATGCTGGATTTTCATTGTTAATCCTGATACCAACCCATTTTCTTTCTTCTATTACTAATTTTTCTCTGCTTGTGTGCAAATAATAATATTCTTTACTTTTGTTGCTGTTGTGCAGTTCTCTATATTTATCGAAAGCAGCTTTCCCATCTGAACATTGTTCAATGACAATAAAATCCGTAATAATTCTAATCCCGTGTGAATCTGTATGGGCACCTAATGCCTCTACAACGATCCATTGATTTGGAAATGATTGTCTGATTTCAGTCCATTTCATTGTATAATCCTATTTTAAAATACTGATCTCTAAACTAAAAATATCCTTTGGAATCAGACAAAATTCACCAATTGCTTCATTTTCAAGATTAATTTATATGCAGGCAATTGGAAATCATGTTTATACGTAATATATGTAAATAAAAATTCGGAACTGGAGAATTCTTGAACATCGACTTTTCCATATTGATCACATTAGGGGATATCTATGAAGCGCTTTTTTACATTGGAGTACTGGCAAGACAATGGGTGGTATGTCGGTAAGTTAAAGGAAGTTCCCGGCGTTTTCAGTCAGGGTGAAACTCTGGATGAATTAAAACAGAATATTGAGGATGCATATCGTTTAATGCTGGATAGTGCAGAATCAGAAACTGAACATCCTCAATCCCATTGTATCGAATTAGGGATGGAAGTTTGAAGCGGAGTATGTTTATAAAACAGCTTCTTAATTCAGGGTGCATATTAAAAAGACACGGAAGCAGGCATTTCAAACCTGCGGCAGATAGCTTCTTAGCATCTTTTTGTGCTTGCCTGGTAAAATAAAGATGTCATTCGCTATTTACCACTCAAGCTCCTTGTCACATTCAGACAATGGTGTTTCCATTCCTTTGCGGATAGAATCTCTCATTCCAGGGATAGAAAGCAGATTAAGAGTCTCTTGTATTGCAGACCAATCCTCTTCTGAAACTAAAACGCCATTGCCCCTTTTTCCGGTGATATGTATCGGTTCATGAGATCCTGCAGTTCCATCGAGAAGATGGTACAGTCGTTTTCTAGCTTCCGTTACCGAAATTGTTTTCATGTTTGTCCTCCATTCTGTAAGTATACGTAATTGCGTTACGTTTTATACGAGAGATTTGTTATGTTTTCTACTGCATCAATTATCCCGTGTTTGGTGATTGCGGACTCCTAAAATGAGCAATCAGGTCATCAATGTTGTACTGTTTATAAAACTGCTTATCACTACCAATTCGTAGATTTTCACCGCCGCTTTATCTGGTTGATTGTAAACAGTTTGAGTTTATAAAAAGAGATTGTGAGAATGTTTTTACTGCATTTGAAATCTGAAGAGCTCTGATTGACACACCCCCCTCTTTTGAATCTGCTTTTACTTCAATATTTTTAAAATCCCTTTAATTGGGAAATAAAAATCTCGATTTACGATGAAAACATACTCCAGATTATAGAAATTATCTCCAGATTGCCGTTTATTTTAACAGATTGCCATTACTTAACTCCAGATTAGTATATATTCTATACAGATTGAAAAAAAAATCTACAGAATGCTTGTCACACGCAACAGACTGGAAAAATCATGTCCAAAGACACCATACTTCAACAAAAACTCAAAAAACTATCCTCCTATATCGCTCCTGTAGATGATATTCCTTCCACTGCCGCCACAATCGAAGAGAAACTTATCATCGAGCCTAATATGCCAATCGGTATCTTTATACAGGAAACGTTCAATATCTGCATGTTTGTTCAGGATGATCGTGAGCTGCTGGTCCAGAGAGGATTGAATTGGGGAGTTGTGGAAGAGCTTCCCAGGCGGATCGAACATCTTAAAAATCAGGAATCTCTCTGGTGGAAAGCCCGTTTCAGCCCGACACCTTCTCAGCGTGAATTTGAGAGAGTAAAAGCGTTGGCGGAACAGGTAAAAAATGAGCTGCTGCGTGATCTGGAATTTCTGGCTGATTCAGATAATGCTTTGCATGAGGCATTATGTAATGTGAAAGAGGGCAGTGGGGAAGATGATCTTATGGTTGATTTGAAATCTCTCTCTATGTTAAGTCAAAACAAGAAAGATAAATTGCAGCTTATAGGTTCCGATCCGGAATTATTGGAGGATGTCAAATACTGTTCTGAAGTTTTTCCAAAGCTTCTTGTTAGTTTCGGGCTGGAACAGAGTGCTGCCACCAGTAAACAGAGTGATCGTAACCAGGCATACACTCTACTTTTGGTCGCTGTTGAAGAGATTCGGCGATGCGCCGCGCACGTGTTCTGGAATGACAAGAAGCATCTGAAGGGGTATCAGAGTGAGTATTTCAGGAAAAGGTCACTTTTGTAAATTGGTCAGATTTTAGGAACTTATGGTGGTATTTCCGTAAACAGCTTTTCTATGCCTGAGCCTAATAATCAATACAATGACGCAATATGCTGCGTGGTGGATATAATATTGCCGATCTTTCAGTCGGGTTCCATACACCATGTTTGCACTATTGACGTTATTGTACCTTTACCTAATTTTTTAAAATTCTTGCCTGTCATATTATTCACTCTTCTATTACGGGACCTTTGCAATTATGGCATGATGCTTGATACATTCCTCAGGTTTCTAACCAAACCAGGAGACACCATATCATGTTCCAACCCGGTTCGCAAAAGAAAAGAGAGGGCACAGTACACTCTCACAGGCCAAATCTAACCCCCGTCCTCTGGCAAGTATTACCACCCCCGCAACCACCAAACTCGGTTTTTCGAGATAGTGCGAGACCATTTTGACAGATGTTTAGTACCGCCAGTGGTGTTTAAAACTCCTAATCGGTTGTGTGTTTACTTTCGGGTCAATAGAATGGATTTCCTTTTGCTTGCAATATTTAATGGTTAAGCGTTTTGAATACCAACTGAAAAATCATGAGAGCGACATATGAATGTTGAACTTATAGAGCAATTATATCGGATAAAAGAGGATCTTCTTTTCATGAATAGCGAATTGATTTTTGGTTTGAGTAGTGAAGTTTTTAATGTTGGAAAACTGGAATTGAAAAATATCAGTCCTGAAATTGAAGAGAAAATTAAAAGTTTAGAACCTGATCTTGCACTATGCGATACATACGAAAAGTTTTTGAACTGCGTTAATGTAAAATTTAATAAGATTATAAATGATACTTGTAATAAATGAGAATGGAATTATGCAAAGCGAGTTTCCCAGAAAAAAAATCAAAGATCTTAACATCCTGCTTTCTGAAATTGTCCTTATAAATGAAAACTCTAATGACGATCACTATGAGAAACAAGCAAGATTAATCCCCTTCCGTGATAATTTTGATGATGGAAGCACCTCATATTCTATACTCAAAACAATTAAAAAATATCTGGAAACAAAAATAAATGAATTTATTGATGATCCCTATAATTGTGACATAATTGTCGCACTTGTCAGAATGAATGTGTTATGCAGTGATGATTTTTTACCATCATTTAAATGCTTGCTATTTAGAGAATCTGGTAAAGATCTGAAAGTGATCAGGACAATTTCTGGAGATAATTATCGAATAAATGAAAAGTATACACCTAAACCAATTCTTTTTATTGGAATGGAGGATATTACAAGTTTTGACTTCGAAAATGGAGATGATATTATTTCTGAATATTACAGAAAAGTAGATAGAAGAATCAGATTCATCGATTCAAGTATTTGGCATCGCTATGTTCCGCTTAATATTGCTCCAATTCAAGATCAGTATATTAAATCTGATCCACTCGGACCGATTTTTCGCCGCATAAAAATTCCCGAATTCCTTAATGACTTTAAAATCAAATTTTTACATTATATCCAAACCGAAGCGGATATGGAATACAAAATCATTTTTTCAGAAAAAATTTCAACAGAAATATATGAAAGTAATGAGTATCAGATCAATGCAGTTTTATTCTATCAAAAAGTTGACAATTATGGAAAGGAGTATACAGATGATATCGGTAAATTAAAAGGAATATTATCTTTTTACATAGATGGGCATCATATAAAAGAATTGAAGTTCAAAAGAGATAATTCAATAGAAATTTGTATCCCATCATTAAGTATTACAATAGAAAGTTTTGGCAAATATCAGGATATCATCGGTGTGCAGGGAACTATCGATATCAAACCGAATCAGGAAAAAAATTACTGTGTTAGTGGAGAGTTACTATTCAGGCAAAAAGAGAGCTTTTGTGATGTTCTTCTTAAAACCATTGACGACATTGCAAAGGCAAAGGCTGATAATTTATATAACACAATTCCAGCTCAAGAGTATCTTGAATTTCAGACTCGAATGTTATTAAATGATCATGTAACAAGAATCGGGAATGATCATTATGAAGAGATGTATCCATTTACATTTCATTCTGAAAGGGTGATGCAATATAAAGCGGATAAGCTTAAGGCTTGCATCAATAAAGACTTTAATTCAATCAGGTGGAGTCTACTTCTTATTGACGATTATGGTTGCACACCTATTCACAGTGATAAAAATGGAAATTGTGAAATCAGTAAGGGGGCACTTATTGCCGAACTGCTTGATATGAAAGTTCAAAATGATGATGAAGAAATAGATCCTTTAAACACTATAGGAGTTGTGATTCCAGTTGTTACAGCTGGCAATTCAAATAGTTATCTTAATGCTGCAAAAAAAAAATTAAAAGAAAGACAATACGACATAATAATTCTTGATCATTTATTATCTATTGTTAAAAATAATAAAAGAGAATATGGGGGTTCACTGTTTGAATTTTTTGACGAGGAGAAAAATCCCATACTAATGAGGAAAAAAGGTCCGCTTGGAAAGTTCTGGATATTCCCTACATCAGGGATTCCCATTGCAATACTTGATAATTTACGGGAAGAAGGTATTGAGCATTTACATGTACACTGGCATATAAGCTGTGGAGGAGACCCAATCAACACGCCCGGTTTCTTCCGATTCAATATGCTTCAGTTTATGAATCAGCAGATCAAACAAGGCTATTTTGATACAGAAGATATTCTTCGCTTTCTTGAAAATTATTTTAAACCACCGGAAGAAAAAGAAAAAATTCCCAGATGGGCAAGAGGACTTCTTGGTTCTCTGGTATTCAGGTTTGGAGCCAGGGGGATCCTTTTTAATGATAGTCAAAGCGCAAGAATCAAGAAGAATAAAGATAAAGATAAAGATAAAGATAAAGATAAAGATAAAGATAAAGATAATGATAAAGATAATGATAATGATAATGATAATGATAAAGATAATGATAATGATAAAGATAATGATAATGATAATGATAATGATAATGATAATGATAATGATAATGGGAAAGAAAATCCGCTTTCATTCGCAAAGACCATGTTTGATTTAACTTACAGTTTCGATAGTGGATCGACGATTTATGAGCATGTCCGCCATCTACTTTACACAATAGCATACGGTTCTTCAGCACTTTGGGAAGAGATGCTTGAAGAGCTTGATTTTATAGAAAACTTTATTTATTGTGATTCTCATAGAATAGATAAAGACATTTTAAGAAAGCGCTTAGACACTATTCGACAAAATTATATAATTGTCATTCGGGACAGAAATAAAGGCTGAGAAAATGGAAGTCAAGAAGGGTTATTTTTTTTCCATATTCAGAAGTTATCTCTCAGAGGCACTCCAGTTTAGATACCTTGGAGTACAAGTTAAAAAGAAATATACTGAATCATTACGCAGTGCAGTGCCTCTTAACCCGATCTATCTTCTTTTTGAGGATGATGAGATTGTTTTTTATTTTCATGGTTATTTAAGTTATGATGGATACAAAAACGAAAGAAATCATACAAACATTCCAATTGCAAGGTTTTCACTGTTTGGACGAAGGCGTTTGGAACAAACACTCACTGAAGAGCTCTTAAATGCTTGTGATGATGTATACAATGTGGGAAACGATATTTATGAGTTTAAGGATTGTTCCGAGTTATCATACAGTAACTGCTATTATGATAAAGAAGACAATAAAAATGAATGTAAAGTCAAAGAGAATGATATAAACATCAGTAAATGCAGCGATAAAGAAAAGGAAAGAGTTGAAGATACGATCTCCTCCAACATTATTATTCCCCATAGGCGACTTTTGTTGGATTTTATTTTTGATATTGAGAATTTTAACATTTTCGAGTATAGTCCGGCATATGAAAGAATTTACAAGCTACTCCATGATAATACTGCTTACATGTCAATATTGAGTAAAGCTGATTATTATTATCAAAGAAAACGGTGTGAAAAGTTATTTAAAACTGGCAGGGACAAAAATATTGAACTGTTAAGAGATTATTTCATGCGATCTGAAGAATTGTGGACTGATCAGATACGAAAGAAAGAGTTTGAAAGCCTATGCCTTACAAAAAGAAAGTGGTTTGAAGAGGATGTTGAATATGAGTATAAAGATGTTCTAGATTATCCAGAAAGGATTGATATAATATCACGTGATTCATTAAGAAAAAAACTAAATATTGCATATTGTTATTATTTTTATCGTACTTATATCTTATTAAAAGAAAGTAATTGTTTTTGGAAATATGGAATATTAATAATATGCAAATTGCTTATTAGGTTTAAAGGTTTATGTGGTATCAAAGAAAAAATTGCAAAAAAAATGCACAAATTAGCTGAATGTGTGGAGGCGGACAAAAGGCAAAAGAGAATAAATAAGAGATGGAAAAAAGTAAATAGATTAATTTCAAGACTGAATACTTTCAATACAAGAGAAAAGGATTTTCTAAAGAAAGCTTCGGATTTCTATCTCTCCAGATATGCAATTTTAAAAGGACATCAAACAATCTTAAAATATGTGGGAATGATCGGTGAATTTTTTCATAAACTAATGATATGGGTTTTTGGAATCGTATTATTTGTTTTATTTATCTTTTTCATTATTGGAATTCATCAGAAATTCTTATTTGATAAAGACTGGGTTTACAATGTGGTGACGATTGCTTTTATCGTACCTCCAGCACTTTATTTTATTGTTATAGTAATTGGTGGATTCTACGGACTTGCATGTAAACTTGCAAGTGTATTGATATTACGACTTCAAATGTCCTTAGTAATTGTCTGGAGCGGGATGGCTTTTGCTTCAGATACATGGGTAGACGTATTTGAGGACAAGTTTTTAAGAATTCCCCTACCACAGTTATTAATAATACTTTTTATATTAATATTTGCTGTATGGATGTTTGTTGCAAATCAAATCATCACAATTGCTCCATCAAAGAAGTGTATATTTAAGAGATCTGGTGGAGTTGTCCTATTCTCGTTTTTTAGTTCTGCAATAATCGGAATTCTACTTATGTCGACAGTGTATGAATTCAGGTGGAATTACGACGAATATAAAAAAGAGTATAAACAGCATAAAACTACATTTAATAGTAATACACCATCAGGTAAACTTTATCCAGTTTCTATGAATAGTTCAACTATCACCACTGATACATCTTGTGATAGTAAAGCAAAAACGAAGAAAGATTCATGTGATTGTAAAAATGATTCATGTAAAAATGATAATGATTGGAAGAACAGTGATGATACGTTTGTCTATTACAAAGATACATCTATTTATGTGAATGGGAAATCTGTTCACTATAAAGACACGTGCGTCAAGAACTCACATTATATGTGGCAGCATTTCGAATCTGGATGGATTGGATTTCATCTTTTCCCGCGATATTTCCTTTTTGGTGCAATAGTAGCGGTTTACGTTGGGCTATTTATTGAATTAGGGATAAAACAGAGAGTTGTGGCAACTGAATCAGCATTGCCAGATTAATATCTACCGCCTTCGGTGCCCTTTGAGGCAGCTCACATAATTAAACTATAGTAGCTTGTTAAGCGTAGCCCAGACGAGCTTACATCTGTCGATCTGTTTTATTTCTTTTAGTGCAGACTTTTTTCCACTCAATCTGATAGGTAGCCATTGCGCTTTAGATCTTCCATAACTACATTGTGAGGAATAGTGGGTTCTTCGCGACGTTCTGCAATAATTGCCAGATCTTCAATATCTTCAAGCAGCTCCTGGTATTCATTAATAGGCAATAATCTATAGCCCCGTATGTCTATCTCAGGTACGATGAGGAGATGATCCTAAATCAACCCGATCCGTTTGGCAAATACGACCTCACTCTTTATCCTCTCTCCGACACAGAGAGAGGTTTACGATGTATTGAACCCGAATCATGAGAGTTTACCTGTTTAGATTGGCCAGGACGAAAACACCCTCGCCAAATTGGCTGATCTTTACCCATAAGTATTTACTCCTGAAACGGAGGGTTGTAGAAGATGAGGAGCATAAGTTTGTGCCATATATTTGAACATAACAGCGATTCCATCTAGGCACTGAAGACCAAGCCAGGTGGTTTTTGTTCCCGGATCGCCATCACATTTACGACCAAGAAAACCACCCAGACTTGCAACCATTCTGACTGCATCTCTTAATGTTGGTGGTTTTTGTGGTAATTGCGAATTGCGTGTTATATGTGTGACAAGTGCTTTCCATTCATAATCATCAAAGAACACGGTACAAGGGATATCTGGTGTTTCTCTACCTATTTTTGTTAAATAGTAAATACGCCATGCAATCACCATGTCAATCGCAAGGCATGCTTCAATACGCTCTGCACTTCCTAATTGTCTATTTTCAATTTTACATCCGCTTTTCAGTGTACGATGATATACTTCGATGCCCCAGCGACGACTATACCATATAAGTACTTCCAGTGCATCTTCTGTAGTTAGAAGCTGTTTAGTAGTTATAAGCAGCCATTCTATGGGTTCTGAATCAGGCGAAACCAGTATTTCTGTTGCTGCTACAGCCCATATTCTCACCACTCCCAATCCTTGTTTTCTATTGGGTGGGCGAACCGTAGCTTCCATGAACCTAACCTCTAATGTTGCAATACGCGCGGGACGATTACCCCTGCGTGGAACTGTAACTGTTGTGGTAGTGTCAATAGCTTTTTGCCTCAGCGTTTCCCAGAGCTGATTTCCTTCTGTAAGTTTTCTGTCATGCCGGGCACGAACAAGAATTTTAGGCGCATTTCCATTTGAATCTCGTGCTTCTGTAAAAAGCTCATGAATATCCGACTCCCGATCACCTATGCTTATAACGGTCGTTTGCGGGCATTGCTTCTGAAGCTCTCTTGCGGCACGGTAACTGATTAACCATTTGTTACTTTCTTTTTCTTCAATTGGTAATTGATGACGGATTGCCCGTTTACCAAATTCCTTTTTGTCGCGTGCCCAGCATTGTACATTTACCAATCCAAGTGGTGTACCATCACAGGTAAACGCTAGTGTATCATGGACAAATAACCCGACAGCGCCTTCTTTGCTGGTACTAATCGGGCCTAATCCCTGCGTTGCAGTATGTGTGGCGTAATTAAGTTCTGTTGTGTCTTGCACCGCAAGAATAACCTTCTCTTTCTTGATGCGATTGAGAGTTGACTCATAATGCGGTTTAAGAATTGCATCCATCGTTGTTGCCTCGTGTTCAAAAAAACGGTACGCTGCTTTTGTTTTTGCCCGACTCTGACAAGCCTGCGGTATAGCTGCTTGTGGATTAGCCCAGAAATCTCTTGCAACAGTCAATAGACGCTGTTCCAGACGTTGATCACCGAAATCTGCACTGCCAAACTCCTCCTCAGCCCAGTCCAGAGGAATTTTAGGTTCACACAATTGCTCTGGTTGTGGTTTACATTTACCTGATCCGGTACATAATATCGAACGGGCACTTTTATTGAGCTCATACACAAATATATGTTTTTGACTCACTTTCAGATCATGAGTCCGATCTTGACGACTGCGGCCGCTTGTCGATCCAACACATGTCCAATTGCCCGCACGATATGACGTGCCCTTAAATCGTTCACTGTCGACATAGGTTTCCAAAAGTACCGGTTTATAACCATAACGTTCCTGCCAGTCATTGGTAATGCGACGACAGATTAGTCCTAGAACATGGGTCGCCAGGTGTGGTACTTTTACATGGGGAAGAATAAGAAATCGGCTGTTGCAGATTACGAGCTGTAAATTCTCCATGCGTGTACTGCTGTCCCAACCAATCCACAAGTCTCTATCCTTTACAGAAATAGCTGATGCACTGAAAGAAAAACCTCCAAGTATCCTTCCTGTACTATCCTGTATCAAGTAACGTATTTGTGCTCCACAGAGCGGGCCAGCTCCAAGGTAATGATAGCTCGACATAATCCGGTTCCATTGACGGGAGGCATTGCTGCTTGAACTGTCGATACGAAACAAATTTATACGACCAAGTGATTTCAGTATTTCTTCAATTTGTTCTTCTTTATGAACCGTGTTATCTTGAATCCTTTTTGATACTGCAGTAGGACGTGTTCCGCCATTACAAAAAGGATGTGCTTGCGGAAGTGTGAGTTTGCCGTTGCGTTCCAGCTTGAGAAGCGCAACTCTGCAACTCATATCTTTAAGTTTACCAGCAATATTCTTCCAGTCGAGTAGTTCGCAAACTGCCCTGGAAAGTTTGACTCGAGAAATACCTGGCTGTGAATCGATGATTCGTTGAATACGGCCAAGTATTTCGGCGGTAAAATTAATTCCATTTATAAGCACATTGATAAACATAAATCTTGGTGGTCAAACGTGTCCAGCAAAATCTTTAAGGGACATGGTCAGCCAAATTGGAGAGGGACAAAGGGAGAGGTTTCACTGTATGAAACAAAGGGAAGATTAACGAGTTTACATTGTAAAAACATGCTTTGCAATAGCATTATTTATGGTTTGACATACTGACTATTTGATCCTTGCAGGACTAATCCCTGTCAACTATTCCTAATTTTACACTCAATAGGTGATTCTTTTCTTGTATATCACATACTTTTATTCTTACCAGATAACTTCCGATTCCAACTCTTCTACTATTCTTATTTGCTCCATCCCAGATAATACCATAATCGGTTTTAGTCTTGCTGTTAGCCAGTACGACCTGTAAATCACTGCGGACAACATTGCCAACCGGATCAAAAATGGTGGCAGTGCCGTAGGAATTCCCGTTTATTTTAAGCGGTATCGAAGAGTTCAGTGCTATGATAACACCATTGTTACTGTTGCTTTTAAGCACATTTTCGTAAAAGGATGCTACTTTCCCGGATACCGCTTCCTGTAAGTTAAAAGGATTGGAACTCACTGCAACAGTTATCTTCCACTCCGACTGGATTATTACCGGAATGTGAACTTCATTTTTACCGCTTACAACTGAAAGTATTCCCTGACCTGCGGCATCTGCCACTAAAGTCCATGTCTCACTGTCTTCTGGTAAGGGATTCTCAGCTGATATTGTTATTTCTGTAATGGACCAGTCTCCTTTTACAAGAACCCATGATTTCTCAAGCTTAGGATCTGTCCCGGCAATAAGCCCATATACATCGAGCGTTTTAGGCTCTTTTATTTTGACAATAATTGAATCAAGTGTCACCTTACTCTCGTGGTCACGTATGACAATCTTTTCGATGAAAACGTTTCCAATTGTAACAGGCAGGCTATCTTTAATCAATTCCCCTTCTGATGCTTCAATCAGGGCTTCACCTGTTGGACCCAATCTTTTTACTATTCCATTACATTTCACATTAGTAATCCCCGTAACAGTGATAATATCCTTACCGGATATCACCTGCCAGGAGGTGTTATTGGAATCAGCCATTCTGCAATAGCCACCCCACTTGTCACGAACAACCGCGTAAACAGTAGCGCTGTCAGGATAATTGGATAAAGTCAATCTCTCGAGAGGCTTTGCCTCTTTTTTGTTGACTGGAATTGTTTCAATAGAAATTCTGTATGGATCACCAGCGGTAACGTGTATTCTTATTGTATCCGTTAATTTTTGATTCTTTACCGTTACGGATGCCTCCAGCAGTACCGTTGAATACGGAATCTCTGGTATTAGATCGACCTCAGCACCAGTATTTGATTGCAGTATACTTTCAGGATTCATGTCGGATGCAATAATTTTCCATACTGTCTTTTTTGCACTATCGCTCAGCAGATTGTTTGAATCATCGTAAATATTGGATTTAAGAGTGATCTTACTGTGTGATTTTACAATCGTATCAGGACTGGCAGTAATCTTCAGTGAATAAGAATCTTCTTTTGTAACATGAATGATAATAGTGTCGAGCAGAGTTTTGTTGTTCACCAGTGCCTTTCCCTCAATTTTTATTTGTGAATTACCGATTTCGGGAACGAGTAAAACTTCCGCGCCGGAGTTAGATTTTAAAATTGACGAGGGATTTCCGCCGGCATCGATGATTCGCCACTCTGTTTTCTTTGATGAATCAGGCTGGATAGTGTTATTCATATCACGGACTGTTGCTATAAGCGTTACACTATCGAATGGATTGACTGTCGTATCAGGCCGCGCTGAAAGGGAAAGAGAATAGAGATAGGGCTGGAATTTATTGATAAAATTCATCGAGAGAATATCGTGGATATTGTATGACAATCCAGTAGCGCTGGTAAATCCTACATAAACATTTTCCTGTACCAGAAGTGAGGGTATATTTATTTTTTGGGATAATTGAGGATTTTCCGGCCTTACATTGGTAGAATCATACCTGACTTCAAGATTCTGGTTGTCTCCATCATAATCGATCCAGGCATACCAGATTTTACCGTTATTAAAAAGAGTTTTTTCTGAACAGGTTTTTATTGACCGTGTGCTGCCATTTGTATCAATCCCCACATGATTGTGATCCGGATCATTTGCTGAATCGGAATTATTCCAGGTGTCAAACTCAATCCCTAAGCTGCGGGGTATTCCTCTGTATCCTAATCCACCACCAACAGAACCGACGTTATTTGCAACAGTTTGAATGACAAAAACTAAACCGTCAGCACCGGCTCCATCTCCTTCATCCAAACCATCGGTATTTGATATCTGAAATGAAAAATACGCACTGAATGAAGCCATAAAGCCTTTATCGCTTATTAGTTGGACTGGTTTTTTAATGAAAGCGCTGCCACTCTGAGATTTGGTACTGTTCGTTAACCGGAGTACCTTTTTATTATCTGCATTCGTTGCGCTTCTGCAGGTTCCATTGAGTTGCCAGTTAGCGAGGTCGCTAAAATCATTGTAGATTATGGTCGTGGTATCGACTGCATAACTTTTGATAAATAACAATATGCAGATTGGCAAAAATAAATGAGAATCTAATCGTATGTTCCATTTTTTCATAGCATTTTCCACTATTTAAAGATTATTATGATTTCTAAACAGCAACGGGTTATTCATCAGCCGAAAAGAAAAGCTATTCGGAATAATCACACAATAACTGATCAGAACGGAATAATTGGCAACTGATTGCCAAATGCAATGATTAACAATATAAAGAAAACTTGATTTAAATTCAGTAAAAAAACAGTGTTGACCTATATAATAGAAAAGAATATCTGATATGGAATTGAAACGACCGGCTGAAGAACATCATTTTACAACGATTTCGCAGATAAATTATCTGCGAAAATCGTTTTTAGAGGTTTGGTACCTTTAGCTATCGGACAACAATAGTTTTAGTGAGATTCATGCCGCAACGAGCTATATAGATGCCCTTGGCCAGTCCCGAAAGATTGATGTGTGCCTGCTTACCATCAGAACGTCCCGTACGAATAAGTGTTCCTCGAAGATCAAAGAGATTGAGGTTTTCTTTTCCCATGATACTGACCATTGAACCGGCACGGGTGATTTTACGGAATGAGTGTATTCCAGATTTGTGAGTTACAGTACCAGTACCAGATGTACTTCCGTAAACAACACCACGGCCGTTTGTAGCGACAAATACAATTCCGTATTCTCTCATATCACCAGTGATCGCGTAATTAATCGAGCCATACTGATGCGCATCATCGTTGATTCGGGTCCAGCTTGCGCCTTCATCTTTTGACATGAATACACCAGTTTTACCGGATATTTTGCCGGTGATATAAATCGCAGGATACTCCGATCCCGGTGCTGCTTTTCCAAACCCGATCACATCAGCGTTCTGAACAACAGTGGCATCAATCTGGCTGAATGTTTTACCTCCATCTTTGGTGCGCCACAGTCCTTTCGTTCCGGCTGGGAGCCACACGTGCCCGCTGAGTCCCGGTACTGCTTTTATTCTGCTTGATGTAAATGGGAGTATTTCTGCTGATTTTGTAAAGTCGCTCCCCGGTCCGTAGTAAAAGAGGCTATCCTTAAAAGCATAGTACATACTGTCATTAACACGATCTGATGCTACCCAGACATCCGCAGGAAGCGTCGTTGCTTTTAGGCCATATAATGATCCGTAAACAGGAGCTTTCCCGCTTGCTGCCCATAGTATAGTTGAACCTTTGGATGACATGGCAACTGTGCCGCTATTGTACGAAGAATCATAATCAACATAAATTTTTGTCCATGATAATCCACCATCACTTGAACTGCCGATATTGCAGAACTTTTCATATAAATCAAGTGAAGATGTTCCAACACGCACAACCTGCTTAGGATCAAGTTCTGCATAGTCGATACTTGTTGTGTTTGTAAAACGTGGCGTCAGAAACATCTGAGTCGGAGCCGCAAGATCAGTGTGAGCAAATCCACCAATATCACCTACACCGCTTAACAGTTTCACATTCGAACCTGTCCCTGATGTGATCGGCGGTACTGCAAGAGATAGTGCTGCGCACTCTTCGATCCCGTCAGCTACTGATTTGAAAAGAACTTTTTTTGTAGTGTCACTCCAGTTACCTAAATTCTCCGTTCCATAAATGGTTGCTCCAGTACCGTACATAAGCTCATCTGAATTGAACGGATTAATTGCTAAACCACTGATCATCCAGCCAAGTTTTGGATATACTACATCAGGCCATCTCGATGATTTAACTCCCCAGTTCAACCAGGGATACACTTGATCTATTTCGTATTTGAACTTTGCGCTTGGATAACTTGTCCAGTAGAAACTTTTTGTCCAGGATGCGCCGCCGTCGTCTGATCTGTACAGAGCTGCATCCGGCCACCAGCTGTTGAGGGTCGCTGCAATAATTACATTTGGGTTCTGTGGGTCTACATCGAAACCGCCATATCCAAAATAACAGTCATCTTTTTTGAGATCTGCTGTTCCCCATGCCTCGTCTTTTACATGAGTGTGAGGTGTGATATCGGTCCAGGTTTTGGAACGGATATTGTATTTCCATACCTCTCCATAGTTTCCATCATAAGGCCCGCATTTATTGTTATAAGGAATATAGAGAATACTATCACGGATTACGCCATGGTGAGGTTTGATATGAAGAGTATCATGACTTCCACCGAGAGGCTGTCCTTCAACTGCACTCCATGTTGCGCCTGCGTCTTCACTTACAAAAACGGTTGGACCGCTTTTTTGTGCCGCACCTACAAAGATTGTCTGTGTTGGTTTTTCTGATGTCGATGAGGCTTTATCAAAGGTGATCCATACGATTCCCACTTTATCTGCAGTGTATGGTAAATTGGGATCCTGGACATAATCGCCAATTACTGGAAAAGAGGAGACTTTAGCCCATGTTTCGCCAAAGTCTGTGGATTTCCACAATCCATTCCCTGTGCGTGCTCCGAAATAAAGAATGTTATGGCTGTTTGGATCAATAGCAAGACGCTCTCCCATGCCGCGACCGGGCATGTTACCACCAAATTTGAAAGGCATTTCAAATGACTCAAATGTATTACCATAATCTTTTGACCGTAGAATATAACCGTTCATATCGGTCCAGTCATTTGTGTAAGTTCCTGCAGCAACGTAAAAAATGTTCGGTTCAACAGGATCTGTGGCGATTGACTCTCCTCCAAGGAGGTTCCACTTTTCAGGTGCAACCCAGTCTGTAAGGGGAATCCACTTTTTTGATATGGTATCCAGACGATAGACTCCACCCATATCGGTTCGTGTGTAGACCAGACCTGCTTTAGAGGTATTGTATACGATATTTGGTACAAAACCTCCTCCACCACCGATTTTTACATTATTCCAGGAAAAGGTTTCCGCTGAGGTGAGCATAGAAATCGAAAGAATGCCCAGCAGAGCCATTTTACCAAAGATTGTCTTGCTTTTCATGGTAATGCACATTGTTTAGCCTTTCTATTTAAACTTAGAAATTATTATTCATATTCAGTTACTGTTCAAAATAGCTGTATTTTAGTAACGCGAAATTTATCGCCCCCTAAATCCCCCTGCCGTAGATACGTCCAGCCGGACGTCTCTACGGGGGCGCACACCTTAATTCTGAACAGATACTAATAGACAGCCATTGTAATTATAACCGATAATCAGTATTTCTGCATATATTGATGACTGTTATTCAAAAACATGTTAAAAGTGATACAAATACCAGGCAAGCTATGCCTGATTTGATACAGGTATTTGCTGCTCATACTGATCCAGTTGTAAAATAAACAAAAAATTTTGGCAACGCCACTTTTGATTTTATTTATTTCCGAAAAAGTGATAACGATCACGATTTAAATGCTATTTGAGTAAAAAATATTCTTAATTGATTCTCACGAGGTTTTGGATATTTTCATATGTGGGGCAAATAAACAAAAAAATTGGCAACGAAACAGTTGAATTCTCTTTGGCAAAACGTGTTTAGTTATTAGAATATTTGAATTATAATTGTGTTTGGGATGGTTTGAATTTGTATTATGGTGAAACAAAGTAATTGTCCAAAAAGCAGTTCTGCTTTCATTGTGCTTGCCGGAAAAAAAAGATGTATGGAATCAAGCAGTACTGTTGATATTGCGACTGGTATTCTGCGGAAGGATTGACACGCTAATTTACTGATTGCAATTGCTTTAAGGTGATTGTAATAGAAAGGTGTATTGTTATAAGTAATACACCTTTTTATTTATCAGCTATCGTTTTGTAAGATGGTTCCTAAAAAGACTGGTTAATTCCGTTTGTTCTGTATAAGTGCCATAAGAATTTTCATCTGTATAAAAACCAAACCACCATCCATTATAGATATGATGACACCAGTGAATATTACTGCTGTCTAAAATATCAAGAAGATCGTTGAACCATACAGCTGCGCCTTTATTTTTGCACGCTGAATAGTTTAATCCGAATTCTCCTAAATACATTGGTACATTGTTTTTGACAGCGAATTGATTGAACTTATCAACCTGCTTTTTTAAATATTCCTTGTCTTTTAAAAGTATTTTCGCTCCTGAGGGGCTTTTCTCAAAGTCTATGCTTATTCTGCATACAGCACTATCAGGTATATTCTCTCCTTTTGCCCATCCGCTGATCGAATATGAGTAACCATATCTGACTAAAAATCTATATGAGTTATTATTACCTGTACCATAACCGGCTGTTCCGGTAAGATAGTATGAAGCAGTTCCGCTGTGAGCGTCTGCGCCTAATCCGGATATTCCATCACTTTTTTCACTCCACATAAACCAGTTAGCTTTCGATTCAATATCAACAGACATAATCTCTTTTGTTAAATTGCCAGACTGATCATACTCCTTTATTGTAAAATCATCAAAGTAAACTTTCCCGTTTTTAACGGAATGAGCGCACATGACAGGCTTCCCGGCGATGATATTACTATCTGTCACTTTAAACAGCTGCTTGCTTCCATCAAGATAGGTCCAGTCACTGGTACCTGCAGCAACGGTTGGGGTAGTATAAATTCCAGTTACAACAGCAAGATCATCAGGAAATTCTGCATTTGTATCCGGGTAGGAACCATCGGCTGGATTCCCGAATACGGACTGATGTGTATAGCTGAATGGATAATAGTAGTGGAAAGAATACATAAGATTGTTATATTTATCTTTGACAGGAAAAAACACATAGTCTGGATCATCATAGTGTTCAGTTCCGCCAAGCTCATTATCGAGGCGTTCAATTATTATGGTATGATTGGTATCAACCAGGCGTATTGAATCGACTGTCTGTTGTGCGAGGTCCATCCACTGTTCCCTTGTTCCGGGCACAAATGGCTCATTGAGAATATCATATCCTGCTATCATAGGCTCATCTTTGTATTTTTGCGCAATCCCTTTCCACATTTTCTTAAACAGGTGAAAATTATTTGGATTTTGCCAGAGCGGGGCCATTTTTGCAGTTGATCTGCTGTCATCATACCCTTGTGGAATGTGCATATTTAAAATCAAGTAGATTCCATATTTGCGTGCCCAGTTGATATTTGTGTCAAGCCAAGCCCAGTCTTTTACATAGTGACCGCCTGATGTATCACTATTTTCAAAGTATTTATAACTCATGAGAAAGCGTATTGTGTTCATCCCCATATCTTTGAGACGTTGATAATCTTTTTCACTGAATTCTTCATCCGGCCACTCATCATTGGACCAGACTCTATTACCAACAGATGTTCCTTTTAGTTGAACCAGTTTATTGTCTTTATACAAATCTCTTCCTTCTGCATGGATGAAGGTTACTCTTTCATCAGGGGGGGTGATGATTGTATCCCTTTGCTCGTCCTGACAACTTATCAAAAACGTAATCAAAAACATAATCATTAATGACAGAATTTTTATGCTGTACCTTCTCATTTGAACATCCTTTTCAATACGTTTTCCAATAATTCAGTGCTTTTGAAAATGCATCTCCAGGTGCGCGCTTTCCGGAGTTACATTCATTTATACACTTCTCTGTTGATAATATCATGGGTGCACAAGTTTAATTCTTTTCAAAAAAGCTTTATTATCTTATCATTTTTATGAAAACCGATTAATTGATAAGGATTTTTTGCGGAATATTAAGTCTACGATATGAAATGATACTTTCCACCTGGGGGGTTTTGGATTGACCTTTGTGTTTAACGGTGAATCTATTACTTGTAACTATCGAAAATTTAAATTTGTTTTTATCCAAAAAAGCTCTTTGGAAAATTACTTTCTATACTCTTTTGGTGAACAGTTCATGAGGAGTTTGAAAACTTTATTGAAGTGGTTCACTGAGTTGTATCCGACTGCGAGGGCTATATCAAGAACCTGGCGGTCAGATTCAAGCAGCAGCCGCTTGGCTTCTGTAATCCGGATATTATTGAGGTATTGTCTGAACGTCATATTGCAGTGTTCTTTAATGGTTTTTGTGATTTTTTCTGATGCGATACCTGTATTTTTCGCAACGGTTTGTATTGAAAGGCTCATTTCCATATAGTGGGAACCGATGTACTTTATGATCGTATTTAGATTTTCAGCTGATTGATTTGGAATATTGAGATGATCATGATGAAAAAGAACTGGTTGAGATATAAGTAGCCTTTTTTTGAGAGAGTAGACAGTCAGAAGTACACAAGTATAAACAATTGAGAAAACGATAGTGATATAAAGTAATAAAGGGCCCTTTTTGAACTGGATTTTGTTCAGTTTGAGATTGTATGTTTTGTTAATTTCTAACATACTTCCACTTTCAAAATTGATACCTGCAATTCTGCCCTTGGATGCATCAGGTAAGTCTTTACTTGATTTCGAATTATGGACATACCACCAGAACGGATTGATAAACTCATCCATTGGTATTTTATAGCTGGTCTGATTGGGTTTAAGTACCAGATCGTAAGTGTGAAATCGTTCTGATAACGGTGTTGTGGTTGTAAAATCCTTAATATTCTCTTTAAGAATGATATGTACATTTGATGTGGTTGCGGAAGGATCAATCTCCAGGATCATCCATTTATAGGGATTGAGATTAAGCAGATGTGAAACAGAGTCCACCCGGAACTGACATCCGGCAAAAGGGAAGGGGTAGCCTTTTCGAAGGGTGAAATTGACAGACACTGTTTTGTTTTCAATAGCCTGATTATTAACAGTGCTTTTGCCCCCGCTCTCTACTCTATCATCATAGGTCGAGAATGTAAGTTGACTGTTTTGTGAGGGGAGAATGGTAAGGTCTGAATAAAAAATGTAAATAATGCAGGATAAGATGATCAAAGGTATTGGCAGGAACAATAATGCATTTTTGGCCAGTTTAGTGTTCTTTTTTTTCAAGCCTGATTATCTCTCAATTCTGATCTTAAGGCGATTAATTGTTGATGGAGCTAAAAATAATTCAGAATATGTTTTTATGGAACGTTTTTGTGGGATGCTTACGTACAGGTTTATACTCACCCCATGCATTGACATGTAAAAGTTATTGCTATCTATTTCAAGCAACTCCTGTTTGATCTCTCACAAAAAACGTGGTTTCGTTATCTGCTAAATGGTACAATTTTCCTGCTTAAATTGATATAGTCTGATCATTCGAACTAAGAAATGGATGTGCAAGGCATATGAGCTTGTTAAGAAAAATGAAAATTCACTCAAAACTAGCTTTATCTCTGATTGTCTTTGTGGTAGGTGTTGTGCTATTTAGCTGGAATAATTTTTTTGTTTTATTCAAGGTTAAAATAAATGGACCTCTTTATACAAAAGTAGTTCAAAGTATCGGCTGCGTTACAATCGGCCACAAGTATAGAAACCATTTCATCTGCTGCTTCTAATATGTCAAATCTGGCAAATGGAGTTGCAACATCAATTGAGGAGATGAGTGCATCAATTAGTGAAGTAAATAAAATAGTGAAGTAAATAAAATAGTGAAGTAAATAAAAATTGTCAGAATGAATTGACGATTGTCACGGAAGCAACGGCCCATGCAAGAGATAGTAAAGAGGTTATGGCCAGACTGAATACTGCTGCTCAGTCAATAGGAAAAATAATTGATGTCATTAACGATATCGCAGATCAGACAAATCTTCTGGCGTTAAATACGACAATTGAAGCAGCTTCTGCTGGCGAAGTTGGGAAGGGATTTGCAGTTGTCGCGAGTGAAATAAAGGAACTTGCAAAACAAACTACCGATGCGACTCAGGAGATCCAGAAGAAAATTGAGGAGATGCAGACAAACACAAGTACGGCCGTAAATTCAATCGAGAAAGTATCAAAAAGCATTGAAAACGTTAATATTTTATCACAAACAATCGTTTCTGCTGTTGAAGAACAAAATGCGACAATTACTGAAATCGCAAAGAACGTTTCTACCGCAGGCTCTTCAACTCAGGAAATTGCCACCAATGTTGCCGAATCTGCAAAGGGTTTGTCTGAGATCTCTAATACGATAAGTAAAGTAGGCGAGGGAATAACAGATACCTCCAAAGGAGTTTATCAAATAACCTCCAGTGCAAATGATCTGTCTGAATTATCGAATAATTTGAAGGGGCTTATTGAGCGATTTAAAGTGTAACGTGTTAATGATAAGTGTCTGTAAATCCCTTTTCAGCTGGTGTAATCTTACAAAATTTCGAATTACGAACTTGATATAATCTGGTAAGTTTAACAAACAGGTTTAGGAATAGGTCATTTGCAGGCGCAACAAAACAAGTCATCGAATAACTCATTCTCACCATGGTACAAACAAAACCCCAAAAATCACAATATCTTGCCTGCCTATTCGAAGTATTGGTCTATTGATGGTGCAGACCTATGCTTCCAGAGCCAAATTTTTCCAAATATAAAAAAAAATGGCATTTTCTGTCTGCACATACTATTTTACTCGGCCATTGTTGTACCCCTTTTTGCTGTTCCTTTTAAGAGCAGTACGGGAATTTCAGGTTATCCTGAAAACATCGGTGAATTCCAACAGCATATGTCTGGATCACGATTCAAGTCTACCTTTGAAAGCACAAAAAAAGGTACGCAATGCAACTTAGTCTATAATTATTTAACGTACACGAAACGCTATTTTTTAAGTGAGAGGGTTTTACTGTATATGGCGACTAACCTTACAAAAATGCGCAATTTAGGTATTAGCGCACACATCGACTCCGGGAAAACAACGCTGACCGAGCGTATCCTGTACTATTGCCAGAAAATCCATGCTATTCATGAGGTTAAAGGCAAAGACGGTGTCGGCGCAACAATGGATTCTATGGATCTTGAGCGTGAACGCGGTATTACTATATGTTCTGCTGCAACTAACGTAACCTGGAAAGATTACTCTGTTAATATTATCGATACCCCTGGACACGTCGATTTTACAATTGAAGTAGAACGTGCTCTTCGTGTTCTTGATGGTGCTATTCTTGTTCTTTGCTCTGTTGGTGGAGTTCAATCTCAGTCAATTACTGTTGATCGTCAGCTGAAAAGATACAATGTACCACGTCTTGCATTTGTTAATAAATGCGATAGATCTGGTGCGAATCCATACCGTGTTAAAGATCAGCTTCGCGAAAAGCTTGGTCACAATGCAGTGCTTGTTCAGATTCCATTGGTCTTGAAGAAAAGCTTGAAGGTGTTGTTGATCTCGTGACAATGAAAGCTGTCTATTTTGAAGGTAAAAGTGGTGATGATATCCGTATATGAAGAAATTCCTGCAGAGCTTGTTGAGGAAGCTAAAGCTAAAACGTGATGAGACTGCTTGATGCAGTTTCGATGTATTCCGATGAACTTGCTGAGGCTTATCTTGAAGGAACTGAAACCGAGGAGCAGATAAGAGATGCTATCCGTAAAGGAACTCTTTCTCTGGATCTTGACTCCGGTTTTTATGGGATCTGCTTATAAAAATAAAGGTATTCAGCTTCTGCTTGATGGTGTTATCAATTATCTGCCCAATCCGTCAGAAGTCGATTATCATGCACTCGATCTCGATAATAACGAAGCTATAGTGCCGATTAAACCGAGTGACAGTGAACCATGTATTGCACTTGCGTTCAAGCTTGAAGATGGCCAGTATGGTCAGCTTACTTATATTCGCGTATATCAGGGATCAATTAGAAAAGGTGTCGAGCTCACTAATACGCGTAATGAGCGACGTTTCAAAGTCGGTCGTCTGATCAGAATGCATGCAAATTCGATGGAAGATATCAATGAAGCCGGATGTGGAGATATCGTTGCACTGTTTGGAGTTGACTGTGCATCGGGTGATACTTTCACTGAAAACGGTATGAATCTGGCGATGAGCACAATGTTTGTACCAGAGCCGGTTATTTCTCTTGCTATTAAACCAAAAGATAAAAAGTCTTCGGATAATTTATCAAAGGCATTGAATAGATTTACAAAAGAAGACCCGACTTTCCGTACTTTTGTTGATCCAGAGTCCAACGAGACAATTATCAAAGGTATGGGCGAACTTCATCTTGAAATCTACATTGAACGTATGAAACGTGAATACAAGATCGAACTCGAAACTGGTATGCCACAGGTTGCGTATCGAGAGACTATTACTCAGGCTGCTCGTTTTGATTACACCCACAAAAAACAGACCGGTGGTGCTGGTCAATTTGGTCGTGTTGCAGGTATTCATGGAGCCCTGATACAGAGAAAGATTACCAGTTTGTTGATAATATTAAGGGTGGAGTGATTCCTAACGAATATATTCCATCCTGTGATAAAGGTTTCAAGCAATGTATTCCAAAAGGAAAAATCATTGGGTTCCCGATTGTTGGAATTAAACTAACAATTGACGACGGATCGTTCCATCCAGTAGATTCATCTGATATCGCATTCCAGCAGGCTGCTATTGGTGGTTTCTGGCAGGCATATGAGAAGGCAAAACCAGAAATTCTTGAACCGATCATGAAGGTATCTGTTGAAGGGCCGACTGAATTTCAGGGAAATATTTTGGGATCAATTAACCAGCGTCGTGGTATAATTATTAAGTACTACTGAAGAAAGCAATTTTACACGTGTTGACGCGGAAGTTCCTCTTAGTGAAATGTTTGGTTATTCGACTGTGTTGCGTTCTTTGACACAGGGAAAAGCAGAATTCACTATGGAATTTCTCAAGTACGGTAAAGTACCATCTTCACTGGCTGAACAGCTTAGGAAAGAGTTTGAAGAGAAAAAGAGAAACGAAGCCAAAAAAGGTAAATAAAAAGGAGACCGCACTATGATACGAAAAGAGCTTAATACAAGGAGCCCCCTGAGAATTCTTGAGAAAATCAACTCATGGTGGAGTCGGTAAAGGCAATATTGGTGTCATTGCGGCCCGTAAAGGCGTCGGAAAAACCGCATGTCTTGTGCATATTGCAACAGATCAGCTTTTTCAGGAAAAACATGTTATCCATGTTTCGTTTGCTTCTGATACCAGCCACATTGTTGCCTGGTATGAGGATATTTTTGAGGAGATTGCCCGTCGCTATAAGTTAGATAACGCCATGGAAGTTCATGATGATATCATAAAAAATCGTGTGATTATGAATTTCCGTCAGGATGGTGTAGCTGCTGATCAGGTGAATAAAAGTATCTTTTCCATGATAAAAGAAGGGCATTTTTCTGCCGATAGTGTTATCATTGATGGGTATGATTTTTCAAAAATCACTAAGGATGAGTTTGCCAGTTTTAAAAAACTGGCTGAACAGCTTCAGATTGAGATCTGGTTTAGTGTAACGCTTCCTAAAGAAGGGAAGGTTTTCGATGAAAAAGGGAGTACCGGCACTTCTTGCGAAGCATGTTGATGATATAGCAATTCTGATCTATCCTTGAGCCAAAGGATGAGTTTGTGAATCTCAAGCTTGTTAAAGATCATGATGTTATCCAGACTGAACAATCTGACATCTGAAACTTGATCCTCAGATCCTTCTGATTGCTGAAAATGCCTGATCGGAAGAGAATTTAATGTAGTTTTCTACTCATTTTGCGGGTAGAGTAAACGCCTTTCCGATCTGTAACCTTGATTGTAGGGAACTGATCAGAGGAAGCTTGAGATGGAAAATTTAAAACTGCAGAAATTTACTACTTTTTTAATAGCTATTATTTCTGCAGTTTTTTCTTTTTGTTCCGCGCTCTGAACTTACTTCCCCGTGAAGCCTTTACCTTTGAATTACCTAAATTAGCAGTTTCTATTAACGACACTACTGGTGAGTGTTCCAAAGTGAGAATCAGCTATCCAGGAATGGATGATTATGTAATTATCACACCATATGATGATACCTATGTTAAATCAAACAGAAACGGATTGGAAAAAGTAGTTTACCGGGAATTTGGTGAGAAATCGTATTTAATGACCGATTTCGAAGCAGAACAGGTCAATAAAGTATGCAAAGGCCTTTGCGAAACTCTTGAGCAATTCGAGAAAAATCTTCAGGACGGGCTTTGGGGAAGATGTTTGTATCTTGACGCGTATTTGCCTAATTTTCTAAATGGATTCTACTATTTAATGTTTTCGGTGAAAAATTCTTCTGAAGATGTACCGGATGAAGCAAGAATACCTGAAAATATTTATGATGTTTCCTTAAGTTCAGCCAAATCTGATGAACGGATCAGAAAGTGGTAGACCTCAGGGGAACATATTGTAAAACTTCGAATAGCTGTTAAGGAACTTATTTATCAGATTAAAGCATGGCAAAAAAAAGAGCTTACCAATCGCAAGCGAGAACCGGAAATACTCTCAGGATAATAATTTTTTTAAATCGTTGATCTTCTTTGAAAACCTGTATTTTAACAAAAGCACTTCTGGTAAACGATAATTTTACAAATAAATTAAAACCATTCTCCTGCTGATCAAAAGCAAACATCTGCAACAAAATCTTCTTTGCGATTCTACAAGTGCTGTACTTTTCATAAGAGGCGATTATTCCCTTTAAACAAGTAGGAAAAAACATGGAAATGGTGACAGATGCCGGGGAATATGTTATTTTAGTTGAATCTAAGTACAAATTGAGAATAATTTGCTTTCGATAGTCACATATTTAATGGTCATTCATTGTAATTTATACGGTAAAGCAAAATAAAATCTGTTTTATATTGTCAATTATCGTTCTTTAGAATGTTTTTACGCTATATAAATCTCAAATTGATAAGAACTGCAAAATGAATCGAAAAATAGGCTCAATTCTTAAACATAATGATATCACTTGATGATAATGTTTTGGATGAGGCAGAATCTATTGCCAATGCACGTGGTATGAGGATTGGCGATATACTGATTGAAAAATTCGGTATTGCTGAAGGAGCAGTTTATGAAGCTCTTGCGGAACAGTTCGCTTTGGAATTTGTACATTCAGCTCGAAAATCTGATCACATTGGACCTTTTAAAAGAATTACCTATTGAACTTTTTAAAGACAAGCGGTGCATTCCGCTGAGTACAAATGATAGAATAATGAAAATTGCTGTATGTGATCCTCTTGACCTCGATACCATTTTGCTGGCAGCTGCTGCAGGCAATCTGGCTATTGAATCGATTCTGGTTACCCCGGAAGAAATGGAGAGAGCTCACAAGGTGCTGTTTGAAGGAGATTCGATATTCAAACACTCAACTGGAAAGATCACCAGAGAATATGAAAAACAGAGTGAAGTGGATGAATCGCTTTCTCTTGACGAAATAAGACAGCGGACAGAATCAGAACCGGTAGTTAAGCTTGCGTCACTTATTTTCAATGAAGCAATTGCTCTTGGCGCATCTGATATTCATATTGAACCATCTGAACAGAATGCAGTTGTAAGATTTCGTATTGACGGGATGCTGAAACAGCATACTGAAGTTTCAAAATGGATGTATTCTCCATTGACTTCACGAATAAAAATTCTGGCGGATATTGACATTGCAGAAAGAAGAATTCCTCAGGATGGGCGAATACAGATATGTTCTTGATGGCCAGACATTTGATTTTCGAGTATCTACTTTACCGACTCACTTTGGCGAAAAAACTGTTATTCGTGTTTTAAAGCACGATAAAGCACTTATGGAAATGCGAAATCTCGGTTTCTCACCAACAGATTTACAACCGTATTTGTGAACTTGTTGAAAAGCCGCAGGGGATGATTTTTGTCACCGGACCCACAGGAAGCGGAAAAAGTTCTACATTGTTTGCATGTCTTAATCGGATACGTCATAAAGCAATCAATATAACAACTATCGAAAATCCGATTGAGTACAAACTCGAAGGTGTCAATCAGGTTCAGATAAACGAGAAGGCAGGTGTGACATTTGCCACGGCATTGACGTTCTATTCTCAGGCAGGACCCTGATGTAATTCTTATCGGTGAAATTCGAGATAACGAAACCGCTCAGATTGCAGTGCAAGCATCACAAACAGGTCACCTGGTGCTCTCGACATTGCACACCAATGATGCAATCTCCGCGATTACTCGTCTCAGAGATCTTGGTATTCCCGGTTTTCTTATATCTTCATCGATTCTGGCAATTATAGCACAGCGACTTGTAAGGGTCCTCTGTCCTCATTGTAAAAAGAAGACAGAATTGTCAGAAGATACAAAGATCAGATGGAAATCAATGCTTGGTTCTTATCATTTACCTCAGGCGTATACTGCTGTCGGCTGTGAACGGTGTAATAAAACCGGTTACAAAGGTCGAATGGGAATTTACGAAATTGTTACGATCAATGAGGCATTGCGCAGTTTAATTGCTGATAACGCGCCGGAAACGATGCTTCGTAAGTCTTTACGTGAAAGCGGATTTCATACTCTTATTCAGGATGGAATTTCCAAAGTGGAACATGGCTTTACCACACCGGAAGAAATTCTACGTGTGGTACTTGTAGAGGATGCTTTGCAAATGTCTGATAGCGGAATAAAAGGGGCTATTATGAATCAATTTGCAAAAGGTATTTTGTCCGCCGGAGCTGCACTTGTTATTATAACAAGTGTCTACGGTCAGAACAGTTCAACCATTACACTTGATTCAAATGCGGTAAAACAGCAGCTGCTGTCTGTTGATGTCAAGGATACTGATATCCGCGATGTAATACGAATGATATCAAAGGGATACAATCTTAATATTCTCCTTGATCAGGGTGTTACGGGAAAAGTCACCCTTCATCTTGTTGATGTTCCGATAATGGAGGGTCTGAAAAGTATTGCTGAGTCGAACGGACTTGCAGTGGTAAAAGATGGAAATGTTTATAAAATTCAGAAAGCAACTGCTGAAGAGAAAAATCTGATCCGTTACTCTGATGGTAAACTGACCGTTGATGTTCAGAATGTAAATGTAAAGGAATTTCTCAAAGAACTTTCTTCAAAAACCGCTATCAGTATTGTGCCGGAATCAAAAGTCGATGGCTTATCTCTGGTAAACTGTTTCAGGTTGATCTCGATGATGGTTTTCGGGCAATTCTTGAAGGAAACGGTTATAAGGTGGTACGAAGAAGAAATATCTATCAGGTTGAAGCTTATCTGACAATATGGACCCAGGGCAGGGGATGGGTAATTATAACCGTTCCCGTAATAATACTTCTGGGAGTAATTTTCATGTTGATTATAAAAACGGACTGGTTTCTATTAATGTTTCAAATGGTGATCTTGAAGATATTGTCAATGCAATTGCTGAACAGAGTGAAATCGAAATTGTTACTTACGGAAGTATAAAAAGTGAAATCAATGCAAAACTGAATGAGGCTCCATTGACAGAGGCACTTGCGCTGCTGCTTGGTGGTACAAGATTTACCTTTGTCCAAAAAGACAATGTCATTCTGATTGGAGATAGAAACACTGCAACTCCTTCCGGACAGGCATTGTCAAAATCAGAACTCGTTCATCTTAGACATATTAAAGCCGATATGGTTCCTGCCATTCTTCCTAAAGATATTCCTCCAACGAACATCAGAGTGATTAAAGAACAGAATGCTTTACTGATTTCGGGAACATCTGAAGACATTGTTGCTGCGAGAGAGTTCCTGACGACTATCGATATTCCCACACCTCAGGTGCGCATAGATGCTGTAATTGTCGAATTTAAAAGTAACATCAATAAAGAATTCGGAATGCGTTCGGGAAAAGATAAAGATATGGTTAATAAGTCGTACAATATCACTCCTGCACCGGCAGTTAATAGTTACAAAGGGTCTGATTATACTGAACTTGGTATAAGTGGTAAATTTTTTAAAAGTGTGTTCGGTGATGTATTCAAGGGAAATCTTGGAATTTTCAAAGATCTGCCTGATGATTTTTTTGTTGCACTGCGTTTTCTTGAAACTCAGGATAAAGCTAAAGTGCTTGCTCAACCGTCAATCATGACCCTGAACGGAAATAAGGCTTCAATTGATGTAAGTGAAACACAGTACTTTACTGTTGAAACAGGAGTCGGTGAAAATCACACGTCAAGATTTCAGCCGATCAAATTTGGTATTCAACTTGACATTACGCCCTGGATATCACAAAGTGGACAGATCACTGCAGAAATCACTCCGAATGTTTCCAATTCAGACAGACCCAATGAAGATGGATATCCAAACGTTTCCTCACGTTCGATCACAACGACTGTTCGGCTTAATGATGGTGAGACACTTGTCCTTGGCGGTCTAATAAAAAATCAGGAATCGGTGAGCTATAAAAAAGTACCAGTTCTTGGCAGTTTACCTTTGATTGGCGGACTATTTCGCTACAGTGGAAAAACTCAAATTCAATCGAATCTCATGGTGTTTATAACTCCTCATATCGTATCAAGAAATGAAAGTATTGATATTGACAAAGAGATTGAAGAGTATGATATCCACGATATGAATTTTATTGAAAAGGGTGTCCGAAGAGGAGTAAAGAAATTAGGTGAGGTCTTCCCTCTCGGTAAGAAGAATGACCATGATTCGATATCGCATTTGACTATTAGCAGCGATAGTATCCAAACCATGGACTCGACAAAAGCAGTTCCATATCCCAATAAGGACTCTTCGGTTGTTGTTCCAGAAAAAACGAGTATAGATTCAGTAGAAAAAAATAAAAAGTCAGAAAAACAGAAAAAACAGTAATCGGCAAATTGATATATGCAAAAACTATATGGAATAATCCCTGCGAACGATGGAACTTTTGTCCAGATTTCTTTGGTACAGGAACAAAAGAAATGGACTGTTTCACAGGTGAAGCGATGGGAACTCCAGAATACCTTACGAAATATATTACTTCTTAATAAAGGTGTGCGGCTTGGAGTCGAGTCGAAGTGGCTGCACAAAGATGTTCCTGATTATATTGAACTTCAAACAGCGCAAGCCCACATTGGAGACTTCCGGGCTTGTACTGCATCAGCTCAATTTAAAATATTCAGTGATGCATTGGTAAATAATTTACTGGGTGTTTACCCCGACGATGCATATCTGTGTACCATACCTCTTTACATCGCCCAGTCTGCAGATACCTCATTCATTTCGATTTCAAAAGAAGGTGACATTTACAAAGTCGCCATCATAATAGAACAAAAGCTGGTGGTAGTTTTTTCCACTCCGGTTTCTGATTCACGTCAACTCAAGGGTTTTTTGGCAAGAGTCAGGCTGTATTGGCAAAATCTAAATCTGACTGAACAATTTCCCAAAGTTATTTACCTTTTAAATGTTAAAGACATCAATCTGGAAGACCTGGGTGAAATCAGGACAATAGCTTTTCTTGAGAATGATATACCTGCGATCAAAGCAGCTGGAATTGCCTTTTGCGATGAAAAAGCAGTACCCGGTTTTAAGGGCCGTACTGAGGCCAGTAGGTTAAGAAATATCAGAGCTTTTGCGTATATTTCTTCTGCAACTATAGTTCTGACTGCAATAGTACTCTTCGCAATAACGGGAATTTTGAATGTTTATTATATGTATAAGATAGACAAGTGCAAAAATGAGTACAACAATATTATAAACCAAAATAAAGATATCAGGGATTTATTAAAAACTGGAAGTAATCTTGCCGAAAAACTTTCCAGAATAGAATCTCCGGGTTCTTATGAATCGAACTGGGCCAGACTTCTCCATTTGATAGGTTCAGAACGGCCTCAGGGACTTTTTGTTGACAAACTTGGTTCTGAACCGATGAAAAACATTTCAGAAATTAAAATCGCTATAATGGGATGGTCTTTGAAGGAAATTGCTGTTACTGAGATGTTAAAGAAATTGAATGGTTCACCATTGATTACCGATGTAACATTGGCAAATCTGGAAAGAGATGAAAAAGATAAAAACATTTACAAATTCAAGATATTATGTCAAATGAAATCAGGAAAATAACAGGAGAATCAGTGTTGCTTTTGACAGTTGGAACAGCTGTACTTATTACAGCTGTGCTGCTTCGATACGCAATCATTCCGGAGTTGAACTCGTTATCTGATAATATTCATCAGTACACAACTGTAAATGAATTAATATCATCAGAAGCAGGTTTTTCGAAAATTGTTGACCAGATAAAGAAAAAAAATAACGCTGTTCAGAAGAAGTTGCTGTCACTCATCGGAAACACATCAGAAAATGCTCATGATCTATCAGGCTTTTTAGAAACACTTATAAATAAAGCAAATTCATCTGATATCCGGTTTATTAAAATTGAGCCGCTTGCTGAAACGCAGAATCAGGATTTTAAAATTTCCCCCATTGTCCTTAATTTTACTTCTACATATAACGCATTGGGACAATTCGTATCATCTGTTGAGAATATCCCTCAAATGTACAAAGTCGATCGGCTCTTTTTAGAAGCAAAAAGTGACGGTAAGGTGGGAGTAAAAATGATGGTAACGTGCTTCATTCCGGTTCAGGAGAAGTTATGAACCGGAAAAATTCTCCTCTGTATGTTATCGCATCTGTCGGAATGATCCTTTGCAGCATTTATATTTTAATGGATATCGGCTCAATAAACAATAGAAATTCTACTGCTGATGGTTTCAAGGCATCTTTATTGGTAAATTCTGATTTTAAAAAAATCGATGCTGTTCTGAGTAAAAAGGTTATTCAAAACCGTTTTGTTTATGCTGGTGTTTCTGAAAATCCTTTCAGGAGATACGGTGATGATCCAGCAAAAAAGAGAAACACAGCTTCTTTGCATGATAGACCAAAATTATCTCTTAAAGGTATTCTGCTTAAAAATTCACCATTGGCTATAATCGAGGATGCAAATGGTGAAACTTTCATCAGGGGAATCGGAGAAGCAATAGTTGAACAGAAGATCGTAAAAATCAACGATAATAAAGTTACTCTTCACGACGCCCGGGGTGATTATGATCTCGTTGTTGAAGAGCAATAAAAGATGTAAATTTTTTGGAATATTTTCATCTGAAAAGGGGAGCGTTTTCCCCATTGTGATTTTCTTTGCGGTTAGCGGATTGATCGCAGTAATGTCCTTTCTTTACTTTCAAACCAGTTATGCCCGACCTTCGTTTCGAAATCTTTCAACCGTGCAAGCTCTGTTGAATGCCCGATCAGGAATTTACAAGGGATTCGATGATCTCACGTCTGCTTCTCCTGAATCCACAACGGTTCTTCCAGTTATTAACACGCTGGATTCCTCCTGGAAAGAAATGACGTCATCTATTGATACTACAGAAGAAAAAGAAACAAAGTTAACTTTTGATGGCGGAAGTGTTGAATATTTACTTTACACAGATGATACTGTTAATAAGTGCGAAGTATCCGTTATCCCCGAGGGTGGGTCATGTATTCTGCGGTCTATAAGTACGTTTCAGAATGTAACCAGTAAAGTTGAGGCAACACTTGGAAGCAAAATACCAGCTCTTCCTGATACTGTGGTGATTTGCTATAATAAATATGAGTGGGAAAACAGTAATGGGATTAAAGGCGAAAAAGCTTCATTGCCTGGTGCTGGTGATTCAGTTTCTTCATCGCTTAAAAAATTAGTTGATAAATATCAGGACACATTATCTTCATATTCCGATAGTGTGCTAAATCCTCCATTGACAATTCAGGCTAATAAAGATTTAAAAAAAATACCTCCTGTCGTTTATGGCGATCTGTTAATTGACGGATCTTTCAATTCGCTTGTCTGGAAAGATACAGGAACCGTTACCGTTCTTGGTCGAATCGATATTAGTAATGATGTTACCATAGAGGGTAAAAAGTTTATTGCTACAGGCGAAATCACACTGAGCGGTAAAACTAAGCTTTTAAAAACCAGCGTGTTTACTCAAAGCAAACTGTTTATCGGTGATTTCGCTCATTTTCAGGGCAGTGCGATGGTTCTCAATAGTGTCGCTATTTATGGTAATGCTATTGTCGATGGAAAGAGTACGATTGTTGTACCTGGAATCAGCAGTTCAAGTGGAAGTGATACTACAAAGAAATCTGAAAAAGAAAAAAAGATTTATGCGATCGAAATAGGGGACAGGGCAATTGTAGATGGAATTTTAGTGGCTTTAGGATCACCGGGAGATATAAAGACACATTCTGATGTCAAGATCACCGGAATTATGATAGCGCAAAAATCGGCTGGACATTTAGGTAAGATGGCAGGACTCATTTGCTCTGGATTGTTTGTTGACCCCGAAAGTCAACAGGAACCGACACTTACTCAGGGTAAGTCTCCAAACTTGCAGAAAAATATACTTCGTGGAGAAATCAAACCATTGGAAAATATTGAAGAGTATAAATTGCCGTTCTTTTTAGGCAGACTTTCAATTGTTAAGTGGCAGGAATTTTGAAAAACTTAGTTGAATCAGTATGGGCCGAGCTATTGATAGTCCCGAAAAAACCGTACTAAACGCCGCTGACCCTGAGTTCCTGATCGAAGGGTAGGCGCATTGTAAAAAGTGATAAATTCGAATTATCAAACTGATCATGCTTCGATTTTATTCTGCATGATCGGTATTATTGATAGTCCCGAAAAAACCGTTTTAAACGCCGCTGACCCTGAGTTCCTAATCGAAGGGTGGGCGCATTGTAAGATTTTGGTATGATAGAATTAAATTGGATATTTCTTATGGATAACAAAACAAAAGAGAAATTTCGTACAGATACCGGTTTTACTCTAATCGAAGTAATCATCGCAATGGTCATTTTTGCTCTGGTATCTGTATCATTACTAAGTGCAATTACTACTGCAGACAAGATCAAGAGCCGTGGTTCATCTGTTTTAAGTGTATCGGTTCTTGCCCGTAATGAATCTGAAAGTATTAAGAATATATGTCAATTAAATGGGGATTTGAATGATACAACATACAATGTAATATACAATAAAAAGGAATTTACAGTCGAAAGGAAAATCGTTGAAGATTTCGAAACTGACCCTTTAGAATCAAAATCAAATAAAATTAATGAAGTTGAAATTATAATTTCTGAAAAAATGAAAGTTTCAGATCAATGGCATTTCAAGCTGCTGCAGGGCTACGTAAATTGAAAAATACTGAATTACAAAGAGGAATGACTATTGTTGAATTGATGGTGGCAATCGTTGTTTCATCATTGGTTCTTTTCACCGTTTTTTATACATGGAACCATATCAATGCACATATAGCAAAGTCAAAAAACAGAACTCAACTTGAAAAAGAAACAGACAGAATAGGTTCACAGATAATTGCTCAGATACGAAAGAGTTCCGAGATTATCAGCTGGAATGATAGCCGCATTGAATTTATAAACCAAAATGGTACTGATACGATTGTTTACTATTATACACAGGAGAATCTGTTGCGAAATGGGGATACGGTCAGAACGCTTATCCCTGATGCGAAAATAATGAATTTCCGTTTGGCAGATATGAATGAGATACAAAGTGAAAATAAGAAATCCACACTTCTGGATTTGACCATTACAATAAAGAATAGAGCATCAGATACTGCTACAACTCATTACAATGTCCAGATAAATCAGGATTCCAGGAAAAGTAACGGCAGTGAAAATTATTGGGGATTCTGAATGTTACAATAAATAAAATGATCTGGTAGAGACGTCCGGCCGGACGTCTCTACCACAAAACAGGAATAATCAACCGCGTGCGTCAGCAGTCGAATAGCAGTAAACAATCTCTCCATAATACAAAGTATGGTAGTCCCGGTTGGGATAGAGATTTTTATATGACTCGTTCAGGTTATCAGGATCAAGTTTTGATTTGTAAATAATTTTACATTCGAAGTTTATCCCCGGGATATTAATTACCGGAGTACGGACCTTCTGACCAGGGAAAAGTTCAAGGCTGCATTCCTTGAATTTATCATGGTCCTTTCCTGATTTTGTACCGCAGATCTCAAGTTCTTTTGACATATCTGCGAGCGGGACTGTAACTGTAAATTCGGTGGACTTTTCAATTATCCCAAATGTGTGGCGAGACTTACGGACCATAATAGTCATCATCGGTTTGCTCCAGAGAAACCCTAACGAAGCCCAACCGATTGTCATGACATTTAATTGATCTCCTGCTTGTACTGTAAGGAATGCACCCTTACGAATCTGTTCCATAGCTTTGTCAGCAATTGCCATATAATCTACATGATGCATCTGAAAAACCTCCTCTATCAAACAAGAATTATGGGTCAATTTTCGATCTTCTGGCAATATAAATAACGGTAAAAGAAACTTTTAGAAAATATTACTTTCTCATACTATTGAAAACGTAAAGCAACAGTACAAATGGTCTTGTTATGGATACTCTACCCATAATATGTCTACACGGGGTGTATTCCTGAACATAAGCAACGAGGCATTTACGGCATTTCACCAGGTTTTGCTTTATGGAATGTGATATCGTTACGCTCCGGTATGGATCCACAGTATAGTTTGAGCACATCTATCACATATTATGTAAATCAGATATATAGGTCGAATCGCTTTGGGGTAATGCTGGATGGATCTACGATGACGTTACTCCTTTCTGATGTAACCCTGAACGAATCTATAGTGCTGTTGCCTCGCTTTGAGATAATCAAGGGTGGATCGATGATGCAGTTGCTGCTTCGCCCTGAGGTGACCATAGATGAGTTTATGATGCAGTTACCCCACTCTGAGCTAGCCTTAGATAGATCCATGATGCAGTAGTTTCGCCTGGAGGTAATCAATCGATTGACATATGATGTAATTGAATCGTTCTGAGATGGCAATTGATGGATTTAGTGTGCTGTTAAACTGATCGGTGATAACCATAGATGAATCTAGTATGCAGTTTCCCCGCCATAGTGTAAACATGGACGAATCTAAGGTACAGTTGTCCCGCTCTGAGTGAACCACAGGATGAGTATGATGTATAGTTCACCTGCTTCATATAGACCAAAGAATGAGTATGATGTATAGTTCACCTGTTTCATATGGACCAAAGAATGAGTCTGATGATAGTCGAACATTCCTATGAGGAATTCTGAATGAATCTACGGTCGTTTTCAGCGGAGCAAAATACCGTATACTATTCTCCTTAATAATGTATTCCCATTTATCTACAATTGATTTGTCAAAAAACAATCAAATATTTATATTGATTGATCGCGCTTTAGAAAAAGTCTGTTGTTTCGTATGTCGATTTGTAATAAAACATCAGGTAAATCAATCTAACTTATTTTAATATAATCAAAATCACGAGTTGATGAACAATCTTAAACAGGAGGCTATAATGAAAACAGTTCAATTTTTATTACTTGTCTTTTTAACAGTTTCTGTTAGTTTTTGTCAAATGAAAGATGAGGATGGGTATACAAAAGAAGATGTACAAGGAAAAATTGAAAAGTTCAAAAATTTAAGAACTACTGGTTTTGCAATGCTTGGCATAGGGGCTGCAACAATCGGCACAGGTATAGCATTAATTTCAACTGCTGATTGGGAGAGTCATTCAACTCCGACAGGAGTGAGTACAACGACTGATGACCCAAATGGTGGAGCTGGAATAATTTGCCTTGCGGTTGGAATACCGGTAACTGTTGCGGGAATCGTACTTTCTTCAATTGGAAACAGGAAGTATAGAGAATATAAATACCGAATTAATTTTTTCTCTTCCTGTAACCCAAATAAAAAATATATACATGCGGGAATTGCATATAATTTTTGAAAGTAGAGATTTGTGTAAATCGTATCCAAAGAGTCATCTGGTGAAAGTTTAGGAACCGGAACTCAGTACATTTGATAGACACCAGAACTGATTATGGACGAATGTTTTTTCGGATCTCAGGTGGAGTCTCGGGGATTACCGAATTCCTGAAGGTTCTGTACGACTCGCATTAACATGCCATCGGCAGCGAAAAGGGTTTCCTGCGATTCGCATGACAGCCTTGTCGATGGCGCAAGACGGGTATGTTGGTATAATGAGGGATTTCACTATCATTCTCGCCGAAACTGCAGAAAAATTTGTGTAAATAAAAAAACGGATGGCTATAATTTTTATGACAAAAAACCATTTCCGCAATCCGGGTGAATCAAGATCTTATTACGGATTCTTCAGTATCAGCAGATAATTAAATTCTCTACCTTGTGGCAAAGTAATATATCCATTAACATCGGTAGTGAAGGTTCCAATCCTTTGTCCTTGCAAAGAGTATAGTGTAACTGTACCTGTATGTGGTAATGCAATCATTGTTTTTTTGCCTGTAAAGAGAACGGTCTTAATTATCGTAGCTTTTTCTGAACGCTTTTTGGAAATATTTCTGTAATGAATTGCATTAGTCATTTCCGGAAAACTTGATTTTCCTTCGACTACACTTGCCGGTGTCAGCGGAATCATTGAATCGACTATTTGATTTCCGAATATATCTGTAATTCTTATGTTGTAAGGACCATCTTCTCCATTGAGACCGCCATTTAATTTAAAGAAATTGTAAGGGTAGCGGTCAACAGTTTTCCATTCACTTTTTTGAGTTTGTATCTCAAGTCTGGTGATGCCATACCGGTGATTTCGTACCTGGATTTCTATGTGATATCGTGAAGTGCCATCTTTCCAGTAATATTGAACCGGTCCCTTAACAGGAGCCGAGACATACCGCCATGAAATGGGCACTCTGCCCAGGTGTTTGTCCGCTATGACTTCAAATGTATTTGGTCCCAGATCGATATCTCCCTCTTTGCACTCCGGGCATTCATCGTCAATAAAAGCAGTTACTTCTCCTTTAGGTCCTGAAATACGAACCCAGGTACCACAAGCGGATGACGAGTCATAATCGGTATGATTCATTGCACCATGATAAAGAGGCTGGGAATCAACGGGAAAGCCGCAATGGCCAAATGAGCCTTCTCCATAGAAGGTTGCTTCACCTTTATGAAGAATAGAGCCATCGTCAACATCGGAAAAAACCGGTGAATACAGGAAAAAAAGAAGACAAAGAGAGAACCATTTTGAAAAAAACAAAATCTCTCTGAGTTTATGAACGTTCTGTTCTTGACCAGGCAGCATTTTTTATTCCGCCAAGATAACGAAAAAGGCCTAATATTAGAGCCAGATTCATTGCAAGAAAATAGTAGGTATGTTTAGTTAATCTCAGCGGTATTATTTTGTAAAAGAAGCTGGCGAACATGAGAATAAAACCGGTGGTAAATAGAACTTTATAAATAATATGTCCGTTCAGATAAAAAAGAGCTCCACAGGAGAGAATGATGGCAATTATAAACAAAGGAGAAAACCATCGGGTTACCTTGTGGGAGAAATAACAAAATGAAGGCCATCCGCGGGCAGGATTGAGAAAGTCAAGTAACCAGAAAAATGCCTGGAAATTTCCGGCTCCGATCCTGATCCTTCGTGAAAATTCACTCTGTACATTGCCGGTAAAATCCTCTTCGGAAACTGCTTTCGGTTCGTAAATAACACGATATCCCTGCCTGATGCTGTTCATTGGAATCAGCACATCGTCATTGGAGTAAGAGTTGGGAGGAATGGGTTTAAAAACCTTCTTACGAATCGCATAAAAGCCGCCAAATGCAGAAATTGTGCTATGTAGTTGCCCTTCAAGAACTTTTTGACGGGATTCGAATATCCGGTAAATACCTTCACCACCCGTTTCTTCTTCCTGTTTTGCACTTTTAATATGCTCAATATGTCCGGCAACAACACCGACACGCTCATCAGCAAAATTCCGAACGATTGCTTTAAGGCAATCAGGGCGGTGCATCGTATTTGCATCTGTTAATAAGATTATATCAGCCTCGATAAGAGGCGCTAAATTGTTCACAACTCCCGTTTTTCCCCCGCGTTTCGGGGCAATCCAGAGGTGAACCCTGGGATTATCTAATTTCTGACGATCTGTTCTGAAGAATCAGTGGAACAGTCCGATCCAACCCATATTGTTAGTTTATCAGATGGATAATCGATAGCTAAAATATTGTCAATTTTCTTTTTTATGACATTTTCTTCATTGTGAACCGGAACAAGGACCCCTACGCTTGGGAGAAAATTATCATCAGTTTTGATTGGATTTTTGAAAAAATAAGCAAAAATGATATATTGAAATCGGATAAATTATATATGAATAAAAGAGCACAAAAAGTGAGAACCAGAAAAGTATCTCAATAGATTAATGCCAGAAAACTCATTTTTTATCATTCTTTTTTAGGGATGGTGACAGCAGATATTTTACCATTGTTCCGGCTGCCTTGAAAATCCGTTTTGCTTCCGATGGTTGCTTAATGATCTGGATCATTTTAGCAGCCATATATTGGGGTCGTAAATAAAATTCTCTTCGGGCGCGATCACAGAAAGCAACAAGTTCCTCATATTTGAGATCCGGATTCGAAACTACAGACGAATGAAGCCCATCTTCAGTTAAGCCACTTTCTGAAATCATTGGTAACCAGCCAGCCTTTTTCTTTGAAGTAGGCAAAATCGCTTGTTCCCGGGTAAGCCATTATTGGAAAGAACTGGGCGGTATCGGGGTTTAACTCTTTTGCAAAGCACAAGGTCTTTTCAAGAGTCTCACGTGATTCACCTCGATTGCCAACCATGAAACATCCGTGAACAAGAATTCCCGCTCTACGGGCATCCTTGACAAATACCTTTATCTTTTCAATATTTGTCCCTTTTTTAATATTGTCAAGAATCTGCTGCTCGCCGCTTTCAAAACCGACACAGAACAGACGACATCCGGCTCTTTTCATAAGACGCATTGTATCGTAATCAACATCTGCTCTTGAATTTGCTGACCAGGGGATAGTGGTAAGTTTTGCGTCAATCAACGCCTGTGAAAACTCCCGACAGCGATTTTTGTCAGCTGTTAATGTATCGTCCTCGATCATGATCTCTTTCGCTTCAGGAAAATTATCTTTAATAAACCTGAATTCGTCGATAATCGATTGTACTGAACGTTTTCGATATTGATGTCCCTGCATAGTCTGAGGAATAACACAATAGGTACATTTGAAGGGACATCCTCGCCCTGTTACAAGAACAATAAGCGGATATCTGCTGTGACCGTAGAAATAGGGAGAAATGTCAAGGTGCTTTTTGTATACTGATGAAACCATTGGGATGTCATCGAGGTCTTGAATATATGGACGTGGTTCATTTTTAATAATCTCTCCGCCTTGACTTCTGAATGCAAGTCCTGCCACACTTTTCAATTGTTCATCATTTTTTCCTGCACTTAACTTATTGCAAGGTCAACTAACGTTGCATCGTATTCTCCAAAAGCAACTGCATCAATGCTCTCTGATATTTGCAATGTCTCGACCGGCAAGCGCACTCACGTGTACTCCAACCAGTACGACAAAAAGTGATGGAATCTCTTTTTCAAAGCACATCCAATTTCAATATCATTGTAAATACTGGGTGTTGATGTATCAAGCACCACCATCTCAGGCTGAAATTCCACTACTCCTGGCCAATACCTTCTCAGTATCCATGCACACTGCAGGTGCATCGATCAGTGAAACTTCATGACCGGCTTTTTCTAAGATAGCCTGTTGCATAAGCAAGCCACATTGGATAGTAAAGTGTCCCGCTTTTTGCAACTGCCGGTGAACGGGATTCTCTGGAATATTTTGGAAAAAATGGTGGATTAAGAGTGACTATTCGCATTTTTTTTCATTTCTTCTTGAATTATTGAAATGTCCTGTCAATTTTTGACTTTAGAGAAGCTTTGGGAAGAAGTCCCGTGTGTTGCTCGACAATACTGCCGTTATTAAAGAATAATAATGAAGGGATACTATTGATATTGTATTTAGCTGCAGTTTGCGGGTTGTTATCTACATCTAATTTCCCTATGAGAATTTTTCCCTGGTATTCACCTGCGATTTCATCGATTATAGGTGTCAACATTTTACAAGGACCGCACCATTCAGCCCAGAAATCGACAATGACCGGTGTTTTACTATTAATTACTTCATCGGTAAAATTGTCATCAGTAAATACTTTCAAATTTTCTGACATGATATCTCCTAAAAATTAAAACAATTCATTTTTTTGCATCTGAATCAATTTGATTCATTAATTTATTAATTAAATTTGAAACTTTTTTCCATTCTTCAGGTTTGTCCCGGTATTTTTCAATGAAATATATTGCATCTTTTCCTGAAATGCCGGTAATCTTTTGCAGTTCATGAAATTTTGCAGCCCTAAGTGAGTCTGTCATTTCTGTTTTTGAATCAAGTAGAAGTAAACCACTTATGAATTGTATCTCCCTGGTGTTGTCGGGGGAAGAAAAAGTTATTGAGGAACACAAAAAAATAAATAGTAATATGAGACTTCGCATTTTCCCGTAATTTTGCCTGTGTGATAAATAAATTTGTTAAAAAGTTTACCCTAAAAATAATTCTTTTAAACCAAACTTTCCTGGTTTAAATTTAGTTTATTTTTTATATGATTTCCTAAAAACATTTTCTTATTCAAGTATATTCACCAACCCTTTTATTACACTTTCAGGATTGATATTTTTCATACAATCATGATTAAAATGCCAGCACACATTTCCACCATGAGGATGGCAAGGACGGCAACGCATTGGTGTCTCAAATATTTTAAATGGAGGATTTCCAGACGGGTAAAAGCCGAAATGATGAGTTGTTGGTCCATAAATAATACCAGTCTTAACACCACAGGCCCGCGCCAGATGAGATAATCCGCTATCATTTCCAAGTGCAACTGTACAGCGACTAAGCACACAACCACATTCATACAATGAGAGTTGGCCAGCAAGAGATATTGCCCTCAATCCTATAAGTAATCGTAGTTGATCAGCATTCTCTTTTTCAGAACGGCTGCCCATAATGATCACATTCCACCCTTTGGAAATGAAGAATTTTCCCACCATCATAAAATATTTGACTGGCCATTCTTTGTTTCTCCATGCACTGAATGGAAAAAGTGCAATTGTGGGGCGAATGATTGTATCTGATTGAATCAACTTATCATACTGAGATGATGATGGCTTGAAAAAAAGCTTCGGTGATTTTTCAATATTGAAGGCGCTATTTTCCATTCCTGCTGCTTTGAGGTATCTGGTGATAACATCTGACTGAGCTGGATAAAAGTTAATTTTAGTGAGTATTAACAAAAGACGTTTTATATGGAATTTTTCAAAGACACCTGTGTTTTTTTTCTTTTTAATTGATTTGAAAATAAGCTGGCTTCTGTGGCTATTTTGTAAATCAATGACAAAGTCCCATTCTTCATTTATAATTGATAATTTGTCGACATTGTCGGATTTGTGAAAACCCAGTACACTCTTGAGTCTTGGGTCATCAGAAAATAGTTCAACATAGTTTTTATCGGTGAGAAAAGTTATCCTGGAATCGGGGAAGCGTTTTTTGAGATAACTAAAAACTGGTGTGGTCAGTATAACATCACCCAGTGAACTGAATCTAATAACAAGAATATTCATAATGTTGTCATCATCTATTCTTAAAATTTTATAAGGACCTAACAAACCGTGGAAAAAGTCTTAGAAGACAAACAAAAAATGGTTTATAGTAGGTGCTTTTTTATTGCTAACAATTTATTTATTTTATAACAAATCAGATTTTTACCAGAAACCTTTTTTGCAAATCCACTGGAACTAAAATTGAATAAGAGTAAATCCTACTAAAAATAATACCTGATTGACTATTATCAAAGGTACAATCCACTATGACTAATCCTTCTGATCTGGAAAGCAACGAATCTCGTCCAATCAAAGTTAATGAAGATATCGCTAACCCCTATAAGGACCCATCTCTTCCCATATTTTCTAAAGGCGATAAGGTTGGACCAAATAGAATTGAGCAGATGATTGGAGAAGGGGGAAGTGCTGTTGTTTATAAAGTCTGGCATGAAGGTTTGGAAGTAGTGCGAGCGGTAAAAATTTTGCGTAAATATACTAACAAAGAGGCTCGTGAGCGCTTTTTTACTGAAGCAAAAATCCTTTCGGATATACATCACCCCAATATTGTTGAAATCCATAATATTGGCTATATCGATCAGAGTATTCCCTTTTTGGAGATGGAATACGTTGACGGGTATTCAGTTAAATCTCTTCTCTCGCAGCATTCGAAATTACCAGTAGCAATCGCTCTTGCTATCACTTATTATGTCAGCCATGCTTTAAAGTATACTCATGTCAAAGATTATACTATCTATGGGAATGTTTACCATGGCCTGATTCATCGTGACATAAAACCAGATAATATTATTGTTTCAAAAGACGGCGTAGTAAAGCTGATGGACTTTGGAATAGCACGTCCAAGCGAAGTCAGTCTGCATACTGTTGGCCAGAAGATTATGGGAACCTTGATTTATCTTAGTCCTGAACAGTTAAGCGGGAAGCAGTTAGATTTACGCAGCGATATCTTTTCCCTTGGCGCAGTTCTATACGAAATGTTGACTGGTCATAGGGCTTTCCCTCAGAAAGTTTTATCTGAACTTGTACAAAAGAAGACTAAAGGAGAATTTAAGCCTGTTTCTTCTTATGGAATCAATTTCCCGGAAGAGTTGATTGCTATCGTCAATAGAAGCATGGCACTGGAATCGGCTGATCGTTATCAAAACTGCTCTGATTTCGGTCAGGATATCTTCGCGGTATTCCGCAACATTTCAGATAGGGCCCCTCAGGATATCATTGGACAATTTATCTGCAATCCATCAAGCATTGCCGAAATTAGACCCATTGTCTTACATGAAAAGAAAAGTGAGCAAAGGACTATTCCTTTCCTGGGTATAGGTGCGATTCTCTTTCTGATCGCGATTATAGGATTGTTAATCAAAATGATTGCAGGGTAAATTGTCAGATACAGATGTAACTATTTTCACAATCCGTTAGTGTGGTCGCTTAATATTCCCAATGAGCGCAAAAAGTGCGGCTATCGCCCATACTCCCTCAAGTACAATGAATGGTACAAAAGGTATCATTATCGATGAAATGCATGCCGCTGTAGCTCCAATGAAATTTAACAGAGAATAAACGGGACTTCTTTCATCTATGATCCTGAGGAGATTAAGGATGAAAGCAAGTAAAAGAAGTGTTACTCCTGCAGTTCCTAATATGTTTGTAATCATAAGGATTCTATACCAATCAGATTAACGTTAAACAAACTGAATGCAATGAAAACGCACAATATACTGAAGTGGCCGTTCTCTTGCAAAATAGTTCAAATGCAATGCGTTTACCCGAGTTAAATATTCCCAAAGAGTTCATGAGTAAACTGTTCGAGGTATGGAAATGCAGTTATGTGCGGAACCTTTTGGAGTGTTGTGAAATAAATCACAAATATCTTGCAAAACATAAAAAACTGTGCTATATTATTAGTGCTTAAGCACAGAAAACGTCAAATAAATGTTAGATAGTGAAATTATTCACAAAGCCAAGGAGGCACAAATGGAATATATGCGAGTTACTAATGTCGAAGAACTGGAAAAAATGATCGCCCTCGTGAAGGATTCGCAGCGCTCCTTTGCCTCTTTTAATCAAAAAGAGGTTGATGAAATATTTCGGGTCGCTGCATTGGCAGCCAGTGATGCACGCATCAGGCTTGCTAAACTCGCTGTACAGGAAACAGGAATGGGAGTCATTGAAGATAAGGTGATTAAAAACCATTTCGCATCTGAATTTATCTATAATGAATATAAAGATGAGAAAACTTGTGGAATTATTGAACAGGATGAATCGTATGGCATTGTAAAAATTGCTGAACCTATAGGGGTGATTGCTGGGGTTGTTCCAACTACCAATCCAACTTCGACGGCGATATTTAAATCTCTCATTACCTTAAAAACCAGAAATGCGATTATCTTCTCGCCTCATCCCAGAGCGAAGCGATGTACGATTGAAGCGGCGAAGGTGATACTGGAAGCAGCTGTTGCTGCAGGAGCACCTGCCAATATCATTAGTTGGATTGACGAGCCGACGGTGGAATTATCCAACTACCTTATGCGGCATCCAAGCATTTCATTGATACTGGCAACCGGTGGCCCTGGTATGGTACGGGCGGCATATTCTTCGGGGAAACCGGCGATCGGTGTAGGGGCAGGAAATACACCGGCAGTGATCGATGAATCTGCACATGTAAAAATGGCCGCCAACTCTATTCTTATGAGTAAAACTTTCGACAATGGAGTTATCTGCGCTTCGGAACAGTCGGTAATCGCACATGAAAAGGTTTACGCAGCTGTAAAAAAAGAACTGATTGACCGTGGAGCTTACTTTTTAAATGAAGAAGAACTTAAGAATGTAGGCAATACGATTATGATTAAAGGAGCTTTGAATGCTGATATTGTAGGACAGCCGGCAGTAAAGATTGCTAAACTTGCCGGAATTACAGTACCGGAAGAAACAAAGGTTCTGGTTGGTGAAGTAGACCAGATCTCGTTAGAGGAGCCATTTGCACATGAGAAGCTTTCTCCTACTTTGGCAATGTACCGTGCGGAAAACTTTGAAAAAGCTGTTGATATGGCGGCTAAACTGGTAGAGCTCGGTGGAATAGGGCATACTGCAGCATTGTACACTGATGCACGTAAATATAGAGACCGGGTGAGCTACTTTGGGCAAAAGATGAAAACAGGAAGAGTTATTGTCAATATGCCCGCATCTCAGGGAGCAATTGGTGATATTTACAATTTCAAACTAAGCGCGTCTCTCACCCTGGGATGTGGCTCGTGGGGCGGAAATTCGGTCAGTGAAAATGTAGGAGTCAAGCATCTTATGAATATAAAAACTATTGCAGAACGCCGTGAAAACATGTTGTGGTTCAGAGTGCCTTCAAAAATCTATTTCAAATATGGCGCATTGCCTGTTGCTCTTAAAGAGCTTGAAGATAAAAAGAAGGCGTTTATCGTAACAGACCGCCCATTATATGAACTTGGTTATGCTGAAAAAGTGGTCCGCATTCTTGAAGAGATTGGAATTGAATGTCAGGTCTTTAGTCAAGTTGATCCGGATCCTACCATTGCCAATGCACGTCAAGGTGTTACCGCAATGCAAGCGTTCGGACCTGATGTGATTATTTCTCTTGGGGGTGGTTCTCCAATGGATGCAGCAAAGATCATGTGGGTTATGTATGAGCATCCTGAGGTAAAATTTGAGGATCTCGCAATCAGATTTATGGACATTCGCAAACGTATTTACCATTTCCCGAAACTGGGACAGAAAGCGATAATGGTGGCTATACCGACGACATCCGGAACCGGTTCTGAAGTAACTCCGTTTGCGGTTATTACAGATGAGAAAACGGGGATCAAATATCCTTTAGCTGATTACGAACTGACTCCCAATATTGCAATTGTCGATCCGGAGTTAGTTTTGACAATGCCAAAAGGTTTGACTGCCTTTGGGGGTCTTGATGCTTTAGTACATGCAATCGAAGCTTATGTATCGGTGTTTGCATCTGAATATACAAACGGTCTTGCACTTGAAGCGATCAGGCTTGTTTTCAAATACCTGCCAGATGCGTATGAAAAGGGTGCTGAAGATCTGAAAGCAAGAGAAAAAATGCATTATGCAGCGACAACTGCCGGTATGGCCTTTGCAAATGCATTCCTTGGTGTAAACCATTCGATGGCTCATAAGCTTGGCGCCGCATTCCATATGCCGCACGGACTTGCAAATGCTCTTTTGATTACGCACGTTATCAAATACAATGCTGCAGATGCACCACGTAAACAGACTGCTTTCCCTCAGTATAAATATCCCCAGGCCTCTGCCAGATTCGCCCGTATTGCGGATCACCTTGGACTGGGCGGTACAACCAATGAAGAGAAAGTTGATCTGCTCATTAAAAAAATCAATGAGCTGAAAAGAAAACTCAATATCCCGGCGAGCATACGTGAAGCAGGAATTGCTGAAAATGCTTTTATGGCAAAACTTGATGAAATTTCAGAACTTGCTTTCGATGATCAGTGCACAGGTGCAAATCCTCGTTACCCATTGATCTCTGAAATTAAGGAGCTGTACATAAAAGCTTATTATGGTGAAATCTGATCTATTTAGGGCCTGTAAATTCAGGCCCTTTTTATTGACTTTGACAGGCATTCTTAAAATCCCTCTGTGATGATAATCCTAAGTTTTTATCTTGATCTCTTCCTGCATTATACGAAATTAGACGGCGCTAAAGATCCCGCTGATGAAGTTACTTTTTGAACTGCCGGGAACTGGAAAAGAAATGTCGCTCCTTTATCCTCCTGTGCTTCAACCCAAATTTTTCCACCATGGCGATTTATAACCCGTGCTACAATGGCTAAACCAATTCCAGTACCTTTAAATTCTTTATCAGAGTGGAGTCTTTGAAAAGGTTTAAAAAGTTTATCTGCTTTAGACATGCTAAAACCCGCCCCATTGTCACTAATGCAAAATGTTTTATTGCCATCAAGTTCTTTGGAGTAAACTTCAACGACAGGTTCTGCAGTTTTCAAGGTGTATTTCCAGGCATTCTCTAAAAGGTTAGTTAATGCTATTTGAATTAATCGTTCATCGCCTAATGTAAAAAGATCCGGTTGTATTGATATGTGCACTTTTCTTTCAGGATTTTTGCTTCGAAGATCATCAATAATGCGAGCACTGATAGTGCTTAGATTCAGTTCCTGAATATTGAGCTCCTGGCGGGCTATTCTTGATAAATCAAGCAAGTCGATGATAAGATCGTTCATTCTGTTTGCATTTGATATAATCCGTTTCAGGTAGTCTTTCGCAATTGAATCTAATTTATCTGCATTGTCCTCGAGTAGAAAAACTGATAAATTTATTATCACATGCAAAGGAGCGCGTAAGTCATGTGATACTGAATAAGAAAAGGCCTCAAGCTCTTTATTAAGGACCTGTAATTCCTGTGCACGTGATTCAAGTACTTTCTCCATCTGTATCCGTGAGGTGATATCACGGTAGATCTTTAATTTCGATATGGTTCCATCTGGATTCTTAAGAGGTGTCTGTATCACATCATATGCTTTGGAACTGGAAGTATATAGATTATACTTGGCAAATTCAATGATCCCCTCATTTAACTTACAATTGGGACATGGGGTTGATCTATTTGCAGAATACTCATAACAATTAACTCCCTGTTTATTTTCTCCGAAATCCTTAACCATGGCAGGATTTACATATTCTACTTTGAAATCTTTATTAATTACGTAAACACAATCAGGTATGCTGTCAAAAATGGAATACAAACGGTCACGTTCTTTGCGAAAGTCATCTGATTCAGCAGCATCATAATTCCTATGTATCGGCTCTTGTTTAAAATTGTCAAAATAAATTTTAAAAATAAAATAAAGGGAGGTGAATCTTGAACAATCAGTCAGCGCACTGATTATCTCTTTTGAATTACCAGAAATTATGATGAGCAGTTGCTGCAAAAAAACAAAAAAAACAGCCAGTCTAAGATAAAAAAAACTTTTATTTGTGAAGTGATCTTTATTAATCTGGAAAGCGGTGAAACTTATAATCAGCATAAAGCATACTAAATAGTTCCAAGCTTTAAGAGAGCTAAACGACCCATAATCTTTATTCATAAAAAATGGAAGTACTTTCCAGTGAACCATTGAAATAAAAAAAATAATTGCAAGTGAACCGAATATCATCAGAACAGGAGATAGCTTGATTTTTAATTTGACAAGAAATGAAGATGTCAGTAGTATCAGAGCTTCTAATAAGCGGGCACCTAACCAAAATGGTGTCGTATGAAAAGGTTCTAATGGTACAGAATTCACCTCTCTAAAAGATAAAATGCAAATTAAAGTAATTAGCTCAATAAGCAAGTATCCAGGCCCGATAATTAATAACGCACTATTTTCAAAATTTTTCCAGGATGTCACAGTAATCATGAATACACCAGAAACTATTACGAAATTGAAAATTTCAGTAGACCCGCAAAAAAAGAGATTATTATAGCGAAAACACATAAATAGAAAGGTCAATACAACTGCGGTTATTATTAAGAGATCTTGTACTTTAATAAAACTGATCTTCTGATTATCAGACATACATTGAATCCTTCCTGGATGATTTCTATATTGAACGGGGGGGATTCAATATTGCTTCAAAATTCCTACCAAAAATTTTATAGAAATAGTTGCATAATCTGAGCTTTTAAAAAACAGTATGAATGAGATTTATTAGCTAAATGATACTTATTCTTATTTTGGTTTTTAGCTTTTCTAAAATGAAAAAATGGCAATCTTTAATACTATACTATTCAAAATAAATAGAAATTTGTTATAGAAATCCGCCAATAGAATGTAAAGAATGCAGTAAAATATTAGTTGTTTAAATAACGTCAGTTGCCAAAAAAGGAAAATAGCAAGACCGTTAAAACAATGAAAGTAATCGCACAGTACAGCCAATCTTTTTGAGCGATAAATGAAAATAAAAAGATAAAGACACGAACGATCGGTACCATTAGCAGGAGGAGGATACCAAACTGAATCTGACCCTTGGGATTAATGCGTATTGCATTCTGAAGAATTCCCACTGGACTTCGCAAATGAGCATCAACTGCATTGAAAGTAGAGTAAGACTTTGTTAATGAGCCGGAATCAAGGATATAGAGAAATCCTCCAGTTGCTACAAATAATGCAGCTATTATAATAATGATAAGGATCGTAATTTTTGAAAATAGAATATTTCTGTTTTCTGATTCTCTGTTTTTCATATTAAAGCTTTCCAGCTATCCCATTGTAAATCATTTCAAATCCTAATATACAGATGGTAACAGCGAATATCCATCTGATTAGATTTGTTTTCGCTTTTTTCAGAAATTTAGTTCCAATTACTGACCCGCATAATACTCCAAGCATTACTGGCATGACCAGTTCGGGATTAATATAGCCTCTGTTTAGATAAATACCTGCGCTTGTAGCTGCGGTAATTCCTATCATAAAGTTACTGGTAGCGGTCGAAACTTTGAAAGGAAGTTTCATCATGTGGTCCATGCCAATGACTTTAAGTGCGCCAGAGCCGATACCCAATAAGCCAGACAATATGCCAGCTATGAACATTACTAAAAATCCGCCAGGGACAGCATGTAAATAGTATTTACAAACTTGATCATTAGAAACATATTCACTATTCAACCGTAAATATGATGCCAGCGGATCAGACTTTTTATTCAAAGCTATTTTTTCTCTTTTAGTAATTGTCATGTAGGAAGAATGAAGCAGCACTACTCCAAAGATAACTGCAACCCATTTCGGAGCTATAAGCGTTGTTATGAATGTCCCAAATAGCGCTCCTGCTATAGCTGCGATTTCTAAGAACATTCCCAGACGTATATTAGCCAGTCCACCTTTAAACTGCGCGATAGCAGATCCGGAGGATGTTGCGATTACAGAAATAAGTGAGGCACCAATAGCATAGTGAATGTCAATTCCTAATACTATCGTTAAAAATGGTACAAGCACTATACCGCCACCGAGACCGGTAAGTGATCCTAACAGACCAGCACCAATCGATACGACTCCAATTGCACTTGAAAGTTCTAAAACTGTAATAGAGTCCTCTTCCTGAAATGAATTCTGAACGCATAATAAATAGATATAATAAGATAAATAAAATATCTGTTTTGGATCTTATGGGCAAGATTCTCAAATTTATAAGGTTTTTTGAAAAGTGAATTCAGTAGCCTTTTGGAAGAGAAATGCATTCAATTCTTGAATGTGGTAAAAGATAGTATATAGGGAACTGAAAACATATCACCGGTGCTGCATAACAGGCTCGATTACAAGCTTAACGCAACCCTTAATGGAATTTGCGATTATGCAGCCATTATGGGCACGCTCGTGGAGCATTTTAAATTCTTCATCTGAAGGATAATTGTCTCCGTCAAAAACGACTACTGGCTTAAGGAGGACCATAGTCATTGACATCCGACCATATTGGTTTTTTCCCATTTCACCATGTGCTTTATCTGTATATTTGTCAATGACATAACCCTTATTTGAGGCAATCGCGAGAAATGTCAGTAGGTGGCAGCTTGATAAGGAGATAATAAAAGCTTGTTCCGGGTCAATATATTGAGGGTCGCCATGGAATTCTGGAGCTGCTGAGCCAAAGATCATACCATTTGAGCCAAATCTTATTGCATGAGTACGGGTATAATTCTGATAGTTAAAATCTAATGTATCACGATTCCACTCAATAGAGATACTGAATTCAGACATAAGTGTTCAACATCCTTATCTTGAAGAGTAATAGAAAATGTCAAACCTGAATTATAGCAAAAGAAATTCCATGAGAAGAAACGGATATTTCTTTATATATGATCTCTACTGTAAAATTTAGCTCAAAACGTATTTGATTTACTGTTTTGTAGTATCAGCTAATTTCACCTGTTCATTTTTTTCGCAAAATGTACGGAGCTGGAAATCCCCTTTGAAAAGTAGGACATCTCTACCGCCATAATCCTTTGCTAAAGCAGTATTAAGAGGAAGATTCAGATCTGTGAGATTATCACATCCACCAGTAATCCATTTTGCTATTGTATATGGTGCAGTTTCGATTCTCGATTGAGCGGAATACTCTGACTCGAGGCGATATTGAACCAGGTCAAACTGAAGCGGACCAACTGCAGCGAGTACATAAGTTTTTTGATGTGCAGTGGAAATTTCAAACAGATGGACTAATCCCTCCTGAACAAGCTGTTCGATGCCGTTTTGAAACCGCTTATAATTGGATGGAGTCGGGTTGTAAATGATAGAAAAACATTCCGGAGGAAATCTGGGAATTTCTGAGTAGCAGATACCAGGATCTTCACTCAACGTATCACCAATTGCAAAAAAATCTCCTCCGACAACTCCGATAACATCACCAGGGTAGGCTTCGTCAACTGACACTCTTTCTCTTCCGAAAACATTGTTTGAATTGGAAAGACGAATTCTCTTTCCTGTACGTACATGGATTACAGGCATGTCCCTTGTAAATTTACCGGATACAATTCTGACAAAAGCCATACGGTCGCGATGACGAGGATCCATATTAGCCTGGATTTTAAAAACAAAACCTGAGAAAGATTCACTATCGGGTTTGACAACTATACTTTCGGCGACCCGCGGTTGGGGAGGGGAGGAAAATTCAACAAAACCATCGAGTAATAGTTGAACTCCAAAGTTATTAACCGCACTTCCAAAAAAGACCGGCGTAACTAAACCGTTGGAAATATCTTCCACATTAAAGCTCGTCCCGGCATGCTCTACCATTTCGACTTCTTCCCGTACAGTTAGGAATGTGCTTTCCGGCAAAACCTGACGAATAAGAGGATCATCCAGGCCACATGTGGAAACCGGAGCTCTGTACATACCACCGGTTGTCCTTTCAAACAGGTGCGCCAGTTTTGTTCTTCTGTCCCACACACCTTTAAAATCATTTCCACATCCCAGAGGCCAGTTCATCGGGTAAGCACCAATTTTCAGAACACTTTCAATCTCGTCAAGAATAGATAATGTGTTTAAGGCAGGACGATCCATTTTGTTTACAAAAGTAAATACAGGAATTTTGCGCCGACGGCAAACTTCAAAAAGCTTTTTTGTCTGTTTTTCTATTCCTTTTCCAGCATCAATCACCATGATTACAGAATCTACTGCCATAAGTACACGGTAGGTATCTTCGGAAAAGTCATTATGACCGGGAGTATCCAGGAGATTTATTCTATATCCATTATAGTCAAAATAGAGCACTGTTGAGCTGACTGAAATTCCTCTTTTACGTTCTATCTCAAGCCAGTCAGAAACACTTGCACGTTCTTTTTTCCGGGCGGTAACTGATCCAGCTAACTGAACAGCTCCTCCGTAAAGCAATAATTTCTCCGTTAATGTCGTTTTCCCTGCATCAGGATGAGATACAATGGCGAATGTTCTTCTACGAAAAGTTTCTTTTTTAAAATTCACGGATGATTCTCCTAAATATCGCTAAGTAATAGTTGTCTTCGGAGTTTAGCAATTAAGCTCTTCTGCATGAAAGATTTCAAGGTGGACTAAGCAGAACGCAAAAAGGGGAATTATTTGCTTCTTGTGCTTTGGTATTTTTCAGATGGAAGAAGTATAAATGCATAAGATGATTAAACTGTATCGGCTCCATTAACCGAAAAATATCTCATTCCAATTCTTTTGGCAATCGTATAGAATGGTGCCCTGTTATTTGGATTGCATTTGCTAATCTTATCTAAAAATGTAAGTTTTCAATTTTAATAAATTCGACAATTAAAATACGAATATAACCCATAAATAGTGCAAATTCGAAATAAATGATGCTCAGGAATTGTTGGGGGGGGATATCGGGACTATCGGGAACCTTCCTGAACAGGTGCCCCGCATCACTTAGTAGTTGCCCGTGTTTCCTTAATAGTTGCCCTGCCTACCTGAACTATTGCCCGAGCTTCCCGAGCACATGCCCGTCCTTCCTGAGTAGTTGCCCCGTCTTCCCGAACACTTGCCCGGCCTTCCTGTGATAGCGCCCGATTAAAAAGAATCTGTAAAAATCAAAAGAATGAGAAATTATCAAATAATACTTAATTATAATGGAAAAAAACAGAGCAGAATAGAAATTCACCTTATCTGACCAGATACAATTTGACTCTTGGATTATCTCGCAATCGCTCACTCACCACCGAGCCTTCCTGAGTTTTAATCGCCAATTTTGAAAAAGTACATATTTTTTCTGATTCGCCTGCAATAGCATCAAAGCATCACCGAAGTAGTAATATTCTCAGGTTTTTTTAACTCATGTAAAGGATTTGATCATGTCTGTAAAAGTAATTAAAGAACGTTGCCCTCAGAATCATCCCTGCCCATCTGTACGAATCTGCCCTTTCGGTGCATTAAGCCAGGAAGGTAATAGTGCTCCGACTGTCGATAAGTCAAAGTGTACAAATTGTGGCAAATGTGTACGCTTTTGTCCTAAAGGAGCGTTGGTAATAGGGGAAAAATAGCATACTTGTACAAAAATACATTTATCTGGTTATATTTGAGGGTAATTGTTATTTTAAATTATTAAGTAGAAAAGAGAGCAAGCAAGAATAGAAAGGTAATTACAATGAAATTACTACGATGGGGATTAATTTTTATAATCGCATTCACAGCTGCGTGGGTTGTGATCTTTACTTTTAATCAGGAGCCTTTTAAAGCTCAGGTTCCGGCAAAAATTCTTGTTTGGCAGACGCAATCAATCCCGGTATATGGTTATTTGACATTCGCATTTTGTTTAGGACTTACTATTGGGATTTTAATCGCCTTTTATAATGGAATAGTTTTTCGTGGTAAATTATCCCGGACGAATAAACAGATGCATAAACTGGAGCAGGAGTTAGCGGCCGTAAAGCAAGAACTTGAACAATCGCAGAAAATCTTTTCAGAGGGTAAGATGGACACTAAACAAGAGCAATCTCAAAAGCCATCTTTAGATTAGAATTTCCATAACGAATATTCATAAATATCATTTCTGATTTCCTTTCTTCTTATTCCATTTTGGCCTGATATTTACATTTTGTAATCTATTTTAGTATAGATCTGGCTGAACTGCTTTGGCATTTCCAAGTGGTATTCAATTTGCATTTTCATAAATCACATCTCTGATATTGTCATCTGAAGCGAAAAGGCCTATGAATGAATAATAGCAGTGGGAACCGCACTCTTTCATACTATAATCCTTCAAAAGTAAAACATGAACACCGGGTAATAGACACCGATAAATGCATTTATGGGGCAACATCGGCTGGTATTGCGGCTGCAGTACAGGCTGTAATTTCAGGAAAAAAAGTGGTAATTGTTGAATAGTCAAGGAGAAAATATGCACGACCAATTTTTTGAACAGCTTAAAAGAGATCATTCAGAGGTCAAATCAATATTAAATATGATGGTTGAAAAGGAGAATAGTTCTCAAAGGGCACAACTAAAAAAGCAAATTGAAAAAGCCCTTGTTCCTCATATGAAAGCAGAAGAATCTGTTCTTTATCCTGTTTTGAAAGAAAATAAACAATCCCGGGACTCCGCTTTGGAAGCTATTGAGGAACACCATGCATCAGAATTGATTTTGAATGAAATATTGAGTTTAAGGCCGGAAAACGAGGTATGGCCTGCTAAATGTGAAGTACTCAAAACGCTAATTGAACATCATATCGATGAAGAAGAACATAAAATATTCAATATGTGCAGAGAATTAATCAGTCCTGAACAAATCGGAAAAATGCTCACGAATTTCGCAGAAGAAAAAATATGGTACGTGTCGAGAATTACAGGGTTATTATAAACTACACATAAAAAGCCGGTTGCGTAGGTAACCGGCTTTGCTTTTTTCTTTATTTGTTTATAATGTTTGTTTTGACAATGTACATTCCGTTCGTTTTGCCTATATCCTTCAAATTTACTGTACCATTTGAAATTGTTGTATTCTTTATCAGCTGTCCGGAAAGATCATAAACTTTTAACCCAAGTTTCCCGGCTGTGTTATTAATCGTGAATGTTTGTCCGCTAAACACTTTCTTTGTCATTTGTGAATTTTTCACTGCCTTTGCAATTGAAACTTGATTCACCGCTGTTGATCCGGCAACATACATAGCGGGTCTTGGAGCTTTGTCAACACCATTTCCCAGAAAGAAACCTAAATGGGGCGGCTGATTATACGCTGATTGTTCAGAAGCAACGCCAGCTCGATATTGCGGATCATGCATCAATGTATACAATCGGTTAGTAGTTGATATGGTTGTGGTGTAGAGGTAAAGTTTTGATGCTCCATCATGGAGAATAAGTTCTTCGCGCCAGTCTCCAAGAATATCGGCGGTAAGATTAGGTGTGGATTTGCTACCATAACAGGAATTTCCAGTTGGAGTGAATAAACGAGTTGTACCGTTACCGTTCCATTTATCGATTTTATTGCCATCAAGGAGCTCATCCTGCAGATCACCATCCCAGTAAATTCGAAAATTTACAGAACCTTTACTGGAGCTGATTTTTGTTCCCTTGCAATTGTAAGTGCCGTCAGTAGCAGAAGACCACATTTCGTATCCAGCATGAGTCGCATCAATATCTGCTGCGCAACCTCGTCCCACATCCACATCTTCTGATACTTTATGCGACCAGATTAGTGCCCCTGTTTTTGCATCTGCCAAATAAGAACCGGTTGAGCCAGTGGTTGCACCTTCTCTTACAAGCCAGAGTTCCAGTCCAGTATGCGAAGGATCCATATCACCAATATGGCCCGCATCACCATGGCCCATATTGTTTGCATAGAGAATTTTTCCATCATCATTAAGCGCTGATGCACCGAAGAAGATCTCATCCTTTCCGTCATTGTCAGCATCACCAACCATTATTCCATGGTTCCCCTGATCATTTAAACTACTGTATCCGGATGTTTTTCTGGAATCAATGGCCCATCTTAAAGTCAAGCTTCCATTTCTCCAGTCCCATGCGGAACAGGTGAGGCGGTAGTAATAACCTCGCTGGAAGATAATACTTGGTCGCTTTCCGTCAAGCCATGCGGTTGTTGAATTGAACCGGTCAACCCGGTTTCCATAGTCATCACCCCATTCAGCTTTGCTTACGGTGCCCCGGGCAGTAACAAAATTCGCCGTAGCCATTTCTGCTCCCGTTTTACCATTAAAAACGGTAAGGTATTCCGGGCCACTAAGGACATATCCACTTGAGTTTCTATAATCGGTAGCATCATTATCGGATGCAGCCGGACCAAGTTTGAGGTAGGATCCGGTTCCATCCTTTGTTCCAGGTGCTGTTTTGCAGACGACTTCCGCGTAACCATCGCCATCGAAATCGAACACCTGGTGCTGAGTATAGTGAGCACCAGCTCGTATATTTTTTCCTAAATCGATTTTCCAAAGGCAGGTCCCAGTGAGTTTATAGGCATGGAGGTAGACATTTCCTGTGTATCCAGGTTTTGAATTATCCTGAAGATTATCGGGTTCATATTTGACTACCAGTTCATACTCTCCATCACCATCAAGATCACTGGTGTTTATATCCCCAGGACTGTAATTGTAGGCGGTTCCATCAGAATTTTTTCCTGCAGCTGGTCTTTGCAGATTTATTGTAAGCCCATTGGTTGCCCACACAGAAACTGCTTTTGATGCAGCCTGCTCAACTCCAGCAATAAGCGGGCGTACGGTATAGGTAGCGGTCGTACTTCCTGCATCATCTACAATGTTAGTTGCACCGGTTATAGGATTATCATTGATTTTTGTAGATCCACGGTACACATTGAATGCAATTTCAGCCGGATCATTTCCAAACAGTCGCCAGCTGAGGAATACCTTGTTGCCACCGGTACTGACTGCTACCAAGCCTCTATCTAAAGCTTCCATCTGGCGCTGTGCAAACGCAGGTATTAAAAGGGTACAAACACAAAGAGCTAAAGTTATGAATTTCCTTGATCTGGTCACGATATCCTCCCGGAGACTAAATATCTTGAGTATGATCTATAATATAATCATAAAGAAATTATCTTCATTAAAAATTTGGGACAGGAATGTAGTGTAGACCGGATTACAGGGCATTTTCTCTGTGAAATGAAGATATATTCATTGAAAATTAAACTATTACTGATATAAAGTTATTGAAGAATACTCAAAAAGCGGGTTATAAGCATCTTTTCGGGTCTACATTTTAGATGATACTTTTTTGAAGTATTAAAATATTTATTAAGGAATGCAGGATATTTTCCTTTTGATTAGTCGGTAGTAGTATCATTTGTTTTGTTATCAGAAGTATCCTGAGTTGAATCATTGGTGGTATCCTGATTAGATTTGGGAGTAGTGTCTCTGGTTTCAGGATTAAAACCTGTAGCCATATTGAGAGTTTGCTCGAGTTCTTTGACTACAGATGGTACATTAGAGATTTGGCCATTTAAGATATCTTCTGCAGAGACATTGGTTTTATAGAAGCGTGCATTTGCTTTTTTATCGATTCTCAACGAGGTACCTTCGATTGAGGCGCCGATAAAAAGTCCTTTACTTCGAGCATAGGAATAGATTTCTGATTTTAATTGAACATCAGTACTTGCTTCGGCATTTCTTCCAACCGGGCCGGCAGTTACACTGACATCACCTCCAAATGTGAATTTGCCTTTTTTAATATTTTCTATACTTCGAGGAGTTCTAAAGACAAGGACAAAGTCTGAAGACTGAGCTCCGAATTGCCAACCAGCACTACCACCGGTAACACTGATAAATGAAGGATAACTCCATCCCGTGTCGGTACGGATAGTAATAATACCTAATCCCCATCTCCCGCCTAACCCAAAAGCCCCTTTTATAACACCAGGAATTATTGCCAAACCATAAGCACTCTTAAGAAATCGTTCAGGAATTGTTTTTTCCGGAATCGAGGTAATATCTTTTAAGACATCTATTGCATACTCAATTCTTTTCGTTTCTTTATCGGTTTCTGCAGCACTAACGAAAGCTATGGTGATTAGTATCAATAAAGAAAATATGCGTTGTGTCTGCTTTGACATAAGATATCTCCTTCACAAAAGCAGGACAAATACATTTTTACATCTCAATCTGTTCACTATTTATGAACTGCAATTGTTATTCCACCGGGAGTGTTTTCTCAATCCCCTCTATAGACAAAATGAAATCCGTACCTCTTCGCTGATACTTATCACTTACCATTCTTACTATTATTTCTGGCATACCTTTTTCTAACTATGTATTATTATCCCGGAAAAATAAAAGACTTTACTGTAAGTCATATTTGCTTTTAAGGAGTCCAAAAAATTGCGCCAATGGTTAGCGGTTTCATTCGCTATCGTAAGTATCATTGCAATATTCCTTCTTGATCTGAGTTTTCCAAGAGGTTATAGCGAATGGATACTGTATTTTATTCCCATTTACTTATTATTCTCTATTGGTAAATACAAAACAGCTTATTTCTCTTCGGCAGTGATCTCACTGCTGCTCATTATCGCATCCCTGGGCTCAACATCAGCAATCCCTCTTCGCATTTTAATTCTTAATAGACTCCTCTTTTCGATAGCAATCTGGATTACCCTTTTTGCTCTTGTGAGCCGATCGCATACTTTAGATAAATTAAAGAAAACGGTTCAAAAACTTTCCGATTCACAAAAATGGCTGGAACATGTCGCCGATACGACACCTGATATAATTTTCGTTCATGATACCAGAGAAAATATCAATGTGTATGTAAATAAAAGTATTTACGATTTGCTGGGTTACACAATAGATGATGCTAAAAGTAAGTACTTTCTGGAAAGAATAGTTGCTGAATCAGATAGAAATAAAATATTGAAACTGTTTAGTGAAATGACCGATGCAAAACCCGGTGAGATTAGAAAAATTGTCATTAAAGCCGTCCATAAAAACAGTTCAACTACATTCCACGAAATAAGAATGTCTCCATTTACCTATGATGAGCATGGTGCAGTTAAGCAGGTTATAGGTATTTCCCGTGATATATCGGATTTCCTCTATGTACAAAATGAATTAATCGAGAGGACTGCGCTTCTGGATGCAGCTATCGACGCAATTGCTGATGCTTTTATCATTTACAATACCGATGGAAAGATTATCCGTACAAATTCTATTGCCGATTCGATCTTTGGTTACAATAAAGAAGATTACAATTTACCTTTGATTCAACGCTTAAATAAACTTCATCCTAAAACTAAAGCTGGAACACCTTTTCCTGCTGATGAAATTCCTTCGATGCGGGCGATCAGTAAAGGAGAAGTTGTTCGCAATACCGAACTGTTTATTACAAATTCTAAAGGTGAATCTTATCTGCTGAACTCAAGTGCCGCTCCAATCATTAATAAATGTGGCAAACAGTTAGGAGCTGTTGTAACATTTTTCGATATGACTTCATTTTATAAGCTCGAAAGACAACGTGAGTCTTTACTCAAGGCAACAGAAGAGGGAAAATATAACCTTGAAATGCTTAATAAAAATCTTGAAACGATTATTTCCAGACGTACTGAACAAGTTCGTCTATTGTCAAAAGCGCTTACCATTGCCGAGTATCGCGAGCGTAAAAGATTTTCACAAATACTTCATGAAAACTTACAGCAGATACTCTTTGCAATAAAGATACAACTCGATCAAATCAGCAATTCTGGAGGTTGTCCCGAGAACAGTGAAGAAATTCAAGAGGGGCAGAGGTTGACAGGAAAAGCGCTTATGCTCACCCAGACAATATCTCTCGAATTAAATCCTCCTGTACTTAACAGTCAAGGGCTGGATGCCGCACTCTTATGGCTCGCTTCGCATATGAAGGAACGTTATCACCTTTCTGTTGATCTGAATATCGATGAAAAACTCAATCAAATAAGAGATGAACCGCAACTTATGCTTACTCAGATGGTTCGTGAACTGTTAAGTAATGTTGTTAAGCACTCAGGAGTACTCAAAGCCAAAATTGAAGCTCTCTGTGATAATGGTACTATCACAATCAATATAATTGATAAAGGAAAAGGCTTCGTTTATAAAGAAAACTACGTACCTGAAAAATTAGAAGCTAAATTAGGTTTATTGAGCATTGAAGAACGTTTGAAATTGTTTGGGGGCTCACTTGTAATCCAATCAAAGCCCGGGGAAGGGACAAGGTGTACTATACGGTTCCCTTCTGAGTACTGCTAAGTTAAGGAATGTGTCTTATGAATTGTTATATTGTGGAAGACCACGAAGATATGAGAATAATTTTAAAAAGGACGGTTAAAAAAAATTTTCACGACACAAAAGTCGTTGGGGAAAGCGATACCGCCGAACAGGCATTAACTGAAATTCCTCAATTAGAACCAGATCTTGTTCTGGTTGATATTTCACTACCGGGTATGGATGGCATTGAGCTTATCCGGCGCATTCGGCCATCTTTTAAATCCTGCTGTATTCTCGTCGTTACTGGTCATGATATCGATATTTATCAAAACGACGCTAAGAATGCGGGTGCTGATGCAATTGTTTCCAAAGGAGATATTTCTTCTCTAATTAAAACAATTAAGAAGTGTTATACTGAAGAGATTTAGCTTTATAAAATATAAATCGCAGGTCAGTTTACTTTGACTTGATAATACATTTTAAAGGAGTAAACAGATGACACAACATGATGGCAAACGTGATCAGCTACTTAATTTTCTTGATAAAAATGCATTCGATCCAATACTACAAAAGGATGAAGATAAATATTCTCTGAATTTGAGAACTAAATTCCGTGATGTTAAAAGAAGTACTCAAAATGAAAAGAGTCGTTTTCATAACGAATATCTGACAGCTAAGGATGTAAAGGACAACTATCTTAGTGATCTAAATTCAAGGACCGCTAAAAAGAAGAATGAAGAACTTCAGGAACTTGGGTTGCCCCGATTACCGGAATTCAGGGATCAGTTTTTGGACCTTTGTGAGAAATTGAGAATTTGAGACACCGAAGGGGAGCGGCCCAGGATTTCCTATCCTGGGTTATATAAAACCATTTGAATTTGGTACTTCACTTTGATATTCAAGATTTGATATTCAAGATTTGATATTCAAGATTTGATATTCAAGATTTGATATTCAAGATTTGATATTCAAGATTTGATATTCATTTTCCGCTTCCTGTTATGTACACAAAAAATTTGTAACTGATAATTAAAATAACGAATGACGAATATCAAATCATGAATATCAAAGTTTTCTGAGGAAGAGCGAAGGTCGAATCAGGGTGTGCCAGAAAATAATTGAATGGCCAATAAATGATTTTAGTAGAGACGTCCGGCCGGACGTCTGTACATATCCCCCGGCCGTACGTCTGTACATATCCCCCGGCCGGACGTCTGTACATATTTCCCGGCGGGACGTCTGTACATATTTCCCCGGCCGTACGTCTGTACAAATCCCCCGGCCGCCCGTACGGGCCCAGATCAGGTAGATTTCAGTAAAGAAATCAGCTGACCGAGCTCGACAGTCGCGATACTGGAAGCATAATCAGACATTGCATAAGGTAAAATTAACGTATTTCCATGAACCATAGCTCCGCACGTATAAACCACATTAGGTACATATCCCTCCCGCTCGTTTTCATTTGGTATCAGTAATGGTTCATCTAACCTTCCCAGAACATGACGAGGATTATGCAGATCAAGTAAAATAGCACCGATACAATATTTACGCATTGGTCCGACACCATGCGTTAGGACAAGCCAGCCTTCCTCGGTTTCTATTGGCGAACCGCAGTTGCCGATTTGAATAAATTCCCAGGGGAAGGTTGGTTTAAGTAAAGGAATCATTTCCTGCCAGAAATGAATGTTATCAGAATACATTAAGAAAAGATTTTCATTATCCTGCCTTGAAAGCATTGCATAATTGCCATTTACTTTTCGGGGAAAGAGTGCCATTCCTTTATTCTGGACCGCTTTTCCATTAAGAGTGATAATTTTAAAATGGAGGAAGTCACGGGTTTCCATAAGTTGAGGGAGAATTGTTTTGCCATCGTAAGCTGTGTAGGTCGCATAATAAGTCTGAGAACCATCATCGTTTGTGAATTGAAGAAAACGGGCGTCTTCAATTCCATTTTGTTCACTGGGGCCAATCGGGAAAATAATGCGCTGAGAGAGTTTCTGATCTGGAGAGAATTTTATTTCGTAATTAGATTTAGCAAGCCATAACAGGCCATCACGAGTAATCTGGTCTGTTTGAGTACGTTGAAAGTGTTTTTGATAGACCTTATCAGTGCTTTTAGTCAGTTGTTCTAATGTAAATGTATCCTCAAGCTGCTCCAGGATCGCTTCAGATAAACCATTGAGCAGTCCCATTTCGAAAATTTTCTGTTTGAATAGAGCTTTATCATAACTGGAGATTTCGGTTGTATAAGGAGAGACCACAAAGCGTGTGGGATGTTCAATAGTGATTTTACCCTCATTATCAATAACACCCATTCTGAAAGTAATAGAAGAAATATGGCCCTCTCCAGTGGCTCTTAGACTTATAATAAACCGTTTTGAACCTTTAGAGAGTCCGGACTGATCAGGATGAGGAACAATACTGGGATTAAAAAGCGCGGCACATTCCAGAGCATATTCATTAGTGAACAGGGCTCCGATAAATTTTTTTCGATCGAGTGATGGCTCAAGATCAGTGACATTGCAGTGACACACCAGATTGTAATGACGGAGGAGTATATTGTTTAAGTCAAGGTGGCGCTGTGCGAATTCGCCAATAACACTATCAAGTTGCCGCTTAACAGCTTCTTCCGGTAATGCCAGAACTCTTGATATAATTCTCGTTACCCGTTTTTCATCACTGGGAATAAAGGGCCTGATAAGAACACGCGAGGGGTCAGGAGCAATACGGATATCTTTCCGTACGACCTTGACATCTTGTAACTTCATAGTAGACCTCATTGTCAGGTGTTAATAGGTTCCTTGAAACTGGCAAGTGTATTTTCCATAGTCTGCATTTCTACTAGGGAAAGATAGAAGCTCAGACTTGCTTCTGCTCCCTCATTATGATTGACTCGGTCAATATGCAAGGCATCGCGACAACCTCCGGTATTAGAGTCGTAAAGAGGTAATCCAACATCGTTGCGGCCAAGAAACCATTCAAAAACTTTTCTCGCTTCATTATACCAAAAGGTATCCTGAGTGGTACGGAATGCCTCAAGACACGCTGAAATCAGCTCATGTGCTTCCATCGGTTTCTGGACGAAATCACTTTCCTTCTCACGATTTGTACTCTGCTGGGATTTGAAACAACCTTTATGGGATGTTTGTACCTCAAGGAGCCATCGCAGAGAATCTAAACCGGCTTTTAACATTCCGTTATTTCCAAGCCAGCGGCCGCTCAAAATGAGTGCATGAGAGAGTTTAGCATTGCTGTAGGAAAGACAGGGTTCAAACCAGGGCCACTGAGGTTTTGCTTGACAGGAATATAGATCGAAAAGTTTACCAGCAAGGAATTCTCGTCCATGGTTAACCAAACGATCACCATCAAAACGTCTGAAATATTCATGTATTCCAATGAGAGTGAATGCCCAGGCACGTGACGATTCGAATTTATAAGATTCGGGTAAGGCTAATTCGAACAGGTGCCCGGCGATGCCCTGGAAACCCACATTTCTTGATCGCCCTATACAGGTACCTAAAGCCCATAGCGCTCTGCCCTGGCAATCTTCATTCATTCTTTCGTTATCCCACTGGCGATTAAAGCTCAATCGACTTCTGAATCGGCCGCTTTTTTTATCGAAAGCGAAATTGAGAAATGCCAGGTACGTAGAGGAATGTTCCTGAATTTTACTGTTAAATCCCAAAGCAGAATTTTCCAGAAGGACAGTCAGGATAAGAGCACGCGCATTGTCATCAGTCGAGTAACCCTCATTAAAATCGGGAATAGTATGGAAAGCATTTTTAAGAATTCCAGTAGAATCTGAAATACGAAAGAGATGGTCTAGTTTAATTTTTGGAAGTTCACGAGACTGGGAGTGCGGTTCTTTGGTAGTAGCATTAGGCAATTTGAGCCGCATTATGCGGGCTTCATCGAATACTTTTTTGTAAAGTATTGCGATATTGCTCCAGATCATTTCCCTGCTATACATATAAGCATTTTTCCGAATGGCGTGCCGCTGCGTTTCGTGTTCAATCAGGTAAATAATCTCTTTAGCAATTGCATCAGAATCTTTGAAGGGAACCAGAATTCCTTTCCCATCGCAAAGAAGTTCAGTAGCATGCCAGTAGGGGGTTGAGATAACCGCTTTCCCAGCACCAAACGAGTAAGAGAGTGTTCCACTGGTGATTTGGGCTTCATTGATATATGGAGTTATATAGATATCTGCCGAGCCGATGAACTCTTTTAGTTCTTCGGTACTTACGAATCGATTAAAAAAGATCACATTTTTAGCTACTCCAAGATCTTCAGCAAAATACTGCAGTTTGAGCCTGTATGATTCTCCATCATGCCTCACTAAACTGGGGTGAGTTGCTCCAAGAATAATATAGACTGTTTCGGGATGTGCTTTAATTATTGTGGGCAGCGCTTTCATTACATATTCGATTCCCTTATCAGGAGAAAGCAACCCAAAGGTCAGGATTACACATTTCCCTTCTACACCGAAAAGATCTTTATAAAAGTTTGGATCAACAAAGGGCATATCCAGAATGCCATGAGGGATAAGAATCAGTTTTAGTTTATCGACATGGTATACTGACTGCAGAATTTCTGATGCTTTACGAGTCATCACCACTAAACGATCTGATAAATCAATAAGCTGGGTCATCACTTTACGCTGCTGATCGTTTGGTTCTGATAAAATCGTATGCAAAGTGGTGACAACCGGCATTTTGAGTTTTCTTAACAGTATAAGAATGTAACCTCCCGCTGTTCCCCCAAAGATACCAAATTCGTGCTGAAGACAGGCTATATCGATATTATTCGAATTGAGAAAATCAGCCGCCCTTTCGTACGAACTCAGATCCTGCTCCTTAATTTCAAAGCGTACTCTTTCAGGATAATTATACCCCTCCTCGATATCAGTGACCGGAACTGAAAAACATTGAATTTCCGGATAACTGGAAGCCACAGTTTCACAAAGGCTAGTGGTGAATGTCGCTATTCCGCATTGTCTTGGAAGATAATTACCTATAAAAGCGATTTTTTTTATGTTAAGTTCATTTTGCATTCCGATTTCCTTAACACTTGCAATAAATCGTATCATTTGTTTTGCGGTACATGCAATACTGTACCCTTCGGCCTCTTCCTTGTAAAAAGGATGTATCCTCTGAATCTTTTAATCAGGATTTATCAATAACCACTACGGAATGATTAATTGCAAGATATATGCCGCGGGAACCCTCCCCCCAGCCCCCCAAAAAACTTGCTTTGCCTAGTAATATGCAAATAATAATCATGTATATTTAGTGAAAACGTGTATCTCTCATTATTAATCAATACTTCAGGAATGAAAATGGATATCCGCAATTTTTTGACAATCTCACGATTCACCATACAGGATGAATTGCATAACAAAAGCTTTTATGTACTTACTGCTGTATCAATGCTCTTTGTTTTTCTAATAAAGGGGTGTTTTAACAGTAATATTGTAGTAAATGGTCAGCATGTGGATCCGACTACTGTCGGCTACAATGCTTCAATTATAGCTTTTAATATCATAGCCAGTGCCGGAGTCCTCATGGCAGTTCTGCTTTCGATGCGGGTACTTAAAAGAGATACCGAGAACGGAATGGCTTCAATGATTTTTTCGAAGCCAGTCAAACGGGTCGAATACATAACCGGCAAAATCGCCGGTATCTGGATACTTGCGTACAGCCTCACACTAATTTTACATATTACAGTATATCTCATTATGCTTTTCAATACCGGCGGCCGAATACCATTCTTTATCCCCGCATCGTTGATTACTTCAGTGAACATACTCTTTGCGATTATTATTGTAATGTTTTTTTCGATGGTTATGCCTGATTTCATTGCAGCTTTGACTACTATCGGAATTGCGGTTGTCAGTCTTGGGATTGACTCTTTTCAAGCAGTTTCACAAAATGCGGCTGTACAGTCCTTAATCGGGCAGCAGGATACACATATTCCTCTCTGGCGTATTCTTTGGCCGAAATTAGCGGCTCTTCAATTTTTTGCCACGTCAATAATAAAAGAGACTGATTTTCAACAGATCGGTCCACTCAATCCTATATTCAATATAGTACTTTACAGCGTTCTATTTTTTTGCATTCTCTTCTGGAAAGTTTCCAGAGAGGAGCTGCAATAGGCGTATCTGCTGTCAATAAAGTAAGATCACTTTCTTTCAAATCAAAGCATGTTGCAGGGATCGACATCGATTATCAACCTGACTGATTTTGGTAATTTTTCGAAATGTTTTCTGATTTCCATCAGTGCAGCAGATTGAATACGCGGCGAGACAGATTTGAAAAGTAAGGAGAATCTGACTTCGTTATTGATTTTAGAAACGGCAGCAGGCGAGGGGCCAAGTATCTGTATTCCACTCAGATTAAGCCTTTTTACAACCAGAGAGGCATCATAGATTTTTGATTTCACCAGACCTTCATCGGCGCCTTCCATAATTACACGGGATAATTTTGAAAAGGGGGGATAGTTTAGCTCTTTTCTGGAAAGTATTTCTGAGTTGTAAAAAGTTTCAAAATCATGAGTTCTCGCAGATGTGACCGCTTTTTCCTCTGGAAAGTACGTCTGAACAATCACTTCACCTTCACTATCAGCTCTCCCGGCTCTCCCCGCAACCTGTGTGAGAAGCTGGAAAGTACGCTCAGAAGCCCTGAAATCAGGCAAGTGTAAACCAGTATCGGCGGAAATGACTCCAACTAACGCAACACCCGGGAAATTCAGTCCTTTTGAAACCATCTGTGTACCAATGAGAATATCAGCATTGCCGTTTGCGAAATCCTGCAGAATCGAGATATGGGCCCCTTTTCTTTTTGTAGTATCCTGATCCATTCGCAGTACTTTTGCCACTGGAAATAGTTCTTTAATGAACTCTTCTGCGCGTTGTATACCGGTACCTTTATATTTTATCTGTTCACCTTTACATTTTGGACAGACCTGCGGTGCTGCTATCTGGTAGCCGCAAAAATGGCACTTAACACTGTTGTCAGTTCGGTGATAGCGCAAATAAACTGAACAGTTCGGGCACATGCATGTGTGGCCGCATTCTTTGCAAATGAGGACAGTTGAAAACCCTCTCTTATTGAGCAGCAGAATGATCTGTCGTTTATCTGCCAGTACCTCTTCAATGCGTCTGGTAAGATGGCGTGAGAGAATTGTCCAGTTATTTGCATTATGTTCTTCTGTCATGCTGACTATATGCACGGTGGGCAAGGCGCCCTGACCATAGCGGTTGTTAAGTTTCAGATAGTGATATTTGCCAATCTGAGAATTGTAAAAGCTTTCAAAACTGGGTGTCGCGCTTCCAAGGACAACCAGAGCGTGTTGAAAATGCCCCCTCATGACCGCTACATCACGCGCATTATACCTTGGCTCGAGATCACTTTGCTTGTAGCTCCCATCATGCTCTTCATCAACGATAATAAGTCCCACATTATCCATCGGAGCGAGAATCGCGCTGCGAACACCGATTACAACTTTTTTCGCTCCGGTTACAAGCTCTTGTAAACTATCTCTTCGTTCTCCATCTGACATGTTGCTGTGAATGACAGTCATTATATTTCCCAAAGAAGCTCTGAAACGGGCAATGGTCTGCGGTGTCAATGAGATCTCAGGTACAAGAATTATTACCGCTTTGCCTAGCTCCAATGTCCGCGATGTCAGATCTATATAGATATGGGTTTTTCCGCTGCCTGTTATTCCATGTAAAAGAAAGGGTTTGTCAGGGGATACAAGTACTTCATTCATTTTCTCTACTGCACAGAGCTGTTCATTGGTAAGATGCTCTGTATGATGATCTACAGACATTTCCATTTCACCGGCTTCACGGATGATTTCCTGCTCACTTTTTGAGAGATAACCTTTTTTGAACAGATAATCAATTTCTGAACTCTTTATTCCTCTTGCTTCCGCTGATGCACGGGTGAAATCTCCCATCTCAGATAGTATAGAGAGTACTTTTTTATAGGATTCTTTAAGACTGGAGTTTTCAACTGAGATTACTTTGTAAACAGTTATTTTCTTTGATTTCTTATTTAAAACATTTTTACTGACAATTGGTCTGAAAACTCTTCCCAGATCACATTGATAATACGAAGCGATCCATTCATATAAACGAATTAACGATTTACTATCATCACTCCATTTCCCGGTTTTGATATCGAGCAGTTCTTTGAGAGATGGATACGAAGAGGTCTTTTTAACTACTAATGCAACTCCCCAGATTTTTCTATTCTTTACTTCCACTAGTACAGGCATTCCTGGCTGGATCTGATTTCTAAATTGAATGGGAATCCTGTAATCGTAAGTTCCCTGGATTGCTATTGGAAATGCTACGCTAACTACACAATTTTCACTGCTTTGGCTTGTAAAATTATCTTGACTGGAATGAGAACTCATGGTATTGTTTTTCTTAGATTTCTGTCTGAGAGTGATCTGTCAATTCTGAATCTATCCAGGGCCCCGAACTAAAATGATATCTGTAATTGGAAATAAGAATAAATATACAAGAATTACGATTAAGGAGAACTTATCAAACTCTTCAGAATTGTCATTTTTTGTTTAACTTTTATTTCTATTCATGTATAAATTACAGCCAGTATTTGAATAAATCCAGTCTTTTGAAAAAAAAAGGACCCATATAGTGCAAATCCCTATCAGTAATGCACAGCCTGGCATGGCTCTTCTAAGTGATATTCGTCTACCGAATGGAACCACTTTTAAGAAGCAGCAAAGAATAACACAGGAGATGGTCTCTCTTTTTGAAAAATCAGGTATTACAAAATTAGATGTTGAGCCGTTTAATTTACCTTCGATAACCGTGCATGTTGATAAAGATAACTTTTCAGCCAGCTTGATCATTGAACCTCATAATCACCCCGATGAGATAATCAGTGTTGAAATTCTCAAGGACTGTCTGGAAAAAAACGGTGTAAAATCCGGAATCGATGAAAGTTTATTAAAGATAGTTACAGAAAAGTGGGCAGAAAAAAAACACCGCTATGAGATAAATAATGTGGCTGTCGGGAAAAGACCAGAACCAGCCAAAGAGGGCCCTTTGCGGATGAATGTCAGGTCGATAAATGACCGGGGCGACTTCGAAAAAATTAAAGATTCAAGAGTTTATTGGCAGATCGTACAGATATCTTCACAATATCAGAAGGTAATCCCTGGAACAGTAATCGCAGAAAAAGAAATCGAAAAACAAGCCATGCCTGGATTAAATGTCAAAGGTGAACAGGTTTTGACTTATGAAGTACTCAGAACCCCTCTGAAGCTTGGCAATGGAACAAATTTATCTAAAGAAAGTAAGGTTGTCTCTACAACTACTGGTTATGCCTTTCTCATCGATGGTTTGGTTGGAGTACTTGAAGTAAATTTTGATGGCAGCATCGAAGTCCTCTTAAAAGATGATCAATTATCAGCAGAGCTGATTGTTCACGCGCCTGGAGATGGCGGCAAAATGCCAGGTGAAAAAGAAATTATCTCACTTCTTGAGAGTAACAGGATACATTTCGGGGTCCATGTAGGAGTTCTCAAGGACCTGATCTTTGGTTTTACAAACAATGAATTTCCCTCAGAGCCAGTTGTTATTGCTGAAGGAATTCAACCATGCAATGGTGAAAACGGTAAACTGGAATTCCTTTTCAATACAGAAACATCTCTTAAACCGAAAGAAAATCCTGATGGGAGCGTGGATTACAAAAATATAAATATTATCATTCCTGTTTCTAAAGGAGAAAAACTTGTTAAGTTGATCCCTCCGAAAAAAGGAACACCAGGGAAGAATATCCGCGGAGAAATCGTTGCCTGTACAGATGGAGTACCATCTAAACTTCCTACCGGCTCAAATACGTCAATAGATCCATCTGATCCTTCCTGTCTGATTGCTTCCACTGATGGTATAGTGCGTTATAATGGTTCAGTGGTGGAAATAAGCGAGGGGCTTGTCATAAAAGGAGATGTTGATTTTTCGACTGGTCACATAAACTACGCAAAATCAGTTGCAGTGACAGGGGATGTAAAAGGAGGTTTTAATGTAGATTGCGGTGGTGATCTGCAGATTGGCGGAGTAATAGAAGACTCCCGCATTACTGTTGGGGGAAATGTACTCTGTAAATATGGGCTTGTTGGCCAGGGAAAGGGTATTCTCGAAGCCAAGGGAAATGTAAACTTAGGATTTATGAAGAACCAGACTGTAAAAAGCAGAATGGATGTAAATATTGCCCGTGAAGCATTAAACTGCACCATTTACGCCCGAAAAAAAATCCAGGTCCACGGAAATCCATTATCTGTAGCTGGCGGAACATTAGTCGCCAGAGATGCAATCATTTTGTATACTGTTGGAAATTACAGCGGAATTCGAACAACTCTCGAGGCAGGTATTGATTTCACTCTTGTCGAGGAGCTTGAAAAAACCGGTAGCGCTTTAAAAGAAATTACAGAAAATTACTCAAAACTCACAGAATCTCACTCAAAATATACCAGAATGATGGCCGCCAAAGGAAGATTATCCGCACAGGAAAAAGCCATACTGGACAAATTAGTTGAGTCTATGTCAAAATTTAAGCTTGAAATTAATGCGCTGGAAGAACGAAAGAAACTCATTCAGAAAAAGATGTATTATCTTGATATCGCATTCATCAAAGTTGAGCATTCCGCATATCCTGGTACTCTTTTCAAATTTGGCGAAAGGTATCATTTGGTGAAGGATGAAATTATTGGTCCTAAAACGATTCGCATGATCGATCATGAAATAAAGATTTTCTGAAGGCCCCGATATGATACCTGTATCTATAACAAACATACAAATCGGAAGCATTACTGAAAGAGAATTTTTTACTCTGGATGGAGAACTTCTCATTTCTAAAGGTGTCGTTTTTTCAACTCAGCATTATGACGCTCTTAAACGTAGAAACATTGATACTGTTTTTATAAAAGATGATGATACCGATAGCGATTTGCAAAAGATTTTCAGTACCAAATTTAAAAAACTTGGAGACTTGGAAATTGAAGATTCGCTAATTGGTAAAAAGGAATGCATCGAGTTTGATTTTTCAGAACTGACAAGCCTGACATCAGGGCGTGAAGGTCTTGCGTTACTTCTGGAAAGCAAGAAAGCCACAGCTCTTGATTCCGTTCTTAAAATGGGGAAAATGGCAGATTCCCCAACAGGTGTTTCTTTAAGAAGTAAAGTGTCAAAAATGAGTAGTGCTGATCGTACACAAGAATACAAAAATCAGATCGTTTCCACCTATGAAAATTCAATTGAAAAGGCCCGGTTTTTTCTTGACCTCCTTGCCAGAGGAGAATCGGTTGGCTTTGAAACTATTCGGACAATAGTTACTAAATTCATAGACATCTATTTGTCTGATAAAGAAATCCTGCTGAATATGTCCAATACAAAAACTGAAAATGATGATTATATTTACCATCATTCCCTGAATGTCTGCATTCTGTCGATTAATATTGCTGCGGCACATGGATACAATGAACAACAGGTGATTGAAATCGGGACAGGTGGATTACTGCACGATGTAGGAATGCTGCTTCTTCCTAAAGAAATTCGGACTAAACAGGGCGGTCTTACTGAAGATGAATGGTTTGATATACAGAAACATCCAATTCTAGGACTGCATCTACTCGAAAAAATTAACCATTTGCCGGAATCAATTCCCTATGTAGCATATCAGACTCATGAGCGGGAAAATGGCAGAGGGTATCCTAAGCAGCGCTCTAACAGGTTAATTCATAAGTATGCGAAGATTGTTGCAATTGCTGACATATTCGAAGCTCTCTCCTCACCCAGAAAACATCGTCAAACAATCATTCCTTATAAAGCAATGGAATCATTGATAAAAATGACCAGGCAGGGCCTGATTTCCGGTGAATTTGTAAAATCGTTTCTTGAATATGCATCACTCTTTCCAGTAGGGAGTATTATCGAACTGAGCAATGGTTGTCTTGGGAAAGTAATTGGAGCTAATGGGGGATCCTTTGCCAAGCCAATAGTATGTATATTCACAGATTCTAATAAAAAAAAATTGGATTCAGATAAAGTATACAAAGAAGATTTGTCAAAAAATACATCTATTCAGATTGTTCGTGCACATGCGTCTTCATTGGCAAGAGAAGATCTGATGCTCGGGTTTTAATTGATAATTTTATCAAGCTCATCCTTCGATTTAGCAACGGTCATAAATAAATTAAAGCCTGAGATCTCAATTTCTTCCAGAACACTGGAATGCGGATTGTATAAAACCATTTCGCCTTTTGCATTATTTAATTTTTTGTGAGTGCGTACAAATAACCCTAAGCCGGCACTGTTAATAAAGCTCAGCCGATCCATATTGATAACAATATTTACGATTTTTTCCTTAATAAACATATCAATTGCATTTTCAAATGCATCCAGATCTTCTTTTTGCCATAGTTGACCAATAATGGTGACTATACCCGCTTTTTCCGTTTTAGTGCATGATAATTCCATACTATTTCTCACCATGATACTTTCGTCCAAGAACGCGGTTTCCTTTTTTGTTAAAAGAGACCTCATCAAAGTAATGCTTCATTAAAAAAATTCCTCTTCCATGATCTTTCAACCGGTTTTCAGGGCTCAGTGGATCGGGAATAGTATTGAAGTCGAACCCTTCGCCTTCGTCAATTACACTTATTGAAGCTGAAATAAGAGTAATCTTATAGAAAACTATTACTTTCTTTGTGGCATCATTTTTATTTCCATGAATAACTGCGTTTGTTAATGCTTCGAAAATACAGATTTTAAACTGCTTAATACTTTTATCACTATAACCGCATTTATCCATTTCCTTTAAGATAATGGCGCAAACTTTCTCAATGTCTTTGATAGTGTAAACTAAAAGAATATTGGGCTCATCATCACGAGTAAATCCCGAATCCTTGAGCAGGTATTCAGAATCCTGAATTTCGATACATAAGAGAGTAAAATCATCTCTGAGAGGAGTTCCACCCCGGAATTTTTCCTGATCACGCACTAAATTATCAAGGAGGTCTTGTAAAACTAAAGAACCATGCTTAACCATGGCATTTTTCAGCCGTTCAGTACCATAAAGCTTCCCTTCACTGCTGCATCCCTCAGTAAGACCGTCTGTATAAAAGAGAATCTTATCGCCTGGTGAAAGTTGAACCTGGTTATCCCAATATTCAGCAATATGCAACAGCGCTGAATGTCCAATGAAAAATCCTTTGGAGTCAAGCTTTGTAATAGTAGCTGATTTTGAATTGAAAATAAGTGGCGGAACATGCCCGGCTCGTGAATAATTCATCGAATTTTTTATTGGATCAATGATTCCTAAAAAAGCAGTAAGGTATTGTTCAGTTTTTATAAAATTGCACAACTGTATGTTTACTTCTTTAAAGACCTCTGCAGGTGATTCAGTTTTTTCCAAATAGTTTGCAAAGAGCATCTTTGCCATAGCTCCTATGAGTGCAGCAGGTATCCCATGTCCTGATACATCAAAAATCAATATAGCAATTTTTTGTCGGGGCGTAATGATGATATCATAAAAATCGCCACCAACTTTTCCAGCAGGTATATAGATGGCACTGGCACTGAGGTTGACAGCTTCAGGGAGCTCCTTTGGCATAAGTCCCTCCTGAATCCGTTTTGCGGTCTCCATTTCATCTTCAAGTTCTGAGTGAATTCTGTTTAACTTATGAGTGGCTTCCATCAATGAATGAGAACGCTCTTCAAGCAACTTTTCGAGTTTTTTATAAGAGGAAAGAAGATGATTGTATTTCGATTGTAAATTGTTATTTACTGAGTGACGGCGGTCTTTTTTGCGTGACGTCCTCTCATCACCATCTTTTTTATCGACAATCATATATTACCTGAAAGGATCAAATGGAATGATTTTCCCACTTTTTAGCCGGTTCTTATTTTGCGAAGATGCTTTTTTCAGCAGATCACGTTCTTGCTTTGTGAGAGACCCCATTCCCTCCCGTGAAATTTTTGCAAGGATTGGATCTATCTGCTCTTCAAAAAATTTCTTTTCATTTGCAATCTCCATAGCCTTCTTTTGGCTCTGCATTTCCGAATGAATATGTGCTATCGATTCATACCATCCTGAAATTAAAGGATACAATTTAACATAACATATTGCCACAATTATTCCACCTAAATGAGTCAAATGTGAAATAATTCCGTGTAAAGCAAGCGATCCATATAATGAAAAGAGTGCAAAGGCAATTACCACCACTCTGATATTTATCGGTAAGACAAAAAAGAGGAGTACTTGCCTCTGTGGAAAGTAGTATGCATAAACAGTCAGTACACCTAAAACCGCTCCGGATGCACCAATTACTGGCGTCGAACTTAATGCTGGATTAAACAGATGGAAAATACTGAAAAGACCTGATCCGGCTCCACATAAAAGGTAAAATGTTGTAAACCGACGTGAACCCCACAGATTCTCTACTTCTACACCAAACATCCATAGCATCAGCATATTAAAAAGAATATGAAATGGTAAGGCTGTATCATGCAAAAACATAAAAGTGAAAAAACGCCAAAACTGGAATTCTTTGAAGGTGGAGTAGGGTATCAATGAACCAAATTGCACAAGCAAATTTCCCGGGAAGGGTAAAATCTGCAGAATGTATACTGCTATAGTTATTATAAGTAAAAACTTTATCGAGGGGGTTATTCCGGAATTCCCGATGGGATTCATAGCGCATATCCTGCAATTTATGGATGCAATTACTTTATTATTGGGTCGATGTGCATAGAATATAACTTTTCTAGTAATAAAGTTGTATGCTATTTCTCATATACTGAATTTTTCTATAAGCTTTTTTTTCACATTTTCAGGAACAAAGGAGGAAATTTCTCCTTTCAAATGAGCTATCTGTTTAACCATTGTTGAACTTAAATAGGTATATTCTGCACTCGGCATAAGAAATACAGTTTCTGCTTTAGATAAGAGATTTCTGTTTGTAAATGCCATCTGAAACTCGTATTCAAAATCTGACATCGCCCGTAATCCACGAATGATCACTGATGCATTATACTGTTTCAGGCAATTTACAAGTAAACCACAGTAGCTGATGATCTGAATGTTTTTTGTATCTTTGAGAGATCCTTCTACCATATCAACTCTCTCTTTTATCGAAAAGAGCGTTTTTTTATCCGGATTCTCTGCCACAACAACTATTATCTTTTGAAAAATATTACACGCTCTATTAATAATATCAATATGACCAAATGTAATGGGATCGAATGACCCTGGATAAATTGCAACTATCATTCCAAATATCCTTTGTTACATTTACGAGTCAGTTGGTTTACAATAGAAGTCAACGACTGTATCTCCAAAAGCTCTGGAATCACAAATCAACTCTTTTGGAGCAATTTCTAAATCTTTATCACCTTTACGTGCTTTCCTATACTCATAAAGAAGAATACCATTATTGGTAAGCTTATCAAGTAGTGCACCTATGCTTTTCAACTCGTTGGAATCGTATGGTGGATCATAATATATAATATCGTAAGATTTTGAGATGCTTTTTAGAAACGACCTTACATCACGGTTTATTATATGACAAGAGTCAGCGACACCTAATTCGTGGGCGTTTTTTTTAATCAGATCTGCTCGGGCACGATCTCGTTCAATAAAATCAACACCTAAAGCACCACGGCTTAACATTTCAAATCCCATGGCTCCGCTGCCAGCACAGATATCTGCGACTTGTGCCCCTGGTAAACGGCTCTTGATTATTTCGGCTACGGATTCACGTGTTCGTTCTAAAGTAGGCCTGAAATCTTTTGTATCGGGGACATGAATGAACCGACCTTTCAACAATCCGGAAATGATCCGCAATTTCATTGAAAAGCCTATTCTTTAACGGTAAAGATAAATTTAGTGGCCACATTAACAATGTTTCCACTCTTGGCGGTAATATGAATGGATTTAAATGCACAGGGCAATTGTTCCTGATGAATACTGTTTACAAATTGAACAAAACTCTTGTAATTTCCCGAACACTGCCACTCGTACTCAAACCTTTGATAATCTCTGATTTTTTGAACAGTAGCTGATATTGGTTTTGCATTGGAGCGCAAACTGTTCTCTTTTGCAATACTCATTATCCTTGATAGCTTCGCGGATAACTCATCCTTTGAAAACAGTTGGTCGATAGGTTGGTATGAATTAGTAAGATCTACACCGAAATTTGGTTTGCAAGTAAAGACAAATTGATACGCCTTACTTTCATTTTCTTTGATATATGAATAGGGTTGTGGTAATAATCCCAATTTGCTTTTCAACATAGAAAAGGTCTGTGTAACTAAAGAGGAATTCTTTCCTAAACCGATACTGTATACGGTTGTAAAATTGTCAATTTCCAGTAATTTTAACCCGATTCCAGCAGGAACTATGGTTCCAATAGAATCAAGAATATTTTTTGCGAAATAGATCTCGTAATTGATTTTCTCTGCAAAAGACATTTCATCATATGTAAGGTCAATCAACCCTATTTTCTTTGTTGCTCGTTGTTCATTTACTTCTCTTACTACATCTTCGATCATGTTTGGTTTTATATGAGTCGAAGGTTTAAAGTCGGTTTTCTGCTCGATTGCCACTGGCTGGGGTGGTGATGCAACCTTTTTAGGCATTAAATACCATGTAGCTATACCTCCTCCAGCAATCAATACAATTCCAACCAGTAGTGCAGCTATCCGCCAAGGGAATTCTGCTCTCTTTTCGTTGTTACTATTTTCTGTCTTTTTTAATAAATTGATACGTACCATTGTTATTTAATCATTCCCACGGTAAGCAAGTCCAACCGCAACTGCAAGCTGTGAAATATATGAATTTAATTGATCTTGATCTACACCAACCCTGCAACCAATCCTTCTAAATGGATTTATAAGCTCTCCGCTTCCTAAACTGCTAACAAGCGCGTTGCTATATGGATATTGACCAAGCAATGAACCAGTGTAAAAAATATTAATAGGATTTTTATCGAAAGTGTTTTGATTCAATGTAATTATTTTTTCTAACTCAGTTTTGCATTTATCAGCGAATTCTTCAGGTTCCGGAGATGCATTTCCGAAATCAAAATATTCGTAATCAGAAAATGTGCCCGCGATTGAAAGAATAATTTTTGTCTTAGTAGTTTCAGAGTGGATAATTACTGAAGGATTATCCAGCTTTTCCGGATAATTTGCCTCGATTACATTAATTAGAGCAAAGATGTCAAGATCAATTACGACAGGATTCAAACGAACACTCTTTAGTGTCGATGAGATACTGTTGATGTTAGATTTGCGGTAAGCCACTGATAAATAATTTTTAATTTTCTCAGATCCTGAATTAATCTCCTGAAAATCATAAACATACTCATCAAGTGAGCCCAACACCTGCTGACTCATCTCCCATTCCAGAGAATCCTGCGGGTTTTCATCATTTTTATCAATAGTTAAATGCTTTATTACCGCGTATTCTGAAGGAATTGAACAGATAATATCTGGAGAAGAAAATTTGAATTTGCTCTTCAATTCCTTCAACTCTCCAGTAAGCTGCTCTCCAAGATCACCTCCGTTTATTAAAGATACCGGTTGAATCGCTACGAGTTGTACGGCTTTTTCTTCCTGAGAGTATTGCGCAATGCTCAAATAATCTCTTTGTATATCCAACCCGCTTAAAATTGTTGAGGCGTTCTTCATTTTCAAAGCCCGTTTTTTAAATTTCAATCTTAGTGTAATTCGAAAAAATACAATAAAATAAATTCAATTGCAAAAGTAGCTTACTGCAACTTATTCTAAGCATAATTTATCAATTAATAATTTGATTTTTTTGGAACCGATCCCACTAACTTTATCCAAATCATTAATACTTTCAAAATTGCCATGTTCTAATCGGTAACTAAGAATTTTTTCTGCCATTTTTTTACCAATACCTGGTAACTCATCGAGTTCATCAATGGTAGCTTTATTTAAATTTATACAATTACTGCTATTAAAAACCAAATCATTTTCTTGTTTTTGTAAATAAATAGCAGCCGGGTATTCAAGAATACTTAGTCCAGCACTATTTTCAGTAAAAGATGTCAATTGATTGTCTCGGGCAGTTGAAGCCCAGACAAGCAGCCAGGCAGAGCAGCACAGAATCCAGGATAGGATAATAATTTTTTTTTTCATTACTGATTTATAGTAAGAGTTGAGCGAATAATTTCCATAAATGCATCGACAATTATTGGATCAAATTGTCGTCCACGTTCTTTTTCTAAAATACCGGATGCAATGTCCTGTGAAAGTGCTTTTCTATATGGCCGATTTGAAGTCATTGCTTCATACGCATCGGCAACACTCAATATTCTTGCTCCAAAGGGAATATCGGAACCACTAATTCCAGTTGGATAACCTCCACCACAGTAAAATTCATGATGATAAAGAACTAAAGGAACAAGTGATTTTAAAAAAGGTACATCAGCAATTATCTTTGCGCCTAATTCAGGGTGTTTTTTAATTTCATCAAATTCCTGCGTGGTAAGCCGGTCTGCTTTGTTAAGAATCGCTTCGCTTATGCCGATTTTTCCTATATCATGCAAAAGCCCTGCATATTTTACTAATTCAAGTTCATGATCCGGTAATCCAAGATGTTTTGCAAGAATCATCGTGTATTTCATTACATTTTCAGAATGACCATGAGTATACTCATCTTTTGCTTCAACCGCCAGTGCAAATGCTCTGATTGTCTTTAGATAATTGTCGCGAATATTATGATAAAGACGTACATTTTCAATTGATATACTCGCCTGAGATGAAAGTACATTGATAATTTCAAGATCAAGATTTGAAAATGATTCGCGTCCATTGCGACGCAGCAAATGTAAAACACCTAATGTAGCAGAAGGTGTTTTCAGGGGGAATGCAATATATGATTGAACATCGGAAGGAACAGGTAAAATGGAATCCGGGGAGATCTGTTGTGCCTTGATCCAGAATTAATGGTTCTCCATTGTTAGCAACATATATTGATGCTACATAAAATGTTTTTTTTTGAAAATAATCTCTGTTAAATCCCTCTCCAAATGTATCACTAATACCCAATCTACCATTTGAATCGAATAACATGAGTGAACTGCCATCGGCTTTTACCATTTTTGTTGAAAAATCTAGAAATTTCGGAGTTCAGTTCATCAGCATCCAATGTTGACGAGAGTACTTTTGTCATTTCGTGAAGAGAGACAAGTTTTGAAAAAAGTAGATTGTCTTCTTCTAACTTTTTATTGAAAAGAGCACGCTTGATTTTTTCACTGATTTCCTCAAGATGAAATGGCTTTGTCAGATAATCATACGCGCCTAGTTTTAATGCTTCTATAGCTGTATCGAAAGTGGGGAATCCTGTTGTCAGAAGAACTGGTATTGTCGGATAATTCTCTTTTACAAGTTTTAAAAAATCTACGCCCGATATACCGGGCATCTTTATATCGGAAACAATAAGGTCTACAGCAGTTTTCTTTACAATCTCCAAAGCTTCGCTTACGCTATTGACTGTGGTAACAGTATACGCTTTTTTCCGTAAGAATTGACCCAGAATCTCGCAAATGGATGATTCATCATCTACAACAAGCAAATGCGTGGTATTACCGTCCATAGTTTCCTGTTGCAACAAGTCTTCTGAATTTTTCGAGATCATCAGCAGTATCTATTCCAATCGATTCAAAATCCTGAATAATACATCTGATCCACATCCCATATTCCAATGCACGAAATTGCTCAAGACTTTCGCATTTTTCCAGCTCGCCCTGAGGAAAACTGCAGAATTTTTCCAATCCTTTGGATGAAAAACCATATATTCCCTTATGTTTCAACATTTTCCCACCAATTTTATCACGATCGTATGGTATAGGAGAACGAGAAAAATAAAGGGCCTTCTGAGACTTATCCATTACTACTTTGACCACATTTGGATTGTCCCTTTCTTCAATTGTAGCATTCGATACAATTGTTAGCAAGGTATTGTCATCGATTTTCTTAACTTCTGATGAAAATTCCTGAAGTACATCCACCGGAACATTTGGTTCATCTCCCTGAAGATTGACTACAAAGTGGCATGGAATCTTCTTTACTACTTCATATACTCTGTCTGTCCCTCTGGGGTGATTGGGAGATGTCATCACTGCATTACCCCCGTAGTTTTCAACTGTCGAGAAAATCTGCTCATGATCAGTAGCAACAACAACTTTGTCAAATGCCCCTGATTCAACAGCCCTGTTATAAACCCACATTATAAGGGGTTTCCCATTTATTTCGCAAAGAGGTTTTGCGGGTAAACGCGTTGAAGCATATCGGGCCGGGATAACACAAAGTGTTTCAGTGCTCATAATCATTACCTTGTTTGTTAATTGATTTACATTAATTTTTTACATTGCAGAATGTGTGCACAAAGAAGAGTGAAAATGGAATTAGCAAAAGTAATTGTGTTAATTAGTATCTGTTTAAAATAGCTGTAATTTTATAATACGAAATTTATCGTTCCCTAAATCCACCCCTTCGGGTACTTCGATGCGTCGCCCCGCAGGGTACTTGTAAGAACTCTATATTATCAAAAATCAGCATCCTCAAAAGTCTCCCTGCAGGGGACTTTTAGGGAGCGCGCATGTTAATTCTGAACAGAAACTAAATAATTATTTTCAATCAAGATTTGCAAATCTTGCCATAAGTTTGCGCCGTGCTCCATCATTGAATAAAACTGTCAATTTCATATCTTCACCAAAACCACTGATACTAAGAATTCTGCCTCTGCCGTACACCTTATGCCGGACATATTGCCCCATTCGAAATTCAACGGTATCCTGGGAAAAATCATCGTATTCAGGATGCAACTTCTTCTCTTTTTGATTTACCGGCTGTTGATGTTGAGTGACAGGTATACTCGTTTTTGCGGTCTTGATTTTTTCCTGATATGAGATCGCTGGTATTTGCCCATAATAACTGCTATTATCTTTGAATATGAAAAGTGATTCAGGAATTGTACTAAAAAATCGGGAGGGAGTACTTGGGATAAGATCTCCAAATCGCCATCGCAGCTCTACATGTGAACATTCAAGTGTTTCCATTGCCCGTGTCGATCCGACATATAAAAGCCTTCTCTCTTCTTCAATTTTCGATTCGTCATCGAAATTCTGCTTGGAAGGAAAAATGCCATCTTCTACACCTACTAAAAAGACACACTTGAATTCCAACCCTTTTGCACAGTGGAGAGTCATCAAATTTACAGCATTTTCCTTCTGTTCCCAATTATCAACATCACTCACTAATGTCACTTCTTCAAGAAAATCTGGTAACCCTTTCTGGGAATTTTCACCAGACCAGATTACCATTGCATTTACAAGTTCATTGATATTTTCTAAACGTCCGGAAGATTCTTCTGTATCTTCCGTAGTGAGCATATCAACATATCCGCTGAGCTGGAGCATCTGTCTAAGGATCTCATGCGGTGATTCATGCTGATTATAAATATCAATCAAAAGCTGAAAAATCTCCTTCAATTCTGTAAAACCCTTCTGATAACGGCTGCCAAGCGTTGTAATATCACATGTAAGAATTGCTTCTAACTGGGAAATACCTTTTTTTGCAGCGGTCTGCTGAGAACTTCTTTTGCTTTATCACCAATTCCTCTTGCAGGTACATTACAGATTCGATCGAAACTTATATCGTCTTTGGGATTTACCAACAGACGTAAATAAGCGAGGCAATCTTTAATCTCTGCGCGTTCGTAAAAGGAAGTCCCGCCAACCAGAATATAGGCGATTTTTCTCTTGCGCAAAGCGTCTTCGAAAGGACGCGATTGGGCATTGGTTCTGAAAAGAATCGCAATATCTCTGCCCTGAATTTTACCAGTTGTCATTGCCGCAATTTTTTCGGAAATATTTTCTGCTTCCTGGCGGTCATCCCGGTATTTGACAATGGTGACTTCATTTCCTTTTGCCTGATCAGTCCAGAGCTGTTTACTTGCACGATAGCGGTTCTCAGAAATCGCGGCATTGGCGAAATCGAGAATTGATTTTGTGGAACGATAATTCTGTTCCAGTTTGAAAACCTTTGTTTGCGGAAATTCACGCTCGAAGGAGAGAATGTTTTCAATCTGTGCGCCGCGCCACCCATAAATACTCTGATCATCATCACCCACCGCAAAAATATGACCATGCATTTCGGATAATAATTTAATCAGCAGAAACTGAGCTGCATTTGTATCCTGATACTCATCAACAAGAATGTAACGAAACAGATTTCTATATTTTTCAAGAATTTCTTGATTTTGTAAGAAAAGCAGTACCGCATTCAGCAGCAAATCATCGAAATCCATTGCCTGCTGCTCTTTTAATGCTTTTTGATAAGCTTTATAAACACGCAATAATTCCTGTTCGTAAAAACCTTTAACAGTGGCTTCAAGCTTCTGGGGAGTAATACAGGCATTTTTGTACCTGGATATGCTTCCTAATGCCTGACGAGGCTGCATACTTCGGTCGTCAATGTCAAGGTTTTTTAAAACTTTTTTGATCAAAGAGGTCTGATCATTAGTATCAAAGATGGAAAAATTGGCATTGTATCCAATATGGGTACTCTCACGACGGAGAATTCTTGTAAACATCGAATGAAAAGTCCCGATCCATAAACCATTAACGGGCATATTAATCAGACTTTCAACTCTTGTACGCATCTCCTTTGCTGCTTTATTGGTAAAGGTAGCAGCAAAAATCTGATGAGGAAGAACACCTTTTTCTACCAAATATGCAATCTTTGCAGTTAAAACTCTCGTTTTACCAGTTCCCGCACCAGCAAAAACAAGTTGCGGACCATTATCATATAGAACTGCTTCTTTTTGTACTGTATTTAAAACCATTCTGTCAATTACAGATTTAAATATCATTCTGTGTAGCCCCAAGTACCTGTTCGAGTGTTGTTAATCCTTCAAGTGCTTTTCTGAGTCCGTCGCGTCTCAGGCTGTCAAAATCGCCTCGCCTCAACAGGTAAGATTTTATTGATTCCGATGGTTGGCGTTGAATAACCAGCTTTGTAACTTCTGAGTCAGGGAAAAGCAGTTCGTATACTCCTAAACGTCCTTTATATCCAGTGTTATTACAGAATTTACATCCCGCACCCTTAAACAATTGCAGCCCGGGTTTCAGACCGATTTTTGCAAGCATTTCAGGCTCCGGCGTATAGGTCTCTTTGCATCTGGGACAAATCTTGCGGACAAGGCGCTGGGCTAAAACACCAATGACTGTTGATGTGATAAGGAACGGTTCAATACCCATGTCTAAAAGACGTGTATATGCGCTGGGAGAATCATTTGTATGCAAAGTCGAAAATACCAGATGTCCAGTCAAGGCTGCCTGAATCGCCATTTGACAAGTTTCAGTGTCTCTCATTTCACCAATCATTATTACATCCGGATCCTGTCTGAGTATGGAACGCATTCCCTCCGCAAAAGAAAAACCTGCTTTTGTGTTAATCTGCCCTTGAGAAATTCCATCCACCTGAAGTTCAACCGGATCTTCCATGGTAATAATATTCATTGATACATTGTAAATCCGCTGCAGCGCAGAATACAGGGTTGAACTTTTTCCACTGCCAGTCGGCCCCGTAACCAGAATAATTCCGTCTGGTTTGTGAATGATGTCATCGAATTTTGACATCGTTTTTGGAAGAAATCCTAACTGCTCAAAAGTAAGTTGCTTTGATTCAGTATCAAGTATTCTCATTACCATTTTTTCATTCACGCCCCGATGACGGGTCATAACCGGGAAGCAACTTACACGAAGATCGATTTCCCGACCTTCACTGCGAATTTGAAAACGACCATCCTGGGGTTTTCTCTTTTCAGCTATATCCATACCCGCCATAATTTTCAAACGTGAAGTGATCTGTGCCCGTAACTGAAGAGGAATGGGATTTTTTTCTTTAAGCTCACCATCAATACGATAACGGAGCCTAACATATTTTTCCAAAGGTTCAATATGTATATCAGAAGCACCATCTGCAATTGCCTGAATGATCAACATATTGACAAGCTTGACAACTTGAGCGCCTTCTTCGTCTGTTAAATTCTCCGCCCTCTCTTCGTCATGATTCACCACTTCCAACTGTTCATTTTGAACTGAACCAAGAATTTTGGTCATGTCTTCTAATGCTACCGAATAGTTCTTCTCGATTGCATCGAGAATACTCTTTTCAGTAGCGATTACGGCTTCGACTTCTTTACCCGTTTTGAATTTAAGGTGATCTATTGTACGTAAATTGGACGGATCTGCCATAGCAAATGTAATTACCCCCTCCTGCTCAAAGAGGGGAATGGCTTTGCATTTTTTTGCCATTTCTTCAGGTATAACTTTAATAAGATCATGGGAGAAAGTGAAATTTTCAAGCACGACATGCTGAACATCGAGTTGTGCACTTAATACGTCAAGAAGTTTATCCTCTCCGATAAATCCCAGTTTGGTCAGGCATTTTCCAAGTTGCAAGCCGCATTTTTTTTGCTCTTCAAGACCGGTCATCAACTGTTCTTCGGTGATAAGGCCCTGTTCACGCAATATATCACCTATGCGTTTTTTCTGATCAAGCTGAATTTGTTGCCCTAAAACACTGCTTAGGTCATCATCTTTAATGAAACCAAGCCTCACAAGAACTGTCCCCAAACTAACACCAGTACGTTTGTGCTCTTGTAAAGCAATTACCAGCTGCTCTTCAGTTATTAAACCTTGAGCAAGTAAAATTTCTCCTAGTTTTTTTCGTCGCCGTGCCAGCATAGCTTACCATTCGGAAGTGTTGATAGGTATTATTAGACTGTATACTATTTCTTTAGATAACCTCATTATATGTGATCCCAACCACCCTTTGTTACTTCTACCAAACCGCTTTCAGTCTGCAGATAAAGTCCCTTGTAATTATTTGTAAATTCTCCGATACAAACAAAATTAGTATTTCCCGATGAGCTAATGATCGATGAAGTAAAGGAAGGTGATGCTGCGAAAAGAAGCTCATATTCCTCACCTCCATTTATAACCCATTCCAAAGGATTAATCTGTAAATCTTTACCCAATTTTATCATTGTTTCTGGAAATAGTGAAGGGTTGAGATCTAGAATAATTCCAAGGTCGTTTTCAAAAGCCAGTGTTCGACAATCTTTTGATAATCCATCAGATAAATCCATCATCGCGTGCACATCATTGTGATCTCGCAATTGAACTCCAATTTCAACCCTGGGTTGTGGCCGAATATGTACATTTACATACTCCATGTATTCAAGAGGAACACTTTGCCGCTGCTCCCATCTGTAGAGGGCATCCAGACCTGCAGCACTTCTACCTGGAAATCCGCTTATCCATAACTTATCACCAGCTTGAGCTCCTTTGCGTTTCATACTCCGGAGTAATGCAGGGATTTTCCCAATCATCGTAATACCGATTGACCACTGGGCACCTCTTGATAAATCCCCTCCAATGATTGGAAAATGCCATCTAGTACAAGCTTCATTAAATCCCTTATACATGTCAATGATAGCGACTTTAGCAGAAGTTTCTGTTTCAGGAATTATAAGCTGGATTAAAGCACTCTCCGGAATGGCTCCCATTGAAGCACAATCACTGATATTAGTGACCATTGCTTTATAACCAATCTCATGAAAAGACATCCATTTACGTTTGAAATGGACATTTTCTACACTTAAATCGGCAGTAAAAATAAGTTTATCTTTACCGCAGCCTTTTCGTACTGCAGCATCATCTCCTATTTCTACTTCATAGAGATCTGAGTGTTCAGAGAGCACTTGCTGTAAAGATGCCAGAAGCTCATATTCATTTGAAGGGCTTGTCATATTGAAATGCGACTCATTCTCATCAAAAAAAATTACGCAAAAAATCTGGTCAGTAATTCTACTTTGTTAGAATGTATAATCATTCTGAAATCGTATTGTAAGTGTATCAGAAACCGCTCAAAGAAAGCCCTTCGATCCTTCGATGACTCAGGGTGAGCGGTATAAGACACTTTTCATTCCAACAAAGTATAAGTAATTATCTTCTGGTCTATAAAATACATTATTAATGTAATATCATCTGCACATAAACTATTTTTTTCATCAAAATTTTCTATTTAATTCCTCTTTCGGAGTAATAATGAATATCCCTTACAAAATACAACCCCCTCGAAACAGTATTGCGGCAGTAGGTAGTGCACTTGTTGATATGTGTTTACTTGAAGATGACGAATTTCTGGTGGCAACAGGAGCCCGCAAAGGTGGAATGACGCTTAGCGATGCAGAATCGATCAGAGGCATTATAAGTAAATCAACGAAAACACCTGCTGTAGTTCCCGGTGGTTCTGCCTGTAATACTATTCTTGGAATAGGTAAATTGGGTGCTAATGCACGCTTTATCGGGAAGCGGGGAAATGATGAGTTAGGGCTTCTTTTTGAAACAGGGCTTAAAAAACATAATGTTCAACCTTTTCTTTTCTCATCAGAATCTCCAACAGGTCATGTATTATCGATAATAACTCCCGATGCGCAGCGGTCAATGTTTACTTATCTAGGTGCTTCAGCAGAAACGCATCCTGATGAGATGAACGGTGATCTTTTCAAAGATACTGCGCTTGTCCATATAGAGGGGTATCTTTTGTTCAATGAGGCGTTAATGATGGCGGTACTTAAAGCCGCTAAATCATCAGGCGCTTTGATCTCTTTAGATCTGGCTAGTTATACTGTTGTAGAAACTGCCAAAGGGCTTCTTGAGGAAATTTGTGCACGGTATGTAGATATTTTGATAGCAAATGAAGATGAGGCAAGGGTATTCACTGGTCTTAACGATGAGGAAAAGGCGTTAGAAAAACTGGCTACAAAGGCTCCATTGGCGGTTCTGAAAGTGGGAAAACGGGGTAGTTATGTTGCTCATAATGGAACTAAAATTGCAATAAAACCGATGGGCAGTGGAAAGGCCATTGACACCACAGGAGCGGGTGATCTCTGGGCTTCAGGATTTTTGTACGGTATTGTACACGGGTTATCGATTGAAAAGAGCGGACTACTGGGGTCAGCATGTGGTTATGAAGTCTGTCAGGTGGTAGGGGCGAGTATTCCTGAAGATGGTTGGGAAAGAATAAAAATGCTCATTTAAAGATTTTTCTTGCGTTATGAGTGGAAAATGTGTATTTACATAAAGTACTAGTATAATTGCAGGAGTAAAACTCCTTTCAATTACCACTACATCTGCAACGTTTTTTCATGGAGGTTCTTTGTGGCCAGTAAGTTGTACGTCGGAAATCTCCCTTTCAGCTCTACCGAAGAGCAGATCAGGGAGTTCTTCTCTCAGGCTGGTAATGTCACTACTGTAAAAATCATCACCGATAGAGAAACCGGTAAGTCTCGCGGTTTTTGTTTTGTCGAAATGGATAATGGTGATAACGCTATCAGTGAACTTAACGGGAAAGAATTCGCTGGAAGAAAAATTACTGTAAGTGAAGCCAGAGAGAGAGAACAGCGTCCTACAGGCGGTCACAGAGGTGGTGGCAGCGGTGGTTTTAAACGTAGATCGAATTTTTAATAATCAATAATTAAAAGGTCGTTTTTAAACGACCTTTTTAATTTAATAAATCAGTAAGCCTCTTGTACATCGACGACTTGAACGGTACTAGCCTGCGGTCCTTTTTCTCCTTGCTCCTCTACAAATCTGACTCCCATACCAACTTTTAATGACTCAAAAGCGATGTGCAGTACACTGTTTTTATGGAAAAAAATCTGCCGGCCATCGATCGAGCGTATAAAACCTGTGTTATCATTGTAAAAAATTCTTTCGATAATTCCTTGAATCTGCTGTTGGGGATGGTATTTGACATCCTGGCGCTGCTTTTCCCTAAGTTCCTTAAGCATTCGTTCCGCAGCATCAAAAGCCCATCGAATCTCGGCTCCCAGATCCAGGTGAAGATTTGTCCTGGAAGAATCTCGACTTACCACAAGCTCATGTCCAGGAGGTACTTTAAGATCTATTCTCACCCTGAAAGGTTGTGCTGTACGGTTGTGAAGCTGGATTTTTTCAACCATAACTCGACAGCTGATTATGTTTTCAAACATCCGATCAAGCTTTTCTGCTTTTTGCCGGATAAGAGAATCGATTTCTTCACTTTTTTCAACATCTCTGTAGGAAATTTCAAGTGGGATTTGCATAAGTCAATCCATGTTTGAGTTTATAGTGAAAAATTTGTAAAAATACATAAGGTTAGCTCCTTGAGAGTGGCAGAGATAAACAGTTTAGACTGCCGCCGCCAGCCTGGAGTGCATCTGAGTGGAAAAACACAAATTCAACTCCTTTTTGGACCAAATGCCTTCTTGTCGCAGCATCAAGAGCTGTATCATAATGTAAAATCACGCCTTCATTTAAAGGAAGAAATGAACAGGCACGACGTTGCTGTTCAAAACTGGAGACATTTACAATCTCTATACCAAGAGATCTAATATGCTGTTCGAAATCTATTTGGGTAAAACCATCTTTGGTGATTAAACTCGAATGAGTTACTGCTGGTAGATATGCAAGTGCGAGATTTGAACGGATTTTCTTAAAAACGCTATCAGGATGTCTGAAACGCTGGCTTTTAGGAAGATTAATAAGAATGATTTCCTTAAAGTCAGCTGAAAGCATACTTGTAATAAACCTTTGAATCGAAGAATATTGATAGCGTTCTGATTGTGCTATAAGAAGCGAGTCTTCTGATAATAGAGTACATCCTTCAAAAACATCATGGTTGGAAAATTCGAAGAGGATGGGAATACCGACTGAAGTAACGGCATTTTTAATGATTTCTTTTTCGGCTCTTTTTGGTTCAAAAGCCGTTTGAGACAAAATAGCTCCTTTGCACGATATGACAGCCGTATTGTTCAGGTAAGTAATTGAGGGGTGTTGGTAAATTTCACCTCGATACAGCGGGGCAAGTTCTTCAAGTTCATAGACAACGATTCCCTGGGATCGCAACAGATCTCTATAGCGCAGATGCTCATCGATGAATTTAGGAATATCCGGTACTCTATCAAAGAGCCAATAACGGAAATTATCTTCATTTACCAGCTCCAGTTCTTTTCCTGGAGTATGCAGTATAACACTTTCGAGTTTTCCTGGCCTGTCGCATCCGAAATGAGAGAGAATGTATGACCTCGAAAAACCCATCAAAACCCCCTAAAAAGAATTAAGAATAAGTTGGTTACAAAGCATGTTTAAGATCAGCGTGCGTTACTTTTTGCCCAAGTAGTTTTTTTGCGGCTTCTTTTTTATTCCAGATATTCCATAATAAAATTCCCTTTACATAGTTTTCAGACAAATAGTAAAGTACGCCGGAAGTAAAGGCTTCTTTCCAATCTGAAAAAACCTCCAGCTCCGAATTCACATCACCAATTGCTTCATAACCATACTCAAAAAGATCCGAAAAAAAATAGGGAATATAGGTATAAGGCTGATTTTCTGCAGAAACCATATTATTACCTGCGCAACATCCCTGATTAATCGCATTATCCCAATGCTCCACTCTCAGATGCCTGTTAAGAGCATTGAAAGGGAATAACGCCACATCACCTGCGGCAAATATGTCCGGATTTGAAGTTCGTAAATACTGGTCAGCAATAATACCATTTGTAACATGCAAACCTGCAGTGGCAGCAATCGAACTGTTTGGTACGATTCCTATACCGGCGATTATAATATCTGCTTCAAATGAGAACCCTTTTCTTGTCAAAACTGATGTCTTTCCATTTTTTTTAACGAAAGCAACTGGTGCATCCTCATTGTCTACACGAATGCCTTTTTCCTTGTATGTTTTCATCAAGCTGTTGCCAAGATCTGAAGGCAACACATGATGACAGATATAAGGTCCGGGAAAGACCATTGTTGTAACGACGCCTTTTGAACTAAGCGATGCACTTATCTCAGAACCTATAAACCAGCCTCCTATTACAACAGCTTTTTTATTTTGATCACATATTGAACTTATGTTAATGTAATCGTTAAGATAGCGGTAATAGCAGATTTCGGGTATATCACTTCCTGGTAAGGAGAGCCTTTTAGGTGAACCACCAGTGGCCAATAGAAGCCGCTGATAGGAAATGACCTCACCTGAAGAGGTTTTTACTTCTTTATTTATGGAATCTACACTGGTAGCCGAACATTTAGTGGAAATCTGAATATCGTTATCTTGATAGAATTGTGGATCTTTCAGAAAAATATTTTCAACAGTTTTCTTATCTGTCCATAGATCTTTTGTTAATGGAGGGCGATGGTAGGGAAAATGGGGTTCATTAGTGAGAATCATTATAGAGTTTTCTTTATCCAATTCTCTAATTCTAATGGCAGCAGCTCCTGCGGCAATACCACCACCAATTATGAGATAATTGATTTTCATTCTGTTCCTCTCCAAGTAGGGTAGTATCCCGATTACTAAACATCCACATGACGATTGCCGGCTCATCACCGGATATCAGTAACGGGCACTACCTTACAACTGACAGCCGTTAAAATTATGGGCGTCTGAAAATACTCATCATTCTACTGCTTATTGCACTTCCACTCAGCAGATCAGAAAAACCTACTATCATCATCGCAACAAGTAAAAGGGTAACAGGTGTTGCAAATCCTAACAGAGCAAGAATACCCAATGTTAAACTTGCAATACCAATGAGTAATTGAACGCTGGAAGCTGCATAAACTGCTTCCCGGGCAACAGCCCTTACGTTTTCATTATCGTATCTGCCTAATGCGAAAAAGTTAAGCCGCGAAATTGTTCCACTACTTATTATAAGTGCTACCCCAAAAACGATAGCAGAAATCGCTACAAACATTAAAGGATACATTCCGATTAAGGCTAATATTCCTAATGTAATACCAGTGATTCCTGCAAGAAATTCGGCGGTCATTCCACTGCCAATTTCCGACATTTCGTATGAAGAATTTCCGCTGCGATTTACTATATCAGAGATACGAGATGAAATTGCCCCACCTTCAAAAAGTAAAGCTGCTCCGACAGCAATCGTTGCGATAGTAACCATATAAAGTGGAAAATAACCTGCCAAGCCTATAATTGAAAGCGCAATCGCTGCTGCTCCGGCAAGTCCCTCTGCTAATGAGCCACCTGCCAGTACTCTCGCTGTTGTTTGCTCTTGACGTCGAGATTCACTTTCCTGGTATCCTTGTTGGGCTATATCCATAAAATCCTCCTTTGATTGAAAACAAGTCCCGGTCATCCTGACCTCTCCAACATAAAAACTCTATATTTCTTATCATGAATAGCGCAAAAACAGTACCATAGATAACGGAAAAAATTGACATTGATAATTAAATCATACCCATTTCTCTTCCTCAATTTTCCTTATTTTCGCTGTCCTCCGCAAAAAACGTTCCTCCTGCTTAAATTGCGAAAAAAGAAACCTCTCCACTAACTCCTTTGCCAATTCTTCTCCAACTACCCGTGCCCCTATACATATTACGTTCATATCATCGTCTTCGACTCCCTGATGTGACGAATAAATTTCACTTATTAATGCCGCTTGCACCCCCCGCACTTTATTCGCCGCTATGCATGCTCCTACACCACTTCCACAAATCGCAACTCCTCTGTCTATTTCATTATGTGAGATTGATCGACACATTGGTATGACATAGTCTGGAAAATCATCATCAGTTCTTAATATGTCTGCGCCAAAATCATATACCCTCAACCCCAAACCATTTATTAGCTCTATAATTGGCGCTTTAAGAAAATATCCACCATGATCTACCGCTATTCCAATACGCATCATAGTATCCGCTTTGATCTGTTTGATTTACATTCCTGAAAAATCTCTGGAGTTTCTCTGCAATTTTGAATCCGATTTAAATCCTACGGAAAACAATCAAATTATCTACGCCAAAGAATTAATTGAACGATTAATTCCTAATTATGGAACGTATGTAAAAATCACCCTGAAATAGAAATGCCTAATTTTCCAGGATAGGAGTATTTTTTGCATCGATGATATATTTTTAACTATTATATGAATCAAAAAGCTAACATGCCTGCTCTTCGTTTCCTTCTGGGGTACCTTTCTAAACATCGGCTCTCTTTGTTTTTAGGACTTCTGGTCTTAATTGCAGTTGATAGTTTTCAGCTGATAATCCCCAAAATTATTCAACATATTCTTGATGTAGTCGCAGGTACTCAGTTTTCAAAGACAATTATCCTGAAAAATTCACTCCTTATTATTGGGCTTGCGATTCTGATGGTAATACTGCGATTTTTCTGGCGATTTTTCATTGTGCGCCCCTCCAGAAAAATTGAACAGCAAATGCGCAACGATATGTTTGAGAAACTGATGAAACTCTCATCCTCTTATTTTAATAGGGTTAAAACGGGCGACCTGATGGCACTTTTTATAAATGATTTAAATGCAATTCGAATGGCATCCGGAATGGGTTTAATTGGGCTTTTCGATGCCGTGTTCATGAGCACAATGTCGCTTATATTTATGATCTCAATCAGTCCTCGATTAACTCTCATGACCATAATTCCACTTCCTATAATAATTATCATTTTCATTAAAACAGGTTCAGCAATTCAAAAACGATTTACAGCAGTGCAGAGCTCCTTTGACACTATTTCATCTCATTGCCAGGAAGCATTCTCCGGTATCCGGGTAATTAAAGGATTTGTTCAAGAATCGCAGGAACGAAACTTCTTCTACTCATCCTGTAATGATTATGTTAATCAGAACATACGGCTGGTTAAATTGTGGGGTGTTCTTTTCCCGTCGATTACAATGCTTGCATCATCTTCAGTTGTTCTTCTCTTCTATTTTGGGAGTCAGCAGGTTATTTCCCGAAATCTTACAATCGGGCAATTTGTCTCTTTTTCTTTCTATATTAATCTCCTTGTCTGGCCGATGATTGCAACTGGATGGGTTTTTAATCTGATGCAAAAAGGATTGGCCTCAGCCAGAAGAGTCCTCGAACTCCTGACCACTCAATCCGATATCGAAACACCTGCTTTGGTTTCCAAAAGTCAGATATTAAAAGGAAATGTAGAGTTCCGGGAGCTTTCTTTTCGTTATGCAGAGAATTCACAGGATGTTTTGCAAAATATCAGTTTTTTTGTCCCCGCAGGCTCATCTGTTGGGATAGTTGGTAAAGCGGGTTGCGGCAAAACAACGTTAGCGTCTCTTTTATGTCATTTGTATAAAATAGAAAGAGGGCAGCTTTTTATTGATGGGACAGATATTAACGATATTCCCCAGGAACTACTTCGGTCCTCGATAAGCTATGTTCCGCAAGATTCCTTTTTGTTTTCAGATACCATTAAGGAAAATATCGCTTTTAGTGAAGAAGGGACTGTATCGGATGAGTTAGTTGAACATATAGCGAAAATCGCATCGGTGCATGAAGACATAATGAAATTTCAGAATGGATATGCCACAAAGATTGGTGAAAGGGGTATAACGCTGTCTGGTGGACAAAAGCAGCGTATTGCAATAGCCAGGGCAATTCTGGCTGATTCGTCAATTCTGATTATGGATGATTCACTGTCCGCAGTCGATCCTATTACTGAAGGGCAGATCAAAGCGAATCTCAAATCAGTTATAAAGAAAAAAACCTCATTTATAATCGCTCATCGTATTTCTACCATAAAAGAGTGCGATCTGATACTTGTGCTTTCAGAAGGACGAATTGCTGAGAGGGGCACTCATGAGCAATTGATTACAAATGACGGATTATACAAACGATTATACGATCTACAAAGAATGCGAATAGCTGCGCATGACAAGTCTTGATATTGAAGAGGAAGCGATACAGCAGAAGCTGTTTAATAAAGAGGTAATCAAATTATTGTTTGATTATGTTTTGCGCTACAGACACTATCTTATTTATGCTCTTTTCTTTGTACTCCTTACAACTGCGACGACTCTTCTTGTTCCGCTCATTTCGGGTATTATTATCGATAAACATATTGTAAAGACCGGATATATTGCTGCAATTGATAGTAATGCAGCCGAGCCTGACGACTTTACTGCAACGGTCAAAAAAAAAGGTGAATTTCTTGGAGAAAATCACTGGTTTATTTATCAGAGTACTTTAAAACATTTTTCAAAACAGCAGATCGGCCAGCTGATTCAAAAGGGAGTTTTATCAAATGAAAAATATACCCCGGTTCAGATAAGAACATTTTCTTCTGCTTTGAGCAACAAGATCACAATGCTGATCAATGATGGTACTTTGATAAAGATAGGCAATACGGTTCTTCTCACTGATCGATCGAGCGGCAAATTTACCACCGCCGAAATGCTGGAGTTGCGTTATGATGATCTGAGGAAAGTACTGCTGTTTTCTGTTCTTATGCTAAGCCTGTTTTCTATTCAGTTCATAGCTTCTTATCTGCAAATTCTTGCTTTGATGAAGCTTTCGCAGAAAGCAATGCGTGATCTGCGTACTGACCTGTTCAGCCACATACTATCTCTTGAGCTGGCGTTTTTTGATAAGAATCCGGTTGGCAAGCTTGTAAACAGGGTAACTAATGATATTGAAGCGCTGAATGAAATGTTCTCATCAGTTATTGTCAATATGTCCCAGAATTTACTTGTGATGGCCGGGGTGATTATCATGATGTTCATGACAGATGCATATCTGGCTTCGCTGGTCTGCCTTACCATTCCATTCTTATTTCTGGTAATCGTAATTTTCCGGGCTCAGGCACGGAGCGCTTACAGAATAATCCGCACTAAAATCGCAGACCTGAATACCTTTTTAAATGAGAACATTTCCGGTATTCGGGTGACACAGATATTTGTTCAGGAAAAAAAACAGTTTGAAAAATTCAAAAAAATCAATAAGGAAGTATATTCTGCAAATATCCAGCAGCTTAACATTTATGCAATTTTTCGCCCCCTGATCGATTTCTTCCGATGGTTTGCTATCGGGACAGTTATTTATTTCGGCGCGCAATCATTGGTTGAAAACAGAATCTCCTATGGGCTGATTGTTATGTTTCTTGCTTACATAGGAACTTTCTTTGAACCGATCGGTGAACTTGCAGAGAAAATTGATATACTTCAAAGCGCAACAGCTTCAGGGGAAAAAATACTCTCTATTTTTAAAACTCGCGCTAAAAAAGAAGTTCATCTCTCTTCGGTTTCAAATCAGATAAAAGTAATTCCTCATAAACTAAAAGGGAAAATTGTATTTGATGATGTCTGGTTTTCATACGTGCCTGGTGAATGGGTCTTGAAAGGTGTTTCTTTCTCTGTAGAGCCAGAAAGTACACTCGCGGTGGTTGGAGAAACTGGATCTGGCAAAAGTACAATTATAAGCCTTCTTTCCAAATTTTACACTGTTCAGAAAGGAAGAATTACAATAGATGGAGTTGATATCAGTGAGATTCCCTATCAGGTTCTTCGAAAAAACATATCTACTGTTATGCAGGATGTATTTCTCTTTTCAAGGACAATAAAAGATAATATTGTTCTTAATGAGCTTTTTGACAAAGGGCGCTTTCAGAAAATAGTGCAGTATACAAATGCTCACTATTTTATTGAGAAATTACCTCAAAAAGAAAATGAAATGGTTATGGAACGTGGAGTTACGCTCAGCGCTGGCGAACGTCAATTACTTGCATTTGCCCGCTCTCTCTATGCACAGCCAACTATTCTTATATTAGATGAAGCGACATCAAATATTGATACCCATACAGAACAGCTCATACAGGCGGCGATCACTGAGCTGACAAAAAATAGAACAACCATTGCAATAGCCCACCGGCTTTCTACCGTTCGAAACGCAGATCAGATCATTGTTATTGATAAGGGTGTTATTGTTGAAAGTGGTACTCATGATAGTCTTATCGAAAACAATGGTCTTTATTATGATCTCTATCGTTTACAGTTTGAAAATACCTGAATACAATTTCTTCCTGGTGAGACTTTCTTAAACAATATCAAGGAAACACCTATGGTGGTGGTGCTTCAATAGCATATACTTTATTTCATTGAAAACTATTCAATTACAAAAAAAGAGTGATTCACTTTTCTGTTTATAGTATAATTCAGAATTATGGATAGTGTAAGCATTGCAAAAACAATTGTGAGTGATTTTTATAAGAAAACAATACAATCTTCTGAACCATTTTCGGAAGGTGCAGAAAAACTCGCCCGCATTTTCATTCGGTCTGAAGAAAGCCTTGAACCGGGAGCACTTTTAAAAGAACTGCTGAATGGCGCTCCAAACCCAAAGGCGCTTGAGTATGTATTGTATTCTTTTTTAGATATCCGGGAATCGGATTATGATCTTATTGAGTACAGTGCAAAGCTCAAAAGATTAAAAAGGGTTTTCAGGAGAATAGAAATTGATTGTATTGATTTGCAAACTGAAGCATATCATTGTTATAACACATTACGAGCCATTTGCAGAATAAATACTGCAAATGAAATCGCAATAGCTTCTCAGGTTGCTTTAGGGTGGCTTCAAAAGCTTCAGAACGGGCTCTCTCTTTCTGAGAGAGAAAACATACAGCTCAGTCTGCTTATTAAAGGTGAAGCAACTGCTTTAAAGATGCAAAGTGATTACGTATCATCCAATGCTGATGCGTATAATATGAAAAAAATGATACGTTTATTACCGTTAGTGAGTGCTGCTGATGAGCTATCACAACAACTTTCGCAAACTGCAGAAAAGCTGACACAAGGCAAGACAATCGGAGAACCGGTACTCAGTTTTGAATACGCAATGAAATCAGATCAATATCGTAAATGGCTTAAGAAAATGCCGAAAGATCAGGAGCTTATGCCATTTTTACAATTGATGGAAAATCAGAGGACTAAACTTATTTCTCCGATAAGAATCGCATCTGTTACCTCAATTATAAGGTTTATCTCTGATGAAAAGGGCAGCCCCTTGCAATGGATCGCCCAATCGATCGAGAGGAGTACTAAAAATGGATTTCAGATTGAACTTGGAAATTCAGTGTCCAAATTGCAATCAGTAATCAAGGATCAAGGGTTCATTTATCATGATTCAACTATATATGGAAATTTCAATTCCATCTCGTTCAGTAATCTGATTGGTCCTGACAGACTGAGTATAACGCTTGGCATGAGAAAAGAATATACTATTCAGGAACTGGTAATGATGGGTATGAGAAATGATTCTCTTATGTGCAGGTTACTTGATAATCCAAAAGTATATAATGTACCGCGTCTGGTTGAAAATGTGGCCAAATCAAACAGGTCAATTGTTGTTCTTTCAAAGATAGCTCAAACAAAAGAATTGTACTCTGGTATTATCAATAATTCAGTGCCGCTGGCGTTAATTCAAAATCCTACTCATCTTCCCCTAAATCTGATTCGACAATTTATAAATCCAAGGTACATATCTTTGAATGAAATGAAAATCCTGGTGAAAACTCCTTATGGACTCCGGCAGGATATTTACAATGAGATTAGAAATTACCTGGAGCGAATGCACTGATCTATATGTCTTTCAGGAACTGGATTGATTGACTGCTGATTTCCACAAAGCCTCAAATTCAAATTCCAGAATATCCGCTACTGCGACCCAATCACCTGATTTTTGGAATGCGGCCAATGTTTCAAGAGAATAAGTGAGTTTCGAAAGATCTCTGGCAGCGATTGTGCCTTTCGAGATTTCAGCCTGCAGGAGCAATAAGAGGCGGTTAATCTGTGATGCAGCAGCACCATAATCACCAGTCCGCATTGAAAAAACAGCTTCTTTTATCACAGAAAATATATTGGTTTTTTCATAGTACATTCGGACCTCCATTCACCTCAGAATTTGCAATAGAAATCCTGGTTTAAATAACTTGAATAAATTTACTTTATAATATACACTCAATAACATTAAAGAGTAGAATTGAAGGCGTTATTTTTCATTTATATCTGCAATTAAGTATCTAATAAAAATATTTATAAATCAAGGCAAGAAACTCAATGTTGGCAAACTCTCCCTACAAACTGGAACTATTTACAGCTCAATCAGGATTTTTATCAGCAAGGCTTATCAGTGATGATGGAAAGGTGATCCATTTACATTCGATTGTGAAGCCGGAGAATGAAACGTGTTTTTTTGATTCATTAACTATCTGGGGAGATAAAATAATACTGCTCGGGACAGGATTAGGATATCATATTTACAACCTGCTCTGTTCCTGTCAAAAGGATGTTCTGGTAATTGATTACTATCAGGAATGCGTTGATAAATGCGTTTCATTACTGTCTGAAAGCAGCTGCAATTTTCAATCGATATCGTCTTTAACTTCTGATGCAGGTACGATTGTAAATGATTTTCTGGAAGATGCGGAAAATGTTCAGATTATTAAACATCCTGCTTCATATATGGCAAATAAAAAATTCTATGATACAGTACTTGGTGCCAAGGATTTAAAGTCAGGTACAAAAGATACAATCGGGAAAATTTTGATTCTTTCAGGCTCTTTTTTTCTTCAGGAAGAGATAAAGAATGCGGCGAAATCTATCGGTCTGGACACATGTTTATTTACTATAAACGAGACTGACGGGATTCTTGATTATGATTCAAAACTTCAGGCGATTTTGCAGAAAGAAAAGCCGGACGTAGTAATTTCTGTAAATATGCTCGGGTTCGACAGTGTGGGTATTCTTGGAGAACTTACAAATAAAAATGGAATACCTGTAGTTGTCTGGTTTGTGGATGATCCACGTCCTATTCTGCTTCATCAGAAACAGTTTGTTAAGGATAATATGTTTGCATTCAGCTGGGAGAGAAATTTTTTATCTTTTTTAAACACCTGTGGTTTTAATAAAACAGAATATCTTCCCCTTGCGACAGATCCTCTGATTTTTAAATCAGATGGTCCAGTACTGAGCAGAGCGGAGTTGGGTTTTGTTGGAAGTTCAATGGGCAGACGATTTTTACAAAACATTGCTGATAAATTTCTTTATCGCAAAGAACTTGAACCACTGGTGAATAGTATCGCCAGAAAATTGATTGCTGATCCTGCCTGTGATTTGAAAAGGGAAATTCATAAAGCATGCTCAAATGTTTATAATGACAACAGAAATGAAACCTGGTTTCAATCCTATATAATCCATACAGCAAGTATGCTGAAAAGAAAAATGTTGATAGAGAAACTGATCGGGTCAGGAATAGAAATTTTTGGTGATCCTCAAGGGTGGCGTGAACTATTAGGAAAGAAAATTATCTGTCATGAAGATATTGATTATCGAAACAGTTTAGCATCAGTATATCGCGGGATTACAATAAATATAAACAGCACAAGCTGCCAGATGGTAACAGCAGTAAATCAGCGGGTGTTTGATATTCCTGTTTGCGGAAGTTTTGTTCTTACCGACAATCAGTCGGATTTGCACAATTTATTTGAAAAAGAAGAAGTTGCGGTTTACGATACCCCGGAAGAATTGATTGAAAAGATCAAATATTTCAGAGAAAACCCAGAACAAAGAGATTTGATAGTACAAAAAGCCAGAACCCGCATATTGGGTGAACACACGTATTCACATCGTCTAAGGCAAATCATTGAAAAAATATAGGTAGAGACGCCCGGCCGGGCGTCTTTACCAGAAAATACCCGCCTCACAAAGAAAATTAAAGCGCCCGACAGAAATGTCGATAAAGATAATGTACCAACAAAAAGGAGGTACGGGGAAAAGAAAAAAGGTTGATTCAGATTAATTAGTTTCTTAAACGATGGCAAGGATGCCATTAATAGTAATCACACGAATGGTACCACAACGCAGGGTATCATTCAAAAACATGGAGGTTCTTATGCGTATAGTACACAACATTTCATCGATGACCACCCAGAGCTCACTTTACAAAGTTAATCGTGACATGAAAACATCTCTGGAGAGACTATCAACAGGTTTGCGGATTAACCGTGCTTCAGACGATGCTGCAGGACTTGGTGTATCTGAAAATTTACGTACACAGATCAAAGGTACCGGCCAGGCAATGAAAAATGCCCAGGATGGAATCGCAGCGATTACCATTGCAGAAGGAGCAGCAAATGAGATCAGCGATATTCTTCAGAGAATGCGTGAACTGGCTGTGCAATCTGCAAACGATACTCTGACATCTACGGAACGTGCGTATACCAATCAGGAATATGGTCAGTTGAGGGATGAAATAGACCGAATCGCCGAGGTGACAAACTATAACGGCATGAAATTGATCTCTTCTTCAGGAACAACTTCCAATGATCGATTTGGTGTAGGTGGAGCAGGGAGCGGCGATGGATCAGCGCTATGGGTTGACGCGAACAGCGCGTATGGTTTTGACAGCATAACTATTACTATTGATACATTGACATCAGTAAGACTTGGAGCTGGAGCGCAGAGTGGTGCTGCAAGTCTGAGTGTTACGTCATTGACATCGCAATCAGATGCAGTCAATGCTGTAAAGAATATTGATGAGTCAATTGATAGTGTCAACATGATGCGTTCCAATATGGGTGCGTTTATTAACCGTCTTGATCATGCTATCAATAACCTTACTGTTTCCAATACTAACCAGCAGTCGGCGGAATCGCTTATCCGTGATGTCGACTTCGCAAATGAATCCGCGACATTTACAAAGAATCAGATTCTTATGCAATCTGGTACGGCGATGCTGGCGCAGGCAAATCAGACTACACAGAACGTGTTATCCTTACTCAGATAATGTACTGATAATCGTAAAGGCAGGAAGGTTCCTGCCTTTATGGTAAACTTTTTAAAGTCAATAATAATGTAATATCTGTACTCAAACAGGATAGAAGTTTTATTTTGTTTAGTAAATAGTAACAATAAGAAAGCACGCTGAAATCAGAGATTGAATAGGCGAGCGGTGAAAGGAGAAAAAAACAAGAAAATAATAATTTAACCGAATGGCAAGGAAGCCATTGCTATCAGTAACATGAATGACACCAACGCGAGGTTGTCGTTCAAAACATGGAGGTTTTTATGCGTATAGTACACAATATTTCATCAATGACCACCCAGAGTTCGCTTTATAAAGTAAATCGCGACATGAAGACATCTCTGGAAAGGTTGTCAACGGGTTTGAGAATTAACCGTGCATCGGATGATGCTGCGGGGCTTGGCGTATCGGAGAACCTGCGTACTCAGATCAAAGGTACCGCTCAGGCAATGAAAAATGCTCAGGATGGAATCGCAGCTATAACCATCGCTGAAGGAGCGGCAAATGAGATTTCCGATATCCTTCAGAGAATGCGTGAACTGGCTGTGCAATCCGCAAACGATACTTTGACATCTACGGAACGGGCGTATACCAATCAGGAATTCAGCCAACTGAAGGATGAAATCGACCGTATTGCCGAAGTGACAAACTATAACGGCATGAAATTGATCTCTTCTTCAGGAACAACTTCCAATGATCGATTTGGTGTAGGCGGAGCCGCATCTGCCACCGGATCATCGCTATGGGTAGACGCAAACAGCGCGTATGGTTTTGACAGTATAACTATTACCATCGATACATTGACAACAACTGATCTCGGAGCCGGAGCCGCAAGTGGTGCACCAATCTGAGTGAGACTACATTGACAACACAATCTGATGCGGTCAACGCTGTAATGAATATCGATGAATCAATCGATAGCGTTAACATGATGCGTTCCAATATGGGAGCGTTCATTAACCGTCTTGATCATGCTATCAATAACCTTACCGTTTCCAATACGAATCAGCAGTCGGCGGAATCGCTTATCCGTGATGTTGACTTTGCAAATGAATCTGCGACTTTTACAAAGAATCAGATTCTCATGCAGTCTGGTACCGCAATGTTAGCGCAGGCCAATCAGACATCACAGAATGTGTTATCACTGCTACGGTAAAGAATAAGTAAAAAGAAGCGGGGGAATTGTATCTCCTGCTTCTTTTTGACCTGTGCCCGCTTCAGGTGACCTGCACGAGTGATAACGGGCTTTCCTTAACCGTTTCTTTTTACTAGCCTGAAAGGCTTTCTGTCAATCAGCACAAGGTTTCCTACCTTGTGATAGCAAATCTGCGAATTGATCTTTCTGTTCCCTGAAAAGAATATGGCCTTCGCGATCTTTGCCTTGCTCCGAAGCAAGTTTCTTGCGGAGGATGTAACGTTTAAATTTTCCTTGTGCTTTCAATCTAACTGTTATTATGTAAAATCAGAACTTATCATAATTTAGAGCGCCGGAGGGTAAACACATTGCGTTTATTTTAAAAGCATAAAGGCAGTAATTTCGATTACGATGAGGGGTTCTGCGGGATCAGAAGATCCTGAATGATCGGCTGACCCGTACCGTTTAATTGCGGTATTCTTCAACGTATTTTCGTTTGAAATAATCTGTTCTTGATAAATTCACTATCCGGCTTTTTCTGTTTTGATATTGATCCTTGTTTAAATAATCAGAACCAGTTTACAGAAAATTTCCGGAATTCTTGACTTATGTCCACCTGAAAAGTTATTTAACTATTTTCATCAATCAATTTCTTTTCACCTGATTTAAGGAATCTGCTCTTTTTACTATGAATATTTCAGAAAACTCTTCATTGTCTGTAACTATCCCGGTGACTTCAATAACAGTAAATCTTGATCTTGAAAGTGAAAATCCCGTATCCAGTTTTATCGGAGCGACATTCAGAGGCGGATTTGGTTATACATTGAAATCGCTGGTATGTATAACGAAGCAGGAAGCATGTTCAGACTGCATATTTGTTTCTTCCTGCCCCTATGCATTTCTTTTTGAAACATCTCCTCAGCCTGATTCTGTAAGAATGAATAAGTACAAATCCGTGCCTCATCCTTTTGCCATGCGGGCTATTCAGGATAAAAACTCCCTGTCAGTTGGGCTGGTTCTTTTTGGTGATGCTTATCAGTATATACCGCATTTCATTTATACATTCAATAAACTGGGCACCAACGGAATTGGTAAGAACAAAGTGAAATACCAGGTAAGGGAGGCAGTATGGGGAGAACGGGTGATCTATCCGGTAGATAACAATGAAGTGTTTACAGGGATTACACCTGGAACAATCACCGTTTCACCGGGTAAGTCTGAACAGGGAGAAGTCAGATTGAAATTCCTCACTCCACTTACTATAAGGAAGGATGGTAAGGAATTGTACCGTTTTGATACCTATTCTTTCTTTACAGCTCTTTTACGAAGAATAACAAATCTGAACGCTTTTTACGGAGTAGAAAAAAATGCGCAAGTAGATCCGCAGGTTTTTTTGGGCGGGGTAAAAGATTTGGAACTTCGGGAAAATCTCAAAAGAGAAAATCTTTCCCGCTACAGCACACGACAGGAGAAGCGGCTTGATTATTCCGGATTGACCGGTGAAGTAACCTTGATTGGTGATATCGGTACCGTGCTGCCTCTTTTGAAAGCAGGGGAGATAACTGGTGTGGGAAAGAACACGGTGTTCGGATCAGGGGTGTACAAGATGGAAGTAGTATCATGAAGATGGTGGTGTTGATGAACCATGAGATGAGCGGGGAGCAGATAATGCAACAAAAGGAATTTCGTGGATGTTGGAATAAATTTGAAAATTTCAGTTGCACAGAGAAAGTGCTACTTGGGAGGATATATGATTGTTACAAGATTTCATGATTTAGAAGAGATACCGTGTCAGATTGAATTTTTGACACCTTCATTTCTTGGAGGCGCTAAGCAAGATGCTGAGTTGAGAAGCGCGCCTTTTAAATATTTACTTAGGCAATGGTGGAGAATCGTGAATGGAAAACTTGACCCACTTGAACTCCTAAAAAAAGAAGGCGAATTGTTTGGCCAAGTACGTGGAAATGATATAAATGTAAGCAAAGTGCGTTTACATATTACAGAACAGGACATTAAATTTTATTCAAAACCTGATTTTATCTATCCACAATACGGTATTGTGCACACAGAGGTAAACAACCGTTTTATACCTGTTGAAGGATATCTTGGGATGGGTCCTATATCATGGAATAAAGAAAAAGGTAGAAATGAGTATAAAAGGCCTGCAATAATGCCTAAGTCAAAATGCAAAATGACTGTAAGTTTTCCAAAAAATGAAACCTCTTTCAGTAAGGTCTTTTACTGTATAAAAGGATTTGGCACAATAGGTTCACGTTCACGCAATGGATGGGGTAGTTTGGATATTTCACAAACGGAAATAGAATACAAAACACCTGTTATAGAAGATTTTACAAAATTAATGAATGATGGTCGTAATTACCCGCATGGTTTAGGTAAAACTGATGACGGAAGGGTATTGGTATGGGAAACCGAAGGTTTAGAAAACTATATTGATATTTGGAAAGAATTGGCAGAAATATATCTGAATGTAAGGACTGCTCTGCCTGAAATGAAAGAGTTTACAGAAGTTGTAGATAGAGATAAAGAAAAGCCAGAATTTATGGCACACAGAAGTGCTTCAGCAAGGCACTTGCTTGGATATCCACTAACACATCACAAAATCAATGATTCTACTTGGGGCGAAAGTGAAAAGAATTTTAAGAAACCCAAAAAGGTTGAGGGGCGATTATCCTCTCCACTAAGAATGACAATTAAAAAATCAAATGGCAAATTCGTCGGAAGAATTTTGCATATACCTTATTCTGTTCACATGAAATTTAATGGTGACCAGACTGCAATATGGCGGATAGTTCATAAATTTCTTGATGATCAAAAAACACTTCGTAGAATGGTGGTAAACCCATGAACTGGCAGAAAAAACTATCGCTATTCCTCCATGATCCTGTACATAAAGCTTTTTACATACAAGGCCATGAAGATCGTGCGGCTAAAATTGCAGCTATACTGAAACAGACTGTTTTAGAAAAAAGTGATTATGAAATTGCTGATAGAATCGCGTCAGGTCTTGCCCGTGCAAGATTACCAGGTTATAGCTGGGTGGATGAGAATAATGGGGCAGTCAATCTAAAAAAGTACCCGGCTCTTACGCACCCGCTTTCAGGTAATTCTGATCTTATTTTCAATCTAAAAGGGAATGAAAACCTTTCAATCACTGAAATCCATAAGCAATTGATCGATCTTCTTAAAAAAGATCGCAACATTGAAAGCTCGCCTGCCGAAACTGAGGATGCAAAAGAACTCTTTTTCTATCTTTTTTTCGCACTTAAAAAACGACTTCGAAATGAAAAAACTGCCGGTATAGGTGGTTTATGGGATTTAATTCCGGCAGACACACGTATGCCTGATCATTCTATTTGGCATCACTGTGGATTAACATCAGCGATTGGATCATCTATGGAACAGGATGGATCTGTATCACTTGCTGTATTCTCCATAAGTCCAGTGCAATCATTTATTTCAAAAGCACGTAAGCTGCGAGACTCCTGGACTGCATCGGTAATTATTTCATACCTCTCTTTCACCGGCATCAAATACATAATGGATGAACTGGGACCTGATCATATTGTTTATCCTTCTCTTCACGATCAGTTGCTTGTTGAAAAGTGGCTCTGTAAAAAGTATGATTTTCAAAACTTTTTAAATGAAAAAGAACCAATTAAGGAACTAAAAGAATTGGGAAAATCAATTGCATCATTTCCAAATAAGTTTGTCTTTCTCTGTGCAACTACGGAAACTGAAAAGATTTTAAAAAATATTGAGGAAACGACAAAAGAAGAATGGATAAGAATCGCCCAAATAGTAAGGGATTTACTAAAACGAGAATCCAATGCAGGCGATACTTTTACAGAATTGTTTGATCATCAGATCTCCGATTTTTGGCAGTTTTCGTGGACATCAGTAAAACTACCTGGATTGAAAGATGATCAGGCAATTGAATCAATTCTTCACAGAGAAAAATGGGAGTATGAATACAATACAATTAGTAAGTTTGCAGGTAAATTTTCTTATGGTAAAACGACGGCCAGGCTTTATGGTACGGCGCATTCTATTATCCAGAATCTGCTTTCTTCAGTAAAAATGAAACCGGTCCATATACGTCAGCCACAGAACGGTGAAAAATGCCCCCTCTGCGGTGAACATGAAGTGTTACACGACTTCGATAAAGCAGGTGAAACATCTGTCCATGTGTATGATGAAGCTGTAAAACAATTTTGGACAAAACTTCGAGAAAAATTCAATCCAAAAGATGAACATTCATCAGAAAAATTCACCTATAAGCAGATTGGTGAAAAAGAACGGCTTTGCGCGATTTGCGCTATTAAAAGATTCCTTCTTTTAGTAATGAAAGATGACGAAAGAGAGTTGCTTAATGAAGTGTTTAAGGATACAGAATCCTTTCAATCAACAACAGAATTGGCTGCTTATAATTATATCAAGCGTCTTGATAATGAAGTTCATCTGACTAAAGAAGAAAGACAGAAGCTTATTAATCAACTTCATGACATCGAACTACAGGAAACCGATGATGAGCTGATTAAAACTCTTATCGAAAAGAAAAACTCTGCCGTAACAAAACTTACAAACCGCGACAAATACTACGCTGTTCTTCTTATGGATGGCGATAGAATGGGTGATTTAATAAACGGTGAAGCAATCGCTGCAACCTGGAATGATGTTATCCATCCGGAACTTAGAAAACGGTTTGATGATCCCGAATATTTTAAGAAAGAACCATTACGAGATGATGATCTTCGCACTAAAAAACGGCTTATCAATCCCGCAGTTCATTCTGCAATCTCTGATTCATTGAACAGTTTTGCACGTTTCGGTGTCGCTCCTATTATAGATAAATCTGACGGGAGGCTTATTTATGCGGGCGGAGATGATGTATGTGCGGTTTTGCCGCTCGATACTGTGTTGAGTGCCGCTGAAGAGATCAGCAAAATATACAGATTGAAATTTGTCAAATATACAAAAAACGGCGCAGTTGAGATACCCTCTGCGAATATAGATATAGATTGCGAAGATAAATTAGGTATGCATCTCGGCGATGGGAAGAATATTTCAATCTCCGGAGCAATTGTTATTGCTCATCATAAAGAACCATTGCGGGAAGTTATACGTGACGCTCACGTTATACTTGCGACAAATGCAAAGAATAAAGCGGGGAGGAATGCCCTGGCAATACGGCTTAAAAAACGTTCTGCTGCTCACAGGGATTTTGAAGTCAAATGGGGTGATTTAAATCCATTCTCTAAAAATGAAGAGAGCAAGGAAAAAGAAACTCTGGTTGATTCTTTTAAGGAATTGATGAATACCATTACAGACAACTCCCTCAGTTCAAGTTTGATTCACAAAATGGAACAGATGAAAGATGCGGTGCGTCCATTGTTAGACAATAGATCTATTTATGACTTAAGGTTGATAGACGATACTACACGTGACCGTATAATTAAAATTTATGCGCTCGAAATTGAAAAATCCGGTGTGAAATTGAAGGGTGATTCGAAAAAAGAAAAAGATGAGATGAAAGAAATTCTGGCAGCCAGACTCGCGGGCCTCTGTATATGTCAGCCATTATATGATAGTAAGGGAAATTCACTGGAAAATGATGACCTGTGGTACAATCCTGAGGGACCGGTTATTGGTGCATTCCTTACCAAAGAAGTGGAGGAACCTAAATGAGCATTTACTATGAACTGACACCATTAGATACGATGTTTTTCCGTGGAGCAGAACCGCTTGAGGCTGGACAACTTGAGGGAACAGTCCTTTTTCCGCCACCTGTTTCGGTTATTTACGGTGCATTGCGGACTGCGGTCTTAAAGAAGAATGGCATAGACTTTAAAGATTACAAAGGTAAAGAAAACTCAAATATTCCCGCTGAAATTATTAAGCTGATAGGTAATGCTGAATGCAAAGAAGAGGATCTCCCCTTTAAGGTTACCTCTTTTCTTCTAAAAAAGGATAATATTATCTATACGCCGGCTCCTTATTCATGGTTTGTTGACAGTGATAGAAAACTGTCAAACAGTGAAAGCTTTATTGGACATAAAGTAATCTGTGCAGAACAATTTGATATCGATAAACAAAAGAGTCTTTCCATAACCTCTTCAGTACGTATTCCGGTTCAATCTCAACAATTTAAACCTCTATCTCTGCCTGTTGTAAAAACAAAAAAGGATGCGGTAACACTTGGGGGGTTTTGGATCAGGCTTGATCTTCTTCAGTCAAAAGAATTGCCTGAACTTTCTAAAGATTCTATCCTTGCTCCGGGTGAACTTTACCGTACGGAAAGCCGTATTGGAATTTCTCTTTTAGATGACTATGGGCATTCAACAAGAAATGTCCGGAAAAGCGCACTTTTCACCGCAGCACATACACGATTAAATGAAGGTGTTACAATAGTAATCGGGATAAGCGGGGAATGCGGTCTTGATGACAGCGGATTATTCACTTTTGGTGGAGAAAAACGCTTATGTCAATACCAGAAAATTGATTTGTCAATTCCTGCCGGAACCCCAACATCAAACAGATTTGTAGCCCTTTCACCGGTTAAGGCCAAAGAGAAACTTAAGGAGAAATTGTTCTGCGCCGGCAAACTGGTAATAACAGCGGGATGGGATTTGGCGAAAGGTTATCACAAGTCTTCTGAATCATGGTTTCCCGCAGGATCGGTTTTTATTGAAAACGTAAACAATCAATGCGTGCCTCTTGCACGATGAAGGAGAATAAAATGAAAGAATTAGCATCGATTCTTACTATGTACGCAGTAACACCTTGCCATGCCGGAAGCGGCTCTTCGGTAGGTATTGTTGATCTTCCCATTCAGCGTGAACGACACACAAACTGGCCGGTTATCGCAAGTTCTGGTGTCAAGGGGGCAATGAGAGCGCATTTCGACAGATTCAGTAATAAGTTTGAATATGAAGAACAGAAAGAAAAATTTAATGACTTTGTTACAAAGGTGGTTTTTGGCACAGATGATACTAACAATTCAAAGAAATCTGGTTATGCCGGATCAGTTTCTGTATCAGATGCAAAAATTATCGCCTTCCCTATGCGTTCTGATATTGCACCTTTTGTATGGATTACCTGCCCGGCAGTACTTAAAAGATTAGTAAAAGATCTCAAGCTGGCTAAAAAAATTATAAATAACGATTTAGATACACAACTGAAAGAGATTGACAATAAGCTTAAATCAACTGGAACAGCTCCAGCTAATGAAAGTGATATACCTGCGTTGTGCTGGATTGGAGAAATTCCAGAAGAACAGGTTCTTCTGGAAGAAATGGTAGTTTCTGTCAAAAAAGAAGATCCAATAAAGGAATTATCACCATATTTCAAAGGTGTAGAAAGACTTCTTATTGTAAATGACAGCATATTTGATTACGGTGTTACACATTGTACACAGATTACCGCTCAGATACAAATTGATCAGGCAACCGGTACTACTAAAAATGGCTCACTTAGATATCAGGAGGAACTACCATCTGATACTCTGATGTATGCTGTCATTTTCTGGGATAATTCTTTTGATCCTGAAAAGAGTCTGAAAATGGAAACTATAAGGGATAACATTACAAAAAATATAATGAGGGAATTTCTTCAAGTGGGTGGTGATGAAACTTGCGGACGCGGCATTTTTCAACTTGAATGGGATCCAAAGGAGAATTAATATGCAGCTCAAAGTTCAAAATAGATCAAGTTTTGCATTCAAACAGATTGAATCGATATTGGAAAACGATAAGGTAGATAAAGATACGGCATCTTTTCTTGCGGGAGTTCCGACTAACATAATTACGAATGGAATCGGGCAATATCTGGCCTTCCTCCTATCAAAGAAACCACAACGAAAGCCATTAGAAAAGGATGATGATTACAAAAAACGTCTTGCTAAAGATAAACATGTAATCGCTTTTAATATTCTTAAAAAATGGCTTGTAAATGAGATTGTTGTATTGAAAGAAACTCAGGATAATAATATGCAGTTTTTTGAAAAGTTCACTGCAATAAAAGATCAGAAAGTTTATCTGCGGGCACAGCGTGAAGCTGTTGAGATAATGAATTGGGTGCAAAGGTATGCAAAAGCATTTGAAACCGAGGTATAACTATGGAACAGGAACAGATTGCAATGATACCTATTCCAAACCAAATTAAAACATTATTGGAAGATGGTAAGAAAGGTAATTTCTCGCTTTACTTCTCACGAATGGTTACATGGGGAATTGAGAAAGACAAAAGCGGGAACATCGTTGAGTTAATAAAAGATAAAAAATTTATTGAGAATATATCTTTGGCATCAAAAGGATATTTTCAAACTGCAATTGATGCATTAAAAAATAAAAATACCAAACAGAAGGAAATTCTTGAAAACTATTACAACCTCGGTCTTGAAATTTTTGAATTCCATGCTGAGCTATTATCTCCCTTTATCACCGGACTTGGTTCCGGCCACCCGAATGAAACTGGTATGACTCTTGACCGTAACACTGGGATTCCATTTATTCCGGCAAGTGGAATCAAAGGAGTACTTCGCCTTGCTCATGCTCTTAATCTGAAAAAACAGGATAAAGCAAAGTTAGGAATTATCGACGATAAAGGCAATTTTAAAGAAGATTCTAATGGCAATGCCTGGGTGGTTTCAGATAGAGAGACAACGCTGCGTAAATATTTCGGAGATGTAATCAAAAGCAATACTGAAAATACTGAGTTTGTAAGGGGACAACTGGTTTTTCTTGATGCGTATCCGGAATCTATTTCTATCCTTAATCCCGACATAATGACTCCTCATTTCGGTTCCTACTACAAAGGGCCTGTGAAAGATAAAGAAAAAGATTTCAAGGGGCCTGTAGAAACTGAATCTCCTGTTCCAATCAAGTTCCTTACCGTATCTCCTGGAATAAAATTCATTTTCCGCTGCTTTGCTTTGCCGCTTAAAAGGACGGATGATCCTCAACGTAAATATGATCATTCTGGCGAGGTTTATAGAGACTGGAATGACGACGACAGAAAAGCTGTTTCAGATATGTTTAAAACTGCATTTGAGAAGCTTGGAATGGGCGCTAAAACAAATATCGGATACGGGCGATTTACAAATTTCACCGACAAATCAGAGCTTATTGTAGATCAGTGGAAAAAGATTGCGGAACAGAAAGAAAAAGATAAAAGGGAAGAAGAGGAAAAAAACAAAAAAAGAGAGGAAGATGCCCTAATAAAACAACAAAAAGAAGCCGAAGAAGTCAGGCTTAAAGCACAAAAAGAAGCTGAAAAAGCAGCAAAACAAAAAAGACTCGCTGAAATCGATGCTGAAATTGCCGGTCTCGTAACAGTTCCAGATAAAAAGGAACAAAAGAAAATCGATAAACAACGGAAAATTCTCGAACTTGTGAAATTATCATTGGAAGATAAGCCGTTGGACTTAAATGACATCCGTTCTGTATATGATTCCATCCTCAAAAATCTTGATCTATGTAATATCGGAAAACTGCATGCAGAAGCCGCAGGTGCAATATTTAAACAATTGAATGCGTCAAAATCATGGGAAAAAACTAATGAAAAGACCAAAAAAACAATATTAGCAATCAGAAAAAAATCAATATCATGAAAGTATCTTAGTAAACAGAAATAACGAAGTTGTTTTCAAAAAGAGGTCTTTGACAATTCCCATTTGGGTTAAGCACATTTTCTTCTCACAAGGTAAATCGTGCCGGATGCATCTTCCGGCACTTTCCTTTAGTGTAAAAACATTTTCCATGTTAAAGAATGGGTTAGGTGAGCCAGTCTCAAAATTACAAAGCAAACCTAAGGAGGCTAAACAGGTGAACAAAGCGAAAAAACAATCATTACTCAATGGAAAAAAGTTTCTCTCGGATGCATTCCAATCACAGCAGGAACTTCTACATACAAAGCTTACATTTTCAAACAGCATTACTCATGATGGCAAAATGGGTGAAGTAAATGAAAACCATTTTATTGAAATACTTAAATCGTATTTGCCTGGAAGATATTCTGTTGATTCAGGTATAATCATTGACTGCAAAGGAAAAACAAGTGACCAGATCGATGTAGTTATTTATGACAAACAGTACAGCCCGGTTCTTCTTGATCAGAAAAGTCACAGATACATACCAGCGGAAGCGGTATATGCAATTTTTGAAGTTAAACCAACTATCAATGCCCAATATTTGAAGTATGCAGCAGAAAAGGCTGAATCAGTAAGGAAATTGACAAGAACAAGCACGCCTATCCCACATGCAGGTGGAAAATATGAAGCAAAAAAGCATTTCAATATAATATCAGGCATAATAGCGACTGATGTTTCATGGAAAAACGGTCTGGAGAAGTCTTTTGTAAATGAGCTTAAAAAGCTGACAGGAATAAAATCCATAGATTGTGGTTATGCTGCTACAGGAAACTGTTTCGACACATTTTCAGAAAATGGTGTTTTAGATATTAAAAATGAGGGCGGAATGCTTGGCTATTTCATATTCAGACTTTTACAAAAGCTACAAAGTTTAGGAACCGTTCCCGCAATTGATTGGAACGCTTATGCAGAAATATTCAATAGCTGATTAAGAATCATTCCATGATTATGAATGAATTAAGACACTGCTGGTTTGATATAACCCCCCCATGCTGTTGAGTTTGTAAGAATATTCCATAACTAAGACCCATGGCTAAGAATGGATTCCTTCAGAAACCGGCAATTGATAAAGGCAGACGTTAGAATGTAAACATTCAGTTCGATTTATTCTATTTCATATCCTGGCTTTGACTTCTATCCAAACGAACTGCTTACGGTCCCCCCTACAGGGAACGCACTATCGCGGGTGTCGCGTCTGCTACAATCATGAAAGCCCTACAGGCTTTGGGTTCTGGTAAATCGTAAACAAAAATAAAGGTAGAATTGAGAAGGTAGAATTGAGACCGATTCTGTCACATTCTGATTTTTTTCCGATAGTGCGAGTGAGAGTGCGAGTGAGAGTGCGAGTGAGAGTGCGAGTGCGAGTGCGAGTGCGAGTTTACCTTTGCATATCTGTTCTTTCACTCCCGGTTCTCCTTGTCTTTCTCATTTTGCTTCACGCATATCTCCTCTGCTTTAATTATTTTTTTCTGGTACAATCTCAATCTCACTTCTTTACCAAAAAAACATCTCTCTTTTTTTTAATTCAACAGATATATCGTCCCTACGGGACGAAGACCGCTTTTTCGTTGTATACATTCTATAGACATTTGATCCCTACGGGATCATGCAAGAACGGTTAATATATATTTACACATTGTCAAAGCAGGTGCTATGTTATAGTGGATAGACTATAATGTCCCATACCCCGATGTAACAACCGGCACTCTTCTTGCCTCCTGTTTTTTTCCTTTACCCCCAACCAGGAGAAAAACAATGTCATTTCTTTACGTTATCGAGCAGGGCGCGTATATCCGTAAAAAAGGGCCTCACGTGCAGGTTGTAAAGGAAGAGGAGGTTCTTACGGACAGGGCGATGCGTGATGTGAAATGTCTGGTGGTTTTTGGTGGAGTACAGGTGACTAGTGAAGCGATGCTTGGGCTTTTGGATGCTGGATGCGATATATCGTTTATGACGCTTAACGGGCATTTCAAAGGTAGACTGGTAAGTGCGGCAGGGAAGAATTCGATTTTGAGGGCGACGCAGTATGGTACTTTCACCGATGAATCGAAACGGTTTGAGCTGGCGAAACGGTATGTCACCGCTAAGATCAGAAACGGCATGGATGTTCTTCAGGATTATCATCACAGCGGCCGGAGCGATTTTGTTTTTACTGAGAAAGCGGCGCTGGAAGAGATTCTCAATCATATCGAAACGAGGGCAGAGAATAGAAAGTCACTTCTTGGATATGAAGGCGCGGCGGCGAAACTTTATTTCGGGGCTTTCGCGAGGTGTCTGGGGCATGGGAGGAAATTTCCGGGAAGAGTTTTTTATCCCTCGACCGATCCGGTAAACGCGCTTCTTTCGTTTGGGTATTCGTTTGTGACCAGGGAGCTTCAGGCGGTTATTGAGGCGATGGGGTTTGATCCTTATATCGGTTTTTTCCATGAGGTAAGTTACGGAAGGCCGTCGCTTTCGCTTGATTTAATGGAGGAGTTCAGGCATCCTTTTGTTGACAGGCTGGTGTTAAGGCTTTTAAACAAGCGCATCCTCGATGATGATGATTTTCAGACTGAGCAAGACGGTCAGGTGATTCTTAAAAAGGATTCGATGAAGGTTTTCATAAAGCATTATGAGGAATGGGCAAATTCGGTAAACCGGGCGAAAAATGATGAAGGGGAGCTTTCGTGGCGTCAGGCGATCTGGCGGCAGGGAGAAAAGCTTCGTCATGCGATAGAAAACAATACCGATTATCTTCCTTTTTCATGGAAAAAGGAGACAGAGAGTGAAAACGGTAATGTGAATGAAAATACAGCAGGAGAAGATCATGAAATACGTGATGGCATTTGATATAGTTGACGATCACCGGCGGTATCGTGTTTCGAAGGTGCTTCTTGAGTATGGATACAGGGTTCAGAGGTCGGTGTTCGAGGGCTTTTTAAGTAAAGAAAGTTTTGATGAATGTAAGAAAAAACTGCTCAAAATTATTGATACGGATAATGATTCTGTCCGGTTTTATCAAATGTGTTCAGGGTGTGCGGGTCAGCTTGAGGAGCTTGGAAGCGGGCCGGTAGTTGAACAGATGCGATACATGGTGATATGATTTTTCGATACTTTTTGGCCGGTTAAGACGTAATTATATATTAAAAATTATTTTTCGGGGCGATGCGGCATATGAACAAACTGTCAAAAATGGCAACTATGTATATTTACGATTTAACCGGTATTTATTGTTCTTTTACATTTCGTTTGACTTCAGGTGATTCCGGCCGTAAACACTGCGGCCTATATGTTGAAAAGGGGTTGTTAAAGGCCGTTAATAACAGTAATTTTATGAAGGTGCGGTAAGAATACTTCCATGACTAAGAATGGATTAAGACTGAGATCGAGATATTTTACTTATCATTTTCTTCTAGGTATGTAAGAATACTTCCATGACTAAGAATGGATTAAGACCTTTTACGTCCCTTTAAATCAGCAAGATTTACCGTGTGTAAGAATACTTCCATGACTAAGAATGGATTAAGACTACCGCTGTGCTTTTGTCTCATCAAATCCCTGTGGTTTAGTAAGAATACTTCCATGACTAAGAATGGATTAAGACTATTCTAAATCAGTATTGTTCTCAAGCTTGACACCGTCTGTAAGAATACTTCCATGACTAAGAATGGATTAAGACATCGTGTACTTCATATCCTTGAGCCTCGCAACCTACAAAAGTAACGATTAAACTTTGTGAACTTAGTGTGCTCCGTGAGAGACATTCAGGAAAGAATGTATTTAACCCACATCCGAACAGTCATCCGGACAATTACCTTTTGTATTTGTATTTTTTTAGCAGGAAATTGCCAAACCCGCAAACACTGGTTTGGCAATTTTTTCCTTTCATTGATAATAGGCATGTTTGAATACGGTTTTGTGATGGGAGTGCGAGTGCGAGTGCGAGATATGGATAAGTCATCGTGTACTTCATATCCTTGAGCCTCGCAACCTACAAAAGTAACGATTAAACTTTGTGAACTTAGTGTGCTCCGTGAGAGACATTCAGGAAAGAATGTATTTAACCCACATCCGAACAGTCATCCGGACAATTACCTTTTGTATTTGTATTTTTTTAGCAGGAAATTGCCAAACCCGCAAACACTGGTTTGGCAATTTTTTTCCTTTCATTGATAATAGTCAATGTTTGAATACGGTTTTGTGATGCGAGGAGTGCGAGTGAGAGTGAGAGTGAGAGTGAGAAAAACATCCGCTTCTTCTTATCACACTCACACTCGCACTCTCAAATCTTTATCTTTTTCAAGCTTCTCCAAAGTAATTGCTTTTTTTCCCTGTGTTCAGAATGTTATATTCCTTCATAGTTTACAAAATCCGTATTACACACAACTATCTGTCATTTTAACAAAAGGAGTCCTATGGGCAATCAGGAATCTTATGATAAGTTGATCGGGAAAATTACAGCGGTTCCCGATAGTGAAGTCGTTACGGTCTCAATGCCATCCGAATCAATGGCACAGGAAGCGGAAAATACCCGTGAGTGGGCAATTGATGACAAAACGGAGCTTGTCGCAGCAGGATTAGACTGGGCCCTGGTCGAAGAGCTTACTGATGCGGCCGGGGCATTGCGTAAAGCAGAATCAAACTGGTTTATACAACGTTTTGGTATCGAAGATGCAAAAAAGGAATGGCTTTCAAAATCTCCGGCTGCGTATACGCTTCGTGATGAACTGATACGGGTGATGCGGTTTGCATATCGAAAAGATCCCACAATTTTAAGCCGTGTTTCGGAAATCGCCGATGGTACCGGACATGAGGATATGATCCAGGATCTTAGTGATATTTCCGTATTGGGGAAAAAATATTCTGATCAGTTGAAGGCTATTCCGAGTTTCAAAATGGAACTGCTGGATGAGGCAGAGAGTCTTTCTTCAGAAATGGCGCGTATGCTCGCGGCATCATCGGCAAATGCCAGTGGTTCTGAGGAAGCAAAGGTAATTCGTGACAAGGCGTTTACCTATGTGAAAATTTTGCTTGACGAGATCAGGACGTACGGACAGTTTGTTTTCCGCAATAATAAAGCCAGGGCTTACGGTTATGCGAGTATGTATTATCGTGACCGTGGCTCGGTTAAAAACAAGAAGACACCGGAACAAAAGACTGCTACAGTAACCGCATAATTTGCCTTTTGGTATGTGTTCACTCATTTACTGTCAGAAACAGATTTTTACGGATTATCTGTTTCTGATACTAAGTACTTAAGAGAATCTCTATCATTTATAGAAAAATCTGAATAGTCACGTAGGGGGCCCATTTTGCCGGACAGGTAGAAATCATGCCGGAAGGGTTGAAGCGCTTGCCGGAGAGGTCAAACTGCTTGCCGGAAGGGCTGAAGTGCTTGCCGGAAGGGCATAAGTGCTTGCCGGAGAGGTTAAACTGTTTGCCGGATGAGCTAAAGTGCTTGCCGGGAAAAAATGGTAAAAAATTTGATAATAAACATTGAGCCTTCGTAACCATTTTAATGATTGCCCACGTGTCTTTCTTTTAAGCTCGCACTCTCAAAAAGTCCAAGTCAATGTTTAATAAACCAATTGTCAAACTTACATCTTGCAGTGTGCGGGAATACTATTTGCAATATTATACCCCATGAGGTATAATTATCATGTTAAATCACGATAATATACCCGAAAAGGTGTAATTATAAAGAAAAAACAACAAAGTAACCCTGATCGGGTATCGAGATGAATCAATCAGCTACACCATTTAGTGTATTCTTAAAACAAAAACGCAAGGAAACAGCACTCACTCAGGAAGAACTTGCTCAAAAAGCTGGAGTTGGACTGCGGTTTATTCGGGATATTGAGCAAGGAAAGAAGAGTCTCCAGCTTGATAAATTGAATGTTGTACTTTCGTTATTCGGTTATCAGGCGGGACCTGTACGGGAAGAGGATCTCAATGACAATTTTAAGGAAAGGTAGAGTCTTTTTTAAAGATGAATTGGCTGGTTGTATTGAAGAAACAGAAGAAGGTTACAGGTACACTTATGATCAGGCATATCTGAGTTCGCCATCCGCGCACCCTATCAGTGTGACGATGCCGCTGCAGGCTGAACCATTCGATTCTGCTACACTGCATCCATTCTTTGATGGGCTCATTCCAGAAGGTTGGATTTTAACAATTGTGACCAAAAACTGGAAAATAAATCCACGTGACCGGATTGGATTACTTTTGACCGTATGCAAAGACTGTATCGGTGCGGTGAGTGTTGAGGTTTGTAATGAATAACCAATGTCTTATATGCATGAAACCAACAGAAGACAATACTGAATTTCATGCCCGCTGTTCAAAGTCATTTTACGGTGTATTCCCTCCTCCATTATTGGATTTAACATTAGAAAAAATACAGGATTTTGCGGCACAATCTGTTCTTGCAAGAGTTACTGTTACTGGAGTTCAGAAAAAGCTCTTAGTTGGAATAGAAGCGACTGGAAAGGATACACGTCTAACTGTAGTGGGATTGTGGGGGAATTATATTCTAAAACCTCCGACGGAAGAGTACGGTGCATTGCCTGAAAATGAGGATACTATAATGCGCTTAGCCTCGGTAGTAAAGATCCCAGTCGTACCACATGCTATGATTCGACTTGCATCAGGGGAGCTTGCATATATTACAAGACGAATTGATCGTGGTGATGGTGGTCATGGTGGTCGCAAAATTGCCATGGAGGATTTTTGTCAGATTTCAGGAAGACTTACAGAAGATAAATACAAGGGATCGGTGGAACGGGTGGGAAAACTGCTGCGCCAGTATTCCATTTACCCGGGTCTTGATGCTGTTGACCTTTTCGAGCGGGTTATCTTTAATTACCTTATCGGAAATTCCGATATGCACCTGAAAAATTATTCCCTTATCGAAACGCAACAGGGCATGCATCTGGCACCGGCCTATGATCTGGTTTCCACCATATTAATTATTCCGCAAGACACCGAAGATACTGCACTGACAATAAATGGAAAAAAATCGAAGCTCAAGGGGTGTGATTTCCTTAATTTAGCGGAAAGTATGGGAGTTTCTCATAATGTATGCTTTAAAATTTACAAAAAATATCAACGTGCAGAGTCTCAAATGAACCACACGATTGATATCGGTCGATTACCAGAAAATATGAAATCATCCCTGAAGACATTGATTAAAAGCAGAATGGACCTTTTCAGATGATCAGTGGAATTTGTTCCCATTTTCACTCGCACTCGCACTCTCACTCGCACTCTCACTCGCACTCGCACTCTCACTTTTAAATCTCGTTTTATTTTTTTAAGCTCGCACTCTCAAAAAGCCCAAGTCGAGTATGGGTAAAGATCAGCCACATTTGAATAAAATGATACATACAATCTCCCCTCAGCAGCGTTGGGGAATTAATTTTGCTCATTCATTAACTTGTTAAGTTAAAATGATCTTTACCAGGATCACAATAGATGATTGAGCATAATGAATTAGTTACTCTGATTCTTGGGACCGGGTGTATTCTTTTTATCTTTTTTAAAAAGCAAAATATAAGGAAAATCCCTTCTGCATCACTGCTGTTGCTATCGTTTTTGAGCCTTTACATATCATGGATTTCATCAATACTGGAAATCTTTTTCTGGTATACTTTTTTCAATGTGATAGAGCATAGTGTAGCTACTTTAAGCGCGATAATTATAACCGTATGGTGCTGGAAAGTTGTTTATAAAAGATCTGAATGTCTATGAAAGATGTTATTGTATTCAGCACAATAACGGCGATAATATCATTGATGTTTTCTATTTTACTATTATTGATAAACTGGAGGAAATCGCATCACATAAACTATCCGCTGTTTTTTCTTCTTCTATTGATGGTACTTAGATCTGCCAGTAATCTATTAGAGTGGACTGGGATCAGTTCTGTTATTGAGCCTTATGAGAGTTTTTTATTGCCCATGATGTGGAGTTTTTTTTTCTTTTCGTATTTACAAAAAATTGAAATCACCAATATTAAAAAAGCAGAATTGGAACTTAAAAAAAGTGAAAATGCCTTACGCGAAAGCAATGATAGACTGAATCTGTTTGTTGAGCATGCTCCTGCAGCAATCGCGATGTTTGATACTGATATGCGGTATATTGCAGTAAGTAAGCGTTGGCTATCGGATTCTAAGATCGGAAATCAAACTGTTGGCAGTTATCATTACGAAGTGTTTCCTAAGGTAAAAGAATCGTGGAAAATCGCTCACCAGCGTGGATTACAGGGGATAGTCACAAAAAAGGAAGAGGAATCTTACTCCCGAGAGGATGGTACATTTCAATGGACTCGTTGGGAAGTGTATCCATGGTATTTGGCTAATGGTAAGGTTGGCGGGATTGCGATTTTTTCTGAAGATATTACGAAACGTAAAACCGCAGAACTTGCGCTTGCGGAAGAGAAAGAACGTCTTGCTGTCACGCTTCGCTGCATCGGAGATGGTGTCATAACGACTGATATCAATGGGAAAATATTAACTATTAATAAAGCCGGTGAAGAACTTACCGGCTGGAAACAGGAGGACGCTCGTGGAAAACCTCTCGAAGAAGTTTTTTATATTGTCGATGCGGATACTGGTGAGAAACACGGAAATTTAGCAAAAAATATAACCGCTTCAGGAGTTATCTATAAAGTACCGGATAATACAATCCTGATTTCTCAAGATAAAAGAAAAATATACATTGCCGATAGTGTTGCCCCGATAAGTGATACAAAAGGTAATGTTCTGGGTATAGTACTTGTCTTTAGAGATGTTACAGAACGGAAAAAATATGAACAAAGTCTCAAATCTTCTTTATCCCAGAAAGAGATACTTTTACAGGAACTGTATCATCGTACAAAAAATAATATGCAGGTAATTTCTTCGCTTCTTGATCTGCAGGCCATATCAAGTGAAAATGAAGATGTGGAACGGATTATCCGTGATAGTAAGACCCGGATACGCACGATGTCAATAGCTCATGAGAAATTATACAAATCCAAAAGTTTGTCTCAAATTGATATGAAGGAATACATTAATGAATTGGCATTATTGATGATGCATAGCTATGGCATAAAACCAGATAGAATCCAATTACATTGTGATATTCAGGATGTTAAATTACTGATTGATATCGCAATTCCATGTGGTCTGCTTATCACCGAACTGCTTTCAAATTCCTTTAAATATGCATTTCCAAAGAATCGTACCGGACGAGTTGATATTGTATTGCGCAGCAAAGATTCAAACAGTCTGGAATTGATTGTAAGCGATAACGGTGTCGGTTTACCTGATGAGTTTGATATTACAAAAGGTACAACTCTTGGCATACAACTTATTACACAAATTGTACAACACCAGCTTCATGGGTCATACAAAATCGATTCGGAAAACGGTCTGTGTTGGATAATTAATTTTCGCAATGATATATACACGGAAAGAGTATAACCGTTCAGCTTCACTCAGGGCAAACCTTTGATTTGGTTCGCTACCGCTTTGCTGCTTCTTCCAATCCTCAGCACTTTACCTTAACGAAATGTGGAACTTGTTGAAATAAAAGACTAAACGGTAATAGCGGCGCTGCTGATTCTCATACTTGCAAGTAAATCAATCGGACTTTGATATCTGCTTGGCAAAAATGTTGACAGGTGTCACATATATATTGATATGATAAGTCAGAAAGAGTCAGAAATAAATATATTATTGTGAATGTAAAAACGAAGAAAAGGGAAGTTATTATTGACATTTATAATTCAATGCGAAACATATTGACAGCGATAGTTTTTACAGTATAATCATAAATGGACCTGAAAACATAACCTAAAAGAAAGTATTAAAGGTCATGACCATACTGCCGATAATAAAAGAGTGCGGTTGGAAAAAACGAGATTCGAAAGTTTATAATTTGTAACCCAAAACTGCCTACATAAACATAGTCGGTTAATTAGAAATGTCAATTTATCAAAAATGATTGGTCAAGGAGGATGCTATCGAAAAAAAAATAGACAGTACATAAAAAAACAGGAGAAGTCTGTATTTTGATTAATGAAATTGTATGCGTTTTTAACATTACACAATAATTCAAAGGATCGAAAAATGAGTATCATGAAAAAACTTGCTCTCGCAGCAGCAGCAGTCGCATTTGTAGCAACATCATCGTTTAGCGGTCAGGTTCTTACAGGTGGAAACATTCCTCTTATTAATAATATCGTTGGTATTGGCGTTATCACCCTGGACCTTTCTTCAACAGGCTCTGATGTTAATGTTGCTACTTTTATTGTCAATAACAACGCACCAAACTATTCAGTATCCTGGACTCTTGAAAATGGTGGATACTTTATGAGTGGTACCAGATCTATTGCGATGAGTGATATAAAAGTTGCTGTAAGTGCAAGTAATATTGGAACTTTAGGAACCGGTGGTGTTGCACCTGCAGCAACGATAACTTCATCGGGCGCTGCAGGTACTCCTACAGGCGCTGCAACATGGGCAGTTACACAAACAACAGCAACAGAAAACTATATGGTCGCAATGTCATCTGATTGGACCAGTGCATCTTCCAGCTTGGCAGGATTGTATACAGAGCAGATTGTATTTACAATCACAGCGACTCTGTAATCGGTTTTTTTATTGTATGAAGAAACTTAAAGGGGCCCGGATGGGGCCTCTTTTTTTTTGCCTGTAAAACATTCCTGCCTATCAATAATACCTGCCTTCTTCGTTGTATCTGGAAAGTGAATTTGCGGAATTGTTGAGTCTATCGAAAATCTGTAAACTTTCTTTCCTAAAATTTTAAAGTAACACTTGAAATCCTGAATTTATGTCTATATAATTACATATAATTTTAATCTCCAACCACTTAGAGTTTAAAAAAAATGACAGCATGCAGAAACTGAATTTACAAGAAACGAAGTAAACGATGTATGAAGAAATGCGAATAGCTGTAATTGTTTTCTGACTCTGGTGAGAATGAAAAAAATGAAGATTTATAAACTACTGCTTTCTATACTATTTATACTATCAACCACATTTTCACAAACAATACCATCTGGTGAACCGCTTATAAATACTGTTCAGGCCCAGGGTGTGGTCGGTCTTAATTTTTCTCAGGCTGGTAATGGAGAACAGATCGCCTACTTTATTATCAACAGTAACTCTTCAACAGGTTTTATACTTAAAATCAAATGCGCAAACAATGGAAAATTTAAAAACGGGTCATCCATGATCCCTATGACATCCCTTGTTCTTAACAAGTCGAGCGGTGTTATTGGAACCGGTTTAACTGAACCGACAAATCTGGATGTTCTTGCAGTGGTAAGCAGTGGAGGAGAATTTTCCTGGAATCCGGGCAACAACCCAACGACTGAGACAACAAATTATATGGTGGAATTAAAGGCTGATTGGGCAGGGCCATCTGGAATACTGGCGGGGTTTTACTTTGAAACTATCACCGTTTCTATCTCAGTAGGTCTTTAATAACTGAAATTGAAATATCGTTGTAAACATTTTATTTGGAGAAGAAAAATGAATGTTCTAAAAAACCCGTTTATACGAACATGTATCATGCTTATAACTTTTGGATTATTTACAATAGTAATGGGGGGGTATTCCCTTAATCCTTTGATTACTATTCTGGAAATCGCAAAGAAACAGACCAGTGCAGAGGTGATAGTAAAATTTGAAGGGGATGTTAAAGCTCCCATTGCTCTTGAATTAAAGGTTCAGGGAAGGGAGGTAAGTATTGATGGTAAAAATGTAATATACCATGATGACAAGTCGGCTGATAATTTTGTTATCTATCCCGCTCAGATTGTTCTCATGCCTGGAGAAATTCAGCGAGTGCAGGTAAAATGGGTTGGTGATTCCATTCCATCAAAGGAAATAACCTATGGTTTTATTGCAGAGGAAGTTCCGCTGAAAATAGGTGACGAAGAAGAAAAAAGAACTAAAGCCGAAGCCCGTCTTATTATCCGTGCTCGGTATGAGGGAATAATTGTATTAAGACCTGCTGGTATCAAACCAGATGTTGTAGTAGAATCAACAGTATCTAAAACGGATAGCCTGGGCAAACCTCGCCTTGTTGTAACTCTCCACAACAAAGGCACTGGACTTCAAAACCTTAAAGACATAAAATTCCGGGTAGTTCCGATCAGTAAAAGCGGAAAACCGACATCAAACAAAAGTGTAATGTATACTCCACAACTCTCAAAAGATCAATTGAAACACAGTGTGTTTGCAGGTTTTTATCGTACATTAGATCTACCCTGGCCATCTGAAATACCAGTAGGTCCTGTAAATGTAGGAGTTGGCTTTGATGAGTAGGTGTTGTTAACTAGTTTTTGTTCAGAATTAATATTTGTGTTCCCTCGCTGGGGGACATTTGAGAATGCAGATTTTTGATAATATAGAGTTCTTACAAATCCTCTTGCGGGACGACGCATCGAAGTACCAGAAGGGGTGGATTTGGGGAACGATATTTTTCGTGTTACAAAAATACAGCTGTTTAAACAGATACTATTATCAATTTAAAAAATATGTCAAACGGGGAAAAGTGATTTTTGTACCACTGTCACCGAACATATAGAAATAAAATCAGAATCGACTGATGATAAGAAACGCTCTTATTTTACTTTTTACAAAAAAAATTCTTCCAGGATATTTTTTGTTATTTGTTATGTCAAGTCTACTCATAGCAGAAGACTCCGATACACTTACGCAAATCGCTGCGACGGAAGTTTCGATGAGAAAACTCACTCCAGAGTTAGAGAAAAGTAAAAAAAGGATGGAGCAGAATAGTTCATCAAAAACCCGTGAGCAACTTTATAGGGAAGTATTTGGAATTCCGCCCCCTAAACCTCCGCGTCAGGTTGAAGCGTCTCTCACTGTAAATGAAAAGGTTGACGGAAAAATTGATGTTGTTTTTTCGGATGACCGCACGGATTTTTCCATACCTGCTCCTCCTGTTATAAGCATGATCGCTGAGATGATTTCTACTGAATTACTCAATTCGGTTAAAAGTAAAATTAATGATGGACGATTGACTAAAAGTCAACTTGACGAGCTAAGGTTCGAGACTACATTTGACGTTCAGGACTATCTTGTTCACATTGAAATTCCACCCGATCTGCTCAGTAAACAAGTCCATGATTTAAAGGGATACCGTGATGATCCCTACGTCGTCGAATGTACAAAACCAAATGCAATATCGGCATATATAAATGTATATGCAAATGAGAAATTAAAGTATTTGCAGAGCTCTTCCAATGATAGTTCGAATATGTATTCTACGTTGTTAAAGAAATCGAACAAGGAAATTCGTCAGCCTGTTTATGGTAATATTGATGGTGCGATAAACATTAATGGCGTAGTACTTGAGGGGGGCGGCTCATATCGCGAGATGTATGACCACCCGATTCAGAAAAAAGATGTCAGACTTGTTTATGATCTCCCCAGAAAATTTCTAAGGTTCACTGCGGGAGACTTAGCGTATAAAACCACTGGATATCTTTCCTATGTGACAATTGGCGGCATTGGTATAGCAAAAGATTACACGCTTCAGCCGCATGTTAATAGTTACCCGGTCAGTGACCGGGAGTTTTTTCTTAATGAACAATCTGAAGTTGATGTGTGGGTGAATGACGTACTGGTCAAGAGTCTGGTGCTTGATCCTGGTACACATGACATCCGGGGCTTCCCTTTTGCTTCAGGCAGCAACAAAGTAAGAATAGTAATAAAAGATTTTTCAGGAAGATCTGAGACTTTGGACTTTTCGTATGTTTACGAACCAGCATTGCTTGCCAAAGGAAAATCACAGTATACATGCAACATAGGAGCCCCCTCTACTATATCCCGAAATGGGTATGAGTATACTACCAACGATCCTTATTTGTTGGCAAGCTACAAGCGAGGCTTGACTGATAGACTGACTTTTGATATGTATGGCCAGGGTTTCGCTGACAGAGCGATTGCAGGTAGTGAGGGAATCTACGCCTTTTCGTTAGGAAATTTGAATCTGAATCTTGCGGGCAGCTATAATAAAACAGATGGGCCGGATTATGCTGCACGATTAGGCTTTTTTTACCGTTCAAAGGTTTCGTACTCAAAAAAAGGAAATGCTTTATCTAATCAATTGCAGCGGATAAATCCAATTACATGGAATACTGAAGTAGAGTATATCGGCCCTAAATTTCCAAAACGAATTCAGGACTCGCTTGAATATTACGATGATGGGATACGATTTTCTACAGCGCTGGCGATTCCTATGCAGGGTCAATTCGATTTCGGGCTGAAAAGTACCTATACTATTCGTCCGGATTCCAGCAAAGTTTTTGGAATAGATATTGGATTTCAGAAAACATTATTTCGATTTCTGCGCACTGGTGCCAACTTAAGTTATACATCTGATACAAAAACCAAGTTGGCAAATCCTGCAGTCAGTATTAATGCGCAATGGACATTTATCTCCGGCCCGCATAGTTTTTCTGTTAATGAGACAGTCTCAAAGCAACCACCTGTTTCAGTAGATACTCTCTTATCTTCTGCGACCGGCAATCACAAATGGGGCTTTAATACCGATGTACAATGGGATTATTTGGATTTAAATCCGCGTCCTGAAAAGTTAACTACCGGTATTACCGCGCGGGTTGGAGAAGAGTACAGCGAGTATAACGGACGCCTGGGTTACAATGGCAACTGCGGCAGTATTGAATTCAACCAGAATCTTGCGACACCGGGATATTTTCAGGAACAGTTTATACAACACCAGAGTGATCTCACTCTAAAAACTGCTTTGGTGTTTGCGGGTGGAACTATCGCCCTTTCGCGTCCGGTTTATGGCGGATTTATGATTGCAAAGGGAGTGAAAAATCTCAAGAGAAGCAAGATTCGGGTTAATCCCAATGATGAGGGGTATGATGCAACCTCTGTATGGTACAGTCCGGCAGTACTTACACTGAATTCACCATACTTGTTGCAGAAAATTAATTTATCCCCACTCAACTCTTCTGTTGCTTCAGTAAACGAGAAGATGTCATTTAACCTTTATCCGCATTATAAAAGCGGATTTCTGCTTACCGTCGGAACCGATATTACGGTACTTGTAATTGGTACACTGCTCGATACAAAGGGAAAACCTTTCAAATATCAGTCCATCACTATTAAGTGCAAAGATGATCCCGGATTTGTAACTGTAAACACCTTTACCAACCAGGGTGGAAAGTTCCAGTTTATGGGTACTGCAGGTCAGACATATGAAATGCGTTTAAGTGGAACTGATTCGACTGGGAAACCGATCCCTATTTCGATTCCTAAGGACAAAAACGATTATTATCGTGTGGGGGAGGTTTATGCAGACGGAAATCAACAGCAGGTATCGGAGGATGTCAATGACCGCATTATACCTGATTCTTCTATGACTAAAACCATTGTGGATTCGAGCAATCATGGCAACGATATGTTTGCAACTGATCCGGAACCGCAAAGCAACCCGGCAGATAGTGCAGATAGCAATGAAACAGTGACGTGGGCTCCTTCAAAAGAAGAAACTGAGAGCGACACGGTAAAGGTTGATCCTGAAGATATGGTTGATGAAAGTTTGGCTAAAAATCTTGTTGATCGCAGAGCAAGACAAGCGTATGTTATGGGTACGCTCAAAGGTCCGCAAGGAGTTCTTCCGTTTACCGCTTTTGAAGTTACGCAGGTAGATGATCCTCTACAAAACCCCATCAGATCATTTACAAACCAGGATGGGAAATTTCAGATCATTTGTGCAAAGCCCACAAATTATCGCATACTCGCACCATTGATCAGTAATGGTGATACTGTTCCTGGGACTACCACTTTTTACGTAACTGCCAGGAGCATGGGATCTCATTGTCAGGTGGGGAAATTGACTCTTATCCCGGACCAGAATGTATCCCTGACAGTTTTGCCATCAAATGACGCTTCGATACTGGTTACCGGAATTATCATCGACAATAATGGACAGCCGATGCAGTATACTCCATTTTCCTTCATATCCCTTAATGAGACCAGAAGTTCGTTTACCGATAAAGATGGTTCATTTGAGATAATTTGCCCGGCATCAGGCCGATACATGATATCTATCAAAGGTTCAAAAAACGGTCCCGGTACTCTTCTTATTATTCCGCCCGGCACAAAAGGACGCTTTGATATTGGTCGTCAAACTATGGTACCAAATGAGCCTCCATCAGGACAATTAAAGTGATTGTCTTGGGGTAAATGATAATTATAGTTGTAAATTGTCAAAACTAATGATGTTGATAAAATCTCATAGATATTTAGTAAAGTTATTTAAAAGAATGATGAAATGTGATAAGAGACACAATACATTCCATTAAGTACATTTGCCCGCATGGTTTTGTAAGACCGTGATCGTTCTGGAGGTATTCAGACTCCAAACAGGAAGCTACTTCGGCTGATTTAGAGAAAATACGGACGGTGCAAAACATAAATTTACAGTCCTTTGTGCGGGGCATTTACTGAAATCGTAACAAGAAGTTATATTCCAAGTAGACCATGCATTAAAAGATTCACCTCTATTCAAAAAAATACTATTTTGAAATTTCGGATTGTATAATAGACAAAGAATAACATATGATCAAACTTTTTTCAAAAGTAGTCCGAACTACAGGAAATATAGTCCAAGTTACTGATATAGACAGTGCCCAGGCAGAAGTTATCGCTGTTGGTGAACAAATTCATGGTAAGGTAAAGAAATTATTTAGAGGATCTCTTGCAATAAGGCAGGTAGATGCCGGTTCTGACAACGCGTGTGAGCAGGAACTTGTCGCATTATCTAATGCATTTTACGATATAGAACGTTTTGGAATTCATTTTGTAGCCTCGCCGCGGCATGCTGATATGCTGCCTAGTCACTGGCCCGGTCAGCAGAAATATGGCCAATGCTCTAAAAAAGTCCTATGAGGCAACTCCTGATCCTAAAATTGTCGTAGCTGTTGGTGATGATGCTATAAATGGCGGATTATTCAAAGGATCATATGCTGTATTGGATGGAACTCAATCAATAATACCGGTGCACTATCAGATTCCCGGAGATCCTCCATCACCAATGACAATTCTTGTACATATTCTTAAAATTCTTGATAAGCTCATCCCTCTCTCCAAAAGTGGAAAAAAGGGGGCGGGGGAGTGATGTTTTACACAAAACAGAATCGAATATAAAAAAACAGAATCAATGTTTCCAGATAAAATAAACATATGATAAATATTATTACTTCACAAACCGGTTTCATCGTACTGCTTTTGCTGTTTGCAGCAGGGGCGATTTTTGCCTTGATACTCAGGAAAAATGATGCAGCAGCTAACATCGTGAGCGGCTCATTTTCAATTGCCGGTTCTGTGTACGGAATGTTTTTTACTATTGTGTCATTTCTTTATAAAACGGACCTTTCATTTTCATTTAAGAATGATATGTTTCCGTTTCTATCGATCTCTTTTCATATAGATCAGCTATCACTTTTTTTCATATTTGTTATTACAATGATTGCTCTTTTCTGTTCAATCTATGGATTAGGATATGTAAAACATTATTTCAAAAAATATAATATTGGTGCTTTAGGATTTTTTTGCAACGTATTCATTCTCGGAATGCTTGTTGTTGTGACTGCTGACAATGGAATGTTTTTTCTTGTTGCATGGGAAATCATGTCGCTTGCTTCATTTTTTCTTGTCATTTACGACCATAAAGATCCTGACAATGTCAAAGCCGGATATGTATATCTGGTGATGACACATGTGGCGACTGCATTCATTATCTTTGCGTTACTTCTTATTTTTAAATATACCGGATCTTTTGACTTCGGACAGATACGGTTCTCGATAGCTCTGATTCCGCCATCTGTAAAGAATATTATATTTATACTTGCCATAATAGGTTTCGGTACAAAAGCAGGAATAATTCCTTTTCATATCTGGCTTCCAGTCGCTCATCCTGCGGCGCCATCACATGTGTCGGCGCTAATGTCGGGTGTCATGATAAAGACTGGTATTTACATGATGATAAGATTGTTTCTTGATATTCTTCAGCCGGTTCCGCTTTGGTGGGGACTTACGGTACTTATTATAGGGTCAATTTCATCGGTACTCGGGGTTTTATACGCATTGACCGAGCACGATCTGAAAAAGTTACTGGCATGTCACAGTATCGAAAATATCGGAATCATCCTTCTTGGCCTTGGATGTAGTCTCAGTTTTTTATCGCTTGGCTTGCCAGCACTTTCACTTCTTGGACTTGTTGCAGCTCTTTTTCATACCTTGAATCATGCCACATTCAAGTCACTGCTATTTTTAAGCGCAGGCTCGGTTATCAATGAAACACATACAAGAAATATGGAAGAATATGGCGGCTTAATAAAATGCATGCCCTTTACCGCACTGTTTTTTTTAATAGGAGCAATGGCGATATCCGCTTTACCGCCTTTCAATGGTTTTTTCAGCGAATGGCTTACTTTTCAATCGCTATTCCAGGGCATAGCTTTGATTAATTTTTCACCAAAATGGGTATTTATTGCATCAGCCGGAGCACTGGCATTTACCGGTGGGCTTGCGCTTGCCTGCTTTGTCAAGGCATTCGGAACGACTTTTCTGGCTCGTCCCAGAAGTAAGGAAATATCTCACGTAAAAGAAACATCGGCATCATTACATATAGGTATGGGTGCGCTGGCGGCATTATCACTATTATTCGGATTATTTTCAGGACCGGTTACTTCAATACTTGACCGAATTGTGCGTGACCTTGGACCTTTTCATGATACGGCTTACACATTAGTAACATCTTCCTTTACAGGAATATCTATCACTAATTTTTCTTTTGTTTCAGCGCCTTTTTTCGGTGTAGTGTTTACGGTTATGTTTATTATTGTTGTAGTTGTCATGAAAGGGTTAGTGAATAAAAACCAGAAAGTCCGTACAGGTATTACCTGGGATTGCGGTTCTGATTTAACCCCCAAAATGGAAATAAATTCTACAGGGTTTGCACGCTCGCTTATCACAATATTCAAAGGTGTCTTAAAACCGAGTATTCAGCATGAAACGGAATACCATGATGCAGAAAGCAGATACATGCCGAAATCCCGAATGATCACCTTCAACATGAAAGATTTGCACCGATCATATTTTTACAAACCGCTGCAGGCTATACTTTCAGCATTATCTTTTGGGGCAAAAACAATTCAGAGTGGTAATATAAACGCCTATATCTTATATATTTTTATCGCGTTATTAGCTGCATTAACATTGGTGAAATAATCTATGCATATTATTATCATGCTGCTTCAGATCATTCTCATTCCGATTTTGTCCCCACTCGGTATAGGTTTGATTAAAAAGATAAAAGCGAAACTCCAGAATCGTCAGGGTGCAAGTGTACTGCAACCGTATAAGGATTTGTGGAAACTATTCCACAAAGATGAAGTCATCAGCACCGACGCATCATGGATTTTCAAATATGCCCCATTCATAGTGTTTACAGTAACCCTGATTGTCGGAGCAAGTATTCCAATATTCATTATTTCTCCAAAGTATACTTTACCGGGCGACATGCTTCTTATCATTTATACACTCGGTATTGGTACCTTTTTTCTGGCTCTTGCGGGTATGGATATCGGAAGTTCATTTGGCGGTTTCGGATCCAGCCGTGAAATGACAACATCTGCACTTGCTGAAGGTGGCTTTATTTTCTCCTTTCTAACATTAGCACTGGTTGGCGGTTCGACAAATCTGTTTGAAATTTCCAATTCAATAAACACAGCATATTACACCGCGATATTGCCTGTTCTTCTTGCTTTTGCGGGATTTATTATTGTGTTACTGTGTGAAACGAAACGTTATCCATTCGACAATCCTGCCACTCACCTGGAATTAACTATGATCCATGAAGCAATGCTGCTGGAATATTCCGGAAAGCGGCTTGCGCTTATGGAATGGTCAGCCGCAAACAAGCTTCTGATATTCGCAACACTGGGAGCGAATTTGTATTTCCCATGGGGCATAGCACACAGTGTTCATGCAAGTTCAGTCATTTTTGGTCTGGTTATGTTTATGATAAAAGTATCTGTTTTTTATGTATCAATCGCAGTAATTGAATCGACAATGGCTAAATTCAGGTTCTTTCGATTGCCGGACCTGTTGATGATCTCTTTTATTTTGAATGTTATCGCAATCGGATTGGTAAGGCTTCCAAAATGAACCTTATATTTCCCCAAATATTTTTGACAATTGTTTTTATCACTATTGTTTTTTTTCATATTGCAAAGAAAAATTTTGCAGTGGCAATAGGATATGGTGTTCAATCATTTGCCATTGTTATGCTGTTAACGTATTCTTATTTTAAGACCGGATCAACAACCTTTTTGTTAATTGCGATACTCGGATTATTTGTCAAGGTGATCATGGCGCCGCTATTTATTATCCACCAGATAAATAAACACGAGCTTAAGTTTCTGGTGAGTACCTATGCGAATTTGCCGCTCACGTTAATTATCGTTGCGGCATTGACAGGCATTGCTAATTCGGGTTTGTTTACGCCTCTTGTCACGTTGATACCGGATAACCACCAACTTCTGGCACTTTCACTTTCTGCGGTGCTTATCTCGGTTTTTCTTATAATAAACCGTAAAGGGGCGATCTCGCAAATTGTCGGGGTTCTTTCGCTTGAGAACAGCATCGTCGCATTCGGTTTGTTTTCTGTTATCGATCAATCGTTAATATTGGAAATTGGAATCGTATTTTCCATATCAGTCTGGATAATCATCGCGACGGTATTTATTTCAATGATATATAAGCATTTCGGGTCGCTTGACGTAACACAAATGAAACATCTAAAAGAGTAACCTGATGGAACTGGTAATCATTTTAGCCGTCTTTTTTATTGCTGCAGGGGTATGCATTATTGCAAGTAAGCGGGACATCATTGAGTGGACTTCGGTCATTTCCTCGATTGTTGCGCTTATATATTCAATAGTGATAGCACACAAAGTAAATTCAACCGGGCCATATTCACCAAATCTGTTTTTTTCTGTGGATTCACTCGGAGTGATTATCATGCTTATTATAGCGATTGTCGGATTCGCAACTATGGCCTATTCCGTGCAATATCTCAGAGATGAGATCCGTAAACGAATAATCGATCTCAGGCATATCAAACTCTACTATATTCTGTTAAATCTTTTTCTTGCTGCGATGTTTCTCGCAGTTGTCTCGAGTAATCCGATTTTCACCTGGATTTCCATTGAAGCCACAACGCTTTCCACTGCCTTTCTTATCAGTTTTTATAAAAAGCCAACAGCTATTGAAGCCGCATGGAAATATCTGATAATAAACTCCATAGGTTTACTTTTAGGTTTTTTCGGTACATTGCTCTTTTTTACTTCATTAATAGGATTGGAAGGAATCGGCTTTTCAACATGGAACACATTGCTTGCAAACGCGGACCGGTTCAATCCGACAATCGCGAAAATTGCGTTTGCCTTTGTGGTCATTGGTTATGGTACAAAGGTCGGTCTCGCACCGATGCATACATGGCTTCCTGATGCTCACAGCAAAGCACCGGTTCCTATAAGCGCTCTTCTCTCAGGAGTTCTTCTCAATGTAGCATTTGTCGCGATACTGCGGTTCAAAGTACTTGCTGATGCGTCAATTGGTGCTTATTATTCGCAGACCTTACTTATCGCATTCGGTCTTTTATCGATTCTTTGCGCTGCCCTTATTATGTTAACACAAAATAATTATAAACGATTGCTCGCTTATTCAAGTATAGAAAATATGGGTATCGCGTCACTTGGTTTTGGTCTTGGAGGTGTGGGAATTTTCGCAGCACTTCTCCATATGATCTATCACTCACTTATTAAATCAGCTCTTTTTCTTGTTGCTGGAAATGTATTTCTAAAATACAGTTCAACAAAAATTGTAAATATTCGGGGGATGATCACTGTTCTTCCGATAACCAGCGTATTGTTTTTGATTGGGTTGTTCGCTATTACCGGAATGCCACCAAGCGGAGTATTTTTCACCAAATTTCTCATTCTGTCCGCTGGAATACAGGCCCATCCGATAGTAACCATTTTGGTGATTTTCCTGCTCGCACTTGTTTTTGTAGGATTTCTTAAAAATGTTATTGTGATGATATTCGGAGAAAAACCTGACACGATTACTTCAGGAGAAAAAAGCGGACTACTCCCTATTGCGCCAATGGCTCTTCTGGCCATCGCCTTGTATATAAGTTTTCATATACCGTCATTTCTCAAAGTACTCTTAAATGAAGCGGTATCACATTATTAATATGAATGGCAACTATGGAAAAAACACTTTCATATATACCGGAGAATACCAAAACAGAATCGTTTGGTAATGCAGTTGCTTTCGAAGTTGTGCCTTCAGAGATTGTAAAAGTAGCCCGAAAGCTTTTCAAAGAAGGTCATCTCGATTTAAAACTTATCACTGCAACTGATGAGCGAAAAGAGCAGGGGTGTTATAAAATCTGGTATATCTTCGGTAAACCAAAAGAAAATGTTTTTGTAATCCCTTATATCCGATTGATTGATACAGTAGAATTTCCTTCGCTCACACCGACAATACATCAAGCCTGGAATCACGAAAGAAAAATCAGGAGCTTTTTTGGCCTCATACCAGTTGGACACCCTGATACCCGGCCAATACTACTTCATGAAAACTGGCCAGCTGATGCATTCCCATTGAGAAAGGATTTCGACTGGAATACAAGACCCCCGACAGCTCAGGGTATCTATCCTTTTCAAAAGATAACAGGAGAAGGGATATACGAAATTCCTGTGGGGCCGGTTCATGCCGGTATTATTGAGCCCGGACATTTTCGGTTCAGCGTTGCAGGAGAAGAAATTATGCTTCTGGAACCTCGTCTTGGCTATACACATAAAGGATCTGAAAAATTATTCGAACAACTGCCTCTCAAAGATAAAATCCGTCTTTCACAGAAAATTTCCGGTGACAGTTCCTTTAGTCATTCACTCGCATTTTGTCAGGCACTGGAACAGTTGGCCACTATTTCAGTCCCAAGGCGGGCATTATATCTCAGGGTTATTTATGCAGAGCTGGAAAGATTGGCAAATCATTTTGGTGATATTGGTGCACTTATGCTTGATGCCGGATTTAATTTTGGCGGCAGCCACGGTGCCCGGTTGCGGGAAAAGATCATGAGGATACATGACCGGCTTACGGGAAGCAGGTTTTTACGAGGAGTCAATGTACCTGGCGGAGTGACGTTTGATATTGACAAGCATGAAGCAGAACTGATTATAAAAGAACTTGATATTATCAGCAAAGATTTTTCAGAGGTTGTTGAGAACGCTGAAGGCAGCGCATCTCTTTTAAACCGCATGAAAAGTACCGGTAAGCTGTCATTTGAGATTACTAATGATCACGGAGTCCTCGGGGTAATGGCCAGGGCAGTTGGTATTGCACGTGATACACGGATTGATTTTCCCTATGCAGCATACAGTGAACTTGGCTTTAATAATGTGGAGACAGAACAGGGTGGGGATGTCTATGCACGTTTTTCAGTGCGTGTGAAAGAGGTTTACTCATCTGTGTTTATTATAAAGAGAGCATTACGCACTTTGCCGGATGGACCAATTTGCACATCTTGTAATTTAGAGTCAACAATTCACTCATCACCTCATGACAAGAGGCGTGCTGAAGGGGGAGGATTATCGTTAGTCTTTGCTAAAAACTCATTCGCAGTAGGGATAGTTGAGGGTTGGCGTGGAGATATAGTCTATTTTATTACCACTGATGAGCAGGGTGCTATCAGCAGGGTTGCACCGCGTGATCCATCTTTTGTAAATTGGAGCGTGCTTGAGTATGCAGGGCTTGGAAATATCGTTCCCGATTTTCCCCTTATCAATAAAAGTTTTAATTTGTCCTATTCGGGTAATGATTTATGAGGGTGGGGGGGGAAGATGACAAACGAAGCTTTTTTACATCGGGATGTAATGGAATATTTTAATATATGAGATTCGAGTTAATCGATGTTGCACCTAAGTATAGATAAAGAATTAGCCGGGTTAATAGTAATTATTAACCTTAAAAGTAGTTCACTACGAAAGGTTTTTTTCGATGACCGCAATGAACACCAAATTATCGCGATTACTCGCGTCGGCTTTATTAACAGTCGCGCTGATCGTCATGCATGCTCAACCAACAATAGGCAAAGAAGTAAAGGACGTCAGCAAAGCGACTACGCCGGAAAGTTGGGTTGCAGGGCAAATATCCACGATTGAACTTGCCAAACATGGCCAATTTGAAGTGCTGACCGGATTGCTTACCTTGAAACTGGTTTACCTGGAGTATTGCCGCAAGAACGGTATAACTTGTAGTGCGTCAACGGAGAAATCTCTTGACAAAGCGTTTGCGGATGCGGAAAAGACAACGTGGAGCGATGATGAGATTGCATTTCTTGCAAAAGGATTATTCAATATCGACAGAGCATTGGCACTGCAAAAAGCGCTTTCCTCCGATTCATGCGCGGCGGCGGTTGCAATCCGGAAATTAAAGTCCACATTCATTACTCAAACCAAAGCGGATTTGAAAACCAGAAAAGAGTTCCAGTTAGTCGGCAGCTCCTATGCCTATGGAGCTGCATTAAAAATTCTTGGAGTGAACATAGAAAATTCAATTCCAGGGTATTTCGAACAACTGGATTTTGAACTGAAACTCTATTGTATTCCTGTAAATCTGAGTTTCAGCGAACCCTGCCCGGAACTTCAGAGATTCATGTCGTTACCAGGGGACATCCCACGCAAGACACTCCCCTACGAAGTGCAATCTTATAATTTCGGCCCGCATTACGACTACTCTTACGCTGAAGGGTCATCATCATCGAATTCCGCCAATAATAAAACGTACACTACAAAAGAAAAGATTGTCACTGGAAGAGATATATTCGGCAATGCGACCAGTTCTTATACGCAAACAACAACTTCCGGCACCGGATACAGCTCATTTGGTAGAAGCGGTCCCAAAAGCAAAACACTTACAGGATACGGTGGGAATATAACGGGTCTAATCGGAAGCCCCATAAATAAAGACATCGGCTTCACTGATAAGCCTTTTAAAACCAATTCCAGGTTCCTCATGAACTATGCTAAAGCTGTTCGTGTATCGGAACGTAGTTTCGGAGAAGAATTTTTCCGTAGTATTCCTCAGTACATGAGAGACGAGGTTTGCGCCGCTTACATAAAAAAGGCTGCGAATACCAGTAATCAATTGTACATAGAAGATTTGATGATCGCCGCATATGCAAAGAACACGGAATGGGTTTTTGTAGATCCACGCATAGCCTTCGAACTGGGAATCAGTAAAAATAAACTGACTGGGTATTTAACCGGCGTCTATTCACCTGTAGTATCGGATATTCTCTTTACACGATACGCACAGAACCTTCAGAATGAGCTGTACGGATTGACCGGTCAAAAGGCTCCGGAAATTGAAACTGAAGAAACTGATAAGGATGCCGTCGGATCGGTTGTAATAGGCGATCAGGTATGGAAAACAAAAAACCTTAATGTCGCGGTATTTAGAAATGGCGATGCTATACCTGAGGCTAGTACGGTTAATGCGTGGCTTGAGGCGGACAGAAATAGAACGCCGGCCTGGTGTTATTGTGCTAATGATCCGGGAAATGAAACCAAATATGGAAAGTTGTATAATTGGTACGCCGTAAACGACCCTCGGGGGTTGGCCCCTCAAGGGTGGCATGTGCCAAGTAATAATGAATGGAGAATGCTGTGTTCAACCTTGGGTGGTTCAAGAGCAGCAGGGAACCAATTAAAAAGCACCTGGGGGTGGAAATCCGATAAAGGTGAAAACAGCTGCGGCAGTAATTCAAGCGGCTTTACAGCTGAGCCGGGCGGCTACTTTCATTTCGGCGGCGGAGCTCCTGCATTTGATGATAACTTTTTTGGTTTTGGTACGCAAGCCAGCTGGTGGAGCACAACGGATAAAGGTAATGGTTATGTAAAATATTGGCATATCGATCTGGAGCCTGGAGTTTTCATTGATTATAATACCGAAATAAATGCGGGGAGGTCGGTTAGGTTGATAAAAGATTAATTATAATTACCCGCTTTTTCAAGGTTTGAATTATCTGGCTGCTTACAATCTTAGTATCTGATCACTGATTAACTTTGGAGCACCTAAACTCGAGTGGTGTGAGGAATGCATGGTTGCCTTTAACTTAGTTGAAAAAACAAATGTGTGCTTCCGCACTATCCATATGTAAGTGAAAGCTGAATGCTCCTATAAATTTGTTTAAACATGTTTAATTAATGAGAGAATCATGCCTCCTAAAACATCACCATCGTTACAGAAAACAATTGCTTTCATTAGAGAATCCCTTGCAAATTCTGATTTAACTAAATTACCATCTGTAAGGTCAATCGCGGAAATGTGCGAGGTTTCCTCTGGTTATTGGAATTGGTTGTATTCTTTTATTTGACTGATTTTCTGGACTGATATTAATTTAAAATTTAACTGAAGAAGCTGCCCAAGCGGTTTCAATAAAACATCCAGTGTAAAGAGCTTTTAGACAGGTGAGCGTGTGTATCTGATAAATTGAAATTTCTGTCAGCAGCTGGAGAGAGGAACAGCATGAACATTCCGGGCATTGATGAATGGATAAAACACCTGTCAAACCCTCTCGTGCTGGTTGCATTTGCAATAATGATTTTCGCTTTAGTAGCGGTAAAGCTAAAAGGTGCCAGGAATCAAACGATTCGCCGCAGTCTGCTATTTCTGTTCATTCTTTCTTTGATAGCCGGGGTGACCGGTATTATTTCTCTCCTTAAAACATCAGATCATTCTGAAAAGTCATCGATTCTCCAGGAGTCGAAGGGAAGCCAAAGCCCGAATATTCAGGGATCAAAAAACGTGAATATTAGCTATGAAAAGCGCGATATGCAATCTGAGCACTCCGAGTCTGGCAAAACGCCTGCTGACTCATCCAGGCTGCAAATAAAATCCGTGCCGCAGAATGTTACCCAAAAATCTTCCGGGCCGCAAAGCCCCAATATCTCGGGGAGCGGCAATGTTAACATTTCGTATTGATGGCAATCGAATGCTTTTCATGCGTTGCATTCTCTTCCTGGCAGTACTCGGTACCATGGTTGGGGCCGATACGATTCCCGTAGGCCAGAATTCCATCGGAGCACAGAGCCCGAATATTTATAACTGTGACAACGTCAATGTAAATTATTCCCGCGATTCAAGAGATGCCGAAGCTATAGCGAACGTTGTAAATGCCAACCTGAAGTTGAGCCAAACAGTTCAATCGCAGCAAATGGCAATTCAATTTAAAGATCAGATCATTGCCGACCTGCAGGGAAAACTCCAAAATCTAACCTGCCGCTTGCAAACGCGCGCGGACAGGGATAACGATACAATAGCGCGAATCGCAGCCGAAGCTCTGGAAAAAGAGGGAATCAAAGCAGGACAGAAAGTAGACTCTCTGCTTAAGCCGTCGTACGAAAAGTTGCTGGAAGAATATTCGAAGGAAGGTAAAAAACAACAGGAACGGAAATTTAAGCTAGCCGAATTGGCTTACGAACGTGGTTCCGCTCTTGAATTGAAATTGAACTATGATAGCGCAAAGACCTTTTATGCAAAAGCGGTGGAGCTTGATTCGGGAAATATTGATTATCGAATATCGTTTGCGAGTAGCGTATATCGGGCAGGTGATCCCCGTACAGCACTTTCAATATTAAAGAAAGCGGAACCGATAGTTCTTAATGCGCCAAAAGGAAAGAAAAGTTATTATTTAAATAATTTAGGATTTTTGTGTAGCGAATTAGGTGAGATTGAGGCTGCTTTGGAATACCTTTCACAGGCGCTGGCGATTGATACTGTCGTGTATGGGAAAAAACATTTTTTTGGCGCTATTTGCTTGAACAATCTCGGATCGGCCTGGGAATCAAAAGGTGAATACGACAAGGCAATCGAATATTTTAGCCGCGCGCTGGCGATTGATAGCGTCGTATATGGGAAAAAACATCCTGATGTCGCTATTTGCTTGAACAATATAGGATTGGCCTGGGAATCAAAAGGTGAATACGACAAGGCAATCGAATATTTAAGCCGCGCACTGGCGATTGATAGCGTCGTATATGGGAAAAAACATCCTGATGTCGCTATTTGCTTGAACAATATAGGATTGGCCTGGCATTCAAAAGGTGAATACGACAAGGCAATCGAATATTTTGGCCGCGCGCTGGCGATTGATACCGTTGTTTATGGGAAAAGACATCCTGCTGTCGCTATTCGCTTGAACAATCTCGGATCGGCCTGGAAATCAAAAGGTGAATACGATAAGGCAATCGAATGCTATAACTGCGTGTTGGCGATTGATACTGTTGTGTATGGGAAAATACATCCTAATGTCGCTTGTGATTTGAACAACATAGGTTTGGCCTGGAAATCAAAAGGGGAATACGACAAAGCAATCGAATGTTATAACTGTGCGCTGGCGATTGATACCGTCATGTATGTGAATAAACATCCTGATGTCGCTACTCGCTTGAACAATCTCGGATCGGCCTGGGAATCAAAAGGGGAATACGGCAAGGCAATCGAATATTATAACTGTGCACTGGCGATTGACACCGTTGTGTATGGGAAAAAACATCCTGCTGTCGCTATTTGCTTTAACAATCTCGGATCGGTCTGGGAATCAAAAGGGGAATACGGCAAGGCTATCGAATATTATGGCCGCGCGCTGGCGATTGACACTGTTGTGTATGGGAAAAAACATCCTGAAATCGCTACTCGCTTTAACAATCTCGGTTCGGCCTGGTATTTAAAAGGGAAATATGACAAAGCAATCTCTTGTTATCAAAAAGCAATTGAAATCGCCCGCGGTTTCTGGGGTGAACGCCATCCGAATATGAAGACTTTGCGAGCCAGCCTCGAATCCGCCATAAAGGCAAAGAAGTCTCAATCCGTTAAAACACACTAAACATGTAATTGATAGAGGACAATGAATTAGATGAAATAAAGACGCTATCAAATAAAATGGAACAAATAAATAATCGGTTGTAAAACCGCGAATGCAGTTCGAGTTTAACTATTGAAATTTGATTTAGAAATCATGTTAAATAAGAGAGAACCATGCCTCCTAAAACATCTCCATCGTTACAGAAAACAATTGCTTTCATTAGAGAATCCCTTATAAATTCTGATTTGTCTAAATTGCCATCTGTAAGGTCAATCGCGAAAATGTGCCAGGTTTCATCAGTAACCGTATCCCGTGCAATGGAGATACTTAAAGAAGAGGGAACCGTTAAAAGTGTTTGGGGCAGGGGGTATTTCCCATCAGACAGCACTCACTTTAAGGTTGATGATCTTAAATCGCCTCATATTTCCAAGTATCAGCTCATTTACAATAAGATTACAACCGATATTATTAAAGGAAGATTTAAATCAAATCGTCCTTTACCTGGTGTTAATCAGTTTACTGCCTTGTATGATGTCAGCCGCCCGACAATATGCAAAGTGCTTGAGATGCTGATATCAGAGAAAATTATCAGAAGAGTTGGTGTAAAGTACTATTTATACAATACAGCAATTAACACACGGCTGAAAATAGCAATAGTTGCTTTTGGGTTATCTCAAAATGTGATCAAAATTACCTCTGAACGGGAACGAAATTTCTATCGAAATATAAGTAACACCGCAATACAGCAAAATGTGGATCTGCAAACAATTTGTTATAACGATTATCTTGACACTCCTCAGTTCTTCATTCCTGATGGATACGACCTGTATACCTATTTTAAACAAACTGATATTTGTGGTATTATCATGTCAACCTACCATATGGACAACTCAGCCCAGTGCCTTCGTAAAATTATAGGATTTGGAAAACCTGTTTCCATTTGTGTTGAAGACCAGCATGTACTTGAGTCTATGGCTCAGTATAGTGCTAATTCAAAAGGAATAACATTCTTCGATGCAAGTTACTCGACTATACCGGGTAAAGATGTTGGCATGTACTTAAAGGAAAAGGGACATCGTGAGATCGCCTATATTTCACCTTTTCATAAGAGCACCTGGTCACAAAACCGACTGTCCGGATTGATGGAAATCTATGGTAAACAAAATGATTCTATGAAAGTACATCCATTTGTACTTGATGAATTTGTAAGAGATTATGAATTTATGGAGAAAGTAATTGAAAATCCTTCATTTGAAAAAGATGTGTCAGTTGAAAAGATTACAAACAGAATACCTTCATTTATGGCAAAGCGGATCTCCTCTATCAATATGGAATATGATAGTTTGCTCAGAGATGCTTTGATATTTTCCTACTGTGAACCACTTATCAAAAAAGCAGCTTCGGTGTCTTCAATTACTGCATGGGTTTGTGCAAATGATTTGATTGCGTGCATGATCATGGATTACTGGAATTATCACTGCATTCCTGATAGTAAACGACCGGCTCTCATCGGATTTGATAACGCTTTTGATACCTTCGAACGGGGTATCAGTACCTATGAGTTTAATACCGGCGGGGAAACCCAGAGCATGTTGAATCATTTGCTCTATCCAAACAGCTCACTTTTTTTAAGATCCAAAAGAATCGTTCGTCTGAATGGCAGTGTTATAGAACGGGCTAGTAGCAGCCGGGAACCAAAAATAAAGAGTTAATACTCGTATGATATCAGATCCCGCCTCTCCTTCTTATTTATCAGTGGTATAGTAGTCCTTTTTTTCAAGAATTTCGATTAATATTGAGGCTCAAATAGAGCTGGAAGTAAACCTTAATTGGTTTTGACCACTAAAATATAGCCTTTTTATGTAACAGTTTAACACTTAAATACAATTGTTGATTTATTTAGAGCTAAATATTGAAAAAAAGATAATAATTTTAATGCAGTCACTGCTTAATAATTCAGAAAAGGATACGATATGCATTTATTTGTAAAACACATAACAAAAGTAACCACAATCAGTTTTATGTTACAATTATTTGGAAATTCGATCGTTTTGGGAGATGGGCTAAATGATGCAGGTCTTTTAGTAGGTGCAACAGCAGAAGTTGGGTCATCTAATAAAGAGGGCTTGTTCAGCTGGAAAGATGCTGATAAAGTACAATCGGTTATTAAGAAAGAGTTTGGTTTATTGCAGACCACAGCGTATCCATCATGGGATACCTGGACTGGAACAGCTCAGAATCCAAAAGTATTTAATCTTACTAATTTGAACCAGATTATTAACTGGGCTGAAACCAACAACAAGAAAACAGCAGTACATCTGATTGCAGGTTCCGGAACCTATTTCCCGGCCTGGTTTAATACAGGTAATTGGACTACCGCTCAGGTTGAAGAACAATTGAACAGTTGGATAACCACTGTTGTTACTTCCAATAATAATGCCACCAAGGTTGACTACTGGAATGTAGTGAACGAAGCTTTTACCTGGGATGGCAAGTACTGGCCTGATTCGACTCAATGTCGCTGGCAACAGTTAGGCTGGGAAGAAGATAAATCCGGTCTTACTGGGACAGCAAAGGTATACTCAAAGCATCCTGTTTACATAAGAAAAGCTTTTGAGAAAACCCGTGCTTTAACAACTGCTAAACTTGAACTGCGTGATTATTACATTGAATTCTGGGATAATTCAATAAAAGCCAGAGCATTTTATCAGTTAGTAAAACATTTGAAAAATTCAGGTGTACCTATTGATGCTGTTGGGTTTCAAGGACATTTCAGACTTGATTATACGTACGATTGGAACAAACTTAACCAGGCAGTAAAGGAGTATAAGGCACTCGGTCTTGAAGTATATATCACTGAGGTTGACTATGGTGATACTGATCACATTGCTCCGGCGAAAACACCAAACTGGACAACTCAACTTGATAATGCGCAACGAAAAAGGATATTACGACTTCGTAAAAGCTGCTGTTTCCGGAGGTGCAGACTGGATTTGCATGTGGGGAGTGGCAGATAATACTAATCAATATTGGAGAATGGGACAGAATGCACTACTATTTAATGAGCAGTATCAGCCTAAAAGTGCCTATGAGAGTTTCAAACAGGGAATAGTCGATGGGAAAGCCGCAGTAAAAATTGGCAAGCATGATCTCAAATCAGATAACCGTCAGATTACTGTAAATTTGATTAATAATAGTATTTATTTGAACACACCAATTGACAGCGACAGGGTAGATATTTACGATATATCAGGTAAACGCATAATGTCATCACCTGTAAAAGATAACAGAATCAATATAGAGAATTTATCTCATGGCGTGTATTATTTACAAATTATCTCATCGGAACAAAAAGCCATAAAGTATCAATTCAGTAAATAGTTTCTTAGCTGCTAACTTAACATACAACAATCATTGTTATATGAAAAAAGTTTCTCTTAGGTAGTTGAGAGTAATAACAAAACTGACATATAATGGACAGACTATTAATCTTCCTTTTGGTAATAAGATAGTCTGTCCTTTTTCATTGATTCCAAAAAAGTTTTAGCTCTTTTTTCGAAACTGCTTTTCGACTGTAGTCATTCTCTGTGGGATCGGGCAGTCTTTTATCGATTCAGAAAAACAAGAGTAAAAACTATGTTTTTTGGACAATTTGTTTCTAAACTATCATTGCAGCTGCCGCAGTTTCTCTTATGTATTTTGATTCTTGTCTTCAGGAAAAAACAAGTTCTCGATAGAAGTGTTTAATAATTTTGCTAATTTGTGTGCTTGTAGTAAAGTAGGTAACCTTTTTCCATTTTCAATATCACATACTGATTGCCTCGATAATCCCAAATACCTGCCCAAATCCTCCTGAGTCATCTCATTATTTAAAAACCTGTATTTTCGCAATTCGGTCTGACTCTTTGTTCTCATATTTTAATATCCTTAATGAGGTTGATGTAAAGTTTTACCGGATTTGAGTCAACTATTTACGTATTGCATATAAAAAAAATCGTATAACAAATAAAAATAATCGTATGACAGACAATTATTGACGTATTTATAAAAATAATTATCGTATTTATATCAATGTTTGTCGTAAATACGTCAAACATTGTCGTATTTACATCAAATGATACCAGATTGCAATATGTGTTTACCGTATTTAAGATAATTTATAGCGTATCCATGTCAATCTATACCGTCATTTGTCCATTGTAACTGGAATTGTGTAAATGTAAGACATACTTTGTTCAGTGCAGCTTGATTTTCCATGCATACTGTCTTTTTCTTAGCACAACATGCATTCCGGATTAAGGCATTTAGCATCGGATTGTCACTTTATCACACAATTTGAAATGAAGAGACATGGTCATGAGTGACTATGGTACATACGTGAATATCCGCAAATCCATTTTTAAAACAAAGAATACAAATTTGTTATGCTTTTCAATATTTTTGAAAAGGAACTTTGTCAAAAAATGTTGCATTTCATCATAGCAGGGCGCAAAGCGTATGTCTTTTGGGAATGAGTTATAATCCACTATCACCACTATAGTTTTTTGAGCTGGTCAATTTTCCTTTTTTGCTTATCTGCAATCTTAAGCCACATGGGTAATCATTTATGCCATACCAAATGATAAAATTTTCCGATTTTTTCTCATATAGTATATCAACAGTTTTCCAATTTATCGATAATGCCTTGTTGGGATTTTTTATTATCCATTTTGTTGCATAGAATATTCCCCATTCCTTTGCATTATCATAAGTAATTGGTAAAGCAGGTTTCTGTTTAACTAAAAAAAGAAAAGGTAAAATAGTATCCTTTCCTCCTAAATTTCTTTTATAGATTAAAAAAGAATATTTATTGTCTACATTAAATATTCCGGAGGTAAAATCTACTGTTTTAGTTGCTAATTTACAAAGGCTGTCTATTTTAGTCGAATTTACAAAGTAAACGTTTTCGGAAAATAATGGCAAGTAAGTCTGGTTAGTCGGAGTAATTTGTTGGGGATTGCCAAATTGAGTGTAAAATGAGCTGCAAGTAAATAGAATCGGAAAGATTAGTATAATTTTTTTCATATTCGAATACCTAATGAATCTGATAAAAAGTTTTTTTGCACAAATCAGCATTTGCAATTTGTAATTAGAATTTTATACAATTTATAATTCAATATTAAATCTTTTTATAGTGGAAACTCTTGATTGCCGTAAGGCGTGTGTAAAGACAATATAATTTGCCGCAGTATCGGAATTAAAATTGTAAAGGCAAAAAACGTGGAAGTTTGAGCAGGCAAGATCGGATTAGGGGGCCTTCGTATCATAAGTAGTTCGGCATGTGCCCGCCAGCAAATAAAAAAGGACAAAGGAATACAGCACTTGCGTGCCACGGTCCCCCGGACCGTGTTTTTGTCCCAAATAGCTTATTATGGAAAAAGCAACTTTTTATGCTAAATTTAAGGCTAACAAATATTTTTAAAGAGCAATGGTCAAGGGTGACCATGGTACACATATTGCATTTGATACAGGTCTTCAATTAATATTTTTTACTTATGTATTTTTATACAAAAACAGAATTGTTATGGAAAATCAACAAAACCGAAAGAAAATGCGACATTTTAATTCACCTGGTCATGCTCACGAATTAACGTTTTCCTGTTATCATCGACAGTCCTATTTTCGTGATAATATTGCATGTGAGATGTTTTTAGAAGAGGTCGAAAAATCAAGGAAAATTTACAATTTCAAACTCTGGGCTTATGTAGTTATGCCACACCATGTACATATGCTTCTTTGGCCTTTGGATAAGAATTATGATATAGGTAAAATTGAAAGTGGAATGAAAGGGATTATAGCAAAACGATACCAGAAATATCTTTTAGAATTCAAGTGCAACACCTACGAATCATTCATTGTAACAGAGGGTAATGAAAAGCAATTCGTTTTTTGGCAAAGGGGAGGTGGTTTCGATCGTAATTTTTGGAATACTATAGCAATTTATAACTCGATCAATTATATCGAAGCGAATCCGGTTCGCTCACATTTTGTTGCATTGCCTGATGAATGGCAATGGTCATCAGCATATGCAAGAACTCACAAAATCGGAGTCATTTCAGATGTTTTTACAATGCCGATTGCAATGCCAAATCCCCAATATCAAAGGATGGGGAAAATATAAGATCTTACTTTTCGAGTAATGCATGGTCAGGGGTGACCATGGCACACACGTGAATTCTTGCAATATCCATATAGCAAACAAAAAGGACAAAGAATACAACACTCGCGTGCCACGGTCCCCCCGGACCGTGGTTTTTCCAAATAGCATATTAAGAAAAACAATTTCTCATTCTAATTTTTGGTTAATGAAAATTTTAAAGAGTCATGGTCAGGGGTGACCATGGCACACATGTGAATTCCCGCAATATTCATTTTGCAAACAAAAAGACAAAGAATACAACATTTGCGCTACCACGGTCCCCCCGGACCGTGTTTTTTCCAAATAGCATATTAAGAAAAACAATTTCTCATTCTAATTTTTGGTTAATGAAAATTTTAAAGAGTCATGGTCAGGGGTGACCATGGCACACATGTGAATTTCCACAATATTCATTTTGCAAATAAAAAAGGACAAAGAATACAACACTCGCGTGCCACGGTCCCCCCGGACCGTGGTTTTTTTCCAAATAGCTTATTGAGAAAAAAACAATTTCTCATTTAATTTTTAGCTAATGAAAATTAAAAAGAACCATGGTCAAGGGTGACCATGGCACACATGTAAATTCCCGCAATATTCATTTTGCAAATAAAAGGGACAAAGAATACAACATTTGCGTACCACGGTCCCTCCCCGGACCGAGCTTATCTCAAATAGCTCATTAGGAAAAAAGCAACCTCTCATACTAAATTTAAGGCTAACAAATTTTAAAGAGTCATGGTCAAGGGTGACCATGGCACACATGTAAATTCCCGCAATATCCATATAGCAAACAAAAAAGACAATGAATACAGCACTCGCGTGCCACGGTCCCCCCGGACCGTGTTTATCCCAAATTGCATATTAGGAAAAACAAATTTTTCATTCTAATTTTTTGGCTAATGAAAATTTAAAAGTGGCATGGTCAAGGGTGACCATGCCACACATGTAAATTCCCGCAATATTCATATAGCAAATAAAAGGGACAAAGAATACAACACTTGCGTACCACGGTCCCCCAGGACCGAGCTTATCTCAAATAGCTCATTAGGAAAAAAGTAACCTCTCATACTAAATTTAAGGCTAACAAATATTTTTAAAGAGGCATGGTCAGGGGTGACCATGGCACACGTGTGAATTCCCGTAATATCCATATAGCAAACAAAAAAGGGACAAAGAATACAACACAAGCGTGCCACGGTCCCCCGGACCGAGGTTTTTTCCCAAATAGCATATAGGAAAAACAAATTTTTCATTCTAATTTTTTGGCTAATGAAAATTTAAAAGTGGCATGGTCAAGGGTGACCATGCCACATACGTGAATCAAAACAAAAAAAAGCATTTTTGAAGAATTCTCTATATATTATGTAAACAGCGGGTAGAAAACAAAAAACGGGGGGACATAATGGCTTACAAAATCAGGGTATCTTCTAAAATATTAATTTTAGTGATTCTTCTCTCTTCTTCAGTGTACGCCTTAAACACAAACCTGAAAAGTTCAGGTAATTCACTTAAAAAACAGGTTGGAATCTCAACCCTCAGATTCACTCACTATCCGATATGATTCAAAGGGAAATGCGCCAATATTCATATCCGGAAAAATTACTGATAATCAACGTGTTTCACCAACACTGAAAGAAGCTGATTTTTCTGCTCGACAGCAGAAGCGATGTCAACATTTCTAACTCAAATCAGTCATGTTTTAAAAATTAAAAATTCTGCGAAGAAGAACTTATTCTTAACAAAAATGACGATAATACAAGTAGTAGTGATATTACTCATTTTAAAATTTCCCAGAAATATCGAGGCATCAGAGTTTTAGGTGCAGAAGCAACAGTCCATCTACACGCCGACCATGCTGAATTCGTGGGGCGTACTATAGCAACACCAACAGTCTCTCCTATTCCGACGATAAGTAAAGAGCAGGCAATCACATTTGCAACTGCTGATTTGAGAAAAGAAGGTGTCGTTTTGAGGAGTTCAGTCCGGAAGAGAAAGTATTTCTTGATTATGACAAACCAGTATGTGAACTGATAATAGCACCATCACAGGAAGCCGAAACTGACATTGCTTGCATATCAGGTGTTAATCCGTCCGGATATGCTTAACGGTGGGAATATATCATTGATGCACAAACCGGTGAGATTACATCTAAATATAACAGGACCTGTAATGCAGGTGATGCAACTGCAAATGTAAGTGATCTCACTGGCACACAGCGCCTTATACACACCTATCAAACAGATAAATTTTACATGATCGATGCATCACGACCGATGTTTAATGCATCGCAATCACAGATACCTAACAAGCTTACCGGTGCAATTGTCACCTATGATTATCAGAACAAATACCCTGCATCCTCATCATTTAATCTAATCAGTTCTACTAATAATACCTGGGATACAAAAGCTGTCTCTGCTCAGTATAATGCATCAGTTGCATATGAATATTACCGAACCACTCATGGACGAAATTCTATCAATGGCAAGGGCGGATCAGTCTTGTCCTTTATCAATGTCGCAGATCAAAACGGTGCTGCTCTGGATAATGCATACTGGAACGGTCGTGGCATGTACTACGGTAATGGGTCAAAAGTATTCAATTCACTTGCTGCAGGACTGGATGTTGCCGGTCACGAATTGACACATGGTGTTGTTGAAGCAACAGCAGCACTTCGATACGTGGGACAATCCGGTGCACTTAATGAATCGTTTGCCGATATTTTTGGTTGCATGATCGAGCGACAGAACTGGAAAATGGGAGAAACGATTGTACGTCCCGGTGTTTACGCATCAAATGCTCTGAGAGACATGTCCAATCCACATAACGGAGTATCCAGAGGTAAACCAGGTTGGCAGCCGCAAAACATGTCGGAATACCAGAATCTTCCAAATACAACTGCAGGTGATAATGGCGGTGTCCATATTAACAACAGTATACCCAATTATGCATATTACCTTTTTGCAACAGTTGTAGGAAAAGAGAAAGCTGAAAAGGTTTTTTACAAAACCCTTACCACCTATCTCAGTGCATCATCACAATTTGCCGATTTGCGTATAGGTGCAAATCTGGCATGTGAAGAGCTCTACGGTAAAGAGTCAGCGGAAGCCAATGCGCTGGCTACAGCGTTTGACAGTGTCGGAATTTTTGATAATACACAGCCATTTGACCATGCTGAAGATATTGCTGTCAATCCCGGAAAAGAATATGTCCTTCTTACTGCTGCCCCGCCGGCAAGCGATGGAACAACACTTTACATTGCAGATAGCGCATTTGGTTCGCTGAAAAGTATTTCAAAACGACCTGTTAAGTTTCGTCCATCGGTGTCCGATGACGGAAAAACGATACTGTTTGTCAGCGGTGATAAAAAACTGATTGCAATTTCGCTGGAATGGGACAACCGCAACAGAAAAGATAATTGACTCATCGAAATCTGGTCACTCTGTGCAATTTCCCGAGACGGACAGCAGTATGCGGCAGTACGTGAGGTGAATGATACATCGATTTATATTGGCAAAATACGCGGTGGAAACTAACAACGGTTCAGCTTGAATGGACCTGCTAACAGTACACAGGGAGTAAGCGGGGCAGTTAATTCCACAGCACTTGAATGGAACTTCGCGGGAGATAATGTTATTTACGATGTGTTTAATTCATTGTCAGGGCCAAATGGAACAAAATTGACAAACTATGATATCGGTTTTTTACGCGGGTGGGATCCGGACGCGAATTCATTCGGTGATGGAGAAGTAAGTAAGCTATTTAACAATCTGGCTGAAGGACTTAGCGTCGGTAATCCGACATTCTCAAAAAATTCCCCCAATATAATTGCATACGAGGCTATTGATAATCAGACTAATTCAATTTCGGTTGTCACCATGAACATGGAAAACAGAAAGACCATGACTATTGCTAATGTCGCATTTCCAGGGTATCCAAGTTATTCAAAAAGAGATGATAAAATCGCGTATTCCACAATTAATGGCAGCGATACAGTTATATCTGTTGTTAAAGTCAAGAGCGACAAGCAAACGGTCGATGGAAGTCCGACAATTACCATACGAAAGATGAAGTGGGCTGTTTACTTTGCTATGGGTAACCGGCAGATCACACCTGTATCTCATAATGCACCGGTAAACGCTGTAGTATCGAAATTAGGAGTTGAGGTCCTTTCATGCAGAAATATAGTGAGGACAATGATTGTTGGTGCTGATAACACACCGGTCCAGATAAGCATCTCAAGAGCTGATGGAAGAGTTATTCACCGTGAGAGAGTATTTGCAAAAGGTGAGAAAGTTCCTTACAGTTGGAATGGAAGGACTGCAAAAGGGGAAAAAATGGGGACAGGCGTTTATTTTATGCGACTGCAAACACCCAAAACTATAGCAGCAAAGAGGATAGTATTTTTCAACTGAAAAGGACCGGGCTCTGCTGAAATGTTTGGGTTCAGGATCAAATGTAAATACCTGTTTGAATATTGTAACACACTCGAATTGTCACTAATAGCAACTTAAGTTCTTCGGGCAGTATTTCTGTCGATCCACTTGCCAGAAATACTGTACTGTGTTCGCAATTTTTCGATACATACAGCATGCGGGCTGGTACCCAAATACAACCAACGGTCACGATCTTTTCTTCAACACATTCTCCTATATGGGGACTGCCAACCGCTAAAGGGAGTGTAAGAAAACGTTAAAAAGTATAAAAATTTCTCAATACTTTATTCGAAATACAATGATATTTCAACGATTAACAGGGCTAAAGCATTCTACCAAAGTTAATAAAAAGATTTCTATAACATCCACTCGTATCAAATACATTCAAATCCAATATCTGATTCTTTCCATGAAAAACTGAATAAATAGTGGCTTTTTTCGTTAATCTTTCAGTTAAAAAATTATATTTTTATTCAATACTTATTATTTGTAGATTAAATCTGTTTTAAATGTTAAAAGGAATTGCTAACGACAATGATCGAACGAAATGACTTATGCTGGTGTGGAAGCGGGAAAAAATATAAGAAGTGTCACTATTTTCAGGATCTGGAAAAACAACAACCTCAAAAAAAATTAATGAGTAAACCCAAAGGAAAAAACAGTTTTATAAAAACAGCTGAAGAGATCGAGGGAATGAGACGGGCTGGTGCGTTTAATGGAGAATTGATGGATTATGTAAGACCCTTTGTCAAAGCTGGAATTTCGACTGAGGAATTAAATACGATAATTCATGAATATACCATTAAACATGGCCATACTCCTGCATGTCTGGGGTATCGTGGGTATCCCAAATCAGTGTGTATATCAAGAAATAATATCGTTTGCCATGGGATTCCATCTCCAAAAGAATTTATCATGGATGGGGATATTGTTAATGTAGATTTAACAACCATAGTGGATGGTTTTTATGGTGATTCTTCTGAAACTTTTCTTATAGGGAATGTTTCTGAGGAAGCAAGGCATCTGGTTGATGTGACAGCAAAGTGTTTGATTCGGGGAATTGGTGCAGTGAAAGCTGGTGTTCCACTTGGAGTAATTGCAGAAGCAATTGAGCCATTTGCTAAATCAGAAGGCTGTTCGGTTGTACGCCAGTATACGGGGCATGGTATTGGTATGAAATTTCACGAGTTTTCAGTCTATCATCATATTGATCCCGATTGTGAGCAAATTACTCTGGAACCGGGATTGACCTTTACTGTTGAACCAATGGTCAATCTTGGCGGTTATCAAGTTGTGACCGACCGTAAAGATGGCTGGACTGTAAGAACAAAAGATGGTTCTCTATCGGCACAGTTTGAACATACAATTTTAGTTACCGATACAGATGCTGAAATATTAACTCTTACACCATCACAAAGAGCTGCAAACGTTACTCTTCAGGTTAACGGGCAAAAATACAAATAAATCTCAATAAACATTAGACTTCACCTAAGTTTATATGCTAATAGCATTAAAGATGCGGTTATTTAACAGTAAGGGAATATGATAGATAATAGAAAACAGATTGAAAAAGTGATTTTAGCAGGAGTTTTAACTTCTGATAATGATCCGAAATTATTTGCGGAAGACATTGAAGAAATGCAGATGCTTTGCACTACTGCAGGTGCAGAGATAATTGGAACTATCATACAAAAAAGAGACCGGCCTGAAACTTCAACCTATATTGGAAGAGGTAAACTGGACGAAATTAAATCCATTATGCATAACAGCGGGTCAAGTACTCTGATAATTGACGCGCAACTTTCTCCTGGACAGGTACGCAATATCGAAAAAATTATTGATGGCAAAGTAATAGACAGGGAACAGTTGATACTGGATATTTTCGCCAAGCATGCCCGGACAAATGAGGCTCGTATTCAGGTTGAGCTTGCGCAGATGAGAACTCTTTATCCCCGTTTGACACACGCATGGACACATTTTTCTCAACAGGTAGGTGGTATTGGGACCAAAGGACCTGGAGAAAAACAGTTGGAAATCGATCGGCGGCTTGTTCAAAAGAAGATTTCTGATTTGAAAGAGAAGCTCGAAAAAATTGAACAAGATCGGGTGATTCAACGTCAGAAGCGCAGCGATACATTCAGAGCTGCTCTTGTGGGGTATACCAATGTTGGAAAATCATCGCTTTTAAACGGTTTATGCGGGAGTCAAGTACTGGTAGAGAACAAACTTTTTGCGACTTTAGATACTGCCACCCGTAAAACCTTTATTTCTGGTGCAGGGTCAATTGTAATTTCAGATACGGTTGGTTTTTTAAGAAACCTGCCTCACCATCTGGTGGCATCATTCAGAAGTACTTTAAGCGTTGTTTCAGAAGCTCAATTACTGATAATCGTGATGGACGCATCGAGCGAATGGGTTGATCAGCAACTTAAAACTGTAAAGAGCGTTTTGAAAGATCTTAAGGCTGATAACATACCAAAACTTCTGGTCTTTAATAAAATTGATCTGGTTGAAAATCCATTTTTGAGGAAAAAACTTTCAATTGCATATCCTGATGGTATATTTGTTTCTGCTTTTAATAAAGAAGATATACTTACTTTAAAAAATCATATAGCGTCAGTAATAAATGATTATGAAAGAGAAAAGAAAATGGCTCAAATTATCAGTCAGAGGACAAAAGATCAGCAAATGGGGTAGTCAGGCCTCCCCTAAATCCTCCGCAGGGGGACTTTTGAGGAGCTGATTTTTTGATAATGCTGATTTTTTGATAATATAGAGTTCTTACAAGTTCCCGTGCAAGGCGACGCATCGAAGTATCCGAAGGGGTGGATTTAGGGGACGGTAAAATTCCGGTTACAAAAATACCGCTATTCTGAACAGTTAATACTTAACTTTGGTGATAAAAATGTGCGTACCGCAAAGGAAAGCTGATCAGAACATAAACAATTTACCCATGTGGGTAGGCGAGAAGTCATGAATTCTTTATCGATGATAGACCCTGAACATATCATTCCGATTCGTAATCTTTCCATTCGCGCGAAGCTGATAGTTGAAGGCATGATGGCGGGGTTACACAAAAGCCCGTATCATGGTTTTTCATCTGAATTCCTGGAATACCGCTCATATAACAATGGAGAAACCGCGAAGAGAGTGGACTGGAGGAAATACGCAAAGACGGACAGAGCAGTAGTGCGGTTATTCGAAGATGAGACCAATTTATATGCAAATATACTGATCGATAAAAGCGCTTCAATGGTGTATAAATCAAAAAAAATGCTGACAAAATTCGAATACGCCCGTACTCTTGCAGCTTCACTTGCCTGGATTTTGATACGTCAAAGGGATGCAGTCGGGTTCGCGGCATTTGATGAAAATGTAAAGACATTTCTCCCGCCAAGATCAACCAATATTCAACTGAAAAATATTCTTAAATCTCTCGATTTGATTACAGCAGAAGCGAAAACCTGCTGTGGCGCTGCAATCGATACTCTTGCGCGAGGTTTGCAAAAACGAGGATTGTGCATAATTATCTCTGATTTTCTCGATGATCCACAGCAGATCTTTCAGGGGTTACGGCATCTGCGCTACAAAAGGCAGGATATTATTTTGCTGCAAATACTTGACCCGGCAGAAAATACATTCGAGCAAAAAGGAAATTTGCGGTTGCATGATCTCGAAACCGGACAAATCATCAGCATTGACGGAATTACCGCAACCAATTATTTCAAAAAAGGGATGGGAAAACATACTGATCTGCTTAAAAGATTTTGTAAAGAATTGCATATCGATTACGAAATTATTTGCACTGATGAGCCATTTCAGAATGCTTTATTGAGGGTGTTGGAAAAGAGGAGACGATTGCTTTGAGCAATTTTGCTTTTTTTAAACCGGAATTCTTTTGGGCTCTTTTTTTTATTGTTCTGGTTGTTATTATTCACCTTTTCAAACGTCCGCGTCTTGTTCATTTAGATTTTTCTACCATACGTTTTTTACAATCAGAAGCTTTATCGTCAAGTAACAAAAGAAAAATAAGAAAGCTGTTACAATTCCTGACCCGGGTTTTAATCGTTATATTAATTGTGATTCTTTTTGCACGTCCCCATAACTCAGATGACGTAATCAGTGCTTTCAGTGACCCGCAGGCATCAGTTTACGTGTGGATAGATCATACTTTCAGTATGACATACTCAATCGGTGGTAAAACAACTGTTCAGCGATGCTCTGATATTGTAGATAGTATTAATAAAATTGTACCCGCTACAGCAAAAATCTTTTTATTTGATCACAAAACAGGTGAATACAAACTGTGTGATTCTAAAAATAAAAGCGATAGTAATTTCAACGGGATCAATGATTTCAGTCAAGCTGTAAAAGAATTTAAAAATAATAAAGTTTCCAATTCAATTCTGCTGGTTTGCAGTGATTTCCAGAAGGGAAGCAGTGATATAATAGATTCGGTATTAGGCAGCTCGGATATGTCAAATCCCATTCTGTTAGCGTCATTTGTACCCAAAAAATCATGGAATTATTCTATAAACAACACAAACTATTCAAATGGAGTTGTTCAAACCGGGATACAGGCACAGGGAAAAACTCTGGAGTCAGGAAAACTAATACTTAAAATTAATAATAATACGTATAATGAAAATGATGTGAATGTAAAGAGTGGAACCATCAATACAGCTTTTCTGGAAACAGGAAATCAGAAAATTTCGACAGGGCAGGTTGTTCTTATAGCGAAAGATCCATTGCAATTTGATAATACACTCTATTTTTCATCGCAAAGTAGTTCGCAGAGGATATTGATAGTAGGAAACAAGGAACACAATTATGTGATCAGAGCTGCATTACAAGTCGCTTCGCCTGAAAATCAGCGCATTGTGATATCAAAACAGGCATCTGAGATTACCTACGATGATCTTGACTCTTCCAATGTTGTTTTTATCAATAGTCTGGATGGACCGTCAACGATTCTTGATGCCTTTTTAATGTCGCATGGTAATAAAAGTACATCGATTATTTTTTGTATAGAACCAGATGAATTCAGTATGTCGAAGTATCATGCGCTGATTTCCAAAGTATTCGGGAATCAATCTGCAGGTTTTATACAAAAGGCAGATCAGCATGTTTTCCCTTTGCTTAATGACACCGTATCTAAACTATGGAGAAATTTTCCTTCAGTAAAAATAGATGAAGTTAACGTTTCTATTTACGAGAAGGGTTTGCCAGGTGAACCTGTTCTCAAATTTAACAATGGAGATACATTTATTTCATATTTGAAGGATCAGGCAAACAGAAACTGGATTTTTTTTTCAACACCTCAAGGAATTACCGCTGCTAATAACATTTTCAAAACTGCCTTTTTTGTTCCTCTTCTTGATCGCACTGTTCAATTTTTAGAGTCTAAAAAAAATGCAATAAATGATGACTTCTGGACTACAGGTCAGAAAAAGAAAAATCCTTTTTACGATTCCCGGTATACCGTTAAATTATTTGATTATGCAGATAATTATATAAATGATATAGGTGGGCTGCACTATTGGATGTTCGAGAAGTCGGGATTATATAAAATTGTATCTCAGGGAAAGCCGCCCTTTCATTTGATTGTGCGACCCGATCCTGCTGAAAGTATAATGGATTTTAATTTGCCTAAGATCTTAAAGGAACATGATCACGCCATTAAAGAGGTCAAAGGTAGTGAAATAATTGCAAATATAAAAAAGCAGGTGAACGGTTTTTCAGGTATGTTACTCTGGATAGCATTAGCGATTCTAATAATTATAGAGGTTGTGCTCTGGGGATCAATTCCAAAGAAGGCTGCTTGATATCTTACAGTTTTTGAGCTATACTTGGAATATACTGAAGCGGGTGTTTTCACAATGGGCTTACGAGCCTTTTTTGATCCGGAGCGGATATGAAAATTGATATTTCCCAAAAGGAGATTTTTTACGTTTTTAGAATCGAAGAGGATTTGGATATTATTTCTGATTTATCTGAATTACGGATCCTGATTCAGGGGTATTTACAGCAAGGTAAAAACCATATTGCAATATCTTTCACAAATGCATCATATATTTATAGCGGAGCCATCGCGGTGCTTATTGATTGCTACAAAAAAATCAAAAGTGAAAAGGGAAATTTATGTTTGGTTGAACCACATTCTGAGATTATTTCTATATTCAAATTTTTAAAACTTGATCAGATAATTCCCATTTATTCTTCTCTGGATGAGATGTTAAAGAATTCCTGCTCGGCAGTTTCAGACGATTTGGTTTAAATTTTTTTCTTTTTGATATTTATTTTTCAGGTATATACTCTACCCTCTAAATAAAAGGGATAAATATGGAAACAGCCATATTTCTGATGCAATGTACTGATCAAAAAGGTATAGTAGCCAAAATTTCAGATCTCATTTTTCGATATAATGCAAATATCATTCAATCAGATCAGCACACAACAGATCCGGAGAATGGTCAATTTTTCATGAGAATCGAATTTTGTTTTGATCCCTTAATAATTTCTAAGCAGCATCTTGAGGAGGAATTCAGAATACTTGCAAAAAAATTGAATGCAAAATGGCAGCTTCATTACACAAGTAAAAAGCTCAGAATGGGGTTACTTGTATCTAAACAGGACCACTGTCTTGTTGATACTCTGTATAGATGGAAATGCGGAGAGCTTTCGGTTGACATTCCATTCGTGATAAGCAATCACGAGAATGTCGGAGACACTGTGAAGAAACATCAGGTTCCTTTTTATCATATTCCAATTTCTGATAATAACAAAAGTCATCAGGAAACTGAAATTCTATCTCTTGTAAAAGAACAGACTGATTTTTTAGTACTCGCACGATATATGCAGGTCATTTCTGAGGACTTTCTGAAGGGTTATCGAAAAGATATTATCAATATTCACCACAGTTTTCTTCCCTCATTCAAAGGGGCGAATCCGTACAGACAAGCATATGAAAGAGGAGTGAAGGTAATTGGGGCAACAGCTCATTATATAACCGGGGAGCTTGATGAAGGTCCGATTATAGAACAGGTTGTAAAGAGGGTATCGCATCGGGATAGTGTGGAAATACTTATAAGAAAAGGGAAAAATATCGAGCAGCTTGCTCTTGCAAATGCTTTACGAGCTTATACCGAACATCGGATAATTCTGTACCGCAACAAAACTATTGTCTTCGAATAATTATATTCAGTTCGGGTACTTCGATGTGTCGCCCCGCAGGGGGACTTGTAAAAACTCTATATTATCAAAAATCAGTATCCTCAAAAGGCGCCCCCTGGAAGTACTCGAAGGAGTTGGATTTAGGGGGCGCACATGTTAATTCTGAACAGAAACTAATTAACTGACATATGATTATTCGAAAGCTTTTTCCAGTTTCTCTATAATAACAGCTTCTGATTTAGAAATTTTATTACCGAGGCCAAGAAAACCGCCGCTAGCCATTGCGATTGATCGGACATTAGTAAGGAGTTCTTTTTTTAAATCGTTTTTTTCATTGTCGGATAGTTTCTCGCAGAGTCCACTGATATAATGGATCCAGGCATCAAGGAGTTCTTTAGGCGGTTGATGAGACATCCATTGTGAAAGGATTTCATGCTCAGGACTTCCTTTTTTGAAACCCATTTTTTCTGATGCGGAAAGGATTTTCTGAGCCTCTTCTTTATCAATGCTTCCATCTGCCCATGCGACTTCCACAAGGGGAATAAAAGACAGTGAAGTAAGAGTTTCCGGACGGACATTAAGTTCCATTAACTTTTGTAAAACCTGTTCATTTCTGATCCCGGAAACTTTAGAGAGAGCTTCCTTAGTTTCTTTTAATTTCTTCATTTCTTTTAATTTATCTATTAACTTTTGATCTTCTTTAATGAAAAATAAATCATCTAACTTTTCGGACATATCTTCATTGAAAGCCATAATGAAAAACCTCCAGAACTAGTTTCGTGGTTTAAAACAAGTAATATAATAATATACAATTGTGCATTGAAAAATGAATATATTCAGTTCTCAACTGTTTTTCCGATGAAGAGAAGATAAAAAAATGGTTTTACAACTTTTATTTTACTATATTGAATTTTTAATTGTACATTTTTTAAGCAGTATCGGAAATGAAAAGAAAACAAACAATAATTTTTACATTACTCTTATCGGCCTTTCTTCTTCTTTGTTCATTTAAAGCATCTCTTTTTAATTATTATATCACCGACTCATTATCTGTTTACAAATTTGATGTCAAATTTACAGTGTTTTTAAATATCCTCTTTATGACATCATTTTTATATCTCCTGGTATTGCGTTTTCCGCATCGCTGGCTTTTCGCCGTAGTATATCTGGGACAGGTTTTATTTTTATTAGTTAACCTGATTTATTACTTTTATTTTGAAGGATACCTTCATTTCAACCAGTACTTTGAACTTTGGGCTGAAACACTGGAGTTGATGAAACACTCTGCAGTTCCATTTGAACCACGAGTATTGATTGTATTTCTTGATATCCCATTTTTTATTCTTCTTTTGATTTATTATAAAAAATATCTATTTATACGTAAAACACCTCACTATCGGTTTGGTTGTTATATTCCGGCGATATTCGCAGCATGGAATTTTTCCAAATGGGATTGGGCTGTGGATGGAACTCCCATCCAGACCATGAGTGATCAATATATCAGTGAAGTGGAAACGATCAAAAAATTTGGACTACTGACAGTTAACCTTTATCATGTTTTCTATATTCGCTCCTATCAAGATCTGATTCAACAGTTTGATTATGGACAGAAGATACAAAAAACAATCGATATGGTTGATTCATGCAAGCCTTATAATAATATAGTCATCATTCAAATCGAGTCCATGGATGCGTTTATAATTAATAAATCTTGTCATAATCACAAAATAGCGCCCAATCTTTATGCAATGAGCCGCAAGTATGTCTATTATCCATTTATGTTAAGTTATCATAAAGCTGGTTCAACATCTGATTGTGAATTTTCCTGTTTAAATTCAGTTGAAGCACTTGATAAATTCCCATCGATTAAACTTAGAAACTATGATTTCCCTAATTCACTCCCTAAAAGATTTATTAAAGATAAATACAGCGTGGCTATTTTTCATGGAAACAGGGGAGAATATTTTAACAGACGTATAGCTTTCAAAAAAATGGGGTTCCCAGCTTTCTATGATATAAATGATATGCGTTTAAAAGAAGTGGTATGGGGAGCACCGGATGGGGAAGTACTAAAAAAGGTCAATAATACCATTCTAAAATCAAGTAATCCTTTTTATTATCATATAATTACCATGAGCAGTCATGAACCTTTCACGTTTACCAAACCATACTATACAACTAAAAAGTTTAACACTATTTCAGATCCAATTGTCAAGAACTACTTTACCTGCATATCATATGTAGATAGTGTTGTGGCACGTTTTGTGAGAGATGTTAGGCATGAACAACCGAATACCTGTTTCTTTATTCTTGGCGACCATACACCAGGGATCAAAAATAATAAAACATTTGTACAAGCTGCTTATAAAGAAGACGGGTTATATTTTGAATATGTTCCATTGATTATAATAACCCCTGATCTACAAAGACATTTTGAAAAAGAAAAGGCGGTATCGTTCCTTGATATTGCACCTACAGCTCTTGAAGCATCCCTGGCGCCATACTCGATATCTTCTCTTGGAAATAACCTGCTGAAACCCGATTCTCTTGGGAATACAATCCCCTACAGAGGTAAGAAGTTTACCCGAAAAGAGCTTTTTAACAAAATCAACTCATTGTATAAACAAAATTACAAAACTCGAATCAGGTAAGATAAGTTGAATGATTAATTCCGGTATGTATCAGCATCGATTCCTAAGTCATCCATTATTTTCATCAGCCACTTTCGATCAATTTCAAGCAGTTTCGCAGAGAGCGAAATGTTCCCCTTTGTTTTCTTTAAAGTCAGAGTAATAAGTTCCCGTTCAGCAGTCGATCGAGCTTCTTTCAGAGTCATTGATGATATGTGAGCTGTGGAGATTTCAATATGTTCGCTGGATATTTTTTCTGTGGATGAAGTAAGAATCGCCTTTTGAATGATATTTTCCAATTCTCTCACATTCCCGGGCCAATCGTACGTTGTTAAGCTGTTTTGAGCGGAACTCGTTATTGTTTTCAGAGGCAAACCAAATTGTTGACAGTATTTTGTATTGAAATAATCAGCCAGCAAGAGTATATCTTCGCCACGATCCCTAAGGGGAGGAACATTCAACGTGAGAACATTTAATCTGAAGTAAAGGTCTTGACGGAAACGACCGGCAGCAATTTCCTGTTCCAGATTGCGGTTTGTAGCTGCAATTATTCGTATGTTAATTTTGACTGTTTCGTGACATCCCAATCGCGTTATCTCTTTTTCCTGAATTGCCCGTAATAGTTTCACTTGCATCTGAATTGGCAGTTCAGCAATTTCATCGAGAAAAACACTTCCCCCATTTGCAGACTCGAGTAGACCAATCGTTCTTGAATTTGCACCAGTGAAGGCGCCTTTTTCATAACCGAACAGCTCTGATTCGATCAGTGTCTCCGGAATAGCACCACAGTTAATTGCTTTAAAAGGTTTCCCTGAGCGGGTTGATTTTTCATGAAGCATGCGGGCAAGAAGTTCCTTACCAGTTCCTGTTTCACCGAGAATAAGAGCAGGGGAATCAGTTCTCGCATACTTGACAGTCAAATTATAAAGTTTTTCCATTTCTTGACAGGTAAAAATAAGACCGCTGGAGTGGAGTAAATGATTACGCTGCAGACGGTCGATGGTGTTTTGCTGGCGTTGACGTTCGGAATGATAGGAAAGAATTTCAGAAAACAGGGGAATAAGTGCATCACAAAGACTTCTATCATTCTCATTAAAGGGTTCTCTGCTTTTTACGCGATCAAGGTAAAGAAACCCCAAAATGCTGTCGCCTTCTTTGAGAGGTGCGCAAAGAATTGAGGCAACTTTATTTATGGTAATTGATTGTGATGGGTCCTGCCATTGATCATCACTGGCAAGAATAGTTCCGGAAGCGTTCTTTGCCCAATCAATTGCTCGATTAGAAAAACGGTCTAATCCACTATTTTGCGGAAACCGGGCAATGGTCTGCCGTTCCCCTGATAGTATATCTTCAAATACCAGACGCGCTGCATCGCTCTTTAACAACCGGGAAATACTGGCTACTAAATCGGTAAATACTTCACGGTTGCGGTTTTTTAATAAAGAGACAACTACTGCGATCATTTCATGAAGCGGAGCTGGAGATTCTGATGTTATCTTTTCACCTTGTCTGGTTTCAATTATTGGCGAATCACCGGAATCATGAGATTCAAAAATCAATTTATATGCACCTATTTCAATTTCATCAGCATGTCTGAATATGTGTTGAGCGGCAATTACTTGATTATTGATTTTTACTTCTTTGGTGCTATTTAAGATATGGAGAACATACTGTCCATTATCATACATAATATGGCCGATATGTAAAGGAAGTGAGGAGTTGCCAATTTTTATATGACAATGTTTTTCAGAACCAATTGTGACAATTCTTTTCTGCAGAGGAAAAATTTCTGACCTGTCAAAACTGATTAGCCGGGGATATACGTTTGATTCATTACTTTTTGTCATATTTAAAAAACCTTGTAATGTATTGAGATCAATTTTGTCTGAAATGGTAAAAGGTTGATTTTTTCTTTCCAGATTACCATTCCTTTACTGTTTTTCCATTTCAGAAGATGAGTTCCATATTGGTAATCAAAACCCGATTTGAACGAACCAGTATCTGGAATTATTTCATCATCTATCAATAAGGTTCCTTCAATAGGGTATTTCTGAAGGATAATTTTGCCTTTAAGATTATTCGAATTTCCGGCATTATCTAATAGTTTTGCATTGGTAGGCAGAGATTTTGGAATCTGATTTTCCAGCAAAAGGGCAGATTTATCATAGGATATTTTAATGTTCTTATTGACAGAAATATGAGGGCGTTGAGAGTTTTTTCCTGTGATGAATGCAATAAAAAAGATGCATATAAAAGAAAGGGTCGAAAGGAGGTAAAGGATATATTTTTTCCGTTTTTCTTGAGATGAACGGGGAAAATTATTCATGAACTCAATTGCTTCCTGATAATCGGGATCTTCCTCCAGACATTCAACTAAAAGCCAGTATGCTTCATCTGCCCGATGCGCAAAAAGCAATTCCTTGGCAGCTGCAAATAATTTTCGTGAAAGATTCAGGCTTGAAAAGCTCCCTGCAATTTGTTTCCAGGTAGCAAAACCCGAGATTAATTCCTTAGTGTCATTCCAAATTTTTTGGAACTCACGAGCAGATTCAGGCCGTTTTTTGGGATCATCCTCAATCAATGACTGAATAAGATGTTCAAATCTATTGTCATTTAAGAACAGCTCTTTGAGGATTTTACCAAGTGAATAGAGATCTGTTTTCAGGGGGTCGACTGTATGATTATCCCTCCAGAGTTCAGGGGCCATATAAGCTGGTGTACCTTTAATAACACCTGAAACTGACTTTTGTCCATTGATTACACTTTTTGTAAATCCGAAATCGACTAAAAGAACACCGTATTCAGGAGAAATAAAGACGTTTTCAGGTTTAAGGTCGCGGTGTGCATAACCCTGCTCATGAAGACTGGTGACTGCACTGATCAGAGATTCAGCTATCCGATAGCGGTGGTGAGCAGGGGGGAATGTATCCAGTATGTCTCGTAAAGAAGAACCTTTAAGCCATTGCATAATAATACAGATTCGTTTACGCCACTCAAATGCATCATAGACCTGTGGAATACAATCAAGGTGAATATTAGCCTGGGTTTTGGCTTCTTTCAAAAGTTCTTTCCTGCGTGAAGAATCTCTTTCAGTAATGATCTTTATTGCGACCCACCTATCAAGAGAGGTCTGACGCACGCGATAGACGCTTGAGAATGCACCTTCTCCAATAAGAAGAGGATGGGTAAAGCCTGAGGGCAATTGGGGAATCATTTACCCGGCTCCTGCATTTTTTTTTCAGCTTGAGCCAGCCAGTACACTATATCATCGTCAGCTGGTGAGAATCGCGATGCAGTAATCCAGTATCTTTTTGCTTGTAAATAATCATCTTTTGACCACATTACCATACCCAGGTTAAAGAAGCCAGCTGCATTGGAGCTGTCGATCATGGTAACTTTTCTGAATAATATTTCCGCCTTATCTGCTTCGCCCTTTCTAAAGTAAATAATACCGGTGCTATTGATTGCATCTGCATTTTTGTTATTAATTTCAATTGAGCGAGAGAGTGCGTTAAGTGCTTCAATTGTATCTTTACAGGAAAGTATCATGCGAGCACGGGCAAACCATGCTTCAGAAACTAAAATCGATAGCTCTTCAGAGGAATGCAAATTTCTGGCTGCTTCAAGATGCATCAATGCATTTTTCCATAATAAAGAGTCATTGTTATTATCTGCTATTTGTTGAAGAAGAGCTTTCCCTATTCCAAGTCTTGCCTCGAAAGATAATGGATTATCCTTTAATTCCTTTTCATAGAAATATATTGCTAACTGATAATCTCCAATTGTTAAACATGAATTACCTTTTTTAACAGGGCTATCAGAGCAGCTGATATAAAGCGAGCTCAAAGCAACAACAATAAAACAAATGATTTTTTTTAATGGCATATTGTTCATAAAGATTTATTCGCAAAAGGAAAATTTAAAATAAATGAGGATGATATATTCCAGGACCAATCAGGTATCTCAATTATAGTCCAGCCCTTTAATGTTGAAAAATTCTTCTCCACTACACTATTTAAAGTAAAAGTACCTAATCTCCAGATAGCATGCTCAAAAGATATGTTTAAGGTAAGTGTGTTATCAATTCTTCTTTTTTTTGATAAAGTGATTTTCTGCCAGTTATACCGGTCACTGGGATTATTTATATCGGATAAAGATATAAGCTGATTATCTGCTAAACTTTTTCCTATATATTGATAACTCAGAAGTGAATTAAAAGGATTTTTTACCTGATAATAATCAGGATAATAGGTAAAGGTCCATTCTATTTCGGTTTTTGTTTTAATTCCTGCAAATAATAATAAAGTATTACTGATTGAAGGCGACAAAGAGAAATATGAGTTAGTTATTTTGGATATAAGGAAAGATGTATCTGTAAAGTTTGCGAGAATGCTGTCGTGATATTTGGTTATTGATTCAATTTTAGGCCCGCTAGGTTTTTTGATCGTGTCCAAACTTGAAGGTTTTAAAAAGACCTGTTTAGTGGAATCCAAATCGGTTACATGCAGTACTCTGAAATTCCCAAAACATAAATTGTTTTTCATCTGGACTGTATAGGTATTCAGTGAGAAACCGAAAGACCCTTTTTTGGAATATGGCTTTTCCATAAAAAAGTAGCCTCCGTAAATCTGATCACTTACCTTTGAATCAGCCTGGGTGATATTTGCCATTAAAGAATACCCGGTAAAGCCTTTTTTATCTGTTATGGGCTTTATCCATGTTAAATGTAAAGAATTACAGGAAGAATAATAAGATAACCGGTTTTTCCGTCTCTCAAATTTATAAGCCAGAGAATATGATTTTATATCATTTATCTGAAAAGAAATACCCCAGGTGTGGGCGAGTGAATCAGAATTTAAATTTTGGATTTCAGGAGATTTATTGTTCGAATAATCTGCTCCTATGGTAAAGAGATCACCCTTTGGCCATGGTAAATTCCATTTGATTGAACAATCAAGATCATAAGAAAAACCTGAAGTGAGCAGATTGGAATCTGATTGCGTCGATTGTGTCTTTTCATAATCACCTGTCATGCCGTAAGATAGTTTTGGAAGAGTAAAGACATCTTTCTTTGCTAAAGATGAATTATGAAATTTAATCGAATCCGAAGCTTTATTAGCTTCGTTTGTTAAATTTAACATTGAGTAAATAATATATTGCTGTTCAAATTTTTTAACATGCATACTGTCATTGTCAGTAGCTTTAATTGCATAGTTGAAAACAATTGCAGTATCGAGTGCGCTTTTTTGTATATACATTTCCGACAAATAATAAAAGAAGCTGTCTTTGGATAAACCAGCAGTACGCGCCTCATCTAAACAGATCCCAGCAGAATCGAATTTATTTTCAGAAACAAAATGTAAACATTGATTCAGAAAATAATCAGCTGAAAGGGAATCATTCTCATTTGCGTATAGAGGTGATAGAGCAATGACAAATATTTCAGCAAAAAGGAAAAGAATCGCGAAAGTAAATCTCATTGCTGATTATCCTGCAGGAGATCAAGAGCCAGATATGTACTTTTTAGACGCGCGATGCAATGAGCTTTGAGGTACCTGTCATAATTAATAAAATTTAAATAACATTGGCAAGGATACCCGCATTTCATAGATATGATTTTCTTTTGTTCATTATCTGATTATCAGTTTCTTTTTATTTTGATTGCTCAGTGATTGGTTTATATATAAACCTGGTGCAATCATTTTACTTTTATTCATGTGAATACTTTTGAATTTTTTTCCTGTTAAGTCATAAAAATCACCAGCATTTCTAACCGGCTGTAATTGTCTATTGGTAAAATGCTTAACAGATATTTCATTTGGAAGACGGGTTATTTCTAAAGTATAAGTTTTTGTGGACAATTGATCTTGAGCGGTGACCTGAATTTCAAATATGTTTTCCCCAATATTAAGAACAAAATTTTCTGAGTTTATTCCTGAATTGATAGCCTTATTTTGTATTTTTATTGAGGCATTTATATCATCTGCAACGGGAGTAAAAGAAATCTTGTCAATTCCAATTCCGACAGTTGAAATATAATACCCGAAAGAGGGACTGAAAGAAGGTGACAATTGTATCTGTGGAATAATCCTGAGATCCGAAAGTAAATAATTTGATGATTTGGAAGAACCGTTGGATAATATCAGACCATGCAGAAAATCTCTATATAAATCAACATTTTTATCCATTTCTGCTGTATCGCCAATGACAAAAAATTCATATCCGTAACCATTTATTGCAGTATAATAAACATATTCATCCCAGGCCAGATCAAAAGTATCTGACGAGTAACATCGTGTATATATTTCCGGGGCCCAGCTTGATTGATGCTTTGCATTAGAAGATGAATCATAATACATAATAGAGCTGAAGTAATAGGCTGAAAAATCATATAACATTTTTTGAGCAATAAAAAAGGACCGAGTCCAATCTTGAGGTGTTTCTCCATCAAGAGAGTACTTGGTTATGTAGCAGACAGCAGAAAAATTTCCATTCGCCGAAGAATCGAACATCTTTTGTGTACTATCATTTTCTACTATTTTAATCCATCCTGAAGGTAAATATCCTCTGTAAGCAAATGATGGATCAGATATTAAGTAATTTTCACATAGACTCTGGAATGAAAGTACAAGAACAAAACAGATGATAGATACAATCTTTGTTGCCATTTTTAACTCTCCGTAATATAATCCATAATTATATCGTGGAATCGAGCTATGCATCAAGATCAAATGTATACATTTTCTTTTGCTAAAAAAGATTACCAAAAAAAATAAAAACCGATTGATTAAATCGATTTTTGAACATACCCTTAAAACTTGAGACTTTTTACCTGCTCTTATTTTCCTTGAACTGCATTTGTCTTTTTTGCTTTTGCAGATCAATTTCCTTCATTGCTTTCTCGATTTTAATCTTCAATTCCTGAGAAACATTTTCCATGTTTTTATTCTTTATCGTTTGTATTTCACTGGTTGACTTCTTTTGGAAAGATGAGGGGCTCATTTTGTGAGGAGTCATTTTGATCGAGTCAACTCTTGACCTGATATCTGCAGGAAGTGATTGCATAATATCATTAAATATTTCATCTGTTCGCAGCTCATTTTGAACATTACCTTCAGCCTTTTGAACCGGTGCCTGGGCTGTAGTAGTCAAGACAATGCTACATATCATAATGCATGGGAGTAAAATTTTTTTAATTTTCATGATTAGGCCCTCGAAAGGATAACAGAAAGTGTAGAGACGTCCGGCCGGACGTCTCTACACTTTCTGTTATCCTTTTATGAAACTCTATTGCTGATTAGCTGCTTTTTCCTGTTCTATTTTTGCAAGTATTTCAGCTTTTTTTGCTTCAAGCTTTTTCTGTGCTTCAACAGCTTTCAGCTGACGTTCGGCAAGTTTCTTTTCCAGTTGTGCCAGAGCTTTTTCGTATTTAGCTTTCTTCTCTTTATCAATTTTTGCCAGTTCTTTTTCTATATCTGCTTTTGCTTCTGCTCTTCTTTTTTCAATGATTACCTTTAGTGAATCGCCCCTTTGCTGTCTGAGCTGTTTCATCGCTTCAATTTTAACTTTGATTGAGTCAGGAAGTTCAATATCACCGATATCGCTTTTTAGAGAATCGGGAAGTGTTTTCATATATTCAGCAATCATGTCCTGAAATATAACTTTTTGAGAATCGATTTTGGCTCTGAATTCTACACGCTGAACTTCCATCTGAGTTTTCAGTGCAAGCATTTGTTTCTGATGTTCATCAATTTTTGCTTTTATAGAATCCGGCAGATTGTTTTGCCACTGCTCTATTGCATTTTGTTTTTCAGCTGAAGCAGTCTCATCGGGACCTGCAGCAAAAATTGCTGTTGTGAAGGAACCGATGACTAAGGCAGATAGTAATTTGTTCATAACATCCTCCTGATATTTAAAAGTATTGTTGACTACTACTAATCAACTTATTTGTCTTTCTTAACAATCAATTGCTATGCCATAATCAGAATCCTTTGTATATCAATGTGTTGTGATTGTCCATAAAAATAAACAATTGGGGTGAAATGACCTCACAAATAATGAAGAGAACGTATAAACCTTTATGAGGTAAAGAAATACGGCAAAATAATAATCGGGGTCTGTAGACCCCAATTTCCGATTCAATCCAGAGCATATTATCAGGCAAGATAAATTCGTTCAAGAGAAGATACTGAACGATTACCTTTTTTATCTGTAGCTTCAATGTAATAACGTATTTCACCTATTCCCTCTGGTAATTGAGCCGTATAATAAAAAGCTGTTTTGACTGGATTGGTTTGCGAAGGGTAGGGGCCTTTTGAAATCATTGGTGAACGAGATTCCCTGTCGTTGTAGCGCAAGACAAGCTCAACCTTGTCAATACCGCTGAGATCATAGATAAATGTATGGACAGTTGCAGTTCTGTTTGCTTTAATCAATCCACCCTGCCCCCATGTCTGACCTCCGGGATTCTCAGGTGTTGTCCATGGCGAAAAGATTGTCGGACCGGTTTTATCTGTAATATTCCCAAGCAGGGAGTTGATAAGCGAATGCGCGAGATTTGCTGCATCAGTAACTTGACTATCCCAAATCTCCTGTCCAGTCCAGTACCAATAGCAGCTTGTTTCAGCTGTCAAAAGGAGCCGCAAAGCCATCTCGTAAGATTCATCATGAACATTATTATCTTCAAGAGTATGAATTGTATTCTGTAATGCAGTCAAAACCGCCCAGGAGTTAAGGTCTGGAGAGTATGCCTGATCATATCTGCTGAACCATTTTTTAAATTGTGGATCTCCGTTATCAGCTCCACTCCATGATCCAGCTTCAATGTGGACACAATTTGATTCATCAGGCGGGAATTGATCCAGGTAATCTTCAATGGTCGTCAATTCGAAACGAGGATCGTTCTTTATCCACTCTACTAATCTGCCGGTATTGTGATTGTAATAGCTATCTGCACCGCCTCCATGATTATCCCCATCAGAATGCAGGACAAAAAAAGGCGGGTGCTTTGGATCATAAGATTTACTTGAAATAATTGAATCATAGACCTGTCCCAAAACCTGTTCGTATTGCAATGCTCCAAAACCGCCTCGTGCGTCTTCGTTTCCGATATATCTTTCTGCTGGTATACCGATTACTTTATAAGTCTTTCCATCGATATCTTCATAACAGATGTACTCTGGTTTCAAAAGAGATGGACTAATTTTACTGCCGGCCCAGATGTTTTGCAGTTGTAACCAATCATTTACAGGTGGGTTAACCTGATCTGCAGGATTAGGCGGCAACATTCCTTCATTGGGACCTGCATAGGGGTAATCTTTACAGGATCGATAACGGTGAATTGAATCATAAATTACAGCTCTGATACCTGCTTTATTAAGCGCAGGAATCATTCTTACATGGAAAGCAGTTTCAGGGGGGAACAGAATGTCAGATGCTTTGCAATCAAAAAGTTTCTTTATGATCTGCCTATGAAAAACAATCTGTTTAATTATATCGCGTTCCGGTATAAGAGGCATAAGTGGATGAAAATATCCAAAAGCTGAAAAAGAAACACGGGGGTTATCCAGCTCAGTTTTCTGGCTGGACATCATTCGTAAAGAATCGTTCCAGTTTGTAAATGCTCCGTTACACAACCCATCCCTGGAGCATCGTTCGAGCTGTTCCATCAAACTGCCGCTCCAGCTTGTTGATAAACCAGCATGACTTAATTTCCCATTGATATATTGATTTACAGCAGTGGGAATAAATGTAGAATAATTTCTGCTTCGTGAACCAAAGATACCCTCCTTTTCACCATCCCAATATTTGGGATCTGCAGCACGGTAAAAAGGCTGGTGCATATGCTTGTGTATACCGAAGTATAACTTAGCATTTAACTTTTTTTTTTAGTATTGTTTACAACTGTATTTGATACAGATGGAATAGTAGTTTCCTGCAATACTTTAATTTCACCAAACCATTTGATCCAGTCATCGCCAGTGGATTGCTGCCATTCTTTTCTGCGGCATCCCTCAATCTGAACAGTATGAGTACCTAATGGTAAAAGGCCTTCGGGTATTTCCGCAGTATACTCATTTTTCTTTACTAAACGAATTTTATCATTATTAAAGATGATCTCATTTCCATTTGGCCGGAAGATAATCTGCGGAAAAGGAATATCTCCATCACTGGTGAATTTTACTGAAAACTTTTGAGATTTTGTATTATAAGTAATGCTGCCGGGGATATGAACACTTATAAACCGTGAAAAAGCACCTGTTGGAGTTGAGGACTGACGTAAAGGTCGCATGTTTTCTATCCTTGTATTAAAAGTAATTTGATTTTTATATTATTGCTGATACTGAATAGACTAATCAGTCAGTTATATTCACTTGATTGTAAATATATCAGAAGTCAGCACTTTATCCAGCAATCATCGTACAACTATATTATTGAAAAGTATACTATTAAATTTAATTCAAGGCAAATATTTATAAATTGATATAAAAAAGAAATTATGAAAAGGAACGTTTAAAAAGATCCTCTATAGCAACTTTACATTCAGGTGTCAATTCACGAGTCCCTGTACCGCAGAAAGTACTCTCAATTATATGAGGAAGATCACTTGTCCATTGACCATCTCTCCAGGTGAACCAGGCATTTTTCTCTTTGTCATAAACATGCACATTTCTGTTAAAGAATTTACCTAATTCAACACCCCAGCCGGTTCCACCTCGAACAGTTTGGTCATTTTGAATAACTCCGATCGCGAAGACTTGCATACCTTTGTTTACCATATGGTAAATCGATTGAAGTACTCTCTTGATACTATCTGCATGTGCATAGTGCCTGTGCATATGGAGTGAAACAATTTCCATACTAATATCACCCTGCTTCAGATCTTTATCTGACAACATAGCCACATTTTTTTCGCGTTTTATAAAATGCCCTTCAAATGAGAATGTAACTTCTTTTACACCCCACTTCTCAGCACATTCACCAAAAAATGATTCTGCACCACTATGCCCGCCACTATAAAGAGTACATTCTGATGCTTTGATCATTGAGAGCCCCCTTAAACTATCAAAATTATTAAGAAATAAATGCAATTGGAAAAAGAAAGACAGGCATCCGATTAGGATGCCTTTGTAAATTACGCGCGGGAAACGAATTCATTTGTACGAGTGTCAATTTTAATTCTGTCACCGATGTTGCAATAGAGAGGAACCTGAATTTCATAGCCAGTCTCTATTTTAGCAGGTTTCAAGACTTTGCCGCTTGTATCGCCTTTTACAGCTGGTTCTGTATAGGTAATTTCCGCTTCAATATTGATCGGTAATTCTACACCAACAGCTTTCGTATCATGGACAATAACATCGATCACCATTTGCTCTTTGAGGTAATTCAATGCATCTCCAAGATCTTCTGCAGTAAGATCCATCTGTTCATAGGTTTCCTGATCCATAAGAGTATAGAACCCGCCATTGCTGTAAAGATATTGCATCTGTCTGCGTTCCAGAACAACATCTTCAAATTTATCGGACGCGCGGTATACTGATTCTGATGCGCTTCCAGTGGCCAGATTCTTTAATTTCATTTTTACAGATGAAGCACCGCGTGCACCTTTGTTATAAATAGCTTTCAAAATAATAAACAGATTGTTATTGATTTTGACACAATTTCCAGCTCGTAAATCCTGAGCTTCTTTCATTATTAAACCTCCATTGAATATGATTAATTTATAGATTCCAAAGTAAATGATTATAGATAAGTACTCTTTTTTCGACAGACAAAAACTAATCCGGACAGACCGGAACTCTTCTGATATTGCAAATATCTGGAAAAGGGGCAATGTAAAGAGGAATACTTTTAGTAGCTATTGTCATAATCTAATAAACTTTTCAGTAGTTCTTAATGAAAGAACTGATATTTTGAATTAAATTGCAATTGTTGAGAAGAAAATAACTCATTTTTTTAGTTGAGTGCTCAAATTTGTTCAAATTCTCAAAAAAATATTCATATCGCTCATTGGTTTTAATTTTCGGATCTTCCTTCTCTACATCATTGAAGTCGATCATTAGCTCAAGATATTTATTGAAATCCATTGAATCATCAAAGTACGGTTGCATTCTTTTGCAGAAAGCCTCAACTTTAACTTTCTGATATTTGTTGTCTTGAAGATATGCATTCCAGATCATAGGTTTTCCGGCAAGAATAGCTCGTACCAGAGAATCCTCTCCTCTAACAATATTGAAGTCTGTATGATATAAAAGCAAATCGTAGGACCGTTGGGCCAGAAATGGCAAAAATATCAGATGTATATTTCGATACTGAATAACATTTGATTCTTCGCAAGAACAGCCCAGGTCTCGTAATGTATGCTCTATTCCTTCTTTGCTCTTCTGGCCAAAGATTAAAAGGAAGAAGTGTTTTCTTATGCTTGATATGGAATCAAAAAGATTTCTGAAATTTCGTAAATAGGTAAAAATGGTTCCTATCATTGATTCAGCATCCGGTTTTATCATGATTTTACAGGATGCAAGAGTGTTGTTGATAAAAGATAGAGAGCTGAACCTGTTGTTTTCAATTAAAGTATGAGTGCTTGAGCTTGCAATTACTCCACCAGTTGCATTTGTAAACCCAGGCATAAAAAAATATTTTTTCAAATTGCCTTTAGGCAGAAGTGATTCCTGTAAATGATACTCCTCAACCCAGTCTTCAGCTGAAATGTACTCAAGGTTCAGCAGAAGTTTGCTTTGATAATAAGCTTTCTCCATATACACATCAGGTATTTCACAGCCGAATGCTTCGATAATTACTTCTGCAGTTTCGTTGTTTTCAAAAAAACCGTGATCCAACGAATTCATTTTAAGATAGGTTATTGAATCAATAGTTTGAATACATTTAGATGGATCAACTGTATCATTGAGAGAGGTAAAAGTGTTGAAATCATCAAGAAATACCCTGATTTTTATAGTTGGATTAGAATACAAAAACTCTCTTGCGAAGCGATATACAACACCTATATCACCAAAATTGTCAATAACACGGCAGAAAATGTCCAGATTTTGAAATCGCATATAAATTAATATGAATATAAAATAATGGAAAATAGTAAATTAATACGATAGTAGACTATACTTATTATCAGCTACCGGAAAATACAAGTAAGAATGAGAATCGCAAAAAAAATAATATTTGTCGTAATTGCTATTGTGAGTGCTTCATCAGCTGATTTAGCATTGTTAAACAAGTATTCACATAAGACCCGTTTTAATCTGGAACAGATGGCTTTTAAAGCTGACTGCATTTTGATAGTGAAAAAAGATGTTCCCTTTATAAGCGAAAAGGTTTTGGAATATAAAAAGGGTTCAAAATGCCCTCCTTTTCATTTGAATTTTTACCATTTCACCGTATTGGAAGTAATCAAATGCAATACTTCAGTAAGTAAGGGAAACCATATAAAGGTAAAAGAACCGTTTTCTGATCTTTCATATACAGTTCACTATTCTTTTTACACCAGAGGTTTTGTTATTGAACCGTTTATAGGTGAGTATTATCCTGAGATAGTAATAAATAAAACTGAAAAGCTAATTGTCTTTGTAAATGCATTGAAAAATAAAGATAGCGGAGAAATTTCATATCAATTCAGCCTCGTCAATGCATATGAGAGCGTTAAAAAGAGAACCGAAATAGTTCAAATTCTGAATCGTCCTGCAGCTGACATGAAACGTTTATTTTTAAAACCCCCAAAAAAAACCGGCTCAGATTAGCCATTTTGTTGCATAGAATAGAGGATAAATTCCTCTGAAAAAGCACATTCTTTTCCGCCGGAAGTACTCTCTATTACATAGAGAGAATTATCATCTGTTTGGACAAGAGAAAAACAAAGATGATTTTTGCACTTTTGCTTTATTGCTGAGATGCATTCCGCATTGGCGATAATTTTGTAATGGGGAGATTTGAATCGATTGAAGTCGAAGTCATCAATAGAGGGTATAATATAAGGATTAACATTGACATTTCTGAAAGTTTGAATAACCGCTGACAATTTTGGTATTTTCTCTTCAATAAGAACAATATTATCCTTTTTGTCATTCTTTTCAAAAATAGTGGGAAATGTAATATTGAAAATGCATCCGTGTTCTTTATGTCTGGTAGTTACATTTTTAGAAACTACACTTATGTGCCCTCCATGTCCTTCGATGATTGCCCGTGTAGTTGCCAGACCAAGTCCTGTACCACTCTCTTTTGTCGTAAAAAAGGCGGTAAATAATTTCGACAAATCTTCATTTTCGCATCCAATCCCATTATCTTCGATTGTTACAAGTACAACACACTGAGTTGCAAGTATTCTGATTGTGATCAAATCTGCTTTTGCTTCGAAAGCGTTTAAAAATAAATTTACAAAAGCATGCTCGATTTTTTTCCAGTCGCCATGAATAAAAACCTGCTGATTACATTCGGGAAATTTGAATGAGGCAATTTGCTTTGGAAACCTGTGTTCAACACAGGTTTTAAGGAGAGAATAAATGTTAAGTTGCTGATGTGTAATAATTTTTGCACGTGAGAAATCTAGAAATTTCCCTGCTAAATCGTGATAAATCATCAATGGAGGTGATCATTGTACTTACAATGTTTTTATAGTTTTCATTAAGATCTGCTGTTTCATGTAAAATCTCTGCATAACCTCTGATAATGCAACAATAATTTTTTATTTCATGGTTGATAATTGATGTAGATTTGCCAATTTCGCTCAGATCACGTGCTTTCTCAAGTTCTTTGTATAAATTTTCGAGTTTACTGATATATTGTAAATTCTCTTTAAGCAAAACTACAAGACTCTCAGTAAAGATATAGGTTAAAATTATGCTTAATCCTATAATACCGAAAATCGTAAAACTGATGCCTTCCGAGCATTTTTGCGCTGATAGCAATCTGAATAAATCCATACCGGCAAATATTGTAAAAATACAAAATCCTATGAAATGCAGTATTACTGTAAACCGGTGGTGACCGGAAAATTTATTGATCGCTTTTATGAGTGTACTTGCGCTAGCGTAAATTGAATAAATAATGTATGGCAAAAAGAACAGGTGATAAAGGATCGATTCTCTAAAGTAAGTAGTATTGATGGGCTTGAACATTAATCCACTTATAAAAAGAAACATACATATAATACACCAGTAAGTAAAAAGCTTTTTTTGAAATCTCTGATTAGTTTTTGATAAATCTTGTATGTAAAAAAATATCAGAAGTGGAACTGGACAAAAGATAATATGCTGCAATGTTGTCCAAAACTCACTCGTATCGATTTTTTGGTGCCATAAATCAATTGATGAAAAAAGAGAAAGCAGTATAATTGTAAATCCAAAATTCAGAAAATTCCGATTGAAACGGGAACATAGTTCTATCACCACGAAACAAACACCTAAAGTAAAAAAACTAATGCAGAATGCCTGAAGGAGAACTTGTAGCATATAAAACTTTCAAAAAAACCTTTTTATGTTGTGTATACTATGATACCATCAATAGGTAGTGTCGTTGTCATACCTAATATACTAAATGGTGTGTAGGGATCTAAAACATTATCTGGAAAGGTGGGTTCTATGGTAAAAAAAGTTTCTATCATGGCTGTCCTTTCGATGTTATTTCTTCCTTGTGCTGCGATCATCGGAATGGCAGGAGCAGCTTTATACATGAGAGTAAAACTGGATCCGATCATCCTCATCTCCTCATGGGCAATTGTGTTTGGTATCTATGGATTAAATCGTTTTACGGATGTTGAAGACATGGTAAACAATCCTCAACGAAGAATGTTTTATAAAAACAACCATTTCGCATTTCATGCAATATTGGCATCGCTTTATTTAAGTGTTATTCTATTGCTCCTTACCAGTCGTTTTACCCAGGTTCATTTTTTCATTTTATTGACAGGCATTGCTTATTCTGTACGCATAATTCCGTTTTACGATCAAAATGGTAAATTACTTTTTAAAAGGTTGAAGGAAATACCATTTGCAAAAAGCCTTGCTGTTGCTTTGATCTGGGGGAATGCTTTTTTTACAATTAATTTGGCTTTGTACCCACAATGGCAGGGTGATATTTTGGAAATTGTTCTTTTCATAATCAGCTTTACATTGGTGGTCTTTGTAAATACTAACTTTCTTGATATTATCGATATCACTGGGGATAGGATCACTGAGATCCCAACCATACCTGCTCAATACGGGATTAAAAATACATTGCTGTTTGCTATTGCGTTACCAAGTATAATCTGGTTAATGATCATTGCAATTTTGTTTTCTGTCGGATGGGTGAAGAATTGGTCAATGATTTTCTTGACCATTAATGCATTGTATCCTGTTTTTTATATAGGTGGCTATTATTCAAAGGTAATTACAAAAAAATCTGTAGAGATTGTAGCGGATTCGTGTGCATTCGTCTATTCAGTCGGTTTACTATGTCTTTTTTTCGTACAAGATAGTGCATTGAGAAGTTAATTTATCTGATGCTTGGATAGAGAATGAGAGCATGTCAAAAGGAGAAAAGTTCCTCCTTTTGACATCCAAAAAAACGTCTTATTGTTTTTCTAACTGCAAGGTAACAGTAGTAAGATCGCAAACTTCAGATGGTCCAAAATACTGAATTGGGCCTGGATACTGAAATGAATCTTCAATCGCCCATGCAGCACGATTTGCAGCAAAGGTTTTAAACGGTTTTTGATCAAGTTCAACCAGTGCTTTACGGATAACCGGTTTGTTTTTTCCATGTCGACGTTCGAGATTCATCATCATTGTAAGAGGGATTCCACCAGCTATCCATTGATCGGCAACTTTTGTTAGGTTCCTTACAGATGAAATATAACCAGTCTTTCCGGTTCCAATCAGTGCTGAAGCAGTGTATCCCAAACTGTAGCAGTAATCAGCATCGAAATTTGATGGTGCAGCGCAGCGTCCTTCGTAACCAAGGAAATGGTTCTGACAACTAAATTTGCCATTGTAATCACCTTTAGATTTCCATTCCCGAAGAAGATCTCCGACCATATCGATAAGCAATTTTTCTGTTTCGATTTTTGAGACCTGAACGTTTCCATGTGGATCGCGGTCCATTAGTAATTGTAATTTAATCGTCTCGGGCATACTTGAGAATGCCTGAGATGATTCGGCGCTGATTTTACAGCTGACAAATTGCAATTTGTCATCATTGGAAAGCGTATCAAAATAAGCAGCATTTGCAGCTAGCAAGTCATTAAGTTCATCAATCAATTTTTTAATTTCAGGAACAAATTCAATCAAACCTTCAGGTACAAGCACTACACCGAAATCTTTACCTGCAACTGATCGCTCCTTTACAACTTTGGCGATATCAGTAACAATCTGGCGAAGAGTCATTTTCTTTTCAGCAACTTCTTCCGATATTATGGTGTAGGTAGGTTGTGTTTTCAAGGCGCACTCAAGGGCAATATGTGAAGCACTACGGCCCATCAGTTTAATGAAATGCCAATATTTTTTTGCGCTATTTGCATCTCTTTGGATATTACCGATTATTTCTGAGTAAACTTTTGTTGCGGTATCGAATCCAAAGGAAGTTTCAATCCATTCATTTTTCAGATCACCATCGATTGTTTTTGGACATCCGATAACCTGAATACCGGCTTTCTTCTTGAGAAGGTATTCTGCAAGCATACATGCATTCGTATTTGAATCGTCACCACCGATGATAACAAGCGCTTTGATACCGAGTACTTTGAAATTTTCAATTACTTTATCAAATTGATCTTCTTTTTCTAACTTCGTTCTACCAGAACCGATAATATCAAAGCCTCCGGTATTCCTATATTCATTAATAAATGAATCATCAAACTTTACATATTTGTTGTCAGTCAGTCCGCTTGGACCTCCTTTAAAACCATAGAGTTCATTAGCAGCATTCATTTTTTTAAGACCATCATAAATTCCAGCTATTACATTATGCCCGCCAGGAGCTTGTCCCCCTGAGAGGATAACTCCAACTTTAATCGCCGGTAAACTTTCCTTGGATGGACCTTCAAAAGTTGCTACTGGTAAACCATAGGTGTTTGGAAAAAGTGCCTTGATCTCATTTTGATCTGCAATTGATTCTGTTGGTCCACCAATTGTTGCTTTTACGTTACTTCCAAATTGTGCTAACACTTTGGGAAGTTTAGGCTTATAAGCAGCCCGCGCCTTTTGAAGAGGAGAAATTTTTTTTGACATTGTATAGCCCTTTGAAAAAATAAGGTTTTTATAACGAACAAATAAATCAAAAACAGATGAAAATAAGCGATTTCATGGGATAAAACAAAGGATTATTTGCAGCTTCAGGATCGCAAAGCCTCTAATCGGTAAAATTTCCGGCTATAAAGTCCGATTTTAAAATTCTTTTTTATAGAGCTCTTACGGCTCCGAATGGTTTAAAAAATGCTTTCCTACAGTATGTAAAAATCAGGAATTGATTACAGATTCAGTCATAAAACCAAATTATTCGATACGGTTCATCGCAGATGTAACTGTTTGCAATAAAGATTTCATAACCGCTTTACCGATAATTGTATTTTTGAAAGTAGTATTATCTAAATTGAATCCATTCCTTTGCAGAATATTCCAGTTGTTATTTTGAATGTTTTTTCCACTGATTTCAGCACAGAATGATTTATGAATAAGTTCTTTGTTATTAGATAAATCTTTTAGGCTGATTGATATACAGACCTTCGCGATTATTGATTCCCGATATTCATCACCATGTACAGAAATTTCAGCGTGTTTATTCAACTCAAATGATTCAATGTTACCACTGATACAAAACCTGGTATTGAGATTTTTTCCTACTTGGTTAGTCTCTTTATGACTTGAATCTGAGACCATCACGACAACGCTTGAGAGTTTATTTCGTAAAAGGGTTGCGAACTGGCGAGTAATTTCTTTTTCAATTTTCCAAGGTCCAATATAACTCGATGTATTGGTAAATTGAGAAATAAGGCATCTTTCCTGGTAATTTCCGACCAGGTTAATGCGTTCCTGTTTTGAATTATCAATCTGATCTAAAATTTCTCTCTCTATTACCGATTCTGGTATCCAGCTTTTTAAGGAATCCAGATCTTCCTGTAATACAGCTTTTGGAGTAGATGGATATTCATTTTGCGGGATAGTTGTCTGGTAAGGAGTTCCCAGAATAATTGAGATGTTTTTAACTATGTTCTTTACTGAAATGATTCCATTGAGCATTTTGACCGTTGTAAATTTTTGAATCGAATCGACATCCACAAGAAATGATGTTCCACGAATGGAAAGAACGGCAGTAGGTGTATACACACGCATCTCTTCAGAATCGTCTTTTGGTAATATTTTCTTAACAATGAAAAGCGCCGCGCCGAACATTACAGTTGCGTTTGAAAGTATTGATTTGTCATTTTTATTTTTATAAAGATTGATAAGTACTTGTGTCTTTTTATGAACATAAGTTTGAGTACCACCAGGCCATCGTAAAATAACTATCCCTTCATCGGGAATACGAACCATATCATTATCATAAAGTTTGGCTTCTTTTGTTAATTTTTCCCAATTGATTGCTCCAGCGCGTTGGATTTGCGCGATTCCGGATAGTGAATCTATTGTCACACTTGGTTTTGCAAATAATACAGTAAAAATTGAAAATATCAGCAATATACAGATGTTATGTGCTTTTATCATATTTTGTCTCATTAGATTATAGACTTATTAAGTAAAATGTACAAGTAATCTTTAGGCGTTGATATATATAAGAAGAAGGTCTTTTTTCTTGATCCAGAGGTGAATATGGGTTATTTTCAAGTTCTGTCTTATATTGAATATTTTCAGGAGAGATTCAATGCCTCAATTAAGAAGTGCGACAACGACTTTGGGCCGTAGAATGGCTGGAGCGCGCAGTTTATGGCGTGCTAACGGAATGAAAGAAAACCAAATAGGTAAACCAGTTATTGCGGTGGTAAATTCATTTACTCAATTTGTACCGGGACATGTCCATTTACATGAAATCGGACAGCATGTTAAAAAAGTAATAGAGGAACAGGGATGCTTTGCGGCAGAATTTAATACAATTGCAATTGACGATGGAATTGCAATGGGACATGATGGTATGCTGTACTCACTTCCCTCACGTGAATTGATTGCTGATAGCGTTGAGTATATGGTAAATGCTCATAAAGCAGACGCAATGATCTGCATTTCAAATTGCGACAAGATTACTCCGGGAATGCTTATTGCGGCAATGCGGCTCAATATTCCTGCAATCTTTGTTTCTGGTGGACCTATGGAAGCCGGTTTACTTAATGAAAAGAAATATGACTTGATCGATGCAATGGTGATGTCTGCTGATGAGTCTGTTCCAGACAAGGATATCGCTGAACTCGAAGTGGCTGCTTGTCCAACATGTGGTTCTTGTTCCGGGATGTTTACAGCCAATTCTATGAACTGCCTTACAGAAGCGATTGGATTATCACTTCCCGGAAATGGAACTATCGTAGCGACACATAAGAACCGGTTGAAACTCTTTGAAACAGCCGCTAAGAGACTTATCGAAATTACAAAAGCTTACTACGAAAATAATGACACATCGGTTTTGCCAAAATCAATTGCAACGCACCAGGCATTTCTCAATGCAATGTCTTTGGATATAGCTATGGGCGGATCTACTAATACTGTATTGCATTTGCTCGCAGTAGCTCGTTCTGCTGGTGTAAACTTTACTATGAATGATATTGATTCACTTTCAAGAAAAATCCCTGTTTTGTGTAAAGTAGCTCCCAGTTCACCGTACCACGTTGAAGATGTCAACCAGGCAGGCGGGATTATGGGGATTCTGGGAGAACTCGCCCGAGCAGGATTAATTGACACTAAAGTCAAACGGATCGATGCACCATCTTTGGATGTTATTTTGAAAAGTTTTGATATTAAAAGCGATAATTGCTGCAGTGAAGCAAAAAAGATTTACAGTAGTGCTCCTGCTTCTAATGGCAGAAATCTGGTAATGGGATCACAGGAAACGTACTTTGATAAATTAGATACGGATCGTTGTAATGGCTGTATCAGAGATGTTGCCCATCCCTATAATAAAGATGGCGGACTTGCAGTACTATTTGGAAATATCGCTAAAAATGGCTGCATAGTCAAAACTGCAGGCGTTGACGAATCGATATTCAGGTTCTCCGGAAAAGCAGTTGTATTCGATTCACAGGAGGATGCTTGTGAAGGGATACTCAAAGGTGTTCAAGCTGGAGATGTTGTTGTAATCAGGTATGAGGGACCTAAAGGCGGCCCCGGAATGCAGGAAATGCTTTATCCTACTTCATATATCAAGTCTCGACATCTGGGAAAACAGTGCGCCTTGATAACTGACGGCCGCTTTTCAGGTGGAACTTCAGGCCTGTCAATTGGCCATGTTTCTCCTGAAGCTGCATCGGGAGGAGAGATCGGGCTTATTGAAAATGGAGATATTATTGAAATAGACATTCCGAACCGATCTATCAATGTCAAAGTAAGTGAAACGGTTCTTAATGAGCGCCGAAAGAAAGAACTGGCTAAAGGTGAACACGCTTTCAAACCAGTAAACAGGGACAGAACGATATCTCAATCCTTGCGTGCCTATGCGTTATTTGCATCATCTGCGGATCAGGGTGCAGTCAGAGTTCTTCCAGGTGAATAAAAAGGAGTTACGATGAAACAGAATGCACAACAGCTATTTGATGAATGTATGGCAAGTTATCCTCAATTGGTAACTTGCGGTACTCAAATCCTGAGTGCATTCTATTCACTTGTAAAATGTTACTCTCAAGATGGAAAAGTCCTTGTATGCGGTAATGGAGGAAGTGCTTCTGATGCAGAACATATTGTAGGTGAGCTCATGAAAAAGTTTAGAATTAAAAGGCCTGTGGATTCACAAATGAAAGAAAAAATGGAATCACTGGGATTTGATTCTGCTGAACTTGTTACTTCACGGCTTGAGAGAGCTCTTCCTGCAATTTCTCTTGTCAGTCAAACATCACTGGTTTCAGCAATTATCAACGATGTCGGCGGTGATATGATTTTTGCACAGCAGGTCTATGGATACGGGAAACCTGGTGATGTTCTTATTGCCCTCAGTACATCAGGTAACAGCACAAATGTTATCAATGCAATCAAAGTCGCGCGGGCAGCAGGCATGACCGCGATTGGCTTTTCAAATGAAAACGGCGGCAAAATGAGAGACCTTTGTGATATTATGGTTACTGTTCCCAGTACAATAACTTTTCAGATACAGGAATTACACTTGCCAGTTTATCACCTCTTGTGTGCAATGGTGGAAGAAGAATTATTCGGCGCTTGAAGTAAATTCGCTGACCACATACTTCCTATGAAAATCATTGATGAAAGAAAAAAACAATTGATCCCATCGCGGGAGCTGTTGTCGCTCTCATTGTTTTAAGAACTGGTATACGAATTCTTAGAGAATCTTCTGATGAACTTATGGATACAGTTCCCGGAGATGTACTAAATTCCCAGATTAACAATCTCATTTAAAAATACCCGGGGTAATTACTATTGAGGAGATTGCAGTGCATCGTTTCGGGTCTTACTTAGTTGTCAATATAACTGTTGGAATCGATGGAAATTTAACTGTGAAGAAAGGTGATGCTATTGCTTACTGAAATTAAAAAAAATGCTTTATTTAAATAGTGAATTTCTCAGACGTGTCTATGTACATTATCATCCTGCAAGTAAGTAGATAATTCTTTATTCTTTGAATTCAATCTCCTGTACAAATTGCTTGATTATCACCTTCTGATCATTATATTTGATCGGCTTGAATCTCCATTTTTTTAGAGTACGTACAACTTCATCTGACATCGATGAATGAGGTGAATTTACAATTTTAATTTCTTTAACCATGCCTGATGTATCGATTGTAAGGAGTGTCCTGACGATTCCGCTAATTCCAAGATCCTGAGCAATAGATGGATAGTATGGTGTTGGGGCATATATTTTTTGCAGCTTGATCCCACTTTTCTCTGCATCGATAATTGTATCAGTGTGCATTGTAGTTCTTGACATATTTTGGTCGGCCGGAGGAAGATCCGACTGAGTTGTTGTATCTGATTCGTTAATTGATGTTTCAGAAATGAAAGGTGGCATGTGCTTATCCACAGTAACAGAATCTTCATTGTGAATAGGTGAATAAGTTAATGCTTCTGTAGATTGCTTTTTAAACTTTATAGATTTTTTTTTATCATTTTGTGATTTTGTGGTATTCTGAACAGGAACACTTTTCTGCATACTTTCACTTTTTAATTCAATCAGATCAATGATTTTTGGATGATAATTTTGACCATAATGATAAACTGGCTCATAATTGAAAAAAAAGTATATGAAAAAAATATGAATTAGAAATGAAAGGAGAATGGCAAATGGAATGTTAAGTTTATGATTATTCTGACTTGAAATGTTTTTCATATATAGGGGAAATATACTCAGTTATTCTGAACTCAATCAATCAAAAGAAAACACCTAATTATAATAGATTATAGCTGTTAAAGTATGCAAATATATGTTAGAATATTATGAAGCAAGGCAAATTCTTATGATTAAACCTTTTGCAATTCATAATCTTTTTATCGTATTTCCGGTATTGCTATTTGCTGAAGAAGAATTTGGTGAACCCAAATCATTCGACATTCCTTTAGCAATCATAACGACGACTTTCGATAATCAGAAAAATCTTCTCGAAGCGTTTGTTGCTTTTGAAGGTGCCCAGGAAGGGTGGGCCCTATCACCAACTAATGATCGATATGTAAAAGATACCCGTAGAGAAAGAATCGATCACACCTATATAGAAGTACAATCACAAATCAGTTATCTTAGTCCATTTGAGGCCAAAGTCATCAATGTTGTGTGTGAATCTTTCCAAGAGACGCTTAAAATATTTGAAAAAGATTTGAAGAACAAAAGATGGAGAAAACTACTTTACCTTGATAGCGGTTTTCCACATTTCTTTAGGGGATTTTTTTATCTCATTGGTGCTGCGCGATGTTCTTATGTTTCACTTCCATCAATATCAAATGTTAATGATTCTTTGATTAATAATGGTAACACTCTAATCAAAAGCAATCAAAGAGTTGCTTTTTGGGCAAAGCATGAGGAACATGTAGTGAAATTGCGAATCGCAGCACAAGAACTTGATTATCAGATCGGTTTGTGGAGGAAAAAAGAACTTTCCAATCCAGATCGCGATGCCTGGACCGATTCCTCTGGAGCAGTAATGAAAGCGTATGGATTGTTTTTACGTCTTTATTTTAATATAGAATTGTGAGATAACTAAATTTATCAACTTATAAATAAAATTTAAAGAAATTTGAGCATATTAATCTGAAATGATAAAAAAGAAAAAATCATTTGTAAGATATAATTCCGCGATATCGTTTGTGAAACCAGCCAAAATAATGTTCGGGATGTTGCCTTATCCAGTTTGAAATGATTTCATTGTGCTGTTTCTGAATAGTTTCTATACACTGATCATTTGTTTTATCCTTTAAATCAGGCAGTTCAGCTTCACTCATAAAAATATCGTATGTCCCGTCTTTCTGCATTATCGCAAAAACCGGTAGGACAGAACACCTGGTCTTATAGACTATTCCTGCAACAGATCTTACTGTACTGGCATCTTTTCCCAAAAAAGGAACCATTGTGCCGTGTACTCCGGCATTTTGATCGATCAGAATGGCGACAATTCCCTTATTTTTAATAACTTCCAACATTTTTCGCAATGCTTGCTGTGTGTAGATTGTTGTTACGCCAGTTTTATTTCTTTTGTCGGCCAACCAGTTGTCAATATATTGATTTTTCATTGGTTTTGCGATAACATGAAGACCTGTGAAACTTTTTCCAAAGAGCTGTGCAAGATATTCCCAATTTCCAATATGTGCTAACAGAGCGATAATACCTCTATCTTCCTTTATAAGTTTGTCGATAATTTCAAAATTATGAAAGCGATACGGAGGATTGTTCCTGTTTATCCGGAGGAAATCAGATATATATCGCCCCATATTAAGATATAATTTACGAGTAATTACATTTACCTCTTCATCGGTCCAGTAACCACAGTAACGCATGTTTCCTTGTACTGTTTTTATATAAGCTTTATTGAAATAAAGAAACAAACCTAGTATTGTTCCGATTTTTAAAGTTACAAAACGAGGCAATGCACTGAAAAAGAACTGTATTATTTGCAGAAGAACAAATTCAATTTTATACGTATGCAGTTTCAAAAGGTATCTCCAAATAGTATGTTAAATCAAAATATTTAAAATAAAAATAACTTTTTTCTTGAAAGATATTCAATGCAGAATCGCCGGACCATGAATTAAATTCTGAAAGAGCAAATCCTTTGTAAATAGTTCTTGCTAAGATCCGAACTGATGGTGTTTTTTTGTTTTTAAAGTTATTTTTGTATTTTTGAGGTGAACACAGTGTTTGATGGAATAGTTATGTTTTCTGGTGGTTTAGATAGCACCATAGTTGCCCACCTTCTTAAAAGTATGGGCTTAAAAATAAAGGCACTTCACTTTGTACTTCCCTTTTATTCAGGGATCAATTGCCCCCATAGACAGATAAGAGATTATGCATCTCAGCTTGATATTCCGATCCAAATTGAAGAAGAAGGGGAGGAGTACATTGAGATGATACGCAATCCACATTTCGGGTTTGGCAAAAACGCGAATCCCTGTGTAGATTGCCGGATTCATCGATTATTGAAAGCTAAAAGAATTATGGAAAATGAAGGCGCGTTTTTTATAGCAACAGGTGAAGTTGCTGGTCAGCGCCCGATGTCCCAGGGCCTTAATACTCTAAATGCTATTGAAAATAGAGCGGGAGTAAAAGGATTGCTGGTACGCCCACTGTCTGCAAAACTGCTTGCTCCTTCACAAGCGGAATCAAAAGGAATAATCGATCGCGAAAAACTGTTTAACTGGTCAGGAAGAGGCCGATTCGCTCAGCTTGAATACGCTAAAAAATTCAACCTGAAACACGCTCCGCCCGCAGGTGGCTGCCTTTTAACCACAATTGGTTCCGCAAAAAGATTTCATGAATTCATTGAACATACACCTGAATACCATTTGAACGATTTTAAGTTGCTCGCTTACGGAAGACATTTTCGAATTAATTCAAAAAGTAAACTTATTATCGCTAGAAATGAAGCAGAAAATTACATAATGCTTAAATTATTGGCTCCACATGACTACTATTTGCAAATGGTAGATTCTTTGGGACCGATTGGTTTGATACGAGGTAATTATTCTGAGGAAGAATTGCAGACATGCTGTTCAATTCTTTGCCGCTTTTCTAAAGAAAAAGAAAAACAAAATGTCCGCGTTGCTATAATGAATGGTGAATCAGCAGTAAGGATACTTATTGTTACTCCTGCAAATGATGAATTTTGTGAAAAGATAAGAATTTAGTTGATGAAGTATAAACTCTTTGACATGGTATGCATGCCAAAGGGTTTTCATATAGTGAAGAGATCAGTCGTTATTTTTCCTGAAAATGTATATCATTTCTGAAGGTAAATTTGACCGGGATGATTTAATTGCAGGATTATTCACCATCTTTCCTGATAAATCAAAGGTCATTCCATTCGATATTTTAGTACTGCCAAATGGATTTAAGATCTGAATGTTTTTTTCCTGTACCAACTGAACAGGTTTTAAGTTTTTATTTACCCCAACCACAATAGGTATGAATCTGAACCAGTTAAGACGAAACGGCTCATTAGAACCTTTATAAACGAAATAGACATTTTTGACTCCACTACAGTTAGTCACATCACAGGAAAAAGTTTTCCAGGTCTGCCATCCACCTGTCCCAGTAACTGCACAGCTGGCCACAAGAGTGCCAGTTGGACTCTCCAGATGTACTTCAACTGTTCCACCACTTGATGCACTGGCAGCTCTCACTTCGAATGTCTTAGCACCAGTGCCAAAATCAACACCTTTTAAACTGGTGTAATCACCTTGAGCAATATTTGTCAGCATCACACCACCTTCGTTACAGAATTCAGTCTCAATACCCTGCTGCTTCCAAATGGTTTCAGACTGAATTGTGTCGTAAGGATTGAAATTTTTTATTTGAGCAGGTCCCTCGGAAGTCACAATCACTTTTTGAATAGTACCATCAGTATTATAATTCAGAACATCAACAGAAGCATTTCTCTTATATGTCATATTTGAAAGACGTCTGTCGTGATAGAACATGTACCATTTACCTTTGTATTCAATCATTGATTCATGACTATTATTACCAAGATTAATGTTTTTTCCATTTAGTGTAGGGTTTGGCAGAGCTGTTCCTTTGTGAACCCAACCGGTCATTGGATCATCACTCATCAAATAATCGATATTCGAACCATTGGCAGTCGGATAAGAAAGATAGTATTTATTGTTGTACTTATGCAGGAACGGCCCTTCAAAGGAGTTAGAAGCATTGATGGTTTGAGGAGTTCCTGAAATAGATTTCATATCAGCATTAACCTTTACTATACGGAAGTTTGTTCCATACGGTTTGCCTCCGCCAAAGACCAGATACGCTTGCGAACCACTTGCAGTACTGTCGACAAATATACACGGATCAAATAACCATTCCATTCCTGATACAGAGCAATTTGGGGTATTTCTATCAACAATAGGTCTCCCTAAAAGGTCTTTATATGGACCTTCAGGTTTATCGGCGACCAACACACCCAAACTTGAAGCTCCATTGGGAAAAACCAGATAGACCTTCCCATCCCGGGTAATGGCAGTCGGCGCATACGCCTGACCAGCCCAGGTTGTGTTACTCTTTACTTTGAATACAAGATTGTGATCAGTCCAGTTGGCCATATCATCAGAAGAAATAAGTGTATAATTGATAAGATTGTAGCCGTTACCATTGTCCTCATCACTGGAACAGATAACATATACTCGATCATTAAAAATGAATGCATTAGGATCTGCAGTATATCTTTGAGTGATGATAGGATTGTCTGCAAATAGAGTCTTAGTGAAGAGTGAACACAGAAGAATACAGAGTGTTATTATAGTGTATTTTCTATACTTTATTCTGAACATTTATGCCTCCTTATAGTTCTGAAATTAAATTGATAAAATTTTTTTAATATCCGAATCGTTAGAGAATAAATTTGTAACTATTAAAAAGTTGGTATTTAGAACTGTGTATAATATATTGGATAAATAGATGATTTGCGTCTAAAAAGAAAGATATTTGTGTTTATTGAGATTGTTTTGGCTTAGGTTAAAGGGACGTGGGATGAAGCTCTTTAAAGGCGTTTTTTTCTGAGATCAGTCTGTTTTTTTATCCTCCCCAGAGATAAAATTGTAATCTATTGACATTAAATGATTGACCTCTGGGGGGTATTATCCTCGGGAACTGGCATAGATATTGTAATATCAATATCAAAAATCATTCTCCTTAACAAAACCGTAGGAGGACCCCATGGCCACAAAACCCCGAGTTATAGCTCCCAACCAATACTACCAGATCTCCTCTGTCGGAAACACCGATTATCATATCCTCGGTACCGATATCTTGAAACTCTTTTTTCTCTGTCAGCTCGCCATTTATCTTAAAAAATACGACCTTACCTGTATCTCCTGGTCTCTTATGGATAACCATTATCACCTGGTTGTTAAAGCCGGTTCCAATCCTGCTCTATCTCTTTTTATGCAAACACTCAATTCTGTTTTTGCTAAAAATTATAACAAAATGAACAACACATTTGGATCTGTTTTCGCAAAACGGTTCGCATCTATTGTAGTTCAGGAAGGAGATAACTTAAAAGAGATTATCCGTCATGTTCATTTAAATCCAGTCCGTAGTGGAGATTGTACGCTTGAAAATCTGGATAGTTACAAGTGGTGTGGTCATAGTGAAATAGTTAATGATAAAACTGACAGTATAATTGATAGAGCTGATGTCCTCAATCTTTTCTGTGGATCAGATCAGATTACCGAATACAAGACATATATTGCTACACCCTGCAAAGAGGTTCCTCTGTCGGTCAGAACAATGCAATCATCAAACAAAGGAAGCCTTGATTTCCATAATTCAAACTTTTTTGTAATTGGTGATGCCGAATTCGCTAAGGAGGTATTTAAACAGGATCGGATCAGGAAAGCGCGAGTTGCGTTATATGAGAGGGAAAAGCTCTCGCCTGAGGATGTACTTCACAAGATAAACATAGGTATACAATTTACGGCTGAAAGTATAAGAATGCGTGGAAGGTTAAATGAGCAATCCACATTTAGGCAGCTTTTTGCGCAATACGCTCACTGCTACTATGAGTTCCGCTGTACTCAAATCGCTCAGTATTTGAATGTCACTCCATCCGCAGTATCCATGATGATCTCGAGGTGCTATAGAATCACTGATCTGAACCTCATCAAAGAGTTCATTGGTTATTAATCTAATTTTTAAAGGAATTATTATAGAGCAGATGAAGAGCGGTTCTTCTGTATGAACTTATTCTCAAATGAAGTAATCTGACTTGCTTTATAGCTATCGTTATATGTTTTAGTTGAAAAACTCCCCATAGAAATTAATTAATCCTTTAAGCAAAAAGAATATCTGCAAAAAAAAGCGATTTCGGGTAAGCGATGATAAAATTCCGAATCAGTCTTCTGATTTTCCCGGTAATCTTTTTGTTATCGTTCTCATGCCCCAAGGGTAAATTATTAACTATATTAACATTTAATAATTTACCTCTGGGCTAAGAGAATGCATTTATACCCGCAGTTTTACACTATACTCCCATCTCCATTATCCCTAAAATCCCTCCTCACAATTCTTTTCCCTGCTTACCCGTAATTAGTATAATCAATTATCCTTTATTAAAAATTTACGCACCATAAAGATCAGCTATTATTTTTATGCATACATAATTATCAATCAGGTTAAAATGGCTGCATACGATCAATTTAAAAAACTGCTTTCCGTAAGAAAATTCTCCGATGCTGCTGATTTCGCTGAAAAGGAAATGATCAGTAATCCATCATCTCAGGTTTTCTGGTTGAATCAGCAGATTATTGCACTTTTAAGAGGTGGTAAACATAAAACTGCCGCTGAACTTGCTGATCGCGCACTTGCTCTTGAACCGCTGAATCCCTATTCACTTTTGTTACGTTCAGATGCGTATCTTCATCTGGGGTTTGTTGATAAAGCACTGACCGGTTATGAAGAAGCAACACGGTATTTTAAAGTTGTTAATCGTGCACGTAAAGGTATTCTTGAATGTCTTACGGCACTTAAAGAATGGCAGAGGGTATTGAGTTGTATCGCACAATGGGATCTTCCACAATCAGATACAATTCACTATAGGATCAAAGCCCTTACTCATTTACAACAAACAGATGAAGCGATTGCTCTTTGTGAGGAATGGATACTGCAGTTCCCATCTAATAAACAGGTTTTATGGCTTCTGGTGCAGCTTGAGATTGCACGGGATGGGCTGGAGCAGGTCATGTGTAAATATGAGCGGATTGCAAAAATCCCCTCAAAAGCGCCTATTTATGGTGAAATCTATGCTTCATTATGCCGAAAAAACGGTAAAATTGATAAAGCTCTCACTCAATATGAAAAGCTTGAACGTAAAGGGCAAAATCTGTCAATTTCACGACAGAAAGCATTTACGCTTGCAAAAACCGGACATGAACTGGAAGCAATTCCACTTCTCGAAGAACTCCTTAGATTTAACCCGACTGACATGTTTCTTCACCGCTCATATACCAGTGCGAATAATCGCATTAAATCACCCCAGCGGATCTTGAAATTTTATCATGAATTACTCAGCCTGTTTCCAAATGAAAAGACACTTATGGGGAGAATCAAAAAAATCCAAAAGCAGCTTGAAAATTCAGAAATAATAAATCCCCCTCAATCTGAACAAAAGCGCCTGGAGCAGTAAGTATATATGTTTTCTGACTGTCGTATTAGTGATCTTATTGAAATCCCGCCTGTCCAGACCGTTATCCGACTTGAAAACAGCAGGGAAGCAGCTCAATATGCAGCAGGTACTTTTGTTTTTACATCCGAAGTTGATACACAAATACAGATACTTGCTCAGGCTCTGGCTCGTCAATATGGTCAGGGTTATTTTCTTCAAGGTGATTTCGGATCAGGTAAAAGCCACTTTTTAGCTGCACTTGCTGCTTCACTGGGCAGATATGATACGAAAGGTATTCTTGAAAAGCAACATGAGGGATTGAGAATACTGCATGAGTCAGGTAAGCGTTTCCTTCCTGTTACTATATCATTGGTTAATTTCAGAGGTACTACGCCGCTTGAAAAAATTATAACTGAGAGCATGGAAGATGCTCTCAAGGGCTATGATATTTTTATTTCCATTTCTGAGCGAAGTAATTTCCTTCACTTCTTGAGAGGGCTTTTAAATAATGGTGAGATAGCCGATAAATTTGCGTCGTTTGCTGGTATTCAATCTGGTCTTCTCAAAGACTGGATTGGTAGTAATCAGGCCGATGCGTATGCTTCAGGTGTACTCTTCATAAAAAACAGCGGCCTTGCTCTTCCTGATTTACCTATAATGGATCGCCACGCGACCTTTCAGAATGCTTTACGAAAAGTACTTGAAAATGGGTTCGCTGGCATAGTTTTGCTTATTGATGAATTATCTGAATTCTTCCGATCAAAGCCGGATGCTCCATCACTCAATGAAGATGCGCGTACTTTACAGCTTTTAGGTGAGATCAGCAGAAGCAATCCTTTATGGATAATTGCTGCAGTACAGGAAAGTATCGAACGTACAGGTGATATCGCTCAGGTTACCTTCCGCAAAATCAAGGATCGGTTTCCAGTGAAACTTCATCTCTCTACGCTTCATATACGTGATCTGATTGCAAAAAGGCTTGTAAAGAAAAAGGATGGAGCCCAGCAGCATATTCAATCAATTTACGACGAATATTGCAGACATTTTCCCGGATTCAACTCTACTGCAGATTTTTTTTCAAGTATTTACCCAATCCATCCCCTAACGCTTTCACTTCTGGAAGGTCTTGGGGATCTTTTTTCTCAGCATCGCGGCATTGTTGATTTTGTACATGCTCGTATAGCCGGCGATGAATCCAGGAATATTCCCGGAATTCTTGAAAAACCCTGTTGTGAGTTGCTGGCCCCGGATGCCATTTATGAACACTTTGCGTTTCGTATCGCGGAGTTTTCTTCCTTTTATATATATCCTTCACAAATAGTACCACATCTGGATGGCGTTATTGATAATTGCATTGAGGACCAATCTGACCGTGAACTCGCGCGTAGACTCATTCGGATTATCGTACTTTATGCAATTCATCCTACCGCCTCTGCTCCTTCAGCAAAGTTGCTTGCTGAGCTTGCTTCCTGTATGATATCCTCTACTGATCCTGAAGCAAATGGGCAATATATCGCTGAAGTACTGCTTGACCCGGTGGTCGAAAAGAGTAGGTTTTTAAGCAAGACTATGATTTCTGGCGCCAGCTGCCTTGATGCAACTTATTCCGTAACGACAAGTGATGATCAAAATAAGGTGTTACGGGCTCGCATTGAAAGAACTATGAAGGAACTAACTATTGATGATTCCCGTGTGTTTGCTGTTCCCCTGGCGGAGTTACCGGAAAGTTTTTCCTGGCCGGGATCTGCACTTTGGAATAGTTATGTTGAAAGAAATATTATTTGGCGTCAAAGTACCCGGCGTGTTGCAGTTTTTCTTCTCCATAACGGAAATGAAAACAGCATAGAACAGAAAATAGATGAGATGCTGGATGCTGCAAAAATCGATTTCGCGCTTGTTATTAGTACAGAAAATAAATTGTTGAATTGTAAATATACCGCAGTGTGGGTTATCAAGACCGAATGTGTTGATGATCTGGTTTTAAAAGAGTATTTCGCATGCAGGATGGTTGCAGGTGAATTGCGTCCGGCGAATCCTGCTGATGCCGCGTTGATACCGCTTTTAAAAGAACAGATCCGAAAGTTGGAACCTGCGGCTCGTCAAATTGTGCTAAATCAGATATTCTGTGGAGACTTTACAGATCAGACTCTTGTGGTTGAATCTCCGGTCCGTCAGTTGAAGAGATTCGATCGTTTACTTGAGATTGCCGGTGAGCAGATTCTTGAAAACCGGTATCCTCGTTTTAAAGAGATCGCATCACGAAGTCTGCCGCCATCTCCTCGATACTACCAGCGGCTGTTTGATGAATTTGTGGCTATCGGAAATATTCCGATGCGGGATGCGCGTACACAGGGCTTATCGGAACTGATTGAAACAATGGCTGTACCACTGGGGCTTGTTGATGTCAAGTCGGGAAATTATCTTCTTGTCCCCAATTCGGCATCAAATCAGTTTCTTTCTTACTTTTTCAGTCTTCTGTCTGCTTCTGGTCACACTTTATTGACTTCACTTATGCAAAAGATGCAGACTGGGCCTTATGGTGTCCCCCGTGATCTCGGATGCTTTCTCATTGCATCCCTTGCTTATTGCGGACATATTACACTTATCAATCGAGGCAGAGCTCTTCCACTTGAATTTATAAAGGTCTCAACTGTTGATCAGGTGGAGATGGTTGCTCCTGGAGAGATTATAAGTGAAGCAGACAGAAAAACGATAATTCAATCATGCCAGTTTTTAAGTGGATCAGGGTCTATTGACACATTTGGATTAAAACAGCAGAGGGATGTCTGGCAATCTGCATTGAAATTCAAGACAGCTGTTGGCTCTATTGTAAATGATGTTGGCAGCAGGATTCAAACTCTCTGCGGGTATTCAGCCTTTGGCCAGCTTGACACGGAAAAGATCGGAATAAAATGTAAAGCTCTTGTCAGAGTGCTTGATGAGATTAAAATTTCGTATTCTGCACGGGAGGGATTGGAGCGATTTCTATCCGCTTGGAGGCAATCGGGTCTCTCTTCCGAAGATATCGCCACTGTGAAGCAAATGCACCATTTTCTGAATCATCATGTAGAAAGAGTTGTGTTTGTTAATCACTATGTCAATCACCGTTCTGTAACTGAGGTGTGTTCATTTAATAAAACTGTGGCTGACAGGAGAGATGCTGTGCTGGTGATGCTTCGTAATATGGAACAAATGATAGTTCCTGATGAAGGGACGCAGTTTCAGAACACATTTGAGGCATTCAGAGAAGCATTTTTGGAAATTTACATTGATCATCATGCAAAGCTTCAGAAAAAACGGCAGAAACCGCTGATTTCTAAACACCTGAACCGGGCACTGGAAATCATCAAACGGTTGACTTCAATACCATCACTTGACTGTCCTCGTGGAACTCATCAATTAATCCAACTATGTGACAAACCATCCTCCGTTGTGTGTACAAGAAATGCTGCTGAAGAACTCTTAAGATCACCTCTCTGCAGTTGCGGGTACATCTTCGGAGAAGAAAAGCTTGTAAGTGAAATCCCTCATCCGGATAGTGAAATCGACCGTGTCATGAGCGATTATACTCAAATACTTAGTCGTTCTGATATTATGGAAGCAATTTCAGCTCGGGCCTTTGCTTTGAGAGATATCGATAGAAATGCTTTTGAAAACCTTGAACGACTTTTAAAATTCCTTCGCAATGATAAAGAAGGCGGAATGCTTGCCTTTAGAGATATTTTGGATGAATCTACAGTTACTGAACTGGGACGAGCGCTGTCAGGACAGGTGAGAATCGAGAATAGAGATTTAAAATCTTTGCAAGGTGAGCTTTCCGGTAGAAAATTAAGTCCATCACGCATAAAGCAGATCATAAATGAATGGATCGGTGATGCGACTGAAGATACAATAATTTCATTAGCAGAAGCAGACGCGCAAAATTCATACAATACTGCAGATCCTTTATTATGGCCATTTTTGCATAGCGGTCTGTTTGATTGTTGTATTAATGAACAGAAAAATGCAAGTTTACAGGTTCAATCTCTTTCTATTGAGCTGGAAAGAAAATTTCCTTCAGATAAACTTAAATCACATTTTGTAAGGATGTCTGATAATCTGCTTGCAGAGTTTATCTGTAAAGAACCGGTTCACCTTAATGCGATTCAGTCTGCCTGGAATATACTCGCAAACCGGATAATTGCTGATTGTAGTACTTTTACTGTTGATAAGGTGTGTCCAAAATTCGTTGGTGAAAATGAAGCCGTGCGCATAAAAGAACGTATATGCAATCTATTAAAAATTTCTGATTCATTCGGAAATCAGTATCCGCAGAAATTCGGAGCTCGCACTGCAGCAACTGTATTGTATAAAGATCCATGGGCAAACACAAGCCTAAAGAATAACATTTTAAGATATATCGATAAACTTGCAATCGATGGACAGGATTGGCTTGATACACTGGAACCGCTTCCTTTAATCAACGAAGCAATTCCTGAAATGACAAAAGCAACCATTATCTTGATTGATGCAATACCTGTTGATGTATGGCTTGATATGCTTGATTTACATCCAGAGCTTTTTTATGCAGGTGAAATCAGTTGGTTCAGATTATCTGGTCAAAGCTTAACTATAGACAGTATCAATGAACTGTTTGGATTCTCTACGGTTAAGGACCCGACAGATGAATTTACTGCACGGGGGATAGATTATGGTACTATTCGTGGCGATGAAGAACGTAAATGGAGCGATATTATTCCATTGCCAGCTGGAAATGGTTTGCAATTAATAAGACTTTCACTTTTTGACTGTCAGGCGCATGCGGGAACCATGCAGCTTGAGGATATGGCTCCTACTCTTGCAAATCTATTGACAAAAAATCTACCTTCACTTATTGACCTTTACAGAAAACATGGTCGTAAACTCATAATCACTACTGATCACGGATTGTCCTTTAATGCAAAAGGATTGCAACACGGCAGTGGTGGTGTTTTTGAGAAAGCAATTTTTCAGTTCAGGTGTACCATAGAGTGAAACCTGTGTGTCCAAATAAGACAAAGGATTAATTAAGCCAGTAAACACTTTTTTTTAAAGAGTGGTGGTGGCGGAGGCACTGGGAAAAAAATGATCACTACTGCATACCATGCAAATGGAAACCGTTACTGTTTCGTGCTTATCCATTCATCATCACAGGACATTTGAGAAAGAGCCAATTTCTTTTGTAAGTTTTTCTTTCCACAATATTTTTTTACTCCAGCATTATCAGCCCACCATGATCCAGCTTTTGCATCGTATTTTGCTATTCGCAATGATAATGGCGGGTGCGACATAAAATAATCACGAACAAGATCTGCTGATTGCTCACCTGAATTATCCTGTTCCCATCTCTTATGGAAACGCGATTGGTGTTTAAGAAAATTTGTTAGCGCCACCGTATTCTTTTTTGTTTATCAGATTTATGGTTTTATTTGTAAATTTCAAAAGTGGCGATCAATTCATGATAATGTATGCTACTCGTTGCCAGGAAAACATTTTTTGCAAATGCCGTTTATTCCTTAATTAATGATTTACAATTTATACAATGTGTTTCTTTTTTTGGATACACTTTTGCAGATTTAAAATTGCAGATCCAATAAAAACCATTATGAAATGGTCAATAAAAGGTGGTTGAAAATGCTTTCATTAATACATTCGAAAAGTCTCGACAACACGGCGAAAATCCTCATACGTTGTTTTCTTATGAACTATGCACTTGTTTTATTATGGTTTTTTTCGTTTCTAATCGGTAAAGACAGGTGGTGGTTTCAGATTCAGACAAAAACATTTGATGTATCTAATCGCGATCTTGGATTAATATCTTACTATGGAATTGCTTTTATCAAAATATGCAATATAATGTTCTTTTTGTTTCCATATATCGCAATCAGAATGGTGTTAAAGATGAAAAGATAGTGTAATTACAATCATAGTTGAATGGTAAGCTGGCGACACAACTGAAGTGTATTTCTGATTTTTTTATAGAAGTGATTTAAAACAGAGTCTTCTGAATTTGAGTATATCATCAAACATATTCAGGGTGCTCAGAATATCATTGGAAACGTAGAGGTGGTCATTTACAGGATAGTGAATGTAATCGGATTGTAAAAAATATCAAACAGTATAAGAGTGTGGTGACCGGTATCCGATCACCACTCGACATATCATTTATTTTTTTCCAGTCATAATTAATGACTTAGTTTCTGATTTGCCGTTTGTCTTTAAATTCATATAATACATTCCCCCTGGTAAACTGGAGGATGGTAATGGTATTGAATAACTCTTTGCTAATTGGAAACCGTTCACCAGTGACATTACTACCTGTCCTGTTGGATTGAGTAACTTCAATTCCACCATTCCTGCTTGCGGAAGTGTATAGGAGATTGCAGATTGGTTGTAGAAAAGTGCGTTGTTTCTAAATGAACTAAAACACTGAGGTACGCTGTTGTGTACTACGGCTACAGCAGTAACACCTTTTGTTGTCGGAGTAACCATTTTAATGGTTCCATCAGCATTATAAGTCAAATAGTCAATACAAAGATCACGCTTTTCATTAACTCCTCCAGACCTTTCCGAAGTATGATAAAATAAATACCACTTATCATAATATTTAATGATTGAATGATGGTTTGTCCATCCTGCTACTTTTGGGAAGAAAACACCTTTATAAGTAAAAGGTCCCATTGGACTGCTTGATGTTGCATACGCTAATGCAGATGCCTGATAATTAGGAGCCTTAGGGCCTGTTGAGTAGGACAAATAATAAGTATTGTTGTATTTATGCATCCAGCAGGCTTCAAACCAGTATTGAATACCGGTAATCTTTTGAGGCTGACCATCAAACTCTTTCATATTATCTTTTAACTTAACAACCAATGGTGATGTCAGCCCGCCATCACCATCACCGCCATAATACATGTATGCTTTTCCATCATCATCAATAAATACTGCCGGATCAACACTGGAACTACCTGGTATATAATTTTGCTCTGCTGTGAATGGACCGCCTGGTGTTTTGCTTGTAGCAACACCTATGCGAAATTGGCCATCCTTTGCTCTTGCAGGGAAATAGAAATAATACGTATCGTCTTTATATGCACAATCTGGTGCCCACATGTACTCTTTTGCCCATGGTACATTTACTATATCAAGCCCCTTGCCACAATCTGTCCATTTGACTAAATCTGCAGATGAGTAGATATAATAGTCGACCATATTATACCCTCTTGCGTTATCCTGATCATGTGATGGGTATATATATACTTTTCCTTCAAAAACATGTGCAGATGGATCAGCAGTATATCTAAGTGGAAAACCTTGATCTTTTAAGATCGGATTTGTTGCAAAGCATAATGAAAATGCTATAAAACAAATCAATACTGAAATTTCTTTTTTCATAAGTTATTTCCCTTCCGATAAGTTAATTGTATTATATAATAATATGCTTAATATAATATGGATTGTCTTGTTTTGCTGTTTATTTTTAATGGCCGATAAAGATATGTTGTCCTCATTATCCTTTTTACTTTGTCTAAAAAACGGCTCTATATATTTACCGCAAATTCAGGAAAAAAGAGCAAATGTACACTATATTATCAGTACCACGATTGAGACTGACATGTACTAAACCGGTTACTGATAGAAAATCAATTTCTGCTGATTACATCTGAAGAATTTTGATTAATCTATCAAAGAGAAAAATTTAATAGGGGGGGATAATGCGGCTAATAGCTGGAATGTGTATCGTTTGGATGTTTGGAACAGGTGCTTTCGCAGAAGCAGTCAATATTACTGGAACAGTCAAAGATGGAAAAGGGGCGGCGATCGCCAATGCGGTGGTGACGCTTATGTCTGATCAGTCAATAAAAGATTCGACTAATGCAAACGGTGAATTCACCATTTCCAATATTACACCCATAAAACGAAATGGTGTATCTGGAAATCTGGTGCAAAGTACGAACAGTGTTCTTGTAAAAGGTAATCAACTTGTATTTTCAATCGGTTCATTCGCCAGTACAGGGATTGTCTCTATCTATTCGAGCAATGGAAAAAGAAATGCCCATTTTCTGCTCAGTAAAATGGAACCGGGCATACATAAACATACACTTCCCGAATTGTCGCCCGGAATCTATGTAATGCATTTCGCAATTGATCAGTTCGAAACTACTCTGCGGCTTGCCACTACTGGCAACGGAATTTTCATGTGCAGCGATCTTTCCAATGAGAGGGGCAGCTTTGAATTAAGTCGCAGTGCGGCAGTGGCAATTGACACAATAAAAGTAGAAAAAGAGGGCTTTAAGAAAGTAAATAAAGAAATTACTTCCTATGATCAAAAAGATATTTCGATTGTAATGGAAGCGGAATCCACCGGGCCGACACTGCCTCCGATAACCGACTACTCTGTCAAGGGTCCGTTTAAAACAGTAGTAGAAAAAAATGTTGGACCTAACAATAAATACACCGTGTTCAGACCTGATCCATTAGGCCAGGACGGCTTCCTGCATGCACCTATTGTCTTTGGGCCCGGAATAGGCCAGACTGTGCAGCCAATACACACCGAGTTGCTTACTAATTTTGCTTCTCATGGCTTCGTTGTGGTCGGAACCCCAGTTCTTAACCAAGGACCCGGAGGCGCGCAGAATCTAAAAACCATGCAGGACGGACTCGATTGGATCGTAAAACAAAACACAACTGATGGCATTTATAAAGGCAAACTTTGGACAGATCATGCCGTCTCAATGGGCTTTTCGGTTGGTGGTACTTCTGCGGTTCAACTCGGAGGTGCACAAGCGGTATTTACTGTAGTTTCGATCCATGGTCATACCGCTGAAGCGGCACTGCATGGACCTCTTTTTCAGACAACCGGAACCAAGGATAATGTCGGAATGCCGCTGCAACAGGCGACTTACAATTCTTCCAAAGTACAAACGTTCATGGCTACCTTGATAGGTGCACCTCACGGATATATTGAAAGCAACGGCGGTGGGGAGGAACGTAAAGCGATCCTTGCCTGGCTGCGCTACTGGATCTACAACGATACGGGCGCTAAAAACTATTTCTATGGCAATGATTGTGTGCTGTGCAAAACGCCCTGGCAGAATCCACAGCGAAAAAACTGGAAGTAAACTGAAAGCGTAAATCCCGATTTAGTTTACTTTAATTACTCCCCGCGTTCAGGCGGGGAATTCCGGTGGTGAGGAAATGTTCGAGATTGTCTGATGAAAACAAAAGCAATAATGTATGTCTGAAAATAACATCTACATGTCACAAGACTTACTCATATTCTGATGTCAAATAACTAACTTTTGTTTAATTCAGCAGTATTCTATCGCATAGGTGCTTGAAAATAAATCTAAACTACCTGTTGTAAATTTGAGAAAACCATTTCAGGACCATTCTATTTATTTGTAACATATAAAAGATCTCAGAATTAGGAGTCGCGCTATGAAGTACCGAAACCATGTAATCACTTTTTTTATTATCCTGTTAGCATCAACTGGGTTCACTGAAACAATTAATTTTCAAGTCGCTGGAAAAGCACGAAATTGTGCAATCCATGTACCGAGCGGAATTAACAAACCTGCAGTTGTCTTTTTTCTGCATGGCGCAGGCGGGAACGGTGCTGGCTTTGAAAATGATACCAAAGCGGATGTCGTTGCTGACAGGGAAAAATTTATTGCCGCTTATCCCAGCGGGGCTGGCGGAAATTGGAACTATAATGATGGTTCTGATGATTTTACTTTTATGATGGCTCTTATCGATACTATTGACGCCAGATATCATATTGACAGAAACAGGTTGTATGTAACAGGCTTTTCCATGGGCGGAGGAATGACCTTCGCTCTTGCATGCAAATACTCCGAAATTTTTGCCGCTGCGGCACCAGTATCAGCTGCCGGATCTGCATGCACTCCAAAACGTAAAATTCCCTTATTTTTAACTTTCGGGACTAAAGACATGTACCCTCCAGCCAATTACATGGCAGCTGTCAACCGGTGGGTTGGAATAAATGGCTGTCCTTCCACTCCATCAATAACTCGTCCGTATCCTTCCACTAATTCACAATCCAAGGTGACCAGACTCACTTATTCTCCGTGCTCAGAGGGTACTGAAGTTATAGCGGATTCGATCTCAGGTGGGCCGCATGAATGGCCTATGGATACCAGAACAAAAGTGAATAACAGTGAAGAAGTATGGGCATTTTTTGAAAATTTCTCATTAAACAAAACTAATGTTGTTTCGCAGCATTCAGCCACTACGATGCACAGTAATATCGCGTTATCCTATTCATCAGGCATAGTAAAACTGCAAGGTGTTGGAGAAAAAATTCAAGTTCTGGTGATGGATATCAAAGGCAGATTGGTAACCGCCTCCAGGCAGAACCAATTTGTGTTTAAAGATAAACCAAGCGGTGTGTATGTTGTATTAGTAAACAGTACCAATGGATATGCAGTGCTCAGAATGGTAATTCCCTGATCAGATTCTCAGCATACGTAAGGTGACGGACTGTTTTTATGTGTATATATTTAGAAAAAACATATCCGTCCTGTCCCTCATGAATTTTATTAAATAGTTTCTGTTCAGAATTAACATATGCGCCTTCTAAATCCCCCTGCGGGGCGACGCATCGAAGTACCCGAAGGGGTGGAATTTAGAGGGCGATAAATTTCGTGTTACAAAAATACAGCTATTTTGAACCGATATAAAATATCAAAAACTTACCTCTTTATCTTCCAACTCCTGTTATTATTATTATGCTAATTAAGTTTCATCTACCCGAATTTATAGTATTTTCTTCCATACATCAGGCATATTACTACAAATTGTTTTAACTACTTTTTAAATCTATGAAAGATCTCGATAAAATCCAATACCTTGTAGGCGAGATTACCGCTGAACAGCTAAAGTATGTCGATTGCAGCGTAAGCAATGCCGTTGGAGTTTTCATGCCGGTAGCTGGACAGTGTCAGTATGCTATACAGCCTGAACACACCCATCCGGCCTGGTCAATTATTGTATCATTTGATAATTGCTGCCGGACCAGTATAGGCGGAAAAATCTACAATTCTATTCCTTCTACTGCCTTTTTGTTGCCTCCTGATATTCCGCATCAGGAAATGCCGTCGAATATTGTCGCTCGATATATCGCAGTTCTAATTGACAGTATTTATTTGCAGAAACAGCTTTCTGCCTATAATCTGTCGATTAATGCACTCTCATGCGCAATGACCTGTTCTGTCAACCAGCGGTTAGTTGACGCGCTTAAAGAATTTATGACCGATTACGAGGAGAGTGCGCCGGGCTACGAACAGCTGCTCGAAGCTGGAGGACTGAAAATAACCCATCTGCTTATACGATCACTTTTTAATATCAACCATTCCGATGGAAATATAATCAGACGGATGTCGGTAAACGGGGCAATCGAATTTGTAAACAACCACTACGGCGAAAAGATTTCCGTTGATGACCTTGCCCGCACAGCCAATTTATCGGCATCCCGCTTTACTCGTGTGTTCAGGGATGAAACATCAATGTCACCTATGGAGTATATCATGCATACCCGCCTGGAATACGCGAAGAGAATGCTGCGAGGGCACGATAAAACACTCAGTCAAATTGCCCTCGATTGCGGTTTCAATAGCTCGTCTTATTTTTATCAATGCTTTACCCGTGCTTTCAAAATTTCTCCTTCCGATTTCCGTAAAAGCATTACCGCTGCAGAATAACTAAACATTTCGATCGGATAACGAAAGTTTTACATAGTTCAAGTATGGTATATTATTATTGCACTCTAAACAAAAATTAGTGCAGAGACATTTATGCATATTTTTAAGCGACTACGGAGGTTTCCATGAAGACGATCGAAGAAATCAGAGAGTTTGCCAACCAAAACCCGACCACCTGGCTTTCTACTGCTGTGGGCGATCAACCACATGTACGAGCTATGGCGATGTGGTTTGCGGATGAAACCGGTTTCTATTTTCATACAGGAACACAGAAACGGCTTTCAGAACAACTTAGTAATAACGCAAAAGTAGAACTTGGTTTTTTTAATCAGGGTGACGGTATGGGAACCATGCAGATGGTACGGGTCACCGGAAAAGTCGAATTGATTACCGATGCACAATTGGAGAAAAAGCTCTTTGAAGACCGACCATGGCTTCACGGTGTATTTGAGGCATTCCCCAATGGACGGATTTTTATGTTCCGCCTTGCACATGGTGAAGCGCAATATTGGAACATGGGGTTGAACTGTAAAGAGAAGGAAACTCCGCCGATTGTTTTTTGAAGATTTTGTTTATCCTGAAAAACGCAGATGAAAATTAAATTTCTTTTGCAATACGCCCTCTAAACCCCCCCTGTAGAGATGTCCGGCCGGACGTCTCTACAGGTAAAAATTGTCGCTTTTAAAAGGGTGGTCATTTTTAATTTTTTATTGAGTGTGGAATGCCTTTTCCCTTTTAAGATCATTGTTGTTGCTATTGGCAAAGTTACATTGAGAAATTCTGCTATCATTTCAACAGGAAAATTATAATAAGTTCGTGCTATAGCAGCAAAAAGGTTTTGTGCAGCAAGATATTTCTTTGCCAATTTTTGATTTAAAATATCATTAGTGTCCAGATTCTTATAGCTCAGCACCTTTTCGAAAATTTCATTCAAGGTAATGTTTTCACGTAAATATCGGGGAATTCGTTTTATTGGCTTTAATTCTCCAGGATTGATCTTTTTAGCAAATTTATCATTTCCAATCATTTCATATTTGGGGAAACAAGACTTCATTTGGTCTTTTTCTACCTCCTCTATCAAGTACTTGACTTCAGAATCCTGGCATTCGGATTGTACAAAATTTTTATAAGATCCAATGGGATCGGAATCTCCAAATCTACTCAGAAGCGTTTTTTTACTTAGCATGTGATCATAAGGATTACCAACAACCATGGTGTGATAACTGCTCCAATGATATTTTTCGAGCTCCTCAATTTTGCATTCATTACAAAGAAAAGGCGTAAGGTTAACGTAGCGGATAATATCATTCACTTTTTCATCCTGGATGACCATGCATGAGAAACTGCTTGCGAAAACAGGCCCATTTCTTCTAAAATTCATATAATTGTATCTAAAAGCATAGCAGGTATTAATTCTCGAAACAAATTTGGAAATAGGAATATCCGATGATTGAACTACTATCACATAATGGTTTTTCATTATTGACCAGGCGAACATATTATATGAGTATTTCAAAATTGAATTGGTAATATTTTGCTGCGCGATTAATTTCTGTTCTTCAGTTGAAAAAATATCGGTATCTGCATCGCCTGTTGATGTAACAAGGTAGAAAAGATTCGGTGCGGTAATTCTTACAGGCAGTGACATACAAATTCCTTTTTAGTAAGGTATGAAATTTTTGTTGGGAATTGTAAATGGCGCAAATATTGTTCCGGAGACAGTAAGGTATTTATAGGCTCGATGGTTCAGGTGAATACACAAAACCTTTTTTATATTATCCTAAAAACGCAGATGAAATTTAATTTTTTGCAATACGCCCCCTAAATCCCCCCAGCAGAGACGTCCGGCCGGACGTCTCTACTGGAGGGGGGACGAAATCAATTGCGATTTTTTGTATTATTCCCGGCTGATACTGTACAGGCATTAAATCGAAAAACCTCATGATTACTATTGTCTATCTGGATAGAATACTTTCGAGGAGACAGATCTTCGGTCCACTAACGAGAGCGAATACATACTCATCTCCAACTTCCCAAAAGTACATCAAGCTAATCACATAACCCGTATTGTGCCGCCGAAAACATATTCCTGTAAGTCGCATGAACCGTATTTCGCCACCGACAGCATATTCATGTGAGTCGCATGATATGTATTTCGGCGCCGTCAGCATATACATGTGAGTCGCATGATATGTATTTCGGCGCCGTCAGCATATACATGTGAGTCGCATGATATGTATTTCGGCGCCGACAGCATATTCATGTGAATCGCATGACATGTATTTCGGCGCCGTCAGCATATACATGTGAGTCGCATGATATGTATTTCGCCGCCGATAGCATATTCCTGTGAGTCGCATGATATGTATTTCGCCACCGACAGCATATACCTGCGAGTCACATGGACCTCTTTTTGCCGGCGATGGCGGGTTAATGCAAAGTAATGTCAGGAGATGGTGTAGCGTGTGGATTGAATCATTCCGAATAACATCAATTCCTGGCCGGACCAGCATGAGATCCGTCCAGGATAAGCACTACTTTTTTCATTAAACTATGCTTGCTCTTTTGAATCATCTGCTGATGATCCGGAGCTTCTTAATATCGGAAAGAGACGGTTTGCGAAATCACGACCAAAAGACTTTTCCGCATCAAGCATGTTCGATATATACTGACTTATCAGATCAGATTTAGCGATATCGAGCTCAGTTTTCACGACATCGACTTTTTTTGCTGCCTGCCTGTGGCTATTGCTTGCTTCTCTTGATTTCTGTGCCGCTTCACGAAGTTTCGCTGCGCATGGAAAAAGTTCATGTTCAGAACCCAGATTCTCGAATCTGACTGCCAGATTGTCCACTATATCCGGTTCATTCTCCCTTTTTTCTTTGGTGATAATTTCAGTACCTTCGGGAAATATAGAAGAGTAAATACCTGGGCCGGGATTATCACGATCAAATTCTTTACAGCGACTTGCCGCATTTTTGACAGTAGTATCCAGAATCCCATCCATGAATACCCATATGTCATACGCTTCATCAAACTCTTTTGTCGCTGCTTTGAGTGCTTCCTGTTTCACAGTGCAAGTAGCGATGATAGGCTTGATTGATGCGACGAGAGAATCTGTCCCCTTAGCCTGACTGCATAAACGGGTATGGCGGTTTCCACTGTTTATACATTTTTCTGCCGAATCGGTTGATTGTAAACGTTGAGCCATTGGGCCTCCTTGTGCCTTAAAAATAAGGCTGTGAATATGTGTATGATTTCCGCTAATCAATAGAAAGCGGCTTTTTTTGTGCTCTGGTTTTCGTGAATGCCTGTAAAAAGTCAGTATCGTTTGGGAAACTCTAAAAAAAACGGTACTGATATATCAATTTTCAATACGGAATTTTTCAGAAGCGCATTTGTCTGTTGCGGAGTCAGTGGATGTAAGGTCGGTTATCTGCGCAATATGTTGATAAAATGATTGCAGAAAATATTTATGTCAAGAATTATGTTGAAATATCCCGATTTCAAAAGCAATTGGGGAATATTTTTTAAAAAATTATGGGAGAATAAAGGTGATAAATGAAGTTGACCATGTGAGTAGAGGCAACTTGAGGAGGGCTTTTCAGAAGTAGAGAGGCAAGGCGCATTCTGGTCTTTTCCAGGATACCGTGTGGTCAAAGATAATTCGAACATGCACAAATCGTCAAATGTATAACGGAATTATATAAATTAGAGAATTCGATTCTGATATGATGGTTTCATCTGCTTCATCAGTGGATCATCTTTATACTTGCAAATGGGAACTTACATCTGTTTGATGAAATTCTCTTCGGAGTAAATTTTCTTTTCTGATTAGTTGCATAAATGATACTTTGTTACTATATTGATATAGTAACTTTAAATAATATTTTTTTGATATATTTTTCTGCAAACCTTACTTAAAATCTTTACAGTTTCCTGAATGTCATGGAAATTTATATAAAACATTCCGTGGTTTTTCTCAGATAGATTGATATCAATTTTCTTTTCAGCACCGGATACAAAGGCGAAAGGAATACTGGTTTTGACTATTATCCATATTGACGGTTTTGTTCAGGACCGTCAATTTTGGAGATCAGATATCCATATCACACAATAATCCATTCACAAAAAGGAGATGCAGAATGATAAGTACAACTGCTCAGAAAAAACCTGGAGAAGAGCAAGTGATTCCCATTTCAAAATCTGTTTCTTACCATTATATCGAACAAAATGGGGGAAAAACAGTTGAGGCACTTGTAACATCAAAACGTTTATATCCAGGAATGCGAATCAATGGACGCTTCTATTATGGCCTGCATCAGGGCAGACAGTTTATTCCCGGTATCGTATGGTGCAAACGGTTTATTCCTGGAGTAGTATCAAGCCATGGATTCTTGCCGGGGTTAATCAGGAAAAAGAGTTTTGTCCCTGGAATAGTTGCAATGAAGTCATTTGTTCCGGGCATTGTCAAGGGCAATCTTTTTAAACCCGGGATAGTGAGTGAAAGAAGATTTTTGCCGGGATGTTTCACTAATGACAAGAAATTTGTTCCGGGCCGGTTTTTAAATGGACGATTTGAAAATGGGGTAATGGAAAACAGCAGTTTCATACTTACCAATTGTGAAAAAATATCATCTCAAATTGCACATGGTTCATTAAATAATGGATACGGTATGGGATCGTTAAAGCAATTCGATGCAGTTGGTGGTTTACCAATCGGAGGTATTGTTGTTGGAACTGTTTCTGGTGTAAATGCATATATTCCTGAAGGTTTATTAACTGATCGAGGAGTCATCATAGGCGGCCTATGGGATAAAGAAGACCTGCCGGTAACTGATATTACGACCGAATTGGGAGAGATGGGTTTTGATGTCAACGAGGATGACGAGGTAGAAGATCTGCTTGGCGATGATGGAGAAATCGAAAAATGGATTGAAGATCTCTTACCAAATGGAATCCACAATGGTGAGAAAGGATCTCTTTTTAACCTTCTGTCCGATGGTCTGGCAGCGCTTAGTGAAGGATCAAGCGAAGTAATTGATAAATTAAATCAATCCTATGATGATTACTGGCAAGAATTTGTAAATAATTCCAGTATTGGTGGTGTAATAGCTAGTGGTGGCAGCCAGAGTGGAAATAACAATCAAAATGATTGGCATAAAGAGGCTGAAAAATGGGTTGGCGTAGGAATCGTCTCAACTACAACTGCATTAGGGACATTGATAGCAGGGGGAATAGGTGCCGCAATAGGGGCGGCTGTTGGAGAAATAATTGTTGATAATTATGTTGATGATATAGTAGACTTTTTTGTAAATATATTTGGTTCGCCTGCATCTGATGATACCGGTACCAGTACTAATTCAGGAGGCTTTATGCCAGGTGCCCATCCAGCGGGAATTCTAATGCCAAGGATAAAGCGCAAAACAGTGATCGAAATCAGTCAGAATATTGATGGCGAAAATTCATCATCAGGTAATACTCACTCGGCAGTTAAAGTCGTACAAACGGATTCCGGCGCAATGGCCATTATCAATTTCGGTGAACTTGCTAAAGCTGGACGAATGACTGGTGAGCGAGGCGTTTCAATTGGTTTGAATCCATTAACTGGGACAGCAGTTTTAATCCCGGGAAATATTTCAGGCTCAGCTATCTATGAACAATCTAAAATGTCGTATTGGTTAAATCCGGTAGCTCGTCCGATAGAGGCTTAAATCCATATAAACGCCAGCTGGTATCCAGAGGGCGTTTATCGCGGATTTCTAAAACCACATGCATCACAACCTAATCCAATGCTAATTTGAGAGGATAGTATAAGGTACTGGCGCATTACTCTGCTTTCAGTACGAATTCTACCCGGCTGTCTTTAACATCTGGTTTCGATTCAGGTGAAATGTTTTTTGACTCAATGAGAAATACCCTTGTAGTATTGACTTTTTTAATGTTCACAAGATAATCTTTTACTTTTAATACTCTGGAATTTGCAAGTACCTTGAGGTCATCATCATTGATAATGATATTCTGATGTATTAACTTTTCCATTTCAGGAACCTGCAATGCCTTTGTAAATCCAAGCTTTGTTTTAGGTTTTTCAAAACGTTCTGATTCGTAGGCTTTTTTCAAATATTTTTCATATTCTTCCGGTTGAATTATCACGCTATCAATAGAAATGTTATTGTCAGATCGCTTTAAAAGGTCTTTTAACTTGGCGGCCTTTATTTTGTGTTGAAAATTTTGTTCGATTAATCCCACGCGATCCTTATTGATATCTGCAAATCCATGAATTTCAATATTCAACTCATTTTTTGCATTTAAACCACTACTGATTTTTTCCAGTTTTTCGATCGACTGACTTGAAAAGCTTGATTTTCCAGGCTCAAATTCCAGGTAGCTCAGTTCTTCTTTTCCACCAAAAAGTGCACCCAGAGCAGAAAACGGTGATGTAACTGCTTTTGTAATAATATTGCCAAGAACCTGAAGAAGTAATTTCCCAATATTAAATTTTGGATCATCCAGACTGCCAGTTACTGGAACATTGAGCTTGATATCGCCATTGCGGTCTCTCAGTAATGCCAGTGCAAATTTAACAGGTAATTTAGTTGCATCAGAACTTTCTACTGCCTCACCAAGAGTCAATTGATCCATAAAAATATTATTCTTTGAATCCAGCTTGTTGTCTTTTACAAGATATTTCAGATCTAAAGACAGTTTTCCTTTACGGATTGCATATCCGAGATACTTTTGAGAATATGGGTTCATCTGGGTGAGGTCAATATCTTTAAAATTCAAACCAATATCTACAAAAAGATTTTTTGCCAACGGGTTTATTTTACCGGCGATAGTAATTGGTGATGTCGCATCATATTTTCCATCCACTGCAACATCAGCCATAATATCCTGCTCTGAGGAGAGTCCTGTGATTTTACCATTCAGATTTTTCATATTTGCTGAAAACAAATTTCTGAATCGGTAATCAGAAAAATTAATATTGCAGTTATCGAGTAAAACTGCATCAATACGAATATTCTCTTTGTCTTCAGGTTTTTCATTTACTGAAGCAGGACCCTGCATGGGCTCCTGCTTACTGGTATCTTTTTTAAGTATTTTCTGCAAATTTGTTGTACCATCAGCGTAAATATTGAAAATCGTGTTCAGTTCACTTACTGTAATCTCGTTGATATTTACATTGAGTGGAGTGAGTGAGAAATCCATTCCTTTTAATCTTAGAGCTTTCAGTAATATAAAATTATCAACATTTTCTGTATTAATAGTAGCAAAATCATTTACCTCAACATCTCCCTTGTAACCGGCATCAATTGTCGTATCCGCATTTTGAGCAAATGTAAATTTACCAAAAGCAGACAATAGGCCTCCTGTTAAAGTAATATTCAGCTGATCCGCTATATAACCCTGTACTGGTTTTAACGGGAAGTTTTTCAGATCAAGGTTCATACTGCTGCTTAAAGGCTCCATAGTTATTGTTCCATCAGCCCTCAGATTTCCCTGGGGTTTTACTGCAGCACTGAAATTCACCTTTGTCTTGCGATGCTTGTGGTTGGAAAGATTGGCCAGGCTCAGGTTGATTTTATTTATTTCCAGATTAGTTCTGTCAATAGTAGATTGATCCTCAAAGAGAACAGAATAACTGTTTATCTTTAAAGATTTGACAGAGTATAAAAAAGGTTTATCTGCAGTTTCTTTATTGACTAGTTCTGCAGAATCACGACTGCTATCTTTCGGGGAAGTTGTCAAAGCTGTGAAATTAAGATTGCCATCAGATAGTCGTTTAATATTGATTTTAGCATTATCGGTTGTGATGTTATCTACAGATAAGGTGTTTTGATTCATATTGAAATTAAGGCCGGATAGAGCGGTTCTCTTATTTCTGAATAGTTCCTCTTTAACCGACTTTTGCCAGACGCTTAGATCCCGGATATTTACAACACCCTGATTAATTGATATATCATTTTTATTATCCACAATTTTAAAATCATACCCGGTTTCGAAATCAATAACACCATTTTTGAGTTCAATATTAAGATCTGATGGAAAGTAGGAAGAATAAAATTTTGGTTCCAGACCAGCTATGCGTAATTTCCCTTTTGCGGACAACGGTTCAAAAATAATATCTCCTTCAGAATTGATTCTTTCAACTTGTCTGTTTACAATGTTAAAAGTGTAATTGCATCCTTGCTTCAGATTAAGATTACTGATTGAGAAATTTATTGAATCAATTTCATCTCTGAATGGGCGGGAAAAAATATTATCAGTAAAAAACACTTTTCCCTGTTCTAATGCGAAATGCTCAAGGGTAAAATGGAAAGCTGAAACGGCTTGTTTTTCTTTAACTGCCGGTGTCTTAGCCTTTGGTGTATCACTCTGCGGCAAAAGGTTCAATAAAGAGAATTTCCCATCTCGCTCTCTTCTTACATTAAGAACCGGACTGTTAATTACTACAGATTTGAGATTGATTGATGAAGAAACAATTTCAGCTGAATTTACATTCAGGTCAAGAGAAGGAAAGCTTATAATAAGACTATCTTTATTATCTGTTAAATTTACATTATTAATCGACAACTTTCCTTTGTACTCAAAGAAAGGTTTTTTATCTGGTTTTATCATAAAGAGGCATTTACCATCAACAGAAATTAACGCAGAATTCAATTTGAAATTCAATTTTTGAGGTACATATCCAAGATATTTCGCAATATCGATTTTATCAAGCCTGAGGGCGATTTCTGTTTCCATCGACTTCTCAAAAGGTTTGGTTCTACCTTTTAATTCAAAGGGGGTTCCATTAACTATTGCGGAAAACGAAGGTGTACAGTAAATATTGGTATAGTAGTCTAAATTTGAAATAAATGGTAATGAAAGCTCAATGTTTTTTAAATCATGGTGAGCGCCTGCTGGTAAATCAGATATTTTAATTTGGCCACCGTTTAATCGGATATTGTTGATTGAAAATTTAAACTCCGAAGTATCTTTTTTTTCATTTGGTTTCAACAAATCGCTGAAATTATAGGTAGAATCAAGATTTCGCTCCACACAGATTATCGGGTTATCTAATTGGAGTGCTTTGACAATCAAACCCCTTTTAAAAATGGAGATCGATTGGAGGTTTATATATAGCCGATCGAATGAGACAAACTGTCTAGCAGCATTTTTTTCGCTCATTGAAAAATTGTCGATTTGAATTGATAAAAGCAAGGGATTTAAGTGAAGTTTTCCAATTTTAACACTTCGTTCAAAAGCATTTGTCAATTGCTTTTCGACTATAGGACGTATAATGGCTGGCAGTGCAATAATTGAAAATAAGAGCATAAAGATTATAATGGATATCCCAATGATAATTTTTTTTTGATGTTTTTTAACAAATGAATTCAATTCCATTTACAGTCTTCCTGAAAAAAGCATAATGTTAGTTATTTTCTGGTTTTAATTCAGGAAAAATAAATTGTTCCCCAGTACTTTGATAAGACTAAAATCACTTAAAATCTCCTGAAAACCATAAGTTACTAATGATTAAAGAGATACACTTAAAAAGAGGATGCTCGGGCGTTGGTTTACATAATCTGGTATGATTATCGTATTGATTACAATGGGGGATGAACCGTTAATGCATATACCACCACCTGATGATCCTTTGTTATTGTAAATTGAAGTTCTTCTTATAACTGGAACTGACTTATCAATACAATAAAATTTCCGCCACCTCCGTCATTAGTTTCAATAAGCTATTACTGATAATAGGAGATGATGATCTGTAAATGTATAATCCAGCTTTTTTTACTGCATTATTTCTCTCAACAGATACTTGGGAAATAGTTGGAGATGAACTGTTACAGAAGATACCCCCACCAACATCAGCCATATTATATGTAATTATTAGATTATTTATTTTAGGAAAAGATCTGAAATAGCAAATACCACTACCCCAACCACCAATATTATTATTATTATTTAAGGTAGTGTTCTCGATTATTGGTGATGAGTTATTACAATAAATTCCGCCATCTTAGCCATTGTAACCTGAAGCTTTATTATTTGACATATTACAACTGTTTGTTTTTAATTTTGATATGAATTTAGATAAACTGCTGTGCCTAAAAGACCATCACCATTTTCTTTTGTCTTCAAAGTCAATTTATCACTATTAATGAGCAATTTACTTACTGACTTTTGCTGTATCATCGAGAGAAGCATCGTCACAATTTTAAATACATGCGCAATCGATTCTCCTTTATTGTGAGGTGGTTTTCAAATTCGCATCTAACTTAACGAAAAAACGTTTAATTAATTCTCGATTCAATTCCGAGAATGATCCTTTTCATACTACATTAACCTTTAATTTATTTACTGATTTACTGGCTTAAATTAATTTAAAAAAACATGCAAATCACACATGAAAAGATAACTTTTTTAAAGCACCCCATAGTTTGTATTGTTGATCTATTTCAAACCGGGGCAAGTAACCCTCTTTTGTACAGTGTTGCACTTTTTCCAGCTCTTTTAACAACACTTGGCTTAATTGCTGATACATATGCAATATTTGGTTTTTCTTTTGGTGAATTCAATAGATTAATTTGGTTTCTTACGGTATCTGTTATAGTCTATGGACTTATAAACATAATTTTAATAGTGTTACTTCAAAAAGCTTCGATTAGATTACGTAGAGAACAAAGTTGGTATGCAATTCTCCACAAAGAAATTATTGAAAAAATAAGAGATTATCGAGCGCAAAAGGAAAATGACTTAGTAACCGGACAATCATTAATAAACAGTGCAGAGATTAAAAAAAATATCGAGATGATTTTATCAGCATTTAATGATAGATTTATGTGTATTGTCCACAGAAATAAAGTGATTGCAACTATAAAATTTGTTTTCAATGATCAATTATACAGCATACGTACTGGTGAATATGTTTTAGGACGTTCGATAAATCCGGAAGATAAAAAGAACTGTCCAATTTTTGATGCATTTTCCCAGGCTACAAAGCGTAAGCGACAGTATATATATGTAAAAAATGTAGACAAATTTGAGCTAAAAGAAGCAGAAGTATTTGGTGTCAAATGTGATTATATCAAAAAAAGAGCTGCTGGAAATTATAAAACATTTGTAACTATGCCTATCCGTGGTGGAGTGGATAATCGAATAGCAAATAATCTCTGGTTCGAACGTAATACTATTGGGACTGTGTGCTTTGATATTAACCAACCATATGGTTTCGGTGATTTGCCTGAACATCATTTGGAGTATATGGCATGTTTTGTAGATTTAATATCAGAACTGGTGTTTGATCTGATTTTGAAAATGAATACCGAACATAATCTCAAGAATAGTCAGCAGGATAATCATAGTAAAGTTTCGAATTCTGAAAAGATGAAAATAAAAACGGTTAACGACCTAGTATGCAGTTTAAAGAATGCCAAGAAGATTGAAAATGAAACTATTAAAAATATTAGTAAACAATCGGTATAGTTGTTGTTATAATAAATTGAAGCACATTCTTTAAAAGGAGGCGCTATGAGTACGGCTGTTTTAGAACACCGTAAGTGTGGGTTTAACCCTGAGATACTAAAAAATGTGGACATTGATTTAAAAAGGTCTCTTTTGCAATACTTAGTTGAAAACCGCATTTTGCTTATGAACAAATTAATGATGGCACCTGTATCTTTGGAAACAAAAGATATAATTATCACCCTTTTTAGCCAGGATGATTTTATAAAACTTTTAAAATCTTTAGATGAAATGATAGGTTAAAAGAAGTTTTTCATCTCAGTTATTACTTTATATCACCGTTTGTAATTTTCCTCTTCCTTATTTTGCTCATATGATAATTTCGTTTTATAAAAACTTTATAGGTGGAATTCCTATTATTCTACGAGCTTCATTGATTTTCTCTACGATAATTTCCTGATCTTTATTTTGTTTCAAATCACTACAAATATCACAAGTAGCCAAAGTATTTGATTTTTTGTTAATTTGCTCTATAAAATCATTGTAGGATGTGGTAGTTTCAATAATATTCTTAAAGATATCCACTGTTAAATTTATGTTATCTCGTAAAAATATAAAAAGCTCATTATTAGTCAGTAATTTTGTTTTCTCAATCTCTTTGAGTCGCTCAGTTTCATCATTTATAATATTTGTTGACTCTTGCCGAGGTAAAACATGTGTTACTACTTTTTCCAAGTATATTTTTAATGTTTTATTGATTTCAGATAGTTCTGTAACCTGCGCTGATAATGAGGAAATTTGCTGTTGATTTGCAGAACTATTTAGTAGTACTTTGAAATGCCCTGCCCACTGTTCTTTTAGCCAACCTTCAATTTCATTAAATCTGTCAAATTGATATATCGGATTATTCCTTGGTTGGGCAAGAATATGCTCAATAAGATAAAAAATATTTACCGAATCAACATGAGGATACTTAATGTCTTTATTAGATTTATTTTGAGTGAAAGTTTCAAAATCCGAATAAGCAGATTTTTCGATTAAGATATATATTGGAATATTATTTTCGCGTGCACTTTGGTATTCTTGTTTTGTAATACTATCATAATTATCGTAAAAGGTTTTTAATCCAGTTGATTGATCTCCTGATTTTTCAGATCCATACCTCCCTCCAATTATAAGTACGAAAATGTCAGTATTTTTGACTTCGCGATAACACGACTGATCTAATGGTTTATCAGGTGTATAAGGAATATTTCCTTTTTCAGAGAGAACAGATTCATAACCTAACTGGTAAATAAAATTATCTATAGATGAGCGTATATGTTTTAAATCGTAATATGTTGAACTTATAAATACTCGCGGTTTTGCCATTGTCAACTCCTGCTATCTTCAATAACATCTTGTTCATATGTCTTTAAGGTAAAATTTGAAAAAGACATTCTTTCCCATTTCAGTAATTTTAAAAAGAGTTTTGAAATGAGCTTTCTGATGTAAAAGACATTTTAATAAAAAATGCTTAGTCCCATATAACTTGAAATATATATTTATACGGTAATAGAACCGTATGTCGAAAACAATCTTGGCGGTATTATCTGCATTCACAGGCGTAGTTTCCCACATGTTGATTTAGATTTTCGATCCGTCTTCTTGCAGTCCCTTCGAAGAATACACCTCCACTTTCGTTACCATTTAAAAATGTTTCTCTGAATAATATCCTTTTTTTTCATATATTAAAGACGGAGATAGTAAGTACATTTTCCTGGATCTGACTTAAAAAAGCAATATTTTTCTCAAAGGAGTTCTTAATGAAGCAAACCCTGTTTATTGTATCTCTGTTGTTGTGTTACGTTTCAATATCGGCACAGAATCAACCACTTAAATATTATGCAGAAAAGCACGGAAAAAATATCGGCGTAGCAATTAGAGAAGCGTATATGAGTGGTGGTGGTGGAGCAACCCATAATGAATTGGTTAAAAAAGAGTTCAATACGGTGGTTTGTGAAAATGCCATGAAATCTTCAAGTCTTTCGAAGTCAAAAACTTCCTATAATTTTTCAACTGCCGATGCCGTAGTTAATTTTGCAATAAGTAATAAAATGAAAGTTCGCGGTCATACACTTATCTGGCACGGTCAGAATGCAGGGTGGATAACCACTGGCTCACGGGTGCAAGTACTTGACAATATGAATTACCATATTAAAAAAGTGGTGGAGTATTACAAAGGAAAATGCTTTCAATGGGATGTTGTCAATGAAGCGTATGAAGATGAGGGACCAAATATGCGCAATTCTGCCTACAGAACAATTGTTGGTCCGGATTTTATTGATTCGGCGTTCGTTTATGCTCATCGTGCTGATCCTGATTGCAAACTCTTTTATAATGATTTCAATATCGAAACGATCAATACTAAATCGGATGCGGTTTATGCTATGGTAAAAAAAATGGTACAGAATGGCATTCCAATTCATGGAGTAGGGTTTCAGAGTCATGAACCAGGATGGGCTGGAAAACGAGGATTCTCATCATACAGTGCTCTTAAGGAAAATATAGAGCGTTTTGCTGCGCTTGGACTCGAAATCGCCATTACAGAACTTGATGTCGGAGGTAACACCCAGGATAAAGTTTATGCTGATTACATGAAAGTTACACTTGATATACCAGCTGTTACAACATTCATGATCTGGGGTGTCCGGGATCAGGATTCATGGAGATCCTCCACTTCTCCTTTAATTTACAATAACAGCTGGCAGCCAAAACCAGCGTACAATGCAATTTTGGATGTGTTAAAAAATACTGCGGTTGTATCGACAAAACCGGTCAATGGATCTATCCCAAGTCAGATGTATTCCGGAGAACTTATATATAACAAAATGATAAATACCATTTACTTCCGTGATCAATCATCGAATATGCCTGTAGTACTTGATGCGTTTGATCTCCGCGGTGTAAAGATTGGAACCTTTACTATACCGGTAAATAAGACAGTTTCCTTTTCATCCCTCAATATGGCCGATGGTCTGAAGATTTTCAAGGTAAAGAGCAGGGGTGTAAACGGTAGTATAGTTCAATAGTAACTGGCAAGGACATTGTTGTCTCAATATTTCAGACGACAATGTCTCCTTGTCAATTACGTTAAAGTCATGGCTTTAACATAAACAAGAGCGATTGATGTGTATTATAAAATGAGTGAAATCACACTGTCACCAATTCAGATACTGGTCAATTTTATAAGACTTGAACCCCAGGAGGTTGTCGAGTCTTACGATTTTTCCTGAAAATGGATTGTAACTAAAGAGAGCATTTTTATTCAGGAAAAAACATCCAGATATTTCTATTTTACCATTTATCTGAGCGATAGAATCTGCAGATATTTTTGTTATTGCATAGCCGTCAATTACCCACAACAGCTCCTGTGAACTTGGAAGAATGTGCCGCGGCATGCTTTTACTGTTATCAAAAATATATCGAATAGTAAAGTTTGAATCAATGATTGATGCCAATACCAAATGATCTTTAATTGAGATAAGTGTATCTATAAGATGATTTTTAAACCTAATCGGTTCATCGGTGATTGCAGACATAACAGCATGTAGCGTGGAATCGAGGAAAAAAATTTTCTTTATTGAAAATAGACCAGATTTCCAAATTTTGGACCAGGTAACGCCTCTCTTATCGATAGTAATAATCATATCGTTTTGGGAATCGTAATCCTTTAATAAGATTATCACTTTGCTTTTATTCGCAGTCATCGCGGATACTGTTCCATAAAAATAGGTTCCCAATGGATAATCGACAATTCCATGTCCATCCCACCTATACAACACAAGTGGGTTCTCATCTCCCACAAACCAGAAATCATTTGAGCTATCAATGCAATATTTACCAAAATACAAACTTTCTGTAATATTACTGATGACATTTACATAAGTACTATTTGAAAAAATGATACTGTCATCTAATTTAGTTATGTTCATGATAAGGTCATTGGATACGAAAATTGGCAATCCAGTGCTGTTTTGAATCAAATAAGAATAAAATGTATTGTAAAGAGTACGGCTTTTTTTAACTATTACTCTATTGTCAGCAGAAATAGAAAGCTGCTGAAGAGCAGATTCATTTAATCCCCAATAAACACCGCCAGTATCAACGATAATCTGATTGAATTTCTGGATGGGATTGTTTTTTTGTGTCGCGTGCTGATCAAAATCCGGATCGAAAGGCTTTTCCACACAGGAAAGGGTAATAAAAGAAAAAATGATAAAAATAATGTAAAGCGGTACAGGCACTCTATTTTTAAAAATCATAATTTACTCCAAGGCGAATCATATCATCTTCACTTTTGACTTTATCATAAGAATAATAGCTATTATAAATACTGTAACGTTTTTCAAAAGACAGATTTAGACTGATATTATCTTCAATGTAAAATGAAAGTGAACACTCCAATGCATCGGGTTTATCACCGGAAGGAAGCAGATTCTTTATTGGCAGATTGACAACATATCCTTTAAGAGTAATTCGATCGTTAAAAAAATAGTAAAGCCCGAAAGTACTTTTGATATCGGTGATTTGTTTAATGAATGAATGATTATTTTGATCAATTATTGACATCATTGAGCAATCAAAAAACAAACGGTTGATTATTGGATAGGCGCAGGCGACAGTTAATACAAAGGGCGCCCAAAAGACATCTTGTTGCCGATAAACAATATAATCCGGATTATCGTTACCTTTGTGTCGGCTTTTGGAGCTATAAGATGCGAAATAATCAAAATCATTACAAAGTCCGGCTCTGAATCCACAGTAAAGTTCCGGAGCATTATTTGTCAGTACTTCTTCTGCTTTGAAAAGAGAAAATGCACGTAGAAGTGTCGTATCAATAGAGGAATCAACTCTTAGAGCTGCTTCCAGATCACTCATCATATATTTGGCATATCTTTCGTGAGTAATTTTGTACTTTTCCTGTGAAGCTGCTATATGCGCCAAAGACTCTATTGTTTTTTTTGAAAGCCTGTTTTTTATCACCTTTGATTTCCTAAGTTTGCGTTCAATCTCAAAAGCCCGATAGATTGGTGCTACCGGCTTTTGATTATTGACTCCAATCTCAGGATAAAATTTCATACGATTATCAATATCTTTCGATCTATCTTTTGATAGTATCATATAATCGTTTCCCTCCTGATAATAATCATATCGTCCATACCTTCCACTGAAGGTATTGTCAAAATTGACTTTAATAAACGGGACTCCTTTAAAATGTCTGAATCCAAAGTGCTGCTCATAAGAAATATTCGATGTAAAATGACCATTACCATCTAAATGTCTCTCGCTTGATGATTCAAAGGTGCTATAGAGTTTGTTTTCATCAATGATGCTGTGCTCTTTTGAAGTTCCGATTCCTGTTAAAGAAAGTAAACAATCAAATCGATAACGCGGTTTTATTTTTACATATCTGTTTATAAATTGTAATTTTCCACTAATGTCTTTATCATACTGAATTGCTGTACTGTCATACTCACCTGAATCGAAAAGAGTAGTGGAGCTATCCATACGATGCGCGCCGTATGAAAAATCAAAATAGATATCTCTGTCACTGCATTTGTAATATGGATATGAAATATCATGAAGCGCTCTGTAAAACCGACTTATATCAGTTAACGCATAAACAGACCCGAATTGGAATACACAAATGATTAAAAAAATGTTATTTCGCATCTTAATTCCTTAATAGTAATCATTACATCGGAGAATATTAATATAAATCAAAGTAACAGATCGAAAGTTTAAAAATAAGAATCGGAAAACAGTTTAAGTGAATGATACTGGAAGTGAAGTAAACACCGGAGATAAAGCGATTTACTCTCATAAAGGTTTTAGTTGCATAGAATACAAATTTCAGAACTTGATCTGCAGAAACAGAACAAAATACATTGACCATTGAAGTAATTTTCACATTACTGAGTAGTGATAAAGATATCTGTCAGTTATTGCTTTCTTCTGCCCAGTGTTAATTTATTCTGGGACTGTTTTTGTGTTTTTTTAAATCGAAAGGAAATATTAACTGAAGGCAATTTCTATAAGAAAGCCTTAGGGGTTATTGTTTTTCTGTACGGGAAACCCGTAATATCAGCCATAAATAAACAAAGCTAAAACATTAAGCTCTTTAATCGCTGTTCGAATATTTTATGTTGTTACAGCAAATCTGTTTTATTCTTTTTTGATAAGGTCATTAAAAATTATATTAAATCAATTATACATTTTCCAAAAACGACCGCGGAGATAGTAATGCACTTACTTAGACAATATATGAAAATCTCTCTTTTGTTCAATATTTTAGTTATTCCACATGCTACTAATAGCCAAACGGAAAGAGAATTGAGCAGCATTGCTTTAGAAGAAAAGAAAGATAGTACAGCTCTGAATGATCAATCCAAAGCTTGCTTTCCACCATGTCGTGAAGGGTATATGTGTAGTAACGGTGAATGTATCTCGAAGTGCAATCCACCTTGTCCTGCTAACATGAAGTGTGGAAATGATGGTGAATGTCATGAAATTTTGGATAGGAGATCTTTAGACATCAAAAAACAGGCAAACCTGATTAGTAATATTAAAAGAGTCAGTTCTGCAGATGAGGTAATACAGGGATTTGTCATAAGAACAAATCGGCTTAATTCTGAAGTCCAAATAGGAAATACAAAATTTCCATTTGATAATGAACTCTATCTTTTGGCACCTGCAAGAGATTATAGTATGATTCTGAACGCAAAAGGACAAAATATTAAAAGTATATCTGTGGAATTGGAACCGGGACATTTTGAAGATCTCACGATTAATTTACGACCAATCAGATTGAATTTAGGTGTTTCCTGTGGATTAGGTTTCTTAAAAGAGTCTGTTGGTCCATTGGGTATTTTTGATGTAGGGATGACTATCGCTTCCAAACATTTTTTCGGGATGACGAGCAGTTTTTTTATGGAAGATGATACGACAATAATTGACAACACTACAGATACTTTATTCCAGCGCCATCAAACAATAGATTTCCAGGGTTTTGGTGCCACCTATGGTTATACGGGATTTTACATAAAAAAGGTCTGCGTGGTTCCTAAGGTATCAATTGGGTTTTGGGAGACGGAGGATATTACAGAGCGGTTAATACATTACAGAGGTTCCGATTCATCTTCAAATCTTAATCTCAAGACAACTGAAAGAAAAAACATTGAACACTACTTCTTTAAACCAGGGCTTGAGATACAATTTGGATATAAACTAATCGGGTTCAGAATAAACACTGAAACATATCTTGGAGAAGGTATCGGTCCATCTGGAATAAGTTTAGGTTTCTTATTCAGAATCTTATGATTCGCCAATTTAGTTGTAAACATAGACCTGTGAATGCTTGCAGTATTTACAATCAATTCTTTTCAGATATAATTAACAAATAGGTAGAATCTAAATCGAAACTGCATCAGATAATCTGATATCACAAACCGATTCGGATTAAAAGAAATCCGCAATAGTGTATGAAACCGGAAAAGTTAATACAAAAGAGATTGATTGGCATTTGCAAAAAAAGCAATATGCTCTTATTCGGGATGAACAGGTAAGAATTTACAACAATCGTTATTTTTCCAAGCTTTGCCTCCTTATCGCCACATACTATATTGCTTTTTCGAACCATTGCGGTTTATCACTACATATTATAGACGTAATGTATTGAATCTGCGGTTCTTTAAGTTGTAAAATTTAGAATTCGATTACCTATATCTGTACATTAATGCATTTGGTGCATGGCAGTACGCTTTTTCTAAAGAATAAAAAAAGAAGAGTTCACGTACAGACTTATTTTTAAATGTTAAACGAAGGAATCATGAGTAAACCTCTTTTTCAAATTTTGCCATATATTGTTGTCATATTTATTTCAGTGATATCTGTAAAACCACAAGCCGCATCCATTGCGGATTCTCTCGATAAATATGTAATAGCTCTATCAATTCCAAAAATCAATGGAATACCGGACAGCAATATTTCAGGTGTGACAGGCAATCCATTATCTGGCACGCTGTATCTTGTGGACAACAATAGCTGTAGCATATATGAAGTTACAAAATCAGGAAGTCTTCTTCGTCGAATTCCAACTTCCGGTTTTGATGATCTCGAAGGAATCGCCAATTATTCCGGGAGTTACTTTTTTGTCGCCGAAGAACAACGTGGCAATATAGTTCGAATTAATATACCAGCGATAGGAACCGACAAGATTTACAAGAAAAATGGAATTGTTACTAATATTGGTACTGGTTGGGACAATAGTGGGGTTGAAGGCGTAAGCTGTCGATCTTCAGATTCAATAGTCTTTGCAGTAAAAGAAAAAGATCCTGCAAAACTGTTCACCATCTACCTTGATAATACAGGCTTTTCGGATTCAGTGGTTGAAAGCTTTTCATTCTATAATGAATCAAAAAACGGAGATGCCGCTGATATTTTTGCACTTCCTGGAGGTGACTTCCTTTTGGTAAACGAGGAAAAATCTCTTCTTGAAGGATACAGTTCTACCGGAAAAATCCTTTCGAAATTAGACTTAAGTTTTATGGAACAGCCTGAAGGTGTTACTGTGGATTCAAGTGGCTCAATTTATGTAGTGGGGGAGCCTTGTGAATTTTTTGTTTTCAGGAAAGACAGTACCTTAGCAAAACGCATGTATAGGAAAAGCATGACCGGTTCTTTTTCATTAAATACCTGGAAAATTGACATGAATTCGATAGGAATTGAACTTACCATGCCTTATGAATCTGAAGCATCATTTGATCTGTTCAGTATTTCAGGCAAAAAGATTATGACAATAGGTAAACATGTTCATCCTGGCAGGAATATTATAAGAATTGAAACTACTAAAAAATTATCTGGTACTTATATTTGCAAAGTAAAGGCCACTTCATTTGCAAAAAACAACATGATAGTGTTTTGAAAATCAATAGATTGAAGGGCTTTCTTTGAGCGGTTTGCAGTACACTTATAATAAGGTTTTAGATTCTAACAAAGTAGAATTACTTATCAGTTCTTAAAAAGTCAGTTTCAGCTTCTGCTGGAAGTAAAACTATCAATATTCGCCAGTTCCCCGGATGTAATGACATTTAACCTTGGCAGATTCTACAACGCTTTATCTCTCAATAAATCCAGCTCATTTTTACTCTGAAGATAATAGTTTTTAATGCGACGATATTCTTCCTGATCAGGTTCTGTTATGTTAATTTGTACATTACAAATTTTATTAAGATAATGCGCATCAAAATAAGCAAACGCCTGTTTGTAAATTCGATATAAGAATAAAACATGCTTTGGAGGAAATGCATAACAATCACTCCATAACCTGCGCAGATAGGTATCTGTAATGTTCGCTTTGATAGCCCAGTCTGATACTGATTCTGGTAAATAAGATTGTATAATTTTACAACATGAAACGAAAATCGGATTAGTGTTTTGAGATGTAGCAGGTAAAATTACATTGTCAAGAAATGCTTTGTTAAGAGTATTCCAGAACTTCTGTGAAGTCACTTCCGGCGGTTTGGCTATCATACCTGCTGCACCTAAATTTGATGCCACAAAAGCACGTTCCAGATCAGCAGAACCGCTGATAATAACAATAGGTAATCGGTGAGAATATTTCTTAAGTAAATAGTACTCATCACTTTCGACATCGTCTATTCCAAAATCAAGTATACAGAGGTGAGTGTGGAAAGAAGATTTTAACTTTTGTTCAGCATCTTTTGCTGAAGATGCTTTAGTGACCTTGTACAAAGGATGACCAGAAATCATCTCCTCGTAGAAGTCTAATTGACTTTGGTCATCATCAATAACAAGTAGTGAAATGGATTTTTGCAAAAAGTCAAAGTAGGTATCCATGCTGATCCTTAATATCTGGGATAATCATGAAGAGACATCACAATCATAAAAAAACATAATTGATGTTCTGTAAAAATAGAGATCTACTATTACCTGAAAATAATATTGTAAATCATTATAAGTTGTAGTAAACCGGTCTTCCATAGCCATTTCTTGTCAGAAATGTAAAGCAAATGATATGAAGCCTTGTTTTCAGAGTTATAAATATTCTGTTGGCTCAATCACAATGGCAAGCAGTATCTCATCTTCATTTGTAGAAAACGCATAGTATTTAATAATAATCAATTGAAAGATTCTTTTACATACTATCCGTATAAGGCAATACTCTATACATAGCATTGAAGGTTCTTTTGCATATATTAAGGTTGTAATTTAATCTTCAAAAGAATAAAATAAAAAAATAAATGGAAGCTTTCGTTTTACTAACCTTCCGTTACACATAAAGAGGTGTTGTGATTTCATGAAATGAGTAAATCTGGTATTAGGCGTTTAAGTATTATATGGGTATGTGAATAGGACATTGTATTTACCATTTGTGATTTCAAGTATTCTTGATTCTTTGTCACATATGTTTGCCTCTTTTCATTTGCTTATATTTTTATGTTGTGGAATCAGGGGGGGGCGGGGCAGGCAGATTTATTTTCAATCAAGAAGCACGTATGGAAGTCTGTTTCAATGGCACTGCTATGAGCATTGAAGAAAGGATTTTTGAATGAAGACGTACTATCCGCAATTAATACTACTATTGATTGTATTACAATTATGCACTGCTTATGCCAAGACTTTCAAAATACTTCAGATTAACAGTTACAGCTCTGATTGGATATGGATAAAAAATCAGCATGATGGTTTTTTACAGGGACTTGGCAATGTTCAAGCAGAATTTCGCACAGTCGATCTTGATTCAAAAAACAAAGATTCAATTCAGATCAAGGCAATGGCGCTTGAGGCTACAAAACAGATGGAAAACTGGCATCCAGATCTATTATTCATCACCGATGATTTTGCTCAATCAGCTGTTTCTTCAAATTACCTCAATGGGGAAATTCCAATCGTTTTTTCTGCTGTTAATAAAGATCCGGTAGCGTATGGATTTGATAAAGCTAAGAATGTAACAGGCGTACTTGAACTTGAGCATTTTATTCCTACAATGACTCTTTTGAAAGAGATAGTAAAGAAAAACACTCTAAGGCTTGCGATAGTAATCGATGATGATCCGACATGGAATGGAGTTGCCAAACACATTAAATCAGAAATAGCTTCTGATACATCCGTAAAGGTCGTCACATGGTTGCAGCCGAAAACTTTTAATGAATTTCAAAATGCAATTACTGAAATACAGGAAAAAGTCGATGCTGTGGGAATGCTCGGAGTATTCAGGTTTGTTGATGCCGATGGAAAATTTGTTGACTATGAAACGGTACTTCGCTGGACAGCTGAAAATAGCAGGTTACCTGATTTCTCATTTTGGGATACCCGTGTCGAACGTGGGACACTTTGCGCGGTTACCGTCTCAGGTGTCGAGCAGGGACGAATTGCGGGAAGTATGGCGCGCGAAATACTTATTAACAAGAAAAAACCATCGAGCATACAATTCCAATCGTCGAAAAAGGGACATCCGATTATTTCTCTTGCACGTGCGCGTAAGTTAGGAATTACCATTAATACACAAATATTGCTCAATGTACAGGTTCTTCCCAATTTCGTTTGGGATAAGAAATGACTCTGTCACTTCCACTTCGTCTCAATCTGATCAATTTAGGTTTCATAACTGCAATTGCTTTGACACTCATTACTGTGGGTGGGGGCATGTTGTATAAACAGGAAAAACTCAATGCAACTACCCGTGCAATGTTTGCAGCAAATGAGTTGGCAAAGCGGGCAGAGCGCCTTCTCAATTTGCAGATGCAGTTGAAAGAATTCCAGGGATTTGAGGACCAATGTCTTGAAATAATTAAAAATGATTCATTGTTGGAAGCTGCAGCGCTCTTTGATGTCGCTGGAATCCAATTATATCAAAGCAATGATCAGAATTTTTCGCAATTGAAAGATACAATTTTACATGGCTTTAACACTGTTACGACAATTCAGAATCCTCCTTCCTGGTTTGTAATACATCCTGTCAGACTTTCTATTGACAAAATTGAAGGATACGCAGTAGTAAGGATTGATTATAAAAGGTTTATTTCTGAAGTTTTAAAACCGATTGCGCTTCTTGCTCTTATTAGTATGGTATTTTCAATGATATCTGTTGCAATCCAACAAGCACTATTCAGAGTAAATATCGGACGTCCTTTGGTAAAGCTTGTGCGAACTGCAGACAATCTAAATTCTGATGATCCTGACAGGGTTACAATGCTTAAGCAGCTTTCGAGTGATGATGATATAGGACGTATCTATGGCGCTTTATTTCGTCTGATGAATCGCCTTCACGAAACAAAAAACAAACTTGTAGTGCAAAACCGTGAACTTGACAATATTGTTAAAACCAGAACTGAACAGCTTGAGTGTACCAATAAACGACTTGCTGAGGATATTGAACACCGCAAGAAACTTGAAGAAGAGCTTACTATAATGGCAGGCACAGATTATCTGACCGGATTGCCAAATCGCGCATCACTCGATATGAGGTTGAAAAAAATTCTTGAAAAAGCAACTATCGATGGTTTAAAAGTAGCAGTTTTATTCATTGATCTTGATTATTTTAAAATGATAAATGATACTTTGGGACATCCGACAGGTGATAAACTGCTGATTGAAGTTTCACATCGACTGGTCAGCGTTGTACGTAGGTCTGATATTGTTGCTCGTTTGGGTGGTGATGAATTTTTAATAATACTTCCGAATGTCGATTCTCCGCAGGACGTAAGTATCGTCGCCAATAAAATCATTACTTCACTTAAGAAACCTTTTTCAGTAGATGACAATAATCTCTATGTTGGCTCATCGATTGGAATAAGTGTTTCACCTGACGATAGCACTAATGCCCAGGTGCTTATGAAAAATGCAGACACTGCAATGTATAATGCTAAAAATTCCGGCAGAAACAACTTTCAATTCTTTAACTCCACTATGCTTCAGACTGTTCAAAAACGACTTACGATTGAGACTCAATTGCGCAGTGCGCTTGAAAACAATGAATTCGAATTACATTATCAACCCATATTTCAAACAGATACAATGCAAATGGTAGGCCTTGAAGCACTCTTACGATGGCGCACTTCTGATGGAACTCTGATTTCGCCTGACAAATTTATCGGAATCGCTGAGGACATTGGATTGATTATCCCTATTGGTGCATGGGTTCTCCAGGAAGCGTGCAGGCAAATGGTCAAATGGGATAAAGAAAACATAAAAACCAAAAAAATTTCTGTAAACTTATCCGCACGTCAGTTCTCAGATTCAGAATTGTTGGATATGGTAACCGATACTCTCAACCACACAATGTTTTCACCGACAAGGCTTGTGTTCGAAATTACCGAAAGTACCCTAATGAGAAAACCCGATGAAGCTGTAAAGGTGTTGAATAAATTCAAAGAACTCGGCATTAAGCTCGCAATTGATGATTTTGGGACTGGATATTCATCGTTTGCCTATCTCAAGCACCTCCCGGTTCATCAGTTAAAAATAGATCGCTCATTTATCAGCAATATTACTGATGACTCCAGTGATGCAAAAATCACCTCTACTATTATCACCCTTGCCCATGGACTTGAATTAGGGGTTGTAGCTGAGGGTGTTGAAACCAAAAAACAACTTGAAATTCTTCAGCAGTATAGTTGCGATGAAGTACAAGGATACCTGTTTTCCCGTCCACTCGATACCGAAGGAATCACCAGGTTCATGTCACAATCTCAAGTACTCTAATAGTAAAAAACAGTTACTCAGTGTTTATTTCCATTCATTATTAAAGCATATCCCATTATTTTGTGTGGACATAAAATTCACCCTAAGTATTCCAAAAAGAAACTCTTCTGGAGTATAGAAAAAAATAGTAACCTTATTCTGCAATCATTGATATCTCTTAAACACTACACTCGCATTCTGCCCCCCGAATCCAAATGTATTACTCATCGCTACCTGTACTGGTTTTCTGACCGGTTTCTGTAAAGTCAAATCAACTTTTATGTCAATTGCCGGATCGAGATCTGTTGTATTGATTGTAGGAGGAATTTCATTTTCTTTAATCGACATGATCGTCGCAATCGCCTCGATAGCGCCTGCTGCACCAAGCAGGTGCCCTGTCATTGATTTTGTGGCACTGACATGAAGCCGCTTGAGTGAGTTACTGAATAACTGCTGTACTGCAATTAGTTCAGGAGGATCCCCTGCGGGAGTTGACGTTGCATGAAGGTTGATATAATCGACTTCCTCTGGAGAAATGCACGCCTCTTTTAGAGCACTTTCCATTGCTTTATTCACTGACCTTCCTTCTGGGTGAGGCAATGTGTAGTGATGTGCATCAGCAGTCATTCCACCACCTGCAAGTTCAGCGATAATTGGAGCTTTACGCGCGATCGCATGATCGAGCGTTTCCAGTACAATGGTTCCTGCACCCTCTCCCAGCACAAAACCATCTCGTGATTTATCAAACGGCCGTGATGCAGATGAATAATTATCATTGTTTGCTGATAAAGCATTCATGCAACCAAAGCCTCCTACTGCTGTCGCGTTAATCGCTGCTTCCGCACCACCGACCACTATCGCATCCGCTTTACCAAGTCTAAGCAGATTAAATGCATCGATCATCGCATGTGTAGATGAGGCGCATGCACTGACCGTCCCATAATTAGGACCCCTGAAATCATATCTCATTGCAATTATACCAGCTGCTATATTTGAGATCATCTTTATTATCATATGTGGAGAGAATCGGGGAGTCATATCCTTTTGAGTAAAACGGATTATCTCATCCTGCAATGATGTAAGTCCGCCTATTCCAGACGAGAAAAGTACACCATAACGAAATCGATCCGCATCTTCAATATTGTCAAGGCCGGAACTTGTAATTGCCTGTGCAGCTGATACAACAGCATATTGTGTGAAAAGATCCATTGCCCGAATCTCTTTTGGATCAATATACCCGGATGGATCAAACCCTTTTACTTCACAGGCAAAACGAGTCTTGAACTTAGTGCAATCAAAACGTGTTATTGGAGCAGCTCCACTGACTCCGTTCAGTAATGATGTCCAATATTGTTCAACGGTATTACCTATTGGAGTAACTGCTCCCATCCCGGTTACGACGACTCTGTTAAGTAAGGACATTTTAACCTCCTGATTTATACTGACTGGTATATTTTGTAATCAAATTTAAACTTTTCTTTATTAAAAAAATGAGTTTACAATTTCATTTGATTGATCATCTCGTCGATTTTATCCAGTACGATTCCTAAACTTGAGCTGTCATTATAGGCTTTACACATCATTGTGACACCTTCTAAAAGAGCAATAAAAAGTGTTGCAACAACATGTGGATTCGCATCCGGCTTTATCTCTCCATTGCGAATACCTTTTGTGATTATGGATGCGAAAAATCTTCGCCAGATCTCCAGCGCTTTAACAACCCTCTCCTGAAGAAGTGGATTGGTATCATCTGCTTCTATTGATGTATTAAGGATTGGGCATCCTCCCTTAATGGGCCAGAAATCAGGAAAAGTTCTGTACATATCAAAAATAGCCTGAAGTTTTTCGATAGAATTATTCTTTTTACCAGCTTCACAATTCATGCGCTCATGTACAAGAGTTCTTGCATATTCAAAACATTCGACCGCAAGTCCTTCTTTGCTGTTAAAAATGCCGTAAATGCATCCTTTGGTTAAACCTGTTGCATTCTCAAGATCAGAAAGAGATGTGCCAACAAATCCTTTCTGATTGAATACAGGTGCACAGCGGGAAAGAATAAATTCTCTGGTTTTTTCTGACTTTTTCATTTCTACTAAGCTTGGATAAGTACTTAATTTTGCTTTCCAGAAATAAAATACTCCGGATACTTTAAGATTACCTCTTATAAGAGTAAACCCGTCGGAAGGGCTTAAACTGATAAAATTTTGGTAACTTATAATGATAAAATACCAATCGGTATATTTTAACGCAAGATTTATGTATTTGATATAGAATACCGGATTTGATAGCTTTATCAGAAACACTCACAGAGGACAAAGAGAGTGAATCTATAAAGGTGAGATTAAATAAATACGACTATTCCTGTCCTGGCGAATATGATCTGAGAATTTTCATATAGTTAGCTCTTACATAAGCATCGGTCTGACCAGCCGAAGCCCTGCTCATTGTGCCTTTGAAAGATCTGACAGATTCGTATTTGTTTTCTTCAAGCCAGCTTGCGATTGAATTATTAACTGTATGGAGGTGTTCTATTCCTTTTTTGAGTAAAGCAGAAGTCATCATTGCGACACTTGCCCCTGCTGCTATACATTTCAGAGAATCAATTGCAGTATGTACTCCACCAGTGATCGCGATATCTATCGAAATTTTATTGTAAACCAATCCAGTCCATCGCATTCGTAACCCGAGTTCATCTGAAGTGCTTAATTTCAGTTTAGGAACTAACTCCAAGGTCTTTAAATCAATATCCGGTTGATAAAATCTGTTAAAAAGCACAACTGCACTTGCTCCGACTTTTTCAAATCTGCTTAACATATAAGGGATTGCACTCAAATATGGATTCAGCTTTCACAGCGACCGGTATATGTTACACTTTTAACAACATCCTGAACAAGACCGCATAGTTTGCTTCTACTTCCTCTGAACTCATACGGGGATCGTCCGGTAGAAAAAAAATGTTCAATTCCAGAGCATCCGCTCCAGCATCCTGAATCTCCCGGGCATAACGTATCCACCCGCTCCGGGTAAGTGCCATTAAGGCTTCCAATTACCGGAATATTGACAGAATGCTTACATTTTCTAATATGTTCGAGATACTGGTTGTAGTAAATTGATATGCTACCCATAATCCGGAAGATAGGTGAGTGATTCAGCAAACTGTTCAGTCCCTTTTTGTAAATAAGTATCAAGTTGCAGCTGCTCATAAGTTACCTGTTCTTCAAAAAGAGACTGCAGAACAACAGCTCCTGCTCCTGCATCTTCCAGTTTTTTCACATTATCCAGATTAGCCCACAATGGAGAAGAAGAAGCGACAAGTGGCGAATTCAGGGATAACGCCCATATATTTTGTTGAAATGTCAACCATATTTCACTCCTCTCCACATTCATCTTGAGCCCAGTATTCATACCATTTCGAATCGTCTTTCCACATCCTCAACTGCTTTGTTGTAAAGAGTCATGGGCGCTCCTGAGGATTACTGTGCAGGAGCATTGTATAACGGGTCTCATTATAAATGTATTTATCAAGAGTTAATGAAGGTGGTGCAGAATCGATCTGTAAAGGATTTTTTCCCTTGATGCAAAAGATCAGGATTAACCTCAGAAGCGGCCAGTATCCGGATTGGACAGCTTTTTTCTGCTGTTCCATTCCATATTGTCAGATCATATCCATGCCCTATACATTGAGAATAAGCGATGATCAGTGATGTCCCATGGTAATCTTCAGCTTCCCTGAAATGCCTTTATAGCCTGATTGTTATCTGCACCCATTGCGACCTTTGCCACGTAAACCGATCCATAGGTCATCGCCATCATAGCAAGATCCTTCTTTGATGTCCTCTTACCACGTGCAGCAAATTTTGCTACAGCACCAACCGGAGTAGCTTTAGACATTTGTCCACCGGTATTTGAATAAACTTCAGTGTCAAGTACAAGGATGTTTACCTTTTTTCCCAAGACTTAGTACATGATCAAGACCGCCAAATCCGATATCATACGCCCACCCATCTCCACCAACACACCAGACACTTTTTTTCACGAGCACATCCGAAATTGCTGATAGAGCAACAGCTTCCGGCCTATCAATTATCTTTAGTTTGTCAACAAGTTCATTAACTCGACTTCTCTGATTCCTGTAATACCCTGCTCATCTCTCTGATCTGCTTCGATTATAGCATCTGACAATGCTCATTTCCTATTTCTGAGGCTAAGCTGCGAAGCAGTTCATGTGCGTATTCAATCTGTTTATCAATTGCCAATTCGAAATCCCAGGCCGAACTCGGCATTATCCTCAAAAAGCGAATTCGACCACGCTGGCCCCTTACCCTCCTGATTTATTGTCCAGGGAGTTGCCGGTTGATTCCCACCGTAAATTGATGAACACCCTGTTGCATTGGCGATAATCGCCCGATCACCAAAAAGTCTGCTTAACAAAGTTAAGTATGGAGTTTCACCACACCCCGCGCATGCACCACTGAATTCAAACAGAGGAGTTAAAAATTGAACATCATGACAACTGTGGAGGCATTAAGTTTTGTTCGGTCATAATCAGGAATAGACAAAAAATACGACCAATTCTTAATATTCTGATTTCTATCAGGCGGATTATATTTCATTGTAATTGCTTTAAGTTTTGGTTCCAGTTTATTCCTTGCAGGACATACTTCCTCGACAAACACTACAGCCAGTACAATCTTCAGGTGAAACTGCGATTGTAAATGTTAATCCTTTATGTGAAGGTGAGCGAGCCGGAACAGTTTTAAAACCCTCCGGGACATTTTTAATTTCTGATAGATCGAAAAGTTTTGCCCTGATCACAGCATGTGGACACATCAGAGAACATCTTCCGCATTGGATACAAACCTGAGGATCCCAAACCGGCATTTTAAGAGTGATACTCCTTTTCATATATTTGAATTGTACCGCTTGGGAATGTCCCATCAGGATCAAACGCACTTACCGGAAGGTCATCACCTCTGCCTGCAATCATTATTGCAGTGCGCGTCTTTACAAATTCAGGAGCATCCGAAGGCACAGGAGGACGTACATCAATTTCCGATGTCGCTTCACGGGGAATATTTAACCTCGTGAAGTCTGACCTTGTACCCGTTCAACTGCCTGCAAATTCGATTAACAATCGATTCACCTCTTCTTCCATAGGTTTTTCGAATTGAATCTCTTATTTTATCTATCGCAAACTCAAATGGCATTAGTGATGTGAGCATAAAAAAACAGGTCTGCATTACTGTATTTATTCTGCCTCCCAAGTCCCAGTTCTTTCGCAATTGCTTTCGCATTTATTACATATACCTGTAATGTTATTTTCAATAATTTTTTTCTGAATACTTTTGGGAATATTATCCCATACCTGTTCAGGTGGAAATTGACAATTTAAAAGGAGCGTCGCTCCATTCTGAACAGTCTCCATTACATTCACTCTTTCCAGAAATCCGAATTGATGAACTGCAATAAAATTTGATTTGTGAATCCTGTATGTTGACCTGATTGGCTCGGGACCAAATCTCAGATGAGAAACGGTGACCGATCCTGATTTCATCGAATCATAAATGAAATATCCCTGTACATACAGCGATGTATCTTCACCAATAATTTTTATTGAATTCTTATTTGCACCAACAGTTCCATCCGAACCTGCACCATAAAAAACTGCCCGAAGCTGATTTGATGGTTCAATGGAAAAATCAGGATCATAAGGAAGACTTAATCCGGTAAGATCATCATTTATTCCTATTGTAAATCTTGTCCTTGGATTATTGCTTTGAGAGTTCATCATAAATTGTTATCACCATTGATGGAGTAAACTCCTTTGATGATAACCATACCTTCCTCCAATTACTTCTGGGAATTGATCTGAAACGCAGTTCCCTTCTTTCATACCCTGAAACAGAGCAGAACTACATCATTGTAAAGCGGTTCACCAGTACTTCCCGGTTCCTTTGTTCTGTCAAGCACCGCGATGGTCCGCACTGTTTCCCGGAATAACATTTAAGAAATCATCAACAGAGAATGGTCTGATACAAACGCACCTTTACTAAACCAACCTTTTCTCCTTTGAACTAAGATAGTCAACAGTCTCTTCAACAGCCATGATTCCTGAACCCATAAGCACAATAATTCGCTCTGCATCAGGTGCCCCATAATAATCAAATAAGCCCATAATGCCTTCCTGTTAATTGTGCGAAATGTAAGCATTGTATCTTTTACAATACCCGGACATGCTTCATAAAAGGGGTTTGAAGCTTCTCTGGCCTGAAAGAAAATATCAGGATTTTGTGATGTCCCTCTGATAAAAGGTCGATCCGGGGAAAGAGCCCGATCCCTGACCTGCTCGCACAAGATGATCGTCGATCATCGATACGATTGTTTCATCGGACAATGCGTTCTATTTTAGAAAGCTCATGTGATGTTCTGAATCCATCAAAAAAATGAACAAAAGGCACTCTTGACCGTAAAGTCGCAGCTTGTGAAATCAAGTGCAAAATCATGTGCCTCCTGTACCGATGAAGATGACAAAAAAGCAAATCCGGTTGATCTGGCAGCCATTACATCACTATGATCACCAAAAATCGATAGAGCATGTGTTGCAATAGTCCGTGCTGCTACATGAAAAACAGTAGCATTTAATTCTCCGGCTATTTTATACATATTTGGAATCATGAGAAGAAGACCTTGTGAAGCAGTAAATGTCGTTGTAAGTGCCCCCCTCTGAAGCGAACCGTGCACAGCACCTGAAGCGCCAGCCTCGCTCTGCATCTCAACGATAAGAGGTACACTTCCCCATATATTCTTTTTTTCCTGCGCTGCCCAGATATCCGCCTCTTCAGCCATTGTAGATGATGGGGTTATGGGATAGATCGCTATCACTTCATTGACCTTATATGCTACTCGCGCAGCGGCTTCGTTTCCATCAACGGTTATCATTTCAGACATAAAATCTCCATACATATTGATAATTAGCATCTGTTTAAAATAGCTGTATTTTGTAATACGAAATTTATCGCCCCCCAAATCACCCGAAGGGGGACTTGTAAAAACTCTATATTATCAAAATTATTAAAATTCAGCATCCCCAAAAGTTCCTCCTGCGGGGCGACGCATCAAAGTACCCGAAGGGGTGGATTTTAGGGGCGCACATGAATGCACCTAAGATTCGAGCAACATAAAATACCAAGCAAAAAGCGTACAAGAAATTTGATTGATGATTGAATGGAGACGCTCATGCTTTAATAAAACGAGAAACTCATGAACGGCGAGTCGAAATGAAAACGAAATATCGAATATCGAATATCCGTTTCCTAAGCTCCAGTCGAAGGACGAGAACATTGTAAGAAAGTAGATTAATCGAGATGTCAAAAGAATCATGCTTCGATAGGAAAAGGAACTCAGCATAAGCGGAGGCGGCGGCGGATGCGAACGAACATGCCAGATTTAGAGTTAGGTAAACTCAGCATAAGCGGAGGCGGCGGTGGATACGAACGAACATGACAGATTTAGAGTTAGGTAAACTCAGCATAAGCGGAGGCGGCGGCGGATGCGAACGAACATGACAGATTTAGAGTTAGTTAAACTTAGCATAAGCTGAGGCGGCGGCGGATGCGAACGAACATGACAGATTTAGAGTTAGTTAAACTTAGCATAAGCTGAGGCGGCGATGGATGCGAACGAACATGACAGATTTAGAGTTAGGTAAACTCAGCATAAGCGGAGGCAGGATGGATGCGAATGAACATGACAGATTTAGAGTTAGACAAACTCTGCATTAGATGAAGCTGGATGATTTGCAAACAGAAGTAACTTTACTTTTAATCAGAACTACCCTTCTCAATCTTCAGTTTTTTTCGATATGATTCCAGTAATGACGGAATAATCTCAGGTGTAAGGTGCGCATGGACCTGGTTATTGATCATTGCAACAGGAGCCAGGCTGCAGACTCCCAGACAGCGCGTTTTCTCGATTGTGAAAACTCCATCTTGCGTAGTCTCTCCCATTGAAATACCAAGGGATTCGGTGAATGCATTTACAATAGCACGTGCTCCCTTGACATAGCAAGCGGTACCCATACAAACACTTATTAAAAAGAGACCAGTTTTTTTCAATCGAAAATAATGATAAAATGATGCGACTCCAACTACTTTTGCCGCAGGTATCTGCATTAGCTGCGCTACAGCATCCAGTTGTGCAGACCCCAGATACCCCATTGCTTCCTGAAGTTTGTGCAATGTATTTATGAGATAGCTTTCACTATGGGGGAGAGATTCGGTCTTTTTGATATATTCCACAACTGAACCTGGTAGTACCAAAATGCTATCAGTTTTCACCTGCGGCCAGTTGTCTGTAGGGCTGCTACTCATTTTATCCCCCTTGGTAAGCGTGCATGGTATGACGTATGAAGCAACTCATGGGCACGTTTTCCACCGATTTCTCCTAAATACTCATTATATAACCGTTTGACAACAGGACTTTCGTGAGATCTTCTTATACTCTTATTCTTGTCAATAGAATAAAGTGCACTCCCCCTGGACCATAACATCTTCATATCCAAAATAGTCGTGCCGGCATCATCTAAAACATATGGTTGTCCACCGCCGCCACTGCATCCGCCAGGACAGGCCATTATTTCCACAAGATGGTACTCATTTCTTCCATTTTCTATTTCGTTGAAAATTTTTTTCGCATTTGATAATCCGTTTGCAACAGCAATATTGAGAACTTTGCCATCAAGTTTCAGCGATGCACGATGCAATCCCTGAACCGTCCGGACTTCAGTAAACTCAAGCTGATTGTTAGAATTATTCGTTAACCTTTCCACAGCAGTTCTCAGTGAAGCTTCCATAACGCCACCGGTGATTCCGAAGAGATCACCTGCTCCGGTAGCAGTTCCAAGTGGTTCATCAAAGTTGCTATCTGGCAAATTCTTAAAATCGATTCCGTATGATTTGATCATCCAGGTAGCTTCTCTAGTGGTAAGTACAGCATCAGTCCATGGCTTTCCACCGGGACCAACATGATCCGGACGGGCCGCTTCAAACTTCTTGGCAGTACAAGGCATAACAGCTACCATAAAAATATCCTCAGGATTTAAGCCGGCGACTTTTGCATAATAAGTCTTGCTTAACACTGAAAGCATCATCATGGGGGACCGGCAAGTTGATGCATGTGGTATAAGTGAAGGATAGAATTTTTCCATGAAATTTATCCATCCCGGTGAGCATGACGTAAACATGGGGAGACAAGTGTTGTTTTTGAGGCGCTTAATAAATTCTTCTGATTCTTCCACAATGGTCATATCCGCGCCAAGATCGGTATCGAATACTCTCTTAAACCCAAGTAAATGAAGCGCAGTGACCATTTTGCCCGTTGTCGCAATACCCGCAGGCATGTTAAATCCCTCTCCAATCGCAGCCCGGATCGATGGCGCAGTCTGCACTATGACATGTTTTGTTGGATCGGATAAAGCCCTGAATACTTCATTGACATAGCTCTTTTCTATAAACGCAGCTGTAGGACAGACATTAGAACATTGACCACACTGAATACAGACCGATTCATCCATTCCTCTTTCATGTGCCGGAGTGACAATTGTATGAAATCCACGATACTGCTGATTCAAATTGTAAACTCCCTGTACCTCCCCGCAAACCCTGACACATCGGCCACAGAGCACACATTTTTCCGGATTACGGACAACCGAAACACTACGGGCATCAACCGGTCTTCGTTTTCGCTCTCCTGCAAATAATCGTTCCCGAACTCCCATCGAGTAAGCAAGATTTTGTAATTCACACCGGCCATCCCGTTCACAGGTTTGACAATCTCTGGGATGATTGTCAATAAGCAGTTCCACAATATCCCTTCGGGCCTGACGGATCTCCGGCGAGTTTGTCTGAACTCTCATCCCCTCCCAGACCTGCACAGAGCATGCTGGCATGTAATAACCCATTTCCTCTACATCGACAATACAAACCCGACAACTCCCTGGAGTACTAAGCCAGGGATGGTAGCACAAATGAGGAATATGTATGCCAATGGTTGCAGCTGCCTGCATGATAGTAGTACCCTTATCAACAGATATTTCATTGTTATCGATTACTAAATTAATCTTCGTTGTGATAGCATCCTCCTTAGATTTCTAAAGTGCATTCGTATCACAAAAGAATGCAGTTGAAACACGTCTGCTGCATTTATTCCAAGCACGTTTGTGCTGAGCGTAGTCAAAGCAGAGCACAATTAAAAGCATGTTTGCTACGCCTGGTCGAAGCAACATTGCCCAGCCGGACAACGTTTCTCATTAATATGTATCTCATACTCTTTCCTGAAATATTGTAACGTACTGAGAACAGGGTTAGGGGCATTTCTTCCCAGCCCGCATAAAGATGATTTCCTGAGTAGATGACACAAACGCTCTAACTTGTCAATATCTTCAGGAACACCTTTCCCGGATGTAATCCGCTCCAGAATTTCAAGAAGTCGCTTGGTACCTTCACGGCAGGGAGTACATTCACCACATGATTCATCCTGGCTGAATCCCATAAAAAATTTGGCAGTGTCAACCATACATTTTGTCTCATCCATCACGATCATTCCACCGGAACCCATGATTGAGCCGATGCTGGCAAGCGTGTCATAGTCAATAGGAGTGTCAAGTATTTCAACAGGAATACAGCCCCCTGCAGGTCCACCTGTCTGGACTGCTTTCAAGGTTTTGTTATCTGGAATACCACCTCCGATATTGTAAATAATCTCCTTAAGTGTTGTACCCATGGGGACCTCAACCAGTCCGGTATTTACAATCCGACCTGTGAGCGCAAAAACTTTCGTTCCTCCGCTTTTACTGCTGCCGATTTGCGCAAACCACTCTGCTCCATAGTCAATTATCGCCGGAACATTGGCAAACGTTTCAACATTGTTAATTACTGTGGGCTGACCCCATAAACCAGCTTGTGCAGGGTAGGGGGGGCGAATTTTGGGCCATCCCCGCTTTCCTTCTATCGAAGCAATAAGCGCTGTTTCCTCTCCGCAAACAAATGCTCCAGCTCCAAGTCGTACTTCGATCGAACAGGAAAAATCGGACCCCATAATGGATTTTCCCAGGAGCTTACTTTCTTGACAAAGTTCGAGCGCCTTTTCTAATCGCTTTATTGCCAGAGGATACTCCGATCGGATATAAAAATATCCCTGATTAGCTCCTATTGAATATGCAACGATCAGCATACCTTCTATTACAGAAAACGGATCACTCTCAAGCATATCGCGATCCATAAATGCCCCTGGATCACCTTCATCGGCATTACATATAACGTACTTTTGCTTTTCTTTACTACTTGCAACCGCAAGCCATTTTTTCCCCGAGGGATACCCTGCACCACCTCGCCCTCGTAAATTGGATCGGGTGATTTCCTCTATTGGCCACGACGGATCACCTTTTTCAAGAACAGTTGCCAAAGCCCGAAAACCATTATGCAGCAGATAATCATCCAAATTCTCCGGATCAATCACACCGCAGTTGCGCAATGCAATCCGGCTCTGGTTTTGGAAATAAGCAACATCCCCAAAAAGTTCAAAAAACTTTTGATTTACCGGTTTGCCAGAAGCAAGTAATCGATCGACAACCTTTTTATTTTTTATATGATTTTGGATTATCTCGTCTACATCATTCTTATTTGATATTTTATAAATAAAGTTACCAGGCCTGACTAAAACATGTGCCACATGACCTATGTCTTGATGTGAACACAAGCCAAAACACCTGGCGTATGTTATACCAACCGAATCTGGCCCTATTTGCTCTTCAAGAGACTTTTTAAACAGTGTAGCGATTTTCTGCACAAACTCACGGCCGCATCGATCACCTTCACAAAAGATAAACTGCATCTGAAGATCCGGGTGGTGAGTAGTATCTAAAACTGCAGAATGAACAACATTTCCTGATATAATGTGAGATTGAAAAATCTCTCCGGCAAGCTCTTCGGTTACATTATGGTAATTGACCGGAATTTTACCCTTTTGCTTTATTGTGACAACAGGCTCCATGCTGCATCGTCCTGTGCAGCCCCTTGTTTTTAGAAAAAGATCACTTCTTCCACTTTCGGTTATCAGTTTGCGAAAGGCACGTTCAACGGTTTGAGCTCCAGCTGCATTTTCACATGTCGCTGAGCCTGTTATTATCTGAATTCCATTATCGTATAAATGCTGCTGAGAACGCTTTGAAGCTTCATTAACCAGGGTTAAATAGGTTTCTTCGATATTCATGTATTTGTACTCTTTAGAAAATGAAAGGATTAAGTTGTAGGGACGATAAATAGATCAGGAGAAAATTTTAGATATAAAGCAAATTGAATGAATTGAGCAATGAATGTGCCGGATATTAAAAAGAAATTGAATTTATAAAAATTACCTTGTGGCGTAAAGACATCCGGCCGGACATCTTTACGCCGTGTTTTAATCAACCATCGCAAAAAGCAGAAGAAATCGTGCACGTTTTTAATCAATTTGAATTTTATTTTTATTTTCTCAGAAAGGATTTTACACAAAAAAAATTACATACTCGGAGTTACCCTTCGACTCTCGAGGACTCGAGCTCAGTTACTACGGTTAAAGTCAATACTTTTTTTAGGTAAAATGAACATAAATTTAAACCTCAACAAGTGTGTTTATGATAGTGCTAATATGAGTTGTACTATTTTCCCTTGCTATTCTACTTTGCTTGTTTTTAGATTTAGTTCCGGAAAGAGGGGCAATGACCTCGCACGCAGGAATACTATTCCTTTGAGGCTTGCTTTCTCTTTCCTTTACTTTACATTCCTTTGCATTCCTTCTATTTTGGTTCTGTTTTTTAGAAACAGGGGCATCAAGGTCATAAGGCTGAAGCCGACGCTTGTTTTCACAAACTGTTTTTTTCAACTTTTTACTCCGCTTCTGATACATCTGATCAATTTGGGGATCAAAGGGTTTTCCAGAAGCAAGTATACCATAGATAATCCGAGCAAATTTGTGCATACAAACACCGATTGCTGCCATTGGAGCCATCTTTTTTTCAATGCAGGTTTCATAAGTTTTCTTTATCACTGGATTACAACTCAGAGCCGAAAGCACAGCCATATAAAGAAGCGCCCGTGGCTGGGAGTGGCCATGCTTGCTCATACGCGAAACAGTTCTGCCATCACCGCTTTCCTTAAAAATCGGATGAAGACCCAAGAATGCGGCGAGTTTCTTTGTATTTGTGAATCTTTTAATTGTAACTATGGTTGCAATAAGTCCAGCTGCCGAATAATCGCCGATTCCAGGTATCGAAGCAAGAAGATTGATTTCAGTTGTTTTGGTGTTATTTATAATCATCTTCTTCTGCTCTGCTATAGTGCTCTCAAGATTAAGAAGTTGCTCTGTTATTGTTTTGATTATCATGGCATCAACAGAGGTCGTACAGGATGCAACACCACTTTTCGCTTTTTCAATAAGCTCAGCAGCTCTTTGAGATGTGACATAAGGTATTTTAGCCAGAGCAGCAACCTTTACACGCGCCAGTTGTTGAGCCGTGGGATACTTACTCAGAAGCAAAAGAACCCACCTGGGGATTCCATCTTTGCAATATTTTACCAGTTCCGGATTCGATTGATACAAATGAAAACTAAGCTGGTTATCCAACTGAGTTTTTTGTTTAATAAGAAGCTGGGTCAGATTCCACTGACGGCGCATAGCTCCGAATTCGAAATCCTGTTCAAAGTTAAGCTCCTGATGAAACGCACTCAGATAATGAGCTATTACATGTGCACTGACAGCATCAGTAATAATGCGCTTTTTACAGGCTTCCCGATATCTCTTTACAGCAAGAGGATCAACACGGGTAACTTTGAGACTATATGCCTCACTAAGACGTTTGAACAACGCAAGCCAGTTGTTCTCATATCCACCAGTACTTTCCAGGCCAGCATAGATCAGAGCATCTTTATGATCCTTGTAAAACAGATCAAGAAAGTTACACAACTTCTTATGTCCCTCAGTTGTATCATCAAGCTGAAATCCGGATTCTATCCTGGTTTTACAGCTATTCAGAAGCATAAAATCACCGTACCCCTTACTCACATCACAACCGAGAAAATAATTATTCATAACTGCTGCTCCTTTAATAGGGTATGTACCCAAAAAATGGTAACCAGGAAACATCACTCTTGTAGATGCGGTCTCAAGGACCATGTTACTAAGCGACTTTTACCTGATCAGAAGGGGGAAACTGAGCTGCGGGTTCGTAACCCAAGGGTAAACCCCCCCTCAACTGCCAGGTATAAATATCAGATATGGAATGGCTTAAAAACCATGCTGAAATTGTTTGGTTACCCCTCATTAAAAAAGTTATTAACATATCAACAGTTATCAACAAAAGAAAAAAGAAACAAAAAAGAAAATTTACTAACACCACTAAATGAACATTGTATAAACAAACATACAAGGGTATTCGGAGCGAGCGTGAAAACCATAACTACAAACTCGAGTAAAAAGAATCAGAAAATCCACTCACATAGAAATTCTGACACCCCTCTCTCAATTATTGTAAAAAGCAGAAGAAATCGTGCACAAATTTATCAGCTATCGCTTAAAGTAGAAGAAATTGTGTACGATATCCTCCCAGGCAAATTACCAACGTAGGATAAAGTGATCTCCGGATGAAAATTATTGTTATTTGCATACCTTTTAAACCGTATTATATCTTAAACCATTTTATAGACGGAGAACTCATTTTTTGCTAAAATCTCAGAGTACCACTGCTATTCAGCCTTGCTTTGGTCAAATAAAAATTGACCGCGTAATTCAATGTGAAACTGATCTGCTTGATTATATTAAATATTTGCGCTCAAAAAAAATCAGCTCAATTGCTCTTGATATGGAAGGCGATCAGGGGAGGATCAGATATAAATATTCCATTTCTATTTTTCAATGTTTCGATGGATTTGAAAAAGTAATTATTGATGTTCTGAAAATTAAAAATAAAGAAGTACTGCATCAATTACTTACTTGTGAAGATATCACAAAAGTCATGTTCTCTCCTGCAAATGATATCTTTATGACGCAGAATACCCTTGGATGCACCATCACTCCTATCCGTGATATTTCTATCGGTCAAAAACTCCTTAATTTACCAATAAATCTATCTGATTATCTTAACATTGATAAAGCAGAAAAAGATCTTTTTCAGCGTGCCAACTGGTTACGAAGACCTATCAAACCGCAACTTCTCGATTATGCTATCAAAGATGTTCTTGAACTGCTAAAAATCGATGCTGATTTATCTAATCAATTAAAAACAGCCAATCTTTATACTGCATACATAAATGGTTCAGATCTGCTTAGTAAACGTAATTTTGTGATAGATCAGCTTCTTTTATATAAGGAAAAATTCCCTGGTTACAAGAGGCTTAAACCCGACCAGAAACGTTTAGCGGCGAAAGTCTGGATCTTTCGCGAACAGCTCGGAAAATATTTTGATTGCCCTGTTGGATATCTGCTCTCAAAACAAATTATGGCTAAAATTATCCATGATCCTGAAAACATAATTGAACTGTTGGTCAGGGAGGTTAACCGGCAAAGCAAGGGAAAAAATATTTCGAGAGACTTGATAAGAAAAATTTATCTGCGGCAAACAGCATCACCAAAAAAGATGAATTAAAAAAGAACCCAACCATACAGAAACTGCTAAAATTTAATGACATTCCGCCCCTGAATTTATGGGTGATCTAAGGAAAGAAGTACATTTTTTCTAAAAAAATCATCATTTTTGCAAAAGATTCCCTATTTTAACAGAATATATTAAATAGACCGGAGTTCGAATGAAAAACTCATCGATATCGTTAATAGTAGTAATTGGATTATTAGCAGCTCTATTCAGTAATGGTTTTGCACAGACACTTGCATTTCCCGGGGCGCTGGGTTATGGCGCGAAAGCTACAGGTGGCCGAAGTGGAACTGTTTATCATGTTACTAGCCTCAACGACGATGGGAGTGGTTCTTTTCGCGATGCAGTAAGCAGTCCAAATCGCATTATAGTTTTTGATGTGAGCGGCTACATCGCTTTAAAAAGCGCAGTCTCAGTAAAGAGCAACATCACTATTGCAGGTCAGACTGCTCCAGGAGAAGGAATAGGCTTCCGTGGAGGTAAAATTTCCTGCGGTAAATCCTCCAATATCATCATTCGTCACATAAGAATACGTCCGGGAAGTGAAACTGCTTCCGATGAGGATGTCGCTATAAACCTGTATAACGCACGTAATATCATTATTGACCATTGCTCTATAGAATTCGCTCCATGGAATAATATTGGCGGGGTCAGTGATGACTGGCAGAATTATCCTGTTACTGATATTACTTTTCAATATTGCCTTATTGCCAACCCAACAGGACAACAGTTTGGTGCTCACTGTGAATCGGTGAGCGGTCAATGGGCCTGGTTCTATAACCTATTCGCTAATTCACACAACAGAAATCCCTTAGCTAAAGTAAATGATGCTTTTATAAACAATGTTCTTTACAATTATTCTGCCGGATACACAACACACACAAGTACCGCTTTTAAACACGACATTATAAACAACTACTTTATCTTTGGACCGGCATCAACGGGTACGGATAATACCTGGTTTCAGATTGACAAAAACCAGAGCATCTATTGTTCGGGAAATATGAAAGATAAACAAATGGATGGTATACTGAATGGAGAAGCAACTACCCCATATTGGTATCAGGGCACGGGGACAGTTCTTTCTTCGCCATGGTCGGCTATTTCATCAAATGCTGTTATCTATGATCCGAAATCTGCCTACCGCATGACAGTGTCTTCAGCGGGAACCCTTCCTCTGGATCAGATGGATTCTCTTATTGTTGGCCAAGTGAAGACATTAGGGAAGGGTACATCCGGAACAACTGCAGGTACATCCGGGCCAGGGAACAGTCTATATACTAGCCAGACACAGACCGGACTTGGCAACAATGGCTACGGGGTGATTCGAAACGGGACAAAAGAAACTGATACGGATAATGACGGTATGCCCGATTACTGGGAAAAGGCAATGGGCACAAATGTTAATAGTAATGATGCAATGAGCATTGCCATTGATGGGTATGCAAATATTGAACAATATATTAACTGGCTGGCAGAATTTCACGCCCGTACGAACAGCAATACTTCTGTAAATATTGACCTGCGAAAGTACTCAGGGGGGTTTTCCAATGTCAGTACAACGTTTACAGTAGAAAAAGCCGCAAATGGAACGGGTACTCTTTTGTCTGACGGCCACACAGCCCTATTTACGCCCGCGGATAATTTTCATGGGCAGGCAACGCTTACCTTTTCTATCAAAGGTTCAGATAATAGTGCGTTTAATGGAAAATGTGTAATTATAGTGATACCTTCAGTTACAGATTTAAAAAAGTCATTTGCCGGAAATATTACAAACCGACCAGGCTTTTATTTTGACCCCGGGAAAAATATCATAACTCTTCATAATCTCAATGCTGATTATTTCCAATTAGTAGATGTGACAGGAAAGGTTATCAGAAAATATTCCTCTTTTTCTTCTCAAACGATAGATATATCAAATCTATGCGATGGTGTTTACTTTTTAAATTCACCTTCAGCTGGTTATTGTAAGGGTATAAAGATCATTAAAAGAAATTGATCTACAATTATCCTATGTTCAAAACATGAACCGAAGTGTGGGCAGAATTTCTGTAATTTATCAGAATTTTCGGCAAAAACAGATAATGATATATAAATTATACATTAATATTTATAATTTGGCGTAACAGAGAATAGTAACGCAGAACATTACTGTAAACAATGGTTTACGATGGAGGGGGAGATGATGAGAAAACGATTAGATTATCTATGGATTTTAATAGTCGTAAGTTGTTTCTTTTTAACCTACGCAAAAACAGAAGTACCTGTCTTCCTGCTTTCGGGACAGTCGAATATGACCGGCTACGCAAATGCTTCGGGTCTCTCAGCTGATCAGAAGAAAAGTGTAGATAACGTGAAAATTTATATGGATCTGGTCTGGGAAGGTGATGGTTCGAAAATGAGAAAATGGCTTACTCTCGGAAGCGGGTTTGGCAGTAATGCCAATAACATTGGACCAGAACTTTTTCTCGGGCGGACACTATCAGAAGCAAAGCCGGGGCAAAAAATAGCTTTAATCAAATGCTCTTCAGGATCAACATATCTGGCTAAAGCATCGGATTGGCTGCCTCCAAGTTCCAATAATGGTGTTGGAGGTACTTTGTATAAGCGAATGATGAATTCAATTGATGTAGCGCTAAAATCATTTAATAGCGCATTCGATACCGCTCAATATACTCCACGATGGGCTGGGTTTGTCTGGCTTCAGGGTGAATTCGATGCTCAAAATCTGCAATACTCGAATGCGTATGAAAAAAATCTCACCAATTTAATAAATGATATTCGTGCCCAACTAAAAGTTTCTGATCTTCCGGTTATTATCCCGATGATTGATGCACAAGGACAGTGGACCAATCATGCCATAGTCCGGGCTGCTAATGTTGCCGTAACAAAGAAAATGAAAAATGTTGATACACTCGATACCAAAGGATTTCCTACAGACAGAACTCACTACACTGGTCCTGGACAGGTAAAAGTAGGAACGACTACAGCACAAAGATGGTTGAATATGAATTACAATTATGGTACGGTAGCAATCTCTTATCATAATTACAATTCATCGGCCGCAGTAAATTTGCAAGCTGCACAGGTATTACCAAGCACAATGTTTACTCTGTCAGGAAAGAAAGTTGGCGCACTTAATGTTTATAGCAGGCCGCTTTCGCACAGTGGTGTTTTCTTAGTAAAAACAAATATGCCTGCAGAGATGCAAAGCCGAAAGATGGTAACAATCAAAAAATAGTTCTTTAGAAAAGGATATAAATTTAAAAAATCAAGCAGCTCATAATGGTATTACAGTGAGCATACAAAAAGATAGATTTGAGATATGGTTTTCATAAAAAACAAACAGGGGTTTACAATGTCTAACTCGAAAAGGTTTTTAATTCCGGCTTTTATTGCCGCTTTAGTAGTTTCAATATTTGCTCAGCCGGATCCCAATTTTCATATATATTTGCTTTTCGGACAGTCGAATATGGCTGGCGGTGGTGCTTCATCGAACATAATTACTCAGGATTGTGATACAACATCCCGGGTAAAAGTACTTGCTTTTTGTGATTGTAATGCATTGACATCAGTTTGCGGCAATAAGTACTCCGGAAAACGTACAAAAGATACCTGGTACACAGCGTATCCTCCTCTGCATATCTGCTCTGAAGGAGTCAGCCCTGGAGACTGGTTTGCAAAGACTATGCTCGATTCTATACGGTCTGATATCAAAATAGGTCTTATTCCCTGTGCTCTATCCGGGCAAGCCCTTAAAGTGTTTACAAAAGGCGGCAGTAATTATAATATTCCCACCTGGGCACATCCTACTCTTGGAAACAGCAGCCCTTATGCCTGGATGCTGCAACGATGTAAGACAGCTCAACAGTCCGGCGTGATAAAGGGAATTCTTTTTCATCAGGGAGAGAGCGGATCGGGAGCGGGTTCTTGGGTTGACATGGCTAAAGGAATTATGGACAATTTAAAAACTGATCTTGGGCTTGATAGCAAAACACCTGTTATTGTTGGTGAATTACGACAGAGCTCTGGATCTTGTTGTGCTGGTTTTAACACTACTATCAATAGCTTCGCAACATCATACCCAAATACTGGAGTAGCATCCTCAACCGGTTTGCCAAGTAACGGAATCGATGCTTACCACTTTAATTCAGCGGGAATGCGGGAAATGGGCAAGAGATACGCGAATGCTTTCCTGAAGCTGTCAAGTCAGGAATACATCCCACGTAAAGGATCTGTAAATACAATCTACAGTTCACGAATTAACTATAGGGATATTACATCTGAATCAGCTACCTTTAATGTTTACTCAATGGATGGCAGAATCGTTAAATCAGGCTTAACATCAAAAGATGCAAACGCACTCAGGATGAAGACTCAGGGGCTGTATATTATCTCGCGCCAGCAGAACGATTCACGCACGGCTATTATTCCTTATATCAACCAGTAAAGCGAAGAAGAATTTCTTTTTTAATTATTCTTTAATGTTCAGGGCACTGATTCAGGAAATCTGTTCAGTGCCCGATTTGTTTTGTGTATTCCGAATCCAGCGTAGTTGCTTCACCTGAATCAGATAGATCGAAATTGGTATTTTCCTTTGTTATTCAAGATTCGTCATTCGATATTTGATATTTATTGTTCTTTCCCGCCGTTACAAATTTGAAACTTATAATTAACAATATCGAATGAGGAATATCAAATCTTAGAATATCGAAGTTTTGAAAATGGATCATGCAGGCCACATAACCCGTATTTCGTTGCCGCTAGCATGTACCTGTGAATCGCATAACACGTGTTTCGTCACCGACGGCATATCCCTGTGAATCGCATAACACGTGTTTCGTCACCGTCAGCATATCCCTGCGAATCGCATGATCCGTATTTCGTCGCCGCTTGCATATCCCTGTGAATCGCATGACATGTATTTCGTTGCCGCCTGCATATCCCTGTGAATCGCATGACATGTATTTCGTTGCCGACGGCATATCCCTGTGAATCACATGACATGTATTTCGTTACCGACGGCATGTACCTGTGAATCACATGACACGTATTTCGTCACCGACTGCATGTACCTGTGAATCACATGACACGTATTTCGTCACCGACTGCAGCTCTTGCGAGTTGCATGGTACCCTTTTCGACTGCGATGGCGTGTTAATGGAGAGGTTTGCATGGACAATTGGAATTCCATAATATAATCCTGATTAAATATTCTTTTCAGGTATTTTAAAAGGCTTAATGTTCTGCTATTATGGTTATAACAAACCGCAACTGTACTTGAAACATGGCCAGTTGTCGTGTGGAAGTAACAGGTAACCAGGAATCCATGGAAGATGAGGAAATGGTAGCCCAAATAGAGCTTTCTTTACCGGATCTTACAGTTACTTTTCCTGTATGTCCGCATTGTCGCGGAACGCGTCTGACACTTACGAAGGGAGATACCTAAACGGCAGAACGAAATGCACCGGCATATAGCGTAGATCAGGCCTTGTTTGTTACATTTGCAAGCATCTTTGCGGAAGCGATTCGGGCTTCCGCGATGCTGCTGTTATTCTCCAAAAGTCATTTACAAGGGCAATTAAGTACCAAAATGTTTTATTCCCTGATAAAATTTCCTTACGAAAATACAAAAAGCAACTTACTATCCTTTACTTCTATTATATTAACAATGACTTCCGGCACAAAGCTCTGAATACAATACCCATATAGAGCGGGTACCAGGCTTCGTTTAACTTGATTCTATCCGCAACGCAACTGAGGGTTTTGCTTAAAATGGGGCTTTTTGTGGGCGCTGCGGATAGAATCCTAAGAGTTATATGCAATAAATTTGCACCATGATTTAGAAGCGGCGGAAGAATAAAAGATATGAATGGCGCAGCAATATAAGAGCGGCGCGTCCTGCGCCTTAACTTAGGCAATTTCCTTATAAAAGGATTATAAAATGGCATTTAATGACCAACCAGAAGTTGACAGTAACGCTATACGATGTGAAGAATCTGTTCTGTATGTCAGACAGATTTTTTCAATGAAAAACAATTTCATTTCGCGTGAACAAAATCCTGATTATGGTATTGATCTTCTGGTAGAACTTATGTCCAGTTCTGGCGGAGCAACCAGCAAAGATTTTGCAATTCAAATTAAAAGTTGTATTGAATCTGAAATTATTTCAATAAATGATATGCAGTTTGTTTCTCTCGAATTCAAAACATCCCGGTTAGGCCATCTCTGTAGGCGTTTACCTGCATATGGAATTATTGTTCTTTATGACATAAAAAATAAAATTGCATATTATGACTTTGTTGAAGATATTGTTAATCGAGCATCAACCGAAAGAAATGGGGAAGAATGGAAGGACAAAACAAACGTTACAATTCATTTCCCCATCACAAATATCTTAAACCAGGATTCTGCAAAACCCATTTATGAATTGTATACAAGACGTTTTGCCAATCATGATTTGTTAACTGTTATGCATGGCTCATTTTTCGGTATTCCATTTCTTTCATCGGGTATCGGATCACATGCAACAAAAGATTTTTCTGATCCTATTAAGTTTCTCCAAACATATGGCGGTTATCTTGTAAACCACAATGAATACCGATTTGCATTTAAATTACTTTCCTCGATTCCTTTTGGCAGGCTTGTACAATCAAAAGATTTGTTGTTTCTTGCAACAATAGTTTATACACAATGTGGTTACTATTTGGAAGCAAAATCATTTATTTCTTTTTCTTTGTCCAAATTTTCTGATTGGGATGAACAACAATCTGCTTTGCTTGAAATTACCAGTTCGAGAATTTCATTCATTATGGGCTTGTCTACGGTTGAAAAATTTAGTGAGTCCCTTGATAATATTTCTAAACGATTATCCGATGACCAAAATATTGCAATGATAGAATCCCAGCGGTTGCATTTAAAGTTACTATTTACGATTAAAAAATATGGATGTATAAAAGAATTTGTTAATCCGATTATTGAGGATATTAAGTCTTTTATAGATGGCGTTGATAATAAAAATATTCTAAAAGAAGCAAAGTTACTTTTAAAATTGGATTGCGCATATTACCTATCAGAGGCAGCTCATTTCCAATTTGCCCACGATGTAATGCAATATCGGATGCAAGAAAAATTAATGATGCCTTCTTCTGTTCAAGAACGTTTAGACAAAGTTAAATATATCGCAGAACTAATGCAACAAACCATTCAAATTGCAGCATCAGTTATAGAAGAAGCTGAAAAGGCTAATTTGGATACCACAAAGGCACATGCTCTTTATGTAATCTGTTATAGTTTCTTTCAGTTTGAATTCAATTCATATATTCTAAAAATAGAGATCAATGATAGCCCAAAAGATGAAGCCAGATCACAGTATTTAAAATATATGGAACGGATTATTCTATCTGCTCATTTATTTCAGAAGAATAATTTATTGGAAGACACCCACAATATGCTTTGTCTTGCATCTGACACAAATAGATTATACAGATCTATTTATGGTGAAAACTTATCAAATTATGATGAAGCAAAGTATTTAAAGGTTTTGGAGGAAATTGAAAAAATTACAGAGTCTAACTCGTAAAAAGTCAATATTAGACATGGTTAAACCTTTTAACACCGATAGAGTTATTGAAAACGACGATTCTTGTTCTGACATGTCTGATGAAGATATCGATAAATTTTCTTTAACACTTTTTGAAACAATGGGCATTCCTTCAAATCGATTAGAAAATGTTAAAAAAGACCTTTTTGAACTTCGCAAGTTCTATAAAAAAAGACATTGCAAAAATCTTATTCTTTTGCAAAATCTTAATCATACAAATAGCAAAGAGACATTATATAGTACTCCTCCATTATTTCTTTTTGATTGTCTTGTAAAAAAATGGCGAACTGAAGACACTATAGATACCGAAGTACTATTAGATAAATTATGCAAAGGCGTTTGTTGTAATTGCAAAGATAAAATACCAACGCAAACTTAAGCAATTGAAGTTGATTAATGCATGTAATAAAATGAAGGGTTAAATAAGAGTCAGACTAATTTATTTAAAGTGCCCATCGTGGGCACTTTAAAAAGTAGATGCGCCATTAAAACAGAAAGGCCGCCGCCAAAGAATATCAAAATATGGAAGGGCGCAAATTTAAAGCATATAACAATAAGGATTATTCAGAAGTCTAAAATCTCAAATTAAACACTAAAAGCATCTTTACTTCTGAATGAACTTGTTGAACAAAGCCGATTCAGCACCGAAGCATCTCTTTTCACCGAAACTTAAAACTCTATGTGTATTAATTACTGCTCAAGGAAGGGAATAATGCCTGTACCACTACTTAACAATGTAAAAAACAACTGAAGATACAAGCATTACATAAAATTTTTTAACCTTTTTTGTGGACAAAAAGCACTTTTTTAACAATACAATACTACAAGCTGCTTTTTCCAAGCACTTAAGAAACAGATCGTTTGGCAAATTAATTCAGAAAAACTGTTGCTTATGGACTGATTACATAGTTAACCTGATCATTTTTAGATAAGGGTAAAAGTTCTTTTATAACCACAAGCACAGCATTACCGCACGATTTGCAAAGTAGAGGGTTTACACCAGTCTGCTCTTCAATACGCTTATGCCATGGTATTTTCACTTGAGAAGGTTTACTGCTGCCCTCTCTCTTTTTTATCGATTTAAAGATGGATTCACAAGTAATACGATTCTTTTTCCGTGTACTGTTACTTAGAAAACCATAATGCCGAATTCGCATAAATCCGCACGGTAAAACATGAAGTAGAAAACGACGTAAAAATTCAGTAGTATCGAGTGTCATCACTTTCTGTTTAGCATCTTCGGAATAATCTTTATACCTGAAAGTAACTGTAGCCTGATTGTGCTGAACTAAACGCGATTCTGCAATAGCAATACGGTGTGTATAATTTCCCAGATACTGAATAACTCGCAGGGGACTGGCAAATGGCTGTTTTACAAAGATGACCCATTTTGTTTTGTATAGCCTTTTCAGTAGAGCGGACAAAAGATTCTGTTTGTTATTTGCATATTCATTCAGTGCTCCGTTTAAAGTAATAGTTCCATCGTTAAGAGCTTCTTTGAAATAGGCTAATACCTTTGAACTGAATAGCTTTTTCATCACTTTAAAAGGAAACAGAAACTGGTTCTTGCAGGGAATCCATTTTTTTCCATCACGGGATAAACCACCGGCAGGAACGATGCAATGAATATGCGGATGGTCCATTAAATTCTGCCCCCACGTATGAAGCACTGCGATAAACCCAATCGATGCACCAAGAAAACGGGATGTTGCACCAAGTTCCTGCATTGTCTCATTAACACTGCGGAATAACAGAGAGTAAAATGCTTTCTTGTTTCTTAATGCGAACGGATTAAGTTCAGAAGGAATTGTAAATACGACATGAAAATATGGTACCGGCAACAGTTCATTTTCACGGGCCTGCACCCATTCCCTTCGAGCTAGTGTCTGACATCGTGGGCAATGACGGTTGCTACATGAGTTGTAGAGAGTAACCTGATCATTACAGGAAGGACACTGATATTAATGTCCTCCCAGCTGCTCTGTTCTACAGGCTGTAATTGCATGTGCAATTTTAGTGTTTACCGATGTTTCACCATATTTGGCACAGTATTGCTTGTATCCGGAAGCAAATATTTCAGAAAGGTGTAATTTGCTCATGATTTGCCGCCTTTACTATCAGTGTCAAAGGGGCTGCCGATTTTGTGTATCAAATCGGCACTGACATGTGTATACATGGTGGTAGTCTTAACATCCGCATGTCCGAGCATCTTTTGTATTGCAATGAGCGGTACACCGTCTTCCAGAAGGTGGGTAGCAAAACTGTGTCGCAGCGTGTGCGGTGATACGTGTTTAGTTATGCCAGCAGCTTTTGTTGCTTCGATGACATAATGCTGAAATATCCGGAGATTATGCGGTTTACCGCTTGTACGTCCCTCAAATAAGTAAACTGCTGGACGGTATTGTTTCCAGTACTCAGAAAGAATATCAAGTGTTTTGCGGGAAAGGACTGCATCACGATCAATCGCTCCTTTGCCCTGTGTAATTCGGATAATCATCCTTTTTCTATCGATACAGCACATTTTGAGGTTGGCACACTCTCCTAACCGCAAACCTGATGAGTAAAGGAGTGCGACAGCTGCTTTAATGTTGTCACTACCGTTCTTAAGCGTAAGGTAAATAGCCTTCAGCTTTGCTTATTATAGTTTTTTTCGCTTTTAGATTCGGAGCATTTTCAATAAGAGCAAAAGCTTCTTGTTTGCTTAGAATGATTGGATAATGTTTGGGCTCCCGCATACGTCCCATGTCGCCAATCATATTAATCTCGGGAGTAAAATGTTCATAAAAGCTTTTGATGCTGTAGAAATGTATATTGATTGTTCGTACAGCAAGTTTTTTTACGTTTCGCAAGTACAGCAAGTAGTCTCTAACTTGTTGTGGGGTAAGTAATAACGGTGACTTGTTGTAATATTTCGCAAATAGAGCCATTGATTGGATATAATTTTTAACAGTTGCTTTTGCATACCCTTTTAGTTGCAGGTGTGCGATAAAATCCTGACGTAACTTCGTCATAATTCCTCCTGTGAAAAAATTGGTAGTTTTGTTAACAGGAGGAAGGTAATTAGTGGTGGTTTAAAATAAAAGTAAAGTGTGGGCATGATTAACTGCCGCGAAGCGGCTTTGTTCAACAGGCCAAAGTTCTAATGTTAAGAGGCACTAAAAACTTTGGCCCGCCCGTTAGTGGCCATGTGCATACCGTTTGGGAGCGCTCATCGTGAGCGCGAAGCGGAATAAAAATAAAATGGAAAATAAAACCTATGGATGAGAATGAAATTTCACGAATAATTATAGGAGCAGCAATAGAAGTCCATAGAATTTTGGGGCCTGGTTTATTAGAATCAGTTTACGAAGAGGCATTATGCCATGAACTTCACCTGAGAGGAATCAAATTTTTAAGACAACAACCAGTTCCGATACCTTATAAAGATATAAAACTTGGGACGGATTTAAGATTGGATTTATTGGTTGAAGAAAAGGTAATTGTTGATTTAAAGGCGAAAGAATTCGTAACAGCAATTGACCGTCAAAAAATATTATCATACTTACGGTTAAGCCATAAAAAACTGGGACTAATTATTAATTATCATGTTGAAAAACTAAAAGATGGAGTTGAGCGGATAGTAAACGGTTTAACAGAATAATAATCATAAATAAAGACCGGAATTTAAAACGCAAAGTGCGCCGAGGACGCAGAGGAAAAACGCAGAGATGAAAAAAATTAAAAACAGGTCGCAAAGGATAAACGCTACGCATTTACAGGATGGAAGATCACATTAATCACTAATCAATGGAACCGGGATTCTTCTAAACGCGAAGCGTTTACCCCTCTGCGCCCTTCGCGTCCTTTGCGTTTTAAATTCTCATCTTGGATCATGAGAAATGTAGCAAATCTGGATTTATATTAAGAATTTTATTAAAGAATCTGTTAAATCAGGAGCGCATCCATGCGCTTAAGACAACCGGTGGGAAAACGGCCACCAACACAGAGTATTCAATCGGAAATGCCCCCTGATTAAACACAAAAAAAAAGAACCCGGTTCATTTCAGATTGAATCTGTTGAACCGAGCTCGCGTCAACAAGGCAGTTTTTATCTTCACCTACTTGGGTTAAAGTGCAGACCCGTCTTTTTGCCCTTCGAAGAGATAGTCTTTGGGCCGGTACTGTAGATAGTACTCCCGAAGAATGAGTGGTGTACTTTTTACGAGCAGTGCATAGCGCTCACGGCCACCCTTTGCATTTTTTATATGCCACGTTTTTTTCCTTTGTTAGCTCGAAAAAATATACTATAAAAAGAAAGCCCCGATATTAATCGGAGCTTTTTGAATCAGAATAGTTATGTTGTCCACGTATTGGTTATAATTTAGAGCAATCTCTGTTTCCAGATCCTCTTTTTTTTCGTTGGCGGTATTGAAAGTTCGTCGCATTCCTCAAGATAGAAAATGGTGAAAGCATCGTTACGTGAACGGAGAAAAATAAACCCCCCATCAGTTTAGTTATGCATTTTGCCGCAGTCATGTTTATATTAACCAGTTTAGGGTGCGATGGTCGCGCTTGCATGTGTTCATTACAATAATATTACATCTTTTTTGCAGGAGGTTGTATGAGTAAAAAGAAAGTTTTTGCAGCGGCGCTTGCGTGCGTGGCTATCGGATCTTCGCTGGCTTGGGGGCAGTGCGATAATTGGACTTCCAGTACAATACGAAATTGTAATGGCATTGACTACGAGCTCTGGAATCAGAACAACAGCGGCACAGTCAACCTGAAGATCACGGGAGGCAGCACTAATCCGAACGGCGGAACGTTTCAGGCTACGTGGCAGGGTACGGAGAATGTCCTTTTTCGCGCCGGCAAAAAATGGGGGGCATCAAGTAAAACAACTGCCAGGTCAGTCGGTAACATAACTCTTGATTTCGCCGCGACATGGAATTCCGGCGACAATGTAAAAATGCTTGGCGTATATGGCTGGGCGTATTATCCGGCGGGAAGCATACCGACAAAAAGGGAAAACGGTCAAAGCGCAACTTTCTCCAATCAGATTGAATACTACATTATTCAAGACCGCGGCAGCTATAACCCGGCGTCTAGCGGCAAAAAGTACGGCGAGGCTACGATCGACGGTATCGCGTATGAGTTTTGGACCTGTGACAGGATCAACCAGCCCATGCTGACCGGGAACGGCAACTTCAAGCAATACTTCAGCGTTCCGAAGAGCACGAGCAGCCACAGACAAAGCGGCACAATTTCCATTTCAAAGCACTTTGACGAGTGGGACAAAGCCAGTATGAAGATGATGGATTGTGCGTTATATGAAATCGCGATGAAAGTTGAATCCTATACCGGTGCTGCGAAGAATAGCAATGGCTCGGCGAATGTGACAAAGAATCTCCTCACTCTCGGCGGTTCATCATCAATATCCAGCGGCCACAGCGTAATAGCAACCCGCGGCAGCACGCCGTTAGTCTTCGTAAAAGGCAGAACCCTGAACGTCTCGCCAGTCGACGGTTCCAAACTGCAGGTCAGGGTAGTAGACATAAAAGGCCAGGTAAGAGCCAATTTCAACACGGCGGATGCGGCAGCTTTCTCGTTATCAAATATCCCCGCGGGCTGGTATTTCGTTGATGTTACAGGCGCAGGAGTAAAACAATTCACGCCGGTTGTTTTGAATTAAATTATTGACACATGACTGCCGCGAAAGCGGCTTTGTTCAAGTGTGTCCAGGAAAGCTCGTGTAAAGATGGAGGTTGGCCCTCCGAAATCGTTTAGTAGAAAAGGATTTCAAACCGGCCTGAGCTGCTCTTGCCAAAAGCAATGGTGGTGAACGTCAGGAGAAAAGGTCCGGCTGTGATCGGATCAGGTGTGTGGTAATGAGGCAAACGTAAGTGAACTGCTGTTGAGGTGTCGAAAAGCCGTTAGACGTTGTCGAAACCGTGTGACTTGAACACATACGGGATAAGCTTGAGAGGTATTCTATGTTCTGCTCAAGCGGCAACCGGCATAGAGGCGGTGCGACGTTACCACTGGCTTTACACTTACGGAATCTGGCTGACAAACTTAACCCGATTTTGAGAGGGTGGATCAATTACTACGGCAGATTCGGTATTAGAGAGTTGAATGTAGTATTCATGCTTGTTAATTGTTACATCGCAAAATGGGCAAGTAAGAAGTACAAGAATCTAAAACAGAGCTGGAGTAAAGGTTTTAGGTGGTTGGCAGGTGTAGCCCGTCGACAGCCTGAGCTGTTTGTACACTGGCGTGTATGTAAATGTACACCGACTTGACAATAAGAGCTGTATGAATCGAGAGGTTCACGTACAGTTCTGTGAGAGACTACGGGGGAGGGTCCGGTGGTCTACTCGACCACGCGCAAGCCAAAATGTGGCAGTAAACCGGCGAGTACACCGCTTTACTTCCACACTTCGGCTGTGCGCGAGACGTTGGCGGCCATGTGCCTACCGCTTAGGAGCGCTCATCGCGAGCGCGGAATAGGAACAGGAATATTTAGGGTTAAGAGATTGACTTGAGAATAACCGGGATTGAATTAGAGGAATAATAAGATTATAAAATTGAAATGAATTGATTTTGTAACTGGAATCAAAAGAGAGAAGCACACTACCTCGATAAGCGACAGCTGGAAATAAATGCAAGAAATTTTAGTCAAGCTACACTGACTATCTATATCGAGGCTGCTAATCGATAAACATCAAGTGCCCCGAATATGTGTGGGGAAAAAAGATGCTTACAAAAATGTAGCACTCAACCCATATTCTTCCTTATCTCTACAATCCGTTTTCTGGTAAGACCGGTTGTCTCGCGGATAAATTCTATGCTCATCTTTTTTTGCAACAGCTGCTTAACTATGAAAATGTTTTTCCTTTCCTCGTTTTCTTTGGCCACCTTGCGCAATGAAGTAACTTCTTTCTGATGCTCTTTATGTAAGGCGATTTCTTTTTTCTTCTCTTCTTGTAATACTGTTTTATTTTGCTGTAACTCTTTTCGTAATTCAGCTTCTATTTGCTGAGTTTTTTCCCTCTCCTGTCTTCGACCCTCTTCCCGTAAAGCGTCCGCGATACTTTCCATATAAGATATCCCATCAATATGTTCCCGCTCAATAATCTCCAAAAATGCCCGATCCCACAGAGAATGACCGGTCCGTCTCAAAAAGAATGACCAACAAATCCCAAAAAGGTTGACCGCTCAATCCCAAAAAGAATGACCGGCAAATCTCATCAAGAATGACCGCAGAATAATTGCAAAGACAGTTTATCCCTAAACATCTATTTTTACTCTTTTTTGTAAGCGTTTTATTAAACAAAAGAGAGGAATAATGAAAGGAAAGAAACTGTCCATGCGAGAAATTCGTAAGATACTTCAGTACCGTCTTGAATTGCAAGTAAGTGCATCGAAAACAGCTGCAATTTTGCAAAAATCCAAAGGCGTAGTCATTGAGACTATGAAGCGTTTTAAAGCAAGCGAATTGAACTGGCCACTTCCGGATACAATCACTGATAATATCTTGGAAGAAAAGCTCTATCCCAAGCCTGAGAAACGAAAAAGCGTTACACCACCGCCCGATCTAACCTATATCCACAAAGAGATGCTCCGCCCGCACGTTACGCTTCAGCGTTTGTTCGAAGAATATAAAGGAGCTCATCCAGAGGGTTTATCACGAAGCAGTTTTTTTCGATACATAAGGAAGAATCAGCTTGTTGATGTTACCATGCGCCAATTTCATAAAGGAGGTCAAACACTTTACAGTGACTATAGCGGAGACAGCTTGTCGTATACAGACATAACAACAGGAAAGTTAATAAATACACAGCTGTTTGTATGTAGCTGGGGAGCAAGTTCTTGCTCATATATTGAAGCACGACAAACGCAGAATACATCAGATTTCACCTCTGCCCATGTGAACAGTTTAGCTTATTTTAAAGTTGCACCACACACAATTGTTCCTGACAATCTCAAAAGTGCCGTTACCAAAGCAGACCGTTACGATCCGGTAATCAATACACATTTCGGTTTGATGTGTGATCATTATGGAATAACAGTTTTGCCTGCTCGTGTGCGTAGACCTAAAGACAAAGCAGTTGTGGAAAGCAATGTATTACATGTTCAGGAGTTTGTCCTGGCACGTTTACGCAACAGACAATTCTTTTCTCTACGTGAGCTTAATACAGCATTGTGGGAGGAGTTAGAGATCTATAACAATCGTCCAATGAAAGATTACGGCGGGCTTTCACGTCGCCAAAGATTCGAAACAGAAGATCTCCCCTTTGCAAAGTCATTACCAGAGAAGCCATTTACAACGACACGGGTGAAAGATAATGTTAAAGTTGCACGGGATTACCATATACAAATAGATAATCATTTTTACAGCGTGCCCTATAATCTTGCAGGAAAACGATTACAGGTTCGGCAAAGCGGTAATCTTATAGAAATGTATCACAACAACGAACGTGTTGCTTGTCACCAATTGTCATTAAAGAAATTTTCTTTTACATCAAAGATAGAACATATGCCTCCGGCACACCGGTATGTAAGGGGATGGTCTTCAGGGTACTTCCTTGAAGAAGCGGCTAAAATAGGCCCTTCAACAGTTCGGGTAATTGAGATTCTGCTGAAGAGAACAGAACATGTTGAGCATGGATACAGAACAGCCCGTGGAATATTAAGTCTTGCAAAGACCTACTCTGACGAACGTTTAGAAAAGAGCTGCGAGCGTGCATTGCAGTTTAATAATGTTTCCACAACAGCAATTAAAAGTATTCTTCAACAGGGGATCGATAAACAGCCACTTGTTATTAAGAGACAATTAACTGAAGCAATAATTTTACATGAAAATATTCGCGGTGAGAAGAATTTCGCAGGAAGCTTATAAACATTTACCAAAAGGAGTTTTATATGCACATTGAACAGGTTATCAGTCAATTAAACCACATGCGGCTTACTACAATGGCAAGATCGTTGAAAGAACGGTTAAGCACCGGTAGCTACAAAGAACTCTCATGTGAAGAGTTCTTTGCACTTGTTATTGAAGATGAATACTATGCACGTAAAGAAAGGCGAATGAAACTTATGGTTGGAAGGGCGCATTTTAAGCCTGAACTACCTTGTATTGAGGACTTGATATATGATTCAGCAAGAGGCTTTGGTAAAAAAGATATCACCCCATTTACGTCACAGGAATGGATCAGGAACTCACTAAATGTTATCATCACCGGTCCTACCGGTTCTGGAAAAACATACCTGGCAGAAGCAATTGCTCATCAGGCATGCAGAATGGAATTTGACGCACTTAAGATCAGATGTCCAATATTAATAGAAGAGATTCATGCTGCGAAAGGTACAGGTACATATCTCAAACTGCTTAAAAAACTCTCAAAAATAAAAGTGTTACTTATTGATGATTTTTTGATGCAAAGTATTTCAGTTGAAGAGTCTTCATTCCTTATGGATATTATTGATGAGAAACAGCAGACTGGATCCATAATTATTACAACTCAATATCCGGTTTTGCAGTGGCATAAAAAATTGCCTGATCCGACTGTTGCTGATGCCATTTGTGACCGGTTAATACATAAGTCTTATACATTTGAGTTAGGAGGTGATTCTATGAGAAAAAAAGATAAAAAATCCCACAAAGAATGACCAGTCACAATTTATGTTTATATAAATTAATAGTAAACTTTTACAACTGCTCTTTGTAAAATATCTCTGCGGTCATACTTTCTGGGATTACTAGGTCAAACTTCT
>CAVTJU010000017.1:0-604728 GCA_963735155.1 uncultured Fibrobacteraceae bacterium | reverse complement strand
CTATCAGAGAGAGGTTTTTCGAAAATTTAATTCCGAGTCAGATCATTTACAGTGTAATAATACAGTAAAGTCGAAAGCTCACGCCACGTTGGGGAGGGACAACGGGTGAGGTTTATACAATTCCAGTTACAATGGGCAATAGACGGTATGGTTTAACATGAATACGCTATAATTTGTATTAAATACGGTAATAATATATTGCAATCCGATAAAAATGATATAAATACGGTATTATTTGACATAAATACGACTACGTTTGATATAAATACGACAATGATTTTATGCAATACGATTATCTTTATATGTAGTACGCTTTTTGTTGACTGTAATACGTAAATAATTGATTCAAATCCGGTATAACATTACATAAACCTTTTTAGGATATTAAAATATGAGAACATAGAGTCAGACTGAATTGCGAAAATACAGGTTTTTAAATTATGAGATGATTCAAGAGGATTTTGGAGGTGCCTGGGATTATCAGGCCAATCAGTATGTGATAATGAAAATGGAAGAAGCTAAAGCAGCGGAATTTGTGCTTCGAATTTACCAACTATTGCAAAAAGCAGCAGAATTTGAGGGCGATGAAATTGAGCCTGTCATAAAATATGTGAAATTAATATAAGATATTAATAAATTTTTCGTTATAAGTATGTTGTATTAATTATCAAATCAGTTATAGCATACTGCCACAAATATGACATGTAAATGGTATCTGCTGACTGTTACTATTTACCCTGAGAATTGCAATGAAGATTATTTTTCGGGGTTTTATGATAATTGCTAAAAGATAACCACAGATCAAATTATTTGGGTCTAAATTTGCAACAATTTTTATTTCTGAATAATATACACTATACGGAAATATTGATATTTCCTTGCTTTTCGAAATAAACAGTCAAATTACTACAAATCTATCTTCTTCGAAAAGGAGTCACTATGAACGTAATTGTTAAAACATTTCTAGTAGTGTCAACTGTAAGCGTATTCGGAATTGTGGGCCAGGACCAAACACCCTCTCCAAAGGATACAACTGCTAAGGATACTACTTCCAAGTCGACCGCTAAGGATACTACTTCTAAATCAGCAAAAAAATGGGATAAGACAAAAATTGACAATTTTGTGAAAAAGGCAGCAAGTGGCGGCATTATGAAAGTACAATTGGGTGATACTGCTATGAGAAAAGCAACTTCTCAAAAAATTAAAGAATTTGCAAATAAAATGGTAACTGATCACGGCCAGGCAAATGAACAGCTGAAAACAATTGCTCAGGAAATGAAAATCGACCTGTCGACAGTTCCGGAAAAAAAGTACAAAGATCAAATACAAAATATGAGCAAGGTAAAACCTGAAAACTTTGATAAGGAATACATGAATTTAATGGTAAAAGATCATACGGAAGATGCTCGCGATTTTGAAAAAGCTGAAAAAAATCTGCCAACTGGTGCTTTAAAGACCTGGACAAGTAACACGTTGATTGTTGTAAAACAACATCTTGATTCAGCAAAGAGTATCAATGATAGCTTGAAATAAAATCTCTTTATTTTAATGTATTCCGAATCAGTATACCTGGAAAAATAATGAACGAATAACGTAGAAGTAAAAAGATTGTGGTACACTGATTCTGGAATTTTGAGAGTAGGTTTTGCTTTCCAAACAGTACAATCTGGAGTCTGTATAAAGAGTGTAAATAATTAGACAAAATGTGCTGATGTTAACAGTTTCAAAAACACAGGTTCAAGTCTTAATCCCAAATATTCCAAAAGGTTTTCCCACAGGTAGAACGGTTCTGTTGAAAGTAACATTAAGAACCGATGCAGCGGAAGCGTAGAAGGACAAAAGAGCAATGATCAGTTCTGCTACTCCGGCAAAAGGAATAAAAAATTGAGGTCGAACACTAAAGCTGCTTAAAAATAAGCCTAAGAACAATAGATCAACAAAACAAAGGATAATAAATAGTATTCTACTCATTTCTGTTGCAGCTAAAGTCATATATATACCAAATAGAAAGTATCCCACAAATACAAGTCCAAGTTGTTTGTCATCAATTGCGGATGCTAATGATTGACCAAACACACCCATTTTTATAAGCCATGATGAAGCATTAGCAAACCAGAAGAGTGCAAATGCTCCGAAGGCAGTAGTTCCAAAAGTATTATTACGTTGAGATTCACCGATACATGCAAATAGTTGTGCAAAAGCACCCAGAAAAATTGCCCAGGGTACTAATAAAGAAAAGCCCGATGTAAAACCTAATTTTTCGCTTGAAGCCGCAAAGGTTACAATTGCCAGTCCGAATAAGCCTAAAGCAGATGGATCGGCATTAATGATATAGATATGGTGTGGGTTAGCGGGTGAGGGGATAGGTGATTGAGGTGATTGGATCGACTTCGTTTTTAGATTTTTTTCTTCAGAATTCATAATTTACCTCTCATTTGTTTAAAAAAAATAAGAGCTAAAGGCGCGCCATCTCTTTTTTCAGAGATGGTAATCTGCTATTTTGCAATATGCTTGTATTAACGGAAATACCCTTCAAACAATAATAAATGTACCGGAACGAATTTTTTACATTAGTAAATAAATTATCCCATTCAGGATTGAGTTATCACAAATTCATCAGAAGCACACTGAAAGAGGCATTTTATATGCGTCTGTCTATACAATTTTTTATCAATTTAACGATTGTAGTTTTTGTCCTATCAGTCTTTTTATCACAATTAACATTTGCGGAAATCTCTGATTCAGTTCAGAATACATCGCCGAGCCTTCTTACTGATCCACTTATCCAATCAACACCAGAACTATTGAAACAAGGTATGTGGGGCTCATGTTTGGTGGAAGCGCAAATAGATTCGACAGGTTCGGTTGACACGTGTTTTGTTTTGCCATCGGGTAATCATCTTTTTGATTCTTTGGTGAAAAGTAAAATCATTGCGGCTCGCTTTTCACCGGCGTTAGAAGACGGCCATGCTGTGGGTTCATCGATTAAATTTGAAATTGCAGTACCTGAAGATTCGCTTCTGTATCAATGCCTACAATATCCGCCTGTTTTTACCGGTTCTGTCGTTGACACGTCGGGCAAATTCCCTCTTTCGGATACCAGGATTATTCTATACTATACAGATACAACTGAAGACAGTTCAATCACGATCGGTTTCAGCCGTTATCTATCAATTATTGGCAATAAGGCAGGATTGAAATATGATGGAAAAACAATTTCTACAATAACTGATTCCCTGGGAAATTTTGCATTTAAACTTTTACCGACCGGCCATATAACTATATCAGTTCAATCGAAAGGATACGAGATTGGTCAGTTCCGGGGTTTTATTGATATGAGCAAACCATTACACAGTCAGTTTGTTCTTAATGCATTGCAATACTCGGATAGTACATATGAGATCAAAGTGTACGGACAGGAAGAGTTTACTCCGGAAAAAGTTTCCATCGAAGAAGAAGAAAAACAAATTGGTTTTTCTTCACTGCTAAGTAATGTCGTCCAGGCAAAACCTGAAATCCGCCGAGTCCCGGAAAGTCCATCGAAAATGCTTGTGAGGTCAGGGTGTCCATTTGATAATGTTTACGTTATCACTGGTATACCGATGCTTGCACCTTTTCATTTCGGAGGTCATCCCTATTCTGATATCGATGGATTGATGATTTCTGCACTTCCAGATGTAAAAGTGACAATCAACGATATTGCAGCTAAAAGAGTTGATGTGAGTGGTTGCATTGTGGAAACCGAACCGGGCAGAATTAAATATGATAACCATAAAGATGCAAAAGGATTTTATTTGAAGGGAGATTACAGTATGCTTGGTGCTGATTTTCTTGCGGCATACTCTACAAGAAAAAAACCAGGTGATTTTGTACAGATTGGATATACGATAGCTAATGAATACAATTTGAAATGGAATAGTGTTGCTTATCGCCATGGAAATCAGGGAATAGGCATTCCACAACTTTATGGGAATGCGACAGTAGCGGGATTAAGATCTATTGGTCGTTTACAGTATAGTGCTTTCGGATGGTTTGCATTTGATTCTTATACTGCCGAAAGAACTGCTTATATGGAAAAGTTATTAAAACCTTATAATAAGGTAATCAGGAGTTCTGACGTCGCAATTTTTCCATGGGGAATGGGAAGCATCAAAATCTCAATTGATTCATCAGAAAGATCACTCACTTTCGGTGCAGCTCATCAGTTTTTTGGATATGGTAAACAAGTGATATCCAGGGCAATCGCTGTCCGGTCTTATTTAGACAATGGAGAAGTAGCGATCAGGTTCGATACGATTATAAGAAAACCATTTGTTACTACACTTGCTGCCCGTATAAGTTACGATAAGTGGAATGGTTTTCTTATCGATAATACTGTTGATTCGGTATATCATTCGGAAGGAAAAGAGATTGGTGTGCACGTAAATACTTCCTTAATAAAACAAACAGGTCACTTTACACATAGACTGGATTTACTAGGTTCTGCTATCCACTATTTTAACAAAACGCAATTGATTGGCGATGGGGGAGCTTCGATAACCTATGAAGGAGAAAACTACCAGGCCGGTTTTCATTTGGGAAGAATTACATCGCGACCTGATATCAGAGGAATACCCGATTCAAATTATAGAAGACATCTTAATCACACTTATGTAGCTTCAATACCGCTGTTTTTTCGGATTCGCAATTCAACCAGATGTGGAATTGAGCCTTATATCCGATATGGTACAGATGAACCGCAGTTGGATCCTGTCAATATGGTATGGAACCCGACGCGATCATCATCGGTCGCAGCCGGTGGAGCAGATATAAGCTGCCGGGTAAAGCCTTTGCAATGGGCTGAGATTACGGCAGCACTTAATGTAGCAGAGGCACGGAGACAGAGCAATACAGATAATAATCTCGATTATGAATGGAATCTTCCCTGGACAATCCGATCCAGTTTGCACTTGAAGAATAGTGAAAATCAGGTTCATTTGTATATTGATTACATCCGCACAAAAGGGCTCCCTTATTATGATTTTTATAAAAAAGAATACAAGCCATTGCCGATATACAGTTTAATGGACCTTAACTTTCAAATAACGATGCAGTTACCGCGGCAAAGATATGTAAACAAGCTTGATTGTTATTTTGAACTTAAAAACCTATTTAACTTTTTCGGGTCTTACAATGTACGTGATTATTACTGGGATGAAAGAGGTATTCGTCAAGCAGTATATTTCGGATCATCCAGAGTGGATATGGGTATGAGGTTCGGAGTTAAATTATGAAGCTAAGATTGGGGTAAATGTCTATCCACCTTTGAATACTATACTGCATGTACCTTACTCCTGTTACACTGGACAAATAATCATAAATATGGTAGTATGTGTGTAACAAAGGAGCAATGATGAAATTTTCTCTTAACACACACTTTATTTCGTCAATACCGGTTGTGGCAGTTGATGGTGATGTAACTGGACAGGATGTATCGAAGATCAGTTCTGAGCTTAATAAATATCTTCAATCAGAAACTCAAGTTGTAGCAATGGATCTATCGAATATGACTTTTATTGATAGTCAGGGAATTGGAATACTCATATACTGCTCTGAAGTATTCAGAAAAAGGCAGAAAACTATTTATCTTTTGAATCCGAAGAGTTTCATACGTAATATGTTTACTGATATGAGCCTCGATAAAGTTTTCCGGATTTTCGATTCGGAAAAACAGATGTTGGAAGAGGCTGCATTATAGAAGAATTTCAGTCCGTACTGAATTGCAAAAGAAAATTTCCGTTTATCTGCTGCCGAAAACTTCAAAAGATCATGTCAATTAAAGAGCACCTGCTAACTCCCGAATTTCTGCAGGCAGCACGAATTTACCATCGGAATTGGGAAGAAATTCCATAACCCGAATTACAGCTGAAACATTGAGCGGTCCATAAATATGTGGAAATGTTATGCCGGTCCTGTTGTCACTTGCATTTGAGGGCGATTCAAATTTCAGTGGACTTTCTAATTCTTTTGTATTTATAAACAGGAGAACGAGATTTCGTTGATTGGCAAAAAACAGGTTTGCGGTTTCTTCAGCCTGATCGATGGTCGAACAGTGAATAAAACCCTCTGCGTTCAGAGAATTAGGTGTGTAATATTTACTGGTGGATGATGCCTCCCATTCTTTACGATACGTAATATGCAGAATGATGCTCATAAGATACTCTCATTCATTAGTGGTGTTTAAGAAAAAGTATAAATTTATAAACAAATAGTAATAGCGATTATTTGTGCTTTATAGAAGAATCAGAGAATCAGCGATACATATATAAATGATAAATAAAAATATCAATCTACGCTTAAGAAAATTCTAAAACAGTCGATAATTTTTAAAATATTTATTTCTACTTTGTTAGAATGCATAATCATTCTAAAATCTTATTATAAGTGTACCGCAAACCGCTCGAAGAAAGCTCTTCGATCCTTTGATCCTTCGATAACTCAGGACAGAATTCAGGGTGAGCGGGTATAAGACTCTTTCTATTCTAACAAAGTAGAATTATACGTTGCTCTTTTTACATAAAAAAACAGTGCGTTTATTATAGATATATCTTATTTGCCAAAGAGCACCTGATCTTCTTTTAAAAAGAAATACCCACATTTAACCGGGTGGAAAAAGCGTTTTGGAAAACCGTGTATTCATTGTCTTTTGATCCAACAGCTGAACTGAATACCAGGCCTATAATCAGGTTGTGAATGGTTGCGTATTGCAATGAAGTGATAAGAGTTGCAGCTTTCTGTTCAAGATTAACAATTCCATTGAACTCAAAAGTGATATCGCTGATTATGAATTTATTTATGGTTGTAAAGAGCGAGAGATAGTATCTGGAAAAGTTGTTAGGATTTGAAAATCGGGACATCAACTTGTCAACCTTGTCGGAAAGAGTATCACCTGAACTGTTGGTATCTTTTGGTAAACCATTGAGCATTTCAAGAGATTCTTTTACCTTATGCTCCCGGAAAAAATCTCCAGGAACGCCGGCTTTATTATAATAAAATTCACTTATAATTCTGACTCTATCTTTAACATTTAGAAGATCAAATGACTTTGATACTCCAACACATACTTTTGGTACAGGTTTATTACCGATTGTTGATTCCATGCTTACCGAATCATTACTACTTGATCTGGAGAGGAAATCGTACAACGGTTCATTCTCTTGTAAACCATTTACTATTGTATAATTTTTACCATTTTCAAGGCTGATCTCTCCATTGAATTCAAAATCAAAGATGGTCGTAGAGAAATCTATTCCAAAGACTGGCTCTTTATTTCTTTTCCCCCAGACTTCTGCTCCAATTTCTGTAGTACCTATAAGCATTTCTGATCGGAACGCTGCGGCCATGCTGTCAACAGCAGTAATGTGTTTCATGTCAATGAAACCATATAGGTTGTATTTAGTACCAAATGGAACATGCATCTTTACACCATACGCACCTTCACGGTAACCAATTCGTGGCTCGACTGTTTTGCGTTCCACATTAATCATGTCTGTCGGATTCCAGAAATAACATCTTCCCCATTGCAGGACCTGCTTACCGGTACGAAAGTAGATTCTTCTTTTTATATTCGCATCGAGAAACAGCTCTTTGAGATAAAAATTAACATCTGAACTATCAGCGTAATACTGAGTTTCTACATTACCGAAAGCCTTGACATCTTTAGGCAATCTGATATCAAGGAGAAGGTTTCCTACAATATATGCTGAAGGAGTAATTTGCTTACGGGAAAAATCATCGAAAAAATCACGCGAAAAGCCAAAGTCGGCAACACTGTTAATAGAACCGGAAAACCCCACATGAGTGGATTCTGCAGAACTGGTTGAAAAAGAAGAATTAACTAAATGCGCGCTGTCAACAGTCATGTTAGTATCTGAAAAAAGGAGGTCCTCATCGATAGTATCCTGTGCGTTTGGATTAATAATAAATAAACACAAGATAGAAAAAAAGAGGATAGTTTTGAATTTGTTCATGTATAGATTATTTGCTAAGGTTTTCAAGATATGCCTTCGTAAAGATGTTGTTATCAAGTTTTTCAATTGATATTCCTGATATTTCAACTACCGATTTGTTTCCTTTCTCAAACTCGTCAACAAAGAGCATTTTTACAGCGATCTGTCGGCCTCTGATTGTTGTATACTTTAGATAATAAGCTGATTGCATAAGTGTCCCGGATTGGGAATAAGCAGCTTCTTTGAGGATGACGTTATTATCTTTTCTAACCCATAAAATCTTTTTAGGATAATCAACATCATTAACTTTGGCAACGATTTCAAACCGGTAAACAGGTATCTTCCCGAGTGTATCCTCCGAAATTACTTCTTTACCATTAGCATCGATAGAGGGTTTGTATTTTTCAGTTAATTTGTGATCTTCGAAATCATCTCCCTTGGCATCTGAGCCGCCGATGCTTTCATCACGATTAATATGCTGAAAAGTCCGGGTATTTCTTCGGTACATCCAGAAATTATCCCCCATTCTTAAATATCCATTTCCCTTTTCAGATTCAGGATTGTTCATAACTATCAGGAAAGACTTGTCTTCATCTCTTCTATAATAAGTCATTTCCAGCTTTTTTGCCCCTTGTCCTGCTCTTTGCTGAGTCAAATCAACTCTTGATTTAACATCTGCGACCATTGAATACTTACTATCTATACTATCAAGAATAGATTCGATAGAAGGTTGGGAGAAAGTTGTGATAGCAAATGAAAATGTAAGTAATCCCAGTAAATTGAACTTGATCATATAGCCTCCATTACTCAAAATGCCGCAGTGCTTCAGCAGATGAAAGATTCGACGCACGCCTTGCCGGAATGTAAGCAGTAACCACGGCAATCATAACAATGAAAAGAATAAAAGCACAAATACTGCTTACAGTAGGTGCAAAGTGCAAATGTCCGTTAGTTAAGAGCATACCCATCGGGTTACCATCAGTTTCTATCTTTAACAGTGAAAGTACTTTCATTATAATAAATGAAAGTACGGTTCCAGCCATAGCAGAAATTAAACTAAGGAAAAAGGTTTCTAAAACAAATATCCTTTTGACGTCGCGCTTTTGCATTCCTATCGCGCGTACAGTTCCTATTTCGCGGGTTCGTTCCCTGATCGTCATACGTAAAGTATTGATCACCCCAATTAGAATGATAAAAAACAGAATCATTACAGCTATGAAAGTAATCATATTCAACGCGACTTCCAGTTTCAGAACTGCACTTGCGCTTTCATACATTGACCTGACATCAACTGATGTTCCGCGAAGTTTTTTCTGACCGATTTCACTCTGAAGCCGTTGAAGCTCTGTTGTTGATTTCGCTCGCGGCAGAAGGTTCCATTCCTGGGAAAAAATACCGTTAAGTGGATTTTTGCCATCAGGGATAAAAGCTTCTTTAGACCTTCTGAAATCTGCTGGCCATTCTGAGTAAAAAATTTTGTAGAAATCGTTGTCATTTGAAAGTATAACATTGGAGGGCAGCAAATGGCTGCTCTTAAAAAAACCGCTTACTTTCAGTTGTCCAACTCCCGATTTTGGGCCGTATTTGGCTGGAAAGGTAAGTGAAACAATATCATCTTTTCTGACATTTAATACAGTTGCCAAAGATTCACTCATCAGAACATCTTCTTTACCCGCTACAAAAGGAGAATCAGCGAAAGATAAAGATTTGTTAAGAATGGCTTTTGATAGTGAATCAGATTTGAATCCAAACATAGTAATCGGTGATGAACTGCTTTTCGATTCTACAGTTCCTGTAAGTGCTGCAAGAGAAGGTTTTAGAGCACTTTGCAATTTATTCGCAACATCGACGGCATCTTTTTTAGGATTTTTCAGGGTCAGGAAAAGCACGCCAATGTCATTTGGACCATAGCCAAGCACCTTTTTTAAAGTGTTAAGCTCGAGAAATATCGGTGCTGACATAAAGACATTTGCAGGTTTGAAAACGCCGACAACTGTCAGGCGTGAAGCCTGGTCCTGACCATTTATAAGCCTATACCTGACACGGAGAATGTCCCCCTTTTTTACATTCAGGTATTTTGCTTTTTGTTCTGCGAGAACAACAGGGTTTTCAACTGTGGAATCCGCAAGGTCAAGAAAACTCCCGGAGATCATCTTAAAGTTGTTCTCAGCTTCCCTAATTGACTTTTCATCGTCAACTTTAAGATCTACTCCAACCATAATAACATTGTCTGATTTTCTATTTCCGATTGCCCTTGCCATTACTCCAATTGATTCGTTAATGGTAACGACACCGGGTACTTCCTTTTTGATAATCTCTTTGAAACGGGGGCCATCATGGAAAACCTGTTTAAAAAGATTCCCATTGTCAGCGAAATTAACTGAGACATGTCCGCTGACATAGACAACAATCTGATTGAATAAAACTTCAGATATGCCATGTGAAAATGCACTTGCGATGATAAGTACCATTGTTCCAAAGGCGATTGCGGTACCTAAAAGAATATTTCTTCTTTTTTGTCTAAGAAGGTTTCTTATGCTTATTGTAAAAAGGACATTCATACGTTCTCCTCAATCCCTTGAAATCGCATCAAGTGGTTTGATGCTGCTTGCTACGATGATTGGATAGATTACTGCAATGACGGTAACTAAAGTAAGTTGAACAATTGCAAGAACTATGTCGTAAAAAGCAAGCAAAGGGTGAAATGTATCGCCACCATAAAGCAACTGAATCATATCGTTTGTAGTTGTAAATTTAAGTGCTGTAATGATTTTAAGGACGATTATTCCTGCCATAATACCGGCACCACCAAAAAAGAAGGATAGTATTGCGGTTTCGCCAAAGAACATCTTTCGGATGAATTTTTTTTGTGCACCTATAGCTCTCATCATCCCCAATTCTGAAGTACGCTCAATAGCTGCCATACTGAGGGTATTGACAATTATTATAATTGCGACAAAGAAGAGAAACATTACAAACATGAAGAGTGCTGTCTTTATAAGTACTGCCATGCTTCCGATTGTACCCATTGCTTTTTTCCAGGTAATCGCACGAACTCCAAGATTCTTTTCTTTGAAGAATTTATTGAGTTCAGAAACAGACTTTTTTAGGTTTTCGCCATTTTTTAAGCGAACCAGGACAAGATTGTACGCACCTGCATCGATGTCAACTTTCTGATCTATCTGCTCTGATGCTGGAATATCATTTAGTCCATTTTCGGTCGATGTTGCAGAGAAATTACTATTAGTATCTGTCTGAAAATTGTCAGAAAAGAGAGCATCAAGATTTTCCTCTTCCGAATTAAACAGTACTTTATTTTCAGCGGAAACGTCCACTGCCTTTTCCTGGGCTGAAAAATAACCAAGACATGTACGGTAAGATTCAATGTCCATGAGAGGAAAATTACCCAGAATAGTATTGAGAGCTTTGTATTTGACAATACCTTTAATCCCAACGCGGATATCGGATGAGGTGTTGTCGTTATTAAAACCCATTAATACAACACTATCTTTAGTAGTAATCATATCTCTGTTGACATGAATTTCTTTTGGAAAGTTTACAGTGTTAAGAGTTTCTTTTTCAGGTTTGAACCAGATACCGGTTGTATTGAACATCTCCTGTCGTGCACCTGTCGCGATTAGTATTCCCTTTTCATCTTTATTGATTAGTCTGCCCTCGATTGGAACCATGTTATCGGGAAACATTTTTTTGTATTTTTCTATATCTGCACCTATGACAAAAGAGTAGGCAGGCATTCCATCCTCATTGAGTACCATTACCATGTTTTTACCAATAGGAATAAAATCCTTAACATAAGAATTTTGTGTCTTGAGAAATTCCCTGATATCAACATAGTTGTTTATGGGTTCAACTGCTTTTCCCATAAATTCTATAAAAACATTATCACTTTCCTGTTTTTGAGAGACCAGAACAATATCTCCCGTGAAACTGTTGACAATGTTTTTTTGTAAACCTGCATCCATTCCGGAAATGATACCATTTCCAATGGTCATAAGAAATGCACCAAGAAAGAGTATTACACCAATAATAATGCTTTTCCCTTTGTGGCGTAAAATGTTACGCCATGCAATTTTTACAATCAGGTTCATGAAGCACTCTCTTCCGCAATCAGGCCATCTCTGATTTTTACTACATTGTTTGCATACTTCAGAACATTAGGATCATGTGTTGAAAAAATAAACGTCGTATTTTCTTTATGGTTCATCTCTTTCATCAGGTCAAGAATCTGCGCACCAGTAACTGAGTCAAGATTGGCAGTAGGTTCATCGGCAAGTACAATATCCGGGTTTGTAACAAGTGCTCGTGCAATTGCAACCCTTTGACGCTGACCACCACTGAGCTCTGCGGGCCGGTGTTTCATATATTCCTTTAAACCGACTTCATCGATTAACTTTTCAGCTCGTTTACGTATTTCAGCTTTGGAATGCTTTTTCATTAACAATAAAGGGAATTCGACATTCTCAATTGTATTTAATACCGGGATTAAATTGAATGTTTGGAAAATAAATCCAATATGGTGAAGTCGTAATTCGGTGATATAACGGTCTCTTAATCTTGTGATTTCTTTACCTGCAACAACTACACTGCCGCTTGTCGCATTATCGATACAACCAATAATATTCAGAAGTGTCGTTTTGCCGCTTCCGGAAGGCCCGATGATACTCAGGAGATCTCCCTTTTCTATTGATAATTCAACTCCCCTTAACGCATGAACAATAGTGCTTCCAAGCGGATAATCCTTTTTTAAGCCTTTTATGTCTATTATCCTCACAAATTCCTCCTGAATCTATCTGCAAATTTTAACTGTTGTCGATTTTGATGTAGACCTGTTTTTGGAATTTTATTTTTGACCACTGATATTCATATAGTCACAATTATATTTAATAGGTAATGAAATCCCGATTACTTGAATAACTTCATGCCCGTATTGTCAGGGATATTCTCGTCATAAATTAAGTTCCTATCGCACTCGCTTATAATTACACCAAAGATACATGAAAGTTTCAGAAGGCGCCTTTGGGCGCCATTAACTTGGAAAATACTCAGTATTTTTCCGAAAGAGCCTGAAAGAAAGCCTGAGGATGTTCACAGCATGGACATGTTTTTGGAGCATCAGTACCTTCATGGATGTATCCACATTCTCTGCAAATCCACTTTATAGTTGCATCTTTTTTGAATGCTTTTGATTTTTCCAGATTTTCAAGCAATAATTTATATCGCCTCTCGTGATTCTGTTCCGCTTTACACACGCTGTTAAATTGTGCTGCTACTTGGGGAAACCCCTCTTCTTTAGCTATTCTAGCAAATTCAGGATATAATACTGAATACTCTTCATGTTCTCCAGCGGCAGCTGCTTTAAGATTCTCAATTGTCGTTCCGGTTACTCCTGCAGGATATGCGGCAGTAATCTCAAGCATACCGCCTTCTAAAAATCGAAAGAATCTCTTTGCATGTTGTTTTTCCTGATCTGCAGTTTCCTGGAAAACAGCCGCAACTTGCTCATAACCCTCTTTTTTGGCGATTGATGCAGCATAGGTATATCTGTTGCGAGCCTGAGATTCACCTGCAAATGCCTTGAGTAGATTTTTTTCTGTCTGTGTTCCTCTAATTGATGACATCTGTACCCCCCTTTTAAAAATGATATAACAAACTAAAATAGCATTTTGTACTTCATTCGAGGTAATATGAAGATAAATAAATTTAATTAGTTACCGTTCAGAATTAACATATGCGCCCCCCTAAATCCCCCGCAGGGGGACTTTTGAAGATGCAGATTTTTGATAATATAGAGTTTTTACAAGTCCTCCTGCGGAGCGACGCATCGAAGTACCCGAAGGGGTGGATTTAGGAGGCGATAAATTTCGTGTTACAAAATACAGCTATTTTTAACAGATACTAATTAAGAGTAATCAAGGCAAAGCGAAAGACTATAAGTCTAATGCAGATTAAATTATAGTAACTTGAACCCAAATAGCATTTGATAGCTACTAAATCTCAAGAAAAAGAAGACCATAATTTTATAAAAGTTAAAGGAGTATGAAAATTTATTAAACATAGAAAAGGTTCAGATGATGTGCAATCTAAGTATGTTATCATTCTAAGTTAATTTTTTTGAGTGAAAAGAATATGCAATGATTAAGGAATAGAAAAGTAATAGATGAGAACATGCTGATAATTACTTAATTAGTTTCTGTTAAGAATTAACATGTGCGCTCCCTGATCCACCCCTTCGGGTACTTCGATGCGTCGCCCCACAAGGTGACTTTAGGGGACAATAAGGTTTAGTGTTTACAAAAATACAGCTATTTTAGACAGATACTAATTGCATAAAAGAGGTCCTTTTAAAATGGGACATCATTAAATACATAAAGTAAAGACAATAGAACTATTTCAAAATTACTGGCACATATCAGAAATCATTTGAAAAACAGATTATCAGATGGTTAAGGTATGAAAGATAGTTTTATCAGAGTGTCATTAGTAAAATATTTTTTCTTGCAGGTCAATTATGTCTCGAGTGAGTCCGGCAATAAATCAGGCAGAGCAATTTTTAAAATATCAGATTGAAGCAAATGTGTGGAGTCCTGGTGATCTTCTCCCTTCAATCAGTTCTTTATCTAAATCAGCCAACGTCAGTCCTGTTTCTATGTGGAAAGCGATACACAGGCTTTCAGAAGCAGGCTTACTGGATGTGCTTCATGGACAGGGGACAAGAATCAGGGGTGGTCAGCAGATAAATGTAGTGATTGACAATACCCAAAAAGGCTGGCAGGGACTGCGTGATCGTATTCATAAAGATATTCTTAGCGGAAATTACGCGTCAGGAATGGTTCTCCCATCGCTAAAAGAGCTTCAGAATCAGTATGGAGTCAGTTATCAGACAATTAAGAAGGCGTTGGATTGCTTGACAGCAGAAGGAATTCTTGAGCTGCGATATCGCCGATATTACATAGTGCATTTTATTCGAAGGCAATCACAATTATCGATCGTGCTTATCGGGTGGTCACATCCAAAATTACAAATGCAAGCACGCACCCCCTGGGGGGAAGAATTTCTCCGCAGTTGTGAACATCAGTGCTCTCGAATGGGATTTGAATTAAAGGTAATCAAGTATTCAGATGAAACAGGGGAACTGACTTTTACAGATCAGAGTGGCAATGTTTCGAGCAGCATTTCTACAGATCCTTCTATTGTTGGATATCTTTTATGGGGCGAAAGCCCGGGAGAATTGTACCGGGAAGTACTGCAGGGGTTGGAAAGAAGTAAAAAACCGATAGCCGTTCTTCAAGAGGGTTCTGCTTTGAAAATCTCCGATTATATAAAAAAGAATAATGAGATTCAACTGTTTTCAATAGCCACAAGTTCAACTGCGGCAAAGCATGTGGCTTCGTTTCTTTTACAATCTGGGCATACCTGCATTTCCTATTTTTCACCATTCCATAATGCAGAATGGTCACGGGCACGATTGAGTGGTCTGAATGAGATCTTTTCACGATATGGAACGTCAATAGAATCATATACATTAAACAAATATGCAGATAAGTTTGCATATAGTAAATTCATTAAACCATCTGATAAATACTTCGATCAGATGATGGCGCTTCTGTCCTCTAAAGATGTTCCCTTACTTGTAAGAAAAGCGCTGGAAACATCGCGTAATATTCTTGTTAAAAAAGTTGAACACGATGTTATAAGAAAAAACATGACTCCGCTATTTGCAAAGGCACTGAATAGAACTGATTGCACAGCATGGGTTTGCGCAAATGACTTTACCGCTTTAAGTGCTATTGATTTTCTGAAAGAACATCCCAGAAAAATGTCTGTGATAGGCTTTGATGATACGTTTGAGGCTTTCCACCGTGGTTTGACATCATACAATTTTAATATACAAGCGACTGTACAGGTAATGATTTCTTATATAATCAATCCATCCTCACTTCCGGTAACAAAGCGCTCACTTGCGTTTGAAATAGAAGGAATGATTGTCGAAAGAAAATCTACATATAAAAATGTAAGGGCAGATTGAATTTGCCCTTTTTATCTAAATACCTGCTCGCTCCTGGAGCCATCGTTCAGCATCAATTGCAGCCATGCAGCCACTGCCAGCCGCAGAAATTGCCTGACGGTACTTTGAATCCTGTACATCACCAGCAATAAACACCCCATCTATAGCACATTTAGTGGAGCCTGGAACTGTTTTTAAATATCCAAGTTCATTTGTTTCGAGTTGACGATTAAGGAAGCTGACATTTGGAGCATGCCCAATAGCCTCAAAACATCCTACAACATTTAATTGAGAAATTTCGTTGGTGACAGTATCTTTCAGCTTTACTCCGGTAAGAGATTTTTCGCCAATAAATTCTTCGACGGCTTTGTTCCACAAAATTTGTACTTTAGGATGAGTAAGAATTCTCTTTTGCATTACTTTGCTTGCCCGAAGTTCATCTCTTCGATGTATAAGGTAAACTTTGGAAGCAAACTGGGTCAGATGAAGCGCTTCTTCTACAGCAGTATCTCCACCGCCAATTACCGCAAGTTCACGATTCCTGAATATCGGAAGAGCTCCATCGCATACTGCGCAAGCACTTATGCCCCTACCCCAGAAAGTCCGCTCAGAAGGCAATGGAAGCCGTTTTGCTGTTGCACCGGATGCGATGATAATCGCGTCAGTCTTGTAGACTTCGTTGCTCATTGATACAACTTCAAAAGGATAAATTTGTAAATTTACACTTATTACATCTTCAGTTATTATCCGGGTACCATGCTTTACTGCTTGTTCTCGCATGTTAGCCATAAGCTCAGGACCCATTATTCCATTGGGAAAACCGGGAAAGTTTTCAATTACACTTGTTATCATCAATTGTCCTCCAGGAATCCCGCCTTCCTGAAAGCCTTCAAACAATAATGGTTGCATATTCGATCGAGATGTATAAATTGCTGAAGTTAATCCAGCCGGGCCCGAGCCGATTATTATAAGACGTTCCGGCATTACTCCTCCTGTTTCTGATTGGTAATCATTGTCCATAAAACAAATCTATGATAATTTAAAAGCTTTTTTCTGATAATTTGACCCTGAATTGCTGCCTTTTTTGCTTGAAGCATACGTAACTATTTGACCTAATCAATAATCAACTGCAAATCAGGTAATTTATTCCTGAAAAGGTAAAATAAAATCCTGCACATACATCAGTGAATTATCATCACGAAAAATAAGTAAATTCTGAGGATATCCGGAAAAAGTTCAAATTGCTTTTATTATTAGCGATTAGAGATTACAAGGATACGATTTATGGATATACCGCGTGCCTGCGGATACTTCGGGTTTTTATCTACTTTGGATCATGTGTGGAGAAAAATCGGCTTTAGCAAAAATCTATAGAATGCGATAATTGGCAAAAACTCTATGCTTATGCTGCTTCCTGATTCAAGCATTCTTTTTTCTGGACTGCTATTGACCAGATATATTTTTAATGTACTTTCATGAACGTCAAAACTGAGGTCGATTTTTAATGGAATAAAAAGATTAAGAATGCATCGAATCTTTATACACAATGAAGGTTTAGGACGATAAAAGTTTCTTCATAGATTAGTTTTATTTCTGTTTATAGCGATTAAATACGAACTGATGTATTAAGCCAAATTTTAGTATTGAAAGGTAAAAAATGATCGAAAATTTGAAGCCTCTCTACAATGCAACACTTCGACCTTTGGCAAGAATTTTTAACGCAATGGGCTTACATCCAAATCATATTACTCTTTCAGGACTACTTTTTTTCGGCATTTCCGGTTATTTTGCAGGAATTAACAGATGGAAAATAGCACTTCTTCTTGTCATAGCAGGTGCTCTTTTTGATGGGCTCGATGGTGTTCTGGCCCGCGAATCAGGTAAAAAGACAACGTTCGGCGCAATTCTCGATTCCAGTTGTGATAGATTAACTGAAATTTTTCTCATTGCCGGGCTGACTGTTTTTTACTGCAATAATCCGATTCATGGGTACTGGGGAGTATTTCTATGCTTCAGCGGGATTTGCGGATCACTTATGGTGAGTTATGTAAAAGCAAGATGTGAGGGAGTAGGTATACCATGTAATCGCGGAATTCTCCAACGTCCAGAGCGGATTATTCTCCTCTGTTTTGGTCTTCTGCTGGGACCGGTTGTAATGTTCTGGATACTTCTTGGATTAAGTGTATTTACTGCCTTAACTGTTATTCAAAGGCTTTTTGAGGCTGCTTCGCGATGTAATCTGTTAACTGAACAATTGAGAAGTGAACAGGTTAAGTCTGGATCTGAAAGATGACAATTGTACTGCCAGTGTTTTACAATTAATATTTCACTTTCAAAGCCCTCGAAGAATTAAGGACCGCAAGTATTGCAACTCCTATATCTGCAAAGATGGCTTCCCACATCGAAGCGAGACCAAAGCTGCCAAAAGTGACAAACACAAGTTTTATTCCCAATGACATTATTATATTCTGTATAACAATTGTCCGGGTTCTGCGGCCGACTGAAATCGCTTCAGCAACTTTTGATGGATGATCTGTCATCAGAACAACATCAGCAGTTTCAATTGCAGCTTCGGAACCAAGTGCACCCATGGCAATTCCCACATCCGCTCGTGCGAGCACCGGTGAATCGTTAATACCATCTCCAATGAAGGCGATAGTTCCTTTATGGTTTTTACTTTGAACAAGGTTTTCAAAAACTTCAACCTTATGTTCCGGGAGCAGTTCAGCATAAATTTTGGATATTTGCAGTTGATCAGCGACCATCTGAGCTGCTTTATAGTTATCACCTGTTAACATTGATATGTCATCGATACCCATTTCGTATAATTTATCAATTGCACCTTTTGAGTCTTCTTTAATTTCATCTCTAATGATAATATATCCACAAAACAGGTTGTCTATTGCCACATATACAACTGTTCCTCCTTCATTGGAGATCTCATGAGAAATATTTTCCTGTTCCATCAGTATATTATTTCCTGCAAGGATCCGGTGGCCTTTAACAGTTGCAACTACCCCCTGACCGGGGATCTCCTGATGTTCAGTAATCAATGCTTCGTCAACGGAATCATTATGCGATGTAAATGCATTGACAATTGACTTGGCAATGGGGTGATTTGAATGTGCTTCTGCAAATGCAGCATATTTCAACAGGTCATGCTCCGATTTGTGATTTTTCGCGATTACCTTATGTACTTTGAAATTGCCTTTGGTTAATGTTCCTGTTTTGTCAAAAACAACACTTCCAATGTTTGCAAGGGCATCGATGAAATTTGAACCTTTTATAAGTATACCTCTTCTGGATGCTCCGCCGATTCCACCGAAATATCCAAGTGGAATCGAAATTATCAGCGCACAAGGACATGAGATCACCAAAAGAACCAGTGCCCGGTAAAACCACGTTGAAAATGATTGGCCTGGAATCAAAAGCGGTGGAATCACTGCAAGAAGTCCTGAAAAAGCAACTACCAGGGGTGTGTAGTAGCGTGCAAAAGTGGTCACAAAATTTTCAATTCTGGTTTTCTTTTCTGCAGCATTTTCAACTAAATCTAAAATTTTTGAGACAGATGATTCAGAAAAAGGTTTCAATACTCTAAGTGTTAGTATCCCGGTCAGATTGATTTCACCGGCAAGAACAGTATCTTCAATCTCGACTCTTTTTGGAACGGATTCTCCCGTAAGGACGGCGGCGTTAATTTGTGATTTCCCGTCAATAACAACTGAATCAAGTGGAATTTTTTCCCCAGCCTTGACAATGATCACATCGCCAGGGTTGACTGACATAGGAGACACTTTTTTTACCCCTGCAGATGTCTTTACAGCTGCGTAGTCAGGCCGGATTTCAAGAAGTTTTGAAATAGACATTCTGGAACGATTGACAGCCATGCTCTGCAATAGCTCTCCGATCTGATAGAAAATCATGACTCCAACAGCTTCTTCAAGCGCATGTATAGACAGTGCTCCAATACTGGCGATGGACATCAGCACATTTTCATCAAACCATTGATGATGATAGATCGTTTTGGCAGCTTTTACAAGAACTGTCCACCCGCACAGAAAGAAAGCTATAAGTGCAATAACGTAATCGCCATATCCCAAAAGTATCCCTTGGAAAAAATCACCAAAAGCAAGTAAAACTGCAAGTAGTGCAGTCGAAATCGATATAAAAATAATCTGCCTGTTAAAAATCATTTGTTTTAAAGAAGGAGGATGTATGCCTGGTTGTGTTTCCGGTATAGGAAAAATCTCAACCTGTGGCTCTATTTTAGCAATTTCATCGCGTAAAAATTTCAGGTCCCTTGTAGCTATGTGTAAAGTCGATGTTGAAAAATTGACAGTTGTATCTCCATAGCCGGGTATATGTTTGAAATGATCTTCTATTTTTAATGCGCAATTTGCACAGTCAAGATTTTTCAAAGTGTATTGTGCTTTCATCTAATCAGGCGCACTCCTTTAATAGTACTCGGACAAATGTTTGTAACCGATCGACAACATCTCTTCAATATGGTTATCATCGAGTGAATAGTAGACTACTTTTCCTTCCTTTCTGTATCGAACTAATCGTGCCTGTTTGAGTATTCTCAATTGATGAGAAACTGCAGATTGAGTCATATTAAGTAGTGAGCTTATATCACAAACACACATTTCAGATTTATGTAGCGCGCTTAAAATCCCGATCCTTGTACTGTCGCCTAAAATCCTGAAAAATTCAGAGAGATTAAGCCTTTGATCTGTTGAAGGTATTGATTTTTTAACGTTCTCTACTACTTCTTCATGAATAGTGGTACAATCACATGTACCTTGATTGGAATCATGTTTTATCATATAGTTTCCTATAAATATGAATATATGAACAAGTATTCATATAATATACCAATTTACCGTCACTATATCAAACTATTTCGGGCAAGTTCTACTGCTTTATTACTAATCCGTATTATCCAGAGTCATATTGTATGCGGGAGTTAAAATTCGGATGTGAACTATTTCAACAAAAATTGTGATAATTGTGATTTGTCGACCATTTCATTATAAGTGATATCGATTATTTAAAAAATTGTAGACATTTAATACTGGCATGCCTTTTGAGCTTAACAAAAGATCCTTATAAGCTGAACAGGAGATAGTATGATTGATTTTGAAGAGGTAATGGATATTGAGTGTAGCAAGCCTGAAAACAGATTTGGAAAAGCTTTCCACAAAGAACATCTCTTATTGGTACGAAATATTTCACTGGAAATCGCTGAACTATTCAATGCAGATTCAATTGTAGTGGAAGCAGCTGCGTGGCTCCATGATATTGCGGCTGTAAGGAATTTCAGTGATCTTACGAATCACCATATTGTCGGATCGGAAATTGCCGAATCAATATTACTTTCAGATAACTATACAAAAGAGATAGTAGACCAAATCTGCATGTGTATAAAAACTCATAGCTTGCCTTTAAAAATGAATCAGGGATCAAAAGAGCAGGTATGCATTTCAAATGCCGATGCCTTATCACAAATAATAAATCCATCATACTGGTTTTTCTATGCTTTTAACGTTAGAGGAATGGATTATCAAGTTGGTAAAGAATGGTATTCGCAAAGGATCGAATCTCATTGGAATAATTTGATAGATGAAATTAAGCCGAAATATAAAAAGGATTATGAATTCTCGAAAATGATACTCGATAAGAAATTCTGAAGCTCTATAGTATTACAAATTGCTATATTTAATATTTCAGGGGTAAAATGGATAAAAATATTAAAATGAGTATATTTGGCGTCGGACCAAAAATAAGCCGGATTGCTGTTCCTTATCTTTTATTAACAATTATAATTTCATTTTATTTTAGACCAATATTTGCATTTCCATACTTACAATATAAGACACTCTTTTTTATTGGAATTGGTATAATTGTGATGGGATTGTTTGTCAATTTCTCATCAGGTGCTATGATGATAAAGGCTGTTCGCCAGGGAATTTTGTTAAAGACCGGATTTTATGGAATATGCAGAAATCCAATGTATGTATCATTTATTTACTTGACCATTCCCGGTCTGGCACTTGTTATGAACAGTATGTTAATCCTGACCGTGTCAGCTGTCATTTGCATTGCTATGTTAAAAATTATTAGCACAGAAGAGAAACTTTTGGAAGAAAAATATGGTGATGAGTACAAACGATATAAAAAAAGAGTGTCTGGAATAGTCCCTTTTATAAAAAATTGATAAGTGATAAGCTTGTCGGAAAAATGAATCCACACTTTATTAATAAAGAAAAAGTGTAAAAATCAACAGTGCATTCCATCTTTCTTATGATAAGTTAAATTGATTTATAATATTACATAAATTCCCAGATGAATTAAAATCAAGGCCTTGTTTGTGATTTCATAAACATCTATTTTTTAAACAACGTCAGATAGCGAACCGCTTAATAGAAGCTCTCCACTAATAAGAGACAAACAATTTCAATAAAACAATTAATGCTTTTTTATGGATGGATTTTAATGTTAAACAATCTTTTTCACCCGTTTATGAAAATTCGACAATTATCTGTTTCGGTTGTGCTGGTAATCTTGATTTGTGCATCTTTGCTTCAGGCATCTTATCTTCATGCTAAGGGCTCGAAACTTTACAATGATAATGAACAGGTTGTGCGCCTTACAGGTGTAAACTGGTTCGGCCTTGAAACATCTAATCTCGGTCCTCATGGTTTATGGGCGAGAGATTATCATGGAATGCTTATACAAATACAAAAGCTGGGTTTCAACTGCATACGTATTCCATTTTGTGATGCGATGCTTCGCGAAGGTGCAAAAGTCAAAAGCATCAATTTTTATGGTGAAGATCCTTACTATCCTCGCGATATAACTGAAATGAATAAAGAACTGGAAGGGTTTAAGCCTATCGAAATATTAGATGAAATAATCCGCTATGCCGGACAGCTTGGGCTCGTTATAATTCTCGATAATCATTCACGCGAACCTGATGGTTATATGAATGAGAAAGTCTGGTATACTGAAACCACCAGCGAGGAACAGTGGATCGAAGATTGGGTTTTCCTTGCTAAGAGATATAAAAACAATCCAACTGTTATAGGCTTTGATCTGGAAAATGAACCGCATGCGAAAACCTCTGATGGCGGTTCCACATGGGGAACTGGCGCCAAATCCGATTGGAATGTTGCTGCTCAAAAATGTGGTAATGCGATCCTTGCTGAAAACCCTGATGTATTAATAATAATAGAAGGCGTAGAACAGTATGGATCTACCGTTTACTGGTGGGGTGGTAATTTGCGCGGTGTAAAAACTGCACCAATCAAACTTTCAAAACCAGAAAAACTGGTTTATTCGCCTCATGAATATGGTCCTGAAGTTTTTCAACAGCCCTGGTTTGATTCACCTGATTTTCCAAAAAACATGGAAGGTATTTGGGACGAAGCATTTGGTTTCATTGCAAAGGATAATATAGCACCGCTTCTGGTTGGTGAATTTGGAATTAAAGATACGAAAAGTTATGGTGGTAAATCTGGTACCTGGTTTACAACGTTTTTAAAGTATATGGCTGATAATTTTTATTCATGGACCTTCTGGTGTTTCAATCCAAACAGCGGTGATACTGGCGGCATGTTGTCCTATGATTGGGTATCAGTTGAGCAATGGAAACTTGATGCTGTAAAGCCATGGTGTGCTCCGTTGATAAATGAACCTGCAGCTGTCCGTACCATCTCTACTAAAAGTAAACAGCAGACCAAATTGATGATTGCCAACAAGCTGATAAGCTGCAATGGAAACCTTAAAGGTAAACTAAAGCTGGATATCATTAATATGAAAGGTCAACTCGTCTGCTCTTACTCTTCATTACCTGCTTCAATAAAGCTATCTGCTTCTGGTACCTATCTGGCTGTACTGTATAATAATTCAAAGCCAGTTGAGAAACTGAGATTTATGATTGACTAAATTTGTTCTTTAGAGAAGAGCCGAAGGGAGGGGCTAAATGATATATTTAGTTCTTCCCTTTTTTTTTAGGCAAAGGCTTGAAAAATGAATAGTCCTCTCTTATCCCCTGTCTCTGAATCGATGGCTATTTTATCGAATCGAAATGGCAAAGGTGCTACTGTTATAGGAACCAGAGCAATTCGTGAAAGTATGGATGCTGTGTGTCTTGAGCAGGCATTAAATGTATTAACGGCTCCGGGGGTGACTGACTTGATAATTAATCCTGATGCTCATCAGGGCTATGGGGTACCAATCGGATCTGTTTTAGTTTCACCGACTCATATTTATCCGGGTCCGGTCGGTGTTGATGTCAAATGCTCAATGAGTTTACTTCAATTAAATTTACCGGAAGAATCTCTCCGGGATAAGGTGCTTCGAAGGTCAATCATAAATGCTTTGACAGATCGCATTCCCACCGGGCCTGGTCAGGGGCAGCGGAGTGTAAAAAAATCACGTCATCTGCCTCGTGATATACTTATTAAAGCAGTTATAGAAGGTGCTTCTGTTGAAGTTTGTAAGAAACTTGACATTCCTAAAGATTGGATCTGTCGATGTGAAGATGCTTGTCATCGCGGGCATGATAACTCAATAGACACACTTTCTCAGCGCCTTGATTTTTTGATAAAATCAGCTGTATTTAAAAATTGTGATGACAAACTAATGCAGCTTGGCTCTTATGGCGGCGGTAATCACTTTGGCGAATGTGAAATTGTTCACATCGTAGATAAAGAAAAAAACAGAGAAACCGCAGATACTTTCGGCTTGATTGATGGGAATGTGGCTTTTTTATCACATTGCGGTTCAAGAGGATTTGGCAATGTTATTGCCACAAATCAGTTCAAATTGATGAGAAAACATTTTGAACAGAATAAAATACCATTTCCGGCAAATGATGCTCATCTTGTTTATGCTAAATTAGGAAGTAAAGAAGCTGATGCGTATCTGGACGATATGGCATTGTCTGCAAATTTCGCTTCAGTAAATCACTTGCTTATTAATGCTCTTGTGCTGGAAGCTTTTCAGGAAGTACTACCTGGCACTGAAGGTAATCTTGTTTATTTGATCAGTCATAATATTGCTCGAAAAGAACACTACAATAACAGAGATGTCTGGGTACACAGAAAAGGAGCTACTCGTGCTTTTCCTGCCTATCATATCTCTTTAAGCAATTCGCCTTTCTACAAAACCGGTCATCCGATATTGCTACCTGGCAATCCAGTATCAGGGTCACTGGTTATGGTGGCAGAAGCAGGAGCTCAAAAAAGCTGCTTCAGTATCAACCATGGAGCTGGACGGAAAATGAGCCGAAAAGCTGCGATCCGTCAATTAGATCAGGCTGCTGTACACAATGAGTTCAAAGAAGCAGATATCCTGACCAATTGCAGAATTTATCCTAAAGATGAAGCACCCGCTGCTTATAAGGACTTTGATGAAGTCGTCCGCAGCATTACTCTTGCTGGTTTAGCCCGTACTGTTGCTCAATTAAAAGCCAGATTTGTCATAAAGGATTCAAGCAAAGCAGATGATTGACATTGTCAAGCTTGTATTTCGATTCGACGTATTATGAACATTTGAAATTGTAATACGAAAATATTGACACATGCGTACCGATCATCCTGAGCTCCCGGTTCGAAGGGTGGTTGCATTTTAAGAAAGTGTAATATTCGAGATATCAAACTGTTCATACTTCGATTTCACTCAGTACGAGCGATAATTCCTAATGAAGAGAAATTTCGAATCACCCGACCGTTCATCCTGAGCTTCCAGTCGAAGAATGACGCATGGTAAGAAAGTGTGTTTTCGAACCGCCAAACCTCTCCTGCTTTGATCTGACTCAACATGAGCAACTCGATTTTTAAAAGTTTACCTGTTCCACTAATTTGCAGAGAATCATTGCACCTTCATCCCAATCTCCCAGATGAGAGTCACTGTTAATGTGACCACACTTGCCAATATTGATTAACGATAAACCGAATTTTCGTCCGTACTCTTCAGAGTATACTATACTTGCATAAGGATCATTCTCGCTGCAAACAAGGACCCCTGGAACGGTGATTTTAAAAGGCACTTTTATTTCAAAACTCGATAAATCTCTTTTGATCACAGTACAACCAGGATCAGGAGGAGCTACCAGTAGAATACCTTTTATTACATTTTGCAATTGATAAAAACATTTCAGTAATAAATGACATCCAAGACTGTGGGCAATAAAAATTACCTTACGTCTATTTCCCATCTGTTCTAATAAGGATTTATTCCATTCAGAGCAGGAGGGGCTATCCCAGTCATGCTGCTCGATTCTGGTAAAGCCGTATAGTTTTTCCCAGATAGTTTGCCAATGATCAGGACCGGAACCATATAGACCTGGAATTGTAAAAATTGAGGTATCCTGAAAATTCGCATTGCAGATCATTATCGCTATACCATTTTTGCAAAACAGGGAGTATTTGCATGCTCCCTGTAAACATTTATACAATTATAATTATACCTTCGAAAGCGCATCCTCAAGAGCCTCAATAAGATCTTCCGGGTGTTCCAGTCCAATCGAAAGGCGAATAAGATCGGGTGTCAATCCGCTCTCACGCTGTTGCGCTTCTGTCATCTGGCTGTGGGATGTACTTGCCGGATGAAGAATCAGACTCTTTGCGTCGCCTACGTTTGCAAGGTGAGAAAACAGTTCAATTGAATCGATGATCTTTACTGCTGTCGAGAACCCTCCCTTGACACCAAAAACAACCATTCCACCAAAACCGTTTTTTAAATAATTGCTTGCTATAGGGTAAGATGGATCATTCTCAAGTCCGGGATATCGAACCCAGGGAACTTTAGGATGCTTTTCAAGATATCTGGCGACTTTTAAAGCGTTTTCCGAATGTCGAATCATACGAACCGGAAGCGTTTCGATCCCCTGAAGGAAAATCCATGAGTTATCAGGTGAAAGCGTAGCACCAAGATTTCTCAAAAAAACAGTTCTTAAGCGTAACGCAAAAGCAATAGGAGAAAGTGCTTCTGGAAGATCAATTGCCCACCTCAGACCATGGTAGTTGGAATCAGGTTCAGTAAACAATGGGTGTTGGCCATTTTTCCAGTTGAATTTCCCGGAATCTGTTATGATACCGCCTATAGCTGAACCATGTCCTCCCAGCCATTTCGTTAATGATTGCACAACTATATCCGCTCCATAATCAATGGCCTTTAGTAAATACGGTGTAGTAAAAGTACTATCAACTATAAGAGGAATACCATTCTTATGAGCTATATCGGCGATCGCTTTTATATCAGCAAAATCAAGGACTGGATTGCCTATGGACTCAATGTAAATCGCTTTGGTTTTTTGCGTAATTGCGTTCTGAAAATTCTGAGGATCTTTTGAATCGACAAAATTTACTTTGATCCCGAATTTAGGAAGAATCGAGTCAAACTGAGTGTATGTTCCTCCGTAAAGATTGCTTGCTGAAACAATCTCGTCGCCAGCCTGCGCAAGAGTAATTATTGCATAAAAGATGGCCGATGTCCCTGAAGCAAGCGCCACTGATGCAGCTCCACCCTCGAGTTGTGTCACACGCTGCTCAAGAATATCTGTAGTTGGGTTCATAATTCTTGAGTAAATATTGCCAAGTTCCTTGAGAGCAAAAAGATTTGCAGCATGCTCGGTGTTTTTAAACAAATAAGAACTTGTTCTGTAAACAGGAACTCCTCGTGATTGTGTGGTATCTACAGTCTGTCCGGCGTGAAGAGCAAGCGTTTCAAAATGATACTCTTTTTTACTCATAATAAAAAATCCTCCGGTTAATATTTCTTTACGATAGGAGAAACGGATCAGACATTTTCAAAAAGCCAGGTACTAAGATAGCGCTCACCACTATCGGGAAGTAATACAACAATGAGTTTACCTGAGTTCTCATCGCGCTGTGAAACTTTTAATGCTGCCCATAGTGCTGCTCCTGATGATATACCTATCAGAAGTCCTTCCTTTTTTGCCGCTAAGCGCGAAACCTCGCCAGCATCTTCCTCTTTCACTTTGATGATTTCATCAATTATAGATCGATTGATTACATCGGGAATAAATCCAGCCCCAATTCCCTGAATTTTATGCGGACCTGCTTCTCCTCCTGAAAGAACGGGCGATTTTTCCGGCTCGATAGCGATAATTTTTACTTGCGGGTTGCGCTTTTTAAGTACTTCTCCAACACCGGTTAATGTTCCTCCAGTACCAACTCCAGCTACGAAAATGTCAACTTTTTTATCAGTATCAGCCCATATCTCTTCAGCTGTTGTTTTGCGGTGAATTTCTGGATTTGCAGGATTCTTAAATTGCTGAGGTATAAAAGAGTTTGGTATTTCTGATGCTAATATTTCTGCTTTTTCTACCGCCCCTCGCATTCCTTTCGATCCATCTGTAAGAACTAGTTCTGCTCCTAAGGCCTTGAGAATTTTTCGCCTTTCAATACTCATCGTTTCGGGCATTGTTAAAATTAACCTGTATCCTTTCGCAGCAGAAGCGAATGCCAATGCAATTCCTGTGTTTCCGGAAGTCGGTTCAATAATAACACTTTCTTTGTTAAGGAGTCCCTTCTTCTCGGCATCTTCGATCATTGCTTTACCGATTCGGTCTTTTACACTGGACAGTGGATTAAAAAACTCGAGTTTCGCTGCGATTTTTGCTTTTCCATCTTCATTTAGACGATTAATGTAAACAAGAGGGGTTTTTCCTATTAGATCTGTAATTGTATGAGCAATTTGCATATTTCTTTTATCCTTTCGATGTTCACATAGATGATCAACATTATGAATATAACCGATTATTAAATGTATGTCAATGTTTTTTTGATAGTTCTCAATTGGTGAATGGCACTTTTATCTGCCCAACAGATTACATGCCAATTTTCCTTGAATGATTAACAGTTAATAGTTCCCCAAATGAAATTCATGATAATCATTTTTGAAATGAAATAAGTTATTCTGATCACAAAACAACATTTTTTTCTGGCACTATAGTTGTAATCTATGAAAGACTTTCTGATCAATCTGAAAATGTATCAGGAGATAAACGATGAATACTCTTGTCAAGAATGCGCGATTCATCTCATTTACGATAGTAACCGTATCTATAGTAGTACTGTTATTGAGGTGCGGTCCATCTCCAGTTTCTAATGAAACTACTGATTTTGGGAGTCTTGCAATCAGGTTTCAGGTAATTACACCATCATTACAAAAAAGCACACAAGCTGCAAAATTGTCGTTTGACAGTTTGATAGTGGAAATAAGTGCACCCGATATTAAAACGATTCACTATTCGCAAAATATTTTGACATCTGCACCTGTTGTAATCGATACAATAAAAGATATTCCTTCTGGTAAGCAGCGGACTGTTAAAGTCTGGACAGTTGATGGTTTGGGTACTGTTATCCATAAAGACACAGCAAACATGACGGATGTAGAGATTAAACCAAAAGAAATAAACGAAATTAAATTTGCCCTATTACCTGCCGTTGGTTCCTTGTATCTGCAAATAGGTGGAGTGCCAACTAAAGTGGATTCTGTGCTGGCTATCTATACAGAGTCTGTTACTAAAAAGCAGTGGTATGCATCTGTAAAGCAAAAAACGAATGTAATTTTAGTCCTGGATAAAATTCCCAATAAATCAACAGGTACAGTCAATGTCTTTTGTATTACAACTGCGAAAGATACAATTTATAAAGCTGAATCAAAATTGTCGTTTGATGTAAGCAGCCAAAATCCTGTTAACCTTGAGTTTAGATCAAATCCGGGTACTATTTCCTTAGATTTAACAATTATTGAACCCGGTGCTATACTCGTAAACGGAAGGATAGATTCCGAGCTTGCAGATTCAACAGAAACTGGCGAAATTATAATCACAGAAATAATGTATGATGTAGATGGTTCTGAATATATCGAACTTTATAACTTATTACCATCGGCTGTTACCTATGATTCACTATATATATGTATAAATGATGAGAGCAGATTAATTACCGACATGACTTTTGCTCCCAATAGTTTCAATGTTATTCCAAGGGATACTCTTCCATGGGTTGATACAATCATTAAGCCTATGAGTTTTCTTCAATTAACAATAGACGGCAGCTGGATAGCGATTCGTGCAAAAGATAGCACCCTTATAGATCGGGTAATTTATACAGGTAGAGAGAATTCTGCTGGTTGGCCGAAAGCAGGTGACAGTGCTTCGATAGCACTTGATAGTAACGCTTATACTTCCAAAGCAAATAATTATGGTACAAGCTGGAAATTGTCATCATCTTTAATTCCAAATTCCACTGGGCAATATGGATCTCCTGGCAGAAGATAGAAGTTTTCGTAGTGAAGCGGTTATAAGCCGCTACTACGAAACAGGTTACATTGTTTGAATGAATTCATCTACCGATTTAGAAACATTCAGATTTATTTTAAGGTTAGTTAATTCATCCTGACTTATGATAGTAATTCTATCGGGTCTTCCGCCAAGGAATGGAATGAATGTTTTTTTGGAATTTTCTTCATTCATGTTCAGTTGATTTTCCAGCAAGTTTTGCTTTTCCATAAGACCTCCTATAGTTTTATGGTAAACCGCATGTTATGCAATATCTGTGCCTGAAAAAAGATGCAAAAAACAAGCAAAACATACGTTCTCAATTTTCAATGTATTAAAATGTGATCAATTTGAGACATTTCTGTATTTACTAATTGTTTCAATTTAAAACATCCTTTTTACAGAAATATATCTCTATATAAGTTAGTGCAATGTACATATGTCTCAGTTTATAACTATAAGCATTATTTTGATTATATCGAACTTATTTTGAGTACAAATTTTATTTACTGCTATGAATTCATTAACACTTTTTTAAAAAAAATGATTAAATTATAGTGTTACTGGTTTTTCTTAATCGTTTAAAATTAGATTTCTATAGTGGTTAGTTTACCTTTGAACCTAAAATTCATTGTGAAACACTAATCAACTAATAGTTCTACTATATTATATAGAAAGTAAGAAAAGGAGTGGTCTCAATGAACCCACGGATTGTAGGTCAAATTATCCTATTATTGTTGTTTGCCACACAGGTAGGCTTCAGTGCTGGTATTCGAACCGTATCAAAAAGTGCTGATGACGGTGGGCAATACAGAACCATTTCGGATGCGGTTAAAGCTGCTGAAGCTGGTGATGAAATCGTAATCAAGGACTTTGGTGTTTACGAAGAACAGGTTACGATTAATAAAAACAAAATTACTCTTCGTTCTGAAGATCCCGCTCTTGCTAAAAAGCCTACTATTAAATGGAAAGATACAAAAAATGTTGGTCCCAAAACGGGTGCAGAAGCGAAAATTGATTCACTAATCAATTTTGATCAGAATGGTGCTTTAAGAGTTATGCGTTGTCAGGGCGTAACTATCAATGGAATTATCGTCGATGGAGGAGGTTCAGCACCTTTTGCTTATTCTGGCATTTGGAATAATAAAGATCCTCTTTTCCACGGTAACGCTGCGATTACACTCTGGATTGCTGGCGATGTTACAATTAAAAATTGCGATTTACAAAATGCTTATTTTGGATTAAACGTAAAAGACCGCAATGAGGGTGGAATTTTTGCTAATGCCAATCCTGCGGATATAGAAAAATGGAAAGTTGTTCCCTTATCAGGGTTTGGTAAAACAGGTAACCATATCATTGAACGAAATAGAATCCATAATAACGATGTGGGAATGTTTTTCGAATCAGCCTGGGATTTAGGATCGGTTATTCGCTTTAATCTCTTTTATGATAACCATCATGCTCCTACAGATTATGCAAAAATAAAAACTATGCCTGATGGTGGAAATCAGCCAGGAGGAGCAATAATGTTCAAAGATAATTTGCTTTCTCCTCTTGCTATTTACAATAATACTTTCTGGCATAACTCTTTATTGATTATAGGTCACTGGAAAGCAGGACATCAGCATGCTATTTTCAATAACCTCTTTGCCGAACCTTATACTTATTGGTCCAAAATAACTGATTTAACTGATTGGATGGATCTTGATCCAAAATTCACTTTGAGATCACATAATAATTTGTATGCCGCTCAGAAACAGGCCGCTGAAACACGATCACAGGAATATCAGGCCAATGCTCAGAATCCATTTACGAATAAGCAAGTTGAAGTAAAAAAGAAAGTTACAGGTGTTCAGGGTATTCAGCTGATGAATGGCATGACAAAGTGGCAAATTGAAGGTGAAATTGTAGAAATAGTATTAACATTCAGAGATAGTACAGATTCAGTCGTTCAAGATTCAGTCGTTCGGGTGCGAGCAGAATGGATTATTCAGCCTGGTGCTCTTAGTCTTGATTTCCCCGCTACTGCAAATATCAGATGGTTAGAACCAAAATTCAAATCAGTCGACCCTACGAATGCTAATTTCCTCGTTCCTGATTGGGATGATCCAGTAATGAAAAAATTTATTGTTGATCAGGGATGGGCCGAAGGGGGTATCTATGATAATGATGGTTCGATAGCTGATATTGGTGCTATTCCATATACAGGAAAGTATCAGGAAACTGTAGTAATGGTAAAGCCAACTGATGCGGTAGTGATCAATAAGACAACCGCAACAGCATCTTTTAATTTGTCTGTTCTTGCTGGATCAATCAAAGATCCAAAAATTGAATATGCAAAATGGATTGATGCTCTTCCCTACGATAAAGATGCTTTCGGAGCTGTTCCCAAACTCGTTTTGACAAGTACAAATGTTCGAGATGCCTCTCCTACTCCAACTAATTTAAAAGTTGGCATTAACCAGATTTCTTTTGATGTTCCAGCCCGTACTAATGCGAATGGTTATGCATTTTTAGAACTGGTTGTCAGTGGTACTAATGAGAAGGGTGAAAAAGTTTCTTCAATGATGGGTTTCCTTCCGTATCGTAATCTAGCTTATAAATTCTCAGTACAGGTTTTTAGCAAGACTGATCTGACTTTTCAAAACCCTTTAAAAGAAGTGAAAGCTGGTACAGTAGTGGTAATGAAAGTAATACCACAGGATTCTAGCGGCAAAGCATTGACAGCACATATAGATACTGCTGAGGCAAATTTAAACTCATCTTATATTTTGTATAATGATCAGCTAAAGAAATTTACTTTTCCCAGAGATTTTGTAGGTGAGCAGAAAAACGATGTAGTTTTTACCAAAGTACCTGATAACGGCAGTCTTGAGATTGTTTCGGTTAGTGGTAAGTTCCTGGTTAATGCAACAGATACAATAGGAAATGCAATAAGAGGGTCTTCAGATGGTATAAAAATTCTCCCAGGAGATCCCGACAGTGTAAAATTCTATGATCCAGCTTCTGGTGGAATTAAGGTCGTTAATCCAGGAATATCCGCAACAATCATTGCAAAAGTTTATGATAAGTTTGGTAATCTTGTAGATAAGGGCGGACAGGCAGATGTCAAACTCACAAGTACTAAGCCAACGGTAGGTGATGTCGATGGAGCCTCAACGATAACCAGTGATGATACTGGTACAGTATATTTTAAAGTAAAAATTACTAATGGTAAGCTAAACGATACCTTCCCGCTTGTAGCGACACTCGTTACCAACTCTAAAACTGACCAGGCGTTTGGCGTCGTAGGAAAAAATAGAGATAAATTTAAAATCTTCTATAGTGATACAGTTGGCGGTTACAATGAATCAGCGAAAATTGAAGGTAGTGCTGGTGAACGGTATCCAGTAACAATTACTGCAGGGAATGACAGTGCTGATATCATAACCACGCGGAACTCCAGTTTTATAATCGATTTTCAGGAAAATGCTGGTATTCTAGCAGCATACAATAATGCCACAGATACAGTTCCTATTCAGGGATCTAAACTGGTTAATGGAAAAACAGTAATCTGGATCACATCAACGGGTAAAAGTGTTTCTAACGGTCAGATAGTCATTTACGCCGATTATGACAACACCATTTTAAAAGGATCCAGATACAACATTTTCTTTACCGAACCGACTTTCAAAGTATCAAGAGGTGCTTACTTCGCAGATAACGGTTTCGGTCAGGTTGATAGATTAGAAATCTTCTATGAGGACACTTTAAAGGATCAATCGAGCCTGCCTGATTCGATCGAGCTTTATTGGCCTATTGAATCCAGTACAAATAAAAGAATGGTTGTTGGAAAGACAAGTTTGACTCTTGATGCCGCAAACAAAAAGCATGTGACGGTAAAATTGAATGATCCATTTGATTCATGTGTTACAACCAGCAATTCATCTCAATTAGGTACTACTTATTGGAAAAACCCTGCGGCACCTGCAAGCAAAGATCAAAAATCAATTTTTAATATTGCAGATAGTGTTGGTCCTCTTTTATCAAGCGCAGTATTGGTTGAACGGCTTAAAGATGGTGATGATACATTGTATATAACATTCTCTGAGGCTGTTAATCCTGCAACTATAGTAGGAAAAACTCTGAAAGTAATAAAAAGATCGGGTGCTGATACAATAGATATGGATATCAGCAGTGCAGATTTAGTCAAGGGAGATACTATACGAATCGTTGCAAAAAATGCTGCAGGTGATTCTCCTGAATCGGGTGATCTGCTGAAGATTAATTCATCAGGAACTATTACCGATCTGTTCAGTAACAATGCTCATAAAGACAACAGGCCTGTAAAAATAAGAGTTAAATCGATTCCTGCGGAAATCGTTTCTGCTGACTACTTTGATAAAGATGGAGACGGTATTGTTGATTTGTTAACTATCAAGTTTATTAAAAAAGTGAAAAAAGAATCTTTTAAAGTTTTTGGTGAATGGCAACAGAATGCAAACAAATTTAAAGGTTATTTAGATAGTAGTAGTTTTACGAGTGGTACAGATAGTGTGGAAATAGGAGTCGATGTCAAAGGCGCATTTTTGGAAAAGCCTGAAAATGTTACATCTGGTCCTTTCAATATAGAAGTAGTCAATTTAGATTTTCCAGAAATAAATATTCCAAAAAAATCTGTTTCAGATAAAGCCGCGCCTGTAATAGTATCGGCCACTTACTTGCCAGGTGTAGCTATTTCACAATGTCAGAGTGCACCTGATACTCTGAAGGTAGTTTTCTCTGAAAAAGTTAAAATTCCAGCTTTTGATTCTTTAACATTTAATTTTAAACACAACACCGACTCCTATAAAGTTGTTCTGGACAAAATTCTTTCACAAAATGGGAACAAGGTAGATTACCTTGTTAAGAATCCCGAGGTGTTCCCTGTTAATGGTGATATGATAAATATTAAGGAAAACAAAATTGCTGATGATTTGAACAATTTGCAGGCTGTACCTGATAACAAGTGGGTCGGTTTAAAGGTTGAATCTGTACCATACTCACTAATTACTAATATTGGCCCTAATCCATTTAAAGCCGGGACAAATGTTGTCTACATAACGGTTGATGCCCTTACGAAAATGAAAGAAATTGTTGTATTCGAATCAGAAATGGTTATCTATGATAAGATGGGTAATTTAGTTATAGAACTTAAACCCAAGAAAGAAAAAGTATCCGTTCCTGATAAATGCAATCCGGGTAAAAATGTTGACCTTTCAGCTTTCATTTGGGATGGTACAAATTCAAAAGGAAGGTATGTTGGTGCAGGTACTTACGTAGCGGTTGTTAAAGTAGTTGATAAGAACGCAACAAACAACGCAAAACCGATTTCAAAGAAGGTTTATATCGGTGTTAAGAGATAAATAACCAGAATAAAATTATAAAAAAAAGGCCTGCTGAAAAGCGGGCTTTTTTTTTACCCATATTATTTATGGTATCACAAAGTAAAATATTGTATTTATGATAAATATCTTAGGTAGAGACATCCGGCCGGATGTCTCTTAATTATCATTAAATATGACAAAGTAGTATTCATGGCGATCAAAAGCAGGTGGGGAACAGGTGTTTTTTTACTGGGTGTTTTTTTTACAGTAATAATAAATCTTATTAATAGATCGTATCCTTTGGTCTTTTTGTCCTCAAGAGAAGTATATATAACTGGTGGGATTCTTTCTCTTATAGTTATAATTACCGGGCATTTATCATATCCTCGTATTAACAATAGCAAAATATATCTGTTGGCTTATTTGAATGGGTCAGCAGTAATGGCCTTTTTTCTGTTCAGTAATCACCTATTTAAAGAGATACCTGTAATCCCACAAGGATTTTTTGGTTCTCTCATCTTGTTATTGCAACTCAATATTATTATTGTTTGTACAATTCCTTCGTACCTGAAATACCGTACTATAAGAAGTATGACTCTGGCAGTACTTACTATTGAATTAATGCTGTTAATGGTAGCCCGATTAAATCCGCAAGCAATAAATTGGATGATGAGTTTAAAGTTTTATTCATGGAAAGAAATTTATTTCTGGATTAGTCCTGCCGTTTTTTTATTTGCCATTTCAATAACAATATCTCTTTTGAAGAATGAGTTTTTTTTGGGTGGAATGTTATCTGGTCTGAGTTTTGTTCTTACTACGATTTGGATCTTTGGAAATAATGAACACTCACCGACAATGCAGCAGGTAATTCTTTTGTTAACTTCTAACGTATTTACAATCGCAGGTATACTGATTCATTGGTTTTGTCGAATGGAACATAAAGTGGCATATGATCCATTGCTGCAAGTATACAACCGGGAGTATGCGGGTAAAATAATCAATGAGCAATCAAATATCGATTGCAACCCACCATTTACAATTGCAATGATCGACATAGATCATTTTAAAAATGTAAATGATACTTATGGACATCAGGCTGGCGATCAGGTATTGTACGCGGTTGCCCAGGAAGTATACAAAGGCGTGAAGTCTGACGGTATCGTGTGCAGGTATGGGGGAGAAGAAATAATTGTTTTTTTCCCTCATCATGAAACGAAACCAATTGTAAAAATAATGGAACAAGTACGGTTGAATATTGAAAGTATGATAACTCATTCGGAAAAAAAGAAAATTTTAGTTACGATATCATGTGGTATAGCAAACAGAGTATCTTTACAGAATACAGTTACACAAGTAATTGCTGCAGCTGATAAGGCTTTGTATCGAGCCAAGAAAGATGGGCGAAATCAGATAAAAGTAGGAAAAGTTACTACGTAAGTGGTGAATTAAAGATAAAAACATGAAAAAAGAATATGGGAAGTGCAATAACTCATTAAAAAAAACTAATAGTAACGTATTGCTTGTACCCTCTGTTAGGTCTTATTTTATTGTATTTTGTTGGGGGAGGTATTTTGGCTTTTTCAAATTTTTATGGCTCTTCGATAGTAGTAAATGTTCTTTTTATATCTGCATTAGTCATTGTTATTAGTGATATTTTAGCTACTTTATTTACGATTATTTATCAAAAATACTGGTATGATCATGTCATCAGGCCGAAATTTGACAGTCAATACTCACCAAAATGCTCAATCATAATACCTTGTAAAGGCGTACCGAAAGATCTTGGGAAAAATCTTCAGGGATTTCTTGAATTGGAGTATCCTGATTATGAGGTAGTTTATGTAACTGAGAGCGAACAGGATCTTGCGGTTCCTATCATAAAAGAGATCATAAAATCCAACAAGAATGCTAAACTTGCGATTGCCGGACTTTCAAAAACATGTGCTCAGAAAAATCACAATCTGCTTGCAGCAATTACTCTTGCTGATAAACCGGATGTCTACGTTTTTGCTGATTCGGATATTCACCCTGATAAGTCATGGTTAAAAGAACTGATTCTTCCGTTATCTGATCCAAAAGTGGCAGTTACGAGTGGTTTCAGATGGTTAAATGCAAAGAAGGGTTCAGTAGGTGAGTTGACCCATTCATACGTTAATGTTTTCATGTATGTTGCTTTTGTTGCGGCCTGTTTTATTGGTGGAGTTGGGTTATGGGGTGGATCAATGTCGATCAGAAGAAAGGATTTTGAAGAACTGGGGGTAGCAAAGCGGTGGTCAAGAGCTGGTGTTGATGACATGAGTTTATCACAAATAGTTCTGAAAAATGCAAAAAAAGCGGTTCTTGTTCCACATTGTATAATTCAAACAGACGATCTACTTCCAACAGTAAAGAGTACTGTAAACTGGTTTGAGCGGCAGATAATGTATCTGAAAGCACATTTTAAAATGATCTGGCTTTTTATTGTTTTTCCAATTGCTTTACTTGCAACTATATTAATTTTTTCACTTCCATTCGCTTTGCTATTGTCAATATCAGAAAAACATTCGTTTTTAAGCTCCGGAGGAGGACCTGCTTTAGTGTTTTACATCGGAGAGCTTGCAACGGTGTTATTATACCCATTTTTGGGAAAAATGCACAAATTTCCCAAGTTTTTGATATTGATGCCGATGATGAGATTAACACATGCAATAAGCTATTTTAAAACACTTCTCACCAACACTATTACCTGGGCCGGCATAAGGTACAAAATCAATTTCAGTGGAGAAGTCGCGAAAATTGAAAGACCACTATAGTAAGGTGGTCAGAACGGAATCAGACAAATGACTCGATGCGCGGTATTTGCATCAGGTGGGGGAAGTAATTTTCAGGCTCTTATTGATCGTAAGATCGCCGGAGATTTACATGTGGAATTAACGCTTTTGATTGGAAACAACAGTAATGCTGGTGCTTTCGAGAAAGCGAATCGATACGGAATAAAGGCCATTCATTTAGCCCCATCGCATTTTGAAAATGAGTTGCTTTACACTAATAAGCTTTCCGACATACTTGAATCTAATAAAATAGATTTAATTGTTCTTGCCGGTTATATGAAAAAATTGCCAAAAGAAATTGTTAATAGATATCAATATCGCATTGTAAATATTCACCCAGGTTTACTTCCAGCATTCGGGGGAAAAGGTATGTATGGAAGTAAAGTTCATCAGGCTGTGGTTGATTACGGAGCCAAGATAACTGGTATCTCAGTGCATTTTGTCGATGAAGAATATGATCATGGGCCGATAATTTTGCAGGAGATAGTAAAAGTCAACGATGGTGATGATGCTCAATCGTTGGCTGAAAAAGTCTTAAAAGTTGAACATGCAAATTATTGGAGAGCAATTGAAGCGATAGCTACAGGATCTATACACGTTGTTGATGGACGACGGGTTGTTGGAAATGTCTGATAAAAAAAGGTCTTCAACCGAACTATACACGTTTGACAATTTAATCGAACAGGAATCGTGCAAAAGAGTGGTTGGAGTTGATGAAGTTGGAAGGGGACCTCTTGCCGGACCGGTAGTATCAGCAGCAGTATGTCTTAATTTGAATGATATAATTGAAGGTGTAAATGATTCTAAGAAACTTACAGCTTCAACGCGTGAAAAATTATACGATGTAATAACCACAAAAGCGATGGCGTGGTCGGTCGCTTCTGCTTCACCATCAGAGATTGATAAAATTAATATCCTGCAGGCATCTTTGCTTTCCATGAGGCGGGCACTTGAATTACTTAATTTTTGCTGGCAATATGTTCTGGTTGATGGTAATCAGTATATACCCGGGATATCGCGAGACAAACAGCAGGTTATAGTTGAAGGCGATGCAAAAAGTGCCTCAATAGCAGCAGCTTCGATCATAGCCAAAGTGACAAGAGATAAATTGATGACAGAGTACCATGAGAAATATCCTTTGTATCAATTCCATCTCAATAAAGGTTATGGTACTGAATTCCATAGGAAAAGTATTGCTGAGCATGGTTTATGTGAAATACATCGCCGAACTTTTTGTGAAACATTTCTTGAGTATCAGATTGAACTTCCAATTTAATCAAACAAACGATCGATTTGAGAAGAGTAGTGTGAATTTGTAATAGAAGATCCGATCCATCTTTAGAAACTGTCAAGATTGCATGCTTTTGTTAATAGTTTTTGTTCAGAATTAACATATGCGCCCCCTAAATCCCCCGCAGAGGGACTTTTGAGGATGTAGGTTTTTAATAATATAGAGTTTTTTCAAGTCCCCCTGCGGGGCGAAACGCATCGAAGTACCCGAAGGGGTGGATTTAGAGGGCGATAAATTTCGTGTTACAAAAATACAGCTATTTTAAACAGATACTAATTAATCAGATTCTCGCAAGAAGAAGTTTTTATTATAGTAAGCAGGAAATGAAATGAAACTATCATCATTCATGAAAATTGCTGGTGGCATAGCGATAGCCGCAGCAGGTTTTTATATATTTTTAAAAGATGTCAAATTGGTTGACATTTGGAATCAGATAAAGATAACGGATTGGTGGGTAATCGCAGGTGTTGCAGCACTTAGTCCGATAAGTTTATGGATACGGGCAATTCGATGGAAGATTTTACTGCCTACTCGAGCGGGAAGTGATAAGAAGTGCTTATTTTCGATTGTAACAATTGCTTTTATGGTGAATAATATACTTCCGGCAAGAATCGGGGAGGTTGCGAGAGCATTTCTCCTCTGGAGGAGGAATAAGTTTACTGTTACAGAAAGTATAGGATCGCTTATCATTGAGCGCCTAATTGATTCTCTTGCTTTTTTATCGTTTTTATTTTTTCCGATATTCTTTAATAAAGGATTGCAAAGTCTTTTTGTATACGGATTGCTATGTCTGCTTGTTTTTGTGTTTGCTATTAGTAATATTATCTTATACCGTTTATTTCCGAGATTTACTAAGAAAAAATTGCAGAGAGCAGTAAAAATTATACCAATGAAAATCCGTCCTAAAATTGAAAAGCTGGGAAGGGAGTTGTTATCTAATCTTAATTGGGCATTTTCAATGAGAAAAGTGATAAGTGTGGTTGTTCTATCTTATTTGACAATGTTCTGTTATGTAGGTATGATTTGGCTGCTTGGATTAAATATACAGTCATTTGGCTTTCTGGAAAGTATGTTTGGAGTTGCTTTTGCTGCTTTGGGTTCGGCAATTCCTTTATCACCGGGTTATGTAGGAACACTTCACGCAATGTTGCTTCAGGGGTTAACACTTCTGGGAGTGACAATAGAAAGAGCGGGTGCAATAGCGGTGTTGTACCATGCTATCGGATATGTGATTGTAACATTAATGGGAATATATTTCTTTTTTGCGATTAATGTTTCGGTGAGAGATTTACGTCAAGCTAAACAAGAGATGCAAGAATAAATTAAATATTTGCTAAAAATCAATTTGGAAACTGGAAAATGGAAAGCAAAATGAATCAACAGGGAAGAATAGAAGATAAAGAAGTTGTCAATCGGTTCGAAGAATCAATACAAAAAATTAAAAATGAAATTAAAAAGAAAATAATTGGTCAACATAAGGTGATTGATGATCTGCTCGCATGTTTCTTATCAGGTGGGCATTGTCTTTTAATTGGTGTTCCGGGATTAGCTAAAACAATGCTGATTCAGAGCCTTTCCCGTTGTCTTCATCTTGATTTTAACCGTATTCAATTTACACCTGATTTAATGCCTTCAGATATTACAGGATCGGAAATTTTATTTGAAGATCGTGCGACTGGTATCAGAGAATTTAAATTTGTCAAGGGACCGATTTTCAGCAATATTGTTCTTGCTGATGAAATTAATCGTACTCCTCCCAAAACTCAATCTGCTCTGCTTCAGGCAATGCAGGAGCAGGAGATAACATCTTCTGGTCACACATTTGAGTTGCCAAGACCTTTTTGGGTGTTAGCTACACAGAATCCTATTGAGCAGGAGGGAACATATCCTTTACCTGAAGCGCAGCAGGACCGATTTATGTTTTCCATAGAAATTGGATATCCGGAAAAGGATGAAGAAATTCAGATTGTAAAATCGACAACTATCATGAACAATGAAAAAATAAATCCGGTAATTACACTTGAAGAGGTGATGTTGTTTAGAAATTTAGTTTGGAAAATGCCTGTTGCAGATTCCGTTGTTACTACAGCTGTCAACATTGTGCGGGCAACAAGACCTGTTGAAAAGGAGTGTCCACTAGAGGTTAAGAATCTTCTGACCTGGGGAGCTGGACCACGTGCATCACAGTTTATAATTTTAGCAGCAAAAGCATATGCACTTCTTGATAAAAGATCAACACCCGATATGGAAGATGTCAAGAAAGCTGCGTTTCCGGTACTTAGACATCGTCTGGTTCGTTCATTTCATGCCGAAGTTGACAATATTAATTCTGATGATATAATAAAAAGAATTATTGAGTCTGTTTCAAAAAAAGATTAATATGTAACTTAGGCAGATGATAAATCAGAAATTAAGAAAAGCTTTTTAGTAGCAATCGAACCCTCGCATCAATGTTTACTACTATAATATTATCAGGGTATCCTCAGAGGGGAAAAAGGGACTTAAATAAGGATGGTGTATGAACAAAACGCTCCTGGAACCTACGAGAGAACTTCTTGATGAATGTATGGCTGGTAATCAGCTTGCATTCAAAGAGATCTTCTACATGTATCGATCATATGCTTATAACCTGATTTATAAAATTACTGGACCGCAGGGAGATCACGAGGATCTTTTGCAGGAAGTTTTTTTTCAGATCTATTTATCGCTCAAAACATTTCATGGGGATTCATCATTTAAGACATGGTTTCACAGAGTGGTGATTCATGTATGTACTAGAAGATGGCGATATCAGAAAGCTGAGAAAAGAATTAATCCAAAAGATACAGTAAATCTTGAGGCTGTAGAAAATATAGTGCCAAATTCAGAAATGGGCACACTTAAACAGCTTGAATTGAAGGATCTAGTTGAGCAGGCTTTGGAATCTGTGGATTATAAATTACGAATACCTTTGGTTCTAAACATCTATGGTGAAATGGATCTTGCTGAAATTGCGGGTATTATGGGAATACCTGAAGGTACAGTGAAATCGCGTTTGTTCACTGCACGAAAACAGATAAAAGAATTTTTGGATGATTTGGATAAAGATAATGGAAAAGAAAGAAAACAGATACTCCTTATTTGAAGAGGAGTTGCGAAAAAAAATTGATGATTCAAAAGTCAATTATAAGGCTATTGAATCGATTCTTTTTTCGCGTATTTCAGATGTTGAACAATTTAGAGAGCTTGCGATATTGAAGCTCGATGAGATGCCTACAGCTGAAAGACTTGATCAGGTCGAGCATAAGCTGTTTTCTCAAATAACTCAGTATAATGAGTATGAAGTACCAATCAATGAATGTATAAGTACTGAGTATGATCTTTCTGCTTCACAGTGGGATCGATTAACGCGAAAATTGAAGAGCGGATTCGCAGTAGTGCACCGTTCCCGAATGGGAACAAATTTTAATGGCTTCCGAAAGAGAACCTCTTCCAGGTCAGTGGGAAAAAATTGAAGAAAAATTGTCCGAGCGGATTGGTGAGATATCAAATCGTGATGTATGGGAACAATGTACGCGTCTTGATGAAATCCAGATTCAGGAATCGCTTGACTCTGTAGAGAAAAAGCTTGATAAGCAGATAAGGGCAAAGCAAGATCTCGAACTATGGGAATATGTTCTTAAAGCTGAAAAAATTATACCTTACAGTAAATGGGAATCGATTGAAGAACAGTTATTCTCCAGAATAGAAAAAGGTGATCTGAAGATTGATAAGCAACCTTTCTGGCAAATTATCGACTATTATCTTATTATTACAAAGGCTGCACGGATAGCTTCAGTTGTGATGCTTATTGCACTTATTTTTGTTGGTGGTTTTATGATTCAGGATAAGCTGACAGCAAAAATTCCCACTTTGTTTATCAATTACAAGGAAATGCTACAAAGAATACTGAACTTATCAGAAGCAGTATACGGGAGAAATATAGTTCAGTTGTTGGTGGTGCTGTATCCTTAATTAATTCTCATGGACTTGTTGAATTTCAGAATGGTTCTGAAATTAAAGTTGATCGACTTACAAAAGAGCATGCATGGTATAAAGTAGGCTTTAATCCTGTCAAGCAATGGTGAAGTTGCAAGGGGAAAGGTAGCATTCCTTGTTAATCCGCACCATGGTAAGGAAACTTTCAAAGTTCAAACTCCTGATTATCAGATTGTTGTTAAAGGTACATATTTCAAAGTTGAACCGGATTTTGGTGGAAGAGTTTCAACGAGAGTTCTTGAAGGTGAAGTAAAAGTGGTATCTGAGTTTGTTTAAAGATACTGTGATTAAAGCCGGTCAAAGTCTTGTTTACGATCTTTTTACAAATGAATACAAGATTCAGAATGGTGGAACTGTTGTTCAGCGAAAAGAGATAGAAAGTGTCCCGGATATTGATGAATTAATTAAATACAAAGTAATAACAATCAACAGTACAGTTCCTGAATCTGAAATAAGGATTGATGGCAAGTATTTTGGTACCGTTCCCCTGACAATTCGTCAATCTCCCGGTCTGCATCAAATATAGATTGGGAAAGAGGGTTTTATTACATTTGATACATTGGTTTCTCTGGCAGGGGGAGATTTAAATTATACTATGCAAATTTCTCTTAAACCGAAACCTGCACCTGATGTTGCGGTTGTTAAAAAACAAAAAAGGTCAAATGTAAAAGCCCAGATACGAGAAAGAGTAATTTCTCCGGAATCTGTTGCTAATCAGATGCTTGGAACAGAAAAGATCGCAGGAGTAAAGGGAAGCTCATCTGCCGATAGTATTTATGAATCTGGCTCAGAAAGCAGAGTCTAAAGGGGATTGGAAAGAAGCTATTCAGCTTTATCAGGATGTCTTTAACGACCCGAATGTATCGCGGTTGAGAAAAGAAGACGCATTGTTCTCAATTGGGAAGTTGAAAGCTGATCATGATAATTATCGGTCTGAAGCGCAGCAGGTGTTCTTTACATATCTGGCTTTGTATCCAGGAGGTATGTTCGCGGGTGAAACCTGGTTGCGTTTTGCAGAGCTTGAGTTTAAAACAAATCCGGAGAATGCTGTTCAGTATTATTTAAAATATTTTGAAATGTTTCCTCGCCACGCAAGAATTTCAGAATTGCAAAACCGTGTAGGTGTCATTTATTTGCAACAGAAGAAGTATGACGATGCGATCTCCTTGTTCAGGCAGGCTTTATCTAACCTGGTAGCTCCTGCGAAAGGAGAGCGCGAGAATATTACCTCAAATCTCCATCGCGCACTCGAAGCTAAGGGCGAAGCCAAGGCCCGCGATACAAATTTCCGTCAGTACATTCAAAATACTGAAAACGATCTTTTCCGGTAGTATTTCAATTACATTTTTCTAAGTCTAACAAAAACACATCGACGGAGGATAAATGGAAAAGAGTGAAAATCACTACATTATTGGTATTCATATTTCTAATCGTGTTAAACATGTTCCTTCTGTTCAAACAGTTTTAACAGAGTTTGGGTGTTACATAAAAACCAGATTAGGTCTGCATGAAACATCCGATAACACCTGCTCACCAAATGGTTTACTGATTGTTGAGCTGATTGGCGGGCAGAGCAAAGTTGAAGAGTTTGTCAATGCACTTTCTGCAATTGAAGGTGTTGATGTACAAAAGATGGTGTTTACGCATAACTGAATAAATCGATAGGAAATTCATAGGTACTCGAGAGTTTTTCTGCAATTGTAGGGAAATGGAAATATGATTTACCTGGTCGGGTTAAGATGGGATTACGACAATAATGTAAGCTCTACATTTTTTAAAACAACTGGTTTGTTTATAAGCAAAGTATTTAAACTTCAACGCTCCAAAGACCTTGAGATTAACTGTCAATCAGGTAAATCACTTTTTGAAGAGTCTGTTTGGTATTAAGCAATTTTTCTTATAGATTTACCACTATTTAAGTTGCTTTTCCACTGAATTTTTAGAATTAAATCAAATACACTACTCTGATGATTTTTTCTCGAAAATATTCTCAACCACGATTTTAATGCCTTTCAAAATTTCAGATTTTACAGTGTCTTTGTTTTTATATACTAAGGGTTTGTCATAATGTTTTTTATTTATTGTATATACAGATATCGTTTTATCTGTCGGATTAACAATCCAGTATTCTTTAACAGCATGCTTTTCGTAAAGAGAAAGTTTAATTTTTTCATCTCTGATTATTGATTCAGGTGAAGTAATTTCGATAACAAGATCTGGTGCACCACGACACCCTTTTTCGTCGAGCTTTGACTTGTCACAAATAATAACGATGTCAGGTTGAACAACAGTTATAATTGATTCATCAGATTGCCATTTTGTGTCATACAAGCGTACATCAAATGGGGATGAATAAATTACGCATGGTTTTCCTTTTAAAAAATTACCGATTTTAAGAAAAAGCTCTCTTAATGCATCTTGATGGCATCTTGATGGGGCAGGAGTCATTTTGAAGGCTTGCCCATTAATGAGTTCCCATCGTTCATCATACCAGGTACAGTAATCTTTGTAAGTAAATTTAGTATCAGTTTTTTCAATATACTTTCCCATTCGTCATTTCCTGACTGAGATATTATTAAAGTTTCCAGATATTCAAGTAACATAAATATTACGTTTTTCAGGTTCTTAAGTATTAAAATGATTTTATTGACAAAAAATAATCAATCCGTTTGCGTATAATAAATCAATTTTTATCTGAACAATACCTCAAGATCTTTCAAATTGATATTTTTCAACAAAGACTCATCAGCAGTAATTACTGATTCTGCCAGATTTCTTTTGGAAGATTGCAATTGAAGAATTTTTTCCTCTACTGAATCTTTACAAATTAAACGATAGGCGAATACTGGTTTAGTTTGGCCTATTCGGTGGGTCCGGTCAATAGCCTGGGCTTCAACAGCAGGATTCCACCAGGGGTCCAATATGAAAACGTATTCAGCAGCTGTTAAGTTAAGACCAACGCCACCGGCTTTCAAACTGATCAGGAAAACATTACAGGAAAAATCATTCTGAAAGTGTTCAACATGTTGTTGTCGATCTTTAGTTTTGCCATCAAGGTATTCATAATAAATATGCTCACTATCCAGTGCATTTTTGACAAAGGCGAGCATGGAAGTAAACTGAGAAAAGACAAGGCACTTGTGGCCTTCATCAATGACTTCTTTAATTTGTGCTATAATTGTGTCAAGTTTAACACTCGGGTGTTTTGCATATTTTTCATTTATTAATCCAGGATGGCAAGCTGCCTGGCGAAGTCGCAGAAGCGCTTCGAGGATCAAAAATTTTGATTTATTTATACCATTTTCTTGGATTTGACCCATAAGAGATGCCCTATAATGGTTTTTTAACTGATCGTATAGTGCTCGTTGTTTCGGTTTCATGTCACATAGAATAATGTCTTCTGTTCTGTCAGGAAGTTCAGTTGCTACTTGCTTTTTAGTCCGTCGCAAGATAAACGGACGCAATACCTGCCGAAGAATCGTACAGGTCTGTTCATCCGGTTTTGTAAAAATGGATCGTGAAGAATTTAAAATGGAAGAGGATCCGAGCATTCCCGGGTTTAAAAACTCAAAAATACTCCATAATTCGCCAAGATGATTTTCGATGGGCGTACCACTCATCGCAAGGCGGTATTTGCTATTAAGCAGTCGTACAGATTTGGCGGTAATCGATTCTTTGTTTTTTATCACCTGTGCTTCATCAAGAATGACATAGTGGAATGATTGTCTATGAAGCATTTCAATGTCCCTGCGCAATGTTCCATAGGTTATCAGAACGATATCAAAAGCTTTAAAATCAATATCGGTTTGATTTCTTTGTGCGCTTGAAAAATCATATATTCTTAAGTTTGGTGTAAATCGGGATGCTTCCTGAACCCAGTTAAATACCAATGATCGCGGGACAATGATTAAAGAAGGTAAATGGACATCACTTTTGTTTTTGTCAAATTTACAATATTCACTATCAAGCAATGCAAGTACTTGAACAGTTTTTCCCAACCCCATATCATCTGCAAGGCAGCCTCCAAGTTCCAAATTTTGCAGAAACACAAACCATCCCAATCCGTCTTGCTGATAAGGGCGAAGTTTGCCAATGAATGAAGAAGTAGGGGCGACAGGATTCACACTGGTAAAGGAATGCAGTTCTTTACATATTTTATTGAATAGTTCGTCGCGATTTGTATCAGGCTGTTCTGCAAGGAGCACATCGACAACCAATGCTTGTGATTTTCGAAACCTTATGGTATCATCCTGTACTTCACCCATATTGGCAAGAGGGGCATATTTTTTTAGCCATTCCTCAGGAAGTATTCCCATACTACCATCATCAAGAGTGATAAACTGCTCACCTTTTTTTAAAGCTTCAAGTATTTTTGGCAATCCGATTTGCTGACCATCGAATTTACAAACAGCATCAACATCGAACCAATCAATACCAGATGAAACTGAAAATGAGAAATTACCGGGTATTTTAAATTTCGCCTTTTTTCCCTCAACACGCCAGCCTTCACGAATGAGCGTTGTGACAAGCGGCAAAAAACGGTTTTGGCGGATTTTGAAAATTGGAGTACTTCTCAAGTTCAGATCTGATAAAGAGATAATTGCGCCATTTGCTTCCAGAAAAGAATGAGCAGACAAGTGCTTTGATGCGTCAATTCTAATGAGTTCATAATTACTGGTTAGAATTGATTTTTTATAATATCCATAAGGAATAATTTTATTTTCGTAATCAAAACAAAGCTCACCATAAACAAAATGACTATTATTATAGGTCACTTTCTCTATCATTCGTAAAACTGGAACAGGAGAGATGCTTTTGTTTGTAATACTTAGCGGTTCGGGTAGCTCAAGCACGATATCTTCATACTGAGAATAAAATTCAGAAATAAAATCGAAAATGTCTTCCTTGTAGATAATTAAAGATTTGTTCGTATTTGCAGCTTCAAGAAGTCTAATTGCATTTCTGTTAAGGGGAGCGAGTGTTTTATCATATAACAGATATCGATTACTGAAAAGAACTCCATCCGATAAAGAATTTATTTGCATGTTGTATTTTATTAAGCAGGCTGAAAAAAGAAAATCTTTGTTTTCATCTTCTTTCAGGGTGACCTTAAGTACCCAATTATTGGGATCAAAATGAATATGGGTATAGGTATACTTTTTCAAATCTTTGTAATAAAGTTTTTCATTATCAGAAATGATTGGTAAAAGGAGTTCTGTTTGTCCTTCAGATAGATAAAAAGTAGTTGGCAAATATTGAGTATATCTATCGACTTCAGAAGTGGGGATTAACGAACCTAAAATTTTACGGTCGATTGGATTGTCATATCTTGCGGAATCTATATCTTTTTGCGAAATAATATCAGTTAAGGACCATGTACCATCTTTAAGAAATTCTTTTTTCGCAAGAGACAAAACTGGACGGTTAAAGGATGATAAATCGGGCGTTTTTAAAGTGTAGTACAAGTCTATCGGTTTTTGATTGTTAATGTATACATTTGACTGAGTGGCAAAAAACAATTGTTCCCAAACTTTATTTTTATATTCATTAGAAGAACATTTCTGCGTGTTTGATGATGAGTTGTTTGTGCGTTGCAGATGATTTGTGCGATCAATATAGTCTTGAGGAAAATTGCTATCCTTTTGGATGTTTTCAAGAGTATGATAGGACTCTTTATCAAATCGGGAAAAAAATACTTGTGGTTTTTCGGAAGTGATTGTTTTAAGAAGCCCATCATCAGAAGCTTTTAACAATGTGGCCCAAATATGTTTACAGGCGCCTTTTTCGAAAAAGTAGGGGCAGTCACAAGTGAAGGTTACTTTTTCAGGCTCAAGCTCAATTCCGACGAAATATTCCCTTGATCCTTTAACTGAAAAATTTAACAACTCTGGAGTAGCGGAATAAATTTTGACTCTATTTTTTTGATAGTAGTTAAGTCCGCGATATCGTATAGTGCTATCCCAATTTTTTGAAAGATACTTTAACATACCCAAATCTTTGAGAAGAGTGGAGGTGGTTAAATCAAAGCTACTAAAAAGTTAATAGAATATTAAAATAGTGGATGATGTACGAGAAAAAAATAGTAATCTACACTAAATGAATCCCCATGGAGTGGCTGGAGATAAGAGAGAATTGTAAAGTGTCAATAATTGCTTTAACCCTTCTATTTTTTATTATAAAAATTTTTATATAGGAATATACTGAAGGTGCTGTAATGAAAAATATTACAGCACACAAACTAATTACAATTGGACAACTCTGAACCGGTAGTTTAATTCCGATGTTCCTGTAAAGTTTGTCGAGCGAAATGCAATGTAAAGTGTTTGCTTTTTGGCAGAAATATAAGAGAATCCGGTTGTCGAGTTTAAAGCAAGAGAAACGTAATTAATTGTACTCAGTGAAGTAGAAGGCATATAGTACAGATACATAGATACAGTTGATGAAGTGCTTGACGAAAGTTCTGCATCAAGGCGTATGGTTGCGCCGCTATCTACATCAACACTAAACCAATCCTGATCCACATATTTGAGATCATATTGTCCGAAAGGAATTTTAACCGCAGTTGACAATGTATCGTTATCCTCATAACTATCATCAGCAATTGGAGTAGCCTTTAAATCTAACGTGTAGGGAATAGCAGATTGCGATGATGAACTCATTACTTTAAGATACAGAGTATCTTTAGGGTTTACAATATAAGTTATCTGAAGTGAATCATAGGAATAGGAGGAAAAACTTTTAAGTGTCGAAGAAATTGATTCAAGATTGAAACTCAGATAAGATGATGATGTCATTTTGATTTTTGGCCGTAAAACAAAATTTATTGCTGAAGTAGTATCAACGGAAAATTTGTAGTAATCAACATCAGATCCTATGGCCATAAGGGAATCATGAATTGCACCAATTTTGATTTCTTTGGCTGTTAATTTTGTATCATTTTCTTCATATTTATCTTCAACTATTTTCGTTCTATTAATGATAATCTGATACGGCGTTGAAGAAGTACCAGTATAGTAATTAATATTTAAGTAGCATGTGTCATTTTGCGAAGAGGAATAAGTATATGAAGTAGTATAGTTTGACAATGCAGCTCCACTTATAGGTGATACAGAGTAATTATACATATAAGAAGTAACACGCTGGCTCTTTAGAGAATCGGTCTTTACCTGTACTTCCAAAAGTTCATCTTTAGAATGAGGAATTTTAAACCAATCTATATCTGAAGACGAATAAATAAGAGAATTAGTAGTGGAATCAATGACGATGGAAGATAATCGTGTTTCATTAGGTTCTTTAGGATCGATTTCACTTATTGGAGTCGCTTTTATTTGTAAAGAGTAGGGTAGAGAAAGCGAAGCTGTACTTGAGGAACTACTATAGTAAACTCGGATATAAACTGTATCTCCAGCTGCAATTGGATAAGAAAGCTTTAAAGAATCACCTGTACTGGTGGATGCACTTGTAAGAGTGGAACTTATTGTTTCCAGATATAAATACATATATGAAGATGAACCTAAAACACCAGATTTTTTTACTACTGCATCTAATATGACAGGAGTGTCAAAACTAACCTTGTAATAGTCATAATCATTCATAAATGCTTTCAGAGTGTCATATTTTCCGGAAGTTATTGTTTTGGCTGTTAATTTTGTATCATTTTCTTCAAATTTATCATCACTGATTGGAGTCGCACGAAGTTCAATTGAATAGGGTATTACAGATAAAGATGTACTGGCAGGATACGGATTGAAAACTTTAAGGTAAACACTGTCTTTTGCAGAAACAGTATAAGTGATTTTTACAGAATCACTGGAATAGTTGTATGCACTTTTAAGAGTTGAATTGACAGATTCTAAATATAAATACAAATAGGAAGAGGGGGTCATAATTGAAGGAGTTTTTATAACCGCTTCTACATACATCGTAGTATCGGAAGCGAATTTGTAATAATCAACATCAGAACCAATTGATTTAAGTGAATCAGTTTTGCCTTTTGTAATCAGTCTGGCAGTTAACTTTGTATCATTCTCTTCAAATTTATCGTCTGTCGTTGCTGTTTTGTTAATGATAATGGAGTACCGTGAGGGACTTGACTGTAATTTAGGTAAATAGGCATAAATTTTTAAGTAGCAGGTATCCGCGCTTGAAGAATAGTATGTGTAAGTTGTTGTATAACCAACTTTAGACCCAGATACTGTTAAGCCATTTGATCTCGTTAATAGCGGTGTCACTTGCGTAATATTAATACTGTCACTGGCTACAGATACTGTCAGGTATTCATTTGCTAGTAAAGGAATTTTGTACCAGTCAGTATCATTCGCATTTTGAGTAAAAGCACTACGATTAGTATTTGCAACCAATGTAGCAGTTTGAATCGAATTATTTGGTTCTGTACTGTCGATTATTGAAATTTTCTGACTTTTTTTAGTCAAAGAATATTTAAGCTCTTTAGTATAAGATGAAGAATTATAAACATAGCAGTAAATTGTATCTTGAATACCTGAAAAGAAGGAAACTGTGCGGACTGAATCTGATAATAAGGAGCTGTTTTTAAGACTTACTCCTGTTTTGCTATATAAGTAAAAAGATATTGAAGACATACTTAAAGACTTGTTAAGAGTTTTAATTTTTATTGTGTTTAATGAATTTGAATCGATAACAAATTTGTAATAATCGAAATCTCCTGGAATACATATAAGATTAGCAACTGAATCAGACTTTATAAAAGATGCTTGAGTTATACTGTTGTTAGGCTCATATGAATCATTATCAGGTTGATTTATCGGATCTACTTTGGCAGGGTCAACAGGATCAAATGGATTGCATGATAAAAGGAGCGTTATGAGGGTGAATGCAATGTTTTTTAAAAATCCTCTCTTCATATTATCCTCCGCTAGAGGTTAAAGGAATGTTGGCAATATGTAAGGGTGAAACAGTTTATCAGATCGTGAAAAGAAAAGACGCTAAGCTTTATATAAGTTAAATTAAGATGGTGCAGATATCAAGTAAATATCTTTTCTTTATTAGTTATGATCAAGGATGTAATAACTATGATTGAAGTTGGGAAAAAGGGCAAATCCAAATCGCCCCATTTCTCTTGCTACTAACTTTCTATCCACCTATATTAAACAGATTATTAGCATTGAAAAAAAATCATAGTAGTATTATGCTTAAATGTACAAAAATGGAAAAAGGATAATGAAATTTCCACAAAACAAAGCTATAACGATTATTGTTGTTTGTACGATTGGATTACTTTCAATCGGTATTCCATTTGTTTTCCCATATCTGAAAACTGCATTTGCTCAATCCGGTAAACAATCAAAAAATATTTCTGAAAAAACAAATACACATTTTAACAGGGAAAAAATTCAGGAAATAATTGCAAATGATTCTCTGAATAGAAAACAAAAAGCACAGATGGCAAATAACATGGGCTGTCAGTTGATGAAGAAATTTCGATATAGAGAGGCGATAGAGTATTTCGAATTCGCGATAGATTATGATAATACTTTTATCGCCACGCATCATAATCTTGCATGTGCACTCATAAAGGAAGATGTGGATTGCGGGAAGTTAAAAGCTTTCAAGGAATTGCTTTTTGAAATCAGATTGGATCCATCACTAAGAGAAGCCATTTCCAATGATACCGCTCTGATGCCACTGAGGTTAACGAAAGCATTTACTGTTCTTCACAATGGATTTCCTCAGAACGACAGTCTCCTGAGAATCATGCTGGTAGGGAGATGGTATAAAATGAATAAGCGGCCATTTGAGCCAGATATACATTTTGGCAGTAATACAAAGGGAACTTTTAATAGAATTGATAAAACCGGTAAAATTGAAACAACAGATTTTTCTTATTACGTATTAGATAGAATAATTACAATTAATTATCTCGATGATTCAGGAAATACTTTCAATCGAAAACTGCAAATTGATTATGATGAAGATCGGATGATTGTAATCAGGGATATTGACGGATTTGACAGATGGTCAGAATTTAACGAGTGCGATCAGTAAGCAGGCAGCGGTATCTATGCAAATGGTTATTTTCACAGGTGCCCAGGCATCCGGTAAATCAACTTTTTACAAGTACTACTTTTATGATACTCACGTACGAATAAATCTTGATATGTTAAAAACACGCCATCGGGAATCCATTTTGTTTAGTGCGTGTCTTGAATCGAAAGCAAATTGTGTTATAGATAACACAAATCCAAAAAAGCACGACAGGTTAAGGTATATATTGCCCGCGAAAAGGAAAGGTTTTAGTATTATTGGATATTTTTTTAAGTCTGCAATAGAAGATGCGCTCAAAAGGAATGAAAAGCGGAAAAATCCTATTCCGGAAAAAGGGATTTATGCAACATTTAACAAATTAGAAGAACCATCATTAGATGAAGGATTTGACATTCTATATTGCGTTTCAATTGATACTCAGAATAATTTTGTGGTAAATAAAATGTAGACTTTTCCAGCCAATGATTGCTGAATAAGAAGATAACTTAATTCGAAAGGTTTTTATGACTGCCAAAGATCATTATGATAATCTGTTAGGGAACTTTTATTCCTGGATGATTGGTGATTTTATTTTGAAAGTTAATGAAAACGAGTCTTTCTTTAAGGAAAATATTATTACCTCTTCTGAACAAGCACTTGCGATCGATCTTGGGTGCGGCAATGGAATCCAGTCCATCGCTTTGGCGAATCTCGGGTATAAAGTTGTTTCGGTCGATTTTAATAAACAGTTACTTCTTGAGTTATACAGCAATAAAGCAGATTTACCGGTATTGTTGATTGAAAATGATATACTTGACTATTTGAAAAGCAGCCAGGATACTCATCCAGAGTTAATCGTCTGTATGGGAGATACTATTTCTCATCTTAGTACTTTTGAAGATGTTGAGGAATTAATCAGGAAAAGTTTTGAAATATTGAAATCGGGTGGAAAACTGGTTTTATCATTCCGGGATTACTCAATGCCACTCGAGGATACCAGTCGATTTATTCCTGTAAAATCGGATGATTATAGAATAATGACCTGTTTTCTTGAATATGGTGATACAAGAGTAACTGTGACTGATCTCGTATATGAAAAGCATAATGGGAGCTGGCATCAAAAGGTCAGTTCTTATAAGAAATTAAGAATGAGTCAGGATTATTTGATTTCGCAGCTTCAAAAAGCAGGCTTCAAAATAGATTCTCAAAAAACTGTTAACAGAATGATCCATCTTATCGCAAAAAAATAAATTATACTTTGAAAAGCATTTCAGTTTTCCTAACAAAGTGTTTTTTTCCAAAATACCTGTTTTTTATAATGATTCCACTCCAGAGGAATACTGGCCAATTGTGTAGTTGCATTTGCTACTACAATGAAGAACCTTCAAGCTTCTCATTAAAAATCAATGGCTAAGAATTCAGCTTGTCTGATTTCCTGAATTCAGTAATGTTGTGGCAACAAAGAAGAACCTGGTTTAATCAAATCAAAATTATTAACATACAATAGCTTTAATACCAAAAAAGGGATAAAGTAAAGCTGCTATACTTTTCATGCATATCTAAAGAAAGATTTAGAAGAGGATTCTCATGCACGAGGGGGTGCGAATGTCTATTATACTTAGGTTGCGAAAAAAATAGCCGTCCTTACAGATTGTACTGAACATTTTCAAAGTAAATCCAATATTGACGATTGTATGAACGGCTCATTTTACGCAATGAAAGACATTATTTGTTCAAACTACCCCGGATATTCAATTCTTTTCTATCAGGGTGGTTGGTTGAAATAACAAACTCACCATAAAGAGTTGTGGTAAATTTTGGAGGTAAAATTTCGAGTTTGAAAACTTTATGTCCATCTTTTTTAGTCGAATCAGTAGGAACAAAATTAAACTTAACTGGAAGCTTAGAAGCCTTTTTAGAAGGATCGTTAGTATAATTATCGGAATTAAAGAAAATGGCAGAGACTTTCAGATCTGTTTTTTTTGAAGAAAGGAAAATGGTTTTCGTAGTCAGATTAGCTGTTTCAAAACGGATATAGTTTTCAGATGCATCAACTGCAGCCTGAATAGTCGCTTCAATAGTCAAACGAGTCGGTTCACTTTCAGCATTTGTGAAAACGGTGATATATTTGGAAAGTGGTCCGCTGTGATAACCCTTTATATTTACTTCGGCTTCAATTTTGGTAGATTTTTGGGGCTCGATTAGGCTGTCGTATTTTACAATAGTACATCCGCAACCGGGTTTAACATTGGTTAATTTTAGCATTGAATCACCAGCATTCTTTACGATGAAGGTTGCATGAATCTTTTCTGTTACTCCTTCAATCGCTGTTCCGCAGTTAAAAGATTTGGTATCAAATTCTGCTTTGGACCCTGCAAAAGCTGATGTAAGGAAAAAAGCAATAATGGAAGATGAAATAATATGTCTCATCATAAATAAACCTCCCTGATATTGATAATGTAAAGATTTTCGTATTACGGATTATGTGGCAAAAAGATTAAAATAAAATAATTAGATAAAATAACTTTTTATTGTGGTAATTACCAAATTCTTTTAATTGATTATTATCTAATCAGTAAATAGCAGATTATAGACCAGAATATCAAAAGCGGTTTCGTTTCCAAATAAAAAACATTCAATTATTATGATTATTACTATAACTTTGCTTAATAAATACCTGGGGGATAAATATTTTCACCTTTCATAAAAATTTGATAAATCCGAATAGTATTTTTACAAGTTATAACTAATTCTAAATTCAATTGAGAGATGTATATGGAAAAACAGTACAATCCATCACAAGTCGAAGATCGTTTATATAAGCAGTGGATGGACAAAAAGCTCTTTCACGCTGATGAGAGATCGTCTAAGCCTGCCTATTCTATAGTTATACCTCCACCAAATGTGACTGGTGTTCTTCATATGGGACATGCACTGAATAATGCAATTCAGGATATTCTTATACGATATAAAAGGATGAGTGGGTTTGAAGCCATGTGGATGCCAGGGTACAGATCACGCAGGAATTGCCACTCAGAATGTTGTAGAACGTAAACTTTCCAAAGAGGGTACAAATCGGCACAATCTTGGACGTGAAAAGTTTGTTGAAGAAGTTTGGAAATGGAAAGAAGTATACCATGCCACAATCAGTAATCAATTAAAAAAGCTTGGAAGCTCATGTGACTGGGACAGGGAACGTTTTACAATGGATGAGGGTCTGTCAAAAGCTGTTCGAAAAGTATTTGTCCAGTTATACAACGAAGGGCTTATTTATAAAGGAAAGTACATTATTAACTGGTGTCCCCGCTGTCAGACTGCACTTTCCGATGAAGAAGCTGAGCATAAGGATCTTAAAGGTAAAGTTATATCATTTCAGGTATCCTTACGAAGATGGTTCAGGATATTTAATTGTAGCTACAACTCGTCCTGAAACTATGCTTGGTGATACTGCAGTCGCTGTCAATCCCAAGGATGACACGGTATACAGATAAGATCGGAAAAAATGTTGTTCTACCTCTTGTTAATAGAGTGATACCAATCATTGCTGATGATTATGTTGATAGAGAATTTGGAACCGGTGCAGTAAAAGTCACACCGGCTCATGATCCAAACGACTTTCAAATGGGCCAGCGTCATAATCTTGAAACGATTGTAGTAATGGATGAAACCGCCCATATGACTGGTCCAATACCTCAAAAGTATATAGGAATTGACCGGTTTGCTGCCCGTAAAATGATTGTTGAAGATCTTAATTGCACTTGAACTTGTGGAAAAAATAGATGATCACGATCATGCAGTTGGCCATTGCTATCGCTGTCAAACGGTGGTTGAACCGTATTATTCTGATCAGTGGTTTGTAAAAATGAAACCGCTTGCTCAAGAAGCATTGCAAGCGGTTTTAGATGAAAAGATTACCTTTTTTCCATCGCGCTGGCAAAGGACCTATATCGAGTGGATGGAAAACATCCGCGACTGGTGTATCTCCCGTCAAATCTGGTGGGGACACCGAATTCCGGTCTGGTATTGCGAATGTGGCGAGATAATTGTAGCAGAGGAAACTCCGTCATCGTGTCCTAAATGTAAATCAACTGCGCTCAGCGCAGGATGAAGATGTCCTTGACACATGGTTTTCATCATGGCTATGGCCGTTTTCAACTATGGGGTGGCCGGATGTAAATCTGTCACTATGAAGAAATTTTATCCGACCGATACTCTCGCGACTGCACCGGAAATACTGTTCTTCTGGGTCGCACGTATGATCATGGCTGGACTTCACTTTACAGGAGAACTGCCATTTACCGATGTTATTCTCCATGGTACTGTTCGCGATAAAACCGGACGTAAAATGAGCAAATCTCTCGGAAATTCGATTGACCCTCTTGAAATTATTCCAGTGTACGGTGCTGATGCACTACGATTTTCAATGATGATGATAACTGCTCAGGGTGCGGATGTCTTTCTTGGTAAAGATACCTTTGATATTGGAAGAAATTTCGCAAACAAACTCTGGAATGCCTCACGATTTCTATTAAGTAATATCGAAAAACCGGTAACAATTTCAGATCATACCTCCTGTAGAACGTTTTAAAGCAGAAGATATATGGATTGTGAGCAGACTACAACATACTATTATCGGATGTAAATAATGCGATTAGCAGGTACCGGTTTAATGAAGTCTGTCATACAATCTATGATTTCACCTGGCGGGATTTCTGTGACTGGTATATAGAAGCTAAAAAAGCTGATCTTTATCAGGAAGAAAATCCGCAGAGAAAAGATGATGCGCTTGCATTGCAAGTTATGTACTTGCGACAATTCTCAAACTGCTTCATCCGATAATGCCATTTATTACTGAGGAAATTTGGTCGCATCTGCGTGAAAAAGTTTCTTTCCCATCGGTAATTGACAATGAAACGATTATGACTGCAATTTTCCCTCAGGCGGACAATTCACTTGTAAATAGATGGAATCGAAAAGAAATTTGAAAGATTGCAGGATATAATTACGGCTATACGTACTATCAGGTCAGAAAATAATATACCACCTGACAAACAGGGAAAGGCCGTAATAATCCCGTCAGATCAGGAAACATCCGACTGGATTGCATCGCAGATTTCACTTGTAAATCAATTTTCAAAACTGTCCGAAACTGCTGTCGGTGTGAATACTGAGAAGCCGAAATTCGCCGGATCTTCTGTTGTAATGGGTACTCAGGTCTATCTTTGTCTTGAAGGATTAATTGACAAACAGGTCGAGATCGAAAGACTTACCAAAGAAATTGATAGAGTGCGTAATCTGGCGGAGGGTACAAAAAAGAGACTCTCAAATGAAAGCTTTATTTCAAGAGCACCCGAAGATGTGGTTGCAAAGGAAAAGGAAAAACTACAGGGTTTATTGACAAATCTTGAGAAGCTTGAAAAAAATATTGCGGCACTGCGAATGTAAAAAACAGGCCAGATTCGACAGGCTCGCCATGGGTTCGAAAGAGCTCATGAGTGTTTTTGAATGGGTGCGCTTAGAATGATGGTGGTGTGATCTGGCGTGTTGTTCTGTTAAAATGGAAAACAGTAAAATTTTTTATCTCGACCCGCTTTTTGATCTGCAGCTTTGCGGTTATCCAATTGAAAAGGTCAAAAATTCCGCGGCTGAAATGAGCATACTTTTTTTACCATGCTGTTCCAGCCGGGATTCCTTGATTATCGATATTGATGTTCAAGAATCTTATCTGAGTTATCTGAAATCTTGCGGAATTACTCTTCCTGAAACTATTAGCAGATCAGTAGTTCAAAATATCCCGGCAAAAAAAGTGGGCATTCCCTGGGGATGGTCTTCTCAATCCATAGATAAATTGAATGAAAATGGTGCAGTATGTGACTCTCCTGCTTTGGATATCGTAAAGAAAATAAACAATCGTCAATTTTGTAATGAAATCGGAATTAAATATAATCTGGGAGTACCCGGATCGCAATTCTGTACAACAATGAACGATGTACAGAAAGCAGCACAATCATTGCATGGTAAATTCCCTCTTGTTATCAAGCCTGCGTTTGGCGGATCAGGGTTTGGATTACGAATAATAAATGCATTAAGTGAAGTATCCTCCCAAAGTGTACATATTGAATACTGCCTTTCTCATGGAGGAGTTGTAGTAGAACCCTGGTGTCAGAGATTATATGAATTGTCGACAAATTTATATCTGGGAAAAAATGGAAAACTTACATACATGCGACATCAGCGATTATTCTCAAATGAATACGGCTCATTTTTTGGAATCTACGTAGCTCCTCATGATCCTTATCTGGAAAAATGGAAAGATAATTTAGAGAATTCCGCATTGAGTGCAGTAGAGGAAATCAAAAAAACCGGATATTACGGTCCGGTTGGTTTTGATTCATTTGTTTACAAAACAAGCGATGGTAGTGAACATCTTGCTTCAATAATTGAAATAAATGGGCGTCATGTCATGAGTCATATTGCTTATGCTGTACGGGATCAGATTGCTATAGGGAAACACTGTTTTTTAAGAATGATAAATAAAAAACGGTGTAAACTCCCATCTTCTTATGAATCGTTGGAAAGCCACTGCGGGAAGAATTTATTAAATGTACTTATAGTAACACCTTTGCGGATCAGACATTTGGATCAATGGATACAGCCTTCAAAAAATGTATTTTTTATATACGCAGATACTGAAAAAGAATTGTTTAATACTGACAAACAATTAAGAGATCTTTTGACTAAATGATATTCATTCAAAAGATACTATTCTACTTTTCAATTCCTAACTCTTTTAGTTTCCTGGAAAGATTTGATTGAGCCATACCTATAGCTCTTGCTGTTGCGGTAATATTGCCATTGCTACTTTCAAGAGCTCTTTTTAAAAAATCTTTCTCAAAATTTAAACGGGCAATACGAAAGTCCGTTACTTGATCAGAACAAGCGATGGGAGAGCAAATAATATCAGGAGAGAAGTTTTTTTGATTTCTTTGTGCTTCAATATCTCTACTTTTGATAATAGATCCTTCTGTGTACACTGCAAGTCTTGCGATAAGGTGTTTCAGTTCACGTACATTCCCTGGGTAATCAATTTTTTCAAGATACTCAAGAGCATCATCAGAAAATGACTTCTGAAAGGAAAGATCTTTGCATATTTGCTTAAGAAAATACTGTGCGAGAGGTACGATATCCTCTTTACGTTGGTCAAGACCAGGCACTTTTAATACAAAAGCGCTTATTCTGTACCAGAGGTCATGACGGAACTTTCCTGATTGGACAAGTTGTTCGAGGTTCTTATGAGTCGCACATACAATTCTTACATCAACTGATATCGGCGAAGTACTTCCTAATTTTGTAAATATACCTGTTTCAAGTACTCTGAGCATCTTGGCCTGTACCTGAAGATCCATATCAGCTATTTCATCCAGGAAAAGGGTTCCTCCATGAGCTAATTCAAAGCATCCTTCACGTTTACGATCTGCGCCTGTAAAAGCACCTTTTTCATGACCGAATAGCTCATCCTCAGCCAGGGAAACCGGTAATGATGCAGCATTCGTGACAATAAACGGACCATGGCTGCGTGCACCTTCAAAATGCAAATGACGCGCTAACAGGTCTTTTCCCGATCCGGAAGGACCTGTAATGACAACGGGTTCCTTTATTAAAGACAATTTGGAAGCTTGCGAATAGAGTGCGATTAACAATGGTGAGGCCATTATCAACTGTCCATTTCCGGTAACTTCTTTCTGATGAAGCTGTCTCTTAAGAAAGATTCCTTCCAATGCATTTCTGATACACGTACGTACCTGAATTAGCCGTAAAGGCTTTTCTAAAAAATCATGAGCTCCAATTTTGAAGGCTTCCTTTGCAAGTGCGACTGTACCAAAACCTGTTATCATGACAACAGGAATCGATGGATTTTGCGATTTCATTTTTTTCAATATTTCAATTCCATCATCATCCCCCAGTTTGATATCGATAAGTGCCATATCGATTCCTGAAGTTAAATGGCTGAGGGCTTCTTTTTCATTACAAGCTAAAACGACTTCATAGCCGTCTTCAGAGAGTATCTCCTGCAATGATTCTCTTATATCGATTTCGTCATCTGCAATTAATATTCGCATTTTTTCAATCGGTGGCATTAATTAAGCCCTTTCAGAATTTTCTGCTGGATTATTAATAGTTGTATCGGTAAAATCAGATTTAAATATGATAATAGTTGCTACGCCATGATCATCTGTACCGACAGATGATTTCATTTCAATCGAAGCTCCCATGGCCTCGAGTAAACGCTTTACTACAGGGAGGCCAAGGCCGGTACCGCCTTTTTTAAAGGTCACGTATGGAATCCATATCCGTTCAATATTGTCAGGGTCGATACCTGAGCCGTTATCTGAAATCGTTAAGGCAACAGTATTACTTATGCTTTCGATAGATACGTTGATTTTTGTAGCTCCCGCTTCAAAACTGTTTTTCCAAATGTTAAGAATGACTCTCTGAAGTAAAAAAGGATCAACATTTACGACTGCATTACCACGAAAAACAGTTTCGACAGAACCGGAAAAATCACTCGAAACTTTAATTAAAAATTCTCTCAAAGATATGTGAGATAAATTCGGTTCCGGTTCTTTTGCGAAACTTCGGAAATTATTGACAAGCTTTTCGAGGCTGTTAACCTGGGTACTTATCCGGTCCACAAATTTAATGATATCTTCTTTGGACAAATCAGATCCACGGTCAAATCGGTCTTGAATTCGATCAAGTGTTAATTGTATCGGGGTAAGCGGATTTTTAATTTCATGAGCCATCACACGTGCGATTTCTCTCCATGCAGATTCCATTCCCTGTACATGTGAGCGTTCCCGTAATTTGCTTAGTTCATTCTGCATGGTAATCATGGATTTTTCAAGTTTTCCTAAAGCGCCCCCTTCATTTGCGACAATTGATACGGTTTGACCTTTTCCTATTTTTTCAGCCGCAACAGCCAGATTCTTTAATGGTTTAGTCAAATGCTTTAATGATAAGAAGGATAAAAACAACAATAATACGAGTAGCAGAAGGGTAATAAGGATCATTGCGAAAGATTGTTCTTCAATAATAATTGGAATCAGAGCCTGCCACTGGAGATCTCGTTCGAGACGTGAGCTGATCACCATATTAGTACTATCATTTTCTGAAAGGAAAGAACGAAGCAAGGGTTCCAACTGATTATCTATACTCTCATTCAAAGTACTCTTCAGTTTACTAATGTAAATTGATTGCAAAGGAAAAATGAAAGCAGTAAGTATAATCGCTGCAAGAATAAAAATTTTCCATTCTATTTCAAGGTTTTTAAAAAATTTAAGCATAATCTGTCTAATTTTTTTTCGTAATCTCTTTAGGATTAAATGTTACAAAAACTTTTTGCTGACCCCATACTCTGCTCATGTCGACAAATCTGTCAAAGCGCTCAGCCCGGCTTGGCAGGATTTCGGTTTCAACTTTACAAAAAGAAGCATTGGAGGGAATTTCGAATTGCCACCGGCAAAAATCCCTTAACACAAGATCTATAAGATGATATGATTTTGACGTTTTTTTAAAACTGGTAACAGAATCCGTATATGAATAGGTATAGTCAAGCAATTTATAATGAAGGGTACGGTACAAATTGACAGTGTCCGATTTATCTGTTAAATATCGTATTCTAAAGTGAAGAGGAATACCCGCATCCACCAGCTGCTCAAGTTGTTTATTCCAGGCAATATCAAGCTTACATTTGCAAGTGATTGATGATGGGGCATTTAATTTTCCAAAGCTTATGTCAATAGCCGCTTTTCCCGTTTCCGGCGATAGCCAATGTGCAAAAAAGAGGAAAAAGCCGACGATTCCATCACGAAAACTATTCATAGTATATTCTTTTTATCTGAATTATCCTAAATTTCCAAGTACAATTCGTAAGCGCATTCCGGGAGCAACCGATGTAAAGCCATCACATCCGGTTATATTGAATCCGTTGACTGAAAATAGAAACACCGCATTTGCATCGAGCCCTATATGCATCCAGGGCAGAAGAGTAATTGTAAAGCCAGAATGCATGCTGAAATCAGAAAAAGATGCTTCGGCTTCCTCATCATTATCATGATCAACTTTTTTCCATGCATTATCAGAAGTCGATTTTGTAACGGCTATCTTACCAAAACCTATCATTCCCCCGACCAGATAATTAAGATTTTTTTTGACAAATGCTTTTTCAATCTGAATACCACCGTAACTGAAATGTGTATTGAGAAGCATTACTGAGTCATTTCGAGGCTCACTGTTAAAAGAGATTTCTCCTCCCCATCCGCCCAGGCCAATACGTAAACCTTTTCCCACACCACCATACACAATAGCTCCGGTAGTTAAGAGCGGTTTATATTTATCTGATAAATCAGAAAAGATATAGCGTTTAAGAATGAAATCATTACGCACTAATTCATTAATGGGTTTCATTTGTAATCCGATTACCATCGGACTTATAATAATTCCACCACCATATCCTTGCGCTCTGGATTTGGAAAGTCTATTAGAAAAAGATTGACGAATATTAGAAAGACTTCTGGAAATTATTGAAGCATCAACGGTATCTGTCTTCGATTCACTTGTTTTATTAGAGACATTTAAATTAGTAAAATTTACGCTATCAATTTTTTGTATCTCAGAATTCTCAGTCGAATCTGGAGGAATATTTTCCGAATTTGTCGTTATAACAGAATCGATTTGAGTTGTGCTGGTATCGATCTGTTCTGCCAAAATAACGGTAAATAACATATTTGTCCAGCAAAAAATTAAACAGAAATTTGTTTTCATGTGTCTACTCCAGAAAAGGTAATGCTATACCGATGTGCCGAAAACGAGTCTGATTTTTATCCCTGGGTTTACTGTCCAGAAATTACCATATTTCGACTGAAAGCCGCCGGACGAGTAATAAAAGAGTGTTGATCCATCTAATCCCAAATGAAACCATTTGGTAAGTGAATAGGTTAATCCTCCATGAATATCCAGTGCCCATAATGGTGCCCAGGCTACTCTATTTTCATAATTACATGAATCGGATTCCCAGTCTGTATCATCATCTATTTTGTTAAAAGCACCATTTGCCAATCTACGATCTTCAATTGCCACCATCGCGCCTCCACCGATCATACCACCTGCATAGAGATTAAGGTTTTCACGAACTTTAAAGCTTCTTTCGACAACAAGACCTGCATGCGCGAAAATAAGGTGTAACCGAATAATAGAATCAACTAATGTATCACTTCCCAGATGAATCAATGAATCACTGGCCCGTGTAGACCATTCGTCACTGTAAAGAGAGTTATACCCGGCCCAAGCGCCAAGTCCGATTCTCATTCCATTTTTCTTTTGTCCTGCATAACCGATTAAGCCAAAAGTGGCAAAGGTATTATCATCAAAATCAAATCCCCCAATGTCAAGATCGCCTTTAACTATCTTTTTTATTGGATCAAGATCTAAACTTGTTAAACCTATTTCAAACACACCTGATCCACCTATGCTCTGATCATAAGGAACTTCCACTTCCGACTCTATTGCAGATTGTACTTCCAGATCATTATTGTCTTCAGTTTCATCCTCATCGCAAAAAGCATTGAACAATAATCCAGCACCTAGTAGAAGAAAAGAAACGCTTTTATACATTGTAACCTCCTGTAATTTGATTGTAGTTCAATTGTTTTACGAACTGATCAATCAAAAGCTGTGCCATAGATTGAGGCGATTTGTAACTCTATAAAAATCAACTGCATTTATAATTTAAAGTAAAAGAAAACAATTAAGGAATAATTCATGTATATGATTTATATATATCAATTCAATATAAATTAGTATATAAATTTGATATTACAAATGATTATTATACTATGTATTGAAAAAAGATCAGAGAATGGTTTTAAAGAGGGCAAGGATATCGTGAAGTTTAGCTGTTGCAAGGCAAATGCAGCTGTCAGCAGCACCATAATACATCCATAGTTCATCACCGCGTTTTATAAGGCCAGTTGGAAATACAACATTAGGAACTAATCCGGAAGTTTCGTAAGGTTCGAGTGCGCTAAAGATTGCTTGCGGTAAAAGGGCTGTTACTTTATTGGGGCTATTTTTATCGAGTAAAGCAGCACCTACTCGATAGACATGAGAGCCTGCATAGATTTTAGAGCCGTGGAATAAAAGAAGCCATCCATCATCAGTTTCAATTGGGGGAGGCCCACTTCCCACTTTTAGCGCATACCAGGAGGGACCTGTTCCTTCCAGCAGCACAGAATGAGGTTCTCCCCAGTAGATAAGATCAGGAGAAAAGGCAATCCAGATATTTTCTATGCCGCCAGCATCGGGGCGATGGAGAGCTGCATAATGATTATTAAATTTTTTGGGGAATAAAACAGCATCTTTATTGTTTGGGGAAAAAATAAGGCCGATTCTTTCGATTTTTTCAAAATCTATAGTCTTTGCCAGTCCAACAGCAGCACCTGATGATGAGTAGGCGGTGTAGGTTATAAACCAGGCATTTTGATCAGGAACAAAAGTGACCCGTGGATCTTCGCATCCCCATAACTTGTACCGCCAGGCAAGTTCACCGTAGCGAATCAGCGGTCGGGGTTCGATTCTCCAATCGGTTACGCCGTTTTTGCTTCGGGCAACATGTATGTTTGATAATCCTTTCTGATCCTCTATTCTTAGAAGTAAAACAGTTTCTCCATAAAATTCAACTGCACCGGGATTTAGGACAGCATTTGCAGGGATTGGCAGGTCCCTGACGGTAATAATTGGATTGTATTCTGAGCGAATAAAAAGGTCTTTCATAGTTTCTGCCTTTACTTTTTTTTCCCACATTATTTCACTGCAAATGCCATTCCTCTTTTCGGCATATCTTTTGAAAAAACAATCTGTTATACAACCATTTTCATAAAAGGAGTGATAATGAAAGCAGTTGTTTTTCGAAGCATAGGAAATATTAGTATCGATGATGTTCAGGAGCCTGTTATTCAGGATTCCACTGATGCAATTATAAGGGTTACTGCAAGCGCAATTTGTGGCACTGATCTTCATTTGATCAGGGGTACTATGGGGCCTATTGAACCGGGGACAATACTGGGGCATGAAGCTGTAGGAATAGTTGAGCAGATTGGCAAAGATGTCAGAAACCTCAAACCGGGTGATCGCGTAGTTGTACCATCGACAATTGCATGTGGCTCTTGTTCATACTGCAGAGCAGGATACTATTCTCAATGTGATAATGCAAATCCAAATGGTAAAAGGGCAGGAACCGCCTACTTTGGTGGGCCGAAAGAAAGCGGCTTGTTTCATGGCTTACAAGCTGAAAGAGCCAGAATACCTTTTGCCAATATCGGCCTGGTAAAGCTTCCAGACACGATTGATGACAATCAGGCCATCTTACTTTCCGATATTTTTCCTACCGGTTATTTTGGTGCAGATAATGCAGAAATTGTCGATGGTGACATTGTTGCAGTCTTTGGATGTGGTCCGGTCGGTTTACTTGCCATCGCGAGTGCGCGTATTCTGGGTGCTGGGAGAGTGATCGCTATCGATCAAATTCCTTACAGGCTCGAAGTCGCTAAATCTCTTGGTGCAGAGGTCATTAACTTTAATCAGGATGATCCTGTAGAAACAATACTTTCGTTAACTGCAGGAATCGGGGCCGATCGTGTTATTGATGCGGTTGGTATAGATGCACAACATCCAAGCCAGGGACCTGCCTGGAAAAAAAGCAGTTTAATGATCGATTCGTTTAGTAGCGAAATAAAAGAGGCTATGCCTGATGCCGATATGTCACAGGAAAATTGGCAAGTAGGAAATGCTCCCTCCCAGGCTCTTCAGTGGGAAGTCGATTCGATTGACAAAGCGGGCACCTTGTCCATAATCGGTGTTTATCCTCGAAAGATGCAACATTTCCCGATCGGTCTGGCAATGAATAAAAATCTTACGATAAAAATGGGAAACTGCAATCACAGAAAGTACATTCCCTCTTTATTGTCTTTGATCGAAAGTAATGTGTTTGATCCATCTATTATTCTCAGCCAGGTGATCCCCATGTCTTCAGTGGTGAATGCATATAAAGAATTCGATAAAAAACATGAAGGCTGGGTTAAAGTTGAAATTATTCCTGGTATGTAAAAGATAAACCGGAGCGGAAAATCTTCTCCGGTTTCAATTAAGCAGTGATTGATTCTTTAGAAATATGCTCTGAAGGCGAATGAGTTTTTATCGGTAAAGCCATGGGAAGAATCACGGTAGCAGTTGCCCCTGGTGGAGGATTGTTATTGTACAATTCAATTGTACCTTCATGAGCGCTGATGATATGTTTAACGATAGATAAACCAAGTCCGGTTCCCTTTGGCCTTGTTGTGAAAAATGGATCGAAAACCCGCGAAAGACTATCTTTACTTATACCCGCCCCCTGGTCAATAACGTCAATCTGGTATTTTGACATCTTTCGACAAAAGTGAACGGTTATGACGCTTTCTTTAGGTGAATGTTGAGATGCATTATCTAATAAGTTTATTAAGACCTGCTGTAATTTAGTGGGATCACCTTTAACAATTCCATTCTCATTCATTGATTTATTTACAAACTCAACATGGTTTTTATAGTTTTTAGATTGTTTCCACATTTCTATTGTGCTTTTACAGAGATCGGGTAGTGAGATTTGATCGGTATCTTTGAATGAGAATGGTTTCCCGAAATCGAGGAGTTCCTGCATTAGCAATGTTAGGCGTTCTACCTGGGATTTTATATGATCTTTGTAAATATTCAGATGAGTATCATTTTTGATATCCTGAAATAGAGCTTCAGTGATAGCCCATATTGCATTGAGTGGATTGCGGACTTCGTGAGCAACCCCTGAAGTTAGCGCTCCAAGGATTTTCATTTCCTGTGATTGGATCAGCTCTTTTTGTATAAGATCGCGTTCGAATTCATTTGCCACATATCGGGAGAAAATTTCGATAATCTGCATCTGCTCACCAGAGAAATTATGAGTTTTGGTATCGATAATACAGATAGTTCCGATGCACTCTGCATGACTATCGATTATTGGAACACCAAGAAAGGAGTATGCTGAATCGCAGTTGAGACAATCGCAATGGATTGCGGGGGATTGTGAATTATAAATGAATGGCTTTTTACTTGTAATGATTCTGGAACCTTGATTACATACTATAGAGGGGAAATCCATACACTCGCATGAATTATTACGAAATCTGGCTATACTGCTGGTTTCTTCACCATTTACGATTTTAGAAATAGAGACAAATGGGACATCGAGTAAGTGAGCGATACTTGATACTATATCTGCATAGATATTTTGGTGCGCGCATCCCGATGAGGTAGCAATAGAATATATCGATTCTAAAACGCTGTGTCTCATATTCAGGGCTTCCTCAAATTTTTTCTTATCAGTAATGTCAATGGCAACAGTTGTGACACCCGAGATGGATCCATTTTCATCAAATAGTGGTTCTGATGTTGTATCAAAAACCTTTTCACCATCAGGTAAATCAAAAGTAATTTCTTTTCTGCAGCCATTTCCTGTAGCCAACACATTTTTATTAAGATCCATAATTTGTTTACTTCCTTCATTATCTGATGTTTTTTCAAGATCATTATGACCATATTTCTTTGTAATGGAAAAGATTTCATAAGGATCATGAATCCAGGAGAGATTAAGATTCCTGTCACAATGGGTGACGATAATTTTAAGATTTTTAAGAATAATTCCAAATCGTTCTTCACTGGAACGAAAAGCTTTTCCTTGTGATTTTTTCTGAGCAACTTCAGATTGCAGTTCAAGATCTTTTCGGGTGAGCTCTTTTACATTGAGAGCGATTTTTCTTTCTAGATCTTCATTGGCATGAATGAGTTCCGTTTGTTTAATTTTGAGCGATTTTATTAAAAAAAAATTAGGTCTTTCGAGACTGAATTCAAATAGAGCTTTATACATGAAAAAAGTGGAGAAGATGAAAGCTGTATGAGCAAAAGGAACAATGAAGGGCGGCCCTGAAAAATAGCTTAACGATAAGAGGTCGGTAATTACGGAAATCGAAATTGAACAGATAATCAGGTTGAAAATATGTGAATTAAAAAGAAGTGTCTTTGTTTTAAAAAGTAGATAAATAATAGTGCTTTTAGCAAATAGAATAAGTGTGAAAATGGAAATCACCGTATGAGAAATATCACGAGTGCCTGAAGAGATTTCGGGAAAAGAATGTGAGAAAATAAGGAGAATTAATATTGTGGTGGATGCAAGTATCAGGATGTAAATTGCGGGAAGCAATTTTTTTTTGTTTATAAAGATAATTCCAAAGAGTCCAATGGATTCGATGATTTTCGTAGCGATATAGAATTTAAGAGAGATGGAATCAGACGGGAGATGAAAGATTCCAAAATTGTTATATGTCAAAAGGTGGCCGATATTGAGCAGTGACATCGAAAAGAAAGTAATACCCATTAAGAGGGGAAAAGAGTGATCAGTAAAGATACGGGTATGCCAGGACACCATGAAAATCCCGCATGTAAATATTAAGGCAAGTAGTTCAGAAAGGGTATGATATAGAGGAGGATTATAATACCAAAGTGAAGAGATGGCCGCGATTAGAAAACAGATTAGGAATATAAAAAAAATGGAATGGAATTTCCTTACTACAAGCATTTGACTACCTTTACATTTAGTGTAGGATACCGAATAGATATGGGACGCAAATAATATGCCCTTGAAAATTGTCAGTGTTCGATATAAATAGCAGAAAAAATGTAATAAAAAGGATCAGAAAAAAGGGAATGAAAAGGGTATATCAGTAGAAATGGGATCATATGTGAATGTAAATGGCGAAATTGATAAGATGAATTTTAATAGTGAGAATAAAAGTTGGAAAGGAGGGAAATAAACGAAAGGTGAGATGAAAGAGAGGATGGGGTAGGAATATGAATTGCTTTTCAATTCAAATATGATTTACTATCAACGATGGAGTTATTATGAATCAACATGGTCGATTGATTCAGATGGCTACTAATTTACAAAAAGAGATCGAAGGAGCTTTCTCTGATCTGATTCATACCCGTTGGGGGGCATCAGAAACAGTGTGGGTTCCTTTGGTAGATATTTTTGAAACCACAGATTCGTACGTCATAATTGCCGATATTCCCGGTGTTGATCCGGCTCATATTTCTTTTTCTATAAAGGAGACAAGTTTACAAATATGTGGACACCGGGTCCTAACCATATCAAAAAGTAAGGGAAAGAGAATCGTTTCAGAAAGGTCAATAGGCCACTTTTGCCGGACAATCTGTCTTCCGGGTCCTGTTGACACTAGTGCTTCCAATTACAGGTGTGTCAATGGAGTGCTGGAGTTCGAGCTCCCCAAAAAATAAATTTCACTTTTTGCAGTCTCTGGAGTTTACTATGGACTGAAAAAAACTTCACAAATGAACTGGGACCGGAAGATACTCAACCGCATATACAATTCTCTTTGCTCAATTTCGACTCCACCGACGAACTTACACCTCTTGACGAAATAACGGGTCAGCCTCGCGCTATTAAGGCTCTCGAAGTTAGGCTTGGGGATAAGAGATTTCGGTTACAATATCTATATGTCCGGTATGAGCGGAATGGGAAGAACTGGCACTGGTTAAACAAGTCTTGAAAACAAGAGCTATAGAGGACAAAATTCCTCCTGATTGGATTTATGTCAATAATTTCGATGATGCAGATATACCGATTTCAATCTCACTGAAACCGGGTACCGGAAAAGACCTCAAAAAAGACATGGAGGAGTTAACTGAAAGGTTAAGAGAAGAAGTCCCCCGGGCTTTTCGTCAGGAAGATTTTACAAAAGAAAAACAGCGCCTCAATTTCTATTATGAAAATCAGGGCCGTGAAGCTTTTTCAAAACTTGAAGAAACAGCTACTCAGAAAAAAACCTCCTCGTTCAGGAAATGGCTGATGGAAGAATCATCATGATGCCAAAAAAAGATGACCACCCAATGAGTCCTGATGAATTTGAATCCCTTTCCAAAGAACAAAAAGATTCTATAAGTAAAGATCAGGAGGAAGTCGGTCAGTTTGCTAACACTGTTCTCAATCAGCAGACCGAATTTAGCCAAAAACTGAGAGATGATGTTCGCCAGATAGAAAGAGATTTCGCTTCTAAGCTGATAAGTCCTGCAATTGATAAAATCTCTGCCAAATACGAAGGTGAAAAACTTCATGAATGGTTAAAAAAAGTTAAAAATCACATGGTCGATAATCTTCAGAATTTCAGAGAAAAAGAAGCCTCTCAGCAGCAGTGGCTATGAATGCGATGCTTGGAATTCCTCCTCAGCCTGAGGAGATGCTTGATCAGTATGGGATCAATGTCGTTGTCGATAATAGCGAATTGAAAGGCGCTCCTGTAATCTTTGAAGAATCCCCTAACTACAAAAATCTTTTCGGTACTATTTACGGCTTCTTCGACCGATCAGGACATCTATTTACAAATTACATGAATATCCGGGCGGGAAGTATTCTCAAAGCTAATGGCGGTTATATTGTTTTTAATCTGGTCGACGCTCTTATGGAGCCTCTGGTCTGGAAAGAACTTAAAAGAACTGTTCGAAGTCGTGAGCATCAGTATCAAATGTATGATCCTTTTGGGGTCTTTGCTACCAGTTCTTTGCGTCCTGAACCAATTCCTCTCAATATCAAATTGATTGTTGTAGGAAACCCTCTTTTATATCATCTCTTCCAGTTTTATGATGAAGATTTTGCTGAAATTTTCAAAGTTAAAGCCGATTTTGCTTCCGAACTTGACGGAATCGAACAGCCGGAACTGGTAATCGCCCGTTTCATCCGGAAATTAAAGGAGACTAACGAACTATTAGGTTTTGATTCGGGTGCAGTCGCTGAATTATGCATCATAAGTACTAGAATGTCAGGCGAGAAAGGAAAATTGACCGCTGAAATGAGTAAACTTGCCGATATTGTCAGAGAGGCTTCATTCTGGGCAAAGCAGGATAAGTCTTCCATTGTCAGCACTCAACATGTTCAGAAAGCAATTGACGAAAAAATCTACCGTTCAAACCTTATTGATGAACGTTTACGGGAGTATGTCGCAAACGGCACCATACTTCTAAATGTTGAAGGAAAAGTAACCGGGCAGATAAATGGCCTTAGTGTGGTGCAATTGGGTGACTATTCTTTCGGAAGGCCAACCAGAGTGACTGCAAGTATTGGTGTTGGAAATGCAGGTATCATTAATATTGAACGGGAAAGCAGATTAAGTGGTAGTTCTTATGATAAAGCGATGATGATCCTTGAGGGGTATCTACGCAATATTTATGCTACTCAACATCCGATTGCTCTCTCTGCAAGTATTACTATGGAACAAAGTTACGGTATGATCGAAGGCGATAGTGCTACGATCGCTGAACTCCTCTGCCTTTTGAGTGCCATTGCTGGAATCCCTCTTCGTCAGGATATCGCAATTACCGGTTCAGTAAATCAGCGGGGTGAAATACAGGCTGTTGGTGGAATTATCCAAAAGGTTGAAGGATTCTTTGATGTATGTAAAATGATTGGTTTGACAGGTGAACAGGGAGTTTGTATACCGCAATCAAATGTGCGAAATCTGATTTTGCGCCATGATGTTGTTAATGCAATCAGAGAAAACAAATTTCATATCTGGTCTGTTAGCAAGGTTAATGAAGCTATCGAATTGCTTGCAGGTATGAAATCAGGAAGTATCGATGAAGTTGATTCTTTTCATTATGTTGTAGACAGAAGATTTAAAACTATTCTTAACAATCTAAAGGAGCAGAAAGCTTACCTGCTCGAAAGGGAGAATACGCCCTATCCTTCAGCAGGTCAGGGATCCAGAGACCCTCGTCCGAGATTACCTGGAGAAGATAAGGATTACCGGGTAGTTTAAAGATCAAATTATGTCAAATGATTTGTACAATAGCCCGCTTTTTACTGATTTCTATCAACTTACCATGCTGCAGGTGTACTATCAGTATGGGTTGCATAATACTAAAGTTACCTTCGATTATTTTTTCAGAAAATATCCCGATTATGGTGGACAAAAGGCAGGCTATTGTATTTTCGCGGGACTTGAGCCGTTTTGTAAATGGCTTCACCATTTAAATTTCACTAACGAACAGATTGACCTTCTTAAAAGCTCAAAGTCTGCTTCAGGGGATCAGCTTTTTTCTTCTGAGTTTTTAAAATGGTTAAATAAAAACGAACTGGGCAAATCATTGACGCTGTATTCTTTTACCGAAGGAAGGGTTGTTCATGCGAGTGAACCAATAATTCGGGTAGAGGCCGATTTGGCAACAGCTCAGCTTCTGGAAACATCGCTTCTCAATCATTGTAATTTTCAGACACTTATTGCAACAAAAGCATCGAGGATTCGTGAAGCGGGAGAAAAGCGTCCGCTGATAGAATTTGGAATGAGACGGGCACATGGTACAGGGGCAAATGACGCGACTCGTGCGGCTTTGATAGGTGGAGCGGATTATTCATCAAATGCTGGAGTTTCATACAATTTAAAATTTGCGCCGAAAGGAACTCACGCACACAGTCTTGTGCAGCTTTTTATTGCCCTTGGAGAAGGTGAGCTGGGTGCTTTTAAAGCGTATGCAGAAATTTATCCAGATGATTGTATTCTACTGGTTGACACAGTCAATACACTGGAAAGTGGGATACCAAATGCGATAAAGATTTTTGAATTATTAAAGAAAAGAGGGCATGAACCAAAAGGAATCAGGCTTGATTCGGGTGATCTTGCGTATTTGGCAATTAAAGCTGCATCGATGCTTGATAAAGCGGGCTTCAGCAATGTTTCTATTGTCTTATCAAATAATATAGATGAACTCGTTCTTATGCAGGTACTAAAACAGATCCGTGATGAGGCCGGGTCTGAGGGGATGGATCCTCAGAAGATCATTAATCGGTTGGTTTATGGAGTGGGAACTCGTCTGGTAACTTCACAGGGGCACTCATCACTTGACGGAGTTTATAAGCTCTCAGCTATATTTAAAGATAATAGGTGGCTTCCCTCTTTAAAAATTTCTGAAACTCCTGAAAAATCGATTCTCCCTGGAAGTAAAGGCGTTTTTAGAATTTATGACAACGAATCGAAGGCGACAGCTGATCTGATTTGTCTTGATGATGAGGAGCTGAATAGTAAAGAAAAAATCGTTTTGAGGCATCCGGTAAGAGCTGATCTTTTCAGGGTTATTCCTGTAGGGGCAATTTCTAAAAAAGAGTATCTCCTTGAGTGTATTATCAGAGATGGTGATCTGGTATACTCATTTCCTGATCTTGAAAAGATAAGAAGTGTTCGTGATTTTGATATCGATAATCTTGATCTTGGTGTCAGAAGAATTATTAATCCACATATATATCATGTTTCGGTTTCCGAAAAGCTGTTCCAGCTAAAAACAGAATTAATCAGTGCTAAGGGAGCAAGATGAAACAGAATATTGAAGAAATTCGGCAGAAAATCATTGCGCATCTTAAGTGGGACAACCGAATCGATGCATCAATGATTAATGTTGACATTATCGGAAACTCGGTGGTTCTTTCCGGGTATGTAAAGTCAGCATCAGAGAGAGATGCTGCTGAATACGATGTCCGCTCGATTCCGGGAGTAATTAAAATCGAAAATAAACTCGAAATCCGGCTGGAAGAAATCGAGAGGCATTCGGATGACCAGATCGCCTGGAATGTCAAAAGTATGCTAACGTTGAACGCTGAAATTGATGATAATAAAATTGATATTTCTGTCAATAAGAGTATCGTAATTCTAAAAGGATCAGTAGATCAGTATTGGAAAAAAACCCGTACTGAAGAGCTTGTATCAACTGTTCCCGGTGTGATAGGTGTAATAAATACCCTGACCGTTGTTCATACGCAGATTCCCTTCGATCAATCTATCGCACAGGATATTATGAAAGCTTTGGAAAGAATCGGAACTATCAACCTGGAAGCGATTACCGTAGAAGTAGAGGGCGGACGGGTAGTGTTAAGGGGAAAAGTGCCTGATTGGCACTCATATTCATCTGCTCATAATATTGTAAAATATACCAGAGGTGTAACTGATCTCACCAACAACCTTATAATTTCTGATTAGTTGAAATTGGGGTGGTTATTTAAAGGCTATTGTTGATTTTTCATCTTTTCTTGTTCTTTTACAATAAAATCAGCAATGGTGTCGATTGATTTGATGATAAATCTACCAAGATTCTGGTCGTCGATATGCACTTTATAGTTTCGTTGAAGAGCCATTACCAGTTCAAGAGCATCCACAGAATCGATCCCGAGTCTGCCCTCGAAAAGATTTTCATCATCGGAGATCTCTTCCGGTTTTACATCGGGAATTTTCAATGTTTGGATAACGAGATTTTTTAATTCCAGTTTTAATAGATCCTCACTTTGAACCAGTTTTAATGTATCGTTATTATCAATTGTTTTTAATTCATCGCTATCTGGTAAGTTTGATGCTGATTGCATATTGCTGTAATCCTGTGTTTTAATTGTTTTCTTGTTTTATTGCTTTGGATCCGATAAATCGGAAATCTTACTCTTGCTTTAGTAGTCAGTAGTCAGTAGTCAGTAGTCAATAGTCAGTAGTCAGTAGTCAGTAGTTTAGTAGTTTAGTAGTTTAGTAGTTTAGTAGTTTAGTAGTTTAGTAGTCAGAGGAAAATATGTTCATGACTACTGATTACTAAACTACTGATTACTAAACTACTGATTACTAAACTACTGATTACTAAACTACTGGCTACTAAACTACTGGCTACTAAACTACTGGCTACTAAACTACTGGCTACTAAACTACTGGCTACTAAACTACTGGCTACTAAACTACTGGCTACTAAACTACTGGCTACTTTTAATAATTGATCCAAGTTCTTTAAAAAAGTGTTCTTCCCAATCTGCTCTGGCCATGATCAGCTCCTGGAGTTCTTTCATTTTTTCTGTGCCTAATTCACGATTTTTGCCGATTCGGGCGACAAAGAGTGAAATTTCTCTCCACTTATCTCCATTTTCCATCATTTTTTTAGACATATCACTCAGTGCTGGATTATTAAGCAGTTTAGAAGCTTCCTGCAGGAACGTTGCATACATGAAGCGAAAACCTGCGCCGCCGGTTCCCCGCTCTTCAAGGGTAACGTGGATCATCATTATTTCGTGACTAAGGTGTTCAGTATCTCTTGTGCGTGAATGCCACTTTGTAACCTGGCGGGCAAAGGTGCGAATTCCTTTTACTCCAAGGAAAGGGATAGGGATTTTAGTCATATAAAAAATGACCTGTTTGATTCCTGCGTAAATTTCTTTTTGCCAATTGATTTCTGAAGAAGGCGTAATTGATTCCGGATAGAAGACAAAGCCTTTTGGTGCAAGTGATCCCTTTGCGAATCGAGCTGCAATCATTGAATCCGATGAGGCTTTCACTATCGATGGATAATAACAATCGCTTACCAGATAATCATTTCCTTCTTTTCCCACGATAGTTATAAAATGTCCATTAAAATGGGCTTTCATATAGGGAGGTATGTAATCCATGTAAAACATATCAGCCTGTATAGCATGGGGGATATTTTTATTGAGGAGTTCATCAGTGTAGGCAAGGGCTTTTTCGGGTTTAGAAAAGTATTTCTTGGTAAGTTTAACGCCCAGCCGTTTTTCGATACGGGAGCGCATATCACCGGGTTTACTCCGCACGACAAATTGAGGAAAAGTGAATTCCGGGGTATCCAGATAAGCAAAGAAGAATGCGCCGGTAATACCGAAGACCATCGGTTCAGTAATGGGGAGTCCTTTATGATTCAGAAGCGCTGCAATAGTTCCCGATTCGCAGTGAGCTGCCATTTTGTGGTCGAATTGCAGAGTTATTTTATCGGTAGATTGAATGCTCATTTCTTTTCCTCAACTATTTCTGTAGTAGTTACGACGCAATTGGAAGTCTTTCTCTGCGTAAAAGAGAGTTTCTTATTTGATGAAGGAAGCAGAACCTGGAACATATTAGCCAGAGGGACACCAAAAACAGCAGCGTATTTCATGATCAGGGAGATTTGCAGTTTAGTGAAATGAGATACGTGCATATGTTTGCGGACGCGGCGGGTGCTGATTCCGAGTCTGGCTGCAAGATCTGCGGCAGAGATATTAGTCATCAACATGTAATAGCCAATGGGACTTATCTGGCCATCACATAATTGTTTAAGAGTTTTATCTTCAAAATTCTTTTGTTTTTGCCAGAAATCATCAACATAGTTTTTTGTTAAAAAGGAACCAGTCTGAAGCGGTCCATATTCGCCATCATTTTTTTCAACATAGAGAAGGAGTTGGTGGCTATCGTATTCAACTCGGGCGTCAGATTCTTTCATAAACTGCTCCTGAAAATGAAAGTTGTAAAGTAGAGAAATATACTATTTGAGGAGGTGAAGGGTGAAGAATGAGGAATGGACGTTCTACACTTTTTGCCTATTGGCGAGATTTCAAAACGCGTTTTTTTGGGAATACAATGATTGGAAATGAGAAGATATGGATTGGGAGCGGGAAGACATGAATTGGAAATAAGTAGTATTGCACTGGAAACTTATCGGAAGCGATCGATGCTAAAAAGGGGTGCTATCCCTACCTGACATTTATGAAGAGTGAAAATAGATTCGAACTTTCACCTTTCAAGCGCCTGTCAGTTCAATTTCTGATTTATTCACAATAATTCTGTTCTTTACAAGATACTGCTTAATTTCTTCCTTATTCAATTTGGGCTCAAGGTGAGAGGATAATCTGTTGAGCTTCTCACAACTCAACATGCACGGATAAGTGTATTCACTATTTTCATATTTTGATTTTAGTGCTGGCGTCACTACGTAATATTCAGGGAGCTCTACAGTCCGATATGCCTCTTCACTGCAAAGCAGTTCTTCATATAACTTTTCTCCAGGTTTCGAACCTACTATCTTTATTTCAATTTCTGAAGGAATGTATCCATATTCGGGAGCTATCAGTTCGATAATAGCTTCTGCTAGAGTTTTAATTTCCACAGTAGGCATCTTCCTTACAAATACCTCTCCACCTTTTGCCAAAAAGATTGAATCTATCATTAATTTAACAGCCTCTTTCTGTGTCATTACAAATCGTGACATTTTAGGGTCGGTAAGTGTAACTGGACCACCTTTAGCGATTTGACTAATAAAGAGGGGAATTACTGAACCCCTCGAACCAAGTACGTTTCCAAATCTAGTAGACATAAAAATAGGGTGTGTTTTGCGCTTACAAGCGTTTGAAGCTGTAATTAATTGTTCACCCATGAGTTTGGATGCGCCCATCGCATTTGTAGGATTTACAGCCTTATCTGACGAGGTAAACAATACTCTTTCCACGCCATTTTCAATAGCAGCATCAATAATATTTTGGGTTCCATAGAGATTGGTGTAAATACATTCCCACGGTGAAGCTTCACACAAAGTAACATGTTTAAGAGCTGCAGTATGAAAAATTATGTTGGTATCTCGCATTATTTTAGAAATGCGTTCCTTATCCCTAATATCACATAAACAAAGATTTATATTATCTGATTTTCCGAAATGCTCGTTCAAGAAGAACAGATCACTTTCGTTGTTATCAATGCCTAAAATTTGAGAAGGCCTTTTTCTTAAAACTTGTTTTAATAGTTCTTTTCCTATTGTTCCACAGACACCAGTTATTAATACTTTTTTGTTTTGAAAATTTGAAATCACTTTTGAACTCTGATTATTGGTTGTTATTTCCTAAGTTATGCAAAATAACCTAAATCTGGATTTAGATTGTGATATTCTGTGTTGTACCTTAGAATGATTGATTATGAATATACATTGTCGACAAATTATACTGACCTATTGCTCTCCAATTGAGGCAGCTATTTAGAATTGGCTAATATTTAAATACATTGCCTCAATATAACATTAGATATTCTGTAAGTGCAATTGCTGATGTATTTAGATTGTTAACTACTTATAAATCATAATTTTACATTCTTTCTGATCCGTTATACTTTATAAAGATTGAGAAGATCATTTTTATCAATAATTTTTAAGGATCACCAATTATGGATTATGGAGTTAAAAAAATAAAATTTTAAAAGAAATAGATAATTCATTTATACCTACTACAGAATATTACATTTATACTAAGTAATAGTATATATTTACAAATAATCTGCTACTTGTATAATGGTTTGAATTTGTAAAACAGGATGTAGAGGTAATTAAGGTATTTCGATTTAAATACAGGTGAAGCGTATTAACTTTTATTTAAATAAAAGAGGTAAGATGACTGCAGCAATTCTGGCATACAAATTTTTTGAATCAAATCCCCGAGTGATCTGGTATGCAAATTGTCTAAGAACTAAGGGTTTGAATGTTGATAGCTTTTGTCTCGGACAAAATGGTCAACCGAAAAAGATCGAGTTAAATGGTGTAAAAATCAACCGAATCCAGAAACGTTCAAGAAATGAAAAAAATAAATTTATATATCTATTTAGAACAATGAATTTTGGATTACGGGCAATGTTTGTTTTAGCTTGGAATTGTTTATTGAAGAAATATAAATATGTTATAGTTTTTTCAGTTCCGGAAACGCTAGTTTTCTCAGCATTGGTACCGAAGATGTTTGGAATTCCAGTAATACTTGACTTCTATGATCTGGTACCAGAATTCTATGCTATGAAATTTCACAACGGGGAAAAATCATCGATATTCAGTATGTTGAAATTAATGGAAAAATTATCATGCTCTTTTGCTGATTTTGTAATCTCTTCAAATCATTTATGGGAAGAAAGACTAATATCGCGTTCAGTCAATAAGGATAAAATTGACACCATTACCTACTGTTCAGATACATCTATTTTTTATCCACGTGAAAAAAAACGAAAAGAGAATAAACAACTACTTATCTATCCGGGTACGCTGAATTGGCACCAAGGTGTTGATATTGCGATTATGGCAATGAAAGAGATTTCAGTGAATTTTGATAATGTAGAATTTCATATTTACGGTGATGGGCCACAAAAGAAAAATTTAATCGAATTAATAGAAGAGTTGGGGTTGCAAAAAATCGTTTTCTTGCATGATATGGTGCCAGCTGTTAAAATTGCAGAAATTATTGCCGATGCAGATCTACTTATTGTTCCAAAAAGGGCTAGTTCTTTATTTGGAAACGAAGCTTGCAGTACTAAAATACTTGACTGTATGCATATGAATATACCGGTAGTAGCATCCGACACTAAAGTTGAGCGTTATTATTTCAATGATGAAGTAATCAAATTTTTCAAATCAGAAAATCCGAGTAGTCTGGCGGGAGCTGTAACTGAGGTATTACGTGATGAGTTATTTCAAAAACAACTTGTCAATAATGCAAGGAAACATCTTGAGTATATGAGTGAGACGCGAGAACGGGATAAATTATTAGCGATTCTATCATTTGTTGATAAAAACAAAAAAATCCATTTTAACTCTCAATAAATAGTATAAAGTATAGATGATTCAGTTTCTCTTAAAAAAAATTGCAAGGTTTTTATGCACTCTACAGAAAAAATGTGATGCTGATTGTGGGGTTAGGATATTAACATACCATCATTTCGGACAACGAAATTTTAATGCTTATTATGTCGATAAAAAATGTTTTAAAAAACAGATATCCTGGTTAAAGGACAATAATACCATCCTTTCATTTGAACAATTGAAGAAATATTTTTCAGGAGAGGTTCAGCTTACCACAGGTTCTGTGTTGATTACAATCGATGATGGATATAAGGATGCACTTGATGGTTTAGAAATTCTTGAACAGTATAATATACCAGCAGTATTATTTATCACTACCGATTTTATAGAGGGTGAAGGAAGTATTAATGGTAAATATACTGGAAAGTATTTGAACTGGAATGATCTGAGGGAGATTACGCACCATGGATTTTTAATAGGCTCACATGGATCAACTCATCTTTCACTAGGTGAACTTTTGGCAGATAAAGTCTTTACTGAAGGAATGAAATCGAAAACCAAGCTTCAGAATGAATTGTCTTTGAATGTTGAAACTTTCGCATACCCATATGGTACAATTGCTGACTTTAGCCAAAAAACCTCGGAGATACTTGCACAAATCGGATATCGGTATATTTTCACTTCACAACATGGTGCAGTTACTGCGAATACCAATAAATTGCAAATCCCAAGAATAAAAATTGAGAATGGGGATACGATTGGTATGTTTCGTCGAATTGTCAAGGGTAGTATGGACAGGTGGTCATTTGTCGATAGATATCTACAATTTTTTCAGCGAAGAAGATTTTATTGATTAACCGAGAATGAAATAAACAAGTGTAAGGCACAGTATTGGCGTGAAAATATCGCTGTCTTTGGACACAGAATACTTTAATACCGTTATAATAGGATGAGAGTTATTCAGGTGTTACTTTAGTTCTTCTGAAATTCGCGTTTCGATTTAGAACATGGTATAATTAATCCCTGCTTGAGATAGAAATTGAAAAAATGAATCGAGTATCGAGCCGACATTGATAAGACCGAAATAGTGAGTGAATAAATGGGCGAAAATTTGAAAAATTGGAAAGAAGGTTATAAGGTCGTTTGTATGCCCAAATGGAACGCAAGTTCGTGATTTACAATATCCACCATGCAGCACATCGCTTCAATAAGTGCCTGTGCTTCAAGCACTTTTTTCCTCATGAATCCTGAGTTGGATTAAAATCCTCCCCTCCTCTGGCATACCTCTTGATGTTTAAGCCAGTTATAGCTCGTTAGCCTTTGCGAGTGCAAATGTGCCTGGAAAGTAGTATGCTGTATGATAACTGTAGATTTCGAGTTTCTGTTTGATTCAATTGCCGAGGGGATACTTTTTCAGGATAGTGAAGGAAGAATAATTAAAGTAAACCGTTCAGCAAGTAATCTTCTAGGAATGCCTGCAGAAGACATGATTAAGGCATATTTCCCAGATTCTGGTTTAGCACTGATCCACAAAGACGGCACACCTCTTAAAAATGATGAATTTCCTTTTTCTATAGCCTTGCGAACAGGTAAACCGACTGAGGATATTACCATTGGGCTGGAAAATAAAAAAACAAAGCTGGTTCGATGGGTATGCGCAGGCAGTTTTCCCTATTTGCCACATCGCAATGCTGTTAATTATCTGATCGTTACTACGCTTTTCGATATAACCAGTTACATAAATACTGAAATAGAGTTGAAAAAAAAGCAAAAAGTTTTCTCTTTTTTTCCAAATTCTGATAAGAAAAAAATTGAGAGTAAATACAGTGAAGAGGTTTATCGTCTTAACGAAATAGGATTCAGAAAAACACAGGAGATAGCAAGAGTAGGGAGCTGGATCTATTCATCAGATGGTCATCTTTTCTGGTCAGAAGAAACATACCGGATTTACAACCGCTCCCCTGAAAACTTCATTCCTACAACAGAATCTTTAGTAAACATAATTCATCCTGATGATCAGCAATTGATGAAAGAATGGATAAGAGCATGCATTTCAGGAGAGGCGACTGGAGAACTGATTTTTCGGGTTCTTTACTTAGATGGTTCAGTTCATTATATCAGTGGCCGAGGTGAACTGATATCTGATCCGGAAGGTAAGATGAATTATATGGCAGGTACGGCTCAGGACATTACTGAGCGAATTCAAACAGAAAATGCTTTGCGAAGAGAACGATGGCGGCTGGCAAGTATAATTGAAGCGATCCAGGTGGGTACCTGGGAATGGGATATTCAGACAAATAGTGTTGAAATAAATGAAATGTGGGCGAAGATAACAGGGTATACTATTGAAGAAGTAACGCCGCTCAATATCAAAACCTGGAAACAACTTCTATATCCGCAAGATCTGATAAAAGCCATACAGAAGATTGATCGTCATCTTTCCGGCGAACTGCCCTATTATGTAAATGAATACAGAATAAAACACAAGAATGGTAATTGGATCTGGGTTGAGGATCGGGGAAAAGTTATGCGGAATAAGGAAGGTAAACCGATCTATATGTTTGGAACCCATACCGATATTACCGAACGGAAAAAAGCTGAAGAAGATCTGGTTCATTCACATAATTTGATGCGTTATATAATTGAACACAGCTGGAATGGAACAGCAGTTTTTGATCGGGAAATGAGATATATCTATGTAAGTCAGCGATATCTTCATGATTATGGAGTAAGGGATGAAAATGTAATTGGTAAATCACATTATGAAGTATTTCCCAATTTGCCTGAGAGTTGGAAAAATATTCATAAAAGAGCATTAGCTGGCGAAGTGATAAAGATTGACAACGATCAATTTATCCGTGATGATGGTACTGTGGATTGGGCTCGATGGGAGTGCAGGCCATGGTATGAGTTCGGTGGGTCGATTGGTGGAATGATTTTATATGCAGAAAATATTACTGATCGTAAGAAGGCGGAAGAATCACTGCGAGCGAGTGAAAAGCTCTTGCGATCAGTAATCGATACATCCACTGATTTTATTTATGTCAAAAACGGCGAGTTGCGGACAATGATCTGTAATGAGAAATATGCCAGCATTTTAGGAAAGAAGCCCTCTGATTTATTAGGTAAAACAGACATAGAAAACGGTTTATCTGAGGAGTATGTAAAAGGAAATCCCCAAAAAGGAATCGGAGGATATGAACAGGATGATCTCAAAGCTCTCAGCGGACAGATTGTGCATGTAACAGATGAGATTTATAACACAAATAAAGCTTTAATAATTCTGGATACAATAAAACTTCCTCTTAAAGATGATACTGGTAAAATTATTGGGCTACTGGGAATCAGTCGTGATATTTCAGAGAAAAAAAGAGCAGAAGAGAAGACTTTACAGATGCATGATCTTTTCACGAAACTGACTCGTCTGGTTCCTGGTATGCTTTGTCAATTCAAGATGTTTCCCGATGGGCACAAGGCGCTTCCCTATTCCAGTCCGGGAATAAAGGATGTTTTTGAATTGGACCCTGAGGATGTACGGGAGGATTCATTACCTATTTTCAATCGTATTCACAAGGAGGATCAGGAAAGAGTAAGAAACGCGCTTCTTGAATCCGCTCGTACCTTAGTTGTAGCCAAATATGAGTATAGAGTTATTCTTCCAAAGAAAGGAAAGCGTTGGCATATGTCTCAAGCGTATCCGGAAAGGCTGGAAGATGGCAGTATACTCTGGTACAGTATAATTCTTGATATTACAGAACGAAAACAATATGAAAAAAGATTGGAAAGGAAGACTGAGCGTTTAAGAAATCTCCACCGTACAGATCAGCAGATACTTTCGACGAAACCGCTTGAAACGATTTTCAAATCCACTTTTGAACATCTCCGTTATCTTATTGACTATACTTATGCAGATATCGCTCTGTTTGATTCTGAACTTAAAAAGGTAGAAAAAATCGTTATTGCAGTAGATAGTAGAATTGAATTTAAGGAGGGCCAGGGGTTATCTCCCAGGGACTTTGTAAATCAGGAACTGTTTTGCAATGGAAAAATTGAGGCGGTTGAGAACTTAAGCACAGAGAAAGTAATCACATTGCCTCCTTTTGTGAAGAAAGAAGGCATCGGTGCATATGTCAATATTCCTCTCCAATCCGAAGATAATTTGATTGGAGTTTTAAATATTTCCTGGGAATCACCACATCTTTTATCGACAGAGGAAGAAGAGATCGTTAGCGAAATCGCTGGTCAAATCACCATTGCGATCGATTCAGCCCGTTTACGGAATGAGTCAAAAGTTTACGCAAAGGAATTGGAGAAACGGGTGAGCGAGCGTACCGTTCAGCTGGAGGCTGCAAATCATGAGCTTGAGGCATTTTCTTATTCTGTTTCCCACGATCTTCGGGCACCGCTTCGAGCTGTTGATGGCTTTACACGTATGTTAGTGGATAGTTATAGTTCTGTTCTGGATGACGAAGGTAAACGAATCTGTTCAGTGATTCAGGATAGCGCAAAGCAGATGGGGAGATTGATTGATGATCTTTTAGCGTTCTCACGTGCAGGGCGTACAAAGCTGACATTTTCAGATGTTAATTCAGAGCTAATGGTAAAAAGTGTTTTTTTTGACATTACAACTGATAGAGAAAAAAGTCGTATTGATTTCAGAGTAGAACCGTTACCCGTTGTAACAGGTGATCCAAATCTGATTAAACAAGTATGGACCAACCTGATTTCGAATGCGGTTAAATTTACTTCAAAAAAAGAAAGAGCCGTGATTACGGTCAGCGCGGATTTACAAGGAGAAATGGTTGCCTTTTCAATCAATGATAATGGTGCAGGTTTCGATATGCAATATGCTGATAAATTGTTTGGGGTTTTTGAACGTTTGCATAGTTTAAAGGAATTTCCGGGTACAGGAGTTGGTTTAGCGATCGTGCAAAGGATAATTCAGCGTCATGGAGGAAAGATTTGGGCTTATGGTGAAGTTGGAAAAGGTGCGACCTTCTCTTTTACTTTAAAAAAGAGAGATTAACATGAAATATTTAGAAATGACCGATATTTTGCTTGTTGATGACAATGCCCTGGATTCTGAATTGGCGGTAAAAGCATTGAGAAAGCAGAATATTACCAATCCTATTACTGTTGTTGAGGATGGTGCTGAAGCACTGGAGTGGCTTTTTGGAATAGGCCAATACTCCAATCGCGATAGAAATCACCAGCCTAAAATTATTCTCCTTGACTTGAAATTACCAAAAGTCAGTGGCCTTGATGTTTTAAAGAGAATTAAAACTGCGGATGGTTTGCGTACTATTCCGGTAGTTGTATTGACATCATCATCTGAGGATCCGGATATCAAAAAAGCGTATGAACTTGGGGCAAACAGCTATGTTGTCAAGCCGGTCAGTAGTGATGCTTTTATCGAGACAATGAAAAAGCTGGGTTTATACTGGTTAATTGTCAATCAGCAGCCTAAATAATTTTTAACCCTGGTAAAGAGGGTACTATGGCTGATTTGGTCCGGGTATTAATATTAGAAGATTATCCTCAGGATGCCGAGCTTAATCAACACGAAGTGAAAAAGGTGTTGTCTCAGGCTCAATTCTATTTTGCTGATTCTAAGGATAGTTTTTTAGAAGCAATTAATAACTTTAAACCTGATGTCATACTTTCTGATTATAAGCTCCCCGGTTTCAATGGTATGGATGCACTCAGGATCACAAATGAACGTTCTCCTGATACACCTTTTCTTTTAATTACCGGTCCGATGAATGAAGAAATAGCGGTGGAATGCATGAAAGCAGGTGCATGGGATTATGTTATTAAAGACAGGTATATGCGTATAGGGCCTGCGGTTATAAATGCTTTGGAACAGAAGAAACTTCGTTCTGAAAGTAAAAAGGCTATGCAAGACCTTCGCGAAAGTGAATCCCGTTACCGCAATCTGGTAATGTTTTCTCCCGATGCGATTTATATTGATCTTAATAATCGTATTATAATGGCAAATCGGGAATGCATCAGAATGTTTCATGCCAGGTCTGAGGATGATCTGATTGGGAAGTCTCCTTTTGAACTATTTTCACCTGAGTATCATGAGCAGATCAAAAGTCGTGTTAATCTATTACGGGTACAGGGGAAACCTGTTCCTGTGGTTACTGAAAAAATTATCTGTTTTGATGGCAGTCAGGTTGATGTTGATGTGGTGGCAGCACCTTTTGCATATTACGGAACCAATGCGATTCATGTAATTCTCCGGGACATCAGCGAAAGAAAAGCTTCAGAGGAGAAACTCAGATTTTCTCTAAAGGAAAAAGAAACTTTATTGCAGGAAATTTACCACCGGACAAAAAACAATATGCAGGTAATCTCCTCGTTACTTGAACTTCAGGCGGCTGCATCGGGTAACGCAGAAGTAGAGCGCATTATTCACGATAGTACAACACGTATTCGTACCATGGCTCTTGCGCATGAAAAATTGTACAAAAGCAAAAGTTTATCCCGTGTTAATATGAAGGAATACATATCAGAACTTGCAAAGCTTCTTCTATCCAGCAATAAGGTTGACACTGAAAAGGTAACTATACAGTATGACATAGAAAAGATTGAATTTCTCATTGATATCGCGATTCCCTGCGGTCTTGTTATTAACGAATTGTTATCAAATGCTTTCAAATATGCATTTCCTTACGGGAAAGAAGGAACAATTTTTTTGGGTTTGCATAAACGAAGAGAAGACCAGATCGAACTGATTATCAGTGATAACGGTGTAGGGTTGCCGGAAGGTTTTGATATAATGAAAGCTCCTTCATTAGGGGTTCAACTGGTTCTTCAAATTGTACATCATCAGCTTCATGGGGATGCAAAAGTAGAAAGCGCAAACGGACTGAAATGGTATATTCTTTTTCGCAAAGATCTTTATAAAGAACGGATATAACAAAATATGTAAATTGGCTTCTTCTGGCTAAATCAATATCGTAACAGTTACCAACCAATAATGAAATTTTCCCATATGTATTAAAAAGTCAGCAGATCCGATAAGTTTACCTCCGGGAAGTTTTTGAATATAATCCTTTGCGTTTAAATCGACCTTTGATTGTAAGTTCGGAAATCAGATTATGATTTAGCTCGACTGCTCAAATATTGAGTACACACTCTCAGGAAGGTAGTGTTTAGCCTGTTCTGGCCTCTTTAAAACAAAAGTCTATAATTTTAGCTATATTATCTTTATAATTATTCACAAGAGATGGAAATGAAAATATGCCTAATCTCCTTAAACATGCATCCTTTTTGATAGTGATCATCCTAATCGCGATTTCTGCACAAACACCAGACCCATTAAATCCGGATTTTAGTGCTCCTCAACAGATTCCAGGTATGAATCTGGTATGGAATGATGAATTCAATGGTTCCGGTAAACCTGATCCGGGGAGCTGGAGTTATGAGAATGGATTTGTCAGGAATCAGGAACTTCAGTGGTATCAGTCAGATAATGCGAACGTAAAAGGTGGAGTACTTCTTATCGAAGGGAAAAAAGAGCAGATAAAGAATCCGAACTATATTTCAGGGAGCAGTGACTGGAAACTAAACAGACAATACGCATCATATACTTCCGCAAGTATACATTCAAGCGGCAAAAGGAGCTGGAAATTTGGTCATTTTGAAATCAGAGCTCGAATTGATTCATCGAAAGGATCCTGGCCGGCAATCTGGACATTAGGTATAAGTGGTGAATGGCCATCCAATGGAGAAATTGACATTCTTGAGTTTTATCGGATTAATAACACTCCCAGTATTCTGGCTAATTTTGCCTGGGGGACTCAGACAAGGTGGACTGCGAAATGGGATGGAGCGAATAAGCCCCTTTCATATTTTCTGTCAAAAGATTCAAAATGGGTTCAGAAATTTCATATCTGGACAATGGATTGGAATAAAGACACTATCAGGCTGTCTATTGATGGTGAGTTGATGAATGAAACTCTGTTAAATATCACTTTGAATGCTGATGGAAGTAATCCGTTTTTACAACCGCATTATATTCTTTTGAATCTGGCACTTGGTTCAAATGGTGGGGATCCTTCCAGTTCTCTTTTTCCAATTAACTATGAAGTTGATTATGTAAGAGTTTACCAGAAGGGAACAGCTGTTATTATTCATCCAGCTGATACAGATAACAGGGTTACCATATCTAATGTAAAAAGTAACATTTTCTCAGTTGTATTGTCAGCTTCACATTTCTCAAAGATGAACCTGCCGTCTTTTTTCATTTATAATCTGGAAGGATCTCTTGTTCTCAGGGGAAAACTTATCTCGGATCAGAATAACAGCTGTTTTTTCAAAGCCAATTTGGAAAAAGGCACCTATTGTATTACTTTTTCTGACTCAGGCATAAGACCACAAAAAATATTAATTCACTGACATATTACCTTATGTAACTTTTGTCCGAAGAAATAAGAAGCACAATACTTACTTCGACATCAATTATTTTAGTCTGGCCAGTTATCCCTTTTGGAGAAACGTTATGGAAAATGCAATTGTCTCTGCGATTCTGATTTTCAACATTGTACTAATGCTTTTATATTTCATTGTGAAAATAAATAAGCGGTCCATGGATCGCGCTCGTGAAGCATATTCAAAAGCCGATAAAGAAGAAGAGAAAAAGACATTATCCGGCGAAGATCACGAGTGGATCAGCAGTTTTATTTCTGACCCAACCATTCCTGATTCGATAGCGAAAAATGAATCTTTCACCTATAATACTGATGATACAAGTATCATGTTTGTAAAAAAAGAAGAGCTTGATAAAGGATTAACAGGCTTTGGCGTTATTATCAAATCCAGTACCCATAAATGTGCCATTAATTTATTGCCGATTTCTTTTCTGGAAGTTACCAGAAAGAATGCTTTCCTTTTAAAAAACAGCCAGAAAAATCTCATCGGACTGTTTACTCCATTTCATATCGTAATTTTTAATACTGAAACATTCATGTTTTCTCAATCTGTCGAAGATGATGTTACAAATGACATGGAAGAAATTCCTTTGACCGCTTTTACTAAAGAAAATGATGCTGTGGATCACATGGTGGTAAAAGTAAAAATGCCATTTTTGGATCCTTGCCAGTTTGTAGAATCATTTTATCTGTCTGACTATAAAGACTTTAAAACAACTAATAAATAGAAATGATAACAATATGGAAAACACTGTAGAAATTGGTGGCTTTTCTGATTATTTTCAAGCTATGCTCGCTAAAGATATTCTTGAATCCAATGATATTCATTGTATTATAACCGGGGTAAATTTCAGTATCATAGAAGTAAATCCTGATACAAAAATCAAATTGATTATAAATAAAGAAGATTACGCCAAATCTCAGGAGTTGCTTGCATCTTTTTTTCCTGACGAGTAGATTTTTTATTTAAAAGAAATAAAGATTACAAAAGCGGACTAGTACAATTGTATGATGAAGTTGGAAAATCAAGAATTGATAAATTTCTTTTTACCATCTGCTGTAATTATTGATAAATTTTAAAACTCTGAAGTAGTTCCACTCTTTTTTTGATAATTCATTTCTGAGTTGCTTAAGTGATTTTAAGGCAGCTTGTTCATTTCCAGACAGATGTTCTCTTCGAGCAAGATAATAAAAATACCATGGATTTTCAGGAAGTAATTTTTTCCATTCATTTTCAAAATAGTCGGTTGAAATTGAGCCAAGAAAATACTGGGCAATCAATCTTGGGATTGGGAAGGGGTGGTCGCCATTGTTAATGACAGAGAAAACCGAATTGGATTCAGAAAGTGAATTTTTTTGCAGACCAATTGCAAATTCAATACCCGCTCTCCAGGTTACAGGCATCGCCTTGGGCCCTTCATTGAATATTTTTTTGTAAATAGCCATTGCTTCCTGATATTTAAAATCGTAAATGTTTACTTCAGCCATTCCGCTCAAAGCATCCCAAATGCGTTCAGAATTGGCATTCCCTGTAATTATCTGGTCAAAAATTTCCTTAGCTTTTCCAGTTTTACCTTTATTCAAATAGGCGTAGGCTAAATTTACTTTTGCTTCAATTACGACAGGATCATTTCTGGTCCCTTTTTTAATGATCCTTTGAGCAATAGCTATTGTACTATCGTGAAGGTGCCGCTCACTAAAATAGTCGAGGAGAGCATCATATAAATGAAGAATTTTGTAACTGTTTTGAGGATACTGACGAAGCGTAAAAATCTTTTTTTCAGCAGAATCCGGCTGGTTGCTTTTCAGATTTTTCATGCAATGAATCATAACCGAATTCATATATGCCTGGTTAACGCCGCTTTCAGGGTAATCGACAGCTATTTTTGTCAGTACGTGATCCGCTTCATTTTCTTTTCCTGTACTGCTTTTGATAACTGACTGAATAAAGTGAAGTCGCGGGATGAGCATATCGTTTTTATCGGTTATTAATAAACGGCAGCTTTTGACGACCTCTTCTGCTTCGTTATATCTTTTTAATCTTACAAGACAATCAGCGATTTTTAGTTTGACCTCCTTCACAATCTCATCGTTTGCAAAATCAACTAACAATCCGTTATATTCATCCAACGCACCTTCGAAATCGCCCCGTTCAAAAAAACGATCTGCTATGAGAGTAGGACTTGGTACTTTTGGTATCGCTCTTCTGTATACTTTAAAATTATCAAACCGGGCACTTCCATTTTGAATGAAAACTCCTGCCTTGTCATGACCTCTGCCAAGTGATGGAAGATTCTCGTACAGTTTTGTTACCACTGTCCCGTTGATGGAAAAAGTTATGCAGTCATGAATCTGCTCAATCCGGACATGATTTGAACATGTCAAACGAATCTTGTTTTGTTTTACTTCTCTGAATAAAAAAGGATTGTTATTAATTGCAATTCCACTTACCCCGGTTCCGTCTTTATTTACATAAAAACAGTAACTGCTATCTGGCTGGTTACCATAGAGGAATATGCCGGCATTGTAGATGTCTTTTGGATTTCCAATTATGTCACACTCGATTAAAATATCCCGATTAATATGCTTGTCTAGTAAAGCATACATATTGTTACTTGTGTTGCCGCTCAATGCGTCGTTTATTATTTCCCAAGGCCTGTTTTCGGAATTACTACTGTCTGTTTTAAAAATCCAGTATTTATCGATGCTTTTTTTGTCAAAGTTATCATTGAAAATTAACTGCCAGTGAGACTGTTCTTTTTTACTTTGAATATACAGTGTCGAAATGAAAAGCGCGGAAAAGCAGACTATTATGCTTCCGATAACAAGAGGAACCCAATGACGTTTAGTAAAGTGCTGAACTTTTGAATAGATAGAGGGGGGGCGGGCAGAGATCGGATCTCCATGCTGATAGCGCACAAGATCAGTCCGGAATTCATCCATGGTCTGATAGCGGTTAGATGGATCCTTTGCCATAGCTTTTAAAGTAATCGCTTCTATTTCAATTGGAAGCCATGGAACAAGCCTTCGCGGCGGAATCGGATTTGATTCCATAACGTTCATTGTAGTCTGATGTAAATTACGCTGATCGAGATAGGGGTTTTTAAATGTCAGCATCTCATAGAGCATTATTCCCAGAGAGCAAATATCGCTTCTGTGATCTACCGGGCCGCCCAGAAGTCTTTCCGGTGCCATATACGATGGAGATCCCATAATCTCACCGGTTCTGGTGATCCCGGGCCGTACTTTCTCGTCGTTTTCCATTGCCTTCGCAAGACCGAAATCGATAAGCACCGGGTTAAGCATATCTCTCATAATTACGTTATTAAGCTTAAGATCGCGGTGAATTATCTTTTGGGAATGAGCGTATGAAAGTGCTTCTGTCAAACGGATAACAATTTCAAGGACATCAACAAGCTTTGGTTTATAATAGTGAAGATAATAGTAGAGGTTTTTTCCTGGAATATATTCCATTGCTAAATAATAGATATTATCTTCGGTAGCGACTTCATGAATTTTTACAATATTGGTATGATTCAACTTCGCGATGGCGTGAGCTTCTGTCAAAAATCTTTCTACAAAACCATGATTAATTGAAATGTTTGCGGGCATTACTTTTAATGCGATTATTCTGTCCAGGTCCAATTGCGTCGCTTTATAGACAACTGCCATCCCGCCCCTGTCAATTTCTTCAATGATCCGGTATTTACCTATAACATGGTCTACGGGTAAGAATGTCCTCTCAATTGAGGCAAGCATATTTCGAATACGAATTGAATGCTTTTCTTCAGGTACTATTTCGTTTTCGCCCATTTTCAAATCCGCATTTCGAATTTCGATGTTGACCTGCGCTGCATCTTACAAATTATAATAACATTGTACATGAACTTTTACTATTATGTTTTAAAATATATAGACCACTCAAATAGAGTTCTTTATTTGGATGAACTCTCCACCATAAAACGCTGATAATCCTGAATTTTTAAACAGTATATCTGGTTAAAATAGATCTTTAAATTCTGAAGGTTCCGGAGCTTCAAGAGTAATTTTTTTACCCTTTACCGGGTGTATGAATGATAGATGAAAGGCGTGTAAATAGAGGCGTTTTTTATGATCGTTTAATACTTTGTTATCAAGTTCAGGATTCCCATAACGCACATCTCCAACAATAGGGGCACCAACATGAGCCATATGAACTCGAATCTGGTGAGTTTTTCCAGTTTCTAAAAATACTTCCAGTCTGGATATGTCGTTATTGTAGGTGATCAGCTTATACGTACTTTTCGAAAATTCCCCCTCACCCTCCTCCTCCACTTTCATTTTCATTCCACTCTTCTGCTCATGACTTCTGGATAATCCAAGCACAATCTCGCCTTCGTATTCGGGAGGACGATTATGACAGATGGCAATGTATTGTTTTACTATATCGCGGCTGCGGAAAATCTCGTGTATCTTACGCAGTACCTGTTTGCTCTTTGCAATCAGAATAATGCCCGAGGTATCTCTGTCAAGACGATGAACAAGAGCCGGTTCCTCACCGTTTTTGAGGAGCCCTTTATTTAGAAGATATCCAGTCGCAAGCTCAATTAATGTATCTCGTTTAAGATGTCCGGTACCGGGATGGACTACAAGCCCTGCTGGTTTATTACATGCGAGAAGATCATCGTCCTCGTAGATGATTTTAAAGTTCTTTTTAAAATGGCTCGTGTTTACGATAGATTCCAGTGATTTGTCAGGACCAGTTGGAAGAGTTATCTCAGATTGATCTGCGCTGATATCAATCGTATCCCCTTCGCAGATCCGATAATCCTGTTTCACTTTTCTGCCATTTACCTTCACTCCACCTTTTCTGATGAGTGAATAAATTTCTGAAAGCGACATCAAAGACAGCCGCTTTCGAAGCAGTCTGTCAAGCCGGCATCCGGTTTCCTCTGAGCCTGTTTTTATCTGTATCATTAAAACTTGTCATAGAGTCCACTGATTGACTCTCCGCGGTTGGTAGACATTATCGCTTTTGCGAATAATTCCGCCACACTGATAACAACCAGTTGAGGGATTTTTTTGAATTCAGGAATAAATACTGTATCTGTAGTAACTAATTTTTTGACATTAGAATTTTTAAGCTTCTCAACAGCATTTCCGGAAAGGACTGAGTGAACACAACATGCTTCGATTTCCTCTACACCTAAAGATTCAAGCGCTTTCACTACCTCGAGCATCGAACCACCAGAAGCAATTTCATCATCAAAAATGATTGCCTTTTTACCTTTAATGTCTCCAATGACATTGTGGATTTGAGGTGATTCAGAATCATCAGAACGCCTTTTATCTAGAATAGCGAGAGGAAGACCCAATTTAATAGCATAGCTGCCAGCACGTTTCGCACTACCAGCATCAGGAGCAACAACAACGCAATCCTGTGTTCCACATCCTTTGAAATAGTCACAAAGTATGCGACCAGCAAGCAGATGATCAACAGGAACTCTGAAGAAACCCTGAATTTGTGGCGAATGTAAATTCATCGTCATAACTCGGTTTGCTCCGGCAGTTTCAAGAAGGTCTGCAATCAAACGGGCAGTAATAGAAATGCGGGGTTCATCCTTTTTATCAGATCGTGCATAGGGGAAATATGGCACTACCGCTGTAATTCGACCTGCACTTGCATGTCGTGCAGCATCAATCATTATGAGAAGCTCCATTATTCCTTCGTTTACAGGTGAACATGATGGCTGAATTATAAACACATCCTGTCCACGTACACTTTCCTGAATTGTGACCTTAATATTTTCATTACTAAATTTGTTAATTTCGCATTTTCCAAGCTCGACACCTGCACAGTCGCAAATAGCTTTCGCAAGTGGAGTATTTGCATTACCTGAAAAAATCTTTAATCGTCCGTTCATCGTAGCTCCAGATATCAAAAAAAATTACTCCTGCATTACACCTGACTTACGGGCATCCCATTCGAATGCAATGTCCATCATTGTTTCAGAGATCAATCGTGGCTGATTTATTACCTTTGGTTCAAAATAAAAATCACCTTCCTGCAACTCCAGCATTCCAAATATTGCCTCTCGTCCCGTTTCATTCCGGTAAAAAGCATCTACAACCTGACCTTTTACAAAAGTAAGATATCCTTTCCTTCGGCCAGAAAATATGTGCAATATTCCATCTCTTCTACCAATCTCCAAAAACTGAATCGCATCTAATAACGTAGTCTGTTTTAAATTTCCAGAAAAAACAAAACTGGTATTATAGGTTTGCTGAGAGGCCAGTTTATTTTTTGATAATGGACTAAAAAGCAGTATCACGATTGCGGTGAATACTCCGGCCCCAAATCCTGAGGCGACCATTATAAAAGTTGTATCAAAAAACATTAAAAACGTAACCTCTCTGAGAAATTATGTATTATTCTCTTGTGGATAGTTAATATAATCTTTGACACGGGATATATTTTCAATTCCTTTGATCCGTTGTACTCTTCTAAATATCTGCTTTAATTGATTTATGTTGCGAATCTCAATCTTAAACATACTTCTGGCCTGCTGACTGAAAGTCTTTATCGAGCCTTCTATCACATTCGCCCCAAAATCTGTAAACACCTGACTGATCTCATTTAAGAGACCCGGTCGATCTACACCTATGATCTCCAGGGATACAAAATACTTCTTCTGCTCCCCATTATCCCAGGAGACCTCAATTTTCCTCTCTTCATCATTGGAAAATAGAGCTACATTTGGACAATCAGCTTTATGTACTGATATACCTCTTCCTCTAGTAACAAAACCAATTATTGAATCACCAGGTATAGGATTGCAACACTTCGCGAATCTTACCATCAGATCCTCATTTCCGCCTACAAGAACTCCCTGATTGTTTCGTCCTGTAAATGTATCGACTAACCTGGTAACAACGTTTGCCGGAGATTTTTTTATTTTGCGGACTTGAAAATATTGCATCACCCTGCTAACAGGCAGCTCTCCGCTGCCGACAAGCTCATACAACCTGTCAAGATTGCTTATGCCTAAATACTGGAGCAGACTAGCGACATAATCATTAAAAGGTGATGTCGCATGAAGTTTTCTGAACGCATTCTGAACTATCTTTTTTCCAAGATCAATGCTTTCCTGCCGACCGGTACTTTTCAACCAGCGACGAATCGCACTTCGAGCTTTTGGAGTTTTTACCTCTCTGAGCCAATCTATTGAGGGCTTTTTAGAATTTAGATGAAGAATCTCAACTGTCTGCCCACTTTTAAGAGCCTTATTTATTGGCTCGATTTTTCCATCCACTTTGGCCCCGATACAGTGGAGTCCCAAAGCTGTGTGTACTGAAAAAGCGAGGTCGAGAACTGTTGCCCCTTTGGGCAATGAGATTAAATCACCTTTGGGGGTGAAAACAAATATCTCTGCATGAAAGAGGTCAATTTTGAAGAATTCAAAGAATTCTGTCGAATCGGTCAGATCCTTTTGCCAATCGATAAGATTCTTAAGCCAGACTAATGCCTTATCATCTTTACTCATCTCTTTATCATTGCTTTTATATAGCCAGTGGGCAGCGATTCCGTCTTCGGCAACCTGATTCATCTCCCAGGAGCGAATCTGCATTTCAACAATAGTACCTTTTTCTCCAAAAACTGTCGTATGCAATGATTGATACCCATTTTGCTTTGGGGTACTTATATAATCTTTGAACCGGTCCTGGAGAGGTGTCCAGATCGAGTGGATTATTCCAAGTACATGATAACAATCGCTTATAGATGAAACAATAACACGAATTGCAAGGAGATCGTAAATTTCCTCAAATGGTTTATTTCTTTGAACCATTTTTCGATATATGCTGTAAAAATGTTTTGGACGCCCAACAATCGTGGCTTCAATCTTTTCCTCTTCCAAACGTCTTCTGAGCGGAACAACAAAGCTGTCGATTATTGCCTCCCGCTCACTTCGGGTTGCAACTACTTTTGCAACGATATCTTTGTATTCATCCCAGTACAGATGTTTGAATGCAAGGTCTTCAAGCTCCCATTTTATTCGGGCCATCCCTAATCGATGCGCCAGTGGAGCGTAGATATCAAGTGTCTCTGCTGCAATGGCATGAATTCTATCGGGAGATAAATATTTCAAAGTACGCAAATTGTGCAGCCGGTCTGCAAATTTGATAATAATTACCCGTAAATCCTTTGCCATTGATAATAGCATCTTCCGGTATGTTTCTGCCTGCCTTTCCTGACGAGATTTCATCTGGAAAGTACGGATTTTTGTTACTCCATCGACTAACAGGCCTATTTCTTTACCGAAATTTTCTTCAATTACCTCCCGGCTGATAGAGGTATCTTCTATTACATCGTGCAGTAATCCTGAGGCAATGGTAACGGAATCAAGACGCTGTTCTGCTAATATCAGGGCAACTGCTACCGGATGTGCCAGAAAGGGTTCACCTGATTTTCTGATCTGATTTTTATGTGCGTTGAAAGCAAAACGAAATGCTTTATCAATAAGTTCAACCTGAATCTTTGGGTTGACCTCCTGAATCTTGTGCACAAAAACAGTTGCAGCTTCATCGATTGACGCTGTGGGAAGTAATAAAGAAGGATCCATACTTTAAAATATACAATATCTATGATGTAAAAAAACTCTAATGTTATGAAAACATTATCTTGATAAAACTCTATTGAATATAGTTACCGATGATATGGTCTGTTTATTTTATAGTCATGGTATTTTTTGTGGGTTTATGGTGATGTTGTTGTGGTTGTGGCGAGTGATCTGGTCGAAGACTTTGTACATCCTAGTATATAGGTAGTATCAATTCGCATGGAAGAATAAATAAAATTGATCTTTGTGCTTTTGTCCTCAAAAATCAATGTTCCTGAAGCTGCTTCGCCATCTACTTGCCCCTTCAATCCTGCCGGAACTTCATAGGTGGTGCTGTAATCAAAAGTTCCATTGGGTATTTCTGTGATGGTAGACGATTCACCAGGTACTATTAAGTGAGTTTTCGCTCTGAAATTTACAAGAACGCTCCCCTGAGCAATATTTTTTATCGTGACCTGATTATCATTTGAACAACTGGTAATGAACAATCCCAAAAGCACAATTATTACATATCTCATATATATTCCTTTCATAATGGTCAATTTAAATTATATAGTTATAGAAATTTAAAATCAATGCGAAATATGGTTATGAAAAAGGGTAGTATGCTTGTAATAAAGAGAGGATTTTTCTAAGCGAAGGATAAGCAGTTGGAATCAAGAGGATAGAGGAATTAATTACTCTATCCTCAAAAACATTAAAATTTATAACCTGAATTTATTTTAGTTGACTTCGGGACAATAATAATTCCATCCCGAACAACGATTCCATCTTTTTCTCCATTCTGGATTTTTTCAGCATTAACCAATTTGACATTATCGCCAATTCTAACGTCCTTGTCGATAATCGCATTTTCAATGATACAATTCTTTCCGATTCCCAAAGGTATGCCAGATTCGCTTTTTTCTGTTTCATAGACATCTGCACCCATAAGAATAACCCTTGAGAGTTTGGTTCCTGAGCGAATTACTGAGCGCACACCAAGGATGCTATCAGAAATTGTAGCATCTTCTATCATTGATCCTTCACAAATAATAGAGGAGTTAATGGTCGATCCCGTTATTTTAGCAGCTGGCAGATATCTTGCGTGTGTAAATATCGGCTTATCCTGATCGTAGAAATTGAACGGAGGATTGGGTTTTGTCATATCAATGTGTGCATCGAAAAATGCTTTTATCGTTCCAATATCTTCCCAATATCCTGTAAATGGATAGGCGAATACTTTGTAGTTGGAAATAGCTGCAGGGATAATCTGCTTACCAAAATCATCGTAATCATAACGCTCAAGGAGATCAAACAGAACTTTTTTATTAAAAAGATATATTCCCATCGATCCAACATGCGTTTTATCCCTACTATCTGAGAATTCACTTTTTTTCCGCAATTCCTCAGGAATTTCGAATTCATCGACAATCATTTTTTCTGTTGGTTTTTCTACGAAATCAAGAACTCTGAAATCAAGATCGACTTTCATAATTCCAAGTTCTTTTACCTTTGAACGCTCTACAGGAACAACTGCCAGAGATATATCAGCATTATTATCGTAATGAAATTGTATGAATTTATGAAAATCCATTCTATAAAGATGATCACCGGAAAGCAGCAAAACCGTGTCACCTGCCTGTTTAAAATTCACCATATTTTTTCGTACTGCATCAGCTGTACCCTGATACCATCCTTTATTGTTTGGTGTTTGTGATGCTGCAAGAACAGAAACAAAACCAGGGGAAAACGAATCCATTCTATAGGATTGAAAGATGTGTCTATGTAGTGACTCGGAAGCAAATTGAGTTAAAACCCAAATTGATCTGATCCCATGATGTAAGCAATTACTGATTGGAATATCAATCAACCGAAACTTACCACCAATTGGAACGGCCGGTTTAGAGCGAGCTTCTGTTAAGGGAGCAAGTCGTGTTCCTTGGCCACCAGCCAGAATAATCGATGTAACTTTATGTACTGTCATTTTTTGTCCCTTTCGATTCGGATTAATTGGGTTCTCATTTTTTAACGTTCTACTTACATGCAAAATTCGTGCGCATTGTTTTCTGTTTACTGTTTAAAAAAAATATATAATAGAACAATTCTGTCACTCTAAAATTATCGGTTCATCACTTCATTCATATGTAATATATACAAATAATTTATAGGGCATACTTATTGCAACTTGACAGAATTTTTTTCAAAATAGGAAATAAAATGATAATTTCATTATTATGTTTTTGTATCAAATTAAACTCGATTTGCTAAACATATTATTTTGTGATAAAAAAGTAATTTGTTGTTCCTTTTCAGTCCTGATTTGATCATTTTATATCCTGTTTTATGATAGTATAAAAATGATTCTGCTTGTTTTGTTAACACATTCATTCTTCAATAAATCAGTAAACTATAAGTAAACCCTTCCTTCAAAGGCATCTTATAATATTTGACTATATATCTTATCGGTGCTATAATCGATAGTGAAATTCAGTAATTGACGATATAATTGTAAGGTTTTGATAATGGTTACCCTCGTCTTGATATCTCAAAATAGCCGTGAAGAGCAAATTTTGAAAATGGCACTTGAGCAACAGGGGATTAAAGTACTTGTTTCAAAGCCAACGTATCAAAATTATATAACAATTGTTCAATTCGCTCCTGATCTTATAATGATAGAGATTCCTCATATGTCAACTGAACAGATGGATTTCACATCACGTGTCAGAAAATATAAGAAAACCCGAATAATACCTATAATTGGTTACGGCAATAAAATTTCCGATATGCTTAAAAGAGGAATTTATAATCAGGGCGTGACCATGTACATTGAGCGCCCTCTGAAATTTAATAACATAATAGCTCTTTTTGGACGATTATTAAAGAATGTAAATAAGAAAATAGAAACAAAAATCCAAATCTCTGATAAGGAACGCGATTTGGAATTAATAATGAACTCTGATGCTCCTGCTTCACAGAAAATAGAAGCTCTGATACGCCATATATCCGGTCTGCTTGCATTCCCATTTACAATAGCTAAGGTCCTTCAAATTACTCAGGATGATAAATCAGGCGCAGGGCATCTCGCACACGCAATTGTCACTGATCCTGCTATGTCTACTCATCTGTTAAAAGTAGCGAATTCTGTTTTCTTTGCAAGTTCAAATCGAAGAATTAATTCGATCCAGGATTCTATCGTCAGAATCGGTTTCATGGAAACAAAAAAGATTATTATGAGTATGACAGTTATGAAACTGTTCGATTCAAAAAATAAAAATATTGGATTTGACAGAATAGATTTCTGGTATCATTCACTTGCGGTAGGCCTCATTGCTGAACGAATCGGTCGTATGATGGGGGATGTAAATCTTGAGGAGGTATTCCTTGCAGGTCTCATTCATGATCTGGGAATTATCATTCTCGACGAATACTTTCCCTCTATTTTTAGTAAAGTACTTGAATTAAATGCGCAGAAGGGAGCCCTTTTTTCCGAAACTATGCTGGATCTGCTTAAGGTAACTCATAATGACCTTATTGCAAACCTGTTCCCTTCCTGGAAAATACCGCAAAACATCACTGATGCAGTTACTTTACAGGAAAATGCAGATCAGTTCAATGAGACAGTAGATACACAGGGTAAAAAAATTGCAGCCTGTGTTGCAATCGCCAATATTGTTGCGAAATCGTTGCACATTGGTAAAGAATGTGATGAATTTATCAAACCTCTGCCTGATTGGCTTCTGAAATCAGCACATATTCCTTATGGAATTCAATCTGATTTCATTGATCATATTATTCACAATATGGAAGTGTTCAGAAGCTTTTTGGGGTTGGAAAAACGTGAATACACTGCACAAACAGGCATTGAGAAATCAGAATCTGTAAAAATCGCAATAGCCAATTTAGCCGGAAATGCTCTGGTTTCTCCTGCGATCTATTTTACAATAGAAAAAATACCTTTCGAATTCATTGATGCTGAAAAAGAGACATCTAATTACTATGGAAAATATAATCTCATTTTAGCTATAATTGGCAGTGATACCAATAGTAAGATCATCGAAAACCTGGGGAAGATTATTCTACCTTCGAAATCAGAGGATGAACTCTCGACTGAAATAAAATATGCACCAGTTATCGTAATAGGTCCTTCCAGCTTTGATACTGCCAGACTCCCGCAAAATTTTGCATTTATAAACGATCGTTATGACCTTAGGATTTTAGATCTTAAACTTGAGGAAATCCTGAATTCCTGATCTATTCTTATTGTAATGAGCTATCTGGTATTAAAAAAAATGCTCACCCTTCGATTGACCTAAGGATGAGCTGAATTTAACGTAAAAAGTTTTATCGATAATATTGTAATAGATTTTGATGTATCAATCTTTGTTATTTTTAATACTGCTTACGTATACACCAATTAACAGAAAGCAATAATACTTATCCCATCAACTGCTCTTTTTCCTGTCTGAATATTTTCAATTTCGATTCGACTTCACCGAGCAAGAAATGCAATTCCGAAGTCTTCTCGACCACTTTCTGGATCTGCTCCTGTTCTTTTGTTAAGTTAGCCATTGATGCTTTAATATCTTCCATTAATAAGCTCAGGCTTGATATTCGGCTTTCAGCCTCTTTAATAAGCTGTTTCTCTCTGGCCAGTTCCCTGATGCGTTTCTCAATTGAATCGGTCATGTTAACCATATCTTCAACTTGATTTCCGATTCTTTCGATTTCTTTTGCTTTTCCATTGATTGTTTCGATCTGCTGAGATGCCTTTTCAACAGTTTCATTCAGGCTGTCTATTTTTTTCTGGGTAGATATTACAAGGTCGCGCCCTTTATCAATGGATTCGATTTTGATTTCCATATCCGAGACGACCATATCGACATTGACCAAACGGGTATCAATAGCATCTATTTTTGTTGTCCTGCGGTTTATCTGATCCATTTCTACTCTCAAATGTTCCAGATGCTTTTCCACTTCAGCAAATTGCTTTTCTGTTTTACCGATTTCTGCTTTGTATCCTTCGATTGTTTTGATTTTCCCATTGATATCATCAATTACCATCTCGAAATTTTGTCGGTACCCCTCAATTGATTCCGCAACCGAAGTAGTCTCTCCCTTGAAATTGTCAAGGCTCTTGTGACCGCAAGCAAAGACATCATCAAGCTCTTTTCGCATGGTAACGATCTTGTTTTCTTCCTGGAGAAGAACCTGTTTTTCTTCTGTAAGCCGTAGCATCATATTTTTCGCTTCAAGTGACTGAACACTTATTGCTGAAAGCTGTGATGATATATCTTCAACAATTTTCTGTTCTTTGCTGAGGCTTTGTATTTTCATATTTATATCACCCAGCAGATAATTAAGCTGGTCAAGACGTTTTTCAGTTTTATCGATCATTGCTTTACGCTGAAGTTGTGTTGCGATGCGTTCATCAATCTCGAAGACCATTTTTCCAAGGTCCTCGATTTTCAGTTGAACTTCACCTATGATTTTAGCTTTTTCTTCTGTACTCTTGATCCTGTCACTTGTCATATCTGAGAGGACCTTCAATTGATCAATACTTGCAGCAACTGATTCTACTTCCTGCTCATGTTGACCAAGTTCAACTATTTTTTGTTCTAGTTCAGTAACTTTAATGAAGAACTTCTCTATTTCTTTATTGGTATTTTCAATTTCTGCATGATGGGATTGTACCTGTTCTTCTTTTTGGCAGGTGTCCTCTATCAAGAGTCTGAGCTGCCCGATTCTATTCTCAAAGCCTTCAAGCTCTTTACTTTTTTCATTTACCTGATCGATCTTAGTATCTGACTCGTCAAGTCTTGTTTCGATGGACTTAATACGCTGATCTAAATTATCAACAACCTGCCACTCCTGCGAGACTTCCTCAATTTTCACCCGGATTTTATCAGCTGCTTTTTCATAATCAAGTACCTGCTGACGGGTATTTTCGATAAACTGCTTTTGTTTCAGTAAAGTATTATGAACCGCTTCAGCATGTTTTGCGGTATTATTCAGTTCATGTACACGCTCATTCACATCATCAATATGTTTACTCTTGCGCTGGAAATCAATCAATTGATTATCAAATCTGGCTTCAAGTTGCTTAATTTCTTCTATTTTTTTGACTAATTGCTGCCCCTCATGCTCAAGCTGTTTTATTTCATTTATCTGTGTTTGACTTTGCTCCAATTTGGATTCGATATTGATAATATTGGTTGTAGCTTTTTCAATCGAACTCTGTTTATTTTTCAGGTGCTTGAGATCAATATCCATACCTGCAAGTATAGTTTTGAGACTCGCTGCTTCCTGATTAGCTTTCTCCACGACTATGCGTTGATTATCAAGAGCTTTGACTTTAGCATCTACGTGAACCGATAGAGCATTGAGATTATCTATCTTTTCTTTTATCAATTTGAACCTGTCGACCTCTTTTTCAAGTTCTGCAACATTACTTAAGACTTTTTCAGTATTAACAATGGCATCCTCAAGCTCTGATTGCGTTTTTCCCATTGTATTTGAAGATGAAGCGAGGCGCTGCTCCATTTTGTCAAATGCATCGAACAGTTTCCTCTGCCGTTCCTCAATTTCCGCAACTGTTTTTAAATTGTCTCGTAATGATGCACCATCACTGGATTCCAGTCGTTTTATCATACCCTCGACTTTATTATTCAGATTATTAATGTAATCTTCATTGGCTGTCAATTTCTGAAGCATCTCTTCCATGTGCTTCATCCGATCTTCCATTACCGCGCTTTCAGCAATCGCAGATGTAATCTTCTGTGTATCTGTCGTAATCGAGCCAATCTGAGTTTTTACTGAACTGCAATTATTCCTCAGCTCTTCAACGTTTGTCTTAAGTTCATCTACTGCCTGCCGGTCTGCCTGAGCCTGTGATCGCTCATTCTGCATTGAGGCCAACAAAGAGTGAAGGGCAGCCTTCTCATTTAAAGCGTTTCGCAATACTTCCTGAAATTGATTCATGCTTTCTTCCAGGTTTGTTAATTCCTGCTCGTTATTATCTTTTTTCTTCGATGAGAAAATCATAGAAGGAGCTCCTCTTTGGGGATTGTTACTTCCCGAGTAATTTTCCATTTACCACTATCCCTCTCAAGAAACAATTTTTTACCATTCTCAAAATATTTCTGATCGGATTTATAATTCTGTAAGAACTTTATTTCAAGACTTTCATCTGTCCAATCTGAGAGTGATATGTTATTAATTGTTACCTCGATCGAATTGTACATTTCAAATGTCTGAATTTTCTTGAGTTTCCAGGCATTCCAGTTCATATTTTGACTTTTAAAATGAGAAATCGAGTAAAACTTTTCATATTCTGATATATTCCGTGATTCCCAGGCATTTTCCCAATCAGATAAAAACGTCTTTATTGATGCAAATAACTGATGCTGAGTCTGAATAATTCTGTTCCTTTCTCTATCGATCATCTCATAATCCGGAACAGATACTACTTCACCCGTTGTGGTATCACTTACAATTAATATCGGTGTATTTACACCATTCTCCAAATAATTCGATAAGTCAATAATGTCCTTATTTGCAAGGGATACACATCCTTTGGTTGGTACTGGTCCTGCATCTCCTTGAGTACCATGAATCCAAATCCCCTGACCGGTTCTACCTTCTTTTTTATCATTTCCGTTGGGATAATTCAATACGTAAGCCAATGGACCATAAATGGAACTTAATTCATGCTTCTCTTTTCTAATTAGAATAAAATATAATCCTTCAGGTGTCCGGCGATCTCCTGCCGTTGCTTTGTGACCTGATGAACCACCACCAACTGCAATCTCATATTGGGTAACTACTTTCCACTCATTTTCAGCATTCTGACGAAGCACATACAACTCATGTTTCACTTTATTTGCTAATAATAAATAATAATCTGCTTTGAAAACTGACTTTTTTGAAATATTAGATTGTAGTGAAACAGTAGCAGTTTTCTCCTGTTCTATACTTGTTCTTAATATATTAGGTTTTACTTTAATATGACTTTCAGTGTTTAGCAATAAATCCCGTCCTCTGTTTAGACTTTCCGGAATTGCTACAGTCCGGTAATTCAGATGGGTAAAAAATGTTTTTACTTTAGTAATCCATACCGATCCTTTTTCCTTTACCATTGTAGAACTGTTGATATCTACCTTCTTTTTGCTCATTCTGGACGAATCAGTTTTGTGCTGATTATCAGCTTTTAGTATTTTATTACTATTTTTGGCATTATTTTGAGAGATGATTTTTTCAGTTTTTGTTTTATTAAAGAAAGTTAATAGCGTCCCTTTTTTTATTTGAGTTGCTGAAAACCATATTCCTATACCAAGCACCATGACAAGAACAGCTACAGATGAAAACAAAATGATTGTACGATGATGTTCTACAAAATAAGTTTTTACTGCATCTTTAAATGTTTTCTCATGATTATAAGCTTTGGCTATTTCTCTGGCATTTTTCCAGGTTTTATAGCTAATCTCCAGCTTCTTTAATTGTAAATTTACCTGTTTTTTGTAGTTTTCAAGCATAGCAAGTTGTCCAAATGGTAAATCATTCCGTTTTAAAATAGCCTCATTATAATATCATAAAATACAATACTTTATACGTCATAGCCACTTATAGAAATAAAGAAGCCTGTAAGGAAACAAACTTCAAATAATTCACTTCTTTTTTAAATTGGTAAATACTTAACTCTCTCCTATTGATTAGAAAAATCAATTATATCATATTTTTCCTATTCAAATTATAATTTTTTTTCACTTATTATTGTAATAGACGATCAATTCGATTTTTTTAGCGAATAATGCTCTTCAAGTATATATCAACTCCCTAAAAGTCCAAATAGCAGGGTAGTGAGTCAACCTAAAAAACACTTTGAATACTATATTGAAATTTGATGATAGTATTTTTTGGGATTTAATTAAAAAAGGTTCTCATTTTGGACAGAAATGTACTTGATTTTTGTTTAATGAAAACGATCTTACTGAATTAAGTACACGGGAAATGCAATTTTCATCGGGGGTCTCTTTATATATAAATCCTTTTAAATTCTCTGTACCCGGGCAATACAGTTCGAACTCCTCTTGCCTGAAAAATCCGATAGCCGGTAAATTCAATATTGAAGCAAACCCATAAAGTATTGAATTTCCAGAAATTACAAAATCAGATCTAAAAATAAGTGCCGCAACTCTGGAAGGTGTAAGTTCGCTGAAAGATGGTACTGACTGTATTTTCAACCATTTTACTTCGCCATTTTTAGGCTTCTCTGAAATGTAAAAATAAATTTGACCTTGATATGCTTGCTGAAGTTGATTTATGAAATCTTCTGACCATCTCTCACCAAAATTCTTTAAAAAGAATAAAATATCTATACCTGCAATCCCGGTGTTAATGGACAAATGAGATGATTTTATTAGGTAATCTACCTCGTCAAGAGTTTTGCGGGCAACACTCATTTGAAGAGATTCTGTTTGCTTACCAAACAATTCCGCAATCATGCAATTTTTATCTGCAATGTATTTCTTTGAGGCTGATCGGGTTCTTAAATTTAAAAACGGGTATTCTCCAGCACTATCAAAGCCGATACGAATAGGCGCATTGATTGATCCAACTAGAAAAAGCATGGATATATCCGGATTTCGATCAAGAAGAATACATAGATCAAAATTATCCTTTAACTCCGCAATGTATTCTTTAGATTCAGCCGCAAAGCTGGTCATTTCGCCTGAGAAGTATTCAATTATCTTGATATTAGGGATCATTTTTATGTATAACGAAACAGAAGTTTCGCAGAAAACGGTAATTGAAGAACCTCTGAAATGTGATACAATAGATAGAATATTTTTAAACTGATAAAGTATTTCAATTGGTCTCTCTGGAATGATAACCAACACTTCTTTTGTCGAAGCTACATTTATCGGGAAAGAAAATATTTCCCTTCTATACCTTCTACTTAAAATGTTTGATAAAAGTGCTTTCGATCGAGAAGGGCCTAAAAGTTTAAAAAAAACTCTTCTGGCATGTCCGGAAAACTTTGCTTTTTTGTTCATTATGTTATAATATATGTATTGATTTCAAAATTTCTTAAGATATATATAGATGCAAAAAATAGCTACAAAATCAGTTTTTAGCAATAGAATGTTTTATTACTAAGAAGATAGCTATCTTTTCTGGGTAGATTTTCATTATGTTAGAGAAAATACTTCAACCTCTTGAATGGCTAATCTTCAGTGTAGTTACTATTCTGGCCATCACAGGCCATATAGGTATTATAGGTAAAATTTTCCCATTTGCATACGAAATTGGTATTTTTATACTATGTTTTTCATTCCTTTTTATTATCCTCGCATCCTTAAAAAGTGCATCTTTCCGCCTCTCTTCAGTCAGTACTTTCGGAATATGTTCCTTTGCATTTGCTTTAAATCATATTACACTTTCCTCCGACGTTTCTTCTGTAACCATTCCTGGATTTTATTACATTGTGCTTATCGGCTGCGGATTAGTAAGTTATAGACATTCCTGGATAGCACCGTTTTTTCTTTTTACAATCGGCGAATTTACTTATAAAATTTTACAACTGCCTCAATTTGATTATCTATCAATTACCAATGAATTAATCGGGTACTTACAAATCAACTATCTTTCATTTATATATCTTTTCATTTCAGCCTTTTTTCCATCGCTTATCTCTTCTAACTTGTTTGAGGCTTATCTCAAAAAGAGTACCAGTAGGTTAGTTACCGATCCTGTGCCCGTAAATCGTGATACCGCTCAGATCAATACAAAAACTCAATCGGTTAATCAAACTCAAACTTCGGAATTTTCGGTTGAACTAAAAAATGGTAATGGTATTGGAGCAGTAAATGAGTTACTGGCGAGTGTAGTTTATTTTATGAAAAGAAATTTCAAAGCCTATTCTGCACTGGGCTTTATTTATGATGCTAACAGGCAGTGCTTTGATCTCAACTCCTTCCATTCAAAAAGTATAAATATCAAAAAGAATACATCCATTCCTCTTGGCAGTGGTGTGATAGGAAAAATCGCTGTTGATAAAAAATTTTTTATGAGCGGTGAACTTTCTTATTACAATTCAGGAATCTCCTATTATGGTTCTCCTGAAGAAATTTATTCGATTCTTGCAGTGCCAGTAATATCAGAACAAAATGAATTGCTTGGAGCACTTGTAATTGACAATGTTGATAAGCATGCTTTTAAGGACCAGGACAAAGATACGTTGATCAGGTTTTCATCTCTTGCTGCTGCACTGATAACCAATGCCCGGATGAGAATTTTCCAGGAACAGGCAGCAAGAACTTTCCAGATTTTCTACAAAGTCAGCCATCAACTTACTACTGCTCTTAATATTTCCGATGTCTTTGATGTGGTTTTTCAGATTGCCCCATCAATTAGCCATTGTACAAGACAAATGGCTATTCTTTTCAATGAAGAAAAGAGAGTCGGCATGGTTTATAAAATTTTTGGTGATTATTGTCCCGATATTTCAGAGGGGAATGAATTTCCAATCAATGCCGGATTATACTCATTTGCTTTTAAAAAAAGAAAAGTTGTAAACATAAATGATTACAGCTTGTATCAGCCAAAATACTACCGGTTTTCTCCGGATGAACGAATTAACCCTTTGTTAAAATCTTTACTAATCTTTCCGATTCTTGATGATGAGAGCAGATGTCTGGGGCTATACTCATTAGAAAGTAATACACCCAACGATTTTGCTGGAGAAGTTGAACAGATTTTCACCACGCTTGTTGAAAACGCATCTGTAGCTTTTACAAGAGCTCTTCTTTACCAAAGAATGGAAAAACTGGCTACAACTGACGGCCTTACCGGACTCAATAATCATCGTCATTTCCAGGAAATCCTTGGTAAAGAAATTGAACGCACTCGCCGGTATGGCAATTACGTATCGCTGCTTCTTATGGACATAGACCATTTTAAAACTTTCAATGATACCTATGGTCATCCAGTCGGTGATCTGGTATTGAAGGAAATCGCTGCTTGTATACGCAAATCAATTCGTACAAATGATATTCCTGCCCGTTACGGAGGAGAAGAATTTACCGTGATCTTGCCTGGAACCAACGAGCAAGGGGCAAACAGAATAGCCGAAAGGATCCGTTCAACAATTGAAAGTCATATAATAGTTTCTTTAGATCGTCAACTACGGGTCACGGTCAGTATCGGTGTAGCATCTTATCCTGACATGGCAACATCACAGCAATTGTTAATTGACAATGCAGATAAAGCGCTTTATTTTTCTAAGGAAAACGGCAGAAATAGAGTTTCAAATTACACTCCCTCCATGGGTGGGAAAAAATAAAAGAAGAAAGCTGTTTTTTAAGAAAGAATTTCTCATCAAAAAACATTGACACAGGTTTTGCTGCAGTGTATTTTATTGGACCAATTGCGAGAGTAGCTCAGTGGTAGAGCTCCACCTTGCCAAGGTGGCTGTCGCGGGTTCAAGTCCCGTCTCTCGCTCCAATTTTTGGGTTTCCTTTTCACAAGGAAGCCCTTATTTTTTGCACTTTAAGGCGGCATAGCCAAGTGGTAAGGCAGAGGTCTGCAAAACCTTTATTCCCCAGTTCAAATCTGGGTGCCGCCTCCAAAATTCCCTTAATCGTACTCCATAACTTCCATAAAAATCATGTAAATTCGCCAAATTTTTAGCGAAGTCGCGTGCCTTATTTCCCAACAGCAAAGCAGATGTAATCTATTACACAGCGTTAGATCATTGGGATTAGAGAATGTTTTTCGTTATCTCAATTTTGTTCTTTTTTCACCTGAAATAGGTTGTTATTTAGTATTCCTCAAGGTATGCATCTTCTCTGGGGAGAGTAAATTCGCTTTGAAAACCCCGATTAAACGGGCTAAAAAATGCCCCAGAGGTAATTTTGTAAGTGGTTGAAAATTACTAATTGACCTCTGGGGCAGGTGAATATTGCCCCTTAATCGAACATTCTAATGATCAATTAGAATTAATTCCTATCCACTTTTAAATCGAAAAATCTCTTAATGAAATTTGAGGCGGGATCTGTTCCTCATTCAAAGAGAAATACTCATGAGGAACCCACTGGACACTTAAGTTTTTAATTTTTAAAGAAGAAAGTGCATCTATGATTAAAGAATACCAGGAAATTGATGTCGATATCAACAACGTATCAATATTGTGTTTTGATAGTATACTTTTCAATTCAGAAAAGCTTCCCAAAACCGGGTACCCTTCATACTCACCAGGTCTTTTCCCTTGTTCAGTCCACAACACACCGCAAATTTTTCCAGACTTTTGTTCCTCTATATTTCGAATCACCATTTGAGCAATTGTTCCACTTCCAACGACTACAATCTTACTTGGAGAATATAGGATCTGTTTGCAGCGATGTACTACTTGAGGTATAAACTCTCGCCAGAATACAAGTACTATAGAAATAGCCAAAGAAGAGATTGCAAAGGCGATTCTTGAAAATGCCATTGATTTGAAAAAAAACAATGCAGCAATAAAAAGCACTGATGCCATCATTGCAGAAAGAAAAATATTCGGAATAGAATATCGCCTTTTAATATATACGCCATTATAGGCAAAAATTGATAGAAAACAAATGGAAATAAGACAATGGATGGTAATCATTGTCAAAGATTTTTCAGTATGATATGGACTGCTGGTCAGTCCAAATCGAGATACTATTCCTAACCACAATATCGTATTTATTAACAATAGATCAATGATCGCTGGAGTTACATACTTAAAAAAATTAGCGCCCAAGCTAATTGAAGCTTTAATAAAAATCCCGAAAAAAATGAACCAGCCCGGAAAGAAGCCACTTCGTCTGTTTTTATATTTTGTGGAGAAAATCACCATCGCTTCATAAAATGCTATTCGCGACCGTAGTTTGACTTTATCGGAACTCTTGCCTTTGCGGTGGATAATTTTCGTATCAGGAAAATACCATACTTTATACCCCGCATCACTTACTCTCCAGCAAAGATCAAGATCCTCTCCGTACATGAAAAAATGCTCATCAAAACCGCCTATTTGATTATACAAAGAGCGACTTATAAACATAAAAGAACCGCTAATCGCATCTACCTGCGTTGAAATGTCCGGATCAAGATAAGTCAGATAGTATTTACCAAATCTTTTATTTTTATGGAATATCTTTCCCAAACCTAAAAAATGATAGACCGCATCCATTGGTGATGGGAAGCTTCGATGACAGCTCTCCTGTAATGTTCCATCTGGATTTAAAATTTTAGGCCCCATCATCCCAACTTCAGGATTTTCTTTCATGAAATTTATCGAAGCAACCAACGTGTTTTTTGAAATTACTGTATCTGGATTTAAAAGTAATATATAAGTACCTTGAGCTTTCTTTACACCAATATTGCAGGCTTTGCCAAACCCGACATTATTTTTCATCTGAATCCAAATTATTTCGGGAAATTGGCCGGTGATTATCTGCTGAGATTGATCTTGTGAATCATTATCAACCACAATAACTTCTGTTTTTTCATAAAGCTGGGCATCTCGTAAAGATCTGATTGTTTCAATCAAATACTCTGGTACTTTATAATTCACAATAACAACTGATATCAGGATATCATCTGTATTCTGTTGCACTATTTTTTCCTGCTGAACAAGGAGACAAGCCTCAATTTCCAGACTAAAAACAAACCTTCTCTAATTATCTTTGAAGACATTTTCGAAACTCCTCTTTTTCTATCCGTAAAAACAATAGGAGTTTCAGCTATTCTAAAGCCCTTTTTCCAGGCATAGTAATTTATTTCAACTTGAAATATGTATCCTGAAGATGAAATCTGTTCAAAATCAATCGATTCCAATACTTCCCGACGAAAGCATTTGAATCCTGCGGTGATATCCTTTACGGGAATTCCAGTTAGAAACCGGGTCATTTGGTTGGCAAAATAACTTAAGAGTAATCTTGACATTGGCCAGTTTACAACATTAACACCTGAAATGTATCGTGATCCTATTACAAGATCGTTTGATTTTATTGCCTCAAGAAAATCCGGCAGATATTTTGGATCGTGGGAGAAATCAGCATCCATTTCAAAGATAAATTTATAATCGCGCTCCAATGCCCATTTAAAACCTGAGATATAGGCTTTCCCTAAACCTTCTTTTTTTGCTCTGGAAAGCAGGTGGATACCTGGAATTTTAGTTGCTATTTCATTTACACTGTTTGCAGTTCCATCTGGTGATGAATCATCTACAACAAGAATTTCTGCGGATGGCACAAATTTCTTTATTTCTGATATTATTAGCTGAATATTTTCAGATTCATTATAAGTCGGAATAATAATGAGTATTTGCGATTCCATTATGGCCTGTTTCTGTAATTAATTTGTCGAATTCTATTACTATGATAAAAAGTAAAAATAACTATAATTGCTAAATAATTGCAAAGATATAAGGGATCTTTCTAGATAATTATTGAATGTTATTTTGAAAAATGATATTCTTGAAATGAGAGATTCACTCTTTTATTTGAAGCTTACAGCAATAAATATCTCGAAAAATCGGTCATAATGAAAGCGTAGCAACTAAAAAGATCAAATTTTCACGCCCTGTGTAGAGTGGACTCAAAAATGCATATCATATAGGGAAAAAGAAGTAAGATAATTGCTATTGTGAAAAATGAAAAGCATTCGTATTATTTTAGCGCTTAAGGAAATCCTCAGAAAAAATGACTATCCATGATATCTTTTCTCTTTTCGGAACATTTTTATGCTTGTCACTGGCATTTTTTGCTCTATTTAAGAATTATAATAATGGAATAAATAGAGTCTTTGCTCTTCTTTGCTTTACTTTCTCTTATTGGTCCTTCTGTAATTTTCAAATCCATCAAGCTGAAACTTTTAACAGAGCTCAATTCTGGATTACTATCAGTAGTCTATGGCCACTCTCAATTGCTTTTCTTTTGCACTTTATTCTGGCTTATTGTAAAAAGACTGAACTGGCCATTTCAAAATGCATCACGATCATAAATTATTTATGCGCAATCGTTATCTCCTATCTCAATGTTTTTGTTCTCCAATATCAAGCTGCGCAATTTAGTTGGGGATGGGGGTTGGAATTTCCCAAATCATTACTGTTTGATTTATCAAAAATTTGGGCAATCACTATCACCTCATTTTCAATAATAATACTACTGAATTATTCAATTAAAAGCATAAACTCTTCTATTCGTAAACAAACCAGTTACATTCTACTTGGTATTTCGGTTGTATTCATTTGCGGCACTATAGGAGAGGTCATTCTGCCTTTATTATCTATAAGAATACCTGAATTAATCAGTTGTTCTTTTACTTTAATGTCAGCTTTTGTTGGCTGGGCTATATGGCGGCATCAATTATTTAATCTTGACCCATCTACAGCAGCAGAAACAATTATTAAAACCATGTCTGATTCATTAGCTGTTGTTAATTTGAATCATGAAATTGAGATTGTAAATCGGGCATTGTTGGTGATGTTAGATTATTCAGAAGATGAGCTTGTTGGCCAGGATCTCAGCAAGATTATCGGACCATTTAAATATCAAAATTCCACTCTGACGACAATCCTGAAAAACGATTCACTTACCGATATAGAGACTACTCTTAAGAAGAAAGACGGCTCGCTTATTCCGATTTCCTTATCCTGGTCCGTTTTAAAAGAAAAGAACAGGTTTCGCGGCTTTGTATTTATCGCTCGCGATATGTCGGAACGGGAAAGAATCAAAGATGCTCTTCAGAAAGCACACGATGAACTTGAAAAACGTGTTGAAGATAGGACAACAGAATTAAAGGAAAGTAATAAACAGCTTACTTATGAAATTTCCGAAAGAATATCTGCAGAAAAAAAACTCGCTGACGAAAAAGAGCGACTATCAGCTACACTAAAATCTATTGGGGATGGCGTAATAACCACAGATAATAAAGGTACAATTATCCTTCTTAATAAAGCAGCTGAAAGCCTGATTGAATGCAGCTCAGAAGAAATAATCGGAGAAAAACTGGATAAAATTTACAAAACGCAAAAACTAAATCCTCGTACTCCATACAATACCACTATATTCGAAGAAATTAATAGTAACCACTATTTCTCTACATTAGGAAGACAATCATTGTTGTATTCCACGTCTGGAAAAGAGTACATAATCTTTGAATCTGGTGTACCAATTAAAGATCATGAAAGTAATATTAGTGGATATGTAATTGTATTTAGAGATATTACAGAAAAATATCATCTCGAAGAAGAGTTGTTCAAAGCACGAAAACTTGAGTCAGTAAGTCTACTCGCTAGTGGAATTGCCCATGATTTCAATAATTTACTTACTGGAATAATTACCAACCTGTTCATGGCAAAGATGGGAGTAAATACAGAGACCGATACCTATCAGCTGATTACTACTGCTGAAAAAGCTGCGTTTCAGGCATCCACATTGACAAGGCAACTGTTGACATTTTCTAATAATTGCGATGCTGCCACGAAAGAAGAAACTTCCATTAAAGAACTGATTGAAAACTCAATAGGTTTCTACTTAAAGGACTCTAAATCAGAGTACCGGATAGATATTCCCGAATGTTTATATAAGATTAATGCTGATAGAGGGCAAATAGATAAAGCTCTGCATAATATCATTTTAAATGCTGATCAGGCTATGCCTGAAGGTGGAACAATACTGGTTACCGCTGAAAATGCTACAGTTGACAGTCACAGTCAGACGCTTCCCTTAACTGGTGGTAATTATGTTAAAATCTGCATTACTGATCAGGGCCAGGGAATACCCAACGAAAATCTTTTAAAAATATTTGATCCATATTTCACTACGAAAACAAAAGGTACCGGATTAGGTTTGACTTCTGCATACTCAATTGTTCAAAAACATGGAGGCCACATTTCGGTGAATTCACAATTAGGCAAAGGAACTACATTTACGATTTATTTACCTGCAAACGCAAACACAATTTCAGATAGTTCCGTCGATAAGCCTGGGATTTCAAAAGGACGCGGTAAAGTACTTTTTGTCGATGATGAACAATTCATCCTGAAAAGTACTGGTCAGATATTGGAGCATCTGGGTTACGCTGTAAGTCTGGCAGAAAATAGTCAAGATACAATTAATCTCTTCAAAGAAGCATTCGATTCAGAATATCCTTTTACCGTTGTTATTATCGATTTAACTATTAGTGGGGGATCAGGCGCAAAAGAGGTAGTAAGTGAATTACTGGAGATTGATCCGGAGGCTAAGGTAATTGTTTCAAGTGGATATACAAATGATCCTATTATGCTCAATTATGCATCCTATGGATTCAGCGGTGCTATTCCAAAGCCATACAATATTGAAGATCTCAATTCCAAGATACAGGAAATAATCGAACTCGAGAACTCGACTGTCTAAGGCATTCTAACATTGATAAGATCCGGTTGAATTAAAAATGTTGATGACGGAATGAGACCTTGAGGATGGTTCTGTATTTTTGCACCCCCAAAGGTGGCTGTTGTGCCCTGATTCTATCGGACACTTAAACCCAAAATTTGAAACTTGCAAAATCCGTATTAAAAAAACTTTTGAAAATCTGGTGGCAGTTTTTCAAAAGTCTTTTCATTCGTATTGATTGGAATTGAATTTTTAGTATTCCAGAAAAGTACGTTTTGACGTTTGCCAGAATTTTCTTTACAATGGTCCAGAAATGCCGAAGCTGCTTTTCCGCTGTATACGCTATCGAGTTTAATTTCTTCTCTTTCAAGAAAAAACTTAATGCTTTGTTCGGTTTGTTTTGTAGATATTCCGTACCCTGGTCCTAAATATTCCTTATTTACTCTGAAATCATCTTCTTCGAAAGAAATCACTGGAAATGATTTATCAAGAGAGTGATAGAACTCATTTGCTGATCTGACCAAAGAAGCATATTTTTTCTCATCCGCAACAAATGAAGCAACTACCTGAACAGGTATTATTTTACATTGTAATCCGATCACTTTGGCACCAAGCAATAGGCCAGCGGCGGTACCCATTGTCCCAAACGGAAGATAGATAGCATCTGGAGCTGGGATTTCTTTTTTTCCAATCTGGTCGTTGAGTTCGAAAGCTGCATTGATATATCCTGCAATTCCTATATTTGAAGTTCCACCTGCAGGAATAATATAAGGTTCGCAATTATCTACTTTTTTGTAATGATCAATTATTCTGATCATAGATTTTTGGTGCTCTTCGAAAGTAGTATCATAATACATTTCTGCACCTGTTTCGCGATCAGCTAAAAGGTTCATTTTCACATGTTCTCCCCGCTGATCCCCAAACAGCATCAGAACAGGTTTGAGTCCTAAATGAACAGAATATCTGGCTACTGCTAATGCATGGTTAGAACCAATTACCCCTGTTGTTATTACTCTTTTTGCCCCTTTTTGGATTGCGTCTGCAAGAATAAATTCCAATTTTCTTACTTTATTTCCGCCATAGATAGTACCGCTTATGTCATCACGTTTAATATAAAGTGATAAATGATCATTGAAACCGAGATTCTTAAGTCTCTCGACAGGTGTAGGCAGATCGCCTAATTGAATATAGGGAAGTTTTTCAGTGATTGCGGGAAAGTTTGTGTGTAAGTAGTTCATATTAATCTTTACTCAATGTAGCATTTAAGATGTTTATATATCATTTGTGATTTTATTGTTCACCAAATAGATTGTTTTTCCATTATATAGTAATTGTGGAGCGATCCAGATTAAAAATAATCTTTGACTAACAATTAGATTTCATCAAATAAGGTAATTTTTTCTGACTATTAGCGAGAGATGCCAAATTAATGTATATGACTTAAAACCTCTTTTTTCAAATTACGCTCTTATCCTAATTTAAAAAAATATTTAAATGAGATAAGATTCTAAAAAAATAACCACTACCATCCCATAAAGACATTGCCAATCTGAGAGACCGTTAAAATTTCTCATATTTTTGATATATTGCAATGCATATCAGTTTAAGTCAGTTCACACATTTTGCTTTACTTTGATTGAAAATGTTCCTGTGCTGTCCCATGGAATTCATAAGTATAACGCTAAATACAGTTGTTGAGGTTGCATACACATTCGAACAGGACTTTCTGCTGTCTCACAGAAAGCAATGACACTGTGTAAATCCAGTCTACTCCACAATATTCCTCGCAAGGCTGTAAATAAGCGCGCAAACGTTCCCTTCCACTTACTATTGTAAGCAATAAACCGCATGAGAACATAAGTCAGCAGAGCCATCCATATTTGCCATTGCACGGCATTCTCGCTATAACCGAGAAAATCTGAGAGCTTAAGTGTTTGCTTGAGCTGTTTGAAGAATATTTCTATATCCCAGCGTGCTTTGTAAAGATCACAAATTGTAGATGCTGCAAGCTCAAAATCATCAGTAATAAATTCCATTCGAACCAGCTTGCCGTCTCTGATAACATCAGCAACAATCAATCGAAAACATTCGGGATATAATTGACTACTTTTGAACCCCGTAAGTTTGATTTTTGCATCTACTACAATGCTCTTATTGGTGATCTTGAACTTTTTCACGGTACGATAGGCCATATTGGTTTTCGCTCTGCTGATCCAGAGAACACCTCGTTGCATAAGCTCGAAAAGATGAACAAAATCCACATAAGCCTTATCAAATATGACAAACTCGCCGTCACGGAGGCTGCTGCACAATGTTTTTGCCACTACCGCATCATGCGATTTGGCGCTTTTGATAACGGCAAATCGAGGAAGAAATGTCTGAGCATCAAGTAGCATATGACATTTTGCTGCAGCTTTGCGTCGACGATGCTTTGCCCAACTCATGCAATTGGCGAATAGTTGTATCGTTGTAGAATCAACCAGATTGATCGTTCTTTTGAGCTTTCGCGGTAGTTTGAAGCACGTATCCATTCGACCGAATTTCGGAAAGCTGTTTGTCAAATGATGAAGAACTTCATAGAACAGATCCTTTGCCATGGATGCAGGCCTAATCCGGTTCGCATGCGATAATCCGTTGCGGCTTGGTGGTGTAGCATTACGTAATGTCGAAAGTGCCCCAGCATGAAATCGCAAGGTGTCGGCAACATCATTAAGGCTCAATGCATGAGAATGATGTGCAAAAATCATAGAAACCACATGGCTCCATGCTGAAAATGTTCGACATCGTCTTTCCACATCGTGTTTTCTCGCAAGTTTTGAAACAAGATATGCAGGAATTATCCCTACAATCTGTTTGAAAATGGTAAATTTATTCTTGGCTGGTTGCATTTGACACTCCTGTTAAAGTTTTTGGTAGAACCTTAACATGTCATGTGGCCAGCCTATTTGTCAACTTTTCTGAAATCCTATGGGATGGCAGTGAAAAATAACCTTTAATTGTAGATTAGTACTGATTTTCATCCAATAATTATATTTGTAGTGTTTGATTATAATTTTTTGCATATTTATTAGTTCTAATTTATATTTTTTTTATACCAAATACCATTTCATTTCCTCAAGATATCAACTCACAATATGGTCAAAATTTTTTGCTTATTAAGTTCTGTAGTTGTTTTTAGTATATCAGCAATATATGGGCAGAATAATCTTTCAGATAATGGAAGTTTAATTCCGCAATTTAATTATCCTTCCCAATTTAGCTCCCCGATTTCAATGGGCACCAATCAAATGTATACACCTTCTCCTTATTCCAATGAGAAACAGAAGGTCATACTTGATAACGTTATTGATTCGCTTACTTATAAAGTGGGGCCAGGAGATGTTTTTGCAGTTTACATCTGGAGCAGTGATAAAAAACAATTCAATATAGAAATAACTACTGAAGGGAATGTTCTTTTACCCTCTATTGGTAATGTAGATGTTAAGTCTCTAAATCTGACAGACGCGAAATCGAAAATCAGGAATAAAGTTTGTGAAGTCTATAAGAATGTTAATGTTTCAATTACTCTTACCCAGTTACGAAGCTTTAAGACCTATATATATGGTGAAATAGGCAAAAAGGGCAGTTATATAGTCAACGGAAATACAAGAGTATCTGATATCATCACTCTTGCAGGTGGAATAAATGTCAACGGAAAACATCGTGGTATAATAATTTATAACGATTTGACAAAAGATTCTACTATAGTAGACTTGTCATTAACAGAAAATGTTTCGAATTTTCAGAAGAACCCATATATTACTGAAGGCGACAGAATCTTTGTTCCACCACGAAAAGAAACTGTCTATATAAACGGCAATATACATTATCCAGGAACTTACGATTTCTTAGAAAATGATCGTATTTCCAATTTAATTACTATTGCTGGTGGCTTTTCCAGAGGGGCAGATACTAATAAAATATTACTTTATCAATATAAAGATAATAGAGATTCGTTAACTGTCATACAAATCAAAAATAGTGACATAGATACATTTAAGTTAAACCCGGATGATAGAATAATTGTTTGTCCTTTACCAAAATACAGGTACTATCGCCGTGTTTTTATCAAAGGTGAAGTTAACTGCCCTGGTGAGTACCCAATCAGAAAAGACAAAACCTTACTTTCTGAAGTAATTGCTATGGCAGGAGGTCTAACCGAATTTTCTGATTTAAAAAGGGGAAAATTGATTAGAAGCAAATATCAATTTCCAGGAGAAAGAGAATTTGATCTGTTGAAAAAAATTCCTTTGGAAAAACAATCTCCTTATGAAAAAAGTTATTTCTTAACTAAGTCAACTGAAGACACCCTCACAGTTAACATCCCATTTGAAAAAATTATCAAAGAAAACCCCAAAAACAGTGATTTAATCTTAGAAGATGGTGATATCATAATTATTCCGGAAAAGACCTCTTCAGTAAAAATTATCGGCGGTGTCATTCATCCCGGTCTTGTTAAATATGAAAAGGATAAGTCTTATCGCGAATATATTAAAGAATCAGGTGGATTCAATTCGAGAGCTAAAAGGACTTCTATTACCATTATTAAAAACGTTACTGAACAATTTATTAGCCCTGATAATACCGAGATTGAAGCTGGGGATGTTATCTGGATTCCTGAAAAAAGATATGTTAATAAATTGGAAACTGTAAAGGATTGGCTTGTTATTGTTGGAACAGTAGCAACTACTCTATTAGCTATTTTCGCAATTCAAGATAAACTTAAGTGATACTGAGGCTTAAATGAATATTTTTATTCCATTTCTTGTTTTTCTGTTAAAAAAATGGAAATTACTATCTCTCAATTTAGTAATCTGTATCGCGTTGGCAGTTGTATATTCCTTTTTTATTGCTAAAAAGCAGTTTATGTGTTCAACCACATTTATTCCTAATAGCGCTTCTAAAAGCATTTTAAGTTTAGCGCAATTAGGTATTTCTGATTTAGATAATGGTTCAGATGTTTCACCAGATCAGATCAAAATTTTATTTGGAAGCGTCACGTTAAGAAAACAAATAATCGAAAATTTTAATTACTATAAAAAATTAAATCTGGAAAATTCACCTAATCCTTTAAAACTCGCTTTGAAAGCTATTAACAAAGATCTTGTTCTGGAGACCACCGAGAAAGGTAGTTTAGGAGTAACTGAGATTTTAAGCTTTAATATCAAATGTTATCATAGTTCACCGGATACAGCCTATCAAATTACACAGTACGCTTATAGTTATTTAGACTCTATAATAACGAAGATAAGTACTTCGAAAGCAAGTGAAACTAAAAAATTTATTCACAACCAGTTATTGGTTGCTGAAAATAATCTCGACAGTTTACAAAAAGACTTAAATAGTTTCCAGAAGCAAAACAAAGCTTATGAAATCCCTGAACAATTAAAATTGACTATTAAAGCTTTTGGGGATCTGAAAGCACAATATTTACTCAATGAAATTAAAATCAAGTCTTTATCTAAAGAGATGCAAACCAATTCACCTGAATTATTAAATCTCAAAAAAGAAAATTCTGTTCTGTCAGAAAAAATGAACTCACTTGAAGTTAACAATGGCAAAGACGTTTTAATCAGTTTGAACAAATACTCAGATTTGCTGCCGCGGTTTACTAATTTGTTAAGGGAGGTAGAAACACAGACTCGTTTGGTGGCTTTTTTAACTCAACAATACGAAGAAGCTAAAATCAAAGAAACGAAAGATATTTCCAGTCTTATTGTGATTGATAAACCATTACTCCCGCAATACAAAGAACGCCCTAAACGAGTATTCTTAATGGCCCAGATATTTGCAATTTATTATTCAATGTTTCTTGCTATTATGACATTATATTTTTTGTTTCATAACTACTTCAAAAAGTCATCTTTTTATAATGAATTTATTGAATCGTTTTCAAAACAATAATACACTTTTATGCATATTTGCTACTTTAATTCCTTCGATTTGGACCTCTCTTCTAATCTATAAAAACTTTCCATTGGGTGGAGTTGTTGTTCTACTTATTCCGTTATTATTTTTTACAATAACTTCGCATTTGTTTAGAATTTATTTAATTATTGGTCTGTTTTTTATTCAGAGATATTCTTTTCAAAAGGGCTTAATTACTATATTCCCAATTGACATTGTATTTATAATCTTTGTATCTTATTCTTTTTTTCACTATCTCATAAGACGAAAAGAAAAAAGTAATGGTACTTCAGTTAAAAATCCGATTTTTATTCCATACTTAATTTTCATTATCAGTTGTTTCCTTTCGGTTATTACTAATCTCTATAGATATGATGATATTATGTTCGTTACATCTATATGGTATTTCGTACGGTTAATTCAATTGCTTCTTGCAATTATACTGATTTCTTCTCTCGAAACATCGCATAAATTTATCGAAACTGTTTTCGATGCAGTTATTGCGTGCGCCCTCTTTCAACTGCCCTTTGCATTATTACAAATTCAATCGGGAAGTGACATGATTGGTACGCTGACGAATCACCATGGATTTTTAGGCACACTACTTTTAATTCCCTTTTTTCTTTCTATTTACAAGGCAATATCATCTTATAAGTTAAACCAGTCAAAATTGCAAAAAATCTACTATTTATCATCAACAGTAATAATTTTATACATGATTTATGGATCCGGTTGCAGAAGTGCGCTCCTTGGACTACTAGTCAGTTTTGTTTTCTATGTCTTAAGTTTACTGGTTAATAAAAACATTAAAGCAACCTTATTGACATTATTCCTATTTCTAATCCTCACTGTTATTTCACTTAAATTTACTCCTTTAGAAAACGTTATTGAAGAATCTTTTAATAATTCTGAGACTAATGGGAATATGGATTTAAGTAGCATTTCACGTCTGTTAATATGGAAATATACAGTTTTGAATTTTATCCAATTTCCCATATATACAAAGATTACCGGTATCGGAGTTGGTACGTTTGGGTTTCTGAATCAACATTTTGTTCTTTGGGCAGGTAATCAAACCTTTTCAGGTGCACATTTAAATTTACTACACATATTAGTTGAAACTGGTATTCTTGGATTACTTTGTTTTTTAACATTATTTTTTGTTAAATTTACTTTTTTTTATAATAATCGTATGTTTGTACTCGCAAAAAGTGGCTTTTATATGAATATTGCACTTTCTAGTCAGTGGGTCAGCCCAGGAAACATTTTGGTTTCAACCTGTATTTGGAACCCTATGGTTGTTCTATCTTTCTGTTACTGTGCTACTTATAAAGCAAATTCAAAATGAACGGAATTTTGCTCTTTATTAAAATATTGACCAACGAATTATTATAGAACATCTTAATCAAAAATGTTTTAGTGAGTTGTAAGCAAAAGATAACTTCTATATGAATTGTTAACTAAATCACCTTTTAGTAAAGACGCCAACAAGCCCATCTGTGAAGAGTTTTCGATTCTCAAAAAACTTGTCAACACTTTCTTCATTATAACTGGTGTAAAAATTTAAAATTTTGCAATCAAAACCACTTAATTCTAAAAGATGTACTAATGTTGCAGGAGAATAGTATGCCACATGATCACTATGCACACCTTCGAAATTATGAAGTGAATTATAAAAGCCCCATAAGTTTAAGGCATTAGGCACAGTAATAACTAATTTTGCACTATCAGGCATTACCTTCCTTATTGTTTCTAATGCAAGCTGAGGATTTCCTAAATGTTCAAGTGTTTCTGCTAACAAAAATGTATCAAATTGTGTGTAGTCATAATTTATATTTTTTAATTCGTATATTGATCCATGCAAAACATTGTTATCACCAGTCAGTTTTTTATAAATCTCTATTGCCTTTGAATCATAATCAATACCAACAACAGACTTTGAAATCTCTTTTATTTTAAAATGCAAAAGACTGTTTTTTTTAATTTTTTCTTCTGTAAATGGGGCATCTGCAAAACCAAAATGTAAAACATTATTATCTTTACATGAATCATATACGAATATAACCCGACTGCAAAGCTTACTATTTTCTGGTATATTATGTATTAAATGCTTTTCTGCTGCTTTTACTTTGTGTTTTGACAAAAGCTTTAATACAAAAAAACAACTTCTAATAAGTCCACCAATAATCATACACATTTACCTATATATTCGTTTTGTGTTTTATATTTTTAAAGAGTAAAATTTATCATGCATAAAAACATAATATAAATATATTATATTTCGGATATACTGTATTCGTTAATTAAAATTATTTCCTGAGTATTTCATTTGAGAAACAAAATTAAAATAGTGTTCATTATTTCTACAATCGATGTAGGTGGCGCGGAGATTCTTTTACTTAATATATGTAGAGGATTACTGGCAAAGGATGATATTTTTGAAATCAGTATTTTGACTTTTTTCAAGGGAGATGCATTACGACATGAATTTGAAGATTTTGGGATCAATGTTACATGCCTGGAACTTCCCAAAATCAGCTCGGTATTTAACATTTTAAAAAAAATCTTTTTAACTTACAGATATATACAAAAAATAAAGCCGCAAATAGTCCATACACAACTCCTCGATACCGATAGATATGGGCAAATCGCTGCATTTTTTGCAGGTATTAAGGCTAGAATTTGTACAGTACACAATATTGAAAAAGATGAAATACTTGGTTTTAAAGTTACACGATTCATTACAGGCTTATTAGCTACAAAGGTTATCTTTGTAGCTAAATGCGCATTGGAACATTACAACTCCATTCACTCCTATCCCCCCAAAAAGTGCTTTGTTATTAACAATGCACCTGGCTTCAAGGAAAAAGATTTTTTACCTAAAAAGCTTAATCTAAATAACCGGACAATAAAACTTATCAATATTGGTAGACTACACACTCAAAAAGGCCAAATAAATTTAATTCGAGCAATGAAATTATTAGGACAATCATCTAAAAATTTTGAATTACACATTTATGGCGGAGATTATCTGGGCTATCAAGGAATATTAGAGAAAGAAATTGAAGCTTTTAAAATCAGAAATGTTTTTTTTAAAGGTGTTTCAAAAGATATTCTGACTATTTTAAAAGAGAGTGATATCTTTATCTCCTCATCATTATATGAAGCATCACCGCTTGTAATACTTGAAGCTATAACAGTTGGCATTCCGATTATCGCTACAGATATACTTCCACACAAAGAAATATTAGGTGAAATTCCGGAATATAATTCTTTTGTTCCTGTTAATGATCATGAAGCAATTGCCAATGCAGTTGAATACATGACCTTACATTCCGACTATTTTTACAAAATATCGGTTGGTGAGCTCGAGCGATCTAAAGATTATTCACAAGAAAGATTAATTGATAACTACTATAATCTATATACACGTTTTTAAACAGTAGATTCTACTGCTCAGGGATATGAATGGAAAATAACGACTTTCACACTCCAGTACTTTTAATTGTATTTAATAGAGTAGAAACAGTAAAAAAAGTATTAGATGTCATTCGCCAAATAAAACCACCTCGTTTTTATGTTGCTGCTGATGGCCCGAGAAAAACTGTACCGATTGACGTTGAAAAAACGAATATAGTACGTGATCATATAAGAACTAATATTGATTGGAAATGTGAACTACGAACCCTTTTTTCTGAAGCAAACTTAGGATGCAAAAATGGTCCTGCAAAAGCTATACAATGGTTTTTTTCAAACGAAGAACAAGGTATTGTCCTTGAAGATGATTGCTTACCGGATCTAAGTTTTTTTCCATATTGCCAGGAGCTCCTTGAAAGGTATAAGTACGATTCTCGAATAGGTTTAATTAGCGCATTCAATAGCCATCCTGATTATCCAGCTCAATATAGTTATCATCTCGCAACAGGCGGTTCTACATGGGGTTGGGCATCATGGCAGCGTGTAGGAAAACACTTTAATCCTGATAATGAAATACTGAAGAATCCAATGTTAAAGAATTATCTTATAAATGCTACTACTGACCCGAAGGAAACCGCTCACATTTGTCGTGCTCTAAAAAAAATGCAATCAAATAATGATCAGATTTGGGATTTTTCCTGGGGAACTTTATTAAAAATAAATTCGCAATTGGGAATAGTCCCAGCTGTAAACTTGCTACGTAATATTGGTGCAGATGTGGAAGCAACACATCCACTTAATTCCAAAGATCCCCTTATTAAAATTCATGTTGGTCAAATGAATTTTCCATTAAAACATCCACCATGCATTGTTGCTGATCGTAAATTCTCAAAACTGATTGCAGCACAACATGTTGAGCCGCTCTGGCACCGTATTCTTGTTAATATGCCTCTTCTCCCACAGGTATATCGAATTTTATTTAAGCCTTTGAAAACAAAACTCAAGCAAACATTTGCCAAGTAAAAGATTAATCATCCACCTGGCTTTCAGATAGCAAGTTTTTGCCGAAAAGCAAACTTGTTAATTCCGATTATAATAACATAAACAAAAATGAGACTTGTCAATTGAAAAATTAAAATGGCAGGAAACATGAATACGTCTGGAACTGAGAAGTTAAAATTCCTGAAAACCGTTTCTATTGGTATTTTTTTTAACAGTTGAATTGTACTCAAAGAAATTATCAGCCAAAGCAGACCTTTTGTTGTTATCGCATTTAATGTACTAATGACAACTTTTCTGTCAATGAATATCCATAAGGTAAATGCAAATACTATATGATATACTGTTAAACCCCACGCGATTCCATAACCTCCTTTAAGCTTATATCCAATAAAGGTAGCTGCAATACTAGTTATAAATGCTATTAATGCACATATTAAAATTTTTCTGTTTTTCCCATAGGTTTGTAATATATGATTAGGTAATAAATTAAAAACCATTGGAACAATAGCAATGCTAAGGACGACGACTATTTCAGATAATAGAGATACGTTTTCTACTGAGAAATTCTTCCTGAAGTAGATTCCTTTTATGATAATATTTGCATTGCTAACAAAAAAAACACTGATAGGTATAAATATTACCAATGCAAGGTCGACAATTTTAATTACTAAAGAATTTAGTTCTGCAAATTTATTATCATTGTAAAATCGAGCCATAGTAGGAAATGCAACACTGAGAACAGAGGCGAAAAGGAGACCGATGCTAAAAAAAACTATATTGCCACCTATTGCAAGTAAAGTGACAGTACCTTCCTGACATTTAGATGCAAGATACTGAGTAAACATTAAAAATAGTGAATTGCTCATTGTTACAAAGACCAAAGGACCTGTTAATTCCCATATACGACAACATATAAGTTTACGGTTTATGTTTTTTGGCGGGATAAAAGAATATCCAATTCGATTTAAAACAAAGTATTGAATTATTAGAAATGCGATATTCATAATTGTTATTCCTATTAACAGAGCACCAGAAATATTGTCTTTCTGCACAAGAAAAATTGAGCTGATAAAGACTATGTTTGAAACTACAGGAATTAAATTTTGCAAATAAAAATTACCATGTAATCCCAAAACTGAGTTAAAGGAGCGTAATAGGGCCAAAACAGGAATGTTTACTACAAAAAAAGCAAGAAAAAGAGAAGCTGTATGACTCAAGTTTTCGTCAAACCCAGGATATAATAAATCAATTGAAAACTTCGCACAAATAGAAATAGCTATTGCCAGGGGAATAGATACTATCAGAATTACAATAGTAAAAAATGTAAAGTAACGTGAACGAAAATTAGTATCTTCCTGAACTTCAGAAAATAGTTTAGTTGATGTTCCAAATAGCGCTTGAATTCCAAAGAGGCAAATAGCGGTTTCAACAACATTGTTTACTGCGAAAAAAATGTCGGATTGAGATCCTGCTCCACATTGGTTTACAAATGCAACATCACGAAGGAATCCTAACCCTTTTGCGAGAAGAGTTAGTGTAAATACGACAATAATATTTCTTCTTAGCATCTAAGTGTTCTGGTTTTCTTATAATTCATTGTAGTTCATTTAAGATTCATTAATTTTTTTATGGTAAATTTTATTTTTCCTATTGAATGGGAGTAAATTTTAAGAACACTGCACCTTTGGCTGGAATATTAATGGTAAGAGAGTTACTTGGTTTGATAATGGCATCTTCCCAAATATTGAGGATAGTATACATAGAAAAAGATAATGGAAGATTTATCTGATTTTCAGTAAACGACCGTGTAGTGTAACGATTACTCCGATTAAAAATTCCAATCCACTGAACAGAAGTGTCATTAACATTGATTGATTTCCAAACATCTATAATGCTATCAAATCGATTTACTAATTTGCCTATTTGACAATTTTGATTGCATTCAAGCATATATTTATTTGTAACTAAAACTAACGAAAAGGAATCAATAAATGGCAATTCTCCACCTATGAAAATCGGTGATGCAGAAAGAGCAGTTTGTGTAATAAACGTAAATTTTTGTTCTTTTGTAAAATTATCAGTATGCCTTTCAGGATAAAAAATTGTTCCAAAAGGGATCATATCCAAATCAATATTACATTTAATACTCTTAAAATTTTGAAATTCTTCCCAGCGCGCAAATCTTTTGTCGATGTTTTCTTGATTATCCCAAATATCAGCTGTAATTCGAACCATATTAGAAATCTCGTATGCATTTGAGTTTTTAATAGTGGCTTCATCTCCTGGAGATAAACTCAATTTTATTGAATAATTGCCTTTTCTAATTGCGTTTGCAATTGCCTGAATTTCATCAGGATGTGGTACAATATCATCATATTTTATAAAATCAACTCCCCAGGAAGCAATGAGTGCAATAACACTGTTATAATATTCCTGAGCTCCTGGTTTAGACATATCAACACCATAGTTGAAATGGAACCATCCAGATGTATCGGTTAAGCTTGCAATATCTTTTGCATGGTAATTTGTTCCATAGATCGGTAAGTTTTCTTCAACGGCTTTTCGGTTTATACCCCTTGCCATCCATAAGCCAAATTTGAGCCCCTTTGAATGTACAAGATTTATTAAAGGCTTGAGACCATTTGGAAAAAAGGAACTATCCGGAACGGATCGTCCATATTCATCGAGTTTGATGCCTATATTAACACCATCCCAACCTGCATCGATAACAAAATATTCATAACCGTGTGGTTTTAGTTTTTGTACAAAATGATCTAAATTTTCTTTGAAAATATTTTCATTAAGTGAATTCCCGTATCCAGTGTAACTATTCCATCCAAGCATTGGGGTTGCTTTTTGAAGTACATATTCTTGATCTTTTTCGTCCAAAACATTGGATTGGCATGAAAGCATTACTGTTAGTATAATTATTAATAAAGAAGTGAAGAGATCTTTCACATTATTTCCTTAAAATGCAGACCAGAAAAATTTACCATCTAAACATTAGGTACATAAATATGCAAAATATCTTATCGAGCTCTGAAATAACAAGGGATAATATAGTTTGATAGTATTTTTAATGAGTATCATTATAAATTTATAAAAGATTGATCTCTTATTTTTTGCTACTATTTTCATAGGATAGTAATCAACAATCTTTATGACCAGCGTTTTAAACAGTTTTTTTAACTCGTAAATTTTTACTTTATCAGAACGAGGAGAATAAATCAGTACTTGCAAAAAAAAATTTAAAAAAGAATGATTTTGAATCAACAACTTAAAACAAACTCGATTTAAACCATTTTATACGAGTATAAAAAAACTTAATTTTATTATTAGATCTTAGAATGATTTAAACAACACCAAGCAAAAATTTTAACAATGGATCTAATTTAGATCAAGGCTGCAAATGAAAATTGGGATAGTATCTAACCTATACCCTCCAAATATAGTAGGAGGAGCAGAAATTGTTGCTTATGAATTAGCAAATGGGCTTTCTAAAACTGGTCATGATGTATTTGTAATCACCCTGGATAAAGAAGACCAAATTATTTCTAATGAAAAGGTTCGTATTTACAAAGTTGCTTACAGAAATGGCAATTTTGTAAATATTGGAAATGCCTATACTAAATTCATTCGTCTATTGTGGCGCATACTTGATTTACAAAATCCGTTCAATTACAAAACTTTCTTTAATATTCTTTCTCAAGAGCGACCTGATGTTATCCATTGTCATAATTTGGAAGGAATATCAACTTCTATTTGGAGATGCGCGTCAATTCTAAATATTCCTGTTGTACAACATTTACATGACTATTATTTCATTTGCAGACATGCAGGCTTATTTAAAAAAAATAAATTATGTGAAAAACAAACATTTTTATGCACGTTACGTTCAAATTTCTTCAGTAAAATGATGAACAAATACATAAAGACCATTATTTCTCCTTCTCGCTTTTGTTATGATAGGACCATGAGCGCATTCAGTAACTCAACAAAAGCTATTCCTAAAGAAATTATTTATAATGGGACCTCTTTGACTGAATTGCCTCTTCCAAATCGGCAATGTAAAGACAATACCACATTAAATGTGTGTTATATAGGCGCCCTAACTTTTCATAAAGGAATTTCAACCTTTATAAGACTTGTTGAAAAGGTAAACGAACATGGATTGGATATTAAATTCACTATAGCAGGAAAAGGACCTTACGCTTCTTCTGTTTATGACCTTACAAAGAAAAACACCAACGTTGAATATCTAGGATTTATCAATAAGGATGAAAAAATTAAGCTACTTCAAAACTCTCATTTGTTGATATTCACTTCAATATGGCCGGAAAATAATCCAATTGTATTACTTGAAGCATACGCCCTTGGCCTTCCTGTTATCGCTTCAAATGTTGGAGGTGTACCGGAGATCATTCATCCTGGTTGGCTATATAATCCAGAAGATGAGTTAGATTTGTTTTTTAAATTATTAGAGGTTTATAACAACAGAAATTTACTTTCAGATGAATCCAAAAAAAATGTTGATAAAAGAGATTTGTATTCAATAGAATCTCAAGTAAATGCAACAATCGATGTATACAATAGATTATTAACTCACTAATAAAACTGATAATATATCAAATTAGAATTATCAGCATGATTAAGAGTTGGCTTTTTGCATTGACATAAATAGATTTTGTAATTTTCCCACTGATTCCTTCCAGCTATATTTTGATAAAATTTCTTCACGACAATTCAAAAATTTATCTCTACAGAAATCCTTACAAAAAATCATTTTAATCTGATTCGCAATATCATTCGGATTATACGGATCACAATAAAGAGCTGCATTTCGGGCGATTTCTTCCATTACTGTACCTTTTGATGTTAATACCAAACAATCAAGAATTAATGCCTCAAGAATCGGAATTCCAAAACCTTCATATAGAGATGGAAAAATAAAAACCTTACATTTAAGATATTGTTCAATCAATTGAGAATCAGAAAGGTATCCAAATACTTTTACTTGAGACTTTATTGGGCTATTTTTAATTTTTTTAAACAATCCGGAATTTTCCCATCCTTTGGGCCCCACCAAATGTAAGGGTATAAAAAGCTCTTCCTTTGCTAATATTTCTAAAGCTAATATTAGATTAATTAAATTTTTTCTGGGTTCCAGATTTCCAACAAATAACAAATAGTCCTCTCTTAATAGAGGATTGTAACTATTTGGAAGCACCCAATCTGGTTTTCCAATAGACACGATTTCAATCTTTTTATTTTTGGCGATTTTTGGATAAATTGATTCAATTTCTAATTTGGTAAATTCTGCATCTGTTACAATAATATCTGCTCTCCACATAGAAAGTGGCGTTAACAATTGGGATATAAGTTTTACAGATTTCTTCATTGTTTTGGAAAAATGCTTGTATACTAAGTCATGAATTGTAAGCAAGATCTTACAATCTGCAAACAGTATCGGGCAGACCTGTCCAGGTGACCACAATATATCAATGTGGTGCTTTCGTATTTGAAAAGGTAAAATTAGTAACATCCATATTGTGCCGGGAATGAAAAAAAGTGGCTTTATTATTTTCCATTTACTATTTGATATATGGTACTGAATATTTCTGTTTGAAAAGAGGAAATATTCATTTTCTGCATCTATATTCTCAATCATTTTCAGTACATTAGTTATATACCTTGTAACACCAGAGTTATCTTTTAACGCTCTTACATCTATTCCGATTCTCATCTCAATAAACCTTTGTAGTAGAAAGCATCTCAAATGTCTTGTTAAGAACATCTGCTGTTGATAATCTGGAGAAATATCGATATTTCAATTTTTGATGGATAGATCTGGTGCCATATAATCTGACGTTAACTGAATAGATATCCTTATCACTCCATAAATATTGAGCATTTGCAACTTGTGGTAATAACGTCTCCGGTGACGTTATGCCGAATAAGCACAATAGATTAGGATTAAAACATGATGCCAAATGCATTAATCCACTATCTTGGCAGATAATTAATGCTGCTTTCGAAAGTAATAATCCGCTTTGATGCAGCCTTAATTTACCTGTAAAGTCATATATTTTGTCAGGATCAAGGTCCTCTTTTATAAAATTGGTAATAGGGATATCATTTGGTCCCCCAACAAAAATCAATTCATAACCATGCTCTATCAATTTCAAAGCAATTTCCTTATATCGTTCCTTTGGCCACCGTCGAAACGGCTCATCACCTACAGCAATATTGTTTGCACCTCCCGGTAAGAGGGCAACTTTCTTTACTGCTGTATTGATATCTAATTTTCGGATTGCATCAATATCATTAGGATTTGGGAACATTTCTGGTTTGGTAGAATAGCTGCGATATCCGCTTAACATGTCTAAATAATAGCAGCTCTCATGCTTGGTTGCTTTGTAAACAATTTTTTTATTAAGAGGCAACGATTCAAAATAGGATCTTTTAAAGCCAGTCAACCTTGCACACTTTATAAAAAGGCGTGAAATTAAAATGCTTTTCCATGATTTATCAAATACAAAACATTCATTATAAAAATTATTTCTTAACGATAAAATTGTCTGCAACAAATCTTTTTTTGACTTGTAAGTTACTATTTTATCAACATACGGATTGTTTTCAAGCACAACCGATAATTTTGAAAAGAGAAAGGCTGTAACAGAATAATCGGGGAAATTTGCTTTTAATGCCTTGTAAAAAGGAGTCTGGAGTATTACTTCTCCAATACCTCCTGGACTTAAAAAAATTGTAATCACCTTTTTTTGATTCTGCATATTTTCCACTTAATGTAAATATATTTAATAATTAAAAATAAGATATTTTTCTGCCAAAACAACCCTTATCTATATAAGTATAAGAAATAACATTTTAGAACGGAATCAAAAATAAATAATTATCCATACTTCAATTTAACATCTTACATAATTTACAGGTGCATTCTAAGTTTCTGCGGATCTTTTTACAATTAAAATAATTCAATGATAAATTGGCTGCAGGAACCATATTCAATCAAAAGCAGACCATAAAAGTCACATGGTCGTAAACAAAAAGATTGTTTCTTACGATTTTTTGCGATGATTTTCTAAATCATTTGCATTATTTTTAAATAACGCATCATAATTACTTACAGCGGAGATTATCCTGAGTATTAGTAACCATTATTTCAAATATTATTTAATCAAAACCTATATTAGGGTAATGCTTTTTATAGGGACCTTTTTTGCATTTAAAAAAAATGCTCCGCAAAATAAACAGATTAAAAAAATACTCATCAACAGATGCGATAGGCTTGGTGACGCAATAATAAGCATTCCAATAATTCATAATTTGGAAAAAAAATATGATGTTACTGTGATAACCTCTACTTATAATGATTTTTTATTCAAAAAAGCGGGAATTAAAACTATTCCACTAACGAATAATCTTCAAGATCAAAATAATGAAACTTTAATCCAAAAGTTTCGAAGATATATTAGTCCTTTTAAAATTTCTCTCAACGCTTCAGATTTCGATGCATATTTGAATTTTTCAGGTACAAATCTTGTCAAATTTGAGGGAAATTCACATAATCTTATAACCGTTGGTTTCAAGTTTGGAATATCCCCCCTGTTTTATGACTATGTCGTCCCATCGTTTCATACCCAATCATATACACAATGCCTAATTGACATGATTAAAATTATCGACAGCTCATTCTTCTATAGTCCTGAACCTGAAGACCTATCAACTTTAAAATCAGATCACAATCATCTGGATAATATACTACCTGATCAACCGTTTATATTATTTCATATCGGCGGCAAATATGCGAGGTTACTTGATGATAATGTTATTGTCGACTTATTGAATTCATTACCTTACAAGACGCTGGTTGTTGATTCTCCAGATCAGAATACACTTAATAAAATCAAAGATAAAATATCAAATTCATTGATTCAGGTTATCAACAATAATTTTGATTTATTTGAGTTATTTTCAATTACATCGAGTAAATTATGCAAACTCTTTATAGGGTATGACTCAGGAAGCAGTCACTTACTCCAATGGAACTCCAACGCCCTTATAATATTCACGACTGGTGATCATAAAGCCTGGAGACCTTTCACTGGGAATGATTGGATAAAAATAAACATTAATACAGATTGTACTTTCGAGTACAGTAACATCACAAACTTTAAAAAAAGTATCATTTATAAACCATTAAAGTGCAGACCCTGTTATGATATTATGTGCCCTTCAAAAAAATGTAAAAGTATGAAATTGGATTGGAAAACGATTGAAGAATATTTTCAGGATATAATTAGAGAATGAACTAGTTTGCTGCTGAGTGAGCACGTATAATTAACTATTATTTTTAATAATTATCTCCACTTCAGTGCCAGGCCATCCCGATGAAATCAGAATAATATATCTTTCATCTTGCTTTGAGTTAGTTTGCTGTTGAGCTTTTCTATTCTATTGTTATATGAATGCTCTAATTTACAAAAGTTATCGTAATTTAATGTTCTTTTTTGTAACTTTTTGTTTCTTATTATTATCAAGCTCTTGGTAAGAATCAATTCGCAGGCCTGCAGCAAGATTGTCTTTCGTGCGATTTGAAACTCTCGTCTGATAGGTTTGTTTTATTCTCAGCTTTCTACCAAGAAGGTTATATGAACTACCATTGATGTATATTTTTTTTCCAGTTTTCAGGTTAGATGAATTGTTTTCTTCTCTGATATTTTGGTTTTGATTCTTTTTGAGTGTAATAGTATGGTCTTTACATTCAGAAGTAGGAAGAATTATTATTGTCCATTCGTTATCAACCTTAATCGGAACGACTTCTCCATCAAAAATAGCTTCATCAAGGAGGCCCTTAAACCAAAGACTATTCCCATCTACGGTTTTTCCTCTAAATTTAATGTTAATAATATTATCTAATTCTTGAATATTCTGAACTTTGTAATTGTAAATGGCATCTGCGTTATTTGCCCATTCATCAGGAAATACATATTCCATTGATGGATAATTATTTTCAAGAGTTGAAAAAAATTGATCAAGTTTTAAAAAACCTTTCAGCCCGAAGTCTTTAGCTTCATTACGAAACATAACTTCCGGATGACCTCCACAAGTCGCAAGATGTCCATCATCAAGAACTCTACATAATTGGATGCTATCTAAGGAATTATATTTATCAAACCAAATGCTTGAACTTGGCATCCACATCCGTTTATTTACGGATTGAATAAAATAAAGAGAGTAATCGTACCGATATCCGGGGTCAAAAAATATGAAATCATTTTTGATAAGTTGATCAACCAATGATTTTGTATATTGGAGCCCTGGGCTCCTCCAGAATTTCCTTGATTGAGTTGATAAGCCAAGATTTTGATAATCAGAAATTATTCTGTTTATTCGAATACTATCACCAGGTGGATCATAATAAGCGAATTCATGCTTCGGGTCGGGTTCTTCAGCTGATGGTGTGTGGTGGTAGCCATGCAGGCCTATTCTTATTCTGTTCTCCCACCCGTAAATACATTTTCCTTGGTCAATATTTCGCAGCATCTCTTTATAAGAATTTGGAGCATAAGCAACAATATTTTCCGGCCCTATAGCATCTATCCATAAGCGGTGCTTGTCCCGATAAATCAGTCCTGCCTTGTATATTTCAAATCCTGAATTTTGAATTAAATTTTTATCATTATTTCTTTCACATAGTATTATGTTGTCAAAAGAAGTCTGACCACGGCTTTTTTCCATCCTGATGTAAATTGTAGCTTGAGTGTCTTTAACTCCTGAAGTAAATGTGCATGTTTCTGTATGCCAAACTGAACTACCTGTTATTCGTGTAGATTGAGCGGCTATATTATTTCCAATGTATACTTCAATGTAAGCTCCGTATCCTTTTAAATTTGAGGTTTTCATATTACATGACAAAGAATAGAATACTCCGGGTTTAATTGCCACAGATTGAGATGCCGCTAAAGTTCTGATTGAATCAGTCATCATCATTACACTTGCATTTTCATTGCATTCTTCGATTGTATCAGGAAAAACATACGGGGAATTAACTTGCCAAGAAGAAAAGTCACTTTTCTGAGGGCTAAGAATTCTATCCAATAACATCACAAACCCCATCTTCATTTTTTTGTGCTTGTTGAGCAGTTTTAGAAAATATTTGTAGACTGGAGTTTCTGAAGATGTATCAGTTGTTATGCATTTCCAGTTATCCCTGTTTGGTAGTTCATCCCAAAACATTGTTAGTGCCTGGAATGCGCCATTTGGATGTTCCCCAAATATCAAAGGACATTCAATTGAATCATCCATAGAAATTTCTATTCGACGAAATATGGTATCCACAGGTGTTATTTTCGATGAGGGCAAAGGTGCACCGATTTGACCTTGAGTTTCAGGGTTAATAACAGGGAGAATAGGTAGAATGTCAAGTACGTGTTGACCTATATCTGTAACGTTTATATTCCATAATGCGTGAAAGGGGTTTCTAATTAGAAATGAAATACCTGCTGTTGAATCTGAAAAACGTAAAAGAGTATTACAATTAAATGCTTTTGATCCAATTTGATTTATGGTATATGTCTTTGGTAATGATGAATTTTTGTTCAAAACTGATAACTTTGGAAGAGGTGAATCAAATTTTAAAGCTATGCCTTCAGTATAATCCTCAGCTGATTTGGAATATATAGATAACTCTGTAAACTAATGTCTTTTTTGAAAGTGAATATTGGATTTGTGCTTCGGTTGAATGCATTGGTAAATTTTTTAAAATGAGTATTAATGTATCTCTTGTCTTTTTAACAATATAAGTATCATGAAATGATTTGCTACCAAACTTCAGTAGTAAAGTCTTTGGATTTTCAATTTTCTCATGAGTTATTTTATCATAAAATTCGACAATAGCACCAGAGTTTATGGAATTCTTATTTGTTTCAATTCCCACTCGTATAAAATTATTCTCTAAGGTTATTGTGCTTGAGGAAGTTTGCTGTGCATAATTGGCTTCAACAAAGAAAAGTACACAAATCAAAATTGAAAAAGGATATTGGATTTTTGAGAGAAGTCTATAGAAATTCTCAAAAAAACACCAATAAAATCGATGCTGCATGTTAATTATTCTCTCCTAATCTTGATAAGATATCAAAACTATAATGAATATACCCAAAAATGTGGTATTTAGTTTAAAAAAGTGGAAATTTTCGTTGAATGATTAATCTCACTCAAAATGACCGCCCAATCTCATTTATCGTGACTGCGAGATCTCAACCATCGTGACCGGCCAATCTCACGCAACGTGACCATGAAATCTCAATCATCGTGACCGGTGTCTCCTTATCTGGTGTCCTATTAACCAAAATCGATTTATCTTCTTTGTTTTTGCCCTCAAGAGTCAAGAACAGGAGAAGAAAATGTCAGGAAGGAGACACAGCGTGCGAAAGATTAAAGAGATACTCAGATACCGTTTTGAGTGTAAGCTTAGCTTTGACCGCATTGCTTCAGCTTTAGGTGTTTCGAAGGGAAGTGTTTTTAAAACGGTAGAAGCATTCAACCGCTCCGGTTTAAAATGGCCTCTTCCGGAAGGTTTTACAAACAGTTCTCTTGAGGAAATTATTTACAGAAGTGAACGGGAAACTACAGAGGTCGGTAGTGAGGAGCTGGATTTTGAGTATATAAGCAGGGAATTGTCCCGTTCACATGTCACAATTGAGCTCTTATGGAGGGAATACCATGATGCAAACCCGGCAGGCATGAGCAGGGCATCATTTTTTCGCAAAGAAAAAGCATCAATACCACAACAACCTGACATGAAAATGATATACAATGGTGGCGATTTACTGTTTGTAGATTACAGTGGAGATAAACCTTTCTATATCAATAGAACTACAGGTGAGATAATTGAAGTAGAACTGTTTGTGGCCTGCTGGGGTGCAAGTAGTTACACTTATGCAGAAGTGACAGCGACGCAGAACAGCCGGGATTTCTGCAACTCCCATGTAAACGCATTCAAATTCTTCGGTTGTGTACCAAAAGGCCTTGTGCCTGACAATCTCAAAAGCGGTGTAACAAAAGCAGACCGCTACGAACCGCAGCTTAACGTATTATATGGAAAGCTTGCGGAACACTATGGAACTGCGGTTATACCGGCTCGTGTAAGAGAACCCAAAGATAAAGCACCTGTGGAATCCGCAGTAGGATTTGTCCAGCGTTATATACTGGGACGTTTACGTGATAGAAGATTTTTTTCTCTTCATGAACTGAACATTGCTATTAAAGAACTGGTTGTGAGACTCAACGATGAACCCATGCAGTTATACAGAGGAAAATCACGCAGTACAAGATTCAATGAGAGTGACAAACCAAATGCGTTGCCGCTGAGAACCGACCACTTCGGAATAACCGATATCAAATATGATGTCGGTGTGGCACCCAATTACCACATCCGTTACGATGATCATTATTATAGTGTACCGGGTGAACTGGCGAGAAAGCGGGTTGATGTGTTTATTGTCGGCAGCACGCTTGAAATTTATCATGACGGCGTTCATGTCTGCCGTCATCTCAAGCAACCATCCGACTTTAAGTATACAACAATCGATGAACACATGCCTTCCAACCACCGAATCGTAAGAGGCTGGTCGCCGCAGTGGCTTGTTAGCCGGGCACAGGCAATTGGTCCGTCAACAAAAGAGGCTTCGGAGTTGATATTAAAAAAACACAACCACCCTCAACAGGGTTTCAATTCGGTTATGGGATTACTTAACCTGGCAAAAACTTATACTCCACAACGTCTGGAAATGGCTTCACAACGTGCATTGCATTACCAGAGTGTTACTTATAGAAGTATCAAAACGATTCTGGAAAAGAATCTGGACAAAGGAGATGTCATTTCTAAACCGGAGATTTCTGTAATACCAAACCACGTTAATTTGCGTGGGCCGCAATACTTTACACAACAAAAACAGGTGAATGAATAGGAGTGAAAAGATGCATTTAGAATCCACACTGAGTCAATTGCGCAATTTACGTCTGACTAGAAATGGCCGAATCTCTTGAAGAAAGATTAAAAAGAGGTGATCATAACAACATTCCACCGGAAGATTTCTTTGCGATACTTGTTGAAGATGAATTTTGCTCGCGACAGGCAAAAAAGAGAAGCCTTCTAATAGCAAAAGCCGATTTTAAACCTGAAGGCGCATGTATTGAGAATGTAATTTACTCATCGGGAAGAGGTTTTCAGAAAAAGGATCTGCTTCAGTTTACGACTGAAACATGGCTCAAACAAGCACACAATGTTGTCATTACAGGCCCAACCGGTACTGGAAAAACCTATATAGCGGAAGCGATTGGACTTCAGGCCTGTAAAATGGGTTATTCTACAAGAAAATTGCGGTACAAAAAGCTCTTTGAGGAAGTAAACTCCGCCAGAGGCACCGGTCAATACCTGAAACATCTGGAAAACTCCAGAAAACCAAGGTACTTATAATAGATGATTATTTAATGTCGGAAATATCAAATGAAGATGCGGCTCATCTGTTTGAAATTATTGAGGAACGCACTCAGATCGGACCACTTATAGTTACAACACAGTATCCAATCGGAGAATGGCACAAAAGGTTACCGGATCCAACTGTGGCGGATGCAATTTGTGATCGCCTGGCCTACACATCGGTTCAATTTGATTTAAGAGGAGATTCTATGAGGAAAACATCATCAAAATCTCAATCAAAGTGACCGGTGGAAGTTCAAAAAGTATATTATGAAATGTAAAAATCACCAGTAAAGGAAAATACTGGTCACGATCAATGAGATTTACCAGTCACGTTCGTGAGATTAAACACGTTGAACAATATAATCATTTGTATTAGAATGCCTGATCAGGTCTAAATTGGCCGAATTCTTTACACTGCAGAAAAGATCATTTTTTAGAATCTACAAAGCTTGTGGAAGTTAAGAAAGAATGTGTCGGAAAGGACTGCTGTGAAAAAGATAGGTGAGATTTTAAGGTACAAATATGCTCACTAACTAAGTATGAACAGATTGCAATTTCTCTCAATTTTTCTAAAGGTGCAGTTCTACATGTTTTTTTGATCAGCTCACGAGATTTTAGTGTTTAGAGTTGTTCGGAATTCCTTCACCTTCATTTGATTTGTCCGATAGAAATTATATCATTTTGCTATTTAAGCAGTCGATTTATCTGCTATGAAAGTGCTCTATTATTTAGAGCGCTAATTTTAATTGTACTATATCATTTCCCATTATTTTACGATATATTATTTATAAATACGCTCTAAAGGAGGGCATATGAATATTAATAAACCTGACATTTCAGGATATACTGATTATCGAAAGTTCTTGAGGGATACCTTTGTTTACTTTAAAGAGATATCCCCGAAGTACTCTCATCGGTATATCGCAAAAGAGGTCGAAGCATCATCTGCAGGGTGGTTCTCTGATATCGTAGGAAGTCGAATAAACTGCACCTCAAAGTTCATTCCGAAACTCTCTAAGGTGTTTAAATTGAATGATAAACAAGCAGAATACTTTGAACTACTAGTAAATTATAATCAAGCAGGATCAATAGAGGAGGGGCAAAATCTTTTTAAAAAAATGCTCTCCTTTTCAAAATCCAAAAGCACACTCATTTTGGCAGATAAATTTGCATTTTATAGCAAGTGGTATATCCCAGCGATTCGTGAACTTCTTTCTATATACGATTTTTCCGATGATTACAAAGCACTATCACAAAAGCTATACCCACATATTTCAATAAAAGAAGCAAAAGAATCGATAACAACGCTTATCTCATGTAAAATGATAGAAAAAAATGCACAAGGTTTTTATAAACCATGTAATGAAACTATCGAAAAAGACTCATCTATCAAATCCGTCCTATGGGCTACATACATGTCAGAAAATATTGTATTATCAAAAGAAGCTATTTACAGATTTAAGAAAGAGGAACGGGATCTATCAGCAGTAACAATTCCTCTTTCGAGTAATGGTTTTCAGATCGCAATTGAAAAAATCAGAGCACTACGCAAAGAATTGCTGCAGTTATCTGAGATTGATAAGAATCGGTCTACGGTTTACCAGGCAAATTTCCAGCTTTTCCCATTATCTAAATCAATTAAGGAGGAGAACGTATGTTAGTAAATAAAAGGTTTTATATATACATCTTAAACATGTCAATTGCGGTTTTTTTGAGTTTATTTCATAATTCATGTTCAGATAAAATATCCGGTTCAGAAGTTACAAACGAGGACGCTGTATGTTTAGTAGGCAAAGTATTAGATCAGCGGGGTGAGGGTGTTTCAAATATTGTTGCCCGTCTGGATAAGATAAAATTATCTGATACAACTGATGTCAAAGGCAACTATACACTAAGACTTTCTAAACAAGAAATTATCGATTTACATATTAATCTCGACACATTAATAGATTCTGTTAAGATTGTCAATTCCGGCAATATCGCATCCAGTATTCAAATCACTAAGTGGATAGATACATTGCCATCCGTATACTTAATTCAAAGAAATATTTATGGCAAGCTGCAAACTGAAGAAACTGATTTTAAAAGAATCGAAGTGGTAATTTCTATTTTAAATGATGATAGTACTGTAAAGCATGAAATTACCAAAGAATTATGGTTCAATAATGGCACAAAAGGATTCAGTGGATTTTGCTATTTCCCTAAAAATTCAAATAATCAGAAATACAGTGTATACATAAAAGTTTTTAACAAGGATTCTGTTTTCACTGGTAAGAGCCAGATTATCTATTTCAATGATATTGCAGGTGATATAGAAATACCAGAATTCAATCCATTTCTCAATCCTTCATTAATAATTTCTGCTGGAAATGATACTACATTATCAATTAACGATACGCTTATCTTATCAGCTCATGTTATAGATAACGAGGAGTCAATTGTAGATAAGTGGGAATGGAATATCAACGGATATGGATTTGTACAGACAAGAAATTCAGATACTACTTTAATTCTGCCTGGAGATTCAATTGATTATTGTTGTATTGTAAAGGCAACTGATAAAAATAGAAATGTAGCAATAGATACCATAAATGTTCATTGTGTTCAGGACGTTCCGATAATTCATTTTAAAGTTCCTTTTTTAGGAATTGCACTTAATAAACAAACCACAATTCAGGCATATGTTACAGATCTTGGAAAAATTCAAAAATGGGAATGGAATATTGGTGATATTGAATATACAAAAAGAGATACGACCATTGATATATTCCCAAGCACATGTATTACGTTTGTATCCCCAAATGAATTTACTACTATACATTGTAGCCTAAAAGTGACTGATGAGGATGGCAATACAAAATTCGATACAGTCTCGATTCCCTTTGGTGGCTGGAAGAAAGTTAGTAGCATCTTCTTAAATACTGCTTATCCCAGTTTATTTTACTTTAATAACGACTCATATATTTGGGGTGATTACAGTGAAAATGGGATGCCTTTGTACAAATCAAACTATAAACAAATTGACACTATATACCTTTCTGAATTGGGGGTTCAAGGATATCACAAATTGAGCAGTTGTATTTCTCAAGACAGTTCAATTTATGTAGCATTCATTGATGGAATTTCCGATAACTATATTAAATTTTTTAAATACAAAGATTCTGCTTGGAATCAGATCTCTAACGAAAACCTTGGCAACGGTGCAATAAGTTCTTTAACTATGGAATGTCTGGGAAACGATATTTTCATTGGTGTAACCCAAAACAATAATCAGCATTTCCTTTATAAGTACGATGGTAGTAAATTGACAGCAATCAATATAGGTCAATACGGTGCACTTGATCGTCTACTCATTACCAGATCATCACAAAACAGCATTTACATTTGCGGAAATTATACTGGGAGTAATGATTCCACATTTTACTTTTTAAAAGAATATACAAATGGCACCGTAAAAGAAATAAGTTCAGGGCTGCGCATCGATGGTACTTTAGTCTCAATGGTTTATTATGATAGTAAAATTATATTTGGCATTATAAAGGATGTTTCTTACACCATGCATGCTGGTTTATTCGACAGTTATCTTTGCAAATATGATAGTAACTCCATAGAACGTTTCGGCGGTGCTTTATATGGACGTTCGAATGCAAAACTGAAGCTTATTTATCAGACTAAAGGCAAATTGTACGCAATAGATAGTGAAAATCAATCTTTTGTATTGGAATAACCATAAGATTTGATTGTTTTACACCAAGAAAGGTGTTTTTCTATCAAGAAAAGCACCTCTCTAAATACAAGTATTTAGAACCGCTAAATCCTAGTTCATAATCTGCCTTATAGAAATACAGTGGAGATCGAATTATCGAATGAATTAACACATCTCCAGCCGGCGGAGAATAAACAATTGATGACCTAACATCTCTCCGCGACGTAACGGAAGCTGAAAATTTGAATGATTTGATCTAAGAAATGCAACGATGACTGAATTATCGGATGATTTGACCTAAGAAATGCAGTGGCGACAGAATTATTGAATGATTCGACCTAAGAAATGCAGCAACGACCGAATGATCGGGTGAATCGACCATCTTTGGTGAGCGGAGGTCGAATCAAAGGCAGATTTCACTAACTCCGGAAAGATTATGATCGAATGATTCTTTTTTTATACTGCCGCAGGCCGGGGAAGGGAAAAAATCTCACCGAACTGACCAACTCCGGCCGGCGGAGGCCAAAAATTTGACCGAACATCTTTTCGCAATGCCAGCGGAGGCGGAAAATTGGAATGAATCGACCTAAGAAACGCGGCAGCGACTGAATTAACGGATGATTTGACCAAAGAAATGCGGCGGCGACCGAATGATCGGATGAATCGACCATTTTTGGCGAGTGCAGGTCGAATACTAACGTCGGTGTGAGAGGGGAGCTTGAAAATGTTTCCCCTCCAGGGAAAATATGTGTATTTTGGAAAATTGATCCTACAATAATGGAAGCTCTACAAGCTTCCAAAAATAATGTATTTACAAAGACGTTATTACTCTCCAAAACCGCTAAATACCACCTAAACATCTCTCTTTAAAAGTCTTTCATCAAATTGGAATTCAAAACTCTCTAAAATGTTAATCATTGTTATTTTCTCATGATTAGGATTAATAAGAATATTGCTCTCCTTCGGTATAATCACTGATGGTACCTTTAAAGCAAGCGATGGAGAGGTTTTTATCCATAGATCACCAATACCTCTTGTCGCCTTTTCATCATTTACCGAATCAAAATCATACAGTTCAAAAACATCTTTGCATAAATCTTCCGGAATATCAACAGGAACCACTACTAACTTTGGTATGGTTGATAACGGTTGAAAATGAACGATTACCTCAAGAACTGCAAGCGCAATTGTGGTAGATGCATAAACAATAGATGTCCCTTTGGTGTGCCAGCGGCCCGTCGTTAACTGGGAACCTTCGCCTGAATAAGCAGTAGAAGCATATTGCTTTTTAACAACTCGGTATGCCGTTATCATACATATACACTGTATTCCATAGCGAAAAGCAAATCACGAACAGCATCAGCTCCAGGTAATGTTGAGATGTGTTCTAAGGGGGATTCTTTATTTATTGCTATTTGCGGAGTCTTAAACCACATCTGAGCTTTTTCAACAGAACCTAAGACTTTAATGGCCAAATCGAAAAGTGACCCAATAAGGTAGATCCTTTCTGATTCTTTAATGTCGAATTTCCCCTGATTTTCCCTTCTGTGCAAAGTTGTTGAAGCAATTCCTGCTGCTATTGCTAACTCCTTCAGAGAAATCGACATTTCTTGTGCAAGTGACCTGAATGTAGAAAATGAATAGCCATTTTTAATGGCATCTATTGATTTCTGATCAGTACTGAAAATTTCAAAATTGAGTCTGGAAGTTGTTTTAGGTTTAGTAGGAGTTTTCATTTACTCTCCATATCATTCCAAATGGAAGCTACAGATGTACCACTTGAAATATTTACGGCCAATGTGTACATTAATTTAATAAAATGCAGATTGCAAAAAGAAACCCTTTAAAGTTCTATGGATCGCCCTTTCGAATTATCTGGAAGAATAGATTTAAAACTGGATGAGCGAAATATTTTAATGTCGATCAAACATCAAAATATAAGTTAGTGTGTAAATTCATTTCATCTGGAATTCAACTAGATTCAGACCTGGAATATCATCAAAATCTTTTACATTTCGGGTCAAAAATGAAAAATCATACTGGATAGCTTGGCTCGCCAACCATATATCCTGTACACGATGCTTATGCTGTGAGTGCTTTTTCATTAGATTTGCAGCAATTTTACCAAAAATATCACCTGTCGATTCATCAATGAGTAAAAGCGGTTTCTTTTTTAGGCGGCTAACCGCAGAAAATCTTTTATACCTGATATCATCATTTTTGGCCATTTCAAGCCCAAATGTTAACTCTGCAATAGTAACAGGTGAAATGAAAACGGGTTCGCTTTTTGTATATTTTTCTACATCTACAGGTGATAGAGTACCTCGCTCAACATCAACCCAAATACATGTGTCGATTAACACTCCCACGGATCGTAAGATTCCTTTTTGATATAATTGTCAATTCGACTTTCCTGCACCCACGAACCTGCAGCCTCATCGGAAATTGTCTTATATAAATCACTCATTGCTTCAGTTGCGGTAAGATGTGGTGCATCCGGAATAATTCTAGCAATGCGATGTTTATTTCTATAAATAATGATTTCTTCACCATGCTGTTCAATTCTATCAAACACATTATGAAGGTTACGGGCAAAATCAGTGACACTCATTTCCAACATTAATTGCTCCCACTATTATTATAAACATACATTTTAATATAATCTGACTGTTAGTTAAAGGCAATTATTGGACCATTTCATCATTTGATACTACGTCGGTTCATATTGATTGTTTAATCTTTTCTTGCTACTTTATGGGAAATGGCCTTTTCAGCTCTCAGTCCAGCGATACCCGAATCGACCTAAAAATCGACCATCTTTGGCAAGCTGACGTTGAATTATACTCAGATTCCACTATCGCTGGAAAGATTTAGGTTGAATGATTCTAGTAAAACGGTCGCCACCGGCCGGAAAAGAGAGAAAAATATCTTTTCAGAAGGGAGTGTCTTATGCTTGTTTAGAGGAAGGATTTTTAGGGAAATCAGGTGTTCTGTAAAAAAGTAAAATTAGGAGGAACTGAAAATTTTTTAACTGTTTGTACCTACAGATGTTTCAATAAATTGTTGTATTCTTCATGTGAACCGATCCAGAACCAGATAATAGTATCATCCTACTTTACTCCGCAAGCTCGCCATCCAATACTAACGCGAACTGAATATACTGGTAATTTATTACCAACAGATTTGAAGTCTAAACTAGGATGGTTTTGATTTTTTTTCCAGATTTTGTAGTTTTTTCAGGCTGTTCTCTTTATTCTTTCTGGCAGTTTTTCAAAACAATTTCTGAAATCATCAGTTAGATGAGATTTCATAATTCATCAAAGCCCATTTCTTTTGTTTTTCCCTGTTTGAATTCACGAAGTGCTATTTCTGCAAGTTTATCAAGCTTATTCGAAGTGGATGCCATCGTATTGTCCCATTTTTTTTCCCATTCAATTTCATCAAGTAAGTCTGCCGCTAATGCGTCTTGAATGTGCTCGGGTAGCGAAGATGCTTTTTCAAAAGCTTGAGTTAGTAGTGTTGTCATGATCACCTCTATATCTATTCAATATACAGTATTTATTGCCGTATTTGTACAAACTACGGGTATACTAAATATTTGTTTTAGTGAAAATGGTACACCTCGAAGCTCACAAGCTCTCATATAATAACAAATTAACAAAGACTTATTACTCTCCAAAACTCTCAAATCCTACTTCATAATCTGCCTGATATTAAACTTCGGCTTTATCATCTTTAGCTTCTGTCCACCATCATCTTTTTTGAATTTGTCAGCTAACGCCTGCTTTGTATTGGCTGGTTGTTGCGGTTTTTTGTCTTTGTTTTGCTGCGGCTTCGATGATGAATCTTTTCGTTGGACCTGGTGACCATCTCCCGATTTCATTGACAATGAGATTCTTTTGAGGTCAGCATCTATCTGGAGTACCCGCACCTTAACTACCTGACCTACTTTCACGACTTTTTTGGGATCAGTAATGAATGTGTCTGACATTTCAGAAATGTGCACCAAACCATCCTGATGAACACCGATGTCGACGAATGCCCCGAAATTAGTAACATTTGTCACTGTACCTTCAAGAAGCATATCTTCTTTAAGATCCTTGATTTCCATCACTGCTTCATTGAATTTTGCGTAGGTAAATTCAGCGCGCGGATCACGTCCCGGCTTTTCCAATTCCTGTATAATATCCTCGATTGTCGGCAACCCGACTTCATCGGAAACAAATTGCTTTTTATTAATTGATTTTATTAAAATACTGTTACCGATAAGTTCGTTGATATTTGTTTTGAGCTCAGCAGCCATTTTCTTTACAAGCTCGTATCGTTCCGGATGAACCGATGAGTTGTCAAGCGGATTCTGAGAGCCTGGAATACGCAAAAATCCTGCAGCGAGCTGGAATTTCTTTTCACCAAGACCAGGTACTTTCATAAGAGTATCCCGTGACGAAAAAGCACCATTCTGATTTCGGTAATTGACAATGTTGGCTGCGATCAGCCTGTTCAAACCAGACACATACTTCAACAATTCTTCTGAAGCAAGGTTTACATCAACACCAACCCGGTTTACACAGCTTTCGACAACTTCGTCAAGAGAATCCTTTAATTTCGTTTGGCTGACATCATGCTGGTATTGCCCCACACCAATTGCCTTGGGATCGATTTTAACTAACTCAGAAAGAGGGTCCTGCAGTCTTCGCGCAATAGAAATTGCACCTCTCACAGTAAGGTCAAGATCAGGGAATTCTTTAATTGCCACATCAGAAGCACTGTACACACTCGCGCCTGCTTCACTTACGACAACACTGATCGGTTGCTCTTCTTTTGGCAATTCCTTTATAACAGATCTGACAAATTCATCCGTTTCACGACTCGCGGTTCCATTTCCAATCGCGATAAGCCGGACATTGTATTTTTTAATGTAAACAAGCAGGATTCCCCGTGCTTCGTCTTTCTTTTTATGCGGTTCATGGGGATATATTGTCGCATTTTCGATAAATTTCCCTGTATCATCGACAACCGCTACTTTACAACCAGTTCTGAAACCGGGATCAACACCAAGAACCGATTTTCTACCTGCCGGCGATGACAATAGCAAAGCTTCCAGATTTTCTCCGAATACCTTGAATGCTTCTTCATCAGCTTTATCACGGATTTCTTTACGGATTTCTGTTTCAGTTGCAGGAAGCAGTAGTCGGTCTAAACTATCAAGGGCAACTTTTTGTAAAGTTTCAGCTGCCGCACTGTCAGGATACTTAATCAATTTTGATGACAAATAATTTATTGCAGATTCATTTGATATGGTAAGTGACAAACGCAGTATTTTTTCTCTTTCTCCACGCAACATCGCCAGAATACGATGAGAAGGAAGGGTGTTCACTTTCTCTTTGAAATTATAATACATTTCAAATTTGGTTTTTTGACCTTCGAACTCTTTCTTTACTTCACTTCCAATAATTCCGTCTTCAGTAGCAAGGTCCCTGAGCCATTTACGTATTTCAGCATTATCGGAGAGCTCTTCCGCAAGAATATCGCAAGCACCTTGTAAAGCTTTCTGAGGTGTGTCAACCTCTTTATCTGGATTAAGGAATTTCCCTGCTTTAGCGAGAAGATCTGCCTGACCCTCCTGCAAATTTACAAGCCACTGAGCCAGCGGTTCAAGACCGGCTTCTTTTGCTTTTGTTGCACGTGTAGTACGTTTGGGTTTGTATGGAAGGTAAAGATCTTCCAGTTCAGTTTTACTGAGAGTCGCTTCAATTTTTGCTTTTAACTCTGGAGTCAGTTTTCCTTGAGATTCAATGCTTTCGAGGATTGTTTGCCGTCGCTCATCGAGTTCTTTATAATAGGTGTATTTATGAAGAAGATCCCGAACTTGAATTTCATCCAATGACCCGGTCCGCTCTTTACGGTATCTGGCAACAAAAGGCACCGTCGCACCTTCATCAAAAAGAGCAAGTGTATTTTCCACCTGAAATGGTTTAAAACCAAAATCCTTAATAAGCTGTTCGGTAATATTCATAAGATTCCCTTCATATACAATAGTTCGTAGAACTGTGAAAGATAATTAAACGGGATAACCAAATTCCAGCATGAATTATTGATTGTATCTTTGTAGTGGCGATTATAAGGGCAGGGATCGAGAGAGGGACGATTTTTTTCGTCCCTCTGTTTATATCTTAATCCGAAAATTCATTCTGGGGAAGCAAGTATGGAAGTGGATTAATTGCCCGGCCTTTTAAGCGCACTTCATAATGTAAATGAGGACCAGTACTTTTGCCAGTCGCACCAAGATATCCGACCTGTTGTCCGGCTTGTATTCGATCACCTTTTTTTACAGATATTTTTTGAAGATGGGCATAAACTGTATGGATTCCAGTAATTCCATGATTGATTACGACCATATTTCCATATCTGCTGTTCCATCCTGAAAAAGCGACCTGCCCTTCGGCGGCCCCGAATACTGGCGACCATAGTTGGCCGGCAATGTCAATTCCACAATGCTTTTCTGTGCCCTCATATACAGGATCAGTACGCATCCCATAGTATGAAGTGATTCTACCCAGTACGGGACAACGAAAGTAAATACTGTCTTCTTTAGGAAAATCCTTTCCTTTTTGGGAAATAAACGAATCAGAGAACCGATCGATCTGTTGAATCAGAAGTTTAAAATCGCTGATTACTGATCGATCAATCATAAAGAGGCTTGCTTTCGATACCTGATAAGGCTCAATCTCGATTTTGGGGATTTCACATTTAGTATGCTCGTTCCTTAACAGGTCTGAAAGGTAGTTATCAAGAAGAGCAAGACCAGCGGTTAATTTTTGGTTTCGATTCTCCTCAAGCCTTATTGCAGCGTTTTGTTTCATAGTGGCTATGAAAATGAAAAGGCTACGGGCCACTCCTCCCAAACTGAGAATGGCAATTATCGAAAAACAAAGTATAATTTTTAAGGAGATCTTACAATATTTAACCTGAGAAGAACTCTGATTCGAAATTATCACTATTGAGAAATCTGGCGAGGAACGTAGTGTGCGATGAAATACTGTTTTTTTATTAGTATCGCACGTATGAAACATCATTTATACCCTCCTATGTTATCTGATCAACAACAGAATAAAGCTTTTTTTTGACCATTTTTCTTCTTTTTTACTTTATTAAGCTGTTTGCAGAACAGATAACAATCGCTTAAAGTTAATTAAGGGATCTATGTCTCCTTTCGAATGTAAATGGTCAAATTTGAATTGTTCGAATACTTTTTAAATCAAACATCATACCGGAAGAATTGATCGGGGGATATATACACAAAATTGTTACATTCTTCGGGCTTTTTTGGGTAATTGCGAGATCAAGCATATGTTTATCAGAGGAATATAAACCCAAACTGAAATTATCCTCCAGTATTGGGTTTAAAATAGATAAAATTTATGCCGCTTTTACTCATTATTGACTATGATTTTAAATAGTTATCAGCGATAGAATTTTGAAAATTTCAAAAAATGGAATTTGAGATTTATCATAAAAGAGTTAATGTCAAATGTTGTGTATAGCACGCATCCCTTTTTTTAATCAAGCTGCTTTACTTATCTCGATTCCATCGACAAATTTTATACCTTCAATGACCTTATTAATAAGTTGATGTCCTCTTAATTTCCTCCATTTTCTGGATGCTCTGTCCAGAAGTTTATATACCATTAGTAATGTTGTTTCCATTGTGCCATGTCCTCTGGTCTTATTGGTTCTGTTTCGCACTGTTGCAAAGGTTGACTCTATTACATTTGTAGAACGTATATGTGTCCAGTGTTCTGCTGGAAAATCATAGAAACTGAATAAAGACTCTTTATCCTTCTCAAGACAATCGATTGCTTTAGGGTATTTAGCTGAATACATGGATATGAAACGTTTATAGGCTATATTTGCATCCTTACTGCTCTCTGCCATGTAAATTTGATGAAGCATAGATTTTGCCTTGCATTGAACACCTTTAGGCAATTTATCCATTATGTTTGCCGTCTTATGTACCCAACACCGCTGGCATCTGGTTTCTGGATATACATTCTTTAACGCATTCCAGAAGCCCAATGCACCATCCCCGATTGCCAGATTAGCAGCCTTAAGCTTTCTTTGATGTAAATCACGAAGTAAATATGACCATGATTCAGTGCTTTCCCGGTATCCACTTTCAACTGCTATCAGTTCTTTTCTTCCATCCGCCAATGCACCTATTACTACCAAGGTACATAGCCGATTATCATCGTGTCGTAAATTAAAGTGGATCCCATCTGCCCAGATATAGCAATAATGTTTATCGGATAAGTCTCTTTTTTTCCAGGTATCATATTCTTTTCCCCACGCAGCTTTCATCTTTGTAATATTCGCTGGTGATAACCCCTTCACATCTGAACCCAATAAAGACTCGACTCCTTCAACAATATCATTCGATGAAATTCCTAATAAATAGAGCAATGGAACTGCTTCATCGACACTTAGACTGCGACGCATATATTTAGGAACAATTGCACTTGAGAATTTTACTCCACCTTTACTTCGATCTCTTGATCGAGGAACCTTTACAGAAAATGTCCCTGCTGTAGTTGTAAATGGACGTTCTTCATGGTAACCATTGCGAACAACCGCAGAAGATCCATTCTCAAGGCGTATATGGCTATGATTGCTTATGAAAGTCTGTATTTCAGCTTCTAAATATATCTTAAGTATCTGTTGCACACCTTGCCTTGCAATTTCTTCAATCGAAAGAGATTGTGGTATTTGAGTCTTTGGGAAAGTATTTTCTTTCATAGGAGCGTATCCTTTTTTTGAGTTTTTATTTTTTCGCAACTATAAAATACTCGGGATACGCCTCCTTGTAAATTCTATCTCATACACAACATTTTAAAATAACTCATCATAAAAAATAGTTGGTTCATTATTTGCAACCGCTGTACAGAAATTAAAAACATCTACATAGCCATAATAATCTTACCAGCAGTATTTAAATAAGGAGCCATTTTGAATCAAGGGCTTATTGAGAATATCATAGGTCAATTTATGGATGGTACTTCGATAGAAGATGTTCCTCACAATAATAGGTATATACTTTCTATAAGAGATCATTTAAGCAGGCTATTCAATACACGAAAAGGCAGCATATCGCATTTACCGGAATATGGTTTACCTGATATTTCAACTATTTACTCAAGAATGCCGCAGGGAGTCAGGGTTTTACAAAACTCTATTAAAATGACAATCCAGAAGTATGAATCCCGAATGAAAAACATCACAGTAATCCCGATTGAATCTGATAATCCTTTTATACTTATTTTTTTGATTTCCGGGCAATTAACTGGTGGTAGTACTGCGAAATTCAGAACAATATTTACAACATCAGGGAACTCATTTGTGACTCCATGTAAAGCATTGGAGAATTATGATTGAAAAATATTACGAAGAGGAATTGAAGTATATATATGAATCCGGACGTGAATTTTCAAAAATACATCCAGATCGTGCTCAATTTCTTAATATCGATAATATTGGAGATAGAGATCCATATATAGAGCGTCTGTTTGAGGGATTTGCGTTTTTAACTGCCCGAATAAGGGAAAAGATTGAAGATTCATATCCTGAGTTGATAGAGGGTGTTATCAATCTTTTATGGCCGAGTTTTGTTCATGAAATTCCATCATTGTCAATAGTTGAGTTTACCCCTCGAAAGGGCCATCTGCATGTCACCAGGGTGATTGATAAGGGGATTGAAATCGTAACACATCCTGTGGGTGAGAATTACACCGTATGTAAATTTACTACAACGCAGAAAGTTGTTTTAAACCCAATAACAATAAAATCGGTCGAAAAAAACAGATTTAATTCTAAATATACTACACTTACACTGAATTTTTCTTTGGAAAGTGAAATGTTATTAAATAAACTTATGATTTTCCCGCTGAGATTACATATACATTCGGAGATGCCATCTGCATTATTGCTTCATGAGCTTATGACAAGACATACTGTACAGGCAACATTGAAATTACCTGATGGTAAAGTTATTCAAAATGAAAACCCATACAGGGCAATAACTCCGGGTGGCTTCACATGCGAAGAATCGATTCTCCCCGGAAAACAAAATTGTTTTCAGGGATATGAATTGTTACTTGAGTATTTTGTGTTTCCTGAAAAATTCCTTTGTTTTGATATTAATGGCTTTGATCTGTCTCAAATAGAGAACTCCTATTCGTCTTTTTCACTGACCTTTGAATTTGATAAAGAGTTTCCCGGTCATACAAATGTTTCATCTGAAAACTTCAGATTGCACTGTACCCCTGTTGTTAATATTTTTCAAAAGGTAACTGAACCAGTTGCAATCACAGGTTTGAAATCCGAATATCAGGTTAAAGCTGATTCGAATGATAACTCATTTACCGTTTATAAAGTTTTATCCGTAATCGGGGTAAACAGACTTACAGGTGAGCGGTCTATTTATCATTGTTTGTATGATAATAAAGACAGTTGCAGTGTAAAAAACAAGACCTATTCCTGCAGTTTCCGTGAAGGGATTACCTCCAATCAAGAAATGTCCATTACTATTGATAACGGTCAGCCATTGGATGGAGAAGTGCCTGAGGAAAATTTGTCAATAAATGCATTGTGTACAAATGGAACTGTTCCAAGGCAACTATTAAGAATCGGGGATATATCAATCCCAGGTAAAGGAATGCCTGATTTTGTCTCATGCACTAATATCATACGTCCAACAGTCCAATTTTTTCCATCTCAAAAATCAAATTACCAATGGGTTTTTATTTCGCATCTGTCTTTATCTTCCAATTCACTTTCTGATATTAATACGATAAAAAATATTTTGAAATTGTATGACTGGAGCCGTCTAAGCGGTCGGGCAAAAAGGATAGATGCTATACAAAGAGTAGCGTTAAGCTCTGTCGAAATGGCTTTCAATAACTCGATAGTGAAAGGGATTGAATATTCAATTGATATAGATGAATCGGCCTTTTCTGACAATAATGATTTACATCTATTTGGATCTGTACTATCGGAGTTTATTGCTCAACATGTCTCCATAAACTCGTTTGTGGAACTGGTTTTCATTACAAAGCCTTCGGATATCTCTTTTAGGTGGAATCCATCAAAGGGAACAAAATGGCCGATTTGATGAGCCGTTTGCCTGAAGAATATAATGATTTCGATTTCTTCAGAATTATTTCTTTGCTTGAAAAAAATTTTGGCATCAACTGTTCAAATTCATTTTATTCTTCTACATTACGATTGATGTCGGATACTTCTCTATCATTTCCGCCGAATGATATCGCCGCTATTACTGTACAAAAAGGAGTAATGACAGCAGTATTATCCTTTATGGGACTTTCCGGGATTTCTTCTCCACTTCCATCCTATTTTTCTGATCTGTTAACAAAAGAATCCAATAACTGTCTGAATGATTTTCTGAACATCTTTAATCACAGAGTTTATTATCTTTTTTATAAAGCCTGGAAAAAATATCAGCTCTCAAGTTTTTTGACCTTTTCAGGTCTTGAATATTTTCTCTCTTGTAGTAACCGAAATACTGAAAATACAAGTGATAATAACAGTAATCAGTTTTCTCTTATTCCTTATTGCGGGATACTGCTTACAAAATGCAGAAGTAAATATGCACTTGAAATAATGCTCACGCATTATTTTGAAGGAAAACCAATCCATATAGAACAGTTTGTCAAAAAAACAAAAAAATTGAAAGAACTTTTACCTTTAGGGAAAAGTATTCAGCTTGGAAGGAATACTCTTCTGGGAGAAGAGTACACAGATTGTTGCGGGATGTTCCGTATTATCATTGGTCCACTGGAACTTGTTGATTATGTGAATTTTACAGCTGATTCAGTAAATATTAAAGTCTTAAAAAAGATTGTCAATTCGTTCATAACCGATCAGCTTGAATATGATATAGAAGTACAACTGCGAATGGATGATCTTCTACCGGTAATCTTAGGTAATGATTGTGCAAAATTGGGAGAGACTTCTTTACTTGGTGAAGGTGTCGGGCAAGAGATGAATTATTCAATAATTGTGAAGTGATATGATTTCTTTTAAAAATCTATTCGCTTACTTATTACTTAGTGCGTCAAGTGCAAGCCCTATCGCCTGACGCGGGTCAAATGCTTCTTTGAACTTAGCAACATCAACATTTCCTATTCGTTTGAGATCCCAGGTACCGGGAAAGTAAATCACTGTTTTCCCTGTAGAAAGGGCAACTGCTATTTCACTGAGTGTACCGAACTCACCTGGGAAAGCAATGATCACATCCGATGCATGAATGACAAGAACGTTACGGCTGATTCCGAGTCCGCTGGGTATCGCAATTGTAATGTAAGGATTTGCATCTTTTTTATCAGTACCGGGTAGAATACCTATAACCTGTCCTCCACTTTCGGAAGCTCCTTTACTTGCAGCTTCCATTATGCCGCCAAGGCCTCCGCAAACAAGAGTGGCTCCCCGAGCAGCAATATGAGATCCGACTTCGTATGCTATCTGATAATTTTCTTGATTAGTCTGGTTTGCGCCAATTACGCCGATAGTCGCTTTTTGTGAAGGCATTCCTCTATTCCCCGATAATTTTGATAAGTACTCTTTTAGGTCTTTTCCCGTCGAATTCACCATAAAAGATCTGTTCCCAGGGTCCAAAGTCAAGTTTCCCGTTTGTTACGGCAATAACAACTTCCCGGCCCATAACCTGACGTTTAAGGTGCGCATCACCGTTATCCTCAGCCCCGTTGTGCCGGTAATGAGAAACTGGCTCATGAGGAGCGAGCTCCTCAAGCCAGTCATCAAAATCTTTAATTAAACCGGATTCATTATCATTAATAAAAACACTCGCAGTAATATGCATCGCATTAACAAGGCATAAACCTTCCTGAATGCCGCTTTTTTTCAGAGCATTTTCGACTTCGGAAGTAATATTTATATAATCCCGGCGATGGGGAGTATTAAATGTCAATGTACTGCGATACGATTTCATATATCCATCTCTTTTGTTCTTGAAGCAAGATCACTGCGAAGCTTTTCGAAACCGCTTTTTCCCAAGCAGTGCAAACATGTTTTTCTTGTACGCTTCAACACCGGGCTGATCGAACGGATTTACACGTAAAATGTAGCCGGACAATGCAATTGCTTTTTCAAAGAAATAGAAGAGCTGACCGAGAGTTCTTTCTGACCGGTCATCAAGAGTGAGTGTTGCAGAAGGAACTTTTCCATCAACATGTGCAAGTAATGTTCCTTTGTAAGCATTCGCATTGATTTCTTCAAAACTTCTGCCTGCAAGATAATTTAGCTCATCACTATCATCAGGGAATTTGGGAACATTTACTGAACGAAGTGTCTTTTTAAGAACAATGAATGTCTCAAAAACATTTCGTACACCTTCCTGCATCCATTGACCCAGTGAATGAAGATCCGTTGTATAGTCAAGTGCAGCCGGGAAAATACCGGTATTGTTTTTTCCTTCACTTTCACCAGAAAGCTGTTTCCACCATTCACTTATAAAATGAAGTTGTGGTTGAAATGATGCAAGAACTTCAGTAGTGTACCCTTTTCTGAAAAGAATATATCGTGTTGCAGCATATCGTGCAGAAAGATTGCTTTCATAGCTGGAACCGCTGCAGAAATCCATTGCATCACATGCTCCATCAAGCAGATTCCGTATGTTTACTCCTGCGACTGCGATAGGAAAGAGGCCTACAGGAGTCAAGACAGAGAACCGTCCTCCGACATCAGAAGGAATTTCAAAGTTCGCATATCCCTCTTCATTTGCCAATTTACGAAGAGCACCCTTTTTAGGATCTGTAGTTGCAATAATTCGCGATGCTGCTTCTTTTCGGCCGTATCGATTTTCCATCCATTGACGAATAACCCGGAAGGCAATACCCGGTTCGGTTGTTGTTCCGCTTTTTGAAATAACATTGACTGCAACTTCTTTATCTTTTACTAGATCGAGTAAATCCGCTATATAATCTGAATTGATTGAATGGCCTGCAAAGATAACCCGTGGTTTACGCTGATCTTCAAAAGATGGCGACAAAAATTCGATTGCAGCTTTTGCACCAAGATAAGATCCACCGATCCCAACACAAATCAGTATATCAGCTTTACTTCGTATCTCCTGGGCTTTGGCGTTTATCGATTCAACTGTTTCAGATTTAATGGCTTTCGGAAGATTGAGCCATCCTAAAAAATCATTTCCCGGACCGCTTTTAGTTTCAAGCATCTTTTCAGCTGAAGCAATAGAGTCATTGTATATATCAAGCTCTCCCTGAGTAACAATTTCCTTAAGAAAACGATCATTATAACTTATTCTTTGTGTTGCCATATTCATCCTCATCGGTTAAGAGTACAATTAAATGGAATGAATAATATAATTTTTTGGGCATTGATAGAGAGAATCATTTATAAAACAGGCAAGAAAGAATTATCTGAGAAGCTTTATTACAGATATTTCTGAATTTGACCCTTTTCCCTTACCACCGGTCGGGAAATCGACATCATGATAATTCCGCTTTTAAAGATGGTGACAGTTCCGGTTGATTCAGAAATTGTAATAGCGAGTGCATTGGTGCAGGCACTAATTGCGGCAGCACTGACATGACGGGCACCAAAGCCGCCTGGCAAAGCGGGCAAATCTTCTCCGGCCTGCTGATAAGGTCGCAGATAGCTTCCAGCCGATAGCACAATTCCATCGCCGGTGACAATAAAAGCCCCGTCGATACTTGCGAACTCTTTTATCGTTTCGTCAAGTCCTGGATCCATAATATTACGTTCTGCTTCACTGTAGCCGCGGAATGGATTAATAATAAGCTGACGAACGTAAGCATTGACTGTATTAGTATCACCAAGAACAAATATTGTCCCGACCGGTTTTCCTTCCCGCCCTTCAACAGCAATTTCACCTGCAAGCCCGATTATTCGTTCAAGAACTTCAGGCTTGACATCGGGTGGTAATATGTTTTGTGCTGATGTAAAAAAGAAGTCATACTCCAGCGAGACATTGATAGTAACGATTGTGTCAAATGTTCCGTTACTGGAATTTCCTGAAACGCAAACAACAGTGTCATCTTTCCCGATAAGATTTCTGGATAATGCTAGCAGAATACCTATTTTTATCTGTCCTGTCCTCGAAGCCGGAATTGAGGGTGCCTGAAGGAGCCCTGAAACTCTTTTGTCCTTGATAAGATCAAAACGGGTTTTATTACTTGTAACGATTATCAAATGTGGTTTTGATTTAAACTGCTCAAGAAAATCATTGTCACGGACTGAATCTGCAAACACCATAAGGGCAGTTGCCTTCACATCCCGTGCTAACGTAGTCGCGGCGCTTATTACAGGGTTGGAAACTTTACGAACAGAATTTTTTCCTGATTTATCTTCCGACAGTCCTTTTTTTAACGAGTCAATTATTTCTTTAACGTCAACAGAATCTTCAAATGAGAGAATCTGTTCCCGTACAGAATCTGATTTAAAAAATGCAGCGATTTCAGAAAGAATCTGTATCTGACTGTTATTATCTGCATCATCATTGGCAACTAATAGATATAATGATATGTGCAAGAGCGTTTCTTGCTGCATCATATTTGATTCCCTCTTTACTTCGCCCTACTACAATTGCAAAATCTTCCTTGATTGGCCCCCGAGCCTGAGGCAGCGCCAGTCCCTGTCCGATAAATGTTGATGATGCTTCTTCGCGTTTAAGTATTTCGTCAATGATACTCTTCTGTTTTCTGACATCAATTGCCTTACATAGTATAAGCGACAGTTCCCTTATTGCCTCTACTTTGTCATCTGATTTCAGCTCAACAACTGATGATAGGGTAAGGTACTGTTCGAATGGCACGTTTAGTCTCCTGTCTTGTCGATTGATGCGTTAAAATAGTTGATAATTTCCGGTTTCTTCACAGAAATAATACCATGGCTGAGCGTAATTGCATTAAATCGCAGATAGTTGGCTGATTCCTTGTTCTACAATTTGAGCATTGTTCAGCTTGCTAATCTGCTTTAAGATTGTATGGTTTTGTTCTGAAGATAATCAATCAATTTACCAACCCTTTCTCGTGCATCAGAGATTACCATTGGGTTATGTTCGTCGAGCACGGATGACAAAAGGTGTATCGGGTAGTAATCGGTAGAGAGATTTTAATTGATTGTGGATAATGCTGGCTGAACTGCTGCATCGATACCCTATGAGCAGAAAATTCATCACGTGTGCCTTCCTGTCTATTTGCCTGAATATCAATGATACTGCGAATTGAAATTGGTTCAAAATAATCGATATATACATCACCATATTTTCGGTTAAGTCGGGGTGCTGATATGAATGGTGCAAAAGCGAGGATATCACCGCCAAAATAGAAGATATTTCCAATTAAACGTTTAAATAAAAAATTGGATGTGTTTCCGAGTTTTTTCCCTTTAAGTAACAGCTTAAAATAGGGAAGATCTGGAAGTCGATTCATAAGAAAGTGCCGCTGGTAAATAATAAACATCCTTGTCGGGATATTTTGACTGAAGTATGTATTCCTGCTCCTAATATGCCACTTTTCATTTCAAGTGTCGCTCCACTGAATAACTTCGTCCTCCTTCAGGAAATACAATAATCATATCCCCGTCTTCCATCATTGTCATAACACTCGAGCAGAGATTGCGAACATAATTTCGTTCAAAACCGGTATCCCGGGAGACGGTAAATGCTCCAAAAGATTGAAATCTTTGGTCCAATGTAAGGAAGCTTTGTTAAATTGTCACCTGCAGCAAAGCGAAAATTGGAAAATCCCATTTTAAAAAGTTCATGGCCAAGAAGAAAATAATCCACATGGCTTCGATGTGTACTAATTGCCATGAATGGATTGTTGCTGGATTTTATCAGGATCTAACTGGTGGTCCATCTATATGATACTTTTGAAAATGTAGTTGAGAAAAAAGATTCAATTCCATTGTGACTTTGCCAATTTCCTGATGATAAGATTTCATTTATGCTTCCCCAAATACGTAAAAATTAGTATGTTTATTAAAATAGGATTTGAAGTTAGAAAATACCAAATTTAAGTTGATATAGAATTTTTTTTAATACTTTTATCAGATGAATTCCACAAAGAGAGTAAAAATAAAAAAGGGAAAGATATTACACTTTCCCTAATATTGAAAATTACTGATTAATTTTAGCTACATCATCAATAATTCTGACATCTTCTGTCTGCTCCTTCAACATCACCATCTCCGCCCGATGTCGAGTTCAAAGCTTTCGCTTTCACTCTTCATCTGTTCGATAAGATCATCACGTCCAATTAACTGTAAATGACGAATTCTTTTGTATTCATTTCGATGTTCCGGACAATACTTCGGATAGATAAATTGTCTTGGATAAATCTTAGTTTCAAACTGATGATCACAACCCTCGAGTGCACAATCCATAACAAAGTCACAACTTCAGTGTAGGTGTGTTTGAATGTCTGGTTTTTAATATTTACATCTTCAGGCTTTGTCCGCTTTCGAATTCGGTATCGATCCTGACGGTGTTCAGGGCAATACTTAGAGATATGAATGCCAAAAAAGATCTTTCCACAACCTGGATACTGGCATTTCTTCTCACGAAGCTTTTGACGTCGCCGCGATTTAGGTAGCTGCATATATAGGAATCCTCCACCTTGGATAAAGTAAGTAAATATGGAGAAAAAAAATTGCTTGAAAAGGCCATGCAATTATTTAAGTAACGATAATAATATATCGAGAAAAGAAAAAAAAGCAAATGGTTTGTTGAATTATTTTTTTTAGTAAAATTGACAATTCCAATAATAATGAATGTTGTAACGCATTGATCATTAAATGAGATATAGAACAGTATTGACATCGTTATTTCACGAACGTATATTGCAATGAAAGTGTTTGCAAGGGTGATATCCGTATGGTCAACCGGTCTGCTTTTTTCGCCTTTTAAATTATATCCCACGGTCTGCAGTTATAAGGCGTGGGTTCAAAGAATCGATTCCAAACTTGGCAATGCTCGCCATATAATCTCAAAAATCATTTTGTTATGTATTTGAAATTTTTATATAATTGAATCTCCCGAATACTATAATTATTTTCTATACTATAATAGACGAACTGGTACTACGGTTTTTATTGGTACTTTATTGAATCTTTCAACAAATTTTAATTATGAAACGTTCAAAATGGTTAAACAAAAAATTGCGCTACAGGACCAAATAAAGTAATTCAGTCTCCCAATTATTAGATCGAAACTGGGTTATCGCGAATGATTTGATTTTTTCCAATAAAAAAGACTCACATTATTGATCTGACAAAAACAAGCAGAATTGATTCTTCCGGTATATGTTTTTTGCAACTCCTTCATAAAGAATTCAAGTCAGCAGGGGGAAAAATAGTTCTTCGAAATATTTCTTCAGATCTTTTATCCAATCTCCAATCCTGGGCTTCCGCACCGGTCCAGCAACGAAAAAGTGGCTTTAGAGAAAAATGTTTTGGTTAAAATGGGAAATATCGTTTATTTATTGAAAAATGAAGCGGTGCTGGCTTTGTCAATGCTTACCGAAATGGTTTATTGGGGAACATTTGGCCTATTAAAGAAACGAGATTATCGCAGGGGAGTTCTTGGAGAACAGATGTACCAGTTAGGACTATAAAGCTCTAGGAATAGTTGGATTACTTTCCTTGTTAATCGGTTTAGTTCTGGCCTTGCAAATGGCCATGCAACTACAAACATATGGCGCTGGAGTTTTTCTGGCTCCGCTGATTGGAAAATCGATGGTGCAGGAACTGGGGCCACTTCTTACCGCCATTATTCTGGCGGGCAGAACCGGTAGTGCAACTACTGCAGAGATCGCAACAATGGGTGTTGGTGAGGAGATTGATGCATTGAAGACTATGGGTATAAATCCGATTCAGTTTGTTGTTGTTCCGAAATTTTGGGCAATTTCAATTACTATGCCGCTTCTTTCAATTATAGCAACTGCAACAGGAATTATTGGTGGTTTTATAGTCGCGATATCTTATCTTGATCTTGCTCCAAGTATGTATTGGTCTGATTTGGGAAACTATATTTCGATTGAAAGATGTATCTGCAGGTTTTATAAAATCGGTTGTTTTTAGCTGGTTGATAATCTGGATTGGTGCCTGTTATGGATTTAGAGTTCGTGGTGGTGCTGAAGCTGTTGGAAAAGAGACAACTGCCAGTGTGGTGACTGGGATTTTTGCAATAATTGTAGCAGATGCGATCTTTTCATTTATTATTTAGGCGGTAAATGCAAACTGCACAAGGCCAGTTGTCGAAGTAAAGAATCTCATAACTCGGTATGGATCACGGGTCGATCCTGAATGATGTTTCCGTTAAGTTTTTTGCCATCAGAGATACAGGGTTATACTTGGAACTTCCGGATGTGGTAAAACGACTCTTTTAAAATCGATTATCGGTCTTTTAAAACCATCTTCAGGAACAATTAAAATTTTTGGAGTGGAAATAAGAGATCAGGATGATCCTGAAACTGTAGAGGTCTTAAAAAAAATTGGAGTTTTATTTCAGAATGGAGCTTTACTTGGTTCACTGACTGTTGGTGCAGAATATCGCCTTACCTTTGCAGATGCATACCCGGCTTCCTGAAAAAATCATAAAAGATATAGTAATGATGAAACTTTCTGCAGGTGGATTTACCACATGCAGTGAATTTGTATCCGGGTGAACTGAGCGGGGGAATGAGAAAAAGGGCTGCACTGGCGAGGGCTCTGGTACTGGATCCACCGCTGCTTTTTTGTGATGAACCATCAGCGGGACTTGACCCGGTAACCAGTGCCGGGCTTGATGAGTTACTTTTAAAACTTACGTAAAATGCTGGGGATTACAATAGTGGTAGTAACGCATGAATTATTATCAATACAGAAGATAGCTGATACGATTACGTTTTTGAATAAAGGAACAGTTCTCTATTCGATGGTTCCTTTAACGAGTCAAAAAAAATAGAATCTGGTCCTGTTGCGGATTTTTTCGCGACGGCAGGAACATGGCTTAAAAAGGGATGCTTTGGCGGCTTATCGATTTTAACGTGGAGTATATACAATGAGTCTCTCCAGAGCTCAACAGGCACGATTGGGAGTTTTTCTTATTGGTGGTATTTTTATTAGCGCTTTTTATTGCTATTCCCCTTGGGATAAAATTGACCGATAAATACAAAAAGTATATTGCTTATTTTCAGGGTGAGTCACTGAGTGGCCTGGAGCAGGGTTCAACTGTAAAGTTTAACGGAGTGCCTATTGGTAAAGTGGAAAAAATCACCTATTTGCCCAATGATCTTTCCAGGGTTCGTGTGGAACTTAAAATTCAGGATGATTTTCCAATGAAAACTGACATGATAGCCACGACAAATGCAATGGGAATAACAGGACTTAAATATATAGAAGTAACTGGGGGCACTAATTAGGCTGAGCTTTTAAAAGCCGGTTCTGAGATTCCTACAAAGAAATCAATGATCTCCACAATTACTGGTAAAGCTGAAGTCATTATGGCAAAAGTGGAACTTCTTCTTAACAATCTTAAAGAGATTTCAAATCCAGATAGTTTACAGTCAATAAGACAAATACTGGGAAATATGGAAACGATTTCCTCTGATGTAAAGACATTTGTTCAGGAAAGCAGACCGCAGGTTAACAAATTGCCGGTTCTCGACAGGTGGTGTTGTGAACAAGATTGACAGCATTGCTGCAGACATTAAAATGATTACCGGCGTTTTTTCGAGAGAGGTTCCAATTGATAAGATCGGTAGTATATTACAAAAAGCAGATTCGACAACACTTGCTTTAAAGATTCTTTCTGAAAATCTCTCGCTTATGGTACGGCAAACCCGGGAAGATTTTACAATAGGTATGCAAAATATCAGGGAAGCATCGGAAAATACAAATCAATTGACAAAAACCCTCGCAGAAAATCCATCACTGCTTCTTAGAAGTGAAACACAACGGGAGAGGAATATACGATGAAATCTTTTGCTGCACGGATAAGTATTGCTTCGTTTGTTATCTTCATAGCTTTTGCAGGTTGTGTTAAAGTTCCTTTGAAACAATATTATGAGCTCAACTATCTTCCGGGTAGTATTATTGATCGTCAGAGAGAAGAACCGTATCCTTTCACGTTGCGTTTAAAAGAGTTTGAGATTGAAGAAGCGTACAACAGGCCTCAGATTGTTTATCGGCAAAGTCCTTTTGAATTGCGATATTATGTTTACAGAGTATGGGCTGTTAAACCATCACGGATGATAACTGATCTTGTTTATAAACACTTATTAAATGTTAATATGCTCAATTCTGTAATCAGAAGGTATGATGAAGGAAGTAGACCAAATTATGAATTAAGCGGTATGATTGAAGCTCTTGAGGAATACGATAGTGATGAACTATGGTTTTCACACGTTGCTTTGCGTATTAATTTGGTTCGTTTAGAAGATGGAAGTATCATTTATAACCGAAGATTTGATCTTCGTAAAAAAGTATTGGCACATGATCCAGAGCTGGTGATCCGGGAGATGTCTGCGCTTGTTGAGTATGCTATTACACAGGCAGTTCAGGATTTAGATAAAAAATTTGCTCAGGAATTTGGATCGGATACTAAAACAACTATTGACACATCTCGAACAGTTATACCGGATTCACTCATTTTTGAGGAGCATAAATAATATGACTCCTGTTCGATTGTTTTGTTTGACAATATTTTTTGTGTTTTATTATGTGGTAAGCAGCTTTGGTGAGTTGCCTCCTGCTCTTCCTGGCGAGGAAATTACCGACCAGTATTTGCGATGGAAAATGCCCGTTGATACTGTAAAACAAAGGACAAAAGAGAAAAAAACTGTAGAATGGTACGATAAAGTAGCAAAGACCTGGGAAGCACCTCCGATTTCAGAGCAAATGGCAAAAGACAGGACTACAGTTCCGATGGGAAAGGGTGGTGTTTTTGTTCCCCGGCTTACAGAGCTTCACAAGGAACCTGATATTGAAATTGTTGATTCTTTGAAACGCACGGTTGCTTCTGGAGAACCGGGAATTACCTATAGTGTCGAACCTGGTAAATACAGTGTAATGATAGGAAGCGGTACTCATCGCCAGCGGATTATCAGAAATGTGGAAGTCGAGGAATTCAATACCGTTCCTGTTCTACCTGATTGGTCTGGCCTGATCGTGGAGACAATCGATACTAATTCAACAGTGATCAGAGGCGAATACGAGGTTGTACGGATTGACGAATTTGAACCATTTGGACGCGGTTACGGTGCTGATGTTACTTTGGGTGAGTCTGTTAAGGCTTGGATCCTGAAACCTGGCATCTATAAAATACTTGGCAGAGGGGAAAGCTATAATACTCTGAAAAACTTTGTCACCGTCAGGCTTCTTCCTGGCGAATTGACAAGACTCGTTCTTATTGAACGTGAAGATGACATGGCAATCATGGGTGGTGGGAATATTGATATCGATGCGGGCAGGAAGATTACTTCAAACTGGAAGTATGGCGGAAATATCGGGGGGAATGTTCAGCTCGTTGATGATATAGACAGAAGTCAGGAAAATCGCCAGGAAGACCTCTCTTCTATGATGAGCCTCAATACAGCGATTTGGTTACGTTTTCTTAATAATCCGGTTGACTGGGAGACAACCATCAGTCTTAAAGAGGGATTTAACATAAGTCGTCAGATATCTTCTTTTTCGTTTCAGGGAGCGGCCGATGATTTTAAGGTTCGATCTCTTTTTATCTGGAGATTTTACAAGTGGTTAGGTCCTTATGGAAATTCCGAGTTCAAGACAAATTTACTCCCTAAAAATCTTTTGCGGGATAAAAAAGAACGATTCTATTTTGTTAATGATAATAATGATCTTGATACCACAAACTATAGTATGGAAAGTTCTTTACGGTTAAATCCATCGTTCTGTCCTTTAACTGTTGATATCGGGGGAGGAGCTAATATAGATGCTCTGAATTTAAATATGCTTGATATTACAGTTCGTCTGGGTGCGGGTGGCTCTTACAATAATTTTCCTGACAGATACACTGAAGTCCCTATTAATAAAGTCGTTTATGACAGGAACTCTTCTGACCTTGAACAGAAAGCAAAAAACAGTATTTTGCTTCATAAGGAAAAACGTAAAGATATTTTCGAGCTTGGGCCTTTAGGTTCGATCTCAGGAAATTTAAGAATAGGAAGATTTGGAACTGCAAGTGCAGAAATAAAGCTTTTCGCGCCGGTTTTTCCTGAAAACCGATTTGAGAATCCGGATTTTGATTTGAATACGATTTTAAGCTGGCGAATTGCTCGAGGTGTTACTCTTGATTATGAATTTTCTTATCAATTAAAACAGCCTGAAGATGCCGAGGTTAATCTGGCTTCAAATACTATTCTCCTCCGTTTTTCTTTTTCCAGTAGATAGACTCTTCTGGATGCTTGTGCTTCAGAGGATTGAAATTCCTGTTTTTGCATATTGGTATAAAAGTTGATGACATTCTATGTTTCAATATCTGATATGCTTTAAAATGGGAGGTTCAACAATGAGTCTGCAGGGAATTTCTACTGAGTATGTCGCTATTTCTCCTGATGTAAAACTTGGTAATAATGTATCTCTGGCAAAATTTGTCAACCTTTACGGATGCAGTGTTGGTGATAATTCCAAAATCGGTGCTTTTGTCGAAATCCAGAAAAACTCTAAAGTGGGATGTAATTGCAAAATATCAAGTCATTCTTTTATTTGTGAAGGTGTAGCAATTGAAGACAATGTTTTTATTGGGCATGGAGTTATTTTCATTAATGATAAATATCCTCGTTCAGTTAATGGTGACGGTGCTATTCAAACAGAAGCAGATTGGGAAGTGACAAAAACTATTGTCAAAAAAGGTGCGTCCATTGGATCAAATGCAACTATCCTTTGCGGCGTTACTATTGGTGAAGAAGCAATAGTTGGAGCGGGTTCTGTGGTTACTAAAGATGTGCCGCCTTTTACTATTGTTGCTGGAAATCCGATCAGGATAATCAGAAGTGTTGCTACTCTCAAATAAGTTGGCTGCAGTGTTAGGTGGGCGTAACTTTGTTACGCTTTTAAGATTATTTTTATTTACAATATCACAAACTGCGAATGTATAATTATTGTTTTCAGCTAACTAACTTACTAAATAACTAATGAAGAGATAAATGCAGAGTATCTTTTTTTGTAGGACTCAAAAATATATATTTTTAATGAGAATTTTAACCGCTTCAAATATTAGAACCGGGCTTTATCATTTTCAGAAACGATCTTCAAATGGAAAAATCCGAAAACCCAATTAGAATTCTTACTTTTGACATTGAAGAGTGGTTTCATCTTCTTGATATTAATGCTACTCGTTCAGTTGAAAGCTGGAATAATTTCGAAACAAGAATACACGCAAATACAGATCGAATTCTTGATTTGCTCGAAAATAAAAAACAAAAGGCTACATTTTTCTGTCTTGGCTGGGTAGCGGAAAAATATCCTGAGATTATCCACAAAATTAATAATGCAGGATTTGAGATAGGCAGTCATTCGAGTTTTCATCAGCTCGCATATGAACTCTCTCCTCAACAGTTTCGTGATGATCTAAAAAGATCAATTTCAGTTCTTCAGGATCTGACTGGGAAGAAAGTAACTACATACCGGGTTCCTGGATTTTCGATAACTCGGGAGAATGCCTGGGTTATTGATATCTTGATCGAATGTGGAATCGAGTATGATTCATCTATTTTCCCAGCTCCTCGTGGACATGGAGGATTTGAAAATTTTGGGACAGACAAACCTGTAAATATTCAAACCTCAAAAGGTAATTTGAAGGAATTCCCAATAAATACGGTATCACTATTTGGAAAGAAAGTGATATTTTCAGGGGGGGGTTATTTTAGGCTACTTCCCTATCTATTGATAGATCGATTAATGAAGAATTCCCCTTATGTTATGACTTATTTTCACCCAAGAGATTTTGATGCAGGACAACCTGTATTAAATGGTATTCCATTAGCCAGAAGATTTAAATCATATTATGGGCTTGGCGGAGCGTATAGAAAATTGGAAAAGCTGTTAAATGCTTACAGCTTTACTGATATTAGAAGTGCCAGTGAAAGTATCTCATGGCAAAATAGAGACCTTTCGGCTATTTTAAAAACAAATTGAATTATCAGCTCTAAAGCTTATTTAAAAAGGATATTAAATGAAATCGGTAGTTGTATTCGGTGGATCGGGATTTGTTGGAACTCACTTGACTTATGAACTTCTGAAAAAATATGATTTGGTCTATCTTGCTGATATTAAGGACCCTTGCTGGCATTCAGGAACAAGTCTTCCAAATGATAATCGCATTCAATTTGTGAAGTGTGATATTCGAATGCCGGTAGATGTCAAACTTTTCCAGGGTACCATCGATTCAATAATAAATCTTGCCGCAATACATACCAGTCCCGGGCATCCGGCACATGAATATTTTGAAGCAAATATTCATGGGGCCAGAAATATTTGTGAATTCGCAAAAAATGTTAATTGCTCCAAAATAATATTTACCTCTTCAATTTCTGTTTATGGTCCGGGTGAAGATGAAAAGAATGAGGAAATGATTCCTATGCCGGCGATTCCCTACGGGTCTTCGAAAATTATCGCTGAATATATTCACAAAGAGTGGTTTAATGCCCAATCTGACAAACGAATGTTAATGATTGTAAGGCCCGGGGTGATTTTTGGTAAAGGTGAAGGAGGTAATTTTACCCGAATCGCAAATGCATTACAAAGAGGAATCTTTGCTTATCCAGGGCGGGCTGATACTATCAAGGCGTGTCTCTATGTAAAAGATTTGGTTAAGTTTATCTACGAGGCAACTGATTGTAATCAGGGGGAATATGTGTATAATTTTTGTTATCCTGAAAAGATTACGATCAAAGAGATTGTAAAAACATTCAAAAAAGCTTTGGGATATAAAGCACCTGAATTTGTAATCCCATTCAAAATAATTACTGCAGGAGCGGCAGTCGTAAATATGGTTCCATTGCCTTTTGTAATAAAAATGGGATTAGTTCCCGAGAGAATTATTAAACTTGTGAAGTCGACAAATATTTCTTCACAAAAACTTATCCGTTCAGGATATACATTTGGTTTCACTTTAGAAGAGGCACTCAAAGACTGGTCAAAGGAGTGTGGAGGTGAAACTTTATTTTGAATAGTCCCGAATTTTGGATAGTTTTTTTTGATGCTGCTAATTAATTGTCTTTTGGTAGTTTATATGTTTCATTGACCTGTTCGAAAATAATAATTTTCCCAAAGTATTCTTTGTAAATACGACTGGTTTGAAAAAATACTTTCATTTGTAATTGCCGGCGATTATATTGAAGCAAGTAAAAATAGCGATGGGGGCAGGAATATGAAAGTAAACAAGATATATAGGATTTTAACATTTGTAATTACTTTAGTTCCGTGCGTTTTAGCTGTACCGCTTGCTTTTCACCAGCATCAGTTTCTCTCCCGATTCAGCCAAAACAGTATTCTTCTCTCTATAGCTTTATTTTTAGCGTGTTTTTTACTAATGATTCTAGCTGGTTGGGTCAAAAAGATTCGATAGCTAATAATATCACCAACTGCATCAAAAAGAAACACACTTATCTATTTAGAAAATCTCCGGAATATCCTCAACGAGTAATGGTTTTAAGTGAAGATAACGGGTTGTTTTTCTTTTATTATCTATATCGGTGAAAACTCTTTTTGTTTGTTCAGGTGTTAAGTCTATAATCTCTGAGACAGTTTCGGCTGGAATATTATTGTTTTTCGCATAAAGACAGATATCGAGTTTATCATAAGAGAGCTGAAAAAAGAACTCATCCTGGTTCTGTTGAAGTGAATAAGTATCTGTGGTAGGCAGTCGATTTTGAATTTCCAGGGGGATATTCAGGTATTTTGCTAATTGATACACTTGGGATTTATACAAGTGTGCAATAGGTTTAATATCTGCTGCACCATCTCCTAATTTTACAAAGAATCCCTGGTCATATTCTAATCGGTTTGGGGTGCCTGCTACTGCAAAATTAAGTCGGTCTGCATGGTAATACTCAAGGAGTTTTCTGACACGTTGCTTAAAATTAGTTGCAGCAACAATTCCTAAATAGGTTTTGAGGTCTAATTTCTTTTTAATTTGTTCTCCATGTGGCGATCGCGCAATGATTGAAAAAATCGAATAACCTTGATTTTCGCTTAAATCTGGTAGAACTATTTTAGATTTCCAGGATTCTGTATATTCAGGAATAACTTGTTGAACCGTATGTACATATCGTTTATAGAAACCAAGAGATTCTAAAATACCGGTAATATCTTCATGCTCTCGTTCAACCTTAAAGTGGTTTACTAACAGGTTACTCAAATGCAAAGTTTCTTCAGCGGAGTGCTTCTCAGGCATTTGGAGCGCAAATACTCTACTGTTACCTAAAGCCCTGACAGCCAACGCCAATGTTACACTGCTATCAATTCCACCGGAGATTCCAACCACAATTCCTCTGCGTTTCAAATTTGTTGAAAGGTGGAATCGGATTTGATTACAGATTTTTTCTACCTCTTTTGCGCAATCTAATTTAAGAATATCTTTGGAAATCGAAGTCGAGTGCATAAATACCTTTCGATTATGAATTATGCGATATACAACAATAAACTCACTATGATTAACAAGCAAATTGTGGACAAGATAAAAAGATGGGGAAAGGCACAAAAATAAGCAGAAATAAATGGTTAATAAGGTTCCACTATTAATTAAAAAATAAAATTCTCAATATAAAAGTGTACGTATGGTAAAATGTTTATTTACAATTAGTACTCCCCAAAGATGTATTGGAGCAATTACTAAATCTGGTTATATAAGTTTGAATACATTCCGCTACAAACCTCAAACGATATAAATGACCTTGATCATGGGAAGTTTTATCTATGGGGAATAGACTATAGTTTGCCTACAAATTAGATTATTATTTATAGCCTCATTGGTTTAGAAATTGCAATATTCAATTGAAAAGATGATTAAAGTCACAATTTGTCAGCTAATAAGGTGAATTGCTGTGCTGTTACACAATATTCTTGAAAATTCTGCTCAAAAATTCCCTGAACAAAAGGCAGTCTGGTTTTCAGGCGAGTGGGTGACGTATAGTGATATTGCTTTGAAAACTAACAAAATAGCTTATTACAAAAAGCAGTCAGGGGTTAATAGAGAGATAGATTAGCATTAATTGTGAGAATTCTATCGATTTATAGTTTCAAACTATATAATCTCTAAAGCAGATGCAGTAGTCGTTGCATTGAACACTGTTCTTTTTCCTGAATCGTTGGAAATCATTTTGAATTATTACAATGTAACGGGTATCATTACATCGCAAAATCAGTTTCCTTCTATATTATAAATTAAGCGATATACTATGATAATATTGCTTTAGTTATAACAGCTAAATTGTGAACAAGATTAAGAGCCGGGAAAAACAATAGATGAAGCAGAGAAATGATGGTTAAATGTATCCACAATTTATTGAAAATATAAAGTTCTCAATTAAAAGTGACGAATGGAATTTTTTTATTTACAATTAGAATTCGCCAAACATATATTAGAAAAATTACTGAATCTGGTTTTCAGTAATTTTGAACTATTCCGCTACAAACCTCAATCCAAAGGAGTTAATACAATGTACAAATCATTGTCACTTATCGTCCTGTTTTCGGCAGTTTGCTTTGCAAATTTCGTAAGTGTATCGCCTTATTTGAAAGAGTCAATCATTTCTGGTACAGACAGGAATTATTACGATTTACATGACCTTGATCATGGGAAGTATTATCTATGGGGAATAGACTATAGTCTGCCTACAAATCAGATTGTTACAAGCGCTACCCTATCGATTGATAACATCACCAATTGGGACAATCAGAACAACGCTTTATTTGTCCATCTATTTGATGATGTTACTAAAGGGGCTCGCGAGTATACGGATTCGTACCCTTTTATTAAAGATGTATTTGGGAGTGATGGATTACTGTTTACATTCAAAGATAAAAATGGAAGTAGTAAAACGCAAGATCTGAACTATTCCTTTTCTGATACTCAATTGCTTACCTTAACCAAATACATTACAAATAATAATAATTTCGGGTTTGGATTTGATCCTGATTGTCATTTTTTTAATGATGGCGTTAAATTTTCTTTTGAAACGAAAGCAGTTCCGGAGCCAACACTATTATCTCTATTTGGAATTGGGTTAGTAAGTCTCGGTTTCATCTCCAGAAGAAGAAAAAATTAAGACTTAAAAAGGGGCGTAGTTTTTTTCGCCCCTTTTTCATAATTTTTCACTCCAAAAATAACCTCCGCTTTATACTCTGTATTCGTTCTATTTAGTATTAGAAGCTTTTTTCAAGAAATTTATAGACTAAAACAGGAAGTTCCTTAAGTAATTATTGGAATTAGGAAATTATAGCCTCATTGGTTTAGAAATTGCACTATTTCATTGAAAAGATGATTATGTCACAATTTGTAAGCTAATAAGGTGAATTGCTGTGCTGTTACACAATATTCTTGAAAATGCAGCTCAAAAATCCCCTGAACAAAAGGCAGCCTGGTTTTCAGGCGAGTGGGTGACGTATAGTGATATTGCTTTGAAAACTAACAAAATAGCTTACTACTTAAAACAGTCAGGGGTTAATAGAGGCGATAGAATAGCATTACTTAGTGAGAATTCGATCGATTATATAGTTTCATATTATGCAATCTCTAAAGCAGATGCAGTAGTCGTTGCATTGAACACCGATCTTTTACCTGAATCGTTGAAAATCATTTTGAATCATTGCAATGTAACTGGTATCATTACATCGCAAAAACAGTTTCCTAAGGTTGCCCAAATTCTTGATCAGATAAAAGGATTAAAGTTGTTGATTCTTGGCAAATGTATCAACGATGTTACTTACCAATTGTCATCTAAAATTGATATATCAGATCTAAAATCAATCTATAAAAACTCTGATCCTCCGCCTTTTTTTAACAGATCGATCGATATTGATTTAAGTTCGATAGTGTATACATCAGGAAGCACGGGTTCAGCAAAAGGAGTCATGCACTCTCATCTAAATGTCATTCAGAATTGTAAATCAATAGTGAAATACTTACAAATTACCTCGATCGACAGAATGATGGTGGTATTGCCATTTTATTATGTCTACGGAACTACTCTATTTAATACTCATTTTATGAGTTGTGGGTCTGTTGTGATAGATAACCGTTTCGCGTATCCAAATCTAACTTTGCAATGTATGAAAGAACACAAAGTTACTGGTTTTGCTGGAGTTCCATCAACATTCGTTTACCTTCTCAACAAATCAGCTATACGGGATTACATCCCGTTTGAACGTTTACGGTACATGACACAGGCTGGTGGGCATATGGCAGTCTCTGTACAGGAAGAAATAGTCAAGCTAATTGCCCCTGCGAAGCTGATTGTTATGTATGGAGCAACCGAATTATCTCCTCGACTAACATGGCTTCCTCCAGACAGATGGAGTGAGAAGAAAGGATCGATTGGAATTCCAATACCAAATACAGAGGCTTTTATAGCAGATGAAAATGGAGACCGGCTCTCTGCAGAGGAAGAAGGAGAAATTGTAGGGAGAGGTTCTAATGTTATGATGGGGTACTGGAAAGATCCGGAAGCTACATCACAAGTTGTTCGTGATGGACTGTATTACACAGGCGACATTGGACGCATGGATGATGAAGGTTTTATCTATGTGGTTGGTAGATCAAAAGATATGTTAAAAATCGGTGGCAATCGTGTTAGTACAAAAGAAATCGAGGATGCGATTTTGCAGGTAGAATCTATCGAAGAAGTTGCCGTTATTGGTGTTACAGATCCTTTTCTGGGGGAAGTAGCCAAAGCGTTTGTAGTTACTAAAGGCAACTTATTACTTGAAGAAAACCTTCTAAAACAAGCACTTAGCTTAAAACTGCCCAACTATAAAATTCCTAAATATTTCGAATTTTTAAATTCACTGCCAAAAAATGAGTCAGGTAAAATTCTAAAGCCGCTTTTGGCAGATAAAAGAAAATCCTGATGGAAGCTTAGTAAATGATAAGGAGTTATTTATGGAATTTTCAGAGGAACAGGTAAAAAATTGCGTAAAGGATTACATTGCTCAGGCGTTTTACTTTAATAATCCATCCTTTTCTCTTTCTGATGATACATCGTTTATTGAAAATGGAATTCTGGATTCTACTGGGATTCTTGAATTGATTAATTTCATTCAGGATCAATTTAAAATTAAAATAGGTGAGAATGAAATTCTCCCAGAAAATCTTGATTCTCTGGAAAAAATCGCCCAATATGTAATTAAGAAACAAACAGCCTCCTGAGATATATCTGGGTTTCATTGACTCAATAACATCATGTATATAAATGAAATGCAGTAATTTGTTTTGACAAAGAAAAAATGATCAACAAATATATTCTGGACTTTATTCTGTAACGTTTTTATTATCAGTCATTTAAACAGGTGGGCTCTTATGTGTGGCATTGCCGGGATAATCAACCTGGATAGTAATAAAGTTCCTACTTTGGAAAGTATTCGGGGCATGATTTCGATCATGCAATACCGAGGTCCTGATGAATCCGGGATTTATATCGATGATCACGCTGCCTTAGGGCATAACCGCTTGAGTATTATTGATCTTGCAAATGGGAGTCAGCCAATATGTAATGAAGATAAGACTCTGTGGATTATTTATAATGGGGAAGTTTATAATTATCCTGAACTTCACAAGAATCTTCTCGCAAAAGGACATAAGTTCCGGACCGATACCGACACTGAAGTGATATTGCATTTGTTTGAGGATAAAGGCGTTGAATGTGTTAATGATTTGAATGGGCAGTTTGCTATTGCGATATGGGATTCATCGAAAAGAAAGCTTTTCCTTGCGCGAGATCGATTTGGCGTTCGGCCTATTCATTATGCAATTTGTAATAACACATTTTTTTTCGCTTCCGAAGTAAAAGCAATTCTTTCTGCTTCTGAAATACCGCGCAAACTGAATCTATACGCATTGGACCAGATATTTACATTTTGGACAACATTACCTGGTCAGACTATTTTTAAAAATATATTTGAATTAAAGCCCGGCCACTTTATAACCGTTGTCGATGGTACAATAAAAGAGAAGAAGTATTGGGAGTTGCCTGTTTACAATAAAGACGAGTTACTGACAATACCTCCTTCTCAGATTTGTGAACAAATCAGGGGCTTAATAACCGAAGCAGTAAGAATTAGGCTTCGTGCGGATGTTCCAGTAGGAGCATACTTAAGTGGTGGACTTGATTCGTCTGGAATTTCCGCTATCATAAAAAATCAGTTTAATGCAGATGTGCACACCTTTGGGATTCGTTTCGAAGAGGAGCGTTTTGATGAAGGAATATTTCAGAATGAGATGACTTCGTTTTTAAATATTAAAAGCCATTACGAGGTCAAAGCCACTAATGACTTAATAGCATCTAACTTTTACAAAGTACTATGGCACGGAGAACGTCCTATTCTCAGGACTGCGCCAGTTCCACTTTATCTGCTATCAAAATTAGTCAGGGAAAAGGGTATTGTTGTAGTCCTTACAGGTGAAGGAGCAGATGAAATATTTGGTGGCTATGATATTTTTAAGGAAGCATTAATAAGAACATTTTTATCCCGACAGCCCCAATCCAGTATCCGGCCTTTACTCTTAGGTTCTTTGTATAAAGATGTTTTTGGGAATAATGGGTTTAAACAATCGACTATTTCGTTTTTCAGCCAAGGCCTTCAACAAGTATCAGATCCTTTGTTTTCTCATTTGATCAGATGGAATAACACCAAAAGAATCAAAGCTTTATATTCTGATGAAGTGAAAGATGAGTTAAAAAACTACGATTGCATTCAAGAATTAAAAGCGATGCTTCCGGAGACTTTTTATAGCAGGGACATGTTGGGAAAAGCACAGTATCTGGAAATAATTCTTTTCCTAAGTAATTATCTCTTATCTTCACAGGGTGATCGTGTTGCTATGGCAAACTCGATCGAGATTCGGTTTCCTTATTTAGATCATAATTTAGTAGATTTCATGGCAAAGGTCCCATCAGTGTGGAAAATCCTTGGATTGAATGAAAAGCATATTTTAAAAAGTACTTTTAAAGGAATTCTACCCGATACAATTACTACTCGTACAAAACATCCATATCGGGCTCCGGTTTCTCAAGCATTGTTTAGCAGCAATTCAGGTGATTTTTACTCGGAACATCTTACGACAGATCGGATAAAGTATCACAATATTTTCAATCCTGAGGCGGTTTTTTATCTTCGAAAAAAGATGGAAAAAAGTAGCGCTCATAGTGAGATCGATAGCATGGCTTTAGCTGGGCTGCTTTCAACTCAAATTGTCGCAGATCAATTCATAGCTAAATTTCCAAATATTAGAGATTTTCCCAGCATAAATCTTACAGTGTTTGTTGACGAAAGGTCATCAAAAGGAGTATAAGTATAAAGACCCCCGGTTCATAGTCTGTTCCCCCTTCTTGGACTAAAAATAACCGGACCTTTTTTCTTGCCGCGGTCCTATGTTTTTTTTCTTAACCACCATTGTCCCATATCCCTTGATCAATTTATATCTCTGTTGTTTCAGTTTTTTCACTATCTCAGATTTTTTTACTTTTGCTCATCATTTTTTTTTATATTCAAGGTTGCGTTCTCATGATTATTTGATCATTTCACCTTTCTCTGAGATCAATATTTTTTTACAAAACAGGATATGAATGGAATTACTAAGGAAATGCAGGATCTTAGCTGCGGTTACTGTACTTGTCCTGCTTGCTTCTTGTGAATCAGGCAAGAGTGCGCGTGAGCTTTACCAAATAGGGATAGAGAAGCTTAACGATGGAAAGCCAGATATCGCCTATAAGTATTTTAAAAAGGCTGCTCTTAAGGATCCTTTGAATGGTGAATACAATTGGGCTGCTTTCAAAACAGCACAAAATCAAAACGAAGCGTTCATTCATGTTAAAGCGGCATGGGATAAAGGTTTAAAATCACCAGTTGTCTTGATGGCACTGGCATCTGTTGCATTTCATTCAACTTTGAATCAGAAATTACAATACGCAATTTCACTCTATAATAGCTTACCAGATTCTCTTAAAACTGATGAATTGAAGGGAGATCTTTTTTTAAAATTCGGACAGCCGGATTCGGCTCTATTTATTTGGGAAAAGATTCAGAATCAAAAGCCTAAACCAGGGCTTTGTAACAAAATCGCCCTTTGTTATGAAAAAAAAGGTGATTACGGAAAATTGTTATCCTATCTTGAAACAAACAGGCAAGGGAAGATGCTCAATAGTTCCGGTTATTCAATGCTTATGTCATTATGGGCACTAAAATATGATTATGGTAGAGTTGATTCTCTTTACAATGAAATGTTATCAAATGGGAAATCAGATCATATAGTGCAAGTAGACTATGCTTTGCAATTAATCGCAAGGGGTAATCTGAATAGAGCACAGGAGATATTACAATCAGTATTGGATTCAAAGAAGATCAGTGGGTTACTAAAGCTAAGGATCTTAAATTCTCTGGCTTTTATTCATGGATCTAATCGGGATTCAACCAATTTAAAAAGAGTTGCTGATGAATATGAGGACGATAAGTTATTGGGGAAAGAGGTACGGAATTTTTGCAGTGTACTTCTTCGTACTGATTCAAACTCTGTAAAACGGTTTGAAAAGATTGGATCGTTGTACAATCGTTTTCCTTCGGATCCAATAGTTACGCTTGTTTATGCTCGTCAGTTTTTTCAGATGAAAAACTATAATAAGGCTGATTCGATTTATCGATGTTTGCCGCCTGTAATACTGCAATCACCTCAGGTGTTAATTGAATATGCCGTACTAAAATCGAAGCTTGGTAAAGATGATGAAGCGATTGAATATATCAGTAGATTGCATCAACATAATATTTTCTCGAAAGTTTCACTGGAACTTTTTCGCGATTTGGCATTTAAAAAAGATCTTTTTAATAAATCTTCTGCTGCTCAAAAGCTGCTCGAAAGCAAGTTTGAAGATGATGCCAAGGTACAATGGAGCGGTGCAGTATTGGCTTTGAAGCTTGGTAAATTCGATTCTGCAATCACAATACTTACCAATCTTTCTAAAAAGTATCCCTCTGAAGAACTGTTTGAAGTGACGAAAATCTCAGCAATCTTTATTTCTGGTGATTATAATAAAGTTTTGCAGGATTGTTCTAGAAGTAAATTTACTGGTTCTGGTATAAAATTATTGCAGGCAAGAGCAATGAGAAAATTGGGAGATCTGGATGGGGCAGGGAAAGCATATAATTCTGCCTTGGAGAAGAATAAGGGAGATAAGAGCGGAATTGCATCCGAATATGCGGAATTTTTATTTGAAAAAGGAGATCTGAAAGCTGCTTTATCGGTATATTCTCAAATGATTGATTCTCTTGAAAAAAGTGGTAAAAATGATTTGCTTTTGGCAACTACTCTTAACAATTATGCCTGGTTAGGAATTCAGTCAGAAAATCCGGATCAAAAGTCATTTGTTAGCGCGGCAAAAAAAGCGGCAGGTCTTTTTCCTCGAAATATTGAAATTATTGATACTTATGCGAAGGTTCTTCTAAAAACAGGAGATTACAAGAATTGTATTAAGGTCTTATCGCAAATGGAGCTTTTAAATAATGAACCGAGATTACTGGTTTATTTAGGAGAAGCTTATGAGAGAACGGGCGATAAGAATAAAGCAGTGAGAGCATATGTGAGCGCACTTGATCTTTCGGAGAAAAGCGGGACTTATTCTCAAATAAATGGAGATAAGTTAAATAAACATGTGACTGATTTAAAATCAGAAAAGTAGCTCTAAAAATGTTTACTTCAAATTCTTATTTTATCCCCGCAGTAATTGTGATAACTCTGTTTACTGCATATACTCTTATCTGGATAATTTTAAAGTCATCGTTAATTAATTTTTTCAGAGATAAGCCAGGATTAAGAAAGGTTCATCAGCGTATCATTCCAAGAATCGGTGGAATTGCAATACTTTTAAGCTTTGTTTCATTAATAATTATTTGGAAATGCGTTTTTCCACAGTGGCCGCAGTTACCAAAAGAGCTTTTCTCTGCACTGGTTTTTACAGCACTGGCGATAATGGTTGTCGGTGTTCTTGATGACATGGTAGTATTTCAGATCCACAATAGAGCGAAATTTTTTCTCGAGGTCATTATTGCGGTTGAAGTAGTATTTGTCAATGACATCTGTTTAGATACTATACATTTTCTAAACTGGGATTTTTCTTTAGGGTGGATAGGAATTCCTATCACGATATTCTGGATTGTTGGAGTTACAAACGCTATTAACATTATTGATGGGGTGGATGGATTAGCGGGTTCGATAATGCTGGTTGTTTTTTGTACGATCGCGGTGCTTACCGGGTTTCGTCATGATTCTGCCATACTATTCCTCTGTATAATTCTGATTGGTTTAATTTCAGGCTTTCTGATTCATAATATCTCTCCGGCGAGGGTTTTTCTAGGTGATACGGGATCTTTGTTCTTAGGGATGACAATCGGCATACTAAGTATATATTTGGTATCGCGTAAAGAAGGAGCTTATCCGATTTTAATAGCTCCGCTTGTTGTGGGATTACCTGTTCTGGATGTATTTGTAGCTATGGCAAGAAGATTTACAAAAACAATTCTGGATGGAAATTCCTGGTTAAAAGCTTTTGGAGCTATGACAGTTGCTGATAATGAGCATATGCATCACAGGTTGATTTTCCGAGGCTTAACGCATACAGAAACTGTTGTTATACTGGTTCTTTTTCATGCTGTTATCTGTATGAGTGCAATTATGATCGTGTTTACAAGTAACACTCAAAATGTAATGCTTTTATTGTATGTCACATTTGTTGGGGTTTGGGTGCTTTATAAGCTTCACTTTTTTGATGGGATATTTGAAAGGATTGGAAATCATAAGCAGCTTTATCAGCCTAAGCCGCTGAATATAGGGGTAGTTAACACTGGAAGTGTATTAAGGTGTTCACTTTCAAAATACAAGCAAGATGTTTTTTCATTTCAATTTTGTTCTCAAACGGAAATAATTGCGGAGTCTGAAAAATTCGCGGCAGTCATTATAGAACAGAATGATGTAAAGATTGAAAAGATGTTAATGCTTGCGAGTACGATCTTTTCTGAAAATACTTGTCCTGTCATTATAATTGGATCACAGGATGAAATGCCTCAATCTTTATTGGATCGGGTGCTAGAGCAGGGGTTATTTCTATTTTTAAAAAAGCCGGTATATATTCCAATATTAATGAAAGCTCTTGATCGATTGATTCAACAGAGTAAAGGCTGGTCAATGGATCGAGTTACCGAGGATACGCGGCAATTTTACTTACAGGCTGTGATACATGAGGAAGTTTGAAAAAAACAGAACCCGCCTATTGATTATTTGTAGTGATCAAGCGCTTACCAATGATTTGGTAACACTGCTTACCGGATACGGTTACTATGTTGATTATGTAGCGACACGTAAAGAGGGAATAATTAAATATAAGCAGTACAAGCAAGCCATTCTGATTATTGAGGCGGCTCTTTTACCAAAGTATCCCAGGAATCTTTTCAGGATCTTTCGATTTTATAGTAGCAACCCTAAAATTCTGATCGCAGCGAGACCTGAGGAAGAGCAGAAGATATATCCCTTTTTGAATGATGGTGTTTATGATATTATCCAGTTGCCGTTGCGGGAAGAATATTTGGATTTTAATATCAGGAGACTGGTATCGTATGATAATCTGACTGCTCGTTATGAGTTTTATACTATATTACTTAAGCTTATTGGATACACTTCTCCTTTGTGGGTCTACTTTATTGTGATAATTGCAAAAAGAGTGCTTGTTTAACCCTGATGTGCTTTGTAGGGTAGTGCTATAAGAGGTTTAATGATGATTAGCATTTTATATTTTTTTTATCATAAATTGGTAATATGGAAATTTCGAAGATATGTGCTATCTCAGGTTCGAGCAGGGATGCATCTTGGAAAAAATGTTAAGGTATTTCCAGGGGTAAAGTTCGATCCGCCGCACTCATTTCTCACTTCAATTGGTGACAATTGTATTTTAGCACCGGATGTCAGATTTCTCAATCATGATGCAGGTCTTTTTGCGTTAGCTGGAATAGCGCGAATAGGCAGGATTATAATAAAGGAGAACTGCTTTATTGGAGCTGGTGCCACGATATTACCGGGAATAACGATTGGTCCTAATGCGATAATTGGGGCAAAATCAGTTGTAACGAAAGATGTTGGTCCAAATAGTATTGTTGCCGGAAATCCTGCAAAACTGATAAACAAAACAAGTGAATATGTTAGTCAATGTAATAATGATATTAGTTCAGGGAAGGTACATGTATATGAATCGAAAGATTTTTATTCCTTGATTTCTAATACCTCTTATAGACAGAAAGTCGAAAAAGACATAGAAGCAGGTATTGCTTACACCGTTGGCAGTGATAACGATTATATCTTCCATTTCAATCAATATGAAGAATAGAAAAATAAGAGTCTTGCAAATAACCCATGATCTTGATCTTGGTGGCCTTCAGCGGGTCATCGTTAATATCTGTAGAACTATAGATCGTTCAAAATTCGATATCTCAGTATTGTGTTTACGAAATCTTGGGTGCTTTCTCCCTGAAGTAAATAGTTTAAAAATACCTGTTACTCTGATTCCTCAAAAAAAGCAAGGCGTAGATTATCTTTCATTTTTAAAAGTTGCAGCGTATCTTCGAAAGAATAAGCCCGATGTTATTCATACTCATAATACTCAGCCGTTTATCGATGGCACTATTGCAGCTTTATTAACAGGCGTAAAAAAAATTGTTCATACTGATCATGCAAGATCATTTCCTGACAAAAAGAGGTATATGTTTGCGGAAAGATTAATGTCATATTTTGCCTATAAAGTTGTTGGAGTGTCTGAACACACATCTAATAATCTGGTAAAATACGAACATATTCGGCCTTCAAAAATCATAACTATACCAAACGGAATAGATCCAGCACCTTATCAGGTAGAGTACGATAAAAAGAAATTTAGAATGGAATTAGGTTTGTTGCAAGATGGGCCAATCATAGGGGTCGCTGTACGACTTTCAGAGCAAAAAGGCATAACCTATTTATTGCAAGCAATGCCTCAGATCATTTCCCAATTCCCAGATGTATCACTTATTATAGCAGGTGATGGACCGCTTAAAGATGATTTGATCAGTGAAACTAAACACCTTAATATTAGCCGTAATGTCTTTTTTCTTGGAACGCGCTTAGATATACCTAAATTACTCAAATTGTTTGATATTTATGTACTTCCTTCACTTTGGGAAGGTTTACCAATGATCATTCTTGAAGCTATGGCTGCAGAATGCGCTGTCGTTGCAACAAATGTTGGGGGGGTGCAATCGGCTATCAAAGATGGTGAAACTGGGTTGATTGTAAATTCAAAGAGTGATGCAGAATTAGGTGATGCAGTTTGCAAGCTGCTAACGAATACAAATTTAAAAAATAAAATTACAAAACAGGCCTTATCATTATTTCAGAATCAATTCTCATCTGAATGCATGACAAAAAGGTATAGCGCGCTTTATTCAAATAATCAAGTTAATTGAATTTTGATAAAAAGATTTCGAAGTAAAAGGATTAAATGTCTTTAAAAGAAAATGCAGTAAAAGGTGGACTATGGTTCGCAGGCTTTTCAGCTTTTTCACAAAGCATTTCATGGGTTGCCACAATTGCTGTTGCTAATTTGTTAAATCCCGAAGATTACGGGTTAATGACAATGGCGAGTTTTCTTACTACGTATGTTGAGTACTTAAGTGAGATGGGTATAGCTGCGGCAATAATCCAAAGAGATAAAATCAATCAAAATGAGCTATCAAGCCTATTTTGGCTTTCGATAGGAGTAGGAGTATTGTGCTCATTATTAGCATTAAGTCTTGTGTATCCTACTGCAATGATTTTCAATGAAAAGAGAATTGTTCCAGTTACGTCAATTGTTTCAGTGCTTTTTGTTATAGGTTCAATTGGAAGCGTTCCGGCGAGTCTTTTACGAAGGAGTTTTAAATTTAAGGTAGTGGGACTTGCGGATATGATAGCTGCAATTGTCAGTTGTTCTTGTCAACTGGTTTTTGCGTCGAAAGGATTTGGAGTATATACATTGATTTTAGGAATTGCTATTCTAAGGCTGACAAAGACTGTACTGATATTTATATTTGCGAAATGGCTTCCCTCATTTCACTTTAGTTTCAAAGATGTGCGGCCATATTTAAGATTTGGTATAAATCTAGCAGGTGGTGCTGCAATGTATCGACTTTATGAATCTCTGGATAAATTCATTATTGGTAAGTTATTCAATGCTAAACTTTTAGGCAATTATGGATTTGCTTTGAATTTAGCAAGTTTGCCTGTCGATAAGATTTGGCCAATTTTTCAGCAAGTCACCTTTCCTTTATTGTCAAGAATTCAGAATGATATAGTTGATAGGAATAAAACATTGTTGGAATCTCTCAAGTATTGTACTTATTTAGTGTTTCCTTTGCTTTTATCAGGATTTTTTATGGGAGAGGATATTGTAATTGGTTTGTTAGGTGAGAAATGGGCGGCAATAATTTTTATTTTTCGTATAATGTGTTTGGTGAAGATGATAGATTTGTTAAGTGAATTTTGTAATATCTTATATATTTCCGAAGGTAAATCTAAGGTAATACTCAAGTTTAATCTATTGCGTCTAATAATTATGCCGATTTCTATCTTTATTGCAGCAAAGTTTGGGTTTCGTTACGTTATTGTACCCTGGGCTACTATTTATCCGATTATCTGTCTTACATGGCTTAGTTATACATTAGCTGTAAATAAGGTAAATGTTTTTGATTTTTTGAGGTCATTAGAAAAACCATTGATGCTTAGTTTTATTTTTATTGGGAGTTTCTTTTTATCCAAACAGGGTTTATCTTTTTCCTTGGAATATTTTCCTAACACAAGAATATTTATTATGGCTACAATCTCAGTTGCTGTTTTGATTAGTGTAGTATATCTGTCATTCTTCGATAAAGAAATGATCAAAAATATTGTAAAATTTCGAAAAGGTGCTTGACGCTAAATGAAAAAAATCTTATTTATTCAACCTGGACCTACTTATACTATCAAAGACTATACATATAACCATCTATCTGATTTTTTTGAAGGTGAAATACTCACTACATCAGATGATGAAAAAATAATTGCTACTAAAAAGGTTGGAAAATTCAATTTCAATTGCCTGAAGGCAAATCCTTTGCATTCTAAACGGAATTTAGTTGTTTATTTTTTTTACTGCATGTTTTTTTGTTTTCATTATCGATTTGTTAAAAAGTTAAAGATAGATTTAGTAGTCACTTATGATCCATTGAAAACAGGCTTAATGGGAATCTTTGCATCAAGAGTACTTTCTTGTAAATTGGCACCAGAAATTAATGGATCTTATAGTTCACCTTATAATTTCATGGATAAATCTCCAAAATTTTATCGTGTTTATGCTTTTGTTTATACGCAAATTATGAAAATTGTTTTTATGTTTTCACATGGAATAAAATATCAATATCCTGGACAAATCCATTTTTTTGAAAAACGGTTGGGATCTCGTACTGTTTCAGCGTTTCCAAATCTTGTAAATTTAGATATGTTTAAGAATTTATCAGAAGAGAAAGAGATATTAATCGCTGGGTTTCCATTTTGGAGAAAAGGAATTGATGTCGCGATTGATGCCTTTAAATTAATATCACACAAATATCCTGAATGGAAGATGAAAATACTTGGTTGGTACCCTGATACATCGCTGCTTATTTCGAGAATCGGTGATTGTGCACAAATATATCATCATCCACCAGTTTACAACAATGAAATGCCTGAACATGTTGGGAAATGTGCTATTGTATGTTGTCCATCACGTTCTGAGGGTGTTCCCCGGATTCTCATGGAAGCAATGATGGCGGAGAAACCGCGAATCGGGGCCAATGTTGATGGTATTCCGGTTGTTATCAAGGATGGGTATGATGGTCTACTATTTGAGCGAGGGAATGTTTGTCAGCTTTCAGAACAAATGGTTAAATTGATGGATGATAGCGAATTACGAAAAACATTGGGTGCGAGGGGGCGTTTACGGGTTGTAAATGAATTTAGTTCAGAACAATATTTTTCTAAACTGATTAGTTTATATAACAATTTATGTTCAAAATAGGTTGAGCTATCGTATGGCAAAAAAGGTTGTTCATATAGTTAGGGCGCTTTGGCCGGGTGGTGTCGAAGTGTGGCTGTTGAGATTAGTTAGTGCTATAGACAAAGGCGAATTTGAGATACATATAATTGTGCAAGAAAAAGAACATTATTTACTTGAGAAAGAATTTGAGAAAAAGGGCATAGTAATACATCGTTGTTTCGGGGCACCAAATCCATTTGTCTTTTCTTTTAACTTTATCAGGACAATTCTTAGTATTGGTAAAACAGAAGTAGTACATAGTCATGTACATCATTTTAGTGGGTTTATTCTTTTTTTATCCTGGTTGATGGGTGTTAAAATCAGAGTGGCACATTGTCATAATGATACACGTTCGAAAAGAATAGAGGATAGGTTTTTTAGGAAATTTTACAATTCGATTATGGAAGTATTGGTTAAAATATTTGCGAATCAAAAAATTGCTGTATCTGATGGTTCAAAGATGGATTTATTTAAGGAGAGCAAGGATGTTGTAATAATGCCATGTGGGATTGATTTAACTGAATTCAGGAAACTGGGTAAGACACATTTTGATTACAGAGGAGAATTTAAAATCGCCTCGGATATGAAAGTAATCATGCATGTCGGTCGATTTACGCATCAAAAGAACCATAAGTTTCTTATCGACGTATATAATTATGTTCATCAACAAAATAAAAAAGTGGTTTTATGTCTTGTTGGGGGTGGTGAACTTCATGATGATATTCATAAGCAGGTTGTCGAATTGGATCTGAGTAAATCGGTTTATTTTCTTGGAGTAAGAAGGGATATACCAGCGTTACTTTATTATTTTGCAGATGCATTTGTTTTTCCTTCTTTTCATGAGGGGTTACCCGTTTCACTTATTGAAGCGCAAGCTGCCGGTGTACCTTGTATTATGTCAAATAATATTTCGGATAAAGCAGTTGTAAACAAGTCTCTTGTTTCAGTATTGCCTTTAAAAGATAATCCTGATACGTGGCGGAATGCGATTTTTTCGGTATTAAACTGTCCGAAATGCAATAAAGAAGAGGCTCTATTAGTTGCCGAAAATAGCATTTTTAACATTCAGCAAAATGCAAAAATGCTCAAACTAACATATAGTTAACAAATAGTAGAGATAAAGATGTATTTGAATAAGTTAAGGGCTCTTTGAATACCCTCTTTCTCAATACTATTACAGATTACTTCATACTTGAATTACAATGAAAAATCGAAGTGATAATGAATCAAAGAGACCAAATTTTAGATGGAATTCGTACACTTGCTATTTTCTTAGTAATATATCAACATTTGTATGATTATATACCAATTTCACAATTTGGACCTTTCTTCGAAGGTGTTATTCGTTTCACCATACATATGTTCAGGTATATGGCATTATCCTTATTCTGCTTTACGAGTGGTATTTTACTTAATAAATCTTTTGATAAGTTTTCATCAATTTCTTATCTTAAACACAGATTCTTTCGAATTTACCCTTTGTATTATTTAGCTTTTGCAGCGTTTATCTTAATAATAGGACGTGATACTTTAGTTCCTTTCACATGGCAAGCAGTAGTCTTTCACATTCTTAGTATGCATATAATATTCCGAAATTCTTATTGTGAACCGATGGCGACTCTGTGGTACATTGGTCTGGTATTTTATTTCGATCTTTTTCTGATGGTTGCTTCGCATTTAGCTAAAAGAAATGTAAAACCATTAATTACTGCAACGCTATTTGTTTTTTTCTGGTTTTCTTTAAAATTTATTTTTAATATTGGTGACCATAGATTCTTAATTTACTTTCCAGTTTTTCTTTTTGGTTTTTATTATAACAATTTCAAAATCATTTTGCAAAGAAAGCGCATGGTGCTTTTTTCACTGGCTGCGTTAATCTTTTTTTTGATAATTTATAAGAATTTTTTCTACGAAATACTTTCTTCTGATAGAGTAGATAGCTACTCATTATTTTCCTTATTTAGTTTAATGTCATTGTTTATTGTTGCCGGTTTCATGTTCGCATTTGTTTTGTGTGGTTTTAATTTTTTTAAATGGATTCCTTTTAAAAGTAAATATTTGATTCCTTCGGTTGCATTTGCATCGTTTTCTATTTACTTATTCCATAGACCGGTAATAAATCTGTATCTTTCAGTTCCAGCCCTAAATAATTTACATTTAATAAATTATCTTATTCTACCAGTTATTCTAATTTTTGTAGGCTTTTTAATACAAAAATCTTATCAGTTCTGCACGATTATGGCTACTAAAGTATTCGATAATCGTGATAGCTCTGAAAAAAAACAATTATGAGTTCTTTCAACGAATGATAAAGAGTAGAACACAAAAATACAGTTTAGTATATTATGGAAGGTATTTTGAACTGATTATAAAGAGTTATATTCATCCAGAGTAAATAAGAACTATGCAGCTAAAGGGTTGGTTTGTTTTCACCGTACTTTTTCTTTTAATCGATTATGGTCGTTTACAGGATCTAATCCCTGTATTTGGTAAAATACGCCCTGCATTGATTATTACACTGATTTTAGTCTACTTTATTTTAAGAAATTTACAATATGCGAAAACTCTGAAAAGTAAGCAACTTAGGTATATATGGTTTTTTATTCTACTTCTTTTTTTACATATTCCATTTGCACGGAATAACTCTTTAGCTTTTGGAACGACACAAACAATGATCTTGTATATGCCCTTTATCATTTCTCTAATAGCGATTTTAAATACAACAAATGATTTAAGAAAACTGTTTTTTTATTTAATGATTTTTGTAGTATTTCAGGCACTATATTCAATTTTTCATGGTGGCAAGGGTACCGGTGGACAGTTTTATGATGAAAATGATCTTTCGCTTTTTATTAATACCTGGTTACCATTCTGTTTTGTCTTTATGCTTGATTCCAAAGATTTAATGAAAAAGATTTTCTTTGCGGCAAGTCTGTTGATAGGAATAGGAGCGAATGTGATAAGTTTCTCCCGGGGTGGTTTTTTAGGGATGATTGCTATGTTTATTGTTTTTTGGCTTGCAAGTACAAAAAAACTACTTACTTTAGGTGTTGTTATAGTTATTATGGGAGGAGTCTTCGTTTTTGCTGGAGACAAATATAAAACGGAAATGTCAACTTCCATGGAAACTTCATCTGGAACTGGTCGTGAGCGGATTGAATCTTGGAAGTCTGCATGGCATATGTTTTTACATAATCCTATGGGTGTTGGTGGAAATAACTTTCAGGTGAGATTTCCAGATTATCAGACGCCCTATTTTAAACGTGGTATGTGGGGGCGAGTTGCTCATTCATTATGGTTTACTTTGATTCCAGAATTAGGAATACTTGGTATTTATGTTTATGGTAGACTTCTTTTAAAAAATTTAGCTGATGTAAGATTTATTAAGAAAAATGCAAAAATTCTGGCAAAAGATGATGCAAAACTTTTCTCAAATCTTAGTACTGCTCTTTATGCATCCCTTGCGGGTTTTTTTGTATCAGCTTCTTTCTTATCAGTTTTATATTACTCACATTATTGGTTTCTCACAGCATTTATTATTGTGACTATTAATATTTTCAGTACAATGGTAGAAGAGCAAGAATTGGCATTACAGAATTAGATTTCTAAAGAGAAAAATTGATTATGAGTTACTCTAATTTTTGATATTTTATAATTTCAACATATCAGATAAATGATTCCTTACGGTGTATCGAGTGCTAATAGAGAGGTCGTTCTAATTAGATGAAATATAATAACCTCCAGGAATATCAAAATAAAAAGCTATTATGTTGTCAGTTTGTAATCTTATTAAGACAGCTTTATTTAAGAATGCTTTTACAATTACCTGGATTTTTTCATTGTAAATATCTTGATTATTAATAATCAACAGCAAGGTTTATTAACCGATCAAATTATTGAAAAACTCGAGGTAGAGATGTTATTATTATCATTAGTGTAATAATTCCAACACTAGGTGGTAAAATGAATTCACAAATCTTCTCTGCAAAATTATTATTTCTATTTTTAATTCTGTTAATTCAAACGACATGCTTGCCAAAAGCTTTGTATGTTGATAGTGCTTTGATTAGTGATTGCCTGGGGCATTATTCTGTACAGGATAGAAAATGCATAGATGGTGCGGGAGCTGATGCATATGTAAAAATTCAATCCGCCATCAATGTTATGCGTCCTGGTGATACACTCTTTCTTCGTGGTGGTACTTACAAAGAAATGAACATTTATATAGGTGATTTGAGAAGTGGTAGCCGCAACGCCTGGTATACAATATGTTCGTATAGGGACGCCAAAACCATGAAATACGAATGGGCAAAGATTGACGGTAAATATGACATGAATAATGCAAATTCTCAAACGTATAATGGATATATTTTCCGCGGTACAACCGTTAATGGTGCCCAAGGCTATATTCGATTTGAGCGATTCGAAATAACAGGTGGAGGGCTTGACACTAATAATGCTGGTTACCCAAGCTCAATGGGTGGTGGTTTAAAAATGCGGGGTGGGCCATTTGAGTTTAGATATTTATATATACACAATAATTATGGAAATGTTTCTGAAAATAATGGGGGTTTGATTTTAGAAAATGGGACAGGTGGTACACTAATCGAGAATTGTTATTTCAAAGCGAATGGTGATGTAAAAAAGGATAAATCAACCAGTAGTGCAAATTTGATGATATTTGCGGACTATAGTTATGAAAATGCGATTTCTGCTATAGATACCACAACTGGTTTCTATAAAACAACAGTTAAGAATACTATCAGGTATAATATCTTTGATGGTGATGCTGGTAATGGCTATTACACGGTTTTAGGTTTTAAACAGAAGGGAATGCAACGGTTAACAGGTTATAACTATGTAGATACTAAAAATTCTCTCGATAAAGAACCAAACGATAATAGATACCAGTCATATGGTGATAAAATTCATCATAATATTTTTCTAAATCATGAAGTTGGTATCGAAGTTGATCAGGATTATGTGCAAATTCACCACAATATTATACTAATGAGAGCTACTGGTGTTCCGTTTGCTGATGCCAATGCTATACAATTGCGTGATCAAAATGCAAATCGTAGAGGTCCTTATGATCCATGTGTATATAACAATACTTTAATTTGTAATGGAAAACGGGGATTAATGTACCATCCTGTGCCTCAGGGGTGGTCAGGGGGTGTTCCTCTCGCAGAATGTTGGATACAGAATAACCTTATTGATGGTGCAGCTCACAGTGGTTATAATACTGGGCAATTAACAATATCGAGTGACAATGTAAAATCTGCAGGGTATCCTTTAGATTCTTTACATGTTGACAGAAATTGTTTCTACAGATCGAGCCCAGATTCATTGATTTATATAGATAATAAATACTATTCAAGGAGTATGGCTGCATCTTCTCTTGACATGGTATTTTCAGTAAATTCCAGTCAAAATATCTATAAAACAGCATCTACTACAACGAAGGCAATTTACACTTTACAAAACTTGGACCTTTCAAAATATAAATTGTTAGGAGCATTCAAGTTAGATAGTAACAATACAATTGCAAATGGTGGTATCGGTGGAAAGCATCCATACCTTACAGATGCAGATCCGATGCCAATTTACATTGGTGCTACTGATCCCAGCAAAGAAACCACTTGGATTGATTCTCTGATATTACTTCCCAATAAGTTACGGCAGCCACAACCCCCCACGGTAATAATAACAGGAGAATCGCCTAAGATCTACAATGCTGGGAGTATAGCGGAAATTAAATGGACGGTTGATAGTGATGAAAAAGTTGATTCTTGTAAAGTTGATATAAGTTTAGATGGCGGCAAGACATTTAAATTTACAAAAATCGCAAAAGATTCCAGGTCAATTCAATGGGCAGTTCCAGATACGACAATAAATGATGGTCTTATTAAAATTACAGCATATAATAGTATTGGACAGACTGGTTCCTCAAATTGTAAATTTTCAATTATTAAAATTCTGCATAAGTTATCGTTATTTGTTTTTCCAATAGATGAACAGAAAGTTGAGATCGGTTGGAGTGGCAAAGTTGAGGATACACTATCATTTAATCATATAGCATTGTGTTTCAGAAAAGATCATTATGCTAATTCGCCGGAAGAAAGCGGGCTTGATACAGTAGTGGAGCTTCCACTATTACCATGTAGGAAGATAATTCAGTTATCAAGATCTAGTCAAAAGTATTATATCACAATAAGTACAAGAAAAAGCGATGGAGCGTGGTCTGCCCCGCATGACAGGAATTCTGTATATCTCTCCTCTCGCTCTGCAATTTCAGGTCAATCTATAGCTGATTCTATTTTAGTAACTTCTGATACAGCATTTCATTATTCTGCTGTTGCATGTAAAGGAGGAGCTTCTCTTCACGAAATACCGATTATTTCAACTAAACTCATTGATGAAACTAAACGATTGATTGTTATTACAACACCAGATTCATTAGTAAGCGGTTGTTTTGGGTATCAAACGTTCTTTACCGTTTCAACACAAAACTATTCAGAGACTTTTAATTTATCTCGTTCTGTACAACTTAATGAATATAGCTGTGATGATCAAAAGACATTGGATAGTGCTTGGACACCATTATGGACGACACACATTTTGAAAGATCATACAATACCATCAGTGCTTTCGAAGAGTTCACAATCAGATAATGGGTGGAAATATGATAAACAATTTATACGCTTAATCCGATGGTATCCTTACAGTGGGAATAAATCAAAACCAGATAAGTACATTGAGTATGGTTCTGCTGATGATTCTCTATTTTCAATTTTGCCGGGACGTTTATTGTGGGTAAAAACTAAGGATGAGATTCCTATTACGCTTTCATCAAGTACTACGGTTAACTTAAGGGATAATTTTTCAATTCAGTTAGTAGGGAAAGAATGGACTGATTTGTCAATTCCATTCCGTTTTCCGATTCAGATGAATGACATCTTAGAAATTAATGATATAGCTGATTCAATTTCAGTCTATGAGTGGGAAAAATCTGGAAGAACATATGTGACAAAATCATTATACTTACCTGGATTTAGTGAAACCAATGGTGGTTCTATTTCTATAGGTGGAAATAATCAAAAGGTATATTCAATATTTTATGAAAAAAATGGAACATATAATTTTAATATTCCACCAGTCTCATCAAGTAATTCTCTTAATAAATTAAACAAAAGCTATAATAAAAATAATAGAATAAAATATGGGAAAATTACATTTAAAGATGCAGATGGTAACACATTGAACTCTGTATATTGTGGGATATCAGAAACATACGGTCCTCGTTATTATAGCTTAGGACCCACAACTAGCACTACACGGATTTCTCTTTATGATCGTGATCAAAACAGAGATTATGGACATTTAATCACCAGAACTGACGCAGAGAATGGGAATGTATTTGAGTTAAAAATCGAAAATCAGAGTGGAAAAATAGATACGGTACACGCATTCATTGAGGACTCGTATGGTCTAAGTGATTCGCTTGTGATTGGACTTTATAATTCTTCAAAATCAGAGTCCCGCGAAATGGAAATTGTAGTTCCTGCTAATTCGGCTTCATATATTTATGCGGGTATTGCAAATTCTCAAACCACGATATTGAATACTCTGATGAAAACGAAAAAAGCAGAAATAAATATCCATCAGAAGTATGGAAACTTGTCAATCGAATTGAATACCAATAAAGATTCAAAATTAGTAGACATTCAAGTATTTAATTTGTTAGGGCGAACAGTACTAAAAAAATCGGTGGGATTGTTATCGAATGGACATTGTTACATCAAGACTTGGGATAATAAAGCCAAGCAGTTAAGGCGTGGGCGTTATTTTGTTAAGGTTAGTCTTTATGATAATGATCATAGATTGAGCAAAGTTGCTATGCAATCAGTAATTCTATACTAAATAAATAGGGTGTTTCAGCAATTTAGGTAGCAGTGGTGTTGAGAGGACGCTATCTTTATTCTGACCAAATGATTCGTTTAGGGTGGTTACTAAAGTACGCTATAGTGATTACATTATCAGCTAAACAAATTTTAATCATTACTGAATAAGCAGAAAAGTATGTAATCCAATTAATAATCAAATAAATATAGCTTAGAATTGTTTGCCTTTATTTATTTTTATTCAAAAATCAAGTTAATAAGAAAGAAAAGTTTCTTATGGACAAGGTATTTTTGGGTATTCTTTTTTTTATTGCAAGTATCTATTCTAGTGAATCTACTATTACAGCAATTATACGTTTTGAAACCAAAGATGCAGCGCATCAAATGGAAGCCAAATCATTTACAGACTGTGTCAGGAGTGCTATTGCTGAAGATAGCAGATATTATGTACTTGAGGAGAGCATTGTAGATGAAATGCTCAATCAGTCAAATGGAGATGCTGATAAATATTGCAGTAATGAAAATTGTCTTCTGTCAATCGGCAAGAGAAACTCCATTAGATATGTAATTGGAGGTGGGCTTTTCTTTGATAAGAAAGAAAATGCCCAAGTTAAAATGTTTTTGATTGATACAGAGGTGGGACGGTCAATTTCTATTCTTCATAAAAAAATGGATAATATATATGGCAATGAAAATAGATACGCGGTTGAATGTATTAAAGAATTATTGGAAAAGATTGAGGATAATAGTAATATTTCTTCAAAAAAGCCACTTTTAAAAAAATTTTCTTTTTGGGGACCTTTCACAGGAGTTGCTGTAGCTGTTGTTGGAGGTGTTCTATATATTAAAAATAAAAACCCCCCACATCCAAATAATGAGATGCCTATAGATGACGCACCGATCAGAAAACCATAAAATTAAAATAGAAAATAAAGTATCTATCTTCCATATTATTTCAGGTGACGTATGGGCTGGTGCGGAAAATCAAGTATATGAACTGCTTACGGCGCTTTCAACCAATTCTTTATTGAATATTATCGTAATTACCTTCAATGAAGGCATTTTAGTAAAACGTTTACAGAATGCAGGTATACCAGTCCATGTAATTGACGAAAGAAAGAACAATCTGCTATCATGTATTTTAAAAGCAAATTCTATAATGCAAAGGGCAGGGTGTGATATTGCTCATGTACATGGTTATAAAGAAATGCTTTTAGCTTCCGTTGTAAAAAGCATCCAATTTGGTTCATTTAAGATCATTCGTACTTTTCATGGCATGGGGATGATAGACGCGTCTATTCCTTACAGGTTTATAGAAAAAGTAAATTCGTTTTTTCTTGATTATGCAATAAGTGTTTCATTTGATTTACAGGAAATCTTGATCAAGAATAAATTGGTAACAAAAAATAAAACAACGGTTTTACATAATTGCATCGGATCGAATCAAGAATCTATTTATTTTGATGAGAAAGATAGAATTAAAAGTTTATTAAAAATTCCCAAAGATGCATTTGTTGTTGGCACGATAGGAAGGTTAGTACAAGTAAAAGGACATAAATTTCTTTTAGAAGCGGCTAAAATATTAATTCCAGAGAAAAAGAATTTATACTTTGTAATAGTTGGAGATGGACCTCTCCTTGATAAATTACAAGCAGATGTACAAATATTAAATTTAGAAGCTAATATTATTTTTACCGGCTTTAGGAATGATGCTGCTTCAATTCTTAGATGTTTTGACATTTTTATTCTGACATCTCTGCATGAAGGAATTCCAATGGTAATTCTGGAATCGATGCGTGCGGGCATTCCAATAATTTCTACTGATGTTGGTGGTATCGGTGAGATATTAACCAACAATAAAGATGCACTGTTAATTCCAATGGAAAATGTTGTTGAAGGAATAATTAATGCGTGTAAAACCTTAGTTCAAGATGAACAAAAAAGGAAATACCTTTCAGAAAACGCTCTGCAAAAGGTTTGCACAGAGCTTAACACAAACAAATTAGCAGAAGACACTTCAAAGTTATATTATAGGTGGTTTAAATGAAAATTCTATACATTTGGGACTCGGATTATCCGTGGGATGTTCGAGCTGAAAAGATTTGCACTACATTAGCAGAATCTGGTTTTGAGGTGCATCTTGCAGCAAGAAATAAAAAAAGAAGATCAGTTAAGGAGCAGTTAGGCGCAATTACCATTCATCGGTTAAAAGCATTTAAGTCTAATTTTGCCAATGAATATTTATCATTTCCGTTTTTTGCTAATCCGATTTGGCTGTATTTTATTAATCGTATAATTAAAACTGAAGATATAAAATTAATTATTGTAAGAGATTTGCCGTTGGCTATAACAGGAATTTTGGTCGCAAGGAAGAACAGAATTCCATGTGTTTTTGATATGGCAGAAAACTACGTTGCAATGTTAAAGGATATTTGGAAAAAACACAAATTCAAAGGGATGAACATAGTCGTTCGAAACCCTCATTTGGCTAATTTGGTTGAGAATTATTCACTTAAAAAAATGGATCATATCTTAGTTGTTGTTGATGAATCAGTGAAATTCTTGAAATCCAAAAACGTACCAGAAAATCAAATTACTATTGTAGGCAACACCCCTTCTTACCATGAAATAAAGAATGGAAATAACAGAGTTAAACTTGATGAAGACATTTTAAAAAGGTTTGAATCCCGGTATGCTGCGATATATACTGGTGGTATACAAATGGGAAGGGGAATCCAACTTGTTTTTGAAGCAATTCCTGAAATAATTAAAAAAATACCGGAGTTTTTATTTGTTGTAGTTGGAGACGGGTATGCAAGTGTAAATTTGAAAAAGATGATTCAAAATAACAATCTCTCAGAGTATGTCTTCTGGGTTGGTTGGGTTGAACACAAAATGGTATATGAATATATCAGAAATTCTAATGTGGGTCTTATTCCACATTTAACTACAGAGCATGTTAATACAACAATTCCAAATAAAATTTTTGATTATATGGCATTAGAGCTTCCGATTGTTGCTTCCGATGCAATTCCAATGAAGAGGATAATTGAAGAGGAGAAATGTGGCATTGTATTTAAAAGTGGAGATGCCAGTTCCTTAAGTAAGTCAATAATAAGAGTTAAAGAAGAGAGCACTGGATATGGGAGTAACGGAAAAATAGCTGTTGAAAAGAAATTCAATTGGGAAGTTGATGGGAGAAGGCTTGTTGAGGCAGTTAAAAGCGTACTATAATCAAACAATAATAAAGGACAGGCAAATGTTAGCAGAATCTCATCCATATATCCGCTGGTTTCTTCGTTTTTTAATGCTCCCTTATTGTTATGTGCATCTTGTTAATTGGAAAGAATGCAAGCGCAATAAAGTGCAGGTAATGTATGATTTGTTATATCTCTTTTTTAAACTGAGGACATTTCCGGATAATTACGGCCCTTGTAGACTTTGGGAAATTGAAAGAAGAAAATGGGCTCTTTATTATGGATCAAGTTACCATCCTTTTCAGAGGCAAAGATTACGTAAAAGGGTTCAACCCTATGCGTATGAGGTCCTTTTCAATGATAAGGCTGTGTGTGAGCAACTTTGCAAAGGTATTAATGTAAAATTGCCAGTCACAGTAGGATTACTATTAAAAGATGATGATTATAAGGACTGTTTAATCAATCTATTTAAAAAAACAGTGCACAATAAATTAATAATCAAACCACTTTTAGGTCGCGCAGGTATGGGAATTGTTCTCGCAGATAGATTTGATAATGGAGAGATTATAATACAGGATAAAAGCAGGAAAATTCCTCTAAATCAATTCCGTATGAAAGAGGATGCAATAGTTCAGGAAATAATCGAGCAGGATCCGAGTATCGCAAAAATTTCTTCAGCTTCGGTGAATACTATCAGAGTAGTAACTCTATTTCGAAAGTCTGGAGAGGTTCAAATTGTCAGTGCAACAATGCGATTTAGTACAAAGGATGATTTTGTTGATAATTGGAGTGCTGGTGGAATAGCGGTTGGAGTTGATTGTAGTACGGGGAAATTAAAGGAAATTGCCTTTGACAAATGGGGCAATAGATACAATGAACATCCTGTATCGAAAGTGAAATTTGAGGATTTCCAAATACCTGAATGGAAACAGGTTATAGAGGTTGCCCGAAAAGTGCAACTGGCAAGTCCATTTTACCGATTGATCGGAATGGATATAGCAATCGATAAAGACCAATGTCCGGTACTTATTGAGGTAAATGCAAATACTGATTTAGTTTTTCAGGAACAGACTTCAGGTCCTTTGTTAGAAGATCAAGTAGTTCTTAGTGCGTTTTCAGAATATGATCTTCTGGTAAACAAACAACAAAGAATGCTGTTATGTACTAAAAAAAACGCTTGAACTATCTTTTTTTGTAAATGTTTAAGTGTTTGTGAATTACTATGAATCTCTGAAGACACAATAAAGCACGGATTTTAAAATATATGCAAAGGACGAGTAAATATCATATTTCTTTAACACAGGCAAATTGAAAAATTATTAGTAAACGATATTTTATACTTAGGATATAAAAATGCACCCATTCATTGCAAGAAATTTATTATACTTTCCGATTCAATATTTCAGGAAACAATATGTAGCCAGATATCTTAAAAAAATGGCTAAAAGACAGTATTTGTCAATAGAAGAGCTCGAAAAAATAAGAAACAAACAAATAGGTGACATTGTAAGTTATGCAATCAAATCGGTTCCCTTTTATAAAGATTGGATTAAAGTAAAGCCAGAGGAAGTAAAAGGATATGATGACCTCCAGAAAATACCGGTTTTATTAAAGAAAACAATACTTGATAATACCAGTAAACTTGTAAATGAAAAGATCGGATCACTTACAGAACGGAAGACTGGCGGATCCACTGGTATGACCCTGCATTTTTTCAAGGAAGCTGAAGTACTTGCTAAAAATGATGCGATAATGTGGAGATGTTATAAATGGTATGGCATCGAAATCGGTGATCGCCAAGCTAGATTCTGGGGCGTTCCAGTTAATAAGAAGATAAGGACAAAAGAAAAATTAAAAGATTTTGTTCTAAATCGTATTCGAATCTCGGCATTTGACATATCAAAAGAATCATGCATGAAACAGTATAAAAAAATAAAAAAGTTTAAACCAGCTTATTTTTATGGATATACTACAGCAATTTATGGGTTTGCTCAGCATATGAAAGAGGCCGGAATTGACCTCAATGAATTGGGTCTTAAAGCGGTCATTTGCACTGCAGAAAAAATGTATTCTCATCATAGAATTCTTTTCAATGAAGTATTCAAATGTCCAGTTGTCGATGAATATGGATCAACAGAAAACGGGATCATTGCGTTTCAATGTCCGCAGGGGAATATGCATATAATGGCTGATCATTTGGCTGTCGAATTCCTCAACGAAGATAATCAAAGAGTAAAGAGTGGCGAAACTGGTCATATCGTAATTACTGATCTATCCTCGTATGCAATGCCAATGATTCGTTATGATATTGGCGACATCGGTGGTCCCTCTGATCGAAAGTGCCAATGCAGCTGTACTCTTCCTTTGATGGAAATTGTTGAAGGGAGAAAAGAGGATTTTATAAAGACCAGCAACGGGAAAATGGTACATGCAGCATATTTGTGCTACACATTAAAGGTTGATGCGGTTCATGAATTTAAAATGGTTCAGAAGAGTCTTGAACATATACACGTACAAATTGTAAAATCAACACACTTTTCTGAGAATACAGAACAACAGCTTAGTACTAATCTGAGGACATCACTAGGTGATACAATAAGAATAACTTTTGAATATCTTGAACGAATTCCCAGAGAAAAATCAGGCAAACTTAGATATTTTATTTCTGAGATCAGTGAATTGGATAAAAGTGATGTGGGCTTAGGGACTGGTCAATGAGTATTTTTTACCCAACTACTTATGAAGTGCAAAAATTAAATACCACGGACATTGAATCTGTTGATCCATCTTTAAATGGAACGTGTTCAGGAAGCACGCAAAAAGAGTTTTATCTTTCGCACCAAGAAATAAATACCATTTTCTTCAATCCTTACAAAATAGACTACTTGAACAATTATTATCTGAATAATCGGTTACATTATAGAATTCTATCGCATCCTGTTAAAACAAATACTTGCTATGAGAAAGCTGAGATCATAGGCAATTGGAATCCTTTGAATGTCATAAAAGCATTATACTTTCAGACTACAGATGGGTATCTTTACGCGGTTATAATTCCGGAAACCGGTTGTTTTTTTAACAAAGAAATTTTAACCGATATATTAGGGTTAAATTCATCAATGGAATTGGCAAAAGCGAAATGCCTGCCTACGTATATGACTTATGGAACGTGTTCACCTTTCATCGAAAAAAATGATTATTTTGAAAATGGCGGCAGCGTAAAGAAAATACTTTTTGATTCGGAAACACTTAGCATTAAGAAAGAAGAGAGTAATCTGGATGATTTTTCTTTTGGTAATGATCACCGGTTTTCTTTGCAGATGAATTATTATGAATGCTTTAAAATCCTCCAGCATCAATTTGGATCATGTGTAACGCAAGCAGAACTACTCAAGCTTTCTTTTAAAGAATCATTTGTCAGAGTTAAAGGTAAATTAAATATCAGTTATAATTTTTCGTCGCTTAATTATAGAACTGCCGCTTTCATTAATAGTATTCATGGTTTTGGAGACGTTACTATAAGTAATGACTACTCTTCAGAATTAGAACTACCCAATATTTTATATTCAATTAAAGAACGTACAATGTAAATTGTATGTTTATCATAAATCATAAGGAGTGTATAAGGTGAATGAGAATAGTTCGATAGGTCAGAGTTTATTCAATTTCCAGGCCGCACTTATGGAGAATGGTCAGAATCTTCAAATATTTTTGCAGGAGCAGTATGTTGACAAGTGGATGAGTGATGAAATGTTTCATGTACTTGCAATTAGAACGACAATGGTTCAGGCAATGCACAATTTCTTTATAAGTAAGGGACTTTTTAATATTGAAAAAGTTTCACTCGGACCTGTAACCGATCCTCTTGCACATGATGTAGAACATACACCAACTATTCGCTACAAGGGGCATGAGTATACAACTACACATTCAATGATTTATAATAAATTTCTTTCCTGTTTTAATCCAATGGTGAAAGGAATATTTGTTGATTCTCCAAATATCCGCCTTGAGATACAGAGTCCTATAGGAGTACAAAGGAATAAGTACTTAATTGATTTTTCACAAATGGATGTTGAAATCCGCCGGGAAAATAAACCTACATTTGATGATTATCTGTTTAGGGTTGAGGATGTAAAGAATAATTTGAAAAATGATTTCGAGGGGGCGTTGGCATTCTTTGAGGAAGTGATAGAAAATATTGTAATAGAATTATTGAACAAAAACCAGAATAATCTTAATGCATTAGGAATTCATCTGGAAATTCCAGTCCGACCATTTCCGAGGTATCGTAAAGATTTGGCTACTTCACGTTTTGGTACAAGTGCACTGGAGAGGAAAATTGGTGAGGAATGTAAATCCCAATTTTTCTGGATAACCGGTTTATTGCGGGAAAATTATGATTTAGTATACCCTTATTTGTTACCTGAAGGGGAAAAAATAAGTTCAGGTTCCATTCAATCCGATATGATTTACAATTATGATTTGTGTGCATCTTCACTTTCGGTAGACAAAAAACAGGGTCAGGCTTTTGAAGTTTTGTCAGGTGCAATCAGAGAATGGTTGTATGAACCGATTGTAGAAAGACTTTTGGATAATAAAATTATATCAGTTCGGCCACAAATTTGCGGCGGAGTAATTGAAAATATTGATCAATTGGGTGGATATGGGCCATTTTTATTGGCAGTTTCACAATGTGATAGCAGTGGAAGATCGCTTTTTCCGAGTACTTTTGGCGGTGGATTAGGAATAGAAAGATTTTTATTTTCAATACTTAGGGGTCCAAAAATTAAAAGTATTGATCAGGTTACTTGTTTTGGAAAGAATCCAGATTTACATCCAATGTATCTTTTTTAAAAGAGTATCTAAACTTGAAAAATCTTGCAACTTTTTGCTATAATTTGAAATGGGGATGATGAGCTTTTTAAAAATTCAGGGGTAAGCATGAAATGTTCATGGTTAATCGGAATGGTTTTGTTTCTATTTAATTCTTATAACAATTTAGTTATAGGAGAACAGATAGAACGCTGGTCTGATCACCCTGAATGGCTTTGGTTTGATGATTTCGAAAGTGGTACCCAACTAAGCGCAAATTATCAGGATGTAGACACAACCGGTTTTTCAATTGTAACAACTGATGCGGTAAGTGGAGCGCATGCTTTACAGCAGCACTATACAAAAGGAATGGTAGACGCCGGATGGATTATCAGGGTCAATAACCAAGGGTACCCGTCTCATCTATTTATGCGCTTTTATCACAAATTTGAGAACGGTTTCAGTGGCTTTCCACCAAAAATGGCCAGAATGCGATGTCGATCGCGAACTGATTGGAAATCTGCATTTGCTGTAAATTGCTGGATAGATGATTATAAAGTAGTCGCAGACGTATACTCTACAAATAGTACTCAGGGGAGTGTTGAAGATTGGCTTCCGATTGCTATATCAAATTTCTCTTTTAAAAATTCGATAAACATTGGCAAGTGGATTTGTTTTGAAATGGAGGTCCTCCTGAATAGTCCGGGAAAACAGGATGGCCTATACAGAATATGGGCTGATAATTCGTTAATTGTTGAGCGGACCAATGTAGATCTAAGGGGAGCTGAGGAGTATTTAATTAACGAGGTAATGCTTGATTGTTATTGGAATGGAGGTTCACCTAAAGAACAGAATCGATATTTCGATAATTTCGTTATTTCAACTCAAAGAATTTTTCCCATGGGAGCAAATCCAGCAAAGCAGGTTTCTCTTAAGTACAAAAATACTAAGAGTACTCAGGTAACATCAAAACTAGACATAGATAAGAGTTTTGGCCTTGTCGTAATCAATAAAGATAAAAATGGCGATGACAAAAAATTTTTGATCACTGGGGCATCAGTAAACAATCGGTAAAATTATTCTTTCGTCATGGTATTATAAAGTATTTTTAAAGATATGATAAACTCCACATATCCTAAGATTCTTGTACGGCAATTTATATCTGCTATTTGTAAAACCACAGGTATATACCAATACAGATTTAAAAAGTGGGCACTTTCAGGCAAATCCATGATAGCAATGTATCATAGGATTATTTCACCACAATCGACAGATGACTACCTTGAACCTGGTATGTATGTAACACCAGAAACGTTTTCAATGCATTGTAATTTATTTAAACGGTATTTTCACGTGGTTCAACTTTCAGATATTATCATTCAAAAGGTTGAAGCAGATAAAAAACCTTTATGCGCAATAACTTTTGACGATGGATGGTTGGATTTTTACACGAACGCATTTCCGGTTCTGCTGAAAAACAGTTTACCATCGACAGTTTTTCTTCCCACTGATTACATTGGTTCAGAAGAGCATTTCTGGACTGATCATTTAGCAACAATTCTCAAGAAAGTATATACGCAAGCAACTCGATTTGAAAATTGCAAATTTGAACCACTAATAGAGCAGATTCTGAGTTGCAGAGGTAATCTTGTAACCAGAATTGATACATCTATCAATCTTTTAAAGCCGTATCCAACTATTCAAATAAAAAAGATTATAGACGAGCTTGCTAAAATTGTTCAAGGTTCAAGTGGCTTAAAACGGGCATTTCTTTCCTGGGATGAAGTAAAATTACTGAAGACATCCGGACTGGTCACATTTGGTTCGCATACTGCAGGGCATCGAATCCTTACTTCTGAATCTGAAGACATCATAATAAAAGAATTGAATAGTTCTCGGGAGAGGCTTTTAAGTGAGCATGCAGTGGATCATGAATTAATTCCTTTTTGTTATCCCAATGGAGGAGTTACTCAAGCAATTTCAAAAATTGTAAAGAATACAGGATATTACTGTGCGCTTACTACAAAACGTGGCTGGAATAACAGAGAGTGTGATCGTTATACTCTCAGACGTATTGGAATGCATCAGGATATGAGCAGCACAGAGGCTTTAACCCTTGCCAGATTCGGCAGTTAAATTCAGATAAATTAAGAAATTTTCGATAAAAAAATTAAAAACTGACAGCAATTGAATTTGAACATTTTAAAGCAGGTTCAGCCTCTTGAAAGTAAATTCATTTCCCAGTATTATAGAAATTAAATTATATTGATAGCATTTGTTCCGGAGATTCGTAAAGTAGTTTCACTTAGAAATTTGTTAAAAAAAAATGGAAAAAGACAAAAAATATTAAAATTACCCAAAGAAATTACTGTTTAGTACTGCTGCTAAAAATAGTGCTCTTTTGAAAAAATCCTAAATAATGATATAATAACTTAAATAGAATGAGTGGAAATGATAGTGATTATAGTTCTATGGTCTTCAGTTTTTCTATCAGTGTTTGCCTACTTTGGATATCCTGTTACACTGAAATTATTTACCATAATCAAAAGGAAAAAAGTAAACTGTCTTCCAATTACACCTCAAGTCTCCCTAATAATCACCGCATACAACGAAGAGATGCGAATCCGGCAGAAGCTTGATAATACAATGCTTCTGGATTACCCACGTGATAAATTACAAATAATAGTCGCTTCCGACGGATCAACCGACAAGACACATGAAATTATAAGAGAATATGAAAGCAGGGGTGTCGAATTGTTTGTTGTCCCTGATCGTAAAGGTAAAGAAAACGCTCAGGCTCAGGCGGTAAAAATTGCTAAAGGGGAGATACTGGTTTTTTCCGACACTGCTACACGCCTTGACCCACAAGGTTTAAGAGAAATAATATCAAATTTTGCAGATCCTTCAGTCGGTTGTGTCAGCAGCGAAGATAAAATGATTTCTGATGATAAAAACGATGTTGGTGGGGAAGGCTTTTATGTCAAATATGAGATGTGGCTTCGTGCTCTTGAGTCGCAGTGCAATTCGGTAGTAGGATTGAGCGGGTCTTTCTTTGCCGCGCGTCGGGAGGTATGTGAGGACTTTTCTCCTAAGATGCAGAGTGATTTTCGTACGCTTCTTAACAGTATGAAAAGAGGTATGCGTGGGATAAGTGATCCAAAGGCAATCGGGTACTATCAGGATATAAAGGACAAGTCGCGTGAATTTCAGAGAAAAGTTCGCACTGTATTACGTGGATTGACGGTGTTTTTCAATCATATGGAATTCCTTAATGTCTTTAAGTTTGGTCTTTTTTCATATCAATTTTTCTGTCATAAGCTTTTGCGATGGCTGGTGCCTGTTTTCTTACTAGTGGCTTTTACGGCAAATGCTCTATTGGTTAATGAATCAATATTTTATTCCATTCTGTTTTTTATGCAGGTTGTTTTTTATGCAACAGCTGTTTTAGGAATGCTTATTCCAGGTGCAACAAAATTAATATTTGTAAAAATACCTTCGTTTTTCGTGATTGTAAACGCATCAATTTTTGTTGCGTGGCTGAAATTTATAAAAGGTGAGCGTGTGATTTTATGGCAGCCTTCTGTAAGGTAAATTAGAAATCACGAGCAATAATAGTAAAGGTTTTATCAAATTATGAAGAAAATTATTAGAAAAGTATTCGATTTAGCCGGCATTGAAGTCCACAGGAAAGAGAATAATAATGATGTTGATGTTTACGAAAGGATGTATGGTCGAGAAATCGTAAAAAACAAGTGCTTTTATAATATTTGTGCAGGTGGCCATTATGGTTTCGGAGGTCCCTTTGATCATCCATGCTGGAAACATGTTGATTGCGACCGCTGGGTGAAAAACAGTGATAAATATGTCCCCGATCGGGATATTGTCCATGATCTGCTCAGTTGCAATCTGCTTCCGATTGAATCTGCCTCTGTGGAACTGGTATATTCTCAATTTACGATAGAGCACATAACCGATGAAGCTGCCAGTGCTTATTTCAAGGAAGTGCGCCGGATTCTAAAAAAGGATGGTGTATTCAGGGTAGTGTGTCCCAATAATGTCCTTGATTATATTGCATATAAAAGGCAGGATTTGAGTTTTTTTTCATGGCTAAACTATTTCAGCCGGCCTGATTGCTATAAGGGATTGATGTATAAAATCCCGCTCAATCAAGCTTCTCTTGAACAGATTTTCTTAGTACATTTTGCTTCAAACGCTTCCACGATACATGCTGATGGGGCGGAAGAACGAATTGATGATGAATGTGTAAAGAAAATTATCTCTGAGATGAATTTCGAAGATGCTATGAATTTTTTCGTGAGTAAATGTTCCGTTGAAAAACAGAAGAAATACAGGCAGAACCATGTTAACTGGTGGAGCCATGATAAGGTATTTCGCTATTTGCGCATGGCTGGATTTGAAACAGTTTACACTATGGCGCCTGGGCAAAGCGCGGCGTCTGTAATGCGAAATACCAGTTATTTTGACAACCATTGGACTAATGTCGCATTATATGTTGAAGCAATAAAGACTTAATTATATTTGAATTTTCAGAAAGATAATTCTTTATGAAAACATCAATCAGCATAGTAGTTATAATCTTTTCTTTGATTATTATTTATCATTATAGATCGGAACTCATTACTTCTTACCATCTATATAAAACAAAATCTCTCAGTTTTGGATCAAAAGAATTTTCCAGAAAACTTTTATATCGGTTGTATGTTCCTGAAGTTAAGCTCAACTCCGACAGTAAATATCCGATAGTGCTTATTTTACATGGCGGAAACGAACGTGGAAGTGATAACAAAAGGCAAATCGAATTTATAGCTAATACATTTCTTTCACGAAAAGTTCAAAAACAGCATCCGTCATTCGTTGTAATCCCCCAATGTCCACAAGGCACTCAGTGGGTGAATACAGGTTTCGTAAAAACGCCTTTTGGTCATTATAATCAATCCCAAATAGTTGAGAGTGAAGAGATGCAACTGGTAATTAAAACAATGAATCAAATTGTCTCTGAGTATCCGGTTGATATATCAAAAATATATGTGATAGGCTTTTCAATGGGAAGTACAGGGACATGGGACATAATAACAAGATATCCGGACATTTTTGCTGCCGCAGTACCTATCTCTGGTCTCTCTGATTTATCGACCTCCCATAAAATGAAAGATATTCCAATTTGGGCATTTCATGGGATGCTGGATTCAATAGCCCCGGCCCGGTTAAATATAGAGATGCAGAAAGCCGTTCAGGAGTCAGGTGGTAATTGTAAATTAACTCTGTTTGAAAAAACTGGTCATTATTGTGTGCCACAGGCATTCAAAAATCCGGATCTGATTAAATGGATGTTTTCACAAAAAAAAATTAAACTGCCTTGAGAATTTCATTAAGTTTACGTGCGATTTCAACATGCTCGACAATATTGTTATGTTCACATTCAAAATCAAAAAACCTGATTCCGCCATTTGCAATGGTTTTCCAACCTCTGTAAGGATCGGTGCAATCTTTATTTAGCGCCGCACGAAACATTGTTATTAGTCCAGTATATGGGTCGGGGATATACGAATCAGAAATAGCGAGATTCATCTGTTCTATATACCAGTACCGCAATTCATGAGGTATGGCGATTTTACGCTTAAGATAGGATTTGCAAACAGTAAACTTTATATAATCTCTGATACGGCAGCGAATCCCGTTTTGTACACGAAAAAAGAGCGATTTTGGCGAATCGTGAATTTTTCCTTTTAGTAATCGGGAACAGCTAGTATCAAGCATTACAAGCAGTCCAATCTCTTGATTCATTTCAAGTAATTGTTGTGCCATTTCAAAAGCGACTAATCCTCCCATTGACCCCCCACCCAGTAGATATGGGCCATGGGGCTGAATGACACGAATTTCATCAATGTAATTTCTGGCCATTACACGTAAATCGTCAAATGGTTCGGTGATCCCATCAAGACCTTTGCATTGCAATCCATACAAAGGTTGGTCTTTATCAAGGTAAGGTACGAAAACGTTGTAATTGAGAACATTGCCACCAACGCAGTGGACACAGAAGAATGGAGTCCGTTTCCCATCCGGTTTGATAGGAACAACATAAGAGTAACTATGTTGGCTTGGAGAAATCAATATTTTAACATTTTTTTCTGATATGTTTGTAAAGTAGCTGCTTGCAGCTAATTCTTGAATAGTCGGGGTAGTAAAGAATGTCGCAAGAGTTAAATTGACACTTGTTTCCTTAAGAATTCTCGAAACAATCTGGACTGCTAAAAGAGAATGTCCTCCTAGATAAAAAAAGTTTTCCTTGATACCAATTTTAGGTCTGCCAAGAATATCCTGCCAAATTTGAACAAGCAATTTTTCGAGGTCATTAGACGGAGGAACATACTGTTCATCAGGCGCAGTTTCGGTAAGATTGAATAATGAGCTTAATTTTTTCCGATAAATTTTCCCATTGGGGGTAAGCGGCAGTTGATCAGTTTGAGAAATATGTTGAGGAATCATATACTCAGGTAATTTACTATGAAGAAAATTACGGACCTCCTGTAAAGTGACATCTTTTTGCGGCTTAGGGACAATAAAAGCTACTAATCGAACATCTCCTTTGCCTAGTTCACATACAACCACAGCACATTGCTTTATTGTATCCATTTTACCTATCGCAAATTCAATTTCACCCAGTTCGATTCTGTATCCTCTTATTTTTACCTGGTCGTCACTACGCCCAAAGCACTCAATATTACCATCTGAATAGTATCTTGCAATATCACCAGTTTTATAAATGAGATCGTTCGAATCGGTAGAAAACGGATTGCGTATGAAAGCTTTTTCGGTAAGCTCGGGTCTGTTAAGGTATCCTTTGGTTACACCATCTCCGCCGATCCAGAGATTTCCAGCTACACCGACAGGCACAGGTTGTAATAAATCATCTAGGATGTAAATTGTAGTGTTTGCAATAGGGCGGCCGATAAGCAAAGGTTTATTTGCATCTGTAATTTGATAGCAAGTAGACCATACAGTTGTTTCAGTTGGACCATACATATTCCAGACACAGGCAGACCGGTTTAACAGTTCAGAAGCAAGGTCCTGTGGAAAAGCTTCTCCACCGCAAAGAATTTTAAGTGTGGATGAACCTTTCCACCCAGATGTCAATAGTAATCTCCAGGTTGCAGGAGTAGCCTGCATGATAGTTGGCTTTGATTTTTCAATAGCGCTTTTAAGAAGGTTTCCGTCCCATGCAGTTTCACGATTTACAATAAGACATCGTGCACCAACTGTTAAGGGCAAAAGTAATTCAAGTACAGCGATATCGAACGACAAGGTGGTCAGGGCAAGAACTGTATCCTCTTGTGTTATTCCAGGTGTATGTTTCATACTTGAGAGGAAATTAACGACCGCACAATGCGGGACCTGAACTCCTTTGGGTTTACCCGTTGATCCAGATGTGTAAATGATATAAGCGATACACTCGGGATTAAAGTCCGTGGATTGTAGAGTCGATGAACTGCATTTATCGATACTCCTGGCATCTTTATCAATAGAAACAATTGTAGCGCCACATTTCGGGAGCTGCTTAATAACAGATTCTTCACTTATCAAAAGTTTAATGTTGGCATCAGAAATCATATATGATATACGTTCATCTGGAAAATCGGGATCTAAAGGAACATAAGCTGCACCAGTTTTCAGTATGCCAAGCATTGCGATCAGCATTTCCTGAGATCTTTTGAGGCTGATTCCGATAAGTGTTCCGGGAGCGGCTCCAAGATTTTGCAAATATGCTGCAAGCTTATTGGATCGTAGATCAAGGTCTCTATACGAAAGGTTAGTATCACTGAACTCTACCGCTATACGATCAGGTGTTTCTCTGCACTGTTTTTCGATTAAAGAATGTACACCAATTGCATGAGGGTACTCAGATCCGGTATTGTTCCAGGTTATCAGTTGTAATTCAGTTTGCTTTTTATTCAGGATAGGAATCGAGCATGCAGGTAGTGATGGTTTATTTGCGATTCCTGATAGTAATTCAATAAAATGTTCGGACCAGTTCTGAATCATTTCTGAACTGAAAAGGTCTGTATTGTATTGACAGTCAACTTTCAACGAGCCGGATGATTCCACTATGTTAAAAAATAATTCAAAATTTTCAAAATGCCGGGGATTGATTATTAACTCGACACTTAAATCTGCAAATGAAAAATTGTTTTCTGGAATACTTTGGTCGACATTAAATAGAACAGAAACCAACGGGATCCGGCTTGGCTCTCGTTTTAGAGAGAGACTTTTAATGAGAGTACCATAAGTGAAAATCTGGTACTTATAGGCATTAAGCATTATTTTTTTAATTTCCCGAATAAAATCAGTAAAAGTAATGTCGGGAGTCAATTGGGACCGAATGGGGAGAATGTTGACACAATGTCCAACAAGTGAATTCTGACCAATTGCTGATTGACCTGCAGAAGGAATTCCCACGGTAAGATCTGTTTGACCTGAGAGGCGATAAATCAATACCTTGAAAGCTGCAAGTAATGAGACAAATAAACTGCATCCATTTTGTGAACTGATCAGCTTTAATTGGGATGTTAATGTGCTATTTATAGTAAAGTCGTGTCTTAAGGATCTAAAAGTGTGGCTTACAGGACGTTTTGCTTTTGTCGGTAAATCAATCGAAGGAGGTAATTCAGAGAACTGATTGAACCAGTAATTAGTTGAATCAGCTAATTCCTGACTTTTAAGATATGCATTTTGCGAATATGCATAAGTACTGAAAGGATATGGTTCTGGCAAATTATATGAAATATTGTCCTTATATGCTGAGTAGAGTTTAGCTAATTCGGTTAGCAGTACTGTCATCGACCACCCATCACAAATGATATGATGAGCGGTAAAAATAAGTCTGTGATTATCAGGAGATATTTTTACTAAGTAGATAGAATAAAGAGGACCAAATTCTATGTCAAAAGGTGTTTCAACTGCCTTGGATAGAACTTTTTCCATTTCTTGCTTGATAAGATTGTCTTCCCCTTGCGACAGATCGACAACAGGAATAGTAATTGATGTTGGTGAATTAGTGATACAGAGGGTTTTGCCATCAGGACCAAAGAGGGTCCGCAAAGCATCGTGTCTATTTACCAATGTAAGGAATGCTTTTTCAAGAGCCTTATACTCGAGTGGCCCTTTAAAAATGAGAGAAATCGACTTATTATAAGCACAATTTGCCTCATTTCCCATCTGAACGGAAGCCCAGATTTCCTGTTGAGATTCAGTTGCTGGAGCAGTAAAGGTTAAACACTCATTTCGAGTAGTTGGCTCATTTTTTATCATTAGAAATCCATAAAAGATTGGCAGTTCAAAATGAAATAAAAGCTTCTTCGAGAGAAGATAATCAAGAAAAAAACCGCTTAAATAAAAATTTTCATTGGAAAAAGTCAGAAAAAATAGTGCTCATTTTGGATTCTCACTTCTGCCTACCTTTTATTAAAACAATAATCATAATCCAAAAAACCAGTTGTTATCAATAAAGCAGATTAAGGTATTTAAAAATAAAAAATAGTAAAACTTTGAAAATAGTTTGATAATTTTCATCCAATCATTAGTTCTGATTATAACAAAGGTATAGTTTCTTTCAAATTCATGGACATCAAAACATCATTCAGTCCTTTTGCAATCTCTACATTTTCAACAATATTTGTGTGATCGCACTCAAAATCAATGATTTTCATTCCCCCTTTGGCTACATCTTTCCATCCTCTATAAGGATCAATAAGATCATTCTGAGTAGCTCGAAACATGGTGATTACTCCAGGATATGGTTCTGGATTATACCGATCGAGTAATGACAAATGTTTCTGTTCAATTAACCAATAGCGTAATTCATGGGGAATCGCTTTCCCTTGAAGTCTGTAAAAGTGACAAGTGGTATATTTACGAAAATCACTGATTCGACAATCGATACTATGTACAATCTGCAGTATTATTGATCGCTTCTGTTTTTTATTGGGTTGGGTATTGGTAGAGGCTATTGGGATTTTATTTACGTTGTAAGGACAACCACTATCTAACATTAATAATAACGAAATAGCATCACCTTTTTTTTGCAGCTGCTGAGCCATTTCATAAGCAACCAATCCTCCCATCGACCCGCCACCAATCAGGTATGGACCGTTTGGCTGAATTTTCTTCATCTCATTTATGTAACATTCAGCCATAATTTTGATGGAATTAAAGGGTTTTTCAATTCCATCCAGACCTTTGCATTGAATACCATACAACGGCTGGTCCTGATCCAGATAGGGGATAAATGCATTATAATTAAGAACATTTCCACCAACGCAATGAACACAAAAAAATGGGGTCCTGCTACCGCTTTGTTTTATCGGTACAATGTAAGAAAAACTGTTATCTAACTCTTTATCAGGAGAATTGTGAATAGATGTAACAGCCTTTTCTATTAACGGTTTACCCAGTGCTTTGACCAGTTGCTCAATAGAAGGTGATTTGAATAAAGTTGCAAGAGAGAGATTTATGCCGGTTTTCTTTTGAATTTTAGAAAACATTTGTACAGCTAGTAAAGAATCTCCACCAAGTTCAAAAAAATTATCTGAAGATTTAATATCATCACTTCCTAGAACTTCCTTCCATATATTTATAATCATAACAGTTAAATCATCACTGGATTCAACTTTGACTTCGGAGGCTCTATTTTCTTTTAACTGAGGATCTGAATCATCATCTGAAGTCAGACTGTTATTGTGCATATTTGAAATTTCATTTTGGATACCCATCCCATAATAGAAGTTTTTTGTAGGATTAATCCAGAACTTTTTATCATCGAAGGAATAAGTAGGTAGCGGTATTCTGGTTCTTTTTTCTCCCAGATATAAAGCTTCCCATTGTGGCTTAAATCCATATTGCCAAAGCTGACCTAAAGTTGTAAGGAAATGCTTTTCATCATCGATTTCAATTTTAGAATGTCTGATAGAAGTGAAAGTGACAGCTTTATCATGAGGAGATTCTTTATGGGTAGAATGCCACCCGGTTGAAATTTTGTTAACAAAGGAGCAAAGAGCGTTTCCTGGTCCGATCTCAAGAAAAAAGTGGTAACCGTGGTCAAGTAAACTGTTTATGCCTGCGGTAAAGTTAACAGCTTTTCTTATGTGCTGCCCCCAGTACAAAGGATCCTGTGCTTGCGAATCGGTGATCCAGGTGCCGGTTGTATTTGAAATAAAGGGAATGGCCGGTTTTTTTAATGTAAATTTTGAAAGGTAAGCGGCAAAAGGTTCAATTGCTGCATCCATTGACTTACTGTGAAATGCATGTGAAGTTTGCAGTAATCGTGATTCAATATTTTTTTGAGTGAGTGTTGTCTGTAAGTTGTTGATATCGTTCTCATTACCAGCTATAACGGTTAATGTTGGAGTGTTTACCAGAGCGATTTCGAGATCCCCCCAAAGGAGTGGTTTAATCTCTTCAGCAGAAACATTGACACTGATCATTTTCCCCCGGGGCTGATCGAACATGATTTTCCCCCGTTCTACAACAATGTCAAGAGCTTCGTCAAGAGTAAAGACTCCGGACAGACATGCCGCCACATATTCCCCGATACTGTGGCCAATCATTGCTGAAGGTATAATGCCCAGTGACTCCCAATATTTAGCCAAAGAATATTCAAAAGAAAAAAGAAGCGGTTGTGTAAGATTCGTTTTTTGCAAAAGAGAAGCATCCGCTTCAGTTTCAGAAAAAAGACTATTTCTTATATCAAGATTATACTTATTTGAAAGAAAATCGCAGCAATAATCGAAGGTTGCCCTGAAAATACCACCTGCTTTATAAAGGCCTTTCCCCATAGAAATGTATTGAGAACCTTGACCTGTGAACATGAATACAATGTTATTTAAACCAGTTGCAGCTTTTTTAATATCAGATTCTGAGATCGCAAGCGATGAAAACTGTTCTACACCATCAGATTGAGATTGAGCGACTGCAAATTGCCTGATAGGAAAATGCTGACGGCCTTGCTGCATGGTAAATGCGATATCTCCAATGTCAATAGTGTTGTTTTTTAAAAGGGAAGATGCATAGTTTTGTGCTGTTCTATTCAGAGAAGATATTGATTTCGCAGAAACAGGCAAAAAATGCCACTTTTTGGAAGTTTGTATTTTTTTTATTTCAGGTGCTTCCTCAAGAATAATATGAACATTAGTTCCCCCTACTCCAAGACTGCTGACACCGGCATAACGCTTGTTTTGAGCAGATGCATTCCATGGAGCTCCATTTTTAACTACATAGAAAGGCGTTTCTTCTATTTTGAGTAAAGGATTCGGCTCAGAGAAATTGATACTGGGGGGTAAATATTTATTGTGAAGAGAAAGGGCGGTTTTAATAAGTCCGGCAATACCTGCCGCTGCATCAAGGTGTCCGATGTTAGCTTTGACTGAACCTATACCGCAGAAATTTTTGTTATCGGTATAGTGACGGTAGGCTTTTGTGAGAGCAGATATTTCCACCGGATCCCCTAAAGGAGTACCGGTTCCATGTGTTTCGATATAAGATATATCCGAAGCTTTGACATTTGCAGTTTCAAGTGCCATGGTAATAACCTCGGTCTGACCATCTACACTTGGGGCAGTAAACCCAGCCTTCACAGAGCCATCATTATTTATTGCTGTTCCCTTAATTACCGCATAAATATGGTCGCCATCATCAATAGCTTCCTGAAGACGTTTTAAAACAACAATTCCAACTCCCTCACCGAAGATTGTACCATTGGCTTTGCTATCGAAAGGCCTGCAAACACCATCAGTTGAACGGATATCTGCATCGCCAATCATGTAACCATTCCACCATGGAATTTGTAAGCTTGCTCCTCCTGCAAGAGCCATATCGCATTGATACATAAGCAGGTTCTGACAAGCAATATGAATAGCCACAAGCGACGATGAACAGGCTGTCTGGACAGTTAAACTTGGCCCTCGTAGATTGAGCTTGTAAGAAAGACGAGTAGAAAGAAAATCTTTATCGCTACTGAAAAGAGTCTGCAGTTCAAAATAGTTAGACAAAACTTCAGGATTTCTTATGACATTATTAAGAAGATAGTAATTAAAACTACACCCGGCAAAAACTCCAACCGGCTGTTGAATCGAGCTCACATCATATCCAGCTGATTCAAGAGCTTCCCAACCGCAAGTCAGAAAAAGCCGATGCTGGGGGTCAATAATTTTAGCATCTTTTGGAGAAAAACCAAAGAATGATGCATCGAACATTTCCGGATTCTTTAAACGACCGCCTCGATGAATGTAGTTTTTCTGGTTTATTATAGATTCAGGAATTCCTGCTAAACGAGCTTCTTCGATTGAAAGTTCACTGATACAATCTTTACCGTTTACAAGGTTTTGCCAGAACTGATCAATTGTATCAGCTTCGGGGAATCGGCAGGACATACCGATGATCGCTATTCCATCAATGTCTTCTGTTTCCGTTGTCATCTAAAAAATTCCTTCAATACTTATCACAGTAATTTATTTGTCAAAAAAAGATATCATAAGTCAGTATTCTATATCATACGTTATTATGACCATTATTCGCTTGTTTTTTTTTAAGCCATTTTTGATTACTCAGCATACTCCTCTGTTTATTGATCCGGTCCTGTGTTTCAGCAGCTATTCCACTCATTGAACTGCCATCTGTGTTAATATGATTAACTAAAGCCGCTATAGTTGGGAATTGAAATAATGAGATCACCGATAAAGGGATATTGAAATTCTTTCCAATTGCCTCAATTAGTGCAGTTGCCAGGATGGAGTTTCCACCCAGATCAAAAAAATTATCATGAAGACCGACTTTATCGAGATTAAGATGAGAGGCCCATAAATCAGCCACACTTTTTTCCTTTTCAGTTACTGGGGAAACATAAATTTGATGCAGATTCGGTCGCAGTGCAGGAGGTTCCGGAAGAGCACGTTTATTGACCTTACCACTTTGAGTTAAAGGGAAGCTTTTCATCTTAACAAAATGTGATGGAACCATGTACTCGGGTAATGAAATAGAAAGCTTAGTTCTAAGCTCATCAATAAGAAGAGTGTCATCATCAGAAATTACATAGGCGATCAGTCGGGAATTTCCCGTTAGGGGGTCCTCTTTGACAGTAACAGTTACCGCACGGATAGATTTGTTGTTTAAAATAGCAGCTTCAATTTCCCCAAGTTCAACACGGAAGCCTCTGATTTTAACCTGATCATCGATTCTGCCCAGATACTCAATAGCTCCATCAGGGAGATATCTGCAGAGGTCGCCCGTTTTGTAAAGTTTGGCTCCGGTTTTTTCGGAAAAAGGATCAGGGATAAACCTTTCATTGGTAAGTTCAGGCCTGTTCAGGTAGCCACGGGCAACACCGACTCCGCCGATATATAATTCCCCAGTTTCGCCAATTGGGACATGTTGTTTTGATTCATCAAGGATGTGAATCTGGATATTAGATATTGGTTTACCGATAGGGACTATTTTTCGTTCGTCATTACGGCGGCATTCCCACCAGGTAACATCAACTGCTGCTTCTGTAGGCCCATAAAGGTTAAATAAGGAACATGAGAGGCGGCTGAAAAAACGCTCTTGTAATGCATATGGCAGAGTTTCTCCGCTGCAGATTACTCTTTTAAGTGAAGAAAGAGATTCAACGTTTTCAGCTTCAAGAAACAACCGCAGCATCGAAGGGACAAAATGTAAGGTGGTAATGTTATTTTGTTTGATTGTTCGGACAATATAATCTGCATTCCGATGTTCACCTGGTTCAGCTATTACTAATTGTGCGCCACTAATTAAAGGCCAGAAGAATTCCCAAACAGAAACATCAAAAGAATAGGGTGTCTTTTGTAACACGCGATCATTTGGTGTTAATTGAAAACAGTCCTGCATCCACAAAAGACGGTTGACAATTCCACGATGAGTGTTAATAGCACCTTTAGGTGTACCAGTCGAACCTGATGTATAAATAACATAGGCGGCGTTTTCCGGTTCGGAAACTGAACCGCAGTTAAGTTCTGGTAAGGCATTGATATCACTGTTGCTTATGTCGTAAATGACAATGTCTTTATTCTCGGGAATTTTGGCCATGCATTTGTCATGCGTAAGGACAACTGGTACTGCGGAATCTTCGAGCATGAAAAGTCGGCGTTCTTTAGGATAATCCGGGTCTATTGGAACATAAGCGGCTCCAGCTTTTAAAACCGCATAGAGGGAAATCACCATTTCGAGGGAACGCTCAAAGCAGACACCGACAATGGATTCTTTACCAATGCCTTTATTTTGTAAATACAGGGCAAGTTTATTAGCATAAGTATTTAATTCTTTATAAGAAAGTGTTTGATTTTTGAATGAGACTGCTATTGCATCTGGTGTTTTATTGGCCTGCTCCTCAAAGAGTTGGTGAAGGGTTTTATGAAGCGGATAGGGAATATCCGTTTTATTCCAGGATAACGGAACACTTCTGATTTCAGAAGCTGGTGCCGCACTAATTTTGTTATCCATTATATTTCTCCATTTTGGAATTTACAAACTTCTTAAAGGTGTTGCATATTACTATTTGTAATCAAAATATAAACCAGATATATTATTAACCAATTGAATTTTCTCTTCAGAGATGAGAATATTTGAATAAGTTCAGTATAAATTGTCAGTTCAAGCTATACTCTGATCCTAAATACTAACGATTTGGAAGCAAAAATAAAATAGATAACAGAGAGGAACATGTAAATATCATTTTGAATTATGTTAGTTTGTTAATATTTGTCGAAAATGTATGTTTACAGGGACTTTTTTTACTTATATTAGTTCTGCTGTGTTACAATAAATATGTTCGAAAAGTCACCAATAAAACCGCCCGTTTTTGATTAATGACTCTTCTCTAAAACAGACCTTTGCGGAGGGTGAACAAATGAGCGTTTTTGTTTTGAGTAGCATAAAAAAATTATTTTAGCACAGTTTAGAGAATCGCTTGATAAGAATCGGACAATTAATTTTCCCTTTGGTATCATTTTCTTAGATCAATTTTTGCTATATTAATACGATCTAAAGCTATCACCTTGTGTCTTAATAATGGAGTGCTGAAAATGTGTGGAATTGTGGGCATTCTGAATAGGAACTCACAGAGTACTGACAATCAGAAGGCATTAATTAGAAAAATGATTGCACCATTGCTCCACCGGGGACCGGATGGCTGGGGAACCTACTGTTCTCAAGATATTGCGCTTGGGCATTCAAGGCTTTCCATTATCGATCTTAGTGGTGGAAGCCAGCCAATGAATAGTGACCGCTATGTCATCTCTTTTAATGGAGAGATTTATAATTACCTTGAGTTAAGAGAAGAATTGATAAAGAAGGGTGTTCAGTTTACTTCGCGTAGTGATACTGAAGTGTTGATGAAAGTGATTGAAATATATGGTGAAAGCGGTATCGCTAAGCTCAACGGGCAATTTGCGTTTCTATTTTGGGATAAAAAAGAAAAACGACTTATTGTGTGCAGAGATCGATATGGTGTTCGCCCACTCTATATCCTGCATCTGGGGGAGTCCATATATTTTGCTTCAGAAATGAAATCCTTTGATCAGATTCCCAGGTTTCAGCGCGAATATGATCACAAAGCGCTTTTTGAACATGGATTACTATGGAATACGCTTGCGGATCAAACTGTTTGGAAAAACATTCGATCTGTTGAACCAGGTACTTATGAAGTATTTAATGGTGAGTTTAGCCATTCCATAAAACGCTACTATTCACTGGGAGAAACTTGTTTAGATGCAACGCCACCTAAAACTATTTCAGATGCTGAAGAGCGTTTGCGTTATTTACTTAAAAGATCGGTAGAATTCAGACTTCGAAGTGATGTTCCTGTTGGAGTGTATATCAGTGGAGGGATTGATTCATCGGTTATTGCAGCTATTACTTCATCTATACAAAAAAACACTTTCAAAACATTTTCCATTACCTTTTCGGATTCCGATTATGACGAAAGCCAATATCAAAGAGAAATGGTTTTTCGAATAGGATCAGAGCATGATTATGTAAATGTTGATTACCAGAAGATACGGGATACTTTTATGGATGCTATCTATCATTGTGAGCGTCCGGTATTTAGAACAGCGCCGATTCCATTATTTCTACTATCAAAATTGGTAAGGGAACATGGGATAAAAGTAGTATTGACCGGTGAAGCATCGGATGAGATTCTTTTTGGGTATGATTCCTTTAAAGAACTGAAATTAATCAAGTTCTGGCAACGCCAGCCATCTTCTTCTATCAGACCTCTTCTGATAAGAAAGCTCTATCCTCACTTGAAGCATTATGCAGAATCTAAACAGTATGGGCTTTTAAAAACATATTATGAAGATTTTTTTGGCGCTTGTGACAATGAACTTGTGGGAAGTGCGATTCGGGTCGCGAACAATGCGGTATTGGCACATGCGATAAATAAAGACAGTGGAGTTATTCTCGATAAGAATGTTCTTCAGGAAAGAATCAGAACTATCGTTCCTCAAAATTATAATTATTTCTCCGATTTGCAAAAAAATCAATTTGTTGAAATGAGGACTTTATTATCAGGTTATCTGTTATCATCTCAGGGTGACCGTATGTCAATGGCTCACAGTGTTGAGGGAAGATACCCGTTTTTGGATCATAATTTGGTGGAAGAAGTATTCTCGTGGCCTGATAGTTTTAAATTATCTGGATTTGAGCAAAAATATGTCCTGCGGCGTGCTTATAAAGAAGTGGTGCCAAAATCAATAATCGATCGGCCAAAGCTTCCGTATCAGGCTCCCGATTTGAAATCTTTTGTCGGACCAGGCGGGCTCTTTAAACCTGCTTCAGATTTCCTGTCAGCGGATCTCATAAAAGATTATGGTGTATTTGATTATAAGTTCATAGACCGATTTGTCAGGAAGTTCAGTAATGGTCCCAGGGAACAGATTGGATATAGGGATAATATGTTAATGACCTTCATTCTTTCCGCTCAAATTGCACTGTATTGGGCAAAAAATCCGCGTCAGAACGACTTGTCAAAAGTGAACCAGATTGTAGACATAACAGAGTAAATTTACTTGCAGGAGGGTGTGATCTTGGAACAGGTGTTGATACAGGAAAAACTTATTAATTTTGTATGTAGAAACTTCATTGTAGACAAGGAAGACATAATCCTTGATCAATCCCTTGTCGATCAGGGAATTATCGATTCTTTCGGTCTGGTAGAAATTTCCGGATTTCTTCAGAAAGAATTTCAAATTCCAGTCCTGGATAATGATATGAACCGTCAGAATTTCGGTTCAGTATTAAAAATTGTCGACTTTGTAACAAGGAAAAGTGCCTCATGAAAAGCTATTCCCGATGCACCCAATGTATTCTATCGAGCTCATTTCCAGGAATTTCTTTCGACGAGCAGGGAGTGTGCTCTTTCTGTAGAGATCAATCAATTCTTCAAACTGAAGATGATGTTATCCAAAAAGCGAAAATTCAGGTTGAAGAACTTTTTAAAAGTGCCAAATCCAAAAATACTTACGATGCTATAATGTTATATAGCGGGGGGAAAGACAGCACTTATACCATGTATAAAGCGGTTACAGAGTATGGCCTGAAAGTACTTGCTTTTACATTAGATAATGGATACATCCCTCAGGTGTCTTTTGATAACATTAGAAAAATCACCGATCATTTAGGAGTGGATCTTTTTGTTTTCAGACCGACTCTATCTCACATGAAAAGTATTATCAAAACAAGTGCACTTGAACCAATTTACAATAAGCGTACTTTGATGAGAATTTCTTCGGTATGTAATTCCTGTATTACTATTGTGAATATTCAGGCACTCAGAATCGCCCTTGAAAAGAATATTCCGGTTATCCTCGCCGGGTTTACTCTGGGACAAATTCCGGTAAACAGTATCATTTATAAAAACAACTATCTTTTCATGGAAGAAAGCAGATCGAAAAGCCTTGGTTTACTTAGAAATAGCTGCGGCGATTGGATTGACAGTTATTTTTCTCTTCCGGAATCATTAATTAAAAATGTAACTTCCTGGCCGACAATGGTAAATCTGTTATGTCTCGAAAAAGTTTCGGAAGAAAAAATTCTCGAAACGATTACTTCCCTTGGTTGGAAAGCACCAGTTGATGTCGATGGGTGCTCATCAAATTGTCAATTGAATGCGTTTAATAATCATGTCCATGAGAAAACCTTTGGTTACAATCCTTACGAGCTTGAATTGAGTCAAATGATACGCAAGGGATTGTTGGATCGCAAAAGTGCACTTGAAAAGGTTGAAAAAAAAGTACCAGCTGTTCTTCAAAAAATTGCCAATGATCTGGAACTACCCGGAAATATTTTGTAATGTAAATTAAATTGCCAAATTCAAAAAAGGAATTGTGAATGGTAGGATCTTACCCTGCATCATTTCAGCAGCGGCAGTTTTCCTGGCTTCAGAGTTTAGATCCCAATAGTTCTGCTTACAATATTCCGCTGATATTTACAATTGAGGGAGAGATCAATATTCCCTTGTTAGAGCAGTCTCTCTGCTGTCTGATAAGAGAAAATGACATTTTCAGGGCATATTTCGTTGTTGAGCAGAATGAATTGATTGCGAAAACAGCTCAGATACAAGATACAGATCTTCCGATTGTAGATATGTCAAATGAAGATCTTGAAGCACTAATGGATTATTTAAGTGACTTTGTTTGTAAACCATTCAATCTGAAAACCGGCCCGCTTTACAGGACTGTTCTGATTAAGCAGGAGGATTCAAATTATATATGGTGCTTTGTTCTTCAGCACAGTATCTGCGATTTGCGTACTAAAGATCAGCTATGTTTTTTCCTCAATAAAACATACAATTCTCTTTTAAAATCGTATAATATACCTGAGGAACAGCTTGCGTTACCGAACTACGACGAATACGCAAAGGATCAGAAATCCTGGATAACAACCGATAACGCATTGAAGATGAAAGCTTTCTGGAGAAAATTGTTAGAAGGCGTTCCTGTTGCACTATCGCTCCCTACTGATTTTCCCCGACCTCCTTATCTTCAACTTCAGGGAACAGTGCAGCAGTTTGAATTTGATGAAAAAACAACCAATGACATAAAAGAACTTTCAAAGCAATTAGAGGTTACTCCCTTTCTTATAATGTTAACAGCATTTTCAGTCTTTTTAAGCAGGTATAGTAACCAGGAACAATTCATGATTGGCGTTCCATTTACAAACAGAAGAAACACCCGTTTTGAAAATACATTGGGATGTTTTATGAACATTCTGCCGATACCGATTGACATGAATAAATGCGGTTCAATAGTAGATTGCATGAGGGAACTACGCCGCACCATGCTGCTTGCGCATAGAAATCAGGAACTTCCTATAGAAGTTATAATAAAAGAGGTAAACAAAAGTCCGCAGCAGCTTGACCGTAATCCTCTCTATCAGGTAGGTTTCACATTCGAGCCGCTTTCAACATTACAACTCGATGGGTGTTCTGTACAGCAAAGGTATGTACATCATGGGGGAAGTCAGCTTGACCTTTTTGCAAGCTTTTGGGAAGAGGGTAACACGTTGCAAGGGGTCTTTGAATATAATACTACTCTTTTTTCTTCAGAAACAATCTTACAATGGACACAGGATTACTGCTATTTAGTAAAACAGTTTTTGCACAATGCTGATCAGTCTGCAAATACGATACCTCTTATAAATCCAGAAGAATTAATTGCAATTGAATCTTTTTCAAAGGGTAAAAGAGAGCAGAATAATAAAAAGAATTTTATAGAGCTGTTCGCAACGCAAGTTAGAAATAACCCTGAAAAAACGGCCATAATTTTTAATGATCAGGAAATATCTTACTCTGTTTTGAATCAGATAGCAGATAAAGTCGCTTACGCTCTTTTACAAGAGGGAGTAAAGGAGAATCAGATTGTTGGCGTCTTTATGGACCGCTCAGTAGAGATGCTTGCGGTAATAGTGGGTATTCTTAAATCAGGCGCTTCTTATCTTCCCCTCGATCCAGAATTTCCTGAAGAGCGTATAAATTTCATAATCGAAGATTCCAACGCATTTAAAGTGATATCCAATAGAAGGCTGGAAAAAAGACTATCGATCGATCCACAAAAAATGATTTTTTTTGAAGATATAAAAAGAAATGAATCTGAAAAACAGCAGATCTCCAAAAATCAGGTTTCGAATGATTCAGCTGCTTATATGATTTACACATCAGGTTCAACAGGAAATCCCAAGGGTGTGGTAATTACGCATGGGAATCTTTCAAATTTTATTAGTAGTATAGTTGAAGAACCCGGGATAACCTATGATGATCGGATGCTTGCCATAACGACAATCTCTTTTGATATTCACGTACTGGAACTTATTGTACCTCTGACTACCGGGGCTACCATAGTAATGGGTACAAGAGAGTGCGCCAGTAATGGTGCTGTATTGAAAAAACTTATCGATGACTATCATGTAACAATCATTCAGGCTACTCCGACTACATGGAAAGTGCTCTGTGCTGCTGGTTGGGAAGGGAATGATACCCTTAAAATTCTATGCGGAGGCGAAGCTTTATCTCAGGACCTTGCAAAAAAACTTCTAAAGAGATGTAAGCTCCTTTACAATATGTACGGCCCTACAGAAACTACTGTATGGTCTACTTTTTATAATGTTACTGATGCTACAGAGAGTATTCCAATCGGAAGGCCAATCGCAAACACAATCACTTGTGTCGTTGATATGTGGGGAAACACTTGTCCTCTTGGTACGTGGGGTGAGTTACATGTTAGTGGCGAAGGTATAAGTAAAGGCTATCACAATCGTGAAGATTTGACAAAAAGCAAATTTCGGGCAATGCAGTTTTTCGGTTCTTCAGAACAGCGGTTCTACGCAACAGGTGACATTTGCAGGTTAAGAAGCGATGGCGTTCTTGAGTGTGCAGGGCGAGTGGATAACCAAATAAAAATTCGTGGCTACAGAATCGAACTTGAGGAGATTGAAAGAATAATTGAGACGTATCCTGAAGTTAGCAATGCAGCAGTAGCGGTTCATGGAGAACAGGATTCTGAAATACTTGTGGCTTTCGTTGTAATGGAGCCGGGAAAAACTTTTGATGCATTCAAAATAAAAAGTTTTCTGGTATCTAAACTTCCTGAGTATATGGTGCCAGTGCGTTACGTTAGCATACCTTCAATACCAATGACCCCTAATAACAAAGTAGATAGAAAATATCTGAGCACTGTTACTATTCCGAAAACAGAAATCGCGATTAAAGATTTGAGCGATAACGAAATAGAACATAAGCTTATAGAGATCTGGATTGATAGTTTACATCTGGAGGTCAATAGTATAGATGCAAATTTCTTTGATGCGGGTGGAAATTCCCTTATGGTATTAACCTATAGTGAAATTATTTTGAAACAATTGAATATAAATATACCAGCGACAACTCTTTTTCAGTATCCAACAATCAGATCTCTGTCTCAGTATTTATGCACAAAAGATCAGTCTCAGAGTATGGCAGAGAAAAAAAACCGGATTAATTTACAAAGAAAGGTTTTACAGGCAGTTGCAAAGCGCAGAAAATAAGTAGAACGAGATTAGACCAAAAAGGGATCATTGTTCAAAATTTATACCTAATCCGTACATCAAAAGTACCTCTATTTATCTACAACACCAATTTTAGTAGGTGACAAAAAAATTTCGTTATCCGTTCATCCTGAGTTCCTAATCGAAGAATTCTTTCGAATGGATTTCGGAAAAGAATTATATAACTTACTATAATTATACAAAAGAATGAATTGATTGATCAATCCAATCAATCGGTCTATCGGGTTAGTGAAAATTCTGATCTCCCGAATCAATTGGTTCTTAATGATGTATGAAGTTTTGATCAGATAGACCATCGACTATCAAAATTAGATCAATCTTTCAACCTTCTACCATCAATGATTCATTTTTTTTACCGATCGAATGATTCCTCAAATCAAATTGGTGAATCTGCTAAATCGCGCTATCCAAAGTTTATAAGACAATTTAAAATAGGATACTCCGATTATTTCCTCTTATTTTTTTTAAAAATCCTTATATTTTAGATAATTGCAACAATCCAATTTCGTTACCTGTGGCCTTGCAAGGGCGAGTATGATATGAAAGTCTCATTATTATACAATAAATCAATTTTGATACGGAGCAGGCAAATACAACCTGCAGGAGGTCCCATGATTCGAAACAGCTTTTATCTTATGAGTTTTGTTGTGTTTTTAATTACTGGTGGATTCGCACAATCCAATGTGACGAAGAGTTTTACTATTAATGGAAAAACGAATAGCTGTATCTGGCATGTCCCAAGCGGGATAAATAAACCGGCAGTGGTATTTTTTATCCACGGGGCCAACGGGAGCGGCGGGGCTTTTCAGAATGAGACCAAGGGAGATGTTGTTGCAGACAAGGAGAAATTTATAGCAGTATATCCCAGTGCGTCCAGTAATGGTGGCGCTGGAATTTGGTCTGATATGTCTGGAACATCACATTTCCCATTCTTTCAAGCGGTAATCGATACGCTTGATGCAAGGTATAATATAGACAGAAGTAGAATCTATATGACAGGATTTTCTCAGGGTGGATTTATAAGTTTCGTAGCCGGGTGCAAATTTTCCAATATTTTTGCTGCTGTAGCGCCGGTATCTGGCCATGCAGGTACATCATGTACGCTTAAACGTCCGGTTTCTGTGTTTATGACATTCGGTTCACAGGAAGGTGCAGCTTCGTTTTTTAGTGATCGCGATATCTGGTTAAAGTTGGATACCTGTCCTGCGACGCCAACAGCTACTCGTCCGTACCCGCCGAGCAAACCGCAATCTGGAATTACCAGGCTGACTTATGGACCGTGTGCTCAGGGTACTTATGTAGTTGTTGATTCAATTGGGGGTCAGGGGCATCAATGGCCGACAAAATTGAATCAGGCTGAAGAAGTATGGGCGTTTTTTAAACAGTTTTCGCTTAATGGTTCAACGGCTGTGAGTCAGCGAATTTCTGCGAAAGTTAGTGAATCGATCAGCGCTTCGTACATATCCGGAATTGTTCACCTTCAGGGAGTTGGAGAAAAGAGCCGGGTGAAAGTTATCGATACCAGAGGCAGACAAATATCAGACGCGTTCACTACTGGTAATCAATTTACTTTCAAAAATAAATCGAGTGGCGTTTATATGGTGATGGTGGATCAGAACGACAGAACTACTGCACATAGGATAGTAGTTCCCTGATTTACGGTGTTCCTTTGCAGGAAAATTTTGGCGTGCTCTGGTATTGAATCGATTCTATCAAAATGGAAGCCCTACAAGCTTCCATTCAGCTGTTTGTTTTACAATAAGTATCTTTAATCCTGCCTAAAACTTTCTTCTTCACATTTTCGCATCTGATTTGATGCGTTCTGAATATGATTTGTATAAAACTAAAAAACGCAGATGAAATTTTTGCAGCAATACGCCCCCTAAATCCCCCTGTAAGACGTCCGGCCGGACGTCTCTACAGGGGGAATTTAGGAGGCGTAACTGAAACTTGTATAATATTATGAACAAATGCATTCACTCATCAGTTGAAAGAATAGCAACTCATAACTTAGAATTACCATAACTTTAAATTAATTTTTCGAAATTCAACTGTGATTTTTAGGATAAAAGAATAGAAGCTCAATAAGCTCCCATGGACCTTATTGTTTGCAGCGGCATTCTTTATCACTCTCCATCCTTCAAATTTCATATCTTTTTACTAAAAAAAATTAAATTTTCATAAAACAAATATGATAGTATAACATGATGATAATACAACTGATACAACAATCACCACTGCTGATTTATTAAAATATTTAAGAAAATTATAAATTTTTCTAATCTCATATAAAGGACTTTTTCCTTATATTCTCGATGTGCATAGGACAAAAAAGTATGAAAAGATCTCCTTTTAACTATACTGATTATCGTAAATATCTTAACGATTTTTTTGAGTCAATAAAATCAGAAAAATCGCAGATCACCTATGCAAGTGTATGCAGGGAAACAGGTATTAAATCTCCCGGTCACCTTTCATTGATACTTCATGGAAAAGCGAATATTTCTATTGATCTTGCCGAGCGTTTTGCCATTCTTTGCAAATTAAAGAAACTGGAAACCCGCTACTTTGTAACCATGGTGCGTTTCAATCAGGAAAAAAGAACAGCTCCTAAAATGGAATTATTTGAGCAGCTTATTTCTTTCAGCGGTTCCTGTATTTACCGGGTAGGACCTCACCTGTACAAATATTATGACAAATGGTATCATTCGGTTATACGTGCCCTTCTCGAATTTGTTCCAGTGAAAGAGAATTATGAGGATCTGGCTAAAATGATAATTCCTGCGATCAGGCCCGACCAGGCCAAAGCGTCAGTAATTCTGCTTATGGAGCTTGGACTGATTCAGCGTGATGAGAATGGCTTTTACAAGCCTACCCAAAAGAGTATCGATACTGGTTCAGCTGCTACTTCGCTTATGGTTACAAATTTTACTCTGTCGATGCTCGATCTGGCACGTGAAGCGATGGATCGTTTTCCACGAAATGAACGCGTATTCTCCAGTATTACCGTAGGTATAGATAAGGAAGGTTATGAAGAGATCCTTTCTGAGCTTCGGGAATTCAGACGGCGTGTGGCAGAGATTGCGCAGCGAAGGCCAGCTGACCGGGTAATTCAAGTCAACTTCCAGGCTTTTCCGGTGTCAAAACGCTCAGAATTGACTGGAGGAAGTAATGAGTAAAATGAGGATATATGATAACGGCTGCACATATTCGCGACCGTTCAGTTGTCAGTGGCTGGTTTTGCTTAGATTCTTATATTTACTTGCGCCGATCGCGTTCATCTCATGTGTACATAATCAAGACCTTACCGGTACGAGTTCGGGTGTCGAGACAAAAGTCGCACAAGGCATTATTGTCAAGGAGGATGGCACAGCAGCGGTAAATGCACGTGTCAGGCTTTTTCCTGCTGATTACGATCCGGTAAACGATTTTCCGCTTTCAGATTCCGCTTCTGGAGTAACTGATGATAGCGGCAGGTATGAGTTGTATACAAATGACACTGGAGTTTACAATGTACAGGCTGTCCTCAAAGACGGTTCCCGGTTGTTGTTTCAGGGTATTCACATTTCAGACGACAGTACTACAGGTGTACCAATGAGTATGCTTCACATGCCAGGCACAATAAAAGTCAGGCTGCCCGATGATGCCGATACAGTAAATGGCTATATCTATCTGCCAGGTACCGATATCTTTGTCTCGCTACGGGGAAAAACTGACTCTATAACGATCGATTCTGTTCCGGCTGCGCTATTTCCCACTATTTATTATACAAAAATCAATACAGCATCGCCATCGGTGTTGCAGAGAAATGTATTAGTGAATTCAGGTGATACCGCTGTTATAGCATTCTATGGATGGAACTACTCGGGACGTATTTACTTGAATACAACTGCCAAGGGTGCAGAGATTTCCGAAAATGTAAAAAACTTTCCTGTACTAATACGATTAGACAATAAGAACTTTAGCTTTAATCAAGCTCAAGAAAACGGTAGCGATATCCGTTTTTCTAAAGATAATGGTGCACCGCTTACTTATGAAATTGAACATTGGGATGTTACGGCAGGTCAGGCTGCGATATGGGTAAAGGTCGACACTGTTTACGGAAACGACAGCTCACAATCAATTATCATGTACTGGGGTAACCCTGTCGCCGGAAGTGAATCGAACAGCCGTGGAGTATTCGACACATCTACGGGTTTACAAGGCGTATGGCATCTTGCAGAAAATGGAGAACTGCTGCTGGATGCTACAGTCAATCGACACAACGGTTCCAGAAAAGGGGATCAGAAACGCAGCTCAGGTATTGCCGGTTATGGACAGTACCTTAATGGATCTGGAGATTTCACTGAAATGGGAAATGTATGTAATATAGGGGTATCTGATTTTACATTTTGTACCTGGATTAAAAAAACAGTTACTGGCAAACGTCAAACGATCGCCTCAAAAAGCTCAGGCGGCCAGCCCTCTTCATCGTATGGCTGGCTTATTGAAATTGACCCTGATGGAGCACTATTCTTTTTTATGTCAACTGCTGCCGAATCATGGGGTAATTCGGGAACATTTACACTGGCATCCAATAAATGGATAACCGATACAGCCTGGCACCATATTGCAGTGGTGGTAGACCGTTCGGGAGAGAATAAAAGTCGTATGTACATTGATGGATCGGATGTGAGTTCGCTTCCTGCCACTGGTATGATGGCAATTGGTAATGTGTCTAACACTTTGCCGCTGCGGTTTGGTGGGGATGCAAGTGGCGGAAATCCCTGGTTCGGTTTTCTGGATGAGTGTTCAATTTCATTTAAAACTCGTTCACAGGAATGGATTCGGTTGAGTTATATGAACCAGAAGATGGTTGACCAATTGGTTGAGTTCAAATGGAGTTTTAAAAGCCGGATATATTAGTGAGCCGGTGTGATCAGTGAAAATAAATATATTTACATTTAAAAAATGCGGAATCACTTAAAGATAAAACGCAGAAATCAACTCGAACTGGTTTTAGAATAACGGTGATTGAAACATATATAAGGAGGGTGGGATGAATTGCAAAAGTATTACCACAGTAGCAATCGGAATTATTGTTACCTGTTTAGTGGCACTGGCAAGCTTTACGGAAGGAGCAGAACCAAAGGCACCTCTAATGGGATGGGCAAGTTGGAATGTGTTTTATCAGGATATTAACGAATCTAAAATCAAAGCACAAGCAGATGCATTGGTTTCATCTGGATTGGCAGAAGCTGGTTATCGCTATCTAAATATTGATGATGGTTTCTGGAACAAACGTAACTCTGATGGATCACTGAGAATAAATTCCGCGAAATTTCCAAGCGGATTCAAAGCATTGGCTGATTACATACATTCCAAAGGGTTAAAGGCTGGTTTTTATTCTGATGGGGGGGACTGGACCTGCGGGGCGGTACACGGGGGTGAAACTACAGGTGAAGGAGTCGGGCTTTATCAACACGAGCAGCAGGATATCGATCTTGCATTTAAAACCTGGGGGTTCGATTACATAAAAGTCGATTATTGTGGAGGAGCAAGGCATCTTCATTTGGATGAGCAGACACAGTATACAAAGATTCGAAATGCGCTCGATGCTACTGGACGCGACGATATTATTTACAACATTTGCAGGTGGCAATTTCCTGGTGCATGGGTTTGCACAGTTGGGAACTCCTGGAGAATTGCTGATGATATCAATGCCAGCTGGGCTTCCATAATTAGAATTCTTGATCTTAATGCATACCTTTCTGGCTTTTCAAGTACAGGGCATTATAATGATATGGATATGCTCGAGGTTGGGCATGGATTACCCTTTGAAGAGGATAAGAGTCATTTTGCATTGTGGTGTATAATGTCATCACCGCTTGTGCTTGGGAATGATCTGACAAAAATGAGCGCACAGACCTTAGAGCTGCTCAAGAATAAAGAAGCTATCGCCATTAATCAGGATACCTCTGGTCTTCAGGCGCACTTGATAAGTGACGATGGGAATGGTGGCCAGGTATGGGGAAGACGTCTTAATAATTTGGCCAGTAATGAACGTGTGGTGGTGCTATTCAACCGGTCAGCTGCCAGTCGTACGATTAAAGTTCAATGGAGAGATCTTGATTTAGTTGGGTCTGCTACTGTTCGGGATATTCTTAACAAAAAGGATCTGGGTTCGTTTGAGACGGAATTTTCAAGCAACGTTCCTTCTCATGGAGTTGTGTTTATCAAAATGGTCGGATCGAAGTCTCGTCTTCAGGAGGTCTTTGAAGCTGAAAATTCATGGATGAACAACTTTAATTTGACCGTAAATAATCAGATAGTAGCAAATCAGGCTAAGCCAGCAAAAGATGCAACCTGCTCTGGAGGAGCAAAGGTAAGTTACTTGGGGAAAAGTGCAACTAATTTTTTAGAATTTAATAAAATATGGGCAAATTCAGCTGGAAGTTACAAATTAACACTAATGTACATATCCGGGGAGAACCGTTCAGCGACGATGACCGTCAATGGCCAGGATTCCGTTTTGACTGGGCTCAATTCAGGCTCTTTTACAAAAAGAGATTCAGTGATTGTCCCGGTGACACTTAAAGCTGGTTTGAATAAAATAAGATTTTCGAATACCACCGGATACCTTCCTGATATAGATGCAATCAGAATCAATCTGAATGATGGGGTAGTATCGATAGCAGGATCAAATGTTAATATATCAGAAAAAGCCTATTTACAAATGCAATTGAAGAATGAAGTACTTGAAATTAAGACCAATGGTATTGTCCTTGGGGGTGGCATTTACAATGCGTCCGGAAAGCTATTACAAATCGTAGGATGCAATGTGACCTCAATGCGTTCCCTGAGGCCGGGTGTCTATTATATTAAAGTAAATACCTCCTGCGGTATTGTAACAAAACAGTTTATAAAGTGGTAATGGTTGGTGGGTAATTGTCAAACCCCGCTCATATATACTAATGTGAGGGCTGTATTTTTAAACTCACATACACTGATCCTGTCGTAACGGGGGGCAGGATATGTTGTCTGAGGTCCGGCAAATATGCCAATATGTTAATTTTTAATTAATTCACTGATACAAAGACAATGAAAAGAGATGATGAAATTAGGAATTTTAAGGCACTAAAAAGGAGGCTTACGTGAATAATCGAAAGCAAGCAGTTTGTTCATCAATTATGATTCTATTCATCTTTTATATTACAGTTTTTGCTGACAATCCAATTTTTCAGCATGTCTTTACAGCTGACCCTGCACCAATGGTATACAAAGATACTGTATTTTGCTATACCAGCCATGACGAGGATGTACTGGTCGATAATTTTTTTACTATGCGAGACTGGTGCTGTTATTCAACCACCGATATGGTTAACTGGCGATTTCGTGGCAGGGTTGCATCGTTAAAGAATTTCAGCTGGGCAGGAAATAACGGTGCCTGGGCAGTCCAGTGTATTCCCCACGATGGGAAGTTTTATATGTATTGCCCGGTTCACATGAAAGGAATTGGCGTGCTCGTTGCGGATAACCCTGATGGTCCATTTACCGATCCTATAAAAAAGCCGCTTTTAAATAACACCAGCAATGATATTGACCCAACGGCATTTATCGATGATGATGGTCAGGCATACCTCTACTGGGGAAATCCTACCTGTACATATGTGAAACTTAATAAAGATATGACCTCCTACTCAGGTAGTCGTGTTGCACTTAATATGACAATTGAGAGTTTTGGTGCACGTACCAAAACCGATCGTGCGACAAGTTACGAAGAGGGACCATGGCTTTGTAAACGTAACTCTCTCTATTATCTGGTTTTTGCCGGAGGTCCCATCTCAGAGCATATCGCTTATTCGACAAGCAGCAGCCCAACTGGCCCCTGGAAATATCGTGGTGTGATCATGCCTACTCAGTCAGGTGCCGCATTCACAAATCATTCTGGAATTGCTGAATTTAAAGGTAATTCTTACATGTTTTATCATGACCAGACCTTATCAAATAATGGTTTCAAACGATCGGTAAGCCTGGAAAAATTCAGTTACAATGCTGATGGAACTATCCCGAAAATTACCGCGACTAAGGAGGGTGTACCACAGGTTGGTGTACTCAATCCTTATGACACTGTACAAGCAGAAACTGTCTGCTGGGAATCGGGAGTGGAGATGAATTCATGCAATGAAGGTATCCAGGTGGATTCAATAAATAATAATGATTATATCAAGGTAAAAGGGGTTGATTTTGGTGATGGAGCGAAATCATTTGAGGCGCGGGTTGCTTCGGGAGCCAACGGAAAGATAGAGCTTCATCTGGACAGTCAAACGGGTAAGTTGATTGGGACATGCGATGTGGCGGGGACCGGTGGCTGGGATAAGTGGGTAACAAAAACCTGTGATATCAGTGGTGCGACCGGAAAGCATGATCTTTTTCTGAAGTTTACCGGCGGCAGCGGGTTTCTTTTTAATTTCAACTGGTGGAGATTTATACCGATTCAAACTGGTATAGAATCAGGTATTAAAAAAGGAGCTCAATTACAAAGCAGTATAACAATTTCTACAAATAAGAAAACGGTAACTTTCAAACCTGGATTATCATCAGGTTCACAACAGAATGCAACTATTAAATTGTATAGTCTATCAGGGAGCCTGGTATCGTCATTGTTCCAGGGTAAACTCGGTCAATCTGAACTTACAATGGATCTAAAGACAATTCCATCAGGAACTTACCTGGTGAAACTACAGGCTGGTAAAACAGTTATGACAAAAGAGATAAGTCTTCAGTAAAGGAATGCTTTAGCTTGATCAGTTTGCAATGATCATAGGTGAAAACAATAGAATTACGGTACAGAGGATAGTAGTTTTCTAAAGAGCAGGGGGGTGTTTTTAGCCCCCCATTTTTTTTGTTGTTACAGCATAGTTTTACCAAAGAGGATAACTTCGTGCGGTGCACAGATCGTGTGTACAATATAAAAACTTGTGTGGCACGGTCCCTCAGGACCGTGTTTTTCCAGAGATTGCAAAGAAAGTGCAGTTTCATTAGTAATTTTTTATCCAAAACAGCTTTGGTGAAACATGGTCAAGGGTGACCATGACACAGTGCGTTTATTAGAATTTTGATCTTATGAATTGAGGTTGAGGGTTACTAATTAATAATCTTTTGTTGCATCTCAAAGGCTGTTATGCAGGATTTAATAATAGATAAAAATGAGGAAAAATCTATGTACGGAAATACAATTTGCAAAGCATCTTTCAGTCATACTTTTCAAACCGCCAGCTCCATAATTGTATCTTTGGGAGTTATTTTAGTTTGATCGATTTCTCCTGACAAACATCCCTCAATGGCATTATAAAGATTTTCAATTAATTCTTTATAAGAATCGCCCTGTGTCATGCAGCCTGGTATTGATGGCACTTCAGCCCAAAAACCGCCCTCTTCTGCTTCATGTATAATAACTTTTAGTTTCATCTCAAGTCTCCCTTTGTACTCAAAAATACGTTTAGCACCTTATAATTCTTTTTAGTCATATTTTTTAGACTAAAACTATAATGTAATCCTGAATTGAAAAACATTTTATGGCCTTTTTAAAACCATGGTTTTTTATGAATTTACTCTGAAATTTACAAAATACGATTTTCCTCTTAACGTAAGTCGGCTTATCATTCTGACCATTTCTAATTCTTACTTTTTTCCAGGCAATTGTACAGCATGGTGTAAGGTACGCGAGTACGCGATTTACAATATCCACCACGCAGCACATTGCATCATTGTGCGGGACGTTTGTGTAAAAAACGGTATGCATTTGTAAATAAAAATTTGCCAGCTAAAGGTTTAAGCGTTTCAGGATTTTTGAATATATTAACCCAGTAAAAATTATAACAGTTGTTTCAATTCGCAAGGGTTTTTGCAGTCGCAAAGGGCGACTTTTTAAAGGATAGCTGAATTAGATTAGAAGAAACAAGTTGTTCTTTTTTTGTTTACAATTTATACTATTGCTGGCTTGGAAAGATTTGAAAAAGATACAAGTTCACTTTAGCGAATTAAGTTTTTTAAGAAGAAATTGCTTCAGTCAAGTGGCGGTTTCCAGTTTCTGGCACCATGAATTATTCCTGTAATCCAGATATTTTGTCTGTCGATTCGGTACATAATCCGGTAAGCTCCATAAATTATTTCCCGACAGTTCTGGTTGCCAATTTCAGGGATAATTCGTCCAGAAGAAGGAAAGCTTTTTAATCGATCGGCAGTTTCAATGATTCTATCTACAAACAGTGATGCATGATCAGCTGAATCGCGAGCGATGAACTCTGCTATCGCATCGATATCGTCTATAGCGCTCGGTGCCCAAATTATTTTTGCCATTTTTTTAATCTTTTTCTTGCTACTTCGTCGGAGATACCCTTTCCGGCACGTATTTCACTTTCACCTTTGTTAAATTTTGAGGCTACATATAAAGCGTGAATCACATCGTCCATTGAGACGCGGTTTGGGAGGGTTTCAATGATGTTTTTAGCGGTTCCTTTTGCATTCATAATTTTTCCTTTTTGGAATTTTTATAAAAATACTACTATTGAAAGAAAATAAACAGATTTTAAAGCACGACCTGTTTAGATTTCGACATTAAATTGTATTAAATTGAATGATTTTATTTTTTCCTTAAGATAAATGTTCAGAAACAGATTTTTTACACAATTTCGTGCAAATTATTAGAACTATGATTTTTTTATATGAATGTCTGTGGTCAGAAATCCTATGATTTCGAATCAAAAAAATCAAGCAACTGGGATTTAACCAGATGGGGATTGCAAGTCAGGTACAGTTTATAAGATAGAATTGGCATATTCGCAAGGGTGTATAGACCGTGTGGACAACCGGAAAATCTCGTGTGTCATGGTCCCCTGGACCATGGTTTATAGACTATAGTATCCCGGAAATCCATCGATTATGGAAAAGAATGAAATGATTGAGCAGTTTTATCAATCGTTCTATTCAAACAATGAAATTTATTAACATCCCGGATCAATCGTTTTATTGCGTTTATTAAAATTTTGATCTCCAGAACCAATCGATCAATAAAAAAGGTCAAACGTTTTACCTTTTATCTCCGACATTCCGTTTTTTTAATAGAACGGTTTCATTTTTATAGCAATTGATTGATAAATCAGATACCCTGTTTTGTTTATTACCTGAAACGGACGATTTCTATAACGCAAAACAGCTTTGATCTCTTTGATTATCAGGCGATATAAATCCTGGGCTGATGAGAAATAACTCCTCCGGACACTGGGCTGTTATCCGCATGATTCTAAATTGTAATGATTAATTTAACGCGCATGGGCTATTGACGATCTTTAAGGTGTAAAGTGACATCATGAAAATTGCATTTTGTAAAAACCATATTTTTTTTTGCATTAAGTTTACAGTTTATTTATTTTGTGTATAGTGACCTGTAAACAGTTCTGCTTTACCCGAAGTATTTATCATGTACTGCTGTTTGCACGAGTTTTTTTTACAAATTCTACTAACAATGATGTCTATTGTTTATTTCCATTACGTTTGATCTTTGACATAATAATGCTACAAATCGAGGGGGCTTTTGACAGTCCTTGGCTGTATTTTTATTGTGTGAGTATAAATCATTGTAGAGCTGACATTTTGGAGAAACCCGGCTTTCAATGAGTACTTTTTCGAATTCTGGAAATTCAATAACAGGCAGAGTCATAATAAAACGACCTACTAAATGGTTAAGATGGTAATACGAGCTTTAACACACAAATAAGAACATTGTGCAATTTCAGTTCCTAAAAAAAGACGTTTTTGCCAAAAGGAGGAATTAGACAGCAGTAGTATAACAAACAAAAATGAATGTTAGACAGCATCAAATATGCTGGACTTGAAGATTTAGAAGGGTCTGGATTTTCAAAACCTCAGGGATTTGAAATTAGACAGATGCGGTATAATAACTTATTGTACTGTCATACATTCGTTCATAAATCGATATATCAATATTTTAAAACCAAGAGAGCGGAAAATATAATGATAATTTACAAAAAGAATGTTTTTCTTCTGCAAATGCTCTTTGGCCTTCTGAATATATTTAAATTTGATGCATTTTCGGAAGCCACAGATGTATTCGGCGGTTGGGATGATCGGATTCAATATTACAAACTAGACGATGCTGTTAACGAACCTAAATGGGCACAGAATAAGGCATACTTTAAGGAACTGGCCTCTGGTGTTTGTTTGATTACTGAAGCCGCAGGAATCACTTCGGATGCTGGATCTACCACAAAGAGTAGGTTATATCTTTATGGAACGTTGCCAGATCTTATTAAGGAAGATGGTCTTCCGGCATGTGATGTACTCAAATTTAGAGATGAATTTGTTATTGCAGGAAGTGCAGGAACTGGTTCGTTAATAGACAATAGAAAGGTGTTAACAGCTTATCATGTTGCACAGTCAATCGAAGATGGAGAAAGCTTTGTTTGTGTGTTTAACTATTTCAAGGAATCACAAAATTCTCTAAAACCATTGTATGATGCAAGTAAAAAACTATACTATCGTGTAGTCAACACGTCGGATATCTATGCAGTTACAAAAGTTGCGAGTGGATGGGTATCATCAGATTGGGCGGTAATAGAATTAAGCAGGGACGCATCTGTCAATCAAAAGCGTTTGTGCTACTATAAGGATAGTGATATTCAGAACCAAATAGGAGTTGGTCAAAATGCAAAGGAACTTTGTGCTTTAGGATATCCGGAAGGAATGCCCCTAATATTGACAGATGATGGGCGTCAAACAAACGCAACTCTATTCAGAACAGATCTTGATTTGTTTTCGGGTAATTCAGGTTGTCCTATTTTCGTACACCCTAATTCTGATGCTGCAAATGAATGCAAGTACAAAATAATTGGCATTTGTAGCGCAGGAGGAACTGCGGGTGTTGGGGATTATGTTACAGTAAAACAATCTGATGGTGGCAAGGTGGATAATAAACCATGCGATTGTAAAAAGGAGAATTACAGAGGCGATCCTTCAATCAATGGTGGTGTTACGGCAAAAATTGATCAATTATATTCAAAATCGAAGATCGCAAATACGAATTGCAGTCAACCCAACACTCCAAAACCAGAAACGCCAAAACCAACTACGGGCACTCAAATTGTCCCAGGTCAAAATATAACGTTAAGTTATAAACCAACTGTTACGGGGATACATGTATTTAGATTAAAATATTCGTCAAATGGCACATTGGTTGGTGATCAAAAAACAAGTAACTACATATCGAGTGATCTTAACAAGATCAAAACTATTACTTATGGTTTTGTTCCTGCTGGGTTGAATTATAACCTGGTCGTTGTTAATCCTAATGGGATAGAAGTTGTCAATACCTACGGAACAGCGAATTCCTCAACAACAGGACCAGCAACAGTTTATGCAAAAAGTACAAATGTCGGAAGTATGGCATTGGTTGCAAATGCATCTGGCTATCCATATACATCTATTCAGCAAGCGATTGATAATTCGCCATCAGGTTATACTTTGCATATCTCAAGAGGTGTTTACAATGAGAATATTGTTATTACCAAGCCAATTACAATCATCGGTGAGCCAAATTCAGTTGCAATGATTACCACAAAATCTTCTTCCCCAGCAATTTCAATACGAGCAAACAATGTGACTATTAAAAATATCACTTGTCAGAGCGAAGAATTTTTTCAAAATACAGGCATTCAGCTTGATGCTGCTTCTAATTGTTTGATTGAATCAAATTCCTTAACTGGTTTTTCTACTCCGATTTCACTTGTCAATGGATCTTCCAACAATGCCATCTCATCCAATGCGATTCATGGGGCAATACCAACCGAAGGAATTCAAATTGACAATTCAACACAAAACAGTTTTGCTGGTAATACAATTGACTATGGCTTGTCAATATTCAGGATCACTAATTGCAGTCAAGAAAGCAATACATTTGATCAGAATAGTTTATTCCGGCAAGCGAGACTGCATAAGGGCAAAATAACACCAATTCTAAATCTGCTCTTAGATTGAGGTGCATAATGTTTCGCATTCTTGTAATCATTACTTTCTCTTTCGTGTTACAGTGCAGTTCTTTTCTGTCCTATGTTGCTATTGAAGGAACCCTTGTTCAAAAAGATAATAGTGGCGGATGTACCAGAATGCGCTGTAGCCATTTGAATAGCAACGAGTGGCGAGATTGCTGTAATAAGTGCTATATTCCTGCACAATTTTCATTTGACAAAGATACTTTTGAGTTGTGGGCTTCGAAAGAATCGAATTTCAAAAGACTTGGCAATCAAGATAAATTCGTGCTATCAGGAGAACAATTCAAGAAAATTGAACAAATAACATACAATTTTTATCAATGCGATTCAATAGATTGCTCTCCATTAGTTATTGGAGGGCGATACCTTTTTCAAGGTAGTTGGCAGTATGTCCATGAAGGCAAGAGAGTGCTTGTGATCAAGTCTTTGCCTGTTGCTGTAAATGGAACAGATTCACTAAATAAGAAGGAGGAAGGCGATAATCGTATTAAATAAATTATCATGGCCAGTAGTTGTATCTAAAAATTGAGTAGTCGTTACGCTTTACGCAAAAGTAGAGTAAAATAAAATATGCTGCTTGTGCAGACCGCGTTAAAGAAAGGCGCAAAGCCTCGCGAGCTTATAATAACAATTTAAGCGTTGTACAGCAGCGCATTTGAAAAGTCCAATAATGTCAATTGTACAGCATGGTGTAAGGTTCGGCAAAGCCGATACTTATATCCACCACGCAGCACATTGCGTCATTATGCGGGCGGTTCGGTGGAACAAAAGAAATATATTGAAATATTTAGGAGATATTAGGAAAAGTAAAAAAAATCACAATGTTGATCGCCTTAAGCGAGCTCATAAGAGTATTATAGAAAAACTGAAATCTCTCATATTTCTATTAACGTGCTGTGCCGGTAAAAATTCTAAAACGAAAATGAGGAACTTTATTGTCTTACAGTGTAAGTTGCTCTTTGAAATAAGTATTTAAGGAATAGGAAAATATTAGAAGTCTTTCGGAATAAGGTAAGTTCGGAGATCCACAATATCAAAGGTAAATCACAATGAAAATAATTTGCTTGGCATTTTTTTTATCGCTATCGCTTTCTTGTGCGGAGCTTCTTGAAAATACAAGAAGTACTCCTGATGATAATGATTCATTCGCCACTGCAGATACTTTGGAGGTTAACTCAACAGTGTCTTTTTATATTCACCCCAAAGATGATATTGATTACTTTAGGACCGAAAATTCTTCTCTTGGAATGTATAACATTAGCATTCCCGCAAACTTTGGTAGTTTAATGAAACTTGGGGTAACGCTTTTTGACAGTGCACATGTTCAGATTGCAAACTGGATTTCTTTAGATGACTTTACATTATCAGAAAATGTAAAACTGAATGTTGGAACCTATTATACCAAAATAACGGGAATCTCGGGGGAAAGATGGTCCAGTTCTACTGTAAATTTATCACTGAAGCAAATCAATGACACTCTGTAGTAGAACTATCGGGAAATTGGGTATGAAGTTTTAAAATTCTTTTATGAGAATAGGAAAAATAAATAAAATGTACCTTTTTCAAATGGATTCGCATGGGTGCACAGATCGTGTGGACAATCGAAAAAACGCGTGTGCCATGGTCCCCCTGGACCATGGCTTAATGCACCATAAGTATCCTGTCCATCCTGTAAATCCAAGATATATTAAGACGATGTATTGTTGAGCAAATAACTATTTGTGCCCTGAATGTGTGTGGCAAAGAGAGTTTCGCATGCGCGGGTGCCTTGTGTGAAATGACCAAGCCTAATGACCGTGTTTTCCCAAAGTGTTTGTAAAGAAAATGTAGCTTCTTAGTAATTTTAAACCAAAACCAGCTTTAGAGAAACATGGTCAAGGGTGACCATGGCACAGCGCGCGTGTTTTATGCAACCAGTTACGTGATGGTGAAATACAGTGGAATATGGAGAGTTCTGCATTTTTTGATTAATTTTAACTCATATTGAGCACTATAGCTTGGTAGGTTCGTTACCTGGCGAACACAATAGTTGAAAAAACTATTTGACAAGATGGAGTATCCCTGAATTTTTAATGGTTCTGTTGTTCCCGGACTTAACTATGTAAAACCCGTTTGATAATTCAGTTTTGATGAAATCGAACTTTTGAGATGACTGAGAAACGGTGCGGATTACATTGCCCTTCAGATCATAAATAACTAGAAAAGGAATTTGCTTTTAATAAGGACGTCGTAACCTGGATGCATGCCATCGTCCGAGGAAACAGTTTATCCCGTTCAGGAAAAAGAGCTCCTGCTACCTGGATTTTAGGTCAATTTGTTTGAATCAGAGATTTTAAAACAAAATCCCGGACAATAACATCCAGATTGATATCCGCAAACTGATAAGGTAGCGCGGATGTAAAAACAATGATCAGATCCTTATCCGGGAAAATGTACATATTCTGGCCCATATACCCGCGTGTAGCGAATCCCCCGATATTGGGGATCCAGCAATGATAGCCGTATTTTCCAGAAGCCCAGGGGGTGAGGGAATGATTGGTTGTGGATACTTCAACCCAGGAGGCGGGAACTATCGCACTGCCTTTCCATGCGCCTTTATTCAAATAAAGATAGCCGAAACGGGCGAGATCACGGGGTTTGATAAATAAACCCCAGCCGCCGTATTGAGTGCCGCTTTGATCCGACATCCATCGAAAATCGCTGATTCCCAGCGGTGTGAATAGTTTGTCCAGTCCGTATTGAAGCGGCGTTTTCCCCGATGCGCGACGCAGAATTTCAGACAAAATCTGCGAATTCCCCGAGCTGTAATTCCAAGTACTATCGGGACCGCCAGTCATCGGTTTACCTAGAATTGCCTCGGCGGAATTAGGAATAGAGTACAGATAATCATCATTTCCTTCGGAATATTCCAGCCCGCTTTGCATAGTCAGCAAATTTTCGATAGTCATCCGTTCTTTATCGCCGGTCAGATTCTTGATTTTGGAATTCCGGAAATAATCCATTACTTTAACATTGATATTGGAGATCAAACCTTCATGAATCGCAATTCCTATCAAAGCCGATGTGAATGTTTTGGTAGTCGAATGCATTTCATGCAGATCGTTCGGGGTCAGTTGCTTATTAGCGACGGATTTATCACATCCGTAGCGTTCAAAAACCAGCTTTCCATGCCGGATTACAAGGAAACTGTGGATTTCGTAATATTGCCGGTCGATGTATTCCAGGGCTTTAATCAAATATCCAGAATCCAGTCCTTCGGCTTCCGGGGTCGAATTCGTCCAGAAAGTGTCCGGATAGGATGGGTTTCCAAGAAAGTCTTTGAGGCTGTATATTTTAGTAGAAATATTTGTTTGACTACCAGATTTCAGAATCGGCCCGCAACAGCTGGAAAGAAATATCAAAGCCATTAAGAACAGCCGCATGAAACTACTTAAATGCACAAAATCCTCCGATGGAATAAGTGTTTAGAACTGCCCTTTATAAACCGGTATTGCTCGGAACTTTTTAATTTCACCAGCTTCCTTAATACTCTCAACAAGTTTATTAAAATCCTGTTCTTTCATAATAACCACTCCGATTCATCAAAATAATAAATAATTCTCAATCCACCACGTTTCCCGGCATCCTTAAGATACCACCTTATTTTCCTTAAGCCACCACTACCTTTAATAAGTGCACCAGCTTCCGGTCGTATCATCAGCTCTTGTTGCAGTGATTTATAGACTTTGTCCGATATAAAGAGATGTAATAGCCTTGGTGAAAATTGTTGTTTCGATGAATTCCATATATGGAGTATACGTCATTGGTTTACATCTATTCAAGCAGAAATGTTGGACATGGGAGAAAAGGATTCTTAGGTAAACTGTCAATAATAGATGGCAAAACAAGTACATTGCCTTTAGAATAGCAATCATATCTGGATATTCATTACTTACAAAGCTGGTGTTGTTTTTAACCCATTACTGTCTAATAATTCATGAACAAAAAGAGAACCTTTTTAAGCTGGGCAGATAATTCAATAATATTTCTTATTTACTAGTATCTCCTTTTCCTGAACGCACTAATCTCTGTTAGTAAATCGAATATGCCATCTGGTCTTGGAGTGAATTCAATAGCTCGCATCAGTTTATGCATTTCCTCAGCAAGATCGCCGCATTTCAAGGTAAGTGTCATCATCGCCAATTGCTATTTGTGTAGGTCAAGCCATTAACAGACAAATGGTCGCACGGGTGCACAGCCCGTGTGGACAATCGAAAAAGCTTGTGCCATGGTCCCCCTTGGATCATGGCTTAATGCACTATAAGTACCCTGCCCACCCTGTAAATACAAGACATATTCAGACGATGTATTATTGAGCAAATAACGTATTGGTGCCCCGAATGTGTGTGGCAAAGAGAGATTCGCTAGCGCGGGTGCCTCGTGTGAAATGACCAAGCCTAACAACCGTGTAGCACGGTCCCCCAGGACCGTGTTTTCCCAAAGTGTTTGTAAAGAAAATGTAGCTTCTTAGTAATTTTAAATCAAAACCAGCTTTAGAGAAACATGGTCAAGGGTGACCATGGCACAGCGCGCGTGTTTTATGCAACCAGTTACGTGATGGTGAAATACAGTGGAATATGGAGAGTTCTGCATTTTTTGATTAATTTTAACTCATATTGAGCACTATAGCTTGGTAGGTTCGTTACCTGGCGAACACAATAGTTGAGAAAACTATTTGACAAGATGGAGTATCCCTGAATTTTTAATGGTTCTGTTGTTCCCGGACTTAACTATGTAAAACCCGTTTGATAATTCAGTTTTGATGAAATCGAACTTTTGAGATGACTGAGAAACGGTGCGGATTACATTGCCCTTCAGATCATAAATAACTAATGGTTCACTTGATTGTCGTTTTTCTACTGCATACAGAATAGGTTTGACTTGATTGATTGATGTCGATGATTCCGGTGTGATATAAACATGATAACCATACAAAATGCTTGTAACATTAACCGGTATGGTGACCGTGCCATTTGAAACCGTATAGGTTGTTGTGCCTGTTGTTGTTGTACCTGAAACAGGAGAATCCTTATTTACCCATGTCACATATTCAACCAGAGCTTTAATTTTGGTTCCAAAAAATGAGGGTATACCGCTTAGTACGACATTAACTGTACCAGTGTTGTTACCACCCAGGCAGATAGCTGCATACTGTTTTTCTTCGTCAATACATCCAAATCCATCTATACCGTCACTTTTGTCATTTGGCGGGGTTATGTTAACCATCTGTCCTGTCATATCTCCGTACCATTTGTAGAGATACCAGCCGCCACCTTTCTGATTGGATGGTGTTAACAGACTTCCAAGTCTTCCCGGATATTGTGTAAACCACCATGAAATACAGGCACTTTCTACTCCATGACGTTCAAACTTCGCAATGAATGGGACACAATATCCCGGGCAACCTTCATATGGGTCGGATGTGCGTGATGAATACTCGTTTATGGAAATCGCCCGCGGAGAAATTCCTAAACTGGTTTCTAAAGCTCGGTAATTTTCAATGGTACCGGCCAGGCCGGCTGAACCCCACTGATGCCAGGAAATTACATCTGGCAGACAGTTGTTATTCTTGCAGTAGGTAAGAAAATTTTTCATGCTATTGGAATTGTAATACGAATATGATGGTCCAATAATTTTAGCATTAGGATCCTGGGATCGAATCAAATTGTATGTAGGTTTCCAGCACACGCTGTTGAAATCTCCATTGGCAGTCTTCCATGTACCATCCGGTTCATTCCAGATTTCATAACCATCATAATTAGTTCTCCCTGAAGTTTTTTTGCTATTTATAACAGAGGTACAGCTGTTTATATAGCTGGACTGACCGGGCCATTTATAAGGCCACCCGGGAAGTACATCCGGAAGACGAATCTGGACTTTTGCAGTCGTATTGACCAGTCTTTCAGAGACTTTCAATGCTGCTCCGATCGGTTGTTGGTGACCTGTACCACTAAGTGCTGGTTGGGCGAAGACATTAGGTTTTAGAGGTGCTACAAGATTTGTAATATCACTCGGGAGTGTTTCAGTAACACCATAGAGTGAACCACTTGCACAATGGGTGACAGGTCTGATCTTTTTTGACAGGTCAACCTTCAAGGTGTAGGTTGCGGCCTCTGAATTGATGCTGTAGAAAATTATGAGTAAAAATAACAATGAAACATATTTTCTGAATGTCATGATACAACTTTCCCGTAAAAAAATAGTATTCTTTTCAGTACATTACAGGGTTATTCCAGTTTAGAGTAACCTTGAGCACTTGATTTTTCATGTCAGTAATATAGGCACAAAAAGTCATATCATGGGGAAAAAGACTGAAATTCTGAACAAAATGTGGGCAGGAGTGCCCACACCACGGTCTCAAAACTCGTAATTATATCGAAGTCAAACATATCATGTACGTAGCGGTTTAACGCACTGGGGGTTACTTGCACGGTAAAGAATATCGCCTTCCTTGGTAGTGCTGATCATACGGCAAAGCTGAAGGGGCAACGGGAAATGTATTCCACCAAACGCGCGGGTGCACAGACCGTGTGGACAATTGGGAAAAAACGTGTGCCATGGTCCCCCTGGATCATGGCTTTATACACTAGAAGTATCCTGTCCATCCTGTAATTCAAGGATATATTCAGACGATGTATTATTGAGCAAATACGTGTTGGTGCCCCGAATGTATGTGGCTAAGAGAGATTCGCACGCGTGGGTACCCCGTGTGAAATGACCAAGCCTAACAACCGTGTGGCACGGCCCCCCAGGACCGTGTTTTTCCAAAGTGTTTATAAAGAAAAACAGTTTCTTTAGTAAAAAAGCAGCTTTGGAGAAACCTGGTCATGGGTGACCATGGCACAGCGTGCGAACAATGTTACCTTACAAAAAATTTGTATATTGAATAGTAATTTGCCAGGTACAGGGATTCAAATGTACAATGCGTCTAATTGTACAGTATAATTGACATGGCTGAAGCATTGGGAAAAACAAAAAGGGAACATTTTAAAGCAATCTAATATCAAATGCATTCAAACCTCATATCGATATTTCCTATAAAAAAGCTGAAATAAAAATTTTCAGCAAAAACAACTGTGATCGTAAAAACTGCGGCATCGGTTGCAGTGCCGTTACCCGGATTACCGAAACATGCTCAACTCAAATGAATTGTGGGCAAAAAATATCCCCTATAAAACCGTATACTTGCCCGGCCCGTCAGTATACTAACCGGAGCCGTCAATATACATGGGGAAGCCGTCAATATACATGGGGAAGCCGTCAGTATATTACAATGTGCCGTCTGTATACAAGTATCTCCCGTCACTATACATATTGAAGCCGTCGGTATACTAATCGGACCCGTCAGAAAAACAGGCCTAAAAAAATAACTACACTACCTTTTTGGATCTTCTTTCGGGTCTTCTGCTGTTTTGTTTACGGTAAAACTCACTTCGGTACCGGGCAGCTCGCTCCGGATAAACACTTAGCGCCAATATTGCCATCTGCCGCACAGCGATAACCATACTGTTCAGCTCCTTAAATACCTTATCTCTTGTTTTTAGCTCCTGTGAAAGCGCAGCACTCTCATTAGTAGTAAGAGCAACCAGCTTTGTAAGCTCAAATGCATTCTCTTTTGCCTGTTCCACAACGGATATATCAAATCCTGCTTTGGAAAGAATTTCCTGCCTGCTTTTACAGCAGGCAAAAAGATCATAAATATCCTGCACTATATCGGCATAGCTATGCCTCAGTGAGTACCAGGGAAGTTTTATCGTTTCATTTTGCATTCGAACCGCTGAGCGGAGCTGTTGCGATATGAATGTCCTTACCTTACGGCATTCACAAGCAAGCTGATTCAATCGCGGCGTGTTTACCATGCAGTCTGCTTTTGTCGCGACCCAGACAGCTTCAGCTCTCGCGCACACTTTAGCGGTTTTTTCAAGAGAATCGATCATTGACCAGTCGAAATTGCTGTCTGCGAGATATGCTCTGTCATTATTGCAGAAGCATTTCAGGTCGAAAGCTTCCTGGACCAACGCGTGGAGGGGGATTTTAGGCCTGCTGCTCTTTACCACCCTTTTTGTCATATTAACCTCTGTTTACTTAAGGCTTTACGGGCTGATCTATATTTCAAACTTCACCTTTCAAACTTCACACTTTAAAGTGTGAAGATAGTTGTTTTTTCAATAAAAAACGGGCTGTTGATAAAAATAAATTTACACAATAGCGTGTAGATCACCTATTCGTTACGGCCGGCTTGCCACTCGTGATGATCTCATAATCCAGGCTCAATACAATATCTCTTACCGTCCGACAAAACGAAAAGCCAAAGGAAAAAAGGTGGAAACCGTATCAGCATGACGGGGCTGTGCCATGGTCCCCCTGGTCCATGGCTGTCACATATTAAGACTGTCAGATAGTATAACCGAATCAAACTCCCTCATTAGTATTCATAATTGCTTATATTCTGTATTGTACAGAATAAACTATAGAGTATGGGATTTATGAAAAATTATTACAGGTTCTCAAAACCTTTTACGATTAAAACATTGTGTTGGATATTGGTTTCTATTATGATGAATCTTTTCACTGGTTGTATCTATCACGCTGGACGTAAGTGATAAAGTAATTGAAACCCCCGTAGATTCGCTTCATAGAAAGCATCAGATCATCAATAATTATTTCGTATACTATGGAAGTTTCCATAATCATAGTAACGTCTCTGACGGTACCGGAACACCCGATGATGCGTACAAATACGCAAAAAATAGAGCTGGGTTGGATTTTTTCGGTCTTTCGGATCACGATAGTTATCGCAATGATTCCAATTGGCGTCTGGTGAAAAGCGTAGCGGATCTATATAATGCTGACGGAATTTTTACCACATTTTGGGGATTCGAATGGACATCCGGTTGCTTATGGACACGTTACCGTAGTAAATGCTGATACATTTTGTATGACAACAAATCCGGAAACCGCAAATTTCCAGCAATTATGTTCCTGGCTCAATAGAAAAGATTGTTTTGCCATTTTCAACCACCCGGGTCGTCAGAACTCATGTGGAACGGAATTCAATCATTTTAATAGCGCGATATGTGAAAAAATTGTCGGTATGGAACTGTGGAATAAATCTGAAGGTTTTTCCAATTACTATTACAATGATGGTTATGATTCCAATGATAATAAAAAGGGATTTTTTGATGAAGCTCTGACTAATGGATGGAAGATCGGTGCTGCTGGAGGGTTCGACAACCATACTGCAACCTGGGGAACATCAGCTGATTTCCGTGTGGCAATTCTTGCAAAAAATCTTACTCGCGAAGATCTGTTCAATGCCTTGAAAGCCCGTCGTTTCTATTCGACTCTCGATAAAAATATCGCTCTCTCTTTTACAATTGCCGGACAGGAAATGGGGACGACGGTCCCAGGCGGTATTACATACTCTGCAAGATACGAGCATCTGACGAAGATAATGAGGCATTTTCCGAAATCGTTTTACTTGATCGCAATCACACTGTGCGACGCTCTTGGAAGTTAGAAAGTGGTGTTGTTGACATAACTGATACACTGCATACTAACAGCAACGATTATTATTATGTTAAAGTCAAGCAGGTTGATGGTGATGAGGCAATTTCTTCTCCCGTTTGGGTGTCGAACGAAAAGTAATTTGATGATCCTGTCGAGCTTGTATTGTTAAATAATACATTGAAGACATTGGTAGAAGGAAAATGTCAGGGACAGGGTTTATTGACAATGCAATATATATAATTGCGGGTGCGGCTTCTGGAAAGCGTATCTGTTACTATTATCTGTGGAGGTAACATGATGTCACTACGATTGTGGAATATTCTCTCTTTGTGGATTATGATTCTTATCACTGCCGCGGTATCCAAAACCTGGGAACAGGTAGATGGTCCTTTCGGAGGGCAGTCCAGCTGTATTACGCAATGCAAAGGGAGTCTGTTTGCAGGTTCCACATCGGGCGGTGTTTTCAGGTCTGATGACAACGGCGAGTCATGGTATCATCTTGATAGTTCATATAATATGAATCTGACTGCACTTGTTGCTAAAGGCGACACTCTGTTTGCAGGTACAAGATATTCCGGACTATTTCTGTCGCCTGATTTGGGAAAAACCTGGATCAATGTATATCCTGGTGATAATCCTGAACGCAGGGAAATTAACACAATAAAGGTAATTGATAACACACTCTATGCAGGTAGCTTTATGAGCGTTTTGCGTTCTGCTGATAACGGTAAAACGTGGGTGAAAATAAATGAGCAATCCGGTTTTCCTGTTTTTTATTTTTGCAAAGGGTTTACAACAGCAGGAAATTATTACTTTGCATGCAGCAGCCAGGGAAATGGCATTATCAGATCAGCTGACAAAGGGATAACCTGGCAGAAAGTTAACAACGGACTATTTGACAGCAGCGTATATTCATTAGTCACTATCGACTCTGTTATATTTGCCGGCACCTATCGTAACAATGTATTCAGATCAACAGATTATGGCGTTACCTGGGAACAGTGCAGCAATGGTTTACCAAAAGATAGCAGCTCGTGTTATTTCCTGTATACTGATGGAATGCGGCTTTTCGCATCAATAGGTAAAGCGGGTCTGTGTGTTTCAAATGATTACGGCAAATCGTGGAAAGTGCTTTCATCACCATTACCTTTCAATCCTGCCATCAGCGGAATGGTGCAAATTGACAAAAATGTTTATATCGGAACCGGAACTTGTGCAGGGATTTACAAAATCTCTCTTGACTCAATGTCCGTTTTACCATGCAACAAAGGGTTTTCGGGACATATTATACTGTCACTTTCATCGGATAAGTCAACGCTTTTAGCTACTTCATATTATTATAATGTATCCATTTCTCAAAATAATGGGAAGAACTGGAACAGCTTTTTTGAAGAACAGACAAACACCTATGCCAGTCTTGTTAAGGGAAATGATCTTTATATTGGAACTAATGGTGATGGTATTTTCTATAAAAACATCACAACAACAACGGGCGAATTAGAAAAACAAACTGTGGATATAGATGTAAGTAAATACCTTGATATCAGGGGTTTTGAATCTATCGGCAGATACACGCTCGCCTGTGGTGGTAATGAAGTTCTCCTGCGTAAGGCAGACAGTGAATCAAAGTGGATAACCAGCAATTCAGGAATTACCCCTAAAGATTATTTTTCAGATCTTTGTGAGAACAGAGGGCGTTTGTTTTTATGTGGATTTGATTTCTATTCATCTGATGACAGTGGTAGTACATGGAATCTTAAAATACCTCGTGTAAATGGGCGTTTCAATACGGCTGTTGCTGATGGTAAAATAGTTTATACAAGCAGTGATCGATCAGGTGTATACTGGTCCATCGACAACGGCGAAACCTGGAATGAACCTGTATCCGAACTTCCCTATGTTAAAGCGCTTGCAGTATGGAACGGTGTAGTATTTGCAGGAACTGAGGGGGGCGGAATATTTTATTCACTGGACAGCGCGAAAACATGGATAGCGTTAAATGACGGGCTGATTAACTACTCGATCACATCGATGACAATTCAGAACAAAACTCTTTTTGCCGGTACTTATGGAAACGGAATATTTATGATGGACCTGGAGAAGTTTTCTGAGATAACTTCTGTATGTAATTTTGCTAAATACAAAAATGTAAAAACTAACATTACCATTGTACCTTTTGGAAAATTTTATACCGTTAGTAGTCAAAAGAGAATTGATGCATTAAAGGTGTTTGATCTGTCTGGCAGGGAGATCGGAGTTACTATTTTTCCATCAAATGCAGATAATACAAAATTCAATGTTAATCTCGGGGGAATGCATTCGAATAAAGTATTGTTGAAAGTATATGCAGGTGAAAGAAGTGAGATTGTTCCATTAACAATAATTAAATGAAGTTTTCGAAATTCCAAGCTCAAATCTATTACTTTGAACCAGTATCTCCTTTATAGTTCGATTATTTTGGAGCGGAGTTGTTGCGAATGCAAATTTTGCTCTGTTAAAATATTCAGTCTTTTGCAAGGCACGGATGCACAGTATGTGTGGACAATCGAAAAAGATCGTGTGCCATGGTCCCCCAGGACCATGGCTTAATACACTAATAGAATACTGTCCATCCATAAAATTCAGGGTATCCTGATTTAGACAATGTAGTAGTATGCACAATACATAATCAATCGTACAGCATGGTGTAAGGAATCCCGACTGGAAGATCGTAAATAAATTAGCCACCGCACGGGTGCACAGTCCGTGTGAATAATCGAAAAAGTGTGTGCCATGGTCCCCCAGGACCATGACTTAATACACTAACATATCCTGTCTATTCTGAAAATCCATAATACTTTGATTCATAGATATATAAGTGAGGTTAAAAAGTCCAACCCCTTGCAGGACAAATCAGTGAAATCACCATACCAATTCTAAATCTTATCAACTTTGATGATATTGATATGAGGCTATTCTGGAACAGTTTTAGCTCTTTTAGGGTCAGGGGCGATGGCAGCATTATTCTCCTGCAGTTTTTTAAAAAAAGTACATGAATAATATCTGCCAAATGAAATAATTTGTATTTTGTTTATCCCGATTCCTATTATTGCATTGACAACTCCCGGGATGTCATAGTGCTTTTACTGAAAAAATTCAGGTGAAACTATGAAGACTTTTGAAAAACTTTATCATGAAGTGCTTGAGAGAACACTGAATGAAAAAAATGCCGATTTTCTTGAAAAGCTGGAGAATTATGATACCCGCCAGCTTGACTGTCTGCTTCATCCGGAAAAGCATCCTTTTGTCTGGCATACAAGCGAGTGTGACTGCAGTGGAGAAGATAAGCACAGGTGCATGGTGGTTTGTCCTTTCCATGCGATACATCCCGGAGAAGCAGGTGAGATGGTAATTGATAGTGACCTGTGTGCCGGCTGTTCACTTTGCATACAGGAGTGCCGAGCCGGAAAATTAACAAGCAGCAGAGATGTAATTCCAGCCCTCCGGGCGATAAGATCCCATAAAGGTCTGGTATATGCACTGGTTGCACCAGCATTTCTTGGACAGTTCAGCAGTGAAGTTACCCCCGGGAATCTAAGAACAGCCTTAAAAGCAATCGGCTTTGACGGGATGATTGAGGTTGCATTGTTCGCGGATATTCTCACTCTGAAAGAAGCCCTGGAGTTTAATAAAAACATATTAACGGAAAAAGACTTTCAATTGACGAGCTGTTGTTGTCCGATGTGGATCGCAATGATCCGCAGGATATATAAGGATCTTGTTACACATGTACCGCCGGCAGTATCACCAATGATTGCCAGTGGGCGTGCTGTAAAGGTAATGCATCCAGACGCATTAACAATATTTATCGGACCATGCCTGGCCAAGAAAGCAGAAGCAAAAGAGAAGGATGTTGCGGATGCAGTTGACTTTGTACTAACATTTCAGGAGGTTCAGGATATATTCAACATATTGGAAATTGATCCGGCAAAAATGAAAGAAAGCGAGAAGGATCATTCCTCCCGCGCTGGACGAATCTATGCGCATACCGGAGGAATCAGTGAAGCAGTCAGGATGACATTGCAAAAGATCAATCCGAACCGAAAGATTACTATACATACACGACAGGCGGATGGTGTCCCGGCTTGCAAGGCAATGATTAATGAAATCTTATCGGGAAAGTTGACAGCTAATTTCTATGAGGGAATGGGGTGTGTCGGTGGTTGTGTTGGTGGACCGAGAGTTCTGATTCCACATGAAGAAGGAAGAATCAATGTAGAAAGATATGGCGCTTCGGCTCCTTACTCTACTCCTATTGATAATCCTTATGTGATTGAGCTTCTTCACAGGCTTGGCCTGGATACGATTGAAAGTTTACTTGAGAAAAGCGACATTTTTACAAGGAATTTCGGTGGCTGATAGAGCTGATAATATGGTAGCGGCCGTGACTGCTCTTCTTTCCAATGTTTTGATTACCTTTAACCTATTTATTCATTACCGATCTGATCACACCCACAATTCTAAAAAAGTCCATTTCTCTAATCATAGGATGACAAGGAAGAGTCAGAATCGTTTCTGCAATAGTTTTCGCATCTGTACAAACATTTTCTTTGCGAATGTCTACCTGCAATAGTGAGTCGATCGAATCAGGATAGGTTTTAGATATGCCAAGCCCCAATCTGTTGCTTTGAAACAGTATTTGTTCAATAGCTTGTTTATCTTTTATTACTATCGGGAAACGGATCAGAGGCATGGAAGAAAACGCAGGACTATCTGTAAAAATGGATAGTCCATCAATACCAGACAGGTATTGAGAATACAGACTGACCCACTTCGTTCGTTTATTGATAAGCCATGAAATTTTATCACTCCATCGATTTATTAATCCAGCCTGAAACCAGCTTATCTTTCTAATTGAAAAATCCGGATCAAAGACAGTTTCGCCCAACTTAAGAAACGGCATCAGCTTAGGTATCCAGAAAAGATTTGGATGTATTAACCAGGTCAGAGCAATACTTTGAATAATTATGTTAGCTAATTGCAAAGTGGTATAGACTGGAATTGAATCAATTTGCTCCGAAATCTTATCTGCTGTTTCATCAGAGTCGGTAATAATAATTCCGCCCTCACCTGCAGAAATAGTTTTTCCTCTGGCAAGGCTGAAAATCCCGATATCGCCCTTTGTCCCTAAAAGAGTACCCTGGTAATTACTTCCCATCGCCTGCGCGGCATCTTCTATAATGGTAATATTTTTATCATTTACAATTGTGCGTAAATGATCAACATCAGCAGGAAGTCCAAACAGATGAGTAGGTAGTATAGCAAGAACTTTATTATTAGCACTTAAAATGTTTAAAAGATCTGTATCTTTCATTTGTAGAGTATCAGGATCAATATCACAAGGACGGACGACAAGTCCTGCGCGAATAATTGCCGAAGGCACGGAATAGCAGTTAAATGCGGGGATAATGACCTCGTTGCGATCAGGGAATAGTTTCGATAAAGCTTGTAAAGAGAGCGTAATCGCTGCCTTTCCGGAAGATACTAAATAGCAATGCTTTTTATTGAATTGTTTACATAGCGATTGCTTTAAGCTGGCGATAGTGTTATCGGGGTTAATAACACCAAACAGGCCGCGTATCAAATCCGTTACTGAAAGAGGAGCTGCAGCGGGAGATAAGCATCGGCCAATTCTCACATAATACTCCTAATTTGTATGGTTGCTCTTATTTGCGAAAGAAGCTTCAACAAGGTTAAAAATACTTCTCATGGTTTTTTCTGCTCTTCCGGAATTTACAAAATTATCAGTCATTGAATCCGGAATCGCAAAAATAATTATTGATCCGCTCGTTGACCGGTGAAATATTGCATCCGAAAGTGTGTACAGTTTTACCCGGAAAGGATCTGAAGTGTATTTATCAAATGAACGGTAAATAATCCAATAGGAAAATCCAGCTGCTTTTCTTCTGCAAAGTCTGAAAGAAACAGAATCCGAAGAATTGATTTTTAACCGCAACTGATCGTACTGCTTAAAATATTGATCATATAAGGAACCCGCGATCTCTTTTCCCTGGAGCTGTTTTTTATACCAGCCCAAATAGAGGTAAATGCTATCTGAATTATTTGTTAACTGAACACGGTATTCAGCGTCAGGAACCGGCAGAGTATCCAAAATAGAAGCTGCGTTTACAGAAGATGATTTCCACCCGGGAATCGGGTTTGTTAATTGTGAAAAATCAGGTAAAGGAGAATCGTCCTTTGCTTTCCAGATATTTAAAGAAATGAATCCGCAAAAAAGGACAACAGATAGGAAAATTAAATTTTTTAATTTGATACCATTGAGAATTGTTCCACGGGATTCAGCCGGAGCTTTTACTTTATGAGATACGCTTTTAACTGTAAAGTGAGAAAGAGCTGATGATAATAAATATAGAATCGCCAGCCCGATCAAGAATCCTGAATCTGTCATAAACAGATCGTGTGGTCCATGGGAGAAAACTTTTCTATTATAATTATAAACGATCAGAATAAATATACGAATACTATTGGATAGTAAAGCGATCGGAATAGAAGAAGCAACAAGAACAAGGCCGGGCCAAATCTTACTTTGAGTAAAGAAAGCCAAAGGAATTGCAATTATAAATAGAGAAATTAGTTGGTTGACACCACTGCACTCATCCGCAACGTTAAGGATTAAAAAAGGGAGGCGGATAAAAGTTTCTGAGAGTAGAACCGTATAGCCTGTAAAGTTTGCAATGTATGATGCCCCTGAAGCTGAAGCATATCTGAAAAAAGGTGTAACTATATCGAATATCCCTTCAGTAGCTGATGAGATAAAGAGAAGATAAACCAATGGCCAGAAAAGCTTTTTATAAAAATGTAATCCGCCCAAAAAAATTGTTACGCCCCATATACCAACTACAAACGCTAACTCGGAGATAATCAGGGTAGAAGAGGCATCACCGGCAAAAACCATGGAATACGCTATACAGAGAGTGATAGCCCCTGAGATTATCGAAGGAGAGACAGTTGTAGTAAAATATTTTTCACGATAGGCCCAAATAGCATATCCTGAGATGATCGGGATTAACAGATGCCATGAAATCCCATGCGCAAATAAAGCTGAAAAGCTTTTCGAAAAAGAAATTGCAAAGAGGACAATAAGTAGCAGGCACGCTAAGATATATATAAATCTATGTTTATGGAAGTAGGTAAGATCAGGTGTAAGAGATTTCATTATTATAAGTGTATATGGCGTCTAAGGATCGGCCCGCATAATCTGGTTATGCTCAATGGTAGTTTACGCCAAATTCGAATAAACTTATCTTTATTATCACTGGCCGAATCATCAGAATTACCTTTGCCATCCAGATGATAAGAGTACCAGAAAAGTTGTTCTGGTTTGGCCCCCCATTGCTCCTTAAATTTATAAGTTCCTTCATCAAGAGTTGATCTGCCAAAATCAAAGATTTTATACCCCTGATTTACCGCAAAGCAGAGCATTTCCCAATAAAGCAGCATATTCGGAGCGATTTTTTGGTAAGTGCGTTTAAAGGATGCCCATGGGTTAACGAGTGTAGAATTGAATCCGCTAACCAGTGAACACGCTACCGGTATTTTTCCAAGGTAAATAACGAAAAGCCGTGTATGATGAGGATCGTTCTCAAGCATTCTTTTCATTAAGGATTTGGGGTGAACCGGGGATCCAAGATCTCTCATATTAAAGACAAACACATCATAAAAATCATCAAGCAGTTCAACACCGCCATTTTTTGCTGTGCATCCTTCTTTCTGAGGTTTTCTGATCTGGCTTCGTAATTTTGCTGAGAATGAAGATAAAAGCAGATCTGTCGATTCCGGCAGATTAAGACGCATACGAACTTTTGCTTTATTAACAGATAGTAATTCTTTGTCGGTTGGAAAATAAGAGTGCTCGTTTGTCTGGCGAAGTTCCAGCGATTTACATTTTAAAGAATTTGCTGAATCAATGCCTCTTTGCAGTAATTGTAATCCGATAGAGGTGTTATCAGCTAATATCCCGCCATAATCACAAAAAGGAAGGGAAACAAGCGCTTTACCGAATAAAAAACTGTTAACAAAAAACAGGGGGAGAACTCCTGCGATTTTATTTTCAGTATTTAAAGCAGTGAGATAATAAGGCTTATGTTTATAGGTGTTTTCGACAACACTTTTGAAAAAAGATTGGTGATAAACGCTCGCATCAGGATGATTTTTGACATACGTATCCCACATTTCCGGTGTTGAATCATTACTGACAATTTTTATTTCAGACATCAAATCCCCCGATTAATCAGAGCGGCTTCTTCTTTTTGTATTATCATAGTAGTAGCTGTAGTACCTTTTGGGCACAGTGTTTTCACCCATATTTAAAATAACACCAAGCACTTTACTATCAATCATAGGGTAATCTTTTTTCAAAATTTTCCGCAGATTTACTACATTGGTCTTTCCTGATCTGACAACCAAAATATACTTAGATGTAAGGTTATTAAGAATTGCAGAATCAGCGGCAACTGCGACTGGTGGTGAGTCAATCACTACAAAAAAGGATTCATGAATAAGCTGTTCTTTAAGGGCGACAAGAGCAGGCGACCGCAAGAGGCGAGGCGGATTCTCATCGAAAGTTCCAGAAGGAATTGCCCACAGATTGGGAATTTCTGTAGGTTGAATTGGCAACGGGACAGAAGATGAGTAGGTTGCTTTGCTGACATCATAAAGGTATTCTGTTAATCCCGGTGCTTTTTTAAGGTTGAGAATTTTGTGGATAACTCCTCTTCGAATATCACAGTCGATAATAACTGTTTTGACGCCATTCTGTGCCAGGGCAACCGCCATATTAGCTGCGACAGTCGATTTCCCTTCATCCATTTCATAGCTGGTGACAACGAAACTTCGATCATGTACATCATAATAGTCCAGAAGCACTTTTGTCGTAAGTGATCTGAATAGTTCAATAGCACTGGGGGGTTGAATCCCTGGCAGTGTTATCAAAATCTCACTAACCTTGATCTTTTGCTCACTGTTTTTGGGTGTCCACTGATTTTGGGTTTTGGACAATTTAATAAGAGGAATCGTTTCGAGAAAACGATAGGGAAGCATTCGTGTTAAGGCTTGTTCTGAACGGGCGGTTTTATCAATCAGATCCATACCAACCGCTGGACCGAAAGCAAAAAGGAGCATAACTGCTAAGATTATTCCCGCACTCTTCGCAAATTGAATCAGCCTTGATGGTGCCATAGGCTGTACTGCATATTCCATTATGAAAACCTCTGCACTTCCTACCGATTCTGAAACTTTAACCTCATTGTATTTAGAGCGCAGTTTTGAATAAATATCAGAGTCAATATCCTGGCGTTTTTGGAGTTCAGCAAACTGTAATTCCTGGCTTGGTAAGCCCCTCAGTTTTGAGGTGATTTTCTGAATGGAGTGTGTGCGATCGGTAACAGACTTTTTCTGTTGACTAATGTAGGAATCAATTGCCTGAAGTGTTCTGGTGTTCAAAGATGCAAACTTTCCCTCAATTTCGGCAAAGATAGGATGGGATTTTGCATAGTTTTGTGATGCGATTTCTTTTTCCTGAGTATATTGAGTTAAATTCGCTTGAAGAACAGGGGCTGCAAAGCTGCCGTGTGTCTGAAGTAATACAATCATCTCTGAAATAACTTGCGATTGTTCAATTTTGGAAGAGTTATAGTATTTGCGTTTTAAATTTTGCAATTCCTCAATCAGGTTATTTGTCTCTGTCGATCCGGTTTCAAGCGTAATTAACTCAGACATTGTCTGCTGGGTACTTTGACTGATTCCTGCGGATGGATTATTGGCTAAAAAGTTTCTGAGCTCACTTTTTGACTTAGATAGCTGTTGCTCTGCAGCCGAGAGCTGTTTTTCCAATTCTATAATTGTTTCTTTTAATGATTTCTTTTGCATGGCGGTATTTTTTTCAACAAACACATCGGCGATAGCATTCAGCGTTTGTGCAAGGAGAGGATAATCATTACTTTCAAGAGTCGCGCTGAAATAATTAATCTGCTCTCGAGGATCTGGAGGAGTTACTTTGAGTTTATTGAGAATACGATCTACTGCGTATCTATTGGGAGAAACAGAAAAAGAAAAACTGTGTGGATTTTCCAGAAATGATTCTGAAAAGTCGCAATAAATACCTGAAAAATTAAGCCTTTCAAGAGAAGTGAGTGTGCCACTTTCAACAACTTTATTTTTAAATTTCATTAAGCGATTCGAAAAAAGAATTGCGTATTCATTCCTATTTTTCTTATTAATTTCAAAACGGTAAGATCCCAGAGGGGAAGTAGAATCGACATGCAATGAATCAAATATCTCATAACGGGAATGACCGGAAATGCTCAACTGAAGAGATAGTTTTTTAACCACGTATTCAAGAAATGTGCGGTTTAATATGAGACGCTCTTTATTTGAACCAGTTTCACTGAAATTATCAAAGGTCTGGCTTTTTGGAGTTTGAACACCAATGTACACTGTTGCCGGCAAAGGAGGGTATTTCAACATCCCCATTTGCAGTACTGCAAACAGAGCAACTGCACCCATTAATGGCCCGGCAATAATTGAATACCATTTCCATTTCCATAACAATTTGAAATAATGTTGGAAATAGTACTTAAAATCAATATCTTTCAGTGAAACCTGCTGTTCTTGCATCATGTTCTTAATCATTGTAATCCTGATAGATTCTATAAGTTTGATATGCGGTAAGCGCTGTAGTTAAAGCCGTTAAAGAGAATGATAATATTGGAATTACATCTTGTCTGAATGAGTCCCAAAACTGCATTTTTGGTTTGACGGTAACACAAAGTTGATCACCAGATTGAAATCCCATTTTTTGTAATGATGTTCCGGTTTGAAAATCACTGATTATGTTTTTTGATACAATTGATCCGTTTCTTTCCCATCGGATGTTTTTCAACCCATCCTCTCTATTTACTCCTCCAGCAATCTGTACCGCTTCCCATAAACTGCTTCGAGATTCGACCCAGTATAATCCGGGTTTAAAGAAACCGCCGAAGAAAGATACTCTCATAAAAGGAGTTATGTTAATATTTGGATAGCGAAGATAATCAGCATATTCATTTCTTAAAACGTCAAGAAATTGATTTCTGGTTTTGTTTTTTACAGAAATTAAGCCCAGAATAGGAAGATCGACATTTCCATTCTGATCAATATCGTAGAAGCCATTCAGGAAAAATGAAGAATCTGGATACACAGATATTTTTATAGCATCTCCAGCTTTGAAATAAGGGAAAGGATAGGAAACAGAATTCTTAACAGTATCATCTTTGGCATCTACATTAGAATCTTGTGATTGAGTTAACATGCTATCAGGAACTTTGGTTTGAGTTTCATTTGTAACTTTTAAATCTGCCTGTGCCAACAAACCCGATACCAGAAAGATAATAATTAATAAAGCGGAATATGTTTTCATAATTCTCCCTAAAGTATCTAAAATAATATAGAATTGGTTAATTTCCTAACAAGAGCGATAATAACGAATCCTTTTACTTAATGATTCAAGATTGAGCGATCTTAAGAGATTGTAAAGACCTATAGTACTGATCTTTTCTGAACCAAATTCTCTGGAATGTAAAAACTTTTTTATGCGGGCGAAACTACATGGCCCGTGTTGAGATATTATTATATGAATTTTTTCCTGCAATGTGTATGCATTGCTATTTGAAACTGATTTAATCTGGGCATCGAGATTAAAATTGTTATCACTATGTTTTTCAGGATTTTTACGTTCAATAGCGGCTATTTTTGGATAAACATTTGTATTTTGTATCTCAAAAGAATTTTGAATGGGAGATGAATCAATGAAAGCGGTTATTTCCGAGGATTGGAGATTGGTCAGTAATGTGAATATTTCTTTGTTATCACTTTCGGAAGGCATGCTTTTTTCTGAATCGTTAACCAGATGAAGAAAAACTTTTGAGCAGATATCCAAGGACGCACAGTTGCAAATGTTGGATTTTGCAAACTTGTTATCTGAAAACAACTCCTTTTTTATTCCAGAAAAAAGGACAATTCCATTAAGCTTAAGTAGTTTAGAAATTTTAGAAGTAAAATAATCCCAAACAGAGTGATCAACCGAGACCACACCTTTCATATCAACAATAATAAAGTATTGAAGATTTTTGATGCAAATATCAAAAATCCGGTGAAAGAGAAGACAATTGGATTTAAAAATTTTGCCAGAACAATGTACTACCAGAACTTGAGGATAAATGTCCTCCAATTTGGAAAAGTGAACTTTTAGTGAATTCCTTTCTGAAAGTGGGGGTTTTGATTCAGAGGTATTTAGATCGATCTTTTTAGAAATCAATTCACTATGAACAGAATTATTGTCTGTTTTAGTCTGGTTTTTAACAGTTTGATTCTGAAGTGGAAACACTTGATCTCTTCCCAATAGAGGAAACATTTTTTTCAACCGTTTTGAATTGGCATTTTTATGGATTAAGCGAAACAGCATTCTACATTTTGAAAAATAATAAATTAAAAAACAAGAAGAACAGCTTACTTTTAATTTTAACGAAATTAAAAAAATGAGCTCAGAATGAAATTTAATTGGTGATGTGCTTCATTAAACTTTCCAATTTTTTATTGAAAGGTGATGAGCCCTAATGCATCTGATATTCTGGTCTAATTTGGTCTAATAATGTAATCATAATCGGACTTCAAAGATAGTCCCCAAGTTTAATTAAAATCGAAACATCCTCAAAAGAGAGATAAATCAATTTTGCCGACAGATAATTGTAAATAAAGTAAAGAAGGCTTGTCTTTATGCGAAAAGAACAATATAATGTTATAGTCAATTTATTAATATATAAGTAAATACAAATAAGGCAGAGAAAATGAAAAGTCGACTATTGATGTTAGTTGCGGGTATTATGTGTTTTAATTTTTTTGGTTTTTCATCTGATAAAACTGATAAGTTTTTCATGCCGGATGAATTGAAACCATGGCAGAAATGGGTACTTTACAATCACAAAACAATTGATTGCCCCCAGATATATGGGACTGCTAATTCCTGTCAGTGTGTCTGGCCATCTCAGCTTTCTATAGATGTCAAAGAGAAAGAAGCTGAATTTGAATTCAAGGTACAAATATTTGCAGATGATTATGTCATAATTCCTGGTGATTCAGTTTTCTGGCCCTGTGAAGTGACAGTAAATGGAAAACAAACAGCGGTACTTCGCAGAAATAATGCTCCAAATATTGAATTGAGTGCTGGTACGTACAAAATAAATGGGGTAATAAAATGGGATAACCGTCCTAATACGCTGAAAATTCCAGAAGGAACAGCACTGGTAGATATACAATCCGGAAGCAAGAAAGTATCAAAAGCAAATATTGACAAAAACGGTATGCTTTGGTTGAAAGAGGAAAATGAGTCAACTGGTTCAGATAGTCTGGTAGCTGATAACGTTGAAGTGAGGGTTTACAGGAAAGTTGTGGATGCGATTCCCCTCTACATAATTACGATGGCAAAGCTGATTGTTTCCGGGCATGACCGGGAATTGGTGCTTGGTAAATTTTTACCTGATGGGGCTATTCCGGTTTATCTTCATAGCGAGATCCCGTCTCGAATTGATACCGATGGAAATGTAAAAGCGCAGGTGAAAAACGGTACCTGGATCATTGAAATGAAAAGCAGGCTTTTGAATAATAAAGGTGTTTTAAAGATGGAACAAAAAACCAGAGATTGGCCATCGCAGGAGATTTGGGCATTACAGGCTGATCCTCATTTACGATCAATATCTATAAAAGGGGCACAAGCGATTGACCCGGGTCAGACAGGAATCCCCGAAGAATGGAAACAACTGCCTGTATTTCTGGTGACTAAAGATAATAGTTTCGAAATTTATGAAGAGCAGCGGGGGGATTATTCACCGGATCCGAATAATTTAATAATTGATAGAACTTTGTGGCTTGATTTCAATGGTTCAGGATTTACTGTAAAGGATAAAATCAATGGGACGGTTTCAAGGCCGGGACGATTATCAATGGATCAGGGATATACATTGGGGAGTGTTGTTTTAAATGGCATTCCACAAATGGTCACAACCGTTGGGGAGAATATTCCGGGAGTTGAATACAGTCAGGGTGAGCTGCAGCTTGAATGTGTGAGCAGAAGTAAAGGTACTGAAATGAGTGCAGGAGGCTGGAATCAGGCGTTTGCAAACGTCTGCTCGACATTGCATATTCCGCCGGGGTGGTCTGTTTTTTATATAAACGGAACAGATTACGTTAATAATACCTGGATTTCCCGCTGGACTGTCTGGGATATATTTCTACTGCTGGTTTTAGTGGTTTCAATATATCGAATATACAATCTAAAGTGGAGTCTGATAGCTGCAGGAGCATTTCTTTTAACCTTTCACGAAAAGGGAGTGCCGCTTTTCCTCTGGCTGAATCTTATTGCCGGTATAGCTCTTGTCAAAGTAATTCCGAAAACTAAAGTAAAGAAGATAATAGCTGTCTATACAGTTATCTCTTTTCTGGCAGTGGCTGGAATCTGTCTTGGATTCGCTCTGACTCAAGTTCGTCAAGCTCTTTATCCGCAACTTGAGATGAAGAATAGTGCAGTGGATATGGGCGTTTCAGATATGAAGAACAAAGCTGAGAACTCAAGTATCCCCCGGAAATCTTTAGTCAGTAAATATGTAACAAACCAAGCGGCGCTTCAGAATCTCGAGGAATATGATCCTAATGCAATAATCCAGACGGGTCCCGGGGAACCTCTCTGGAAATGGAATCAGGTGACATTCGGGTGGAGTGGTCCGGTGGAAAGAGATCAGAAAATCAAGCTGATCCTCATTTCACCAATTGTTAATCGAATTATGAACATTGTCAGGGTATGTATGATATTGTTGCTTCTCTTCGGGTTAGGTATGATTATTTCAAAGGTTGATATGATTCATCTGTTCACAAAACGTTTGTTAAAGAAATCTGGAATAATCGGATTATTCATTGTGTGGGGAATCATTTGTCCATCACCGGCGAAAGCGGAAATTCCTTCACAGACTATACTTAACGAACTGGAAAAACGGCTGACAGAAAAAACGGGTACATGTGGGATAGAATGCATATCTGTGCAGCAAGGGAGTATTGGAATAAAAGATGAAAAGGTGACGATAAAGTTGTCAATTGATGCATCAGAAACATCTTCAATCCTGCTTCCAGGTAATCGGACAAGCTGGTTTGCGGAAAAAGTATCTGTAAATGATGATGAAGAACCGGCTTTGAGAAGTACCTATGAGGGGGGGTTATTAATCGTTGTTCCAGGCGGACACAACAACGTAGAACTAACCGGTAATTTAACCGGCAACAAGGGCGAGATACATTTCCCTTTCCCGGTCAATAATATGACTGTCGATGCTGATAAGTGGATAGTCAGCGGTATTGCAAATGGCAAAATTCCAGGAGGTGTGATCAGAATTGATAAGAAAGAAATGTCTGCATCTGCAGAACGTTCTCAGCAAAGTAAAACCCTGAATTCAGACCAGGCGTTACCGTTTGTAGAGGTGACACGAAGTATCAATCTGGACAAGGAGTGGGGGATTACCACAACAGTCCGGAGGATTTCACCTGAGAGCGAACCGCTTTGTGTCAGTATTCCACTCCTTCAAACTGAGTCAATAATTTCATCAGCGGTGAGCGATCCGGTAGGATTCATAACGGTTTATTTAAAGCGGGATCAGCAGGAATTTTCGTGGCAGTCGACGCTGAAAATAACACCGGAAATAAACCTCGAAGTACCTTCTCAGGATAAGTGGGTTGAGGTATGGAATCTGAATCATTCACCACGCTGGCATATTGAAACATCCGGTTTGTCGCAAGTAAAAAAGGATGCTGGTGCGATTCAGTCTTCACAGGTTTGGTGCCCATTGACAGGTGAAAAAGTGGTGATTAAAATACAAAAGCCTCAAGCTGTTGAAGGCCATACAATGACTCTAAGCGAAGTAAATCTCAATTACAATCCTGGAATCAAAGCAAGTGAAAACCGGCTAAAGGTATCGGTTTTGTCAAGTCAAGCTGATCTGATTCGGTTTAAATTACCCCAAAATTCGGTTCTCGATGGGGTAAACATCGATGGTATTTCACAGATAGTAACTTACAATAACAGTTCTCTCAGTGTACCTGTACATCCAGGAACACAAATCTTAAATATAAAATGGAAAACTAGAGATACACTCAAACTCCTTACAAAAACACCATTGGTGGATTGCGGTATGAGTAGCTCAAATACTACTATAGAGTGTATGGTTCCAAATGACAGGTGGATACTTTTCGCTGGAGGTCCGATGATGGGTCCGGCACTGCTTTTCTGGGCTATGCTTATAGTATTACTGATCATAGCAATTATTCTCGGGAAAATAAAATCATTGCCTTTAAGATGGTATCACTGGTTTTTGTTGTCAGCAGGAATGAGTACTATAGATAATATCGGCGGTATTTTTGTCGTATTGTGGTTTTTCGCATTTTCGATCCGGGCAAAGGTAACGAATAAGAATAAATATTTTAATTACGCTCAAATTGGATGTATACTTTTGACAGTTGCTGCAATGAGCTCTCTTATAGCAACTATTCCTCTTGGACTACTCTCTACTCCGGATATGCAAATTTCTGGAAATGATTCATCAAGTCATTTTCTGAGGTGGTTTCAGGATCTCTCCAGTCAAACACTTCCACAGGGATGGTTTATTTCATTTCCCATTTGGGTTTACCGTTTGTTGATGTTATTATGGTCATTATGGCTTGCGTTATGTTTGACCAAATGGGTAAAATGGGGGTGGAAATCATTCAGTTCTGGAGGATTGTGGAAAACAAAAATCAAAAAAATTATAAATACCTCTGAAGCTTGAATGCAATAAGTGGATCTGGAGTAAAACTAATACATACAGGTAGTTCGTAGTATTTATAGAACGGACTACCTGGAGTATTATATGAAAGAAACAATCTTAATTACTGGTGCATCGGGGACAATCGGAAGAGAGCTGGTTCGATATCTGTTATCTAAAAAAATTTGCATAAGAATAGCAGCGAGGGATGAAAAGAAAATACCTGAATTTGTAGATAGTAATTGCCCGATCGTACCATTTGATTATGAGAAGGAAGAAACATTTGAAAGAGCATTTGATGGGATCAGTGGAATATATTTATCTGCGCCAATCAGGCACCCACGTGTTGATGAATTTGTAATGCCTGCAATAGAAGCCGCGAAACAGCATGGAGTTAGTCATATCGTAACTCTTGGATCGATTGGAATAGAGCTTGACAATGAAACACCTCTTTCAATTATGGAAAAATGTGTTCAGTATTCGGGTTTACAGTATTCGATTTTACGACCAAATCTGCTTATGCAGAATATCCTTGTTCTCTCTGCTGAGGATATAAAAATGATCCGGCAGATACGGCTTCCAGCGGGTGATGCGCGGATTAGTTTTGTTGATGCAAGGGATGTTGCAGAATCTGCAGGAAAAGCTTTGACTGATCCTATACATAAAAATAAGATCTATAATCTTACTGGCAATAAGGCATTGAGCCACTCAGATATTGCCCGTGTTTTTTCAAAGATAAGTGGAAAAACAATTACTTACATTCCCGTTTCGCAAAATGAAGCTCGAGAGAATCTTCTTAAAAAACATTGGGACCTGCAAAAAGCAAATGCTATGATCGGATTGTATGAAATTGCCCGGCATGGGTGGTGTGAAGATATATATCCAGATCTGGAAAAAATACTTGAGCGAGAACCTGTAAGTTTTGAACAGTTCGCAGAAGATTATAAGGCATTATGGAATTAACGGATAATTAGGATTTCTAAATAGAGCGGTGAAAAAAGTACCTTCAAACCCAATTATCTAAAAAAATTACCTTTTGAGTGATAAATGAGGCTCAGGATGGACGGGCAACAGCAAAGCACCACCGGGCAACTACAGTGCCCTAGCGGGCAAGTACTGTGCACCATCGGGGCATGTGTAGGACCTATGCGGGCAAGTATAGTGCCCTATGGGGCAAGTGCAAAGCCCTGGCGGGCAACTGCAGTGCCCTTTTTCGGAAGCCAAAAATGGCCCCTGCATTACTATACTATTTATGTTTGTGGGACTATTCAGATTTTTCTGTAAAGATAAAGATTCTCTTAAGTGCTTAGAGACACTTTTTTTAAGTGCATGAGTTAAGTCTTTCTGTATTTGATAATTATACTAAAGACAGAAAATTCTAAATACTCAAAAATTGTGTAAAGAAACTCTAATTGACCACATTGTCATTGGAGGAACATCTCATGTACTTTTCCAGTGATTGCTGAGATAACAGCTTTTGAGAGGTCATCCTGAAAATATAAGAGGTCATTTAAAAATAAAGGCGCAGGTAAGAGTTAAAGCGGCACATCCAAGAGAAATAAGAGAAGCTCGTTCGAATTTGAGTGCTGTATTGTAAGTTTTATCAAATTTGGATGGATTGTTATAATAGTCGTATTCTCCAAGTTTAAGGTATTTGGAATAGTAATACCTTTCGGCTCCGTAGCATCCGGCACTTGCCAATGCGAAGAAAATGGTTGGGAGAATGAATTTAGAATTATAGAATTGTTTCTTTTTTAATTCCAAAAAGTAAGTGTGAATACCTGGTTCATCAATATCGATTTTCCTTTGAAATGGTTCATATTTATCGGTTTTGTTGGAAAGAGTGATAGTACCTATAGGTAAAATCCATTCAAGGGGAGTTTTGCCTTCGAGGCCATTTGGTGTAGTGATTAGAATACCGCTGGGGTTTGATTGAATTCTCAAATGGCAGACGTATTGAGTTCTGATATTTTCAACAATCTTTCTAACAAGAACAGATTTGAAGGTATTAGTATCTTCGGTTTGATAGGCGATTGAAATCAGTGGGTGTTCGAGAGATATGGCGGTGTTTCCTTTAGCCCAGTCTTCTATACGCAGAAGGCATATAATCAGATTTTGCCCACCTGGGGAATCAACTTCGTAATTAGAATCAGAAGTCATGTACAAGATGAGGTCATCTCGTTTTGTTGAATCGTTTAAAATTTGTGAATCAATCGGAAGCAGACAGTAACCGATCTCTTTTAGTGAGTTTTCCAACTCCTGATAGAAAGAAGGAATAAAGTCACTTGGGACAAAAGTTTGAAAGTTTTCATTAACAACAAAATGAATTTCTTTATTTCCAGCTTTGCAGTGATTTGATGCGGTTGTTTCAGAAAAACCAAGCATTATTATCACAAAAACCATAGTGGATTGAATTATTATTTTCATGAAAAGAAATATACTCATCTTTTCCCGATAATTCCATAATCTTTTATTAAAGAGAAACTGAAAAAAGTTTTACAATTAAAATAATGTATTTTCTAAAAAAGAGCTTTTTTATAACAATTTAGCAACAATTTTAGTATGTTAAAATTAAATAGATTTTTTGACATACAATTTTCAGTAATTTGCCTATAAAGAATAAGTAATTGTATTTTGGGACTACTATGATATTTTATAATAAAAAATTGAATTTTTTACTCCTAAGCTTCTCCCTTTCTTTTTTTACTTGCATTGAGCGGACAAATCCATGGGATCCCAATAATGCTTGTTTAGAAGTGGTTAAAGCTGAGTACCGTAAAGATCAGCAGGTATTGTTAAACCCGCTTTTTGAGCGGGTTTTTCGCAGAAGTCAGGTACTGTATACTGCAATAGATACTTTATCCAGTAATAAAGAAATATATAATCGGATTCTTATTAAAAACGATTCTATCATGGGCAAACTGAAAAAGATAGATTCTGTAAATTCATCAATAACGGCAAATAACCTGCTAGTGCCGTGTACGGATTTACAAACTATGGAATACTATACAAAGGTGGATACGTTATCTCTTTCTGTATTCAGTGACTTTGAAAAAACTTACTCAGAATTCCGAAACGATTCATCTACTGTAAATTTAATAATTGAAGATGGAGACAAGAAGTGCTCACATGGAATCTATTCTGCGTATCAGAGGGATTCTATTCTGCAACCAATTTATAAATTATCCCAAATGTATGATTCTTTGAATATCCTTTTTAAAAAAGAATTTGCTCTGTTAGATACAAACAAAATATTTGTTCGCTACAATATTTTAGCGGATAGTAATAACCAGCATATAAAAACTTATAATGATTCTATTTCAACTTTGAAATGGTATTGTCAAAAAGATCCGGTTGTTACTTCTGATAGTGCATACAACAAGTTAAAGAATTTACAACCGGGTGATGAATTGTATTTGGGCCCGGGAAGATTTGTAATTAAACAGATCAGCATTTCTACAGGTACTGAACTAGATTATATTGTGATTGAGGGATCTCCCTTTATGACGACAGTACTTGATTCTGTAAACTTCGTGCTTTCTAACTGTATCAATGTGAGATTTAGAAATCTGACTTTTCAGAATGCAAACGAATGTGGCATAAAGTTAGAAGATAAATCTAAAAATATCATTTTTGAAAATTGTGTTTTCCGCGATAATGGAACCTTTGGAGTCGAAGCGATAGAGAGCTCATTGGATTTGAATAATTGTATTATCACGCAAAATCGTGGCGGGGGCATTAAAGTTGACCAGGGGAAGAATAACGTTGATGTCATTTTAAGAGGGACGAATCTTCTTATTACAAAAAATAAGGGACATGGAATCTGGACTATTGGAGCTGCACTCAGTATTAGTAACTCAACTATATCTGATAACACCAATGATGGAGTCCATCTTACTGATCCAAATAAACAATCATCCTTTTATAACTCAAATTTCTCAACCAATGGAAAATCTGGAATATTTCGTGAAAATACAGAGTTCGGAATTGTGCGTATACAAAACAATAATTTTTATAAAAATATAGACAGGGACATCATTGTAAGTCTTGATATTTTGGAAGCTGAAGATACCAGGTTTGATGACCCTTTATTTGACAGCGATTACATCATTTCTCCATTAAGTCCACTTTATGGCCTGGGGATCGGATATCAGTATAATCGATAGGCTTACAAGAAAAAGATTCGATTCTGACAATTGTAGCTTATTGTAAAATTCAAATTTAAGTAAGGAAACTATGAAAAGAGTTGGTCCTCACGTAAGTATCGCAGGTGGTGTTCAGAATGCACCACTTAATGCCAAAACATTAAATGCAACTGCCTTTGGAATGTTTACAAAAAATCAGCGGCGATGGGTTGCTTCGCCTCTGGAACAAAATACAGTGAACACGTTCAAAAATAATTGCATCGAAGCGAAGTATGATCCACGTTTCATATTAGTACATGATAGTTATCTCATTAATATAGGTAATCCCAATTCTGACATTCGAAAGCAGTCCTACGATGCATTTGTCGATGAACTCGATCGCTGTGAGCAGCTTGGGCTTTTGTACCTTAACATCCATCCCGGCAGCCATGTCGCTTTATCAGATGAAAACGAATGCCTTGAAACAATAGCAGATTCAATCAATAACGCCCATGCTGAAACAAAGGACGTTACTGTCGTGCTTGAGACTACATCGGGTCAGGGCTCCAATGTAGGATACCGGTTTGAACAACTTGCTCATATTATCAGTTCTGTTGACGACAAATCGCGTATTGGCGTATGCATTGATACATGCCATATATTTGCTTCTGGATATGATATCCGGACCGAAAAGAGTTACAACACTACAATGGAAGAATTTGAAAAGATCGTCGGGTTCAAGTATCTCAGGGGAATGCATCTGAACGATTCAAAAGGGAAGATTGGAAGTAAACTCGACAGACATGATAGTATCGGTAAAGGTGAACTTGGACTGGAACCGTTCAGGTTGATAATGAATGATCCTCGAATGGAGGAAATTCCCCTCATATTGGAAACCATTGATGAGAATATATGGGCTGAAGAGATCCGTCTGTTATATTCATTTGTAAAATAAAAGCAATTGTGAACGTTTGTTAACAGCCTGCCGGAAGGAATAGTTATATGAAAATCTGCTATATAGGGTCAGTTTTTCCTAGAAGTGATGAGGACACAGAGGTCCCGTGGCTGCGCAAAACTGTCAAGTTACTTATAGAAAAAGGGTACGATATTACCGTTTTTGTTCCATCGTTTCGTGGTTTGAAATCTCATACTGTTGAAGGTATTAAAGTAAAGCGGTTCAGATATTTTCCTTCAAAATGGGAGGATTTGACCGGTGAAGAGGGCGGGCCTAATAAAATACATAAGCTCCGGTATAAAATTATTACTGTTTTTTATCTTTTGTCAGGTTCAATTCAGCTTGCACTTTTACATTCAAGAGAAAAATTCGATATTCTTCATGTTCACTGGCCTTTCCCGCATGGAATTCTCAGTACATTCGCGACATTGTTCTGTAAATCAAAAGTGATACTTAATTATCATGGCGCCTGTCTGCTTCTTGCGCGTCGGTATCCTTTTGTGCGCTGGTTTATCTGGTACTTTACAAAACATGCAGATGCTGTCATTGTAAATTCGTCCTTTACAGGTAAACAGGTGACCGATATTTATAAAAGAGATATCCATGTCATTCCTTACGGAACAACAGTAGAACCAAGGAGTCCTGAACACAAGCCGGGAACAAGCCGCCGTATATTCAGTGTCGGTAGAATGATTGAGAGAAAAGGGTTCAAATATCTTATTGATGCGATGCCGGAGGTATTGAAACCATTTCCAGACGCGACTCTTACCATTGCAGGTGGCGGTCCAATGAGAGAAGAACTTATTAAACAAGTTGAGCAGTTACATATACAGGAAAGTGTCTTTCTTCCAGGTAAAGTATCCGCTGATGAGCTTGAGAAGCTTTTTTCACAGGCTGATATGTTTGTCCTGCCGGCAATTGTCGATAAGAATGGCGATACAGAGGGTCTTGGAGTTGTATTGATCGAGGCAATGACTTATAAAATGCCGGTTATAGCATCAAATGTAGGGGGAATACCGGATGTCATTATTCCAGGTGTTTCAGGAATACTTGTTGAGCAGAAGAACTCATTGATGATTGCCAGTGAGATAATAGGTTTACTCAATGAACCTCAGAAAATACAATTGATAGGTGATCAGGGATATTCTTTTATTTTAAAGCACTTTTCCTGGGATCGAGTGATTGGACAGATCTGCGATTTGTATTCATCTGTTTATCTCAATGGTAAGAATGTACTACAGAGCAAATAATTGCGGATTTTATTTTCATAAATTGTTGAAAATGTTTGAACTATTTCTGCTATTTAGTATAATAGAGAGTGTATTAGTTTTTAATCGATAAAAACCTGCCCAGAAGGTAATTAATCCTGAATACCTCGCAAGTGCTGGTTCATTGTTTTATTACTCTGATTAATTCTAAAACTAAAGGGAGGTACGAATGAATCGTCTGGTTTTGCTCATGATTACAGCGATACTAAGTACATCGGCTATTTCCAATGCATCTTTTGTTGTAAATGTAACAAGTGGTGAGATTCTCATTGTAAACAAACAAGGTTCTCAGAAAAAAGTTTCTCCAGATTCCGCTATTCTTGATTCCGGTGATTCAATAATTCTGGCTTCAGAAAATCAGGCTTCTATTTCGATTGAGAAAAATTCAAGAATTCTCTGTAAGGGACCGCTTACCGCATATTTGACATCGAATAATTCAGCTTTTCAATTGGCGCTCGAAGATGGACAGATATTTCTGGATCGTAATCAGCCTAATGATTTGAGCTCAGTAACTATCACTTCACGGGGGTACAATTTTACTCCAATGGGAACTGCTGCAGCGGTGAGGGTTTCAAAAAGTTCACAGCCAGCAACCGCTGTTATTAAAGGTAAAATGAAGATGCAGGCGCCTACGGGTGAATCGATTGTTGTCGATGAAGGAAACCATGGAAGTGTAGATCAGAATGGAAATTTGACTTCCGGTAAACTGCCGCAGAGTGCTATTGAGTCACTTGAATCGTGGGCAAAAGCAGGTCATGAAAGCATTGCTCAAAAAGATACAGAAACGGTTTCGACACCGCCAGCAGTTTCGGTAATGGCTCCTTTAACACCAGCAGCTCCTGTGTCAGTACCTGACACTGTATCATCAAAATCTGAAAAGTCGCCTGAACCAGCAGATTCTTCCAAAGTAAACGCAAATCAGCCGGTAAATCAAACACAACCTGTAGCTCAAGGTGCAGCAGCATCCGTTCAGGCAAATGAGAGCGGTACTGAAAACGATAAGAATGCTGAGAACGAAAAGAAAGCAGAAAGTGGAAAGAATGCAGACGCAATACCTGGTCAGGCCGGGACCACATGGGAAATAAGCGCGGGGACAGCCACTGTAGATAATAAGCAGTGGACAAGAGTGGCAATTGGAGCGGATGTTCCGATATGGAAATTCGGGGTGTTTTTCGATGTTGAGATGTTTATTGATGACAAAGGAAAAGTGTCAGACAAAGGATGGAATTTCAAGGATGAGCCTTACGATGCGATTACAAGAAAGATTCGCTATATTCGCTTTGGTCATGAGCAGGATCCTCTGTTTGTAAAGTTCGGCGGATTGTCTAATGTCACACTCGGTTATGGATTCATCGTTGATCGCTTTACCAATATGCTTCATTATCCTGATCAGAAACTGCTTGGTTTACAATTCAATCTTAACGATATAAGTCCAATTGGAATCACACTTCAGACTTTGATTGCGGATTTCAAGGATTTTAATAACGATGGAGGTGTGGTCGCGGCGCGGCTCGCTTTTGCGCCATTTAAGATGTCCGAGATACCTATTGTTAAGGGTATTACATTTGGTGGTACTTATGCTGTTGACATCAATCAGTATGCGCCTGCCAGAGATTGGGATTTCAGACTGGATGGTGCCGCGTTCGATCGAGATAAAGATGTTGTACTTGACGGGCCCTACATTGACAAAATATGGCAGGACGCTTCCGATACGCTGACAGACGAAAAGAGACAGAAGTTGATAAAAAATGGAGAATATGATACTCTAATAGAGAACAAGGACAAATGGGCATCAAGAGAAGATGATCAGTTTGGTCTGATTGGCGGTGATGTTGGTATTCCATTGATACGCAGTTCTCTTGTAAATCTTGATCTCTATGGACAAGCTGGTATCAGAGAGGATCTTGAGCACGGGTGGGGTATTGGTGCTCCCGGCTTATCTCTTAAGGTATGGAAATTATGGGCAGGTATAGAGTATCGTCATGTTGAAGGCAGGTTTGCACCTGGATACTTCGGGACATATTATCTTGATGAAAGGTTGCAGCGGGATCCGTTTGTTGCGACAAAAGAACAGCTCCTTGTTGATGATGAGCTTAATGGAGTCTTTGGTAGACTTGGGTTCAATGTTGCAAACGTTCTTATTGTCGATGGGGCGTATCAGTACATGATCGGCAGTGATGACAGCAATAAAGATCAGCGGTTTGAGATTACCGGCTCGATCGGTGATTTGATCGTCAAGAAAATACCACGTTTGACTAAAGCAGAAATTTATTATCAGAAAACCCGTATTGGCAGAGAATTAGTGAGTGTAAATGAGTTTGATTCATTTTTTGAAAAAACTCCTTATATGTACTGGGGATATCGGATTGGGATCGGGATAGCACAGGGAGCATCGCTTGTTTTCGACTCCCGTTATGGATTCAAGCGTGGTGGAGATGGGTACAAGATGCTGCCGGATAACAATATCAGTATACAGACTGCCATCTCGTTCTGATAAGCGATATTCATAAAAATGCAAATCTGGTTTTAAAATAGTCAGATTTGAAAGGCAGTTTAGAATCCGGTATAGGATTTGTTACTAACGATCTTTTGATAGTGTTTACCAGATTATTGATTTGCAAAATGCTCTCAGAAAAATTCTGAGGGCAATTGATCTCGGACTTTATTTTTGAATTTTTTAAAAAGAGATTTTATTATTTGTATCAGATAAGTAGTTTATGTCACCCTCTAAATCCACCCCTTCGGGTACTTCGATGCGTCGCCCCGCAGGGGGACTTTTGATGATGTTGGTTTTTGATGATATAGAGTTCTTACAAGTTTCCCTTCGGGGGATTTAGGGGGCGATAAATTTCGTGTTACAAAAATACAGCTATTTTAAACAGATACTAATTTTTTGGGTTGGGGAATTATGTGTGCAGAATCACCAATGATGCGTAGAATGAAAAATAGAAGGTTTACTTCAGGAGCGAATTTCCCTAAAAAAGGAATGATACGAATAATGCTTGGGGTTTTCGCAATAGTAATCGGGGTAAATGTTTGTGGAGCTCTTTTCAATAATGATTCTTTGGATAAAGTGAGTAACCCGAAAGTTCTAAAGAAAAATGATAAAAAAGATTCGAAAAAGGAGCAGAATAAATATCCTTTTTCTTTCAATAATATAAACGATCTTTTAAATAACAAACATCGTTTTGAAAACACACAGGATACTATATCAAGAAATGAAAACTCTTATCTTGTTCATTACAGTATCGATACAACATTACAAAAGCTTGGCAACAAATTAATGAAAATGTATCATCCCAGGTACGGTGCTGTTGTAGCGATCGATCCTGTCACAGGAAGAGTTTTATCGCTAATCTCATATGTGAATGATTCAGTACCGAAAATTGGAGATGATGACCTTTATTGTCGTAGTACATTTCCTGCGGCATCAGTTTTTAAAACTGTTACTGCAGCAGCGGTGATTGAGAAAGCCAATTATTCATCACAGAGTATTGTAAAGCATGTCGGCAAGAAAAGTACTCTTTACAAATATCAGCTTTTGGAGAATCTTTCCTCCTATACTGAACTGCCTTTTGAAGAAGCCTATGCAAACTCAATTAATCCGGTTTTCGCGCGTATAGCAATGTATGTCGTTGGTGAGAACACTATCAGAGAATACGGAAGTAAGTTTGGATTTAACAGTTCAGTTCCATTTGAGCTTTCAAATGAATCTTCAAGATTGATCCATACTGATACTGCATTGACTCTTGCAGAGCTGGCTTCAGGGTTCAATCAGAATACAACCATGTCGCCTCTTTTTGGCGCGCTCATAGCCAGTGCTATTTGTGAAAACGGTGCTATGCCAAAACCTTCTATTGTCGATAGCATAAAGAACAAAGAAAAGTGTGAGTATAAAGCCGAAGCGCAAACCTGGAGAACTCCAATAAAAGAGAGGACCGCCAGAGAATTAAGAATAATGATGCATTCCGTCGCCAAATATGGTACAGCACGGAAATCCTTCAGGACTATTAATCATACAGCCCAGTTTAATACATTAGAATACGGGGGAAAAACCGGTTCAGTTGATAAAGATAGTACGGGAAGAGTTGATTGGTTTATTGGATTTGCCAAAAATCCTAAAAACAGGAACGAGAGGATCGCGGTAGGTGCGGTAACTGTCCATGGAGCATATTGGACGGTGCATTCAAGTTATATAGCTGCGGAGTATTTCAGAACCTATATTAATACCCTCAGAAAAATTGAAAAATCAAAAAAAGAACAGATAGAAACACTTGTGAGTAAAGATACAGGAGGATCGCCAAAGCAACAGGATAAAGCTCAGGCACACATGTAACTATGATAGATAAGAAAAAATTTAAATCTGCGTTTGTTGCGCTGATGGGAAGACCAAACAGCGGTAAATCCACTCTAATGAATACTATTCTTGGTGAACAACTTTCAGTGGTTACACCTTTACCTCAAACAACCCGGCAGAATCTCAAAGGTGTCTATACCACCGATTCGATGCAACTGGTGTTTGTTGATACACCTGGAATTCATAAAGGTAAATACGCTTTTAATGAGTCGATGATTAAAGAGGTGCATAAAATAATTGCAGAGCAGGGGCTGGATCTGATCTGTTATCTCGTTGATATTTCAAGGGATTTCGGGGTTGAGGAAGACACTGTGGCATCGATTATTCAAAAGTCAAAAGTCAAAACGCTGCTTGTATTTAACAAAATCGATGTTAATAAAAATACTGAAGCTGCCAAAGAGCTGTTCTTTAGTAAATATCCATATTATCGTGATTTACCACAGATTGGTATTTCGGCTATCGAGCCAAAATCAAAAGAAACTTTTCTAAAAGCTGTAGAGCCTTACATTCCCGAAGGGCCTCAGTATTTTGACCCCGATGATTTAACGGATGCAAATCTGAGGTTTTTTGCGGCCGAGTTTATCAGAAAGCACATAATACTTAACACAAAAGATGAAGTGCCGCACGCTGTTTTTATCGAAATAGAATCATATAAAGAGCTTGGGGATCATCATGAAATCAGTGCCACAATACATGTTGAGACTACCGGGCAAAGGGGTATCATCGTTGGCAAAGGCGGTACTCTTATAACCAAAATCAGAAAAGCGGCCGCACATGACATGGAAGAGCTCGTACATACAAAAGTGAAAATGACCTGCCATATCAAAATATCTCCGAAATGGCGCGATAACGAAAGTTTCCTGCGGTTTATGGGGATGCAGGTGTAATATAAATTGTAGAGACGCCCGGCCGTAGAGACGCCCGGCCGGGCGTCTCTACAACGGCCGTACGGTTTTTATTTATTCTGATCGGCATTCCGCCGTTTCCATATCCATTTCTTTATCAGGCACAGAAGAATCCTTTTGATAAAGAGAGAGAATCGCTGCGAAAAGTGCTTTGCGGGCATTTCTGGCATTTTCTTCAGATTTGTAATGCAACCAGATTTGGGCTGACCGTTCCAGTGAAACCGTTTCCGGTACGATAAGGATCGCATGGGTATAGCTATTTTCAGGCTTTTTCAATGCCAGTACTTTTGTAAAAGAGACAATTTTTGAAACATCGACAATCTCATTTCCTGATTTGAAAACGGCAGGTTTAATTTCACTCATCATGGAACCGAGGTCGTTACGGGCTTTTTTTGCAGTATCAAGGTTTCCGTAGTAGCAGTAAAAAGGGCCGGTAGAAGTGATTATTTTAAAAAAATGAGTTTGATCTGTTTTTCTTTTTTCTACAGGGATTTCGGTAATGAAACCCGCATAGATAATATGAGACACGGGATAACTTTCTGAAGGAGTGCTGAAAATGGCGTTATTCATAAAATCTCCTTGATTTTTTAGGATGAGTAGAATGGATATGTAGAACTGGGTTTTAAAAATGAATCAAGAAAAGTGCCATTCTTTATTCGTTGTGGTGAGAAGCATCTTCATAATCTCAAACCCGCTCATGGCGAGAAGTGTCCTCGCGTCTCGAATCATGCGAGGTAGACAAATTAACGATGAGCTCTTCAGATAATAAATCGCTATTCTTCACTCATAGGAGCTTTTTTCGTAGAGATATCACTTCGGAGAATAGTATCACCCCACTTGTCGAATGGTAATATTTGAACCAATAATAGTAAGCAAACATCTGTTCGCAAAAAACCGTGACCTTATTCCACTATGTTTTAATAAATAATTACCAATCAGTCGGAAAAATTCAATAAAATTATAATTGTTTACCTGCTTGTGTTCGCAAAAGTATCATTGATTAAGCGTTATTTTCCACTCTTTTTCAAGCAGGGCTCACTATTTACTCTTATATTAGATCATTAAAAAGATTAACATTAATTTAAAAATAGTTATAAAAATTATAATTTAAAGTGCATCAAAAATCTTAATTCCCAAGGAGAAAAGTATGTACCAGCGCATAACTTTCTGTATCCTTTTGGTGGTCGGGTTAACTGTTGCCCAGACAATCAATTTACATGGTAAAGTTTCAAATTTTACAGGAAAACCGATCGCTAAGGCAATCGTTACTCTTGCAAATCAGGGGCTAAAGGACACGACCGAAGCTGATGGAGCATATATAATTTTGAATGCTACTCCTGTAAGGACGCCCATAGCATTAATACCCCAAACCCGTGACATTTCATTGGAAAACGGTGTTTTAGAATTCAGTTTGCCTGAACCCTTGCCGGTGAAGGTTGAAATCTATAGCATCGAAGGTAAACTTTTGAAAAGAGAGGCGTTACCAAATGTCTCAAGCGGTTTTTACCGTTTTGATATTAATAAAAACTTTCGTACAAAACTTCTGGTTGTCAGAACTTCAATAGGTCCGGATGAGTACACATTCCGTTATATTCCTTCGCTCGGCAGCTATTCTGTTAATCAATCCGCGTCTACTTCTGCATCAAATGTCGGTACTCTGGCAAAAATAACAGCTGTTAATGATACAATTATAGTTACCGCAGATAATTACATAACAAAAAAAGTAGCAATCACATCCTACGACCAACAGCTTGATATTACTCTCGATACAGCAAGTAATAATAAAGATTTTCATTATAGAGGTAATCCTCCGGGACCAAGTGCTGGCTGTGGTAAAGATATCGGGTCGTGGAAAACCGGAACATACTCAATTACAAGCTCTGGTCTTAGCCGAAGATATATCATTGATATTCCTGCTAACTACGATAAGACCCACCCTTACCGGTTGATTTTTGCCCCCCATTGTATGTGCGGAAGCATGTGGAGTGTTGAGAGCGAGAAATTCTATCGGCTTAAACATATCGCGGACAGCACGAAAAACTACTGTATCTTTGTTGCCCCTAGTGTATATAATGGCGGCAAGTATGATAAAAATAACTGGGGCTGTCCAATTTGGGATCAAAAAGAAAAGGATCATGCTTTCTTTGATGATATGCTCAAGCTGTTTAAAGGCGAGCTTTGTATCGATACAACTCGTGTATTCTGTGCTGGTTTCAGTTTTGGTTCGATGTTTACCAACTCACTGGCGCAGACTCATCAGAAAGTCTTACGCGCAGTCGCCTGTTACGCTACAGCCAATTATAATATTTATGTACCGAAAAACACCGGAGAACCAATTGCCTGGATGGGAACAGTAGGCCTGGCCGATGGAACGTGTCCTCCAAGTGCTGGAAGAGCATGCCGCGACACTGTTGTCAAATACAACGGTTGCACAAAACCGGCAAATGTGCCCGAGGTAAGTAAAGGCAGTAGAACTCATGTGGTTTATGACTACCAGGGGTGTCCTGAATATCCGGTGAAATGGTGTACATTCGATGGCGATCATCAGTGGGCGCCAGTTGATGGGACATCATCGGGTTGGGATCCTGTGAAAACCTGGATGCCATACGAGACCTGGAAATTCTTTATACAGTTCTAAATATACTGTTAGCGATATCTGCCGCTCCCGAGCGGTGGTACAGGATGTTAAATAAACCCCAACCGGCTGGAAGGGGTTTATTTATATGATAACACAACTCATCCCACAAGAAGGTGTTGTATGCACAGACACATAATGCTCTGTATAGTAACAGTGTTCACTATCAGTGCCCAGACAATCAATTTACACGGTGTGGTTTCAAATTCAACAGGGAAACCGGTCGCCAATGCAATTATAACTCTTGTAAATCAGGGGCTAAAGGATACGACCGGTGCTGATGGTGCTTATGTAATGACAAATACTACTCCTGTAATATCGCCTATGGCATTAATTCCGCAATCCCGTGACATTACCTTGAAAAACGGCATTTTAGAATTCAGCCTTCCTGAACCTTTACCGGTGAAAGTCGAAATCTACACTATTGAGGGAAGACTTCTGAGAAGAGAGGCTTTACTGAATGTGTCAAGCGGATTCTATCGTTATGATATCAATAAAAATTTTCATACAAATCTTCTGATTGTCAGGACGTCAATTGGTCCGGATGAGTATACGTTCCGCTATATCCCATCTACAGGGAATTATACTGTAAATCAATCAGTGAATAATTCTGTTTCAGGTATCAATAGACTGGCGAAAATGAGTGCTGTTAGTGATACAGTTACAGTCACCGCTGACAATTACATAACTAAAAAAGTGACAATTACATCCTACGATCAAAAGCTGGATATCACCCTTGATACAGCCAACGGGGACTATCATTACAACGGAAATCCTCCAGGTCCAAGTACAGGATGCGGTAAAGACCTTGGATCTCTGAAAACCGGTACCTACTCCATCACAAGTGCAGGGCTTAGCCGTCAGTACATACTTGATATTCCCGCAAACTACGATAAGAACAATCCTTACCGGTTGATTTTTGGAATGCATTGCTATGGAAGCAATATGCAGGGTGTTCAAAATGACAAATATTATCAGCTCAAACGATATGCTGATAGCACTGGAAATTACTGTATCTTCGTTGCACCTAACGGAACCGGCAGTACTCCTTTGTGGAATCAGAATGAGAAAGATCATGCCTTTTTTGATGACATGGTTAAACTGTTCAAAGAGAAACTTTGTGTAGACACAACAAGAATCTTTTCTGCCGGTTTCAGTTATGGAGCGATGTTTTCATTTTCTCTATCGACAAATCACCAGAAGGTGTTGCGCGCAGTCGCCTGCTATGCACCGGCCAATTGGAATATCTGGCTTCCAACCAATGCTCATGAACCGATCGCATTTATGAGTACAACCGGAATGAGTGATCCAAATTGTCCGTTTGTATACTCCGAAACTAACAAAGAAGGCGGGAAGTATTGCTCTATAATACATGCCCAGGACAACGGCTGTACTATACCGGCGACTATACCGACAGCAACGAAAGGTAGTAAGACACATCTCCTTTATGAGTACCAGGGAGGGAAAGCGGGTTATCCAGTTAAATTATATACTTTTGATGGAGCACATCAGTGCGCTCCGATGGATGGTGTTTCCGGTGATAATTCCAGCAAGAGCTGGATTCCTGGAGAGACGTGGAAATTTTTTATGCAGTTTTGATGATGATTAGCAGGGTACGGGCACGTTGCAACGTGCCTGTACGTAATGCCCTCATTTTTAAAAGTTCCTGCTTTGAAATTATTTATATCCATAAATTTCTCTTAAAGTAAAAAATAATTATTTATGATATACTTTAATGTGACTAAAGTAAAACATAAATAACAGTGTTTTACTTTCCTCACTTAATAATTCACCGTCCTGAAGCGATCATCTCACTCAAAGAACACTTTAACCAGATCCCCCTGTGCGGAATTTACATCTACATTAAGTTCACCCATGCTTTCAATAAGCTCATCAATATCACCACTCTTTAAAAACTGATTGAAATCAAACTCTACACCATTTTCGGCCATTTTCTCATTGATTTTCTGGTACGCGACAGGAGGAATCAGTGCAGATAAGCGTAATCCGGCTCTAAGGAGCGCCATTGGAACGCGTACATTGACATTGTCCTTCTCTTTACTTTCAACAACAACCCGCAGATACTTGAGATTCCGTTTTGCCGATGAAATTTCAGAACTGCCGCTTACATTTATAGTATCTTCCTTGTGTAAATTAAGCGCATCAAGAAGTTTTTCCGCTTCCTGAACAGAAATTTTCCCCTGGGCTACCATAGATAGAATTCTTTGGCGTTCTTCACTCATAATAACTCCTTGTTACAGTATTTTAACCATTACAAATGTTTTTTCTTTTGATTTACATGACCTTACCAGAACATCCATTCCTCTTAGCGCAGAAATAAGCTGTAATAGCGCAATAAGAATTGAAAACGGTTTTATCCCCTTGCTGCGTAAACCCAGTTCAGCAATAGCCGCAATTGGAAAGGCGATTATGTAGAGTGCTGCCAGAAGCGGCCATGCCAGGATAACTGGTAACCAGAGTCGAATTCCTCTTTTACCATATTCTGATGTGTTAACTGCAATCCTCATTAATATTGGCGGTATCATTCCGACATTCCCTCCAGCGCCTGTTCAACAGTAATCTCCCCTCGCTCGAGCTTCGATAGCAGATCCTCTTTTTGAGTTACTGCTTTACTCTCGACAAAACCAAGCCGCTCACTGATCTTATTGAGTCGTGCTTTAATAGTGGGATAGCTTACCCCAAATGCCTGCTCCATCTCTTTTATCGATCCATGCACTTTTATGAACATGGCAACAAAAACCTGATCATCGTAGGGGATCCGCGCAAGTGGAGGTAATTCAAACTCTCCCTCGATAGAAATCCCAGATATCTTCGTGCTTACCTTATTAACCAGGATTTCCTGATTATTAGTCATTTTTGACAGCTCATGCCATTCATGAATCATTAGTTCTCCTTTCACCTGACAATTTTAATATAACCGATAAAATTAATATATTCAAGAAAAAAGTTAGAAATGATTAAATAATATAATTACAAAATTAATAATTGTGATTTTTTGGCGTTTTTTAATTAAAATTCTATTGCGATAAGATTGAAAAAGAGGTGGCTAACTATTTGACTTTATGGAAGGGTTTTTATGGAAAACAAACCCATAATTGCAGTCTTCAATAAATTCAGCGATTTAGCTAAAAAGGATCGCGATTTTTGGAAAACTCGATCACCAGAAGAACGGTTAAATGCTGTGGAAGACTTGAGAATACAATCTGGAAAGTTTTTGTATGAATATCCAGCAAGACTTCGAAGAGTTGTTAAAATTACTAGAAAAGCATAAGGTTACATATATGGTAGTAGGGGGATATGCCGTTGCATTTCATGGTTACCCACGTTTTACCAAAGATATTAATATTTTTTACAAAAATGATGATGAAAATATCCGCATTTTGAAATCTGCATTAATTGAATTCGGTTTTAATTCAGAAGATCTCCCTGATAATGTTTTCAAAACTCCTGGTACTATTATTACATTCGGTGTTGAACCTGTTAGAGTTGATATCCTAAATGAAATTGATGGTATAAGTTTTGATGACGCCTGGAATAATCATGTACAGGGAAAATATGGTAATGCAGATGTAAATTTTATCGGTAAAAGTGAACTTATTAAGAACAAAACTTCTACTAAACGACTTCAAGATAAAGCTGATGCACAAAATCTTACAGAGTAGAATTTAATCAAAATTCATAATTACTCATAAGTAATTTATTTCAGATGTCAAATTCATCTCATTTCTGGCTTTCAAAACAGTATTTAAGGTGACATTGATCACATTCATAGACGTATAGATATGATTATTATTCGCCATCGAAGCAAAGTATATAAAGGTCTGGTTAGTAAATAAAAGACATGTGGTCGATTGTCCAGCGGAAGAGTTTATATAATCGATACTACGGTGAAAAATCCTATCAGAGGTGTTTTGCGTATGCGTCAAGTACTGTCGACACGAATGACTGGTAGTTTATTCCTTTTTTAGCAGCAAATCGTTTATACCTTTCAACTGTATCTTTTTTTAGATTCATTGTTACTGGTACAGTCTCCTGATTTTTTAATGTTTCCGCGATGGATTCGGGGGATGGCAGAAAGTCATCGGTTGGTATAGAATTTTCGAGTTCTTCGGCGATCTCCGCCGGAGCATTGGAATAGCCTTTAGCTTTGCTCATAAATTTTTTCCCCTTCTCGCCAGAATCCGGCACCGATTATACGAACTTTGCTGCTTCGAATAATGAATCTTACCGTCAAAACCCGACCGCTGACCATTCCGAGACAGTAATAACGTAATTCGGTGGCTGAATGCTTAGTATTATGGCGGATTTTACGGTTTGGATCGAGAAACGCTCGTATTGCTTCTTCAAACGAAACGCCGTGCTTTTCAGTATTCGCAAGGTTTTTGTCTTCATCCCATTCAAACTTCATTGAGAAGCACCGGTTGTTTTATTCAATCTTTAAAAGATACGAATACCAATATAATAAAATTTAATGGCAATGCATATTCCATTCATTCCTATCGGGGGGCATGACGTGACCTGTTGCGTAAACCCGCTAATCAGAAACGCGATTCTACCGAGAATGACGAAATTAATTTGTAACATCACACCTCACTGATAGGTGTTCCTTATAAGGATTTTAATATGACTGGAGGTCGCATCTTCGCGGGTGGAGATCGTATGTTTGCTCCAGTAATGAAACCCCTCCATACCCTTTTTCCAAAATATTCTTTTCTCTATACTCATCTTGAGTACACCCTCTCAATTCCTTTTAAAACGCCAATCAAAAGAAAAGCTACTGTATCATAATAAGTGGTATAATTTATTTTGTGCAGATATTATTTCGCTCCTTTAAGTTAGTCTTATAGGTAATGTGAAAAAACATTCTTTATAATAGTAAGGGTATGTAAAACTCTTTAAACAAGACAGGACCGCTTTATGAGGAAATCAGTGTGGTTGTTTTTGATGTCCACTTTGGTATTTCAGCTATCAGGGCAGATAGTAATTGATCCCCTGCCGTATGCTCCGATTGCTGTTCAGATTCCTGATACATTGGATCAGCTCTATCGGGATTCGATCAACATGAAGTTTTCCCCGATTCGTTTAAACCAAGCTGGATATAGACCTCAGGATGACAAATTCTTTTACTATGTAGCATATTCCGGAACGCCTTCCGGTTTTAAAGTCATTGATAACACCACAGGTACATCAGTTGGAACAGGAACACTTTCATCGACTACCTTTAAATGTTCAGGGCAACTGAAGATAAAGGCATCTAATAATGCTCAGATTGTGGGAGGTGGTGATACCCGATATACAATGCAGAGCAAAGTATATGAGGGCTCAATTTACCAGGGACAGCTTCCTGATTTAAGTCCGGGTACTTATAAGGTTGTGGTAGGTGCAGATACTTCTGTTGAATTTGTTGTTAATGAGCAGCTTTATGGCTGGGTACGGGACGCATTGATAAAATTTTATGGAATCAACAGGTGTGGAAACGACAATTCATGGTTTCATAAAGATTGCCATTTAAAAGACGCTGTAGTGGGAGGATGGCATGATTGTGGTGATCACCTGAAAGAAGGGCTTACAATGGGGCATACCGCAGTGGTGCTTGGCTTGTGTGCAGCAGCATTTCAGGATAGGGATCACGATGCATATGCGGCAAATCATGCCTTTACTCGCGTTACAGATGGAATACCTGATATTTTATATGAAGCAAAGCATGGTGCGGATTTCATCTTGAGTTCTTACGATAAAGCAGGTGGCGAGGTTTCTAAAATGGTTACTTCAGTTGGTGATTTCGGTGAGGATCATAACTGGTGGGGACGACCGGAATTTCAGGATAAAATGCCAACCGTTCGTGGCGGGCCAGTCCGTGATGCCCGTGTGGAATTGGGTGGAAATATTCTGGGAAATTATGCTGCCAACCTGGCTTTTGTATCGAAGGTTATCAGGGCATATGATGCAACTTATGCTGACCGATGTATTAAAGCTGCTAAAGATTTATATGCATGGTCTAAAGCGCATAGTGATTCTGCCAGTTCCTCACCTGCTTACAGCGGGAATAATAAAACTTACGATAAATTGGCTCTGGCGGCAGTAGCTCTTATTTATGCAACTGGTGATAAAGCCTATTTAAATGATCTTTGCTATGATAAGACAATCGGAACGTATTATAATCCGGTTTTTCCTAAGTTCTCGTATGAGGGGGGCTGGTTTGCTAAAGATAATCCTGATTTCGATCATTACACAGCAAATACAGACTGGGCTTCTGTACAGATGTATGCATCCTGGGGTTTCTTCCGCCTTGTATTAATGGATGAAGCGCTCTGTAGTACGCTTGGATTAACTGATTCTCAACGGAAAACATTAATTGAGAAAACAGCTTACAGTGTGCTGATGAATTTGGGGAGAATCGGAAATACCGGAGATTTGAATATAACATTACCATCTACTAACGGCTGGGTTCCAAGTGATGTAAAAGTTGAGTCACCATGGATGACCATGCATACTCAAATGGAGTGGGTGTGGAACCGCTATCAGGCGGGAAATATTACTGATATGTATTGTTATTATGATGTAGCCACAAAAATTCAGGGAATGGAGCTTCCCAATACGCCTGCATCAGCTGATTGGAAAGCAGAAGAAATCAAAAAAATTCTTATCAGGCAATTGGATTATATGCTTGGGGTAAATCCCTGGGATATAAGCATGATCTATGGTGTAGGAAATAAAAACTTCAACCATCCTCATCATAGGGCTGCCAATCCTGAGGGAAAGAATGTACCGGGAGCATTTTACAAATATATTCCACCAGTCGGGGCGCTTCAGGGTGGATTCAAACCTTCAACTACAACAAATCTGTATTCAGAATTCTGGGGTGAGTATCACAATTCTGAGACTGGTATAGATGGTACATCAGCCATATTTTTACCGGTGGTTGGTCTTTCCAAAGAGGAAGCTATTGCCAATCCTTCAGGAGCTGTAAATATTGCATATGTAGGCTGTGATAAAGCAATAATCAAAGTTAATCAGAGCCGATATGGTAATGCTGAAATTCACTACGGAACAGATGGAAATACATCAGAGGTTAAAAAAAGTGATTCAGCAGGTGTAGTTCATACGTTTGAATTGACCGGGCTTAAAAACGGCACGGTGTATTCGTTTTATGTAAAAGTAAGTGATCTTTTCGGCAGAGATTCTACCATAAAGGATATTGATATTGAAAAAAATGTAATCAATTTTGAGTTTAAAACACTGCAAAATTGTCCCACAAACGCGGATATTACAAAAGTAAAAGTGTGTAAAGTGACCTATGACTCTGCCGAGATCTTCTGGTATACTCCCAATGGAGAATTCGACAGCAAGGTAGTTTATGGTGAGAGTAAGCCGCCTACAACAGTTGAGGCTGTAGATGTCGCGGGACATCCGACAAAATTCCACTATGTAAAAATCGGGGGATTGAAAGAAAAAACAACCTATTATTTCTATGTCCAGTCAGGAGAAAGCGTAGATAATAATAATGGTGCGTATTATCAGTTTACCACGCCTGTTGAACATGTCAATTTTGACATACGGACAGTACGGTATGCATGGGATAAAAAGCCTGCGATGGGAATAGGAATTATCAACCAGGATATAAAGGCGTACGATTCTCTTGATATCCGCCTATATTTCAGGGCGAAAGAAGGTTTTGAAAAGGATCTGGCAGCAAGACTTGACATTGTTATCAGATACAGAGAAGATTCATTTCAGGATACAGTAACGGGAGATTTAAAAACTCAAATATTAGGCAACCTTTATAAACAAAAAGCAACGAAAATACCTGATACTTACAATGAAGAAGATGGTACCTGGGCATATTATTTTGCTATTCCTCTATGGGGTCTGGAGATGCGTTCAGGATCAAGGATCAGGATGGATGTAGTATTTGATACCTGGGAGCCACTTAGATTGCAGGATCATCTTGATCAGCCGCCACAACATGAGATTAATGATGCGGATTGGAGTTTTGGTCCGCATAGTGTTGCCAACGGTGCCCCCTACGACTTCCCGGGTGTCCCAGTTGTAACAGAGAAGGATGATATTGATAACAATTATTGGAATTTGCCAATTAACCACTACATTTGTGTTTACAGAAAAGGTGAATTCGTATGGGGGTATTCTCCTTCACGTACAGAAATGGGAACCAAGAAAACTCAATATACACTCGAATCGCGTGTTACATCGCCAGTAGATAACCCTACCCAGGAGATGGTTACTATTACGCAGGTCGCGAAAACTATTACCATTAAGGGCTGGGCAAAAATGACTCCTCCCGATGGGAAAGTCAATGATATATGGGTTAATGGAGTCCCAGTAAGCAACTTGTCATCTGTTCTTAGCTGGAATAAAGCTGAAAATAGATATGAGTATGCAGTACCTGCTTCTGTCAAAGGTGAATTCAACGAGTTTGATGTTACGGTTTTCGGCGGTCCCGATGAAAACTGCACAGAGTGTTATGGATGTGCAAACTTTAATCATCATTTCAGTTTGAAATATATTGGCGCGAAGCAGTATCCATCTCAATTGACTTTAAAAGATGAAGCGATGGAGAATTTAACAACTGATACAGCGAAATTAGATACGACAAAATTTCATATAGTGGTTTCAGACCGCAATGGCAACGTTAAAGGCAAGAGTAAAGATACCGTTTACGTTACTGTAAAAAATCCTGCCCAGGAAGATTCAATTTCTGTAATGCTTATAGAAACAGGTGATTCTACAGGTGTCTTCCAGACAATAAAGCCAATAGCGGTAGTCGACAAACCAGCTTCACAGACAGGAACTTCTGAGATCGCTATGACTGGTGGCGATAAGATCTGGATCACCTATGTTGATCCAACAGATCCGACCGATATTTCGGAAAAAACTCTTGTAAGCAAAGCAGATTTTCCAATCGCGAATTCCGGAGCTCTTTATGATTCAAATGGCGATGGAATAGTGGACAAGCTGGTGATTACGTATAACATTCCTTTAACAAAAGTGACTCCTGATTCCGCGAGCTTTGGATTTCCTGCAGCTGCAGATGTACATGTACTTCGAAAAGCAGCCGATGAATTTAAAGTAGATGATAAAACACTGAACATCAATTTCGCGACGCCTTTGACATTTGGCGTAACCGGATTTTCATCGGGAATAAGGGGTAACGGGAAATCATATTTGCAGCATCTTGGCGTTACGAAAACAAGCGTATTTACTCTGTATGATAGTGTAGGACCGGTGATTGCGGCACCAGCTGTTTTGTATGAAAAGACTGGCTCAGGCGATGATACATTGGCGATAACTTTTTCAGAAGCGATCAATATTCAATCGAACAATGATCCTGTTTTGATGCTTCGCCATGATGGTGCTGACTATCCGGTTTCTCTAAAAGCGATTACATCATCAGATCCTGTAAAAAATGCTATAACGATTATAGCTAATTGTGATGGGGCGAAGATGCAGGAAGGCGATTCGTTGTTTATTAAATATGACGGACCCTTGACTGATCTTGCCGGTAATAAGGCGCATAGGAATAATATAAAAATGCCACTCGTTCTTAAAGCTGCTCTTCCTAAGGTTGTCAGCGCTTTCTATACTGCTGATAAGAATGGAATGCTTGATAAAGTGGAGATAACTTTTGCTAAGAAAGTAATACTTGAGGATCTCAATTTCGGTTTCAGCTGGAATGACAGCCAGAGAAAGCCTGTTGGGAACACTGAAGTATCTTTTATCGGCACAGAGGGAACCAGAGTTCTGGTCAAGATAAAAGGAACAATCACTTCAAAGGTTGAGACAAGCGGTAGAATGGGACTTCTGGCAATACATGATAACTTCCCAAATCAGACGATCAAAGCAGATGTTAAGGATAACGCTGCGCCGGTCATATTCGCAGCCCTGCTGTCTCCATCTGCGGCCAGGTCAGGTGACAAGTATATAGATACTCTGACTGTCACATTTTCTGAACAGGTTGAATATATAAAGCACGATCAGCCGTTTGAATTCCTTAATATGCCTGGTAGTAAGGTGTACAGTATGGAAATGGCTAACAGCAATAAAGGAGATCCGGAGAAACAGATTTTCTATGTATCTTCTTACGTAGGTATTGATTTCCCGGGAAGTTCGGATTCGATACGGATTGATGTAGATCGGGAAATCGCGGATAAGAACGGGAATGTTCAGAGAACGGAAGATAACCGAAGAGTGAAGGTGAATAAAAAGGATATTCCTTTTGTTCCAATTGTTAAATTCGGTCCGAGCCTGTTTAAAGCGGTTGTTGAGCAGGTAGACAAGAAAAATTATAATGACGCGGAAAGGGCCACAAAAGAGGGAAGGGGAACACTGATCCTTGTCACACCGGATACATCGAGAATAAAAGGCGATGTGTCAATAGAGGCAACGATAGTCATTGTAGATGCGCTGGGCAACACTATTCTGAAGGAAAATTTTATTACCGATAATGATCGGCACAGAAGTTATTATTTCTGGGATGGACGGAATAAGAGAGGTCGTCTTGTTGGAACAGGAACATATATCGCTAATGTCTTTGTGACCAACAAATTGTTGACAGGGGCAATATCCAAGTACCAGCAAAAACTTAAGCTGGGCGTAAAGAGGTGATTGATAAAGCGGACTTTTACGTCCGCTTGTCTTGAGTAAGATGAATTAATAGTCTACTCATTTTAAGAAATACGTATGAACCCTGTGTCCGCTTATCCCGTCAAGCTCGACCCCCCGGCCGCATATGCTGTCCATCCTCCGCAAAGGCTTGCTTTGGAGGACGGGAACTCCCAGTCGAAGGGCGTGCGCTTGTAAAAGAAGAATTTACTTATGTTTTACATGTACATACTCCTCTGTTCAGATGGTTCATATTACACGGGACATACAGATCAACTGGAAAAACGTATTGAAGAGCATCAGGCAGGTGTTTATGAAGGTTATACAAAGAGTAGACGTCCAGTCAAGATAGTTTTTCAACAATCATTTTCCACCAGAGAAGAAGCATTCTCTGCTGAGCGTAAAGTAAAGAAATGGAGTAAGAGGAAAAAGGAAGCAATGATTCAGGCAAATTGGGCTGAGGTATCGAGATTAGCTAAAACAAAAGGACACAGTCTCAATTTGATAAAATCGAATCCCCCGTCCACTTATGCTGAATAAAATCGAATATTTTGACAATCCGAATAAAACGAAATTCCGCTCATGCTGAGCTCCCAGTCGAAGCATGATCATTTTGAAAAACTCGAATAAATCGAAAACCCGCTCATGCTGAGCTCCTAGTCGAAGCATGGTCATTTTAACAATCCGAATTATGATCACTGTTTACAATATATTCACCCTTCGACTTGGAGCTCCCGTCCTCTCCAAAGCAGACCTTTGCGGAGGGTGGGCAGAGTGAGCGGAACCACGGGTATTTTGGAGAATTAATAAACGGACATCCGTTCGTGCAGAGTTGAACCGAAGCATGATCAGTTTGAAAAACTCGAATGAATCGAAATCCCGCTTATGCATCAATCGTCTTCAGCATGAGCGGGTCGTAAACTTGCTCTGCTATCACTGAAAAAGAAATTATATTTTTCTCATTCTGAGGAATTCGAACCTTACGCCCGCGCATCCTGAGTTTCCGAATCGAAGGATGTACAATGAACACTTATGAAAACATGTAACATCAAAAATTATTTACGGTTTTTTTTTACTTTTCAAATTTACTTATTATTACTTCTCTCCTCCTGTTCAGTTATATTAGTTCCTGACAGTAAGTATCTCAAATCTAAAATGGTAGTACTCACTTTTGATGATGGCCCTAATGATACCTATTCAACAACGGAACGTTTACTCGATGTGCTTGAAAAGCAAGCTGTACATGCGCATTTCTGTCTTATAGGCGAGAATATCAGACAAAATCCTCTGCTTACAAAAAAAATCTATCAGGGAAATCACTCTATTGTTAACCACGGTATGGATGACAAAATTATACTTTTTAAAACTGCCTCTCAGGTAGAGAAAATGGATTCCGAATGGAATTTATTAACAAGAGAAACATTGGGAGACGGCAGTTTTAGAACTTCACTATTCAGACCTGCAAGTGGTGTATATAACTTATCTTTAAAAAAAACACTCGCGCATGATGGACTTTCAATATTACCGGTAACTTTTTACGTGGGGGATGCTCAGAGAAGACCATCAGCAAAAATGCGCATATTAGAATCAACTCTTAAAAAAATCAAGAAAAAAGGCAAAGCAATAGTTGTGTTTCATGATGGGCGTGATTGTAATGAAAAATTAAAAAGAAAATTACACATCCAGAGCATAAAATCGAGCGCATTCAGTAATTCGTCTTTGAAAAATGAGTTCACAAATAGCAGTTATGAGGAAAAATATGATAGCTCATATGATAGAAGCTGGGTTCCTGAAATTATCGACTCCTTGATAACTGCGCTGAAAAAAGATTCATTTCAATTTGTCTTGTATGATTCTCTCTTAAACGATAGTAAAAGCTATACTAAACAGAGTAAATAAAGAAGAATTTCTGGTGATAAGCCGCTCTTTTCAAATCATTTACTTTAGTTCCTATAAAAAGAATTCCACCCATATTAAGTTATAGTTATATTATCTATACTCTGACTTTATTCAATAGTTCAAAAAAGGAGAATACATGAATATAGTGAAAATGATAAGTGTGGCAGGAATTGTTTTTATTTTATCGGGAATACAAGCATTTGCAAAAGAGATGGAATTGACATTGGATGATGGCCGGGCAGTTATTCTTCATGAGGATAACACCTGGGGATTTAAACAGTTTAGTATTAGTGAAGGTGATGAAGAGGATATCTATATAGAGGTTGAGGATGGTCGTACAATCTGCTTGAAAACCGATAATACATGGTCATTTACAAAGAATCGTCCTCCCGAGAAAAGGTCATTTGAAGAACTTCCAACTGTTACCGCTACCGCGACAAATACAAAACCCACTCTGGATGTCGCAGTAAAAGCTGCATCGGAGGATGCATTAAAAAAAGCTTCACAAAGGCTTTTACCATATGCAAAAAAATCTAAATTGACTTCAAAATACCTGATCGCTTGTATCAAAAATGAAATCGGTGAGAATGGAATTGAGACTACTTACAAACCAGGCTGGACCGCACAGGCAAAGGTAAGCATTTCGAGAGTCCAGTCTAAACATATTCTTGAATGTGTTGAGACTCAAATTGAAGCCAATCCGGAGCCTGCGACTCAGGAAAAGACAACCAAAAAATAGGGTTTAAAACTTTTTTTATTTTTGCTCTCTAAAATTCACATAATTGAATTTTTTCGATGTATATTAACAATTGTAAGCCCCTCTGATGTATTGATGATGATAAGTGATTCTCTAAACTCCGGTGTCAAAGCCGGGGTTTTTGGGAACACTTCAGCTTTTAGAGATTAACTCCAAAAAACAACCCGCCGATTTGTTCAAGGTCAGTATAAGTTTATATAATGAAACAGAAGGTTTTCTTTTCAGCTCTTTTGTCTTTGTATTTTTGTAATAAGAATTCCGGTGACAATGCTTGGCGTTTGAGGGATGGTAATTGGAATCACCGTGTTTGATGATTTCCATATTTCACCAGAGGAGAATGCTACATTGCTTTTACAAAGAATAAGGTAGTCACCCGGATAAACCAGTACGCTCTTCGAACCTTCAGAGAACACTGTATAGGAAGTTTGCTTTCCGGTGCTGAGATTGACAAGGTTCACTTCATAAGTAAATCCCTTGTCAGCTGATAGCTTTAAAAATGAGATATTTCTAAAATGGGCACCGGACGCAATCTGAAGGTGAGAAGAATCAATTTCGACGGTTGGTGCGTAAAAGGCGCTTTTCCATTCATTAACGAACGATGTAAGAAGGAATGGTTTGGTTGTCAGATTTACAATCTTGTTTCCGGACCGATCGTAATCGCCTCTATATTTATTTATTATATCAACAACCCGATTAAAATCTTCTGGTACTGGAGATGGTAAACAAATCCATTCAACATATTTTATCAGGTCTTTTTTCCATATGGATGGGCTGACAACTTTTGATTTATTAAAATCAGGTACTTTGATTGCTGGAGAAATCTTAATAAGGGCTTCGGTATATTTATCAAATGCATTCTGAATCTGGCCACTGCTGATATATTGATCAGCTTTTCTTAAAGGAGATGTACTTTGTCTGTATTTATGGAAAGAAAAATACCCTATTGCCGAAATGAGAACTATTGTGATTATAGAAGTTATTGTTCTTTTCATAATTACTCCCTATCGGATTAGATAGAATTCAATACATGACCAGAACTAAGATCAATATTATTGAAAGGAAGAACACCTGTTCATGAAAATAAAATCTGCTCTCTATACCTATACTGTATTAATTATCAATTTATGAGTTTTACTTTCTTCACTTTTAATATAAACTTATAAGTTGATTCGGATTTATAGACTGCAGTCCTGATCATAATAGAGAGTCATATGACGAATATAGTTTTTGTTTTGGATTTATTGTTTTGGAATACTTTTTTTTAATAATTCATTCATATCACGTACTTAAAAAACTATATTGTTGATATGCCATCAGTTATAAAGGTAAAAGCTGGTAATGAATTAAACGGATGGTTAATCTCTCGAATAATTGACAGGCTCCAGACAATTAAATTTTCAGATTTATGCAACCCTACTAGGGTGTGATACTCTCTTTACATTCCAGCGGAATGATAAAAACGAAATTCAATTGAGCAAAAACCACAGATAAAGATCTGAAGGGAGAGGTAATGAAATCAAAGGCTGCAGTGGTAAAAAATGAGAGCAAAGTTACAAATAATGTATCGCTCTTTTCCGATTTCGATATCTATCTTTTTAAAGAGGGAAATCATCTCAAACTTTATGAGAAGCTTGGTGCTCATCATATGACAGTTGAGGGTGTTGAGGGGTGTTATTTTGCAGTTTGGGCTCCTAATGCACGAACAGTTTCAGTTGTTGGTGATTTTAACCATTGGAATCCAAAAAGTCACCCTTGTTTGCGCGGGCTGATAATTCAGGTATATGGGAAGGGTTTTTACCGGGATTGAACAGGGTACGCTTTATAAATTTCATGTTGAGTCAAGTGTTAATGGTTATCAGGCAAATCGTGGGGATCCGTTTGCCCTTTACTGGGAAGTATCCACCTCAAACATCGCCTATTGTCTGGAATCTTGATTATGAGTGGCATGATGCAGAGTGGATGAAAAAGCGGAAAAAAGTTAATGAACTAACATCTCCGATTTCTATTTATGAAATTCATTTAGGTTCCTGGAAACGCAAAGACCGATGAAGAAGAGATCGTTTTTTAACTTACCGGGAGATGGCGTCAGGAGCTTGCGATTACGTTAAAAAGATGGGTTTTACCCATGTGGAATTTCTTGCCAATTATGGAACATCCCTTTTATGGATCATGGGGATATCAAACAACCGGGTATTTTGCTCCAACCAGCAGATATGGTACACCTCAGGATTTCATGTATCCTTGTTGATTATCTTCATAAGAACGGTATCGCAGTGATTATTGACTGGGTTCCGTCTCATTTTCCAGGTGATGAGCATGGGCTTGCATATTTTGATGGGACCTGCATTTATGAACATGCTGATCCGAGAAAAGGTTTTCATCCTGACTGGAAAAGTTTCATTTTCAATTATGGACGACATGAAGTACAGGCTTTTCTTATGAGTAGTGCGCTTTTCTGGCTGGATAAATACCATATTGATGGAATGCGTGTTGATGCTGTTGCATCGATGCTCTATCTTGACTACTCACGAAAAGAAGGCGAGTGGATACCTAACAAATTCGGCGGACAGAGAAAATCTCGAAGCTATTGACTTTCTAAAAAAATTCAATCAGGAAGTATACAAAGCATTCCCCGATGTACAGACTATCGCAGAGGAATCCACCGCATGGCCAATGGTTTCACGTCCAACCTATGTTGGGGGACTTGGATTTGGAATGAAATGGAATATGGGCTGGATGCACGATTCACTCGGATTATCTTAAGTAAAGATCCTATTTACAGAAAGTATCATCACGGTGAACTGACATTCAGTATGCTTGTATGCATTTACCGAAAACTATGTTCTTCCCTTGTCGCATGATGAAGTTGTGCATGGAAAAAAATCATTGTCAAATAAAATGCCCGGTGATGACTGGCAGCGGCTCGCAAATTTACGGTCTACTGCTAGCCTATCAATTTGTGCACCCCGGTAAAAAACTTCTGTTTATGGGAGGAGAGATCGCGCAGTGGTCTGAATGGTCTCATGACAACAGTCTTGAATGGTATCTTTTTAAATGGGAACGACACACGGGAATTCAGCTGCTTGTATCCGATCTGAACCGTATCTATCAGAACTATTCCGGCACTGCATGAATTCGATTTCGATCCAAAAGGGTTTGAATGGATGGATTGCAACGACTGGGAAAACAGTATCCTGACCTTTGTCCGTAAAGGAAGTGATCCTGAGGATGTTGTCCTGATCGGCGTGTAACTTTACTCCAGTCCCCGAGAAGAATACAGAGTTGGTGTACCAAGGAGGGGTTCTGGCAGGAAGTGCTCAACAGTGATGCTAAAGAGTATGGGGGCAGTGGAGTAGGAAACGCTGGTGGTTTAGTAACTGAACCAGTTTTGTGGCATAATAAAAAACAATCGCTTCTTGTTAAGCTTCCTCCTTTAGGTCTTGTAGTTTTCAAATATAGAAAAACTGAAGAGGAAAATACTGCTTCGGAAGAGCAGGCTCAAACTGATGTCCAAAATGATTAATAGTAATAAGCAGGTGGCAAAGTAGTTTCAAGTCGCTTATGGTGAGTAATGGGTAAGGCGGCGATTCTCCACTTTTGGTGAATCCGCCGTCGATAATTGACTTTCCTATTTATGTAGAATATTCTGATACTCGATGGTTAACTCTTGCTTATGGTTGACCAGCTTTATAGTCATGGTCCTTCTGCTGATGTGAGCATTCATTCAGGGGAGAAACCTGCTGTAGATATGGTCTTCCGTTCATAGTGAGTCTGTTGTAAAAACAATCTTTCGTTGGGAGAAACCTGCCGCAGATAAAATTTTTCTCTCATGGTGAACTTGTCGAATTCATGATCGTCTATTTACCCGATAGTATTACTATCTACTTATTTTTTTTGATGTAATCTGAATTTCTATTGTAAATAAGTGGTTCACTGTCAAGACGCTCTGAAGATAGAGCGCATGTGGGTGCCACCTGTAAATAAATGCACATAAAAAGGGTGCCCGGTGGCTACCCGGAAGAAAGCCTTTAGCAAAAAATAATTATCGTGAACTTGCGATAGTTGACCTCTGACAAATGACAATGTCATCGTAATCAGCAATGGCGCTGGATTTTGTATTGTCGGAATCGGTAAGAATTCCAAAAGCTTCGATAGCAGGTGGATTTTCACCAAAGAGACGTTTGTAATCCTCATAGACATTAACATGTTCCATAACCCATAGACCTGTTTTCTCAGGACCACTTTCAAGGACAACGATTTTAGCATTTTTGTTGTAAGGGCTGGAGGTCAATGTACCGACAGGAAGGGAGCTGCTCCAGACATATTTGATAATAGGGTTTAATTTAAAAAAGCCTTTGAAAATGACATAAATTCCTGCACCGCTGTCATTTTTATCTTTTTTGAGCTCAGAGCCGCCTTCAGGCAGTTTATGAACGCGCCATTTCCAGCTAAGAAAAGGAAATTCTTTAGGAGATGAAGAGAATTGTTTACCGATGGAATTACAGGACCGGTTACTTGACACAGTAGTGTAAAAGTTGTCGCCTTCTTTACCAAAAGAAAACATGGAAAGATCTTTTTGTGTAGCACGCCAGCCATCAGGAATTTTATCTTTTTTTGATCCCGGTGAAAAATTTTCAACGAGGATAGAATTCTGAGGCGAAAATTCAGCACCTGATAATGCTATCGGGGCAATCAGTGAAGAGATAAATGTAAAGAGAAAGATCTGTTTGTTACAATGATTCATAGGTTGTAAATTAAAATGAAACATGTTTTGTTTACTCCATGAAAAATGATCGAGTTATAAGAATTTCGGAATAGCCGGATAAATATTAAAAAAATAGTACCAGATGCAGAGCGATAAGTAACTCGATTCAAGTCACCGGAGTGCAAAATAAAATATAACTAGGAGCATTGAAAAATAGTTTACATAAATTAGATGTGAAAATCACTCTATAAAGAAATAATAAAGCTCAAGAGTTCTACCTTTGGCGGCTTGGCACATCGTATCTTTATATAATCAGGAATTTTTTTCGGGTAAGAACAAAATATACATAAAAAAGTGAGAGGAGAATTCTTCATGGCTAAAAAAAGTATTGTTGTTGATGAAGAATCCAAGAGTAAAAACTCAGCTCTGGAGCAGGCGGTCAGCCAGATAGAGAAGCAGCATGGCAAGGGGTCGATAATGCGATTGGGTACCGCAAGTCTGGAGGCTGAAATCCCGGTGATCTCTACAGGGTCCCTTTCATTGGATATTGCGTTAGGGGTAGGCGGTTTTCCAAAAGGAAGAATAGTAGAGATTTACGGTCCAGAATCCTCAGGAAAGACGACGCTTGCATTACATGCGATCGCAAATGCCCAGAAAAAAGGCGGTATCGCGGTATTAATTGACGCTGAATATGCTTTTGATGCAGCGTATGCAAAAAATCTTGGTGTTGATATTGATAACCTTCTGGTATCACAGCCTGATACTGGTGAACAGGCTCTTGAGATTGCGGATACTCTTGTGCGAAGTGGTACAATTGACATTATTGTGGTTGACAGTGTAGCAGCACTTGTCCCAGCAGCTGAAATTGAGGGTGACATGGGAGACAGTCACATGGGACTTGCAGGCCCGGCTGATGTCTCAGGCTCTTCGCAAATTGACAGGAGTTATTTCAAAATCCAAAACCTGCCTTGTTTTCATCAATCAATTGCGCATGAAAATCGGTGTTATGTTTGGTAACCCCGAAACAACTACTGGTGGAAACGCACTAAAATTCTATTCCTCTGTGCGAATTGATATCAGAAGAACAGCTGCAATCAAGGATGGTGAAACGGTAATAGGAAACCGGACTCGTGCGAAGGTAGTTAAAAATAAAGTTGCTCCGCCATTCCGTGAAGCTGAATTTGATATCCTTTATGGGAAAGGAATATCGCTTGAAGGGGATGTTCTGGATCTGGCAGTTGAGATGGATGTAGTTGACAAAAGTGGTGCCTGGTTTTCCTATCAGGGAGAACGGATCGGACAGGGACGGGAAAAAGCAAGAGATTTCCTTATGGAAAATCGTGATATTCTTGAAGCAATAGAAAAGAAAGTCCGTGAAAAGGGCGCTATTAAAAAGAATAGTGTGAACAGCAATGATACCGAGTCGGAAGTTGAGCCTGTTGATATTGCGGAATGATTGCCTGTAGAATATCCCCAAGGATTTTATTTATATTAATGTGTATGAATTGGATGGGCACTGATGAAAATCGGTGCCTTTTCAGAATTTAATTGTATCAGAAATAAACGTTTAACCTTTCTCGTAGAACTTTATAACTTATGAAATCATCAAAAGAAATCAGAAACGACTTTATTAAATTCTTCTCCGACAGAGAGCATTCTTTTATCCCGAGTTCACCGGTTGTTCCTCAAGACGACCCGACACTTTTATTCACAAATGCAGGAATGAATCAGTTTAAGGCAATCTTTTTGGGGGATAATCCGAAAAAACTTAAAGCGGGCTGCAAACTCCCAAAAATGCATGCGTGTAAGCGGTAAACATAATGATCTTGAAGAAGTCGGTCGTGATCACTATCATCATACATTTTTTGAGATGCTGGGTAACTGGTCTTTTGGTGATTATTATAAAAAAGAAGCAATCAAATGGGCATGGCAACTCCTTACTGAAGTCTGGGATCTTTCAAAGGAGCGGCTCTTTGTAACAATTCATAACAGTGATGAAGAGGCTGAGAAGTTCTGGAAATCAGAAACCGATATAGCTCATGAACGGATAATGAGATTTGGTGATAAAAGCAATTTCTGGGAAATGGGAGAGACAGGTCCCTGTGGTCCATGTTCAGAGATTCACTATGACATGGGAGATCTTGCCTCACAGAAGGAAACATTTGCCGATCCTGTCAAGGGAGTGAATGGACAGAATGCCCGGTACAGAGAACTGTGGAATCTTGTTTTTATGCAGTACAACCGGGAGAAAAACGGCTCACTGAAACCCCTTCCAAGTAAACACGTAGACACGGGAATGGGGTTTGAACGTATTGTATCGGTAATTCAGGGTGTCGGCTCAAATTATGATACAGACCTGTTTCAGCCTATCATTCGTGAATTGGAGAAAATGAGCGGTAGAAAGTATGACTGTGGTGAAGCAGGGACGCCGTTCAGAGTTATCGCCGATCATATCCGTTCTCTTGTATTCTCAATCACTGATGGAGCATTTCCTTCAAATGAAGGGCGTGGATATGTTCTGCGCAGGCTTTTAAGAAGAGCGTTCCGATTTGGACGCGAACTTGGTTTCAGGGATCCATTTCTTTACAAACTTGTATCAGTTGTAATCACAGAGATGGGTGAAGCTTTTCCTGAGATAACCCAGCGTAAAGATTTTGTTGAAGAGGTAATCCGATCGGAGGAGGAACGGTTTGGTGCAACACTCGAGCAGGGAATTGAAAAATTTACGACTATGATCGAGAATGCAGAAGGTAAAGGGATAAAAGTCCTTTGCGGATCGGATGTCTTTACTTTGTATGATACTTATGGCTTTCCAATGGATCTTGACACGGTTGATGGCTGAAGAGAAGGGGTTTTCAATAGATGAATACGGATATACTCAGTTGATGGAACAGCAGAAAGTGCGTGCCAGAGAAGCCAGAAAGCAGGATGATGGTTTATCGCCTGAGGGATGGACCGAACTCAGGGCTGCCAACGGGACTGAATTTGTAGGGTATGACTCTGAGAGTACTCCGGTTCATGTTTGCAGATACAAAAAAGTAGATGATGAAAACGGGAGACCATTGTATCTATTGATTCTTGATAAAACACCTTTCTATGCTGAATCGGGTGGTCAGACAGGTGACAGCGGAATTCTGGTTACATCAAGTGGAAAGGAAATCATTGTAAAAGATACAATCAAATGGAATGACCTCATCATTCATAAAGGATATGTAAATAATGTACTGACAAAAGAGGATTTCAGCAATCAACTGAAAGCTTCAATTGATACAGAACTCCGCTCTGCAAAGAGACGGAATCACTCCGCGACGCACCTTTTACAAGCGGCACTAAGAAAAGTTCTTGGTGATCATGTTCAGCAATCCGGATCAAAAGTGGAAGAATACTCGTTACGGTTTGATTTCACTCATTTTAAGGCAGTTACAGCAGAAGAACTTGAACAGGTGGAACGGCAGGTTAATGACTGGATTTTGGAAAACCTGCCGGTAAAAACAGATATAAAAGATCTGAATGAAGCGAAATCTGAAGGTGCTACCGCACTGTTCGGTGAAAAATATTCTGATAAAGTAAGAGTAGTATCGATGGGCAAAATCAGTAAAGAACTGTGCGGCGGAACTCATGTCGCTTATACCGGACAAATCGGACTGTTTCATATTACTGTTGAGACTTCGATAAGTGCCGGTATCAGGAGAATCGAAGCTGTTACTGGAAAAGGAGCTTTAGAGCTTGTTTTCAGTAAGGAAAGAACACTCTCCACACTTGCTTCATTTCTTAAAACCAGTGAAGATAAGCTGGTCGAGCGGGTACAGGCGTTGAGTGATACTGTAAAAGAACTCGAGTCACAGGTAAAAGAGTTGTCATCTGCGAAAGCTGCCGGTATTATCAGTGAATATTTTTCTGAAGCGCAGAAGAAAAGCGATCGGTTCCCCTGGGTAGTGAAAAACCTTGGTGAAGTTGATAAGGACACTTTCACTCAGATCAGTGATGCAGTTTCAGATGAGATAAAAAACAGGAATATTGCTGATGTGGTAATTGTACTTGGAGCAAAAATAGCAGATAAAGTACTTTTTTCCGCAAGTGCGGGAAATACAGCCGTTAAGTCTTTTGGTATTCACTGTGGTGAGCTTGTAAAGACCGCAGCTCAAAAAGCCGGTGGTGGCGGTGGTGGAAGTCCTATTCGCGCTCAGGCAGGAGGGAAAGATCCGCTCAAATTAACGGAAGCACTCGAAGCGGTTACTTCAGTAATCATGTCTAAAGCAGGTACTGCAAAATGAAAGGTAAAGTATTTCAAAGTATTAAGAAGACCTTGTCAGAGGGGGAGCGATGCTATTGGATTCTCCTGGATCCGGATGATTTCTCTCTGGAGGAAGCTTCAAAAGTAACAAGAGAATCACAAGCGTGTGGAGTTGACGCTATTCTTATTGGCGGTTCCTTGCTCTACAGTAATCATTTCGATACGTTTGTGCAGACCGTAAAGAATGCGGCATCGATACCAGTGATCATTTTCCCGGGGGATGCCACACAGTTGTCATCTCATGCGGATGCTTTGTTATATTTATCGCTTGTAAGTGGACGTAATCCATCTAATTTGATTGGTGAGCATGTCAAAGCCGCACCGGTAATTAAACAGACAGGTATTGAACCAATCGCTACTGCTTACATGTTAATTGAATCAGGAACTGTAAGTTCTGTTGAATTTATGAGTGACACCCGACCCCTTCCCAGAAATAAACCTCAACTTGCCGCTGCTCACGCTCTCGCAGCGCAGTATATGGGAATGAATCTGGTTTATTTGGAGGCTGGGAGCGGTGCTGTGAATTCGGTTCCTGTTGAAATGATAAGAATGGTTCGTCAATGGGTTGATATACCGATAATTGTTGGCGGCGGAATACGCGATGCCGCTACTGCGAAAGAAAAGGTCGATGCCGGGGCTGATATTATTGTGACAGGAAATGTACTGCAAAAAGAGAATGGATTGGAATTGATGAAAGAAATCGCTACTGCAGTAAAATCGAGAAACTAATGATTAGAATTGATGCTTAGTAATATTAAAATTTTCATTGTAAAATAAGTAAAAATCGAACCTCACATACGCTCATCCTGCCTACCCTCCGCAAAGGCTTGCTTTGGAGGACGGGAGCTCCCAGACGAAGGATGGAGCGCATTGTAAAAAAGAGTATACGAAATAGAAAAACTGCTCATAATTTAACTATTCAGCATGAGCCTTATAAAACAGCAAAAACCAATTTATTTCAAACAGACAACCATTATCGTGTACTTATCTGCACGGTAGCAGAACTCCCCACAGGAAGTAATTTATCTGTAGTTTCAATCAGAATCTTTACAGGAATATTCTGGACAACTTTGACAAAACTTCCTGATGAATTGCTTAAAGACAGTATGGAAAAAGATCCGGTTGTGGCAATACCAAGATCAGATACTTTACCTTTAAATATTGTTTTCGGATAAGCATCAGCGTGAATTCTGACTTCCTGGCCGATCTTTACGCGATAGATATCGGTTTCTTTGATATTAGCAGACACCCAAATATCTTTAGGATTTATAATTGAAAACATTGTCTGACCGGTGCTGACGTACTCGCCTTTGTGAACCATTTTTTGTACAATTTTGCCTGCAATTGGTGAAAGAGTTGTTGAATTGGCGAGATTGTATTCTGCAAGATCTTTTGCGGCATTTGCCTGTTTATGCTGATTTAAAACCAGCTCACGTTCTTCACCACGGGCGCCTTTAAATTGGAGAGTATAAGACCCTTTGGCAACATTTAAATTTTTTTCAGCGATCTCAACATTGTTAAGTGCATCGTCATAATCTTTCTGAGAGATATATTTCTGTTCGAAAAGTTTCTTTTGCCGGGCAAGTTCGCTTTGTGACTGACGGAGCTGTACATTTGCCATGTCAATTTTTGATTTGGAGATCTGAAGCTCTTCCGGGCGGGTTCCATTTAGAATTGAACTCGCTTTATTCTGCGCGGCATCCGCAGCGGCTTGCGCTTGTTGCAAAATGAGTTCAAGATCTCTGTTTTCAAAGATAGCTAAAGGTTGATTAATAGTTACCACATCACCTTCATTGACAAGTACTTCCTGTATTTTGCCGGGAATTTTGGATGCGACTTTGACTGTATTGGACGCGATGCGTGCATCTTCGGTGCTGACATACGCGCGTGCATGGAGAAACCAGCGCAGCCCGAGAATTAAAAGTATAGAAACGATAATGCAAAAAAGTATGGCGATTCGCTTAAGTTTTTTTACATTCGCAGTTTGTGATGTTGTTGATTGCGACATATTATTTCTCCAATTTAGTATTGATCCTGAATTTTAGTACTATTTAGAATTGCCGTTTTTCTTTGATTTGTAATATTTCTTTTATTCGGAATAATCAGACTCAGAAAAACACCAATAACAGCAATGTATGTTGCGATCAGAAATGTATCATTCATACTGAGAATAAAAGATTGTTTACTGCAAAGAGATCCCGCAAGCTGGTAAATAACATTTTTAGCATTTTCTGCATTTAAGCCACAGGAGAGCGCATTTTGCATAATTTCATTAGAAATTAAATAACCGGCGGCATTGCTGAAATTGAGCTCTTCGGTTAACCTTGCAGTATGTAAACTTTGCTGGTGATTCAAGATGGTTGAAAAAAGGGCTATGCCGAGTGCTCCAGCGATTTGACGGATAGTACCTGAAAGTGCAGATGCCTTACCAATCTGGTGATTTTCAATATCCTGCATACCCATTGTGGTAACTGGCATCATGGAGAGGCCTATACCAAATCCGCGAAAAATTAAAATTATCATTATGTAATTGAGACTGTTATTCATTGTTATTTGACTGAGAAGGTATGATGTAATCGTTAGAAAGGTCATTCCGACAAATGTCGTTGCTTTTGCGCCATATTTATCAAAAATTTTCCCGCTGACAGGCATTGAAATAGCAGTGGCTAAAGATGAAGGAAGCATAAGTAAACCGGTCTGAATCGCAGTAAGACCCCGCATATTCTGAAGATAAATAGGTATTAAAAAAATACCTCCAAAAAGTGCGATTGAGGAAATTGCCTGTAAGGAAAGACTTAATGAAAACTTATAATTTTTTAGAATTCTCAATTCAAGCAGAGGCTCACGATTATTCAACTCATATACAACAAATGAAATTAATGAAAGAGCTGAGATCGTAAATAATGAAATGATATAAGGAGATCTCCATCCTTCGTTGTTTCCATTATTGAGGGCCAGGAGCAACGTTACAAGGCCAGTACAAATGAGAAGTGAACTTAAGTAGTCCAGTTTGTGTGCTTTTTTTTCCTTAAATGCATCGAGAAGAACACAAGCGCAAGCTATAGCAAGAATACCAATAGGAATATTTACATTAAATATTAAACGCCAGTCCGCATATTCAATAAGGTAGCCACCGAGGGTAGGTCCGATGGCGGGTGCTGCCATTCCGGCGATACCCCAGAATCCCATGGCAATACCGATTTTTTTACGCGGAACGATTCGGTAGATCAATGTCATGCTAATAGGCATAATCATTCCACCACCAATTGCCTGGATAATACGAGCTGTTATAATTGAAGGGAGATTCCAGGATATACCACAAAGAAATGACCCTATTGTAAATACCACAAGTGCAAATATATAAACTCTTTTCAGGCCAAACCGTTCGCCAAGTAACCCTGTAAGCGGTAATACTGCCGCCATTGTCAGCATATAGGCAGTCAGCACCCACTCAATCTGATCTGTGCTTGCATTGAAAACAGCCATCATTTTAGGAATGGCAATATTCACAATACTGGAATCGAGTATCGCCATGAATGTCCCGATAATGATAACTGCTAAAGCTAACCACTTATCAGTCAAAATTTTTTTCAATATTGCCTTTCAGATCGTTTATGAAAATTTGGGCGGTTCAGTACAAAAATAATCACTATTTAAATTGATTAAAAAACACCTTTCAAAAACTTTTTTCTTTGCACCTCGGGGAAACGTTCTATCGCGTAACGCAAAGTAGTTCGAGGAAGGTTGCTGTAATTGGCGGTAATGAATTCAATTTCAACCTGAGAATCTCGCTTACCAATTTCGCGGAGCATCCATCCAACAGCCTTATGAATCAGATCCTCTTTATCGTTAAGGAGCAATTTCGAAATTGCCAATGTATCTTCGAAATGATTTTTTTTAATGTAGTGAAAAGTTGAGAGCAGTGCGATGCGCCTTTCCCAAAGTAATTTTGATTTTGCAAACTGGTAAAGAGGCCTTTTGGACTTATCAAAAAGATAACTTCCGGAAATATGCGCAGCTGATAAGTCAACCAAATCCCAGTTGTTTACGTAAGAGGAGTTCGACATATATGCGTTAAAAATTGATGACCTGCAATTTTCATCAGAAGTCTTCATTTTTCTAACAAGAATCAATAGAGCACAAAGCCGGTCTTCATGATAAGGTGAATGAAGCAATCGGGTGGTGTTTTCAAGGGAAATAGTGAAATATTGGTCAACAAGCTTTCTTAATTGTGGAACTTTAATACCTCTGAAAAGATCTCCCTCTCCATATTGTCCAGGGCCGGTTTTAAAAAATCTTTGTAAGATTTGAACATTATACATGTTGCTTAGATTTTGTAAATCGGTTTGGAGCTGTTGAAGATTCATTGTGAGTGCACCTTAAAAAATATTATTTGATCAACCGTAGCGTCCTTCAATGTATTCCGCAGTTTTTGAATTTTGGGGACTTAAAAAGAGCTCTTCTGTCCGGGATGCCTCGATCACTTTTCCTAAAAGCATAAAAATACAATCATCACTTGCTCGCCGTGCCTGAGCCATACTGTGGGTAACGATGACAATTGTATATTTACCACGAAGCTCAAACATCAACTCTTCAATCGCATGCGTGCCTTCAACATCAAGAGCAGAACAGGGTTCATCCATCAGAATTATTTCTGGTTTGAGAGGTAGTATCCGTGCAATGCATAATTTCTGCTGTTGTTCGAGCTGTAACCATGTAGCCTTTGTATTTAATTTGTCTTTCAGACTTTTCCAAAGTCCAACTTCAACAAGTGCTTTTTCAACTGATTCGTCAAGAAATGGTTTCTTCTGCTGATTACGAGGTAAATGCAATCGTAATCCGAATGCAATGTTTTCGTAAATAGAGATCGGTAATGGATTGGGCCGTTGAAAAACCATCCCAATTGACTTCCTCAATTCAATCAGAGAGACATCGGGATCATAAATATTTTTCCCTAATATTTCAACCTCACCGCTTGTACGGACATAATTATGTCGTTCATTGATACGATTAAAACATTTCAATAGAGTTGTTTTACCACATCCACTAGGGCCAATTAAGGATGTGATTAAACCATTTCTTATAGAAACATTTACATTGTAAAGTGCCTGAAAAGACCCGTACCAGAGGTTTAAATCGCGTGTTGTAATACTAAAAATATTTGAATTCATTCTTTTTATAATTGCCCTTATCCAAAAGTACCATTTACATAATCAAATGTTTTTTTGTGCCGTGGTGAATCTGAGAAAATGACATCTGATGAGTCAATTTCAATAATATCACCGTTGAGAAGAAACATAGTTCTGTCGGTAAGACGGCGGGCTTGATGTATTAAATTAGTGACTAATATAATTGTAATTTCACTTCGGAGTTCTTTAAGTACATCTTCAATTCTCATAGTGGTTACCGGGTCAATAGCAATGGAAAATTCGTCAAGACATAGAATGTCTGGCTGATGCGATAATGCCCGGGCTATTGTCAGCCGCTGCTGCTGTCCTCCTGAAAGAATCGTCCCAAGACTGTTGAGCCGATCCTTGACTTCATCCCATAAGGCAGCCTGGCGAAGACACCTTTCAACTATTCCGTCAAGATCACTTTTGTTTTTCAATCCCGCACAGCGGGGTGCAAAGGCGACATTATCATAAATGCTCAATGGAAGGCCAACTGGCAGTGGAGCAACCATTCCTATCTTCCGCCGTAAAGAATAAACGTCTTTTGTTTTAAAAACGTCCTCACCATCAACTTTGATCGATCCGGAAATTGTTGTGTTTGGAACAAAATCGATGGTTCTGTTAAGGCATCGAAGTAATGAACTTTTTCCTGATTGAGCAGGACCGATAATTCCGAAAATCTCATTTTGATAAACATCAAAAGAAATTCCATGAATGACTTCGCGTGTTCCAAATGACAAACGCAGATCATCTACTTTTATCGCTTTAACCTGATTATCCATTTTTACCACTTTTTCCTGTTGCGAAGCCAGACTCGAAGAACAATTGCACTGGCATTGACCAGTAAAACTGAGCCGAGTAATATAACTGCAGTTGCATAAGGTATCGATTCTTTGACATTTGGTACCTGTGTGGTTACAGTGTACAAATGCATTGAAAGGGCCATGCATTGTTCATTGAGATTATAGGCAAAGAGGTCACCGCGCTGAACTGCTTTATAAAAAACTGCACCTGTAAACATGATCGGAGCTGTTTCTCCGGCCGCGCGACTCACCTGAAGAATAACACCGGTTAAAATACCGCTTATGGAGTTAGGCAGAACAACAGCTTTGATCGTTTGCCACTTCGTCGCACCAGTATTCCAGCATGCCTCACGAAATGAAGATGGAACTGAAATCAGCGCTTCACGGGTGCTTGCAATGATAACAGGTAAAGTCATTATAGAAAGAGTAAGAGCCGCTGAAATAATCGAATACCCGAATTTTGCTGCATATACGAATGCTCCAAGGCCAAACAGCGCATGTACAATACTCGGAACACCAGCCAGATTAATAACAGCTAGATTTATTATTCTGTTGAACCAATTGTCTCGGGCGTATTCATTTAGATAAATAGCTGCAAGTATTCCTATTGGGGTTGCTATGGCTAATGAGATTACTACCAGATATAAAGTTCCGACAAATGCCGGCCAGATACCCCCTTGACGCATACCTTCCTTGGGGACCTCGATCAGAAACTGCCAATTAAGAGATGGTGCGGCATGCCAAATAAGGTAAAAAACTATGGTAATCAGCGGGATAATCATAGCCATTGACATACTGAAAAATAACCATTTAGCCAACGATTGCTTTATTTCCTTGCGTCTGGTAAAAGCCGTTGTGGTAAACCGAACCCGATTATCAATATGAGCTGCTTGATTAACTATAGACATTATTTTTTCCCATGAACTCCACGAATGACAAAATCCGCTATAAGGTTAATTGTAAAAGTAATACAAAAAAGAAGCACACCCGTCAAAAATAATACCCGGTAATGATCAGAATTGGCCGGAGCTTCACCTAGTTCTGCTGCGATATTGGCAGTCAGAGTACGCACTGGGTCAACAAGGCTTCCAGGAATCGCTACAGCATGGCCGGTAGCCATTAGTACCGCCATTGTTTCGCCAACAGATCTTCCAACTCCAAGTAAAACAGCCGCGAGGAGCCCGTTTTTAGCTGCCGGAAGTAGTACCCGGTAAATTACCTGCCATTTCGTTGCACCTTGTGCCAGTGCGGCTTCACGAAATGAATCTGGAACTGCTTTAAGAGCATCTTCTCCTATCGATACTATAATCGGTACACTCATTAGCGCGAGTATAACACTGCCGTTGAGAAGATTGACTCCAAGTGGTGCACCTGTTACAGAGGTGATTACTTTACTCATAACAGTAAGCCCGATAAACCCCCAAACAACACTGGGAATCGCCGCAAGCAGTTCAATAGTTATTTTAAGCGTTTCCTTTAGCTTCGGACCGCAAAATTCAGAAATGTAAATCGCAGCGCCGATCCCGAACGGTAGCGCGATCGCTATAGAGATAAGGGTAACACTCAGGCTCCCTATTGTCAGTGCAAAAGTGCCATAACGGACATTGACAACAGATGTTGGGTACCATTCAGTTGAAAAAAGAAAATTAAAGATATTGAAATTTTCACTGAATATGACTGGAATAGCTTCACGAAAAATAAAAAAGAAAATTGCAAGAACAAATATGATTGCACTGACACCGCTTGCTCTGATAATAAACTCAAGAATTTTTTCACCGGTCACTTCAAGTACTGATCTCCGGGGGCGGGGAGGTTTAACAGGTGCAGCAACAACTATTTCAGGCGTATTTGCCATATTGGAATCCTCAGATGTTATTTTTGTCTTTTGGTCTTTACATGTAATTGACATCATTAATTATCCGTAGACAAAAGAATCTTTTTAGGAACAAAACCATTGCTTTGGACCAGACACTGTCCTGCATCAGACATTACCCATTCAATAAAGTTCTTTAATTGCCCCTTCAGGATTATCCAAGTGTATACATCTGTAAAGATCTGGCCAAAGGATATTTGCCAGTTCAGTGTATTGTCAACTGTTGGGGCGTAAGCAGTATCACCATATCTCTTCTTGATTTTCAACATTTTGATTGATTCCGTTGCGTATCCCATTCCGCTGTAGCCAATAGCCGTTCTTGTTGAACTGATTAATTCAACAACTTCTTTTGATCCATTCATATCACACGATCCAAGCCTGAAATCCTTTTTGTTAAGAACTTGTTCACGAAAAAACTCATAGGTACCGGAACTGGACTGACGGCTGATTCTGATTATCTTATCGTTTTTAACACCTGGTATGGTGATGCCCAGTTCCGACCATCGTGTCACTTTACTGTCTTCACCGTAAATCTGGGCAAGTTGCTCAATGGAAATTGAATCGATTGGATTGTCCTTATGAACATAGATCGCAAGTCCATCATAAGCAACAATGAATTCTACCGGCATCTTTTCCTGTATTATTCCTCACTTTTTCTACTTCCTTGATTTGATATTGCGGCTTGCAGTTGCAATATCAACAGCACCTCGCTCAAGAGCTGCTATTCCTACGCCAGACCCTCCTCCGGAAACCTCAATATCTACTGTTGAATCAATTTTCTGATACTCTTCGACCCAAGCCTGTACCAGGTTTACCATCGTATCGGATCCTTTGATCTGAATAGATGTTTTAGCATGGTTTTTACCATTAGTACATTGCAGTGAGAAAATCAGATATAGTAGTAATACTGTTCTGGATGCTATTTTCAATACTTTTTTTGACCTTTTCATGCTGTTTACACGATTTTATTCCTACTTGTATTTCAGTACCGGTTATAGCTTGAACAAGATCGTGAATCTGACTATTAATACGATTGAAGGCTTCTTCATATGCTGCATTCTGTTCCTCGATTACCTGACTTTTAAGGGGTCGACAATCGGCCAGTCGAGGAAGACGATTTTTGACGAAAAGGTCGGGAATGCCTTGCGTCCTTCCTCATCAAGAGTGATTATTATCTGGTAATGATCTAAATTAGGTATCTGATGGATTGCTTTTGGTGCAGTACGGGAAAAATCGTAACCTTTATATTTCATAAAATCAATAGTTGCACGGTTGATCGGCAACTGGTTCTGTTCCTGCACTTGCAAATATAAACTTCAGCTGCTTGAGATCCTGTGCGATTGCTTCTGCCATTTGACTGTTACACGAGTTGTGATGATCGACAAACAATACCCGGAAAAACTCAGACCCCGGGTGCTTTGCGTATTCACCAGTACACATGTAAAGAGTTTCCATGCAGATATTGCGAGCTTGATCTGCTACTCGCTCGAATCTCCGTACTATCGCCATCATCGTATCCAATAGTTCAAAAGTGATCAAATTCTGATGGAACATGCTTGTGATCTGCTGATTTAATTCAGTTCTCAAGGCATCAACTGTTTGCTCCACCTCAATAGATTTGCGTGCGAGCTCAGGATTCTGATTGACAAACGCATGTGTGGCATCATGAAACATGCTGGTGGATATTTTAGCAAGCTCAATCACACACTCTTTAAGTTTGCTTTCGATATGGTCATTAATTTTCAGTAATTGACGGGCAATACTCTCGGCGTAATCTCCTACCCGTTCTATTTCCAAATTGATTTTTATCGTACTGTAGGCAAATCTCAATGGCAGTGCTACTGGTTGCTGACGCACGAGAAATTCCAAACACAACCTGTCGACTTCCTTCTCTTTTGCATTGATGTTCTGATCTCTTAAAATGACTGCGTAAGCCAATTGACGATTGTCTTCGCTTATTATTGTAAGGCAATCTTTTAATGCCTGCTCCGCAAGCCGGGACATCTCGCTTACTTTATTCTTGATCCGGTCAATATCCCGTTGAACTGATAATTCTAAGTGTGATTTCATAAAATGGAGTATCCTTCCTATCGGGGTATCCTTCTTCTTATCTTTACAATTTTAATAACTTGTTGATTAAAACAGGCATTCCGGAAAATTTCACACTACCTCACATTTGAAAAACTACATAAAATAATTTTAAGTCTCGGCTGGTAGGTAGTTTTTGAATAGAAGTGATTCAGAAAGTACATTTATCGTTGAACTTTTACAAATGAAAATAAATTTAAGCGGTTTAGCATCCCCGATTATAGGAAAATGTTAACCAGAATTGATAATTTTATTTCAGGAAATGAAAAAAATATTCGAGAGGTCTAAACTAAAAAAACTGCACCGCTTCAAGAAGCGGTGCAAAGAAATGCAATTAACCGCATTTAGAAAAACCGCATGATTTACATACAGAACAGCCGCCTTCATTTTCCATAATACCACCACATTCAGGACATTGCGGGCATAATCCCATGTCAAGATTTGTGAAAGTGATTTTTGGCTGACCCGTGCAGGCCTTGTACTTCATTGATTGCTTTTTCAAGTGTCTTACCTATTGCATCTGCACATGAGAAGCATCATCTCGCCTTCATGCCATGTAGGAATAGGACAACGGATACCGCGGAGCTGTTCAACAATAGATTTGGGATCGATTCCTGCACGTAAAGCGAGTGAGACCATTCGTGAAACCGCTTCCGCATTTGAAGCTGCACATCCTCCTGATTTTCCCATCTGAGTGAAACACTTCACAGAATCCGAAATTATCTGAGTTGATGTTTACATATAATGTACCGCATCCTGTTTTTGTTTTGTAGGTACGACCGTGAGTAACTGAAGGTCGGGGACGGGGGTGAATTGTACCTGTAAATGTATGGCCAGTTTCGTCGTTACTATGTGTACCCGATGTTCCTGTCGTAATGACCTGATTTGCACGTGATCCATCACGGTATACGGTCACACCTTTGCAGTTAAGGTCAAAGCAAGCCGGTATACTTCGTCGACTTCGGCCATCGTCGCTTCATGTCGGAAATTCACTGTTTTTGATACTGCATTATCGGTGAACTTCTGAAAAGCTGCCTGAATATTGATATGCCACCGGGGTTCGATATCATGTGATGTCACAAAAATATCGCGAATTCGTTTGGGAATACCGAATATCTTATGGAGGCTACCGGTACTTGCAACCATCTTCATAAGTTCTTCAGAGTAGAAACCCTCTTCCTGAGCAATACGTTTAAATGCAGTGTGAACTTCAAGTAGTTTTTTACCGTCAAGAACATTCTTTTCATAACAATTGCAAAAAGTGGTTCAATTCCACTAGAGCAGTTTGCTATCATACTGATTGTGCCGGTTGGGGCAATTGTTGTAACTGTTGCATTGCGAACCGAGACCATTTTCATTATCGATAAATTGACCCCTCAAAATTCGGGAAATACGCCTCGTTCACGTGCAAGAAATGCACTTACCTTTCGTCCCTCTTCCTGAATGAACTTCATAATCTCTTCTGCAAGACCTGCTGCTTGATGTGAATTATAAGAGATACCGAATTCGATGAGCATATCAGCAAAGCCCATAACTCCAAGCCGATTTTTCTATTGCCTTTTGTAAGCTTTTCAATTTCTGGAAGCGGATATTTGTTCATCTCGATAACATTGTCAAGAAAACGAACCGCAGTACGCACTGTATTTCCCAATTTGAAATAATTGACTTCTTTTTTTCCATTGTTTTCCGAAATCATGTTCGCAAGGTTGATTGAACCAAGTTACATGATTCGTACGGAAGAAGTGGCTGCTCACCGCAAGGGTTTGTACTTTCCATTCATCCGATATGAGGAGTTGGGTTTTGCGCATTGATTTTATCAAGAAAAACAATACCTGGTTCACCGTTTTTCCATGCAAGTTCAACAATTCTATTGAAAACTTTTGAAGCTTTCTGATGACCTACAATTTCGCCAGTACGGGGATTACGTAAGGGCATACTGCTCGTCCCGTTTCAACGCTTCCATAAACTCATCGGTAATACCAACAGAAATGTTAAAATTAGAAAGTACTCCATCTTTTTCTTTCATCTCAATAAATTCAAGAATTTCCGGATGAGTACAGTTTAGTATACCCATATTTGCACCGCGACGTGTTCCACCTTGTTTTACCGTCTCGGTCGCGATATCAAATACACGCATAAAAGAGAGCGGACCCGAAGAAATTCCTTTAGTTGATTTTACGCGGTCGTTTTTTGGTCGAATATTTGAGAATGAGAATCCAGTTCCACCGCCACTCTTATGAATTAAGTGCTGTATATTTTACTGCATTGAAAATATCTTCCATTGAATCACCGATAGGCAGAACAAAGCATGCAGAAAGTTGCTGCAGATCTCGTCCGGCGTTCATAAGAGTAGGGGAATTTGGAAGAAAATCCAGATCTACCATTATATTGTAGAATTTTTCTGTCCAGGCATCGGTGCATTTTCCTCTGGGTTGAAATCTTTTTCTGCACTGGCAATATTTTCTGCTACTCTGAAAAAAAGATCTTCAGGTGTTTCGATTGATTTTACCTGTATCATCTTTTTTCAAATATCTTTTTTCCAACACTACTGCTGGCATTTTCGCTGAGATTTGCTTTTTTACGAGTAAGTCGTCTCTTTTAGATGTCTCTAGTTTTTCTTCTTCAGACATATCACATCTTTCCATAATTACAGCAGATTTAATTACTGGTTCGGCAGTAGATTTGGTCGACCATTCGCCCCACTCCCTTCCAACAGTATACGATTTTGTGTATTTTATATGACAGGATACTTATAATTAAATGCTTAATTACCTGTTGTAAGTCAGTAATAAATATAGGGTTACTCACCGAGTGAAGTCAAGGGGGTTTCTATATTTTCCCACAATATGATGTGCTCACAGTCGTATTAGTACTCCAAGATGTAGTACCCGAGGTAAACAGCACTCTTTTATAACACTATGACGTTTCGGTGCTTACGAAAAGAACCCAAAATAGTACATCAACTATCTTTTTTCTCCTAAAAAAAACAAAATTTATTTCTTGCATTTTCGAGAAAAAATAAAAGCAGCTCACTGTTAAAGATGATTATCAGATAATCAATTAGAAAAAGCAGTTTTATGCCCAGGAAAAGGGGATAGGAATAAAAATTTAAATATTAGTTGATCATAATCGAAAATATAGTGACTGATCAAAAAAACCTTGACTTTGATGCTCACCTTAGAGCATATTTATAAATGGAAGTAGAAAGATTCGCTTCGGTTCACCTGTTTTGACCGCACGTTTGTTTTTATTCAATTTGATATTGAATAATCCATTCTGAATAATTTGGTCAAGTTGAATTTTCAAACACTTTTTTGTGTTGTGAATGTGATTGCCGATTCAGTGTGAGCTTAATCTTCATGAGTTCTTCATATACAATTTCAAAATTCCTGAAATTTGATCAATAAGTGAATAATATAATTATCCCTGGTTTAAATTGATTATTAAAAACAGTCCCGCTATATAAAACTCTTTCCATTCTATCGAGGTGTTTGAATGAATGTTGCAGAATTAAAGTCCAAATCAATGACTGAACTCAATGATTTGGCAGCTACCTACAATGTAGGTGAGCACCGTATTCTTCGTCGTCAGGAACTGATTTTTAAAATTCTTCAGGCAGAAGCAGCCCAAAATGGTCAAATGTTTGCCGAAGGTGTTCTTGAGATCATGCCTGATGGGTTTGGTTTCCTTAGGTCACCACTTGAACAGCTATCTGAGCGGCCCGGATGATATTTATGTATCTCCATCACAGATAAAAAGGTTTTATCTAAAAACAGGCGATACCGTTTCGGGTCAGGTTCGCCCTCCAAAAGATTCTGAACGTTATTTTGCGCTGCTTCGGGTAGAGATGGTCAATTTCGAAGACCCTGAAGAGTGCAAAAAGAAAATCAATTTTGATGACCTCACTCCTCTTTTCCCTAATGAACGATTTAATCTCGAATACAATAATAAAGACTCAGCAACCAGAATAATGAATCTCCTTACCCCCATCGGAAAAGGTCAGCGTGGTCTTGATCGTTGCTCCTCCTCGTACGGGTAAAACGGTGCTCCTAAAAAGCATTGCCAACGGAATCCTTCATAATCATCCTGAAGTTTTTCTAATTGTACTTCTTATTGATGAACGTCCGGAAGAAGTTACCGATATGCAGCGTTCTGTCAAGGCTGAAATTATAAGTTCTACTTTTGATGAGCCTGCGGAAAGACATGTCGTCGTTGCTGAAATGGCTATTGAACGTGCAAAACGTCTTGTGGAACACAATCGTGATGTTGTTATTCTTCTTGATAGTATCACTCGTCTTGCTCGTGCTCATAACACTGTTGCTCCTCATAGTGGTAGAATCCTCTCTGGTGGTGTTGATTCTCAGGCACTCTACAAACCCAAACGTTTCTTTGGTGCTGCAAGAAATATTGAAAATGGTGGTAGTTTAACAATCATTGCAACAGCACTTGATTGAAACTGGTAGTAGAATGGATGAAGTTATCTTTGAAGAATTCAAGGGTACCGGTAATATGGAACTTGTTCTTGATCGAAAAATCGCCGATCGTCGCGTCTATCCTGCTATCGATCTCATGCGCTCTGGAACTCGAAAAGAAGAACTGCTTCTTACGGAAGAGGAACTCAATCGAATGTGGATTCTCAGAAAGTTCCTTGCTACGATGACTCCGAATGAAATGATGGAATTCCTTATTGATAAACTCTGCAAGTACTAAAACAAATAGGGAATTCCTTGAAGTAATGAAAAGTTAGGACAATCTTTTCTGGCTATAAAAAAACTGTCTCTCTGGGATTCCGTAGAGGCAGTTTTTTTTGGTCTTGTGATTTTTATTGGTTATAATTTTTTTTAATTGAGAAAATTGTTCTGTCCGAAAAGAGGTACTATGAATATTGCAGTACTTGGTACAGGAAATATGGGAAGAGCCCTGATTAAGGGCTGAAAAAAGCATACGATGAAAAAGTTTCGATTATCGCTTTTGATCAGATTGAAAAATCACTTTCGGGTTTAGATGTTCAAGTACTGAAACCACAGACTGGTTTGTGGTAATAATTCTCCTGATGTGATAATTATTGCAGTGAAACCCTCAGATATCGGAACTGCATTGCTTCCATTTTCATCTGTACAATGATGAAAAACTCAAACCGCTCTGGATTTCCATAGCTGCAGGTGTAAATATTATATCTCTTACAGAATCATCTGCCCTCGGGAGCTCGCATCTGTCGAGTCATGCCTAATACCCCTGCACTTGTTGGTGAAAGTATGAGCGCTTGTCTCATGAATGTAAATTGTCAAAGTGAAGATCAGAAAATTGTGGAAACCGTTCTTAATGCCGTTGGTAAAGAGTGTCATTGTTCCGGAAAAATAATGAATGCGATTACCGGACTTTCTGGCAGCGGACCTGCCTATGTCTATCTTTTTATTGAGGCTCTGATTGAAGGTGGAGTTACTGCTGGTCTTCCGTATGCAACTGCACGGGAATGTGCTTTGCAAACAGTAATCGGTGCAGCGAAAGATGGTTTCCGAGACCGGTGAGAATCCAAGTGTACTAAAAAGTAAAGTAATGTCACCTGCGGGCACTACTGCAAGTGGTTTACTTGCACTTGGAAGTCAGGTGCTTTTAAACATGCTGTTATATCTGCGGTGACTGAAGCTACCAAACGATCTGAACAATTGGGAGTCTAAAGATCTGTTTCGACGAAATCCCCACAAGTGAATACTGGCGTACGGATCTTCAAATCTGTGCTCTCTTCATGGAATGTCGGTGCTGAGTTGCGGTAATCGGCGTCTATTGCTGTTCACCTACAAATGTCAAGCCTGCCGCATCATTTACTCTTTTTCGTAACTCTTTTGAGGCCTCAAAAACCGGTTTAAATCCTGCTTCTACATCGATGTACTCATTAGTGCGTGGATTTCGGGCAGTACGAGCTTTTTTCTGCTTTACTTTAAATCTTCCAAAACCTCTGATCTCAATATTGCTGCCATTTTGAAGTGCATTCGAAATTGAATCGAGAAAGCTTTCGACGACAATCTTTGTATCGACCTGAGTAAGTCCTGTGCGTTCAGAAATTCGTTCAACCAGATCTTTTTTGGTAATATTGCTCATCAATTCCCTCCATTTTTCCTTTTACACACTATTTATTTGTAAACCATGCAGTAATGACTTGTGATTTAATAACTTAGAAAATCACCTTTTCTTGCTCTGTCAGTATTTTTTAGAATACATTTACTGCTTCATAAAATCAAGACTTATTTTATATAACTTCATGAAAAGATTGTTGTTACCTGATTTTTCCATGAAAAATACTATTGGTTGAGCTCTTGAGTCAGATACTTTATTTTTTGCTGAGCGATTATATTCAATGGATCGATTTCGATAACTGAATTATAAATGGAAAGAGCTCTGTTCTTCTCTGATATTCTTTCATAGGAAATGGCAAGTTGAATTAAAATACGTGGATCGTTTTCTTTATTATGGTTTGCTTGTTCAAAATGAAAAATTGCCTCTTTTACCATATTATTTGCAAGAAGTAATAATCCCAGTTTAAAATTAGCTTCTACGTGTCCTGGATTATAATTAAGTGTCTGTTTGAACTCTTTTATTGCTCGCACCGTATCATTATCAGCATAGTAGACTTCACCCAGATTGTAATGAGTGTTGAAGTCCTCAGGGTTTATCGCTAATGCTGTTTGATAGGCTTTTTTTGCAAGGTCAAAGTTGTGAAGGTAATAATACACCATACCAAGTCGAGACTGACTTTTTCCATGGAGTGGATTTATCTCAATAGCTTTAAAGAGTAATTCACGTGCTTTGAGGTATTGTTTTGTTTCCATATTATAACGGGCAAGTTGATACCAGGCCTCGACATAATTTGAATCCAGGTTAATTGCTTTGTTTAAATTATCAATTGCTATTTGGGATGGGATTTCTTGAGATGCCTGGATTTGTCCTAAAAAGCAAAAACTTTCCGGATTTGTGGGAAAGAGTTTGATACATTGTTGGAGTGCCTCGACAGATGCTGATTTTTCACCCTGGTAATAAAGCGCTATTGCTTTACGTGCACATATGCGGTTTGAAATACTTTCGGGGAGTGTTGGTTCGGACAGTTTCTCATAGGTGGTGATGGCATTTTCGTATTCGCCGATTTCGAGGTATGCATCAGCAAGCAGACATTGGGTTGAAAGATCATTTTTTCGCAGCTCTAATACTCTTTGTAAGTGTCGGATAGCGCGTTCATAATCATTGTTTTGCATACTGCGTCGTGCTACATCGAGATTCGCATCAATATCAATATCAACTACTTTAGTAACATCCATCTGTTGATTAAGTAGTTTAATCGATTTGGCTTTATTTGCGAGTATGTTGTATAAATACAATGAAGCTGCATAAGTACGATCGATAAAGAAATCGAAAAAAGAGCAACTCTTTTTAGAATTTTTGTTTCTGAGGCGGAAAGTCCAAGTTTTTCCAAGAGCTTTAACATTTCAAACCGGCTTAAGATTTGCTGCATCTCTTAGATTTTCAAGCAGCGGTTAAGTTTACTCTTAATTTCCCTGTCTATTTTCCTATGTCAACATAGGGCGGACGCATCTTGTATCAATACAATAGTATATCATTTTAGGAATGATAAAAACTACAGGAAATTATTGACAACAAAATGAAATAGAGTTAATTTTATTAGCACTCGCTTAAATAGAGTGCTAATTCTAAAACTGGTTATCACAATTTCCTTGAAAGGGAGGAGCTTTATGAACGTAAAACCTTTAGCAGACAGAATTATTCTTCGTCCGCTCGAAGCAGAACAGAAAACCGCTGGTGGTATCATTATTCCTGATGCAGCAAAAGAAAAACCTCAGAAAGGTGAAATCGTTGCTGTTGGTCCTGGAAAATTTGCTGACAATGGTCAGAAAATCGAAATGTCTCTCAAAAATGGTGACAAAGTTCTTTATGGTAAGTACTCCGGTACAGAAGTTTCTATTGACGGTCAGGATTATCTTATCATGAAAGAAAGCGATGTACTCGCAATTCTGTAAGTTTATAAGTCTAAATTATTAAAATTTTGCAAATCATAACTTTGGTTAAAAGGAGATTACATTATGGCAGGTAAGCAACTTGCGTTTGATACAATAGCACGTGATAAACTGCTTAGAGGTGTTGATATTCTTGCTAATGCAGTTAAGGTAACTCTCGGTCCACGTGGAAGAAATGTTGTCCTTGATAAAAGTTTTGGTTCACCAACTGTAACAAAAGACGGTGTTACTGTTGCAAAAGAGATCGAACTTGAAGACAAGTTTGAAAATATGGGTGCACAGATGGTTAAAGAAGTTGCATCAAAGACTTCTGATGTTGCAGGTGATGGAACAACAACTGCAACTGTTCTTGCACAGGTTATCGCTCGTCTGGGTATTAAGAACGTAACTGCTGGTGCAAATCCAATGGCTCTTAAACGTGGTATTGATAAAGCAGTAAAAGCTATTATCGATCAACTTCAGAAAGATTCAAAGCCAATTTCTGGAAAAAAAGAGATTGCACAGGTTGGTTCAATTTCTGCAAATAACGATCATGAAATCGGTGATCTCATTGCTGATGCAATGGAAAAAGTTGGTAAAGATGGTGTTATCACTGTTGAAGAAGCAAAGGGTATCGATACAAACCTTGAAGTTGTTGAAGGAATGCAGTTTGACCGTGGATACCTTTCACCATATTTCGTTACAAACAGTGAAACTATGGAATGTGTTATGGATGAACCTTTGATTCTTATCCATGATAAGAAAATTAGCCACAATGAGAGATCTGCTTCCTTTGCTTGAGAAAACAGCTCAGATTGGAAAGTCACTGTTGATCATTGCTGAAGATGTTGAAGGTGAAGCGCTTGCAACTCTTGTTGTCAACAAGCTCCGTGGAACACTAAAAATCGCAGCGGTAAAAGCTCCCGGTTTTGGTGATCGTCGTAAAGCAATGCTTGAAGATATCGCTGTCCTTACTGGTGGTATTGTTATCAGTGAAGAAGCTGGTTTCAAACTTGAAAATACAACTGTTGATTCTCTTGGTCGGGCAAAGAGAGTTGTTATTGACAAAGAAAATACAACAATCATTGAAGGTGCTGGAAAAGCTGCAGATATTAAAGGTCGTGTTAATCAGATCCGTAAACAGATCGAAGAAACTACTTCAGATTATGACCGTGAAAAATTGCAGGAACGTCTTGCAAAACTCGCTGGCGGTGTTGCAGTTATTAATATCGGTGCTGCTACTGAAACTGAAATGAAAGAAAAGAAAGCTCGCGTTGAAGATGCTCTTCATGCAACCAGAGCTGCTGTTGAAGAAGGTATTGTTCCTGGTGGTGGTGTTGCTCTTATCCGATGCTTCCAAGGTCCTTGACTCAATGAAGCTTGAAGGTGATGAAAAAATTGGTGTTGATATTATTCGTCGCGCAATTGAAGAGCCTCTCCGTATGATTGTTTCTAATGCTGGTATGGAATCATCTGTTGTTTGTGATGAAGTTAAAAAAGGCAAAGGTGCTTACGGTTTCAATGCATTTCAGCAATAAGTACGAAGATCTGCTTGAGGCTGGTGTTATCGATCCTACAAAGGTAACTCGTACAGCACTTGAAAATGCTGCAAGTATTGCAGGTCTCGTATCTGACAACTGAATGTATCATTACTGAAAAACCAAAAGAAGAAAAAGAAGGTCCTGCCGGACATCCTGGAATGGGCGGTATGGGTGGAATGGGCGGAATGGGTGGTATGGGCGGAATGGATATGATGTAATATCCATACGACTTTTCCGTACTTACGAGTGGATATCTAATATCTGCCATAGGGGGTTTCTCCTATGGCATTTCATCATTTCAGGACCACTAGTAATGGAATTCGAAATTGTTATCTGAAAGAGAACATCAGGTACTTGAATCTGTTGTTCGAAATTACATTCTGAGTGCATCACCGACCGGTTCACGATACATTTCCAAGCAAAAAGGCGTAGAGCTTTCTCCTGCATCAATTAGAAATGTCATGTCTGATCTGGAGGAGCGCGGATTTATTGTTCAACCTCATACTTCCGCAGGAAGAATCCCGACCGACAAAGGGTACAGGTATTATGTTGACAGGTTGATGCTGTATACCGATTTGCCGGACGAAACAAAATCGAAAATTCGCAATTCACTGATCACGGTTGATCTTTCTGATTTACATCTGGTGCTCGAGGCTGCTACAAGAGCCTTAAGCAGGACTACTAATCAGCTTGGGGTAATACTTGCACCTAAATTGTGTTCAGGCGTCTTGCGTCACATTTATCGTATTCCAAATTCAGGAGAATCGATATCTTATCAATGTCGCTTTGGATTCTGGTCTTGTCAAATCGATGATACTTGAGTTGCAAACGGAAGTCCCGCATGAAAGACTTGGAATGTGCATGTCGTATCCTTACTGCAAAATGTGCTGGAAAAACTCTCAATGAAATCTGCGAAATGGATGATGGTAAGTATGGCGATGTTCCGGAATTTGATCTGGGAGTTATCAGGTTATTAGTTCCTTCGATTCGTAAAATAATGGATCAGGACCAAAATGATTCTGTTTTTACTGAAGGGCAGACAAATGTTTTGCTTCAACCTGAATTTTTCAGTCGGGATCGGGTAGGTGCAGTGATGGAAATATTTGAAGAGAAAAATCTGTTAATGCATCTTTTTGAAACTTCAGGAGATCAAGACAGAGTTTTTATCTCTATCGGAGGTGAAAACCAGGAGGGACAGTTACAATCCTTTAGTATTATTAAAACCAACTACAGGGTTGGGAACATGATGGGAAGTCTTGGGGTTATAGGTCCGAAGCGTATGCCGTATCCCTTTCTGGTTAGTGCTGTTGAGTATACCGCGAAAGTTCTCAGTGAATTACACTCTTAAGCGGGATTACTTTATATATTTTACGGTACAAGTCTTCGGGTCGAAATTTACTTAATAAAGCTCATCGGGGAGTATATTTAAATGGACAAAAATAAAGGTAATGATAAATCACAACAACCAGCTCCTGAAGAAAAGAATGAGCCTGAAGTATTCGAGCCAGTTGAAGTGAAAGAGGCTGCTTCCGAAGAAAAGGAAGCTACTGTTCAGGAGGAGAAAACTGCTGAGCCGGTGAAGGAAAATAAAGACGCCGAAAATATTGAACTCATCAAACAGCAGCTCACTATTATGAGTGACCGGTATATCCGTTTGATGGCTGAATTTGATAATTACAAAAAACGTATAAGCCGCGAATATGAACGTCAGGTGGAATCTGCAAACGAAAAGATGATGGTAGAAATGATTGACGTCAGAGAGTCTTTCGAACGTGCTTTACGCAGTGGAGAATCTGGTGCGGATTTTAATGCTCTCTTCGACGGTATGAAATTGATATTTGGCAAATTTGACAATATTCTTAAAAACAATGGTCTTGAATCTTTTGCGGCTGTTGGTGAACCTTTTGATCCTCAAATTCACAATGCGCTTATGAAAACTCCAAAGCAGGAAATTCCTGAAGATCATATTGCGGAAATATATGAACGGGGATATAAAATTAAAAGTAAAATAGTTAAACATGCTAAAGTGATTGTCTCCAGTGGAGCTCCTGCTTCACAGGATATTAAAAACGAATCGGAAAATAATGATTCCAAGTAATGGATGGATTTACAATGGCAAAAACTGATTTTTATGAAGTGCTCGGTATTGACAAAAACGCCTCTGAAGATGATATAAAGAAAGCTTATCGTAAACTGGCAATCAAGTATCATCCTGATAAGAATCCGGGTGATAAAACTGCTGAAGAAAAATTTAAGGAAGCCACTCAAGCTTACGAAATTCTAAAAGATCCTAAAAAAAGGGCTCAATACGATCAGTTTGGCCATGCTGCATTTGAAGGTGCGGGAGCGGGTGGAGGATACGGTGGCTTTGGTGGTGGTTTCGGTGGTTTCGATATAAGTGATGCTTTACGTGCTTTCATGAATGATTTTGGCGGAGATTCTGTTTTCTCTGATCTCTTTGGTTTTGGCGGGGGCCGATCCAGAAGAGGTTCTGCTGGAGGATCCAGAGGTAGTGATTTGCAAATACGACTTCCTCTTACACTTGAGGAAATTGCTGCCGGGACCAAAAAAACACTTAAAGTCCGCAGAAAGGATCGTTGCAAAGTGTGCGGCGGTTCGGGATCAAAAAGCGGCAAGCGAAATACTTGTCCAAAGTGTAATGGTGCTGGAAGGGTTAGACATGTTGCGCAATCATTCTTTGGTCAGGTGATTCAGGAGAGTATCTGTCCCACTTGCCAGGGTGAAGGTTCAGTGGTCGCCGATATCTGTTCGAATTGTAATGGTAGTGGACTTGAATCAGTTGAGACGACAGTGACAGTCGATATTCCGGCAGGAGTTTCTGAAGGAAACTACTTGAATGTTCCGGAGAAGGGTGATGCTGGAAGAAGCGGTGGACCTTCGGGCGATTTGATTGTACTTATTCAGGAAAAAAAGCATGATTTATTTCAGCGACATGGTATTGACCTTTCTTGCGATGTTGATATTACTTTCTCCGAAGCTGCTTTGGGAACATCAAAAACTGTTCAGACTTTAGATGCTAAAGTGAGTTTAAAAATCCCAGCTGGGACTCAGTCGGAGAAAATTTTCAGGCTTAAGAGTAAAGGTCTACCATCCCTGCATGGAAGAGACCAGGGCGATTTGATGGTGAGGGTACATGTACGTACGCCTGAAAAGCTAAGCAGAACAGCAAAAGAGTTGTTGGAGAAGCTGGCTGAAGCCGGAATTTGAGATAGCCTTTGTGGGCAACTAATAATCCAGGCTCAACGTTGTAAAGCCGTTCATACTGAGCCTGGACGAAGTATGAACGTCCATGGATTTGAGCTAATGTTGTTGACTTTTTTGCAGGTTTTTATAGTTCAACACGTTTTAGTATTTGCTGCAGGGCATTTATTTCGTTTTTAATGCTTGCAGGATCATTTGTGTTGGCCATATTTTCAGTATGTTGGCGTATATCTTTGAAAATAGAGTTATAAAAATCAGTTACATTATTACACTGTGTAGTCAAATCGCTCAGATGATCTTCCTCGCGAAATGCAATGGTTGTGTTGAGCTTTCCCATTTTAAGGCTGGATGCCCATTTTTCAATCTTATAAATTGGTACGGCAATTTTTCTCGAAGAGATAAGTCCAATACCGAAAGCGATGAATATTGCGATTATCTCCACTACTAGTATCGATGGCAGGACGATCCCAATAATATTTTTGAGTTCAAGATCTTGCATGATATCATTACTCATGTAATAAAAACTGCCATCTTTGGATTTCAGGTTATAAAGGAACATGAGTACGCCGGTAGTGAGGCTTGCGGCAATAAGGACAGTAATAATTATTTGCCAGATTATTTTTATCTGGATCGTTTTTTTGATAAAGAAATTCTTTAGTGGATGGCGCAAATGTTTTTCGATCACGGAAGTCGACTCCTGCAATTCCTGATTTTATATTAAGGACAATAGAAAATAGAAACTTTTCAGCATTTTTGCAATACTATATTGTCAATAAGTCAATAATACAACGTAAAAAAAATTTTTTCAATACATAGAGTGAGGTTTTTTAATGAGCGGTGAAAAAAGGGATACAATTGCGGTGATGGATTTTGGTGGTCAGTATGCTCATTTGATCGCCAACCGCATAAGGAGGCTGGGGGTTTATTCAGAAATTGTTTATAATGACATAGATGCAGCTGATTTGAAGGACTATAGCGGTATCATTTTTTCTGGTTCACCTTTTAGTGTGCAGCAAGAGGGTAGTCCGCGTTTTGATCCAAATATTCTTGATCTGAAGAAACCGATTCTTGGTTTATGTTACGGTCATCAACTTATCGCGAAAACTTTAGGTGGAAAGATTGTAAGAGGAAAGATTAAAGAATATGGTCGTGCTATAATGCGGATTAAAAAAATAAATCCTCTTTTGAATGGCCTGGCATCTGATGAACAGGTTTGGATGAGTCATGGGGATACGGTTGAAGTTTTGCCCGATGGCTTTGAAGTCTTTGGTTCTACTGATGATTGCATTTGTACCGCGGTCGGATCTCTGGAACGCAATATTTACGGTTTGCAGTTTCATCCTGAAGTCACTGATACTCCTGCGGGAACCAAAATTTTAGGCAACTTTCTGGATCTTTGCGGCTGTAAAAGATTATGGAATAGCAAACGTTTCCTTGAAAATATTGCCGAAGAAATCAAGCGGATTTGTGGAAAGAGAAATGTCTTTTTACTGGTATCGGGTGGTGTTGATTCGACAGTCGCATTTACTTTGCTTAACCGTACTCTTGGTAATGATCGCGTTCTGGGTGTTCATATAGATAATGGATTGATGCGGTATCGTGAATCTGCTGCGATTATGGAATATATGAATGCCAATGGATTTAATAACCTTAGAATTTGTGATGCATCAAAGGATTTCATCGATGCGCTCAAAGGGGTTACCGATCCGGAAAGCAAGCGCAATATTATTGGAAATATGTTCTTAAAAGCTAAAGAAAAGGTTTTTGGTGAACTTAAGCTTAATGCAGAGGATTGGGTTCTTGCACAGGGTACGATCTATCCGGATACAATTGAAAGTGCAGGGACTAAGCACGCTGATCGCATCAAGACGCATCATAATCGTGTTGATTTGATTTTAGAGATGATTAAGAGTGGAAATATTATTGAACCTCTTGCACAGCTGTACAAAGATGAAGTTCGGGAACTTGGGGAAACTCTTGGTATTCCACGGGAATTGATATGGCGGCACCCATTTCCCGGACCTGGTTTAGGAGTCAGGGTTTTATGTTCAGATGGCAATGCGGTGATGCCTTCACAGAAGGAACTGAATGATATAAACAGTTTCGCTCAGAAAGACGGTTACGACGCGTATGTGCTCCCTATACGCAGTGTTGGAGTTCAGGGTGACGAGAGAAGTTATGCTCATCCCGCACTACTCATTGGCAAGTGCGATTGGAAAAAGCTTGAAGACCTTTCGACCAGAATCACTAATGCATTTCCGAGCGTAAATAGAGTTGTATATGCTATAAAAACAGGGTCGCAAGCAGAATATCGCCTTATCGCAAGTGAAATAACAAAAGAGAGACTGGATAAACTGCGGGAGATCGATCATGTGGTAACCGGTGCACTTAACAAAACCGGTGTGTATGGATCGATATGGCAGATGCCCGTAGTGTTGCTTCCTCTGGTAAACAGCGAAGGGAACGAGTGTGTTGTGTTGCGTCCGATTGTTTCTCAGGAGGCAATGACTGCGACGTTCGCTCCTCTTAGTCAGGAGACGCTTGACTTGATAATTGAAGGTGCATCGAAGATAAAAGGTATTGGTGATCTTTTCTTTGATATTACGCACAAACCACCGGCCACTATTGAGTGGGAATGATTGCGGAAGAAAAGAAGAATTAATGAAGGGCTTGAGATTATTAGGATTTCAAGTCCTTTTTTTTCAATTAAAGCACCAGAAAAAAAAGAAATAGAAAAAACTAAGCTATTAGAATGAGGATAGGGTTAATGCGTCGATAAATAATCTCAGTATAGCCATTCTCAGTGAAGTAATCGAAGAGCTAAATAAAAAATCGATCAGGTGGTAATATTGTAATACTCTTCAATTGTAAAGTAGTGTAAAGTGTAATAATAGTATCAAACCACAATACATTTCATGCCTGAAGAACAGGAAAATTATAGCCATTGGGTAGGGTGGTGTAATTCCTTTCCAATATGACCTACGATAATGTCGGACAGTATAAAAAAGTAAACAAAAATTAGGTATTCTATCAGACCTGACAATAGAATTATCTAATGTTTACAATTGTGATGGTTGCATTTTTTTTCTACCGGCTAATCTGGGAAAAAGTTAGATTTCATTTCGAAGTAAAAACTCGTAATGGAATTTAATGGTAAGAGGTTAGTACAACAATGATCGCAACATCTCCAAAAGATTGGAAAAAAGAATTTGGACTTACCGACCGGAAGCCACCATACTTTTTTTCGAGTATCGACCAAATTAATGAAGATGTTAGAACACCACATGCACACACACTTCGCCGGGCTTTTGAGCAGCTTGGTGTTGAAGGCGTTCTCTGTCAGGAGCAAAGTCCGGTCATCTACTTTCGACAGATAAATAAAATTGACACAAAAAACATTGTCACTCTCCATCGATCTTTTTGGAATCAGGGTGTTGCTCCAATTTTAGTTCTGATTGCCCCCGAAGAGGTTCATGTATATTCAGGATTAATTCCTCCGGAAGCAAGTAATGCAGAAGCTAAACCGATACCTGGATTGGTTGAGATTCTAAACCGTGTTCAAGATCTGCTTCAGTCTTTTCTGCTATCGGTAGAATCCGGTGAGTATTTTCATATCCATAGCCGTTCTTTCGATCCAAATACACGAGTTGATCGCAATTTGCTTCGAAATCTTAAATCGACACGACAGAAACTCGATCAGGTACTTGCACCGCGGATTGAACCGCAAACTCTTGATGCACTTTTATGCAGACTTGTTTTCACCTGTTATCTTTTCGACCGCCACATTATCGACCAATCATATTTAAAGAAACTGCATATTGATGATGCTGAACACATGAGAGACATACCCTCTAAACAACCCCGATCAACTGCAAAAGCAAATCTTTACACCCTGTTCGAGCAACTTGGTAATGATTTTAATGGTGATCTGTTCAATGCCAACTTGAGAGAAGAATGTTTACACATTGACGATAAGCATATCGATATCATTGACCTTTTTTTCCATGGTACCGGCATCCAAACCGGCCAACAATCCTTCTGGCCCTACGATTTCAGTTTCATTCCTATTGAAACAATCAGTGCAATTTACGAAAATTTTCTCAAGGTGGCCGGAGAGGAACAGAAAAAGGAAGCTGGAGCCTTTTATACTCCCAGGTTTTTGGCGGAATTTGTTCTGGATATTGCATTGGATGGTGAAACTTCGTTGCTCGATAAAGTATTCCTCGACCCAGCCTGTGGGTCAGGCATTTTCTTAGTTGGACTTTTCAACCGTCTTGCTCAGGAATGGAAATTAAAGAATCCCGGAGCACGTTACGATCGACGGGCAAAAGGTCTTATGGATATTCTTTGCAAAAACCTCTATGGTGTTGATAGTAACCGGAGTGCTTGTCAAATTACTGCCTTTAGCCTTTATCTTGCTTTCCTGGATCAGCTATCACCGCCGGATATTCATAAACTACTTGGAAAATGGGATCGGCTTCCTAATCTTGTTTCCATTCCCGGTGAAATGAGAGCTGATTCGTATGGCGGGACAATCCGTAACGCGGACTTCTTCACTGATGCTGCCGAAATTACTCAAAAGGTTCACATTATTATTGGTAACCCGCCCTGGGGGCCGGTAAAAAAATCTGTTCCGCCGACAAAGGCTGAGAACTGGTGTGCCGAACAGCAATTAGAAATTCCAAATCGTGAAAAGTCTGTTCCTTTTATTTGGAAAGCTCCCAGGCATCTTGCTACAAGTGGGAAAGTATGTTTTGTTCTTCCGCACGGGATATTATTTAATCACAATGATACAGCAGTTAATTTTCAGCAATCGTTATTTCGCACACATACTGTTGATCGCATTGTCAATCTTACCGATTACCAGTTTTTCCTTTTTGAAGAATCACAGAGCACCCGCACTGGTAATCCGGCTTAACCAGCAGAAACCGATGGATGGGGATCAAATTATCAATTACTGGGTCCCAAAAACAGACTGGGCTATCAGGCAGGCGGAAATCGTGAATGTACTTCCGCAAGATCGCATCCGAATTACAGTCCGTGAAGTTTTAACAGACTTAAAGGGAGAAGATGCACCGCAAATCTGGAAAGAAAAGTTCTGGGCAACTCCACACGATTGGCGGCTACTTGAACGCCTCTCTTTACACCATAGATTACGTACATTTGTAGGCAGTCCTTCTGACAAAGTGAAGAAGAGATGGATTATTGGGCAGGGATTTGAACAAAGAGACGAGGCAACCTCCGAAACAAAAAAAATGTTTCTCCCAACCGAAAGAATAATAGAAGCACGAGATACACGCTTACAACTATTTCTCTTGCCAAGTGACTGCGCCAGTGTTCCGTCTCGCGAAATAATAGTTCGCAAACGATCAAATACAAATATAGATGTTTATATCGGCCCTCTTGTATTAATTACAAAAGGGTTTAATCGGTCTGCATTCGCAGACTTTGATGTTGTATTTAGACATGCATTACGTGGTATTCATGGTCCCAAAGCAGATCGTGATTTATTGATATTTCTTGCTGCATATCTCCGTTCCGATCTTGCAAGGTTCTATCTTTTCCACACTTCTTCTAACTGGGGGGTAAGTCGGGCTGAGGTCCATGTCGAAGAGCTACTCCGATTACCATTTCCGTTGCCATACGAAACGAACAATCCGAAACGCAATCATGCGATTGTTCAGGAAATTGCATCCATGGTTACAAATGCATCGAATGAAGCATCTGAGATTTTTGCTGATCGTGAAGAAATCGTGTCCAATACACAGAAATCAATCAATAAACTGATTTTGGAATATTTTGACATTGACGCAACAGAACTGATGTTGGTAAACGATACTATTAACATTATCATTCCAAGTATTCGTCCTACTCGCGTAAAAACAGATATACCGACCATTCGTCAATGTGACAGTGATCTTCGAAATTCCTATGCGAAGTTGCTCTGCGATAGACTTAATAATTGGGCTAAGGAGGAGTACAAAGTACATTACAGAGTGATTTCTAATTCGAACATGGGACTTGGAATAATTATACTCGAAAAGACCAGAAGCGAAGAAAACCCAACACAACTATCAGCAAACGATAGTGAATTACTGGATACTTTCAATACTCTGCAGCGAATCACTTCTAAAAAAATTGGGACTATGGAACTGGTACAAGGTCTAAAAATTTTTCACAAAAATCTTCTCTACATAACAAAACCACTTGGACAGCGATTCTGGATTAATACAGCAGCCCTCAATGATGCGGATGAAATCGCGACTACTATCTTGACCCGATCTGCTCAGGAGTTAGTATGATCGGCGGTGATACTTCCAATTGGAATGATCTCTTCAAGCAGAGCCTCATACCCACGGTACTTCTTCATGTTATTACTGTTTGGGAACAGATGCCCAAACCTGGTCAATCAGATCTGGAAGATTCAATTTCAGATAAACTCTATTCTGCACTATTGAAGGCAAAAGGCAGGAGCGATTTCCCTTTTCTGATTCGACGCGAGGATCTTGAATTCGATTTAGAATCATCGAAGGAAACCGGACGAAAGGATATCGTGTTCTTTCCGTCGTTTCACGAAGAGATTTACCTCTGCCTTGAAGCAAAACGCCTCAATGCAGTTGTTTCAGGGAAAAAACGTTCACTTGCTGATGAATATGTCAAAGAAGGAATGGTACGTTTCGTGGGACGAAAATACTCCCGGTCTGTCAGCCATGGAGTGATGCTTGGTTATGTACTGGATGGGGATATTGATCTGGCGATAAAAAACATTGAAAAGAATATACGTAATCACTTCTCAGAACTACGTATGAATAGTAATGTTGGACTTTCCGCTTCATCGATTCGCCCTGATGATCGCCATACAAAAGAAACTCAGCACCAACGAGAACATGAAAAAGCAGCTTTTCATATTCATCATCTTTTTGTTGCTGGCAATGGCCGTGGCTAAAATGTGCACAAATCACTAATAACGCAATTATGCAACTATTGTGTAAGATCGTCAAAGCCCATTGTGCCATTTTTCAAAACGTCTGCTGGTCAGAAAAGATAGGATTTTTTTCAAATAGTCAATCGCCGGTCGAAAAAAACCAAAAATTACGCAGAACACCTCTCTGCCGTGTTGCGGCAATCAAATGATAGGATGATTTGATCTCAGAAATGCAGCGGCAATCGAATGATCGTTTGATTTAACCATTTCCGGCGAGCGGAGGTTGAATCAATGGCAGATTTCACTATCGTCGGAGAGATTTTGATTGAATGATTCTTTTTTTATGTCTCCGCACCCCGGCGGAGGGAAAAAATTTCTCCGAACTAACCATCGCTGGCCGGGGGAGACCAAAAATCTCGCAGAATAGCCCTCCGTCGCGTTGCGACAATCAAATGATAGGATGATTTGATCTCAGAAATGCAGAGGCAACCGAATGATCGTTTGATTTAGCCATTTCCGGCGAGCGGAGGTCGAATCGAAGGCAGATTCCACTATCGCCGGAGAGATTTCGACTGAATGATTCTTTTTTTATGTCTCCGCTGGCCGGCGAAGATCAAAAATTTCACAGAACAGCTCTTCACAGCTCATCGACGACCGAATGATAGGATGATTTGACCTCGGAAATGTGGCGGCAACCGAATGATTGTTTGAATCGACCATTTCTGTCCAGCGGAAGCGATCGGAAAGGTTTGAAATTTGTATTTCACTTTGAAATTTAAGATTCGTTATTCAAATTCGATATTTGTCTGATTTATGTTGTGCACAGAAAAATTTTAATTGATAATTAGTGAATATCGAATCATGAATATCGAATCATGAATATCAAAGCTTTATAAAGAGAGCAGAACGAGTTTTGTGTATTCCGATGAATACGATTAGAACTCTCCTCCCAGTGAAAAGTAATTGGTCGGTTTCTTAACAATTTTCTTGAAATCTGTCGGCCAGCCTCTGTCATACCGTAAAACAAACATTCCAAGATTTGCCCTCAACCCAAAACCGATTCCACCATAAATCTTATCGGGTAAAGGTATCCCATTGTGTTTTTCGCCCGCGTCCCATGCATTTCCTACATCGGTAAAAAATGCGCCGCTTATGTATCTGATCCGCATAGGCATCGGCCATACAACTGAGATCTCTTTAATGAATGGAAATCTGAATTCGGTATTAAGTAGCGCGACCCGTGATCCTGACAAATCGATGTAGCTCCATCCTCTGAACGGTGTTACAAAATCGGAATACGTCGTTTTACTTACGTTTTTTTCATATTCATCAAGATTAACTTTATAAAATAGCCAGTTTTCGTTTCCTCCTAAGAAGTAGCGTCTTCCCGATGAGCTGTCATTTAGTGAAACACTGCCGCCAAAGAAAATCCGGTTAGCCCAGACAAACCGCTTGAAAAGGTGCAGATATGTTCTGAAATCAACATCAACAGATGCAAATTGGTCTTCAAGATAGTCAAATGGTGGAGACACCATTGTTGTGACACGTGCTCTGATCCCGTTAATTGGTCCGGTTATTCCCCAAAGTATATTATCGTATACATAGCTCAACGATGGCAGAATGGTTTTTGTTTTAATTATTGTTGCAATGGTATCAACGGGCTCTTTTTCACTGTTCTGCATAAAGAGCGTAAGGTCAATTCTGGAATTTATTGAGAATGGGTATTCAGCCGAAATAAATCCCCCGTATTCTGTATTATGATAAAGCAAATCACCGTAAGCTCTTTCAAGTGTATAATCCTTATTGTAAAATGCTCCTCCGCCGATATCAAATCGTCTCTTGAGGTAAAAGTAGGAGGCAAACACGTGAATGTAATCTTGAAAATTGCCCTGGATATCACCGGCTACTGTAATCCGATGATCACCCATCAGATCACTTAAGGAAAGCAACCACTGTCCTGCCGCTCCATAGTAGGTATTTACACCGAGTCCTACCGATATCATATCAGGTGAAAAGGAGAGACGGTAAGGTTGTGGTGATGGAATTACCAGTTTGGGAATGCTGTCCTTTTTGTTTTCTTTTTTTATCTTTGGAACTGAATCGGTAGTTTTTGATACGCTATCTGTCCCTGTAGTTACTTTTATACTATCAGTTTTTTGATTACTTTTTGTTGTGTCGATATACGATATACCCGTTTTTATTGAGTCTTCTGTGATTCCTGTTACAGTATCTTTCTGGTTTATTTTTTCAGATACTGATTGTTGCCGTTTGCCTGATATGCTGTCTTTTTTGGAAATAGAATCGCCCTTTACAATCGGAGCCCGTTTAAAAAAGAGGGCAGATGTATCGTGGGCAGAAATAATCCATCGTGTATATGCTAGTGTATCGTTCTTTATTTTGGATTCAGGTTTGTCCATCAACCAGACATCCCATCCGTATTGTTGAAAAAGGGAAAAAGTGATAACATCTTTTGACCAGTCAGGATTGGAGCAGCCACCTAAAAAATCGGTTAGCGGTTTGGCGTTTTCCAGTGAGTCAATCGATCCGATATAAATATTGTCTATACCATTTCGATCAGACACAAATGCGCACTTTTTCCCGTCAGGAGAGATGCAGACTTGTTTTTCATTCCAGGGTGTATGAGTAAGAAATCTTTGTGCTTTGGAGGCAATATCAATAATTGCAAGATCTGAAGGTGTATTGCCGTAAGGCTTAATTTTCGAAATGGGTTTTCCTGATGTATCATGAACAGAAAAGATTACGTTTTTGTTGTCCGGTGTAAAGCGAGGATCAAGTTCACAAAAAATACTATTAGTTAATCTTGAAAATACTTTTGATTCAAGATTGTACGTGTAAATATCACTGACTCCTTTATCTACAGCGGTAAATACAAGAAGTTTTCCATCGGTTGACCAGTCAGGGCTACTGACACTTGTGAAACTGCAAATGATTTTTCTGAAAAGCCTTTTTGTTTTAGTGTCAATGATTCTGATCTCGTCATTTCCTTTGCTCTTTGTAACGAAAGCAAGGCGGTTGCCGTCTGGAGACCAGCTTATTCCGCTTCGAAACGGATGAAATGTTTCAAAATATCCACCGTATCCATTCTGACTGATCACCTGCAGAGTTTTACCTTTTCTGTCGGTAATTACGATACTTGAAAAATCCTTCTTATCGCTGAAAAAGGCCACCTTTGATCCATCGGGAGAGATTCTTGGTCGCAGGTTATAATTACTATGATCTTCACGATGTGAAGTAATCGGTGAGGCAGTTGCTGTAGGTAAATCTCTCTTACCGATTTCCGGCCAGTAATTCCTTTTTAATTCCTGAATCCACTCTTTCCCAAGTTCTTCAGCGCTTTTCCCATATACTTTTTTGAAACAATTGTCAATTGACTTTGTCTGCTTGAATTCTCTGAGAAGTTGTAAAAAGGTGCTGTCTCCTCTGCTTTGAGCGAGAAAGAAAAGAAATGATTGGCCACCTTTATAGGCCATATAGCCATCCAGCTCGTAACCAGGCAGAGGAACGCTGCCATTTATTACCTGATCCATCAAAAACATATCAGCTTCAACATCCCATTTTGTAGAAAGGTACTCTGCCAGACCTTCCATAAACCAAAGCGGGACCTGAATATTTGAACCTGCTAAAATACTACTACCAAATTGGCTGTATAAAATTGAATAGCAGAAGCCATGAACCAGTTCATGGTGTAATACATGTCTCAATTCAGTATAAGATCCATTAAAAGGAACTACAATTCGTTTCTTAAAAAATTCTGTAAATCCACCAACACCTTCGGGTAGTAGCTCAGTTATAACATTTGTTTGAGCAAAAAGGTTAGGATCACCATATATTATAAGAGGAAATTGTTCTCTGGGTAAAAACTGAAATTCTTCCGACAATGACTTATAAGAATCTTCAATCCAGTAGAGTGCAATATTTGGTAAATTTCCCTGATCCTGGTGATAATGGATTTTGAAATGAGGAGATCTAAGCATTTTCCAGGAAAAATTGGTATATTGTACTTTGTTCTGACCGAAACTGAATGAAGTGCTATGAAAAAGGAAAATGAGCGATAAAATGGTAATGGGGGAAAAAATTCGTATTCGTAAATGCATAATTTTTCTCTCTTTATGGTGGAAAAATAATTTCTATGTCAGTATAATAAAAACGCAAGACAATGTAACTTCAGAGCTTCTGACCTGGAATACTGAAGATACAACAGTGCATTACAGTTTTAGAATAGTATCTGTTTGGAAATATTATTAATAGCAGTGGTAAAAAAGTCTTGCATTTACGATGAGGATAAACTTTTTTAAAATAGATCCTGTTTGTCTGTAGGGTAAACAAAGGGGGAATATTTGACATTGTTTCATAATCATACTATTTTGATGTCACCCTTTTATGGTTTTCATTTAAAGGGTAAACTCTATACTAATTTATTTAAGCCCTTAATTTAACCCGGGTTCCAATGACCATGCGAAAAAAAATTCAATTAGTTTCGTTCATGCTTATTTTATTGACCGGCCATTCTCTTGCTGGGAAAAAAATCATTGTCCCGATGGATTTCCCTACAATACATGCGGCTCTTGGTGAGGCAAGCGAAGGCGATACTGTTTATGTTAGCAAGGGTATTTACTATGAAAATATCGCGTTGGCTGACAACGTGGTCCTTCAAGGCCAGGACATGGTAAGTACTATAATAGATGGGAGACGTTTAGGACCCTGTGTAATTGGTGCTGATGGTGCGGTGATAACTAATTTCACCATAAGAAATGGAACTACTGGAATCCTTTGCAAAAATTCCCGACCAATTATTGAACGAAATTTAATTGTTGATAATAAGGGTGCTGGCATTCACGCTTTAATCTCTTTACCAGCATCATTAACAATATTATCTATAGAAATGAATGGACTGGAATTTTTCTGGAAACTTCAAGAGGCACCAGAACCAGTATTGATCATAATGTGATTTTGGAAAATGGCTATTGTGGAATTTTCTGTGCTCATAGAACTGAAGTATTGTTAGGAACAATATTTTTTACAACAATAAACAGTTTGGAATTTTCATTTCTCCAGAAGCACGAAAAACAAGAATTATAAATAATAACTTTTATCAAAACCGATCTCCGTTTAATAATCTTGCTGTTGTTAATCAGACAAATATCGCAAAAGAACCAGCTTTTATTTCACCTGGACATCCTGAGTACAATTATTTCGTGAAACCAACCTCTCCATGCAAATCAACTGGTGAGAATGGGACTGATATTGGTTTAATTACGGCTCAAATGGTTCAGGTCCAGAGTACTGATAAGGATGGTGACGGCATTCCTGATGAAGTTGACCAATGTCCTGAAGTAGCTGAAGATGTTGATGATTTTGAAGATATTGATGGTTGTCCTGACTTCGATAATGATAAAGATGGAATCTATGATGCACAGGATCAGTGTCCACTTGTTCCCGAAGATCGTGATGGTTTCATGGATACTGATGGCTGTCCAGATGTTGATAATGATAAAGATGGAATACCTGACAGTGTCGATGCTTGTGCATCAAATCCTGAAACGGTCAACGGGTTTAAAGATTCTGATGGGTGTCCTGATGAGAAACCGCAGGAAATCAAGCAGACTCTTATTCTTAAAGGCGTTAATTTTAAAACTGCGAGTGCAGAGCTTCTTGAAGAATCTTACTATGTTCTGGAGACCGTTTTTAACAGTCTCGAAGCATATCCAGAATGTTAGAATTGAAATTGCAGGACATACTGATGATCAGGGCTCTAAAGATTACAATCTTGCACTATCTTATGATAGAGCAAAATCTGTTATGGAATACTTTGTTATGAGAGGTATAGATCAAAGTAGGTTGGTTGCACGAGGTTATGGAAAGGATAGACCTATTGCTTCGAATGCAACTCCGGAAGGTCGAGCAAAAAACAGACGGGTTGAAGTTGTCCCTCTGAACAAATAAACCCTTTGGAAGGCTGGTAGCGGTGATGTCTCATTACAAAAATGCACCAATGAGTGTTAAATTGTTTCTGTTGGTGTTGCTGCTTGCGGGGATGCAGTCATTTGCAGCAAGTGAGAATAATGGTGATGGTGGTTATGATGCACCTTACTTTCAGGCAGATTTCACTCAGGATCTGACTGATTGGTCGTCTGCGTTAGTTAACCCTGCTTTACTTTATCGGGTTAATCAAATTCACATCGATTTTTTTGGTGCTTACCGTTGGTCGTTATTTGATGACGAAAATATGGGATATCAGCATCTAGGTATTATGGTGCCAATCCGACGTAATCACACTATCGGGGGAACTTTGCTTTTCGGTGGTGGGACTATCAAGAAAACTTCTTTTAGGGATAATACCTTTGGTGATAATACAATTCAGCTTGAAGGTAACGCCCGCTATCAGGATATCTGGATTGTTGGTAGTTATGGAATCAGAATCCTTCCCTGGATGATGTTAGGAACAAATCTTAAATACCGCATACAGAACCGTTTCAGTGAAGTTAAATATGCAAACTTTCCGGGCTTCGATCTTGGTATTTATTTGAATCCACTTGATCACTATAGATTTGGCGATGTAGGATTTAGCCTTTGTTTGCAGGATATTGTTCCATCCCAGATCAAATGGGGCGAAGCAAATGAGGTTACTAACAATCGATTCAGGTTGGGTCTGCGTTATGCTTTATTTAATGATAACCTTGTTGGTGATGTTGAATATGTATCTGATAACCTGTTAGGGAAAATGTATGAAAATTTTGACTGGCAGGATTATGCTGATATGTTTAAAGCTAAAAATGAAAAAGGTGAGATAGTAGGTGAAAATCCTCTTGCACATCACGTAGGAATTCACCTTAAGTATATGTTTATTCCAAGTATTTGGCTTAAGGCAGGATGGACAAACAATGATATCCCCTATATTGGATTCAATTATAATTTAGTTTACACTCTTCCAGAGATGATCAACTACCTTAATATTGATGCTCATGTCGGGTATAGTTTTATTGAGAACTTCTTTGAAAATGGTGATAAGCGTGATGAACGTGGATTTTCCGGTGTAATAAAAATTTCTACTGATTTCGGTCCTACTCGTGAACAGCGTGAGTCTAAACGCTTATATGAAAAGCTGATTCTTGCTCCAAACGATGCTTATAGTGAAGCAATGCGTCTTTATATTGCAGGAAAGTATTGGGAAGCAGCTTTTGCTTTTGGAAAAGTATTATCTCTGTTTCCTAATTTTCATCTGAATGATCAGGCGTCATGGTTTCTTGGGAACTCCTACCGGTTTTTACATATGAATGATATTGCCCGACAGGTATACAAAGAAGCTCTTGAAGAGTATACTACTTCAGAAATGAGATCTAAATATCTGTATGGTTATCAAAGTCTTGATTATAGAGAGGGTAAGTATGATGATGCGTTAAAAAATCATGCATTTATCACCAATCTCTATAGTGAAAGTGATATAAAGAGTGATGCTGATTATCTTGCTGGTGAGATCCATTTTCAGAGAAAAAATTACAATGTAGCAGAGCAGTTATTTAACAATATTACATTGGGAGATCCAACATATCTTTATGCTCAGTATACACTTGCGATTATAAATATAGAGAACAACAAAATTCAGGCAGCTTTGCAGAATCTTCAGAATATTGTTCAGGATACGACACAGGATGCAGCGGATCAATCATTGCAGGATGCAACAAACCTGAAAATGGGTCATTTGTATTTTGAAATGGGAGATAAACTTCGTCTGGCGGTTGAGGCGTATCAGAGGGTTTCAAACGGTTCACCATATGGTGATGAAGCGCTTCTTGGAACTTCCTGGGCCTGGATTAAAGTAAATCAACCAAATGTTGCTTTGCAGACAGTTGAGAAACTTATCAATTCTTACTCTGAGTCTTCTTTGATACCTGAAGCTTTCTTAGTGAAAGGGTATGCGCTTATGCTGCTCAAGAGATATCCGGAAGCTGTTGCGGCTCTTGAACAATGTCTTACGGCTACAAAGCGATCCTTTATTACTGATGAGGATTTGAAGAATCGTTCTTCGGATTTTGAAAAGTATGTAGGTCAATTCTTACCTTTTGAGGAGCGGATAAAAAAGAATGCGCTTCGAAAACCGACCAACAAAACTCTTGAGGAGAGAAATGAATTACAGAATGAATTCCAGAAATATGCTAAAGAAGCTAAAGAGTATTTCAACTACTCTCTGTTGGCTAAATCTCACGTTCGTTTCTTCATGAGAAAAGATCAGATTATTGCTGATGCAGAATATGCGCTTGCTAAGGCAACGAAATCAGTAAATTCACTTAAGCAAAATGAGATTCATCAGCAGCAGGAGAAGAAGGAAGGTAAGATTGATGAACAGCTCGATAAACTCAAAAAAGAACTTGAAAACATTGAACAATAAAATGAGCGTTGTACATAAAAGGAGTGGTTCTAGCATGGTAAAGCAAAGAGGAAAAATAATGTTAGTGCTCGCAATACTAACATCATTTCTGTTAAGCACAACATTGACAGTAAATGCACAAAATGATGCAAAAAAAGAGAAACTTTTGCAGAAAATTAAAGAGTTGGAAGAAGCAAAAGCAAAACTCAATAAAGCAAAAGTGGAAGCTGCAGAAAAAAACAGACCTGAAGGGAAAAACCTTCAAGATATTGTCGATAAATATCTTAAACTCCTTGAAAACTGTAACACAAAAAAATCCGATAGATGTGCTGATGTGATCTATACTCTTGGAGGTATGTATTACGAGCTCGACCGAGAGGCTTTTATTAAAGCTAAGGAGGATTACGAGCAAAGGATTGATGCTTATGAAAAGAATCCTCGTGGTCCTGAGCCAGTAAATCCGATCCCAAATTATGACAGAGCGCTTGGTATGTACGAGCGTCTGGCAAAGGATTATCCTGATTTTCCCAAATTGAGTGAAGCGTATTATCAAATGGGTAATATTTATCTGCTCATGGGTGATCTTGACAATGCTAAGAAAGTTTTTTCTCAGGTTGCAGAAAAATTTCCAGGAAGCCCTCGTGCGTCTGGTGCGAATTTCCGACTTTCAGATTTATGCTATCTCGATCATGATAATGTATGTGCAGTAAAGCATCTTGAGAAAATTAAAGAGAATGAAATCGATCTCCAGTCCTGGGAAATGGTGCACTATCGTAAAGGTGAAGTGTACTATAACATGGGAGAATTCGATAAGGCTGTTAATCTATTTTACACTTACGTAGAAAAATGCGATGGCGGAGTATATCAGAAAAAAGAATTCCGCGACATGGCTCTTGAATTTATGGGAATTTCATTTGCCGACATGGGTAATGGTGCCCAGGAGGCTATGAATTTCTTTAAGAAAGTTGGTCACAAGCCTTATGAAGATTATGTGCTATACACAATCGGTTTAAAAAACAGAGCACATGGACAGTTTGACGATGCTATAGTTGCCTTAACAACCGCATTAAAAAACTATGAATTCTACAAAAGTGCTCCTGCTGCACGTATGGCACTTATTGAATGTTATGTCGTCAAAAAGGAACATGTAAAAGCTAATGCTGAACGTGAAAAATTAGTTGATGATTATGTTCCAGGTAGTGCATGGTATAACAAAAACAAAAACGAAAAAGCTGCAATTGATGGAGCAAGAACTGAAGTAAAAAGAGCTCTTGGTCATATAGCTGTATACTACCATGCTCTTGCTCAGAAGAAAAAAGATAAAGATGCATATCAGAAAGCTCTTAAAAGATATGAAGAATTTTTCGCCAAATTTCCTGAGGATAAATGGAAAAACCTGGAATTCAGGTACAATGTTGCTGAAATCTATAGCGCATTGGGAAATTGCGAAAAAGCTGCTGAGAACTACAATTATGTAACAATGGAGAACATCGCAGCATATCCACCATATCAAGCAGATATTGATACTCTCGGTATGGATCATGATGAAGTTGAAAAAATCAAGCAAAGTGCTGACAAATTAACGTCTAATATATCTCAGGAAGACGCAGGTTATAACGTTGTGGTTGCTCTTGATAATTGCCGCAAAAAAATTATGGCAAGCGAGGGTATAACTGAGGAAAAAGCTTACGATTTGACTGAGACTAAAAAGCTTCTTGATTTTGCTGAAAAATTCCAGGCCAAGTATCCAAAAAGCCAAAATGCTGCTGAAGTGCTCTATTTAGCTGGAAATATTCATTTTAGTGCAAAAAATTATGATGCTTCAATTAGAGTGTTTAAGCAGATTGGTGATGCTTATCCTCAGGCAAAAATAGGTGAAAAAGCAATCCGAATGTTAGCTAACAGCTATACGTCTTCTGGACAGTATGATCAGGCAATGGCAATCTATCGAAAATTGCTTGCTAAGCTTAAAGCTGATACACCTGAATACACTGAGATTTTGGATCTTGCAGCTGGCTCGATGTACAAGAGAGCTGAATCAATTAAGAAGAGAGGGGATATTCCTGGAGCGATCGATGCATTCAAAGCGATTTCCAATGAATTTCCTGTAAGTAAAATTGCTGATAGGGGATGGTTTGATGCCGGTGTATGTTATGAAGAGGCAAAAAACCTGGAACAAGCAGCTACAACTTTTGAGCAGTTAACTGTCAAATTCCCTAAGTCACCGTTACGTGAAAATGCTTTCATTCGTGCTGCAGAGGACTATAAGAAAAACAATCAGATTGATAAAGCAGCTCAAGTATATCAAACAGGAGCTAATAATATCACAAAAGCTGAATTTGCAATCCCAAGCTTGTCATCTGCTTCTGAATGCTATCAAAAACTCAATCAGTTTGATATGGCTGGTAAAATGTTTGAGTTGATTTATGAAAGATATTCAAACGATCCGAATACTCCACAAGCTCTCTACAATGCAGGATTAATATTCGAAAAAGGGAAATTGTATTCCAATGCTATAAATGTTTACGATATTCTTGCGAAGCGTTTTCCTCAATCAGAATTTGCTGCTGAAGCATTCTTCTCAATTGGTCTGTGCTACGAAAAAATGGGACAGAATATAGATATGGCTAATGTTTTTACTGAATACGCAAGCAAATATGCAAACGATCGTGTAAAGCAGGTTCAGGCACTGGTAAAAGCTGGAGATGCTTATCTGAATATGAAAAGAAATGATGAAGCACTAAGAAACTATACAACTGGCGGTTTCTATTTATGAAAAATTCAGTAAAGAAGACTGATATTGATATTGAAAGTGTTGCTCAGGCTTACTATAAAGCGGGAGAAGTTTATTATAATAAATTCTCAAGTATCAAATTGACCGCTAAATCAGAACGGCAGATGAAAGATCTGATAAAGAATAAAACGAAAGCTCTTGAAGAACCGGCTAAATACTATGCGAAAGTTATTGAACTTGGTATTGCGGAATGGACTCTAAAAGCAACATACATGATCGGTATGGGTTTTGTTGATATGGCTTATGCTATTGAAGTCTCAAACACTTTTTGGATCAGCAGAAGAAAAAATTGCTTCTAAAATAAGAATTCTTTCAAGTTTGGAAAAATATTATGATAAAGGTCAGGAATATTTCTACAAGAATCATTGAATGGGCACATACTCAGAATATTAAAGGTGATTTTGTTGATAAATCGATCGATAAGTTCATGGAGATGATGTATCTCAAAGGTAAGGATACTTGAACAGGTTGGTGAGGAGTTTTCGAAAGCACCTATTCCAAAGGGGTTGTCAGAAGAAGAAAAACAAGCTTACCAGGATCTTCTTAACTGAAAAGAAGCTTGCTGCTCAGGATGCTGCGCTTCCTAAATACGAAGATGGTATTAAAGCGCTAAAGAACTTGGTATTGCAAAGTCACAGTGGATTGGATAAGATTAAAGAAAGAATTCAGGAGATCAGTCCGACATCTGAAACTCTGAAGATTGAAATTGTAGAATGGATACCTTCAGAAAATCAGGGAACCGAGCAGGAACAGATTGCTACTGTATCAAGGCTACAAGTTCAATTCCGGACGCTCAGGAAAAGTAGTGGAGTACGTGATGAGGAGTTCGAAAGAAATATGCGTCGAATCCAGAACATTATGAATATGGAAATTTCTGTTGAGGACAAGATTAAGCAGCTTAACAGAATTGAAATGGATGCAAAGAGAAACATTGTACTTGAAGAAGAAAAAGTAAATGATTTAAAATCGAGGAAAAATTAAATAGCGATGTAAAAAGGAGGTGCATTTACGGATTTTTTTATATAAATTTGTTCATATTGAATTTAATTATTAACGTGTCATACTATTTTAAAAGATTTAGGAGGTTTTCAAAATGCAACTGTTACAATTTTTTGCTTCTTGGTTTCCAGTCATCTGCAGGTGGATTATGTGGATTATTCTTTTGTGTTGGTTTGTAATGTTGGCGCTTGCTGGTGAAAGAGCTTACTATCTTTTTCTCAAATGTGATACAGGAAACCGTTCACTTTTGAATGTTGTTTCAAAATATCTGAAAACTGGTGAGTATGAAAAAGCTATTAAGCATGCTTCTGCAGTTACACTCCACTTGTCAAAAGGAATTCGTTTGCATTCTTCAGAATCGTTCAAAGGGTCCAAAGGCAATTAAAAAAGCTGTTGATGAAGTGTTTCTTACTGAAGGTCCAAAAATTAAACGTAATATTCACTATCTTGAACATGCTTGCAAACTGTTCAACACTTATTGGTCTTACCGGAACAATTTTCGGTACAATGGAATGTTTCGATGCTATTGCTAATGCTCCTGCAGCTCAACGTGCACAACAGCTTGCATCTGGTATTTCTGTTACAATGTCTGCAACACTTTTCGGTCTTTTTGTTGCTGTTCCAAGCGTTTTGACACACGCTGTTCTCAGTGGACAAGCAGATAAAATTGTTGGAAGATCTCGATGAGAAGACAACAAAGCTTATTAATGCTATTGAAGAATAATCCTGAGCTGAAAGAGGACTACACTCATTTATTCAAATGAACAGGTTTCTTTAAGCGGATAAGGGAGAATTAACAATTATCATACGATATCTATGTGTGATATCTGAGGATATATAATTATGGGGCAAATGCACGAAAACCAATGATTGACGCTGGGGGAGGAGGGCATGGAGGCGATATCGACCTTAAACCGTTTATTAACTTCCTTGTTGTGCTCATTCCGGTGTTGATGCTGTCAGCAGAATTTGCTAAAATAGCGATTATTAATCTAAAGTTGCCAGCTGGACGTGGATCACAAACAGATACTGCTGTAAAGCAACAGCCAGCTGACGAAGAACGATAAACTGCTTCTGACTATGATCATTACTGATTCTGTTGTAACTTTGGGTGCTAAGAATGGTTTTTTACCTTCAGTGTTTTATAAAGAGTTTCATAAATACGTATCAAAAAGTGATAGAAATCTTGAAATTACTGCTGAATTGGATCCAAAAGATCCTAAAAAATCCAGTATTGAATCCAAAAACGAATAAGCCATTTGAGATTAGTGAACGGCAGGATATAATGCTGTATGTATGTGATGAGAGCAGAAATGTTGTCAATTGCCTTTATACAAAAGACAACTTCATGTTAACAAATGCAGACGGTGCTCCCGATACAGAAGGCTAACTCTGGAGATACGGTTTATACTGCGACAAATCCGCGAAAGAATGGTCATAGTAAACAATCCGGCTGAATATACATTGCGTCCACTATCAGCTTATGATGAGATGAAGAACAAACTGTCTGAAAATCGGCGAACGATATAAAGAAGCACCAGATGCACAGGATATAATTCTTGCTGCTGAAAATCAGGTTGCTTACGATAAAATCGTCCAGTTGATGGATACTGCAAGGGATGCAGGTTTTCCAAACATATCAATCGCGAAACTTGAGGGGTTAACTATGGCAAGTCACGGAAGAAATAAGTTTTTGACCGCTAAGTCAACGGGTCTTATCATCACCTCGCTGATTGACTTCTTCTCAGTTGTTGTTATTTATCTAATGAAAAGTTATTCAGCTGAAGGAAGCATTTTGACAAATGCAGATAACCTTGTATCTACCGAACTCTATGTCGACAACAAAGCCAAAAGAGATCCATGTACAAGTTGCTGCTGCTAATGATATGATCCTTGTTGATAACGTGCCTGTTGTGCCTACTGAAGACGTACGTAAAATTCCTCAGACAGAATCCTGATCCAATTGTCAAAAAATTGGAAGAAAAACTTAAAAGCCTGTTATGCTCAGGAAGAGGAGATGGTACGGCTTGGTGCATTAAACAAGATTGAAGGAGACATTACTATCCAGGTGGATAAGAATGTGGACTTTGATGTTTTGTTTAAAATAATGAACACATGCGGTAAAGTTGGTTATAATAAAATGAACTTTGCTGTAATGTCCAGGTCCGAGGAGTAAAGGAACAAATAATGAAATATAAAATAACCATTCGAAAATGTGCTGATATTTATCGCGCACAAGAGATTGCTAAAGGAATCGCGAAATGGTCCGGTAGCTCTCCGGATGTGGTTTTTAAGGTGATTACTGAAAAACCCGTCTGTATTAAGAGAGAAGCCGAGGAAGAAGAAGCGTTTCGGATTAAAGCGCAATTTGAAGCATATGGTGCAGAAGTTGAATTGATTCCGCTTCAGTCAGAAGCAGCGGTTGCCGCTGCAGCTGCATCTGTTGCATCTGCTGCAAGAGCATCTACTTCTGCTCCAAAGAAAGCACAGGTTCCTGTCATCGAATTCAAAGTGGGATGATGATGATGAAGAGGAACCTGAGGGGCGCCTTTTATCAGATGAAGAATTTTCTGAAATTCTGAAAAGAAGACCAGATATATTCTATTTTGATACAAGCTCTCGTTTACGAAATATCAATGATCATATTCTGTCGTTTTAGGTCTGGCATTTTGGCTTTTGGATGACAAAGATGGAATTTGTTAATGTTGCTACTGACTTTTATGAAAAGTTGCCTGAAGAGAGAACTGCAAAATTTGTTACAAGCAGCTGAATTGCCAAAAACTCTTGAGGAAAAAAAGAGAAGAAAAAAGAAAGAGCCTGAAATCCAGACTGAGGATAAAAAGAAACTTAATCCAAAAAAGAGCACTGGTAAAGGTGGTACTTCTGGTGGTGGTGGTGATCCACGTGCACGTGTTACTGCAAAAGGTGTTCTTGGTATTATTTCTGGTGCTGTAAAAGGAAAAACTGTTGCATCTGCAGATATTTTTGGTAAAGGTGGTTTTGCTAACAGGTATCGATGCTATCATCTCTGGAGCTGGTGGTTTGAAATCTGGTGGTGGTGGTGGCACTGGACGTAGAGGTGTTGCTGGTATCGGGTACGGTGCTGGATACGGAAGTGGTTTTGGTGGTAGTGGATCTGGCGGAGTTGATGATCTTATCGGGAATTTGATGGGTGGAGATGGTGGTGGTCTTGATCTTAAAAAAGAAAGGGTCACTTAAAATTTCTGCACCTGAATTTCTTAAAGGTGGATCTTTAACAGGTGGTAGAAGTAAAGCAAGTATTATGCGTGTTGTAATGCAGAACCTTGCAGCTCTTCGTTATGCCTACAATAAGCGTCTTCAGAGATAAACCTGGATTGTCTGGTAAAATCACCGTTAAGTTTGCGATTGATGAATTTGGAAAAGTAATTTTCACTCAGGTTGTTGAATCGACAATGGGTGATTCTGAACTTGAAGTAGTAGTCAAAGAAAAAATCATCTCGTTGGGTTTTTGAAAAGATCGACAAACCTGGTGATGTTACAGAAGTTGTCTATCCTTTCGTGTTCTCACAATAGTAAGCTGTATCTAGCAAAATTATCTTGCATTCAATATAATCGAATGATAAGATTCGGTTAATAGAAAACAATAACGGATGTATCTTTATGTAAAGGTACATCCGTTATCTTGTCTGAGTTAATAATACAGACTTATACTTTGTCAAAGACCTTTTGATTGGAGGATTCAAATGAGAAAATCGCTGATGTGTATACTAGCAGCAGGATGTTATGTCAGCAGTTTTGCAACTGATGCACGGGTTAGTATCAATGGGAAGACATGATGCATTTTTTATGGACGAAGTTAGTATTTTCAGAAATCCCGCTAACATTAATATCTATCCTAATATGGTGTACGGTTCTTATGGTGTTTACAAGCCCAATGATAGCCTTGATTATAATGGGCAGACGATAAATTTGGATGCGATGAGTGCAACAAACCGAGATCCTGTAGATCCATTTTTTGGAGCTATTATTTCTTATTCTCTTAATCAGGGAAATGACAATGGAAGCCAATACCCGATGCTTTCAATTGGTGCTATGTTTAATAGAAGAGATGAAATGCTTGATTATGTAACAAAAGGGTACAAATAAACTATTTGGGTAATGCAAATGTCAAGTTTACCAGATCCTGTAGGAAAAGTTGATTTTCTTCTGGGTTATGTAATGAACAATGGTGCGATGCTTGGTGGTGGCGCTTATGTTGCTATCCAAAAGAAAAAAGATGATGGTGTGGAAACAGATGCTTCTATTTACAAAGGTAACTTCGGTATTAAATTGGCCTGTTGCTAAGTCAATTGACCTTGAAATTTCTTTGGTGGTGGTACTATTACTGCGATTGCAGATTCAGCTATTTCTTCTATTGGAGACGTAAATACAATTCATCAAAAAAAGTTGAACTTGGCATCACAGGATTATTTTTTAAGAGTTGAATCACGTCTCTTTACAGCACTTGCTGTTTTAAATGGAGATTTTGTTCCTCATGTAAGAGTTGATGTGCTTAAGCCTCGATAAGAAAGATATTTTCAAAGTTGATCTTGCTGCAGGTATCGGATTGAATGTTAATATCGACAAAGGATTTTTCTGGGCTGGGTCTTGAATTCCTTTATGGACAGAATGATTCTGCTAGCACATTCTACAAAAGAGCATGTTGGTGGCAGAATCAGTTTTGGTATTGAGCGTAATATCTGGACAGACTGGTTTGTAATTCGAGTTGGTGGTCAGAAAGAAATTCTCTATGAAACTGATGGTCCAGACAAAGGAAAATTTGTATGAGAATGCTGCCTCTGATGCATCAGATAATGATCTAGTTGGTTTAGGGTTTGGAATCAATATTGATAACAGACTTAAGAATAGATTTTGTTGCTGCTGAAGATATTGCATACACTTTTACAAATATAGTAAGCCATCCTCAACATCATCTCTTTAACAGAGTAAGTGCGACATACAGTTTTTAATCTGAATAGTAGTTATAAATTAATATAAAAAAGCGGGTGACTTATGTTATCCGCTTTTTTATTTTTCAGATCAAAGTAAAAGGCAAATATAGATAACTGGGCAATAAAGTAATAAACTGCACATGAATCAGTTCAGATATAAAAGTTATTATATTCCCGCTTTTGTATTAGCATTCATATTTTGTGGTGCTATAGTTGGAGAAACAGTATCAATATCATTAGTTGTATCGGAGCTGGGCTCAACAATATTAAGCAAGCTCTACCTTGTAAATGGTATTCTTCTCTATGGTCTTCCAATTTTTTACTTAAGCCGTATAGATAGAATAGATCGCGGAGTATTTCTTTGTAGGCAACTGCTTATTATTTCAGCAATACTTGCACTGATGTTATTAGGGATGACATTCGTCACTAGCTATCAGTTGTCGTTCAAGAACGTATTGATATTTCTTTTGTATCCGATATCCTATCTTTCCAAAACAGTACTGTTTTTGACATTTTGGACACTTGCAAACGACATTTTTACGACGAGTGAAGCCAAGAAGACATTTCCAATAATAGCAGCATGGGGGATGGCTGGGGGTCTGGCTGGGGCATGTACAGCTCGTCTTCTGGTTGCAGTCTTTATGGCAGAAGGAATAATAGCGATATGGGCAGCATCATATCTGGCTGCCTGGTATTATTCAGAGAAGACGAGAGTAAATTTCCAGGAGAGATTACGTTTAAGAGAAGATTTCCCATCAAGCAGCAATAATCTTTTTTCAGGTGCCAGTGATGTTTTGACGTTGAAATTAGTAAAATTGATGGCACTCTTATACTTTTTAGTTTTCATTGCGATATTTTCAATTGACTACTTATTCTGGGAAGCCTGTACTAAATGGTTTAGGACATCAGAGACCCTTGTTTCTTTTCAGTTCACATTTTACTTAGTACATGCACTAGTTACAATCGGCGGTTTATGGTTTGTAATTCCTCCACTGATAAACAAGGTAGGATTTACGAAGCTATTTTATTGCCTTCCGGTTGTATTGTCAATTGGCACTGCATGTCTGGTAACGATGCGTTTTTTTAATCAAGGTAAGATATTTTTCATTACTTTTATTTGTATACAGTTTTTCAGATACATCGTTTTTGAAAACGCATTTTCGCCAATATATCAGATGTTTTTTGCTGCGATTGAGAAAGAGAAGCGCGGCAGGGCAAAAACGCTTCTTGAGGGTATAGTAAAGCCGGGCGCAATTATCACAAGTGGACTATTGATAATGGGTTTGCGGCATAGCAGTATGCTGATTTTGCTTTTAGTAGTTGGCTGCAGTGTGTTTACAGTAGGCATTGTATTCTATTTACGCCGAACTTATTCGATGGCATTGATACCAGAGACAACATTGCCGGTTGAACCGAGGAGGATAATAGCCAGTGCAACTCACTATGAAGGGCATGAGTTACAGGAGATAATAAAAGAGTATGCTCAATCCCCGGATCCAGACATGAGAATAGTATCCGTCAAACTACTTGCAGGGTTGGGTTCTTTTCAGGCATTTGAGACAATGGTAAAGATGTATGATACTGAAAAGGTGTCTAAAATAAGGGAATTTATTGCCCGCTCGATATCAGATTTTTATTTGTATCAGACTCGTCCCTTTGCAGAAAAACTTTTAGACGATTCGAATCCTCGCGTCAGGTCCAACACGCTTTTAGCGATAAATGTGATGCATTGTAATTGGAAAAGGCACTTAAAAAGTAAGGTATACCATTTTTTGTTTGATAGTCATTTACGGGTTCAAGTTGAAGCAGCCAGATATTTGTGGGAGAATGGCGAAGCGCACGAACGAGAAACCGTTCAGGCGTTTTTGGGAAATTTGCTCAACAGTCAATCTTCAGATCGTAAATCTGCCGGGATCTATTTAACTGGGTTGATTCAAGTTAAAGGATGGCAGAATATATTAATTGAGAATCTGACTACAAAATCCCTGCAAGTTTTTACAAAAAGTGTAGATGTTATTCTACGGTCAGCACCACTTTCAACACGAATCAAAGCTCTGAGTATTATAGAGACGCTTTCGAGAGAACACATAGCAATTACAGGACGAATAGTCGAGCGGATCGGGAGCTGCTTATGGGAAACATTCATAGAATATCTTCCCGAATGTAAAAGTAAGAGAATGATATTTGAGATGATCCGTTGTCTGAGGGTACTTGCAGATGAGATTCGGTTTACAGGAAAAATGTGGTCATTAAAAGAAGATGCATCATCGGTGATTCAAAAGTGGGTTTTAACTGAATTGGAATCAGTTTACAAGGATGGTATAATACGGTTACAGCTGGAAAGCACCTCTGATGAAGTTAATTATGATTATCTGGATAGAGCGCTAAGGGAAAATCACCTCAGGATTTGTGAATGGGCTGTAAATGCGTTGGTTCTCCTCGATAAAAGAGGTTTATTGATTTGGAACCATACTGATATAGATATTCGTGATAAAGCACAAAGGATGGATCTGGTTGAGATACTTGAAAGTGGTTCTTATCGGAAAATAGGTGTACTTATTTTGCCTTTATTGAAGAATGAATCGTGGAATACAATAGGAAGAGTAGGAAAGAACTATTTCCATATAGATGGTGAGCAGATTAAAAATCACATTGAACACTTTTTAAATTCAGATAATCGATGGGTAGTCCTATGTGGATTGCGTACCATATTATATTATTCAGATGACTTTTTAATAAAAGTAAGTATAATGGAAATATTAAAGGATTTATCACATGATTCCAATAGGCACGTTGCACTTGCAGGAAGGGATATGTTAGAAAGAAAGACTAAAGAGGAGAAACTAAGGAGTGAGGCATTTATACTGCTTGAGAAAGTTCTTTTCTTTAAAAAAACATCACTGTTTAAAAATGTAAGTGCAGAAAAGTTAATGCGCCTTGCTGAAATATCACAGTATGCGGTGTACGAAAAAGATACGGTTATATCGGTTCAGGGAGAAGTATCAGATCAGCTGTATATAGTAAAAAAAGGGAATTTAAAAGTAGTAAAATCAGAATCTGGATCAAATGAAACTGTGATTACTATTATAAAGGAAGGAGAGACATACGGGGAGATTGGACTTTTTTCGCAGGCTCCACGATCAGCCAGTGCAATAACGAATGAGTTTTGTGAGTTATTTATAATAAAGAGAGGCTCATTTAAGAAGTTGTTACTTGAAGTTCCTGAGATTGCTTATAACATGCTTGAGACCATGAGTGAACGGTTGAGAAAAAATGGTGAAGAGATGGTGGAGCTTAAAAAGAGATCAGATGAGGATCTTATGATTCAAAATTTAATGTAATATTTACTAAATTACTTTACATAATAATTGCGGTAAATTAACTTATTGTTTAGAAGAAAATTAGGTGTTATTAAACATAGATTTATTGGAAAGGAGGGCTCTCAATATGAGGCTCCGAAATGTAGTAAGTTTGTTAGTGGGTATTTTGGTATTGAGCTTTTTAGCTGGCTGTGCAAAGAAAGAGACGAAAGAAATAACAGTATTAGTCAGAATGATGCCAGCGCAGGAAAAGTTTTTTAGAGAACAGATTATCCCTGAATTTGAAAAACAGAACAACTGTAAAATCAATGTTGCTACATTTGTAAATGAATGGGATATCACTAAAATGCTCGATCTTGAAAAGAGTAAAAAGAGCGGATCAATTGCTCTTATAAAAACTCCTTTTGAGATGACTCGAGTTTTGGTAGATAAAGGATATATGTCTGATCTTTATTCTGTTGAGGATACTGCAAAAGTCCTGCAGGATCTTGCAGAATATCATCCCTTGGCAAGCGGCTTGGGTTATGTGAATGAAAAACCTTATTATATTCCACGTAAACTGGAAACAAGGACCATGTTTTACAGTAAGTCCAAAGTTGCAGATGCGGTTGGCAAATTTGATTCGCATAAAGATAGAATTTCAAAAGAATTGAAAGCTATGAATGGCTATGGATTACCAGCAGGATACGTTCTTGAGAGTGATCCTTCAGCCTGGGATTTCTATGATATATATGTAGCAGGATCAATCTGGGCAAATGAGGAATACAATGGTGTAAAGATCGGTCGCATAGCGCATCGTGGTGCAAGATATGCTGGTACTGCTCTGGATCTAGTTGATAAATCATTGCAGCTTGGTGCGACAAAGGAAGACATACTTAGCTTAACATCTGATAAAGTTGTAGAAACTTTTGTCTGGGAACGTGCGTTGGTAAAAGGTAATGTATACAATGCAGCGATGTGGCAGGACCAGTGGAAAGGTGCTAACATCTACAATGCAATCAAAGATGGAAAAGTATATCTGTCAGTGTTACAGCAGATCGATCAGTTTTTGGTACATGGTTGGAAAGATGATCCATCGATGCCAAGTTATCTTCCTGATGAAAATGATATGGGATTATGTGTAATGCCTAAAGCGGTGTCATTTGAACTTGATAATGATGGGAAATATACTTTTGAGGGTACCAGGGCTCAATCTACTGGTGGCTGGTGGTGGGGAATTCCAAAAACCGCTCCAAATGCGAAACTGGCGTATGATTTAGCACGATTTATTACCAATCGTGAAAATCAGGCAAAAGAATGTTCACGTTTTGGAATGATGCCTGTTCGTAAAGATATATTGTTGAATTTGCAAGAGGTTTTTGATCAGGGTTGGGTTGGAGATATTTTCAAAGTTGCTGTTGATCAGATAAAGATCAATGACTTGACAACAGTTCCTCTTGTAAAATCTTATGCCGAACTGGGACAGAATCTTATCGATGCATGGTATGGGCTCTGTGTTGAATATAAAGAGCCTGATGGAGAAAAGATGAATTTCTCTACCATGAAAATGAGATTGGCAAGTGATTACCTTAAAAAGCAAAAAGAATTATTGCAAGCAGATTACCCGAACCGTTAATTTGGCTAAAGGTAAGAAGAATAGATTCAAAGAGTGGATAATAAGAGCGTGGCCGCTATTTCCGGCCACGCTTTATCTTTTCGGATTTCTTATTATCGTCTTTGTCTATCTGGCTGAGCTTAGTATTTCCACAAGCGGAGCCGCTGCTGACTTTCCGACATTAAAACCATTTATAACACTATTCAATGATATACAGTTTCAAAAAGCTTTGATTAATACAACGCTTTTTGCGTTGATTGGAACTCCGCTTGAGTTGATTGCAGGTTTACTGTTTGCTCTTCTTGTCTATCGCACATTCTTTTTAAGAGGGTTGATTCGAAGTATATTTCTTATTCCTCTGGCGATCCCGGCACTGGTAACCGCAATGCTGATATTTGTTTTGTTCGATTTTCCGGGGGGGCATGTAAATCATTTATTACTGGGCAATTACCCGCCTTTTCCCGAATTACTTAACTATCCGATAAACTGGCGTGGATCCAATTTTTTTGCAATGGGAATTTCGCTACTGGGGAAGATATGGCGTGATATGCCGATTTCGATGTTAATATTACTTGCGGGTCTTAATAGTATTGATACAGAACTTTTTGATGCTGCCAAAACGATGGGTGCATCTTTACGACAAACGGTTTTTTTCAATAATTATACCAATGATAATACCTTCAATATCTGCTGTGCTTTTATTGCGTTCGGTAGAAATGTGGAAGGAGTTCATATTCCCATTTGTACTTGCCGGGCGTAATCGTCTTCTTGGAACACTGATTGATTTTTATTACAATGATCTGGGTGATTCACACATGGCAGCGGCGGTGGCGATGGTAATGGTGGTTTGTATTATAATTACTACTCTGGCAATAATGAAGACAATGGAAGTATTTCAGAAAATAACTCTGAAACGGTAGATTATTATGACGCATTTCGATAGAAAACTGCCAATGGCGTTCGGCAAAAAGATGCTCTGGGGGACTGGTATATTCCTTGGGGTATCAATAATTATCAGTCCGATTTATCTACTTGATAAAATATTCAATCAGTGATGTGTCAAGCATTAATACCGGAGGTGAGCCGATTCCGTTATGGCCTTATCATCCTACACTTTCGATTTACCAGTATTTGTTTACAGATGCACGTTTTTATCAGGTTATTGCAAACAGTATTATCATAGCATTGGCGACCGTCCTGTTATCAATGGTGCTTGGTGTTCCCGCCGCGTATGTTCTTGGCAGATATAAAATTCCTGGAAGGAAAGCTTTGCTTTTAGGAATAATATCAGTAAGGCTTTTTCCTGATATTGCATCGGTGATCCCGATTGTTGAGTTATTTGTGAGGATCGGTGCTCATCAGACCTATATGGGTGTCATAATGGCACATACGCTTCTTGCTTTGCCTTATGTCATTTTTATAGGAATAGGCGCATTTGAGATCAATACCGCATGATCTGGAGCAGCAAGCCTGGGTTCTGGGGGCCAACCGATTTCAGACATTTACAAAGATACTATTTCCACTTGCGGTTCCGGGGCTTGCTGCAGCAGCAATTTATACATTTCTGCTTATCGTGGGATGAGTTTATTTTTTCATATTTTCTTATGTTTGGTCGTCAGGAGATATTTACATTGACATTATATCTGAACGGAATAAAGTACGCAGAACCTCAAAATTTACTATCGGCGATATCGTATGTTTGAGTTTACCGGTAATTATTTTTAGTCTGATGGTGCAACGGTATATGGTTGCAGGAATTACTACCGGTTCAATCAAATAATGTAAATAAAGCTGGTTCAATTAAATAATGAAAATAAAGCTGGTTCAATTAAATAATGAAAATAAAGCTGGTTCAATTAAATAATGAAAATAAAGCTGGTTCAATAAAATAATGTAAATAAGGCTGGTTCAATAAAACGAGGAAAATAGATGGCTGATGTACTTTTGCAATCTTTTACAAAAAGGTATGGGTCAAATACTGTCATTGAGAATCTGAATCTTGAGATAAAAAGTGGTGAATTTGTAACACTACTTGGACCATCTGGTTGTGGTAAAACAACATTGTTACGAATGATTGCTGGATTGGAAACGATTGATGAAGGTGAACTTGATAGTTGGAGGGAAAGTTTACAATACATTACCGTCACAAAAACGTCATATAGCAATGGTTTTTCAAAGTTATGCGCTGTTTCCTCATATGTCGGTTAGAAATAATATTATATTCGGATTAAAGATCAATAAAGTTTCAACTGCTAAGATTCAGCAGAAATTACACTGGGTAGTTGGGTCTACTTCATCTAAAAGGACTGGAAGAGCGGCTTCCAAGAGAAATATCCGGAGGACAACGACAGCGGGTTGCATTGGCACGTGCGCTGGTGTCTAGACCCGGATGTATTGCTTCTCGATGAACCATTAAGTAATCTTGACGCTGCATTAAGAGAAACTGCGATCGAGGAATTGAAAAGAATTCACCGGCATGTAGGAAAAACTATTATATATGTTACGCATAATCAAGTTGAAGCAATGACAATGAGTGAACGGATTGCTTTAATGAATGCAGGTCACGTTGAGCAGTATGATAAGCCAAAAGTCATTTATGATCAGCCTAAAACTGTCTTTTCAGGAGAATTTATCGGTAGTCCACCGATGAATTTTTTTAACGGGGAAATTAATATTGAAGAAGGAGTTCCAGGAATAATGACAAGTTTAGGGTATCTTAAACTTGATTCAGAACGTGCGCAGAAGATCAAGCAATTAAGCGGAAGAAAGGTTATAGCGGGTATACGGCCGCAAAATATACATTTCAAAGGTCATCAGGCCCGACGTCGACACACAGATACTGATATAGAAATAACAGTTGAATTTGTGGAAAATTTGGGGGATAGGAGTTTAGTAATAGGGAGAAATAAGAGCGATTCAATAATTCGTTTTTTAATCACCCGAGATGAGGATATCGTACCTGAAAATAAGATGTCAATATTTGCAGATGGACGTAAGATTCATCTATTTGATCCATCAACAAGGTTGAACATATTTGAATAGGATGTTAAAATAATGACAGTAAAAAACAGTCGTATTTTGAAAAGTATAGCATTGATAGTGATGATAATTTCTCTGGGTTTTCTTTTGGTTTCCTGCACTATCGAGAGTGAAGAAATAATCAAGAAAAAGCTGGAGCTGATTATTCCTGATGATATGAAGGGCATTACAGAAGGAATTCCAAAAGAGGCTCTACTTGATAAATCTTATTACAAAATTACTTCTTATAAGTTTTACAAAAAAGGTCTCTACTCAGCAAAAGCCGAAGTTGATTTTTATTTTTTGAAAAAAGTTGAACTGAAGATAGTCAGGAAATTCCGTTACCATAGATCGAAGAAAATGTGGGAACGTTATTTTAATGAGTATAGATACATATCTGAAACTGCTGAGAGAAAATAAGTGTATAGTTTTTATTATACTGATATTCCATCCTTTTGTCGTTTTTGCAACAGATCAGCTTCCTGAAGAAATAGAAATTAGTGCCCGCCAGGTTATTGACCTACATATGCAAAGAAGAATTCAAGTCCGCTGAAGAAACTGCAAGAAAAATGGTCAAAAAGTATCCTGATAATCCAGCAGGATATTTCTTTGTGGCAGCAGCACTTGATTCATGGATGAGCTATTACTATGACAACAGAAAAGAGGATGAATTTTATAAGTTCTGCGAACTTGCAGTGGAAAAGGGCGAACGAGCATTGACTAAGGATAGCAAGGATGAATGGGCGCTTTTTTTCATGGGTGGTGCAGAGGGTTTTAAAGGGACTTATGAAGCACGTTATGAACGGTGGATAACCGCTTTCCGGTATGGCTGGAGAGGGGTTTCAATGCTTATGAAGCTTTCGGATATGAAAAGTGGAATAGTTGACATAAATTATGGGATTGGATATTACGAGTATTGGAGAAGCGCGATGATGAAAACACTCTGGTGGATGCCGGGTGTTAAGGATAAACGTGAAGAGGGTATAAAAAAAATTTACATAGCTTTCGATAAAGGATTATACACTCAAGTCGCAGCATCAGCAGCGCTTATTGAGATTTTGATTAATGAGAATCGTGTAGAAGAAACTTTGCCGATAGTCGATAAAATGTTAAGAAAATATCCTGCATCATCTATGTTTTTATGGAATAAAGGGAGAGCTTTATATGGTTTGGGAAGATTTGATGAAGCGAAAGAGATTTTTAACTTTTTATTGAAAAAATATGAGTCGGATGAGATTGACAATCATTTCAACCCATTTTTATGCCATTTCTGGTTAGCAAGAATAAATTTTGCACAAAAAGAATACAAAGCAGCATTGGAACAGGTTACCTGTATGGAGAAATTTACATTTAGTGATGATACGAAAAAACAGCTCGAAAAGTATTACTCCGAGGGTAAATCGATAAAGAAAAAAGCACATGAAAAGTCGGATAAAAGTTGAAAAGCACAGTTTCCCTGGAATAATCAGTTTTGGGATTATGTTTTTACAATAAAGATAACATGAAAGGTACGACAATTTTGTTGAATAATGGAATTCCTAAAAAGATTCCGAGATTTGTCCCAAGACTGGATACGATTATTACTAATAATATCCGGGAAAACCGGTTTTTATAAAATCCTTTCAGGGTTTTTATATCCTCACTTAGGCTTTGTAAATCAGATACTTTCGGTTTTTTCAATAGGGCTTCTGATAATCCAGTAAACCAGCCGACACCTAATAACGGATGCATAACGGTAATAGGAGCTGCAAAGAAGCCAACGAGAACAGTGATTGGATGTGCTGATGCGACCAAAGATCCGAGTGCCGCTCCACATCCAGTACCCAGGATATAGCTAAGTAAATTTTCGACCCCCGAGTTATTAAAGAAGCCATAAACAATCCATATCAGAAGTATAGCAGGGATAATTATGGCAACAACAGTGCCAGAAATACCTGGTTTTGGGATTTTGTTGAATAGAATATCCAATATTCGATTTTCTGATTCAGGTTCGATATTTTTATTTAATGTATACAAATTACTATTTTTCGTTTGTCTTTGATTTTCCAGAGTATAATGTGTATTCAGTAACGATCTTTCCTGATCGGTGATTAATTTATTAGAAATGTGTTTACAAAATTCTCTGGTTTCTATTGTCTGTGGGACGAAAGGGATTTCTTTGTTAAGATACTTCTTAACTCCAGGGACATGTGCTGCGCCTAGTACAGCGACTATTCTTTGCCCCTGTGCGCAACGGATTTTATCAGCAAGAAACCTGTCTCTTTCATCAAGAAGAACTTCTTTAATAAGAGGGAAACTTTCCCACATCATGTTTATAGCACCATCCAGGGAATCTGAAGTCTTCATCTTTTCAATTTCATCTTCCTTGATATTGTCAGCTGATAATAAAAAGGTGCCCAATATTTGGCTGAGCAATTTGAATTTTTGGATAAAATTTGATTTTCGCCATATTCTTTTGAATGTTACCTGAATATCTCTATCTGCAAGTACAATGTTTGCATTAATTTCTTTTGCGCTATTGATTGCTTGAATCATTTCGCAACCAGGTTCAACATCCATATTTTTAGCAATTTTGCGCTGGAAAGATGCTAATAACAAATTAACGAGTACAACAATGGCTTTTTTCTCCTTGATAACCTTTACGATATCCATGGAAGAGAAGTCGCTTTTTTCAGTGATTGTTTTGAATCTAGACTGGTCAAGTTCAATACAAACGGAATCTGGTTTTTCAGATTCAATTATTCTTTTGACCTCTTCCTGACTTCTTTTTGATACATGTGCAGTTGCGATTATAATAATTTCTTTGTTACCATAATTAACATGATGAATAGTATCGCAATTTTTATCCTGAATGTTATCCATTATTTAAAGGCTTTCTGGAAAAGCTGTTCTATAGATAAAGTAAAATGAACTTTAAATTGTATACTGGTATTAAAATACCAAGTTTAAAAATACCTGATTAAAAAAGCAATAGAGAAATATATTTCGTGCACTATGTGAGTTTAGTTTAAATAAGATTTGCTCAGATCGAAAAATGGGCCTTAAGTGGATATGATCACTTGAGAAAAGAATTTTTCAGGTAAATTGTATCTAAATGGATATAACCAAATAAGATAGCTGTTTATTTGAAAATGTGAATAAGATTGTTGAATATTTTTATCAACTGACTTTGGTATTACAATTTTTTTTAGAAATGATGTATTTGTACCATTTTTTTAACGCAAATCATATTTTCTAACTAACTATGCCGAGATAGCTCAGTTGGTAGAGCAATTGATTCGTAATCAGTAGGTCGGCGGTTCGAGTCCGCTTCTCGGCTTTTTTTTATAAGACCTCATGAGATTATTCTGCAGATGAGTGCTGAAGTGCGTTTTTTAAATATCCAACAGTTTACAAAATTCACTCCAAATTGAATGATTTCAGTATATGATAAGCAATTTGTTTATCAAGCGAGGTTTTAATCGTATTCGTAAAATAATTAGTATCTGATAAAAATAGTGCAAATGAGCTGATCGTATAATTGTTGCACATTAAAACGGACCTTTCCCACTCACCTGGACTATGTTTCTGTCGAAGGGTGATATTAAGACATTCTGAACAGATACTAATTGTGATTTATCGTTTCTGGCAGTTCTTCTTTCATTGTGATAGAGTTTGTTCTTATCTGGAAATTTATAGAATAAGATGAAAAAAGATTACCAGAGATGATAACAGAATCAAAGATTCAATAATAATTATGGTGTAATAATGCCTTATGGATATAACTGGTGAACAAAATGTAAAGTGGGAAATGTCTGGTTGTATAGGGATCTTGTCGTTAGGTCTTCCTCCAGAAAACCGGATAATCAAGCCGGAGTTTATTCCGATTGATCAACTTTCAAAATGGTTGGGAGAGCCCAGCTTAAGGGGAGTGGTTATTACAGGGACAGGGAGACATTTTTCGTCAGGAGCAGACATTACAGCCCTTAGAAAAATGGCAAAAGACCCGGAGCAGATGCTTTCACAGTTGCAAAAAGGTAATGATTTACTGAATTATATCCAGAGCATACCGCTTCCGGTAATAGCGGCAATTTCTGGCGCGTGTTTTGGTGCAGGGTTGGAGTTAGCATTAGCTTGTCATATCAGGATTTGTACTGAAAACAGTCTGTTTGCGTTTCCAGAATCAACACTGGGAATAATTCCCGGGCTGGGAGGGAGCGCGCGTTTACTAAAGTTAACCAGCGTAGAAACTTCTATGCAATTACTATTTTCCGGGGATGTGATTGATTCGCAGCACGCTGAAAGGGTTGGAATTGTAGATCGTATAGTTCCTAAAAAAACAGCCAAGGAATTTGCAATAGATTATTTAAATAAGCTTGTAGGAAATCGTCCGCTTTATGTCATTCATTCTATTATGAAATCAATAAACAACGCACGGACCTTGCCAATGGATGAAGCCCTCAAAAAAGAGTCGATTATGTTTTGTGAATTAATGACTAAGGCATTTCAGTAAGTCGAATGAGTATGATTGATTTATGCAGTGGTGATTGTAAGCCAGTTCGTTTTGAGATTAAAGATCAAATCGGATATTTAGTTTTGAATGCCCCACCAGAAAATCGTATGACCACTCTTTTTTTCAATATGCTACATGAAATAGTAAAAGAGATCGAATGCATAGATTCAATAAAGGGATTGATAATGTGCTCAGAAGGAAGGCATTTTTCTTCTGGAGCTGATCTTAATGAACTTGCCGAAATGGTAAACGGGAAAAAATCCTATGACCTGAGCACGATGGATCGATTATCTATTCTTGATGAGAATGTAAAGATGTTTATTTCGCTTGAGAATTTAAGAATTCCAGTTATAGCTGCGATACATGGTGTGTGCATTGGAGCTGCATTGGAGCTTGCTTTGTGCGCAGATGTAAGGATATGTGAGTACAGGACGACCCTTGGATTTCCGGAAGTACAGTACAATTTAATGCCGGGGTGTGGTGGAACAGTCAGACTGCCATTCTTGACGGGAGTTGGAACTGCTTTAAATTTGATGATGACAGGTGATTTGATTGGAGCTGATGATGCTTTTGCGTATGGAGTTATCGATATTATTGCAGGGCGAAAGAAAGCCATACCAACGGGAATTGAATTATTAGAGATTGCTTATCAAAAAAGTATTAGAAAAGAGGATTTTCGTAAGTCAATATTAGAGCTGTTTTATGCCGGAAAAACATCTATTGAATGTGCATGAGTTTATTAAAACTGGGAAGGCTGCAGTGCTGAGAGAGAATAATGTATTGATTTCAGGTGTAGGGACATTTTTACCTGGTGAACCAATTCCGTTTGATACTATATCAAGTGTTTTAGGGGAGTTGCAGGATGCGCCTGCAAAGATTAAAAAGTGGATTGAGAAGACAACGCCTATAATGAAGGAAATGTTAGGAATTGAGTATTATCACTATGCTATTGATCCTGTTACCAGACAGTTTACTGAAGATAACCTTACCATGGCAGAAAAGGCATCGAGAACAGCATTAGAGAATGCCCGAATGCAGCCAGCAGATATTGAATTAATTGTATACGGTGGACCTTATATGTTTGAAATGCCATCGCCGTCTGCAAAGCTACAGGAAGTTTTAGGAATTGACTCCTGCGGGGAATTGTCGATCCATTCCAATTGTACATCAGTTTATAAATCATTGTTAATAGCGGCGGAACTTTTATCAAGCGGCAGATACTCTACTGCACTTGTTGTGACATCGAATATGTCCAGTTCGACACTGAGAGCAGAATATTATAATCAAAAGCTGGTGAATAAAGAGGAATTATTTCTCCGGTGGTATCTTTGTGATGGAGCCGGAGCTGTAGTATTAAAGAGAGTAAAGGAAAAGAAGAACGGTTTCTTTTTAGATGATATTTACATGGAATCGATCGGAGGGAAAAAAACATCTGCGATGTATATGCGGTATCCCTCCTATTATATGTCGCCTCTGGATATATACAATAATGGATATCACCATCTGGTACAGGCATTTCAGGATGAGCTTGGAAGAAATTTTTTTGAGGACGGTAAAACTGTTTTTTACAAAGGGTTATGCCGGATGGTGGATAAATTTAAGATCAAGCCTGATGAGATCACCTATTTTTTAATCAATATGCCGACAAAACATGTTGTAGATTTGATTATTGAAGAGTGTACAAGTTTGGGCGTCAATAATGATAGAATTTTTTCTTCAATAAACAAATCTGGTTATGCAGGGCCGCCAGCAGCAATAATATCACTGAATGACTTATTGCAGCAGAAAAAGTTCAGAGATCAGGATTTAATCGTCAGCTTTGTTTCTGAAGTTAGTAAATTTCTTCAGGCTGGTTTTACAATCAGGTATTGCGAATAAGGAACAGTGAACAGGTTTCACCATGAAACAAGATAAATGGTGTATAGGAATATTGGGGTCAGGTAAGATGGGCTCTGATATTTTTGAATACCTCCTCCAATTTGATCTGCAGCTTACCTGGTTAACAAGATCTGAACAGAGTAAACAGAAAAAAATCCTTGAGACAGAGAAAAAACTATCTCGATTTGTCAGATGGGGAGCTTTGACTCAAGGAGAATATGAAAGTAAACGCAGACATATTGATATAACAAATGATATTAATCATTTGAAGAATGCCGATTTTATTATTGAGTGTATATCGGAGGAGCTTGAAGCAAAGAAAAACCTGTTAAGATCGGTTGAAATGATCATAGATCAAAAAGCAATAATTCTTACGAATACATCATCACTGCCTCTATCTGAAATATTTGGCCTTATGAAATGCAAAAACCGATGCGCGGGGCTGCATTTTTTCTATCCTGTACAGTTAAAAAATATTGTAGAAATAAATAAAATTCCTGAAAATGACAATTTGACAATCAATGCTATTTATGAATTTGTTGATTTTGTCGGTCGTAAAAGAATTTTGCTTGAAAAACCATATCATTTTGTCCTGAACAGACTTTTTTTCCCATATTTAGCACAAGCATTCAAGTTACTCGACACAGGAAAATTCAATGCAGCTGAAATTGATAGAGCTATCGAAGATCAATTATTCCCAATAGGACCATTTCGGTTTGTAGAAAGTGTCGGAATCGAAATTATTGCGGTTTCTATAAAGAATTATGCCATAACAGAAGATGAAAAGATTTTCTGCAGTTCAATTCAATTACATTTGGGAAGTCTGATTAAAAAAAGAACTCCTGGAGCAAATGAGAGTACAGTGGTTTACGAGAGCGAATTTGAAAATAAAAATGACAAGAATAGTTTGGCGATTGAAGATACACTGCATGCGTATCTGAGTCTCGTATCTGTATTTGTAAACACTTTGTTTTGTGAATTAGACCGTGGGTATATTTCAGCTGAAGAACTTTACGATTCAATAGCAGAATACATGGGAATCGAAAAACCAATAAAAACGTTTATCGAAAGTGTGTGTACCTCAGAAATTGTAAATGAGTTGAATAGACTATATTCACTTACGGAGGAAAAAATGTACATACCAGCTTCCTCACTGGTGACGAGGGCAATGAGAACCGCAGGCAGATCAGGAGATGAAGTGTGAAGAAAAAGGTGGTTGTAACCGGTTGTGATATAATAACTGCACTGGGGTTGGATTTACATACATCCTGGGAAAAAATAAAACGGGGTGAAGGTGGCGTCAGGAGAATAGGAAGGTTTGATACAAGTATGCTGGAGACTAAAATTGCAGCAGAAATACCTGAACCAATAGATGTGTTAGTTAATAAACATTGCCGTCGACGTATCGCAAAGCAGATGACATTTGTAACTAAAATGGCAACAATTTCGGCTATAAGAGCAGTTGAGTCGAGTGGACTTGACTTTTCGAAATGCGATCGCAGTCGTTGTGCGGTGATCTTGGGAATTGTAAATACAGGCTTTAACAGTATAGAACAAAGATACAGTATGAGTGATCGTATACTAAAATCGATGAACAATGCTCCTTCAGCATGGATTTCTCTTGAATACGGGCTTGAGGGGCCTAATTTTCCTATTGCAACAGCATGCGCATCATCGGCTTATGCGATTGCTTTTGCGTATGAGCTTATCGTGAGTAATCAAGCAGATGTGGTTATTACCGGCGGAGCAGACTCAACAATATGTCCGGAAGAGATTCAGGGATTTAATGAAATTTTAGCATTATCGACCAGAAATGAAGCACCGGAAAAAGCCTGCAGACCATTTACAAAAAGTAGGGATGGATTTGTAATGGGTGAGGGAGCTGGTATGTTGATTTTGGAATCTCAAGAACATGCGCAAAGAAGATCTGCCGAAATCTATGCAGAGCTAGCAGGGTATGCGCTTACCACTGAAGCATATAATATCGTATCTCCTAAGCCGGAGGGAGACGGGATGCTTTTGACTATGGAGAAAGCTCTTCAGAATGCAGGTGTAGATAAAAATGAAATTGATTATATTAATGCTCATGGAACATCTACTCTTCTCAATGATAAATACGAGACGGTGGCGATCAAGAAGTTATTTAAAGACCATGCATATAAATTGTGTATATCGTCAACAAAATCGCAGATAGGTCATACAATAGGAGCTGCTGGAGCGATTGAAGGTATTGTAACTGTGCTTAATTTAAAAAACAGTATAGTAACACCTACAATCAACTATGATGATCCCGATCCGGAACTTGACTTAGATTACGTTCCAAATGTTACGAGAGAACAGCGAATACATACAGCTCTTTCAAACTCTTTTGGGTTTGGAGGGCATAATGCGACATTGGTTTTCAAGAAATACTGAAAAATAAATTGGGAGATCGTAATGGAAAAAGTTACTGATGAAATCAAATGTGAAATCAGAAATATGGTATTTACCTTTTTTGCGGAAGAATGTGAGAGAGATATCAGTCAGATAACAGATTTGACTAATGTAATAGACGATCTTGACGGTGATTCTTTGCTTTTTATTGAACTTTTGCAATTGATAAAGAAGAAATACAACCTGAGTGTATCAATGCAAAATGTTGGTAAATATATGCTCCAGAATCGAACTGAGACAATTGGCAAAGTGATTGATCTGATGATTTATATATTGGAAAACGAAAACAGTTTAAAGTGAATTATCGTTTGATTCTAACAATCAGACCATGCATAGGATAACCTGTTATGATTACGGAAAAATCATATTCAAGAAAATCAGAAGCTGCCATAATATTTCCTGGATGCGGAATCAGATATCTCGGAAATGAACTGGAAATTCTAAAGAGTCATGGATATGAAATCACTGATTTTTTCAACAGGGCGGAAGCGGTATCAACATTTGATAGAGCAGTATTTCTTAAAGTTACAGATGGTGATTTTACAGATGAATTGCAGGGTCAGTTTGCAACGTACCTGTACAGTTGCGCTATTTCTGATCTGTTAAAAAAAGAAGGTTTTGTCAATAGTTGTTCAGCTGGTTACAGTATGGGTCTTTATGCTGCATTATATCATACTGGAGCTGTAAGTTTCGAAGATGGACTTCGGTTAATAGAATATGCATACATGTGCATAAAAAAAAGTGTTTACGACAGGAATTTTTCAGTAGCAGTAATAATGGGGCTGACAATTAAGGTAATTGAAAAGTTAATTGAAAAATTCAGTAATGAAGTCGAGATCATTAATGTAAATAATGAAATAAGCATTGTGATATCCGGGACTACAACCGGCGTAAAATCTGTAATGGATACATCACTCAAGGAAGGTGCATTAAAGGTAATTCAATTACCAATTTCAATACCGTACCATTCATCATTTGCACGTACAGCTTCGGAAAAGTTCAGGTCGTTTTTATCAGATATTGAAATCAGTTATCCTGAGTGTCAATTGGTTTCCTGTACAGATCAGAAAGTGTTGAAAACACCTGAGCAGATTACGAATGCACTTGAGCAGAATATCAGTCATGCAATAAATTGGAAAAGTACTTTTGAAAGTCTTCTGATAAGCGGTACAACATCGTTCATTGAGTGCGGTCCGGGGGAAAGTCTCTTAAAAATATGCAAATTTATAGATGGCAATTATACTATTGTTAAAGGCCTTGAAGTGCTTGTGTTAAATAGTAAACAACAATTATTCAAATAGAACAGGGTTTATGCGCATTACTAAAGACATAATAACTCGTTACATCGCTTTCTTCTCAATCATCATCGGTTTCTTCATGGTGATGCTTGATTCTACAATCGTTAATATTACACTTCCGGTAATGATACGATTTTTCAATACAGATCTGGAAACAATATCATGGGTAGTAAATGGATATAATCTGGCATTTGCTGTATTACTTTTGACAGGATCAAGATTGGCAGATCAGTTTGGCCGCAAGAGAGTATTTCTAATCGGTATACTATTTTTTACAATTACATCATTTATAGCAGCTTTAAGCCCCACAGTAGATATACTTATATTTTTAAGAGTGCTGCAGGGGTTATCTGGTGCTTTACTTGTACCGGTATCGATGCCGCTTATAATAGATCTTTTCCCTCCTTCCAAAAGCGGAATGATAATCGGGATATGGGGTGGTGTTGCAGGTATTGCTGCAGCAAGCGGACCGGCACTGGGAGGGATTATCGGTGAATATGCGAATTGGCAATGGATTTTCCTTATTAATGTACCAATAGGAATAGTTGCACTGAGCGTAATACCATTGCTTGTAAAGGAGTCTTTTGATCCGACTGCCAGTAAGAAAATAGATTGGTTTGGAATGATCTTTTTAAGTATCGCGATGTTTACTGTTACACTTGGTTTGATTCAGGCAAATGATAAAGGATGGGGTTCAATTTATATAATTAGTTTATTTCTAATTTCTTTCTGTTGTTTCATTGTTTTCTTGCTTATTGAGAAGAAATTTTCAGAACCAATGTTACCTATGGTGCTTTTTAAGAATATCTACTTTCTTACTACAAATATATCATTGGTGATGCTTGGAGCGGCATTGATGTGTGGAGTTTTTTTCACCTCTTATTTTTTAATACAGGTGAAGGAATTCAGTCAATTAAAGGCTGGACTGATAGTAACTGCCTATCCAGCAGCTACGATATTTTTTTCAGCGTTATCCGGAGCATTTTCAGATAAAACAGGGTCCAGATTTTTTGCATTTCCAGGATCGATATTGATCTGCATATCATTGTTTTTTATGAGCAAGCTGTCACCACAATCATCTGTAACTGACATAATAATCCGATTAGCTTTTTGCGGGAGTGCAATAGGATTGACATTTCCACCGATCGTTTCTGCATCGGTTCGTGCAACACCACCCGATAAGATAGGAATGGCTTCTGCGGTTGGGAATGTGTCAAGGACGCTTGGGGCAATACTGGGAGTAGCACTGCTTGTAACGACCGTGACTCATTTTGCACAAAAGAGGGTAATTACAGCTCAGCTGGAAGCATCCAAAATGATTATGTCAAGCCCTGTTTTTCTTAAAGAAGTCAAGGATACTCTTGCTGTTAATTTAATAAATGCTAAATTTTCGAAAAACAGTAAATTACCAACAGAGCAGGAGATTGTCAGGCATTTCGAAGAGCGCCGCGAAATAGCTTTGAAGAAAACTCCTGATATGATGAAAGGTGCAGTAAGCAAGATATACGAAAAGCAAATAGCTGAGACAGCAAGGGTTTACGGCATAGTAAAAGCTTCCTTTTTACATCAGTTTTCATCAGCTTTTTCAGATACCTACAAGCTATCAGCCTTGTTGTTAATAATAGGTGTTTTTGCAGCATTCTTTTCTGAACCGTTTAGAAAAAAACGCTGAATCAAATTGAATTATTCTTAATCAATTCCACAATTGCAACACTGTCGGAAGCTGGCGCGAATGAGCCGATTACGGTCCTTGTCAAAGATGAATTGTTAAAAAATTCATAACAGCGTATAGCTGGCTGAAGATAAGAGGACGAGTCATTCTCTATGGACAAATCTCCACAATAGTTATCGATATTTGCCTGAATGAGCTGTTTCAAAGCCGCTTCTGGTGATCCATTACAGATCGCAGGAGGGGTTGCCCGAATAAGAGTCTGACTTTGTGAAGTATCTTTTGTAAGGATCATTGCAACTGCTCCATCATACCAGCCAGGTTTCATGAATTTTTTACAAGTAGCAGAAAAGGCTGACTGTAACTTATCAAGTAGTTCAATGTGTTCGTCAACAAGAATCATTAATATTGGAAAATCTGTATCACTGAATGAATCAAGTATACAGACAGATGATGCGAGTGAGTTTTGTCCTTCGCAGACTGTAATGTTGGGTCCATCCGATTTAAACTCGAGAGCTATTTTCCCTGCCATACTGTTATGTACCGAAGCGATGAAATAGCGAGGATTGCCAAATCCGGTATCATAGACGGTGTCCAGGAAGTTTTTTGTTTCGTCAAGGGCTCCCAAAGCAGTACCTGTGATAATTGATTTGGGAATGATTTTCGTATCAGTAATGACTTTATGTGCAGCAGAATATGCCAGATGCCAGATACGGGGATCACGACGTTTCATAGATGCAGGAATGCACTGATTCCAGTCAGAGTTGATAAGGGGACAAATATAAGAACATCTGGCGATTCCAAAGAAAGAGCTCACATTCTACTCCACTTTTGAGAAAAGGACGACTGCATTATTTCCACCAAAACCAAAAGAGCTTTTAAGAAAATACTTAAAATTGCCAGAAGATATTCCTTTAAACGGAGCAGCACCGATCTCTTCATCAAACTCTTCAAAACCAGCAGTTGGAGGAACAATATTTTCAATAAGAGATTTAACACCGTAAACAGCTTCAAGAATACCGGAAGCGGCAAGTGTATGTCCGACTGTTCGTTTCATTGAACAAAAGGGAGGCAGTGTTGAGAAGACCGACTGCATCGCTTTGACTTCCGCTTTATCATTATCAGGAGTTGCTGTCCCATGTGTGATAATAAAATCGATTTTGTGAGAATCAATACATGCTTCTGAAATAGCATTACTTATGGCTTTAACAGCTCCATGACCATCAGGGTGAGGCGCTGTCATGTGAAAGCAATCCGCAGAAGCACCCCATCCACAAACTCGTGCCTGCATTTTTGAAGTACAGCGATTGGCAAGGTTCTCATTTATCAAAAGCATAGCTGCAGCGCCTTCACCAAGACTTATTCCGGCTCGCCTTTTGTCAAAAGGACGGCATCCGTTCTGGTCTAAAAGTGTCAAGCTTGCAAAACCTCTGACCGTGAGAAGTGATAACGCATCAGCACCAACTGCAAGGCAGGCATCGTAAACGTCATTCTCAATGAACCGCTTAGCTATGCCTATTGCATGCAATCCAGTAGAACATGCTGTTGAAATGGTATGGAATCCTGTTCCATTAAAATGTTTACAAAGCCTTGCGGATAACACGGATGGTTCATGGAGGGCAAGAACACTGCTGTCGATTTGAATAAGAGGATCTTTCTTGAACTGTTCATAGAAACGTTCGGTGACCGAGATCCCGCCAACGGTGGTCGATGTAATTACACCTAACCGTATGCCCTGTCTATCAGGCAGAACTGACATCGCTTCTTTTGCAGCAATTAACGCAAGCGATAAAGTTCTGAATGAGCCGGGAATGGAACTATCAATTTCGCATTTGACTTGTGCACAGAGTGGAATGTTTTTAAGTCCGGAATCGAAAAGAGTAAGCGGGGAGATATTATCTACACCCGCTTTTATCTGAACAAATCCAGACTCTACATTATTACCGGATGCACTGATAGCACCCATTCCAGCAATATAGACAGGTTTTGGCATTTACGTTTCAGCCTTTATTGTCGATAACGTATTGTGCAAGAGAACGCAATGAAGAAAATACTTTGCGTCCGGCATTAACATCGGGTACTGTCACACCATAATCTTTTTGCAGAATAACAAGGATTTCCAGCGTGTCAATCGAATCGAGTCCGAGTCCTTCACCTACTAAAGGCGCGTCTGGATCAATATCTTCAGGTTTAACATCACTCAATTTAAGTGATGTAATTAGTTTACTTTTTAATTCCTCAATAAGTTTCTCCATTCGATGATCCTTTCTATTCAATCACTATATAATTATCATTTATTTCTGGTTGAAATGCAATCTGTCCTGTATAGTTATTGCGAAGCGCATCGATAAGTTGATCACAAAAATTGTATTCAGTAATAGTATCGTAAGCAGCATTGGGATTATCAATGGTTAGTTTACATATTTTCGGATTTTTCAACTCAGAAGATGTTGACAAAAGAATGCTGAATGCACTGTTTTCGATGAATTGTGAACAATCTATTCTTTTTTTATTATTATTATCAAAAGCCCATACAACAAGAGCAAGGACCGTGTTTGCTTTACCAAGTTGGATTAACTGGAAGGCGCTCGAAAACGCCTCCAAAACAGGTGAATTCCCACCGCAGAAAATGCGATCCGGTCCTTTAAACTTATAATAAATGGCAATATCTGCAATTGTCGAGGATGGCAGGGTAGCTGAGAAATATGTAGGACTTGGGAAGTTGTTAACAATCGATTCCATGAAAAACATATCGGTAGTCAGTGAGCCATAGGGGAGGGCAATACAGATTGCGGATTGATTTCCTCCTGCATTGGGATGGCTTTTAAGGGCTAATGATGCCGCACTGAATGCTAATTTGTCAGGAAGATTCAATTTCCCAAATGTTAGAAGTGGCACATCAAGAACCTGATCCCGCCGGATGTCTTGAGGACCATATTGATCCTTGTCCCATTTCGTATTTGATAAAAGGGAAAAAATACCTTTGGGCAAAACAGCTCCACACCCATTACAGTATACAGGTTTCATTTCAGTTATACTCCTGTATGACGACAGCTGCATTGAGCCCTCCAAAACCTGCTGATAAACAGAGGATCGTATTCATATCAAAATGCTGTATTTGATTGGAGACCGGTAATGGTTCGTCAACTCCCTTTACCTCAAAACCGATAGTTGGCGGAAGGTACTTTCGTTTTAAAAATTCTGCTGCGATTGCTATTTCAAGAAGAGAACCTGCTCCGCTAGTATGTCCAATAGATCCTTTGAAGGAAACGCAAGGAGGAATATTATTATTAAAGCAGCTGAATAGTGCTTTTGCTTCCATAGCATCATTATAATTTGTCGCGGTACCATGGCATTTGACAGCACCAATTCCATCGGAGGTGTATGAACCATCAGCCAGTGAGGCCTGAATTGCTCTCAATAATCCCTCACCTGTCCTTGAAGGGCCGGTACGGTGGTTTGCATCGTTGGAGGTTCCAGTGCCGCCAATGATAATGTCCCCAAATTGAGGGTAATCGTATGTCAAATGAAGCATAGCTGCACCATCTCCGAGGGTTAAACCATTACGGGATTTGTCAAATGGCTTTGCCGATTGGGGACTCAAGGCTGAAAGGCAATGAAAACCTCTAACGATAAACTCTGAAACTATATCATAACCGAAAATTATGACATCCGAGAATAACCCCAGAGTGAGACAATCTTTTGCATAGTCAATAGCTGCAGATCCTGATGCGCATGCAGAAGATATAACTGCAGACTTGGATGGCTTTATCCCGAGTAGATCAATTACTCTTTTCATTTGCGACTCAAGAAGAACGTTTGCCGCAGAAGAAATGCCCTTATCACGATAACTGTTTTCAAGATCAGAAAGATCACCTTTTGCGGCACTGAAGATAAAAAGAAGTGACTTGTACTGATTTGAGATTTGGAAATTTAACTCAGAAACAATTTTTTCTAAAGTATAAAGTGATTTATCAGGAAAAGGTGCATAGGGAACCTGAACTCCATAACAGGGACCAGGTACAATTCCAGATTTACCATTTGACAAAGATTCAACGGTCTCCTCTATGTTACCCAGAGCGCATAGTATCTGCGCGTGTTTTATTATTGTAGATTTTTGCATTGAATAGTTTTTACCATTATCTGAAATCCGAAATCAAAATAAATTGTACTATTAATGGATAATATGTCAACGTATCAAAAACTCCCATAAAGGCCCGGCAATTCCCATCTTTCGTAATCTATTCATTACAGATAGGTGTTGCGGGGTAACATCTTCGATGATCCAGTTGGGGTTTGTTGTCTTAAATTGTTTTAAAAGAGAATCAATTTTTTCTTTTGTAATTTCAGGTGAAATATAAAATCTGGGTTCAAGGCAGTCTGTTGAACTATCAATAATGTGCTCCCTTATCGCTCTTTTGTAAAGAGCTGTACCGGGAAACAGGCGCATGCCTGTAAATGGAAAAATGATAGTTTTTTTCAGTTTTTTTGAATTTTCAAATGATCGCCATAAGGTCTGCTCGGTTTCGCCCGGACCGCCCGTAATAAGAAAATGAGCATAATGTATGTTTGAGGATCGTGCCCATTCACTTGCGTTGTAAATATCATCAAATGTGAAATTTTTTCCATATTCATAGAGAACACTGTCACAAAAACTATCTGATCCGAATTCAATATGTTTGAGGCCTGCCTGAGCCATTAGTTTGATAAGTTGATTTGAAAGGTTTGATGGTTTAAGGAAGCAACTCCATTCGATATTGACTTCACGTCTGATCATTTCTTCACAAATCGATATAACATGGGAATCACTGGTGTTAAAAACAGAATCGACAAAGAAAAAGTATTTATTCCCGCGTTTCTTTACATCTGAAATTTCACTGACAACCTGCTCTGCAGGACGATATCGGCTGCGGTTCCCTTCAATCAGTGGATAGGTACAGTAGCAGCATTTGCATGGACATCCGCGCTGTGTTTGTATATTGATGATACTGCTGTTTTCCCGGTACCACGTTTCCATACTTTCATCTCTGAAGGCATTACAAATCGCGTTCGGATCAATTGGAACTGCTGCATTGGTTTTTATGGTATTCTCATAACGATAAACCAGATTGCCGATTGATTGTAATTGTTCCAGAGATGGTTTTTTGTTTACTGAGAGCACATTGAGTAACTGAAGTATTGCGATTTCACCTTCACTTGTTATTCCATAATCTGCTCCTGACAACTTGATAAGTCGGTCTGGAAAAAGGGAGAAAGCACTTCCTCCAAGCACAACAGGCGCCCTGGATTCAGATCGTATGCGCTTCATAATCTGATTCAGTTCAGGGATAAAATAGATAGTATTATCGATCCGAATGTCATCCACATTTCGCATTGACAATCCAATAATATCTGGTTGGAATTGAGATATGCCTGATTCAAGCAAGCTGTTTTCAATACCCATATCGATCATTTTGACGTTGAAATTGTGCTTTATCAAAACGCTCGCAATATGTGACATTCCCAGCGGGTAAACAGGATATGGATATTTACATGTATTAATACTGACTAATAGTATCTTTTTCAAAATAACACAATTCGCTTTATAGGGACAGTTTGAATGAAACAATATACAGGTGATGAAATCAACTGGTTATCAGAAGTTAAAAAAAGTAATTGCGAAGTAAATACTTTCATAATTGAATCAAAACCCGAGTATTTAAAAGTAATATTTTGTTAGTATAACAGGTAATAAAAAGAGCATATAAAATCCGGAAACTTTTATTTAAAACCATAATTATTTTTTATAAACTATTGTTTTTACTTATTGACTATCAAAAGCAACAAATAATATGGTGCTATTAAAAAAAATAAAAAAATGGTAGTTACGAGGTGGTTGAGGTACTATTTTTATCAGTTGGTTTTTATTGTCAGTTAATTTCAAAGGAAAATGTATGATTAGCAAATCAAAAATAATTCTGACAGGTTCGGATTTGTCCGTAGAGGATATAGTTGCAATTGGAATCGGTGATAAACAGGTTGAGATAGATAAAAAAGCAATCGATCGATGCACTGCATCACGAACATATCTGGAAGAACAAGTCGCTGCCAGGAGAATAATATATGGTGTAAATACATCATTTGGACCAATGTGCAATAAGATAATAAATGATAATGAGATTGAAGCTTTGCAAGTAAATCTAATTCGAAGTCATGCCGCGGGACTGGGTGATCCCTTGAAACCCTATATTGCTTTGGCTGTAATGGCAGTGCGGCTTAATACACTGTCCAAAGGCTTTTCTGGAGTCCGAATAGAACTTCTGGAACACATAAAAACGCTCATCAATCTTGGGATCGCTCCTTACATTCCGGAATGCGGCAGCGTTGGAGCTTCAGGAGATTTGATTCATCTTGCTCACATGGCCTTGATGATAATCGGAGAAGGAAAAGTATTCTATAAGGGTGAATTAAGAGAGGCAAAAGATGTTTTCAAAGAAACGGGTATAAAGCCATTCAAACTTTCTTTTAAAGAGGGCATTGCACTGATTAATGGTACCGCAGCAATGACCGCAATTGCTGCTTTTGCTTTGTTTGGTGCAAAAAAACTGCTTCGAATTGCATGTGTGAATGCTGCATTTGCAGTTGAAATATTTGGTGGAATAGATGATGCGTTTGATGAAGATCTTCATCTCGTAAAACCACATCCGGGGCAGATTAAGATTGCGGATACAATTCGTAAACTTTATGCAGGATCGAAGAATATTACGTTACGATCAGAAATGCATGACCTTATTCGTAAACAACAGACGAATGGACTTGTCTTTGAAACTGATATTAATGTTCAGGATGTGTATTCAATCAGATGTACACCGCAGATTCTTGCGCCGGTCTGTGAGGCGATTGAAGCTGTTCAAAAGACAATCGAGATAGAAGCTAATTCTACAAATGATAATCCGATGATTATTCCGGAAAAAAAGAAAATTATTCACGGCGGAAATTTTCATGGGCAAAGTATCGGCTATGCAATGGATATGCTTGCAATGGCTGTTTCAGAAATCTGTACTTTGTCCGAAAGACGACTCAATAAACTGCTTGACAGTAAACTTAATGAAGGACTTCCTGAACATCTTATTCCAGGTGTTACTGGATTGACTATGGGATTTATGGGTGCACAATATCTTGCCACATCCACTACTGCCGAAAATCGCCAACTTGCCAATCCTGTAAGTACTCTCTCGATTTCCTGCAATGCATCCAATCAGGATGTTGTTAGTATGGGGACTGTTGCTGCCCGGAAAGCTTTTAAATCAGTGAGCAATGCAAAACATGTCATCACTCTTGAAGTATTTGGACAGCTACAGGCACTTTCATTTCGCAATTCCGATAAAATGGGTAAAGGAACTTCAGCTATTTACAAGTTACTTAACAAAGAGTTTCAGGTTTATGATAACAGCAGAGTATTCCATGATGATCTTGTAAAATTCAGAAAATTACTGTTCTCAAGTCAATTGTTTGATGACTTGTCAGTTTACACTAATTCCTGATACAGAAAATATGGCTAAAAAAGGTCCCGTCGACAATTTACTGCTGCAGGAGAGATAATCTGCAGCAGCACGGAAGTACTATGTTCTTTTAACTTTATTAATTATGATTTAATACGTTGGATGGCTTTTGTTGGGCATTTATTTTCGCATATTCCACAATCGGTGCATTTTTTGTTGTCGATTTTTGCAAGATTTTTGACAATTTCTATCGCCTGTGATGGGCAGTTCTTCGCGCATATTCCACAACCGATGCACCCGGCTTTACAGTATCGTTTTACTGCTGCACCTTTGTCGTTTGAATAACATTTGACAAAAGGCTTTTTGTCTTTTGGCACTAAGGAGATGATTTTACGAGGACAGGCTTTAACACAAAGTCCGCAGGATACGCATTTTTCTGGGTCAACTTCGGGAATATTCTTACTGTTTAATTTGATTGCTCCGAAAGGACAAGCTGCTACGCAGGAACCATATCCCAGGCATCCAAAAGGGCACTCTTTGTCGCCACCGGCGATTGCCGCCGCGGCAACACAATCAGGAACACCGCGATGTTCAAATTTTTTTAGAGACATTTCGGAATCACCTCTGCATGCCACAAAAGCGATGCGTACTTCCTGTTCTCCCATTTGTTTGTCAACAAGTTCCGCAATTTTTGCGCTTGCAGCCTTACCTGCCGGTAAGCACAGTGATGGAGAAATATTTGGATCATTGACAACTGCCTCTGCGTACTGATGGCACCCTGCAAAACCACAGGCTCCACAATGAGCATGGGCAAGAAGGTCTTCCACTTTTTCAACTTTTGGGTCGGTTTTAGAATGGAATTGCTTTGCGATTAGAGCAAGTGCAACACCGAAAACAAGTGCAAGCCCGCCTAGAAACATGAGGGCGGTTTTAAAAAGCGGTACTATTGCTATGCTTCCCGTACCACCAGCTTCAATCCCGGCATTTACTCCAGGTAAAGAGTTTGTTGTCAGCGTCTTCACTAACAATTCTACAAATTCAAGACTTATCTGAAGTCCTGAACTCAAGAGATCTATAAATCATTATTCCTCCAATAGTAACTTTGAAACTGTATCTTTAACAAATGATTTTACTCGGCAATAAGCCCCGAAAAACCGCTAAAAGCCAGTGCAACCATTCCTGTAATGATGAATGCTATAGGCAAACCTTTAAATGGTTTTGGAACTCTTGCAAGTTCAAGCCGCTCACGCAGGCTTGCCATCAGTATGAGAGCAAGTGCAAAGCCCAATCCTGATCCGAGTCCAAGCGCAATACTTTCCAGAAAGGAATACTTTTCGTCAACACTGATGATCGGTACTGCAAGAATGATACAGTTTGTGGAAATCAATGCCAGATATACACCAAGCTTATGAAATAATGCTGGTGCGATTTTTTTCATTATTGTGTCACTTGCCTGAACAAGCCCTGCTACCACTCCGATAAATACGACGATCTTTAAGAATTCCAGATGAAGTGGAATCATAAGTTGATTAAAAATAATCCAGCTTGCTGCGGCACTTACCATCATTACCGCTGTGAAAGTGATACTCATGCCTACTGCAGTTTCAGTCTTTTTTGACACACCGAAAAAAATGCATAAGCCAAGGAATCTTGTAAATACAAAGTTATTGATAAGAGAACTGGCAATAACGATTTCCAATAATTTTAAAAATTCGTGGTTCATTTATTTTTACTCCTGCCTATGCTGTTACTTTTTTCGAAAATTTGCTATCAAGATAATTGAACAATGCCATGAGAATCCCTGCGGTGATAAAACCTCCTGCAGGTAAAATCATGATTAAAAGCGGTTTGTTTCCCATTAGTACTAGGTATGTCAAGGATTGTTCCTTTTCCAAGCAGTTCCCGAACTGCACTGATAACAACAAGCGCAATGGTGAAACCAGTTCCACGCCCGACACCATCAAAAAAGGATGCGACAGGTCCGTTTTTGCTTGCAAAGGATTCAGCAGCTGCCAGAATAGATGCAAAAGCCACGATAAGCTGAATGTAAAGTCCAAGAGTCGCGTAAATTTCAGGAGCAAATGCAGCTGTACAGAGGTCAGTAATAGTAACCCAGCCTGAACTGATAAGCATAAAAATAGGCAGTCTGATCCTGGGGTGAATAAAAGAGCGGATCGATGAGACTGTTACATTCACCATTACTTGAACAAATAATACTGCAATACCCATCATAAAACCATTGGCAACGGAAGATGTTACTGCAATCGCGGGACAAAGGCTGATTGCCTGACGAAAAATCGTGTTTTCCTGAATCAAGCCTCTAAGAACAAGATCTGTGTTTTTTAATTCGTTTTTCATATTGTTCACCTGTTTTTCAAGACGCTATTGAGGAATGAAAGTGCATCATGTTGAGCATTTACAACAGCTCTGCTTGAAATGGTAGCTCCGGAAATCGCCTGGATTTTATCAGTTCCCGTTGTTTTGACCACTTGCATATTGTCAGTACGTTTTCCATAGAACTGTTTCTGAAAATCCGGAGTTTCTATTATATCTCCCAGACCGGGAGTTTCTGCATGTCCTAAAATTGTAATATTTATTACCTTTAGCGATGAATCAACTGCAAGCATGGTGTGAATAAAACTTGAGTATCCCTTGCCATACGATTCAATTACATATCCGCATAGTTCACCATTTTTTTTGATACTTTGAAGTAATCTGCTTTTCGATCGCAGATGTCCCACTTGCCAAGTTTTTCTACTTTGTCAGCCACCGGGAATCATTTTTTTGAGAACTGTGATTTTCTTGCATATCATTGTTCTTGTCAATAATAGGCTTTGTAAACGCGTAAGCAGATACCAGAATAAATCCACCAACAAGGTAGATAACCACCAGATTCGTTACAATTTTAATAACTTCATTTCTACTAATCATGCGGCACTCCTTTTAACTGTAGCCGAATACTTTCGGTTGAAATGCTTTGTCAATTAACGGTGCAAAACAGTTCATGATAAGAATTGAGAACATCACACCTTCCGGATATCCACCTTTGAGGCGAATCAACATGGTCAGAAAACCGCAACCAAGTCCGAAAACAAGCTTGCCTTTAGAAAACATTGGAGACGTTACGTAGTCAGTTGCCATAAAGAAAGCTCCAAGGACTATTCCGCCACTGAGTATATGTAAAAGCGGATCTCCTGTAAATAATGCTCCTTTACCGCCAAAAATCCAGGCCATCAGGGCTGCCGTCCCCAGATAAGCAACAGGTATATGCCAGGAGATAATTCGTGCAAAAAGTAAAAAGATACCCCCGATAATCAGCGCGATTATTGCAGTTTCTCCTATGCAGCCTCCACGATTACCCAGAAGGAGACTTATGTACAAGCTGGATTTATCACCAAAAGCACTGATCAGCTGTTCGTATCCTTCAAGTTTTAATATGCCAAGAGGAGTCGCGCTTGTGACTGCATCGCTTTTTACAAACGATTGTACTGGCTCAATCCAGGTAGTCAAAATCTTCGGAAAAGAAACCATAAGAAATGCTCTTGCCAGTAATGCCGGATTGAACAAATTGAAACCAAGACCTCCAAATAAGTTGCTTGGTGAGAACTATTCGCGACAACTGCTCCAACGATTGGAATGTAGAAAGGAACTGTTGGAGGAAGGTTCATCGCAAGAAGTAAACCGGTCAGAAATGCACTTCCATCACTGATTGTAACCTTTTGCTTCATCAACTTCTCATAGACATATTCGCTCAGTACTGCAGCAGTGATACAAAGGAGTAAAGTGAATATACCAGGCAAACCGAAATAATACGCCCCGAGCATCGCTGCTGGTGCAAGGAAATATTGACTGCCCACATTATTCCTGAAGTGGAATATCTACTTTTTAATATGTGGGCTGACAGAAATAAACTTTGAGGCCGGAGCAGCTATCTGCTGTCACCTGCTCAGCTACCTTTGTTGTTCTGTAAGAGTCCCCATTGACCTGTATGTCCTTTCAAATGTTAACGAAAATATGCATACCCTTTTAATACCATTTTAGTAGCTTTTATAAACTGCACCATCGGTCGGTCGTGATGGACAGATGTAGGTGCAGGAGCCACACTCAAAACAGGTGTCAACATTGTATTCTTTAGCACGATCATACATACGCTGTTCTGCAATTATACCAAGCATAAAGGGCTGTAAGTCCCATTGGGCAAGCCCTTACACATCATCCGCATCTAATACACGAACTATACTCTTCACCACCGCCGGCAATTTCTTCCGGAAGAGCAATAATCCCCGAAGTTCCTTTTGTTACTGGCAGATCAGTTGTATGTAACGCAAAGCCCATCATCGGGCCGCCACTGATAACTTTCCCTGTTTTTCCCTGAGTTCCACCGCAGGCATGCAATAAGTTCCGCAATGGAGGTACCTATAACTGCTTTAAAATTTTTGGGAGATCTGATTCCTTCACCAGTGACCGATACAATTCGTTCTACTAAAGGTCTGCCAAGACGGACAGCCTCGTAAATCGCGAAAGTGGTTCCGACGTTCTGGACAACTACGCCAACATCCATTGGTAAGCTACCAGGAGGAATTTCGCGATTAAGAATTGATTTAATCAGAACCTTTTCAGCGCCCTGAGGATATCTGATCTTAAGCGAATGAACGGAAATATCTTCATGGCCTTTTGTTAAGTTTTCAAAAAGCTTGACAGCATCTGGTTTGTTAGCCTCAATACCGATACAGGCTTTTTTAATATCAAGAGTGTGGAGGAGGATGCGGATACCTTCGAGAATTTCCTTGCTATTTTCCAACATGAGACGATAGTCTGCAGTCAGATAAGGTTCACATTCAACACCATTTATAATGAGTGTATCAATTTTCTTGTTTGGTGGCGGGTTGATTTTAACATGAGTTGGAAAAGTAGCTCCGCCCATACCTACAATTCCCGCGTTGGTGACCAATGATAGAATATCATTTTTTGACATCGATTTCCAATTGGGATTATCTTTACATTCTATCCATTCATCATTGCCATCATTCTCAATGAGGACCGCAGCAGATTTTCTTCCTATGGCAAGAAGCGCTTCGGTTATTTTTATCACCTTTCCTGAAACAGGAGCGTGAACCTTTGCAGATACATTCCCGGTGCTTTCACCGATCACCTGACCCTTCTTAACCTGCGCACCTTCTTCAATGATAAGCTTTGCGGGTGCGCCAATATGTTGCTGCATCGGAACAAGTACCTGTTTTGGAGCATATCTTTCAATCGGTTTATCTTTGGAGAGGTATTTACCGTCTTTGGGATGTACTCCTCCTTTAAAAGAAAAGCTTGACATTTTTAGATCTCCGTTTTACTCCAAGTACATCTGTTATTTTTAAAATTGATTAGCACTGTAGTGAAAAATTAAAATAGCATTTACATCTAAGACTAAAATGTAAATGCCTATATGATTGTATTAGTGTTTATTATCGCTAACTGAATGAGGTGATCTATAACCGTTCTCGATTTCCCTTTTAAAGGTCAAGGATTAATCGGTAAGTTGCAGAATGATAAATAGAACATAAATATCTCTGAAATACTTTAGCCGTAAGTTACGGTTTGCATCCGCATTCAATCGAAATAGAATGCAATTTCAAAGCTTCATCTTTATCTTTGTTTTGCGTATATACCTTTTTGAATTCATCACAACTGTTAAAATGGTATTTTTGCAGGCAACTCTGCTTGCTTTGACAACCGATAAACAGGATAAGAACCATGCTGATAAGGAACAGGCCGACTCTCATTTTTGCGCCTCCTTTAACTTTGGCAAAGAAATAGTTGATCGCTGATAAGCGAGTTCTTGATACTCTTTTGTTGAATAATCTTTATTGCAGGGGTTAATTGTTATCGCATCAACCAATGCGATTGCTCCTTCAGGAAAGAAGTGGGCTAAATCAGCCGTATCGTAGGGTATATAATCTGTATTCCCCATATGAAGACTGTTTTCATTGCGGGTGATTTCCCAGGTGGTGTCAATACCAGCTAAGCCATAACAGGTATCTTTACCGATATAGGTCTGCCGAATAATGTGCATATCAAATGTGTAAAGAGAGGAAATATCTTTTCGATTGGCAAATGGCCGAAGATAGCCGGTCATTGCATGCATAAAATATGCTGTATCATTTGTAGATGTCAGGTATTTATAGGTCTTTACTCTCCATACAATCCCGTTTTTCTTCATTTCTATACGATCACAAATTCCTGGAGTTGTACCTTGGGGTAAAGACTCATTTTGCCAAAATCCCGCAAAAAGAGTTGATACAGAATCCTTTTGTGACTCTGCGAATGGATTCAACTTTTTATTGTTATCGATTTTCGCTTTGTATTTATCATAGTTATCGATGTCTGTGTTCTTACTTATTTTGTTTATCACTGACATGATAATTATAATAAGAACGATTCCTAGTAGTGCTTTCATATAAGAAGCATTTTTTTTTGACCGAGCCATATGTTTTCTCCCTTTGAGGATATTATTTTCGAACTGCTTTGATCATACAAAAATCAAAAAAACTTACAAAATTCGAAATATAGCTCAAAAATACATTGAAGCTTAAAAATAATAAAATAGTGTATTGTGTGCTATCATATTATTCAGAGAGAAATTAGACAAAAGAAAATTTAAATCTATTTTTAGAGGGTTATAAAACATTCGATAAAACAATTATGTTCTAAAAAGTGCATTAAAATTTCATTCATTGCTAAATACTCAAAATTTAGCTAAAGATGGTAGATTAATAATCTTACTTTGTGGCACAAAAAACAATGAATATTAAAAAATAAAAAAATTATAATTTCATTAAAAAAATTAACAAAACATCTTAAGAATAATTACAGAAACTTTAAGAATAAAAATCGAAAATTAAAGGTTGAAACTTTCATTACTAAAAATTCCAACCATTTGCTACTATAAAATACTAAATCTGGCTCCAATTCTTATTTGCCAGTTTGAGCCGGGGACTTTCAGCGGTTCCTCATTGCCAGGATCATCTTCCTCAAAAAAATCAGTCTTTACTTTTTTATCAGGAATATTTGTCTGCTCAATGATCCTTTTTTTCCACTTGAAAGCGACCTGATCAAACGCGATTTCTCCAAAAAGAGCAATTCTATCAGAAACAGGATAATCTGCACCAATCAAGCCAGTCCACCCAAGCGTTGGTGATGAAACAATTCTTCCCTTTTCTGTTGTAGTACTTGTTGGTACTGAACGGGTTATCTCATAATGATTTGAATTCCAGAAAAATCCGAGTCCAACACCTGTATACATGGTTATGAGTTCCAGAACTTCAAAACGTGGTACAACAAGAAATTTTATACCATACATATTTCTGGTGTATTCGGTAGTACTGTCAATTCTTGCTCCAGCTGTATCGATTAAATGGTCGTCTGTTTCGAATCCTGGTGCTCCCAGAGAAATCTCGAAGTCTAATTGAAGCCCCAGATTTTCCATAGCTAAATACTGTGCTCCCAGATCGATTTTAAATCCCTGACCATAGTTGAAAAACTCATTTTCTTCTTTAATTTTTTCACCTAGAGAATTTTCCGTAATTGAGGTGAAAAGTTGTCCTCCTGTTTTGAACCCGATTCCGATGGATCCAAAGACATTGAGCACTTCGCGAGTTTGCTGAGTTGTTTCCTGTGCAGACACCAGAAATGCTGAAAAAATAATCAACATTGTTCTTCTCATACAGCCTTCTCCTGTGAAAATTATACCAACTCTATTGAGATATCGTCTTAAATGGAAAATTGATTGACAAGATTTAAAATTACTGAATATACGTCATCTGATCTATTCACAAAAAAAGAAAAGAATTGATACTTACGAATACACTTTATAATCTATTTCCGGGAAAATATTATTATGTGATTCAAGTAAAGAAACAAAGTTTCCATCAATTCTATTGATTTTCAAGTCATCATACAATCGAAGAAAGTTGGCTATATGCTCTTTTGTCCTGCGAACAGCGTATTGAACCATGGTTCCATTTTTCATGATAAAAGCCCAATCACTTGATTGTGCAAGCAGCAATTCTCTAGCCATCTGATTTAAAGTCCGTTTTATCAGTCCATCTGCATCTGGAAAACTCCTCGAACACTCAACCATACGCTCTTCCATCCGGTGCAGATGTCTATAAATCCAGTCATTACTCTGGTCAAGCCAAACTTCAGAATAGCCACCTTCGCCCCAGCTTGAAAATGAAGGTTCACATATCTGATTAGATGGATACATTGTCAAATAATCTGAAGGTGTAATCAGTTTAATAGTCTGCTGTTCAAAAGCGATCTTGCGAATCAGAAAATTCAGCCAATCCGGTCCTTCATACCACCAGTGCCCAAATAACTCAGCATCATATGGTGCAACGATTATAGGTGCGCGATCCATAATGGATGCAAGATATTCTGTTTGACGTTCGCGATTGAACATGAAATTTCCCGCATGTTCTGCAGCTACTCTGAGTGCTTCGTCATGATCATACGGATCTTTGTTCGGCTGCTTCCCAGTTATTTTATAGTACTTGAATCCAGTGTTGATTCGTATTCCGATAGGATCAATATACGGCCCAATGTATTCAAGCTCAAGATCAAATCCAATATCTCTATAAAAATCTCGATATGATGAATGACCTGGATAACCCTCCTGGGCACTCCAGACAGATCGTGATGATTCTACGTCACGTCCGAAAGCCGCAACAGGAGCTTTTCTACAAATCACAGGAGCGAAAACACCATATTTAGGTCGAGGCTCGGCAAATAATATCCCATGAGTTTCAGTAAAAAAGTACTTCAGGTTGGCTTCATGAAGGATGGTTTCGAGGCCCGGGTAAAAACCACATTCAGGTAACCAGATACCATCAGGTAGTCTTCCTAAAAACCGCTCATAGGAATGTACGGCAGTGAAGATCTGGGCTCGTACCGCATTCGGATTGAATTGCATATTTGGCAAGTACCCATGTGTGGCTCCACAGGTGATTATGTCAAGTACTCCGAAATCCTGAAAATATTTAAAACCTTGTAGTATGTTACCATCATAGATATCATCGAATATCGTTTTACAAGTGTTGAGTTTATTGTAATACATGAGTGCAGTTTTGTTGAACTGGCGATCATTTCGCGTTCGATCTATTTCTTTTTCCGCAAGTTCGATCAGTTTGTTTATATATCGTAAGTAGCGCTCCTGGAGAAACGGATCTGAAAGCATAGAACACAAAGGAGGTGTTAATGACATTGTCAATCTAAATGGAACAACATCTTTGATAAGATTATCGAAAATTGCCAATAGGGGTATATATGTCTCTGTGAGAGCTTCAAAAAGCCAGTTTTCTTCCATCATGTAATCACATTCCGGATGGCGGACAAATGGAAGGTGCGCATGGAGAATAAGACAGAGATAGCCTCTGTACCCGGGATTGATTTTATCATGGATATGATTTTTCATGATAGCTACAATATAATTTACAGCGGAAGCGCTTTATAAAGTAATTGCTTTACGATTAAGTTGCGGAGGACATCGCGTTATTTAGGTGCAGCAGAACCAAAGTAGCGAACAATCTGCTCATTATTTGAGCTTTCTGAGCCAGTGATTTTTATCCTTTCTCCGGCATTTGTCGACTGATCTGAAGAAACAGGCTTTGAGTGTTCATGAAGGTGGGAAATATCTTTGATCGCAGCAGATTCAGCAGAGTATTGTATTAACAATTGAGATTGATCGCATGATGATTCTTCAGGGATCTTGCCTTTTACCACTGGGGGTGGAACAAAGAATGGAACTGTTGAAGAAACGGGAATAAATTTACCTGTATTTGTAATATGTCCGCATTCGATATTGCACTTGTAACCTGGTTCTGGAAGCTTAACATAGGAACTAGTGTCCTTCAAATTGATAGGAATATCAAATTGATGCTCATCGGATGGATCTTTTACATCTGCGGAAGGAGAAGCTTTTACCCGGAGAATCCATTGAGCAAACTCTGAATCTGCCCGAATTGCTTTCTCAGAAGGTCCTTTTGTCCCGTCGGGTAATTCCCAGTAAACATAAACCCATTGAGGATCCCGGGGCAGTGCCCGTAGATAAAAATCGTCATATTTTTCAGGTATATCAGTGCTGAATGTATACCGCGGACCGGCTGCCTTTTCTGATGATTGACTGTTGCTTGCCGGGAATGGCAGAGCAGAACTAACTACAGGAGAGATGTTTTCACCGTGTTCTCCAGTGATAATACCGCTTTTTTCCTGGAGCTTATCCTGAAGATCTTTACGATCAAAAATAATTGCCGAAACAGGTTGAAAATCACTTTCCCGGGGAGACAGAGACTCAGGATGGGGGGCTGTTTTTTTTACCTTTGATTTATTATTCGGCAATCGTTTTTTATTTACCTTCGGTTGCATATCGCCATCAACTGCTCCCATTAGTGGCATACCCAAGCATCAGGCGAGTCTTTACATGCTTACAATGTGAATCACGATGATGCCGAGGATCGAAATGTTTACTAATAACTGGATTCAGTTGATTGATACCACTTACGTCCGCCATTGATACCTAACTGAATGCTGAAAAATTGTTCTGAATAGTTCTTGTAATGACTATCCCAACGTCTGCCGTATTCAAAGTTGATGTCAAAGGAACTGCCGCCTTGTTGCAGTGGTAAACCTACTCCTAAGTCAATTCCAAATTCATAAGCATGTGAAACTGGTAGCTGGTTAATCCGAAATCCGGCCCGGTACTGCATAATTTCATAATACTTGGGGGCCAGAAGATTAGGTGCAGGGATATATTGTCCGCCGGCTGAAAAGAAAACTGCATTGTCAAGTGGACGAACTGTCCCTTGCTGAGAATAAAACTCTTTCCAGAAAATCATGCCGATATCAGCCGCTACGAGCCACTCAGGAGAAAATGAATAGGAACCCCCAAGCGTAAATGATGGTGCTAGTTTGAAGTCGAATTCTGAAGTTTGAGTTGAATCACCAGTATTAGTTCTATTCTCACTTGCTTCGTTCATAAAAATGTATTCACCACTCAGGCCACCGGTAAACTTTTTATAAGGGATGAGTAATCCTCCTCTTATGCCGTTTCCTCTGTAAATAACCTCAGTTGAGTCCCTGAATGTTGAAGTGAGTTCGTCTGAAACTGTTTTTAAGTTTGTGGTCCTGTCAGTAAAGTAAATTCTTTCGTAAGATAAACCCAGCTGCGCGTATTTCTTGAATGAATATCCGTACCCCACCTGCCAGCTCACAGTTCCACCTTTACGAATTGTTCCCAATTCCTGATCGTACATAAGACCGTTTACCATTGTACTTTTTTCAATATGAAATTTAAAATCGGTAATGCTTCTCTGGTCAACTGAAAGTCCAATCGAGCCTAACTTACTAATAGGGAAAGCAAATGATAGAAGCTGGGGATTGAAGACTTGTTGAGTTGATGAATTTCCATCATCACTGATATTAAAAATATCATAACTTATTACAGATGAGAAGACCGCTCTTTGAACAATACCAAGATTAGCGGGATTTTTGGTCATCGCCAGAAAATCATTCTGTATTCCAACTCCTGTTCTTCCTAAACTCAACGATGGCCCGGCAGCAGGAATAATTGATATTCCTGTCGGGAACTGATAGCTAAGCATCGACTGAGAAAAAAGTAACCCGTATAAAGAAGCTGTTATAAATAAGGTGTTTCTAAATAGTTTTTTCATGTATTCACGGCTTTACTGGTTGTTGGTGAAAACTGCAGTCAACGATGGTTTTAACCATAAGGTTTCCTGCCTGGCAGTGTTGTTATTTGAATTATTGATATAGAGATAGAGTGTTTTAGGCTTTGATGAAAAATAATTTCTTATAAATTTAACTGCCGGGAGTGCAATGCTATCTGCAGTTCCCATTTCACTCGAAGTTCCTGATTTACTTATGGAATCTCTGAGCTCATTTGCATCCGTAAACAGAATCGGAGAAATATAATATCTGAAAGGAATAGTTTTAGTCGTATCAAACCCGGGAAGAATAGAATCCTTAATAGTTAAAGTAGCTGAATGGATTTTATTGAATCCTTTACTCGTATCCATTGAGTTCCATAGCTTTGTCATGTCAAATGCAAAAACAGCCTTTCTACCGGTTTCTGACGAAGTTATTGGCTGCTTGCTGAGGCTATCTGCCTTGGTAGATTTATCAAAAACGACAGAGTTAGAATACTTTGAGGAAATTGTTTCGGTGAAGAGCGTATCTCTTTTGAACTGAATGGTCATTTTAGCTACGGAATTCAATCTGAAGATAGTATCAGTATAGGTATTTTTATAATTAATAATAAGATATCTCAAAAACAGCGTGTCTTTCGGAACTGCACGCAAGGAACTTGAAAATGAAGCTATATCAGAAGAAGTGCTGTTTAGATATCCCTTGAACAGCCAATTTTTGCTTGTAGAATCATACGAACGGTTCAGCGTCGCGACTGCTTTGGTTATAGTAAGAGAGTCGGTGTTAGTAAGAGGAAATCGATTATAATCATAGATAACAAGAGAATCGGGGATTTTTGAGACTGAGTCATCAGACGAAAATTGAAGGAGAATCGATTTCACCGTATCTTTACTGTGATTTATAAGATAGTTGGTGTCGATTATAAAAGCTACCATTCCTCTGGCTTCGCGGTTAGGAGTAGATCCTGATTTTATAGTCCCGCTTGATTCAGAATTGTATCCAATCACTGTATCATTGGGGGCAGCTAAACTGAATTCTGCAATTGGTTTTGCGCTATCAGAGAAAGAGAAGTTTTTCAAAAAGTCTGTACGATTGGGATCTACATCATTAACAATATCCTGACCCAGACTTGTCGATCCACTTAAATCTGTGCAGGAAAAAATCCAGACACAGCTTAAAATCAGAGCACTTAATAATAGTTTTTTTACCAGCATGACTCCTGCCGAGGAAAATGTTTATCAAATCGTAAATATATTGGTACCAAAAAAAAGGGGGACCATTAATCGAGAATAAAATAGGTTTGCGATTTCAGAGAAGTCAAAGTTTTCAGAAAAAAAATCTATATATATTTATAGAATTCAATAAAAAAGATGGATTTTCAAAATTCCACTCAAAATTAGGAGATAAATTTATTCAGAAGATGTTCAGTCTGAAAGAAATGTGTAAAGTTCAAAAGTATTTTGTTATATTTTTCTAATGATAAGTTTTCTATTTAATTTGATACTATTTTTGTAATAGGGCTTTTAACTAAAGTGCTCATTAAGTATTTTTCCAGATATATTATAATGAATGATATATCAGCTTTTTTATAATCTTCAGATTTACTCCCAATATCCTTAATTGAGTTTTATGGAAAATCTCTTAACTAGGCGACCTTCAGATTGTGAAATTTTAATAGTAGATGATGATGAAATTGTTTGTGAGATGCTCAAACAAGCGCTTGGTTCAGCGTATAAAATTTTTACCTGTCATAATGGCGCTGATGCATATCAATTGATGAATGTACATGATTTCGATGTAATTGTTACTGATTTAAAACTCCCAGATTGTACTGGCATAGAAGTGCTCAGTTGCGCTAAGAGTAAAGATGAATATACTGAAGTTATTGTAATTACCGGGTTTGCATCACTTGATTCAGCTACACTTGCTATGAATTTGGGGGTGTATTCATATCATGAAAAACCACTTTCGATTCCTGACTTTCTTATTCAGGTGGAAAAGGCTGTCGCTTTACGGCTGTTTCATCTGAAAAGTTTAATGCTCATGAAACATTCTGATCTTATGCCAACGTATGCTAAAGATCATCTTCACGATATTACTCAGCTTTATTATTTCATACGTAAATTAATGCTGTCTATAGAAGTGTCAGAAATCATGAGAATAACTCTTGAAGATATTAATCAGATAATGGGTTCCACTCTGGCGGTGATCGGGGTTGACCTTCTTGGATTTCATGAAATTTTTGCCATGCCTTATTCCGGAGTTGTTGAGACAGTCAGGATCAGGTCAATAATTTCTGAGAACTTTACCAATTCTTTTCCGATGATGAAAAAAGAATTATTTGAAAAAGAATTAATCCCTTTAATTGTTTATAATGGCAAGCAGGGGGAAAGTGATCTGGTTGATAATCTGTATCCGGTAAGAATTCCAATGATGGTAACAGACCGTTCGATTGGTTCACTTACTCTTTTTTTCAGTAAAAAGGAGGATTTTGTTTATGAGCAGAACCAGTTTTTGTATGTTTTTACCTCTATTGTTTCATCAATCATAGAACATGGATACTCTGTTCTTCAAGCTCGTCTGCAGGCAAAAACAGACAGTTTGACCGGTATTGCAAATCATAGAATGTTTCATGAGACCCTTGAGAGGGAAATAGCGCGTTCCAATCGAAAGGGTTGTTCTTTTTCTCTTATTCTTATTGATATTGATGACTTTAAGAAGATCAATGACACCTACGGGCATCAGGTTGGCGATGCTGTAATCATTGATTTAACAAAACGTATAAGTCAGATAATACGTGCTGGTGATGTCCTTGCTCGTTATGGTGGTGAAGAGTTTGGCATCATTTTGTCAGATACAGATCTTCATGGAGCTGAAGTACTGGCTTCGAGAATTATCAGCTCATTTGCATCAAACCCACTTTCTTATTCCCATTATAAATTTTCTTATTCGGCGAGTTTGGGGGTAGTCGTTTTTGACGGTAATATGCCGGTGAAGAAAGATATTCTGATCAGTGCAGCTGATAAAGCGCTTTACGATTCTAAACGAAATGGCAAAAATCAATTTACTATAGGTGTAGTTGAAGGATGAAACTCAAAAAGCAATTAATTTTTCTTATTATTCATGTATATAGCATAATAATCGAAATCAGCTATCGTGTCATATCGCAGCTTTTCAAAGATTACTGCGAGCAGAAGGGGTGGGATATATTTCAGAGGCAGAAACCGCCCTCACCTGTACGGGATTTTAGAAACAGAACTGTAGTGTGGCTTCATGCTGCTTCGATGGGTGAAGCAAAATTACTTTTCAAATTTCTCGAAATCCTTGAGCAACGTCATCCGGAGGATCTCTATCTGGTTACAGCGACAACTCGCACTGGTGTTCAGTACCTTGAAAGAAATAAAACACCTTCTATTTGCGGTATCGGTTATCTTCCTTTTGATTCGCTTTCATTGATGAATGATACAATAGTTCAATATGGTATTTCCAGAGTTTGGCTGCTTGAGACCGAATTATGGCCATCTATGCTGTGGGTTTGCAGAAAGAAAAAGATTCCTGTGGGTATAGTGAATGCACGGATGGAAGAAAAATCTTTTGATCGGTATTGTAGATTTCAGAAACTCCTTTATCCTTTGTTTTCAAGATTTGATATCATCCTTGCTCAGAGTGCAGAATATGCTGAACGGTTTATTACTTTAGGAGTGCCAAAACAGGTGATTCATATTGTCGGAAATATCAAGGGGCATATTTACATAAAAAGACCACAGAAAAGAGAATGGCTTTCTTTGCGCCGCGGAATGAATCTCAATGAAAACAGTTTCGTATTGAGTGCCGGATGTGTGCATGTTGGTGAGGGTAAAGCTTTGAAACGGTGTATAGATACACTTTCCCGAAAGAACATGAATTGTAAAGTGATTGTTGTTCCCCGGTATCTGGAAGAGGTCCCAGCGTTGATGGATGAGATCGGTGGAAATATCGTTCATTTATCTGAAATTAGCACATCGAGAAAATGGGATGTGTGTATCATTGAAAAAATGGGCATTCTCGACGATGTATACAAAATGGCTGATATCGCTTTTGTGGGGGGAACCTTTGTAAATGTCGGAGCGCATAATGTGTGGGATCCGGCAAGATTTGGTATTCCGGTGTTTTTTGGGCCTGATTATCATACGCAAACAGAAAGCTGTGAGAAACTGCTTACTGCCGGTGTTGGTTTCAAAGTTTCTGATGGAGATGAGCTTGCAAACAGTATAATCAGGGTAATCAGAATCGAACCGAGAAAATTTGTAAATGCGCAGATTATGTTTACAGAAACTATTAACAAAAGACAATCTGTTCTGGAGCCGCTCATTCCATGAATGTTTCACAAAACAGCACTATTCCCCATGTTCTGATTATCGCCGGTGATGATTCTGTCGGCAGAGAGCAAGCCCGGCAGAAATTGATTAGAGAAATTGTACAGGCTCATGGTCAGTATGTAACGGAACGCTATGATTCAAGTGCAGAGGATTTTTCTCTTTACTTGGAAAAAATATTGACACCTTCGCTTTTTGCCGAAACCCGTGTTTTTCATATTAATCATGCACAGACTCTAAGTGAGAAAGAGCTTAAGGAACTCAATAATACAATTAAATATCCTCCAACCGATTCTTATATCGTTATTGAAATTGACGAAGGTAAGAAGGGGAAAGATAGTGAATCAAAGATAGGAAAGCTGCTTCAGATAAAGAAAAGAGCGGCATCGGGGAATAGCGATTTCTTATATCAGGAGTTTCAAAAACCTCCTGAGTATAAAATTGCAGAATGGCTTGTAAATCAGATACCTGTGCTTTTCAATCGAAGAATAACCAAAATAAATGCGGATCTTTTAGTCGATTTGGTCGGATATGAAATAGATGTATTATATTCAGAGCTTCAGAAAATTGACATTCATCTTGAGCCCGGTGAGCCGATTGAAAAAAATGCAATAGAGGAGGTTGTCGGGGCCTCAAGAACAATGACTGTATTTGAGTTAGCATCAGCTTTGAGTACACGTCAATTGACACGAGCATTGGCAATTGTAGACTCTCTCTTTGCGACAACATTTTATGCACCTACAATGATATCTGCTCTTTACAGGCAGTTCTGGGCGATGTTTCGAATCAGAAAGTTTGCCGATGCGAATCCTCAGGTTATTAAAAATTTCCTCAATGCAAAAGGTTTCAATAATCCGGTGCAGAATGAAGCAGCTTTCGCGATAGGCAAAGCTGCGGGTTTATTGATGGATGGTGAGCAGCGAAAAGTATATCCGGTGATTATCGCTTCTGGTATTGTAACACAGGCTAAGAAGTTCACTGATGAAGAACTGAAGATGATTTGTAAATGGCTTCTCGAATTCGACCTTGGGATTAAAACAGGAAAAATTTCCGGTTCACTTCAGGAGGTCCAGCTATTCTGCTACCGCATCACAAGAGTTTCTGAACTGTTAAAGGATGGCTTTAACAGATGAGATACTTCTTTAGAGTCGAATATGATGGCTTAAAATTTGGCGGCTGGCAATGTCAGCCTAATGCAGTCAGCATTCAGGAAGTGCTTGAAAACGCCCTCAAAATCGCGCTGCGTTCTCCTATGAAAATTACAGGAGCAGGACGTACTGATGCTGGAGTACATGCGAGAGCTCAGGCTGTTCACTTCGATTATGATAATTCTATTGATGAGAGGAAATTACAATTATCGCTCAATGCGTTACTTCCACCGGAAATTGCTGTATACAACATCTCTCAGGTAAATCCACTTTTTCATGCCCGTTTTTCTGCATCGAGCAGGCAATACAAATACTATTTCTGCGTTCGTAAACAGCCTCTATATGCTAAAAGAGTTTGGATGATTTATACTGATGTTGATTGGAATCTTGTAAGCGATAATTGTGAATACTTACTAGGAACTCATGACTTCAGCACCTTTTGTGCATCTGGTGCTGGAAGTGACAATATGGTGTGCACAGTGAAAAGAGCTGATTTCCAAAACACAAATGGATGCATTGTCTTTACAATTGAAGCAGACCGGTTTATCTACAAGATGGTCCGCTCAATTGTCGGAACTTTGGTCGATATCGGGCGAGGAAAATTCAAGTCAACTCTTGCCGATATAATTGCATGTAAGGATCGCTCTCGTGCAGGTCTGACTGCGCCTCCTTTTGGGCTTGTACTGGAAAAAGTGAACTATCCGAAGGAGATTTTGGATGAAAATCTTTGATAATAATTCGATTGGTAAAGTTTGGGTATATATTCTGTTTCTGCTTTTAGGGCTTTCGTTCGGATTGATAACCGGCGGAGAGATCATTCGCCACATTTATTCCGGTTTCAATAGAGCAGATAGAAATGAACAAAAAGCCATGAGTTCTGATAAAAGCACTGAAAATATATCAACTCAGGTTCAATCTGATTTGTTGATGTCAAGAAGCAATGCGATAGTAAACTCTACCCGATTGGTAGCTCCGTGTGTTGTAGGTATTGTTGTTACTCAGATTGAAGTCGTTCGGGATTCTTACTACTCTAATGAATTTTTTGATTTCTTTTTTAATCCGGATATGACACCGCAGTATCGGCAGGTTGAAAGTATCGGTTCCGGATTTGTGATCCGAAAAGATGGAATGATTTTGACAAATTACCATGTTGTTCAGAATGCCGCGCAATTGTTTGTTAATTTTTCCAATGGTAAGAGGCTTGAAGGTAAAGTGATCGGTATAGATGCCAGATCAGATCTTGCCGTGGTAGCAGTTGAAAAAGGGCAATATCAGAGTGTTAATTTCGGCAATTCTGATGAAGCCATGATTGGTGAATGGGCTATAGCGATTGGGAATCCATTTTTAAATTTCATTAACGATGTACATCCAACAGTTACTGTTGGGGTTGTCAGTGCTCTTAACAGAAACTTTGCGCCATCCGAAGGTGTTTATTATCAGGGGATGATTCAAACAGATGCTGCTATCAATCCTGGGAACAGTGGGGGGCCACTTGTGAATGCGCTCGGAGAAGTTATTGGTATTAACACCTTTATATTTACAGGATCAAACAATAACAAAGGGTCTATCGGTATTGGTTTCGCTATACCGATTAACCGGGCAAGAAGAGTCGCTGAAGAACTTATAAAATTTGGCAAACGAAGGCAGGTTTGGACTGGTATTTCTGTTCAGGATATAAATCGCTCAATGGCGCTCTCTTTAGGATATAATAGCACTGAGGGTGTTGCAGTAGTTAATGTTCAAGCGAATAGTCCGGGGTTTAAGGCTGGTTTGCAGACCGGCGATATTATCAAGCAAATGGGCAATAGGCGGATTCAGTCACATCTCGATATTGATGGTTTTTTCCTTGATTATTTTGTTGGTGATAATGTGCAGATGGTAATTTCCAGAAAAGGAAAGGTCCACAATATTCAGTTAAGATTAAATGAATATGCTGGGGTAGACAAATAATTCCACATTACTAAAAAAGGGGCATCTATGTCAGTTCAATTGAAAGAGAAAAGAGTATCCACTTTATTTCTGGTGGTTATTATTGGTATATTGATTGGTTCTTATCTCAACAGTATTGTAGAAATGCTTCCCGGCGGTGAAAACGTCGTAAAAACGTTTTTTACCTTTAGCATACCTGTTGGGATCGGTGATTTTGTAAATAATAAGCCGGTCCTGGTCGATTTGAACGCTATCAAATTTCAGATTGGTTTCATGTTCAAATTTAGTTTACTATCAATTATCGGTATTTTTGTCAGTTTATATTTTTTCCGCTGGTACAGATAATAAACGAAAATCCAGATTAGTAGAATATATAGTATAGAACTCAATGTCATCGAATTAAGCTTTCTTTGTGTAAAACACTTTTGCCAAAAGCTTAAAATGTATCCAGAGTATAGGGGTAGGCGCTCATGGATTCTGGTTTTCCATGAAATTGAGGGAGTTGTGCTGAGATTAAAAAAATCATAGAGCTGGTTATGAAGACATATTTATTAAACATTATACTGCTCTTATTTCTGGCTCTGGTTATCGGTTGTGCACCATCGATCCGTTATACTCGTTCTAAAGATGGACAGGTGCATTATATGGTCCCTCGTGATTGGGATTATCGTAAATATTATAAAGTTCCTGCTGATCGGCTGGAAAAAGTAATCAGGTCATACATTGGAACACCATATCGGTTCGCTGGGATGAGCCGTAGAGGTGTGGATTGCTCCGGTTTTGTATGTCTTGTTTTCAAAGAATTAAATAATGTGAATTTGCCCCATTCATCTAAAAAGATGAGCCATTATGGTCGGGAAATATCTTTAGGTCTGATAAAATCTGGGGATCTGGTTTTTTTTAAAGGCGGACTTTTCGGTTCGATCAATCATGTTGGTATTATGGTTGGAAATAAAAAATTTGCACATGCAAGTTCCAAAAAAGGGGTTACTTATAGTTCTCTGGACGAGGACTATTTTAGAAAACGTCTCGTTATGGTCAGGAGGATCTTTTGATGTATAAAATCGCCTTTCCTGGCGAAAAAGGGTCTTTTACAGAACTGGCTGCTATTGAGTATTTCGGTTCTAATCATAAATATGTATGTGTACCTGAATTCTCTGAAGTTTTTGAAAAGGTAATCTCAGGAAATTGTAACTATGGTATTGTTCCAATTGAGAATTCTACTGCGGGAAGTATCCATCAGAATTATGATTCTCTTCTTGAAAGTAAATTAAGCATTACTGGTGAGATATTATTGAGAGTAGGACAATATCTGATTGCCAATAAGGGTGTAAAGCGCAAAGATATTCGCTTTTTTTATTCTCATCCGGCAGCATTTGCTCAGTGTAAGAAATTTCTTAAAAGAAATTCTTCTGTACAAAGGATTTCAATGCCAAATACCGCTCTGGCGGTTAAGAAAATTAAAGATGAAAAGCTCTCTGATGCTGCCGCTATTGCTTCGATGCAGGCTGCTATTGATTTTAAAATGGATATCTTAGCTGAAAATATCGAAGATAATGAATGGAATACAACTCGTTTTATTATTATAAGTAAAAAACAGGAAATGCCACTATCAAATCCTGTAAAAACTTCAATTGTCTTCTCTACCAAAAATATTCCAGGGGCTTTATTTAAATGTCTTGCTGTGTTTGCATTACGTGATATTGATCTTTTTAAGATTGAATCACGCCCTGTCCATGGGAAAGGGTTTCAATATCTTTTTTATTTGGATTTTGCGGGTAATATCAAAAATGAGGCTCAGAAAAACGCTATCAATCATCTTCAGGAGATAACAACTTTCTTCCGCCACCTTGGAACCTACAGTTGTGGGGAATTAGTATATCCTAAGTATAAAAAAAGAGCCTGAATTCTGTATTTTAAATTAGGCAGTGATTCACAGGCTTTCTCATCAAAAATCGTCAAAAAGGCTACCCTTAACAACACTGAAAAAGCGATTCTATTTTAATTTTATTTGTTTTTGATAGAGAAATCAAAGGCAATTGAATAATTAGAGATGGCAAAAAGCTTGCGGCGAAAGATCAGAAGCTCCAGAATCTGGAGCTTAAGTCTATCAATTATTTACTTTTTCCCATAGCTTTCAGGCATTTCATGCAGATCTTCACAGTTTTGGATGTTCCTTCAACAACCTGCTTGATTGTACGAAGGTTAGGGTAGAAGATTCGCTTGCTTACATTATGTGCGTGTGATATTGTACATCCTGACTGAGGGTGTTTTCCGCATATTTCACAAGTCTTGGACATATTTCCTCCAAAAAGTTAAAAATAATTTCTCAATATACTTTTTGCTAATAAAGAAGTCAAAATGGTTTTTAGTAAAGGTGAATTTTGAAAAAGATTTTTATCAAAAAATTGCAAATAATTTAAAAAACATAATTCGTGGTATGGTTTTAGAAAGATAGATAGGTTAAAAGGTGCCTTTTTAGTAAAAAATCATCGGATTTTTAGATTAAATTGACATTTTTAGGTTTCCGGCAATTTATTTTCATAAAATTTTCATTAAATAAATAACAAAAGAATATAAAAACGCTTATAATAATGATATAATAAAGAGGTTTGTTTTTTTAAACCCAATAAGTGATTTGTTGCACTATATTGAAGGATTTTCTATTTTATTGACCTTTGATCTGCATTTGGATGCTAGAAATAAACGTGAGGTGAAAACGGTTATATGGAAAGAGCACAATTCCTTCCTGAAGAGGGATCATTAGCACTTTATCTAAAAGAAATAGGGAAAAATAAAAGTCTTACTTTAGAAGAGGAAGCAAAGTTAGCGATCAAGATTAAAAAAGGTGATCGAAAGGCTTTAGAGAGATTAGTAAAGGCAAATTTAAGGTTTGTGGTAAGTGTCGCTCGTAACTATCAAAATCAGGGTTTACCACTGAGTGATTTGATAAATGAAGGAAACCTGGGGTTAATAAGGGCTGCGCGGCGATTTGATGAGAAGAAGAATTTTAAATTTATCTCTTACGCGGTATGGTGGATTAGACAGGCAATTTTACAGGCATTAGCGGAGCAATCTCGAATCATCAAATTGCCTTTAAACCGTGTAGGTACGATTCACAAAATCGGTAAAATGCAAAGTAAACTCGAACAGAAGTATCGCAGGCTTCCCAATGTTGAGGAGCTAGCTGCGGAGTTGAATATTGATGTTGCTGAAGTACAGGATACCATTAAAATTGGTAACAGTCACATGTCTCTTGATGCACCGTTGCAACACGGTGAGGATTCCCGATTAATGGATGTTTTGCAGGATGAGGAACAGGAGTTGCCTGATAATGGGTTAATGGAGGTTTCTCTTCAGGAGGAGATCACCAAAACACTGGAGACCTTAAGTGAAAGGGAAAAAGAGGTTGTGCGTCTTTATTTTGGAATAGGCGAAGAGACATCACATACGCTGGAGGAAATTGGACAGCGGTTTAATCTTACGCGGGAACGTGCACGACAAATTAAAGAAAAGGCTCTCCGGAGATTGAAGCATTCATCCAGAAGTAAGAGATTACTTGCATATCGAGCATCATAGGTTTTTGCTGCCTTTTTTTTAAAGAGCAACACTTTTTTGTGTTTCTCTTTTTTTTTAGTGCTATATTATTATTAGTAATGATTGATATTTTTTTTGAGAGGGCAAATGAAACACTCGTTACTATTTACTGCAGCGGCTTTCCTTTCTTTTGCTATATGTATAACTGCATATGGTTCAGATTTGAAGAATTCAAATCAAAAAGTCTCTTCTTTTTCAATTAAAAATGATATGGCATTTATATCTGTTATGGGGAGCAGGCCAAATCCAGGCAGTTTAAAGGGTTTTCAGAAAGCGGTTCTCTATAATGCGCAAGGAGCAAAAGTTAAAGAAATTACTTTCACAAAAAGTGATTCCATTTATTCTCTAGATCGAATGCTTCAAGAGAATAAGAATAAAGGCCCTCTCTTTATTAAAATGTATCGCTGATTTCCTTTCCTGATTGCCTAAAGTCAAATAAATTACTTAATTTCACAAAAAAATTAAATAAATAATGACATCGTTTTGCATAAATGGTACCATTTATGCAGTAAATATCTTTGTAACTGAATGTGCTTATTGTAGATGCTTGGTGTTTAATTAAGGTAAATAAAAGTTGAGCGGAATTAACCCTATTTAAGAAAATGATTCAGTGCTCTATATTTGAGGAGTCTGTTTTGTAGAAAGTTTTTTCTTTCTGTGTTGAAAGTAGAGGTTGAGGTGGAAAGTAAGCAATCTTTGAGCAGGTATTCAGTATTATTCACCGACATGGATCAGCACTATAAAACTCTTGTTGATACATTACCTGGGATAGTATATGCTCTTGATGAGAAAGGGCATTTTGCTTATCTAAGCAGTACTATAACAAATGTACTCGGTTATTCTCCAGATGACCTGATTGGACTACATTTCAGTAATATTGTTCATCCGGATGATATTCCCGCTGTTAGTAGAGATTATATACTTCCTAAATTTACAGGGATTGCAACGGGTAATGAACGGGCGCCTAAATTATTTGATGAGCGCAGGGCTCCTCAAAGGAGAACTACTGGTTTGCGTATGCGTCTGCTTGCAAAAAAAAGCAGGAACGGTTTTAAAAAATCAATATCTTGCAATGTTAATTCTTCCGGTCAACATTTGATTAACGATTCGCACAGGTTCTTAGGGACCGTTGGAATTTTATTCGATTTTTCAACTGAAGAAGTAGCGGCAAGTGCTTTAGAAAAAAGAAATACCTATAATCCTTTTGAGTTGTTTTCTCAGGCGATGAGGCATACATTCAGTAATGTATTTACTGGAATATATGGAAATTTGCAACTTATGGAAATGCAAATTAATCAAAATAAAGATTTTAGACCTAATATTGAAGCTATAAAGGCAAGTGTTGAAAATGCTGTTGAGGTAATGAAAAAGCTCTCAAATATGGCTTCTGAAAATCCTGCTATTAAAAAATCACTTTCTACCGAAACTTTAGTAAAAGATGCCGCTGAAGAGATATTTGAAAGTAGGCAAGTTGGATACACCTTTGATGTCAAAGATAATCTGCTTAAGCTTGATGTTGATCATGATTATGCTTATCATATAGTCCGGTCAGTACTGTTTCTTATAAGAGAAAATGTTGGAACTGCAGGTGAAATTCACATTAATTTATCCAACGCTGAGAAAATCCCTCCCGAAATTCCTCGTCTCGATTGTAAATATATCATGATTAGTGCTATGATTAATAAAAAGAATGAAGCGGGAGCAGCTGTTTCAGTTTCTTCAGAGCTTGATCGAGTTGCTTCAATTAGTCTTGGTTATTTATTATTAAAAAAATCCGGGGGATTAGTTATGGTTGTATCTGAAAATGAGATAGCACTGTATTTGCCTGCTTTATGATCATTTATGAATAAAAACTTCAAATTTCCCCAAGTTTTTTAGCATAATCTTTATTGACTTGTTTTTTGCCTTGTTATATATTCAACAGACTTATTCAAAAAAGAATGTACTCTGTATTGAGGATGGTTCAGCCATGAAAACAGTTGTAGTCGATTCGAGAACTATTAAGCGTGATTGGTTTGTTGTTGATGCAACAGATATATCACTGGGGCGAATAGCCTCTAAAGCTGCCCAGGTTTTGATTGGAAAAGGAAAAGTTGCATATTCTCCAAATCAGGATCATGGAGACTTTTTAGTTATTATCAACGCGGAAAAGGTGAAGCTTACAGGAAAGAAACCTGAGACTAAACAATATTTTCGACATTCTCGGTATCCTGGTGGTGGAAAATTCCGTTCATTTAAAGAGCAGCTTGCGATGGATCCTTCACAAATTATTATCCATGCGATTCACGGGATGGTGTCAAAGAATGCACGTGGAAGAGCGATCATGAGAAAGCTTCATGTTTATGCTGGTGCAGTTCATCCGCATACCGCGCAGCAGCCAAAGCCGTTAAATTTACAATAAGTGATATTCAAAAAGGAGCTGGTCATTTTGGAGAACAGATATTCTGCGACCGGTAAAAGAAAAAACGCAATTGCATCGGTTATTATTCGCCCGGGTAAGGGTGAGCGGACTGTCAATGGAAAGCCTTTTCATGATTATTTGAAAAGTGATGTTTTAGTTAAGGATGTTGAACAGCCTTTAAATCTTCTTCAGGTGATTGAATCGTATGATATCGTTGCCAGTGTAAGAGGTGGCGGTTTGAGTGGGCAATCGGGAGCAATCAGATTAGGAATTGCCCGTGCACTTGCTTTAGTGAATGATGAGTATCACAAGATGCTACGCAAAAGTGGTTTTCTCACCCGAGATTCACGTGTGGTCGAACGTAAAAAGTACGGTCAGGCTGGAGCCCGCAGAAGATTCCAATTCTCGAAACGTTAATTTTTTTTTCCTCAATATACAATTCACACGGTTTGAGCGGAAGATGGGTGCTATTCCTTTGGGATGGTAATCTTCCGCAATGATATCCGTGGTTGTACAACCCAAACATTATAAGGAGTAGTTATGTCTACTAATTTGACTATTCAGGATCTGCTTGAAGCAGGAACCCATTTTGGTCACCAGACAAAGCGCTGGAATCCCAAAATGAAGAGATTTATCCTCTGCCCAAAAAATGGCATTTACATTATCGATCTTAACAAAACCCTTATCAATGTTGAAAAACTCATTGAAAAAGTAAAAAAAGAAGCTGCCCGTGGTGGTAAGGTACTTGTTTGTCGGTACAAAAAAACAACTTAAAGATTGCATTCGCGAAGAAGCGACACGTTGTAACATGCCTTATGTTACTGAACGATGGCTCGGTGGAATGTTGACAAATTTCCAGACAATTCGTCAGAGTATTGCTAAGCTCGATAAAATCGAAGCAATGGAAAAAGACGGAACTATTGAGGGCCTTACCAAAAAAGAACGTCTCATTATGGGAAAACGTAAAGAGAAACTATTGGGAGTGCTTGAAGGTATCAGAGATATGAGAAAATTACCATCGATTATCTTTGTTGTTGATACTATTAAAGAGCATATCGCGATTTCTGAAGGTCGTCGTTTGCGTATTCCTATTGGTGCAATTGTTGATACTAACTGCGATCCTGATGTTGTTGATTTTCCAATCCCTGGAAATGATGACGCGATTAAATCTGTCCAACTTATTACTAAAGCTGTTGCCGATGCAGTTATTTCTGTAAGTGATAAGATTAAGCCAGAAGATATAGCAGCAGCAACGGAAGCTGCAAAATCAGAGAAGAAAATTCATGGCTTGGAAGAAGAAGGTGAAGAAGAGAGTGAAGAAACGAAAGCACGTAAACACCGCGTAGTTCACAAGAAAGTTGTAAAATACACTGAAGAAGAATAGTGTTTAACCAGTGACGGTTGTTGTGCAAAGGCGTTTGATGCTCTATGAATGGAGGTTTTGGAATCTCCATTCTTTTTGTTTTAAAAAATTAAAGGAGTATAACAATGGAAATATCTGCATCACAGGTTAAAGAGTTGCGGGAAAAGACCGGGCTTGGAATGATGATCTGCAAGCAGGCTTTGATAGATGCTAATGGTGACATGTCAATCGCTATTGAAAACCTTCGTAAGCAAGGGCAGGCTACTGCTGCAAAACGTGCTGGAAAGGTAGTAAAAGAAGGAAAAGTTACAATTGTTTCTGATAATTCTACTGCTGTTGTATATGAAGTTAATTCAGAAACAGACTTTGTAGCACGAAATGATGATTTTGTCAAATTTGTAAGCGAGCTTGGAAACCTTCTTATTGAGAAGAAACCTGCAGATATTAACGAAGCTAAAAATCTCAAATCTCCTGTATTTGGTAACATTACTGTTGAAAGCAGAGTGACTGAACTGATCGGGAAAATTGGGGAAAACATAACATTCCGCAGATATGCTAAAATAGATGCTGTATCTTCTGACGAAAAGATCTTTACTTATCTTCACGGGAACGGAAGAATTGGCGTTATTGTCAAATTATCAGCTGATAGTGGGCTGGATACTGAAGCTATGGCAGTTTTAGGAAAAGATATTGCCATGCAAGTTGCTGCGTCCAATCCTATGGCTGTTGATTCAGAGGCGATTTCTGCAGATGTCGTTGCTAAAGAAAAAGAAATTTACACTACTCAGGCACAATCTTCAGGTAAGCCGGAAAAGATCTGGGACAAGATTGTAGAGGGTAAGCTTGCGAAGTTCTTCCAGGAAGTTACTCTTCTGGGGCAAGCGTTTATAAAGAATCCGGATGAATCGGTTGCTAACAGAATAAAGGAAACGGAAAAAGAACTTAAGGTAAAGATAAAAGTGCTCTCTTTTGTTAGATTGGAACTTGGTGCCGAAGAATAATATATGGGTATCAAATATAGAAGAATACTATTAAAGTTATCAGGTGAAGCTTTTGCTGGAAGCAAGGGCTTTGGAATTGATGCATCAATTGCAAGTCAGATAGCTGATGACATTGCTGATATTCATAGTGATGGAATACAGATTGGGATTGTAATTGGTGGTGGGAATATGATCCGGGGTGCTTCGGCGCAGGGAGTTTCCCGTGTAGCTGGTGATACTATGGGTATGCTGGCTACAGTTATCAATTCCATTGCTTTAAAAGAGTATTTAGAATCGAAAAACATTCCTGCACGGGTACTAAATGCAGTGAATATTGACAAAGCAGGCGAGTTCTATACGCCGGAACTTGCTATTGAGTATTTGAACAGGGGTACTATTGTTATTCTGGCGGGTGGAACTGGAAATCCTTACTTTACTACTGATACAGCAGCTGCACTTCGATGTGCAGAGATCAATGCGGATGTACTTCTGAAGGCAACAAAAGTTGATGGTGTCTATGATAGTGATCCTGTAAAGAATCCTGCTGCTGTTCGGTTTGAGTCCTTAAGTCATGCAGAAGCTTTGACAAGGGGATTAAAGGTAATGGATGGTACCGCATTCTCTTTTTGTCTGGAGAATTCGATCGACATTATTGTTTTTAAATTGCTTGAGAAAGGCAATCTTCGCCGTTGTGTAGAGGGGCAGCCTATTGGATCGATTGTAAAAACAGGAGGGAAATCGTGAGCGCGGTTGATTCGATTATCACTGAAACAAATCAGCGTATGCAGAAAGCTATAGAAAGCCTTAAAAAAGATCTTCTGAGAATTCGAACTGGAAGAGCAACTCCGGCACTTCTTGATGGGATAACAGCTGACTATTATGGTTCACCTTTGCCCATAAATCAAGTAGCCAATATTTCAGTTCCTGATGCCAGAATGATTGTTGTTCAGCCTTGGGAAAAGGGAATGCTTAAGGAGATTGAGAAGGCAATTCAGACCTCTGATCTGGGGCTCAATCCGCAGAATGATGGCAATATTATACGTTTACCGATACCACCTCTTTCTGAAGAACGTAGAAAAGATCTGTTTAAGAACTGTAAGAAAATTGGTGAAGAAAGTAAAGTAGGAATACGTAATATCCGTCGTGATTCGAATGAAAAGTTAAAAAAAACAGAGAAAGACAAGGATATTACCCAGGATGAGTCAAAAAAAGGGCAGGATGAGATTCAGAAGATCACCGATAAATATATTAAGACGGTTGATGATCTTTTAGTGCAAAAAGAAAAAGAGATCATGGAAGTTTGAAATATTATAAAATTTTTTTTAAGATTTAGAGCCCCGTTTTCGGGGCTCTTTTTTTCTCCACAAATTGAGCATCATATATATTAAAAAGATTTGAGGGAAGATTATTTACTTAACAGGTGATGTGCCGAAGAGAATAAAATGAAAATACCTCGCCATGTCGGAATTATTATGGATGGAAATGGGCGCTGGGCAAAGCAACGGGGTTTACCTCGTTCTGCCGGTCATAGGGCGGGAACAAATGCAACTCGCGAAATTGTTCGGGTGTGTGGCGAGATGGGGATATCTTTTCTTACGACCTATGTCTTTTCTGCTGAAAACTGGGGTAGACCTTCCACTGAAGTATCATTGTTAATGGATCTCCTGGTAGAGATGACACGTAAAGAAATTAAGAATCTCCATTCGAATAATGTACGCTTAATGACAATTGGAGATACTTCAAAGCTTCCGCCGAAAACATGTCAGGCACTTCTGAATGGAATTGAAGAGACAAAAGGTAATACCGGTCTCACACTCATCTTAGCGGTAAGTTACGGAGGCAGAGCTGAAATTGTAAACGCCGCCAGGGAATTTGCCCGGAACGCTTTAAATGATCCTTCAATTGTAGATACGCTCGATGAAACTCAATTCAGCAGGTTTATGTATACAAAGGATATTCCTGATCCTGAACTGATTATCCGGACAGGTGGAGATATGAGAATCAGTAATTTTCTTTTATGGCAAGCTGCTTATGCCGAGCTTTACATTACAGATGTACTGTGGCCTGATTTCGACAGAAATTGTTTACTTGCAGCAATAGAGGATTTTAGTAAACGTGACCGAAGATTTGGAAAGGTTAAAGAATAATGGCATTTTCCAATCTGGCTAAGAGGCTGTTCTTTGTCGCATGGGCAGTTCCACTTGGGTGGTGGGTAATAAACTCTACAATTTCGGTACTTCCCAAGTCTATGCCATTTGTATTTCCCGGACAGGTGTTGGCCATAATACTTGTGATGATGGCTTGTTTTGAATACCTGAATATGTTAAAGCTTTTCTATCCTAAAAATGCTTTCTGGGTTAGTTATATCTGGCTGGCACTCCAGATTTTCTTCTATTTTGATAATACCAATATACCTTCGAATCTTGGCATTTATATCTTACTTATGTTAGTGGCTATTGAAGCATTTATTTGGGGAAAGTACAATCAGCAGAAAAGATGGGTAAGAGCGAGTTTACTTTTTAGCGGGACAGCGTTCCTGTATATAGCCATGATTTCAATGCTTAATTTTTATCGGGATCCGTTTCAGTTGTTGTTTGAGAAGTTCAGCACTCCTATGCTTTCCCAAATGGGAATAGTGATAGTGATGGGAGCGGTTTTCATGTGCGATTCCGGCGCTTACATCGTTGGTTCACTTTGGGGGAAAACGCATTTTAGCAGTATCAGTCCAAAGAAAACGATTGAGGGCAGTATTGGTGGATTTGTTTCATCTGTTCTTGTTTGTACAATAGGATGGTATTTTCTGGGTAACCCGGCTTATTCTAAATGGCTTGGGCTTGTTTTAGGAGTATTGATAGGAATTTTTGCCCAGATTGGTGATCTGCTTGTTTCTCTTATGAAAAGATACTTCAGAGTGAAAGATGCTTCCGATATAATCCCCGGGCATGGTGGTATACTTGACAGATTTGATAGTGTGTTCTTCACAGTGCCAATCGTATCACTTTTTGCCTGGCTTGTGAATCGTTTTTTTGGATAAGATAATAATTGATGAGTTTACAAAAAATCCTTCTTCTTGGATCCACTGGTTCAATTGGAACTAGTGCGCTTCAGTGTGTCAGGCGTTTTAGAGATAAATTCACTATAACGGGTCTAGCAGCCGGGAAATGTGTCGATCGGCTGATTGATCAAATTACCGAATTTAAGCCGTCGTCGGTTTACATTGCGGATAGTACCTGTGTTCAAAAGATAAGAGATCGCTTCGGAGATTCAGTAAAGATATTTCAGGGTGACAAAGGCCTTGAATCTCTTGTGAATGAAACTGAGTATGATGTTTTACTTAACGCACTGGTTGGTGCCGTTGGTTTGCGGCCAACTGTTGCTGCCTTAAAACGCAAAAAAAAAGTAGCACTTGCCAATAAAGAATCTCTTGTCGTTGGCGGTGAATACATAACCAGCTTTGATAGCAGATGGTAATGGCAGTTTAGTCCCTGTCGATAGTGAGCACAGCGCGATACTTCAATGTTTGTCAGGTTCAAGAGAGTCTGAAATTGAATCTTTGATATTGACAGCATCAGGAGGACCATTTCGCAACTTGCCGAAAGAAAAGTTTGAATCGATATCTCCGGCGCATGCTTTGAATCATCCTACATGGTCGATGGGGAAGAAGATAACCATTGATTCTGCTACATTGATGAATAAGGGTTTTGAATTGATCGAAGCGCATCATCTTTTTTCGATCTCTTATTCAAAACTTCGTGTATGGGTTCATCCACAGTCAATAATTCATTCGCTAGTCGAGTTTCATGATGGGGCGGTTTTTGCGCAATTGGGAGTGCCTGATATGGAGTTGCCTATTCAATATGCACTTTCTTATCCGGAGCGTTTTCCTATTACGGGGAAACGTTTTTCGCTTTCAGAAATAGGCAAGCTGGATTTTTTTGAACCGGATCTGGATCGTTTTCCCTGTTTGAAGCTATGTATTGAAGCAGGAAAAGCTGGTGGGACTGCACCGGTTGTAGTGAATGCTGCTAATGAAATAGCAGTTCAGGCATTTCTTGATGGGAAAATAGGTTTTAATGATATTGCCGCATTGGTGGCATTTGCATTGCGTAACCATAACGTTGTCTCTGCGGATTCTTTAGAAATCATTGAAGAAACAGACAGATTTGTACGTAATACGGTTTTAATTAACTATCAATCGAAAAGGTAAAAAAGTGTCTCTATCACTTGCGATAATTATTAACAAAATTCTACCTGTTATATTAGGAATTATTGTACTTGGTATACTGGTATTTATTCATGAACTGGGTCATTTTCTTGCTGCGAAATGGTGTGGAATCAGGGTGCTTGCGTTTTCGCTCGGTTTTGGAACCCCAATCATAAAAAAAGAGTTTCGGGGAACAGAGTACCGGATAAGTGCTATTCCCTTTGGTGGTTATGTAAAGATGGCCGGTGAGAATCCGGAAGAAGAAAAAGAGGGAGCTGCGGATGAGTTTACCTCTAAACCGGTATGGCAGCGTGCATTTGTGGCAGTTGCAGGTCCTGCAGCGAATATAATCTCTTCACTATTAATGCTGTGGTTTATGTTTTCCTGGGGTGTTGAACGGCCTCTTTACTACGAAAATATGATTATTGGCGCAGTGGAGAAGAATTCACCTGCAGAGCAGGCTGGAATAAGGGCTGGTGACAGTTTGATTTCGATAAGTGGTCGTACTGCCAGATCGTGGGAGGATATCGATGCTGCATTTGTTCAGCAGGATAGAGAGTATCCGCTTACATACATGAGAGATGGACAGACATTTACGACTGTCATGAAGATGAAGAAGTCTGATGATTTGATTCCAAAGGATTTTACTGGTGGTATTATGCCGCCTTTCCCTGCGGTAGTTGCTAATGTTAATCCGAATTCTCCTGCTGAAAGGGCTGGGTTTTCAAAAGGTGATACAATCAAAGCTATCAACAATCAGAAGATTCATTCGTGGTTTGAAGTGCTTAATATTATTAAAGAATATAAAAGCAGTGAAAAAACACCTCTTGAGATTTCGATCGCGAGGAATGCTTCTACTATTGAGCTTTCTGTAACTCCTGAATACGATTCCAATACCAAAAGGCATATCATTGGCATAATGGTTGATCAGGGTGAGAAAAAGATTGTCAAGTATCCTGTTAGTGTAGCTTTCCATAAAGGAATGGACAAGGGATGGGAATACACGATAATGATATTTGATGTGATTGGTAAACTGGTTTCTCAGGAAGCCAATGCAAATCAATTGATGGGACCTATTGGCATTATCCCAGCATCGGGTTTTATGGCGATGCAGGGTGTTTCTACTATCTTGAATTTTATGGCTCTGATAGGCATTAACCTGGGAGTTTTAAACCTGATGCCATTGGTTATCACTGATGGTGGAATGCTTCTTTTCTTATTGATAGAGGCAGTACGAAGGAAGCCGTTATCGCTAAAAACGCAGATGATTTTCAATAAAATTGCTATTGCTTTTTTCCTGCTGCTATTCCTGTTTGTTACTTTCAATGATGTCCAAAGGTTGCCTGAATATTTCAGAATTTTTGGAAGGTAAAATTAGAATTACTAAGTAGATTACAAAAGCGTTTCTTTATGCGTAATCTACTTAATATCTTAATTTAAGCACACTTTTCTGTTTATCAGAATCAATTTACAATTTTAAATAAGTTCTGCTTCATAGCTGATAGGAATTCCCAATGCTCTGGAAACAGGGCATGCGAGTTGTGCTTTCTGGTAAACAGGTGTAAAACTGTTATCAGAAATTCCGGGGCATTTAACTTGTGATAGGAGCACAATGTGAGTGATAGAGAAGCCGTTATCAGATTTTTCTAAATGCACTCTTGCCCTTGTCGAGATTGATTCAGGGGAAAATCCAGCATCGTTCAATTCTTTTGACAGAGCCATTGAGAAGCAGCCTGCATGTGCAGCTCCAATAAGTTCTTCAGGATTAGCTCCTGTTTGATTTTCAAATCATAGAGCCTACGGAATAAGCGACTTCGAAAGTACCAGTTTTTGAGCGCATGATTCCATTACCATCCAAAAAAGATCCATTCCAGACAGCTTCACCGATTCTAACAGGCATAGTATGCTCCTTCTAAATAGTGGTGGTTTTCCAAAGTATAGATATAGGGTACAATTCAGATGCCAACTGTAATCATGGTACGGTTTTTGTTTTTTTAGATATTTGGGGGTATATGGTAAGGAGTGGCAATAAACTGACTGTTTTTTCGGTGCATGCGAAGGATGGTGAAATTGGTAGAATCTACGATTTCATCTTTGACGAATCCTTTTGGGCTGTTCGTTATGCTGAAATAGATATCGGTAACTGGGTTCCTGGAAAAGTTATTCTCCTATCAACACAGATTTTAGGCCCGTCAGCATTATCTACTATAGATACAAAGTTGACTATAGAACAAATAGTAAACTGCCCGACTATCGATCCTCAGGAAATTCCATCGAGAAAATACGAAGAAGAGTTACATAACTACTTTTCATGGGCTTATTATTGGGCAGAACAACGCGAGATTTTACAATATAAAACATCGTGCAAATTACGAAGTGTCTTCTCATTAATAGGGTTTAAGCTGCAGGCAATGGATGGTGAAATTGGTCATTTGGATGATGTAATGATCGATGATTTAGAATGGAAGGTACGATACTGGGTTATTGATATCGGATCCTGGTTTTTTGGAAAAAGAGTTCTGGTTTCACCTTTGTGGGATGGAAAAATTGATGATAATTTGCGGATTCTAAAAATCGGGGTGAGTATGGAAAAAATAAAAAGTGCACCCCCGTTTGATTATTCTACACCGCTTACCAATGAATATGAAGCAAATCTGCATCAACATTATGATAAAAAACCGTATTGGAATGTATAAATAATTTCGGGCGAATTTAGAATATCCTCTATATGTGTAATTGTCTTCAGCTTTTTAGCAACACTATATTAATTCCTAAAAAGAACTGATTCCAAATTCGAAAGAATCAGCAATGAGTTTTGGAATCTGTAAAATTAGATTAATATGCAGATAATCGGCCGTAGCGCATACTACAATAGATTATTTTTACACTTATTTCGTATTCAGGTATTTATTGCCTGTAAAAGTTTTTATGTCAATTATGATGATAAATGAAATTAAGCTCAAATGTCTAAGAAAAAATCTCAAGTACCTTGTCTTTTAGTAAGTGATAAAGAGGGAAATTTTTTCGAAATACCGGAACTTCAAATGACCGGTACAACTATCGGGAAAACTGTTGTCCCTTCAAAAAATGAATTAATTCAAATTCCCGCGGGAAGTGATCTGTTTCGATTGCCTGGAAGAGCCCCCGTTGGATATGATCAGGCAAATGGAAAGCTGGTAACTCTTGAGACCTATAAAGGGATACCAGTTGAAGCCGTAGGAGCATTCATGTCACCTGCCTATTTACAGGTTTACAGATGTTCCTACGTATCACATGAAGGTGCACCCGTGCTGCCGCTTTACTGCTATACTGCGGCAGGATGGATGGATGATCAAGTTTATGTTACAGGAATGCGTATCGATAGTGACAATCGGCAAGATTATGAGAATTTTGATCTGGATCTTATATGCAGAAAAGCAAAGCAGTTGCCCGATAAATTTCCAAACAACCGGTTAGTAAAACATTTAGTAGACAATTGTGTTCTTCGATACGGGTGTCCAGCAGCGCGTAATTTTGTGATGGGCAGATGGGAATGCCCAATCCCGACCAGTAAAACATGTAATGCGGCTTGTCTGGGATGTATTTCTCTTCAACAAAAATCATCAGGATTTCCAGCCTCTCACGAACGGATAACCTTTACTCCTACAGTAGAGGAAATAGTTGAGTTTGTTGTTCCGCATCTGGAGAACGCTTCTCGTCCGGTAGCAAGTTTTGGTCAGGGATGTGAAGGAGAACCTCTTCTTGAAGGAGAGCTTATTGCTGAGGCAATAAGACAAATACGAAAACGGACTTCACGGGGAATACTGAATATAAATACAAATGCAAGCCGCCCTGAAATGGTAGAACTCCTTTGTAAAGCAGGACTTAATAGTATGCGCGTCAGCATGAGCTCTGCCAGAGAACAATTTTACAATGCCTACTACAGGCCAAAAGGTTATTCTTTCAATGATGTCGTAAAATCGCTTGAGATCGGCAGACAATTCAGAATTTGGACTTCAATTAACTATTTGACTTTTGCTGGATTAACTGATACCGAACTTGAAATCGATGCGCTTCAAAAGCTGATTAGAAAGGTCCGTCTCAATATGATTCAGACCAGAAATCTCAACATCGATCCGCAATGGTACATAGAACAGGCAAAGCTTGACAGTTCAGTCCATGGTGAATGCATTGGGATGAGAAGCTGGATTAAGCTGTTGCAAACACGATTTCCTGATGTTCTGTTAGGCTATTTTAATCCGCCTTACTCGGTTATGCGTAAAGCTTTGGAAAATAATATGCAGGCTTAACTTTATTTATAAAGATATCAATTAGATATTCTCCTTTCCAAGGGAATATCTCAAAAATTATTTTAGGGCGATGTGTTTTCTCGGAAATAAGTCATTCTGAATAAATAAGAATTATAAAACAGAGAACATTAGCGGTAAATACAACTTAATTAATTGGAGGAAATAATGGGAAGAGGCGATTCTCGTACAAAAAAAGGGAAGATTTTCAAGGGTTCTTATGGAAAAAAACGCCCTCGCAAAACAAAAGCTGAACAGAAGTAATTTTTTGAATAGAGTGGATAGTTTCAGACTATCCACAGTTTCCTGCCCTTGGTACACATCAGCTGTGCTGTGAAATAAAACTACTCTTGATGCAGTAAATGAATAATAAGGAACAGTGGTTCGATTATTTTTCTGTTTGTATATTTGACGAAAATATAGATTTTACTTCATCGGGAATTTGTGGTCTCCCACGGGAATTAAGTGCAGTGCCAATAATTTTTGCTTTAAGGATCAGCTTGTCATCAGATGACCTGTAAATATCTTCATAAAAAGCAAATTTTACGGGTGATTCCATGTCCATTCGTACACCGACCCAGAATTTGTCACCGCTTGTTAAAGGGAATTTATAATCGAGTTCCGCTCTGACAACAACAAAATTAATCCCTTTCTGAGAGTATTCTTTGAAATCGATTCCCAATTTTTTGATATAAACATGGCGGGCATGTTCAATATAGTTCTGGTAAACAGAGTTATTGACTATTCCTTGTAAATCAAGTTCGTAATCACGAACTTCCATTTCGATTGAATATGGATAACTGGTTTTCATGAGTCTCCCTTTAGTCTCTATGAGTGATATAGGTCAGGGTTTCTGGAAGATTTTTTACGGATTTTCGCAGAAATTCCGGATACAATTCAACTTCATCAAGACTATCAATAGCATGCCATCTGAAATTGAGTTTCGAGGAACCATCATACTCCTCAAATGAATCTCCTCTGGTAAGTAAGTCGGAAGGCACCGTCATTAAAAAATAGAAAGCGATTTCATGAAAACAGAAGCCAAAGGAGTCAAAGAAATTTTCCATTACCCACAATGGTCTAATAATGCTGCAGTCAATGTGAAGTTCTTCTTTCATTTCTCTGCAAACGGCATCTCTTGCGCTTTCGGAAAGTTCAACTCGTCCGCCGGGAAGAGACCAGTAGGGGTTGGAGTTGATTTTATGAAGTAAAATTCTATTCGAATTAATGAGAACTGCTACTGCTCGAAAATTAAATTTTTTTCCATCGCGTTCAAAAACAACATCATTTGACATTTGTACATCCTGTTTAAAATTTAGCCGGACTTAAAAATAGTAATTAGAAGTTGTTGTAATTAAAAAAAACAAAGCGTAAATCAGAAAACACTGATAAAAGGCGGATTCGAGTGATTAGATATTTAAGCAGGTGTGTGTGCTAAGTAAAGGTGCTGGATTATCGACACGATTTTTGCTCTTTTTTAAAGGTGGATAGCTGTTAAGAGTATTGTCAAATAAGGTAATTATAAGGTAAATGTATGGATCTGCTAAACAGAAAAGTCAGCCTTTCAGAAAATTTTACAGGTGAAGTAAGCTTAATGAAGCCGGTTCTAAGGTATTCGGGAAATCCCATAATGACTCCTGATATGGTAAATAGAGTCTGGGAGGATCCTGCGCTACAGGTTATTACTGTTCATAATGCAGGAATTGCCTGTCATAATAATAAGACAGTAATGTTATTTCGCTCTCATTTGAGGAATGGAATGAGTATTATCGGGGTTGCCAGAAGTATAGATGGTTTAAGTCAGTGGTCGATTTCCCCTCAACCAGCACTTATTCCAGCCAAAAAAAACGATCACTTTGCTCCTGGTGTTGATGTTGATGCTCAGATCGAAATGGAAAGTGGGGGGGTTGAGGATCCGCGTATTAGCCAAATCGGTAATGAGTATGCAATTACTTACAGCGCTTACCATAATAAAATTAAAAACAGAGTACGTGTTTGCCTGGCTACTACAACGGATTTTGAAACCTTTGTTCGTTGGGGCCCGATGCTTGACCAGGATATGAGAAATGTGGTGATATATCCCCGGCCATTTTCCGAAGGATATGCAGCCCTCTTTAGACCAAATGACATCACCGCTGGCGATGTTGGAGGAATTTTTACTCAAATTGTTATTGGGTTCAGTGATGATTGGAGAAGGGGTCCATGGAAAATTATTGATGAACCAATTATGAGAACTGGTGGCGGGCCAAATACTTTTTCAGACAAAATAGGTCCTGGAGCACCCCCATTGGAAACTCCGGATGGCTGGCTTTCGATTTTTCATGGTGTCCGTACCACTATGGCCGGAAACCCTTATTCTCTTGGAGTCGTTTTGCAAGATTATGATATCTGGTCAAAAACCCAAATGTCAAGTATACCTATCTTGTTCCCTACTGCTGCAGATTGTCGGCTTCCTGAAGATGCATATATCCATGTGCCTCAGGTAGTCTTTACATGTGGAGCTCTCAGGCTTCAAAATGGCACAATTGTGATTTATTATGGAGGGAACGATACAGTCATGAATTGTGCCTTATCTCATGAGACTGTACTTGTATCGCTCTGTAAGCAATATGGACGCGAATAACCACACTGATGATTTGTTTTTTAATTTATGATTAGATCGTAATGATTACGAAAGATGCCTTATAAAAGTGCTTACTATATAAGCTGTTTCATTGTTAAATTGAATCCACAGATATACTTTTTTAAAAATAATTAACTTACCACATTAATCATATCAATCGATAAATCAATATAATACATGAATTCTACTCCTATGGTGTTTAATAGGTCAGCCCGTATAAATGCTTACTGGCAGTAAGCGAAATTTGTAATCAGGGTGTTGCGGTAAGCAAATCCTGTTTGTATACTATAATAGTAGCGGGTACAGGAGATTTGTATGATTAATTTTTTTGAATACCTTGATTATCGTGAACTGCTAAAGGATCTGTTTAAAGAACGAAAACAACTGGAGTCCTGGTTTTCTTATCGCTGGCTTTCAAAGAGAATCGATGTTGCATCTACGGGTTTTATTTCGTTAGTATTAAATGGAAAGCGGAATATTTCATCTGATCTGGCAGTTAGAATGTGTAAAGTGCTGAAATTTAATAAAAAGGAAACAGGATATTTTTTGACACTTGTGCGGTACAATCAGGCGTTAAGTGCAGAAGAGAAAGAAAGTGCTTTTGAAGAATTGATTGCATTAAGGCCTGCTTCTGCCAGGACCGTTCAGGCAGATCAACAGGAATTTTACAATCACTGGTATTACTCTACGATACGGGAATTGGTTTCACTGATGGGAATTTCTGATAATTATAAAGAAGTAGCAGATAGTTTAATTCCAAAGATAACAGTTAGCGAGGCCCGTGAAGCTATTGAGTTATTGGAGCGAATTGGTTTTATAAAAAGAAATGATGAAGGTATTTATTGTCGGGTTGAATCATTGATAACAGCAGCAGGATCTTCGATTGAGCCTTCAGCGATAAGGAAATATCAGGGTGAAACAATGGATCTGGCTAAGGATGCTTTATATAAAATAAACCGGGATGAGAGAGATATTTCAACGGTTACCTTGAGTACGAATGCGGATGGGCTGCGCATGATAAAAAAACGAATTGAACAGTGCCGCTCAGAAATAATGGAAATCGCAAAGCAGAGTTGTGGGCCAGATCAGATCATGCAATTCAATTTGCAGTTCTTTCCTTTGTGGAAAAAAGGGAGTACTGATAAATGAGAGTACTTTTAATAATAATAGTCAGCTTTAGCTGTTTGATCGATTGCGGTTCTTATACAACTGAGAATAACAACGGGGGTGCGTCTGAAACGGTTAATGCATCTATTAGCATTTGCGATTCAATGGTCACTATTAATGTTAGATCGGAAGACACCATTGATGCAAAAATAAGTTTACTTGGGGTTGATTACAATCCGGTTACCAATAGTGGATTTCGTAAATCCATTGATCTTAACGTAAAAAAGGATTCAAGTGTAACTTACACGGATTTAAATGGATCGTATAATCTGATCATCACGGATAATATCAGGGGCAAATCATTATCAATGATGAATATTGAAATTAGCAATGGAATAAGGAGCTCTATTTCAGATACACTTTCTGTCAGTGGAACTGTACAGGGGAGTGTATCATCAACTCAATTGCGCGACAGTAATGATGTGTTATATGGAGTCTTGATTTTAGGAACACCGTTCTTTACGAAATTGGATAATAATGGGGAGTTTGAAATTAAGGGTGTACCCAAAGGTACCTATTCTATAATAGCGATGATGATGACGAATCAAAAATCTGATGTAAACGCAATACGTACGGTTAAACGTCAGATTCAAATAAACAGTGGTGAAATTGTTGAAGGGATCAATCTCTTTTTCTCCAATTAAATTTTCGGATGCATGCACGATGTTTTTTGGAGTGATAGAGAGTAAATAGATACATAACTGTCGTTTCAAAAAGGAGGAGTTATGAACCGGATTAGACAATTAATTGTTGTAACAGTTGCTCTATGCAGCTTTGATTATGTTTTTGCATGCGTGGATGAAATCGATAAGTTTTCTGCCGGTGTAGTGTTTAACAATTATGAGAAATTTTTCATAAATAGATTTGATAGCATAGGTACTGAGGGTGTTAATTTCAATAAAAGTTGTAAAATGATAGATATTGACCCACCGGTTAAGAATATTCTATTCAAACCAACTGAGGGACAGTCAAGTATTAACACAGATCCGGTTTCCATCGAAAATGTAACTATTACAAACAATTTACTAAAAATAGGTGCGACCTATGGGGGAGGGTGTAATTCACACGAGTTTAACCTCTATGTTGGTAATGAAATCGATAAACCAAGAGTTCTGATTGCTCATATTGAATTAGTACATGATGCAAAAGGTGATGCGTGCAAGGCAATTGTTTCAGAAGATATAATTTTTAATTTAGAGCCATTTGAGAAACGCTATTACAATTCATCGCCCATGATTCTGGATATATTTACAAGAGAATCTTTCGATTTAAATAAAAATTTTGAGAAAGTAATCTGGTATCCCGATAATACATGCTCAATTACATATAGAAGTCATTACTCTCCGGATAATGCAATGGTAAAGCTGGAGTTTGTTACAATAGAAGGCAGTTCGAATCAAAAGTTTCCCAGTTTGCGCATAGTAACGGATCCTCAGGTCGTTTTAGATCAGCCATTTAATTACAGTGAAGCAGTAATTACAGAGCTGAAATGGCTGCTAAATAAAAATATCATAAGTGATATTACCGAAAATCAATTGTCTCGTATAAAAGAATCATTGTTAAAAAATCAAGGTCAATACTGGACATTACAGGACACTCTTATGAGTTACAATTCGTTTTTTCGATATGTTAAAGATACCACAGGCAATTGGGGTTGGAGTACTGCAATGGCTGGCAGGAAAAACGGGTGTAGTTCAGAAATAGAATTTAAATTGCCTGCAGATACACTTGGGGACAAGAGAATTCTCGGTGTTAAGACGCGCGTTCAGAATAAATTAACAGCTAATTTTTCGGTGAATTTAACAGACAGGAAATGTACCATAACATTCGAGAATAATACGAAGGAAAATGGGTTTATCGAGATAATGGATCTTCAAGGCCGATCTTTGGAAAAGATCAGAATTCCACGACAGACAATTAAAAGCACATTCAGGTTATCAAAAGTCTCCGGGGGTATGTATAACCTTGTCTACACTGCAAGCGGAGTAAGGCAAATAAGCAGGATAATGATTGTAGAATAAGCTAAAAACTGAGTTAAATTGACTATTGCTTTATTAATGCAACAAATGCAGGTGGCAAAAAACGGAAGTTTTTTGTAAAGGAATAAATAAAAAAGGCACGTTTAATCGTGCCTTTTTTATTTGTAAAGACAATGTATTATCAATCAACAACTTCGTAATCAGCGTCAACTGCACCTTCACCACCCTTTTTATCCTGCTTTGGCGGTTCCTGCTGTTGTGCGCCTGGTTGAGGGCCACCTTGAGGGCCTCCTGCAGTGCCACCTGCATTTTTATACATGGCTTCAGCCATTGAATGAGAAGCTTTCATCAGTGAATCAATACTTGCTTTGATAGCCTCAATATTGTCCCCTTTTGATTTTTCTTTAAGGTCGTTAAGAGCAGAAGTGATTTTGGCTTTATCATCAGCAGATACTTTTCCGTCAAGTTCAGCCAATGTTTTTTCAGTTTGATAAATCAGCTGGTCTGCCTGATTTTTAACTTCAACTTTTTCTTTTTCTTCTTTGTCGCGGGTAGCATTTGCTTCAGCTTCTTTGACCATTTTCTGGATATCATTTTCCGATAAGCCGCTAGACGATTCAATTCTTATCTGCTGCTGTTTACCGGTTCCAAGGTCTTTAGCGCTTACGTTTATTATTCCATTTGCATCGATATCAAATGTGACCTCGATCTGTGGAACACCGCGTGGTGCTGCAGGAATACCGAGAAGATCGAATTTTCCAAGCAAACGGTTATGAGCGGCCATTTCCCGTTCACCCTGGTAAACCATGATTGTTACAGCAGTCTGATTGTCAGAAGCAGTAGAGAATACCTGGCTTTTCTTTGTAGGAATAGTGGTGTTTCTTTCGATCAGTTTTGTCATAACACCACCAAGTGTTTCAATACCAAGTGACAATGGTGTTACGTCAAGAAGAAGAACATCTTTGACGCTCTGATCACCACTTAAGATAGCACCTTGAATAGCAGCACCAACAGCAACTACTTCATCGGGGTTTACAGATTTGTTTGGAATTTTTCCGAAAATTTCTTCAACCTTTTTCTGAACAGCAGGCATACGTGTAGCACCACCAACAAGAATAACTTCGTCAATATCGCTCGGGTTCATCTTTGCATCAGCAAGTGCTTTGCGACAAGGCTCAGCAGTGCGTTGAATCAAGTCAAAAACCAGCTGTTCGAATTTAGCTCTGGTAATATTCATGTCAAGATGACGAGGTCCGCTTGCATCAGCAGTAATAAAGGGCAGATTGATATTTGCCTGCATTGCAGAGGATAATTCAATTTTAGCTTTTTCCGCAGCTTCTCTTAAACGTTGGAGTGCCATACGGTCATTTCGTAAATCGATAGCATTAGTTTTTTTAAATTCTTCTGCTATATAATCGATAAGGACTTTATCAAAGTCATCACCACCAAGATGGGTATCTCCATTGGTCGATTTAACTTCGAATACACCTTCACCGATTTCAAGAATAGAGATATCGAATGTACCGCCACCGAGATCGTAAACGGCGATTTTTTCATTTTTCTTTTTTTCTAGTCCATAAGCAAGAGAAGCTGCAGTAGGTTCATTGATAATTCTTTTTACATCAAGACCAGCAATTCTCCCAGCATCTTTAGTAGCCTGACGTTGTGCATCATTAAAATAGGCCGGAACTGTAATAACAGCTTCTTTTACTTCTTCTCCGAGATAATCTTCTGCGGCTTTTTTAAGATACTGAAGAATCATGGCAGAAATTTCAGGAGGTGTATAGTCTTTATCAATAGAATGTACCTTGACAGGTTCCTCTGGAGAGCCGACTACTCTGTATGGAACACGCTTCTCTTCTGATTCAACTTCATTGTGCCTTCGTCCCATATATCTTTTTATTGAGTAGATGGTGTTTTCAGGATTGGTAATTGCTTGACGTTTTGCGATTGCGCCGACAAGACGTTCTCCGGTTTTGATAAATCCAACTATAGATGGAGTTGTACGACCACCCTCAGTATTTGGAATAACGACTGGTTTCCCACCTTCCATTACTGCTACACAAGAGTTGGTGGTACCAAGGTCGATACCAATAATTTTTCCCATAGAATCCTCCTTAAATGTAATTTTCCGGTATTGGAACTCCCATATACGCAAATGGCGAGCCAAAAACAAAAAAAGGTTAATTGAGCCTCAAACGAATATCGGTGGAATGGAAAGAGATAAAGTGAATTAAAATAAAACAAAATAGCGTTTCAAAATGAAACGCTATTTAATGCAATTTCTAATCAGTTATAATTTAGAACATCACTTAATCTTAATTGGATCATTATTATTTAAATTTTTAAAGCGCTTATAATTGGTAATGTAGATACCATTTGAAACTTTTATTGCAGAGCTTAACTTTCTTCCATTTAAATTGTATGAACCTCTCGCAAAATACGTACCTTGGTCATCATTAACTCTTAGCTTACTTGAAATAATAGGGTGCTTCACTGAAGATGTACCCATAAGAGTTGTGATAAAAAGTGCAGCAGTGTCAAGGGATGTGTTTAGCAGATTGGGAGTAGCAACGAATCCATGGGTTTCATCTATAAATGAAACCAGCTTGTTAGTAATATTTTTTCCATCAGCAGAAATATGGATTGAATTACTGCCGTAAACGTATGGCATAACAGGCTGACTAAATGCATTTCCCTTGTCGTATGGTAATGTTTCATCCTTCGTGCCGTGAAAGGAGATAAAAGGAACATCATCTTTTTCAATCCATGAAGTGTCAAAGATTGCGCCTGCAAAACTTATGTAACCATTGATTTTGGAAGATACTGACAAATCGTTATCTTCCATAAGCCCTAAACCGGTTGTATCTGTTATGGATGCAAGTTCATTGGGTTGCATATGCGCGTAATGAATGGCTGTTACAGCGCCTGCTGAATAGCCGCAAAGGTAAACATGACCAGAATCGATCTTGTAAACTTCAGAGTTTTTTTTCAGGAATTTAACCGCAGCTTTAGCATCTTGAATTGCCCGGTATGCTGCTGCACTAAATTGATATTGCATACCACCGGGAATAGTTGCCTGAGATACGTCAAGACCAATCCGGTAGTTAATAGAAGCGGCATTGAATCCTCTCTTTGCAAAGTCATTTGCGGCTGCAACACAAAATGCGTCATCGCGTGTGCCGGTGATAAAGCTTCCTCCATGGATTATGATAACTAAAGGGCGATGTTTCATTGTGTCATTTTTAGGGCTGTAAAAATCAATAAATAGAGAGTCAGATGCTCCTAAATAATTGATAGCTGATCGATAGTAAATTTTCTTAATCGTATCTACATCATTAAAAACCGAATCGACAAAGCGGGTGTTTGATAATACAACGTTTGTATTTATTAAAAATGCCCCGAAAAGAAAACAGATTTTTTTTAACATATTTACTCCTGATTCAGGTGAATGATTTTATTTCCACCCGGCCAATGAAGGTGGATAGATACGGGTATATTCGCGGAAATATTTACGACAGGCTCATCAAACAATGAATCCCTTTTTTTACATTCTAAATTGATTAGTCCTTTTTTCCCAAAAGGATAGTTCACAATTCCATGACGTTCTGTCAAATATACATCCCACCTGAGATGGTTTGTCAATACATCGGGATGCAAACCAATGATATACTCAAGAAAAATTGCAATCGGCTCAAGGCCTGACCAACCGACAAAATCACATTTTGCCCTGTTGCCTGGCATAATTTCTTCAGGGGCATAATTTTCCCAAAAAGAGCCGGATTTGTCAAATATACTTAGAATATTATTGTAATGATTAAGTGCAATGCTTCTTGCCAGATCTGACATTCCAAGTTTGCTTAATCCAATTAAAACCATGTAATTTGTCGGAGGCCAGACACTACCCTGCCAGTAATCTCCCGATTTACTGTAATAAGGATTATCTGCGGATAAACTTGGAATTCTATGCGGTCTGTTAAAATAGTGCGGATTACTTAAAGAATCAATAACGCGCTGAATATTAGATGCTGGAATATTGTCAACAAGCAAAGACCAGAATGTCCCAATCATTTTTACATTACTGAGAGTACCATCTCGCAATCGATCTTTGTAAAATCCATCGGTGGAATCCCACAGATATTTATCTATGTAAGATAGAAGGAAGTTCTCCTCCTGTAAAATGTCGTTTATTTTTTCAACGTCATATTCTATTTTTTCAGCAATCTTGATCAGGATTTGCGCAGAGATCAACGCTTGTAAATTAGCATCGACCCACGAAATATGATCATGGAAAGAAACCCAATCCTCTGGATTTTTTGTCCGCGGCTGGTTATCCATCCCACATCCCCATCCAGTAGACCAATAAGAGCCATCTGGCCATGTTCGGTACTTTTTCATCCAGCGATGATATCCTAATAATGCAGGGAATACTTCAGTTAATCTGCTCAAATCATCCGTAAACAGGAAATGACGCCATTCAGAGAAAGCTAAAACATTGGGTCCCGTTGATGCCGGGTCAAAACGATGAAATCTATCTCCACCATCCCACTCTTTAATCTCTCTGCAAATAAACCCATCATCATGTTGCCTGCAATAGAAGTTGTCCAAGGTCTGATGAAAATCGAATGCACTGATTGCATATTTTGCAAATTCCAAAATAAAAACAGAATCCCACATGAAAAGACAATTGTTAAAAGCGGAATCGATATATGGAGTAATAAAACCTGTTTTGGAATCTGATAGGCGGAGGTTTTTAAAAGCTAATTTCCATGCCTCCCACCAGGCATTAATTGCATTATTATGATTTTCCCAAAATGGCACAGGTAAGAGGCTCTTTATCTGGGAAAATACCGGGATTGAAACTGTCTTAACAGATTTAGATCGAAAATTATTACAGGAAACTATTGGTTCGTTAATATAAACATTATAAAAACCATCGTTATTATGTAAGGTCATAACAAGCATACCTCAGCGGAATTTGTCTTAAGAATAATTTTCAATTAGAAATGGGAATAATAACTAGTCAGAAATAAAAATAGGTGATTTTTTAAATAAATAAACCAGAATAAACCTAAAAAACGCAGATGAAATTTAGTTTTTTGCAAGACGCCCCCTAAATCCACCCCTTCGGGTACTTCGATGCGTCGCCCCGCAGGGGGGACTTCAAGAAAATCAAAGTCTTAGAAGTCCCCTGCGGGGGATTTAGGGGGCGTAACTGAAACGTGTATAATACTACAAACAAATGCATTCACCCATCAGGTGAAAGAATAGCAACTCATAACTTATGAATTATCATAACTTTAAATTAGTGTTTCGAAATTCAACTGCGATTTTTAGAATAAATAGGACTTAATTATGGTAATTGGTAAATCATGATTATAATTAACTATCCATAGTGGTTAATACCGTTGACTAAAATTATAGATTACATGCACTGACGTCTTGGCTCCGAATTGCGCTTTAAGTGGAATAAGGAGCGTGCTTACTCGGAAAAGATAAAAAAAATCGAGAAATTACATGTTTGAAGGGGAGTTACAACAGAATCGGGAAAAAGTAAAAAAGCTGCACAAGTAAGTGCAGCTTTGAAATTTTAAGCTATTTTTTTAGAATGAAAAGGGAATTTTACCTTAGCATCAATAAGCTCAGGCTTTTGAAAATGTATAATTGAAATAATACCAACGAAAAGGAAACCAGAAGCATAAAGCATAAGAAATGGACTGACAAGGAAATTGGTGTAACCAAAGAACATTTGGAAACTGATCAAACAGTAAATGCCGAGAAGGATTTCAATTACACAGGTGACATCTTTAATTGGCCGATATGCACCTCTTCCTGTAGATTGTCCTTTTTTTGGAGTTCTATGGAAAGGTGATTGCATTTTAAAGAGGGCTTCAAAAACGGCTTTACCGTTATTTACTGCTAGCCCGGTTCCGATGAGCATCATCGCGGGTATAAGCATAATTTGTTTTCGGATTTTATTACCTATATAATACTGAGAAACCATGTACATTGTTGAAGGGCCACTGGCAGCTAAAATCATGCAAAAAACAACACATACAAACCAGATTGGAGGAAGGTAAACTTTAACATAATACAAAACAGGCATTGTTAGAAGGGCAAGAACAAGCATGAGAGGGTGTACAGAATAATGTGTAAGATGTAAGATAGCCTGAATCATTTTGAAAGCAGAAATTTTCTTTTCCCAAAGCATCGGAATAATTTTCAAAGCGGTTTGAATAGAACCTTTTGCCCACCTGAATTGTTGGTTTTTAAAAGCGTTAATATCCTCAGGAATTTCAGCAGGAACTTGTAAATTAGGAACATATTCAGTCTGCCATCCAGAGAGCTGCATTCTGTAAGAAAGATCCATATCTTCAGTGAGTGTATCGTGTTGCCAACCACCGCTTGTTTCAATTGCAGTACGACGGAAAATGCCAGCAGTACCGTTGAAATTCATAAAGAGGCCATTCCAGCTTCTTGCAGCTTGCTCAATCATAAAATGACCGTCGATACCCATAGCCTGGCCGCGAGTTATAAGAGAAGCCTTTTTATTAAGGTGTGTCCACCTTCCTTGTACGAGCCCCAATTTTGGACGATTGACAAAGAAAGACATGGCTTTTTTGAGGAAATCAGGGTTAGGTACAAAATCAGCATCAAAAATAGCGACAAACTCAGCATCTGTATAGTTTAGACCATTTTGAAGAGCACCGGCTTTGAATCCAGTACGATCAGTCCTGCGAATAACAGAAATATTGAGTCCATTTTTTTTGTGTTTTGCGACAGCATCATTAACGTAATTAATTGTTTCGTCGTTACTGTCATCAAGGATTTGAATTTCATGACGAGTGTGGGGGTAATCCATTGCAGCAACAGCATCAATAACGCGAATAGCAACAGATTTTTCATTGTACATGGGGAGCTGAGTTACAACTTTAGGGTACTTTTCTTCATCAGCAATACTATAATAGTATTTCATTGTTTCGTCTTGCTGAGCAATGCGGGAACTTCTTTTACGAAGAAAAAGAAAGGTCAGGATGTAACACTGCATCCCATAAGCCAGTAAAACAGCAGAACAGAGCACATACAACGACACGACAATCACCAGAGCTACCATACTCCACTACCTTCACAGGTTTAACATATCGGTAAAAAGAACCGACGCACTTATTTTTAAAAATGCCGCAAATAATATAAATGATTGCAAACTGATAATTTCAAAATAAAAACACAATTTGTTCATAAGTTTTACGTCACCGTTATTCGATCCAGACTATTTTGGATTTCTTTAAAAAGATCTGCATCTTGAATTATATCTGCGATAATTAATTCATCCCAGCCAGATTGTTTAAATCCAATCACTTCACCAGGCCCTCTTAGCTTTAAATCCATTTCTGCAATTTTAAAGCCATCATTAGATTTGCAGAATTGTGAAACTCGGAAGCGGGCACTTTCATCAGCATTATCCGAAAGTAAGAGAAAGCAGAAAGATTTTTTTTGCCCTCGGCCTACTCTTCCACGGAGCTGATGAAGTTGAGCAAGCCCAAAACGATCTGCATTTTCAATAATAATGATTGTTGCATTCGGAACATCTATGCCTACCTCAACAACAGAAGTTGCGACAAGCACTTTGATTGAGCCCTCAGCAAAGTTGTTCATGATTTCAATTTTTTCGGGATTTCCTAATTTTCCATGTAAATGGGCAACAGGTACAGAAGAGAAAGTGCCGTTTTTTATCGATTCAAAAGTAGATTCTATATCTTTTATTTGCATATTTTCGAGATCATCTTCATGCTCTATACGAGGGACAATATAGTACGCCTGTGAACCATGATTAATATGGTCGAGCACAAATTGTTCCATATCGTTTCTTTTTATTTCCGGTACAATATGTGTAGAAACAGGCGATCTTCCTTGAGGAAGATTGTAAATGGTTACGATATCAAGATCTCCATACAAAGTTTTCGCTAATGTCTGCGGTATCGGTGTTGCTGACATCAGAAGAAAATCACTCTTTGGATCTTTTTCCTGCATAGTGAGGCGCTGCTGAGCACCAAACTTATGTTGCTCGTCAATGATAATCATTCCAAGAGTGTGAAATTTTACAGCAGGCTGGAGCAATGCGTGAGTCCCGACAATGAAATCAGTAGATCCATCCTCAATGGCACTAATCAACTTCTGTTTTTGTTGTGATGGTAGTCCACCCTTGAAAAGCGCACTAGAATATCCCAGTTGATCAAGCCATTTTGAAAGCAGGTTGAATGTCTGGTTTGCCAAGACATCCGTTGGTGTGAGCCAGGCAACCTGAAAACCTTCATTTAAGGAAGCCAAAGAGGAAAAAAACGCGACAAGCGTTTTACCTGAACCAACATCGCCTTGCAATAATCGATGCATTCGTTGGGGTGATTTTGCATCTTTATAAAGAATATTAATAGCTTCAATTTGGTCGTGAGTCAATTTAAATGGTAATAGGTTTTTAAGCTTTTCTGTCAGTAAACCTGACTGCATGCTTCTGCCCGGTAATGTAAATTTACGTTTACTTAATCTTAGACTCAGTGCAAGTTTGTAAAGTTCTTCATATTTAATACGCTTTCGATAAATCTCCAACGTTTCCAGGTTTTGGGGCAAGTGAATCTCAGTCAGGCATTTCTTCAGTGCCGGAAAATTTTTTCCGGTTTCTATTTGCGATGGTAATACCTGCGGAAAATGTTTGAGGTTGTTTAAAGTCCACACTATTGCCTTTAGTAATAATTTCTGCTGAACACCAGCTTCCCGCATTGCACTGGTGATTGTATAACAGGGAACGATCTTAATCCTGATATCATTTTTATCTTTAATAGTCTCAATTGTTGGGTGTACCATCTGAATATGTCCGTATTGTGTCACTTTACCGGTTACCAGGAGAGTTGAATCTTTATGAATACTTTTACTGAAGAACTGGACGCCTCTGAACCACAAAAGTTCCATTGATCCGGTATCATCGCAGATTTGTACACGTAAACGTCCCCGCATCCCTCGTTCTAAACGTATGATTTTTACAATTCCGATAACTGTGCATGTAGAATTGAGAAAGTTGTCTGATTGACATATGGGTGTAATTTGAGATCTGTCAATATAACGACGCGGGAACCAGTATAAAAGATTGCCTAACGTTTCGATTCCAGATTCTAGGCAGCGCGCAAACACGCTTTTCTCCCATTCCGGGGATTAGTGAGACCGGTGAAAGAAAATCAAGCATTGCATTTGTACTGCGTCCTTTCATACCATTTCCTTAGAACTTGAATGCTAATTATAGTATTTGGCAAAAGATATTTCCAAATGGCTACCGATAATAATTATTCAATAGTGAAGTACTATATTCGGCGATTTTACATGTGCTGCAAAAAGCGTGAAATGACAATTAGAATAAAGGTTAATGTAATTGAGAATGGATAAAAGTGTTATACTGTCTTTTCCTCCGGAAAGCGCTACACAAGTCTTCTGATCATCAGCAATCATTGAATAATTTTTGATTGTCTTCAGTGTAGCATTTAGAAACCAATTATTGAAGTTATTATTGAAATTGCACCGGATATTCAATTGGAAAAATAATCCCGATAACAAATATATAAATGATCAAAAGAAGAGAAATCTTTTCCACAAAAACAATTTTCAAGCTTTGTGATATCCACGATTTTTAATGATAGATATTGCTCTGTAGACTTGTTCAACAAGGAGCAGACGAGCCATTTCATGGGTAAAAGTCATTTTGGAAAGAGCAATAATTGCATTAGATTTTTGTTTTACCAGTTCACTTATACCATGAGGACCACCGATGCAGAAAGTAATTTTTTTCCCGCACTTCTGAAGAAAACGGGCAAAATCTTCAGAAGTAAACTCCTGTCCTTCTTCACTTAATGTTGTTATAAAACCTGCCGGTTCCTCAAGCAATTGGCAGATCTTTTTCCCCTCAGTTTCTTTATCGGAATCCTTTATTTCATGAACAGTAAACCGGGTATCAAAACGCAGCCTGGTGGAAAAATCGTTGATTTTTTCCAAAAACTGACGATCTTTAATTTTGCCTACAGCAATCAGATTGATATCAAAGAGAGGAACGGGCATAGGCTTAAAGTTCAGGTTCTGGCGAATATTTTTTTGATCTCTTCAATGACACAAACACCAAGCCACTGGATTTGAGCAGCTTTTGTTGTGATGAGAATTTCGAACTGACTATCATTGAAATCGTTTTTTTCCTCGTAAAGGTGGTCCATATTTATAAAAAACGTTATTTCGTCAATAAGCTCCTGAAGAATTCTTGCTAAATCCTTACAAATTGAATTTGGATTGTTTTTCAGAATAGAATCGATCTGAATCAGACATTTATCAATATGATCGTAGTTTGAAATGATGGTTCCCGTTTGAGCGGCTTCATTGACATTCTCAAGTAGAAAACTGATAAGATTCTGCAACTGATTGTAAAGAGTCAGATCTGGAGAGTGAATGATTAATGCATCGAAAAAACCAGTTTTTTTGGTTCTGGCTTTAATACGAGCAGGCAGGGGTGCGGATGATTTTTTGTTTACCATGAATTATCCTTAGTTATGAAAATGCAGGAAATCTTTATGAGCGAAACAAATCTGATGAGACAATCCGCGTATCGTTAATAAATTATTATTTGCAGAAAAACATAGCAAATACCTTAATTGTATTTTTTCAAATATTAAGTGTAAGATAAGTAGTTATAAACTCTAAGATATGTTAGAACTGTATTTTAAATTCAGCGATGGAGATTGTAAAATCATCCATTTTAGAGAAATGTTTTGAAACTATTATTACTGGTATCGAGGTTACAACTGGTAATGAAAACATTATAGAAATATTTTTGCTGTTTGTTGATAAGTGGTCACGCAATACTTTGTCGAGAATAGAAGCAATCAAAAATCCACCCCATCCACCAAAAAGAATTCCAGACAGGATATCTTTCTCTTTGTAGGTATTTATAGATGATAAGATTGCCCCTGTAATCATCCCCGATAATGAATATGAGCAGATAAGAGTTGATCGATAATTAGAGATGCGGTCGTTTTTATAAATCAAAAGTGCGAGAAATGAACCGACGATTTGCCCCAGAAGTGCGCTTGTAAGTGGTTTAATTGAAACTGCTGAATATTTGTCTGAATCAACTTGGTTACCCAAAAAGGGAAGAGAAAGACCTGTAAGGAATCCAAGAATGCCGAGTGTATAAACCTGAGGTACAGGAGGAGAAGATGCTAAAAACGATTTAGACATAAGAGATTTTGTTACATATTTGAGTGGAAGTAAGCCAAACAGGATAACCGCAGAAGTGAACAGGTAATTGAATACTTCTACACTATCATCTGGGTCATAAAAGTAAAGGGGAAATAAAAAACTGAAAAGATTAAGATTTTGACCAAAATAAGCTGCGATTATGGAACTATCGGATGACTTACGGTTGTACTTAAAGAAAGAATCAAGAAATGGTACTTTGTTAAATATCAAAGAGAAGTTGGAAGGTAATTGATCATTGAATTCGAGGAATTGGTAAAGGTGTTGATTGTTGAATGTATCTGTTGCGGTATTAATAAAAGGACTTTTCAGATTAGAAAAAGAGACACTGAGATGTGACCAGGACATACATATCAGGAATAAACAGATGATACATGTTAATCGTAAAAAGTACACATACATCTCCAGCGCGAGTAATGAGCTGAAGATTATTAGCGCAAATCACAGTCCATGCAGATTTTATCGTTCGAGCGGACCAGGATCATTATTTCTGATTTTTTCAAGTATTAGTTTGCGATGCTCTTTAGTAAAATCGAGATATCCGTAAAAAGAAGCCATGAACATCAGGAACTGTACAATCGCTCCAATGTTCGCTTTACGCGTAATGGCAAGACTTAACAATTTGAAAAAAAGATGCCATTTTGCTAAATCTCTTGTAAATAGAAATGCTTTGGAAAGATATAATAGGGAAAAAAACTTGTCTGATTGTCTGATATCACCCATATTAAAACGTTGAAAAGAACCATTTCGGAAAACTTCATACCCTTTTTTCAGAGCTTCTTCAGGAGAAAGAATCTTTTCCAGAGTTGAAAAATATTTCAGAAACATGTCGGTTTGAGAGATGTGCCGATACTGTAATGTCGGATAAATTCCGTTTAGTAAGTCTGGATCAACAACACTTAAACGTTTTTCATCTTCCATTCTTTTGTAAAGATCAGTACCTGGATAACCACAGAGGACATTTAGCATGACAAGAGAGACGTTGTTCTTAAAAGTGAAATTCCTGATGTGATCGAAAGCATCCAGTCTGTCAGCTTCAAAACCCACGATAAAAGAACCAATTACATGAATTCCAGCTTTATGGATTTTCTGTATCGCTTCTTCATAGAACTGCACTTTATTCTGCAATTTGTTAGTTTCCCGTAAACTTTCAGGATTGACAGACTCAAATCCTATAAGCATTGCAGTACAACCTGCTTGTGCCATCAGATCCAAAAGCTCTTCATCTTTTGCGACATCAATGCTTGATTGACACATCCAGGATACTTTCAGGGGGATAAGCTGTTTCATAAGTTCGCGAGCCAGCTGTTTATTAGCGGTAAGATTATCGTCAACAAAGGTAATCTGTTTCTTGGGAAGGGCTTTGATCTCGCTGATCACATCCGCAATAGCTCTATAACGGTGTTCTCTTCCAAACATGTTCCTTACCAGACAGAAGTCACATTGGTAAGGACAGCCTCTTGAGAATTGTACCCCCAGAGCCATAATATTTTTTGTATCAACAAGGTCCCATCTTGGTTGAGGTGAACATTTGAACTCTGGCCGATCTTCGTCCTTGTAAATTTTCAGCATTTTTTTCTGTTCAAAATCTTCCAGACACTGCTGCCAAACCCCTTCAGCTTCACCTACCACAACGCAGTCTGCATGAGTTAAACTTTCTTCTATATTAAAAGTCACTTGCGGTCCGCCCATTACAACGGGAACACCTTTAGATCGGTAACTATCTGCAATCTCATAAGCACGCTTAACATTGGGAATTAATGCTGTAATACCGACAATATCCGGAAGGGTATCAAAAGAGATAGTTTCCATTTCTTCATCAATTATCCGGATATCATAATTTGACGGGGTAAGTGCTGCAATTGTGGGGAGGGATAATGGAAGTACAGCGTTCTTTTTTCTCATTATTTTACATATTTCAATGAGATCCCAATGAAAGCGGTACTTGCGTTTTGGATTAATCAGATATAAAGAATATTTTTTTTTATTTTCCATAGTTCAATTGTAATGGGTGATCAATGTTTTTGAAAAAATGACATTAGAGAAGCAAAATACATTTTGCTTCTTATTAACCAAATCTATTTTTGCATTTGCGGGTGATATTCAGCAATTAGTGAACAGTGATAAAAGTGAAGAAATTCAGGCATAAGGAGTACTGCTTAAACTACTTCACTGATACAACAGAGTAGATTGATTTGCTTATAGGTGTTTCTTGACTGCTTTTCCAGCTAAAAATGTGTAAATGATTGGGATAACAAATAATGAAAGCACCAGAGCAAAAAGAAGTCCGCCAATTACCACAATACCCAGTGATACTCTACTCTGAGTACTGGCTCCCAGAGATAATGCGATAGGAAGTGAACCCAGGATTACAGTCATTGAAGTCATAACAATCGGTCGGAATCTGGATACCGATGCTTCAATAAGTGCTTCTTTTAAAGGTAAACCCTGTGCCCGGCGTTGATTTGCGAATTCAACTATAAGGATACCGTTTTTTGTAACCAGACCTATAAGCATTATGATTCCAATCTGACTGAAAATATTGAGCGATTGATTACAGTACCACAAAGAGAAGAGTGCACCACAGAGTGCAAGTGGTATGGTAAACATGATAATGAATGGATGCCTGAAGCTTTCGAACTGAGCAGAAAGAACAAGATACACAAGAACCAGTGCGAAAAGAAAGGTCACCATGAGGTTTGACGAGCTTTCACTGAAATCCCTGGCCGGACCTGATAGAGCGGTACCAAAATTCTGAGGTAGTACTTTTTTTGCAATCCTTTGCATTTCGTCTATACCATCCTTGATTGTTTTTCCAGGTGCAAGGCCGGCGGACACGGTCGCGCTTACCGAACGATTATAGTGATAGATCTGAGGGGGATTGCCATTTTCAGATAAGGTAATAACATTATCAAGAGGGATGAAATTTCCGTCTTTGTTTTTCACTGTAAATGACGTCAGGTCAAGTGGTTTATTGCGATTGGAGGAGTTCAATTGACCGATAATTGAATATTGTTTTCCACCTTCGATATAGTATCCGTAACGGCTTTCGCTTAGGGCAAGCTGTAAAGACTGGATGATATCAATGGTTGACAATCCAAGGTCGCGTGCTTTTTCCCGGTCAATAGAAACCTGCATTTGAGGTTTGGAAAATTTCATATTAACATCGGAAATCGAGAAGACAGGATTGCCGGCAGTTTCCTGGAGAAACTGAGGAATCGTTTTTTTGAGGTCATTGACGGTTGGCGCTGTAATGACGAACTGTACAGGTAAACCCGCGCGGCGGTCTCCGATAGTTTGTTCCTGAGAGATTGTTACCCGCGCATCACTGTTGCTGTTCATAGCACGCGTAAGAGAGTTTGCAATTTCCGTTTGAGAACGCTTACGCTCATCGGGATTTACGAGCATAACACGGATATTTCCTGTATTGACAGCCCCGCCATAACCCGGGACAACAGTGATATCAGCATTTTTTTCAGGAACGGTCTTGTCGAGGATGTCAACAACAGTGTTAGTAACATTTTTCGTGTACTCAAATGACGCCCCTTCAGGACCAGTAACGTTTATATTGAAACGGCTCCGATCCTCCATAGGTGCAAGCTCCCTTGGCAACATAGAATAAAAAATCGCAATCATGACAAGAGATATTGCTACGACTGCAAAACCTAACCATCTTCTATCAAGCCAGAAGGTAAGCTGTCTTCTGTAGGCGTTTAACATGGCTACAAAAAATCGTTCAGTTTTTCCGTATAAAGAATTTTCATGAGAGCTATGATGTTTAAGAATCCGGGAGCAAAGCATCGGGGTCAGTGTAAGTGAGGCGAAAGCAGAGAACATAACAGCACCTGCAACGACTACTCCGAATTCTCTGAATAAACGTCCGGTCATTCCAGGCATAATAACGATGGGGAGCATAACTGACATAATAGAAAGCGTTGTTGAAATAATTGCGAAAACTATTTCTGATGCACCTTTATGTCCGGCCTGAATCGGATTACTGCCGGATTCAATTTTTTGATAAATATTTTCGAGTACGACAATTGCGTCGTCAACAACCAGGCCGGTTGCGAGAACAATTCCAAGCAGGGTAAGAATATTGATCGTGAATCCGCATATATACATTACGAAAAAAGCACCGATAAGGGAGATTGGAATCGCCAGAATAGGAATCAGGGTTGCGCGCCAGTTTCGCAGAAATGTGAAAATGACAAAAACGACAAGACAAAACGATATGAGAATAGTTTCGATAACCTCTTTGATAGATGATTTGACAAATGTAGTAGTGTCAAATCCGATACCGATTTTTACATCCGAAGGCAGGCGGCTTTGCAGATCGTCTAATCTCTTGTAGAATTCATCAGCGATTGCGATATGATTGGAACCAGCTTGAGGTACAAGAGCAACTCCAATCATGGGAACACCATTACGTTTCATGATATTGCGCTCATTTTCAGCACCAGTTATTGCTTCGCCGATATCTCTGAAACGGGTGATTTTGCCATCCTGTTCGCGAAGAATGAGGTTGTTGAATTCATCAGTAGTGCTTAGTGCGCCGCTGGTCTGAATTGTAAACTCAGTATTGTTACCTTCAATCCGGCCTGTGGGAAGAGAGACATTTTCACGATCCAACGCACTCTTGACATCCTGTGGAGTGATCTTGTAGGCAGCCATTTTGACCGGATCCATCCAGAGTCGCATTGCTCTTCTTTTTTCACCCCATATCTGTACTTCACTGATCCCCGGGATGGTTTGAAGCTGATCTACGAGGATGTCATTTGTGATGTCAGTTAGTTGTAAAGGGGTTCGTTGAGGACTTTCAACTGTTAAGAATAAAATCTGAACGGCATTCGCATCAGCTTTAATTACAGTTGGGTTGTCAGCATCTTCAGGAAGCATTCTCATTGCCCGTGATACTCTGTCACGAACATCATTGGCAGCAGCTTCAAGATCTGTTCCCAGAGTAAACTCGACGCTTATTCTGCTTCTGCCATCACTGCTCGATGAGGTAAGTGTACGGATACCGCTAATACCATTGATCGACTGTTCAAGCGGTTCTGTTATTTTACTTTCCACGACATCAGAATTCGCTCCGGTATAGGTAGTCGAAACAGTAATGACAGGGGGATCGACTGCAGGATAATCTCTGATACCGAGCATATTTGCGGTAATCAATCCAAACAAGACAATAGAAAAATTCAAAACTATTGTCAATACAGGACGATCAATAAAAATAGAGGTTAATTTCATTATTCCTTGTCCCCTGTATTGCGTATTTCAACTTTGGATTTTGGTCTTAACATAAAAGCGCCTGAAGTGATAATCGTATCACCGGGGTTAATACCGGAAGTTATTTCCACATTGTATTCGTTACGGTACCCGGTGGTAATGATCTTCGCAACAGACTGGTTCCCATTTTTTACTATGTAAACTTTGTATCCTTCGATATCAGGAATTACAGCATTACTTGGAACGAGGATCCCGTCATGCTGATTTGCGTCAATTTCTACTTTAACAAATGACCCGACAATACATTTGTCATCGGGATCGATACAGCGGGCCTTTATTGCGATAGTTCTTGTCGCATCGTCAATTTTCGGCTCAATGGCGGATATTGTTGCATTGTAAACTTTAGGGTTGTTTGAAAAAGAGTAGGCTGCTTTCATTCCTTTTTGTAGAGATGAAGCGTGGCGTTCTGCAACAGTGAACCCGATTTCGAGTTCGCTAACTGAAACAAGGTTTGCTATTTTACTTCCAGTACTAAGGAACATTCCTTCAGTTACAGATGATAATCCGATAACACCTGTAAAAGGTGCTGTGATTGTAGTCTTTTCGATTTGCGCGGTCAGGAGTTGTACATCTGCTTCGCTTGATTCCCAATCTTTAAGACTATTCTGATATTCTTCCGTACTGATAATTTCTTTTTCAAGCAGTTTTTTCTGACGTTGTTCTTTGTCGATCGATAGTTTTAAATTTGCCCGGGCCTTTAAAAGCTGAGCCTGCAGATCGTTGTCATTCAATTTTATCAACAGTTGACCTGCCTTAACGGTCATTCCTTCTTTGAAATATACTTTTACAATTCGCCCGCTGATTTCATTTCTTATTTCCACATCCTTTGAAGCATGAACTGTGCCTGTAACCATGATTTTTTCCTGAATCGGTGCAGGTTTCGCAATTTGAACCGAAACTATTACAGGTTTATTTGACCTCGCATTCGCTCGATTTGCAGGTGAAGAATTCTGATTTTTACCTGATAAAAGTCTGGGAAGCAGTATGGCAGACAAAATTAAGACAACCAGTAATGTCCATATTATATGTTTACGGTTCATTATAATTACCTTTCATGCAGGCATTCAGCGCGTTGGTGATTTGTATAATAATTAACAAAAATTGAATATAGCGTTATGTCTAAAGTCATTTGATCAGAAATTATCAATGTGCTTTAACATTTGACATAATTTAAAAGTATCTGTAATGATGATATTTTTCAGGTCGGCACATTGATATCTCTGAATTAGCAGAAGATAAAATTCTGGTTTACTCTTCAGGGGACGACCCGGACCTAAAAAATAACATTAATACACAACATACTCATAGTTTTAAAATTTGAATTTGATTAGATATAAGCTCACTGAAAATGTTACAAAAAAAATTAGTAAAGGTGCGATACGTATCACCATTGCTTCATAACCAATTCTGCATTATAATTAATATCTGTTCAGAATATTGATACAATTACTCTTTGACAGAAAACTTGAGCGACATGATAGTACCAGGCTTGCTTCAGCAAGACAGCCTCGTTCTGCTTAACTGAGATCTTTTGAAAGAAGCTCACAATGTGTTTGAGAAATGATTAAGGCATTGTGAACTATTTTGGAAAAATATCTTATAAGAAAAAATTTTATTCGTAAATATAAAAATGTGCGTAGATCAAAAGCTGCTTAAGCGACTCAAATGAAAAGATCTTTAATGGAGAGTGAAAAAAAATTGCTCACTTTAAAAATTAAAAGTGAGCAATAAAAAACGGGAACTAACAATTCCAAGGCGGGTTTATGGCAAATTGCTATAATTGTGGTGCACCATTGCCACTCAGATCTAATCTGTGCTCCTACTGTAATTCAATGAATGATATAGATCTGCAAAGAAATGTGACATATTCCGATTCTGATCAAAATAAAGATCGTCATTGTCCAAGATGTAACTGTGGGTTAATGACGATAGATTTAACAAATAATGGAGCATTGTTAATTGAGCGCTGTGAAAGATGTTTTGGACTTTTTTTTGATATAGGAGAATTAGAAGCCTATCTTGAATCTTCGAATAAGAGAAAATCTGACATAAATTACCACATAATCACTACTCTTACAAATGAGAACCATCATCAAGAACATCCGGTAATGTATCTCCGTTGTCCAGTTTGTAAAAATCTGATGAATCGGATAAATTACGGAAAGAAAAGCGGCGTTGTTGTAAACAAATGTCCAAACCATGGTATCTGGCTTGATAGTGGTTGTCTGGACCATCTTGTCGGGTGGACACGTGCAGGTGGAATGGAACTGGATAGAATTTGTAAGGAAGAAGCAAAAGAGCAGGAGATTATGAGGCAGAAAATCGAACAAGAACAAAAAGTTTTAAATCAAGGTATTTTTTCGGCTCCTAAGAAAGAGGTATATTTAGATGATCTGATCAGGCTGATAAAAAAAATCTTTACAGGATAAAGAATCGTATCAGATAAAAACATTCAATACAGTACTGACGAAAAGATTTTTAGTCAGTAATCAGGATATGGATTCGGTTTTTTAAAAAAGGGTATCATGGATTCTGTATATACTTCTACAATTACTAATGCTGCAAAAAAAAGAGGAATTGATATTCAAGTAGTTGACAAAGTACTCCCAGTGTTTTCTCTGTCATATAGAGGGAGGAACGTTCGATGTTACAATGGACTGACAGATATGGTTGGAGCGGCCACATTTCATCTTGCCAATGATAAAGGTGCATCAAACCGATTCCTTCATGAACATGGTTTTCCGGTTCCGGCACAGGTGCTGTTTACAAATATGAGCGATGCGATCGACTTTATGTCGAAATACAGGTCCATTGTTGTTAAACCTGTATCACAGTGGGGTGGTCGGGGTGTATCGACACATATTTCTAAAAAAACAGATTTAAAAAAGTCGATAATCTTTGCACAACGGTATTGTGATGAGGTGGTTCTTGAGGAGTGTGTCAGTGGCACAGACTGGAGACTTATATTTGTTAATTGTAGGTTTATCTGCGCTATTCAACGTGATCCTGCTGCTGTTTTGGGCAATGGAATCGATACAATTGATAGTTTGATCAAAAAAAAGAACTTCGCAGCAAAACTGATTGATCCAAGCAACCTTATTCCTCTTGATAAAGAAACTACCAGGTGTATAGAAACAGCTGGTATTACTTATGATTATATTCCTGCAAATCAGGAAAAAGTAGTGATCCGGCGTACTTCAAATTACCATACCGGCGGAACTGTAAGCATTATTACCGAAAAAGTCGGGAAGTCCTTGATCGATGCAGGGGAGAGGATTGCAAAACTTCTCAACATTCCAGTGCTTGGTGTTGACATGCTTGTAAATAACACAAATCAAACGTACAGGATAATTGAGCTTAGCCCGGATATGGCGATATCTCCTCCTGAAGGGGAAATCGTCGCTGAAGCGTTTTTAGATTACCTGTTTCCTGAAAGTAAAAGATCAGATGATAAATCTGTGAAAAAAATATTGAAGAAGAAAGAAATCCCGGTCAATATTGACTGTGCTTGAATATCCAATGGAAAATCTCTACTGCAAATAAAAACAGTAGAGATATGCCCGAATTAGTGCTCTTTAACTGTCGATTTTTCTAAATTTGCTGTCATCCGTCTGATTATAGTAATCGCAACGACAGAGAGAGCTCCAAGGATCTCTGCGATCAGAACAAGAGAGTGATTTGCGTGCAAAAGTCCCTGTTTAATTTCGGTCATATTGATATGGGCAAGCACATGTTTAACGAATACAGGATCAGTGATGATCATCTCTGCGCCTACTTTACCTAATATAGCAGCTCCGATCCATATAATAATTTTATATTTATCCATAAGCTTTGAAAGTAAAGAGCTTGTAAAGACCACAAGAGGAATACTTAACCCAAGTCCAAAGAGCAGGAGCATGAGACTTCCATGCGATGCACCTGCGACTGCAAGGATATTATCAAGTGACATTGTGATATCTGCAACGAGAATCACCCAGACCGCTTTCCACACGGAATCTGCCTTTTTCGTATCATGTTCTTCAATATTTTGATCTGCCATCAGCTTTAAAGCAATCCAAAAGATTAATCCGCCGCCCACTAATTTTACAAAAGGGATAACCAGCATTTTTGAAGCAAAAAAAGTAAAGATCACCCGTAAGCCAACGGCTGCAAGTGCACCCAAAAGAATCCCTTTAAGCCTTTTTTCTTTTGATAATCCCTGAACTGCCATTGCAATGACAATAGAATTGTCACCTGCTAATACCAGGTCGATAATTACTATGCTCAGTAAATTTATGAAGAAATCAGGTGTAAAGGTGTGTACAAAAAAATCCATCAAGAGTGCTCCTTAATTCTGTTGATTACCAGTCTTCTGATAAATAATAAACTTCACTGAAATAGCAGATATAGCATAGGTGGTGTATGTTGATAGTCATGTATTTATACAAAACAGATAAAAATAACTTATTTCTGCCTCTCAATACAAACTCTTTAATATTTATATGTTGTGTAAGAGGTATGATGAAAATAAAAAAGCTGCAGGATAAATAAATATCCTGCAGCTAAAAACAACTCTGTAAAGATAAGAAATTAATTCAGAATAATTTTCTTTTGCATATATTCATTTCCTGCCTGCAATTTGATAAGGAAAAGTCCTTTCAGATTTTTAGGTATCTTATAGCTGAATACAGAACCGGATTTGTTAACGCCTGCGATCTTCTGGATTACTCTCCCGTTAGCATCAACAATTAATAATTTGAAAGCACCGCTGAATTTATTTGTAAACTGTACCTTAAGCATCCCACTTGCAAATGTAATATGAAAACTATTGGTTCTAATAACTTGTCTTATCACACTTTCGAATATGACATTTTCATTTGGTGCAATAGGCTTATTTGATTGCTTAATTATAATTTCTTTAGGGTCAAGCGGTGGAACGCCATCTTCTTTATACTGGAGTGCAATGTTGCCGGGAAGCGTGTCCTCTTCGAGTGCCAAAAGGCTCATTTTACTGTCAACGAATCCAAACAGCGCACCCAACGGACCCTTTCCTTCTCTGAGGCTATACTTTGCTCCCCAGATAAAAGGTATCATTGAGCTTACAGAGTCCGAAATACACGTCAATTTTTGTTGACTTGAAATAACAGATAAACCAGTTGCATTGTCATAGCATGTCCATGTTATTGTACTATCCCAGGGGGTACTTGATTTAACGAACGCCATACAAAATTTCTTGTCGGGCATATCAGAAAGAAAAAATTTACTTCCAGCAGTTATCTTCGCTTCAACAGTTAATGAATTAATCTCAAGATCTTTTTCTTTGATAAAAGCTGTTATGGTATCGGGAATTGATGCAAAAACAGCAGCATAATGGCCTTTTACATCACCAGAATCGATACTGTAACAGTAAGCAGTATTCCAGGTTTTTACAATTGGTGTAATAAAAATCGGTTTTGAATTTCCTGTCAAATACCCATTGGTAGTGTATTCCCGGAAATCAGAAGCAGGGATTGAGTATACTGCTCCAAATTGAATAGTTTTCTTAGTCATGCCATGTTGTATTATGCAACTTCCGGTTGTTGAGGATTTTATTTCTACAGGAATTTGATTAGGGGTTTGGGATAGATTGTATGCAAAAAAGGCGTTAGTAATTTTAAATTGAGGACCATCTGCTGACATCTGCAGAGGTACTGTATACAAAATTCGAATCTTGCGGGAATTGTTCAATTCTACAGGAAAAATTTTGAACTGATACTGATTATTACCAAGGTAGTGAATAATGGCAGGGTCTTTTACAACTACCCGATTAACAATGTTTTCATAAGCACTATCAGCATCTGTCCGAGATTTTAATTTTGCTTTAAGGATTGTGTTTCCATTCCATAACAGCAGTGATCGCAATGCTGTGCCAGGAGACAAGTTAAAAGTGCCGGTAATTTCCAGGGTTTTTGAATCCCCACTCCAGATATTTCCTGAAGTTGAAATTTCTGCTTCTTCCACAACATCTGCGTAATAAGGGTGTATGGTAATACTTATTTTACTTGAAGATAACCCGCAACTGCCGGATGAAGAACCATTTCGGGTTGTTTGCCAGTTAATAGTATTATAAGAAAAGCCGAGATTTACAAGTGTAAAGCTGATAAAGAAAATTTTTTTTATTATAGACATACCGCCTCCCTTTTTTTTAAATCGAGCACTATCTAAAAACTCATATGTTAAATTTACAATGAATGTCGGGACTGCAGATGGATAAAATTGATATCCGTAACAATAAATGTTTTCTGTTAGAAAACACTCAATTATACACATTTATGAAATTAACTTTTGGTTTTTACGAATAATAATTGAGGGGAGGGAAGATTATATCTGATCTTCCCTCAAATAAATTAAAATCCCTGCAATCCGCAACATCGCGTGCAGACTGGCATGAGACCGCGTTTCATTTCACGACGAAACTTTTTGAATGGTTCACCGTTCCAGACATCATAAAAAGATTGCGTATTGATATTACCGCTTGTATAGTCCTGATAGTCACGGCAGGGTGTTACGCGGCCGTCGGGAGATATCTCAGCGATATAATAAATGCTATCACATTGTGGATATCCGCAGTGCCATTTGTGATCTGAATAGTACCGACTGATCTCTGATTCCTTTTCGATATCGGGTAAAAACTGAGGAACACAGGAATGACCATCAGACATTTTTCGGATTTGAAGAATCTGTTTGGCGGTTTCCGCAGGATCAACATCATTGAAACAGGACTTGAGATAGCCGCGGTGATTTTTTGGAATTGATCCAAAGCGCTCTTCAAAAACTTTCTCATGCAAAGCAGCTCTTTCTTCTGTAATAAACCAGCCGTAATAGTAAGGATGGAGCTGTGCCTTATCGAGCACCAGTTTATGAATATCAGCCAGGTGATTGAAATTATTGTTGGATATCACAGTAATTGGGATGATGAAAGGAAACTGAAGGTTTTTTCGTTTCTTGATTGCATCTACCTTTTCAATGATTGCCATGGTTTTTTCAAAATTATCGCTGGCCCGTCCGTTTGCAGGTGAACGCATAATGTTTTGTGATGCGGCATCCCATCCATCCAGACTCAGGAAAAGCACTTGAAGCGCTCCTGTTGCTATAAGATCTTCAATTATTCTATCGAGATCCTGAGAATTGGAGACAATTGAACCTTTTAGCTTAAAACGAGAGAGTTCTTCAAAGAGAGGAACCAGGGGCTTCCACATCGTAGGCTCTCCGCCCCATATATAATAGAATGGGTGATCACGTCTGGTCTCAAATACAACTCTCTTAACTACTTCAAAGTCGAGTTGCTGAAGTTTTTCACCCCGTTCAAGTTTTAGACGAAGATGACCATTTTCGCCCCACTGACCACATGATCCACATCGAAGATTACATACTTCGTTCACTCTCAGAGAAATTTGACCAACAGGTACATCTTTTTCCGGATCACGAGATCCAAAGTATTTATGTAGTTGTTGAGGGACCATATACCACGAATCATAATTTTTTAAAAAGCCGGGTATAATATGTTGCTGAACAAAGGGCCACGGTAGTAAAGCTTTTCCATGAAATTTAGACATAAAGATTTACCTTTCAAACTCTCTAAAATAGTAAGTAATGCATAAATATAGTTCGTTTAATGAAAAAAGGCATCCAAAAACATTGTAAAATTGATTTGTGAATTCCGGGAAAGGGTATAATGAAAGTTGAAATTTAGTACAGATTATGGTAAACTGAATAGAAATTTTTTTGGTCGGAGCAAGCCTTTGATTGATAAATACAATTCTGTTTCATTTTCAAATGGTAAGAAATTGGCATATTTTATAGTTGCACCAGAAATGAGAAGAACGTATTTTGTTATTAATTTCACAAAAACATATTAATCATACACCATTTGCAACCTTAAATCGAAATAACAAGTAATCATTTTAGGGGTATTTGCAAGGAAAATTGAAATAAACCAAGATTTTAATTACCGTTAATAATCCTTAAGGGTACAATATTATTTCAATTTAAAAGTAAACAATGTGTACAAATACACTATAAATAGAGAAGAATATAAATGGGCATAAATACTTACGAGGAGGCTTGTTTGGATAACAAAGGAACTGAATGCTCGCCTGAAGGAGTAGCGAAGCAGATGTATGGTGAACTGGATAAGTTCATCGATTTGCTAAAAATTGACAAGAGAAGTTCACGAAGAAAAGGAGATCTGATCAGGATACTGCATCAGGCACAAACAATCTTCGGCTATCTTCCTGAAGAAGTACAAATACATGTTGCTAAAAAATTGAATATACAACACTCGGAAGTTTCTGGAGTTATAAGCTTCTATAATTTCTTTACAACAGAGCCCAAAGGTAAACATCATGTGGCTGTTTGTATGGGTACTGCCTGCTTTGTAAAAGGAGCGGATAAGATACTGGAGGAATTTGAAAAGCAAATAGGGATAAAAGCGGGCCAGGTAACAGAAGATATGGAGTTTTCAATAGATATTGTACGTTGCATAGGTGCATGTGGTCTTGCTCCGGTAGCAACAATTGGTGATAAAGTATACGGAAGGCTTACCGTTGCGGACGTAAAGAGGATAGTGAGCGAGTACAAAAGTGAGGTTGCACAATGAAATTTGAGAAAATCAAAAATACAAAAGAGCTATTAGACAGGTATGCCACATATAATGGTATACTTGGGCTCAGAAATACTGAAGGTGTTAAGAAGACACCTTATGAACGCGAGATTCTGGTTTGTGGCGGAACAGGCTGTGTTTCGAGTGACAGTGTAAAAATTGCGGAGTTACTTCAGGAAGAAATTAAAAGCAGAGGACTTTCAGAAAAAGTTCAGGTAATCAAAACGGGATGTTTTGGTTTTTGTGAAAAGGGTCCTATTGTTCTTGTTCAACCAGACAATGTATTCTATATCCAGGTTTCAGTTTCCGATGTTAAGGAAATCATCGAACAGCATATAGTTGGCGGGAAGAAAGTAGAACGGCTTTTGTATGAAGAACCGTTACTCAGGAAAAAGATAGATAAAAAGGAAGAGATGCCTTTTTATAAAAAGCAGATGAGAATCGCGCTTCGCAATTGCGGTATGATAAATCCTGAGAATATTCATGAATATATAGCTGCACAGGGATTCCAGGCGTTGTCAAAATGTTTGACAGAGATGGATGGCGATGCAGTTATTAATTTGATGAAAAAAAGCGGTTTACGGGGTCGCGGGGGAGGCGGTTTTCCTACTGGTGTAAAGTGGGAAGCGGCAAAAAAGTTCAAGAGTCCGGAGAAATTTATTATATGTAATGCTGACGAAGGGGATCCGGGTGCTTTCATGGACCGCTCTATTCTGGAAGGGGACCCATGCAGCATTCTTGAATCTATGACAATTGCCGGTTATGCAATTGGTGCTTCGAAAGGGTACATTTACATAAGAGCTGAATACCCTCTTGCTATCCATCGTTTGCAAGTAGCAATTGAGCAGTCCCGGCAAATCGGGATGCTTGGAAACAATATCCTTGGTTCAGGTTTTAACTTTGATATCGAGCTGAAATTCGGTGCTGGTGCATTCGTATGTGGTGAAGAAACTGCTCTTATCAGAAGTATTGAAGGAAAGCGTGGGGAACCGACAACGAAACCTCCTTATCCAGCGGAATCAGGTGTGTGGCAGCAACCTACATGTGTAAACAATGTTGAAACTTTCGCTAATATACCACCTATAATTCTGAAAGGTGCAGAATGGTATAGTTCGATTGGAACAGAAAAATCCAAAGGAACAAAGGTATTCGCACTTGCGGGGAAAATTAATAATGTTGGTCTGGTTGAAGTTCCAATGGGGACAACACTCCGGGAAATAATTTATGACATTGGCGGCGGCATTCGTGGTGGTAAAGAGTTCAAATCAGTTCAGACCGGTGGGCCATCAGGCGGTTGCATTACAAAGGAAAATCTCGATACGCCAATTACTTATGAAAATCTTACTCAGATCGGATCAATGATGGGGTCCGGGGGTATGATTGTCATGGATGAGGCAAACTGTATGGTGAATGTCGCGAAGTTCTACCTTGAGTTTACTCTCGATGAATCATGTGGAAAGTGTACTCCTTGTCGTGTTGGGAACAAACGCCTTCATGAACTGCTTACTACAATTACTGAAGGAAAAGCGGAAGAAGATACAATGGATAAGTTGGCCGCATTGGCCAATACTATTAAAAAGACTTCGCTGTGCGGTCTTGGACAGACTTCTCCAAATCCAGTGTTGTCAACGATGAGGTTTTTCAAAGAAGAGTACATTGATCATATTAAAAATCACAAATGTACAGCCGGGGTGTGCAAAAACCTGATGTCCTATTTTATCCTTACCGATAAGTGTGTTGGATGTACGGCATGTGCCCGAAACTGTCCTGTAAATTGTATCAGTGGAAAAGTAAAACAGCCGCATACAATTGATCAGGAAAAATGTATCAAATGCGGTGCTTGTTATCAAAAATGCAAATTTGGTGCAATTGAAATCCGCTAATCCAGCGGATCAGGTTTAACAACATAGCGCTGTTTTCATCGGAAGATCGAAAAATTTAAGGAGTAAATAAATGGCAACAGTTACGATAAATGATACAACAGTAGAAGTATTCAAGGATGCAACGATTCTTGATGCTGCAAAAGAGCTGGAGGGAGTATATATCCCTACACTCTGTCATATGAATCTTGAAAGTTTTAATCCGGAACATCGCGTAGGTTCATGTCGCGTTTGTATGGTTGACGTAGAAATGCAAGGCCGATCGAGAATGATGCCTGCATGCTGTACACCTGTACAGGATGGTATGATTATAAGAACAAATACCGCTGAAGTTATTCAGGCCAGAAGAATTGTTCTTGAGTTACTGCTTTCTGATCATCCATTTAATTGTTTGACCTGTGCAAAGAATCTCGATTGTGAACTTCAGGCTCTTGCCCGAGAATTCGGTATCGATCACCTGACCTATAAAGGTGAGATGTCACAATATCCGGTCGATACAACAAGTAAAGCAATTAAACGCGATCTTGATAAATGTATCATGTGCCGGAGATGTGAGACTGCATGTAATGATATTCAGACCGTGGGTACGCTTTCCGGATATGGCCGTGGTTTCAGTGCTGTTGTCGCTCCTGCGGAGATGAAACCTCTCAATAAAACCAACTGCGTTATGTGTGGGCAATGCGTAAATGTTTGTCCTACAGCTGCATTAACAGGAATCAGCTATACCAAACAAGTATGGAGTGCTCTCAGTGATCCTTCAAAGAAAGTTGTCGTACAGATTGCTCCGGCCGTCCGCGTAGCGATTGGGGAAGAATTCGGTTTAGAACCTGGAACAGATTTGACAGGGAAACTTGTCGCAGGTTTGAAAAAGATTGGATTCGATGCTGTGTTCGATACTAACTTCGGCGCAGACCTTACCATAATGGAAGAAGCGCATGAGATACTTGAGCGTGTACAAAAAAATGAAAATCTCCCGATTCTTACATCCTGCTGTCCCGGGTGGGTCAATTTCCTTGAATTCCAATTTCCTGATTTGATCCATATTCCATCCAGCTGTAAATCTCCTCAGCAGATGTTTGGTACTATTGCAAAGACATACTATGCAGAAAAGATCGGTGTAAAACCGGAAAATCTTGTTGTTGTATCAATTATGCCATGTCAGGCAAAGAAGTATGAGAGCAGCAGACCTGAATTTCAAACTAACGGTGTACGAGATGTTGATTATGTTTTGACAACAAGAGAAGCTGCCAAAATGTTTTCTGAAGCGGGAATTAACATTTCTAAAATGCATGATGAGCATTTTGATAACCCGCTCGGCGAATCAACGGGTGCCGCGGTAATTTTTGGCGTAACTGGTGGAGTCTGTGAAGCTGCTTTAAGAACCGCTTACGAATGGGTTACAAAAAAAGAACTGAAAAATGTAGACTTTACGGGCGTTCGCGGTCTGGATGGTATCAAGGAAGCTACTGTAGATATTGATGGAACAAAGATTAATGTCGCTGTTACTTCCGGACTTGGTAATGCACGTAAACTCCTTGAGAAGATCCAGAGAGGTGAATGTAAATATCATGTAATTGAAATTATGGCTTGTCCTGGTGGTTGCATTAATGGCGGCGGTCAACCGTACATTCATTCTGATACTGATATTATTGAAAAGCGTATGAAAGGTATATACGCAATAGATAGTGGCATGGAAATCAGAAAGTCACATGAAAATCCATATATTTTAAAACTGTATAAGGAATTCCTTGGACAACCAGGAAGCGAGAAGGCTCACAAACTTCTTCATACTGAATATTACAGAAAATAGTTACTCCTTTCATAACTATGGTGCATATCTGTTTTGATGTGCCATAGTTCACAAAAGTATATCTCAAAAGGTGATTCATATTTCCAGTGAATCGCCTTTTTTTTTGAGAGTAATTAGAATACATTCAGATTTTTAATCAGAAAAACACGAGTTTAAATACCGTGCTTCCATCAGCAGAAAATAAGCTTATCACGATGAACATTTTTCTAAATGAATCGTTTGTATCGGGTAAGGAATGGTGATATTTTCTTCTTTATATCTGCTATGCAGCATCTTTATACATTCATGTTTAATGAGCACTTGATTACTATACTCATTGGCTTTTATTATTATCGAAAAGTTGATACTTGAAGGGCCGAATGTATGGTATCGTATTAAGGGTTCAAATGAAGTAACAGCACCTGGAATATTTTGAAGTACCTCTTTAATTGTATCTTTTGTAATTCTTTCGACCTTTGAGAGATCGCTTTCATAACCGATGCCTAAATCAAGTTGAAAGGTAGTTTCTTTTGCAGGCAGACAAAAATTGGTAATTATTGCAGAAGCAAGTTTACTGTTAGGAATGATAATGAAGTTGTTAGAAAGTGTTTTAATTACAGTATTTCTCCAGGTAATATCAGAAATGTATCCTTCATTGCCGGAATCAAGCCTGACGTAATCACCAAGACGGACCTGTTTTGAAATTAAAATGTAAACCCCTGAGAAAAGGTTGGCAAGCGTATCCTGAAGTGCCAGAGCTACCGCGAGACCTCCTATTCCTAATGTTGTCAAAATAGGCGTGATGGATATCCCGAATGTTTGTAAAGCTACAAGCGTCCCGATAATAAAGACAAACACTGAAGCCAGACTTGATAAGAATGTTGAAGGTAAAGGTGCTGCAGATGAGTCACACAGATGACGAACTACTCTCGATGAAAAACGCGCGACTATCAAAGTTATAAAAAATGCAATGGCAGCAAAACAGCTTTTATTTAAAATCCACTGTGCATTTCTAAGCTCTGGTATCAGGTTGGCAGCAATGTACAGGGAAATTACTGTACATAGTGGAATTAATGTCCCTCTAAGTGAGCGAACCAGAAAATCGTCAAATTTCCACTTTGTCATCGAAGCAAAACGGTTCCCGAATCTCTTCAGAAACATTTCCAGAAGAGCTCCTACAAATAATCCTGCTATTAAAAAAATTGATAGCCAGACAATGATTTCAACAGTATTATGAGAATTTTTCAGCGCTAATTTGAGAGATTCTAAATTCATAAAATATGTGCTATCTTATCTTTTAATGAAAACAGTTACTTAAATAGCTGGGCATTCTGAGTTATAGGGAAATGGTGGTCAAAATATAAATCAGAGAATCTGATTGTCTTGACCAATGTATCATAATCTCCATTGTTATTCGGGTCATTATCAAGGAATATTATTTGTAACGAATCTCTTCTAATGAAAAGAGTATTAAGCGTATATGTCCCATTTGTATCAGTTGTAGCTTGTCTTGGTGAATTCATACTGCTTACTGAATCATATAAAGAAACGGTAATCCTTGGAATACCCTTGTTAGAAAGGTCTGTTACTGTACCAGTAATACTATATGTCGCGGTATCACCTTGTTCTGCACTGTCCTTATATGGATCAAAATTGCATCCACTGAAAAAGATATACAAAAAAAGAGTGACTATAATCAGAATGGCAATGGTAACAGGTTTTGATGTATTCATGACGGATGAAAGCATGTTATTATCTCCTAATAACCCGCAAATTGGGATGTAAATGGCTTTAAATAATCAGATCGGATTAGAAGAAAATAATAGTTGGTTGGAAAAAAGAGAAAGGAAGGGAGAAGAAAATTCAATAAAACACATTCAGAGCTTATATACAATTGAATGGTTATCCAGATTATCATTACCAGATAACATATAAACGTCCGAAAAATCTCTTCTATTTAGATGTAAATAATAACTGCAGTTTTGGGAATTAATCTGTATAAATCTTAACGAACGCGTTGTTTACTCGACGTATTTATCTTCACTTTTAATAATGATATCAAGAAATGCTTCCGGCGTTTCAGCTGCGAGCAGTTTCTTGCGTACATCCTCGTAAGACATAATCCTTGAAAGTGAAGAAAGAATCTGAGTATGGTCGGTAGAGGTATTTGTCGGAGAGATCATCATAAATAAAAGGTGTACAGGTTGTTCATCAATGGCGTTAAATTCAATTCCCTGAACAGAACGGCCAGCAACCATGTAAAGGCGATCGATGCCAGTGATTCGGGCATGTGGAATTGCTATGCCATAACCGATTCCGGTTGACATATCTCCTTCACGTTCAACAATCTTTTGGCTTATTGATTCACCATTAGGAAGACCATAAAGGGAGCTCATAAAACAAGCCATTTGCGTAAGGATCTCTTGCTTGTCAGTACTGTTCAGGTCAATGAGAATAGACTTTTTCTGGAGAATATCCTGAATTTTCACACGGGATCCTTTGCTTTATTAGTAATCACCGTAGAATTCTTCTGGCTTCTTCGATTAATAAAAACAAAAACTCTTCCCAAAACATAGATACAGAAACCTGCGATTGTTACACCAAAGGCGTATTGGGCGATTACTGGATCTTCAAAACGAAATTTAATATAAAGAACTAAACCAACCGCACTGATTCCAAAACCTGCTAACATTATCTTAAACCCATTTGTTGAGAGAAAATTTACTAGTTTGTTTGCCATATTTACTCCTATTTCAGCAGGTTTTGTGGATGTCAGACAGATTATATAAATTAGTTCAATTTTGGGAAGAATTCTTAAAAAAATTCTTTGCAGGATAAATTAATTTTTCCCACTGATCAGAAGGAATATTTTTAAGCTTTTCAAGTATAGATAAGACCTCTTTAGGATTGCTGACATTAATTTTGATCTCCAGACGGTTCTTTTCAAACGAATCATCTGCTATGAACTGAATATGTGATGAGTCTGGGTTAATCTTCCTGGAGATCTCAGCCCAGTCACTTTTTGCTTTTGAGAGCACTGGAAACCTCTCGTTAAAAAGATGATCTCTTATTTTTTGCATTTTTTGAGGCGGATTAAGAGATTTATGATTTAAAATTTCCTGCACGTGGGGTGATTCAATAATTGAAGATATTGGGCAATTCTTTCGAGAAGCAATTTCGGGAAGCCACTCAATTAATTCACGCTGTGTTGAGCGGGAAAATTGCAGCTTTGATAAAAACTCAAGGATCTCTTTCTGCATGACTTTTTCTATATTAACCAGTTCCGGTACTACTGCATAATCCAATTTTCCACCTTCAATATTAGATAGAAGATCCTCTGAAGCTCCAAAAATCTGTTCGATCTCATAGCGTTCTTTTTGTGATAGTGGGAGAAGAGAAGCTGTTTCAAGATATTCATCTTTTGAGTAGTTTTCTTTAAGCCATAAAAGATAGTTATACTTTTCCCGAAACGATAATGGCCGATTCTGATTGAGAAAAATTCGAAAAAGATAATAAAGTTTTGAATCCGAAAAAGGATTCACTATCATGCAAAAACAGTGTGACTTATGCAAACTGAGTAATTTGAGGAGCCTTTTGTAACCATCAATTAATTGATATTCTCCATTTTTTTCGTATACAGTCAGCGGCACTAAAGTGGATATTTTATTCAGATCCAAAAGCTCTTTATTGCAAATGAGAGGAGCTGGCGGAAGAATTTTTTCCACAGGAATATCCATAAACCGCTGAGATTTTACAAATGAATCATTCAGAATCGAATCTTTTAACAATTGAAATAAATCGTTCATATAACTCAGGATTTCCTCTCTTTAGATAACCATTTGCTACAACAGTTGCTTTTTTTTTGAGTGTAGTAATTGCTGTCAATTTTTGTGACTCACGTAATTGATTACGTTCTAATAGTCCAAGAATAGTTCTGATTCTAAACCTGTCCAGCCCCATTACGTTTGCAGATAACTGATCGGAGTGTCCGCCATACCGAATCAACAGGTAGTCATCAATAAGGCCAACCAGGTGATTTCTGCAGATACGGAGCCAGAGATCATAATCTTCACAAGCGGGAAGAGATTCATTGAACCCGCCGGTACGGTCAAAAAGAGAGCGGGTGAGTAAAACTGAAGATGGAGTAATCATGCATCTGTCGAGACTTGCGTAAAACAGATCACCCTCAATTTTCTCATGTGTTTTAGGTGTATTTACTCTTTTACCGTTGCGAATCCAGATCTCTTTTGTCTGTGCAATCTCATACTCTTCATGTGATCGGGTCCATTGGATCTGTTTTCCAAGTTTTTGTTTTAGCCATTCATCATCAGAATCAATGAAAGCGATCCACTTACCTTTTGATATTTTTACCCCGTCATTACGTGCCTTGGATACCCCGCAATGAATTGGCTGCCGATAGTATTTTATTCTTTTGTCTAGTGAAACAATATCATCTTCTGTCATTCCATCAGTTGAACAATCGTCTACCACAATTAACTCAAAATCAGTGAAAACCTGGTTGATTACAGATTTTAACGCATTTTTGATTAAATCTTTACGGTTATAAACAGGAAGTATTACTGATACAAGTGGTGACATGATCAATAGAAATGATTTTTAATATTTTTCGATCAAAATACAAAATAATGGTTCGATAAGCAAATTTCCTCTATTTGTGTAGCTAATTAAGCGCTGATTTTTACATCTACTGTTGCAGAATGAAATTTTCTTACAATAATCATCTGCAAAACTATCAGGTTAATAGTTCTGCAATCAGATATTAAACCCTCTAAAGCGCTGAATTATTTCACGATTAGAAAATAGTATCAATTTTTCTTGATAATTTTTTGGTGGAATTGCACAATATATAGTTGTAAGTATTTTCCATTATACATTAGGATGTGGAAAGGAACTGATAAAACTTTTTATCAGTACTTTTCATTTTATAATGTGGAAAACGGTAAAAATGAAATCAGATTGTCTGACATAACTGAAAAAAAAATTTGGATTTTAGAACTGTCAGACCTATTTTATATATCATTTTCAGAAAGCATATTGTGAAACCAAATTTACCCATCGCAGAAGAAGGCAGTCTATCACTGTATCTCAAAGAAATTGGCAAATTGCAACCCCTCAGCTCTGAACAGGAAGCAAAAATTGCAGCCTTGATTAGAGAAGGAGATCGAAATGCTCTTGATACACTTGTAAAGGCAAACCTTAGATTTGTGGTCAGTGTTGCCCGAAACTATCAAAATCAGGGATTATCGCTTTGTGATCTTATTAATGAAGGAAATGTCGGACTGGTACGAGCAGCTAAAAGGTTTGATGAAAAAAAGAATTTCAGATTCATCTCTTATGCTGTTTGGTGGATACGGCAAGCAATTTTACAGTCTTTGGCTGAACAATCGAGAATAATGCGGTTGCCATTGAACCGTGCAGGAGCGATTCATAAGATAAGTAAAACCCAGATCGAACTTGAGCAGCGTTTTAATCGTACACCGGACATTTCAGAAATCGCGAGTGAACTTTCACTAACCGAAAGTGCGGTTCAGGAGACTATTAATATAGCCACAAGTCATGTATCACTCGATGCTCCGTTAAAGGATAGTGATGGATCATCCCTGATAGATATGATTCAGATTAATAATTGCGACAGCCCGGAGGACGGTTTACAAGCAAATTCGTTGAATGAGGAGATCAGGCGGATTCTTGATACATTAACCGAACGTGAGAAAGAGATCGTCAAGTTATACTTTGGAATCGATACCGATGCTGCTTTCACACTTGATGAGATTGGACGTAAATTCAATATTACACGTGAGAGAGTTCGTCAGATCAAATCTAAGGCACTTGATAGATTAAAAACTTCTTCAGATCTTAAATTGCTTGAAGCGTATAGAGGTTGATTTATGAAAGCAAAGGCGTTCTTTTTGACCGGCTCTTTTTTGTTAGCTGGTTGTGGCGGTAATTCCTCTTTTATTGATACATCAAAGTTACCAGATACGTATCAATGCAATTACATGAAGGACGTCTGTAAAGAAGCTCAGGAGTTTGAAGGAAAATATCAGGCAATGAATTCTGAGGACAAAAAAGAATTCGAAAGCCTTCTTATGGCTTATCGTAAACAATGCAGTGATGCTCTTGAGGCTTGTAAAAAAAGCGCAAAAATAAAATAAAACTCGTAATCACCAAATTTGAGACGAAGTCTAAAACTAAGTAACAATTGCAGCTGATATTCTGGTGCCTTTTTCTTCTTCTTTGTCGATATGGGCAATCAATGATTCAAACGTAATGTCGCGCTCGTTTTGAAATAATGGGGCGCCATTCTTTTTGATCAAATTACTGACTGCTGTTCGGGTATAATCATCAGGTGAACCTGGAATTCTGCGACTCTGATCTTCTATTGCCTCAATTACCTCGAAGATATTGGTTTTTGAAAAATCCCTGGAGGGAACATATGATTCTTTATTGTTAATCATATGCAAAAAGCCTTCATGGATGAGCCATTTAAGTAAGCCTAACGCTTGTGATTCAGTCAACTCATACCGATTCATAAAATGGGAGAGCGTTGGCGGCGGCTGATGTTTTGAAAAAGCATTTATACAATCCAACATCATTCTAAAAGTGATATAGGTGCGGTAATCTCCAACCCGCCGATCCCATCGTTTCTTTGCACGTAATAACGGTCGGAAGTTTTGATGAACATACGATATTTGTGCTCCAATTAAAATAATCAGCGAAACTACAAAAAGACTTATGAGAAAAAAAGAAAGAATTCCAAATGTTCCGTAAATCGTTTGTGTCTGCATTGATAATTCTACATAAGTGCTGAAACCCCGCCGCTCCAGTTCAAAAAGTAATCCTGCGATTATACCTCCTACGGCCGCAGATCCAAGACGGACTCTGGTATTTGGAACAAAGAAAAATAAAGATGAAAATCCAAGAACAACCAGAATAAAAGGCAGAAATACCGTAATAAAAGGAAAATCAGGAGTTTGAATCTGGAGGCTTCTTCGAAGCTGAAATGATGCAATGAAAAGAATCGGACTGTATACCATCATCATAGTGAATGTACGTAGTCTGCTGAAAAATGAACGTGAACGTGTTACTTTCCAGATTGTATTTAATGAATCTTCAACAGTACCAAATAATCCTACTGTCATTATAATTAAAACACCAATTCCGATTCCTTTTAATTTCTGAGCATTTTCGAAAAAGGTACTTAAGTAGTTTAAAACAGTTTGCGGAGCAAATGGTAACAGAAACGAGAACATCTTTTCGACATGCCTTGTATCGACTTCAGTAAAACTTGTGAGCATAAATGCGGCAGAAACTACAAAAGGAATAAGCGTGAGGAGTAAAACGTAAGCGAGCGCTGATGCCCTTGTAAAACAGTTGTTAAGAATGTATTCAGAAAAGATAACTCTGATAAAAATTAAAATTTTAAATATACGAATCCAGAAAAAACTTTTCCGCGTATTTAAAAAATTAATGACCTCTTTAGGATCATTTAAAAAATTCTTCCAGAACAAAGCTGTGAATAGATACATCGTATTCCTGTGATTGAAGTCTTTTAAAGACTGATTACGATTACAGAGCTCATTTCTGATTATAAAATTAAATGCATAAACAGGCAAACGATGAATTAGCAATTGTGAGGAGTTTCACTATGGAATAGAAATGAAATCGGCTGATTGCAGGGGTTTTGAAAACTCTTGAGGATTATTTTATTTGTTATCTAAATTGACAAAAAAAAGGGGCAAAAGAAATTGCCCCGTAATATCTGAATATGAAAAAATTACCTTGAATGTACGAAATCTGAAACAAGGTCAGGATAAGCAACATAGCGGTCCTGGCTTCTATCGGTGATAGTTGAGTCGTAAGTAGGTTGAAGATCTTGTTTCCAGGTCCTCTTCTTTCCTTCTATAAATAATCTTTCAAAATTCTGACGAACAGCAGCAAAACGGTTTATAGAAAGATATACTGTATCACCTTTGTATCCATAAGTTCCATAGGAGACGAACTCATAATCTTCTTTGAGGAAGGGTCCACTTTTGCCTTTTTTGTTTTCGATGAATTTGCAGGAACCATCATTGTTGAAGATAAAGATTTTCTTCTCAACTGCGTGTACAGTTGGATCTTCAGAATGTTTGGTGACATTTGTACAGGTCCAGGTCCCATTGACTTTGCCTTTCAATTCATTAGCTTTTTGCTCATCGATTTTAACTTGAGGAAGCACATCAATGACAGTTTTGATTTTTGCCAGAGCATCAGGATACCATTTGATGCTGACAAAAGAATCAACGACATGCATCATGCTATCAATTCTTTGCACCTGGAAGCCACTTACTTGTGAACGGGTTTCATTTACCTGAGCTCGAAGTGATTCGATTTGAGAAGCCAGGTTTGAAAGGTCATTTTTGTAGGAGGTTTCGAGTTGTTTGAGGACGATATTAAGTGAATCAGCAGCTTTGAGGGAAACCATATTATTGTTTCTTAATTTTTCATCTCTGGCTTGAACGAGAAACATTTTTGCTTGAGAAAGAAGCGAATCAGGCATACCTTGAGATTTGAGAGCATCGATTCGTTTTTGGCCATTTTCAAGAGTTTTCTCCGAAACACTACAGGACACAACCGCTATTAATGCGGTTAAACTCAGAAGCTGAATTAAACTTCTTCTTTTCATGCGGGACCTCTCCTTAAAAAAAATAAGTATTTATTAAAATATAGTCAGTTGAAACGTTTTGCTTCTAATCTAAGCAAAATTTGACAAAAATGTTGAAAAAAAGACAATATTGAAGTTACAAAGATACGTTTTCATGATTAGTAGAGTCAAGCACAATCAGGATAGGAGGAGGAAGTGGGGGTTAGCCCTGATTAATTCAAGGCTAACCGGTGTGTAAATTATTTTTTTATTTTAAATGCTTTATAAAAGGTGTTCCCTTCCCGTTGTATAAGGAATAGAACTGAATCATTGTTTTTTGCTTCTTTCATTGCTTGCTTGAAAGTATTTGTATTGGTAACAGCTTTACGGTTGATCTCCATGATTATGTCATTAGGTTGGATTCCTGCATCGTACGCCTGAGATCCCTGTTTGACATCCAATACGACAACACCTTGTATAGATTGATCTATATCAAGCTCATTTCTGAGTTCATTTGTAATATTGCCAGCTTTGATTCCCAGACTCTGAGTTTCCTGATCCCCATTCTGAGTATCATCATTCTGATCCTGTGAAGACGTTTTGTTCAAGTTATCTTTATCTCTGCCAGATAACACAACATAAACAGTCGTTTTCTTACCAGCGCGAATCAGGTCGACAGGGACTTTTTGACCAGGGTGAATGGTGGCTACTTGGTTTTTTAGTTCATTTGGATTAGATACCGTTTTACCATTAAAAGTCTGGATAATATCACCGCGTTTGATGCCTGCTTTATCAGCTGGTTGTCCTTTGAAAACATCACCAATTAAGACCCCTTTAGTATTTGGATCAAGACCAAAAGCTTCAACTGTTGTCTGATCCAGATCCTGGATCATTACACCCAGCCATCCACGATTTACTTTACCGTCGTAAATGAGGTCTTCCATTATGCTTTTAGCCATATTTATAGGGATTGCGAAACCGATACCCATGTAGCCGCCTGATTGGGTGTAGATCATTGTATTGATACCGATCAGTTCGCCATTAATATTAACTAATGCGCCACCGCTGTTGCCTGGATTGATAGCAGCATCAGTTTGAATAAAATTTTGATAGCTGTTTGAGTTATTGCTTGCCGTTCGACCTAATGCAGAGACAATCCCAAGAGTAACTGATGATGAAAGGCTGAAGGGGTTTCCAATTGCAACAGCCCAATCACCAGGTCTTAACTTATCACTGTTTCCAAGAAAGGCAACAGGTAAATTTTTTACTTTTTCTTTGATTTTTACGACCGCAACATCAGCAAGTGAATCTGATCCAACTATAACAGCTTCAAAGCTTTTGTTATCAGAAGTTTTTATAGTAATCTCATTTGCACCTGCAACGACATGATAGTTAGTCAGAATGTAACCGTCTTTTGAAACGATAACACCAGATCCAAGGCTTTGTTGTTTGAATTCCCGTTTTTCAACAGGAGGTGCCCTACGTTTCTGATGAGGTGCTCCGAAAAATTCATCAAAGCCAAAAGGGTCACCGAAGTATTGATAAAAAGGATTACCGGAGAAAACAACAGTGTCAATTTTTGTAGGGATAACCTGTACAACGGTGGGTACAACTTTTTCAGCCAGATCAGCGAAAACTGATTTAAATGCGTCTAATTGAGGCGGCGTTTTGATATCCGGTTTATTTTCAGCGCCAAAAGAGAGTGTACCCTTCTGGGGTCTACCTGAATCAGCAAAGGAACAGGTACTGTAGATAGCGACAGAACTTATGATCAGTGCGGCAATCACTGACAGAGGAATAAAAGGTTTTTTAAAGAAATTGGTTTTCAAGGATCTCCTCCTTTTAAGTATTTAAATAGTTACAACCAGTTGTACTGTATAATCATTATTGAACCAGTTTTATTGTATAACACTATTGAACCAGTTTTATTGTATAACACTATTGAACGAGTTACATTGAACCAGAGTGTTTTGTAAATCTGTGTGAAAATACGGACATTGTATCAGAATTATTGTTAAAAAATAAAAAGCCGATTATTAAAAAGAAAGGGAGTATACTTCAGATACAGTTCCTCAGTGATACTCCCTGAATATAGAGAAGAGATTAAACCTCGTGAGGCAGATCCTTTTCGAGGGTGTGTACATTAGAGGTACCCCCTTCGACAAAAGACTGCTCTGATATACGAGTAAGAATTGCGTTGTCGGAAAAATCTTTAAGTGTCAATGAGCCGCAATTACACATGGTAGAGCGCAGTTTCGCAAGTGTTATTGCGGTGACATCCTTGACGGAACCGATAATGGGCACATAGGCATCAACACCTTCTTCGAATTTCAAGTGGCTTTCCCCTGTTTCCAGATATCTTTGCCAGTTTCGTGCGCGATTTGATCCTTCACCCCAGTATGGTTTGTACATCCGGCCATTGATAGACACACGAGGAGTCGGGCTTTCATTTGCCATGGCAAAATAGCGCCCCATCATGACAAAATCAGCGCCAATTGCAAGGGCGATAATGATCTGTGTATCATTTGCCAGCCCGCCATCAGAGCAGACCGGAATATAGATTCCCGTTTCGGCAAAATAGCGGTCCCTTTCAGCGACAACCGCCATAAGAGCAGATGCCTGCCCCCGTCCGATTCCCTTTTGTTCACGAGTGATACAGATTGATCCACCCCCGATACCAACTTTGATGAAATCCATTTTTGCTTCCTCAACCAGGTAGCGGAACGCATCGCCATCAACCACATTTCCCCCGCCGATGACGATGTTATCACCATATTTCTCCCTGCACCATAGGGCAGCTTCTTTTTGAAACTCAGAATATCCGTCACTGGAATCAAAACACAGGACATCGACACCAGCATTGACTAATGCCGGTACCCGGTCTTTGTAATCGTGAGTGTTAACCCCTGCACCGACAGCAAGTCGTTTATGAGAATCAAGGAGTTCATCAGGGTTATTCATATGGTCGAAATAGTCTTTCTTGAAAACCAGAGACTGGAGTCGGCCTTCTGCATCGAGAATAGGGAGGCACTCTTTTTTATGTTTCCGTAAAAGGCTGTTTGCTTCGTGAAGAGATATACCGCTGTTTCCGTAGACGACATGTTCTTTTGGAGTCATATACTCAGAAACTGGAGCATTAAGATTATCTTCATATTCCCAGAAGTCTTTATCGGTGAGAATACCGACAAACATTCCGGTCCCGGTACCATCTATGGTGACAGGCATAGTGGAATGGCCGGTTTTTTTGCGAATGGCAAGTGCGTCAGAAATCGAATTATCAGGTCGTAAGTTGGAGTCAGATGGTACAAAACCCGCTTTGTGAGTTTTGACTTTTGAGATCATTGCAACCTGCTGATCAATTGGTTGAGAACAATAAATAAAGCAGAGGCCGCCATTACGGGCAAGAGAGATTGCCATTTCAGGTCCGCTTACTGATTGCATGCTTGCAGAAACGAATGGAATGTTGAGGACAAATCGGGGCTTCTGACCAGTGGCAAACCGGCCGACAGGTGTTTTTAAGGAGATATTTTTGGGAATATGATTCTTTTTTGTGAGGCGTGGGATAAGGAGAAATTCCGAAAAGGTCCGTGAGACTTCATCAATTATTTTTGCCATATTGACCCTCAAAGTTAAAAAATTTTCTGAAAAATAAATATATAAAGTACAGAAAGGCGCTGTAAAAATCAAGAGGCGCAGCTTTTAAGCTGCTAAATGTGAGTTTATGTTCGAAAAATATTTACTATTTTTCAAAATATTGATAAGTTAGACTTCATAAAAATATTAATTTAAAGTGTGTCATATCAAAGAAGTGTATCGTCCTGAAAAGTTGTTAATTATTCCATTTGCAGAATCGATTTGTAATGAGCACTAGTCACGAACCTTTACACTCTCCAGAATCAGATTTGACAAATTACCAAAATAGCTGCCGGTCAGTTGTTTTGCCTGATGGTACAAGCAGAGAGCCTCTGGGTTCAGGAGAGATAACCGGTATTCTGGGTGTCGGAGGGATGGCAACTGTATATGAAATATGGAATAATCAATTAGAAGTAAACCGCGCCGTAAAATTACTGCATCCAAACCATACTGAAGATACCCGCCAGCGCTTTCAGACCGAAATTAAAATTACTGCCAAACTGCATCATCCTAACATCATCGAAATACATGCTGTCGGCCAGTGGAATAGCCTGCCGTATATTGAAATGGAGCGGATAGACGGTTTTACATTAGAGAAAATAATCAATGATCGTGGCGCACTGCCGGTTGAGGTATGCTCATCTATCGGTGTTATGATAGGGCGCGCTTTACGGTACGCACATAATCAGGAATATGTGATTTATGGGAAAAACTATCACGGAGTAATTCACCGCGACCTTAAACCATCGAATGTAATGCTTGGCCGAAATGGACTTGTGAAATTGATGGATTTTGGAATTGCCCGTCCTACCGATGCGTCAATTCATACAACAGATGGAGCAATTCTTGGGACCATGCAGTACCTGTCACCGGAACAGCTGGAAGGGGTTGAACCGGATGTGCGCACTGATATTTACTCTCTTGGCACACTCCTTTATGAATTGATTACCGGAGTGAAAGTCTTTCCAGAGCAGAATGTCTCGAAACTCATGATCTCTAAAGTAAAAAACAATTTCACTTCGATTGGACTTTTTGAAACAAAAATACCATTGAGACTTGGAAAGCTGGTGCATAACTGCCTTGTTCATGACCGTGAAAAACGGATTCAAAACGCTTCCGAGTTCTTGTCAAAAATTATTGCGATCCATAAATCCATTACACCATTATCTCCTGAAGAAATTCTTATCAGTTTTATGCGTGAAATGGTACCGAAAGAACGCAGGGTCCTGAAAGTACGAAAAAGAGCCTCTTTGAGTCTTACTGCGGCGATTGTAGCGGTTGCAATCTGCAGTTTCTTCCTTGTAAGTTTTATGGCAGAGCGTTTCCTGTCAAAGACAATAAAAACAGAAAGTGTTCCGTTGGACTCTGCATTTACTCATTCAGCTGCTGTCAGGATGTCAAACATTTCCGATAGCGTAAAAAAGACCTCAGCAGATAGTAGCTTTCATACTGTTTCGTTAGCAGCAGGAAAGAAGCATGCTGTTATAAGTCAAAAAGATACTGCAGCTAAGCCAATTGATAATGCCATGCGGGAAGTTGCTGATCGGGCAGACCTTATCGAGACATTTTTTAATCTTGTACAGAGTAAAAAATACAGCCAGGCACTCGAATTGTTTCCTAAATTGCCCTCCGTCATGATAAATGATAAAGTGACTATTTACCGAATCAGAGCATTGTCTGCGGTTAGAGACAAAAAGGAACTGAAAAATGTTCTTTTCTCCCGATTAATCAGTGATGGTGAAGTGTATCTTGAAAAGGCGAAATATTATATTGAAAATACCGATTATGATAAAGCTTTGCAGGAAATTGAATCGTGTACGAAAAGCTCCGCTTCATATATGGAGGCCAATACTCTGAGACTTGAGCGGTTGTACTATACAGCTTTATGTAAAAGCCGGCAATTTGATCTTGTGCCCTCACAGGAAACACGAAACGCAGCTCTTGACAGTTGGTTTGAGATTAAATCTGAACTTCAGATCGCCAAAGATCATAAATATTTTAAGGCTGCAGATTCCGAAATGCAGCGGATAACAAAAAAAATGAATTCATCACGAGGGTAACGGGCAGTGCAGATAACAAAGATCGCTGTTGCAGTATTATGGCTGGGGCTATTCCATCAGGTTACCGCGGCCTTTAATGAACTCGCGGGAGATCTCCCCAAAGTCATTACTGCCGATAAGTCTCCTTATCTGATAGTGGCTGATATATTTGTTCCGGCGGGAAAAGTGGTAAAAGTAGAGCCTGGCACTGTTTTTCTATTTAAGAATTTTACCGGGATTCACATACGGGGAATTCTGAATGCAAAGGGGAATGCACTTCGTCCGGTAGTATTCTCATCGGAAAATGATCATAAATACAATAAATCAACAATTCTTGATCCTGCTCCATTCGACTGGAATGGGATTTATATTCATAAAGATGGTTTGGGAACTAATCTGGAAAATGCATTAGTGTCTTATTCGGTAAAAGGTATCATCTCTGAGACCAAGTTTATTCGAATTGCAAACTGCTATTTCAACGAAAACGGAAGATCCAACTGTACTATTGAAGGCGAGGATGCATTTGTCACTCCTGGCGAGCCATTTACGCACAATGTTTCCATAAAAGATGCAACTGTCGATGGCGTTCCGGTTAAGATCCTTCAGGATCCTGAAGCCCCAAAACGCAATAGTTTACGATACTGTGGATTGGGGGTTTTTGTTGGATGTGCTGTGGTCGCCGGAATTTTCGGTTATCAGACATATGTCTCTATGGAAAAGCTTAAGGATTACAGCCTTTCTGATTACAGCCATTTTCCTGAAATTACATATGGAAAAGGAAATGAGGAATGGAAAAAACGTCAGCATACCAGAAATCGAAATATAGGAATTACTGCCGGAAGTGGCGTGTTATGTATTGCCGGCGGGATTGTATTTGCCTATTCCTATACGTTTTAAATAAATTAAATCAGGTAATCGATTGAAATTCAATATGAAATTCAAACCGCTGCATTTCCTTTCAGTTTCAATTATCCTTTGTATCAATTTTTTACATTGCAGTGATTATAATCCATTTACCGATTACAATAACGCAAAAGTTGTCATTACCAAAAAAACTTTTGCAAGCGGTGACACAATTCCCATATTTTCAACCGAAACGTTATCCTATGTAATTGCTGTGCCAGAGCTGGCTGACTCCGTAAAAATCAATGTAGTATCAAACAGGATGGGGGCTAAGGAAAAACTTGACAAAGCGTTCATACTGTCTTCTCAAGAGCCTCACAAGCTCCTGCTTTCATTTTATCAGACCGGACCAAAGGAAATCGAATTCACTACGTTTCGTCATGATGGAGAAGTGGTAAGCTACCGGGAGCTCCTTTATGTGATATCTCCTTTGAAACAGAAAACGGTAAATGGCCTCTACGGAAAGGAAATGAAATTATCTACCAGGTCCGTGCATGATTCGGATGTCGTTTATATTTGGAAAATAGGCGATACGTTAGTGAAAAGTAAAGATTCCGCTGAGACAGTTATTCTAAATAAAGCTCCATCTCACGGCCAGGGCATTCTCTATGTAACTGATGGTTTAGTAGAATCGCCTTTGGATACGTTTAGCTACTTTCTGACCGATAATTCTGTTCCTCAGATACGTTTTTTAGATTCCGCACTTTTTAATAAAGATACATTGATCGTTGGTGGAAAAGATTTTCATCTGAAATTAAGTATTACCGATATTGGTTCAGATCAGAATCTGAAAGCAACAATAAATGGAGAACCGCTGGAAATTTTTCAGGATTCAATTTATGTGAAAGTGTTCACTAATATTGATACAATGAAAACAGTGAAGCAATGGACTGTTATAGCAACAGACAATTCGAATCTATCTGACACCGCGATTTGCTGGATCAGGTATGATCAGTCATCGAAAACAAGTAAATCGATTGCGCTTTCTGTACAGATTCCCAGTTCAGATAGTTCAGATTGTCCTGTTAACAAACGGACGTTCTATGGGAAAGTCGATCGATACTCAAAAGACACTCTTCCGGTTACGCTCTTTTTCTACAATAATGGTATAGTTACTGATTCTTTACATGTAAAATCAAATGATTGGGAACAGCAGGTCCGGTTAAACACTACCGAAAATAAAATTATGGTGATCGCCAAAAAAGGAAAAGAATCCGATACTGTCTATCGAAAGATACATTATGATTCGTTGTCTACAGATAATGATGATCCGGTTATACTTGATATGTATGCTGAAGGTTACAATGATAGAACTGTTGTCCCTGTAAATAAAGTGACTCTGAAAGTAATCGCATTTGACGAAGGAAGCGGAATTGATACGCTAACCTGCAATGGAGTGACATTTACACGAAAATCAGAATACCTGTGGGAAAATGAAAATGTCGCTCTAAAACATACTTTGGAAGGCAATGTTTTTCAGCTGGAGGCAAAAGATAAAAAGGGGCATGTTGCAACAAAGCAAAAGATGCTCTATTATAACAAAGTACCTGTTGTAACGGGAAAGCCGCTGACATTCGATCCATTGGTATCCGGAAAGACATTTACAGCTTCTATTCAGTGTGAAGATGAGGATGAATTGACGTATTCACTGATGTCCGGTGATTCTTCTTTTACGTTGAATGGCGGTAAAATTACCTGGACTCCATCGATTAAGGATACAGGTGATAATCGCTTTGTCGTAAAAATTTCCGATGGATATGATCTTATCGATAGATCGGAAGAAATTTATGATACAATTGATCTGTTTGTTGTCGACAGTTCAAAAATAAGCGGCTTTGTAGATTTCGGCTTCCCTTTGAATACTTTTCCTGTCCTGCTGCAGGCAAATGTTGATACAATGCGAGTAGGAATCCGGCCTTTGAAAGGTAATCCGGAATACTCTTATCTGGCAGTAATCTCCGGCTCTCGTGACACAATTCCAGTTGTAAAGGATACGTTAATCTGGGTTCCGGACATTCGCGATACCGGCGCTGTCAAAATAGAAATTGTTGTCACTGACTTTTTCAATTACAAAGATACTATCGTCCCGGTAATACAGGTCATTCCCGCAAACCGTCCTTTGAAACTAAAGTTTACAAAAAGTGCAGATACGCTTGCAGATGGCTCTTTGAATATGAAGACCGCCGGCAAAATCATTTCGATACCATTTGTTATAGAAGATCCTGATTCTTATAATACGGAAAAATTTACAGCCATAATAACACAGGCTGGGAAAAACGATACTATAGCGATTTCGAAAACGCTCACTTTCGATGTAAATGTAAAATCTTCTCTTCTGCAATACGGAATTGATACTTTGACTGTCACGGCGTTTGATCGTGTTGGCCACTTAAGTACCCAAAAATTAATTGTCAATTATGGAGTTTTACCCATAGCAACACAACTTATGAATCCGCAATTGTTTGATTCAGGCAAAGTACAACTCTTTTGGAAAAACAGCAGTCCCGGACCTGATTTCCATTATGAGTTATTTCTTGCCCAGGGCAATGGAGATATGGAGTTAAAATACCGTGGTACGGATACCAGCTATTTAGTAAAGGTTACAAATCAGGGGCTTGTCTGTTTCTGGCAGGTAAATGTTTGCAATGGCAAGGAATGCATGGCGAGCGCTGTACAATCATTCAAGTTTCCTGTACCAGAACTTGAAATCGATACTTTAGTTAAAGAAAATTTCAAAACCTTGTATATAGCGTTGTTAGATACAATTCGTTTACCATTGAAGTTGAAAAAGGGAACTAACTCAGTTGCTTATACAGCGACTTTACTTCCCGGTGACAAACAATTGTTAATACAAAATGGAGAGGTTCAATTTGTTCCACAATCAGCTGACAACGGGTGGCGAAAGATCTCTGTGATAGCAAAAGATGCAAATTATCTGATCAGTGATACTATGATTTGTGATTTGTACATCGCGCCTTCTACAATTGAACTGGTGGTCACTGAAAATCCCGACCTGACAGGCAGAATAGATTTAAGATCAATGACTGAAAAATTCTCAATTGTATTTACAATTAAAACAAATTCGGATTTCAGGCCGGATGCTACGGTGGAGATCATTCAGCGGGATGCAAGTCATACGTTCAATGTCGGAGAAAACAACACTTTTACAATGGTTATCGATCCTCTATCTGATCTGGAAAGTGAGATCATCGACATAAATGTAAAGGAAGCTCATAAAGAGATACAACCGCTTCATTTAGAATTATACATTTTATACAATACTGGAGCGGAAAATGAAGTAAAGGGATCTTTTGTTCAGATAGAAAAGTGACAAAAATTTCTTAACTGAAAAGATTTTTCAGGAGAACTGGTAAAGAATGGCACAGGCATTACGCAGAAAAAAGATACCACAAAGAGACAATCGGGTTCCTATTGTTCTGCTCTCTGTTTGTGCGTTATTGTTTCTTTTTTGTACAGGTGACTATAATCCATTTGGAGACTCGTCGATTGCCAAAGCTATGATTTTTACCAGGCTTAATAATAATGATTCTTTGAGTATTTTTTCAACCGAGACTTTAAATGTCAAATGCTCCGCAGTAGATAAGATCAAAAATTTCAGAGTACAGGTAACAAAAAACCGTTTTTTTTCAGATACAACGATAAGCTATCAGCAGTTTGATCTTTCTTCACTGGTTTCTTTTAATTTTTTACTTTCTTTTTACGATACAGGGTTAACTACCATAAAGGTGACTACTCTTAGGAAAAACGGTGATATCGTAGATGATAGTATACGGTTCTATTTATATCAGCCTCTGAAAGTTCGTAATACAGGTGAAGTTCCCGATAGCCGAATAAAGCTTATTTCAGTTCCTGTACCTGATAACAAAGTTATTTACCATTGGAAATTTGAGAAGTTGAAAGAAATAAAAACGGGAATCGCGCATATAGATACTGTAATTAAATCAATTCCGTCTGCCGGGAAGGGGACACTATGGGTAACTGATTTACATGAGAATTATGCATCTCCTTCTGTACCGTTTACATTTTCTTTTTCGGATACAAATCAGCCTGTTATCGAGTGTCTTAATAATGTAAAGAATGATACCATTTTCACTTCGGAAAAAGCGTTTACTTTTTTTGCCAATATCTATAGCGCCTCCTGTTCAAAATTTGATGCTATGATCAATGGAGAATTATTTACGCATCAAGAAGGTTATCTGTTTACCAAGGAGTTTACACTTGTAAAAAATGACCTTGAATTGCATGTGACTGCCCGCAGTGAATCTGGAATCACTTCAACTAAAACATTCGTTGTAAAGTATGATCCATTGATTTCTAATTCCCTTCGTCTTGAGGTTAATTGCCCGGAGGCCAGCCGTGGTACGGTTCTCGTATGGGGAAAGGTGCAGCAGTTTTACACTCCTCAATTTGACATTGTCATCAAAGCTGCTGTCAATGGAAAATTTTATGCAGAAAGCCAGAAATTTAAAGCCACAAAAGAGACAACCTGGCAATTCAAACTTCCTCTGGATACTAACAACCGTGATAAGAAAAACCTGATAGAAATAGCGGTTTACAATACGTCAGACTCTCTTCTCAGGCGCGATACAACTTATGTTGAGTATAATAAATTGTATCTTGATACATTACCGCCGGTAATTGTTGACCTTTCTGCTGATTACAACACATTTAAGGAGGATTCTCTGACCGTGAGCAGTACTAACCCCAGGCTCAGGCTAATAGCTTTCGATGGATCCGGGATAAAAAAAGTATTGGTCAATGAAACAGATATAACCGGAAAAGTAACGGAAAACTTTATCTGGGAGCATACTGTTAATGTAAATCATTCAGATTACCGCGATTTTACGGTCAAGGTCATTGACAGTCTTAATGATACAACTGACACAACCGTTTATATACTTTACAATACTCCACCGCAGGTGATCTCCACCTTTGATACGATTAAAACAATATTAGTGGATTCTCTCTATACACAAAGAATCGAAGCATATGATTATAACAGAGATCTGATACAATTCGAAAAAATTACTGCTATACCTGAAAATTTGAAAATCGGGTCTGATAACGGGTTGATTTCCTGGACTCCCGCCATTAATGATACCGGTCTCTACAAAATAGAAATCCGAATCAAAGATCGTTACAGCTACACCACGCTGCGATATTCTTTATATGTTTCAAAGAAAAAAGAGCAGCCTATGAAAGTGATAAGCGAGAAAAATTTCCCATCTGTAATTGAAGCAAATACCGCTCTCAATATGGCTATCATTACTGATACTCTTTGTGGTGTAGCCCCTTTCTTTTTTAGTGGAGTGACATCAAATCAGAAAAAATTATTATTTGACAAATATACAATGAAATGGACTCCTGACAGCACTGATACCGGCCTTGTTCAACTGACAATAATTGCAAAAGATCAACTGACTTCCGCTAAAATAATGCCCGTAATAAGAGTTCTTCCTGCTTTTCAGAAAAACAGTATTACCTGTAGCTGGACAGGAGATACAACCGCAAATGGAAGCCTTGACCTGAGAAACACCGTCATACCGGATACGCTCAAAATCACTATAGCAGATCCATCAATAAGGTTTAGAAATTTCACTGCTTCTATTAATTACAACGCAGAAAAACCATACTTGATAAGAATCGATTCAACTGGTTTGTATAATTTTATCATCGATAAGAAAAGAAAAAACACCGGTAGTGATACTCTTACAATTACCATCAATGATACACTTGGAAACGTTGTGTCATATGTAAAGTATTTGGATTATGGCGTTTTCCGTCAGCCAATCATTACTAAGCCCATAAGCAATTCAGTTATCAGTGATAGTGCGGTTACGGTTTCCTGGAACAGATGTGGTGATAGTGGCATTGTGCGGTATAAAGTTTATATCTTTCAGAATGAGTCAATAGTTTCTGAAAAAAATGTGTCTGATACTCAGGTAACGGTATATCCAAAAGAAAACGGACTCTATTATCTGAGAGTCGTGGCAGTTAAATACAATGAAGAAATTCCCAGTAAAGCTTTACTATTTACTTACAATTATTTTAAAACAATTACAATCACCACAATGGATACAATCAGGGAATTCTATACTGCAGGGGAAGATTCACTGGTTATTTCTTTAATAGCAGAAAATAACCGTGGGCGGCCTTCATTTACAACATGCGGTGAAAACGCCGCGCTTTTTTCGGTAGATCAAAACGGAACTGTCATTTTCAAGCCGACAAAAGAGGGCGTTTACAGTTTAAGTGTTGCTGCAACTGATGGTGCCGGATATTGTGATACTTTTACAATTACACCCATTCTGGTAATCCCTGGAAACCGCCCCTGTAGACTTTCATCATTCCCTGCAATCGATGAACTGATAGATCCGGTCGATAGTATTACCTATACATTTTCAATCACTGATCCTGATACTATTATCGCAGAGAAATATACTACCAAAGTAAAAATGTACAATACCGAAAGTATAAAAGAGATCGGCCCCTCCCGTACTTTTACTGTAACCGTAAAGGCTTCGGAGTCGTACAAACCTGATGATTCGCTTTATGTAATCGTAACTGACAGGGGCAACTTTTCCGATACAATAAAAGCAAAGCTTGGAAAAGTGAAGCCTCCAACGATAAAGTATAAATATCCCATAGAAAATGATACTGTTGATGTCAGTAACAATTTAAAATTCCAGTGGACAGAGCTGAATATCCCTGCCAACTATGAATATTGTTTACAATTTTTAGTATACAATTCGAATGATTCACTTCTGGACAGCATAAAATCGGTTCGAAGCCCGTCAAACACCTTTACTTATGTCCATACAGAAACTGATCTTCAAGCCGGCTATATTATTTATTTTGTGAACGCAACTCGCAATGGCCGTGATACCATCTTTGGTGATACGATCAGAGTTACAACAATACGTCCTGAAATCATGAGTACCGGAGAAAATGACAAAAAAACATTTGAAAGTATGTTTAAAGGTGCAGCGCATGAGATCCTTTTTAAAGAGGAGTAGTCGAGGTTAAGCCGCTTTAAGATCCAGTATTGTATCTAAAATTTACCTGTTAGAAAACTTAGTCTGTTTCGGAAATTGTTGAAACTACATAAAGATAAGCTTCGTAGTAATTATAGGGTAACGGACATCTTATAATCAGGTCAAAATTATTACTCAAGATTTTTTTCAGGCCCTTCTATTTCGTAATGATCTATAAATCGCCATAATAAGCCTGCAATGTCTTGATTATGAGTAAATACCAGATGTGCCAGTCATTTTTTTCGGCTTTTTAAGGATGTTTTTTTTGAAACTGGTCTCTTGTTCTTTTCACGAAAATTTCTTACCGGCAGTTCTAAATTAGGTTGAAGGTGAAATTCAGTATAGTTAATATGGCTGTTTTTGTGAACCAGTAAAGGGGTTCGCTGATAGATACTGGGCTTAGTGACTATGGTGAAATTAAGATCACTGAACTGATTCCCATACAAATTGGCCTGGCGTTCAATTGTCCGGACACCTCTTCCGGAAAAATCGGTATCCTGAAAAGATGCCAGTACCAGGAGTTCAAAAGCCGCAGCCTGCATCCAGTTTACTTTACTTTTATAACCACAGATCGCCAGTGCCTTGGTTTTCCTCAGAAATCTTCTAATATTGCGAATATCTGTTTTCAGGGTACTGCATGATGCCAACATGATAATTGAATTTTTACAGGATTCATTTAAAATGTTTGAGAGTCGATCGAGGGTATATTCATATTTCCCGATAATAAGCGCTTCATTTTCACCATGGAATGCAAGATAGAGAATAGGAAAGTTTCGGTATCGTGCCTGTTTCCATCTTGATAGGTAAAATTCAAGCTCCTCAATGGTCGCGACATCCTGGTGGATATACGGGATTCCGCTATTGACTTCAAGCATATTCAACATAGGCTGAACTGAGGATTTCCGTTTTAAATCATTATCCCACAAGCCTTCTAAGCAGAATATTCCTTTTGTTGCCATACTTTATACTTTTATTTCTTTTTAGTTTGCAAAATTAGAACTTTTTTTCAGAATCTGACTCTGAATGTAACAGCAATTTTACACTTCGTGTGCAGAGAGTGCAAAATTATAGACTTACGAATGTTTTGTGCCTGCACTTCTTGGAAGGCAAATTATTTTAACTGTTTCTTTAGTCATTATTTCATGTTCGAATTACAAGTAAATTTTTTCTTTGCAAAAAGTATTGCAAATTGTATACCGTATGGGGCTGTTACTTTTATTCATTATATCACAGCCTTATTAACCTGGTATTAGTGCTATCAAGAGATTATTGCCAAAACGTATTTTTGTTCGATTCTAATATCAAATAAATGTAAAGGCTTACCCTAATGGTGGTTCTAATAAAATTTATCTCTCTTTTGATCTATCCGCTTGGATTGGTGTTGCTGCTTTTTTCTATAGGATTGATACTGTTTTTTTTAAAAAAGACAAAACTTTCAACCATATTGTTTATTACTGGCTTTTTTGTACTTCTCCTTTTCTCTTCACCCGTTGTGGCTAAATTTTTGGGAAGAAATCTGGAAAAAAAATATTCGCAGCAGTTACCTACTGGGAACTATTCAGCAATAGTAGTTCTTGGAGGAGGAGGGGTACCGCTGATACCACCAAGAAAATATCCTGAGATTAACGAGGCAGGCGACAGATTGCTTCATGCAGCTAGACTCTATAAAATGGGACTGGCTCCCATAATTATCACTACCGGGGGTGATCCGGGAACTGCGCTTTATAAATCGATCAGTGAGGCGCAGGAGAACGCTATGATCCTCAGAGAGATCGGTGTAGATTCTTCATCTATTATAATGGAAAATAAGGCAAGGAATACTCACGAACATGCTGAGTATATTGCAAAGATTCTCGATTCTTTGCACGTGAAAAAATCTGTCATACTGGTCACCAGTGCGGCACACATGATTCGTTCGGTTGGTGTATTTGAAAAATATGGTGGTTATTCCATTTATCCTGCGCCAGCTGATTTCAATGCTGAAGAGGGGTTTGTTAACAGGATAACCGAATTTGTCCCCTGCGCAGGTGCTTTAGAACGTTCAACCATAGTGATGCATGAGTATTACGGTATTTTAGGATATAAAATTCTGGGTTACTTTGATTAACGGCTATATAGTTAATTAGGAATATCTCTCACGGAGCACACAAAGTTCACAAAGGATAGATAGCACCAACTCTTTTACTCAGTGTACTTTGTGTACTTAGTGAGAGAAAATTCCTCTCACGGAGCACACAAAGGTCACAAAGTAAGATAGCTCCAACTTTTTTACTCAGTGTACTTTGTGTACTTAGTGAGAGAAAATTCCTCTCACGGAGCACACAAAGGTCACAAAGTAAGATAGCTCCAACTCTTTTACTCAGTGTACTTTGTGTACTTAGTGAGAGAAAATTCCTCTCACGGAGCACACAAAGTTCACAAAGGTAAGATAGCTCCAACACTTTTACTCAGTGTACTTTGTGTACTTAGTGAGAGATAACAGTTGAGCGCAGTTGCAGCTTGCCTTTTCCTACTCAAAATGCTATTTTTTTAGATCTTTCCAACCAGTGATTTCCTTTAACAAATGTTATATAAAAATATGGCACTACTGACAGAAAACTCTATTCCGTCCCGGTATCCTGACATACCTATAGAGAAATCGGAAGGTCGATGGTGGGTTGCGAAAGTAAAACCAAGGCAGGAAAAACAGCTCGCCTCAGATTTCATGAAAAATGGAATCGAATATTATTTGCCGCTTTACAAAAAGATCACCTTTCGACCCGGTACCAATAAGAAACGTACCTTTATTGTGCCTCTTTTTCCCGGTTATATATGTTTTTCCCAGAATACACCTAAAGACATCTTTGTTACCGGCAGGGTTGTTAACATTGTAGAAATAAAAAACCAGAAACGTTTCATTTCTGAATTATCAGCTGTGTATAATGCAGTTGAGAATGGATACAGTATTGAGCCGCTGGCCGGACCGATTCCTTTAGGAACGAAAGTAGAGGTGATTTCCGGAGCGCTTAAGGGAATTTTTGGCGTGGTAGTGAATGTAAAGAACAGCATGCAGCTTATACTTGAAGTGCAAGGGCTGGGCAGTGCTGTTGTGCAGATAGATATGGGACAGGTGAGAGTGAGGAGTGAGGAGTGAAGTTTGAAGGTAGGATTCCAACCTTAATATCTCTGTTGTTCAGATATATATGGGGCAGGTGTGAGTGAGAGGTGAAGTTTGAAGTAGGATTCCAACCTTAATAGGAGTAATATGAACAATTTAATGAATGAAAATACAGTGGAATTAAAATGCGGCGGTTCGATTCCGCAGGAGCTTTATAATCAGATATTGATCAATGTACCTATTGCGTGTGTTGATATTGCTTTGGTTGCACATGGAAAGGTGCTTTTAGTTAAGAGGAAGGATGCGCCAGCCAGAGACCAGTGGTGGGTGCCGGGCGGCCGTGTTCACAAAGGCGAAATGATGATTGCGACTGCAAAAAGAAAAGCTTATGAAGAGGTCGGAATAAATGTGCATGTCGGGCCGATTGTGCATACAGATGAGACTATTTTTGATGATGGTCCTTTTGATATTCCGGTGCACAGTATTAACAGCTGCTTTTTTGTGTATCCTGTTGATCCGGATTTTGTGCCATCTCTCGATGGACATCATGAGGAATACAAATGGGTTAATAGAATCGATGTATCGTTGCACCCTTATGTTAAGCATTGCCTGTTTGGAGCGGGCCTGAGGGAGTAAATGGAATGAAATTTGGGGTAAAAGTTCCTTAATCTACGAATCTAAGTTTTTTTAATATAGGGAAGCATAAATTCAGAAGAAAATATAGATACTCATTTTAGGGGCTTATGTCTAAAAAACACGATAAATGGTATACCCGCATATTCAGTGACCCTAAAATCGTTGAGGAACTGCTATTGTCGTTTGTACATGAACCTTTTGTCAAAGAACTTGACTTCTCTTCCCTTAAAAAACTGAATACCAAATTCATTCCTGCCTCAGAACGCTCCAGGCATGCAGATCTGATTTTTGAGATTGTGTCAAAAGGCCAGACTGCCTATATCTATTTGTACATTGAGTTTCAATCAACTATCGACAGGTTTATGGCACTTAGAATGGCTCGCTACCTTGTGATTCGATTTCGTTATTTGATATTGTTGTTTATCAGGTACACATTTTTACATCCGATAGGTACATGGCAGGGAGTGAACAAAAAATATCGAATATTGAATGGCGAATCTTGAATATCGAAGTGAAAGATAAATCCAGGTCTGTTCTAAAACTTTAATAGTAGAAGATTTGACACACCGCTGAAGTTTTCCTACTCACTACTGGTTCAGCTTTTCAGGCTCTAACCTCTTGAATTACCTAAAATACTGTTGCAGACAATTTCTCCTGTATGTATACTTCTTTATTCCCGGCCTTTTTTGGGAACCGGGACCGTTACGGGGGAAAGGTGCGTCTTTTCTTAATGGCAAACGGAAGAAACAGAATAATATCGAATGTTAATTGAGAAACCTCGAATATCGGTTTCATTAAATCAGAGTGATTTTGATATATGATCAGGAAAAATACTTCGAAGGCGATAGCGATACCGATAGCGACTCCGAAATCGGTATCGTTATCGCAATCGCTATCGCTATCGACACCTTCGTTATTGTTGTTTATAAGGTTATATTTTTTTTCTGAACGGCAAATGGCAGAAAACAGAAAAATATCGAATAGCAAATGACAAATCTTGAATATCGAAGTGAAAACGAAATTTCGATATTTCCAAAAACGCGAAGCGTTTACACTCTGCGTCCTCAGCCTGCCCACCGTACAAAGTACTTTGGGAGGCGGGCGTACTCAGCGTTTTAATTTCGGTTATCGCTCCTGTCAAAAAGGAGATTTTTATGTCGGTACGTGTGAGAGATGAAAAACCAGATAGCGATTATACAATACTGATAGAGCGATTTGATATAGGATCAGGACAAATACTTCGAAGGCGATAGCGATACCGATAGCGACTCCGAAATCGGTATCGCTATCGCAATCGCAATCGCTATCGACACCTTCGTTATTGTTGTTTATAAGTTTGTATTTTTTTCCCGAACGGTAAATGGCAGAAAGCAGAAAAATATCGAATAGCAAATGACGAATCTTGAATATCGAAGTGAAATACAATCAGCTAATTTTTTAATCAGTTAAGGACTTTAGTGCAGATACCATCGAAGTTGAAATGGTTGTAAAGAAGTGTGCTGATGGAGAAAAGAATGTTGAGTTAAGTCTGTAGTCTGTAAGCCATTAAGCATAGAATAATCTCTTATTGAAGAAAGCAGAACCGACAGTTGAAGCTGAAATTCCCTCCTTACCACAGTTGAGCAATTCATCCTCTAACCTCTTGAATTTCCTAAAATACTGTTGCAGACAATTTCTCCTGTATGTATACTTCTCTATTCCCGGATTTTTTTGGACCGGGACCGTTACGGGGGAAAGGTGCGTCCGGGATGGAAAAAATCTATAGTCTGTAGTCTATAAGCTATTTTGCTTCGGAAAGGGATCAAGGAATTCTTTCCCAGTCTTTGCTTTTAGTCTAAACGGCTAACAGACTAAACTGCTACAGACTATTCAGTTAAACGGCCTAAAAGGCTAAACCGCAATTTTGCTTATGAAAACATCAAACGTTATGTTTAAAACGCGTTTTCTTACGCTCATTTGCTTAATAACAGTTGTGCCGCTTGGCTTTGGCCTTAAATACTATCACGGACCAGGGAACCTGTGGCCCAATCTATACGGCGCAGCAGTCTTGTACGAAGTGTTCTGGTGCCTGTGCGCATTCCTTGTTTTTTCGGCTCGTAAAAATATTGCAATTATTGCGATTTCGGTTTTTATTATCACCTGTATTCTGGAAATTATGCAGCTCTGGCATTATCCGGTGCTTGAATTGGTCCGAAGTTACCGTGTTGGAGTCTGGCTTATAGGTAATGGATTCGACTGGATGGATTTTCCCCATTATGTGCTTGGAAGCGTAGTTGGGTGGGGGGGGCTGGGAATTGTTTCAGATAAGAAATGGATGTAAGCTGGCCGATGAGACCAGTATTCAAAAGATGGTTGGAAATGGGTGTCACTAAGTCTATTGTTGAGAGTGAAATTATGAAAATGGGATATTATATGCTTGGACTGAAGCATTAGCCGAATATGAAATTAAGTAAGATATTAAAATCTCCAACTTTTCGCATTGCAGGAATATTTGCTGGTGGAAATTTTCTTGTAGCGGTGTTAGGCGGAATAGGTGGCCTTATACAGGCGCGCTGGATTGGACCTGATATTCTGGGTGAATTCGCCAAGTTCGGAATTTTAACTACCTATTTGAGTATAGGTGCAATTTTTGTAAATGAGGGCTTGTCGCGCCAATTTCCCTTTTTGTTAGGTAAAGGAGAAAAAGATTCGGCTGTAAAGGTTGCAGCAACAGCAAAGTGGTGGTATTTATTTATATGTCTTCTCTTTTCAGTGGTATTTGCAACTCTGTCGATATGGAGTCTGATACATGGTAATTACCGTGCTGCGGTTGGTTGGGGGGTTCAGATTCTATCTGTCCTGGCTGTAAATTATGGTTTGTTTTTAAGCACAATGTACAGGACATCATTTGATTTCAAGCGCCTTTCATACAATAGTGTTATAGCGAAAATAAGCGATTCATTTGCGCTTGTATTTGTATATTTCTGGGAATATTGGGGCATTGCGATACGCTTTGTCATTGGAAGCGCGGCTAGCTTGTATATGAACCGCCGTTATGTTCCAGTTAAAGTAAAGGCGGTTTTCAATTCAAAAGAACTATTGTCCCTTGTAAAAATTTCCCTTCCTTTAGCACTTCCCGGTTACATAGGATCATCCTTTTTAACTGCATGTATCAGTTTCATCATTCTGAAATATTGCGGAGAACACGGGTTAGGTATTTATGGTATGTCGGTTTCTCTGCAGGCTATGGCTTTAATTCCAAACCAGGCAATACACCAGATGTTTATGACCAAATTGACTTATAAATATGGCGAGACTGAGAATGTTCGCGCATGCCTGAAATATATAAAGCTCCCAACTTTTTTGAGTGTCTTTGTGGCAATAGTTTTGGCTTTGATTTTATATTTTGCGATTAGTCCATTTATTCATTTGTTGCTGCCGAAATATATTGACGCAATTCCCGTCATTCGTATTTTGGCATTACAATTACCGATTTTTGCTGCAGGAATACCTCTGCACATGTTTTCCGCTGCGTTATGGTATAAAAATTTACAGATAATGACACTGGTCCGTTTTCTTGCTCCTTTAGCAGCAATTGCTATTATGCCAAAAACACTTAACATGATTGTATCTTGTATAATTTTTGGTACTGCCTGTAATTTGTTCGCTGGATATTTGATTCTGGGGTGGAAAGTGCGACAAATACATGTTCCACAGGTTGCGAATGTATGATCAGATATTTTTTCAGTAATCCAATATCAATAGTGGTATTATCAAAGATGGTTTGCAAAATATGATAAAGGTAATGATCGTTTGCCAGGCCTTCCGTTTAAATAGCATGTTCAATCGATGGCGCCTTTTAACCCAACGTTATCCCGACATTGATATGACTTTGATTGGACCGAAACAGTGGGAAAACCGTGACTTTGGATTTGTTGATTCAACTGCTGCAGAATCTATTGAAGAAGACCGTTTCAGGGTTATTCCAATCAATATGGTTGATCGAAAATGGACATTGGGAGATTGGGATGCACCGGAAATAACAACTTTAATTAAAAAATATCGACCGGATTTCATTTACCTGATTGGGGTGGAAACCGGGGATATTCTTTTCCGGGTAGCCATTGCCAGGATACTTTTTGTTCACCATGCGAAGATTTGTTGCTTCACAATGCGAGGATTAGACATTCCTACTACCAGCTCAATGTTCAAATATGGATGGAAAGGTGTCGTGCAGGGCGTAAATTTCTGGGTACGATGGAGACTTGCTGTTAGGATCTTTGATGCATACTTCACACATTATCCTCATGGTGTAGAGGTATTAAAAAAACAGGGTAAAATTAATAAACCTATTTACATGCAAACACAGGTCGGAGTGGATGCACGTGTTTACAAACCGGACGAGAAAGCTCGCGAGGAAATACGTAGACGCCTGGGATTGAGTGATGAGTTTGTTTTCGGGTCACTAAGCCGGATGGATATCAGAAAAGGATTATTAGATATTCTTCAATCTTTGCCTCTGGAAGTAGACAGCAGGTTTATAATGATTGGCGATGGACCCGATATGCAACATATCAAAAATGAAATATACCAAAGGGGTCTGGAAAAATATGTTATTCTGCCCGGTTTTGTTGATCGTAACGAACCGGTGAATGCTTATCTGAATGCACTGGATGGATTTGTACATGTGCCACCTGAATGGCCTGATTATATCGATACTTTTCCTCTGGCCGTTGCACAGGCAATGGCAGTAGGATTGCCAGTTATTGTAGCTGACAGTGGTGGTGCACCGTACCAATTAGGGGGTAAGGGGGTTGTTGTATCTGCAAATGATCCAAAGGCGTTAAGGATAGCTATGAATAAAATGGCCGTTGATAAGAAAGAGGCTAAAGCTATGGGTGAAGCTCTGCGAATACGCCTTTCTAAATCGTTTGAAATAACTCATCTAAATAATTGTTTTAATTGCACTATGCATGATATAATAGAAGGAAAACTAAATCCATGTCACTTTGATCAGCAGGAATTTTCTTTTAATAGTTGATAAAGAAGCTATGTAAATTGTACTAAAATGGAACCAAAAATGCAAATAATTAAAAAAATCAGACGTCGTTGGGAAACAGAAAAATGGGTTCTTTATACAAATGTAATGCGCCAAATAAAAAAGAGCTATCCACCAGGGATTAATTTTATAAATACTTCGGTTACAGATACTGAAAAAACAATTCTTTATAAAACCGTTAAAAAATTGCCTGCCGGTTCTTTGTGTGTGGAAATAGGTAGTTATTATGGTGCAAGTTCTGCTTGTATTGCAAGTGCATTAGCATCCAAAAGTAACAGCGGTAAATTGATCTGTATAGACACATGGATGAACGATGCTGTAAGTGATAAAAGATGCGATATATTGCATGCTTTTCTTGACAATATCAGGCCGTACCAGCATATCATTACCTGTGTTCGAGGTTTTTCCCATGAGGTTTTTAAAGAAATCCCAGGTGGAATTGATTTTCTATTTATTGACGGAGACCACTCATATGAAGGAGTGACAAAAGATCTTGCTTTGTATTTACCAAAGTTAAAGCCAAATGCTATATTAGCAATGCATGACTATTCACATGAATCTGTCAAAAGAGCCATCGTTGAAAAGGTCCTCCCTGTTACTATTAAAAAACTATACTGTTTGTCAAACCTATATGTTTGTTTAATAAAAAGTTAACAATTTACTCTAAGATAACATGAATCTTAATTCAGAACCTAAGCCCATTATATTCACAGAAGCATGCAAATTATCATTTTGCACCCCTGTAGATAAAAGCTGCTGGTTTGGATATTATTATAATTCACCGATCAGTCGTGACGGCCGCAAACTACTCGCACACCAGGTCAATTTTGAAGGCCGTATGCCAAATGCAGATGACCGGTGCAGTATTGGCTATTTTGATTTGCAAGACGAAAGCTGGCATCAGATAGCATCTTCATCAGCGTTCAACTGGCAGCAAGGTAGTATGTTACAGTGGCTTGGCCCTGATTTTAATTCTCGTGTCATTTTTAATGATGTGGAAAATTCACATTTTGTATCAAGGATAGTATCGGTAGATTCCGGACAGATCGAAACGGTACCTGAAGCTATCTATGCTGTTGATCCAACCGGATCGTTCTCCATAACACTCAATTTTGAACGCTGCTACTGGACACGCGCATACTCATATGCAAATATCAGAAACGAGTATTGGGATAAACGTATTCCCAAAGATGATGGCCTGTTCAGGATTGATTTAAAAACAGGGAAAAAAGATAGAATAATCGGTTTGGAAGCTATTGTAAAAGCTAATGGTATCAAAGACGATGGTATATCTTCTCACTGGTTGGAGCATATTATAATGAATCCAACCGGTACACGTGTTGGTTTTTGTTATCGTTTTGGCGGGTCATTGAATTATGCCACTCAGCTCTATACTGCCGACGTAACTGGAGATAATCTTTGGTCACATCCCATAACGCATGGTTCAAATATTTCACATATGGGTTGGAGAAGCTCTAAAGAATATGTAGTATTTACGCAAAAAATTTCAAATGCCGGTGCTGCATATTCATCACTAGTTAAAAATAGAAATTTATTTTCCAGAATAGCGGTATTTATGTACCGAAAACTGGTAAGGCCGTTTATATCAAGTGCAAAAATCGCAGCTATTGCCGAAAAATCAGGATATGCATTCACTATAGATCGGTCTGGTATTAAAGGAAGATGGGGCTATGGTATGTTATGCTACGATGGCCACCCAAGCTTTACACGCGATGGTCGGTTCATGTTAACCGATACCTATGCAGATGAGCAGGGTTACCGGAATTTGATGATATTTGATAGTGAAGAAAGAAAAGTGGTTTCATTAGCAAAAATATTCTCAAGTTATAATAATTGCGGATGGCGGGCTGATCTTCACCCTAGATTTTCGCCTGATGAAAAGAAGGTGATCATTGATAGTTCTCATAATGGATATCACCAGTTATTAGTATTTGAATTGGATTGGGCAAAGCTATGACCTACCCAGTTTCTTAAGATTAAAGTAAATCAACTATGAAAATTGGGATTATAACACAGTGGTTTGCCAGCGGAGCTGGGCATGTTTCACGCAGTTATGCCAAGGTGTTATCAAATGAGCATAACGTATTTATTTATGCGCGTGGTGGACAAGTCATGCAAGGTGACCCAACTTGGGATGGGCCAGAAGTTACATGGGCACCACCACACCCCTGTTCAACCGGGATTCATGCCAAACATTTTATTAAGTGGGTAAAGGACCACTCTATCGAAGTGGTTCTGTTTAATGAACAGCGGCATTGGTCTGGTATAGTTTTAGCAAAGCGACTTGGTTTGTTAACAGGAGGTTATGTAGATTATTATACCCAAAATACCGTATCATTATTCAATCTCTATGACTTCCTTATCTGCAATACACAGCGTCATTTTAGTGTCTTCAAAAATCATCCACAATGTCTTTTTGTGCCTTGGGGCGTAGATACCGATGTCTTTAAGCCATCTTTTAAACACAGTATTCGACCTCTCACATTTATCATAAGCAGCGGATGGGATGGCCGGTATGCTAAAAATGCACCGTGGATGGATCGGCGAGGAACTGGTTTGGCCATTCGCACGTTTCGCCGAGTGGACGGAAACTGTCGCTTGCTCGTTTTTAGTCAAGTAGCACTTTCGGAATGTCCATCAGATTGGCAGGCGCATGTGAAAGCAGACCCACGTATTGATTTTCGAGTGGGCACATTTTCACCATTTCCCTATTGTGATGGTGACATTTATGTGTATCCATCCCGTTTGGACGGGATTGGGCTTACATTGCCGGAAGCTTTAAGTTGCGGACTACCAGCAATTACCACAGACAGTCCCCCAATGAATGAGTTTGTCCACCATGGTGAGAATGGCTTACTGGTTAAAGTAAGAAGTTCTTGTGCAAGACCGGATGGGTATTACTGGCCCGAAAGTTTATGTGATGAAGATGCATTAACTGACGCGATGCTAACATACTTGAAACAGCCAGAACTGGTTCAGATACATAGTATGAAAGCGTATGAACTGGCAGATCGAGATTTGGTGTGGGAAAAAAATGCAGTGGATTTGGGCAATTGGATTGCAGCACAAAAAAAATTAAATGTTGATATCGCTGATTATTCTCTTCGTTGTGCGAGATATGATCGCACATATAGTCCTACTCCTTTTCAAAGATTTCTAGTTAGTGGCTATATATTCATTCATCATTTACTTACTTGCTGTAGGCAATTTTTGTTTAGTAAAAAATAACTTTGCAACCAAAATGCTGATTAACTTTTGTCTTATGTTGAACAGATATAACACATCCAGGTTGTTTAAGTCTTTCGATCTTCTATAAGTTGGCTCAGTATGTCAGCCAGGTACTATTATCTGCGGTATTCGAAGTCTTGAACCCGGAATATGTACTGTAGTTGGATCTGAGTTAAGAATAAAAAGCGTCCGATATTGGGATTTGCCAAGTGCTGTAAAATTTTTGTAACCGGAATTGGCAAAGCTTTCGTATGCAGACGCTTTACATTTTGTGCGCGATCTTCTCGACGTGGTCTGCCGCCTCCATTTGATCGTCGACTTTCCCGTAGGAAGTCTCCTGAGCGGAGGAATAGATTCTACCGCTATAATTCTTTAATGTCACAATATATGCATTCTCCAGTAAAAAGCTTTTCAGTTGGTTTGAAGAAACAGGTAGGTTGAAGCATAGACTATGTACGGCTTGCCGCTAACCATACTTTTTACTCTCGTTTTGGTGGTTCGGAATGACTAATAAGCACTCGATATTATTCGTTCATAATGGAAAGGGGCTGGGTGGCGCTCCTAAAACTTTGCGCTATGCTATTGAGGCCTGCTTGAATGTGGGATATGAGTGTTCAGTTGCCTGTTTAAAATGCCCTGATACGAATTCCTATTTCAATGAAACTGGAGCTAAGGTAATTGTGGTGGATTCTTTACCTCACTATACGAATTCAACATCGGAAGTTTACAAGCCCGGCAGTAAGCAGTTTCAACAGGAAAGAAAGTATTCAACTAATTATGCATCCTATTGGCGCAAGGTATTAGAGCAACATGGTCCTTTCTCTTTAGTTTTTATCAATTCCATGAGGTTGTGCGATCTTATAGTTCCATCGCAGGAAGCGGGTTGTCGTGTAATTCAGGTTGTACGCGAAACCGCACAACCAGGGCCATCACTGGAAATTATGAAAGGAATCATAGGATTTGCCAACACCGTTCTCTTTATATCTGAATATGACCGTGACTTGTTTTCGCTAAATTCTACTAGGGTTGTAGTCATCCCAGATGCTGTTGATGCTACACTATACTCTTGCAGCGAAAAAGAAAAGTTCGATTTGAGGTTGAAGTACGGTGTTGGGATTGATGATTCAGTTCTTTTGTTTACTGGTGGCTATATAAATTTTAAAGGTGGTGAATTATTACTGAAAAGTCTACAGAGCATAAGCATAAGCAAGCCAATTATTCTATTTTATGCAGGCTATGGCGCTACTACAAGCAGAGGTGGTATTTTTCCTTTAGCTAAGACATTTTTGAGTCGGTTTTCTAAACATGCGCGATTTTATAATGAAAGAATTACAAGATTGCTTTCATGTATAAATAGAAAGAAATTGTTCACCATCAAATTGCTTGGTTATAGCCGAAACATAGAAGAATTTTTTATGCTCTCCGATATTTGTGCTGTTCCGTATAGTGTACCCCATCAAGCAATGCCCATTTTTGAGGCGGGTATGGCAAAAATACCCTGTCTGGTCACAAAATTCCCATGCTTTAAATATGAAATTACTGATGGCGACAATGGGTATTTACTACCTGTTAATGACCCAAATGCCTGGGCGCGGAAGATCGAGGAACTGGCTAGTGACCCAGATAAACAGAAAATGATGGGTGAGAACAATTTCCGGCGGGCGATGGCACGCCATGATATTCATCGCAATACAGAAAAACTGCTTTCTCTTATAAGTGAGATCATAGACAGATGATTTCTGCACCATCCAAAGCTCGGAAAAGGCGAAAGGTAATAGTCCCTACATTATTTATGGATGGAATCGCACTCTGCTTTTTAATGCACTATGTCCTGATGATACAATCAGTATCCAGCATTTTTATTAGATTATCATACGGGCTATTGCCATTATGGTTATTTTTTGCCCTGGTGGCTGATGGCAGACATCAATTTTGGAAAGCGATAACTCACTCTAAGAGCGTATTTATCGGTTTAGCCTCTTTTTCTGCATGGTTATTCGGGGAAGTGATTTTGAAGCGTAGTTCTGATGCCCATGGAGCATGGAATTGGCCTATAATGACAGCTCTTCCAGTATATATGTTGGCCTGCTACTATGGTTTCCGTTATCCAGCCAGGTTTTGGCGAATTTTACTGTTGTTGATAGTAATACTATGCCTTCAGGCCGCATTTTCAATTCCTTCTTTAATTGCGGGTACCTGGTCGCCAAGAATGGTCATGCACGCGTTGGAGATCTACGGACCAGCTGGTGGAAAATCATTTATTAGCGAGGCCGCTCGCCATTGCATTGGCGGCTATGATCTTTATATGAATGTTGCTATTATATCAAGTATTACCGTAGGCTTTGCATTAACTGTAAGAAATGGCAAATTTAAACTCATACTCTGGATGTTGGGTTGGGCGTTTTTAGTGCTATCGAATATACTCTCCACCTTTACCGCCTCGGCAATAATCGCAATATCCAGCTCTTTGATAGTTTTGACATATGCGATAATCCTGCATAGAGTGACCGCATCCAGTATCGTAATAATAATCGCGTTAGCGGGTTTTGCCGGATATTACACTTTTGATAAATTTTCACATTCTGCCAGCTACCAATTCACCGTTAATAAAGCATCAAAAATTTTTGAGTCAGTAGAGGACGGCGGGTTGCGAAACGAAACTACAGGGCGCGGTGAAATGCTATTCGAATCTTGGGATGCTTTCTGCAAACAGCCTCTTGTGGGCTATGGTCCACAAGGTTTTATTTCAGCTTCAACCGGCACATCAATCGGCGGTGGGCACAGTATGTGGCTCAATACGCTTGTACAGTATGGGGTAACAGGTGGAATATGGTATTTCATAATGATAATTGGGGTGGGGTTGCAAATTTGGCAGGCTGTAAAGCTGAGGCCAGGCGACCTGTTGGCCATATCGTTCTTAAGCGCATATACAGGTTTTCTGATTTACGGAATTATCAATACCGTCGTTGTTGATTTTATTTTCTTTTTCGTACTATATGGCGGGGCATTAGCGCTGAAAAAGCAAGCGCTTGCAGAAAAAAAACGAATGCGGCCGTCTAAGCGAAAACATACAGATTTACAATATCAAATAATAAACAAAATACCAGATAATCCACACTGGCGAACCGACTTTTAGGATTATATTCTAAATGTTTATGCCTTCGAGCTTTTTCGTTATATCATATTTATTCACTATGAATTTATTTCTAACGAAATAATTCAATCCTGATTGTAGGCGCAAATTCATGAACCTGTCCTTAACGATAAATTGAATTATGAATAATCCTAAAGTATCCATCATCATGGCAGCCTACAACAGGGCTAATACTCTGCCGAGAGCAATAGATAGCGTTCTTTGTCAGGATATGCCGGACTGGGAACTCATCATAGTGGATGATGGTTCAACTGATAATACTCGCTCCGTTATTGAGAGCTATCTGTCTAAAGATTCCCGCATAAAAGCAGCTTTTCATGAGCGTAATTTGCATGTGCTTGCAGCCAAGAATACTGGCTTTGACCTTATGCGTGGAGAGTGGTTTACGACACTCGATAGCGATGATGAAATGATACCCACTGCATTGAGTTCTATGCTTAAAGTGCTTGAAACCGTGGACCCGGCAATCAATGCCATTACCTGCAATTGTCTGGACACTTCCACTGGTAAGTTTTCTGGCAAAGGCTTGAATCATGACCAATGGCTGGATTTCAAGACGGTGGTAACGCAATGTATTGGCGAGTATTGGGGGCTTACGAAAAGTTCATTACTTGGGGGCAGGCGGTTTAATACTAAAATGAGGGGTGGTGGTGAGGGTATTCTATGGTTTGAAATTAGCCGAACAGCAAAACGCTATTATATACATCAAGCATTCAGGATCTATCATACCGAAGGTGCTGACCGTATATGTCGTGCAACTCATGCTGTAAATATGAAAGACCGCATTGCTTTCTACAACGAGATGGCATTGGAAACCGGGTATTTGCAAGTTTTAAAGCAGTATCGTCCTGCAGAATACGCAGCCATCCAGCGTAATATCGCATTATCCATGGTCATGGCAGGGAAAAATACTGAAGCAAGGAAAGCCTACAGAGAAGCGAAACGTAACCTTCCGGTGATTCATCGAATTGCTGTGTTCTTTGCTGTGCTGGGAGGGCGATTTGTAGCACAGGCAATAATGAAGTTAGCCATCAAAATGCGATAACATACAGATTAAACAGGACTTTTAATGAACATTATTATTACAGGGACCGGCTTTGGTTTTCCCTCCGGGACTGGCGCAACAGCGCGGGTTATTGCTTTTGCCAAAGGATTATCGCATCATGGCTCAGTGGTTCATGTATTACTTCCAAAGCCTTCGGAAAACAAAACCACTGGCGATAAAAACCCCAATTTGAAAGGTATATATGAAGGGATTCCATTTGAATACACCTGTGGACAGCGGCTCGCCGCTGAAACTCGCATAGGGGCGTTATTCCTTTATCTCAGGGGATTATGGCGGGCTTGCAGGGCAATCAGGCGTATCCACCGGGAATCGGCCGTTGATGCGATTCTGTTGTGGAATCCGGAGAGTACGATCAATTTATTGGTATTTGGCATACTGGCAAAATCCCTTAAATCGGTCATAATCGCAGAAGAAAGCGAATTTCCTTTTGTTTATTTGCGAAAGACCATCGGAGTGCAAACAAGAAGATGGCTAAACGAAAAATTCGCATACAAAATTTTAGATGGGGTTATCGTAATTTCTGAGTGCTTGCGGGATTTTTTTGCCGCATATCTGAATAAAACCGCAAAAATTTTGCAAGTACCGATTTTGGTGGAGCCTGCTTTTTTTGAACAAACTTTTACACCGGTCGAAAGGAAAAAACGAAAAATTGTATATTGCGGTAATCTTGAGCATAATGGGGAGGTGACCGCTTTATTACAAGCATTCAGCCAGATAGCTGGTGAGTTTCCGGAATGGAATGTCGAAGTTATTGGCCCCAAACCACAAGCAAGTATTGTTGAAGAGATCCAAGCCGCGATTGTTCGACTCGGTCTCGAAGGACGTGTTGTATTTGCAGGGACGCTTCCGCGCATGGCTATTCCAAAACGACTTGCCGAGGGAGATATCATGGCGTTGCCCAGGGCTTCCGGGCTTTTTTCCACGGCGGGTTTTCCAACCAAATTGGGTGAGTACCTGGCTTCGGGGAAACCGGTGGTTGTCACAAATACTGGTGATATTTCTCACTATTTGCAGGATGGTGTGAATGCTTTCATGGTACAACCTGATGATATTATGGCATTTGCCTCGGCTTTACGGTATGTTATGCTGCATCCTGAAGAAGCTCGCGAAATTGGCCTCCGCGGAAGGAATATTGCCGTGACCCAATTCAATAGCCATTTACATGGCGAGCGGATAATTGATTTTATTCTATCGTTTAGTAAAAACATTACAAACGGTAGTTAACCTTATAAAACCTTGAAGATCAAATAAAATATGTGTGGTATTTTTGGATTTACGACAAAACGGAGCAATGATGTAAATATCGAATTACTGAACGCCTGTCGCGACAAGCTCAGCTATCGTGGACCGAACGCGGCAGGTAATTTTCAAGACCGTGGTTTGTATCTGGGCTTTCGCCGGTTGGCAATTTTAGATCCGACAGTAGAGGGCAACCAGCCTATGACTAGTGCAGATGGCCGGTATACCCTTGTTTTCAATGGCGAGATCTACAACTTCGTAGAATTACGTGCGGAGTTGGAACATAGTGGAGAGGTCTTCAAGGGCCGTTCAGACACAGAGGTATTGCTTCGTTTGTATGTTATCTATGGCATCAGTAGTATAAATAAATTGAATGGCATGTTTGCCTTTGCTGTATACGACAAGGTGGAACGTACAATTCTGCTGGTTCGTGACCGGATGGGTGTGAAACCCTTGTATTACTGGATGCGAGGAGAGTCTTTCGCGTTTGCGTCTGAAGTAGTCGCATTGCGCGAACTGCCGGGTTTTCCCACGGAAATTGATCAGGAAGCACTGGGATTATACTTTCGATTGGGTATGGTGCCCGAATGGACTTCTATTTATCCCGGCTTGTTCAAGTTAGGTCCCGGAAAATGGATAAAATTTCATTTGGATTCGGGAGAAGTGGATGGTCCGGTATCCTATTGGGATTTGCCACCGATAGCTGAAGATGAAGGAAAGTCCGAACAAGAATGGGTGGATGAGATCGAATCGCTCCTCCTGGATGCCACGCATATCCGGTTACGTTCGGATGTTTCGCTTGGTGTGTTCCTTTCTGGTGGAATTGATTCAGGCCTGATTGCGGCGGCGGCTGCAAAACAAGTGAAGGGATTGACTTCTCTTTCCATCGGTTTTGCCGGTGAGCCTGAAGATGAAACTGCTTTAGCGTTGTCAACCGCGCGTCATTTAGGATTAAATCCCATTACACGAAACATAGATTTGAAGGAAGGTTTTGAAATATTACCACAAATCATGGCTCATTTTGACGAGCCATTCTCGGATACGTCGGCACTACCTACTTCTTTGATTTGCGCCGAAGCCCGGAAAAATTTCACAGTAGTTCTTAGCGGTGATGCCGGAGATGAAGTATTTGGGGGATACAAAAATCATGTTCGAGCCTGGCAATGGCGCTTTATGGACCGAATTCCTTTAGCATTTCGCAACGGTATAGGTTTGATTCTGGCTTCAATATCATTGAGCGATTCCCCGCTGAAAAGGTTTTTCCAACGGCTGAGACAACCGGTAGGTTTGTTTGGAATGGGAGGAATGGTTTATCCTTTTATGGATTGCCTTGATAGTTGTCTTAAACCGGAATTTAATCCAAATCCTGAACGGGTCGTAAAATTGTGCCAGGAACATTTTCAGAAATGGGCTGGCGCCAGCAGTATTGATCTTGCACAGAGAACGGATCTCCGTAATTATTTGTTAGAAGACATACTGATAAAAGTTGACCGTATGAGCATGAGACATTCGCTTGAAGTGCGGTCGCCGTTTCTCGATTACCGGTTGGTAGAGTTGGGGCTGAAAGTGCCGTCAAGGCTTAGGACGAAAAATGGATGCAATAAATATTTATTGCGTCGATTAGCCGAGCGCCACCTTCCGGAGGCCGTGTGCAGCGCGCCAAAAAGCGGCTTCGGTATTCCTCTCAACCACTGGTTGCAGGATAGCTCTATCGCTCCGGCACTGATGGCAACTCTGAAAGAGACTCCGGAATGTCATATAGATCCTTTTGTCAAAGGTGGCGCGGAGCGCCTTTGGTATCTGGGGCAAAAGAATCCGGCGCTCACGTCGATGGTCGTGCGCCTGCTGTGCTATCGCTGGTGGTGTAAGTGCCTATGAGAATTCTTTGCCTAATTGACTCTCTCGGGTCTGGTGGCGCGCAGCGTCAACTTGTTACGCTGGCGGTGGGGCTTAAGAAGCGGGGGCACGAGGTTCGTTTCCTTGTTTACCATCCGCATGATCATTTTCTGTCCCTCCTTCAGGATGCAGGTATTCCCCGTCAAGTGGTGCCGCCTTGCTCGTATGTGAAAAGGGTTTTGGCAATACGCCACATTTTACGGCAGGGATGGCAAGATGTAGTGCTTGCCTTTCTGGAAGCGCCATGTCTATATGCTGAAATCGCTTCGATTCCTCATAGACGATGGGGCTTGGTTGTTGGGGAGCGCTCGGCGAATCCAGCAATAATGAAATCCATAGGCTCTGTATTGAGACAATTTCACCATTTTGCAGATGCTATTGTCTGTAATTCACATACTGCCAATTTAATACTTGAAGTAAAGCATCAATCTCTAAAAAAGAAAATGGCTACAGTATATAACTTGGTTGATCTGCAAGAATTTATGCCTGCCTCTTTTTCACATCGAACTGGTACTGCTGCTGATGTACATTCCTTTCGAATCGTTGTTGTGGCAAGCTATCAGGAAAATAAGAATATGATGGGTGTCGCTAAAGCGTTGCTCCATTTGAAAAGTATGAATCGGAAACAAAAGCTCGTAGTTGATTGGTTTGGTGCTGTTCAGCCAGATTCAACTCCTTTCGATAAGGTCAAAAAATTCATTACTGAAAATGGATTGGTAGAATCTTTTCGGTTGAATAATGAAACTCACGACATTACTATTGAATTTTCTAACGCAGATGCGGTAGGGCTTTTCTCTTTTTTGAGGGACTTCCTAATGTCGTATGTGAGGGTATGGCTTGTGGTAAACCAATTCTATTAAGTAATGTCTGTGACGCTGGAAACCTTGTCAGGGATGGAGTTAACGGTTTTTTGTGTAATCCAGAATCACCTGAAAACATTGCGGAGATCATTCATAAAATGGTTACCCTGAGTAAAATAGAAAGCCAGAGTATGGGTTTGGAATCTAGAAAGATGGCAGAGCATCTCTTTGACGAGGACATCGTGGTCGGTCGTTATGAACGTATTCTTTCTTCGGCGTCGAAACGCGAACCTGTTCCACCCGTTTGTAATTGGCCAGCTGACGTTCCGGAAACCGCAACTATGACTGTTGAGCGATGGATGAAAAAATAAACAGTAATGGATGGAAATGCGTGCATAATTGCGGAACAAAACTTTATTATTTTCATTTTTAATTAAGGTCATCCTTTAGAAGTCATGAACATCTCACCTTTACGGATTTGTCTGATTGCTCCATTGCCTCCGCCAATGGGTGGTATCTCAAAATGGACGGAACTGATGAAACAACATGTTCTGTCACGGTCAGACCTAAAATTAAAGATTGTTGATACGGCTGTGAGCTGGCGTGCGGTAAACGATCTGGGCATTTGTAAGCGTGTGATTGGAGGAGGACTGCAATCATTCAAGAATTACATCAGCTTTCTTCATGCATTTCGAACACATCCGGACATAATTCATTTGACAACATCCGGCCAGTTTGGCATGATGCGTGATCTTGCGATATTGGCAACCGCGCGACTAAAGAATATTCCTGTGGTTTATCATCTACACTTTGGCCGCGTGCCTCAGGTTGCTGCTGGTAATACTTGGGAATGGCGTATGCTGGTTTGTGCCATGCGAATGGCCAGTGCTGTTATTGCTATTGATCCCGCAACGGAGGAAACCATTAAGCAATATGTTTCGCACATCCGGACATTACGAATACCGAATGGAATCGACCTGAAGGAATTGCCTTCCACTACCGGACAAACCGAATATAGAACTGTGCTTTTTCTGGGATGGGTCATTCCGACAAAGGGGCTTAGTGAACTGGTTCAGGCGTGGTCGCAAGTTAAACCAGAGGGTTGGCGTTGCGTAGTCGCCGGGCCTGGTTCTGAAACGTACTGTAAGGAATTGCAGCAGCAATTTCAACCTGCGCAAATTGAGTTTCTCCCGGAACAATCGCATGACAACGCCATGAAATTGATGGCCAGTGCTGAAGCTTTTGTGTTACCCAGTTATACTGAGGGGTTCCCTAATGTCATAGTCGAGGCAATGGCGTTGGGCAAGGCCATAATTGCTACAAGCGTTGGCGCTGTTCCGGAAATGCTCGCTGATGGTTGTGGAGTGGTAATTCCTCCGAAAAACGTGGAAGCACTCGCACAGGCGTTGCGTACAATGTGCTCAGACGCAGCGTTAAGAAAGCAGATGGGTACGTTGGCTCAGCAAAAGGCCCATGCGGAATATGACATGAACCATGTTTTTAACCGTCTGGTAGCTACATGGCAGGAGGTTTCAAATTAACGTGAAAATTTCTTATATGTATGTTATATCTTAACGTTTGAAAAATATGGTAATATTTGACAGGAGTAATAATGTTTAAAGGTAAAACTCTTCTTATCACCGGCGGTACCGGTACTTTCGGCAATGCTGTTCTGCGGCGCTTTTTGAATACCGATATCGGTGAGATCCGGGTTTTTTCCCGCGATGAAAAGAAACAGGATGACATGCGGAAACTGTATGCCAGCCCCAAATTGAAATTCTATCTGGGAGATGTGCGTAACCCGAACAGTTTATTAGATGCGCTTGTCGGGGTTGATTTCGTTTTTCATGCCGCCGCATTAAAACAGGTCCCATCGTGCGAATTTTTCCCTGTTGAAGCGCTTCAGACAAATGCAATGGGCACAGAAAACATGCTTGCTGCTGCCATACACAATCATGTTAAACGTGTCGTGGTACTAAGTACCGATAAAGCGGTATATCCTATTAACGCCATGGGAATTTCAAAAGCTATGATGGAAAAAATCGCTGTGGCAAAATCGAGGGTGGCTGGAGAAAAAACTACTATCTGTATTACTCGTTATGGTAATGTAATGGCCAGCCGCGGGTCGGTTATTCCTCTCTTTATAAAAAATATTCAGGAAAAAAAATCTGTTACGGTCACCGACCCTAACATGACTCGTTTCATGATGACCATTGAAGGTGCGGTCGATCTGGTGCTATATGCATTTGAAAACGGTAAACCGGGGGACACTTTCGTGCAGAAATCGCCTGCAGCAACAATAGAAACGCTCGCTCTTGCATTATGCAAAAATCTCAAAGCCGATAAAAGCCTTATAAAGGTAGTTGGCGCACGGCATGGTGAGAAACTCTATGAGTCACTTCTTACGCGTGAAGAATTCGCTGTCGCGGAGGATCGGGGCAACTACTATCGGGTCCCTGCTGATAACCGCGATCTCAATTATGATCTTTACTTTTCAAAAGGCAGCGGTAAGGTTAAGCTTGATACAGATTACAATTCACACAATACCAACCGTCTCGATATTGACGGGATGGCGGAGCTTCTCCTTAAGCTTGATTGCGTGCAGAAAGCAATCAAAGGTGAACACATTGAGATTTGACGTGAGTGAAGTCCTATCATAATAACGGTTCACATATAGGTAAACCGTGAACTTGTGTAGGATTACAATTTCAGATACATGTACATTGAAATTTCTACAATTATATCCATAAAATGATAAAAATTCATGATACGTGGTATAAAACACTTTTCAGTAAACCACGAATAGTCCAGGATCTGTTGACATCTTTTGTAGAGGAACAGTTTGTCCTGGGACTTGATTTTTCGTCCATCAAAAAGCTCAACACCAGTTTTGTTTCAGAAGAGTTTCGGAACCGGGAATCAGATGTGATTTATGAGATTAAATCCCAGGGTGTATCCAACTATATTTATGTTTTGATTGAGTTTCAGTCAACGGTAGATCCTTACATGGCGCTTCGGATGGCCAACTATGTATTTCAGTTTCATCAGGAGATTGTCACAACTACCAGATGCCGAAAATTGCAGCCCGTTTTTCCGATACTGTTATATAACGGCAGTGATAGTTGGACTGCGCCGGAATCTTTTCGGGATCTTTTAGCGTCATCTGATATCCCAATAAAATATCTTCCTGAGTTTCGTTACTATAAAATAGCGATTAATGAGATCCCTAAACGCCATCTGGTGGAGTTGCGAAATGCCGCTGCAGCGGTTTTCTATGTTGAAAACAGTACTCCGGAAGAAATAAACAATAATTACCAGGAATTAATAGCAATATTAAAAGATATATTCAAAAATGAAGGAGCCATGATCGTAAATTCGATTGTACGATGGATGAGATCAGCTCAAAAAATACATTTGAAGCCAAAGCCGATAAAAAGTATTCAGGATCTGATGGAGGTATCAACCATGTGGGAAGAAGCAGTAAAAAAACACGAAGATGCTCTGATCGAAAAAGGGATCCAAAAAGGTATTGAGAAGGGTATTGAGAAGGGAATTGAAAAAGGAATTGAAAAAGGAATTGAAAAAGGAATTGTAATCGAAAGACAAAAAATACTGGTCGATCTGCTTACTGCCAAATTTGGAGAATCAGAAGCCGCTGCAAAAAAGATTAAAGCAGTTTCTGATCCCTACAGACTGGAAAATGCACTGAGGAAAATCCTGTCCGCAAAAACCAGAGATGAAGTGTTGGAATGTCTGGAATAATACAGAAAATTATGACTGTTGTAATTACCTCAGGAGAATAAAAAAAGGTTCTGATCACCGGCGCAGGTACATTTGAAGCCAAAGCCGATAAAAGTATTCAGGATCTGATGGAGGTATCAACCATGTGGGAAAAAGCAGTAAAAAAACACGAAGATGCTCTGATCGAAAAAGGGATCCAAAAAGGTATTGAGAAAGGAATTGAAAAAGGAATTGTAATCGAAAGACAAAAAATACTGGTCGATCTGCTTACTGCCAAATTTGGAAAATCAGAATCCGCTGCAAAAAAGATTAAAGCAGTTTCTGATCCCTACAGACTGGAAAATGCATTGAGGAAAATTCTGTCCGCAAAAACCAGAGATGAAGTATTGGAATGTCTGGAATAAACATAAAATTAAGACTATTGCAATTACCTCAGAAGAGTAAAAAAAGGTTCTGATCACCGGCGCAGGTACATTTGAAGCCAAAGCCGATAAAAGTATTCAGGATCTGATGGAGGTATCAACCATGTGGGAAGAAGCAGTAAAAAAACACGAAGATGCTCTGATCGAAAAAGGGATCCAAAAAGGTATTGAGAAGGGTATTGAAATCGAAAGACAAAAAATATTGGTCGATCTGCTTACTGCCAAATTTGGACAATCAGAAGCCGCTGCAAAAAAAATTAAAGCAGTTTCTGATGCATACAAACTGGAAAATGCTCTGAGGAAAATCCTGTCCGCAAAAACCAGAGATGAAGTATTGGAATGTACAGAATAATACAGAAAATTATGACTGTTGTAATTACCTCAGGAGAGTAAAAATGAAGATGCTGATCACCGGTGCAGAAGGGTTTGTAGGAAAAAATCTCGCCATTGGGCTTGCCCGTATCGACGGATTGAAAGTTTTTAAATACGATATTAATTCTACCGAAAAGGAGCTTGACAGTGCCCTGTCGGCTTCTGATATCATTTTCCACCTTGCAGGAGTTAACCGTCCCAAAGATCCTGCTGATTTTCAAAAGGTAAACTCCGGATTCACCGGCGAACTATGTGATAAATTAATAAAAATGGGACGATCACCGAAGATCGTGCTGGCATCATCTATTCAGGCGGAACTGGATAATCCTTATGGTGCAAGCAAGCTGGCTGCAGAACAGGCGATAAAGGAATATGCAGAAAGAACCGGGGCGGCTGGAGTGGTTTACAGGCTGAAGAACCTCTTTGGAAAATGGTGCAGGCCTAATTACAATTCCGTTACTGCAACTTTCTGCTATAACATTGCTCACGGATTGCCGGTTACTATTTCTGATCCTGCCAATGTGGTTGACCTTACGTATATCGATGATGTTATTGAAGCGTTTATCAGTGAACTTAAAGCTGATACTAATCAAAAAGGCTTCATGATGGCAGCGCCGCTCCTTTCGTACAAGATAACACTAAAGGAACTGAGTGATCAGATTTCGTTTTTTCATAATCACCGGAAGACATACCATCTGCCCGATTTTTCATCACCGTTTGTACGTTCGCTTTATGCTACATATCTTTCGTATCTCGATCAGCAGGATCTCTCTTATGGCCTCGAAATAAAGTCGGATAACCGCGGCTCTCTTGCCGAGTTTATTAAAACACCACACATGGGTCAGATATTCGTCTCCCGAACAAAACCGGGTATTACGCGGGGGAATCATCACCACTCTACAAAAACAGAAAAATTTTTCGTGGTGGAGGGGCATGCAGTTATCCGCCTGCGCAATATAAGGGATAATAGTCTGATTGAGTTCGAGGTGCAGGGAAGTGATTATACACCAGTTGACATTCCACCAGGATACACTCATTCAATCGAGAATATCGGAAACAGTGATCTGGTCACGCTGTTCTGGTCAAGCGAGGTTTTCAACCCCGAAAAACCAGACACTACCTTTTTACCGGTACTGGAGAAAAAATGAAAGTTGCTACAATTGTCGGAACACGGCCCGAAATTATTAGATTATCAAGGGTAATGGCGGCGCTGGATCGCTACACTGATCATTGTATTATTCACACAGGTCAGAATTATGATTATGAGCTGAACCAGATATTTTTTGAAGATCTTGAAATACGCAAGCCCGATTTTTTCCTTGATGCCGCCTGTGCTACTGCCGCAGAGACAATAGGGAAAGTCATCGCTGCCTCTGATACGACATTGCGCAAGATCGTACCCGATGCGTTATTGGTACTCGGTGATACGAATAGTTGTCTTGCTGCAATCGCGGCGAAACGGTGCAAAATACCGGTTTTCCATATGGAGGCAGGCAACCGCTGTTTTGATGAGAGAGTGCCTGAGGAGATAAACCGGCGTATTATCGACCATATCAGTGATATTAATATGCCTTATTCGGCAATCGCCAGAGAATATCTTTTAAGGGAAGGTCTTCCACCGGATAGAATAATTAAAACCGGAAGTCCCATGTACGAGGTTTTGACACACTATAAAGAAAAAATCGAAGCTTCTGATGTGCTGGACCAACTCAAATTGAAGAAGCACGATTATTATCTTATCAGCGCGCATCGTGAGGAAAATATTGATGATCCGGAACAATTCCAAAAATTGGTCGAGGTTATAAATAAGCTTGCCGAAACAGGAAAAAGAGTGATCATTTCGACCCACCCCCGCACCCGCAAACGCATGGAGAGTGAAAAAATAACGTTGCCATCAAAAGCTGAGATGATGAAACCGTTTGGTTTTTGCGATTATGTTACGCTGCAAAAAAATGCAAAGGCCGTTCTTTCAGACAGCGGTACTATCACTGAAGAATCCTCGGTTCTTGGTTTCCCGGCGCTTAACATCCGACGGGCTCACGAGCGCCCAGAGGGAATGGAAGAAGGAACCGTGATGATGGTGGGTCTTGAGTGGAACAGAGTGAAAGAAGGGTTGGCGATAGTGGATTCCCAGACTCGGGGAGACGGGGCTCGATTGCGAATAGTGGAAGACTATAATGTACCGAATGTTTCAGAAAAAGTCGTTCGTATTATCATGAGTTATACCGATTATGTAAAACGGGTAGTTTGGCATAGATGAAGCGGGCTGAAATTTTTAAGGATCTGTTCCCTAAACTCTTTATTCTACATTTTTGATTACAGATTATTGGTTCTTGCATGATGTACAATAGATATTTCGTTCCTACGGACGAGGTGTTTTGTTTGTTATGAATTTTATAAATATTAGATCCCTACGGGATCATGAGAGTCAAATTGGCTCGTAGGAGAATTTGTGGGTAAAGAAAAACCAGTCTGTAATTCGCTTATTGTCCCGTAGGGCATGTGCGTCAAGTCAATTTTTGTTTAGTATTTAAATTGAAAAGGCCTTGCTTTATTCTTTATACCCCAAAGGGGTTATTTTTTAATAGCACAGGGCTCCTTACTCTGCGTAAATTGTTTACGCATTGAAAATTACCCTGTAAGGGTTATGTGTTTATAATTCCAAACATAGCGTTCATCAACGCAGCCATCTGTTATACCCGACATACAAAAGTTTGTATTTGAAAATAATTATAAAAGGTAACTAAAGGTAATGTGCTGCTAAGGGAAAAGTGATATTAAATTATAGTAGAAAACGTAATTTCTTTACAATGATGTGATTGGTTACAATAAGCAGATAAAATTAAGGTTGGGTAGTTATGGAAGAGATTGAAATTCCGATCATTCAGATAGGTAGTTCCAAAGGAATTCGCATTTCTAAAAAAATACTTGATAAACTTGGTATGAAAGATTCTGCAATTGCAATTATCTCTGATGATTCAATAACGATTAAAGCTGTTAAAAAACCTCGTGAGGGTTGGGAATCTGATAGTAAAAGGTGTCATGAATTAGGTGAAGATGATCTGGGAATTCGTGACGATCTTGATGCAGATCTCTGGAAAGATCTATGACGTATTTACAATATGCTATTTGTATTGTAGATTTAAACTCCGTGCGAACCTTAGGCAACATTCCTGAAAAAAAGAATTTTAAAATATCATGTTGTATCTATCCGAATGTAAAATGAGATACTAATTTGGCAGAAGAAGTCGAATATGGAAAAAATTAGTGGAACAATACCTGTTTTTTTTTCAAAAGAAAAAGAGTCTTATGTCGCTTTCACACCTGCTCTGGATCTTTCTACTTGTGGACAGACAATTGAAGAAGCGAGAAGAAATTTTGCTGAAGCGCTTGAGATCTTTTTTGAAGAATGCACCAGAATGAATTCTCTCGGAGAAGTTCTTGAATCTTGCGGCTGGGTAAAGGATGAAAAAAGAGGATGGGAACCTCCAGTTTATATCGGTGAAGACAAAATAGAGCTTTCTTATTTAGCTACAGCATAAAATAGTAAACTGAACCAAATATTCCCTCACAAATTCCTCCTGTACAGTGGATGTAAATTTATAAGGCAAAAGGGAAGTCATAAAGTTTATTCCAGGCCTGGATTAATCAGGCCTATAATCATACCTGTACATTCAGGTGACCTTCCAATATTTGTTATAAAAAATAATCTGAAAATTTTGAATATTTCTGTTGATGATTTTCTTGGTATAATGTCAAAAATATAAGGGATCTTTTCATGAATAAACGTATTTATCTTTCTCCCCTACACACGTTTTATTGTGGTATATTGAAACAAAAATCGTACCGTTCCTTTAAGCGGGTAACTTATTGATTCCTATGAATATTCTCATTGTATCTCAGTACTTCTGGCCCGAAGAGTTCCGTATCAATGACCTGGTTGTAAACCTTAAAAATTCAGGTCATACCATTACTATTCTGGCTGGGATGCCAAATTACCCAACAGGGAAATATTTCAAAGGATATAGCTTTAAGGGACCGTATACAGAAACATTTGAAGGTATGACTGTATACAGGGTGCCGATGATTTTACGGGGACAGGGAAAGGGACTTCGACTGATACTTAACTTTTTGACTTTTGCAGTTGTCGGTTGTATTGTCGGGCCACTTAGAATAAAAGGTAAATTTGATATAGTCTTTGCATATGAACCATCTCCGATTACTGTGGCAATCCCTGCTATGATTTTGAAGAGGCTGAAGAATGCAAAGCTTTTTCTGTGGGTCCTGGACTTATGGCCTGAAACGCTGACTGCTATCGGCGCTGTTAAATCTACTTTTATATTATCGTTAGTGCGCAGTATGGTTAAATTTATCTATAAAAGCTGCGACCGGATATTGATGCAATCAAAAGCATTTGAAAAACCGATTCTTTCACTTTGTAAAGACCGCAATCGTCTGTTGTACTTTCCAAGCAGCGCTGAAGACATTTATAAGCCCATGGTCCTAGATAAAAACGCGCCGGAGCGAAAAAAAATCCCTTCAGGATTTATTGTAATGTTTGCGGGAAATATCGGTGTTGCGCAGGATTTCGGTACCATTCTCGATGCAGCAAGCAGAGTTGTGGAATATCCTGATATCCATTTTGTCGTGCTTGGTGAAGGAAGGGCTTTAACGTGGGTTAGGGAAGAGGTGAAAAAGCGGGGGTTAGATGAAAGAGTCCATCTGCTGGGCCGCCATCCCAAAGAATCAATGCCTGGGTATTTTTCGTTAGCTGACGCAATGCTTGTGACTCTAAAAAGAGAACCGATTTTCGCTTTAACAATACCCGCGAAAGTTCAATCCTATCTTGCCTGCGGTAAACCGGTGATTGCCGCCCTTGACGGTGAAGGTGGCAGAATTATCCGTGAAGCTGGAGCCGGTATCGCTGTTCCTGCTGAGGATTCTGTTGGTTTAGCAAACGCCATATTAAAAATGAGAGCTATGAGTGTTCAGGAGCGGCTGGCTATGGGTAACCGGGGCTTATCCTATTTTAAAACTCGCTTTGAATCTTCATTACTGACAGACAGGTTGAACACCTGGTTGAACGAAGTGACAAACCCTGAAGCATTACAAGTGGAAAGTGCTCAATATGTCGAATAAAAGAAACCGTATTATCATAACCGGGGCATCCGGGTTTATCGGCGGACACATCGTGCGGAAATTGTCTTCCTCAGGCTATGATTGTGTCGTGTTGCTCCGTGATGCCGAAAGTGATCTGGTGTCTTTACTTGGAACACAGAATTGTATAACGGGACCGCTTGAAAAAACACTCGAAAATACAACTCTTTTTGAGGACGTTTTCTGTGTTATCCATTGTGCCGCACGCGTGCATCAGATGCACGAAAGCGCGTCGGATCCAATGGCAGAATACATGAAAATTAATCGTGACCTGGCGATAACTTTTGCTGAGAGGTCCCTGGCTGCCGGTGTCGAACGGTTTATTTTTCTGAGTACGGTCAAGGTTATGGGTGATAATAGGGCTTTCGGAAGAATAATTGACGAAAATGAAATTGCTCAGCCATCCGATCCTTATGGAGTGAGTAAACTCGAGGCGGAGAAGAGTCTTGAGGTTATGTTCAAAAATAGAAGTGACGCAACCTGTACTATACTGCGGTTTCCAATGGTTTACGGAGAGGGAAATAAAGGGAATATGGCCGGTCTCTTGAAAGCTGCTTCGAAAAAGATACCTCTTCCAATCAAGGCGGCAAACGGAAAAAGAAGCATGGTCTATGTTGGTAATATTGCAGATGCAGTGCTAAGAATTGTTTCTGCACCGGTATCAGAAAAACCGGTGGAGACTTTTTATCTATCTGATGGCGTTGATTATTCTTCTTCAGAACTTTACACTGCCATTTACAGTGCAATGAATAATGGTAAACACGGGGTATTCTATGTGCCTGCGGCGGTATTTAAAACCGTAGCACTGTTTAATCGTAGAATCAGAGCAATCGTATCAAGGCTTTTCGAGGAGTACCGTTTTTCATCGGAGTTGTTTCAGAAAAGATATTCCTGGAACCCGCCATTTACTCTTGAACAAAGCATCGGGAAAGTTGTTGCATGGTATCGAAAAAAACATATGTAATCGGTAAAAGGTTATTTGATTTTTTTGCCGCACTCTGCGCGATTATTGTTTTATCGGCGCCACTATTTATTATTGCGCTTATTATTAAACTGACCTCCCGCGGTCCTGCGATTCACTGGTCGCGGCGTATCGGAAGAGACAATACGATTTTTTTGATGGCGAAATTCAGAACTATGCGTATTGACACACCTCAGGTGGCCACGCATCTTCTGGAAAATCCGGATCGTTACGTGACTCCCATCGGCCGATTTTTGCGCAAGTATAGTCTTGACGAATTGCCGCAGCTGCTCAACATAATTAAAGGCGATATCAGTGTTGTGGGGCCGAGGCCCGCTCTTTTTAATCAGGATGATCTGCGCGAACTGCGTACTCAGAAGGGTATTCATGCCTTAATGCCGGGCCTGACCGGCTGGGCACAGATTAACGGCAGAGATGATGTATCTATCCCCGTCAAGGTGCAACTTGATGAATACTATCTATTACACAAGTCCATTCTATTTGATATTAAAATTATTCTGCTTACTATTGTCAAGGTACTGAAAAAAGAGGGCATAACGCATTAGTTTTTTGTTGCTATGTATTTCGACAAGTAGGGCGTAGTCACGCGCGTTAAATTAATTTTTAAAAAATCCTAAAAAAACGCAGATGAAAGTTAATTCTTTTTGCGACACGCTCCCCCGCAGGGGGACTACTAAGAATTTGATTTTCTTGAAGTCCCCCTGCGGGGCGACGCATCGAAGTACCCGAAGGGTGAATTTAGGGGGCGTAACTGAAACTTGTATAATATTCTTCTGGTTTAAATTAAAGATTTTCCTTTGAACATATTTCCAACCATTATAAAATCGAATCACAACATTAACAATCTGTTACAAGGGTAAAACGGTTTTATGTCATCATCAACATTTACATTGATTTTTCGCTACCGTCTGGTAGTAATTATATTTTTGCATGCAATTTTTGCATGCTGTTCTTTATTTCTATCGTTTCTCTTGCGGTTTGATTTCACACTTGGATACTCAATATATCCAAAATTATTCTATCTCTCTCTGCCCATTAATGTAGGTATTTTCCTGATTGTAGCAGGATTTTTTAATCTCTATCAGGGAATCTGGCGTTATGTAAGTGTGGATGATCTCAAGGATATTGTTCAGGCATCTGCTTTGGCGACTCTTGTTTTTATGTTCATTGTTATTTTTAGTGGTCAATTTGTCGGATATCCCCGGTCAATTTACGTATTGAATTTTTTGTTTTTTATTCTTTTAAACGGCGGTACCCGCTTTACTATCCGTTTATTCCGTGAATCCTTTGTCCCTCAGAGTGAAAATGTAAAGAATGTACTTATTGTTGGTGCCGGGACTGCCGGAAATGAAATCGTAAAGACCCTGAAAAGCGCCCGGAAAAAAGAGTATGTACCGGTTGGATTTATTGACAGAGATAAATCTCTTGTGGGAAAACGAATTCAGGGACTCAAGGTTTTTGGCGATCTTACCCATATAAAAACTATTGTAAAGAAGTTCCGGGTACACGAGATTTTTATCGCTATTCCTGAAGCAACCAATAAACTGGTTAAAGAGATTATGGAAATGTCGAAAATTCCGGACTGGGATCTTAAATTCAAGATCGTTCCTTCTATGGTTGATATTATGAGCGGTAAATTAAAGGTAAATCAGATCCGGGATGTTCAAATCGATGATCTTCTGGCGCGTCCCAATATAAAACTCAACGATTCACTTGTGAGAAAGCAACTGGCTGCAAAAACAGTACTGGTTACCGGGGCCGGCGGTTCGATCGGGTCTGAGATCTGTTATCAGGTAGCATCCTATAGACCTTCACGGATGATACTTCTTGACGCAAGTGAAATCAGCGGGTATCAGGTGGATCAGGAGTTAAAGAAACGATATCCGGATATTGCAATTCATACAATTGTCGGGAATATGCTTGACAGTGGTTTTATGGAGCTGCTTTTTCGGAAGTTTGCACCCGATTATATCTATCATGCTGCAGCATATAAACATGTTCATATTATGGAGTGGAATCCGCTTGCATGCTTAAAGAATAATGTACTGGGGACCGCGATGCTTGCTTCACTGGCTGAACGTCATGGGGTAAAGCAGTTTGTGATGATCTCAACCGATAAGGCCGTAAAACCCCGGGGTATAATGGGAATTTCGAAACGGCTTGCGGAACGGATTGTTCTTGAGCGGTATCCATCGGGGACACTATTTAATATTGTACGATTTGGTAATGTGCTTGGGTCAAGTGGAAGTGTGATCCCGCTTTTTCAGAAGCAGATACGGGAGGGTGGGCCGGTAACGGTAACGCGTCCCGACACGAAGCGTTTTTTCATGTCAATACCTGAAGCGGTTCAGCTTGTTTTGCAGGCGTCAACGCTTAACGAATCGAAGGCAATCTTTATGCTTGAAATGGGTGAGCCGGTAAAGATTGTTGATCTGGCAAAGAATCTTATTGAACTGTCAGGGTTTAGGGTAGGTGAAGATATTGAGATTAAATTCACCGGTCTTCGCCAGGGGGAAAAGATTGAAGAAGTGTTCTTATGTGAAGAGGAGGATGTGGTACCTACTACATTTGAAAAGATACGGGTACAGAGAAGAAATCATCTGCGGCCTGAACGGGTGGAACAATTTCTTCATGATCTGAAAAGTAATGTTGAGATTGGTAATATGAGAGCGATCTACAACGATATTCAGGATCTTATTCCGGAAATGACAGGACCATCATTTGAAGAGATGATGGAGAATATGTTCAGTTGACAGGACAGAACTCAGCATATTGGATTGGACACAATAGTTAAACCTAAAACGGACGATTCTTTGTTGATGAATCGTCCGTTTTAGGTTAAATTATTTCAAACAGGAAATCGAATTAATTAAGAAAGTCCGGGTTAAAAAACAGTTGTTATTTTTTTAATCAGGAAGAGCTGTAATAAAGTATGAAATTTAAAATTATACTTGAACCGAGTGATGATGGCGGTTATACCGTTACTGTTCCTGCTTTACCAGGATGTATAAGTGAAGGTGATTCGCGAGAAGAAGCTATAAAGAATATTAAAGATGCAATTGAACTTTATTTCGAACCAAACGAAGAGAGCCTTGTTCATTCAAAAGATGCTGAGGAACTTGAAATTGCTCTATGACAAAAACACCTTCAATCGGATACGAAGATGTTATCAGGGCTTTAAAACGTGACGGTTGGCTCGTAATTAGACAAAAAGGCAGTCATATACGTCTTGAAAAAAATATTAAAAATGAAAAATTTAAGTTGACAATCCCAGCATATAGACCCATTAAGCGATCAACTCTATCACACATACTAAAACAAGCTCGTTTAACTGCAGAGGAATTCTTACTTTATTGTAAGACACTGATTTTTTACTGTCTTTACAAATACCTCTCTGATAGGAGAGGTCGGTGTACTCACCGGGTGAGGTCGGGAATAGTCGGTGTACCAATCGGGTGAAGCACAGTTTTTTCCACTATCTCATTCTTATTCTCAACCTCAACCTTACCTTTTTTTATGACTCTTCTCCAAAAATCAATTAAACGTTTTTTCGATATATATTTCTCTCTTCTTGGCATTTTACTGCTTTGGCCATTGGGATTGCTACTTGCGATTATTATCAAGGTATCTTCCAGGGGACCGGTACTGTATTCACAAAAGAGAATTGGTCGGCTCGGCGTCCCGTTCTCATGCTACAAATTCAGGACAATGTATATTGGATCTGATCGTTTCGGATCGGTTACGACCGGTAGTGACAAGAGGATTACGCCCATAGGGAAATTATTACGCACGTACAAACTTGACGAATTTCCGCAGCTATGGAATGTGCTGGTTGGTAAAATGTCTTTTGTGGGGCCTCGTCCTGATGTTCCCGGGTATGCAGATACTCTTATAGGTGATGATCGTAAAGTACTGGAATTGCGGCCAGGAATAACGGGACCGGCTTCCATTTACTTTCGCAATGAGGAGACAATCTTATCGAAAGTTCAAAACCCTCTTGAGTTCAAATAATCAGGTGCTCTGGCCTAAAAAAGTGGAAATTAATCTTGAATATTATCACAAATGGAGATTCTGGAAAGATATCGGGTACATTTTGATAACAGTAGTACCATTTACAAATACTATTCTGAAACTTATTCCCGAAAATAATGAGATGTCAATATCAGAATGTCAATAGCTATACGACTCGCTTTTATCCTCGTTTGATTCCTCTCCGGTTCACACCACACTCTATACTTTCTAGTAATCCTAAAAATCGCAGCAGAATTTCGAAAAAACTAATTTGAAAATTATATTAATTCTGAACAGAAACTAATTAGTTAAAAAGAATACAAGCTTAGAGTGAGAGTGTTACTATGCTTTTTTTATCACAAATTCGCAACTGATCTAACGTCTGCCAATTAATGGAATAAGTTGAGAGATAAGGCGTAATTATTTATAATAAGAACATTAGCTAATCAACAGAATAAGAGGTGAAGAAAATCAGCCGGGGATAGAATAGATGAGTACTATACGTGATGAGGCAAAAAAAGCCTTAGAAAAACTATCTGATGATGCATCGTGGGATGACGTTCTATATGAGATGTATGTTCGAAAAAAAATTGATGAGGGAATAAAAGCAGCTGATAAGGGAGATGTAATTTCTCATAAAGATGTAAAAAGCAGGTTTTTGAAAAATGGAGATTGAGTGGACTGCGGTCGCAATTAGAGACTTGGATTCCCTGCTTAATTATATATCTCAAGATTCAGAAATATATGCAATCAGTTTTATAGAAAAAATTATTACGGCGGTAGAGAAACTGGAAGATTTTCCAGAAATTGGTAGAATTGTACCAGAAGCAAATGATTCAAATATCCGGGAGTTATTGTTCCGGGATTTTCGAATAATTTACAGAATAAAGGATGAGCAGGTTCAAATAGTGACGATAATAAGGGCATCCCGGGATTTATCTAATCTGCCACTTAAACCATGGGATGTGGTGTAAATTTTTTCGAGATTTCATTAATTTCGGTAATTATACAAAAGTCTGGTTTCAATCTGAACATTTAGTGTTTTCTCGCTCGACTAATGATTTGTTTTCTTAACCGCACTCGTTTTCTCTTTTCAAATAATATTCTGAAACTTATTTCCGAAATAAATGAGATATCAATATCAGAATGTCAATAGTTTAACGACTCGCTTTTATCCTCGTTTGATTCCTCTCCGGTTCACACCACACTCTATACTTTCTTTCCATTCTTATTAGTAAAACCAATATTTGTAAACTAAAATTTTGCCGGCCAACCGGGAGAACAGTATTTGTATTGCCGATTTGCGATTAAGAAAAGAGATAGAATTAAATGAGAGGGATAAGTACGCAAGTAATGTGAAGCTTCTTTACTTCAAACTTCATAGAATTACGCCCTGAGGGATTCGAACCCCCGACCAATGGATTAGAAATCCATTGCTCTATCCAGCTGAGCTAAGGGCGTAAAAAAATTATTCATGGCCGAAGGAAAAAAATCGGGGTGGAGGGATTTGAACCCCCGGCAGCTTGCTCCCAAAGCAAGTGCGCTACCAGGCTGCGCTACACCCCGCAGGTAGCTCAATATAATAAATGTATTTATCGAGTTAAAGTTTTTTTATTTCCAATCCTCTAATTTACCATCTTGGTTCAAATACATGTCCGTATGCTCTGAGCTCAAGTCTTCGAGAATCTGTCCCAGCTTATACGCCAACATTGTCGCCCGTTTGCCCTTGTATGTTTGTTTATACAATGTTCATTTAGTGGTGTTAGTAAATTTTCTTTTTTGTTTCTTTTTTCTTTTGTTGATAACTGTTGATATGTTAATAACTTTTTTAATGAGGGGTAACCAAACAATTTCAGCATGGTTTTTAAGCCATTCCATATCTGATATTTATACCTGGCAGTTGAGGGGGGGTTTACCCTTGGGTTACGAACCCGCAGCTCAGTTTCCCCCTTCTGATCAGGTAAAAGTCGCTTAGTAACATGGTCCTTGAGACCGCATCTACAAGAGTGATGTTTCCTGGTTACCATTTTTTGGGTACATACCCTATTAAAGGAGCAGCAGTTATGAATAATTATTTTCTCGGTTGTGATGTGAGTAAGGGGTACGGTGATTTTATGCTTCTGAATAGCTGTAAAACCAGGATAGAATCCGGATTTCAGCTTGATGATACAACTGAGGGACATAAGAAGTTGTGTAACTTTCTTGATCTGTTTTACAAGGATCATAAAGATGCTCTGATCTATGCTGGCCTGGAAAGTACTGGTGGATATGAGAACAACTGGCTTGCGTTGTTCAAACGTCTTAGTGAGGCATATAGTCTCAAAGTTACCCGTGTTGATCCTCTTGCTGTAAAGAGATATCGGGAAGCCTGTAAAAAGCGCATTATTACTGATGCTGTCAGTGCACATGTAATAGCTCATTATCTGAGTGCGTTTCATCAGGAGCTTAACTTTGAACAGGATTTCGAATTCGGAGCTATGCGCCGTCAGTGGAATCTGACCCAGCTTCTTATTAAACAAAAAACTCAGTTGGATAACCAGCTTAGTTTTCATTTGTATCAATCGAATCCGGAACTGGTAAAATATTGCAAAGATGGAATCCCCAGGTGGGTTCTTTTGCTTCTGAGTAAGTATCCCACGGCTCAACAACTGGCGCGTGTAAAGGTTGCTGCTCTGGCTAAAATACCTTATGTCACATCTCAAAGAGCTGCTGAGCTTATTGAAAAAGCGAAAAGTGGTGTTGCATCCTGTACGACCTCTGTTGATGCCATGATAATCAAAACAATAACAGAGCAACTTCTTAATCTTGAGAGCACTATAGCAGAGCAGAAGAAGATGATTATAAATAACACCAAAACAACTGAAATCAATCTTCTTGCTTCGATACCTGGAATCGGCGATTATTCGGCAGCTGGACTTATTGCAACCATAGTTACAATTAAAAGATTCACAAATACAAAGAAACTCGCCGCATTCTTGGGTCTTCATCCGATTTTTAAGGAAAGCGGTGATGGCAGAACTGTTTCGCGTATGAGCAAGCATGGCCACTCCCAGCCACGGGCGCTTCTTTATATGGCTGTGCTTTCGGCTCTGAGTTGTAATCCAGTGATAAAGAAAACTTATGAAACCTGCATTGAAAAAAAGATGGCTCCAATGGCAGCAATCGGTGTTTGTATGCACAAATTTGCTCGGATTATCTATGGTATACTTGCTTCTGGAAAACCCTTTGATCCCCAAATTGATCAGATGTATCAGAAGCGGAGTAAAAAGTTGAAAAAAACAGTTTGTGAAAACAAGCGTCGGCTTCAGCCTTATGACCTTGATGCCCCTGTTTCTAAAAAACAGAACCAAAATAGAAGGAATGCAAAGGAATGTAAAGTAAAGGAAAGAGAAAGCAAGCCTCAAAGGAATAGTATTCCTGCGTGCGAGGTCATTGCCCCTCTTTCCGGAACTAAATCTAAAAACAAGCAAAGTAGAATAGCAAGGGAAAATAGTACAACTCATATTAGCACTATCATAAACACACTTGTTGAGGTTTAAATTTATGTTCATTTTACCTAAAAAAAGTATTGACTTTAACCGTAGTAACTGAGCTCGAGTCTTCGAGAGTCGAAAGGTAAATCCTGAGTTATCAGTCTTCGATCCTTCAAAGACTCAGGACTCAGACTATTCGGAAATCAGGAAATGCAATCTCGAAATTACCGTTCGCACTATAATCTTCAATCATATAATCTTCATCATAACCATAAGATTTAAAGATCTCCCTGATTATCTGAATAAATTAAAGATTCTCATTTCTGGACTCTTCCAGCAGATTTAACTATTTTTAGTCCGTTATTCATTATGAATACTTTGAGTAATTTCAAAAGAACGGTTAAATCTGTCTTGTCAATAGAAATTGGTTTTTCTTGCTTTAAAAGTTTATTTGCTGGTCACCTCAGAAGTCGGCTAATTTTTTTGTTGTTCTTTATCTCCAGTGCGTTTTCATCTGAGGCTCTCATTTCTGATACAACTCCTGTCTTTGTTGATTCAGATACTCTGTATAAAGACAGCGTTACTGATGAACGACAACTGGCTGATACCTGTTTGGATTCTTTTCATCTTCAGAACACCGACAGTTTGTTAAGTGATACAGCAAGATTTGATACACTTTTTACACCGGACACTGTGTCGATAGATAGCGGTGAACAAAAGACGATTACGCCAAAATCGTATACAAAATGGGCTCGAAAACGTAAAATTGAAAAAAAAGAGGAGCTTTTATATCCTGGTATTTCAAAGGATCAGGACAAGTTAGCGCAGCAGGTGATTCATGATGTTTACTCATTTGATTGGGCCGAGGCAGAAAAAACCGCCAGAAAAATGCAGAAACTTGAGCAGCGCAATAATCTCCCTCCGCTTAGTTATCTACTTATGGTCTCACTGCGGGTAGTGAGAATTCAGAATAGCGAATTTGAGAGCGAGAGAGAAGGGGAGCAGATTTTAGAGGAGACCATAAGACTCGCTCAGCAGGGAATGGCGCTTGCACTTCCATCGAATGCCCCAAAGCGTTCCAAAGCAACGTACCTTTTCATCTACAGTGGTATAGAGGGGTTTTCTGCCACTTTAAAGATTGCAAAGAATCCGGTTGAAGCAGCGATTGAAGGGTTCAATGCGTTAAAATTATTGGAGAAATTAATTAAGATGGATCCTCAGATTAAGGATGTTTATCTGGGGTTGGGTATTTTTTATTGCGCGCTGGCGAAAGCACCGCCGATTGTGCGAGGTGCACTTAACATTGTTGGCAGAAATGTTTCATTTGAAAAGGGCATCGAATATCTTCGTATAAGTGCTCATGGGGGAAAATATACAAATGAGACTGCCAAGCAATATCTGATTCAATTCCTTTCACCATATATGGGGCATGAGGTTATTGAAAAGAGAACAATTTTCCGTTCTCTTCAGCAGGAATATTCTAAAAATCCCTATTATCTGTTTTTAGAGGTGAACGAGGATATCTGTTTTCATCCTGAAAAAATTAATAACGAATATAGCCAGAGAGTTAAAAAGAGAATATCCAAATTCAAGGTTGAAGAATATTCTTTGAAAAGATATGCTATACTACTTCTTTACCAGTATGCCTATTTGGATTCTCATAATATTTTGAAACCAGATACATCGATAGAGCTCAGGGAATTTAGTTTTTATCCTCACTTTCTTACTGCTCTGAAGGAGAGAGGCAATCAGGAGATTAAGAGAAGAGAGCGATATCGGAGAATGAACTGGACAAAAAACGGTGTAAAAGCGGCAAGGATGCTTGATGAGTCGATGATGAGTTTAAATAGGAAAAATTTCTTTGCCTGGTATGTTCGTGATGCACTCAGGAAAAAAATGTAATAATCCAGTAGTTCGGGGCCTTCGCTGGAATGTTTTTTGCCTTTTACCTTTGCGTTGGAATATTTTTTAGAATATTATTTATATTTAATGAGTTTACGCTGACGGATATACTTTTTCTGAACCAGTAATAAGGTGGCTTTCAGGGGGTAAAAATATTATGTGTGGTATTGTAGGTTATATCGGGAAAAGGGATGCTTATCCAATTCTTATTGAAGGATTGAGCGCACTCGAATATCGCGGATATGATAGCGCAGGTATTGCACTTGTTGACAAAAATGGCATTACTATCTACAAAGACAAAGGCAAAGTGGACCGCCTGAAAGAAATTACCCGTTCAGTTGTTAAGCAGGGTGGAAAAATCGGAATAGCGCATACCCGATGGGCAACTCACGGTGCCCCATCAAAAGTTAATTCTCACCCACACACCGACTGCAATAACTGTATAGCACTTGTTCATAATGGAATTATTGAAAACTATTCGATTTTGAAAGAAAGACTTCAGAAAGAAGGAGTCGTTTTTAAATCAGAAACTGATACAGAAGTTTTGGCTCAACTGATTGGAAAATATTACGAAGGTGATTTAGCTGCTGCGGTGCGTCGAGCGCTTCTTGAAGTCGAAGGAACTTTTGGAATTGCGGTTGTCTCCAAAGATGATCCTGAGCTTATTGTTGGTGCCAGAAGGGGATCTCCTTTAGTGGTGGGAATAGGTGAAGATGAAATGCTTTTGGCTTCGGATGCTTCAGCTATTGTCCGTCATACTAAAAAGGTTATCTATTTGAAAGATAACAATCTCATAGAATTACGACAGGGTGTATATCACACTACTACTCTAGACAATAAAGATATTACTCCGGAAATTCAAAACCTTGAATGGGATGCGGAAGCGCTCGCTAAGGGTGGTTTTGAGCATTTCATGTTAAAAGAAATTTTTGAACAGCCTCAAACTATAAAAAATGCGCTTCGGGGGAGATTACTCATTGAAGATGGTACGGCGCGTCTCGATGGTTTGAATTTGGTTTTACAGGAACTCAGAGGTATTCAGCGGATAATCTTTGTGGCGTGTGGTACGAGCTGGCATGCTGCTTTGGTTGGCGAATACATGATCGAAGATATTGCCGGAATTCCTGTTGAAGTCGAGTATGCTTCAGAGTTCAGGTACCGTAATCCGATTATTGGACCAAACTGTCTGGTATTCGTGATAAGTCAATCTGGGGAAACCGCCGATACGTTAGCGGCTCTCAGAGAAGCTGCCCATAAAGGAGCAACCGTTCTGGGAATCTGTAATGTTGTTGGTTCAAGTATCGCTCGTGAAACTCATGGTGGTGTTTATCTTCATGCGGGACCGGAGATCGGGGTTGCATCGACCAAGGCATTCACCTCACAATTGACCGTTCTTTCTCTCCTTACTTTACTTCTGGGGAGAATGCGAAGAATTTCTCATAGTGAAGGCATGGCAATCGCTACTGCGCTGTCAGAAATCCCTGATCAGGTTGGAAAAATTCTTGAACAGAATGATAATATCAGAAAAATCGCCGAAATTTATCATAAACATAATAATTTCCTCTATTTAGGAAGATCTTACAATTTCCCAGTCGCTTTAGAAGGTGCTCTAAAATTAAAGGAAATTTCCTATGTTCATGCTGAGGGGTATGCTGCAGCTGAAATGAAACACGGCCCAATTGCTCTTATCGATAAAGATATGCCTTCAGTGGTACTTGCTATAAAAGACAGTATCTACGATAAAGTAATCTCCAATATTCAGGAGGTTAAAGCGCGAGGAGGAAGTGTTATCGCTATTGCCAATGAAGGTGATGAGGAGATTGAAAAGCATGCTCGTCATGTGATCTATATTCCCAAAACCATTCCGATCTTAAGTCCGCTTCTTAGTGTAATTCCTCTTCAGTTATTGGCGTATCATATAGCGGCTTTAAGAGGTTGTGAAATAGACCAACCAAGAAATCTGGCTAAAAGTGTCACTGTTGAGTAGTGAAAAGAGTTTTTGGGGATCTCTCCTCGCAAAATCCGGTTTTTTGGGGAGGCATAGAACGTCTTATTTAAATGAAAGACTAATTCTGCAGGGGTTATTCCTGAATTATCTTAATGGCGGACATTTTATATTCTATTAATCTCAAGAACCAGTTCTCGAGATGAATAGAGGAGAAAAGAGTTTGTTGTTTTGTTCAATGATTTGTATCGCAGAGGGTAAATGTGCCAATAAAACAGCAGGAGTATGAGGTCCGGTTAGAGCTGTTTGAAGGGCCATTGGATCTTCTACTTTATTTGATCAATAAATCAGAAGTTAATATTATAGATATTTCAGTATCTCAGATTGTCACGCAATATCTGGAATATCTGGACCTGATTAAGGATCTCAATATTGATATTGCTTCAGAGTATCTTCATATGGCCGCGACGCTGATTCGACTTAAAGCTCGCGAACTTCTGCCTCCTCAGGAAAATGAAGAAATTGATGAAGAAGATGGAATTTATAATAGAGACCAGCTGATTAAACAGTTACTTGAGTATAAGAAATTCAAAGAGGCGGCCGGGACTTTAAAGGTTTTTGAGTCTGAGCAGTTTGGCTCCTATATTCGGGGTAGAGCTGAGGTTATTGAGAGTACTTCTACCGAAGAGGATGTGGATCTGGGCAATCTCAGTATTTTTGACATTCTCAGCGCTTTTAAGAGAATTCTTGAAAGAGCTAAGGAGCATCCTGAAGAATATCATCATATCGTTGCTGTTGACAATGTTAAGATTGATGATAAAATTGAGCATATACTATCTATGCTTGAGGATTCTGATGAGGTTACGTTTGAGGATCTTTTCGAAGGTGATTTCAGAAAAATTGTACTGGTGGTTACTTTTATGGCCATACTGGAACTGGTCAAAATGCAGGAGATCCGTTTTCGGCAGGAAGAAAATTTCGGGCCTATTTTTGTACTGAAACAGAAAAAAAAGCAACGGTCAGAGGTTCAAAATGAACCAGAATCTGATAGTCAGCCATTAGTTTCAGAATCTGATAATGAACCAGTAGTATTAGATTCTAATAAGGAACCAGTAGTATTAGAGTCTAGTACTGAACGAGCAGCATCGGACCTTAATAATCATGTACAGGATACACCCCAGCCATTACAAACAGACCCTGAACAGGAATAATCAGGTCCATTTCAAGAGTGTGGGAGGAGCTTATGAGTAAGCAGGATGACTTGGAAGAAATTATTGAAATCGATGAAAATGACAATGCTCAAAATGAGTCTGAGCAGAATTCAGCAGATATTTTACGTATTCTGGAGTCCCTTCTTTTTGCTTCAGATGAACTCCTGACCGCGACTCGTCTGAAAAGTATTCTCCCGGGTAATCCTGATGGAAAACAGATTAGAAAGATGGTTGATAAAATCAACATTCAGCTTCAGAAAGAGCGTCATCCATTCGAAATAGTGGAAATTGGTGGTGGCTATCAGTTTAGAACAGTTTCTTTCTATCACACCTGGGTTCGTCAGATTTTCAAAGAAAAGGCATCAAAGAAGCTTTCCGTACAGGCGCTTGAGTGTCTGGCGATTATTGCTTATAAGCAGCCTCTTAGCAAAGCTGAGATTGAAGCGATTCGTGGGGTAGTAAGTGATGGTGCAATGAAAACCCTTCTGGAGAAACGGCTTGTGGTGATCAGCGGAAGAAGTGAGAAGCCGGGCAGACCGCTTCTTTACGCTACATCGAGTGAATTTCTAAAATATTTCGGACTGAATAAACTCTCTGATCTGCCGCGTATTGAAGAGTTTGAGGCTATTGCACGGGAAAAAATGGAAGAGCTTTCCATTGAAGAACTTCAAAAAGATGAGGAAAATCCCCAGGAGGAAGAGTTTACTGAATCGAAAACAGCTGATAAAAATTCTGAGGAACATGATACTGCCCCAAATCAGGAATCTGCTGCTCAGGAGCCCAGTCCTGAGGGCAGTGATGAAGTTGCGGAAGCTGAGTCAACTGCAGTTTTTGAAATTTCTATCGATGCAGATGATAAAGAAACTCCTTCCGATGGATCTATCGATGAAACGGTTCAGGATCTTTCTATTAAAAACTTACAAGAAGAAGATTCTATATTAGAACAATCTGATACAACCGGTTCAACAAAAGATTATAATACAACCGGTTCAGAAGAAGACTCTCAAAGTAATGAGACTTTTGATCTGGAGATCGCTTTTGAGGCTGAAGATATTGATGAGGTACTCCCTCCTATGCAGCAGAATGAAAAGTCGGCTGCGAAAGAGGACATGAAAAAAGAACAGAATCAGGATGTTTCTCCCGATCAGGCTGAGGAAGAGGTGTTGGAGATATTTTTGCCTGAAGATGAGGTAGGGAGTGATCAGAGTGATGACACCGGAAAAAAATAATTAAGAAATGATTTTTGTCCATGAATACGAAAAATGAAAATTCAGAGCATCACAACGATGCCACCCCTTTAATGCGTCAGTACAATGAGATAAAATCTCGTAACCCTGATACGGTGCTTTTATATCGCATGGGTGATTTTTATGAATTATTCAATGATGATGCCAGGATCGCTTCCAAAGTTCTCGGCCTTACCTTAACAAGCCGTAATCATGGAGGGGCGGAAAATACTCCTCTCGCCGGCTTTCCTTACCACGCTCTGGATCGTTATGCTAATCGGCTGGTAAAAGCAGGTTACAAAATAGCTATTTGTGAACAGGTTGAGGATCCTAAACTGGCTAAAGGACTTGTTAAACGAGATATTATTGAAGTTATTACCGCTGGAACTGCTACGGAAGACAGCTTTATTGAAGAAAAGGCCAATAATTTCATTACCGCTATTCATCTTCAGGAAAAACTGGCGGGTGTAGCGATTTGTGATCTTTCCACCGGGCTTTTTCAGGTGGAGGAGATTGATTCAGATGAGATTGAAAAAGAGCTGGTCCGAATAGATCCGAGTGAAATAGTTCTTTGCGATCAGGAAAATCATCCTGTGCAGGCTATTTTAGACAGACTTTACCGTAACATTGTGGTATCTCATTTCGATGAATGGAAGTTTTCCTACGATAATGCTGCTGAGGCAATTAAGGACCATTTTAACGTAATTTCAGTGCAGGGACTGGGGTTGGAGCAGTTTAATTGTGGTATCTGTGCTGCGGGAGCACTGCTTCTCTACCTTAAGGAGCAGAAAAAAAATGATCTTCGCCATATAACATCAATTTCTCCCTGCAGTATTTCAGAGTATGCGGAACTTGATCCTGCGACAATTAGAAATCTTGAACTGCTCAAGCCCATGCAGAACGAGGATAATGGCGGAACGCTGATTTCCATTCTAGATAAAACCAGTACTGCTATGGGGGCACGTCTCTTAAAGCGCTGGATTACCCATCCTCTTAAAAGCATAGAAGCGATTACAGAACGTCTCAATTGTGTAGAGGCTTTTAAAAAAGATACCTTTATCAGAGGTGAACTTGAGCTGCTTTTAAAACGGGTTGCTGATATTGAACGGCTTATAGGGCGTATAGTTTTTGAACGGGCAAACGCCAGGGATCTTCTTGCCCTGAAAATCTCCTTTGATTCTTTTCCACAAATTGTCAAAAATCTTTCAGCTATTAAAAACACCTATATACAATCACTGTGCAGTACGCTTGAGGGCTTTGAAGATATCGCAAGTAAAATAGGCTCTATGATCGCTGATAATCCTCCTTTATCGATACGGGAGGGAGGTATTATCAGGCAGGGAGTTTCGGCGGAGCTTGATGAAATCCGGGATGCTTCTGTAAATGGCAAACAGTGGATCGCCAGACTTCAGGAGACTGAACGTCAACGGACAAAGATCAATTCTCTTAAAGTCGGTTACAATAAGGTGTTCGGATATTATATAGAAATTTCCAAGTCCAATCTCGATGCTGTACCACTAGATTATATCCGTAAACAGACCCTTGTCAATGGAGAACGGTTTATTACTCCTGATCTCAAGGATATGGAATCGAAAATACTGGGAGCAGAAGAACGTCTCTGCAATATCGAATACGAACTTTTTGTAGCGTTACGTAAAGAAATCGCGACAGAATGCGGTCGTATTCAGAAAGCTGCAACAACTATTTCCATTCTGGATGTCTTTGTCTCGTTAGGAAGAGTCGCTTCAGAGTATGGATATACCCGACCTCTTATCACCGATACTGCGGATCTGGTAATCAAAGAGGGGCGTCACCCGGTTGTCGAGCGTATGGGTAATGTTGAACAGTTTGTTCCCAACGATACTGAGATAATTAAAAAAGAATCGCAAATTCTACTGATTACCGGTCCCAATATGGCTGGTAAATCGACTTATTTGCGTCAAAACGCACTAATTGCGATTATGGCCCAAATGGGTTCTTTTGTTCCGGCAAGTTTTGCCCAGGTGGGTATAGTCGACAGATTCTTTACCCGGGTTGGGGCTTCCGATCGTTTGGCAAGAGGTCAGAGTACTTTTCTTGTGGAAATGATTGAAGTCGCTAATATACTCAATAATGCTACTGATAACAGTTTCATTCTTCTTGACGAAGTTGGACGCGGCACTTCCACTTTTGATGGAATTAGTATCGCCTGGGCTGTCGCAGAGTATCTTCATGAGGCAGTAGGTAAGCGGGGAAGAACTCTCTTCGCTACCCATTACCATGAGCTTGCAGAAATGTCGCTTATGTATAGCCGAATAAAGAATCTCCATATCAAAGTAAAGGAATGGAACGATCAGATAATCTTCCTCAGAAAAATTGATAATGGAAGCTGTGATCACTCATACGGTATTCAGGTCGCTCGTCTGGCGGGTGTTCCCCGTAAGGTAATAATCCGCGCGCGGGAGATCCTTGGGAACCTTGAAAATATGGAATTGACTCCTGATCATAAGCCTGTTCTGGCTCGCCACCGCGAAGATGCAAAATTAATGGCAAAAGTGCAAACTGATCTTTTTGGCGGTGTGCAATTAAATATCATGGATTCTATTCATAGTGAAATACTATCACAGCTTCAAAATCTCGATGTAAACGGTCTGACTCCGCTGGATGCGCTCAATTTACTTTCTGAATTAAAAAAGAAAGCACAGCAGGCGCCTAACTGATCTCTCCGAAATCCTTCAAGATTTCCCACTATCCCGGTAATTTCATAATGGAAAAAAGTACGGTTATTCGGTAACAGGAGCTTGTCTGTAAATTATTTTACATCTGGTTTTAACTTAAAAAACGCAGATGAAATTTATTTTTTTTTGCAATACGCCCCCTAAATCCCCCGCAGGGGGACTTCTAAGACTTTGATTTTCTTGAAATCTCCCTGCGGGGCGACGCATCGAAGTACCTGAAGGGGCGGATTTAGGGGGCGTAACTGAAACTTGTACAGTACTATAAACAAATGCATTCACCATCGGGTGAAAGAATAGCAACTCATAACTTATGAAATATCATAACTTTAAGTTAGTTTTTCGAAATCCAACTGCGATTTTTAGGTCTTAATAAGTAAATAATTTCCCTATTCTAAATTACTATGGATAATCATTTATGGCAGAAGATAAGATAAATATATTTGAATATCTTGACTTTCGTAAATATCTGAATGACTATTATACCTTCAAAAAGTCCTCAGCTCACCAGTTTTCCTATAAAATTTTCGCAGAAAAAGCTGGATTCAAGGATAAGAGTTGCGTGTTTAGTGTTCTTAACGGGAAACGCAATCTTAACCCTGCGGGTGTTTTGAAAATTTCCAGATGTATAGATCATAATAGTGCAGAAGCTGAGTATTTTGAAGTATTAGTAAATTTCAATCAAGCTAATGCGATTGAGGAAAAGAGAGATTTTTTTGAGAAACTGTGTAAAATAAAGGAACGGGGAGCAAAGCGCGTTTCTAAGATGCAAATGCTTCGACGCGATAAGTTTGAATTTTATTCCAACTGGTATAATGTTGCGATCCGTTCGATTATTGAAATGTACCATTTTAAAAATGATTACAAGTGGCTTGCCAGGATGGTGAAACCGGCGATAACCCCTAAGCGCGCCAGGAAATCTGTTGAACTGCTTCAAAAATTAGGTCTCATTGAAAAACAGAAAAATGGTTTTTTCTCTGTGCCAGACAAAGTGATTTCCACAGGTAAAGAAGTGCTGGGATTTGCGGTACAGAATTTCCATGCCGAATGTGCGGATCTTGCAAAAAGAGCAATTCTTCACACGCGTGGATCACAAAGAAATATTTCCGGTTTGACTCTTGGCATATCGGAGTCCGGATATAATCAGATTTGTGAAGAGCTTCAGGCTTTTCAGACAAAAGTGATCGCTATTGCAGAGAACGATAAAAGGGCCGATACTGCATATCAGTTTAATTTCCATTTTTTCCCAACGTCTAATTCTGATAAGGAGAAATTGGCTAAATGAAATATGCATTACTTTCGATTCTTATCATAGTAAATATCCTATTTAGCTGCGGTAAACAGATTTCCGGTAATGTGACTCAGACCGGCAATCCCGTGGGGCTCAGAGGAAAGTTTTTTCTTGCTGACGGAAGAACCCCGGCGGGAAATATTCCTGTTACTATTCTTAAACAGATATCACTTGGGGATACAGGTTTACACGGCAGTACAAAAACGGATATCAGATCGTATATTACCGATGAAAAAGGGTTCTTTTCCGAAGATAATATCGATACCGGATTGTATGTGGTCGAAGCTTTTTCAGGTGATACTCTGAAAGCCCGGGTCGATTCTGTTCATATTGAAGAAAATAAAGAAGTGGTCATAAGTGATACGCTCAAAAAGACGGGTACCATTTGCGGAACTGTGTATCTCAGTGAAGGCGGGGATGCTCGCAAGGTGTTTATCCTGGCATATGGAAGTAACATAGTAGTAACCCCTGATTCAAGCGGTAGCTTTTGCATTGATAAGCTTGCTGAAGGAACTTATGATCTGCGTATTGTCCCATCGATTGACTCCTATGATGTTCTTGAACAGAAGGAAATCAGTGTACCTGCAGGAAAAGTAGTCATTATCGATACGCTGATGCCGCGGTTTAACGGATTACCGACAGTTAAGAATATAAAACTTGAGTATGACACTGCAGATCAGACGGCACTATTGAGCTGGAGCCGTCCAGACACTTCCATTGTAAAAGAGTATTCGATTTACAGGAAAAATGCAGAAATGGAAAACTCTTTTCAAAAAATCGTCACTCTATCAGTCAATAATACATTTTATCGTGACACCGGTATTTGCACAGGGCAAAACTATGAATACGTCATTACAGCTATTGACAAATATGGTACCGAAGGATTGAAAACTGCCTCGGTCTCTTTTTCAGAAAATAGTATTTACAACAAACGAGTATTGTTTTCCAAAGACAGTTCATTTCAGGAAATTGCAGATATTATTATGTTACCGGGAAATCGTCTGGTAGTTGTTGATTTTTCTGGTAATCAGGTAAGTATACTTGATAGCACAGGTGCAGTTATCCGAAAATGGGGTAAAGAGGGAACCGCTGATGGGGAGTTTAATCGTCCGGTCGCAGGTGCTGTAGATGATTCCGGCTATATTTACATATTGGAATTGTTAGGTGAAGGGCGTGTACAGAAATTCGACACATTAGGAAAATTTTATGGTAAAAAAATTGTTGCATCTGGTTGCACTGATCTTGATTATTACAAAGGAAAATTTTTTGTGACGGGAGCAAGTAATGAATTCTTTATTCAATATTTCAGTTTCGAATCATCTTTAGAAAAAATCCAACCATCTGTAAATATAATGCCCAGCTGGTCTTGCATAGATAGTGACATGGCTTATGTAGGTGATCAATTGACCGATGATTTGAAAGTTATTTCTTCTGATGGAATTTTAATTAAAAAATTGAGTACTTTTGGGAAAAATGCAGAGCACTTTTTTGGAATCGGAGAAATAGCATTATCACCAGAGGGACATTTGTACATCATTGATCAGAATAATGGGAAAGTGCAGGTGTTTTCTAAAGATTTAGTTTACTTGAAAAGTATTAAAATTGCAGAAAAAGAGGCAAATGCTTTAGAAGTAGAATATGAAAAACGACCGCGATCAATTGCCTTTGATACTAATAAGAATGTCTATATTGCAGATTCTAAGAAAATTTATAAATATAAACTGTAATTAATACCTAATTGGATTGTGGTAGTGACAGGACTTTACCTGTCACTCTGTTTTATATTAGACAATAACTCCATCTGTTGCGGATATTGGCTGAGATGATTTGATTCTAAGATGACCCTGCGTATCAACCCAGATATGATACTGGCCTAATACTATGTGCCCATTTGCGAAACCGCCGCCAGTCATTTTGATATTACCATTTACTTCCAATGGTTCTGACGGTGCCGAAGTGTTTACTCCCACTTTACCATTGATTCCATCTGTGCTTTGACCTTCACTTCCAAGATGCAAGGCAGACATATGTGACTCCTTTGAAAGTTTTTTATTCCCTTCTAAATGAAGGGTGGAACAAAAAGTTTTTCAGATCGATGATGATAAGGTCAATTTAATTTTACAAAGAAATTTAAATAAGTCAATCGTATTTTTTTTCTTTGGGCAAGACTCGATCTATATCAGGATTACTACTTGTTAAAGTACATGCCGGATTGGAATACAGGTAAATCAAACAATCAGCTCAAGACTGAACCCTTTGTATTTTGACAGGTCAACAAGAACGGGCTTGATTTTCTGATGATTTTTTGATTCGAAAAGAATAATTCGCGGGGCTTCGAGATTTGAAGGGTTGTCTTTAGCAATTACGCCATAATACCCGATTAACTGCGGGGTCGGTGCATTAGTTATTCTTATTCTTGCTCCAACCGGATAGATAGGAGCTATAGACAAAAGAGTTTTGACAATTTCTGAGTTCAGTTTAGTTTCGCTAAGTTCAATGATTTTTTTAATGGCCGTTTGCACACTGCATGCTTCTATATTCTCGAGCCGTCGCCCCGAAATAAACTGATCATAGGTATCCGCGACTGCTACTATTTCTGCAAATCGGTGAATCATGTTGTGCCTGGAAAAGTCTTTGAGTGGTGGCCGGTTATCTCCTTTGAGGCCTTGAGGGTATCCTTTTCCGTTCTGGTTTTCATGATGCTGGAGGGCGACTGCGGCACTTGTCGAGGGGATCATATGGTTTTGTGATAACATCAAAAAACCGAAAATTGTATGCTGATGATAAGTTTTAAATTCGGTTTCATTGAATTCTGAATGGTTCTTTTCAAGAAGCTCCTTCGGGAGTCCTATCAATCCTAAATCATAATTAAGAGCACCTATTCCCAGTTGTTTCATCTCTTCATAGGAAAATTTATATTTTTTCCCTATGCATAAGGACGTAATCGTTACATTAAGAGCGTGATTAAGGAGTCCTGACTGGGTTTGCTGAAGAGCGCTGAGGTTTAAAACTATTGCCGACTGGCTCATAATTTCATTTACGAACTGATCCAGTGCTTTTATCATTCCTGAGCTCATTATGAACTTATTGAGGTATAAGTGGTTTTCTTTAATAATGTTTCTGACTTGTTCATTGCTTCGGCTCTTAAACTGTTGAATAGCTCCTGCTAATTCTTTTGAGGAGTCTTCTATGGCATTATTCATATCGCGCTGGGCGGCTTCCGAAACAGTCCCCTCCGCTACAACTCCCTCGGTGCCCTCAACGTTTATAAAAACTGCTTTATAACCTAATTGCCGCAGACGTTCGCGGTATCGTTCTTTGATTCGATATCCGGCAGCAAGCAGTAATTCACCTGAAGGAAGAAAAATTGATTCGCCAAGAACCATATCCTCCTGAAGATCATCAAGATTATATCTTACCATCTTTTTATCTCCATAACGGATAATCAATGGTGAACCTATGTGCGCGGTGATATCTGCAATTATACAGATAGATCATACAGAGAGTAAAGGGGAAAGCAGAAGAGTAGAAGGAAAGGGTAATGGGGTAATATTTACAATTTAAAACCGTAAGAAATTGATCCCTCTTCTCAAAACCGCTGCCAAGATAGTAATTTAGGTAGGTAGTGAGCTTTTGATGGATGTTGAACAATAAATCCGACTCAGTAACGTAATTTATTTATCATAAAATAGGGAGATATTTGTGGCACTGGGAATAATAATTGTTGGTGCACTTGGGCGAATGGGTGTGGAAGTGGCAAAGCTGGTCCTGGAAGATGATGCGCTTAAATTAAATGCGTGTATCGAATATCCGGGTCACCCAAAAATCGGTGAGGATTACGGTACTTGCATTGGTAAAGGGAATTTAGGCATTAAATTAACCGATTCAGTAGCCCAGGTTGATTATTCCAATTCAGTTGTGGTAGATTTCTCATCTCCCCAGGCAAGTAGAACTTTATTAAAAAATGCTGAAGGAAAAGGGATGAAACTGGTCATTTGTACTACCGGTCTCAATGAAGATGATCTGGAAATGGCCCGCACTGTTTCTAAAAAAGTCCCGGTGATAGTCAGCCCTAATACAAGTATCGGTGTAAATTTACTGTTCTCGATTACTCAAATGGTTGCATCCAAATTAAAGGATGATTTTGACATCGAAATTATCGAGGCTCATCATCGGTTTAAAAAAGATGCCCCCAGTGGCACTGCAAAAAAATTGGGGGAAATTGTCGCAGCTGAGATGGGGTTATCTTATGAAGAGGCGGTAGTGAATGGGCGCGAAGGTATTCAATCGCAAGAGCGCAGTCGCAATGTGATTGGAATGCATGCGATTCGCGGGGGAGATATCGTCGGTGATCATACTGTATTGTTTGCAGGAATGGGAGAACGGGTTGAGCTTCGACATATTGCGCAGAGTCGGGTAATTTTAGCGCGTGGTGCCATAACTACTGCTAAATGGATAGCAAATAAACCTGCGGGTTTTTATACAATGAAAGATGTACTTGGATTTTAGTTCTAAGACAAGGGGTATTTAGGTGATCAAGAAAAGAATCATTTTTTTAATTTCAATTCTGTTTTCTGTTGTGGCAGTTTATAGTGAAGATGAAGAGTTGCTGGTAGACGATCTGGATAAAGATATTCAGGCGGTTACAAAGGATTCATCACAGAGTAAAAGCATAGATACTGTCTCCAAACAAGTAAAGGTAGCTAATCCTATTAAGGAAACGGAAGAGGAACTAATTCTTGATGGGGGAGCAGAGGACCTTTTAGGAGGTACAAAGGCTGCCAAAACTCCTGATACACTTACAAAAGCGGCGCAAAGCGGGACTAATGCTCAGATAGAAAAAACAAACGATCAGAAAAAGATAGAAGAGACTGCAATTGAACCGGTTCAAAAAGAGGCTGCTCCTGTAAAAGTTGTTAAAGAGAAAAACTCAAAAATAGAAAATCCAAATTCGATAAATTTTGCCAGAAACCTTAAAGAATATCGTTCTCCAAAGATTGCAATGCTTATGTCGCTTGTTTTGCCAGGAGCTGGTGAAGTGTATGCTAAAAATGGTGTAAGGGCGGCAATTTTTGGTGTTCTTGAAGCGGGAATTATAGGCACGGGAGTCGCTTATGCGGTAAAGGGCAGCCGTGAGATTGATGATGCTCACGAGTATGCTGATCAGCACTATAAAATTGAAGCGTTTCGAACTTACTATAATAGACTTACCCGCAAGTTTCCAAAAGCGGATAGTGTAATATCGACCTTTTATTCTGAAAAACCTGGTAATTTTTCCAAATCTTCGGATTCTTATTACGATGATATTGGTGATCAGTCCGGACCTTATGTTCATGGGTGGGATGATGCAGCACCGAAGGTAGATGAAAATTTTCAATTGCTGGATAGCATATATCATAAAGCTGCATCTGATTCTATTATAGACAGTTGTTTTTATTTCTTTAAAGGTACAGATTCAACTGGTGAAGTATATGGAAAAGCATTTGGGTTCTCTGAAAATCAGAAAAAGTATGTTGATAAGGTGTCAAAGGGAAACAAGTCCTATAAAATTTCCAAAAACGTTTTTACTTTATTACTGATAAATCATATAATGAGTGCGATTGACGCTGGAATATGTGCGAAAGCATATAATGACAAGATGCTTGGAAAGCAGTCGCTTTGGCAAAGGATAAGTATCGAAGATGTAGCTGTAAATTCCGGGTCTGGTATTGCTAACGGGTATGCATTTCAACTACGGTTTTAAATATGAAAAATAAAATTATTATTACAACAGCTGCGTTTTTAATTTTTTTCTCAAACGGTTATTCTCAAATCACTGTCAAAGAAGATGTAATTACTGATACTGTCAATATCTTTACTCAATACGAGCAGACGACAAAGTCTTCTAATCTTGCGATTATGCAATCGCTGGTTCTCCCGGGTACGGGGCATCAGTATCTTGGACGGCCCAAGAGTGCGCTTACCTATCTTACTATTGACATATTTTCATTGATGGGAGCAATATTCGCAGAGAGCTATTCACGAAAAGTGTATAGTGATTCAAGAGGTTTTGCCGGTTCCAATGCAGGTGCAATTGGAGATCGTAAGAATGATCGTTTTTGGACTGCTGTTGGAGAGTTTGATGATTTGCGATCATTTAACAGTGCGGTTATGAACAATCGGGATCCACGCAGTTTATTTGATCCGCAAAAGAATGAGTGGTTATGGTATGATACTGATGACCGGAAGAAGTATAGCGAAATGAGAAGACGTGCCGGTCGGTATCATCTGGTATCTTCAATTTGCATCGGTACAATGGTTCTAAACAGAGTAATCTCAATTGTTGATATCAGATCATCTACAAAGTATAAAGTCCCCAAAAGTGTTTCATCTGTTGAATTAGAACCGTCAATCTCACCCGATTTATCTTCAGCAGGCATTGTTTTACGAACTCAGTTTTGAAATAATAAGCTGCAAAAAGTTGATTTGAAAGTGTTCTGTATTATTTTTAGTCTGACGGGCCGTAAAGTCGGCTTTCAGGCATTTGGAGCACTTGTTAATGTATAAATGTCAAAATTTTTCTTTAGTATTCCCGTCTTATGAAACGTAAATCTTGCATTTCTGTTTTTCAGACTGGATAATATGATATTCCCAGAGTGCGAGAATGACAACAAATAAACCAGTTTGGAGGAGTACATGAGATGTCCTTATTGCAGTCACGGTGAAGACAAGGTGGTTGACTCCCGATCCAGCAAGGAAGGGCGGGCAGTTCGCAGACGCCGTGAATGTCTCAGATGCAGTCAGAGGTTTACCACCTATGAGTACATCGAAAACGTTGCGCTTACAATTATTAAGAATGACCAGAGGCGTGAACCGTATGATCGGCAGAAACTTATGCAGGGAATTGTCGCTGCCTGCAAAAAAAGACCGGTCAGCATGAAAAAAGTCGAGAGTATCGTTGATAAAATCGAAAATTACATAGAGAAGTCCGGCAAAATGGAAGTTCCAAGCAGTGATATCGGGAAACTGGTAATGTCAGAGCTGTATGAACTCGATGAAGTTGCATATGTACGATTCGCCTCAGTTTATCGTAAGTTCAAGGATATCAGCGAGTTTATTTCGGAGGTCAAGGATATAGAATCGAAGAATGTCTAAATATCGTAAGTAGTTAATGCTACTTTGTTAACCTTGCCGTTTGGCAATAAAGGTATTTTACTGATTTCTTTGTACACCGCAGGCTGCATGTACTGGGGGAGCTTTTCGGAGAGAATTTCCCTGATTTTTTCCAGCGATGTTTTTTGCTTTAAAACCAGATAAGCAATCAGCAGCTTATTGCCTTGATAGTCTCGTAGTAAAACCTTGTTTTGCAGTACATTTTCAACTTGACTAATATGGTACTCGATTTCGGCGAGTTCAACACGGTAGCCGTTAATTTTCACCAGATCATCATAGCGGCCACAGTATTCAATTGTTCCTTCAGGGGTGTAGCGGGCTTGGTCACCGGTTTTAAAGAGCCGTTCGTCAGTATTGAACGGGCTGACAATAAAAGATGTATTTGTCAAATCGGGATTGTTAAAATAGCCGCGTGCCAGTGCTGCTCCACAGATGTAAAGATCTCCGGGGACCAATGGCGGTAGAGGGTTCAGGTATTTGTCCAGGATATAGGTTTTTGTATTATATACGGGCCTTCCAATCGGGATAAAAACTTCATTGTTTTCGTTTGTAAGCTGCGTGTCGGGTTGATCGATTTTTGTGTCACTTATGAAAATTGGGTTTTCAAGAACTCTTCTTCCTTCTTCAGAATTGATTTCATAAGCGATGGTCAGTTGATCCTGGAGAACCTCGCACAAGTCGGCCTGAGTAGTAAGGGGATTTGAAAGCACTGCTCGAAAGACAAGAATAACTTCCTCTCCATATTGTGAATGAGTCAATGTTGTCTTTGAGACGAAAGTTTTACCTTTAAGGAACTGTTTTTCCTGTAATAAACGATTGAATGAGTTTATTTCATTGTTATCCTGAGGTGAAAACTTCTTTAAATGAAGTTTATCTCTGAATCGCAATGGAATATAGCGGTAATTAACAATATTCAAAACCGGTGTTCCGATTAATTCGAATGCACTTGTTGATTGAATTGTTTTTGTAAAAAATGAGGTAAGGTCCATGCTGTAGTTCACCAGCGCCTCGTAGCCTTTTCTGCCGATTAAACGTAAAGCCGCATGAAGGCAGAGTGAAATTGCTGAACGGGACCCTTCAAGGGAAAATTTACCTACATCATAAGAGTCTATAGTTGCCTGATAGGAAGCTGTCGTTGTGGCAAACTGCAATTGAAGTGGATCTTTAAACAGGCATATACTTATACCCTGAGGCAGATAGAGCTGTTTATGTCCGCAGAAAGTAATTGAGTCGGCACATTCTATTCCTTTCAGTTTATATTTGTATTTCTCTGAAAAGATAGTAGTTCCACCCCATGCTGCATCGACATGAAAATGGATTTTATTTGCGGATGCAATAGCGCCTATTTCTTCAAGGGGGTCTATCTGACCGGTTTCTGTTGCTCCGGCGATTCCGACAATCGCGAGGATGAGAATTTTCCGTTTTTTACAAAGTTCAATTTTGTTAATCAAATCTGCCGTGTCAAGCCGCCCGTTTTCATCTGCAGCCACATACATTATCGTATCTATTCCAAGCCCAAGTACTGAAATAGCCTTTCTTATGGAATAGTGCATCCGGTGTGTACCTAAAATAGTCATATCTTCATAGCCTTTTTCTTTAAGCAATGAATAGATGCTTTTTCCGGAGGATGTGAAATTCTGTATGGTTGAAAAGAGAGCTTTATTGCGAGCGGTAAGCAGTGCTGTGATGTTGGCAGTAGTACCACCTGTAGTGACCAGACCAAGATTCGCATTGAGTTTCTGAATATATTTCTTATAGAAATTATTGTCCTGAGAATAGAATGAACGGTGCAGAATTGCCAACGCTTCACGTTCAAGAAATATCAGTGATTTCGCTGTTTCTATTTTAACCAGGTTTTGATTTAACTGTGAAATCAATTTGCTCAGATCGTGAACAAAATCGGGAAGAGCGCTTGTCATGTGGCCAATGAAGGTAGGGGCTGCTGTGTTAATTACATTAGGAAGAACATCGGATGAAATTTTCCGGAAGTATTGTTCTAAAGTTAAGGGATATTCCTGAATTTCGGATGACTTGAATTTCGCGGCAATTTCTTCCAGAGTTATATCCGCAGTGGTGACTCTATTATGCTGAATGGGATAGTCATGTTCAAAAAAGCTGCTTTTAAGATCACCGGGTATGTCAATTGATTGTGTGAAATATTTCAGAACATCACCAACAAAAAATCTCTTGATTTCGTAAAAAGTGACATCCGCGCTGACTTCAGTGGAACCGTATATATTCACCAATCTCACGGTGCGGAAATTTTGATAAAATCTTTTTACTAATGTGACTGGTAACGCTTCTGCACTGGTGAAAACGTATCGTAATTCAACAAGCTGCATGAGCTTTTCCGTACTGAGCTTGAGAATCGAATGCAGAAGAGAGGGTACAAGAAGCACACGGGTAACTTTATGTTTTACAAGTATGTTAACAATCTGCTCTGCGTTTCGCGATTGATTGTCAGGCAGAATTACCAGTGGAATACCTTTAAGGAGCGGGCTTAGAATTTCCGCGATATGGTCAACAAAGCCGATTGATGTTTTATGACAGCAGATATCACTTTCACAGTATGGATAAGTGTCCCACATCCAGTACAGACGATTAATGATCCCTTTGTAAACTCCTTCCACTCCTTTAGGTTTTCCAACGGAACCCGAAGTATACATAATGTAAAATCGATTATCCTGATTTATACTGGCGGATTCACAATACGGTGACTCATTATCGATTGTACTCCAATTTGCATCGATCACAACAATCTTTGAGTGGTTCAGCTCAAGCATATCTAAATGAGATTTATTTGTCAGAATGACCTCAGGAGCACAATCTGAAATAATTGATTTTATGTGGTCTGATGGGTAAAGCGGGTCTATAGGAACGTATGTCCCGCCTGCTTTAATGATTCCCATGATGGAGATAATCAGTCCGATTGATCGCTCCATACAAACACCTACTACTGTTTCAATACCAATACCTGTTTTTTTAAGATAATTGGAGAGCTGGTTTGAGCGACGGTCAAGTTCACCATAGGTTAAAGTAGAATCAATCTCTATAAGTGCTACCGCTTCAGGCTGCCTTTTTACTTGCTGTTCGAGCAGGCCGCAAAGGTTTATACTTTCGGGAATAGGGTGCACGGTTGAGTTCCATTCGAAAAGAAGGCGTTTCTTTTCTTCAGGCGTTAAAAGTTCCAGCTTTGAAATTTCTTTCTCTGAAAATGATACACTTTCATTGAGAAGATTTATAAAGTGACCAGCCATCTGCTCGATCGTTTCTTTTTTAAAGATAGCGGTATTGAAAGTCAGTTTTATATGTTGTTTGTTTTTTACAGCTGAGAATGAGAAATGAATATCTGCATCAAAAAGATCTAATTCTTTACGCTTCAGATCGTTTTCTGATGGATCAGAAGAATAAAATGCCCTGATCGGTGAAAGTAAACGGGTGTTTCGATCGTTAATTTTCAGCGGTTCTTTCATCTGTTTACTAATCCCGTTGAGTACTTTGCTGAAACGGGGATTATCGGTAAAATCAACAATTAGTGGGCTGAGGTTTTGGGATGATAAATCCCCGAGACAAAAAAGATCCTGGCTGCTGTAGCGGTAAAGAAGATTGGCATAAGTAGCGATAAGTACTGTTTTTAAGTCTACATTATTATTACCAATAAATTGATCGATAATAGATCTGGTTTGATCAGGTATTCTATGCGAGACAGCCGCATATTGATTTGTTCCAGCTGATGATCGCAGGAAATCAGTTGGAAGTTCAAGTACTGGTATAGAAGCAAAATCTACTTTGGAATCAGAAGACCATTGAGCGGAGGTGCCTTTATCACTTATCAATTCTGATTCTATATATTCTAACATTCAATTTTCTCCCGAAAAACCTGAAAACAAAAGCACTGTTAAAATACTACATTCTTTTTAAGAAGATCGAAATTTCCCGTAATTTATTGTTGCGGGGGTAAAATAGCAAACAGTTCTTTGCCCTGGAATAATAAAAGGAAAATTTTTATAAGTATTATTTAGATTGGTAAACCAAAACGAGGATATGCCGGTGTTACGAATCCTTTTCGACTAAATAATAGGTTAAAAATAAGCACAGAAGAGACAATTAATTCAGTAAAATAGCCGTTCTTACTGCCTGAACCGGGACTCTCTTTAATAAGTTTCGTTGGCGAATGTACGAACGGCTTTCAGAAATCATTCAGAGAACTTCGAATTTAAGATTGCCATTTTCAGCTAAAATTCTTAAGCGTGAATTTTCTCTTATATCTCCGGCAATAAGCATTCTGGAGATAGGGGTTTCGAGTTCTCTTTGGATCACTCGTTTAAGAGGTCTGGCGCCATAAACAGGATCAAATCCCTTATTTGCAATTAATACCTTTGCATCATCGCTGATCATGAAATCGATTTTTTGTGCCTGTAAACGTTGTCCGAATCGGTCAAGCTGAATTGAAACAATTTTTACAAGATCTTCCTTTTTCAGAGTATGGAAGAAGACTATTTCATCGACTCGGTTCAGGAATTCCGGTCTGAAATACTTGTGCAATTCAGCATTAATAGATGAGCGCATACTTTCGAAATCCTGTTTTTCACTGTATTCGGCGATGTAATTCGATCCAATATTGGATGTCATGATAATTATTGTATTTTTGAAATTGACAACTCTCCCCTGTGAATCAGTGATTCTGCCGTCGTCGAGTATCTGTAAGAGTATATTGAAAACATCGGGATGTGCTTTTTCTATTTCGTCGAAAAGAACCACAGAATAGGGTCGTCGTCTGACTGCTTCGGTCAATTGACCTCCTTCCTCGTAACCTACATATCCCGGAGGAGCACCGACCAGCCGCGAGACAGCGAATTTTTCCATGTATTCAGACATGTCAATTCTTACCATTGCCCGTTCATCATCGAACAGATTAAATGCGAGTGAACGGGCGAGTTCGGTTTTACCCACACCGGTTGGACCAAGGAAAATAAAGCTTCCGATAGGTTTATTGGGATCTTTAAGACCCGCACGTGCCCGCAGCACTGCATCAGCAACGGCATCAACAGCTTCATCCTGACCAACGACACGCCTGTGCAGATGTCCTGAGAGGTGAAGCAGTTTTTCCTTTTCTCCCTCGACAAGTTTACTAACAGGAATGTGTGTCCATCGGCTGATAATCTCGGCAATATCTTCTTCGTCAACTTCTTCTTTGAGAAGCCTGCTGCTTCAGTCGTGGTTTTTTAGTGATTCTTCTGCTTGTTTCAATTCCTTTTCAAGATCCGGAATTCTGCCATGGCGCAGCTCTGCAGCTTTACTGAGATTGTATTCTCGTTCTGCATTTTCCAACTCATAACGCATCTGTTCAATCTGTTCACGCAAGGCCTGCAATTTACCGACCTGTTGTTTTTCTGTTTCCCAGCGCGCCCGGAGTGTATTTACTGACGACCTTACATTAGTAAGTTCGTCCTGAAGTTTTTAGAGTCGTTCACGGGAACTTTCATCAGTTTCTTTTTTCAAGCCCTCGATTTCTATCTCAAGCTGCATCTGTCTTCGCATCGCTTCGTCAAGCTCAACAGGACTGGAATCCATCTCGGTTCTTAGCTTTGCCGCAGCTTCATCGACCAGATCGATTGCTTTATCAGGAAGAAAACGATCACTTATATAACGATCAGAGAGAACTGCTGCTGCGATAAGTGCACTGTCTCGGATTTTCACTCCATGATGAACCTCGTATCGTTCGCGCAATCCGCGCAAAATGGATATTGTGTCTTCAACCGTCGGCTGGTTTATAAGTACGATCTGGAAACGTCGTTCGAGGGCTTTATCCTTTTCAATATGTTTTCGGTATTCGTCGATGGTTGTTGCGCCGATTGTATGCAGTTCACCTCTTGCCAGCATAGGTTTGAGCATGTTTCCGGCATCCATTGATCCTTCTGCGGCACCAGCTCCAACAACAGTATGCAGTTCATCGATGAAGAGAATGCATGTTACCGCTTTCAGAGACTTCTTTCAGAACCGCTTTCAGTCGTTCTTCAAATTCACCCCGGAACTTGGCACCTGCAACAAGAGCTCCCATATCAAGAGAAACCACCTGGCGGTTTTTGAGGCCTTCAGGAACATCCCCCCGCACTATGCGCAAAGCAAGTCCCTCAACTATAGCAGTTTTCCCTACGCCAGGATCACCGATCAGGACCGGATTATTTTTTGTTCTGCGCGAGAGGATCTGAATAATCCGGCGTATCTCTTCATCGCGTCCGATAACAGGGTCAAGTTTACCTTTACGTGCAAGATCAGTAAGATTGCGAGAGTATTTTTCAAGGGCGGCAAACGTTGATTCCGGATCCTGCGAGCTGATCCGCTGGTTTCCCCGTACTTTGCGCAACGTGTCAAGGACAGCGTTTTCGGTGATTCCTGCAGCGTGGGCGAATTCTTTACATTCGTTATCTTTTTCGAGAGTAGCAAGAAAGATATGTTCTACGCTTGTAAATTCATCTTTCATCTGGGCGGCTTTGCGCTGAGCATCGGTGAGCACTGCTGTCAGTGAACGGGACATATAGGTTTGTACACCCTGTCCAGTGACGACCGGGATTTTATGTAAGATATCGAGGGCAGCTTTTTCTGCGACACTGATCTGGATTTCCATGTGGTGAAAGAGGGATGGGAGTAAACCATCCTGTTGACGAATCATAGCAAGAATGACATGCATGGGAACAATTTCCTGATGATTCATCTCTACAGCTAATGCGTTTGCGGTGTTTAAAGCTTCCTGCGATTTTCTTGTAAATTTTTCGATATTCATTACAATCTCCTTTGTAAGTCTTGGGAGGGTAGATGTTGCAAAGCTTGTGCCAATTTAAAAGCGAAGATTAAGAATAAGTAATAATAATCAAAACAAAATGAGCTGACTATCTGGGGGCAAAATTTCATCATTTATGCGGGCTACATCCTCTGGTAAGATTTATATTGTCTATAGTTTGCGTAATCTATACAATTTTCAATGGGCATAAATAAGGTTAATTATTACTATGGTGTTTCAGAACTAAACATTTTTCTTTAAAATGAAACACTTTATGGTTCGTAATGATGTTAATAGTTTTAATGTCTGGAGAATAGTTAGATTGAGAGGCAATTAATTTTCTGGCTAAATGCGATTGCATTTATGCTGAAAAATGCTTATGGAAACTCAGTTACCTTTTACGATTCTTACACAGCCAACAGAAACAACCTGCGGTCCTACTTGTCTTCATGCAATTTACAACTACTACAACGACCCGATTTCGCTGCAGCAGGTGATCAGTGAAGTAACAACGCTGGATGAGGGCGGAACTTTAGCAGTTTTCCTTGGGTGTCATGCTTTAAAGCGTGGCTATCAGGCGACTATTTATACCTATAATCTGCAGGTATTTGATCCCACCTGGTTTTATGATGGTGAACCAATTATTGACTTTAGAAATGCATTAGCATTACAGGCAAAAGCAAAGTCGGAATCAAAATTGCGAATTGCAACTCCTGGGTATATTGAATTTTTATCTCGGGGGGGCAAGATCAGGTTTCAGGATCTGAATGCTGCATTAATGCGAAAGTATCTGAAAAGAGGAATCCCTATTATTACAGGGTTGAGTGCAACCTATCTTCACAGGACCGCCAGGGAGAATGTGGTTACGTGCGCTTATGATGCGGTCGGGGGATATCCTGCCGGGCATTTTGTTGTGTTATATGGCTATAACAGAGCAGAAAAATTAGTATACGTTGCAGAACCGCTCCATCCAAATCCGCTGGCCGCTGGCCAATATTATAAAGTTAAAATTGACAGAGTAATTTGTTCGATATTGCTTGGAATACTTACATATGATGCAAATTTATTAATAATAGAAAAATCTGAGGACATTCATGTCGAATCTGATAGTGGTAAATAATCCAAAGGACTGGACCTTTCAAATTCCAGGAGTTGAGTTAGTGAGTGCACGGTCTTATTTAACAGAAGTGGTTTACAGTTCGATGCGTCAGGCGCGTGTTTTTAATCTATGTAAATCCTACCGATATCAGAGTATCGGTTATTATGTTTCTCTTCTTGCTGCTGCCCGCGGTCACAAACCTCTTCCAAATATCACGACTATCCAGGATTTGAAATCACAGACCCTGATGCGATTTGTTGATGATGATCTTGATGAGTTGATTCAGAAGAGTCTCAATTCAATACAATCCACTAATTTCACCTTGAGTATCTATTTCGGGAAAAATGTGGCAAAAAAGTATGACCGGCTTGCTTTGCAATTATATAATATGTTTCCTGCGCCACTTCTGAAAGCAGTCTTTATCAAGGATAAAGAAAAAGGTATCTGGCATCTGCAGGATATCGATCCGGTCTCAACAGGTGATATTCCTCCAGATCATAACAGTTTTCTTGTACAGGTGGCATCGGAACATTTCGCGGGAAAGGGAGTCAGTACTATAAAACGTAAATCTCAACCGCACGATATGGCGATACTCTGGGATTGTGACGAAGTTGAAGGACCTTCAAATGAGAAAGCCATAAAAAAGTTTGTCAATGCGGCTGAGTCGCTTGGTTTTAACACTGAGATCATAGGTAGAGATGATTTCGGCTCTATTGCGGAATTTGATGCTCTCTTCATACGAGAAACTACAAATGTCAACCACCACACCTATCGTTTTGCACGAAGGGCAAAAGCCGAGGGGCTTGTGGTTATTGATGATCCTGAGTCGATCCTGAAATGCTCCAACAAGGTTTATCTGGCTGAATTACTTGACCATTACAATATTGCCACCCCCCGCACCTGTATTTTACATAAAGATAATCTTGACTCTGTTTTGGAAAAGATCGGAGTCCCATGTGTTCTTAAACAACCTGACAGCGCTTTTTCTCTGGGGGTGCTGCGCGTAGACACTACTGAACAGTTTATGACAGAAGCTAACAGGCTTCTGAACAGATCGGATCTTGTAGTCGTACAGGAATACACGCCTACGGATTTTGACTGGAGGGTTGGGATCCTTGATAACAAAGCTCTTTTTGTTTGTAAATATTTTATGGCCCGGAATCACTGGCAGATTGTTAAGAGGGATACTGCAGGAAGAACGCTGGAAGGACGATTTGAAACCCTTCCCGTCGAGCTTGCTCCGCGTCAGGTAGTCAGAACCGCTCTCAAAGTGGCTGAGCTCATTGGTGACGGACTTTACGGAGTAGATATTAAGCAGATTGGGAAATCGTGTATCGTAATGGAAATCAATGATAATCCAAATATTGATGCTGGAATTGAGGACTTTGTTGTCAAGAATGCACTCTATGAAAAGATCATGGAAGTCTTTCTCAAAAGGGTGCTGAATAAAAACGGAGCCGGTCTTTATTATTGATGACCGGAATTTTTAAACGCAGGAGGACATTTGTTTCATCTTTTTGAACGTTTCGGAATTGAACTCGAATACATGATTGTTGACAGGGAAACACTGAAAGTAAATCCGCTTACTGATCAGGTAATTAAAGAGGTCAACGGAAGCATTACAAATGAGATTCAGCTTGGTGAAATTGCCTGGTCTAATGAGCTCGCTCTTCATGTAATTGAGTTAAAAACCGCTACACCTGCCGATACGATCATTGGTCTTGATAAAAAATTTCATTCCAATATTCAACAGATAAACGATATCCTGAAATCGTATAATGCATGTCTGATGGGCGGGCCGATGCATCCATTTATGGACCCGGTGAAAGAAATCCGGTTGTGGCCTCATGATTACAACCCGATTTACACAGCTTTCGACAGGATTTTCTCCTGTAAAGGTCATGGATGGGCTAATCTTCAGAGTATGCACATTAACCTCCCATTTGCAAACGAAGAAGAATTCGGAAAATTGCATGCGGCAATTCGGCTCGTACTTCCAATAATTCCAGCTCTCTCTGCGGGTTCTCCGATTGCTGATGGGATTGTCAGCGGTTACCATGACACACGAATGGAAACGTACAGGACAAATTCTATAAAAATCCCGTCTATTACCGGACAAGTTATACCAGAAGCGGTATTTTCTTTTGTACAGTATGAAGAGGAGATTCTTAAAAAAATCTATAGTGATCTGGCACCTTTTGATCCTGAAATGATTCTTCAGGAAGAGTGGGTCAATGCTCGTGGTGCTATCGCCCGTTTTGAGCGTAATACAATTGAGATTCGGGTTATTGATGTTCAGGAAAGTCCCGTTGCCGATCAGGCGATAGCTGCAGCGGTGATTGAGACTGTAAAAATGCTGGTCGAAGAGGAATGTTCATCGTTTGAATATCAGAAGGCAATACCAATGGCACCTCTTGTAACAACCTTCCTTAACACAATTAAGCAAGGTGAAAACGCGATCATTACGGATAATAATTATCTTGCTTCACTTGGTTTTCCTTCAGGACATTTTACTGCTGGTGAAGTATGGAAAAAGCTGGTACAGAAATTATTAAAACGAAAAGGCAGCCTTGTTTCTTATTTTTCCGAACCTTTAGATACAATTCTCAATAAGGGTTCTTTATCTTCACGGATTTTAAAAATTGCAGGGACAAAACCTTCACTAAAAGAACTTCAGGGCATTTGCGAAAAAATGTGCGATTGTTTGCAGAATGGCCGCATGTTCAGTTAATTTTCTGATTAGGAACGCAAAGCATAATTTTATCAGTTCGCATTTTCTCAGGTGATATTATCTGCGGTATCCATAATAGGATTAACAATTCTTTTATTTGTGCAACGGCTGTAAAATCCCGGAATTTGCAATAGAAAAGTGCGGACCTAATGAATCCGTTGACCACAAAAGGGCTTCCAGCTCGTCGTGATACCATCTTTTGGGTATGTCTACCCGCTTGCGCAACTTCTTATATCTCAATAGATTCACCTTCTTCAACACTTCTTATTGCAAAATCTGAGGTAATCAGATAAATGAACGAAAAACCAACTGTCTGGTTTCAAAAATCAATTTTTATCGACAGATGATCAAAGTTACTATATAATAAAGTAGAGATATTATATCTTTTTTTTTCCGAATTATCTCTGGTAATTTTCGTAAGTTTGTAAAATCAAGGAACTATGAAGAATCAACGGAAGAAGGCCGGAATTGGAATCAAGACACTTTTCAGGTTTTACACTTCTCGAATTAATCATAGTGATTCTGATTCTTTCGATTCTGAGTGGTTTCGGGGTTGTAAGCTATAGTAAAATGGCTGCTTCAAGTGAGTTGGAGAGGTATGCATGGAATGTCTGGAAAGATCTGACAGGTGTAAGGCCTCAGGTAATGAAGTATGATAAACAATGTAAAGTCAGGTTCAAAAATAAATCATATCTGATAGATAGGGCAGCCAAAGCTGATACAATAAAATTACCTGTAAACATAGGATTTGCGCCGGCGAAAAGTGGGCCATCGAAAGATCCTTTTGGAAAATCAATGCCGGCTGATTCGGGTGGAAAGGGTGACTGGAAAGATAGTATGGTAGTAAATCGAGATGCGATTGGTACGATAAACGAAGGTTATGTGGCAATAAGTTCATCACGGTTGGAGAAAATAACTTACATTATCGGGATAAATGGATCTTTGCAGAGCATAGTAATTTACAAGTGGACAGGAACATCATGGGTAAAGCTATGAATGATGCAAAAAATGGATTTACTATGGTCGAATTGCTTATCGCAATTGTGATTGTTGGAATAACCATTGTTATAATAACCACATTCTTGAAGAATTCTTTATTACTACAGAGTGATTCAAGGGGATCGGAAATGGCTTATCTTACCGGTCAGGAAAAACTTGTCGAATTAGATGCGATGGCAAAGCCGGATGATTCAACTGATACGATATTTATTGATGGAAATCGGTATATTCGTTCATGGGTGATTACAAACGCCAGTGGAAGTTCTTTTCTGTCGACTGCAACGGTGACCGTGCAGTATGAGTTTATGGGAAGGAAAAAGGCATTGAAGTGCACTGGAGGTCTCAATTGAACAACAAAGGTATTACACTTGTTGAACTGATTATATATATAGTATTAACTGGTTTTGTCATAACCTTAATCAGTTCACCATTTAAAACGATGCTTAAGAGTTCTGCTGCCAATAAGGAGATCTCTCAAATCCAAAGCAGCTCGAGGGATGCACTATCAATGCTATCCAGAGAAATACGCAATACTGGACTCAAAAGATATCCAATGAGTGGTTCTGGGCCTTTCAATTCTGCAGTAATTCCAAATACTTATCTTTTGGATTCATCTTCATTTAGTGTAAAGCCGGGAAATCCATCAGATACTTTGACTATTTATAAAGCAAGAGTTAACGATCTTGGCCAATGTACAGGTGAAGCTGATAGTGTCAAGTTTTATCTGCAAGACAATACTCTGAAGAGAGTTTTTAATGGTACACCGAATGATTTGGCTCAGGATGTCCATGCACTCCAATTTCAAACAGGTCTTTTTACAAAGGATAGCATGCTTTATAGCTGTGACACTTTTTTCAGTAGTCAGTGGACAAGAAGCGGAACTGTTTCAGGTGTTTCTATTGAAAGTAATAATCTGCTGATAAATTTCACTGGGGCAGGCAGTGGAGCTGTTTCTTCAGTAAAGACTTTTTCGATAAATCCGGCAGCCCGCATAAAAGTCAGGTTTACATTAGTCAATAAATCCGGTATACCTGATAATATTGAGTCGATACAATGGGGCATCGTAAACAGTTTTAATTCAGTTATTGCATCAGAAAACTTCAAAGCAGGACTGTCGGGTGGAGAATTGATCATTCCCGTATCTTCTGTATCAAATGCCAGAATTCAGCTAAAAGCGGTGTCAAAAGCTGCAGCATCCTTGGTTATTGATAAGTTCGAATTGAAAGCGATCGACAGAGGCTTAATTGTTTGGTCAGATACAGTAGCTGTCAAGGAAAAGAAAAATGTAAAAGCTTTGAAAATATATGTTCTCCTTCGGACTAACGGTAAAACTGATACTCAAAAAAATGGGCCTGTAAACGTTGCAAATATTTCAATCGATCGTTCGGGGATGTATAGCTGGAGACTTCTCTCAGAAACAGTTGAAATATCGAATAACGGTCTGTTCTGAGAATTCAATAAATGCATTTGAGCCTTTCGAAGGAGGCCGGTATGAAATTCCAACAAGTTATCCAAAATGACAAGGGAATTGCAGTACTTCTGGGTCTTTTTGTCTTGTTTGTGGTTACGATTGCGGGTATTTCTCTTCTTCTCATTTCCCAGCGGGACAAAATTGCCGCAGCTGATGCTAGCGCAATCAGGAATGTCGCATTTGCGGCTGATGCCTCGCTCAAGGCATGCGAGGGTCAATTAGCTAAACAGCCTGATACTGTCGTCGCTATTTTGAATAAATATGTAAAAGATATTAATTACAAATGGCTGTTAAATCCAAATTCAAACTCAGCTCTTACAGAGAATAAAATTTCTTTAGGCAGCGGCGGTTTAAAGTATTCTGCATGTATTACCGCTTACGATAAGGAAAATATGATTCTGCAAATCAAAGGTATCGGCTATGGCCGTAGCAATGAACAGAAAAATGTAATGGGTCTTTTCAAACTGAATGGTATAGAAGTTGTTTCTGCAGGAACGCCAATGCACTATGCACTTTATTCGGTGAATAGTATGATTATGGATAAAATAATGGACATTCGCGGTGATGTTTATATAGGGAACGGCTTTACCTTTAATGGGGGCGCCCAAAACAGTGTGATACATGGATTTATGAAAACCGCTGTGAATACAAACCAGGAGAGCTATATCACCGGTAATTTGACTATCGATAGTTCGTTTTTTGTAGGGACAAATTTAAGAAATGGAGCTCAGCTCACATGTAAATCTAAAGCCGCTTTTCAGGGAAGAGTAGTGATTGATAACACAACAAAAATTCAGAATGAAGCCTGGTTTAATGACACAAATGCCGGCAATCAGAATATTGATATGTCGGGAAAAACGATTCATCACAGCGGACATATTACAATGGCCAGAATTTCAAATGGCATAGAGGATAATAAAAAAGCTCCGATTGCGGATATCGCCGGACAGATAGGATTCTCTTCTGCAGCAGATACTCCCTGGAGTGTCAATATCTCCGGGCTGCTCTCTATCGCAACAACCGTTGAAAACCTCAGTATAACAGACTTGCAGAAAATCTATGATACTACAAGTAACAGCAGAAAAATAAATGGCTATATAGTCCTGAAAGACCAGTGGGGATCAATTGGCATAAATGGCGGCGGGAGCGGGTTCAAGGGGAAAGTAATATGGCTGCTTTCGAAAGGCATAAATGTTAACGGGAACTGGTTTAAAGCTGACACTTCATCTCGAATGTTAATTTATGCATACGACTGGGCCTCATTGAATGGATTTGGTTCCTCTGATGGCATGGTTTTTAAGGGATTTATCTGCCTAAACGACAGTGCAAGTTTTACAAGTGGTGGATCAGGGAATAATTATTATTACGGAGCCATACACGCGATACATAGCAAAGCGAAATTACAGGTTAACAGTGGGGCACAGATGTTTCTTTACTATAATGATCCTGTGTTATCAGAATTCGTTTCAATGGGCATTCTAAAACGGTCTTCATCGGCAGGTTCAACAGGCGCTGCAGGAACTATTGCTCTTAAAGATTGTAAAATCAGGCCGAAAAAGGTAGGTGTTGTATACTGATAAAACTGTTATAAGAACTAATGTTGAGATAGTCTAAACCTGACGTATGAGCAGGAGCCGGTCAATTTAGCAGGAGCAGGGAATATGAGTATATTACGATCGGTAAATAGTGGTAATGAAAAGGGTATAGCGACGATGTTAGGGCTTATAATGCTTTTTATCGCTAGTATTATCGGATTATCAATCATGTACATGTCGCAAAAGGAAAAAGCGGCAACTATCGATTCTTCAGCAATAAGGAGTGTAGCTGTTACAGCTGATGCATCATTGAAAGCTTGTGAAAAACAGCTTTTACTCGAACCAGATAATGTTATTGAGATTCTTAACAAATACTCCTCTGATCCATCTTATAAATGGCTTTTGGCATCGAGTGCGTCACAAAGTGAAAAGAAAAAGGTTCTGGATAATAGCGGATTTGAATACTCCGCTTCAATAGCTGCATTCGATAAAGTAAATAAAGTGTTGCAAATAAAGGGCAATGGATACGGCAGAAATGGTGAGGCAAAAAGTGTCATCGGAATTTATAAGCTCAATGGTATTGGGACTGAATCAACTGCGAATTTAAAATACGCACTGTATCTTGCTGGTGATGGAAGGTATTTTGATGCTAAAGTAACGATTAATGGTGATGTTTACGTTGGATCTGATATACATTTCAATAGTGGAGCTGCAAATAGCAGAATTAATGGCACATTAAAAACGGGTACAAATGAATCACTTCTTAGTACAGTAAATGCACCGGGAATTGTTGTTGACAGTGCGGTATACATTGGCACGAAATTACATCTGAATAATATGTTGCTTTGCAAATCAAAAACAGGTGTGGAAGGAAATCTTGAGCTGAATTCTTCATTATCTATCCAGGGTGATGGCTGGTTCAATGGCACAAATTCCGGATCTGCCATTATCAATATGTCTTCAGGAAAAATTTCTCATAGCGGTTCGATAGACATGTCAAAAGTCATCAGTGCATCAGAGGATAATAAGAATAGTAAAATCCCCGACATAGTGGATCAGGTAGGGTTGGCCTCTAATGACAGCGCTTGGGAAATGACCATATCAGCACTTTCTGCGAAGGCAAAAACTCTTCCAATTGCTATTAATGCCGAATCTTTACAATGGATGTATAATAACTGCTGGGCATGGCAAAAATTTAATGGTTACATGGTTGTAAGAGATAATGGAGAGGTTGCAATCAATCACAGTACCTTTGCATTCAATGGTAAAGTAATCTGGTTAATAAAAGGTACTATGAATATAAATGGCAATTGGTTTACAATGACTCCAAATTCACGCATGATAATTTATGCTTATGATAAAGCCGAACTGCGCGAGTTCGGCGGCAAGAATAATACACGGTTTAACGGATTGATATATGTAAAAGATAAAGCCAGTTTGAGTATGCAATGGACAGGTATCTTAAACTTCTATGGAGCGATACACCTTGCTTCAAAAGATGCTATATGGCAGTGTAATAATGGAAACAATGGAGAGCTGATTCTTAATTTCGATAATAGTATTCTTTCAGAATTTGTTTCAATGGGTATTCTCAAACGGCCAGCAAACGGATCCGGAACTCCTGGCAAGCTGGTTTTAACTGATTGTAAAATTAGACCACAGCTTATGGGTATGCTATATTAGCAGAGATTACCATTGTTTTGGTTTTAAATTATTTTCTTATGTGTCGTTTGAAAAAAAATTAACAAACAGGGTTTCATCTTTTATAAGGTTTCGATCTCTTTTACTGTGTTAAGATAGATTTTCTAATGACAAATGCTCTTATTTCGAGTTCCTTATCGAAAACAAAGGTTTTATAGGTCTTTATCGAATAGATATAACACAGTAGAATTTATTGCTGGCATTTCAATTGAATTATTATTCCATAAAGAGATATTTAAAACGTTAAAGAAAAATTTTGGATAAATGCCTAATAAGACTCAGATACTTATTACATGTGAACATGGCGGGAATAAAATTCCCAGGAAATACCGGTACCTTTTCGCAGGTAACGAAAGCGTACTTGAAACTCATCGGGGGTATGATCCCGGTGCTTTGGAGATGGCAAAAACGATTGTAAAACAACTGCAATGTCCCTTTGTCTACGAAACCATAAGCCGCTTACTAGTAGAACAAAATCGTTCATATCACCATAAAGAAGTATTTTCTGAGTACAGTCTGAAATTATCTGAATCTCAGAAAAGTGAATTAATCAGGAAAATATATGATCCTTACCATGAGAAAGTTGATTCCTCTATCGCAACCGCTATCAGGAAAAATATATTTATTAACCATTTCTCCATTCATTCCTTTACGCCGGTATTAGATGGCGAATTGAGAAATGCTGATATCGGTTTTCTCTATGATCCTTCCAGAAAAGCAGAGCTTGAAATAGTTGATTCGATCAAGAACCAACTGCTTAACACAATTCATGGTATCAAAATAAGAAAGAATTTCCCTTATCGGGGGAATAGCGATGGTCAGACAACTACCTTGAGAAAAAAATACTCAGAAAAACACTATAGCGGAATCGAAATAGAAATAAGTCAAAAACATTTTTTTAACAGATCTGAAATCTGGAAAGCTTTAAAAAACTATTTGCCTTTGTATATAGGGCAAACAGCTGACAAATGTAAACAGAAAACAGGAATTCTCAAGGAGGGCAATCGGCACAAATAGAACGAAAAACCTCTGTAGAGAGATACCGGTCACCCCGGTCGGGCAACAGTGCGACAATTGTGGAGCCACGGGGAAGATCTTTCGCAAGTTTTATTGCTGCATTAACAGCTGCACCACTTGAAATACCACAGAAAATTCCCTCTCGTGTAGAAAGATCACGAACAGTCTCAAAAGCGTCTTCGTCAGAACAGGTGACCTTCTGGTCAAGAAGCGATGGTTGATAAATGGGGGGAACAATAGCCTCGCTCATATTTTTAAGACCTTGAATGCGATGGTTAATAGTAGGTTCAACACCAATTACCTTTGTTGATCTATGATTCTCACGAAAATATCGTGAACATCCCATCAAGGTTCCTGTTGTACCCATTCCCGCAACAAAGTATTGAACATCACCATCTGTATCGCGAATAACCTCCGGAGCTGTCGTGCAATAATGGGATCTCCAGTTGGCTTCGCTAGCGAACTGATTTGGCATATAATAAAGATCACTGAATTCAGATATGATATGGTGAGCTCTGCGAATAGCACCATCGGTGCGGTCACATCCCGGTGTCAATTCGACTTCTGCGCCAAGTGCAGTCATGATTGCTCTTCGTTCTTCACTGACACATCCAGGCATTATGATTTTTATCCGGTATCCAAGAGCTGCCGCAACCATTGACATTCCTATTCCTGTATTCCCGGATGTCGGTTCAAGAATAGTTTTTTCTTTGGTCAATAGACCCCGTTCAATCGCATCTTTAAGCATAAAAAGAGCCGGACGATCTTTGACAGAACCTCCTGGATTTGAACCCTCCAGCTTCAAAAGAATTCGAACTCCCGTATACTCACTATCCCACAAATTGGTCAGTTCAACCATTGGTGTATTACCAATGGCGTCAAGAATGTTCATAATGTAACCTTGCGTAAGTAACTTTTAAGGTATTTACCAGTTATTGAATGCCCGTTCTTTACAATCGTTTCAGGGGCGCCGGTTGCTACAATTTCACCGCCCTTATTCCCCCCCTCAGGACCGAGGTCTATTATATAATCTGCACATTTTATGACATCCAGATTGTGCTCGATAACAACCACTGAATTGCCTTTGTCAACAAGTTCCTGCATAACTGACATGAGCATGAGGATATCTTCAAAATGCAATCCGGTAGTCGGCTCATCCAGAATGTAAAGTGTACTTCCCGTAGCCCTTTTCGAAAGTTCAGTAGCCAGCTTTATTCGTTGAGCTTCACCACCAGATAAAGTGTTTGCTGGTTGTCCAAGATGAATGTAGCCAAGACCAACTCTTGAGAGCACTGATAACTTACTTTTAATGCTGCTGATTTTATCGAAAAATTCGAGAGCTTCATCGACGGTCATGTTAAGTACATCTGCAATAGATTTTCCTTTAAACTGAATCTCAAGAGTCTCTCTATTGTAACGTTTGCCTTTGCAAGCTTCACATTCAACATATACATCAGGCAAAAAGTGCATCTCTATTTTCAGTACTCCGTCACCTTCACACGACTCGCATCGGCCGCCTTTCACATTGAAACTGAAACGGCTGTTTGTATATCCCCGTATTTTACTTTCAGGAAGCGCAGCATAGAGTTCCCGTATCTGATCGAATATTTTTGTGTAGGTTGCGGGATTTGATCGTGGCGTTCGGCCGATTGGCGACTGGTCGATTTCGATTACTTTATCGATGTACTCGCCGCCTTTTAATGAAGAAAAAGGGAGAGGGAATGTTCTTGAATGGTATATCTGTTTCTGAAGCGCAGGGTAGAGTGTTTGATTAATAAGAGAACTTTTTCCGGAACCCGATACGCCGGTAAGACAAACTAACATTCCAAGAGGTATTTCAACGTTTACCGATTTTAGATTGTGACCGCTTGCGCCTTTGATACTTATAAATTGACCGTTACCACTTCGCCGCTGCTTAGGCAGGGGAATCGATTTTTTTTCGGAAAGGTATGCCCCTGTCAATGATTGCGGATTGCTGATAACCTCCTCTGGTGTCCCCTGAGCAATAATCTTGCCTCCGTGAACTCCCGCTCCCGGACCGATATCGATGAGATAATCAGCTGCGATCATGGTCTCTTTATCGTGCTCAATAACCACAACAGTGTTCCCAAGGTCGCGAAGAGAAATCAGTGTATCAAGTAAACGAGTATTATCCCGCGGGTGCAATCCGATACTGGGCTCGTCTAAAATGTAAATAACACCTGTAAGGCGCGATCCGATCTGTGTGGCAAGCCGGATGCGTTGTGATTCACCGCCGCTAAGCGTTGATGAAGCACGGCTTAACGTAAGATATGGAAGACCAACATTGATAAGAAAATCAAAACGCTGGATAATTTCTTTCAGTATTTGTCTGGCAATTTTTGCTTCTCTGGGTCCCAGTTTTAAAGTATCAAAGAACAGCTTGGCCTGGTCTATGGACATCGAGGATATCTCTGCAATGTTTTTCCCACCAATGAGAATCGCCAGACTCTCTTTGCGCAATCGTGCGCCTTTGCATACAGGACATTCGCGCTGTGTCATATATGCTTCTATCCACTTCCTGATCTCCTCTGAACTGGTTTCTCTATATCGTCTCAGAAGATTTGGAATTACTCCTTCAAAAGGCCTCTTGAATTCCCCTTTACCAGCTCCTGAACGTGCTTCCCATTGCATGGGTATTTTCTCTTCACCACTGCCATAGAGGAGAATTTTCTTTTGTTTTTCGGTCAGCCCTTTGAATGGTTTATCCATTGGAATTTTAAAATGCTTGCATATTGAAATGAGGATCTGATGGTTCCAGCTTCCGGTAGTTGCGGCTCCATTCCAGGGGACAATCGCATTTTCATTCAAGGATAAAACGGGATCAGGGACAACAAGTTCCGGGTCTATTTCAAGGAGATATCCCAGTCCGGTGCAGCTTTCACATGCACCAAAAGGGTTGTTGAAAGAAAACATCCTGGGCGAAAGCTCATCGTAACTGATGCCGCAATCAGGACAGGCAAGCAGTTCTGAAAATGTTAATGTTTCTCCTCCGATACAGTCAATCAAAACGGTTCCGTTCGAACTCATTTTCAAAGCAGTCTCAAGAGATTCTGTCAGTCGTGAGGTAATTGCGGGCCCATTGATAAGTCTGTCAATAATGACTTCAATGGAGTGCTTCTTGTTTTTCTCAATAGTAATTTCTTCATCTAGTGTATATGATGTGCCATCAACTACGAACCCGCAGAAAACCATCTTTCTGAAGTTTTTCAAAGAGATCTTTATATTCACCTTTACGACCTGAAACAACAGGAGATAGAATCTGAAATTTTTGCCCCTGTGGAAGTGAACAAACCCTGTCGGTGATTTCCTGAATTGTTTGACGGGTGATTACCCGTCCGCAATTGTAGCAGGTAGGAGTTCCAGCTCTTGCATAAAGCAATCTAAGATAATCATGGATTTCTGTTGTTGTACCGACTGTCGATCGCGGGTTATGACCGGTAGTTTTTTGTTCAATGGAAATCGCAGGTGACAAACCTTCTATTGAATCAACATCCGGTTTTTCCATTAAGCCTAAGAAATTGACGGGCATAGGATGATAATGACTCTACAAATCGTCGCTGACCTTCAGAGTAAAGAGTGTCAAAAGCCAGTGATGATTTTCCGGAACCGGAAAGACCCGTAATAACAGTAAAGGAATTTCTGGGAATGGTGACATCAATATTCTTAAGATTGTGCTCACGGGCACCTTTAATAACAATATCTTGGGTTTGCATAAAAAAAAGTGACGATCTACTTCGTCCGGAGGTTAATTGCTCTAAAATAACCAGGAAAACCACAGTACAAACACCTTAAGGCGTAGTACTGCTTTCAGTCCCGATCTCAGAATCTTGCTTTTTATCCGGGTTTTCAAGGTCTTCGTGGTAAGTTACTCCAGGCATTCTGAACAGCTTCAGTTACTTTTGCCCTGTTGAATGGTTTGAAAAGACAAGGATAGCGAATTGTTTTGTAAATTTTAACGAGTGTATGTTTTGGGTTGTATCCAAAACCGGTCATTAAGGCCATTTGTGAAGGAATCTGTTTTTCTTTTATTTTACTGATAAATTCATAACCATCCATTTCAGGCATGGCGATATCCGTCAAGACCAGAAAATAAGGGCGGTATCTCCAGTTCCTTGAAAGCTTCAGTTGTTGAGGAAATGGTAGTTACTTCCCATCCCTGTGATTCCAGATAGATTTTTAAAAAATCTAAAACATCTACCTCGTCATCAACGACAAGGATTCGTTATTTTTTTCCTTTATTGAAGAGCTCATAAGTTTTATCAATAAGTTCCTGTTTTCCAAATGGCTTTGTGATATATGCATCGGCATTCATTATATGTAGTCCGACCATCTCATCAAATTGTTGTGATTTTGCTGTTAATATTGCAATTGGTACTTCGGCAAAAGATGAATCTTTTCTGATTAATTTAAATACTGCCCATCCATCCATTTTCGGCATTGAAAGATCTAAGAGAATTGCATCTGGTCTGAATGTTTGGGCTGTTGGATATGCAGTCTTCCGGATCAAGTACTGTTTCCACCACAAAGTCTGATGTAGTCTCCAGTACTAATTTTACCAGATCAGCAATATCTCTGTCATCCTCAATCACAAGAATTTTTTTTGCCATACTATTCCAGTACCTCACTAATTCCTCAAGAAATTCCGAAAAAAGCCATTTCCAGTAGCGTAAGCATACGAAAAAGGCTCCGGCGCTCGAAATAAAACGAAGCGACATTGAAACGAAAATGCATAGATGTTAATGTGGAATGATGATGACACGATGTCAGTTATTGATGCACAGGTGATACATAAGCGCAGTAACATACAAAATTTTATAATAAGGTTTGATCTTTAAAGCATCACCAAGTCGTTTACTTAAATATGCAAGCACAATCATCAGCAATAATCGCTGAAATATCGAAAAATGGTTAAGCTCTGAATGTTTACCATTGCTATTTCCTTACTCTTCTCATTGTAAAGAAAAGATAGAGAATACTGCCTATTGAAGCTACCGCCGCTTCCCAGTAAGAGAAAATATTCCAGATATTATCTGCAGATAGAAAACATTTTTCTGAGGGATAAATAAAAGTACAATAAAAATCAGCGCAAGAATGATTGCTGATGAGAAATCCTGCTTTCGGTGATGATTGATTGAATTTTTTCTGATAAAATGATGAAATAAGCAATGCTAAGCATGTTCAGAAAGATACTGAACACTATATAGCCAGTTAATAGAAGCGTTTCCATATTAAATGGAAAGTGACTAGCCATTATTTTTTCCCGAAAACATTCACAAATGCATCTTGTGGTGTAGAATGAGCAGTACCACTCATGATACCTTCGCGTCCACTGAATTTAGATTCAACCTCTATTCCTTTTGAACTAATTCTAAAGCAGCGGATATCTTTGTGATGATCAGAGCCTCGCATTTTTAAAACACAAAGTGCTTTTTCTATAGCACTATCGATTTCAACATATCGAAGCAGAGTGTATGAATCGACAATAAAAGGAATTTTACTTGAGACTTGTGAAACCTGTCCAAGAGATTGTCATTTTCTCTCAAGCAGAATACTGGTGACATTCTTCGCGTTTTAATGCATTAATTAAGTCGTCGTTCGATATCTCGCAGTTCAAACGGATCCTCAACCAAGTCCTTCAAAATGTGTCATACTGTCAATGACAACCCGTTTGATTCCCATCTCTTCGATTATTGTTACAAATTCCCCATCCATCTTATCGAATTCTGTCAAGGCTGTATGTGGATCGGAGAAGATAAGCTTCAATTTTCCCTCTTCTTCCAACTTTTTAAAATCCCATCCAAATCCCATTGCATCGTGATAGTATTGCTGTGGGAATTCTTCAAAAGTGATAATGAGGCCTGGTTCGTTGAACATGGTGATTCCGTTATATATAAACTGCATCGCCATAGTTGTTTTCCCTGTTCCAGGTGCACCTTCAAGAAGGTTTGCTGAACCCTGTAATAGACCACCAGAAAATCATTTTGTCAAGTGCTTTTATACCAAAGGAAACTCGTGGTTCACTCATTGTACTCCGCCTCAGTGAGAAGTGATATATGATGATACTTTGGAGCCATTCATTTTCTCCTCTTGAAAGCTAATCTCAAAATCGCTAATTCTCAAAAAAATACTTACTTCGAGAACTATTTGCTGATCTGGAAAAGATCAATAGACTTGATAGGTAAACAAACTATATAGTATACATGATTTTACGTACTAACACCATATTGAATTGCAAATATTTTTAAAATTTCTTTAAAAAAAGAGAGTCTAAGACACTTTTATAGTTTTGCTTAAAAAAATAATTCTTCTCATTTTGTTCATATTTTTCACTTTTTACAATATATCTGTATATATTATCTAATATAATTGTCTGGATTATGCAGACAGCAAATTTGAATATTTAATCGTTAATAAGGAAAAACTGTCCTATATTCGACAATAATTTATGAACTTACTTGTAAGTTCTCAGTACTTGCAGTATAAAAGGCCATTTTGCTTAAAAAGCTGCACCTTCAGCTCACATCAAGCACTTGTTATGGCTGAAGTGTGTCTTCTTTTCAGCAGTTTGAATAGTTAAATAAAATTTGGCTATGAATAATCAGGAAGAGACGGGCACTATAGTTTGATAAGAAACACAGGGAGTACTGTTTTGACAAAAGGAATTGTCGTCAACTATATTGAAAAATATCATTTGAAAGAACCTTTATAGGTCACCGGGAAATTCTATCACCACACACACACTTTCCATGGAGGCTTGCTGTGGATATCACCGAAGTCAGAGTGGTATTAAAAAACGAACCAAAGCTAAAGGCCTTTGCCAGTATCACTTTTGATGATTGTTTTGTCATTCGAGGTTTGAAAATTATCAGTGGGGCTGAAGGGTATTTTGTTTCTATGCCAAGTCGCAGAAGAAAAAATGGCACATTTCAAGATATCGCTCATCCAATTAACAATGACATGAGAAAAAAAATAGAAGACATTGTCCTTGATGCCTTTGAGAGCGAGCTCAATAGAATTGGTCCAAAAACATTTGCAGTAACTTCCAATAATAATGATTTAGACAGTTTTGAATAACTACTCTGATCTTTATTGCTCTTTTTATAGAACAGTAATAAAATATCTTTTCTTTTAATTGGACAAATTATTATATTTGACGATTACCGATTTGCTGGGGCGTCGACAAGTGGCAAGTCACGAGGTTTTGGTCCTCGCATTCGGAGGTTCGAATCCTTCCGCCCCAGCCATTTATTTTTTTAGCACCGATAATTCCCGGAAGGTAGCAATTTCGGGGGCAACTATTCCGAGGAGGTTCTAACTTTGGAAATTATTAAATTGACAGCAAGACCGCGTACCGGATCTGGCAAGTCCTACACCCGTAAAGCACGTGCATCAGGGATGGGTACCAGCCATTTATTACGGTCGTAATGTGGATCCTGTCACATCGAAGTAAATCACAAAGAGTTCGCTACTATTGTGCGTACTAGAAAAACAACTCATTTAATTGATCTTGGAATCGGTAAATCTGAAGATGATTCCATTGCTGTTATTCGTGAAGTTCAACGTCATGTTGTTAAAAATGATCTGTTCTTTCATATCGATTTTCATCATGTCGCAATGAATGAAAAAGTGATTGTCGAAGTTCCGTTGATCCTTTCTGGTACTTGCTACTGGTGTTAAAGATATGGCGGTGTTTTGGGTAGTCCAGTTAAAACCGTTAAAGTTGAATGTATGCCAATGGATATTCCTGAAAATGTCACAATCGATGTGACAGCGCTTAATATTGGTGATTCAATTCATGTACAGAGATGTTGTCAATCCCAAAATCTCACTCTTAAAGAATCACCTGAAGAAGCTCTTGGCTGTAGTTACACATGCAACTCGTGAAGTCGTTGCTGCTGAAACTGCTGCTGAAGGTGCTGCTGCTCCTGCTGCTACTGCTGCCGCCGCAGCGGGTGGTGCTCCTGCAGCGGGTGGCTGCTCCGGCTAAAGCTGCTGCTGCTCCGGCTAAAGCTGCTGCTCCAGCAAAAAAGAAATAAAGCAAATTTTGGAATAAATGGGTTGATTTAAATTTTTAGGGATTTTTAAAATCCCTCTCCTTTTTCTGAAAAAATCGATTTTGTTAATTTTCGGATCTAGGAAATCCGGGAGAGAAGTATCTGTCAGACTCGCCATAATATCGGTTTTATTGTAGCAGATGCATTTGTCAAATGTCTTGATTCGGAAATGAAAACTGAAAGATCAAACGATGCCGAAATATCTTTTGGAGTTTTTGAATCAAAAATCGAGTTGCTGTTGTTAAACCGCTCACCTTTATGAATCAATCGGGTATTGCAGTTGAAAAGATTGTTAAAAGATTGAATTTCCCTTTATGCCGCAATCTTTGATTATCGTTGATGATTTTCATATTCCAATAGGTACCATTCGGGTTCGAAAGAGTGGGTCATCTGGTGGGCACAATGGACTGAAGTCGATTGAAGCTCATGTAGGAACAGATTATTCCAGACTAAGAATCGGATATTGGTCCGCTACCGTGGGTATAAGTATAATAGATTTCGTTCTTGGGTCAGTTTACTGAACATGACCTGGAAATGCTTAAGGAAACTGTTCCTAAAGCAGTTGAAGCCTTGAAGATCCTTTATAAATGAAGGTGTCGAGGTTACAATGAATAAATTCAATAAATAATCCTGCTCTGATTTGTGGCCCAAATCAGAGCCTAAGACCAAGGGGGTTTAATGTGAAAAGGCCGTACGAATCAATGATAGTCTTTGATGGTACACTTCCTGATGATATCATTCAGAAGGAACAAAAACAAATTGAAGAGCTGCTTAAAGCAGAATGCACAATTTGAAAAAACTGACGTTTGGGGAAAACGCGTCACTCGCTTACACTATTCGAAAGAAAAAAACAGGTGTCTTACTGCCTTTTTCTCTTCGAAGGTGAAGGTTCTGCGGTTATCGCACTTGATAAATATATCAAGTTGAACACTAATGTCCTTCGTCATCTGACTGTCGTACGTAATCTTAAAAATGAAGCTGCACGTGTTGCTGCTGCTACCCGTAAAGAACGGGTTGTACCGGACAGCGATATCGATATGGATGACGAACAGGACTAACATTTTCCAACCAACGTGAGAATCAGGAGTTAAATTATGGCTTTATTAAGAAGAAGAACAAAAAAGGTTTGCTGGTTTCAACAAAATAGTGTTGAACCTGACTTCAAAGATATCAAGATACTCTATAAATATGTTACTGAACGAGGTAAAATTGTTCCTCGCCGTTTGTCTGGTGTAACAGCTAAAAACCAGCGTAAAGCTTGCAGTTGCAATTAAACGGGCTCGTCATCTTGGACTTCTGCCATTTGTTGCAGAAAACATAAAATAAAATATCTTAAGAAAAGTTTTGAAGGAGTATCATAAAATGGAAGTAGTTTTGATGAAGGATTACGGCAAGCTTGGAAAAGCTATGGACGTGGCTTCGGTAAAAGATGGCTATGCCACGAAATTTTCTTATTCCTCAGGGTATTGCTGTTTCCGCAACTGATGGAAATAAGAATAAAGTCGCTGAAGCAAAACGTCTTGAAGGTCTGCGCGAAAGTAAAGAAGCATGCTGAAGCTCTTGAGCTTGCTAAGAAAATCGAACAGGTCCCCTGCACTATTCCTGTTAAGGTTGGTGAGGAAGAAAAGATTTATCGGATCCGTAACTGCCCAGGAAATCGCTGATTTCCTGAAAAAAGAAGGCTTCAATGTGGAAAAGAGAAACGTTGATCTTGCTGAGCCGATTAAACAGCTCGGTGTCTACAATATTCAATATCTCTCTCTTACAAAGATGTAACAGCGAACTTGAAGGTCTGGGTTGTTAAAGAAGATAATAAGTAATTCTTATTTGGTTTTTTTTAGTACTGGGTATCGAGAGTAAAATCTCGGTACCTTTTTTTTTATATGAACACTATGGTGGATCGAGGCACGGGCTTTTTGTACGGGTAAGTTGATCGGAATACCTCAGGTCAATTTACTTGCTATTGCTTTCAGCTTTTTTACAGGGATCGCATAAATTACGAATCTGTATACCTTCAACTTCCCAGCGGGCTCTTGCTTCAATAGTGTCTGGTGCTGATAAAAAGAGTTCCGGGGATATCCAGGGTAGAACTCTACCGGTATCAGGTTTATTGTTACCATTCAGATCTTCAAAGTAGTAAATCAGACCTTTTCCAGAAGGAATTGAGTCAAATCGGAACTGGCCTCCACTATCAGGCGAAATATAGGATGTATTTCTTTTCAGTAGTTTAAAAACCCACTTTCCCGTATTTTTATTTCCTAAACAATCTGTCCCGCCTGTCATGCTGATCGCAAGGCTGTCAGTGTCAATAGCTTGTAATCGAATGACTGCAGTTGTATCCGTAGTATCTCTTGCTTTCAGACTGTTTCCGGAAATATCATTGCCGAAAGTTTTTAATAAGACAAGATGATAGCTGCTCGATGGTTTAAGGCGTCTTTTGGGGATAACGGTAACTGTATCAGAGTAACCGCTTTGTGTCCTTGTCATAACAGTATCATTCCCAGTTGAATCTATCAGAATAAGCGGCGTATTGATTACGACAGGTTCTGACCACAGGAGTTTGATTTCAGGGAGTAGATCTACGGTACCGCTATTTGGAATCCAGGAATTTAAAGCCGGTTTTATTGTATCAACAGAGGATACACCATTAAAGGTTACGGTATCTGAAAAAGAATTTCTGAATGAAGATCCGATTTTGTAGATAAGGCGGTATTGGTTCTTTGTTAAAGGCATTTTGAGTTGCAGAAAAAAGCTCGTTTTAGTGAGTGAAATGTAATTAGTCTGGACCGAAGCAGAAAGGGAATCTGTTCGTTCGATAGTGCATTGTGGAAGTTTGAGTCCGCTTCGCAGATCGTAATGAGTCATCCATTGACCGGATATGATTGTACTGCTAATCACTTGTATTGATTTAATTTTTGGTCTGGAAGTATCATAACTTGAAGGGAAGAGCATGATCGTAGCTGTTTTCGCTGATACTGTAATAAGTGAATCAACAGGTGAGTAGACTTGCTCTGTGACAGGTTCCAGCAAGTTATCACTGTTGGCATCATTAAATCCGATAATCCGGTAGTTGCCTTTTTTAACATGCGAAAACCCGAACAGGCCTGAGCTGTCTGTTTGCATAAGGTAATCTGGAGTACCTGTAAATCCGCTGTCGGGAATGAAATTGGCATTATCGAATAGAGCAATTTTGGGCTGGAGTACTTTTTTTGAAGGGTCGATAACGCATCCACTGATTTCACCGCTGTCGAGTGTATTACCGGTTGAGAATACCAGACTAACTGGAGATAAAATCGGGTTATTATGAAGGTCCTGAAGAAGACTATTGATTGTAATATGATATGTCGTTGAATCTAATAAACCTTTTACAGGGACAATCTCCATTCTATCGCGGTTTACGTATATTTTAACTTTTGTAGGAGGAAATATTGAAACTCCACGATCTGATTTAGTCGAGAGCCATTCTGAAAAGGAAATTATTATACGGCTCTTTGTGGGGACATTCACCGATTCTGAACGAGGAAATGAACTGACGACTTTAGGACTGGTTTTGTCATCCGGACCACCACTCGGTGTCCCCTGATGTGCACAGGAGATGAGTGCTACAACACTAAACAAGCTAAGCTGCAAAAGTATTCTTAATTTCATGGTAAGAAAATACTTAATAAAGTAGAGCGTTTTCAAGAAAAGCAGGGCTATTCTTTAAACTGCTGTTCTTTAAAATTGATTGCCGAAAGAAAATAATAAAGCCTGAAAATAAGAATTGGGTTCCCAATTATACATTTCCAACCAAAAAACTTGATAAATGAGCTTTACAGAATTTATACTGGAATAGAGGGTTCTGGTGAATAATTCCATAAAGAGGTATAAATGTATTATAAACAGCTCTTCTGTTGTTTTTTTATCCTTATCATTGTTGAAACAAGTCTCTCAATAGAAAATATATGGATGAAAAGTGAATCCGGAATAGAAGGAAGATACGGTAATTACGGTGAATCGGTTCACCTTGCGGGAAATGATAAATTGATAGTAACAAGTATTTCTAAAGACTTTTCTATTGAGCGTCAAACAAGTGGTATCGGGCGTTATATATATGCCTATGATCCAAATGGAAACCTGTTATGGAAAACAAATACCAACATGTTCTTAATCAGTTTTTCAATGTATCCGATTTCAATGAGTACAGCGGTTGACTCATCAGATAATATTTTGTTAACCAGTGGAAATGGAAAAATAGTGCGCTATAATTTGAATGGTCAGTTTGTTGATACACTGAATTTTTTACAATCAGACAAATCTGATATTGATGCTACTTGTTTCAGTGTTAATAAATCATCCTATTTTGTTGGCGGAATCCATTTCATTACAGGAGAAACTGGGAGTAGAATTGCATTAAAGCAGTACGATTATCAATTTACACAAAAAAAAGTTGTTAATTTTACTCATAAAAAGTCCTATTGTGGAGTGGAAATAATTTCCGGTTCTGATGATTGCATAGCCTGCTCTGGATTTATGGGCAAAACTGGTGATACACTCTTTGCTGGCGGTAAATATATCGTATCAAAGAGTGATCAGGATCGTTTTATCATGCAGTTTAATTCGGAAGGCAATATGGGATGGTCGTTACAGTTTCCTAAAAGTAATGAAGTAAGTGTGAACCAGTTGACCTTGTCTAATGATGGAAGTGTATTTGTTTGCGGGGGATACAAAGGAAGATGTGAGATTCAGAACCTTACGTTTAATAGTAAAGGCGGTGAGGATGCTTTTGTGATGAAAGTAAATCGTTCAGGTAAAATTGCCTGGATTAAAACCTGGGGAGCTGATTATTATGATGATCACAGCAGGGCACTTTCCATTAAAGATAATTCTATTTGGGTTACCGGCATTGCAGCTTCTTCATTCTCCGGAGGACAGAAATCGGACAGAGGTAATGCATTTCTTATCTCATTTGACACTGCTGGTGTAGTACAGGATGACATTCTTCTTGAGGGCAATAACCGTAGTGAGGGAGGTGGAATTCTGGCCAGTGCAAATGCTCTTTACCTCACAGGGTATTTTACGGGTAAACTGAAAGCGGGCTCGGAGTTTGTAAATACAGACCAGAATGAATTCGATCTTTTCTTCGGAAGTTTTGGGTATAGTCAGTCAGAAGGACCTTTGCTTGCATTTAAGAATAATCGAGTTATCAGAAACAATAATGAACGATACTCTTATAGAGCGACATATGATTTGACCGGCAGATTGATTGCCAAATCAACAGGTTTGAATCGCTCAGGAATCTATATCACCAACATACGTAAAGATGACCCGGGGCATGCAGCTGAGATAGTTATCAAGCGGAATGGAAGATTATGAAACAATCATTGAGGTCTGACAAGAGTTTCATTGGTATTTGTACATTTTTTACAGTGTTTTTTTTAACACTGACAGCAGTGAGTAGAGCAGCTGATCAGAGTCTGATTATTTCTGACTTCAAGGATGCATCACTACGGTGCGATTATCTTATTGTTTCTCCTGATTCCTTTGCGCAGCAATCGCTTCGGCTTGCAGAACACCATAATGATCATCCAACTTCTGATGTCAAAACACCCGGAGTTGTCACGCTGAGTACTATCTATAAGCAATTTAAAGTATCTGATACAATCAGGACATTCAAAGCGATTTATGATGCATTGCATTGGGCAAAAAATAATTGGGCACAATCATTTACTTATGTTGTCCTTATGGGAGATGATTCCGTTGGAACTCAACAAAATACGACAGAATGGAACCGTGGCCCTATGCCATCCTGTATTCAGCTGGATACAGGGTATTATCTCGACGACGACACCATTATCGATACAATTTTCCGTTGGTCTGATTACTATTACACCGCTATGTTTGATAGTAGTGATTATAAAGAAAAAAGTCTCTTCATGACTGCACGGATTCCCTGTGAGAACATTGCTCAATGCAGTGTATATATCGATAAAGTAGTTACGTTTGATACTTTAAAAAAACAGCTATGGAATAACAGAGCAATATTTTTGGCTGATGATGATTTCCAGGGTTTTAATAGAGATCCCCTTAATCACATGCCAAGTTGCGAAATAGTCTCAGATCAGTTTTTCAAAGGGTACTTTGGTTCGAAGATCTACTCTGCCTTTTATCAACTTGATCATCAAATGGTTCATTCTCTGGCAAAAGATGATTACTTTTATAATGTAAATAAAGGCTCTTTATGGACAATCTACTTTGGCCATGGACATCAAAGCTTTCTTGCAGATGAAAAATTTGTCTTTGGAACAGATGTTTTTCGTTTTAAAAATAATAATAAAAACGGCGTTTTTCTTTCGCTATCGTGTGAAAATGGAGCCTATCACCTCCCCTATAATTATTCAATGTGTAAACAATTCCTGTTTGCTCCGCAAACTGGGTATCTTGTTTATATTGCTAGTACAGAATCGGAATATGCAACTACTAATTGGGATATTGCCGAATCATTTTTCTCTGTTTATGACTCTGTAAAAGATAAACCTCTGGGTTTTCAATGGTGGTCATCCCTGCAGAAAGGCCATTTAAATAAGTGGGCAATGCACTATACATTTATGGGTGATCCGGCACTTTATTTTTCAAAAAATAATTCACAAATAATGGTCGCTCAGAAACAAGACTCACCGAATATTTTGCAATGTTCTTTTGATAATGAATCGTTGGTCAAGGCTGGTTCTTACTATGCAGAAGTTTCGATTGTCAATACAGCGTTTCCATTAGAATTAATAAAGAATTACAATGATTCAATATTAAGCTATCAAATGCCAACAGTTGTCGATTCTATCTCTGGTACGTTTACTGGAAATTTTGATGTTACATTAAAATCCCGGTACCCTGGTAAAAAAGTCAAAGTTGCGATATATGCCTGGAATGACACCGCTGATGCACGCGGTGAATTGATCATCGATAATACAACACCTGTTCGGTTTATTGCTCAAAAAGGTATTGATGGTAAACAGATCACATTATCAGGAAATAATTTGTATGTAAATAGCCCACATTTCATTAAGAATGGTTATACGCTGACTATTCATTCGATGAATGGCAGAGCAATCTATTCAAAAGCAATGACTTCAAATGTCAGCAGGATACCTCTGGGCAATTTCAATGTCGGTCCGGGCATGTACATTATTGATCTGAAATCTGCATCATCATCATGGAACACAAAATGGATTAAGAGGCAGTAGTATCCAAAAATCTGTCCTAAATGCATTTAAATTACAGGAAAGAATTACTTCCGATTTTAGTAATATTTCTGATGCTTTCATTGTATCTTTAATATCTTCAAATGAATGACTTACTATTGAATTTTAATAATTAACTTGATATTGCGAGGCTTAAAAAAATGGAATCTGTAGATTTTACTATTTCCAGATTAGGGAGAGCGACTATAAAATCACCAATGGCACTTTCAAAAAAAGTGGGAGATTTTCTTGCGGATTACGTAAGCGACGATGAGTATATCATTAATCAGGTTGATGCACGCCCCGGTACTACGGTCACTTATACAAAAGAAACATTGATTGAAAAGGCAGGGCCACGCGAGTATATCTATTTCGATCCATCTAAAGTTCATGCTGCGATTGTGACCTGCGGCGGGCTGTGTCCAGGTTTAAACAATGTGATTCGTGCTATTGTCATGTCGCTCTGGTACATTTACGGAATCAGGAGAATATCTGGTATTCGTAACGGTTACCGCGGATTTTTGCCGGAGTATCAATTGCCCGTAGTCGATCTTAATCCCGATATTGTTGCAGATATTCATAAACACGGTGGAACGATCCTTGGTTCATCGCGGGGTGGGGGAGATCGTGTTTCGGAGATTGTTGATTGCCTGGAGCGCATGAATGTCTCCATACTGTTTACAATAGGCGGTGATGGAACCCAGAAAGGTTCTTTACGTATCGCTGAGGAGATTGAAAAGAGAGGATTGAGAATAGCGGTAGTTGGTATTCCAAAGACAATAGATAATGATTTGAGTTTCATCCAGAAATCATTTGGTTTTGAGACCGCTGTTTCGAAGGCGGTTGAGGCTGTCAGTGGAGCGCATGTTGAAGCAAAGGGAGCGATCAACGGAGTCGGCATTGTGAAGCTTATGGGACGTGAATCGGGTTTTATTGCTGCGCATACTGCTATTGCGACTAATGATGTAAATTTCGTTCTTGTTCCGGAAGTACCTTTCGACCTTGACGGTAAAAATGGTTTACTGATGCATCTGAAGGAGCGTCTGGCAAGGAGAAAACACGCGGTTATAATTGTCGCTGAAGGGGCCGGACAGGATTTACTTCCTCAAATTGACGGGAAAGATGCGTCTGGTAATTCATTACTTGGGGACATCGGTCTCTTTATGAAAGAAAAAGTCGCTTCATTTTTCAAGAGTATTGATTGTGAAGTAAATATCCGCTACATAGATCCAAGTTATATTATCAGGAGTACACCTGCTGATCCCGGCGACTCGATTTATTGTACCCGTCTGGGAAATTACGCTGTACATGCCGCTATGGCCGGGAAAACAAAGATGCTTGTCAGTTTGATAAACAACACCTTTGTCCATGTTCCGATCGCTCTTGCGGTTGGGAAAAGAAATACTATTGATCCGGAAGGGGATTTGTGGCGGGATGTTAATCAGGCGACCGGTCAACCGGCTCTTATGAAGAACGCTTGATCTTCCATTACGTCCGCACATCCTGAGCACTCATACGTCCGTTCCTCTTGAGAAAGATGAACCCTCCGTCGGCACATCCTGTCCATCCTCCGCAAAGGCTTGCTTCGGAGGACGGGTCCACCCTCCGCAAAGGCTTGCTATGGAGGACGGGTCCACCCTCCACAATGGCTTGCCTTGGAGGACGGGAGCTCCCAGTTGAAGGATGTGTTCATTGTAAAGAAAATTGAAAATCCGAATTTCTCATCCTATATGAACATGCCGCCCCTCTGGGGCTCGATGAATTTTTTTTCGTCCCTATTTGCTACAGACATATCGGTCCTCTGGACCTATGATAACGGAAGGGAATAAGTGCGCAAAATAGCGTTGTTCGAATTCAGCTATATCAATTTACAAAATCTGTTTAGGTATCCAGAGTCCCATAGGGACGACATGTTTGTAGCATAGGGTAGCATAGGGGCGTTATGTTTGTAGCGAGGGAAGGCAAAATCGAGGTCCATAGGACCGCCATGTTTTAGTCAATGGGCCGCCATGATCAAAATACAAGACAAAATGAACATGCCGTCCCTCTGGGGCTCAATGATTTTTTCGTCCATTTGCTACAGACATATCGGTCCTCTGGACCTATGATAACGGAAGGGAATAATAGAGTAAAATAGTATTGTTCGAATTCAGCTGTATTAATTTACCAATCTGGTTAGGTATCCAGAGTCCCATAGGGACGTTATGTTTGTAGCATAGGGTAGCATAGGGACGTTATGTTTCTAACATAAGGATGGCATGTTTGTAGCAAGCATAATAAAGACAAATTATAGGTCCATAGGACCGACATGTTCATATATGCTAAGGAGCAGCAATGGCAAATACCTATTCACAGATTTACATCCATGGCGTTTTCGCAGTCCGATTTCGTCAGAAGTTGATTCCAGATCTGCATTCTGAGATGATACGCAAATACATGACGGGGGTTGTTACAAACAATGGGCAAAAAATGATTACCGTAAATACAAGGCCAGACCATTGTCATGTACTGATCGGGTTAAAGCCTGATATTTCGGTTTCAGATCTTTTGGGACAGGTAAAATCGTCATCTTCTGGGTTTATAAATAAACAACGATTATGTATAGGAAGATTTGAATGGCAAAATGGGTTTGGCGCATTCTCAGTTTCTCGATCTCAATTAACTACAGTAATCAGATATATAGAAAATCAAGAAGAACATCATAAAATGAAGGGTTTTCGTAATGAATATATTTCACTGCTGGAAGAGTTTGGTATTTCCTACGAAGACAAATATCTATTTCATGATCCGGAATAACATAATTAGAGCATGATACAAGACAGAATGAACATGTCGCCCCTCTGGGGCTCAATGATTTCTTCGTCTTATTTGCTACAGACATATCGGTCTTCTGGACCTATGACAACAGAATAAAAGGTTACATGTTAACCTTTGTGTTTTTTACATATCGCACAAAAAGAAAAGGCCGGAACAAAAACTGTCCCGACCTTTCCCCATCAACATACACAAGGAGATCTATTAAAACTTGTACTTTAACAAATTTTCACATTTTACATTTTTCCCTTCACATTTCACCCATCCCTACGCCATCACTTCTTCTTTTTCTGTTACTTTTTCATTTTTAGATTTTTCTGATTTTCTACGTTGTCTACGGGAATAATCGCTTGCGTATTTGGCAGCATGTTGAGGATTTTTCCAGTAAACCGATTTACCGCATTTACGGATCTTTTCAACTGCCATTGCCATATAGGTAAAGGCACGGTTACGAAGCTCTTTTTCAGGTGATTTTTCCATTTTTTCAATATTAACTTTGGCGAGCAGATCACCAAGTATTGTTTTCAACTCTCCTGCCCGTTCGACAAGCGCGAAATCGACTCCGGCAGCTTCCAGCAGATCTATGTTTTCTCTTCCAAGGATTTCCATATCACTTTGATCCTGTACAAGATCAGCGTAACTGTCTCCTTCCATAATCATCCGGACGGCCTCGAGAAGCGAATCCTTTCCAAAGAAAGCATAGAGCATTGCATGTGTCAGTTCTTCTCTTAGAGTAATTCCTTCAGTTGATATCTCGTTCCACTTTTCAAGAAGCTCACCGGGACCAAATTGCGCGAGCTGGTATCGGGTTTCTGCTTCCTGAAGCGCAAGTGCGCGTTTTTCCAGGCTTTCTACAAGCGACCAATCAAGTTTGCGGATGGAAAGATCATCTCTGTCCATAAAAGCGACATTCCTAAGTAAAATTGCTTCGCTGGTTGCCCGGTAGATCGGTTTATCAGGTTCACGAATCTGTTCTGCTGGAATCGAATACAGATCAGTTTTCAGGTCATTGAGATGTGAGACTTGGGCCATGGGGTTACCCCTTTCTAAACAGATGACAGGTGAATGTATTTTGCGAAAAAGTATCCCATAAGTAATTCCAACCGTGAAGAAAGATTTACCCAAAGATACATGAATTCTAACACATTGAGAATCGATGCCATTTACTTGAAAAGGAGAGATTCAATAGTAATATCATTTTGTAATGATTACAAAAGCAAGTCTTTTTTTAAAAAAGTGCGAGTGACACCTTATTTATGCTTGTATACACTATGTAATAAATCGGCTATTGTGGAAAAGAAGATTTTATTCGAACAACGATGCGGATTTGATTTGCTCTTTTTGGAATACAATAAGAAATGATTTTTACAAAAAAACATGGTAAGTATTGTATGAGATTTGAATGTGTGGGAATGGGAGTGCGAGTGGGAGTGCGAGTAAAAGTAAGAGTGAGAGTAAGAGAAGAGTATCGATCTGCTCAGATAATTAGCTGCTAATGAAGAGTGTCGGATCTTATTTTTATTCTCAATCTTTTTACTTTATTATTATTCTCAACCTTAACCTTCCCGGTATCCTAATGTTAACAGTACACAAAAGCAAAAGAAAGACAACCACCCCCTTACCGGTACTTGTCAGTGAAGCACGGTTTCTTTTCGAATGGAGTCAAGCCGATAGAGAACTTCTCACCAGTGCCGGATTGAACTGGGAAAAAATCGAGTCGCTTCCTGAGCTGTTTTCTCATAGTGAATCGCTGTATGCCAGATGTCAGACAGAACGGGAGATGCTTTCTCTTGCCAGGAAAGATCTGAAAGAAAAATTCGAAAATGGAAAAACAAAGAGAACTTTAATCGCGGCTCGAATCCGCTTTGCATTGGAAGAAGCCGGAAGTAAGATTAAAATCCCTCCACATTTTCGTCACAAATCATATTCCTCGATACTTGGCGATCTTAATAATCTGGTCAATGTTTGCAGACAGTTTGAAGAGTTGCTTGATCGGACAGGTTTCAGCCAGCGTGATACTGATAGTTTTACGTTTGACGTCCGTGAACTTCAAAGCGAATGGATGAAAGTGCATCGCATGGAACTGGAGTACGAGAAATTAAGGGACTCTTATCTTGAAAAGTATCATGAACTTCTGGAAGTTGTGCAGATTATTAGGAGATACGCGTTTGAACTGTTTCCTGCGGGATCACATAGGAGAAAAGGGTATGTGAGTCAGTATTGGAAATCGTTTAAAACAAAATCCACTAATTAAAATTATCAGTTACTAATCCACTATAGAAGTATAAATTTACGGCAAGAAAATCAGAGTAGCTACCAAGACTTTTAGAGAAGATAGCAAGACACTTGGAGAAGCAGACAAGAGAATCAGAGAAGTTGGCAAGAAGGCTGGAGTAGATGGCAAGATATTTGGAGAAGCCAGCAAGAAAGGTAGAGAAGCTGCCAAGGAAGCTGGAGAAGATCGGTGGAAGTTGAAATTTGGAGGTTTGAAAGTTGATCAAGTTCATTTTAATCTGACAGTAGAAGCTAAGGCATTCATCCAAAGTGAGTTTTTACAGGAGACCTATGCATTAGACGCAGAGCCCCAGAGAAAGAACGCAGGGTGCGGATAATTTATAGTAAAGAATGAAATAATGTAAATAGTTATTTTAATGAAAAAAGGCGCATCATGGTTCTTTCTATGGGTATTTAATAAAACTATGAAATTTAATGCATGTATTCTGATAGTACTACTTATTACTTTTTACGGTGCCTGTTTAGATTCTACAAAAACAATCGATAGTCGTGTTGCAGGGTGGAAAATAACCCCTAAATACGATCCGTCAAAAGGTTCTTTACAGTCAATTGAAGGAAATTACAGGGTTATTAAATACTGGCAGGTAGAAATTGGCGGATCAGAGTCATCGACGTATTCAATAATTCGATCATCTGACACTTTGAATGCCTACTGGAATAACCAAATGTCGGGTGTTACTATAGACAAGCCTGAAGTTGATTTTACTAAAAATGTACTTGTGATTATTCGGCCAGGTTATTGTGATATTAAATTCAAGTATAAAATGACTATCCTGGAAAAGGATGAGGTGGTTGAAATAAACATCTCTAATTATCTGGTCGGCAGTTACTATAGATTATGGAAATCTTATTCACCTATTTTCGCTTTTGAAATTCCAGCTCCTTCACTTTCAAAAGAAATTAAAGTTCATTTTAACATAAACAGTAGAAGCTATGGGGTGGATTTTCCAAAGTGATGGTAGCGCGGTTTCTCTCCGTCATCTTCATTCGTAATACTGCCACCATCTTTTTTAATCTGCAATTAAAACTACTTACCACTCGCGCTTCTCCGGCCCTCTGCTCAACTTCTCCATATATCTGCTCCACTTAATTTTTATCCATCTGATCATCTCCACTGCCTTTCTGATCTACTTTTTCCATTACCTGATTAGCTTCTCCAAATGCCTGATCGAGAACCAATGAAGAATTACGAATGAGGATTGAAGAATTTATGCAGATAAAATTAAACTGGCAAAATGATAGATTACTTATTTCGTAATCACTGGTAAATAACAGTAAGTAAAGAAAATATTATAATTGGGTGTGATTTCGTTTTAATAATCATCTCAATTTTTATCAGGTTTTACAAATCCCATTCTTATCTTTTTTCCCGGTTTATCAGGAGGTGATGGAGGAGGTTCCGTGAGCTTTTTCAATTCCTGGTAAATATGTAAAATCGCATTTTCATGAGTATCCAAACGGGAACTTAACTTTTTTTCAAGGTCAACCAGTAATGATGTCAGTTGTTTGTTTTGAATGAACGTTTCACGCATTTTTATAAATGCCCTCACTACAAAAATGCTCATCTCTACGGCACGGGAGCTATTAATCACATTAGCTACCATTAAAGCCCCATGCTCAGAAAAAACAAATGGCATGAATCGGATATTACGTTTCGATGGCGATCCGGTCGCAAAATGCGACCGCATAGTTTCATATTCCTGTGTATTGATTTGAAACATAAAATCATCAGGGAAACGTTCTATATTTCTTTTTACCTGTTCATTGAGCCTTTTTGTCGCCACTCCATACAATTCGGCCAATTTTGAATCCATTATGACCTTCTTGCCTCTCAGAGTAAAAATCAAGGATTCAATTCGAACTGTAGAAATATGAGTATTGTTCATTGCTATTTTCCGGTATATATTGCAGGTTTAAACATATTCACCCGACACACTTGGTAATATCAAAGTTGCATGGGAAAGAGGGACTTTATCTTACCTTACGTTAATAACCACCTGATATCTCAATGAGCTCGCCTTCGTTTGTATAGAAAAAGCTCAGGTATGGGTCAAAGCAAGTAGAGATACTAAATGGCCTCAAAAACTTCAGCATCTTCCAGCCAATTTTCTTCAAATCGCTTTCTTCTCCAGAAAAGCATGGAACGGTAAAGAGTATCCTGAATCCATCCTTGTATTTCCATCTTTCAGTGTGCTTCAACAATATGGGAGCGCAAAATCTTGCAAGTTCAAGCGATCTCAAATATAATGAGTCGTGCAAATCAACATTCTGTAGCTCTGTTTCTTCAAATACCAGTTTGTTCTTTAATTCATATGAAATTATTCTGCCACTCTCATCGAGCATAGTAGAAACCGAATCCGAACTGTTTTCTCTTTTCATTTCGTATTGACATTCATAATGGTTTCGTAAATGAGTCCGGTATTTTTTTACGGTGATTTCACCAGTAACTGAATTCTTATATGCTACACTAGAAAATACTTTGCAAATATTTTTTATTTCTTCTGCATCTGTTGAATCAGTTTCTATTATTCTATAATTATTTTCGGATTTTTCACCAATCCGTATAAGCGAGAATGCAATTCCGAAATAGCATCCAATTATCCCTATTATCGTAATTATTGATATTATAAAAATTCTTTTTCTCATCTCTTATTCTTTTGGCAAGTCTATCTATCGTAAATTCCAAGTAATTCGCATAACTTTTCGGATTCTATCTGTAGCATTCGCAAAAGTAACAGATACTCTGTGAATAACGTTGCGGATAGAATCAAGTTGCAAGCCAGTAATATACCATTGTATATCGCTATCGTTTATTTAAGCGACTCCTTGTAAATATCCGAAGCCGGTTATTATTAATAAAAGCACCTGAATTAACCTTGCTTCCTGAAACAGAACGTCCTAAAACATCTATATACTGATTAAGTAAAGCCGGATTATAACCGGTACTAACGTTTTTCTGATAATTAAGATTTTTATACTTTACAGAAATGATTGATGGATTGATATTATAACTGATTAAAGAATACCAGAAATCTTCCTCTAAACAATCAATCAATCCCAAATCAGGAGCGTATACGTTAATAATGGTCGAATCTGAGGTTCGAAACTCATAGCAATCGTTATAGCTTTTACCAGTTCGTGAATATGTGGAATGGAAACTGACATATAGTGTGTCGATTCCATCGACTACAGTTGATATTGAGTTGTAATCGTGTAGTCCGATCAAATATCTATCTTCTAAATTGTTAATGTCGTATATCAGAAAAACATAATTTGCTGAATCTAAATAATAAAAAGTGCAACTATCATCTATAAAACATGTATCTACGTCTGAAACAGCATATGAATTCACGACATAAATCTTTGAATTATCTTTATTAAACACGGAATCGATTCGCTCCATAGTTTTATCACCCCAGCTACAAGATGTTTCAGGCGGTTTTGGATAAGAATAGTCGTAAATCCAATAATCCCCTGTTTGGAGTGGGAAATAATCAATAGAAAATCCATGCACAACGAAGACAATGAATAAAAAGGCAAAAATCTTTCTTAACAAAGTCCTACTCCTTGCTAAAGGTGAATGACATTTATTTACTTTTCAAAGAAATAACTTTGCCGAATCTCAGTAACACAATAAATTATATCAATTAAACGGTACTTTCAACTCTTAACTAACCTGGTTGACCGGGTTTATCTTTCATTCAGAGGCGCGGCTTTAGCCCGCCTCGAAGATACGAAAAGACAAGAAATCATTTTCTATATCGATTGCCAAGCACCAACAAAAAGAATCTCGGAAATTTGGAATCGTATGAATCGTAGTATCGCAAGAAAAAAAGTTTGAATACGGTGTGGCTACAAGAGCATCTTCCATAACCATTAGAACCACTGTTTATTCGCTTTCGTATTTCTTCTCCTGGTACCCTACAAGCACACGCTCCAGCGGTACCCATCCAATATATCGAGGCTTTTCCCAGCCCGGTGCGGTGATAATAGTTTCTATATCAAGATACCTATCGACCCTCACCTTATCCCAGGCATGGATTACTTTTCCATCTCCTATTGCCAACCCTGCGTGCCCCCAGTTTTTTGTTATACCATCAATCGGTCCTGTACAATTGTAGAATACAAATGTTCCTTTGGGAGGTATCTCTGTTTGCATGCTCGCTTTATATAGATCCGCAGATTCTTTCGCTGTATCGCCGCCGAAAATCTCTATATTGTTACTTCGCTCCAGCGCGTCCTCTACAAATCCTAAACACTTAAATTGATAATCAGTGCTATTAAGGTATTTGAATGCCCACTGTAGAGCGTTGTCAATCATTGCATTATAATCTATATCCATATTACTTCTCCGTTTTATTATACAAATTTCTATTTTTGCACGCCAATTTTGCTGTACATCGGAAGCCTTCTGTAGCATAGCGTAATAATCGGATCTGGCAGTAGCGGAACCGGGCTACCGTTGTTGAACGATGAAAATTTGTCCCATATTGAGCCTTTCGCCGCTGCTGATTATGTTTGTTTTAAATATTAAAATTGAGTTCATTCGTGCATCGTTTCAAACAATGTTTTTATTGTAAACTAACTTATAAAAAAATTAAAACCCGAATAGTTTTAAGTGAATTGATTTTGTAGACATTAAATAAATGGCATAGCCAATCCAGCATGGAATAAGTGCCGCCAAGGAATACCAGTTCCAAGCAGCTTCAGTATAAATTTCCGGATGTTTATCGATCGGAGCCCAATGAAAATTTCTTGCAATTAAATGCAAAATACTGTGACATGCAATTGGAAATGGCCATGCTATAAATATGAAAAAGTTGTAAGAAGTATAGGAATGACAAATCGTAAAATATAAAAAACCGAAAATTGAAGGCAAAAGAACTCCTATTAAAATAGTTATCACAGTCCTTGGATAGAGGATCAATTTTGGTTGATTGCTTGGATAAAAATATTGCCGTTTTGCAGCTATTTGAGTTAAGACAATTATCTCACTGGTAAATACAATTATAAATACATTTACTATATATTCATATCCAAATGAATTCGTAAGGTTTCCATAAATTAATTGATAGATGAGTATAGAAAAGATAATTAAACCAACTAATACTACAGTCTGTATTGAATATACCCGAAGTGGTAATTTTAATGTTTTATTCGATATTGACGGATGTAGCCAATCAGTGGGCTTTTTTCTTTGAGTGTCTCTTAAAAATAATGCAACAAGCAACCAGAGATGTTTCATACTTATTGGAAAAATTCCATAATACATGATTAATGCTACTATACAAAAATAAGATAAAATTGGTTTCAAATTGCTCAGAGAATTAAACAACTCTAACAATGAAGCCAAAAGGGCATTGTAAATAAGAATAGGCACCATTGCTATGACAAATATAGAAAAGACTATTTTTTTAATATCGATTCGTTTATTTGTGTTAAATTGAAAGGCTCCCCAGGAAATAGCTGTAATAATTGAAGCCCGATAATTTAAGAAAAAAAATGTAGTGAATAAAATTATTATTGAGGGTTTTAAAATATCTACCGGTATATTCATTTTTTCCTCCTTACGTTACAGGATTTAACATTTATCATGTTATAACATAAACCAGGGTAAAAGCGGCTGATAAAATATCATTTGTAGAAATACATCATCAGGCCAATAAATACAGGGTGATCTTAAATTTGTTGTTAACGTAAGATAGTAAAAAGAATGTACAAAAGCAACAAAAGGGCAAATGCGTAAGAAATTTTCCGGATAAAAACCAAAATAGAAAACAATCGGAACATTTCGCCCCGATGGGGCTTGGGGATTTTTTTTTAATTTCTATTTGCTACAAACATATCGGCCCTCTGGGCCTGTGGAAACGATTCGCCACTATGGGGTCGGATGATTTTTCTATCGTCTATTTGCTACAAACATATCGGCCCTCTGGGCCTATGGAAACAATTCGCCACTATGGGGTCGGATGATTTTATTATCGTCTATTTGCTACAATCTGGGATAAATCTTGTTGATTCTGATAATATGTTTCGAGGAAGAGGTCTGCAATGTGGTTAAAAATTATCAGGTGTGAAATCGGTGCCGCACTTGTGATGTATATAGCTGATAGGGAGAATTACTAATTACCAGTTGACCTTAGTAATTAGTAATTCTTAATTAATTACTTCATTCCCGGAGTCGGATGTATCCCATCCCAGGACCGAATAAGCTTTCCAATTCTGTTCCATCTGATCTTGAGAGGAAGCTGCCAGTAGGGAGTTTCGCTGTCAAGTGAGAAATAGAGGATAAATGCTTTTGCCTTTACATAGTTACGGTTTAGGTAACCCCAGTAGCGTGAATCAAGAGAATTGTCGCGGTTGTCACCCATCATGAAATAATTGTCAAATTTGACCTTGTACTCAGGAACCGGTTTCCCATCAATGAAAAGCATATACCGGAATTCCGGATTTTCGTCCGGAAAGAGAGTCTTGATATTATTGAGATAGTAATCGAGCTCTGTCCAGTTGTCAAAATGGTTGAGATTGAGATACTCTTTTTTTCCGGTACGCGGATTAGTTCCACCAAGCCGGTTTTCATGGAGATCATTCATTGTAATATTCGCTCCATAAAAGGAGAATTCTTTATTGTTTGAAAAGATGCCGTTAAGATACAATTGATATTGGGCTGTAACTTTTTTGGTTGGATTTTCCTGCTTAACAATGTGTTTGAAAAAAAGGAAGTCACGAAGGTCAAGGTTTGCTGTTTTTATCAAATCTCCTTTGGCAGGAACTCTAAGCTGCTTAAAATGAGTAATTCGTGGATCAAGTTCCCCCTCATTGATATATTTTCCCCGCGGCGGCAATTTCAACTCTTTCCCATCGACAATAAGCCGTTTTCCATCTATTTCAAGAGTCGATCCCGGACCGGCAACACACCGTTTGATATAATCTTTTTTATCTGATCCAGGGTATTTGAAAATAATAACATCTCCAGCCTTGGGATTAGTTACTGCCGGAAGGCGTTTTGTTATTCCCAGTTCCTGAGAGAATGGTACAAGCGGCGCACCATAAATAAACTTAAGTCCTAATAAGAAATCTCCCACCAGAAGGCTTTCTTCCATCGATCCTGTAGGGATCTTGAAGGCTTGGATAACATAAACGATTGCAATTAAAGCCATTATAAGGGCTGACGTCATCTCTCGCATGAAATGAAACATGCCAGCCTGTTCCGATCGTCGTTCAGCGTTTGACAAAGATTTCCTCCGGTGAAAGTTCAAAATAAAAAGAGTTCGGTATTGAATTAAAAGATATTTAAAATAAGTTCTGCAGTATAATTTTACCCTTTAAAGTAGCTTAAAATTTTATCATGCAATTTGCTATTGGAAAAAACGATCGAGCCATTGTGAGTTGATTTATTTCCACAGATATCAGAAAACATACCACCAGCTTCAGTGATTATGCATGCCGCAGCGGAACAATCCCATGCTTTATCAAGAAGATTTACAGCCAGATCCAGCCTTCCACTTGCTATACATATATATGTATAAGCATCCATGAACCCGTACATATAATCCCATGAGTGCATCAACGAGAAAAGGTTTTTACCTTCTGCTGTGGAACTCTTTTCTATAAAACCAAGAGCGCTTCCCATCGAATTGTCTAAAGAATCAGTTTCAGAGACATGAATGCTCTGGTCGTTGAGGAATGCGCCTTTACCCTCGCTTGCCCAGCAGGTTATCCCCATTGCAGGAAGGTGAATCACACCTACAACAGGTTTTAAATCAACCTCAAGAGAGATAAGTACGCTATAGGTAGGGATGTTTTTAATATAGGGCCGTGTACCATCAAGTGGATCTACTATCCATCTACGCGAACTATTTCCAGCCTGGTCACCAGTTTCTTCACCCAGAAAGCTATCGGATGGAAAATGAGAAAGCAGCTGCTCTTTAATCAGAGCTTCACATTTTTTATCGATTTGGGTAACTGGAGAGCGGTCAGTTTTTCTTTCGATAGTGCTCAGTAGATCTCTGGAATCAAGCTGTATTGTACCGGCTAATTTTGCCGCTTCAAGTGCTTTTTTTAATTCAATGTCATAATTCATAATTATTTCCTGTTAAATCAGGGATACAAAGTTTAAAAGATAATTGATATACTGCAAAATGAGCACTCTTTTATTGTATAATTGTAAAAAGAAACACTTGGTATTTCTCTTTTGGGGTCATTTCATGTATACTGGAAGGATTGTATTTGATTTAATAATATATCAAGGAGAACAATGTAAATATTTTTTTGAAAGTAAAAAATATATTTTCTTTAACACAATTTTGTGCGATAATTAGCTGTAAAGGTATTCAGAATTGAATCGTAAATAAACATGAGAATACAATTTCAATTTTTTTTTGCAATCGCAGCAATACTCATTTTTAGTGCAAATCAGTCCTCTGCATTTGATAATATAAAATTACTTGCAACGCCGATGATAAATGCACCTGTTGTAAAGACCGGGACGGTTGTTTATAGTATAGACTTTGCCTTTGATCGCAGTCCACATGAGTACTTCTTATACTACGATCGATTGCAACAGATGCTGGTTATTGACTTTTATCGTGCCGCGGTTTCCTGGGCTGATTCAGTTAAATCAAAATCATTTTCAGGAGAAATCACTGTCAGAAATGTTGAAACAGCGATGTCTCTTTCAGGTCAAAAGGGACAAATCCTTTTCACTCTTCAAAAAGGATGGAATTTTGAGCAGGGATGGCATTTTGAAAGCACAATAATTTCGCCTTCAACACTGAGAGTCAAGTTATGGATTGAACTGCGTCCGGCGATTAAGGAAAAAAGTAAGAATAAAAGATAACCTTTTGAGGATCCTTTTACCTCATTCAAATCTTCATGTTTTCTCTTGATTTTTTGCTGGTAATCAGATCATTTTTAGTACATTGAAGTTCCTAAAACAATTATCATTGCGGCAGTAACGAAAAAACTGAGATCCTCTCCGGTCACAGTAACCTACTACTTACTGCTTTAAAAAAAACAGGGGGAATTTATGGCTGCAGTCAACAAAGTAATACTGATCGGGAATCTGGGGAAAGATCCGGAATTTAAATATACCCCAGGCGGTCAACCGGTTGCGACGTTTTCCCTTGCTACAACAGAGCGGTTTTCCGATAAGAACGGGCAGCGTCAGGAAAAAACCGAATGGCATAATATCGTTGCATGGGGTAAACTTGCCGAACTTGTTAATCAGTACCTCAAAAAGGGGCGATCCGCATACATCGAAGGAAAATTGACGACAAGATCCTGGGATGATAAGGATGGGAACAAAAGGTATAAAACAGAAATTGTTGCTAATACGATTCAATTCCTGGGTAGTGCATCCGGAAACGGTGGGGAGCAAGATTTTTCATCCGGTTCTCCTGCATTCGATGCTCATCCGATGCCTAGTGGGCCAGCTAATACTGTTGAAGAAGATCTGCCTTTTTAATTTTTGATTCCCTATGGTGATTTTTTAAATTACCGGGGTGTAGGGCATAAAAATAGCTGCGGGGAATAGTACATTTTCCGCAGCTGATTGGAAAAACGATTTTCTGATTATTAGAAACTTCTCGAAAATCTTCAGCTTTGATTGCCGTTTTAAGATTGCCTATACACTATGATTACTTATGATTCTACGATGAAATCTATTAGCTGAAAAATCGAATCAGGACAATACTATTTTCTATATATATTTCGCTAATAGATATAGTAGATACATTTATTTCTATGTTTCTGAAATGCATTATTTGTTAAAGATATCCTGTCCAGAGAGTTCTGAAATTGACATGCAAGTTATTTGACGTTAGGTTTTCTATTAATGAACTTCTTATTGTACAATGGAAACGCTGACCAGCTTATATGTGCAGAACTCTAAAAGAATGGTATAGATTTGCAAAAAATGACCGGAAGTTCTATATTTTATCACTTGGTATAATTACAATTAACCTGGTCTTGTAAGAAAAGGGGAAAAATGACCGTTGAGCTATTATTAATCGTCATTATTGGTGGAATAACTCTATTAGGATTTTTGATTGCAATAAATGCGCATGGTCCCTTTCGGCTTAGCGTTTCCTATTTTTTGGCAACGCTTATGCTTGCTGGAACGGTCTGGATTATTGTTCAATACGTCAATAAAGATATTGAATTAAAGAAAACAGAGGAGCTGTCAAAATTAGAACAGAATAGAATTGCTGAGTTGGAGAATTATAAACAGAGGGCAGAAGAGATCGCCCAACAGAATAAAACTTATGTTGAAATAACTAAGCAATTTGTGGCAATTGTTTCAAATGCTTCGAATTATGCTTTGATGATGCAGAATGTTAATCTACAAAATAAAAATCTGGATTTTGAAACTCTGGTTAGAAAAGCTTCAGATTCAAAGAATAAGGTCGATGAGCTTTCTACTCAGTTTTCCAGAATGGATTCAATAAAAATTATATATCCTGATTCTTATGAGTTGATTAAGGATGGGATCAAAAGCCTCACTGAAGCTGCGATTAGTTATAAAAATTATTACTACTCTGAAGATTCTGCACAAGAAGGAAAAAGAGAAAAAATTATGCGATCGCGAGCAAAAGATGCGCTTGATAAATTTTCAAAAGCCAGTTCTTTAATAAAGTAGAACTCTTTGAACTTCATGGATCCTGAAAGAAATTAAAATTGAAGAATAAATACTATGCTTGATAAGGTTCCGGTGAGGAATTATTTTGTAGAACTTTAACTTTGGGGTTTTGTATTCACAGAAACTGAAAATTCGAGATGGTTTTGTTCGAAATATAGGAAAAACCGATTTTTTTTCGGGAGTGAATATACTATGATTTTAAATATTCGTGAAATTCCTGAGGGGCATTCAGAGATCTCTCAGGAATGTAAACTAGATTCAATAAAAAATGATCTACCTCCCATGCAGGATAAATTGAAATGTCAAGGGAGAGTAAATCGCATTGGTGCTGACATATATATTCATTCTGATTTGAGGGTAATTTTATCCTTACAGTGTTCAAGGTGTTTGGAAGATTTTAATTCGCCGATAAAGGGTGAAGTACAGATCAGATGAAAGAAGTAGTGGGTAAACACGGCAAAGCAGAAGATGATGAAGAACATGTCGACTTTTACTATGATCCTAGTCACGATTCGATAGATGTAAGTTCGGCATTTTATGATGAGATAATGATAGAGATACCGATAATGCCGCTGTGTTCGAAGGAGTGCAAGGGAGTAGAAATTACAGGATAAGGATATTTCAGTAGAGTTTTCTGAAAAGCAGAAAAAGGAAAATGAAATTGACCCCCGATGGGATGCTTTAAGAAAATTGAAAGATATAAATAAATAAGGAGGATTCATGGCAGTACCAAAGAAACGATCATCTCCCGCGCGTCGCGATCGACGCAGAAGTCATTTAGCGATTAAGCCTTCTAAACCGGTTCTTTGCTCTCATTGTAAGCAACCGAAAACAGCTCATCGTGTTTGTAATAACTGTGGTTATTATGCTGGTATGGAAGTTAAGCCGCCAGAAGAATGATCTGGCTTGTGAAACTTTATATCTTGACATTTAGAGCTGTATGAGAATTGTTCGTCTTGCTATTGATGTGGAAAGTGGTGATTTTGGGCCGGAAGTGGTAATTTCAGGAGTTCTGGAAGCCAGTAAGGTATCATCATGTCCCATTTACACCCATATCTATGTGGTGATCGAAGTCAAGATCGAAGATATTGTTAACCGCTCAAAAGAAGGAAAAGCACTTATTCAGAATAGTGAGATAGTTCATTGTTCTGACAAGATTTCTACCTGGAGACAAGCGGGCAAGTGTCTGGAAAAAGAGAGCTGAATCATCAATTATCCGTTCGATTGCACTTCAAAAAGAGGGTGTCGTTGATGCATCGGTGAGTGCTGGTGATACTGCGATTCTTCTTGGAGCAGCTCTTTTTATTCTGGGGCGTTCTGAAGGTGCATTACGGCCTGCATTAGCTGCATTCTTGCCGACAATTAAAAAAAAACCGGTTCTTCTTCTTGATGTTGGTGCAAATCTTAATTGCAGAGCTGAGCATCTAGTGTCATTTGCAAGTCTTGGAGTAGAATATGTAAAACGATATCTGTGGCATCAGTTTGTCCAGCTATTGCTCTTCTCAATGTAGGGAAAGAACTTGATAAAAGGTACCCGGGTTGTTGGTGATGCTGGTGAGATCCTTAGAAAGAAATGCAGTAACTATATCGGTTTCATTGAAGGAAATGGAATCCTGCGGTAGATGCCGATGTCGTAGTGTGTGATGGTTTTGTTGGGAATGCTCTTTTAAAAGGCTTACGAAAGTTTTTATTCCCTTAGCGGAATCGATGCTGGATAAAGAACCAGAAGCTACTGATGAAAATTAAAGAACATATTTCAGCTACTTGATCCTGAAAATTATGGTGCAGTTCCTTTTCTTGGAATTAGGGGAACTGTATTTAAAAGCTCATGGTGGTTCATCGCCTCGAGCGATTGCTAATGCAATAATTACAGCCATTACAGCAGTAAATAAAGATGCTGTATGGTCAAGAAACGTGCGACCGAAAGGTAATTGAAATCGTGGTAAATTCAAAACGTGCGCGTATCTTATCGGTCGGTACTTATGTTCCTGAAACATAGTCACCAACAAAGATCTTGAGAAATTTCTAGATACCACTGACGAATGGATTGTGACTCGAACTGGTATTCGTTCTCGTCATATAGTGCCTGCTGATCAGCACGTTCCGGCTTCTGCAGCTCGGGGCAAAGCTGCAAAAGTTGCTCTGGAACGGGCAGGTGTTTCACCTATGGAAATTGATGGAATTGTATGTGCGACATTTACACCGGATTCTTTTTTCCCCTCAACCGCCTGCAGAATTCAAGCGTTGCTTGGGTTGTACAAATGCGTTTGCCTTTGATGTGAGTGCTGCGTGTGCTGGTTTTGTCTATGCTTTAACCGTTGCTAATGGATTGATTCTTTCCGGAAATAATAAAAATGTTCTTGGTAATTGGTGCGGAAGTTATTTCAAAAGCACTTGATTGGACTGATCGAGCAACGAGTGTATTTTTGGAGATGGGGCTGGGGCTGTTGTTTTGCAGGGTACGTCACGAGTACTGACCGGGGAATTTTGTCAACCCATCTTCAGAGTGATGGAACACTTAGGTGATATTCTCATGTTTCCTGCATGGGGTGAGAAGCGAACGATGCAAATGAAGGGGAATGAGGTTTTTAAGCATGCTGTTACGGATGATGTCAGATGCTTCGATGAAGGTGCTTACCGAATGCGGGTATAACCTTAGATGAAATCGATTATTCTGGTTCCTCATCAGGCAAATATCAGAATTATTCAGGCGGTTGCAGATCATCTTAAATATTCCTAAAGACAAAGTTAGTGACAAATCTTGAACGTTATGGCAATACTTCTTCTGCATCGATTCCTTTAGCGCTTGAAGAAGTATGGTCAAAAGGGATTAGTAAAAGAGAGTACAAAAGTCCTATTTACTGCTCTTGGTGGTGGAATTACCGCCGGTAGTGCATTAGTGAATTTTTAATTCAGGCCTAAGATTTCACTATATGGAACTTTATTGATCCCAGAGTGCATACTCAAAAAAGTTCTAATAGCTCAGAAAAAAATCATGTTTGATTATAAATAGTTTCCTATATTGTATACCAATGGAGAATCGATGAAATATACATTTCTATTTCCTGGACAGGGTTCACAAATCGTTGGGTATGGGTAAGGATCTTTACGACTCCTTTGAATCTGCCCGTAAAAGAATGGATCTGGCAAACTACAATTCTTGGGCGTGATCTTTTAAGTATCATCTTTTCTGGACCACAGGAAGATCTTACTGCAACACAGAATACTCAACCTGCACTATTTACCGTTGAATCTGCAATTACTGATATTCTTGCTGAAAAAGGAATTGTACCCTCCTATACTGCAGGACATTCTCTGGGTGAATACAGTGCGTTATATGCTGCAGGAGTATTTAGTTTTGAAGATGGTTTGAAGGCTGTTGCGCGACAGAGGTGAGCTTATGGCAAATGCTGGCAAAGGAGATGCCTGGAACAATGGCTGCCATAATTGGACTCGAGAAGAGCAAAAATAGTTGAGGTTCTTAAAACGGTTACATCGGGAATTGTGGTCACTGCAAATGAAAATACTCCTGAACAGACAGTTATAAGTGGTGAAGTCGCTGCGGTTAATGAAGCGTGTGAAAAGTTGAAAGCTGCAGGTGCAAAACGGGCGATTGTTATTGCCGGTGAGTGGAGCATTTCATTCTCCACTTATGCAAAAAGCTGCAGATGCATTTTGCTCGTTATTGATGCGATAACATTCTCAAATCCACGATGTCCGCTCATTTCTAACGTTTCTGCTAAGCCTGAGAATGATGCTGCTCACAATTAAGCAACTCGTTAAAAAACAATTGATTTCACCGGTTCGCTGGGTTGATTCTATTGCTACTTTGGCCATGCACTAGAATATGGAATTTGTCTGGAAACTGGACCTGGGAGTGTTTTAAAAGGTCTGGTTAAAAAATGTAATGAAACAATAAATGTTGTTCCTAGTGATACTGCTACAAACATATATTCTCTGCTAAACTAAAAATTAATTCGCAGAAGGAGTAAAGTAGTGATTGATCTTTCAACTAAAACAGCACTGGTAACTGGTGGTGGTCGTGGAATTGGTAGAGAAATTGCTCTACGCATGGCGCAAGCCGGTTGTAATGTTGCGGTGAGCGATCTTGATCTGGATACTGCTCAGGTGACTGCTTCTGATATTGAGAAGCTGGGAAGAAAATCGCTGGCGATTAAAGGTGATGTTTCAAAAGAAGCAGATGTAGAATCTATGTTTAAAAGTTTTCTTGAAGTATTTCCCAATATTGATATACTTGTAAATAATGCGGGTATCACCAGAGATGGTTTACTTGTAAGAATGAAGGAAGCGGACTGGGATCTGGTTTTAAATGTTAATCTTAAAGAGTGCATTTCTTTGTTGCAGAGAAGCTGCACGTCCGATGATGAAAGCAAGAAACGGTAAAATTGTCAATATAGCTTCAGTTGTTGGTTTGATGGGAAATGCTGGTCAGGCCAATTATTCTGCGTCAAAAGCCGGTTTGATCGGTTTAACAAAAACACTGGCACGCGAATTTGCAAGCCGCTCTATTAATGTGAATGCTGTTGCACCTGGCTTTATCAGAACTGCGATGACCGATAAACTTTCTGATGCCGAAAAAGAAAAGCTGTCTAGTCAGTATTCCGATGGCAAAGCTTGGTTCACCACTAGACGTTGCAAATGCTGTACTGTTTTTATCTTCTCCTCTCGCAGATTATATTACAGGACAGGTATTGACCGTTGATGGTGGACTTGTAATGTAATTGGAGAATAAACATTTTATAATCTTTAAATTGAAAACAACCACTGTCTCTTTTGAAAGGAGCTAATTGTGAGCGAAATGGAGTCTAAAGTAAAACAGATCATTGCTGAAAAACTTGGTGTAAGTGAAGATAAAGTTACTACTCAGGCATCATTTGTTGATGATCTTGGTGCAGATTCTCTTGATCAGGTTGAATTGATTATGGCTTTTGAAGATGCATTTGATGTTGAGATTCCTGATGAAGATGCAGAAAAGTTGAAAACTGTTAAAGATGCATTTGATTATCTGTCAACAAAAGTATAAGCTTCTAGATTTTATAATTCTCTCCGTCTGCTATCTCTTGCAGACGGGGAGAATTACACTTTTATATTATCACTTTATCGCAAGGATTAAAATCGCAATGTCACGAAGAGTAGTCATCACCGGTATGGGTGTTACTAGTCCGGTTGGAAATGATATCGATACTTTCTGGAGTTCTCTTTGTTCCGGAAAATCGGGAATAGATCGCATTACTGCCTTTGATACTACTGAGTATCCTTCAAAAATAGCTGGTGAAGTCAAAGATATTGATTTCAGTAACTATGTTGATGTAAAAGAGGTAAAACGCACCGATCGGGCGATTTTGCTTGGAGTTGTTGGAGCTGCATTGGCTGTAAAAGATTCCGGACTGGATCTAAAAACTGTTGATCTCGAACGTTGTGGGACTATCATTGGTTCTGGAATTGGTGGTCTTTCAACACTCGAGGTTGAGCATTCAAAATTAATTGAACGTGGTCCCAGCCGAGTTTCTCCGTTTCTTGATTCCGATGATGATTCCTGATATGGCCGCTGGTCGTGCTTCGATGGAGTATGGTTTTAAAGGACCAAACTATGCTGTTGTCAGTGCTTGTGCATCAGGTGCTCATTCGATTGGTGATGCATTTATGATGATTAAATGCGGACTTGCTGATGTTATGATGGCTGGTGGTACTGAAGCGGTTGTTACACCAATGGCATTTGCTGGTTTCTGTTCAATGAAAGCACTGTCTACACGTAATGATAATCCTCAGAAAGCAAGTTCTCCTTTTGATGCAAAACGTGATGGTTTTGTAATGGGTGAAGGTTCTGGTATTCTTATTCTTGAGGATCTTGAGCATGCACTTGCTCGAAAAGCAAAAATATATGCTGAAGTTATTGGTTATGGAGCAACTGGTGATGCATATCATCTTTCACATCCTGCTCCTGAAGATGCTGGTGCTCAGGCTGCAATGAGAATGGCTCTTAAAAGTGCAGGGCTGAATCCTTCTCAGATTGACTATATCAATGCACATGGAACATCGACTCCGATCAATGATCAATATGAGTCATGTGCGATTACATAAAGTTTTTGGTGAGGATGCAAATAAAGCTCAATATCAGTTCAACTAAATCAATGACCGGTCATCTCCTTGGTGCATCAGGTGCGATTGAAGCTATTGCCTCTGCGCTGGCAATTCGCGACAGTATCATTCCGCCGACAATTAACTATGAAGATCCTGATCCTGAGTGTGATTTGAACTATACACCAAATACTGCTGTTAAGAAAACGGTAAAGTATGTGATGAGTAACTCTTTTGGTTTTGGGGGGCACAATGCAAGCCTCATTCTTGGCAAATATGAATCCTCTGCAACCAGTAATTAATCTATTCAGATCTATTTTCGGTGCTCAAAAGAAAAAGCAGTCTGAAGGGGCTCTTAGATCGTCTTACAGGATGTCATTGGATATCATTTCAAATCGATCGGGCTTCTTAAGCAGGCTCTAACTCATAAATCATCAATTGCCCCTGAAGATACAAAGGGACTTACTTTCGAATGAACGATCTAGAGTTTCTTGGGGATGCGGTTCTGAACTGTCTTGTTACAGAACATCTGTATCTGGCTCATCCTGACAAAAGTGAAGGTCAGTTATCTAAAATCAAATCACTTGTTGTCAGCAGAAAAATTCTTGGAGAAATTGCCATCTCCTTTGATCTTGGGCAATATTTGATATTCGGGGTTTCTGAAGAAAAATCTGGTGGTAGGAAGCCGTCATTCTACTATGTCTAATGCTTTTGAGGCTGTTCTTGGTTCAGTGTACCTTGATGGAGGTCTTGAGCCTTCAAAAGAATTGCTTCATCAGTTTCTTTTTGGGAGAATATCCGGAATTTCTCAAAGATGAGACGGAATGTAAATTACAAAAGTAAAATTCTTGAACTTCGCACAAGAGATGGTTTTGGAATTCCCCAAGTATGTTACGATTGCGGCTACCGGACCGGATCATGCAAAAGAGTTTAAAATACGAATTGATATAGCTGGTGTTCCGATGGGTGAAGGCGTTGGTCCTAATAAAAAAATCGCCCAGCAGAATGCAGCTCAGATCGCGACATTGAATTATAATAAAGAAGAAATATCAGCCTGTCTTAAAGGAGAGAGTAATAATGAATTGGTTTCTGACTGAAGAACAGCAAATGATCATTGATACTGCTAGAGAGATCGCACAGAAAAAAATTCTTCCTGTACGTGAAAAATATGATCACGAAGGTATTTTTCCATGGGATGTAGTGAAGGCTCTTTCCGAAGCTGACCTTTGCGGACTTTATATCCCTGCTGAATACGGTGGGTTTGGTGGTGGTGTATTTCGAACTGTGTCTTGCTGTTGAAGAATTATCAAAAGTATGACGGTGGTATTTCTCTTGCCATGGCTGCAACTGCACTTGGTACTTTTCCGCTTCTTCTTTTCGGTAGTGAAGAACAGAAGAAAAAATATCTTCCTGGTATTGCCTGCTGGAACAACAATTGCTGCATTTGGTTTGACAGAAGCTAATGCAGGTTCTGATGCTCTTGGAATGAAAACAACTGCAGTTCTCGATGGTAATGAGTGGGTAATCAACGGTACAAAGCAGTGGATTACAAATGGTGAAAATGCTCAGGTTTATACTGTTTTTGCTAAAACAAATCCTGCAAAGGGTGCTCGTGGTATCAGCTGCTTTATCGTTGAAAAAGGTACACCTGGTTTTACCTTCGGTAAACATGAAGACAAAATGGGTATCAGAGCTTCAAGCACAACTGAACTTGTTTTCCAGAATTGCAGAATTCCAAAAGAAGATATTCTCGGCAAAGAGGGTATGGGTTCTATTGTTGCAATCAATACTCTGAATTTTTCTCGTCCTGGTGTTGGTTCACAGGCTCTTGGTATTGCAGCTGGTGCACTTGCAAGATGCTGTTATTTATTCTCGTCAGCGTGTACAGTTTGGTGAAGCCGATCTCCTCGTTCCAGGCTGTTCAGCATATGCTTGCTGATATGGCAACTGAGGTTGAAGCTGCACGTGCACTTCTTTATGCAACTGCACGTACAATTGATGCTGGTGAGAAAAAGTTTGCAAAAGAATCTGCAATGTCAAAACTATTCTGCTCTGATGTTGCAATGAAAGTTACTGTTGATGCATTACAGGTTATGGGTGGTTACGGTTACATGCGTGAATATCCAATGGAAAAACGGATGCGTGATGCAAAAATTACTCAGATCTACGAAGGTACAAACCAGATTCAGCGTAATGAAATTGCATTGCAGCTGATTAAAGGTGCAGCTGCCTGATCTGATAAATTTTAAGGGCACCTCAACGGGTGCCTTTTTGTTTATTTGTATATATATTCTTTGCTATTATTTAGATTCAGTTTTCTGCGTAGGGCTTTTAAGAATTTACGGGAAATTGGAACTCGTGAAGTACTTCAGATAAATATTGATTTTAGTTACTTCGCTTCTAATTCTGCAATTATGTAACGGAGAATCGAGTGAATACAAAAAAGATCGAAGTTGCGCCTTCAATCTTGGCGGCTGATTTTCGTAACCTTGAACGATGAGGTTAAAGCTGTTCAGGATGCTGGAGCTGATAGAATTCATTGTGATATCATGGATGGTCATTTTGTCCCTAATCTCACATTTGGGCCAATCGTTGTTGAAGCGGTAAAAAAATGTGTATCCATTCCGCTTGATGTACATCTTAATGATTTATCATCCGGAAAAATATATTGATCAGTTCTGTGATGCGGGAGCTGATATTCTCATGGTTCATGCTGAGGCTTGTGAAGATCTGCCAGGAGTTCTCAAGTCTATTAAAAAAAAGGGTGTCAAATCCGGTGTAGCTGTCAATCCCGGATAAACCGATAGACCTGTTCCTTCCGTATCTTGATAAAATTGACCAGATCCTTATAATGTCAGTATATGCCGGTTTTGGTGGTCAGAAATTCATTCCTGAAACAATGGAAAAAGTAAAACGGGTTGCCGGTCTGATTGCTGAAAAGTATAATAACATAGATATCGAAGTTGATGGCGGGATAAATAGCGAAACTGCAAAAGTGTGTATCGATAATGGTGTAAATGTTCTCGTTGCGGGAAGTTATATTTTTGGTTCTGATGATTACAGAAAACGTATTGCCTCTCTTCACTATTGAAACTACAAGAAGGTAAAGAATTGAAAATTATAAGCAGACATTTATTTAAAGCTTTCGCGATAGCGATAATGGTTTTAATTGTAAATTGTTCGCAACCTGTTCAGAATGAGTCCGATAAGATCGAATTGGTCAGTGTCTGGCAATACCTTAAAGTTTTCAGTATCTATCAGGATAGAATTCCGAATGATCCTTTTGCAGTCGATTTTTCACAAGAACTGTTTAATCTTCTCCAAGATACTTTAAAAGGAGGGCATTATACAGGTTATTCGGACAGTTTGGGGAATATCCTGGTAGAAGGGAGTTTAAGAAAAACTTCTTATTCAAACAAGCTCATGAAATTGGATACTTTGACTGATTCATGTTGTTTGTTAAGAATCCCTACTTTCCAAGATGATTATGGAAGTGTACTGAGGCAGTTTTACAATGCGGTACCGAAAATAGGCCATTTCTCAAATATCATTTTAGATCTTCGCTCAAATGGTGGCGGATTAATAACAACTACCGATACAATCATTCAATGTATGCTTCCAAAAGGTAAGAAATATATACATGCTATAGAACGAGTCTATGACCGGACTACTCAGAAGGCATCTACTTTAGAACATGACTGGAATACAAATTCTTATATTACTAAGCAATTGCCTGAATTTAAAAATAAAAAATTAGCAGTGCTGATGGATAATAACACTGGCAGCGCATCCGAGATACTGGCTATAGCCCTTAAGGATTGTGCAGGAGCTATATTAGTTGGTGATAAAAGTTTTGGTAAAGCGATCGGTCAGGTTCTATTACATCGTCGCGAAAGACAAATCTTGAAAATCACCTATCTCCATCTGTATAGAATAATTGATGCGACAAAAGGGTCTTATCATGATTACCACCGTATTGGTATTGCACCTGATAGCGTTCCAGCAGCGCTAATAGAAGAGGCCAAAAACATAGCTCCAACATACAAACCTGTTTTTTATGCTGTAAAGATGCTCCAACCATCAATTATAGCAGATTCTATAAGATTTCCAGCCTTACCAAATATTCAGTTTGCTCAACCCGTAATACAAAAGGGTCTTTATAAAGACGTTGATGAATCTGAAATTAATTTACAGTGAGCTCCTTTACAAAGCATGCATCAGACTACAATTGAAAAGATGATTTTCGGGGGACTGGGATTATCAAGAACACCAGAAGGCGTTTTGTTTATCTCTGATGTAGTTCCAGGTGAAACAGTTGAATACCGAATAGAAGGTAAACAGGAGGGAATACCTCTTGCCAAACCAGTAAAGATAATCGAGCCTTCAAAAGATCGTCGTAATCCGGATTGTCCGTACTTTAATGAATGCGGCGGGTGTGATTGGCTCTATATTGATTATCAACGTCAAGTTGAAATCAAAAAGGAGATTTTTATTGATTGTCTGAAGCGAATTGGTAAAATCAGAGAAATTCCCGTGATTAATATATTTAGCTCTCCAGAGAAATCTTACCGGATGCGGGCACAATTGAAAGTTGATAATCAAAATTATGGTTTCTATAAAAAAAAGACAAACGAAGTAATCAGAATTACGCATTGTCCTCTATTAACCGAGCCGTGTAACAGTGTGCTTGACACACTAAATAGAACGCTGCACCAGGTTAATGGAAAATCTGTAAAAGTAATTGCAGGTGATATTCTCGTCGCTTCTGACCCGGAAATTAAAGAAATTACACAAACACAAACAGAAATTACCGTCGGGAACTGTAAATTCCTGGTTTATGGCGACAGCTTTTTTCAGAGTAATGCATTTCTGACCGAAACAATGGGAAATTGGGCTTCCCCGATGACAAATGGTGGCACCTGTGTAGATCTTTACGGTGGAGTTGGTTTTTTTTCGGTGATGCTTGGGAAACAATTCGTAAAAGGTTACATGATCGAATCAGTGAAATCACAGGTAGAAGTTGCGAAACTTAATCTGTCAAAAAACAATATTAGTCATTTTAAAGCAATCTGTTCTGACGCGGAGCATATTCGATCAACTGTAAATGGGAATGTTGATTTTTTGATTATCGATCCGCCTCGCCTTGGTCTGACTAAAATAGTGCGGAAATCAATAATCTCTATTGGTCCATCAAAAATACTATATGTATCCTGTAATCCATCCACACAGGCCAGAGATGTTAATGTATTTGTTACTGCCGGTTACAGAATAACAAAAGCGGCGCTCTTCGATTGTTATCCCAATACGCATCATATTGAGACAGCTTTGATTCTTGAGAAAAACCGAATGAGTTAAACTTTGGATAGGGCTGCCTACCGAAGGAATCAAATAGTAAGACTGATCCGGAATTTTTCGACCATCTTTTGGGGATGATAGGATTTTTTCGCGGTTCGCAAACCTTCCTCTCCAAGGTCTTGTTCACGATTAATAAAAACTGTTGATTCCCAGTTGTGTTCGCAGAAGAGCTGGTTAATAGCAGCGTAAATTCCATGCATAGCAGTATTTGCTTTTTCGATATGGATAACTGCGGTTGATTTGTTCAGTAGTTCACCCAAAGCAAAAGCTTCAACGTTATCATTTATTAAGATCACACCACCTTTAAATTGTAAATGTTCAAAATTACATAAAGCTTCACGAATAGCTTTCCATTCGGCTTCCAGGGTGCTGTCGTTTTTGCATTGAAACAAATGGCACCATTTATCTGAAAACCCAATACATTGATCAATAAGATCACTGGTAAGCGGGCGATATATGAATTGGTTTTCTGATTTGAAACGGTTCAGGTGATTTTTTTTTGAATGATAATTGCGCCCTTTCAGGCTGATTAGGCTATGAGTATCATACAAATAATCAAAATGATTTTGTAAAGGTTCTATTTTTAGATTTGAAATTGAAGAACATTCATCAGCAGTTTCCCTATCTGTTCTGTAAAAACAGGGATGAGCGATTTTGTATTCATCATGCAACCAGTAAAGAGCTGTTAAAATATCATTTTTAAAGAGTCTTTTTCCGACAGGCTGAAAATAATAAGGATCAGGAGAATCTGCAGCAAGGATCAGAAGCGTATCATTTAACATTGTCCACTTGAAATTATAATGATTACGCCACATAAACAGATTTGTAAATGTTAATTCGGAAACAACCGGCTGAAATTCCCATAAAAGAGTATGGAAAAAATTTTGGTCGTGAATGGTAAGTGGTTTATGTTCCGGAAATATTGGTACACGCATTTTAGAAATTCCTTACGAAGCCACCTATGGGAATATAAAAGAAATCTGGGTGAAGAAAAATCATTTACTTATAACCTGAGAATAAAAGAGTACTGATTATCAGGTTATAAAAGGTAAGGTTCTCTAATAGAGATGATTGAGAGAACTGGATGTTTTAAACTCTTTTTTCAAGGAGTGCATCTATTTTAGAAGCCATAATAAAATCATTTTCTGTTAATCCGTTTGCTTTATGAGTGTAAAGAACCAATGATAGTGTGGTGTACGATAGATGGAAATCAGGATGATGTTGTTCTGATTGTGCGATCAGCGCGATATCCCGGAGCAGATTTACAGAATCCATAAAGGTTTCAGATTTGATGGCTCTCTGGAGTTTGTGGACCTCCTCGGTTGAATCAATTGTCCAGCCGGAAATGCTTTTTAGCAGCTCTTGTTCCTGATTTTCTAATAGAACATCTTCTTTTCCGGAGTATTGTTTACAATGTTTGTCCCTGAGATTCATAATAATTCCTCTCTATTATTTTTTGTTTTCACCCCAGTTGTTTTTGATAAAAGATTCTCTTCCTGAGGCTTTCTTATACATTGCATAATGGTCAGATCTTTTTTTATAGTAGTATTGGTGGTACTCTTCAGCTGCGAAGAATTTGTTTGCAGGAACAATTTCGGTGACAATTGGTTTTGAGAATTTGCCAGAGGTACGCAGGGATTCTTTTGATTGTTCAGCAAGGAGACGTTGCTCCTGGTCATGGTAAAAGATTGCGGTACGATACTGAGAACCTTTATCGGCGAACTGCACATTTTTAGTTGTAGGATCGATGTTACGCCAGAATACGTCAAGCAGTTCTTTGTAACTGATTTTTTGGGGATCGTAAGTTATTTCAATCGCTTCTGCATGTCCGGTTTCTCCGGTGGAAACTTCTTCATAAGTTGGGTTTACCTTATTTCCTCCAGTGTAACCTACGGTGGTTGAAATAACTCCATCAAGTGCATCAAAAGGCCCCTGCATACACCAGAAACATCCTCCGGCAAATGTTGCTTTTTTCAGATTATCTTTTACCATTAAGATAACCTCTCTTATGCATTGCCATTGTTATATCACTTGTAATATTAATCGTATTTTCTACACACTGTCTATAAAAAGTACGTTAAATTTATCAGGCTTATTTTATTTAAAAAGTCAGCAAATACTGTATTTCATGGAATCGATTTTTTTGGGGAGTATATAGATCAAAAAATAATAGATTGAAATAAAATGCATTTAATAAGTAATATCAATGATGTATTTTGAATTATGTACTGCGAAAAAATTGCAAGTCAAATAGTGCAGGCTTACCTGATATCAATCGTATTTCTGTAAATATTTTGATTGGTGCTGATATATTAATAAATGAGAATACTCAATTTAGAGGGCAATTTTCATTTCTTAAGGGGATAAGATGGCTTTTTTCAAACAGCTAAAAGCCGGGCTGGCGAGCAAAAAAAAACCGTCAATAAAAATTTTTCAAATGCGAAAAAAACTCGCAGTTTTAATGCCTAACTGGGTTGGTGAATTCATTCTGGCTTTATCGGTAGTTACCAGGAAAGCCTGTGATGTTGATCGGGATATAGTTCTCATTGTACCGGAGCATCTTGTTAATCTTTGTAAAACACTCTCCGTATTGCCTGTTATTCCATACGATAGAAAAAATATGTCGCACTTGTTAAAGTCGGCATCATTGCTCAAAAAGGAGTTTTATGAGAAGCTGTATCTCCTTCCACACTCCTTTTCATCTGCCTGGTTTGGGTTTAAAACTGGTATTACCCGATGTCGGGGAGTCAGTGCCGGGCAACGAACTCACTTTTTGACAGAAAGTATTTCGGATGAAATAGTTAACAATAGAGAGCACCTTACCAGAGAGTATTCAGTTGTCCTGGAGACAGCGTTTGTTGAACCCTCATTCTGGCCGGGGATAACGATTGGAGCTAACAGCCATTTCGCAGGATCAGTTGTCCTTTGTCCCGGACCAGATGAGCCATCTCGCCAATGGGATGGATATGAGCAACTGGTAAAGTTGTGGACAGATAAGCGGTTTGTAATATTGGGTGACAGTAAGGATAGAGGAGCTGCTGATTCCATAGCAAGGCATTTACCTCACCGGGTTATCAATATAGCAGGCGCAACTTCGCTGGAAGAAGCTGCTGATATTATTGCAGGAGCATCGGTAGTTATAGCAAATGATTGTGGCCTTCTTCAACTGGCAGGTTATATTGGTGTTCCGGTTGTCGGCATTTTCGGAAGCACACCTCCGGAATGGAAGCGCCCACTGGGAGAACTAGTTCGGATTGTAAAATCAAGAGTTGCTTCATGTCAATTTTGCTGTAAACGCGAGTGCTTAAAGAAAGATCATCAGTGCATGGCAACAATATCCCCGGAAGATGTAATGAATGCTGCACAGGAGATAATGCGCTAATGGCTATTCAAGCTTGAATCTGAGAGTGATAATTAAAAAGAAAGTTTATACAAAATGGCATGTTTAGATATACAAGAGCCACTTACAATAGTATTTATGAACTCGATCCAGAAAGATGTTTGGCGCGGCGGCGAAAAATGGATGGTGAACGCTGCTGCCGGATTGAAAGAACGGGGGCATAATGTTTATTGTATCGGTAAAAGAGATGCCGTATGGCTGTCGAAAGCACGAAACCGTAAACTTCACACAATAGAAATGAATATCCATGCGGATTTTGATCCCTTCATCATTTTTAAACTCTACCGCTTTTTCAAAAAAAAAACGTGTCTGTAATCTGTTGTAATTTCGAGAAAGATGTTCGGTTAGGGGGAATCGCAGCAAAGCTTGCAGGTGTAAAGTCTATTTTTGTTAGAAAAGGACTATCGCTCATTTATGAAAAATGGCGCTACAGAATGGCATATAAATACATCGTTGGACATATAATAACTCCGGCTCATTTTATCAAGAGACAATTTGAAAAGTTTAAATGGATTGATCAGAACAATATCCATGTTGTTCATAATGGAGTTGAGATTCCTGATACCAAACACTTTGACCGAGATAAAATTCTTAGCCTGAATTCATCGATAAAACGACCAGTTGTATTTGCCGCAGGAAGTTTATTTTGGCAGAAGGGTTTTGAATATCTGATCGAAGCTGTTTCTTTGCTTAACAAAAAAAACTGCTTTCCTCATGTGGTTATTGCGGGTAAAGGTGATCCGGAGCCATATCGCAAATTGGCAACTGATTTTAAAGTAGAGCAGTATATCCATTTTGCAGGGCATAGGAATGATATACAGGAACTGATGTTCAGTGCGGATTGTTTTGCTTTAAGCTCCGTTGATGAAGGATTGCCGAATGTCGTACTCGAGGCAATGAGTGTTGGTACTCCGGTTGTCGCTGCAGATGCAGGTGGGACAAATGAAATAATAATTGATGGAGTGAATGGATTTATTGTACCGATAAAAAATTCTGAAATGCTTGCAACGCGAATTGAAACCGTTTTATCTGATGCAAACAGACGAGAAAGTATGGGGCAAAGGGGATTAGAAACGGTTAAAAAGAGTTTCGTTATTAAAACAATGGTGGATAATGTTGAATCGGTTTTTAAACACTCTTTAACGGAAAAACAAAATGAGAATATTATTTCTGAATAGTGCGAAAGAGTGGGGAGGAAATGAGAAGTGGACATTGTCTGCAGCATCTGATCTTGCATCGCGGGGACATACGGTTTTCTTGGGGTGTCGATCTGAATTGTTTGAGAAAAATAATAAAGAAAAGACTTTGCTGTTTGTAAGGTTTCCTTTCTCAAATGTTTTTGATGTTTTCACACTGATAATGGTCCGATTATTTATAAAAAAGAATTCAATCGATATTCTGATACCGACAAAACAGAGAGAATATGTTCTTGGGGGGCTTGCCGGATGGAAAATTACCAAAATCGCTGCACGGTTTGGAATCGACCGGCCGTTACATAATTTTAGAAACCGCTTTGCGTTCCGTACATTATTTGACATAGTAATTGTTAATTCAAAAAAAATTATAGATACGCTATCTCTTACTCCGGGTTTTGATGTCAATAAATGTAAGCTGGTTTATAATGGGGTTAACATTCCGGAGCTTTCTTCAGATATTCGCGAGAAATATCGTAAAGAGCTGGGGCTTTCAGATGCGGAGTTTTGCATTATGGGTATCGGAAGGCTTTCGAGTCAAAAAGGATTTGACCTTGCTTTGCAAGCTTTTGCTGATCTTGATAAGGAATTACAGGATTGCCGTTTAATAATTGTGGGATCAGGAAGTGAAAGTAATGAATATAGAGAATTGGCAGCAAGACTCGGTATAGAAAAGAAAGTACTATTTACGGGTCACCGGGATGATACAAGCGGTTTGTTGCAGGCAGCGGATCTGTTCTGGTTGACATCGCGATCGGAAGGGATGTCGAATGCTCTTTTGGAAGCGATGGCACATGGAAAAGCGGTTGTCGCTTTTGATATTGCTGGGGTAAGAGAGGCTATTGTTGATGAGGAAAGTGGTGCAATTGTTGAGGAAGGAAATACGGATAAGTTTGCAAGAGTAAGTGTTAAGTTGCTTAAAGATGATAAAAAAAGGCATGCATTGGGAGTTAGCTCTCGCGAGCGAGCGGAGGAGTATTTTTCGAAAGATAGATCAGCAGAGGAACTTGAGAACGAGTTGCGAGAGTTGGTTGGGAGTGTCTGATATGGGCCCAGAGATAATTAAATAAAATTTTAATAATTTTTAGTTTATCTCTGGGGTGAATAATCTAAAATCGGAAAAGACCTACAGACTGATTCGTAAAAGTGCTGTTGCTTACACTAAAACTTTTTTTTGTGCAGCATTCTTTCGACCGTAAACATATTTTCACATTTAGCAGAGGCTTTAATATGATCAGTTATTTTTTCGAATAGCCCATTAATTATTTAAGTTCAATCAAAACATGAAAAAAACTTTTGCGCATATATAAATATTATTTCACAAAAAATTGCAGCAGATCTCTATTTTCTAAAGATTTGTTTGATTTACCAGGTTTTTAATTGATTCTTATGATTGACCAAAATAAAAGACCATTGGTAAGCATCATTGTACCAGTTTTCAACGGAGAAAAATACATCATAGACTGTATTTGTTCTCTTGCTGCACAGACTTACAAACCAACAGAAATTATTATTGTAGATGATGGATCGACAGATGATTCTATTGCTGTTGCAAAATCACTTAATATAGATAATTTGTCAATAATTGAAGGAGAACATAAGAATTTACCATCAGCCCGCAACAGAGGAATTGTTCATTCGCGAGGAACTTTCATAGGTTTTTGTGATGTTGATGATATTTGGTTACCGGAAAAGCTTCAATATCAGATGGATGTTTTTACAAATGATCCCGAGATTGACATATGTTTCACTGATGTAATCTGCTTCTCTCACAATGGTGAACGTTTTTTCGGAAAAAATAAGCTAAAGCGTTGCAGAGCAATTAATATGAAAAAAAGAAATCAACTGGAGCTATTGCTTTATCAGAATTTAGTCGTCCCTAGTACTATAGTGGTGAGGAAAAATATTTTTGATCGTATCGGGCTGTTCGATGAAACCTTACACACGTGCGAAGACTGGGAGTTCGTGTTACGTGCTGCAGCTTTAGAATCGTCAATTAAGTATCTTGATACGATAACAGTACGATATAGACTTCACAATTTTAATATGTCATCTAATGCAAGTGCAATGCACAAAGGACGCATGGACGTTTTAAATAAAATTTTTCAGTTAAAGCCGACAATTGAGAATAAGTTCAGGAAAAAGGCTTTAGCGATGGCATATGTTGTATCTGCGAATGCGTTTTACAAACAAGGTGATTATCAAAAATTTATTGAATGTGTACAGAAAGTTTGGCAAATCGATAAAATCCAGTTGACATCAAAGACTATTCGCAGGTATTTAAAAGCAATTTTTAAAAGAAAGTACCTTTTCAAATGAGAAAACCCACTCTGCTTTTACTTACAGATGAGTTCCCTCCCAACATTCGGGGAGGGATTGCAAGCTGGTGTAGAACTATTTCATCTACACTGGCTTTCAAAGAATACAAAATTGTTGTTTTCCTTCCGACAAAAAACCGTCATTGTGAACTTGAATCCTTCAATCCGAATGTCGTGTTCAATTTTGTAAAAGGTCATGATTGGAGTAAGTTCCGATGGCTATACATGATGATAAATGTTTCTAAATGGTTGCTATTCAATCAAAATGGAATCATTTTAGGAACAACTTGGCAGCATGTAAGTGGCCTGGTTTTTTTGAAAAAAGTATTGCGTACAAAAATACTATGCTTTGCACACGGCACTGATATCACCCGAGCCGTAACCTCAAACCGAATTAAGAGTTTCCGGCACACACTGTCGCGAATTGATCTGTTTGTTCCAGTAAGTAACTTTCTATACGAGAAAGTAAAATCAAGCTGTAGCTTTAATATTAATACAAAAATTTTGTTAAACGGAATCGATTGTGATCATTTTCGACCATTACAGGCAAAAGAAAAATTTCGAATGGAATTGGGGTTGCCTAAAGATAAAAGTGTGGTAATGAGTATCGGCAGGCTGGTTCCTGTAAAAGGATTTGATGTTCTGATCCGCGCTATTGCAATGGTCAAAAAAACATGCCCAGAAATATTTGTTGTCATTGTCGGTGGAAAGTCAGGTCGTGAATATGATCGGTTAAGTCAATTAGCGCATGAACTGGGCTTAAATGATTCCGTTTTGTTTATTGATAGTGTTCATTATGACAAACTTCCATTTCTTTACAATGCAGTTGATGTTTTCGCACTCTCTTCTGTGCCGATATATAAGCCTCACTATGAAGAAGAGAATCTCCCTATGACTCTTATAGAAGCAAGTGCTTGCGGTCTACCAGTAATTGGCTCGCAGTGTGGTGGTATACCTGAGGTGATTGATAATAATAATACCGGGATACTTTTTAAACCAGGTGATTTTGAATCACTTTCAATTGCAATTATCAAAATTTTAAAGAGCTCCATATTGGCTTCTAAATTCGGAGCAAATGGAAGAAGGAAAGCTGTCGAATTATTTAATATTTCGAGGATCAGTAACAGTTTGATAGAATTAATTGAGAATGTGAGTCAAAAGTAAGTTCGCATTTCGTGTAATGTATAAAGATAAACAGGTATATAGAAAAAAATGAGAAAGCAACTTTGCCAACTTTTTAATAAAGTTAAACCGTTTAATCTCGTTCTGCATCGTGATAAAGATTGGAAAACTGTTGATAAAAAAATCGCTGCTTATGAAAAAATATTTGAACTACATAATATGAAATCTCATTCACGACCTGTAACGTATAGCACTATTGTATTCTCAAAAGATAGGGCATTACAGTTACATTCTCTTCTCTGTACTCTCAGAGAAAAAATTAGTACGCCAGTAAACTTGTTTATATTGTATGCTGCATCATCAAGAAGACATGCAGATGCATACAATCAGGTGTTAGACATCCACAAAAAAATTATTACCGAAGCGATCCATGAAATTAGTTTTAGAGATCAACTAATTGAGCTGCTTGGCAAAGTAGACACTGATAGATTGTTCTTTCTCGTTGACGATATCGTGATTTTACGAGAAATTTCTTTTAGTCTGATTTCCGATCTGTCCACCACCAATTTCGTACCATCACTCAGGATGGCCCCACATTTGGATTATTGTTATACTTTTGCACAGAAGCAATCTGTTCCTGAGGAGATTGAGAGTATTATTTCAAATGATGAATTATTTTGTTGGAGATGGAAGAATGGTGTTTTAGACTGGCGATATCCATTATCACTGGATGGAAATATATTTGACACTGATGAAATAAAGTCAATAATTGAAAACTGTTCATTTAAAGCACCAAATTCTCTTGAAAAAGCGCTTCAGGAATATCTACCCATATTTTTACCAAGATATGGTATTTGTTGGAAAAAAAGCCGAATAGTCAATATTCCCTTAAATAAAGTTCAAGAAGAAAATAAGAATGCATGTGGGGGATGTCATCAGGATGAACTCCTAAAAAATTGGGAAAACGGATTTGAAATTGATTATAAAAAATTGTATGACCTTGTAAACAGAAGTACTCATCAGGAAGTAGGTGTATATTTCAAGAAAAGAGAGCCTCCATCCATTGGGGGCTAAAAATGAGAGAATTTTTTTGCGTGACCTTTCGGGTATCTTGTCAAAACAACCCATTACATCAAAATTCTAACCTATTTATAAATGCAACTATCTGAAATCAATAAATGAGGTCATTAAAGATAATTTCGATCTCCTCAATAGCATACTTCGACTGTAAATTCACCAAATTCTCTTCATTACAAATTGAAAATATGGAAAAATGATGAATATTTGATTGGTTCCTGACATTTTTCTTTTACATATTCGATTTCTTTGCTTCTGAGTGCTCTACTGGCAGCAAACGTATTTGTAACTTGACCCTCCCAAAGATACTGTACCATTGTCACCTGATTTAAAATTTGTGGCGGTCCGAAAGAGTTATACAATCGATAATAATATTCACAATCCATTAACCACAGTAAATTTTCATCAAAATAATGAATATCTTTTGACTTGCGTATGGTAAGGCAGCTATGAGTACCGATAGTGTTGATTGTTGCGATATTTTTATTTAGAAAAGGTTTCTTTTTTTTGAATAAGTTTTTATGGTTAGTTGTATGAAGATAACTGGATACCAGCCACTGAGATTTGCCAAACGAAGTCACGATTTTTTTCAGTGAGTTGTTATCGTAAAAGTAATCATCCTGGCAGAGGATCTTTACAATGTCTCCAGTAGAATATCTTATACAGTTATTGATATTAGCTGATGATGATCCGCGGGAGAGGTCATTTTTTATGTACTTCAAAGGTAGTTGTTGTTGCCATTTTTTGCAGACATTGCTAATAGAATCATCCACAGAGTGATCAGATATAATTACTTCAAAATCGGTATAATTCTGGCAGGCAATAGATTGAAGGCCGAAGTCAAGACAATCTGCACCATATCCATGCATTTCATAACAGGGAATTGCAATGCTTACTTTCATATTTCAATTCCTTGGAGAAAGGAAACTTAGATATAGGGAAGCATTAAAAAATTTTCTTACCTATGCAAATGATGAAATCTTTTTGGTTCAGATGTTTTTTTATAGAGTGGTTTGTATAGTTCTGATAAAAATAATCAGTGATTGTTATTGGAATAGATTTGAACCAGCTCTGTATTCGGTTCTCATCGATGAGAAAAGTTTTATGAAATCCCATTCTTATTGCCTCGGTTGAAGCTTCTTGAATATAAGGTACAGAAAAAAACAGTAAACCATTATTTTTTAATGAATTAGAAAACCTTTCCAGGAGATCGATAATATTATGTTCACTGAAATGCTCAATGGTTTCGAAAGAAACTATCGCATCAAATTTTAAATTATAATTCAATTGAAGCAGATCCTGAGTAACAAATGATACGCTGGAAAATTGCGAGTATTGAGATGATATTGAGTTGATCACTGTATTGTTAATGTCCATACCAATGACAGTGTTCTTGTTTTGGGAAAGCAATACTGAACCGTAGCCAGTTCCACAGGCAAAATCGCCGATAAATTTTGAAGAAAGAAGTGATGTTGCAAATTGATACCGTTTATAATGTGACTTTTGATATTTACTGAAATGCTTGAAAGGTATTTTGTCTATTATGTTAAGGTATACTCTTTCACCATTGTTAGCTAAATAATGGGAAGATTGGTTATCATAGGGGGTTTTGTTTTTCCAAAATCGCATGTTTGCTCACTGGTGAGGAATTTCGTATAACTTCTGTTTTAAGAGGCAAATGTAATGCCGCCCTTGAGAAGGAAGCTGCAGAAAGAGACTTTTTAAATTCTGTTATCTTGCAAGAATATCTTAAGAATGGTATTTTACAAATCCTTAAGCTCATCATAGTAAAAAAATATTAATATTATTGCTCATATTTTCATTAAAATTGGTCCAAAATGGCAGAAAAAATCTCCGGAATTGTTATTACATATAATGAACAAGAAAATATTGAGCAATGTCTCAAATCGCTATCGCGTGTAGCAGAGGAAATAATTGTTGTCGATTCATTTTCAACCGATAATACAGAAAATATCTGTTCTAAATTTGAAAATGTACGTTTTTTCAAACGCGAGTTTGATGGATATAGTTCTCAAAAGAACTTTGCATTCGGTAAGGCTTCTCATCCGAAAGTGTTGTCTCTTGATGCGGATGAGGTGCTCTCAGATGAATTGATTAATTCAATAATTCTGGTGAAAGCTAATTGGGGTCATGATGGGTATTACTGCAATCGGCTTAACAATTATTGCGGTAAATGGATTCATCATGGTGGGTGGTATCCCGATTCAAAATTACGTCTTTGGGATATACGTAAAGGTGCCTGGGATGATTCAATTGTCCATGAAAAAGTCATACTTTCACCCGGTTCAACTGTTGGTTATCTCAAAGGTGATATTCTTCATTATTCTTACAAAACAATTTCGGCGCATATAGCACAACTAAATCAATTCACAGAATTATCTGCTCTACAAATGCACAATCAGAATAAAATCGCTACAATAACTGACATCATATTGAGGCCTGTTTGGAAATTTATCCATGCTTATTTTCTCAAACGAGGCTTTTGTGATGGGTACTATGGCTTTGTTGTTTCAGCGATCTTATCATTTACTACATTTCTTAAATATGTAAAATTACGAGAATTAAACAAAAAGAGCTGCTAATGGTGTGTTGGTTTAGTAAAGAATACAAAATAAGTTCAGGAAATAAAAACTCAGGATTTGATATTGAAGCTGCTTTTCCTACGCCCCGGTAAACTCGGCGACATGATTGTCATAACACCACTCTTCAGAGCTGTAAAAACTGCTTTCCCTGATTCTTACATAGCAATAGCCTGCAGTCCTTACAACGAAATTGTCATACGATATAACCCGTTTTTAGATCATATTCGAGTTGTAAACTTCCACTCATTTTTACATGTGATAAAGTTGATACTTTGGATCAGAAAGCAGCATTTCGACTGGATTATCGATTGTACTCCGGGAGAAAGTAAAACTTCGACTTTAATATCGAAACTGGTGAGATCAAAAAGTTCTCGTACTGCTGGTATGCATAAAGGGTATGTTACGGGATTTTTTGACAGAGTAACTGATAATAAAGATATGCATTTGATAGATAGATATAAGTTACTTTTGGAAGATGTGCTGAATTGCCGGTTCTCCGGCAGTTTTCATCCGGATCTTTTTTTTGCTGATCAGCATAGAGCTAGAGCTGAAAAACTCTTAGAGTGCGTTGCTGATAAAAGTAAAATAGGAATTAATCTTAGCGCCGGTGCTCCTGAACGGCAATGGACGCGTGAAAATTATCATGAGTATCTTAAACTTTTAAGTGAAAAATATGAGAACCATGCATTGGTTCTTTTTTCTGTTGGTAAGCAGCTTAAGTGGGCAGAAGAATTTGCACAGGAATTCAAAAATGCTATTTGTCTTCCAGAGACCGATTTGCTCACCATTACTGCACTTATAAAATGCATGTCTGTCTTCTTTACTCCAGACACCTCGCTTATGCATATTGCATCGGGTTTTACTATCCCTACTGTAGGGATCTACTGCGTTGGGGGAGAAAACTTCATACGATGGAAATCATACAAGTGCATGTCAAGGGAACTGGTAGCTGTCAAATCGATGGATGTAAATGAAATAACACCGCTGGAGGCGTTTAGAGCGACTGTCGATTTGCTTGAGGAAATTGTATCAAAATCTGTGTAGATTTATTGAAATAGTATCTGCAGAAAAGTTAATTTGAGTGCAAGAGTGTTTTGTCAGTAGTTTATGATAATAGTCAAATTTTTAATTTTCAGGATAAAGGGATGAAAAAAATATTTGTCGCATTTTTTCTATTTATCGGAGTTGTGGGCATCTGCGCAGAAAAAACAGAACATCATTATTTCGGATCTGTAAATCTTATATGGCATGATCGATCGGCTGTTTATGATCTTGGAAATGACCAGACTCAAAGAGAAGAAATGAAGGCGCTCTCGACAATTGGAATAGGATTAGGTAAACGCTATTTTCTTTCCAAGCATTTCCGGCTTTTATTGCCATTTACTTTTGATGCAGGGAGAAAGAAAGAAATTACCTTTTACAATATCACCCTTAATAATGGAAATGTGGTCGATGCAGATGTGAATGCTACCTACTTTATGGTTGGATTAATTCCAGAATTACAGTTGCTTACTTATTTGAGCCATCGCACATCATCAAATATATCGATCGGCGGTGGTGTACACTATGTGAAGAAAAAGGAAGTAGAACAAGCTGGAAAAATGGAAATTCTTGATCCAAACTACCTGGAATCTTACGGGGGAATCCGTTGGAGCATGAGCTGTGGGGCAGGTTTGGAAACAGTTGTAAATCCTCAGCTTTCACTCGCCTTGCAATATACTTTTCGCTATTGGCATCCAGTGAAAGGTGAAACCAACAGGGGCCTGTTTCCTTTGGAAAACGTTGATTATAAAGAACGATTTCTGTCTCATGGTGTGGCTGTTTATTTGATATTTGGTCACTGATTTTCTTTGTAATCACCAATTACTTGTGCGCAAAGTACTATGGCTGCAAGTTCGGTACGCAGTCTGGTAGGCGCAATTTTTACAAGATCGAAATTGCGGTTTTTAAAAAATTGCACTTCATTGAGACTAAATCCCCCTGGTGGTCCTATTAGACATTTGACTTCATTTTTAAATTCATTCTTATATGAGTGTATTGGCTGGCCATCGATATCAGCTACGAAAGTGATTCCTTTTATATTGTCAATCGAATTAAAATCTGTTGGTACATTGAGAACAGGAAGCCGTGGGTAGAGAGATTGCTTCATGGCAGCGATCATTTTGTTTCGCAGACGTTCGAGATTTTTTTCCCATTTTTGTTCCCACCAGTTTTTTTGACTTTGTTCAGTAATGAGAGGAGTAATTTCTGCTATTCCCATTGCAGTCAGATCTGTGACTGTTGTCTCAAAAGGATCACGGTCTGGTATTCCGATATAGCAATGAATTCGGGGCCTGATTTCCTTAATGACTGTTTTTTCAATAATTGTCCCCTGAACAATGCCCTTATTAAAATTGTCGAATGAACATGTTATTGATATCCCATTACCGTTAGTTACAAGAAATTTGTCACCTTGTGAGAGGCGAAGCACTTTTACTGCGTGGCGTGATTCATCCTGATCGAGCTCTACAGAATCTGAAGAAATTTTGGAACTGTAAAAAAGAAAATGATGGTAATCTCTCATTGAATATTTTTTTCGTTGATAAAAGTAAATAATTAATTTCTATTCAAAACAGCTGTTTTTTTGCAACAAAATTATAGCCCTCTAAATTCCTCGCCCCCCTATTATTATCAAAATTAGCCTTTTCAGAAGTCCTCCTACGAGGGATTTAGGGGGCAAACTAATTGATAAAGTATATTTATCTGAAAAAAAACTTTCCATCAAAGGAGATATCCACTGTCATCCTAAACAGATATAAATATCAGCATTCAGTGTAAAATAACAATTTAATAATGTGAAAAGTAGTGTAAAAAAAGGCATTCTACTTTTGTTGCTGGCAAAGCGGACTATTATTCTGTTTGGCAGATTCTTTTTCAGAAAGCAATTTTAAATTGTAATAGGATTTAAGCACTTTACGGTAATAGTTTAAAGATAGTTGTTGTTTGTTAGATATATTCGCGATTATCGTTGCCGGCCCCTGATTATAGGCTAACAGCCCCAGCTTGAAACTCTTAAATCTTGTTACTAGTTGTGTGAGATAGGCAACACCGAGGACAATATTAACTTCTGGCTTGAAAAGATCACCAGGTGTGAGGGCTTCCATCTCGAGTTGAGCAGCAACTTCCTGAGCGGTTTTAAACTTGAGTTGCATTAACCCTAACGCACCGCTGAGATTACCGCTTCGGTATCTACCATAAGCATCCATTTTGAAATAACTTTCGACATGAATAACAGCGAGCAACAGAAGAGGGTCATAGCCGAACTGTTTACTGTTTGTATAAATCAGTTCGGATAATTTGTAAATTGTCGGCGCTGGAATTCTGCTTCTCAAAAAGGTGCAGAGCGTTTGTGCTATAAGGGTGATTTCTTTAAGATGTTCAAGATCATTATGGAGAGTGATGTTTTCCGCTTTAAGAGCTGCTATTTCCTTATTGTAGGTATTTGCATTGATCTCATTTTTAAAAATGATAAAAGTAATAGTAAAGAGTGTGAAAAGAAGTATGGAAACAAAAATGATACTTAAAAGCTCTGACAGCCAGATTTTTTTACCATGGAACAGAAGTCCTATACGTAAATTGGAACCGGTTGCTTTCATTCTCATTCCTGAATGTCTTGGTTCTAAGATTCTGTTATTTTTTCTTTTTAGGAGTATCGTTTAAAACTCCTAATTGTTCAAGAGGCTTTACCCGTTCTTTAAGGGCATTAAGATCAATTTTTGCCTGTTGATTGTACTCCTGAAGAGTATGAATTTCGACTTGTTGCTTTTTAATATATCTGCTTTGTATCCGGATAATAAAGAGCAGTGAAATAAACCAGCCGCATAGTACGATAAGCAGGAAAATAGCAATAGGTCGGGAGATTCGAATTCCGGTTTTTTTCGAAAGGAATCGGCTTCTTTGTTTGATTGCGTTGATAATACCACCTGAAGTCAATGATGAGGCATCAGGATAAACGGGGAAAATATTGTTATAAGGGGAGAATGCGTGGGAAACAATCTCATTTTTATAGATCAATTTGATCTCTCCGCCTTTACCTTTAATTGTGTTAAGTACTTGAATGCGATTGTGAGGTGGGTTGAAACGGAGATTGGCGGGGCGTGTATTTCTTTGTCCCCTCGCATTCAGCCCGATGCACCCGTGGTTGTCTCCCGTGCTGGTCGCGGGCCAGGGAGGCCTACCGCGAGCTTTTTGTCCTGGCGAGAAAAAAAGTACTGATATCATCCAAGCCACCGGAGGTGGTGTAAGTTTTCCTTTTGTGTGGCAGTCTTCTTCGTTTGCTTTGGGAAAACGAAGGGCTTGTCGTAACTGGATGGGGAGCTCAGGAGAATGTTGGCGATTGTTCCGCGCGGAGCGTGTTGATACCGCGCAGGTCCGCCGCCTCCGCACAAGGGCCTTCGATCCAGCCTTCGATCAGTTTCCGGTCCCCCACCTTCTCGCGGAACAAGGCCGCGGCACGCACCCGATCGACCATGCGGCCCTCCGCCTGGGGATCCGGACTCGTCAGCGTGGCCAAGTCGCTCTTGTCGGCGAGCAACGCGTCCATTTCGACGATCGCCGGCGGCTGATCGTCAAACATCGCCACCCGGGCACCGCAGTCGGTCGCTTCGCGCGCCGGGTCCGAAATGCACGATACGAAATCGAAATCGTACGCGTCCGCCACCGCAATCTGACTATCCACCAACACGCGAAAGTCGGTGGCGTACTGGCCGTACTTGACCCCGGCATGATCCGCTGCATACATCATCGTGATGGGCATCAGCGGCAGGCTGTCCACCGCGTCGCCCGCCAGGAATCGCAGAAGTCGTTCTCGGCCGTTCATGAGGCGTGATCTCCCCCCAGGAATCCATTGTGTTGTAGCGTGCCCCCTGATGGTACGGCACGGAGCCTTTCGGCTCCAGATGACGCCGCGCGCAGGTCCGTTTTGTGGTAATCTGAACCAACCGTCTCAGCCTGCCCTGCCACGAAAAGGAACTAGACATGAACGCGAACACGAAGTCAATGCACGACCCGCGATCCTCGCGGCGCGAATTTCTCGAAGACCTCCTCCGCCGCCGCGTTGGTCACGGGGTTGGCCCTCAGTCGTTCCGCGCACGCCGCCGGCAGCGATGTCATCCGTGTGGCCCTGGTGGGGTGCGGCGGGCGTGGCGCGGGCGCGGCGTACAACGCCCTGACGTGCCCACCCCAACGTGCGAGTGGTGGCGCTGGCCGACGCGTTTCGCGAGCCGCTTGGATCGCGCCTATCAGTCGCTGCTCGAGCTGGACAAGGCCCGCGTGGACGTGCCCGAGGAGCGGAAGTTCGTGGGACTGGACGCGTACCAGCAGGCGATCGACTGCGACGTCGACATGGTGCTGCTTGTGCACGCCGCCCGGTCTTCCGCCCGACGCAGTTCGAGGCGGCCGTCGAGGCCGGGCAAACACGTCTTCATGGAAAAGCCGGTGGCCGTCGATGCGCCCGGCGTGCGGCAGGTCCTGGCGGCCAACGAAGATGGCCAAGAAGAAAGGACTGGCCGTGGCCGTCGGCCATCATCTGCGGCACGAAACGAAGCACACCGAAGTCATCCAGCAGATCCACGACGGCGCGATCGGCGACGTGATCTTCATGCGGGCCTACTTCAACACCGGCCGCATCTGGGTCCGTCCGCGCAGCCCGACCAGACCGAAATGCAGTACCAGGTGAACAACTGGTACCACTTCAACTGGCTCTGCGGCGACCACATCGTCGAACAGCACGTCCACGACCTGGACGTCTGCAACTGGATGGTCAAGGATCATCCCGATCGAGGCCCAAGGCTGGGCGGCCGGCAGGTCCGCGACGGACCAGGACTTCGGCGAAATCTACGACCATCACGCCGTCGAGTTCACCTATGCCAACGGCGTCAAGATGTTCAGCTACTGCCGGCAGATCCCCAACTGCTGGGACAGCTTCTCCGAGCATGCGCACGGCACGAAGGGCCAGGTCGAATATCGAAGGGCACGGCACCAGCGTGCTGGCGGTGACCGGCCAGGCGCCGCAAGTGCGCAAGCGCGGTGCCGACGGTCACCAGGTCGAGATGGACCGCTTGTTCGAGGCGCTGCTGGCCGGTCGGCCGTACAATGAAGTCGATTACAGCGCCAGCAGCACCATGACGGCCATTCTCGGACGCATGGCCAGCTACTCCGGCCAACTGGTGACCTGGGAAGAAGCGATCAATTCCCAGTTGGATCTGTCCCCCAGCGCTTGGCCTGGGATGCGGAAACGCCCGTGCGGCCGGGTCCGGACGGCGAGTACGCCACTCCCGGTGCCGTGGCTTGGCCAAAGCCTACTAAACCAGCCGTCCGCGGCCAAACCAGACGCGTCGGGCGGGAAAGTTCGCTCCAAGTCCGCCCGGCAGGGCGACCGCCTCCGCAGGGCGACTTACGAGCAACGTTCGCGTGCCACGTCCACCGCGCTGGCGGCGTCCGGGCGCGTAGCCGTCGGCACCGACCTCGTCGGCGTACTCCTGCGTGACCGGTGCGCCGCCAATCACGACCTTCGTGACGCTGAACCCGGCCGCCTTGATCGCGGCGACCGTCGTCTTCATGGCCGGCATGGTGGTGGTCAGCAGCGCCGACAGGCCGACGATCTGGGCGTTGTGGTCCGGATCGGCCTCGACGAACTTCTGCGGCGAGACGTTGGTGCCCAGGTCGACCACGTCGAAGTTGGCCCCCTTCCACATCATGGCCACCAGGTTCTTGCCGATGTCGTGCAGGTCGCCCTCCACGGTGCCGATGACCGCTGTGGCCATCGGCGTGATGCCGGCCGCGACCAGCAGCGGCTCCAGCAGACTCCATGGCCTCCTTCATCGCGCGGGCGGCGATCAGCATTTCGGGAACGAAGATCTCGTTCTTCTGGAATCGCTGTCCGACGACGTCCATGGCGCCGACCATGACATCCAGAATTTCCTGGGCCGGAACCTTGGCGTCAATGGCCGCCTTGGTCAATGCGAGCTGCCTTGTCACGATCACCACGTTTGATCACTTCGCCAAGCTCTTGAAGATCCGGCATCGATCAATCTCTCCAGCGTTGGTCAGGGATGGGCGGAACGTTCTGAGCAGCTTACAATATGGCAACCTGCGAAGCAATCAGCCCCCGGACGAATCCCGCGGGTCGTGGCGGCGGGTTGGTCCGCCGGCCCCGTTCTGAGTCGGCTGTGGCCCGCCGCCGCTCACTCCGTGGGCGACGCCGGCTGGGCCTGGCCCGGTTTCCCCACATGTGTCCCGGCTTGCCCTCCCCCTGTTCTTGACGACTCTACCAGGATGTCTCCATGAGCCACGCGGAACCTCGTCGAGACCGGCTGAAGACGGCCATCATCTTGTGCCAGGTCCTGGAGTTGGAGATCGACCATTTCGCCGCCGGCGATCCCTACATCGTGCGCATCGACCGACTCGAGCAGGGCCTGCACAACGAACCGGCCAAGCTCCAGAAGCAAGTCCAAGCAGACGATCGATGTGGTCGAGCGGGAAACGGAGGCCGAGGCCATCGTGCTGGGGTACGGCCTGTGCAGCCGCGGCACGGAGAAGATCCGCTGCCAACGCTGTCAGCTCGTCGTGCCCCGTGCCCACGATTGCATCACCCTGCTGCTGGGCGACAGGCAACGCTATGCCGACTACGTGGCCCAGCATCCCGGGCACCTACTGGTATTCACCCGGCTGGATCAAGCACCATCTGCCGCCCGGTCCCGGACGGGCCGAGGCCATGTATCCGCGAGTACTGCGAGAAGTACGGCGAGGACAATGCGAAATTCCTGATGGAAACGGAGCAGCAGTGGCACCGCAACTACGATCGGGCCACCTACGTCGACATGGGCGGGATTGGCACGACCGAACAGGACATCGAGTTCACGCGGCACTGTGCCGCCTGGCTGGGGTGGCACTTCGACCAGCAGCGGGGCGATCCGGCGTTGATCCGCGAACTCGTCACAGGACCCTGGAGTGACGAGCGATTCCTCGTGGTGCCGCCTGGCAGGACGATGCGCATGACCAGTGATGAACGCGTCATCGAGTTGGGTGATTAGTACTCTGTGCGGGGATGACACACCGACATGTTTCGCTTGACAATACAGCTGCCGCATGAAGAGCGGCAGGTGGACGTTCCGGCGGGCCGCGCTGAGCGTCGCCTCACCGATATTCTGCGCGACCTGGAACTGCCGCTCAACACGCGGTGCGGACAGCGCGGCCTGTGCGACGGCTGCCTCTGCGAACTGCGGGCGGGAGCGTTGCAGTGGGCGACCACGGGAACGGCGATCGCGGCGGAAAACCCCGCGTAGCCGCTGCGCGGATG
>CAVTJU010000016.1:0-247293 GCA_963735155.1 uncultured Fibrobacteraceae bacterium | reverse complement strand
CAACAAAAATCGTGCTATTGTTCGCCTGTTCTCTGAGACCATAATAAGACCAGGTATATCCACTTGTTCCACCGCCATCGATATCATTTGCGGTACCACCATTCCAATGGAAAGCAAAGATCAACCGGTAGGGGTGAGTCTTTATCGTAGTTTTCGGGAATTCTCATGATATAGCTGCGGTTCTGGCCTGCACTCTGTATCGTGCGTGAACCACTTGTAAGTGTTGGATTCTTTCCACAGCCGCTGCTTCGACCAACATTACCGGCGGTATCGAGAGTAATATTAAGCTGTTGATCATAAGATGAAATCACCACAGCTTTTGCCGAGTATCCAGTGGCAGTGACTTTAATCGTATCATCAATAGCCGCCATTTTAGCAAAACTACCGCTAAAGGATGTTGCTGTTTCACTGTTTTGTTTTACCAGATAAGTTCCTTTGAATGGAAGATAGCGGAACGTAAACTCATCCCGACCTATCGATGTTCTGATAATAAGGAGCTTTGTATGATAGTTTTTGTCAATGTTAAAACGATAGAATCCACTTGAGGCATTCTGTAATAGTTCTCTTTTCAGAAGTTGCCCTTTTACATCATACATTTCTACTCTCACTGGAGAAGGATCAGGGAGGCTGAATTCTAAATATCCTTTTTCCACGACTATGGACCGCAATTGCGGGATTAATGCTTTTGGCGATATCGCAGCAGTAGTATTGGAGATTGAATAGGCGCCATCAGTTCCGGTTGTGTCTTTTAATCCCTGATTCGCAAGAGTTACGATTGCATTAGCGATCGGTTGCCCTGCCAGATTGCTGACTTTGCCGCTTAAGTTAATGTTTTGAGCATTAGCTGTCAATGCGAGTAACAAAAAGAGGCAAATCGTTATGCGCTGGTACATAACATTACTCCTTAAGAAAGTGTTTTTATAAGTACTTACATTAAATGTGCTGTAAGTTGGAAACTATTGTTTACATTCCTAATATAAGGTATAAACGATCGGGTATACATGGTAAAAAACGAAAATGGTGTTAAACTGCTCATGATACCTGTGAGTACTAAATCTTTTTTAATAGATGCCCGAAGCTAATCAGTAAAGAAATTATTCAATATAGAAATTAATTTTGCAACAGAATTTGTGTATTGCAAAAGTGGAATGCTCTTATAAAGCAAACAGATTTGTTATATTGAATTTTCGATGAATTTTCAGGATAACATTTGAATTTGGCAGGAGATACTTGCCCTGGGATTCAATTTTAACCTCGATCCTGAAAAAAGTTATGCCTTGTTCCTGAAAGGCAATTTCAGATTTTTTAAGGACCGTGCCCTTGAGTCTTTGCCAGAAATTTGTTTTTGGAACTATTTTGACATACGATCCCTGTTGTATATACCGGATTACTTTTTCAGGGACCTGCCCAATGATTACGATACTATCGAGGTTAAGAATAGTCATGACCGGTTTTTCTGATCTGGTGATATCACCCTGCGAAACATTTACAGAACAGATTGCGCCATGTTTAACAGGAGAGAGGAGTACATTCTCATCAATTGCATTAATCCGAAAATGGGAATCAATGTTTCTTAATTCATCTTCAAGCATTAAGATCTTATGATTGAGAAGATTGAGTGTCGCATAACTTCCCATTTCAGCTGCTATTCGTGTATTTAAATCGTGTCGAGTTTTACTATAAAGATTGAGGGTATCTTTAAAATATTCCATTTTTACGGGTGCAGTAGCTCCGTTTTGCACAAGGAAATCCTCCCGTTTCAGCAGATCTGTATAACGCTGGTGCATCTGCTGAGAATAGTGAAGATCTGATTTTAATTGAGCAAGTTCAGTTTGACGAATTTTAATTTCATTGCGTGCTCTTGCTATTTCGAATTCAATCTGTTTACGCCGCAGATTGATATCATCTACATTGATTGTCAGCAATTGTGTACCTGAATCTACCAGATCGCCTTCATGGATATGCACCTTCTCCACATTAGCAGGAAATGGTATATACAAATTCCTTACATCTTTACAGGTAATTTTCCCATGTATAGTTATGTATTGGAGATCATAGTAAAGAAACCAGCAAATAAAAGCAATGAACAATAAAGTCACCAATAACAATGGCAGTCTTTTTACTAAACGCATATGATCTTGCCTAATCAGGTTAGTTTGTAAATTCATCCCGATTTACGTTCAAGGATGTGCCATAAAATATATTCTCCGTGCTGTTTGTAATAAATTATGTAATATCTATCACTGATTCACCTTGTTGATTATGAGTCTGATCCGCGTAAAAAATCTTCAAAAACATTTCCGTGTGCTTAATCGAAGCGAAGGCTTGATTGGTGCAGTTAAGGATCTGTTTTCAAAAGATTATAAAATTATCAAGGCGGTTGATACTATCTCGATGGAGATAGAGGAGAGGGAGATTGTTGCGTTTGTCGGTCCCAATGGTGCAGGTAAATCAACTACCATAAAAATGCTGACCGGTATTCTTGAGCCCACGGGCGGAGAACTTCTCATTAACAATCTCATCCCTTTTAAAAATCGTCAACGTTACATCCGCGACATCGGTGTAGTATTCGGGCAACGCACATCTCTTTGGTGGGAACTCCCCGTTATAGAGTCGTTTAAAATTTTAAAGCATATTTATAGAATAGAGCAATCAAGTTACGATCAGAACATGGGGTTGTTTAACGAACTTGTAGATCTAAAACGACTCTATCCTATACCTGTCAGAAATCTTTCACTTGGACAGCGGATGCTTTGTGATATTGTCGCAGCCTTTCTTCATGATCCAAAAATTATTTACCTCGATGAGCCGACAATCGGACTGGATGTTTCTGTCAAAAGCAAGATCCGACTCCTTATCCAGAATCTTAACACAATTAAAAGCAGCACGATAATGCTGACAAGTCATGATATTGCTGACATTGAAAAATTGTGTAAACGCATAATTCTGATAGATAAAGGGAAAATAGTGTATGATGGTGCGATTGAAAAGTTCAATAAAATATTCGGATCGTACAGAACGCTGCGTTTGAAAACTGACGAAACGCAATTACCCGAAACACAGCAATTAACAAATCTGCTTCATGATGAACTGAAGGTCATCGATGCTGTTACAATAGAGAAAAAAGAGGAAGGGTGGTGTAACTGCACGATAAACCAGGATCAAATACAGTTACTTCCCGTTTTGAATTTTTTTCTGAAACGCTACACGATTTCTGATATCTCCATTGAAGATATCAGGCTTGAGCATGTACTTCAGAGAATGTATGAAGGTGCATTACCATGAGGAAATACCTTGCCATTTATCGTAATGCACTGATGGGGTCTCTTTCGTACCGCGGAGAGTTCTTTGTAACAGGATTGAGTAATCTCGTTTTTATTTTCCTTATTTATTATATCTGGAAAAGCATTTACGGTGATCTTCCTCAACTGAATGGAATGACTTTCAATAATACTTTTATCTATCTTGCTATCGCATCTTCATTGTTTATTACATTCATTACATTTACAGAGTGGATGATCTCCAGCATAATAATTTCAGGAGATATCGTAAGATTTTTTATCAGGCCTCTTGATTTCCAAATTCATATGATGCTCATCGGACTCAGTATTTGTACTGTAAACGTTGTTACGACAAGTCTGCCTACTCTGGTTCTTCTCTTTTTTATGTTCTCTTCAGAGATACCAGTCGGATTTAATATTCTTTTCTTCGTTCCATCAGTACTTTTGGCATACTTTATAAGTTTTCATATCGATTATATCGTGGGTATTACATCATTTTATACTGAATCAATATGGGGTATTTCTGCGACAAAAGAGGCTATTGTTATGCTTCTGTCAGGAGTGTTGATTCCGCTGCCCTTCTTTCCTGAAGGCATGCAAACGGTACTCGCATTTTTACCATTTCAGGCTATATATAATACTCCACTCACAATATTGCTCTCTGATGGTTTTTCAGTACATGAGTATTTAAGTAAAATCCTGATTCAGTGCGGATGGCTTGCTATTCTTTATTTTCTGTCCAGATTCTACTATGCACGTGCAATACGTGTTCTGACTGTTGCGGGTGGGTAGGCGAATGAAAACACTGAAATATTATGTGGTAATTTACTTCATGATCGTTTCGCAATATGTCAAAAAGAGACTTCAGTATCGGGCTGATATTATAATCAGTGTTATTGGAATGTTGTTTCTGAATATCACCAGTTTCGCTACACTCTGGATATTGTTTCGTTCGATCAATTCACTTGCGGGATGGTCATTCAATGAGATGCTCTTTCTATATGCTTTTTCTCTGCTTTCCATGATTCCGCTTCAATTGTTTTTCGATAATATATGGCAACTGCATACTCATCTTACAGAAGGTACATTTATCAAATATTATTTTCGTCCTTTGAATATGATGTTCTATTATATGTCAGAGGTGTTTGATATAAAGGCGATCAGTCAGATAGTGCTCGCACTGGTTACCTTATTCATTGCTGCAGATAAACTGACTATTGAAAATGGTATAATCTGGAATGTCTCCAGAATAGGCATATTTTGTGTTATGCTTTTTAGTTCATCAACAATCGTCATTTCCATAATGATTATTGCTGTGTGCTCGGCATTTTGGATTCGGAATTCATTTTCAGTGTTGTCATTTGCTTTTAAAGTCAAGGATTACTCCCGTTACCCGATCACCATCTTTGATGGATTATTGCGATATTTGTTAACATTCATAATTCCGGTTGCCTTTACCGGGTATTATCCGGTACTGATTCTGGTACGACCTGAAGAGGTCGAACCAGTACTTTACTTTTCACCACTTCTCAGTTTTGTATTTTTCTTTTTTGCTTATAAAATATGGGAGCAAGGTGTGAGGCGGTATAACGGGACCGGGTCGTAGCGAAGGCGTACGGTCGGGCATGCGCATTATGTTACACTATTACAATGATTTCAAATTAGGAATTGTACAGTAACTGTTCCTTACCCAGAATGTTTTTTCTCACCTCTGGTTAATGATTGAAACATAAAAAAATCGGACATATCCCTTTCAGGGAACGATAGGATCAATTCGCATACTTGAGATCACAAGGTAGGAAACCTTGTGCTGGCTGACAGAAAGCCCTATGGGATAGGGAAAAGAATTGATTTGCATTTGTATTTCAAAAATATAGTATGCAGATAAGCAATGGTCCGGAAATATAAAAGATGAGAAACTATCTATTTAAAAAAGTTAACTTAAAGCCAGGGACGGGGCGTCTTTACATTGACGCCCCTGGCATAATCTATTGTGCAAGTTTCAAAATGTTGTAAACATCATCTTTATTAAGCTTAACAAAGTTACCGACAGCCGTTTTGCCCGAGTTAGTACATTTGTCTGCCATTTCTTCCAATCTGTCGTTTCCGATACTCAGATCTCTTAGGCAAACAGGTAAACCTGACGAACGATAAAAATTCTCCAGACGTTTTATTCCTTCTAAAACGCTTTCTTCCGGGGTGCGGAAAGAGTAATCGACATTCCAGACTCGTGTTGCATATTGAGAAAATCTCGCAATATCGTGCTTGTAAAGATATTTCATCCAGGCAGGAAATACCACAGAAAGTCCGGCTCCGTGTGCTACATCATAAATGCCGCTGATCTCATGTTCAATATCATGAGATGCCCAGTCTCCAATTCTTCCGGTATTCAATAAATTATTGTGCGCGACCGTTCCAGCCCACATAATCTCTGCCCAGGCATCATAATCGTCGGGTTTTGCTAAAACCAGAGGTCCGTTGTGGATAACAGTTTTCAAGGTAGCTTCTATCAGGCGATCTGTCAGTTCCACCCGAAGCGTATTGGTGAAATAGCGTTCCATCAGGTGGGCCATGATGTCTGAGACACCGCACGCTATCTGACATTTTGGAAGTGTAAAGGCCAACTCCGGGTTTAGAATCGAAAACCGAGGATAAATAAGATCCGAATTAAACCCTCTTTTAAGCCAACCATTCTCGTTTGTGATTACGCTTGCGGTACTGGCTTCACTGCCCGCCGCAGGTATGGTCAGAACTGTACCGACTGGTAAAGTACCTTTAAGTTCGGCCTTTCCAACAAAGAAATCCCAAACATCTCCCTGGTACGGTACTCCCATAGCAATTGCTTTGGAGGAATCGATAACACTACCACCACCAACAGCTAAGATCAACCCAATTCCCTTTTCCCTGCAGATCCGAATACCTTCATTTACTAAACTTAATCGGGGGTTTGGTTTTACACCCGGCAGTTCGGTATATTCCACTCCTGCATCTGATAACGATCTGGTAATTCGTTCATATAGCCCGGAGCTTTTAATACTGCCGCTTCCATAATGCAGAAGTATTTTTTTTGCATATCTGCTTGCCTCGCAGCCGACTTGATTTTCAGTTCCCCGCCCGAAGAGTATTTTAGTGGGATTTTGAAAAACGAAATTTTCCATAATTGATCTCTCCTCAATAGTAACACAATTTCGAAAAACAATTCCATGATGAGAATGATAGGACAACTTATTTTTTTGAAATATATATCAGGAAATAAAAATTACATGAGTCAAAACATGAAAATGATTTAAAATATATGTTCTGTAAATAAAACGATCTCTCATCATTCTATGTCAATGAATACGGGAAATATTTTCGATAAAATTGACTATAGACACAATAGAACAGGCGATCTATCACCATTATTTTTAATTAGTTTTCCCCAGACATGAAGAAGTGGTTACCTGTAATTGCATCTTTCATTCATTTCCGTTCACGGTACCGGGAAAATCTGTTCATTATTTTGCCGCCAAGAATCATATCAATAACTTGAATACCTGATTGCATAGAAGGCCAGATGCCATGGGAGAATTTTGGCAGAAAGAGCCCTTTAATTGGTGTTCTGGTGGAAAGTCGTTTTAGACCGAAATTATCAGGATATGGTGACATATCATAATTTGAGCCTGTAGCAGAACCGCTGTAGCGCTCAAAAGTTGCAGGAGTTGCGATATCCCGGACAATAATATGCTTAGAGAGGTTCGGGATAAGATGGCGTTCGACCTGTCTTATGTAAAAGTCGGCGATTTCTTCTTTCTTTTTAGTGTACTCAGTGTAGTCTGTTTCCCGAAGCTGTTTCCAGTTTGCCATTGGCATTGGTACAACACGAATGATAACTACGGGTTTACCGCCGGTAGTGAGTGAGGGACAAATGACAGCCGTATGAAAACATTTCTCATCGAGAAGGTATTCGCCATTATCAAAAGCCTTGAACAGCTTCTCAAAAGTGCCTCTTCCGGTCGTTATGACGTTGTATCCACAGTCCAGACCAAGTGAATAAAGGTCGATAGAGTCATCGAGACCAAGACTAATCGTTATCGCTGATGGCGACATAGTTACCCGTTTTGCTTTTCTGGTATACCCGGAATTTACTTTACATAAAATATCCAGACCTATCAGGTTGTCAACAAGTGCTTTAGTATCAACTGTCGATATAATCGTATCAGCTTTGATAAATTCACCAGTGTCAAGCTCAACACCGGTAGCTCTACCACTGTGTACAACAATCTTTTTGACCGTTGTACGAGTTCTGATTTCGCATCCAAGGTCTGTTGCTTTACATTTCATGGCGTGCGGAAGGTGAATGAATCCTTTTGCCGGCCTCCAAACCCCAAGCAGGGAAGTATTCATAGCTGCAACAGTCATCATCGCGACTGTTCGTTCTGCAGGAAGACCACTGAAAGCCGCAAACACGTCAAAAATTTCAGTAAGTTCCTGATCAGAAAAACCAAACATTTTAAAATATTCTAAAAATGTTTTATTCCTGTTCCTGACTGTTTTGGGACACTTTAACAGAAGTGAAAACAGGTCGAAAACTGTTGGTTCTAATTTCAGATACTGAAGCTCTTCAAACATTTTTCTTGAGTAGCTGAAAAAATTGTCAATTGCAGTTTTCTGCGATGGGTAGCGTTCAAGAAGCATTTCTTTGAATCGATCATATCCCGAAGGGATCCGAATTTCTGTTGCATTGTTATTATTGACCAGAAATATTCTGGCAAAATAGTTTTCAAACTCTTTTAATTCACAGTCTATTCCAAAATATTTGAAGAGCTCTAGGGGATCAGGTATAAGCTGTGCAGTATCGAATGCATAACCTTTTCTTTTGAAAGTTGTCACCATCCCGCCAACAATAGGCTGTTTTTCCAAAAGAAGAACAGGGTATTGAGCAGTATTGTGGGTTTTAGCCCAGGTGATCGCAGCACTGAGTCCGACGATACCACCGCCGATTATAACAAGAGAATATGTATCTGAAGTTGGTTTCATAAGGTTAATTAAAGAAAATAGAACTAAGTACAAAATAGATGACAAGCTAAAGAATGACAATCTATTTATTGGCATATTTCGATCGGCAACAAAAAAATTATAAAGTTTGTTAAAGAATTGTTATCGCATTCAGAAGTTAATTGGTGCTGTAATTTTATAGGCTTTCAAAATGTAAACATATGTATTTAATCAGTTCTGACAGTTTAATTTTTTTATGGAGGCTTAAAAAAAAATAAACTTATTTTGGGAAAAATAAAAAAAAATGTATATATTAACATCAAGGTATATAACTTATCTCGAACTTTACGAAAAGAGATTGTTATGGACCTGTTCAATACTGCAAATCAAAAGAAAAATCCGCGTTGTTACTTAATATTGAGGTACAATAATTTTTTATATGATAAGATATCTCATATTTTAAACATTGAAAAAAATGATTACAACAGCATTGAAATCGCGCATCCCATTTTGTCGTCGTTAAACCTGATTATAAAAACACAATATTTATATAGTCATATATTTTATTGGAAAGCATTGGTACCCGCAAATACGGTAAATTGTTATTAGCAATGCATTTCCTTTATTGATAACGACACATTTAACTACTATAAACGAAATACGGCATCTTTGATAGGAGGTGAAAAATAGATAAAATGTTTCATCATTTTTATCATTTTTTAAAATGATAATTTACTGATTCCAATTATCAAAACCAAGGGGGGTCATTATGAAGGCAACATATCTATGCCTGCTTCTGGTATGCATCGTATATAGCGCTTCTCATGGTACTATCATAAATAGGTATGTTAATACGGAATCAGCTGGAGGAAATGGAACTACATCTGCATTGTCCGGTACAAATGCTGCATATACACATCTTGTAAATGCCATTAATGAATACAATGCATATAGTCAAACTAATCTTGATACTTTTAGAATATTATGTGCTGGCAAAATTGACAATATTCCGGTAGTTATCAATGACAAGAGCGTATATGGACCTCTGGAAATAATTGGAGAACTGTCAAATGGCATCTTTGATACATCAAAGTACAATCTCAATATCACCAGTGATACTGCTATGATATTATCGAGGTTCTGTTGCAGATTATTAAATTTACAAATAAAGTCAACCGGACCACATCCAGCCATATTCTGCAACCAGCCAGAACGATATGATGGCTTTGTTTGGATTGCAGGGTGTATCATTCAATCTGAAAGACATGGGATTTATGCAGAAGGGAGAATGAGTAAAAGATTCAATGTATTCAATAATATCATTTATAATAAGGGCAGTATCACTGGATCGTATGGGTTGCGATTACGACAGAATGCGGAATGTGTTGCTCGCGTTTATAATAATACAATTTCGAGATTTGGAGCAGGTGTTTACATGCAGTACATTGATTCATGTTACTTAATAAATAATGGGTTTGTAAAATGTACAGTGGATACAAGTAGCTATAATGGTTATCAAACAAAATTCGTTTATACTACCAACAGCACAATGACACCTGTGTTTTCAACATCTGATACAACGAATTTTCACTTATCATCAACTGATGCCGTGTGGCGAAATAAAGGGACAAACAATGTAGATACATCGCTCTATACTATAGACATAGATAATGATCCTCGAAGTGGACAATGGGATATTGGAGCGGATGAATATGCTGTTTTGGGAATGCATATAAGCTCATCAAGCAGAGATTCAGGAGTAATATCCGGTGGGCAGGAAGTTATTTATAATGGTATCAATTTCGGAAATGCCAGTGGTAATTTGCGTTTCGGTAATCAACAAATTACTGTCTCATCCTGGCGTGACACTCAAATGATTTTCATTACGCCTCCGCATTCTGTTGGAACAGTTAAGGTATACGTGACTAATAGTAGTACAACTCAAGTCGATTCATCAAAGACATTTACCTATTACAGTCTTCAGGGGAGGCGTTTATTTGTTGATTCAGTTTTAACCAAAAATATTTTATCAGGGCACTATTCCATTGCTAATAGAGACAGTAGTGGCATCGATGGAATGGCCTTCACGAATGTACAGGCAGCAGTTGATTCGATGAAACCTGGGGATACTATACTGATTCGTAGCGGACATTATTACGAAATGAATATTTATATCGGAGGACTTAACAATGGTTCTGATGATAAATGGTACACAATAAAATCTTATCGAGATGAATGGGCTATAATAGACGGCAGATATGATACATCCTCTGCTACATCTCATTCTAATATATTCAATGGGTACATTTTCAGAGGTACTACGGCCAATGGTGCACAGGGGTATATTCGATTTGAGAGATTGGAAATAACCGGAGGAGGTCTTGACACGAACGCAGTTGGTTATCCTCTCTATACAGGTGGCGGAATTAAAATGAGAGGTGGCCCATTCCAGTTCAGATATCTTTATGTTCATAATAATTATGGAGGTACATCCGAGAATAATGGTGGACTTGTACTGGAAAATGGTACTGGTGGAACACTTATAGAGTATTGCAGATTTAAAGCAAATGGTGATGTTCGGGGGAGTACCACAAGCTCAGCAAATTTAGTAATATTTAGCGATTATAAATATGAAAATCCGATCGTAAGCGTAGTCAATTCAACTACGGGGTATTATATTTCATCTGTTAAGAATATCATCAGTTATAACTTGTTTGAAGCAGATGCCGGAAGTGGGCAATATACGGTGACTGGATTCAAACAAAAAGGAATGCAAAGATTGACTGGTTATAATTATGTCGATACGAGAAACTCTCTTGATGCAGTACCGAATGATACAACCTTTCGTTCTTTTGGTGATAAAATCTATAAGAATATATTCTTGGGACATGAAGTAGGAATAGAAGTCGATCAGGACTATGTTCAAGTATATAATAATATTATAAAAATGAAAAACTGGAATAGGGCCTTTGCTGATGCTGATGCAATACAGTTGAGAGATCAAAATGCGAATAGAAGAGGCCCTTTCGAGCCATGTGTTTATAATAATACACTGATATGTATTGGCAAACGAGGTATTCTTCATCACCCCGTACCACAGGGTTGGACAGGAGGAACTCCTATTATGACAAAATGCTATATTCAAAACAATGTAATTGATAGTGCAAAAAAATACGCTTATAATATTGGACAGTTAACAGTAGCTTCTGATAATGTAACAACAACAGGATATGATCTTTCTACACTGCATTTAGATAGAAATTATTTCTACCGTTCCGATTCAGATTCTTTAGTATTTGTACACAGTACGTATTATAGCAAAGCAGCTATCCAAACCTCAATTAATGCTATAGTATATAATCGAGCAAATGCCGGTGATCTTTACTTGGATAGCTTAAGGACAAATGGGTCTCATATCTTATCTGGCAGCACTACAATTGCTAATGGTGGGATCGGCGGCAATCATCCATATTTAGCGGGCATCAATATACCGAATTATATTGGTGCAAATGATCCAACTAATGGTGGATGGGTTGATACCGTACTGGCTCTCAAAGGAACTACCTTAAATCCAGCTAAAGTTCCAGTAACTATAACTGTACAGCCACAACCTGTTAGTGTTAACATCGGTCAGGTTGCGACCTTTTGTGTTACTGCAACTGGAACGGGGCTCAACTACCAGTGGCGACGTGCAGAAGTAAACATTACAGGTGCGACATCAGACTGTTACAACATGACACCTGCATATACTGATTCTGGTGTGAATTACTCAGTGATAGTGACAGGTGATACATTAGGACCGGTAATCAGTGATAACGCCTTATTAACAGTCCACAACATATGTGATACATTAAATGATACAGTAATTATTCATGATACCATTTTCTTACTTTTAGATTCAGCTCAGAAAATGCCAGCCTGGATGACATGTCAAATGATACAGCCAAAATCTTATATAGATGTTGGTCAGTCTGCGATTGAAAGAAAGGATTACGCTATCGACTATTCCGGTGTACTTGAGGGTGACTATATCATTACATCTACCTGGTCAGGTCCTTCAGAAATAGTATTGTCAGATGATGAGTTTAATTTAAGGACAACGAAGGTATTTATATCAGGTGGAACAGATGAGATGATGTACAATGTGAAGAATAGAATACACACTGCGTACGGAAGAGTGATTGAATTTACCATACAAGTATTCATTAGTACACTCTAAATGCAGGGGGACTTTCAAGGGACAAGATGAAAAGCCCCCCCTTTGCTAACAAATAACAATCACATGTTTGGCGGCAATACTGCTCAATTAGCAAATGGTACAAAGGGTATGGAAAATCTTGCTGCTTGTGCCTGAAGTAACCAGTTTCGGAGAAGTTATTAACAGATTGTTAGCCAGAGCATCTGAATAAATTATAATATAGTATCAGAAGGCAAGAAAAGCTTGTCTTCTGATACTTTTATGCTTGAAAATCTACCTTCTATTAACTCTCTCATTATTCTTTTTCATCTGTTCAAATTGCCGCGCGCGTTCCTGTTCGCATGCCTGTTCAAGCCCTGCAGCTTTTGATTCTAATATGTCTTTTTGTTCTCCCGTTGCTTTTCGGGAATCAAGTCTGGTTTTTAACGCTTGATCACAGATTGTCAGGCTGGAACTGCAGTTTAAGCTTGCAAGTAAAATCGGTAAAAGAAGAGTTCTCTTCATATATTCTCTCTTTTGTTTATTTAGGATTTTGGGTGAAAATAAAAATGTTTTTTATTTCATTAAATAAATGATCCTATCCCAAGGTAAATTGCAAGTCCGGTCATTACCAGACCGAGAATAATTTTTATAATGACCATATTTTTCTGAGTCTTTTTTGCCAGGTCGTTCCATTTCAAACCATAGTATGCTAAGAACATTACTATAATAAGTGGCAGGACAAAAAGGAAATTATAAAACGCAAGGTAGAGGTATCCGGCAATGCGGAGATTTTCTCTTTGTGTCATTGCGACAATGTACGGAACATACATTTGACCTGTGCATATTGCTTCAAGGAGTGTAACCAGAAAACCGGTGATAATCGATCCTATAACAAGACTGGATCCACTGAGATTGCCTGAGATAACCTTATGAATACGAAGCTTGACTGCTTTAGGGAGCTGCAAGCGAATATTTTCGGTGTCTTTGGTTTTTCCAAATACAATCGCATCACGAAAGCTCAAGCAGGCTACAACTATTGCAAGAGAAAAAGCCCCCCAGCGTATTGACTGAGAAACAATATAGAAGTTTTTAAGCTGCTCTAAAATCCCTTTAAGACCTAATCCCATAGCGAAATAGGTTATGTAAACAGTAGTGGTATAGGCAAGGCCGATTGTGAATATCTCTCTTCTGCTTTTCTTGCGGGTAGCAAGAAATGAGATCAGAAAAATCATGGTTGCTATTGCGCATGGATTTATTCCATCAGCAAGCCCGGTAACCAGTGTACCAGCAAAGAAACTCCAGTCAAGGGCTTTATCTTTAAGATATTTATCAAGAGTTGAAGAATCAGATTGAATAATCTCGTGTGCTGCATATTTTTCTTTATTTTGGATACGCTCGGTAATCATCTTGTAACCGGATCTCGTTATCTCTTCGAATCCGGCAAGAAAGGTATCGGGGAAAAAGAGCATTTGTGAAGCGTTGGAGTTGGTATGATATTTTTCTTCCATTTTGATAAGAATCGAAAGAGCAGAATCTTTATCTGTATCATAGAAATTAATTTTCAGGTCATCAGGATATTTTTTCTGAAGAGGATAAAGGAGGACTTCCTTAATCTGAAGGCACTCTCCGCAGGTAGCCGAACCGAAAAAATGTAACTGAAGTTTAGATGAATCTGCTGATACAAATTGAAGTACAAGAATAATCAGTAAAGATATGGAACGTATTTTCATTGTGAATCTCTTGGTAATTGGATTATCAGATGTCGCTTATAAATAGTGAGTTCATGGTATAATCAAATAAAATACAAGCTGAAACCTTCAGTTGCAAATAGTATGAGTTGATAGTCAATTCGTATCCCTTTCACTTTTAATAAAACGTGCAGTACTGCTGTTAACAAAAGATTTTACGCCCTCTTTCAGGTTGAACAACATTTTTAGAGGAGGCAGCTTCCAATTGTTTTCGATTTCGAACCGGGGAAATTTAGTAAAGAAGAGGAAAAAAGTTGCAAGACGCAATATTCCGGAAAGAAGAAAAAGTGTTGAGAGCTGCCATTGGAAAAAAACGGGTACTCTTGTGGCAAGAAAACCACCAAGGAGACTGAAGATAAAGATAAGAACGCCATTGATTGCTATTGACAGAATAACTTTTTTCTCTGGATCTGTATTTCCTGAACCGATAAGAACATAGTTAAAATAACTCAGATTGTAACCGCTCCAGCTGATGCCTGAATACAAATTCAATAAGCAGATCTGCCAGGGTTGACTGAAATAGACGTAGGGGAGAGGAACAGTACAAATAAGAAAGCCGGTAAATAAAAGTATTCGCCTGTTGCCGATAGAATCACAAAGAATTCCCCAGAAACGAAGTGATAGAATGGTGCCTAACACTGTAGCTGCTGAAGCAGCGGAAAGAGAAAGAAAATCAAAATGAAGGTCCCGTACATACCAGACATTGAAAAAAGGTCCTGAAAGAGCAGTTGCTCCTTGCATTAGTCCTGTACCCAGGCAGAAGTATAGAAATGGTCTTATGGTTTTAAGATCAGAAAAGTTGATTCGGATCTGTTTTTTTGCTTTTGCCGGTGGATCGTATTGAAGACAGAGAAATTGCGTTGACATCCAGCGGAAAATGCATGAGGCAAAAAACACAAATGCGAAAACTATCCAGGATGCTGTATCGGTTGAATATTTACGCACAATAAGACCAGCGGCCAGTGCGCACAAAAGTTGGGTTATTGAAAGAATTTTATTGCGCCAGGCAAAATATCTTCCGCGGACTTTCTGTGGTACCAGATCACCCATCCAGGTTATCCATAGACTGGAGATAATATTTCCGCTGAATCCATAAATAATAAAAAAAAGTAAAAATGCCCACCACTGGTAGCTTTTGGGGAGCCATCCTGAACAGCCTAAAAACAATAGAGAAAAACTCTGGATTGTTGTTCCGCTGATAACAATTTTTTTTCTTCCATGGGTTGGGTCAACGACACAGGGAAGAAAAAACTGTCCTATTGAGCTTAACAACAATGGTATACTGCTCAGGAGCGCGATTGCGATGGCAGGCGCATTGAGGTATACTGCCGCTGCGACTGCAAATGTGTCAACCAACACCGCCATACCGCTTGCGAAGACACCATCCCAAATGCTGTAGAGAAGTGCTTTTTTATTTTTAAGAGTACCTACATCTACTCCACCCAGAGTTTGTTTCGGACCCGGATGTGTTCTAATGTCAACATGGTCAGTCTTAATAGCTGCTTGTTTGGTAATTTCCGCCCTATCATTTATCAAGAAACAGCTCTCTTTTTTTGAATCGTTAATAGAATCAGAGTTCGTTGTACTTACATTTATATTTTTATTTTATTTGTGGGGCAAATATACTTGACAAAATAGTTCAAGATCTGATTCATATATAATATTATAGGGGAAAAGAGAGTTCCATTTATTTATAGGCACTTGCATTGCTGGGGATTATTGATAGATTAAATTTTAGATTGAAAGGTATTCATGAAAATACCACGATCAATTTACCGGCTGCAGTTGAATAGTAATTTTACATTTAAAAATGCTGAAGATGTTATACCCTATCTTTATGAATTGGGAATTTCAGATGTGTATGTATCGCCCATTTTCAAAACCAAAAAAGGCAGTCTTCATGGGTATGATGTAGCCGATCCGCTGAAATTAAATCCTGAAATCGGTACCAGAGCTGAATTTGAAAAATTAATTCAAACTTGTTCTCTCTACGGGCTTGGCTGGATTCAGGATATTGTTCCCAATCACATGGCTTTCGATAGTAGAAACACGCTTCTAATGGATCTTCTGGAAAATGGTCCTGATGTATTGCCGCTTCACTATTTTGATATAGAGTGGAATCATCCTTACGAATCTATTAGGGGTAAACTGCTTGCCCCGCTACTCGGTGATGTTTATAGCAACTGTCTTGAGCAGGGTGAGATTAAGCTTATTTACGATAAAGACGGGTTTAGTTTATATTATTATGATCACCGCTTTCCACTTAAGATCGAAACGTATACTACAGTTCTAAATTATGGTCTGCAAAAATTGCATAATAAGCTTGGGGAAACGCATGCTGGTATTATCAAGCTCATGGGGGTCCTTTACGCGATAAAGAACCTGCCTGCGGCTCATGAAATGGAGGTACGTAAAGCGCAGGTATCTTTTACTAAAGCTATTCTTTGGGAGTTGTATACCAATGATCCGGAAATAAAACTGTTTATTGATGATAATATTAGTGAGTTTAATGGGGTAAAGGGGAAACCCGAAACTTTTACGCTTCTTGACAATCTTCACACGGAACAGCTTTTCAAATTGTCATATTGGAAAGTCGCCAATGAAGAGCTCAATTACCGCAGATTCTTTACAGTAAATGACCTTATCTCTGTCCGTGTTGAAGATGAACAGGTCTATAGAGCTACTCACGAACTGGTTTTTGAATTTGTAAACCAAGGGCTGATCACAGGACTCAGAGTAGACCATATCGATGGTCTTTATGATCCCCATACTTATCTTGAACGGCTCAGGCAGGGCGGGCCGGAGCTCTATATAATAGTAGAAAAAATCCTGGGACATGATGAATCGCTACCAGCAGTCTGGCCTATACAGGGGACAACCGGGTACGATTTTACCAATTATGTCAATCAAATTTTTGTTGATCTGCATCAGATGAAAAAATTCGATCGTTTGTATTCCTTTGTTTCCGGTAATAAAATTCCCTGTGAGCTTATGCTCAGCGAAAAAAAACGTCTGATGATAAATAAATACCTCGCCGGTGATATTGATAATCTGGCTCAGCTTATTAAACTGGTTAGCGGAAAGGATCGAAAAGGCACAGATATCACCATGTATGGTTTGCGCAGAGCACTGGTCGAACTTATGACCTTTTTCCCTGTCTATCGTTCGTATATAAATCGGGAAACATTCAGCACCGAGGATAGAATACATTTGCAGAAGGCTATCTCAGGCGCAAAGAGAGCTAATCCCGGTTTACGAAGAGAATTCGATTTCATTGAACGGTTTTTGCTTCTCCGTTACGAATCGTATGCTTCTGAGGAGGAACGGCGGTTATGGATCAATGTCGTTATGCGGTTTCAACAGTTTACGGGGCCGCTGATGGCAAAGGGTTTTGAAGATACCTTACTTTATAATTACAATCGACTGATCTCTCTAAATGAAGTGGGCGGGTGGCCTCAGATTTTCGGAATTAATGTAAATACATTTCATAATTTCAATAAAAAACGTATGCACAATTGGCCTAATACCATTAATACTACTTCAACTCATGATACAAAGAGGGGAGAGGATGTTCGTGCACGTATCAATGTGCTTTCAGAAATGGTTGATGAATGGGAACATCTTGCCAAAAGGTGGATGCTTCATAATCGCTCTCTTAAAACTGTTTACCTTGAAGAACCAGTGCCTGACCTTAATGATGAATATTTCTTATACCAGACACTTATTGGTGCCTATCCCCTCTATGAAAGTGAGTTTAATACATTTGTCTCAAGAATAAAAGCGTACATGTTAAAGGCAACCCGTGAAGCGAAAGTTCACACTGAATGGATTGTCCCGGATCTTGAATATGAAAATGGAGTACAGCAGTTTATTGATAAGCTCCTTGATAAAAATCTGTCCTATGAATTTTTTGATGAATTTATGCCTTTTCAACAAAAAGTAGCCTGGTATGGGCTTATTAATTCTCTCTCGCAATGCCTTTTAAAAATGACTTCTCCCGGTCTTCCTGATTTCTATCAGGGAACTGAATTATGGGATTTGACTTTAGTTGATCCTGACAATCGCAATGCGGTTGATTTCGAAGATCGGCGTAGGAAAAAACACGAAATTAAAAAATTAACAGAAGATTCTTGTTTGTCGGCAATCAGACAACTTTTCGCTTCCTGGGAGGATGGCAGATTAAAGATGTTCCTTATTGCAAAGGTATTGCACTGTCGAAATGATAACCAGGAGCTGTTTCGTGAAGGTACATATTATCCGCTTGAGGCAGAAGGAGAATTTAGAAATCACCTTGTTGCGTTTGCACGAATATACAATCAAAAATCATCAATTATTGCCGTACCGAGGCTGGTTGCCTCGATTGTAAAAAAAGACGAACTTCCTCTTGGAGATATCTGGAAAGATACCCATCTTTTACTGCCTTCGGAACTTAAAAACCAGCTCTTTTTTAATGCGATCACCGGAGAAAAAATTTACATTGAAAGCAAGGTCTATTTGAATGACCTCTTTACATCCTTCCCCGGTGCTCTTGTTGTTAATTAATAATTGTTTCAATTTACGGTAAATGAATGCGCAGAACCTCTTCATTTGAAGATTGTGCGAAATGAACAATGTAGAGTCCGTTTTTACTGATTTGCGGAAAATATCGGGTTGCAGAGGATATGTTTTTCCTTTCAATAAGGGAACCGAGTGTGTTGTATATTAACAGTGTCCCAGTCGATTTTATATCAAATGCCGCTTTCCCATGCACTCTGGCAAAGCTGATATTATTTAATTTTGACAATTTGAACTGGTGATGAATGATATCTGTAGATGATTGATAGATACTATTCATTTTCTGGGCCCAGAGGGCATGAATTTTTGCTCCTCCATCGGCGTTTGGATGTACACCATCAGGAGCAAAATATGACGGTTGATTGAGCATCGCGGAATAGAGATCAGGCCCTGCGATCAGGTTATTTTGTAAAGTAAGGTCATCTATTGCTTTAAGGAAGTCCTGATGTATCTGCCAGCCGGCATTTGCTTCAATTGTACAGATCATCCGTGCGATAATGGGTTTGACACCTGCCGCCTTGCATGAATCAATGATAAGCTGCATGTTTTTCTTGAATCTCGTAACATTACCATTGTTTCCACCCCATGCATCATTGGTACCCATCTCTATTGCCCAGTAGTGAGTATTTCGGGCCATATCGAGATATTTTGAAATATCACGAGCCATATCGGAGCTTGTAATGCACGGTATAGCGCCGCGTATCATTGCAGGCGTAAATGAAGGGTGTGATTTTGTGATTAAATTTGAGAAATTTTCCTTTGGAACATTTGCTTTGAAAGAATTAGCAGAGATACTTGTGCCAGGGAAGAACCATGTGTCTTCATTACCATTTGATATATCATGAATTTCAATCTCATCAAGCGCCCCGCCGCCTTTGATAATGTTCATCTTTACCCAATTAGAACCGCTGAAATCTACGATATGTCCACGGCTTGTCACTGCATTATTACGGATGGTAACAGCGGTTTTCCAGATACCATCTTCTCCATTAGTGGAATTGGATGAGCAGAGAATATCATAGTCAACCGGTACGCCCATATTCTGGGGGCATGTTGTTGAAGCGATCTGGTCAGACCAGGAATAACCTGGACTGTTCCAGGAGAAGAATATCTTTTCTTCTTTACCTTCACCTGCTTTTATAGCGATCCATGCTCCATCGCTGACACCCCAGGATGTTTCTCCAAACTTCCCGTTGACAAGATTCGATGTCCCGGAACGGGAACCATAAACGGGTTTGTTCAAAGAAATTATCGGGTTGGGAACAATTGCGTATGTATCGATACACAATATGCAGGACAAAAAAGTAAATAGGGTGATTTTTTTCAAAAGTGCATTCATAAGCAAATTTCTGGAATAATTTGTAAATAATTGTTATAGAAGTGCAATCATATCCCGGACAGCAGTATCGATTCCTACCAGGCATGCTCTTCCGATAATGGAGTGGCCGATATTAAGCTCTTCAATAAATTCTATTTTGGAAACAGGTGTAACGTTCTGGTAATTCAATCCGTGTCCGGCATTGACATGTAAGCCAAGTTTATTGGCATAGAGAGCCGCGTCTTTGAGCTGCTCAAGCTGCTCATTTCTTGACGGACCGATTGGAGCATTTGAATACGGTCCGGTATGGAGTTCCACATGAGTTGCGTTGATTCGCTTTGCAGATTTGATTTCGTTGATATCAGGCATAATGAATAGACTTACCAGAATATTATTATTACGAAATGTTTCAATTGCTTTGGCAAGATCCTTTTCCTGTTCTCGTACTGCAAGTCCTCCTTCGGTGGTTCTTTCCTGACGTTTCTCAGGAACAAGGGTAACCATAAACGGCAAAACATCTACAGCAATTCGTATTATCTCTTCTGTAGCGGCCATTTCCATATTGAGGTGTGTTGTAACTGTTTGCTTAAGTAAATAGATATCACGGTCCTGAATATGACGGCGGTCTTCACGCAAATGAGCGGTTATCCCCAGCGCGCCAGCCATTTCTGCTAAAGCGGCAGCATGTATCGGATCAGGATCTTTACCACCCCGAGCCTGACGAATAGTTGCTATATGATCAACGTTTACTCCCAGAGTTGCCATTGTTAATCTCCTTTTAATGTCACTATAAAGCTCGTCTGGTTATTTACATAATCAGGCAAATCTGAGTGCGAGCATTGTCAGATTGCCCTGTGAACGGGCCCGTATGTAGTCCAGGGGGATTATTTTTTTGTAGAACGTTTCGGCATTAGATCTGAAACGTAAACTAACTTGATCCCGTTTTGTTTTAGAACAGGCAGTTCACTTTTCAATGCTTTGATAAATGCAGCGCTTGGTTTACTGCTTACAATGACATCTCCGGTTTTCTGTGCAACCATCGCACAGTGACGAAGTGTATCCTGCAAAGCAGAAACCGAACTGTTTGTATCAATATACATATCTACAGGTTTATGTGGAATATCATATTTTGCAGCCATCGAAGAGATCGAGGAGCGGTGCTGTTGGGGATTAAGGAGAAAGTAAGCTTTTTTACTGGTAAACTCGGAAAAAACAAGTGACATAACTCTGCTGTCATTTATGATGTTGGTGCCGAAATAATTTGTTATCCCGCTGAAATGGGGAATAGCCTCCATTGATTCCGATAAAATTTTTCTGATCCTTTCTTCAGGATAGTGGACCATAATTATTGAACCAGTTTGTTTTGATAACTTTACAGGAACAGGTTCCATCGGCAGCATTATCACGATCTCTTTTTTGTATTCATTAGCAATCTGAGCTGTCCAGGTTGTCAATTTTTTAGAGGGAATCAAGCCGATAGTGAGTGGTTCTGAAAAGGAAAGGTATTCTACCGTTTTTTGATCAGCCTGAAATCCGAAATCTTCGATAAAAATGGCTATTTTTGCTGTATGGCTGAAGTAAGTTGAGGATCTGAGCAGGTGCAGGATAAAAGCCGGATTATGTGATTCTTTACATTTGAATTGAATCCGGCAGCCTCTTTCTTCATTTTCATAAGAGCAATCTTCTACGAAATAACCGGTTTGATCCAGTTTTGATGTGATCATCCAGACTACCCATTCCATAGGCCGTCCACGTGGAATCGATGCTTTTATTTCGATTGTAGAATCTTCTTTGAATACTCTTCGTTTAATGTTGGATTGAGTTACTTCAAGAGATGCAAGCCGCTTCGTGAGTTCCTCTTCGAAATCTTCAGAATTGACTTTGTTTTTATCTGGAATGATAGCAACTGGCAGCTTGTGCTTTCCAGTGAGAGGAATTTTATCAAATTTAACTGCATAAAAAGCAGCTACTATTAGTAATGATATAATAATGAATAGAATTATTTTGAGTTTCATTGGAACATTTCTATTTTTATGATCGATTTAGCTGCACTGTTTTGCAGATCTCAGAAAATACCCATTTGGGGAAAAAATAACAAGGAATATGCTCTGAATTTGAATGGAAAAGAAGTCATTCGTGTGCCGGTAATAACAGGGCCGACTGCATCAGGAAAGACATCGCTTGCGATTGAAATTGCCGCAGATATTGGCTGGGATATTATTTCGTGCGATTCAAGGCAAGTGTATCGTGGAATGAATATAGGTACGGCAAAATCTACCCCTGAAGAGCTAATGAAGGTGAAGCACTGGCTGATTGATATAATTGATCCCTCAGAAGCGTACTCAGTGTATCGTTTTTCAACTGATGCTGCAGATATAATAACCGGATTGCATAATCAGAATCGTGTAGCAATGATATGCGGTGGAACAGGTCTATATCTTCGGGGATTAATTGAGGGTGTAGGTCCGCAGGAGGAATCGGATCCAACCATACGGGATGAGTTGACAATAAAGGCTGGCAGTATCGGAAGTGAAGCATTGCACAGAGAATTGCAGGAAAAGGATCCCGTTTCTGCGCAAAAGATCCACCCCATGGATTTACAGAGAATAATCCGTGCTTTGGCGGTTTACTATCAATCAGGCATACCGATATCTGAACTGCAGAAGAATTATCAAAAAGATAGCAATTTTGAATTTGTAGTTATTAAAACGAAAGTAGATAGACCGCTGTTGTATGAGCGGATCAATAGCCGGGTTGATGCGATGGTAAAGAATGGGCTGTATGATGAATTTAGGAAACTGGTGAATATGGGATATGACGAAAAATCGCCAGGGATGCACTGTGTGGGGTATAAGGAGTTTTTTGCGGTGGAGCGCAAGGAATATTCTTTTGTGGATGCAGTTGAATTGATCAAGCGTAACACGCGCAGATTTGCTAAACGTCAAAATACCTGGTTCACTCATCAGCAATTTGGAATGGAAATTGATCTTACGAGGGTGTGGAGAAGGGGAGGGAAGAACTAAAAAAGATTTTTTTTAGATAATACTACCTGTTGAAATGCGTATTTATTATCTTTAAAACCGAATCGGATACCGGCCGATAATAAAGTGTAAGAAGAATAGAATGTAGGATAGTAAATCAACTAAGAGCAAGTTAAATTCCGGTAAACAAAAACTTGCCTTTATTTAACCACAATAATATAATTTAGAAAATCCCGAACACACATAAAGACATGGCCTCCCATTAGGGCCTTTTATTATTTACTTTTTTTCCCAATTTTTTAATCTTCCGTTCGCGAAGAAAGGAGTTAACCCTCATGAATGGCGATGAAATGTCAAGGGGCATGAACCAACAAAATCGCAAACCTAGCCTACCTAAACACTCGTATAGCCCCAGTTCCAATTATGGATACAATTACAGTAATGGTTATAATTCCGGGAATAATTCAGGATACAATGGCCAGCAACAAAATCAGCGGCGGCGTCCGGATCACCGTTTTAAAAGCGGCTCCAATGGACATCATACAAACTACAGTGAACGGCTTGTAAAGCAAAATGATATTATCATAAACTTGCTTAAAGAAATTCGTGACCGTTTGCCTGCTCCGCCTGTTGATAGCACTAATGTTGCTGATCAGGAATACTTTGAACAGGACCGTGAAGGGCAGGTCGATCAGATCAATGATCAGGCCGATCAGGAAGCAATGGACGACAGTGAAGATATGGAGCCTGGTGATAATCAGAAATTTACTTCTGATCAGGAACAGGACTCATTTCAGGACGATGAACGTAATTAATTGCTTTGCGCAGTTGTTTATAATACTGCCATATTTCAAAACTGGAATGTGGCAGCATTTTTACTGATTGCTTTTCGGTAAAGGTACTTTAATGAGTGTCCGGTTTTATTCCAGCATTCTTTATGTTTTTATTTTGTGTGCTGTTATTTCCAATTGCAGCGCTAAAACCCGCTTAAGCGCTCTTCATGCTGTTCCCCATGCCGATTTCCTTGATAATAGTGATATCACCATTGACTTGAACAGTTACTATTTTTCTGATAGCGCTTCCGGTTCCTCATTTCAACCTGCGGGTGATTTTACCTATGGAATAACAGATTGGGTTAATTTTGAATTCGGATATGGAGGTGGCCCAACACTGGGGCTAAAACTCAGAGTTCTGCCCGAAACTGATAAATGGCAGCCCTCTATAGCTATTGGAATTCGAAATTGTATAACCAGTAAAGAAGTTTATTATTACGACAAAATCAGCGGTAAGTTTACGGATGAACTTTACCTTGCTGTTTCGAAAAGTGTTGAGCCGGTCCGGTTAAGAATTCATCTGGGAGTTCTTTCTATTCCCAATAATAAACGGGAGGCTTTTAATCCGTACATCGGCTTGGAAAAGTATTTCGGAGGGGGTGTTTACACTACTTTTGAATTACATAGAAGAGATCATTCTGCTGTGCCATCTATTTATGCTTCATGGCGTTTTCTCAAGCGGTTTGAGCTTAGTGCCGGCGTAATTTCATTTTATCAAATGTTATTTGATGAGGATAACGAGTTTGATGCGGACATTTCTTCTTCGAAAAACGAAGGGCTTGTGAGACCTGGATTCTATGTTGGACTTCGTTTTCAGGGGAATATAGGAAGAATCGGAAAAAAGGGCGGATTCAAGTCGCTTGAAAATAAAATTGATGAACAAAAGTTGATTATTGATACTTTACGGTATCAGGTGGACAGTCTGAGAACAGTTGTTGCCGGCAATACAAAACAACTGAAAAATATTGACATCTCACTTGCCGCTGTTTCTGACAGCGTTTTTAAGAATAAAGACAGATATCGTGCAATCGCAATTGAAAAACTTAATTCGCTGCGGGTATTTTACTCTCAGGAACCTTTTGAACCGGAGCTTGTGAAAAAAGGGTATGATGAGATTGTCAGTTACCGCAATGAACTGGTTCCAACACTATACAATATTGTTTTCGATATGGGGCTGGAGAAAAAGGTACGGACTCTCGCGGTTTCGGTATTAGGGCAGATTGGAACGAGACAGGCTCTTGATGGGCTTATTAATATACTGAGTCAATCAAAAGAGAATGAGATCAAAATTGAAACTCTTATATGTCTGGGGAACAATAAAGAAACGCGGGCTGTTTATCTGATGCAGCAATTGGCAAATGATCCCGATGACGCTTTGGCGTTTACAGCTGCAGAGGTGCTCAAAAAGCTCGAAATCAAATCTGAAAAGCAAAATTCAACCGAAAGCTTGCCAGTTACTATTCCCGAACAAAAAATTAGTGAAAGGAAAAACAAATCCGCTGAAACTAAAAAGCAGGATATGAAAAATACCATCACTAATGATCCTAAAAAAGTTAATTGAGAGCCATTTATCTCAGATATCAATTGCACTTTTAAAAAAACAATTGCAGGAGTAGAGGTCATTATCTGTTTTGATATGAATAGTTGTTCTCATTCATTTCATAATTCTACTCTATCAGATTAAAATCCCTTTTTTTTCGATCATAATGTAATACAGCAAAACTAATTAATCTATATTGAATCATTTCTTTTTTGAATGAGTTGTTTGCAAATTTATTTTTCATTATTGTAAGCAGATCTAGTCTTGTTGAAATCATCTCAACACTCGATTTCAGGCCTCATTGAAAAGAAATTAAACAGGTATACAGATAGGATATATGTAGTATGGAAATAGCCATTTTAGGATTATTGATCTTGATGAATGGTTTTTTTGCATTATCAGAAATAGCGCTGGTTTCCAGTAAAAGAACACGGCTGGAGCAGTCAAAACTTGAGGGAAGCAAAGGGGCAAAGATAGCGCTGCGGCTTCTTGATAATTCAGAAAACTTTCTATCTGCCATTCAAATTGGTATTACTCTGATCGGTATTGTTACCGGCGTGTACGGAGGTATGAACATAGCGGGTGACATTGAACCGTTTTTTCAGAAAATCAGTTTCACCAGTACGTATGCACATGAAATAGCATTGTCAGTAACGGTTTTGATAATTACCTATATTTCAATTGTCATTGGTGAATTAGTTCCGAAAACAGTTGCGTTGAGCAATCCAGAGAAAGTTGCTGCATTCATAGCGCCTGTTATTTATTTCTTTAGCAGCTTTTTTTATCCTTTTGTAGCACTTCTTGCATTCTCGACTAATATTGCTAAAAAGGTGATTGGAATAAAAAAACAAGCTGAACAGTTGACTGAAACTGAGTTACGGCAAATGATCAAGCTTGCTTCCAAGGAAGGCGTTATCGAGAAAGAACAGAATATTCTTCATGAAAAGGTTTTTTATTTTTCTGATAAAAAAGCGAAGCATCTGATGACACACAGGACTGATGTCGAATGGATAGATATAGAAAAGACCGATGATGAGGTCAGGGCATCCTTGCTCACAATTCAACATAGCAAAGTTGTATGCTGTAAGGGTACTCTCGATCATGTCGCGGGGATTCTCTATTTAAAAGATTATTTCAAATCTGCAGCTATGAATGATCAGGTCGATATTGATGGTTTACTTGTTAAACCGGTGATTGTGACAGAAAATACAAATGCACAGAAAGTGTTAAGTTTACTTCGCAAGAAGAAACGTCATATCTGTTGTGTTTTTAATGAATATGGTGGCTTCGAGGGAATTATTACATTGTACAATATATTTGAGAATCTTATCGGACAAATGCCCGATGAGGATGATATTTATGAACCGGATGTATTTGTCCGCAATGATAAATCGGTACTGGTAAATGGAGATGCTCCTATTGAGACATTGACGGAAATTATTGAAAATTTCAAAATTGATTTTGAAAAAATTGAATACTCCACGGTCGCTGGATTCGTTATCTACCAGTTAGAAAGAATACCGAAGTTAGGTGACAGACTTAACTATTTAGGGTATGAAATACAGGTCGTAGATATCGATGGAAACAAAGTTGATAAGATTCTGATATCGAAAGCTGAATGAGATCATCAGAATAAAAGTACAAAAAAACAATCCGTTTCACTCATTACTTGCAAATGATTTATCTTAAAGTCACGTCCTCACTTCTGGATTTGACGATAAATTTATGTACTTCAATTGATAATAGATGGTATTGCAGATAATTTTTTTAGTAAAGTATGTTATGCATTGCTGAATGCATTTTTATTAGATCGTTGTTGGCTCATGCTTAGATACAATCAGTTGGAATGTAAATTTGAAGAGGTCTGTAACCTTTGATGGTATTCCTAAAAAACGGGAAATAATAAAAAAAGGTGATCTTAATGAAAGAAACATTGGAATATTTGAAATGTAAAAAGAAAAATAAACAAAAGATAATAGCATTAACCTCTTATGATTACCCAACGACAGTATTACTGGAAGAAGCTACTATTGACATGATTATTCTGGGTGATAGTGTTGGAACTAATATTCTTGGTTATAAAAATGAAACAGAAGTTACTATGGATGATATGATTCATCATGCCAAAGCAGTTTGCAGAGCCAAAAAAGATATTTTTTTAGTTGTTGACCTGCCATATAAAACACACGAAACACCGGGACAGGCAATAGAGAATGCTAAAAGATTGATTGATATTGGAGCAGATGCTGTCAAATTCGAAGGTATAAAAGTGGATATTCTCGAAGGATTAAAGAGAGAAAAAATTGATGTTATGTGTCATATTGGATTAAATCCACAATATGACCAGGAAAAAATGAGGCAGGGGAAAATATCAAAAGGAAAATTATTTGAAGAAGCGACTGAATTATTTGAAGGCGCCAAAAGGCTTGAAGCTTCAGGAGCTGATTTGATAGTCCTTGAAAAAATTCCAGAAAAAGTCTCGAAAATTATCACTCAAAATGTTGAAATGCCGACTATTGGTATTGGTGCGGGTAAATATTGTGATGGACAGGTACTAATAATTAACGATTTACTTGGTATCAATGAAAGGTTGTTTAAACATGTGCCAAGGTATTATAACTTAAGAGAAATAATCATAAACATAATAGAAAAATACCGAGAGGAAACGAGTGAAGGATATTTTCCAAATGAGAACCATATCAATATTATAAAACCAGATGAATATGCTAAGTTTGAAAATTGGTGTATGGAAAATAGATATAAAATATAAGCAACATTATACTATGATTGACCAATTCACTAAAACAAACCACCTGCTTTCAATTGTCCCCAGACAGGTAAATTCATCCCCAGACGCCTCGCCACTATCCCCAGACAGGCAAAACCATATCCCAGACGCCTCAACCTGTTCCCCAGACGGGTGGTGGTGATACCCAGAAACGGGGATTACTTGTCCCAGACGGGTGTAACCTATGCCCAGAGAGGTGTGTTGTATACCCAGACGGGGACAAACTGAAGCCAGATGTCTAAAACTTAACGCAAGATTGACTTCTTTTGATCAACCGTGTTTGAATTAATTCCAAATCCATTTTTAATCAACTTTTCTCTATCATCTGAATCAATCGTGCTTCATACCAGAAAATTCAAAGTTTGTTGTAAAGACATTTGCCTGGATGCGCTAAGTTCCCCAGAAAACTATATTTATACAATAATTTTTTTAAATTAAACTATCAACCTAAAAATCAGGGTGGAAATTATGACAAAATTGCTTAAAGGATTTCTGTTGATTGCAGGGCTTTTTAGTATATCATTTGGCGCAGCCAATCCGGAGGTTAAACTCCAGACTAATTATGGTGATATTGTCATTCGGCTGGATTCTGCTGCGGCTCCGAAAACAGTCGCTAATTTTCTTAACTATGTAAATAGTAAGTTTTATGATGGGACCATATTTCACAGAGTAATCAGTAAATTTATGATACAGGGCGGGGGAATGACTGCAGATATGGCCGAGAAACAAACTCAACCGCCAATTACCAATGAGGCTGATAATGGTTTAAAAAATATCCGCCGCTCAATTGCTATGGCGCGTCGGCCTGATCCAAATTCAGCTACATCTCAATTTTTCATTAATGTAGTGGATAATCCACCTCTTGACTTTCGGAGTAAGACAAATGCAGGGTGGGGTTACTGTGTATTTGGTAAGGTAATTCAAGGGATGAATGTTGTTGATTCAATAGCAAATGTTCCGACAACAAGCGTTGGTATGAATCAAAATGTGCCTGTAAAACCGGTAATAATTAAATCCGCAGTGGTAGTGACACCTGCACCTGATACTGCAAAATGAATCCGTACACAGAGACAATCAAAAGGATTGTCTCTGGTGTTATCTTTTCCATAGAACTACAGGACCACGTTTATTTTACATGAGTATATTTACAGATCAAAATAGCCGGTTGGAAATTACAATCGATGCTGAAGCTGAAAACTCATCTGCCCGCGCATGTACGTTTACAACGCTTCATAATATTGTACAGACACCGGTGTTCATGCCGGTGGCAACATTTGCATCACTGCGTAATCAGACCCTTGGTACTGCAAAAGAGATTGGTTTTCCTGTTCTTTTGTCAAACACGTATCATCTGCTTCTGCGTCCTGGAACTGAAGTTTTCAAAAAATTGGGCGGCATTCACCGTTTTATGAACTGGGATCGCTCAATATTGACCGATTCTGGCGGATTTCAGATCTTCTCACTTTCAAAATCATTTACGATCAGTAACGAAGGGGCCCGATTCAGAAGCTACGTTGACGGGAAAGAGTTTCTTCTCAGTCCGGAGTCAAGCATTGAAACACAAAAAATTATCTCAAGTGATATCATGATGGCCCTTGATCAGTGTATCTCGTCAAAATCCGATGAAAGCGAATGCCGCAGATCTGTGGATATTACCGCTCGCTGGGCACAGCGCAGTCTTGCTGCTCGTGGAGAATCACACCAGTCAGTGTTCGGAATAATACAGGGAGCGTGTTTTCCAAATCTTAGGAAGATCAGTGCGCAACAGATTACCTCGCTTCCTTTTGACGGGTTTGCCATTGGTGGACTTGCTGTTGGGGAATCGGAAGATGAACGTAAAGATATCACTGAACTAACGACGCAACTTATGCCTGTAAACAGACCACGCTACCTTATGGGTGTTGGGACTCCAATAGACCTCCTTGAAGCAGTTCACCGCGGGGTTGATATGTTTGATTGCATTGTTCCATCAGCAATGGCACAGCAGGGAAACGCATACACCTCTTCTGGAAAGGTCGAACTCCACCGCAGTGTTTACAAATTCGCTGACACGCCTTTGGATGAAACGTGCAATTGTACTGCATGCACAATGTATAGCAGAGCTTATCTGCATCATCTGGTTAAAACAAATGAATATTTTGGAGCATATTTAATTGCTGAGCATAATTTTAAATTTTATTACCGTCTGATGAATGAGATGCGGAATGAGATTTTGAGCGGGAATTTTCGTTCATTTTATGATCAGAAGAAAGAGGAACTGGTTCTTTGCGATCAAAAGAATCCCAAAAAGATTACACCAAAGCGGCATCGCAAAGAACGCCCTACTCGCAGCAGGGTAACCTGTTTGTCACAAAGCAGTGATCAGGCCTGAAAACAAAAAAAGTTGCAATTACTTCTCATTGATTCAACGAGCCCACCAAAATCTCGCTCATCCTGAGCCTGGTCGAAGGGTGAACATAGTAGAAAAAATGGTGTATTCGAATAATCAAATTCACTTGTGTTTCGATCATGAGCGGCATTTTGTGTCGAGCCTCAAGTCCGATAGGAGCTCACGAGTAAGACTACTTCAAATTTATTTTAAACTATTCTTTAATTTCATTATTCTATCATACGATTCATTTATTCTTTGTTCAGTTATTCTGCCTTCAGTTATATAATTTTTAATTATTTCAGTTACCTTGATTGCTATAGCATTGTCATATATCAAATTGTTTGAAAAGAGAATAATATCAACGCCAGCATTGATGCATAATAAAACTGCCGATTCCAATCCATAGTTATCTGCTATAGCGCTCATGTCCATCGCATCCGAAACTACCACTCCTTTGAAACCGAGAGAATTTCTTAAAAGTCCTGTTATGGTATTTTGGGAGAGAGTGGCTGGATATTGAGGATCAAGATTTGAATTAAATATATGGGCAGTCATTATCAAATCTGCTTTCCCCAAAGAAATAATGTTTTTGTAAGGGTCAAGTTCTTTTTCTGTCCAGGTGCTTGTTACATCGACGAACCCCAGATGTGAGTCGGCAGTTGAACTTCCATGTCCCGGAAAATGTTTTAATGAACATTTAATAGTGTGCTTATTATGTTCGTCAATGACTGCAAGAGAGTGTTTAGTGACAATTTCAGGATCATCTGAAAAGCTGCGCTCGATTTTACCGATAGCTGGATTTTGCGGATTTGTGTTCAGATCAACAACAGGTGCAAAGTTTACATTTATTCCAAGATCTTCCAATGTAGCTGCGGTTTGAGATGCATAGAAAGAAGTAGAATCAAGATTATTCAGCGTTCCCAAATATTGTTGGGAAACGGTTGGTGGAAAACCGTATTTGGTTTTCAATCTGCAGACCTTTCCACCCTCCTGATCAATTGCAACAAGAAGTGTTGATTTTTCATAACTCCGCAATGAGCTTACTAAATTTTTAACCTGTGATGGTGATTGGATATTACGCACATCCGATTGCAGCGCAACATCCCTGTCAAAAAGTATAATTCCACCGATTCTTTCGGCTTTTATATCTTTAACTATACTGCTATCTTCAGTAACCGTAAGCCCCCGGAAACCGATCATCAGCATCTGTCCGATTTTAGTTTCCAACGATATTTTGTCAGGTTGACTTTCCGTTGGATTGCTGCATGAGACAGTAAGAAAGATTAATGCTATCAGGGATAAAAAACATTGTATACCTGAAAAAGACAACGGATAATGTAATCGATTACAAGAGCAGCGTATTGACATCAATGGCAAAAGTTCTCCATGATAAATGTTTTACAGCAGATAAATTTACTTCTAATGAAATGATAGTACAATTAACTGTAATTTAAGTCAAATATTTTGCTCTGCTTGATTGTGAAAGTATGAAAAAGATTATCGAGATTTGAGGTATTCGAATATAAGGAGTGTTTACATGATTTATTCACTCATAATTAGCTGATTGGGGTGACATAGAACTTTTTTGCCCAAACTTTATTGTTATTTAGGGTCTGGAAACTGGGTCTCTTGTGATTTGGCTTTATAATACATTAAGCTTGTCAAGGGAATAGGGCCAGCTGTTTTATCTTTCAGTAAGATAACAACCGGTTTTACTCTTTAAAATACCTCTCCGCATTATCAAGCATCCATCTGGCGCGCTGCTGATAAATGGTATTCTGGAGTCTTTGTGAAGGATCTGCATTGATATCTACCGCCAATGCTTTGTTAAGGAATGTCTCGAATTCGTTCCGGTTATTTGATTTTACAGAAAGGAACGATGCCCCGGTTACAAATGGAGATACCCTGGTATCATCAGACAAAGTAATTGCTTTTGTTAATTGGATCCGGGCTGCCGCGGTATCCCCTCCCATGGATTTGGGTGCTGAAGTGTAAAAAATGCAGAAGAATTCATTGATTGCACCGCCACCATAGGTCTCATTAAGCGATGATAATCTGTTTATAAGTGATAGTGCTTTTTTCATCGACATGCTGAGGCCAAGATCAGAGCGGTCCGCAGCAATCGCTCCCATCCATGAAACAGCGCACCAGTAAAGATAAGCTGTATCAGACGGTGTTATCGCTTGTAGAGCTGAATCGACAGAACCTGTTTTTATTTGTCTTGAGAACTGCGGGTGAATCAGATCTAAACCTCTGAATATGTACTCTCTTCCGCGGAGAAAAAGCTTTTTAGCACGTTTCCCTGCAGCTTTTTTCTGAGCTGAGAGTGAATCAGGAAGTGTATCTGCCGGGAAGAGGATAAATCCTTGCGCATAGAGACAAAGGAGTTTCCCTGTTGCCAGGAAAAGCTGAGGATTGGTTGAATCTTTAGTGAGTAGCGTTTCATACATCTTAATTGTAAAAGGGAGTGCATCTCTTATCAACTCAGGGTCATCATCACCAGTAAAAACTATTGAATCACTATTGGTAAGGTTTGATGTGATTTTAGACATAGTCCACTTTTGAAATGAGCAGCTGGCAAAGACTAAAAGTGGTAGAATTATTACTAATTTTATTCTCTTAAGCATTTTTATCCTGAGAATTGGCTGAAAAACAGATCAAACGTCTTCTAAAACAAGCAAAACTCTTTGAAAATTACAATATGCCCATAAACAAAACATATCTTCCGGATTAATTGGTTCAGGTCATCCAAAAACTTATTTTATCATTCTTATGATTGCATTTTGATTATTGCGTCGTAAATTAAAACGCAGTTTTTTTCAAATCAACATTATGAGCTGGGATGTAATTACTTTTCAATAGCAAAACTTATTAAGGGAGTGACAATGGATTTAGACAAGGTAATACGGAAAGTCCCCGATTTTCCCAAACCGGGCGTTCTTTTTTATGATGTAACCAGTATTTTCACCAATCCTGAAGCGTTTAAGTATGTAATAGATACAATGGTCGGATTGTACGAGAGAGAAAAGATAGATGGAATTATATCGATTGAGAGCCGTGGCTTTCTCCTTGGGGCATGTTTTGCATATAATAAAGGTGTTCCTTTGGTTTTGGCCCGTAAAAAAGGTAAGCTCCCTGGTAAGACAATCTCTCAGAGTTATTTGCTTGAATATGGTTCAGCCACGCTTGAAATCCATGAGGCGGATCTGATTCCAGGTAAACGGTGGCTTATAATCGACGATTTGATCGCTACGGGAGGGACGCTTGAAGCTGTAGCCTCGATGATCGAACGGGTTGGAGCTGAAGTAGCGGGGATCTTCTCAATTATAGGATTACCTTTTCTCAAGTACAATGAAAAGGTTGGCAAATACAATCCGAAGACTTTGATTAATTATAATTGTGAATGAATGTGCAGTGATGGCGGCTTGTCACTGCAGTAACCATGTGAGATACTATGGAACTAATGAGAATAGTTGATATTTTCAAATTAGATAAGCCCGGAAAAGATGTTCGTGTCAATGGTTGGGTAAGAACTCGCCGGGATTCAAAGGGCTTTTCTTTTCTTGAAATCAATGACGGTTCTACACTGGCAAATCTTCAGGTGATCGCTCCTGACACGCTCCCCTCTTATGAACAGGAGATAATGAAGATTACAACCGGGAGTAGTATTACTGTTGAGGGGAACATAAAAGAATCCTTAGGTAAAGAACAGCGGTTTGAACTTCAGGCTGCAAAGGTAGAAATATTGGGACTCGCACCGGCAGATTATCCATTGCAGAAGAAAAGACATTCTTTTGAATATCTGCGGGAAATTGCTCATTTGCGTCCAAGGACCAATTCAATTGGTGCAATTGCACGTGTAAGAAGTTCTTTGAGCTATGCGGTGCATACATTCTTTCAGGAACGCGGGTTCTGTTATGTCCATACTCCAATCATTACAACAAGTGATTGCGAGGGTGCGGGGGCGATGTTTCGGGTATCAACTCTTGACATGCATAAACCACCTAAAACAGAACAGGGATGCGTTGATTTTTCAAAAGATTTTTTTGGTAAACCTTCAGGATTGACTGTAAGCGGGCAGCTCGAGGCGGAAATCTATGCACTTGCACTTGGGAAAGTCTATACTTTCGGACCTACGTTTCGCGCAGAGAATTCAAATACCCCGCGGCATCTTGCAGAATTCTGGATGATAGAGCCGGAAGTTGCATTTTATCGACTTGCTGAAGATATGGATCTTGCAGAGGAATTTGTCAGGTATCTGGCTGCTCATGTACTTGAGAAGAATCATGAGGATGTTGCTTTCTTCAATGATCGCATCGATCAGGGTTTATTAGAACGTATAGAGAATATTGCCAATACCCCCTTTGAACGTTTGTCCTACACAGATGCAATGGCCATTCTTGAGAAAAACAATGATAAATTCGAGTTCAAAGTAAGCTGGGGTAGCGATATTCAATCGGAGCACGAACGCTATCTGACTGAAGTAACCTTTAAAAAGCCTGTCATTTTGTATGATTATCCAAAAGATATAAAAGCCTTTTATATGAGACAGAATGATGATAATCGTACAGTGAGGGCAATGGATGTTCTTGTGCCTCGAATTGGAGAATTGATTGGTGGAAGTGAACGTGAAGAGCGGTATGATGTTCTTGTTGACCGCCTAAGAGCTCTTCACCTTGATGAAAATCTGTACTGGTGGTATCTTGATTTGCGTAAATTTGGCAGTACTCCACATGCTGGATTTGGGTTGGGCTTTGAACGTTTGATTCTCCTTGTCACGGGTATGCAAAATATCAGAGATGTCATCCCTTTTCCCCGCTATCCGGGAAATGCTGATTTTTAATCAAGTTTTATATTTATCAATTTACTCTTTTAATAAGCCGGGACTATTGACAAATAGTCCCAAAGCTTCACATTTATTACGAAAGATTTCCTTTTTTTATCATTTTGATAGTTGCACAACTATACACTAAATAATTATCTTGTTTACATACCCTGTCTTTTTACATGCTAATGAATCATTGCAAATCGAAGGAAGAAGACATGGAAAAGAGTTTCCCCTCCCTGATTTTACAAAAATCCTTTGTATTCGCTTTACTTTTTATCTCTTTATTTTTGATTTACATCTTAAGTTCATATAATTCAACAACTGTTGATGCTGCGTTAGATACGGGATTACCTGGTTCTTGCCTGTTAAAAAATATCTCTATTACTGCTTTGGGATTGGTTATTTTCTGGTACTTTTGTTTTATTTTGAATAAATTTCAATTACAAAGAGAAAACTCGAAAAAACAGCAGAAGACAATTCACGAAAAAGAAAACGAAATTCAGCAGCAAAAAGTGATTATCAATGATTTTAAGAAAGCCATAATAGATTACGAATGCCGTGCTCTGGCGGGAACCTATGCTTCAAGTATTGCTCACGATATCAATAATTTACTGACCATAATCTATTATGACATTACTGAACTGATGGAAACAAAAGATTCGTATCAGGGTAAAGTCGAACAATTACAAAATTTAGAACTTACATTTAAAAAAGTTGAACAATCAGCGAAATCCCTCAATGAAATCAGTAAAAGACAAATAGATTGTAAACTGGTCCGGTTTGATATCGGTAATTTGCTGAAAGAAACAATTGATTTATCAAAAAAACATATGAAATTGCGTTCATGCTCGATTCGGTTTAATGAGTTTCCAGTTACCTATATCGAATCAAACCCTCTTATCATTGGACAATCTCTTTTAAATCTGTTATTGAATGCTGCTGATTCCAATAATCAGACAGGAGTAATCGATGTCAAGATGATAGAGCTCCTTGATTATATCAGGATTGAGATTCATGATAGCGGGAAAGTGATTTATCATGGTGATTCGGAAAAAAATCTTGATTCGTATATTGCTGCAAAAGCCAATGGAAGCAGAGTTAACCTGGCAGGAGTTAAAATCGGCATGGAATTACTGAAGTCAAAAATCGAGGTTGGCAACTCTTATTTGGGTGGCACCGTTTTCATTTTAGAGATTCCAAAAAGAAAAATATAGATGAGTTTATGGAGAAAGCCCCGTAGTATCAAATTGTATTCTACTGCTGGAAATAAAAAATAAGTGGTTTTGAGTATTATGGCATTGTTAATGCTTAATGTATAAGGTCGATTTTATTCTCGATATTTTGAACTAAATTACCGCAATAATCTCTCATTAACTTTAAATAAAGACTGACTATCAATAGTTTTCTCACTCATGGGTATCAGTTCTTATCTCTTTACGTTTCAAATTTTCCACTTAATACACATTAACTACTTTCCGCGGGGAGGATCTTATGGCGCGAATTGCGATTAATGGATTGGGAAGAATCGGGCGTGCGGCAATGAAAATTATTTTAAGTAATCAGAATCTCGAGCTTGTTGCTGTAAACGATTTACTTTCACCGGTGGATCTGGCCTATTTGTTAAAATTTGATACAGTATACGGTAAATCAAAAGAGAGTGTTTCGATAGAAAATAACAGCCTTTATATCGGCAAAAGAAAAATTGCATTGTCAGCCAGTAAAGATCCATCTGAATTGCCATGGAAGCAATTAGGTGTTGATATAGTGCTTGAGTGTACCGGTAAATTTACGAAAAAAGATGACCTTCAAAAACATATTACTGCGGGTGCAAAGCACGCAATCCTTTCCGCTCCATCAAAGGATGAGATAAAAACGATAGTTCCAGGTGTAAATGCATCTGAAAAAGACGATCAGATCATCTCAACTGCGAGTTGCACAACTAATTGTATCACACCGGTTGTTGAAATTGTCGGAAGAAGAATCGGGTTTGAGAAAGCAATCATGACTACAGTGCATGCGTATACATCATCTCAGAGCATAGTTGATGGGCCGAATAAAAAATTACGGCGGGGGAGAGCTGCGGCTATGAATATCGTGCCTACTTCAACAGGCGCTGCGATCGCAACAACCCAGGTTTTACCTCAGTATAAAGGAAAATTTGATGGTGTTGCACTCAGATGTCCTATTCCCTGCGGATCGATATCAGATCTTGTTTTTGTCACCAGCCGCACAACAAGCATTGAGGAAGTTAACAAGATCTTCACTGAAGAGGCTCAGAGTTCACGATATGCTGAAATAATGTCGGTCAATACCGATGAGATTGTATCATCAGATATCATTCAGGATAGTCATGGATCAATTGTCGATTTGACAATGACTAAAGTGGTTGATGGAAATCTATTAAAAATAATGAGCTGGTATGATAATGAATGGGGCTATGCCTCACAAATGGTGCGGGAGGCAGCGAAAATCGCCAAGATGATAAATGAGAAATAATTTCTGGAGAGCTGCAATTTTGCGGATTCGTACGGGCACGTTGCAACGTGCCCGTACGTACAGAGAGTAGCGATAAATGCAATCATTTTAAATTGTTTTAATGCAAAATATTAAACTGGAATGTTTTATTGGTAATCAAATTATTTGAATTAACCCGGCATTTGCAAAAGTAAAATCCTGAACCAAATGTGATTCCTGATCTGGAACTTACCAGTGGCACCTGATGCTCTCCCGCATTCAGCTGTGATGCTGGAATAGAGGATACTTTGCGACCTCTGGAATCAAAAATTGTAAAAGATATTTCTGTTTCCTGTTTAAGTGTAAACATCAAATGAGCATCGCCATCTTTCATGATTACTTTGCCATTATTAAAAATATCACTACTGGTTTTTTTAAAGGTAATTACATTAGAAGGACTTCCAACTGAAAGCCATGAAGGTTTTATATAATTTGACGCAAACAAGACATTTTTAGTCCCATCTGTTAACATTTTCCATATGTTTGGGACACCAATATCATTAACGTTTTGATAAAGTATAGATGAGTCATTATCACAGAAAACCGGATAGGAATAAGCTTTATCCGTAGAGTTTATGACGGTGATTTTTCCTGAAGAAAGATTCAAGGTTTGAGTTTCGTAACGTGATTTGTCAAGATCACGCATTTCGAAAATAATTAAATTATCATTGGTTTTGGCAAATGATGGATTACAATAATGGACATTCGAGTTTCCGTTTTGCGTGACAGGAAAATTTAATGTGTTCTTTTTAATATTTAAAAGGCCAATATCCCAATGTGTATCAAAAGTAACAGTGTTTTTACAACTGCAATCGAAGATTAAAAAATTACCATCTTTACTCCACTCGATAGCATCAACAGAAGAAATCGCAATCTCAGGTAAAGGTTTGGTAAGTGTGTTAAGATTGATTTTCCTGCTTTCGGAAGGTTCGGAAATGTTAAAAAGATAAATGGATGAATCGATCATTGTAGTGATTGCCGTAACCTGTTTACCGTCGGGAGAAAGTGCCAGTGATGACCAGTAACCATCAGAACTTATGGGATACTCTTCAGACGATGTCAAGTCAATACAGCGAATATTGTTTTCATAATCAATAAAGATTACTTTGTTGCCATCTTTATTGATACTGTATGGGGAACTACCGGATGTATTTGTGTTTGTCAATGTCAGATATTTTGGTAAACTATCGGTTTCTTTTGCAGACATTATATGTAGTTTTTTACTTGTATTAGTCCAATGTATTGCGGTTATCCAGGAGCTCCCTTGAGGGAGTGGTCCATGCAAAACATCAATGGAATCCTGGAATATACCAACTGCATCAAAAGCCTTTTCGACTGCAGCTACTTCTGCACCATTGTTGTAAAGATCTCTTGCAGATTGAATAGCGGCATATCTGAGGTCAATAAATTCAGATTGGCTGTTAAGGTATCTTGAGGCAAGAATTTTATAGAAAATCTGTTCTGCTTTGTTTTTCCCGATCTCCTTTGCCAATCTGAAAAATGCGTTGTTGGGAATGCCGCTATTGTAATGGACCCCACCGTTGTCCTGAATCCAATCTAAATAGAAATAATCTTTCATATGTGAAGGTTGGCCGCATTGCTCCGGGTTTTCCATATTGCGAAGCGGTAAATCATTTGAAATATCCTCACCAATCAGCCAGTCATTACGATCGACCATTGATGCAAAAATATCTGCAAAAGATTCATTGAGAGCACCAGACTGGAACTGGTAAATAAGATCAACTGTATATTGAACTACCGCATGTGAGATTTCATGTGCAACGACATCGAGGCCTCCAGCAAACGGTTTAAAAGACAATCCGTCGCCAAAAGCTATATATTGACCATTCCAGAATGCATTATCGTAAGGTCCGCCATTCCAGTCTGGATAATGGACAACCGACAATATAGTAGCACCTGAATCATTAAAACTTTTTCTTTTAAAAGTATCATAGAAATATTGAAAAGTTAAACCTGCGTTATAATGTGCTGAAACAGCAATTGAGTCTTTCCATATATTATCTGTTGTGATCAAATTCAGGAGGTTTGCATTGCCATATTTGACAGTCCAGAGAGCCCCTTTGGGAGCATTAAGAATGTCTGTTTGATTACCAGACCATATTGGCCGGGAAGCATCGATCATGTAATAAGAAGAATCTATATTGTAAACGAAAATATTCCTGTTTTTCCCCTGCAGATCTTTAGCATTTGTTTTGACAGAGCCGCTGTTAGCGGTTCTGTTGAATCTGTTAATTATATTTCCATTCTGGATATCGATAAAAACAATCCAATTATCCCGGAAATTCGGTCTGATATCGACTACCCATGTTACGGATGCTTTACCGGTGTATGGATCAAGCCAAATAGTTTTTGATGCAATAGGCCCGGAATAATTGAGTAATTTCTGTAGGTTTTTATCAGTGCCACTATTTGGAGATCTGCTTGATGTTACAGAACCAGTGGCAAGAGATATTGCTTTCATAGAATCGATTGATTGCGTGTAATGCACTTCCTGGGTGGAAACGTAATTGCCCGTAAAGCTGTAGATTGATCCATCAGACCTGAAATGAAATGTAATCTCTTTTCCCCATATCGGAATGTTATTGATGACCTGGGAAAAACATAGGTGGACATTGCTGTCTGCATCAGCACTTTGTTTTTTTAATTTGAATTCATTAAAAGGATCCTTGATTTTAAAGATGCTCTGATTTGATGCGATCATTGTTAACGCGTTATTTTCAAGATTCATAGCATATGATCTTTTCATCAAAGATTTTTTATTGTCAATATCGGAGATGAACCGGGGTGTACCGCTTGATCTGTTGTAAGCAATGTTCCAGGTCTTTGTTGATTGAGTAGCATTTGAAAAATTAGACATACTAGATTTTGAAAGTGAAGAGGTATTTTGTAGACCGCTTCTGAAATTTTCAGCAATCTGTTTTAAATGTTCTGCAGAGATAGTGATAGAGTCTTTCTTTTTGATGATTTTACCCTTTGACATATCCTGACTTTGAGCAATAAAAGAGATGAGAAGAATTAAAAAGCAATAATACCAGTACCTTCTCAGTAAAGAGTTAATCATAGAGCCTCCTTGTAGATAATTTGGGTGAAGCGCGGTAATTTGTAGAAGAGCACAAGGTATGCCGGAGAAAAACAAGAGGTTATAGTTATTTAAAACAAAGGTGTTTATGTAAATCAGAAGGTGAGTGGTAAACCGAAAGCCTTCTTAATAAAGTAAATAAAAAAACGGTTAAGTATTTACATCTAATCTCATAAAATAAGCAGATCCCTCTCTGCTTAAGAACTCCTTAACGAAGTTAAAAGAAAGAATTTAATTTAGCATTTATCCCAATAATTATGAGTATTCTCACGAAATTTAATAATTCCTGATCAAGCTTTGAAATGAACTATTTTATCGCTTGTTTATTAGAAATCCTTCCCGAAAAATTCTTTTTGTAAGTTAAAACGGAACTGTAAAAATGATAAAAAGCAACGATGGCGTTATAAAAATCACTGGTGCTCGTCAGAATAATCTAAAAAACCTCAACCTGGATTTGCCACTTAATAAAATGATCGTTATTACCGGTGTCAGCGGTTCCGGTAAATCTTCTCTTGCGTTCGATACTATTTATGCTGAAGGTCAACGCCGATATGTAGAAACCTTCTCCTCTTATGCCCGACAATTCCTGGATAGAATGGATCGCCCAAAAGTCGACCGGATTGAAGGGATGCCTCCTGCTATTGCCATCGACCAGACAAATCCTGTACGGACGTCGCGATCGACTGTTGGCACCATGACTGAATTGAACGATCATATTAAGCTTCTTTTTGCACGTGCATCATATCTTGTTTGTCGGAATTGTGGAAAGCGGATTACTAAAGATAATCCGGAGTCAATCTATCGAAGTATTTTACAAAAAATTCCACAAAAGCAGATTTTAATCACTTTTACAATCACAATTCCGGAGAATTTCAAGAGGGAAGAAGTCGAGCAGCTGCTTCTATCACAGGGGTATTCGCGATTTCTCTCTGCAGATGATGAAAAACTGGAGGTCATTCAGGATAAAACCGTTGTTAATGAAGATAATAAAAGCCGGATTATTGAAGACCTTGAAATGGCGCTTCATTATGGCAAAGGTTTGGTTTCCATTCACACCGATGTGGATCAGGTGCAAAAAAAGATACTGAAATTTTCTGAAGGTCTTCATTGTCCTGACTGTGATATCAGTTATAAAGAGCCTCTTCCCGGAACATTTTCCTTCAATTCGCCGATTGGCGCATGCGAAACCTGCCGCGGATTTGGCCGGGTAATAGGCGTTGATTACAATTTAGTCATCCCTGATACATCAAAGACACTTGCCGGAGGTGCTGTCAAGCCATGGCAGACAATGAGCTATCATGAGTGTCAGGAAGAGATGATGGGGTTTGCCAGAAGGAAAGGAATCCCTGTTGACAAACCTTGGAATAAGCTCAATGACTCTCAGAAAAACTGGGTTATCGAAGGGGAAGGAAAATGGGAGGATGGCAAGTGGTATGGAATCAAGAGGTTTTTCGAATGGCTGGAAACGAAAAGTTACAAAATGCATATCCGGGTGTTACTTTCCAAGTACAGAGGATATTATGTGTGCAAAACCTGTAATGGTTCACGTTTGAAACCGGATGCTTTGTTATGGAGAATCGGTGAAAAAGATGGAATTACCATACAGGAATGTATGCAGATGCCGATTTGCAAATTACTACAGTTTTTTAATGATCTTAAACTTCCGGCACCCTATGATGAAGCAGCGGAAATAGTGATTACAGAAATTCGAAACCGTCTACGCTATCTTGAAGAGGTAGGACTTGGGTATCTCACTCTTGACAGACAATCACGAACGCTCAGCGGTGGAGAGGTGCAGAGAATCAATTTGACAACAGCTCTCGGCACTTCACTTGTTAATACACTGTTTGTTCTCGATGAACCCAGTATCGGGCTCCATTCTCGTGACATAGGAAAACTGATAAGTGTTCTTCACAAACTGCGTGATGCGGGTAATTCACTTATTATTGTCGAGCATGATCCTGAAGTAATACGGGCTGCGGATTATGTGATTGATATGGGACCTGGACCTGGTGAGAAAGGTGGTGAGATCGTTTTCTTCGGAAAAACCGGTGAACTTCATAGAAGTCAATCATCTATAACAGCTCAGTATCTGATCGGTAAAAAAAGTGTGTACGAAAAAGAATACTCACCTGTTAAAAACCATACTGATTGCCTGGAGATAACCGGTGCTCAGGAACATAATTTAAAAAATATCGATGTATCGATTCCTTTAAATCAAATGGTCTGCGTTACCGGTGTCAGTGGTTCCGGTAAATCAACTTTAATTCAGGATGTCTGTTATAAAGGTCTGCGGCAGAAAATGGGTAAACCTGTTGAGGAACCGGGAAAATATAATGAAATCAGGGGTGTTGAGAATATTCATGATGTTATTCTGGTTGATCAAAGTCCCATCGGTAAAACAACCAGGTCAAACCCGGCGAGTTATGTGGGAGCATTCGATGCAATCCGAAAACTATTTGCAAGTCAACCAGCTTCTGTTCAGCGGGGCTATACTCCGGGAACGTTCAGTTTTAATTCCGGAACAGGCAGATGTCCTGCGTGCAGCGGAAACGGCTTTGAACATGTCGAGATGCAGTTTTTAAGTGATGTTTATATCAGGTGCCCTGAATGTGATGGAAAGCGTTTCCGATCAGAAATTCTTGAAATAAAAATTCAACAAAAAGAAAAATCAGATTCTGCTCAAAAATCAATCAGCGATATTCTGGAGATGACTGTGGAAGACGCTTGTGAGTTTTTTTCCGAACACGCCTCGATTGTTAATTTACTTAAGCCGCTGCGTGATGTTGGATTGTCTTATATGAAACTGGGACAGCCATTACCCACATTGAGCGGTGGTGAAGCTCAGAGACTCAAGCTTGCCGGTTATCTTGCTGAGACCACAAACCAAAATGATAAAAATTTTCTTTTTCTTTTTGATGAGCCGACTACCGGTCTTCATTTTGCCGATATTGCTATACTTATGAAAGCTTTCAGAGCATTGATAGATGCAGGACATTCAGTAGTGATTATTGAACATAATCTTGATGTGATTAAAGCATCTGACTGGATAATAGATATTGGACCGGAGGGTGGAGATGCCGGGGGAGAGATAATTTTCTGCGGTACTCCGGATAAATTGATTAACTGTAAAAAAAGCCATACAGGGCGTGCTGTTAAACAGTATTTATCAACTATCAATACTGTACCGCAAAGTACAAAAGTAAATGAAACTGTTTCATGCTATGGATTATCCCAGATTACTATGCGGCAGGCTCGTGAACATAATCTTCAAAATATCGATGTAACGATACCAAGAGACGCATTTACTGTTATCACTGGAGTAAGCGGAAGCGGAAAGAGCACAATCGCTTTTGATATTTTATTTGCTGAAGGACAAAGGCGGTATCTCGAGTCGCTCAATGCCTACGCTCGTCAATTTGTTCAACCAGCTGCAAAACCGGATATCGATTCTGTTACCGGTGTTCCACCGACAGTCGCGATTGAACAAAGGACAAGCAGGGGAGGACGTAAGAGCACCGTGGCAACAGTAACTGAAATTTATCACTTTCTCAGATTGCTTTTTATGAAATTGGCAACTCAATACTGTCCGGATTGTAATATTCCAATCGAACCGCAATCTAAAGAGTCGGTGTGTGCGGAGATAATGCGAAATTACAAAGGAAAAAGGGTTCGCTTTTTTGCTCCCCTGGTGATAAATAGAAAAGGTATCTATAACGACCTGGCAAAATGGGCTTTATCCAAAGGTTTTACACATCTGAAAGTTGATGAAAATTTGCTTCCTACCGATAAATGGCCTAAAATCGACAGGTTTAAAGAGCATTCAATTTACTTGCCGATAGGTGATATGGTTATTGATACTGATAACGAACGCGAGCTTATTAAAATGGTGGAACAGTCTCTTGATTACGGAAAGGGAGCCCTTACAACTGAAATCGTCAATAGAAATAAAATAGTTTCGCGAATTTTTTCCACAACTCGTACGTGTCCTCAATGTCAAAGATCTTTTGAAGAGCTGGATCCCCGTTTCTTTTCATTTAATTCAAAGCACGGGTGGTGTCCGGATTGTTTCGGAACAGGCCTTGAGATCAGCGGGTTTGACGAAGAGCAGACTGGTGAAGAGATCTGGTGGAATGAATGGTTTGAGGGAACGGCGATTACCTGCAGGTCCTGCAATGGAAAGAGACTTCGCAAAGAAGCTCTATCAGTAAAGCTTGAGGGGAAATCAATCAGTGATTATACAGCTTTATCAGTAGCTCTGGCAGCAGATGTCTTTTCAAAAATGACCTTTAACATAAGAGATGAATTAATTGCCAGAGATATAATCAATGAATTGAAATCACGGCTTCACTTCCTCTCTCATGTAGGCCTGGATTACCTGACTCTTGATAGAGCTGCTCCAACATTAAGTGGTGGTGAAGCGCAACGTATACGGCTTGCTTCACAGTTGGGATCAAATCTCAGGGGAGTTTGCTATATCCTCGATGAACCGACAATCGGTTTGCACTCGAGAGATAATGAGAAACTTATTGATACTTTGCTTATGTTAAAAAAGAAGGGCAATACTGTTGTCGTCGTTGAACATGATGAAGACACTATCAGAAACGCTGATTACATTATTGACCTCGGTCCGGAAGGTGGGAAAAGAGGCGGTCAGCTGATGGCTGAAGGGACTTTACAGCAGATTATTGAAAACAAAAATTCAATTACCGGCAAATATCTGAGAACACCGCTTACACATTGCAAAAAAAGAAGAAGTACGGCAGATGCTGAATGGATAACCTTAAATAAAGCAATTCTGCATAATCTGAAATCAATTGATATTTCAATTCCTGCCGGACGGTTTGTATGTGTCACAGGAGTGAGCGGCAGCGGTAAAAGTACACTTGTCAGGGATATACTTTTTGACAACCTCAAAAACCTCATATCGGGAGAAACTGAAAAAACCTTTGGATGCGAAAAGATAACCGGATGGAAAGGAATAAAGAGAATACTTGAAGTTGATCAGCGTCCGATAGGGAAAACTCCGCGTTCTTGTCCATCAACGTATGTCGGTTTTTGGGACGATATCCGCAAATTGTTCGCAAAAACTCCGGAAGCATTGATCCGGGGATATGATCCCAGCCGTTTCTCCTTCAACGTTGACAAGGGAAGGTGCAGCGCATGCCAGGGGCAGGGAATAAAAAAGATCGAAATGAGTTTCCTACCTGATGTTACCGTAGAATGTGATGAATGTGGAGGAAAAAGATTTACTAATGAAACTCTTGAAATTAAATTCAAGGGCAAAACAATCGCCGATGTGCTGAATATGAGTATTGACGAGGGAGTGGAATTCTTTTCGTCCCACCCAAAAATTCATCGCGCGCTTGTTCTTCTGCAGGAAGTAGGATTAGGATATCTTACACTTGGACAGCAGAGTCCTACATTAAGCGGCGGTGAAGCACAGAGAATTAAACTTGTAACAGAACTTGATAAAACAAATCAACCGGAATCATCAAGAAAAATCCGTTCAACCGCGCAAAAGAGTAATGCTCTTTACATTCTTGATGAGCCAACCGTCGGCCTTCATATTGCCGATATAGATAAACTGATTAAAGTGATTCATCGCCTTGTTGACAGTGGTAACAGTGTCGTTATAATAGAACATAATCTTGATATGATTGCTGAAGCAGATTGGGTGATTGACCTTGGTCCTGAAGGCGGGGACGAAGGAGGAAAAATAGTTGCTCAAGGGACACCAGAGCAGATTGTAAAAAGTAAGGGATCTTATACCGGAAAGTACTTGAAGACATACGTTGGAAGAATGAAGGGTGTGGAATGAAAAATGAGGAATAAGGGATACAAACAATAAGGACAAGTGAATTATTGATTCGTTGCTATAAAAAATCTGGACATTAATTGTGTAAAAATGCCTGGGTTCATAGTAATTCGAGGTCCTGGGCAGGGTAGGTGGCCTCTGCGATGGCGAAATCTTATAAGCATCATGTGAATTGAATCTTGTTACTATCGTAATGTCACTTACGGGATTCAATTAAATAGCTGTATGCACTACTTTCTTTCCAAACTTGCAAGGAACGGCTCTCTCCGTATTCGCAATAAGACTCATTTTTAATCAATTTGCGGGTTTAGACAACCAATTAACCACAAAAAATTTCCAACGGGACTATTATTTCAGGTAATCTACGCTTCCCCCTCGGTCATCTGCGCTTCCCCCTTGGTCATCTGTCCTTCCCCCTTGGTCATCTGTCCTTCCCCCTTGGTCATCTGTCCTTCCCCCTTGGTCATCTGTCCTTCCCCCTAAGTCATCTACATCTCCCCCTCGGTGATTTGCCATTCCCCCTTGGTCATCTGCGACTCCCCTTAGGTTACTTATCTCTCCCCCTTGGTTATCTGCATCTCCCCCGATAGTGGAACCATCAAATCTCATATTTTAATGCACAAAACATTTCTTTCAATAACGAAACTTAAGTCCTTAAACGTCAAAATGAAAGACTAACAAGCTAAATTCGTCCGGAATGCCTTCCAAAACTTTATTATACAATGCCAAAATATGGTTCAAGCGATTCGTATTAAAAAAATTAACGAAAAATTTTAATGCCTCTCCATCAGGAAATGATTTTACTCCTCAAATAAACATTTTTAAATGGTCAATCTGGATTAAAAGCGCTACCCTCATTCCGCATTAACTAAAAGTTGTCCCCCTATCATCCCGAATATATCTTCAACTTATAAATCCAAATCATTATCGGTCATTAAGGAAACTGCTTCTTTCATGCGATCTGCTTCTATTATTTTCCATTGTTTTATTAATTCCATGGTGATCTGGTAGATCCTGATCCCAATGATGAACCTGCAAAGGAATTATTAAAAGAATACTAGCAGAAAAGAAAAAACTGGAAGGATCGCAGAAAAGCAGGAAGAAAAAAACAAAAAGATGCAATACTCTTAAACCATTTATAGAAATAGTATATAATAATGTCTGTTTTAAACGTTTACTTTCATAAAGATTTCGATGGGTTTGCGGCAGCTGCGCTGTTTTTAAGAATTAATGAAGAATCGCAGCTTATCGGTGCAGATAGTCCCAACTTGAATGCTGTTGACTATAGCATTAAAAAAACTTGGCTCAAAACAAAACTGTTTCAGCCAAGCGTCGTAATTGATTTTCTCTATCATCCAAAAGCAGAGTGGTGGTTTGATCACCATGTATCCACTTTCTTAAATGAGAAACACAAAGAAAAATACCAGAATTCTGGAAAGCAATATTGGAATATTAAATCCCCTTCATGTGCAGCATTGATTAAAGATAACCTGCAATTAAACTGTTCACTTTTCATGAGCAGTGATGATTATAGCAGAATCGTTAACTCTTTTAGTGAATGGATTTACTGGAGTGACATAATCGACAATGCAAAATACGAAAATCCTTCACAGGTAGTCGAATTAAATCACCCCTGTTTACAAATTAATGAGACGCTTATCGGAGATATCGAAGATAGCTACATTTGCAATTTAGTAATCGCTGCAAAGAAGTATACACCTGCAGAAGTCATCCTACTGAGGGATATCAAAGGTAAAATTGACAGTGTACTTAAAATGCGCGATAATAATCTGAAAGTTTTTAAAAGCGGATACAAAGCATTATCTCAGGATATAGTTTTTTTTAATTATGTAGAAAATGAGATCCCCTTTCAACGCTATATGACTTATTATTACGAACCGGAGGCCCGCTACTCGATTGGTTTATATAAAAGAAATGGTACTTTTTCTATTAGTGTCGGTAAGAATCCTTGGTGCGAATTTGAGTCAAAGAATATTGGAGAAATATGCCAGAAATTCGGCGGTGGCGGAAGAGAAAATGTCGGTTCTGTTATTATAAAAGATTATACGAGCGCACTTGCTATTGTTAATGATATTGTAAGTTCTTTAAAATAAGCGAGGATGATATGATGGACTGGGAAAGTCTTTTATCACCGGAAAGAATCAGAATTTCAACAACTGAAAATCCTGTTGACAGAACACAATTTGAGCGTGATTACGATAGAGTAATATTCTCAAAACCATTTCGAAGGCTACAAAAGAAAACCCAGGTCTTCCCTTTACCTGAAAACGATTATATACATACACGGTTAACTCATAGTCTGGAAACTTCATGTGTTGGACGCTCACTCGGAATGGCCGCAGGCAAAGATGTTTTAGATAATTACCCGGAATTAAAAGATAAAAGCATAGATTATCACAATTTCGCTGCTGTTGTAGCAGCCGCCGCTCTTGCCCATGATATCGGAAATCCACCATTCGGTCATTCTGGAGAAAACGCAATCAGTGATTTTTTTAAAAGTGCAGATGGTGCTCCCTTTTTAAATGAGTTGCCTAAACCGCAACAAATGGATTTTATGAACTTTGAAGGTAATGCCATGGGGTTCAGGCTCATGGTTTATACGCTTCCAGGCGTGTCCAGTATACCTGGAGGACTTAACCTTACTTATGCAACATTAGGTGCTTTCACTAAGTATCCGCGTGAAGTAACCTCAAAAGAATTAACCGGTGCAAGTGGAAAAAAACATGGCTTTTTTCAAAGTCAAAAAGAGATTTTTTCTCAAATCGCAAATAAACTGGGTATGCTTCCCAAAAGCAATACTTCAGGTGTTATGGCTTACTATAGACATCCATTGGCATTTCTTGTTGAAGCAGCAGATGATATAAGTTATCTGATAATGGATCTTGAAGATGGCTATAGTTTAAAACTCGTTGATCAAAAAGAAGTGGAAGAAACGCTTCAAAGTTTATTACTATCAAGTGTACCAGATTCAATACTTGAGAAATTATATGATCGTAGAGAACGAATAGGTCTCCTTAGAGCTTATACTATATCCAGTCTTGTCAAGCAAACAAGTGATGTATTCAAAGAAAATCTGCCAGGGATAATGGAAGGAAAATTCGATACTGCTTTAGCTAAAAAAATACTGAAAGCACAAGAACTTGAAAATTTAAAGGATTTATGCAAAAAGAAAATTTACAGTTATCGAAAAGTACTTGAAATAGAATCGGCAGGTTTTGAAGTTATTGGCGGATTACTCTTTGAATTTCTAAGTGCGCTTAAAAAAAATACTGAAAAAGCAAAAAAGATTAAGAGTCTTCTTCCTAAGCACTATATTGTGGAACATTTTAATACACCAGATCAGTGGTACGAAGCAATTATGCATGTTGTACAATTTGTAGCAGGGATGACAGATACCTTCGCAATAGATACGTACCGGTCGATAAAGGGAATACGTTTGCCGAATTATTAAAGGTAATGAGAAAGCAATTATACTTTAGATTAGACAATGTAAATGAAAAGTTACACATGTACTGAACCTTTTGTAATATCTATTTTTGAATCTTTACCAGGAAAAATCAACTGCTTTCGCGGCTGTTGTAAATTTTTCCTTCATGTGAAGCATACAGATCAAGAACAGCTTTTGCCTCATCGCGCAGAAGGTCAGTCAAAACGTTTATACCGCGACTGGTAAGTGAATCAATCCAGTTTTTAATCTTCGCACCTTCATCAAAGCCGATCTTTCGTGCATCTTCATCTCGTGCTGCACAAACCACTCTTCGCACACCTGACCAGGGTATAGCTCCCAGGCACATTGCGCACGGTGCAGTACTTGCAAATAGCTCACAATCAGCGCTGAGATCAAATGTAGCCATTTTTTGTTGTGCTATACCTATCGCCATCATTTCCGCATGGGCTAAGGAGCATGAAGAGGTAACCACAACATTTACTCCTGGTGCAATAAGTAAAGATGTTTTTTTGTCAAAAACAGCTGCAGCAAATGGACCACCGGTTTTTCTTGTCACATTTTGCTCAGATAAAGCAATCACAAACCGCATTTTTTCCTCATCGGTTTCAAATCGATAATCCCCATTGTTTGTAAATGATTCAACCCAAGCTGGGAGCGACAATACTATTGATGGAAAATGCATAGTATACCCTTAATTAATAAAAAATATAGTGGTAACGGATATAAACCCAAATTGTCCATTAGAATGAAATATTAGTTTATCTAAAAAAATATTATGATAATAGTATACATTTTTTACAATTGAAAGCTTGTAGAGCTATCATTATTGTAGAAAATAAAACACCCAATAACTATATGGTTTCCCTGGAGGGGAAACATTATTACTATTTGCTATCAAGTATTTACATAATTATACAATTCACTGAATAGATCGACAAGTTTATCGATTTGATAATTCGCATTGAGGCCGCTGGGATTAGGTAATACCCACAGAACAGTTGCTTCAACAGTCATATTTTGGCGTCCTACCGTTACTTTTGTACATTCAAATGCTTCCCGATAAGCACCAACACCAAGGACGGCGAGTATTTTTGGCTTAAAAAGTCTGATCTTTTCAATTAATAATCTGCCGCCATCTCGCAGTTGTTCCTTTGTCAAATCAGAAGCTGCAGCAGTTGCTATATTTACTACATTTGTAATACCATAGCCATATTTCAGGAGTTTGCGTTCTTCAAAGGGGGAGAGTATTTCTTTAGTGAAACCTGATCGATAAAGTGTCGGCCAGAATCGGTTGCCAGGCCGTGCAAAATGGTGCTTGACCGCGGCACTGTAAAGGCCCGGGTTGATACCGCAGAAAAGAACTTTGAGGTTTGAATCAATTATATCAGGGACATCTTTTCCAAGCGCATCAATGAGCTGTTGTTTTGATGGCTTCCAGGGCTTGTCATTCATGAATAGAAGATTCTCTGGAAAGAGTGTAGTGCTCATGGGGACATAGTTCATGAGAATCGAGATTAGCTGAACAAACAAGAAATTTACGGATTTCAAAGCACAATTCACATTTGTTGAAATACAAAGCTTTTCGGGGTTCGAAACCATAGTCTTCCATTGCCATTCGAAACAGCCCTTTTACACCCTGGTTAAATAACAGTGTCAATAGAGGGTATTTATCAGAATCGAGTGGCTTACCGAGGTCTTCAGATTTTATTGATAATCCAGCACAAAGTCCCGGAATGTAATTCCCGAAAAGATCCACATGAAAATGGTTAACAGATGCAAGCTCAGAGCATCCCTCTTTAAAGCGTGACAATAACGCAGGTACAGCAACTCTTGAAGACACTTTACTGAAGGTATCAAGTGCCCGTCCACCGGGTGATATCCAGTATCGGCAGGGAATTCTGGCTATATAATCTTCACCAAACCGGTTTGAGAACTCTATGAGAGAATGGGTTTCTTTATCATTAAGCGAGTCAATTTCCTCAAAGAAATCCCAGGTCCATGCATTAACGGCTATTCCGGTTTTTTTGCAGGAATCGATCACGCCTTTTACCTTATAGAAAGGAATAAATTCATTATGAAATGGACTGATTGAAACAAGTAAAGCCCGAACTCCGCGTTTTGAGATTTCCTGCAGAAGCTCACAGGCGTTATCAAGTTTTTGAAACCAGGATGAATTTGTCTCAACATATTCAATTGCAATCTTTGATTTAGCTGCTTCATCAAGAACAGAAATCAATGTATCCGGGTTGAGAAAAGGCTCTCCTCCACCGATATGTATTGATCGACATCCTAATTTTTTGATTATTGCTAACTGTTCTCTGACTGTTGTGACATCGATGAATTTCTTAGGCCATAGAGGGCTGCAGCGGTAAAGACAATGACCACAGGAACTCGTACAGTAATAATTGGTAATAAGACCACCGGAATTTAGTGCAGAAATTATTAGTGAATGTGCCATTTTTGCCCCTGCGAAACGCTATAAAATATACGTTACGACATAGCCGGCAGTCGATTTGCTTTTCCATTTTTATTGAGAATGGAGGTGATCATGGAAAATTTTGATAACGGCTATAAAGTAGTCCCGGAAAATATCTTACAGATAATAAAAAACTCTACATCACATGAGGATTATACTTCTCTTTGCCTTATCACTCAACATGGGCAGACCCAATGTCGCTTCTATGAAATGCCAGAATTCAGCAAAGCTATGATTTTTATTGGCGGTATTGGTGGAGACTGGGATACTCCTTCGCGGCAATTATATCCTCATCTTTGTGTGGAATTAATGGATAATGGAATAGCTTCTTTCAGAGTTCGCTTAAAAAATCCTCATGATCTGGACGAATCAGTTTTTGATGTTATCGCAGTCCTTTCATATCTTCGCTCATTAAATGTACAAAAAATTGGAATTGTTGGCTATTCATTCGGAGGGGCGGTTGCTATCCGAGCTGCTTCTGTTGATTTAAATGTCAAATTAGTAGTTACTTTAGCAACACAAAGTTATGGGGCTGGTTCTGCAGATGACCTCGGACCGCGATGTGCTCTTCTTCTTTTGCATGGTGGATCAGATACTGTATTACCGGAATCGGCATCTGAGCATATTTTTTCGATTGCTAAAGATCCCAAAGAGATCCAGATCTATCCACAGGCTACACATAGTCTTGATGAAGTTGCTGAAGAGCTGCACAAAAGAGTTAAAGATTGGGTTTTAAAGTGGCTCAAATAAGTACTCTTATTGTAATTCTAATAAAAAAGTAATTGAAAAAAAAGTTGTTGGTAAAGAAGCTCTTTTTGCTATAATCTGCTTGATTTATCCTCTATTTTACTACTCAAATACCTGAACTATTTTACTCGTAATATAATGGTATTATCTCTCGGAGGTTAGATGGATATAAACGAGAAAACTATCAGTTTTCAAATAACCGGAATGCATTGTGCAAACTGCGCAAAAAATATCGAAAAAGAATTGCAGGCTCATGAATATATAAAAGATGCTCAGGTACAGTTTGGAAATGAGACTGCAAAAGTAACCTACGATTCATCACGGGGCTCTTTGCGAACAATACAAGAGATTCTTAAAAGGATTGGCTTTTTCATTACTGCGCACAAATTATCAATTGCAATCAATGGGATGCACTGTGCATCATGCGCTGAGAAGGTAAAGAAAAGCCTGCTGAATATCGATTGGATTATTGATGCTAATGTCAATGTGGCAACCCAGATGGCGCTTATATCAGTGGTGCCTCAGTTATTTGATACAAAAGAATTGCGTTTTGCAATTGAACAGTCCGGTTTTGGATATGGAGGAAGCATAGAAGAACAAGGGAGTGATGAAATTGAAAAGAACCGAAATCTTGAGCAGAGGTATCGCATATGTCGGCTGATTGCAGCATTCGGTTTCAGTCTTCCATTGATGATTCTTATGTATCTGCCCGGGTCGGTGATACATCATTATCCTCTATATCAATTGATATTCGCACTTCCGGTTTTTGTTTTTGTCAGTTACCCGATTTTCAAAGCGGGGCTGAGAGATCTATTTAATAAAAATCTTACGATGGATGTCATGTATTGTTTGGGAATAGGGACATCATTTGTGGCCAGTATTCTGGGAACCTTTGGGATTCTTCTCTCAGCTGAATTTGTCATGTACGATACTGCAATTATGCTGGCTGGGTTTCTTACTCTTGGGCGTTTTCTTGAAGCACGGGCGCGCGGCAGGACATCTGAATCGGTAAAAAAACTCATCGGTTTACAGCCACGCAATGCCATAGTGATCAGGAATAATCAGGAAATTGAGATTCCGGTTGAGGATGTTATAATAGGCGATACGGTATTTGTAAAACCAGGTGACCGGATCCCGGTCGATGGCACTGTTATTCGCGGTGAAAGTACCGTTGATGAATCGATGATTACCGGTGAATCTGTTCCGGTTGTTAAAAGCACTGGTACTGCAGTTATTGGGGGGACAATTAATCGCAATGGAGTGCTGACATTTACCGCTACACGTATTGGCAAAGATATGGTGTTGTCGCAAATTGTAAAACTGGTTCAGGAGGCCCAAGGGTCACGCCCTCCGATTCAAAGAATCGCCGATAAAGCAGTTGCCTGGTTTATTCCGGTGGTGTTGACAATAGCAATCGGAGCATTTTTACTATGGTTCTTTTTATTCCACAGTACGCTTTTGTTTAGCCTGACAACGCTTATTGCAGTTCTGGTTATCGCCTGTCCATGCGCACTGGGACTTGCTTCACCTACTGCCGTTACGGTCGGTATAGGAAGGGGAGCGGAATTTGGAATTCTTATTAAAAATGGTGAAGCACTGGAAAAATTAAGCAGAGTGTCTACAGTGGTATTTGATAAGACCGGTACATTGACCAGAGGAACTCCTGAAATTACTGCTATTGAAGCTTTCAACGGGAGTGTTGAGGAATTGCTTTCAATTGCTGCATCGGTCGAGAAAAATACCAATCACCCTCTTGCGGACGCAATAATAAAGAAAGGTAAAGAAAGGAATGTTCCGATTTTTCAGGTGAATAAATTTGATACGATTGAGGGCAGGGGAGTAAAAGCTTTCGTTGATGGTTCAGAAGTTCTTCTTGGCAGCCCGGATTTGATGAAAGAGAGTGGTGTTTCTATTGTACAAGCGACTGATTTGATTGATGAGTGGCAATCAGTGGGGAATAGTGTCGTTCTGATTGCAAAGGATGGTCTGCTCCATGGTGTTCTGGCGATAATGGATCCGGTAAAAGAGAGCGCAAAAGTTGCTGTTTCGAATTTGAAAAAAATGGGAATTGAAGTCGTTATGTTGTCTGGCGATAATAAGAAAAGTGCCACAACTATTGCAAGTAAAATAGGTATCGATCGTGTTCGTGCGGAAGTTTTACCTGGGGAAAAATCAAGTGAAGTGGCTGCGATGCAAAAAGAGAAAAAGATCGTCGTATTTATAGGGGATGGCATCAATGATGCGCCGGCGCTGGCACAGGCGGATGTGGGAATCGCGATAGGAAGCGGTTCTGATATTGCAATGGAAAGCGGAGATGTTGTACTGGTAAAGAGTGATCCGCTTGATAGTGTTGCGGCTATTCAATTAGGAAAAAAACTATACTCACGAATAAAACTTAATCTCTTCTGGGCATTTGCGTATAATACAGCTTTAATTCCCCTTGCCGCGGGAGTTTTTTATCCAATCTGGGGTATTACATTCAGACCTGAGCTTGCGGGATTGGCAATGGCATTGAGTTCGGTAACCGTGGTGACCTTATCGTTAATGTTAAAGAGGTATACGCCGCCTTCGTTGATTGGTGCTCACCCTTTGACACAGAGCTCTGTATGAGGTGGCTGTTTTTATTCACTATTTAGAATATTTCGTTACCAAAGGAACTGGAGAGAGCCGAAAATTAAGTTCCTTAAGTACTGCGACTCTCCCAATGTTCAATACTGATGTCAGGCAATTATTAATCGAAAGAGAATTTCAACTTATTTCCTGTTACTCATTCTACCCCGGCCATTTTTTCTCACCTCTTCTTTTCTTTGCAGATATTTTTCGTATTGATTTTTATTAAGCACGCTCTCTAATTCATCATCTTTCGCCGCTGAATTAGCTTTTACTTTTTGGAGCTTGGAAATCTTACTCCCAGAAGAATTGACCAAAGATTGATTGGCATCTGCATATTTCAGATTTATGGAATGAACTTTTGCTTCTGTCGCAGAGTCAAGTGATAGCTCTTTTTTCATCCACTCAGTCTGTCTTTTTGCGCGTTCTTCCGGAGTCGAATTTCTCAGTTCATCCCCGGTTTGTGCATGTAAAAATGTAATAGTACTGCATACTACTATAATTATTGGAATCAAACGTGTAATTATCATAAAAACCTCCTGATAAAGTACTGATTATTGTAAATGGTGCTTATTAAAAAATTCCAGAATTAGATCGTTGGCATTTATTGCTACCGATGGGGAGTCTGCAGCGGTACGGCTTTTTAAACCGCCAGGCCAGGCATGTCCGCCATCTTTGGTCAGGTAGTATAAAATTTCTACATCATCAGCATCACTCTTCCAATTCTTCAATGTATACCCATTATAATCAATTGTACTTACAGTACCACAATGATCAATAAAACTCCATACATTTAAGACAGAATCAACTGGAGGAAAATAGTATTCACCTATCCCGATACCTCCAGCTGGAGGAATTTTAGTATCAAGGGCTGAATGAATATGGAGAATGGGGATTGCTTTTTGAGCAGTACATTGGTTTTCAATCATCATTGTACCACTTACAGGTGCAATTGCAGCGATCTTTTTTGTTAATTCGCAGGCTAACCGGTATGTCATCATCGCGCCATTTGACATTCCGGTAATGTACACGCGTTTGGGATCAACTTTGTATCTGGAAATTCCCAGTTCTATCAAAGTGCTTACAAAATGTACATCGTCGATCTGATGATCAGCGGCATAATCACAGCAAATCCCGGCATTCCATGTACGTATACCCAATATTCCTTCACTTCTTACTCCCTCAGGATATATCACAATGAAACCTTGAGCATTTGCTTTCTCCGAGAATTTATAATCATTTTTGCACTGACTTGCGTTTCCACCAGTTCCATGAAGGAATATTACAAGTGGAAATATGTTTCCATCATAATAGTTTTGAGGTAAATCAGTCTGCCATGTTCTCATATAGTTATCGACTGTCATACTATCATTGTAATTGTAAACCTTTTGAACAGGGTCAGTAACCTTATCATGGCAACCAAAAAAGAATAGTGCCAGAAAAGGCAATATCAGGTAAATTAAACGGAACCTTGCATGATTCTTAATTGTATATTGTATTGATCTTAAAAAGAGCTTTTTCATAATAACTCCTCAAACAGTGAAATACTTTTCTTCTTTCTGATCCGGAATCATTTGTTTATAAACTAATCACATAAATCAAATATTCCCAATAATCTCTACAGGATATTTGAAAAATTCAACAACAGATTGTTTTTCTTCGACGAATGGACTATGATTAATGGTAGTAATGTAAAAATTTGTCTATATCAATACACCGTTGTAATTTCTAATCATGAGAAGAAAAAACTTCATTATATCAGTAATCCTCTGGCTCTTTTACTTTTTTATAACAGTTGCATTTTCCGCCAGTTACACTGGCATTAGCAAAGCGCTTCATTTCACTGTGATCCTGATCTCTTTTCAGATGCTATTAGTTTATACCAACCTTTTTTTATTGATACCTCAATGGCTGGAAAAGAAGCAGATAAGTTTATATGTCGCCTTTAGTTTACTTACAATTATTATTCTGGTGTTCCTTCGTTTCCAGCTGCCAACGGTACACGATGAGAATTCGTCACGATTTAGCGGACTCAGATTGAGAATCGTCTTTTTTACATTTAATATATTACTCGCTTACGTCTTCAGCACAGTCTGGTATTTCATAGCTGACTGGTTTAAAAATATGCAGTTGAGATCTGAATTGAAGTACCAGAAAGCAGAGATTGAACTTAAGTACCTGAAATCAAGCATCAATCCTCATTTTCTTTTTAATACTCTCAATAACATCTACACATTATGTTATCTCAAAGATGATAAAGCAGCTCCAGCAGTTTTGAAATTATCAGAAATGATGAGATACATACTGCATGATGGAAACAGGCCATTGATTGAACTCGAAAAAGAAATTTTATTTATAAAAAACTTTATTGCGCTTCAAAATCTCAAAAAAGAACGATCAATGCAAGTCACTTTTGAAGTAGAAGGGGTAAAGGGAATTCATAAAATTGCCCCATTACTGCTTATTACTTTTGTTGAAAATTGCTATAAGCATGGTAATATTGAAAGCAGCAATTCTGGCTGGATACGGATAAATCTGATAGTTGACGAGCAAAATACTTTGATATTCTTCATTGCGAACAGTAAAAAAACACTTCTTGTAAACGATGGAACACAAAGTGGACTTGGCCTTGAAAATGTAAAAAGAAGACTATCAATTTTATATGGAGAAAATCATTCCCTTGATATAAAGAATGAGCAGAATCAGTATAGTTTATGTTTAAAACTGAATCTCGATGGAATAAAAGAGGAACTTTTGTAAAAAAAATTAAGATTGGGTAATATTAGTTATATGAATTGTATAATTATCGATGATGAAGTGCTGGCGAGAAAATTACTGACTGACTATATCAGTAAAGTGGACAGTCTGCAAGTTGTTGCGCAGCTTGAAAATCCTTTGCAGGCACAAACAATTTTAGCAACTCAGAAGATTGATCTGCTGTTTATAGATATTAATATGCCCGGTATCACAGGAATCGATTTCCTGAAAACGCTTAAAGAAAAACCTTTGACAATATTGACTACAGCCTATTCTGAATATGCAATCCAGGGGTATGAACTTGATGTGATCGATTATTTACTCAAACCAATTTCTTTCGAAAGATTCTATCAGGCAGTAAACAAAGCAACCGATTATCTTAGACACTGTAACATTCTTTCCCGACAGCAATCTGATTTTGCTGGGAACGGTTATTTTTATGTTAAATCAGATTACAAAATAATGCGAATTGACTTTAAAGATATACTTTTTATTGAAGGTTTGAGAGAATATGTTCAGGTTTACACAGAAACACAGAAAATAATTACACATATTACCATGCAGAAATTAACAGAGATTCTTCCGTATGAGGATTTTTTCAGGATACATAAATCACACATCGTAAATATGAAAAAAGTAAAGGAAATTGAAGGTAACATTCTAAAAATCGGTGATCATAAGCTTGTCATCAGCAAAGGACAACGAAAGGATTTGTTTGACAAAATAGAGCGTTTACTGATAAATTAAGAACGGATAAAAAATCAGATTTTTTTTGTCATATTCAAAAAGATGATTACTTTAGCAAGTATTTGCCGTTACGCAGCGTATAAGCGTAACAGACCATATTGAAGCACTTTCCAAGAGCACGCTTATAAAGTATTTCAGATATCAGTTAACCACTATCAATGCATCTTCAAAAGTATGAGCGATCTTAATCACAATCAAACTACTTGCGGTATCCCAGTTTCATACACAGGAAAAGCACCAGAAAAATACTAATGTTAATGCCTGTTAAATAAAGCGTTAGATATTGAATACTACTCGATATCATTTTCATTTCAAACGCTATTACAATTCCTGCAGACAGTATCGTATATACAGCAAGAACGATTTTGAGAGCTCTGTTTTCCCATTTGACATCGTATTTGAGCGACAGCATTGAAATCATGATAAACGGCACTACAACAACTGAGAAAATCTTATAAGCAATGAGAAGTGTGGGGATAATTGACTTGGAGTTGAGCGCTGTTATCACTGCTATAGCGCTTATAATGATCATTGAAAGACGAATTAATATAACAGACATCTTTTCTGAGGAACGGCCAGTTACTGATGTGTAAATCCCACCTGCGATATCTTTTCCCAGATAGGTCGCCATATTTGCGAGCATGGCATCAGCACCCGAAAGAGGAATAGAGACAAGAAGAACCAGTACAAGGCTTTTTAGTACTCCGGAAAAATGCATTGAGGCAAGGGTAGGGATGATCTGATCAGGAACACTTACTTTCCCCAGAATTGGCCCGCTGTATACGCCAATAAGGACAATCATAACAGAGATAACTGCGATCAGGACACATGCAGCTATAACTCCCTTTCCAGCGCTTTTTACGTCGCGCGCAGTGAATATACGCGAATAAATATCTGGGCCGAAAAGATAGGACAATCCAACAGGAATGAAAATGTTAAGGAAAAATCCCGGAGTAAATGTATTGTTGAATCCAAATGATAGCTGAACTTTCTTATCGGGAAGTGTATAGTAAATTGACATTACATACCAGAGAAGAACAGCAATTCCAATGATCATAAGAGATGTCTGAAGCCAGCTGGTGCGGACAGCGCCGCTCTGTCCTGTTACAAATGTATAGCTGAAAAAGATCATGCAAAATAAGATATATGAGAGTTCTCTGTTACCGATGATCATTGATAAAATGTTTCCGCCTGCGATAATCTGAACGGCAAGAATCATTATCCATGAGATAAGAATCAGTGCACTTGTTATGATCTTATAGTTTGGCCCAAATACCGAACTTACCGTATCACTGATTGTATATGCTTTTAAATCAACAAGCCGCGAAAGGAAAGTCATCCGCAGAATGATAAGAAAAATTATTCCCGAAAGAGTCCACCAGATTGCGTTAAGATTGTAAGTGTAAGCATATCCTGCAAGGCCGAAGACTGATGATGCGCCGAAGACAAGCGAGGTTAGTGACATAGCAACACTGAATGCCCCACTCTTCCTTTCGTACACAAGGAATGATGCCTCGGTACGCTGACGTTTCCACATGGTAATCGAGTAAATAAAGAGCACAAGCCAATAGATAATAACTAAAGTCATCTGTGTATAAGACCTCTGAAAATAGTCATCTGATAAATAATTTTTGTTTAATATAGAAAATGGAGAACGGATAATCGACAATAACTATTACAGGTTCAAACCAAAAAATATCATCTATAGAACTGTAATCATTTCTCGTTCTAATCAGCGGTCAACAAATCAGTATAATTTTATTGTCCTGGAGCCAGAAATTAATCCCAAAAAGATCATTAAATTTTATTCTGCTCCCTCAGTTCCTTAAAAATCCTGACAGCGGCATCATAGTCTTTATCCTCTACCATGACCTGGATTTCGAAAGTCAAAGAAATGTATTGAACGTCGTGTCCATTTTCACCTGATATGTGATAATTTATTGAATTCGCCTGTAGTTCATCTTTTAACAAAATCAATAGAGCATCATACGGTTTATCAAACTCAGCAATGGTTTTCATACTATTCCTTCTTGTAATTCATTTCTTAATATCGTTAATTTTATTATATGCTAAACTCATAGCTTCAATAGGCTCGATATCTCTAATATTGTTGTAGCTATTATCAAACATTGTTCTGCAAATCCAGTTGTTTTCTGTTGTCTCTTTCTGAATAATCACACAGTTAAACAACTTACTATTTTTCGAATATCCCGAATCCAAAACCGGAAAGAACATCGCATAGCCATATAGATTCCGTAAATCATTAACAAGCAGAACAATGCTACCCGGTAAACATAATGAGGTATTTGGAAAATCCGAAATTTCTTTCAGGTTACAATGAGATAAGCTATTCTCATATTCTTTAAAAAGATCCTCATTCACGATTTCGTTACTGATAAAACGGTTTGATTCCCTCAATGCGGGTATCAGATTTCCAACATCTCTGTCGATTAAAATAATATTATTTAAAGAAGGCGAATACCGGATGCATATCGCATTTGTTGGATGCTCTTTATCAGAATCTGCACCGGTATATAAAAAGTCAATTACAATCCGAATCTTTGTACTATCATGTTCATTTTTACAAGTAATTGCAATCGCACACAGTTTCATATCGGATGAAATTTTATTTAAAACCGAATCAGCTGACCGTAAACCGGATCTGATCAAATCTGGTTTATAAACGTTTGCGCTTTGAAAATTTAGCGGCCTGGTTCCTCTAAATATCGGATCAAAGACAATTATTTGATAAGCTTTTAAATGTATATAGGAATAAAAAAGAGCAAGAAATATCAACGTCAGGCCAATGCGAATATAAATAGTTGCTATTCGTAATTTTTTTCCTCTATCAATTTCTGCTTTGTTGTTTTTGATTTGTCTGTCTACCTCTGAATATTTATTATTGATCGCATACACTATTCGTTTCGCTATTCTGCATTTCACAAATGAACAGAATGAGCAGAATTTGTTTGTTCTAAAGCTCTTAATCCGGTCTAATTTTCCCCGATGTGGAAAATGTCGTATTTGATAAACGCCATAGCGATGCCTGATTGGCGATACCTGTAGGTAAAATGGCTGATTTCCCTGAGATCGTAGTTCTATACACCGCTTTTCCATTAAGATCGAAAATCGTCAATGTTGTTCCCTGTGGAAGAAATTTTGAAAAATGCAATTTAGCGGTTTTGTAAGAAATGGAAATATTACAATTGAAAGCACTGATCTGCTTATCAGACTGTCGGAATGTTAATCTGGTTGTCCTCTGCTTTGAAAGTAACCATGTCAGTAATCCTGGTTCACTTCGCGCTTGTTCCATAGCCGGTACATGATCCAAACCCGGATATTCTGTGTATTTTACCATGGTTCCACCCGCGTTAAGAATTGACTGATAAATAGCCCGGTCATTTTCCACAGGACTTAGAGCATCCTCTAAGCCATGAATAATCCAAAGTGGAGTTTTGGCCATATTTTCAGCTCCCTTATCTTTTGTGTAGCCAACGACAGAAACCGCACCAGCGAAACGAGTGGGGAAGTCTGAAAGTAAACGGTAAACACCTTCTCCGCCCATTGATTCCCCATAGATGTATTGACGGGTTTTATCGAATTCAGGGCCTGCGATCAGACTGTCAAGTTCGTGGAGAGCGTTAACCATAGAAGAACGAAGTGCGGCATCGTAGGTACCACCCCAGTCTGCACAGTTATTATCTAACGGAGGAGCTGTAGGAAGAAACACCGCACAGGGTTCAATCTCATTAAGAGCAGGAATAATCCAGAACTCTGGATAAAGTGGATCTCCGGTACAATAGTGCAGGTACATTACTATTGGGAGTGGTTTACCGGTGGATTTTGGCATATACAATGCCATGGGCGTTTCGTTGTAAGTCCAGGTAATAAAGCGAGCCGTATCACTGGATGATTTATTAAGATTTAGAATTGGAGCACCATTAATCTGTCCAAAGCCGATACTGGTCAGAGAAATAAAGTAAAATATTATTAATAAGGTATTCCTTACTGATACAAACATTGTTACCTCCTTAAAATCTGTTTTTAGCTGATATACAGAATAGAAGTGATTTTGTTTTCCGATTTAGTATACACTTGAAAGATAAATATTAGGTACTTACTTTTAGTATATAAAAAAAATAATAAGACAGGGAAACTCTATGCATTGCAAAAAAAATAAATCGACTGATGATAGATACTGTTAAAGGTAACTATGTTATTGATTGTACACAAAAAAATAATGTGCACAAGATTATTTACTATTATTATCTGAAAATTCAATATCATACATGGTTTTGTGTCTACAAAAATCATGGTGTTCATGATAAAAACTGCCACTAAACTACAAAATTTATGCTATAATATCTTACATGGAACTATCAGCCCCCAGCATATTTGAGTTTACGGATTATCATCAATTCTTAAAGGCTTATTATCTATTTAACAAGTCAAAGAAGAGATCTTTTTCATTTCGATATCTGGCCCGGAATTCCAGTATTTCCCCAAGCATGCTTGCTGCAGCAATAAATGGCAAAAGAAGAATTTCTGCAACTATTGCTGAAAAGATCGCCACAGCGTTCGATCTGTCCGGTCGCGAAACCGATTACCTTATCGCTCTTGTCAGATTTGAAAAGGCTAAGACCCATGCAGACAAAAACGAAGCATTTTCACGAATCGTACACTTCAGAGGACAATCGAGAATAAAATTTCTTGATACTGATCAATACGAATACTACTCACACTGGTACCATTCAGCTATTCGCGAGCTTATATCATTACCGTTTTTCAGGGAAGATCCCGCATGGATAGCTCAAATGTTATTTCCAAATATAACAGCAGTTCAGGCACAAAAATCCTTACAGCTATTACAGCGGCTTGCTATAATACAGCGTGATGAAACAGGAAAGCTATGCCAGACAAACAAGGCTATTTCTTCTGAATATGAAATTCAAACTCTTTCTCTTAGAAACTTTTCAAGGGAGATGATTGATCGCGCAAAGGAATCACTTGAAACCGTACCTGTCGAATTACGTGAAATAAGCGGAATAACATTGGGTATTTCCAATATGTGCATTGATAGATTAAAACAACGTATCCGGTTGTTTAAAGAAGAGATCGTAGCAATGGTTGTTGATGATAAAACAGATCCGTCGGATGTGTATCAATTGAACATTCAATTCTTCCCTATAGTTAAAAATTCCAGTAATAGACAGCAGGATAAATCCAATGTTTCGTAAGTATATGAGAATCTCTATAATATTTATTTATGGTTTATTAGCAGCACTGATCTTATCATGCTCGAATCAGAACTCCATTGCCGGTTCCGCTTCTCAAACCGGTAATGGAATGGTAGCCGGAATTATCATTACCAATGGCAACTCGGCCAGAAATGGCATTGTGGTAACTATTCGCGTTCATGATTACAATCCGATAAACAATTTGCATTCTAATAACGATATCTTCCGAACTACATTAACTGATCAGAATGGGTTTTACGAATTCGACACTTTGCCTGCTGACACATACACGATACAAGGCTCATCACCTGTCACAGGACAGAAAATGCTTCACTTTGATGTGATGGTTAACAAAGACGACACTGCCGAACTCTTGGCTGATACTTTGCAGTCTTTAGGGAAACTCCGGGTGTATTTACCTGAAACATTTAATAAACCTGGTGCATATGTATACATCCCAGGAACTGCCTTTGGCGGTTCTATCGATACCTCTGTAATCAATAGAGGTTATATCGAAATAGATTCGGTACCAGCAGGAAAATTGCCCGGTATTTATTATGCAGAAAGAAATTCATCAACTCCTCGACTTTTGCGAAGTAATATTGAAATTATTGCTGAAAAAACTGTACCGATCACCCTTTTCGATTGGGAATATTCCAGAAATATTATCCTCAATACCACCGCTTCAGGAGCCGATATATCAGGAACTATAACTAATTTTCCGATGTTGATTCGGTTGAATGCAGACAATTTCGATTTCAGCGCGGCCAAATCTCATGGTGAAGATATTCGTTTCACCAGATCAGACGGCGTTCCATTACCATATGAAATCGAACAATGGGATGCCTCTTTGCAAAATGCTGTTCTATGGGTCAAAATAGACACAGTTTACGGAAACGATAATTCTCATTTTATTGTGATACACTGGGGAAATCCGGCCGCGAGCGATGGATCTAACAGTGCAGAAGTGTTTGACACAACGTCAGGTTTCCAGGGAGTGTGGCATCTCAGTGAAGATGAAATCGCGAAAGTAAAAGAGGCAACGGGAAATCATTATGACGGTACGCCCTCAGACACCGCGCCAACCGTAAGCTCAGGGGTAATAGGAACATGCAGATCGTTCAATGGCGTATCAAATTACATACATATGAAATCTACTGCTGATAGCAAACTTGATTTTAAGGAGAACGACACCTACACGATTTCAGCATGGGCATATATCGATACACTTGACAATGCTTCACACCTGATCGTGGGCAAGGGAGATTCGCAGTATTTTATGAAATTCAAAACTTCCATTGTAAACAATCCCATGGTATGGGAATTTGTCGAATACCACGAAACCTCAGGATGGCAGATTACCAATAGCCTTCCAGCTGTGCAATCATCAAAAGCATGGGTTTTTCTGACCGGTGTACGTAAAGGATCAGCACAATACTTCTACATAAATGGTGAGCTGGTCGATAGCACTATATCCATCAGCCCTTCAAGTGTACCTAGAGCTACCGATGCGGATGTAACCATTGGTAGATTCCTGTCGATTCCATCGGACTCAGTCGAAGGATTATGCCCATTCGGCGGAAAAATCGATGAGGTCCGAATTTCAAACATAGAATACAGCGCGCAATGGATAAAACTGTGTTATATGAATCAAAAAGAGCATAACGCGCTGGTAAAATGAAAAGACTCTGGAGTTGGTAGTTTAAATAAAAAATAAGAGCTGTCGATCGGACCTTGGCGGGAGCAGATCGACAGCCGATACAAAAAATAACCGGACCATTGTAAGGTACCGAATTACTTTCCTATAAAATGAAGGAGTTCTGTATGAATGTCAAGAATTTTCAAGAAAGAATTCTACATTTATTTAGACACCAAAAAAAGATTGCGATGACTGTTGCTGTAAGCTTAACGGCAATACTTGTGATTCCGTTCCAGATTTTAGCAGTTCTTCAGGACAGCGTTTACGTTGTTACGTTCACTCCAGGCGAATCACTGGAATCGAAATTAAGGAAAGCTGCGCATGTTCGACCAAGCCCCGCTCAGATTAAATGGATGGAAAGGGAACGGAATGCATTCATGCACTACAGTATGACCACCTTTAAAGGGGCAGATTGGGGTAGTGGAAGTGAAAACCCTAAGGATTTTGCCCCGACAGCGCAGGATCCCGCGCAATGGGCCAAGGTTATTAAAGATGCAAAATTTAGTATGGTCGTACCAACGGCAAAGCACCATGATGGATTCTGTATGTGGAATACATCAACGACCAATCAATCGATCAAAAATGCAACGGTGACTACCGACGTCATAGATGCCTTTCACAAAGCGTGCGTAAACCAGGGAGTTGATTTTGGGATATATCTATCACCCTGGGATATGAACCAGGATAAAGCTGGTGCCTGGAGAGTTGATGGATACAATACATTCTATGTAAATCAAATAAAAGAGTTGCTCGGAGGCAAATATGGCGAAAAAGGTACTATTGGAGAATTCTGGCTTGATGGTGCCTGTGGAAGTTTGCCTATTTGGCAACCCGCCGCCTGGTATCGTCCAAACATGTGGTACGACACAATTGAGGCTCTTCAGCCAATGGCAGTAATGCGTCTTTATGATGGTTTTTATTTTTCAGGAACAAGCTCAGATTCCAGCCAGTGGGTAGGCATCAAACAGGGTACGCAAAAATTAAAATGGCGTGGAAAGGAGATCCGGTGGTGTGGCAATGAAGGCGGCACTGGAAGGTCAGATGAATGGTCGGTTCAACCTGTTTGGACAAGATTTTTCGGCAGTGAGCAGCAGAATACTAATCTGGGTCAGGAATCATTATATGAAAATGCTCGCGCCGCTGTCTGGTATCAGTCTGAGGTTAATACGTCAATGGCGGTTGACTGGTTTTACCATTCCGAGAGGTACACTTTAAAAAGTCTGAATGACCTCAAATCAATCTATTACAATTCGATTGGCAATAATGCATGTCTTCTTTTGAATTTTCTACCTGATAATCGGGGCTTGATTCCAGACGATCAGATTAAGCTTCTTAAAAACTGGAATAACTGGATCGATTCTACATTCACAAAGAATTATGCTAAGGAGGCAACAGCAACTGCGATTGCGGTAAATGCCATCACCGAGAAACCGGGTCATGAAGCCGATAAAATCATCGATAATAAAAGACATACCTATTGGACCACTGATGGTACATGGAATATAGGCACTGCTACTGCGACTATCACCTTCGATTTAAAAACCCCGCAAACCTTTGATCATGTCATGATCAAAGAATACGTATACAATGGCCAGCGGGTCGCAGGTTGGAATCTGGAATATTTTGATGCTAATTCAAACACATGGAAACCGCTTGTTACTGGCAAAAAAGTTATTGGGTATAAAAGGATATGTAAATTCAACCAGGTTACTAGTAGTAGAGTCAGATTGAATATTACAAGAAGCTGGGATAGTCCGGAGATCAGCAATTTTGCCTTATACAGGACCCTCTCAGGTATTGATACTGCACCTGAAGATACACTGTTGCCTGTTCCGGTTACACAGGCAGTGAAGACATCATCAATTTCTGCACGTCCCAAAATAACCGCATCCGCTCGCGGGTTAGTTGTTGACCCAATGGGAGCGTCTGTGAACCGGATCGAGATATCACGTCTGGATGGCAGGTCGGTTCCGTTATCATTCACCCCCGGTTCGAAAGTGGTTTCCTGTCCTTTGACAGCCGGAGTGTATATGGTAAAAATTCATGCAGGGAATAGGATGTTTTTAGACAAAATCGGTATTTCTCGTTAACTCTGGATGGGCAGCTTCTTATTATTAAAATTTAAATATGGGAGAACCCGAAGTGAATTAACTTTGGGTGATCTCCCTGACATCTCCATATAAAGACTTTCAGAATTGTTCAAAACAAATTTTAGAAAAGCGTAAGCTCTCGTGGCGTTTTAGTACAAAACATATTTAGCAATGACATTATGATTAATTAGGGAAAGGTGAATTTATCTGTGAAGATTACCCTCCGAGCAAGCACGAGACTGTGAACTCAAAATCGATAGACACTCACCACACAGCATATCGCGATATGCGCAGATCATCTTAGGAAAAACACACTTACCTCATATTTCTAAATCACATAAAATTCCGGATAGATTTTAAAGCTTACAGCTTATTTAGGAACTATGATCTTCATTGGCTTCTCACATGGAATGATGTTTGTTGCGGGTAACGCAATGTAAAGACTTTCAGAATTGTCAAAAAAAACGTAAGCATCGTAGCGGATAGATTTGTAAGTGGATTAGTCCTCCGTAGCAAGTCCTCTTGCGAAGGAGGACGGTCGTAAGTTGCAAAGATGTTTTTACTAGTCTGAGGAAGTCGTTAGATTATTGCCTATCCTATTTGACACTGCTGCTCCGATAAGATCAAAAAGAAATCATATACGCATCAAATTTGTTCCTTATATTATTAAGAGAATACTGGCAAATACTCATTTAGAATAATTAACTGAATCAATTACAGAATAAATTGATGAACTATTACCTGTTTACTTTCAAAAAAACATTCACGAAAGGTGGCTTACCATGTTCCTGAAAATTTTAACTGTTACTCTGGTTATTTTAACGTGTAATATCTTTGCCGAAGAAGTTAAATGGCCAGTCCCGCCTCAAGGTTACGCTTCAGCAAGCGCCAGTATAACTAAAGGATCCCTGAGTGGCGTGGTCAACTGTCCAGCAGGCAAATACGGCAACCGGCCTTTCCGAATCCACCTGCCGCCAGGTTATTCGGCTACACGCACTGAGAAATATCCTGTTCTCTATCTGCATCACGGTATTGGTGGGAATGAAAATGCCTGGACCTCTTCCGAAGGTAACGCCGACAAGGTAATGGATTTTCTGTATGCGCAGACTAATCTCAAGGTCACGCCTATGCTCGTGGTTATGCCTAACGGAAACGTGAATGGCGACTGGAATGCTCACGAAGATGTATTGATCAACTATCTTGCACCCTATATTCAGACTAATTACAATGCCTCGCCCGATGCCGATATGCGTGCTATTGCCGGGCTATCAATGGGCGCTGGTCAGACATTGAATTTCGGTTATAAAAATCCTAAGTTTTTTACCTGGATCGGGGCATTCTCCCCGGCACCGAATACCGCTGCCGCTGCCACAACAATCAAAGATATGGCCTCTGTCAAATCCATTGTACATCTCAATTTTCTTGCTGCCGGAACTGTAGAATCGAGCTATCTGAATACTGCCAGAAACTACCACAACTATCTGCAACAGAACGGTGTTACTTCCCTTTATCTCCAGGTTGAGCAGGGCTTGAACCATGAGAAAGAAAACTGGAATCGCCAGCTGCACAATTTCGCACAGAGAATTTTCAAAGGAATCACAGCTGTTGCACCTGTGGAGTATGCGGGAATGGTACCTGCTGAGATGGTACCTGTGAGTGTTAATAAAACTATAATTCAGAATGGCTTTAATCAAACACCCTGGGGTGTACACATTGCTCGTACCACGAACAGCCCCTCAAAAGCATGTGTTTTTTCTCTGGATGGCCGGGCTATCGTTTCTTTGAATCCAGGCAAAGCAATTTCGCAGAGAATTGAATCTATAAAATAAATTCTCAAAAAGAATTTCTGTATGAGGGCAGACACACCAGTCTGCCTTTTTTGTTTCTTAGCCCATGGATGGGGCTATATTGAGATATCAGTTTGGTTATCCGCTCGCGGGCTATTTATGTTGTAAATCCGGGTGTTCTCCTTGAAGGTTCTCTTTAGAAACTTATAATTTTGGGGTGCCTCCGTCGAGACTCCGGGTAGCTTTTCTTTCTGTACAAATGTAAGAAATTTATTCAATAGATGGGTAAGAACCAATAGCAGAGATATCTTTTAAAAAATACAGTCCCGCAATGCAGGACTGTTTGAATTGTCAAATAATGAGATTTGCTTAAAGACTGTTATGGTTATCAGAACACGTTACTATTCCTGAAATGTCAGACACTGACCTGCAAATGAAATCACTTAATTGTGATAACCTTGACATTATCCGTTACAGAACCTGATTCGACATAGCCAATTGCATTCTGGTTATCACTAACAAAACTTAACATTGTGCTGGTAACCTTTTTAACTGCAGGTGCAGTACTGCCACCCCGAACTTGCTCTGCAAGCCAGAACGATTTGTAATCAGGTATCGACATTCCAACTACTTCTTTCAGAAAAGCAATTGATGCCGGATCATCAAGAGCCAGGGTTGCCGGTAGTATCTTTTTTCCACTGATATCTGAAATTTTCCCTGTATACAGCCGTTTCATTTCCGCTGCAGAAACTGATGTAACTGTATTTGATTTATTAATGATAATGACATAATCAGTGGCCATTGTGGTAACGGCAAAAAAGAGTATACAAAGTACTATAAAAATTGCAGATAATTTCATAATAAGGCAACTCCTTAAAAGGCCGTATATATTTGAGCTGTAATTAAATGAGAATCTATTTCATTATTGAAACTTGCAAGGGAACCCCGGGTTGAAATATCGATATAACAGTACTCTAGTTTTTTAATCCACAGTTTGCAAAAAAACGGGTATTTAATCCCGCAAAGAAAACCTGATAGCCATCAATGGGGGATTTCCCATCAGGATCAAGCTGAACTATACCATTCATCATAATTTTTGGGTTATTCTGAGCATCAGAGATACTCATTTTCTCCCAACAAACATACGGTGTAATGGTCAGGTTGTCGCGTTGGTAAGCATCAGCCGAAGCCAGTGCATAGCCGCCTAATATGCGTGATTCTGCATCATTCTGAAGTTGATTCAGTGTTTGACTAAAGTTGAACTCACCTTGCAGGGTGAAAATGGATTGACGGAGTTTGAAATCCAATCCGAAAACATTTTCCCTGGCCTGATAAAGGTCGGTTTTTGTAAAGCTGGCATAGTCAACGTTAGATGCTTTCGCAGCAATAAGGGGGGACAGTTCACTTTTCAGGTTTGATGGTGTGATGGCACGTCCGCTGGAAGTGAGCTGCTTTATAGCCTGTGTAACAAGAGGCGCCATATCTGCAGTGTCAAGACTTAACACCATGGTCTCGCTTGTCTGGGTATTGATACCAGAGTAACCGGAAGCTCCAATCCGAAAGTCTGAAAATAATGGCAAGTTGAGCCGCAACTGACCACCGCATGCCAGATCGGTCAATTTTTCCATAGAAATTGTTTGTCTGCCGTTGGTAAAATACACGCTGTAACCTAAATCTGCATCACCCAGGAAAATGCGGCCTTCATCCATAATACCAAGTTGCGATTTAGGAAAAATTCTGTACATGCTGAACTCAATGGGTTGACGAACGGTCATGATCACCGGCGAGCCATGGTCAACATTCCAAATACCGGCTGGAGTGATAAATTGACCGGCAGTGATATTAAAGTAGCGATTTATATTTACTGATAATTGTGCCCGCTCGATCGCTATGCTGCCCCATTCCTGTAATTGATAGTTTTTAAATACTGAATTATCAGGCGCGATTACCGGACTCCTAAGCATTGTATCGCTGGTTATTACTCCTATCCCGGGAATATTTGTCCTGGTAATCAGCTCTTTTCCTGCTTCGTTCCCCTGAGTTAACGCCTTTGACTGATAGCTTAACTCTGTCAGAAATCGTATGTGTTCATTCGGTTTATAATCCTGGTAAAGGTTCAGGTGGTCGAGGCTGAAACAAGCGTTCCCATCAGTGAATTTTGATTTTTGCAGTTTCAGTGGTGATTCATCTTTTACAAATGATTTTGAAAAAGATAAATCGGAAAAACCGTAAATACTGAACTTTTGTGTGTCATTGCTTTGTGCTAATGAACCACAAACAAACCCTGCAAAAACAAGCCCGGTTAACCAAAACTTCATTAGTGCAACTCCTGTTGAAAGGAAAAAGATTTGTAAATACTTTTATTCTATGGACAATTTATATTCATCTTCCAATAGATCGGAATCGATTACATTCTGCGGAATTGTATAATGATTCTATTTTACAAATTTAAATATCGCAACCTTTTTTTTAATTATTGGGGATTTCAGATTGCTTTTTTATAATTTTTTAAAATTTTGTCAATACATTATACACAGCCGCGAATAAAATAACAGCGATCCTGACACAATCCCGTTCATCTGATTTGAAATTCGGATCTTCTTGGATTTTCAAACTTAATTAGTATCTGTTTAAAATAGCTTTATTTTTGTAACACGAAATCCAGGGGGCGCATCTGTTAATTCTGAACAGAAACTTAATTAATGAAAATACCGATCCTGAACGTGCGGCTACAGATATTGCAGCGATTTGCTTCTTGACTACAACCATAATTGATTGTGATATAGTATTAATTTGATTAATAATACTGCGCTATCGCTTACAAATGCAAGAGCACTTTCTCAACCATGGTCGCAGTTTCATTTTGCGATGAATTTACAAAGAATTTGTAGAAAGTCTTCTTGCGAAGGAGAACTATTTTATAATCAAAACAATTCTAAACTGTTTAATACTGGAACTAACTCCCATCCATTCACGATACAGATCTGCTTTGAACTGATATGTTCCCGGTGTATCTGCTGTAATGGTAAATTGATGTTTACTCCCGGTACCGATTGCAGTACCTGAATTTTGAGTATAACTTGACACAATTTTCCCCTCGAAATCAGCATGCCAGATGTAACCAGTGGTTGCATTTTCATTAAGTTCAATCAGAATGCATTCTCCTGAAGAAATTTCGAATTGTTGGCCGTTATGATTCTCGGATAATTCAAGCATCGGATTTACCCCTGATTCCCCATTGCGATCTTTTCTCCTCTATCCACCTGACATATTCAGAATCACTGATACTGCTGTGTTCCATAAGCCAGCCGGTAAAGAATATCTGCATTGCTTTTGGATTGAGATTACCATTATCATAATCATCCAAAAATTGAACCAGTTTTGTTTCAACACGCTCGTGATCAGTCTGATGTACGGCAAAGGAAGGAAATTGATAAAGCCGCATAAGATGTTCTTCACAGGAAAAATGAAACATGAGATAGTGTTCAATTTCTGTCAGAAGATTTTTTACTTTGACACTATCTGTCGATGCATTTATTGAATCAAAATTATCGAAAAGAAAATAGAGGTAATCATGTTGTGTCTGCATTTCAGGAAAATTCAGATCGAACCGATTGTTATTATTTGACATGTTTTCCCTTCTAAATGAATGAAATTAAGACATGCTGGCTTAGCCAAAATAGTATATCTTCTCAACGTTGTATTGCTATATATTGATTTAAATTCTATCTGGGGCACTGCCCCTTTGCTGATCTAGATAAAGTCTTTCAGACTTTGGAATTCATTGACCACTCAGAATAGGTGCCGATCCTTGTTTTTATTTATATTTTAGCCAATATTTGACCAATAATCTGTAATGTACAATTAATGTCTATTGAGAAAAGAATGAGAATCAATTATAAATCTATATCAATTTCTGCTGGTATTATTATCATAGCAGTACTCCTGAGAGTATTATTCCTGAATAAGGATAGCTTGTGGCTTGATGAAGGGTATAGCTGTGTCGTGGCTTTATTACCATTTCATAAAATGCTTTCCATGTCGCTTAGCGATACCAATATGCTTGTTCATCCGGTTGTCCTTCACTTCTGGTTGAAACTTCTGGGTGGCATTCCTGAAACAGGACGATTATTATCTGTTATAATTGGAATTCTTACCATACCTGCGGCGATTGTGCTTTACAGAAAGTTGATTGGAAAATCATGGATTGTTCCGGCTGTTCTTATTGCCTGTTCTCCATATTTAATTTATTTCAGTCAGGAAATCCGCTGCTATGCTCTTTTTTTGCTTCTGGGTTTATTGTCAAACATATTCTTTCTCAATGCATTCAATACAGGCAAGAAACGTCATTTTCTCAGTTATATAACTGCTTCTATTCTTATGATATTCACTCATATCTATGGAGTGTTCGTTCCCTTTGCACATTTTCTCTTTGTAGTACTTTATCGCAAAGAGTCCGCCATTTCAATAAAGAAAGCACTTTTTCTATTTGCGATTCCATACAGCTCACTTCTTTTGTATCTGCCGTTTTTATTGTCAAAACAAACAGAACTCGCTATACGTCAAAAACCGGATATCATAAATCTTTTATTGGTATTCGCTGACTTTAGCGGTGGGATTCCTGTGGCGATTGTAATCTTCATTTCTACCTGTGTAGTATCGATAATGTTAAGAAGACAGATATTTAGGATATGCAGAGAGAGACAAATTGCTTTCTTATTACTTCTGGTACTCTCAAATACTTTGATACCATTTATAATCTCCTTAACAATTCTTCCGGTTTTTGTTGACCGGTATACAATCAATGCTTCAATTCCATTTCTCTTTCTGGTAATTGCTATTGTAATGAGATTGAAAAAACGGATACTGCAGAATACTATACTTGCTATTATACTGATTGCAACATTGTCAATGACTGTCATTCGAATGCAGGTTTCTACCCGTGAGCCGTGGCGTGAAGTGGGGGAGAATCTGAAAAAAGAGCTCAATGCGAGTGGAACGGGGCTTATTGTTGGTGATGAATGGTGCTACGATTATGCTCTAAAGCTCTATTTTGCGCATGATAAAAAACTGCTGAAAGTCGCACAGGAAAAGTATACTCCTTTGTATCCGGATACCTGTACGGATTTTAAAAAACTTTGTCAAAGCAATAATGAGATATTTATGATTGCGGCTCACTTTCCCGGTGCTCCTGACCTGAAAAACGTAATTGAAAAATCATTCAAGCTGGTAGAAAGTAAAGATTATTTTTATTTCGACCGTTATTTTAGAAAAGTACATGAAATTCAGATAATACATTTTAAAAGAGAACAGAGTTTTAAATAATTCTACAATTGGTGATTGCACTACTCATGTTGTATATGTTCACATTTACCACCCTTAACGGCCGCTCACCCAGAGCTCCCAGTCGAAGGGTGAATGCATTGTAACATTAGGTAATATTCTATGCACATCTCTCGACTATGAGCTCGAGATGAGCGGTTATAGTGTTTCGGTAAATCAATAATTTGTGACTGATACTTATGCATCATCAATTTGACATTGTACTACTCATGTTGTATATGTTCACATTTACCACCCTTAGCGGCCGCTCACCCAGAGCTCCCAGTCGAAGGGTGAATGCATTGTAACATTAGGTAATATTCTATGCACATCTCTCGACTATGAGCTCGAGATGAGCGGTTATAGTGTTTCGGTAAATCAATAATTTGTGACTGATACCTATGCATCATCAATTTGACATTGTACTACTCATGTTGTATATGTTCACATTTACCACCCTTAGCGGCCGCTCACCCAGAGCTCCCAGTCGAAGGGTGAATGCACTGTAACATTAGGTAATATTCTATGCACATCTCTCGACTGGGAGCTCGAGATGAGCGGTTATAGTGTTTTTCGTAAGCCAATAATTTGTGAACTACTACTCACTCATACAGTGTTTTCAGATTTTACATCGTTTTATTCATTACGGTTTTTATAAAAGACTCTACCTTCAAATACGAACTTTCAGCGATCTCTTTACTGTAAACACAGTTTCCCGCCGGAGCTCCTTCATAGGTAAACCCATGCGCAGCGCCTTTATAAATTACAAGTTCCGCATTTTTCCCCATGGCTTTTAAAGAATCATACAGCAACTGACTTTGTGAAATGTCTGTAACCTTATCTGAATCACCCTGCAATATCAGAACGGGACAATGTATGCTGTTGCAGTAGTCGATTGGTTGTTTCTTTATTCCATGCCCTCCTCCACTGATACGCCAGTCACAGGGAGAAAAGTAGCAAATTATTCCGGCGATATCTTCAATTGATCCTGCTGTGCGCAGTGCATTTGCACCGCCTATTGAGAATCCGTTCAGGAAAACTGCATCGGGTTCTACAAAGGGTAATTTTTTAGCATATTCAACAGCTTTTCCGATATCGGCAATCTGAAGTGTATCAAAGAAGGTTCGGCTTTCGCTGCTGTAGTCAAGTACCAATACAGCAATTTTTTTTGATGAGAACAATTTCCCGAAATAATGATGATGTGAATAGGCTGTTCCAATATCTGATGCAGATGTGCCTCCGGGTAATACTATCACAAGGGGGAATTTACCACTGCCATCCGGTTTGTAGAGTGTTGCACTTATCTCAATTCCAATTCCCTGAATTTTTATATCATTTTGAATCTCTTTTTCTGTATCAGTAACAGTTTTTTCCAAAGCAATGTTATCAATCATAATTTTCGAGCTGTCGTTATCATCACCTGATATCTGCCATGATATTCCTTTTACTGCAGTCGAATCAAAAGACATCTGTTTTCCCCATGATTCCTGCTTTAGTTTTGAGAATGGTATTACTACTTTCTGCCAATTGTCCGATGAATCAACAGCGCATGAGTGATAACAAAAATCTTCTACCAGACTGGTTTCAATTCTGATTGAGTGCGCTGGACCTTTAAAAAAGTAGGAGATGCCTTCGTAATTCGATAGGTCAAAAAGATCCGATCCTTTCGAGAATAATTTGAAACCGCATAATACAAACGGTTTGAATGAATTGCCTTTTAAAAGATAATATCCCATCTCAAAGGAATAATTTGACTGATAACCTTTGCCGGTAAGCTGAATTTTTTTAGCTGAGTCTTTTGAAATGGTGATCCTTGATTTACCACCTTTGGTTGAATCCGTAGTAACATACCACCAACCTCCAAGAAGAGTACAGTTATCACCATCTTCACAGTCTTCGAGTAGTAACTTTGGAGCAGGTTCTTTTGAGTTGTTAACTATATCGTTTTCACATTCCAGTAAAGATATGGAAATAGCAAGTACCATGATCAGACAAATGTATTTCATCAGTTATCTCCTTATACTAACACAGCTTTTTAAAAAAGTTCATGACTTATAAATCAATAATAATACCTGAAATAATTTTTAGCTTTTCTGAATCAGTTAAAAACTTATCTGTTTTTTGAAATCGCTTGTTAAGAACAGATTCAGGCTGGTATTTTACAAAAAATGATAACTCCATGAGGATACAATTTAATGCATCATTGCCTTCTGACTTTAGTATTTATTCTCGCTTTCTTTACCACCGCATTTTCTCGTAAACCATTGATAATTTTCCCTGGAGATAATAGTGAATGGTATAGCTACTCAGATTCAAAATCCGGTGGGAATTCTGAAAACTACAGTATCGACTACTCTGATTCTACTATTCGATGGATATCTCAATTGAAGAACAATAATATTCACAAATGGCCTTTTCTGGGAATTTCAAAAAGGATATTTGGACTAAAAAAGGGCTGCTTTTCTGAAGAAGACACTTTAATTTCAGTAATAAGTTGCAATCGCAATATGAGAATAACAATTAAGCTCTCCACTTTTGATCCTGTCATAACTAAGTCAAATAACATGATGAGCTATCGGGTACTTGAATGTCCTGTTAATATCGGTAAAGAACAAAGGACAATTGCTCTGCCACTTAAATTGTTTAAAGTTGCGGATTGGTGGAAACGGCAGTATGGCATTTCAGCGCAAGACAACAGGCAATTTCTTGATTCTATTTGTAAAATCGATTTTACAATTAATGATCCGGCCTATGCAGATCAGATTAATACAATAAACATATTCAATCTGGAAATCCATCCCCAAAGAGATAGCTCTTTTATGGGACTCTTAACTGTAAGTGCTTCCGGGCTTATTCTGTTAATTTTGTATCTTTATAAAAGATCAATAAATGTTTCTACCGTTGTGAAAGATATTACTTTGCAGTTGCAGCCAAGGAAAATTACCGCAAATCTATCGGACTGGGAGCGCGTTCTTCAATATCTACAGGAAAACTATTCTGATCCACAGATTAGCTTGCAGTACGTATCAAAAGCGCTTGCTTTTTCGGATTCAAAGCTTTCTCATATCATTAATGATCGATATCCTGATGGCTTCAGATGTCTTGTCCATGAACTGCGAATCAATGAAGGGAAAAGGCTTATAAAAGAATCAGAAATGAATATTTCTGAAATCGCCTATAAACTCGGGTATGCGACTCCCAACCACTTCAATCGTGAATTTAAGAAGAGAATGGGTGTCTCGCCAAGTGCGTTCAGGAAACTGTAAATAATCTATTACCCGAAACGCATGAATAAAAAAGCAGCTTTGTACAAGTTTTTCTCTGCTTTGATGCTTTATTTTTTTACTACACTTCCAAAGGAGAGAAAATGGAATACGAAAACGAAGTTGTATTTATCAATGGGAAAAAATTGACCAAATTATCTGAAGTTCCATGGAAACCGCATTCTCAATTTAAAGGTGTTTATTTAAAAAATGTGATTGCTGATGAAGACTGCGACAATTATTTAAAAGCTGTAATGGTTAGGGTTGAACCTGCGTGCAGTCTGGAAAATCATATCCATAATGGCATGGCTGAACTTCACGAAGTTATTTCAGGGCAGGGGGTGGCAATAATAGGAAAAAATACCGTTGTTTATACTCCGGGAGTTGTTTCCTTTATTCCTGCAGATGTAGAGCACAGTGTTACTGCATCAGATTCAGAACTTGTATTAAATGCAAAATTTATACGCAAATGAAATATGAAAAGTAATTACACTATAGTACGTTCCGATTCTACATTTGAGATTCTTAGAGTTGAAAATTTTTGTCACTCTTATCCTGTGCATACTCATAACAGAGTGTGCATGGGCCGAATTGACTCAGGGAAAAAAATCCTGATACTTAACGGTAAACAGTATACATTAGAGAAAGGTCAATGGTTTTTTATTCCTGCTCATATGCCACACTCATGCTGTGATGGTGACCGAAGTGGAAAAACCGGATACACGGTCTTTTGTGCAGATGCTGTTGAGATACTCATAAACGCCATTCGACAATATGATATTAATTTGTCAACCTTAGCAGTAAATAATGCGGAAAACGTTTCAACTTGTTTTGAAACAACAGAATACATAAATGTAATTGATCCGCTTATCAGGAAAATCGTGAATTTTATTGATAAGAATTATGAGCAACCACTTACCACCAATCAACTTGCTGTGACATATTGTTTGAGTCCGTTTCATCTGCTCCATCGATTTAAGAAAAACATCGGTATATCACTGCATCAGTACATTTTGCAGACGAGAGTAAGAAAATTCAGAAAAAAAGCTGAGCAAAACAAAACGTTAACTGAGCAGGCGCTTGACTGCGGATTTTATGATCAAAGTCATTTGAACCGTATTTTTAAAAGGTATACTGGAATAACGCCTTTTGAATATGTTAAGTCACAACGGAAAATCGATCACATTTTATGAGCTGTTCTTAGTATCTATTCTTTGAAATCTACCATAATAGTCAGCAGTTAAATCAACTACTCTGAAATTGTCGATGTAGTTTCCAATGGGCTTCAGAGTGACTGGTTTTTTTTGTTTTTTTTGAACTCCTCATTACAGTTAGTTCCAATTTTAAAGAGGGTACCAATAATCAATTACGATTAGACATTGTTTTCGAAATTTTATAATATGGTAATTAACTAATAGTATTTTCATATCGTGTGAATCAATTGTAGCATTATATATAAGAATGCACATTGTATACCCCTTTATCAGATCAAAACACAAGGAGATAGTATGGGAAAGGCTATTGTCTTCATTCTTGCAGTGATTTTTAGTTTTAATTCCTATGCTGATACGATAATTGATAGTCCCGAAGCCAAGGTTTCTGGTATTTGGAAAAAAGAAAATTCACCTTATATAATTAAAACATTTCGCGATATAGGTACCTTAATTATCGAAGCAGGTGTTACGATTGAGTGTAACGAATTTCGTACAACAACTTGTGATACATTAATCGCTTGTGGTACATCATCGGAGCCAATCATTTTCAAATCTGATTCATCTGGTTTAGGAGAATTCTATATTATTTCAAAGTTTTTACACCTACAAAACATTCAGTTTCAGTATAACGCCGCTTCAGTAGTGATTGATAATAGTAAATCTGCGAAATTTGAAAAAATCAATTTTAATGGAGTCAATTTTGTTAGAATTTACAGATCAAATGCTGTTTTCGAGAGTGTTTCATTCATTACATCAGGATGTGATTTTGAAACAAGTAGTGGACCTTTACTATTTGATGGCTGTAAATTTGAAAATGTTTCATTTAATTTTATACATACTCCAGTAGAAATAGCCAATTCTACTATAATGTTTAATCGATCTGATGTGAACAGTAAATTGGCTTTCATTGGTGATTCAACTTCTGCTATGTTGAAAAATACTTCTATATCAGGTTTTTCTAAGCTAACTCCATCAGCGGATGGACTTAAGGTTTTAAGATTAAAAACTTTTATAATGAGCGGGTGTACAGTTAAAAATAATGATTTCAACATAGAAATACAGGATGGCGATACTGCAATCATACAAAATAACGAAATCTATAATAACTCAAAAAGCTTACAATTTCAGTCCTTCAAATATTTGAATGTTGATGGAAATAGAATACACCATAATAATAGTCCCGCTATAGTTTTTGTTAATGGAATAAGAAAAGCTGAAATAAGAAACAATCTATTTACAAACAACATTGTAACCAGAGATGGCAGTGTGTTAGGTACTATGGATAATTTAGGTTTTACAGTTGATACTATGACTATTACAGGGAACATTATTGCAAACAATTACGCGGAGACTGGAGGAGTGTTCTGTGTTGTTCCAAAAATACTGCGGTTTCAAAATAACACAATTGTAAATAATTACTCAAAAAAAGGACCCGGTGTTGTTCTATATACTTCTTGTTCTGTTAATAATTCAATTTTTATTGGGAATAAATCTGGCGCAAATAATAAGCAGCTCATCTTTTACTGGGATAAAGCTAAAAGCTCCAGAATGGAAAATTGTGTAATCGAAAATGGCATTGATGGAGTCGGTTCCCATTTTGAAGGTGATGATGGAATTTTCACTATACATCCATACGATGGCATTTCAAACAAAATCCTAAATGAAAATCCTCTTTTTATATCCCCAAGTCCAGGTACAGATACAATCTATGATGGAACTAAATATGACTGGAGAGTTTCTCAATTATCACCGTGTATTGATAATGGAACTAATGCGGGAATTGAAAAATCTGATTCAATCGATTTCTGGGGCAATAACAGAATAATAAATACTATTATTGACATAGGTGCATACGAATTCACTGGTGTAGTAAAGGCTCTTATTAAAAAAACACCATACGACAAAATACCTCTATACAAATCACAGAAATTTGACTTGCTTGGCAGAAATTTGTATATACCGCAGAGAGGCGTGAATATGACAATAGTTAATCAGCCTGATAAAAAGATAAAGCAAATAAAATTTCATTAAGGATTCTAATAAAGAGACTTATAAGTAAGTTTACAATGAAAAAACGCCCTAAACATCTGACTACCGCCCAACGCCGAATCAGACGCAAAAGAACTACTCTGGCAGAGGAAATTCTCTGGAATGCATTACGCAAAGGTAATTCTTGCCGTGATTTCAATCGTCAGGTCCCATTTACAGTTGATGATTCAGGAGACGAGCATACCTTTGTTGTAGATTTTTATAGTCCTGAATGCAAACTTGTCGTCGAAGCTGATGGTCCAGTGCACAGGGAACGGCAAGCTTTAGACAAGCGGCGAACACAGCTTCTTGAAACGCAACATGGGGTAAAGGTGGTCCGGTTTTCGAACAGGGAAATTGTTCGAAGAATTGAAAATGTGATTAAAAAAATCGAATCGGTTTGTAAATGAGTCTTTATACAAGTCTGAATCGGGTCCACAATATCGTAAACCTCTCTTCCATGAGCGGCTCGAGTTGTAACTGCAAGTTTTATAATGCAACTCCATATCCCGATTAAAAAGGGATACATGCTGTATGATAAAAGCTCTTTATTGCTTTAAAAATGTGGTCATCTCTCGACTGGGAGCTCGAGATGAGCGGGTACAGTGTTTTCGTGTTATATGCTGATCAAAATCTCAGAATTCTATTTTTTTGAATGATCATTGTGAATTATTATTTTTCCTTCCATGAATACAAACATTGAATCATCCTGGAAAAAACGCCTGAAGTCAGAATTCGAATCGGAGTATTTCAAGAAATTGACAAGCTTTGTCGATTTAGAATACGCTTCCACAACAATTTATCCTCCTGAAAAACTGATTTTTAATGCCTTTAACTTGTGTCCGTTTGATAAGGTTAAAGTGGTTATCATTGGTCAGGATCCCTATCATGGTGAAGGGCAGGCCCATGGACTGTGCTTTTCAGTCGCGGATGGAATTCCTCATCCGCCTTCGTTGATAAATATCTTCAAAGAAATCAAAGAGGATTTACAGATTTCTATTCCTGAGAGCGGGAATCTTGAACGATGGGCAAGTCAGGGAGTAATGCTTCTGAATGCGACACTGACTGTCAGAGCGCAGCAAGCAGGTTCTCATCAGAAAAAAGGATGGGAAGAGTTTACCGATGAAGTGATCCGAATCTTAGCAACCGAAAAAGAGCATCTGGTATTTATGCTTTGGGGCAGTTACGCTCAGAATAAAGGCAGCATGATTTCTTCCGACAATCACCTTATTTTACAATCACCACACCCTTCTCCGCTATCAGCTTATCGGGGCTTTTTGGGAAACCGTCATTTCAGTAAAGCGAATGAGTATTTGAAGAAGTATGGGAAGAGCGCGATACAGTGGTGATCCAGTTTGCATATACTGTGCTCACCCTTCGACTTGGAGCTCCTGTCCTCCGAAGCAGACCTTTGCGGAGGATGGACCCGTCCTTCAAAGCAGACTTTTGCGGAGGATGGACAGGGTAATCGGTTGCGGGTTTCGATATCGATATCGATATCGATATCGGAATCGGTATCGAAACGAATAGCTTATTGTAAAACTTATCCTATCTTATTTCTTCATCTTTTCTCTAATCAAATAAACACCCGGAGTGAGTATGTTCTCGTTTTTTCCGGAACTAATCGCTCTACCATAAATATCATACAGATTGGAAAAGTTAATTTTTCCACCGGTAAACACCAATTTTACCATATGTTTAGAAGAAACTGAGCTGCTTTTACTTTTGCCTGCAATTACACTGACCGGTTTTGATTTCGCCTGCATAGTCTTGCTGTGTTTACGAAAGACTTCAAGCTCCGGCTTTCCTTCAGAGACTCCGAATTTTGCATCGTAAGGATTATCTGAATACCACCAGAATGCAGAACCGGCACCTCCACTCTTTTCCATTTCATCGTAGATCGCCTGCCACCATTGTGTTCGTGTAGTACCGGAACCATTGTCATGTGAATTGAATTCACCCATGAAAAAAGGTTTACCGATACTATCCCGTGATTCAGTAATCCATTGCCGGACCAGTTTCACTGTTGCATCGATACTTAGATTTGCCCACGCTTCAGTTGGGTAAGGGTGCGCAGAAGTAAAATCGATGTATGGAGATTTTTGAAGATAGATAAAAGGATTTCCTTCGTCACCGCCAAACCCAAAACGGCTTTCATGAGCTTCGATACCAGCGCATACCATGTGGTTTTGATCAATACTTTTGATAAAGGATGCCATTGTATCGACCCATGTACGCAATGTCAATCCGGTTTTATCTTCATTGGGAGTCGCTTTTTCATAACGCGGTTCATTCATAAGGTCCCAGGCAAATATCACCGGATCATCCTTATACTTGATTCCTGAATAATGATTTACATGATTTAAAGCATAAGCAATGTAGTTCTTAAACTGCTCAAAACACCCGGGGCATTCTGCTTTGTTAAAAAATTTCCACCGGTTTGCCTGGCCTGTTCCCAGACCTTCCCAGGTCAACCGTGTATCGATACCACCATAGGCTTCCCAGTAATTCTCAAGTGTCGGGATAAGATAAATACCATTTTTGCGGGCTGATTCGATCACATAGTCAAACAACCGAAATTCCGATTCGTTATAGACTCCTTCTTTTGATTCAAACCCATGCCATTTTTCATGACTGAACATCCATAACCGAACGACTTTCACCTCATCTTTGGCAAGGCGAGCCATGTGCTCATCAATCCGTTTTTTATTCATGAAATTGTTTTCTATATAGATACTGTCGGTATAATCAGCTCCATCACCAAAGGTAAAAAAATCATAAACATTGGTGCCTGCAAAATAGTATGCTGAGTCTCCGATACAGAATTCAGTTCCGCAGCGGCGTGCGAAATGATTTGATATTTCAGCATAGACACAAAGAGCTCCAGTGAAAAGTACAATTGCTGTTTTTACATTAAATAATTTCATTTGTTATTCCTTTTAATTTTAGGCGTAATAAGGCAAATATAATAAAGTGGTGTTTCATCTACATTCAATAACTTTTTTTCAAATTCACAGATAATCAGATAATCAGGAAGGGTGGACAGGAGAAGCGATTGCAGGGTTTGTGAGTATGTTGCGAAAATGTGCTTACTTCGTCAGGAAATTCAGGATAAGGCTTGTCGAATCCGTTCAAGGTGAGTTGTCATATTTCCAGATCGACTGATGGTAATACCGAAGTGTTCAGGACCTTGTTCAAGTTTTGTACCATGAATACTGATCATATCGAATCTTCTTGTGATTGTTATGGTACAGATCACGTTTTTGCGTGATCTGTACCAAAAAGAATGAAGGCTTAACTAATCAATTTGCATGATCTTTTACCCAGGTCCAACCCACAGAATAGTAGAAAAATCCTCCGGTTGGCAGTCGATAGGTAACAGGATTGACCCTCAAAGAGTAGGTATTGCCTGCAGTCAAATCATTTGCAGGTACATCAATCACCTCTACATTATCATCCCAGCTCGTCGAGTAATAATTCCCGTTAGGGTTATAGAAGCTTAAATCGAGATCACATATATCGTTTGTTGCCGCATTCAAATCAGGTCTGCTATCCCAGGTTAATACTATTCTCAGGTGTTTTCCACTTGGCTTAACATTTGGAATAGAAATGAGAAAGTTTTTACTTGTATCAGTAGCATTCATGCTTCCCACGCTGTATGCAGTCTGTTGACCAGATGTCATATTTGGATAAACCATAACCGCATTCTGAGCATATTGAACCGCATCATTTCCGCTTAAGACACCATTGCCATCCAATTCATCTTCACCTTGTCTCCAGTAGCTGCTATCAACATTATGTGCTGTTAACATTACCGCCATTCTTACTGCCTCAGGCCAGGATGCGAAGGAGCTTGCAGCACGGACACAAGTTGCAATGCCATTTGCAATAGGCGCAGAGTAGCTGGTACCGCACGCGCCCCAGCTGCTTAAGCAATTATCAAGGAATAATCCGGAAGAATATGGATGATGTCCAGGAGCGACAATATGAGGTAACTCACGATCACCTCTGCACGGAGTGAGCCCATAAAGACATGAACTATAGATTGGATCTGGATTTCTTGCCTGAGTACAATAATTCATTTGGTAAGTGCTTTCATTTGTGTGCTTTACATTTCCTACACTAAGTGAATTATAGCACTGCCAGCATACTTCATAAGTATAGCCATCATTTGCGGTTGGGTTACAATAAAGAGGGTATGGATAGTCATAAGAACTATTATCCATTATCCTGAATTCAAACGTATTTGGTTCAGTGGAACTTGAGTAACTGAGGCTAAGAGTACGGATATCATTATTGAAGATGTATTCTTGATCGCCAGTACTTGAATAAGAAAGGCTGTTCCTATGGTATACACCAGCTCCAGGAGCTGCGTTCAGAAGGCATAAAAAGGTTTCTTGTGCATGACGAGATCCGTTATTACTTATATCGACGATAGAAGGATTAAGGCCTTTGCATGTAGCAAATGATTCCCAGATTCCTGTCTCAAATGTAGCGCAATTCATTCCTGCAGCCCGATTTGCAGGTATCGGTCCTGGGTTATAAGCAGAGCTCGCAAGAGTTGAAAAATTGACATCTGTACACGGCTTAGGTTCAACATATTTTTCGATTGATGCGATCTCAGTATCAAACATCATTTTTGTAATATCAGACTTTTTAGCGTAAACAACTGCGAAATTATCTGATTGAATTTTTTTGGAAATTTTATATTTATCAATTATTGCTGATATATTGACGTTTTTCTTGATTTTGAGGTTTTTTAAACTATGCTGTTTCATCTCTTCTTCGGTATGCTTTGTTTTGTCCAGGTGAGTAATACCGGGTATTTTTGGAGCTATCAGTACAGCCTGGACAGATTCCTCATCCATATTATCAAATGTATTTCTGAGCTCACCTTTTATAGCCCCGTATTTTTGATTTTTTTTGTATTCCGCTTTAATTCGCATGTCTTCAACATCTTTGAACGTTTTTAAGGCCGCATCACTTGACTTCAGTTTGATTTCACCTGTTTTATCATCAATAATTTTCTGTAATGTAATTACATTCCCATCTTCGGTTTGTAAGTAATTGATAGGGCTGTCAATATCTTTGGAATAAGAGGTGCTGAAGAGTGCAAAAGAACAGCTTACTACTGTTAAATGATGGAGTAGTTTCATAAGTATCCTTTCTTTTTAAGTATAGTTTCGTTTACCTGATTGCGGTTTAAGATCCCCTGTTTTTATACTGTTTATAAAACTGACAAATTTTCTATCCTCCTTTCGCTATGCTTAAAATGAAAAACAATATAACGGGAATGCTAATAAGCAATCATTCCAACGTCAACATGTGATTTTTTACCGGAGCATGATTTACATGCTTCATGTAAAGATATACCTTTAAAATAATATAACAAATAAACTTGTCAATAGTTAATGATGAAAATTTATTTATGGGATAGTACCGTATGTTATTTTACGATTTGTAACGGCAATATATGTAGGACATAGGAGAATTGCCGGGTAGAGACGTCCGGCCGTTTGTGGATAATAGAGACGTCCGGCCGTTTGCGGGTAGTAGAGACGTCCGGCCGGACGTCTCTACCCGCAAACGGCCGTAACGTATCCACCAGACATCATTTCAAACCGCTGTTTTTTCCGTTTCAATAACCTTCTTTACATTTCTCTTCTGTGGTGGCCTGATTGTAAATAGTGTAGCTTTCTCCTTGTTAGCACGCAAGATATAACGTGCCTGGGAATTAAGATTATCGATAGCTTTTTTAAGTAATGTAAATGCCTTGTTTCGGGTAATGGTCATATCTGGCGGTGAACTTCTGTCTATTGTTACCTGCGCATAGAGGTCAGAAAGCTTTTTTGACAGCTCTGCCGCTCTTTCGACATTCGCCATATCGTAACCGATCGCGTTCAAAAGTTCTTTATTGTTTCTTCCCAGTGTAGCAAAGTCATTCAGATCCTGGAACATATCCGCATAAGAATTTCCATCAAGAATGTTGCTCAGTTTCAGTAACAGTTCAGGGTGATCTTTGAATGCGAAGAGCATTGCTTCTTTTAAGTCGTAAATCAACTCATCCGCTTCTTCCAGATTTGTACGGAATTCACTTTGACCAATGGTTACCATATACATTAGAGAGTAAAGCTCTCTGCACGCTCCAGTAAGTTTATCCGCCCGTTCAACTTTTGTAAAATCCATTCCGCCAGTTTCAAGGACTTTTTTCTCCTTTATTAAACGGCGTATTATGACTTGTACTTCCTGAAGGTAATGTTTGAACGGCATATTGATACTTATGATCTGATCTTCTTTTACACTATCAATTTCTTCTTTTGACTCGTTGAAATCGTCAAGACTTGTGCTCATAGACACTCCTTTTAGGGTTTAGGTGACCGGGAATCGCTGATTACTCATTATCTGCGACTATCTTGTTTGTTTTTTACAGTGTGGAAACAGAAATTGGAAAACGGAAATGAACAGTAATCTGAATTATGCAGTGAAGGTATGCTGTTACTGTTGTATTTGAAAATATAAATGTATGTGTTTTTCTAATGCAAACAAATATTTTATTATATATGGATAGAAAAAATTATTATGCAGCAGTAAGTGCAGTGAAATCAGCGATTCCACTAAGAAAACAAACTAAAAGTGATAAAAATCTTTTTTGGTGAAGGTTCGGTTAAACTGTCTGTATGCGCAATAGTAAAAATTCCTTTGTAATTGATATCATTATTTTAAAAGATATATACAATTTATGAGTAAAAAATTATATCCACAGATTAGTATTGCTTCCTTTGTGCAGCGCGCAAATGATATTGTAGTCGCCTGCCGCAATGATCGGGCAGAACTGGAAAAAGCTGGCTTACAATGGGAGCAGGTGGAACGGGCTTCCGTATTGTTAAAGGAATGTTCGGACACCGAAGCACAGTTGCGGGTAATCAAACAGGACAATATGCTATTGACCGCAGATCTCAGAACGTATAAATCACAATGCCGTATCATGAGAAATCACCTTGCAAGGCAAATCCGCAATGCGGCAAAGACATTAAATATCGATTTTCATTTACCTCAATATAAATCACATCTTTCGCAGGCTGATCTTGTGCAGGATCTCAATGATCTTGGTGTACTATGCAGGAATAATCGATCGCTTTTAGAGAAAACAGGTTTTGATTTAAAAATTGCAGAGCAGGCAACGCATAAATCAAAGGAGCTTGCTGAAAGAATTGCTGAAATTGAAGTTAATAAAACCAATACAGTATCAGAGCAATTGCTCCATCGGAATGTTTTATGCAAAGAGTTGTACGATCTGTTAAAAGGGATCTGCTTGATAGGCCGCACTACATTTATGGATAACCCACTGCGCAAAAGATTCTATCAAAAGATAAAAGAATAGATACTACACAAAACTTTAGACATCATCTTGATGTTGGTGGTATTCTGTTGATAGCTATCGCCTCCTAAATCTCCCCCTTCGGGTACTTCGATGCGTCGCCCCACAGGGGGACTTGTAAGAACTCTATATTATCAAAAATTTGCATCCTCTGAAGTCCTCATGCGGGGGATTTAGGGGGCGATAAATTTCGTATTATAAAAATTCAGCTCTATTGAACAGAAACTTATAAGAAATAAGTGCGATCTGGCTATTATTACTCCTTCTTTTAACATTCCGATCTCTGTTTTCGGCATTAGGTAGAAAGTTTTCGCAATAAAATACGAAATCTGAGAGTTCCACTATCGGGGGAGATGCAGATGACCAAGGGGGAAGCGCAGATGACCAAGGGGGATGCGCAGATGACCGAGGGGGAAGCGCAGATGACCAAGGGGGAGATGCAGATGACCGAGGGGGAAGCGCAGATGACCAAGGGGGAAGCGCAGATGACCAAGGGGGAGACACAGATGACCTGTAATAAGTGCCGAATCAGATCGTTGAATGGTTATAAACGAGATCTTTTGTGAGTATTGAGAGGACTATGCGTGGTGAAAATCCATAATTGTCCAGTGGAGTACAAGAATTTATTCTACATCGATGTACAATATATGTATATACTATTCCTAAGGGACAAGAACTGTTTTATTGCTGTTCGTATTCTATATAATATGTGCTTGCTAAGGGAGCTTTTAATAGTGAACGTAATCGAATTTCGATTATGGTGAGCGTAGTTGTCCGAATACGGATTAATAATTTAGCATTATAAAGGTAATTTTCCTTGCATTTAGGAAACTCCGTAAATTATTTCCATTTCTTCATGTAAATATAGAGTTCCGCTTATCAAGACAGTACATTTTGGGTCTATTTGTAATGTATTAAAAATTAGATGTACTATTATGAAAAAGAAAAGTAAAAAAAAGAATAGTCATACAATTCAGATGGAGCAGCGGCATGCTCAGATCTCAAATGATATACACAAAACAGTATTACGTCTATTGAAAGTTTTTGATGCCTACGATTTGTATATGCAGCTTCCTCTTTCAGAACATAAGTATATTAAAATATTCCAGTTTAAAACAGTAAATATGAAAGCTGAGAAGGGCAGTGGGATAAGCGATTCGGTCATTTTGGAATTAAAGAAAACTCTGTTACATTACTTACAGAATACAAAAATTACACTGGATGGAATAGATGAGAAATTTACAATGTATGATCTTGTTACCGCAGGACAAACATTGTGGCATGTTGCCCGATTCACTAAAGAAAATGAAACCTGGAAAGAAATTTTAGAAAAAATAAATCCTTTAAAAAAATATTTCGAGGAAAGTGATACAAATCATCATGTAAATATATTACTTCATTATTTACAGGAATTAGTGGAAAAATTCTCCAGTGTCGATAAATATTTCCTTTGGGTCACATGGAAAATGGACTATAAAAGTTTTCAGTATTACAATGTTTACACGGTGCATCGACAGGTCTGTACTCGAAAAAATGTGATCATCGATAACAAAACAAGGCCTGTGTACAGAGTCGGCTTTTCTTTAAATTTGACGGGAGTGGAATGGGCCTCAGTGAGTGGTCAGCAACTTTCTCCTTTTTTTAATAATATTGAAAATGATCGCGAATATCCTGTCTACATACAATCCCATGCTCTGGAAAGAACGAAAGAAAGGCTATACCCGATCCCGAGTTACCAAAAGGTGATCTATACAAGTTTAAAAAATTGTGAAATAAGCAGAACTACAGGCGAGAATATTTTTATTGCTGTCAAATTGGCTCAATGTAAACTTGGTTATCTTGTGACTGATTTTACAGGAGACGAACTTATAATCCGATCGTTTCTTTTTATTACAAATAATGGTACTCCTGAAGGACATGCATTTAATGAGAAATTACGTGTCGAAACCTATTCTAAAAAGTATTTCGGGCTTGATTCTCTGCCGGTTTTCATTATTACCGATATTTGCATCGATCCTTTTTTCTCTTCTGTTTTGAATGATTGCGGATGTAATGGATTAGTGGAATTAAAAAAATATATCACCATTACACGGGATGATAAGTTTTCTGAAAACCTTCGCCATGTACTCGATCTTGAGGAAAAGGAACTTGAATATCAGTAAAATTTTTGAGGATGTAAAACCATGTAATTGTATGGTGTTTGTATAGTTGTCTTATCTATTATCTGAATTGATTGCGCAGTAATTAGTATTTGGTTAAAATAGATATCGCCCCTTAAATCCACCCCTTCGGGTATTTCGATGCGTCGCCCTGCAGGGGGACTTTTGAGAATGCTGACTTTTGATATTATTGAATTTTTACGAGTCACCCTTTGGGGAATTTAGGCGGCGATAAATCTCGTGTTACAAAAATACAGCTATTTTAAAAGATAATTAGCAAATTACAGATACTCGTTAAGTAACTTTTCCGAAAATATTCTATCCACAATCCTTTAACAAAGTTGAGGTACTCTATGAGACTAATTGTTGCAGTAAACAAAATCACATGCAAAGATCCGCAAGACCCCAAATTTGACGAATTGTATTTCATTACCGCATCGGGTGGGAAAAGTAATACGACACAGGCATTCAAAGGCATAAAGCGCAATAGTACTCTTGAAGTTGGCAAAGGAATAAAAGAAGAAAACAAACTAATTTTTGATGATGTTGTAGATAACGATTCACCTGTGTTAATAACTGCTCTTGAGCAACGTGCCGCGCAGGATGGAAGCAAATTAGCACAACTGATGGAAGATCTTGCAAGAAAAGGTGTTGAGCTTGCAAAGAAAAAATTTGATGAAAAGTCTGGTAATTTACCGGAATATTTATTCAAGCTCGGAGCTTACCTGCTTGATAATTTAATTTCTGCAGTAAAATTTTTATTCAGAGATACTCCTCTTTTAACAAAAGTTATTACCGAACCATATTCCCCTGATGCAACTTATCCGGTTAGTTACATAATGAAAGGGAAATCGGATGAGCGGCCGACTTATGATTATGAGATTGAGCTGCTGGTGACGTGCAGGGAGTAGGGTGTTAAGAGCGGAATTACGATGATAACGAAATTTCGTTATTTCGTGGACAAATGACCTCACCCGCGAAGACGCGACCTCCCCTATTAGCTGATCTTTACCCATAAGTATTTACTCCTGAAACGGAGGGGTGTAGAAGATGAGGAGCATAAGTTTGTGCCATATATTTGAACATAACAGCGATTCCATCTAGGCACTGAAGACCAAGCCAGGTGGTTTTTGTTCCCGGATCGCCATCACATTTACGACCAAGAAAACCACCCAGACTTGCAACCATTCTGACTGCATCTCTTAATGTTGGTGGTTTTTGTGGTAATTGCGAATTGCGTGTTATATGTGTGACAAGTGCTTTCCATTCATAATCATCAAAGAACACGGTACAAGGGATATCTGGTGTTTCTCTACCTATTTTTGTTAAATAGTAAATACGCCATGCAATCACCATGTCAATCGCAAGGCATGCTTCAATACGCTCTGCACTTCCTAATTGTCTATTTTCAATTTTACATCCGCTTTTCAGTGTACGATGATATACTTCGATGCCCCAGCGACGACTATACCATATAAGTACTTCCAGTGCATCTTCTGTAGTTAGAAGCTGTTTAGTAGTTATAAGCAGCCATTCTATGGGTTCTGAATCAGGCGAAACCAGTATTTCTGTTGCTGCTACAGCCCATATTCTCACCACTCCCAATCCTTGTTTTCTATTGGGTGGGCGAACCGTAGCTTCCATGAACCTAACCTCTAATGTTGCAATACGCGCGGGACGATTACCCCTGCGTGGAACTGTAACTGTTGTGGTAGTGTCAATAGCTTTTTGCCTCAGCGTTTCCCAGAGCTGATTTCCTTCTGTAAGTTTTCTGTCATGCCGGGCACGAACAAGAATTTTAGGCGCATTTCCATTTGAATCTCGTGCTTCTGTAAAAAGCTCATGAATATCCGACTCCCGATCACCTATGCTTATAACGGTCGTTTGCGGGCATTGCTTCTGAAGCTCTCTTGCGGCACGGTAACTGATTAACCATTTGTTACTTTCTTTTTCTTCAATTGGTAATTGATGACGGATTGCCCGTTTACCAAATTCCTTTTTGTCGCGTGCCCAGCATTGTACATTTACCAATCCAAGTGGTGTACCATCACAGGTAAACGCTAGTGTATCATGGACAAATAACCCGACAGCGCCTTCTTTGCTGGTACTAATCGGGCCTAATCCCTGCGTTGCAGTATGTGTGGCGTAATTAAGTTCTGTTGTGTCTTGCACCGCAAGAATAACCTTCTCTTTCTTGATGCGATTGAGAGTTGACTCATAATGCGGTTTAAGAATTGCATCCATCGTTGTTGCCTTGTGTTCAAAAAAACGGTACGCTGCTTTTGTTTTTGCCCGACTCTGACAAGCCTGCGGTATAGCTGCTTGTGGATTAGCCCAGAAATCTCTTGCAACAGTCAATAGACGCTGTTCCAGACGTTGATCACCGAAATCTGCACTGCCAAACTCCTCCTCAGCCCAGTCCAGAGGAATTTTAGGTTCACACAATTGCTCTGGTTGTGGTTTACATTTACCTGATCCGGTACATAATATCGAACGGGCACTTTTATTGAGCTCATACACAAATATATGTTTTTGACTCACTTTCAGATCATGAGTCCGATCTTGACGACTGCGGCCGCTTGTCGATCCAACACATGTCCAATTGCCCGCACGATATGACGTGCCCTTAAATCGTTCACTGTCGACATAGGTTTCCAAAAGTACCGGTTTATAACCATAACGTTCCTGCCAGTCATTGGTAATGCGACGACAGATTAGTCCTAGAACATGGGTCGCCAGGTGTGGTACTTTTACATGGGGAAGAATAAGAAATCGGCTGTTGCAGATTACGAGCTGTAAATTCTCCATGCGTGTACTGCTGTTCCAACCAATCCACAAGTCTCTATCCTTTACAGAAATAGCTGATGCACTGAAAGAAAAACCTCCAAGTATCCTTCCTGTACTATCCTGTATCAAGTAACGTATTTGTGCTCCACAGAGCGGGCCAGCTCCAAGGTAATGATAGCTCGACATAATCCGGTTCCATTGACGGGAGGCATTGCTGCTTGAACTGTCGATACGAAACAAATTTATACGACCAAGTGATTTCAGTATTCCTTCAATTTGTTCTTCTTTATGAACCGTGTTATCTTGAATCCCTTTTGATACTGCAGTAGGACGTGTTCCGCCATTACAAAAAGGATGTGCTTGCGGAAGTGTGAGTTTGCCGTTGCGTTCCAGCTTGAGAAGCGCAACTCTGCAACTCATATCTTTAAGTTTACCAGCAATATTCTTCCAGTCGAGTAGTTCGCAAACTGCCCTGGAAAGTTTGACTCGAGAAATACCTGGCTGTGAATCGATGATTCGTTGAATACGGCCAAGTATTTCGGCGGTAAAATTAATTCCATTTATAAGCACATTGATAAACATAAATCTTGGTGGTCAAACGTGTCCAGCAAAATCTTTAAGGGACATGGTCAGCCTATTAGGGAGGTTTTATTGTTTACAATGCGCACCTGCCTATCCAGCAGGTCTTTACGCGGGAGTAATTGCAGTGTTTTCAATAATTCTTTAATTTGTGATTGTAATTACTCGTACTGCATTTTTGAATTTCGTAATTGCCATCGTACCGTTCACACTGTCCACCCTCCGCAAAAGTCTGCTTTGGAGGACGAAAGCTCCCAGTCGAAGGGTGAATTCATTGTAAATAATTGTCTGTACCGGTTATCAAACGGAATTTTGTCGTTTCATGTACAGACAACTACTCCCGCGAAGACGCGATCTCCAGTCATATTTGTATCTTTTCAAGGAACCAGTCATATTAAGTATCCTTATAAGGAACGCCTCCCAGGGAGGGGGTTATTGTTAAAATGATTCAGTCAAAAAAAACAATGGCTCATGGTCAGATTATGAAGCCAAATTTATAAAACTTTCAGATACAAGGAAAGTTACGGAAAGTCTGCCTTTGAAGCATATTGAGAATGGCTTTTTATTTTGCAGCGAACATAAACCTGAATTCTGTCATCGCCGTATCATTGCAGAGTATCTGAAAAGAAATGGAATGCCGAAATTGAAATAATTCATTTGTTTTAAATTATATCTCACGTCTAAAACTTCGGCTGTGTATTAATAGTTTCAAATTCCACCTAATGAATATGGATGCTTTACTCTGGTGGAAAATAAACATGCGCCAAACTTGCTAACTTTGGTGAATTCATTACTTCATTTGATATCAATTTTTGTCGATTACAGAAAATGCGCTCATTGCATTTAAAAAACAAGGGTATGTCAATCCAAATGAAAGAAAATGTAAAAACAATCAGATTGAAAACAATTATTCACAAGCTAATGAGCTGAACAATTAACATGGTTGAAGTGAGAAATAGGTTTCCTTTCATACTTAAAAAACAAATAACGAATGAAAAAAATTACATACAACAAATCTGAAATTAGAATCTTCAATATTTACAAGTATTTTATTAGTGTATATTTGTACACGAAAAATTCTTATCTGTCTTGACCTTCAATCCGCTCTATTCTTATATTATAATAGTTCGTTTTGATTACAAATGACCAGACAATTGATTATTGTCTGTCTGCTTTACAACCAAATTTTCGGTTCTATTGAGTATATTGGTTCTTTTTATATTCTTTTTTTCTCAAACCGTTTCAAAATAGATTTGAGCCGGTTTTAAAGTGCAAGGGAACACAATTGTTATATGGTATAAATTAAGATTTTATGAATTAGAGTGCATTCGTACTTTCTTTATTTATTGTTTATGCAGAGAATGTTTATATATCTTAACAATTAGTACTAAAATGTATATAAAAACGCTTGATCCTAAAGGAGTATAAAAATGAATTCTACTAACAAAAAAAGTTTTTTACCACAAATTTTGGATATTGCTAATTTGATTGCGATTTTTACATTGTTAATAACCATTTGGCAGTTAAGTGACAATTTAGAAAATAACAAAAAAAGTAATTTAGCTCTTCTAATTACTCACAACATAGATATGGTTCTACCCTGTTGGGAACAATGGAAAACACTTTATCATAAATCACAGTATTTGGGTAAACATCAGCAATCTGAAGATTCTTTAGTGTTTTTTCTTTCCAACGCATCTATTGCTCAAGACCGATGGAATGAAACAATAAAGACATTGGGTATTAGAACTGGTTCAATTGATACTAATAGCATAAATCGGATTCAAATGTTAATAAGTGAAGGCAAGTTCTCAAATGTTACAGATGAAATCCATAGTATCCTTAAAAAAAACATTCAACCGGTTATGAATAATATTGGGAAACAGCTTGATAGTACAAGAACAACAATTAATAAAACAACATTCCCCAGTAGCATTTTTCAACCTTTTAAAAAGAATTAATGATTACGCTCTTTAATGTAAGTGTTTTTGATTAAAAAATGTTAACAATCAAATTTTTTGTTTTCAACGTAAAAAAAACAATCGTTTTAAAAGAAAAATATAATAATCAAAATTTATATAGATTTTTACTGATTAACACTAACAAAAATTTACTTCGGGGCTTGTGATGAGGATATTTATAAATCTTATAATTACCGCCATAATAATAGAGTCTTTACTTTTTTATTATAATGAAATCTATGCTCCTGCCAATAAAGCTGTTATATATTTTTTCTTTCCAGATAATTTTAAAGACAAGAAATGTTTAGATAAAATATGGGATAAAATTGGGATACGTTTAGGCAAAAATGCAATAATTCAGTGCAAGATTAAAGCTATTGACAAGAATGGTCAAATACAGGAGCTCAACAAAAATACAAAAGTTATTTGTGATAGAATTGACATGGTTGATAACATATATAAGTATAAATATACATTTAGATATAAAAAAGAAATTTATACTTATATTTCTAATTGCCCATTTGATTTACTGTACAATGTTCATTCAGATAATAAAAAATCATGGAAGAATCTTTTCGAAAGATTTCATCGTAAAGGGAGTGACATAGCTGCTTTTAAAAAAACTTACAAAGGGCTGTTTGACAAAATAAAAGAAAATTCGATAGATACCGACAGTGTTAGTATTACTTGGCTAAAAACAATTAGTGCAAATTATTTCGAGAATGTTGGGTCAAATCTGCCAAATAGCAAATTAGATACAATGTTTATCTATCAGACCATATATGGAATTGCATATGATGATATTACTCCAGTTATGAAGGCAACAGTTGGTTCTTTATGCAATAACTGTTTAATTTACATTCAAAAGCCAAAGGGCATCAAAGTACTTGATGAAAATTTTCAGGTAAATACAACATTAAAAAAAGACACAATACAACCATATTTTGATGAAAAAAAAATACACGAAACACCTTTCAGATTTAAAGGATATACTAAGGATACAAAGGGAAACAAGTTTATCAAAGCTACATTTTCAAAAGACGAATATCTATACAATGTTAACCTTAAAGTAAATTTCTATGATGATTTATTGCCTATTAAGCCATCTAATGCTAACTATGAAAAAATTGCTTACGATATATTAAATAAACAAACAATTTCGTGTGATGATATCATATTAGCACTTGTTTATATCGATAGGCAACTGTACTTCAACCTTCTCGACAATACAGATAATCCAAAGCGATATAGAGAGATAATAAGCAAACTTTTAAACCGTGTTGCATCTTGCCCTGTTGGTAAAGTAGGTCCACAAAAAGAAATCAAAATTGCCAGGAACCCTTCATCTAGTAAAATATTATTGCCCGATGAAATCGTTAGAAAATACTATAGTAATCTCGATTTACTGCTGCCTGCCTGGTGTAATTATAATTTTTTACAAAGTAAAAATACTGGAATAGTTCGCACCAATAATTTAATAAAATTCCCAAGTGGCTATAATGTACTTGAAGGCAGGTACTGCTTAATTGTTCCAAATCTTAAAGAACTGCTTTTGACAACAGATTTATCAGTGTTGTTAAATGGGTATGGTATGGAACGAATCATTATAGATTTAGAAAATGAAAAGACAATAGAGAAAAGGCAGGACTACGAGTCTTTTTTTAAAGAAAAAGAAAATTCAAATTGTAATGCAGCTGTTTTTACTACAAATGATTCATATAAGGAAATAGCTAGATGTTCATATAGCAGGGAGAATTTTAATGAAGAAGAAATTGATGTCATTGCTAAGGGGCTTAGAGAATTCAACAACCTTTTAATCGAGGAAAATAATTTAGATAGTATTGGAGGAAAAAATGTTGATTTGAATCAATCCAGCAATGATAGTAAAAAAGTTGTTGTTCCTGTTAAAATTGATCTTTTAGGATTTGAACAGAGGCCTATAAAGAAATCTTTCAGATATAAATTCAAATTTGTTAATAAATGAAAAGTGAGTATGAATTGAGAACGTTTTATATTTTTATTTTCATATTAAGTACCGTTTGTTTTTTTACGAGTGCAGAAAATTATAAACAATTTGTTGTAGATAGAAACAAACAAATGCCGGTTAGTCTGAATAATTATTACTTTCTTAGCCACTGTGAAGTAATACCTGAAGAAAATAAAAAGCAGACACTTTCAGACCTTAGCTTTTCTATAGGTCGAATTTTTACATATAAAGGTTTGGCGAGTACTAATCATGACTTTCAATCTTTAGTTCTTATAAAATTACTTAAATATGATTCCAAAACAAAAGAATTTTCCGAATTCAGTGAATTCAACTATGCACTACCTGAGGTTAAGAATCAATTTTATACTCTTTGGGCATGTATGTCTAAAGTTGCAGCTGCACCATCATTTGACCTTGATCAAAATGATATATGCCCCTCAGAATTTGCTGTCAATAGAGAGGAAGTGGACAAGTTTAAACTGCAATATAATGAAGAAATAACAAAGTTTCTTGAAGCAAAACGAACAAGTGTAATTAAAAAGAATGATAGTCTTAATTCTTCTCAATCTGCCATTTTTAAATCTGTTTCTAAATTACAATTAGGAGGCTCGCGTAAGTAAAAAAAAATGTTACATATGCTAAAGATAAAAATAATTGCATTGATAGTTCGACCTGAATTGTTATCCATTTGAAAATAATTTTGGAATATATTTTTGGCGAAGTCAAATTTTTGAATACATAGTATATTGTTTATTTTCATTGTTTTTTTAATATCTTCCGTCAGAATTATCTCTTTTGCCTCACAACCACATCCAGTGTCTTTCCATCCTTATATTTCCATTCGATCCAGCCATTAGCTCTCCTTGCCAGGACTGTTGCAGCAGCTGTACTTGGGGATGAGAATATATAATTTGAAGTGAAAACATATATTGTATCTTTCTTTACTAATATACCACTCTCAAGTAGCTTTTGGCGCATACCTTTAACCCAATTACCACTTGTCTTTGACTCAATTAAGTTGCATGTACTGTTTGCAAAAACAACCAATCCCTCTTCTGTATATTCACCTTCTGCTAATGCATCCTTACCTTTGCATATAAGTATGTTTTTGCGTTCCGGTTTAGCTATGTCGTCAAATATTGGATATCCCAAAGTACCGACAAGAACTTTTAAAGTATCAAAGTTGTCAAGGAGATCTGCTTCCATTGATTCTGATGTAAATGATTTAGTCGGAATGTTGGTGTTCTCAAGCTTATATCTGCCTACTTTTCTGGATTGTTCATAACAATACCATTCAAGAAATTTTATGTGAGTTTTCGTGAAGTATTGTGTTTTTGAGACGATTGCGTTAGCATGTGTGTTTAATCTCACGAACGTGACTGGTAAATCTCATTGATCGTGACCAGTATTTTCCTTTACTGGTGATTTTTACATTTCATAATATACTTTTTGAACTTCCACCGGTCACTTTGATTGAGATTTTGATGATGTTTTCCTCATAGAATCTCCTCTTAAATCAAATTGAACCGATGTGTAGGCCAGGCGATCACAAATTGCATCCGCCACAGTTGGATCCGGTAACCTTTTGTGCCATTCTCCGATTGGATACTGTGTTGTAACTATAAGTGGTCCGATCTGAGTGCGTTCCTCAATAATTTCAAACAGATGAGCCGCATCTTCATTTGATATTTCCGACATTAAATAATCATCTATTATAAGTACCTTGGTTTTCTGGAGTTTTTCCAGATGTTTCAGGTATTGACCGGTGCCTCTGGCGGAGTTTACTTCCTCAAAGAGCTTTTTGTACCGCAATTTTCTTGTAGAATAACCCATTTTACAGGCCTGAAGTCCAATCGCTTCCGCTATATAGGTTTTTCCAGTACCGGTTGGGCCTGTAATGACAACATTGTGTGCTTGTTTGAGCCATGTTTCAGTCGTAAACTGAAGCAGATCCTTTTTCTGAAAACCTCTTCCCGATGAGTAAATTACATTCTCAATACATGCGCCTTCAGGTTTAAAATCGGCTTTTGCTATTAGAAGGCTTCTCTTTTTTGCCTGTCGCGAGCAAAATTCATCTTCAACAAGTATCGCAAAGAAATCTTCCGGTGGAATGTTGTTATGATCACCTCTTTTTAATCTTTCTTCAAGAGATTCGGCCATTCTAGTCAGACGTAAATTGCGCAATTGACTCAGTGTGGATTCTAAATGCATCTTTTCACTCCTATTCATTCACCTGTTTTTGTTGTGTAAAGTATTGCGGCCCACGCAAATTAACGTGGTTTGGTATTACAGAAATCTCCGGTTTAGAAATGACATCTCCTTTGTCCAGATTCTTTTCCAGAATCGTTTTGATACTTCTATAAGTAACACTCTGGTAATGCAATGCACGTTGTGAAGCCATTTCCAGACGTTGTGGAGTATAAGTTTTTGCCAGGTTAAGTAATCCCATAACCGAATTGAAACCCTGTTGAGGGTGGTTGTGTTTTTTTAATATCAACTCCGAAGCCTCTTTTGTTGACGGACCAATTGCCTGTGCCCGGCTAACAAGCCACTGCGGCGACCAGCCTCTTACGATTCGGTGGTTGGAAGGCATGTGTTCATCGATTGTTGTATACTTAAAGTCGGATGGTTGCTTGAGATGACGGCAGACATGAACGCCGTCATGATAAATTTCAAGCGTGCTGCCGACAATAAACACATCAACCCGCTTTCTCGCCAGTTCACCCGGTACACTATAATAATGATCATCGTAACGGATGTGGTAATTGGGTGCCACACCGACATCATATTTGATATCGGTTATTCCGAAGTGGTCGGTTCTCAGCGGCAACGCATTTGGTTTGTCACTCTCATTGAATCTTGTACTGCGTGATTTTCCTCTGTATAACTGCATGGGTTCATCGTTGAGTCTCACAACCAGTTCTTTAATAGCAATGTTCAGTTCATGAAGAGAAAAAAATCTTCTATCACGTAAACGTCCCAGTATATAACGCTGGACAAATCCTACTGCGGATTCCACAGGTGCTTTATCTTTGGGTTCTCTTACACGAGCCGGTATAACCGCAGTTCCATAGTGTTCCGCAAGCTTTCCATATAATACGTTAAGCTGCGGTTCGTAGCGGTCTGCTTTTGTTACACCGCTTTTGAGATTGTCAGGCACAAGGCCTTTTGGTACACAACCGAAGAATTTGAATGCGTTTACATGGGAGTTGCAGAAATCCCGGCTGTTCTGCGTCGCTGTCACTTCTGCATAAGTGTAACTACTTGCACCCCAGCAGGCCACAAACAGTTCTACTTCAATTATCTCACCTGTAGTTCTATTGATATAGAAAGGTTTATCTCCACTGTAATCTACAAACAGTAAATCGCCACCATTGTATATCATTTTCATGTCAGGTTGTTGTGGTATTGATGCTTTTACTTTGCGAAAAAATGATGCCCTGCTCATGCCTGCCGGGTTTGCATCATGGTATTCCCTCCATAAGAGCTCAATTGTGACATGTGAACGGGACAATTCCCTGCTTATATACTCAAAATCCAGCTCCTCACTACCGACCTCTGTAGTTTCCCGTTCACTTCTGTAAATAATTTCCTCAAGAGAACTGTTTGTAAAACCTTCCGGAAGAGGCCATTTTAAACCGGAGCGGTTGAATGCTTCTACCGTTTTAAAAACACTTCCCTTCGAAACACCTAAAGCTGAAGCAATGCGGTCAAAGCTAAGCTTACACTCAAAACGGTATCTGAGTATCTCTTTAATCTTTCGCACGCTGTGTCTCCTTCCTGACATTTTCTTCTCCTGTTCTTGACTCTTGAGGGCAAAAACAAAGAAGATAAATCGATTTTGGTTAATAGGACACCAGATAAGGAGACACCGGTCACGATGATTGAGATTTCATGGTCACGTTGCGTGAGATTGGCCGGTCACGATGGTTGAGATCTCGCAGTCACGATAAATGAGATTGGGCGGTCATTTTGAGTGAGATTAATCAGCATGTGTCCAGAACTCTTTCTTTGCGTTATGTGTTTTTAATCTGGTAATAATTTCTTCGGCTTCACCAACATAGAGTAATGGACTTCCATCATCTGTTTCGCCTATAAGGAAGTAAATCCCGACATTTGTTAATTCATTTCGTGCCGATGCATCATCTAATTTTTGGCGAGGGATTAGTATGGCCTGAACAGTCCTACTTGTTATTTCTGCAATGCGGATGCTGCGGGGGTTGCTATCCGGTAAAAATATTTGAATTGTTTTTCCAGTATTCATAATATCTATTTTTCTTTAATTTGATCAAAGACTTCTGTTCTATATACTATTGAAGAACATTAATTGCATTTTTCATCCAAAAGTAATCTTCGGATTTGGAATACTCTTGGATAAAAGACTTACTACCATGGAATAAAGCTCTGAACACTTTGACATCTCGGCTAATTGATAATAGCAATCCTCAATGCATTTATACCGGAATAAATTATTCACACTGTTATTTGCATATGATTGCAATCGTTTTTGTGTTTTATCTGCAATTTCTCTACATTTAATCCAAATTTTTTTTCTTCCTCTAATTAAAGGCGAGTGATTTAGACCATAATACTCTATTGAAATTACAGCCCTCTGATTATACCAACTTTCATCTGTTTGCCCATATGTTGGAAAAACTTCGCCATTTTGATCAAACGAAATGAGTGTACAATCAAATATAATGGTTGGATCCAACAGTAAATGCACTTCACAACTACAGTTGATGTCACTAGGATCCGATATAATACCTGCATTTTTATTAAGCGGAAAAAAAGTCCCTTTACCATATACATTTCCACCATTTTCAAAATGATCTTTGCGTCGCTTATTAACAAGAGAACCAGATAGCCGGTAATTAGTCCATTCATATGTTAACCACCAATAACCATCTTCTCTATTTATGATATTATTTAAATCCTTAGCAGTAATTTTTTGATTTGTCATCTCTGCATAGGCAGTCTGCAGATTTTTTTCTGTATAACCATTCTGATCTAAAAGCAGTTGTAATTCACGTAGATCTTTACGTTTAAGGTCCCGTGGCCTTTGGATAAGTATTTTCAATGCTGCAATATCATTGCTATGATCATTAATAAATTTTCTAAACCCATCTATGTAGTCCTGTGGCTTTTCAGTTTTACCGAACCCTCGTTTTTCTTCAATAAAACTATCAGGTGTTTCTGAAATAGGGGTTCCATATCCGCTTTCACCTTCACCTTTGTGATCTAAAACCGACCCTATCACCTTATGATTAAGTATCCATTCCTTAAACCCGGAAACTGAAAGGGATGTAATATGCGCTATAAATCATTAAGCTCAAAGCCTGAAACTGTCTTTATGTTTTGTAATTGGTTATTGGTAAAGAAGTTCTTTTTGCGGTGAAGTTTAGTGATAAATTGCTCATAAACTACCATTAAAGATGTTTCATCACTCAATTCGCAGGTTTCATTAACGAGCTGCTGAAAACTGATTTTTGGATCTTTAGCAACCGGTTTCATATCTGTAAAGTTTTGCATATTGGAGTAGATATCGACTGCATCAAAGATTCTAAATACCACTTTACCTATTTCTGGGCATAAACGTGTTGCGCGTCCAAGCATTTGATCGTACAAAATTCTGCTGTTAACTCTTCGGATAAATACAAGATTGCATATTTCCGGAACATCAATTCCTGTTGTTAACAGATCGACAGTAACAGCAATCGCAGGCAGCCGCTCATTTTTATATCGTCTGATACGTTCACGAGGTTTATCTGAAGCGCCGGTAATTTTTACAATTGCATCATCTTCGATAGTTCCATACTGTACTGCAAATGCATCTTTTAGTAACCTGACAACCAGATCCGCATGCGAATCAGTTGCACAGAAGACAAGCGTCTTTTCTTTTGAATCAGGGCTTATATGCTTAACTAAACGTTCACACACAACGCGGTTAAAAGCTTCTGTAATAACCTTTTTATTAAAATCAGCTATTTCAAAATCAATCTGGTCAGGCGTTTGGAATAGTTCAATCTGCAATTTGTCCTGCTTATACACCTTGACTGTGTCACCAGCTTTCCAGTGAATGCCATTTACAGAGAGTTCTGTCATTATTTGATAGGGAGGTTCATGGTCAACCAGATATCCATCAACAACAGCTTCACGGTAACTATATTGAAATACCGGTTTTCCAAAAATATCAACTGTATGTATAGCCGAAGTTGCAGTCAATCCGATTTTTAATGTATCAAAGTAATCAAGTATTCTGCGGTATTTTGAAATGTAGTCATCATAATCCCTGAATGTTAATTCAGCTGTACTTAACTCTTTATCGAGCAGATATCCACGGTGACACTCGTCAACGATAATACAATCATACTGATTGTAAAAGTAAACTGCAAGGTTAAATACAATATGAAGATTACTTAATGCATCGGAGGCAGTACCTTAGGTGCTTCTGATTGATTCAAAATAATTATCACAGTTTTATGATTGTTAATATTAATATAATTATTTGCAAAATGCTTTATAAACAATAGTATTTGTGCTGGGAGCAGGGGTTACCTCGAGATATCCTTCTAAGTTTCTTTATTAAATTCGCTTAATCGCTATCCTTAAAATTAAAGATATTTACAAATTTGTTTAATTTGTAGTTATTTTTCGAATGAGATTATTTTAAAATTGTAAACAACAAAATGTATTTGGTAATATAGAACTTGATAAAAATGAAAATGCGATTACAATTGCAGGAGAATTATATTCAGAGCAATTATCATCTATCTTTGAATTTGTGAGCAAACCATTTGTCCTTCGCAACAGTAGAAGATCACCTATGTATCACTTTATACTTGCAACTAATAATGCTGCGGGTTTAAAAATTGCAAATGATATAATTAAGAAAAGGAATTTATAGATGGCGCAATCTGCAATAGAATGGACTGAAATGACTTGGAATCAAACTACCGGATGTACAAAGATTTCGGAAGGATGCAGGTACTGCTATGCAGATGTAATGACCAGACGCCTTCAGGGGATGGGCCTTGAGAAATACAGCAACGGTTTTAATCTAACCATTCATGATTTCGCTCTTAACATTCCCAGTACATGGAAAAAGCCTAAACTCGTTTTTGTTAACTCCATGAGTGATCTTTTCCATAAAGATGTTCCGCTATCTTTTGTTAAAAAAGTCTTCAAAGTCATGAATAATAATCCGCAGCACATTTTCCAGGTGCTAACGAAAAGAGCAGATATTCTTTATCAATATTCAAATGACCTTAAATGGACAAAGAATATCTGGATGGGAGTAACTGTTGAAAATGAGAGCGCGCTTTCAAGAATTGATTTTATAAAAAAGATTCCTGCACATGTGAAATTCCTTTCTTGTGAACCACTTATTGGACCGTTAACAAACCTCGATATTAATGGCATTGACTGGGTAATAGTTGGTGGGGAAAGTGGAAGAAAAGTGCGGGAAATAAAAAGAGAATGGGTGGTCGAGATCAGGGAAAAATGTACAGAGCACAGTATTCCGTTTTTCTTTAAGCAATGGGGCGGGATAAACAAGAAAAAAAGTGGGTGCAATCTGGATGGTAAAGTATATAAAGAGATGCCATTGATGCAGTGTGCTTAACCACAGATTCTTCTTCCAAATTCTATTCAAATAATTATATTGAAATTTTAAAACAAACAGGAATCACTCCGCTTATTTCTGAGGTTATAAAAATGAGTGAATTGATTCCTCAGCTTTGCCATGAGTAACCGCAACGAGGCACTTTATCAGGAGATCTTTCTGGAACAGCCATTCCTGAATTAAATAGATGGGTGTGACATCTGGAAATGTATCATTCAGTCACGAGGATCTGGTTAAACTTTTGTGTATTTTCGAGAAGAGCGCAAATACTTCGTTCACTTGAGGTATTACTTATTATATTTTTTGAAATTATTAAATTACCCAATTTTTACTCCTCAAAGAAATTTTCACCTTACCAGAAAGGAGCTGGTCCGGGTTAGACTGCTGGGGTGGTCTTTTGAGCATTAGTAGTAGAATTAATTATAATCCGCTCACATCAAAAAAAGAGGTATTTATGAAATTACGTGTAGTTTTGATAGTCTGCCTTTTTATGATTTCAACAATGTCCAGTAATGTTTTATCATATACAACGTTCAGCGATATATTAAAAACAAAACTTCGCTCAAATCACAGTGTTGCAAATGGAAATTTCAAATTATCTAAAAAAGCAGCTGTGAAATGGGTGCAGAGTGGCTCGACAGAATATTACAACTCTGCGGCGAATGAAAATCCGAAGTGGGAATTCTCAGAGAGAGATACAATAATTTATGATCAGCAGGGGAGAGTTGTTGTAAGAAAGTATTCTCAGGCTTCTTCAGGGTGGAATCTGGATGATATAAGCTATATAGATTCTACTGTTTTTGATGGAGCATTTATAAAAGAGAACTGGATTATAGAATATTCTGATAGAGAATGGACGTACGGTTCTCGTATTACCTATGACTATTTGGATGGAAAAAAGAGTGTTATAATAACACAATACGAATGGGATAAGAATACCGAAGATTGGAAACAGTTGTACAAAGATTCAGTAGCTTTTTTAGCTACTATTAATAGTTTCTGGGAATTTGATCATGTCAATATGGGCAATTTGAGAGGGGCTTATGGCTTCGAATATGTGGATTCAACCTGGGAAAGTGTTGGCTATTGGGAAAAAGTGGACAATGAAAGCAGTGCAAATACAGCAGTTTATTCAGGAAAAGAACAAGTAGATGATATACTTGCTGATATCAAATCCATTTATACATTCTCATCAACTGATCAAAACGTACAAAATTTGACTCATTGTGAAATTACTTATAAAGATCCCGTCAATGGAAATTCGCTTTCAAAAAGTGCTATTGAGAATCAACCCAATGGTAATAGTTTAATTTCGGAGTATGATTGGGATGAAGAGAAATCTGATTGGCTCTGTGTCTCTAAAAATGAAACACGTGTTGATTCTTATCTAAATGATACATTGACATGGAATTGTACTTACGATAAAGGCCTTTCAAATTGGGACACAACAGTTTATTATACAAAACGCATTTATGATAACAATGGGAATAATATCGAGTTTATGGAAAGTAACTCAATCCGGGGACTTGATATTTTTCCATTAAAAACAATTAATTCTTTTATACAAATAGATGTTCCTGTAGTAAATAAGAAAGCCAAGACAATGATTAAGTCACTTTCATTAACACGCGAAAACAGTAAGTTTATTGTAAAAGGGAATGAAATAACCGGGATGACTATTTTTAATGCGACAGGAAAAAAGGTTTTACAAATGAAACAGCAGGCGGCAAATACAGTTAAGTTAGATATGGTAAACCAGTGTCCTGGTCTGTATATTGGCAGGGTAAAGCACAGTGAAGGAATCTCAACGATTAGGTTTGCGGTATATTGACCCTTCCAAGCTCTCTTCAACAAGTTCAGGGCAATCAATCCTTGATTGCCCACCCCTAAAAGTTTATCTCTTCAGGTAAGGGTATTTCTGATAAGGAACCAGTGTAATGGTATTCTGATAAGGAACCAGTGTAATGGTATTCTGATAAGGAACCAGTGTAATGGTATTCTAAATAATGAACCAGTGTAAGACTGAAAAAATTGCAGAGATACCGCTGGTGCGGTGTGCTTAACCACAGATTCTTCTTTCAAATTCTATTCAAATAATTATATTGAAATTTTAAAACAAACAGGTAATCACTCCGCTTATTCTTGAGGTTGTAAAAATGAGTGAATTGATTCCTCAACATGGAGGCTATCGAAACCTTAAAAGCTTCCAGGTATCTCAGCTTATCTATGATGTTACCGTACGGTTTTGCGAAAGATACATAGACCGTTTCTCCAGGACAAGAGATCAAATGACCCAGGCTGCCCGAAGCGGCGTACAGAATATTGCCGAAGGCTCGCAAGTCAGCGCTACTTCCAAAAAGATGGAACTCAAATTAACGCAGGTTGCTCGCGCAAGTTTGGAAGAGTTGAGATTGGATTACGAGGATTTTTTGAGGCAGAGGAGACTTAATATTTGGGAAAGAGAAAACCCACTAAGACAAGAACTGATTAATAGGCGTTGCAAAACCGCCGATGAAGTTGCTGCATGGATAGTAAACGTTAAAAAACGTTATAGACAGCATGGACAGAGTGGGGGAAACACCACTCTGTCCATGCTGTCTATTTTAGACCACAATATCTACCCGGAAATTTCTGCAAATGCGGTATTAGTGTTAATAGTGGTAGCCTGTTCTCTCCTGGACCGTCAGGTCTCCCGCCTGGCTCAGGATTTCGAAAATGATGGCGGGTTTACAGAGAGACTATATAAAATCCGAAGTGCTAAACGAAAAGACAATTCACAATGAATGGAGGTTAATTGCGCTACTTTAAAAAATCGATTACTGATTAATTGAAATAAAGAATCAGCATATCAGAGAATCTATTTTAAGATTTCTTCGTTTTTCGAGCTTTCAACTGTCATATTGCCTTCACTTTCAGTTAAACTGAAACTGCTGTTACTACATTCCCTGCCTTTAGGACATTTGTATTTATGTTTACAGTTGCCCATATTTTGTTCGCACCATTCAGTCCATTTTAGAGGGTATAATAATCCTTCAGGTAAAATCGTCATTGTATTTCCGAATGCTTTATCAATTTGACTTTGACGTAATCCTTTTGCATTCGTGAAATCGGCTCCGAAGAGTTCTGCTTTATCAAATGAAGCATCTGTCAGATCAGAGTTTTTAAAATCTGCAAACCATAATTTTGCTTTATCAAATTTTGAGCAACCCAAATAACAATTGGATAAGTTTGCCTGTTCTAAAAACATCCCTTTTAAACATACTTTCCATAATTCCAGGCCCGCAAAATTTATTCTTCTCATATCAGGCTCTTTATTTTGCGTATAGTTCCATTTGACTGAGTGGTATTCCCAGATTCTCGAAAGCCGATCAATACCATATTTAAGTAAAGGATCATCAGGCGTTTTCCAGGAGATGGTTTGTATATGTCCACAGAGTAGTTCAATGGCAGTTGTAGCGAAATTCAGATTCCCGCGGGACAACCTTTCAAGGTAAAGATATCCGCTGATCCGCGAAGTAAGAGAATCACTTGTAAGCAGTTCTGCAGTATCCTTGATTTTATCTTCATAGCCCTGTAAGTGTTTCCAATACAAAATGATTAAGCTTAACGGCGCTGCGAAAGCCGAAGCAATAACAGTCCACGATGGTTTTTCCTGAGTACTAGATTGTGCAGTGGCACCGAATAGTAAAATTGCTGTAGAAGCAAGCACGCCTAATGTAATGCCTAAAAAAATTACTTGAATGGGATATTCAGTGGAAAACAGGCCATATTTATTTCTAAAACGCCAGAAAACGATTACAAATACTACAATCAGTTCTATACATAGTGCTATAAAAAAATTATCCATAATCCACCAACTATCCAGTTTAATTGCATTTTGCGGATTGAAAAATTACTAATACAAATAATATAGTTGACGTATTATGTAATGTAAATATAAAGTGGAAAAAACGTGGTTCGATATCGTCCAGTAATTTGTATTCCTAATTGGAACGACAGCAAGCGGATTTGATCTCGTCTATCGGGAATGACAAAAACATTGTAAACAATAATACCTCCCTGAGAGGTGTTCCTTATAAGGATACTAATATAGCTGGAGGTCGCGTCTTCGCGGGTGGGGTCGTCTGAGCCGAAAAGAAGAAACAATCTGAAAATTGAGCTCGTGGTTCGATATCGTCCAGTAATTTGTATTCCTAATTGGAACGACAGCATGCGGATTTGATCGCGTCTATCGGGAATGACAAAAACCATTGTAAACAATAATACCTCCCTGAGAGGTGTTCCTTATAAGGATACTAATATAGCTGGAGGTCGCGTCCTCGCGGGTGGGGTCGTTTGAACCCGAAATGAAGAAACAATCTGAAAATAGAGCTCATGGTTCGATATCGCTCAGTAATTTGTATTCCTAATTGGAACGACCACGGACAAAAGTTCATTACCCTTACTCAATCAGCCCTAAAATAGCCGGCAACAGTTGCTTTTTCCTGCTGACAATCCCGCTTGCTTCCATTGTATCATCAGCCAATTGGATATACGGCAGATCTTTCAAGAGACCTTTATTCCCGGCAATCACCAGTTTGCTTGTCGAACGAACAACATCAGTTACCATCAGTACAGCAAATTCAAATGACCTTCCAGCACATAATTCCTCTAAACCATCTCTGATTTCTTCCAGCCGGCCGCCAAGCTCTACAAGATTACCAACTTCGATCTGTGCAAGACCAAACCTGATTCTACCGTTCTCATATTCCTTAAGATCATTATTGATAATTTTATCGACTGACAAAACAGACAGACTTGTGCTTGAAGAAAACAGCGCCTCTCCAAAAGTCTTATAATCCGGGTAGGGGAGAAGATTACTCTTTTTTGCCAATGCTATCAGATGATCCACCACATTACGATCGCGATTAGTTGTCGTTGGAGAAGAGAGGATAAGCGTATCGGAAACAACTCCCGCAAGAAGCAAGATGACAATCGTTGGAGGGGGAACTAATCCCGATGCAATTATTCGTTCACTGACAAGCGTTGCCGTACTTCCGACACAATCAATATAAAATGGAACGGCATTTTTTGTGGATTGACCGCCGATACGATGATGATCGATAACTTCGATAAGATCCGCTTCATCGAGGGAACGTATAGACTGTGAAGCTTCATTGTGATCGACAAGTACCATTTGCATCCGCGGCGGGTTGAGAATATCAGGTCCACGGCAAACACCATGATATGTCCCATCGTCTTTTATCACAAGGAAATCATTTCGTTCTTCTCTCATAACTTTACGCCGCGCATCACATACCCGCATCGATAAAGCAAACCTCGGAACATCGGCATCCATAGCCTCCGCGCACTTTATCGATAATAGAGATGCAATCGATATATTCTCAAAATCAACCAGGTGCTTTATCTGGTCAGAAAGAAGCTTGAAAACACTGCTCCCGGTAACAAGTCCCAACGGTATATTATCTTTCCCCACAATAGGAACGCCAATTGAATAGGAGGTGATTATCGATAGCGCTTCATGAAGCGGCCGGTCGGGAAGAATCGGCGGTAACGGTCGTACAATCCGATTGAAACGCGGTGATGCATCTGCCATGAGCACCGGCGGCTCCATATCTACAAGCTGCAATAACCAGCTGGTCTGTGGTGTTAATGAACCGGTTCTGATCGGGATCGCGTTTTTTCCATCCCTCTCCCGTAATAACCAGGCGTAGCCAATAGCTGATACAATAGAATCACTGTCAGGGTTCTGATGCCCTGTGACGTAAATGGGTGAAAGTGCAAAATCGTTGTTCATACTAGTAGAGCATTCCTTTATTTTTTGTAATCCGATAAAATAATCAACGGGTGAGAGATTTAAATGATTAATCATCCTGGGTAATAAATTGTTGTTTAAAATAAAGATCCAGTATACGGTAGGGAATTATAGTTGTCAAGAATTAATGAGGTTGGTGCATTCCGAAATGTTGGTCTAAAAGACCTCACCCGCATAAGAATACTAATTTACCCCCTTCGCCGAGCCGTTCCATCCATATTATAAGATCCAAATCACTGGGAGAAGAGGATTGGTGTTGAGGTCTACAGTTACGAAATTACGATACACATCTCACAACTCACTCTCTTCCACCTGTTTAGAGGGTCTTCTTAAAACCTCGACTTTAACTTTTTCAATCCTCTGATTATCCATTTTGAGCACAGTAATTTTTAAACCTTCATACTCAAGCTCAGTGTTCTCATGAGGAACATCACCGTATTCATGATAGATCAATCCGCCAAGAGTTGTATAATCGACATCTTCTGTTTCTATATTGATATCAAGCTCATCATTGAGATCCTGAAGATCAATATGTGGGTCGATGATATAAACATTTTCAGCAATTTGAACTACTTCCATTTCCTCTTCATCATACTCATCCTGGATATCACCAACAATCTCTTCAAGAATATCTTCCATAGTAACCAGTCCTCCGGTCCCTCCATATTCATCAACAACTATGGCCATATGAAGATGTTTTTTCTTGAATTCCCGCATAAGGTCATTGACCTTTTTTCCGACTGGAACGTAGTGAGGTTTTTTCAGTACATCAGAGAGATTCCAATTTGTTATATCATTTTCGGAGAGCCAGCTTAAGATATCTTTGACATAGAGGATACCGGTGATGGAATCGATTGTTTCCTTGTAAACGGGAAAACGCGAATGACCTTCTTCACGAATAATATTCAGTATTGCTGTGAGATCAGAATCTTCAGAAATACCTTTTATATCAATACGCGGAATCATGATTTCATCGACAGTAGTTTCTCCCAGATCAAAGATGCTGCGGATCATCTCTCTCTCTTCTTCATCAAGTGACTCAGTATCGCTTGGCTCCGTTATTCTTGCCTGCTCTTCATCAGATAAGAAAGAAAGCTTTTTATCATACTTCAAAAGAGTTAATAACCAGTTATGGATCCAGTTAAAAAGTGATGCCAATGGGAGAAATAGCCAGCTGAATATTTTATATGTGGAATATGCTACTGGAAAATAAGTGCGATAAAAACGCATGGCAAAGGCACGCGGTATCTCGTAGGCGAAAAGAGAAAGCACTATCGCGCTGAAAAGAAACGAAATTAAAATTGTCTGATATACAACGAGATTTGGAAAAAGATAGCGACTGAACATGTAACAAAGAATCGCGAACAGCACATTAGCCACAGTTCTTCCGAAAGAAACAGTGCTGTTAAAAAGAGCTCTGTTTTCGAGTATATCTTCAACTTTGGATGCGTAGTATCTCAAGTTTTCATCATCAACCGGAATTGTATTCTTATCAATAGAGCTGAAGATGATCTTGATTGAAGAAAAAAGCATTGATAATAAGAATGTAACAAGTAGCCCTGTCACGAAAAATGACGCCGAAGGGTCACCTTCCAAAAAATCCTCCTTTAAAAAAATAACACATTGATCTCTGCACTTTTTCGATTACAGATACTTTGTTCTACATCTGAAAATTTGCTCTTCAGGTACGTTTTATTTCTGATCGTATCTTAAGAACTGATGTACAAATTATAACCGATGTGGGTTTGATCTAAGATTGTTTAAAATATATTGTGAACTGATGATATTATACTTTAAAATATTTACGTTCTTTTGCTTCCATTATTTTACGCTGTGCCTCTTCTATATGATCATATCCTAAAAGATGAAACATCCCATGGACAAAAAGCCTAATAATTTCATCTTCATAGGTAAAATCGTATCGTGCGGCTTGCACTTTCGCCCGCTGGAGAGAGATGTAGATTTCGCCAAGGAAATCCGGTTCCTCAAAACAAAAAGACAGTACATCGGTCGGCCGGTTTTTACCCCGATAATCATTGTTAAGTTTTTTGATCTTATAATCAGAGCATAAAACAAGTGATACTGCACCGGATATGGGGACTTTCTCACCAGTATAGATTTTTTTTGCAATCTGTTTAAGTTTTCTGCTATCAAAGGGCAGTGAAGTATACTGGTGATAAATAGTTAAGGGAACAGTCGCGCGCATGGTAATCTTTCGAACATTATTGATTGGCATAATCTTGAGTAGTACATTTAGAAAAATTTAATACTTGATACAATTGATCTTATTTAACACTTGATTTAATAGAAAACATTTTTTCAAATACCGTTGCGGTGAAAGAGCAGTTTTCCTGGAAAATTAATTAAAAAAATAATTAATGCACATGCATTATGAAAGCAGCGAATCGGTTTATCTCAGATTTTGCTAAAGGAAGTAATGACGATACAGCAGTTCGCTTTGAGATTCGGTGATGTGGCGGATTTACAAATTTAGCGAACACCCTGAGCTCGAGTCCTCGAAGAGTCGAAGGGTAGGTAGTAAACAGTCTTCGCTCCTTCGATGACTCAGGACTCAGACTAATTGGAAATGGAAACAAAAAAAACAGACAGCTGTTCGCTTTGAGACTTTGCGAATTCCTGAAATGATCTATTCTGAAGGTATCAATTAACAAAATATACCTGTGGTTGGCCGGTAAATTGCACAACAATCCTTTATAATAAGCCGTCTTCCAGGACAGGTGCTAACTATGAAATTAATAGTAGGATATAATTTCGATTTGAAACTGCTCGACAGAATGGCTAATATTCCAGAAGTAAAAGAAGTGTATGGGAAAATGTCAACAGATTGCATAGGAGGGGGGCGTTCAAATTACACTTTAAAATACGTGGGACGAAAGGAACTCGCTGCATCGGTAGAAAAAACTCACCAGTTAAACTTAAAATTTAATTACCTGTTAAATGCTGCTTGTCTGTATGGAATCGAGCAGACAAGAGTAGGTCAGAGGAGAATCAGAAATTCACTTGATAGACTAAGTGAAATCGGCGTTGATTCAATAACGGTTGCTTCACCATATTTGTTGCGTCTTATCAAAAGTCAGTACCCTCAGTTTAAGGTAAAAATCGGGGCTTTCGCTGTGGTTGATAATGCTTTCAAGGCTCATCAGTGGCAGGAGATGGGAGCTGATGTCCTTTGCATAAGTGCGATAGCATGTAATAGAAATTTCGAAGTTTTACAGGCAATACGATCAGCAGTAAAGTGTGAATGTATGCTGATTGCAAATGCATCATGCATCCAATCCTGTCCCTTGGAATTGACTCATATGCATATTCTTTCCAATAGCTCCCGTAAAGGTGATCCACTTAACGGGTTCTGTTTTGACTATTGCTTTTTGCACTGTTCCAAAAAACGCCTTGCAGACCCGGTCAATTATCTCCGCAGTGTCTGGATCAGGCCCGAAGATCTAAATTTTTATGAAGCTCTTGGGTACTCTTCATTTAAAATTGTAGAAAGAAGCTGTCCAACTGATCTAATTGTAAAACGTACTTTAGCATATACCTCAAGGTCTTTTGATGGGAATCTTTTAGAGTTAGTCGGACAGGTTGCAACAATTAAGAAAGAATTGAATGCCTCAGTTTTTCAGCGCCTCAGAATGTTAAAAATCCTTTTCAAACCATCAAAAGTCAAAATCAGAAGTTTACTGCTCTTTAAAAAATATGCTGAACAAGTCATAATGCATGATTATGCTAAAAATAGCAGTTCTATCTATATTGATAATAAAAAATTAAATGGATTTATCGAGGGACTTAAGAAGCGTAACTGTACCTCTTATAAATGTCCCAGCTGTAATTATTGTAAAACATTTGTGCGTAAAGCAATCCGTATCAATGGAAATTATCGGTCGGCTGCATTAAAGAACGCTGAAAAACTTGATCAGGGTTTATTCACCGGCGAACACTGGTGAACGTTTCTGCTTAAGTAAACAAAAATCGAGGATCACTATGTACTCATCCATCGCTTCTATCGGTATTGCTGTGCCTCCTTGCTGCGTTTCGCAAGCGCAGGCAGAACAATTTGTCGATAAATATCATGATGATGAACTGCTCCCCCGAACTAAAAAGATACTTCATAAAATCCTTCAACACCCGTCAATAAAACAAAGATATTTCGCTGTCGATAATCCTGAAGTATTGCCTGTTATAAAACAGGAAAACCCCGATAGTCGAGTCAACCGATTTTTACACTGGTCAAGACTTCTGGGAAAGAAGGCAATTACATCCGCGCTTTCTAAATGTAATCTTGGCGTTTCAGATATTAACGCTCTTTTCGTAAATACGTGCACCGGGTATGTGTGTCCGGGAATTTCGACATATCTTATTGAAGACCTTGGATTTTCAAATTCTATCAAAGCTTACGATCTGGTTGGTTCCGGCTGCGGAGGAGCAGTACCTAATTTACAACTGGCATCTCAATTCTGCCTTTCTCATCCGGGAGCTATCGTGCTTTCCGTTTCAATTGAAATATGCTCGGCAACATACCAAATGGACAACGATCTGAGCCTTATTTTATCAAACGCAATCTTTGGTGATGGGGCTGCCGCCGTGGTTGTCTGGGATCAACCTAAAGGAATAGATCTGGTATGCACTAATCAACTTTTTTTACCTGAGTTTCGGGAACATGTCCGATATGTACATAAGGGCGGTCAATTACATAATCAGATATCCAAACGGTTACCAGAGATAATAGGAAATAATGTAGGAAAGTTTGTAAATGAACTAATTAGTAAACAGAATCTTTCGTTGACAGAAATCGATCATTTCTTTATTCATCCGGGGGGAGATAAAATACTCGACATATGTTCTGAAGTATTATCAATTAGCGAAGATAAAATGAAGATCTCACGTTCAATTCTTGAAGATTACGGAAACTGCTCTTCACCTTCAGTACTCTTTGAAATAGACAGAGTATTTGATCAGGTCAAAAAAGGACAATGGGGAATGCTGCTATCATTTGGAGCTGGATTATCAATGTATGGCTGGTTACTCAGAGGAAATTGAATCGCAATTTGGTATCAGTACAAATAAGATTAGCACGCAATAATATGACAAACCTGGTTCTAAACAGTCTGCATAATGAATCTGCTATTAGGTCGTTAGTAGTTTTAAGTTTTAGTAATTTCAAAAACAGCAATAAAACCAAAAAAGAAATATTTTAATTTATTAATATTGAATCCATGTTGGATGAGTAATTTTTTAATTCTCTCACTATCTGGATAGCTTTTAAGGCTTTTGGCAATATAGCAATAGATGGCAGGGTTTCGGTGGAAAGCTATTCCTAAAAAGCCACCCCAGATCGAAAGTAAAAAGAGTTCAAATGATTGTGCGAATTTGTTATTGTAAAGAGAAAAATCCAAAAGAAATGCTTTCCCGCCGGGTTTTAAAACGCGATGAATTTCAGAAAGACAAACTGTAATACTAGGCGCATTCCTAAGTGCATAGCTACCGGTGATGAAATCAACACTGTTGTCATTTATCGGAAGTTGACACATATCATTACATACCACAGACCAGTTTCGATTTTTCTGATGTCCGGTACGGAGCATTTCTAAGGACATATCAGATGAGATAATTGTCGCTTCTGGAGCTTTTTTTCTGAAGTAGTGAGCAATGTCACCCGTTCCTGATGCTATGTCAAGAAGAGTCATTTTTTTATGGTGAGGTACTATTCTTGATATAAGGTATTGTTTCCACCAATAATCACGGTTAAGTGACATCAGTCGGGTGATCGTATCATACTTTGGAGCGACAATCGAAAATAATTTTTTCAGGTATACTCTTTTGGGTTGATAATTAATGAGGGCTTCTTGATCGATTATTGGCAATGTATTCATAAGTATTCTCTTTTCTGTTTGGTTTAATTATTGATATTGCATTTATTATACCTGAACAAAAAGACTCTCATTGACGAGTATCATATGATTAGCAGATTACCATTTTTTCCAGATTTGAATAATCGTTATAGTGGTCCTGAAGCAATGGATAATTTTCAATCAGAACAGAATGCTCTTAACAAAACGTTATCTGATCTGACTATGATCAATAGGTATTTATCCAGTTCAACGCACCTTTTGAAGAAATATATCCTGGCGTATATAGCAAATAACGAATGTAATAAAATTTCTTTTCTTGATTTAGGAGCTGGTGGAGGAGATCTGGCTCGCTGGTTGGCTAAAGAGATTAGAAGATTAAAAAAAAATGCTCGTATTATCTGTCTGGATTATGATCAACGATGCATAGATTATGCAAAAGAAAAAAATAAAGCATACAAAGAGATTGAATTCCTTAATATGTCTGCTTTGAATTTGCACACACTCAAATTTAATCCGGATTTTATCTTTTCAAGCCACTTTCTTCACCATCTGGAAGACGCCGTTATACCCGATCTTTTAAGATCTGTTAAAGAGAAAGCTAAAATCGGCTTTTTGATGAATGATTTGCGGAGATCTTATTTGTCCTACTCGGCTTACTTTCTTTTGTGGCCGATTTTTAAAGGTAATTCGTATACATGGAAAGATGGACTACTATCTATTCGAAAGGGCTTTACTGTCAATGAAATGAAAAAATTCATAACAAGCGCAGGTCTTCTGGGATCTACAGAGTGTTTCCCATTTGTCCCGGGCAGAATCGTGGTCACCAATTTAAAGCCATTCATTGAGAGTCGATCAATTGTTAACAATCATTCCTGTTGAAAAGACAAGCATGAATGCAAGCCATAAATAGAGCAGTAAATTATTTAGGATTTGTTCAGAAATTGATTGTACTTCTTCCTTTTTATTTTGCTGGTTAAGATTTTTGTCTCTAAAATGTTTATAAATTGAAAAAAGTGTCCAGATTAAAAAAGTCGCACCTACAATTTTCACGAGTATGGTTGAGAGATCCATTTTTTTCCTTCCGAAATTGTATTACAAGAATTTCGTTATTCTAAAAGATTTATTATTCCAAACCATTTGGCGGCATGTCCATATTAATTTTGCTGGCATTTAAGCGTCTCAGGGCTATTTCCTGTCCATTCCAAAGGAGGACAAATTCATAAGTTCCTTCTTCAGGAATCGGCAATCCGTTGATATTTCCACCAATCTCTACCACTGCACGCCTGCTATCAGGAGCCTGAACTTCCCATGGTGGAAGTTGCATCGAAAAATCGCCATTTTCTTTACGGAATATAAGCTGCGCACTTCCATCCGATGCAACATCGGTAAATGCTACATAGATTGCACAGTTCCCATGTTTCGAAGGGAATGCTGCACTGTTAATGGAACTGAATGTTCCAGCTATATGCTTTTCCCAGTATGTGCATCACGATAATAATAATCACAAATTACCATTGCAAGTACAATAGGTTTCATAAACTCCTTTGGAAAATGAAAAAGAAATGTAAATATAATTTATGATTCGGGAGGACCTGAAGGAAGAAAACAAATGAAAGAGACAAAAAATAACTCAGAATGGTGGATAGAAAATGTACTCTGCAGTTACTATATTACATGAATAGAAATATTTTCAAGTGTGGCCTGCTAAATGTCAAAACAATTGAGCTTTATAATACTGTTACTACTTTTTAGTACTGGTTACAGTGAATCGCTGGTTTTCCCTCCTTACATGCATTCCTATGGTATACGTAAAGCAACACCAAAACATTTATTCATGTTTTTTGGTGCGACCACTCATTTTTCAGATCCACAGGGGCTTGCAACCGAAAAGCTTGAATCATGGAATGATCCTGCAACAAAAAAAGATGATGACGAAGTGATTGTTTACGGAGTTAATTCAGGCCAGCATGAAATTATCTATAATACTTCAATGTTCTCACTGGCTCTATTTGGAAGTAAAGGTAGTGGTAAAAATAAATTCTTATTTCCAAAGGGTATCGCCATAAATTCAAAGGGCGATGTCTATGTGGCTGATTCCGGTAATAATCGTATAGTTCAATTGTACAATCCTAAATCGGCTTTACGTTGGGAAGGTACATTTGATGGGAAAACAGATGCTGATCCGGGGCTGAGTGGTCCATTGAGAGTCGCTCTTGATGAGGATGGAGATATCTATGTTACTGACGCTGTACATAGGAAAATTTTTGTGTTTTCAAAAAATAAATCGGTTAAAAAATATATCCCATCTGTAAAAAATTCTCATATGTTTTCAGACAGACCTACTGCACTTGCTATTGCGGATGGAAAGTCACGCTGGAGCTACTTTAAAAACGAGCGTGTTATTTTTTGTGCAGACAACAATGGTACCCGATTATGGAAAATCGACTTTACGGGTACAGTTTTGAAATACTCTCAGCTTCCTAAAGGCTACAGTGCATATTATGGTACAGTTGATTTTTACCACAACTACTGGATAACGGATATCAATAAACATTGCATTCTTAAATTTGATCATGATTTAAATTTACTTGAGATTTTCGGGAACTATGGAGATAAAAAAGATCAATTCATTGAACCTCGGGGAATCACTATTTACAAAAGATTTGGCCAGGTCTTTGTTGCTGAAAAAAAAGGTGCTCAGTACTATTGGATTGGCACAGATTTAAAAAAAGCAACTTTGAGAGGTGAAACTGACACAAAATATAACTTGACTGTAAAATCTTCAGAATATAGCTTTGTATCACTAATATCATTAGTTGGTAAGGATACAACCTATTACTGTAAACAAAGAATGGTTTTTCCCGGATCGGATATAATTACAATAACTGATTCAGAAAAAAAAATAAAAAATCATCCACTGATGTTGAAAATAGAACCGACCTATTCTTCGTATACTTATAATTTCTGGATGTATCCCATTAAAATATCTTATTAGTCAAATTGTTAGAGAGGGTTGAATGGGCCTTAAAAGAGAAGAAATCGCTCGAAAGTTATTACATCTTTTTGCACTTATCATGCCTATCGGGATTTTCTATTTTCCCAAATGGAATATGCCCGGTTATTTCGTAGCATTGACGTTAGGTGTCGTCCTTACCGGTTCAATTATTGTGGAGACATTACGTTTTAGATTCCCATATGTACAGAAGTTGTTCTTTTCTTTCTTTGGCTCTATGCTAAGAGAAGAGGAAACTGTAAAGACTACAGGATCTACCTATGTGATTGGCGCAGCACTGTTGTGTTCAATAATTTTTTATAAATATCCTCATATATCGTTCATCGTCCTGACGTTATTTATTCTTGGCGATGCGATAGCCGCAATTGTCGGGCTTAGCATTGGAAAAATAAAAATCTTCGGCAAAAAGAGCCTTGAAGGATCAACTGCATGTTTTCTTTTGTGCATCACCTTGTTTTATGGAGTATTTCCTTTTATTCCGGGACTTCTGGATGCATGGAATGGAAAAGTCCCCTTTGTACTGGCATTAATTACTTCTCTATCCATTACTATTCTGGAACTCGTGCCGTTGAAAATCTCTTCTAAACTGGTGATAAACGATAATCTTGCTGTTCCAGTCTTAGCTGGTGGAGTTTTACTGGTTGTTTCTAAAACTTTAGGAATGTAGAAGATTCGAGGTTTACTCCTGCATTTCTATTACATGTCAGTATCTGAATTGTAAAATTTATATAATTCTGTCAAGTAATCAAAGACCGCTCTTTGCGGATCTCTTTGAGCATTTTGACATTCCATATCAAGACATAATAATCTTCTATTGAATCGTTTTATAATTGCAAAAAGGCGGATATATTGTTGCTCATAATAATATATCCTGAAATCTCAAATGAGTTAAACAATGCCATTGTGTATTTCCGTTCGTGGTGATCTTGTCATATTTAAATGAGCAAACAGATATGAAAACGCAAATTATTAAATATATTAGCTCAGACTACTTTGAGTGATTCTCTACAAACCAGTTTATCAGTGCGTGTGCGATACTTAAACGTCCTGGAATTTTCTCTGGAATCTCTTCGGGTGTAAACCAATGCGCTTCTTCGATCTCTTTTCCGTCAGGAGTAATTTCACCAGATTCATATTCAGCAGTAAATGCAAGCATCAGAGAATATGAAAACGACCATGGCTGGCTGGAAAAATAACGGATGTTTTTTACTTTTAAACCAACTTCTTCCTGAGTTTCACGCTGTACAGTTTGTTCAAGGTTTTCCCCAGCTTCAACATACCCGGCAATTACGGAGTACATTGGAGAGCCGGCTCGACGAGCCAGAAGTATACGCCCTTTATTAGTAATCGCGACAATTATCGCAGGAGAGATTCTGGGGTATTGTGTCAATCCGCAGACAGGGCAAATCATAGCGTATTCAGATGCGCTGCGTTTCATTGGTGAACCACATTGTCCGCAGAATTTATGTGTTCTGCCCCAATTGACTATCTGAAGAGCTTTATTTGCAATCAAAAAAAGATCATTATTAAGTGAACCAAAAAGAGAACGGAGCTCTATAAATTCAAAGCCCGATAGGTGAGTGTCAGAAATCACTTCTGTACAGAAACAGTGGGCATTGTCAATTCTCCCCAGGTAATGTATCAGATCTGTTTTAATTGCTAACAGGGATGGATCTTTCAGATGAGGTATATTAACACCATCAGAAATATTTACCAGAAGTTGAGTTCCTTTAAAACAAAACCAGAATGCTTCATCATATGAATCCGGCGCAATTGCGGAGGGAAAGAAAATCATTTTGAAAAAAAATCCTCTATTTGCTAATCTATTCTTTTCTTCCCAGTAATTAGAAAAGCTATATCAGCAAACATTTTATAAGTACTCACTTTATGAAAACCACAGTTTTTCATTTGTCTGCTTAAAAAATCAGTGCCGGGCAAAGCTGACAGTTTTCTGCTATACATCTTATAAGCTTCAGGAAAACCGCTAAGCAGTCCTCCAGCAGTAGAAAATATATAATGCATATATATGGAATACAGGGATTTAAGTTTGCAATCATTTGGGATATTTAAATCCAGAATAATAAGGGGACAATCATTTTTCAGTACTCTATGCGCTTCTCTGAATAGTTCGTCAAAATTTCCAATATCTCTTAAACTGAAAGAGATGGTTACTGCATCAAAAAAATTATCTCTGAATCTTGAAGAACACGCATCTCCGCTTTCAACAAAAACACAGTGTTTTAATTTTAACTTGCTGAACTTATTTACGGCTTTATCCACCATTTTTTTCGAAATGTCTATTCCATTTACAGAAATAATATCAATTTTCCTTGTAAAAAAAGATACTATCTGTTCTCCTGATCCACATGCCAGATCGAGTAATCTTTGTGGACCGTGATTTGTTAATAAACCTGCTGCTACATTTCTCCACTTTTTTGTCAATCCAACAGAAAAAAAAGTGTTTATATAATCGTATGAAGTTGCTAAATCATCATAGTTAATTGTAGATTGTACAGGTAAAGTAGCAATTTGGTTCATTTTTTTGCTCTGCTAAGTAGGTTTTAAGACTTATTAATTTTCAATATTTATTTCAATAAGCAAAAATTGATACATAATTTTTTTAACGCCTTTATCGTACGATATTAAAAAAAAGTAGAATGTTGATTTTTTGTAACGTATTTTATATCTGCTTGTAAATAATACTAAGTGAAAAAAGTCTCAATTTACCATGTTATAACGGGATATAAACAATTGAGTTGAAGAGGAATAGATGTCTGAAAAACTGCCTAAAGTAATTTTATCTCAAGAAATCGGGAATTTTCACAAAAAGATAACTGCAGTTTATAATGCTGCACATGAAATCAATATTTTAAAAAATGCTATTCAAAAAGGTGATGAGGATTTTATAAGCGCTTTTAAAAAAACGGATACAGCTCTAATAGCAATTAATGAAAATCTTGAAATATGCATGGCTAACGGGCAAGCTGAATCGATCATCGGTTTTTTGTCTGAGGAAATCAAGGGGAAAAAATGGACTGATTTTATAGTACTTGAAGAGAGAGACCTTTTTATCGATCTCTTTAAAAAATGCTATAAACGGGAGACTATTTCAGATTCTCTAAATTTCAATATCATTCACAAATCGGGTAAACATAAAAATGTAAGCGGAAAGTTAGTTCTGATTTCAGCTACAAACATATGCATAATTGCACTTATAGATATGACTGAATTGAAATTTCTGGAAGATGCTTTAAATGAAAAAGCTATTTCTGATTGGGAAATAGATATTGAAGAATATAGGGAAAGCCGCCAAAGGTTTAAGGAGATTGCTGATTTACTTCCTGGAATAATCTGTGAAATCGATATGAATTTCAAATTGTCTTATGTAAATCAGAAAGGGCTTAATACATTTGGCTTTTCGCAGGAGGAATTTGAACGAGGGATTAACATTTTAGAATTGATCCCACCAGCTGCCCAACGGGAATTTGAAAAAGATGTTTACAATATTTTTCATGGTGATTTCGGAAATCCGGTTGTTTACGAACTTTTCAAAAAGGACCGGTCGATTATTCATGTACTGATCAACTCGGCTCCTATTTATAAGAATGGATCGCCTGTAGGAGTAAGGACCTGTATTATTGACATTTCAGATCGTGTTATAGCTGAAGAAAAGTTGAAAATAAGTGAAGAACGATTTAGAACAATTTTTGCCGAATCTCCAATTGGGATTGCGCTTTTCAGTGCTAATGGTTTTATTGTTGAAAAAAACCGTTCCTTTGAAGAAATGTTCAATCTTGTCGGCGGTTTTGAAAATGATTCTCCTCTGTTTTCTTTCCTCTCATTAGATGAAAATGCCATAAGTGCGATACATGAAGGGAAAGGATTAATTCACGAATCGGAACACATGCCTAAATGTGAAGAAAATGAAACAGTAATATATTTCGAATGGCATATTACTCCGATAGGTCTTAATGGCGATAGTCCAGTGATCTATCTTGCGCAGGTAAAAGACATTACTGAGCAGAAGCAAGCACAGGCTGTCAGACTGAAAAAAGAAAAGGAAGCGACTGAACGAGCGCACGCTCTCATTGCCAGCCTTCGTAAAGAATTAAGAGAAAAATCAACTTTCCAGAATATGGTCAGCAGAAGCGATGAAATGAAAAAAATATTTGAAATCATTCCGGAGGTTGCACAAGCTGCTGCATCTGTTTTGGTTTGTGGTGATAGTGGAACTGGTAAAGAGCTTGTTGCTCGATCTCTGCATGAATTAAGCTCGCGAAAATCAAAGCCTTTTGTAGCGATTAACTGCAGTGCACTTCCTGACAATCTTCTGGAATCTGAGCTTTTCGGTTATAAGGCAGGCGCTTTTACAGATGCTAAAAAGGACAAGCCTGGCAAATTCGCTCTTGCCGAAGGAGGTACTATCTTTCTTGATGAAATCGGGGATATTTCAATGGCAATGCAGGTTAAGTTACTTAGAGTATTGCAGGAGAGGGTTTATGAGCCATTAGGTGGTACAGCAACAGTAAAAGCTAATGTACGAGTGATTGCTGCGACAAATAAAGATCTTAATAGCATGGTCAGCAAAGGATCATTCCGGGAAGATCTCTTTTACAGAATTAATGTTGTCGCCATAAAGCTTCCGAATCTCAATGAGCGCCGGTGTGATATTCCGCTTTTATGTGAACACTTTATCGATCGTTTTAATTTCAGATACGGTAAAGAAATCAAAGAAATTAACAAAGAAGCAATGGAGATTATCCTCTCCTATAATTTCCCGGGAAATATCCGGGAACTTGAAAATTTTATTGAACATGCTTTTATCTTTTGTAAAAACGCAATAATAGAGCCTCATCACCTCCCTGTTACATTACGGTCAGCTGAAAATACTGGTAAGATAAAGGATTTAACTTTTATCAACAATCTTGATGAACTTGAAAAGATTTATTTACAAAGTGTCATCCATGAGTGTGGTGGTGATAAAGCAAAAACTGCCCAAAAACTTGGTATTCATAGAGCTACTCTTTTTCGTAAACTCAAACATTATGGGTTAAATTAAAAATTCTATAGTAATCAATTCATAACAGGAATCCTCTTTAAATATTTAACAGTTCTCTCTAATAATACTTGCCATAATATGCACTGCATTGGATAATCAGAAGAATGTAATGAATTAAGTAATTTTCAGATTTTCTGCTTATCTTATGGAATCGAATAGAATTGCAAAAATTCTTATTATCGATGATGATCCTGCCTCTTTGATCACCATTGAAGATTTACTTCATTCTCAAGGGTATAAAACAATAAGTACATCGATTGGCAGTAATGCGTATTCTATAGCTAAAAGTAAACAGCCGGATCTGATCTTGATAGACATTAACCTTTCTGGTGAGAGAGGTTCGGAAATTTGTAAAAAACTAAAAAAGAACCCGACAACGTCTGAAATTCCAGTGCTCTTTCTTTCTGTTGAGGCGGATGTTGCAAGTAAAATTGAATGCTTTGAAGCGGGTGGGCAGGACTATATCACAAAACCATTTGAACCGCATGAAATGCTATTACGTATCAGAACGCATTTACGGTTACAGCAAACACAAAAAGCACTGATTAAAGTACTATCATCAAAAATCAATGAAGTTACAAAAGCACAAAAAATCCTGCTGCCTCCAAATCCGTCGGAATTACCAGATGCAAAATTTGAGGTTTTCTTTAAGCAGCTCTCAGATGCAGGCGGGGATTTCTATGATGTTCTAAAAAATGGTGATGATATCTTTGATTACATAACCGCTGACATATGCGGACACGATTTGAGTTGCGCATTTGTAACAGCTGCATTGAAATCTCTTTTTGTTCAAAATAATATACCTCATTTGACTCCTGCTGAAATTTTAAATATAGTAAACAAAGTGATTCCTTCTGTTTTACAAAACGGACAATTTATCTGTGTTACATGGATCAGAATTAACAGGTTATCCAAGAAGGCATTGATTGTGAATGCTGGACAACCACCAGTAATCTTTCTCCCGCTCGGAAAGGAAGGGCAGAAAATAAATATTACAGGAGATCTGATAGGTGTATTTGAAAACGTCATTTTCGAACAAATCGAAATTGAAATTAAAAGCGGTGATCGGTTTTTACTTTACAGCGATGGAATAGTGGAATCAAACGGGAAATCACCTGCTTTGAGGGAAAATGCTTTGAAACAGCTGATCTGTATATGTAATCAAACCCGGGATAAACCTCTTAAAAAATTTGTAATTGGTTTACCTGCGGAAATGCAGATTTCTAAAAAGTCGATTAAAGATGATATCGTTATCTTAGGTATAGAAGTGTAGGGGTTGGTAATGCTGAACATTGAAGAAAAATCGGATATGGAAAAATGTACTATTAAATTAAATGGTGAACTTGTAGCGACTGATCTTGATGCTTTAAAAAAAAGAGTTCATAATTTAATACTAAATGGAACCACATCGATAACATTTGATATGTCGGATACGGAATCTGTTGATTCAGCAGGGGTAGGGTTTATCGCTGCAACTCACAATTCACTTGAAAGAATCGGTGGAGTGCTTAAAATCATCGGGCTTTCAAAAGATATGTATCAGTTTTTTGTTTGTTTACGAATGAATACACATTTTACAATTGAAATAAAAAAAAATTGAATTTATGTTGATGGTGTAAAGTAATAATTTGAGATGATAATCTATTTTGATGTTGGGTATGAATGTACCAATTTGTTGTACCGCATCGAATATTTTATAAAGTCGATAAGCCCCATCTGCTTATATCCCATTTTGCGGTTGAGCGCTGCAATTTTAAATAAACGAGACTGATAGTAAAAGAGCTCTTTGTAAACATCTAAAAGAGATTTGTCAATATCCCAGATCTGTATTGCCTCAGATCCTGCACCATTTATCTCGATTATTGAGAAATTTTCCCCATTCTTAAGTTTGTCAATTGATTCAAAGCGGATATCAAAACGGCCGAAATGGAATGAGGGCATTGATTGGGCTATTCGCTCAAAACGGTCGTTGAGGGCAGGAGTTATAAATCGAGAACCATCTCTGTATGTCCCACCGACACGTAAACTGCCGATAAATGCGAGCCGGATTTTCTCTCCGATTTTGGGTACAGTTTCAAACAGCTTTGGATCTAATCCCCCATGACGTTCATCAGTACCAAAATAAAATTTGGATTTCATCCTGGTACGTTCATCTTTTTCAATTAATTCTTTTACTGTAGACTTTCCATCTCCTTCGATATACGGAAAATATCGGAATGTCAAAGAGGAGATGTATCCTCGTTCTTCTCCCGGCATTCTTATGTAGAATACACCTGCTTCGCCAGAAAAAGGAACATACTTCTGAATTATAATAGATTGCTCAGGAGGAAATTGGGAGATATAATCAAAAAGTTCTGATTCTGTATTGATAAGCCTGACGCCATATCCTTGCCATCCGATATCCGGTTTCGCTACAAGCGGGAAAGAAATTCCTGATTCTTTAATTTTGGAAAGAGCAGTCTGGAAATCTTTTTGTGAATCGGATGAATGTTTGATAGTTACAAATACAGCTACCCACTTTTGCTGTTCCGTGGATATTTGGTTTAACAGATCACTCTTTGATTCTCCCCATAAACCGCCAGCTTCGATGAAAGGATTTGCTGCTGTAGGCAAAGTAAAACTTCTGTTTTTTATACCAAGGAGAAGCCACTGAACTGCAACAGGAAAGTAAAAAAGTATAGGCGGAATTTTTTCACTTATGGCTACCTTAGTCTCTTTCCAATCAAAAGAGGGCATACCAGATAACGATAAAACTGCTGTTGAAGATGAATTGGTTTTTGGCAACGAAAATTTAAAAGATTTGTAAATTACCACAGCTATTGCTAAACAAAATAGAATAATCCATCCAATAGTCCCGATTGGCTGTATAATTGTCGCACCAATAGTAGTTACCAGAAATAAAAGTATAACAGCATAAAAAGCAGCTGCAATAATTGTAATGGTTGTAAATTGAATAAAGGGAATCCCCAGCCATCCACAAGCTACAAAAGTAGGAAAAAGCAAGCCGGGAAACAATCGGCATAAAGCTACAGATGGAATAATATTTTTTTCGATTTTTTGCTTTGCATATTGAACTTTATTATTAAGAAGATATTTCTGAGTCCAGGGTATAGACCTCGCTGCAACTCCTAATCCATAAATCAGAATATCACTAATCACGATTCCTGAATAGAGACTTAAAAGAACCAGATAGTGGGGAAGAATCTTCTTTATTATAAACATTCCCCCCGTAACAACTGCTAAATCTTCCTGAAGGAATGTTCCAAAAAAAAGCATTGCACAATGTGAAATGTAGGAAGAATTTTGAATAAAAGCAAATTCCATTTAATCTCCAGAGCATCTTTACATACTTTGTACGAGAACAAAATAAAAGATGGTTGGTGAATTTGAAAGATTTAAAAACTCGCCTTTTTATTGTGCTCAATCAAAATGAATTTGACTTATGTTCTAAGCCATTTATTTCATTTCTTTTAAGGAAACATCTTTTATTTCTCTTTTTAATGTATCATATAAAATTAAACCATAATAATAGGGAATACCTTTTCCGCTTACTTTTATAATTGATACATTTTCAGGCACTTGCACTTTCATATATTCTGAAAACTTTCTTATCTCCAAAGAATCATTTAAAAAATGAAAGGACTTGGGAATCTTTTTTTTTAAATCATTTTGAGAAATTGTTGTGCCTTTTAAATGTCTTAAGGAATCCATTTTCTTAATTGTTAGTATATGGGACAATGATATGTAAAGAAGTGTATATGCTATGAGTGAACAAATGATAATAGCGATCTTGCCCTTTTTCATAAAAAGACCTGCTTAGCTCGTAAATGTTTGTAGTACAATGCTAAATCTTACCTAAATCTGAATTTTTCACCCAACCGCTGATTCCATTAGGGAGACTGACTAAAGACCAGTTGTCATCTGTTTTTCTGATAAGAAATTTCGTCCCTTCATGAGCAGTAAACAAAATTTTGTTTCCATCCGGTTGATTTTTCGCATCGATTGTCGGTGATAGGACTATAGCAAAAGAGATATTTTCTGATTCATTTATTTTTATTCCTGCTGAAATACCAATAACTCCGGTAATCAGCAACATTAGTACAGACAGGTATACTAACCATAATCTCTTGTTTCCTTGCGAATGTAAGGCACATGAAGTGAAAACCGAAATTAATATCAGTAAAGATAGTATGACCCACAATTGCACTTTCAAGGACAAAAGAATATGTAAACGCCATAACACGCTTTCAATGAAACCTCTTTCAGGTTCCGGTACTTTATCGATTATTGAAGAATTGAGAAAACGTATGTTTGCGGCTAAATCCTGATCTCCAGGATTTAACCGGGCTGCTTTTTCATAATAAAGCCGGGCAAGGCCAGGTTTTTTCAAACGATAGTAAGTGTTTCCAAGATTAAAGAGAACAGAACTGTTATTTACACCTGCATTTATGATCTTCTGGTAATAGTATGCAGCACTGTCATAATTCTGATCTCCATACATTTTATTAGCCTGTTCAAACCACGAATCCATGGATGCTGATTTAGCTTGAAACATAAATCCTGAAAACATTAATAACGCTATAGGAAGTACCGCGCGTGGCATTGACTTTTCCTTTTTTATGCTTTTCTCAAGACTTTCAAGAAACAGAGTCGCTTTTTCTATAGTAGATGAACGGGATGATTCGCTGAACGTTAATCCGCCGAAACGGTAGCTGTCAAGATGTTGGATGAAATGCGCCAGATCATTTACAACCTTTTCATCAGCATTGCATTTTAAGAGTTCTTCCTTCAGCTCTTCAAGTGTCCGCCCGGTTGCTGCAAATTCAAATTTATCTGATATATATGTCTCAATTACCTGAGCTACTTTTCCAAGAAATACGGCCTGTGAAATTGCAGAACCTTGTTTACGAATAGCATTTACCTGCTTTAATGCATTCGACAACGCTTTCTGACGGATATAGCGCGACGAGTTTTTCTGCTTTTGAGCTGATTGATATTTGTATATGAGCGAAAAGAAAAAAATCAAAAATGGAATAGGTATCAGAATAAAAAAGATGGGTTCTTTATAAGGTGCTTCTGTTTGATTGACAATTTTTACATCAGTTTTTATGTACCTGATATCACTTCCTATCTGCTGAATATCTTCCTGAGATATGTAACGTGTCGGTTGTTTTATATTCCCTTTACCTTCCGTAACAGTCAGTACCATCGCTTCTGTGGATGTGGTCTTATAATTACCTGTTTCTGGATCAAAATAGGTGTATTTGATCGATGGAATCGAAACAGTCCCTTTTTGCTTAGGAATAATCATGTATTTGTAAGTCTTGCGCGAATTAAAACCTGTTGCAGTTGTATCACATACCGTCTGTTTTTCAGGTGTAAATGATTCACAATCTTCGATTTTTGGAAAATTTACATCTCCAATACCGGCAGGACGGGTATTTCCTTTAACAGTAATTTTAATCGTTGCAGCTTCACCTGCGTCAATATGATTCGGCTCGAGACTGGACGTTATGGAAAATTTGCCAACAGAACCGGTGAAATCAGCCGGAGCTGGAGGTAACGGCTTAACCTGTATTGATAATGAATTTGAAAAAGCTGTTTTAGGAACTGCTTGTACGCCGCCACCGAAAAAGTCTGAGTCGAAAAAATCATCCATAAAGGGATCGGTTCTTCGTCTTTGTGACTTTCTCAATTCTTGATACTCAAAAGGTACAGATTGAATGGAATAAGTCCCCTGATTCAGAGCAAAAACGATAAAAGGCAGTGAATAAACATTATACATTTCTCCACCAATACGTTCGGTTGAGGTGGATACTTGATTTGTAAACAACCGGTTAAGAGAGAATGATTTACCGAAAGATTTTTCGATCTTTTCAAGAGCAGAAGAAAATCCATTGCGAACGTCAACTGAAGAATGTGCCCGTTGTGCAACTTTAAAGCTCATTGTAGTTTGTTCGCCAATGTAAAGAGCGTGACGGTTCATGCTCAAAATAACTTTTACATCAGAATTTTTCACCGCTTCATCGGTCGCATTAAAGGAAATAGAATTTGTCTTGATCTCCCTACCGTCAACATTTATTGAAAGTGAAGGAAAAGCGAAAGCCCCGCTTTTCTTCGGTGTTATTATGTATACAAATTGATAGTGAACTTCATTTCTTTGCTTGGTTACGCCATTTATTATTTCGATTGAGGAAAATGTTGAAGGCCCCTGACGACTGCTGTTTAATACAGTAAATGCGTCAGTAGAATTTACTTGTGGTGGATTTAGAGCTCCTAAATTTTTATTAGATATTAATGTGGCTATGACAACTCCCTGTTCTCCAATTGAAATAGTTGTCTTCTCTGCGGTTGCGGAAAAAGTTTCATCACCTGATGAAGTTGAAAAAAGAAACAAAACAAAAAGAAATGTTATTCGTGATTTCATTTAGAGTGCTCCTTTGCCCATGATAAGATTACCTGACAGAGGATTTTGACATCAGATACTCTGGAAAAATTATGATCGGTTCCCTTGAGCTGATGGTATGTAGTTGAGATACCTGCTTGTTTTGCGCAATCTACATAATTAAGTGAGTTCTCAACTGGTACAGAACTATCGGTATCACCATGAATTAACAAAAGATCACCTCTGAAATACTTTGCTATAGAGTCTAATGGATCAACCTGTAAAAGCCTGCTAAATGCTTCAGTATTCATTTCATGTGGCCCAAATTCAATTAATCCGCCATTTTTATTTTCATTACTGAAAAGATTTCTTTTGCTTTTAATAATTTGTTTGGGATCGCTAATGGGCGCAATCAGGATAAGCCCGTCAGGTTTTACCTGCTCAACTGCTAATGAAGCAATCATCCCACCGAAACTATGACCTACAAGAGTTATTGAGCCAGGATTGTAGTATTTCCTGAGATTCTTTACAACCATGTTAAGATCTGATATCATGGTATCAATACTCATCTCCTGAAATGTACCGCTGCTTTCTCCTGAGCCAAAGAAATCAAAACGCAATGAAGAGAAACCCTGTTCGGATAATGCGCGTGACAACTTAACAAAAAGATATCCAGGACCGATACGTTGACCTGTCAATCCATGACAGATCACAAACCATGAGTTGTTTTCCCGCTCTGTGATGTGAAGGGAACCTCTGATTATTCTACTATGTTCATGTTGCCATTCAAAAAATTTAAATTGCTCTTTCATAGTAAGACTACCAGTCCTGTGAAGGTTGTGCCTGTCGGGAAGCTTTTCTCTTCGGAGGTTTGTTTAATGAATCTGCATCATCTGCATAAAGTTCAATCAAACGTTTGGCCTCTTCTTTTTTCATTTCCTTGTCTTTTTCCTGCTGCAGCTGAGACTGGTTTTGTTGTTGTTGCTGCTGTTTATCCTGTTCAGACTGGTTCTTATTCTGATCCTGATCTTTTTTATCCTGATCCTGCTTATTTTGCTGTTGATCCTGTTTCTGATCTTTATTCTGGTCGTTCTTTTGATCGTCTTTTTTCTGGTTCTGATCATTTTTATTATCGTTTTTATTGTTTTTGTCATTTTTATTTTGTTGCTGCTGTTGTTGTTGCTGCTGCTCAACTTGTTTTATTCTGTTGTGCGTAAGTTGCAGGTTCCACTTTGTATCTTTGTCAGATGACTTGAGATCCAGGGCCTGAATATAATGTTTCAAAGCTTCCTGATACTTTTCTTTAGCAGACGCATTATCTGACGATTGAAGCTGTTCGCCTTGTCTGAAAAGAATATTGCCCATGTTGTAATGGATATCAGCTTTGAGTTTTTTGTCATCAGAAGCAAGCGAGCTATTGTATAGTTCTTCTGCTTTATCGTATTGTTTTAATTTGTAAAGAGTTGAACCTTTGTTCATCTTGAGCTTTGGATCTGAAGGCGAAAGAAGCAATGCATCATCATAAAGCTTGAGAGCTTCATCGAATTTGCCTTGTTTATACAGATTATTTGCCTTCTGATTTTTTGAGTAAACCTCGTCTGCATAAGTTTCAGAATAAGAAAAGGTAATAATCAGTAGTGCTACAAAATGGAAAAATATCAATGATTGAGAAGTATTGTTCATTATTCAAATCGTCCTTTCCATATTTCTTTACGTCTTGATCTTTCCGGAAGAAAAAATTCAAGGAGTATGAAAATGATCGCCATAAAAAGGAATATCTGATACTGTTCCTCGTAGGTGGTAAGGTTCTGTGTACCAAAATCCTGTTTTTCCAGTTTGGCAATTTCATTCATAATACGGGAAAAATCAAGATCTGTTCCTGCATGGAAAAATTTACCTTTGCCTTCAATAGCAATCTGTTCAAGAACTGCGGAATTAAGTTTGGTCAGAACAAGATTTCCGCTTTGATCTTTTTTGTAGACAATATTGCCGTTTCCATGACTTATTGGGATGGGAACACCGCTTTCGGAACCAACTCCGATTGTGTAGATAATAACACCTTCTTCACTTGCAGTTTTTGCTGCTTCAATCGCATTACCCTGGTGATCTTCACCGTCAGTAATAATAATAAGAACTTTATGTTTATTCGTTTTGGAACGGAATGCATCGGTAGATTGCTTTATCGCATCACCTAATGCAGTCCCCTGTATCTGAACCCATCCAGGTGATACTGCATCAAGAAACATTTTTGCTGCACCATAATCCAATGTCAGTGGACATTGGACGAAACTTTCTCCAGCAAATACGACTAATCCGATCCGGTCACCTTTCAACATGTCTATTAGTTTAGAAATTTCATGTTTTGCCCTTTCAACGCGATTGGGAGCAATATCTTCTGCAAGCATACTTTGTGAAATGTCAAGAGCAACCATTATGTCGATTCCCTTGCGCTCTACCATCTCCATTTTAAGTCCGAATCGCGGGCGTACTAATGCTATTACCAAAAAGAAAAAGAAAAGACAAAATACGGTCCATTTGGTGATCTGACGGCCTAAACCTGAGCTGGGAGTTAACTTATTAACCAAATCAAGAGCCGCAAACCGCTTTAGTGCAGCTTTTTTCCTCTGGTAAACCCAGATAAAAAAACCGATAAAAACAGGAAGTGCAAGCCACAAAAGAAAATATTCAGGATTTCCAAATCTCATAAATCAACTCTTCTATGTTAAGGAATTCGCCTGAAACGTGTTTGTGATAGTATAAGTTCCAGAATCAGCAACACAAAACCAGCCCAGAACCATGGATAGAATTTCTCATTATATGATGTGTAAATCTTTGTTTTTATTTCTGTTTTTTCAAGATTATTAATATTATCATATATCTCCTTTAACTTCTCAGCATTTGTTGCACGAAAAAATTTACCCCCAGTTGTAGTTGCAATCTCGGTTAAAGATTTTTCATCAAGATCAGACTCCATCATCTGGATCTGTTTAATAATTTCACCAGTAAATGGATTCTGCATCTGAACAGGGAATGGTACCTGGCCTGTTTTGCCAATACCGATTGTATAAATTTTGATACCGAATTCGTGTGCTGCTTTTGCTGCTGTCATTGGAGGAATATCTCCTGCATTATTCGCACCATCAGTCGCTAAAATGATAACTTTGCTTTTTGCAGGGGATTCTTTAAGACGGTTAGATGCCGTTGCAATTGCGGTTCCGATTGCAGTTTGAAAACTTATATCTGAAAACGTGATATCATTGAGAAATGTATGTACTACATTATAATCTAAAGTCAAAGGACATTTAGTATAGCTACGGGCTGCAAAAACTACAAGACCAATCCGATCGTGTTGCCTTTTGTTAATAAAATCTGCAATTGTACTTTTTGCAACTGATAATCTGTTTTCTGGTTGAAAATCGAGGGCTTGCATACTTTCTGAAATATCAAGAACCAGCATAATATCAACACCTTCTGTGTTCACTTCTTCGTCAGAACGACCCTCCTGAGGACGTGCAAGCGCGATGACAAGCAAACCGACTCCTAAAAGACGAAGCGCCAATAGTAAATGACGGGCTTTAATGAATATCGAAGAAGGAAGTTGCTTTATAATTCCAAGATCAGAAAAACGAATTGCAGGCCGTGATTTACGCTCTCTTAGAACGTAAACCCAGATCATAGGAATCCATACAAGTAATAAAAGTAGAAATTCGGGATCCTTAAATCTCATTTCTGTTCACCTGATGAAGATTTTACGTGTTCCTTAAAAACGAGATCCTTAGTAGAATTAAGTGCTACAGGACCGGCATTCGTCTTCTGGGATGCAGTTTTACTGTCGTTGCCATTTGGGGTCTTTGATGAATCTTCCAGGAGCGGCCGTGTCGCATTAAAAAAATCGTAAGTCGTCTTTGTAAAACGATCAAGCGTCGATTCATCCGGTATATATCTTGCAAATTTGATAGGATCAGAACTCCTGAAAAACCATTCTACTGAATCCCTGGTGGTTTTTTCCAGGTCTGAAATTCCAAGCCAGGCAACCATTTCTTCGGTTGTAAACTCACTGGCATTTACATTGAATCGCCTCTCAATATATCTCTTTAAAATTTCTGATATTTCAAAAACATATTCCCGGATTAAGCCACGCTCAAGATACTTTTTACGTTCTAATTCCTTCAGGGCTGCAATTGCTTCTTCGTAAGGAGGAAGCTTAGGAATCTTGAGAGCAGCTTGAGGCTTTTTAGTTAATAAACGTTTGATAATAATTATTCCAACTATTATGACAATAGCTGATAATAGAAGCCATACCCACCAGAGCGGAGGATTCCCGGATATCTGCTGGGGTTTTAAGTCTTTTAAATCAACAGTATCTGATGTCAAAACTGACTGTACTTCAAGGGGAATAAGCTGTGAATGCAGCGTATCAACTTTTTTGTCAGCCTCAACAAGAAAAGGAAGTGATGGAATTGTGCAACGTTCAGGAACATAGGTCGTTATTAGATAAGAGAAAGTGATACTGTCAACCTTCTCTTGCTCGCTCTTATGACTGTTCCATTCTTTGACAATAATATTCCCCATTCCATTATCAATAGAAGGAGGTGTTATTTTTGCACCTTTAGGGACTATTGCAGTAACCTGGAATGTCACCCGATCACCAACCGTTAAGGAGAATTTGTCAACTTTAGAAAGGATGACTGTACTGTATGTCCAATTAACGAGAATTAAAATTGCTAAGAAAAAATATCTCAAAGGATGAGTATTACTTCTATACATGCAATTCTCCAAGAAAAATTATGGCAAGTTGTATTATACCGACTATAAATCCTAAAATCCCGCCGAGATATTCTATTGCTTTAAGCTCACGTGAAGCAATGGTATAGATTATTGATTCAAATTTTGATAAATCGTAATTCAGTATTTTATCACGAATAATCTTTTGAAAATCAAGTTTATTTTCGATACTATGGAAGAGCTCATCTAATATGGAAGGAATTTCTTTTTCAAGTTCTTCCATAAATAAAGAACCGAGTTTAGAGACAACATCTGATGAAACAAACAATGAAAGAAGCGGGTTGGAAGAAATTTTACTTGTAATAAAATATTCAAGCTTTGCCCTGATGACTGCGCTTGCTTGAGAATGAAAATCGCTGGAATTTATAATCTCTTTAATATCACGGTGTGAGATCAGTTCCCGTTCAACAGTTTCTGCAATCTTTTGTGCAAGATCTGCTTTGCGTTTGGGAATCAATCCGATAATCCGCAGCCCGAGAAAATTTATCGCTTTGCGAGGACGGAAAATCATTTTAACAGCAATGTAATTTGTAATCCATCCGATAAGTGCTGATATCAGTGGAATAGAAAAGTAAATGAGTATCTTCATAGTACCTGAATACGACTTCTCAAAAAAATTATTGTATTTGTGAAATGAGAAATAAAATAACGTTTTACGATTGAAATTTCAACAAAGAATATTGGTTTCTTCGTAATAGATTAGAGTAAAAAGTGAGTTCTCACTACCGTGAAAGATATATTTATATATAATGTTCTATGTATCCAAAATTAATAAATATGCCTTTCAACATATTTTAAAGATTAAAAAACATACAATGAGTAGGTAAGTTGAAATAATTGTTTATTATATTATGATACGATTCTATATGAGGGATATCGTAAAGACAAATGATAGGATCTTAATGGCTATATCAAATTTTTCATGGATTATTCCGGGCAAACTTGCTGGATCTGGTATTCCTGGTTGCGGCTCATTTAACTATGATATGATCCATGAGGACATCAAGTCGCTATCTTCCTACGGTATTAAATTGCTCGTTTCTCTTCATCTCCCGCCGATTCCGATAGATGAAATCTGTAAAAAATTTCAAATCGAGTGGAAGTATTTTCCAATTCCAGATTTCAGTGTTCCTGGAAACGTGTTTGAATTTTCCATACTTGTTGATGAAATAATCAATAGAATGAAAAATGAGAATAGTGTTTGTATACATTGTCAGGCGGGAATAGGACGAACTGGAATGGTCTTATCTTGTGTTCTGGGAAAATGGTTCGCTCTTGATGGGAAAAAAGCCATAGAAAGTGTAAAAAATAACAGACACGCGATTGAAACCGATGAACAAATGCGATTTGTCATTTCGTTTTTAGGAGAATATGAACACAGAATTTGACATTAGAAAATTTCTCATCGAAGCAGAGGAAAAACTGAGTCCCTTTGCAAAAAAAAGTACCGAATCTCTGGGCCGAAAATACCCAATGAAACGAGATCCTTTTCGCCTCGAATTCGCACGCGATGAAACAAGAGTTTTGCATTCCCCTCCTTTCAGAAGACTCAAACATAAAACACAGGTGTTCTTGTCCCCTAATAATGATCATATCTGTACACGGATGGAACACGTTTTGCACGTGTCAAGCATCGCCTCTATCATTGGACGATGTCTTAATCTCAACAGCGATCTTATAAATGCGATCGCTAAAGGGCACGACCTCGGGCATCCGCCTTTTGGACATGCTGGCGAACGAGTTCTGGATCGTATTCTGAAAGATAGTGGTGTTGAGGGCGGGTTTAAGCACGAGATTCACGGATTACGTGTTGTCGATAAACTAACTAACTATGGTGAAGGTCTTAATTTGACCTACGAAGTCCGTGATGGTATCATTACTCATTGTGGTGAAAGCTTTGATAGAATTGTTTCACCAGACAGAAACAGAAATTTACTCGATCTGGAATCCATTCGATGAAAGATCTTATCATCCTGCTAGTCTGGAAGGTTGTCTTGTGAGTATTAGTTGATAGAATTGCATACCTGGGTAGAGATATGGAGGATGCGATTAAAGCTGGGTCTGATTAAAAAATATGATATTCCCTCTGATATCGCGAAAAATCTCGGGGTCGAAAATGGTAAAATCATTGGATGTTTTGTTAATGACACAATTGCCTCAAGTCTGGGGAAAGATGCAATTGAGATGAGCGAGGAGGTTTTTAATTATATGCGTCAACTAAAAGATTTTAATTATGAACATATCTACCTTCATCCTGAGGTAGAAAGAAAATCTCATAAAGCTGCTAATGTCGTTGAACTACTTTTTCACGAACTTGATAGAATTTATGATAAAGCAGAGAGAGGGAGAAACACTTCTTTTGTTCAAATTTTGACTAAAGAAGCTCCTGTTATGGAAATATTTTTCCATTTTATAAAAAACACTAACTACTCTTACGATACTCCTTCCTGGAGAATTGTAACTGATTATGTTGCAGGTATGACCGACTTATTTGCAGAACGTACTTTTGTTCAACTTTTCATGCCAACACCGGTTATTTAGGCAAGCTGCATGCAGTACGAAAATAAAAATTCAGAACTTAGCGGAAAAAAAAGTCGATTTAAAGAATTGTGGGATTCATTCTGGAAACCACCAGAAATAAAGTGTCCTAAATGCGGCTCATCTTCAACTGAGTATTATGACCCATTCTTTTTTGCTCCTTTGAGAACTCTTAAGGGGAAGAGAAGAATAAAATGCACCTGCTGTCATTTTGTCTGGAGGCAATCAAGAACTTCCAGGGCGATCTGGGACATACTAAATCTTTTTTCTTCATAACCTTCTTTCTTATTTTGAGAAAATCATTATCAATTTGAAAATTTATTATCCATAAAAAGTGTCTATACAGGTGAAATGATGTTTTACTTTGGAATCGAACAAAGAGCAAATTACTCCCAAATTGCCCGTTCGAATTAAAAGGTAACATTTGAATGACAATAAAACTTTGTAAAATAGTCATTTTTCTGGGAGCTTGTAGAGCTCCCATGGACAATCCCGGGTCAAGATGATTCGCTGTTCGGGTCCAGGCTGTTTCTATCAAGGATTCGAAGGAATTTTTTGGGTGGCAGATTTATTTTGACTCATAAAAATCTCATTCTGTTTTATCAACTGATCAACTTGTGGTTCTGTGGGGTGGAGTTTCTTCAGATCCAATAGAGCAGTTTTTGCGCTGTCAAAAAATCCCAGATTCTGATAGGCACGTGAAAGAGCATAAAAAGCATATGAAGGGTTGCTGTCAATTTTAGTAAGTTTCTTTAATACTGGCAGTGCTTTACTAAATTTTTTATTATCTATGAGCAATTGTGCCTGGAGTTGCAATAACTCCAGTTCATCCGGGTATTTCTCAACTGCTTCAATGATCTCTTTTTCTGCTTCATCAGCATTTCCCATGGATGCGTAAAGTTCTTGACGGACCATATAAGTACGCCAATCCCAGGGAATCATTTTTGATAGCTGATCTAATCTTCTCATTGCCCGATCGAATTCTTCTTTGTTATTCTGTTCAAGGGCTCTGATTGTCGAGTCGATACTCGTGTATGCAGGACTACCTGATAGTTCGTCTTTTAAGCTGCTAATTTGAGCATTTCTTCTGGTAATATTACCGTGAGCAGAAAGACCAATCTTTAAAAACAGTGCGGAGTAATTGCTGATAAGGTTTTCAGTTGTCTCGTCATGATGTGCTCTCCAGGTATCTAAGCCGCGGAATTTATATACATTATCAATCAAATTCTCTGTTTTTTCTATATCAAATTGCTTGTCCTCTGAAACAGCTTCAGGCATTATTCTATAAGCAAAACCCTGCATAGAAAGATATGGATCCATTCCCAGAAAATTGTCATCAGAAACAGTATTGGCAAAATAAACTGGTTTTACCCACTTATTGTCATCGACAATGCGGAGAATCATCTGATGCTGAATTTGCAAAAGAGGTAGATGTTGACGATCGGGAAGCATGACGGTTATATTAGCTCCGGGTAAAGGATAACTGGTCGGGGTTTTAAAAGGATTGTACATGTGATTTAAGTTTTTGATCTCTGCATCCGTTAATGATAGCGCTATTTTGGGTTCGTTATTTTTTAGTTGCAGTATATACCAGTCTGTATTCAGCAGACTCAAGTTAACAATTCTGATATCTTTTCTTATACTAAATGCTTCCTGGAGAGCCCATAATGGGAACGTGTCATTGTCACCATTTGTAAAAAGAATTCCCCCCGGTTCAATACTCATCAAAAGATTATAGGCGTAATCATATGGAATCATATCTCCATGTCTATTATTTATGGGTATGTTTTGGGTCATAGGGAGTGCGGGCGATACAGCAAAAAGAACTGTTGCTATGGGTGCAACACAAGTAGAAAGAAATTTCCTTCTGTTTGTATAGAGTACAAAAAGAAAAAGTCCTGAACTCAGCCCAACGCACATACCATAATACATGAACCCTGTAATATAGAAATAATCCCTGACGCGAACTTCGCGCTGAACTGTAGGCATCGGTCCCTGTTTTCCCGATTGTTCCCATTCAATGTAATCCCGTTTTTCAGCTTTGGTTCCATCTGCAAAGTTCATATATAACACCATTGCGACAGTGTTTATAAGTGTCAAAATTATAATGAGAATCGCGATATTTCGTGACCTCTTTAGCAATCCAAACCATCCGAGGAGCATGAATAAGACCGGTAAAGAGTACACAGCCAATTTACCATAACCCGGAGCTGCCCCCTTTGCAAACCAGTTTGTTTGTGTATCATCCAGTGAAAAGTGGAAAAACTGCGTTGCAAAGAATCCACCAAAACCCATGTGCCCTTCAATTCCGAACTGGTTCTCAAAGCTTCCCCGGCGCCACATCATTCTACTGATCATTGATTCAGAACCATACTGCTTACGGTCAAGATAATCTTTAAAGCTTTGCAATGTGGCAGGATGGTTTTCATCGATTGTTGGATTAAGGTTTGAACGTATTGGAATGTAAAGATGTGAAGAAAATCCTAAAATTGCCAGTGCTGCGACTTGAAAACAAAACCGCCATTTGGCCTTGTTTTTTCCTTTAAAAAATGAAATAAATAGTGTTACGAAAACAACTGATGTGCTTATGTAAAGAAAAAGTGAAACATCATACATGACAAGGCTCATCGCAATACTTGTTGCCCACAATCGCCAGTCTTGTAGTTTTGAGCGGTCGGTTATCATGACAAAAATATAAATTGGCAAAAGGGTAATCATTGAATACATGTGAATCCCAATGCCTAAAAAACTTATATACGCAATCAATAGCAAAAGACGGTCACGTTTTGGATCTTTACTTTGAGCCCAGACCAATGCCAGCCAGGTGGAAAGCATTATGGGTAATAATAGCGGCATGTTTACTTCCGCTTCAACAGCTGAAAAAAGCAGTGTGTTACTGAACATCGCGAAAAGACTTCCCACAATACCAGGAATATATAATGTTAATCTTTTCCATAGAGTATCCGGAATTCCCATAAAGCCAATGAGTATTCGGATTATTGATAAGTAAATAAACATTGCTGTAAAAGAACCAAAAATTGGTGTCAGTAAATTAATCCGATACGCTGGGTCTGCAATAAATTGCAGGAGAACTGTTGATGTTCGGGCAAGCATGATGTACAAAGGATTCCCTGGAGGGTGTGGAACTCCAAGACTTGAGCCAGCCGCTACATATTCTCCACAATCCCAGAAACTTATTGATGGCGAAAGCATGTAGGTATAAATGCTGAAAACTAAGGCTAAAACCGATAGTGCGATAATAAGATTTACTTTGGAATGGAACTTTTCCATTAGATTTTTCCTTGATTTTAAATAAACACCTGGAGCAATTCTCGATTAGAAGTCATTTAATATAACCATTTCTAATAAATAAGAAAAGTCTAATTATTCGTTCTATGTATTGAGAATATTGCTTTGTGATCTTTTTATGTATTCCATATTGGACTTAAATTTGCACTTTTTCCAAAAATCTCAAATCAAATTTTTTCCCTTTAAAAGGATGATACCATTTATGAGTGAAGTGAAGTATTCAATTAGTCCTGATGGCGAAAAATTCCCGATTCCGCTTGAAAATGAGTATGAAAACGAGCTAAAAAGATTGGTTATGATCGTTGATGAACAAAAAAAACTCGGACGAGAAATCGTTGTAGTTGTTGGCGTTGGGTTTGTTGGTGCTGTTATGGCAGCGGTAATTGCCGATTCTGTTGATAATAATGGAGAAATAAAAAAATTTGTAATTGGGGTTCAACGTCCGAGTACTCGTAGTTACTGGAAAATTCATCTACTTAATAAAGGTATTTCTCCTGTAAAAGCAGAGGATCCTGAGGTTGATCAGCTGATCCATCGATGTGTTGTGGAGAAAAAAAATCTCATTGCAACATTCAATGAAGACGCAATGAAATTTGCCGATGTTGTTGTAGTGGATGTTCAATGTGATTATTTGAAAGAATCGCTGGGTAATTTGTCAACAGGACATGTTGAAATGGCTGCTTTAGAGCAATCTTTCCATATTATTGCCGAAAGAATCCAGTCGCACACATTGACATTAATCGAAACCACCGTTGCTCCCGGGACAACTGAACAGGTTGCTTATCCCATTTTTAAAAAGATTTTTGAGAACAGAGGTATTTTATCGGAACCCCTTTTGGCTCATAGTTATGAACGAGTAATGCCCGGGAAAGATTATGTTAAAAGTATCAGAGATTTTTGGCGGGTTTGCAGTGGTGTTAATGAAATCGCAAAACAAAAGGTTGTTAAATTCCTGAATGAAGTGATAAATACCAAAGATTTCCCTCTCACAATTCTTGATCGCCCTATTGAATCTGAAACAGCTAAAATCGTAGAAAATAGTTTTAGAGCTACGATACTTGCTTTTCTTGATGAATGGAGCTTGTTTGCAGAACAAAATGGCGTTGACCTTTTAAAAGTGGTTAGCGCAATTAAGGTCAGACCTACTCATGATAATATCATCTTTCCCGGGCCCGGTATCGGCGGTTATTGTTTGCCCAAAGATGGTGGATTGGGAATGTGGGCTTATAAACATATTTTAGGTTGGGAAGATAACATTTTTAAGATTACTCCAATGGCAATCAATATTAACGATACGAGAGCGCTTAGAGCATGTCAACTTACGCGTGATGCAATGAGAAATATGGGTGTGCCAGTTGCCGCTGCCGATGTACTTGTACTAGGTGCTTCATATAGAGAAGATGTTGGTGATTCCAGATACAGTGGCTCAGAAGTAATAGTTAGAAGATTAACAGAGATGGGAGCGGAAATACGCGTTCACGATCCATACCTTTTGCACTGGTGGGAGTTTGAAGCTCAGGATGATTATCCCCAGAAAGATTATTCTTTGAGCAGATTCTTTAGAAATCAGGATAAATTAAAAAATATCCGGGTTTCTCAGGAGCTTGAGAGTGCTTTAAATGGGGTTGATGCAGTTCTCTTTGCGGTTAGGCATAAACAATACCTGCAGCTTGATCCTGATACTATTGTTGATATGATTGGAAAACCGGCTGCAATAATTGATTGTTTTGGAATTTTGGATGATAAAAAAATTCAGCGATACTTTGAACTCGGATGTGAAGTAAAAGGACTTGGAAGAGGTCATGTGAATCGTATTAAAAAAAGCGTTTATAATGCAAAGAGAAATGAAGTGCCAGTTGAAATTGAGCCTTTCTAATAGTGGATTTACAGAATAGTTCATTTTTAAGGGACGTTGATAATGCGTCCCTTAACTCTTTTATTTCCAAATATAATGTTGACTACAACTCTGATAACAATCAAGTCTTTCCATTACAAATCAAAACCAATTTAAAAATCAGGAATTCAAAATTTGCATTAAAGATGGACTCTTTATATTTTAAATTAATGATAAAAAAAGGCTTATAACAGTATATATGGAGAGTGTAAATTAAGAATTTTTGATTATAAATAGAACTTGCGACTACTGACAGATATTTAGATGTTAAGTATATACTACTATCGTCACGGAGGTTACATGAAAAAGTACCAGGCCGGATCTATTCGTAATGTTTGTCTTCTCTCACATGGAGGGGTTGGCAAAACTTCTCTTCTTGAATCTCTTTCCTTTACCGCAAAAGCAACTCCTCAGACTCGGCAAAGTAGATAATGGAAACAGTATTTTTGATAGCCGAACTGATGAAAAAAAACACAAAATGACCATTTCAACGCATCTTGGGATTTTGTGAATGGAAAGATAGTAAAATCAATATTCTTGATACTCCCGGTTTTCTTGATTTTCTTGGTGAAGCAAAAGCTGCTCTTCAGAGTTGTCGAATCAGCAATCGTTCTTGTCGATGCTGTTGATGGAATACAGGTGGGAACTGAACTTGTTTCATCATATGTTGATGAATCAAAAACACCAAAAATATTTTTTGTAAATGGTTTGGATAAGGAAAATGCTGATTTTGAAAAAGTAGTATCATCTCTTAAAGATACGTCCGGTACTGGTATAGCACCGCTTTTTATTCCGATTACTTCCGGAAATGGTTTCAATGGGATCATTGATCTTGTTAAAAAAGAGGCTTATGAATACTCCCAGGGATGGAAATGGTATCGGTACAAAAATTCCTATTCCTGCAAATGTCAATAAGGTTGTTGAAAAATTTCGCCAGGCATTAATGGAATCGGTTGCAGAAACAGATGAAAACCTTATGAACAAGTACTTTGAAAATGGAGAACTGTCTGAAGATGAAATTATTACTGGATTGGCAAAAGGACTTTCTGCGGGCAGTATTATCTCCAGTCTTATCCGGGTGTGGTTTGTATAATATCGGAACAGATAAACTTCTTGACACCATTGTTTCACTGTGCCCTTCAGCTGAAAGCCGTAAAGAGATTGAAGTTCTCAGATCAGACCACAAAATATTCCATGTACTGAGAATAATCCGACATTGCCTTTGTTTTCAAAACAATTTCTGAAGAGCACCTTGGAGAAATTAATCTTGTCAGGTTTTTTCAGGAAAACTTACTACTGGCTCTGATGTAAACTAACGTTGGCAAAAATTCTGTAGAACGAATTGGAAATATGTATTTTTTAAAAGGTAAAGAACGCGTTGATCACCAATGAAATCTTCTGCGGTGATATTGGGGGAATGCTTAAACTCAAGGATACTCATACAAATGATACATTGTGCGATAAGTCTGTCCATTACCAGATACCTGCAACCCGATTACCTGAGCCTCTTGTCAGAATAGCAATTGCGCCTAAAGTTAAGGGCGATGAAGATAAAATTGCGGTTGGCCTTTCAAAGCTCCATGAGGAGGATATTAGTTTCAATTATAAATTTCACTCTGATATTCACCAGTCAATATTATCAGCAATGGGGGATATTCAGATAGAAATTATTCTTGAAAACCTCAAGAATAGATTTAAAGTCGAAATAGAAAATACGCAGCCAAAAGTTTCTTATAGAGAAACGATCACCAGACAAGTTAAATACGTTGAATATACACATAAAAAGCAAAGCGGCGGAGCTGGACAATATGCACGGGTTTTTATCGATCTTGACCCGCTTCCACGAGGTGCCGGTTATGAATTCGTGGATAAAATAGTTGGTGGAGTTATTGATCAGTCGTTACGCCCGAGTGTTGACAAAGGTGTTCATTCAAAGCTTGATGAAGGTATTCTGGCTGGCTATCCGATTGTTGATGTAAAGGTCTCTTTAGTGGATGGAAAAACTCATCCGGTCGATTCTAAAGATATAGCCTTTCAGATTGCAGGTCGTGAAGTTTTCAAAAAAGCTTTTGAAATGGCTTCACCAATTTTACTCGAACCGGTTGTTGATATTCAAGTTACTGTCCCAGAAGAGTATACTGGTGATATCATGGGTGATCTTTCATCAAGAAGAGGTAAAATTGGAGGTATAGCACCTGCTGGGAAATCTCAAATAATTACAGCTAAAGTACCTGAAGTTGAAGTGCAGAACTATTCAACTACTTTGCGCTCTTTGACTCAAGGTCGGGGGTTTTATACTAAAAAGTTTTCTCATTATGAACCTGTTCCTGGTGAACTGACTAAAAAAATAATAGAGTCTCATCAGGTACATATTGTACAAGAATAGATTATAAACTTTAAATCGAATACTTCCTATAAAAGGTCTTTAGAAATTATATTCTAAAGGCCTTTTTAATTGAGAGGAAAAATCATGGCCCGTTTAAAGACAATTGATTGGAATAATGATGCAGTATTGATCATAGATCAAACAAAACTGCCACTTGATCTGGTTTATGAGCGTATTGAAACCGTAAATTCAATGTACGATGCGATAAAAATATTAAAAGTACGAGGTGCACCAGCTATCGGTATTGCCGGCGCTTTTGGGACTTACTTATCAATTAAAGATTTTGATAACAATGCGACTATTGAGAACTTTGTAACTCATTTTAACAAAATGGCTGACTATCTTATAAGTTCACGTCCTACAGCGGTCAATTTATCCTGGGCTGTTAACAGAATGAAAAAGAAATGTCAGGAACAAGTTCCTTTAAATAATATTAAACTAATTAAAAGTAAATTGCTAATTGAAGCTGTTGAAATATTAGAAGAAGATAAGAGAACTGGTCGGGCAATCGGGGAAGCTGGATTAGAGCTTTTAAAAGATAAAAAGACTATTTTGACACATTGTAACGCCGGCGGATTGGCAACCGCAGAATATGGAACTGCACTTGCCCCGATTTATGTCGGTTTTGAAAAGGGAATTACGTTTCATGTGTTTGCGGATGAAACACGTCCTTTGTTACAAGGCGCACGTATCACTTCTTTTGAATTACATCAGGCAGGTATTCCTGTTACTCTCATTTGTGATAATATGGCTGCATCAGTTATGGCTCAGGGTAAAATTGATGCTGTAATCGTCGGAGCCGATCGCATTGCAGCTAATGGTGATACTGCAAATAAAATTGGGACCTACGGGGTTGCTTTACTCGCAAAAGCTCACGGTATCCCTTTTTACGTTGCAGCTCCATTCTCTACATTTGACCTTTCTATGGATAGTGGTAAGCAAATACCTATAGAAGAGCGTGGCTGTGAAGAGGTTATCTGCGGATTTGGAAAGCAGACCGCACCTTCAGGAGTTAATGTTTACAATCCGGCTTTTGATGTTACTCCTTCACATTTAATAACTGCATTTATCACTGATAGAGGTGTTATCAGACCACCATACGAAAAAACACTTATAAAAACATTGAGCTGATCTATTATTATGAGAGGTAGAGTACGTCTATTTAATGATATAACCGGGACAGGTTACATAGAGCCGGAAGATGGTTCACCTGTTCTGAAATTTTCTTACAGAGATATTATTAAACCCGGATATCAGCTTCTTTACGAAGGTCAAATGGTGACTTTCTCAGTTGCCAATACTCAACGAGGTCCTTTAGCTGTAGAAATTTATCCGGACTGTATTGATTAAAGTAAATTTATCCAAAATTGTCTTATAAATTATTTGAAATTCCAATCGTGCCCATTTAAAATTATTTCCATTCCATAGAAAGCTGTAATCTATAGGACAATTTGGCACAAATCAATTATTCCATCTTTACTGTTTAACAAAAATTATTAGTAAACTTCTGGAACTTCATCTGCTCTCAAAACAATTTTCGCCAGATTTAGAATTTCCTTTTTGGTTCCGGAATAACTTAACAGTTCATGTGTCCCACAGCTCGTCACTCTGTTACTTTCTGGTAAGCCTTTATTCAATTGCAATTCAATTTCTCCATAGAGCATCTCACTGTCATATCCATGATTATAAGCTTGAATAGCACCCTTTGGACCGTGGGGGTTATACACTGTAGGGTCAACACAGTTTTCCTGATTCTTGGGAAGGTCTTCAGTGCGCTTGATTAAACAGAACCATTTGTCGGTACCAGAAAAAGGAGAGATATACATTATTTTCGCAGGATTATCCCAAACGACACCTTCAGGACGAATTGCTAATTTGAGAGCTTTTTTTGAATCTATTAAAAAACGGGAAAATCCGATCCCGGTTGAAAATCTGTTATAGGGAATAGGATCGAAGTAATTTACAACTGCGTTAAGGTTTGCCATAGGTAGTAAAACGGTTCCTGGCTTTTCGGGGCCACAGGTAGCTACCATTGTTATCGACCAGGCACACATATTTATTTCCGATGATGATATTGACAGGTAATCATCTATTTGTACACCAACGTAATCAAGCCCGCTCTGATAGGGATCATCATTGATCATTGCGAATTTTCGGCGAGCAATACACTCAGAATAGGTTACTTTCTTATGGTGATTACGGAGAGTGAATATGTTCTCAAATGTTAAATCATCCTTTTGAGAATAGGACCCCGGATCAAGATCAGATGAAACGTGAAATCCTTCGAATTTTTGAGGATTAGTAAAGAAAAAATCCCGTTGTGGTGCTATCCAGAGCCTTTCACCACCTGTCTGCCAGTCACCAGATGATATTCTACTGTCAATATTTTCAGCAACCCACAACGTATTTGCTGATTCTGTTGAAGGAAATAATCCGATCAGCCGTGCACCAGCTTCAGAAAATACAGCTGTTCCACATGATGTGCTCTTTGCTATTACCTTGGTTTTATTTCCTATTTTTTCACAAAGTTCATTTACACTTAGCACCGTACTCATGAAACCACCTCTTTTCGTAGTTCAAAATAAATACTTTCAGCATTAAGAACAATAAAATATGAAGCACAATAAGAGGTGCTTTCATCCCTTATTTGGGAAAATTTGATAGCTTTTCCTGAATTTCCAAACAGGTGTACCTTTTGCAAAATGCGGCATAAGTGATGAGATTGCGTAGGAAAGTGAAAACGAAAAGTTATTATGTGTTATTCTACTGAACACTGAATCCGGGGTATCGAACTGATAAACTCCGTAAACAGGAAAAAGGCGAAGTTCCTTGCTAAATGCATGATTTCTATAGGTGGAAGCTGAGCTGTATCCAACTTCACATACATTTTCCCACACTCTCTTATTCCAGCTGCCATATGGAAATGAAATACTTTTCACCTCATTTCCAGTAATATCCTCAAGTTTTGATTTAGAATCACGCAATTCACGAATCAGATCTTTATCCGAAAGGTAGGGGAGATTAGCATGTGTACATGTATGACTTCCTATTTCATGCCCCATTTTTGATAGATTATATATAGATTTATTGTCAAGATGTTTGGATGGACCGTAAACATCCCAGGCTGAGGTTTTCCCTATAAAATCTGTAACACAAAAGATGGTTGCTTTAAAACCTGCATTATCAAGGATAGGGAGAGCATAATCATAGACACTCTGGAATCCATCATCAAAAGTAATCATTATTTGTGATAGTGATTGAGCATTCGTAAGTACAGCTTTATTAATAGTGACTGAACTGTACCCACGGTTTTTCACATTTTCGATTATTTTTGAGAATCTCTTTTGAGATATACATGAAAGATTTGGCTGTATCGATCCAGGCAAAACTGAATGGAATAGAAGTCCGGAGGACCTTGAGCATTCTTTTTTTCTGCCAAAAAGGAGTGCAGCAATGCCGCCCATAAATAAGGGAAATCCTGCACTGACTAATAGAAAAGATTTTAGAAACATTTTTTAAAAATAAATAAAGTCTTTATAATTAGACAAAGTATTGTGAATTAAATAATTTTACTACATAAATAGTGTTTTTTTGTTTAAAAAAGTAAAGGCGCTTTTATGACTGATTCAAATTATAAATGTCCACATTGTGGTGAAGATTTAGATAAAAAAGCTAAAGTATGCTATAATTGTGGGTCTGATGAAAGAACTGGATGGTCTGTAGATACGTATCTCGATGGTATAGATCTGCCTGATCCGGAAGAATATGATGAATTGAAAGAAAATGAATTTGGGACGAAAAGTGGCTCAAAACAAAAATGGGTTACAATTACAGCTGGTATTATAGTTGTTGTTTTTATTGCACTCTTTTTAAATTTTAGATAAATAAGAAATACTATTCGTCCTTTTTTCTTTTGTTTGTCTCTTGAATTTTCTTTTGTAAATAAATGTAATTGGTATCGTTTATATTTTTATGAGAATCAATATCAAAAACGATTTCGTCGTTATTAGTGACGTTGTTTTTTTCTTGAGCAGCTGGTTGATTTGAAACAAATCCGGCAGAAAAAGTATTTTTTTGGTCTTGTCGCGCATCGTCAGTAGGTTGTGGTTGATTTTGAGATAATGCTGACTGTAATGATTGAATCAGATCCATTTGTTGGTTAGAAGACTCGTATGAACTCATCATATCCAAGTCGAGATTCACCTGATCCTCTGTTTTGTCATAAACCTGAGAGAGACTTGCTTTTAATTGTCGATCGAATTGTCGAACAAAAACTTTTACCCGATCGATATTGGTTCGATCATTAAAGACTAAGTGCTAAAAAAGTGTTTTCATCAACCGTTGCAATAAAATATGCTTTTCCTTGCCCTGATGGTACATAGTGGAAAATTCATGTTCACCCATCAACTGTGCAATAGCAAGAGTAGATGCAGAATTACCGGCAACAAGAGCAGCCATGGAAACGGTATCTACCTGATCCAGGCTACCTTGACTTGTAAGTAACCTGCCATCTTTGTTGATAAGCACTGCTAATAACAGGTTTGCTTTCGCGACTAACTGTGAAAGGACAAGGTTTAATCGCTCTATATCCTCCGGAAAAAGAATCATGTCCTTCATCAGGGAGTATCCCTATTGAAAAATTTTGAAAGAAATCCTTTTTGCTGTTGCGATTGATCTTTAACAGTCCTTGGATTGACTACCGGTTTCTTTAATGGTCGCTTTTGGCGATCCGGGTCAACCGATGTAAAAAACATCGCATCGTCCCCTTCATTAACCCCAACTGCTGGTTGTCGTTGTGTTGGAGGCTGATTCTGAGGATAAGAAGGCATTTCCATATTGTAAACATCATAGTCGTTACCATCTGCATTACCAGCAAACTGATTTCCCTGAACAGGTTGACCTTGATTTGCTGAGGTAGGGCATCTGTTGTTTTAGATTTGCCTGCTGAGATGGATTCGGTTGTACACGAGTCTTCTTTTGTTTTTCTTCAATTTCCCGCTGATACTTTTCGATTTCAAGATCAAGATCTGTTTTTCCTGAACCTTCAAATTGATTATGTCCAAAATCCGTAGGAGTAGATTTCGGTGCAAGGAAAGCCTGATCCTGATCATTTGGTTCAAGAATTATTTCTGGTTCATTATCTTGAACTTGTTGTTGTTGCTGATTGTCCCATTGGTTCAAGATTTATAGCACCATAATCATAGTAGTCGCCACGATTTTGGTTTTGATTATCATTATCTGAAATCTGCCATCGGCATCTGAGCTTGTGGTTCAAATGTCTGTGAATCATCGAATGAGTCAACTTCAAACTGATTAGTGGGGCTTGAAACGGAGCCGGCGCTTTCTGAATAGGCTGTTTTGGCTGTGGGGGAGTGAACTGATTCTGATTAACTCCACCAAAATTCTGAGATTGAGGAGCTCTGTTGAACTTTTGTTGAGGTGGACGATTTGGCTGTGCAGGGGTAAAATAACCTGCATTTTGCTGCAAATTTCCACTCTGGGGCTGCAGTTTTATTATAAAAAGACTGTTGAACTGGTTTTTGAGTTGGCATGATCGGAGGTGGTGCCATTCTTCCCTGTACTGGAGGAATATTACCCTGTTGCTGTGGTCGAGGAGACTGCGGCATTGCAGGTCTTGGCTGCTGAGGAACACTTCTCACCTGTGGTTGTTGAAATGGCTGCTGATATGAGGACATATTGCCAGCCAATTGATATCCCTTATTACTGGGATATTGATTTTGACCAGAAGGATACTGATTTTGTGGTTGAGAGATATGTTCCTGATTATATGGACGCCTTTGATCAGCATATGCCGTTGGAGCAGCTGAATCCGGGCGAGTAGTACCACGGGAATACTTTTTATTAAGGTAATCAATAACAATTTTTCCGATTAAGTTTGAAAGAATCAAAAACACCTTTTCCTTTATTTGCAACAGCTTCACTCCAAGGTAAATTGTATTTATTTACAAGTTGCTGAAGCTCCTCAATAGTCATTGCATTAGGTAAATCACGCTTATTGTATTGGATAATAATCGGAACGTTTTCACGTTTGTATCCATATTCAGCAAGGTTTTCCTCAAGGTTCTGAAAGCTTTCGAGATTTTCCTGTACTTTATCAGGAGCTGAATCTGCAACGAATACAACACCATCAACACCACGAAGCACTAGTTTTCTAGTCGCATTGTAGTATACTTGACCAGGAACCGTATAAAGTTGGAATTTTGTTGAAAAACCTTTGATTTTTCCTAAATCTAAAGGAAGAAAATCAAAGAACAGAGTACGATCTGTTTCAGTCGCAAGGGATACCATATCACTTTTGTACTCAGGTGGAACTTTGCGATGAATGACCTGCAAATTGGTAGTTTTGCCGCTTAAACCCGGCCCGTAATACACAATTTTTACGCTGATTTCCCTAGCCGCATAATTAATTGATGCCATGAACTCGTCCTTCTGTTTAGATCAATGGCCAGCTATTATAATAACCTAAACGGTAAAATGTCATCATTTTAAAGAAATATAGTTCCAATACACATTGGATGCAAGAATCCGTTATATCTTTTTAAATTAGTTATTTAAAATCTATTAGTCCACTTTTTTATTTACATCTCTATTCTTTTTATATTTTAACTTCGAATTCAAATTAAAAAAATAGAAATCATCAGAAGATAAAATAAAAATAGTATTTAAGTCTTTGATGGATGATGGTTCACTGCCTGTTTGTGCCTGATAATATACACTTGCGATTGAGATGTTTTGTTGAGCGTTTTTAATCGGCACATCAACTCCTCTTACATAAGCATCTACTGTTTTTTCAGGAATAACTGCTCGTTTAAAAATGGCACTTATTGAAAACATCAGCAAAATGATCGCTGCAGTCGTTAAAAGTGACATGCCAGTCGAAATCGCTATCAGTGATTTGCCTTTTGATTGCTTATTTAAAGCTTCCTGAACGGATTTCGATAATTTTGATGATAGTATAAGAATCTTCTTCGACTGATAGAGGCTATTCAATGCCTCATAAACTTTATATTCAGTTAAAAAGGTAGTATGGAGGAAAATTCTTACTGGTGTTGTCCCATCAATTTTTTTTAGTAGATAAAGATCTGGATTTTTTAGAGGTTCAAAATCGACATCAAAACCATCAATAGTTTTTTCAGCAGGAATAAAGACCATATCATCTTTGATTACATCTATCATTCTATTCCATTCATCAACTCTTCGCATCGCTTCCATTACGATGTTTTCTACGGGAATGGAAATATCCTCAATCACCGAAGATTCTACTGAGTGCATCGAACTGAATCTATAGGTGCCAGCTTTCCATTGAAAAAGACTGCAAGCAATATCTTCGATAATTGTTTCTGCGAATGAGGCCATCTCTTTTTTGGACATTATACCGCGTTTGATTGTCTCAGATGAAAGCTCATTGAGATTATCACCAAAAGACTTAAATAGTTCGGTTATACTCTCCAAAGGTAGAGATTTTGTGTCCTTGATATAATTATGTAGTTTTGTACTGAGATTATCAGCGCCTTTCTCCGCCGAAACGATAAAACCCTCTCTGAAAGTGACAATCCCATCAGTACTGCCGGTGTGCAAGATAAGCTTCCCAGTTATTTTCTGCTGAGTCAATAATTGAAAAACATCAGCTAAAATGAATTCTCTTAATGTTCCACTTAAAATCATGGGAATACTCCTGGCCGAACTAAACTTATGCTTTGGAATCAGATTCCAAAAATTTAGATAACTCCAGATACTTTATCACAATAAAGTAAATGTTATACGAAATCAAGACTGCAAGAAAAATCAGAGTTCCTTTGTTAAAACCGAATTTCTCAACATATTTAAAAATGCAGAAATAGGATGAATAGATAAAACTTGTTGAAATTAACATAATAACAGGTATAAGTTTTTTTTCATCTTTTAAATATGCCCCCAGACCAGGGAAAATGATATCTGTAGAAATAACTTTTACAAAACGAATCAGAGTAAAAATTTTAACAATAGAAAAGCGGATCTGGTCTGCTTTCTTTTCATTTTTAACGAACTCTAATGAACTATCACAGCTGTTGCACAGTATTCCCTGAGAACAGCTTTTACACATTATTCTTCCGCAAAGTTTGCATTCGAAATATTTTCTGACTTTCTTTGAGTTATTAAAAATGGAGGATGACAGGAGAATAAAAAAGAATATACAAAAAAGAAAGAAAGAAGTCATACTGTTAATTCCAAAAAAAGAAATTCCCCAGTGTCTATCTGTTGATTCAGTGTTTCCGTAATACTTAAAAAGCATGTTTTTCCAGAAATATAGGGAAGAGTATTCAGGCATCATAACACTTCGTAAGGCCGGCCAGTTTTTAGAATAAATAAAGTCATTCTTGTTTATGAAATTATTAACAACAGATTTGTCTTCTCTTGCTGCCTGATCCATAAGCTCAGTTCCCTTTACAACTTCTGATTGACGTAAATAGCACTGAGCAAGATTAAATTTCGCACTGATATCTTTAGAACCAGTCGCAATTGCTTTTTCGTAATAGCTTTTTGATTTGTTAAATTGATCCTTTTGAAAGAAAATATTCCCCGCCATTACTAATGCAACAGGGTCATTTGGTAATATGCGAAGAGAATTCTCGATGAATGATTGGGCCGGTTGAAGATCACCTTTTTTGTATGAGGAAATTGCCGCTGCCAAAGAATGAAGAGCATTGGATCTATGCTCGATTGACTGTGCGATCAGCTTCGTATCCGTCTTTTCGGTGTATCCTTCTGCTGAGACTTTTTTATAAAGAGAAACTGTATTATCCGGATCTCTGGCATTCTCAAAAATGTTAAGAATGAATGAGTCTATCGGAGCGAAAATGAGAATACACAGTGCAACTGAGAAAAGACGCTTGTCGCCTTTGTTAATAAAACGCCAGGTTAAAAAGGCTATTATCCAGAATAAAAGAAAAATACTGAAGAATGCTGATGAAAAAACTATTATGGATGCAAGTACTGGTCGTAAAGAAATTGATACTGATAGTGGATATAAATCAGAAATAAAATGTACCGCGTAAGGAAAATATTTTAAAGTAATGACAATAAAAACTGCTATCATGAAGATGATAAAAATAACGCGCAGCCAGGAGTAAATTGTTTCCAAACCTGCAAGTTGAGCGTGCCATGATTTACTTATTACTGACAGATACGAATTAAGTGCATTTCTCATTTGATCAAAGTCACCGGGAAAACTCATCCAAAACCTCTTTTTTATTGTCCAGGTCTCATTTGGATCAAATTGTTCTGCCCATCTGTATAAATTTAAAGCTACATCAGCTTTATCTTCTTTCTGATAAGAAAATGCTAAATTTTTAATTTGGGTACTTACCAGAATCGAGGAACTCGCGCCTGAACTAAGCAATTGCTTTTCGAGTTGATGAAGACAACTATCAGCCCAATCAAATAATTTGTACCTGTTGAATTCAATGAACAATACCCAGGTTGTACCCGGATCGTCTGAAGCAGAAACAACAGCTTCTCTGAGAGCATTTTGGGCATTTGGAGATTGATTAAAGAAAAGAATAATGCCAGTAATGAACTTGTTCCAGGTGTTATGGGTCTCAGTCTGATTTAGAATTGATAATGTCTGTTCTCTTTTTTCTTTACCCCAGGAGTTTATTTCCAGGCCGGTATTATTCAAACCGCAACTATTGAGGAATAAGTTTCTATTAGCAATTCCATCTTCAAATTCATTCATCCAAAACAAATCAGAATTTTGTTCTGCTGACAGAATACTGGACAAAATAAAAATTATAAATGCACAGTATATATATCCAAGTTTCATGGAAACCCGCTTGTTTTTACATAAGTTTTCAAAAAAAACTAATTACATTTTACAATTAGAATCAACAGTTTGCAGTAAAAATTTTAAAAGGGAGGATGAGAAAGGAAAAAAGGGTGTCAGAGGACACCCTGTAAGGAACTATTTTTCTAATTTATTAACGATCTGCTGGAGCTTTGATTTTTTATTTGAAGCGTTGTTCCGGTGAATCAAACCGCTTTTTACGCTTTTATCAAGAACTGAAGCTGCGGAGTTCAGGGCTACTTCGGCAGTTTTCTTATCTTTTGCATTTAAAACATCTTTGATCGCGGTTTTAATTCTGGAACGGCCCATGCGGTTGACGAGATTTGCCTTTTCACTTGTACGAGCCCGTTTTTCTACCGACTTATGCCGTTGCATGTATTTAATCTCCTTAAAACTAGTTTTGGCTAAAATAAAGCCTGATTACTTTGTGAATTGAAAGTTTCTTAATATATATATTAAAAGAAAACTGTGCAACAGAAGAATTCTGTTTTTATAGAGCTAAATTATTTTTTCTTCTAAATATTCGTTTCAACATCATCTTCCACAGAGATATTTGCTACCATACTGCTTAATGTCTGTAGGACCTCATCGAGCCCTTCTCCTGTTACGGCTGATATCAATTTCCACCCTTGAGGAATCTTAAGAGTATTTTCGGGTGGCAATAAATCTTTTTTAGTTACTATGAAACATTTTGGCTTATCAGCAAGACTTTGACTGTATTGAGAGAGTTCATTTAACAAGATGTTTGAATCCCCAATAGGATCATCTGTTGTAGATTCAATAAGAATCGCTAAAGCCTTAGTTCTTTCTATATGACGTAAAAATCTGATCCCAAGGCCTTTGCCTTTATGGCAGTCCTCGATCAACCCGGGTATATCTGCAACGACAAAGGAGCTATATCCTTGTTTCATCCTAACGATCCCCAGGTGGGGTTCTTTTGTAGTAAAAGGATAATCAGCGATTTTCGGTTTTGCAGCTGAGATTTTTGAAAGAAATGTAGACTTTCCAGCATTTGGCCTTCCAACAAGCCCTACATCCGCAAGGACCTTTAATTCTAAACGCAGCTTTTTTTCTTCACCAGGTTTTCCAGCTTCAGATCTCTCAGGGTTGGGATTATTATATGATGCAATAGATCCATTTCCACGTCCGCCTCTGCCGCCGCGAGCAACAAGCATGCGAACACCATTTTCTAAACAATCAACAAGAATCTCTTTTGTCTGATCATCATAAACTATTGTCCCAAGCGGAACAAGGATAGCAATATCCTCTCCGCTTCGTCCAGCCATATTTTTCCCTTTTCCATGTGCACCCCGTTCAGCTTTATAACTTTGCCGATATGCTACATCTTGAAGGGTATGGATATTTGATGAGCCTTGAAGATAAATGTGTCCTCCTCGACCGCCATCACCACCATCAGGACCACCCTTGGGTTTGTATTTGAGGCGCTCATACGAAAAACACCCATTACCTCCATCACCAGCTTTGATATGAATAACTGTTTCATCGATAAACATTATTTTTAATTTTCCGATCAGCTTTTAGGAGCTTGAGTACCTGGATTCGCAGAACTTGCAGAACTCGAAGTAGAAGTATCTGACTTTGCTGCCTGTTTATAAGATTCAGAACGATAATCTGTTGAATAAAAACCACTGCCTTTGAAAATAAAACCAGCTCCCGGTGAAAATAAGCGTTTTACATTACCAGTGCATCCCTCTTTATTACACTTTTTAAGTGGTTCTGCGTTGATGCTTTGGAACTCTTCAAAGATCAAACCACATTTTTCGCATTTATACTCATAAGTAGGCATGCTGATACTCCTTTGAAAACTATTTTGAAACTTCGCCAATACTAAATTTAAATCATTCAGTGAAACTCTTCCGAATATTGGCATTAATTCAGAAAATTATTTTTTACTGGAACTCTTTTGCAAAAATGCTCACATTCAAATGAGTTTCAGAAGCTTCATTGCAGGTTTGGAAAATAATTTTTGGAATTTAACAGAACAACAGCTCAACATCCATTGTCATTGACTTAGGCTTTGTATTTACATTTCACTCAGGGATATTCCACATCAGGAAGACAGATCCCCTTAGCTTGTCAGTGCGAAGTGCTTAAATAAAAACGTAAGTCAAAAAGAGATAAATATCTATTTAGTAAACAAATCTCCGTACAGATCATAATCTCCACTACCGATAATCTTTACAGGAACTATTGAGCCCAAATCCAAACTGCCCTTTGTTATCAGAACCTTACCATCAACTTCTGGTGCATCCAACCGGGTGCGAGCTTCGTAATTGTAGTCTGGATCTTCAGAAACCCGATCTATGATCACATCCGTTGTTGTTCCAATTTTCGATTCCATTATTTCGCGACTTATTTCACGTTGTATAAGCATTAACTCTTCACAACGTCTTGTCGCTGTAGAAATACGTGGACGAGAACTCATTTGAATCGCTTTCGTTCCTTCTTCGGGCGAGAAAGGGAAAACGCCAAGTTTATCAAAACGGGCGAATTCAGTGAACTTGAGTAGCTCTTTGAAATGCTTCTCCGTTTCGCCTGGAAACCCAAGAATAAAAGTGCTTCTTATAGCTGCCCCTGGCACAATTGTCCTGATCCTTGTAATCAAATTGTAAATATCTTCAGAGGAGGATGGACGATTCATTGCCTTTAGAATAGGAGACGAAATATGCTGGAGTGGAATATCAAAATATGAACATAATCTTTTCTCCTGAGCAAACAATCTCAGCAGTGAATCATCAACAAATTTAGGATACAGATACATTATTCTGATCCAGGGGAAAGCAGTTTTTTCCAGGATTTTTTCTACCAGTGATTGTAAAGAGGAACTGGTGTCTTTACCATAAAAGGAGGAATCCTGAGCGATAAGGATGAGTTCTTTGGTTCCTTTTTCGAACAACCATTGTGCTTCCAGAATAATTTCATCAATTTTTCTGCTTTTGTAAGGCCCCCTGATAGCAGGGATAACGCAGAACGTACAACCGTGCGAACATCCATCAGCAATTTTCAAATATTGTGTGGAAAGGGGTTCCTGAAGTTCTCGTTTAAAAGAAACGTTTGCAGCAAAATTGAACTGATTTTTCAGTAATTGTTCCCAATCGTTAACACCGACCCACAAATCGACTTCCGGGAATTTTTTGGCAATTTCGTGGCGATAGCGTTCAGAGAAACATCCGCTGACAATTAAAGTTTTACATTTGCCATTGTTTTTAAAAGAAGCGGCATCAAGAATAGATTCGATTGCTTCTTCCTGTGCTTCACGAATAAAAGAACAGGTGTTTACAATGATAATATCTGCACTGGTGAAATCATCTGTCAGTTCAAAGCCGGCATTGTGGAAGGTAAATAAAATTCTGTCTCCATCAACCAGATTTTTACTGCATCCAAGATTTTGTAAAGCTACTGTAGGCATAAAAATAAAAAGTGGGCTTTACCATATAGGCAAAACCCGGGAAAATTTAAATTATTCTGTTCTTTTTTTACCAACCGCTGGAACCCCATCCGGCAGAATCTTTGTTTGTAGCATCATTTGTAACAGGTGCTGCTGATTGATTTGAAACTGGCTGGGGTGTTTGATTTGTTGAAGATATACTTTGTCCAGACGCAGCCGGAGCGGCAGTTGTTGATGATGTTGTTGTTGCTGCACTTTGTGTTGCTGTTGGAGCTGGAGCTGATGTAACCCAATTATCTGATTGAGTACTTGTTTCTGTTGATTCTGTAGAGGTGGTTCCTCCGTAAGAAGGAGCGGGAGCTGAATAGGAATCGCTGCTATAACTGCTTCCGGAGTTACCAAGGGCACTTCCATCTATTCCAACCAAATCATTGGATTTGTTATCAATCCAGTAATCGTAGCCAAGTGATTTAAGAGTGTTTTCACCAAATTCTCTGGCTGCACTGATTGTCGAAAAAGCTCCAATTCTAATTCGATAATACGTGCCGCTCAAAGCAGGAGTAGGATTTTCGACCTCAGCGACATAAGCCGGAAAACCGGCGTTTTCAAGTTTGTTTTTGATTTTTTCAGCAAAAGAATGTGAGCGAACTGTGGAGACCTGTAGAACATATCGTCCATTCTCATTAAATTCTGTTTTGCCGCCGTAATTTGTGTTTGATTCAGAAGCTTTACCTGAAGGGGTAAATGTTTCTTTAGAGTTCACTTTTTCAGAGCTGCCATTTTCATCTTTATAAAATTCATTGAAAATATCATCTGAATTAGTTGCATTTGATGAGCCTGGTTGTGTACTGGTGGATTTCTGAGTAGCAAGATCCGCAGAGCTTTTTTGCTTTTTCGCACAACCAGTAATAAACAGTGCGGTTACAGTTACCCCGATAACGAGGAGCTTTCCCGGAAGCATATTTCCTCCTTTACGACTGGCAAGTATTTTCTTAGTTTAAATTATAGCCAGAGAACGTTAATATAAAATGTACCACGATTTTTAACAAATTTCTATCCATTTCAATCATCGTAAATCAAACGGAACTTTTTTTTGAAAACTGCAGTAAAAGTTTTTCCTGGTGGACAGTTAACTTTCCTACAAATATCAGAATACGTATGTCCTTGATTAATATTGCCTTTCCGAAGTTTGAGAATTACAGGTTAAAGGCGTGACAGCAATTTTCAGTTTGTATTTTCCCGTAATACCAAAGGAAAATACAGCAGGACTTCAATCGGTTCATGTTTGATTAAAGAGAATCATTTGTAATCTCAATCAGAATGTTTTCGCCAATTACTTTTTCAGTCACATTCAACTCTTACATTTATTTTAAAGCAGACCCTTTGTTGAAGGAATCTGATCTGAAGCCCTTTCATCTATTGTGCATGCCTGCAACAGTGCTCTTCCAAATGCTTTAAAAACTGCTTCAATTGAATGATGACTATTTCGGCCGCGGATAAGGTCGACGTGCATGGTTATTTTCGCATTATCTGTAAAAGCTTTCAGAAAATCTTCCACAAGATCACAGTCAAAATCGTTGATTTTCCTGTCTATGATATTTACATTATAGATCAAATTCGGCCGGCCTGCAATATCAAGACAAACCCGAACAAGTGATTCGTCCATTGGAAGATGTATTGTTCCATAGCGGCAAATCCCTTTACAGTCATTTAATGCTTTTGAAAAGGCCATTCCAAGGCAGATCCCAATATCTTCCGCACTATGGTGAAAATCAACATGAGTATCACCTTTACAGTGAATTTTCAGATCAAATAGACCATGGCGTGAAAAAAGGACGAGCATGTGATCCATAAAACCGTTACCGGAAGAAATATCTGCTTTCCCTTTTCCATCGATTGTTAAATCAATTTCGACAGATGTTTCTTTGGTTGACCTTTTAATGGATGCAGTTCTCAATTGTTACCCCTTTATTTACTTGTAATAACTGCCTGGCAATATCTGTTCAGGTAATTGTTTGTTAAAGGAACTTAACTTTTTTCGTAGTGCTTTTTAATCTCCTCAGCGATCTGATTGAGCTTTTTTTCAAAGTCATTTAGCTCAATGAGGATATAAAAGAGTAATACTACAACTCCTAACAAAGCAAAGATAAAAAACACGGTCCACATAAGCATTGTTCCTGCTAAATTACAAAATATAAAAAGGATATCGGAAAAATCACTTATTTATCAATTTTAAAACAAGTATTAAAATTTTTCCTTAAAATTATTTGCAAATCATTAACATTGATTGATAATATCTGTGCTAATTGCGCTCCGATAACAGGAAGAAATGAGGGCTTGTTTTGTTTTCCCCGAAATGGAACTGGCGCAAGATACGGAGAATCGGTTTCTATTAAAATCCTGTCTACCGGAATTTTTGGAATAAGCGAGGATAAATCTGAGTTTTTAAAGGTAATAATCCCTGAAAAAGACAAGTAATAACCCAGATCAAGAATTTTTCTGGCAGCAGAATAATCACCTGTAAAGCAATGGAAAACCGCATAATCGATTTCTTCTTTCTTGCAAATATCTGCTGCAAATTGTTCAGCTCCTCGTGAATGGATAATCGCAGGCACTTTAGCTTCTTTTGCTATTGTAAGCTGTTCTATAAAAAAAGGTAGCTGCTTTTCAATTGGGGGATATTTAGGATTTGAGGAATCCAGACCGATCTCTCCGACTGCGATAATTTTTGGTTCATTTAACATCGACCGCAGTTTTATGTTCCAATTGCTATCCAGATTTTCGATATCGAAGGGAGAGATTCCAATTGCGCCAGACAAAACGGGAAATTGCCTACAGTGCTGGAGAACTTTTTTACAAGTTTCAATATCTACTGCTGTAGATATGATGAGGCCGATAGATGATTGTACAGCCTCATTAATTGTATTATCTAATTGCTCGGAAGTTAAATCAAAAAGGTGAGCATGTGTATCAATCCACATTTAACTATAGACGTCCCTTGAATGTAGTGGTCCATCTTGTATTTCCCCAGGGAATCGGCGAGCCGGTAGAATCGACTTTAAAGAAAACGACTCCATTGCCTCTCACTTTGAGTGGTTTACCATTAAGGAATACTTTTACATTAGGATTGCTTGCAATATGAACATTAAAACTGTCTTTTGCGGTAAATTCTCTTGGCGAACCATTTAAGAATAGTACTTTTCCATGATTGACCATCAGAGAATATCTGTGCCCAAACAGAATCTGATAGAGCTTCAATTCTAAGTTTCATAGTCCCATTTTTTGACAGCGCTTTTGATACAGAATCGGTTTTTTTAACAGTATCAGCAGTTTTAATTGAATGCGGAGTCAGCGACCTGGACCGGCGCACCGGAAAAGAGGCTGTCGTCAAGAATTGAATCATTAATTGAATCTGCCGCAGCAGCAGTCTTTACCGCTAAAGAGTCTGCAATTTTCAGAGTTGAATGAGGAGTTGAGATCCAGCCTTTTTTATTTGCAAAAAAACTGAATCCTGCTAAGTACAACGATCAGTGCAATGGTAATTATCAGAGTTGGATTTTTCTGGTTTTCCTTTTCTTTCACAGAGATAACAATTTTGGAACTGGTATCTCTTGCTAATGTGATCAGGACTCATACCCCGCTCTTCATAAAATTTTTTCAGAATTTCTTCGGAATCTAAGGAAAGGTATTTAGCAAGAGATCGAAAGTAAACACGAATGTAGGGATCCGCTGGCAATGCTTCGTATTCACTGGCTTCCAAGGACTTGATATATTTAACATTGAGTTTGAGATCTTTCGCGATAGTCTCTACAGTAATTCGTCGCGTAATACGTTCCTTACGAATAATATCACCAACACGATCTTTCGATGCATCTTGTGCATTTGTTTGATCCGTTTCATTCTTTTCAGACATCTGCGGATTCCTTTCGATCAATAAAATCATTGAACAAATTTATAGTAATTGTAACAGGTAAACCAACAACATTATAATAACAGCCAACTATCTTTTCGATAAAGATCATAGCCTGTCCCTGAATACGCGTATGCACCAGCTTTATCTTTATACTCATCTTTTATCAGATAAGAATCTATTTCAGTATCGGTAATATTTCTAAAATACACATCTGTACAGCTGACAGCTGTTCCGAAATAGTTTTCATCCTCACATCTCAATGCCACACCTGTTATCACCTGGTGTTTGCTATTGGATAAAAATCGCAACATTCCCTTTGCGTCACCACGATTTTCAGGTTTGCCCAGGATTTTGTTATCTTTAACAACAATCGTATCAGCTCCTATCACTATGGCATCTGATCTTTTTTTTGCTATCTGTTCAGCCTTAATTAAAGCCAATGTCTTAATCGAATTAAAAAGATCGGCTTCTTCTAAGTACTTGTTCTCATCTATGGATTCTGGCACGATAGTTTCAAAAATAAAACCCATCTGTTCAAGAATTTGCTTGCGACGGGGAGAGCCTGAAGCCAAAATGATATGTTTGTCCGGATTCTGCCATCTAATCATAAATATAGTTATATCACCCAATTACAGCAAAGCTGTAGCACAAAAACAAAAAAGTAAGGAATAAGTAATCCAAATATTAAATATACCATTTAGAAGAAAAAAAGCGATATTTAGTTCTTATTTTTTTTAAATTCGAGAATTACTAATCTTGTACAAACCTTATTACGATTCATTTATTCTAAAATTTGCTCTTATTATCTATTTCCGAAAATCGGACTATTACTTGCCGCAGCTCGTACATGCCACGATATCGGAAATGCCCTTCTCATCCGGAATCCAATCAGCTTAAGGCTGCTTTGCATCTCATCGACAAGGAATCATCCGAATCAGGTATTTTTTTGATATAGAATAGTTTAGAACTGCGAATTGCCAACTCATATTTTATAATGTAATTAAATAAACTTTATAACCTGAATATGGATTTATCAATGAATAGACACCTTGAAATTGCAATCTCAGCAGCAAAAGAGGCAGGAAAACTGGTTGTATCAAAATTAGGAAAAAGCAAAATCAGCCAAAAAGGAACTACAAATAATCTTGTTACTGAGGCGGATATAGCTTCTGAACAACTGATCGCTGAAATGATCACAAAAGCGTTCCCTGAAGCTTTGATTCTTGGCGAGGAAAGTCATAAGGTGAAAGATCTCGATTCATCAAATCTTTGGATCATCGATCCTCTGGATGGGACCAACAACTATGCGCATGGAATTCCTCAATTTTCAATCTCTATAGCATATTCAGAAAATGGTATTGTGCGTGTAGGTGTTGTTTACGACCCAATTAAAGATGAATTATTTATTGCCGAACGGGGGAAAGGCTCAACGTTGAATGGCAAAACCATTGCGGTTTCCAAAAACAAATTACTCCAGGATTCAATTATTGCAACCGGTTTTTATTATGATCGCGGTGAAATGCTTGATAACACAATTAAAGCTATTTATCAGCTGTTTCAGTCCAATATTCAGTGTATCCGAAGAATGGGGAGCGCTGCATTAGATCTTTGCTGGGTAGCATGCGGTAGATTTGATGCTTATTATGAATACATGTTATCGCCATGGGATTTTGCAGCTGGTGCCCTTGTTCTTGAGGAAGCTGGCGGTGTCTGGTGCGACAGGGAAGGTGCAATCCATGGTTTGGAATCAAAAGGGATAATATCCAGTAACGGCTTACTTCAGAAAGATTTTCTTGAGATAATCAGATATTCAAAAATCAATCAGAACAAGATCGGGCTGTAATCCTTCGACCATACTCAGGGTGAGCGGCCGCAAGGTAGTCGAGATGATAGGTCCAGGAGAATTACATTGATTTTATTGGATTAAAACAAGCTGACGTATGGTTTTTGCCAAAGTCAATCAGAAATGGAAAACTGTCAAAACATTCATTTTTTCTGCGGGGACAGCGTGAGTAAAAGGGACATCCTTTCTCTGCCAGCTGAATCTCCTGATTGCCCTGATTTACCTGGACATTTCCCTTTGTACTGCGGCCTTTTCCCGGAATCGGGATACTCTCAAGAAGCAGCGCCGTATAAGGATGAAGTGGATTTGTAAAGATCTGCTCTTCAGTCCCCATTTCAACAATGTGACCCAGATACATGACCGCCACCCTGTTTGCAATGTGACGAACAACAGCCAGATCATGAGAAATAAAAAGCTGCGTCTGGTTAAATGACTTCTGAAGGTCCTGTAAAAGGTTAATAATCTGAGCCTGTATTGAAACATCCAGCGCGCTAACCGGTTCATCGGCGACTATACATTCCGGATTCGTGACTAAAGCGCGAGCAATTCCAATTCTTTGACGTTGACCGCCGCTAAATTCATGCGGATAGCGGGTAAGGTATTCACTTGACAAACCGACCTTTTTTAATAAATCAATTGCACGCTCTTTACGCTCCCTTACAGGGCAAAGATTGTGAATTTTCATAGGTTCTTCAATAATAGACCTGACAGTCATTCTCGGGTTTAGTGAACTGAAAGGATCCTGAAAAACCACCTGAATGTGTTTTCTGATCTCTCTTTTTTCCCGGGGACTGATTTTGTCCCATTCTATTTGATTATTGCGAAAATTGTTCAATGAAATCCGTATTGAGCCATCAGTTTTTGATATCAACCCAAGTATCGCCTGTGCGGTTGTTGTTTTCCCGCATCCTGATTCCCCAACAAGCGCAAAAATCTCACCCCGATTGACCGAAAAAGAGACTGAATCGACAGCCTTTACATGTCCGGTTGTTTTGCTGAAAACACCTTTTTTTATAGGATAGTAAACTTTCAGATCCTTTACATCTATTACTGGTGAATCAGAAGCCTGTGTGTTATTTGTCATAAAGAAAGCACCTTGTGGTATGTTCAGGTCCAATAGAATAAAGAGGCGGGTGCTCTTTTCTGCATCGATCAGTCGCGAATCCGCATCGTGGATGAAAAGGACAGCCAGATGGGATGTTCTGTAAAGTTGGGACTTCACCGGGTATTACATTGAGCCGGCTTTTCTTATTATCAATATGAGGAATAGTGTCAAGCAGACTCTTTGTATAGGGGTGGGCAGGCGAATCAAACAGCGAATTAACAGGCGCAAACTCCATCACTTCTCCGCCATACATTACCATCACTTGATGAGCGATATCGCCGACAATTCCAAGATTATGGGTGATAATTACCATGCTCATATCTTTTGTCTGCTGAAGAGTGTGCAGCAGGTCAAGAATTTTTGCCTGAACTGTAACATCCAGCGCGGTTGTCGGTTCATCGGCGATCAATAGATGCGGGGAACAGGATAATGCCATGGCAATCATTACACGTTGACGCATCCCGCCGCTCAATTGATGAGGGTAGCTCGTAAATGTCCGTTTCGGATCAGAAATGCCAACTTCTTCAAAAAGATTTAAAATCCGAGGCTCAAGCTCATTTTTATTGATTGTCATATGATGCACAATCATTTCACGGATCTGATTACCGCACATGTATAGTGGATTAAGTGAGGTCATCGGGTCCTGAAAAATCATTGATATGCGACCACCACGCAGTGACCTCAATTCCGATTGATTTAACTTGAGAATATCCTTCCCCTCAAAAAGGATAGTTCCTTTGTCGATTCTGCCATGCGGCTCAGGAACGAGACGCATTAACGAGAGTGCTGTCATTGTTTTTCCACAACCGGATTCGCCGACGATTCCAATTGTTTTGCGGTCTGGTATGTCGAAAGATACACCACGAACAGCTTTAGCACTATATTCAGGTAAATTAAATGATACATGAAGGTCATTACATGAAAGGCAGATTGACAAAAAATCTCCCTGGGAAAGGTTTTTGGTAATTAAACGTTAATCATCCTGCTGCGATATTCTGGTTAAAAACTGCTAAATGGCTGCACTGAAAACAATATTAATTTACGAATTATTCGTTGTTGAATATTAATAGCTAACTATTAAATATCTGGGTAGTAATATAAGGTATTCGAAAAGTGGGTGAATGTATTGAATAAATTTGGAGAAATATTGTCACCTGGATTAAAAAACTGCTTGTGTGCTGAATCCTTTTCGGGGTCGGAATCGGTATCGATATCGCAATCGATTATTGATAGTTACATCTGTTTTTTCGGAAGCCAAAGTTTATGAGGTCTGTTTTTGAGACGATAGCGATACCGATACCGAAATCGCTATCGAAATAAAATGAGTAAAGGAAAGGCGTAGAATAGTAATTCATCATATTGTAATTTTACTGCTATGGATCCATCCGACTGATATAGAAACCAATTTAACCGGAATATTACCTATGATTTACAAATATCTTTCTCGTACTCTTACTCTACTGTTTCTTTTCTTTACCGCTTCATACGCAGCCAACCCATCAGTTGGCGATAAAGCGGAAATACGTGTCTGGTACAGCTCATCAAGCAGTACCGGTGGAAACGGAATAAAAGGAATAATGTTCCTTGAAAAGATTGAGAGTGCGTTCAGTGATAAGATATCGTTTACATTCTCATTATCGGATAATGAGAACGGCAATAGCTCCTTATTTACAATGCCTGAAGAGGGGATAAAGATTTCTGTTAATCTTTCCAACCGCAGACCGGTAAAAATTATCTCATGTTCAGGTAAGTTTTCCAATGTACCATGGGTTACTGGAATGACGACCAATTTCGGTTTTTCCGGTTCGCAAGAATTGTACTGCCCGGTACTACCGCCGGATGAACGTTATGAGAATAAAGACTGGTTCAATGTACGGTTTAATGATACCGTCGGGATTTACTGTGAGTATATCGAGAGTAAAAGCGCATTTTGGGGAACTCTTAAAAAGTATAGAGACCGCCAGGACCTTACCGGAGATGCCGCTGTGAAAGGTGATAAATACATAATGTACACAAGAAATATTCCTTTTCGTCTGAGTGCGATTGTCATTCACAGTGATATTATACATTGTTTTCAAAAAGAGTTTGAGGGTTTTGGTGAAGGGTATTACGGTTTAACTATTGGGATTTACAGTCCTGCAGGAGCACAAAGAAGGAATCAAGGAACTTACAATAGAAAAACACAGCCAAAGAGTATACGGGGATATGATGGGCGGGGGAGGATGCTGAATTAGAATTCCGTTAACAATATAGTACTAATATAAATCTCAGATTATTCCATTTAACGGATAAGCGCTCTTCTCCGACTGAAATCTAAAATTGACAGCAACCCGATCGGTGGAGATACAATGATCGAAAGAGCTGCCCCAAAGATCGCTTTATACCAGCGGAATGACTCATATGGCATTGATTGGGTTCTGGTTAAAAAGAACCATACAATAACAGGAATAGCAATAAGCACTGAGGCTAAAATACCAAAGATGATTCCCTGCACTATTATTGGCATCCTGATAATTTTTGATACGATTCCAACTTTTGGATATTCACTAATGACCGGCAGCCATTTCATCTTCATCGTAAACCAAACCGACAGCACGATATAATAATAAGAGAGCACGGTAAGTATAAATGCTGTTGAAATAGTATCTGTTGCGATACCTCTTAGGCTCCAGAGAGGGATTTGATCAACTTTTCGATAAAGAAACCATGCTATACCCATGTTGATAAAAAAGTTGAACACAGTGGCTATGATTATCTGGTTTATAATAATGAAATTGCGGTGAACGGGAAGAATTTTCATGGAGTGTGTTCCTGGGTTTTGGATGTATTCTACCAAATTTTAGGTGGCAAATGTTGTACCTGGAAGAGAATAAGGCAGCCAGGCAAATATTATTCGCGTGCGAAAAGCCTTTCTTATTCCATACATGCCCAATGGCTAAATATTGAGGCTCATCAGTTCAGATTCAAATTTTTATCTGCTTTTACAAAAGAATACTGGCGAAGCCATGTCGATAGTTGGGACTATCCGGATATTAATACCTGGATAATAGATATTATTGGAGATTATTATGGCCACAGGATTAGCTACCACCGGACTTTCCTCAAAAGGGGTAGGTTGTAATACCTGAAGAAGTAAGGAATTCACTTGGTTTGAAACCGGGTGATCAGTTTATTGTCATTGGAAGTGGCGATGCAGTTATACTAAAGACGATTTCAGAACCCTCTTTAGAGCAGTTAGAGGAATTACTTGAGGACGCACAAAAGAAAGTCTACTTTTCAAATGTTATATTAATCCTGATATCAGTAAGAGGGAAACCATGCTTCTCCATTTTTTACGGTTTTCTCCCGGACTCTCTTTCCCTTTGCCCTGCTGCAAATCAAAAAATCAATCGATCCAATTGCAAAACAACTTCCTCCTATTATACACACAGCTTCAGGAATACCATGTGAATATGTGCCCAGCCAGGAAGTTGTGGCAGTTGCGAATATAACCCCAGTAAGCGCGATAAGGGCGCCGCTTATTTGCCCTGCCGTTAACAATCCATATCCATATTTTGTTTTGTATTTTGACAGATTAAAGGCATCTACCGGTGTCTTTCCAATAGCATATCCGTAAGCCATTCCTAAGTGTGGCCAAAAATGAGGGCCTTCTTTTAGAGAACTTGGGTGTTTGTATGTCGTATAATTTCCTTCTATTCCTGCCTGTAAGTCAAGAAAGCTGTTTCGTGTGAAAAAAAATGTTGTATTTGCAGATAATCCTGCAAATTCTGTTTCAAAACCTCTGGTTTCTCTTTTACCAAAGGTCAACTTCGGACCTGTTGAAACAGTATTGTTTAAGGGAAAGTTATATTTTACCCCTGCTGTAAAGTCAATGCCCGGGTGTATGTATGTAAGCGAAAGATCTATTCCTGGTCCTTTTTTGAAATTATACCCGATGAAAGGGGCAACCATTGAATAACTGTTACCAATACCTAAACCAGCGATTAAATTCCCTGCCATCGATCCTGATACAGATACGATAATCAGTAATCCTAAATATTTTTGGAGAAAAATGTTCCATTTCAGGAAGATCTGTTTTTTATTGGTTAATGACACTGTAAACTCTCCGTATGATGATTATCTGACATATTTAACTTTACTTTTAAAAAAAAAGAAAATTAAAACAAACAAATATTGGAATTATGATTTGAAAAAACAAATTGATATTTGAAATTGTTTTAATAGTTTTCATTCGCTCATTATTATTTGGTAATCTGATTTTCGCATCTATCATTTTGCCGATTTCATTATATTTTCAAATCGCGTATTGCTGATTGGATTGTGACTGATAACTTCACCATCTTTTACTATACAGAAAGTCCCAAAAGCACAGGGCACACTTTGAACAGCCTCAATATCGTTCATATCAATCAAGGTTGCTTTGATTTTCATTTTTTCAGCAGTTTTCATAATTGCGTCAACATTTTTTACCGAATATGGGCACTGCGCAGAACGGAAAACAGTTATACCATCAGGATAATTTTGAGGACTAAATTTTTTGAAAGAAGGATTTTTTGCATGTTCATCGAATTTTAACGCCAGTAATTCAAAATCAGGCTTCGTTTTATCAACGGATTCGAATCCATTTTTAATAAAAATATCGCGCTTTGCCATGAAAGATCCTTTTCTTGTCACCACAGCAACGCCATCCATCTTATTTGATTTTGCTTCTTTGATACAGTCATGAAGCAGTAAGGTCGCATATCCCTTCCCTTTAAATTCATTTTTAAATCCAACAAAAATGCAATGAATAAACATGTACCTTTCGGCGTTTACAGGGCGATGCGCATATTTGCCCGGTATGTACTCTATCATTCCCTGATATCCACCAGATTGCAAAATAAGCCCCTTAATTCTTAATCCCTTCGGGTAATATTCCTTATACCAATCAATTTTTCTTCTTAATTCCAGGTGCTTTTCCGCATCTTTATATCCACATACTCCATAATCAGCGATATTTGAAGGGGTAATATCGATAATTTCTATATCTTCAGCTTTCTTTAGAATGTTTTTGTCTGACATAGGTATTTTCCTTTATTACTGTTATAGGCTGATTTTTTTGTGATTTTTGTGATTTTTAGTCGCCCCAGAGATCAATTATTAAATGTAATTAAAATTACAATTTATCTCTGGGGCATCTATAATTATCCACGAGCACCATTTTTTCTAAATTAGCCAAAGAATTTTGTGCAACGGTTGCTGTACACCCGGACCTGCATTCTCCTCAGTGTAGGAAATTTAAAGCCCTGGCGGTTTGATAAATCGGGTATTCTCGTTATTCTTTAATCGGTGCGGACAACCGGCCCAGCAGCAAGGCCGGTGCTTTCCCTCTTTGAGCTCCGTACGTACTCTCTCTATTCGAATACGTCTGGTTTCCGGCTTTTTTGCATCCTCAACCCAACAAATCCACTCATTTCGAGATAGTGGAGTAATTTCCTCCCATTTAGTTAGCACATCTTTGTCGGCAGTAAGGGTTTCTTTCAAATCTGCCGGGACACTATGAACCACACCTGCAGAGATTTCTTTATTGGACATAAGCTAATCCTTATTGCTTTCTGACTATTAACAAATAATTACGCACAGGTTATTTTCATCAGTAATTCTACACAGGAGGATACACCTAATTAATATAGGTTGTAAATAAAGAAATTGTCAAATCTCAAATTGCAAAAGAAAATTTAGCTCCGCATACTGTTAGCTATCACTGCACGCGAAAAATTTAGATCTGCACTTTAAAACCGCGACGCACAAACTAATCGTGGTGGAATTTAGAGTGAATACTGGTATCTTAATCTTGAGCTTATGATCGGGTTTTAACCCGATACTATTTATTAACAGTTGTTACAAAAGGTGAAATCTCAAGGCCGTTTCTAACCAGATAAAGGACCGAGTGCAGCTTTTTTATTTCTTCCGGTTTGATTTTACCAATTAGTCGTCCGTCAATACTATACACCATCGGCTCCTGTTCCCTTGCGGAATGTAAATGTACAGTCCGGTTGGCCACGCCTGATGACATGCAGTCCTGAGAGTTTGTAATCGACACAGGGATCTCAGCGCTTATAAGTTCTTTGTTTTCAGTATTAACTACTCTCAGTTTGATCGCAGTAAGCCCACGACATAATTTACTCATCGGTATAGAACAGAAAATAAGATTTCCGAGCGGATCAGCTGTCAAAGAAGTATCGCAAACAGTAACCTGTCGTGCACCGTCAAACCAGATAGAACAGGAAACTTTCTTGCCCGGTGATGTAAAGAAAAGCTGTGCTGAAATATCGGCATTCTTATCAGTGGTTCCGTCGTAAGCAGCTTTTTTTGAAGTAAAATTGCATATGACATTTTCATTTGCGTGTGTTACATTAGTACACTTGACCGTCGGTATATAATATTCTTTCCAGTTTTTTTTCGACCCGGCACCGATACTGGCCGGAGAGAAAAACATTTTTGAAACTCCGGCCCAGAGCTCAAGATACGGCAGGTTGGTGCCGGAATTACTGTTTACACTTTGATTGTAGCTCCACGACCAGATTTTTAATCCGATTGTCTGGTCATTGTCGCAAACGCGGATAATACCCTCTTCGTTGTCATGATTAATGACTCCCCAGAAAGTATTAATTGAAGAAGAAGCATCCGGCCATGCATAGGCGATTCCCATATCTGCCCAGTTTTTCCACATCCGCAGCTTGGTAAATGTAAATATATCACCGCCCAGACTCTGCTCCTGAGCACGGATTGCGGTCCAATACTGGGGTATATTGACTTTTTTAACATTTGAGATTATCTCAGCACCGGATGTAGTACGTGGGTTTTCTTTTACAGATCCCGGCGCGAGCGTGGTCATGGTCCAATATTCATAATTTTTCGACTGGTTACCCGGATTATTCAGAAGCACCTCCGTCGAAATACAGTTTTGTCCGGAAATCATGGTAACGGTAAAGGTACATTCGATTCCGGTGGCACCATATACAAATTTAGCCGGCTTATTTGAAAAATTAACCGTGTCCTTCTGACTCATTGCAATTGATATCGTGTCATCATTTTGCTTGAGAAGACGATATGTCCATGGGCGAAGCCAGAATTTACCATGCTCAGGTTCTGAAAAAGTAGGCATAATACCGGAATAAACCATCAACCAGTCATAATAAAAATTCCCTTCCTTGATTCCATAAGGGACACCACACGGTGATGTATACAGTTCCTCGTGGTTTGTCGGCTTATAAACCATTGAAACAATCCGGGCACCTATCTCATTTTCAATGACTACTCTCAGATACTCATTTTCTATGACTTTGCAGTTGATCTTTTTCTCCACACTGGTATTACTCTGTGCTGATTTTAACCCATAATCAGCATTGATTGAATAGGTGTTTGTATGCCAGGTCAATGTTGAATCGACAATCGTAACTTTAGCGTGAGTAGAAACGATAACCATTAAAGTAACAGCCAGACTTCTAAAGTTTGATAACTTTAAAAAATTAAAACTGATTTTCAAAGTAATACCTTTTTTAGAGCACTCATTTTTTGGGGATACAATAATATTATATGAGCAAATTACTTTTTTTAATCCGAAAAAAGTAATCAAAACAGTAAATGTCCACAGAATTTATTGCTATAAATGCTAAATAGCGATGTTAACTACACTATTTGTAGGGGTACACGTGCGAACAATCAACGCCAGCACAGAAGTATCGGTCACATAAGTATTCAATCACACTTTCATTAAAGCCACCCGTGCGTATCTTTAATAGTACGCAGGTGACTTGCTGACATATTTGAGTTAACATTCAATTTTCCGTTCGTGGCAGGATTTACATCTTCAGCGTTGCAGACTGAAAATATTAGTTAAATATTTTCGATTTAGCTAATAAAATTATCTTTCTCGTTGAAGTTCCAATTCGACATCTTCCTCTTCAAAATTACTCTCCTCATAATCATCAATACATTTTGAAAACCACTCATTGTTGTCATTTTCAAACTGGTAAAATTCATAACTCATAATTTCTCCTTTGTTGTGTTTGTTTTTTTATGACATATTAATACGATTATACAGTCTGCCCTGATATTTACATCAGGTACTAACTTTTATCATTACTTAAAATATATACCTGTGAATGTTAGGGAATTGTTCGAAATCTATTAAAAAAAGATTAGATTTGCGAAGATATTTGCAGAAATGCTTTGTTTGATAATGCCGCAATGTGCTGCGTAATGGATATTATATGTCGGTTCTGCTGTTCCACACGCCACGTCTATACAATTGAATTAATAAGCGTTTACGAAAAACCTCTCTCCATGTTGAATAGCGACAAAGAGAGAGAAAACATTGCTTGGAGCAATTAGTTTTCATTAAACAGCGGTACATCATCTGAATCAATCATTTCAACGGATCATGCCTGATATAATAGACAGACTACGGGACGAGGATCCATTTTTTGTAGATATTCTATAAATATTTGGTCCCTATGAGACCAGGAAAGAATCAAAGAATATTTTTTGCACTATTTTAGATCCCTACGGAATCAGAAAAGAATCAAAGATTAATTATTATAACGATTGGTAATGATGTTTTTCTTGTTATCATTCTTTTTTGTCCCAGCGGGGCAACCTATTTATAGAGAAATGTTACAACAAAAGAAATATCCTTGTCCCGTAGGGACAAAATAGTAGTTAAATTGTATGGCAAACACATTTACGCAGGTCTATATGATAATCAAGGAAGGAGGGGAATAATTTTCGTGTGTTACAAAAATACAGCTATTTTAATCAGAATCTATTTATTTGTTTTTAAGCAATTAATTTCCTAATGTTATTTATTAATAAAAAAAACATTGCCTTCAATAATCCCGCAATTATATTTAGAAAAGTTTACCCTAATGTCATTACACCGTTAACACATGGAAAGGGCCATGTATGACAAAGAAAATTACTAATGAATTTTCTATATACAGGTTCGTTGTTTTGACATTCCTGTAGTTATTTGTATCTGGAGATTGAGTTTTTTTCCCGCGATTATTTAGGTACAGTTTAGTTGTCAGATTCAGATTTACAGTAAATTAATTCTTCAGAAACATCTCGCGGATGTACTATATACAATCTCCAAAGTCATCAATTTCAAATAAACGGTTCGGCAACGACAATTGTTGATGGGACTTTTTGCATCACCTGTCGATGCAATGTCATACCTATGTTTGTCAATTAATATTCATTGATGGTTATTGCTGAAATTTTGAATTGAGCCGATAAATCAGACTTTTCATAAGGTAAGCAGATATGAAACGCAAAGAATTTCATAATTATGCATTGTTCGGTAGATTTCCATAGCATCACGCCGGAATGCATTGAAGTTGTTCGTTAAGAGTACGGCGGAGCGGGGAAAACTGAAAGTATTCCTATCCGAGAAAAATCATCTCTTTTTAAACGATAACTTTTTCATCGAGGAGACAGATTATGAGAAGTAAAATGTCTAATCATATCAAACGAAGATGGATTATCAGTGCTGTAAGTCTGGCAATGTTTACAATGTCACTTTCCGTATCGGCGGAAAATAAAAATTACACATTCGTCGCAGGTGATTATAAGCTTGAAAAAGCCGACACCGGAAAGACTAAAATAGTGATGCTCGATGCCGGATACTCAGACATTCAGTCACCCGGCGATCCGTCTATTCCCCAAAAAATTATCGAGATTAAAGTTCCCGCAGATGTAGACCTGTCCGATCTCGGTCTTTCGATTGTTAATATTGAGAAAACAAAATTAGATGGGGAATTCGATATAATTCCTCAATCGCCTCGTTACAACGGGACCATGGAAGACTGGGGTTCCGACAAGAATATCGTTGACGGGAAAAATATGAATGTATACGGAAAGGATGTAGTTTACCCTCGGGAGTGCGTCAGGTTGCTTTCCTGGATAATTAATAAAGACCTTGATACAACCAACACCGCCGGGCATCCAACGTATAAATTAATGAAACATATACGCATCGCATTCATGCCTTTTCAGTATAATCCTGTTGAAAAAACGCTCATTTTCATGAGCAAGGCGTCAATAACCTTGAGCTACAACAACAAATTAAACGGCATAAATCTTAAAAGTCTGCCTTCTTTCGCCGGCGCACCGGAAATTGACGCGGGCGATACGGACTATGTCATTATCACAACAAACGCGACAGTTGCCGGAAGTAAGCGGCTTGCGGATTTTGTCCGAATGAAAACCCGTCAGGGACATACTGTAAAGGTCGTAACGGAAACTGATTTTAACGGTTTGGCGGGACAGGCTCCAAACGGCAGGGCGGAGAAAATCAGAGAGTGGCTCAAAAACAACTATCTTGCCATGAATATTAATTATGTATGTCTTATCGGAAATCCGGATCCTGAGGATCCTCTTAGTCCAGGCGACTTTGTCGGGGATATTCCCATGAAGATGTGCTATCCAAGATTCTATGAACCCTCCACTAGAGAGAGCCCCACCGATTTTTTCTATGCGGATTTAGTTGGTAACTGGGATATTGATGGGGATGGGATATATGGAGTTGATGACAGTCTGGTTCGTGCGCTTAGTCCCGACCCGGCCATTGCATCGACAACATTTTCCGCCAGATGGGCAGGGGAAATTAATAGTGATTCTACAGAACCTTATAAGTTTTCCGCTTTTTTTGACGACAGCGTAAGAGTGTGGGTTGATGGGCGGCTCATTATTGACAGCAGGTCGAATAATCAACCTAAGGATACCACAACAGACACTATGACTTTGACAGCCGGTCATCATTCAATCACGGTAGAATACAGCCAGAATACTGGACATGCGGTTGTGAAATTGTACTGGCAAACCCCCGGTAATGATAAACGCTTCAGAGATCATTCAGGTATTCCATCGGACCATTTGTTTTACATAGACCCCGCATCGGGTAGCTATGTTTCCGGTGGATTGAATGTAACCTATTACAACAATATGAATTTTACCGGAACATCAAAAGATACCATAGATTCTAAAATCGATCATATCTGGAGCACCGGTGACAACGATCCCACAAACGGAAGACAGACAGGATCACAGGTCTGGGTAGGCAGAATTCCTGTTTACAACAATAACTATTCCAGTTTAGACAGCATTCTTGACAAAACCATTCAGTACGAGTCGGCTGATCCATCAAGTATTGCCTGGAGAAAATCAATCCTGCTGCCAATGAAACCATCCGACATAAATACTCCCGGTATCAATCTGGGCGAAGGTGTCAAAGACAAAATTGCCATACCAAATAGTTTTTCTTATTTCCGTATATATGATTCTAATTACGTCTACAAAGGTAGTCCTGTCAATCCAGAAGCGACACCTTGCGAAATAGACACAGTACAGAAATACTGGAAAAATGGTTTCGGGATGGTAACCTGGTGGACCCACGGCGGTGATGACGGCGCTAGCGGCATTTTCCATTCTGACAGCGCAAGGAATCTTAACAATACAATTCCTTCCTTTACCTTTCAGGCCTCTTGCCAAAACGGGCATCCCGAGAACTCACGGAACCTGGGTTATGCTCTTTTGAAGCGCGGTGCGGTTGCAACGGTTTCCGCTTCAAGAAACAGCTGGTATGGAGGAGGATTAGATTCTGTCGATCAACCCCATAATGCCATTAACGAATGCATATCTTATGCATATACCAGACATGTTATTGATGCCGGTCTGCCGGCAGGTGGTGCAGTGAGTGCATTTAAAGCGGACTTGCCGAAAGTCGAAATGAATGCCATGGATTATAACCTTTATGGTGATCCCGACTGCTATCTTCTGACAACTTTCCACAATCAAGCGCCTGAAGCGGATCTTGGCGGGCCCTATTCTGTTGACCAGGGTGGTACGATTAACCTTGACGCAAGCGGTTCTTCGGATCCCGAGGGTGATGCTTTGCAGTATCGCTGGGATCTGGATAATGATGGAGCATATGAAATACCCTGGACCTCATCTCCATATTATTCGATTTCCAAATGCGAAGTCTATCACGCACCGGTCACCGTACAGGTCAAAGATTCCCTTGGACTCACCAATGAAGCAACCGCGGAAATAACATTCCGTAACGTTAATCCAACAGTCGAAGCCGGAAACAACCAGACGGTCAATGAAGGCGACTTGGTTGCTTTTAACGGCAGCTTTACAGATCCAGGCTGTGACCCATTCTCCTATTCATGGACTTATGGCGACATGTCAGGGCATATTGGTACCCTTAATCCGAGCCACAATTACGGCGACAACGGTGATTATTTGGTCACTTTGAGAGTTGACGATGGTACAGGATATGGAACCGATACATTGCATGTCCTGGTGAAAAACGTTGCTCCCACTGCTCATTTCGATACAATCATTCAACCTTCTCCGCTTTTCATTCTAACCGGTCAAACCCTGACTTTCAAGGGAAGCTTTACCGATCCGGGCTGGTTTGATACTCATACATCAAGCTGGGATTTCGGCGACGGAACATCCGATACAGGTACATTGACCGAAGAACATATTCAGCCTGATGCCACGGGGTCAACTCAGGTGAATAAAATTTACACTAAACCGGGTGTCTTCACTATTACATTGACAATCCGTGATGACGACGGGGAAGAAAGTAAAGTAAGCAAACAGATAACCGTATTAGGCAATCTGCATACAACGGGATCGATTGTCGTTGGTGACAGAAGCAAGGTCTATTCACCTTATGTATTTGGAGGAACATACGCCGAGCTGGGATCCCTGGGTTTGTTTAAGACAACCACTCTGATGGTAGCGGGTAATGCTTATCTGCGCTCCAGAGGAACCGTGGACGGTAATGTGGAAGTATCGACAACTTGTAGAAAACAGGACAGTTCAGTTGTGGTTACCGGGTATATCCATCAGGGAGTCCCGTATACAGTGACTGCAATTCCTACAAAGACTGTTTCTGTAGGAACAAAGGATACAATAGTCAATAACGGTCAAACCGCGACATTGTCCGCCGGTACTTATCGTGACTGTATAGTAAGGGCACGGAGTACATTGACGATTACATCAGGTACTTACAATTTCAGGAGTTTTACTCTGGAGCCGGGCTCAACGGTTATTATGAATACTTCTTCAGGACCTATTTACATTAACGTAAATGGACAACTGAATTTTGGTGATCGTAGTACACAGATAATAAATCCCGACCCCAATATGGTCTCCTATTACACCAATTACAACGGTAATATATCTGTCGGAACAAATAACCAGATTATGTCTGGTGCGATAATCGCTCCCAATGCGACAGTCAATGTATATTCCGGTACGAACGTAAAAGGTGTAATTTGCACAAAGGTTCTCAGGCTTGAGCCTGATTGTACACTTGATTGTGGTCTGTGAGTAGGATTGACTGTAAATTGAAGTAATTTTTACTGTTATGCGTTTTTGTAGGTCCGGCCTTTCAAGCCGGGCCCTTTATGTTTTTTTTAATATTCTGTTTTGTATTTGAATGCCAAAATTTATTGTATTGTCAGTGTAAGCCTGAGTGTTGGAAATCAGGAAAACCAATCACCTAAAGACCAATCGTTCTGAGTTCCCTGTTCTTAGATACTACCGTTTTATCTACATAACTGCATACCTATTACCTTCTCAACTTATAATAAACACACTACTTAGATACGGCTGGTTTATTTACACATCCGCATACTTATTACCTCCTCAACTTTTAATAAACTCACTACTTAGACACGACCGTTTTATCTGTACATCCGCATACTTATTACCTTCTCAACTTTTAATAAACTCACTACTTAGATACTACCTTTTTATCTGTACATCCGCATACCCTGAGCTCGAGTCTTCGAGAGTCGAAGGGTCCTTCATAATGACTGAATGGAAACTCATCAATCACTCTATGCTATTAATTCTGCGCTTCGAAGCAATGTTTCTCTTTATCGTCAGCAAATTCAGTTTGAACTGAATTCCCATGCGCTGGACAAAATCATCCATGTAGAGACCGACCTGAACAAATTTCCAGCTGTACCCCAATGAGACAATGACGTACGCGTCCATTGATTGCTCAGTACCTCCGAGAGAATCGTCAAATCGTACATTGCGAAACTGCATAGATCCACCCAGCCCGGCATAGATATGTTTAAACGTAAAGCACGGGACGATGTTCCCACATATTAGAAATGACCGAAATTCACGCTTACCGTAAATTGGCTCATAGTTACCCAATGATTCGTTGTAATTCATTCCCAATGTGCCCATGATTTCGCAGGACATAAGTTCGGCCATTGAATAGACAATTTCGCCATCAATCTTCCATACCTGTATCTCAATCATTGACTTCTATTATGATTCTAATTTGACAGTAATTGTCGAATTCGGGTATGGCAATCCTGAAAAAGGTTTACCTCTCATTTAGAAGACGGGTAATATTGGTTAATCAGGAAGACAAAGGCAAGTCAGACTAGAATTGTCAGGATTAACAGGATGATCTGGATAATCCTGTTAATAGATCATTGTCGTCCGATTATCAGAGAGGGTACTTCGGAACTCCATCAGCCTGGTTCTGAACTCCGTAATCCTAGTTCCGAACTACGTGTTCCTGGTTAATAACCAGCCGCTCCTGGTTCGGAACTCCCTGCGGCTGGTTCGGAACTCCCTGTTTTGACCTATTTGCTAAAAAAGGGGTACTTCCGAACTCCGATCGCCTGGTTCTGAACTCAAAATTCCTGGTTCCGAACCAGCTCGCCGGAGTTCAGAACCAGGCGGTTGTATGTTTGTACCAGGAATTTCCGGTTCAGAACCAGCTCACTCAAAGGAAAACATTTTAATCTGTAGTTGCATCTTGCTAAAAGACACCTGAATTTATAATGATTCCCCTACAGGGAATGAGAAATAGCGATTATTCTTGATTCTACAATAATGAAGGCCCTACAGGCCTTTTTTTGGAAAGTTGAATAGCGAAGTGTAAGATGAAAAGTGATAAAGCCCTTGCAAATTTGTCAGTTGAGCTGAAGCTTGTAGAGCTTCTATTATTGTAGTATATAGCCAGCCAAACGTTTCGATTTCCCTATAGGGGAAACATTATGTTTTCTTCCCAAACATGTTTTATAATGATTCCTCTACAGGGTATGAGAAATAGCGATTATTCTTGATTCTACAATAATGAAGGACGGTTGGGGAATTTTGAAGTGTGAAATTTGAAGTGTGAAAAGTATGAACGCTTTGCAAATTTGCTAATTGAACTGAAGCTTGTAGAGCTTCAATTATTGTAGTATATAAATAGCCAGTCGTTTCAATTTTCCCTGTAGGGGAAACATTGTTTTTTTTATGTTTTGATACACCAGGAAATGCTGGCCTCTGGCGTTCAGCAATTAATCCCATAAATCAAACCCTCCGGATTAATCTGCAGGGTGAATAATCCGGAGAATAATCTGAAAAGCTTATCGGGCGACTGTCTCCTCAACAGTAGTATTTACTACGGTAACCCTGGGGAATCGGGCTTTTAATTCATCATAAATAATCTTAGCACCCGGCTGATTATCTTTTGCGGCACTCTTTACTGCATTGTAAAAAGACAACGATGCCGCATACGCTTCACTGCCGGAAAGCATCATGGTATCATTTACCATCTCCGCAAGTGTATTGAGCGATCCGCCAAATTCTCTGAGCAAAGTAACCGCTTTAAAGTCAATCTGCGCGTTTTCTATATCAAAGTATCGCGGCACGAAATCGGGATTACTGGCCGCGTATTCAAGTGCCTTACTGACAAATCCTATTGACTTGTCACCCATCTTTGCAAGTTCCTGACGGCTTTGCGGACTGAGCTGGACCAATTGCGATCGCAATGCCGAATTTAGTGTCTGGATTGCTGAACGGATTTGTGTAAGCAGTTCCTCAGTAAAGGTAACCGCTATTTGATTTTGAAGGGACATTTTCATTCTCCCAAATGTAATGTTAATTGGTTTTTATGATAGATACAACTACTGCCCTGCGCGGTAATTGTGAATGTACCTTATTTTGACGCAATGATCGTGTGTTTACTCGATCTTTTAATTACTTCGGAAACAATAGAGAAATGTGGTGATTAACCACCAACAGATAATGAAAACTGATCAGAAAGATTGTCATTTCGTAGATGGAACTTCATAGAATTCAGCGGACAATCGGAAATAAAATAGTACCTGATATCTATTTGCGCAAGCTCTTATTTGGGGGAAAGCGAAGCGTACCCTCTGCGGTCTCAGCCTGCCCACCGTACAAAGTACTTTGGGAGGCGGGCGTCCTCAGCGTTTTAAATCCTGATTCAGAATTAAAACGCAGAGCTCGCGGAGTCCGCAGAGTTAAGTAAAAATGAAATTGTTTCATATCTAAATGTAAATATGTATACATCGTCGAGATATGGTCAAACAATAGAGCTCTCATCATGATGGAGAATGATAAAGAGTGAGGTTCAAAGTGCAAAGTACACAAAGTAAATACGAAATAAAACGAAGCGTTACCCTCTGCGCTCCCAGCGGCCTCTGCGTTTTAAAATCCTGATTTCGAAAATAAAACGGTAGAGTACGCAGAGTTAAGAGGAAAAAAACGAAGCAAATCGTTTAGTCCTCAAATGTAAAACCAAACAATGTTAAAAATATATTAAATCGAAAAACCTCTCTCCATGTTGGAGAGAGACAAAGAGAGAGGTTCATGAAGCAAAGAAATGACAGGTTTTCAATCTTATGCGGGTGAGGTCTTCTCAGATACGACAAATCGTACATTTCTCTATCAACCGGCTTTGTATTTACACGTCTCTCTGCGCTAAAATAAAATTTCTTACACAGAAAGTTATTTCTATTCAGAAAAATTCCTCTTAAGCAAACTCTCTACTCTCATGAGCAGCTCCACAGAAGCATCTATTTCAGCCTTCCTTATAGAAACACTTTCAATATTGAAACCGACAGGAATCTTTTTCTCTGAACAAAAGTAAATAAGCTCTTCAGCAATCCGGTAGCAGATATCCAGTGATTTATTGAGAATGTCAACAGAGTTCATCAGATCGTTTTTCAGCCATCTGGGAACACTGATCCCCAGCCACTCCATAAATTCGAGGGTCTTGATTGATCCACAGGGTGTCACGGTGAAAATTATCGGAGCGATCTGTTTCTCGTTTTTATTTGAATAGTAATAGAGATCCGAAAGAAAGTTCTTTGATGCTTCTATATTATAAACCGCTTGTGAAATGAAAAAACGGCATCCACTGGTAATCTTATCGAAAACACGAAGGTGCTCATCGCTTTTTTTGATATGTCTTTCGGGAATCGTTACTCCACCAAGAATCATATTTTCATTGTAATTTCTTTTCATTTCGTAAGCTTGTTTGATCGTAAGATCGACATTTTGATTTTTGGAAGCGGCTCCTACGAAAACCGCGTATTGCAACCGTGACGTTCCCATCTGTCCAAGCCATCTGACAAATTCATCGTGGGTATATTTACCAACACACTTGTAAGCGATAATTGGCTTTTTTAATAATGATAAATACCGGGTGTAGTATTCAACCGGATCGATAGTAGGCAAGAATGGAAATGGCCTTTGGGAGTCAGTTCGTGCTGCTTCATCCTGAATATCATACAATACAAGGCCATCTATATTCAGATCTTTGATTCGTAATAATTGCTTTTGAGCTATTTCAGAAATCTTTTCAGGGGAATATTCTTTTTTTGGCGGAGTCAATCCATAAAGCAGAATACCAGATTTCCGATCTGTTATTTTTTGATATAACATGTTAGTCCTTTACAATATCCAATAAACATGAGCTTATTGGATATTGCAGTGTTATAATAGTTTGTTGACGATATGTTCAACCAATATATCTCGCTTTTGTTTATTCGCGATTGTTAGAGATGTGAAAGTTTCTCCGGGAAAAATAGTCCCTCCGCTTTTGGAAAGAGTTTTATTCATTGTCTTTATTGCCTGTTTTCCACCTAAAAATGTAAATGGAAAGCCCATTGTGATAAAACAGAGTATTTTCTTATCATTCAGATTGCCAGCCGATTTAAGAAATGTCGAGATTACCGGGGAGGCGTTAAAAGCCCATACCGGGCCGCCAAAAATGATCGTATCAAAACTATCGAGTGAGGGAGGATCTGATATGGTAATGTTTTTTGACCCAGGATGAGGGTCGCCTTCCGGTTTTAAACGGAAAACTTCGGCAGAAATGTTTTTGCCGGAGAATTTCTCTGCGATTGCTCTTGCAACCAGGAATGTTTTACCGGATTTTGAATGCACGACAATTCCGACTTTCATTGTAATACCTCTTTCTTATGGAAGTTGGGGAATGAAAGATGCATCTATGCTTTTCTGAGGAGAAAATTTCCTCAAATCGATTAGAGTATCTTTTGAATTAAGCAACGCAGTCGTATCTCCAACGACCGTCATGGTCATCTTATCGGTTGTAAGGTATTTTTTTGCGACCCTGATAATATCATCGCGGCTGATTTTCTTAATCTCGTCAATATACTTTGTATAATGATCCGGTGATCTGCCATAAAATTCATTCCAGGCATACGTCGACACAATATCAAAGGGTGACCGGAACATCGATGGCAGTTCGCCGATAAGTGTTTCCTTTGCGGAAGTCAGCTCGTCAGCGGTTACTCCATCTTTTACGATTTTGTTTATCTCCTCAAAAACCAGATAAGTCGCTCTTGGAAAGCTTTGATTTTTGGTATAAAAATCAACATAAAATGTTCCTGGATAGGCATAGTTCGATTCAACAGAACTGTAGATTGAATAGGTCAATCCCTCATCTGAACGGATTTTTGTGGTAAGCCGTGAGGTAAATCCACCGCCGCCCAGAATCAGATTAAGAACAGATACTGGATAATAGTCAGGATTGGGGCGTTTAAACAAAGGTAAACCTAAACGAACATACGCCTGGGAAATCGGTTTAAAAACAAGAAGGCTGCGTAATTGCGGTTTGCTATCAATGACAGGGAAAAGTGTATCTGATGGAATGCTGTTGGCGGGAAACATTTTTTCCAGCCTGTTGATCATCGATGATCTGTCAAATGGCCCGGCTATCGAAAAGATACAATTGCCGGTTTTGAAATATTTCTTATGCATTTTTAAAAGGTCATCGCGTGTTATCGCCTTTATACTTTGCTCAGAAGAAAAAATGCTCGCTATAGTTTTCGGATACATTATCTTCTGGTAAGCTGCATCGAGAGTAGGCCCTGGGTTATCGAACCGATGTCTGATTGCCTCGATATAAATTGATTTCCTTTTGTCGAACTTCTTTTGATCGAAAACCGGGTGAAAAAGCATTTGTTCAAGGACAGAAAAAGCCGTGTCAGTGTATTCTGATAAAAAAGAAACATTAAAATTGAAACTCGATTCATTTGAAGAAAAATTGAATCTCATTGCAAGCTGATCGATTAACTTGTCAAGTGTATCAGCAGGATATTTTTCCGTTCCGCCGAATCTAATCATGGTAGCAAGGGCAGATGCGAGGCCCTCTTTACCTATAGGATCAAGAAGTGAACCGTATTTTATAAAACCGGATATCTGAACTAATGGTAAAGAGGAATCCGTTGCTACGTATGCACGTAATCCATTATTTAAAACAGTACGGTAAGGCGCTCCAAGTGGAATTGACCAGTCAAGTGAATCAAAACGCAATTGAGAGGGATGTGATGGAATGGATGGTCCTGCTTTCTGTGCAGAATACGCAGTGATAAATAATAAGCAGATTGAAACCGATATCTTAAAAAAATTCATGTATATATCCTCTTTTGGAGTAAAAATGCTATTTCTTGTTTACTTCTGTTTTTGTCGATACTGCTTTTGGTAAAAGTTCACCAACGGTCATAACTGAAGGATCAAGATATTTTTTAGCCACAGAAGGAATATCTTCAGCTTTTATACTGGCGATTTTTTCTGGATAAGAAAGAAGATCTTTCCATGAGCCAAGTCTTTCATAAGCCGCTAAACGATCCGAAAGGCCTTCCAGACTATTGAGTCCGGAGATAAAAGACATTCTGATCTCATTAGTGATTCTATCCATCTCATTTTTATCCGGTTTTTTAGTTGATATTTTAGAGATCTCTTCGAGAAGTATTTTTTCGACTTTTGCAGGATCAGAATCATTTTTCAGTTCCGCCCAGACATGGAAGTCTCCATTGTGAAGACGACTGTCATTTCCCGCTCCCGCATCCGTGCACAGACCTTCCTCATCGACAAGCCGTTTGTACAAACGACCTGTCTGACCAGAAAGAATTCCCTCGATAATGTCAAGCTTGTAAAGGTTAGGATCGGGATATCCCGGTGTATGGAACAGCATATCTATTCGTGGTTCACCTTCATCATGGATTGTAAAACGCGTTACTCCTATAGGAGCTGGTTCTCTGGTGACTACTTCTTTTTTAGGTTTCGGAGCAGATTTAATGGTTCCAAAGTACTGATTGATTTTCTTGAGCGCGGATTTCGGTTCAATATTTCCAACCAGGACCAGTAAAGCGTTTTCAGGTGTATAGTACTGATGCACATGCTCTTCCATCTTTTCACGTGTGAAGGAGCGTATATCTGACATCCATCCGATTGTTGGCTGACGATAAGAATGAGCAATATAAAAAAGCGCATTGAGACGTTCCCAGTACCTATTTACAGGGCGATTATCATAACGCATTCTTCTTTCCTCTGTAACGACATCCCGCTCACTGTAAAATTCACGCAAAACCGGATTTTTCATCCTGTCTGATTCGATCCAGTAAAACAGATTAACTTTATTTTTGGGAAGTGTTACTATATAGGCAGTCATATCATCTGATGTCCATGCATTCAGCTGTGTCCCACCGTTGTTCTGGTACAACTCCCAGATCTCATCTTTTTTAATGTAAGCCCTTTGCTTATCGAGGAGTTCAACAATCTTTGCCTGCATTTTTTGAACGGCTGAATCGGTTTCCGGTTTTCCCTTTGCCATCTCAGCATTTATTAAATGTTCCAATGAATCAATGGAGTTCATGATGGGAACTTCCGTTTTGTAGTTTTTTGTTCCAAGTGTTTTCGTTCCCTTAAACATCATGTGTTCATACATGTGTGAAAGACCTGTTGTTCCCGGCCCTTCATACATTGATCCGACAAAGTAATACAGGCGGCATGATACAACTGCAACATTTGTATCAGGTACTATTATCACGCGCAGTCCATTTTTTAAAGAGTCATAATGAACCGGTATCTGAATATCGTACGCATAATTTGTAGAGAACAATGTTAAGAGAAAAAGAACGGTAATAAATCTTTTCATGCTGCTAATCCTTACGTTTTAAATAGTTTTTACCAGGATGTACTACGAAAATGAATTCATTCTATTTAATTTTCTTTAAAAGTAATAATTTTATTTCATCGTTATTTAATTGAACAGGATTGTTTTTGTTTACATTTTCATTCGGAATATGCTCAACAAAGGAGCGGTCGACACCAAAATCAGATAAAAAAGGCATTGATAATTGATTTGACAAAGATTCAATGTAGTCAATGAATTTTTTACATACCTCGATATCGGATAATCCATCAGTTTTTAGTATTAATTTTGCGGCTTTTACATACTTTTTTAATGCATCAGTGCCATTTTCACTTTGGATAAGTTTACTAATAGTTACATCAACCGCTGGTGAAAGAAGGCTTCCGCAGATTACTCCATGTGGAATCGGATACATTCCGCCAATTACCGATGCTAAACCATGAACGACACCTAAACCCGCATTCATTAGAGAAATTCCTGAAACTAAGGATGAATATGCCATTCCCGAACGAGCAGCGATATCGGTGGTACCGTAAAATACTGCATTAGTAAGGTGCTTGCTAATTAGCGGTAAAGCACTTTCAACAAGAGCATCAGTGAATGGTGATGCCTTAGGGGAAACATACGATTCAAGGAGCTGCGTGAATGCATCCATTCCGCAAGCGGCAGTAATTTGAGGCGGGCAGGACAATGACAGTTCAGGATCGATAATCGCTGCATCGGGCACATAATTTTCATGACGTAAAGATCTTTTAAAACCGTTTGGACCGACCTCACTTAATACCGCATTCGCCGATGCTTCACTTCCTGTACCCGATGTGGTAGGTATGGCAATAAAAGGAATCTTTTTACCATCAGGTTTACGCTTGCCAACCACCTCAAGAAATTCGGTAACAGCGTTGCGTTGAGGCATCATGGCTGAAATCGCTTTGCCGGCATCGATGACACTGCCTCCGCCGATTGATACAATGCAATCTATTGATTTATCAAAATACAATTGAACAGCAGTGTCAACTGACTGCGGTGATGGTTCTCCGGTAATCTCGTATTCCCAAAAAGAAATTCCCGACGATTGAAGAGAATCTGCAATCACCTTCCAGACACTACTTTTCTTAAGTGAAGAGCTGCCCCTTACCAGAAGAATTTTAGTGCCGAATAGTTTAACCGATGAACCAAGTTGAGCTATTTTACCCGGCCCGAAAATGATTCTGGGCATCCGATTGAATGTAAATGATTCTACAGTGTTCATTTTTATCATGGACAAATTGCGTTGTAAGAAATTCCTTTACGCGGCTCAGCCATCCAGTCGGCAACAGCATTTCGCCACGCTTCATAATGGGCAGTTTTCTTATGAGCAGCCGCGGATTCAGGAGAATCATAAGCTTCATACAAAAGGAACTTTGTCGGATCTTCACTACTTTGTAGAATATCAAACCGTTTATTGCCAGGTTCTTTGATCGAATTCAAATGGTTCTTCCTGCATTCATCTTTAAACTTTTCCGCAAATTCAGGCTTTACCCGGACCATGACTGTGGTGACAATCACTTTTACCTCCTTTGGGTAATATGACAGTATGAGGTGTGTTGTAGAATCATTAAAAATACTTATATTGATAACTGATTATGAAAAAATAAACAAGCCGGTGAGCTATTTGAACCGTTTGGGTTGAAATAATTTACAAAATATCACCGGTAATAAAAATTATGGGCAAACAATATTTCAACCAGAATAGAATGAGATTCCTTTATACTGATAAAACAAAACTGTTATCGTTGTTCCTGATTAAAAAGAGCATTTTTAAATTGGTTTTCGAACACAGATAAATACAGTAAAATTATATTAATTGAAAACACATTCTTTTATGAAGGCAAGATGAAATTATTTAAAATAGCTCTCTGTCAGAATCTGCCCGAATTCGATCTGCAACTTTCAGTTTCGCATGCAATCGATTTGATACAAAAAGCCGCCGAAAATGGGGCAAAGCTTGTCTCTTTGCCTGAAATGTTCTATTGCCCTTATGTACTGAATTCTTTCAGCAGAATGCAACATAAAGAGGAATACTATTTATCGTTGTTTAAAGATGCTGCACGCAGAAACAAAGTATTCTTATGCTCTGGTTCCATGGCGGTTCAGCGAAATAATCGGTTATATAATATGTCTCACCTGATAGGACCAGACGGCACCGTTATTGGAGAATATTGCAAATGCCATCTTTTTGATGCTAATATCGGAGGGAAATCTTATCGTGAATCAGCCGTTTTTTCAGCAGGAGATAATATCTGTGTGGTAAAAACCGAGTTGGGAACGATTGGTATTATGATCTGTTATGATATACGATTTCCAGAATTTGCCCGCCTGTATTCTTTATCCGGAGTGGAAATTCTGCTTGTACCATCGGTTTTTAACATAAAAACCGGAGATGCACATTGGCATACCTTGATGAAAGCCAGGGCGATTGAAAATCAGTTCTTTGTAATGGGCATTTCTCAAGCTAGAAAAAGTGATTCCCCATATCAGGCGTACGGTCATACACTTGCTGCTGATCCATGGGGAGATATTCTTTGTGAAGCAAAAGAAGGGGAGGAGATCATCTATTGTGATTTAGATCCAGATGCTTTGCAGATATCAAAAGACAGGCTGCCGTTAGTTGCACATAGGCGAAAAGATATCTATAATTTATCAAATGCAAAAGAAATTGGTGTTGATTGATCAATATCTATTTTGCCAGAATGAAGCTTCATTATATTTTAAAATAAACTGCTCATTTTGTGTTCTCTCCGGCAAAGTTTTGCTTTAGAGGAGGGAAAATTCTTAACTGAAAAAGGAGCGGTTTAAAAAGCAATTTATCGGAAAACAGTGTACAATAGAAATATAGTAAACAAAAAATAAAACCTGATTTATGAAATACTTTATATTAAAATTAACTGTTTTTGGAATTTAACCCGGGTTGGGAGGACTTGATGAAAAAACTGTACAGGTTGGAAAAAAACAAACTGATAGCAGGTGTTTGTGCTGGAATCGCGGATGCTTATAATCTCGATCCCACAGTTGTACGTCTTGCAGCCGTTTTTCTCACCATCTTGACAGCTTTCTGGCCAGGGGTGATAACTTATTTAGTTGCCTGGTACTTGCTACCTGAAAAATGTGAGTTAGCAGATACAACGAAAAAAGAAGACGTTCAATCATGATAAATGTAAAAAAAGCCAGAGTTTTTCTGGCTTTTTTTTATACTAATTTTATTGTCAATTGGTCAGATATTTTTTCATGGAGTTTCTTTTCAACAACAGAAATAAGTGTCATATTAGAAAATGCGCAGCCTTTGCAATGTCCCTTCAAGGAAACATAAATATCATTGCCATCAACATCAACCAGTTCGCAATCTCCTCCATCCTGGGCGAGGATAGGACGAATATCGGTTGAAATAACCTCTCTGATTTTGTCGATTTTCTGTAATGTTGTCAGACGGGCAGGTGCTGAACTTTTTTTCTGCTCAGAACCGATAATTCTATTTATAATTTCCTGAATTTTACCGTGGCAATTACCACAAGCTCCACCTGCTTTAGTGAAATTAGTAACATCCTCGATAGTTTTCAATCCATTCTCTAAAACAGCCTTTTCAATTTCCTTATCAGTAACTCCAAAGCAGTGGCAAATAACCTTACCTTCTTTTTGAGGAATGGCAGAAACGTTACCCTCGTTTTCATAAAATTTAATAGCAGCCTCAAGAGCCTCTTCACCCATTACACTGCAATGCATTTTTTCCTTAGGTAAACCATCCAGTGCTTCAGCGATATCTTTATTTTTAATCTGTTTAACTTCTTCAAGGGTTTTGCCTTTGCAAAGTTCAGTCAGAACAGAAGCGGATGCAATCGCACTTCCACAACCGAATGTTTTGAATTTAATATCTTCAATTTTACCCTGCTTATCAAGTTTAAATGTCAACCGGAGCGCATCGCCACAGGAAATATTACCAACCTCTCCGAAACCATCAGGATTCTCAATCTCACCAACATTGCGTGGGTGAAGATAGTGATCACGTACTTTATCCGTATAATCCCACATTACAAATCTCCTTACAATTACAATAGATGTTCCTCTGGAACATTTTTAATGTTAAAAACATCCTTAAGTGTATATTCGAATTTATCAAGACTTTATTTGCTGAATCTGAATCGATCGGCACTCTACCCGCGGCTACTCTTGCATGCCCGCCACCACTGCCACCAAAAATCATTGCTATCTTTTCCGCATAAACTCCTGCAGCATCACTGTTTTTGGATCGAAGTGAAAAAAATATCTGATTTTTAAAAATTCCGGAACAGATCATCCATTCAAGTTTCTCAAGGCTATGAAACAGATCTGCCATTTCAGCAATATAATCCGGAGTTGTGACGTTTCCCAAATGGGTATATCCGACTGAATCATAAGTTACTGCGGATTGTGTTGCAGAATGTAAAATTTTAAAAAATTCAACATCCCGATCAGGATTTTCAATTCTGGAGAGGAGCTTGTGTTCCATAATATCGAATAAAAACTTGTAACACTCAAGATCCTCAGGTGCAACCTCCCGACGCATATCTCCTGTATCGGTTTTAATTCCATAAAAAAGCGCAGTTGCAAGTTTTGGAGAAATAGGGCAATGTGCAGCTAATAAATATTTAGTGATAATAGTTGATGTTGCACCATAATCTTTTCGAATATCAAAAAAGAAGGGAGCATTTGGTGGAGGATCATTTGGATGATGATCAATCACCGCATGCACAGGTGTATTTGGTGGTAAAGAAACATTCCCTTTTCCAGGAAATGAATCAACAAGAATTATTCGCTCAAAATCGTTTACTTCTGTTAAAACAAAAGGTACTGTTCGAATGTTGAGAAAACGTATCATTGCTCGGTTTTCAGCTCTACCGACAAATCCGCCAAAGGAAATAACTGAAGATTTTATACCCCAGAATGATAACAGGTGAGATACTCCAAAAGCTGATGCAAGGCAATCAGGATCTGGAAAATCATGTGTTAAAATTAACACTGTAGATGCTGGAATAATATGTGATCTGAATGCTTCTAATTTATCAGTAAAATCATCAGAACCACGTTTTTTTTGAAACTCGTTCGATTCTGACATTTTTTTTGCCAACTCTCTTCATTAAAATAACTTAATGAAGAGAATTGTAACGAGAAAATATTATATTTGCACTAAAGTTAGATAATAATATAATATATGATTCAGGACTAATGTACATTTTCAACAAATTAGCTAGTCAGATGGTTTGTCCCGAGGGCGAAAGTGAGATTAAATGAGATATGCGATTATCTCTGATATTCACGGAAATGTTGAAGCCTTCAAGCTGTTTTAAATGATATTCAAAAACCAGAATATTGATTCGATTGTTTGTCTAGGTGATATTGTCGGGTATTATCCTGATCCAGAATTCTGTATTGAACTGGTTAGAAAATAATGCAACTTTGTGTGTTGCTGGTAATCATGACTATGCTGCAATTGGCCGAATTGATACTCAGAATTTTACCTATTATGCATTTGCAGCAATGGAATGGACTAAACAGAATATTTCTGAAAAAGCAAAAGAATTTCTTAGCTCGTTTCCTTTGACCATTGAAAAAGATAATATGTTTTTTACTCATTCATCTCCATCAAATCCACAGGATTGGGCCTATGTTTTTCCTGATAGTGAAGAAGCGGTTTTTGAAGCTTTTAATAGTCTTGTATTTCATTTAAATTTTATTGGTCATACACATTGGCCTTCTATTATGATTCAGGAAAATGATAGAATAATTCTTCATTCTGAGCATTCAATAAAAATTAATGAGGACAATTTCTATCTGATAAATGTAGGAAGTGTTGGGCAGCCTCGTGATTTTGATTCACGTTCCAGTTACTCAATTTATGATTCTGAAAAAAGTGAACTTTCTATACGCCGAATTCCCTACGATTACACAGTAACGCAGAGAAAAATAAAAGATAATCATCTGCCGCTTTTCCTCTCAGAACGTTTAGAAAAGGGACGATAAGGACTTTTGTAATGCGTTTTTAAAACTAATACCAAAAAGATCCGTGTACACACCTGATCAATGCTCACTTTAAAATTCAGCAACTCAGGAATTTAAACGGCATTTTCGTTAAATAAAATCGTACTCTCTTATTAACTGCATATTTGGATAAACGCATTTCTTATTAGATCTGAACTGATACGAAGTAATAGGAACTTTTAAAAGAAAATTGTAAAATTCCAAACGGCTCATTTCTGCAGTATCCAGGACTGATGAATATTAGGTATTCGGCAGGTGATTTACTATTTTATTCTTCTTTTTAATAAATTGGGGTGTAAGGCAATGATTGAACAACTGAAGACGATTATTGAAAGTAAACTTTTGCCGGTTGTTCAAAAGCCAATGCGTTATATCGGCGGTGAATTGAATTGCATAAAAAAAGATCTTTCAAATATAGATTTTCATGGAGTTTTTTGTTTTCCAGATATTTATGATATTGGAATGTCCCATTTTGGTTTACAAATATTGTATCATATTGTGAATAAACATGACCGTTGGGCAATGTCACGGGCATTTCAACCATGGACAGATGCAGAAAACTTCATGAGAAAGCATTCGATTCCTCTCTATTCACTTGAATACTTTACCCCTGTTAAGAATGCTGATTGGATCGGATTTACAATTCAATATGAACTTCAGTATACAAATGTAATCAATATGCTTGATCTTGCCGGTATTACAATTTTTCAGAAAGAACGAAAAGAAAACGAACCGATGATTATTGCCGGTGGACCCTGCGTAAGCAATCCTGAACCATTTTCACCTTACATTGATGCATTTGCTATTGGCGATGGTGAAAAAACGATTGTATCTATATGTGAAGTACTTGCCGCGATGAAAAAAAACAACTCCTCTCGTGATGAAAAATTGAAAGAACTTTCCAAAATTGCCGGTATTTATGTACCTTCACTAAATGTACATAAAGAAGACAAATTGTTTGTGGTTCCGGATACAGAAAAGCTTATAAGAGCTGCCAAAATTCAACAATTGAAAAATGATAATTATCCGTCAAAACCGATAGTGCCACTAATGGATGTAATTCACAACCGATTGTCAGTTGAAGTCATGAGAGGGTGTACAAGAGGCTGCAGATTCTGTTCTGCGGGAACATACTATCGTCCTGTACGCGAACGTGAACCTGAACAGATAGCACAAACGATTCAAAAAGGAGTAGGGGAAACTGGTTGGAGAGATGTAGGACTACTTTCTTTATCAACCGCTGACTATTCATGTCTGTCCTCGCTGTTAGTATTATCTTCAGAAATAAAAAAGCAATATCTTATAGCTCTATCTTTGCCATCGACACGCATAGATGCTTTGACTGATGAACAAATGAAAATGCTTGATTCTGTATCACCTGTTTCATCTATGACAATAGCACCTGAAGCTGGAAGTATGCGTTTGAGAAAGGTCATCAATAAAGATTTCTCCGATGAAGAGATTATCGCAACTGTCGAAAAACTTTTGGCAAACAATATCCAGACTCTGAAGCTCTATTTCATGATAGGTTTACCTACAGAAACAATGGATGATATTGAGGATATTATTTCACTTGTCGCAAAGATTTCCGGAAAAGTACGTGCAGCATCAAAAAGACGTTCTGTCCATGTTTCAATCTCTCCTTTCTCTCCTAAACCGCACACTCCTTTTCAACGTGAACAAATGGAATCGTGCGAGAATTTACTTGAGAAAGGTCGTTACATTAAACAATCATTAAAGCATCTAAAAAATGTCAAAGTTTCCTACCGCAACCCACAAATTACTTATTTAGAAACAGTAATGGCACGCGGTGATCAAAATGTCGGATCATTGATATATGAGGCCTGGAAAAACGGCGCAAAACTGGATGGCTGGGATGAATTTTTCAATTTTCAAAAATGGGTCGATGCTGCTAATCAAAACGAAATCACACTTTCAAATTACGTCCGAAAAATTGAAGACACTGAGGTTCTACCCTGGCAAATGATCTCTACTGGTGTTTCTCATCAATTTTTGATCAATGAAAGAAATAAAGCTATTCAACAAATTACCACAAGCGATTGCAGAAATGGAAACTGTCTTGATTGTGGTGTTTGTGGAAATAATTTACACCCAGTTGTGTTAAATGAAAAAAGATCATTGACTAATTTTACCCAGGAAATTCAAAGTGAGAAAAGAATAGAAAAAACAGATCAGTTCCTTTACAGAATTCATTATAGTAAAGGAGAAAATCTGCGTTTTCTGGGTCACATCGATATGGTATCTATTTTTCACCGGGCGTTTCAAATTGCCAATATTCCACTGGCTTATTCTAATGGGTTTAATCGTCATGCAAAAATCTCCTTTGGTCCGCCTTTACCACTGGGCGTAGCAGGACTGAATGAATCTTTTGATGTCACGACTGTAAGTCAATTGACAACTAACCTGATCGATTTGAATAAATGGTTGCCGGAGGGCCTCATAATTAAAAGTGTGGATCCTGTATCCGGCAAAACCGCTTCCATAAATGAGCAAATTAAAGCCGCAAAATATCATTTCACTTTCCTGGGAAACGGATCAATTATTAATCAGACAATTATCGAAAGTATTCTGAAACGAGATACAATTGAATTTGTAGTAGAGAAAAATGGCCAGCAGAAAGTTAAAAATCTGCGATCTGGTATTTACCAATTAAAAATGATCTCTGGCAATGCATTTGAAGCGACTCTGGCGATTCAGGATGGGCTCACTTGCAAACCATCTGAGCTAATAAAAGTCTTATTTAAAGATTGTACTATCGATGATTTTTTAACTAGCAGGATTCAATGTCTCGAAAAGAACAACGGCATTTTAAAGCCGTTTTAATATTCGTTGTATCATAATAGACAGATTTTTTTTAAATTTCAGAAATCTCTCATAGTACTTAGGGGAGATTGACTGTCATTATTCAGGCTAAATATACCCCCCTTATAAAGAGATTCCTTATTCGTTCAAGCCTACAAAGAAAAATGTTGATGAGCTAAGTTGATTATTGTGTTGAAAAAATTACTTACCAACAATATAATGTAAACTGATCTTGATTTAAGCCTGTTTCAGCATTATTAATAAGAATTATGAAAATAAGAATACTGAGTCGTTTTTAGAATAAAAAGCTTTTCATTAGTATAGAAAATCAATTTTGCTATTTCAATACATGTGGAGCTACTCATAATAATGAAAGAATTCAGTGATAAACTATCCATCGATCTCATGACATCTTCCTCTGATTTGATTCACCCACCATTATCATATATGGTAAACGAAAATTGCGACCTGTCTATAATAGATAATTTTTTGGAAGCTATCTCTTCATTGTCGCAAATGAAGGGACGCTCAGAACTTGTTGAACAAATACTTACTATCTGTATAAAATTTACCGAAGCAAAATGTGGTTGTATTTTCCTGAAAACGCAAAAGGGGAAAATTGAAAAACTACTGGCAAAAGATAGAACTGGAAAAAAAATCACTGATGACGATTTCTATATTTCACTGGATCTGATAAAGAAAATCAGTATAAAAAGACAAGTAGAAGTAATTGACGAACCGTATTCCCTAAATGAAATTCACAACAATACTGGAAGGCAGGTTTTATGTATACCTTTGTACAGAAGAAACTGCTTCATTGGATATGTTTGTTTAAGTAAAGGAAAATCGTTTAATACATTTTCTGAATATGCTGTCAAAATCTCTCAGATATTTTCTGCGCAAGCTAGTATCCTTCTGGAAAATGCGTTTTTATCTCAAAATTATAAACAGCTGAATAATGATATGGATACTAAAGTCAAACAGCAGATGAATGATATCACCGAAAAAAACAGACAAATTGAAAAAATGAATATTATGTTCTGTGAATCTGAAAAAATGAAAGATGTTCTTAATGGTACTTTAGTTCATGATATTAAGAATTATGCAGCTGGAATTGAGGGAAATCTTCAGTATTTAAATCGAATACTATCTGATGATAAGAAAGTTCATAGAATTTTGGATGTTGTCAGCGAAACATGCACCGATATTTTCAGTATCGCATCAAATATGCTTGATATTACAAAAATGAGCCAGGGAAAGATGATACTGCATTTGGAAACTATATCACCCGAATATATAGAATGTATAGCTGAAAAATATCTGAAAAGTCCTCTTTTCAATGAAAAAGAAATCACACCAGCTATTGTTCACTGTAATGAGCCATTTTCAATTGAAATAGATACTTACCTTTTAGATCGAATATTCCAGAATGTTTTCAGTAATTCAGCAAAGTTTGCGAATAAAAATGGCTGTGTTGAGATGAGTATTAAAAAAACAGAAAAAGAAGTGATAATTAGCATATTTAATTCGGGAAATCCAATTCCGGAAGATGAAAAAGATTTAAATTTTGAAAAGTTCGCCCGATTAGATAATCATCAGTTGAAATATACAAAAGGTTTGAGCTTGTTCTTTTGTAAAATGGCAATGGAAGCACATAAGGGGCGCATCTGGATTGAAACAATAGAGACTGGGAATTATTTCAAATTAGCATTTCCGCTTAGTATACTGAAATTTGAAGACTAATCAATTTATTTATTCTCTTGCTCCAAATACTTTCTTTTATAATGATTACCTTCCTGAATTCAATTGTAGGTACATTATCTAATAGACCATCAGGTGTTTTATTTCTGTAAACTTTTACAAATCAATGATAATAAAGGAATGTATTGCCTGATTTGACAGCTGAAAAATGCAATTAGAATGCAATACAGAAATATCATTGGAATTAGATAATGTGAGTGGTAGACAAAAAAACTGAATTGATGGTATTTCTATTGACTAAAACAGGTATAACTAATTTTCATTTGGCAGGAAACAAAAAACGCCACTCTTTTCAGAGTGGCGTTTGTATTATTGATTGTGAAAGAGAAGTTTATTGAGCTTTATTTTCTTCTTTTTCAAGCTCTTTCTTCAGTTTTTCGAGCTCATCATCAATCTTTTCAGTATCTTTATTGATCTTTTCAGTTTCCTTAACAGATTTCGATGTACCAGCATGTTTTTCCGCCTTAGCAAGAGCGTAATCGACATCTTCTTTAACAGACTCGTAACTTCTGTTAAAGAAAGAATTTCTCTGGTAATCATCGGTGAAAGCGATATACTTGTCAATGTCACCTTTTAACTGTTTTTGTACAGTATGTAAGCTGTCAATCTGTTTTTCAACAAGAGATGATTGACGTGCTGTTCCAAGATCGTAGGCAGCGCGGGCAAGATCAGAGTATTTGAGACGAACCTCGTTATTTTCCTGCTTTTTAAGAGCAAGTTCCTGTTCTGCATCTGCCTGATAAGATTGCAAATCAGATGATGCAGTGCCTAACAGATTTGCTGCAGCGCTGTAATTCTTTTGCATCATATTTGAATATGCCTGCAATAATGTTCCTTCTGCTTTCAATACAGGACTTTTAGCGATTGATGCTAATTCCTGTCCAGCATTCATACAGTCATTCCATTGACGAGCTTTCAATCCTGTCCAGCCAAGACCCAGGAGAGCATCTGTATAATAAAAACTGTTTTTTGGAACCATTCTAAGGGCGGTGACAGCTTTAGCCAGAGTACCCTCTTCTTTTGTCAGCTCTTCATAGAAAATGTATCCCAGAAAGACATAAGAGCGGTTGACTATTTCTTTTTGTGCTTCAGTAGTTACCTGTGCTTGTACACAATTCTCAAGGCATGATACTGCATTTTCGATATTATCTGATGAAGCAGCTATAATTGCAGCTGAGTGCTGGGCAAAAACATAGTCAGGATGATACTCTGGAATCAAGTCAAAAAGCTGTTTTGCTTTTGTCTTGTTACCCCTTTGTATTTCTGACTGACCCATAATGTAGTAACCATGGAACTTAATAGAATCAGGAACTCCGAGTTTGTTCAATTCATTAAATTGTCTGTCAACACCTTCCATGTTTGCATCTCGGTAATACACTCTCATCAAGCCTAAATCAGCAAAAGGAATAACCGCACTCTTGGAAAATTGGCTTTTTGTTTTGAGGTATGCTTCTTCTGATGTTGATCGCATGTCGAGGTTTTCTTGACAGCTGCTTAAAAAATAGCTTACCCAGTCGTTCTTAAAGAAATCAGGAAATTCAACATAAAGCTGACTGAAAATGAAGAACGCATCCCAGTAATTACCTTGTGAATAAAGTTCAACTGCACGGAGATACAAATTATTTGGAGAAACATTTGCCATCTTTGCCATTTTACGGGCATAGATTTCTTCTCTGTGTTTACCTACATCTGCTTTGACATAAAAGGTATGAGACTCATTCAGGTTGTCTTCTGGTTTTGATAAGAATTGATAAATAATAGAAAGATCCCTTCCATTATTTACACTGGGAATGTTAAATCCGGCCGCAAAACCCCAGCATTTTAAACCATCTTGAGATAAGCTTGCTATTCCGTACAGGTTGGCAAGACGCAAAACCCAGAACCCGATTTTTGCGTTCATGTCCCATTCCATCTGAGGTATGGAATCTGGAAGATATTCAGATTTGTCAGAAGCGACGTCTTTAAGGGAGAATTCAAGACCACTTTCAACAAGACGCTCTGCGTAAGTTGAGTTTAGTGAAAATCTCAAGTTCCTTGGATATTTCTCTTTGCTTTTTGTTAAAACCATTATTGCATTTTGGAGAGATATTCCCAAAAGGTGTGTTCCTATAACTGGATTATTCAGTACCCGATAGGTAAGACCGATATCTGCACCGACTCCCATATCGTTGTCATTGAAAGGATACATGGAAAGGTTAACATTTGCACCTACGGTTAGACCAGCCCATAGGTTATATGCATATGAACCCATGAAAAAGTATTGCTGATCATTGACTGTACCGATAGTATCAAATTTATCAGTAGTTTGTTCATAAGGATTAGCCCCTTGCAAGAGGGCGGTTAATGCAAAAGACTGGTAAAGACCCATCGGATACACAAGGCCGATCTCCTGCATATTGAATTCTCCCATAGATGAGGAGAGTGCGTACCTTAAAGAAATGTAATTTGCCTCATTAATGAGCGCAGGGTTGGAGACTGGCGACTGAGATGAAAAGAGAAAACGCCATCGTTGCGTTGCCAAATATTCACCTGGAAGTCCATCTGCATAGGTTATAACAAGATTGCCAGTACCACATATCAGCGAAAATATGATAAGCGATCTTTTACAAAAGCGACTTACACGTTGTATCATGATTCATTCCTTAACTTATGTAAATGTTACTTGTTTCTTGCGCCTAACTCCTGATCATCAGTACCTTTTGCTTTGCAACATTCTTCTGATTTAAAGTTAAAGCCAGCTCTGGGTGACTTGAAAACAGGATCAAAGGAAAAATTACCTGATGGTAAATGTTTTAGCATATTGGGTAGATTACGGTAAAAATTATTGTTTGTAACCTGTACCTTCTCTGCTTCAGATGTAAGTTTAATACCTAATCTGACATTGAAAGCAACAATGTTGTTCTCCATAATAAACTCTGATGAACCACCGACTGCAACGCCATTATTATCATTGTAAGCAATAGTATTATGATTCAATGTAGCATTTGTAGAACGTACATCCCAGCCTTGAAAACCACTGCCCTTATTAAATGCAACTATATTATCTTCGATCTTTGGGAGATGTCTGACAGCAATAATACCAGTCTGCTGATTCTTAATAATTCTGCAGTTAAAAATAGTATTTCCGGAACTATTTGAAAAAACTCCTATTGTTCCGTTACGAATTGTCAGACCAGAAATGCAGGTGTTTTTACCCATTGTAATAACTGTTCCTCTTCCTCCTCCATCAACAACCGCCTCGTACTGTGTACGTGCTATCAAAGTAACTCCAGGAGCAAGGAGAACATGTTCTCTGTAGACTCCCTTGTCTACGTAAACCGTATCTCCGACTCTTGTTTTCATCATTGCTTCAGAGATACTTTTTATGCCAATGGATGGAACTTGTAAAGATGCCGAAAACAATGGTAATGGAACTGCTAAAAGAGCAGTCAATGAGAGGCATACTTTAAGAAAATTTCTTGCTGGTACCTTTTCCATAAACACTTAACTCCCTCCGAGATATTTATTACGTAACGTCAATAGATTAACCTTGCTCCAATATCCTGATTATCAGAAGCTCTTCCTATGCACCTTGAATCCTGTTCAAGAGAAAACAAGAGCTGCTGTGCATTTTTAAATTTAGGTTCGATTGAATAATTGTCCACAGGGAGAAGACCGGTAAATTTGGCGTTCTGATAAAAATCATTACTTGTCATAGTAACCCGAACTTTATCATCTGTAGTTTTAATACCAAACTGATCATTATTGGAAATAATATTGTTCTCAATGATGATAGTCGAATTACCGCCAACAGAGATACCGTGATTACCGTTCATAGCTATTGTATTATGATTAATCGAATAAGAAGTTGATTGTACATCCCAGCCCTGGATACCGGAACCTTTGTTATAAATAATCAAGTTGTCTTCGATATTTGGCAGATGGCCGACACACATAATACCCGATTGTTGATTATAAAGAATACGGCATTTTGTTATCGATACCCCTGCTGATGTACTAAAAATCCCGATAGTACCGTTACGAATATCAAAGCCACTGAGTGTAGATCCATTTCCCATTGTAACTACAGTACCTTTACTATTACCGTTAATGCACGCCTTAAACAGATTTTTTGAAATCAACGTAACGCCAGGAGTAACATATATTTGCTCTTTGTATGTCCCATCTTCAACAATAATCGTATCTCCTTTTTTTATCTGCAGCATGGCAGCAGATATAGTAGGAGCGTTAACAGGAACACTAATAATTTTAGCACATACCGACATGTATGTGGCAACCAAACATACCATAAGAAAGTGAATTTTTCCGGGTCGAAGGTTCATATTATGCTCCACAAGTTAATCTAATCGATTAAATAAACCGTAAATACAAAAATTTTTATTAAATTAATTCACGTTCTCACGTGATTGCAATAAGATAGTATTAAACAATCTAATCTACTCGATATTTGGTACTTAAGCACTAGAAAAAAGTTCAACACTTAAAAAAATATATTAAAACAGTTTTATTGCAGGGAGTGGATTACGATAAACAATATATTTGGTCCAGGAATATTTAAGTTTCGCGGAGAGTGAGTGATAAGTCATTTTGTTTTTTAAAATTGTATAAGTCGGGTCAAAATAACAATTTATATGACATCCTTCGCAAAATGAAAGCTTTCCCTGCAACTCTTTCATTTCACAATACTCTTTTGTTGCTGTTAATTCAGAAAGGGTCTTTTCAATTGGTATAGTGCGAGATTTATGGTGAAAACAGGGAAGCGCAAGTTTATTATCGGGTAATATTACAAAAGTTGTATCCATCGCTTTGCACAATGGATTGTTTACATGGTTGCCGCCTCTACTGCGTAAAAGAATGTGCGCACGATTCAAGTAAATGCCAGATCTTTTGGAAAATTGTCTCGCTTTATCATGAGTTAACCAGGTTACTTTATCAGGTGCCCATGGATCAAAAACAGGATCCAGAATGAGAATGAGTTTATTCTCTCGCGCAATTCTGTAAATCCCTTCAACGGAGTCGATATTATCATTATTATAAGTATATAATAAATCTGGTGCCATTTTAAGTCTTTTGGCTAATGCTATGCTTTTAATTACATTATCATAGCAATCTACACCACGTAGGTCATTATGTTTTCTTTTGTCATCAGAATCAATACTAAAATGTAATAAGTCAACTAAATTTTTGAGTTCAAGAGCTTTGGCAGGGAAGAGGATACAATTAGTAGTAATGGAAGTAATAAACCCCAATCTTTTAGCTTCTTTTAAAAAAAGAGGAAGACTGTTGTGAAGTAAAGGTTCTCCACCGGTAAAATCGACAAAAGAGCAACCTGCTTTTCGCGCATAAAAAAGATTTTTGAAAACGTCTTCTTCAGCGGCGTCTACTTTCGGAGTTTCCTGCCAAATAGTGCAGAATACGCATCTGGAATTGCATCTGTTCGTCAGGTAATAGTGCAGAAGCAGTCTTTTCATTTACGTAAGATATGTCCTTTCCATTTTACTGATGGAGAAATAATCAGAGATATGGCAAAAATAAGACTTTCAATTATCATAAACATAAAGAAAACAGGAAACAGGAGCGCATTGATTTTTGACCTCATTTTGTAAAAACAAATCGAAGTAAATGCCCAGGTAAGTGCGAAATTAGTTATGGTGATTATGATGGAGTGTAAAGAGAAAACCTTTAATGGCAGCAGGCTGAAAACCATGTTCTGAAATGCGAAAATTACCCCAACAAACAGTAATCCAAAGCTGGTACTGAATCCTCCGATAGCCCATCGCCTCATTTGATGATAAAATTGGGAGAAAGAAGCACAAGGGTTGGTAAATGCCTTAGCTGTAAATGGATTTGCATGTGCGCATTTTTTTTTATTCTTCTTAAAAAGCGCAAACAATGCCCTATCTTCAACAATAGTGTACCCGATTGTACTCTGCCCGCCTAACGAAAGATACTCTGTCCGTGAAACTAACAGGTTATTTCCCATGCAAGAACCCGTAAGTCCGGTATGAAAGAGAGCCAAAGCTGTACTAAAAAGAAATTCCAACTGAAAAGTTTGTAAATAGGTGAAACAATTGAAACCATCCTGTCTAATTGCTGTATGTCCAAAGACAAGATCTGCACCGGCAGCAGCTTCTTTTGCAAGGGAAAACAGCCAATCATTTTCGAAACACATATCTGCATCTGTTAAAACAATAAATTCATTTTGTGCGCTTCTGATTCCGGTCTCGATTGCCTGCTGCTTGCTGGTTAATTTTGCATCTGGATTGAAAAGGTTGTTAACAATTTTAACCGTCTTTTTGCAATAGGGTAAATTTCTTTTAACTACTTCGACCGAATCATCTGTAGAGTTATCATTTACTAAAATTAATTCGACATTTCCAGGATACTTTTGTTTGTTAAGCCACAATAAGAGCTGGCTAAGATTTTCAGACTCATTTTTAAATGGTATTACCACTGACAGGTTTGGTAATTTCAGTTCTTTCTTATCATTTGCATTAGTATTGTTTGTATTACTATAAAAAGTAACAACAATTATTAGAATTACTATCAGGGCCGAATAAGAAAGGAGGATGGAATCTATGATCATTTACAGATTACTTATTAAGAGATTATTAGAATTTCTATTTAAAATAGTAAAAAAGGAATCGAACCAAAAGAATTGAAAGAAAGAAAAAAGCGAAATTGATTCACTTTTCTCAAATAAATTCCAATTAGAACTATTATTTTAGTACAGAATATGTTATTATTGAAAAAAAACAGGCGTTTTGGACACAAAAAGAGATACTATAGAAGACCTCTACTGCTATGGAAAAGTTCGATCATAGAAATACTTGACCTTGTTAAATCAATTGGGTATTTTGATCTATAAAGGGATCTTATTACATATGAAATATTTAGCGCTTAAATTAATGTATGGTTTGTTTTTTTCGGTAGCACTATTGTTCGCTCAAAATACAGATGAACAGGGGAATTCTGAATTTGGCGGAGACCCGTTTGGCGGTGATCCATTTGGTGGTTTAACGGTTGATTCATTACCTCCACCGGTGCTGGAAACGCCACCTGCTGATACAATTCAAACCTCTCCCCAGAGTAGCCTTCCAACATTACCCGAGGATAAAATTGAGGAAGAAAATATAACACCACCTACTCAAAGTACACAAAGCAGTGATGATGAACAAACGCCACTTCTGGGAGGAATAGAATCCTCTGATTTAGAAAGCAAAGTACAGAACGCAGTAATAGAAGGAATTCAGATAACTTCAGAAAAGGGTTCTTCGCCTGACGAAAAAATTATTTCAGGATATTTTATTTTTAGAGATAAACCATCAAGTTATTTTTATGAGGTGAAGTTACGCGAGAAAAAAATCATTTTTGAGTTTAACGATACGAAAGTTGGAGCCTCCCCAGTACCTTCAGTTTCAGAACCACCTATAAAAGGATTTAAAATCGTTTCTGATAAGGTCGATATAAATAAAGATGTGAAAGGTTTAACACCTGAATACCACAAACTGATAAGAGTTATTTTTGATCTTGAAGGAATTCCGGAGATACATGTCAATGATGAGTATAGTATTATTACATTTAGTTTTAAGTGGTCAACTAATCCGCAGTTAATTTCAAAGTACACAGTAAAAGATAAGACTCCCAAAATAATTTTATGGTCTTCAGTGGGGATCGGAGGGTTAGGTTTAGGAGCTTTAGGGTATTTTTTGTTAAAACCTGAAGATGGTACAAGTGGACCCGGAATAATTGATATTAAAGATCTTCCAGATAGACCCACTCCCTAAAAGAATTGCAATTACGACCTTTCATTTTCATGATTCTGCGAACTATTTTTATTTTCAAACATGATCAACAGGATCCAGAGGATATTGTATTGTCTATTACAAATTATTGTCTGTAAGTAGTGAACGTAATGACATTCTAAAAAATACAATATATTTTTTTTATAAAAATTATGGCCTGTGATTTGGAAAAGAGAGCCGAAGAGAAAAATTATCAAAGGTGTAGAGTATATTTTTTCAATAGATAAGCAATGTGAGTGCTGGCAAAATAAAATTTGTCAACAGAATAGAAAGAGGATGGTTATTTCAGATGAAAAAGAATTATACATTAACGATCAATGCTAAATTTTTTTGGAAAGTACTGATTCCAGGAATCACCATTGTAATAATTGTAGGAATGGTAATTGGTTTATTGATAATTGATCAGGTAATAATGCCAAATATTGTGGGTGTAAATCGTGATGTAGTAGAAGTTCCAACAATTACTGGGATGCCATTAGAACGCGGTAGAGAGACTCTTTACAAAGCTGGCTTACTCACCGAAATCAGGAGTAAGGAGTATGATGAGAAAATTAAAGAGGGATCAATCATAAGTCAATTTCCAGATGCTGGATCGAAAGTTAAAAAGAACAGGAAAATTGCTATATCTGTAAGTAAAGGAAAAGCGCTTGGAGTCATTCCGGATGTCCGTAATCTTAGCGAGCGACAAGCCAGAATAGAACTTAAAAAGAACGGGTTTACTGTAGGCAAAATAAAGAAAGTGTTTTCTGATGAAAAACCGGTAGATGTAATAATTAATGCTTTTCCGGAAAGCGGAACTACAATATCAAGAGATATGGAAGTTGATTTAATTATTTCAAAAGGACCAAAGCCTACCAGTGCAGAAGTTCCAAATCTTGTAGGTGAAAGTATTAATGAAGCTAAGAAAAAAATTGAAGAGAGTAATTTAGTAGTAGGGAAGATATCCTATCAAAACAATACATCGCTTTTACCGGGGACTATAGTTTCTCAATCCATTTCGCCGGGAACAAGTGTACCTTTTGAAACAGCAATTAGTCTTGTTGTTTCTGTAATACGATAAAAATTTAACGGATAAAAAATTATGTGTAAATATATTTGTAAAAACCGGATACATGAAATAGCAATATTTCTGGTTACAAAGGCGTATTAAATGTACAAAGGATCTCATTGTGAAAGGCCATTTGTGCGTTTTAAAACTATAATCATAGAAATTTCGTTAGTTGTTTCTTTATTGCTATTGGGAGGATGTGTCAGCACTCAATTCCCTATGATCAGGCCTGTGAATGATTCTGATCGTAATGACGAGGAAAGAGAAAAGGCACAGGATTACTTTATTCTAGCACGGGATTATGAGCGTCGGGGGATCAGCGATATGGCTGAAAACTGTTATGAGGTGGCCTATCGTTTAGATCCGAAATCAGAAACTCTTCGTGATGAATTGGCTCGGATATATGTTGTGAATGAGAAACTATCAAAAGCATTGATATTAATCAAAGGTGACAGCGCAAACCGCGATTTACCTTTAAAAGATAAGAGGATGGTAGCCACCATTTACATCAAAATGGGTGAGTTTGAAAAGGCAGCTGGACTACTTGAGAATATTCCGGAGAAATCTGATGAAGAAATCTACTCATTAGGGTTGATTTATGAAAGTCTCAACAAAAAGGATAAAGCGCTTAATAATTACAAACATTTCTTTAAAAATAATCCCGAATCTATTCAAATGGCTTATAAAATTGGTAAATTGTTGATTGATAAGAAACGATATTCTGAAGCAGCGCAACTGTATAATGATTTATTGGTTCGGGTTGGTGATAAACCAGATATCTTTGTTATGTTAGGAAATTTAGGAGTTGTCCAGGGGGATACCGCCAAAGGGCTTGAATTTTTTTCAAAAGCGATTACAATTGATTCGACAAATGAAGATGCACTTAGAAATGCTGCACAGGTCCATTTAATGCGTAACGATTATCCTAATGCAATTGTAAATTATGAGAAGCTTTACAATAACAGCAGTCTGGGAGATATTTACGGGAAAACATTAGCGATACTGTATTTCTATAATAAGCAGTATCCAGACGCAGAAAAATTGCTGAACCAGCTTATACAAAATGATATCGATGATTATGAGCTTCATTATTATCTGGGTCTTGTATTTGAAGCCCTTGATAAGAAAGATTTCGCCTATTTGGAGTTTGAAAAGACATTGGCAATTCGCAATACTTTTAATGATGCCTGGAAAGAAATGTGCTATTTATCAATAAAGGAAAAAAAGTATGACGAAGCTTTGGATATAGCTGAACGATTTACAAAGATAGTGCCGGATCAGAATGAATCATGGAAGCTTAAGGGATATGTACATAATGTAAGGAAAGAATATAGCAGTGCTATTGAATCTTTATTAAAGGCAATTGTTTTCGATAGCACAGATCTGCATGCCTGGTTTGAATTAGGCAGCGCCTATGAGCGAAGTAAGAATGTTGAAAAATCAACCGCTGCTTTTAAGAAAGTTCTAAAAGTCCGTCCAGATGATCCTGCAACACTCAATTATCTTGGCTATATGTGGGCAGAAAAAGGAATTAAACTTGATAGCGCAAAGGTACTTATAGAAAAGGCATTAAAGATTGATCCTGAAAACGGGGCGTTTCTTGATTCTTACGCATGGGTTTTTTTTCAAATGGGAAATATTGACAGCGCTTTTAAATATATGGAACTGGCAATGAAAAAAATCGATAATGATCCGGTTGCTTATTCTCATTTAGGGGAGATTTTTTTCAAAAAAGGTGAATTAAAAAAGGCTTTAGAGGCTTTTCAGAAAAGCCTGGATCTTGATGCCGAAGATCCGGTTATCATTAGAAAAAGAATCGAAGAGATAGAAGGATGTGTAAATGAGGGCGGGTTAGAAAAGAAATGAGAAACTATTATCTCGTTTTACTTATTCTGTTTTTCACATTCTGTACACAACCTCCTTCAATTAATAATAACCAGATACAAGACTTAACCAGTCCATTGTTAAATAGAATAGAGCCTCAAAAGGTGCGCGGCTCAGGAACTGTAATAGTTAATGTAAATGGGAAAAAATATGGCGGCAATGTAGATATTGAATTTATAAACAATAACTCATTTCATGCTGACATATATTCTACCTTCGGGAATGTCGTGGCAAGCATCTACGGAGATACTGTTCATGGAACCATCACCTATGATAATGAATCATATAGGTTCGCAATACATACCAAAATGGATACTTTACCGTTTGCCTGGGGTAAAGAATTTACATTCGCTGAATTTTCAGAATTATTAACAGGAAATCTTAACTTAATTGAACCTGATTTAAATGCAACACCAGATACATTAGTAAATGAGCGGACGACAACCATGGCAGTGTGGAATTCAGGAGAGCGATTCAATATAACTGCACTTATTAATAGGAACAGAATGATCCTTGAGGAAATTACTCTCAAGGACAGGCTCAAGAGTGATGAATGGGAATTCGAATTCCGCAAATTAAAAGATGGAATAGCCCATTCGATGCTATTCAAGCAAGATGAGAAAAATTATTTTTATGTAGAATATGATAACTTAAAGTATTTCTGAGGAATTCTTCTATATCATGAGATTAAAATATTTTTTATTATTGATTATAGCCTTATCAGCCGGTAGTATTCGTTTATATGCTCAGCATAAAGATGCAGGTACAACAGCTTTCCCGCTTCTGAATACGAAATATGATGCACGAAGTATCGCAATGTCGGGGGCTTCTGTAGCGATGTCTAATGGTCTTTACAGTGTATTTACAAACCCATCAACATTTGTTCAAGATACCGGAAAAATGGGAGTTTTTTTAGGATACAATTTTATTACCGATGGAATTTGGGGAATACCGATTGCGTTATCGCGCTCTTATGATAAGTATGGCAGTTTTGCAATTAACCTTTTTTCTGTAACGAGCGGGGATATTGTAGTAACAGATGAAAATAATAAACAGACAGGTGGAAATGCCCGATGGGATTTTCTGACAGGTGGGTTAACATGGGGTTATAGAATATCCGGTAATCTATCTATTGGAGCTTCACTGAACGGAGTTTATGAACGTGCTGTAAATGACAAGCATATAGAGTACAGCGCTGATGGTGTTATGTGTAATTTTGGTGTCCAATACCGTCTGAATAACAACCGGACAATATTGGGATTGGTACTGAAGAACGCGGGTTTCATGATTGACAGTTATTCTTCCGGTAGCGACAGAGCGTCCCTCCCATTGACAATTGAAGGGGGAGTGTCATTTGTTCCTAAGAATGTACCTCGTTTGCGCCTTGCTCTTGATGTCAATAAAAGTATTGGTGATTACATAAACTTCGAGCCCGCTTTTGAATACAATATTTACAGAAAAATGCTCTTTGCACGTCTGGGATATGCTTTCAGTCAAAAAGATGCTATGAACGTAGTGCATCTGTTGCAGGGAGAAGAAAATCCTGATTATGTAAAAAGTAACATGTCAGGACTGTGTGTGGGAACTGGTCTGATTACATCTATTAAAGAAAGAGAAATCAAACTGGATTTTGGGATGCAGTTTCAGACTCTTCAAACAACCCCTTCGCTTAATATTTCTGCACTGGTTGATTTAAAATAATGTAATATGTTTCAAATGTCATGAACCAGTCTTCGTAAACCGATCTTTGGAAAATTGACGACTATTTTACTTGGTGTTCCATTGTCGATTCCAACAATCGTACCGTTTTCATTAAATTGATTATGGTGGATTATTTCACCTACAAAAAAATGCAAGCGTGGAGAATAGTTTCGAAGTTCGTTTTTTTGTTGATCGTCTTTGTTATGCTCTAAAAGATCAGTACCACAAAAGCAGAATGTTTTCATGCATCGAGTACAATAATATTCGAAGGTAGAGCTTCTATCTACAGTTTTACCGTTTTCTGCAATGCTTCTATCTAAATGAGCAATAGTGATTTTCTCACAAAAGCGACAAAAGATTTCAAATTCATCAATTGGATAAAAATTTGATGACATTTCGACTCCTTTAATAGCTTGAAGTCAGATAAAAATCTGATAAGGAAGCATCAAAATTGAAGATATAACGAAGTATAGAGATTTAATTTACCTCTTGGCGGACTTTAAATCAATCAGAACAGACGATTTTTGCAAGTAATAGAATATTTACCCCATTGTTACTTAGTTTTTCGTATTTTATAGGCGTTTTTATAAGAGGATTAATGATGAAAATTGTATTTATGGGCTCATCGGATTTCGGGATACCAGCACTTAAAGAGCTTCTAAAACACCATATGATTATAGGTGTTGTAAGTACTCCTGCAAAGCCGCAAGGCCGAGGCCTAAAAGTAGTTGAGTCTCCAATAGCTGTTTTTGCCGAAGAGAATGGGATCAGGCCAATTTTGAAGCCAAATGACCTTAAGTCGCCTGATTTTCTGGAAGAATTAAAAGAGTTGGACGCGGATCTTTTTGTTGTGGTTGCTTTCAAAATATTGCCCAGGAGTATTTTTTTAATACCCCGTTTTGGAACCGTAAATATACATGCTTCTATTTTACCTAGGTACAGAGGACCAGCTCCAATTCAGCGCGCTATCGAAGCTGGCGAGAAAGAAACCGGGGTCACTATTTTCAAGATAGATGAAGGTATTGATACAGGAGAAATACTTCTTCAGAATTCAATTCCAATACAATCTGAAGAAACAACGCCGGAATTATTTGAAAAGTTAAGTATTGCCGGAGCACAAATGCTTGTCAAGGCAATTGATAATTTGGAAAAGGGAAAATTCTCTTACATACCTCAGGAGCATGGAAAATCCAGCAAAGCACCTAAATTAAAAAAAGAAGAAGCTCATATTGTTTGGTTGCAGAGCTCATTATCGATTTTTAACAAAATCCGGGCATTCAAGCCTTTTCCTGGTACATATACAATATTAGGTGATAAGAGGTTAGGAATAGAATGGGCTGAAGTAATTGATGAGATAACAGAGGGGAACAGTGGCACAATAAAAGAGGTAAGTGAGAGCTATTTTGATGTGCAGTGTAATCCAGGAATTTTACGAATATTGCGAGTCAAACCGGAAGGACGTAAAGTAATGAATGTTCATGATTTTTTACTTGGGAACCGTCTGGTGGAAGGGGATATGCTTAAATGAATAGTCGTCAATTGATCTACCGGATTCTGACCGAATTTGACAAACATCCAACAAATCTGGAGCGGCTTGTAGACTGTACATTGGAAAAGACACACATTGATCATCGTGATCGTCGGTTTGTCTTCGAGATTGTATATGGGATAATTAGAAAACAATTGACGATTGATTATATTGTCGATCAATACTTGACTGAGGAAAATCATCAGAACAATGATGTGTTGAAGCGAATATTAAGAATAGGCATATACCAGCTACTCTACATGGATAGAGTTCCGGATCATGCAGCCGTAAATGAAACGGTGAATCTGGCAAAGGAAAATGGACAGGTCAGCAGGTTTTCTAATGTCGTAAATGCCTGTTTGAGAAAATTTATCGCGAATAAAAAACAAATATCTATGCCGGATCCTCAAAAAGATCTGGTTGAAAGGCTGTCAATAGAATTTTCGCATCCCCGATGGTTCATAGAACGTTGGCTAAAGAATTATGGATTGGCAAAAACAAAACAAATCCTTGCGTTCAATAATGAAAAACCAGCTATATATCTTAGGCGTAAACTCAGAAATTTATCAAGACAGCAGTTTGAAGCTGATATTAAGAGCATTTGTGAACCAGCATCAGGCTATCTGAATCTCTACTACAAGTTAAAGAAGTCTCTTTTACCTGAAAACATTCGGATGATTCAGCAAGGTTTGTGCAATGTGCAAGCACCATCTTCCGGATGGGTAGTTGCGATGTTAGATGTAAAGAGAGGGGAGCACTTGATTGACTTATGCTCCGCTCCGGGCGGAAAGACCGCGTTGATATCTGAACTTTCAGGTGATGAAGGTACTGTTTGCGCATGTGAAGTAAAATGGCCTCGTCTTTTGAACGTCGTAGAAACTATTAACAGAATGGGTCTTGAAAATGTTTATCCTTTAATGTGCGATGGGATAAAACCACCATTCAATGGCTTTTTTGATAAAGTTCTTCTTGACGCGCCTTGCAGCGGCACTGGTGTTTTTAATCGGCATCCTGAAGCAAGATGGATTCGAACAGCTGAAGATATCAAAAAACTTACCTCTGTTCAGAAAAACCTCCTCTCATCAGCAGCTAACCTTGTTGAAAAAGGCGGCTGTATTATTTATTCAACCTGTTCAATAGAACCAGAAGAAAACGAAAAGCAGATAGAACTATTTTTAAAAGATCATCCCGAATTTGTTCTGGATAAAATTCCAGATACTGTTCCAAACAGATATGCTGATGACGCGGGATATCTGCGCATAACTCCATACGAACATCAGATGGACGGAATGTTTGGAGCTCGATTGCGAAAAACTTTTTGATCTATTTGACTAATGATTTGCATTAAGACAATCTTTCAATTATAATTAAAAAATTAATATTGATTTTTTATAATATAATAGTATGATTTTATTGTAGTTGATATCTATTATAGCCGTTTGATACAGGTAAATAGCAGTAGTAAACACAAAGAGAATCCTTAACGGTTGTTTTTAAATGCATTTTAGAATCATATTTACAATTCTGCTATCATTTTCAACACTATTTTGCGGCCTTCCTGCATCTATATTTAATGCTAAAAAGATCTATATTGCAGACGGATTTAATAATCGGACACTAAGCGGATCTTCTATAGGTCTGGGACCAGTATTGACAAAAAGAGGAATCGATCTTTTCGACAGCAGTGATCATGCTTTTATTTACAAAAATTTAGGCCACATGCGCTCAGATCTTTTTTTGCTATCATTTGACCAGATAAAAACACAATTAGAATTAAAAATGGGTAAAAGTAAAATAGATTCATTATTTTTACAGTTATATAATGGCGATATTACCAGATTGCAAACAAATGACTCTTTATGGAAATATTTATCATGTGATTACTTTATGTCTGTTAGAATCAAAGATGCAATGAGTATCAAAACATTTAATAATGTGCATAAAAAAAGGATTTATTTAGAAGCAGAATTATGGAATCGTAAAGATCAGGAAGTCGTTTTAAGAATCGAAGTAAATGGTAGCTCAGAAGGGGATAGATATTCAGATAAACAGGTGATAATTAAAGCTTTGGAAAAAGTATATAAAGAAATACCTGAGACAGTACCTTCTTATGAAAATGCCAGGTGGTAGTACTCATGAAAGAGAGTGTTGAGAAAATTATAAAGGTTGGTTTTAGAAGAAAGCCAAAAGAAATCTTTGACGAAATAGAGTCGGTTACAGCAACAATGACACGAAATGGATGGATTTTGAAAGAAAATTGTGCAGAAGAAGGAATGGCAGCAGTACATCTATTTTTCGAAAGAGAAATTATCACAAATAAAGAGGAGGCTTTATGAAGTACGAGATGGAAGACTATGGAAAGTTCAAAATGATACACATCATTGGAAACATTGACAGCAATGAGTGCACAAAAGTACTTGATGAGGAAATGTCGATTCTTGTAAATCAAGGGTACCATCATTTTATCTTCAATCTCGAAAGGACAACATACTTAGACAGTGCAGGCATTAGCATTTTCATTCATTGTTTATGTGATGTGCAGCAGAACAAGGGATCTGTATTCATCATAGCAGAAGATAATCAGGTCCGACGTGTTCTTGAGATGGTAGGAATCAACAGGTTGATAAAAACGTATGACAGTGAAAAGGAATTTGCGAATGCGCAAAAAGTTGCAATTGCCTGATCAGGTGATTAAGTATGTAAAGCTTAATCTGTTATTTGCAATAATGCTGAATGGATGTGCACCATCAGGCATTATTATAGATCGCGAGCAATTTGAAACACCTGTCAAGAAGATGTACTTGAAAGATTATCCTTATTTAAAGGTTTGTCATGGTGGAATTTTACAGCAGATTCCACTAAGACAAATCCAATTGATTAAAATCGATCCCGCATCATCTATTCTCTATGAAAATGAGCTTTATTATGGTGCGGATTTGATTTTTAAAAATGGGGGTAAAATCGATTCATCCAAGGGTAATGATGTTCATAGCGCTTATGTATCAATAGAAAACACTGTTATTGGAAAAAGTAAAGAACAATCTTTTTCAATAACACTCGATAACATAAAACAGATCAAGATTAAAAAATAGATCTATTTCCCCAATATAGTTACAACCTGATCAACGATTTCAATTAGCTCTTCAGGGTTAGAAATGAGATAATCCGGAGAGAGTGATTTGAGAATAGCTTCTGAATTATATCCCCAGGTAATGGCAATTGACTTAATACCAGCTTCATGCGCAGCTTCAATATCTCTGGTCTCATCTCCGATGTAGAAGACATTTTTCTGATCAAGTTTATTATTGATAATCAATTTTTTTAGAGTACGTGATTTTTCCCAGATACGCATAGAAGAAATAACAAATTCGAATTGAGGTAAATTATTGCAGTGTAAAAATGCATTGACATTTCTTACTGAATTGGAGGTTATTATTCCAAGTAAAATATCTCTTGTCTTAAGCTTTATAAGAGTTTCTTTTATCCCATTAATAGGATGGATCTGTTCAATTCCCTTTCTGAGCAGTTTTTTTGCCTCAAAAATAACAAAAGGCAGTCGGAAACGGGGTATTTCAAGTTTTTTAATAATATCATGGGAACTCATATTCCTGTAATAGTCAATTTTTTCAGGATCTATTTTCTGAAAATTAAATTTATCTGCTAATTTATTAAGTAAATCCAAATAAAAAGAAAAAGTATCAGCAATCGTTCCGTCAAAATCGAAAATGATTGTTACAGGATGTTTAGATAGTTTTGCCATAAAATACAGTGGTTCCCAACTAAAATAAGTGAAAATAATATTTTAAAATATTTTCAACAGATTTTTCAATGGAGAAGATCAATATATAAATGTAGTATTGGCTGTTTAAAGAAACGTACTTTCGATCTACCTGTTCTTGGGTCCTCACCCCATGCCAGATCGATACTGGCACTTTTTTCAAGAGTTGGAACCATTATTCTCAGACCCACTCCTATTCCAGTACCACTTTCAATATAATTTGAATTTAATTTGAAGAGCTCGCGAAATTTTGGACTCATTCTTCCATAATCTATGAAAATAGCTCCATCCAGACGATATTCAAGAGCACTAAATGTACTGTTATAATTTGATAACAGAGGAACTCGCATGGGAGGGAAATTATAAATTTTAAACCGATATTCAGTAGATAAGAGGAATGCATCTTTTACATAGTATCTCAGTGGAAGATCTCCTCTCAAAAATCCCCTGATTGAACCTTCACCACCGAATTGTAATTGATGAACGTCTCTGGTATTTCGGTCACGCAGGTAAACCACAAGCCGGGATGCGATCCGGTGATCCTGAATGAATGAGGGAATATAAAAACGTAAATCATTTGACAGCTGAGTAAATGAGGCCACCTTATCTGGATAAAGCGCATTTGTCCTTAGATCGGAGGAGAGAAAAAATCCTGAACGAGTATCGAAATTATCATTCCTGAAATCAATGCTATTATTTACACCTGAAAAGATTTCATAGAGATTAAGATGGGTCTTGAAACCGAGAGGATCTGTTTTTTCTATCCTCTGGTAAAATGGATTTACATATATTCCGCTTCTGACGTGAGGCGAGATCACTCTCCCTAACATCATTCGATTGTAAACACATATATTATCAACTTTTCTGTTTTCTTCCGGATATTGATCAATACCAAAGCCAATATAGGTATAATATGGAGACGGCAGCAGTGGTTTTAACCATGAAACATTAAATCCTCGCCAATCCCAGAAGGAGATTTGAGTGCGCAAAACCTCCATTTGACCTCTGAAATTTCTATTTTCAATGCCTAAATGAATTCGCCACCAGAACTCAGATTTTCCATATTTTCTCAGGAAATAATTTCCACCTATATCATTGATTGTAAAATAAACACCTTCGATAAGAACAACATAGAGGTGCGCGCCATCATTTTTTAGAAGTGAAATAATATCTACTTTTAGAAAAAGATCGGTCGATTTGAGGCGCGTTTTTGCTTGAGCGATTAACGTGGAATCGAAAACCATTCCAGTATCAAGCTGAAGGTAATAGTTAACAATTTTAAGGGAAGTTTTTTTATTCCCCAGGATCTGGATTTCTTTTATAAAAGTAGTACTACTATCTTTGTTTTTAGACAATTGACCAAACGAATGGGCGTGAAAAAAAAAGGTAAGAGAAAAAAGAGATATAAAAATTTAGTTAAAGCGCTTGATTTCAATTTAAAACCTTTAAAAAGAGAAAAAAGAGAGCGGAAGATCTGTAAGCCGGGTTCTGTCTTTCTCGAATTAATCGAGAGAGGCAGTCATTTATCTGGTCCTGAATAGATTCGAGACATTGAGCGACCTACCCGAGGGAATTGGAAACGGACCAGCTTCCTCTCTCTTTATCAGAGAGATTCCCTTCTACTTGGTCTTGCACCGGATAGGGTTTACCAGCTTCCTTTAAAGGAACGGTGGGCTCTTACCCCACCTTTTCACCACTCACCCCGTTATATAGTACAGAGCGGACTGTTCTCTGTGGCACTTTCCGTACCCTTACGGGCCTCTCACTCATCAAGAGATATCCTGTCCTTTGGTGCCCGGACTTTCCTCTGCATTTATTGCAGCGACTGCCCGATCTTCCGCCTGAAAAAATACTTTTTTCTCTTATCAGCATATAACAAATTCGAGTAAATACCAAAAAATTAAGTAAAAAAGTACAAAAAAGAGTAAAAATATAATATTATTTACCATATTTAATAAATTTTGAGATCAGTTTTTTGAAATTAATGAAAGCTTGATTCTTTTTTTGCAATATCTATTTTTCAGCTGATTGATCTAATACATTTAACACCTTAGTAGTTGTGGCGCTTTTTACCGAAGAAGACTTCCGAAAATATGCTTTTGCTGCCGTAGTTGAAGACGGACGAAAATGCTTTACCCGCGGACGAGTGTTTAATTTGTATTTCGTCGGCAATGATATAATTTCTGCAATTAAAGCTGAAAAGACTCACAAAACTATAATAAGCCGCAATGGCTCAGAATTGCGTTTTAATTGCAGCTGCGGATTTGCATATGGTGGAGCTTGTGAGCATATTGTTGCTACAATGCTGGCTGCCAATGAACATCAGGCAATTCAGGTGGGGATAGACTGGGATAACCTGGAAGAAGAATCAAACGAAGAAGTTATCAAAGATATCAATAAAGATCGACCTAATGAAGAAAGCAAATCTGAAACTGACAACGAATCCGACAGCAATACAGACGAAAATCAATTAACAATAAAAGAAATTACGGCTGGAAAACCAATAGCACGAATTTATCTTACCGAGTGTGATTCAATGCTCCTGGTGGAGATTAGGTTTGCCTATAATAGTGGAACTGTAGAGTTTACAAAAAGCGACATGGGATTATTCAAACTTGTTGCAGCAGAAAATGGAGCATTTTACAAAGTATACAGGTCAAAAGCCCGTGAATCATCTATGATTGCGCTTCTTGGCGATTACGGCTTACGGCAATACCAGACAGGCTTTTTTACTCCTGAAACTGACCCGAGGATTTGGACACTCCAAGAATTACCCAGATTAGCAGAGGATGGATTTGAAATATACGGTCAGGAAAAACTCAAGACTGCAAATGCGCGTAAAGCCCAGCCGAAGTTGAATGTCAGTATCAAGTCTAAAGACAGTTTGTTTGATTGTAAAGTTTCAATAAGTTTTGACGGAATTTCAGCCACTCTGGCTTCACTTATAATGGCTATCAGGCAGGGTAGTAGTTTTGTACTTCTTTCTGATGGGACAAGCGGTGTTCTTCCGCAGGATTGGATTGAACGGTTTGCAGGTCTGTTTTCTGTTCTGGATGCTGACCCTTATCAACAGTCATTGAAAATAAAGGAATCGCATATAGCTTTAGCAGGGATGCTCCTTGACATGGCTGATTATCGTCAATGCGATTCAGAATTTGAAGAGAAAAGGAAAGCATTCTGTTCTTTTAAGGGAGTTGAAAAATGCGAATTACCTGTAAAATTCAATGCAGAAATGAGACCATATCAGATTGCAGGATATGAATGGTTTTATTTTCTAAAGAAGTACCGATTCGGCGGATGTTTAGCTGATGATATGGGGTTAGGAAAAACAGTGCAGACTCTTGCACTTCTCCTTAACGAAAAAGAAAAAGGTGCGAAGCAGCCCTCGATTGTAATCGTACCGACATCTCTGCTTTTCAACTGGCAACGTGAGGCTCAAAAGTTTGCATCAGGATTAAATATTCTTTGTTATCATGGATCAGGAAGAAGCCGTTATAGTGAAGTGCTTGGAATGGCTGATGTTATTCTGACTTCATATGGAACCATAGTTCGTGATATCGATACTTTAACAGGTAAAACTTTTCATTATATAATTCTTGATGAGGCACAGGCTATTAAAAACCCTGCTTCACAAATAAGCAGATCGATAAAACAATTACGTGGTAATTATCGATTAGCATTAAGCGGAACACCAATTGAGAATAATTTAAGTGAACTATGGTCAATGTTCTCTTTTATAAATCCAGGGATGCTTGGATCATTTAGAAACTTCGCCCAAAATTTTATAAAGCCTATCGAAAAAGAATTAAATGACCATGCAGCAGAGGTTTTGAGAAAATTGATTTTTCCTTATATTTTGCGGCGTACCAAACAGCAAGTCGCGAAGGATTTACCACCAAAAAATATTATTGTACAATATGCAGAAATGCTCCCGAAACAGAAGACACTATATGAAATTACACGAGAGACTTACAGAGGGAAAATCCAACACTCGTTCGATAAAGAAGGTTCTGATCATACGCGCTTTCAAATCTTAGAGGGGATGTTACGACTCAGACAGATTTGTTGTCATCCTAAAATGATTGACCCATCCTTTAGTGATGATTCAGGTAAATTTCAACTAATCGAGGAAAGTATAATAGATACTATTTCTGCTGGACACAGAATTTTGGTGTTTTCACAGTTCGTAAAGGCTCTCGATATAATGAGAAACAGAATCGCTGAAAAAGGAATTCAAAGTGAAATTCTCACTGGAGCAACAAAAGATCGTCAAGCGGTTGTCGAACGATTCCAAAGACAGAACGGAGCGCCAGTTTTTTTTATATCATTGAAAGCTGGTGGTACTGGATTGAATCTGACTTCAGCGGATTATGTTATCCATATAGATCCATGGTGGAATCCGAGTGCTGAGAATCAAGCTTCTGACCGCGCTTACAGAATAGGGCAGACCCGTACGGTTTTTGTTTATAAAATGATTACAAAAGATTCTATAGAAGAACGAGTATTACAGATGCAGGAGAAAAAACAGAATCTGATGCAAAGTGTTATTCAGACCGAGAGTAATTTTTTCAAACAACTGACTCGGGATGATGTAATGGGACTTTTTACATGAGTGAAAAATAAATTGCTTTTGCAGACCCGGTTTCTTGTAAAACGCAGAGTATGCAAAATGGATATATGGTGAACGTGAAAATTTTTTCTTTCTTGTCACAATCAAATTTCTCTGCGTCTTCAGCTCCCTCCCGCGTGCTCAGTGTTTTAAAAACCTGAATTAAGAAAAACGGTAGAGAACGGCAGAGTGCCGCAGAGGAAAGACATGGGACTTGATTAGAAAGAAATTCTATTAACAGAATCAGACGAACAGTATTCTATGCGTTTGATTTTCTGATTATCGATTAAAAAACTTTAAATGAAAGATACTTTTTTGGATTGTTTTTAATATCGATAATAAGTTCATTTGCAGAGTGAGTAGTGGCTTTTAAAGATGCAATCGCGTCACGTAAATTTGAAGCCATAGTGGAATCATTAACGATAGCACTTGCGACACCACCATTACCATCACCATTGCCTTTATCAATTTGGTTCATTAATGAAACCATTTGTTGAGCAGCATTATTAAGGTTATTATAGAGATCCGGATCGTTAACTAACATGTTAAAAGTTCCATCGGATTTTTTAACATTGTTGGTAAGGTTAGAAAGGTTTTGTGCCGTTAAAGCCAGCTGTTTATACAAAGTTGAATCATTCAGTAGTTGCGCAAATGATCCAGTACTATGGGTGATGTTAAATAAAAGTTGTGCTAACTGAGCAATGACTGTATCTATTTGAGTGATAGTAGTGAAAGCGACACTTGTGATCTGATCGAAATCAATTGAACTGATTCCGGAAATCGTATCATTTTTAGTGATTAGGTTAGTTTTCAGTGTACCCGGTTTGACCTCAATGAATTTATCACCAAGTATACCCATGGTCATTACAGCAGCAGTAGCGTCTTTATGAATTAAACGGGAATATTTTTTTTCAAGAGAAATGCTAATTATTATTCCATCATCGACAATCTTTAATTTATCTACTTTACCGATTTCTGCACCATAGAGCCAGACAGGCGCACCTGAGCGTAAGCCCTGGATGTTGGGAATCTTTGCATTAATTTCTGTTTTTTTGCTGAAAAGAGAAGCAATATTGCTTGAGAAGAAGAAAGCGATAAAGAGGAATAAAAGGGAAATTGAAATAACGATACCGGATTTAAGTGATGCCCATGCGAGTTTGCGTTGTACCTCAAACATTATCTGTTCTCCTCATTCCAATCACCGAGAAAGATTTTTAATTCAAGAAGTTCAGTATGCAGTAATTCTTCTTTTGAGCCATCAAAGAGGATGGTCCCTTTTTTTAGAAACATAAAACGATTAGCAAGTTTCAGGGCATCCAGGATTTCATGGGTAACAATGATAAATCCACGAGATCTACCAGCCAGATTGAGAATCAGAGAACGAATTTTCGCAGCGCTTAGAGGATCCAGATCACTTGTAGGCTCATCATAGAGGAACATTTTAGGCTCCTGTGCAGCAAGAGACCGGGCGATCGCGACTCTTCTAAGCATACCTCCACTGAGTTCTTCCGGCATCAAGTCAATTGCTTCTTCAACTCCCACAACTGAGAGTAGTTCCCGTACCTTGCGGTCGATCTCATATTCATTTAAACTTGTGTACTCTCTAAGATAAAAAGCTACATTTTCTTTAACATTTAAAGAATCAAATAGTGCACCATCCTGAAAAACAATTGAGAATTTTCTTCTGATAGAAGTCAGTGTGCTTTCTGATAGGTGAGTAATATCGGTTCCATCGATAATTATTTTTCCTGAATCAGGAGTAAGTAATCGCATAATTAATCGTAAAATTGTTGTTTTCCCTTCACCACTACCTCCTAAAACAGCGGTGCGTTCAGATGTGTCAATTGAAAAGTTTATATTATTAAGAATGGTTCTGTTTCCTCTGAGAAAAGTTACATCTTTAAACTGAATCATACAGAGTATCCAAAGAGAAAGAGAATCGTTTTTGTCACAATAAAATCGGACATAATTATAAATATTGTCGATAAGACAAATGCTCTGGTGGTGGAACTTTTTAATCCAGCAGCTCCACCTTTAGTTGAGAAACCTGTATAACAGCTGATTCCTGAAATAATAAAGCCAAAGACAAACGGTTTGACAGTTCCGGAAATAATATATTCAGGAAGCATAATTACTCTAATGGAATCCCAGAAAACGGTAGCACTCTGGTTATTAACAACTGATGTAATATAAAAAGCACCCAATAAAGAAATCCCATCGGAAATTATGGTAAGAGCAGGCAGCATGATGATAGAGCCGAGTATTCGTGGGGTGATTAATTTTTTTATAGGATCAACGCCAAAGACTCGTAGCGTATCGACTTGGTGACGCAACACCATGGACCCCAGCTCTGAAGCCATTCCGGAACCGGCTCTTCCCGCAAAGACCAGTGCAGAGGCTACGGGACCAATTTCACTTATAATAGAGATTCCAACAACCCGACCAGTATACATCTGCAGTCCAAGAACTGCGAATTGCGCTGCGATCTGAAGAGATAAAGCCATGCCGATAAATAATGCTACAAGCGAGATGATAAAGAAAGTGCCTGATCCGGCATAATCCATATGTTCCAGGAGCTCTTTATAGTAGAAAGGCCTATTAAACGATCTGCAAATAGCATTACAAAGCAGATTAAAAAAATTCTGAACGCTAAGTATATACAGTTTCAATTGATCTTCAATATACTTGTTCATTGTTGTTCGAATATTTCCTGATTAGAATGGAATTCCATTTCGTAAATATCAATCATAGTAATAAAAAAAGAGGCAATGATCGGACCGATAATAAATCCTGTGATTCCAAAGATGCTTAAACCACCTAAAGTAGAAAAGAAAATCAGAAGATCGTGCATCTTTGCGCTATGTCCAACGATTCTTGGCCGAATGATATTATCAATATTGGAGACAATAATAATGCTAGACAGCAAAATCCCAATACCTTGCCAAATATCACCGATAATAATCTGAATTATCCCGGCTGGAATCAGAACAATCCAGGTGCCCGCCATGGGAATTATTGCCAAAACGATCATAATAAATCCCCAGAGAAGCCAGCTATCGATCCCAAAAATCAAAAGCGTTAATGCTCCTAAACTCCCCTGAATAAATCCAATGAGAATAGTTCCCATAATGGTTGCCTTTGAGATAAGCAGAAATCGACCAAGGATAATACTTTGATACTGACTTCTAACAGGAGATAAATAGCGTAATCGTTTGAGAATTTTTTCTCCATCCATAAAGAAGTAAAACATTGTAAAAAGGGTGACAAAAAGGTTTGCGAATAAACCAAGAATTCCAGAAGAAGTTTTGTTAATTAAGTAAGTCCCAAGAGAGGCAAGTCTTCTGATGCCATCTCGTAAAAGTGCCAGCCAGTCAATGCTATAACTTTGTATCCATTTGAAAAACGTTAATTCATTTAGTTCCTTAATAATATGACTTTGACTTCCCTTTTCAATAAGCTCTCTTACAACTGGTTCCGCGGTGGAATAAAGATTAAGTAACTGATGAATGACAATATTAATAAGAAAAGAAACAGGAATCAATAATCCGATTAGGAAAGTGAGGCAACAGAGTGCAGCACTGATTGCTTTGTTACCGCGAAAGAATCTAAGAAGTACAGAGTAAAGAGGATAGAAAAGGGCAGTGAAAGTAATGGCAAGCAGTATAGGGACAAAAAAGATCCACATGATTGGAAGAAAAGCAGCAAACGAGATAAGAAGCAAAGCGATCAGGAAATACTGACGAATACGGTTGTTTTTTTGAGTAGGAGAATTATGGGAATTGGAATATGCATTGTCTTGTGAGTTAGTATTTGAAGAATCATCTGGACACATTTTATAAGCCTGGTTAATGTAGTAGAACCAAAAAAATGCAAAAAATATGCCCATCTTACAGTACTAAAATACACAGTATTTACAATGCAGAGTATCAAAAGGAAAACGGAGTAACTAACGTAAGTATGGAACCATTGATGGGCGCCCTTGGACGGGTAGTAAAGGGGCAGCATTTCTGAAGGTGGCATTTAAATTGCTTTTTTTGCAAATGAGAACCATAGCATGAGTGGGGTTAATTATGAGAGTTATAGTTGATAATGATTGCTGTTCGGGTTGTGGATTATGTGCAAGCCTCTGTCCAGATGCATTCGATATGGGATCAGAACAAAAGGCCATACCTAGACATAAAGCAATCCCAAACTGGTTGGAACAGGAATATCAAATTGCCGCAGATAGTTGTCCAGAGGACGCGATAAAAATATTTTGTCAGGTATGAAATTAACAACGTGGTAAACAAAAGGGAAATGTCCCGAATAAATCGGGACAAATTCTTGCTATCTTCTTCTTCTTTTGGCAGCTTTCTTTTTTGTCGATTTTCCCGCCAATGTCTCTTTCAAAATACGGTACGTCTGAGGAATCGAAAGTTTATATTTCTTGGCAATTGCTTCAACACTTTGTCCAGCCTCACGCATTTCAACCATTTCTCTGTTACGATCAGGATTGGCTGCTGTACGGGAATCGATTCCGTATTTTTTACGAAGCTGATGCACCGCTTGTCTGGTTATTCCGAATTCTTCTCCAATTCGGGCATCGGTTTTGAATTTCTTCTGAAGTCGGATTAGTTCTGGCTTGGTTATTCTTGCCATAGAAAAACTCCTTTTAGGGTTTTAGATTGTGTAATGATTGAAAATTGTTTTAAAGTCAATTTTACTTAATATAGTTTGTCTTCTATTATGTTATGTAAAATATAATTGTTGTTTTTTATATTGCAAATATAAACTGATTGTTTTTTGTAACTTTTTCTTTTAGAAACTTTCCTCGCTGTGAACTAAAAAAATATTTACCCGAAGTCAGCCTTTCTCCCTCAGAAACGTCAATTATGTTTTGGAGTTATTAAAATCGGATTTCGATTCTTTTGTATACTCTATTCCGACACATCAATTTGGACAGAATAAGATTTGAGGCTGAGTTGAAAAGATATACCCGACTATTTACATATCACCTATACTCAGTGCTTCCGAAAGAGGTAAACTCAACCATTAACAAAAGATCGTTACTTTTAAACCGAAAAATTACATTCCCAAACCTAATGACTACATATTTATGATTGATCTTTTTTAATGCATTTATAAAGAACTAATCTTAAATAAGTTTACTTTTATCAGGCAACTTGCATGCCACATGAGATAAATGATAATAATCATGCTGTTTATGGCCTTTTAATACCGGTATACTTGTGCTCTTAGGATTGTAAGTAATCAAAAAAATTCCTGATTTGAAAAAAATTATCAAAATGAAATAATCATGATCAAAATAGAAGGGATGAAGTTCAAACGTATACTCTTTTACAGACAAAAAAAGATGCAGCCAAAAAATTTTCACTTACTATCACAAATAAAAAATTCAAATTTGCAGATTTAGATTGTTTTATCAATTTAAAACATAGATTTTTTATTATTTTTCAAACACAACTTTATTAGTAAAACACTACCTTTTAATTATTATTAAGAAACTATGGAACAGAATATCCCAGTATTAGAACATGAATTCCATGTACATTCTTTTGAAGTTGACCTTTTAAAACGCCTTACAGTACAAAATGTACTTAAATATTTTCAGGAAGCAGCATGGAAACACGCAGAATCTCTTGGAGTTGGATTCAGTGATCTTCTTCCAAAAGGAAAGCTTTGGGTATTATCAAGAATCGCAATTTCAATATCCAGGCTTCCACAATGGGGAGAAACAATTAAATTGCGGACCTGGCCGTGCGGGTTTCAATCAGTATTTGCTCAAAGGGAATTTGAAGTTATAGGTTCAGAAGATAGGGTAATGATATGCGGATCGAGCGCATGGATTGTTATCGATAAGAATAGCAGGCGTCCGCAAAGAGTGGAACAATTTACATCTGGAATTCCTCAAGTTCCAAATAAGAACCGGTTTGGCATAGAGGCTTCAAAAATCAGTGAAATCAAAGAGAATGACACAAGCATGATTGTCAAAAGTGTCTACTCCGATTTAGATATGAATGGTCATGTAAACAATACCCGATATATTGGATGGGCTATAGATACATACAGTAAAGAATTCCACCTGACTCATCAGCTCAGGAATTTATATGTAAATTTCTTAAATGAAACAGATATTGAAGAGCAACTGGAAGTACAGACAAAGAAAATAGATACACAAACTTATTTGCACTCAATAAAGAGAATAAGAGATAATGTGGAAACATGCCGAATGCAAATGTTTTGGGAGTAGAGAACTGAACCGGAAAGCTGTTCAGTTCTTTTGAGAAGGATTATTATTTATTATTAGAGAAGAACTCAGTGTATAACGCATTTACAGCCTTTTTCTCATCTGCAGCGTCAATACCAAATATAATACTGATTTCAGAGCTACCCTGATTAACCATTTTTATGTTAACATTAGCACGTGAAAGTGCTTGAGCAGCCTGGGCAAGGACACCGATTTTGTGGATAAGCCCTTCACCAACAACAGAAACCAGTGCAATACCAAATTCGGTTTTTATATCATCCGGGTGAAGCTTATCAGAAATTGAACGCATAATGTTATTTACGTCTTCAGAATCAAGCTGATTTTGATCAAGGATAACAGAAATATTATCAACCCCAGAAGGGCAATGCTCATAAGAGAGATTGAGTTCTTCAAAAATTGAGAGCAGTCTTCTGCCAAACCCTTTTTCCCGGTTCATGAGGAATTTTTGTAAAGTAAAGCTGCAATAACCACCTCCAGAAGCCACTCCAATGATGTCACGTTCGGATGGGAGGCGTTCAGAAACAATGAGAGTACCTTCGTTTTTAACATTATTTGTATTACGAAGACGAATAGGGATTTTTTTACGCATAACCGGCTTTACAGCTTCTTCATGCAGTACATTGAAACCGATATAAGATAGCTCTCTCATTTCTTTATATGTTAGAGCGGATACCAGGAACGGATTATCAACCATCAATGGGTGAGCACTGAAAATGCCATCTACATCAGTCCAGTTTTCATACTCAGTGACATCAAGGGCCTCAGCTAAAATTGCACCTGTTAAATCAGAACCACCTCTGCTGAATGTTGCTACATCACCGTCAGCAGTATATCCAAAGAATCCCGGGAATACAACAACCTGATCAGCACAAGTTTTCCTTCAGTGTGGCCAGTTTCATTGTAGCTTCAGGCATAGGTTGTGCATCGCCAAAGACAGGAGTAACAATAAGTCCTGCGTCTTTTGGTGAAATGTATGATGCTTTAATACCAATTACATTCAAGTATTCTGCGAAAAGTTTGCAATTAAGATCTTCACCAGCAGCAACAATCAGATCCCTGAACTTTCCCTGATGATCTTTTGAAGAAGATAATCTGGTGTCTAAGATCAGATAAGATGTCATTAATTTTGGATGGAGTTACTTTAAGCGGTTCATAAATTGAAAAAAATCGTTTTTTTATGTCATTTACAACTGAAGAATAATCTTCACCTTTTAGTGCCTTCTTTGTAGCATCTATCAAAAGGTCGGTCACTTTAATTGAAAATCCGGGGGCCTTACCAGGTGCAGAAAGCACAATGCAACGTCTTTGCGGATTTAATTCCATAATTTTGACAATTTGCTGAAGCTTTTCACTTGTCGCTACTGAACTTCCACCAAATTTACAAATTATAAACTCCATAAAAACTCCGGGTTAAAAAAAATGTAAGAGGTAATATTTTAAACGGAAGTCTTTTTCCAGCATCTCTGAATTCCTGAGGCGTAATTTTTTTATGACGTTTAAATGCTCGTGTAAAAGAGTTGCTATTGGGATAACCAACTTTTGATGCAATATCTGAAATCGACATTTCTGAAGTTTCTAGAAAGATGTTTTGCATGTTCCATACGGACACCAGTCATGTATTGGTAAAGTGTTTTTCCAGTTTCTTTTTTGAAAATGATGTTGAGATAATTGATATCAACACCACACTCTTCTTCAAGATGCTTCTGGTGATGCATGTCTGAATAGTGCAAATCCATAAAACTTTTTGCTTTTACAATCAGACTTTTCGCTTTGTTTTTTGGAAATTGACTTTCTTCGATAAGTATTAAACCTTTATTAAAAAGAACAACAAGAATTTCCAGTATTCGGGAGATGGATGCAAGTCCGAGGATCTCTTTTTTGTTCGATAAAACACGAAACAAGATCAAAAATAAGATTTTCGAAATAAAGGCGTTCATTTCCTTCCAGAACCAATTTCCCTTCAATTTCAGAATTCCAGTAGCATTTTGCATGTTGAGAAGGCATAAAAGAAAAAAGCATCTGAAAACACTCAAATGTACCCTTTCTGGTGAAGATAGGTATGTCGTTCACCACGCTCCATAACCCCAAACAGCCCTGGTCGTGCAATTCCAAAGTTGTTTCTGGTTGACATTTTGTAAAATTCCGGTCCCATCGACCTGATACCATAACCGGTAACAATCCTGCTGAAATTTGAGCTGTGAATCAAATTTTTTGTCATCAGCTCCAGAAAATTCAAGATAGTCCAGGCCAATAATATCGACTCTTAACTTTGCGAGTTCCACAAGAGGTGTTCCATTCCACTGTTTAAGACATGAGAATGTCCTTAAGAATGGAAAATTCACGTGTGGATCAAACACTGGGTTTTTAAAATTATTGAGTAGTTCGTGTCTTGTTGGAAACATTTGAAATAAAAATATATTATGTTGGTATTGTTTTGTTGAATTATTCAAGAGCAGATTGTATATTATATGAAAATTTTAAGCTAACAGTAATCTTCACTTCCACAAATGATAGAGTAACCCTCATAAATTATGGCTTCCGTATCATCGGATTCAAACCGGTTTATATCAGAAGAGAGTTCACTGGCTCTCTATTTAAAAGAAATCAGTAAGAACAAGACGCTATCACTTAGAAGAAGAAGCTGTTCTAGCAGTTCGAATTCGTGATGACGATCGAAAAGCACTAGAAAAGCTTGTGAAAGCAAATCTTCGTTTTGTTGTGAGTGTTTGTCGAAATTATCAGAATCAGGGATTACCTCTAAGTGATCTGATCAATGAAGGTAATCTTGGACTGATCAGAGCTGCTCGTCGTTTTGATGAAAAGAAGAATTTTAAATTTATTTCATACGCTGTCTGGTGGATTCGTCAGGCGATTCTTCAGGCCTTGGCAGAACAGTCACGAATTATTAAACTGCCGTTGAACCGGGTTGGGACTATCCATAAAATTGGAAAGACTCAAAGTAAACTTGAACAGAAACTTCAGACGATTGCCAATGATCGAAGAAATTGCTCAGGAACTTCAGATTGATGAAGAAGAAGTTCAGGAGACAATTAAAATCGGTAATACGCACATGTCACTTGATGCTCCATTGCAGCAGGGTGAAGATGCAAAGCTGATTGATATGCTTCAGGATGAAAATCAGGAGCGCCCTGATGATGGTGTCTTGGATATTTCTCTTCAGGAAGAAATAGATAAAACTCTCGATACTTTATCTGAACGGGAAAAAGAAGTGGTAAAACTTTACTTTGGTATTGGTGAAGATACCGCTCATACACTGGAAGAAATTGGACAGCGGTTTAATCTGACACGGGAACGGGTACGGCAGATAAAAGAAAAAGCATTACGCAGATTGAAGCATTGTTCAAGAAGTAAACGGTTAAAAATCTACAGAAGTTTATAAAAAAAGGCGAGAATTTACTCGCCTTTTTTATTTATTCTTCGATCCCAAATTCCTTAAGCATCTTATTTGTAAGTTTTTCGAGAAATTCATCCGAATTATAATAGCCATTTTCAATCTTTTGTCGAACTTCAGTTATTCGATCCGTCGAATTTCCGGTTGAACAGAAAGAGAAGCCTCAATTGTTTCGATATGCGTACTTCGTTTCACTCAAACGTTTTGCACCAGAAGAGAACTCAGAACGGTCAGCACATTAGTTTTAGCAGCCTTACTGTCTTTTTCAATCTTTCTTGGCACTCTCAATTTTTCTTAGTTCAGTGCTGTATGGCTGGGATACTGCATGAATACGCATTATCCATCACCGCCTTTCTTTTATCATCTATTAATATATCGGCATAAAAATCAAAAATCTTTAGTAAAAATACACTATTCAAGGATAAAAATCCAATTTATGTGATGACCTTTCTTTTGTAGCCTACCATAAGTATATAAAGCATTGTTATTGCCATTGTTAGTGCGGCACATATGAAGTAAAATGGTACATCTCCCCACCTTGCATCAAAACCTAACTCTACCATAAACGTGTATTATTATTTTACTGTGCCGATCATATCGAACATCGGCAAGTACATCGCAATTAAAATACCTCCGATTATCAACACCCATGACAACAATCATTACCGGTTCAATAATAGATGTTAAGTGCATCAACTGCAGCATTAACTTCTTCTTCATAGAATACAGAAATTTTTTTAAGCATTTCTGCCAGATCACCAGTTTTTTCACCAACCGCAATCATATGAATAACCATTGGAGGGAAAACACCAGTTTCTTTTAAAGGATCAGCAATATTAAGTCCACCGGTAATTTTTTCTAATGTTCGAAATAATTCCTTTTTCAAGACTTTATTTCCAGCAGTTTTTGCAGTTATATCAAGTGCGTCAAGAATTGTCACTCCGCTGTTGAGAAGATGTCGAAAGTGTTTGAGAAAATCGGGCAATAGCAACTTTTCCGTTCAAGATCACCAAATACTGGTAATTTTAATTTTAATTGTGTCGATGTTCAATTTGCCATTTTCTGTTTTGTAATAATAGGATAAGCGCAACAACTGCACCAATCGCAGCAGCTATAATCAAAAAATATAATGTTGCAGAAAATTCAGAGATTCCCATAACAATTCTTGTTGGCAGTGGGCAGCGATCCTCCCATATCGGTAAACATATTGTGCAAATGTAGGAACCACAAATGTGAACATTGCGACAGTAGCACCAACAGCAACAATCAAGACAATAACCGGGTAGGTCATTGCACCTGTTATTTTTCGTCGTAAGCTTCTGCTTTTTCCTGATAATCTGCAAGTCTGTTCAAGAACGCCATCGAGGTTTCCAGATGCTTCACCTGCTGCAACCATATTACAATACAAGAATTAAAGATGGTTTTGTGTTTGGAAAGTGCATCCGCAAGCGTACTTCCACCTTGAATATCACCGGAGATTTGTTTTACAGCCGCAGCTAATTTTGGATTTTCTGTTTGAGCTGAAAGAATATCCAGACATTGCACAAGAGGTAAGTCCTGCAGAAGTCATAGCAGCAAACTGACGAGTAAAACGACTTAAGTCAGTAAGTTTTACTCCACCACCAAACGAAAATTTAAGTTCTAATGATTTTAGCTTTAATTGCTGATTGGTCGTAAGTTTTTTCTTCTGAGAAGACTAATAACTTCGTTTTTATTCGATGCCTGAATTTCTCCTTTAACCTGTTTTCCGGATGGAGTGACACCAACATAGTTGTAATGAGGCATTATATTCTCCTGAATCTCCAATTTACATGTTTTGCATGTCTGTTCTACGTATTTCAATAATGGAATTTTTTCTACGATTTAAAATACTTCAAACCATCATATTGCACTAAATGCAATGAATCTTAAAATATTTGTCACCTTCAATGAATTATTTGAACAATCTGTTCCGGATACAGTGACTATAACGGCACCAACCGCAGCATTTCCTATTTTCAGAGATTACATCTTCTTGCTGGCTAATAATCTCTGAGTAATTCAGAGTTCATTGTTTGCATTCCATATTTTTGACCGATTTCAATCATTCCCTGCAGTTGATGTACTTTGTCATCCCGAATCAGTGAACGAACAGCCATCGTTGCAATCATAATTTCACAGATCATAACTCTGCCACCACCGATTTTGGGAAGAAGTGACTTGACTTATGATTCCTTCGAGTACCATTGCAAGTTGTGCTCGGATAGTTGCTTTTCTGATCAGCAGGGAAAACATCGATAATTCGATTTACTGTTTGAGCCGCAGAATTTGTGTGCAGTGTTGCAAGGGTCAAGTGACCAGTTTCTGCAATACTCAAAGCTGCCTGGATTGTCTCCAAATCACGCATTTCACCAATAAGAACAACATCCGGATCCTGACGAAGTGCAACACGTAAAGCAGCTCCAAAACTATTTGTGTCCTGATGTAATCTCACGTTGGTTTACCATGCATCGTTTGTGTTTGTGCACAAATTCGATAGGATCCTCAATCGTAAAGTATGTGGCCATCACGTTCGGTATTAATTTTATCAACCATAGCTGCAAGTGTGGTACTTTTTCCGCTCCCGGTAGGTCCGGTAACCAAGAACCAGTCCATTAGGTCGTTCTGTCAATTTTGTAACAATCGGTGGTAAACCGAGCTCCTCAAGAGGACGTGATTGTATAAGGGATCTGTCGAATTGCACAGGCACAGCAACCTCGTTGAAGATACACATTCGCACGATATCGAGCAAAGATTCTGGACACCAAATGAGAAATCAACTTCTTTATTTTGTTCGAATGCTTTTTTTTGAGCCTCATTCATAATACTATATGCAAGTTTTAAGAACTTGATCTCCAGCAAGAGCCGTTCGGTATCCTTGGGTATCAGGCTTCCATCAATCCTGTAAAGAGGAGGTGAACCTGCTGTCAAATGAAGATCTGAGGCTTGGAGATCTTCCATACGCTTTAAGCATGTCGTGCATTGATATCATAATGTAAAAGTACTGTCTTATAAAGGTTTATAAAAGAACAACAATAATTATTTATGTTGTTGCACCTACTACCTCACTTACAGAAGTGAGTCCGGCTTTTAATTTTTCCATACCAGCGTTCTCAATGACAGCATACCTTCTTCGATTGCTTTACTTTGTATTGTAAATGGTGGAGCTTTTGCGATAATCAGTTCCTGAATTGCTGAAGTAATTGGTAAAACTTCATATAAGCCACATCTTCCTTTATATCCCGTATTATTACAATGAGGGCAACCTTTTCCCTCATAGATTTTCATGGAAGCGATTTCCGAAGGAGAAAGATTGAGATAAGAGATCAGCTCATGTTTAGCGGGATCAACCTTCTTGTTTACATTCATTACAGAGTAGATCGATAAGACGCTGGGCGACGATGCACTTTAACCGCTGATGCAGAAAGGAATGGATCAACACCCATATCGGTTAGTCGAGTCAATGTACTGGGAGCATCATTTGTATGCAAGTGTACTAAGAACAAGATGTCCGGTAAGTGCAGCTTTGACTGCAATCTCAGCTGTGTCAAGATCACGAATTTCACCAACCATGATCACATCCGGATCTTGTCGTAGAAATGAACGCAATGCTGCTGAAAACGTCAAACCGATATCATGGTTGATGTTAACCTGATTTATTCCTTCTATATTATATTCAACCGGATCCTCTGCAGTCATAATATTTGACATCCGTTTTATTAAGATGTGCTCAGAGCAGAATAAAGAGTTGTTGTTTTTCCGCTTCCTGTTGGTCCAGTAACAAGAAGCATTCCATAAGGCGCATTGAAGTGTTTCCTTAATATGATGAAGCCCGTTAGGGGATATTCCGAATTTAGACAGATCAAGCATCAAGTTTGATGCATCAAGTATACGCATAACAACTTTTTCCCCAAAAATAGTTGGTATAGTGCTAACACGAATATCAATCGTTTTAAATCCCATTTTTATTTTAATTCTGCCATCCTGAGGCAGCCGCTTTTCTGAAATGTCCAGATCCGCCATGATTTTAATACGCGAAATCACCGCGGATCGAAGGCGGAAAGGCAGTGGAGATGTTTCAATGAGAGCTCCATCCAGGCGATATCTGACCCGAAGTATTCTTTGATAGGATTCTATATGAATATCACTGCTCTTTTTCGGACCGCTTCAAGGATCAAATGATTGACTAATTTAACAACGGGTGCATCAGAAACTTCGGAGGCAATATCCTCAGGTTCGCTATTTTTCTCCTCTGACATGACCTCGATATTCTCACCCTTCATATCATTTATAATCGTATCAACTTCATGGGGTGCTTCATAATTTACATTTATTGCTTCCTGAATTTCTCTGGAAGATGCTAAAACTGGTTTGATTGCGCAACCGGTGAGGAACTTGACAGCATCTAGCATGAAGATGTTTTTGGCATCACTTATTGCTACTGTCAAGACCCTGTTAGTTTTATTTACAGCGAACATTTCGTATTTCTGGGCCATATCGAAAGGAATAAGGTCAACTACTTCCGGGTCAAAAACAAGTTCTTTAAGGCTCAGTTTGCCAAGATTTAACTGTTTTGCGAGAAATTGAGATATTACATTTTCATCATCAATTGCTCCAGTTGCAAGCAGGGCTTCTCCAAGCATTCCGCCTGTCAGGGTTTGATGCTTCAGCCCCTCCAGGAGTTGCTCCTTGGTGATCACTCCATTTTCAACCAGAATTTCTCCAATTTTTTTTGACATGCGCCTATCACATTTTTTAATAAATCAAAATATTATAATAACAACTACATTATACAGTAGTGAACTAAACCGTTCAATAAAAAGAAATTAACTGAATTATTTCAGGACTATAATTAAGTGTATCTCAGGATGAATACTGTTGATTCACAATTTTATTGAAAGAATTTTTTTTCCGGCTAAATTGATTCTGCAGATCAGCTTGTCTTGTATTATCTTAACTTTATATATGTACTTTAACAGAAAGACCGCGAATGAATAAGAATTTTTATCTGCCGATAGCATTGATATCAATTTTTTGGGGATGTACTCCCTATGTTACAAAAGATTCAAAGACAACACAACTATCTGCAGATTATGAGCAAAAGACGGAATCAGTGGATAAAAATGAGCAACAAAAAAAAATAGAAATGACGATTCTCGATACTTTAAATACTGAAAGCGAAGTCGTTTTGACCGAGACTGATTTCAATCCGCCACCCGAAATAAATACTGGAAATGGTGGTACAAAAAACGTAAAATCAGAATCAGGAGTACGATATCGCATTCAGGTGTTTGCCTCAAGTCAATCTGAACGGTTAAAAACTGAAAAGAAAAAGCTCGAGAAGCAGCTGGGTATATCGGTGACAATAGCGTATGAAGCTCCCTATTATAAACTATATGCCGGAGAATTTTCCAGCAGAAGTGAAGCAGATCCAGTTCTTGCAGAAGTAAGGAAGATCGGCTATAAGGATGCCTGGGTTGCACAAATACGAACAAAAAAGTGACAAGGAATACAATGCCCGAAAAAGCAGTGAGCGTATCGAAAAATAATAAAAAATATAAAAAAGGCGAACTGCTCTTTTCTCAGAATGATGCTACTCAGGAACTTTTCGTAGTAAAGAGCGGAAAGATCCGCATATTCAAAAAGACCACAATTTCAGAAATCGATCTTGATATCGCAGGGCCGGGAGCGGTGATCGGAGAAATCTCGATTAGCCATCAGAAACACTAAATGTTCTTGAAAATCTACAAAAGAAAGACGTACTCCGGTTCGGGCACTCAAAAATAACCATTACACAAATGGAAAAGATTGAAAAAATGACAGCGCATGTATTTACAGCCAATTGATTATTGAGGATTATCTATGGATAAAGTAAAAAACAATATGCTATTCAGATATACATGGTTGATTCTTTTTATTGCAGTGGTACACATAGAAGCATCATCCGATCAGATGGTTCTACAGGCATTCAGAAATTGTAATTTGACAGCTATAAAAGAATTGATAAACACAGGAATCGATCCTGATCAGCTTGACACCAATGGAACACCTCTTATCATAACCGCAGTGAGGGCGGGGTGTAACCGTTCGATTGGAATACTTATCGATGCGGGGGCACATGTAAACCGATGTGACAAAGGGGGAAATTCCGCTTTACTTTATGCTGTTCAGAACAGTGGAATCGAGACTATACAGGAACTACTTGAGGCAGGAGCTGATGTTGAATCTGCAGACTCGAACCGGCAGACATCCTTAATGTATGCAGTAAACCGGGGGGATTCGGCGATTGTTACTTTGCTTCTGCAATATGGAGCGTCTTCATTTGCACAGGATGTGCGCGGGTCAACACCTCTGTTCAGAGCCATAGAGAGACGATTAAATAAAATAGTCAATTTGTTACTGCAATCAGGCTCAGATCTCTATTTACGAGACCAGAGAATGAGGACACCATTGATTGTTACCGCAGACTGCATGAATTCAGAAATCGCGCAGATGCTGTTGTTATATGGAGCGGATGTCAATGCTCAGGATAGTCGGGGAAGAACTGCATTAATGATCGCTTGTATAACTAACAATACTCAACTTGCAAAAATACTGGTTGATGCCGGAGCTGATGTTAACATTAAGGATTCCGGGAATAGGACACCAATGATGATTGCAATGCGGAATGGATTTACAAAACTTGAAGCTGTTCTGCTGGAAAAAGAACCGGATGGATACACACCTCTTCTAAAAGCCGCAAGAACAGGTGATATAGAAACCGTGCGTGATCTATTAATGAAAAAACCATCCAGTGTTAATAAAAAAAATGTCTATGGAAGTACTCCTTTGATTGTGGCTGCATCGCAGGGGCATATTGATATCGTTGATGAGTTGCTATTTTACGGTGCTGATATAGATGTTGAGAATCAAATCTTCGGTACGGCTTTAATGTATGCTACAGCAAATGGTAGGGGAGATATAGTCGGGCGTCTGGTGAATGCTGGTGCGAATGTAAATATTGTCAATAAAAGCGGACATACAGCACTTGACTACGCCTATGCAAGGAAGAATGAAAAAATCATTCAGATTCTTGCTGATGCCGGAGCTAAAAGAACTTTACAATAATTTAATAACTGCACCTTTACGTGAAGAAATGTGCTTCACATTTCTTCATTTCTAACTTTTCCCAATAATTCTAATATTTTACTAATTTCACTTGATTCATTATATGTTTGTGGATACTTTATTCCCTTCATATTTCCTTTTCGTAGCGTTTTATCATAATCTGCTTTGCCAAATTTTTTTATGTAAATAGCTGTTGCTTTAGCTATTATCTCTTTTGTACTATAGAAACCATGATCACATTTTTCCAGCTCATTACATTCATAGCATCCGTCTATTTTTTTATTTATACAGCATTTCTCAATATTTATTTGTTGTGATTGTACTTTTATACTCTGTTAACGGGACAACCATCTTTGCTAATTTATATTCAGTATTAACCACAAGGTAATCATCGATGAGCAAATTATATATGCCTGAATTATAATTGTCCTGAATTCGTTTTAAAATTTTACCGAGTTCAGAATTTATATCAATGGTGATTATCCCGGAAAACTGAGATATGGTATCTTTGTCAAATTTAGACATTATTTTATTTGTAAGGTATTCAATTCGTTTATATTCATCAGGATCAAACCAATCTGCAGCTAAAACAAGATCCCACATTACATCTTCAGGATTTTGTGCAACGAGGCATTTAATTTTAAAATTTCCTTTTTCTTTTTCAACCTCACTTATAGCTTCTTTTATTTTCATAATAAGATTGTGCATATTTCCTCCACAATTTTTTTTGTCGCATTAAGCATTGATAATGATTGTGAATTAGTCGCTTTTAGAGGATCTTCGTACCTTTTTGTTTCATCCCACTTAATTACAATGTTCCATTCTGGTAATCTCTTTATTCTCATTTCCTCACCAGTAAATGCCAAAAGCACATTAAGTTTGTGTACTTTAAGTGATTTATAATCATTAGTATCTCTAAATTCAGACCAATTTAATTTTTTAATGATCGCATATTTTAATGCGAGTTCAACACAATATCCACAAAGATAAATCGCATTAGAGTACCCACCATTAACATGCAATATTTTTGCATCTTTATATTTTTGCTTAATATTAAGCTCAATTTCGATAGGTGTCATCAAGATTCCTTTGCAGAAATTTTGTATATCTCACTCCAGGAGTTGTGCTTTTTCGTATGCTATAAAAATTAAATGCTGGCCAGCATCCCGACAAATGCTGGTATTTTTATTTTAAGCATGATTATTCTTTAGATATTATCCTAACAAAATTATAAGGAGCCCCATACTGGCTTTTTATTCGTACTTCAGCCCGCGGAATAGCTAAACTCGACCTGTCCCTATGCACGAAGCATGTTTAGGAAGGCTGAGTACTCATCGACAGTAATCGGTGCAGATCTCAATCGAAACCAGTATCATAAGGGGCTCACTTTTGCGAGTTCCGAATTCACTTTGGGATTCGTCCTGACAAATAATATCACTTTCAGTTTCTTATAGAAATCGGTTACACTCTTATTTAATAAATAATAAAAAGAGTCTAAAATGTTATTGTTTACATAAAAAAACAGTAGAATGTAAGTTTTTTGTTAAATGTTTTTTTACCTTTCTTATAATCTGGTTTATTTATAAGACAAAAAAAGTAATATTTGTTAAATATTAAAAATCAACATATTATCCAATACTTACTTACTTAATAATATCACACGCAAAGCGATTCAGGTGAAACAGAAAAGTGTCTGATTAATAATCCGGAGCTTTATTATTTTACATATACACTATAAAAAATCAATTAAATTTGATAGTAAATTACCATTTTTACTAACTAATAAAGATTTGACTATGAGTAACGTTACTATACAATTGTTCGTGTACTTAAAACTTTGAAAGGGTATCAGTTATGGGAAAAGATTTACGCAGATCAGAAAGAGTAAATAGGGAAATCGCAGGGGTAACAGAAGAAAAGAAAACGATAATTATTGAAAATATTTCCAGAAAAGGCGGGTTTCTGAAGAATTACAGGAAAAAGGGGCCATTTACTTTAAAATTGCTTTTAAATAATTATAGGTCAATTGATTTGAAGTGCGAATCGAGGTGGGATAATGAACAGGGTTTTGGATTTGAAATAATTTCGATTGAAAAAAGCAAAGAAAAATTATATGAAGAGTTTGTTGATAGACAGATTCAATTGACTAAAAAATTTGGAACCGATAGAGTATTTCGTCATGAATTATTCATTAGTTTAGGCGAAACAAATGCAACGGGTAATGTTTATTTTGCTAATTTCGTTAAATTTCAAGGAGTACTCAGAGAAAAATGTGTTGTACATCACATACCTGCTATTAACGAGATTATGATTCAAACAGGAATTAGACTGGTAACAGTAGATACCTATCAAAAGTTTAAGCAAAATGCCTACTTTGGTGATACAATTATAGGCGAACTTACAATTGCTGAGATAATGGGAAGCCAGGCAAAATTAAAATTCAGATATAAAAGGAAAACCGATGGAGTTTTAATGGGTGAAGGTTATCAGCATTTTTGTTGTGTCGATAAAAATGGGAAAGTAATGAAGTTGCCAAAGCTGTTTGATTTTTTGGAATACTATGTAGAGGTTTAGGGAAAATATGAGTGTACATGCAATATTGCCTTTGTTAAGTTCGATTATCTTTATTATTGCAGGAATACTAGTATTTCTGATAAATAAAGGATCGGAAAAAAATGCTTTTTTAAGGTTCTGCTACTTAACTTTTCATTGGCAGTTTGCATGGTTCCTGATGTTTTCAATTGGCAATGAACAAAATTCAATGTTGATAGGCCGAATAGGATATTCAGGAATAATTTTTATCCCAGCAGCATTTTATGATGCAATGTGTTCATACTTTGGAATAAAAAACATTACCGCCAAAATCAGTTATATATTAGGCCTCTTTTTTTTAATTTCTTTATGGACAACAGACAATTTCATTTCAGGATGTTATCTTACACCATTTGGATATTATCCAAAAGCAGGAATGCTTCACATTCCATATATGATCCTGGTGGTTTATAGTATTGTCAAATTGTTACTATCAATCAGAATAAAATTACAAAGTGAAAAAGAAAAGAAATCTCAAAATATAACTTTCTTTATAGGACTTTTGATTTATGCTGGTGCTGCCATAGATTATCTACTTAATTATCCGGTTATTTTAGAAAAATGTAACATAGAGTTGTACCCGATAGGTGTTTTCTTCATAATAATTTCAATGGCCCATTTTTTAGTTGCTCATAAAAATAGAATAAATATTAGATTGGAAAAGCAAGTTGAAGAGCGTACGGAAGAAATCAGAAAGAAAACAGCTGAAATTGAAAAAAGTCTCGCTTTACTTCAGGAGGCACAGGAAGCAAAGAAGAAATTTATTTCATCTATAGCTCACGATTTAAGAAACCCTCTCTCAGTTATTTCAGGATATTCGGATTTATTACATAGAAGAATGGAACCAGGGACAAAAGAGTATTGCGCAGTAGAAACAATAAAAACATGCATTAATCAAACAAGCAGGCTTCTTGAATCCTTAATTCAAATATCTCTTTTAGAATCAAATGAACTGAAACCTGATTTAGAAATATATGACTATTCAAATTTTGTTTACGATTATGTAAAAAGATTTGAAGAAAAGGCCATGAAGAATAATATTGAATTATCATTCAATGTCTTACAAGAGAGAATAGTCGTTAAATCGGATATTCTGTGGTTAGAAAGAATACTAGGAAATTTAATTCAAAATGCATTTAAATATGTAAAATCCAGCGGGAAAATAGTTGTTAAATCCTATGTTGAAAAAGAGAATGTTTATACTGAAGTTGTTGACACAGGAATAGGTATTCCAAAGGAAAAAATCGAATTTATTTTCGAGAGAAAGTATCAGGCTCATAAAGAGTTAAAAAAAGAGGGGTTTGGTTTAGGACTCAGTATTGTTAAGGAAATGCTTGAGCTTTTAGGTGGATCAATCAGAGTTGAATCAGAAATCAATGTAGGGTCCCGTTTTATTTACAGCATACCATTATATACAGATCAAAAAGCAACAACTAAAAATGAATCAGGAGATAAGTTTGACCTCGAACGCAGAAGTGGAAAAGACCGGAGAAAAGAAAGCAGAATCAATGAATTTGTTAAGCAAATAGAGGAAAACAGAAAAATAGAGTTGTTAAAATTAAATTTTGCAAATTATGAAAATACAAACCCGGAATGTAAAACCATTCTCATATGTGATGACAATCCTTCGCATTTACAGTTAGTGATTGATAAACTCTCTGATAGTTATAATTTGTTATTAGCTGATAATGGAGATGCAGGACTTAAAAAGTTGTATTTATATAATCACATGATAGATTTAGTGATAACAGATGTAGAGATGCCGGAAATGAGTGGGCTGGAACTATGTAAAAAGATTAATAACAGCGAAAAATTAAAAATGAAAAAAGTGATTGTGATGAGTTCGTATTATAACGAAACTGACAAAGAATACGCATTAAAAAACGGTGCAGTTAATTATATCGGAAAAGAAAAATCTAAAGAAGAATTAATCGAAATAATAAATGAAGCAGTTTGTAATGTTACAAATGCGATTTGAAAAAATTCTGATCTAAGGACTATTTCCATCAATTATATATTCTTCACAATCACCACTTTTTAAAAATTATATGCTGAGTTCCCCGGAATATACCTGCAACAGTATTCCGAAGAACTCACCACAAATTAGCCTATCTGCCAATTTATTCAATGAGTATTCGTCGATATATTAATAGCGTTCATACCCTTCGAATATTGGTATTTCAATGAGTTTATAGCATGTATCGTTGTTGTCCAACGCGACTTTTCCGATGAAAGAATAAACCGGAAGTAGCATATCTGTACCATCTTCATTAGGATGAGGTAACCATCCCAAGGCCGCACTGGTAATTTCAACATCTTTTACATTAACAACTGGGAATTTTGTATTGTTGGAGGTTGCCTGCGGTAATTTCTCATAGTACTGAACTGCTTGGTTCAATCCATTTTTTAACGGGATTGTTCTTATTGATTCATTGGAAGGTACTAACGTTGGCCACTTAATTTTGATTTCTTCCAGTTCACCCAAGCCATTCAGCACAAGATAGACATACGAAGCATCCCTCAATATTATACCACCATTAAAAATCCTTCTGAAACGGATACTTAAGGAAGACACTTTCTTTGAATTGTTAAAATCTACAGTTGTTAGTTCATAGTTATCGTACTCAATTTTCCCTTTAAAAGCTTTAAGATGTTTTTTAACCGCTAACCGAGCAGTTTCTTTGAGCTCATCCATACTCGAATGAGGGAGTTTTGATACGTCTAATTCTTTTTTTGGCGCTTGAAAATGATAGGTAGAATCTCCGCTTGTGTATTTTTCAATGGTAAGGCCTGATTTGGCCATGTTTTTTCGTAGAAATTCAAGCATTTGAGCATCCATCTGATAATCTGAAATTACATAGGACCCCGCATAATCCGAACGCCATACATTCGAAGCCTTTTTTCCATCTTCTGAACACCAGCTCTCTTTAATGAGACCGGATCCATCGTCGGATTTGTCAAAAGTCATATCTTTACCATGAATCAAGCCGCAACGGTGCTCATTGGTGCTTCTTTTCTCGAACTTATCTACATAATCAACTACCGATGAATTTAATTTGACGATATTTTTTGAGAAAGAGAAACCAACAAATATCAAAATAATAAGGATCGTAAGAATATTTTTCATTGTAATTTCCTTCGTGTTTATTATGCTGATCAATATTAAGGCAATACGTTAAGATAATCATAGTTTGGTGTTCCTGTTGCACTGATGTAGCCAATTATGCCAGTATGACTATCGTGGTTTATAATTCTTCCACCAACTGTGTGTGGGTAATCGTTCATATCTTGCTGGTTTAGCCAGAGTGCTCCGTTGTAGAAATTGGTAACCGTCTCCAATGGTCCCGTGTAGGTTCCATAGTTCGAAAGGTAGCCGAATAATCCGTATGTTTTTGGGTGTGCTCCGTGTCCTCCAAATTCATACTGTGTTTTATAAAGAGCTTGTTTCCATGATTCTGTAACAGTTAAGCCTTGATTTACAAAATATTCAGCGAACCAGCTCCCGAGCCTGTAGGACTGATGGTCTTCATCATGGCAATGCGTACTGCCTAAAAACCAATGTTTGTGGCAATACCTTTTATCAAAGTTGTAGGTGTTACATGCTGATCCACTGATAGAGTGCCCACCCTTAAATACTACTCCAATGTCGTTGATGTCGTACATTGTTAAACATGAATACAGTAGCAGGTGTTTGCAGTACCCGCTCATTACTAATGTTGGCCCATAGCCGGGACGAATGTAACCAATTTCATTTTGCGGCCAGAGAGTTATTAAATCATCGTTTCCATGTGTGTGAATGTAATTGATTTCACTTCTTGCTGCAGCTGAATTGAAGTTTGCTACTGTGAAGTTTGACTGATTATAGTCATTCCCACTATAACTGGTAGAAGGATACATTGCTGCTAATGTAGTAGCGAATGCATTTCTGATATTATCAGCACCCTCCTGGTGGTAATAACCAGTTCCTCCTGGTTGCCAGTTATTCTGGTAACCGACGGAGCCCGGAGTAAAGGTAGATACCCATAAGTAATAAGGAGTCCCGAAATAATCAAGATTTTGTCCCAAACATAGTGTACACAAACTAAGAATGATCGTTATAATTCTTATATTGTTCATAAATTCTACTCTCCTTCAAAACATTTTGTCGTTAATGTCAGGTAATTGCTGAATAAATCTCATTTAGCCTTCTATTCTATTTTAGCAATCCTCCTTTCTACTACAAAACAGAATGTTTAAAGTAAATGAGAAATAGCTATATTTTTCTATTTATAACCGGGATCAGCAGTAGTTATCGACAGCCGGACTGACAATGCATGATTAGAATAACCACCTACACAAAGTCGATTGAATAGGCAAAATTCAAATGGGAATCCGGCAAAAAAATGAATAGTAAAGCGTACTTTTCTTTTCAGTTAACATAACTGAATGGATAATATAATTATATAAAATCACACTGTCAATTCATTATTATTGCGAATTCTGATAAGCAAGCTGAATAAGCTCGTTGTATGGACAAATTTGCCCTCAACCTATATAAACTTTTGGTGGATGAAGAAAAAAAACTCTTTTTCTCTCCGTACATTATCACAACGGCGCTGGTTATGATGCTGCTGGTACATCCGATACTTCTGTAACACAGAAACAAATCAGAGACGTCCTGAAGGTAACGCTTACCGGGAATGATTTCGGTAAATCGCTAAACGCAATCGATCATTCGCTAATACAGCACATATTCTTAACTAAAGGGATTACCTTTAAATTAATTTCGATAGGTGTTATCAAGATTAACCTGTTTTGATATCAATATAAATTTATAGCCCCAATCAGTTTGATTTAGCTTTGGCTTTGGTTTTATAGGTACTGTTTCATTGCTGAAAAAATAATCGCAATCCATTTCAAGATTTGAACCGCACTCATCTATTCTGAATTTCATTTTTCCTGATGTAATAGCGCGATTTATAGATAGCGGATCATGAATGAATAATTTGTTCTTAAGCATTTTAACAATTAATACAAAATGCCTGGCTTCCGATTCTGACATGTCTGGAGATGGTCCCAAAGTTTCACAAATAATAATACTATTGTTCGCCAATGCGTCTGTAATGATTTTTCTTTGTTAAATTGGACCATTCTTAAATTTTAAATTAACTCCCATTTCTAAAAGATATGTCGCCCAATTTTCATCCTTTGAAGCACTGGAATCTTTATTCTCTTTATGGCTATATGCCCAATTCCATTCAGCAATAAATTTGTGAATAGATCTTCCATATTGTTCCAGTTTTTCTTCCGAAGAATAGATAGTACAATTTTCTGTCCCATTATTAAACACCTCCAACCGTTTAGCTAAGGCTGTAGCAATAGGAATATGGAAATGAAACATTGCGTTACGGAAACATGTTGGGAAGCAATCTCTGGATGTTCTTTGGTTTTTATAATTCATACGTTTATTCTTCACTTATTAGAGCAACTTCTGAAGTTATTACTTGTGAAATGTAATAAATTCTAATTTTCCGCTATTCTTATCGTCATACCACAAGTCTGATTCGGGGCCAAAATATCGTAAACCCCTCTAGGGGATGAAGGGGTGAGGTCGTATGTGTCAAACCCATCAGGTGTACTAATGTAACGCATGCTTTATAATGAAAACCCATTTTATCTTCTCTTTCGCTGCATACAATGTAACCTCTCCCTTTGTCCCTCTCCAATGT
>CAVTJU010000015.1:0-257454 GCA_963735155.1 uncultured Fibrobacteraceae bacterium | reverse complement strand
TCCTTTCAACCGTGATGTATCCGGAGGGGACAGTGCCTGTCCCACCGGACCGCCCCTGCGCTTTGGGATGGTGGATGTGTTACCTTTCCGCGAGGTTTGGAACGATCATCAACGGATCATAGAAAAGGAACAGAGTATCCTATTCAATGTGGTAAATTCCCAGATTATTTACCGTTCAAAATAATGGGAGCTCGATAACCAGATTATGTCCGCCATCAGCATGCCGGGTAAGATTATCCTGGCTCTGAAGAAAATTTCCTTCCCGATAACGCTCCAGGGGCTTTGCCCCGCCGCTGTGGCGCCCCAGTCACGATAGTGGCTGTATTACCGGATCGGGATTGCCCGGTAATACAGACAAATCGTATGCGCCCCCGCCCCCAACGGGGGCAGGGATGGCGCAAGGGGGGCTTCAAATTTTCAAAAAAAGATTTCCTACAGAGTTATTATCCTGATATCCTCATCCTGTACAGTGCATCGAGACATACCACGCCCATCCCGATACTCATCAACACGATGCCGAGCCAGACAAGCCAGATCAACGGGACATATTTCATGACAACCGTGACGTCTTTTGGGGTGACCGTCTCCCCTTTCAGGGCCTGAACGAGGGAAGTATAGCTGGAGTTGGTCTGGTGCATGGAAATATACAGGTCCTGTGCCGGCGTCGAGATGATGAGAGGTTCCGAGACGACCCCGTAATTCAGGTACTCGTACATCCATAACGATCCGTGGTGCGTGGTGCCGTCGCTCAGGATGGTCACGTCAGTTTTCAGACCGGAGTATTCGGGAGCCACTATAGACTGCTGTGGATAGTAGACGCTCCCGGTTCCCTTGATTATGGTGAAATTTTCCACAGATATTGCTGAACCGAGGACATTAATTCCGGAAATTCCCGCTGATCAGAACCGGATCGCTCTCACTCTGTGCCGCGGAACTGACGAATACCCCGATAAGGGTGATAACAATTGCCAGGTGGATAAGGGATCTTCCCCAGACCCGGGGTGATTTCATCTTTCCGAGGTCCCTGAGCCACCGGTACCCCACCACCCCGCCGGCCGTGACAAGGATCGGGAGTCCCAGGTTGGCAAGGGCATAAGGTGTCGGGACACCGCTTACCGCCAGCACGATCCCGGCCCCTATGAGCGCCGCGATGAGGACCAGGTAGTTCCTCAGGGCAAAGGTCGTGTAGCAGCCAATCATGGAGGCGACAAGGACAAGGGTGAACGGGAGGGTGACCAGGGTAAAAAATGCCGGTTCCACGGTGAAGGAGCGACCCGTCAGGAGGCTCCCGGCAATCGGTGCTGCTGAACCGATAAAGCATACGAGGAGCAGGGCGACCAGCGAACCGGCGGCACCATACCGGGAGACCATTGAACGTGAGGCGCTGTCACCTGGAGGAGCGGCAGGTTCTCCTTCCCGCCGCCACACCCAAAAGAAGACGAGCAGCGCAGCCACGGCAAACCCGAGGAGCAGGTACGCGACCGGGGACTCCCCGAAGGCGTGGACCGATTCTGAAAATCCCCCGCGGGTCAGGGCCGTTGCAAAGATCACCATGAAGAAGGTAGCGGTGAGCAGGAGGTCCCGTATGTCCTCCCTGCCCAGGGACGACAAGTGGAAGTACGCGGTGAGCGCCAGCCAGGGAAGCAGGGAGGCGGTCTCCACCGGATCCCATGCCCAGTACCCTCCCCAGCCGAGAACACGGTACGACCACAACCCGCCAAGGGCGATCCCGATGGTGAGCAGCAGCCATGCTGCACCCAGGGTAAGCGGCAATGCCGGTCGTTTCTCCTGGTTTCCCCGTCTTTTTCGTGATGTGCGAGGCAAGGAACAGGATAAACGCGAAAAATACCGCAACATACCCGAGAAAAATGATCGGGGGATGAATGAGCACCCAGGGGGTCTGGAGGAGAGGGTTCAGCCCCATCCCCTCAGGCGGGATAAGGGACCTGCTGGCCAAACGGGTCCTGCAGCAGGGTGACCAGGATGAAAAAGGCAAGGAACAGGTCCAGGATCTGGCAGGCGACGATCCGGACCTGGTCCTCCCTCTCAAAACTCCGTATCCGGTAGATGGCATAGCCCAGTGCAAGGAGGGCGGCGATAAACAACAGTGAACCGCTGCTGCCGATCCAGGGCCCTCCCAGCTTGTACAGGACAGACAGGCCGGATGAGCTGTACGCGTACACCTCCCGGAAGGAAAAGGCATCGGCCAGGAACGCCGCGGTGAGGATCAGGTACGAGGCGATCACGAAGATGCAGGCAGCAAGGGAACCGACAAATGTCAGGGCATACGTTTTCTCATCCGACGGCCTGTATCCTGAACAACAGAAAGAAATCGATGAGGAGGAGGATTACGGCGATACTGAGAAACGGCCCTGCAGCCACTCCGAGAAAAACAATGGGATCCATGACGACCTGCACCGGTATGAAACGTAGTTGGATCAGACCGGATTATGTATACGTTTTCATACGTCATCCGGGGCGTGTCAAATCAAGGATTATTCGTATCCCGGGGCATTTCGTGAGGATCCCGGTGGCGTTCAAAACAGCCATGCAGCCCGTTCCGGGAAAAACAGTGGTATCCATGACGATCACGCACCATCCGACGGTTGTGTCCTGGACGATAGAGGGAAATCGTATCCGGTGCGTCTCAGCGCTCAAGAGGTTTATTCAAACTGGAGGACATTGTGTGAGGATCCCGGTGGCGTTCAAAATCATCTCTGCACCCAGTCCAGGAAAAACAATGGTATCCATGACAATTACGCACTATCCTATGCTACTGTCCTGAACAACAGAAGGAAATCGCGTGGCAGTACCTCAGGGTTCATTCGTACTTGGAGGGACACTTTGTGAGGATCCGGGTGGCGTTCATGGAATGGTCAGAGACCTGCGATCCGATCGCCACGACCTTCTGCCCTTCCTGCAGGCCCTGGGGAGGCACCCCGCGATAGTTACCTCCATCGATGCATTGCCATCCGTAATGGAAAGGTGCATGGCACCCTCATCATCAAACGACCAGGAGGAGAGGGTCGCCAGCACCTGGATCTCGTCTCCGGAACTTCCGGGAGTGTGCGGATGCCTGGGACACCGTCAGGTACGGGATTGATCGAAGAGGTCAGTGCGTCATAGGCAAGAACTCCTCCTGCAATGAAGAGGATCACCGCCACCACATGGCTCGGCCTGATGTTCATCCGGGCTTTCCTCTTTACCCCGTTTCTGCATCTTTCCAGATCCGCTACCTTTTCTGCCAGGCTGGCAAGACGCCGGTTGAGAAGAACGAACAGGATCAACACGGCTATCCAGAAGACGACCGAGACGAACGAAGATGTCCATCGCCACGGGTTATTCACCTCCCCCGGATACCTGTGCGTGATGCAGTGCGTCCACCCGGCCCTCCGAGGTTCCAGATGTCAGTGGCAACCCTGAGAAGATACACAAAAAAGATCGTTGCCCCGACAAGGTTCAGAAAAAGCTTCAGCATCGGCAGGGTGACGAGATACCCGACATGCTCACGATCTGGGGATGCAGGGTCGGCAGGAGAGTAATCGACAGGTAACTGAGCGGGACGGTGAAAAATGCCAGGATATTATACACTGCCCCGATCACTCCTCGTTTTCCCGGTTCGGCTATCGAGAACCGTATGGAGTATATCCCAGGTGACGCGATCCACAACACGAGAGTTGCGGTCTCCCGGGGATCCCAGTTCCAGTACAATCCCCAGATGGCATTTGCCCAGATCGAACCGGTAATCAAGGGCTACGGCACCGATACACGAGGCCAAGGATGGCAGCTGACTCGGCCAGCGTATCGTACGACTGCGTTCGTTTCACCAGGAAGAGGATGCTGCAGACCAGGGAAATAAAAAAGGCAAGGTAACAGATCCATGCCAGACGGGACATGGATGTAGAGGATCCGGTACACCTCTCCCATGACCGCCTCCTCCGGGCGACAACGTACGCAGCATACGAGGCAACCAGATTCACCGCAATCGCGAGAAAGAGAATGGGTGCGGCCTTCATTTTTTAAGTGATTCACCCCATCACTATTAATAATATCCTTGGCAATGGTAATGAAAATCGCCGCATCGTTGTGTCGTCCTCATGCCAGCCGAGAACACAGTCCCGCCATTGAGATCCGGGAAGTCTCCAGGCATACGGGCTATGTACCCGCACTGAGAGCGGTGTCGCTCGATATCGGACAGGGGGAATGTGTTGCATTGTTCGGGCATAACGGGGCCGGGAAGACCACCCTGATCAGGGTCATCGCCACCCAGCCTCCGGCCCTCGTCGGGGACCCTGCGGATATTCGGCAGTGACGTGCCTGCCTGCGGCCCGGGAATACGACGACGCATAGGGCTCCTGACCCACGAGAACTACCTGTATCCCGAACTGAGCGTCAGGGAGAACCTGCAATTTTATGCCCGTCTCTTTTCCATCGATGATGAGGAAGAGTACCACGGACTCTGGTCGATTACTTCGGACTGCGGCGGTGGTATACGGCGGGAGTCGGACACTTTGTCCTTCGGGCTCGAGGAAGCGGGCCGACCTGGTCCGGTCATTGCTTCACCGCCCCGATCTCATCCTGCTCGACGAACCTTTTGCCGGGCTGGACACGAAGACGTGTGACCTCCTGGTCGACCACTTCCGCTCCCAAAAAGAAGAGGGAAAGACCGTCCTGATATCCTCCCACTCCCGGGAGTGGATCGAGAAACTTTGCGACCGGGAACTGGTCTTTGACAAAGGGACCATTGTCCATGACATTTCCTGCGGGTGATCCGGTGCGCTCGTCTGCCGTGGAAGAAGATGGCGGACCTGAAGCGAGACCGCGGCGATCATCGCTGAAAAAGACCTGCGGACTGAATTCCGGAGGTTTTACGAGATATTCTCGATCCTCGCATTCGCCGCCGGATCCATGCTCATTGCCGGTCTGACTGCCGGAAATGCCGGCGGAACCCTGCCCGGGGTTATCCTGTGGATCACCCTTTTTTTTGTGACCATCCTGATCTTTACCACCTCCTTTACCCGTGAGGCGGACCGGGGGACGCTGGGAGGGCTGAAGACCCTCCCGTGCGCCCCGTCGCCATCCTTGCCGGGAAGATTATATACGGGACGATCCTCGTGGTACTCACCGGGTTCGCCGCTGCTCCTGTTCTCGTTCCTGTTCCTGAACCTGAATACCGGGGGGAGGTTGCCGGCCTTCCTGATCGTCTATCTGCTCGGAGCCATCGGCCTCGTCGTTCGCCGGTTCGTTCGTCTCGGGGCTGGTGATGTTTTCCGAAGGGAAGACCATGCTCCTCTCCTTTCTCCTGCTCCCCGTGTGCGTACCGGTGATAGTTCCCTCCGTCACCGCCACCGGGAAACTGGCGGGAGGTGCCGGTCTGTCCGGGTACTGCCCGAAATACGGCTTCTCGTCGCCTTCCTCCTCCTGATCACCGCGATCATGGTCCTCACCTTCTCCTTCCTTCTCGAAGAATGATGAAATGCGGTTCTTCAATACCTCCCGATTTTCTTCCCGGGTTGTAGTGCTCCATTGTGATGGATACAAAAATCCGGAAGTGCCTGCGGGAATGTACCGGGTAACGATATTCCGGCTTTATTGAAATTCCGGCTCTGTAGAAATCCTTTTTCGAAAATTTGAAGCCCCCCTTGCGCCATCCCTGCCCCCGTTGGGGGCGGGGGCGCATACGATTCCTCTGTATTAACCGAGAAATCCCGATCCGGGTAATACAGCATTATCGCGACTGGGGCGCCACAGCGGCGGGGCGAAGCCCCTGGAGCGTCATCAGGAAGGAGGTTTTCTACAGAGCCGAAATCTACACACTATTTCTCTCAACGCTCTTGGGGGCTACGGCACGTAATGCCTTCGCCCCCGCCGCTGTGTCATCCCCTCTGGAGGGACAATTCCAGGGAAGGTAATACAATACCATCGTATAGTTCAGGGGCGGTTAGGGGGGAAAGGCACTGTCCCTCCGATAAAAGATGATTCCCAATGTGGTGAAATGTCAGGGTTTCAACAGGGCTGATCGATGCAAAAATCCTGCCGCCGGCAATTGACCCGGTGAAATATTTTTATATTATCCTGCCGATTATGGGTTTGATCTTTATGTCGAAGGTCTTCACCCTGGTAGCGTATTCTGCGCTCATTGTTACCGCCGTTATCCTGGCATCCTTTGCCCTTGTCACTATCGGCGAGGGAGCAAATACGGCAAAATCTTCCGGATCGAGTACGTTGTTATCGGCTGGAACAACCTGGGCATGCATTGTTACAACCCGGACTACAGCAGCCTTGCAATCCTGCCGCCGTATAACACTCTGCTCGCCCAGGTGATCCAGCGCGGGGATCCGCCGAAGATTGTCACATCAGGGGTGAATGTGACCTACGGCTTCCCCGATAACACATATTCGGTTGACCGTCTCGGCCGCCCGAATAAAACCAATTTCTGGCAATATGCCCCGGCACTGTTTGGGGTGAACCTTCCTCCCAATGTTGGCCTGACCGGGAAGGGCCTGACGGGGACGATGGATCTTGCCAGCAACGGGAATTACTATATAGCGGAAGGCATCCCGCTCACGGAAATCCGTGACCGTGACGCGGTCACCGGGAAACGCTATCCTTTCCAGAAGGCGGAGATCAAGGTAACCGATCCCAGCTTCCCGAAGGATGTCCTGGCCTCGCTCACGGTGGTCGCACCGGTCTCGACCGAGTTAAACTGCCAGAACTGCCATTCCGATATGATGGATGCGACGACGCGGTATGCGCCTGACGTGCAGCCTACCGGGAAGGTGGAGACCAACATCCTGACCCTGCACGACTACCTGAACGCGGACAATTACGCCGTCTACCTCGCCGATTAGCCCGGCCTGCTGGCAAAGACCCCCCTGATGGAGAACCAGCCGGTCCTGTGCGCGGCCTGTCATGGCGACAACGCCCTGGGCAAGACCCAGGTCGGCGAGATCAAGAACCTGTCGAACGCGATGCACGGCCACCACAACCCGGTACAATGCCCCGGACATCACCCCCGATACGGCCGGTCTGCTACAACTGCCACCCCGGCCCGGAGACGCAGTGCCTCCGCGACACCATGTCGCAGAACTTCTCGCTGCAGTGCACCGACTGCCACGGCGACATAACCGTGGTTGCCCAGAACCCGGATCCCTGGCTGAACGAGCCGAAGTGCGGTAACCCGGGATGCCACGGGGCGGGATATGAGACCACCCAGCCGCTTACCAGAAATCGACCGGCCACGGTGGGCTGGACCGCGAGGCATGTCACGACAGCACCCACGCCATTGCCACCAGCCGGAAGCCAAACGATGCCATCAAATTCGTCCAGCTCCAGGGCGAGGACGGCACGCTGCGGAAATGCACCGTCTGCCACGTGACAAAACCCACCGCGATGTTCAATCACTCAGGACTGTATACTGCACCCGGTATCTCGGATGAGCACGCTCCAGGGCTGACAGACCAGAAAAAGATTGGGGATGAGGTAAGGGGGGGTCCTTCCCCCTTCAGTTGTTTTTTTGCTTCATGGAATAAGGGCTACCCGATGGTCTGCGTCAACAACAAAAAAGAATGTATACCAGGATCTCCGGTACCCATCTTTCCTCAGGTTATTGTGCGATGACCATCAACGGTGCCTGATCTGCGGGCTTGCAGATTTCTGCCGGTCAGGACTGTTGCATTCTGGATAGAAATGACACGGTTCACAGTTCATTGACCTAGTTCCCTTATGTCGAGATGGTCACAGAACCCATCGTTCCACAAGGGACATTTTGCCATGCTGCATCGTTCCAGAGCAGGTCTAAAATCCACCCCACCGTTGATCCAGGCGATAATGGATACTTTCTTCGTGCACCAGAAATTTTTCATGATCCGGTTGCTCCGAATTCCATTGAACAGGAGCTGAGAGCAGTGTGAAATTGGTCTTACCGTCTATCCATTGATTGTGGGATCCAATGAACTGCTACGGCATTTTACGGAGGTGTTACGCTCATCGGGGCTCCGCCCCTCGCCGCGTGGGCTACCCCCGACGGAAGTTGTTTTGTTGCCCATGACGACCGGTCAGGTACACTCGTCCTCATTCCGTTCGTTGATACTCGCCGCATTCCGGCTCGCCTCACATCACCTCGCTGTTTTCCCGGGTTGCCCTGTTGGCAGAATGACGCCCCTGGCTTGTCGTGATAATTCCGCTGTGCCACGGTTGCACCGTGCGTGACTCCTCAAACCATGCTGTGCATTGTGTTCGTCCTGTTGATCGTACTCTGCATAACGCTCAGCGACTCGTTCGCGCTCGACATCCTTCCGATGCGACCGGTAAACGGTGCTCACCCGGGCCCTGAGCCGGTTTATGAATACATTTTTTACTCAATTGAATACAATATGTATTCATGCTGGAAGCGATCATCTCATCGAAGACCCGGGTGAAACTGCTCACCCTCTTCCTTCTCAGCCCGGAGCGTGAATATTATGTCCGCGAGATTGTCCGTATGACAGAAGAGAATATTAACGCCGTCCGGAGAGAACTGGCAAATCTCGAATCATTTGGTCTCATATCAGGAATGAAAAAAGGAAACCTGCAAGGACCTATTCCGTCAACCGTGACTTCTTCCTCTACGAGGACCTCCAGAAGATCCTGCTCAAAACCGAAGGGGTTGCACGGGTCTTCAAAGAACACATTACGGACCTGGAATCTATCCACTGCATGTTCATCTATGGATCGTTTGCCACAGGAACAGCTGGTGCAAAAAGCGATATCGACTTGTTCATAGTCGGTGACCTGAATGAGAACCAGCTCATACCTCTTATCCATGAAAGTGAGCGTGCGATAAACCGTGATATTAACTATACGCTCATGCGGAGCGATGAGATGAGAAAACGAAAGCGGACAGGAGATCCTTTCGTAAAGAATGTAATGCAGGAACCAAAGATCATGATCATTGGCAGCCGTGATGATTGAAGATCTCCGTGAGCAGGGACTTATCAAAACCGTCCCGGTCGACAGGAAAAAAATACAGGATGCACGCGATCTTGCGCTGCGGGATATCGCTACCGCCCGTTCTATCCTCGCCAATAATCAGGACTGGGCCTATACCATTGCGTACAATGCAGTGCTTCAGGCCGGGCGGGTACTCATGTTCTCAACACGGCTACCGCCCGGATGGAGCAAACCAGCATGTTTCTGTGGTGAAATTTGCCGTATGTTTTCTCTGACAAAAATGACGGCATCATTTTTCTACGGCACGCGGCGTAAACGGAACAGTTCGGTCTATGACACCGCTGGCTCCATAACGGAAAGTGAAGCAAAGTTTGCCCTCAGAGAGGCAGAGGATCTGGTAGGGAAGATCTTTGCCGTTATTGACAAATCCTGAACATCGAGAACAAAGAAAAATCCCCCGGAGAAAAAAAGATAAAATGAATCGAAGTTATTAAAAAGGAAGCATCAGGATCCTTCCTGAAACCCTTATGACCCCCCGTCGGGTACGACGATCGGTACAAGGGGAAATTTCCAATATTCTCTTTCTCACAGACACTGTTGTTGCACTCGTCGATCAGTTCTGCATTGGCGATGACGTGGCCCGGTACCAGACTGAACAACTTCCAGGAAAAGATCCAGCCAGTCACCAGAGCAGGTAAAGTCTTCACCAAATGTGTACTGGTTCAGGTATGCGGCGGTTGTAGCCCGGAACAGGATCCTCGTGGCACCATCGACACCGGGGCCTCCATTATATTCGAGCGTATCCATGAATGAATCAGGTTCTCCGTCACCATCAAGATCTCCAGTAACAATAGTCTCTGGCGAAGGAAATGCATCCGGTGCGACGCCTCCGGGTGATTCTTCCAGAACCCGGGTGTGCAACCCCTCCCTTCACATGCACTAACCACACCGACCGAGGCAAGCACGGCCAGCACGACAATTCCTATGAGCGACAGGCTTGAAATTTTCATCTCCATCTCCGCCATAAAAGCATAGTGTCCCCGTTTTTCCACGATTCGAGGATAATTGAATAATTGAGTACTGCATTAAGATAGTATGCGAGGAGCGGTGCGATGCGTCAATTTCATTTATGGGGTTCCCGCTTTCTCTCCTCACCAAACTATCGGCTCACCATGACCCGAATATGACCGTCAAGAATTTTTTTATCTGACCGGGTAGAGAGTATTCCCAAAATCCAATTGACCGTGCAACCAGCAATCCTGTGCTTACCGCTCTTATAAATCCGACCAATAAGGTATATCGGCTCCAGAAAGGATCTCAATAGAGAGAGTGATAGTGTGCAAAAGGAAGAGTTACTGCATCTGCATAGCCTGATGATTCATATTAAAACGTACCTGGAAAACATCACCAGCGAGGAAATCCATGCCGAACGGTATACCTCATTAGGAACAACTACCAGCCACCTCCATAAGGATAAAAAATCTCACAAGGATGCTCTCCTGACGCTTGGCGATGAGATCGTTACCCATATCCACCGGCAATCAATACCTGTGGTGAACTATTCTTCAGACACAGCGTCAGCAAAAGTTGCAGCAATACATTAATTTTTATTCATGAGTCGCTGCGGTTGGCTGTGTTCTGATGGTGGATCGTTCAAAAAATACAATCAGCCCCGTGAATCATTCGGGGTCATATGAGATCGCCACACTCCCTTGGCCTTGGTGGCTCTGCCGATCTTCGTTAATCGTCTTCAAGTTCAATGAAATGTGCCTTTTTGTCAGGTTTTGACGGGAATGGACACCGGAGGCATATTCATCCGTGGATTCGGTTTCAAATTTGCAGGAAGTCGATGGTCGGCGGTACCACATTCTTTGCACACATATTTTTTCATGCCTTCATACTCCTTTGTGAAGTATCCTTTCAACCGGTAACAAGATATTCGCTTCGCCCGTCGATGTCACATGAGCGCCTGGAAAGCAGGAGTTACTTTGCCCTGAGCGCCGCATCCTGGTGATAAACTCTTTCTGAACGCCGGATCATTGAAGAGTAACTTCCGCATTTTTTCCTTTTCCTTTGCATACCGTTTATTATCCCAAGGTTTCATTCCAGTTGCCTCCATTCATGTGAAAGAGTCCGTAAAAATTTGTCAGATTCGCATACCATCGATTTTGGGGTTCACACGGAGATACTCCGATTTGGGGGTAATCCCGGCTTTTATAAATTTTTTTACCTCAAGTTCGGTGATGGGTTTAAACCCATCGATGTGTTTTAAGTTCGGATCTACCAATCCATATACGGGATGTACTCCCCAGTACCAATACTGGCCGTCAAATTTTATGATCAACGACGAATCTGTGTTTGAACGCCCCTGGAGCATGAAATACTGTGTTTTTGTCGTCATGATATATCACACGATCCTATTTTTGATGAGGAAGACCCGATGAAAGGAGTTCCTTTCCACCCCCGTTTTTTTCCAGTTGTAGGATTTACATCGCGGGCATACCTTCGGTAGTGCTTCACGGATAGGATACCACGAATGACTGCATTTCTGGCAAACCTGTTGTTCTATTGCCATACCACACGTAGTAGTATGAGCGATAATAAAGGCTGGCGAGGCACCGGTGCATTGCACCGACACAAGGCGTACAGGATCTGCCACCGAACGTGAATATGTTTTTTTGAAAATTTTGGCTCTGTTGAAATCCTCACACTATTTTTCTCAACGCTCTTGGGGACTACGGCACGTAATGCCTTCGCCCCCGCCGCTGTGGCATCCCCTCTGGAGCAATAATTCCAGAGAAGGTAATACAATACCATCGCATAGCGCAGGGGTCGGTTCGGGGGGACAGGCACTTTCCCCTCCGATAATAGGTGATTCGCAATCAAGCCTGGTGGAATCAAAGATGGTGATTGTCTCTGGATCGGCCGTCAACACACGGACCAGGTAACTACACCATCGATTTTTCTTTGGTGTGGTTGCGGGATGACGTCTTTTTAGTACGCAGTCCAGCCGGTATCGGCTACCACGATTGCACCGTTCACGAAGTCGGCGTCGTCCGATGCAAGGAAGAGGGCTACCCTGGCGATCTCAACAGGCTCGCCTGCCCGGGACTGATACCCAGGCCTCCCATGCAAATACGAGCCCCCTCCTGGTTAAACAGGATTCCTTCAGCGATCCCGGTGTTGACCTGACCCGGGGCGATGACGTTGGACCGGATGCCCTTCCGGGCATACATATAGCCGACGTTCCTGGCCAGGCCGATCACGCCGTGCTTCGAGGCCGTGTACGCAGTTCCGGCGCGACTTCCGAAGAGACCCCCGACCGAGGCGATGGTGACAAAGGCGCCCTTGCCATTCCTGAGCATCTCCGGTATCGCAGCCCGGGAAGAGCCGCATCGGCCCGGTAAGGTTGACATCGAGGACCGAGTTCCAGGTCCTGGTCATCCATCTCGACGACCGGTTCCATCTTGTCCATCAAGCCTGCATTGTTGACGACAATGTCGAGCTCTGCCGGACTGCTGCACAGCCGTCTTCACCGCATTCCGGACGTCCTCTTCTTTCGTGACGTCGCCCGTGACGGCCACAGCCTTCCCTCCCTTTACGGTAATCTCATCGATCACGTCCTGCAGCATCTCTTTTCGCCGTGCAATCGCGACGACGGAGGCGCCCTCCTGTGCGAAGAGCCTGGCGATCTCCTTACCCATACCGGAAGTCGCCCCGGTGACGATAGCAACCTTGTTGTCCAGTTTTCCCATGCTTATTAACCTCAAGTCCAGAGTCCTTACGGCGTTCCTGACAAGTCCTGCCCTTGCCAGAACCGGTGATTCGGTATCCTGCCCGAACAGTCCTGTTCCGGTTGTTGAGCCGGATGAGACATGATCCTGTCGTGTCTGCCCACATTTCCGATGAATGGTATTTTGTCTTTTGAAAGGGTGATTCATCTGCGATGATATTAATCGATTGTGATATGCTGATTCGTACGAGGGGATGAAACGAATCTATGAAAGAATCAGGAAGGAGGGCCGGTATACCTTGACCAATGCGATTTGGTTTTCAATCTGCCAACAGAACGCAATAATGATGTCCCGTCCCTTCGGATCTGTTCTGACGTATTTCATAATGTGTTTCAAAATCTGATTCTCATAAACTGTTTTATTAAATTCCCCGAATAATGCCCAGCCGGATAAGGGATAACCAGATTATGTACCTGGTGCGAAATTTTCCCTTTTTCTCCAGAACTCATCATGACTGGAAGGAGTTACCATGAACAGGAAGTTGCTTACCATCGCAATCGCGTTTTTGATCTTCGCGGTTGTTGCTGCACCGGTAGCAGCAGTATTGCCTGCGAAAAGTCCTTTACCCCAGGGATTTCCTTTTAATAAAATTTGGGATCTCCTCAAGGATCTGCAAAACCAGATAACAAATATTCAGCTTACTCCCGGACCTCAGGGAATACAGGGACCGCAGGGTCCGGTAGGGGCACAGGGACCCCAGGGACCACCGGGCGGGGCTATTCTCATTACCTGTAATACAACAACCGGGGAAAATATTGCCAGTATAGAAGGTAAGACAATCTGTCTTATGAATTGTCCCAGCGGTTCGCGAGCTCTTGACGCCTCGCTTGATAATGGATTGATCGATCCAACGTTGAGAGGACAAACACAACTTGGATTATTTGTCCCCAATGATGGTCTTGCACATTCAGGCAAATTATTATGTCTCTAATTCTTTTTTTTGGGATGTTGTTTCGTCAGGTAATTCCTGAACGATACGGCGGCATTCCCTCGTACCCTAACTTTCTGTCAAAGAACGCGGATATGACCGTTGTCCCAATTCCGACTATCGAAACCAAATGTTTATGCTCACTGAATAAACATACTCCCGCATCTGCTCTGAGGTTACAGGACCTTCGTGATGCTGGTCGGCATCTCTTCTTTTCAGGATTCAAAGAGAGCAGCATTGAGCGTATATGTCTGAGGGAGCGGGCATTCAGATGTCAAGAATTGAGGAGAGCGTGGAGATTAACTGTCCGGTCGGGAAGGCATTCGCCTTCACCACTGACGCAGGGAACTGGAATACATGGCAGTCTATCCTGCCGGAAGCGGAGCAGACATCTCAGGGACCCGTCGGTGTCGGTACCACGTTCAAAGGAACCAGCCGCCTGATGGGTCGTTCAATGAAATGGACTGCCGAGGCCACTGAATACGAGCCGGACAGGAAGTTTGGAAAGAATATTACATCCGGATCCGTATTCATTGAACAGCACAACACTTACAATCCTGCACAGAAAGGTTTGAAATTTACCGTTACGTACGATGTGAACGTGAACGGATTCCTTAAGATACTATCTCCGATGATTGTAAACTCGATGCGTGAAGAGCCGAAGAAAAGTCTGGGCACCCTAAAACAGATTCTTGAGGGATAGTACCAGGAATGAACGGGGAATTTCACCCTCACTTTTTTCTTACAGGAAATGCTCTCACCCTCATTATCTGCCGATGGAAATGCAGGGAGATTATATCGTATTTTTCTAAAATGTCTTTGACAGGCACATCCGGGCAGTCAGGCTATACGCAATAAATCCATATAAAAACACCCTGGAGGAGCGAATGTGCTTTGCAGTTGGCGTTAGTGTATTCGCCCAGGTCACAACATCGTGGCATTTGAGTGTTGCACCGAACGTATCGTTATTCGAGTCGTGAATAGCGTCATTCTCTTGAGTTATTGTGGAAAGTGGTCAGATTCTTTGCACAGGATAATACCGAGGTCGTTCAGGAGACTGTTCATCATACCTTCATGTATCCTTGGAAATCAGGAAACAAAGGGAGTGCCGGAGTTGCTCGCCAGTCCTGATCAACCCCCTACCGCTGATGTAATTTTTTGCGGGAGAGAGTTTGCCTGTCTGGTAGTTTTCTTCAGATATATTCTATGCATGCCAAGAAGAATAGAATTATTTACGGAGCAGAATTGAGGAAAAATTGAAAATTTGACTTATTCCTGCGATCACTCCTCGCCCTCGATGACGTAGGTATAGAAAACGTTCATGCCGTCATCAGACTGATTGGGTTTCCGGCGATTAGATCAAAAAAAACAGTTGAAACTTCGTACGTTCTTGGACGATCGTTCTCAGGGTTAATAGTGAAAGATGAGATATGTGCAGGGTGATCGCCAATGGAGCCTCCCACATTATATCTGAACTCCACGAATTCATCACCCGTGAGATTGGTAGCCGCAAATGAAATCGTTACTTTAAATGGCTTATCTCTTGTATACTGAGCAACTACCAGATTCTCCCCCGCCCCTTTCAGGGAATAGCCCTGTTCAGATTTTATTACTCTCTCGACATTGCGATATTCGCCTGATGGTCCAAACCATGTTGTGAGATTGGCTGATATATCCGTTATGGAAGTGCCAATGTCGGGTAATGTTGTTTGAAAGCCCGTCAGGATTGTTTGAATGTTTGTAACCTTGGTCTGAATATCTTTTACAGCCGAAGTCAGGTCGAAGACCGTGGCTTGGCGGCTGCATAAGCCTGGATAACGAGCAATGCCACAATAAGGGTTATCCCGGCGATCCCCAACAGATGTCTGGTACCTTTTATTTTCATGGTCAATCTCCTTGTACGTCCCGGTAATTCTGGATATAAATCTGTAAGAGACTTTTGAAATCACCGGGCATGATGCGTCCTTGGAAATTATTATTGATATAATTGTATCTGAAAGACAGAATTTGAGACAAATTTTGACATTTTGTAGAGTAAGGGAGATTGAGATGAGGAGAACTTTGTCATGATGATGCTATTCATACTATAACCGAATTATCAGGCACGCGGATGTAAAAAAAGGATGAGCGGATCAGATGCTGCATGCCTTGAAATTGCCGCTACCAACAAACTAACGTCTTCTTGTCGCACCTCCTGTAGTTAACCGATAGGACGAATCCGCAGTACAGGTTGGTCCCGTGGGGTTGATGTACATGTACTCCTCCCAACCGGTTCAGCGGCCTGTCAGGGATCTCATCAGCATGGCATCGGTGCATTGCATTTTTTGATAATCATGGAATGATATAATCCAAGGCAGAGCCGGGACAAAGGAGAAGGAAATGATTCAGGCTGAAGAATTGATACATGACCTGGATTCTTTGGTAATAGGACGTGTGTTTTGCACTATTCTTGTGGTGGCCTTCAAGAACGAATACAAGACGATATATCACCACGATCCTGACGGGGTCAGCAAATTAACGGTCATGATGCATAACGGGGGACTGCCTATAGGTTTTGTCAAGGCTGTTGAAATTAACGGCGGATGGAAATTTTTATCGCAGCCACTTCCCGAATTTAAAGGTAACGAGCACCGGGAAGTGAAAAAATTCCTGAAGAATATGGCATTATGCTGAACAAGAAACTACTGTTTGGTACCAGGGAACCTAGGCAGGAGACAGGAAAAGTTCCGTTTGGGGGTTCTTGTTGAATTGATGGTACTATAGACCATGTTTTTGATCTACGTTCCATAATACCAAAAAAATTGAAATTGATCCTGTAAGGCCAACGTCGTAGATCTCATTGGATTCTATCCCTCAACAATGACGTTGAATCCGCCATATGCCATACGCTTCACGTCAAACGGCATAGGCTTGTCTTTCCATTTCGGGTCATTCATCCTGGCGTCCTGCATCACCTTTGCGTTCACTTCGTCGCGATGGGCCCGTGACGCAAAGACGATAAACGAGAACACAACCGTCTCGCCGGCTTTGGCCTTCGTCATCTTTGGGAAGGTGATTCCTGTCATCTCCGGCTCAAGGTCATCCCCGGCACACTCGTAGTATTCAAGGGCACCGTGCTTCTTCCAGACCTCTGCTCCCATCTTTGCCATCTCGCGGTATGCCGGCATATTCTTTTCCTGTACAACAATCACGAACCCGTCAACGTATTTCATGGTGGTTTCCTGCTCCTGCGGTCAAGGTACCGCATGCATCTCCCCTGGTTCTGAAAACAATAAAATTATCTGCGAGTTTCAGAATCTGTTTTTCAGGGTGGAACACCCAATTTTCAAAAAGCAGAATTCCTGTGTTAAGATTTTTTGAGGTGGTGCATCTCCCGGTGATTATCCATGATGAGATGACCTCCTTTGTGTCCCGCCCTGGTCCTGTGTCCCCTGTGCTTCATCTTTGCCCTGCGTTTTTTTACGGAAACGGCAAGCTCCACCGTATGTCCGTGCTGCATCGCGATCTTTGCAATGGCAAGGTCCTGGATGGCAAGCCCGGTGGAATCAAAGATGGTGATGGTATCAGGACCGGCCCGTTTCTTCTTCCCGATCACCACCTCTCCCAACGTCCCGGCAATATCCGCAGCCCGGTAGATCCCGTTGGTTATCGGTACGTTTATTTCCCCTGAATGGATTGCCTGTGCGGCATCATCCACAAACACCTGCCCCCGCCGGAGCAGGGCCGGGTCCAGTTCCTCTTTTCCCGGACTACATAGAATAAAATTTTTTATAATTCTGTTCTCTTTCACTTTCAGTCTCCTTTTGTTCCTTCACAAATTCAAAAAACTTTTATAATAAATATCTTTAAAATGAAAAAGAGATGTTCAATCGAAACCACATTTTTTCTTTATCATTTTTTTGAGCTGAATTGAACACAATTCTGTGTAGTTTGCCAATCCGGATCAAACCGTTGTGCCCATGGAATCACCGATCCATCCAGATTACATAATCTGTTTCCAGACAGGTTTAAATAAACCATAGGCCGAAGTGTCGTTATGGAAATTGGTAATGAATCGAGTTCATTTGAAGAAATGTCCAGTGTTGCACAATAAGGAAGATACCCGATTTCTTTAGGCAATTTTCTGAGTTTATTACTATCGAGCCGTAAAGAATTAAGATTACGCATCATTCCAATATCATGAAAAAGAGATTTAAGACCTGTTTTGCCAAAATCTAAAGCAGTGATTTTCATTAATCTGGAGATCTCACGTGGAACAAACTCAATGAAATGTCCACGGAATGAGAGCGCTACAATTCGCCCGTTCTGCCATGTACAAACTGAATCAACTGCTACAGATTCAAGTTTCAAAGTATCGAGGACATGTCTTATCACCATTGAATCACAAGTACCATCAAAACAAGGTCTCATAGGCGGCCGGGCCAGATTCAAAGTCCCCACATCACGTTTTTCCCCGGCAGTTACATCCAGTTCTACATTCATTTTATCTACGGTTTCCCTCATATCAGGAGATAAAACATCGATGTGAAGAATATGTGATCCTACAGGTACTCGTAATTTAAACAATCCAGTGCTATCAGCACTTGTTGCCCGTTCCATTCCATAAATTTGTACCCGGCCACGCCCACTGTCGACATTATCAATTTGTACTTTTCCAGTTATCTCTGCCATCGGAATTATTTTTTCTTCAGGCAATGTAACAGTTTTACCTTCAGAAGCAACGTGTACTGAAACCATGGCAGAAAGTGTATCCTGATACGATAATTCTATTTTGTAGACATCTGGGAAAATGCTGTCTACAATGTATGTTCCATCTTGTTTTGTAAATGTTTCCTTAATCGAATGGGTTGCACAATAAGTTTCTGATGCGGCAGAATCCGGCAGATACTCTGCAGGGCGCAGTATAACATGGGCGTTATTTACAGGAGTTCCGTCAGGATAAATTACCTCCCCAGCCACAGCACTTACTTCAGTACTCGATCCGCCGCCTGCTATTTGCGAAGAAGTATCACCGCTGCAATGAATCAGCACTGAAATTGCACATGATAGTAATAATAATTTCAGTACTTTATTTAAGGTCATTGTTAGCTCCCGAATCTTGACTTACTGGAAATATATTCATCGTAAATTGATAAACAGAATCCGGCTTTGAATCTATCCGTGCAATTTCCATAAGCTGATACTGAAGCTCTCGTATGCGCATTTTAAAGAGCTCAAATGACTGTTTGGAAATAGAAAACGTTGCTGAGGTCATCATTCGGTCACGTACCGGTACAATATCATACGCTCTAATTGCCACCTGCAACATCTCAATCTGAAACTTTTCTATCACAAATGCATCGGCAGAACCAACTTTTGTATGTAAAAGATTCTGCGTCTGATGATATAACCCCTGACTATCACGTTCGATAAAGCCCAGCCGTTCTAAAAGTCGTATAGATTCCTTTGCCTGATTTCCACTGATCGGTGGATTCAGATAAGCCCCTAAGCTATTATAATCATCTTTAAAATCATATAAAGTGATCACTTCACGAATCACACTGTTATACCATTTGGCATAGTATTCATATCGGTCCTTATCTACCACTGCAATATCTATTGGCTTTCTGATCTCTACAAGTCGACTGTAATGATGAGTTTTTTCACTGATATTTGTCGCTTGATTGAAAAACACCAATGATTCAAAATATTCCACCTCATCTCGGGACAGTCCGATTGCCCGGGAGATTTTCAGTATTGTGGATTGTGTTAGATTCCGCTTTCCTGCAATTACATAGAATAAAAAGGATGGAGCACTGATACCTGCTTTTTCTGAGAAAGAACGATATGAAAAGTTCTTTCTGGTCCCTTTCTGCTCTTTGTAATAATCGTGCAGATAAGTTCTGTAATCCTGATATTCAAAGATGTTGATCATTTGTTCTCTTGTATATTAGAAAAACCTGATCCCTGATCGCAATTCTTAATAATATTAGTGTTATTTTTTAAATTTGAGAGTTTTTTTTAACAGATCGCAATAATCGTGTTCTCTATTGAGAATAATTTTGAAGAATATTTCAATCTACTTACCAGGAATGTGTTTCGAATTGAGGAGATCGTTTGAATTGTAAAACAATCTTCACCGCACCACTTATGAATTCGATCTTTCTCACCATGAGCGGTAATATGAATATGAAAAAATTCGTGAAGTAAACGAAGTATTGGTAATCGGTATAGTAGACAAATCAAATTAAACAATCTATACGTAAAAAGCACACCACCCTGACAGGAAAGTGTGCTTTATTACTCGAAAAGATCGTACTGATGTACTTATTTTGCAATATTGATTTTTATTGCTTTGTTACCGGCTTTAGCCAAATACAATCCATGTTTCAAACTACTTAAATCAAGCTGGGAAAATCCATTTACTATTTGTGATTTACAAATCTGGCGACCCTTCAGATCAAACAAGTAAATTCCACTGTTATCATTAGATAACACCAGACTTCCTTTGCGGTATAAATGCCCTTTTGATAAAACACGATTTCCAACATGTCTTATCGAACTTGTCCCAACTGGCTCACCATAAACAAGTCCTCGACCTACTGTACTCATGTACACACGGCCATATACATTGAAATCACCAACAACAAAGTTACCATTTCCTGGGCCACCGAATTGATGAGAATCATCGTTGATCCGGTCCCATGTCTCACCTTTATCAATAGAACGATAAAAACCGATCGGACCATCATTAGCCGCTCCCCAAATATAAATCGCAAAATAGTCCTTACCCGGAGCAGCTTTCCCGAGTCCAACCGATACGCACGCATTTACTTTAGCAAATCGCACAAATGTCTTCCCGCCATCTTCAGTAAGTGCCAGACCATTACGGCTGTAACCACCTGGCTGCCACAACTGATTTTGATCGAGCGGAATCCAGAGATGTCCCTTTTTACCAGGTACTGTTCGCATCAAAGAGGAACTGTTTTGATAAAGTGACTTTGAATCATCACTGATACGGCCCACCTTGGTGAATGTTGCGCCTGCATCTGAACTTGCCATAAACCATCCCTGTTGATCCAGTACGTAAAAGTAATCCGCATCTACCGGATCTGGAATGATTCTGCAAGTGCTTGACTGTCCATCCAAACCGGTGACAGTAGTCCAGGTAGCACTCTTATCTGTAGAGCGGTAAAGAGTATTACCAACTTCGGCGCGATGTAAAATCACGCTCCCATCAGCGTTAAGTACGGTATAACCCTTGCCAACTTTGGGAGTTGGTAATTTCGTCCAGGTTTTCGCTGTATCTGTACTATAATACAAAACATCCGATTCTGTAGCGGGATTAGTTGAGTAATCATATACATGGCCAGCACGCACAAAAGTACCATTGAGCGGACCATAGCCAAGAGAAACTGTGGTTCCTATGCGGGGCTCATGTACCGGCGCACTATTGTAAATATTATTATTGGTATACCGTGCTCCATCATAATCACCAATTGCGGTTACCAGGGGACCACCAGGAACACTTACTATGTCGAGTGGAACAGTTTCCTCCAAACCCCGGGATTTAAATTTCCACAAAGGGACTTCAGCTTTAATGTCATCAGTACGAAAGATACCATTACCTGAAATAACCCATACTCTTTTGGAGTTAAATGGATCAAATTCAATGCAACCTGCCCAGTGAATCGCGTTTCCATCAATCCATGCATTACCGTCTGGATCACAATTTGGATTTGTCCCATCATTATCTATCCAGCCAGGAAAAAGATTTCTCCAGGTCTCCCCGCCATCGGTACTTTCAAAAATATTATCACCTGCATTGTTCTTTTTATTTGCCCAGCGATACTGAGCTGCGTAAGAATTGCATGTAGTAAGAACCAGATGTTTAGAGTCAGCAGGATCAACCGAAATGCCACCAAATCCTGATGCATGGCCTGGTGAGCCCGAACCGAAATAAGCTGAATCTTTTGGAGTTATGTTGGTCCAGCTTGATGAGGAAGTTGCGTATTTCCACACCGAACCACTGCTGATATTAAACGGTCCAGGGCCACTTGAAAAAGTTATATAAAGAGTCCCTTCAGAAAGAGTAGCACGCGTTGCCATCATACTCGCGGGTGAACCTGCAACCGGTGCAAAACTCTCTCCACCATCATTACTTACATACAGATTTTTACTGGCGTTGCTGACTCCCATGTAGATAGTCTTGGTGCCGCCAGCAGATGTTTTGCCGCTTGCAGGATCAAACAAAACAAAGCTGATACCGTTCTCTGATCTGGGATCAGTGCCAGTACTAAACGTGGTTCCTGAGACTGATTTCCAGGTCTTACCGGTATCGGAACTTTGGAAAAGTCCTTTTGTTCTGCTTCCACAGAAAAGAATTGCGCTGTTTTGTGGATCAACTGCAAGTTTTTCACCCGTGTTGCGACCATCACCATTACCGTGTGCCAGAAAAAGTGATGTAACATTGACCGTATCAAATGTTTTTCCATAATCAAACGATCGCAAGATCATGGTTTTCCCGTTACTGAAATAATTAGTACCAGCCAAAATAAAAAGGCGACGTGAATCCTGCGGATCTAAAGCCAAAGCTTCGGTACCATATAAACCAACATCGAGTTGAGAGATATTATCCATCATAGGTATCCAGCGCCCGGCTGTCGAATCCCAGCGGTATGCGCCACCAACATCGGTACGTGCATATACAAGACCCGCTTGTGTTTTACTGGGAAATACTCCTGATACAAATCCCCCGCCTTCGAAACTTACATTTCCCCACGTATATGCTTCCGATTCTGCATAAGTTATGTTCTGAAACAGTACCACCCCCATAAAAAGGGCAGCAATCGTTAAACTGAACTTCTTCATTTCAATCCTTCCTTCTGATATGATAATGCGACTATTTCAATTAGATGTAGACAATTTTAAGCTTTTTATATGAATTTTAATCAAAAAACAGATAAAATGCAGTACAAAAAATTATTATCTTCTCTATTATCCATAATATAAAAAAATCACCCCGTTGATTTTAAATTATAAATAGCTCTATAAAGAGCAGTAGAGAGCTTATACTGGATGCTTTTTTGGAGCGTTTCTGCTGACACTTGACAAATCCTCCGATATACAAATCTCACTTTTCGACGTACGAGGAAGAGCAGTAATGGAACCGATATCCCGGAAGTATACTGCAGGCACTCACCTGCTATCATCAAGTGCTTCTTTCCCAAATACCATCTGGATTATGGCGATCTAGTCTGTTTAGCCTCAGGCGCATTCAATAAAATGGTAAGAAACATTTTTTCCTTAAAGTTTTATGGACATCTTGTCTATATATAATAATAAGTAAAGAATTTATGATGATTCAAACTTAATTCATAAGCAGATTAATTTCATGAAGGACTAAAAATCATGGAAGTGAAATTACAAACTCCATTACAAGCACAACTGACAAGGTCGCTTTCGCCTGTTGAAATATCAGAACGAAATAAGGCTGCTCAGGAAAAAATCAGTCAGGCAATTAAAAATGGAGCATTAAATTCCGCAGAATACTTATCAATAGACTTATCAAAACTTTCGAACGAAAACCGTTTGCTGGTAGAAGATACAAAACCAACCAAAAAGGTAACAGTGGATTCCGGATCATTTATAAATATGAACTACAGAAACGTAGCTGATGATGCCGTATTTAAAATTGATGGAGTAGTGTTTTCAAAAAATAAAGCTGAGGACGCTCAGATCGTTTTGAGAAACACCATTTCGTATTTACCGACGGCAGGAAGCAACCTTGATTATAAAGATTATGCCTCAATGGGTATCGCAATCAATTCTGTATCTGCCTGGGCTGACAAGAATTTAACAGAAGAACAGAGCACCGTTATAAAAAAGACAATCCAAAACTATACAGATTCCATAACAGCATCAGAAAGTGAAACCCAGAACAATATGGAGGTCTCCATAGATGAAAGTAAATATTATGGAGCTACTATCTCCAATAATGAAACTGATAAAATGATAAATCAAATGAGAGAACAGCTAAGTAAAATTACCGGAAAAACTTATGCCTCTTCCTATGGCAATGTTGTATCGCAGCAGTCGGCGACAAATCGTGAATTAGCATCTTCGGTAAAAGATCTTTTCGCGAATATCGATTTACAGAACTCAGCTTCCATTAATGAAGCATACAATAATTATAAGGAAATGGTCACTCCGGCATATAATTCAATAGGAATGACAAATCAACAGAATGGTTTAAATAATGTTTTAAAACAGACTATCAGCAGTTTCGCAAAGCAGATCTCAGGTTCAAATGTAATACTTGCAAGCATAAGTAACAGCAGAGTTGATATTTCCGCTTAGCATAAGGAAACTCTTACGGTAACTATAGTTTACTATTACATATAATAGCAATCGATATTTTTCAATCAGATTATAATTGTTAGCCGCCGTATTGTGGACATTAATGTCAATGTTTTTTAATCTTACACACAGCATTACCATCTGTTTATCAGTATATTACCGATTGATAAGTAATCCTTTTCACATTATTATCTGACCTCTTATGGTTAGATCGGCAGTGAAACAACCATTGATTGTAATATGATGCAATCAAAAATATACCGAGAGCAGTCATATACATTTATATTGCATGAATTTTATTTATTTAAATGCATTTTTACGAAACGCACTGCGAAACGCATAATCAATTATTTGAGTTTTTTAAGTACTTAAAGCAACTGCGGCAACCATTTCAAGAGAGAAATTCAATGATAAAAAAAATTGGCTTATTTCTTTTAGCTGCATTTTCACTATCGTTTTCTCAATTATCGGTCAACATTTCCGGTATCGTGCAGGATAGCGTTACCGGTAAACCGATTGATAATGCAACAATAAAGCTTCTTGGTATGGATCTGACAAGTGTCAGCGATGCAAATGGTTCATTTACTATTTCCAGTGTATCCGTACTGCCATCCATTCCAACACAGAACCCATGTATCATTCAATTTCTTGGTAATGAGGGTTTTTTCATAAACAACAGAACAAACGAGAATATTAAAATTTGTCTGTTTGACCTTTCCGGAAGATTAAACAGAACGATCTTTTCAGGAAACCAACAGTTTGTCAAAATACTCTTTTCTCAATTAAGCATTAACAATGGTGTATATGTATGTCGGATAACAGCCGCCAAAGAAAGTTATTCTATCAAGTTTTTGTCATGTGATAATAAAATCTCCAGAATAAACGGAGGTAATTACACTGCTGATTATAATTTTAATACTACCAGCGCAAAAAAAATTGCCGCAATCACGGCTGCGATTGATACACTGTTAGTCACAAAGAATGGATATTTTCCGGCCAAAATTCCAATTGATAATTTGACAAAAGCTGGATTGATAATTCGATTAACTGATTCACTATCATCGCAAAATTCGACGATAATCCCTGATCCATCATGGACTTGCTACATGCCTAATGGTATTCCTCCACCTGAAATGGGTGTAGCGGTTTTCACTATTACAATGCAAATAGGCGCAATCCATAATGTGGGTGCCACTCAGTATGGACACCGTTATCAATATGACATTAAAGGTGGCACCCTCAATGGTGAACGTATTACAGGAACTGTATTAAATGGCGGTCTGGATTATGCATTGACACTCTCAAACGGATCAGTTGAACTGGAGCAGATTGTAATCCTTCGTGCAAGCGATAATACCCCAATCTTAATGCGCAATGCGGGTGTAGCCCCTTCCAGCGATAAACCAGTGAGAGTAGTACTTGACTTCGAAGCCCCAAATTCAAGTTCGCACACCTGGCTTAACACTGGCAAGTTTGCCGCCACCCGTGTTATCGACACTGTGGCGAAAACAATGAAACTTGATGTATACGACATTTCTAAGGTGACCCTGCCAGAGACCCGTATACAGATCAAAGATCCCACAAATGTTCCAAATCAGACGTGGGATTGCATAAAGCTGACCGGATCTCAAGGTGCATCCGTATTCACCGAGAATGTCACGCTCGGCTCTTCCATATCCATAGGTGCAAGTAAACGAGGAAGCCGAAATATCATCCCTATCACCGGAGGTACAACGACTGGACGTGTAGTTGGTAAGATACTCTCAGGAGGCGCTGATTATCAGCTCTCAGGGTTAGACGCAAGATATTCGGTTTCTACCAATGATGGAGAGTTTATTATCATTAGAAATTGCGGATCTGGAGCGCTCGTTCCGGCTTTCGAGACACGCGCTGATGGCCCCTATGCTTTTCTTAACGAGAACAAGTATTTGAGCTCTCAACCGGGTATGACAAGTGGTGGTGTTTCAATTACATTTTACGAAAAGAGATAAGATACCTGGGCTTTATATCGGCTTAGTGTTTAATTAAATCTGTAATATTCACTGCTGTCCAAAATGAATACTCCTTAAGTAAAAAAAATTCCTGAATTCTTCAAAATCGACATCTCTTTTAATATACTGAAGAAGCGGTTTACGTATCAAAACATTAGACAATGTCAATTTAAGCAGGCAAATTCACCTGCCTTCCAAATGAAAAGGCGGCATAATACGAGTCTGATTCGAGTTCAAAACATCGGTAACCCCCCCTCTGTGTCGGGGACGAAGGGGTGAGGTCGTATATGTCAAACCCGTCAGGTATACTATTGTAAATCATACTTTACAATAAAAACCCATTATATCTTCATTTTGCTGCATCCAATGTAACATCTCCCTCTGTCCCTCTCCAATGTGGCGAGGTTTTTTTGTTCTTATTGTATCAGCACTCTGTAAACAGATCTGATTCATTTCAAATTATACTGTTGTTCAAAACAGGTACTCATCAAGTGGGAAAACTACATATACGTTATGGGGATCTATATCTTATTTCAGACAAGTCTGATTTAATATTTAAAATTAATACGCATTCCTTTAGGAAGAATCAAATTGCCTGACCTATTTTTGCCGCTGCCTTCGAGCCTTTTTTGTTAACACGTCACCATTCATTTACCTTTCAGACTGATATCAAAAAACAGGAAGACAATCACCTTGTCTCCCTGTCCTCTCATATTAAAACGCACCCTTCTGATCCCCCGCACTTCCCGATGCCGGTGTGGTAAACTTATTGTTCGCTCCCGATTCCCACTGGATTACCTGCATATCACCAGTCTCCTGTCGTCTTGATACATTTCCATTCGATTGACGTTGAAGGTGGCAGATTACCTATCGTACCTGTCCAGGTCGGGTATGGTCCATTCGGTTCCAGCTTTATTGCTTTTTCAGGATTCCATGACCCCAGTTCAGGAATATTTCCAACTACATATACACTGATACCGACATGTTGTTATACCGTTTTCACACACAAATCGTGCAGTAACCTGTGTGCATTGTATCTGTACCAACTAATTTGAAATCCGGTTTGGATGGATTAAGTTCACTCCAGGTGACATTGTAAAGACCAGGTTTTGACAATGGTGAAAAGTTCGGTCCATCCTGCTTGCCATTTGATCCCCAGTTTACAGCCCAGGATCCATTTGCAGTCAATTTATACTCCTCATTTGACATTCGGATGGAATCACCTTTCCATATTCTGTTCTGGCAATTGTCACGAGTAAGCATGCGTGCAGGATCGTTGGGATTCCACCCATTGCCAGAACCTGCAATGCAGATAAAATCATACTGGCTTTTACACTGATCTGACGGTGTCCATTGTGAAGACAAATGTTTTCGGTTGTTTCTACAGGCATAGATGCGGCTTTTGCAAAAACGATCTTCTTTGTCGCATCAAAAAACCAGCCGCTATCCGAAGTATCAAATGAGGATGCTGTTTTGAATTTAGGCAGAATACTATTATTGAGCGAAACTGAATAGGGTGTTTTTTCACTCACTACCCGGAGCTCACTTTTGCGACTGGTTGGTGCCTTCTGGTAATCACCCTGAGCTGGATAAATAGTAACGATCAGAGTAGTCATTTTTTTGATTTTGTGTCAAGCGTGTTGTACGTACCTGGTTTTTCTGATAACCAATTGTTATTCCGTCATCTTCGTACAATGTAAATTCAGACTGGATGTTCTCACTGTTTGGAAAGACCCGCACGATCAGTTCATCCCGTTTAGAGCCATCACTACGTTTACCAAGCGCATTCATAGTTTTGTCATCAACGTACATTATCGGTAATAATAGTTCCTGCTCTTGCGTACAAAGGGACTCTAAAGTTTCCGTTGTTGGTAAAGAGCTACATTTGACAACCACTGTCCGGTACTTTCGGTTTTCTTACCAGTATGATAATTATACCAGGTTCCGGCAGGCAGATAAACATCGCGTTGCATTCTGAGCTGCTTTAGCAGCTGGTGCAGCAAGAAGCCACTCGCCGATCATCTTTTCATGTCCCATAGACCGGACGTTTACATCATTCTGAAAGTAATAGACTAATGGCGGCATAACCGCCTCGCCAGTACGATTCGCCCGATGTGCAAGGGAATACACATAGGGGATCAGTTCATAGCGTAAACGCACATTGGCAAGATTACTGGTCATGTGGCCGATTTTATCCGGTGCGGTCTGTTTATTGTTCTGGAGATTTTCCGTGTGCGGTCTTCCCGGGATATCGAACAGCATACCGTAACCAAACCATTGTGTATACATATCATTCAAACTATCTTGTGGCGTTACTGCGATGAAATCCTCCGATGTCTGCACCATAGTAATCGATACCTGAAAAACTCATATGCATCTGGTTAGCCCAGTGTGCCGATAAGGCTTGAAAGATTTGAAGATATGTCGCCAGACCACATAGCTGCCCCAAAACGCTGTATTCCGGCCGTGCCTGATCTTGACATCATAAAAGGACGTCTCTGCATGGAGTTTCGGTTGTATCCATCATAAATACTGCGCAGCCATTTGAAATTATAAATATTATGTGCATCAGCCTCAGCTTCCATCAGCATATCCTCCGGCATTCTGACAGTACAAGGCAGGATACAGTTCCGGTTCTCCAAGATCGGTCCAGCTGCCGATCACTCCTGCATTCAAAAGAGGCTGCCGTTTGGTATCATGCCAATACCTGCCGCAGGAATCATTTGTATAATCAAGCATACCGCCCTTGCCCCACCAGGTGTTATGCGTACAGTTGTTGTCAAGATATGCTGGATTTGTCCCACCAACTACATCTTTGACCAGAAACCCACGGTTTTTGAGATCCGCATGTTCAGGAAGTGCTTTACCGATATAAGGTTCCTCAATGACAATAATTCCAATGCCCTTTGCAGTATCGAGATAGCGTATTTTTTCAGCAGGTTGTGGAAAATTAACAGTATCGAAAGTAAGTGATCCCATTCGTGTGCTGTCTGAATCTGCTTTTATACCGCCGAACCACTGTAGATCCAGAAAAAAACCATCAAGTGGAAATTTATTTTTTTGCATCGACGTGAGCACGTTTTCCAGTTCCTTCCAGTTATCATATCCGTATTCTGAAAGCCACAAGCCGAACATTTTTTTAGGTGGTACAGGAGGATATCCGGTCAGTTCCATATAGTCATGTCTGAGATCCTGAAGATTAGGTCCGGTCATAAAATAAAGCCGAATCTGATCACCCCACATCTCTACTTTCCACTGTGAAGAACCGGTGAAATCCCAGCGCTGCTTGTACTTATTGTCAAGAAACAATGCATAATTGATATTTGTTGCGCCATTGACTGCATACATAACAGGAATCTGTGTATTACCATTTGCGCCACCATTAAAGCCTGCCATTACATTTCCGAATTGACCACCTTCCCGTGACACGACCATCCCAGTCAATGTCGCTTATTCCAGGTGTCACAAACTGCTGACCAAGTCCATATACATCAAGTCAACTGTACGGGTACCGATTATTCCTTTCCACGGCTGATTAAGATTAGAAGGTGATATTGTAGTAAGGTTAACTTTTGTTTTTTTATCATAAAATGACACAGAAAGAGAATTTTTGTCTATAGTCAGTTTGATATCAGGAGTTTCGATAATTTCCTGAGATGCGGAAACTGATGCAGGTCCGGTATAATCGACTTTTTTTACCATTGGTGTCACCTGCAGCGGATCGCCATTAGCCGGTCCGGTACCTCTACCGTATTCCAGATGAATGAGGTCATTATCAAGGACCTCAATTACCAGATAGTTATCCCTGGGATGATTGCTTGATTCGCTTTACTTCTCCCCATGAAAATGCGAATAACATCAAAATCACGAATAATCCCAGGCGGGAAATCCGAAAGCTTGAAAAAGGAACAAAAGCTGACATACAACCTCCCTGGTCGTGATAAAATGTGACATCTGCGGGTGAAAATATTGCTTAAATTGAAATTACTGGAATTGGAATGACAAAGGAAATTATACAAAAGGAATAGTTATAGAATACATTGTACAAATCGGGTAAAGCAAGTATCATGGGGGATAAATTGCAAATAAATTTTCGAATCGCTATCGCTATCGGTATCGCTATCGAGTACCGGGAAACAGATTTTTTATTAAACTGGATCAGGATTAAAAGCAAATAAACACAAAAAAATTGAGTCTGCCGAATGATTCTAAATTATTATAGAATACCGATTGCGATTACGATTGCGATTGCGATACCGATACCGAAAATCTGACACACCCAAGAACGCCTTACGATGTGATGATACAATAAAATCGAAAACCTCCTATCCACGTTGGAGAGGGACAAAGGGAGAGGTTACATTGTATGGTGCGAAGAAAAGATTGATTTTCCTTCAGAGATAAAAAATTCATTTACACAGAAAATCTGACACCCCCCCACAAAAAGGACACACCCTGCGAGAAGATGCTAAAACTCTGCAAGAAATTGAAAAAACTCTGCAAGACCACATAAAACTCCTGCAAGAACAGCTAAACCACCTGCGAGAAATCGAAAAAACTCCTGCTAAGGTACCCTAACCTCCTGCAAGCGCACTCGAATCCTGTGATGGGAAGTGGTTAAAATCCAATGAGGTAATAGAAAAAATCTGCTAAGGGTTCATGAAACTCTGCAAGAACGCTTCTAACCACCTGCAAGAAATTAAAAAAAATCCTGCAAAGGTACACTAATCTCTTGCAAGCGAATTCAAATTCTCCGATCGGAAGTGCAGAAAATCATGCCATGAGATGGTAAAAGGCTGCAAAGGAGTCGTAGAACTTTGAGAGGATTTACCGCGGAAATTACCAGAAAACACGGAATAAAGAAAATTATCTTTGTTGCTTTTATTCTATCCTGTTTCTGTATCTTCCACGTCCCCATAATTATAATAGACCTACCTCATATACCCAATATTGACATCATCTAAATACAAAGTATACCCATCACCAAAAAAGAGAGCTTTCATCATTGTCAAAGTCAAAGTGATATTACTTAAGCTGAAACATAAATTAAACTCAGTCCAGCTTGATGCTGGCTGAAGGATTTGCTCATTTAAAAGAATTTCTTCGGTTGCATTAGCACATTTTAATTGAATTGTTAGCAGTGTATCAGATTTATAATAACCCTTAAAAACATAGCTTTTATTTTCAAAAAGATTAGCATTTACATTTAAATCTTGATGACATGATATTTCATCTACAACCTTCAGACAATGTGATGATTTGTACCCATTATTTACTATTTCTACAGATCCGCCACAAATTCCTGTATTGACATCAACATTTCCTGTTTCATAATCATTTGTATAAACCGGTGTGGTAAAAAACCCGGCTGAACGATACTCCTTCTTTGTTACCGGTGTCGCATATCCAGCTTCATCAGTCCTCTTTGAAAGGTCGAGTTTCTCCCATTTGACAGGTCTGCCGAAATCATCGTAACAGACACGACGTCCCGGTTTATTATTAGCATTGATGCTGTTAACGGGTTGATTAAAGATATGATCATAATACGTGGAAGTTACAAGTGCATCTTTGGGATAAAAGCGAATATCGTCGATGTAAACTGTAGCCGTTCCATTGTTTCCATCGCCATGTGGCACTCCTACCCAGGCTGACGCGTACTGGTATCCAGCATTCCAATCTGCTGATGAAATATCTTGTGATGCGTTGACTGGAAGTTCGATATAATACCAGTCGCCATGCTGAATAACATTCAGGTTGCTATTGCAGGAAATTGCCGGGCTCTCAGTCGCGAGATATAAGTTAATTGGCCATACGCCTTCAGCTGATTTACATCTTCGATAATCAACTCCTATCATGCTGCCATTATTTAGCGGCACATTTCCTACTGATTTTTTGATCCATGCAGAAAAAATGTAATCTTTACCCTGTTCCAATTTAAATGCACGGCTCGGCCCGAAAGCATTGGTAACTTTCACTCCTTTAGTCCCAAAGTGTTTTGCTTCTTCACAAACAATTGACTGCGCATTTGGTAAACTATCTTCATTTCCGGCGCCTTTTCTCCATCCGTTTTCTTTATCGAAAAAATCGCCGTCATTATTAAGGTCATAATCACCTGTAAAAACGCCGCATTCGGTAAATTTTGCATCCGGGATTTGAGAGATTGTCTGGCGATTATCATTTCTCGTTATGGTTACAGTGTTCGTATTGATTGCATCTGTTGACTGTTGGACAGCTCCCTTTGAACTGTAACGAGTAACTCCTCCCGAATATTTCCAATCAGGATTATTTGCACCAGGTGCATGGTTAAAGTCCTGAAAATTAAAATCAGCAGCTGTAAAACCATCTGCTTTCTTTTTAACATTAAGGGCATAATTCCCGGATGGCAGCCAGCAATCAAGGAGTGAGTCATTTTTGTAAGTTATGGCGTTTGCAGCCATAGGACGCATCGTAGTACCTGTACCTGTTTTACCAAGAACAGTCGTTTGACATGGTTGTGTCAGCATATATTTGTTATTAACACCAAACTCATTTTTATACGTAGTATCTTCGAAGGCAAATTTAACCCTCGTTTCTTTGATGCTGCCGTCGCTGTTAGTTACTTGTGTTGAAGCGGGCATACCATTTAAATCATTGTATGTTATGGTTTGTTTGTTGGTAATTCCATTTGATTTGCTTTCACTATTGACAACCCTTTTTACATTAATGTCTTCAGGCCAATATTCTCTCCTAAAAATTTCGAATTTTGTTGTACCACTGCTTATAGGTTTGATTTCATTTTGTATCTGGTTCTTATCGAATATAGCTGTTCTGTAATTCAGACCATCTAACTCAAGATATTCACTATTCTGGTTCTGCTGGTTATCTGAATTGCTATCATTAAAATAGTAGTATACTGTCTTGCCGACAGCATAATTATATGCTTCTACTTTGTTAAATTTCATAGTTCCGGAATATGCGTCAAAACGGCCGTTGTGGTAATTATAAATAGTACTAACAGCATTACTATCCGGGTATGATGTAACCATTTTTCTATTCACAACATAGTTTTGAATAGCATTGTAACTATCACGGAATTTGTGAACGAATTGTAAATGGTTTGAATCGGCATTGGTTGCGAAACCGAAACCTGAACGAAGTACACAGATACTGGGATCTTTTGATCCTGACTTTGGGTAAGAATTTTCAAAACTGTTTTTCCATGTTGTACCATCGTATGTATATATTCTGCTGTGGACTTTTTGTAAATAGGTATTATTGGAGGTCATTAGGGCGAAAGAGTTATTTGAAAGTGCCAAACTTAGATCGACGAGATTATCTTCAAATTTAATCCCTTTCCAGTTGAAATCAGGTACAGTATCCCAATCGTTTCCTGATCTTTTATATAACCTTATCTTGTTTTTTCTGTCGTTACTACCACCTTGCAGAATAAAATAATCCGGTCCTAGTTTGGCGTCTAAATAATAATCATCAGTTGAATTAAGAGTGTCAAGATGCTTTTCTCTCCAACTCTCGCCATCCCAGGTATAAACCCAAACCTGGTCTTTAGTTCCTTTCTCTTTTCTAAAGACAAAATATCCATCACCCGTTTGTACAACTTTATCCTCGTCTTTATCAACAGGTTTATAACCTGTATATTGAGAATCATACTTCCAAACCCTTCCATCCCAATAATAAATCCACAAATAGTCCTTTCGTGTTTCAGTACCATTACTACCGACAAAGACCACATAATTTGGTCCCGCATAAGCATCAGTAAATGTTAGCCCGCCAGGTCCTTCAAAAGGTGGTACTTTTATAGTGTCCCAACTATTTCCATTCCATTGGAATATCCATGCTTCATTATTCCAACGGGGAGGTCTATCTCCACTTCTGTCTTCTTTAACAACAAAGAAATTATTTCCAGTCGAGATATTCTTCCTGGATTCGTAACCATTGACATTGTGATTACTGTATTTATAATCACATACCCAGGTATTACCATAACGCCGATAGATCCATATCCTGTCTTCATCATGCTTACCATCACCACCTCGAAATACTATATAGTCATTTCCGATGAAAACGCCATTGATATGATGTCCTGCTCCAAATGTTAAGTCATCAGTATTCCACTTGTTTTCTGCCCAGAAGATTAGTTTTACACTATTCTCATCATCTTTTCTTGTGTAAACAATTGTATTATTAAATACATATATATTCTTTTCTTCTGCACCGCCATACAATTTACAAACAAATGTAGTATCAGCTATCCAATCATGCCCATCGAATGTATAAATCCAGATTCTGTCCTTTTTATTACCGCCCTGTACCAGAATGTATTCTTTTCCGTTATCATACGTTCCACCATGCAAAACAAGGCCATCGTTTCCATGTATATAAGGACAGTCAGTAGCTCCATTAGCATCGTAATCATAACTTAAAATCGAGCCGGATGACCCATCTTCGCCTTTAAACCAGTTGTCAAATTTTGTTACAGTCCCATCGTTGTTATAAATTGTCCTCAGTGCGCCGTAACTATACATTCCTTCATAGCTATCTGCTTTGGAAATATCACCACAATATTCAAAACTTGTTGTCTTATACAAATGTTCGCCAATTTTTCCTCTGCGGTATTCTTTAATGGATTTAAGTAAAGATTTGATAAACCGATTTCCCTTTTCTTTATTCAAAAAATCATAACTAAACTGGTATCGTAAAACAGACTCATCAGATCCAGCATTGTAACATTCTATTTGTGACATTCTTTTTGATTCGTAATTTTTAATAAAACCATCGGGCTGGCTATACAATGTATAAGGGTCAAATGGTTCATTGAAGCTACCGGCGCTCTTATCTTCTATTGTAAATACGGCTTTTTTCCCGTCAGGACTTCGGATCTCCTTTAAATACGATGCTTTTGTATAATAACGCGGTGGTGATAATTCATCACTTCTAAAACTTCCTGAATGTATATATTTCAGCTCCTGTTGATACCAGAAGCTTGTCGCATTACCCGCGATGTCACGGATTTCAGAAAGATCCCATTGGTATGGATATAATTCAGGAGTTCCGGAAGTCACATTACCAACGGCATTTCCACTTCTAAACGTGTAGCGGGTGGCATTTCTGTCTTCACCAAGGTCAAGATTTCCATATAATGTTTTACTGCCATCAGGTTTGGTAACAATCCATCCCGTACAGACTCCATTATTATCGGTTATTTGTTGGAACCGTATATAAGGGTTTTGCTCTGAATAAAGCAGTCTTTTTCCTTCAATTTCTGAACCAGGATAATAAAGTCTCTCCAATGGCAGCTGTGTCCTGGGGATTTGCGCATGTCTATATTGTATATTGAAATCATGCGGACCACCTGCCTGAAAATATTCCACTTTCAACGAGTGCATCCCTTTACTTAAATTAATGCTGCAATTCGGACATTCAGGACATTCGGTACTATCTTCTTCTGGCTTCCAACTTACCCCATGCGCACCATCATGATTTACAACACATGTATTATCGATATATAATTTACTTCCATCATCAGAATACAGATAGAAGGTATAAACGCCATCGTACGGGACATCGATAACTGTTTCAAAAACATATCCGTAAATTGAACTGCCGTTGACAAGGTTAATATTGAAGTAATCGCTGCTGCCTTCTTTCACCGGTGTCAACAGGTTAAAATTGGGCAAAGAACTCCATGCGGAACTGCTTTCATAATATTTGTAATGGATTTTTTTAGGCCGTAAGAGTTTACTGTGGACCCCCTCTGGGGATATCCAGAAATAGTCATCGTCGGCGACAGGCACAGTCCCTTTATGATCACCGATAATTGAGCCTGAACTCAATTGCCACCCCAGTCCGCACCAGCTTGTTTGTGAGAATTCATTGCTGCTGCGTGCATTATCGGTAACATTACTGCTATAGGAGAGTGAAAGAGGGATATTTAAGGGTACAGTTACATTTCCGATTCCTGTATACAGGTTTACATCATTCTGAGGAGACATAAACTTGTTGAAAGGATTAACAGATTGTGTAGTTGACTGGAATGAGTGTACAGAAACTGCTGCAAGTAAAAATAAAATCCGGCAATTTTTCAGCATAAGTGTACCTTTGTACATTTAAGGAATTTATTATTAATATTTTTATGGCTATTTATTTCATTTTGATAATATGGAAAATTATTAAAGAACCATTTATAAGCGTAACAGGTATCTGCAGAAAGCATAGCGCCTCCATCGTTCCATACGGATAATACATCGTCGCCTCTGTCACTTCTCCCTCATCATTTATTACTTCCCGTGTCGAACCGAGATGATCTTTTACATAGTAGTCGTAGGTAAAAGTGTGTCCGACTTTTCTGATACGACCTTCACCATTGAGGTCAAGAGATTCCAAACATTTATTTCTTTTCTATTCACCAAACAAATTAATTTTTGATCACAATTTCTTTAACTGAATGGCTATTTACGAATTGCATTTCACTCCATGCTAAGGTAGTATCTAAAATTATTACCGAATTGTTCTGTAAGATAAAATGTAAATTTGGATTTATTTTAATAACTTCCTTATGATAGTAACCACCAATAATAATATACTGTGTCAACATTCCTGTAGAATCTAATTTTCCTTCGTAGTACTCGACTTTTTCCATTTCGACATCAAAAGCAAAAGTTACATCTGAAAAGTTTAATGGGTTACTTGGTTTAAGGCTCCATTCAACCCACCAACCACTATCAATCTCACTCGTACAATTTATAAAAAACAATAAAAGTACAATAATTAATATTTTTTTCATTTTACCATTTAATTCTGGCTATTTTTTAGGTAACTAAAAAGAGATTTCCTTTACAGATTCACCTTTCACAAAACCCATTTCTTCCCATGTAAAAAATGTATCTATGTATTTTACCGTATCAGCTAAAAGCATAAACTTGAATGATGGTTTTATTTCTTCAATCTGTACAAAATTGTAATCATATATTGAAATCTGTTCATATAAATTTCCACTTGAATCAATTTTCGAGTAGGAAGATGAACTCCTTGCATCAAGCACGACATCAATTTTATAATCCAAATTTTCGTATCGTACATTCGTTGCCGAAAGTTTCCATTTAATTATCCACAAACTGCTAATTTCTCCAGTACATTTGAATAACAAAACGATAAATAAGAATAGTAAGTATGTTGACTTATTCATATTTTTCTGCTTATTTTGAAAAATACGACCACCACCATCGACTTTAATAAATTCCAAACATTTCTTTCTTTTCTATTCACCAAACGAATTAATTCTTAATCACAATTTCTTTAACTGAAGTGCTATTTACAAATTGCATTTCACTCCATGTGAAAGTAGTGTCTAAAATTATTATCGAATCGTTCTGCAGGTAAAAGTGTAAATTCGGGTTTATTTTAAATACTTGGTCATGATTATAACCTACAATGTTAATACTTTGAGTCAATCTACCTGTCGTTTCTAATTTACTTTTAAAGAACTGAACCTTCTCCATTTCGACTTCAAAAGAAAATGTCAATTCTGAAAAATCTATTGGTTTGTTTGTTTTAATTTTCCATTCAATCACCCAGCTACTGAAAATTTCACCTGTGCACTTTACTAAAAGCAGTAAAGATAGGACAATCATTAGTTTTTTCATTCTACCATACCGTCCAATAATTGAAGTTTTCAGGATGTTCTTGACTTGTCCAGAAATCATCTTGATAATCATCATTGTTCCATTCTTCATAAGGTTCGCCCCATATTTCAAAACCATAATATGAAAGTTTACCCCCAAAAAGTTTCCCCAACGTCCTGTGGCCGATTTTATTAACTCTACCATCTCTGGTGGCTTCATCATTATTACCTTCTGGATCTATTTCATTATAATTTATTATTCGCCCATTTACATGCAATTCTCTTTGATAAATCTTCGCTTTCATCATCGAGTATCTGTTTCGAGATTCCTCGTATTTACTTCCTGTTATAGGATTCTCACTATTCAAATGATATGACCACTGTACATCACTGCCTATCTTTACAGCGGATCCTTTAACTCCATATTTATACATTTTTGTAAGGACTCCAATTGCTATTTCGTACGCTTCCCGATCAAGTAAATCTTTGTCAAATGCCTGATTATGTGATAATGCAAGGACACTGCCTGAGCCTGCTCCCAAAGATTCATTAGTCAAACCAAATGACGTACTGTTAAGCCAATCCGCTGTACCGCTGACAGAACCCAATGTGAAAGATGTAAGGAACTTATCGAACGCTCTGCCTTCTCCCGATCTGATACCCTCCCAATTATGGATAACATTATTAACAGCGCCTGAGGTCTGGTTTAAAGCAGGGTCGAATAACATAGTTTGTATCGTCGCACCTGCTCCTAAAGCAAGAGATGAAGCTGTGCCACCTATACCCGCGTCCAATGCAAAAATGCCAATAGCTCTCCAAAATGCCTTCCAGGATCTGCCATTCGGATCTACCAGAAACACAGGGTTACCCGCACAATACAAATATGTATTCCAATCCTGTTCATCAGGATCAGTACTCCCCCATACTCCCAACTCCGCATCAAAATATCTCGCCCCGAAATAATACAAATTGCTCCCCGCGACTCTTTCAGGGGTATAATTGCTATTAGTAAAATAGTTTACACCCAAACTGTTTATCAAAGCGCTCCCGCTTGTATCCAAAGCGATTGCCAAACCGCTATCGGTAATTACGGTGTAATCACACGCCTTCTCATAATTAATCGGACTTACCGCCCCGGAAGTCGTAATCCGCAAATTAGTAACTCTCATACTGTCGGGGAACCGGTCCGCCGTATTGAGAACAAACTTATCAGCTTCAGAATCATACTGCAAAGGATATACTTTTAAAAATGACCGGTTATAAACTAAATTGGAATAGTTTACATACTGTTCTCCATTATCAGTATTATCTTATGAAAACAGTACAATCAGATTTGTGATATTTACCAAAATTATCCTCCCCTGACATTGTAAAAATATTGTTTCCACTTTTAAATTTACATTTTCCATTAAAATAGATTTTGCCTGCAACATTTTGATAGTTTTCACTTGTTATTTTCGATTTACAATCTTTCGAATACAAATTTTCACCTGGTGTAATTGTATCAAAATTTATAATAATATTATTATCGCAGGTTATAAATAGACTTCCATCAGCAAATCCTGGTGTTACAGGATCATTCGACTGCGCATTTTCTTTGCTTTCATACAATTCTTCATCTTTAACATATTTGATAGCAAGAATCATACTATCACCTTTACTTAAAGTATCGATTATACTACTCTCTCCTATTTCATAAGGAGGATACTTATATGCATTCAATTCAAATTTATAATTACCAAAATCATTATTACTTACGCCATCACAGAAAAGTAATATAGCCATAGGAAGTATTATTAGTTTATTCATATTTGTAAAATTTACCATAAAAAAAACCTTTTTAAAACTTTATTTGATTGTAAACGTCAAACCAATATTTATCACTTCTACCACTATGCTCATGCGACTGTGCTTCAAACTCTAACACATCTATCCAACCTGGACTATCGCCATATTTATCAATTGCTTCATATCCAAAAGTCCCAGGGCTATAATCATTTCGATATTTACCATAGGTAGTTTTCAATAAAAATCCACCTTGTCCATACCAACTACTTTGTCTTACATGAATAAATTCATGTCGAAATGTAGCTTCTTGAGATGCGACAAACGATTGCCCACTCCCTGCAATATATTCATCAGAAGTAGATGACGGAAGATTGTTGTAAAAAGGTTTTTCTAAAACAATATTATTACCAAGTGTAAACGCATTATTCTTGCCTTCACCAGGTCTACCCCATACAACAGCACTAAACCCATGAGTATCTTCAACTCTGCCGTAATATTTTTGATTTGAATGCCATTGGTAATGAAAATTGTTTATAGATGTTGAAAATGAGTTAAAACCGCTCTGGTTAATGCTACTGGCAAAATCACCAAAATTTTCTGAATTAAAAGCATTCTGCAATGAAGAAATTTCATTATCCCATATCGATTTGAAAGTAGTAGCCCATTTATCCGAACCCCAGTTCGTAAAAAAATTAGCAGTAATATTTATACCTTCAAAGAGAGGACCAATCGTATTAAAACCCTCATTCATTCCAATATCGGAGAAGAATGCAACTAATCCTCTTCCGAAATTATTTTGACTCACGGCTGCATTAGTCGCTGATGCGATTGAAAGTACTGATTGTGTGGCAGGGAATAACCACCTAGCAAAAGACCAAAATGATTTACCTTGTGGATCAACATACCTTACTGGGTTTGTATGATATCCATACGTATTCCAGAATTGCTCTAGTGGATTCAGTACTCCCCCACACTCCCAGTTCCGCATTAAAAAATCTTGCCCCGAAATAGTACAAATTGCTCCCCGCAACTCTTTCAGGGGTATAATTGCTATCAGTAAAATAGTTTACACCAGAACTGTTTATCAAAGCGCTCCCGCTTGTATCTAAAGCTATTACCAAACCGCTATCGGTAATTACTGTGTAATCACACGTCTTTTCATAATTAATCGGACTTACCGCCCCGGAAGTCGAAATCCGCAAGTTTGTTACTCTCATACTGTCGGGAAACCGGTCCGCCGTATTGAGAATAAACTTATCAGCATCAGCATCATACTGCAAAGGATATACTTTTAAAAATGACCGGTTATAAACTAAGTCGGTATAGTTTACATACAGTTCACCATGGTAATGCATACCGGCATCAAAATTATTGATCGCGATATTGAAGCTCACCTCACTCGCCGGGTTGTCTCCCGAATCGAGCTCCTTACCGGTAAACTTCTCCCGCGCCTTATCATCAGTAGGAGGCTTCATAAGCGCCGCCATCGTTCCATACGGATAATACATTGTCGCCTCTGTCACTTTTCCCTCGTCACTTATTACTTCCCGTGTCGAACCGAGATGATCTTTTACATAGTAGTCGTAGGTAAAACTGTCTCCGACTTTTCTGATACGACCTTCACCATTGAGGTCAATTGCTTTCTGCAATTTTTAGTTTCTTTTCTTAAGAGTAATTATAGGCAAAATCCATTCGCCCCCTGCGTTTTTTGTTAGCTGTTTTAATTGATCGTTTGACAAACTATCAAAATAAGTTATAATACTTTCGCCTTCAATGAGTAAGCGAAGTGGACCACATTCCCAGTGTTCAAAAGGTGGTTTGTTTACGCAATGCGATTCAGTAGTCAGAATTTGCGTGAAAATACCATGAATTGTAGGGTGTTTAGGCCTTATGGCTTTTTTATATTCAGGAGTTAAATAATAGATCGAATTTGTCATGTAAATACTGATAGAAGTATCGACAAGAGTATCTCCATCAATTTTTATTTTTCCCACATAGGTTATTCTCTCACTTGTTGTGTCATAACAACACGATGAAACAAACAAAAAAATAAAAATTAAAATAAAGGATCCCAATAATCGGTTATTCACAACTATTTCCGCCTTTCAATGAAATAAACCTGTTAACCAATGCGTAGCTTTACTTATTAATGTATTAGCACCAAATGTAGCATAAGTTGCTAATACTGTTGGTGCTGGTGAACCTATTGCCGCGGTTTCAATGCCAGCCCATTTATACCAGCTATCATTAGCATAATCCAATACTGTATATCCATTTTTAATATCTGAAGTGTTTGAGTGGTCTCCCCCAATAAACCATTTATCAGGATCCATTATGTCAGTTGCTGATGCAGGATCTGCAATAACAGCATTTGGCGACAGGTCTCCCATCATCATAAATGCGGCTATGCCAGAAATACCAGGTAACACCGCATCTATGAATGGGGCAACAGCTGGTATCGCCAACTCACCCATCCCAGACCCTACCCATGAAAGGGGATCACCAAGCTCATAATAATGAGTCGTTGGAGTGCCCGTGACTCCTGAAAAGGTTGTACCAAAACCAAGCCAATCAACTCCCTTGTAAGTTACTCTATCAGAAACACTTCCATAGCCAAATTGGGTGTTCAGCATTGCTGATGCGAAACCGCTGGATGCTGCACCTCCACTGTATCCTAATACATGTAATTTATCACCAGGCTGCAAATCATAATATGCCTGAATCAGAGTATTTGAGTAAACCTCATATCCTTCACACATTGCCCCAATAATGGTTCCAACTTTAAGCATATTTTTCAGAACATTACTATCGTAATTTTTACCCCAACGAGCTGCAGGTTTGCTACCTTCAAAAGTACCTCCATATTCATCTCCGTAATGTGCTCTAATCCATCTACGTAAATCGACATCATCTTCACCACTAATTCCATTAACGTAAACCGCAATCAAGCCATCATTATCTCTATAAATGGTTGGTGTTCCTCCGCAATAACTGTATGTGTTACCATACTGTCCTGCTATATCAGTACTCCCCCATACTCCCAATTCCGCATCGTAATATCTCGCTCCGAAATAGTACAAATTGCTCCCCGCAACTCTTTCAGGGGTATAAGGGCTATCCGTGAAATAGTTTACACTCGAACTGTTTATCAAAGCGCTCCCGCTTGTATCCAATGTAATAGCCAAACCGCTATCGGTAATTACGGTGTAATCACACGCCTTCTCATAGTTTATCGGACTTACCGCACCGGAAGTCGAAATCCGCAAATTAGTAACTCTCATACTGTCGGGAAACCGGTCAGCTGTATTGAGAATAAATCTATCAGCATCAGCATCATACTGCAAAGGATATACTTTTAAAAATGACCTATTATAAACTAAGTCGGTATAGTTTACATACAGTTCACCATGGTAATGCAGACCGGCATCAAAATTATTGATCGCGATATTGAAGCTCACCTCACTCGCCGGGTTGTCTCCCGAATCGAGCTCCTTACCGGTAAACTTCTCCCGCGCCTTATCATCAGTAGGAGGCTTCATAAGCGCCTCCATCGTTCCATACGGATAATACATCGTCGCCTCTGTCACTTTTCCCTCGTCACTTATTACTTCACGTGTCGAACCGAGATGATCTTTTACATAGTAGTCGTAGGTAAAAGCGTGTCCGACTTTTCTGATACGTCCTTCACCATTGAGGTCAATTGCCTCCAGATTGAAATTGTTCGAGTAGGTCCAGGCAACTGAACTAACTGAACTATTATAATATAAGGGTACACAATGCGCGGACAATAGTAATTTTTGCCCCTGTAAAATAGTGTTGCTGGTTTCACAGGTATAATTTACTCCAGCCCCGGTTATCCTTATTTGTGAAAGGGTTACCGTATTCGCGGTTGTGAATGGGTTATTTACGGTATTAGCGACTAATTTGTATCCGCCATTACCATCTTCCATGTTGATAAAATTCACCGTTACGGTTTTAAGTTCTGATGCTGTACCACTTTGCATTTCGTAGTAATCAACACTTACCGCGGCAGTAGAAGACTGTGGAATATCCTGAATCTCAAGATCAAAAGCGATTGACGCGACCGCCGCATTCTCCCCGGTAATTACCAGTCCTCCATCCATATAACCGGTAATTTTCGCGTTCTTTTTACTGACAATAATCAGAGCTTCCGGGCTCTGTACTGTCGCGGTAATACCAATCGTATTGTCAGAAAGGTCTGCTATGGTAACATCCGCGATGCTCCAGATAGAGCTGCCCGCAGTATGATACATCATTGCATAATTTTCCGATTCAAGATAACCGTCAAGCGATAACGGTATTGTAATTGTCATATTTTTATGAGCTGCGAACGCATCAGGTTCGAGTGATAAAAATCTGCTTATAGTACTGTATCCAGCGGGAAGAGAAAAACCACTTATTGAATTTCCACTAAAATTCACTGCTGCATTATTAACATTCATTAAAACAGTTCTTTTTCCTGTGGCAAGAGTACCCGCGGGTAGTGTCAAACAGATACTATCAGATGAAGGAAATTCACTATAAAAATGGGTTGCATCGTATTTAATTACCGCTGAAGTTGTATTATTGATCGCGACAGGGTTAGGCAACAGCATCATTTTAAAACTATTCGGATCAAGAGGATCTGTACCGGTCAATGCTTCAAGAAGATTGGCGACTCCATCATGGTCAGGATCACCTTCAGGATCTATATCACTACTTGAGAAACTAACACCATTCTCAACACTGATCTTTTTTGCGTAGATTGCTCCGTCGCATTGCGCGCCGGAATAGATGGTGTTATTACAGGGAATAACCCTTTGGATACTACCCGCATTCTTACAGAATGCACCTTTTATGACGAAGTGGGTGACCCACAACCATTACAAAACCGTTTATTAATACCTCAGAAAATTTTCTTCAGGGTCCCTTTGCCTTAATTTACGCATACTTAAATTATTCATATAATGACTATCCTGGAAATACTTATGTAAATTTGGATGTCAAGAGGGAAAAAAATATAATGTAAATTTACTTCAATGGATTACTATATGTATTTGGATAAAAGATATTCTCAGCAACAAACGCTAAAAAAGCCAATTACAACTGATAGATGTCACTACCATTAGTTATATATAGCATGAGTAATTAGTTCTTGTAGTCCATTCTTTCAGCATAAAATTCAAGAATCATTCAGATTTTATGTTTCACTTTTGCGTTCCTGGTACATTGTTTTAAATTCCCGGAAAAAACCAATCCTCCTATATTTCATATCTAAAACCCCGTCATCTGATTTAGATTATATTCATTATTCGATTAATTTGGTTCTGCTCCTTATATCTGTAGAACTGTATATAATTACATCAGCTAATTTGCGATCGGATTTATTTAATGAACAGCATAGATGATCTCGAGGGGAAAATTATTGGTGGATGTCGCATTGAACGCAAAATCGGTCAGGGTGGAATGGGTGCCGTTTATAAAGCGCAGCATCTGGCGCTTTCAATACCGGTAGCTTTGAAACTACTTCTTCCATCTGCGATAGTTAACCCTGGCGCGGTTGAGCGTTTTCTACAGGAGGCACGCGCAGCAGCTAAATTACGTCACCCCGCAATCATTGGTGTAATGGATGTAGGTGTCGATCAGGAATATAATTATCTTATTATGGAATATTGTGATGGAATGAATCTGAATACATTGATTAATGAGCGTAAGAATGGGATCTCAATACCGGAAGCAGTAAAGATAGCTGAACAGATCCTTGACGCGATCGATTATGCTCACAAGAACCGGATTGTCCATAGAGATATCAAGCCGGAAAACATTCTCATTTTCCAATCAGGACAGGCAAAGCTGGTTGATCTTGGTCTGGCAAAAGATCTTAATAATGAGGTACTGCTTACGCAGACAAGTGTGACATTAGGGAGTCCTCACTACATAGCGCCTGAACAGGCTGAAAACCCGCGAAATATTGATGGAAGAGCAGATCTCTATTCTATCGGCTGTACATTGTTTCATATGATCACCGGTAAACCACCTTTCAGCGGATCAACGCCTATCGAGGTGATTTTAAATCATATCCAATCCCCTATTCCGGATATTTTGAAATTGCGTCCGACACTCAAAGCGCAATTAGCATCAGTAATTTACCGGTTAATGGAAAAAGATCCGGGAAAACGGTTCCAATGCGCAGCCGATGCACGCGTTGCATTGTTGGAGGCATATAGAAATCAGAGCCCGGTAGCTCCTGTCAAAGCGCCAGTTAAAGACAAAAAAACGGTGCCAACGGTATTCACAAAAAAGAGAGATCTTTTACTTTCATCAGTAGTTGTGATTCTTTTGATAGCGATTGCAGGAATTATTGTTCATCAAATAGTAAACAAAGAAGAAGATACCCGGACAAACAACTACATCAATAATACTACTCCATATAATAATTCTGAAAAAGTCTCACCTGTTCTGAATGCTGTTAACAATGGGGACTATGCCTCGCTTTCAGATCTGCTTAACAAAGGGGTTTCTCCCAATTCTGATAACGGAGCGGAAACTTCACCATTGCACATTGCTGTTTTTCGTCAGGCAAGCGATGCTTTGACACTGCTTTTGGACAAAGGAGCAAATCCAAGTTACAAAGACAAATATGGAGATACACCTCTTCACTATGCGCTCAGAGCCGGATCGATCGAAATGATAAAAGCACTGCTCAGTAGAGGTTCAAATCCTAATGTTGCTGATAGAAATAATCAGACTCCATTGCAAATAGCTAAAGATCTCGGTAGACAGAATATCGTTCAATTGCTGAAGCAGTATGGTGCGAATTAAACATTCCAATCGGATCTGGAAATGTTTAAATTTTCGACAGAAGATAAAATTTTCTAAAATAAGCACCAAGTATATCCTTTTAAAAACGAATTTACACAGGACCAATTATCTCATAAATGAGTTGTGTTGATTTATTTTTATTTAAAAAAAAAAAAAAACCTTTATGTATTTACCACTCGATCGTCTAATTAATTAGATATGGAAAATCAAACTATTATCCAGGCCGCCAGAAATGGCGATAAAAATGCGCTCTCGAGTATATTGATTGATCACAGAAATCTTATCGCTTCTGTTGTATGCAGATGTATCAATGATGAGGAGAACAGAAGGGATGTCGTCCAGGAGATATTATACAAAGTTATAAAATTATTTAACAGTTACAATGGAAATTGTAAATTTAGTACGTGGCTTTATCGAATTGCCATGAACGAGGCTATTGATTTCAATCGAAGTAAAATAAGAGCAAAAAAACGTTATGAGACAATCGATAGTCAAACTGATATTTTTCAGGACCTTAATGCAATTGATGGTCTTGATGCATACACAAAAAAAGAAATTTCAATTGCTATTAACGAAACAGTTAACAGCTTGCCGCTTGATCAAAAAACAGCATTTTCGCTCTTTTATTTTTGTGGATACAAAGGTAAGGATGCCTCAGAAGTTCTTAAGATCAGCGAAGAGAATTTCTTTATGAAACTTAAAGCTGCCAGAGACAAAGTTCGAAAAGCGCTCTATGCGAAAGGTTGGCAATCATGAAAAATTGCATAACCGACATTGAAAATCTCTTTTGGGGCAAATTGGATTCAGAAGAACAGAAATGCGCTTTGGATAAAATTTGCTCAGATGACAATTTATTCCACGAATTCATTTCTGAATCTGTAATAGAGAGCCAGATTTACTCATCATGTAGAATAGGTCCTGAAATTAAAGGTTTAGAAAATGAAACAAAATGGAAAAATTGCATAGAATGTTTATTATCAGACAGTAAAATGGATACCATCTATTCTGAAGAACAATGGAATCATCTTATTCATACTGCTATAAACAAGAATCATGTAACTAAACCGTTCTTTACTAATTCAAAATTCGTAAAGTATCTAGTAGCAGCATGTTTAGTCTTGATGTTTATGATTATGGGTGATATTAAAAAAATTCAATATGGATCTAATGAATTGCAGCAAACATCAGAAGATATTACTATTGTGCAATCAGTAATCAATAAACCGAATACCATAGAAAAATCATTTATCACAGATACCGGAAATGGCCTTCTTTTCATAGATAAAAAAACTGCAGGTATAATCGAAAGAAAATCAAAGATTACCTATGCAAAAAAGGACACTTCAGTATTCCTTGATATCACATCTGGTTCAGCTCTCTTTACCGTAGAAAAAGGAAAGTATAAAAGGTTTATTGTTATTACACCACATGCACAAATAATAGTCACCGGTACAGTATTCCGTGTTGATGCAACTGCTGATCTGACAAAGGTGACTGTTGTAGAAGGATCTGTTATTGTTAAACACATTTCCAATAACTGTCAAACAATTCTATCATTAGGAAACACAGCACTAGCTGATCGTGATTCGATATCATTCTTTGAAACCGAAGAATCCTTTCTGAAGAATGTTCCTAAACGAAAGCTATTAAAAGAATTCCTCAGCAGAAATTTATCATCTATTTATAATGAATCGTATATCACAGAACAAAATAGTATTTCCACAATGCACAATAATAATCTATACAAAAATGTACATATAGCAGATTCACTATACCATCTATTCGATTCAAAAAGTTCCATTGATTCTGATACACCGACTATTAGTAAGCAAGAATTACATCTTTTCATAACAGGAGCAGATTTCTGCTTAAAAAAAGCCTTTGATAGTTGTGATTATGTCTGGAATCAATATCTGTTACATTATCCAAACAGAATATTCACCAAAACTGTAGTCGAAAATCTCGTAGAATTAAATGTAAAAAATAAAAAATTCAAAACAGCTGATAGCTTAATAAGAAAATATCTTTTTAAAAATAATCCGGATGCACATAGTATCAAGGTGATTAAATATGTAGCTGACAATGCACGAATAAACCAGTACTATGATATCGCGATTGATTTATATGAGTATATAATGGATGTTTGTTCTGATAAAGAAACTATAAATCAGACTGCATATTGGGCAGGTTGGTGTATTATTAATTTGAGAATTCCAAAAAATGAGCGCGCGCTAAATAGCTATAAAAATTTGTCCTTTTAGAGGTTTTTAACTTTTTTACAAGGAGATGCGCTATGTTTATTAACAAAATCAAATGTATATGCTTTGTACATCTATTCGGTATGGTAAGTGCAACAGTTACTTTTTCCATGAATTCTGATTTAGATCTAAGTATGCAACAATCTCAGAAACGAGCTAATTTTGACATTAAGGAAACAACTGATATCAAGACTATCGTCCCGAATTTAAAGCTAAAATGTGATCCTGCAGTAGTGAACCAATATATTGAAAATCCAAATACCACTATTATCACGGGATATATTGAAGATGATACAAATGATTTCTCACTTGATCGTTCTTTTAAGGAAGCATTAAAGGTAAATGTTGATAAAGAATGTATTGAACGGGCAAATGGTTTGTAATTTTCAGGGGTAGAGTTCTCTACATTTTTCAAATACGTTTATGATTTTTAGAAATTTTCATCACCTGTAGAAAGTGTTTTCTTTTGGAAAACACTTTCTGTCAAACTGGTAAGTTTATATAATTTCAGTTCAATTTAAAGAAATGAAACTTTCTTCTTCTCAATATGTCCGTTGCAATTCACATCTATCAGGTAAACTGGGGAAGAGCTGTAATAAAGCTGCATATATTTAAATAGAAAACAACACTGGCAGAGAATTAAAATGAATCATTTTCTTTTTAATCATCATTCTCTCCAGTGTTGACTTTTATAAAATCATTGATTTAAAACATCTTTACACAATACAAGGTATTACTTTCTGCACAAATCTGCAATTTTCATTTGATAAGTATTACTTTTGATGTATGAATCATGTTTTTCCCATTCTTTACCTCTATTATATAATTACCGTTTGGCTTATTTTGCATATTAAAACTGTAATTATATACCTCACCTGATTTGGTTGTAATGTCTTTTTTATCTATAATGTTTCCTTTTAGATCGTAAATTTTCAGAAATGCATTTTCGTTTACATGTGTTTTAAATTCAACTTTCAGAATTGAACTAAGGAATTTTACCTTTATATTATCCGAAACTGTTACATTCGCATTACCAGTAGAGAATGGTTTGTTTGCTGTAGTATTACTTCCATAACCCGCAGCTACAATATTAGCCTGAAGCAAATCTTCTGTCGTATCAGATGGATAACCAGAAGTAATGGCTCCTTCGTAGAAAGTACCCTCACTAAGGTTAGCACCACCATCAGGCTTACAGCAGTCTCCACCGCTTCCAAGAATAATTGCCCCTTGCTTTTTCATTGGGCTATACCCATTAGGAAGTTTACCTTCATAAAGTGTAGTCAAGTTGCCAGATTGCGCATTTGCGCCCTTAATCGCGAATTTAGTCGATCCATTGTTCTTAAGTATAGCTGTAACAAATTTGTTTTGGAATGATTTCTGGTTAGGGTTCCAGGATTGACTTCCTCCCGGAAAGAGTCCCCATTCAAGATCAGCCTGAACCCATGGCCCCGATCCGGAACAGTTGCCAAACCAGCATTGGTTTCCAAAGTTAATCGCATCCATAGCACCGGCAGCATCCGCTTTTCTGGTCGTTTCGCTGTTTCCATAATCAAAGCAGCATCCATTATTGTAATGCGTGCCACTAGTCACCATATACATTCCCTCTGGTTGACTTCCAGTTGGCATTCCGGTTTTGGAGCCATCTCTCCAGTAACTATTGCCTGGCTTGATATAAAGTGAATAAACCTTGTGACCATTAATATTGAAATTTTCAGTATTGGCGACAGCAGGACTGCTTCTGGGTGAACCGGGTACAACATCTGATCCCTGGTACCAGAGATGATTCTCTTTGCCTGTTTGATCGTAAACAGCAGTGGTAACACACTTTGTACCCTCGCAAAACATGTCCTGCACAGCTGAGTTGGCGTAACCTCCTGGAGTCAAAACTCCAATGTCCTTGGTTTTATTGTCAGATGCGCGCCTGACCTGATAGAGAGGACCATTATAAGACCCGTAAAGAGCTCGTACTGTACTGTGTGCTGCAACGCATGGCGTTCCGCCCGATGCATAGATATCGCACGGACATGTCTCTGCCAGAGATTCCTTCTGTTGAGGTAAAATCATCACACTTGTAATGACCGACAGCATGATATTCAGCCGGGTTACCTTTTGTAGGTATTTCATAAATTCTCTCCAATATTAGAGTAGAAATGTTAGGAAGAAAACAGTAGATATGACCATTAATAAGAACCACTCAGGTTTCTCAACACATTGATATAATTTTCACCGAATAGAAGTTACAATTATTACCAATTTATTCTACGATAAAAAAACGTATACCGCATTAATTTTTTGTAATAGTTTAAAGGACGAACAGACAACTACGTTCCTCTCTGTTCATCCCATGATCTGATTCTACGCTATTTCTTTTGAACAGTCTTGACTTTGACTATATATACACCTGTCGACAAGCCAAAATCCTTCTTTAAGTTAACTGCGTTTTTACCATTCAGAATAGTTTTTGCCACTTGTCTGCCTGAGCAGTCATATACTCTGATATCCTTAGTTTTGCCGGCAAAAGTATTAGGAAATGTAACAATGTTTTGGCTGACTTTTGTAGTGATATTAGCCTGCAGTAATGAAAGATCTGTATTTAAATTCTTAACACCAAGCATATCCGTTGAGGTTTGAGTACCGGTATATGTTAACTGTACATCAGGAGATTCAGTTTTGGCAATTCCAGTACCATGATTATTTTTTACATAAACAATATTAAAGACTTTTTTCTCGTCCATACCTGTAAAGCTTCCATTACGTGCACCGATAATCACTTTTTGTGCTTCATCAAGGTACATAATAGGAATAGTCGCGTACTTACCAGTTTCATAATTATAAGAATCATTTTCATCTTCATAGATTGTAAATGATCCGTCTGCTCCAGGATAAATTCTAAGTTCAATGGTATCAGATCGTTCTGTTGAATATTGTATATCTGGTCCCATAGGAATTACTGAACCTGCTCTGATGTGTAGTGGAATCTGAGAAAGCGGTGCAGATGCATTGATTGAAGCCCCCCCGTTAACAGTTGCACCACTCCAGAAATCATACCATTTTCCTTCGGGTAGATATACCGAACGTGAAGTTGCGCCCTGAGATGTAACCGGGCTTACCATGAATGCAGGCCCATACATATACTGATCACCTATACTTTTGACCTTGTCATCCATTCTAAAATCCATTATAAGATGACGCATCGGAGTGTAGTTTTTACTGGTGGTCATCCATGCCAGAGAATAGATGTAGGGCATAAGGCGGTAGCGGAGTTTGTCCATTATCAGTAAGTTAGCTTTTGTTGTATTATCCCATGTTGACGAATAAAGTTCTTTTCCCTGTCCAGCTTTCATATTTCCATGGATACGGAATACTGGTAAGAACGCACCGTACTGAAACCAGCGGGTCATGAGTTCACGGTTAGACGCAGTAGTAAAATCAGCGTTGACACCCCAATAACCGCCGATATCGGTGCACCAGTAAGGAATACCGGTAATTGTAGAATTGAGTCCTGACGGGACAGAATTCTTATACGCTTCCCATGAACAATTTATGTCATTGTTCCAGTTTACTGCTGAATGACGCTGCTGTCCGGCAAAACAGGCTCTGTGCAGAATGAAACACCGCTTTCCTGAAATATCCCTTCGCCAATTGTTGTATCCCATTTCAGTCATCATAAATGTATACGTGTTATAGAATAATACTCCTTTACCCATAGCAGTCGTAAGTGTCCGGCGGTTGAAATTATCAGGATATGGAAAGGGTTCATCGTTATCAAGCCACCAGCCATCCCAACCTTGTACAGTGGGGTTGAAAAATGCGCCATAAATGGCATCCCAGAATGATTCACGGGCTTCACTATTATATGCATCTATAAAGCGGGTTGTTCCGCTGGATGGCCACAGCGCGCCCATGTTGTCAAGTTTTGTATACATTGATGAGCCTTGTTCAACCTCACTCCATATTGAAATGGTAGTGTGAAGATTTGCATCTTGTAAGGTTTTCAACATCCCTTTCACATCTGTATAACCGGTATTAAAGCAGTAGCAACCTTGTTTACCAACGCCATCCCAGTAATGCCAGTCCTGGACGATGCAATCAAGCGGTATTTTGTTATTCCGGTATCCATCCTTGACAGCAAGCATTTCTCTCTGAGATCCATATTTATCTTTTGACTGGATGAGACCATATGCCCACTTTGGAAACATTGGAACAGATCCGGTTGCAGTACGGTAGTTGGCAATAACATCATCGATTTCTGGTCCGTAGAAAAAGTAGTAATCGAGAACATCTCCACATTCAGCAGAGAAAGAATAACGCGTATTACCAGATATATTCCCAGTGAAAGTGGTTTTAGAATAGTTGTCCCAAAATATCCCGTATCCATTTGATGAAACAAGTATCGGTGTTGCGGTTGCATGTGATCCGTAATCCTGATCCAATACTTGTATCTGCCCTTTATAGTTAGCTACACCCTTTTCGTGCTGACCGAGTCCGTAGAGACCTTCACTGGCAGGAGAATTGAATTCAGCAACTAAATTATTCGTGCTTACCCCTTCAACCGTAGCTGCCTTAGTTGACTTATTATACTCAGATAGGATAACTTCATCGCTCAATGTTGAATATGTCACATTTGCATTAGTTTTGTTAATGGTTATCTTGAGCTTTGAGGTTTGCAAAGTAATATTATCGCCGGACACTGTTTCTGTAAAAGTAGGAGTATCCCACTTCTTATTGACTACAGGAATAACCCGCGCAGGAATAGTTGTCTTTGGCGAATATGCTATCCGCACGATATCTGGTTTACAGATTTGGACTTTCATTACGCCTGTATTGCAGGTACAGGTGATGCCATCACTGTCTTTAACATAAGAGGTAATACTCAACCCCCATGATAATTGAAATAGCATCATGACCACTACTGCTGGTATGACGACCGAAAACAACACTCTTTTTGAAAAGCCGGATTTTTGATGCATAACATCTCCCCCATTTTTGTTTTTGTGTATTTTCGCCGCCAATTGATTATTTTTTAAAACAAAAGGACGGCAATGGCTCCCAAGCCTTGTTAGTACTTTTTGAACTAAACCATCGGTTGCTCCCGGCCAGGACCGCAACCGATGGTCTTTTTATTAAACACTCCCTTCTACAATACCTTCCAACGATCTGGACAGATATAAGGCTTCTGTAGAAGAACTTACTACTTTTTCAAATTTACAAGCACATCTTCAGCTTTCTGGTTCATATATGATAATTTGATCCAATCGGCAGTTAACGCTACATTCATTACTCTAACCTCATCGATCATCCCCTTGAAATAGCACCACCCTTCATTGCTGGGAATTGTCACCTGACGGGCATACCTTCCTATAATAAAATCATCTCCGGCATTACGCGCGTAAGCACCAGTCTGCAGATGAGCAGAATCGCTAACCATTGCACCATTAATAAATAGGTATTGGTTAGTGCCTGATCTTACACCGGTGAGGTATACCCATTGCCCCATCCCGGGTGCTGGTGGTATTGAGTCCTCAGTAAACTCCCACCCTTTCTGGTCCTGAAATTCAACAAACTCCCATGTCGCTTTCTTTTTATTAAAACACTTAAATTTCAGATAGTACTGCTCATGACCTTTTCCAGCTATCGCATGCCACAAAGTATCGATTGTATCCACATAAGCCCAAAGAGAGATGGAGTATATGCTATTTTGTGGCATATCAAGTTTTCCCGACGCGGTATTGGGCATGACAACATAACTACCTTTACCGTCAAATAGTCGTGCGTTTCCAATTGCACCCGGCACCGCTGCATCGATTGTCATTCCATACGGAGTACCATCGTAATGATTGCCAGTAGCGTCAAATACCGTTTCGGTACCATTTCCCGCCATGTGCCAGACACCCTGGAAACCACTGGGAGTTTCAAACACGGTAGTACTGCTTGAACCAGTTGAGGCATCCGGATTTCCCCAATACAAGTTTATGTATTGGGTGCTGTTATTTCCATAAATTGTGTCAACCTTGACCCATATATCTGCTTTGCGGGCAGCAGCATCCCAACGTTCGATTTCATAAGGCAGAGGAGTTTCATCCTGTTTAGTAAACAGAATATCAGAGCCATCAGACCTGGACTGGTCAAAATCGAAATTAGCCGAAGTCAATCTGATACAAACCGGGAAATTCACGATAGTACCTGATACATCAGCTCCGGATGAAGTAGTATTGAATAATAATTTACATGAGTATTTCCATAAAGGATTATAGATCACCGATGTATCTCCAGATTGTATATCGATATTTTTTCTGATGGTCGATAAATCCTGCGTTACTTTTGAAGAATAAGACAATTCGGATATCTTGACAGCAGGCACATCATTCAGAAAAACAAAATCGATGGCATTCTTAAGCAAAACGAACACTGAAGTCCCTGGAATAAACAGATATCCACCCTCCCTGTCTGCATTTTCTGGAATTTTAACTTTTATTACACCGGGAATCTTCAAAGTGCATTGTGGAGCTGGATTTTCAACATTAAAGGTTACTATTTCAGTTAAAAGGGCATGTGTATTTTTAATTGGAAGCTTTGCTTCAACTGTATAGATATACCCTTTTTGAACTTTGACCTCATATGTCCCATTTGAATTTGTAGTATCTATACTTGTCGCTGCACCTTCATTATCTTTGACCGGATCAAAAGTTGAAGCCCTGACCATAACCACAGCATTCCTGATAGGAGAGCCCAGGGAATCTACTACTTGACCTGTGATCCTGGCGTTTCCCGCCTCAGAGCCTCCACCAATAGGTGATGAACAATTCAGCAGATACAACGAACCTGCGATAGCCGCAATGCAGATAAAAATTCTGAATTTATACAATGTTTTCCTTTTCATTCTAACCTGCCTAACCTGCCCTGATTTTCTGCTGCGACCATCTTGGAACGCGGAATTAATTGAAAACCCGTGAGACATACCATTTCTGGATTTTTATCCTCTTTTGCTAAAACAAGTAATCGTTTCCTGAAATCCTGAATCTCTTTTTTTATTATAGCATAGGTTTTTCGGGAAACACTCAGTGTTAATGATGAAATATCCCGGTCTTCAACATCCACTTCATCCAGAGCATCAATGCACTGTGTAAGTGTCTGTCGATGATAGTTTCTTAAAACTGTCGACTTGACCTCATCACCACTTGTAATTACCGGCTCTGTTCTGAGGTACTTTCCACCACTATCCTGTTTTAAAAATTCCGTTTTCAATAGATAAGCGACAGCATCTTTTGCCTGTTGAGCAGTAATACGCGGGTAACAATGGCGGGCAAGAGTATTAAAATCGTTTTTCCATTCCGAAATAACCGCAAGTTCCCGAATGACAGGATAATACCATTTGCTGAAAAATTGCAGTTTTTTATCATCTATTCTATGTATACTTCTCCTATAGCGAAGAGATAAAAGGGTCCGCAATAGCATTTCCTTCTCACAGGTATTACGCTCATTATTGAATTGAACAAGTGTAGAAAAATAGCTGCTTTCGTTATGGGAAAGATTGAGAGCTTTGGTGAATTTTTCAACATAATCTGCAGTGAGCGTCCGCTCGCCTTTCAGTATACGAAAGAGATAATTAGGACTGCTTATACCTGCCTGCTCGGAAAAAAGCCGGTGTGAGAAACCTGGCTGATACTCTTTTCTCCAGGCATATTCCATCTGCAGATATTCGCGATAGTCGAAATAATCGAAGATATCGATGGATGATTTTTTTGTCTCTTTCATATTGAGATAATATAATCCCGCTTTATTAAAAATGATATCTTTTTTAATATATTTGGTAACGAATTTATCTGTTTTTATTTAATTTTATGCATTTTTATAAATTTGATATTATTTCATTGTGATTCTTTGGTAACAAAATAGTCGAGAATAAACAGTAAATACCCGCCCGCAAAAGTGATTGTCTAAAGTTTCATCGTGACGACAGTTGATTTGGTGAAGAGATAATCAGAATGTATGTAATGTGGAACTCTCAATTTTTTCACCTTTATAGAACAGACTGTTCTATTATGCAGAACACTTTTTATATGTATATACTAAAAAAAAGCACCACTACTGAACATATAACTGTAAATTTGAGACAAGTATCTGTTCTCTGAAAGGCAGTGTTTTTAGCTATTTAGTGAAAATTGTTTCGGTTCAAAACAACCTGTTTTCATTAGTTATGTATAATCTTTCTAATAAAAATGGTGTATAATATAAAAAGGATTTTATTAATGGAGGGGATAATGAAACCTAAATTTACTTCTACTTATCGGACGGCACTATTTGCTGTTCTTGTGCCATTGTTGTGTTTTGCAACTACCACACAGCCTTCTGCTGATAACTTCTGGCAAGAGCAATATCAGGATATTCAACAGAAGATTAATGAAAACAAAGGTCTGAAGAAGGCGGCCTTATCCAAAACTGATGTTTTAGACTCGAATGCTCTTATCCTTTCAACAGACCGTACCCCCAGTGATGTACTGCTGAGAAGGACAGAGGCGTTACTAAAATCATTAAAAACCCTCAGCAAATCCTCTAAAATTTCTCAATTAGAGCAGAAACTCAATGCCCTGAAATCAAAAGCCAGTCAAAAAGGACTTGCAAAATCAGCAGTTTCAGGCGCAACTGATGATAAAGATCTATTTATGCAAATAAATGCTCTAAATAAAGAAGCCGCACTGTCAAATCCTTTGATAGATTTTGATAGCCTTCTTTGCGCTGGTTATGTTATGCCAAAAGGCGGAACTGAGAACCACATTTGTGATCAGTACAATGCCTGGAACATCGGTATGGGTGGAGGTTTATTTATTGTAAAAGGATTAAAATCTGGTGCAATATCATTAATTGACGTATTAAAAAATTCAAAATGTGAAAATGGTTCTTTTAAGGGTTCCAATTTGGCTGGTGGAGCATTCCTTTCGCCAGACCTCTCGTATGATGGAAAGACAATTGTTTTTTCCTGGTCACCCAGTTCAAATCCATGCTATCACATATTCAAAGTAAATATTGATGGTTCAAATCTTACCCAATTAACAGATGGCACTGCGCGTCCACAGAATTTCTTAGCTAATTCAAATCATAATGATATGGATCCTGTATGGCTTCCAAATGGCCGTATCGTTTTTATTTCTGACCGTCGTGGTGGATATGGACGTTGTCACACAAAAGAAAAACCAACTTTTACCCTCCATTCAATGAAAGCTGACGGTAGTGATATCGTTTGTTTAAGCTATCATGAAACTAATGAATGGCATCCGAGTGTAGATAATAACGGAAAAATCGTGTATACACGCTGGGATTATGTTGATCGTGACGATTGTATCGCGCATCACATGTGGGAATGTTGGCCGGATGGACGTGATCCGCGGTCATATCACGGAAATTATCCTTTGCCACTTAACACTTTATCTGGATCAAATTTCAGAGATGGAAGATTTGACAGACCAGTTGGTGAATTTAACATAAGGGCAATACCAAAGTCAATCAAATACATTGCGATTGCAGGCTGCCATCATCACTTCACTTTTGGAGAGGTCATAATGCTTGATCCACACACAATTGAGGATGATGGAAAAGTTTCTCAAGTAAAGAGAATCACCACAAATTGGAATAATTGGCCGGATTTTGCCATAGGTCCTTATGGCACACCATGGCCGTTGAGTGAAGACTATTACATTTGCAATAAGGATAAAAAAATCATTTTGCGTGATAGATTTGGTACCGAACAGGATATTTATACCAGCACAGCATCATGGAGACCTGTAGATCCAATACCTGTTAAAGCGAGAACTGTACCAACGCAGAATGCTACATTGACATGGCAGGGAGAACGTAAAAGCTCTCAGTGATCATTATCGGGCAACAATAAAAATAAATAATGTTATGAATGGAGATATGCCACTACCTGCTAACACCACTATTAAAGCATTAAGAATTGTACAGGTGTTCCCAAAAGAAACCATGAGAAACAGCGACCCTCGTATTGGGTATCCATTAGAATCATTAGTCCGAATGTCTCTGGGTACAGCTCCTGTTGAGTCGGATGGTAGTGTTAATTGTGAAGCTCCTGTTGGAAAGATCATCTATTTTCAATTGATTGATGATAAAGGCCTGGCAGTTGCCTCAATGCGCTCGGCTACCTATGTCCATGAAGGTGAACAAATGATTTGCACTGGATGTCATGAGAATAAATGGAAAGCAACTCCCCCAAGTACTAACAATGCTTTTAAACGTGCTCCTTCAAAGCTAACTCCTGATGCAGGCGGTGTTGAACCGGTGAATTTTGCACGTCTTAGTAAAGCCAGTGTTCGATAAAAATTGTACACCTTGTCATACTCAGAAGAGCAAAAGGACCGAACATGTCCTTTGGAAGCCTTAAAAATTATGCTTTCTTTTATTGCATGGAAAGCAAAAGTTGGCCAGGATACCTGAATGGTGACATCCTCACTCCAATCAAAGGTGGTTCACGATCTGTTCCAGGCAAACTGGGTGCTTCATATTCGAAATTAATCAATTACATCAATGGATCACATTATAATACAAAGTTAACCGAAGATGAGTATAAAAGGGTCACACTCTGGCTTGACCTCAACTCAAATGAACTAAGTGCAGATTATAATGTTAATCAGCAGCGTAGTGGGCAACTTGTTTGGCCTCGAATTGATGTGACTACGACCAATCCACAGGGAATCGAAAATGATTTCAAGGTATTTGGTACTGATGAAACATTTGCTCAGAATAAAAAACAAAATGAACAGATGAGAGTCTATAGAAACGGATCTATTATATCAATTAATCTTCCTCAAGTAGCAATTAATGGAGCTACTATCTTTGATCTCTCAGGACGGCTTGTTTACGATTGGCATTTTGATAAAGAAACTACTTCGTTCAATTTTGATATGAAAAAGTATTCTTTAGCCAAAGGAACCTATATCCTTACTGCATCGACACTAAAGCAAAAAGGAATAAAAAGCGAAAATAACATGTCAGTAAAGTTTCTAATCCAATAAACATACGGTATATTATTGAAAGATTCTTGTTCGGGAGATTGCGAATGCGAAATTATAGTCTTACGATTTGGTTGAAATGTTTTTTAATACTTGGTGTCTTCTCGACGACTTTTTCCTTTTCCGTTCCTGTTTCCCGGATGGATCTGTTTGATAAATCTGGAAACAATCTGCTCTTTGTCGAGTTTCAATATGATAATACAGGGAAAAATATCGGACGCTCTATTTACGCGTCCGATAGTACATTCCTGAGAAAAACTACCTTCACAAATGATGCCTCCGGAAAACGTACCAGAGAACAATCATTCAACTTTAATGATGATACAGTAGGATATACACTCTTTTCATCTCAGAACGACAAACCCACCATTAATGTTTTCGATCAATTCAATCTCAACCAGTTTGGAGCGTCAGTAAGCTACTCTCTGAATGGTGCAAATACGTATGATATTAATCATAACGGCAAAGTTGTTTACAAGATGAAATATTCGTCATCAGAAGGAAATGAACCCAGTCGAATCGATATCCTCGATAATAGCAGTACCCTTCTTTATTACGCGACACTGACTTATTCAGGAGTACGTGCAGTAAACCATTCTAAAGTAACTAATCTGCAACCGAGCATGAGAATTTTTCGTGACCGATGCCTTATGACCGTATCATTACAAAAAAAATCTCATCTTAAGGTCTGCATTTACAATCTTTCGGGAAAACTTGTCGCTGTACCCTTTAAAGACGATTTAAATAAAGGGCTACAATCGGTACAATTTCAGATTGGTCTATCTTCAGAAAGAAAACTTGCAAGCAATCTGTATATAATTCGTTTGTATGTTGATGGTAATATTACAGCGTATTCCCAAAAATTTATTGCAAATATAGGGAGGCGCTAAAATGAGATACTTAAATTTACTTTTACTATTCTTTATGCTTTTTCAGCTGAGCTATTCTGCCGATGATCCAATTAATACAACACCACCCAGTCTCTTATTTGAACTGTTGGCATTAAATGGTGATCTGGAGACTACGCAAAAACCAAAGTACCTGTCACCTACATCGATGACGGTGTCACCTGATAAAATGATCATTTACATCGCCGAACAAACAGCAAAACAGGTTGATGTATATTCTGTTTCTTCAAACTCTGTTACCAAGTCGTTTTTAATGCCCAATGAGCCAACAGGAATCGCTGTTTCATCAGATGGTTCACATCTTTATGTAACATGTGCATCGGAACGCTGGCCGAACGGTATGGTTTGCGTTGTCAATGCAGCTTCAGGAAACATTGAAAAAAGAATTTCTGTTGGGCATATGGCACGATCACCCGTACTTAGTCCAGATGGAGATATTCTCTATGTTTGCAACTGGCTGGAGAATACTATCTCATTTATAAATCTGTCCTCTGCAAAAGAAACACAGCGTGTTCCTGCCATTAGAGAACCTTATTCTATGGCAATCGATACTAATGGTAAATTTCTGATAGTTGCCAATTTGATTCCTGATGGTATTGCAACAGATACCAAAATGACCAGTAAAATATGCTTCATTAATACTTCAACCGGCAAAATTGAAAAAGAAATTAAATTGTACCCCGGTAGCCATTCGACAATGAGTGTTCGCTTGTCACCTGATGGAAAGTATGCGTTTATTCCCCATTTGATTGCAAACTTTACTCAAGCAGCGGGAGACCTTTCTAACGGTTGGGTTCATTCAAATAACCTCGCCATTATTGATGTTGAAAAGCAAACGCTTTTTAATGATATTGAGATTGATTTAAATGCGCGCGGCTATGCTAATCCCTGGGATGTAGCCATCACAGATGATGGGAAGTGGCTTTGTATTGCTCATGCCGGGTACGATATTTTGACAATTATTGACATGCCTGCATTATTTACAAAACTTGCAGGTAAAGGTGATGCATCACGCGATTATACACTTCTCACTGAAGATTTAAAGAAAAAAGTTGAATTGGGTGTTAGAAGTCCACGCAGTATTGTGATGATTGGATCTAAAGCTTATATATCAGGCTTTTTTTCTCATTCACTCGAAGTAGTAGATCTAAGCGCAGTATTTTGAAACCTGCAAAGTACGCATTGGCACCTGAAAAGCCGCTTACCATGGAACGAAAAGGTGAGAGTTGCTTTTATAGATGCGATTATTGCTCAAGGACAATTCCAGACCTGTCATTCCTGTCATCCATTCACCAGACCTGATGGTATAAACTGGATTTTATCTGAAGCTCTCAATAGTTCACAAAAGAATGCCAAAAGCATGTTATTATCATGGCAAACGCCTCCAACAAACTGGACTCCTGGCAGACGAGTAAATGCTTTTGAGTCAATACGCGCTGGTATAAGTCTGGAACTAAGGACAGACACCAAGCGACGAAGACGCCAAGTGTCTTGACACTTTTTTTATGCGTCTTAAACCCGTGCCCAGTCCTAAGCTTGTCAAGGGTAAACTGAGTGAATCAGCTCAAAGGGGAAAAGCTATTTACTATAATCCCCAAAAAACTAACTGTATTTATTGTCATCCAGCTCCATTATTTACAAATTGAAAAGCCACCAATGCAGGTGTTCTTGACGATCTGGATAACTCGCCCATTTGATACTCCTTCAATTATTGAAGCTTGGCGTACCGGTCCATACAATCACCTGGGATCTCACGACAAAATAGAGGATATCGTTAAATTACCAGGACATGCCAAAAACCTGGACAAATTAACAGATAGTGAATTCAAGGATCTGATTGAGTACATCCTTTCATTATAAATCTGCCTACAAAAGAAAGGCTCGCAAATGAATTGGGTAATGAAATTATTGGTAATTGTCTTTTGTTTTTCAGTGTTTACAATTGCGCAAGATAAGAAACCACCGGTGATTTCTGGGCTGGGGTTGGTTGACAATGGGACAGGTACAAAGTACTCAACTGGAACCAAATCTTAATTTTGTTGAATTTGATCAAAAATGGCTTTCTGATATTCAGGCAGGAATAAAAATCACTGCACCTGTAAGTTCAAGAAGTGTATGTCGTATTACATATTATGGGTTCTCTTTTGTATCCTGATGTTAACATAGGGACGGTGGGAAAATATTCAGAAGCACTTCAAAAGTCATTTTCATTTTCGCTCCTCGAAGCATCAATGCAAACAAACTGGGTTGTTGGCGATAATGATACTATTTATAACAGATTTGGTTATTTACCTGTGAAATATAATCCCGAAGCAATGAATCTTGGAGAATATCTTTTCAGAAGTAATGCTTATCCTGCTTTACTTATCAGTGGTTTTGAAGTTGCCGATAAAGTAAAACTGGCAGGTATAAATGCCGGATATCGCAATCATGCGCCTGCAGGTACTTATAAAGCGGATCTTTATTTAAACACTGAGACCGAATCCTACCCGACTCATGATCTTTCACTTTCTGCTTTAGCCGGATTTTCAACACCAAAATCTTTTTTTGATATGTCATTGGGTGTATCTTTTTATCATCTTGTTTCATTCGATGAGAAACGAACAACACCCTGCAAGAATAAGAATGAGAATGGAGATAGCCGTTTACAATTTTAAAAACACTTCTTTTGTTGATTCGAGTGGAGATACAACTCATTATACATTCAGAGGTGTTAAAGCAGTTGCACGGGTGGCATTTGATCCAAAAGTTTTCTTTCCTTCAACGACTGTTTGGAAAAAATGACCTCAAATTGTATGCAGAGGGAGCAATACTTGGATGTGAAAATTATCCAGGTTGGTATAATAATATTTATGACCGAATGCCGATTATGTTTGGATTTAATTTTCCAACTTTTAAACTACTCGATGTACTTGCGATTGAAGCAGAATATTTCCCGAGCCCGTATAAAAATTCATATCATGTTTATTTGGAAAGGAAACTGTCCGGTTCCTTACTTCTCTACGTTGGCAAAATGAAATTCCTTACTATTCAGATTGGAAGCGAAAAACTGATGATGACTGGAAGTGGTCTGTATATGCATCCAAAAAAATAAATAATATATCAATTAGTGGACAGATTGCAAGTGATCACACTTCACAGGCATCGTACGAGCCTGCCGGCAAAAAAATTTATACAGAGATGGTTCCAAGGACAAGAGACTGGTACTTTATGCTGAGATGTGGATTCTTCTTTTAATCAAAACTTACTATGCTTAACTTAGAAAAGAGAAGACAATGCAAACAGATATAAAGAATGTTGCAGAAGTCACCTGTAGCAGTTTTTCTACCTCTGCTGGCTGTGCAGAATATTTCTTAACAATTACAAGCAGAGATGATGCCACTTTTGATGAAGCGTTAGCGCAAATTGCTGATGCTTATCAAACAGCATTAATTGACTGCGGTTTGGATGAAAAATCGCTACAGTTTACCCGCATTTATGTGAGTGATGTATCAAATGAATACCAGGTACTTTTAGATTCACAACTTTACAACTGTCTGACATAGCTGGCGCTAGTTTCGATTATTCAGCAAAGTCCTTTGTGTGGTCCTGTTTCTCTTCTTGTATATCACATCAAAGATGATAACGATAATCTAATCAAAAACAGTGTTGTCAATGATTCTGATAGTACTTTGCAAAGTGTATATCACAACAGGTCAACATTACTCACTGCTCTTAACTGCTAATAATACCTGTGATGGATCAGGAAGCGAAAAACAAACAGAAGGATTATTCTCAATTCACTGCAATACGCTCAATAAATACAAAATGAGTTTGCAGAATAATACTGTTCGCACATGGATTTATGTCAGAGATATTGATAATAACTACAAGGGAATGGTAGATGCACGGCGCGAGCTTTTTTCACGGGTTGGGCTTACCGAGAAAACCCGGTATATCGCAAGCACCGGTATTGAAGGAAAAACTGCTCAGACACAATTACTTGTCACTATGGATTCGCTTTCGATTGGAAATCTCAAAGAGGAACAGATTGTCAGGATGGAAGCGCTTGAGAACCTTTCATCGACAATTGTTTATGGAGTGACATTTGAGCGTGGAACAAGAATCCGGTTTGGTGATAGGTCTCATCTGTACATTTCCGGTACTGCAAGTATTGATCAGTAAAGGTGAAATTCTTCACCCAGGAGATATTCGGGGGCAAACAGAGCGTACTATCGATAATATTGAAGCTCTGCTTAAACCTCACGGGGCAACACTTGAAGATATGCGCTATTTAATTATTTATGTCAGAAATAGGAAACATTATCAATTTATACAGGATATTCTTGCCGCACGAATACCAGCTAATGTCCCACTGATACCAGTTGAAGGAGCAGTTTGCCGACCTGGATGGCTGATTGAAATGGAAGGTGTAGCCATAATTAAAGACTCGACAGACTACCCACCGTTCTTTTAATAATAGTATGTTTGATGTTGGTTAGTTTTATGTAATCACAAGGATAAATTTGCAATAATGTCACATTTTTATCAAGAAAGTTATACAAATTTCTGCATCGGCTAAAGTCACCGTTATTTGTCTTCTTGTAATGGTTGTAATGGTTATCTGGGGGACGCTTTTTGAAGCGGCTCATGGGCTGCTTGCTGCGCGGGAAAAATTTTTCCATTCCTGGATTTTCTGGACATACCATATCCCTTTTCCTGGGATAAAACTTAATTTCACTTGTTCTTTTATGGAATCTTGTATTCAGGTCTGTTAATTTTCTAAGGTCGCCTTTAAGAAATTCCGGTCTCATTTTAATCCATCTTGGAGTCGCCTTTTTATTATCGGGAGCCCTTTTTGCCGCAAAATTTGCTAAAGAGTATTATTTACCTTTACATGAAGGAGAAGCTTCCGAAGCCGCTTACAGTTACGAATTCTCCGAAATAGCCGTCTTTAAAAGATCAGATCAATTTCCTGATGCATTTATCTATGATTCTGTACCTGTCCGAAATCTTAAAGATGGACAGAAAATAAATCTTTCAAAAACCGGAATTTCTTTCACTATTGAGAAGTATTCATAGACGAAAAAATGCAGAAAAAGGTGTTGAAAATAAGACGGTAATGCATGAGCTCACACTGCTTGCAGACAATTCGTGTATTTCGCAATCGGGAAAAAAGATCGTTTTGAAAAATACCAGCCAGCCGCAACCAGTCTTCTGCAATCGGATACAGTTTATTTTTCAATTCGCCCGGTTTCAGTTCCAATTACCTGTTCATGTGAAATTACTTGATTTTTCAAAAGAACTTCATCCTGGAACAGAAACACTTAAAGATGTTCGCAGTCATGTTTCTGTCAAGGATGGTGCAACAGAGCGGGATGTAATTATTTCCATGAATAAACCTCTCCGCATTGGTGCATACACTTTTTATCAGGCATCGTATTCACAGGATGGTGGCAGTGAAATTTCAAATTTCTCAGTTGTATATAACCCGATGCGATTTTTTCCCTATGCAGCCAGCTTAATAATAGTTGGAGGTTTTTTGCTACACCTGATAATATTGATGGTTTTCAGAAAATTAAAAGAAAAAAAAGCAGGAAATTGAGATGCTGCTAAAAAAGATCAGATCAAGAGTATTTTCATTTAAAAATATCATCCTGCTTTTTCTTGTTTTTGACTACTATTTATCCGGAAAACTCATCTCCATTCAATGTTAAAAAAGCCGGAACATTGGTTGTGCTTGACGATGGTCGAAAAAAGCCGCTCGACTCTTATGCCCGAAAAAAACTTATTCAAATTTCCGGAAAAAGTAAAATTGCGGGCATGAGTGCACTGGAATGGCTTATTAAATTGATGATGTATCCGGGTGCGATTGATACGACCCAATGTTTTAGAATCACTAATCCGGAAGTGATTGACGCGCTCGGAATTCAGGGTGCGCCAAAACGGCGTTATCGATATACTGAACTGTACGGAGTCATTTGAGAAGTGTGAACAAATCGCAAATGCTGCTTCACAAAAGAATGCCAACCGATCTATTACCCTACGAAAGAGATATTCTACAACTCTGGAATAATTTCAGGAATATAACGCGATCGGATCAACATTCAGTGCGTTTGAACCCTTTGATGGATTTGCAATTCATGATACATCACTTGCCGCATCACTTCAACTTGAAGTAGATCAGCCATATTCATACAGTGATTTGATTTCCAGATCAGCTGAGCTTTCCGCAGCGAATAAAACAGGTAAAAAATCTTGACTCTTTGACAGGTTCTGATTCAGAGCTTGTACGGATTGTTAAAGCAATGTATGCAATGAATTCACAAATGAGTAAAATGCCTCCGTATCTGATTCCTGTATCAGTCGGTGGGACATCAGAGTGGTATAGCCCCTGGAATTATCTTTGCAAATCAGGGACGACTGCGTTGAAAGATCATCGAATACATTCTTTTGTGAAAATGAAAAATGCATATATTCAAGGAGATGCTACAGGTTTTAATACCGCAGTTGAGGAACTTACAGAGAAAAAAGTCAGTGAAATCCCAAATCCGGGTCTGGAAATTCTTTACAATCAAATAAACCCTTTCTTCTGGGCAAAGCTTATTCTTGCCTTTGCTGGAATAATTGCTCTTTGCAGTATGTTTTACAATAAAAAATGGATTTCAAGGTCCGGATTTGTTTTGATTGGCGCTGGTTTCCTTCTCCAGACAACGGTTTACTTCTCAGAGTACTTATACAGATGCGTCCACCACTGGCAAGTCTTTACGAGACATTTGTATTTGTTTCATGGATCATAGTCATTCTCGGTATTGTTCTGGAGCTGTTTCAGCGGCGTGGGACCGGAATGATGATTTCATCATTTGGAGGATTTCTTTTCTTATTTATATCAGGCCGATATATTTCAAATGGAGATTCATTCGAAATAATTGCCGCGGTATTAAACTCCAGTTTCTGGCTTACAACTCACATTGTGACAATTTCAATTGGTTATGCCGGTTGTCTTATTGCCGGACTTCTTGGACATGTATTTCTTATTCAAAAAGCAGTTGGAACTGATGAAAAGGTACTTAAATCATCAGATAGTGCGGTTTATATATTTATGCTTGTCGGGCTGGCGTTTACAGTTGCAGGTACGGTTCTTAGGCGGAATGTGGGCTGATCAGGCCTGGGGACGGTTCTGGGGATGGGATCCTAAGGAAAATGGAGCTCTACTGATAATTCTATGGTGTTCAGTTAGTTGTCCATGCACGGAAGAAGCGGATTGATAGGTCCTGTAATGACTTCTGCAGGAGCCATTGTTGGAGTTATTATGGTTATGCTTGCCTGGGTTGGAGTAAATCTGTTAGGTATAGGGTTACATTCATACGGGTTTACCTACACAGGACTTGGGACACTCTTAGGTGTTTCCCTTTTTGAAACAACATTTTTATTAACAACCATTTTTATTATAAGAAAAAGACGTCAAATTCTATTGTCAAAAATTCATAAACCAGTTTAAAATTACAATAATCAACCACACTGCTAAATGTGAGGAACATGATGAAAATAGAACGAATTATGCTGTTGCTCTTTATAGTGAGTATCTGCTCTTTATCTCAAGCTCAATTGAATATTCCGCAAATGAAGCATAAAGTACTGTTATCTGATGAAGGCAATCAGAAAGTGCACTATATTGATATGAACGACGGAAGTAAAAACTGGAGCATATCATTTGCAAACAGGGATATGCAACTGATTGGAGATGGTAAATTACTGCTCAATAGCGGTACTGGTTATGAAGAGTACGATTTATCAACGCACACAAAAGTAAAAAATGTATCTGTTGGTTCGAATATTCAGACTGCGTTCAGAATTAATTCACAGGAAACATTTGTCGGTGTTGACGGAAGTGTGCCTCATGTGGAAATTATCAACAACGCGACTGGAAAAAGTCGTAAAACAATAAATATTAAACCATCAATAACTTTACGTTTGATCAGACCAACTCCAAACAAAACATTTCTTGTCGGAGGAAAAGATGCTGGCATGGTGTACGAATTTGATAGTTTAGGAAATAAGGTTTGGGAAGCAAATGTTGGTGGTTCTCCCTATCAGGCAGTCCGATTATTAAATGGAAACACGGTTATTTCGACCGGTTATGGAGCCCAGATAGCAATTGTTGACAAAAACTCAAAAGTTATCAGGAAATTCCCTGCCAATCCCAAAGATGCCTCTCTAACTGCTGTAAATCCTAACTTTTTTGGCGGATTTCAGATTCTAAGTAATGGGAATATAGTGATAGCCAACTGGCAAGGCCATGGGACAGGTCATGGGACAAGTGGTATCCAACTTCTTGAATTTGACAGCACAGGAGTGCTGGTTTCCTATTGGAAACAAAATGCAAGCATTGTTTCATCCTTGCACGGAGTAATTGTTCTTGACGACCTTGATCCTGCTGTAATGAATTCAGATATCAATGGAGTGCTTGGGCCTGTGGATCAAGTGAAAGTAGCTCCTAAGAGCAGTTATTCAGGCTTTTCTGTTATACCAGGAAATAACATTTCTGTTAATAAAGAATTTACTATTGCAGGTAAACTTCTTTCATCGAAAAAAACTGGAAACCATAATACTACAAACTTTTTTATTGTTAAATCCACAGGTAGCAAAAAGCTAATGTGTGATATAAAATAGAAAGCATATGATGCAAAAAGATGTTTTCTAATAGTGAAAAGGATCAGAACCATTATTATATTTTAAATAACTGTCGGACTTGAAAAGAAGGTGTTTTAGATTACACCTTAGCTTTAATAAGGAAAATAAAATAATGGAACTGATAAATTTATGATAGGAATTTCAAAGCTTTACTGTGGAACGGTTGAACCTTCTGATGTTTTAAGATACGGAAGAAAATCAAACGCACTGCCCTCATCCATGCTTCAATTCTCTTCTGATAAGAAACCGGTGGTTGTATGGAATTCGACCCGCCGCTGCAATCTTTTTTGTAAACACTGTTATTCCCAGTCGCAGAATCGTAACTACGAAGGAGAGATGAATACAACAGAAGCCCTTCGTTTTATTGATGGTTTAGCGGATTTTGGAGTTCCAGTGTTGCTCTTTTCCGGAGGAGAGCCTCTTATGAGGCCGAATCTCTTCGATCTGATTGCGCATGCCCGCAGCAGAGGTATCAGAGCGGTTATTTCAACAAATGGAACAATGATCACTCCTGAATCTGCGGCAAAATTAAAAGCCGCAGGTCTCTCTTACGTTGGTATCAGTCTGGATGGGTTAAATTCTGTTCACGATTCTTTCCGAGGAGTGCAAGGAGCTTATAACCGAGCGATAGAAGGAATTCGCGCCTGTAAAAAAGAAGGTGTAAAGGTAGGGCTTCGGTTTACTATTACACGCGACAATTATACTGAAATTCCAGGTATTTTTAATCTCCTTGAAAAAGAAGAGATCCCGCGAATATGTTTTTATCACCTTGTGTATACTGGCCGTGCAGCTAACCTTGCGGAACACGATCTTGATCACCGGCAATCCAGAGAAATAGTGGACACCATTATAAATACCACAGCTGAACTACACAACCGTGGAAATGCTGTTGAAGTATTGACAGTTGATAACCATTGTGATGGAGTGTATCTTTATCTTAGAATGAAGCGGGAAAAATCCCCCCGTGCGGATGCTGTGATGAAACTGCTTGAAATGAACGGCGGAAATAATTCAGGGATCGGTATCGGATGTGTCTCCTGGGATGGGACAGTATATCCTGATCAGTTTTGGCGGCATTACAGTCTGGGGAATGTAAAAGACATGCCGTTTGAAAAGATATGGACCAATCCTGATGAACCGCTTTTAAGCCGGCTGCGCAACCGTAAGCCATTATTACAAGGGCGGTGCGGACGTTGTGTATGGAAAGACATTTGTAACGGAAATTTCCGGGTAAGAGCTGAAGCGGTCCATGGAGATACCTGGCAGGAAGATCCCGCCTGTTATTTGACAGAAGACGAAATAGCGGGGAAAATTTAAGTATCGGTTTATTTTTCAATTGATATATTCAGAAGCAAACCATAATGCATGTGAAAAGTGATATAGATTCTGTACCCCGATTGCGGCTGGTAGCGTGGGAATTGACACGATCGTGCATACTCTCCTGTATTCATTGCCGCGCTTGTGCATCAGGCAAAAAATTTGATGACGAATTTTCCACCAGCGAATGCATGAAAGTTATCGATTCGCTGGTTACAGCTGGAAATTCTATTGTCATTCTTACGGGTGGAGAACCAATGCTCCGTAAAGATATTTATGATATTGCCCGTTATGGAACTGACAAAGGGCTTCGTATGGTAATGGCAACCTGCGGAGCTTTGCTTGATAAAGAAAAATGCAGAGCACTTATCGATGCAGGAATTTCAAGAATCAGCTTAAGTCTGGATGGAGCTACAGAAAAGAGTCACGATTCATTCCGAGGTGTAAATGGCGCATTTAATAGTCTTATGAAAGGTATTCAGTCGGCAAAAGAGGCCGGTTTGGAATTTCAGATAAACACGACCATTACAAAAAGTAATCTTCATGAACTGCCTGCCATATACTCTCTTGCACTTGAGCTCAAAGCAGTATCATTTCATCCATTTCTTCTTGTTCCCGTAGGCAGGGCAAAAAATTTGACTGACGAGATGATTTCGGCGGTTGAATATGAACGAACACTCAATTGGATTTACGAAAAACATATATCTTCAGAAATAAGTGTAAAGCCTACCTGTGCGCCGCACTATTACCGTATCTTTCGCAAACGCGAACAGTTAGCCGGACGTGAAGTAAAACCTCAGACGCATGGACTTGATGCATACACAAAGGGATGTCTTGGGGGTCAAAGTTTCGCTTTTATCTCTCATAGCGGCATTGTTCAGATTTGCGGATTTCTTGAATTAGCAGCAGGTGATCTCAGGGCATCACAATACAATTTCGATCATATCTGGCGGACATCACCATTATTCAAGCAGATTAGAAATGTAAATGAGTATCATGGTAAATGCGGTTATTGCGAGTACAATAGTGTATGCGGTGGGTGCAGAGCGCGTGCATATACAATCAATAAAGATTTCCTTGGTGAAGAGCCGCAATGCCTTTATACACCAGAAATCAGCAATAAAATTTAATTACTCTTGAGAAAAAAACAATGACTGAAATAGAACGCTCTCTTCTTAACCTGGTTCAACATGACTTTCCCCTTGAGGCTCACCCCTATCGTACATTAGGCGATCGACTCGGAATATCAGAAAAAACATGCATCAATTTACTGAAACAACTCACGGTGAAGAGAATTCTCAGATCAATTCGAATGGTTATCTCCTGGAATAAACTGGGGTTATCCACAGTGCTTATCGCAATGAAAGTCGATCCAACTTATTTGGAAGCTGTTGTTAAAAAGATCAATAATGTAAATGAAGTGACACATAATTATGAAAGACAAGGTCATTTCAATCTTTGGTTTACCCTTGTTTATGATCAGCCAGAACAAAAAATGCAGTTGCTCGATTCTTTACGCGCTATGTCTGGTGTTGAAGATTTGAGAGAATTCAAAGCGGAAAAAACCTATAAAATAGGATTAATACTCGATGTGTAAAACACCTGATGATCGTGTTATTATTTCTATTCTTCAAGAACCATTGCCATTGGAACCTGAACCATTTGTCAGTTATGCAGATCGCCTTGGTGTAAGTGTAGAACAGGTCCTAATTACTATTAAGAAATATATTAACTCCGGTTTAATTCGCCGCATTGCCGGTATTATAAAGCATAACAGTGCAGGCTTTCTTTATAATGCAATGGTCGCATTTGAAGTGGACGATGACAAATGCGATAGTGCTGGTAAGGCGTTGTCTTCATTTTCATGCATTTCTCATTGCTACCGTAGAACTTCATATCCGGATTGGCCATACAATCTTTATGCAATGGTCCATGCCCGTAATAAAGAAGAATTTGACAATTACTTAAATAGCATCAAAAATACTTTCCCTTTTAAATCAATGGCTGTGTTACCTACTGTCAAAGAATTTAAAAAATCCGTTTATCAGATTACTAGTTCAGGTCGCAATATCCACTGAAATAAGACCGTTTCTTGCGGCATCATCTAGAATACAGTGTATTCACCCTGCTACGATTATTGATTTTGATTATAAGAGTGTGCAATTTAATGAACTTATACCATTGATATGCACCTATCTCTCTTTTGTTCTTTACATTCATTTGTCAGATTACCATTTTAGAAGCAAATAAATACTGAAATACCCATTCATTACAAGACATCTATTCTGGACAATGGAGTGAGAATGAAACTAAAAACAATAACAATCAGCCTGATCTCTTTAATAGCATTATTCATTGTAATACTGATTACCGTCATCTGGTATATAGCGACACCTACAAAGGGTAACAAAATCGCTGACTATGCAAACCCATGTAAAGCATTGATGATCATTGATGTTCAGGAGGACTTCACAGGGAAAACAGCCAAACCTCCATTTCCGTATAAAAAATCACAGGATGTAATCTCGACTATCAATCAAATGATCTTGCAGGCGAAGGATAACGGCGTTAAAGTAATATACGTAAAACAGGAATTCGGCAGTTTACTGGGGAAATCGATATCAACTGTCTTTTCCAAGGGCACAGCGATAAAAGGAAATCCCGGAACAGAAATAGACAGCCGAATAAGCCTGTTATCACCAGCCAATATTTTTGAAAAATCAATTGGCGATGCTTTTTCAAATCAGAAACTAAACAAATTTCTTATCGATAATTCAATCAATGAACTGTATTTAGTTGGATTGGATGCAGAATACTGCGTTCATAAAACTGCGCAAGGTGCAATAAACAGAGGCTATAAAGTAGTTATGGTTACTGATGCTCTTTTGTTATTGGCACAAAACAAATGGGATAAACTTTTGAAACTCTACTCAAAAGAAGGATTCCATCTTGTTAAAAGCGATAATTTCTTTACAGGGATCAGGTAACCTTAAGTCAGGCATTCACCTATAAAAATAACCCGGGGGACTCCCCTGTCTGATCGGAAAAGCTACACCAATTATTTCCTAAGCTCTGCTGTTTGATATAAAAGCTCTCTGGCAGTTCTTTGTGTAATGATAGCTTAAAACCTCCGACCGTTATCCATTCATTCTTCGTTGCGGACTTTTTAATTCAACAATGTGAGTCGGTATTTTACCGTTTTTTGTTGCATTTGGCTGCATGATGCACCAAAGATTGAATGGGTTCACCTTTAATTATGTACGATTCATGATCATTCCACTCAAAACATGCATCATTCCACATAAAAGTGGCATCATTCCATTCATATTATGCATCATTCCATATAAAACATGCATCATTCCAGTGGAAATCAAGATCTTTGCAGTAAAAGCATGAATAAACTCTAATCTATGTTTAGGTAATTCCAGGGGATTATGATGATTTAAGGTGGAGTGGCGGTTATTTTAGCTGGAAACGTAGGCTATTTTGATAAAAACGTCAATGTTATTCCTAAATAAGTATTCATTTAATAAAAAATTATAGCCGTTTACAGTGTAACCTCTCCATTTACCCCTCCCCAATGTGGTGAGAGGGGTTCGTTTCTATTGTAGCAGCAAAATGTAAGAAACAAGCAATGGTGTCCGCTATGTTAATATTACAAGAGGGAAAGATTATCCCGCTCCAAGGGGGCATAAACCGTTTTGTCTATCATCTATTTGTTTGATTTTTCGTTTTATACTTCACTTTTCACAACCTTTGTCTTCTCATCATCAGACTTTCTCCTGTGGGCTCTTCTGTATTCACAGGTAAAGCAGCGTCTTATCTCGGGATCTTTTCTAAACCGGAAAGCTGCAACCTGCTGCACATGAGTTATCGCTTCATCCAGATACAACAGAGCCTGATCACGAACTTTTTTCATTGCACTTTTGCGAAAAATTGATTCTGTCTGATAGGATCCATACAGCTGTGCTACATCTCCACATAATTGAGCGGCTTTCTCTCCTTTGGTGATATCCATACCCTGATCAGATAGCAACGAGCTGTTTTTATGTATCAAGGCAGCGATATCACTGAGCTTCTCGATTAAACCTTTAATTGAGAGATAATCTTTTTTGTGCATCTCTTTAGATTTGTCTACACCCGCACATAAAAAGAAGTAACGCAGTTCCTGATAGAGGTTTTCATAAAATTGGCGGGCCTCGTTATACGTATTTTCCCAGTTTTGTTCCAATTCGTTTTTTACCAACTGCGATTGAAGCCATTGCGCCTGCACATCCATTGATGCCGCCACACGTCCAGGAATATCAAGCAGCAGCTCCTTATTGATTCCCGCCTCAGAAAGCTCTTTCTCATAATGAATGGCTACCCGATATACAGTCATCGCTTCCTCATGAAAAGCCATAGGAGGAATTTTTGGATGATAATCCCGTGGAACGTCAATCGCGACGATTTTTTCTTTGCGCTGTTCAAATGCGGTTTTGAAAGGCAATTTGTACCTCCGGCGTTTAGTGTAAATGCGATTAGAAGCAGAGCATGTATTTGCTGTGATTTGAAAAATAAAGTATGGCTGGACTTCTGGGAAGTTTTCTTTAATCTGCTCTGTTGAAAAATAAAGCTAAAATAGCCACCATCATTTGATAGATATTGCTTTGTACAAACGGTTGTTTTACTGAGGAAGTACTGATGCGCCCCCTTTAGAGGGCAATAAATTTCGTGTTACAAAAATACGGCTATTCTAAAGATACCAAATAATTTTGATTCATTTAACAGACTTGATTGCCTCAAGTTAAAATAGAAAACAGATAGTACACATCCCATTTTTTCAGCGTCCTGTGATCTGTAAATAAGTAGCAGTTATCATTTTATAATTTATCCGGGCATCAAGATGATCGTCTTTCGCTGCTTTGTACATTGCTTGCGCATCGAGCATATCAGAAACGGTAACCAGTCCGGCACGGTAATTATCACTATTGAGTTTAAGATTTTCTGAAGCCTGATCAAGTTTCTTTTCAGCAACATTGATCTGTTCATATTTTTCACTGAGTTCTTTCCATGCCTTTTCAATCTGTACTCGCATAAGTTCAATATTGTTTTTATTGTTTTTTTCAACCATTGATTCTCTGATTTTTCGTTCGTGGATTGTATGACTTGCTTCCCACCAGGCAGATAGTGGGACTTTAAGAGATGCGAAAACGATACCATTTGCACCATCACTACCAAAATCTCTAAAGTAAAATTCACCTGCTCCAACACCTAATTCAGGGAGATACTCACCAGATTTAATTTTAGTTTGAAGTTTTTCAGCTTTGAGTGCTTTCTGGAGCAGCGTGTATTCCGGTCTTGTTTTCAAAGCACTGTCAGGGTTAACAAACACGTCTTTTGGCAAAGTGTATTCGATTGTGGAATCGGATAGCGTTATCAGTGAATCGTAAGGTATACCGAGATACTGGCAGAATGCCATCTTTGCAATTGCAATTCCGTTTTCAAGCTTAATACGGTTAGACTGCAGCTCACTTTGTTTGATCGACACTTTTAAAAGGTCATTTCTGTAAATCAGACCGGCATTGAATGCATCGTTTGCTTCTTTGGACAGGGTATCGAGCAGCATACCGTAAAAGTCCAATGTTTTCAACTTACTTTGGAGTGCAACAATCTGCCAGTAATATTGTTCTGTAGTCAGATTGACTTCGTTTTTTGCAAGCGTAAGTTTCTTCTCGTTTACTTCCTTACCTACTTTTGCTAATTTGTATCCATTTATAATTCTACCACCGGCGTAAAGAGGTTGTTTTGCGGCAATAACGCCAACAGTTCCTTTATCAAGTGCCGAGATCGGTATTTCCGGAACATATGCGAATTGGGTTGGATTCATAAGGTTAACCGGATTACCATCATAGACAGGCAGATTCATGCTTGGTGTTTTTAAATTAATAAATGGATCGTTTGTTTTAAATGTGAAGAAATTAGCGTCAACTGAAGGAAAGAATTTTGTAAATACAGCTTTTATCGTCTGGTTTGATGCCTCCACTTCCAATGATGCATTTGTTACCGCGGTATTATTTTTTACCGCGAGATCTTTACAATCCTGAAGTGAGTAACCTGATCCGGTTTGAGCGGAAAGAGCGAAAACAGTTACAATTATTGAGATATATAATTTGCTTTTCATAGTTTCCCTTTTACTACAAGATCCTTTATTTACAGATACGGACTTATTTTTGACAAGTAAATTTTTCAGCATAAAAATTACCACTACCTTTAACCGATCAGTTTTTTTGCCCATGACGTACCACCATAAGATAGGCAGCAGGAACTATATATACTGTCAAAATCATGGAAACAATTGTTCCAAAACATACAATTGTTCCAAACGGGCTCCACATTGGTGAATTACTGAGCATCATGGGAATAACACCTACCGATGCAGCGCTGGCAGTTAGAAAGATCGGTCGCATTCGTCGCTTTGCGGCTGCCAATATCACCTGATGTAAGCTTAAAGAACGGTCTTTACGCAGTTTTTCCGCGTAATCAATAAGAATGATTCCATTCCTTGTCACCATACCAAACAAGCTGATTATCCCAAGAAGAGGAAGACCTCCAAGACTGAATCCGAATATTTTCAACCCCAATAGAGCACCAGGTAAACTCAATATCATGGTAACCATAATAAGAAGCGCAAGACGAATCTGCTTAAATTGGAAAAGTAGTACAAAAAAGATTAAGAAGACGCCGACACCTATTGACACAATTATTTCAGGATATGTCTCTGCACCCACTTCATATTCTCCACCGTAACTGATGGAAATATCTTTGGATATAGATAATTTTTTTATTTCCTTTTGAATAGATGGGAAAATGTTTGAAACCATGGCATTTTGCTGAACATCCGCACGAACGGTTATCGTACGGATTCCATTGCGATGTGCAATTTGACTTTCAGTCCACTCTGGAGTAAATACGGCTAACTGACGCAATGGTATTGCTGCCTGAGTAAGCGGAGAAGTAACATAGAGATCAGAAAGTTTTTCTATATTGTTACGATTATTTTCTTCAGTTTTTAAAACAACTTTGACCGGATAATCCCCTTCCCAAATTGTTGTTAACGGTAAACCACTCGTTCTGGTAAAGATACTTGTTGCTATTGTGGATCTGCTGAATCCGAGTCTGTTTGCCTCATCCCTGTTTATGTCAAGGTTTATCAGTGGAGATGATTGATCACAGTTGTTTCGTACCCAGATTACTTCCGGGTATTTTTTAAGAATCGATGCGACATTATCAGTGGTCTTTTTCAATTCACTAAGGCTATCACCTGAAATGCGGATCTCAATAGGAGCCTCAGCATTAACAAAATCCAATTGCTTTGCGCGTATGTGTGCCTGCGGGAACCGTTCACGAAATTTTTCATCGCATTCCCAGATCAACTCGATTGTGGCCTCGGCAGAACTTGTATTCACGATTAACTGCGCATAATTTACTGCAGGCATTTGAGGAGCATACACGGTATGGAACCGCGGTGATCCAGTCCCGACGCACGAGGTTACATCCCTGACCCGTTTATCTTTCAGAAGAACATTTTCCATGCTATCAACTACCGCCGATGTCGCATTGATTGATTTTCCCTGCGGCAGATATATCTCAATTGCGAATTGATCGCGGTTCACTTTTGGGAAAATGCGCTGAGGCAGCATGAACACAAGGGAAAGCCCCGCAATAACAATAACAGCACCGACTACTAAAGTTGTCTTGGGATGTTGTAATATTTTTTCGATCGAATTGTCATACAGGTTTTGCATGGCAGAGATCAGCGAAAATGAATTTTTCTTTTCCTTTTTATTATTAGTTTTATTCAGCCCTGTTTTGATGAATGCGAAATTCAAAAAAGGAATGATAACAATAGTTAAAATAAGCGATATAGCTAATGAGAACATCAATGTCGGGATAAAAGAATCCATCATTTCCCGCATTTGTCCATGCATTATGAAAAGTGCCGGAATAAACATTACTGCTATAGCTGTAGTGGCAGATAATACAGGAATAAATAATTCACTTGCACTATGCACTGCTGCTCCCCAGGAGCTTCTTCCTTTATCAAGTTTTTCTACATGATTATCGATAACCACAATTGCATTGTCAACAATCATTCCGAGTACAGCCATAAGGGCTGCAAGCGAAACAGTGTTCAATTCAATACCATTCATAAACATGCAGCATAATGTTATAAAAATCGTGATAGGAATGGTGATCGATGCAATAACTGCAACACGGAACGGGAGCAAAAGAACTATTACCAGGATTACCGCAATTATCGCAGTACTAAACTCTCTCAGAAAATCAGTTATCGATTCATCAACCGCCTTTGGCATATCAGCTATACGAGAGATATGAACCCCATGCGGCATTTTACTGCTAACCTTTGCAATTGCGCGGTCAATTTCTTTTCCGAATTGGACAATGTTGAATCCTGATTTCATTTCAATGGAAAGCATCAGACAATTTCTACCATTGTTCTTTATAAACGATTGCGGTTGAGGATATTCGCGAACAATTCTGGCAACATCCCGAAGCCGTACCACTGTACCTGAGGGATCGGCATAGATGATTTGCTGAGCAACATCTTCCTCTGAGTCAAACCTCGGCGGAAGATGAATCGGAACAACTGCCTGCCCACTATCAAGCTCACCGGATGGGGTTATCATTCCCTCAGATGAAAGTGCTGCCAATAATACTGCTGGTTTTACATTTAATGATGCAAGTTTACTATTATCTATATAGATGGTAATCTGCTCTTTTTGAAGCCCGTATTGTTTGACCTTTGAGGTAGCATCAACTTTACGCAACTCATCGCTCAGTTCTGTAAGATAGGGTTCCATTTCTCTATAAGATTTGTTTTCCGCATCTAAGGTGATAAGCAGTGCCGATGTATTACCGAAATCGTTATCTGCCATAAGAGCAGCTACTCCCGGCGGCAGCATCTGTTTTTGCACGTTGAGCCCATGATTCAGTTTTGCCCAGAATTCATCCGGCTGCTTAACATTTTCATTTAGCTCGACAAACACAATCATCATACCGTTTTTGGATAGTGAATGAGTTTTTTTCTTGTTTATCTCATCGAAACCAAAAAGGAATTTTTCAACCGGTTTTGTCAGCTGATTCTCTACTTCCTCTGATGTCGTTCCAGGATAGACACCAATCACCAGACCCTGTCTAATTGTAAATACAGGAAATTCTTGCCTTGGCATCTGATAGAGCGAATATGCGCCAAAGATCATTAATATCACCGCAATCAGAATAAAAATCTGACGATTGCGCATTGGCCAGCTTACTAATGTAGTATGATAATTATGCATTGTGTCCTTATCCCTATTTATACAAAACCGATCACTGCTAAACCTGAATACCTGTCATTTGACTGTAATCAAAGTATTATCCGTTAATTTCTGAAATCCTTCGATAATAAGATTTTCTCCACCATTAAGCCCACTCAGAATAATTACTCCGTTTTTTGATAACGAACCGATCTGAACAACTCTTTTCACTGCCCGGGTTTTCGATTCATCTGTAACAAAAACATACTTCTCACCTGTTCCACTCTGAACAGCATACTGTGGAACAACAATTCTTGATTCATTTTTCGAATTATTCATTTGAACGGTGCATGCCATTCCCGGACTTATGGCATTTTGAGTATTGGAAATGGTAATCTTAATTGTATAAGTACGTGATAAAGGATCAGCTATAACACTCTTTTCTGTTACTTTACCATTTACTGTCAGGTTATCCAGAGCACTAATCTGAACAGTTGCATCCTGACCAATTGTTATATGACCGATTTCTGATTCCGGAACTGAAACTTTAGCAAATACATTTTCAATCTTAATTATTGTAAAAACAGGTGCATCAGGAATGACATTCATACCCGGTTCGATAGAACGTTTACCGATTACACCACCGGTCGGGGCATATAAAGTACAGTCGTGAAGTGTCTTTTCGGCGACCTGCCGTGATGATTTTGCCTGTTGCAAATTGGTCTCCATTTCGACCATTTTGACTGAAGGAAGACTGCCGTTCTTGTATACACTTGTAAAACGATCATAAGCGTCCTGGGCCTGTTTCTCTTTTGCTTTTGCAGCATCAAAAATACTCTGATTATTCTCACTGTGCAGTACGGCAAGAACCTGACCTTTTTTAACCCGCTGACCTTCACTAACAAAAACCTGTGCTACACTTCCGCTCGTAAGAAAGCTCAATGAAATCGATTGAGATTCAACTATTGTCCCGACATAATACTGAGGATCAGTAACTCTTTCTGCGACTACAGTCTGAACCTTGACCGGGAAAGCTGTGGAATCAATTGGCTGATTCTTTTCTGTATATTTGCAGCCAGCAAGTAAGAGCGATAAAGATAATTGTACCGCAATGATTCCTGGATAAACCGTTTTCATGTATTACCTCGTTTCTATCGTGCTATACCGACCCAATTATACTGAGTGGTCAGTATGTATAATTGATAAAAAATTATTTTCCATAGGTATTATTTTGAAATGATAACAGTCCCTTGAAAAGTACGTTTATAACTGCATCATCATCAACATGCCCCCCCAGTGGAGCAATAAGACCCTTTAACTCGTGTATTTGAGAGAAACCACTCATTACCAGAATTATCGTTAAAAGAATATTTCTTATATTGGTTTCAGGATAAAGTTCACCGCGACTTATTGCATCTTCGAAACTGTTAATTGTACTTTTCAGAAACTCAGAAATTTGAGTATTACACTCTTCTTGCAATTCTTTTGGTATATCACCTAATCTATTGGCACTGGCTAAAACTAACAGCACTTCGAATGCTTTATCCTTTTTTATTTGTTTGATAACCGTTCTGCACTTTTCCATAATAAGAGAAGAATCCGGGCTGGAAAATGTTTCCTGGAAAATATTCTTAACACGCCCTACTGCCCGATTTATCGTTGCTTTGAAAAGACCCGCTTTGCTTTCATAGTGCCAAAAAATTGCTCCCTTAGTCATACCAGCAGCTTGTGCTATGGTATCCATATTTGCAGAGGCATAGCCACGCAAACAGAATTCTTCTTCTGCGGCAAGAAGAAGGCGCAATTTTGAAATTTCAGTGTCTTCCCTAGTTTTACGCATTTAAACCAACCTTTCATCTTACATACTAACTGGTCAGTATAATTATAATAATTTTTTATTAGGAACACAAGGGGGAATTGATAGTTCACCAGCAGAAAAAAATGGCAGAATTATGAATTTCCGGTCTCAATCTATACTTAAAATCAGATGAACCGCATAATACAATCTCGAAAAATACTGTATTTTTCTAAAATTTTATATGTTTTGGATTCATAAGAGGCAATCATTTTTCTGAAGTAAATGGCTTGTCCTTTCATTTCTGTACATTCGTTGAAAATAAGTCATGTTCACGAAGTACTCAGCTTCCCTTTTGGGGAAGTCGTTCGTAATGCCTGTACAGAGTTCTATAAAGCAATCTTATATTCAGTCAAATACATGAACAGCTTATTTTGTGCAGCTTTTAAAAGATACTATTTAATGATTATACGATCACTTGCAACCAGATCATTACCAACGAACAATCTAACCAGGTATGTACCGTATTCTATATTTGTAAAATGTACATTTACCTGCTGAGCATCAGGTAAATTCTTTGCAACTGCAGTTTTTACAAACCGGCCTGAAACGTCAAACAAAGATACTTTTAAATCACCTTTCATTAAAGATAACTGGGGAATAACCAGTGCAAACGAGGTTTGGTTTCCTGATTTCCTCACAGACTTTAATTTAATAAAGGAGCTGTTGGAGATTTTCTGTTTCATTTTAGTGTTGACTGAATTGCGCTCAAACTTCCACCAGTTGAAATTAAACAGAAGGCCACTTCCACCCGTAAACTTAAAAAACAGATCATGAATTTCCGTTACTTCGTTTACCACACAGGTCTGAGTATTCCACTTCTGAAAATCGCCAGTACTGGTAACATTACAAGTACCAATAAGTGTTCCGGTCTGACTGTCAAGTCGTAGCTCGATTTTACCACCAGCCGCTGCAGATGCGACACGTGCGACAAAAGAAGATGCACCTGTACCGAAATCAACACCTTCAACCTTTATAAAGTCCCCATTGTGAATTGAATCAACATCGATTCCACCTTCACTGCAAACTTCCGTCCGGACTCCTGATGCCCAGCAGATTGTTTCAGCCTGGGTTGTATCGTAAGGATTGAGATTGTCAACACCTTTAACCACACCGCCAGTTGTCGCAGGAATAGCTGGAATTGTTCCATCTGTGTTATATTTAAATTGCTCAATACAAACCGACCGTTTGTAACTATGCCCTCCGGTCAAACCGGCATTATGATAAAAATAGTAGGAATTTCCCTTAAAATCGATAATTCCTGGATGTATAGTATTACTTACCCCATTCGGTTGCGTTGGTTGAATTTGACCTTTATAGGTCCAGGGTCCGGAAGGACTTGTACTTGTAGAGTAGCGAATACATTCCGGAAATCCCGATGCATAGATAATATAGTAAAGTGAATTGCGTTTGTATACCCACGGCGCTTCTTCAAAGTCTGGTCCGAAAGCGGTATTATTTAAAGGAACAGCAGTTATAGACCCGGTTGTAGAAATCATGTTTTCATTGAGCTTTACCCAGTAACAGGCATTATTTCCCCAATATAAATATGCCTGTTCATTATCATCAATAAATACTGTAGGATCAAGATCGTCCCATGCATGTGATGCGTATGTTGTCTGACTATTGGTAATAAGAGGTTTACCAATCGCATCTTTGAAAGGACCAATAGGGCTGTCTGCAATGCCAACTCCAATGGCTATTCCGCCTGGCCCGCCTGTAGAAATATAATAGTAAAATTTACCTTCCCTGTGTATAACCTGGGCAGCATTTGCATCACCTCCACACCAGCTGAATGTTGGCTTTGCATAAAGGACCGCGCCATGATCTGTCCAGTTCACCATGTCTTTCGATGAATAACACTTCCAATAGCGCATCAAGTAACTGCTCGTTGGTGCTGCTGATGAATCATGCCCGACGTAAAGATATACTTTACCGTCATACACCATCGGAGCCGGATCAGCAGTATAGCATGTTTGTATCACAGGATTATCCGCAAAACATATAGCTATAAAGCTCAATGTAAAGAGAAAAATCTTCCTTTTTCTCATCTTAAATTTCCTCTCTTTATTTATCAGATCTAATCGATTTCTTATCAAAAGCTCAAATATTGGAGTGCGTGTTAATAGTAATTTCAATACTTTACAAGCAAGTTTCCTTTTCGCTGGTTCATATAGCTCAGTTTTATCCAATCAGCACTGCGGACAACAGCTGAAATCTCAAGTTCATCCATAGATCCTCTAAAATATGAATATGATTCATTATTATTCGGCTGACCGATTCTAACCGTAGCACTATTGTTCTCATCAATTCGAATTGTAAGAGAATTAAAGCCTAATAAAACTTCTTCACCGTCGATGTAATACCTGGGTATTCCGTTGCTGTCTCCATTCCATTTCCAGGTATATACAAGGTAATGCCAACCATCTGCTGCAATTGATTGGCCCGCGATAGCATAGCCGTCCTCGTATCCAACAAACGATGGCTGCCTTCCATTGACACCAGTAGAATTATGCTGGTCAGTTCCATCACCCATATAAAAGCTCGCCTCGCCTGCATTCCAGCCAGATTGAGTATCAAGTTTTGACAGAATCGTACCAGCGCTATCATAAATATTAACCCATAACGCAATTGTACAATTGCCTTTTAAAAGGTTGGTTACCGGACTGTTCAGGGGAATGAAATCATCTATCCCGTCAAATGCATGACCATTACCAATTATTCCGGTCCTATCAGTTTGGCTGATATAATCATCGCCATTATTTTGACCAGTTGCATCTTTATAAAGCCCCTTTGTACCGATACCCGATGCTTCTTCAGCCAAATGCCAAACGCCTCTATACCCACTTGCTGTATCAAATACATTTGCGTGATTAAGTGTTATATTTGTTACTGCTTCTCCCCAATACATGACGATGAAATGACTGTTGTCATTTCCATAGATAGTATCCACTTTAACCCAAATTTCAGCTTCGTGAGCAGCTGCATCCCAACGCTCAATTTCAAAGGGAAGCGAGTTGTTATCAGCATTCGTAAAACGTAAATCAGATCCATCAGGTCTCGCCAGGTTAAAATTAAAATTTTTATCCGAAAGCCGGATGAGCAGAGGAAATCCAATAGCATTTTCCTTAATGTCAGCACCTTCAAAAGTTGTGTTCAGAAAAATATTTCTGGAATATGCTAAACCGGAAAATGTAATCATAGTTGTAATTCCGGCTTTAATATCGATAGATGTAGCAATACTTGCAGGCTCACCTGATTCGTTCTTATCTTTAAAACAGACTTGTGAAATCATTTCCGCAGGTACAGAATCGATTATCGCCTGTCCATTCTTAACATCAGAATAATAAGCAGTCCCCGGAATATAAACATATTTATCCCCACTATTTAAGCTATCGGGAATTACCACTTTAATGTTACCTGTTTTATGGAGAGTTTTCACCTCTACAAAGGTTGATTCGATTGAGGAAGAAATATCGATATTCGGGATAATAGTTCTGGTTCTTTGCAAGAGGCTGATCGCCTGCAAATTGACTTTTTTAACACTTGATGATTTGATAATTATCTCGTATCTGCCTTCGCTGTCTGTCGTATCGGTGCTGAAGTCTGATATGTTTGATTTCGATGCCGGATCAAAATTTTCAGGATATAAGGTGACAACAGTTTCACCTGCCGGTTTACCATCCTCGTGAACTATACTTCCAATAACTGTTTCAGAGCCAGTGCCGCCAGTGCCAGTCGTTTGTAAAGAAGAACATCCCCAAATAGAAAAAAGAAAGTAGACCCATGTAATTGCCACTATTCCCTTTTTGGATGCGTACATTTACTTCTCATCCTTTCCGGGATCTGTTAAAGGAAAAAATTGACAATTGAGCTGATATACACATTCGGGATTTGCATCATTCTCCACCAGACTAAGAATCTTTTTTCGAAAGGCAGCTGCTTCTTCTTTGATTACCCGCCTTGTCGCTTTCGAAACACTGAGGGTGATTGAAGACATGTCCATCTGTTGTTCTGAATACCGGTCGTAAGCTTCTTCGGCAAGTGACAAGAGGTTTCTTTGAAAGGCAATTATACTCAAGGCCTGTAGTTTACGATTATTACTTACAAGGCCAGTAGTAATGATCTGATCGCATGGTTCATAATAGCCATCACTATTTTTTTCGATCATACCAAGCCGTTCAAGAACTTCAACTGCTTTTTGGGCCTGTTCAGGTTTTATCGGAGGAGAGAGTTTATTTGCTAATGCAGCATAATCAACGCCATCAAACAAGAAGAAGGAAAGAAGCGCACGTATAGCACTATAATACCATTGAGAATAATAATCATAGCGTGATGTTTCGATGAGACATGCTTTTGATTCATAGCACGCCATCATCCGTTCGAAGTAAATCTTGCGTTCTTCAATCGAGTCTGCATCGGTAAAAAATACCATAGCTTCGAAAAAATCGGTTTCGCGTTTGGAATGTCCAATGGCTTTGGAGAATTTCGCGATAGCCCGTCGGGAAAGTGACTGTTTTCCGTCAATTACATCTTTATACAGTCCTATCGAACTTATTCGTGCCTTACATGCAAAATACCGGTAAGAAAAATAGGGATTGCATGATTTTTGATCTTTGTAATAATCGCAAAGGTATTTCCGGTAATCGGTATAATCAAAGATCCTGATTGATGATTTTGATTTAGCCATTGATTTTCACATGCAAAAAGTTACGAATTGCTGCCTATCTATTTCATTATACCATAAAGATAAATAATAATTTCCAGAATTGAGTATACAACCTTCAAAAATCTCACAAGCTTAATGCAAAACTATAGACTTTAAAATCTGGATTTTCATTTATCCAGATCCCCCTAAGATATTCCAATCAACTTAGTTATAAATACGCTGTTGCCGAAGTGAGGCAAAGTGGATTTTCAAATAAGATTTTGAAATCATGGAATAATCCGCAGAATCAGAACTTGATAATGATTTTCAGCAGTAGTGAAATTTGAATACATCTATCGACTAAGTAAGCCGGTTGCTCAAAACAACCGGCTAAGAACTCATTACATTAAAACAGAGGTCTTTTTTAAATTATCGGATGATCACTTTTTCAGTACACTTCAATTCATTGCTTTTAACGGAAATCAAGTAGGTTCCACTTTTCATCTGCGGAATTACAACGCTCTTATTCACATCACTTTTCACAGCAGTACCGTAAATCAATTTACCTGACAAATTATATACTTTGACATTTGCTTCAGATAGTTTTCCGTTCAGCTGTACACTGATTTTTCCTGCATTAGTAATTACCTTCATTGTTGGCGCGCTTGCTGTTCCCTGTGTAAATTCTTTTTCCGGATGAGGAGTAGGATTTCCGTTCACTCCTACAGCACCACTTTTATATTCATCAATAACATTTAGCGAACCATCAAGTACATAGGTCATTCCAGCTTCTGTATTAAATGTTTTTGTTGCAGTCTTGTGCCGTACATTACAGGTGCTTCCTGAAAGAGAACTGATCACAGCCCGACTCAGTGTTTTACTACTCCACTTTACAGTGTCGATTACAAATCCACCCCTTGCCCTTAATCCTCTGAACCATCCGGTTGCCCACCTGTCAGGCAGTGCAGGCAGAAAATTTATTTCATTATTCTGACTCTGAAGCAGCATTTCATTTACGCCTGATACAGCACCGAAGTTTCCGTCAATCTGAAATGGCGGATGTTCATCGAAAAGGTTTGGATCAGTACGCTCAGGTGTAAGGAGCATTTGAATAAGTTTGTATGCGTGATTACCATCCTCAAGACGAGCCCAGAAATTAATTTTCCATGCAAGTGACCAGCCGGTAGCCATATCTCCACGCTGAGTTAATGATACTTTCGCAGCGTTAGCTATTGTAGGAGTACCGCGTACAGAGATCTGCGCGCTTGGGAATAACCCATAACAATGGGAAACATGTCTGTGCTGATCAGTAGGGTTGTCCCAATCTTTAAACCACTCCTGCAATTGACCGTTTTTACCAACCGTATTTGGAGTCAATCTCTTAACAGCTGCTTCAGCCTGAGCACGTAAATCGGCATCTGTATTTAAAACTTTTGACGCTTCAATTGTATAGTTCAGGACATCGCGAACAATCTGATTTTCCATTGTACATCCAAAATAGGCATCGCAGTTCCAGGCCCCAGGCTTATTTTCTGGTGAGGCACTTGGACACAGCCCAAGATATTTTTTACCCGAAATAGACTCCTCTACCATAGTGGCTAAAAAGAATTCTGCTGATCCTTTCAAAGTTGGATAGACATCAGCCAAATAGGTTTTATCCAGAGTGAAAAGGTAGTGTTCCCATAGGTGTGTAGTCAGCCAGCCACCGCATGATGATGTAATGCCCCATGCTCCATCTATCGGAGCCGTTCTGTTCCATATATCGGTATTATGATGGAGGACCCATCCTTTATCAGTTCCCCAGTGAGCTTTTGCAGTAAGCTGCCCCTGTGGTACAAGTGATTTCACTTTTTTTATTAAAGGAACCAAACACTCCTGTAGATTGGCCGATTCCACCATCCAGTAGTTCATCTCCAGATTAATATTCGTGGTATATTTACTTCCCCAGGAAGGATTTGTTGATTCATTCCATACTCCCTGAAGATTAGCAGGCTGCGACTCTCCACGTGAACTGGATATCAGCAGGTACCGTCCAAATTGATAATGGAGTCGCACCAGCCCAGGATCATTGGATGAGGCAAACCTTTTAACCTGCTCTCCTGTAGTAGCTGTGGAATCACTGGTAGGTGTTCCAACATTTATATCAACTCTGTCAAATAGCTCTTTGTAAGAACTCAGGTGATCGGCCAGAATTTTATCATACGTTTTCAGACTGGCATCAGTAATGTACTTTTCTGCACGGCTGGTCTGATTACCGCTTACATCATTGTAGCTGTTGAAGTTTGTTCCTGTAGCCACAATTATAGTAGAGCTATTTGCGCCAGTAATGGTGATTTTACTCCCGGATGCAGTCACAGTTCCACCTTCAGACATTACCTTTACGCGTGTCTGAAATTTAATAGCATTTACTGTAGCATTAAGAAGCAGCATATCATTACCTGATGCTGCGATACTTTTGTTCCCATGAGGACAATCCATCGATACAGCATAGGAAATTTTACCAGTCTGATCTGCAGTAAGTCTGATGACAATTGCCTGGTCCGGATAACTGGCAAAATATTCACGTGTGTATGTTACACCACCAGATGTATATCGAGTTTTCGCAATCGCGGTTTTCAGATCGAGTTCTCGGTAGTAATTCGTTGCGGTATGTCCTGTAAATTCAAGATAAAGATTTCCTACAGGTTGATATGCAGCCTCACCACCTCCAAGCATGGCATTCACTGCGCTGCAAGTCCCGGTAGCATCGCCTGCGAAAATCTTCTGACGAGCAGTTGCAAGATTGTTAGAAGCACCAGATTTGTTGTTATTTCCTGGCGTACCATTCCAAACCGTACATTCATTCAGACTGATTCTGTCTTTTGCTACTATACCGTATACCATACCTCCTAAACGGCCGTTGCCAATTGGAGCTGCTTCTTCAAATTTTGCCGCAGGCTTGTCGTACCATAATGTCAGATCTCCAAACGCTGCAGTGATTAAAAAAAGCACAAGCAGAACATTTTTAAGTTTCATCTTCCCCCCCTATTTATTACAATTCACTGATATTTGGATCTTACAATTGTTAGTTAGTATCTGTTTAAAATAGCTTTATTTTTGTAACACGAAATTTATCGTCCCCTAAAATACCCGCAGGGGGACTTGTAAAAACTCTATATTATCAAAAACCTGCATCCTCAAAAGTCCCTCTGCGGGGCGACGCATCGAAGTACCCGAAGGGGTGGATTTAGAGAGCGCATATGTTATTCTGAACAGAAGATAGTTAAAAGCCAATGCATATAATATACCTGAAAATATGAACATTGTTCTCTAATATATCAATCAAATTTCTTTTTTAGCTGATCATGATAAAAATAGTCGAATAAAAAAGTATCCTTTAAGGATACATAGCATTGGATGACGTGTCAATCTCTTGGAAGAAACCAGTTTAGTTATAAAACGTTATTCACTGAAAATTATTAGCTTTGCAGTATGCCGCAATACCCTGTTTCATAGTAATAACATTTTCAGGTAAATTGTAAAAAAGTGAGTAGATAAAAAGCCTGGAAAACCATTACTTTATCCATTATATTTTTCCCTGGCTTCAATAGTCACTTGCCAATTCTTGCCAGTTTCACTAAAAGATAACTATTTTAAGTTCAGGCTTAACCCTGATGGCGTTGAATTAACTTTCTTTGTGCAAAAGCAGTTTATTCTAATCAAAAGGTAAGCGTTTTTCAGAAATGTTAAGCTAAGGCCAGTTATAATGAGGCCGCCAGTTTGTATAATAACCATGCATAAGACATTATTGGATGTAAAAACAATTGCAGACTACAAAATCTTTCGATCGCACAGGTAAAACAGCATTAAAAACCAAAAATCCTCAAGAAATGCCTTTAAATAAGGACTTGATATCCAAGTTGAACGCATGGATTAGAATTATTTACTGTACTTTTTTCTTTTTTATCGTACTTTTAATAGTCAATACTGAACAGAGCTGTTTTATACAACAACCGTTATTCTTATTCGACAAAAGCTTTCTTTACGGATATTTAGGATATCCTGGAGGATTCGTCGAATATATTTCATCATTTTTAACACAGTTCTATTGCTATCTCCTGCCTGGTGCAATGATCATAACAGCAACAGCTCTGGCTGTTTTATTTTTTACATATAAGATAATAAATTTCTTCAGCTTTAATCGGTTTTTGCTGTTCTTTCAATTGTTTCCTGTAACCGCACTTCTTTACATTCATAGTTATAGTGATGGAATCCTTACAACAAGCCTGATTCTGGTATGTGCACTAATGCTCTTCTTTTATCACTTGAAATTGTCAGAAAAATCGGTGCACATGCGAATCGCCGGATACATCATTTCTTCTCTGGTTATATTTTATGGCGCTGGCGGCAGCGGATTTCTATTATTCGCAGCAATGTGTCTTTCCTATGAGTTTGCAAAATTCAAAAAACGTTCACTGCCTGTTATTGTCACAATAGTGCTTTCAGGTTTGATTCCCTACCTCGCAGCAAGATATCTGTTCTATTTTACCCCTGAGCAAGCATATTTACACCTGCTTATTCCTGATAGAAATTTTCGACCGGGAATAATGCTGTATTTACTTTATATATACTACCCGTTTCTTGTTCTTTTCAGTAACATCATACCCAAAGCGGTAAAAACCGTTAAGAAAACCGTGATTATTTCTTTTTGTCTTCAGGTTGTCATTATTTCTGTTTTGACCTGTCTATTAGTCAGTTTTTCATTACGTTCAGGGAAACAATTTATCAGTAAGATCAATTATCTTGCATACAAAGGTGAATGGCAGGAGATACTGAAATTAACTGAAAAAAAATATTCACCTGACAGATTGGTAAACTTCAATATAAACAGAGCTTTGTACTATAATAATAGATTACTTTATGATTTATTCCGGTATCCAAACTTCTGGGGTCAGCATGCTTTATTCTTAGGAGCTTACACCTATGGATCTGTAACCTTAGACAATAGCGAACTGTTCTTTGATTTAGGACATATTCGTGCTGCGCGTCAATGGGCTTACGAAGCGCAAACCATCGCTGAAAATTCACCCCGTGTTCTCAGGATGCTGGCACTTACCAATATTATCGAAGGTGATTACAAAGCTGCAAACTCAGTGCTCAAAATTTTGGATAAAAGTTTACTCCATAAAAAGTGGGCCAGGTATTATCTCAATGGGATTAAAGATACAACCATCTTTAACTCCGATTCACTTATCCAGCATAAACGTAAATTGATACCATCGGATATACATTTCATGGATGGTAGAAAAGTGGAAGTAGAGCTATCTTCCTTATTAAAGAAAAACCCTGATAACAAAATGGCTTTTGAATTTCTGATGGCCTACCTGATGTTGTCTGATCAAATTGAAAAAATGGATATTATTGATCTGGTTTCTTATTTGAAGCAGTTTGGATATAAAGAAATTCCACAGACCGTTCAAGAGGCGATAATGGTATATACCGCCAGAAAAGGTTCTGATAATATTGATTGGGTTTTAGGTGATTTCCAAATCAATCCAGCTATTTTAAATGGTTATGAGGGCTACCTGAACATTCTTGACAGATACAACACGGATCGTATAGCAGCAAGAGAGGAGTTGTATTATAAATACGGCTTCTCATACTGGTATTATCAGCAGTACACAAGCCCGTTTGTTAACAATAAAGATTTTTTGGAAAAAACGATAAAAGAATGAAAAAAAATACAATAATTTTGTCCGGTTTTATTGCCTTTTGCCTGTTACTTTATTTTTGGGTATCGCTTAAAAAACCATCGTTTTCAAATGTTACAGAAATTGGACACATTCCGGCTATATACCCTGATTATACTCAGGTTGTCATTCCGCCCAATATCGCACCGCTGAACTTTTTTATCGAAGAAAAAGGAACAAAATATTTTGTAATGATATATTCAATAAACGGGGACACGATAAAAATTATAAATAAAAGTCCTTCTATTTACATCCCTATTAGGCGATGGAAACAGCTTCTGAACAGAAACAGGAATAAAGATATATACTTTGATGTTTATGTAAAGAACCCAAAGGGTGCCTGGGACAAATACAAAAGCATCACTAACAAAATCGCAAATGAAGAGATCGATGGTTACCTGGCTTACCGCTTGATAAATCCGGGCTACCGTTTATGGAAAATTCTTGGTTTATACATCAGGAATATTCAAACCTTTGATGAAAAACCAATAATTGTCAATAGTATGGCTGAAAAAGGCTGCATGAACTGTCATTCATTTTGTCAAAATGATCCAACCAGGGCTTTGTTTCACGTAAGAGGAAAAGTCGGAGGAACTGTAGTAATTGATAATGGTATAATAAAAAAACTCGATACAGAAACCAAACATACCTTGTCTTCTGCGGTTTATCCAGCCTGGCACCCCAATGGAAAACTTATAGCCTTTTCAACCAACAAAATTGTTCAGGAGTTTTATTCTGCAGGTCCAAAAAGCATCAATGTATTTGACACCGCATCCGATATTATTATCTATAATACAAAAAGTAATCTTGTTACAACATCACCGAAAGTTTCCAAAAAAGATTTCGAGAACATGCCTGCATGGTCGCCTGATGGCAAACACCTGTATTATTGCAGTGCCCCACAACCCGAACCAAACCGGGCTGTTGATTCTGTCAAATACAGTCTGTTAAGGATCTCATACAATGAAAAACTAAATGAATGGGGTGAGATTGATACTGTGCTGTCTTCTGAAAAGACCGGACTTAGCATAACATGGCCGCGCATTTCCCCCGATGGCAGATTCATTATGTTTTGTATGTCTGATTACGGATATTTTACAGTCTATAATCAGGGCAGTGATATTTATCTATTGGATTTAAAAACCAACGAGTACAGATCATTAAGTATCAACAGTGATAATGTAGATAGTTATCATTCATGGTCGAGTAATGGAAGGTGGTTTGTTTTCAGTAGTAAAAGGCTTAACGGGCTTTGCTCAAGACCTTTTATCAGTTATTTCGATAAAGATGGGAAAGCATATAAATCATTTGTAATGCCTCAAAAAGATCCATTGTTTTATGAAACATTTCTGAAAAACTACAATATTCCTGAATTGTTAAAATCTAAATGGAGTGTTTCCAAATGGAGTCTATACAAAACCATACACAAAGAAGCAGCCAAAGTCGAATTTGACAAGTCAGTTAATGTGGATGCCCTATCAGGAGCAACCCATACCACAACTCAGAAATAAAAGCAGTTTATCGTTATTCTAAATTAGTACTACATAAGCAAGTAACCTGATTACCTCCTGAATCAATTTTCAAAAACAGGATTGATTTATCACCATAATAATTGTATCTTTAATCGATTCATGACAGATAATAAAATCAATCTTCTTATCTGTCTTTTATACCTCAGAAATAGTTTTTTTTGTTAAATTGTTATTTACCATTGAGTCGGGGGCTGTTGTGCCTTTAATTAAATAAATATCAAGACATTTTTTATCAGATTTAATCAAACTGTACTAAAAAAATGTATGCACATGATAACTATCTTTGCATATGCTGTCTTTATTTATTTAAAACAGAAATGGTGAAATATGAATTTATCAAAATCAGAAAAGATTACCGGAATTTTATTATCCGTATTTTTACTCCTTGTAACTTTAAGCAGCACGTTTTTCTTTTTGGGGAAATTGAAAGTAAGCGTGGTAGATTGGATCTCATTTAACTCCTGTTCACCTACCAGCTTTTTATACTTATGTTTCTTTATTGTTTTTCTCATAAATAAAAAGGCTGCATTCTTAGTTGTTACTTCACTTCCGATCTATTTTCTCGGTACAATGTCGATGTTTGTGCTTCCCTGGAATGGCAATTATCTAATTGCACATATTGGGCATATTATTATGACCTTGAATATTCTATGGGTATTTTATGTTGTTATAAAACATAAAGAATACAAGGCAATGGCAAACGGTCTTTTCATAGGCATGTTATTATTTGTACCATTCATTGCTTATGTGCAGACATATAATAAAGTGCATGAAGAGAAGATAGTCGAAGTGCTGCAACAGCAATAGAAGATCTAACTCTATGAAATAGACTGCGTTGAAAAGATGCTGTTTCAGGGGACGGACTCTGTTTTTACTTTTTAGGTAAAAAAGCAAAAACAGAGTCCGTCACTCATAAGTGATTCAATTCACAGAGATTCCTTCTGTTTAGAGACGGAACTCATTCCGCCTGAACTTTTTAATGACGCAACGTGCTGCGTGATGGATATAATAATTCGCGTACTCGTGTTCACTACACCACATCTTTACAATTGCGTTTTTGTATCTAGTATTAAACTGTTTGTGTCAGAATATCCTGTATTTACGGATGGGCAAGATATTTGTATTGTATTAAGCCATGGTCCAAGGGGACCATGGCACGCGAGTTTTTGATTATACACACGGTCTGTGTGCAGTCGTGCGGACTTTGTGTTTCATTTCGATATTCAAGATTCGTCATTTACTATTCGATATTTTTTTGTTCTTTTCCTGTAATGTCCTCCCAGACACATAATTTGTTCCCGATGATCAACAATATCGAATATCAAATCTTCAATATCAAAGTTTTAAAATAGATCTGAGTAGTTTCTGATTAATTGAGTAGAAAAGAAATAGCAGATAGTACACATGTTTCCAAGATTGCCAGGTTTAAGTCTGTTAGCTTGTAATGTTTTGCCGGTACATGCTTTTTGAATGTCAAATATGTTTTTCAAACTCTTCAGGTGTTATCTGGATCTGTTTAAGAAGGCTGTGTAATGTGCCGGTAGCTACTTCACGGGCATGGGAACAACACAACCAATAGCTCCATTAATGGTATTTTTTTTCATAACGACATGACTTCCGCGTTGCCGAACAGGTTCAAACCCCATTCGTTTGAGAGTTTTAACAATTTCCTCACCTGAAAGCCGTTTGAGCTTAACCATGCACCGCCTCAAACGTCGTCATAATTGTGCGTTCGATTTTGGGCATCGGAAACTCTTCCAAATATAACTCTGTTGCCTCTTTCAGGTTTGCAACAGCTTCTTCAACGGTTGAGCCCTGGCTTGCAGTACCAACTTCGGGACATTGAGCTACATACAGATCATCTTCACGATGAATAACTGCCGTTAGTGTTTGTTGAACCATACATCCTCACTTTTTTACCTTAGATATACAGAACTTCTTTAACTGATCATAGACCTTTGCCTACCAAAAATGTAACATCAATATTGCCTAAAACAATTAAAGTATAATTAAAATACGAATAAAAACAATTGACATTGTTTGGCAGTGTTTAGTGATTTAATTGATCAATCATTTCATTTTTTTGTTTAATCGATGGATGTCAGAGACTAATAGGGTACTTGAGAAGTACCTCACCTGGCCGGCATTTAGTGACGTACTATCTTTTTACTTTTTAAAAAAAACAAAAAGCAAAAACAGAGTCCGTCCCCTTTCAGTACCCTGCCTCAATCGCCTGAAGATAACTGCTAATAATTTGCATAAGCTCAGAATTATTCTGTTGCATGGCCACATCAAGTGCCTGATGCTCGATCTGAATGGCTCGCTGAGATTTGCCCAGGTCACCAAGTACTCGGCCAAGAAGAAACAGCGCGAGCGGATCCTTCCCACCTGACAATCGGACTGCCTCCTCCAATTGAATCATCGCTTCCTGAAAACTTCCCTTTTCCGCGAGCGCATGACCAAGATTTCTGTGGGCCTCAACCGCATCAGGTTTATCTTCCACTGCTTTTCTCAAATGAAAAATAGCTTTATCGGTCTGCCCTGTGCGGGCATACACCATGCCTATATTCGCGCGGGCTACTGCAAACCTGGGATCCAGCTGAATAGCCTTTTCAAACTGTACAATAGCTTCCTTGTCAAGACCTTTACCAGCCAAAGCTTCACCTAAATTATTGTAAGCCTCTGCATATTGTGAATTCAATTCCAGTGCTTTGTAATAATATTCAATTGCCTCATCTACATTGCCGGTTTCCATCAAGGCAACACCCAGACTATTGTGTACCCTTGGTTCTTTCGGTGAAAGTTCCAGTGTTTTTTTCCACTCCAGCACAGCAGTCCCATACTGATGATTTTTCATTGCCTCAACCGCAAGATCCGAGTGAAGAGCATACTCAGCAACCGGGACATCTATTTTTACCATTTCTTCCGGATGAATATTTACAAATTCAGGAATATTAGCCGCCCGGTTTGCAGCAGTCGCATTTTCAATCAGAATAGGCGGACTGTCATCACCCGATTCATCAATATGAGTCAAATACATCTGAGTATACGGTGATCTGCTTTTCGAAGAGAAAACAAGCCAGCGGCCATTAGGTGAAAAGCTATGCCAGGAGTTCATAAGTTGTGTATTGCATTTCATGCAGCGAGCACTACCACCACTTGCAGGTACAATGTAAAGCTTACCATCAGGACGCATAAGCATCCCGTTCCGTGCCTGGACAAATACGATCCAGCGCCCATCCGGAGATATTTTCGGAAATGAATTACTCATTCCGTTATTTGAGGCGCCGAGGATTGGTTCAGGAGTTCCACCTTTTCCTTCATTGAATGGTATTCGATACAGATCGTATTGAATTTGCGTTTCATTTGAATCATTTGCGTATTGAGCAGCTTTAGCATTCTCAGGATAGGCATTCTGTGCCTGTGCTCGTGCAAAAACCAGGTATTTACCATCAGGACTCCATACGGCATTCGTATGCACATAGCGAGTATCATCAGCGCCGGGCAGATATTGCAAATGCTCTGAAGAGCGATTATACCACGCCAGAACTCCGCGGGTAGGATAAAAAACCTGTAGAAAATGATAATCTTTGAAATTTGCAACATAGTAATTCCGCTCGAGGTCAATCGGATTTTTGCGACGTTCAAAATCAGTCTGATCTATGCCGGGATCATTGATAGTGGTAATCACGTATTGTGCATCGGGGGAAATTTGGGACATGAACCCTACTCGCAATTTGCTCCCCAATTTTCCCCGAAAAGTACTCCATTCAACCAGATCTTCATTGCGGATTGTCATGTGTGGCTGAACTTTTGTAATTGCGTAAAGTCCCTTTTCATTTTTAGGGCCGTCCATATCCATTCCAAGTGCTTTACCATCAGTGGAAAATGAATGGCAGTTTGCACATGTATGAAGACCCTGCATCAGGATGCTGCTTTTTTGTTCAGCAATACTGCGCAGCTTCCATGATATCAGCGGTATCGCTTGCGGAGCCAGAGGCTTGATCACACCTTTTTCGCTCTCTGAAGGCATAAGTGGCACGTCTCGATAGAATATCGGTGCTCCAACCGAATCGGTCGATGTCCGGATCGAAACTTTTCCGCTTGAAAGGATTCCCTTCGAAATACTTTGACGGTGTCCGCGAATGATGATTATACCTCGACGGTGTCCGTGAATGGTGATTGTCGCGGGGTGATTGATAGAGTGCTTTTTTATGACAGACCACGTAGCGGCATCGGGTATCCAGGAATGAGCTTCAGCCTGCTCTGGCGTTAAAGTCGGGGGCTCATTAGTGGAGGAAACGCAACGGGGGTCAACTTCACCAATGCGAATGGGCTCACCTTTGGATTTTACGCGAATTGGATGAAATCCGTCTGTAAAGGTGATATTGATTTCCCAAGAAGCCACTTTTTTATTTCCATCTCTCCACAACAAAGTCGGGGCAGGAAACTCGGGCGGGAAAATTGATCCATCAGCCGGGTAATCTATCGTTATCGATCCAGGCACGAGAGACGTTTGTGTCTGAAAAAGCCGAACCGTAATCAGCCAGGCCAACAGGATTGTGACCAGAGCCAATCCGGCAATAATTATTAATCGCGCGCTTGAACGCTTCATGATTTTCCTTTTTTAGTTTTGAAGGTATTCACCGAGGGGAAAAAATAGTTGTCCTGACTTTTTTTGTCAAAATTTTCGCAGAATGAAGTTTAAGTCAGCATACTGAAGACACACCGCTACTTAAAGATCTGCTTACTCTCAATGAGTATACATTTTGTTTTCTAATTCTGACTTCTGACATAATATGGATTGAAGATTTTTAATCCGGCTCGAAAACACGTTTCACGCTGGCCAAGTCATAGAGCGGCGGCTGATCAGTTTTCATAAATAATAGATCTTCTATGACCAAAGCATCCATATCTGTGCGCATAAAACAACGGTAGGCATCCTCAGGCGTACAAACGATCGGCTCACCGCGAATATTAAAGCTTGTATTCACCAGGATTCCAATACCGGTTAATTCTTTAAACACAGAGATGAGTTTCCAATACCTGAAATTGGTATTGCGATTCACCGTTTGTATCCTGGCAGAAAAGTCGATATGAGTAACTGCCTGAATATCAGATCGTATGTAGTATAAACGATCGTAAAGGTTCCACTGAGCATAATCAGCAGGAAGTGGATTGCACCGGCTCTCTATGACTGGTGCGGCAAAAAGCATGTACGGAGAGGGGCGGTCGAGATCGAAATATTCCTTATAATCTTCTTCAAGTACACTTGGAGCAAACGGCCGAAAACTTTCACGAAATTTGATTTTAAGATTAAGTTTTTTCTGTATATTGGGATCACGGGGATCAGCAAGAATACTCCGGTTACCAAGTGCGCGTGGACCGAATTCCATTCTCCCCTGAAACCATCCTACGATTTTTCCCTCCGCTAACAAGCCTGCAACATCTTTACACATTTCATCATACAATTGGTACTCCTTATGAGGGGCACCAAAGTTGAGTGCGGTATTTCGTATCTGTTCACTTGAAAATCCGATGCCCAGATAAGTTCCCTGCATTGCATCGGTGGGCAGAGAGGGAATGTTTCGTGGATTGTTTTTTACAATATGCCAAACACCGAGTGCAGCACCGAGAGCCCCTCCTGAATCACCTGATGCTGGTTGAACCCAGATATCTTTAAAGATCCCGCTACGCAGTAATTTCCCATTTGCAACGCAATTAAGGGCGACACCACCGGCGAGCGTGAGGTTATCGCAACCAGTCAATTTACGTGCAGTTTTCGCAAGTAACAGTATGATCTCTTCAGTGACTTCCTGAATCGCCAGACTAAGATTCATGTACGATTGTGTCAGTTCCCCATCGGGCTTACGTCGTGGAATTCCGAACAACTTTTCCCACCTGGCATTCTTTACCATACGAATTCCGGTAGCAAAATCGAAGCGATCCATATTCAGCACTATTGAACCATCCTCACGAATATCAACAAGCTCCTGACGAATGATATCCTTGAAATGATCGGTTTCGATAGAACCAGGATCTCCGTATGGTGCCAAACCCATCAATTTATATTCACCACTGTTCACCTTGAAACCGCAAAAATAAGTGCAGGCGGAATACAGAAGACCCAGTGAATGGGGAAAGGAAAGTTCCCGGAGAATCTCAATGGTATTATTGACACCTTTGCAGATGGTCGTCGTTGCCCACTCTCCTGCACCGTCGATCGTAATGATAGCAGCTTGCTCGAATGGTGACGGGAAAAAAGCGCTTGCGGCATGAGAGAGATGATGTTCCGGAAAGTATAGCGGAGGAATACGTGATCCAAAGGCTCTGAACTCCTTACGGAGCATTTCTTTCATGAAAAGCTTTTCTTTTATCCATACCGGAATGGCGGATAGAAAGCTGGATAAGCCACGCGGGGCAAAAGAATGGTACGTTTCAAGTAAACGCTCGAATTTTAAATACGGCTTTTCGTAGAAAGCAAGAGCATCTACATCATCGAACTTTATGCAGCCCTGAGATAAAACGAAGTCAAGTGCATGGCTTGGGAAAGATGCGTCGTGTTTTTTGCGTGTAAACCGCTCTTCCTGAGCGGCAGCAACGATATGGCCATCGATGATAAGCGCTGCAGCACTGTCGTGGTAATATGCTGAGATGCCCACTATAGCTTGAGAAATAGCTCCCCCTTTAAAATATTGTATAAATAAACGGAGCGAGGGCGCTGCCACTCGTGGAAATTATTAAAAGGCCAAAAAGTAACAGAACAATGATGATCGGTAATAACCAGAACTTCTTCCGCACTTTAAAAAAGCCCCACAAGTCCTTAAAAAAATCCATATTTCTCCTTTTTCAATACGGTTTCTCTAAATCACTAGCCGAGTACGACCTGTTGCGAACCGTAAAGACAGAATTTTTGCTTCGTTTCCATTCTTTAAGCCGTAGCGGTTCTGAGCCGGTATGCCTTTTGAGGAAACCAAGTGGCGTAACCATCAGAAAAAAGATAATTGCCAATATGATCTTCGAAATAATACTACCCATTACATTTGCAAGACATAGCCAGATAATGGCAATCGGAAGAAAAAATTTTGGCCACACCATATCAATGAGTAGTAATCCGAGAGCAATTTTTATAACAAATTGATTTCCGCCCGCCAGACTGATGATTAGACAGAGCAGAACCATAGCCAATCCCGTATTCCTGGCTTGTTCCGGAGAAATATGCCTGGGAAGAAAACCAATCAGTACTGTTTTAATTGACATTATTTACCTATGTAAGGAAAAAAATTAAACCTTCATCCCCAATCAAATACTAAGATGATATAATTTCAAAAATTAATACTTGCTTCTGATTATTTCTATCTCTGAAACGGAACTGCATATAATGATGTACGTTTTTTAAGGTGTAATCTCTGAAATCAAAGGTTTTCATATTTGACAATACTCCATCAGAACATCTATTTTTTTGGGCCATGAAGTCAGCTGTATTTGTCATAAAAAGGCTAAGAGTGAAAAAAACAGGTATATGTAAAGATACTTTCTTTTTGATACCCCTATTCCTTTCATAAGAAGTCATTAACAATCAATAATAGTAAGATAATGGCAGTAATTACATGATCAGGAATATCTTAAAAGGTCACCCCAAAAAAACGCATCCGAGTTCCAAACCGTCTGAACCAAAAATTATCTGGCTTACGAAAATAAAGGGATGGTTACTCTGTACCTTCGTTGTAATATTTTTAACTTGCGTGCTTCTTTTTGGTGTTGAAGGAACTTTGCGTTTTTTTCACATCGGATATGCCCCCCAGTTCTTTCTTAAAGAAAAAAAACAGGACAGTATATTTTGTACCGATAATCCCGCATTCGGTCGCCGATTTTTCCCTTCTACACTTGTACGCAGATCGGAAAAATTGCGGTTTCCACTACATAAAGATAACAATGAACGCCGTATTTTTATTCTGGGCTCCTCGGCAGCACAGGGCGATCCGGCAACAGCGTTTGCATTTTCCCGCGATCTCGATCTTCTGCTGCAAGGCCGCTATGAGTCAACACACTGCCGGGTGATTAATACGGCTATCACAGCCACTAATTCACATGTGGTAGTCCCGATAGCCCGTGAGTGCTCCAAATTATCGCCAGACATTTTTATCGTTTATTTAGGAAACAATGAAGTAATCGGACCTTTCGGGCCAGGAACAGTTTTATCACAATTTTCCAGCCCCTGGTTTATTCGACTGCGGATTTTTTTATCATCAACCCGATTAGGTCAGTTAGCTTCAACAATTTCCGAATCGATTGCAAAAGATAAAGGAATTCCCGCGGGTTGGGGTGGCATGAGAATGTTCTTGCAGCACAAGATCCGATTTGACGATCAAAGAATGACCAGAGTTTACCAGAACTATCGAAACAATCTAAAAGAAATGTGCAGAGCAGCCCGTAATAGCGGAGCTCACATTGTTTTATGTACAGTAGCGAGTAATATAAAAGGCTGTGCCCCATTTTTCTCCATGCACCAACCAGATCTTTCACCCGATGCACTCAAACAGTGGAAAGTGTATTATCAACAGGCTGTAGATTTACAAAGTCGAGGGCAGTTTGAAGCAGCATTAGTCCTGCTTAAAAGGGCTGCAATACTTGACAGCACCAATGCAGATATGCACTTCAGGATGGCACAATGTCTCGACACACTTGGACAATATAAAGAGGCTCGACAACACTTCATCGCTGCACGGGATTATGATGGATTGCGGTTTCGAGCGGATTCCAAAATCAATCAGATTATTAAAGATGTAGCCCGGGAATTCCCTGATTGCGCTGTTTTACTTGACATGGATGAGAGTCTGTCCGCAGCTTCAGATCATGGTATTTGCGGACAAGATCTGTTCCTTGAACATGTTCATTATAACTTTCATGGCAACTATCTGCTCGCCTCCGGTATGCTTCCACTCCTTGATTCTCTAATAGCAAAGCCAGTTGTCATCCCCCAGTCCCTCTCCGAAGCAGAATGCAGAGATCGGCTTGCTTTTACGAATTGGGAAGAGCTCATTTTAACCCGGGCAGTATACGATAGATTGAAAAAACCGCCTTTTTCCGATCAGACTGATAACCTTAACAAGGTGCGTGAGTTTGAACAGAAGATTCATTGGTTATCTTCGTTCGTAGCTGATTCAGGACAAAGCATTTTCGCGAGTTATCAGCGCGCAGTTTCATTGGAACCGCAGGATTGGCGAATTTTTGATCTGTTTGGTAGATACTTATTGCTAAATGATAGTAGTGCAATTAAGGTTGAACAAGCATACCGCAAGGTGTTTAGTATCTTGCCGCATGATCAATTCGTCCGTTTTAATCTGGCTTTGGCCCTTGAGCGTCAGAATAGGATACCAGAAGCAATAAATTATTACCAGGAAGCAATCCGGATCGACCCTCTTTTTTTCGATGCCTATGTCAATCTTGCAGACAACTTGATGGAGGTATCACGTATCGAGGAAGCTGAACGATATCTCAAACAGGTATTACGCATCAACCCTGCACTTCTTTCCGCCCAGGAACGCTATGCGCAAGTGCTGCTCATGCAAAAAAAGGAAACCTCTGATACTCTGCATTTTGACAAAAGTATTATTTCTCCTGAGGCTTTGGCTATTGCTTACAATAGAACGGCATTGCGTTATTTAAAGCAGGGATACTTACAGGATGCAATCGAACAGTTTAACTATGCAATTAGTATTTATCCTGAACAGGTCCAGGCCCAGAGCAATTTTGCCCGTGTCCTGGTGAAGACAGGAAAAGTTAGAGAAGGAATAGAGCATTTTAAGAAAGCTGTTCGTATTGATCCGACCATTCCCGAAGTACGCGTTGATTTTGCGGATGCGTTGGCTATCCAGGGATTGCATAGTGAAGCGAAGAAAGAGTATCGGGCGGCACTTTCACTCAATCCGAAAATGGTGTCGGCATTAAACGGCCTGGGAATATTGCTGGCAAAACAAGACAGCCTTCCGCAGGCAATAGACTTGTTTGTGCGAGCGATCGAGGAACGGCCATCAATGCTGTCTGCCCATCGGAATCTAATCGCCGCCTGTAAGCTTATCAGACAAGATAGTCAGGCAATTGATCACTTAACGCGATTATCAACTCAATATCCGCAAACAGCCGAGATACATTATAGTCTGGGAAAGCTATTACTTGAGCAAGGGTATACTGTGCAAGCATATGAGCAGCTGAAAGTTGCGGCGCAACTACGTCCTGATTTACCTGAAATAGAGGAACTCCTTTCAATTGCGTTATCGCGATCAAACCAGGGCAGTAAAACAAATTGATACAGATTTAGAACTGATTGTTTATTAATCAAGTTCTGTTTAAACATTTTTTATATCTGCAATTGTTTTTTTACCCATACCACCACAAAACCAAATCATTAAAAGCCTTTCCATGTTTTCAGATTAAAAAAAATGTTCGCAAAAAAAAGTAGTACGTTATGTATGGTATGTATATCAGCATTGGTAATACTGAAATATTTTATAAATAGTGTTCGCAATAAATCCGGAATCGGTTATTAAAATTGGATAGAATATATTATAAGAGTTAACTTTATTCTTATATTAATGATAAAATTTAAAATCAACCCAGAGGGAGGTAATACATGTACCAGCGCATGTCGTTATGTCTTTTGTTTTTTTTCGCGTTGATGGTTAACGCGCAAACCATTAATTTACACGGTAAAGTTTCCAATCCGGCCGGGAAACCTATCGACAAAGCAATCGTTACACTTGCTAATCAAGGATTGAAAGATACGACCGGGGCAGATGGTGCTTATTCAATATTGAATACCACTCCAGTAGTCATGCCGATATCATTAGTACCACGATTGCAGACTATAGTACTGGAAAAAGGTTTTTTAGAATTCAGTTTGCCTGATCCATCTCCAGTGAAAATTGAAATCTTTGATGTAAAAGGTAAACTCCTGAAAAAAGAGGTGTTAAAAAATGGCTCAAAAGGATTCTACCGTTTTAATATTGATGAAAACACACATTCTGCCAAGCTCCTTATCATCAGAACTTCAATCGACCAGGATGTGTTTACATTCCGCTATCTTCCGTTTAAGGGCAAATATTTACTGAGTCAATCAAACACAAGTTCTATCGTGGGTAGCGAAAAGATAGCAAAATTAGCAGCTATTAGTGATTCTTTAAAAGTCACAGCCACCGGTTATACAACTAAAGCGATTGCAATCACTTCCTATGAACAGGAGATGAATATTACTCTTGATTCTGTCAATGGAAGTGTTAAGCGTAGTTCCGGTTGCGGCAAGACTACATCCCTCAAAGGTGAACAAACGCTAACGATCAGTTCCGGAGGACAGAACCGCACCTATATGGTTCGTCTCCCCGCAGATTATGATCCTAATACCCCCTATAAATTGTGGTTTGCGCTTCATCCTCGCGGAGGAACAGCTGCAGGCGTAGCCAGTGGCTCACAGGGGACAAACTACCAGTATTATGGTATTTGGAAATTTGCTAATCCGACTAACGGGAAAGGAACCACCATCTTCTGCGCACCACAGGGTAACAGTAACCAGTGGAGCAATGATAAAGGATCAGACGTTCAGCTTGTTCGTTCACTGATTAAAAAATTTGAAAGCGAACTTTGCATTGATGAATCACGCATCTTCTCTGAAGGCTTCAGCATGGGTGGTTCTATGTCCTATGCTCTTGCTTGCGCTATGCCGGACACCTTTCGTGCAATCTGCATGCACTCCGGAGGAAATATGAGCGGCTGTGATGGGGCAAAACGCGGGTCTGTGCCTATTTTTATTACTCACGGTACGCAAGATGGTGTATGTACGTGGCCAAATTATGGTCAACCGCAAATCAATGATCTCGCCACAAGAGATGGTTGTACAACTGAAGATCTTGCTGCTAAATGCAAGCCCACTGATAATATGCATCCTGTTTGTGTTGATTATAAGAATTGCAAAACAGGTTATCCCTGTAAAGCTTGTATTTTTAAAGGTGATCACACCAATTCACCAGGAACCGAAGGACCATGGGGTGAAGGGAATACCTGGGTGGACGATTCGACCTGGAGTTATTTCAGGCAGTTTTATTGATTTTTTCTTTTGTTGATGCAATGAGTGCGGATGCAGTTATAAATGCGTCCGCCTCTTAAAAATTAAAGGGTCGAATAACCCACAGTACCACCGTGCTTAAACTTCTCGATTTATATACTCTTACCATTCAGTCTTGTTAATACTCCAGATCCAATGCGCAAAGAGCTTTAGCTGAAGCAACTGTTCTCCTAATGGAAAAAACTCTTTTCAATACAGCTATATAAATTTTTTACATTTTAAGTTAAAATTCTGGCAAATAACAGTTATTCATTTTAAAATACCTTATTAATAATTTACAAAAACTTCAGAAAGATCTTCAGAATTCTGGCAAACTAACAACAATCGAAACTAAATCAAACATCGGAGAAAGAGACTTATGAAGAAACTATCATTTCTATTGGTAATTTTTATTTGTTCTATCGCCTTTTCTGAAAAAGTAAAAGAGTGTTATAATCCGGAAGTTCTATATATAAAATGTAAAAAATGTACCGACTGGCGGGAACGATATAATTTCGTAAATAGTGCTGTATCACCTGGAAAATTTAATCAATTTGGAACTGCTGAAATTCTTATAAGCCTTTCATCTTTTAATTTTAAAAAAGCTGGAATTCCAAAACCTGAGAATTCAGATGCTTATCGTCTGGTAATGTATTATCAATATCCCAATGATACCCGGCACTTTTACAAATATGCTACAGGTATGGTGGATTCATGTGGAAATTTTTTGATTCCACCAAAGTTCACTCTTATTGAACACCTCAGAGGGAAAGCTGGTTTTGCGTATGTTGATAGTATTCTGCCTGATGATAATGTAAAACTCTTTTTCTATATAATAAATAGAACTAATGGCAAATATATCAGATTATCAGATAGTGTTACCAACGGCAAAATGATTTCTCCTGATATGGTGGTGTTTGAAAAAAACAAAAAATATGGATTGATGAATTTCGAAGGTAAGTTAATTGCTGATGCGGAATACGATACGATATCAAATCTCTTTTATCGGGAATCATCCAATGAAATTCAATATTTAATCAGGAAAAATGACTATTGGGACGGCTTTTTTGGAAGCTATTATGGTGGGAAAAATTTTGAAGCTGAGTCAACTAAAAGGAAACATGAAATTTCAAATGGCCCGGCTGCTGAGGTTTTTATTTTAGCTAAAAATGGTAAAAAAGCGGTGTGTTCCTCTGATGGTAAATTTATTCTTGATACAAATAATATCAATATTGAACCTGTTACATGGAATGATAATTATGTTATTGTCGAAACGGAACCTAAACAGGTGCGGTTACTTGATAGGAGTTTCAAAGATGTAACGGACACATCTATTTACAATGAAGAAAAAACAACTTATTTTAAAAAGCGTTTCTACATAATAGATTCAGGGAAACCTCTTTTTCCAGAGAAAAAAGTTGTTATGCCAGAAATAGATCCAAGTCAACTGGATCCAAACTACTGTTATTTTTATTTAACAGTTGGGACTGGAAGAATGAATGGCATTTATGATAAAAGAACTGGAGAGCGAGTATATCCTAAAGTGCTTGAAGTAAAGGCTAAAATGGGAAAGGATGTATTTGGAAATCCGATAGAGGAAAAGGTCAGATTATACAGATTAGGTTATGGTCAATATAAAGTAGAATTTGAAGGAGCAGTAGATATAAGATCTAAAGAGGATAATGTATACTATACAGGAACAACTACAACAACGACAGTGACAAAAGTTACGGCAGATCTTGATTTCTCGCCGGAAAAGAGATTTATAGTTGTCGGTAAATAGGTTTCCATTATTGGGACGGACTAATTTTTTGCTTTAATAATAAAATTAGTCCGTCCCTTTTCTTTTCTGGCTTTACCAATCAACGCAATGCACAAATTCTTTCGCTTCTATTCTGGGGAAAAGACAATAGTCCCTTTGCTCTACTCAAATTGTTGTTTTAGAGGTGGCGGATTTTTTTGTAGATCAGATAAATCGTAGTTTTTTAGGAAAGTTTGTTTTTAGATAAATATCTTACACGGATACAGATATACTTTTATTTACCAGCGATCTCTTAATGAGAGCAGAGACAGGCGAGATTGTCATCCGGAGATATTCGGCAATCACCGAAAGTGGAATAAGTTCTTCCAGATGTGCCTGACTGCAAAAAGCCGCGCGGGCTTCGGATATTTTGTTCTTTCTTCCTCTTCTGAAAAGTTCATCTTTGGTAAACCCATAATCTGTACATACTTTAGCTGATAGGGTATTCAACACCACAATGTAATCAGCCTTCCGGTGCTTTCGATTTAAATTCATTTTGTACTTTTCCATAGCATTCTTTACAAAATCAGGAGTGCCGATAACAGCTGGCCAACCTTTGCGGGAACCGGCTATTTCTGTTGCTTCAGTGATAGATAGTTGCCCTGCTTTTGTCATATCGCCAGTACATCCCTGTGCCAAAAATCGCAAGTAAGCTTCAATAGCATCAGTTTCATTATCTCCAAATCGGCGAAGACACTCTTCCCGGTTTTGAAACTGCTCTCCACGTGCACCTTTTATCCCCAGAAGATACCCATGACCACACCAGGCCCAATTTTTGAGCTGCTCAAGAGTTTTGACCAGTCCTGCCCGTAACGGGTTAAGGTGAATATACCTGATCAGTTCCATCGCATAGTCCTGGTCCTGACAAAGAACCGATTTGAACCTGTCCTGATAGAGGTATCCCTTTCTTTTATACTTTTTGTTGTAAAATTGTGCATATCCACTATTCAAAGGGCGCATAAGTTTACTCAAAGGCAGATCACTGGACCTGATCATTAAATGGTAATGGTTATCCATCAGACTCCAGGCGTAGCACTGAAAATCGCAGTTCTTAAGTCCTTTTTCAAATCGGGAAAGAAATTCATTTCTATCCTCATCATCAATAAAGAGCTCTTTTCCCTCAATGGAATGAGCCATTATATGGTAGAGTGATCCGGGCGATTCCAGTCGCGGCATACGAGGCATTTTTATTTCCTCCAAATTAGGGCGTGATAATGGAGAAAATAAACTGCAATATTTATACCGGTTTATTGAGAAGGAAGTTTCTAAAAGTAGCAGTCATTTTGGTAAAAAGATAGTCCGTCCCTCTCAAATTAATAAAAAGATAGTCCGTCACTTTTTATGCTCCAGAGAATCAAACACCCGTTCCTGAAGCGCCTCCTTAAGCTCTTCCCGCACATCGCCGTTCAGGAGTTATTTCATCAGAACTATTCATACAACACTTTTTGTACTTTTTGCCGCTGCCACAGGGACAGGGATCATTACGGCCTGGTTGACTTTGCATCTCTAAATATCTCCAATGCTACATGTTAATTTCTATTTGAAATTAACTTCGGTTCCGAAATACAAATTAACTTTTCCTCAATTTGTTTACAAGGTGAAAAGAATATAAGAGGTTTATGGGACGGACCATGTTTTTGCTGTTACTATAAAGGATAATGGATAAATCAGGAAATTATTGAATTATTTATTAGTAATTTCCTCTTTGAGAATGCGTGCAGCAGTTTCTACACAACTGATACAGGGAGTTTTTGTCGTGCTCTTAATCTCTCTACAACTAACAGCACCGACTTCTTCTCTGAATTTTTTTCTTATACGAAATGCCTTATCCTGATCTGTGGCGATGGTTTCAGCTGCGAATAAAGCTCCACAAAGCCCCTCCTTCGCGCGTCCCCCACTGAACATTTTACATTCTTCTATAAAACTGGTACATCCGTCAAAATGTTCGCAAAATCCTGCAGCTATTGCCTGAGCGCAGTTATATCCCTCTTTACCACGATAATATTGTTTACTTTTTTCAACAGGCATCGACAACTCTCAATCTTTAAAGTTACTAAAAAAATGAAAATGTAAAATAAATTAATTTTTTATTTAAGATCTGATCAAATGATAACGAATTGATCTCAATAAAATTGGAATCTGACTACTTTTTTAAAAAATAATTCTTCAAGGAATGTTAATTAGAAATGAGCAGAGGCGAATCACCTCCCCACCACGAATTTTTCTGAGAACTCCTGCCCACCTATCTTTCCTGATACCAGATAAAGAGAAGCCCCGATTCTGGGCGTATTTATCAACGAGAGATTTTTAATCCCGGCAGTATTAGCAGTTCCTTTTAAATGTCTGATGCGATTTCCTTTTAGATTGTAAACATTAATTTCATAAGACTCGTGCGCCTTACTATAAAAAGAAACTCCTTTATTGGTAATTGCGAAAATTCCAAAACGTTTCTCCTGTGTGGAAATTGAACCTTTGTTCTTTTTATCATTAATGACATCCACTACGCCGCCGCAAACCGTTATGTCCTTTGTAATTTTCAGAGCTGGATCAGCTGATGATCCACCCGCAAGAATCTGTACTGTTCCAGATTCCACAGTCCATTTTGATTGTGTCGAATCCCAGTACGCAAGATCTTTAAAAGAAAGCGGTATCGAGACTTTGGATGTCGCGCCTGCTGCGATAGTAACCCTTTTAAAACCTCTCAATTGTTTAGCAGGACGTGGTATTGAAGAATTGGGATATTTTACATACAATTGAACAACTTCTTCACCGGCCCGATTTCCTGTGTTGGTTACATCCACATTCACATCAAGGGTCCCCTGACAGAAGTTACTGGCACTTGTCGTCAGGTTTTCATAGGAGAATGTGGTGTAACTCAGACCATAACCAAAAGAGTACAAAGGTGCTGTTTTACAATACATATAGGTCCTGCCTTTACGGATATTGTAATCCATCATATCAGGCAGATCCGATAATGATTTTGGCCAGGTCATATTAAGCCTGCCTGCCGGATTATAATCACCAAAGAGTACATCTGAAAGAGCAGTCCCGGTTTCCTGACTGCTATGAGTCAAATGGACAACTCCGGGAATATTATCATTTATCCAGTTGATCGTATATGGGAAGCTACTGATAAGTACAACAATGGTTTTAGGATTCGCGCGATATACCTGACGGATAAGGCTATCCTGACTTGCTTCAAGATTGAGCAGCTTTCGATCGATTCCCTCTTTTCCTTCACTTGGCAAATTACAGACATCCCAGCCAGCAGCACAGGTCGGGTGATTTCCTAAAAAGACAATCGCGATATCTGATGATTTCGCTGCATTGACAGCAGCATTGTTGCTGTTATCCGCGGCATAATTTACCTGTACACCAGTTCCTACTTTAGTGGTTATACCAGCACGTGCAGGAATTTTATACGGGGGAAATCCTCCATACCAGTCCCTCGCGACGGAATCGGCAATCGAGCCGATGATTGCTATTGACTTAAGCGCAGCTTTATCGAGGGGGAGAATATTATCTGCATTTTTCAGAAGCACAATTGATTTCTGAGTAACAAGCTTGGCAAGTGATTTCGCCGAATCGCTTGTCCAGGGCGTTCCAGTAATGGATTTGAAGGGATTTGCAGTTTCAGGATTCAGATCTCCCAGACGTGCACGTACCCGCATGGTATTTTTTATGACATAATCGACATCACTGATTGACATCAAGCTCTGACTGAAAGCATCTTCAGGAGCATTCCCAAGCTGAGGATCATCGAAAGAGCCTATAGAGGCATTCTTTACCGCTGCAGCAGCTTTTTGAGCCATCGTTGAGTATCCGGGCGATTGAATAAGATCATAATTGTCAGAGCAGACTGCCCCATCCCACCCCCAGATCTGACGTGAAATCCTTTTGAGCTCCGTATTGTAAATGCAATGTACATTGTTAACAGCATTATAAGCGGTCATATAAGCCTGCGCGCCGCCTTCAGTAAGTGCGAATTCGAAAGGCTTCGCATAATATTCAAGTAAATTTCGCTGATCAAAATTTGATGAAGAACTCATCCTGTTGGCTTCATTTGTGTTTGCGACAAAATGTTTACACATCGATGCAATCATAAAATATTTGGGATCATTTCCCCGTAAACCTTTTACAAATGCGGCTGAAAGTTTTCCCACATGAAAAGGGTCTTCTCCATAGGATTCTTCAGTTCTCCCCCACCTTGGATCACGGATCAGATCACAGTTTGGTGCTCTTAAGACAAGCCCGCATTTGCCCGAATTATAGATGGCCCTGGCTTCGCGACCAACCTGGGCACCAACCCGCCGCATAATCTCCTCATCCCAGGTTTCGCCCAGTCCAAAGGCCTGTGGAAATTGCGTTCCGGTAAGCGTGCCAGATTGTCCCCAGCCGATACCATGGAGTCCCTCTGTCCAATAAGTAAATGGCCGAAGTCCCAGTCGTGAAATGGCCGGCTCATTCTGACGCAATAAAGACAGCTTCTCTGCTGTCGTAAGTATTGAAACAATGTTATTCACCCGTTCTTCAATGGATAGAGAAGTATCCTGGAATGAATAATTTTGGGCCTGGATTGGTAATAAAAAGGAAAGAGTAACAAAAGTAATGATGCGTATTTGCAATTCATTCCCAAATTCCAGTATTTTTTGGTTTAAATAAAATACTCGTTTTTTCACGCCTGAGCTCCTTCTCAAACTTAATCTTTTATCAATAAGATAAGTAAAAAACTATGCCTGAGTAGGAATTAATTTTTTCTTCTTATAGTTTTGCGGATCTGCGTTATTAAACAAATACAGAATCTTTTGAATATAGAAAAACAATTGATTAGTAGCTGTTAAGAATCGTAAAAGCAGAATAATTTTATACAAAGCATTTTTATCTATACCAGAATCTGCCAGTCGATAAAGAAGTAGAAATTTTATGGATTGCGTTGCTCCGTAGAAGGAAGGAGAAAAGGGCTTTCTACCTGTTAATTACTTTTCCACTGACGAAACAACGCTTATTAAAAAATGGGGTAATCGAATCAATTATGAATAGCGTCATTTAACAATTAATACAATTTCTCCTGTTTTAAATTTGCATCAAACATTTTTATATCACTGTAGGGAAGCGAGTAATCCTTCTCCCGGATAATCTTGGATCTGCTAAAAATATCCTGTAGTACCAAATCCCAATTGTAATTTGCCATCACATGCCGACGGGCTTCAACACGCATTTCAAGATACAACTGTGGAAAAGACTCGATCATATTGATTACGCCTTCAATTTTGTTAACCCAATCTTCACAATTATTCGACTCTGCTACAAAACCGGTCTTACCATTGAGTATTATTTCCTGAGGACCACCAAAATCAGAAACAATTGCGGGCAAACCACACGCTTGTGCTTCAAGTACTACCATTCCAAATGTATCAGTAATACTTGGAAACACCAGTAAATTTGAAGCAGAATAAAACGATGGAAGATCACATCTGTCGATTCTTCCTGTAAAGTATACCCGGTTGAATTTGCTCAGTTTTTTCCTGAATTCATCATAATAGGGTCCATCACCTGCATAGATTAGATTTACCTTAGGATGATTTTCCAGAATTTTCTCATATACTGAAGCCAGAAAGTCAAGGTTTTTTTCTTTGCTTACGCGACCACTGTGAAGCAGTGTAATACCATCGGTTATTCCTAATGTCTTTACAAGATATTCACTTGATGCAACTGGTGCGAAGACAGCAGGATCGATTCCCCGTCTGAATTTTCGCAATTTCGCTCTGCTTATTCCCCTGCGCTCAAGCTGCGTTGCATACTGTTCAGTAGGTACCGCAATGGTATCAGCAAGAGAGTGAAACCAGTTGACATAATCTTCTGTAAACTGACAAATTGTTTCATCTCCGATTATCTGTCTGAATTGACGAGTAAAATCGGTATGGTAAACTGCCGTACTGGGTATGTGTAACAACTTCGAGAAGAGAATACCAAGCAATCCCACAGGACCAGGTGTCGAGACATAAATTTCATCCGGTTCAGCATCCGATACAATCTTTAGCGCAGCCATTACAGAGGGCAATCGTAAGGTATATGTATTGAAGAATTCCGGAGTATATGAATGAATACAGGGCAAATCTATTATATTAGGCGGAACAGAAGAATTTCGTTCGTTAGCAGGAGGAAGGCAGGTTAAGATTTTCATATCCAGATTGCGATCAAGTGCCAATCGGGACATTTCCTGCAAAGTAGCAGATACACCACTCAATTCAAGAAAAGTATCTGTAAACCACAGTACACGTTTTTTTCTGCGGTTTTCAGGTTTGACATATTCCTGATATAATGCATCAATCAACCATCGTGACTGATTCAGCACATTAAGCGAAGTGAAAAAAGGAACAGAAAGAAAAATTCCGGGTAAAAAACCCGAAATACTTTTTACCAAATTTGACAAATCACCGGTTTGCAGACTTTGACTGATTTTAATGAAAAGCTGAGTCACAAGTTCATCTGCAGCTTTTGTCAGTGTTGTATTAATAAGATTCAGTTTTTCATCTGTCGATAATGCGTTTTTACTGATCAGAGTATTTAAAAAATCAGCAAGTAACAAGGTAACAGGATCTTTTTTTGACCATTTCGCGATTTTAATTTTGTTTATCAGTGCCTGTTTCTTTAAACCAACAGGTTTATTATCAAACAAAAGGGAATTTATGGTACCAAGCATTGTACCCGCAAAGGGATTTTTTGATTGAGAAAAATCATAGGCCACTTTGTAAATTGCAAATGCAAGTCCCTGATAATTGTTATGACGCCCTTTCGGGAAAGTCGCTTTCTGCTTTATCTGAGACAAAAAAGCATTGGGTGTCGATGCGTTTGCGTATGTAAACGTCTTCCCCACAAAAAGGCCACTATGATCATCTGAACCTCCGACCCGACCCTTATGCCAGGATTCAGCATTTACAGGTTGAATTAAATATTTTTCAGATAATTCACGGATTTTTTTCATAGTAAGATTCGTAAAGACCTTTTCCAGCACTTCGGTGTTGCTCTTTTCTCTACTCCCATTATGTGTTTCGAAATAATCAAAGAGCACAAATAACCGTTCCACATGTTTAAAACTCAGCATCCGATTAATCGCGAAAGTCACATGCGCCACAGCATGTGCCAGATTTTCTTCCACAAGGTAGTTCCTCAGGTCATATATATTAGAACGCAATTTATCAATGCGCCGAAATTGTATTTCGTTTAAACCCCAAACCAATATATGAACTTTTGCACCATCTTCGGGAAAATAAGCTGTTACTTCAACACCGATAATTACATCTGAAGGGTGCTTCTGTTTTAATCGCACTGCACCTTCAATTGTATTATGATCTGTAATAGTTATAAAATCCATTCCTTCCTGCTTTGCAGTACGATAGATTTCTTCCGGATCAACATACGATTCTCTGGTGCCAAGCCGCTGAAGAAACCATTCTGAAGGACGTTCTGAATAACATGAATGCACATGCAGATCAACTTTTGCCATAACTACCCCTTTCTTATCATTGAGTACCCTATAAAAATGATCTTTCTTTGTTAGAAGAAATTGAGCAGTCTGTTAATCTTTGATGAGCACTGTTAATTACTTTTTTTTCAGCAATATGGATGCTTCTAAGAATGATTTTAAAAATAAAGGTCAAATAAGCACAATGTAGTAAGGCAAATCCACCAGACAATAATATTCCTAGCGATAATTGCATTCATTACAACTACAGTATTTAAAAGAGCTGAAATAATGTTTCTTCTAACCATCAATTATTCTTCTATTCTGAAAAAAAATTATAATAGCATTTAGTTTATTCCTGATATCTGAAGTACACGCTGTTATATACAAATCTGCATTAGCCTGGTTACCAGATTATTTGATTTCTATTTAAAACAGGTTAGGAAATTAGTGTGCATCAATCAATAAACAGAAATAAGATCAGAATTTTTTTATAAATCAGGTTAATTCTCATTGTTGATTTTTCCCGATTAAATTTGCAAAGAGGACTAACTTATTTATTTTTAAAGTGCAAAGATGAAATTTATCTTCTGAACTATAATTTGGAGTGTACTTATGATAATCTTGGAAAGTTCTCACCATGAAATTTGTAATAGTGATAAACAGTCAATTATTATGTTAATCCGAAATACATGGCCACCAAAGGAAGGTCCTGTGATCACTATGGAAGATGACATGAAAAAATTTTTCGGTTCAAAACCGGATGAAAGACATATAATCATTAAAAACGAAAACAAAATAGTCGGATACGCAAAGACTTTTACAAGGGATATACAGATTGGTGATAAAAACATCCATAATTGTGCTCTCGCATGTGTCTGTGTACATGAAAAATTCCGGAAAAATGGATACGGCAAGTTGATAGTTAAAAAAGCACTCTCTCCTGTCGATGGTAATCAGTATGAATGTTCCCTGTTTCAAACCGCTGTACCTGAATTTTATGAAAAGATCGGTGCAAAGAGAATTTTCAACAAGTGCGTTATATCCAAAGACAACAGTGAAAACCCCTGGTGGGACCCATATCTGATTATTTATCCCAAAAAGTTTCTTTTGGAAGAAGATGTAATTGTTTTAATGGGAAGAGGATATTAAAATTGTTTTACATCAAACTTCGGCTTTTCCAAAAAATCCTTATATTAAATTATATGGAAACACTCTAAAAGATTTAAATTATCAACTGTTTGATTCTATAATGTAAAAAGAATATATCCTTTATAAAATTCATTGAACTCAGATTTCAAGTATCACAGAGGTGTCTGGAAATGAAGAATCAACTAATTGTAATTATATGTATCAGTGTTGTCCTTTCAATCATTGACTTATTTGCCGCTCAAGGCGATCCATATATCTGGCCTGTCTATAATCCAATTATCAGTTATAATTTTAAAGATGAGTATCCTGATATTCAGATGCCAACAAAGGACCTTAACGACTGCAGTGTAGCGGGAACACAATCTTCGGGTTGGTGGACTTTTAAATGGGGAAACAATAAAAATACTCTTGTTACAAGTGAAGCTATTACACCTTTACTTGAGCGGATGAATAAAGATTTCGCTTATTTTCGAGATACCATGGGGTGGCCTCCTGATAAAAGAGCAAAAAAAGGATATCGAAGTGCCATTTACCTATACGGATCAGGACTTTGTACCGATAAAGCTTCGAACACCGATCTTGGCGGATGGCAAAGCTCAATCTACTATCAGGGAGAAAACTGGCCGATGGTGCTGCTTTCGTATTATCCAGTGTATAGCTTTAATCCAAAATGCAGCTACAACGATAGAGAATCGCAAATGAGTGCGTGCGTTCATGAAGGTATTCATTCCGTCCTCGCCGATCTTCCTGGATGTAAACAGGCTGCGTGGTTTCATGAAGGTGGAAACACCTGGCTTCAGCAGCAGGCATCTGCACAGCAAACTGGTATTTACAGTGATATGGGTTTTCTAAATGGTACAACTTTTCTTGCGCCTTTTATGCCTATTGAATGCTACAGCGGCTGGCTGCAGGATGGAAGTTTTGGAGGCCCTTCAGCTGAAGGTGTCAACATGTCCGATGGAGATAAGCAGATTTGTACATGGCGAACCTATCTGGGTGGCAATCAATATGGTAATGGATTTCCGACCTTCCTTGGAGAGTGGTTAGGTTTAGGTAGCGTTCCATGGATCTGGCGAAACTGTCCGGGAAGAGTTCTCGAGGGAATAGCAGCAAAATTAGGAGAAACACAGATCCGACGGTTGATTATGGAATATCGCGCAAAGCAAGCACTTATTGATATGAAAAAATGGTCAAATGCATTCAAGGTTGTAATTGACAGTTATTTTGGCCGCTCACTCGGCCCCGAGTGGCAGCCTTATTGGATCAATTGTGATACCTGGAAAGCGACTCCTTATGCAAAGACAACCAACGATGGCAATGGCCTTCTCACACCGGAGCAAAGAACAACTCCGGGATGGTCCGGAGCAAATCAAATTCCCCTGTTAGTAAATGGTACTATGGTAACAGTTGATTTCAAACCAATTGGCGCTAATATGAGCTGCCAGCTTTGCTACCGGGCTATTGATGGGACCCCGGTATACAGCACACCTGTCAGCAGTGGTGAATGCAGTTTACGACTCGATAAAGCTCCCAGTAACAATGTGGTGATTGCAGTAATTTGCAATACCGATTACATCTACAAAGGAGAAGAAACCAGAAAAGCGCATTACGATTACCGTCTGAAACTTGTTTCCGGTGCAACAGGCACAGCAGATATCAATACAAAATGGTACAATGTAAAATTAGCTGTAGAAAACATTGCCCAATACTCTCTTTTGAAAAGAAGCAATTCAGGAATGCAAATTTCAGCAGACAAACGGGCAATGACAATAGAGTATCAGTTGCAATCTTCATCTCCCCTCTCAATAGATCTTTATACGATTTCTGGAGCGTTTGTAAAAAATCTATTAAGATGCAACAGGATTGCCGGTATATATAAAGAGTGTTTTATTATCCCGCACTATGGAGTGTCTTCTGGTATGTATATGGTAACACTTTCTACAAACAAGTATTCGTCGATGCAGAAAATTAATCTGATAAAGTGATTTTATGGAATAGACGTTTTTCTTTGATCATTAATAATGTGAAATAGAAAACAGTAGTTCTTCAGCAGAGCACCTTTTTTTATTATAAAAGTACTCTCTGAAAAACAGAATCCGATTTAGGACTGAACAGCAGTTTTTTGAAGCAATGTATCAGTAATTTTCTTTTTAAGTTCGTTGGAATACTTAAAAAGCGGAACTATTCTTTTCAAGAGCGGAACAACCTCACCGGTCTTTGGATTGCGGGCTGGACGTGGCTTTCTGATTTTAGTATAGAAAGTACCGAAACCTCTGATCTCTATACTTTTCCCACTTTCAAGGATAACAGAAATACTCTCAAGCAACTCTTCTATGACAATTTTAGTTTCTGCCTGAGTAAGCCCTGTAAATTTTGATACATCTGCAATCAGATCATGCTTTGTAGTATTAGACACAAAATCCCTCCAGTTGAATATGGGGTATCTAAAATATCCAATGTAATCCGAGTAAAGTCAAGGGAAATGTCGCATGATAATTTAAAATTTTCATTCTTTGACCCCAAAAGTTTTTTCCCAATCCTACTCTGAATATAACTACTTTCAGAATATCATCAATAAAAAAAAAAGTCCATAATATTAATAGTCACATAATGCTCTGCGGATTCAGCAGTAATTTAAAAAATTTAGATGATTGAAATATATTCTGAATATAAATGGGATTGATAGTTTGCGCAATGATAGATACTTTCTGAGAAAAACAGCTTTCAAATTGTGATTGGAACCGTTTATACGAAAATTGATCCAGGATCAGTTCTTTTTGTCGGCAGATATTATTCTGAGCTGCACGTGTCAGATTTTCGATTCCTGGCCAGATAGAAGATTTTTTTTCAAGGAGCGCCATCCACATTTTCATTTTCTGCTTATCATTCAGTACTAATTCAATAATTCTATACTGTGAAATTTCATCTAATGCCCCGAAGTCAACAGTAGAATTTCTGCAAATTACTTTATCAACTTTCCAAGGCAAATTACTCTTGAAACAATTATAATACTGATCTCTGTATCGATTACTCAACAAGTCAAGTGAAACCCATTCTTGTGGAGCCGGAAACCATGAATAAAAAATAGATTCATCCCAGTTTTCAGGTAATATAAAACCGGATGGTTTACGGGCAATAACAGCTCTATCATAAAGCCATGGATCAAAAAGTCCGTAACCAAAGCCTTCTGCTATCGATGAAGAGATTGCAATATCACAAATACTCATCAGCCTGGCGACAGGACTTATCGTATAATCATCATCCGAAAAAATATCAGGAGAATCAAATATAACCGGTAATTTGTACTTTTTGATCATAGTGTTAAAAAAATCAAACCGCTGTCTGTCAATTTTACTTTTACCAAATTGACCCGTAAGCAATATACCATTACATAAAAAGCAGGATATCACTATAGATTCAAGAATATTCTTTCTTGTTATCACCCGAACCGGATAATAGAAAATTTTTTTTGAAATATCAAGTTCTATTCCCCTGATTTCAGCATATTTTTTTAACCTGTTTTTGTATTCCTGGCGATTATTGATTATGCCATTTTCACTCTCAGGTAATGAGATTATCGGATTCTGTAACAACGTAACAGGAAATCCAGTTTTTTTTAGCAAATTATACCATTCTACACCAGGTGAAACGATATGTACAGGCGCACCAATGCAGTAAAGACTCTCCCTTATGCTTACTCCCTGAGCTTCCAGAGAAGTAATCTGCTCCATAAGATCAGTCCGCCCCTCTTCAGCAAAATCATGGATAACCAAGAAAAATCTGATTTTTACAGAGGACCATTTCACGGCAAGCAGATGAAATGCGGCTGAGAGTGCCGGATTTTTGGCGAGTGTTAAATTATGAGCGATAATGACAGCAGTACGATTTGAGATCGTTGAAAATGTTTTTTCAATTTGACTTATAATCTGGTCACGTAGAGCAAAAAAATGTGTTTTATCAATTATAATTTGATAATCACATTCCGGCACATCAACTACCTTGCATGTCATTCCCTTTGTGTACGCTCCATAAGAACTGGAAACAATATACGATTCTGCCTGTCCATTTTTGCAATGCAGAAAAGTCTCTGCATACCGGTTCATGACAGTCCTGACCCCCCCAGGTCTGAGATGATAGTGTATTTGTATCAGGATGTCAGGCAGTTGTGACATGTGCTAACCCCGTTCAACATTATTCTGTTTATATCTGGGGTGAAAACTTCTATGAACCTCTTTGAGATATTCACGATCAACATGAGTATAGATCTCTGTAGTAACAATATTTGCATGTCCAAGCATTTCCTGGACAGTCCTGAGGTCAGCGCCCCCTTCAAGTAAATGGGTGGCAAATGAGTGCCGGAATGTATGGGGTGAGACATTTTTTTTAATACCGGCAAGCTTTACATAGTATTGGACGATTTTCCAGATACCCATTCTTGAGATCGGCTTTCCAAATCGATTCAAAAATATTGTACTATCAGTATCAGCTTTTACAAGTGATTGCCGTTCTTCAGAATAGTACTTGTCAATCCACGATGCTGCTATTTCACCTATAGGGACAATACGTTCTTTTGATCCTTTTCCTAAAATCCTTACAAGTCCATCCTCAGGCATATATTGCTCAAATGTTAAATTTGACAATTCTGAAACCCGCATTCCGGTTGCGTACAGTGTCTCAAGCATAGCTTTATCCCGGATTCCCATTCTTTTATTAATCTCAATGACATTGAGTATCGACTCGATCTCTTCGACAGATAAAACAGATGGCAGATATCGCGAGCTTCGCGGAGTTTCCAGCAGTTCTGTAGGGTCTTTTTCTATAGCACCCTCTGAAACAATGAAAGCGAAGTAGCCTCTCAGCGAAGATAGTGTGCGTTGTATTGAGGTTACTTCAAAACCCAAATCATACAAAAGTCTGATATATTCGGATAATATTTCCGGTGTCACCAATTCGATTGAGTCAATTGATTTCTGAGTAAGAAAGGAGGTAACCCTTTGCAGATCATACATGTACGATTCTGCTGTATTATCGCTGAGAGTCCGTTCAAGACGAATATATGCAAAGTACGATTCAAGATAAGGGAGTTCATTCATTGATAGCTCATTATATAATTACAATGTAATTAGAATAAAAACGGGTTTTCACGTTTTTCACGCGCGATAGTCGTTCTTCCCCCATGTCCCGGACAGACAATTGTATCATCAGGTAAAGGCAGCAGTTTTTCACGAATCCCTGTAAGAAGCTTTATTTCATCCCCTCCCACCAGATCGCTTCTTCCTACCGATCCGGCAAAGAGGATATCACCACAAAGCAAGTATTTATCTATGTAAATTGCAGTGCCAGCAGGACTGTGCCCGGGGACCACGATTATATTCACTTTAAAACTGCCTATCTCCATCGGCCCCTCTATTAAATCAATTACCGGTTCTGTATAGGTAAATTCAAATCCCATCATGACAGAACCATTCATTTCTGGTCTGCGGAGCATTACAGCTTCAAGAGGATTTACATAAACTAAGATGTGCGGATATTTTTCTTTTATTTCACTGATTCCGATAGTATGATCGAAATGACAATGTGTAATCACTATTGATTCCGGTAAAAGATCATTTTTTTTGATATAGCTCAGAACTTCTTCACAACCGGAAGATGGGTCGACAATAAAGCAATGTTTATTTTCATCCATTATCACATAGGTATTTGTTTCAATCGGTCCAGTAATGAATTTTTCTATTTGAATCTGCATTTTCTTACCCTTTCGCAACTGTTTGGGGGATAAACAATTCGTTCTTAAACAAGCCCATAAAAATAACTTCGGGTTCCAGCAGGATCATTTCTCTTTCATATACAGTTTTCTGTACAAGAGCAATCAAACTCCTTACATCCTCAGCGGTCCCGTTATCTCTATTTATTATAAAATTTGCATGCTTTACCGATACCTCAACGCCGCCAATCCGCATGCCTTTTAATCCGCATTTTTCAATGAGAGTGCCGGCATAATTGTTCGTCGGACGTTTAAATACACTTCCGCAATTAGGATATTCCAAAGGCTGTTTTTCTTTTCGTTTGGATAAAATTGTACTTCTGACAGAAATCAGTTCATCACCGGTTTTGCTGTGGTTAAAAGCAAAGCCCGTTGTAAGAATAATTACCGGTTTATTCTTTAGAAAGCTTGTCCTGTAGCCAAACCGCATGGCAGTTTTATTGCATGTAAATATTTTCCCAGTTGCGATATCAAAGTACCTCACCCATTCAACAGTATTTTCCACACACATGGAAAATGCTCCAGCGTTCATAATCACAGCACCACCGATCGTCCCGGGAATACCGCAGAGTTCCTCCAGTCCCGCTAAAGATCGATCTATTGACTGATTAATTAACACATTGAGCATTGCACCACTTTGTACAGTAGCTTGATCATGATCCCAGGAGATTTCGCAAAATGCTTCAGATACATTTATTACAAGACCTTGCCAGCCATTATCACTAATCAATAGATTGGAACCATTACCTAAAATAAAAATTGGTATTTGTTTTTGAGACGCCCACAAAGCGGCTTCAACTATCTCCTCTTCGTTTTCAGGCTCTGTATAAAAATCAGTCAAACCACCTATACGGTAAGTGTTTTTATTCTGTAGAGAGATATTTTTTTCTATATGCATTACTATACTTTCAATAAAACTGGAAAAGCAACTGCAATAAATGTTCTCGCTTTAAATATAATTAAAATAACAAAAAGCCTGATAAGTTGAATCTGCTTTTTAGTAACAAGCTATCTAATTCACGGTGAAATTAATATTGTCAATATCAGCCGGCAATTTGCTTGTAAATACAAGGGCATATTTATTGCAGTTTAAGTGATTCCCCAGGTGTTAGCTGGGTATAAGACCGCAAAATCTTTGTCATCCCAAAGTTCATCAACTGTAAAAAGGCCAACGGTTTCACCTTCCATGTTTTTTAAGGGTAATGTAAGTATTGATTTTATATGAAAGCCGAATTTCTCTTCAAATATTTTTCCCTTTGACGTATAAAGAAGAGCAAGATCACTCTTTGTTATATCATCGATATTCAACATTCGAGAGTATAGTTGCCTAAAATAGGTATGAGTAAAGATAAAAGAGGCAGGAGAGGGGAAATAATCGTAAAGAGAGATACGACATGTCAAAAGAGAATCAGAATTCTCTTTTAACATGTATTTGTTTACAGTTATTTTTTTCTGAACATTCCCTTACCCATAGCCCATAAAAAAGCAGCAATCCCGAAGATCAGCAGAATTCCGATACCAATGACAACTTTCTGCATTGTTCGTCCCATAGATCCCAGAGATTTTCCCAAAAATTCACCAAACGAGCTAATTTTGTCAAGTCCACTCTCAACAAATTCCTCAACATCATGTCGCTTTTTCATAGCATTACCCTCCTATGCTATCATTATAACATAAAGGGCACAATTCTGTAAAGAATTGTGCCCAATATTTAAAAATATGAATTCAAAATATTTGGGGTGGCTGAGGGGGCTCGAACCCCCGACAACTGGAACCACAATCCAGTACTCTAACCAACTGAGCTACAGCCACCATGATAATGTTCATAAAATAAATTTTCTGATCAATTAATAGCAAACAGAAATTTAAATAAATTTACTTTAACAGTACATAGATTTCCCCATGTACCAGGAATAAATTCCATAGCTTTTTCAGGATTACTGGATATGACTTTTTCTTATCTTTTCTAAACGCTGCAAATACCAATTACACGACCATCAAACGGAACAATACCAGTATCAAACCATGGCATTCTAATCACGATTTTATCCCCAACAATCTCTTTTGAAATTTCATTGTTCCAGCTTAATGACAGTATACTTCAAGTGCTGAATTTTCAATAGCTCTCGTTATAGTGAGTACCCCATACAGAATCTTTTTTGCTTCCAATAAATCTGTCAGGATATGAGACAAATGCATTTTTCCCATTCTTTCCATCTAGACTGAAAAGAAGATGCAGATGAATCAGAGGTTTTCTTCAGCACATAAAATAGAGTGCTTTACTATTCCAATAAGACGCATACTACCTGTGTCCCGCATTTATTGAACTGTCCTTCTTTTACGCTGTCTGCGATTCCCTTGAGAGTTGCATTCTCTTCAACCATTTTAGCCTGAACAGGATTCAATTTTGGGAGTTTTTCCAAATTCACAATACCAAATGGAAGAATTTCATTCTTTTTGTGAATCAGCAGCCCATTCAACTTTCAAATAATCGGTACCACCAAGTACAGTGGCTATTCAACTTTGCCAGAAAAGCATCACTTGAAACATCGGTCACCTTTACTTGTTTTTTAGCGATAACTTTAGTTACTCCGCCAATAACACTGCTTAATGTATAATTAATCTGCTTCTGTTTTATCCCGGCAGTATCGATCTGTGCTTTTACTATAACAGAATCTGTTCTCAAAGTAGACCATGCAGAAGGAACATTGAGGGATACGCTCTGTGCAAAAGACTGACTAAATATAAGCGCACTTGTTAATACACACGTAGCAATTACCTTCAGACTTCGGATCATTATAGCATCCCCTTTCGATTTGCTCTTGAAAAAAGCCTTAAACCTAATTTCTTAAAAAACAACATGACTAAAAATATTAATCGCAGATTAAATTTTCAATCACCGAATAAATAAAAATAACTCAGGTGTAAATTCCTGATGTAAATTAGTATCCGTTTTTATTAAAAGTTTCCGCTATTGCTGGCTTTCAGAACCCTTCACCCAGAGTCCAGATAGTATCTCTACCATTGATTAAATCCAGACGAACGCCATTATCTGTGTTAGACCATTTATATGAAAATTCAGCATTTACATAACCTTCAGGTATAGTATACGTTCTCACTTCTTCTTCAAGAATGTTGACCTTTTTTACTTTAAAAAGAGTAAAGATCCGTTTAACTGATCTGGCTCCAGTTTCAAATTTTTCTTTAAGAACATACTGCCTGTTCTTATGGTTTGTATAACTGCTTATAGTTTTATCTTTCCAATGATCAAATACCTTATTCGGTCCATCAACAGCCCAACTCAAATAAACCCAGCTAAATACAACCAAACCACTTATCACAGCAGCCGATCTGAAAAACACTTTGCGCATGCGAGTAACATTCCATAAAATATCAGCAATAATAAATGTTACAAGTAAAAAACGCACCGTATCAATTATATCATTTGAAAAAGAAAAATGCATAAGATCAAATAAAAACACAATAAATAATACAAGCGTGTAAAATTTGTACCGAACTCCTTTTAAAATATTCAGCTTGAAAGAAATAAAACTCAGTAATAACGCTAATAATGGTAGAAACCATAAGAAAAGATTCATATCACACTATCACCTTTCCCGCGAATCTGTTATGAAATATGCGCAAAAATAACGGCAGGTCATAAATAGAGATACCGCAAAGACAAACTGCGGTATAATTTACAATTTTTTCTCAGCTTATGGGTAGAAGAAAGTTCAATTACATATTTCGCTTAATCATTTCAGTCTCAATATCTCCACCTTCCCCATCGTAGATTTCAGAATTATTTTTAGGACCTAAGTTTTACTATGCATTAAGGATTCAGTTGACTATGCCCGATTTCACCAAAGGTTTGAATGATAACCAGAAAAAAGCCGTGTTACATACTGAGGGGCCACTTCTTGTTCTGGCCGGTGCAGGAAGCGGTAAGACCCGTGTACTTACAATGAGAATCGCCCGTCTGGTCCACGAGAAACACTGTAAACCAGAAGAGGTGCTGGCAGTTACATTTACAAATAAAGCGGCTCGTGAAATGAAAGAAAGAGTCGCAAAAGAAACATCTGAAAAGATTGCAGATGCGATGACTCTATGCACTTTTCATAGTCTCGGTGTCCGCATTCTGAGAGAGGATGGTGAAAAGATCGGGCTTAAAAAGACTTTCTCAATAATCGATGAACATGAAAAAATCGGAACTCTGAAAAGTATAATGCGTGCAAATGGTGTACGTGGTCTTAAAAGTGAAGATCCTGAGGAATTTGCATCAAAAATCAGTCTTGCAAAAAACGCATCCCTCGATCCTGATCAGTATAAAGAAGCAAACCCCGAAGATCGTAAAATAAGCAGAGTTTACAACTCTTACAATGCTATACTCCTTAAACGACAAATAGTCGATTTTGATGATCTGTTGCTTCTGCCATTGCAATTATTTACAAAATATCCGGAAGTTCTGGCAAAATACCAGACCCGCTACCGTTATGTGTCAATTGACGAATTTCAAGATACAAACGCTGTACAAACGAAACTTGCATCATTGCTCGCGCTCCCGCAAAACAATATCATGGTCGTCGGCGATGATGATCAGGGAATCTATTCCTGGCGTGGTGCTGAAATTCAAAACATTCTCTCTTTTTCCAGTCATTACAGAAAATGTACCACGGTAATTCTTGATAAGAACTATCGATCAACTCATCAGATACTTGCTGGTGCGCATGCAGTCGTTTCACATAACCGTGTACGTAAACACAAAGAAATCACGGCTGTTGCAGGTGATGGTGATCCGATCATGCATTACAAAGGAGATGATGAAGAAGATGAAGCCGTCTGGATTGCCTCGAAGATCGCAGAACATAATGAGCATACTTCATTCAGCTACAACGATCACGCAATCCTTCTACGGACAAACGCAATGATGAGACAATATGAGGAAGAACTCAGAAGACAAAGGATTCCTTACCAGATCAATGGTGCAATGAGCTTTTATGATCGCAAAGAGATAAAAGATCTGATCGCGTATTTGCGTTTCTTTGCCAACCCTGATGACGAATTGAGTATGACAAGAGTTTTAAAAGTCCCCAACAAAGGAATTACCCCTTCTACACTCGAACTGCTCGATGAATTTGCAGCTCTAAGGAGAATGAGTCTCTGGGATGCAATGGTCCGGCACACTGAACTTGACAAAATAAGTGACAATCAGCATACAATCATTAACAAGTTTGTTGATTTTTTTAACAAATTTGACGAGAAATTTACTAATAATTCACTTCCCCTTACTGTTCGTGAATTATTGACTGAAACAGGTTATCTGGAGCATCTGGCCAGGGCATATAAAGACGAAGATACACAAAAAATGCGCCTTGAAAATATAGAGGAAATGCTGCACGGATTGGAATACTATGAACACAAGTTTCGCAAAAAGAAACCCACGCTTGCGGGCTATCTTCAGGAAGTAGCACTGTTATCCACCGAGTCTGAGGAAAAAGATGAAAAAAAACAAAGAGGCGTTGTCCTCATGACCCTTCACAAATCAAAAGGGTTGGAATTTCCTGTGGTATTCCTTGCTTGCCTTGACAAAGATTACATTCCCTCTCCAAGAGCAATTGAGGAAGGCAAAATTGATGAGGAACGGCGGCTGTTTTATGTTGGAATGACACGTGCACAAAAGCGTCTTTTCCTCACCTATCCTGGGACTAAAATTTCCAGAGGTAAACAAAAAACAGTTACTCCATGTCCATTCCTCAGAGAGATTCCTGAAGAATTTCTTGATGGTAAAATTGGTCAAAAACAGGATGAAGAAAAACTGGAATTCATTGATAGTTTTTTTAAGGAGATGAAAAATAAATTTGCTCAATCTTCTGAAGACAAGGAACAGGATATGCAACTTGATCCATAAGATTGTATCGGTTGTTGTTGATTCATTTTTATTTCATGTTTCGATTAAATACATCAACGATGTCTGCATAAGTAAATGGTTTGGGAATTTTATCGTTGAAGCCAAACGCCTGGGGATCTATTATAATTGGATGATCTGAATAGCCGCTGGTAACAAAAACCGGAACGATTTTGTCAACATCCCGGATTATAACGATTGCCTCCTGACCGCCCACTCCTTCTGGAATGGTAAGATCCAATATTATTGCTCTTATTTTGTTTTCTGATTGTAAATTCTTTTTTACTCTTTCCACTACCTCATTTCCATCAGGGGCGTATTCAACACTATACCCCATGATGCTCAACATGGTTCCGAGAATATCTCTGATCGTTTCCTCATCTTCCATAATAAGTATTCGACCACTTCCAAAATGATTTCGATTTTCTTGTATGGCCATTTCAACCTCTATACATTATAAAAATTTTCGAAAATCAAACCAAATAGAGATTCGTAACCATATCCAGTTTTCCCAGCTCTGGTAAATTTCCTTTTATTCTAATTTTATATTATTAACATCCAGTTGAACAGTATTTACAATCAACTAAAAAAAAATCCAGGACCTCTGTTTTGTAGAGATTCTGGATCATTAGTTTACTAAAAAATCAACAACTGAACAATCTATAATTTTATGATCAATTTCTGTATACGATCATTTTGCGATTTCGACTTGCTGCATTATTTTCAGAAGTCGTTTCAGGTTTACATCTGACATTTCAGCCAGAGGCAGCCGTAACCCTCCTGCCGCAAATCCAAGATGATTCATTGCGGCTTTAACAGGAATCGGATTTGTTTCAAAGAAAAGAGCACTGATCAACTGAGAGTAACGTTCATGGATTTTCAGCGCGCCCTTTACATCACCTTTTAAAAATAAAGAAGTCATTTCACCCATTGCTTCAGGAATAATATTACCCGCAACAGAGATCACGCCTTTTGCTCCCATTGAGAGCATTGGTAAAGTAAGTAAATCATCGCCACTAAGAATGGTCAATCGATCACCACATCGACGATGAATTTCGGAAACTTGCATCATATCGGAATTTCCTTCCTTAATTCCAATAATATTCTCAATTTCCATAAGGCGTTCAACAGTCTCTGGAAGCATATTAACCACACAACGAGCAGGTAAATTATATAGGAATAAAGGGATCTTGATATTAGAGGCAATTGCCTTAAAATGCTGATACATCCCTTCCTGAGTGGGTTTATTATAATAAGGTACAATACAGAGTACTGCGTCTGCTTTTGATTTTTCCGCATGCTGAGCTGCAATGATTGCTTCCTGAGTATTATTCGAACCTGCGCCTGCAATAACAGGTACTCTTCCAGCCGAAGTGGATACCGCAATTTCAATAAGTCTCTTATGTTCCTCCCAGGCTAACGTAGCAGATTCACCAGTCGTTCCACAGGGAATTATGCCTGCTATTTTTTTCTTTATGAGCCAGTCTATATTAGAAGCAAATCCATTTTCATCAATGGTACCATCTTTCTTAAACGGAGTGATAAGAGCAGCAAAACATCCAGTCCAGTTCATTAATAGACCTCCAAAAGGCTTTAACAGTTAAAAATGATAGAAGAAGATACATTATCAAAAGGTGTTTTATCAAACTTTTTTACTTGTTTGAGACTAAAAAGAGTATTAAATTTCCTGTACTTTGTAGATAAGAGATATTAAAAAGGTATTACTCAGGCATTGGTATTACATATGGTGTCCGCACCGAATAATAATTTCTTAAAAACACCGAAAAAAGATTTCCCACATTAAGCAGAAGTATTGTAATAGCAGAGATGTTTGTTATAGGGGGAAATAGGGAATTCCAGGGGGGATCCCCCCTGGAATTTACAGATGCGACTCCCGATTTTCCCCTTCAACCAGATTTCTGGTATTTTAAGGGTATCAACATTTACCTTTAACCAGGAGTCGCAAATTGGAAGGATATCTAATGCATCAGGCACAAATACTTCTCAAGGAAGGTTATTCCCGTACTGCGGTGGCTGCAATTCTTGAGGTTTCTCGCCGCACAGTCTACAATTACGAAAACAATATTGTCTTTAAAAAAGACACCCGCCACGGGCGACCTGCCGGAAAATCCAAATTGGCGCCATTTCATGGGGTTATCGACACCGCTTTGGAGAGTGACTTCACCCTCAATGCTGATTCATTATTTCAGAAACTACAGCGCAACGGCTATACTGGTAAAATAAGCATTTTGCGAGATTATATCAGCAAAAAACGTAAAGAATTACATTGTGTTGCAATCAGACGTTTCGAGACGCTTGCAGGACAGCAGGCGCAGGTTGACTGGATGTCTGTTGGAACAGTTGAAGAAAACGGTCGCACGTTAAAAAGATATGCATTTATCATGAAGCTTGGATATTCACGCCGCAGCTTTGTTGAGTTTACTACTTCAATGGAGCAGAGCGTGCTCTTTGCGTGCATGATCCATGCATTTAAGCACTTTGGTGGCATTCCTGCTGAATTACTCTTCGACAACATGAAAACGGCATTCATTTACAACATCAGTGAAGGCAAATGGCAGGTGAACGTAAAGATGGCGGCATTTGCTGCACATTATGGTTTTACACCACGGCGCTGCAGAGTATACCGCCCAAAAACAAAAGGGAAAGTTGAACGGGAGGTTCGATATGTCCGGACAAGCTTTCTTCCCTCTGTTGGTTCAGACCTGTCAATAGTCCCTACCGCACGGCTTAATGAGCTGGTGGAACTATGGATGGAGCGGGTAGATCAGAAGGTAATCCGTGATTTCGGGCAGACACGTTCAGTGCGGTTTGAAGAAGAAAAAAATTGTTTACGCACTATACCAGACCAGGCTTTTGAATACCGTCTGCCACAATTACTCATGGTAAATCCTGACGGAAAGATTACCTATCAGACAAACCGTTACAGTGTGCCTGTGCAGTATCGGGGCAAACAGCTCGAAGGCTTGTTAGATCTGGTGGATCATAAGTTGACGTTAAAGTTTGATGGCACAGTAATAAGGACACTTGTTCTCGAAGCTGATGGTGCAAAGAAGACGCAGGTTAACCCTGAGGATGAGAAGGAACATTACAAAGCATGGCTTGACGGTCGCGATCTGGAAGAAAGGATAAGAAAGCAGATCTTTGAGAAAAGAAAAAAAGCGGAAGATGAGACGTCTACAGGAGACCCCGCTATTTATGATATGCTTTTTTGCGACAATCAACAACTTCAGGAGACAGTATAATGGCTACAGCTGCGCTTGAAATTCTAAAGAATAATTTGACAGAGCTCAATCTTGGATTTGCACTGAGTTATATCGATACTTTTTTACATGAAGAATCAAGAAAGGAACGTCCGCTTTTAGAAACACTCAGTGACCTATTCGGTCACGAATTGACAATGCGACGACAGAGAGCGGCAAAAACTCGGTTGAAACTTTCACGGCTTCCTGCAGTGAAGTATCTCGATGATTACAAAGTAGAAGAAGTTGAGGGAATTACCCGTAAAAAGCTTGCGGAACTCGGCAGCCTCTCTTTTATCGAACGAAATGAGAATTTAGTACTCATGGGGCCATCGGGTCTGGGAAAGACACATCTATTGTCAGCGCTTGTCTACAAAGCCTGTTCTGAGGGGTATACCGCATATTTTATGTCAGCGCAGGAGATACTGGAGGAACTGTTAAAAGCAAAAAAACAGAGCAGGCTGAAACGTAAATTAAAAAGTTTCTGTAAACCACATCTGCTTGCAATAGATGAGATCGGCTACGAATCTTTTACAAGAGAAGAATCCACACTGTTTTTCAATCTGGTTGCAGCCAGATATGAAAAAGGGTCTATAATACTGACTACAAATAAGTCTTTCGGGCAGTGGGGTGAACTGATGGGTGATAACGCGATCGCAACAGCAACACTTGATCGATTGTTACACCATGCTGAGGTAGTTATCATGAAAGGAGAGAGTTATCGAATTAAAAAACGATCAAAACTCGGTTTAGTCCCGCCAAACCAGTTGTCTTCTGCAAAGTAAAATGGGAAATAATTTATCGGTGAAAGTGAGAAATATTAAATCGGTGTTGACAATATGGTACAATATACAGGTGATAACATAAATAAGTTAGTCGAGCATAATTTTAAATAGATCAATAGACCAGATCATTATATATTAAGAGTGTTATGATTCAGCATTGATGTACTCAAAATTTATAATGTAACGCATTAAACTTATTTTTGCTGCAGAGATTCCATAAATAATAGAATCACTTCGGTATTTCTTAAGAAAATCAGCAAATTTGAATTTATTTTCATGATCAAGTTAAATGGGACCAGTATTTGAAAGCTTATTTGATTTCAGAAAATGCTTGTTTAGACTCTGCAAATATCTGAATATAGTTACTGAGTATCTCTATGATTATTGCAGATGCAAATCCGGGCAAAGTATCATGAATCAATTTAAGAATGGAAGTTTTTGTTCTGTCAGGTAAATCCATTCAGATATAAAGAATAGAGCAGTCGCAATGAGCAATTTTTTACTATTACTATCAATATGCCTACTATGCGCTATATCAATGTTTGTTGGGACATTAAGAGAAGATGTCCCTCAAACAGAAAAAGAAATCAACCAAGTATCAATTCCTGACATTGGAAGCATTCAGCTTCTTAATGGCTGCGGAGCAGAAGGCGCTGCAACTAAGGTTGCGGATTACTTGCGTGATAATGATTTCGATGTAAAATTTGTAGGCAACGCCGATACCTGGAATTACCCATACACAATGGTTATTTCCAGAAGCACAGATGATATGATTGCCAACCAGGTAGCACAGGTATTAAAAACGGATAAAGTAGTTAAAATAAGAAATAATGATAATTCATTCGATGTCACCGTTGTCATCGGGCCAGATTATGGAGAGAAAATAAAGTGAAAAAATCTTCACAGAATGTACTATTCGGAAAAGAATTAGTTGATGCGATAGTTAAGGAAGCTCAGGACAAGTTAGCTGAAAAAATTGTAGTAATTGATTTACAAGGAGTACCTGGTTCAGCTGACTGGTTTGTTGTCTGCCAAGGTGACACAACTGTACACAACAGGGCTATTTTTGATGGCATAGTCAATGGACTGATTGAACAGGGAACTCATCCCTGGAAGCAGGAAGGCGAAGAAGACGGCAGATGGATTCTGATTGACTTTTCAGATGTTCTTGTTCATATTATGCTTCCTGAATTGAGATCATATTATGACATCGAGGCGCTCTGGTCAGATGGGAAAAAAAACGCGATATCCTGAATTCAACAATGGATAGCTTGCATCAATATCTTTGCAGATCGTTCAACAGTGCGATTTGCAAACTATTTCCTGAAATAAATGTAAACAGCCTCAATTTACGTTTTTATCTTACTAATAACAATACTTTTGATATTTGTACTCCCATTGCAAAACAGCTTTGCACAAAACAGGTATCTTTACCTGTCAATTTAATGGCACAACGTATATGCGAATCATTTGAATGGAACTGTTTTTTTATCCAATCTGTTAAACTTGAGAATATTACAAACGGATTTATTAACCTCAGTATCAGTCTGCAGTACTTGCATAAATTGCTTTTCTGTAACCAGTCTACCCGCAATGAGTCGGGCTTTTTTCAGGAAATAAGCCCTAATAGCACACTAAATAAAATAAGAAAAGTTGTTGATCATGCAGTTTTGAGCTATCCTATAAACAGGGACATTGACATTCAAACCTTCTCATCATTGCTTAATTACAACGAACATAAACTTCTGGTGTTATTGGCGTATTTGGAATTTCCGGAATCGTTATCAGGGAGGCTTTTTACTATAAACAAGATAATGATCGAATTAGAAGAGTATTATTCGACAATACCAATTATAACAAAGAATAGAGATTTGAGTAATGTTCGGATTCATCTTTTACAGAAGATAGTTGCAGTAATAACAGATCACCTGCATTAAGAACCAATGCAGGTGAAATAGTTAACGATTTTTAAAATGTTCTGCGAGATGGTCAAGCTGGCCTTTTGATGGATGTACCTTAGGTGCTTTATTTCCCAGATTTTTCATCGAAAGAGAAATTCTTCTTTTTTTTACGTCCACTTTCAAAATTTTTACGTCAACTTTATCATTGATCCCAACAACCTGATCAGGTGTTTCAACATATTCATCAGCTAACTGAGAAATATGAATCAGACCATCACAAACAGCATTGATATTTACAAATACACCAAACGGAGTAATATTGGTAACTCTTCCGGAAACAATTGCGCCTTCTTTGAGCTCATTGAGTTTTAATTTTCTTTGAACTTTGGGCGCTTGTTGTGAGAGATATTTTTTCCCAACCTTAATCTGATTGACCAGATTTTTCTCAATGAAAATTTTCTGTATAGGATCTTCAGTGCTGAAAGATCTGACAATATCAGGATCATTAACAATGGTATCAATCGAGACTGTCAACTGCTCATTAATTTCATAAATCAATGGGAAGTGGTCAGGATGAATTGCTGTTCTGTCGATAAGCTCTTCGGCATTGGGAATAATAGTAAACCCGGAAATATTTCGGAAGATCGCTTCACTCATACCCGGAACTTTAAGAAGATCATTTTTGTTAACCAAAGGAGTCTGGGTATCAAAAGCACGTATTGCCTGAAGGAGTTCTTGAGTGACAATTTTAAACTTGGAAATAGGCGATTCAGAGATATCTTTTATGACAACACCATTTTTCAGAATAAATCCTGAAGTAATGCGAGTGACAATTTCTATGAACTTTTCTTCGGGTAATAAATTCTGAAAAGAATGAACAGTATAATATTTACATCCAATTTTTGGCAACAGAGTAACTGACTGAAGATTTTGTAAAGCGAATCCGTACAATTTCCTCATTTCTTCATCAAGAAGTGTTTCAAACTCCTTCTTCATCCAATCCGATTCTGAAGGGTTTGTTTGAGTATTGTCAGCAACAAATGTAACCACTGTGGGAATAGGAGTAAAACTGCTTACGGCCTGACTTAAAACCTTTTCAGCAACAGTCTTTTGATCATTTTCCACAATCAAAATGGAAGTTGGTCTATGTCTATTGAGGAATTGACGGAGACGATCGCTGGAGAAATTTTTACCTTCGGGTGGTTTCTTTTCAGTAGTAACACCTAACAATTCACCTTGTCCGCTGAGAGCGATGAGCAAAATATTTTTATCATGTGCAGCATCAGCGAAAAGAACAGGTCCTTGGCTCATTTCATCATTAATTTTTTTGTTAAGATCAGAAATGATCTTTTTTACAGCCCATTCTTCTGCTTCATCGCGAAGTCTCTGTTTGACATCACGTTCAATAACAGGTTGAAGCAGTCTAAGCCAGCATTCGTCAATTGATTCACAAATAATATCAAAACCAACAGCATCCGGATTTTCAACAAAGTGGTGGCGAATAAGTTCGGTGATTCGGAAAAGCTGCACGCCAAGTTTCAAACGGATAAGTTTCTGATCCTCGGCAATCATTAATTTTAAGATTTCTTCTTTAGTACATTCATGAATAGGGATTATTTTTCCAATGTAGCTGCTGAAGTTTGGATCTTTTTTATTTTTAGGAGTTACTTCGAAAAATCCATCATCATAAGAAAAATCACGGACCATTGCTCTGACCGTTTCATCATAGGCAAACCTTTCAGCAAGGATATCTTTCACCGCTTGAATAACATCATCAACCGAAGAAAAAGATTGATCTTTACCTATATATTTTTCTGCAAGCTCTTCGATTGAATGACTATCATCATTTTGTTTTATGATAAAGTCAGCAAGTGGATCGAGACCTTTTTTTGAAGCAAGTTGTCCTTTACTCCTTGGATTAGGCCGTAATGGAAGAAGTAAATCATCCAGCTCGAATGAATTGGAAGTCATGTTGACACGCTTTTCGATATTCGGCATGACTTTATCAGCTTTTTTTAAAGCATTAAGGACCCGTTTCTTTTTAGAAGAAAGATCGTCCATTGAATTGAGAAAATCATAGATTTCCCATAAAGCTGATGTTGATAATTCGACTGCAATTTCAGGTACATACTCTGCCAGATAGTATGGTGTATCATGTCTTTCGTATGCTACACATATCATCTCAGCAAGAGACGCTGGAATGTTCCATTTTTCCGATATTTGCTTTGAAAATTCTATCATGGAGTCAAACTGTTGAGGATTAAATAAATAAAAAATAATTGTTGGATTGTTCTAATATAGACGATGGGAAACAGGGGCGCAACAGAAAAATTAAATATATTGAGGTAAATTTATTATTTCACAAAAGAGGGTAAAAGAAGACTTTTACCCTATATAAAAAATCAGGATTTCTTTTTGATCGATTTTTTAGCTGCTTTTTTAACAGTTTTTTTTGCAGTAGCAGCTTTCTTGACAGTGGCCTTTTTTGCTGGAGCTTTTTTGGCGACAGCTTTTTTAGCGACAGCTTTTTTTGCAGGAGCTTTTTTAGCTACAGCTTTCTTTGCTACAGCTTTCTTTGCAGGTGCTTTTTTGGCGGTTTTTTTTGCGACCACTTCACTACCTCCTTTTAAAGGAAATGCTTTTTGAAAAGAGAGGCAGACTTTACTACTGATTGTTTTTTTAAGTCTGCCAGTTTATAATTATTATCTATTATCAATCATCCGTTTACTTTTTAATTACCGCCAAAATATAAAGTTGCAATCAACTTATAGTATAAGCTATTATAACAGATATGTCAATAGTAATTTATTTATAATCAAACAAAGTTTGCCGTGACCTTTTTTGATCCTTCACATTTGTTAATATAATCGATTGCTTCATGAGGATCATCGGTGACTTTCATAAGTGAAAGATCCTCTTCAACAATATACTTATACTTGAACATTGTTTTTTCGAGCCAGTCAGTCAAGCCTTTCCAGTAATCAGTTCCCATAAGTATGAGAGGCAGAGAAGATACTTTTTGAGTTTGGATAAGTGTAAGCGTTTCGAACATTTCATCCATAGTACCATATCCACCAGGCATGATAATAACTGCGGAAGTATATTTCAGGAACATAACTTTACGGCAAAAAAAGTGTCTGAAATTAATAAGTAGCTTTACATAGGGATTAGGTAGCTGTTCATAAGGGAGCTGGATATTTAAACCGATAGATCTTCCGTTTTCCATCGCGGCACCTTTATTTGCGGCTTCCATAATGCCAGGTCCACCCCCGGTGATAACCCCATAGCCGTTCTTAATCGCAAGACGAGCAGTCTCAACAGTCATTTTGTAAAAATTGTGGGTTTTAGGTGTTCTGGCTGATCCAAATATGGTCACGCAGGGACCGATTTTTGAAAGAGTCTCAAACCCTTCAACAAATTCGGCCATGATTCGAAACAACCTCCAGGTATCTTCATTGTTGTTTGGATAAGATTGATCTGGTGCCATGATGCAAGTTTCCTTTACTTTTAATTTCTTACATTTGAACGCCGCTATTACCTATTCTTTTCTCATTATATTATTTTGGTAAGACTATGTCTATAAACATGAGCTCTCGTTTACTTTACTCTTCATTGATGGACTATTGATATGATCGAAAATAAATTATCGCAAATAAATAACAAATTACAATATGTACTGCATAATGTACCAAAACGTTTTTTATACATTGACACTGCAAGCCAGAGGATGTTTCTTACCGAAGAGAATAAAGTGACAAAGACCTTCGACATATCTACATCAAAATTCGGTATAGGTAATCGGGAGGGCTCACATCAGACACCACAAGGTGTTCATAAAATCATAGAGAAAATTGGTCATAATGCACCTGAAGGCAGAATATTTGAAAGCAGAATCGATACCGGAATCGATTGGAGCGATGATTTGACTAAAGAGAATATGATTCTCTCCAGAATTCTCAGGCTCCAGGGCTTGGAACCAGGTGTCAATTGTGGTCCGGGGATTGATTCTTACGAAAGATATATTTACATTCATGGTACCAATAGAGAAGATCTGATTGGCACACCTATATCACATGGATGTATTTGCATGCGAAATAAAGAAATCATTGAACTGTTTAATATGGTTGAGGAGGAGACAATTGTCATTATCGATTAATGGTATTAATTGCAAGAAAATTCACTTTACCGGAGTATTGGGAAGTGGAATGAGTGCTCTTGCGCAATATTTACGTTGGACAGGACTCACAGTAACAGGATCTGACAGACTTCTTAGCAGTGAAGATACTAAAAGAGTTCGAGATACTCTCTCTTCTATGGGCTGCATTTTATTTGATCAGAATGGCTCTGGAATAAATTCATCGACCGATATCATCTGTATTTCAACTGCTATCGAAGAATCCAATCCTGATATAGCTGCGGCAAAAAGGCAGAATATTCCTATACTGCATCGTTCTGATGTTCTTGCTGCGATTGTTGAATCCAAGAAGACAATTGCGATCGCGGGGACAAGTGGAAAATCGACTGTCACCGCTATGGTTTTTGAGCTTTTAACTGCGTGCGGAAAATCGCCCTCTCTGATCAGCGGAGCAAATCTGCGCCGTCTTGAAAGCGACGGACTAATTGGGAATGCGTTCCATGGGTCGTCTGATCTTCTGGTTATCGAGGCGGATGAGAGCGACGGTACGCTTGTAAAATACAAACCCTATATCAGCATAATATTAAATGTTTCAAAGGATCATAAAACGATTCCGGAGATAGTTGATTTATTTAAAACTCTTTCCCGACAATCATATATGACAATTGCTAATGCAGATGATCCGAATCTTTCTGAGCTTATAGATGTAAACGCATTTGGGATTCAAAATGAAAAATCATGGCGGCCAGATGCATATAAATTGGAAGCATTATCCACGGTTCTTATTCATCAGGGAATTGAATATAAACTTCCTCTTCCCGGATTACATAATTTATCCAATTTATGCGCGGCACTGAGGGCGTGTTTTATTCTTGGTTGTGAATCGCAAGATTTATCATGTGCTGTAGCCTCTTATCAGGGTGTAGCACGCAGGTTTTCAATTACGATCACTCGTAAACGAGTGTTTGTTGTAGATGATTTTGCGCATAACCCTGAGAAGATAAAAGCTGCAATTACAGCTGCGAGGGGTTTATCATCGCGGATTTTAGCAATATATCAACCACATGGATTTGGTCCTACCAGATTTTTAAAAGATGAATACCTGAATACTTTTAGAACGGTATTGGGTTCTGAAGACACATTATTTCTTCTTCCAATTTATTATGCCGGGGGTACGGCACAAAAAGATATCTCTTCACAAATATTAATAAGTTCTTTGGGTGAAGTGCCTTTTAAGGCGCATGCTCCTGAGGATAGAGATCAATTATTATCTCTTTTGGATAAGAATGTAAACAGTGGAGATTGTGTGCTTCTCATGGGAGCAAGAGACCCCTCTTTATCTTCATTTGCACTCAGGGTTGCAGAGCATTTTGGTGGTATAGACAAATAATATCGAACGCAAACGGTTGTTAATTAGTATCTGTACTTGAAAAGCAGATACTAATTAAAACATCAAAATCTCTCATTGTTTCTATTTAGCAGCCCTCCTGTTTAATTTATGCGTCATACTTTTTGCTAAACATAATCATAGATTTAGTTGTCATAAAAAGGATAGTGAATTTCAATGTCTTTGAGGAGCCGTTATGACAATTCCAATTCAGAAATTAAAAGGAACAATTGATTTCTTTCTTAAAAACAGAAGTAAAGGCATATTAGCTGCTGATGAAAGCATAGGAACAATTGGAAAACGATTTGCGAAAAACTCGATAGAATCTACAGTTGAAAATCGAAGAGAGTATCGTGAGCTTCTATTTACAACTTCTGGAATAGAGCGATACATTTCCGGAGTAATTCTTTCAGACGAGACAGTACACCAGGTAACAAAAGATGGAGTACCCTTTGTTGAATTACTTGAGAAAAAAAATATAATCGCAGGAATAAAGGTCGACAAAGGTACAATTCCTGTCCCTTTTTTCCCGGGTGAGATCATAACAGAAGGTCTTGATTCACTTCGTGATCGTCTAAGTGAATACAAAAAAAGGGGTGTCAGATTTGCTAAATGGAGAGTTGCAATAAAAATCGGAAAAGAGATTCCTTCTGATTATATTCTTTCGAGTAATGCACAGATTATGTCCAGATATGCATCAATTTGTCAAGAGAATGGGTTAGTACCTATAGTCGAACCGGAAGTATTGATGGATGGTAATCACACGATAGAACAGTGCGAGCAGGTCACGAGAAATACTCTTGAAATAATGTTTTATTATTTGCATAGAGCACACGCTAATTTTGAAATGATACTCTTAAAACCCAACATGGTGCTTCCAGGTAAAGATTCTTCACAAAAGGTGACAAGTCAAACTGTCGCTGAACATACATTATCAACCCTCAGGCATACAGTTCCACCAGCAATACCGGTCGTAGCTTTCTTATCAGGTGGTCAGTCTTCAGTGGAAGCAACTAAAAATCTCAACGCACTCTGTATGGAAAAGAAAAACAACGATCCCTGGTTCCTCACATTCTCTTTCTCCCGTGCTCTTCAGGAAGAGCCGTTAGCACTGTGGAGTGGAAAGAATGAAAATAAAGAGAAAGCACAGCAGATTTTTCTACACAGAGCTAAGTGTAATAGTTCAGCACTGGAGGGACATTATTCAGAAAGTATAGAATCCCAATAAAGCAGGAGTGCCTCTATGAGATCGATTTGGTCGGGAGCTTTAAGCTTTGGACTTATTTACATTCCGGTAAAACTGTACGATGGCACTAAAAAACATACTATCGACTTTGATATGCTCAGGAAAACAGATCACTGCAGAATCCATTATGCTCGAGTGTGCAGAGAGACTGGAGATGAGGTACCTAACTCTGAAATAGTTAAAGGATATCAGTATCGCAAAGGTGATTATGTTATAGTTGAAGAAGAGGATCTCAAAAGAGTAAGCGTTCGAAAGACCCAAACCATCGATATAGTCGCCTTTGTTAATGCATCTGAAATAGATCAGAAATTTCTCGAAAAGCCCTATTACATGGAACCAGTAAAAGAAGCAAAAAAAGCCTATGCTCTTTTACGTGAAGCACTAATTGCCTCCGGGAAGGCGGGTGTTGCGAGATATATTATGCGTACCCGTGAACATATGGCATTAATTAAACCTGATCAGAATGTTTTGGTCCTGAATCAGATGCGTTTTGCTGATGAATTGCGGTCATTTTCTGAACTTGATTTACCCTCAAAGGGAAGAGAGATTGTAAATGAGCGTGAATTGGAAATGGCAATTAAATTAATCGACCAGCTATCTGAACAATGGAAACCGGAACAGTATAAAGATACCTATTTTGATGATCTCAAAAAGATCATTCAAGAAAAAATTGAAGGTAAAGCACCCGAACCTGTAAAAGAAGAACCAATCCCATCAGGGGTTACCGATCTTTTCAATCGACTTAGTCAAAGTCTTGATCTTGCAAAGAATCAGAGAAAAGCTGCATGAATCTTGATGAGTACAATCGAAAAAGAAACTTATCAAAAACACCTGAACCTTCAGCAGATATAAATTTCTCTGATCAATCAAAACAATTAACTTTTGTTATTCAGAAACACAAAGCTACACACCTTCATTACGATTTGCGCCTGGAGCATAAAGGTGTGCTTAAAAGCTGGGCTATTCCCAAAGGTCCTTCATTGGATCCATCCCAGAAACGGCTGGCGGTTCAGGTTGAAGATCACCCCTATGATTATCGCAATTTTGAGGGAGTAATTCCTCCGGGCAATTACGGAGCTGGTACAGTGATGATTTGGGATGAAGGGACTTACACTATTCCCGATTGTCAGGACACCAAATGCACGCAAGATACTTTTGAGGAAAATCTATACAAGGGTAATCTATACTTTATTCTCCATGGCAAGAAAATAAAAGGGGCCTTTCATCTTGTGCAATCAAAGCAGCAGAATCGCAATAATCAGTGGCTCCTCATAAAAAAAACGGATTCTTTTTCCACAATCGAGGATCCTTTACTAAAAGACAAATCAGTACGTTCCGGGCGCTCTCTTGAAGAGATTCATCTCCAGAATACATCAAACGTAACTTCATCTATAGATCTCTCCCAATTAGATCTTTCTGGAACGAGTACTTATCCCCTACCCCGCGAACTAATTACCCCTATGTTTGCGCAGTTAGTTGCCAGGCCATTTGACAAAGATGATTGGTTTTTTGAAATAAAATGGGATGGATACCGTGCGATCGCTGAAACAAGAAAAAGTGGTTTACTTTTGTATTCGCGTCGGAATAATAGCTTCATTGATGATTATCCACAGATAACTCATGAACTAAAAAAATTTGAGTTTCAGGCAATTTTTGATGGAGAAATCGTGGCACTTGATAAAGACGGGAAAGTAGATTTCGGTACTCTCCAGAATTATCGTAGAACTAGAGCTGGATTTCTGGTGTATTTTATTTTTGACCTGCTTTTTCTTGAAAATCATGACCTAAAAAATTTGCCACTTTACAGAAGAAAACACATTCTTAAGCAAATTTTACCATCCTCTCCTCACATTCAGTACTGTGATCATATTGAAAAATATGGGATTGCTTTTTTTAATGCTGTAAAAGAAAATCAATTAGAAGGTATAGTAGCAAAAGACAAAAATAGTCCTTACCAACCAGGAATCCGCTCTCATTACTGGCAGAAAATCAAGATAACTATGAATCAGGAGTTTGTGATTGGTGGATTTACAGAGCCTCAGGGCGGACGGACTGGAATCGGATCATTACTTATCGGAGTATATGAAAATTCTGATCTTATTTACGCAGGTAATGTTGGCGGCGGGTTTTCAAATGATGAACTTCCTCTTGTAAGAAAAATGCTGGAGAATATTGCGAGCAATAACTCCCCTTTTAAGTCGGTAAATTTCAGTACATCTGGAGTCACCTGGGTACGTCCGGAATTGGTCTGTGAGGTGAGATTCGCAGAGTGGACTTCGGAAGGCTATCTTCGTCAACCGGTATTTCAGGGTTTCAGGTCAGATGTACCACCTGAAAATGTCAGACGGGAAAAACCATCAAGTCTTTTATCTTCAGATCTGAAATTATCACCACCAGTAAATCAAGATTCAATAATTATCATTGATGACATAAAAATTAAAATTACCAACAGAAATAAACTTTACTGGCCAGAGCAAGGTCTTTCCAAAGGTGATATGATCGATTATTATCGAACTGTTTCAAAGTGGATTTTACCTCATCTTAAAGACAGGCCACAATCCCTGAATCGTTATCCTGACGGGATATATGGGAAGCATTTTTTTCATAAAGATATGGATAATTTACCTGACTGGGTCAGTTCAATCACATTACCATCCGACATAGAGGGTAAATCGATTCAGTATTTACTTTGCCAGAATGAAGCATCACTGATCTATATGGTTAATCTCGGAGCGATTGAAATTAATCCATGGATTTCACGTGTCGGACATCTTGATAATCCAGATTACATGATTATCGATCTGGACCCGCTCGAATGTCCTTTCTCTCACATAATAGCGACAGCGAAAGCAGTACATGAAATATTATCAGAAATAAACGCTCCACATTATATCAAAACTTCTGGTGCCACTGGACTGCATATAAATGTACCTCTGGGAACTTTATATTCATATGAACAGTCCCGGCAGTTTTCAATGCTGATTTGTACATTGGTCAATAGACGTCTGCCAAAGATCACCAGTATGGAACGCATGCCGGAAAAGAGAGTTGGTAAAGTATATCTGGATTATCTCCAGAATATAAAAGGAAAAACGATGGCTGCACCCTACTGTTTGCGCCCAAGAGCGGGAGCACCTGTTTCAACCCCGCTTTTGTGGGAAGAATTGAGAGATGATCTTAAAATCGAAAATTTTACAATGCATACAATAGTAGATCGGCTTGAAGCTATTGGCGATCTATGGCTCCCTGTTATTGGTAAAGGTATAGATATGCAAAGCAGTCTTGGAATGCTCTCAGAATATTTTCATTTTTAAGGAGTAAAAAAATGGCCAGGTATGAAGCAGTAATTCTTGCATATAGAAATATGGTGGTATCTGAACCACCACGCACTTCACATACTGCAATGATACCCGTTCACGGAAAACCGATGGTTGAATGGGTTATTGATGCTCTCAGATCCAGCAGCAGAATTACATCCATTACTGTTATCGGGCCGAATGAATTAGATTCTCTTTTGTGTATGCGATATACAGAGCGGCGCATTGCGACCTTGACAGCAGCATTTGATTTATTTTTACAGCTCGCGCGAGATATGCTATCCCAAGCAGAACCCCATAGCCGATATATTATTATTCCCTGTGAAGCCATATTCATTTCTGCACCCGTAATCGATAAAATTATTACCAGATTTGAAGCGACTCGTCCTGATATAGTTATTCCTGCATTATCAGCTGAACGGTTGGGGAAAATACAATCTTTGAGATCTACGGTTCGATATGAGGGGAAAAGTATAATTCCAGGAATATTTGCAATCGCAAAAAGCATTCAATTCCTTTCAGTAGCAATCCGTAAACTATTGGAAGTAAATAAAGAGCGAGATCTCATCAGAAATTCCGGTTATATTCAGCCTCTTATGAGTACTATTGAGGATAAAGCAGGGTTGCATACTGATATAGATTTCAAATTTTTGGAGTGTGATGATTTATCTGCCGCTCAATTTGTCTCAAATCAGGATGACTTAAATTTTGCGATTCGAACATTACCTAAACCTTTTATCCCGACATTTTCTAAGGTTAAATTAATCATTAATCCGCATTCTGCAGCTGGAACACAGATTCCCCGCGCAATGCAGAATATGTTGAGGAAATATTCTCAGTCAAGTGAATTACCTACCACAATAGAAGATTATGTAAGGAGAATACATTTTTATCTGAATGAACTTGGGATACACATAGAAACAGTAGTTACACAGAACGCAATGAATGCATACAAAATAGCTCAACAGTGTGCAGAAAACAAATACGATCTGGTTATTGCTGCAGGTGGTGATGGTACTATCAATGCGGTAATAAATGGAATAGCCTGTTCTGATACTGCACTTGGAATAATTCCGTTAGGAACGATAAATGTATTAGCGCTCTTAATGAATATTCCAGGTGAGCTTAGGTCCGCCTGTCAACTTATCGGAAGAGGAAAGATTCGTACAATCGACCTTGGGAAAGCAAATGGGCGGTATTTTTCAAGTCTTTTAGGAGTTGGTTTTGACGCATACACCATACATATGGTTAATCCGAAACTGCGAAGGATTATTGGAGGCGCTGCTTACATAATAACTGGGATATTCAACCTTATCAGGTATCAATTTAAAACGATTCGATTAACTATTGATAATCAGCAGATAAAAAGGAGCGGCTATCTGGTAGTAGTTGGAAATGGCAAGTATTACAGTGCAAGTATGGTCATATCACCACAGGCAAAAATGGATGATGGTTTTCTTGATGTAGTTATTTTTAAAAGTCATAATTTTTTCAGGTTAATCACTTACTTTTGGAAATTGCGTACCGGTAATCTAACTGATTTGCCGGATATTGAGTACCATCAGGGCAAACACATCTCTATAGCTCGTGAAGGGAATCATTTTATTCACGTTGATGGTGAAGTTTTCGGGCATACACCAGTTGATATCACTATCTGTACATCGGCATTAAAGATAGTAAGCTAACGCAAGGGAAATCTTATATGGGGCGATCCGATTGGACAGTAATTTTTGACTTGGATGGAACCTTGATACCGCATACCAGTGCGGAAAAAACATTGTTTATTTATCTGCTAAAAAAAAGGCAATTGTCAATAATTAATGTACTACAACTAATACCAGCTATCTGGACGACTCGTGGTAATATCCATGAGATGACTCTTACAAATAAACGATACTTAAAAAATAAATCTGTATCAGCCTTCAAGGAAATCGCCCGAAAATATTTTGAACCTCGAATAGAGATCCTTGTTTTTCCTCTGATGCGTCGAATAATTGATGTGCATAAAAAAAATGGAGATCGGCTTTTACTTTTAACCGGTACATTAGATTTCATTGCAGAATGTTTTGTCCACTTCCTTGCCTTTGATGGATATCGAGCAACGGAACTTGAAATACAAGATAACCGCTATACAGGAAGAGTAGTCGGTATTCAGCCGTTTGGGTTAGGGAAGTTAGAGGTATTGCGTGATTTCAAAAATGAATTTCATTTTGACCGAGATAAAACGATTCTTTATGCCAACATTTATTCTGATAGATATGTCATGAATGCAGTTGAGGAGCCGATAGCAGTTAATCCCGATAATCGTCTTTTAAAGTATGCAATACGCTCAAAATGGAAAATTATAAATCCATATTCTAAAAAAGTAGCCATTATAAAACAGGGCAATTCTACTTACATTCAGTAATTTTTACCTATTTCAGTCATTGTTTTTTCTCAGTTTTTTTTTCATTTTGATTTAAAGAGGAGGATAAATCAGTAAAAACGGTCAGAATTGGCGAAATTTAGAGGTTCTGGTGGTAATAGAACATTTGGCATAGCGGTTGCTATTTTAATAAGGCAGGTGTTATGCCATTGTAGAATGGCAGATGTGTGTGATGATGATGGGGTATCAGGCGAAAGCCTGAGGTTGAAGGGGGTGAAAGTCCCCCTTCTTCTTTTTATAACAACTTCTTTATTAGTCCTCGTGAGCTGCTTCGTAAATTTTAATTTTGTGGTCCGGCAGTAGCAATTTCACATATAGTATTTCTGATCCTGATACAAAGGTCATTTTTAGACATTGTAGATTCATCGATATCAATGGTATCGCCTATATCCACATGTATGATTCCAGGATGCATCATCATTGCGTTTTTTGGTAGACACAATCTTGTATCATGAAGAACAACTGGAACAGCCTGAACCCCGGCCTGAAGTGCAAGAGTGAAACTTCCAGTTTTAAATTCACCAATCGTTCCATCCACACTTCTGGTTCCTTCTGGAAACAAAACCAGAGAGACATTTGCTTTATGAAGGTGTTTTATTGCTTTTAAAATAGAATCTCTGGCTTTTCGAGCATTTGACCGATCAATCCAGATATGTCCCATTGCAGCCATTACCCAACCGAACATTGGAATGAAAAAGAGTTCTTTTTTTGCTATAAAGCTTATTGCATTTTTCATTCCTGCATACATAACAGGAATATCAAGAGCACTTTGATGATTTGCGAAGAATACATATCTTTTGTTTGGATCAAGTTTTTCAGCACCGCGAACCTTGACTTTAATACCAGCTATTGCAAGAAGATGAATACTCCAGAACCGGCCGATTTTAAAGGTAAGATCAGAAGAGAACAAGCACACCGAAAGACAAATCAATCCATAAATGATTGTACTGACGATCGTCCAAATAATAATAAGGGTTGAATGAACCATTGCGATTGCGCTCACGCGGCCGTCTTTGCGAGCCATACATTTTCCTTTCCGATCTTTGTGCGCAGCTGTTTTATAATTTCAGGATCAGGGGCAACTTTTAAATTTTTTGCCTTAATGCGGTATTCATTTTTCTCATTTGTGAGCAGATGCAGTATTAGTGCACATTCACCTTTTGTGGTATTACATTGATTATAGATTTCCTGAATAAATTCCTTTTCCAGACCTTGAGTTGTCAATCGAACATGGACACTTTTTGTAAGTTTTTCTCTTGTTTCAGAAAGAGAGATACAGTTATCAACTCTTAGTTTTGGTTTTTCTTCACCGGTTCTTTTACTTATTTGCCCATGGACCAGAACCATAGCATCGACAGCAAGAAGGTGTTTAAACTTTTCGTACGCATCACCGAAAATCAAGAGTTCAATATTTCCATCAAACTCTTCAAGTTCAAGAAAAGCCATTTGTCTCCCATCCCGCTGTGTATGGGTTTTTAAAGTGGTGATCAGGCCTCCGATAGTTACAGCCGCATTGTCTTTTACTTCTGCAAGGGATTCAGGTTTCAGAGATATTGTTGAAAAGCCTCTGACTTCATCAAAATATCTGTCAAGAGGATGACCGCTTACATAAAAACCGAGGATTTCTTTTTCCTTTTGCAAAAGCACATTATAGGGCCACGGCTGTACATCTGCAAGTGGTGGTTCCGGTATGGTCTGTTCAGGTTCTTTCTTTTCCGAGGAAAAGATGCTCTCAAATAAATTTACCTGACCTGAAATACGATCCTTTTGAAAACCGCTGCCATACTCTAGTGCTTTATCAGTAGTTTCAAACAATTGTCCTCTGGTACCTGGAACGCTATCGAGAGCGCCTGCACAAATAAGAGATTCAAGACATTTTTTGTTAACAATTCGTAAATCGACTGATTTACAGAGGTCAAATATTGAAGTAAATCTGACTTTTTTCCCTCTTGCTTCAATAATTGAATCAGATCCTTTTCCAACGTTCTTTATTGCTTCCATACCTAAGCGAATATTTCCATGGTCAATACTGCACTCACCTTCGCTACTATTGATATCAGGGGGTAAAATTTTTATACCCATCCGTTCAGCTTCATTTTTCATAGTAAGAAACTCATCCTGACTTCCAATCCAGGATGTCAGAGTCGCAGTCATATATTCCAAAGGGTAATGAGCTTTAAGATAAGCAGCCTGATATGAGACATGCGCGTAAACAGTTGCGTGCGCTTTATTAAAGCCATACTCGGCGAATTTTGCCATGAGGTCAAAGACATCTTTTGCAATTTTTCTATCGATATCTTTTGAAACAGCACCTTCGACAAACTTTTTACCCATTTCCTCCATAACATCAGCCTTTTTCTTACCCATGGCTTTACGAAGGACATCAGCTTGACCAAGTGTAAATCCGCCCATTTTCTGAGCGATACGCATCACCTGCTCCTGATAGATAATAACTCCGTTTGTCACCTCCAGAATTTCCTTAAGCATCGGATGCAGATATACAATTTCTTCTTTTCCGTGTTTTCTTCTGATATAGACATCGATGTTGTCCATCGGACCGGGCCGATAAAGAGCAGTCATAGCGATAAGATCTTCAACCCCTGTCGGCTTTAACTTACGTAAGTAATCCTGCATTCCATTTGATTCAAACTGAAAAACCCCTGTAGTTTCACCTTTACCGAAGAGTTTATATGTTTCTTCATCGCCATCAGGTAATTTCCAAAGATCAATATCTTTGTCGTGATATTTTTTAATCAGACGTAAAGATTCCTGAAGAACAGTAAAGGTACGCAGGCCTAAAAAGTCCATTTTTATAAGGCCGACTTTCTCAACATAGTTCATGTCAAACTGTGTCATGACCGTATCGGACCCAGGTTGCTTAAAAAGAGGAGCCCAATTGACAACCTCTGCGGGGGCGATAATAACACCTCCGGCATGCATTCCTGCCTGTCGTGCTACTCCTTCCAGCACATCAGCATAATGAAAAAGCTCCTGATACTGGGGATTGTTTTTTATAATCTTATCAAGTTCTTCATTTGCTGCAATAGATTTCGCCAGATCCTTTTCATTCACCATTGAAGAAAGCTTATTGGCATCGGCAACAGCAATACCCATTGCCCGCGCGACATCCTTTACAACCATTTTCGCTTTCATTCTACCGAAGTTGATGATCTGACAAACGGAATCGCGACCATATTTTTGCACGACATAGTCGATAACTTTATAGCGATCACGATCTGCGAAGTCAATATCGGCATCGGGCATGGACACACGTTCTGGATTAAGAAATCGTTCAAAGATGAGATCAAACTTGATAGGATCAACGCTTGTGATTCCTATAACATAAGCCACCAGACTTCCCGCAGCAGAACCTCTACACCCTACACCAACTCCCATTTTCTGAGCCGCCAGTACAAAGTCACGTACAATCAGGAAATACCCGGCAAACCCCATAGAGCAAATGATTTTGAGCTCATATTCAAGTCGTTCTTCTAAAACCTGAGTAATCTCAGGATACTTTTCCTTCACCCCGATCTTAGCAAGTCCAGCAAGATATTCTTCTGGATTTAAAAATCCCTGAGGGACATCCGGCACAGGAAGCTGAGGTTTTATTTTGACAGAGACTTTACACTGCTCGGCAATTGCCAGTGTATTACTCATGGCTTCTGGAATTTCGGGAAAAAGCGCAGCCATTTCCTCGGGTGATTTAAAGTACATCTGGTCAGAGGAGAATCGATAACGTTTAGGATCGCTCATTGTGGTCTGCGTCTGTATACAAAGCAGGACTTCATGAGCCTGGGCATCTTCACGTTTAAGGTAATGAGCATCATTTGCTACAATGAAAGGAATACCCATTTCTCTCCCCAGCTTTATCATTTCTTCAAAAGCAATTATTTCATCATCGATTCCATGTTTCTGAAGTTCGAAATAGAAATTACCCTCGCCAAAAATTGACAAGTAATTTTCTGCAATTTTGCGGGCTTTTTCTAAATTACCCTCAAGAATTGCCTGGGGTATTGCTCCACCGACACACGCAGAGGTGGCAATTATCCCTTCTGAGTATAACCGAAGTACTTCGTTATCAATTCTTGGCTTATAATAAAAACCCTCAAGATAGCCGATTGTACTTAATTGCATAAGATTTTTCCAACCGGTATTGTTTTTGGCAAGAAGAATCAGATGGTGATATGATCGTTCATCCTTACTTGACGATCGGTCAAAACGCGAATTCGGAGCCACATACGCCTCAAACCCAAGTATCGGCTTGATTTCAGCACTTTTACACGCCTCATAAAATTCAACCGCACCAAAGAGTCCACCATGATCTGTGATGGCAAGGGCCGACATTGAATACTCTTTGGCCTTCTCAACCATTTTTTTGATTTTTATTGCACCGTCAAGGAAACTGTATTCAGTGTGATTGTGAAGATGAACGAAATTTGAACTCATTTAAGACTGCACCCCAATTTTCCTGATCTTTTTTATATATAATTGCTTTCGGGAATGTGTACGAATCATTTCAGCATCTAAAAGCGGTTCGATCCCTTTCTGACAAGAAAGAGGTTTTATTGTATATATGCCCTCTTTTATATATGGACTTCCTTCATAGTCGATTATCAGATTCTGACCGGTCAAAATTGCATAATCAATAACATGCACGACTTCGTTTAAATCCAGCACCTTTAATTCGCCACCATATTTTGTGCCACGCATTGCAAGAGGTTCGGCTTCTGCACTTTGAGGTTCAGTAAGAGGAACCCAATTAGGTTGGCCTATTGTATTTTGTTCCGTAAGATTTGTCTGAGGGATTTCAATATCCAGATCTTGCCCTGGCATTCGATAATCAAACCCCAGTTCGGTAAGAATTTCTCTGACCTTTTCTTCGTTACCTTTTTTAATTTTATAAAGTGAATGGGCAGGGACTTTTTCAATCAAAGCGCGCAAAGGTGTCAAAGCTTCTATCTGCAAGGTGACCTTTTCATCAGATGAGACAAGTAAACTGTTCTGAGTGACGTAAAGACGATTAAACTCCCGGAGCCATTCCCGAACGGTTTCTTTCACATTGGCTGGAGTTTGCCACAAATCAAGCCAATCAAGGACCAGATCGCCTTCAATACCCCTGCTTAATGCATCACTTAAAACTGTTTTGCTTATCTTTCCTTTGTAGACTCTGTCAAATGTAATAAAACTGCCGACCTGAGCGAATTGATAAATTATCCTGGATTCGGTCTCCTGAGCAATGACAGCAGAGAAATCAGGTAGTATCATGACTTTTTGTACATTTACAGACGTATCATGAGTCGATACTTTACAAAAAGCTATCTCATTACCTTTCTTTCTCAGTTCAATAATTCCAATAAATCGCAACCCTTTCAGCATATCCAAAACTTGCTCACGAATACTTTCCGGAAAAATCGAGAGTGGAATCCAATTATTTTTTCCAAGTAACAAATCAAGTAATTCTATCCACCAATTCCCTGAAAAGGAGTGGGCAAATTCTTTTATATCATCCAGCCTCTGTTCAACAGGTAAAGAGAGCCATGATTCGAATTCAATGGAATTCAGAAGGTATTCTGATTCAGTCTCAAATGTCAACTTTCGACTAATACAGTAATCGAGCATCAAATTAGTAGTATAGTCATTGCTTTCATTCTTCAGAGGAGCGCCCATGTCCGTTAATTTTTTGATTTGAAGAGACGCAGCTCTGGTTAATCCCCCATTTTTTTTCTTTTTTAATTGTTTCTGAGCAGCTATGGAAGAAAGCATGGCGATATCATTAACACTTCTCCATTGCCACATCAAAACTGGTTCAGCATTCTCTTTAACAGAAATAATATCATATAAAGTATTAGCGCACAGATCCAAAAGCACTGGCTTAAACTCTTCAAAGCCTAAAAGACGTACAGCTCCACTCTGATTGATAGCAGCATAAACAAGAAATGAAAGTAACAGCGGGTCATCTAATCCCTTGAATGATGCAGTTTCCAACCCATTCTCACCCAATAAGTAGATAAGAGTACAACGCAGTTGGTCATTTTTGTCTAAATTTAAGAATTGCTGTTTTAAAGCTATGGGTTCGGTGAACATCGCAACTGTTTCCTCGATCATACTGGACGAGAGGATCTTTCTACTCGAATCAGTTCCTTTAATAAAATTCTCAAAAACCCAGGCAGACGGCAACATTTTGATATAATCAGCAAAATGCACAGTGCTCAAAGCCATTTATCAGTCCTGTAAAAAACAAAGGTTGGTAGAAACCTAATAGAAGAGATCGATCTGAGAGATCTCAATTAGTAGAACGATCGTCTTCGGTACACAGAGATTTGTAAAAATACATGACGGCAGCCAAAGTTGCTATGTAATCAATAATCAAGTGGTCACCAAAAAATATTATTATATATCAATAAACTTGAGTTTTGAGGAGCATTTATCAAATTGATTAATTATATTACCTGCTTAAAGCTAAAAGAGTTGCTATGAACAAGATACTTTTCCTCTGTACGGGTAATTATTATAGAAGCAGATATGCTGAATTGATCTTTAATTGGCATGCCACACCAATTATTGCCAATTGGAAAGCGATCTCTCGAGGTCTTGACCTGGTTAAAGGTGCTAACAATGTGGGCCCGATATCACCGACCGTTTCAGAACGTCTTATTCAAAAAGGCATACCGTTTTCAAGTGCGATGATACGTCCCCCAATACAAGCAAAACAATCTGATTTTAAGGATTCGAAACTGATTGTGGCCTTACAGGATAGCGAGCACAGATACTATATACAAAAACTTTTTCCTGATTGGGAAAATCAGGTCATATTTTGGAATATCCCGGATGTGGCTCCAGACATATACTATGATCCACTTCATGAGATTGAGGTCAACATAATTTCTCTTATAGATGAAATCACCCGAAAATAGTTGCGATCAGACTATAAAAATTGTATGTTTCCACACTACATACTAATTTAAGGAGTTAATTCTTATGGTTGATAAAGAGTTGCTGGATATATTATGCTGCCCTGAAACGAAGCAGGATTTGACTTTGCTTGATAGCAAGACAATAGAAAAAATCAACAAGCAGATACAATTGGGAACGGTAAAGAATAGAGGTGGTGAGCTTGTAAAGGAGCCTATCGATGCGGGTCTCTTAAGAGAAGATAAAAAGTATTTTTATCCCATTCGGGAAGACATACCCATTATGTTGATTGATGAGGCGATTTCTTTCGACTCCTTTTCTTCCTGACTTTCCGACGCATATAGATAAAAACTATTGCCAAAACTGCTATCATCACAAATCGGATAGCAGTTCCACTCCAAACTGATCTGCTTTTCGAGATTTTCTGATTGCCTGACATTGTGATTTCAGCCAAAGAATCTCCACATGCGCTGACACCAGTGACATGAATTTTGTATAATCCTGAGCTGTCGATTTTCAGAGAATCCCATGGAATAACCCACTCTACAATTACAATGCCTGATGTCGATAATGTTTGTCTATCAATCTGATAAAAATCTGAATTTCCTTTATTTAGAGTATCTTTACGTATAGCAATGATGAATTTACGAGAGTTATCATTGTTTTTAAATGTAAAAGTCCAGTCTGAACACTCAGGAGTCATTTTCGACTTAAAATAACCAGTTATGCCTTCCGGTGTATTGATAACATCCCATAACCATAAAGAGTCTTTATACCAGTTTTTAGAGGAACTTGATTTCCATTCAAGAAGAAATCCATCAAGTTGAATTCTTCTCTCATGCTCTTTCACAAAATAATTTTGTTGGGCAACACTGCAGCCAAAAACAAAAAGCACTAAAATAAATGTTTTAATCTCGTTTTTTTTGATATACATAAGATACGTCTCAATGATTACTTACACATCTGAACCCAATACTTACTTCAGCAAAATCTGGTGAAAACCAATTTCTGTTTGTAATACGTAACTGTTCAGCATTACTGTACCATCCACCGCCTCTGACAACTCTATAATGACCGGCATCAGGCCCAGACGGATTATCTGAACTACTAAAAGAATAATAATCTTTGGCATAAAAATCAGATGTCCATTCCCAAACATTTCCGGTCATATCATTTATTCCGAAATTGTTTGGTTTAAATGAACCGACTTTATCGGGTTTCTGATTTGATGACATAGCACAAAGAGAAGATGATGGAGTTTTATCTCCCCATGAATACCTATATTTTTTTCCAATCGACGCAGCATATTCCCACTGTGCTTCTGTAGGAAGAAACTTATTATGTGCTTTACAGTAAGCCTGAGCCTGAAACCAGGTCACACATACAACAGGGAAATTGAAATTTCTCCTTGCGAAAGGAACACCTACATTACGAAATCCACCAGGTGTCCATGCGAGACACTTGCCATCAGTGTAATGGGCAGGAGTACATTTTCCAGATCGCACACATGATTCATATTGAGCTTCAGTAATCTCGTTTTTATCAATTTCAAAAGAAGACAACGCAACCTTGTGCTCAGGCTTTTCATCCGCCTCACCTTTATCGCTTCCCATTATATAGGTACTGCCTTTTATTTTTACTGTTTGAGCTGAAAGTGCAAAGAAACTAACTTGACACAAAACACAAAACAAAGCTAAAGTAACAGTTCTCATTTTTCTCCTGAAAAATCAATGATTGCAATTACTGCAGCAAATAAACAGAATGCAGAGGCAATAATAATAGAAGTGATTTTTTTTCTCTTACTTTTATCTTGTTTAACAGCCTGATTTACAGAATCAATATAAGCAGTATTCAGAGATAAGGTACACAACAAAGAATCAGATTTTCCACTCTCAATTGTAATAGATCTCTCGAAATCGTTGTATTGTGATTTTTTAAGCTGTAACGTATAATTTCCTGGCTTAAGGAGGTCAATTTTCAGCGGTGAAGTACCTTTTTTTGTTTTGTTCAAGAAAATTTCTGCACCAGATGGTTCGCTCGAAATCATAATAGTCCCTGGCTGCTGAAGAGTAATTACCAGATCCTTTTCCGCGCTTGCAGAATCAACCACAGTAGATACGCGTTTCTGGTAAAATCCTTTTTTTTTGAAAACTATAGTATGTTCTCCAGCTTTCATATCACTTACCTTTAACGGGGTCAATCCCTTTACCTCATTATCGATTACCACTACAGCGCTATCTGGAATTGTCTTGATAGTCACTGAATAAAATTTTTCAGAATTATTGTTTGTACTATTCTGCATTGCAGTAGAATCTTTTTCCGAAAGAGAATCTATGGGTTGAGCAAATAAGCTGAAAGAAAACATCAGCCCTACAATTGTGATAATTTTAGAGAAATTTCTCATAAGCATCGGTAATCCTCTCAATCTTGAATGCCTGCAAGCATATCAATTTCGCCAGGCAAGCTGATCCGGATAGTATATTTTATTGTTTGCTGCTCTAAGTTAAGTTTATAAGAAGATTCTTTATAATTAATAATTTTTCTCTTCTTAACCCACTTCTACTTTCCAGCAGATATAGTACTAAATATACAATTGTGTCTCAACATTCCAGAAATAAAAGGGAGGCAACCGTATGGCGTTACAGAGAACTTTCGGTATAATAAAACCTGATTCAATCAAAAAAAATGTAAGCGGCAAGATTATCAGCATGATTGAAGATAATGAACTTAAAATAATTGGAATGAAAAAAGTATTATTAAGCACTAAGGATGCAGAACTTTTTTATGCAGTACATAAAGAAAAACCTTTTTTTGTTGATCTTGTAAAATTCATGATTTCCGGACCAGTAGTCGTACTGGTTTTGGAAGGAGAAGAGGCGATTCTACGCTGGCGTACACTTATGGGTGTTACAAATCCAGAAAAAGCATCTGAAGGGACAATAAGGAAGTTATATGGGACTAGTATTCAGGAAAACGCAGTACATGGATCCGATGCACCTGAAACGGCTGTACAGGAAATAGGTTTCTTTTTCTCAGCCATTGATTTAATTCATTAAAAAGGAATTTTTTCTGCTTCAAGATTAAATTCTTCACAATTGAAGATACCTGGATTTAAAGCACTGAATGTTTAGATTTATTTTCTGTATGAAATTATTTTTATCATCTCTGAAAATCCAGGTAAACATTCCAAAATTTTGATTATTAAGAAGTAAAAAGTGAGAAAGACTGTTATTTACATGAGAGTATTATATTATTGTGTTTTCGCCCTCCTGATTACAGGTTTACCGGGCCAGTCTTTTGCTCAAAACAAAACCTCTGTTTCTGATTCTGTTTCTACATCGAGTATTGACAGCAGTAAATCTAAAAGTAAACAGGAAATTACCGATACCATCCATTATGAATCCGACAAAATAAATTACGATGCAGAAAGTAAGAACCTCATCCTGATTGGAAAATCGATGGTTCATTATCAAAATATAACCCTCAATGCAGATACAATCATATATGATATAAATAACAGTCTCTTTACAGCATCAGGTTTTCCAAAACTTATAGAAGGAAATGATACCACCATAGGTGACATAATGGTGTACAATATAAAAACCAAACGTGGACGTGTACAATACGCATCCACACACCTTGATGATGGTTATTTCAACGGTCAAAGAATCCTTAAGACTGACAAAGATGAACTATATGTAAACGAAGGAGATTACACAACATGTTCTGTTGTAGATACTCCTCATTTTTTCTTCTATGGAAAGAATATTAAGGTAATTCCAAAAGATAAGATTATCAGTAAACCAGTCGTACTAAACATAGGTAATTCACCTGTAGCAGTTCTCCCCTTCTTTATTTTTCCGATCGAACGAAACAGGCGAAGCGGCTTTCTTACTCCATCATGGGGAGGCCATCCAAATAATGGCGGATATATAGATAATATAGGATATTACTATGCTCCCAATGATTATGTTGATTTCCTTGTCCGCAGCAAAGTAACAGAATTCAGAGAATTTGTACTTGAAGGAGCCAGCAGGTATTCGCTGAAATATCACCTTAACGGGAGTATAAACGCCCGAACCGCATTTACTTCTGATTTTAAGAGAGACTATCGTGAATGGGGAATAGATTACACCCACAATCAAAATATTACACCGGATGGATTGACGACTCTTACCGGACAAGGTAGTATTTTTTCAAAGAAAGATTTTATAAAGCGGGTTTCTGAAGATTCCGCAGAGTTAATTGACCAGAATATCAAAGCAAATCTTGCTCTTGCCCATCGGTTCGAAAAAATTAATGCAAGTGGTAATATTAACTGGAATCGAACGCATAATCTACGAACCGATAATGTTGATGAAGACCTGCCATCAATCAATTTCCAACTCCCAAGCAGACCAATTATTCCAGTCAGATCCGATGCTCCTGATGATGAAGCACGATGGTACAATAAAATTTATTTATCCTACGATACAAGAGGATTGATCAAACACAGCATAGATAACGAAGAACTAAAGAAAGAGACATATCATCCCGGGCTTTATCAAAGCATGAGCCTGTCGTCTCCTCAAACGATCTTCAAATACTTTACCATTAATCCAAGTGTTTCAGCTCAGGCTTCGACTTTTAATGGATACTTTGATACTACAGTGGATCACAAAGAACCCATTTACGATACTGTCAAGTACAAAATTATACCACCTTCCGATGATAATCGATACAGCGATTACACCCTAATCAAAGCAGATACAGCTACTGTCGATAACTACGGAGTTCCTGATAGTATATGGATAACAAAGGTAAAGACCCGTTTAAAAGATGTCCATAAAGAGACAACTGATACTTTGATCACTACCGCATCGTGGAAAGCAAGTATTGACTTATCAACAAAAGTGTATGGAATTGTCCCAATTCGAATTTTTAATTTTGCCGGATTACGGCATACTATCACACCAAGAGTAAGCTATTCTTTTGTTCCAGAAAAAAAGCTTAACAAATCATTTTACAATATAGGTATACCATACGAAACAGGCCACGATCAAAAGCAGATCGTCGGTTTATCCCTTGAAAATCAGTTTGATGGCAAAATCATAAAGAAAGGTAAAGAAGGAGAAAAGGATGCAGAAGTTAAGTTCCCTATGCTCTCGGTCAACATGTCGACAAGTTATGATTTCGAAGCCGAAGACCGCAAATTCAGTGACCTTCAACTCTCAGCATCAACGGATATTAAAAATATTAGATTAAACTATAATTCCTCATTCTGGTTGTATGATCAGAATGATAACCTGAGCTTACCAATAATGAAAGATATGGAATTCAACCTATCAGCAGGTTCAATTGGCGCACATGGTAAATTCTGGGATGGAAATTTACTCGAAATAGATTCGGTAAAAACGACTAACAGTACCAGTCCCACCAAAGGTGGCCAGGACTGGGAATTCAGTTTTACGCCAGCATATTCATTTTCAATGAGCAGATCAAATCCGACAGAGATGTTTATTCCAGAAAAGAACTACTCTCTCAATGCATCTGCGAGAATCAATTTTACACCAAATTGGTCACTAAGTTGGAATGGAGATTATAGTTTTACCGAAAACCAATGGGTAAGGAATAGTATCAATATAAGCTGTGATTTAGAATGCTGGGATATGAGATTTCAATGGAGACCGGAACGCTTGAATCCGGGGTACTATTTTGTTGTAAATATAAAGAAGATACCGGAGATAAAATGGGAACAGAAGAAGTGAGAGTAATTTGATTTTTGGGAATTGCAGAAAAAAGATTTGAATACCCCAGAGGTAAATTATTAAATGTTAATGGTTTATTAATTTATCTTCGGGGTATTACCTGAAAACCAGTAAATAGATTCGAAATGCATTCTCACTTACCTCGAAACTTGTATCCTTCGCAACGATTTCTGGAGAAAATGAAGTAATTTTTTATATCTGATTTGTGATTCTGCTAACTTCTCAAGCAAAATGACATAAATAAGCCAACACACTTTTTTTTGAGGATAATTACATACCAAGATTCACTATTTATCCGCTCTCTATCATAATCTTACTGAAAAATTAGACTATCAACCGATGAACTCTTTAATGAGGTTCAGATCAGTGATTCTATAGCACCTCGAAATCATCATCGATACAGCGGATGGAGTGATATTCAAATACTGAGCGATTTGAGTACAGCGAAACTCATAGTAGCAGTGAGCGTATTGCGCAAAAAGCTGCCTGAATGTGGACTGCTCATTGAGCCTTCCACGCATTCTTATACTTTCAGGGGTAAATTGTATACCTATGTTTATCTTGTGAAGCACATCCTCAGGCGTAAGATTTTCCTTCTTATATTTCGCGACTCTCGCTTTGTGGATCCGATCCTGTTTAAATACCTCCTTAGCGAATTCGGCATCACCAATTACAAAAAAGTTCGAATTATGGAAATCAAGGCTTCCTTTATTTGATGATTGCATTGTTCTGACCGACAGAGGAACCTCTTTGCAGGGTGTAGCAATATATGTCTTGTATTCGGTAATCTGATCTGATCCACAGAAAAGATTGAGGACATCAGCTCTATCAATTGTACTGTCAGTTTTATCATTAACTATTTCACTATGCCCACACCACTTGTAACTATCCAGATTTTCAAGCGTACAATCTCCACTACGGACCGGATTTAAATGAACATGACGGATAATCTCTTTTAAGTTATCTCCTTCCTGAACTACAATAGATGAGAACCGTTTTGCGAAAACAGATCCAAATGTGTTGTTCATTTTGTTATAATTTTTAGCAAAAACAGAATTGAGTGTTTGCATAAAAAGAGATAGAGCAGGATTGGAACCGGCTTTAACAACCAGGTGATAATGGTTATCCATAAGAGACCAGGAGATACAGGTAAGCTCGTATTTTTTGAGATAAATGGCGAGCTGACAGAGAAAAAACAGTTTTAAGATATCGGTACCGAGGATATGATAGTCGGTGTTTCCGACAGAGGTGATCTGATAGTATTGGTTGGGAGCTATAACTCGGGGTTTTGTGGCCATGGGGTCCTCCTACGGTTTTGTTAAGGAGAATGATTTTTGATATTGATATTACAATATCTATGCCAGTTCCCGATGATAATACCCCCAGAGATCAATTATTTAATGTCAATAGATTATAATTTTATCTCTGGGGGAAGCAATCCGATTTCTATGATTATTGAAATGGAATAATGCAAAACGCTATATTACAATTATTATTACATGTTAAAAAAACTTACGTTAAATTAGGAATGGGACATGGAAACTAACTATGAACTTAAGAAGCTCGGATTATTAGGATCTTTTGGGATTTACATTCCAGCTGCTATCTTAATGTATTGCTTAACAAAGTATTTAATACCATACTTAAGCGAATATACTGGGCAGGAAACGATACTTTTCTGGTTCATTGTTGCAGGATTAGGGATTTTTACACCGCTAATTATTACCGGTTTGTTGATTTTAAAAACTGAAGGCCATGCGATTTCCAAAAGGACATTGACTGAACGTTTGAGATTTCGTAGTATCACAAAACAAAATCTTTTATGGTGTTTGATTGGACTATTAGCAGTCGGTATTTTAAGTGGAATAGTAATAAAGGTTTTGGAGTTATCATTCGGACAGTTCGACCATTCCCCAGCTTTTATGTCTTTTGAACCATTAACAAAGGAACGATATTGGCTGCTTTTAATTTGGTTTCCATATTGGCTATTAAACATACTCGGTGAAGAGTTCTTTTGGAGAGGAGTTTTGCTTCCGAGACAAGAGTTATCTTTTGGAAAATACACATGGCTGATTCATGGTTCAGGTTGGGGATTGTTTCATGTTGCTTTTGGGTTGCAACTATTGATTACATTAGTACCCTTGATCTTTATTCAATCGTATATTGTTCAAAGGACGAAAAATTCCTGGATCGGCGTTATCATGCACGGTGGATTAAATGGTCCAAGTTTTATAGCGATATGTTTCGGATTGATTTAAATAGTAATAATACGATGATTTCAATCAATTCCTTGGATTATTTTTACAAATGACTATTATGATTCTTTATTGAGGTAAATATGTCTGATCTCGCATTATTCTATTTTACAGGAACCGGCAATACCGCATCTATTATTGACCTTTTTAAAAAAGAGTTCGAATCACATGGATATAAAGTAAATTCATTTGCAATTGATAGGAATTTCATTAAAACATTTGATTTTTCTATTGCCCATTATGATCTTTTAGGATTAGGTTACCCTGTACATGCGTTCAATGCTCCAAAAATTGTGTTTGATTTTATCAATCTGCTTCCGAATGGAAAAAATATCAGGACATTTACATTTAAGTGTCCGGGAGATCCGCTGTCTCAGGCAGGTTCAACGCACCTGGTACGTAATGCTTTAACAAAAAAGAGTTATAACGTTTTTCATGAAAGTTTGATTGTCGGGCCATCAAATGTTGTTATCAGATTTGATGACCGTTTGACTCGTCAACTCTATATAGCTGCTCAGCGGAAAATCAAAGTGCGGGTTGAAGAAATTATTAATAATACAGCCCGTCTGCAACGAAATACCTGGCTTCTTAAGGTGTTTACAAAACTGTTCAGTATTGGTGAAACATGGGGAGCACCTCAATTCGGAAAGCAAATCAAAATTTCAGCAACTTGTAATAAATGCCTTAAATGTACACGCATCTGTCCTGAACAAAACATCAGTATTTTCAAAGGAACACTGCAATTCGGTAACCAGTGTGTCTTTTGCATGCGCTGTATCTATTCATGTCCTGAAGGATCAATAATTCCTGGATTCAGTCGATTTATTAAAATCAAAAACTGGGATTCATTTGAAAACATCGGGAAAAATGAATCTATTCTCCCCAACTTTGTTACTTCAAAAACAAAAGGATATTATAAACATTATCAGAAGTATTTTGAAAATATCTGATTTTTACGTATAGGATACATACACTATATTATTTGTATTATCATTTAATACGATTGTTGATTCTTTTCGTTACAAAATGCAACTTCGGCAAAAGCAATTTTTAACTTCTCTAAAACATTTGCTTTTCTTTACGATACAATAAGCTTCTCAGTAAAAAATATGACGAATATTAATCATTAACTGATAGTCATCAGCTATTCACCATGCTAAAATTATAACCAAAGAAAAATTTTTTAGTCTATTATAATATTTTTCAATCAGAAGGATATGAAATTATATTCGATTTGGTTTTTCTGGAATGCGATCTAATTATTTTTCAAGGCCGCTTCCCGCAAAGTAAATTGAAAAAATTTAATAATCTTTCTACTATGATTTTTTTTGCTGATTAGAGGATAAAATGCACGGAATTAATATTCTGATGACGTTCGCCGGTGGATTAGGCGCAGCCCTCATCTTTGGTTTTATTGCTGTTAGGATCAAGTTATCCCCAATTGTTGGATATTTATTAGCAGGTATTGTGATCGGGCCTTTTACTCCAGGTTTCGTTGCCGATCGCTCTATTGCTGAGCAATTCTCTGAAATAGGTGTTATTCTACTCTTGTTTGGGATCGGATTACGCTTTCATCTTCATGAGCTTTTGGCAGTATGGCATATTGCAATTCCCGGCGCCTTAATTCAAAGCTCTATTTCTACTATTGTAATGGCAATAATCTTACATTTTATTGGATGGAGCTGGGTCGCAGGTGTGATACTCGGGATGGCAATCTCAGTAGCAAGTACTGTTGTGATGGCTCTGGTTCTCAATGAGAAACGTGATATACACTCCCCTATCGGGCATATTGCTTTTGGATGGACTGTTGTTGAGGATATCCTTACGGTTTTGTTATTATTACTACTCCCGATTATCTTTTCTCCTATCCAAAGTTCTGAAAAAGCAGTTTTCAGCATGCTATTTATTGCAGCATTAAAAGTCGTAGGTTTGCTGCTTTCTGTTATTGTCCTTGGACGATGGATAATCCCAATGACGCTTGGGCAGATTGAGAAAACACGTTCAAAAGAGCTTTTTACACTTGCAGTACTGGTCGTAGCTATTGGCATAGCTGTAAGTTCAGCAAAGATATTTGGAGTATCGATGGCATTGGGAGCATTCCTTGCGGGATTGGCAGTCGGCCGCTCCGAATTTGCTGCCCGGGCTGCAGCGGATGCAGTTCCGATGCGAGATGCATTTGCTGTTCTTTTCTTTGTCTCTGTCGGTATGCTCTTTAATCCCAGGAGTATCATTTCTGAACCGTTTATAATTTGCTTAGTACTTTTCGTCGTTATTATTATAAAACCGCTTGCAGCATTATTAACCGTACGTATTCTTGGTAAACCATTTTCGGTAGCAATTCCGGTTGGTGCAGCCTTTTCACAAATAGGTGAATTCAGCTTTATTCTTGGTACCGTTGCCAGAAATCTGGGGCTAATAAACGATACGGGGTGGAATGCGTTAGTAGCGGTTTCGATCATTTCCATAAGTATAAACCCATCAATTTACACATGGGCCCGAAGGATATCTTCAAAAGCCGCCAAACTTACAGTATCCAAAGTTAGTATCCCTCCGAAAAAAGATTCTCTTCGCTGCATCTTGGTCGGATTTGGACCGGTAGGTCAGATTGTTTATAAGCTACTCGCAGAAAAGGGAATGAAAATTACAATAATCGATCTCAACCTTACTACAATACGAAAGCTTAGAAAGGACGGTTACAATGCTTTTTACGGTGATATTCTCCGTCAAGGGACTCTTGAGGAAGCGGGGATTGGGAGTGCAAGTGTCCTCATATTGAGTGCGGATATAGATGATGCTCCTGAAATAATCCGGCAGGCGCGATTGATAAATCCCGGGTTGCAAATTCTCGCCCGATGCTCACATATACGAAATGCCGCTGATCTTCACAAAGCAGGTGCGGATGTTGTTGCTGCTGGAGAAGCTGAAGTTGGGGTAGCATTTACTGAGGCAATAACAGCCATTGACAATATGGATTATGATGCACAATTAAAACAGCGGGAAGAAACACGGAGAAAATTGTATGTAGTAAATTAATTTCTCTCCCTGATTCTATTTTTTTAAAAGATGATAGCTTTGTAAGATAAAAGTACAAGGTGTTTCATGTATCACAGTTCGTAGATCTTCCAGATACAAACGAATTGATAATGTTTTTTGAGAATGATTCTTTATAATCAATTATTAACAGTCAGGGAACACTTTCCAAGAGCACTATCAAAACACAGGGTAATACATCATTGCAGATTACTGGAAATGATTGACATCAGACAAAGGTTCATACTATGAATCCTACTGAACTTGAAAATGTTTCAAACCAGCTGCCTTTTGACCTCCTTTTAGGAAATACACGAACTAATCCTTATTGAATCGGGCAAGTGTAATTGGATGTAAATAGTCCATCTGCTAACATTTACAATCAGTATATTGGACTGGCTAAATTTTCGGCTTACCGCTGGATCAGTTCAGTATTGTTACCTCAGAATATCATAAGCATTTTGAATGGAACAACTCAGACTTCTCATTTTCAATAAGTATCAATACCAACGCAGGAACTGGAGCATATTATTTTGATAATATGCGTTTTGGGAATTAATAGAATATTCGATCAAAGTGGGACTTGACGCCCCTCTTTTCTTTTATTGTTTATCGTAGAACATAAGGCGCATTTTTAAACACTACCATTTGGAGATGATATGCTTTATAGACAAAAGTATGGTGTAAAATTGATAGTATCACTACTTGCATCAGCAATATGTTTCAATGTTTTCCCTAAGTACAAAATTGATACTCTATGCGCTTATGGACTTTCTTTTTTTGAAAGGCATTTGACAAAAGTAGTCTTTGAAACCGAAAATAAGTTAACCTCCTTTTTAGATAGCACAGGTTATAAAACCAGTAGAGTTAGCAAAGACATGTCTGTAAAGCCTGATTTTAGAAGATCAGTTTATTTCGCATTCGCTGGCTGGCCTTGCAAAATTACTAATATCATTGAAAAAAATGATTCATTAATTGTAATTTATAAAGAAGAATACCGGGATACAAAAAATAGTGATGGCATTGTTCACTCCAGTCCTGCCAGTATCGTTGTTGTTTACTATATTCCTTTTACAAAAAAAGGCATTGTTTTTCTTGATAAGACAAACAGTGGGAAAGCTGATACGAGCTCAATAAAATAAATTTGTCTCTACTTTGTTTCATATCAGGCTGAATATAAGTTCCATTCAATTCAAAGCAATATAAAGAGGAGGTGCTATGCTTACAAGGATCTTGATTCTTCTGGCAATAGCCCCGGCTATTGTAGTTGCTCAATACAAGTGGGCCAATTATACTTATCAGTATAACACGAATTGTTTATTAATTAATGATAATTATCTATGGATTGGCACAACAGATGCGGGACTTGTCTGCCGCAATATTACATCAGGAAAAGAAACGGTCTTTGACAATGACAACGGTCTTTCAGGTGATAAAATAATTAGTATCGCAAAGGATAAAGATGCTACAATCTGGGCTGCGACATCCAAAATGATTTTATCCCACAGGGACAACACAGTTAAAACGCATCAAATACCAGATAATCAGATAGTATCTTTAGCTTCAGACAGCTGCGGAAATATTTGGGTCGCATGTGATAAAAGTATATTCAAACTGACAGACGGGCATTTGGAGTCCATTGGCGCTTTCGATAATTTACGTTCTGCAGATGAATACCCGGTTAATATTGATGCCTCGATACGCGACAGCAGTATTTATATACGAGCGGGGAAAAGAATTTTCTGTTTTAATCTGGATGGAACCTGCCGAAAAATCATCAATATACCTTTATCAAACCCTTTTAATATTACAATCGATAATAAAGGCAGACTTTTTGTTACCAATATCGATACGGTTGGTGTTTACAAGGATAGCGATTGGATATTTTTCACAACAAAGGATAAATCGTTACCTGCTGGTGTCAGTAATCTTTTCACCTCACCCGAAGGAGATGTCTGGGCATGCGGTGTTGGCGATGTATTATCATTTATTAATGGCAACTGGAAAGTTATTTACAAGCATGAACCAGGATCTGGTTTGATAACCGCTTTAGCCCCTTTAAACAGTGACTCTGCATGGGCAGGAGGGAATTTTCTCGGTTATTTAACTCCCGATAGTCTTCAGGTAATAAATGCAAATACGCCAAAAAACAATATCAGATTTATTTATGCTGATAAGCAGGGGACCATCTGGGTTCAGGCGGCAAATGGTAATATCATACTTTACAGTAACAACACATGGGATTATGTCAATTTCATTTTCGGTTCACTTGGGAAAAATACAGTTAAGATGATTCAAACGAAAGATGGGCCACATTATTTTTTGCAGCCACGGAATGTACTTTCTTATGGGGAAAAAATTAATGGAACTGTTCAAAAGTTTATAATCGGTTCCGGTTTTATTCCATCCGGAGTATTAAATGACCTTATTGAGGATTGTTTCGGGCAGATTTGGTTTGCAACAACTAACGGTATAATAAAAAATTGGGATAGTACATATTTTACTTCAAAGAATTCTGGATTTGCATCCGATAATATTAAGGTATTCCTTTTAAGAAAAGATTCTACTCTTTGGGCTGGTGGAGACAAGGGCGCTCTTGCTTTTTTTAAAAATAATTCCTGGACAGCGCGGAATCTCTCCGCTCAATACCATATAACCTGTCTGGCTGAGGATTCTACAGGTGGATTATGGATCGGGACGAAAGAGGGATTGATCAATATTAACAATGGGAAAGAAACTCTCTATACATCCACAAATGGATTAGGAAATAGTACTGTTAATTCATTACTAGTTGATAACAACAACCGTGTTTGGGTTGGAACTTATGATGGGCTCAGTTGCTTCGATAATAGCGCATGGACCACTTTTCGACGGCCCTTGGGTATTGCTGGTAATTTTATTTCTTCGATTGTACAAAACATCGATGGTACCTTATGGATCGGAACTGATCGAGGCGTAAGTACACTTCAAATTAATATTTCAAAAGTCAAAAATGAAATTAGAAAAGAAACTGTCCACAAAAAAAACGATTACACTTTTATTCCTCTGATTAATAAACCTACCCTTAGACATATCGAGAATTGTTATCAAATAAACGGCGCAAAACTTCCTCCCTCCAACAATGCCACAAATCGTGCTGCAAAGGCTTACATTGTAAAATACAATCAAAAAGATTGAACTCTGAGTATAAAGGTAACAACCAAATTTATATATACCTTATTTCTGTTCTGTTCCGGTTTTAGTTTTCTTCGGGTTTATTTGAATTAAAAAAACCGGATGATTGATCACCCTTTTTATTGTCGTCATTTGCCATTCATAAAACAGAATAGTCTTTTAAAACTGTCACACATTCCTCAAATCGTCGTCTAATTCTATAAACAGTGATTTTTAACCTATTAAAAGGAGAATATTTTGAATGCAGTTGTAATTCAGGGCAGTCCTAAAAGAGATGAGGGGAATACCTTTTCAATACTCTCCCCTTTCATTGATGGCATGAAAGAAGCTGGAGCGAATGTGGATCTGGTATTTGCAAAAGATTATTCAATTGAGTCATGTAAGGGGTGTTTTTATTGCATGTTTAAATCCCCTGGTGATTGTTGTATTAAGGATGACATGCAACTATTTTATCAAAAATTAAAAAATGCTGATATCTGGATTTTTGCCAGCCCAGTTTATTTTGGAGGGTTTGCATCTTCGATAAGGAAAATTCTTGAACGGCTTAGCCCATTGCTTGAACCCTCGTTCCAAAATTATAATGGAATAACCGGACATCCCTGGCGTGAGACTACAATGGTAAAAAAAATTGCTCTGGTGGCAAGTTGTGGATCACTTGAGTTGATCAATTTTGACTCTCTTATTTCAGAGTTGCAATGTATTTGTAAAAAATGCGGGAAAAGCGGCATTTTAAATACAAAATATGCCGGCGCATTATTATTCCGCAATGCGCAGGATTTTCTCTCTGTTCCTGACTTGAAGGATGTTCATCAATCACTGAAACATGCGGCTAAAGAAGCTGGTAAGGAACTTATTACGAGTGATCATATATCTTCAACTTTTCAGGATATAATTAAGGAAAAAATTGATCAATTGTCTGTTGATAAATTTGTACAAAAAAAGAATGCTTTTGTGCGAAGCATTTTAGAAAAAGCAATGCAGAAGAAATAGTCTCATTAAAATTGTCTAGTTATGTATCAGCCACATTTCTATTTCGTTGGCTACAAACATAAAGGAGAATTTTTTTGGTTAATATGTCTACTTTAGATCATGTAAACGACAATAGCGATGAACAGAATCTTGTTAACTGTGCGCAACAAAGTGACAGATCTGCAATGGAAAAACTTTTAGCTAAACACCAGTCATGGATTTACAACATTGCCCTTAGAATGACCGGCAGTCCAATGGATGCACAAGATATGACTCAGGATATATTACTAAAAGTTTCAACGAAATTGTCTGGATTTAAACAGAAAAGTAGTTTTCGCACCTGGTTATATCGAATTGTCATAAGATCAATACTTGACCACAGGAAAAGCAGTCGTGAAAATCTTTTCTCCTCATTTGAACAGCATGAAAATCTCTTGTTAAATCTGGCTGATAATGAATTGATAAACTATGAAGATATTGATAATGATAAAAATGTACTAATTGAGGAAACTAGAACTGGATGCATGATGGGAATGCTGTTATGTCTTGATAGGATGCAGCGGATCATTTTTATACTTGGGGGAATATTAAATGTTAATTCGATTCAAGGGAGTGAAATCCTTGAAATTTCACCATCAAACTTTCGACAGCAACTTTCCAGAGCAAGAAAGGATTTGAAAAATTATATGAATGGTAAATGTAATCTTATAAAATCCGGCAATCCATGCAGCTGCGCTCGTAAAACAAAAGCTGCGATTGCTGCAGGATTAGTTGATCCTAAGCATTTGAAATTTCATCAACAACGTCTGCAAAAAATCAGATCTTTAGTTAATTCACGTATTAATACTGTCACGCTTGAGAAGGTAGCAGAAATGACAGTCGATGATCTATTTCAGAATCAGCCATTTTGGGAAATTGATTTTATGACTGCATTAAAAATAAAGTAAACCTATAGCAACTTCTAAAAAAAAACTGCGTTCTGTACGCTCAGCTCACAATATCAAGCAAAAACAATAATGTGTTTTGCTTGATTACTATGCATGAGTCCTCATGACATATAGATATCAAACTTAAACAGCCTGCTTACTTTTTGGTTTGTGAATCGAAATGGTGCCTTTTAATGAAATTATAATTTTAAAATTTCTTATTTCTGCTCTTGTTTAATTTTCCTGGAATTCCTTCTGTTTATTTTCTCTTTTAATGATTCTGGCATTTTTTATGCATAATACAATAGTGTTTCTCATGACCAGATTATACTCTCTCAAAAAGTTTTTTGAGGAAAACACTTATTAATTGTAAAAATCATGCAGTTTAATGCAGAAGAAATTGTTGAAGGAATTCACGAGGCGATCCTTATACTTGACGAAAAAATGGTTGTAGTATCGGCTAACCGATCCTTTTATCATTTATTTCGCCTCACTAAGGACCAAACAATTGGCAATATTATTTCCGAACTTGAAAATGGCGAATTTAAAATTCCTGAATTAAATGATTTGCTTGAAGAAGTTATCCCTATAAAAAGTGATTTCAACAATTTTGAAATCAAACATTGTTTTAGAACAATTGGTGAAAAAGTTCTTCTTATTAATGGCCATTTTTTGCATGAGCAAAACGGGAATGCTGTTCAGGTACTACTCTCAATCGATGATATTACTGGTAAATATATCGCTCAAAAGAATGCAGCTGATTCGGAAGAAAAGTATAAAAAATTTGTAGAGGGTTTAAACAGCATAATAATAAGTCTAAATGGCAACGGAGATATTACCTTCTTTAATCGTTTTTCTGAAAAACTTTTTGGTTACACTCGAAAAGAAGTTATAGGTAAACCTTTCGTTGGCACATTAATTCCCTGCATTGAATCATCGGGTAAAAGCAATGTCTCGATATGTCGTGATATGTTTCATAATCCTGAGAAATACTACTTAAATGAGAGTGAAGGAATTTGTAAAGATGGATCTCATATCTGGTTTTCCTGGAGCGCAAAGCCTGTCTATAAAGAATCCGGTAAAATGTCAGAAATCCTTATCGATGGAAATGATATTACTGAAATCATTTTATCTCGTCATAAACTCCAAGCAGAATCTACCCTTTTAAAATCCATTCTCGATTTTTTACCAGTCGGGTTAATAATTACCGATAAAGATCAGGTTATTCAAAATGCAAGCCGCTCGATTGAAACAATATTAGATGTCCCAATTGAAAAATTATTAAAAAGTAATAAAAAAGTATATCTTGAGACACTCAATCTTAAAGTCCCAGGTGGCAATTCTATAAATACCGATGAGTTACCTCTTTCCAAATCAATTACTACAGGTAAATCATTTTTCAATTGTGAGATAGATTTAAAAACCGATGGTAAAATTAAACATGTCATATCGAATTCATCACCGATTCGAGATAAACAGGGAAATATATTGGGAGCGATAGGTGTATGGCAGGATTTAACTGATCAGATAAAACAGGAAAAAGAACATGATCGTCAAAGAGAGCTTCTCAATCAGATCATTAATGAAATCCCAATCGGTATCGCATTATATGAAGGACCTGATTTTATTATCACAATCGCTAATAATGAATACATGAAATTTACAGGAAGAAGTAAGGAGGTACTTGGCAAACGGGTCACAGATATCTTTCCTGAAATTGCGGATAGAATCATTCCAGAATTAAAACGTGCTTATAAAGCCGGTATTCCTTTTACAGGTACAGATATGGAATATACCCTCATTCGAAATAATAAACCTGTAAACGTATGGTTTACATTTAGCTGCATGCCTTTCTATGGTGAAAAAAGTACTATTACCGGATTATTACTATGGGCTATTGAAACAACTGAACATGTTCTTGCACGTAATGCACTGGAACAATCACGCGATCAGATTCAAAAACAGCAGACATTCTATGAACAGATCCTGAATAATACCAATGTAGGAATAGCTGTTTTACAAGGTCGACAGTTGCGATATACTTATGTAAATCCCACATATCAAAATATCCGTCCCGGAATTTCTATGATCGGAAGTACATTTCGAGAAATTTTTCCAGATGCTGTTTACAATGGCAGTGAGGAAAATTTCATCAAAGTTTATGATTCTGGTAATCCCTGGATTATCCAAAGATACAAAGCCCCTACTCCTGGTAAACCTGAAGCAGTATGGGAAGGTCAGGTTGTTCGTATTGAACCTAAATCAGAAAAAGAGGATGCATTCATCCTTTCTGTAGCATGGGAAGTAACTGAAGAAGCTAAAGCAGAAGAGCAGCTAAAAAAAACAAACAGCAGATTCGCACTATTGGCACATACTGCTGGTGAGTTTCTTCAGGCGCCTGATCCCTTTAAAATATTTGGGACTTTATGCGAAAAGGTAATGCGGCAGCTTGATTGTCAGGTCTTTTTCAATTATTTGGAAGACACCGATTCTGGTAAACTTCATTTGAATGCTTATGGCGGCATTACAAAAGAGCAAGCAAAAAAAATTGAATGGATAGATTATAATAAGACAGTCTGCGGATTTGTTGCTCGTTCTGGTTTATATAATGTGATAGAAAACATTCCCGGATCACACGATGTACGAGTAGAAATTGTGAAATCACTTGGCATCACCGCTTATGCTTGTCATCCAATCAGACTTAAAGGAGGAGAGATCTATGGGACGCTTTCATTCGGTGCTAACAATAGATTAAAATTCAGTTCCGATGATTTATCAATGATGAGAGCTATTACCGATCAGATTGCTACTGCCATGAACCGTGTACGAAATGAAAGTACTATTCGTCAAAGTGAGCGGAAATACCGTTGGCTTTTTGAAAATACTCTTGAAGCAATCAGTTTTCATAAATTGATATTTGATAAGAACGGAAAAATTATCGACTATACTCTTGAAGATGCAAATAATGTGGTTTTGAAAGCTCTTGGAGACCGCCCCTTATCTGAACTCAGGGGAAAACTTGATTCTGAAATTGTCGGGCAGGATAACACCTTGCATAATATTCCCCGTTTCCAATACGCGATTGACTCTGGTGAACCATTTACTTTTGAACAGTATTTCGCTCGTAACGATCAATATTTTATCACCACAATCATTCCTTATGACTCCGGATATGTATTTGAAGTTAGTATGGATGTTACCGATGTACGCCGTTCGCAGGAAAAAGTACGTATAAGTGAAGCACGTTTTCGTACAATTTTCGAATCAGGAATATTAGGAATATTCTCCTGGAGAATTGATGGGCCTATTACGGATGCCAATAGCAGTTTTCTTCAAATGCTCGGGTATTCCCATGATGATCTGCTATCAGGACAACTTCATTTAAATAATTTGACACCCGCTGAATTTAAAGAGGCAGATACATTTGCAATGCAGGAGCTCAAAACGCGTGGAGTGGATACACCTTACGAAAAAGAATTTTTTAGAAAGGATAAGACACGAGTACCGGTTTTTCTTGGTGCTGCGACCTATGATGAATCACATCACGAAGTCATTTCATTTGTCATCGATATAACTGAACGTAAAAAGCTGGAAAAAGAAATCACAAAATCGCGAAATGAAGCTCAGGAGCGAAGAGCTGAAATGGAAGCTATCTTTCAATCTGCTCCGGTTGCATTAGCGGTATACAATAAAGATGGGACTGTCAGGGAAGCGAACGAATTTTATACAAATATTTTTTCCTACTCTGAAAAAGATTACAAACTGACTATTATCGACCGTCAAAAAGTTAAACAGTTCACAAATGAAAACGGAGAGTTGCTCAAAGTTGAGGACTTTCCTGTGTCGAGGGCTTTGCGGGGTGAAAATGTTCAGAATCAGATTATGAGATATAAAGTTAATGAATATAATGAACGCTGGCTAAACGTAAATGTTACTCCGGTTTTTCTATCAGGAAATCTGATTGGTGCAGTGACCGGAGCAATTGATATTACAGAAATCAAGATAACTGAACGGGCTCTTAGAGAAAGTGAGACGCGATTCAGACTTGTCGCCGACAGATTGCCTTATAGTTTTATTATTTTTGATAATAGTTTGAAAGCCCAATTTGTAAATGATAATTTCCTGTTGCAAACAGGGTTGCTGCCAGAGCAGGTAATTGGAAAAACAATTGACAAATTGTTTCCTAAGCAGGTTGCCGATATTTACCTATCTTTATTGTACAAAGTACAGAATACAAAATTTTCTTTATCAACTGAAGTTACCTACATGCTTGAAGGTAAAAAGATAACCTCTATCCCCCATTTCATACCAGTAGTAAACGATAATGGTGAAATTGATTACATTTTCAATCTAAATATCGATATCAGTGAACGAAAACAAATGGAAGATGAGCTTCGCAAGCAACGGCAGCTTTTAGAAGCTATAATTGAAAGTATTCCGGTGATGATCACACTCTACGATCCTCAAATTAAGAGAATTGATGTAAATAAAGCGTTTGAAGAGATTACTGGTTGGACGAAAAGTGATGTACAACAGCGAGATCCTATGGAATTTTCATTTCCGGACCCTGAATATCGAAAGCTTGTGGCAGAGTACATGCGGTCCCTGACACCAGGCTTTAAGGATCAGATTGTTACCACTAAAAATGGTACGCAGATCGAAACATCCTGGGCGAATGTACAGTTACCTGATGGGCGCCAGGTTGGCATTGGGATTGACATAAGTGATCGGAAAAAATATGAAGAAAATTTGCGGCGACGCACTGAAGAATTAACAAATCTTAATAGTGAACTGGAGACCTTCTCCTATTCAGTTGCACATGATTTACGAAATCCGCTTAATGTCATAAAAGGCTATTCAGAATTTCTTATTGAAGATTGTGCAGAGGCACTTGATGAAGACTGTAAAGAATATATCTCTCAAATCAAAAACAGCATTATTCGCATGAATTCAATTATCGATGATATGCTCGCTCTTTCCAAAATCTCCCGCCAGGAAATGGATATAGTTACTGTCGATCTAAGTGAATTGGCTATCAAGGCTATTGAGGAGTTACGCGATTCTCAACCGGACCGGCCTGTAAATGTTGACATTAAAAATGGTCTGATAATTAAGGCTGATAAACGTCTTATTAGTGTGGCATTAGGAAATCTTCTCGGTAATGCCTGGAAATACACTGGAAAGGTGTCCGATCCTAAAATCGAATTTGGTTCATTTACTAAAGATGGCCAGATCATTTATTATGTTCGGGATAATGGGGCCGGGTTTGACATGAGCAAGGCTAAAGATCTGTTTGTGCCGTTCAAAAGGCTTCACACCGATAAAGAATTTAAGGGCACCGGAATCGGACTGGCAATTGTGGAACGTGCTATAAGTAGACATGGAGGAAAGATCTGGGCAGAGGGAGAACCTGGGAAAGGAGCAATATTTTATTTTACATTGCAAAACATAAAAAGTGAAAGCACCTGTAATATTTAACACGACAATCGTTTACTCATTAATTCCATTCTTTAACATAAAAAACAGATTGGGTTAAGACCTGCAAACAGAAACAATGTACTATCTTGTTGTTCTCTTTCACACAATCACATCATTGTAAACACTGTCTATCTTTTTAACAACTGATTCTATACAATCCAGATAAAAAACATCGCTGTTTTTGATACGTATATCCTCTTTAGTCGGAGAATCAAAGCACTCTGTTATTGACGGTTTTCTTATCATGTAATAAAGAGAATGATATAGCGGCAGTAACATTCTTGGAGCGAACGGAACATAAAGCTCACAGGTACGCTGAAGCTGGCGTTGAGAGATATTTACCTCCATGGCCCATGTTTCTACCGATCGGATAGTATTGGAAATCAATGGTTCAAAGATGTTTTTGTGCTCATTATGAGCCCCTTTCAAAACAAATGATAAAGCAGATACTTTACATACTTCATTATAGAAAGCATCGGATGAATAGAGAAACGCAGGATCTTTACTGAAAGCTGAAATTGCTCCTTTTTTCAGCGCATTAGAAGCGGTTTCAAGAGTTGATGCTCCAGAAAAAATTACTGCATAATCAAAGTCAGGGTATCTATCCAGCAGATTTGAGCCATCCTGCTGCTCTTTGAGATTTATATCGATAATCCAGCAATGCCATTTCTTCTTTCTTTCAGAAATCAGTTCTGTGGCGGCTTTAAATGTGTTCACATATTCTAAATTGAGTAGTGGTGATAAAAACATGTCATTAACAAGCATTTCACCTATTTGAGGATCATCATCGATTATCAATATATTGATTTTTTTTTGGAATGCAGCAATGAATGCCTGATTATAATCTATATTCACCCGTTCATGTATGGAAGATTGATCCGAACACATAATAGACCCTTTAAATAAGTACACAATCAATCAAACAAGATAAAATAGTAATCTAAACCTTTGAGGGTCAAATTATAACATTCTATGATAATAGATCTTCGAACTCTCTTCAGACTGATCAAAAAGGGTGACTACGAAATCATTGGCTTAGCTTACCCAATAACCGCAGTGATTGGTTCTCTTGGGTATATAAGTTTTTATTTTGCTGATAAATCACTTGGATTATACGACAACATCTACTTACGAATCATTACAGCATTTTTATTTATCCAGCTTTATTTCTTAAAAAAGAATTTTAACAGTCTGAAGATATTTGCAGTTGAATTTGTTTTGGTGTTATGTTTACCTCTTTTTTATTCCTATTTTTATTATGCAACAAATCAAAGTACCTCCTGGGGCGCAGGACTTATCTTTTGTGGCTTTACCTACGGTGTGATGACAGGTAAGATCTTTCATACGTTTACAATCTTTCCTATGTTTCTTATGCTCGGTTTTTTTCTCCATGACCGTTTCTTTATGGAATCAACAATGCAGCAGTTTTTTTATAGCATTGCGATAATTTCTCTTTCCATTCTTACAGCGCTGCTTTCATCTATAGTCAAATTGATTTTTGAATACGCGCTAATTGTCGATATTTCAAGCTTGAATAAGCAAAAGCGCCTGATCAAAAATGAAAAACTCAGAGGGAGCAATGATTATAATCAGTGCTTGAAAAAGGATCTTAACAAAGTTAAAAAACTGGATGCAATGAGTAAACTTACAGGAGGACTTATTAAAGATTTCAATGAGTCTATAAATACTATCTCCTTAAAATGCGTGGAATTGAAAGAATTTTACAACGCCGACAGCAGCAAGTTACAACGCCTGGATACAGTTATCGATGTAATAAAGAAATCATCATCAATGATTCACAGCATATCAGCGTTAACTTTAAATTCAGATGATCAATTCAACCTGGAAGACATCAATCATATAATCGATGGCCTTGTCAAGTTGATCACGAAATCTATTGACCAAAATACAAAAGTATCAGTACTTCTTTCTGCTCAGAAGAATACGATTTATGGAAACAAAGAAATGCTTGAACAGGCATTTTTCAATATATGCATAAATGCCATTCAGGCAATGCCGAACGGAGGGGAACTGCTCATTACAACCGAGAATTCGTTGTCAGTCAGCACCGATGAATATAAAAATGGAAGTGAGCAGATAATAATACATTTCAAAGATACAGGATCTGGAATGGATCAACAGACAAGAGAAAAGATTTTCAGACCTTTCTTTTCAACAAAAGGCGCGGGTAAAGGAAGAGGGATTGGATTGGCGATTGTTTATGAAACAATAAAACATCATAATGGATCAATAACAGTCGATAGCACTCCCTCACAAGGGACAACTTTCAGTATCACTCTTCCGGTAAGATCAACAGGCGATGAATGCAGAGGAAGAGTGTAGATCTTTTTAATCAAACAATTTTGGTTGTAAGCAGAAATTGACAATGATTCTCTTTTGCACCGGAGTAAACATACGATGTTAAGCTATTCTCAGGCAATACGACAAGTGATAAAGCAGGGAAATTATGCCCTTCTTTTTAAAGCAGCGCCTTATGTCCTTGCATTCATGGTGATTTTCAATTTCCTTTCAATTTTCGTGGACAACTATTCTGCAAAAGGGGAATTGCTGCCATTTCGAATTTTCGTAATTGTGATTTTGGCGATAGGTATTCCATACTTCATTCAGAACAAAAAAGTGCAGCTTAAAAATATTATCATTTATGAATCCTTTATTGCATTCTGTATTCCCAGTTGCCAATTTATCACGCTTTTCTGACAATGTGTCACTCTGGTATTTGTATAGCGGGGTGATTATTGGCGGTCTATTCTACGGTTTTCTGAGTGGCTTTTTTTTCATGCCGGTCGCAGTTTCTCCAGTTCTATATTACCTGTCTTTTCATATATCCAGGTTTTTTGTACCTGAAAGCATATCTGATACAATCAATTTCAATCTCGGGATATTTATCGTCATATGGTTTTCATCAATTGCATCAACTGCCGCAAGAATAGGATTTGATGTTTATTATTATTTACGAGTGGCTCTTCATGAACAGGCCATTCAGGTGGAGAATGTAAAAAAGCTGAAAAGTTCCGCGGAGCAGAAACTTCTGCTTGAAAAAGAATTAGACAAATTAAAAAGTGTCGAAACTTTGGGACTGTATGCGGGAGGAATCGCGCATGATTTCAATAACATGCTCACAATTATTGCTGGTCAAATGATGTCATTACGGCGCACATCAACGGATGATCTCGAAAAGAGAAGCATAGAAACTATTATGCAGGCAATAAAAAAGACTTCGAATCTGATCAAAAAAATGCTGCTCTTTACAGGACAATATGAGAATAATCGGAAGATTTTTGCGCTCAGCGAAATTATCGAATCCACGATTGATTTACTCAGGCATGGTACTGATAAAAAGATTGAGTATAAAAATATCATTACAGATGATACTGCCTGGATACATGGCGAACCGGATCTTTTTCAGACATCATTGATTAACTTTCTATTAAATCTACTGAAAATTACAAAACAGAACATAGTAACAATTGTCCTTTCCATCGATGATGAATTCCGCAACTCCTCTACAGGTAATTTCAAGTCCGGCAACGTTATAATAAAAAGATCAGTGACACTGACCATTGATGCGGATCTTCATACAACAGAAGATTGGAAAAAGAGCGATACTTTTATCGAGCTATTGAGTGTTTTAAATTCAATGAATGGTAAACTGATCACAACCTCAGGATCCGGAAATGAAATTATTCAGATCAATTTCCCGCTCAGCAAGAAACCACCTGAGCCTGAGCATAATAAAAACGGCAATCCGGTCAGCAAAAGCATTCTTGTGATCGATGATGATAAGATGGTATCAAAATCAACTGAGGAACTTCTTTTAAGCGAAGGATATACTGTTATCACCTGTAATAATGTTAGTGATGCAATCAGGAGCTTTAGACAAAAGCATCAGGAGATCGGTCTGGTGCTGCTTGATATGAGAATGCCTGATATGTCCGGTAAAGAATTGTATTATGAGTTGAAAAAAATAGATTCATTTGTCAGAGTTATTATTGTTTCCGGTTACTGCTCAGATATTGATGTGCAGGAGATGCTCAATGATGGAGTACTGGAATATGTTGAGAAACCTTACACTGAAGATGAACTATGCGCAAAAGTAGCGCTGTTTATTTAATGTAATTTATCTATCATGCTATCGGTAAATGAGGAACCAATTCGGTTGGAAAGTACATTCATGAGCATTATCTCTGTATTCGTAAATAAAAAACGGAGAATCGGATGAATATAGGAACTGAGTATAATCAATTCTCGTCTCAGAATGATCACGAATTCTCCTTTAAACTTTTTCCTACAGTATCATTGGTCGGCATAATTGGTCATCCTGTTTTCTATTTGATCTGCAAAAGTCTGGGGTATTATGAAAGTCTATCTCTGCGACTAATTGCCTCCGTTCTCTTCATACCAATGCTATTTAGCAAAAAATTTAACCGCGCTTTTCTCATTATTTATGCTGAGTTTGTTTACGCACTTACACTTCCGTTATTCTTCTCATTTTTGTTATATACTAATGATCAGAATCTTTATTGGACATTATCGATGTTATTTGCGGGTGGTGCTTTTGGATTTCTTATCGGCAAAACTTATAGATCACTATTAATAATACCGCTGTCATACATGCTTTCATTTGTATTATCAAATTTCTTTATAAAAATCACTCCTCTATCGGTCTTTTACAGCAGCATTACTACCATTCTGATTACTTTGGGTTGTGCATTGATTATGTCTTTTTTAAAAACCATAATGAAAGAAATTGTTTTGATGACAATTGAAATGACTGCCAATCAAAAATTTATCAATGAGACAAACTCACTGAGAGAAATAGCTGAAAAAAATCTTAAACTACAGAGTGAAATTCATGCCAGGCACAGATTGAAACTGGTGGCTGAATTGTCAAGAGGTATAGCTGGAGAACTGGGAAATACACTTACAGTAATCAGAGGTCAAGCCTTTCTCATAGGAAATAGATTGCACGACACTTCAAAAAAAGGTAAATTACAAACAGTCTGTGAGATCGCTGAAGACGCCGCAGCTAATGTTCGTCAACTGATCGATTTCCCACAGTTAGGTATTTCAGACCAACGAGTAATGAATGTAGAGCGTCTGATTACTGATTCAATTCAACTTTTCAATAACGATTATCCTGGCGCTTCTGTATCAATTGATTACGGTGCTCAGAATATATACCTTGATTGCAGTCCGTCAATCATGAAAATCTGTTTTTACAATCTCTTCAGACACAGTATCCAACAAAATAACAGCTCCGATCTGAGGATCACCTACAGCATCTGTAATGATCATAACAAACCAAAATTAACATTTAATGTTTACTGTAGTTTTTTGAAGGATTGTTCTCAGGGAAATCGTCTGGTTGACTCTAATCAGTATACCCACGAGCTTGTTATTATCAAGGATATCATCAGAAAATGCAAAGGGACATTATCGATAAAAGAAACCAACATCGAAATTTCAAGTACTATCGAAATTCCCTATCTGCATGAAGAACATAATTTTTTCAAAATCCCGGAGCCCAATTTACACCATACAAAAAGCATTTCTATTACTGTAATAATAAACAGTAGTATCCTTCTAACTGACACATTAAAAGAGCTGATCACTGCGTTGGGACATTCTGTTGACATTTATGATAATTTACAGGAATTCATAGAAAAAAACAAAACATGTTCTTCAGTAGATCTCTTTATCATTGATGCTGCTGTCTTAGATATCCCGGATGATCTTCTGGGAAAAAATTATGAATGGTTTGAATCAAAACCCATTGCTTTTATTGATTACGAAGGTGATAGAGATTTACTTCAAAGTACACTTTCAAATACTAAGTTAGCATTTCTGCAAAAGCCTCTTGATGAGTTGTCGATTTTTAAAGGCATCCTCCAGCTGCAACAATACTAAATCGATTCGCCCTGTCCAACCTCCGCAAAGGTCTGCTCTGGAGGACAGGTGCTCTTTGTCGAAGGGTGGACATTGCAGCTCCAATCAGTCGTCACAGCCGATCACCCTGAGCTCCCAGTCGAAGGGTAAACGTTACATCTCGGTTCAGTCGCCACATCCGATCACCCTGAGCTCCCAGTCGAAGGGTGAATTGCATCTCGTTTCAGTCGTCACATCCGATCACCCTGAGCTCCCAGTCGAACGGTAAACATTGCATCTCGATTCAGTCGCCACATCCGATCACCCTGAGCTCCCAGTCAAAGGGTAAACGTTGCATCTCGGTTCAGTCGCCACATCCGATCACCCTGAGCTCCCAGTCGAAGGATAAACGTTGCATCTCGATTCATTCGTCACATCCGATCACCCTGAGCTCCCAGTCGAAGGTAAACGTTGCATCTCGATTCAGTCGCCACATCCGATCACCCTGAGCTCCCAGTCGAAGGGTAAACATTGCATCTCGTTTCAGTCGCCACATCCGATCACCCTGAGCTCCCAGTCGAAGGGTAAACGTTGCATCTCGATTCAGTCGTTACATCCGATCACCCTGAGCTCCCAGTCGAAGGGTAACCCGACAATTCTGACGGGTCCATCCGTTTTTTTTCTAGTATATTCATTATGTTAAATAAATTCAGAAGTCGTTTCTCTGACATATTATATCTGCTCGATATGACATATTAGAACTAACCGTTTTATGATTTATATGAGATGATTATTATTGTAGGATCCGGTTGAAGGACGGGGTCAAACCCGTCCTCATTTTTCTTCTGTCGCTTAGTCATTCTTAAATTACCATACATTACATTCTTAAACCTTCATTCTTAACCCTTAATTCTACTTAAACCTTACCCGACATTTTTGTCGGATTGCCTGCCTCCAGTAATGTTTATTTTACAAATACATAATATTCTCGTTGTGAACTTATTGACTGAAGAATCATTCTTAGTTTCTTCATTTCAAACTTCAAACATCACACTTCAAACTTCTTAAAAGGGGGTTCTATTTTGCGTTTTCAGTATCGTTCAATGCTTATCGCATTAGCAATTTTTTTGAGTGTTTTTCAGGTAATAGCGCAGTATTCGGTTACCTTGCCTTACAAACAGGTTACCGTACAAAATGTAAATGATAATGCAACCTTCTCCGGGGCTTCAATAGCAGGAAACGTCGGCCAACCGGCATTACCGGTTTACAAAGTCACATTCCTTCTTCCGCCGGATGCAGATCTCTCAACAGTATCAGCTGTGATTTCCAACTCATCCGGACAGATGCTTAGTAATCAGTATACAGTCGCACCGGTTCCAAAAATACCGGGAATAGAAACAGCAGCCGGTGCAGTTATTGTCAATGGCAAAGATACTGGGATTTACAGGAAAAATGCTTTTTTCCCCTCTGATTACAAGGGAGCTGTTCAAACCAGTGCAATGCAACAATACAAATTTGTCAGTGTCACCATTAACCCATACCAGTATAATCCAGTTACAAAAAAACTGCGTATGATTTCCGGCGGAACATTGAAAGTAACGTTCAAAGGCGGTGCAAGCGTACCGAATTCGTCAAGAAGTTCAGAGGTGGAAAAGACGCTGAAATCCAAAGTAGTCAACCCGGAACTATTTGACTACTATGGAGCAGCTTCAACAGCAAAGTCCTCCTCATCAACATTGACACTTCAAAGCGTGAATACTGCCGCAGCTGCAGCTAATTCAATCTCCGGATGCAGCTATTTAATAATAACTACTCAAAGTATTGTGAACAATTCACCAGCACTTACATACTACAGTAACACCTTAACTTCCGGCGGTGCCGTTGTTACAACTGCAACAGAAGGCACATGGAACCAGAGCGGAGCGACTACAGCCGATCAGAAAGCAAATAATTTAAGAACCTATATCAGAAATTTCTATAATTCACATATCAACAGTAATCCTCTCAAATATGTTTTACTTATAGGTAATCCAAATACTGTTACTGGTGATGTTCCGATGAAAATCTATAATAGTCGTCCTACTGATTACTATTACGCGGAATTATCTCAGGCAACCACCCTTGATCAAGCTCCTGAAGTCGCGGTTGGACGAATTCCCATGTATGATACAGATTGGAATAAGCTTTCCGATTATTTATACAGAGTTATGTTTTATAAAGTTTCTACTAATACCGAATGGCGCAGAAAAGCTTTGACTGGATCGGAAGCTTATGGTTTTGGAAGTGGTTATCGGGAAAGCCACGAGTTGTGCGAAGATGCTTTGGCAACTCTTACTCCAAAGGGATTTTCCTCCAAGCGTATGTATCATACGTATGCCGTAAATTGTGACGAACCATTTTTAATTCTCCCCGGTATTTCAACCATGAACCCTCTTCCAGATTATACATCATATTCTTCCTATCATCTTTCCGATGTTTGGAATAGTGAAACTCCCGGCTTTGTTTTTTTGGCAAGCCATGGGGCCTGGTATGGTCCATTTAATCTTTTGCAAACAGCATGGGAAGGCGCCTATCCTCCAAACGTGCAAAACCTTCAAAATAACGGTTATCCGGCAATGGTTTTTGCTGCAAGCTGCTCAACAATTAAACCGGATTCTGTGAATAATTGCGGTGCAAGTACATTGTTCCAAACTGCGATTGGATATGTTGGTTCTACTTTCGATATCAGTCCGCATGAAAATATGGCGATCGATTTCACCAGATTTATTGGGGAAAACTATTCAGTTGGAGATGCATTGAATGCGGCAAAAACCCTGGATGGTAACTCTGATCATTGTGCAGGTTTCAACATTTATGGATGCCCGGAAGTCTCATTGGATCTTCCCGCGATTGGAAATGTAGGAGCACCTTCAACCTTCAAAGCCCAGGGGTCTGCAACTGAGCAGAAAATCACTCTCACCTGGACTACTGTTCCAGGTGTAGACGGGTGGAACATTGAACGCAATGATGTGCAATCAACAGCAAAAATTGACGGTTTCGCTGATCGTGTCTGGTGCAGCAAATCTGCAGTCTCTTTTACCGATAGAGATATTGTACCGGGCACAGTTTACAGATACCGTATATATGCTAATGATGTAAATGGAAACCGTGGTCCTTATTCTGAAATCGATTCTTCAACATCGTTTTACGGAATTACCAATCTGTCATGTGGAACTCCGACAAATCTCACGGTAACATCTACGCACTCAAATATGGTGAATCTGTCCTGGACTGGTGCCGCAAACGCAGCTTATTACAATGTAAAAAGGTCAACCAGCGCTAACGGCCCCTTTGTAAGGATAACAGACCTTTCCGGCAACAATCCAGTATCGACCTCTTTAACTGATTACAATGCGATAAATGGGAATACCTACTATTACACTGTTTCTGCTGTAAATCAGTATGGGCAGAGCTCCAATTCAAATGTGGTTGCTGCTACACCTTCATTTGATCTTGCACCTCCTGTGATTACTGGCATTTCTGAATCATATGATACAAATAACACTTTAATAACTACTATCACCTGGCAGTCTAATCTCAATAACGAAGTCAGATACAGATATGAATGGGCATTGAAGTTCCCTGATGGAACATATGGAATGCCCAATGGTTTTGGACTTATTTTCAGAGGCGCAACATCAATTCCTTTCTCGAATATCGGGTATTCAACCAATACCGATCTTGTATTCAGAATGCGCGGGTACAGTGATGATGGCCAGGTAGCTTCTGCGTATTCCGATTATTTTGATTTTACTTCCAACTATGGACCTGTACCACTTCTCTCACTTAGTACTCCCACAAACCTGACTGCTACTGTTTCTTCATCAACATCGATAGACCTAAACTGGAATTATAACGTAACATACCCTTCCCTGACACCAGAAAGTTATGAAGTGTATTACAAAGAAAATGGGGGAACCTGGTATTGTTTGGCTACTACCAATGTAAAATCGTACACATTTACAGGAGCAATCCCTAATACCACCTATACTTTTTGTGTTCGTGCACTTGCACCTGCTCCAGACAATTCAGGAATCTATTATTACGGTCGTTTCACACCTGTCGCAACAGTCACCATTCCATCTGATCCCTGCTTCGAAGTTCAGGGTGGTGGAAGTGGTTTAAATGGTACTGTCTTCGGCCTCTCACCTGCATGGGCTGCAGGATCTGAATATTGTAAAGCTACAGATGGTAATACCGGTACATACTATGATTATGCTCAGGCAAACGGCGGTATCACCGGTCTTGACCTTGGGATGGAAAAACAAATCAGACAGATCCGTTTTTACCCACGCGCAAGTTTTGCTTCACGAATGGTTGGCGGAAAATTCCAGGGATCAAATACATCAAGCAGCAGCGATTTTGTTGATCTGTACACTATCTCATCGACACCGGCTTCTGGATGGAACACGGTTACCATTTCCAATAATTCATATTTCCGTTGGGTACGTTATCTGGCTCCTAATAATGGCTATGGCAATATTGCTGAAATGGAATTCTATGCACCAGTATCACAATACACGATCAACGCTTCTGCCGGCTCAAACGGAGCGATAAGCCCGAGCGGTAACGTGAAGGTAAACGGTGGTGCCAGCCAGGTCTTCACGATCACTCCCAATAGCGGTTACAATGTGAGCGCAGTGTTGGTTGACGGAATTAATCAAGGTGGGATCACTTCGTATACATTCAGCAACGTGACCGCAAACCATACGATTTTGGTCGACTTTGTTTCTTCTTCGACCACTTTCCCTGATCCGACTAAATGGTATAAGATCGCTACCAGAGCCAATACCAATCAGTGTCTCGATGTCAGCGGCGGCAACTACGCTAACAATACTGCAATTCAGATCTGGAATAAGAGTAATACTAACCAGGAGTTCCAGTTTAAAAATGCCGGAAACGGTTACTACACAATCACCTGCCGCGGCAACACCAATTTCTCCATTGACATGGGCGGTAATTTCGCAAACAATCAGACATTGAAGCTCTGGACCACGAACGTGAACAATGCTAATCAGAAATTCAAGCTGGTTCCAATCACGGGCGGATATTACCGGATAGAAACCAGCAATGCTGGCTTTTCGATCGATAATACCGGGAACACGGGGAATGGCGTCAAACCATATCTCTGGACATCCAGTAATACCAATACTAACCAGCAGTGGGTGATTACAGCAGTGCCTTGATAGTAAAGAATCATGTTCTCGATAGAACCGCTGTGCATACCACAGCGGGTTTATCTATGACACATTCTCTTTGGAACACTTTGCGGGCGGTTAAATGCTCCCGTCCCGCAAATTTTTAAGGCCGCTCATGCTCGATTATAGCATGGGCGGCCTTTATTGTAAATATCACCTGTTTAGTAGATTCTATGCCATCGAATTTTCCTTAACAGTTTCCTTTTCCTTGCTTTCCGCATTCCTTAATTTCGCTTTCATCTGAAGGTAATCGATATAGAAAAGTTCCTCAATCTGTGGTTGTGAGAAAAATACAAACCTTCCTGCCTGATAGATTTCATCCATAGCTTCCCAAAGGTAAGTCCAGGCCTTCATACACAACGTTCGTGATTCATTGACTTTATCCGGATCAATATCAAGCTGCGCGACAAGTTTTGACAACTCATTATAAAGGCTGTCCGCACGGTCTAAAATTGTAAGATCAACGTTTGCTTCCTGAAGGCGAGAGATATAATCGTTACATAGTTGTCGTGACGACAGTAAATCACGAATCATATCCAGATCCCCTTTGCCTTTATTGATTTTATCAATTGCGTTCAGGACGGCTTTGTCGTTACGAAAAACATATCGGAGAATACTGACAATTTGTTTACGTGTGGCATATCCCTCTTTTTTAAGGAGTTGAAACTTTTCAGAATGACTTTGTTCTATTTTAACTAATGAATCCATAAGGGCAACAGTATAGGCAAAGGCACCTACCCGCACGGAAATAGATTTAAGTAAGTCAGGATTGATATCTGATTTTGACAATTCATTAAAGTATTTACTTGTCAAGGCCTCAACCCTTCTGCCTTCCTGCATCGCTTCATCCAGAGGCATATTCATAGTCACAATTTTCTCTGCCGGAATGGATTGTATTTTTTCTTTTGATTCTTCAAAACACTCTTTAGGCTCTTTAGTGTCTGCCATCGCAGGCCTCCTTTTTGTAATGAGAATGGGAATAAAATAATGAAAGCAATTTGCTTTCTGGATATACGGAATCAGATTCTGTCTGCCAAGTGTCTTTTTCCGGTCCCGCCCACTCTGAACTTAGTCAAAATGTGAACGGAGGAAAACTTTACCATTTATTATATCGGGAAAACATATTCGAGATTGGTTATAGTAAATATGTTTTCTTCGGAATGTAAATGCAACTTTTTTTCAGATTTTTTTGAGTTGTGTGAGTATTTTTTTTGCGCATCGCGCCTTTTAATGGGTGGACACACTATACATTTGTAATAAAAGGCGCGATGTGCCTCAAATTCTTATCTTCCACCATTAATTACACATTGGGAACCTTTTCAGAATTAACATTTTTAAACGCCTATTCACCTTTGAAGTACCGTAAATATCATTATTTAGGCCAATTCACCCTTTGACGGGGGCCATTTCACCTTAAAAGGGGGGCTTTTTACCTTGTAATGGGGCGCATTTCACATGAAACGGTACCCCTGAAATGATTTTTATGGCTGCATTTCAGTATTAAATGGGGGCAGATGTCATTTTTGAATAGCCATTTAATTTTTTCCCCAGGGCAATCCACCATAAAAGAGGGGCTTTCTATGTAAAAAGAAGCACTTTTCACCCGGAAGGTAAGGCATTTCAGGTTAACCCTGGTGCTTTTCTATTTATAAGGTGCGTAAACGACATCAGTGCAGATAATTGATAAAATCACATCAAATTAAATTGAATAAATAACAATGTAAAAGAAATTTTACACCTGACTTATAAATATTTCTCCTCTGACGAGGAATGGGAAATTGTATTAATGATGAGAATCACGTAAGTAAAGGCTACAATTAGTACATGTCTCCATGTTCTGAAAATTACCGGAATTCAATCAGAGTAATTCCTGTAGACTTGCGCAAAATTATTTTTTAATAATGAAACCACAGCAGATAAAGAATCCTCACGATCATTTCTTTAAAGAATCAATGGAACGCAAACGCATTGCTTATGCGGTGATACAGAAGTTTTTCGAAAAAGAGCTCTCTCTGCAAATCGATTTCCGTTCATTACATATTGTAAAAGATATCTGGATTGATACAGAGCTGTTAAAACATGAAGCGGATATTGTTTATGTCGCAAAGGTAAAAAACAGTTCTAAATTAATTTACTTTTTGTTTGAACATAAGAGCTTTTTAGATGATCAGGTCTTTATACAGAACAATCGATATATCTCAGAAATTCATGAACAGCTAAAAAAAGAACAGCCGAAATTAAAAACATATCCTGTGGTAATTCCTTGTGTCCTGTACCATGGAAAGGCGAACTGGATTTATGGAAATAATATCAATAGATCATTCGAATACATTAAGGGAACCGGGAAATATATTCCAAATTATCAAACAGAGATTATCGAGCTATCAAAGATTACCATTGATTTTAAGAGCCAACAGATAGAACTTAATGCGATGCTGCTTGCCCTTAAGTATGGTAGAAGTGGGCAGATAAATGAAAAGTTATCTCTCTTGCTTGACGCATTTGAAAATTGTACTGATACACAATTTGATTATTTGTTAGTGGTATTGAAATATTTGTTGATAATTTTACCCCAAAATATGCGAAGGAAGTATTTAGAGATAATTAATACTCATAATCTTGGAAAGAAGCGAAATATGAAATCGATTGCTGATTCGCTCATAGAGGAGGGTGTTAAAAAAGGCAAGCGCATTGGCATTGAAGAAGGCGAAATCATCGGAGCTAGGAAAGGTGAACGCACTGGTGTTAAAAAGGGTAAACGCATTGGTCTTGAAAAAGGTGAATTGATTGGAGTTAAAAAAGGCTCTTCAGAAACAACATTACTATTTACAAAGAGAATGATAGAAGAAGGTCTGGATGATAAGACGATTCGAAAAATTTCTCACCTTACACAAAAACAAATTGACGAGATTAAAAATGAGATAAATTGAAATTATTTAAACCCGTGCGCATACTATTTTGCAAAAATGAAACCACAGCAGATAAAGAATCCTCACGATCATTTCTTCAAAGAATCAATGGAACGCAAACGCATTGCTTATGCGGTGATACAGAAGTTTTTCAATAAAGAGCTCTCCCTGCAAATCGATTTCCGTTCATTACATATTGTAAAAGATATCTGGATTGATACAGAGCTGTTAAAACATGAAGCGGATATTGTTTATGTCGCAAAGGTAAAAAACAGTTCTAAACTGATTTACTTTTTGTTTGAACATAAGAGCTTTTTAGATGATCAGGTCTTTATACAGAACAATCGATATATTTCTAAAATTCATGAACAGTTAAAAAAAGAACAGCCGAAATTAAAAACATATCCTGTGGTAATTCCTTGTGTCCTGTAACATGGAAAGGCGAACTGGATTTATGGAAATAATATCAATAGATCATTCGAATACATTAAGGGAACCGGTAAATATATTCCAAATTATCAAACAGAGATTATCGAGCTATCAAAAATTACCATTGATTTTAAGAGCCAGCAGATAGAACTTAATGCGATGCTGCTTGCCCTTAAGTATGGTAGAAGTGGGCAGATAAATGAAAAGTTGTCTCTCTTGCTTGACGCATTTGAAAATTGTACTGATACACAATTTGATTTTTTGTTAGTGATATTGAAATATTTGTTGATAATTTTACCCCAAAATATGCGAAGGAAGTATTTAGAGATAATTAATACTCATAATCTTGGAAAGAAGCGAAATATGAAATCGATTGCTGATTCGCTCATAGAGGAGGGTGTTAAAAAAGGCAAGCGCATTGGCATTGAAGAAGGCGAAATCATCGGAGTTAGGAAAGGTGAACGCACTGGTGTTAAAAAAGGAAAACGCATTGGTCTTGAAAAAGGCGAGATCATCGGAGTTAAAAAAGGTGAACGCATTGGTCTCGAAAAAGGCGAGATCATCGGAGCTAAAAAGGGTGAACGTACAGGAGTTAAAAAAGGCTCCTCAGAAACAGTAGTAACTATTTCTAAAAGAATGGTAAAAGATGGTTTTGATGATAAAACGATTCGGAAGCTTACTCACATTACTATAGAGCAAATTAACGAGATGAGGAAAGAGATGAGGTATGAAAACAATAGCTGATTCGCTCATAGAAGAAGGCATTAAGAAAGGCAATAAAGCCGGTATAAAAAAAGGAATCGCATCCGGCATCAAAAAAAGGTGAACGCATCGCGGAGAAAAAGCCATACATTATCATGTTAAAAGGATGATAAAAGAAGGTTTTAATAATAAAACGATCCGGAAGCTTACTGGCTTTACATACAAAGAAATTGATGAGATCAGGAATAAGATGAGGTGAGAGAGAATTGAACTCATGTGGCTTTCTGGCACTTTTCCCGCCGATTTTACCAACTCTTCGCAATAAGCATTCTCTATATCCGCGCAGAAATCAGCATTAGTGAGGTTATACTATAAAGGTATAATTCCCTATCCTCAAGCTAAGTATCTCCGCTAATTTCCACCACCTAAAACATTTTAAATGTAATATCCCTTATTTTTGATTAATTTAAAGTATACTATCGTACTAACCAGATCTTATGAACAGAACTTCATATAAAAGAGGCATCCATGATTAGAAAAGTATTTCTTTTTCTATTTACTGCAGCATTTTTATCGCTGTTATTTGCTGATAATCCGCTGGTTCGCCATATCTATACCGCAGATCCAGCACCTTTAGTTTATAATGACAGGTTTTACATCTTTACCGGCCATGATGAAGGCGGGAGCGGATGGACTCTCAATGGATGGCATGTTCTGTCTTCATCGGATATGGTTCATTGGACTGATCATGGTGAAGTATTAGGCGTAAAAGATATCTCATGGTTAAATCCGCATCAGGCCTGGGCTGCTCAATGTATATACAAAAATGGGAAATTCTACTTCTATATATGTGATTCAGGTGAGATCGGCGTCGCTGTTGCGGACAGTGTATTGGGGCCCTACCGGGATGCTCTGAGTAAACCATTGATCTCAAACGCTACTTCGGGTGCGTGTCCGGGTGATGACAATATCGATCCAACTGTTTTTGTCGATGATGATGGCAAAGCGTATATCTACTGGGGAACCGATCGTGTAGTCCGTCAGGCAAAACTAAAAAGCAACATGATCGAAATTGACGGCGCAATAACAGTGCCACAGGGTGTTAACCGTTTCTTTGAAGCTTCATGGGTTCACAAAAAAGGCAATCTCTATTACTACTCCTATGCTGCTTACAATAGTAGCGGTGAAAACTGGCCTTCAAATATCGATTACGCGACAAGTACTAATCCACTTGGCCCATGGACTTATCGAGGCACTGTGAATGGCTATGCGGGGACAGGTACAAATCATTCCGGTATCGTTGAATTCAAAGGTAAATGGTACTTTGTTTATGCCACCGACTATCTTTCCAAAGGAGTTCCCTGGGAGAGATCGGTTCAGGTAAATTACCTTTACTATAATGAAGACGGCACAATGAAAAAAGTTGTGCAGGATACAATTGGGGTTGAATCTATAGGGCCAGAGGTGTTTCCTAAAGAAGTTTTCTATAAGATAAGAGCTAAACATAGTGGTAAACTGATAGATGTTGAAGGCGAATCAACATCAAATAATGCAAAAATATATCAGAATAGTGACAAAGGCAGTTCCTCACAGCAGTGGAGAATCATTGAAGTAGAACGCGGGGTTTACCAGATAGTCAACAGAAACAGCGGATTGGCACTTGATGCAGAAGTGTCAACTGACAACGTTCTCCAATATACTTACCATGGGAGAGCAAACCAGAGGTGGAAAATAACCGGGGCAGGTAATGGAAGCTATTACATCGTAAATAAAGACAATAAAAAAATGCTTGAGGTTTATTATGCTCAGACAACTGATGGTGCGAAAGTACAGCACTGGCCTTTCAATGGTGAAACCTGCCAGATGTGGGATCTGATAAGAGTTGATTCAGGTGAAGTTAACATATGCAACAATTTGTATTCCTCCATCCCAGTTCCTGCCAAACGTCAACATATTTCTTCCGTAAACATTAGAGATAGATATATCAATATGACCCATGCCAGTAAGGTCTTTGATATTACCGGCCGATTGGCCAAATTGAGGCCCGAAAAAGGAAATGGTAGCGGTTTGTATATTATATTGACACCAAAGATTAAAGCACAAGATAGACTCCAACGGTAAAAGACGTTTTTTTTCACCAAAGGATTAATGCACAAGGAAAATATGCATTTGTATTTTATTTGAGAAAAAAAGCAGGTGCAAAAAGGTTTTTAAAAAAAAACAAACTTTTGAGGCAGTCTCTATATATCTTCAAATCATGGACTTTGAAAAACTTAAAAATCCGCATGATCTGTTTTTCAGAGAATCAATGACCCGCAAAAAAAATTGCCTTGGATATTGTGCGTGTATTTCTTGCTTCTGAAATTACTGAAAGAATCGACTTTACTACCTTTGAAATTGTCAAAGACGCTTGGGTGGACACTGAACTCACTGAACATTATGCAGATATCCTCTATCGTGCAAAATTAAAAGAGATCGATAACCACATTTATTTTTTATTCGAACACAAGAGCTACTGTGATAAGAAAACCTCTCTACAAAACCTGGGATATATGGACCAAATCTGGGGTCCGACTGAGAAACAAAATGTAACAGATAAATTCCCTGTTGTAATCTCAATTATTGTATATCACGGTATCCAACCCTGGAATATCAGCAATAGTACGAGACCACTCTTTGAAATCTCCAGTGGCTTAGATAAATATGTACCTGATTATCAATCTATAGTTATTGATCTTAAAGAAATAAGCTTGGAAAAAATTGACGGAACAGAATTAAGCGCATTTTTTACAACCTTAAGGTATGGATTAACATCAAATATCTTAAAAATGCTTCCCGAAATTATAATGATGCTCAAGGGTCCAAAGGATAGTGATGACAGATATCTGTCAGTTATCCTTAAATACCTTGGTGCTGTAATCTCAGAGGATAAAAGAGTTGAATTTCTTGATTTAACCAGACAATTGTCTAAGGATACAACTATGAAAACAGTAGCAGATTCATTTCGCGAAGAAGGTAAAATTGAAGGTAAAATTGAGGGTAAAATCGAAGGAAAGGATGAAGAACGAGTAGAAATTGCACAAAAGATGATTAAGAAGAATATGAGCAATGAATTAATTCACGATTTGACAGATCTTTCTTTGGAGAAGATCGAAGAATTGCGAAAAGAATAAAATTTTCAGCAGTATATTTTCAGGCTATGACCTTTTAAATTGCAGAACGCAAGTATAATCAATCAAAATGTAAATACCCGGTAGCGTTCTCTGCCTGCCCTCTCGACGTTATACTTTTCCTCCATTCATTGGTTCTGTTTTTGCGGAAATTACTTAAGCCTATACATTATCTTACAAAACATTACTTATAGCGATAAACATCTTGTAAACGGAGGTAAAAATGGCTTTCCTGGACATAGCGCTCTTTATTCTCCAAAAAACATTTTTCAGCGTTCATTATCCTATCGGTTTTTCGTTCGATATCACCAGCCGGTGCAATTTGCGTTGTAAACACTGTTACTTTGTTCATCAAAAGGCTCCTGAAGATCTCCCAAAACAAAAATTAATCGAAAATATACTAACATTAAAAAAACAATATCCAACAGCGATCCATGCTGCCTGGATTGGAGGCGAACCGCTATTGAGAGCCGATCTGCTTCCCGACTGCACGCAAATGTTTTCCATGAATATGATCGTAACAAACGGAACATTTGAGCTTCCTAATCTACCTCATTGCGTATATAATGTTTCTGTGGATGGGACAAAGCAATACTACGAAGAGATTCGCGGTATAGGTGTTTATGATAAAGTAAAAACGAATGCTGACAGGGATGATATTCATGTAAATGTGACATGTGTTCTTAACAAGGTCAATAGTGAATGTATCGAGGACTTTGTTAAAGAGTGGAGAAAAACGAAAATTGAAGGCATTAGTTTTAGTTTCTATACTCCTCAGCAAAGAGTAAATGATAACCTTTATCTGGACGGTCAGGAAAGGGATTCTGTTGTCGACCGGATTCTCAGGTTAAAAAAAGCTTATGGTGACTTTATTCTAAACAGCAAATCGGTCCTTACACTTATGAGATCCCGCAATGCATCAAATGTCATTGAGCACTGTGCATCACCCAAAGCGTTTATCAGTATCGATTCATCGGGTAATGTAAAGCGGCCCTGTGTAATGGGATCAACTGCAGACTGCACAAGGTGTGGGTGCGTTGTTCCGTATGAACTTGAATCTGTCGTTAACAGGAGGCAGTTTGATTCTCTTAGGCTAATAAAGAAATTCTATATGGGAACATAATACTTTTTTTGGTGATGAATAAGTAATAAGTACATAATTCTGTATGTCAAAAACGAAGTACACAAAAAGTACATGGCACCTTATACGGGCGACGTACTTTACATTCCACTTTCCCCAACAGTATTTTAAATAACTAAACCAATTATTCTAAAAAAATCAGCGAAACATCCGCTTAGGATTCCTGATCTAAAAAAAGTAGTTGATAGCAGAAAGTAAATTTACTCAAACATATCAGAGAAATTCATTCCATGATAGAAATCTGTGTAAATAGTGATTTTAATACTTTGAAAGAAATTATAAATATATCAATTGTATCTTCGATTATTAATACTGAACCTGAAGCTGGAATATTAACAAAAAGTGTAATTGAGTCCTTGCTTAGATGGAATGACTCCGCAGCAGATGGTTATTTGCGAAAATTTAAAGAAGATAATAAAATCGTTGCATTTATATTAATCAAAGAATATTGGAACCTTTCTCATCTTTTTGTATTACCATCTTACCAGAAGCAAGGAATAGGAAAAGTGTTACTATTAAATGGTATAGAATCATGTAAAGAAAAAAGTTCAAAAAAGAAAATTGAGCTTAATTCATCCATAAATGCAGCTGGATTTTATACACGTTTGGGCTTTGTAAAAGCAGGAGATAGGATAGATTTACCAGGGGGTTGTATTCCATTTGAATATCGCTTTTGAGTGGTCGTTTCTCGGTATATATAAAAACTACACAAACAGAAGAGAACGCATGTATAAACCAGGCAAAGTACTAATCCAGATGACAAATATAGCAATTGTTACAGCAGGAATTTTATTAGGTGCAATCAATTGTTTCTATCATCCTCCAACTTATGATTGGAACACCGAATGGGAAATCAGAAGTTTAAATGATTCTTCATTGGTTGATGCACCCCTACGATATTTAATTTCAACAGAAATCGATAGACATTTGGAGGAGGATTATGAAACAGCAAATTGCGTCTGTTGGGATACTGTACATACAGGAATAATTGAAGCACATTGTGATGGCAATGGCAATCTGGATAAATTCCCGGATACATCATCGGTTTATTTCAAGCTTTTCTACAATAATAATATCCTTATTGATACTTGTTTAAAATGGGGTTCATTGGATTGGGATACAAAAGATACAAATCTATCAAAGAAAACCTTTTATGTTAACTTTTAAAAATTTGATCTTAATCTTAGTAACTACCCTTTCGTGCGGGCTACTTGAAGATTGGGATTATAATATCGATTTAAATATAATCATCCACAATGTGCCAAAAAACACCCTGCAACAAAGGGCTATCAAACATTATTTACTTGAACGCACCTCATATAAAAATCGGTGGTTTGGAAATTTAGATCATTCAGGTAATATTCATATTGATAATTGGAACGGAATTTCACCCAACTCAGATGAGGATTTGTACAATCTCGTTTTAATGGATAGTATTGGAATTTTGTTGGACACAACGTTTGAATACAGCTCGGATAAATTGATTTCAAGAAAAGATGGTGATTATCTATGCAGATTGGAAATCTATTGCAGATATTAGATGACGTTTTTCGCAAATCTATTTCGTTGTCTTTTCAAACAACGTGTAAATAAGATTGTTAGTGTACTCATTTTTTAATTTGCCTTATTTTTTATTAGCGATGTATTCCACCTATTTTCCACAAAAACTTTCCACTGAAGGAGGACGTACTTTCAATTCTCTGCGAACTCGGTATTTTGTTGTTTTTATCTTTCCTTGTAAAAAATGTAGTTTTGAACTTTTTACTCAACATAAAGTTTGTATTGGGAGAGATTGTTTAATTTATCTTATATGGTAACCTATCAGAGTGAACGTATGTAAACAATAAAGTGAAAAACATATGAAAGAAATCATTGGTATCGATCATATTTATATCACAGCATCAAATATACAAGAATCTGAATCGTTCTACGATAAGATATTTATTTCGGTATTAGGCTTTAAAAAGAATAAATTTATTATTGATAATGACCCGCATGTTCAATATTATAACAGGCACTTTGGTTATGTCATCCGTCCAGCAAAAAATGATCAGAAGTATGCCAAATATTCTCCAGGGCTTCATCATTTTTGCCTTAGAGTAGAAAGTATTGATGATGTAAAAGAATGTGCTGAACAAATTAAGAAATTTGGAATAAAAATAGCAGAACCTCAAAACTATCCGGAATATGCTACGGATTACTGGGCTACCTATTTTAAAGATCCGGATGGTATACAATTGGAAATCACTAATTATCGTCAGGAACGAAAAGACAGATTCAATAGTTTATAGTAGAATTTCCAAAAAGGATAAATACAATGCAAAGAGATAAAGGAATCGCCTATTGCGGTCTTGCCTGCTGTGTATGCAGCGAAAATTCGAATTGCCCCGGATGCAGAAATGATGGTTGCAAAGATAAGGGATGGTGCAAAAACTTTAATTGCTGTAAGTCAAAAGCAATAAATGGCTGCTGGGAATGTGATGAATTTCCCTGTTCAAACAGCATGCTGGACAAGACAAGAATAAGAGCATTTGCCAAATTTACAAAAGAACACGGCGAAGAAACTCTTACCAATTGCCTTGAAAGAAATGAGAAATCAGGAATAATCTATCATTACAAAGATCAACTGATTGGTGATTACGATAAACCCGCAACAGAAGACGAAATTATACAACTAATTATTGATGGGAAATAGAATCTTTTACAGATCCACAACAAATACAATGATTTTTTAAATTTCATTTGAGTTTTTAATTATTATTTAAAAGCATACTCTTCTGTAAATTACTCAAGCTTCGCACCCGTAATTATCTTCCAACAAATAAAAATTACGCTAAGCAAAAGCTCTATTGCTATTACGAAAGAAGGCAGTTGTATCAGACTGGAAAGCAGTTCATTTATTAAAGATAATGCCAAATAAACAAAACACAATAAGATTAAAAAGAGTGGCACCAGAACAAGGTGTTTTTTCGCCAAAATGAAAACCGGTATTGGTAATACTTTAATTAAAATAAGTACAATTGAAACATAGGACAGTTTATCTAAAGAGCCGATATCATTTGCAGCACTATAAACAGATCCCAATGTTAGTTTCACACCTGAGGTTAATACAAAAGTAATGATCAATGGTGAGATACTGTTTACTATGAGAATACCAATCAGAATAAACCTCTTTATAGGCAGCATTAAATAATAGGTAACACTGCCACATAGCTTCTGTAAAAATGAATCTGGAAGAACAGCGCGAAAAACGCAAATACTACTAAAAATGACAGGTTTTCCAAAGAAACCGCTAATACATGTAACCTGAAAAGAAGAATGGATCAGCTTATAAACTATACAGGTTTAAAATTAAAGTGAATTTAATAAATATCCAGTTTCCTTCACTGTAATATTGCTGAGGACATACTCTTAATGATCAACTTTCCTGTTTTACACCACTCCAATCGCTACTGCCAATCCCAAAATAATCAGCATTAATCCGACAACATTCTGAATTGTATCAATCGTTATCTTCTTTATTAATTTTTTTCCAAAGTATGCTCCTATAAATGCAGACAATGATGCCAGTGCAAGGATTCTCCATATTTCCCCTTTTAAACTGCTAAATTGAGTATGATAAAACGTGATACCATAAATCAGGAGTCGGCTAATATCAACGATAACCGCCGCGATTACACCAGTTCCGATAAACTGCTCTTTAGTTAACCCGACACGAATCAGAAATGCTGATCGCAAAGCCCCCTGAAGACCAGAAAGCCCGCCGAAAAATCCGGATAGTATTCCACCCAATGTCAAATATTTAGAGGGAAATGATATTTTCTTAAACTGAGGCAAAAGTTCCAATAATGCGAAGATAACGATAAGAATACCAATAGTCAGATTTACAGCTTTAATTTCGAAGGTCTTTTCATCAATTTGGTATTTTGCTAAACTTCCGATTCCTTCAAGTGACTTTAATAGTAATGCGCCACCTATTGCCGCAACTGAAGCAGGTATTGCAAAACGCAAAACAGTTTTCCAATCAGCCTCTTTTCCAACAAGATATACTTTAAAAAGATTATTCAGAAGGTGAACAACTGCAGTCGCTCCTATTGCTGCAGGCAGTGGGAAAAAGATCGCGAACACAGGTAAAAGAATTGTTCCCAATCCAAACCCTGAAAACAATGTTAACAGAGAAGCGGTAAAAGCTACTAAACAAATAATAACGGTCATCATGATAATTTAGTTTACAATAACGTATACTATTTTATATTTGCATAATTAATACCGCACCTTTATGGTTCAAATGAACCAAAGGGAGTTGGAATTGTCGTAATTGCTTTTTTAAGACTATTAATAATTCCAGTTTGAATAAGATCAGAGTAATGAAAATCGGGCTTTGACAAATCGCCAGTTATGGGGATTTTAAGATTCGTATCACCATTTTTATCTGTTAACATTGAAATTGCAGTCGGTAAGGAAATTCCATAAATGATATTTCTGAATTTTTTATAAGCTGGAGATGATGGATATGGAGATAACGAAATATTTCTGATTTTCATATCAGTAGTGCCATCCAGATTACCCTTTGTTATTTTTAGATCGAGATTGGCATTCATTCTTCCTGATAAAAACCGGTAGCCGAAAAGATCCTGCAGATACGGAGAGATTTGATTGAGTTCAAATTGTTTTAATTGTGCAGAAATTGTTGATGTTATATATGGTACTGGATTCGAATACACAGTTCCATTTGCAGTAAGATCTGATTCAGGATGCACTTTTGCGTTAAGATTATAGTATCCTGGATTATCGGGTGAATTTGAGTAGTTTTCAAGCACAAATAGTAAATTGTGAGCTTTTAAATTTACATAGGGCGATGTGCTCTTATCCACAAATATAATACTACTGCTATTGTCAATTTTCAGATGATCAATTTTGTATCGCAGTTTACTTTTCGATTCATGACGAGTTTTTCCATTTTTTGTTGGTTGTGATGGTGTTGTTAGCTGATTAGCTATTCTTAACTTTTTATCTGATTCTCTGATAATATTAAAATTAAAAGCGCGAGCTGAAATACTTTTAATGTAAAGATCGGAAAAATCCTTTATACTGGCAGATTCAATGATAAGCGAACCGCCCTTTATTGGAAAAGGTTCAAAACCAGAACTACTTTGATAAGCAAGACTTTTTAGCTGATAAAAATAAGTGTTACCAATATAAATAGTTTTTTTACCATCAATGGTAAGTCTATCGATACTGGCATTTTCGAAATCGAGGAGAACCATATTTTTATCGACATTTATTATTGCAGATTTGCCAAAGCTAAGCAGTCCGTTAGTTTTAAATAAAGTATCATTAGCTAGCGAGAAATCCCCTTTGTAGTTAACCTCAGAAACAGTTACCATAGCAGTTTGCGCAGGAATTGATGAACGCAAAGAACTTAATGTGGTCTGTCCTGTAATAGTGAATGAATAACCATTTTTCGAATTCAGATTTCCTGTAATTTTACTTGATGAATAGAGTTTTCCTTTTACATCAGATAAGCCATACAGTGACAACCAGGGGTTGAAAATAGATAATTGTAGCGAGTCAATACGAATACGTGCAGATAACAGTTGTTCCTTCCTATTAGTTATCAATTGACCACTAAAATCAATAAAACCAGTATCCACATATGCTTTAAATTTAATATGAGTATTAAAACGCGGTTTCCAGCTCATAAAAGTATCGATATGGGCACCAGTAAATAAAACTGTTTTATTTATATCTGGTCCCATATAATGTAATCGTACATTTGTAAAATTGACATTAAAAATTCCCACTTCCCAGGATTGATTTCTTTTTTTTCCCTTACCTGTGTCTCTCTTAGATTTCAAACCACCAAAGACCCATTGATCATTTTTTGTTTTTTGAATTGTCATAAATGCATCTCTGAGTGATAGATCTCTTATAATAAGCCGCTGTTTCAGAAGAGGTACTAATCGAATTTCAAATGCGGCCCTTTGCCAGTTCAGCGTATCTGAACCATCTCTCCCCGCAATAAGACTATGAACTTTGAAATAGGATGTAAATGGATTAAAATCGACTCGCTCAATTTTAATATTGTTTTCGCCATTTCTTGCCAGCCATTTTTGTGCTTGCCATTGAATAATTACAGGTGTTAAAAAGACATAAATAAAAAAGAGAACCACAACAATTCCGGTTATCCAACATAAAATTTTTTTTAATGATTTTGTTATCATTACATTCTCAATTTTAAAGCCTGTTTTTAGGTGTTTTAAAAACAAAAAAAACAGATATGAGGAGAAAAGCAATCAGTTACAATTCAGGTAAACTACATTAGTTTCTTTTGCAAAGATACTCTGCTTATGGTATGAGCAAGGGACATTCCATATCTGCCCTTAGCACGATTCTATTCCATAGGCAAATTATCCATTATAATTGTATAGATCTCCTGAAATCTGATTTTTCAAATATGAGATTTAAATGCCTGTTTTGTTTTCAGCAATCATCTCGGTTTTGACATCCTCTATGTTTTAGCAAAAAAAAAATCAAAACCTGACATGATGCTGTCACTTCGAGATGATATATTATTCTCATGAAAATCATTAGTCATGCACTTTTGTGTTAGTTCATTTCAACATCAAGGTGTTTATAAATTGCCTATTGATATAATTTCGACAGATTTATAAAATGTGATGACAACAAAAAAGGAGATTGTATGAAGGAAATTGTCGCAGATTCATCATTGGTTGCGTTTTGCGGGCTTTATTGCGGAGCTTGTGGATATTATCTGAAAGGAAAATGCCCGGGGTGCGTGGGGAATGAGAAAGCTGCCTGGTGTAAAATTCGCAAGTGCTGTATGGAGCAAAAAAAGGCCACCTGCGCCGAATGTAAGGAGTATCAGGACCCTATGCAATGCAAGAAATTTAACAATTTTTTCTCAAAACTCTTCGCATTTATATTTAAATCAAATAGAGCAGGATGCCTCAGTCAGATTCGCAGCATTGGACTTGACGAGTACGCCAAAAAAATGGCTGCATCAAAACAGGTTACGCTTAAGCATAAATAAAAATATGTTCTCCGCTCCCCAAAAAAAGTTTCAGCGGAGGACTTTTGTAAGGCGGATAACTCCCGAATCATCAACAGTTTATTTACCTTTTATTTTACTCCATCAGGACTCAGAGAGCAGATTAATAAAATAGTGAGCAAAATGGACATGTTTTGAATGTCTGATACTGCAGAATTCGCTTCTACTATAATAAAATTATAATACAATTACATTCTTCCGGGATCTTTTAAATAATTTTTTAATTAATTGATACTAAAAAGCTTAATGAAATTCGACTGTGCCTTCAATCCTCATATCTATACTCGATTCATTTGTGATTTTCATAAAAAAGTCATCACATATTTATTTCAGCCTGTAATTCTATGAAAAATTATCGGAAAAAATTGATTTTTTTTAGTATCTTATTTTACGTTAGTTGAAATCACAATACATAATATCTAGGAGGCTGATACATGAACGCAAAACAGGGTGCCCGAAGCACTCTTTCCACAACGATCGCTTTCGCGGTCCTTCTTGCTGCATTAGGGGATGCGCATGGATGGTCCATTAATGGTACAGTAAAAAATACTTCAGGCAGCGCATTGTCCGGAGTTGCTGTTACAGTAAAAGATTCATCCAAGTATTCCACAACAACAAACACCAGCGGTAGTTTCGAACTGAAAAGTGACATACTTCCAATCCTGAATGATGCACGCACCGCACCAATCAGTTCAATTTCTGTACAGGTATCTAAAAATGAACTCATGGTAAGATCACCTCGGGATGGCGCAATGAAACTTTCACTAGTTGATTGTTCCGGCCGTACCATTTGGGCGACTGAAGCTATCTCTACCCAGGGAGTTGCACGGGTCCCGTTCACCACTAAACTGGGACGTGGAGCTGTTTTCCTTTTGATCAAACACGCTGATGGCACAGAATACAAGTCAGTAGGTTGGGGACCTGATGGCATGCACGTAGCCTCAAAGGCAACCACAACAGCGTCAGCTGCCGCTGCCTTTCCAACTCTTCTATTCAAGAAGGCCGATTTTCGCGATACAAGTTTTGATATGACTTCTGATGTTATGACCAATGTCTCTATAGTGATGGCACCGAACAATACCCAGGTCTGCCCATTACCAACTAACCCGAAATGGCAATCTTCTGGTATCCTGGTTGACATTAAACCAGATAACAATCACAAGATTGTTTCAGTTAAAGATCCCACAATACAGAAATACAATGGTAAATATCTGATCTACTGCACGGTTTACAACACATCGAACAAGACCTGGAGCATGCAGTTTATACAGTTTGATGATTTCTCGAAAGCCAAAGAACAGACCCCGTACTTTATGGATCAGACACCTGGATTTGGCGGCTATAAATGTGCACCTGAACTCTTTTACTTTGAACCGCAGCAACTCTGGTATTTAATCTGGCAGCAGCAGGATCCAGCTTACTCTACTACCAAAACGCCAGACAATCCCAGATCATGGTCCACCCCAAAGACTTTTTATTCAGGCTCAATGCCTAACAGACCGAGTCTTCCTATTGACTACTTTCCTATTGCTGATGACAACAATTTTTACCTATTCTTCACTGGTGATGATGGAAAAGTATACCGCGCAAAAACAACACTCGCAAATTTCCCCAATGGGTTTAGTGCACCGGTTGTCGCGAAATCACTGTCGGGTACAAATATCATTTTCGAGGGAAGTTCTCACTACAAGGTAAAAGGAACTGCCAATACATATCTACACCTGGTTGAAGGAATGTCAGGAGGACGCTACTACAATGCCTGGACTTCTACCGGTATCGATGGTACATGGCAAGACTACAAAGTGGGAACAAACAATTCTTTTGCTCGTACGAACAATGTAACATTCCCTGCTGGTACAACAGATTGGAGCAATGACGTGAGCCATGGCGAGCTTCTACGTGATAATCCCAGCCAGAAACAGGAAGTAGACCCCTGCAAATTTCAGTTACTCTATCAGGGTCAAGCACCTGGCTCAAGCGGCGCTTACGAGATGCTCCCTTATAAATTAGGACTACTCACAGCACAGTAAGTACTAAGTGGATCTTCGGCCGGGTAATCACCGGTCCTTAGGTCCAAATACATATAAAAAATTTTAATTACGCTCATGGATAATTCCATGGGCGTTTTTTTATCGTTTGATTCTCGATTTAGTTTTGAAGTTATAATTCATTACCAGATTATGTATTCCCGGCTGATACTGGTACGGACAATTAAATAGAAAAACCTCATGATGATTATTTATACGTCTATCTGGATAAAATTCTTTGGAGAAAGCAGAACGGTTTTAGCTGACGAGAGCAAATGCATAGTCATCTCCCATTTCCGAAAAGTATATCAAACAGATCACATAACCGTATTTCGCTGTCGAAAACATACTCCTACGAATCGCATGATCCGTATTTCGCTGCCATCAGCATATTCCTGTAAGTCGCATGATCCGTATTTCGCTGCCATGAGCATATTCCTGCGAATTGCATGATCCGTATTTCGCCACCGTCAGCATATTCCTGTAAGTCGCATGAACCGTATTCTGCCACCGTCAGCGTATCTTTGCGTATCGCATGAACCGTATATTGTCGTCGACAGCATATTCCTGAGAGTCACATGAACCGTAATTCTCCGACGGCGGTTACTCATGCGAGTCTCATGGGCCTCTTGTTGCCAGCGATAGCGGGTTAATGCAATGTAATGTCAGGAGATGATATAGTGCGTGGATTGAAACATTCCGAATAACATTAATTCCTGGCCGGCATGCGCGTTATGTGCGCCGATGGCTGTGTACATCGGAGTAGAAAGCACTGGTGGTTATGAGAACATATGAAGCTATTATATGTAATTTCCTAATCAAACCGCATAATTCTTAATTTATTCCTTTATCATCAGCTTGCGCAAACTAACTTCTTTCCCGGTTCTTATCTTTACCAGATAGAGCCCTTTTTGTATTGACTTCCGGTTTAATTTTACAGCAACATTTCTTATTTTCGGCTGAGACTGAAAAAAAACTTTCCCTTGAGAATCAGTGACCATAATTTCATCGATCGTCTTTTTACTGGTAATATAGATTTGACTTATAGTCTGATCGAAACTTATTGAGATATTATTTTCATTTGTTTGTGCTGCTGAATTAGCTTTCATCGAGGGTACAATCTGAACAGTTGCAGTGATCTGTTTTACTATCGATGTTAAACTCCTTGCATCAGCGCTTCCAAAAGCATCATTACTTTTATGGTTAGTAATATATCTCATTTCTTTTTGTAAAACGCCCTTTGGAGTATTAGAAATTGCGTTTTCCGTATTTTCATTTGGCGTCCACCCAACTGGTTGCAAAGTGTAACTTGAAGCAAGGTGATCCAGATCAATATCAGCAGAATACAATACCGCAGGCTGATCAGTAAACCAGTCATTTGGCTCAAACGACCGGTCAATTTCAAAAAACACTTTGAATTTTCTTGTAGTGTTATCCTTTAAAATTGCAGATACACTGAAATTGCAATTTTTCTGTGTCGCAGAAGTAACAGCATCCAATTCCGGACCTGCTTTGGGATATTTGTTTAGTTTCCAGAAAGGAAGAGCTGTACCTGTTGTCCCATTGTTCACCAGTCTTTGACATACCGCTATATTCTGGAGAAAATTCGACTCAGCATCTTCCAGCCAGACTGCATAAATATTGGTATAACCAGTTGGTTCCAATTCGATACCAAATTCATATTTAACATTTACTATACAGGTAACTCCGTCGTTACTATCATAAGTTATTTTCTTATCGGCAAAAGAATCATAAATGAACACAACAGGTACAACCAGGATTGTAACAAGAAGCGAAATCTTAAGAAATCTTCTCATATCAGGACCTTCCGTATTCTTTTTGTAAATGTCTAGTATAATATTTTTTGTGCGGACAGCAGTAAACAGATGTGAATCTATATTATTTCCAATTCCAATAATACAAATTCTGTACAAATCAACACTTTTCTTTAAAATTTGCTTATTGTGGTTTTCAGCAGGTAAACGCGCAACTGACATATATGATTCTTGAATCATAGTACAACCCTACAGAATCTTTTTCTTAATCTTGATTTCCATCCTATAAGCAGGTATTTTGGTCTTTTATATGCTCGTTATGGGTTTACCTCAAAAGGTACTTCAATAACAATTTCTTTTTATTCAGGTTTCAAACCATCAGTACTCAAATAACTTTTAGTCTGACCGGAAAAATGAAATGAAAAAACGCTCATTGCCTTACATTATTATTGGATTAGTACTACTTCCATTTGCACTCTATTTTGCCGGTGAATTTATGCTTGATCTGTATACCAGCCTGGGAGCAAAAAGACTCCTCAATTTAGAAAAACAAGGCAAATTATCCAGTGAATATGGTTATGTTTGGCAGGAAATAAATGCCAATCAGGTGATGAAACGTGCAGAAAAAGAGATTGTCAAGGGAAACACTTTTAGAACAAATGCGGAGAGTACGACTAAGAATAAAATTGTCAATTTTCCATCACTTGCTGCAGTTCGGGAACTAAACAATATAAAAGCTCTCAAAAGGACGATCCGGATAAATGACCGTAATGGAATTGTCCTTGCACAACTACAGACGACACAAACAACGATCAAGCTATCAGAACTCAATGATATACTTCTTAAGACACTTTTGGCTACCGAAGATAAACATTACTATACACGGAAAAAAGCTTACGAATACAATTCACTATTACGCGCAACACTCGGAGCGGCATTTAAATCTATTTTAACTTTCCATTTACGATATCCCAGGGGAAGCAGCACCATTCACATGCAGGTCGCGAGATTTCTCCTCCTGAAAAGTGACAGCCGGGGATATGCATTTACAGAGAAGAGTATCACCCGTAAGATAAAAGAGCTTAAGCTTGCCAGAGCGCTCGGAGAGCTTTATACAAAAGACGAGATTTTAACACTTTATGTAAATCACTGTGTTACAGCAGGTAAAGGTATGCTTGGCTACCACGATATCAGTATGGGGCTGTTTGGAGTGCCACCCGATAAATTGACTGTTCCTCAAAGTCTCTATCTTGCTCGCCTTGTTAAATGGAATAGACAGGTGCCAAAAAAGATCATAAAACAGATTAAAGCAAACATGCCTATTCTCGCAACTACATTCAACTGGGACAAAAAGAAACAACAGTCAATCAGCAGATCGCTCGATACACTTACATTCAAAAAATCCTCCCCGGTTCTCCCTTCCAATAGTTATTTGATCGATTTAGCCAATGAATACTGGCGGCAAATATGCAGATCAAACGGCATGAGTGAAACTGAGCTGGCAGATCTTGATATTGCAGATCCAGAAAGCATGATTCGAAGATATGGCAACTGTACCATCAATCTCACGATTGATTACCGTTTGCAAAAGCTTCTTGAAAAGATTGTAAGTGCACGCGGATTCGGTTCGGATACTACGATACGCACAGATGTAAAGATAGGAGGTATCGGATCGGACCTTTACGGAATCAAGATTCCATCTGATACGTTGAGAAGATTATGGATAATAACACATGATACACTTTTCCAGCCATCGTTGTCAGATGCTGCTATCAAGCTCAAACAGGGTGACACCGTTGTCTGTAACATTCGATTTTCAAAGACATCAAAAGACTCTGTCCGCCGTTCCTGTTATTATTACAAACGCGATACTCTTCATATCGATGGTCAATACTACGCGTATGCAATTATGGATTCACGAACTCATCAATTACTTGCCTACTGTTCAAAAGACAAACTCGGAAGCAGACTGCAATCGCTCCTTGTAAATAAATACCCAAACGGTTCAAGTGTCGCAAAACCCCTTACATACGCGCTTGCCTATGATTTGGATATGTATAGGCCTACTGATATGAGCTCAGATGACCAGGAGATTGAGGATACTTGTCTCTGGGCACGATCGACTATCTACAGTGGAAAAAATCCCGTTGGTATGAATTACCTTCATGTCTCACAAAGCGGCGGCTACCAGGTTCATAACGATAATGACACCTTTGATGGATATGACTTTCTTTACAATCACCTGGCACATTCAAATAATATTATGGCAGTTGAAACAATGTTCCGCCTGAGTTCTTTTATAAAAGAAAATTACCGTGATGAAAATATAATCCAGCTGGTAAATCAGCTTAATTCAGGCAACATCGATAACATTGAAAATGTTACCGGGCCACAACTTTACTGTACCATAGCCTCCAGGGTAATGAGCTCATCTATAAATGCTAATGACTTTTCTTCCAACTATTCAGTCGTTCTCGGTACTTTGGAATTATCATTATACGAACAGATGCATCTTTTTAATGTAATTTTTGATAATAAACTGGTTCTTCAACCTGCAAAGCATCCCTCACTTTTTGTAAAAAGTATCAAGCTTGCCGGCAGCTCAATTGTTTTTTCAGACAGTATAAAAACGCTCTCAATATTCAGTGATCTTCAGAATATCCGCCCGGTACATCTTGCCTTACATAAAAGACTGCTTTCCAATCCATCAGATCGTCTTTATCAATACGACATTTGCAAAAGCGGAGCATCCGATTACCTGAGTAACTTCGCGAAAAGCGGAACAACCGATGATATGATCAGGCCGTTTAATGCGGATATTACAGATACGACAAGAACTAATTACGGATTATGGAATGCTGTAATGCGGTTGCGATTAAAACGAAATGATCTGATCAACGCAGTTGCAAAAGATTCGTCAATCAAAAAAATGAAAGATTTTCACTTTAATTATAAATCCGTTCCTGAAGAAGAAATACTTGATATTACTTTGGCAAGTATTGGTGAATGTAATAAACAGTTTACAGGAACAAGGGATGGCAAAACACTCCATGGATATGTCTCTCGTGAATTTTTGCATGCATTTGGTGTACCGTGCAGTACAGGTATCTATGCAGAATACGAAAGCGATCTCAATAAAAAGACTTCCGACAGAGAGAAATACCATAATGACAGTAAATCCGATTTGTCACTGTTTTCAAAAGCACTTATGCGATTGAAAAGCGGCCTTGGTACTAAGGCAGAAATTGATGAAATCAGATTTGATGCGGGTCCGAAATTAAAAGGTAAAAATTATAGAAAAATGTTAAAATTTGCGCCGTATATGGGAGAGAATTCTAAATATTACTGCAAACTTTTGGACTCTTTAAGGAATCCAAAGAGTTCCAGACATGCGGAATTGATTGTCGAGAAAATCACTGCACTAAAGCCAGGTAATCAGTTACTGGAGAAAGATATTGACAGAGCATGCAAATCTCTTTTGAAAAGTCTGCATCCAGATGACTCCGACTAATATTGTTTTTTCGGGCAGTCTGATTTGAACAATCCCTGCATTCTGCCAAGGAAAGAGGGGGCAAGTAGCTATTAACTGTTCATGGTTCGATACGCCAGGTAGCTACTCACCATGAGCGGGTTTTACGTACAATAAAGCTACCTTCCATGAGCAGGTTTACGTACATTAAAGCTACCCACCATGAGCAGGTTTCACCAGAATAAAGCTACTCACTATAAGCAGTTTTAGACAACGGAAAAGATACTATTCACTAAGCTCCCGATCATTATTTAAAATACTGAGAAATAGTAGTTGAAAAACTCTTCAGAATCAACACTCATCGCCACCTCATGCCTTCCATCCTTTTCATCAGGTGTCCAATGCGTTAATCCGGAAAGTCTATGGCTGCCCAGTTCAATATCAACATGTCCTTTTTCAAAACAGCAGACATTTTGGTTCAATGCAGCCACAGCAGCAAGAGGATCGTGAAAAACCACCATATCCGAGTGAACAAAGTGATGTTGTGCAAAATCAACAACAGGCCGCAAAGTTTCAGATTTGAAATGTTTATGAAATTCATCTTTACTCATACATAATTGACATGTCACGTCTAATCCTACAGTTCGGTGAATATCAACTGAGTGCTTATATACTACCGCTGACGCGTGAGGATCACAAAGGATATTCCACTCAAGCGGCCCGGCCCCTGCTATTCTATTTGTAAATACCCCACCCATAACAAACAGTCCTTTAAGCAACTTGGGGATTTCAGGATCAAGACCAAAAAGAAGAGCTATATTTGTTAAAGGGCCTATTGTCAGTAAACAAATTTCTCCCGGATATGCATGGATAATGTCCTGCATGAAGTGGATTGCCTGACCTTTGGGGAATGAACGGTCGTGATCCCATCTACTGATCGATTCTTCATGCAGTACATTTGTTTGATGTGCCGGGGCAAGAAGTGGCGTCTCAGATCCAGGATAAATTGGAATCTTTTTGTCAGCGATTTTACAAAGAATAGAAGCGATACTGGCACGAGTCGTTGCTTCACCGGTAACTGTTGTAATTCCCATCAGTTCACAATCCGGATTAGCTAATAGATGAGATAAACAAATTGCATCATCAATATCATTTCCAATATCAGTATCGAGAAGAATTTTAACTGTCATCGAACTCCTAAAATTCATGTGGGTCAATTATTAATTTTTACACCACTAATTCGATTTTTAACCTATAAATATTCTTATAAATACAGTGTTCCATAAGTTTTAATGACCTTATTATTACTATTATTATTTCAATAATCTCATTGTTGATAAAATAAGTCTTATAAAGCAATTCTGTACATTTTGCACCCTGATCGAAAAATTGAGTTTTAATAAATTGTATTATAAAACGATACCCCGCGATCGGAGGAGTAAATTAAAAAATTGATCTTTTTATTTGGATAAAGTGAGTTATCTTTTTAAAAGTATTCAATTGAATACTTAATTAATCGAATTTTGTATAGTATGAGGACCAACAAAAATTCCAGTCTATTCGCAACTTGGTAGAAAATTGAACCAGCGATTGGTTTTATGAAAGGAGTCAATTATGAATATTCTGTGGGCGATTATAATAGGCTTTATAGCAGGGGCAATTGCGAAATTCTTAATGCCTGGAAGAGATCCGGGTGGGTTTATTATCACAACTCTGCTTGGTATAGCTGGTTCTCTATTGGCAACGTGGATAGGACAATCTGCGGGATGGTATGGTCCTGGTCAAGGTGCGGGATTGATTGGAGCAGTAATTGGCGCATTCGTCATTTTATTTGCTTACCATATAATCAGAAGATCGACTGGTGGATATCATGGACCAGCTGCCCGGCATGGAGCAGGTCCTGTACGATAATGCCTTTTTTCAAGGCGAACAGTTTCTGGCGCTGTTCGCCACTTTTTTTCCAATTTTCTATTAGTACGCACTCATCAATATGACTTGACTGCCGATCTAATGAGTGGTATTTTCACCTCTATTAATTACTAAACTGAACTGATTTTTTTAGTTAATAGTATAAAATGAGCGACTTTAAAGGTGCTTTTTCGGACAAAGTATAAAACAGTAGAATAATAAGACAGGCATTTCCTCCAGGCGGCTTCGTTTGCAAATCATTTTGCGCCAAAAAGTCGCTTTGCAGCTCTAAAAAAGTTCTATTTCATTATTAAAATGCAACAAAGTGGTTATTTATGGATTACAACCAAAACCAAAGCCACCCTGATGGTTTGAAGTATCTGAAGGCTCTCTCAGAAATAGCATCCCGACTGAAATGTTCCATACCTCTAGAACAGCTATGTGGTGAAATTTGTCAAAAGATCTCCTCCTTGATGCGTTTTGCAGATAAAGCAGTTGTGCGTGTCCAGGTCGGTAAAATCTCTCGTATGTCATCTGGTTTTCATACATCGCCATGGGGACTTTCGCGGGACTTTCAAAGTGTAAATAAAAATGACGGACGGTTAGAGGTTTACTATACATCAGAAGGAGCTTGGCCGGAAGGATTTCCATTCATAAAAGAAGAGGAAGAGCTGTTGGATAATATTGCCGGGCTACTTTCGGGCGCTGCAATTAAAACTGCTTTCGAAAAATTGCTTTACGATAATACTGAACGTCAAAAAGAGCTTGGCGGTATTACCCGTATCATCTCAATCCTGAAGGAAAATCGTCCCATTCAAATTTTACTTACCGATATTTGCCATGCACTTCCTGGAGCATGGCAGTTCCCTGAGTTTACCGAAGCGCGTATTTTTTATGGCGACCTTGTCTTTTCAACAAATAATTTTTCTGAAACTCAGTGGATGATGAGGCAATCATTCAAAGTCCCTGAAGGCCCATCCGGGGCTATTGAAATCTGCTATACCAAACAGTTTCCACCATCTGATGAGGGGCCTTTTCTCAAAGAAGAACGCAATCTCATAAATAATCTTTCTCAACTCCTTGCGGCCGCGGCAGGAAGCAGAATGTATGAAAGCCTTGTCTCACAAAACAAAGAGCGGCTTAAGGAACTTAATGCCATAAATCAAACAACTCAGATTATCACTCACGGGCACAGTATTGCAATAACTTTACAGAACGTATGTTCTATAATTCCCCAGTCGATGCAATTTCCTGAACATACAGCAGCCCGCATCACCTATACTGGTAAGGAGTATGTCAGTGCTCCGTTTGAGGAAACGCCATGGACACTACGCGAACAGCTTATTACCATTGACAATCAGATAGGTATCATAGAAGTTTTTTACCTCAAAGAATTTCCAAGCTTTGATGAAGGGCCATTTCTAAAAGAAGAACGTAACCTGTTACGGAATATCGCACGTTTACTTGCACATTTTCTCAACAATTATAAGGGCCGCCGACTCCTTGAAAGGTCAAAATCTGCATCCGAAACTCCCATTGCAGATCGCCTCTACAACCCTGCTTCCAACCCTCACCATCAAGATAATAACGAGTTTTCCGCAAATGTCCCGCACGGAACTATTTCGCCGCATACTATTCGTGAAGTGTTATTGATTACAACTCCCTATGAAGCTTTTGTTATTCAAACTGAAGGCTCTTCTTTTGGTGTTAAAACAGACCCTCTGCATTCTTATGGAATATGGTATCCGCCAAAAATTACAATCGTTAACACTGCTGAACAGGCATTTACCGCTTTATCTCATGCATCTTTTGATATGGTATTTATCATTGCTGGTCTTGAAAGTAAAAAAGCTCTTGAAACTTACAACCAACTATCAACTGTTTTCCCGATTTTACCTGTTTACCTTCTGATCAGCAGCTCTGAACACCTTCACAATTTGCAGGATATTGCTCCTTCAGCTTTAACAGGCCATAAACGGATCTTTCTTTGGAATAATGACACTTCATTGCTTTTCTCAATAATTAAACTTCATGAAGATATGCAAAATGCAGCGTTCAGCTCTGCTCCTGTTGTTCTGTTAGTTGAAGACAATCCTGAGATATTATCAAAAATCATCACAAAGCTATATCATGAATTTTTTCTACGGATAGAATTAAATCCATCTCAACACGATCAAAACAGGTTGCCATCCAGGCCGCATCTGTTTGCAGTTGGTAATTATGAAGCCGCGATACACACTCTAAGGCAATATCAGAACAGATTGTGCTGTGTACTTTCCGATGTAGAATTTGAAAAAAACGGGTCGCTCAATAATCAAGCAGGAATTGACTTGATCAGAGTTATCCAGGAGCAAAACAGTCACATTCCCTGTCTTCTTCATAGCAGTGAAAAATCTCATCAAGCTGAAGCATTGGAAACAGGCGTCTGTTTTCTTGACAAACAATTGCCTGATCTGCTCGAAAAAATGGTATCTTTTATCAAAATTCACCTTCAGGAAACATATTTCGTATTACTCGATCCTTCAGGAAAAATAGTCGGCCAGGCAAATGATCTCAACCAGATATTTCAATTGATTACGACAAGTCCACCAGTATTAATTGCAAATAATCTCCATTCTGGATACTTTTCAAAATGGCTTTTCGCACATGGAGAAGAATCCAGTGCAAAAGAAATTTTGACTATTGAAAAAGCCGATATGGAAGAATCGATCAAAGCCCGAAAGGTCGCTCAAATCTTCAGACATATTCTTTGTAATAAGTATCGCGGAACTGCAGTGCGATTCGAGAATGTCAGTTTTTTCGATGTATCTTTCGTAAATGTTCTGTGCGGTGGTTCTTATGGAGGTAAGGGTAGAAGCGTCGCATTTCTGAACTCATTTGTTAACAATCTGCCATCCAATTTACCGTTTCCCGGCTTAAAAATACAAACCCCCTGTACAGCGATAATTGGTACAGATGAATTTGATCAAGTACTGAAACAGGAATCTGTTCTTGAGGTAAATATTTACAACGCAGACTATGAAACGATTCGAAATGCCTTCATTAAAACGACCCTCAGCAGTAAAGTAAAATTACGTTTGCGAGATTTCATAAAACAGTCAAATGTTCCTATCGCTGTACGATCTTCAAGTCTGTTTGAGGATTCGTTGACTCAACCTTTTGCCGGAGCTTTTGAAACCTATATTATTCCAAATAGTGATCCTGATATCGACACCAGACTTGAACAGATTGAACTTGCGATAAAACTGGTTTTTGCTTCTTTGTATAGACCAGAAGCAAGGACATATTTTGCTATTTCCGGCAGAGATGTACGCGAAGAAAAGATGGCAATTGTCATTCAGGAAATTGTCGGAACCAGTTTCGATTCCTGTTTTTTTCCTCACATCAGCGGCGTTGCGGGCTCCTATAATTATTATCCAGTTGGACATATGCGAACTGAGGACGGCTTTGCTGTTATTGCATACGGGTTGGGAGTCTATGTTGTCGAAGGAAGGAGCGGTCACCGGTTCTCTCCTGCATATCCCTCCATATATTTTGGTTCAATAAAAGACAGTCTTGACAACTCACAGGTCAGATTTTATGCTGTAAACACCTCCGGAACTAAAATCGACATGGTTAAAGATGGGGAGAAAGCAGGGCTGATTTTACTTGACATTGATGATGCAGAAAAGTTCAAAGCACTTAATCACTGTGCATCTGTTTATGATGCAGAGAATGACCGTGTAGAACCCGATCTGCAGCTTCAGGGACCAAGAATTATGGATTTTGCTGACATCTTGAAATTTGATTATATCCCGCTTGCAAACACATTGAAAATTATTCTTTCTTCACTTGAAGAGCTTATGGGAACACAAGTGGAAATCGAGTTTGCAGTTACGCTCCCCCATGCCAATAACAATTACTCTCAGCCAGCACTCTATCTTTTACAGACAAAACCGCTTGTTGGCGAAGAACAGGTTCATAGTATCAGGGATTTAACTGTTACCGGGGAAAATGTCATCCTCTACTCTGAAACAGCTCTGGGTAATGGAATCATCAATACAATAACAGATGTAATAATGGTGGATTTGCAAAAGTTTGACCGGTTGAAAACGGAAGATATTACTCGTGAAGTTGAATACTTCAATCGTAAACTTCAAAAAGAAAATAGATTTTATGTCCTTATCGGTCCTGGTCGATGGGGGACTCGTGATAAAAGTCTAGGGATCCCGGTGAATTGGGCACAAATTTGTAATGCACGGGTGATTATCGAGTTAGGTATTTCCAATTATCCCCTGGATGCATCCCAGGGTTCTCATTTTTTTCATAATCTGACTGCAATGAAAGTCGGATATATGGCCGTTGAAGAGAGCAAAAAAACTGAATTTATCAGACTCGATGCATTTTCTAAAGCGATTCTCGTTGAAAAACAAAATTACATTAAGCATATTAGGTTTTCCTCTCCACTAATCATAGAGATTGATGGACAAAGGAGAAAAAGTATTGTTTTGTTGAAAGACTAATCATAATGTTTGGCATAGCTATATACGCGGAACAACCCACAATCATAACTTCAGGAATTCAGGCATCTTTACTCACCATAGAAGATATCAGGCAGTGTCCAGTATGTATGGATGAAAGCACACTGAATACGCTTCTTAAATCAGAACAGATCCAAATATTATTTGTAGCATTAAGAGATGCTGCCGATGCTCAATATGCGTTGATAAAAAATATCAGAGCCCATTATATTCGGGTAAGAATCATCGCTTTTGCTCCCAAAGCAAGCAGGGAGATGGTTTTCAGCACAATAAAATATGGCGCTAGCGGCTTTTTGTCCGCTGAAACTACCACTAGAGAACTGATGGAAGCAGTATATACAATCCATGCCGGTCATGAATACTTTTCATCATCAATAACCAGCCTGTTAGTGAGTAACTATGTAGAAGCGATGCGGTCTGAACCATCATCAGAGGTTAAGGACATCGATAAATTAAGTAAACGGGAGCTTGAGATCCTCACTCTTTGGGGAGAAGGACATACAAATATCGAAACTGCTGAAAGTCTTTTTATCAGCGTAAGGACTGTCGAATCCCATAAAAACCACATCATGCAGAAACTAGGCATACGAACTACAGTTGATTTGTTAAAATTCGCAATTCGAAATAATATTGTTTCGATATAAGTAGTTCCCGCAATTTCCTACGTGAATCACTGAATTTGCATACCAGATTTTCAAAACAACCTTTTCCCATATTAAATTATCAACAGCAGAGTAATTCTGCAATGTAAACTTTTTCAAAAACTTTCTATAAAAAAAGGATTGAAACAGATGAGTGAGATGTTTGAAGTTCAATTGAACGAATTTATGGCCAAAGTAGTTGCAAAGAATCCTGGAGAATCTGAGTTCCATCAGGCAGTACAGGAAGTTGCCGAAAGTTTGATTCCTTTCATTGAAGAAAATCCAAAATATAAACAGGCAAAAATTCTGGAAAGAATAGCTGAACCAGAAAGAGTTCTAATGTTTCGCGTAGCCTGGTTAGATGATAAAGGAAATATTCAGGTCAATCGTGGATTCAGAATTCAGATGAATAGCGCTATTGGTCCTTATAAGGGCGGTCTTCGTTTCCATCCTTCAGTAAATCTTGGAATCCTGAAATTCCTCGCTTTCGAACAGGTTTTCAAAAATAGCCTTACAACTCTTCCCATGGGCGGTGGTAAAGGTGGATCCGATTTTGATCCAAAAGGCAAATCTGATAACGAAGTAATGCGTTTCTGCCAGAGCTTCATGACTGAATTGCAGAGACATATTGGACCTGATACCGACGTTCCTGCTGGAGATATTGGCGTGGGTGGAAGAGAAATCGGATACCTTTTCGGTCAATATAAAAGATTACGCAATGAGTTTACCGGAGTACTTACCGGTAAAGGTATTCCATGGGGTGGAAGCCTTATCAGACCAGAAGCAACCGGTTACGGAGCAACATTCTTTATGCAGGAGATGCTCGCTGGAAAAGGCACTGGACTCAAAGGAAAAGTCGCAGCCATATCCGGATCAGGTAACGTTGCACAGTATGCAGCTGAAAAGGTCCGTCATTTAGGTGGAAAAGTTGTAACCATGTCTGATTCTGATGGATTTATTTATGATCCAAATGGTATCGATGAAGAAAAGTTAGCTTTTATCATGACACTTAAAAATCAGAAACGTGGACGTATTCGTGAATATGCTGAAAAATATGGTGTTGAATATTTTGCAGATAAACGCCCATGGCAGGTAAAATGTGACATTGCACTTCCTTGTGCCACTCAGAATGAAATTTCTGCTGAGGAAGCAAAACTTCTTGTAAAGAATGGCTGTATCGCTGTTGCTGAAGGTGCAAATATGCCATCGACTGCTGAAGCAGTAGAAGTGTTCCATAATTCAAAAATTCTCTTTGGCCCAGGTAAAGCTGCAAATGCTGGTGGTGTTGCGGTTTCTGGTCTCGAAATGAGCCAAAATTCAATGCGCTTACCATGGTCTCGTGAAGAAGTTGAACAGAGATTGCAGAATATTATGATCAATATTCATAAGACCTGCGTTACTCACGGTGCGGATAAGAATGGCTTCGTTAATTATGTCCGCGGTGCAAATATTGGTGGTTTCATTAAGGTTGCGGATTCAATGTTGGCACAGGGAGTATTATAATTACGAGAAGATTAGATATTGTATAGATAAATAATCTCTTCTTAAATGTGTGATTGCACCAGAGTTTTTAGGATCTTTGTTCAAGATCGATTTTACTTGTAGAAGGATCTGTACTCAAAATGTAATTACTGCTGTGCATGACACTAAGAAAAACATTCAGGGCGTAATTTTTTAATTATGCCCTGTTTTTTTTGACAAACTCGATAGTCTCATCTTTGTTTTTTTACATTCCGGGACTTATCACAATAAGCGGCCACAATTCCCGCTGTAACCCGATTTTTTCTCCTGTAACAAAAAAAGTTATTTCATTGCAGTGCCCTGATTTATCTTATTTACATTTCCAATCTTAAATTTTGATTTCTATTCTCCCCTGTTCTCCATTTTCAAAATAGTAGTAGATTGAAACCAATGTAATTTTTTCAAAAGAATTATGCGAAAGGAGTAGATATGATCGGAATACCGGAAGTAATCTTTATCGGATTTTTAATTGTTCTCCTTTTTGGTGCGAAGAGAATTCCCGAGCTTGCGTCTGGAATCGGAAAAGGGATTAAGGAGCTGCGCAAAGCTACTGACATTTCAGGAAAAGATACCGAATCAAAAGAATTTATGGAAAAATAATTTTTCATTCTATAATGATTGACACCTCTAAGAAAAAAACATTACCGATTTACAATACAATTGAGCTAAAGCGGGCTGAAGCCGCGCCTCTGAAAGAGAGAATAGTCCTGGTGAACCAGACTATTACTTACAATGCGATCGACATTGCGGAGTTTAAACAATCCTTCGTTCTTCTCCAATCATAGATCCTCTGCAAAATCAAATCCAAATTTGGCTCTAAAATAAACACCTCCTTCAATGTTTTCCTCGCCTTTTGGAACACTTCTTGTTTTTACGTACCATATAGTTAAGCTTCACCCGCCTGTTTTGTAGGAGAAAAAAAATGAAGTTTCATTTATTAATAAGCTTGCTTATTGCCAGCTCGTTATATGGTAATGTAAAATCAAATAACAATTTACAGTACAATAAAGCAAATGCGCTCTACATTTCTTCGGGCGTTAGCCTGCTTGCATTTCAATTCGTAGGAATTCCACTCCTGGATGTTGCGATTAACTACCAAAAATTCCCGAAGTTAACGAATCCTTTAAGCCATATTTCCGAAAGCGAACCTTTTATTGAGGATGAATTATGGCATCTTGTCGGGGCTGCTGCTTTTACCGATTTGAATTATTATCTGTTCAAAAACCTGCTCAATTCTGAACACCCGCTTATCCTCAGTGGAATCACAAGCTTTTCTTTTTGGACCGGCATGGAGTGTGTCGATGCTATAATGGGCAATGGTTTTTCATTACTTGACGAAAGTGGCAATATCGCGGGAATCGCATTTGGCATCTTAATGCTCAAATTTCCTGACCTTCCTTTGCGCATACGCCTGGGGGTCAAAAACTGGAATGAATTTCTTAAAGCAACTTCACGCATTGCTTCAAGTGGGTTACATGGGGAAATAGGTTCTCAATATAATTATATGAAAGTCGAATTTGTCTACCTTTTCCCATCTAACCTATACACGGGTTTGGCAGTATCCAGAAAGGATCGCAAACAAAACCAATTCGGAATCACCTCAGGATTTGATCTGGTCAATTGGCTGGTCAAAAAGAAAAATGGCTGGTGGAATTTTCCACTTAAATTTTTTGACAACCATTTTTCAGTAAATCTTGAGCTTACCATCTGGCTCAATTGATATTACTTTCGTAAATATTTACTTTAAAAGCAATAATCTTCTAACTACTTTTGAAGTATCCTTTTTGCAAATCGCTGTCCAAGTTCATAGCCTTTTGTTTTGAGCTCATCAGTCATGCCACCTGGAAATTCCAGTCCCTCGGTCATCTCCCATTTCAGATCTTCAATCATCGAAACCACTTTTTTATAAGCTCCCCTACTCCAACCATAGCTTCCAAAATAAGCAGATACCTTGTTTTTCACATTTTTGATGGCCGCTTTTTCGAGTACCTGTTGCATATAAGGGAAAAGTGAAACCTCATAGGTTGGTGCACCGATAATTATTCCTTTATTTTTCCACATTGAAGGCAATATATAGCTTGGATGTATTCTGGCAACATCAAAGATCTCCAGGTTACAACCAGTTTCTGTTATACCCTGAGCCACCGCATTCATCATCGACTCTGTGTTACCATACATCGATCCATAAAGAAGGGTTATTGACGGCTCCCCACCATTGGCAGCATATTCAGCCCACTTTTTATACAGTTCAACAATTCTACCAGGATTTTTCCTCCAAACCAATCCATGTGAAGGAGCTATAGTCGCAACCTCAATTTTTGAAAGCTTCGAAATGGCAGTTAAAACCGGTGTCGAAAACTTAGCAACAATATTTGCATAGTACCTTAATGCTTCACTTTCATAAAAAGGCAAATTGCCACATTCATCATCAAATAATGTCCCCTGAAGAGCACCATATCCGCCGAAGGCATCACATGTAAACAATGTACCTGTTGAAACATCAAGAGTTACCATTGTTTCAGGCCAATGAACAAAAGGTACATGAAAAAACTGTAATTCCCTTTCACCCATCACTATCTTCTCACCATCAGCTACGCCCCGAATCCCATCGGTTATATTATAAAATTCTTTGAGCATAGATACCGCTTTAGTAGAACAGACAATCTGAATCTGAGGCGCGATTTTTTTCAGAATTCTCAAAACTCCGGTGTGATCTGGCTCCATATGATTTACAATTACATAATCAAGATCTGATAAATTTATAAAGCTGGAGATCTGCTCAATATACTCATCAGACTGAAAATCTTTTGAAAGATCAACCAGAATATTTTTTGTACCCTTAATAAGATACGAGTTATAGGAAATACCTGAACCCTTTATTGGCCACAAACCCTCAAAGAGATCGGTAGTTCTATCATTGATCCCCACCCAATAGATGTCTTTTGCTATAGATATATCATTCATACGAACCTCCGGAAAACAATCATTTCTCAAGTTATTTTTCGCAATTATCCGCAAAGAACAAATCTAATTATTTTTTGTCTATATTTCAACAAAATACGATAAGATCCGCTTCCAGAAGAGTCAAAACCGCTCAAAGAAAACCCTTCGATCCTTCAATCCTTCGATGACTCAGGGTGAGTGGGTATAAAACTCTTTACATTCTAACAAAGTAGAACTAGTTAATCATTACAGCGGCTCCTTTTACTAACGACAGGTTTTTACCGTTAATTTCAGCAATTGCATCACTGATGATCTTGGCGGATGTATTGGTGTTAATTTCGGCGGTTGCAGCCTTTACGTTCACCGATGATTTTGCGTTTGCCTCGATCGAGGCTCCCTCGATTGCTATACCACCACTCGCTTTTGTATTCATAGCGGCGCATTTTTGATTGATAGCATTTGAAGCATCGATCTCCAGATCTCCTTTGCATGCCGCTATTTTCAGATTCGCGCCTTCTATTTCAACATTCTTTTCTGCCCTGAAAGTTATTTTCCCTTTTGTATCAAACAGCAACCCATTTTCTCCATCAAGAATAACTGATGATAATCCTTTGCTGTCTTTAAGGGTTATTCTTTTATCATTGTCATCCAAAACGATCGCATGTCCGCCGGATGTGCTGATTAACATTTTGTTATTCTTATCATCAAGCGTAATGAGATTATTCTTTTCGGTAGTGATTGAGATTTGAGAACTGTCTCCATTATGCAAAGTAATTCTGTGATTCTTAATAGAAATTTCTATAGTATTGTTTTTATCATCTATTGTAATTGAATTATTTCCGGCGGACGTTACATTAATTTTACAGTTTTCATCATCCATTTCGACAGCATGGTGAGCCCTGGTCTTAAGATGCAACTTTTGTTTTCCATCAGTGTCATCGAAGAGAATCTCATTACCCCCAGCAGTTCTTATTATGTTATGCTGGCAATTAGCATTTACAACAGGAGATAGCATATCAGCGTTGGGGACAGTTCCAATACCGATCGGCTTGTTCGGATCACCATCAATGCAGGCTAATAACACCTCAGTCCCTTTATGAGCAGGAAAATGAATGCCATACTGTTGCCCGCTGTATGGTTGAGACAGACGTACATATTTTGAAGCAGCAAGATTGGGAGAATCCGAACTATCAAAATGCAATCTGACTTTATATCTCCCTTTGTCATCAAGCGCAGCGTATTCACTGCCGTCAGCCTCGATTTTAGCAGTAAGAATTCCCGGTATCTTTGGAATAATGGTATGTTTTTCAGGTGCATACCTTTCGGCAATTGACGAAGGAATGCAAATGAATGTGTTATTGTAAGCTACTACTCCATTCTTACGGCTTCCGCAATGAGATACTTGCGTTAGCACACACTCTTCTTTTTCTATTTCTGAACAATAATGACCTTCAATTCTAATGCGTAAGCCGGCTCTGAACCAGGCATAATTACCTTCACCTTCTATCTGTACTGAGCGAGTACTGAATCGATTCGATACAACCATAGCAGCATTCTGTACAGCCGCTGCGTTTTTTATTGCTCCACCATACTCATAAATGGTTCCGAATTTTCCGTTATGAATTTTTGATATTCCAACTAATTCTGTAGCAGGATCACGGTAGTTATAATTCTTTACACATGCTTTTTCCGGAACTACCCTGTTTACTATCTGTATTCTGTTTATACAGTTTTCTCCCTCAAAACCGGACAATTCTTTGAATTGTACTTTTATTAAACCATTAAGACCTTTAAAACATTCAGATTGATTAGTAATAATGATTTTTTCTTTGCTTTGATCAATTTTAAGAAGGCTTTTCTCTGAAAAGAAAAACCATACGCCTTCTGCCTCCAGTAAACGACAGAGGAAGTTCAAATCTGATTCCTGATACTGCACCAACAATTCAATTTCATCACTTTTATTTATTACTGTTGTTTCCATCTCTTCTTCCGGTATACCGATATCGGTAAGCAGCTGGCGGGCAGTTACAATTAGGGATGTATTTACAAACACTCTGCTTTGCATATTCAGGCTGGCGAGCCATAAATGAGGTACTAATATTACCTTATACATACAATAATCTGTTGTATTGTCAACCTGTCTGAACTCAGAAATCAAGCCGGAGTATGGATAGAAATGATCTCCATCGCTAATTAGAAGTGTAGCATTTTTGTTGATCACCTCATCCGAAGCAACTGCGTAGTTTTTTGAAATAAGGGTGATATTGAACTCATACAATGAGGATAGTTGATCAACTCCAAAAAAATCATATACTTCAAATGTTCCCTCATCAAGGCCTGCACATAGAAAGTAAAATTTTGGGACATTGGCCCTGGAATCAAACATTTAACCCTCCTTTATAATAACCCTGCTAAATTCTCGATAATATATACGGGGAAAACCTATTACAATTTGGATACCAATTTCAAAAACAGGGAAAGAAGCTGTTAACAAACTTCAGAAAATTAATGCTATGATTGCTTAATATCGAAAAAAATATATTTCTGCGTAAAGTGGAATACCAGATTCGAATAGAAAATTTTTTCTATCAGCTGTTATCACTCGAAATCTCAGCCATTACATCTCCATAATAAAGATAGCTGAGATAGGTTGGTGATTCCTTACCGTGTTTTTTACGCATATCAAGAATAGCATTACTAATAGTGACGTGATTTTTGAGTACTGCATCAAAAATCTCATCTGTCACTTGTGCAGCATTTGCATCATTAACTTTGAAGAGAGGCGCAATGAATCCTTTGAACTTTCTCCGTAAAAACGCTGATGCCCATCCGCCGGCAGTACCAATAAACGAACCTACCTGCCCGATTTCACAGGCGTTAAGAAAGACAATTGTACCATATTTTTCTCCAAGCATGACTTCTTGTGTAGATATCTCATCAGCGCTTAACGAACAGTCCTCCAGCTCGATAACTGATTCATCCGCGAGATCTGCATTGAATTTGCCATGTCCTGCAAAATGCACAATTGAAACCGGACCAAAATCCTGATTACATTTAAGCAGCGACATTATTTCTTCACGTTTGGCAGGATCTATCCTGGTGGCATTGTATTTTTTTTGAAGCAACGAAGATTCTTCCTGTGCATAGGGCAATTCATCCTGCCCGTTATTATATTCTGGAGCAATAGTAACTGTTTTACCCTTTGTAATAGAGCCGCTTAAAAAACCTTCAAAATCAGTTATCCATCGCGCAACAGGATGCGTCAATGCAAGAATTTCAGGCCGACTTAAAAGACCTGCTTGATAAGGGCGCATTAGTTCCCATGGCGTATAAAGATCATTTGTAATAAACTGAATGGGAAAATTAGAGCCAAACTTTTCCAACAGTGCCCAATATGCTTGTTTGAAAAAATCAGGTGTTTTATCCCAGATTCTCTCTCCAACACTATTGAATCCATCCATATGCATCCCTGGAGTCTTTTGAGCAAGTTTACGAAAAAGCATTGTAAATTCACTTTTGGCATTACTGCCAAGGTCAATAATACCAGTTAGGTTAGCCGGCAAATCAGGAATCTCATCGGGTTTTTCTATTTGAATAGACCAATACAACTTCCCTGATGCAGATGATGCTTCCGGATTAAATATATTTACCCTGAGCTTAGGTGCTTTCGTTGCTGTCTCCAGAGCAATTATGTTTCCGATTTGTTTTTCAACTGGTTCTATTGGCAGTGTAGTACCGACTGTAAAAACTCTATTTGCAATACCGCAGGTTCGATTGGCATAGCTAAAAGTCGCGACTACTTTTACCATTTCCTTATCAGCGAGTCCAGCCTCAACTTTACCTTTAAATAGAGCTGGTTCTGATGCCTTGTTGCGGCAGATAAAAATGGTACTTTTTGTATTCTCAAATTCAATTCTATTGCAGATCAGCTCTACATCTATAGCTATTTTTTCCCAGTCGGTCGGAAGGTTCCGAATACGCATATCAGTGATCGAATCGGTTGACTGATCACTATTGTTTCTAAGTAAATCAACGGTAATTGTAATCTCACTTCCCGATTGTACCGGTTTGTCAGATGCAATTGATGGATATCTCCTTATATCAGTTCCTTCATCCTTTTGATTTGAGATCATCTGGTCAATATTAGCCATTTGGTATAATTTAGGTAGAGACTTGTATTCGAAATCAGCATTAAAGCTTTCTAAACGACCAAGTTCGGAATCTGGTTCCAATCCGATTGCATCCACACTATCATCTTTTAACACAACCGCTCTCATAGTTGATGGATGCGATTTAGTTTTAAGGGAAGGAGCAGATAACTTCTTTCCAGATGTATCAAAAACGGAGCTAATCTGATCATTTGATAGTTTCAGAATCTGCTCCAATTTAATATCCTCTATATTTGTGTAAGGGAAATCTGATTTATTAATTTGATCGGTTAGCTCTTGCGATCCGAAAACGTAAAATTGATTGGGACCACTTATCAGAACAATGATAGCAGATCTATCGATATTTAGAATCTTTGTGAAAGGCTCATCTAATCTGATCGTTATAAAGCCAGATGATAGTAAGGTATAGTCATCTAATGAAGACATTGTTTTTACCTTAACCTTTGAATTTTGATGAAGTCTCTTTAACGGAGCCAGACAGGTTTTTCTGTGGATTCCGAATAAAAAGAGAGTATTCTTTGGCGATTCTGTCCGTCAGAAAGTCCCAGAAACCGCATCGCATTCAGGCCGAGAACATCGTCAATAGCCGAAGATGAAGCACCAGCAGCTTTGCACATAAATTCAACTGCTTGACTTACCGAGGTGTAGTACTGTTTCTGACCACTCTCCACACATATCATCTGCCAATCACTCCCGTACATCATTCGTTCGCTGATTACAGGATGTTTAGAATATATTGTTTTGAAAAAATCAGTATACTTTCGTGAATCCTCCGAGTTGCAAAGACATGCGTAATATCCCAGATCAGTATACACATTGGGATAGGATTCCATCAATTTGGCAATTTCCCATGCCCATGAGCGTTCGGTGGCTTTTAGAGTTTCTTTGCCTCCGCCAAAATGGGCAAAGTCTATCTTGAGTTTTGGGTGTTTTTTCAAAACCGGTTCCCAAAAAGATGGGTGACCCCATTGCCCACTTCTTTCATAAGCTTCTGCGCCACCTGGTGAACAATGGGTAGTAATTGGTACGCCCATATCTTCACAATAAGTAAAGAGTCTGTCAAAAGCCTGATCAAACTTGTCACTATTAACTATACCAGGAAGAAACTTGGCATTATCAAAAGGAAGATACCCCATCGCCGGGTAGACTTTGACTCCAAGATAGCCTTTATTTTCGATTGCGTCCATAACCAGATTCATAGGTGTTTTATTGTTGCTGTCATTGTCTTTTTCAGCAAGTACTTGCCTAAGTGGATCGAATGGAACAAATGGGTGGAGTTTTCCTTTGGCTCTTTTACATACTTCTCCGATATTTACAATCTGAGTATTATAGGGAACGACCACTTTATCTTTAAGCCAGAGTTCCATGTCGATAATAAGAGGAATAAACAGATCAACCTCTCTAAATTGTTTCATCATAATATTCGCAATCTGGCTATTTCCTTTTATAATGGTTCTCAACCAGGAGATAAAGCCAAACGGTGTTGCCCCTCTGACTTTTTCTGAAGGCTCAATGTCGCTGCCCTCCAGTTGTTCCCTAATCTCATCATCTTCAGATGCAACCTCTTTGATCAGATCATCAATCTGGTCATCGGTAATCGTATTTTTGTTAATTGATATCGCTCTAAAATTGGCGCCGGAAGGAGCCATCTTTTGTAGTACACGATCAAGCAATCTGGCAAACCAGTCAGGGAAATTACGCGCTCTAAGCATTCCCTTAATTGGAACATCATCTGCGTTAAAGATATGACAATGGACATCAATCACGACAGACATACTGGTCTCCTTGTAAATAGTTATGTGACTAATCGGAACTATCAATTGAAAAATTGCACTATTTGATTCTTAAACCCAAATTTCGCAGTCGATCAGGTTAAAAAACACGTAATCTATTTCGCGAAAATTAGGTTAAAGCATGAAAGCGAATTTAAATAATTCTGATTAATATAGATTGTGTCAATTGCGAGTTCCAGACACATTGTTCTTTAATCTGGAAAATTTGTGAATTGACCTCCGGTACAGCGCTGTAATTCATCAGGCATGACTATAGTGGGTCACTAAGTAACCGCTCATTCTGTAGATGCAAATCATTTGTTTTCAGCGATTGTTTGGGAATCCCTATCACTTGCTATTCAGGCAAACCAGGTCCCATGCGCTCTCATTGCTGTTTCGTTGGGTGTAATACAACCCAATCCGGGGTCATCCGGTATAATTATATATCCATTTTGCATAATGCGCATTCATCATAGCAAAAGGCCCATTTGACTGGTTAAAGGCTGTCTTGACACCGTTCGAATGCGCCCACATTGCAGCAAGTCTGGTCTGGTGAACTTCTCCAAAGGTGGCCGGATCCGGATGAAAATAATCAATAGCTTTTGCATTTATCAGTTCCTGGGCCTGGGCAAGACCATTTGCATACCATCTCTGGCAATAATAATAAATAGAAATTATCATTTCGATTAATATAAGCGCTAATATATAGAAATATTATACCTGATGGAGTGTAGCTGGACCAGTTTTCGGTGACCTAAGAAACGGGAATTTTTATATCTTTCTATTTTGATTCCAGAGGATTCGGTTGGTGGCAGTGCAAGCATTATGATTAGTCACAATCTTAATATATCGAGTGTATACAATACAGATAATACAACTATTAGTGAAGCATTGGGTTCAAAAATTTCACACCACAAAGTGGAGTTATCAAAGTAAATGGGGTGACAGTATAAACATCAGATTCTTTATTAAAAAAAACATTGTTGTAATGGACCCGACTATATTAAATTAAATAAGTTAAAATATGTGATTTTTTGATTTCAAAACGGAGCAATTTCCATCATTAAATCTACCAAAAAAATAAACAAATCGAAGTTATTGCCCAAGATGTCAAAAAAACATTTCCTGAATTAGTTTATTCTGACCCAAATTGATACAAATCAGTTGAATATTCCAAATTTGGTACAATACTGATTCGGGCATTTGAGGAACAGCAAGATGTTATTGAAAATCTAAAGGTTGAGATATCTGAATTATAATCACAAATTGCTGAACTAAAACAGCTCTTAAATTTAAAATAATTATTAAAAACAGGTATTTTCCATGCCGATACTAAGCGCTTATGCAAGAATAAAAAAGATAAATTATTTTATAAAAGGCATTCCCAAAGATGCAAAAATTCTTGAGGTCGGGTCAGGAAGTGGATGGTTAAAATCTTACTTTGAAAGTAATAACTACCAAAATTACATTGGAATAGATATCATTTCACCTGCTGATATTATTGGCAGTATTTTAGATTGGGAAAAACTTGGGATACTCAAAGAATCCTTCGATTATGTGATTGCTTTTGAAGTATTAGAACATGTCAATTGCATTCAAGCGTGTTATGACCTTTTGAAACCAAATGGCAGACTGTATATGACTAGTCCCATGCCAGAAATGGATTGGTTGCTACTTTTATTGGAGAAAATTGGGCTGAATCAAAAAAGAACCAGTGCTCATTCGAATTTGACACATTTTAAAGATATTTCTCTATTTAGGAGCAAGCAAATTCGAATTATGTCAGGCTTGTCACAATGGGGATTTTTTATCAAATGAATAAAATTCTTAATTTACCTGAAAATGATTTGCAAAGAGATCTTGTTCATAATCAAACCAAAAAGACTAATAATTTATTATTGATCGCTATTGTTTTTGGGATTAGTTTAATATGTTACAATTTTACTTTAGTCTACCCTGATATTAATGACTTTTACGAATTATCTCGTATTTGTCTTTTGATGGATGACAATATAAAATACTGTGTAAATATAAACTGGGGATTTGCACATCCATTATCCTGCTGGTTAGCTACTAAATTGACTGGAGATTTACTGGTTAGTCAAAGATTAATTAGTTCTGCATTTTCTTTAATTTTCTTATTCGTTTTGATCAATGTGTTAAAAAAATTGGGAACTCGATTTTCTAAATTAAATATTGTTCTACTAACAATTTTTTTATGTAGCCCATGGTTATTGGAATTAGCATTATCAGTGCATTTAGATATTGTGCCAATTACATGTGTCTTTTTTGCTGTCTTATTAATTTTAAAACAACAAAATCCTTATATGTTTCTTTTGGCAGGATTCGTAGCTGGTATATCTTATTGGTTTCGTTTTCATTTCTTATCATTTGCGGTGCTATTCCCCGTATTAACTTTCTTTATGACCTTAAGAGATAATTCAGTAATGAAAAAGGTCATATTTACATCTGTAGGGTCATTTTCGGCAATACTTATTCCCCACATTTTATGTTTACTTTCTTATGGGCTGTTTAGTATTTCAAATGAGAAATTCGTATTAGCATTCGCCTTTGGAATCGTAGATTGGACTTACGAATCTGCAAAGAAACTGGAATCTTTTAAGACTATAGATCTTTTTAAACATGTTGATTGGAAAATATTCCTATTAAAATATTGCTACCATTTTCTAAAGAGTGGTTTGTTTCCAGTACTTATTATTATGATCGTGTCCATAAAAGAGTATACTAAACAATGTAAAAAATACCAAACCAATGTTTTCGATTTCTTGAACAGGAATAGTTCACTCTTACTTTTATCACTATACGGTTTTTTATCGGCAGTTCCGTTCACAATAGTTAGAGGCTTTACCTACCGATTGGAAGCGGCATTTGTATTTTTCGTAATACCTATTTTACTTTGGTTCACCCAAAATTCATCAAAAAAATTGATTTATTTAGTTGTTTGCATTTTTATTGTAGATATACTTTATCAAGAACATTTGTTTTGGACATCATTTGTTAAAAATAAATCTTCACTCGTTACCATCGGACAGAGTGTTAAAAATAAAATACCACTAAGTATTTTGAAAAATGAACAAACAAGTATAGTAAGTTGTGTTGATTATTATAATCCTTACAACAAATATCACCTTTGCAACCCAATGGTATTTGCTGGATGGGGAGTAAGGTTTGAACCCTTTATTGAAAAATTCGGATTTTTGAATATGTCAGATCCATTCGACAATGAGATCTATTCATCTGCAAAGTATATTCTTTTACCTTCCAATCCAACCTATTTCGAATATGACAAGAGGTTAAGAGTACAAAACACAGAATTAATAAATAATAATGAGATTATAATTCTGAGTAGGTAGGAGATTCATTTTTCTTCACCATAATTATCATCAGCATTAATCTGCCAGATCTGTTCTTTACTTATTCTATTATCGGTAAGCGATTTCACAGATGCAATCGCTGTAAGCATTGAATGATCCATATTGTTGTACCTATGAAGTCCATTTCGACCAATGCAAAACAAGTTAGAAATTTTGCACAAATAATTCTTGATTTTTTCTAATTGGTTATATGTTCCCCAGTATGCTGGATATGCTTTCTTTACTCGAATGCACGTACCGTCAATAACATCATATTTATTTACAAGGCCCATTTTGTTCAATTCATCCGATGCTAAATTTAACATTTCAGAATCGGATTTGTTCCAGAGATTGTCGTTTTCATTACAGAAAAATTCAAGTCCTATCCATGCAGTATCTCTTTTTGCAATCATATAAGGACTCCAATTATTATAAATCTGGAGCCTTCCAGAAATCACTTCCTTGTCTTGAATGTATACCCATGTATCATGCAGCAATTTCACATTAGGAAACACATTGTTGGTTTTACCCTGCGTCATGGTCTTTGCAAGGATTCCTGTCATTATAAAATCACGATAGATCAAATTTTCCGCTATATACCGTATGTCATCAGGAACTGATGGTGTGGTCATTTGAATCAAATCTTTTAATGGCATTGAAGAAAAAAGGTAATCAGGAGAGTAATTAATGCAGTTATCTTTTGTAATCACAGATACGTTCCTGATTGATTCATTATCTATTGTTATTTCTCTGACAGGCGTGCTTTTATGAATTTCACCACCCATTTGTATGATTTTTTTTGCCACTTCATCCCATAATTGCCCTGGTCCGAGTTTAGGGTAGTAAAACTCCGAGATTAAACTCGTTTCAACAGACGACTTATCTTTTTTCTTGTTTAAAAATGTGTGCCGTAACAATTCTGAAATAGAAACACCTTTTACTCTTTGGCTCCCCCATTCCTTATTAATTTCTTTGCAAGGAATTCCCCAGACTTTTTCTGTATAATATTTGAAAAATGTTTCGTATAATTTTTTGCCAAATCTGTTTATGAAAAAATCTTCTAAGTTGTTTTCAGGGTTAATTGGGTTCAATCTGTTAAGTAAATAATCAATACCAATTTGATAGACTAATTTATAACCTAATTTGGAAAATGTTGCGATGGATGGCTTGATTGGATAGTCGTAGAAATGTTTTTGGAAAAAAATTCTTGATGTCCGGGGGCGTATAAGCATTACCTGGTCTGTCAGTTCAGGATCATTTCCGTATGGATCAAATAATGCTGAACGATCTCGTTTTAACAATAAATCATCAATCGACGATTTTGATTGTAAAGGAAGAAAACTTTTCCACCATTCTAAAATAGATTCATCTTTAGAGTAAAATCTGTGTCCGCCAATGTCTATTCTATTGCCTTTAAAATTATGTGTCGCTGATATACCACCTATCACATTTTGAGCTTCTACTATGATTGGCTTCACATCTGTGTTTTTGAGAAGTTCATAAGCAGCGGTCAGTCCTGCTGGGCCAGCACCAATGATAAGAGCTGTTTTTGAAAAGGTCTTCATCTTTTGAATAATCCCATTTAGAGAATCTTTTTGTGATTAAAATACTTATTTGTACATTAACTTTGAAAATTTCTTGAAGAAATGCAGCAGATCTTTATCATTGTAAATTTCTTTATCACCAGTTGATACTTGTTCCTGTATAAATCAAGTACCTGCATGGGTGATTTCAGTTCAGGTGATAGGTGGAGTAATGGAGTCAAGAGCGCTCGTGCGCTGATGTCTAAAAAACGATTTTCATTGCCGGATCCCCCAGAAGAATTTTCATGCTTGTAAGCATACCATTTTTCGTAAATTCCTGATTTGTAGCATTGAAAAGCTTTCCAATTGTACTACACTTTTTTTGAGACAAAAAAGTATAAAAATATTTTTGGAAATTCCCTTCGTCATTTAAATATGTTATTCCCGGATTGGCAATGACTGCTACTGCACCGGAATTTTTCTTTAAAAGGAAACTTTTCGATAGACAATCTTTGGAAAAATCTCCAGTATAAGATCCCATTATATAAACATGGTTTGTTGACAACAATGATGTATCAGAAGAAACCATTAACTTTTCATCAGTAAATTGGTTTATCCCCGCATGTCCTATTAAATTTACAAAACCACTTGTTTTATTGAGTAAAGAAAAAAGATCTTTTCTTGCCTCAGATATTTTTGAGTTATCCCAGATACATCCCAGCCCATATTGAGAAAGGGATAGCGAATCTATCTTTAAATCGGATGAATTAATTAATTGTGCAGTTTGCAAAAATATTTCATACATTTGTGCGCCAATCACATCTGGTGCAACACCTTGACATGTGTCATCAATGATAAATGCCACTTGATTATTGCTCTGTGTTTCATATTTCTTAATTTTTTCTAAAACCGCAAGAGCCTGCGCATTATTCTCCACCGGAATTCTTCCTAAGTTGTAGTCCAAAGTTCCGTCTCCATTCGGATCACAAAAGTAGTTATCAGAGGCAATAGAGATTAATGTATCAACAACTTGGAATACTCTGCCCATTTTTGGTTGAATCTCCGCCTAATAACAATACATATGTCGGTGGCCTTCTCCAGGATTTAAGAGCATATAATAAAAATGACTTGAGCGCTGAAACATCAGTAGAACCAAATTGTTCTTTAATAGTTGACCATCTAATAAAAGCAGCAGAATCAATTCCTGTTTGCTTTGAAGTTTTGCGATAAAGGCAATAAGAATCTGCTGAACTATGAAGACTATCAGTGCAAATAACGAGGTAGTCCACTGTATTTGAAGTATCATTGAGATTGGTTATCTCAACAGTAGCGTTTTGATGTAATTGTGGTTCTACTACATTATTGTTTGAACAAGATAGCATGCAGACAAAAACGATAAAACTTATGCATGATAATACGATACGCATTATTCATCTCCTGATAGATTTAAAAATTAGGCTCTAAAGCGGTTAAACTTATGAGAGCGAACTTCTAATAATTACGTCCCTGACGATTGATTTATTTACAAATATTCATTATTTAGATTTTAGAATATCTTTTTTTGCTCAAGAACGACTTTCCCAATCGGGTTTATCCCGAACGGTACCAGGCAAAGTGTGATTACTTGGAGACCGGTAATCAGCTCATATATCGTAAGTGTAAAAAATGCGGCATTTTTAAAATTAAACCATGGTAAATAGATCCTAACATAATTAACCAGTATTCTTAACCCATCATTGGCTTCTGAAATCCCCTACTCCGGAGATCAATTGATCTCATAAGATGATTGTATCCGCTCTGGTAAAGCAGGTATTTTCTGAAATGTGACAGCGAAAAGGATAGCAACAATTATTAATCATCACAAGTATCTACACAATAGGAAATGAGCTGCCCCTTCATGAAAAAAACGCAGAGATTCCGCAAAGTAAGTATTGCCACACTGATTCTTGACAATTTACGTAAGCAGAAGGAAGAAACATGAAATGGGTGCGACTGAAAAATGTAGCTGATGTAAAGATGTCTTCCTAAACAGCCCCACCCGAAAAATCAAAATCGCTATCAGCGATTCCTCTCAGTCAGCTAACTTCACATTAAGTTTGATTTTTTTACCACTATTCGTGATAATCTGAACAATACTCATTTTGCCCTTAGTAGAAGAATTCGGGATAGTTTTCCATGATGGTTCTTTAACGAAAAACGAGTTCATTTTTTTTCCCTGTAAATCAAAAATTGTCACATTACTTGATGCAAATGGGATATAAACCGCAGTTGTGTTACCATATTTTTTAACCGGGATGTTATTTTCAGATATTTGGGATGAACTTTTATTCGATATTTTATTGTCAATTGATACCGGTTCCATCCAGTAAGCCTTACCAAATACTAAATGAACTGTACTGTGACCGGGTATATTATTTACAGTGTAGCTGCCTGTTGCAGATTGACTCACGATCTTGTGTTGCCAGAGATCACGAACCGGATATGATTTGGTAAGGTCTGATTCACCGATGTCAGACCATTTTACAGAACTGTTTGCACTTGCATTACTGTTGTTAACAAGTACAACTGCCCAGGCTCCATTCTTCAGTTTTTTAGACCAGATTTGCACATCACCATCAGTCCGTACTTTTCGGCCCTGATACCCAAGTGAATCCTGGTCTACCGCGATTACTTCACGGTTAGATCAGTATTGAAAAAATTGAATCGGACATTTTTGACAGATCATTACCTAAAATCAATGGAGCGGCAGAAATGCACCATAGATCAAAATGCGCACGATTTTCTGAAAGGCTCAGTGTACCATTTCCTACTTCCATCATATCCGGATCATTCCATGCCCCTGGCTTTGCGTATTCAGCACCGGTGGAATTAATTGTAATATTGGTAATAATACTGCTCCAGTCTGGAGTAATATCACTGCCTGTACGCCACAGATGCCCAATCGTATCTCCCCATTGATGTACAGAAAAACTACCCCAATTGCACAAACTAAAAACTATCGGCCGACCAGTTTTTGATGTTGCAGTTTTTAATGCATCCCTCATCCTGGCGTATAGCTTTTGTGAACCAGCTGCATTCTGAAAATCAGATGGGACACTGCACCAATCCTCTTTCAAATAATCGATGCCCCAATCTGCATATGCGTTTGCATCAATCTGATCGTAACCGACATCGGGATGGCTTGGATCAAATGCTGCGAAATAGTTGCAACAGGTTGCGGTTCCTGCACATGAGTAAATACCAATTTTCAGTCCCATCTGGTGTAATGTATCTGCGAGCCACTTTAAACCTTTGGGAAACTTTGTAGTCTCCCATTGAGGGTTGCCTTGTGCATCTCTGCTTTTTGCCTGCCAGCAATCATCAATATTTACATAATTATATCCTGCATCCTTGAGACTTAGCTCTTTGCCTTCCCAATTAGCCGGATGTTTCTGTATCATTAAATGTCCGGTATTGACTAACGTTGCTTCACTGATACTGCACCCGAACTCATTCCAGGTACTAAAACCCATAGGAGGTGTTAACGCTTGATTATCTTCAAGACAAAAAATTGACAAGCTAAACGTAAGAAGGAACAAAAAACTGAATCGAAAAAGGTTGTGATTAAATTTTGTTTTCATAAATTACTCTTTTTACATCTTTCGAACGATTAATAATGGAACCGTCAGTTAGTGTTTATGGTATGCAAATAGTACGATTTTTATTTTGTGTTTGCCATAACAATATACTGTACGCCTATGGCGATTTTTGTAAGGAAAGAGAGCCATAGAGAGCAAGACATAAAGTCACGCAAAACCATTAATGTGCTTTTCTGCATGAAATCGGAACTACCACCTTAAACGTGGTAATTGACTCAGATCTGTGTGGTTTCAAACTTTCATAATATAATGTCTTGTAATTTTGCAGTCCTTAGTGCTTTCCTTGAAGATGGACAGGGTGAATTGAGTAATAATCTATTTGAAAACACGATACGACCAGTTGTACTTGGCCGTAAAAATTATCTTTCCAAAGGATCTGAAGTCGCAACACAGAAAGGAGCGGTTATTTATTCAATAATCGCAACAGCAAAGCTGCACGGGAGAAGGCCCGTGAATATATAAAAGCAATTCTTGAAAAGCTTCCGAATGAAAAATTTTCCAATCTGGAAATGTATCTTCCCTGGAAAACCATATTAACATTGCGCAGTTGATTATGTGTAAGTGTTTGCCAGGCTAGCCTGCTGTAAAAATCGGTGATAATGACACACAACTGATTCTTTTCTCTGGTTTCACTTTGACATTTGATCAGAAAAATGAATTAATATAATTTAGATATAATCTGAAGCACTTTTTTCTTAAAACAAATTCAGAATTCCGTGTTTATAGCAGACCAATCAACATTCATTTTGTTTTGAACTTTCTACAAATTGTATAGTTAGGAATAGTTTTACTTTTATGAAAACGCACCAAATCGTTATAACATTTTCAATACTCAAATTCATTTTTTCGTTTTCACTAATACTTCTTTTTTGGACCCTGTGTCCGGCTTTGCAATCTACTCTACAAGAAGATATGAATGTTGACTCGGTTTTGTGTGATTCACTCCAGGCTAATGAATCAGAAAATATTTTAGCTAAAGGTAAAACTGAGGTGTCATCGATACGCGAGCTTTCATCTCTGAAAATTTTCGATTATAAAAGCCGGTTTTCATTAGGAATATCCCTGCCGTATTTCTACTACTGCGAAAGTATTAAGGGATCAGATGTTCAGAGATCATTCATTGAGCAATTTGGAACAGTTCCCGATACTTTCATTGGGGCACCCAAAAGTACAGAGTATGGATTTTTGCCAGGAATGTCATTTAATTATACCCATACTTCCAAAATTGGATTGTTTATTCAACCTGCAATCACTTTTATGGTTGGTTTAAATAACACCTATGATGGTTCTAGTCAAGGACAACCAATCATCAATCAAAATAATGATACTGTAGGCCTTTCATACACACCTATAAAGGATACTAAGAGGAATATATTTCTTGATGGCTCATTTAAACTCGGATATCTTAACTCTTCATACTCAACTGCATTTTCATTCTATACTGGATTAAATGCAAATTTATGGAATCGGGATTTTAAATCTACAAAATATATCTGTAATTACGAAAATTATTTCTGGTATAGTATTCCGCTTGGAGTAGAAGTTTACTTTATTAACAAACCCACAGTGATACTCGGGATGAAATTAGAAGCCACTTTGATGTTTTACGGTCAAATGCATGCATATCTGTATGAACGCGGAAATAAGAATAACGGAATAGATTATCCTTCTTTGCAATTAGGACATAAGGCAGGATACCACTTTAGCATTGATGCCGGAAAAATATTACGGGAACATTTACTTATTAAAGTATCGCCTTTTGTAACGTTTTATGGTTTTGGGAAAAGCGATACAAAACAAGCGACACTGAAATCCAGCTATAGTTCATCAACAGAACAAAAAGCATTTAAATTCTATGAGCCTGAAAGCGCCACATTATTGACAGGGCTTTCTATTAAATTCATTTTATTGAGCTCAGCATCAGATAATCAAAAAGAAAGTCAATAAATGATACATAAACCGATTCAGGATAGCATTAAAGTCGTCATTTCATTTTGTATAGGTATTTTTTGTTTACCTAATCTTTCTTGTGAATATCTAAATCCATTTTCGGGTTTTGAAAATGAATTCACTAATTATCGTTCAGATTCGACCCCGAATAATATAATTACTATCAATATTAACACATCAACACACACTCTATGCTTACCCCCTAAAAGTAAAAATCTGTATAGGCTTTCTACAAGTCAAACCAGAACTGTATTTTTATCACTATCAAACGATTCAATCAGCTCAATGCTTACCGATAGTAAAAGATTTCCTTTAAAAAACAACAATGTTATTAGTTTAAAAAGCGATTTTCAATTAACAATTTCTCCACCTGATTCAATATTTATTCTTTTAAGTAATACATTAAGTTTCTCCGCAATTTGTACACTAACAATATCGATTGATAGTTTAGAACCAAACAACACCAGCAGTACTGCGACACCACTTATGCAGTATAATAGAAGCTCGTATTTATCTCACAAAGATCAGGACTGTTATAGTTTTTCAGCTAAAGAAGGCAACTATTATTACGTCAATGTAGAAAATAGTACAAACAGTAAACTGTCAGTTGATACCGGCAATGTTTCTAAATTATTAAACAATGTTGCTACTAACACTGGAAGTATTCAGGCCGGTTGGTACTGCACAAAAGATGGGATTTACAATTGTAGGCTATTTCAATCTGATACCAGCATAGTCTCATTTACAAAATATCAGATCTATTTAACTGCAGTCTTAAATGATAGTTATGAACCCGATAATTCATACGAACAGGCAACTCTTATAGATGTGAATGCACCAGCACAAACTCATTCATTTATTTCTTCAGATATCGATTACTTTGCGTTTAAAGCCATCGCAGGGACATCATATTTAATCTATGCAAAGAACGCAGGTACAATAAATGTTGATTCATCAGCAGAAAAAATGACTATCGCTTATGGCCTTGGCACAAGGGCCGATTCGGCTTGTGTTACATGGAATTGTATGAGCAGTGGCACCTACTATTTCAGGGTTTCACCACTAACAAAGGATACTTGCAGGCAGAATTATGTAGTAGCTGTAAAAACTATTTTAACTGATGAATATGAACCAGATGGTACTTATTTGCAGGCAAAAGAATGTTTTCCAGCAAAAATTCAGTCCCATTATTTGACAAATGGAGAAGAAGACTGGCTGTTTTTCAAACCAAAAGTAGGTATGCAATATTCGATGAGAGTATCAAAGGATTACGATGTAAAACTTTATGATAGTACACTTCAACTTTTTGGTTCTTTATCATACATAGATTTTGGAACTGGTGCACAAGCCACATGGTCAAACAATGATAATCAGACTATATTCATTTGCATTAAACCGAAATCGAATCTGTTTAAAATGGAAAGCTATACGATTTTAATCAAAGAGCTTAGTCAGTCTGATTTACCTAAAGATAGTATTGTGAAAATTGCATTACCTGTAAAAGCAGATGGTACTTTACAAGCAGTTGACATGAAACCAAGAGTCCAAACATGGATAAGTTTTTCTGCGGCTTCAGGTGTTTCTTATCTTATCGATTTTAAGAGTAGTGATTCTTCTTTTGCAACATTGTTTTCATCTGATCTTTCAACAGTACTGGATAATCAAATAACAAGCAGCGGTGGACCATCAACAGTACTTAATTGCCTAAGTAATGGTACATATTATGTTAAGTTATTCAAGAAGGCTACTACATCTTCATCTATTTCAATTACGCCATTCATTAATGACGAATATGAACCTGACAACCATTGGGATTACGCGAAACCAATCTCGACAAATGGTGAACAACAAACACATCAGTTTGTCGCTGTCGCTGACCATATTGATTATATAAAATTCGATTGTGCTGCGGGACAAGACTATACTATATCAACATCATCTAATGTCAGCTTTTCTGTCCCTTTGTATAGATCCGATCCCGAGGAGCCAGCCTTTCGCGTAGTTCAAAGTTCTAATAACACAATGCGTGTGGAATGTCTGAAAAGTGGGCCTTGCACTATTGATGTATATAAAAAATCATCAGTCCCTAAAATTGAAACATATACCATTTCTGTTTCCAGTCAGTAAATAGGCCCTTTTAAACTGAAAATATTACATTTATTTAAGGATAATGCATTTATGAAAAATAAATTGATATGGATTTGTTCCTCAGGTTTACTAGCTGTTTTTATATTTTGCAATCAATTTCCATCAGATACAACTCAGACAATACCTGCAGGTCCTATTTATCTCAATGACCACTTTGAACCAAATAACCAGCGCAATCAAGCTATCTTAATATCTTCTGATACGTTGAAAAACGCTATTTGTATACCATCGGAATATGACTGGTATAAAATACCAATTGATTCCAATACCAAACTGACAATAACCATTCAATCACCGAAAATAAGTTCATTAAAGATCAACATTTGCAGTTCTGATTCAGTTATACCTGGCGACAAAAAAGAAAATGAATCAATCCTGAGTTTTTCACATTTTTTCACAAAACGAGATACAATTCTATGTTCAATCTTCAACAATAACTCAAACAGTTCGAATGCTTATGAGTTATTTATTAAAAAAAGTACTCAATTAGCTACAGACACATCCGAACCTAACAATTGGATATATACTGCGAAACTCATTTCGGACAGTCAAGTTACTTCATTCATTACTCCAAGTAATGATACAGACTGGTTTAAAATACCTGTGTCGAAAAGAGAGATAATTACCACGACAATTCTAAAAGAATCAGCTGAGGGGATTATTGAAACAAACTTATATGATTCGAAAAAAGTAAAATTTACAGGTACTTATTCTAATGGTGCAACATCTTACAACTGTATTTCATCCAATTATGATACTTGCTATTTACAAATTTATAATAATAAAACTGAAGTAGTATCTCCATTGCAATATACAATTAAAATAAAAAGATCTCCCTGGATTGATGATCATTATGAATATAATAATACAAAGTTAAAAGCAGCCCTGCTACTTCCGGGAAAAATAGATTCACTATATGCCTTTTCAACTGATATCGATTACTTCAAGATCACTACAGACAGTAGCATGTACATTGAAGCAACTATTTATCCTCACCCTAAGCCGTCGATTTCCGGCTTGCTTTATTTCAATATGGAATTGTCCACAACGGAACTCATTGACACTTTTACTCGTTTACCTGACTCACTGCAACTCAAATATGTAACAAAACCTCACGACACAGTCTTCTTCAGTATCTTAAATCGTAACACAGGTGAAGACAATGGTTACCTCATACCTTATTCTCTCGAATTGAAAAGTATACCTATTACTGTCTTTGATTCACTTGAACCAAATAATTCCAGATCTGAAGCAACATTGGTGGGGAATCAAATTTTAAAATCAAATCTCATCACTACAAATGACACAGACTGGTATCAAATTTCATTATTAGCCGGTCAAACTGCAAGAGTATGTATAACTGGTAGCTCTCAAATTCATCGTTTTACATCACTTTTTACAACCTTCTATAATCAAAGCATATCAGGGATTACTTCTGGAGATAGTACAATCTATCAATATGCTGCGGATAAAAATGAAACCTGTTACATCAAAATACAATCATACTATAATACTAAATATTCCATTTCGAGTATCCCTTATTCGATATCTATTAACAAAACAAATATCCCGGTAGATAGATTTGAAGATAATAATTCTAAAATGACAGCTACATCACTGATTCCCCAGAAATATGATTCGCTAAGCATTAGCAATAAGGACCTTGACTATTTCAAGTTCTCAACCGATTCTGCAAGATATATTGAGATTAACCTTGTATCAGCCAACATTCGTAAAGCCTATTCGGAGTTTGAGCTTTCCCTTGAAGATGCAGCCCAGGTAATTTCCAAATCATTTAACAATTACTCCGATACTGTTAAATTATTTTTTGTAACTAAACCGGAAGAGACTTATTATCTGAAGGTGTCGTTACCAATTTTCTCTGATACAATTATCAAGTCACATCTGTACTCTTTACAGCTCAAATCATTTCCGATTATTGATGATTCCCTCGAAGACAATGATACTATCACAAAAGCTAAAAAAATCACTGATACTTCGTATACACTCTTTTATCTCGATCAGGATTGGTTTTCTATTGATATTGCGAGAGAAGAAACAATACGATTCGAATCAAAGTTAGTAAATGAAAGTACGTCATCACTTACCATGTTTCTTTACGAACAACCTTTTATGATAAACAAATATGAAAATTTCTGTCCCCTGTCTTATGATAAATTTAACGGCTTTTCCTATACAGGAAAGCTTAACGGAACAATTTATATTCTGATAAAGTCAGCAGATTTTGCATGGCATAGTGGAGGACTGCAATACATTTTGAGATTAGAAAAAAATTAACAAATTATATATGTTTAATATATCGTCTGAACATATCTGGATTTACATGATGGACAGGATACTTCTTATAGTATTAAGCCATGGTCCAGGGGGACCATGGCACGCAGTGTTTTTTGATTGCCCACACGTTCCGTGCACCCGTGCGAGTGTAAATAGCTTTCCTAAGGGAAAAAAGTCCCACCCGGAAAATCAAAATTCCTATCAGCCAAGAGTCGGGTGCACTGTTTATGCACCTGACAGCCTTCTCTGTTAATTAGTTAGCGTACCTCTTTTTCAACTTCCTTTCCGATTTTACGTCTTGTACGTTTAATAAATGCCAATTTAGTTGCAAGGCAACTCTCAAGGAGTAAACCTACACCATGGTTACCAGAGATTTCGCTCATAGCGACAAGTGTACCCAGTTCACCTAATCTGAGATGAACCAAATGGTTCGCTTTTGCTATAATGTAGAGAAGCTTTGCAACAGGTGCCTGTATTTCATTGACTTCTTTTCGAAAATCTTCCAGGAAGATATCATATAGGCGTTCGTTGAATTTAACGGGTTGTTCACCTATTAATATAAAGCATCGGTCGATCGATTCAAGTGTTTTATCTTCCAGAAAAAGAAGTGAATCGAGAGTTTCTTTTGCACTTGTATCCTGTGTGGCTTCTCTGAGTTCCTTGGATGCAAATATCAAACGTTCCTCATATTGCCGGTAGTCACTGAGTAACTTTACAAACAATTCTCTCGGGTTATTAATAGTCATAAATTTCTCCTCTTTTTGAACAATGATGCAAGAGGTGTATGGGTTTTCCTATATTCTATCAACTATTTATTACAATGTTTACCCATGGTGAACCTCCATATTTAGTTCAATAGAATACCCATAAAATGAAACGCAAAAGACGTGCCTGACAAAATACGCTTTTGGCTTCGTACCATATAATTTTCCTCTCACTCTTTTAATCTGCAATCTCCAATACACCAGACCAAATGTAATTTTTGATCTCACTGTGAATACAGGATATCTGGTACTTTTTTTACAGGCGCTGATAATAAGTAATTGCAGTGTTCCGCACATTGACGCAATGTGCTGCGTGGTGAATATTGTAAATCGGCCCTGCCGTTCCTTAACCATTCTGTACAATTGGGACATTGTGCTCAATAATACATCGTCTGAATATATCTGGATTTACAGGATGGATAGGATACTTTTATTATATTAGCCATGGTCCAGGGGGACCATGGCACACAGTGTTTGTTTGATTGCCCACACGGTCAGAGCACCCGTGTGCTGATAATAAGAAATTGCAGTGTTCCGCACATTGACGCAATGTGCTGCGTGGTGGATATTGTAAATCGGCCCTGCCGTTCTTTAACCATGCTGTACAATCGCGACATTGTGCTCAATAATACATCGTCTGAATATATCTGGATTTACAGAATGGACAGGATACTTCTATTGTATTAAGCCATGGTCCAGGGGGACCATGGCACACAGTGTTTGTTTGATTGCCCACACGGTCTGTGCGTAACAGGAGCACGCTTCCTTAGCCGAGACATTTCTTAATCGGGACAAGAGTAGGGGCGCGCCGATTTTCGCGGAACGCCCTGTTGCACCCCAAGATATCACACGCTGTTCGTCATGAACTTTCCACCCAATTACCTGTAAACAGATACTTTCCTGCGTTCACATTTTCCGTTGCTGCTGATATCAACAAAGTAAACCCCACTGTTTCTGACAGGTATTGAAACAGCATTTTTTACATCACTTATGCGGGTTACCAATTGTCCACCAAGTGAGTATACTGATGCAGAGAACACCTTGTTGTTACCCGTAACTCTGAATTCAATACTTCCATTTGAAGAGTTTATTGAAATATCACTAATGCTTCTTGCTTTCACTTCCATAGTGTTGACGATTGTAGCTTTGGATATTTTCAACATTCCTGTTCCATGGGAAGGTACATTCATGGTGAATGAGTTGGTAAATTTTCCCTTGTCAGTTTTTGCCCATAAATCGCGAACTGTTACTTCTCCGGTAAGTCCAATATCAGAAAAGTTGACTGTTATATTCGCTGCTGCACTGTTCCTGTTAAACAGTGCCACTGCTTTTGTATCACCGGTTTTAGACCCCAATGGTTTACACCATACATCAAGTCCGTTTGATGATTTGATTTTTGTCCCCTGAATACCTGCGGAATCCTGATCGACAGCAATAACCTCTTTGTTAAGAATAATATCTTTTGTAACTTGTCTCATATTCCGGATATCATTCCCAAGAATAAGTGGTGCAGCCATTATACACCATAAGCTGAAGTGGGTACGGTATTCTTCATCGGTGGGACCTCCATTTCTGTAATTACCAACCATAAGCATGTCCGGATCATTCCAGGCTCCCGGTTTTGCATAGGGGGCTCTCGGTTCATTTAAATCGATAATATCAAGAATTCCCCATGACCAATCTCCGGAACCTTTCTTCCATGTATTTATAATATCAGTAGTGGTACGCCATAAATTTCCTGCATTTGGCATCCAGGGTTGAAACTCCCATGCACAAATACTGAAAACAATATCCCGACCGCTATTTGCAAGAGCGTCCCTCATTTTTTCGTAATCCTTCTGCATCGTTGCGGCGGGGGCTGCGTACCCGACCTCACAATTATCATACTTCAGGTAATCAACTCCCCATGATGCAAAGGTCTTTGCATCCCTATCCTCGTTCCCTTTGCTTCCGCTTTTTGTAGTCAAGTCCTTTCTCGTTATCCCGGAAATAACATGTTACACTACCCCGGTCGCCATAAATACCGAATTTCAGTCCCTTAGAATGGACATAATCACCAATTCCTTTCATACCACTGGGAAATCGTGTGGGATCTGCCCGTAAATTACCGCTTGCATCGCGTGAAGTAGCCATCCAGTGGTCATCAAGGTTGAGGTAAATGTACCCTGCATCTTTTAGACCAGTGGTGACCATTGCATCTGCAACCTGCTTAATTTGTGTCTCGTTGATATTTGCTCCGAAACAATTCCAACTGTTCCATCCCATAGGTGGTGTTTTTGCCAGATTATTGATAGCGGCAGACGTCTTAGAGACTTCACCGGCTCCAAGTGTCACTAACAAACTTGCAATCACTGATGATAGTGTTTTGTTCATACAAGCTTCTCCTTTAATGGTTTATTTCATTTACTTGATTAATACCAGTTATCATAACCACTGCATCCTTTACCGATACTGACATACAACCAGGCTGATACGGGTGTTCAGTCAAAAATTATTTTTACTAATTTTTGTTTCGGTGTAATAGGTCTGAAGATATTCCCGATAATCCAGGTAATCAAAATATTCAGCATAATTATGTAATATATCGAATATTTTTGACCATGTAACGGTAAAATGGTTTGATTATTAAAAAGTGGTGAAATAATTTTCACCACTTTTAGTTGAGATCTCAGTAATGAAGTGACAAAAGTTTGGCAGAGCTCACGAATGGCTTATTGTCTGGTGTACTGTTTATCGCGCACCGACCATGATTGTCCGGGCCGCAGAGAAAGAGCCGGATTTCATTTTAATAACGAATATGCCAGTTTGTTTCACTTTTTGCCGGAATTCCAGGACATGCCTGCCCTGGGAATATTCCTCGTTAGCAAGGTCGGCGATTTCCTTTCCGCTCAAGCTATAGGCCTTTACAGAGACGAAGGCGCGTTGGGGAATTTCGAATGAGACTGATGCGGTTCTGTTCCCGAATTCTACATTGTTATATAGTGCAAAACCGGTATTGCTTAATTGATCTCTACTGTCCTTAGTAACTTTGCCGGTACCCTGCTTTTTAAGAAGTTCGAGCATTTTAATACCGTAGCGTTTTCCGAATTGACGATAGCTATCAGCGACGAAATGGTATTGATCAGAGCCTTTAAGCCCTGACGATGTAATCACATAGGAATTTGGCAAGGTTTGAGGCAGACTCTGGACTGCAGTACTGGGGCTGAGCAAATCTCCGGCAAGCAATGGCGTTTTGGATGCATCAAGGTTTAGATCTTTGATCAAATTGTCATAGACAACCTTGACTTTGGCAGGCCAGCCACCTTTGTAGGCGTCTGTTTCACCCTGATGCAAAAGAATACCTTTAATCACTCCACTCTCCTGGGCTGCTTTGCCCATCTCGACAAGCCGGCCATATGGATTACCCCCGTATTGATTAGCAATATCCTTCAACCGAGCTAGCCTCACCTGCAACGTAGGTTTGATATTTAGCCTTGTCAAACATATCAATTGCACATCCGGCAACAGACACATTAATAATACCGATCTTGATGTTTGCGGGCAGACTGTCGACCAGGGTGCGACCGAAATAATCGCAGGGAGTTAGCCCTGTGCTGCTTCGGCACAGCGGCGGCACGGCTGTGGTCCATTTTCCTTTTGTCCGGCTCTTGTCAGACCAATCAACAGCAGGTAACAACTGAAAGCGTTCGTTCACACCGGTTTTATCCTGTGTTTCAGGCCTTGCATTTCCTTCCATATTCGACTGTCCGAAGGCCAGAAAAATGTAAAAATTAGGATCTTGCGAAAATCCTTTAAAGGCCAGCAGTGAGACCGTGACCAGGGCGATCATACTTCGATTCATTGTAATGGATTTCATATTTCTGGTTTCCTTTTATTGCAAAATGATAGAGAGATAACGATCATTTGAGGCTTTTATCTGGGTATAATATAACCAAATAATGAGTATGCTGCACATAAATGTCATTTGAACAGATTACTTGGTAATCATGACAAACGCTCTGCGAACCCAAACCAACACCACACCATTGTACCTGAAAAATGAAGTGTTAAATTAACGCGAAGACGGATAGTGCGGTTTTTATCCAAAAGTATGCTGTTGTTTTTTTCCATAATCCACATCTGTGGTGTAAGACACACTTACATCTGCATCTTCTGGGCCAGCCAGACCGGAGGCTTACGATGTGATTATTGAACCAGTTTTATATTACCATAAAACTCATATTGGGCTATTGTGCTCAATAATTCATCGTCTGAATATATTCTGGATTTACAGGATGGACAGGATTACTTCTAAGTGTATTAAGCCATGGTCCAGGGGGACCATGGCACACGAGCTTTTGTTTATGCACACTGTCAGGACACCCGTGCATTAAAAGAGATTTATTCAAAACGAAAGCATTACATATTATCAGAACGAAAAACAAGGGATACTCGCTTCCAGTCATGCTCCTTTTCAGAGGACTTAATTTATTCCTGATAGTTAGCAATAAAAGTTACAAATATCAAATATCAAATATCAAATATCAAATATCAAATATCAAATATCAAATCTTAGAATATCAAACATTTTAAGATAGATCTGAATTTTGTATTTCACTTCGATATTCATGATTCGTCATTTACTATTCGATATTTTTATTTCTATGAGCCGTTTGTAAAATTGTTCTATTGTATCCAGACAACCAGTACCAGTTCAATACTTACAATGAAGATCTGAACTAACCTTTCTTCACTAAAGTTGCGAAGGTTAAACAAGTTCAGGCCACACAAAGTGCTTAAAAATGATCTTACAAACGAATTTTTTCTTTTTCACGTTTCAATATTCACTGCAATTTGAATTAAAAATGAATTCGGAGCATCTATGCGGGTGCATCACCTAAAATTTGTGTTTAAACCATGATCATTCCACACAAAACCATGATCATTCCACACAAAACCATGATCATTCCACACAAAACCATGATCATTCCATATAAAATCAATATCATTCCACATACGATCTGTTGAATTCCAATCAAAATCAGTATCATTCCAGAAGAAATCATGATCGTTGCAGTATAAATGTGAATAACTCTCAATCAAATTGGCGTAATTCCAAGGAATCATGGCGATTCATATTGGAATAATGATCATTTTAGCTGGAAACATAGTGATTTTGTGAAACCACACACCCGTTTCTACACCCCAATTATTAAAAATGGAAAAAAATCATCAAATAATTCGCACAGAATTTTATTAATTTGCTACTATATCAGTGAATTTTTTTTTCGCATCAAAGGATTATGCATTATTATTTGAAAAAGGAAGATGAATGAAAATCAACAGAAGAAAATCGGCCCTGTTAAAATGTATAAAAGCATCCTGTATCTCTGCTATTATTGCCAGTAGCCTTGCCTTTAACTCCTACTCAGCACCTGTTGATACTTATGGAGCATTAAGTGTATCTAGAAATGTTATAAATGGTAAGAATGGTAATCCTGTACAGTTACGTGGAATGAGCTTGTATTGGAGTCAGGCAAAAGCGGGACGTGATTTTTTTAACGCAAACATTGTAAACTGGTTAGCAACTGACTGGCATGCAAACATTATCCGTGCAGCTATGGGTATTGAAGGTGATTGGAGTGTTGTTGAAAAAGGATACTTATCTGATCCCAATACAAATAAGGCACGAGTTACTGCAGTAGTCGATGCGGCTATTGCAAAAGGAATTTATGTGATTATTGACTGGCACGATCATAACGCAACAGCTCACCAAAGCCAGGCAATCTCATTTTTCACTGAAATGGCAAAAAACTATGGCAAAAAGCCACATGTAATTTATGAAATCTTCAATGAACCTGATAATGAATCATGGGACCAGATTAAATCGTATTCGACTGAGGTGATAAAAGCTATTCGCGCTCAGGATCCTGATAACCTGATCATTGTCGGGACCCCTAAATATTCCTCTGATGTCGAAACTGCCGCAAATAGTCCTATTACCGGCTATAGTAACATTGCTTATTCTTTTCATATGTATGCATCCGAAAAGTGGCACCATGATAACTACATGACCGCGGCTAACAACGCAATCAATAAAGGAATTCCTCTTTTTGTGACCGAATGGGGTTTAACAGAAGCATCGGGAAGTGGAAATATCAACGTCGACTGGGTTAATCAGTTTGTAAACTGGATGGAACAGAAAAAGCTCAGTTCATGTAACTGGGCAATTGCCGATCTTTCAGAAACATCATCAGCACTTAAGGCTGGAACCTGGGATTCTCAAGGTAATCTTATCCATAAAGTCTCTACAAGTGGTAATTGGAATACCTCAGATCTTTCTCAATCTGGTAATTATATGAGAGACAAGCTTCGCTCTCTCAACCCTGCATATACACCCGCAGTAAATATTACCAGTGGCGAAAAAGCACACCGCTCTTTATCAAATGCTGTGTTGAAAATGACAGGAAATAATTACCAGTTATTGCTTGGTAATAATCACTCCTGGGAAACCGCTACTATACTTACTATTCAGGGTAAAGTTATCAGCCGTTTCGTATTGTCAAAAGGCACATCCACTATTTCCCTTGGCAGACCTTTACCAGGAACAGTATTAGTGCAGCTGAAAAACAAAAACACTCAGGAATTGATCAGGTTTACCGGTGCTAAGTGAAGATTTGATTGTGAATAATCACAGACAATTGGTAAGAAAAAATTAAGTTTACAATGAGGCCTGAACTAACCTTTCTTCATTGAAGTTACGAAGGGTAAATGAGTTTAGGCCACACAAAGTGTTTACAATGGTCTTACCCGTGCGTAAATTTTCAGGGTGGACAGAATACTAATAATGCATTAAGCCATGGTCCAGGGGGACCATGGCACACAGTGCTTTTGATTGTCAAACGGTCTGGGCACCTATGCTCATTTTCAGAGGACTTAATTTATTCCTGATAATTAACAATAATAACAACAATAACGAATACCGAATATCAAATCTTAGAATATCAAAGTTTTGAAGAATGTGAATTTCGTATTTCACTTCGATATTCAGGATTCGCCATTTACTATTCGATATTATTTATTTCTATGAGCTGTTAGTTAAACTAGCCATGGTCCAGGGGGGCCATGGCACGCAGTGCTTTTGATTGTCCACATGGTATGTGAACCAATGCTCATTTTCAGAGACTAAATTTATTCCTGATAATCAAAAATAAAAACAACAATAAGTCGAGTAGAACGGGCAGTTACCTGCCCGAACCCTCTCGGAACCGTACGAGCAGCTTTCCCACATACGGCTCTTCAGTTGGTCTTTGGTTATTTTCTCATGTTCTGAACGGACACAGATCGACTTGTATTCGCACTTCTGGCCACCTTATCTTTTCCAGCATCTGACTGAATTCGTTCCAGTTATAACTTGACCTCTGACTACGGCGATTCAGCCATTTGTAGGTAATTCTTGTAAACCAGTAGCGATACAATACGCACATTCTACCGTTATCCGTTATGGCGTAGTAATTTAGATGTCCCTGAATTCTACTTTTCGCTCTGCGCATCAGATCTCCTGTTGAGAGTTGCGACCGTACCTTTACAATCCACCCTGTATACTCCATGCAGCTTCGCCCTGAATTTCTTTATACTGGTACATCTCTTTACTTTGAAATGACCATGGCGTGTATGACCACAATAGTGAGTGAATCCAAGAAACGTAAATACCGGTCTTTTCTCCCCTTTGCGCTTTGCATTCTCTACCGCGTAGGCTCCAAATTCTATTCGGTGCGTCTTTTCAGTTGCAACTTCAAGCCCAAACCCTTCAAGACGATCCTTAAGCGACCGTCTCAAACTGCTCTGCATCTTCCTTGTACCGAAATACACACAGAAAATCATCTGCAAATCTGAAGAGGTACGCGTTGCCTTGTGCGTGTGGCTTAATTCGCTTTTCAAACCAGAGATCTAACGCATAGTGCAAGTATACATTGGACAGAACCGGCGATACGATTGCACCTTGAGGTGCTCCTTCTTCGCATGCTTTTATCAGTCCATCTTCCATTATTCCTGCATTCAGCATTCTGGTTATCAATCTTAACAGACGTTCATCACCTATCCGGTGCCTGAGAAACTTTCCCAGCCATTCCCAGTTAAGCCGATCAAAGAAACTGCGTATGTCTGCTTCTACTACATGGTTGGTTCGTTTCTGTTGGATTGTTTTGCCTATCGCGTCAAGACATTGATGCGGGCTGCGGTCTTCACGATATCCATAACTACAGTCAAGAAACATCGGTTCATATATCTGTTCGAGAACTCTCTTGACAGCCATCTCTACAATTTTATCTTCAAAGACACTGATTGCAAGGGGTCTGCCTTTCTCACTTCCCAGCTTTGGTATATAGGTTCGCCGCTTATTCTGCGGAACGTATCCCATACGCTTCAGCCGTTCTGATAGAACTTTGAGGTTCTCTTCAAGATTTTTACCGTACTCATGTTTCCTTACACCATCTATCCCGACAGCCTTATACCCGTCGAGACTCTCGTAACATGAACGTAAATTGTCAACATCGGTTACGTGGTGATACAATGATGTCATCACCTCGTCAGGATGTTTCTCAACATACTCCCTTATCCGCCTCAGATCAGTTGCCATTACTTGTTCATCCTTTGAATGATGATAATGTTTCCTCTTTGTCGGACGACCACCTGTGAGACGCTTCACTCCATGGACATTACTCCATTTCTCCGCTACGGCCTGTGCATGCCTTTATCCGCGTCTCATCCCTGCACTGGCGTTCTCTGGTGTTCCTCTTTTTACATTGGTTCACCATACTTTACAATAGCATCTTTGGCATAGATGTTATTGTAAAGAACATCTTATTCCAGTGACTCGCCTGGTTGCTCCACATTCAGTCCGTTTAGCTCGATGCAGTCTTTGACCCCGGGAGTTCACAGCATTACTTACCATAACGCTTTGCTGCGTTTCGCCTGCGCCGAATTCGATGGGATCGGCAGTTCTCCGCCTTTCAATTCCTTTCGGGGCTTTACGTGTCTGATTCAGGGCTACACCCTTCACCTCGCTATACTTGCTCGTGGTACAAACGTCCTGATTTGTCAAGACTCCCAAAAGCTACGGAGTGATTTGGTTCAATCTTACTCCGGAAAACCTCCTTGTTTTCTTGATTGTGGCTCATTGCCAGGTCAACCGAATACCGAATATCAAATCTTAGAATATCAAAGTTTTGAAGAATGTGAATTTCGTATTTCACTGTCCGCACCGAATAATAATTTCTTAAAAACACCGAAAAAAGATTTCCCACATTAAGCAGAAGTATTGTAATAGCAGAGATGTTTGTTATAGGGGGAAATAGGGAATTCCAGGGGGGATCCCCCCTGGAATTTACAGATGCGACTCCCGATTTTCCCCTTCAACCAGATTTCTGGTATTTTAAGGGTATCAACATTTACCTTTAACCAGGAGTCGCAAATTGGAAGGATATCTAATGCATCAGGCACAAATACTTCTCAAGGAAGGTTATTCCCGTACTGCGGTGGCTGCAATTCTTGAGGTTTCTCGCCGCACAGTCTACAATTACGAAAACAATATTGTCTTTAAAAAAGACACCCGCCACGGGCGACCTGCCGGAAAATCCAAATTGGCGCCATTTCATGGGGTTATCGACACCGCTTTGGAGAGTGACTTCACCCTCAATGCTGATTCATTATTTCAGAAACTACAGCGCAACGGCTATACTGGTAAAATAAGCATTTTGCGAGATTATATCAGCAAAAAACGTAAAGAATTACATTGTGTTGCAATCAGACGTTTCGAGACGCTTGCAGGACAGCAGGCGCAGGTTGACTGGATGTCTGTTGGAACAGTTGAAGAAAACGGTCGCACGTTAAAAAGATATGCATTTATCATGAAGCTTGGATATTCACGCCGCAGCTTTGTTGAGTTTACTACTTCAATGGAGCAGAGCGTGCTCTTTGCGTGCATGATCCATGCATTTAAGCACTTTGGTGGCATTCCTGCTGAATTACTCTTCGACAACATGAAAACGGCATTCATTTACAACATCAGTGAAGGCAAATGGCAGGTGAACGTAAAGATGGCGGCATTTGCTGCACATTATGGTTTTACACCACGGCGCTGCAGAGTATACCGCCCAAAAACAAAAGGGAAAGTTGAACGGGAGGTTCGATATGTCCGGACAAGCTTTCTTCCCTCTGTTGGTTCAGACCTGTCAATAGTCCCTACCGCACGGCTTAATGAGCTGGTGGAACTATGGATGGAGCGGGTAGATCAGAAGGTAATCCGTGATTTCGGGCAGACACGTTCAGTGCGGTTTGAAGAAGAAAAAAATTGTTTACGCACTATACCAGACCAGGCTTTTGAATACCGTCTGCCACAATTACTCATGGTAAATCCTGACGGAAAGATTACCTATCAGACAAACCGTTACAGTGTGCCTGTGCAGTATCGGGGCAAACAGCTCGAAGGCTTGTTAGATCTGGTGGATCATAAGTTGACGTTAAAGTTTGATGGCACAGTAATAAGGACACTTGTTCTCGAAGCTGATGGTGCAAAGAAGACGCAGGTTAACCCTGAGGATGAGAAGGAACATTACAAAGCATGGCTTGACGGTCGCGATCTGGAAGAAAGGATAAGAAAGCAGATCTTTGAGAAAAGAAAAAAAGCGGAAGATGAGACGTCTACAGGAGACCCCGCTATTTATGATATGCTTTTTTGCGACAATCAACAACTTCAGGAGACAGTATAATGGCTACAGCTGCGCTTGAAATTCTAAAGAATAATTTGACAGAGCTCAATCTTGGATTTGCACTGAGTTATATCGATACTTTTTTACATGAAGAATCAAGAAAGGAACGTCCGCTTTTAGAAACACTCAGTGACCTATTCGGTCACGAATTGACAATGCGACGACAGAGAGCGGCAAAAACTCGGTTGAAACTTTCACGGCTTCCTGCAGTGAAGTATCTCGATGATTACAAAGTAGAAGAAGTTGAGGGAATTACCCGTAAAAAGCTTGCGGAACTCGGCAGCCTCTCTTTTATCGAACGAAATGAGAATTTAGTACTCATGGGGCCATCGGGTCTGGGAAAGACACATCTATTGTCAGCGCTTGTCTACAAAGCCTGTTCTGAGGGGTATACCGCATATTTTATGTCAGCGCAGGAGATACTGGAGGAACTGTTAAAAGCAAAAAAACAGAGCAGGCTGAAACGTAAATTAAAAAGTTTCTGTAAACCACATCTGCTTGCAATAGATGAGATCGGCTACGAATCTTTTACAAGAGAAGAATCCACACTGTTTTTCAATCTGGTTGCAGCCAGATATGAAAAAGGGTCTATAATACTGACTACAAATAAGTCTTTCGGGCAGTGGGGTGAACTGATGGGTGATAACGCGATCGCAACAGCAACACTTGATCGATTGTTACACCATGCTGAGGTAGTTATCATGAAAGGAGAGAGTTATCGAATTAAAAAACGATCAAAACTCGGTTTAGTCCCGCCAAACCAGTTGTCTTCTGCAAAGTAAAATGGGAAATAATTTATCGGTGAAAGTGAGAAATATTAAATCGGTGTTGACTATTTCACTTCGATATTCAGGATTCGCCATTTACTATTCGATATTATTTATTTCTATGGGCTGTTAGTAAACTAGCCATGGTCCAGGGGGACCATGGCACGCAGTGCTTATGCAAAGGCCTCTTTTGAACTTGTAAAATGTATTTTAGGCATACTGTAGCTTTTCACCTAATGCATCATAAATATTAATTTGTGCCAACAGGAATAGCACCTGTGCTAAACATCCAGACATCATGAACTTTGACATATGTGTTATTAGAATCATAGAAGTATACTCGGAATTCTAGACCGATATACTCGTTTGAAGGAATAGCCAATGTAAAAGCTTCTTTTTTACCGCTATAATTATGGAAGTCACTTCTTCTGATATCTTTTGCAGCAAGAATTTGACTACCAGAATTGCTCGTTACATCAATTCTAGCTACTAAGTCGTTTGGTAGGTTATCATCTTTAATACTTGATAGTTCAAATGTCACATAATACTGCTCACCTCCATAAAATGGATTATTTACATATGGTCCATAACATAAGTGACCAGCTGAATGATCAGCACTGTTAGCAAAACGGCAACCTTCAGCATCAACGGTACCTGTACTCGAAGACATTTGATTTGATCTATATTTATACAATATTCCTGCATCTTGTGGATTTGCCAATTCGTTACCTGGTTCAAATTGTATTTGGTTTCCTTCATAAATGTACACAGGGTAAGTTGTAGCACATACAGAGGGATGACCGGGATAACTGGTAGTTAAAAACGATTTATCTTCAACAGAAACAGTCCCAGCCCCATTTGAATATAATCTAAACTCCCATTCGTCATTTTGATTATCAACTTGGAAAGATAGGGGAATTGTTATAGACTGGCCGGGCTGAAATATTTGTTGTTGATTTGCAACAGCTGGCCAATTCAGAATATCAACAGTGGCTCCTGAACTTGTTTCGGAATTAATATTTTTGAAAAATACAAGTTTTGGTCCAACTGGAAGATTGACATAAGGACCATACATTACATGTCCTTCTTCGCCAACATAACTAATATTTTTTTTCATCGTTCCATTACAGGTCGAACTATACACACTCCTCCCTGCACCACAAGACATTTGGTCCATGGAATAGACGTAATTAGCAGCTTCTCCTGCTAAACATATAAAACAAAAAATGAATAAGATGATAAATGTGAAATATATAGTGTTTCTCTTCATAGTTTACCTTTCTTTTTTGTAATTCAAACTTTCAAAAGTATTATATTCTATAAATCACAAAAAACTTCGACTAAAGTAGCACTGCAAAATGCGATCATCATCCTCCTTTCTACCATAATAAATCATTTGACACAAAACAACCTACTTCCATTTCCTCATAAATTTGTAATCATCAGGTTCCTAAAATTTTAATCTCTAACCCGATTACTGCTACCTAATATTCATTTTTTCTACATTACATAATTTTCTGTCTAATACCTCCATAAAGTTGATATGTTTAAGTTTAGGTTTTTAATTTGCAAAAATCTTTTTCTATGTTTCTTATTAAAAATTCAGACCTATATTTTTTCTGATACACCAAAAGCAAAAACAAGGAACCTGTTCCGTAAATACTTTCACAAAAAGAAGTCAGTAGTCTTTTGCGACGTCCCCAATTCCCTTTTACAATAATGAGTGTATCTGTTAATTAAAGACTAATGTTAAAAAAAAAGAAAAATATCAGTAAACCGGAACTGTTTACATAATTACTACATAAAATAAAGTGTTTCTTTGCACAGAGCAAGTAAAATGATTCACTTTCTTTAAAAGTAATTCACGTGTCAGTAACAGCTGGTTCCTTACAATTAGAAGAAACGCAACAAAATGTTTCGTTTTTATCTATTATACCTGTCTATAAACATCCTGTTTTCCATATTAAACAGCAATCTCCTAATCATATATCAATTGTCAGATACGCAGCCGGATACCTTAATTTTGCCAGTCATTTACTTAAGCAAGCGTTAGATGGAGACTTATAAAAAAGAAAGCAGTACAAATGATTAGAAGAAAAATAAGAGATATCGCTTTCAGTCATGCTCATAATTTATCCTGATAATTAACAATAAAACAAAAATTAAGAATACCGAATATCAAATCTTAGAATATCAAAGTTTTGAAGAATGCGAATTTCGTATTTCACTTCGATATTCAGGATTCGCCATTTACTATTCGATATTATTTATTTCTTTGAGCCGTTAAGTAAACTAGCCATGGTCCAGGGGGACCATGGTACGCAGTGCTTTTGATTGTCGACATGATCTGGGCACTCATGCGCATATATCTATTGACCTATTGAACACCTGGTGCAGAAACGATATCGCCCTCTGACGGATCACCTGCTACCCAGCCAGGCCCAACGGCGCCCCATGTGTTATTTAACCACTTGTTCCCCTGCTGGTTCGGATCAAAGGCAACAGCAGTTCCCGCGACACCGCACATGCGATGCATCTGCCGACCAAAGATATTGCCGGTAACAGACATGTTTCGTGCATGAGCTCCAGTCTTGCCTGCACAAGCCCCGCAATACATCGCGTAATAGCCGTCACTCTCGAAATAGTTATCTTCCACAACGATATTGTCCAGCGCCGGAAAAGCCGGATATGGGGCGCCAACCGAATAATCTTCGTTGTAAATCGCTAATGAGGCTGAGGTCATTATCCGGCTATCACCATTAATGTGTATCTCATTTGTAATTAGCTTGTTCCTGACAAAGGTCTGATTAGCACACCTGCAATGTATATGTTCTCAAGATGCGCATCTCCCCCATCGGCCGTCACATCGTGAATGTAGCACTCCTCAATGTGAACGTCGCCCCAACCGGACCAGAAGGCCCTGGGCCACCTATGTATATGGAGTCGTCGGGCGGTCAGCCCTCCGATTCCGATTGCGCAATCGCCGCCGGTATTCAGGTGTTGCCCATCGAATTCACAATACTCGATTACGACGTTCGAAAGTCCATACTCGACTGAGCCGCCGCTCTTGCCATTAAACTTGCAGTAGCGCACAGTGAAATTTCCGGTCTTGATCTGCAGGCCTGCACCACTTAAGAAGTTCTTGTTCTCAAGATACCTGTTGCCGCTGTTCGATGCAGTGATCCAGGACTCGGTGACAACGATTGCAGATGCCACATCGGAGAGTACGTGACCAGCCGGGACACCAGTATTGGAAGCGGTAATATCCTTTCCATGGCTGATAAAATCAGTGCTGGAATCTTCTGACTCGAATGGTTCTGAACAGCCGGATAGTAGAAACGACGTAGTGATAAGCAGCAGGCTCGTGGAAAAAAACATTATTCTTTTCATAAAATTCTCCTTTTGGTGTGGATAGGAGATCTCTTTAACGTGGTCCCCCGGACCGTGCTTTATACAAAATCTACAAACAGTAAGTCTACATTATTAAAGTAAACATTTGTGTAAAGCTGTATTGCAATTGAATATAAAAAACATGGTCGTGGGCGACCATGGCACACTCGGGCACACTCGGGCATACTGATTTCGTTTATATTTTCCTTATACACAAAAGCTACAAACAGTAAATCTACACTATTTAAGTAAATATTTGTGTAAAGCTGTATTACAATTGAATAAAAAAACATGGTCGTGGGCGACCATGGCACACTCGGGCATACTCGGGCATACTAATTTCGTTTATATTTTTCTTATACACAAAAGCTACAAACAGTAAATCTACATTATTAAAGCAAATATTTGTGTAAAGCTGTATTACAATTGAATAAAGAAACATGGTCGTGGGCGACCATGGCACACTCGGGCATACTGATTTCGTTTATATTTTCCTTATACACAAAAGCTACAAACAGTAAATCTACACTATTTAAGTAAATATTTGTGTAAAGCTGTATTACAATTGAATATAAAAAACATGGTCGTGGGCGACCATGGCACACTCGGGCATACTGATTTCGTTTATATTTTCCTTATACACAAAAGCTACAAACAGTAAATCTACACTATTTAAGTAAATATTTGTGTAAAGCTGATTGCAATTGAATAATAAAAACATGGTCCAGGGGGACCATGGCACACTCGGGCATACTAATTTCGTTTAATTTTTTCAAATTGGGCAGAGTATTTACCCCGATGAAACAGTGACAATATCTACTTTTTCACTGCAATCTGTTTTTTTTCTCTACTGTTAGATATTAAGACAAAGATAAGAGGAACAAAAGGAGACAGAAAGAGAGAAAAAATGAAATTACCCCAGAAGCCCAGAATGTTTTTCCTTCCCAGGATACCAACTACAAATGATAAGAATACAT
>CAVTJU010000014.1:0-984657 GCA_963735155.1 uncultured Fibrobacteraceae bacterium | reverse complement strand
TAAAAATCGTAAATATGACCAAACCTCAAACCGGCTGTCTTCACGATTATCAATTAACACCGCATGATATGCAATCACTTGCAAACGCGTGGGTATTTGTCATCAATGGAGGAGGAATGGAATCATTTATTGAAAAGGCAATAAAACAGCAGCCGAAGCTCAAGATCATTAATGCATCAAAAGGGATACAACTCATACAAACCAATCATAATCATGAAAACCATGCGGAACATAAGCACAACGGACACGAAGAGGAGTCCAACCCCCATGTCTGGGTTTCCATTTCCTGCGCTATTGACCAGGTGAAAAATATCCGTGATGAGCTGATAAAACTCGATAGTGTAAATGCAGATGCATATAAAAACAACGCAGAAGCATATATCACAAAGCTCGAAGTGCTTAAATCAAAAATGCATGCGGGACTATCAGGAATATCGTCCCGTAATATTATAACATTTCATGAAGCATTCCCTTATTTCGCGAGAGAATTTAACCTGAACATTGTCGCGGTTATCGAACGTGAACCAGGATCTGAACCCAGTGCGGGAGAGCTTGCGCAAACAGTTGCGATAGTCAAAAAGCACAAAGTAAAGGCGCTTTTTGCCGAGCCCCAATATTCTGCGAAAGCAGCTCAGACAATTGCCCGGGAAACCGGTTCAACGCTTTATACCCTTGATCCGGCAGTTACCGGCGAAATGACCAGAGATTCCTACCTCCAGATTATGGGTCGTAATCTTGAGGTTCTTCAAAAAGCACTTAAATAGCATCTGTTTAAAATATCTGTATTTTTGTAACACGAAATTTATCGCCCCCTAACGTGGGGGGGCGCACATGTTAATTCTGAACAGAAGCAAAATAAGGAATACTATTGCGTATGACAATGTCTGATAATTCATCACCGGTTTGCGGTGACTGCTGCACACGGATTGAAAATTTAGGTGTCAACTTTGGTAAAAAACAAATACTAATGAATGTTAATCTTCATATTCATTGCGGACAACTGGCGGTCATCATAGGCCCAAATGGTGCAGGTAAAACGACACTCCTGCGTGCGATGCTTGGTGAGATACCATTTTCTGGAAAGGTTATCAATCGTCCTTCTGAAAGAAAAGGACAAAGGCCTTTCAGGATTGGCTATGTTCCACAACGCCTGGATTTCGACTATACCTCACCTGTGAATGTACTCGATCTCTTTGTTACCTCATTGACATCCTGGCCGGTCTGGCTTCACGACCGGCATAAGATTGAAAACACCGCACGTGATTCATTGTGTAAGGTAAAAATGGAGCAGTGCATTACATCACGTTTAGGGACTCTTAGCGGCGGACAACTTCAACGGGTTCTTCTTGCACTCGCGTTAACTCCAGTCCCAGATCTGCTTCTGCTTGACGAACCAGTATCAGGAGTCGATCTCTCGGGTATAGACCTATTCTATCGTATGGTATCAGAACTCAGGAGAACCCATCACCTGGCGATTCTTATGGCATCGCATGATTGCGCGATTGCCGCAAAGTATGCTGACCGTATTGTATTTATCAATCAATCGGTAGTAGCTGACGGGAAACCGGCAGAAGTTCTGCGTAGTACTTCCGTTATAAATACGTTTGGTATGATTCCCCTTCCGGATAATAACCGGCCATTCGATCCGCCGCCGATATGCGGTATCACTGGAGGAACGCTATGATTCTTCATATCTGGTCATCGATAATTACACAGTTGCCTTTTGGATGGGCACAGTTTGGGTTCATGCACAATGCACTTATTGCGATACTGCTTATATCTCCGCTTCTTGCGTTTCTTGGATGCCTTGTTATCAATAAACAAATGGCATTCTTTTCAGATGCGATAGGGCATGCCGGACTTACCGGGATCGCGATTGGAGCTCTCCTCGGAATCGCGCAACCTCTATGGGCAATGATAATTTTTTCTTTTGTCCTCGCACTCGGAATTACCTGGTTACGAAAGCATAGCAGAGCTTCAAACGATTCAATCATTGGTATTGTCATGTCTTTTGCAGTTGCGCTTGGAATTGTAATTTTATCCAGGGGTGGTGGTTTCAACAAGTATTCACGATTCCTGATTGGTGATATTTTGAGTATTAGCCCGCAGGATATCACCATTCTTTTAATCGTTGGCGTTATTTTCCTTATCTTATGGTCGTTTTATTTTAACAAATTTTTATTAGTATCCATAAATACATCCTTAGCCCGAAGCCGCGGCATTCGCATCTGGTTTATCGAATCGCTGTTCGCATCTGTTACTGCGATTGTTATCACTGTAAGCATACAATGGATAGGAATACTTGTAATTAATGCACTAATTATCCTTCCTGCCACAACATCAAGAAATATTGCAGGTTCAATGCGGTCCTACATGTGGCTATCACTGCTGTTCTGCTGGTTTTCGGGGATTATCGGATTGATCGCGTCATTTTACTGGTCAACCGCGAGCGGTGCAACCATTGTGCTGTTCGCGATGTTGTTTTATTTTTTGTCAGTACTTGTTTCCGGAGTGAAAAGAAGGTGAACGATGCAATCAGTAGTAAATGATGTTACCGTCCTTTTTTTAGGGATTCTTTTGGAGGCGTTGCCGTTTATCTTACTGGGTTCGATTATTGCAGCAGCTATCAGCCTGTTTATTTCCGATTCATTGCTCTATCGTTTTATTCCTAAAAAACGTCTCAGCGGCTTGATTGCTGCTTCGATGATGGGACTGATTTTTCCCGTATGTGATTGCACTATAATACCAGTAATGCGTCGTCTGATACGCAAAGGTTTACCGCCATCTCTCGGTGTTACGTTTATGTGTGCCGTTCCCATTGTAAACCCTGCGGTTATTCTGTCAACCTATTGGGCTTTTACAAACCAGGTTCAGATACTGTGGCTGCGCATGCTGGTCGGATTATGTACCGCAATAGCAGCCGGATTTATTGTAGGAAAATTAACCAGGGAAGCGGATCCGGTAAGGAAAGGCGTCAAACCGGATAATTCAGGGTGCGGTTGTGATAAACACAATCATGTTGAAGCCAATGATCATACCCATGAATCAATAACTGAAGAAAAATCATCGTGTGCGTGCGGAGAAGAACAGATACATGCTGAACATCAACATATCTCATATACACAAAGAATCGATGATCAGGAAAAAAACAAAGCATCTTCACCCTGGAGAAGGTTTACAGCAGGTACAGGAAATTTTCTTAATCATACAACCCATGAATTTATCGATAGTACCGCTTTGATAATCATTGGCGCATTTCTCTCTGCACTGATTCAGATTATGATTCCCCGGACTGTTATGTACCCAATCGCCTCATCACCTTTCGGATCAGTAAGTGCGATGATGGCGTTTACATGGGTAATTTCACTTTGTGCGAATGCTGATGCATTTGTAGCGAAATCATTCTATGGTCTTTTTACAACAGGATCTGTCATCGCTTTCATGACATTCGGGCAAATGATAGATTTAAAAAATACCATCGTTATGCTTGGATTCTTCAGAAACAGATTCGTCCTTGTAACTATTTCAGTGATTGTATTTTTATGCCTCACCTGGGGAATTATCATCAACCTCATCGGGAGAGCATTATGAACTTTTCCGAATTTAACAAAACGATCCGTGTATGTGCGCTCTTCAGCTTAACCATCGTGCTATGGATAATGATCATCAATGGGTCAATAAACACTTATTTGCATCCGCGAACACTGCCACTTATCAAGGGTTCATTCTTTATCCTTCTAGTGCTGACTTTCTACAATATACGAATTGCTGCATCGCAGACGTTTGATAAATCTATTAACTGGAAAATCTGCATTCTCTTTTTTCCGATAGCATTGGGGATCTCTGTCAATCCTGCCGGCCTATCATCCCGTATTGCCATGCAAAAAGGATTGGCTTCAGTAGCAATGAATTTTCAAAATGCCGTTGATTCATCCGTGAACCTTGACTCCTTATCCGAACTTACATCACCAGTATTAGCAGAGAAATTTAAATCTCAGGATAATATGTCAAGTATTATAATTCCAGACAGTTTTATCACCTACTCAAAAAGCAAGAGTAATTTTATTTTGAAGAAGAATGCTATACCAGCTGACACTCCAATACAATTGAATAAAAGTGATACCATTTCGATTACTACCGCAAATGACTCCATTACTCTGCCTTCCGTCAATGCAATCAGTGTGTATGAAGCCTTGCAGGATGATTCACTGGAATTCAAACTGGACAGAATCTATTCAAATCCACAAAAGAATGCAGGAAAAAGGATCACCATGACAGGGTTCATCGCGCCGGACACTCTGTTAGGATCAAACAGTTTCTTTATCGCTCGAATGCTGATTTCCTGCTGTGCTGCAGATGCCATGCCTGTAGGCTTTTATTGCTTACCCGATACAACATTTGGAATACATGAAGGTGATTGGGTGATTCTTTCCGGGGTAATTGAGCCCCGTCAGATTCAGCTGCCATGGGAAGAAGATATGAAAACATTACCAGTACTGAAAGTTACCCGCGTGAAAGCAACCAAACCCCCAAACAGACAATACATTTATCCAACGGTATACTGATGAGTCAACAATTTTTTTCGCTCCCATTTCCACAAGATGGACGTGACCAGGGGATTCATTTCTATTTACTTTTAGCACTACGGTATACCAGATGAAAACAACTGTAATACCTTTTTTCATCACCTACCGCAGCAAGCAGGTTAAGCGTAGATCTGAAAAATCAATTTCTACTGAAAAGCAATCAGGTAACTGGATTTGATATGTCTATACAAATCACAATTGTTCTATTATCATTACAGGTAAGCAACGATGCAATAGTGACACAAATGTTACCGCTTGCTTTAGAAACATGAGGAGAGGTGATGTATCTTAATTGCGATTTGCTAAGAGCTATATAATATTCTTCTGAACTTTTATCGCATCCAATATCTGTAGGTGCAAAGAGTGTTGAGCGTTTACGGAAATTCCGTCCAGAATTTAAAATGGTGGAACTTATTTGTATACCAGTTTCGTGTAAAACATATGCGCATTCTATTTCCGGAATTTGATTAACAATATTAATCAATGTGACATCATAATTTTCTGGTGTTGTATTTTCCATATTGGAACAGACAATATTGGTGATATAGTCATATTCATTAAACTGTTTTTTTTGTTTTTCGAATTTTGATTTGATATGATCTTTAAAAATTGCATTTGTCCTGACAATTTTTGGAATTGATTCGTAAAAAGCAAAATTCTCAGGGCTTATTGGTTTTTCAAAATAGAACCCCTGTACCAGATCTGCACCAAGTTCAAGACATGTCAATGCTTCATCTATAGATTCTATACCTTCAGCTATAACCAGCACACCAATTTTATGTGCAAATTTAATAAAAAAATCAAAGAGTTCCTGCTTATGATATTCACTGTTGATACCAGAAATAAGAGATCTATCCAGCTTAATAATGTCAGGTTTCATCAAGGGAATTCGTTCAAGATTTGAATATCCAGTACCCAGATCATCTAATGCGATGATAAATCCATGATTACGATGAATTGACAAAAAACTTTGAAGAGCTTCAATATCTGATACTTTTGATTCTATGAATTCAATCACTACTCGTTCTGGATTTATATTACATTGATTTACCAATTCTATAATTTCATTTGTCCCTACATTTTGATTATTGAGAATAGAAACATCAAGGTTTAAAAAGAGCAGTAGATTGTCATCTGTATTTGCAAACTTAGAAAATCCTTCAATCGCTTTTTTTCTACAAAGGCAATCGAGTTCCAATAACCGCCCTTTTTCATTAGCAACTTTAAAAAGTAACCCAGGAGGAATAGCTTTTCCAGAATATGGATCTGTTGCACGAGCTAACGCTTCAAAACCAATTATTCGAATATCTTTTATTGAAAATATAGGTTGGAAATGAGAAATAAGGCACTCATTGCTGATTATTTTCTCAATATCTATTTCATTTTCAATTTTTTTTTGTATTTCCATAATTTGGGAATCAGCGTCAGAAAAAAGTTCTCAAATAGTAGTACAAAAAACAACTACATCCGAAATACTCTATTAATTGTATCATTAATTAATAGAGTTGTAAATGTACAATGTCAAATTATATTTAATGACATCTGTTTAGAATGAAGAATAGTTCACTTTTTAATCGATACACAGGCAGAGGCGTACGCAGAATTGGGTATAGTATTCCGGTATCTCCCGTAACATACTCAAGTAGCAGATGTTTCTATATACTATTTACTATCACAAGTATTGTAGAAGGATTCATTTGATGATTGTATTATTTACTTTTTCATCACTGAATGTTTTTAATTCCGGTATTCTTATAGTGGAATTTTGATTGTCCTTTATGACAAAGCTTCCAACCGGGAATCCGATATGCTCAGCAATAACAGGACATTTCACCTGGAGAAGAAAAAATATTCGTTTGCCCTGTATTTCACTTAACGTTTCGAAGTTACCCTGACCTTTTGAAATAATAATGTCTGCTTCATTAAATACTTTATTGAATTCAGGACTACATTCATCAAGAACTACACCTGGCATATCGGAACCGGTTGATATAACCTTTACAAGTTCATTCAAGCGTACCTCAGCTGCATCCTCAACAGTAGCATCATTAATTACCGGGGCACCTCTAACTGCACAAATAATTTTTTTATGCGGCATTTCTTCTATAAGAAACCGGTCAAAAACGATCTCACCCGCATTGTCGCACAAGTATAGAATTGATTTTACATTTTTCAAGGCATCCTGAAGATCTGATACAGCAGTCTCATCAACATGCTTTTCCAGAGCACGGTCAAAAACAGCTCTTACTTCATCTTCGGTCAAATTATTTTTTTTACCGAAATCGATAATATTGGCTGCGATAGATAGCTTAATTTTTTCAAGAAAAACATTTTGACTGACGCAAACCCGGTCTTGTACTTCAGAAAGAAGGTGCATTGCAAACTGATTGAACTTCTTTTTTTCTGCTTTGTATGGATCACTTTCGCCAATTGTCTTGCGGACAAACCGGAATACCTTACCTGAAGTAACTGGAGGAGGAGCACAGAAATCGATTTCAGCTAATTCGCAAAAAACAGCCTTCATAACGCTTTTAATTTGAGGATCGGTTACTCCGGTTCTCTGTAAAACACCTAGTGCCTGATTAACAAAACATGGGAGGCATTCATAAAACGTTCGCATAAAAACTCTTTTTTAGGTAAATAGGTAAAAATGTATCGTGACAGCCAAATATACCATTGTCACTGCATTTGAAATACTTAATTCTGAAAACCATCTCCTCGCGTCATGGCAATCTCTTTGACATTGCATTTTTTTTCGAATAAGAAAAACTACTCTATTTTAAAAAACTTGCCTGTTGCAGAAACCGCCAGATGTCGCTCCTGAGTAATTTCGCATTGAAGTGTATGTAACACACCGACATTAACAGCCTTTATTAAAGTCTTCAATGTTGCTGTTTTCCCGATAAATACCGGTTTTCTGTATCTTATCGCAAGGTCAGTTGTATATGCCACGACACCATGTCCCATAAGGCACTGTGCCATGGAGGCATCGATAATCGATGCGATAATACCACCATGAACCATATTATCGTAACCTTGCTGATTTTGATTACAGGTAAATGTGCCGTGAAAAACGCCATTGTCATCAAACCAGAAACGTAATGCAGGAACGAGTAGTGGTTGACGGTTAAAAATGCATTGACTATGATGTAAAGTTTTTAATTCGGCCAGTTTCTTCTCATATTTTGCACCTTCCGGTTTGTACAACAACGGCATCTCAGTACTGATTCGAGCAGGATCTTTCTCCTCCCCGACTTCTACACTTAATGATCGCAACTGTTCCCCCCTGTTAACAACTCTCCCTTTAACCAATCAAGAATCACTTTTTGCGGATGTTCAGCAGGCGCTCCAACCACAACTTCAATACCATTCTGTTGAAAAAGCTGCTGAGCACGTGTTCCCATACCACCCGCGATAATAATGTTCACCCCTTTTTCGCTGAGCCATTTCGGCAGCACACCCGGTTCGTGAGGAGGCGGTACCGCTTCTTCTTTATTGACAATGGTATTTGTATTTTTATCAACATCAACAATGATAAATTTTCCACAATGCCCAAAATGCATGCACAGCAGCCCATTTGCTGTTGGTACGGCAATTTTCATTTGTTTTTTCCTTCTGTTTAGATAAATATTATTAGTGAATAACCCGATTTACCAATGTCCTTCAACATCAGCATTTTCGAGTTCTGTAAGATTTCCGTTTTTATAAGATGTAAAAGTATCCTTGACAGTGCCGCCTTTGACTGAATAAACTTTGACACCAGCTTTGCTTAGAGCTGCAAACGCTTTCGGTCCGCAATGACCGCTTATCAAAACACCGCAACCGGCGTTTACAACATTTGCTGCTGATTGAATACCCGCTCCCTGTGCGGCCTGAAGATTCTGTTCGTTATTTATAACATCCCATTTCTCATCTGTTGTATCAATAACCACGAAATATTTTGCTCTTCCAAATCGGGTGTCCACAGGACTTTCCATATTTGGCTGTTCAGCTGAAACAGCAATTTTCATTTTTATTTTCTCCTGTTTAAATTATCCATCAATTGACATCGGATCGGTTTTCTTCACAGCACCGGTTCCGGTATCTATTTTGTTTACCCCTGCACCTCCCTGTATTACAACCGGGCATGGAAAACATTTCAGTTATGTTTTGATGCTTACCGTACGCGTCGATGATTTCCTTAACCGGTCCTCTGATCCAAGGGATGACTTTTATACCGTAATTAATCAATGCTGCGTGTGCGATATTTGAAATCGCGCCGCAGATCAGAACGTTGACTCCAGCATACTTACATGCGCCAGCTTTTTCTATAATTGACATATCCCGAACATTTACCATTAAATTGCTTTTATCAGGCCTCATGATCAGTAAAAAGCATGATGCATCATAGAGGGGGGATACGATTTCATTCCAGTTAGTTATGGCAATAGTTTCTGTCATGCCTGTCTTTTATGCTATTTGCATGCCAGATTATGAAAACCGTGAAAAAGTGCAATTTTTAAGCAGATCAAACAGAAAATGCATTGCAGCTATGCAATACATGCAAAGTTTCATCGTAATTTTGCAATGAACACTATGTCCTACCATGCCAAAACAACGCGATTTATATTAAGGCACAATTCTTGCACATTATGGCAAACTCTTTTTTATAAATAACTGCCTTTTAATTACAGAAAGAAGGAATTATGAGTCATTCAGGAGCAGACGAACAACGTCTTGCAGAAACACTATCACAGATAAAAAAGAAATACGTGATTCTTTCCGGTAAAGGAGGAGTTGGTAAAAGCACTGTAGCGGTCAATTTAGCGGTAGGCCTCGCTTTGAAAGGAATGAAAACAGGACTGCTTGATACTGACCTCCACGGTCCATCAGTACCCAAGATGCTTGGGATTGAGCATTTCGCAAGCAGCGGTGATGATACCCATCTGGAACCTGCGGTTCAGTATGACGGACTACTTAAAATAATGTCTGTCCAGTTCCTGCTTCGCAATCTCAACGATTCGGTCATTTGGCGCGGTCCGTTAAAACACGCTGTGATTTCTCAATTTATCGGCCATACAGTTTGGGGTGATCTTGATTTTCTTATTATCGATTCTCCTCCAGGAACAGGTGATGAGCCCTTATCGGTTGTTCAAACAGCAAAACCGGATGCAGCAATTATTGTTACTACACCACAGGATGTCGCTACCTTTGACGTGCGCAAGTCTATTGACTTCTGCGATAAACTTAATCTTCGTGTCGAAGGTGTGATCGAGAACATGAGTGGCTTTATCTGTCCTCATTGCCAAAAAGAAACTGCTATTTTCAGTACCGGCGGCGGAAAGCGAATGGCAAAAGAGATTGGAATCCCATTTCTAGGATCAATTCCAATCGATCCTTTGTTTGTAACGCGCAGTGATCAAGGGAAAGCATTGATTGACCTTAAAAGTTCCAGTGAAAGCTTTAAGGCAATTTTTTCAGTTATCGAAAAGATCAGTTCGTGTCCTCAGCCAAATATTGCTTAATGACATAACGTAATTCTACTTTGTTAGAATGGAAGGTGTCTTATACCGCTCACCCAGAGTCCTGTCCTGAGCCATCGAAGGATCGAAGGTGCGAAGGGCTTTCTTTGAGCGGTTTCCAATACACTTACGATACGATTTTAGAATGATTATACATTCTAACAAAGTAAAAGAAATAATCGGCGAATATCCGACGATTATTTCTTCTGTGCAAACTATTTGTAAATACTATTTATTCAGTAGACCACATAACGCATATAGTTCAACCGCTGATCCCATACTTTTTCATTTTCCTCCATAATGTTGCCACATGTATTTCGAGTTCATTTGCGGTTTTAACACGGTTGTATTTATTGCGTGATAGAACTTCCTCAATTCTGCTTTTGTCAAATTCTTCGACTGACTTAAGCGTACAACCTTCTGGTTCCTTAACAGATGGCCTGAACAGAAACGCGGGAAGATGTTTCTTTTCAACGACACGGTTTTGACACAATACAAACGCGTGCTGAAGAATATTTTCCAATTCTCTGATGTTTCCAGGATACCGGTGATCAAGCAGTATGCCCAAAGCTTCTGATGACAGCCGTTCGATAAACTTTCCATAAACACGATTGAAATGGGCGATAAAATGATCGATGAGAAGAGAAATGTCATTCTGCCGATCCCGAAGCGGCGGTAATGTTATTGGTACGACATTGATCCGATAATAAAGATCCTGGCGAAATTCTCCTGACGATACCATCTGTTCAAGATTTCTGTTCGTTGCGGCTATTATCCGTGCATCCAATTTTACCACCTCGGTAGCTCCCAGCGGTTCAAAAACTTTCTCCTGAAGAACCCGCAATAACTTTACCTGTACACTTTTGGGTAAATCCCCTATTTCGTCGAGAAATATAGTCCCCTTTTTTGCACGATCAAACCGCCCCGGCTTATCCACTTTTGCATCAGTAAACGCCCCCTTTTTATACCCGAACAATTCCGATTCAAGAAGATTCTCAGGCAATGCACCACAATTGACAGCTACGAACGGTTCTTTTTTTCTGTCACTTTGATTATGAATCGCTTTTGCCAAGAGTTCCTTTCCGGTTCCACTCTCGCCAAGAATCATAACGGGCGAATCACTTCGTGCTATCACAGGAAGTGTGTTAAGCATATCAAGCATTCGATGATCACGCGTTATGATATCTGAGTAAGTAAATTTCCCAAGAACTTCTTTTCTGAGCTCTTCTATCTCACTCACATCACGAAAAGTCTCGACACCTCCTATTATTCCTCCATTGGCATTTTTTAAAATCGCTGTAGAGATACTGATTTGAATCTTGTGACCACGCTTATTAACTATCTGTACTGTTTTATTTATGCACGGTCTGTTGGTCTTGAGCGTCTTCTTAAGGAGACAGTCCCGCTCACAAACATCGGCATGGAACACTTCCCAGCATTTACGTCCGATCGCTTCATCTCTTAACGTACCGGTAATTCGTTCGGCTGCACGATTAAAGGATGTGATGTGCCATTCCTTATCAACTGTGAATACACCATCCGCAATTGAGTCCAGAATAGGGTCATATTTTTTATTGAATGTTGACATTGATCATTCTCTATTTAGTGCTGATTTGCAATTGCCGGGCTTATAATTGGCCAAGCGAAAATTAGTTTTTGCGCAGTTTAAATTCGGCCCAATAAAAATAATTCATGGGAAATGACGGTCAATTTGGATAGAATTATTCGGATCAAATCAGGCGAACAGCACAATTGAATAAGAAAAAAATACTACAGAAGCATCAACCCTGCATTTTACTTGCATATTTCTGGGTGATTATGCTTTAAAGAAAGAGATTAAAAAACGATATCTATTCTATTTACTTTATTCTCTGAAACAATGTGCCCGATATATTTACCTTTTGATAAGCCGATATTGTCAATTTTTATCAAATACTTATTTGTCCCGGAAATTTCTTTGCCTATCAGTTGTGAAAGCAGCTGTTTTCCCTGAAGATCATACAAGGTAAAAACGGATCTCTGTAAACGTTTATTACTTGTAAGTTCGAGATTTCCCTGCACATTTTGTTTTACGATGATTTTTCTGGTCTGATCTACCTTTTTATCCACATATGAAATATCAACACCCTGTGCTATTTTAAACGACCACACAGGACCTTTAACTGTATCTGTTCCGCTTACAGCATCGATGCTCCAGTAATAAGTTCCTTTAGAAAGTCCTGAAGGTGAGTATGTCGTTGTGACTTGCGCCTTTACAACAGGTGAATTTGGAGTTGTTCCGAAGTGAATGATGTTCGTTTCGGCGTTTCTTCCTTTGATCCATTTTAGCTGAAGCCCCGAGGCATTTAAATCATAAGCACCGTTCCAGGGCTGAGGAATGCTGGCCATCGGAAGAACAGAAGGAATTTCATTTTCCGGATCCCATTTGTTATCAAATGTCCACTTGGCCGTCACCTGCGACTGGGTTAATCCTGCAGATAATTTTGTCAGGTTATTTGTATGCCAGGAGGTATCTCCTGAGCCGCCATGGCAATTATAGAAGTAGGCTTCTGTAAATGTCCCTTTTGAATTACAATTAGATGAAAAATTGCAATCAAGTAGAATAAAACGGGTACCTAAATTTGAACTGTTGTTTGCATTCATTAGTTTAAATTTACCAGTATATCCACTGTTGGGTTCAAATGTACTATTGCGGACAGTAAACTTTTGTGTTGTTCCTGAGGCAACTTCATGCCACAGCGGGGCACTTGAACTGGTATTGTAGAATACGCTATTACCAACATAACACCAGCCCCGGGGACAGACATAATCGAGAGCCCCTTTAAAAGTGCAGTCTGCATGATAGTACATTCCGACTGATTTATTCCATAGACTTAAAATGTCGTGCCCCTGCCCCAAGATATTGCAATTTACAATATATACTTTGTTACTATTAGATTCATCCTTTACAGCCATTGTCTTTACACCTGTATTATTAAAGGTGTTCTCAATTGTTAAATTTCCAAGTACAGTATTTGTAATTGTGCCTGAAGCTTTCTTATACCCTGATGTACATCCGATATTTACCACCGCGCACCCGACCGTACTGTTTCCATTTTGTGCAGCCCAGGCCTCACGCTCTATTGAAAAGCGAATGATTGTATTTGTTTTGCTTTCACCTATGATCGAAATAAAGCTTCTGTCAATTCCAATATGTTCCTGATAAGTACCGTTTTTAACCAGTATCGTGATATTTTTACTATTGTTTGCCGGAACAGAATTTATCGCTTCCTGGATGGTCTTAAATTTACCGCTGCCATCTTTTGCTACAATTATATCTGCCGTTTCAGCTGCAGAAATACTACTTATTACAATTGCTATTGAAATTAAGCCGGCTTGGATAATACTGATCAGATTCATATGATTGCCTCTACACTATATAAATGAAGAAAATACTGTTTATTATAAAGATTTTTATCCTGAAGAGTAATATAAGGATAGTTTTATGTTTTTCCTGTTTTTTGATATCATCTTCAGAGGGACGGACTAATTTTTTACCAAAATGGCTGCAACTTTTAGAAGCTCTCTCCAATGAACCGGTATAAATCTTGCAGCTTTTTTATTCCCATTACTAAGCCCTAATCTGGAGGAAATAAAAATGCCTCGCATGCCACGACTGGAATCGCCCGGATCACTCTACCATATAATGGCCCATTCCATTGAGGGAAGAGATCTCTTTGTTGATGATCAGGATAGAAATGAATTTCTTTCCCGATTTGAAAAAGGACTTAAGAAATGCGATTTTCAGTGCTATGCATGGAGTCTGATGGATAACCACTATCATTTATTGATCAGGTCCAGTGATCTGCCATTGAGTAAGCTTATGCGCCCTTTGAATAGTGGATATGCACAATTTTACAACAAAAAGTATAAAAGAAAGGGATACCTCTATCAGGACAGGTTCAAATCGGTTCTTTGTCAGGACCAGGACTATGCAATGGAACTGATCAGATATATTCACCTTAACCCGTTACGGGCAGGACTGGTCAAAACTCTTGAGCAGCTGAAAAATTGGGCCTGGTGTGGTCATGGGTATCTTCTGGGGATAAAAGGTGCCCGTGGAGAACAGTTTCAAAACCGAATTGAGTGTCTTCGCAGGTTTGGAGACAATGAAGTTGGTGCTATTGAAGCGTATCTAAAATTTCTGGCACAGGGGTGTAATGATGATATGACGAAAGCAGGACAATTATCTATGACTGAAGCTACAGAAGTAGCGGGTTCCCGCAAGGGTTGGCCAGCTGTTATCGGCACTCCTGATTTTGTAAAGAATGCCATGGAAAAGTACAAAATGAATTTGAATCGAAAACACCGGAAAGCTGATTACCATGTAGTGTTGGATAGCCTATCAGATAAAATATGTACAGATTATGGATTTACCAAAGATGAACTTCTCAGAAGAGGAAGAAAGGACAAAAAGTCCGAGGCCCGCGCGGCTTTTTGCTGCCAGGCACATTTGGAAGAGCTAATCCCGCTTTCTGTTATTGCCGCTTATCTCCGGATGACGATCTCACCAGTTTCTGCTCTCGTTAATAGATCGCTGGTAGATAGAACCAACGCCACTAAGATAGTTTCCTAATTTCTTAAAAAACAAACCCAAATAACAAAACTGCGATTTATCCGACCTGTAGAGAAAATCCACCATCTCAATATAACAACATTAAGCAATAAAAAGGGAAAAATTGTTTTTCCCAAAAATAGAAGTAAAAGAATTCGTGCATTGCGTTAATTCGTAAAGCCCCAAAAAAGAAGCAAAAAAAAGGGACGGACTTTTTTTATTTATAAAACAAAAAAATAGTCCGTCCCATCTTTGGTTCATCACGTCCTTTTCAATGTTTCATTAATCCTTATCCATAAATTTTCTATTTCAGATGCCATTTCGGATTCCGAGAACTCTACAATACTTTTTTCTGCCCGCTGAGCGATAGTAGCGATTTTGTCGTATCGTACCATACCAGCGAATATCAACCTCTGCTGCTGCACAAAGTCTTTTATCTCTTCAGTTATTTGGGGATTTATATCCCATTTATTGACACACACCATTGCCGGGATCCTCAACTGTTTCGCAAGTCCCGCGACTCTTCGAAGATCATGATCGCCTGACACAGTAGGTTCTGTTACAATCAGTGCCAGACTCGCTGCAGTCAACGACGCAATTACCGGACATCCTATACCCGGTGAACCATCTATCAATACATACTCAGAACCATTCTTCTCAGCAAGACTCTTAGCCTCATTACGCACCAGTGTTACCAGTCTTCCTGAGTTCTCCGCCGCAATTCCGAGCTTTGCATGAACCATTGGTCCGAAACGGGTATCGGAGATATACCATTCTCCACAGACCTCTTCATTAAAATCAATTGCAGACGAAGGGCAAAACCGAACACATACACCGCAGCCTTCACATGCAACTGGATCAATTACCACATAATTATCGCCACCTTTTTCGATTGCTTTAAAGCGACAAAGCTCAACACACTTCCCGCAGCCAGTGCACAGGTCCTGTTTGACAGATGCTCGATGCCCGTTTCGGAATTCAGTTCGCTGCCTGACCGAAGGCTTGAGAATCAAATGCAGATCAGCCGCATCAACATCGCAGTCAGCAAAAACTGCCTTTCCTGCCGCAAGCGTAGCAAACGAAGCTGTAATACTTGTTTTTCCTGTTCCGCCTTTACCACTTATAACCACGATCTCTTTCATTTATTGACCTGCTTTCGAATCGCTTGCCAGAGTTCATCAAAGTTTTTCTGTACATCCGCAACCGCATGTAAAATCATTTCCCCTTTTGAATAGCATTCGGCGATTCTGCGATCATCGGGAATTTTAGTCAAAATATCTACCTGATGTTCTTCACAAAACAGCTCTACATCCGTGTTTCCACCCTCGGCACGATTGACAACAACACCATGCGGAATACCAAGTTCTTTTACCATATCAAGCGCCAATCCCAGGTCATTGAGACCAAATGGCGTCGGTTCGGTAACAAGAACAACAAAATCAGCATCCCGAATTGAAGCAATCACCGGGCAGGATGTACCTGGAGGAGCATCGATGATGTTGATGGCATCGGGGCGAATCTGTCTAAGGTCATCACGGATAAGTGGCGGACTCATTGCTTCACCAATGTTGAGCCGGCCGTGCACAAATCCGACTTTTCCAGATATTCCCGATTCAATAAATCCTATTTCCCGATCCTGCTCGGTAATTGCATGGTACGGACAAAGAAGCGTACATCCACCACACCCATGACAAAGCTCCGGAAATACCATAACATTCTTTCCCAGCCTTATCAGAGCGTTGTATTCACAAAACTGGATACATTCACCGCATGCAACACATTTCGTATCGTCAATCACAGGAACCGAAATTGAAGATTTTGTTTTCTTATTGATAACAGGGTTAAGAAACAGATGACCATTGGGTTCTTCGACATCACAATCAAGGTATACAACCTCATTACCTTGTTCACTCACAAACAAAGAAAGATTGGTCGAAATTGTCGTCTTGCCAGTTCCACCCTTACCGCTAGCGATGGCTATTTTCATTCAACAATGCCTTTTTTCGTTCTACTTGATACAGTATTTTCATCTATTGCAGTAAATTCTGCCTGACGTCTGATATTCTGGTTATTATCAGTAATACCTTTATTCAAAGAAAAGTGTGTGATCCTGTGAAGTACTCCTGACGGGTTCATTAAATCCCGTAGTACTGCCGTGACAAACGATGCTGTCAGACCCAACAGCAAACCATTTCTTCCTCCAAATACTGAACGAGAAGCGCTCCGATAACCAGACCCAACACAACATTTTCCTCCTGATCCGGGCCCCAAACCAAAAGGCCCCGTTCCATCACGTAAAGGCATTCTTTTCTCCTTGGCTAAAACTCCGTAAACTTACAAACTCAATGCTCCACTTGCACAATCTGCCAAACAAGCTCCGCACTCTACACACGATTCGTTGACACATACTTTACCATCTATAATCTCTATCGCATCCATTGGGCATGCTGACTTGCATGCAGAGCACCCTGTGCATTTTTTCTTGTCTACTTTTACTGCCATTGACCACCTCCAATTATATTGTGAATAAGTAAAACTGTTTCTGCCATTTCACACTTCACATTTTGGGCTTTTACAAAATGTGGCTAAGTAAACATTTGCAAATAACTCGGCTAAGCAACTATTTGTTAATTGCAACAGCCGGTATATCAATGTTTATTTACTTCTTTTCTGTTTCCAGTTCAGAAATTCTGCTGTTAATTGACTGAAGTGCCTCGCCAAAATATTTTGCCTGATCCTTGAGAACCGATAGCTCATCATGCAAAGATATAGTGAATGCAGTAGCTTGCTGATAATTCCAGCCATGCCTCCACCCCATACCCATACCCATACCAAAACCTCTGCCGCACCCACGTCCAAATCCCATACCGCTTCTTACGGGTATTGTATTCTTGAAACCGGGTACGCCATAACCTGCACAAAACCCTGCGCCCCTTCCAGTCATCGGACCCATTCCCGTTGGTCCAGTTCTGTTTCCACGCGGCATATTAACCTCCATTGTAAATAGACTACTGCAAGCACTCTAAGGTGCCTTACTTCATTTATAATTATTTCCCGTTTGCCTTGACAATATAGACCTTCCCGGCCGGTAACCACCACAGCTCTCATGGCACTATGCATTAATGCTATTTGCGTGCCTGACCTTAAAAAAGTGTAAAATATTAAAATTTAGCCACTTTTGATCATTTTCTGTGGATTTGACGCCTTTGCAACAATGCTAACAATGCAATACAACTTTGCACCTGTGCAATAAATTATTTACATTGTCTTCACCGACTTTTTCAGAATAAAATTTAGAATCCTGTGATGTATCTGTAATTTTTCGCTTGATGAGTTCCTGTTTTGGACGACAGTAATACAAAAACAGATATAAAAAAACGTTGAAGAGGTCGGACATACTTAGTTCGTTACTATTTTCTGAACACCTTTCGAACTGAACTCTGTATTAACAGTATTTATAGTCGAGCCCTTCGTTCCAGATTGTTAAATTTACATTACGAAAGATGGGCATTCTATTATTTTAATTACCTCAATTTCCTTTTTTCATTCCTCTCTCTTCACAAACGGGTCCGGCGCGTTCGGCGGCATTTTTATTTTCTCCATGCTGATCTGATCGTAAATATCAAGATTCCAGCGATATAAGATCACCCCGTCGCACATGACAAACGCAGTTGGATTTGTTGTCCATGCAGTTCCGGTCGGACCAATTGCGTCACTTCGCATTGCGTTGCCAAGTTTCAAAGGTTTTCCTAAAAGTAATGGATTCTTTTCATTGATCGGGATTGCAACAAATACAGGATTATCGCTGCTATACAGATCATTACTCCGATTTGAACCATCGCGGAAAATCACCCATTTCCCATCAGGAGAAAACGACAAATGAGAATACTGATTTAGAGGATTATAGCTATTCCAAATAGAACCTGCAAGTGAAAGCAATGGGATAAAGCGCTTCTTTTCATCAGGTTCATTCCAACGAAAGAGGAATAGTGTAAGCCGTTCAAATTCGTTGTAAATTATTTCTCTCGCCTTTTCATCTTCAGGATCAGGAAGGCTATCAGCTGATGCTAATATTTCCTTTGTTGGAGGTTTTCCTTGTTCAATGACCAAGGCAATTGGCAAAGTAGGATGAATTGCAATCTCCTGCATACATCTGAAACCAACTTGATTCTTATTAAACGCCTCAGCAAGTGGATGGGTGGCTGGTTTGAAATTCTCATCAAATACTTCAAGTTCTGTTGTGCTGTCTTTGTAAATAAAAATTTTCTTCTGATAGACAAACCATGGTTCAGTATACGCACTGGTCTTGATCCCTGCTGGATGTTCTGCAAGAACTGTAAATGTGTCGTTCTTGAAGCGGATTATTTTTAATGTCTTTTCGTCCCATGTTTCAGCTACACCTCTACCGCTTGATTTTAAGACCTCAAATACGAAATCTCTTTTCTTATCATCGAGAACAGCTATATTCTCAATATCCCCAGCATACATACCAGGACTTATGGTATGAATTTCAACTTTCTTATCAGGAATATTGATTAGCAAAAACCCCCTTGATTGCGAATACGCAATCTCTTTATCTGACCATACTGGCAAAAATCTGAACTCAAATGGTCCGGTGACCATCTCCATAAAATCTTTTTTGACAACATGCTGTTCCAGTTTCCCATCACTTTTGAATTCAAGTAATTTAATTGCATTGTCCAGCTCATTTGTCCCAACCACATTATCTTTGGGTACTGCAAAAACATAGCGCATGTCACCTGCGCAGTAGGTAAGTGGCGGAAGCATCGCATCATAATCACCGTAATCCAATATTTTTATATCACTCATTGCCTGATTCTCCCTTGTATGTTGTTTACATCCTGCTTTGTCAGGACCAGAACATCCAGATCCAAAAGAAATCAGACAGGAGAGAATTATAACTGGTACGGCAATATTTTTCATTTGTTTACATCCATTTTTTTACGGACCGAATTATTACCAGGTAAGTTATTGAAATCATTCCTCTCTCTTCACAAACGGGTCCGGTGCGTTCGGCGGCATTTTTATTTTCTCCATACTGATCTGATCGTAAATATCAAGATTCCAGCGATATAAGATCACCCCGTCGCACATGACAAACGCAGTTGGATTTGTTGTCCATGCTGTTCCGGTCGGACCGATTGCGTCACTTCGCATTGCGTTGCCAAGTTTCAAAGGTTTTCCTAAGAGTAATGGGTTCTTTTCATTGATCGGGATTGCAACAAATACAGGATTATCGCTGCTATACAGATCATTACCCCGATTTGAACCATCGCGGAAAACCACCCATTTTCCATCAGGAGAAAATGATAAATGAGAATACTGATTTTGAGGATTATAGCTATTCCAAATAGAACCTGCAAGTGAAAGCAATGGGATAAAACGCTTCTTTTCATCAGGTTCATTCCAACGAAAGAGGAATAGTGTAAGCCGTTCAAATTCGTTGTAAATTATTTCTCTCGCCTTTTCATCTTCAGGATCAGGAAGACTATCAGCTGATGCTAATATCTCCTTTGTTGGAGGTTTTCCTTGTTCAATGATCAAGGCGATTGGCAAAGTAGGATGAATTGCAATCTCCTGCATACATCTGAAACCAACTTGATTTTTATTAAACGACTCAGCAAGTGGATGGGTGGCTGGTTTGAAATTTTCATCAAATACTTCAAGTTCTGTTGTGCTGTCTTTGTATATAAAGATTTTCTTCTGATAGACAAACCATGGTTCAGTATACGCACTGGTCTTAATCCCTGCTGGATGTTCTGCAAGAACTGTAAATGTGTCGTTCTCAAAACGAATTACTTTAAGAGTTTTCTCATTCCAGACATTCCCTTCCTGATCACCGCTTGATTTCAATACTTCAAATATGAAAGTCCTTCTACTTCTATCGATAGCAGAAATGTTTTCTATATCCCCAGCATACATTCCAGGACTAATCGTATGTATTTCAACTTTCTTATCAGGAATATTAATAAGTAAAAAACCTTTTGATTGCGAATACGCAATCTCCTTATCCGACCATACAGGTAGAAACCTGAACTCAAAGGGTCCTGTCACCATTTCCATAAAATCTTTTTTGACAACATGCTGTTCCAATATCGAATTAGTTTTAAATTCAAGTAATTTAATTGCATTGTCGAGTTCATTTGTCCCAACCATGTTATCTTCAGGTACAGCAAAAACATATCGCATGTCACCTGCGCAGTAGGTAAGTGGCGGAAGCATCGCATCATAATCACCGTAATCCAATATTTTTATATCACTCATTGCCTGATTCTCCCTTGTATGTTGTTTACATCCTACTTTGTCAGGACCAGAACATCCATATCCAATAATTATCAAATTAAAGAAAACCAAAACTGGTGCGGCTATCTTTTTCAATTTCATTTGTTTTCCTCGTGTTTTTTATTGAGTTCCTTTCGGATAGTTTCAACTTGTTGCTTTATGGTTTTAATCCGGTTATAACCAGATATTCGTTTTGAACTGTCTGAAGTAACATCTTCCAGTGCTTTGTTCATATTTTTCAATAAAGCACTATTATCCAATCCATAAAAAGTCGCGGAATTCACCAGGGCACTTCTGTACCATTGCCACTTATCAAATTCGCTCATGGTATCAAAGAACCCTTCAACATATTCCCGATAGTCTGGCGCTTTTGTAATCAACGACAAATACCAGTCAACACCAAATAGCACCTTATCTTTTAGATGGAGAAACCGGCGATTTTTTTTCATTTCTTTAAACAGTTCAGCAATATTCTTCTTAATGCTTTCCCTTCCCAAATTATAACAGGACAGATCAGTATACACATTCTCAAAACGGATATCTTTACCTTGTGAATTCTTCCCCTGTACAATTTTCGGATCACATAAATTAATTATCTCTTCTACCCAGTCCGATGCGATTCCTGATCCCATTTCATCCTCATTCCATTCACGACCGCCTAAATGTGCTAGACAGAGCTTGAGTTTTGGGAATTTCATCAGAACAGGCCGCCAGTTCTTTGGATGTACATACTCATCAAAAAAATATCCCAGTGGCGTGCAAGGATCGTAGGTGCAGGAGACTATCCGGGTTGGCTGTATTGTAAGGTCAGCTTTATCGAAGGCATGATAAAATTTCGCTTCATGTGTAGTCATTCCACCCGGAGAACAATGCGCAAGAATTGGAATACCTTCAGTTTCACAACGTGCATAGAAATTTGCTAAACAAGGAAGACGTAGATCAAGAGGTTTGTACCCTAAAGGCGGGTACATCTTAAATCCAATAAATACTCCTGTTTTTTTAAGTGTGGCAATGTACTTGAATGGAAAATCCCAAGGGCCCGTTTTCCAATTATCAGGATCCACTCTCGAACCGCTTTGTTTATACCATCTTCGAGGATCATAATGAAACATAGGTATAAGAACCCACGGATTTTTTTGAATCGCAGCTATTGTATTTTCGTACTGCTTTTTGTAGGCCTGAAATAACCACCCCTTTTCTGGTTTCTCGTGGCTAACGTCAACTATTGTTCCTTTATTTTCACGTAACAGCGCATCCTTTCTTTCGTAATAATAAACCCCCTCAACAGTGGTTTCTATTGTGGATGGGAAAGTATCTCCGTGACATGTTCCAACAGAACCGGTTGATACCCACTTGGTAAATTTACCCTCATGATAGATTGTCGAGCTCTCAGGCGGAAATCCGGCAATATGCGCATAATCCATATCCATCGGCATTATTATCGCCGGTGAAAAAATGGGAGCTTCACCCTGGGAACCCTTATCTTTTTTATCCTTGACACTCAAACCATCTCCATATGGCTTTTCCTCAAGCAACTTTGATTTGGTATACGTTGACTTCAATTCACTAACAAGATCATCTGCGATCTCTTCAGTTTTCTTCCGCTGGACATTTCCACCCTTACCCAGAAACACACTCCCTAATGTATCAAGATAGCTACGAGTTGGTGACACTTTAACGCCCTTTACCTTTTGGGAAATCTGATCCCATAATAATGGCAGCGGGGCCGTTGCTCCGCTCTGAATATGTGAATGTCCATCTATGACGAAATCGGCTGTAAATTCCGGGGATTTTCCTATTCGCACAAAACGAGATGTAGTCTGCCCCAAAAGATTAGCTCCTCCATTCCACGTTTCATACTCGTCACCATCCACAAACAATTGCTTCTCCTTCACATCAGGAACAAGAACTGATAATTCATCAGAACGGCTGATCTCTCCTGAAGCAAGCAACGCCCCTGTTTTCTCATGTTTCACTTCAAACTTTTTTTTCTCTTTGAATTCAATCCGTTTTTCTCCATTCTCACGCTTCTCCATATAGATACTTCCATCCTTGTTGCTCAGTGTCACAGAAAATATCACCCATGGATAAACATAAGAAAATCCTTTGGTAAGCTTAGCCGGATCACCGCCACAGTTTCTGATCATTTCATCAATAGTGGAGAAATCATAGTGCGGAAAGTAGAGTTTTGTTCCCGGTTTCAGAATATCAGGATTGTCGCCAATTACACCCTTGTTGCATTCATACACACTTGTTAAGGTCAATCCTGATTTATCGGCGATCTTTCCCAGATTCTCATCTTCTTTTACAACGTGTTCTTTTTCATTTATTCTACGGAAAAGCTGCTTAGTACACTGGTAATAAGATGAATACAGATAGTCATCGTAAGGACCCTTTTCTTGTACAGTGGAATCCACCGCCTGAAGTGCCTTGCGTAAATTACTTACCGTGATCTTGTGACTGGGGCTGTCATAATGAGAGTCAATCTCACTAAGCATATTATCATCCGCACCATAAAGAATCATAAAACGGGTCGGCATGATATTGGGATCGTTATCAGGGTTTGTATTCTCCTCCCGGACATACGCTTTGGTCATATCACATAACGCCGAATAATCCAGATATCTTGCGCTATGCAAAGCAGCCTGGTAACCCGATCTCTTTTCGACATCTTTTAGAATACTCACAATATCCCGGATAGTAATTTTTTTTGTGTCAGTTCTCTTCTGTTGGTGGTTATTACTCGACTGTGACAATTGCCTCTTGTCTGGATCTTCGGACGGCTGCTGGATTTCAGCTTGATCTTTCAAGGGAAGCTCGCCGATGCTTTCAACAGGCTTTACTTCCCCGGTCTCGTGAGCTTGTATTGTCTGAGCTTGCGGTGAAAGGAATTTGCTTATATCAGATGGGCCTGCACTCCCATTAGTTCCTATCAGTACATTTGGTGAGCCCGTTACAATATGTGATGGACAATTAGCACATAAACACAAGTCATTGACAGTGGCAGCAGGACGGCCTCCGATCAGAACATTGGGAACTCCGGGACCAACTATCGGGCCGCCAACATGTGGATTGGGTGTACAAGCGGGACACGTATGCTGGTCTCCGGTACAAGTTGCCGGTTTCCCGTTTATCAAAACAGTATTGTTACCTGGTCCGATAACGATACCGCCATGTGCTGTCAAACTTCCTGTTGTCGCAGCTTTTCCGGGCATATTTACCTCCAGTAAATGTTTTGCTGGTTACATGAAGGAAAAATACGAAAAGTAATGTTTATATTTTGATCTGCTGGGTCTCGCGAAAACCGGAGGTGAAAAGTAAAGAAATTATAACAGAGACCCGGGTTATAAAATAATGCGGGAGAATAGTATCCGGAGAAAATTTTTGAGATTAACACAAAGAAAAACATCTATCATAAAAGTGATTCATCAGATCTGATAAAACTCTCTTGCGGTCTAATCGCAAATTGCAGGGCAAATGGCCTTATTGCAGATCGTACACGCTATCTGGTAAATAGATAAGACAATCTCGTAGCTAAATGAGGTTCAAATTTTGAACCGCAGACATTGCAGAGATTAATGATTCCCAGCGACAACGATTAACCTATAACAATCTCTTCCCAACATCCGGAACACCATTTCAGAGCAGAGTAACCAATGACATATTCTTTATAAATACCCGCATTTCACCCTTAAGGTACTGTAATTTTTATTTTTAAGGCAATTCACCTTTTTGAGAGCCATTTCATTCTAATGGATACCCTTTTCACCTTGAATACGGCCGCATTTCACCCAAAACCGTACCATAAACAGGTTTATCCGGGGGGGTTTTCACTGTAAAAGCATGGCATATGCAATATTTTTTCAGCCATTTATCTTTTTTGGGGGGCCAATTTAGCTTTAAAGGGGGGGCTTTTGTTAAAAAAAATTATCCATATAATAAAAAGTTGGGGCTTTTCATTATGAAGAAGGGGTTTTTTTGATAAACTTGGGGTATAAAACCCAAAAACTGGGATTGAGTGTAATGGTGTGTAAAAGAAATTGCTTTTTCCTTCGTTTCAAATGCAGTAAAGGTAATAACTTTCCAAGGCGAGTATTTTGAAGTATGCGAGCATTTACCATCATTATGCTGAAGGAGTCGTTCACGAAGATCTGAAGTAAATCCGACATAAAACTGAGCAGGGAAAGCAAGACTTTGGATCCGCCTTTGCGATGACGCTACGGCGGACACCAATTTTCGTGTCACACACAAAGCTACTCTTATCCGTAATCAAAAGTGCCTTTTTCTAAAAGCACACCCAGAACCACTTTTGAGATACTTTTCAAATGCCATTGCTTTTTCCTTCGTTTCAAATACAATAAAGGTAATAACTTTCCAGGGCGGATATTTTGAAGTATGCGAGCATTTACCATCATTATATTGGAGGAGTCGTTCACGAAGATCTGAAGTAAATCCGACATAAAACTGAGCAGGGAAAGCAAGACTTTGGAGAATGTAGGTGTAGTACATTTTTCTCCTTTGTGATGGTTCAGTTCAAAGAGAGAAAAAATGGGAAACTTACTGATGAGCGTAATATTGCTTTGAGAATTGTTTTGTCAATCGTAGCCCGGAGCAATTAAAAAAAGTCCGCCTTCGCGAAGACGCTACGGTGGACACCAAATTTCACTCGGAGCAGAAGACTGCTCCGAGTGAAATTTGGTGGAGGTGAGGGGAGTTGAACCCCTGTCCGAAAAACATTCAATATGAGCCGCTACATGTTTAGCCCATCTTTTAATCTCACCAGCTCGCACGCGGACAGACACGCTTACCAACTAGCCAGTGCCTTTAATCTCGCCCGGTAACCGACACCCTCTACCGAACCAGCGCATTAATTGCTCAGACACAGATAAGCGCGATCCATACCCGAGTTGCTACCTTTAATTAGGCAGCCATTGCGAAAGAATAATCTTCTGCAATTATAATTTACCGGATGATTTACGAGGCCAACCGATATCCTCGACATGCTGCTCAGTATCTCCTATTTCCCGTCGATAGCCAATACACCCCCATATTTATTTTCAAAATCTAACTTTTTCTACCTAATAATACGATTATAATCTATTAAAATTAAAAAAATGAAAAAATATTTCCTGTTCAATATAATATCTGATCTGTTTATCTCTTAAAGTTTTTTGTTTGATCAAAAACTAAAACACTCACAAAAATATGATCTTACGACTTCCTTTTCAAATGATGTAAAAGTCCCACCCATTCCATTTATATCTGTTCAAAAGTTTTTATGGTTTGTTCTTTGCGGGTTTTCCAATCATCGTAATTTCAATATCCAGATTTGTGACAGGATTAATAAATGTGGAATAAATTTTTTCATGATTTTCTGTTTATCTGGGTTACTATAGAGCCATTTAGCAGTTTAGCCGTATTTCTTGCAATAACCTCAAAACTATCAGCCTCCCAACGACGAAAAATAGCGTTTAGAGCCACATGCTATTCTGTAGTTGTATTATTGGCCGCGATTCTGCTCGGTCAAATTCTTCTGGCGATATTGGGTATTAAGCTCATCTCATTTCAGTTTGCAGGGGGGATTATCTTATTTCTTTTTGGATTACAAATGATCTTCGGCCAATCATCATCATTTACAACTGAAAATCCGGAAAGCGGACATGATCCAGCAGTTTTTCCACTGGCTATTCCCTCTATTGTCGGACCAGAATCAGTTGTTGCGATAATTGTCCTGACCGATAACCATCTTTACTCAATTCCTACTCAAATTCTTACCGCGTTGGCTATGATCATTGTACTTGCGATAACTTTTACTATTATGCTGTTTGCCAATCAGATTCTTAAAATCATTGGGAAAAGTGGAACTATGATCCTTGAACGAATGATGGGAATGTTCCTTACGGCACTTGCTGTTGAGATGCTTATGTCTGCCCTCGGAGTTGAAAGGTGGATTGCTAAATAAAGTAATAGCGAATTCCGCGTATCATCACTATTCATTCAAGATTATCATCTCTCATTATAATTAAATGATCACAAGCAGGAACTATTCGTTTCCAAAGACGTCATATATAGTGTATAGAGATTATTATCCTCCAAGCTAATCAATGTGTTTAGCCAAAACGTACTTACAAGGATATAAACAATTGTAGTTGCCAGGGGAATGATGCATATTAGATAGCTCTTTGGAGTTTTTATAATTTTTGTAATAAAAGTGCTTCCGAAATACTCTAATAAAAACTTTTTACATCGAGCCCACACACAAACTTTTAGCTAATTCAATTGAGAGGATTACATGCTACGAAAGTGCCTTTTTTTACTTTCTGTTGTTTCTTTGACAAGTTTTGGGGCTACAGATAGCACCCTGACCTTGAAAACAGTTATCGACCTTGCGATAAAGCAAGGGATAAGTGCTCAGCAATCACTTATTCAGGTTGATCAGAAAAGGCTTGCTGTTCAGCAAGCTCAATCTGCATTCCTCCCGAAAGTGAATTCATCACTATCATCCAGTACTGGCAGTAAAATTACTTCCTCTCCCTCCTTTTCCTCATCTGCGGATGCGTCAATCGGAGTGTCTTACAGATTTTCTCCCTCTTCGATTCCCGCATACCAGGCAGCGAAAGTGCAGAACAAGGGAAGCGAATATCAGTATCAGCAGAAGAAAAATGAGATCACTACTGAAGCGATCAAGACTTATATAAAAGCCATTTACGCGCAAAAGAAGATCAATACAGCACAAAGCAATCTTAATTATCAAAAATCAAAATTACAACAAATAGAAGAATATCGTAATGCGGGGAAAAAATCCATTGCCGATGTGCTACAACAGCAGACAGCGGTTGCGGAAAGTGAAGCAACCCTTCTCGAAGCCCAACAGAGTTATGGCAAGTTAATTCTATCACTATACGATATATGTTCTCTGCCGCTTACAGCTCAGCATACTCTTGACACCACTGTTTTAGAGCCGATTGTCGGTAAAGTAATGAAAAGCGATTCTTCAGTAAAGAAGATCGAAATTGACAACAATCCCCAGATACTCTCAAGTCAAATGTCGGTATCAGCGGCAGAATTATCTGTCAAAAAAGAACAGATGAATTATCTGCCATCTATTGATGGTTCGTTAAGCGGGGGACACAGCTGGGATGGTAAAGAGAACGGTGTAAATGATCCCACAGGCAGAGCATCAATAAGTATCTCCTACCCTATTTTTGACGCATACAGCAGAAAGCAATCAGTAAAGAGAGCCGGGCTGGATCTTCAGAACGCTAAGCTTGATTTGCAAAAGCAGCAGAAGGATATTTCTTTACAGCACAGTCAGACAGTTTATGATCTGGAAATGGCCCAAAAGCAATTTCAGGTGGCAGAAACGCGGCTTACCGCAGCAAAACAATCTCTTGATGCGACTACCGAGCGTTATGATGCAGGAGCATCCACGCTGGTGGAAGTTGCAATGGTAAATGCATCCTATCTCAGTGCTGTAAACGCCCAATTGCAGGCTGAATCATCTATACTTACAGCCTACTTTGATATGCTTAAAAGTAATGGCCAGATTAAAAACTTTGTAGATACAATTATCACCTCGAAATAGCAGGCAAAATATGAAAAAAGTAATAATCGCTCTTGTTGCAGTTGCAGCTGTTCTCATGGGAGTATTCTTTGCGATACGTAAAGAATCATCAAAAGACATCACGTATAAAACCGCAGAAATAACCCGTGGTAGTGTGGAAGAAACAATCTCAAGTACCGGCTCGCTCAATCCGGTCAGTACAATTGAAGTTGGTACGCAGGTCAGCGGAACGATAGTCAAAGTAAATGTTGATTACAATGATGTCGTCAAAAAAAATCAGATTATCGCAGAGATTGACCGTAAACCACTTTTAAGTAAATTGACACAGGTTCAGGCTGCATTCTCAAGGGCAGAAGCGATGTTTGAGCAGGCAAAAGTCGAATATGAACGCAATAAGCCTCTGCACACCAAGGGATTGATTTCTGATGAAGAATTCACCAGTACAAAGACAAGCTATCTTGCCCAGAAAGCATCACTCGATGCTGCAAAGGCAGATGTGGAGACCGCTCAGACTAATTTGTCCTACGCGATCATCCGTTCACCCATCGATGGTACAGTGATCAAGAAAAGTGTTGAAGTAGGGCAAACTGTAGCAGCCAGTCTCAGTGCTCCAACGCTGTTTATCATCGCAGAAGATTTACAAAAAATGGAGATACTCGCTGATGTTGACGAAAGTGATATAGGAAGAATTAAAACCGGACAGGATGTATCTTTCTCGGTACCAGCATATCCTGATCAGACCTACAAGGGAACCGTGGATCAGATTCGCCTTCAGCCGGAAACAAATCAGAATGTGGTGACCTATACAGTTGTTATAAAAGCATCCAATTCTGATGGAACGCTTCTTCCTGGGATGACAGCAAACGTTGATTTTATTGCAGAACGAACTGATAATACGCTTCTTATTCCTTCTGCGGCTTTACGTTTCAAACCATCGGAAGATGTTTTAAAACGTTTGTCAAAAACACCCAATGGTCATGAACCTGGAAAAGGCATTGCGCAGAGAAGACAACATACTGGTGACAATGAGAAATCAAATGTTAAGCGGACACGTTCAACAAACCGTGGAACCATCTGGATTCTCGATCAAAACAACGAGATCCGTCCTGCATTCGTACAAATGGGAATCAGTGATGGTTCTGTGACATCAATTACCGGCAAAAATATTGAAGAAGGATTAAAAGTAATCACCGGAACAGTTGATAAAAAAAGTAAAGAGCAGACAAAATCACGGTCATTATTTACTCCGTCCAAATCTCAATCGGGCAGGCAAATGATGCCGCCACCAGGAATGCATTAATGGACAATCTAATTACTATCGAAAATATTACCAAAACCTATCAGATGGGTGATGTTGCGGTAAACGCTTTGAAAGGTGTAAATCTGTCCATTTCCAAAGGTGAGTATGTCGCGATCATGGGAATGTCCGGATCAGGTAAATCGACTCTCATGAATATCATCGGCTGCCTTGACACACCAACTTCGGGCAGCTATTCATTATTGTCAAAAAAGACAGGTTCACTTTCCAGAAATGAACTTGCTGATATCCGCAATGCACATATCGGTTTTGTTTTCCAGAACTTTAGTCTGCTCGCAAGGACTACTGCGCTGGAAAACGTGGAACTCCCGATCCATTATCATCATGCGAAATCCAAAGCTGACTCAAAAGCTCTGGCACAAGTCGCTCTTAAAAAAGTAGGACTTGAAAAGCGGATGAATCATCTCCCCAACCAGTTGTCTGGCGGACAACAGCAGCGAGTCGCGATAGCACGTTCTATTGTCAATGACCCGCCGTTAATTCTCGCCGATGAACCAACAGGTGCGCTTGACACTGCAACATCAATAGAAATAATGGGCCTTTTTACATCATTAAATAACGCCGGAAAAACCGTGATCCTTGTCACTCACGAACTGGAAATAGCTCATTTCGCGAAGAGACTTATCACGATGCGCGATGGGTGTATCGTAAGTGATGAGCCTGTAAACAAAAATTCTTAATACATTCAGAAAAGTCGCTATGAAAATATCAAAATTGCTCAGCTCAGCTGGAAAAAGCATTCTCCGGAACAGAGTAAGATCATTTCTTACCATTCTTGGCATTATTATCGGAGTCGCATCAGTTATTATCATGGTTGCGATTGGTAAAGGTGCTCAGCAGGATATTAAAGATCAGATCCAGTCGATGGGAACCAATATTATCATGATCATGCCTGGCTCGCAAAACTCAAGAGGATTTTCATTGGGATCCGGAAGTCGCCAAAGTCTGACATTGAAAGATGTTGAGATTCTAAGAACACTTGATGCTGTTATGGCTATTTCGCCGCTAGCCCGTACTTCTTCACAAGTAATTGGGGGAACCGGAAACTGGCAGACAAGTATCTTTGGAGTGGATCCTGAATATTTAACTATCAGAGAATGGAGTGTCTCCTCCGGAGATATGTTTACGAAGCGTGATGTGCAGACATCCGCAAAAGTCGCTGTTATCGGAAAAACCATCGCTGATCAGCTTTTTCCCGATCAGGATCCTATAGGACAATCTGTCAGAGTCGGAAAGATTCCTTTCAAAATTGTCGGATTGCTCGAAGAGAAAGGGCAAAATGCGATGGGACAGGACCAGGATGATATCATCATCGTACCGGTAAAGACAATGCTCAACAGAATGAACAGAGTCCGGCATATAAACCAGATTATGGTTAGTGTCCGCACTATGGATGAAATTCCGCAGACTGTAACTGAAATCGAGCCGCTTCTTCGCGAAAGTCACAATATCGGCGCTGCTGATGAAAGCGACTTTATGATAAGAACCCAGTCTGAAATGATGTCCCGCGCCACTCAGACTGCCCGTACCATGACGCTCCTGCTTGGCGCAATCGCAAGTGTATCGCTTCTGGTTGGCGGCATAGGAATTATGAATATCATGCTTGTTTCGGTGACCGAGCGTACAAAAGAGATAGGCATCAGGATGGCTATTGGCGCACGGGAATCGGATATACTTATGCAGTTTCTGATAGAATCAGTTGTTCTCAGCTCGATGGGTGGACTAATTGGAATTCTTATAGCTTTGGGATTTTCCTGGGTAGCGACAACACTGTTTGCGTTTAAGACATCAGTTGATCTATTTACGATAAGTATAGCGTTCTTTTTCTCAGCTGCGGTTGGTGTGTTTTTCGGGTTCTATCCCGCAAGGAAAGCGGCGCATCTGAATCCGATTGAGGCGTTGCACTATGAGTAAGGGGTCGCTGTTGTATGGAATCTAATGCGGACCGGAAGGATATTTTAGTCAATCCCGATTTGATAAGTTTAGCAACGAAAGAATATAATTCAACTGTCATTTTGCTCAGAAGCTCAGGGAAAAGCTCAAAATACTCAGCTCGTACAGCTGATTATACAATCTATCAATAAGCAAAACCATATCTCACATTTGACAAACTTAAATTCTTCAACATTATTAATCTCAAAGCAAGAAGTTTTTCTCATAATTTTTTAAGTATACTGTTGCACCTTTACAACCAGCAAATTATCTTTTGTTATAAAGCGGATTTTACCCCCCTTTCAGGTTTATCTTGCAGAAAAAGGTTATAAATTTGGCTTGGCCGGTTATTTTGGTTCCTGAAGGGTAAAAGGATCATGCATGGACAAGGAAATTGAATTTATTTTTGAATAGTTATAAATAACAAATCTATACAAACCATCAAACAATGTACTCAAACTGAACACAGACGTGCTAAGAATTGAGATAAGATATGCCAAAATGGTATGGTGGAAGTACATTAAATCCTGATGAAACTGTCCAACCTAAAAATCAATGGATAAACCAATTTAATAGAGTTAAACGTTGGTACACCTGCGTCCAAACACTAAAAAATAAATGTGAAAAAGAAATGTTGACAGAAAATGATATTGATATCATAATAGCATTTTTTCAAAATTGTTATCATCTTAGCGACTGGATTAAATCATCGCGACCAGAATTAAAAGAAGAAACTAATAAATTATTTAAAAACATTTTTGAAATGGGTGCGTGTCGCGATATTTGTAATGGTTTTAAGCATAAAGAATATAAAAGTCCATCATTAGATGCAGAGTTTAATCTTTATCGTGAATACGACCATTTCGCACTTAAAGGCCAGAACCCTGTACACTATAACATCGCATTCGCAAACGATAAAAATATAAAGAAGTATAATGTTTTCGATCTTGTTGATTTATGTTTGAATAATTGGATAATTTTTCTTAAATCAAATAATTTATTAATTACTAATTAGTAAACTTTAATAGCTACTTAAATGCGATTTTAGTTAAGCTCTTTAGGCTGAGGAGGATGAATTGAAGAAGTTTTCACCCAATGCAATCCAGGCGTTGAAAGAGGCACTTACGCACATATACTGGAAGAAGCAAGATCTGAGAAACTTTATTTATCATACACTTGAGAACAAAGTTTTCATTTCAACAATTGACTGGGATAACAATAAAAAAGCTGAAAGCGTAGGGATTCTTGTAGATCGAATGGTTGGACGGCCCGATCTTTTTGAAAAGGATTTGTTGGCACTATTCGATATGACCATGCATTTTGACGATTTCAGCCACCTCAAACAATGGGAAGATGCAGACACTAAAATTAAGCGTGCTAAAGATGCTGTAGCAGCATTGAGGAGTCATACCAAAGCTTATTTCCAACTCAAAGAAGAAAAGGAAAAAATTGAGGCCAGGAGAAATGTGTTCGCAAATATGCAAAAGGAAAAAGAAAGCTTTTCAAATATGATAAGCGTTTTAAAGGAAGATTTCATGAGGTTGATCATGGACACGAACCCACAAAAACGTGGATTTGCTTTTGAGAAGTTTCTAAATAGTCTATTTGTTCTATTTGATCTTGATCCCAAAGAGTCCTTCCGAATCACTGGAGAACAAATTGATGGATCCTTCACATTTGATGGAAACGATTTTCTTCTTGAGGCGAAGTGGCAGGGGAAACCCATTGACCTTGGAGACCTTTATAAGTTTGGAGGAAAGATCGAAGGCCGGCTCAAGCTTACACTGGGGTTGGTAATTTCGATTAATGGATTCACCCAAGATTACAATGAAAGTAAAGCAGCATCTCTCAAAACCATGTTACTTATGGATGGTGCCGATCTAATGGCCGTGTTGGAAAATCGTATCGACCTGAAGGACATGCTTTTTCGGAAAAGAAGACATGCTTCGGACACTGGTGATATTTTCCTCAAGTCTAAAGATATGTGAAAATATAAAGCTGTAAATCTATCTGGATAACGCAAGCGAACAAGCAGCATAATGTTTGAGAAAGATTTCTGCAAAGCGCCGTATACACCCACTAAAGAGAGGCAACCTTTGATTTCACTAAAAGGTCATTTTGTTAAATTCTTTCTTGTTAGATTATTAATGAGGAAAATGTTTGACCCATTTAAATATTCAATCCAGGAAATAAGAGAAAAAGCTGCATCAATGAATGCTAAAATCAAGTTGCCTAAAGATGCAAAAATTCAATCTACAAATATTGAAGATGTAAAGGCTGAATGGCTATATACTTCTACTGTAAATGAAGAATCAAAAAAGGTAGTGCTTTATTTTCATTCTGGTGGATTTTGTTTGGGGTATGGCAATAATCATCGCAGCTTTGCTTTGACATTATCAAAGGTCTGCAAAGTAAAAGTATTGGCAGTTGATTACAGATTAGCACCTGAAAATAAGTATCCCGCATCAAACGACGATTGTTTCAAAACATACAAATGGCTATTAGATCAAGGTTATGATCCACAGAATATTATTATTGGTGGAGATTCCGCTGGAGCCGGCCTTGCCTTAATGACTTTATTATCAATAAGAGAATCTAATTTACCGTTACCAAAAGGATCTTTTTTTCTTTCATTAATGGGAGGGGATTTAAAAGATTTTGATGGTGATTCTTATAACACTCGAGAGAAATCGGACCCATTAAATACAAAAGAAATGATTAAAAAATATGCCGATTGGTATTTAGGGTCATTTAAAATAGAATCACCGATAAAACAGGACTTAAAAGGATTGCCAGACATGTTTATTCAGGTTGGAGATGATGAAGTACTGTTAAGCGATTCTTTATTGTTGGCGAAAAACGCAGAAAAAGATGGAGTAAAAGTCACTATTGAGGTATGGAAAGGTATGTGGCATACTTTTCAGGGATTTTCAATGATTGTTCCAGAGGCAAAAAAAGCAATTAACAGTCTTGGATTATTTATTGAGAACCATCTTAACGGATAGAATAAAAAAGTTGTATAATGTTGAATGCGATGAACGGTATATTTGGGATTAATCGCGCCACCCCGCTCAGGGCGTTGCCCTTCGCTGAGATATGTGAGCCTTTCAGGCTCGGGAAATTCCATAATGGACAAGAATTTTTAAATAGATCGAAATACTGAGTAACTCCTTGATCTTACACAGATAATTTCTTTTCATAAAAATCGGTCATCTTTACCCATAACACATACACTCTTTTCTCTTGTATGTAGATCAAGTGCCAAACATATTTTGTAATACCTTACGTTCATGACGGCTTCGCATTGTAAATTTTCTATTGGTAGTACATATTGTGGTATGTATCCAGCATCAAATAAGCAGTTGTGAATAATAAATCATATATATAATATTGAAGAAATTGGAAATAAAAATAAGTTCACAAGGAGCTTTTAATAATGATTATCAACGCGTTTAAACCTGTCCTGTTTGCTATTACAGCACTTCTGTTGACTGGTGGCTGTACAAACCAGTATACAAAAAATCTCAAGCAGGTATCTTCCGGAAATGATTCCATTGCAACACTCTGGCCCAAACTCGAATCGCAAAAATCCGATCCGTCTATCGAAAAACGAATTACAAAGCTGCTTGCCTCAATGTCACTTGATAGAAAAATCGGTCAGATGATTCAGATTGAGATCAGGACTTTTACACCAGAGGATATGAAAAAATACCGGTTTGGAGCTGTACTTAACGGTGGAGGCAGCTGGCCGCATAACAATAAACATGCAGATGCAGCAGAATGGGCTGCCTTGTCAGATTCAATTTGGAAATCATGTGTCGATGGACTTGAAGATCCCATTCCGCCATTGTGGGGAACCGATGCGGTGCATGGGCATAATAATTTTGCAGGAGCTACCATTTTCCCGCATAATATCGGGCTTGGCGCTGCTCATGATACGGCACTTGTAAATCGAATCGGACAGATCACTGCAAAAGAAGTATTGGCAACCGGCGTTAACTGGAATTTTGCACCAACAGTTGCCGTTGTACAGGATTACCGTTGGGGCCGCACTTACGAAAGCTATTCAGAGGATCCTGTATTAGTTGCATCATTCGCTTCAAATTACATTGCAGGTTTACAGGGGAATTTCGGCAACGGATCGGTTTTGGCAACAGCAAAGCATTTTATTGGTGATGGTGGAACTGATGGTGGTGATGACCGTGGAAATAATCTTTCTTCAGAAGAAAAGTTACTTTCTATTCATGCTCCCGGTTACCTTGCCGCGATTAAAGCGGGAGTACAGGTCGTGATGGCATCATACAGCAGCTGGAAGGGAACCAGAATGCATGCAAACCAGTATCTGCTGACCGATGTGTTAAAGAACAGGTTGGGGTTTGACGGGTTTGTTGTAACAGATTGGGATGGTATCGAAACAGTTGAAGGGTGTTCGAAAAATAACTGTCCCAGTGCGGTAAATGCTGGAATTGACATGTTCATGATTCCTTTCAAGGCAGATTGGCAGCCGTTTTTTGATAATCTAAAGAAACAGGTAGAGAATGGTGAAGTACCGATGTCAAGAATTGACGACGCAGTATCAAGAATACTTCGGGTAAAGTTACGCATGGGGCTTATGGATCAGAAGATACCAGCTGATCGTGCGGTCAAGGGAGCGATACCCCTACCTGGAGCACCGGAGCATCGTGCTATTGCTCGTGAAGCAGTGAGAAAATCACTTGTACTGTTGAAAAATAATAACAGTGTATTGCCTCTTGACAGAAACAAGAGAGTGCTTGTGACCGGACGCGGTGCTGACAGTATTGCAATCCAGGCGGGTGGATGGACATTGACATGGCAGGGCAATGATTATACTAATCAGGATTTCACAGGTGCGACAACGATTCTGGGTGGTATAAAAGCGGTCGCAAAAAACGTAACATTTGACCCTCGATGCGACAGTATCAGTAAAGATATGTATGATGTTGCTGTTGTGGTTATTGGTGAAAAGCCGTATGCAGAGTTCAAAGGCGATATTGAGGGGGGATTGACACTGGAACACGCTGAAAGTTACCCTGAAGATGCTCAGCTTCTCAGAAAGATAAAAAATGCTTCTATACCTGTTGTCACAGTCCTGCTTTCGGGTCGTCCTCTTTGTGTAAACAAGGAACTGAACAGCTCTGATGCTTTTGTCGCGGCCTGGTTACCTGGAAGTGAAGGTGCAGGTATCGCGGATCTCTTATTTAAAAATGATGATGGTACAATCGGCTATGATTTTTCCGGGAAGCTCTCTTTTTCATGGCCGAAACGCCCATGTCCGGCGGCTGTCAATAAGGACGGAGACCAGTATGCTCCACTTTTCCCTCTGGGATACGGATTGACATATACGGGAAAAAATACAATTATCGATAGTGTTAATGAATTCAGTAATAGTGGTTATGGTTGCAATAAAGTCGTTCAGGAATCAAAAAGTATAGATAGTGTTCTTGAACTATACAATGGAACATTTTCCGATTCTTATGGCGGCTGGATGGGGGGACCTGATAACTGGGCTGGTCAGGCGGGCAATCCTGAGGCGCATATACAAACGCTGGATGTAACTATGACTGCCGATAAGACGGGTAACGATCGTAAAGCACTGCAATTCAAGTTCAAAGGCCCTGGTTATTGGCTTATTGGGGGACCACAAAGGGATTTATCGGCTTATTATCTTGCTGATTATTCACTTAGCTTTGATGTGTATGTTGATACTAAACCTCAGGGGAATACTTCTATACTGATGGTTTGCAACTATCCCTGTCAGGATGAGGTTGACATAACCAGTATTCTCAATAATCTTCCTGTTGGGACATGGGAAAGGATTCGTATTCCGTTGAAAAAATTCAGGGCAGCTAATTTTCTAAAAATCAATGTACCATTTCAGGTTTTTTCGACCGGCCCAGCCAGTTTTAAAATCGCTGATATTCGGTTGGAAAAGTAAATAAATCACACATAAGAATCACCACATGCTATCAATAACATTGAATTACTAAGATTGACATATCACGAGTGCCCATGGTAAGTTTGTCCAAATCCATGAGCGCCCTTTTTTTTTAACAATACCAAATACGCTTCACTTTTCACTCACAATTCATAATTATTCATTCATTCCAATGGCGTGCAGTGCTAAATTTTTTTGAACAGAAAAAAGGCTTGAATGAGAGCATTTTCAGCCCGCTTTTTTAGATTTGCACGATAATTTCTTAGGTCTGTATGATCATTTTCTGGTCTGATTTTCTGGTCTGCATGATGAGTTCAAAAATGGGAGATATTTCCTTTATAAACGTTCAGGTGCTGTGGAAACGGCTAATTATATGCTTTCATATCTATCCAGCTTACTTTAAGTTTCATGCTATATTTGTCGAGATTAATTATCTTTAATAAAGAGTATTTAGTGTTGCATTAACCAGATAGGTAAAGAAGAAAAAAGAAAGGTTGTTGAGCAGCCTACCAGAGTAAAATTCTTTGGCAAATGATCGAATAAAATTTTCCAATCAAACCATTAAAGAAATTTATATGTCATATCCAACAAAAAAGCAACTGAATGAATTAAGAAAAATATCTGTACATAGGTTATGGTTAGATAATTACGATAGACTGGTGCAGTTTTATAATTTATTTCATCGTTTTCCTAAAAGACATGAAAAATATTGTGGATATCAAATGGGAGCATGGTGCCTACGCCAAAGAAGAAAATATAAGGACGGGATTTTAGCTCTTTGGCGTTTTGAAATGTTGGATGCTGTAGATTTTAAAGTTGAGCTGCCAGATGCTTTTGAAGAAAATGTTAAACAAATAGGACAATTATGGAAAGAACATCCCAAATCATGGCCTTTTTTACCGAGAAAAAACTGCCTTAGTGATTACAACAGATTACAAGCATGGATGCAAGACAACAGAAAACGTTATCTTAATGGAGAATTAAACAAAAGACAGATTAAATTATTGAATTCAGTGAGGTTTCCATTGGATACAGATATTTTAAAATGGGAACAAGATATTATTAATTTCAGAAATTTTGTAGAAAGACACAACAGATACCCAAAAAGAACGAAATTCGACGATGAAGAAAACAAACTAGCAGAATGGCGATTTCGCAAAATTCAACTTTTTAAAGAAGGATTATTACCTAAGGATAAGCTTAAAGCACTTAAATCTATTCGTCCGGATCTTTTAAAAAATACTCTGATTAAGAAACCTTCGTGGGAATTAAATTACGAAAGACTTAAGGATATTTGGGAGAATGAAACAGAATTAAAAGGGAAAATACCCGTACCCAAAAATCATAAAGATTACATTTTGTGGTATAAATGGTTTAATTGCAATAAATGGCGATTTAATAATGGTTCGCTTTCAAAAGCGAAAATTTCTCTTCTTAAACGTATCGGATTTGATTTCTTACAAAGATGTTATGCACGAAAAGATTAATAAAGAGTACCTAAATAAAATGCCGACATATACAAATTAGAATATGAAAAGTCATTTTAAAATAAGCACAATCCCCGTCAGAAGTTTTTTATCTGGAATTGTTAGAATAAGAAAATATTGGATTATATATTGTTCTCCCATATTTGATCTGATACTTCTGATCAACTAACTCAAAGGTACTATTATGATTCAAACCTCCAGAATTGAAATCCTGAATTCTGCTCCGGAAAAAAAAGGTAAATTTGTTGTTTACTGGATGCAGCAGTCTCAGCGCGCTTCATTTAATCATGCTCTCGAATATGCTATCGAGTCTGCAAATGACCGCAATCTTCCTCTGATAGTTTTCTTTGCATTAACAGAATTTCCCGAAGCTAATCTCAGGCATTACTGGTTTATGCTTCAGGGATTAAAGGGAACAAAGGAGGATCTCCATAACAGAGATATACAATTAGTAGTTTCTCATGCGGTTCCTGATAAGGGTATTATTGATTTTTCGAAGGACGCATCGTTAGTTATTACAGATATGGGATATTTACGTATTCAACGTTTGTGGAGAAGCAGTGCAGCCGCAAAACTAAACTGCCCTCTTATTCAAATTGAAAGCGATGTAATCGTTCCCATTCGGGAGTCTTCAGACAAAGAAGAATTCTCTGCCGGGACCTTACGCCCCAAGCTTACAAAGAAATTAAAAGAGTACCTGGTTCCTTTACATGAACGTGTTATTAAAAAGAGCTCAACCTCACTGGAATTCAAATCCATTGATTTATCAGATATCAGAAAAGCTATTTCCTTATTGCACATAGACATGACAGTAAAACCTGTAGAATGGCTTCAGGGGGGAACATCGAATGCGGAAAGTCTTTTGCGGGATTTTATCAGAAATAAACTCGATTTTTTCGCGACACTTCGCAATGATCCATCAAAAGAATACAGTTCCAATTTAAGCCCATATTTTCATTTCGGCCAGATTTCTCCTTTGTATGTAGCACTCGAAATTAACAAGGCAAAAAGCTCCGGTAAAGATGCATTCCTGGAGGAAATGATTGTACGTAGAGAGCTGAGCATGAACTTTGTCTGGTACAATTCCCATTATGATTCGATCAAGGCGCTTCCAAACTGGGCACGATTGACGCTTGATCAGCATAAGAATGATAAACGGTACACTGTTTACTCACCAGATCAGCTTGAATACGGGAAAACACAGGATTCATACTGGAATGCGGCTCAAAAGGAGATGCTTATCAAAGGTAAAATGCATGGATATATGAGAATGTACTGGGGGAAAAAGATCCTTGAGTGGACAGATAATCCAGAGGATGCTTATCGAATAGCACTATACCTTAACAATAAATATGAACTGGATGGCAGAGATGCCAACGGGTTCACAGGGATTGCCTGGTGTTTTGGAAAACACGATCGCGCATGGAAAGAGCGTCCGTTTTTCGGAAAAGTTCGGTATATGAATGCAGAGGGACTGAAACGAAAATTCAAAATCGAGGAATACGTTAAAAAGGTAAGCTCACTTGGAAATTAGTTTTTTGTTTAGAATAGCTGTATTGTAACACGAATGATGAACGATATGTATGGGATTAGGATCAGACGCAACCATTTTAGGGTAAAATGAGATATTGCTAATTTCAGTTAACCCAGGATAGGAAATCGTGAGATACAAACCCCTTTGGGGTAAGGAACCGCTACAGTATAAATCCTAATTTGAAGTCATTTAATAGTTGAACTTAACGTACATGCTAAGAGAGATCTATAAGGACTCTATATTGTAAAAAATTAGCATCTCAGAACGAGGAATTTAGGGAGCGCATGTTAATTCTGAACAGCAACTAATTAGAAAGAGAACCGCTCACCATACAGATACCTGATTTTACTTTTCTGACTATTTTTTCCACATTTTTCGGCAATTTTCCTCACAGTGCGCTCACCGCTGGTGAGCATATTTTTAACAAGACCCTATATTTTTTTACTAATTTCATATAAATTATATAAAAAGGACCTTCTATGGCAGATATTTATACATACACTGATTATCGTGCCTTTTTAAAGGATCATATTGCCGAAAAGCAGAAGACAACAAGTGCTTTTTCCTATCGGCAAATATCCCAGAAAGCCGGCATTCGGTCTTCCGGTTTTTTATCATGGGTGCTTCAGGGAAAAAGAAACATTTCTGAAAGGCTCATTAATGAACTTATCAGAATTCTAAAGCTTAACCAGATTGAAGCTGATTATTTTTCAATTCTGGTCCATTACAATCAGGCAAATACTGTAATCGAGCGGAAGCGTTTTTTCGATGAGCTGGTTACATTCAGAAAGAAAGCATACAAAACCATAAAGCCCGAACGATTTGAATTCTACAAACATTGGTATTATGCAGCGCTACGTGAGCTTGTCGCCATAACTTCTGTCAGCGATGATAACAACGTACAAATTGCGAAACTACTTTCACCTCCCCTTAATCCTTCTCAGGTAAGAGCTGGCTTAGAAGATCTTCTAAAACTCGGTATGATTCGTAAATCTAAGAATGGTGTTTACGAACGTACTGATGATGTTGTGTCTACAGGTGCCAAAACAGAAGCTATAGCTATTCAATCATATCAGATCTCATGTATGGAACTTGCAAAAACAGCTTATGATCGTTTTTCCCTGCAAAACAGGGAGATGGCCACAATTACTATGAGCGTTGATGAACAGGGAATGGCCGCGATCATTGAAAGATTGCGTAAGGTTCGTGAAGATATCATTGAAATAGCGCGCGCAACTGTTAAGCCTACCAGGGTGCTCCATATAAACATGCACCTATTTCCCCTATCAAACGAATTGGGGGAATAAAATGAAACTGTTTCACCTCACCTATATACTATTAATTGTGGCGTTCCTTTTCGGCTGCACTGAACAGAATTCATTAACTGACAATCAGGGTGGCGGTGCATCAGAAACTGTAGCCCAGGTCATTATAAAAGATACTGTTGTATCTATCAATTTAGACAACGCCATCGAAGATGATTTCAAATGCTCAATATTCAGTAAGACATATCACCCGGTTGTCGATACCGGGTTTACCGATTCTACTATGCTTTCTGGGAAAGCTCCAGCTGTACTCTTTTCACATTGCCATTCAGGAATATACAATATTCTTATTTCTTCAGCCGATTCCCGCAAAGCCGTTCTTTTCACAAATGTTACACTGAGCGCGAATAGAAATGATACAATAGTAGATTCATTGCGGACTACCAGTTCTATAACAGGGCATATCTTTTTAAATAAAAATAACCAGAAGTCAGCTCCAACAGATCCATGGTTTGCGTTTGTCCGAGGCACCAGATATGCCGCAACAGTTGACTCTTCAGGAGCTTTTAAAATCGAAAAACTGGCAGCTGGAGAATTTAATTTGATTTTCGAAAGCCCTGCATATCATTCGTGGTCAATAATAAACAGGACTGTGATAGTAAGTCCGGGTGACAACATAAATGACCTGGAGGTTGAAATCCCTTAATCAATTCTTTATTGTAATCACCTTGTCTTATTCAGGATAAAAGAAAAGGTAATTTCATTTGCACACAACAAAAACGCTACTACCAAAAGTATAAATTGAAGAAAGGAATGTATCATGAAAAGAACAATACGTACTCTTTTTGGATTTGCATTTCTATGCTATGTTAATGTATTCAGCATGGATACTCTTAAAACAGAGTGTACATATCCATCACCAATTTTAAATCCAATAACAATAGAATATTATGGAGGATATTTTTGGCTTGCTAATCTTTCAAGTACAAAGATTTACAAATTGAACAGTGATATGGTTTTAATTGATTCAATAGAACAACACCGTTCGCAGATCAGCGGCATTTGTTTTAAAGATAATAAACTTTGGGTCATTGTTGATAAACCTGTTGAGTATATTCATTTATCTATCGCTCATCTACCTTACAAAATCTGTGAAATAGATCCAATAACCAAAAGTATTACAGATTCATTGTTATTTCAAGTTGAGCCTGCAAGTTTTAGTAATGGATTGATAAGTGGATTTTGTGTACAGAATGACACTTTTTTATTATCGCTTAACAGGGGATGGAGCTCGGGGATTTACTCAATTAATTCTAAAACTATGCCTCAGTTGAAAAATTACCTCCCGTTATCAGGGTTGACGACAATAGCAAATGAAATCTGGGGTATCAGGCGTAGCGATAATGGAAGAACTGGCCATTGTATCACATCCTTAACAAGAGGCGATTCCATGATGATCGAGATTAAAGTAGAAGGTAGTGATATTGCCTATAATGGAACCAACATCTTTGTCTGCATCCCGGAACAATCATCTATAGTTAAGCTGGCTTCAACTGCGGTAGCAGTCAGGAATAACCGATTGGAGTCTAAATCTCATGATCCGCAATTTACCTCAAAATGTTTTTTTCTTAATAATAGACAAATTGATAGGAATGTAAATTCGTTAGTAACATTGAACGGAAGAATATCAGAATCATTCAAGAAACAAAACGGACAATTTGGTAATCAGGTTTTTATTTTTCAACATAATAAAAGGCGCTAATGATTTTCACTGGAATTTTTGATGCATAGAGAACAGTAGATAAGTAATAGCAATTTATATTTAGTTCTTGAAAGTAAGTGTTCTAAAAGAAATGAGCTGAATGTTAATTAGTTTCTGTCCAAAATTCATATATGCGCCCCCTAAACCCCCCGCAGGTTAGTAGAGACGTTCGGCCGGACGTCTCTACTAACCTGCGGGGCGACGCATCGAAGTACCCGAAGGGGTGGATTTAGGGGGCGATAAAAAATACAGTTATTTTAAACAGATACTATTTAGATTATCATGTAGATCCGGTTTTGGAACACATTTTGAAGGTACTATGCTCCTCATTTAGCATAGTACCTTTTTATTTTTGCTAATAGCGAGGCAGGTGTATGATAACCATAGATGGATCGCAAGGTGAAGGCGGCGGGCAGATCTTACGTACTTCACTAGCATTATCACTTGTTACAGGGCAGCCGTTCAGAATAGTAAATATTCGTGCGAGAAGAAAAAAGCCTGGACTTATGCGTCAACATCTCACGGCAGTTCAGGCTTCAGCTATTATCGGGAATGCACAGGTAGATGGGGATTCGATTGGAAGCCAGCAATTGACATTTATCCCTAAATCGATAAATGCCGGAAAGTTCACATTTTCTACAGGTTCGGCAGGAAGTGCCACGCTGGTGTTTCAGACAATTCTTCCCGCTCTTATGCTGGCCAATCATCAGAGTGAGATAGTTCTTGAAGGTGGAACTCATAATCCATTTGCTCCTCCTTATGATTTTCTGTCACAAACTTTTTTATCTCTTGTGAACCAAATGGGAGTGGATGTGAAAATCAACCTCGATCGGTATGGGTTTTATCCAGCAGGGGGAGGCAAAATCACCGCGTCTATTATACCTTCACAAAAGCTGAATGGATTTGACCTATCGGAAAGAGGAGAAATAAATTCTTTTGAAGCCAGAGCACTGGTCGCAAACTTAAGTGGGTCAATCGGACACCGCGAATGCAAAACGATAGGAGAAATTTTAAGCTGGCCTAAAAACAATCTCAAAGTTGTGGAAGTAAAAAACGCAACCGGTCCGGGGAATGCGGTTGTAATTGAAATTGCTGCTGCCCATATTACTGAAATTTTTACGGCTTTTGGTGAACGCGGAGTTCCGGCAGAAACAGTTGCTTCTCAAGTCGCAAGAGAAGCTCAAGAGTATTTAGCTGCTGATATTCCTGTGGATTCTCACCTTGCAGATCAGTTATTGATTCCTTTCGCTTTGGCAAAGAGTGGAAGTTATGTGACAATGCCTTTGACACGACATTCGATAACTAACATGAAAGTTGTTCAATTGTTTTTAGGGACTTCAATAAATGTAGAAAAGACAGATAATAATAAAGTAGTGATTAGTTTTTGTTGAATTAGTATCGTATCTTTTTTAAATTTTTCATCTACAATGATAATTAGTACATTCTTCTTATCACCAGTCCCCCCCATCAACTATTATATTAACAAAAGATTTTTTCGACAGGAGAATTAAATGACTAAACTTTTCATGTACTTACTTTTATTGTCCTTTTCAGTACAAGCGGCAGAATTACAATACCATAATGGACTGAGTCTTGATTTTGGAATAGCAGGCACAATAGATAAGACGGTCACAAATAAATACATCTCTTATGTATCTGATGACAGGACATGGCTACAATACTTTGATGATCGACAAACGGAATCTGATCCCCTATCATATCAGTTCTCTATATACTATAATCATGCTTTTCTACCTTTCATGTCACTGGAGATCGGTGGTTCCGGTACATTTGCAGATGAGGATACTTATACCAAGTACGCCATTTATGATTTCGAAGAGTTCAGTGAGCGTTTTACCAGCTTGAGCTTTGTTAGCGGATTGAAATTTAATCATAGATTTGTGAAGCTATTCAATATCTATTGTACACCAAGATTCGAACTTGTTACTGATTTTCATAAACGGCAATTTACGCTTGATTCAGATGAAAGCATTGAAATATCATATTTTACTAAGCCTGCATTTTCAATGCAATCAGGTTTCGAATTTATCCCTGGTGGTAATTTTTTCGGAATCTCAGCTTTTATTACATTCAGATTTTTGAAATCACAGGAAGAAACAATCACTATGATAAATGATTATACCTTTATTGAAAAAATTGAATATCCACCTATCCAAACAGGTGTTAAACTTTGTTTTTATTTTAAATAAGGCCACTAATCCCTTATTCTAATTAATTACAAGGAAAATTTATCAGATTTCAATTTTATTCAAAAGTCAAAAGGATCACATATGCAAAAACATGCTTACTTATATGTACTTGATACAATGGCAGACTGGGAAACCGGCTACCTGATTGCGGAACTTAATTCCGGACGATACTTTAAAAAGAATACAGAAAAGTTTACTGTAAAAACTCTGGGAGTTAACAAAAAACCAATTGTTACAATGGGAGGAATTAAGATAACACCAGATGTTTTAGTGGATGATCTTACTATTGATAATACGGATTTATTAATATTACCAGGTGCTGATACCTGGCTTGATACTATCCACGCTCCTCTTTTAGCAAAAGCGAAAGATTTAATCGAAGCAGATATTTGTGTTGCGGCTATATGCGGGGCAACTATTGCCCTTGCCAATGCAGGATTGTTAGATAATCATCGGCATACCAGTAATGATCTCGGTTATCTTAAATCAGTTTGTCCCAATTATCGCGGAGAACATTATTATAAACAGGAGCCGGCGGCAACAGATGGGAATCTGATTACCGCTCCGGGAATAGCACCGCTTGAATTTGCATATGCAGTCCTGAAAAATCTTGATGTTTTTTCACCGCAAACACTTGATTCATGGTATAAGTTATATCTAACCAAAGAAGCTGCCTGTTTTTTTTCACTTATGGAATCTTTAAACCCGTGAGTCAATGCCGAAACAATGGATTTTAAATATGCTCTCGCAGGTCCCTACTGACATACGAGAGCATTACTATCCTACTTTTTCATGATGACCCTCTTCGAACCTTTTTGATCTTTTGTTAATACAAGCCGCGATGCATTTTTGCTTACATTTGAAAAATTCGTATTGACACGTTTACCCATCAGATCACAATACATTTGATATTTAGAATTTTTCACCTGTTTAATTGCGGTCTTGTTCCATTTGACTGGTGCGGTGCTTGAGAATGCCTGTACGACTTTATTCAAATCGCTCTTGAGTAGAGATATTCTTTTTATACTGTTAGTCATAGAATCGATTTTAAGGCCGTCATAATAGACTCTATCCTCATTATCAACCATATATCTACTTAACTGTGAAAAACAAGGTTGTGGTTTTGGGATTGCTAAATTATTGGTATTACCATCATTTTCACTCAGGAAAAGGAGAAAACGTCTTCCTTCTATTGCCTTATAACCTGGGTCTGCTATACTGGATATTATAGCAATACTAATTACCTCTCCTGTTGCAGAATCATAAGCTTTAACAAAACTTCTACCAATTATGGGCGAAATAAAGTTTTTTTCCTTTTCAGGTATTATTCCTTTTATAACTTTTTCAATCTTTACTGAAACAGATTCCGCGTATGAATAATCTCCTGTAGTTTCCGGCGCTACTACAAATTCACTTACGTGTGATATTGAAGCAATAGCTACAGTTGCGCTACTTTCGTATGATTGTTTCAGATCTGCAAGAATTTCAGATTGATGGATAGTATCTTTAAATTGTTCTGCAACCGAAGGTCCTTTATACTTAATAATAGTAAAAGCTATTGAAGGGTCTTCCCCATTAATGAATGCAGTATCTTTGAGCTCCCAGTCTAATATTGAAGCACAACATGCTCTGGAATTTGATTGACTTACCAATAGAATTAAAAAGGCTGAAAAAACGATTGTCCGAAGCATATGATTTCTCCTTGTTAGGGTGATAGCCTGTACTGATTATTCAGAGTAACCTACTAATTATATTATAATAAAAAGATATTGATATATGAAGCAGTTGATTGATTTTCTGTATTCATGAGAATACGGTCAGAAAGCAAGATAGGGAGTTTAAAACGCTGAGGGTGCAAAAGTCGCTGAGTTTAGAATTAGAATAGAAAGCAATTAGATAATGTAAACAGTTTACAATCAGTCTTTTCCTAAACCATAATTTTCCTTACTCTGCGTCCTTTGCGTGCTCTGCGTTTTAATTTCCTAAGCATCAGGATAAGAGCTTAAAACGCAAAGGGCGCAAAGAACGCTGAGGTTGGAAATAGAGAAAATAGAAAGTAATGATATAAAAAATGTAAAGAGCTTACAATCAGCTTTTTCCTAAACCCTAAAATTTCTTACTGCGTGCTCTGCGTTTTAATTCTCCTCATCTTAAACTCTCTGCGTTTAAAACCCTCAAAAGTTCAGCCTGTCATTTAAAAATGTCAATAATTTGCGTTTTATCTCTTGCATTTGTCCTACCCGCGATCATATTTTATTAACATATAAGAGGTACCTTCCGCCTTGTAAGGAGATTATCGTGCAATCACCGCCAATCACCAGCATTGTAGTACCAACAGAACATGACAGGTTACACCCAAGTCTTCCCTATGCGGCTGCAAATACATTTCTGAAAAAACATTTTTCAAATGCCAAGGGACTGGATGACAATTCGGTGTTGTTTTTTGAAACTGAAGGTACATATTCGGAAATTTAATATGTTACAACAATTATCACAGACAAAAATTCATCCTGATCTTGAAGGTTTTAAGTATGAATTTATTGACGATTGTTTTGTTACAATTGCTGATAAAGATTACATTACAGCAAGAATATGTTATAAATATGGTTTATTTGAAAACTTTCTTTGGTGTGCATTACAATGCATTGAAAAATACATAAAAGCCATTTTATTATTTCATGACTATTCAACCAAAAATATTGGTCATGATCTGAAAAAAGGTATCGAACTAATTATGCAGATACCAGAGGTTAATTGGGATTTCGATAATAACTTTAATGAATTTGTTAAAGAATATTTAAGAGATTATGGTAAGAATAGGTATTTTGAAACTCCGATTAGAAATATGTTCCCATTTGGTATATATAAAAGATGGGCAAATAAACAAAACCTTACTTTTAATACCGAAAGTTATTTATCTTTTTTAAAAAATAGTGAATACCAAAATTCTAACTACTTGAATCAACTTGACAACTCTGTTTGGCAAATCCGAAGATATTGTTTTAACATACCCTTTTGGAGAAAATATAGAGCATCGTTACTACCTAAGTATTTAAATTTTTTATCAAGTAATGAATTGATAAATAATCCATTAAAACTTGATCATCGTGGTTATCTTGACGATGTACGAAAAGGGAAATACGGTATACATTTAAAAAAAGCTTTAAGTTGGCGTAATAAATACTTCGCAAATAAAAACATAAAAACCGGAGGTTTGATGATTAAACATTTTGAAAAAATGCCACCACATTTACAGTATATACAAATATTAAAAGAACCTTGGTTCAAAAACAATATTGTTTTAACCAGTGAATTTAAGGCTTCAATTAAAAATGAATTAGGAATAATTATCTAATATCAATATTTAACTATATAGTAAACGATGCAAGAAGGATAATGGCAAAGGCAGAAGATCAGCGGTAATACAGTCTAAACAGGCCCATGTTGGGTGAGTAAACCCCAAATTGCCGAAGATTTTAATAGTAAACATAGAAAGGCGGCAACTTCAGCATGGGCTGGGCTGTTGTTTTCAGAGTTTCTATACTAAGAGTAAAATGAATTCCCCTCCAATCCCTCATCTCCCATCCACCCAAATTGACCAGAAAAACCCAAACAAAGCTCCCTACTCCCAACATCCGCTCCGTAAACTCTTTACTTCCCACTCTCCTGCCTCCTCATAAAAGCCTCCGCATCACGCTTGAAACCAACCATCTCATACAATCCATGTGCATCTCTTGTCGCTAATATTCCCTTTAAGCCCTGCACTTCTTCCATTCCGACAATGCAACGAATAAGATTTTTGCCAAGTGATTTTCCCCGGTGATTCTCATCAATGATGACATCCGCGATCCAGAACATTGTCGCGAAATCAGAAACGATACGCGCAAATCCCACCTGCTCTTTTCCATAGTAAACACCAAAACAGATCGAGTTCTCAATTGATTTTTGTATTGCCGCCAGTGGACGATTGGCTGCCCAGTATGTTTTGGATAACATCGATAGAATCTTTTTATCGGATAACAGCTTTTTATCAGTGCTGATTGTATAATCACCAAATTTCCATTCCATAATTTCTCCCGCTCACGGTCTCATCTTAGTTGCTCTTTGTATTTTGATTTTTGTCTTCAGGAAAAAACAGGTTCTCGATAGAGGTGTTTAATAATTTTGCTATTTTGTGTGCCTGTTGTAATGTAGGTAACCTTTTTCCATTTTCAATATCACATACTGATTGCCTTGATAATCCCAAATACCTCCCCAAATCCTCTTGAGTCATTTCATTATTCAAAAACCGATATTTTCGCAATTCAAACTGACCCTTTGTTCTCATTTTTTAATATCCTTTAAGAGGTTGATGTAAAGTTTTACCGGATTCGAGTCAACTATTTACGTATTACGAATAAAAAATATCGTATAGCAAATAAAAATAATCGTATGACAGACAATTATTGACGTATTTATAAAAATAATTATCGTATTTATATCAATATTTGTCGTAAATATGTCAAACATTGTCGTATTTATATCAAATGTTACCGGATTGCAATATGTGTTTACCGTATTTAAAATAATGTATAGCGTATCCATGTCAAACTATACCGACATTTGTCCATTGTAACTGGAATTATGTGTATTGCAGACATACTTTGTTCAGTGCACCTTGCTTTTCTATACATACTGTCCTTCTCTTAGCACATCATACATCCCGGATTAAGGCATTAAACTTTTTTGCAGGTAATCTCTTAATTGCCCTAAGGCGTGTGCAACCTCTCCCTTTGTCCCTCTCCGACACGGCGAAAGCGTTTTCGATTTTTATATCAGCACATTGTAAATCATGTTATTGAAACAAATTATCGAAAACCTCTCTCTGATAGGAGAGAGGAGAGGTCGTATGTATCAAACCTCATCAATTCCTAACCCGGTTCACCGGGTTTCTCTTTCGTTCAGAAGCGTGGCTTCAGCCCGCCGAAGATTCGAATTCGCGAAATAATTTCATTCTAACAAAGTAGAATTAATGTACAACCTTGATTTGATTTACAAGAAATTATTGTTTATTTTAACAATAGCTAATTTGGTTTTATCATCTGCCAGGATAATTTTGTGATCAGGTGTAAAATATCAAATGTAGACCATAACCATCATTTCATATCAAAAGGAGATTAGTAGTATGAAGCCATTATTAAGCATTCTTCTCGTTGTCATAATATTACCCACTTTAGCCCTTTCAGCTGATAAAGAACGCTTTGCAGTTGGATATGATCGCGGAATAAGCCTGAGATTTTCTGTAATCGATAATTTATCATTAAGCATAATAGGAAATGCAGGAAGCTCTTATTATGGGGTTGGCAGATTCTATGATGATGAACACCTGGAAGGTATTCAATATTATGATGATAGCACTTCGAATCACACAAAAAGAGATGATACGGAGAAAGGATTTGGTCTATTTGGAAAATTTGCTTATCAAATCAATCTAATAAAAAACCTAAGTGTTTCTCCTTACCTGCAAATAGGAGGGACTTATTATAAATCTTACCGCAATTATAGCCAATGGCAAGAAAATGATGAATCTGCCAACAGACATGCAAACAAAACATATTATAAATCGACAAGCGTAGTCGGTGAAATCGGTATAATGCCAGGATTCACGTATAAGCGACTGACAATTCAATTCGGATTGGGAATCGGAGCAGAACTGGTTAATGTTAAACCACAATCTGGTGTTGATACTGAGGACGGGAAAATGAAAAGAGCTTACCTTGTTTATCCAACCGATTTGATTAATTCATTGTCAATTCACCTTTGGTTGTTTTGATTACATGTCTCTTTGTGAAGATCTTTTCAAACGGCCCCACTCTTTATCCCTCCCCAATGTGGTGAGGGCTTTCAATTTTATCTGATCAGATACTGTTTCATCTGATTTGGGTTCAAATTATCGAAAACCTCTCTCTGATAGGAGAGGTCGTTTATATCAAACCCTTCGATTCCTAACCCGGTTCACCGGGTTTCCCTTTCGTTCAGAGGCGTGGCTTCAGTCCGCCGAAGATTCGAACTCGCGAAACATCTTTTACATTGTAAATCCGTTATTTTTTCGATCCACACAATGCAACATCTCCCTTTGTCCCTCTCCGACACAGCGAAGACGTTTTCAATTTTTATATCAGCACATTGTAAATCACGTTATTGAAACAATATATCGAAAACCTCTCTCTGATAGGAGAGAGGACGAAGGTGTGAGGTCGTATATTTCGAATATATTGATCGTCTTTTCGTTCCACACAATGTAACCTCTCCCTTTGTCCCTCTCCGACACGGCGAGGGCTTTCGTCTTTTTGTATCATCACATTGTAAATCACATTTTTGAAACAACTTAACGAAAACATCTCTCTGATAGGAGAGAGGACGAAGGTGTGAGGTCATTTCCTATCTCTCCTCAACAGTAATCTTATAATTTTCAAGCACAGTTAATCCTGATCCATCCCGAATCTCATTTCCCAGATTGATCACCGCAACATACTCCTGAGGAGAAACCAGCCCCTCATCAATAAGTGCATTCAGAAAAGCTTTTATATCTACTCTTCCCTCCGTAACAGGGGTTGGCTTAAAGAAAGAACAGTAATCCCATTTTATTGGAGGATTTAATTGAGGATCTCCGAAATTTTTCATCACTGACAAAGCATACTCTTTCCCACCAATCTCTATTGCCTTTCTGATAGGCGCAAGCGGAAGCCCATCATTGCGCAACCAGATCATTACTTCATGTCTAATATGTTCCGGACGGCTTACTGGATCTGCTGTCAACCACATCTGAAAAGCCATATTACGATGACCATTTCCTAAGTGCAATGCCTTGATATCCGCATAGAGAGAATTCAATTCACTAATCTTAACAGGCAAGCGAGAGGTTGTTGATGATTCTGCCCAGGGATTCTTTCCAAACATTATATCCGGAAATGCTCTGATATCCGGACTCTCCGGCCAGTTCCACCCCCACCCTGCTTTCACTGCTCCGAACCGCGCTTTCTTTATACCAATCTTCTGAATGTACTCTTTAGTTTGCCCTTTGTTCCAGACATTGTTTTCAACCAGGTATTCCCCTGCTGACTGATGTTCCCAATCTTTCGAAACTGTAGTAAAGGTAGTTTCTATCTGATGAACATAGTCACTGTTGTTATCATAAGAAAATGCTGAACTGCCAATCAAAAAGATACTTGCCCCTGACATGATAGATCTCATGCTGAATTTCATTGCAACCTCCTGGTTTATATTTATGACAAGATTTCTGAATAATGCTTTACTCAATAAATTATCTCAATGCAGCTTATTGCGATACACATTAGTGGAGGATATTCGCGACATTATAATATGAAGAAAAATGTAATGTGAAATGTAACTTTGTTTCTCTCCAAAGCCTCACCCTTTGTCCCTCTCCGACGCAGCGCGGGTGTTTTCGTTTAATCGTATCAAACATTGTTTCACCTGTTTATGGTTTAAAATATCGAAAAGCCTCTCTCTGATAGGAGATAGGACGAAGGTGTGAGGTCGTTTTTTTCGAAATATCGATCGTCTTTTCGCTCCATACAATGTAACCTCTCCCTTCATCCCTCTCCGACACGGCTGATCTTTACCCATAAGTATTTACTCCTGAAACGGAGGGTTGTAGAAGATGAGGAGCATAAGTTTGTGCCATATATTTGAACATAACAGCGATTCCATCTAGGCACTGAAGACCAAGCCAGGTGGTTTTTGTTCCCGGATCGCCATCACATTTACGACCAAGAAAACCACCCAGACTTGCAACCATTCTGACTGCATCTCTTAATGTTGGTGGTTTTTGTGGTAATTGCGAATTGCGTGTTATATGTGTGACAAGTGCTTTCCATTCATAATCATCAAAGAACACGGTACAAGGGATATCTGGTGTTTCTCTACCTATTTTTGTTAAATAGTAAATACGCCATGCAATCACCATGTCAATCGCAAGGCATGCTTCAATACGCTCTGCACTTCCTAATTGTCTATTTTCAATTTTACATCCGCTTTTCAGTGTACGATGATATACTTCGATGCCCCAGCGACGACTATACCATATAAGTACTTCCAGTGCATCTTCTGTAGTTAGAAGCTGTTTAGTAGTTATAAGCAGCCATTCTATGGGTTCTGAATCAGGCGAAACCAGTATTTTCTGTTGCTGCTACAGCCCATATTCTCACCACTCCCAATCCTTGTTTTCTATTGGGTGGGCGAACCGTAGCTTCCATGAACCTAACCTCTAATGTTGCAATACGCGCGGGACGATTACCCCTGCGTGGAACTGTAACTGTTGTGGTAGTGTCAATAGCTTTTTGCCTCAGCGTTTCCCAGAGCTGATTTCCTTCTGTAAGTTTTCTGTCATGCCGGGCACGAACAAGAATTTTAGGCGCATTTCCATTTGAATCTCGTGCTTCTGTAAAAAGCTCATGAATATCCGACTCCCGATCACCTATGCTTATAACGGTCGTTTGCGGGCATTGCTTCTGAAGCTCTCTTGCGGCACGGTAACTGATTAACCATTTGTTACTTTCTTTTTCTTCAATTGGTAATTGATGACGGATTGCCCGTTTACCAAATTCCTTTTTGTCGCGTGCCCAGCATTGTACATTTACCAATCCAAGTGGTGTACCATCACAGGTAAACGCTAGTGTATCATGGACAAATAACCCGACAGCGCCTTCTTTGCTGGTACTAATCGGGCCTAATCCCTGCGTTGCAGTATGTGTGGCGTAATTAAGTTCTGTTGTGTCTTGCACCGCAAGAATAACCTTCTCTTTCTTGATGCGATTGAGAGTTGACTCATAATGCGGTTTAAGAATTGCATCCATCGTTGTTGCCTCGTGTTCAAAAAAACGGTACGCTGCTTTTGTTTTTGCCCGACTCTGACAAGCCTGCGGTATAGCTGCTTGTGGATTAGCCCAGAAATCTCTTGCAACAGTCAATAGACGCTGTTCCAGACGTTGATCACCGAAATCTGCACTGCCAAACTCCTCCTCAGCCCAGTCCAGAGGAATTTTAGGTTCACACAATTGCTCTGGTTGTGGTTTACATTTACCTGATCCGGTACATAATATCGAACGGGCACTTTTATTGAGCTCATACACAAATATATGTTTTTGACTCACTTTCAGATCATGAGTCCGATCTTGACGACTGCGGCCGCTTGTCGATCCAACACATGTCCAATTGCCCGCACGATATGACGTGCCCTTAAATCGTTCACTGTCGACATAGGTTTCCAAAAGTACCGGTTTATAACCATAACGTTCCTGCCAGTCATTGGTAATGCGACGACAGATTAGTCCTAGAACATGGGTCGCCAGGTGTGGTACTTTTACATGGGGAAGAATAAGAAATCGGCTGTTGCAGATTACGAGCTGTAAATTCTCCATGCGTGTACTGCTGTTCCAACCAATCCACAAGTCTCTATCCTTTACAGAAATAGCTGATGCACTGAAAGAAAAACCTCCAAGTATCCTTCCTGTACTATCCTGTATCAAGTAACGTATTTGTGCTCCACAGAGCGGGCCAGCTCCAAGGTAATGATAGCTCGACATAATCCGGTTCCATTGACGGGAGGCATTGCTGCTTGAACTGTCGATACGAAACAAATTTATACGACCAAGTGATTTCAGTATTCCTTCAATTTGTTCTTCTTTATGAACCGTGTTATCTTGAATCCCTTTTGATACTGCAGTAGGACGTGTTCCGCCATTACAAAAAGGATGTGCTTGCGGAAGTGTGAGTTTGCCGTTGCGTTCCAGCTTGAGAAGCGCAACTCTGCAACTCATATCTTTAAGTTTACCAGCAATATTCTTCCAGTCGAGTAGTTCGCAAACTGCCCTGGAAAGTTTGACTCGAGAAATACCTGGCTGTGAATCGATGATTCGTTGAATACGGCCAAGTATTTCGGCGGTAAAATTAATTCCATTTATAAGCACATTGATAAACATAAATCTTGGTGGTCAAACGTGTCCAGCAAAATCTTTAAGGGACATGGTCAGCCGACACGGCGAGGGTGTTTTCGATTTTTATATCAGCACATTGTAAATCACTTTGTTGAAAACGACTTATCGAAAAGCCTCTCTCTGATAGGAGAGAGGACGAAGGTGTGAGGTCGTATTGTTCGTCTTTTCGCTCCTCACTGTTTCTTTTTGAGTAGTATAACGGAAAAGTGCGGATCGCACTTCCCGTATGCAACTTTGCAGATAATTGTCCTCAATACGGCCTCACCTGCTTAATGTAAATATCCCTGCCCGGCCCGACAACCTTGAACTCGACATCCATTGCAAAATGATAATATGAGCCTGGTAGGAACACATAAAAAAAGAAGTGATCGTGGATTAGATTAAGATATTTTGCCAACTTTACAACTTCATCTGTATTGAGAATCGCTTTGTTTCCATTCAGATTTGAGTACGAAATATAGCTCATAGATGGTTTTGTAAAAGCAGTCGTTTCATTCATAAGATGAAACAGAAACTGATCGCAGGTGGTCCCCTGAGGTGGATTTACTACGCTTGTCTCTCCCTTTTGACAGCTTATAGTATATGCCGGTATCAAAGGCTCATAGATATTTTTTGTAATTGCTACCCCATTGGCAATCTCATCCGGAAATGCACGATGTACAAGGATCCCCATCGCTACTGACCGCTGGTCAATTTTAAAATATTCTCTTTCCTGAAAACCCTCCAGAGTCCACATGCTGGCGTAAACCTTTTTTATTGCATCACCAACAGTCTTTTTAGGATTACCAATTTCCGCTGAATAGGATTCGTAAAGCCCTGCTCCATTGAACCCTTCAAGATCTTCTGCGTTTGTCGATGATCTGAAACGAATATCTCTGAAAATTGTACTGCTGCGGATTTTTGTTTCCACCATTTTAACGAACTCAGGATCAATTGGTGCCTTAATAATTTTTTCCCGTAAAGTATCGAGAAGCAGTTTCCGTCTTTTAATGTCAATAGCAGAAAGAGAATCATCCAGTACCCTATACAAAAGCGATTCGAGATTATTTCTTTTAAGATGATTTCGATAATAATAGAAGGGAATCGCGAATGCACCTTCAGGTAAAAAGACCAGTGTTGAATCCGGTTGACTTATTTTGGTAAGCTCACCAAGATTTGCCGCTTTCGCCCCAACAAGCGGTATCGATTGATGTGAAAGGCTGTCGATATCGTATAACCCCGGAGTCGAATCATTGCACATCATGGTTTGTGGAATGGAAGGCTCATGTCGTTTCCAGAAATTTTCCGCATCAGCAAGTACCGCATCACGAATGACAAATGAATCAGGAGTAACAGAAAGATACACCAGCTTTCCAACTTTTTTTGTAAACTGAGGATCTGCCAATGCATTTTTGTACGCCATATTTGGCGTACCCCGGTTATGACTGAGTACATTTATATGACTTAATGGTGACTGAAATACGGTGGTAACAATACCACTTATCACCGGAATATCATTGGGAATACCATTTACAAGGACAACATCATGGGTTCCCAGACCAGCTGATGACAGCTGAGAAATACTTACGATTTTAAGATACCCATAACATTCTCCGTTATTAAGGGCCTGATAAGTTTGTCCCTTAAAAATCTCATCCTGATAAATAATTCTCATTCTCGATCTGATATTACTGATCCGGGAATCAATTGATGTCGAATTTGATAAGAAATAAATCTGATTTCCAAAATAAGCCGATTTACATACTTTATTATAAACCAGTTCGATCATATCAGCTGGTATCTTATCATCAGGGAAGAATTCCAAAGTGTAAATATCAGAATCTTCATAATGACTGATTGTCCCAAGACAATAAAGTCTCGTGTCATTATCGGAATACTGCTCATAATTGAAAACCGCATGTGGTTTTGTATAGTTGAGGACTTCACTGCAAAAATCATAGTGGAGATAATACTTTTTCGATGAAGCGTAGAAGAATCGCCCTGTTGCGATCTCATACGCAACTTTAATACATGAGATTTTGCCGCTTGTTTGCGAAAGTGGAATACTCGCGAGTGCCTTGTATTCATCCGGACAGTAGAGCGTATCGACATACGAAATCGTATCTGAAATATTATTTACACATTCGTATTCGATAGTTTCGCTGATATTCATTGACAGTTTTTTTTCGCAACCGACAAAAAACAAAAAGACGGTGATAATAAAAAATATAAAAGCTTTTGAAAACATTTTATATTCGCTCATACAATTCTAATCTTTTTAAGGATAGTTCCTTCATATTATTATCAAAGTGCATTCTGTATAAATAATACTATTTCTATTCTATTAACAAGTACATGTAATTACAGTAATCAATGTTTTCTGTATTCAGGAACAACTTAACGTATTCACGTATTAAAAGTCTGCTTTCTATATTATAATGCAAAAGCTTACCTTATAGGATCAGTGTTTCCTGAGCGCCGAAGGCGCGGTACAATAAGCAGGGCTTTGAAATATTGGTCTGTAGGACCAATTCTTTTAATTCAGGTAGTTGAGAAGATACTCATTGATATAAAAAGAGTAGATGGAAAAAACATAGAAAGTTTTTCTCCAAATATATACAATTCTTTTATTAAGAAAGGGATTGTATTATATCATGGAAAATATCCAAGGATTCCGCAAAGTAAGTATCGCCTCACTGCTCCAGGATGCAGTCGACTTAAAAATACATGTAGAAAAAGATTTTTACGCTCTTGTCAAAGCAGGCTTCGATCCAGATAAATTAGCTCAATTGATACAGAGGACACAAGAAGTTGAACAACTGAATACAAGATTCAACCTCGATAAACAAAATTACCATTTAGCTACAAGATCTCTCAATCAACTGAAACTTGAATCTATCAAGTTCCGAACAACATTACGTGAAATAATAAATAACGTCCATATATGTACTGACCTCAAGACTAAAATTCCCGGTATGGGGCAGAAACGTTCATTCGCTGAGATATCTCAGGATCTCCTCGATCTTGCGATTCATGCAGAAGGTATGATGGAGAAAGCTATCTGGTTTTCAAAAGAAAAAGATCTGGTTATCAAAGCACGCCAGTTGTCCACAGAGCTTCTGCAAAGAGCATCTCAACATGCGCTATTAAATCCATCCGCTTCGACACTAAGCTCAAAACGTAAGGGAGCAATCAATGAATTAAAGAAGTGTATCCAGGAGATCCGCTGTTTTGCCAGAATTGTGTTACAAGATAACCCGACCAGAGTAAAAGTGTATAGAAGTTATTAACATCAGTTATGCATTATCGTTAAATGTGGGCATATTAGGGCATAGTTCCTGTAAATTAAATACTACATTCAATTTTGATATTCCTTTTGCTCTTGATTCAGATTATGGATGAATAACTTGAAATAATTAAATTGATATTTTATAATTTTATTTATTTTATACAGATGTGTAAAATAAATTCACAAATCTAAATTACCCGGAGGTTTTATGAAGTTTCGTTTTCTTATTGTTATCCTTCTTCCTGTTCTCCTGATGTCCTGCGGAGGCGATTTCTATATGATAAAACAGGATCAGAAGCCGGAGATCAAAGCCGATTCAGAAAAAGCAACACTTGTGATTTATAGAGGAACAAAGTATGGCTTTGCAGTTAAAATCGACAATTTTGTTGGCAACAAATTCATAGGTCAAACAAAAGGGCAATGTTACTTTATCACCAAAGTTGATCCTGGTACCCATTACTTAATTGGTGCATCGGAAAACAACTCCTGCGCAAAAGTAACCTTGGAAGCTGGTAAAATTTACTATGTACTTCAGGCGATCTATCCAGGAGTGATGTTTGCCAGAACCGGTTTTACAGGTTCTGATCCTGAAAAATTTGCAAAAGATCTTCCCGATCTTGATTATTTCTCTTTAATGACAGATAAGGGTGCACCCCAAATGGATGAAGATGACTATAAAGAGACATGTGCTGATTTCGATAAGGAAGCTTCCGAAGATCCTGAAAAACATAAAGATATGCTAAATTTGCAGGGATTTTAATTCCAAATCTTTTCACACCGGATGGGGCAATGCTTGCCCCTCCATTCTACTTTTCACTGCTAATCAGATAATAACCATCCTTTATGATAATCCTGTATTGAAAAAAATTTCCGATAGGAATATCATCATTTGATTCAAATATTACAATAGATACGAGAACCTACTCTGTCTCATCTTTTTAGTTTTCAAATGATTAACTGCGCACATCAAATTTTTTGTTGATAAATAAGCAGTAAAAAGGTATCATCTCATTAGCGAATCCCATATTAAAGCTACAATCATCATACAAAAACACAGTTTCTTTGGAGATTTTATGACTATCAAATCTTCTTTACTCTTACTCACCATTTCACTGTTTTCATGCAGCAATTTCTATATGATCAAACAAAGCCGTCAAGAGGATATCAAAACCGATTCTGAAAAGGCAGTACTGATCATCTATCGAAGCACAAGTTATGGCTTTAGTTCTAAAGTCGATATTTTTCTGGATAATAAATTCATAGGACAGACAAAAGGTAAATGTTACATTACCACAAAAGCAGAACCCGGCACCCATTATCTTACAATGATTTCAGAAAATAAAACATGTGCGCAATTGACTCTTGAGGCTGGAAAAATTTACTACATTCTACAAACAATATATCCGGGTAAATCTTCTATACAAAGCGGCTTTTCTGAATCTGATCCTGATAAGTTTGCAACAGAAATCGCAGGTCTTGAATATCTGACGATAAAAGAAGATAAAGACATACCGCAAATGAATAATATTGATTCCGATGAAATCTGCCGTATTGAACGACAGGAGAAAATGCTCACATTAAAACCCCGCTAATACGGGTGCTTTCATTGTTCAATTGTACTAAGCTCAATCTGTTTTTCTTCCCATTCGAGCATCAATGTCTCAAGCTGAGCTTCTTCTGACTCAAGCATCTGTGATGTCTTGTGAAGTAACTCATGGTCAAGTGCGTTTACCGGATCATTCAAGGTCGTTTTACGCTGTGCTATTTTTTCCTCACAAGAAGCAATTTCGCGCTCAATCTTTTCAACGGCACGCATAAGCTTTTTTCTTTGCTCCCGCTCTTTTATTCGTTGCTCTTTATCAGAAAGGTTTTCTTTTGTTGATGGTGAAGATTTTTTCTCATCTGTTTTTTCAGATTCACTTGAGAAGAGTGTTTCAACATAGAATCGGTAATCAGCAAGGGAACCTGGAAAGTCCCTTACAGCTCCAGGCCTGACTTCTATAATCCTGTTTGCTACATTTGAGATAAAATATTCATCATGAGAAACGAAAATAATAGTACCAGTAAATTCAGCCATAGCAGAAGCAAGCATCTCAATTGATCGTATATCAAGATGGTTGGTAGGTTCATCCAGAAGCAGCACATTTCCAGGATTAGACAAAATGGTAGCAAGTACCAGCCTGGCTTTTTCTCCTCCCGAAAGCACACTGACATTTTTATCAACACTATCTCCGCTGAAAAGAAAAGCTCCCAGAATGTTTCTGACAAATGTTTTTTCTGTATTGATTGACTGCTGAAGTACTGTGTCGTATACAGTAAGTTGCGTATTCAATTGTTCAAGCTGATGCTGCCCAAAGTAACGGATTGTGGCATTATGGCCGATTTCAACAGAACCTTTTTCAGGCGTCAATAGGCCGGCCGCGAGCTTGAGAAGTGTTGATTTTCCAGACCCATTCGGCCCAACAACCGCTATTTTATCACCGCGATTTACAAGTAAAGATAGATTTGCAAATACTTTCTTTTCCCCATAGCCAGCCGAAATTGATTCAAACTTGAGAGGAACGGTCCCCGATGGTTTGGGTTCCGGAAAAGAGAAGTTGATTGATTTTTCATCCACAGCAATTTGTGGCAACTCTTGACGAAGCTTTTCCAAAAGTTTCATTCGTGATTGCGCCTGAGTGGCTTTAGTAGCTTTCGATTTAAACCGCTCAACAAAACGCTCATTCTGGGCAATTTTCGTTTCAATATTTCGGGTACGACTTAAAGCAGCATCCTTCGCTTCCTCACGAGCAGTTATATAGGAATCGTAATTTCCTTTATATAAGGTAATGCAGTTATTACTAATCTCCGCAGTATAGTTTGTAATACGATTGAGAAAATCACGATCATGAGAAACAATAAGCATTCCGCCTCTATGCCGTTCGAGAAATTTTTCAAGCCATACAAGTGAGTCCATATCGAGGTGATTTGTAGGCTCATCAAGAAGAAGATAATCTGGAGCACAGAGAAGAAGCCTGCCAAGAACAGTACGCATCCGGTATCCACCTGAAAGATACTGAACTGGTAAAGCCCAATTTGCTTCCGGAACACCAAGTCCATTGAGAATCGTCTTCGCCCGAGCTTCAAGTGAATACCCATCATGAAACTCCATCGCTGAATACAGCTTGTCAAGTTTATTCATGGCAGATTTCATTTCTGAACCCTGTAATGAATTCGATATATTCTCAATGTGTTTTTCAAAATTCATCAGATGAGAAAATGGCTCAAGCACAATCTCAAGTGGCGTCTTATCATCCATGATCTCAACCTCCTGAGGAAGGTAGCCAATGGAGAGATCAGATGGTTTTTGAATTCGACCATTATCGGGGCCTTCTTCACCACCTAACATTCGAAGAAGTGTTGTTTTACCTGACCCGTTCACTCCAACAAGCCCCGTACGCTGATCTTCATGAAAAGAAACAGTAACATCATTCAAAAGAATAGTACTGCCATATTGCTTTGAGATATTTTCAATTGTAATCATAGTAGTAGTAAATTTCCCATTTGTATCAATAAGATAATCCTGATATCATAATTCATCATTTTATATTTATCTTGGGCACTGATTAATTAGTGCGAGCGACTGGCTATCATCAGGCACTGCGGCAATCACTCTCCCAAGGTACTTTCTCGCAGATTCAAAATCGCTAAGATTAATACATGATATCGCAGCGCCTTTTAACAACATATTATCACATGGAGACTTTTCCAAAGCGTGTCTATAATACTCCGCTGAGAGCTTGTAATCTCCCTTTCTCAAGTAGAGTAGTCCAATGCTCCGATCAAGAGATCCAAGGTTCTGATTTTCTGAGCGTAATTGTATGAGCGCTGATAAGATTTCATCTCTTCCCTTTTCACAATCGACAGCATAATCCAGCCGCGTTTGACATTCTTTAAGGGTTGGATAATATTTAAGAGCATATGCAAAGTTGGCTATAGCTGCCACATTTTTACCTTGCGAATAGAGGATATCACCGATTTCATAATACATTAAACCGATCATCTCATAACTATTTAATTTTTTCGATTCAGGTTCACTTTTATTATTTCCTTTAAAATGTAAACTGTACCATGATTCTGCCATACACTCTCCAGTGCGTGAAAGCTCAATATTCAGACATGTTTTCCCGTTATTAAACTGGATGTAAAAATGATCATTATAGAGAGCTCCAAAAAATGGCAAATCTGCTTTTTCTGCGATAAGAAGGAAAATCAGTGCACATCCGTATATGCTACCCTCTCTTGTTTTTATTACATCGTAAGGAAGGAGATTATGTAAAGTACTATTTTTGTTATCTGTTCTCATTTTCATCTGATTAAAAAAACAGCTATTCAGTTCCCTCACAATCACCGAAGCATCTGTTTCTAAAAACAAGCGCGATGAAAGAGCTGTTGCAATACTATCCAGTACCTGTATCGAATCAGACCCTTTTATGAAAAGTGAATCCTTACTCCAAATGAAATTATTTTTTAATAAATCCTTCACCAAACCTGCTAAAAACGGCGTATATTTTTGCTCTCTGCCTCCCCCATCAGACATTCGCAATTCAACGTTATCCATTGTATGGTTGATCTTTGAATCTGAAGCAGATTTTTCTCTGCAGCTAATGCTTAAAATGATACCAACTGCAATAACGATCCGCAAAAAAAATGTTCCATCAATTTTCATTACCTGCTCCCCTATCTATTGCATTGAAATCGAATGCATTGAAAATAACACCTGCACTGTCGAATTCAACATTCGAAAACACCTATACCGATCACCTTGACCCTGTATGCGCATTTTGGTACAATTAACATAATTCAGAGCTGGCTACAATTGTCAATCAAAAGCTCTGTTAAATATTACAGAGCTTCTTGTTTTTTCATACAAGACAACCATTTTCTCGAATCTTAGGCTACTTACAATGAATTCCGATAAAACTTTCCACCCAAAAGATGCAGATCATAAAGCTACTCTATATACAACTGCCATACAACCATCAATCTGGATTTCTAAAATAAGTTTTCTTTCAGCTGGGAAAACACATTCCCTTAACCAGTTTCCTTTTGATATCTGGTTTCAATTGGAAAATTTTTCCATGCCTAACAGGACAAACACATGAAAATTAGAAATAAGATGCTGATTATAGTAAGCGTAACTATGGCCATAGTTGTTTTATTTTTATGGATCGTAATTCATACGGTTTTGATGTCAGGTTTTCATGAAATAGAAAATGAATCTGCAGAAAGAGATGTCAAGAGAGTGGTTGATGCGATCGATGAAATGATCAACAATGTAGAAATCAAATCTGCAGATTGGGCTATATGGGATGATACTTATAGGTTTGTATTGGATCACAATCAGGACTACATTGAGTCAAATCTTACAGAAGAAACACTTGGATATTTGAAAATCAATTTACTATTGATTGTCGATAGTCTGAAAAATATTGTTTCCTCTTTGCAGTATGATCAAAAAGCCGGCAGAGCTATTGAAATGTCACAAAAGATAAAAAAAATTATTATAAATGACAGTAAGTTCTGTTCACATAACGCAATCGAAGACGTCACCTCTGGTATCATTGTCATTGATGATAAACCGTTGATTATTGTCTCACGCCCGATTTTAAACAGCAATGGGCGGGGTCCGATTCATGGATCACTTATATTTGGTCAATTTCTTGGTGATATGGAAATAAAACGTTTACAAGAAATCACTCATATGTCTATCACTTTTCAAAACATTACATCATGCGATGCTTCTGATTTAAAGAAAATAAAGCCACTACTTACACACATGGATTCTATTACTATCAAACCGCTTAGTGAAACCAGACTGGCCGGCTATACTCTAATCAAAGATCTTCATGGTGATCCAGCGCTGGTGATCCGGATCGATTTACCACGTGATATTTACAAACAAGGTACAGTCACAAATTTTTATCTGATTTTTTCTATCATAATCGCTACAGCCATTATATGCATTGTTATTAGTATTCTTCTCGAGCGAATCATTTTATCAAGAATCTACACCTTGAATACCGATGTAAACGCGATAACTAAAGCTCAGGACCACTCACGAAGGGTCAAGGTAAATGGTAAAGATGAAATCGCCAACCTGTCATCTTCGGTAAATCAGATGCTTTCTTCACTCCAGGGAATAGAGATAGAAATAGAGAAAAAGAATCAGGAAATGAGCATCATAATGGATTCCGTCCCTACAGGTCTGCTCTGTTTAGATGAAAATTTTATTATCAATCCAGAGCATTCGAAATCGGTTTTACGAATTCTCGAACTGAAAGAAATAGCAAGCAAAGACTATTTTAACGTACTCGGTATTGAAAATGATAATGATAAAAACAAACTTCTGGAGTTCTTCGATGTATTTCTGGAAAACAGAATATCAGGAAAAGAAATGGAACTTTTGAATCCTTTTGAAGAATTTAAATACAAAACTGGTAATTGTCAAAAATGGCTGCGCCTTCGCTATTTTCTGGTTGAAGGGAGCGAAAATCGCAAGAAACAGATTCTTGTCGTTATGGAAAACATAACTGAAGAAAAAGCTCTTGCTGAAAAAGTAGGTAAATCGGAAAAGGAAAATATTGAACTCAAAGCAATTGCTGAGGATCCTGATCTTTTCAAAGAATTTTTGATTGAAATCAGTCAAATTTTAAAACACACTAAAGAAAATCTTGATAAACTAAGTAAAAATGTATTATCAAAGGATATTGTCAATGACATCTTCAGAGACGTACACACAATAAAAGGTACAGCTGGTTCCTTTGGACTGATTACTGTTTCGGAAATTGCTGGTTTACTCGAAGAAAATCTCGTAACACTTAGAGAAAACACCACAATTCATTATAATACAACCGATCTCATTCTAAACTCATTAAATCAACTTTCAAACGCTGTAATGGAAGTTAATCAAATCGCTAAAACAATTTTTGGTGAAGATTTCAATGAAAGCAATGATATTTATCTACGTATTCCATTGGAGAAGCTTACATATCAATTTACTAATTTAAAAGAGATGCTGAAGTTTTGTCTTGAAGATTATAATTTTTGTGGCAAATTGTTAGACAAAATTGATCATCAATACTTAGAGCTTCGTTCCATTCCCGCAAAAAAAGGTGTCGCAAAGGCACTTAAAATAATACCTGAACTATTGAGAAGACTTGAGAAAAATGTAGTATTCGATATCAAAGGAGCTGAAACACCAATTGATTGTGAGATAGCAAAAGAACTTAATACCCCACTTATTCATCTTATCCGAAACTGCGCTTATCATGGAATTGAAACTTCAGAAGATAGACTAAAGGCAGGAAAACCTCAGATCGGCCATATCAATATTACTTTCAAGCAATCAGAAGAGGATCTTATCATAGAGTTATCTGATGATGGTAAAGGAATGGATCCTGATCATCTGAAAAAGGTTGCTATCAAAAAGGGATTCTTAACAGAAATCGAAGCAGCGGCGTTGACTCCCTACGAAGCAATTTCGTTGATTCTAAAACCAGGGTTTTCTACAACAGAAAATGTTACTGAGATTTCAGGTAGAGGAGTGGGAATGGATGCAGTTGCGGTAATAATAAAGGATAAATTAAAGGGGGAGCTAATAATAAAGAGTTTTAAGGGGAAAGGGACAGTTTTTTCGATAAAGATTCCCACGGTCAAGGTCTTTGATTCGGCACATTGTTGACCCCAAAGGTAATTTATTAAATTGTCAATTTTTATTAATATAACTCCGGGGTTATATTTAAATATCCCTGCGATTCCTGCAAATTAATTCGAAATGTATTCTCGCTTACCTCAAACCAGCATCATTTGCAGCCATTTTCTAGCACATAAATAAATTTATTATACTCGATTGGATATTTTTCTACTATTTCTCAAGATATACGTCTGAATAAGCTTATTCTCTCGACTTCGAGAAATAAATTTTTACTGAAGAATCACTCTTCATCTGCTCTCTATCATAATCCAACTAAAAAATTGAATTAACAGCCGATGAACTCTTTAATGAGGTTCAGGTCAGTGATTCTATAGCACCTTGAGATCATCATGGATATTGCGGATGGAGTGACATTTAAATACTGAGCAATTTGAGTACAGCGGAACTCATAGTAGCAGTGAGCGTATTGCGCAAAAATCTGCCTGAATGTGGATTGCTCATTTAACCTTCCACGCATCCTTATACTTTCAGGGGTAAATTGCATGCCAATGTTTATCTTGTGAAGTACATCCTCAGGCGAGAGCTTTTCCCTCTCATATAGCGCAACTCGCGCTTTCCTGATTTGATCCTGTTCAAATACCTTCTTAGTGAAATCGTCATCCCCAATTACCAAACAGTTTGAATTATGGAAGTTAAAGCTTCCCTTGTTCGATGATTGCATTTGACTAACCGACTCAGGAATCTCCCGGCAGGGTATAGCAATATATGTCTTGTATTCTGTGATCTGATCGGATCCACTGAAGAGATTGAGAAGATCAGCTTTATCAATAATACTTTCAGTTTTACCATTAATTATTTCACTATGACCACACCACTTGTAATTATCCAGATTTTCAAGCGTACAATCTCCACTACGGACCGGATTTAAATGAACATGACGGATAATCTCTTTTAGGTTATCTCCCTCCTGAACTACAATAGAAGAGAACCGTTTTGCGAAAACCGATCCGAAGCTATTGTTCATTTTGTTATAATTTTTAGCAAAAACAGAGTTAAGCGTTTGCATAAAAATAGATATAGTAGGATCGGAACCGGTTTTAACGACCAGATGATAATGGTTATCCATAAGAGACCAGGAGATGCAGGTAAGCTCGTATTTTTTAAGATAAATGGCGAGCTGACAAAGAAAAAAGAGTTTCAAGATATCGGTACCGAGGATATGATAGTCGGTGTTTCCGACGGAGGAGATCTGGTAGTATTGGTTGGGAGCTACGACTCGGGGTTTGGTGGCCATGAGGTCCTCCTACGGTTTTGTTAAGGAGAATGTTTTGGATATTGATATTACAATATCTGTGCCAATCGCGAAATAGCCCCCCCCCAGAGATCAATTATTAAATATCAATTATTTATTCACTTATCCCTGGGGAATTATAATTGATTAAAATTCCCCTAAAGAAAAAAACTATTCACCATATTCAACCCTTCTCTTCCTATTCTTTTCTCCTAATTTCTAATGAATCATTTTTACTCTTTATTTATTTTCTTATCTATTCTCTAACTTCTTATTGGATTTTATTCCTATTCTTACTCTGCTATAAAACCCGATAACGTTTCGAAAGAATCTCAAATGGAAAACAAAATTAAAAAATGGATTGATTCTGTTGAAGCAGAAGGTTGCAAGGTTCACTCCTTCTCTGTACTTAATGAAATAAGAAAAAAAAACGGTAAACTCCTTTTCGCGCTTGTAGATGCAAAGGTTACCTCACCAGAAGAAATTTCCTTACCTCATATAGTTTTTATCCGAGGGCATGCATGTGTCATTGTTCCTCTCATTGAAAACACCTCTACAGGTGTTAAAAAGTTTCTGATGGTCAGGCAGCGTAGAATCGGAAGTGGACAAATGAGTTTAGAATTTCCTGCAGGGATGCTTGATGAAGATAGTGATGATCCTGAAGGCGTTGCCGTTCGTGAACTCCAGGAGGAAACTGGTTTACAGATCTCCTCCAGCTCTCTTTTCCCGCTCCATAAGCAAATGCTTTTCAGTTCTGTGGGTGGAAGCGATGAAGGAATCTATTATTATGGTTGCATTGTAAGAGTAGATGACTCGACCTTTAGGTCTTTTCAAAATAGAATGGCTGGAATATCAGAAGAGAATGAATGTATTACTGTTGAACTTATTTCGCGTAATGAAGCGGAAGCTCAGACAACTACGATGCAGGTTCCCCTTGGGTTTTATTTATTTGATAAATATTATACCCAGATATTGCGAAATCAAACTGATGACAATTCATTCTAATTTACTAAACATAATACATTATAAACAGACTGGCTTGCGATGCGAATTATAAGTAAAAGAGAAGATATTCTTAGTCAATGTAGCGATCTGCTAAGTGATGAATCAAAGATAAGTGGAGGTATTCCTTCTATAGTCGCGTTCCCTGAATGCATTCAAGATATCCGCGATATTATCGATTCGGCTAATGAAGATAAACAGAAAATTACCTTCATTGGTGGACATACTGGTACAACCGGCGGATCATTACCCTTTGACAATGGTATCGCAGTCTCTTTTTCCCGTATGAAAAAAATACTCAAAATAAAATTGGATATACGCAATAATCCGATTCTTTTATGTGAACCTGGAATCACCCTTTCTGAAATCACTCGTTTTCTTGACAACCCCGAACTCTGGCCATATCAGGTACCCGGAACTGAACTTTTGAAAGGGAAAAGTTTCTGTTATTTGCCAGATCCGACTGAATTGACAGCTCAGTTAGGTGGAACTGTTTCCACTAATGCATCCGGTGCGCGCTCTTTCAGATTCGGGCCAACCCGTAATCATATTCATTCTCTTTCCATGGTATTTCCTTCTTCAGATTCATTTTATGTAGAACGAGGGACTGATATCGATCCCCAGAAAGGATTTACGATTACTACTGAACAGAATAGTCTGATTACCGTAGAGCCTTTTTTATTCAGATCACCAAACATTAAAAATGCTGCAGGATTTTATGCCACCTCACCAATGGATTTGATTGATCTTTTCATCGGAAGTGAAGGGACGCTTGCCGCATTTAGTTCAATAGGTATTAGACTTTATGAGAAAAGTACTTTCATCTCTGGTTGCTCATTTTTCCCTTCAAGAAAAGCTGCATTTACCTTTGCTGATTTTTTAAGAAGCGATAACCAAATATGTTCAATTGAATTTTTTGATTCAAGTGCATTAGCTTTCATTGAGCAATACAGAAAACATCTTCCTGATATAATTCCTTCATTCCCACCGGGTTCTAAACAGGCAATATTGTGGGAATATATTGACAATGATCCGGATTATTTCGAAACCCGACTTTCCGTATGGGAATCGGAATTACTACGCTGTGGTTCTTCTTTCGATAAGACCTGGAGTGGAATCGAATCCAATGAAATTGAACGGCTCAAAAAGTTCAGGCATGCATTACCAGAAATGGTCAACTTAACCATTTCTAAATACAAATCATACTGCAGTTCTATAAGAAAGATAGGAACTGATTGTGCTTTGCCATCAGATGTTTTCGCCAATGTATACGAAGATATTTTGGAATTAATCGACAACGAAAAAATAGCCCATGCTGCTTTTGGCCACCTCGGTAATTATCATATACATATAAATCTGCTTCCTTCAGATGAGAACGAATTGCAGAAAGCAATTGACCTATACGATGTAATTATGAATTTGGTAATTAACAATAATGGTACGATATCGGCAGAACATGGAATCGGTAAGTTGAAAAAGAAATATTTGATTAGCATGTATGGACATGACACAGTTGAACAAATGAAAAAAATTAAAACTGCTTTTGATCCATTCTGGCAATTTAATCCAGAAACTCTATTTTAAATTCCACAAGGAATGGCCAAGAAACATTGTGGCAGAATTAGAGAATTTAGCTATCGATTTTAACGATAAAAAAGAGGGCAATCTATTTACTTAACAGATTCGTAAGGGAGCTCTGTTTCTGAAATGTAAATTGGAAGAATTTTATCTATTCCCATTTGTTTAAAAAGCTCAATCATCTCCGGATTTGGTTCTATGATGCACAGTTCACCTTTATTATCTCTCATTTTCTTTATACAGCTTACAAGTGAAGCAACTGCGCCGCTAAACATATAAGTTGTTTCCGGAAAAGATAACGCGATATGTGTTTCATTCTGAGAGAGATATCCATCTATCAATAAACAAAGTTCATCAAGAGTAGAAACCGTGAGCATATCACTGATCTTCAAAATACGGAAAATTCCACTCGGATAAAATTCGATTTTCATATATTCTTTTCTTTTTCGGGCATAGATATTCTACTCCCAACAGTGAAAATCTTCAAGAAAAAAATGTATTTCAGGATAATCGGAATCCCGGACAAATTATCATCTACTGATTTATCTGGACTATTTTCAATGTCTTACAGAACCTGATGATAAAAGAGGAGATAATTTCCCCGCATCTTTTTTGATTCCTTTTAGAGTACTCCTCATAATTTCAATTTTAGCTATACTGATTATACTCTTTTAGATACCGCTTGTATTCTCAGATCTTAAGACCAGTGTTTCCCATGTGACAAAACCATCTATGAGGATTCCTTTTAATAAAGGATTTCCTTTTATTATAGTACCCCTTATATACTTTGGAGGTGATTCGGATGTAAAGACTTATTCATTCACATAAATCACAGATATGATTTTTTTGTGCACTGATTTGCCGTACAACTTCTCTGCATTCCTCGGCGATAGTTCTGATTTGTTTATACTCTGGAAGAAATCCAAGCACATAAATCAATCTATCAAGTGCAAGAGGAATAAACCTCCTATAATGTTCTTTGTTTTTGTGAAGCGAAAGATTCCCATACGCACCTAAAGCTTGCATTAATCTCTGTGCTGCGCAATTAAAATACGAGCTCACTTCATTGGCATTTCCTGATATATTTTGATAATAGGTAAAAAGGATTTCTGCCAATTGGGGTGAAAGTATCTCAATATAGGGGTCAAACAGTAGAGAAGCTGTATCATATTGTGGTGGCCCCAGACGTGCTCCCTGAAAATCAACAAACCGTATTTGCCCATTGTGAATCATTATGTTTTCAGATTGAAAATCTCTATGTATACAGGTGCGAGGTAATGATGAAGTTTTCAGCGCAAGCTGTTCACGCTCTTCTTCCCATTTTTTGTCAAGCAACTTTTCACAGGCACAATATTCGGTCACGCAAAAACGGGCAAAATATCCCGATTCCCACATAAAAGTATCAAAATCCATAGCTCTTGCGGATATCGATTGACTGGCAGAGATTTTAAGCTGCTGCCAATTCCAGAGGGCATCTAAAACTTTTTTATAGGCCTTTTCTATTTCCGAAATAGTCGAACTGTTTTCGTTACAAAATTTTTTTAGTGTCATTGTACCAAGGTCCTCTTCCAGAATGAGGCCATGCGCGGTATCACTATCATAAATTTCTGGAAGATATGGAACCAGGGAGCGGAGGTCCTTCTGCATTGTTAAAAAGCGATCCCAGTCCTCATCATGACTATCCCAAACGACAAGTACATGTGATTGTTTATTCTTCGATATTCTGGCAAAATATCTTTGCGATGCAGCTCTTCCAGCAAGCTCAATGTGCCATGTTTCCAAATCAAAATCTTTTATTACACTTTTTAAAAAGTCCACCTGTGCAGGTGTTAGAATTATTTGGGAGTTCATGAGATCGTCAACGCTCCAAATGGTGTTATAATCGAATTAGTTATTTCCTTATTACTGATCTGCATACCTGACCATATAATGCTTCTATTAATAGTACATTTCATAATTTCATTACTTTCAACCCAGGCATATTTCCCGGAAAAACACTGATTTTTATTCAGATTATCAGGAATACAATATTTTTCTTTTGTGTCGATCCTGAGATTTTCTGGTATATCAATATCGATTTTTTTATCAAGGTACTCAAAATGGATATTTGCAAGTGCAGTAATATTTCCTATGTCTCTCCAGAAACCGTCACGTTGAACATTGACGATAACAGGTAATCCATTCTCTGCAAGGCGCTTCCATACCGGAACTACTGAGAAATCATCTGTTCCAATATATTCAAGAAAATCTTTTTTGTATATTGCTGCCCCGATAAAAGCCGCTTCTTCCATAAATGCTTTATTTTCTATTTCAGAAGGAGTCCCATAATAAGCATGTGATTCTTTATCAAAAAGTATAGTTCCTTTTCCCTTTTCACAAGGGAATGCAATAAGCATACATACACAATTTGATTTTTTAAAATTCTCAATCGCTGTCATCAGATCAAATTTGCATATAATATCTACATTCAAAACAAAAAAGGCATCATCGCAGTTTAAAAAAGACCGGGCAAAATCAAAAGCCCCTCCCGTTCCCCGTATTCCCCCACTTTCAACAAACAGTTCAAATGGGACTGCTGATTTTTTTCTGAATGCTTCCAGTTGTTCGGGAAGATAATGGGCATTGACTCCTATTTCTTTTATTCCGCTTCTATGTATAAACCGCAAAGCACGCTCAAGTAATGTTCTCCCGCAAACAGAAACCATTGCCTTTGGAATATGGTCTGTAAGAGGCCTCATCCGTGTTCCGAAACCAGCTGCGAGTATAAATCCTCGCATTACAACTGCTCCGGATAATGGGCTACTTGAGAAAAGAGGTCATTAAACTCAGCATAGCTTTTCTTCCAGGAATCAGATAATTCACATAATGGAACGTTTTCAATTAATGCATTTCGCAACTGATCATCTCCGGCAAGAATATCAAAAGGCATTTTAATCTGCTCGTATTCATACGGAGGTTTTTTAAACATGAATTCTTTGCCACTGGTTTTTATTATTGAAGAGATAATTGCTACGGCTGTCAATACAGGACGGAACACTCTCGGATTTGTCACATGTATTTGCATTCCAAAACAGAATTGGCCATGCCATTTCTGAAATGTCGGAATAAAGCCATGATCTCTGAATGTGCATCCGTCTAATTTACACGAAAGTAGCTCTCTTTTGAAATCGATTGAATTGATGTAAGGGGCACCGAACAGTTCAAATGGCCTGGTGGTCCCTCGTCCTTCAGAAATATTTGTCGCTTCAAAAAGTACCATTCCTGGATATACAACTGCAGTATCCCAGAAAGGCATATTGGGTGATGGTAAAACCCAGGGAAGACCAGTTTGAGGCCAGAGCGAATCCCGACACCACCCATTCATCCAGACAACATTAAGATCGCAGGCAGGATGAAATTTTTTCTTGATAATACAAGCCATCTCTCCCATTGTCATTCTGTGACAAAGAGGAATTTCCGCACCTCCGACAAAGGAAAAATACTCCTGTGATAACATTGGCCCATCAACGGGTACACATCCGATTGGATTTGGCCTGTCAAGCACCCATACCGGAATTCCCTTTTCACTGCATGCTTCCATGCAAAGTTTCAGAGTCCAGACATAGGTATAGGGACGAGCCCCCACATCCTGTATATCAAATACCAGGGCATCCAGACTTTCTAACATCGACGGATTCGGTTTACGTACATTGCCATATAAACTGTACACTGGTATTTTAAAAACCGGATCTATAGTACCTTCCCATTCAACCATATTATCCTGTGTCTGCCCAAATAATCCATGTTGTGGTCCGAAGATTGCGCTCAATGTGCAATCAGGATGTCTGTAGAGTACATCAATTATTGACTGGTAATCTGAAGTAATTGATGCAGCATGGCACACAACACCTATGCGTTTATTTTTTAGAGCCTGAGGAAAATCTCTTAAAAAGCAATCCAAACCAAATTTAACCATTTATCATTCCTATTCTCAGTGTGAATCTAAAAATACTATGGACTCCCCGAAAATACATCTATTTAGAACAATTTCTATTTCTGGCTGTTTAGATGTAACGCGATCTGATATCATTTTTTTTGCCATCTGAACTGTAAAGGTAAACGTGCTTTTCTGAATTTTACTATCGTAATCCAAATTATTTCATCATTTCTTTCTCATTCCTTCTAACTTGTTTTCCTGAGCTTCCGAAATTTATATTTAAAGTTCGATGTAACATTTAAGTCTAAAGAAAGAAGGTGATACTGAATGAACGGTATCGTTGTACGAGAAGATGAAGCCTTTGAAAAAGCCCTTCGGCGCTTCACTAAAACGTGCGAACGGGCGGGAATTCTTTCCGATGTTAAAAAATATCGCCATTACGAAAAACCCAGCGAAGAAAAGAAAAGGCGATTGAATTCCTCCAAGCGCAAACGTATTCGTGAAGAAAAACGTATGTCTTATAAGATAGAGCGTTAAACCGAATATATATCTATGGCCGCTTTCTAAGTGGCCTTTTTTTTCCCCATTAATCACCCGCCTTAATTTTCCCAATAATCACAGTAGTATTAATCCGTACTCTAACATATTTTTCTGTTTTGTCCCAACATATTAAAATAACCTTTTCATTGCTAAAGAGGAAAACATGGGGTTTCGGGCCATTCGCAAGCTACCTACACCTGAAGAAATTAAAAATGCTATGCCAGTCTCTCATTCGCTAAAGGGAATTATTGCCCAGAGAGATTTCACTTTAAAAAACATACTCGAAAAAAAAGATGACCGATTTGTAATTGTTATCGGCCCTTGCAGCGCGCATGATGAAGATGCTGTTTGCGAATATGTAAGCCGTCTTGCTAAGGTACAGGATCTTATAAAAGACAAGGTTATTATTATCCCCAGGATCTATACCAATAAACCCAGGACCACTGGCATTGGGTATAAAGGTATGGCTCACCAACCAGATCCTCTAAAAGCACCAAATATGGCAGAAGGAATCCACGCAATACGAAAAATGCATATCCGTGCACTCTCTGAATCGCACATGAACGCAGCTGATGAAATGCTCTACCCCACCAACCATCCATATTTGGATGATCTGTTATGTTATGTAGCCATCGGTGCACGTTCTGTAGAAAACCAGGCTCATCGGCTCACTGCCAGCGGACTCGATATCCCGGTTGGTATGAAAAACCCGACCAGCGGGGATCTGAAAGTTGCTCTCAACTCAGTTTTCGCAGCTCAAGTCCCCCACACTTTTTCTTACAATGGGTACGAAGTTGAAACTACCGGAAACCCCTACGCCCATCTTATTCTTCGAGGCGCAATTGATCATTATGGACACACTATTCCAAACTACCATTATGAAGACCTTATAGCTGTTGCTGTAGATTATGAAGCAAAAAATCTTAGTAACCCAGCGATTTTTATCGATACTAATCATGATAATTCTGGAAAAAAACACAAAGAACAGCCCCGGATCTGTATGGAAATTTTACAGAGCAGAAAATATTCGCCGATCCTCAGAAAAATGATCAGAGGTCTCATGATTGAAAGCTTTCTGGAAGAAGGAAATCAAAAGGTTGATGAAAATGTCTATGGCAAATCAATAACTGATCCTTGTATTGGATGGGATGAAACTGAAAGGCTATTGAAAGATATTGCGGAAAATAGTTGATTAATCATGAACGCACTGACATTTCTTGAAAACGAAGTTGATGCATTTTCCATAAGCAATGTACAATTTGATAATCTTTGCTCTAAATGCAACTTATTGACATTTTCAAGGGCATTTAGCGAAGAAGAAATACTTGGTAAACTTGCTGATACCGATATTTTTATTACCTGGCAATTCAAAGAATCCTGGTATCAGCTTGCTCCTCATCTGAAAGTAATCTTTACACCTGCTGCTGGAAACGATTGGATTCAGCGCAATCGCCGCTATCCTGTTCCCATTTACAATGGTACTTTCCATGGCAAGATTATGGTTGAATCGCTCCTCGGAATGATTCTGTACCATAACCGCAGATTCAATAAACTTATAGAAAACAAACAAAAAAAAGTTTACAATAGAAATGTTGAAAGTACGACTTCAATTTTACATAGTCAAAAAATTATGATCATCGGCTATGGTAATATTGGGAAAATCGTTGCCAGAACACTGAGAATGTTTGGCTGCGAAATTATCGGCGTAAAGAGGACTCTACCCTCTCAACAGGACTCTTTCATAAATCAGCTGCTTACTCCTGATCAAATCCTGGAACACATAGGACAAGCAGACCATGTAATTACAATACTTCCTAATGACAAGTCTACCGACGATCTGTTAGGGCTGGAGCATTTTAAAGCGATGAAGCGGAGTGCTTTTTTTTATAATATCGGACGCGGTAATTGTTATAAGGAAAGTGTAATTGTTGAAGCTTTGGAAAAGGGATACATATCAGGCGCGGGTCTTGACGTATTTGAGTCCGAGCCGATTCCGGAAAATTCAAGACTCTGGGAACTTCCCCAGGTACTTATAATGCCGCACGCATCAGCAATTTGTAAAGAGTATCTTGACCTCTATATTGATGAACTCGTCCCCCGAATAAACACATTCTGCAACCAAATCAAAAAGTAAATCTAAAAAACTAATTTATAAAGGGCATCTTGATGCCAAACGTCTTTATTAAAACGATCATGATCAATTCAATGACTATCATTAGTAAAAACAGATATCCGATATGAACTCTTTTATTTGAAGTATTCTTAAAAAGAAAAGATACTGAGTGCAAAGTGCTATCATTGTTGTTAAAAACATACACATCATCAGCATTGTAATATATGAAATATTCTAGTAGCTGCCGTCTTGTCTGAATGCAGTTCGGGTCAGACTCTTCGATACCACTCTTTGCATCAACGACTGATAGTTTGCCATCTTTATATACAATAAAATCAGCCCGTAAATGAAATTTTTCCGGTTTCCCATCTATTAATAACTGATTTTCTAAAACCGCCTGCTCTTTAAGTATTTTGAATCCATTTTTAAGAAGATATTCTTTTGCTTTCTTTTCTCCTGTTGCACCACTTTTCCGATGATTATCTAAAAGAAACCTTTTCTTAAAACGTGTCAGAGATTTTTGAATATAAGCTCCAATCAGCAAAAGAATACTTCCTGTCAGAAAAATTATAAACCCCAAAAGAAAAATATCGGCATCTTGAAAATCTGGCATCAAAGCAACCTATTTAGATTGATATCACTAGCTATTCTTCAGCAGTTCAAACCTGTAATCGTCATTTTCTCTGCGAAAGTTAGTTAATGTATAAATATATATCAATTTTAAACAAATCTTAGCGGCCTTCTTTCCAGGAATCATGATGCGTTAAATTTCCTTCATTATGTGTCCAGTCAATCTGCTGATACCTTAGCTGAACCTCTTCCAGATGAACATAGCGTTCTTTAGAAGGATCCTTTATATTGTACATTATTGCTTTAATTGAGCTTACTTTAACATCATGAAGCTGATGGTTAAAGTATTCAGTTTCGGTTCCTGTGTCATCTATACGAAACCATTTTATCTCGACATGCTTAAATGTCTGCCCTTCACAAACAGCTTTGTATAAATAAGGTGAAGATGCATCAAAGGCTTTTACAATCTTCAATGATTCGTGTTTACGCGTCCCCGTCAATTTTCCTGTGTCTACATCAGTCGGGATTCTCACCTCATGTTCAAATGCAAGTATCTCGATACTCCCCTCACGCCCTGCTACATCAACAGACCCCTTTATCTTATTTCCTGCATCATCCTGATGAATCCAAAGGTATGCTGGAATTGCCATTTTAATCTCCTCCTTATAATTTTGATTGTTTTCTGGAAACAACTGATTGATTATTTATAAAGTTCAGAAGAAAGAATTTCTTTTGACAATAACAGATATTCAGAGCGAAATTTTTTAAAGTTTTAACCGATAAATTTTGTTTGATAAAGATCTCTTATAGCAAGCTCCTTCTTGTCGAATACATGAAGGGCTCATCTATCGCCATCTTGAATCAATACTATTTAGCTCTTGGTATTTGTGAAACGAGCGATAAATTAATGTCAATTCCCTCGATCTGAAAATGCGGCATAACAGATAGATTCACAGAAAAGAAACCAGGATTATCCTCTATTTCACTGACAACCACATCTGCTGATTTTAATGGATGGGAAGCAATAAGCTCCGGACCCGGGCTGTTCATTTCTGTGACAAGCCCCTTTATCCATCTGTTTAACTCCTCCTGTAACAGCATTTTACTTTTGGTAGTACCGATATTTTCCCTCTGAATCACTTTCAAATAATGAGCTATACGCGAAACTAAAAAGACATACGGCAGTCTGGAATTGATTCGCATATTCGCAGTAATAAATGGATCATCATATTCTGTAATTCTTTGTGTGGAGTTTGCAGAAAAGAAGCATGCATAATCTCTGTTTTTATAATGCGATAACGGTATAAACCCTTCCTGCGCGTACTCAAACTCCCTTGTTTCAGGAATAAGAATTTCTGTAGGGATTTTCAATTGCCGTCCCCTTCCAACATCAAAAAAATGAATCGGCAAATTCTCTACCTTGCCTCCTGCTTCCGGTCCCCGAATCTGGACACACCACCCATTGTCAATGAATGACCTGACCATATTGGTTGCAAAAGCAAAGGATGCTTTTCCCCATAGATACTTATTATGATCCGCTCCATTTACATTTTCATTATAATTGAATTCTTTGATTGATATTGTATCCGGACCGTATGGCAACCGCAGCATAAATCGGGGTAATGTCAAACCAATATAACGTGAATCTTCTGTTGTTCGAAAAGAATTCCACTTTAGAAATTCACTTTTTTCCATATAGCTATGTAAGTCTTCAATCTTTGGGAGATCCTGAACACGATCTTTTCCAAAAAACTGTGGTTTAACTGAACCAATAAAAGGGCAATGGCAGCTTGAAGCGACTTTAGAGATCTCCTGAAGAAGAGTTATATCTGCTGGAGTTGAACTGAATTCAAAATCGGATATCATTGATGAGTAAGGCTCACCTCCTGGAGTATCGTACTCTTCCACATAAACATGTTTGTAAAGACCCGATTGAATCGTCTCAGGAGCATCTTCAAAGTCCTCTGCAAGTTCCTCTTTCGATAAATCAATCAGATCAATCTTTACATTCTTTTTAAAATCTGTTCTATCTATTAGAAATTTCAAACTTCTCCAGGTAGATTCCATCTGCTGAAACTGTTCACTATGCACAATTTCATCTATCTGAACAGATAATTTTCTGTCAATCTCAGCGATCAGATTATCCAGGAGAACCTTATCTATTTTTTCGATATCAAATGGAGATTCAAGTAAACTTTCAATAAAAATTATAAGCGCTGCACTAATTCGCTCGTTTGCATTGGTTTCTGCCAATGCTTCGTTGTTTTTAAAACCATAAATATCTATTGTATGGTCGGGAACTTTCAGATTTATTGATCTATAGATATAATCCAACCCGTTTTGAATTTGATTTTCCTGTGAAACACATGGTTCCTGCGGTGCCATACGGTTCTCCTCTACCTATTGTTTATCTTCTTTTTCTTTCTGAATTCAATTCAGTAAATCATTTGTTTCAAGTTGTTTTTTCTGATTGAACATCTATCATTCTATTATCAGCTTGCCCACTCTCAACCTCCGGGACGATTTTTTTAAGTTCACGATGCAGAGAATGTATTGTATCACGATTTCTGAGCAGCTCTTCTAACCTCTTTCTGAACTCTCTATTGTCAATTATATTTGACCTGAGATCTTTCAATAAATTTCTCGCAGCCAGTAAGCGGCTTAAAGCGGGAATATTTTTTGCAATGTAGTCTGGCCTAAATGAATCCATATCTTTTATTTTTAGATTTATTTCTAAGTCACCTTGTGATTTCAATTTATTGTCTACTGGAAAGCATAGATTCAAATCAAGACTTCCCATTACCTGCTCAAAATTATTTTTATTAATACTTATCCTTTCCCTATTAGCAACCCTCTCATCCCTCTTTTTCTGTGAAAAATCTCCAATAACAAGCATTTTTAAGGGTAGTTCCATTTTCTTTTTCGCATCACCTTTACCAACATCGAGCTTTAAATTGATCCTCGCTGCTGGTATCTCATTCTGAAAACTTCCGGCCATGATTTATCCGCCTTTCATCAAATCTTTTCTACTAAGCATGAGTGCTTTTTTAGGATCTATGTTACAAATCTTTTGAAGTACGCAATTCTGCTTTTCCTGAATACCTGATTGATTACAATGAGGCTTCATCATTATATACAGTTGATAAGATTGAAGAAGCATTGTCCATATCTCAACAGATAATTCCGGCTCCCATTTATATATTTTGTACTCATCTATTGAATGTTCCAGCATTTCAAAGGTGCTTATGGCGAGTAGCGGTTGCTTTGCTTTGATAAATACTGTGCCCAGCAGTAAATTAAACTTAAAATTCTCACGTTGACAAGTAGATGAGTTCAGCTTTTCCTGGATCAGATCTATTGCACTCTCAAAGTTTTCTGAATCAGCTAAAGATTCTATTTCCTGCAACTCTTTAGAGTAACCATCAACATTCTTTAATTTACAATCAGTTAATGTATCGCTCTTGTTATTATTTATTGTAAAGGCCCCCAGAATTTCTGTTTGAATCCATTTATTAGTTTTATCATCGCAGAAAGGTGTCCCATCTGAGAATGAAAGCGAAACAAGTTCAGGAACTCTTTTTAATAAGCCATATAACTCGTGGACTAAACACAATCTTAAAAAATCATAATCAGCACCCAATTCCTTACATGATGTGATAGAAAACCGTTGAAGGTCCAACCAAAAGTGATTTGCCCCTGAAACAAATGTAGTCTCAGCCCTCTCGAAAAGCGTTTTCCAATTTTTTTGATCGATTAAATTCAAAAACATTTCCCGTTGTTGTACAGATGGACCGGAGAGTTTAGTTTTGCCAGATTCAGAATAAGGAGCCCTATCAAGTAAATCCCACTTTGTACAACGCATCACTCGATACCCTGTTGGTTTTTGTGGCTCTTCTCTTATTAAAGCAAATGCAGCATTGCGAATTGCTCCACGGGCTTGCGAAGCTGTTTCAAATTGCACTTCATTTACTGAATCAGGCTGAGAAATAAGAGCAAATTGTGTGCTATTATCACTACACCCACTGCTCACTGGTATTTCCTGATTTATGGCATTTTTGACTACGCTAGTACGCTCCCACTCCTGAGCAATTCTGAAAAGATCTGAAAGGTAACAAGCTGTGTTAGGGATCTTTGTTTCTAAAATCAGTTTCAGGCGGAGTAGAGCTTTTGTTAAGCGGACAATATGTTGATAATCATTACCTGAAGGTCTTATACTACTTGCTAAACTGATATAACGCTCTTCCGATAGCCATTTAATTGAAAGCTCTTTTGCTCTCTGCCGATCTGGATAGAGTTTATCAAAATTACACTCAGATAAGTATACGATGCTTTCAAATACATCAGCATACTTTTCCCAAACTTCATTTCTCAAATAAATAAAACTTAAGAATGAAAAGACTCTTAGATCTTTCGATTTTTTTTCCAAGATAGTTAATGCGTTTTTTTCTATTAGTGCATAGTTGAGGTTTCCCAATTTGCTAATTTCATTTTTTAAATTTTCAAAATCAGAATCATAGTTAATATTTTCACCAAAAGGGTTTTTGCCATCAATTGATTTTTTTAATAGATCAGCAATTTCAGAAATTTTAATCTCCTTTGAAAAAAGGGTTATCTGAAAAGGCAAGCAACAATAAAGAAAGTATTTTTGGAAAAGCGATTAACGATCTCTAATAAGAATGGCGGCTTTTATACCACTATTTACAGCCTGATTATATTGCGTAATAGCATCGCGAACTAACAATTGGTGAACATTGACTCTTTTTAATCGTAAACTATCGAGAATTTCTTTATTCAAAACAAATGATGAACTATCAAACCCTGTACCAACAAAAAGGTGCACCACCTGAGTTTCCACTGGTTCTTTGCAAAAATGATTGTTAAACCAGTAGAATACAGAAGATCTATTTGCAAGATCATCCTCAAAAAAGATTTTTCCTGATGAACCAATATAGAAATCAAACTTAACAACTGGTATTCTATTGTAAACGATAACCCATTTATTTATAATCCCAAATTTGTGAGCTGGATTCAGGTGCCAGTAAAGAATCGAAAGAATAATCAGAAGTGAAAAAAATTTATGATTAAAAAAAAAGGACATGTTCAGGGAGATTCCTGCTATGTCTGAATATCATTAAAGAAGGGTGATAATTTCGCGCGTGAATTCGGATTTTGCATTAATTTCCGTAACGATCGATCCCGAATTAATCGTACTCGTTCTCGAGTCAGTTTCAATTCTTTTCCAATCTCCTCAAGAGTAAACTGACGTGAAAAATTCAACCCGTAGTACATCCGGAGAATACGTTCTTCTCTACTGGTAATATTTTGAAGCACACTGTCTAAGACCGAACCGAGCTCTTTTCTCTCACTCTCTCCATCCTGATCAGGATCTTCTCCTATCATATCCTGAAGAGTCTTTACAGTATCATCATCTCCATTAGAAGAACTCACAGGTGAATCTAATGAAACACCTTTAAGTTTTTCCATTATATCGACTATTTCGCTCTCATGTCCCTCAAATTCTTTTTCAGCAATGGTTGCATTGTAATCGCCACAGTTCCTCTCGAGAGCTTGTTTAAACTTGTTTAATAAAGCGATTTTATTTGGAGGGATTCTTACAGTTCCAGCCTGTTCAAATAACGCTTTTTGAATAGATTGCCTAATCCACCAGACTGCATAGGAGATAAATTTGACATTCATATTCAAATCAAATCTCTTCGCGGCTTTTAGTAGTCCTATGTTTCCTTCGTTTATTAATTCCAGATAGCTCAGCCCACGCCCCCGGTAACGACGAGCAACGCTGACAACAAAGCGTAAATTTGCAGTAATCAGCTTATTTATCGCACCATCCTCTTCCTGCTGAACACGTATAACAAGATCACGTTCTTCCTCATCGGTAAGAACTTTATACCTATTGATATCCCTGAAATATAACGTCTCAGTTCGAGTGGACATTGTGTTATTTAATTTAAACGTTTTAATTTTAATCACCTGAGTAGTAATTTAAATCAGTTCATAATTCAAAGCAAGAATCATCAAACCTTGCAACTCAATTATACCACACCATATTAATTTCAGCAACTATTATGGATTTTATAACATCATTATACTATTAGATTTACACCTTTAAGTTTTTTGATTGCTGTCCTATTACAACAATTCCACTCTCACTCACAAAAAAACGTTTTCTGTCCTGTTCAAGATCAAATCCTATCTTATCGCCAGGTTCCACTCTGATTCCCCGATCAATTATCGCCCTCCGAACCTGAGCATTTTCACTTATTTCAACATCTGGGAATAAAATTGAATCCTCTACAACCGCCAGACTGTGTACACGAACGCCTCTTGATAAAACAGATCTCACAACTTTGCCACCACTGATTATACAACCGCCAGATACAATCGAATCTAAGGCTTCTCCTTTTCTTTTCTCTTCTCCTTCGCCATCAAAGATAAACTTTGCTGGTGGAGATTGCGCCGGAGCAGTCCTGATCGGCCAATGCTCATTATAAAGATTTATTTCTGGCACAACATCACGTAGCGTCATGTTCGCTTTGTAATAAGCTTCATGAGTTCCAACGTCTTCCCAATACAAACTTTGCTCTGGTGTCTCTCCAGGGATTTTATTATTAGCAAAATCGTAGACATAAATTGGATAGTCGTTAAAAATTTTAGGAATCAAATCTTTTCCAAAATCATGAGATGACCCCGATATACTTGCATCGTTAAATAATTCCCGAATTAGGAATTTTTTATTAAAAATGTAGTTCCCCATTGATACTAAAGCCATATCTGGATTATTGGGCATCGGTTTTGGCCTCTTTGGTTTTTCCTCAAACCCGATCATTCTTCCACCATGATCAATTTCAATCACTCCAAAACTTGAAGCCTGCTTGATGGGTCTGGGGATCGCTACAACTGTACCAACTGCTCCAACCTGACGGTGGAAATCAAGCATCTGTGAGATGTCCATCTTATAAATGTGATCTGCTCCAAATACCGCAACATAATCTGGATTCTCATCCTCTATCAGATTAATATTTTGAAAAATCGCATCCGCTGTCCCCTGATACCACTTTTTCCCAGTTCGCATCTGGGCTGGAACTGGATCAATGAAATGGCCCAACATTCTGTTAAGATTCCAACCAGCTGTCAGGTGTTTAATCAGAGAATCCGATTTAAATTGTGTTAATACCTTAATCTTGAAAATACCCGAATTTATGAAATTGTTAAGCACAAAATCAATTATGCGATATTTCCCACCAAAACAAACTGCAGGTTTTGCTCGTTCTTGTGTCAAAGGATGCAAACGGGAGCCTTCTCCACCAGCCATGATCATTCCAAGAACATTTGGATACCCAACAGAAGATCTAAAAGATTGCATATTCCTCCACATAGGTCAAGTGGAACAACTCTGTTATTTTTTTTAATTTTTTTAGGTACAAATTATCCATTTATTACCTGTTTCTTAAGGAAAAATTATAAATTTAAAACAGAATTTTCTCCACACTTTTTTAATCAAGTAAATAATTTAATCTTCGTGAAAATAATTTTTATCTGTCGGTACGTCAAAGACCCCTAATTAAGACTGCTGTAAAATATCGTGTAAGTAACTATTCCTTGTATAGAAGGCAGTTCAATTATGATATACGTTAACGCAAAATACAGCATTTACAGTTGTAAAACACTTTTTTTTAACTGGAAAGCTGATTTTTTTTCAGAATCATAAATAATGAATCGATTATTGACATATTTTCAGAATTATATGATATTGTTGAAGTAAAATCAGTAGATCCTTATTCTTCAACTATTTAATATTGTAAAAACGATTTTCTTACTTAATAATCAAAGCTTTCAAACGATTGTTTGTCTATTTCCATCAGATCAGGAAAAATAAGAGCATGCTAAAATCATTATTCATCGTGTTGCTAATGCTTTCATTTTCTTTTTGCACTCGTTTGATGGCAAACACATCCCCATCAACAATACCTGATACTTTAGCTCAGAAAGAAAAAACGGTAATAGTTGTAGTTCCCGTTTCGGGTACAGTTGATCAAGGCATGGCTGCATATATTACACGAGCTCTTCGTGAAACTCAAAAATACCGCAATCGAATAATTGTCCTTGAAATCGACACTTATGGCGGACAGGTGGATGCAGCATTTCAAATAGTAGATACGATGCTCAATGTCAAAAACGCAAAAACTATCGCTTATGTAAAAACAAAGGCCATATCTGCAGGTGCCCTGATAGCACTATCCTGTCAAAAGCTGGTGATGCAGAATAACACCACCATAGGCGATGTTGCGCCTCTGACCTATGGGAACGAAGGCCCAAAAATGCTTGGAGAAAAATTTCAATCACCAATCAGAGCAAAATTCCGGACACTTGCCAAACGCAACGGTTATCCCGAAAGACTCACTGAAGCAATGGTTACAGAAGGAATAACAATCTACGAAGTACAATTGCAGGATACCACAATCTATGTAGATTCCACTGAACTAGCAGAGCTGAAAACAGCGGCCAAAAAAAAGATCATATCAACAAAAACTATTGATAAAAGTAACGAACTCCTGACTATGGATGATGTCGAAGCTAAGCGACTTGGTTTTTCACAAATGAGTGTCGCTTCAGTAAGCGAAATGCTTACAAAGATGGGCTATGAAAAACTTGAGATAGTCCGCTTTGAAGAAAGCTGGTCTGAAAAAATGGTTAGGTATATTGGAACAATAGCACCGATTCTTATCATGATCGGACTTGCAGGTTTGTACCTTGAGATGAAATCCCCTGGTTTTGGTTTACCTGGAATTATCGGTGTCAGCTGTCTGGCAATCGTTTTTTTAAGTCAATTTATGGTTGGCCTTGCTGATTACACTGAACTCTTAATCATCACCATAGGAATCCTTTTAGTACTGGTTGAGATATTTGTTCTCCCTGGTTTTGGAATAATTGGAATAGCAGGTATGGTTCTAATGACCGCGGGACTAATTCTTTCATTCCAGAATTTTGTTATTCCTAAACCTGAATTCCCCTGGCAAATGCAACAATTTACAAACAATTTGCTTAAAATTTTTGGAAGCATAATCGGAAGCTTTATTTTATTTTCTTTGTTCTTTCGATTCATTTTTCCAAAATTGGGTGTAGTTGTTAAAGGTCCTTATTTGAGTGCAGATTTGCATGATGCCAAAGCGGATTCAGGTACTTCTTTGCAAATTGCTCCCGGAATGAAAGGCATAGCAGAATCAATTCTAAGGCCTGCTGGAAAAGCAACCTTCGAAGGTGAACTCTATGATGTGATTACCGAAGGAGATTATATTGATAAAGGTACAGCAATTGTAATCTCAACCATTCAGGGCAACAAAATTACAGTTACCCGCGAGCAGGAAAGGTAATTATGCTTTCAAATTTAATCTGGCCAATACTTTTACAACTAGCAGGAATACTTGTAATAATTGCCGAATTTCTTATTCCTTCAGCAGGGATTCTCACTGTTTTGTCAATCGGAGTGTTCGGCTTTTCGATCTATCTGGTCTTTGCGAATGTATCTGTTACGACAGGTTTGACTTTTCTAATTTTTGATATACTTTTAATTCCAGTTGTTTTATTTATAGGGATACGATTTCTTGCTGCTTCACCAGCAACACTAAAGGCGACTCTATCCAGTAAAGACGGAAGTACTAGTCAACCACCGGAATTGAGCCAATTGCTTAATGCAACTGGTGAAACAATCACCGATCTACATCCCGCAGGAACTGCTAATATCAATGGGAAACGCCATGACGTTATAAGCAGAGGTGAATACATTTCAAAAGGCAATCCAGTTACTGTTATTAATGTAGATAGTAATAGAATAGTAGTGAAGAAAATAAGCTGAATCTCTTAAAAAAGGAGTCTGTTGATGGGTGCAAACTGGTTAATGATTTTAGCTGTAATCGCAGCGGTAGTTGTAATAGTACTGTTTTTTGTAGTTTTATCTTATGTTAACTTGTGGCTTCAGGCACTTGTATCCGGAGCTCGTGTTGGACTATTCAATATCATCTTTATGAGACTGAGAAAAGTACCTCCTAAACTGATTGTTGAATCTAAGATTATGGCCGTCAAAGCGGGGATTGATGTCTCCACCGACTCTTTAGAATCTCATTTTCTGGCTGGTGGTAATGTGCTGCGGGTTGTTCAAGCTCTCATTGCGGCTGATAAAGCAAATATTCCTTTAGCTTTTAAGCGTGCTGCTGCAATTGATCTTGCAGGAAGAAATGTTCTTGAAGCTGTACAGATGAGTGTAAATCCTAAAGTTATTGAAACCCCAAGAGTCGCGGCTGTCGCCAAAGATGGAATTCAATTGACAGCCCTTACCAGAGTAACTGTCCGGGCTAATATTGATAGACTTGTTGGTGGAGCTGGTGAAGAAACTGTCCTCGCACGTGTTGGTGAAGGAATAGTAACTACTATCGGATCTGCATCGTCTCATAAGCAGGTTCTTGAGAATCCTGATTCAATTTCAAAAAGAGTTCTGGAAAAAGGACTTGACGCAGGCACTGCTTTCGAGATTTTATCAATTGATATCGCAGATGTGGATGTTGGGAAAAACATTGGTGCAGCACTGGAAACAGACAGGGCCGAAGCAGACAAAAAAATCGCTCAGGCAAAAGCTGAAGAACGTCGTGCTATGGCTATTGCAGCAGAACAGGAAATGAAAGCAAAAGTACAGGAAATGCGGGCAAAAGTCGTTGAAGCAGAAGCTCAAATTCCTTTGGCTATGGCAGAAGCATTTCAAAAGGGACATTTAGGGGTAATGGATTATTATAAAATGAAAAATGTTGTTGCAGATACGCAGATGAGAGAATCTTTAAGCACACCTAAAGGTTCAGATAAAGATAAAAACATTTAATAGCGATAGTTCAGCAACAATTTTTAAAAGGTGTATCCTGCTATGGATATTTCAGATTTAATTCGTTTGATTGAAAAGCTTTTCCCAGTTCTTATTTTTCTGATCTGGATCTTTTTTACCGTTGTCGCCAATTCCAGAAAAAAAGGACCTCTTGGAAAGCCAATTCCACCAGCAGAACGACCCACTTATGGTGAGTCACAAGCACCCCAAAAAACAGATGAAAGTGGATCTTCTCAGATCGGTGATGATCTGAGAAGAACTCTTGAAACTATTTTTGGTGAAAATAGAAGTATGGAAAAGGAGACTCCTGATTCTGAGCGATATGAGCAACATGAGGAATCAGAGCCAAAAGCAGAACCTGTAAAAAAGGATAGTGAATCAGTTGAAGTGCAGACCTCAAGGGAATCTGCTATGCTGGAAGAGCAAGCTGAAATTCAACGTAAATTTGATTCAATTCAGAAAAGCTCAACTCAAGCAGTCCCAGTTGCACCTTTAATGCAGCCAATTGAAGAAATTTACGAAAGCACTGAAATAACGATATCGCGTGATGAACTTCGTAAGGGTATTATCTGGGCAGAAATAATCGGTCCCCCAGTTTCAATGCGCTCCTGATTATTTAAAAAGTATTAAGGATTTTTATTTATCGGAGGAATATTCAGAGGTGAATTCTTAATTTATTGAGATTATTTAATTTAACAGCTTGAGCATTTCTTAATTATATTGTACTATCTTTTCCAGAAAATTAGAAACGGGTCAAATCAATTTTAGAATGAATACTGTATAAAGTGTTCATTTTACGGAACTATGAAGGGAGCAGTGAGAATTAGTTATGATCAGAGTAGGATTTATAGGATGGCGTGGGATGGTTGGCTCAGTGCTCATGCAACGAATGATAATGGAGAATGATTTCAGAGGATTTGAACCGGTATTTTTTTCAACATCACAGATTGGTGGTAAAGGTCCTTCAGTTGGTGTTGATGTTCCTCCGCTTAAAGATGCGATGAACATAGAAGAGCTCTCAAGTCTTGACATCATTGTATCATGTCAAGGTGGAGACTATACTAATGAAATATATCCCCGGCTCAGAGATCACGGGTTCAAGGGATATTGGATTGATGCGGCATCATCTCTCAGAATGAGTGAGAACAGTATCATTGTTCTTGATCCTGTGAATCGGGATGTAATTGACAAAGGACTTACATCCGGAATCAAAGACTATATCGGCGGCAATTGCACGGTAAGTTTAATGCTTATGGCATTAGCTGGACTTTTCAGAAGAAATCTTATCGAGTGGATTTCCTCAATGACTTATCAGGCAGCATCCGGTGCAGGTGCAAAGAATATGATTGAATTGATAAATCAGATGGACCATTTATCAAAAGCCTCTGCTTCATTGAGATCAGACCCTGCTTTTACCGCGCTTGAACTTGATAAAGTAATCACCGGTGAACTCCGCGGAACTACCATGCCTACTGAAAATTTCGGAGCTCCACTTGCTGGCAGCTTGATCCCCTGGATCGATAAGCCAATGGATAATGGTCAGACTAAAGAAGAATGGAAGGGAATCGCAGAAACCAATAAAATCCTCGGTACTAAAGTACCAATTCCGGTTGACGGCATGTGTGTTCGCACTGGAGCAATGCGCTGCCATAGCCAGGGGTTGACTATTAAATTAACTAAAGATGTACCATTGGATGAAATCACTGCAATGATCGCATCTGATCATGAATGGGTAAAGGTTATCCCAAACACCAAAGAAGCGACTCTAAAAGAGTTGACTCCTGCAGCTGTATCAGGTACCCTGCTTGTTCCGATCGGTCGATTGCGCAAGATGAATATCGGCCCGCATTATCTGACCGGTTTTACTGTAGGAGACCAGCTGCTTTGGGGAGCCGCAGAGCCTGTAAGAAGAATTCTACGAATTGTTCTTGAACATATTGGGAAATAATAAATTTACTTCATGCCTGGAGCCATTCACGCTTTCGATATCTTTCTAAATGGGGCAGCAGGCTTGGCGATTACAAGTGTAACGATTACAGTCGATGAAAAAGAAAAAAAATTCATCGACTGTGATAACGTTTTTTTATCGCAATCGCTATCGGTATCGCTATCGAATGGAGTTATTATGACATTTGGGCATGAAAAACTTGATGTTTACCGAATGGCTATAGAATATGTTGGGTGGGTATACCATTTTTGCGAAAATCTGAAAGGCCATCGAAACGCAAAGGACCAATTTCTTCGGGCTTCTCAGTCTATCCCACTGAATATAGCTGAAGGTAACGGGAAAGCAACAGATGGTGACCGCAGGCGTTATTTCGAAATAGCTCGAGGATCGGCAATGGAATGCTGTGCGGTGCAAGATGTTTTACAAGTGTGTGGAGCCCTTTCTACAGATGAAAATACAAGAGCTAAAGTCCAACTGGATAGGATTGTTGCAATGCTGACAAAACTCGGACAGCGGGGATATGCAGTTCACGAGGAGACAATGAACTATTGCCAGGACGATAGCGATAGCGATAGCGATAGCGATAGCGATAGCGATACCGAAACTTTCCGCTGAGATTTTTTTCTATACTCCCTTTCTCTATTCACTAACACAATAAGAATACCGAGCACTCCCTTTTTCTTTGCATTTCTATAATAATCATGCCGGCCAGCTTTCAGATATAGACGAGCGATTGCGGTGGTTCTGTTTAGTACAATGACTGCACTAAAGTGCAGGGCACACTTGTAAGAGGGACTTCCAATATATTAATATCACCTGTGCGAGATATTCTTTCATTTACTCACAGGAGCTGAACTGAAGTTCAGACCACACACTGTTTTTATTGAAGTTGCTGAGGGCACCCGGCGAAAAGTGTCTGCTTGTGGGATAACAAACTTGTGAAAAATCAGAATTTCGCATCAGCGCTAATAGCTTATCAAAACAAAAATTATTGCCATTGAGCTTTTATGATTTTAAGCCTTTGCATTGCAAGATTTGAGATAGCTCTCTCATATTCATAATCATTGTATCTTGCTGTCCAGGAAATATCTTTTAGCTGATTATAGTGATCTGAGAGTTCCGGAAATTTTTCTTCTACCAAACGGGCAAAAGCAGCATGTTTGCCTTTGTTGATCCGTTTGATTAGACAATAATTATTGAAATCAGAAACTATCATTTTCTTTCCGGTTTCTACAACTTACATTGGAAAGATTTTGCTGCGTAGATAATGTAAGGCTGAGTAAAACGCGGTTGTTATTACCCAATCGTTAAATTCAGGTTTGCGATTTAAATATTTGCAAACCTTTTCATTATGTTCAGCAAAATAAATACTACGCTGCTTTGCCATATCTCATAATATAGCCTTCATTGAGCATACGCTCTTCGTTAAGAGTGTCTGTCAGAGGCATAAAGGAGAAGAAAAATTGAAAAGTTGTTGTATTTACAGCAGTTTTTTTATTCCTAGCCATTTTATAAATACTAATAAAATCAGGAGATAGAAATTTTTCTTTGGGAACAACAAATACCGCATCGAAATGAGTAATTGTTAATGCCCGTAATAATACAAACTTGCATCTAATATTACTATTCCAGAGCGTATCGAAGAATTCTTCGCAAACCTTTTTGGCTTGAGCCAGATTACTTGAAAATGTATCTAAAAGGATCTTTTTATCTTCTTCGAATTGCTCTTGTCTGCCTTTAAAAAATGCATCAACAATCTCGTCATCAGAATAGATCTTCTCCTTCTGAACTTCTATTGTTGGTTTAAGTGACCAATCTGTAGTTTTTGTTGATTTTGTATTTTTCACTATTGTTTGCATTTTTTTCCTGTTCATAAAGGATTACGTAATATTGTTTCATGCTATTGTTTCGCGCAAGTTTTCCTAATTTAGCAATTATAAGGCCTTTCTGAGAATCTACCATCGGGCACTTTTTTAAACCATTTCTCCAATTGAAATTGTCTGTCTTTTTTTTCTGGCAACGTTCTCCCACAGGAATGAAGTCTGCCGGTTTCATTTTAGACAACATCTTTCGTTGGAATGCTCTGATCTCATTTACAGCAGATAATCTTCCGCAGAAAAATCACCTTCGGTACTTTTTTCATCCCATTTTGCTTGTTGAGATTGTCTGATTAATTTTCAAAGTGTCTTTTTCCAGTGGGAAAATCGTCTGCCAGATTTGTTTTAGATGACTTCGCCTGTTGAAGTACTCTGAACTAAATTGCTTAATGCATCCTTCAGCTGAAAAAACATTACCATAATATCAGACAGAACATCTCGTTTGTTGAGATCGATTGTTTGGTCTTCAGATTGTCGTTTTCAACAGGAGGATGATAACAATTACGGTGGTCCTGTATAGTACAATGGCTGCACTAAAGTACAGGGCACACTAGTAAGAGGGACTTCCAATGTGTTAAAGGCACCCTGCGGGATATTCTTTCATTTATTCACAGAAGCTGAACTGAAGTTCAGTTTTATTGAAGTGCTGAGAGCACCCGTGCGCAGACCAGTTTGCCGCTCCATTGTTTTTTTTACTTGATTACTATGATTTTCCTGAGCCTGAATGGCTTCATATATATCAAGGGAGGGCAACGCCCTTCCTTAGCCCGAATCTGTCAGTTTAGGATATACACAATGGAGTAATTAATTGCCGGTGTCTACAGTATAATAAATTCATCCGATGCCTGTGTAATTAATGATGCTCCATTTTTATGAATAAGATAGGTGTTCTCAATACCGACAACACCGATTTCCGGAAGCGAAACTTTCGGTTCAATCGCGACCACCATATTTTCCTCGATAGACTGTTGCATCTTCGGTGCAAAGAACGGTGGTTCATCAAGTTGAATACCAACACCATGTCCGACAAAGCGCACCTTTTCTCTTTCTAATCCCATAAACTCATCCGCAAATCCCAGCTCCTCCGCCATTGCAACAGCAATCTGATAAACGCTCTCCCATGATTTCCCCGGGATAAGCCCCGCGACACACGCCTTCTCAATCTGCAACATTGCCTGATATGCTTCAATGATCACCGGCGCCGGTTCACCATGACTTGCCATACGGGTAATATCCACATGATACCCGTCAAGGACAAATCCAAAATCAAAAATAACCGGTGTGTGGGAAGGAATAACATCAAACGATGCACCAAAAGGAAGCGCCGGGGAAATCCCGGCTCCTGAACAGATACCATCAAATTTATTTCCTGCAAGTGAATTAAGCCCCGATGAACATACACCGGAGGCAATTACCAATCCTTCCTGTTTACTTGTTACAATACCATTTCCATTCAGTCGGAAAAAATGTTCTATATGAGCGCTCATTTCGAGCTCGGTCATCCCGGGGACAAACTTTTCACGGATCACCTCTGTCATCCGCGCAACCATCATCCCCGCATGCTGCTGAATCCTGATTTCATCGTTGGATTTCACCATACGAAGACTACGGAGTTCCCATGATATATCCACGACCTCAGCTTGCTTTGACAACTGTTTCATCCGGCTGACAACCGAATAAGAGGTCGCATCGAGATTGAATCCCAGTGTCTTTACATTGTGAAGCGAATGTGCATTCCAGATGTTCTGTAGATCTTTCGATCCGTTAAAAAGCTCGAACCTTATGTGTGGGGCTTCAACCTCAATACGGGCTGATGATTTCCGTGCCAGAACAAACGCGTCTCCCGCAGATGAAATCACACAATAAAGAGGAAGCACTGATCCTGTGTAATAAAAAAGATCAGCACTTTGATTCAAGATTACCGCGTCAATGCCTTTCTCTCTGAGAACCGCACAGAGGCGGGTAATACGCTGTTGAAATTCTGTAGCACTGAATATCATAATAGACCTTACTATTAAAAGGTTTTATCAAAAGATTGTATGAAACTTTCCATATTCACTTTGCTGATTTAAACCCGAAAACGCTCCCACATATTCCACCCATAATATGTGCGAATTGTGAAATGGAATCTGATTGAAATGCATCGACAACCTCTTTAGTCAAAAAGAGCAGTATAACAAGAACAAATGTCAATGGGATATCACCTGATTTGAAATTTGTAAATGATCCCAGAATAATAAACATAAAGACAATTCCACTGGCTCCAAGCAATCCTGTCTGAAAGAAAAACGTATTAAGAATTCCGGTTATCCCAGCAGCTATAATCATCATGATAAGTAATTTTTTTGAACCGAATTTTTCTTCTAAAATGGGACCTATCAGAAGAATAAAGGTGAAATTGCCAATGAAATGGGGCCAATCCTTGTGGCCGGCAGCATGAGTGAACATACGGAAATAGCTTAACGGATCAGTAAGATCCATGTGAGGATAGCAGATGAAAAGCTGCCTGATCAGTGAACCGTTTAAAATCTGATCTGCAAACAGAAGTGCCCCACAAAGAAATGTAAATGTTAGAATCACAGGAGCATTATAACTGAGTTTCATGAAAAAACATTCCTTCATTGTATATTGACATTTTCAAACCACTCTGAATACATTCATTAATTTCCGTAAAGGCTCTTCCTCAAGTTACTATTGATTTTTCTGCAGAAGAGCATGTTCCGATCACCGACATTATTCTCTGGATAATTTCTCTGCGAGCCAAATCAGATTATCTGTAAATCGCTCTATTGTAGAGATTCCCTCCTGATCTTCATTTACTTCACCAGGCTCTCTTCCAAAAGCGATATTCCAGTAACTTGATCCCGGAACGATCATTTCGTTAATCATATACCAGAATAGAAGCTGAGCATATGTAAAGTTTTGTCCAGCTCTTCGCGCGACGACAATCGGTCCGCCTATTTTGCGCGAAAACAGATTACCATTGGCTCTGGCAATATAACCGGCTCTGTCAAGTATTGACATTAAATTGGGAGTCGCAGAACCAAAGTAAACCGGCGATCCGACGACAATTATATCTGCTGCACAAAGGCGAGTAAAGATGGTTTCAAAATCATCATCTTTTATTGAACACTTTCTATTCATATTCTTTTTACAAGCACCACAGGCCTGGCAAGGTTTTACAGATAAATTACTGCATAAAAACTTATGAACTGTAATTCCTGCGTTTGTAAATTTTTCAGCACATTTGGACAGCATCAATTCCGTATTACCATTCTTTCGCGGACTGCCACTGAGTAAAACCGCATTCATTGTATTTGCCTCTTTTCCTTATTAAATAAGTTAAAATAAATCCGGCACTATTCAAAGGTTCCGGTATGATCTTTTGATCTTCTTTGAAAAGACCCAATCCTTTATCATTTCCAGATGCAAACTGCTGCAGCATTGTGAGCGTATGAAACAATCTGATTTTATACTGAAAAATTAATTGAAGATACTGTTTCTGTTATTTATTTTCTTTTCACTATTAAAAGGCTTGTTAAAATGTTCTTAAAAAATTCTATCTATTTAGTCGTCCTTTCATTTTTAAATTTGATTTTCTTTTCCTGCAGTATGAATAACTTCTCAACACAACTGATTGGCCATTACAGCTACAGTACACACCCAAATGCAGATAATCCTTCTTTAATTAGTTTGGATCTAAAAGAAAAAGCCCAATACCACCTGGAGACTATAAATTCTGAATCAAGCGAAACAGTAACTGATGATGGAATTTGGAGTATTTTAAAAGAAAAAGATTCCAAAGGTGTTGAACAAATTCTAATTGAACTGACATCTAATAAATCTTCTGATAAGAAATACCTTCGCCTTAAAAACAACACGACTCTTCAGTTGCTTGAATCAAAAGATAATCCGCAAGCGAAGCTGGAATTGAAAAAGATAGTACACTGATTAGCTCATTTTCGTTCTGAAAATTCATGAACGAACAAAGCTTTTCTATATAATATGTATAACTGTTTTTCTTCAGATTTGCTGCCCCAGAGGTAACTTATTATTTTTTTGACAATTAATAAATTACCTCTGGGGCAGTTAAAACGAGCGCAATTTAACTGCTAAAGCATCTATATTCAAAAAAAGCGTGCTTTACTGGTTTTTTTTTATGGCGTTCTTTTATATTTGATTACCTGTTTGGCAGTTTCAGAAAGGATAAAAAGATGGGAAAAGCTTTACTACTGATTATTTCATCAATAACATTACTATTCTCTGCAGTACCTGAAAAGAAAAATTCGCTAATTGGGACCTGGTGCGCTAATGACAATGGACTGATTCTCACCTTCTCAGGAAAAGATTCTCTTTCCGTTGCAAGCGTAAGTGATTCAAGTATTAAAGGTAATGGAACTTATTTAAAAACTGATTCAACTTTTATTGCTACAATTAATAACAGTGAAATAGTAATGAAAATGCAATACCGATATCATTGGAAGGGTAAAGATAGTATCGAAGCACAGGCAATCCAGTTCAGTGTTAACGGAGAAGTGGTTGATTCTCCTAAAGAATGGGCATCAATGATAAGGTGTTCGAAAACATCTCAAATAAACAATAAGGATAATAAGAAAGCCCCTAACCATACAAAGGCTGCAAAATAATCAGGGCGATATTTAATTTTTACTATTTATGTTTCCAAATTGGAATGAACATAAAATGGTGAAATTTGAATGCCCACGTTGTATTTTGAAACACTTTGCAATAAAGGCTTATCAGAAATTAGAATGAAGATTACTTTTATCTATCCAAAATTCGATAAATTTTTAGAGACTTACCCAGAACTTGCCGAAATGCCTGCAATAGCAGCAACATGGGCTTATCGAATGCCACCTGCAATGGGCATTCCGATTTTAATCAATTTGTTACCCAAAGATATTCAGTGGCGAATAACAGATCAGAATATTGAGCAAGTTGATTATGACGATGATGCAGATCTGATAGCAATAAGTTTCTTTACTCCTCAAGCAGGTTACGCCTACGAAATTGGTGATCAGTTTAAAAAACGAGGCAAAAAGGTACTTATGGGTGGCATGCACCCGTCGATGATACCTGATGATGCGATAAAGCATTGTAATAGTGTTTGTATTGGTGAGGCTGATACGATCTGGCCAACAATCCTAAAAGATGTGCAAAATGGAGAACTGAAACAATTCTACAAATCAGATGAACCTCCAAAGCCCGAAGAAATTGTGTCACCAAAACCTGGTATTTTTGAAGTAGAAAATAAATATGACTGGCATGCATCATTGATTTCAGTGACTCGCGGGTGTCCTTTTGGTTGTGACTGGTGTAATGTTCCAATTTATCAAAGTAACAAGATCAGGTTAAGTCCAATAGAAAAGGTTACTGAAGAGATCAGGGCATTGAGCGGCAAGGAATTTTATATAACTGATGATATGATCATGCTTAACCGCCCAAAAATTCAGCAATACATGATGGACCTTTGTGATAGGATCAAAGATTTCAACGTTAACATGTTCTTATCCTGTTCCCCTGCGATGAATACAGACCCGGCGTATTTTGATGCAATAGCTCGTGCCGGTGCTAAAAGTATGTATACCGTATTTGCAAGTGATCCTTTCAGTGCCCGATTCTATGCCCGACATCCTGGGATTTGGCAGCGCACAACAGATTTAGTTAAACAGCTTGAAGACCGAGGAATTCGCTTCTTTGGATCATTTGGTGTTGGTTTTGACACCTGTTTTGAAGATCAATTTGATCTGATTCTTGAGTTCTGTGAAAAAGCTAATGTGAAAACAGCCGAATTTTTTATCGCCACACCATTCCCAAACACTCCATTTTGGCATCAGATTAAAACCGAGAATAGATTTATTGAAACTGATTGGAAGAAGTTCAACTGTGCTAATGTCGTTTTTCAACCAAAGCATACAAGTCCACAAGCATTACGTGATGGATTTGTAAAGCTCTGGAAAGAATTTTTCAAAAACGCAGATCATGAACAGGCACTAAGCACGTTTCACCAAAAGTTAGATAATATTCTGAAATCCAGGGAATTTTCACAGCAAGTCAAAGATGCTGTCGCTTGTGGAATCGAAAAAAACCGGGTTTCTCATTCTGCTATATCCAAAGATAATAAATTTGTTAAACGGGAGGATAATTGAGTAAAAAAGCGATTGTCACCGGAGGTTCCAGAGGAATCGGAGCTTCGATTGTAGAAACATTATGCCAAAGTGGTTTTGAAGTCGCATTCAGCTATCTATCAAATAAAGAGAAAGCAGACAGTCTTGTCAAATCCATTGCCGAAAACGGTGGAAAAGCTGCGGCATTTCAAGCAGATATTTCCGATTTTGAATCAGCCAGTCGTTTTGTAGCAGATGCCCGGGAATACCTTAATGATGTAGATGTCCTTGTTAATAATGCTGGTATCGCTAAAGATAAAAGTCTTTTTATAATGCAGCCAGATGAATGGAATAATGTTATTGATACCAACCTGACAGGGTGTTTTAATGTAACCCGAAATATCATAGGGTATTTTTTTAAAAACAAACGGGGCTGCGTTGTCAATATTACTTCTGTAAGCGGGCAGGTTGGAATCGCAGGACAGACAAACTATTGTGCATCAAAGGCAGGAGTAATTGGATTTACTCGTGCATTATCGAAAGAGGCCGCGAAACTTGGTATTCCGGTCAACTGTGTCGCTCCTGGATATATCGATACCGAAATGACCCAGGCTATTCCGGAAAAGCACCTGGAAGAGATAAAAAAAATGATTCCTATGCGTCGAATGGGAACTGCAAAAGAAGTGGCAGAGATTGTTGCTTTTCTGGCCTCAGATAAAGCTCGTTACATAACCGGCCAAGTATTTACCATTGATGGTGGATTGACCACCTGATCACAAGGAGCTGAAGAATGTTTACAATTCAGGAGATCATGAAGAATGTTCCCCACCGGTTTCCTTTTTTGCTCATTGATAGGGTTATCGACTTCAAAGAAAATGAGTCTGTTTCAGTACTTAAGAACGTTTCTATCAACGAAGCTCAATTTCAAGGACATTTCCCTGGTAATCCGATTTTACCAGGAGTATATATTATAGAAAATATGGCTCAGGCTGCTTGTTTTCTGCTCTCGAAATCTGGCGGTGGCCTTCAGGAAAATGCTATTTACTATTTAGGTAAAGTCAAAAGTATCTCCTTTATGCAACCTGTTATTCCCGGCGACCAGCTTATAACACATGTTGTTGTAGAAAAAAAGTTCGGTGATTCTGCACTGGTTAGTGCAAAAGCAACAGTCGATGGGAAAGTTGTGGCAAAAGGTGATCTGATGTTTGGCATGAAATTAAGCGATACCAGTGCCAATTAAATACTGTATTTAAAAGTAAGTGGCTAACCATGTTCAAATTTAGCTATATTTAGATGATCTATTTTGGATTTTATTTGTCTTATTAACTATATTAACGATTCTTATAAAAAAACTTATCCCTTAGACTACAAGGGACTTTTCAGATTATGAATGAAAACAGAGTTGTAATTACTGGGTTAGGGTTGGTCACTCCCATTGGTACGGGAGTGGATAAATTCTGGCAGGCTGCAATAAGAGGTGAAAATGGTGTCCGGCCTCTTAAACTGTTTGATCCTACCGAATATAGAACCAAAACAGGTGGTGAGGTTCTCGATTTTGAACCTGAGATGTACCTTAAGTCTGCCGATATTGAAAGAATGGGAAGATCCAGTCAATTTGCTGTTGCTGCAACCGCGATGGCTGTAAAAGATGCCGGTATTGATATTTCTACTATTAACCCCTACAGAATCGGTGTAAGCATGGGTACAACCATGGGTGAACCTCAGATTCTTGAAAAGGGAGTTAAGATAAAGTATCAAACCAACGATTACAGTCAAATACCATCGGGTCTCCCAAGACAATATCCGTGCGGCGCAATACCTGCAAATATCAGCCGGGTATTTGGGTTCAGGGGTCCGCACATAATCATTCCTACAGCTTGTGCTGCTGGTAATTATGCAATCGGATATGCATTTGATCTGATCAAACTCAACAAAATTGATGTTGCAGTAGCAGGTGGTAGCGATCCTTTTTCAGGAATTGCATTCACCGGTTTTAACCGCCTATTAGCTACAACTCCTGATATTGTGCGTCCTTTTGATATGAACAGACAGGGAATGGCTGTAGGTGAAGGTGCTGGAATTCTTTTAATCGAGCGCCTTGACCAGGCACTTGCTCGAGGCGCGAAAATATACGCCGAAATTATTGGTTACGGGCTGGGATGCGATGCTTTCAAGATGACTATTCCAGATCCGGATGGAAGCGGTGGTATACTCGCATTGAAACGATCTATTGCCAATTCTGGTATCACAGTTCAAGATATTGACTATATCTGTGCACATGGTACAGGTACAGGCGAAAATGATAAAGGTGAAACAATTATTGTTAAAGAAGTTCTTGGCGAAAAGGCCTATACAACACCAGTTTCATCTATAAAATCAATGCTTGGGCATACGATGGGTGCTGCATCAGCAATTGAAGCTGCGGCATGTGCTCTGATGATCAAGCATGATACGATATTGCCTACAATCAACTATGAAGAACCTGATCCTGAATGTGATCTCGATTATGTTCCAAATCAAGCCAGGCAGATGAAACTAGATGTAGTGATCTCGAATGCTTACGCATTTGCGTGGAAATACATCCTCTTTGGTTCTCAGGAAATATAAAGGATAATGTAAAGCATGGCACCCACAAAAATATTTATTACTGATGTCGGAATTATCAGTGCACTGGGCATGGGCTTTGAAAAAATTTCTGGAAGTCTCTCTGGACAGCCAATGACATCTACTGTAAAAGACTTATGAATTTCACCAGTTTGAAAATGAAATTCCTTGTTATGCAATACGTGATTTTGATCCAGTCGAAGTGCTTGGCAAAAAAGGTCTCCGTACAAAAGATAATGCCACGAAAGTACTTCTGGGTACATTTGAAATAAGTCTGAAAGAGCAGATGGAGAATACCGACGAGGCAGATCGACCCGGTATCTGTATTGGTACTGCTTTCGGAAGCGTACAGAGTATAGGTGATTTCCTCAGTGATTCGATTGTAAACGGTGTTGGTAATGTTAATCCCCAGGCATTTGCAAATACGGTTATTAACTCTCCAACTGGTAATGCCAATATCAGATTCATTGCCAGAAATCTGAGTGCAACTATTTCAACCGGGTTCAATGCCAGCATTGATTCTCTTATCTATTCATTTGATTATCTCAGAAGAGGATATATTAAATCAATAGTAGCAGGTGGTCTTGAAGAAATTAGCTATTATTCGATTCTGGGAATAGAAAGAAGCGGGATTCTCTCAAATGAAAAAACAGCGAAACCGTTCTATGCTAATAGTAAAGGTGTTGTCATGGGAGAAGGATGTGCGCTACTCCTGCTCCAGACCGAAGAATCGGTAAAACAAAGTGGTGCTAAAGTTATCGCGGAACTTGCTGGAACGGGTAGTACATTTGACTCGGCAGCTGCCCAGGGAAACAGTAATGATATCGAAGCTGGTAAACAGGCAATTCTTGCTGCATGCAACGAAGCAGGAATAACTCCTGAAAAGATTGACTTTGTAGCATCTGGTGCAAGCGGTAATCCTAAAAGTGATCGCTACGAAGCTGCTGCTATTAAAGCGACATGTTCCGATATACCGGTAGTTGCTTATAAGAGATTTACCGGCGAGTGTTATGGCGCTTCCGGTTCGCTTAATACCGCATGTGCGCTCTCTGATATGAAAAACAGCCGCATTACTGGAGTTGGTGAATCTTATCCGGTTATTGATAACATTTCACTAGTTCAGAATACAATCGAAAAAAGCAGTACTTATGTATTAGTTACCTCATTTTCTTGTGATGGGAACTGCAGTGCCATAATCTTAAAAAATGTAAATTAACAAAAAAAACATTAAATTCATGTGTGTATAGGAGATTATTAATGAATCAGGAAGAAATCAAAGAAACAATCCGAGGGCTTATAACTGAAATTGCTGAAGATATGGATGTCGATGAGGAAACTATCACTGATGACGCAAGCTTTGTTGAAGATATGGGATTGGATTCAATGGCGCTCCTTGAAGTACTTGCAACAATGGAAAAGAAATTTAGTGTCTCTATTCCTGAATCCGAATTCCCAAATATCACTTCAATTAACAAGTGCACTGATACAGTTCTGAAATATCTTGCTGCAAAAAAATAACTGAAAAAAAGAGATCATATACCTCGATTATGATCTCTTATCCCCCTTTTAATGCAATCCGATTCAGTTCTCAAAATACAATCGACTCTTGGAAGTAACGTTTACTTTATTAACAGTTCTCCAGCGGTAATAATTGACACTGGGCACCCTCTTTATACATTGCAAACCATTGAGCTCCTTCAAAAGGCTGTTCCGCTCGACAGCATTGCTTTTATTCTTTGTACCCATTCTCACCCGGATCACCTTGGAGCGGCAGCAAAATTAAGGGAAAAAACATCTGCACAATTATGCATTTTCCCGATTGAAAATAATTCTAAATTAACCGTAAATCACAAAAGTCAGCTTAAACTTGAAGTGGAACATCCAGTTTTCGATCACTTCCTTCATAACGATGAGCGTATAGTACTGGATGACGAAATTATACATGTAATACATACGCCCGGCCATGCTGATGATCACTGCTGTTTTTATTTTTCAGAGAGAAGACTGTTATTTACAGGCGATCTTATAGTCAATGAGGATATAGGTTTTTTAAATCTCAATAAACCTTATCGGGATTCGATGAGAGAAATGAACTCCTCTTTTGACCTTTGCAGTCACATTTCCGTGAAAAAGGTATTTACAGGTCATGGTAACCCCTACCGGGTTGTTCCATGGGAAAAATATAAAAGAAAGCTGTTGCTTTTGGAAAAGAATCCGCAACTTCTGATCGCGCATACACTGATTTCACCTTTTATTTTTTACCTTTGGTCACAAAAAAATCCGAGCGTTGATCAATGCGAACAATATATCATCGACCATGCATATCTTTTTGAAGGATTTCTTGAGAATGTAACAGCAGATCTTATACTTCAGGAATTCCGGAAATTATTATCACTACTTGAAATCCGTAATGTAATTATTCGCAACGGGAATCGCATTCGAGGCGTTTTTTCAGAAAATTCCGTTTCTCAATGGTTCAAATAACATAAAAACAAGCTCATGGAAAAATATAACCTTCGTATGGAAGCCAAGTATTTCAGGATTAATTCTTTATGTGTTTTCCATTGTTTCATTTGAAGACAACTACTATTTTTAGAAAAACTATTGATAAACACTCTCATATTCTGGCCTGCATGAGTCTAAGCAAATATTTACAATTACAATTACTGCCGGTAATTAAAGGGAAAAGCACTGATGAGCTGAAAACAATCGTTCTTGATTCAGGAATGCAATGGTTTTCAGAAAATCCGGATGAACTGAATCTGGTAAAAAACAATCTGCAGCAGCTGGGAATTCAGGCGAACTCCGTATTAATTGACAAGATCAAGACAAACATTCTTCTGCATTACTATGAAAAGCTGCTCCCATTGACAGGTACACCCCAGGAATATTATGAGTTCCTGATATCGCATATTGATGGCACAGAAGCACTTGATCAGGTAGAAAACATCTATCGCCAGGGAAAAGGGATACTCCTCGCGACCGCCCATTTCGGGGCAATTGAGTTCATCACACCCTATTTATCCATTCGCAAACTACCAATGAACATTCTTCTGAGATTTACTACAGAACAGATGTCCCGTTCTGCTAAAGAAACTGCGAATAATTACTTTAACAGCGGGCTTTTTGGGCAAATTCGTTTCATTGAAATTGGTAAGCCAAAGACAAGCGCAGCACTTGATATGGCAGCTGTACTTCGACGAAATGAACTTCTTCTGGCCGTTTTTGATGAAAAAACTGATTATAGTATTCCAGTAACCTTGTTTGACAGACAATTCTGGGGTGGAGCGGGGCTGCATAAACTGATCGCTTATACACAGAGAGATATAGCGCTGTTAACTATTTTTATGGTACGTCTGGGAAATGACAAGTATAAGTTAGTTATCAGAGAGATTGATAAGACAAGTGAAAATTCTGTACAGATGCTCTATAATTCATTATCTGATCTTTTAGACGACCACCTTGACCAATGGTATTTTATTCACGAGGAACTCCCATTCATAGAATCAGACTAAAGTATAATCTGGTAGAAAACCTGATTTATGTAAAACAGGTACATACAATACCAGTTCGTTTCTTCATGTTGTTTTAAAAAAAAACGAAAGGCAATTTATGGTACTCAGGTTTATCTATCCACGATTCAGAAAGTTTCTTGAAAGTCATCGCGAGCTTGATGATTTTCTCAGTAAGTATCTGGTGGGAAACTATACAATGCCCCCATCACTGGCGTTGCCGATACTTGCGGCGCTTACTCCCAAAGAAATTGAAGTCAGGCTTACAGATGACAATATTGGTGATCCAATTGACTATGATGAAAAAGTCGATGCGGTAATAATCAGCTGTTTTACCCCCCAGGCACAGCGTGCATATGAGATTGCAGATGAATTTCGTAAGCGCAAAACCAAAGTACTTCTTGGTGGAATACACCCGACAGCAATACCAGAAGAAGCACAGCTTCATGCGGATGCAGTTTGCGTTGGAGAGGGAGAACCCGTGTGGCCTAAAATATTGAATGATTTGAAAAACGGGTCACTTGCTCCGCGATATTCATCTACAGCCCCTTATTCTCTGGCTGATTTTCCGAATCCAAAAAGAGATATCTTCAAACAGGACATTTACAAGTGGAATGCGCATCTGGTACTTACTACCCGTGGATGCCCTGTAATGTGCGATGGCTGTCCTATCCCTGACAAAGAAGGGACATTAGTCAGGCTCAGACCAGTAGCAAATATCATTGATGATATCAAGAAAATGCCTTACAAACAGTTCTATTTTACTGATGATACAATCATGCTGCCCGGGAAAAAATATACACGTTTTATTACATCAATAATGGAACAAACAGCGGAACTGGATGTCAGTATTTTCGTAGCGTCAACAATGATGATGATACCAGATCCGGCTTTTTACAAAAAGCTAGCAAAAGGTGGCATTTCTTCAATGTATACGGTATTTGGCTTTGACCAAGTATCTAAAAATCTTTTCGATAAATCCTGTACTAAGCAGGAATGGCAAGCTGCTATCGACCTTGTACGTATGAATGAAGATGCTGGAATTCATTTCTTTGCCTCAATTGGAATCGGTTTTGACAATCAAGACCGTTCTGTTGTCGATCGCATTCTACGCTTTTGCAATGATGCGCAGATAGATTTAGCTGAATTTTACATACCAACTCCTTTTCCAGGAACCCCCTTTGGGCGTAAAGCTGAAGCAGGAAGGCAGAATTCTTCATCGAAATTATAATGTATGGAATCATGGCAACATTGTTTTCAAACCATTAAACTTTACCGAACAAGAGTTGATGGATGATTTTTATACACTTTGGAAATCATTTTACTCAGGTGTAGAACCAAGTTCAACCTTACGAACATTCGATCTTAGTCGATAAAGTAAAAATGAAAGTTAGTTAAAATGACAAGTAAATGGGATGCTGTTATAATTGGGTCTGGCATTGGTGGATTGACATGTGGAGCTTTTCTTGCAAATAAAGGATTAAAGGTAAAAGTCCTCGAGAAGCATTACCGTATAGGCGGATACGCACACAGTTTCAATCGTGGTCAATTTCGATTTGAATCAGGAATTCATTCAGTACCTTTAGCCAGAAACGGATACGTATTCACCCTTCTGAAAGCCCTCGGAATTGAGAATAAAATTGAAACAATTTCTCATGATGCTATGTACCATTTGCATATTGGCGATAAAAAGAGAGTGATGCCTTTATCTATAAATGCGATCAAAGAAGAACTGAGTGCTTCATTTCCACACGAATCTGCAAATCTAAACAACCTTTTCTCCGATATGCATTCTCTTTACAAAAACATTGTCGGGCCTTTGTATAATTTTGAGCCAAAGGGGAATGAAACAAACCCATCCATATTAAAAAAATATCAGGAGCATACTTATCAAACATACATTGAAAGTTTCATTACTGATCCAAATCTCCGTCAGTTTTTTTATTCACAATGGCCCTTTACCGGATTAACTTCCGAATATGCATCGACTACTTTTTTCACACTCCTCTATTTTGTCCATGTACTTGAGGGATCACACTATCTTAAAGGTGGTTTTGAAGCCCTTGCGAACGCATTAGCATCGGTCATTACTCAGAATGGCGGCCAAGTGTGCACAAATAGCATGATTACAAAGCTGCATACAGAAAATGGTTTGATTAAGCATGCGGTTATGGAAACTGGAGAGGTAATCGAAGGTAAGGAGTTTATCTCAAATGTAAGCCCACATGTTTTAATGAACAGTTTACTTGAAGCACCTTTTGTTAACCGTTTGTGGAAAAGAAGATTGAGCAATTTAACCAGCTCTACTTCAGCTGTTGCAGTCTACCTGGGCCTGGACAGAGATATATCTGATCTTCTGCCCGGCAACATCCATTTCTGGTATGATCACGGCGATTTTAACAAAATGCAAGTACGTATCAATAATTGCAGCAGTGATCTAATTGATCATCTGGTATTACTTAAAACCCCTGATGCATCTGAGCAGAAAACACTTTTTCTCATGTCCTATATCAATTATCACTATACAAAAAACTGGTCGGCGACGAAAGAAACGATCGGAGCAAAAATGATTGATATAGCAGAAAAAATTATACCTGGTTTATCAAGCTATATTCAATGTAAAGTCTTTGCATCACCCTGTACTTTTGAACGTTATACAGCTAACAGTGATGGTTCTTTATATGGCTTTACAAACTCAGCTGACCGATATCATGAAGCTAAAATACCGATGCAGACATATATTCCAAATCTCTACCAGGCAGGTCACTGGTGCAGAGGCGGCGGAATCTGGAATGTGATGGAATCAGGTTTCACTGTCTCAAGATTGATTTGCAAAAAACTTGGTATTAAAGCTCATTATTAATTGAAAAAGATCAATCCAATCTGAAGCATGCCATTTTTTGAAAACCTCGATCTACCTTTTGCAAATGATGGCTGCTCAACGGGAACTGGAAGTTTATCCAGATAATAATCTGTATAAAAACACGCTCCTCTTGTTCCTCTTGAGAAAAACGCTTTTATACCGAATACCTGTGTACCATACCAGTCCAGGCCACTATAGGGACGAAAACCTTCTAAAGAATCAAAAATTCCATATGAACTCTCAGATGTAATTGCAACAATCCAGCTTTTTCTTTTGTAAAATGAGTATCGAAAACTGCAACTGATATCCCACATGTTTGGATTTTCTCCATTAAGCTTATCAGGACTTGCTAAATTAAAGAACTCTTTCAAATAATATGAAAATTGTGCCGACCAGGCAATCCGGTTTTTTAAACTGAATGCAGAATCTGTTTGCAGTTGTTGCCAGTATGTATTCAAACGGTAATTTTTTGATAAACCGCTTAAAAAAACACGGTTATAATATACAACAGGGAATTCTTTTCTATCTATCCCATGTATACAACGATGAGCGATTCCGCTATTAATAATCAATTTTTTCAAACGTAGTTCAATTGTCGGATCAATGCCGAATGCAACATTCAAGACAGTAAATACATTATCATCCGGAAGCTCTCCAAGGCCAAAAAGAAAATCCACGTTCCACACCGATGCAATCAGATCTTTATAGGAAATAAAGCAAAATTCAAGTTGAGGATGAGGCTGGGCAAGAAATTCACGCTTCTGTAAATCATTCTGATGTAGAGCAAAACCTGATATGTCAAACCTAAGATAGTATTCCGGCAGCAAATCATACGATGAAAGGATTTTTTCCTTCAACGAATCAAGTGTTATTGCATCATTTTTCAGACATAAACAGCTTATAACAAAAAGGAATGTCTTTAACAGTAATCGCCAATAGTTAAACCTGCTGTTAACGAAATACATAATCATTTATTTAAATCTCTAATGTTAAACCAAATTTTAAAAGATGAGATAATGCTGTACCTATCAGAATGGATTCGTCAATCTGGAAAAAGATAAATTTGTATCCTATATTGGCTCTGCAGCAAAAGCCGCCGAAAAAAAGATTGTCTTCCCAGTCATAATCATACCCGTAAGAAGATGAATATATCTGTCTTTCAGTTTCTGAATACCAGAAGCCGCACATAAATCCGGGTGAAATCGAAAATATGTCTTTGAAATTGAAACTGTACCTGAATTTAAAAACTGATCCACCGATCATCGAGAAATCCCAATCGTTAAAATCCCAATAGTAATCGATTCCATAATAGAAATTCTTATGCTGTACTCCAAGATCCAGAGATGGCCCCATGCAGGTATTTCCATCTATCCTGCATATATTGAATGATGGTTCTACGACAAACCAGGTTGTCCGTCCTAATGTAAACTCAATATGATTCAACTTATCCTTTTGTACCAGAACATATTTCTCTGTGTTTTCCAAATCATATCTGGCATTTACGCAATACATACCGGTCTTCAAATTTGTCAGCTGCTGCTTCCCTTTTCCGATATAACAACCATTTACAAATATCTCAGCATCTTTCGGGTAAGTCGCTATATTCATTGTTCCTATACCAGTTGTATCAAATACAATTGGATAAATATCGTTTCTGGTGACAAGGGCAGATTCACTCTGTTGTTTTGCAGAATCCTGGTCTGTTTCAATTGAATCCGTAGTACTCTCGTAAATTTGAGTGTAGGCGAAAGTAGAAATAAATAACATGATAAGGACAATGTTTTGGGGAAAATATCTTTTCATCATTATTTCCTTTTCACAAACCAGATGGACTGAGACTTAAAAAATGTTTCGATGAAGATTTTGTAATGTTGATTTAAGCAAAATAATCTAAATGAGCGGAATATACCAAGCGGTTTTTCAGAGCAGTAGTAAATTTAACAAGAGAATGTTCTGCAATTTTAATTGTAAAACAATTCCCGGAAATGGAAAAAGATTACTTCTACTTTGTTAGAATGTATAATCATTCCAAAAACCGTAGTGTAAGTGTATCGGGAACCGCTCAAAGAAAGCCCTTCGATCCTTCGATGACTCAGGACAGGACTCTGGGTGAGCGGTATAAGACACTTTTCATTTTAACAAAGCAGAATTAGTTAATCCAAAGTAAATTTTATTGTCTATAGGTTTGAAGGAATTGTTTGATCTTACCAAAAGCATCCCGCAGTTCATCAGCTCTTGGCAAAAACACCACCCTGAAATGATCTGGATCTTTCCAATTGAAACCAGTGCCATGCACCATGAGAATTTTCTCACTTTTCAGAAGGTCAAGCACAAAACGTTCATCACTGGAGATATTGAACTTCTTGGCATCTATTTTCGGAAAGAGATAAAAGGCACCTGAAGGTTTTGTACAGGATAAGCCGTCAATTTCGTTTATCAACTGATAACAGATATCTCTTTGTTCCCGGAGACGTCCTCCCGGTTTTGTCAGATCGAATATACTCTGATAGCCGCCCAAAGCGGTCTGAATAATCGATTGCCCCGGAACATTACTGCAGAGGCGCATTGACGCAAGCATCGTCAACCCTTCAAGATAATCTTTGGCAATGCTCTTATTACCGCTTATTACCATCCATCCTACCCGGAAACCGGCAATGCGATATGCTTTTGACAACCCATTGCAGGTGATAAATAAAAGATCATCTGCCAGTGATGCAGTTGAGGTGTGCTCTGTTCCATCATACAAAATCTTATCATAAATCTCATCTGAAAAGACAATCAGGTTATTAACCCTGGCAATTTCGATTATCTGTAAAAGTAATTCCTTCGGATATACTGTACCCGTAGGGTTATTTGGATTAATAAGGACAATACCTTTTGTATTTTTATTAACCTTCTTTTTAATATCTTCGATATCAGGATACCAGTTTGCCTGTTCATCGCAGATGTAATGAACAGCCGTTCCACCGGAGAGATTTACCGCTGCAGTCCAGAGTGGATAATCTGGTGAAGGTATAAGGATCTCATCACCGCTATCAAGCAATGCCTGCATAGCCATAACAATGATTTCACTTACACCATTACCGATGTAAACATCCCCGATCTCTACACCCTTTATCTGTTTTTGTTGACAATATTGCATAATAGCTTTGCGGGCACTGAACAGCCCCTTGGAATCGCAATAGCCCTGCGTTGTTTGCAGATTCACCATCATATCATGAATTATTTCATCTGGAGCCAGAAGACCAAAAGGCGCAGGGTTCCCGGTATTCAACTTAAGGACCTGAAAACCTTCATCCTCAAGTCGTTTTGCTTCATCCAGTACAGGACCGCGTATATCATACAAAACATTATCTAATTTTGATGATTTTTTGATATGTGACATAATATCTCCAGTTTGTTAGTTCAGAAGCAGATTGCTGATGAAATTGAAAATACATAATGGAAGTATACTATCTATTCTTAAATAGTTCCATTAAAACTCAAATGACAAACACTATGTAAGCTAATAGATAAATGTGACACGCATTTCCATAATCAAATGTTTTATGTGGCATATTGTATTTTTGCAGAATTGCCAAAGTAATTTAATCAGTATATCGATAAAGAAAAGGAGTTTAATAAATGCGTATTTTTTCGGGTATCAAACCATCCGGAACAATTCACATAGGAAATTATCTTGGAATGATTCGTCCTATGGTTGAATCCCAAAAGCGGGGAGAACTATTCTGTTTTATCGCCAATCTTCATAGCTTAACGACACTATTTGATGCCAAGACAATGTATCAATACACCACAGATGCTCTTTTAGACCTGCTAGCGCTTGGCATTGATCCTGAAAAATCAGTGTTCTGGGTGCAATCGGACATCCCCGAAGTTACGGAACTAACCTGGTATCTCAGTAACGTAACACCTGTTGGTTTACTTGAAAGATGCCATGCATACAAAGATGCAGTTGCAAAGAATATACCTGCAAACAACGGCCTTTTTCTTATCCGGTACTTATGGCTGCGGATATTCTTCTGTATCAGGCAAACAGGGTTCCTGTTGGTAAAGATCAGAAACAGCATGTAGAAGTTGCTCGTGATTTAGCAATAAAATTCAATAGTACTTATGGAAATGTGTTCACCATTCCTGAAGAAGAAATTCCGCAGGAAGTAGCAGTTGTCCCTGGCATTGACGGTCAAAAGATGTCGAAGTCTTATAACAACACATTGGAAATATTCGGAGCTGAAAAAAATATTCGTAAAAAAGTCATGTCAATCCTCACTGATGCGACACCGTTAGAAGCTCCAAAAGATCCTGAAAAAAGCATTATTTATAGCATTTACAAACAATTCGCTTCTGCAGATCAATCCAAAAGTCTTGCTGACAAATTCCGGGCTGGTGGTATGGGTTATGGAGACGCAAAGAAACAACTCTTTGAACTTTTGTGGGACTACTTTACTCCTTATCGTAATAAAAGAGATGAGCTTGTAAATAATATGGACTATGTCAATGCTGTTCGCCAGAAAGGTGCTGAGAAAGCCCGAAATATAGCATCTGATACAATTAATAAAGTACGCGAGCTTGTTGGTGTAAAAAAGACTCCACTCTAAAATACTCTCCCCGAGGGTAATAATATAAAGAATTTTCTTTACTTACCCTCGTTCTTTCTTATAAGAGCTAAAAGTGTAACCTGCTTTATCTACCATTTTTAATTCTCAAAAGTGATCTTTTCTGATATAATTCACGACTAAAGAGCATACTGAACTCGGCTATTGAAATTTTCCGGTACTAATATCTAATCGGAGGCTGTAATGGGAAAAACCGGTCAATTATTTACTGTAATGTTTTCATTATTTCTTATTTATCAGGCAAACGCAACCGTAGGAGATTATCGTTTTAATCAACTTGGGTTTTATCCTTCCTCAGAAAAGATTGCAGGAATCGTTGGTACAACTGATACAGTTTTCACTCTTATTGATAACGCAGGTAAAGTTGCATTTACAGGTAATTTAAGCAGTAACAATGTATGGAGCGGTACAATTGATACATTTAAGATTGCGAATTTTTCCGCATTCAAAACTGAAGGCATTTATAAGATATATACATCAGACAAAGGTCTTTCGTCACCATTCAGAATATCATCGGAGGCATATAAAAAAGTTGCATATGCTACATTGAAATCATTTTACTATCAACGCTGTTCGATGAAAATCGACAGTGAGTATGGGGGAATTTTTGCACGTGAAGCAGGTCATCCTGACACAGCCTGTCTTTTTCATTCATCAATAGGCAGGAGTGCGCAAACCCCTGCAGCCCCATCCAAAGGAGGCTGGTATGATGCTGGCGATTACGGCAAATATATTGTCAATGCAGGTGTTACAGTAGGTACTTTACTAAACTTTTACGAACTCTTTCCAGATTATTACAATGATAGCGCATCGATTCCTGAATCAAAAAATGGAAGAAGTGATCTTCTTGACGAAATTAAATATGAGCTGGATTGGATTAAATCGATGCAGGATACCGATGGCGGTGTTTTTCACAAACTGACATCACTTGATTTTTGCGGATTTATTATGCCGGAAAAAGACCTTATGCCCCGTTATTTCATTGGTAAATCGGTGACCGCAACACTTGACTTTGCAGCCATGATGGCAATGGCATCAAGAATATACAAACCCTTTGACAGCACCTATGCTGCTGATTGTCTGAGCAAATCAAAAAGAGCTTACCAGTGGGCAAAAGATAACCCTGAACAACTCTATGAAGGAAACCCTGCAGGTGTTTCAACAGGAGATTATTCTGATGGCAATGCAGAAGATGAATTTATCTGGGCAGCGACAGAACTTAGTCTTTCTTCGGACGATCCAATTCACATATCAGATTCTCTTGCCAGGCTTTTTGTCTATTACGGAGTTCCTTCATGGAAATCTGTCAGAAGTATCGCTACATTCTCCGCTATTGCTAACAGTTCTATTGTAGACACAACTGTATTGCGTCAGGCAAAAGAGGACTTGATCACATCAGCAGACGCCATAATGTCAAGAATCGAAACAAGACCCGCACGTAATCCCATTGCTTCCTATTCATGGGGTTCGAATTCAGTTATCGCAGGTACTGGTGTAACACTGATTTATGCTTACCAGATAACAAAAGATGCCCGATATTTAAAAGGAGCAGTAGCTTGTGCTGATTACCTATTGGGAAGCAATGCTACAGGATATTCATTTATCACCGGTTTTGGTTCAAAAACACCTCTCTACCCACACCACCGTCCATCGGGAGCAGACAATGTTTCCGAACCTGTTCCAGGACTGATTGTTGGTGGACCAAGCGGCGGTGCTGCTAAATATATTGATGATGTGTCAAGTTATGAGACAAATGAAGTTGCGATTAACTGGGAAGCTCCCGCGGTTTTCTTATTCGCAGCTTTAGATGAAATACTGGGTTCGAAAACAACTGTTCCTGAACTGTTTACACTTTCAGCGATTTCAAACGGACCCGGAAGTATATCAATTTCACCTGAAGGCTTTGCTTTCCCAAAGGGAACGGTTGTAACTATTACCGCCAAAGCCGATTCAGGTTATTCATTTTTCGGATGGTCTGGTGCGGCAAGTGGTAATAACTCTTCAATATCAATCACTATGAACCAGGATACGCGGATCAGTGCACGATTCAGTGCTCCGGGAGAAATCGTAATTAACGGTGATTTTTCAAACGGGCTGGAACGATGGAATCAGCCGTTGCTCTACGGTGAAGGGTCGGCAGTTGGCAGTATTGAAGATGGCGTTTACAAAATAAAGATCTCTTCTGGTGGGAAATTAGGCTGGAGCGTTCAATTAGTGCAGAGCGAGTTAGAGCTTGTAAGTAATGGTAATTATGAATTCAGTTTCGATGCCTGGTCCGATACAACCCGAAAAATTGTTGCAGATATAGCAATGTCAACCAGTCCATACTCATCGTATATTTCAAATCAATCTGAGATTTCGCTAACAAAAGAGAAAACTCATTTCTCTTTCAAGTTTAATATGACCAGCGCGACTGATCCTAAAGCACGTATTACGTTTAATGCAGGACTTTCCGATGCAGATGTTTTTCTTGATAATGTAAGTGTTAAACTGCTTGGAATGATGAGAAGTCGCCAGGGATTATCATTAAAAAATAAAGAATTTGGATTATCGGTTAATTCCGCCGCAAACAGGTCGATTATCAAATTCTATCTAAAAAATCCGAAAAGTACTTCTTTAAAGGTATTTGACTTACGAGGCAAGCTGGTTGCTGACATGTCAAAGCATTTGAAAACGCTTTCTCCTGGTGTAAACAGTATAGTTATTGGGAGTCGACTAAACCCAGGAGTTTATTGTGTCAGTTTTATTGATTCAAAAAGTTGTATAAGACAAGCCTTTACTCATTGTGGCAAATAATCCATTTCAACCTGAATGAATAATAAGGAATCAGCTACATAAAAGAAAATCATACTCTTACATTTATAAATTAAATGCTTATCTTTGGCATTCCCCTTGCTCAAAGTTTCTGAGGGGGAGCCATGAGACAAGCTTTCTTTTATGCTCTTTTAATTCTTTTCCAATCGTATTCTTTTTCTCAAAAATCTCCCAAACTTACTCTCAGTGATTGTATTACCATAGGTCTTCAAAGCAGCCCGTATTATCGCCAGATTCAAAGTACTAAAAACCGTTCAGCAACAGAGGTTTTCACAGCGGTTACTCCTCTCCTTCCCCAGCTTTCCTTGATTTCAGAATACAGCCGGACAGGCCCTTCTGATAATAATCTTTTCACTGTCAGTCCAAACCTGCCTGCTGCTCCAGTACAGGAAACCGGCAATTTATACCAATCGAATCTATCCATAGAGCAAACGATCATTGATGTTTCCAATTGGCTTGGAGTAAAGCAGGCTATAACCATTAAAAATGCCTCAATCTATACAGCTCAAGTATCTACAGCGGACTTCGTTTTTAATATAAAGCAAGCCTTTTATACACTTTTGCATTCCTATTCATCGCACTCTGTTGCAGAAATTACACTTTCACAAAATCAAGAGCAGACTACTATTGCACGTGAAAGATACCGGTTAGGAGCGATAAATCAACCGGATCTGCTTCAGGTTGAGACCGCTTTTCTTCAGAGTCAATCATCACTGACACAATCCGCAGCAGATCTTTCTTCCGCGCACCGCAGACTTGCAAGTTTAATAGGTCGTGATTCCTTTTCCATAGATACTACTCTTGCATTTCCTGATACTACTCGGAAGATCCCATCTTTAGATTCTCTTAAACGTAAGGTTATCGAAAAGAGTCCATCCATATTGGCATCAAAGCAGACTACTATTGCGGATAAAGTCAGTCGTCAGCGGGCATGGTGGTCAACCGCTCCGGTGTTGTCTTTTACTTTGACCTATGGATATTCCAATACTTCATTTGGTTTTGCGAACTGGAGTAATCATAATTTTTATGATATCAATGTAAGCTTTGTCTGGAATATTTTCAGAGGTGGAAGTACCATTGCTCAAGTACGTCAAACAGCTGCCCAGACAGGGGTTTCAGAAGCATCAGAGCAGATAGCTAAATCAACGGCTTTGGAACAGTTGCAACAGGCATACGGAAATCTGTCAGCCGCTTTCCGTTCACTATCATTGGTAAATCCACTTTTAACCCAGTCAAATGAATCATACAAACTAATGTTTGAAAAATTTCGCCTCGGTGCGGCTTCAAGTGCTGATCTTCTTTCAAGTCAATTGACCTTTATTCAATCGACACAGCAAGCCACATCGATTCTGATCGATTATTATACAGCGTATGCAGAAATAACCAGAATTTTAGGTGAATGGTAGAAATGGCAGCAAAATTACTTGTAAGAAGAAACATTATTTTCAGTCTCATTTTCTTTGCATTTTTGGCGGTATTCCTTTTTGTATTAATCCGCAACAGTAAATCGATTAAAGTCGAAACGGGTTTTGTCAAACGGGGTACTATTACCTCTTTTATTTCTGCTCCGGGTAATGTACGCCCTGAAACCGAAGTGCAAGTATCATCCGATGTAAGTGGACGCGTTGTATCTTTGCCAGTAAAGGAGGGCCAAAAGATACAGAAGGGGCAATTACTTGTCCAGATAGATTCCTCATCATATCAGGCACAGGCAAATCAGTCCAGAGCCAATCTTGATCAGGCCCGTGCAAGTCTGAATCAATCATCCTCTCAATGGGAAAGGACAAAGGAGCTCTACAAGTCGAAGTTAATTTCTACTCAGGAAATGGAGAATTCACGGGCTCAATATCAGCTTGATCTTGCACGCACAAGACAAGCAAAAGCCGCTCTCGATGAAGCAATTGATCAGCTCAATGAAACTACTATCAGGGCACCGATCAACGGAACTATCACCCGTCTGGATATTGAATCGGGTGAAATAGTGGTTACTGGAACAATGAACTTTGCGGGTACAGTTCTGATGATTATTGCAGATCTTTCGCAAATGAGAATCGAATGTGATGTTGACGAAGCAGATATATCCTCTGTACATCCAGGAAAAAAAGCAAAAATCACTATAGATGCTTTCCCCGATACAGTTTTCGATGGAACAGTTACCGAAGTGGGAAATGCCCGAAGTATACAACAGGACCAGACAACTTCATCGCAAGCATCTTCTGGAACCGCAAGTTCCGCACAAACTAACCCTGCAGTTAGCTACACAGTAAAAGTTGATATTAACAACTATAAAGGTCATCTCAAACCTGACATGACTGTCAACGTTGATATCATTACTGCTTCTAAACAAAATGCACTTATCATTCCAGTACAGGCTATCATTCCACGACCAATAGACAACAGTAATTCCTCTGCCAATTCATCGAATTCCAAACGTCCATCATACGATGTTTACACTGTAGACAAAAATACAGCGCGATTACAGTCAGTCATTACCGGGATATTTGGAGAAGATGACGTTGAAATTATAAAGGGACTCAGCGAAGGTCAGGAGATTATAACCGGTCCATTCAGTACTCTAAGGTTACTGAAAGATGGTATTCGCATAAAGAAAATTAAGAATCCATCCGATTCTACTTTAAAAAAGTAAGTTGACACATATGCTCATCAAATTGAGTAATATTTACAAAATATATCAGATGGGCTCCACCGAAGTTGTGGCGCTCAATAATATTTCTCTTCAAATACAAAATGGTGATTATGTATCGATTATGGGCCCCTCTGGATCGGGGAAATCTACCTTGATGAATATTATCGGGTGCCTTGACACCCCTTCAAAAGGAGATTACCTCCTTAACGAAAAAAACATCTCTATGATGGATGACGAGCAGCTTGCCTGGATTCGCAATCGCAGTATCGGGTTTATTTTTCAAACATTTAATCTCCTATCAACTGATACTGCTCTTCATAATGTCGAACTCCCTATGCTCTATGCTGGTATAAATTCATCAAAAAGAAAAGAAATTGCCCTCAATGCATTGAACAGTGTCGGTCTAAAGCACAGAGTTTTCCATAAGCCGAATGAGATGTCAGGTGGAGAACGGCAAAGAGTCGCTATTGCCCGTGCTTTAGTCAATGATTCTCCTATTCTTCTTGCTGATGAACCAACAGGTAATCTCGACAGCAGAACCGGCCATGAGATTATGGAGATTTTCCAACGCTTGTTTGTAAGCGGCAAAACAATAATTCTCGTAACGCATGATCCTGGAATCGCGCGGCATGCAAAACGTATCCTTCACATAATGGATGGGAGTATTATTAATGATGAGAGGGTGTCATGAATTTTTGGGAATCATTGCGACTCGCATTCTTATCGATCAACGCCCATAAACTGCGCTCTGTTCTCACCACACTTGGTGTTATGATTGGAGTTCTGACAGTAATCGGAATGCTTGCGCTTATTGATGGATTAAACAAAATGGTACATTCTCAATTGTCATCAATTGGCAGTACAACCCTTTACGTTCAAAAATTCTCCTGGACAATGAATCGTGACGAGTTTATCAAAGCACGTTCACGGAAGAATCTGACTCTCGATGATGCGGAAGCGGTTAGCAGAGTCCCTGGAATTACGCGCATTGCACCTATCCTCACCTCTATGGTTACCGTTAAATCCGGAAGTGAGGAGTTGCAGGCAGTCGAGTTACACGGTACTACTCCTGATTATTTGTACATAGCCGATTTTTCCATTGTCAGCGGCAGGCCTCTAACCGAAATTGATGTGCGTCAAAAAAGACAAGTGGCAATGGTCGGTGCAACTATCGTTAATAAACTTTTTAACGGCCGTGATCCTGTTGGAGGTACAATTACAATCGGGCCTTATCACTTCGATATTATTGCACAGCTTGGAGCAAAGGGCTCTCTTTTTGGAAATGATCAGGACAATATGGTACTCATTCCTATAGGTACGTTTACAAAGCTTTTTTCCGGTCCGGTTGCCGAACGGGGGCCGTTTTCTGAATCAGTTACAATTGCAGTACAGCCGCAAAACGAATCCATTTCAGATCAGGTTAAGGATAATATAAGAGGCTTACTCAGGCAAAGAAGACATGTGGCTCCTTCAAAACCGGATGATTTCAGTATCAATACTGCAGAGCAATTATTGCAGACTTATAAAACAATCACCAGTGGAATATTTGGACTAATGATTGGGGTGACAGTACTGTCACTGGTAGTTGGCGGTATCGGAATTATGAATATAATGTTAGTATCAGTATCAGAGCGCATCAGAGAGATTGGTATCAGAAAAGCTGTTGGGGCACAAAGAAGAGATATCCGGTCGCAGTTTCTTATTGAAGCAATGGTTCTCTCGTGTATTGGCGGTAGTATTGGAATGCTTTTCGGGTTTTTAATCGCATGGGGAATTTCCCAAATAATTCATCTTCCTGCAGCTGTGTCAATCTGGTCAGTATTATTGGGGTTTGGATTTTCAGTTTTAGTTGGGGTATTCTTCGGATGGTATCCAGCATCAAGAGCGGCTAATCTGAATCCGATCGATGCCCTGAGATATGAATAGTCGCCAGGAAATCAAGGAGTCTTTTATACTCAATTTGACGTTGGGCAATCACAGGTAAATTCAACTTATTTTCTTCAATCAACTGAACCGGCCGGATCTCCATTATATCTGAAATTTCTTCTCTGTTATAATTGATTTTGGTGATAGCGTACTCTTTATGAAGAAGGAATACTTCCACGATTTCATTATCGATTACAGGCGGGTTTCCGAAAGAAAATTTCTGAATTACAGAAAAAAGAAAGGCAAGTTCTTTTTCATCAACGATAAATCCAAGTTCTTCTTCAAGTTCACGAATAGCCGCGTGTAACGGTGTTTCACCAGCATCGATATGCCCGGCACAGGAGATATCCCAGCAACCCGGGAACGTTTCTTTTGTCATCGCCCTTTTTTGCAGCAGAAGATTGCCCTGACTATTCATTACCCAAACATGGACGGTTTTATGCCAGAGACCTTTTTTATGCACTTCATCGCGGCCTGCCTGATAACCCGCGAATGATCCGTTTTCATTTACAATATCAAACATTTCCATTTACAAAACCTTCACACATGTAAATGATTAGTGAGGAAGCCCCAGTGTATTAAAATATTTCTGCAATGTTAATACTCTTTCGATCGTTTCGTTTTTTATTTTCTGCTGGAGCATTTGAATACGATAGCTTTTAACTCTGAGATCATAGTCTTTATCTGTTTCGTTTTCTTTACGTTGTGGTTTTACAATATCCTTGGCAAGGTAAAGGAGCCCGATATGTCCAGCAGGTGCCTCAACGATACCGCGTGCAATGCCTTTAGAAAGGTCTTCTAATATTAACAACAGAGCATCAATATTTTTTTCAACATCGACCCATTCATCAGCGCTAAGGTCGTTTTCTTTCTGAGTTTTATTGATGAGATCATGAAGATCTTTTTCCCTGTAATCCAGCATAGTTTTGAGCATCTCAGGTACAAAGCGTTCACCACAAGAGTGGCAAACAGGTCCTTCGCCAGGAACACACAGATACAATTTATCTGGAATACAGTATTCTTTTTTACATATAATGCAAGATAGAGTGATAGGTGAACTGCCTATTGCTGCATCATGACAAACAATGATTTTGGATGCAATCGCGTCACGGATGTCGTCTGTAATACTCATTATATAGCTGGGTTAAATTAAAGAGCTTCAATGATCAGTTCTTCAATAAGCGCAGAATCTAAATCAGAAAAAGAATTCTTATAATTCCTTATTCTGCGGTTCACTTCTTCATCAGGAAGAGCATTAATATAAGCTTTGAGCATGGTAACTTCCTGTGATGTACTTTCTTTCTGATTTTCTTTTAAATCAAAGATAATCGCATCGACAGGTATAGAAGATCGAGAGCGGCCATCCCTTTCCAGTTGATGACGCTTTCTGGAATACTTATGGTATTCCCCTCGTCTGTCATACAAATTGTTATTTACTGGCATGATCTCCATAAAATACTCCTGAAGCCCCTTTATTATTAATATAGTTAATTTTTTCCGTCACTTTAGAAAAATAATCACCAGTAAGTTTGTACCATTAGAAGTCTACTGGAAGATTTACAAGTTAAAATCAGAACCGTTGTAATTAATCAGGCACTGCAATAGGTTTCTGAAATCGCAGTAAACATTTGATTCACAAGATCTTTACGATCGATCGGCTGGTTATCAGGAGGTTCAATGAATGTAATCTCTACGCTCATATTTTTCACAAAAAAGAGTTTTAGTAAATGAGGAAAGAATTCTATATCACCATAATAAAAGGCGAGATCCCTGTTTTCAGGTGTAACTGGTCCTTTATTGATTTGAGTATATTTGATGCAAATTGGTTGAACCTTTACACCTGCCTTTTCTGCAGTAGAAAACAGTGCGCTTTTAAATGGAAGAACTTTTTCTCCATTCGAAGAAGTCCCTTCCGGAAACAATGTTATTGTAAATCCGTCCTTTAGAACACTTGCGATTCTGTCTATCTCTTTCAAAAGCAAAGATTTACTTCTGCGTTCAACAAAAAGGCTTCCGCCAAGCCGGGCTATCAGACCCAGAAAAAAAGCCCTCTGCACCTCAACAGATGTTATATAAAGTGAAGGAAATACAGAAGAGATGCAAAGTATGTCAAGATATGACATGTGATTCGATACAACAAGCACATTCTTTAATGCACCTTTATCAACTGGTTTACTTTTGGTAATTACGAAAATCCCCAAAACACACAAGGCGATTTTACTGCCAATGGTAGTAATATTTGCAAGCAATTTGAGCTTTTGATTTTTATTTCTTATTATAATATCAACAATGATTGAGACGACTATATAAATAAGAAGAACTGTTATAAAAAGTAGCATTTTAATGAAAGCTGTGATCATAACTTGTATTTCTTCTGTACCTTTTCAGATGAATCAAGATTAAATAATGTCAGAAAATCTGCGCATTTAAATTTTTTATCATAAGCTGGCTCACCGCAGATTGATGCCCCCATATTGAGGTAAGATTTAATCAACGGCGGGATTGAGATCATTGCTCTTTCCTCGTCTTCTTTTGTAACCTCTTCCACCATTGATTCAAATTCTTTAATCTTAAATTTTCGCTTTGGAAAAGCCAGATATTCTTGAGGCGCAAAGTAATTCCGGGAAAAGCTTTTGTACATTGCCGCAATCTCTTTCTTATCGGTCGTTTTTACGCTTGAACATCCGAACAGATATTTTGTCCCGGTTATTTTCATGTATTCAAATATTCCCCGCCAAAGTAGTGCGATAGAACTTCCTGTCCGATAATCACGATGAACGCAAGCTCTCCCAAGCTCAAGCTTTACACCAGGTAATGAAAGAACCGAATCGAGCGAAAATTCTGTTTCGGAATAAAACTTTTTTGTAAACAATGATGAAATCAGACGATACGTACCTATGAATGTATCTGTTTTCTTATCAATGATAATTAAATGATCACATTTGAAATCGAACTTATCGATATCTATTCCCAAAAGTAATCTTTTTTCGAGAAGCTCCCGATAAAACACTTCGTATCTGAGTCGAAGTACTCTGGCCAGCTCATCATGATTTTCCGCGGTCTTAATGACAAAACGGTCTCTCTCAATTAACAATTTTACCTTTTGTTTAAAACTTTTTAGAGGAAGATAATGAGGTATTAAGAGAGATTCTGAAAGTGGCATTAATTTACGTATATGTAATCCATGCTTTCTGAGCATTATATTCTCCAATTAACAATTTCCCACGGATAGCCTTTTCTGCACATTATTTACTGATAATCACCAGAAGTGAAAGTTCAGATTTATTGTTTACAGAAGAAAAGGGAATTCTTGTTGCATAGTATTCTTTATCATTAATAATAATTGAATGATCTTTAATTTCTGAAATAGAGCGTATATCATCCATTCCAATATAATCATTACCATTTTGTAACAGCACTGTTACCTCATCCCAGGGAGAGAGCTCTTTAAGCAGTTTCGAGTTAATCTCATAACCACCTATGGCGTAAAATTGAAAATCAGCTATTTCGAACATTTTTTTTGATTGTAGGGTAAGTACCTGATTGCCCATAATGTTCTCTTTTATAGCAGTCGGCCGTCTTGAAAGGGCCGCAATATGTTCACTAATATTTTGTCCTGCACTCGCCGGAAAGTGGCCTGATGAAACAATTGTCCCAGATGAATCAATCACTTCTAATACTGAAAAATCCATCGTCTTCAAATAACGCCCTGCAATATCTACGATATCTGAAGATGATAAATCACTTTCGACAAACATCTTTAATGAAAAATTTTTATCAGTGCTAACAGCATTTGAAAATGCATTAAGTTGATCTATTAACTTCGATTCTATGATACTAAGCCGGCTCTTCACAGCAGATTCTGCAATAAGTAGTTTCTGAATTTTGATTGACTGTAATTCATTGGCATTTTGTTTTTTCATTACGTAATAAATTGCAGATCCAGATATTAACGCCCCGATCAGTATACAGACAAAACCAATTTTCATTTAACACTCCTGATTTCACTCTAAAATACTAAATGGATCAAAAATTTATAAAAATAAGCCCGAAAGTGTAGTATCCATTATTTTCCTTCAATTTTTATAATACTTTTAGAGCCAAAATATACTACCTGGGATTGGTACTTCCAGCATTCTAGTGAATCGCCATTCACTTCTTTTTTATATTTTTCAAGCGGTTTTCCCCAGCTGATCAGTACCTGATCACGATTCATTTCTTTAGTAACCCTGTGAGTGTTTATCAGATCCCAGATGTTAGGCTCCCAATTAAACGATAATTTTGGATCACTTTCGAAAATTTCTTCTTCCCAGGGATCACCTTCTTTGGGCAAATCATCCATTATATTAGACCAACTTACCCATACTGGAATGAACCCCTTAGTCTTTCTGTTTGTCTCCACCATTATCCACAGTGGCTTTACTGGTAAAGGGGTTACTCCCCACCTTATATCATAAACAATCAAAGAATCCTCAATCCTCACTTTCTGACTTCCAAAGCCATTATCATTTTCAAGAATTGTGATCATGCCCCGTTTTGAGAAGACAACTTTTCCCAACCACCTTTTTTTTGCGTTTTCAAGATCTTCTTTAAAAGCTACCTCTTTTACAGCTTTTTTATATGTCTTTGCGAAAATCTCTTTTCCCGTACCTTGATCAACAAATGTTATCAGCTTTTCTTCACCTAAGTCCTCAACCCCTCTACCAATAAGGACATGATCAGCAATACTTTCGAATTTAATTCGATGATTTTTCAATTGAGCTGCGGAATCTATTGGCAATGTGCTGTTTTCGAAATCTTTGTCAAAAAACAGTTCATATCCAAAATTACGAAACATTTGTTGTTTAGGAAGTACAATAAATTCTTTCCCAATCCATTCTTCAATAGAATAAGAGCTTGGTTTGAAATCACTCCGGGTTACCTCTGGTTGCTTTAGCGTGGTGATTGCCGTATCGGCTTCGGTTCTTTTCTCAAAACTTCTATTTTGCTCATTTTTATCATAGTTTTTCACTTGAACGTAACAGCATACAAATAGCAGTAAACTGATAATAATGATATTTCTCATTTGCCTTCTTCTTTGTAAGCGAGGTGATTTATCTTTAAAAGTTAGTTAAACAAATACCATTTGCGGAACAAATATGTCAATAGATTCGCTCCCTTGCAAAAGTTATATAATGGATTTAATTGCCTTTTTTCTATTTTAAAGAATGATGATAGAAGGTGATCATAATATATCTGCAAATTATATTTTATTAGAAATGATCTTTTGATAATCTAAAAGGCGTATAGTTTAATTCTACTATGTTAGAATGTGTTAAAAAAATCACCTTTATACACGCTCTTTTTTCGTTTTAGAAGCTCCCGTTCTTCAAAGCAGGCCAATGCTTCGGAGGGTGGACAAATTGAGCGGTTGAATTTTAATTATTAAAAGAAAATTTTATTACAACACAGTAGAATCAATCAAAAGAAGGTATGTTGATGATTGATTTTATTAAAAATCAACAAATTTATCATGAAGTGATCCTTGAGAAAATACCAGAAACAAAAACGTTGCTCTGGATAGCCACTTCTGACCTTAAAGATTTATATATAAAACAAAAGAACAGATTTGTCCCTTTTTTACAAATACTCTCTGAGCTGCTTAGTAATGGAAAATCTGTAAGACTTATTCACGCAAAAGAACCAGGAGAGGCATTTAGAAAAGATTTTGATAGATACCCGATTCTCGCTGAACGGCTTGAGAGACTTTTATGCCCAAGGGTTCATTTTAAATCAGTTATTATTGACAGCAATTTTGCTTACTGTGGTAGCGCCAACCTGACCGGGGCTGGAATGGGCGCTAAAAATGAAGGCAAACGAAACTTCGAAGCAGGAATTATATCAGATGAAAAATGGTTCATAGATAAAGTTCAACAACAGTTTGATGAAATTTGGATGGGCATGTATTGTAATAAATGTAAATACATTTCCACATGCCCTGATAGAGATACAATGGTTTAACAGAAAGTAAGTAACTATGTCCCAAAGAAGTCTTTTTATCGCGATCACAATACTTGTGGCAACTACTATTATGTCAGCTTACTCTGCATTCAAAAATCATGTACAGACAACAAAAATCCGCAATCTACCTGTTTCTGCTATTGATTTAAACTCCATTAATAATGGTGATTATGAAGGGAATTTCTGCTATTCCCGGTTTTGCTACAAAGTTAAAGTTACAGTGGCTGAAAATAAAATTGCACAAATTGAAGTTTTAAATAACCGGAAAACCGAATATGCAGAAAAAGCATTAAGTATAATCAATAAAATTATCGAATCGCAATCGTTACAAGTAGACGCGATTTCAGGGGCGACAATCTCAAGTAAATGCATTATTAAAGCAGTGGAAAACGCATTGGTTGTCCCCTCAAAAGAACACGCTAATTAGAGCTATTTATATTAATAAACATTTGGTATATTCAAATGATAAATGGTAATATTATTATATCCATACAAGAGAAAGGAAACCTATGAAAAAGAGATGGATAATTGTGATTGCTGCAGTTGTTGTTTTTATGATGGTTGCTTTTGCTTTTTGCAAAAAACATTGTAAATGTTGTTAGTTTTTCGGCAGAAACAATACTGAAAATAACTGAGAGTCAAATTCGAGAAACGAGTTTGACTCTTTTTTTATTACAGATCTCGCTATTTGATACCTTTTTGAGATTAGACTACTTCACCACGAGCGACATGTAATTTTATTTTTATGTCAACAACGCTGGTTTCAAACGCCCCTATCTTTTACAAAGAGGGTAAAGTTAATGATTGTCCCTTCGCCTATTTTGCTTTCAGCCCAGATAGCTCCGTTATGTTGAACTATTATTCTTTTGACAATTGCAAGTCCGATTCCAGTTCCCGGGTACTCTTTATCAGAATGTAATCGAACAAAAGGCATAAAAATATCCTTAGCTTTTTTACCTTCGAACCCTGCACCGTAATCACGGACATAGTAAATAGAATGAGAGTTCTGTTTTTTGCAACCGATATCAATGCGTACTATGTCTGATTTTGATGAGAATTTAACTGCATTACTGATAAGATTTTCATACAAGATACGCATCATTCCTGCATCTGCCAAAGCAGACATTTCCGGTTGGATTGAGTACTCGATCTTTAATTGAGGAAATCGATGTTTCTGGTTCTCAATACACTCCAACGCAATTTTACTAAGGTCAGTTGAAGTGAGTTCTGTTTTTCTTTGTCTAATCCGAAACAAATTGAGTAAATCATCGATCAGTGTTTTCATTCGACTATTTGCATTCTGAATCAGGCGAAGATACTCCTTTTCTTCATCATCAAGTTTACCTGAAGCGCTTTCAGATAACAAACTGCAAAAACCGTTTATAACACTAACCGGATTTTTCAGATCATGAGCAACAGAATAGGAGAAACTCTTTAAATCGTTGTTAGTATTAGTAAGCTCGTGTGTAAGTTTCTGCAGTGATTTTGTCAAAACCTGGTTGCGATATAATGAGTACGTTACGACAATCAATACCGCGATAGAAGAAATTCTATTACCGATGGAGATAAAATCTGATGCAGCAGACGGTCCGGAAAAGTACCATCCAATGACAATCAGTATCGTATAGAATACACAGTAGGTTATTAATTTATTAGGAAGTATATAAAAAGAGGAGATTGTAAGGAGTATAGAATAATAAATACCATCAGCAAAACCAAGAGGGGTCACACTGTCAAGAAAAAAACCAATCATTGCGAAAAATAGAACTATTAATTGAATATACAAGCAGATAGTCCCTTAATTAGATTTCTATATATCTCATGAAAGTTTTCAGAATCAAAATCTATACCCTATTTGGCAGACATTTTTCCTTTAAAAGAACAGTTACAAAAAAAATTTTGGTACAAACAAAAAAAGCTACCATTCGCAGTATTATAATATATGATCAATAATGAGACATTTTCTCTTGTAGGTAAGTGCGGGACTGGAAGTGATAGAAAAAGAGCAAATCAGAATTATCAGTCATTTGATGAAGTACATCATGAACGCTTATGAAAAAAGCGCCTCAAATGTATATAAAAAATTTAGCACATCAGAAGCGTTATCGCAATATGATTCATTTTGTTCTCTATTTCATCTGAGTGGAACGATTGAGGGATACATTATTGCATTCTATAGCTACCAATCAGTTAAAATAAACGAAAAAACTTTTATTAATAATCCAGAGCTAAATTCTGCATTTTTAGATGAAATTAAGAAAGAAATTGAAACTAATTCCTCATATTCTGATGTACGTATAGAACAAATGTATTCTTCAGATATTTCGATATTTTCTTATCAGATGCATCAAAAAAAGCATATCTTTAAAATGAAGATAACCCTGAATGAATGCTCAGTTGAATTATACATTTTAAGGATTTTTGATAAAGAACCTTGATAGATGTATATATTTATACCAAACGTCCTACCAGAGCGGGAATCGCATATTCCACCCGCAAAATTCTTTCACCAATAGTAACTGGTTCAAATCCGTTTTTCTGAAATATCTCTATCTCATAAGGAATAAAACCACCTTCAGGGCCAATCGCCAATGTCATTGGAGAAGAAACATTATAGGGGCAAGGCACTGCATTGTAAGGATGAGCAACAAATGCCCGGGAGCCAGAGATTAGCTGAGGTATTTCATCCTCAACAAAAGGCTTGAACCGTCTTCGGAATTCAATTGTGGGTAGAATAGTATCTTTGGCCTGTTCAAGTCCAAGGTGTACATGCTCCTGGAGATTTTCTTGAGTTAGTAAAGGGCTCTTCCAAAAGCTCTTTTCAACGCGCCAGCTTTCGATAATGTAGATTTTTTTTATTCCAAGTGAAGTTGCCACTTCGATTGATTTTTTCAAGCTTTTGGGTCTGCAAAGTGCCATTATCAGTATCAAAGGGAGAGGTAAAGGTGGTGTCTGATTTAAATTAACATTCATCGTGATAGAATTACTTGTCATTTCAGATATTCTGGCACTGCCAAGCAAACCATTTACAACACCTGCTTTGAATTCATCCCCGATTTTAGCACGAAAAACAGAGATAATATGTTCTTTCCGTCGTCCTGTGAGTATTGCAGTGGTCTTTTTTTCATCGACAAAATCTTCATCGAAAAGTAATATACAATTCATATCCAGGTTTCCGGGAGATAGTTACAATGTAAACATAACCGATTAATGAAGTTGCAAATTTGACATAAGATATTTGAATCAAATAATCACCAGTTAATTTTCAAACTATATTGTGCTTTCATTTCAAGCAATGTTTTAGCATTTGCGAGTGCATCTTCCAATGCATTATGCGAGGGGTGATATTTTTTGGGTTTGAAATTATGGTACATATCCCTGACCAGCCCTTTGTAAAGAGATAACTGATCAGTTGAAGCGAATCCGAAAGGATTATTCCCCATATAATGATGAAAGTACCAGTTTACGAATTGCCAATCGAAACCTGCATTATCAGAGATAAAGAAAAAATGATTGCCACATTCTTTTTTGAGCCATAGCGAAAATTGCTGCATTGCTTCCAGAGGATCCTGGAATTGCAAGGTCTGTTCTCTTGTAAATTTACATACATTCAGGGCCTGGGGATCCCACTTGTCTGAAATTGGTCTCATTTCGGCATAAAAAGTTTTTGATATCTGCGGTTCCATCTTTACTGCCCCGATCGAAACCATTGAGTAATCACCAGGAATTGGCCCATCAGCTTCAACATCAATCATGACCCAGCTCATCGTTTAATCTCCAAAAAGTTTTATTCCGATCCAGCTGATTACAAAAACTACCAACCATCCCAAAAATGCTGAGAATAGAGAATCTATTTTAAAACCAGGCAAAATCCATGCAACCAGCATCAACATAAGTGCATTTATCACTAATAAAAACAACCCAAGTGTCACTATGGTAATAGGCAGTGTTAATAATATAAGGACAGGCCGTATTATCGCATTCATAATCCCAAGAAGAAATGCTGCTATCAGAAGTGTAAGCAGCCGGTCGAAATAAATACCCGGAACAATATACGATGCTAAGCCAAGACTGAGAGCACTTACAATAAGATGTATTATAAACTTCATAATTTTTCCCTGCCGTTCTGCTTATTTTTTACATTCAAGAAAATAATAATCTATCAAACTAAATACACAAATCATTTCTGATAGTATATTGCTAAAAAAGTGATAATTAGTGTTGCTGGTTTAGACCAGAATTTATCCAAAAAGAGTATAACAATCATGAATATCGGTATTGATTTCGATGGCACAATTACATCAACAAATCATCTGAAGACATCCTGGATAAAAACAAATCTTGGGATCTATTTACCACCATGCAAATGCAATAGAACTGATTGCGAACCGATAATAGGAACAACGATGTATGATACCATGTCAAAAGAAGTTTACAATCATCAAAACACTTTGCAGTTACAGCCACTTTCAAATGCTCTAAGAATTATTACTGAATTAAGAAGACATCACAATCTCTTTATAGTTACTGCACGCAAAGATAAAGGTATCGGATCCGCACGAATCTGGTTAAGTAATTACCAGGAGTTTTCTGATATTCCATTATTGAGTATGTCAGAGGGGAATAAATTAGAAATCTGTCTGAAGTATAGAATAGAGCTTCTTATCGATGATGATATGCGTCATTTAACTAACCTCGGTTCTGCTGGCATAGGAGCGGTGCATTTTTGCGAAGATTGCAAAAAAGAGTGTAATGTGTTGATACATACAGTAAGTTCATGGTGTGAAATCCCCAAAGTAATATCCCATTTTTCTGGCATAAATAACACGCGATAATTGTACTGGATTGGTAATTGCTTTCTAAGTTGATAAGTCGCGAGATACTGTAAACACAAACACAAGAGGTTATGAATCTTTTTGATACATATAATTATCAATTGAAGCCGATCTTAAACAGCAGCTGTCGAGGAATTTTATGAATCGACAATACGAAAGAAACAGACGGGAATTGTTTGGTGACTCCATCTCGCCGGGAGTTGTGATTTCCAAAGCATTAATTTTCAAACAGATTTCTCTTGATGCTCTTGAGATGAATAGTTTTTCAATTGAAAACCCTTCCGATGAATTCGATCGCCTTGATAAAGCAATTTCCAAAAGTCGAGAACAAATATCCTCTATTACTGAACGTTTAGCCAACGAACGTTATAACTCCAACATTAAAGACATTTTCAAAGCGCAATTAATCCTGCTCAATGATACTGCTTTTATTCAGGAATTGAAATCGCTTGTCAATTCTCAAAAAATGAATATCGAGCATGTAATTGTAAGTCAAATAAAAGCTTTTAAAAACAGATTTTCATCAATTCATGACGAGGTTATTCGAAGTAAATTTCTTGATGTGCAGGATGTCTACAACCGGATTCTTCGGAATCTTCTGGAAATTGAACATGTCAGAACAAATCCTCTCCAGCGTGTCAATACTCCAGTGATATTCATCTCTGAACGCCTTGTCCCATCCGATGTCGTTCTCCTTGATTTTAAAAAAATACTGGGAATTATTATTGAGGAAGGCAGTAAAGTTTCCCATGTCGCTGTTATCGCCAAGTCCCTGGGCATACCGGCAATAATTAATGTCCCGGGTGCGGGAACTCTTATTCACCCTGACGATACGGTGATTATCGATGGATACACCGGAAAAATTATTGTAAACCCGGCTCATTCTGAACTTTATGCATTCAAAGAAAAAAGCGAGCATTTTCTCTCTTCAGAAAAACCTTCACATGTGCGCTCAAATCGCTATTGTGAAACAAAAGATGGCCGAAGAATTCGATTAGAAGCAAACATCGGTTCTGTTCGGGAAACTGAAATAGCAATGGCGTATGGCGCAGAGGGAATCGGACTCCTTCGATCTGAGTTGTATTATATGTCTTGTCAAAAACTGCCTACTGTTGATGATGAAGTGCAGTTTTACCGTAAAATTATCGCTATTACCAAACGTAAACCAATCACCATACGTCTTCTTGACCTCGGGGCCGATAAAACACTTCCCTATTTGCAATCTTTCGATGAAGAGAATCCACAGCTCGGACACCGGGGAATACGCTTTCTCTTCAGGCATCCTGATCTTTTTAAACAGCACATTACCAGCATTTTAACCGTCTGCAGACTCGCGCATATTAAAATTGCTCTGCCTTTCATCACCACTGTTGAGGATTTTGATAACGCAATTGCTTTTATCAAAAATACCTGCAATGATCTTGATATGAATTTTGAGGCTTTGCATATAGGAATTATGGTGGAAATACCATCTGTCGCGCTATCGATTAGGTCGTTTCTTTCCAAAATCGATTTCCTCAATATCGGCACAAACGATCTTGTACAGTATGTGTTTGCTGCCAGTAGAGAAGACAGTAACCTTGAAGAATACCGGCAGAGCTTACATCCGGCAAACATTCGATTACTGCGCAATATTATCATATCAGCTAATTACAAAAACAAAGAAGCGTCCGTTTGTGGTGAAATGGCTTCAGATCCTGCAGCTGTCGCATTACTTGTTGGAGCCGGAGCTGTCTCACTTTCCATGCAGCCATCCTCTATTCCATCGATCCGTCAATTCATCATGAAACAGTCATTCTCAGAACTGCAAAAGATAGTGCGAAAAGTATTATCTCTCGATAGTGCAAATGATACCCAGAAAGTTTTAGACACATTTCTTGAGAACAATACAAAGTTGTCAGATGCAGCCTGATTTATCTTTTCTTTTTCAATCGCTTTATCACACGATTCGCCGCAGTCTGCCCAGCTCTCATACTCTGCAAAAAACCGCCTAATTTATCTGTCCAGGCGCTTGCGATATAACAATTTTCAATTGGGAAATTGCTCACTTTTAATAATTTTTGATGTTCTCCGCAGGTGCAGTTAAATCCCATAAGTGCACCTCCCGGGTTACCCGTATATCGCTCAAAGGTGCGTGGAGTTGCCAAATCGGTTACCACAATATGGCGGCGGATTTTTGGAAACTGGAGTTCCAGTTTGTTAACTAACTTTTTTACACATTCCTCTTTTGCTTCTCTATAGGACTTCTCATCAAGAGCGATCCACTTCTGTCCATTGACTCCCCCGACAACACTCAGTACTTTGGTATTTTTATAATTGTGAGGATCAGTAATTCCCGGAGCGGTTATTGAGAACCCTTCAGGATAGAAAGATTCTCTCTGATGTTTTATACATTGTCCAACATTATTTTGCGGAAAATAAAAATACAGATGCCGTTCAATGCCGATTTCGCTGACATCACAATTCAATCCGATGTGCAATTGTACCACAGAAATCGATGGTTTAAGTCCTGAGACTGTTTTGATATACGAATCAGAAAGACAATGTTTAGGAGTTATTCTTATCAGTTCAGGCAGATTTGTATTTGCAACGACAGCATCAGTTTCGTAAAGATTTCCTGAAGAATCCTGGATTGACGTAACTTTATTATTGCATATTTTGAGAGCTGTTATTTCCGTTCCCAGCTGAAGAATACCACCAGCGTGCTTGAAATGATCGGTAAGCACATTTGTAAGCCCGCCTCCACCGCCATAAATGGAATACATCCCCTTTGTCAAAAGCATCGAGGCCATCATAATATAATTGACCGCCGGGAATTCATCCATCGGGATTCCCATAAAGATCGCATACTGGTAAAGGAGCTCCTTGAGAAGCGGACTTTTGAAAAAACTGCTCAAGAATTTATCTGTTGACTCATAGCTCTGGTAAAGAAAGACCGGCAGTTTTACAAGAAATGGCGGCAACACTTCGTAAAGTGGTTTGTTCTCGATAAGAATTCCAGAGTATATCTTCGAATACTTCTCTATATAAGCTCGAAACCGTATTATATTCTCTTTTTCCTGAGGGAAACAGCACCAGAGATACCGGTAGAGCTGATTAGGGTCATTTGGAAGTTCGTACTCATTATTCCCCAGAATTACTTTAGGACCATTTCTCATTCTTAAAAACGAGACCTGAGCTGATAATCCTAAATCTTTAATAAGATTGTAAAATACGTCGCCTTTATTGCCTGCCGGAACAGAATGAAGAGCTGGATCGAACGTGTATCCTTTACGTTTGAACTGAACTGCATACCCGCCAGTTGTTTGTTGACGCTCGAATAAAGTAACTTTTAGTCCCGCTCTGGCGAGAATGAGTGCTGAAGTCAACCCTCCAAGGCCGCTGCCAATTACTGCAACTTTTCCGGTCATCATTACCTCTTTCAGATCGTAAGCGTAAATTGATGAGTATTAATCTGGATCTGTATCATGGCTTTCGCCATAAATCATTATGCAGGATTTTTGTAAGTATAGGGGCTGTTTTGGAGCCCCGAATTTCACGAGTCTCGAGAGAGCATTAAAAAGGTGATCGAAGCGCTACCACTACTCTTCTTTTACCCACTTACTTAAAGCATCAATCAGTTTAATAGCCTGATCTTTGCTTGAAATATTGAATTTTGCCTGCTGACGATACTCATCGTCAACTTTTCGGTAGCGTCGGATAGAATAGCGATCAGGACCATAATCATTTTTCGCTTTTTCCCACTGGACATATTTGTAGAGCACTGTTGCCCAGGAACCTTTCGACAGGATTACTTTATCCAGTTCTTTAACAATAACAACCCCATCCTCTTCATAATTGATGGTCACTTCATCGATATTTGATGCCATTATGCATTCCTTTAAAAAATCTTTTTGTATTTCTTAATCTTTTATTGTAAAAGAAACGCCGGTGCTACCGGCGTTTCAAACTTTTTCCCTGAACTTGCAAGAAAAATTGCAAACAGGGTAACAATTACAGGTAAAATTTTAATATAATCTAAATTGAGCTTAAAATCAACCAGCTTAACCTTTATCCTCTTCCAGAACTATCATTTATTCGATTTTAGATATGCAGGTGTGTAAGAAAATACCCCCCGCGCTTCCATTATCTGTGAACCGGAAGGCCGCAAAATCTCATCAATCATTGAATCATACACCTGAACCCATATTGTGAATTTCTTTATTTTTTCTTTTGCGGGAGGTAAAAGACATTCCATCAATTCATCTCCTTTTATATTCATATAATCATCTGTTGAGATATCTTTCATCTCTACAGAATCCATTGCAAAGAACCACTTTGTATATAAATTTTCGTAATGGAAACCGCCATTTGTAAGATCGGTCAGGGTTCGTGTGGTATCAGGAAGATTAGTAAAAACCCGGACAAAGTAGGAGTAGTCTTTATCAATAAGTAGTGTCTTTTCAGGCCCCGCATTTATATCGATTCTACAAAATTCATGCTTGTTTTCCTGCGGATTATACTCAGTGAGATTTCCTGGTACTTTATAAATACCTATAGAATCGATCCGGGGATTTTTGTTTACCGTTATAAAAACCCCTGATACACCCTGAAAAAATGAGTTATATCTTACTGAATAATCGCTTCTTATAAGGTACTCATTTTTAATATCTGCAAACAACCTGAATTCGACAGTCAACATTTGACAAATTACAGGAATCAGAGTTTTAAGTTCCGGCTGCAGAACGAAGAACAGCTCCAATTGGCTTTTATCCATACCTTTTAATTTATCAACCAAAGCCAGCATTTCCTCTTTGGAAAGTTTTTTAAATTCTTCCGGGATACTGTCCCGATACTCTTCGGGAATAATATCCAACCAGTTATTTGGTATTCCGCTGCTTGTGTGCATAATATTTTCAGGAATAGCTACAGAAAATTCCAGGCAGGTAGTCTGATCTGTAAAGAATGTCTCCTGAGGCATATCTTTCAAAGGCTGCAAATCAAATGCAGTGTCACTCATGCCATACATATTGTTAGCTACATTGAAGGATACTTTCCAGTCGATATTCGCGGAATTAACTTTCTTTCCGGAAAATATTGCCTTTACATGAACAGTATCACCCGGTGAAGCCTCCGCCGGTTCATATACAAAATCAAGCAACCGAACCTCTGTTTTCTCTATCCTATCGAAATCAGTGGGAAATTCACTGCATCCGACTACAATTGTTAAACCGATTAATAAAAGTAATAACCTCATATTTTGTTCTCCTTAAAATTCTGCTTTATATCCGATACCAAGCATGGGAAAGCTTGATACTGTCTTTTTCTCTTTGTAATTATAATCGTAGTATTCAAATTCAGGACTCTTATAGAAGAAATAACTGAGATTTTGCAGATCAAGATAGAATGAATACATCCACTTGTCAAAAACAAACTTTTTATCGACTCGCAAATCGAGCTGAAAGAACGGGTCAAGCCGCTCCGAATTTTCTTTTCCGTATTTTGGTAAATAGTCCAGATATTCCTCTACATACTCCACTCTATCAATTGGAGTTGTCGGTTTGCCACTGACAAAACGGGCACGGAATCCCAAATCCCATTCTTTCTTCAGGTGCCAGCTTCCAAGCACTTGTAAATTGTGTGTTTCATCATCGCCAAACAATTTCCATCGTTTTTCAGAGCGGTCATATCGTTCTGTTCTGGAAAGTGTATATGCAACCCATCCGAAAAAGTGGTCGCTTTTTAAATGCCTCAGCATAACCTCTAATCCGTACATTCTCCCGCGCCCATTGTCAAGCCACAGTTTTTGTCCACTGCCATCGTTTTTTGAGTCGCTATTATCTGCATATTGCGGAATATTCCATTGGTTATTAAAATATACCTGGACATCAGAATTAATAAGATCAGTAATCTGCCACTCATGTCCGAGCACATAGTGAACGGCTTTTGTGGTTGGCATCGTTGGATCTCCCCAGGTCTTATGAATAACCTGACCAAGCGGCCGGGGCGACTGGTTATAATTACCAATTGAAGCTTTTATTATATGATCCTTCACTATATTGTACCTTCCGTTAAGTCGAAGCGATGGTTCACCGGAAGGCCCTCTATTATTGTCAAATGACTGATAGTCCCAGAATTCAGGTGCAACTGTTCCATCATGCTCCAGTTCTGGATAATAATCATAACGAATGCCGGGGATAATCTGCACTTTTTCAGTTGGCTTCCATTCAAAATTCAGATACACCCCAACGACACCAAATAACCAATCAGTATCTTTATCATGCTGAATTACTCCTTTCGCATCGGTAATTTTCATATCCATGTCATACTCTGATAACTCTATGTCAGGGCCAAGGTTGAGAAGTAATTTATCATTAAAGCGGTAAGATAATTGATCCCTGATATAATTGGTTGTATAGTAAGAAACACTTTTCATAAACCCGAATGGAGATACTCCTGCTCTTCCCCGGGTTATAGAGTATTTGAGGTTATTACTCCACCGGTCGTTAATTGCCCAGTCCCACCCTAGTAATCCCATATTAAATGTCGAATTCATTCCAAACCGGTCAGTTTGCTCGGAAATATCATCACTGCCATAACGCATATCAGGATAAATGATCGCCATGCTATCACTCGATCCAAATAAAGTCAGAAAAAGGTGATTATTTTTTGAAGGGTGATAATCAGTTCTCAAAACATAATCCCAATAAAAAGTGGAGATTGTCATAGGAAAGTAATCGTCATATTTTTTTGAAGCCCAGTTGATAATATCACCGATGAAACTTCTGCGGGCGTTAACAAGTAGCGAAACTTTCTCATTAATTGGACCCTCCACCTGAAAACTTCCATCAATAGTACTTAAATCCACTGTTCCATGCCAACGATCCTTTGCCGCTTCCCTGCTATTCAGTTCGATTGTGCCTGCGATAGCCCCTCCGTACCTCGACCCAAAACCTCCAGGGAGAAAATCAACACCTTTCAAAGCTTCTGAATTATAAGCTGATTTTAATCCCCCAAAGTGATATAACACCGGAATCTCAACTCCATCCAGATAAAACTTGGAATCCCAGGTTGGAGCCCCACGCACAATAACCGCGCCCGAACCAAATTGAGCTCTCGCCACACCGGGCATAGCCTGAACCACCTTAACCGCATCTCCCCCTAACCCGGGAATTTTTTGAATTTCCTGAACAGTCAGCTGCCTTTTACTGACTTCTTTCTCTTCAGCTTTACCGTATACTACTATCTCATACTCTGAATAAGAATATCTCTTTACGTAGTATTTAGCCTGAAGCGCTTCCTTTTTTGTAATTCTTTCAACAGTTGTATACGCCTCGTAGCCAGGAATTACAACAGCCACATTAATTGAACAAGCAGGTAATGAATAGAATTTAAAATTTCCAGCTGAATCGGTTAAAGCAACTATTTTGTTCTCTTCTAATGTCTGCCCCTCAATTTTACCTATTTTTTTAAGATACTCTGAAAAAGGCACCGGTAAAGTTGTATCCGAAGTACTGTCAACGAACGTTACAACCATCATCGCATCGGATATTGGTTTGCGAGTCCCCCGTTCAATCAATGTACCTTCGAAATTGACATACTGTTGAACACTGTCAACCGCTTCTTCCAGAGTAAACCGGTATTCATATTGAAGTAAAACCGCAACCTGCTGACTGTCAGCGACTGCAGGGGTAAATTTAAATTTTTTGGCCGCTTCGCAAGCGGTTGAATCCAGCTTTGGATCAAGGCTTTTTACCACTCTTACACTATCAACTCCACCGGTTTCATTGACAAGAAGTTCCAGTAGAACAACTCCCTGGATTCCTTTTTTGATGATATCTGCAGGATAATCCGCTTTTACAAACTCTTTAAGTTCAGGCATTTTATCGATCTGAGAAAGCGAGTCTTCTGAAACTGATCCGTTTTGAGGAGAATTTACAGATGTGTTTACGGTATCCTCAGGCATCTCTACAGTTATTTCTGTTGAATCCAGAGGAGCCGCAAAAGCCCAGGCTGCACACAGACAGACCCAGGCAGTAAGAAACGCATTTTTTTCCATCCTGATAATCCTTTGAAGAATTGGGGTTCTTTAATTTTTTGTTTTTTATTGTACAGCAGAATTTAATATAACTAAGTAATATGCCAGTAAAGATATACTATTTAACCGATCATTACAAATCTGATTGGTATCACTATCCATACAGCAACAGGTTCAGCTCCTCTCATTGCAGGTGAAAAAAGCATCTCTAAAGCAGCTTTCATTGCCTGTTCTCCACTGCCGAATCCCAGGTCATTTAAAATAGTTGCCTTCTTGACTTTTCCATCGATATCGATCAGTGCCTTTACCTTAACAACACCTTCCGCTTTATTATCAAGCATTTCCTTGCTGTATTCAGGCTTCACCATCTTTACAAACCGCGGAATTGATGTAACTGTCGTCGTTGATACTATCTGTCCCTTGATCTCCTGTTTAGTAGCGGTAAACGTATCTACAGGAGCATTCAAAGTATTTCCAAGTTTTCCAACAACTGCATCCGACAAACTTCCACCACTCCCCAGTCCGGTAGAATAAACTTTACGCAATCCATAGACTCGGCGGGTAACGGGAACATCAGGTGTCTTATTTTGAATATCGTCCTGCTGTTGATTGATAATTGGTTTTTCAGTCAAGTCAATCGGCTCAGTTTTTTGAGTAATTTTATTTATTTTTTCTTCTGTTTTTTCTTTTGGAATGATCTTCGAAACCTTTTCTTTAAATAAAAACTGAGCTTTTATCGTACTGCTTATCACTTTTTCTTTCACCTGTATAACCGGTTTACATGATTTGAAATAGTGCCCCAACCCACAACATGCAATCATCAGCATCGGCAAAATCAAAAAAAACAGATTATCAATTAATGCGTTAGTTTTAGCCCCTTTCATTTTCTTCACTCCTCATTCACTGCCAATATTGTGAAATTAACAGCACCAGCTTTACTTGATGTAAACATTACTTTTTTTATAATGGCGAATTCAACAGATTTGTCTGATTGAATCATTACATCCTCTTTTTTCGTAATTGTTTGATTTTTCATCAGACAATCATATAACTCAGGAATAAAAAGAGAATCACTTTCTGCTATCTTAGCAACTGATGTTACCGGTTTACCATTAATCTGTAATTTTTTTGGCGTAATCTCTATACTGGTCATCAACTTCGCTGCTTCCTTATTTACAGAAACAGGCAGTGCTATGGAACTCACCGGATTAACCGGACTGCCTTCCGCTGAAAATGTCCTTATGAGAAATATCAACAATACTGTCAGCACATCCACTAGTGAAGTCAATTGAGGTCTCGCAAGATCATCATCACTAAACTTGATAAAAGATTTTTTCATCATATTTTACACTCCACTATCCGCATTCTCAGTAGCATTTGAAACACCAATCTTTTCAAATCCACATTCGCGGCAAATATCCATTACCTTTACCATTGTCTGGAACCGTACTTTGTCCCGCACGGCTATTATCGCTTCACTATCAAGAAATTCGCTCATTTTCCTGTGAACTATTCTTTCTTTCAATATTGAGTAGTCATTTGTACTGCCGACTAAAGGTATGGAGTCCAGCATTTTTTCGCCAAATGTCAAAGCACAATACTCCGGAGTGACAACTACAGTCATTTTCAGTTTCGGTTTCCCGTTATCGTTATTCAATCCATTTCCGACATTGGGAGGCAAAGAAAAGGAGAGCATTGTAATTCTGGTAAAGACCGACATGGATATCAGCATTACTAATAGGATTATCATGATATTCATCATCGGCGTGACATCGACATCCGGTGTTTCTATTTTATCACTGATTTTGAACCGGTTCTCTTTTCCACTGATACTCATCTGTTCTTCTCCTTTATTGTATCAATGAAATGCGCAACACCCTGGTCGATCTCCTTAACAAGTACTTGATGCCGGTTGTTAAGAAATGTGAACATTACCATACAACTGATAGCTACGATCAATCCGAATGCGGTAGTATTCATCGCTTCCGCAGTACCACTGGCAAGCATTGATGCTTTTTGAGAAACATCAGAAGCAGCCATAGAACCAAATGATGTCTGCAACCCAAGAATCGTTCCTAATAAACCCATAAGCGTGGAAATATTTGCAAGTAAAGAAAGGTAATTTAGCCGGCGGGATATTCGAGGGACCTCATGAATGGCGACCTTCTCAACTCCTTCCATAATCCGGTCAGGATTTGCACCTGATAAGTACCTGTCAACAGCGGTCCGCAAAAGTACAAAGAAAGGAGCCGTCTTCTTACTTATTGCTTTTTGAACCTGTTCAATATTTCCCTTCTCCAGATCTGTTACAATTCCATTTACTACTGAATAGCTGTTCCATCTGCAATAAATAAAAAGATAAATGAACCGTTCGATTACTACTGCTAACGCCACTGCCATTACTGCAAGTATAACCCACATAAAAGAACCACCATCATTGAACATCTTGATTACCATCTGCATTTTTTTCTCCTGTGTTTCTTTGTAATAATTACATTGACAGTGCCTTTTATGCAAAAGGTATACCAATAGGTTATTGCACGGATATTTCAATTATATAAGCATATTGAACGTAAAGTCGTTACAGCATATTACTTATATATCAAGATGATATATAAAGGTGATATATCGAAGAGATATATTGAAAGTGAATAAGAGACAGTAAAAGATTATCTTGAGCAGATATGGCAGGTTCACCACAAGCGGACATTTGTTGATAACACATAAGAAAACAAAAAAATAGAGAACCACTATTGGTCACAAAATTACCAGCAGATCCGGTCCGAAGTTTCTACCAATAATCGTTTTTTCTCAGTAGATCATCAAAGGGATAAGAGCCGAATTTTTACCGGACAGAAGTTTACAATAGTATTTTCCCGCAGAAATTCCTTTTCCCTGGCTGTTTTTAAGCTGATCAACACCTATTGTATAGCTCTTATTTGCAAATTGATTATCTCTTACGATTGTTTTTATCAATTGACCATTGAGGCCGAAAACTTTCAATTCCACCACAGATGCGACATCATTTCCCGATAAGGAATAACATAACTGATTATTGTGCACAGAGAAAGAGACGATCTGTGAACCGGAGTTGTTTTTATCAATAGTTGTAACATAATTATCACGAATCGAAAACGTCATAGTATCACCAACAGGACTAACACTTATAATTCTGAACTTGGATAAACTTCCAGTATGCCATTTAGCAGAAGGCAAAGTTGAGTCATTGAAACGGGTAACATATCCAGCTTTATACAGATCACCAACAGCACCGTAATTTCGCTTATTCTCCAGATCGAATTTTCCATCAGCCTGTTCAGGAACAGCATAATCATTTTTACCGGCTTCAGTATTACTGCCATTCTTATCAATGTGCCAGACCATAAGCCCTTCATCGGGCATTGTTTTGCTCCGACCAGTTTTGCGACAAGCTTCAATACAATAGAGTTCCGAACTGCTGCCGGTCGAAGTTCCGGAATAAAAGTATGCCATATCAGAATTGGCTGGAATTTTAAAAGTAGCCGTTACTAAATCTTTGGAAATTTCTACTATCTTCATCCAACCCAATAAGCTGCGCAAAAAAGCATTCGGAGGAACCGGGTTTAAATTGCCAGCAGTTGACATCAGATCGTAACCACCCGCACCGGCAGAATGATCATCATAAGCATAAAGATCGACCCAATTGCAAAGCATGTGACCATTTTCATGGCAAAACGATCCAAGCCCCAGGCTCTTTCCCAAATCATCCATCATGTGTTTCTGAATATACACACCGTTTATTGAAAAGTTTGTCCAACCCGAATGAGGCCACAATCCCTGTGCCCACCCGGCGGAAGCTGAACCGGCATAAAAAAAGTTTACAGCCCGCACAGCACGGTTACTGAGAGATACTGTACTGAAATTGAAAAGATTGTTATTTTTAATAGTCGTCAGTATCTCTTTCACCAGTTCATCAGAACCTGCATAGCCGGATCCATCGGTTCGGTCATAATACGATTTATTATTTTTTGCGGTTACGAAAGGCACTATCTTTTGGATGTACACCAGTTTGCCCGCAGAAATATCGGAAAAATAATCCTTTACAGATCCATTATTTCCGTAGCCTTTGTAATTAGTCTGATTAAGAAAGTTGGCAATTGAATCGTAGGGGATCGCTGATTTCTGATCGGGAAAGTCGATCAAAATAGTAACTCCATAAACAGTATCAACCGTCGCTGCGTTTTGTTTAGAAAGGCTTAATTTTTTAAAGCTTTGGGTTTCACTTTCTACTGTTCTTTTATTTAGCGCCAGAAATTTTTCTTTTTTGATTTCAAGAAGTGATTTAGTGTCTATTCTCAGGTGTTTATCTACATTTTTAAGAATAGCACTTTTCTGCAGACCCTTATGCGCATTATAGACAATACCTGTTGAGACCAGTTCATCTGAATCAGCAGACAATTTGGCATAACAGATCCATTCGGTGAGAGGATCCCTGATCAGGCTATAACCATCCGGGGTTTCAACATTTTGATAAAATTCATCTCCCGATACAATAACCGGTATCAGAGATCCATCAGGTTGTCGAAATTCACAAGGCTCGTTCTGAATGGGAGCAGCAGTAATGAGATACTGAAAAGATGATAACATAATGGCAACGATGAAAACTATCTGATATCGCATATTAACCCTTTTTATTTAAGAGTAAAAGAAATAGATATACCTAATTATACTCCTAAAAGGAGGAAAATGCACCATCTGGGCATTTTTATTGATGACCAACTCAATAGAAAAAAGAGAACTATGGAATAATGCAGGCTATTCTGGATTAAATTTGGATAAAAAATGTTGGGTTTAGAATGTCAGAATTCTGATTCCGTTTCTGTATTCCATCGCTTTCACTACCTCGCCGGCTTTAAGGTCATCAGTTCTGATCCAAAGAAGAAGCCCGCCTTCTTTTACACCATTTCTAAAATATTCCGCATTTGTTTCCGATAGGTGAAATTCTGAAAGGGCGAATTTTAATCCTTGATCAGGTTTACTGAGAGCAGCCTTAACTGTATTGATAGCTTCTGGACCGACACAAAAAACCGGACCTACATCAGGGGTTTGAATTGATTGTTTACCACCCAGAAGACGTTCTATACCGGTAAGGGGGTATTTTTCCTTGTTTTCTTGCAGATTAAGACTGTGGTCTGAGATGAACAGTTTATTTTTGGCTATTGTTTCTTGAACAATAACATTCATTTGTTCCAGAGAGAAACCACTCAGAGTCAGGGTTTCTGCAGCAAGCCTTGCTTTATCGATATTTGTAAATAGACAAATAACTGATTTCATGTGTCCCTCCGTTTACTATTTACATTATGCAAGTTTCATTCCATTTCAGGATGCAGATCTATGGCATAGTATTTGTACCTAAAGAGAAATGACCTCATCTTTTTAACGAATCTGAAAGGATCTGCTATGGTCTTATCACCTGAAAAAAAAAGTTGCCTATTACTATTACCGTACGTAATATTGCTTTTCATAACCATAGCAGTTTGTCAAAACAACAGTCATCCGCAACGGGGCAGCATCAAATTCGGCTCTCCTGAACGCCCCATTAAGGAATCCACATCGGAAATTTCTGCTTTCCGAAATATTTTCATTCAAACAGCAAAAAAAGTCACTCCCTGTGTGGTTGCTGTATTGCCTACCAAAATCGACACCGTTCTTTTCTATCGCAACCCGTTTTACCGTTTTTTTGACGGAGACAGCTCAAATCAGTCATCACCGTATGAAAATTTCTTCGGACAAAATAACAATGATGATTCTCAGGTGGAAAAAAGAACCCGAAAAGTTCAGGCGCTCGGTTCAGGTGTAATTGTCGCCTCGGAAGGCTATATCCTTACAAATTATCACGTTATCACCGGTGCAACTGAAATCGAAATCCGCCTCTCCGATGCCCGCACTTTCAAGGCAAAAATAATCGGTTCTGATTCATTGAGTGATGTCGCTGTTATTAAAATTATCGGCGATATCCCAAAAGATCTCCCCGTTGCCTATCTTGGTAACTCCGATAGCCTGCAAGCTGGCGAATGGGTAGCTGCTATTGGCAACCCGTTTAACTTACTATCGACTATCACCTCTGGTATAGTATCCGCTTTAAATCGACAGATTGCTCCTGATATCAGTCTTTACCAACAATTCATCCAAACCGATGCGGCGATAAACCCGGGTAATTCAGGCGGTGCATTAGTCAATGTATTTGGCGAACTGATCGGAATCAATACACTTATCTACTCCGAAACCGGCGGTTTCATGGGGATCGGATTTGCTATCCCCATAAATATGGCAAAACAAGTGATGGAAGACCTTATCTACGAAGGAAAAGTGATTCGAGGATGGATCGGGGTTAATGTCCAGGAAATCTCCCCCTCCAGCCGTGAAGCATATGGTATTAAAGAAGGTGGTGGAGTACTGGTTTCGGAAGTTTACAAAGACCAACCTGCAGATAAAGCAGGTGTTAAACGAGGTGATATTATAACCTCTATCAATACCTCACCTGTAGAGGACCCTAATGACCTGAGAAATATTGTCGCCTCCTTTCGCCCTGGAACTGAAGTACCGATTACTGTCCTTCGCAATAAAAATAAAATTAAATTGAAAATTAAAATTACCGAGCGTACACCTGAAACCCTTAAGAAAACTTCCGAAGAAGACTCAAAACAACCCCCAGTCGAAAACTCCTCTTCCAGTAAATTAGGTATTTCGGTCACAGACTTGACTCCTGACATCCGTAAACAAATGAATATCCCTGATAATCAAAAAGGTGCAGTTATTACCAGTATTGATACATCACTTACCGACGCACGACAATCGTTAATGCCAGGGGACCTGATTATCGAGGCTAAAGTAAACTCGAAAAAAGCAAAAAAAATCTCTTCTGCAAGTGACTTTCTCAGTTTCGCTGACAGTATTAAAAAAGGCCAAACAGTGCAACTGACAATATTAAAAGAAAATAGTAAATTCAATCTCCCATTTAAATTTGAATAAAGAACTAACACATCGAGCGGCAGTTCCGATCCCTTCACAAGAAAAAAATATTCAACTTATTGTGTCGGCCACCTTAAGATGCATTTTTTTATGAACCCTTGCAGGGTTATGCTTATCTACCCCAGAGGTAAATTATAGATTTTGACATTTAGTAATTTACCTCTGGGGTATAGAAAAACCTGCAATAAAAGGGGGCTCCCCCCTTTTTCTAATTTTATCGTGGAGTTTCTTCGTTAATTCCTGATGTAAACATGCCCCCTTCAGCTATTTTTGTTAATTTCTTATCATCACTCTTTTCTTCATCAAGCGTTTTCTGTAAAAGGGCCTCCACATCCTTATAACCAAGCTCATGAGCAAAAGTACGCGCTGATCCGTATCCGGCAATTTCATAATGCTCAATTCGCTGAGCTGCGGAAATCAAAGCTGCATCTTTCACAATCGGATTCCCTATCGCAGAAATAACATCATCACTGTACCTGACTATCCCAGAAACACCAGTCCGCGCATACTCCTTATGAGTTAAGCCGAGTTTCGAGTAGACTTCGTCAAGTCTATTCATTTGACTTTTTATTTCCTCATGCTGCTCTTTGAAAGTATTTTTTAACTCTGAAGAACGCGATGCTTCAGCCATTTTCGGAACAGCATTCAACAACTCTTTTTCAGTTGAATACAAATCCTCAAGCTGCTCGACCAGCAGATCTTCCAATGTGTCAAGTTTCATGAAAACCTCCCTGTTTATCTACTATTAATGAATGCGATCAAATTAGCATTTAATGAATTTTTTTTGAAATTTTTCTAAACATATCAATCAAATGAATTTTTTAACGTAATTTCTTATAGAAATAAACCAAACAAGGAGGTTTAAATGGAACGCAAAGTAAACCTGAATAAAGCGTCAAAAGAAGAGCTTCAACAAGTTGAAGGTATAGGGAATCGATTAGCTGATATAATAGTAAACTATCGCCAAGAACATGGAAGGTTCAAAAGCAAAGATGAAATCGATCAAATACCAGGTTTTTCAAATATTAGAACTGAAAAACTGAAAAATTCTGTAGATCTATAGGAGGGAAATTATGCCTTCACATAAAAAGAACGAAGTAGATCTAAACAGTGCCGATTTCGATGAAATTGCAAATTTACCGATGGTAGGAGAAAAACGAGCTCATTTTATAATCGATAACCGGCCCTATAAAAGCTGGGATGATGTAGCACATAAAGTTCCAGGCCTTTCAGAAGGAATGATAGGAGATTTGAAAAAGGGCAATGCCACTATAAATGGCAAGAAGTGATAATGGTGAAGGGGGTTATTTCCCCTTCACTTTATAATTCTCGATACTTTTCTTCCCAGATAGGATCGAGCTGTTTTGCTAACTCCTGATCGTAGGAGTGCATAGCTTCACGGTAGCATTTATCGCTAATACAAATAGAGGCGCTTTCGTTTCCCGGTATTGCGTTTGTTGATGTAAATATTTTGTGAGCATCAAGATGATGATCTCTCATGATGCAGGGGCGAATTTCATTTCCTCGTTCGTGAGGATGTTTTCGGAAACTATATGAAAGCTGCCACTCCCGAATCCCTTTAAAGAGATCGGAAAACAGGGCCCCGGTCAGATCTTTTCCCTGGCTGTAAATAGTATTTACATTGTCTTTCCAGTATGGGACAAAGACACAGGGGTAAACATTTCCATTCCAATCGACATACAGATAGCCATCCTCGCGTCCACCCGCAATACAACCGGAAGAATAGGTTCCACCATTCCAGAAGTCTGCTATTAACAGACGTTTTTTCTTAACCAGTTCCTGTTCCCGGCTCCAGATTTTTTTTCTAACTTCAGGAGAAATCTGATTAGCGACATCGGCACTGCGTCCAATTGGCATATATTGAAAAACCCATTCGTAAATTGCGCCCTGTTTATTGATATAAAACTCTACCATTTCATCAGTAAAAAGTAATTCGGCATTTTCAGCAGTTGCAGTCACCGAAATACCAAATGGTATACCTTCATTTCGCATATTTTCAAATGCATTTAAGATCTTTTTATAAGTACCCCGTCCCCTTCGCGCATCAGTTTCCTTCTCAAATCCTTCAACTGAAATAGCTGGTGAGATATTTCCTACAGAAGCGATTCGTTTTGCCCGTTTTTCATCAATCAGAGTGCCATTAGTATAGACCATAAAAAACTGATTGGGATTCTGCTCAGCGATGTCGATCAGGTCAGTTCCGTTATCATTCCACATAAATGGCTCTCCACCTGAAACGACTGTAAACCAGCTTCCCCACTTTTCGTACTTTTCTTTGAGAATTTTGTTAAAAACCTCGGCATTCAACTGAGGCATTTTTTCGTTAATGCTTGACGCATAACAGTTTTTACATTTCAGGTTACAGGTTCCTCCAGGAGAAATAGTCATAAAACCTGGAGGTCGTACGCCATATTTTTTAAAGAACTCATCCTTTACATTCTCTTGTGAAGATCCCAGAAACTGGTTAAGAAAGAGATTGATTATTTTTTCTCTGAAAACAGGTGATCCCCGATCGTAGGCCTTGAATGCAGCACGAAGCACATTGAAAAGCATAAAGCATTTATCTTCTCTCTGGGATCGGGAACCATTCTTTTCCAGATCACCATTTTCGATAATAAGCCGATGCGCTATCATTTCTATTGGAGGTAAAGCAATTTTCCAGGCACCAGCAATGCTACCTAAACGAAAAACTTGCTTTGCAAGAAAACCACGAAATGTCTCAGTCTGAGTCTGCAGCATACTTGCCTCCACTTTTTTTTCACTCCGTTAATTTTTGTGTTTTTTGATGCCATTTTTTAATTGAGCAAGAAGCATACCTTTACAAGAGTAATGTAGTTACAATTTAAGCAAATCGCACAAATCAACAAATTGTCCTCTCAGTTGCACAAACCTCGGTAACTCCAGATCCTCTAACACTTTCCCCATCCTGCTCCTCCCCTCAAAGTATAACTCCCTGAAAAACTGATCCCGTATTGCCTCCGCTGTCAAATAAGATTCGTGAAACCGTTCTCTATCGACTTTCACCTTCTCCTGTACCGAATTAAGCATCCTTCTGTCCCGCTCACTTGAATACAATTCGGGAATCGCTTCCAGAACCGGATCAAACACCTTTTTGTCAAGAAACTCAAGGAGAGCATCTCTCTTCTTATCTTCCAATTGCATATTCCCCTCTCCCTGTTTTTTTGTAACTTTTCAAATCAAACATATTTTACATCTATGACATCATATTCATAGATTCTGCAAAGCCCCAGACAGCTTGCCTGCCTATTTTGAAAGCTATTATACTCTCCACTACCAAAAGTCATAATTATTATGTAATAAATCCGGCTTTTTCCCATTATGCGTAAAAAGGCATGAAACAAAAGAGGACTTCTCTTTGAAGTTTTTTTTCTGCTATTCTTTAATCGATATGGCATCAACCGGACAACTTTCAGCAGCTTCACGCGCACTATCCTCAGACTCCCCGGGAACCATTTCAACTATCGTGTGCGCAACCCCATCATCACCCATTCTAAAGACATCTGGACAAATTGTAGGACAAAGCTCACAGCCAATGCATGTGTTAGGATCTACTTTTGCCTTCATATTTATCTCCTTTTTCCTCACTATTACTTTTAAAAAGTATAATGCAAGTACTATTCCATTTAAAATTCCCTTTTGCTCTCACTCCCTTTTTATATTTTACTAACCACTCTCCAACAATAATTTACAAAGCAAAAGGTCTGCACAATGAGAAAACTTGAAAAACTTAAGGAGCGAAAACTTAATATCCTCATTATTGCCTCTGAAATGTACCCTTTTGCCAAAATCGGCGGTCTGGCTGATGTCATTGCATCTCTGTCGGGTGCGCTTAAAAAGGCGGGCCATGATATAAGAGTGGTAATTCCTAATTATAGGACACTGCAAACAGGAAAACTAAGGGTCCATTTAAAAATCGAACCCCTGGGCGTCTGGATGGGAAATACTGAAGAATGGTGTTCAGTCTCAGAATTGAAAACTCCTTCCGGAGTACCAGTCTATTTAATCAACCATCACCATTTCTTTGATCGTGACGGCCTCTATCATGACCAATCTATGCACGACTATGATGACAATCCGGCCAGGTTCGGTTTCTTCTCAAGAGCATCTCTCCAGCTATGTAAAGATATCGGTTTTAAACCCGATATCATCCATGTCAACGACTGGCAAACAGCCCTGGTTCCCGCATATCTCAAAATCTGGCATTGGAATGATCCGATCCTTGCCAGCACAGCTTCTCTTTTGACAATTCACAATATTGCTTATCAGGGTATCTATCCTAAAAACCAAATGGAATACCTGGGCCTTGGATGGCACAACTTCACAGAAGAAAAAATGGAATCCTATGATAAAATTAATTTCCTTAAAGCCGGTATCTACTATTCTGATTGCATTACTGCTGTCAGTTCAAATTTTGCAAAGGAAATTACCTCACCACACGGCGGCTTCGGTCTCGCTCCCTACCTCTCACGACGTTCAGCTGATCTTTTAGGAATCGTAAATGGAATCGACTACTCCGATTGGGATCCTCAATCTGATCCCTTGATTCCCGCACACTTCTCTTTAAACAACATGAGAGGCAAATCCTCATGTAAACTAAACCTTCAGAAATCCTTTGCTCTAAACCAGAATAAAAAGATACCCCTGATCGGTGCAATTGGAAGATTTGTTGAACAAAAAGGTTTTCATCTCATCGCGCAGTGCATAGAAAATGTTCTTAACACAATGAAAGTTCAGTTTATCATTCTTGGAACCGGAGAAAAGCATCTCGAAGAGTTCTTCGGCACTCTCCCCGCACGCTATAGCGGAACCGCCGGCTCTTTTATTGGATTTGACAACACACGAGCCCACCTCATTGAAGCCGGTTGCGATCTCTTCCTTATGCCGTCTCTATTTGAACCGTGCGGCCTCAATCAAATGTACTCACAACGCTACGGGACTCTCCCTATTGTCAGGGCTACGGGTGGCCTCGATGAAACTGTTCTGAACTATGATGAAAAAACTGTGGAAGGAACCGGATTCAAATTCTGGGATGCAAGCAGTGAAGCTCTTTACAATACAATCAGATGGGCAATTAACACCTATTACGAAAGGCCTAAACATTTTAAAACGCTCATTAAAAACGCAATGGCTCAGGACTTTTCCTGGGAGAAAAGTTCCAAACACTACGAAAATGCCTACAAACACGCAATTGTAAACAAAAGACAGTCAGGTCAGAACTACCGCCCTTATTACTGGTAATTCAGGCAACTAAATCTATTGCTGCACCTTTTCCAATCTCTGCCCCGACTGCATCCGCTACCGTAACTTTCATTATCTTCTCTGCTGCTTCCATGCTTTTACTGGTGGTCACTTTAAGCAGATCGTTAACTGATTGAATTGATTGAGCTACTGATGAAACAGGGTCCATAATATATCCTCCTGATAAAAAACAGAATCCGTTCATTATTATTATCGGCAGATTTTCTGATGACTTTACATTTTTTTTCCAGACCACCTCATTGCTCATTTTTATTACTGACAAACCTGCCTTTATTGAACCGGTTCTGGATCTTTTTAACCAGTTCAATTATCAAAAATATTAGCACCCCTACTCCTGTAATCATCATCCAGTCATTATAAGTAATAGGTTCACTCTGAAATGCCACATTGAATACCGGTAAATAGGTGAAACAGATCTGCGCCAAAATCATGATCGCAACACCCACCAAAAGAATTTTGTTACCGAAGAGACCTATTTTAAAAGCAGAATAACGCAAAGAACGGCAATTAAATAAATAAAACAACTCACCAAAGACAAAAATATTTACTGCAATCGTCCGGGCAACTGCTTCACTGTGTCCTGCATTAAGTGAATATTCATAGTAGATAAACGCAGAAGCACATAATAAGGCTCCGACTATTACAATACGGATAAGAATAGGAGCTGTAAGAATCGGTTCCTTTTGTTTTCGCGGCGGATGATTCATTAAACCTGCTTCTTTAGGCTCGAAAGCAAGCATTAAACCTAAAAAGATAGCAGTTGTCATGTTGATCCATAGGATCTGTACAGGCAGAATTGGCAAAGCAACACCCGCCAGAATCGCTGCAATAATAATAAGCCCTTCCCCGAAATTTGTAGGTAAAGTCCAGGTAATAAATTTGATCAGATTATCATAAACCCCTCTGCCCTCCTCAATTGCCGCTTCAATGGTCGCGAAATTATCATCAGTAAGTACCATATCCCCACTCTCTTTTGCCACATCGGTCCCGGTGATACCCATAGCTATACCAATGTTTGCCTGACGTAAAGAGGGGCCATCATTGACACCATCCCCGGTCATAGCGATAATATCGCCATTCACCTGGAGTGCTTTGACTAACCGTAATTTATCTTCAGGAGCAACACGTGCAAAAACTGAAGTCGACTGCGCTTTAGAAATCAGCTCTATATCACTCATCACCGCGATATGCTTTCCGTTAAGGACCTGATTCTGATTATATTCACTTAGTTCGTCAATAATGCCGATTTTACGGGCTATCTCAAAGGCAGTGATTTCATGATCCCCTGTAATCATCTTTACTCTTATACCAGCGGTTTTTGCAGTCTTTACCGCTTGTATGGCTTCAGGACGAGGTGGGTCGATCATTGCCTGAAATCCCAGAAATATCATTCCCTCTGAAACGTCATCGTGAGTTACTGTATTTTTTCCCGATTCACAAATGCAACGCGCAAAAGCAAGGACTCTTAATCCCCTGCCCGCCATCTGGTTTGCTACACTATGACATAATTCAGCATCGTAATGAGCATTCTTCTCACAGGCTAAAGCTGTTGAACAGCGGGAGAGAATACTTTCAACTGATCCTTTCATGTAAATAATTCTTTTATCAGTTCCTTTAACATTGTGAAGCGTCGCCATATACTGATGCTGTGATTCGAAAGGAATCGCATCAATACGTTTGAATTCTTTAAATAAAGTGTCTTTTGACAGATGAGCTTTTGCAGCGGATGTAATCAGTGCCCCTTCTGTTGGATCACCTTCAACTTTCCAATCATCACCAGATCGCACCAGATTTGAATCATTGCAGAGAACACCGCACAGCAAACACTCCCGTAACGATTCATTAACAGAAGGATCAATCTTTTTTCTGTTTAACAGAAATTCACCTTCAGGCGAGTATCCCACTCCTGCCACTTCGAACTGTTTGCCATTAGCATATACCACCTCCACGGTCATCTGATTTTTAGTTAAAGTTCCTGTTTTATCAGTACAGATAATCGATGTACTTCCCAAAGTCTCTACAGCAGGAAGCTTTCTTATGATAGCATTGCGTTTTGCCATTTTGGAAACGCCAAGAGCTAGTATAATAGTCAACGCTGCCGGTAACCCTTCAGGAATAGCACCTACCGATAAAGCGACAGCTGCCATAAACATATTGATAACTGACTCTCCTCGCGATAATCCAACCAGAAAAGTGATTATTGCAAGGCCAAGTATTACATATAGAAGTACCCCACTGAAATGAGATATCTTTTTTGTCAGCGGTGTTGCCAGTACCTCCGCAGAAGCAATCATCTGGTTGATTTTTCCGACTTCAGCTTTATCCCCGATCTCCACCACCACACTAGCTGCGGTGCCAAAGGTAACAAGCGTTGAAGAATAGGCCATATTATCTCTATCGGCCAAAACAGTATCCGCAGAGACCGCCTGTTGACTTTTGTAAACAGGAAGGGACTCGCCAGTAAGCATCGATTCGTTTATCTGAAGTTCGCGAACATCGATAAGCCTCAGATCAGCAGGAACCTTATCTCCTGATTGCAAAAGAACGGTATCGCCAAAAGTTAACTCAGAAGCGGGAATTCGCTTCTTTTTACCATCGCGGATTACTGTTGCTTCATTGGTCATAGATTTTGAAAGTGCTTCAATTGCTTTAATCGCTTTTGATTCCTGAATAAAACCGACAATCGCGTTAATCAATACTACACCGAAAATAACTGCTGAATCAACAAACTCCTTTAAGTATACAGTGATAATCGACGCGGCAACCAGAATGTAAACAAGAGGTTGCCTGAATTGTAACAGAAATAGTACTAAAGAATTATGCCCTTTTTTGGAGGTTAATGCATTGCTGCCATAGATCGATTTTCTTTTTATGATCTCTTCGCCAGTGAGCCCATGTTCGATGGATGCTCCGGTTTTTTCAAGAATTTCTTGTTCGGTGATACTGTGCCAGGAGACTTCAGGAATTTCGCCCATTGTTTATCCTCAACAACCGATGGAGTGAATATTGGTAAGCAAGAATTTTGTAAGTGTCAAATCCTGAAATATGTTTACTCTTCTGGTGTTGGTAATTTTCTTTTTTTGCTACTTTTTTTCTTTTGTTGATAACTATGGATATGTTGATAACATTAATTATTATGAGATGCTATCTCAACAGAATCCTCTTTTTTTAATAATTGTGCCAATACTAATTTAACCTCCTCACTTATTGGCTGCATTTCCTTTGGCTTTTTATCTCGCTTATAGTTTTTCCATCGTTTTTTCAATACACCACTGCGCTTATGTGCCTGATCTGGTGTTAAATAATCACAGCTTGCATGTGGCCTGAGATTGTTGTATACCCTAACAGTATCATTCACAACTAACTGTACTTCTGCTAAATTACTAAAGCATCTGTCAAAATAGAATTCATACTTCAATATTCCATTTACGCGTTCTGCAGTTGCATTTTCATATGGATTTCCACGAGCTGACATACTGATTTGCATCTGATTACTCTCAAGAACACTGATGTACTCATGGCAACAGTACTGAATGCCATGATCCGAATGATGAATAAGCAGTGAATCAGGATGCATTCGGTTCTTTAATGCCATTTTAAGCGCTTTCAATGGCCCGCTCGTCTCCAGAGTCTGCTCAACATGGTATCCCATTATTTTCTTCGAATACAGGTCTGTTACAAGCGATAAATAAACAAATCCCTTTTCTATCGATAGATAGGTAATGTCGCTAACCCAAATCTGTTCCGGACCTGTCGGGATATATTCTTTAATGAGATTCGGATATCGTCTGTATACATGATTCGAATCAGTGGTATGAATGCGTTTTCGCCTCTTTTTAACCAATAAATCATTCTCTTTCAATAGAGAGAAAAACTTATCTCTGCCGAGTTTAATGCCATTCATTTTTATAATGTCCTGCAGCATGTCATACATTTTGCGCGTTCCCAACAGGGGCATTTGTTTACGGATTTCCTTTACGTACACAATCAGAACCTCATTATTGACACGTTCTTTTGTTTCCCGTCTTTCCATCTGGTGGAATGCCTGTCGACTCTTGCCAAACAATTTGCTAATCCTGGCAATTGAATAGCCGGGATGATCCACTTTTACTTCTCTTATTGTTTGGCACCATACTTTTTTCTTATCGGTATCTCCAGTTCTTCCTCAGCTATGTCAATCATTGTTTCTAATACCACATTTTTCATATGCGCATCTTCAAGATTCGCTTTTAATGCTTTTATTTCGTTGTGGAGTCGCAGTATTTCATGCTCTTCTTTGGCCATAATAGTACCTCGTAAATGAGTCTGGTTGTTGGTGCCTTTTCCGTATTTTTTACACCATTTAGAAACCGTTGTATGACCAGCAATATTATATTTGCGATTAGCTTCTGCTAAACTTAACTTTCCATTTTCAACTTCTGAGACGACATGAATCTTAAATGTCTCTGAATATCTATCACCTTTCGTCCTGATTTCCATTTACTGCTCCTTTTGAGTTGGTGTAAACATATATCAGGACAAGACAAAGAGCAAATCAGGTGACATGGGATGAATGGAGAGTAAAAATGAGGAATGTGGAATCACGAGCTGCTTGCGAATTGGTTCTCATGCAACCAATAAGAGTACAATAATCTTACCACCGTTAATAGCATAGAAACTTAACATCTAAAATCCTTTTCATCCTGTTCATCCTATGCATCTTAGTCAAAAACAGAGGATCGCTTCTTACCGCAACCCCCTGTCCCTACATGGCCTACTTATCAAATTATTTCATCGAGATCTGAATACTCCATCGCCATTTATAATGAAAATGTGATCTTTAAAAACAGTAACATTATTTAAATAGATCGAATTACCTTTTATCGGGCTATTTCCGGCAAGCATTCTCCAATTGTTCATTCCATCAAGAGAGTAACTCATTTTACTTCCGATTAAAATGTAGTAATCTTTATATAATACTCCAGAGGAATTCCTATACAGATCCATTTCAGGATCAGAGTACATTAAATTTTTTACTCTGCTTGTTTGTAGATCGTATGTTTTTTTAACACTGTAGGTGCCACCACCATCATTAAAAAAACAAATCATTGAAGAATCTGTTTTGAACATCAATCGACCCGATGTCCCATTAAAACAATCGCTTTCTATACTACTCCAGTGAGTCAAATCACTGCTTTTGATGAGATCTGTATATATCGAATTCGAATCAGGTTCAAATATATAAAGATCATTTTTGAATGGAAACAGCATATGAATGCCCTTAGGGAATTTTTTTTCAGTAGCAATCGTATCCCATATTTTACCATCTGTGGATGATATTAATCTTCCCAGTGTATCAATCGTTATCATTTTGTCATTATAAAAAGTCACATCATTATTTCCTAATCTTCCAGGAAATGATGTACTCAGTTTTTCCCATATTACCCTATCCGATGATACCCATATACCATTTGCCGTAAAAATAAATAGCCGGTTATTATGTTCAATACTTTTCATGGAATAGCCGATATTCTTATCAAACGGTTCACTAACCTTTTCCCATGAAATTCCCGTATGTAGACTAATGGTATCCTGGCAGTGCCTTCCATTCTTGCTAGTAATCCTGCAGATACAAAGTAAATTATCATCAAACGTTGTATTAGTAATGACCGTATCAGCTTTTGATTTATGGAAAATCCCACTATTTCCAATATCCCATTCATACGTAATCGAATCACCGAAAACAGGTTCAGATGCTTTTGCCGACAAGGTGCAGGGGACATTCAGATATGCTATTTTTTCCTTATCCCAAAAGAGTTGCCTTACCGACAATGGATTTACACTTTCAATCACAATTGATTCATATTTTACACCTGTTTCAAGCAGCTTGTTTCTGATCGCAACCATGTACTCATATTTATGTGTAGGTTCATTTTCATTTAAAAATTCTTGTGTATCAATAAAAAATGTATCTGTTGCAATAGCATATTCTCTGAAACCGGTTGTTTGACCAGCGCTAACCTCCCCTCGATAAATTACATACTCACGGAATTGCTTGTATGAAGGAACCGGCTTACTCCAATGCAGTTTCATAATACCATTCAGAGTATCATATGAACCTGACAAACCATTTACAACCGGAATTCCTGTATAGGTAACTTCCAAAGCATTTCTAATTGTATCCTGCACTCCACCTCTTGCTGTAGCTGAATAAAAAGTAATTACATACCCTGACATCGCCGGCTGCATCGGAATCAAAGCTATCGTGTATTTGCCGGAAGCCATTTTGCCAAGTGTAAACTTCCCGTCAGGATTAACATTTGTCCATAGATTCGTACCGGTTACATTAACAATAACATTTCGCGGATCATCACTGGGTTGAACTTTAATCCAACCGCTTAACGTCCCCTGATTCTCCAAAGTATCAGTTCTAAATGATCCTTTCCCCTGAATTACAAATATCGAATCCTGATAGGCAACAAGCGTGTCCTTTCCCGCCAGGATATTGTAGACGCCATCCGGCAGTTTATTTATCTGATAATTTCCCTTTGTATCCGTCTGTGTCAGATAACGCGGTGTACGGCTTGTATCCCCTGCTTTATAAAGTGTAATAGTAGCTCCGATAGCGGCTTGCTTTCCATCCGGCATATACAAACAAGCAGTACCGGTTACCGTTTCATCATTGGTACCGGCAATTTTGTCAGAACACTGCATACTCATCAACGCGATTGTAACTGCAGTCAGTATAATTTTTTTCATTCTTCTTCTCCTATTTAGAAACCGGCATAAATGTTATTATCATCTGATATACTTTTTCAGCATGGTCTTCATCTTTATTGACAAGGGCCCTTACTTCTGAGCGGAATTTTTCAATTTTAGCAATTAACCTTTGATACCCTCGTTCAGAAATGCTGATGGTGTTCGTTGCTATTATGCGATGCTTATCGTCGTTGCGAATCGCAGCATCACGGGCGAAGTCAAGACAGGACAACTGGTATTGCCTGATGAATTCATCTTTTTCAGCTTGTGGGGAACTAATCGTATTCTGAGTCGGCCGCAAAAAGCCATTTTCATCTGGCGCAATCAACTTCAGGTCAAGAAGAAGCTGTATGGCTTCTTTTGCTTCACGGGTAGAAATTGGCGGAAGCACTTTATGTGCTAAGCTTGCATAATCATCTTTAAAGTCAATAGTTGCTAAAAGCGCACGGATCACACTATTGTAATAATTTTTGTAATAAATAAACATCTTTTTACTTAGTACTTTAATTGGTGTGCGATTCAAATTAATTAACTGATCAAAATACAGCTCACGGTCATCAGCTCTTTCCGCCTGATTGAATTTTACCAGGATTCGGAAGTACTGGGCCTCATCGTGATCCAATCCCATGGCACTGATAAAACGTTCCGCAAACGCTGGGGTTACTTTCTTTCCATTAATGACATCGATGAAATAACTGCGGGTATTAGGCAGCTGCATTCGACGGCTAAACTCACTTTTGGTGAACTCTTTTTCCATTGATTGACGGACCCTTTGATAGTCAATCAGATATTTTCTGAAATCATTGTACGCGTAAATCACAGGAAGTTCTTCTTTTTCGGTCATGTACCCTCCTTGCAGAGATCTTAAAATTCATCTGCTTTTAGTATACTTCCAAAAATAGAGGAGAGGTGTACATATTTTATAGAACACTTTTTCCGAAGTTGTGTAAAATTGTGGGATATTTTCTTGAATTTAAGGGTTCTATGCTTAAGGTTTCGCAATTATTGTAGAACAAAGTTTTAGAGTTTCATTTATGTTTTAGTTCTAATAGTTGTATGTAATGCTAAAAAATATCTGGTTTAAATATGTATATAGTGCGATTGACATCAGGTAACAGTTGTAAAAATTCAGGAATACCAACCATTCAAGTCATTTTCTATCTCCAGCCCGGGGAACCAACAGTAAAAAGCATGATATAGTGGCCATAAATCCCCGTTTATGCATACTTTTCTAACGGCGACATCAGATGTACTGACAGCGACTGTTTGTGTACTGACGGCACCAGCTCGTATACTGACGGCATCAGCAAATCTACTACTATTTCCTTATAAAGAGGTTATTTCCCACATGCGAATTTACTGCTTCCAGTAAACCGGATGCATTTAAACCTAATATTCCTTTTATTTTTGATCTGAGAGAATGCCCGATCCACCAAGATGACTGTCCCGATTTAAAAAAATTTCCACAATGGTATAACACCTCTATGGGATGAGAATTGCTTTTGTTATTATGCTCTATAAATATTTGATCCCTATGGGATCAGGAAAGATAACAGAATCTTGAATTAAGATTAATAGAGTAACTTCGATTGCCCAAAGGATCAGGAAAAATCAAATAGATTTCTCGCTTATGTCCTGTAGGGACAACATATTTATAGAAAAAATGTAATAAAAATTCCTTGTCCCGTAGTGACAAAACACAGGGCAAATTTATGGCTAACACATTTACACAAATATATCTTCAATTTCTTTATTCCTCATTCCTCATTCTTCCCCCGGTTCCGGAAATTGTGCAGATATTCCATACTCCGCTGAATCAAGAAGCGGAACTGCAGAATCAACTACTTCATTGTCGAAAACATCTCGGATACGTAAAGCCCAGGGAGGTATAGGCATCGCCGTCATTTCGAATCGGTTATATGGTTTACGTGCAATATCAACCCACTTATTATCCAGTAAATATGCCATTGACCGGACCGGATTACGATGATTACGCACCTGAATTCCAGCCCAGTACACTGTACTTCCTGCCGGGTAATACAATTGCAGATTACCTTCCACAGGACATGGTACAAAATGCCAGGATATCGGCATCCTTCCTAATTCTATCGGCCCGATTCGTCTGAAAGCATTTGGAGTAAGATCAATGTCACCCTCTTTACACTCAGGACACTGGTCGTTGATTCTGATTAATACACTGTCTAATGGTCCGGTAACCATAACACATGCGCCGCAGATTTCACTGTTGCGATAATCAACATGATTCATAGCGCCTGCCATTGTATCCCAGGGAGAAGGTGACGGGAGCATGCAGTTGCCGCCAACACCAGCAATGCCATAGAAAGTAGCCTCTCCATGGTGTATTGAATCTTTGTGATAAAAGGATGCATCAACAGTATTGCTATTACCCTGATCTATTGACTTATCACTGCATCCGCATATAAGTAAATACGCGAAGAGGTTGATTACTGAGACCAGTTTCCTTAAAGCAACATAAATTGTTTGTTTCATCATAGATATTTCTCCCATCAAGAGCGCCTGCTCTCTCTATAATATATTAAAGCATTGTACTTTGTGATGAAATTGCGAAAGTAATCAGACAATCAGGCTTATTTCTCAGCATCAGTAGCTTAAGAAGCTCTGATTAAAAGGAGGATTATTTAACCGAAGAGGTTGTCGTATCATCATTGCGTCAAAACGTGAGGAGTAGAGATAAAAAGCTGCAGGATAAAAATCCTGCAGCTTGATATAATTACTTCGTTAAAGTCATTCGTGCATCAGCAGCAACAGTATCTGCGGCACTTGGATATGCCATAATCGGATTAATATCGAGTTCATTTGATTTCCGGGAAATCGACTGCCAACTGACTGACTCGCATATTGGTATCTGCAATTGCATCAATTGCAACTACAGGTTGACCTCTGTATCCTGAAAGCAGTGGATACAGTCTTGATCTGCTTCATCATTTCAGACGCTTCCGTCTTTACCCACAGGAGCAAGTGCAAACTTTGACATCCTTAAGCAGTTCAACAAAGATTCCACCCATACCGAACATTACCATTGGTCCAAACTGAGGATCACGGGTGATACCGATGATACACTCTTTACTTCCAGGACCAGCCATCTTTTCTATATAAATTCCGGTGATACGGGCATTGGGGCATTTACCTTTGATTTGAGTAATCATTGTCTTATATGCATCTCTGACTTCGGCACTTGACTTGAGGTGCAATTTAACGCCACCGACATCTGATTTATGAATAATATCGGGAGATACGATTTTCATTACAAGTGGATAACCGATCTATTCCGATTGTTTAGCAGCTTCATCTGCACTTGTAACAAGTGCACCAGATGGAGTATTGATACCGTATGCGGAAAGAATCTTCTTCGCATCAGCTTCATTGATCTGAACAAGCCCTGAAGCACGATACTTCGAAATAATCTCGGATACAACAGATTTATTGCCTTTAACAGGCTCTGTTTTTTCGACCGGACGTTTTTTCCATTCTGCATAATTGATCATTGCCTTTAAGTGCATTTACAGCTTTTTCAGGAGAACGATAATCAGGACATCTGATGAGTAATCAGGTAATCACGGGCTGGATTAACATCCACACCACCCATAAAGCATGCAAGAACTGGTTTTGAATTATTGAAAGCTTTACAAAGTACCTGAGCAGTTTCGACTGAACGGGTAACAGCCTGAGGTGTCAAGAGTACAATGATCGCATCGACATTGGTCATCTTTTTGCAAAATTTCAAGAGCCTTTGCATAACGGACAGGATCAGCATCACCAAGAACATCAACAGGATTCTTTACGCTTGCAGCAGCGAGGAAGGAAAGCTTTTAACTGCTCGGCTGTCTCAGGCATCAGAGTCAGCCATTACAAGACCGGATAATTCAATTGCATCAGTTGTCATGATACCAGGACCACCGGCATTTGTGATAATAGCTACGCGATTACCTTTTGGCAAAGGTCTGGATTTCAAAGGCAATTGCATATTCAAACATCTGTTCATAAGTCTGAACACGGATAACACCGCTTTTATTAAAAGCAAGTTTCATAAGAGATATCTGCTCCGGCAAGACTTCCTGTATGTGAAGATGCAGCTTTTGAACCGGATTTTGTCACTCCGGATTTGAACATAATAATTGGTTTACGTTCAGAAGTTTTTGTAGCAATCTCTACAAACTTTTGTCCATTATCTAATACCTTCAAGATAGAAAACGATCACTTTTGTCTGATCATCATTCAGAAAGTGATTCGAGAAGTTCTTTTTCATCAAACCTGCTTTATTACCGACACTGATAAGCTTCGCAAGTCCGAAACCTCTTTCAACAGCTCTGTCCAGAACAGCACTGCAAAGTGCACCTGATTGAGAAATAAAAGAGATGTTTCCTTTTGCAGGCCACTTATTTCCAAATGAAAGATCCATATTGACATGGGTATTCAAATGTCCAAGACAGTTTGGTCCAAGCAGAAGAACGCCTGCTTTTTTACAAAGATCTGCAAGTTCTTTTTCCAGTTCAGCACCTTCATGATCCTGTTCTTTAAAACCCGCAGTAATAACCGTTATTGCCTTTGCACCTTTACTAATTGATTGCTTTACCGAATCCATAACAGCTTTACGCGGAACAACGATCACCACTTGTTCAATATTTCCAGAGAAATCATTTAAAGATTTGTAACATTTTACATCGAGAATACTATCTGCGGATGGATTTACAGGAACAATTGTCCCGGTATATCCTGCACGTTTAAGATTAGAAAGAATTTTGTAACCTACTTTATCCGGATTCTGTGATGCCCCGATAATTGCCACGGTACGGGGTTCAAAAAAAGCTTTCATTGCACCTGCATCATTGCTGTTTGCATTTGACATACGACTCTCTCCTGAAAATTAATATAAATATGTTAAGATTTAAAGGTATTTTCCGGTTTTGTTTACTGATGGCACACCGGTAATTCGATGCGCAATCACCGCAGTTCCATAAAAAGCTTCTTTAATATTCTCTATTGTCACGTAATCTTCTTCTCTCTGTGCCGCCATTTCACTCCCCGGTCCATATCCGATTGTCGGTATTCCATACATCTCAGTCAATACGTTTCCAGCTGTACCCATCCCAAGTCGACCCAGATGCCATGTCCCACCCCTCACAACACAATCAGCAGAACGAAGTGCCAGACGTGCCTCTTCAAAATAGGAGTTTAATGGATCTGTTGCCCATGGTAGAGAAAACTGACGAACACATGACCATTCCATCTTTCCTTTGCAATTACTCTTCGACAAATACCCGTCGAAGCTGACAAGTTTACTGTATGGCTTGCACACAAATCGTGCTGTTTCCCGTAAACGGTACAAAAGATGAAATATCTCATTTTTATTTCGTAAACGATGCATAACTTTTATAGTCGTACTCAATTTATCCGACAGTTCGTCATCGGCGTTCGTAATCAAAATTTCTTCTAATTTCACTACTATCAGTAAAATATTTGCAGAGCTTTTATTTAAAAAAGAATACAACTCAGCAGCTGCATCCTTAACCTCATTTTCACTCATGACCCTGATTTTTACCTCAATACTCACCCATCCCTCATGCCCATAGTAAAGCCCAAGATCGGTAGGCTCACCAAGAATTGCAAATGATGGCTTGAGTCCAAGAGATGGCAAGTGTACTTTTAAGAAAATGACGAATTCCAATACTGCACCCTCCCTGCTCGGCAACGGTTGCAACCACAATCAGATTGCCATACATCGGAAAGCACTCTTTCAATAGACGACCAGCATAAACTTGAGCTGCAAGCCCACCCTTGGAATCCGATGCTCCATATCCATACAAAAGATCGCCCTCAATCCGAGCCCGAATTAAAGATTTACTGGCTCCAGAATGTGATGGTATCCATATGTGAGACAAGTAAAAGTGTCGGGCTGTAATTACGACCGAAAATGCAGCCAACTACATTACCAAAACTATCTTTAAATACCTTATCGTAACCAAGTGAATCCATGTTCGAAAGAACTGATCTCCCCAACAAAATCGTTTTCAAAACCATTGCTGGCAGGGGCGCTTACCATATTGAAAGCGAATTGAATCAGTCCATTCTCATGAAAAGCAGCTTTTTGCCGGAGCAGAGAGTACATCAGCTTGCGCCTTATCTATTTATATGATTATGTGTTTAGAATTTCATTTTTAAATCTAAACACCTATATTATCAAAAAGCAAAAAATACATGCAAAAACCCTTCCAATTTTTTTCACCTCTATTCTTTCGTTAAATAAAGTCCCTCAGATTGCTTACCAACCAAAACTTCTATGGTATCGACTATCTTTTTAGGATTATTTAACCAAAAATGCTGCAATAAATGAATTTCATCACTAAAACGGGATTTTTCTCTTTCAACAAGCAACCTATTACTTGAATTTCCAGAATAAATTCCTTATGTTTTCACCTTGTAATTCCAGCCGTCCCTTTTTTGATTATTTCTTCCTTTTTTGGGAGTAGAGCTATCTTTTAAAACTGAAAAAACTTTATTTCAAATTGAAATCATTGTATTTTCAAAATGAAATAACTATTGGAGCAAACCTTTAATGCTTGCAAATGATCTCCACTTACTGGAACTTGTTGATTTTGCTGATGGTGATATTTCACTTCAAGGCAGAAGACTTGTACTCCATGATATCCACTCAATTGCAGAGTTACGTCGTGACCTGCTCAGGATGTTAGGAAAAGACCAGGCTCGCCAAATTCTTACCCGTTTTGGTTACTGGTGGGGAAAAGCGGATGCAGCAGCACTAAAGCGGGTATTTAAGTGGCAAAGTTTAGAGGAATTCATTAAAGCAGGAGCACGTTTACAAACACTTTCCGGCATAGCTCGTACGGTAATAAAGTCGTTATACGTTGATCCAGCTGGCGAACGCTTCAAAATGGAACTTATATGGCATGATTCCGCGGAGGTCAATGAACAGTTGATAGCAGAAGGCCCCACCAATGAGCCATCATGCTGGAAACTAAGTGGATACGCAAGCGGATTCATATCATATTGTCTTAACAGAGAAATTTACTTTATAGAAGACCAGTGCATGGCAAAAGGTGATCACATCTGTTCAGCCGTTGGTCAGGATAAAGCAAGCTGGGGAGATAGGGTTTCTCCACATTTGACATTTTTTGAACTTGACGATGTACAAGCAAGAATCGAGCAGTTGTCAGAACAACTCCGTGTAAAAACGGAACAGCTTGATGAACAGCGCCGCAAAATAATAAAAAACCCTTCTCCTTCTTCTATGATACATCCGGAAGTCCGCAGTACATCATACCTGAGAATATTACATCTTGCAGAACGAGTAGCACCTTATGATTCATCCTTATTGATAACAGGAGAAACTGGAACAGGTAAGGAAGTCATCGCTCGTCACATTCACTCGATTTCATTGCGCAATAAGAACATCTTTTTGCCAATCAACTGCGGTGCTCTTCCTGAAACGCTTCTTGAAAGTGAACTATTCGGGCACACTGCCGGTGCATTTACAGGAGCAAACCGTGAAAGAGCCGGAATCTTCGAAGAAGCATGCGGAGGGACTGTATTCCTTGATGAAATTGGTGACATTTCATCAACACTCCAGGTCAAACTTTTACGTGTTCTTCAGGAACACGAGATTGTCCGTATCGGTGAAAACAGACCACGGGCTGTCGATGTACGAATAATGGCGGCAACAAATAAAAATCTGCAGCAATTGATACATGATGGTTTGTTCAGAGAGGATCTCTATTACAGATTAGCGGTAGTGGAAATTCTTCTGCCACCTTTACGACAAAGAGTAGAGGACATACTGCCTCTTGCACGTCATTTTGTCAAAAATTTCGCCAGAAAACTGAAAATGCCCGATTTACATTTTGATGCACAATGTCTTGATTATCTTCAATCCTATGACTGGCCCGGTAATATCCGGGAGCTTGAAAACGCTATCGAGCGTGCAGCTCTCCTGTGTACTGATAGTACCATACGCCCAGAGAATTTAACTTTAAGGAATTTTTCAATTATAGAATCGCGGGCAAACGATCCACACCACATTCTATCTCTCGAAGAGCTTGAAATGCGCCATATCTCATCAGTTCTTCAATTGACACAAGGAAACCAGCGAAAGGCATGTGAAATTTTGGGAATCAGCCAGGCTACCCTCTGGCGTAAGATGAAAACCACCATCTGACAAACAGTTTTTTAGAATATTAAAACAATCGAATTGGGAAAAGATATTCTGAGGGATTTTCAATCGCACCATCGACTACTATTTCGTAATGAATATGAGGTCCACTGGTAAGCCCTGACAAACCTATGTAACCTATTACTTCACCGCGCTTAACACGCTGTCCCCCGGACACTTTGATTTCTCCTGCATGTGCGTAAACCGTTTTATATCCATTGCCGTGGTTAATGTAAACTCTTTTTCCCCAGATAGGGTGATTTTCTGTCCTCTCAACTACCCCAGAGGCTGTAGCTACAATCGGAGCTCCCTTTTCACCAATAAAATCGATACCGTTGTGTTTCTTAATCTTACCTGTGAACGGATCCAGCGCACTGCCGAATTCTCTTGAGATCGAGGTCGAATCTGCAACTGGCTTAATCACCGGAATACGGTCAAAAAGGTTATTCTGCTCTGTAATTGCAGAAGCATACTTTCCGATATTTTTTTCCTGATTAGTAACATATGTCAGAAGTTCACGAGTGGAGAGATCATTGAAACGAATCTGTTTACGCTTTTTCCCCTGCTGTTCTGAACCCAATATTCCAAATTTCATCACCGATTGACGTTTTTCTTCGAGTTTGGAGATCTGTTCCTTAAGATTATTGAGCAGCCTGAGAGTTGACACAATATTCTGTAATAGTGCTTTATTCTGCTCTGTCAGATTTTTCTTCTGATTTTGTTCTACTTTATTCAGTGTAAAATTTGTAAATGGTAGAAAATAACCTGCTAATCCTAAAAGAAGAAATACAACAACAAGAATTGCAATCCAAATTTTAATTCGAAAAGCCTTTACTGGAATGCCTTTCGGTGGTACAAGAAGAATAGTTTTTTGTTTTTTCATTACAGTATAATAAAATCCAACATTGTCTCTTATTCAAAATGTCTGTAAGGAAGAACTCCTTACAAACAGAATAATTTAGCAGTAACCGATTTTAAATTCCATGTACCTCATCACTGGATTCATCGTATGGATCTTCTTCTTTGTTCTTTTTTGCCGCTTCAGATACTTCTTTCATTTTCTTAGTTATTTCGATCAATTCTTCTCGTAAAGTTTTTACGCTTTCAATTGACTTTTGGACCATTAAATCTGAATTGATCGCTGCATTTTCTTTTCCCGATTCGATCAAATCAAAGGTACGTTCGCCCATATCCATGAAATGGCGCTCAATCTTTCGTTTTGCAGAAAGTTCTTCAACCTTTAACTTTCCAAGTTTTGTATACTCTTCAATCTTTTCCATTGATAAGGTGGCACCATCTTTTAAACTCTTTTTAATTTTATCCCACATCGTATCCATACTACCTCCTTTTTGAAGAAGAAACCCCAATCAGCTCCGCAAAAGCTAAATCAGGCTTTGATGTTTATGTGCTTTTCCAGCTAATTCTATTTAATTCGTTAATTAATGTAATAAGTATAATATGGTTTACGAAAATCTCCCATAGGAAATTATTTAAATCTACAATAAACAAATTTAGGTCCATTTATCAGGTTACACTGTTTTCCATAAAATTTTTATCGGATAAGCCCTGTAACGTGAAAGTATTTTTACCAAAATGAATCAGAGATCAATCAAGTGTTTTCTTCTAAACTATTCGAGCCGTGATTTCAAAGGTAAATTCGAAATCACTCTTTATGCCGTTTCTGATGACCTAAAGCCAGTCAAGATAACCATTGATTATTTTCGCCCATTATTTTTTATCCCACACTCTACAGATATACACGCTACCACCCACTCTTCAGAGCGCAAAAGCCTTCCATTAAAAGGAATGGATGGCATTGACGTTGACTGCCTTTACTTCAATTCGTATTCATCATACCTTGAATGCGCCAGACGCCTGAGACAAATTGGTACCCCTGTTTACGAATCCGATATTTTGCCGGTAGAACGGTTTCTGATGGAACGTTTCATCTGTGGAGGCTTCGAAGCAACCGGCCAGATTATATCAAATCATAAAATATATGAGCTCAGAAATCCCCTGATCAAGGGAATCGATTTTACTCCTCAACTTAAAACGGTCTCCCTCGACATCGAGACTAATGCCCTTAACAATCACATCTATAGTATTGCTCTGTACAGTAATGAACAAAAAAAAGTCTTTATTATTGGTGATGATATCAATGAAAATCCAGTTCACTTTTGCGAAAGCGAAAAAGATCTTCTCAAAAGTTTCATTACTTATTTGTCAGAGATCGATCCCGATATCATTATCGGATGGAATATCGTTGATTTTGATCTGAGGATACTACAGGAACGGTGTACCGCGCTGTCGGTTCCCTTTGCAATTGGAAGAGATGGCGCGGGACGCATTTTACCTTCGAAAAACAGTAACCAGATGATCGCCAGAATCGCCGGACGAATCATAATGGATGTTCCCCTGATGCTCAGGTCATACTATCACTCGTTTGAGGAATATTCTCTGAATTTTGTTGCTTCACAAATGCTTGGAAAAGCGAAGCTTATCGAAGCCACTGATCAGGAAAAAATTGATGAAATCAACCGCTTGTTTTCAGAAGACAAAAAGAGCCTTGCCATGTATAACCTGCAGGACTCAGTTCTGACATTGGAAATTTTCGAAAAAGCAGGTATCCTCCCAAATGCAATTGAACGCACTAAACGCTCAGGTCATCTCCTTGATAGAACCGGAGGATCTATTGCTGCTTTCGATTATCTTTACCTGCCCCATCTTCACAGAGAAGGATACGTTGCAAGGGACTGTGCAGATAACATTGCTGCAACAGATTTACTTCCGGGGGGCTATGTTCTCGAACCCGTTCCAGGACTCTATGAAAATGTACTTGTTTTTGACTTCAGAAGCCTGTACCCTTCAATAATTCGTACATTCATGATTGACCCTCTGGGACTGATTGCTCAATCAGAAGATAGAATCAAAGGTCCAGTCGGACCATCTTTTGCCAAAGGGCACTCGATTCTCCCTAAAATTATCGCTCAATTGATGGAAGCCCGCAGCGCTGCAAAACGCAATAATAATCCTTATTTATCACAGGCGATTAAAATCCTCATGAACAGCTTTTATGGAGTACTTGGTGCCCAGAATTGCCGCTTCTTTTCTTCCGCACTCGCAACAACGATAACTCAAACCGGTCAATATATCCTTAAACAGATGATAGGGTTCATCTCCTCAACAACTCCTTATAAAGTTATTTATGGAGACACCGACTCTCTTTTTGTCCACCTTGGAAAAAATAAAGAATCTGAAGCAGAACAGATCGGTGCAGCTGTTTCCAAAAGCGCTACTTCCTGGCTGGCTGATTATCTTAAGCAGCAGTTCAATGCCGAATCTGCTCTTTATCTGGAATACCAGTGCCATTTCAGACATTTTTTCATGCCTGCCGTAAGAGGCGCAACTCACGGAAGTAAAAAACATTATTGCGGCAGTATAATAAACGAAGATGGTTTACAACTCATTTTCAAAGGGATGGAATCCGCCCGATCAGACTGGACCGATCTTGCGAAAGATTTTCAATATCAATTATTTGTAAAATTTTTCTCTAACGAGCCCCTCGAAGATTTCATAATTGAAACAGTAAATAAAGTCCGCCGTGGTGAAATGAATGAAAAACTTGTTTACAAAAAACGTTTGAGAAAAGAACTTGAAGAATATACCGTTAATGTCCCTCCTCATGTTCAGGCTGCACGCCTGCTGGATTCTCCCAAACATATCATCCGTTATTGCATAACCATAAATGGCCCTCAACCACTGGAAAAACTTTCATCAGCAATTGATTACAATCACTATATCGATTGTCAGCTGCGACCAATTGCTGATTCTATTCTTGAACAGCAAGGTGATTCCTTTGACAGAATTATCAGTGGTCAGCAGAATCTCTTTGGATAACAATTCTAATTTAACAACTGCTACGAATAAAATTTGATTATTAATTCTACTTTGTTAGAATGGAAATGTCTTATACCGCTCACACTGAGTCCTGTCCTGAGTTATCGAAGGATCGAAAGGTGAGCGGTTTCTGATACACTTACAATACGATTCTAGAATGATTATACATTCTAATAAAGTAGAATTAAAATTGGCCGTAAAAAAATGTTACAGGAATTCCTCCATTAACAAATTTTATTTTTTTACTGACCTTGAATTGTGTCATTTGCGGAAATCGTGAATCTTCACAAACAAAACCAAAATCCCAATCTTTACAATATTTCCGGTAATGATTACCTAATTTCTTATAGAGTACAGGCAGTTCATCTGTCGCGCCAACCCGTTTCCCGTAAGGAAGATTTGATATAACCAGACCTCTATCACCATATTCATTATTTTTATTGAATTCAAAGCAATCGCGTTGTTTCAATTCAATCGGGATTGTTACATCTAACCTTTTGTAGTTATTTTCAGCGGATTGAATTGCTTTTGCATCGATATCTGAAGCGATCAATCGCACATCGGTTCTTTCTACTATTGAATTTCGGACCTTTTCTTTGAGAGAATCCCATTTCTGCAGGTTAAAAGAGGGCCAACTCTCGAATGCAAAGGACCTCTGCAATCCTGGTGCGCAATTCTTAATCATCAATGCACTCTCAAAAATAAAAACACCTGAACCGCACATAGGATCTGCAATTACATTGTACTTATCCCATTGAGCAATCATAAGCAGTGAAGCTGCTGAGCTCTCTCTTATAGGTGCGTGCGCGACTTCTATCCGATAGCCCCTTTTATAAAGTAACTCACCGCTTGTATCGATGCTGATTGTGCATTTGTCTTCATGAAATCTGATATGAAAACGGATTGGAGAGTCACTGCTTTTATTTACAGATACACCCAATTTCAGCATCGATTCTTGTAATGCGTCAAATATTGCAGTTTCTATGTTTTCTGTATGATGAAGGCGTGAGCTCTTTGATGACACAGCAAAAGAAACCGATGAAGAAAAACCACAAAAAATTTCCCAACTTATTTTCCGCGATTTATTGAACAATTCAGGATATGACCTGGCAGTAAATGTATCAATTCTTAAAAGTATTCTATTTGCGGTCCTTAGTTTTAAATTCGCACTGTAAACAAGATCCAGTGGTCCTGAAAAAAGCACCCCACCCTCTATGGTCTCTTTTATTTCTGCACCACCAAGTTGTTTTATCTCTGACTCTAAAGCTCCTTCAAATCCAGGAGAAATCGTTGCAAGAAAAGTGCATTCACTTTTGAAAAGGTGCCTTTTAAGCCTGCGTTCAAGTCCCCGCTGCGTAAGCGCAGCAGAATTATTTTGTGGTGATGAATTCATTTACCCGTGAAAGCCTCTTCTATCTGCTGTTTCATATTATCAAATGCTCCGCTGAATGCTTTTTTTAAAGTTTCCTTACTAAGTTCCATTTTTGGATGATCAATTGAGCCGTATAACCTGCACTTGAAATACCTCCCGTTGTCAGCCGTTGGACGCATTGATTCGGAAACAATGCCCGGAAGCGTCTCGACAAACTCTTTTTCCAATACGCAACTGATATTCTGATTGAAAGTACCATTTACATTAAACCACCCGGTAGATGAAAAATCTAATGTCGGACCTGCGCCTGTAATTGTATCGGGTATGATTTGTCCGCATTTAATGATAAAATCAGAACGGACAGTATCAAATTTCACATTTCCTAATTGAGGAAATCCAAGAAGAGAAACAAGTGCTTTTTGCACAGGTAAGTTTACCAGGTTCATATTTGATGCCACAAAAGTACCATTTCCTGTCAAAGAATCCTGATTGAGCATAGATTTTGTTAAACTGATTGTGACATCAGCTGTCCCTGTAATTTTACCTGCGTATTTATTCCCAATAGAGTAATAGTCTTCTACGTTAATACCGGAAACACGCGATTCTAAAAACTTTACACGCTCCTTTTGTAAATCTACTTCTCCATTACAGGTTATTTTTCCGCCCCAAATCATACCGTTGCACTCTTCAATATTTACAGAGCTGATACTGTTAAATACAATGCTACCATCCATAGATGTAAGAATATTCTGGTCAATCAACAGACTATCAATTTTAAACTTACCATTATACCTGGCAGAATCAGTATTCTCCTCATTCATGGCAAACTCGAAATTTTTAAGCAGTACATTTTCCCCACTACGTTCGATCTGCAATGAGGAGACTTTGCATTGAAATGCTTTTATCAACTTGATTTTCTGTTCAATCGAAACACTTCTCGATTGTTTATCATAAAAACTAAAGAGAATGGAGATGTATTGTAGATTTGGTTCAATTTTGCAATATTCTGCCCTGAGATTAAGATGTGCGTTCGCAAAAGAACTCGTTTTTACGCTGAGTCCTTTCATCTCAATACTTTTCCATAATCTTACTTTAATAGAATCAATTGAACAGGTATCAAATCCATTCGCTTTTGCAATTGTTAGAATTTTATTGGTAATAATGGGATGCTGTAATGGAATGAATCCGAGAATTGCTATGGTTATTCCAATGATTAACAGTAATGAGATTACTGCTTTACCTAACGATTTGGACTTTTTATCTTTCTGCATTTTTAACCAATCTTATTTACAGAATAAGTGATTATTACTGAATCTTATTATTGCTTTGCGAATAGAAACGCAACTATGTTAGTAACCTCATCATTTGTAGAACAGCTGTTAAAAACGTATTTTATGGATCGATCGCGTATTAATAATTCTGCTGTGTTACAATGAAAATCATTTTTTATGCAATAGAACCCGCTCACGAAACCTTTCGGTGTACTCAGGATGAGCGGCTATGTATGTGATAACAGATGATATAAATCAATGAACACAGTAAATAACATAATTAAATAAATCAATTTACCAGGCACATATACGTAATCATAAACTAACATTTTTCATAACCAGATACATAACTTCTATGTCTAATGTTCCGAATAACGATAAACGACCGAAAACGGTACTGATAATCTCTGCTGATTTTCCATTCAGGGCGAAACTGCGCGAAAATCTCTCTCTGCAGGGATTTGAAATTCTTGAAGCGGACCTTCAGGCGGATGCCCTGCCCATACTTGAAAAGAATCCAGTGCAGATTGTCTTTTTAGATATAGAACGAATGCCGAAAATTGAGCTTGACATGGTTAGCTACATCCGCACTCGTCACCATGCGGAAATCGTAGTACTTACCACTTTCAATGAACTTGAAGAGGCGACAAATGCATTACGGAATGGGGCCGCATTTTATCTTGTAAAGCCCATTCGCTTAACTGACCTCAAATCGGTGCTTGATAAATTATCGATCCGCGCAGAACGGCAGGAAGATCATATCGCGTTGGAACAGCGCTTTCTTTCTGATCTTATGGCTGGATCCCAATCAATGCAGAAGATTCTCAAACTGGCTTCAAAAATTGCCCCCACCAATTCGACTGTTCTTATTGGCGGAGAAAGCGGCACTGGCAAAGAGTTCTTCGCCCGCATCATTCACCGTTTGTCAAAAAGAGTCGATGGCCGTTTCGTGGCAATGAACTGCGGTGCTATTCCTGAAACTCTCTTTGAAAGTGAATTATTCGGCCATAAAAAAGGTTCCTTTACCGGAGCCGACCGCGACAAGCCGGGGCTCGTTGAAGAAGCCCATATGGGAACATTGTTTCTGGATGAAGTTGGAGAGCTTTCCCAGCCTGCACAGGTCAAGTTACTTCGATTTCTTCAGGAACGGGAATTCAGAAGAATCGGCGAAAATGTCAATAGAACTGTTGATGTACGTATAATAGCTGCAACTAACAAAGACCTCAATCGTATGATGCAGGAGGGGAAATTCAGAGAAGACCTGTATTACAGACTCAATGTATTTTTCCTTTATATGCCTCCTTTGCGTGAAAGAAGAGAAACGATTCCTAACCTTATAAGGCTTTCTCTACACCGTTATAATCAGCTGTTTGATAAACATGTAATCAGCATCTCTAAAGCCGCGGAAGCTTTGCTTGCTAACTACGATTTTCCTGGAAATATCCGTGAACTCGAAAATATAATTGAACACGCGATTGTTCTGGCAGAAACTAATGAAATCACCGAACGTGATCTTCCGGAACTTCTTACTCGCAACCGTCTGCTTCTCTCCGGCCCTCTTGAAAGCAGCAACTCCTCATCAAATGATATCCTTACTCTTGCAGAAATGGAACAACAGCACATTACACGGGCACTTGAATTGACTAATTTCAACTATACAGATGCGTCAAAAAGGCTTGGGATCTCCCGATCTACTCTCTGGCGTAAAATCAAAGATTACAATATAGAAGTCAGATAACTATGAAAATACGTGTTTATTACGAAGACACTGATTGTGGTAATGTCGTTTATTATGCCAATTACCTCAAGTACATGGAACGAAGCAGAACTGAGTATATGAGAGAACGGGGAATTGACTTTGTCGCCTATCAAAAGCAGGGCTGTCATTTTGCCGTTATTGATGCTCATGTAAAATATCGGGCTTCCGCCAGATATAATGACCTTCTGGATGTCGAATCAGTTCCAATTAACCATACTGCCGCAACAATTACTTTCTCTACGACAATAAAAAATGAGTCCGGGAAGCTTCTTGTAAAAGGGGAAGTAATTTTGGCTTTTGTTAACTCAAAAGGTCATGCGGGAAGAATTCCTCAGGAAGCAATAGATGCGCTGACAGTTACGCCCCCTAAATCCCCCGCAGGTGGACTTTAAGAAAATCAAAGTCTTAGAGGCGACGCATCAAATACCCGAAGGGGTGGATTTAAGAGGCGTATTGCAAAAAAAATAAATTTCATCTACGTTTTTTTAGGATAAACAGTGTATATCTATTGTCATACTACTCTTGTGTATATTTTGCGATTCAGATCAAATTACTACCGGTTTATTTGGTAGTTCATTCCGGTCATTTCCATTAGGCGGAAAATACATCTCCAGATATTTACTAATCTCTTTTATTCCGTCTTTCACACCCTGCTCAAATTCCCCTTTTCTGAAAGAATCCTCCATCTTTTTACAAATAATTTCCCACTCATCCATACTGACCTTTTTATTAATTCCCCGATCAGCAATTATTTCAACATCGTGGTCTGCTAACAAAAGGTATATAAGTACTCCATTATTCAGTTCCGTATCCCAGATCCCAAGATCAGAAAACACTGCGATTGCCCGCTCCCGCGCAGAAGCACCTTTTAACAAGGGGAAAAACTCCAAAGAGTTTTCCACTGCAAAACGGATTTCACCACTGTGAAGCTTCTCACTTTCAGCAATCGCTTCTTCAATCGATTTCATAACAGCCGGGGAAAACTTCTTCTTTAAACTTATATCACTTGAAATCAAATGTTTCAATATGCGCTTTGTCTTCATTTGTGCTCCTACCATCTTCCTGATGCTCCACCGCCGCCAAAACGGCCGCCTCCTCCGCCAAATCCGCCGCCTCTAAATGGATCCGAAAATCCACCTCCACCACCCATCATGAAACCTCCGGAGCGATACCCTCTTCCCGCATTTACACCTGTTATAATCGCCACAAATGAAATAATGCTGAAAAGAATAGCCATAGAGAGTGCTCCAAGCGCAATCCAGGTAACCAGAAAAACCGCTCCACCGGTCAGAAAACCACCCAGAATCCGGCCAAATATCGTTCTCAAAAAGAAACCAATGATAAACAATACCGGCAAAATTCCCGTGATAGGAATTTTTCCACTACTCTTCTCACCGGATGGCGGTGGTAATTCTTCTCCCTGGACAACCGCAATCATCGCTCCCACTCCCCTGCTTATTCCCGTATAGTAGTCCCCGGTGCGGAAATGTGGTAGTATCTGACTTTCAATTATTCTTTTGGATGCATAATCGGTCAAAGCTCCCTCAAGACCATATCCTACCTCGATCCTGACAGCATGATCATCCTTTGCGATAAGGAGTATCGCACCATCATCGATTCCTTTTCTCCCTACTTTAACTGAATCTGCCAGTCGTATCGCGTACTGCTCGATTGCCTCCTGACCCGTTGTGGGAATCATGACAACGATTATCTGACTCCCTTTTGTCTTCTCGAAATCTGATAGCTGCTTTTCTAAAACCGAACGCTGTTCAGATGTTAAGGTGTTGGTTAGATCGGTAACATGCGATTGTATCACAGGCAGTTTGTCTTGCGCACAAAGAGAATGCATGATTACCAACACAAAGACCAATACAATAAAAAAATAATGACCCGGATCAGAAATCTTATTCAATTGCCTATCCCTTTTCAAACAAATATCCTTTATCCTCATTTATTCATATTAATCAAAAATCAACACTGGGCGGTTTGGAAAGATCTCGTTCATTTTCAACTGTAAAATTTGGTTTTGTTTTCATTCCAAACATCTTCGCGGTAATTGACGAAGGGAAGCTTCGTATAGTGACATTGTATTCTCTTACCGCCTGAATATAGCGATTGCGTGCAACTGCAATACGGTTCTCAGTACCCTCCAGCTGAGCTTGTAAAGCCTGAAATGATGCATCGGCTTTTAACTGCGGATAGTTCTCAGCTACAACCAGAAGACGCGATAACGCACCGCTCATCTGATTCTGCGCATCCTGAAATTTTTTAAACTCTTCCGGATTATCAACCATCTCCGGATTTACCTGAATTGAACCCACCTTTGCACGCGCATTAGTTACTTCTGTCAAAACTTTTTCCTCATGGGCAGCATAACCTTTTACTGTTTTTACCAGATTCGGAATAAGATCAGCACGGCGCTGGTATTGATTTAGCACTTCTGACCAGTTCGCTTTGACATCTTCATCAAGCCGCTGAAGACGATTGTATCCACAACCGGTTAGAAACAAAGCAAGTAAAGGTAAAAATATCAATGATTTCGCTAATCGCATTTTAGAAAACTCCTATTATGGTTCATTAACTATGATCTCAATCAATCAGATTCAAAAATACTTTTGCGGGGTTATTGAAATACATAAAACCGCTCATTTTTCGATTTATAAATAAAAATGAGCGGCTTTGGATAACAGGAAAACTAATTCTGACATCAAGCCCTGAAGAGGCGATAGTGTGTAGAATCAGTATATTGATCAAATTTTACCAGTTCTCAGCCAAAAGTTCGAAATGTGCCTGAGGATGCGCACAGGCTGGGCATGTTCCCGGTGCTTCGGTGCCTTCATGAATAAAACCGCAGTTTCTGCAACGCCATACGACCTTATCTGACTTCTTAAAAACGGTTCCATTTTCTACATTCTTAAGTAATCCTAAATAGCGATTCTCATGCTGTTTTTCAGCTATTGAAATTTTTTCAAATACTACTGCGACAGCTGCAAACCCTTCTTCACGAGCTTTCGCTGCAAATGCCGGGTACAGATCCGACCACTCTTCATGTTCTCCGCCAGCTGCAGCTTTAAGATTTTGAGCAGTTGTTCCGATTACCCCCGCAGGAAAACAAGCTGTAATCTCTGGCATTCCGCCTTCAAGAAAGGAAAAAAATCGCTTTGCGTGTTCTTTTTCCTGATTTGCTGTTTCTTCAAAGATATCCGCAATCTGAACAAATCCCTCTTTGCGTGCCACGCCTGCAAAATAAGTATATCGATTGCGCGCTTGTGATTCTCCAGCGAAAGCCTTGAGAAGATTTTTTTCTGTTTCTGTACCTTTAATTGAAGCCATAATGCTTACTCCTTTTGGTTAAAATGTTTAGTTTGACAAGACTTGCAATATCCAAAAAATTCAAGATGGTGACCTGTAATTTTAAACTTGGTCATTTTTTGTGCTCTGTCATCAAGATCTTCAACGGTAAATCTCTCCAGATCCTCTACTGCGCCGCATCCTTGACACACAAGATGGTAGTGCGGAGTGGCATCACCATCAAACCTGTCAATCCCATCCCCCACTGGCAGTCGAAGAATTGTTCCTTGCTCCGAAAGCAGACTAAGATTGCGGTAAACCGTTCCAAGGCTCAGGTTAGGCATTTCGGGTTTAAGTTTTTGATAGACCCAATCCGCCGATGGGTGTGATTTTGTTCCTCTTAGCACCTCAAGAATTCGTTCGCGTTGTTTACTTTTTTTATGATTCATATCTTTTAAGTTTAAAAATTTTAATAATTATAATAATAGTAATCATTACTAATATTATAAATATTAGAAAAAAAGTCAATAGTTTTTTTGGTGAAAAAAGCCATTTGGACTGTCAACAGAGGGAATCTAATAGTACCTTGTGCTAATATTAATGTCATATCAAAAGAAGTGAATGCTTTCCCTTTTACCACTCTGAGAATAGGTACACTTCCAGAGCAAGATCAGATGTTAGCAAAGAATTCGTTAAAAAGCTATATAGAGATGCATAGCAATATGTTTTTGGGACAAATAGCTAATGAAAAAATTTATAAAGTATGGATAGATAGTATTCAGAACTTATTATACAATAACATATCTACTTCAAATATTCCATTTAAGGATAATTAATCACTTCAATTTTCCTTCCGATGCCTCCTTTGCTAAATTTGTTATACTTTCAAGAACTTGATCACTTCCTTATATTGAGTATATCTCTAACAATGTATACAATAAGCAACTAACACTCTGATTAATTTTATTTTTTTTAAAGGCGTTCCAGTAATCCCGTTTATTAGACAATTACCCGTATCTGCCTCCAAAAATCTCGTTGCTTCACCGACATTAAGAAACTACCAATCGCTATTGACCACTGCTTATTTCATCATAAATATCAATCACGACCGGTTATCAATACTTGATAACCGGTGAGCAGTCCCTCTATGTTTCCGTTAAGTGGATCGAAGGTGTCCTGTCAATAGTAAAATTTTTATTATAATTTGTAATTTTTAGAGGTAATGCTGTTGTGCGGAAAGAAGTTAATAATTATCTTATTTACGTAAGTAAAAATAGCTGTCAACCATTAAAAGGGTCGACTGCCTATAATCCACACGCATCGAAAGGAGATACCATGTCCGAAGATGTAACCCGCGCAATGTACAATAAGATAGCATTAATTTTAACAGGAGGAGATTCGGTAGCACCTCCGCCAAAAGATTCGTTTATCGCCTGGTGCGCTCCAGGTATTCCATTTCAAAAGGAAGATCTTCAGTTTGCAGTCAAGGGAATAAGCGGCACCAATGCATCAGAAACCAGATTACTTATTCAAAATGCTTCTGATTACTCCCGAGTAGCCAATTTAATACCAGACACATCTTCTGTCCTGGATAATAACAAGCAGAAAGTGTTTTTTGAACTGAACGGTAAATTGGTATGGGATGTATATAAGAACGTTCTCAATCATTCTGAAATTGCCGATGTGCAACCGACAGATGATCAGAAAACAAAACTGGATAAATTCCGAAATCTGCTGGTTACTTCCAAAGAAATTACCACATATGATATGAAAGGTGATCCGGTTACCAAATCAGTTACAGAATCTTCCCCAATTGTTAAACAGTACTGTAACTATCAGGCATTGTACGAATCGGCTGTTCTGCAGTATAATCTTAAAAGACTTGCTGCCCTCAACGAAGAAAGTCGTCAGGCGGTTCAAGATTTCGCTATTAACGGTAATCTTTATAGAAGAGCAGTTACAAACGCGTATGATCAGTGGGTAAGTGATGGTCAGAAAAACGAAGTGGAACAGTGGAGAGCAATCATCGACCAAATCACCCGCAGGAGTATTTCGTTACTTAAAAAGGATCTGATTGATAAGCTCGAGAGAGCTATTATTACAGATCCCACATCAGGAAGTGATTTCTACATGACAAGTTTCTTTCCAGGTAATTTTGTCAACTCAGAAAATGGTTGGTCCACATTCGAATTTACCGAAAGCTCAACTAAAACATACACAAAAGAAATCCATACATCAGTTTCAGTTGGTACTAGCCTTTTGTGGGGTCTTTGGAAACTGGGTGGTGATGGCGGGGGTGAAAGTGATAATGTTCTCCGTAATATAGACACCTCAGATTTTTCCATAAAATTTTCTCTTGCACAAGTACCCATTTCAAGACCATGGTTCTCACCAGAATTTCTAACCAATAAAGCATGGCGGTTTAGAAATGGTTCAGGAATGGAATGTCTTTGTGATAACTCAGAACCACCCAAAGGCCAAATGACTGCATATCCAACCTCGATCATTTTTGCAAAAGACATTCAGATATCTTTCAAAGATTCTAAAGACTTCTCAAATATGGTTTCTTCACAGGGATCTGGGGGGCTCTCCTTTGGATGGGGGCCATTCCGGATCGGTGGTAGTGTCAAAAGATCCACAAAAACAGTCGATACAAGTTGTGTTGCTACAAGTAATGGTATTTCAGTCAAGGGTATGCAGGCAATAGCATTCAAGTGTGCATTGTTGCCCCTATCCCCCCAACCAGACTCATCAATTACAAATTGGATCTGAAAAAGTATCGATTGCTTCGATTTCATCCATAAAGTTATTATCCCCTTGGGGGGGTAATAACTTTAAAGAAGGATTGTTAGATTTATGTGCTTACGATTATCAATAGTTATCGTTACCTTTTCATTATTACATTGCGTAAACAACCATTTTTTAATAAGTTCCTCCTCTTCTGAAATAAATTCATATCTCGAAATTTACAATAAAGCACTGTCAGATGCGCTCAGAACCCCAATTTATTCTGATTCACTGGATACTATACAAGAGAGCATAATTCTGATACAACCCGCATTGCCCCTTGATACTGACGCATTTGACTTTACCTCAAAAAGTCGTTCAGAAAAATCTTCCACTCTAAGATCTCTCGACCATAATTTTTTCCTATCACATTTTGTCGATATTATCCCAAATCAGAGTAGTATCTGGCAAACTACCCCTTATACCGTCACCAGCCTTTGCGATCGTACTGTTAATGGAAAAAAATTCTGCAAAAAAAGTGAAATGGAATTATTTACACTCAATTCCCCTCGTTATGGTTCTTTTGTCGAGAGCAGTTTTATTCCATCGCAAGGTACCGAGGAAGCCTGGACGAATTACAGTATTCAAAACGATTTTATTACCCGACCTGAAAAAGCAACCACGTCATTAATATATGATTGCCACTTTGTAACTGCGACAAAGAATATTCATTACAATCTCCATTTTTCACTTAAGAAATATCTGATAGATAGACCCTGGTTTACCCCGCCAGAATCAATTTTCATAAGACCGCGAGGTATTCCTCCTCATTGTATTAATCAATATATGCTGCCAGTCGCCGTGATAGTGTCCCGAGATATTTGTCTCAAGGAATATCCATTCCCATTATCTGAGAAAAATTATAGTAAGCTCGACAAATCATCGAGAAAAAAGGTATTGAAATCTGCTAACGATACAGGAAAAATTGTCTTCCAGCTAAAAGGAATGGGTATTACCGCACTACTATGTAAAAAGGTTTATATAACAGGAAATCAGGTTTCTGAGGAGTAATTGAGGATAGACTCTGTTATCAATATGTTGACAATAAAGACATTTCGTTAAATGCTTCTCCTGATAATCAAATTTATTTGTAATGCGTACTAATTTCGAAATCGGATTACCGTAAATCAGTGATGCTCCCAACAAATAGTAATAAACTTAACTTTTTACTTCCATAGATTCAGTAAGAATGATAATCAGTAGATAAGACATTTATAAACTCTTACTTCCAAAATTTCTCTATCCAACCTGCTTGAAAAATCTATATTCATTACAGACTATTCAAAATCTCCAGTTCTTTTTTTCTTTCCGTTTTTTCAATTTCCTGTTTTTCTATTCTTTTTCCGTTGTTTAAGCACTCTCTTTTCTAATTTTCTGATTTCTCAATCTCCCAAAAAGGAATACTATGTTAGCTAAACTCCGCTCCATGGCTGTTCTTGGTATCGATGCTTTTGAGATCGGTATTGAATCCGATCTCACCGAAATGCTTCCAAGTTTCACTATTGTCGGCTTGCCTGATGGTGCCGTTAGAGAATCAAAAGAACGGGTAATGTCAGCGATTAAAAACTGCGGGTTCGATTTTCCCATTAGAAAAGTAACCATCAACATGGCTCCCGCTGATATGAAAAAAGAAGGCTCCGCCTTTGATCTGCCAATCGCCATTGGACTCTTGATAACCTCTTCACAAGTTTCAATCACCACAGCCGATCAATACTTAATAATTGGTGAACTGTCCCTCGATGGTTCCGTTAAGCGGGTCAAAGGTGCTCTGTCAATGGCTATCCGCGCCAGAGAACTTGGTATAAAAGGAATCATTCTTCCCAGGGAAAACGCGATGGAGGCTTCCGTCGCAGAAGGAGTTAAAATATATCCTGTTGATAATCTTACCGATGCGATTGATTTTTTAGAAGAGAAAAAGGATATCGTGCCATTTGTCAGTGACTTATCCGCTCTTTTCAATCAATCACGCCAGTACACGATAGATTTCAAGGATGTTAAGGGACAGGAGAATATTAAACGTGCTATTCTTGTGGCAGCGGCTGGCGGACATAACATCATGATGATCGGCCCGCCCGGTTCAGGCAAAACAATGCTTGCCCGCAGGATTCCAACAATCCTTCCGGATCTGTCTCTTGACGAGGCACTTGAGACTACAAAAATCCATTCAGTCAGTGGTTTACTCGACAATAATACCCCGCTTCTGGCAACCAGACCTTTCCGTTCACCTCATCATACTATATCCGATGCAGGTTTGATTGGCGGAGGATCGTATCCCAGACCTGGTGAAGTCAGTTTGAGTCATCACGGCGTGCTCTTTCTCGATGAGCTTCCGGAATTCAGTAAAAATGTTCTGGAAAACCTTCGCCAGCCACTTGAGGATGGTAAAGTGACTATCTCACGTGCATTGATGTCCCTCTCTTATCCTGCAAGATTTATGCTGGCGGTGGCGCTTAACCCCTGCCCATGTGGTTATTATACAGATACCAGACACCGTTGCACATGCAAACCTGATCAGATTCAGAAATACATGTCGAGGATTTCCGGACCGCTACTGGATAGAATCGATATCCATATCGAAGTTCCCGCGCTTTCCTATGAGGAACTCGCACAGAAACAGCCTGGTAGAGATAGTACCAGTATGCGGGAACAAGTTGTCAGAGCCCGGGCCGCACAGATAAACCGCTTTGTTAATGATAAAAAAGTTTTCTGTAATGCACACATGGAAACACGTCATATCCGTAAATATTGTGAACTTGACGAGGAGAGCCAAAATCTTCTCAAGAGTGCTATAGAAAAACTCGGACTCAGTGCACGGGCATATGACCGAATATTGAAGGTGGCCAGAACTATCGCCGATCTGGAGAGTTCTGATTCCATACTCCCGGTACACATTGCGGAGGCGATCCAATATAGGAGTCTGGACAGGAAGTTGTGGCTGGGAGGGTGAAGGTAATTTTTGAAGAAACAAGGGTTGGAGAAAATGGATTGCCTTGGCGAAAGCTTCAACCCTTACAATAATTTTATTAGTTTACTACCTGAATTGCACAATATCGGAAAATCCGTTTATTATCTGTACCTGTATCAGAAGATCAATCCAACACATTGATTGTATCTTTTTGAAGATATCCTCAATTCTCCATTCTGGAAATCGTAAACCGCAAATATGGATTAATGTGGTCCAATATCATAGCAATACTATGACATTAGGTATTCACAAATAGAATACATTTTAATTTTCTCCCACACTTGAGAATTTACAACAAAATAACAGAAAATAAAGACTCCTTTAAAAAATGCAACAATTGATATTTTTTATTGACAATTAACCTTCCAAAAATTTATATACAGCTAAGAGGGCAGTCAAACCGGTTTTTCACCTTTATAAAATTTCTACTTTAAAATCTTTTCGATGAACTGACGTGTGTGACAAGGAAATCAATTTTCCTATCTGCACAGCAAGGAGGTCTTAATGTAATTATCATTGGCGTCGACTTACAGAGTCGTATTATTATTTTCATATTTCATAGTTATAACTCTACGCTTAACTCTACTTCGTGGAATGAAGAATATTTTGTAGGAGTGAATTACGTGGTTCATTCTATGTATCGAAGTAGTAAACCCCATTTGTTTAAAGGAGAAAGATATGCTTTCCAGAAAAAACAACCTGTTGACATATTCTATTTTGTCCCTTTTGTTTTTTACAACCAGTATTTTTGCTATTACCAAAGATCAAGCAAAAACAATTGCGATAACAACCGCATTCGGTAACCAGGTCAGTTCAAGTAATGTCATGGTGACAAAAAATATTGTACCTGCCAATGCTGAAATTCGATGCCTTAAAACACTCTATGCATCCCCGGCAAACCCCAGCTGGATGTTTTTCTCGGACGATCATCCCGGCGCAAACTGGTCGCATGCAGCAAGAGTAGCTTTTGTAGATTCAGTCACAGGAGATTACCAAATCATTTCTGTTAAATGGCCTCCTGCAGCAGATAAATTTTCGCTTGATTATGATACCATCGTGAAAAATGTTGAGATTGCACCGGATCCAAAAGGTCTGGTAAAAACACCACTGAATAGCAAAATTGCTCGTAATAGCACAATGTCTTTAGATCGATCGATAAATGCATCATCAAAATATGCCGTTCTGATTTGCGGTGGATACGATGCAGGAAACCTTCATGAACGCTATTATACAGATCTTCAGGAAATGTATACAACACTCATAAACACTTACCATTATTCGGCAGCGAATATCTACGTTCTATGCGCCGATGGTGATGCCGATGGAGACGACAGTATTTCTTTTGATTTTGTGGACTATTCCATGGATCTTGATGGCGATGGAACAGTCGATTGTAGTACTGCCGCAACAAAAGCAAATATTATCAGCACATTTGCGACGCTTAATACAAGAATGACAAGTGAAGATTTTCTTTTTGTTTTCACCACCGACCATGGAAGCAATATTGTTGGCCCACCTGGAAGCATTTATGATGAAGGTTCATTGACTCTTTGGAATTATGATGAAATGCGCGATGATGAGTTCGCTGATGCAGTCAACCAGATTGACAATTACAACTATGAAGTATTTTGTTTTGAACAATGTTTCAGCGGCGATATGATTAATGATCTATGGGGTACGAATAGAGTTGTTGCAACCGCAGCAAATTGGGACGAGTATTCGTGGGGTCGTGTTTTCAGTAGTTTATGGATTAGTGCAGTCAACGGAAGTGCCCCGGCTGCAGATCTTAACACTGATAATAATATATCCATGCAGGAGGCATTTGACTATGCTGAATTAAATGATCTGTCAGACGAGGAACCCCAATACTACGAAAGCACTCTAGGCTTAGGTGCACAACTTACCCTTAATGGATTGATCCCGCAAGATACGACTCCAGAACTGCCCCTTGTTAAGGTCCAGATCAATACCAGCGGTTCTTCTCTGATAAACAATTGTCCTCATATTCAGTTTAAACTTCTCAATTTAGATACAACTCAAACAGTTGATCTGACAAAAATTGAAATTCGTTACTGGATTGCAGCTGAGGACACTCAACCGCAATATACAGTGATAGATTATGCCGACTATCATGAACCTTATACCGTTATTACCAGCAATGTTACTTCACAGATGGTTCAGGTTCAGCCGCCCATTGCATCCCAAACTCATTATATGAGTATGCAATTTTCGTCTGGTGTTCCACAGTTACCTCCGGGTGCGGCAAATAACGTTATTGTCCATTCAAGGTATAATAAAGCCGACTGGTCTAATTATGATCAAAGTAATGACTGGTCATATAGTCAAACCACAGGTTTTGTTGATGCCAATAATGTAGCTGTTTATTATGATGGTTTACTTGTCTGGGGTAATGAACCTTAAGTGAGTAGAGCAAACGGTTAATTATTTTTGAAATGACCTGTGCCTTTGCGCAGGTCATTCTTAATTTTTTGGTTTTTACAATAGTTTACCTTTAGGTCGTTTGTAATACCGTTTTTCATTAAATATAAAGAACGGAGCTTTCGTATGAAAACCACCACGATTACTTTTATTATAACATTTCTTTTCCTTACTAACAGCACCGTATTCTCATCGTGGAAACCGGCAGCATTGAATGGAACAAATGTTACCGCTCTTGCTTTCAATTCCGGCAAGTTATTTGTTGGAACGGAAAAGACAGGTATCTATCGTTATGAAAACCATAGCGCATCGCGAATCGGTGCCGACTCGTTAATGGGTGCGACTGTCCGGTGTATTGAAGTATTCGACCGAGGTAACACAATCATCGCAGGTACCGATATTGGACTATTTAGTTATTCGGAAAAATCGGGCTCTTCCTGGATTAAAAACAATCAGATAGGATCTTTAGATGTACAAGCGATGCTTCGCTACCATGATTCGCTCTTTTTTGTGGTTACTGATAAAAAAGTCCATATGTCAAAGGTCACTACTGATTTAGCGACCGATTTGGATTTTAAAGTTCTTGATGTATCGAGTACGCTCCCCCCCGGTTTCAGAGACCTTGAATTACGCTGTATTACAAAATTAAGAGATACTCTCTTTTTGGGGTCAATTCTTACAGGAAGCAAATCATCCTGGGGTGGAATTTTGCGTTCAATTGATAACGGAAATACATGGAACGGATTTAACAGCGGATGGACAGGAATGGATTTGCAGGGTATTCAATCTTTAGCTGTGTTTCTGGAACAATTTAATTCAAAGCAACCTACCTACCTTGCTGATGCTATTGTTGGTACTGACAATAAAGAGTCTGCTGTTTTCAGAAAAACGGGAAATGATGCGACATGGGAGAGGATACCTGCTTTAAACAACAGGCATGTCAACCAGTTATATGTAACGTTTTTTTCTAACTCAAAGGTTGCGCTTGAACATGTTGCAACCGACAGTGGTATTTATAAAGACAGCAATGGTATCTGGAAAAAAATTGATAACCTTACTGATGTTAATACGATCATTAGCAATGACGACGGGTCAACCGGCGATGGTTACACTATCTTATTTGCAGGGACAACTACCGGATTGTATGAAAATGAGGATGTGGTGCTTATAAAAAAAAAATCGAAAAGTCCGGCAAAATCGATTCAAAAAACACCAGATCATCATTCATTAATTATTCCACTAAATAAATCGAATGGTTCAGCAGCAGGTGCGCAGATTATTTCAGATCGCAATAGCAATAACCCGGTTTCTCTTCAGGGAAAAACTGTTAGATGATTAATTTCTTTTCAGAATATCATTCAAATTACCTGCTGACAAAACCAAAGAATGTATATAGCCGTTCGTACCGTACAACTGATAATCTAACCACTGGTTCAACTGATAATCTAGCCACTGGTTCAGCTGATAATCTACTCACTGGTTCAGCTGAATCTATTTACCCACTGGAATTCTGGTTTCAATCAAATGTATGAACGGCTGTTTAAACTCTATTTTGAACTGAAACGGAATAACGGGTGGCCTTCTGTAATTAGCACCCATTGAGTAAAGCAACCTGCATTCGGTCAAATCCATGCATTTCGGCACTACACAATGCGCTACTCCATTCATATTTCCGAAATTGTTCTATTCTGAGCTAAAACCAGGTAAGGTGATATGAGTCAATGAAATGTATTTTGATGCCTGATTGTTGTATATTTTAAACATAGGTCATTTTTAGTTTTTATTCAACTAATTGTTTTTTCAAAGTGTTACGATTGATTAGTTACTCTTCAAGTGCTGCCAATTTGTGCATCATTTTTTGTTTTGTGCTGTTGATAAAATCAATTAAATATGGTAGTTTATTAATAGTGAGGTGAACATGGAATCTATCTACACCTATTTTGATTATCGGCAATATTTAAATGATTTATTTCAGGAAAAGCGTCTTTGTAACAAGGTACTATCTTTGAGAGCGATCGCAGCAAAGATTGGAATAAATTCGGGCACCTTGGTTCGTATTCTCAATAATGAAAGAAATATCAGTACAAAATTAGTTCCGTTATTTACAAATTTTCTCAAACTAAAAAATAAAGAAACCCAATACTTTTCTATATTAGTGGAATTTAATCAGGCAAAGAACATTGAGGAAAAACGGAATTTCTATGATCAATTGATAATGTTTCGAAATGAGTACAGGAAACCAGTAGATCCCGATGCCTATGAATACTATGAGCAATGGTACTATACCGTTATTAGAGAATTGCTCCACTTTTTCCCGTTCGTTGATGATTTTGATACCCTCGCAAAAATGATCGACCCTGGAATTACGTCAAGTCAAGCCAAAAAGGCAATTGAAGCACTTCAAAGAATTAGATTCATTAAAAAGACAGATGATGGGTATTACAAACCAGATCGAAATTTTATAACCACCGGAACAGCATGGCGCAGTGTTGCCATAGATATTTTTCAGAAATCAATGATGGAGAACGGTGTTACGGCATTGGATCGTTTTCCCAGGGAGAAGAGGGACTTTTCCACATTGACAATGAGCTTTTCAAAAGAAGGATATAACAAAGTACGCCAAATATTAAAAAGAACACGGGAGGAAATTGCTCATATCGAGGATGGAGATAAAGCAAGAAATCAAGTCTTTCAAATTAACATGCAATTATTTCCTGTTTCAAAAGAATATACGGCCGGAGGTATTGAATGAAAAACGGCATACTGCTATTTGGTGTATTCGGTCTGTTCCTCTGTTCATGCGGCAACAATCTCGCCGGGTCGGAAACGACCAATGGCGATGAAGTAATGGTGACTGCAACTGCCGATAGTATTTACGGTACGGCTCCGGCCGGCAATAAAGTTTATTTGTTTTCAAGCCATTATTGTCCATACAATGATTCCGGTTTTTCAAGTGTTTCCGAGGCAGATACATCCGGTACATTCTCTTTTAGTAACCTTGCAGAGGGTGAATACACTATATATTGCAAACTTGCAAACTCAGATTCATCTGTTATTGTTCAATCAATACAGATTCAGTCAAATCACTTGAATACTCCGGACACTGTTGCATTCGATGAAAATGGATCCTTTTCGGGAAAGTTAATAGATTCTTCAGGCATCCCTCTTTCTCAATCATATGTTTACATTTCAGGTTCGTCTTTCTTTACCATTACGGATTCTTTGGGGATGTACGTTCTCAACGCTATGCCGAAAGGTAACTACCTGGTCACTTTTTCTAAAGAGTCAAATGGTATCAATTCGCCAAATAAGAATAGGACAATCGCAGTTGCAGTAAATGCCGGCAAAAACACTGCGGTTGATCCAGCTACCTACTAATTTTTAACGGACCATTAACACCTAATGGTCTAGGTGAAAGGATGGCTTGTATGAAGTTTACTACAATATTCAGCTTGCTGCTTGCGGGATTGTTCGGTTATTATTCACACGTATCGGCTTGTGTTTCTCCTACAAATATTGAAGGTGTGGCATTTACCGACAAAGAAGAGTTGCACTTTGAGTCACTATCGGCATTAGGGAGTGCGGGGGTCGATTATAAGATATCATTAAATGAAAACGGAGGCACGACAGTTTGTTATCCTAGTCATTATAATGGAGATGCGATGGTGTTCATCGGGAATGTCGGTTTATTATACAAGCAAGACGTAACACTTAATTGTCTGGGTATTATTATTCCGCTGGCAGATGATATGTTGAACAACCATACTCCGGTTCCTTTGGAGATGTTTGATTTTACGAAGGCGGTGAAAGTTGAACTTGAATGGTTGGTGGAACATGGAATATTAAATATCAATCACGACAAAATCGATTCAATAAGTAAAGGACTTGGCGGGCAGGATAATGGTAGCGTTCAATACTGGACAAAACAACATGCGACGCTTCACTATAACAGCTGGTACACTTATAATGCAGAGAATGGAGAATGGGAGGAGGGGGCAACCGATGGTGTTAACGGTGTTGTCAAAAATGTTAATGGCTGTTCCGTTATTCAGATCCCTGAAATTTACAAGTTTGATAAAGTGCCGGTAAAAGACGCAAGGAATCACTCTGCCGACATGAACGATATTGTGATTAATATACAGGGGAGAACCATTTTTGTTGATGGCAGTAAAAACTTCACAGCAGTTCAGATCAGCGTCGTTTCCGCCTCCGGCAGAGTAATGAAAGTTTTCAACAGCACTCACATCCGTAAAGGGCGTTTGGCTTTAAACGATATCGCACGTGGTATCTATATTATCTCGTGCAAATATAACGGCACAACCTTGAACAGATCCATTTTCATCCAGTAATTGTTCCTATTGCGATATTCACCAATGAAAAGTATGGGAAATGGTGTCATTTTTACCGCGAAGGTATTGATACCATTTTTTATTATTTAGTTTTATAAATAATAATTGTATTCTCAAAATATTAGCGATGGTCTGGCCGGGTTGATTATGACCTACATTCCCATTCTGGGTACATTATTTTTGAGTACCGTTAATTAAAAGCGGAGCTCATGCATTGTTTCGTGTATGAGTCCCCGCAAAAATCAACTAAATCTTACCAGGTAAACTTTTGAACAGGTGCTTTTGGATCACGTGTCCATTCCTGAATGGAACCATCATATAATCTGACATTCTCATAACCAAGTACTTCAGAAAGAACAAACCACCAGGTAGCACCATACCCGCCGACACCGCAATATGTTATTACACGTGCATTCTTACATCTACCAACAACGCCAGTTGCCATTTCTTCAAGCACTGCTTTATCTTTGAAGGTGCCTGACTTAGTAAAGATCCATGGAGTTGGAAGACATGATGCCCCTTTAATGTGTCCCTCTTTCGAGGAGAATTCAAGGGGAGAAACACCGAAGAAATCTTCGGGGATTCTGTTGTCAATAATTTTTGCACAGTTTAGATTGCGATAAACATAACATTTATTACTAAGGACATTTTCATTAAACCGACCATTATATACCTGTGGTGTCGGAACATATGAGTCGGTTGATATAACACGATTTTCAGAAAGCCACTTAGTAATACCTCCATCGAGTATTGCTACGTTTTTAATTCCAGCGTATATGAGTGTCCAGGCAACACGTGTACCATTAGCACGATCATAGTCCGAGTCGGTTTGTCCGACAATAACGACCTTTGTTCTTGCAGTTATTCCAGCTTCACCAATAAGCGTACGCAAATCATTTGGCTCAGGAAGTTCAAGAAGAAGTTCATCTCTAAGAACATACCACTGTGATACAGGTGCACTAACCGATCCTAAAACATGACCTTCACTGTATGCTTCTGAAGACCGGACATCAAGCAAAATCATCCCGCGATCATTGATATGTTCCTCCAGCCACGCTGTTGAAACAAGCGGATCAATCTGTCTGTAGTGGTCTGCGTATAATTTTGTAGATACACTTCCAACAAACATAACAGCCATAATTAAAGATATTGCTTGTCTAAGCATCAGAACTCCTTTGAAAAGGTGATAGTGATAAGCATAATTTCCACTATATAAATATAAACTATTTACATATATAAAAACAATCTTGTGTAAAGATTTTAAATTTCTTAACCATCAATATAGTTTTTACAGAAATTTAGCTGATTAAAGAAAACCTTAAATTTGCTATGGATCGCATTAAAAAAGCAGTCCATTGATTGAGCTAATCATTACAAACAGCATAATGAGCCTGATGAATGAATAAGGAGAATGTTACTACATGAATATTACCAGATGAAAAAGCTCTTGCTTGAAAAATAATAAGCCCGAATGTAAAAAAAACTTGCTGTTACGATTCTTAAAAATTAATTTATAAAAAAGATACATTGACTAAAAAAAATGCCATATCGGAATGCGTTTTTTAAAGTCTCTTCTTTCGTACTATAAACGATCTCTTTTGTGGTAATTATGATTAAGTCTCTTCAATCGTAACAAGTGATACAAGAATAATAAAAAATTCAGATGATATACAGTAAAGTTTTTTGAATAGCCAGAGGCAATCATTTCGTATCTTTTGACTTGTTGATTACACAAAGCATTCTAATACAAAATTGTATTAGTCCATGTTTTTTCAATAAACATTGGTGACAAAGAACCCCGTCTTTTTAACTGGTAAGGAGTTGGTATGACCCGTATACACAATAAAAAAAACCGGATATACCCTGCCATTCTAATCATTCTTTCAATGTACATACCTTCAGTAAATGCTCAGAACGAAATGTTATTGGATGGTACCGACATGAGTCTGGAGGACCTTGTCAACGTAAAAATTACTGTAGCGTCAAAAACTGAGGAAAACATATCCGATGCGCCGGGAGTAATTTCAGTCATAACGCAAGACCAGCTGAAACGGTTCGGATCATTTACTCTTGGCGATGTTTTAAAAAGGGTTCCGAGTTTCCTAGGTACTACAGTTTATATGACTGACCGCTCGGCTATAGCTTCACGTGGCGATCAGGTTATGCCTTCATCAAGCCACATTCTTCTTCTTATCAACGGGCGACCAATCAGAGAGATTCTTGAGGGTGGTATAAAGAGTGAAGTTTATGAATCATTTCCGGTGAATGTCATAGAAAGAATCGAAGTTATCCGTGGACCAGGATCGGTACTTTATGGATCGCAGGCATTCTCTGCAGTTATAAATGTAGTTACAAAAAGTCCTGACAAGAATACAACATCTTTTAGCGGAGCACTTGGAGAGAATCTCAATAACAATGTATGTGGTAATGTTAATTATAAAATAGGTGATTTTGGACTTGTATTAGCCGGACGTTACGCCAACAAAGGTGGTTGGAAGACTCAATGGGAGGCACCAAATGCAACCGGGGGTATTGATACTGTTAATGTTACCATACCAGATTATGGTCCAGGTGCTTTTGCAGAACTGAGTTTTAAAGGTTTACGATTGATGGGTTCGTATAACCAATGGAGCAACCAGAATTTTGTTCCCGACTATCAGCAAGTTCAAGGGTTTGCCCTTCTTTCCTGAAGGTGATGCAACCGGGCGAATTACATGGAGAAAAACTCTTCGGAGATCTTGGATATCAACATAAATTCAACGATATTTACTCTTTCAGCCTCAACACGACATACACACAATCCATGTTCGAGACAACGAGGTTTCCATGGACAAGAAGAAATGCCTTCGAAATTATTGTAGAAGAAACTAACTTCTTCAAACCAGTTGACAATTTCAATATTGTTTTTGGTGGTGTCTGGGGTTTTATGACAGGCTATGAAGGTGATGCAAAGATAAAAGAAATCAAATATAACAAAAACCATGAACAAAGTTCTTTTTCAGGATATCTGCAGTTAGATTACCGTTGGGAATGGTGTAAAGCAATCGGTGGTATACAAATGAACAAAGTTGCCGATTTTGAAACTGATTATAACCCGCGAGCAGGTTTGATTTTCTATCCTCTTGAACATGTCAATATAAAAACGCTCTACAGTACTGCATATCGCGCACCAAGTCTTGACGAACTTTATCTAGATCATCCCACAATGCGCGGGCAAATGGTAGACGCGTACCCTGCTGATGAAAATCAGGAAAAAAGTCTCGACTCCGGAAAAAGTCAATACTTTTGATATGGGTGTAAACTATCAGGATGACAATGTTCAGTTTGGGCTCAATGGTTTCCACAGCAACTTGAAGAACCTTATTATTCAGGACCGCGAGTCAAGCCGGTATTCAATTCCCACCTGGGATAATATTGGTGAAGGTCACCATTTACGGCCTGGAATGTGAAGGTAAATTCTATGTTACAAAAGAGCTTCTGATCGAAGGGTCATTTTCTATATCAGGAAAGTGAAGACGAAAACAGTGATTGAGGAAAATGTTACACCACTGCCTGTTTTCAGTGCAAAAGGTGGTCTCAGTTACCAGGGACATGGTTTGACAATTAGTGCTTTCAACACGTACTGGCAGGCACTTGATAAGAAGTATACTTCCACTCTGAACAAAACAACTAATAATTTCAATATGTTGAATTTAAATTGTTCATACAATTTCAACCATCTGATTAAATCCACTTTCTTAAAGGAACTTGTCATTGGTTATTCACTGTAGACAATCTTACTTGATGAAGAAGTCTGGTTGCCTGCATGGGGAATGTCTAGATGTCAGCAACAGAATTCCTTACAATGAAGGCAGAAAGATTTACGGTGGATTCAAAGTTACCTTTTGAGATGCAAATCTATTATGATCAGACATATATATTGTAAGTTTCTGTTGAGCATTTAAAAGTTATGCTCCTATATTTATAGGTAAAAAAGGCAACAAGTATGAGATGTGCACTATTCATTATTATTCTATTCCCTTTCTTTATTTCCGCGCAGGAAGAAACATTGTACTTACCGGAAAGCAAAGATCCGATTGTACTATTTACCGCCAAAGGAGGTATCTTCGATCAGGCAAGAAACGGACTTGTAAATGAGCTCCGTGATGAATTTTCGATCTCAGTGGTTGAAATAGATGAAAATACTTTGATTGAAGAAATTGACACATTATTTCAAAGTCATAATAGTCCCAAAGCTGTAGTACTTATAGGTAACAATGCAATACGTGCATATATCAAATTCACTCAACAGCATAAGAAAAAAACAGAATCGATCCAGGTAGTAACAATTCTTGCTTTGGATGTTCAGAGGGCGGTATCCAGTATTGCAAATGTCAATGCTATTGCTTATGAAACGCCAATGGTAACCGCGCTGGTTAATTTTAGAAGGGTAATCAATAAACCCATAAGCAATGTGGGTGTCCTTTATCGTAAACCATTAAAAGAGTTTATTGATAAACACACCCGTCTTCTGTTTAAAAGAAAAAATTGAAATTAAAGGATTTGAAATTGACGAAGACACATCAAAGCATCAAATTGAGATTGGCAACGCGCTGCAGAGATTACTAAAAAAGGAAAAGGTAGATGCGCTCTGGATTGCTAATGACAATGTGCTTCTCAGACCGGATCTGCTCGGTAATGTCTGGCTTCCTGCACTTAAAAAAAATAAAGTTCCGCTTATCGTGGGTGTAGAAGCACTGGTTAATCCAAAATTGAATTTTGGTACTTTCGCAGTGATTCCTGATCCGGTAGCTCTCGGCGAACAGGCGGCTGAAATTATTTTCGATCTTAAAGCAGAGGAGTGGGAACACAGCGGAATCGAGATTTATCCTGCTATCTCCATGTACTCAGTTCTCAATTACAAAAGCGCATCCGAAATTGCTGATAAGCAAACCTTAAAAACATATGAAGTGTCCAAAGTGTTAAAAAAATGATCTAATGATCTATGGAAATTAATCCGGATTATTCCTGGATTAATAAGAACTACATAAACATTAACATAAGATCGACTTCACAAAATGATATCTATTCTGATGAACAAAAAATATCTCTTGTTTCTATTTTTTTTTGGCATTTTAACTGCTGTTTCATCTCAGGAAAAACTTTATGTATTTTACCCGTCAACCCTTCATTTTCAGTCAATGCAGGACAGCATGACAAATTCCATTCAGGGTATAAATATTACTGTTTTCGATCGATACGATAGCTTTGCAGCAAAAATGAAGTCAGAACCACCAGATGCAGTAATAACCAAACCAGAACTTATTGAAGAGCAATTTAGCAATTACATAGTATCGCTCAAAGGTGAGCGCAATGGTACTACAGAGGGGAAATATGTCCTTGTTTCCATCGAAAAACCAGTTCCAATTGAATCCGTTAACACCGAAACTGTTATTGGAGTAATAGATATTCTGGGAAGAGCGGGAATGAAATCCTTTTCAAAACAATATTTCCCTCTTGAGCCAAAACTTAAAAGAGTTTCCAAAATCGAAGATCTTCTGCCATTATTATCATTTGAGTTCGCTTCAGGTATCATGATCGAAAATGTATTTGTAGATTACTTCAAATCCACTTCTCAATTAAAGTTTGCAATCACTCCGCTGACCGGAGGCAAAAGTGGAATTATTGCATTTGCCATTAAAAAAGATGGTACTGCAGAAAAAACCCTTGCCAGTTTAAAAAAGAATGACAAGAAAATATGCGATCTATTCTACATAGATCAATGGAAATAATTGTTGGTATTTAGTTCTACTTCGTTATATGGAAAGTGTATTATACCGCTCACCCTCGCCCTGTCCTGAGTCATCGAAGGATTGAAGGTGCAAAGGGCTTTCTTCGAGCGATTTCCGGTACACTTACAACAAAATTATAGAATGAGTAGGCATTATAACAAAGTAGAATTTAACGTATCCCCGAAATTTACTAACCTTCCCTCACTGCTAAAACAATTTTATTAATTATCTTTCACATACTTTTTTTACATCTCAATATCACTCAAAAGAGATGATTCTCATAACACGCGTACACATTTCGAATTCTCAGATTGTGAGATTTACAATGCTGATAGCGAGACAGAGTCAATGGTATTCTGTTGACATGACCGACTGCGAAATTAAAGTTAAACACAAACTCCCCAGTCAATCATGCAAGAGGTGCAATGCGCGGTTCGTCAATAAAGAATGGATAGTCTTTGGCTACTATGTGAAATCATAAATCCATTCATCAATCGTCATCAGTCCCGTGTACTATTGAAATTAGAACATTGGTTGAAATCAAAAGGTATTATGATACGGGTTCAATTTCATCAATCAATTTAGCTTTTTCCATTAAGACTGCCACAACACTTAGTTCCATTTGTCGTGCGACCGGTTTTTTATCAGGAATAAATTGGAATCTGCCATGCTTCATTGAAAGCATGTTAAAGACAGCATCTTCCGCTACCAGTGTATTTGTTATTGCGTAGGTTATAATTCCGTCCTCAAAAAATATCATTCCGACCGGATGATGATTTTTTATCTGTAAACAGCCGGTTTTTTTATTGATATCCATCAATTGGAAAATTTCTGAGAGGGTATCTCCTGTAATTTTTCCTTCAAGCCATGAATTTGATTGATCGGAAAGTTGTTGTGACGAATCGGATTTTTCTTTTACCATTGATATGACACTATTTAAATCAGAAATAGAAAATTTTCTATTGAAAAAGAAAGAACGATCATCAAAATTATTATTTTTTTCGAATACTTGATGGATCAACAATATTGTAGAAGATCAGTATAAAACTTGTACCGAATGCCTGATCCTTTAACATTTCATAAACTTTAGACTGTATATCCATTTCAAATTGCCAATCAATACAAATGATGTCAGGTATATTGAAAAGCAATAAATCACTGGTATGTTTCAGGTTCTTTGACTGTATGACATGGAAACCATAATTTTTTAAGTATTTAACAAGCGAAATATATTTATCGTTTATGTTTGAATATTTTATAAATTTCTTCTTTTTTGTAATCATCAGACATTTAATTTTGTTCATTCTATTATGTCTTAAGATTTTTAATCTTATTAGAACATAAATTAAAGATAAAACAGCAATCAGAACAATAATAGCAATAATCATTAACAGATAATCATAACCGGCCAGTTTAGCAAAAAAGTTCTTCTGGGTAAATTTTCTGGCATCTGCTTTTGATAGAAATCCTGACGTACCGTTAAAATCTACACAATACCATAGGCTATCTTCTGAAGTAACATTTAGCTTGTCTCCTGACTGCCCAAGCCCCAGGATTGGAAAATCTGAAGTAAGTTCTTTATATATTGATGTTGACGCAGCAATAATTTCTATTTTGTATTTATCGTGATTTGATGCAGTAAATTGAAAAGGTTGGTTTTGAATAGAATGAGCTTTAAAATGATTATTTTGGTGCAGAGGTTGTCTGGTGGCAATGCTTTTATCGTTTGTAGATCCGGATTGTTCCACCTTCTTCTTATTACTGGTTATGGGTACAGTTGAAGAGTGGTCGATTTTTTTGTTTGATAAACGTTGATTATCTATGCTGGCAATAATAGTAGACGGTTTTTCCATGATTGCTTCTTTAATTACAAATGCAGAATCAGATGATAATGGTGCCTTACTTTTTATTGGCTTCACAGAATCGTATTGTGAACGTTCATTATAGGCAAGATTTTGTTGAGTACCCGGTACTGCTTCAGACTCAACCGGTGTTTGTGTGTATGAGTCATTTCTGGTTTTCGGGTGAAACGATACTACAATTCTGATTTTGCAATTGATTTTGCTGACTGATAGTTCCATCCTTATTTCGGGAATAAGAGATGGATTTATCCACATAAATACTTTTCTGATTGATTATCCAGTTATTAGTTTCTGCATCATTTATTACAGAAGCAACAACACGACCGACTTCTGAATAATGTGGTTGTATTGCAAAGAACCAATCCTTGGCTCACATTCATAAAAGTAGTCAGACGGGACTGCGATTGGTATGTTTCAACGGATCTAACAAAGATACCCAGGTGGTATTGATATTCTGATCGTTAATAACCGTTTCATCATCAAGAACGATCATGAAGTCAATATGATAATGATCAATAAAATTTTTAACAATTGATTTTATACTGTTTTCAGGATCAGAAATAACAACTGGTTTGCATACAGATTAGCCTTAAGCAAGGAACTTTCATTCCTAAATGACTCTACTGATTTCTGAGACTTTGAAGAAAAAACAATCCCGATATTTGAAGGTTTATTTCCCCGTCAGATGAGATAACCCTGTCAATATAGTGCTCCAGTTTTGTTCCGTATGAAATGAGGCAACTGTTTGACAATAATCATCCACATTGTACATGAAATTCGCTTCCAAGCAAAATCGACGGGATCTGATTGATATCTTGATGTTTTTGTTGTACTTTTTTCCATACCCTGATTAATTCCTTATCCATGACTACTACTATTTTTGGCAAACTGACACTTATATTGTTTATGATTTCAACTTCGCTTTTGGAAACAAGAGCTCTGATAGTCACTCCATTGTCTACTCCTGTTTTTATACCCATTTCCACTTTTTTACATTTGGACCCATTCGGACGAATAACCAATATGCTATTGGTCTGGCTGTAAACAGAGAATGATAGCAACAGGACAAAATAAGGGATCTTTTTCATATCAGTGTTCCCAATTCAAGCTTAAATACTATTTGCACTTATTTAAAAAGCTCAACCTATTTACAGAGTATTTACTTTTTTTTCGTTCAGACACTGAACTTCTGAAAGCAACTTGATGAATGACTCTTACTATGGTCAGAATAATCTTACATTCCGGTAAGCATCTCTATAATAAATAATAAAATAGGTGTATTATGAGACAAAAGCAACAATTGTAAACGAAAAAAAGACAATTATTTTCCATAATGGACATAAAACAATGATTTTGGGATGAATTCGACTTGTCAAACCAGCGAAAGGCTCATAATTGACTTAAAAAAACGGTTTTGAAAATTACTCTACCCTCGATAATTTGTTACTGTTCAGAGTACCATAAAATTTCCTATTGGAAAACTCAAACGAATGGAAAGTCTGATTATTAATAAAAACAGTAGCTCGTACTCTATAACCACATTATAACCTCTATACGTTCGATTGTAACTTTACAATACATTTGAAAGTTATCTCAAAATAAAAACCTTTACTTATTGAATTTAAGCTGTTCAAACATTATATTGCAGCAGTAGACGTTTGGCAAAAGCTCATCAAACTATGTAAACAACAAATTGGTTCATGTCGAAGCGATCCGGCAGTGCTATCCGGGATCCGATTATGAAAAAAATTAATGTCACACCTCCGGTATTAAACACATATTCACCAAAAAGGCACTTATGGCATCAATCAGCTATGCAAGTCGGGAAATCAGTGTAAAAATCGTTTATTATGGACCGGGCCTGAGCGGGAAAACTACTAACCTTCAGGTAATCTACAAAAATGTAATACCTGATTTTAGAAGCAATTTGGTATCAATTGCCACAGAAAATGAACGAACACTATTTTTTGATTTTTTACCACTGGACCTTGGTAACATAAAGGGGTTCAAAATTAAGCTACAACTGTATACAGTGCCGGGCCAGGTTTATTACAATGCAACACGGAAACTGGTACTTCGTGGAGTTGACGGTTTAGTCTTTGTAGCAGACAGTGGTCATGATAAAATCGAAGATAATATTGCAAGCCTGAATAATTTAGAAGAAAACCTTATAATGTACAAATACAAAATAGAAAATATACCGATGGTCATCCAATACAACAAAAGAGATCTTCCCAATGCATTATCTATTGAAGAGATGCAGCAGTATATAAATAGATACAATCACCCCTGGAAAGAGGCTGTGGCAAGTACAGGAATAGGTGTTTTTGATACGCTTAAGTTAATCGGTAAGAATGTTATTGATGATATCAATAAACGGTATATACTCGCCTACAAAAAACGATCTAATCCTGTTAACAACACACCAGTACAGCAGTACCAGCAATATCAGCCACCACAACTTCGGGGAAGTGCCTGATTATTGCAAACACAAACTATTCGTAAAGAAAAGATCAGGGGTAAGATTGTCTATCCAATTTTGTTTGCTTAAGTACACTGCGGTTTGTGAACTTGATGATTACAATTAATTAATTACCGCTCAAAATATCATACAAATTACTTATTGACAAACTCAGATTAAACGACCATTCTAAAATATTTGATAAAAACAGCCGTTTAAACACGCCTCAAAAGATGACCTCTCTTTTTATCATCAAAAATCGTCATCTTTTAAAAGACCGAATTGACAATAGAAGTATTACCAGCTCTATTGGATTCGGGGTAAAAGTCTATTCGCACACTACAGACTGGTATCATAAAAATCATAATACATTCGAAGATTGGGAATGTAAGGTAGAAAACGGGAGAACTAAAAAACAACCTTTTTAAAACTGCCTATTACGCAATAACTAAAACTGTTTCCGATTATATTTGAAATTTATGTGATAAGAGTAAAAGAAATCACAAACAAATTCCATAAACAGAAATTCTACAGTAATCTGCGATGATGTCTCATTCAAAAAAGACACATGAAAATACGGCTGCAAAATTGCTCCAAATCATTTCCTATTCTATTTGCGATCAGATTAAATTGTATTGCATCAAATTCGCACAATTTCTTTAATTTTTCCATGTCTGTAAATTCTGGATCTCTTAAAACAAATATCGACAATGACATATTTACTTTCCAAAAAATCACAGGAGGCCCTTTTCTATGAATTACTACAATATGTCATCCATAAATATAGAAAATGAGTTTGCAACCAGTTCAGTACAAGGGTTAACAGATACAGAAATTCATATCCGCCGCACCAAATATGGCCAAAATGAATTACAGGAAAAAGGGCTCAAAAGCCCATTCGCGATTCTCTTTGAGCAACTGCGGGAAACCCTCGTTCTCATTCTGATTATTGCCGCTGTTATCTCTGCTTTCCTTGGTGAAGGAATAGACGCCATTGCAATTGGAGTAATTGTCATTCTCAATGCGATCCTCGGTGTTACTCAGGAATATCGGGCAGAGAAAGCAATGCTGGCATTGAAAAAAATGAGTATTGCTCATGTAAAATGTTTACGAAACGGATCAGTGGAAGAAATTCCGGCAACCGAACTTGTTCCCGGTGATGTTATTCTATTAGAAGCAGGTAACATTGTCCCCGCTGACTGCCGCCTTATCGAAGCTTCTCTTCTCCGTATTCAGGAAGCTGCTCTAACCGGTGAATCTGAACCGATTGAAAAGCAGACTGAGCCTCTTCAAAGTCAAAATGTCGCGCTAGGTGATCAGCTCAATATGGGCTTTATGGGAACTTTGATTTCAAATGGCAGAGGTAAAGGAATAATAACAGCGACCGGCATGAATACTGAACTGGGAAAAATCGCCTCAATGATCCAGAGTGTATCAAATGAACCAACTCCTTTGCAAAAGCGATTATCCAGACTGGGGAAAAATCTGGCGGTTATAGCTTTTTTCCTTGTAGCGATTGTGTTTACTTTAGGAATATTGCGAGGAGAAGATTTTAAACTGTTCCTTCAAAACATGAATACCAACATTTTCAACGCACTGCTCACATTTCTGGAAGGTGAAGATGTCAGGTTAATGTTCCTTACTGCGGTAAGCCTGGCTGTTGCTGCTGTCCCTGAAGGTCTTCCTGCAGTTGTAACAATCGCGCTTGCGCTTGGCGCACGTAAAATGTTACAGCGTAATGCTCTTATCCGTAAGCTACCTGCTGTTGAAACACTTGGTTCTGTAACCGCGATCTGTTCTGACAAAACCGGAACTCTTACCGAAAACCGAATGACAGTAACGATTCTTGATATCGCGGGTCACCGAATGGAAATCGCAGGACCCGATGCTAAACTTGCTCCCGATGTTTCTGAAAAATTTCCAGCCCTTACAGTACTATTAGCCGGCGGAGCTCTGTGTAATGATGCAGTGTTGCATATCGAAAATGACGGTTCCTTAAAAGCTATAGGTGATCCTACTGAAAACGCTCTTCTTATCGCAGCATCACGCTTTGGCATTAACAAAGCTAATCTTGACACCTCATTTCCAAGGGTCAATGAAGTTCCTTTTGACTCTGTTCGAAAACGTATGAGTACTGTTCATGAAGTGAAAACAGACCTCTCAAAATATCATATTCTAACATGTATTTTCAAGCAACAAAGTACACCTGGCACTTTTTTCGTATTTGCAAAAGGAGCGGTAGACTCTCTCTTAAATGTTTCCTCATTGGTTATGGAAAACTGCAACATTGTTGAACTGGACAAGCAGCAGATAAAAAAAATCCTCCTCGCAAACGATTCACTTGCTCAGAATGGAATGCGTGTATTAGGTATAGCATATAAAATGAGTACAACTGAATTTAAAAAAGGAAATCAGAAAGAAATTGAAAAAGACTTGATTTTTGTCGGTTTATCCGCCATGATAGATCCGCCACGTCCAGAAGTTAAGCGAGCTGTTGATATTTGCAAACGAGCAGGTATCAGGCCTCTTATGATAACCGGCGATCACCCCTTAACTGCATCGTATATCGCAGGAGAACTTGGCATCAGGCAAAATGGTAGTGTACTAACCGGGCGGGAACTGGATATTATGAATCAGGTAGACCTTGACAATAGCATAGATACTGTTTCTGTTTTTGCCCGCGTTTCACCTGAACATAAACTCAAAATTATTCAGTCACTTCAAAAACGTGGTAATGTAGTTGCAATGACTGGTGATGGGGTAAACGATGCCCCTGCATTAAAAAAAGCTGATATCGGCGTTGCTATGGGTATCACTGGTACTGATGTTTCTAAAGAAGCTTCAGATATGGTACTTCTTGATGATAACTTTGCTACTATTGTTGCTGCTGTTTCAGAAGGAAGAGTGATTTACGATAACATAAAGAAATTTATTAAATACCTTATGACAAGCAATTCCGGCGAGATCTGGGTTATGCTGCTTAGTCCGTTTATCGGAATGCCACTAGCCTTACTACCGCTTCAAATACTCTGGATAAACCTGGTTACAGACGGTTTCCCTGCATTGGCACTTGGTGTAGAAAAAGCTGAACGCAATACAATGGAGCGTCCCCCCTATCATCCCGGTGAAAGCATTTTCTCCGGTGGAATCGGGGTCCATATACTCTGGGTTGGCCTGTTAATGGGATTGGTTCCATTGGCAACCGGATATTACTACTGGAGCAAAGGCCTTGAACAGTGGCAGACCATTTTATTCACGATTCTTACATTCTCCCAGCTTGGACATGCAATTGCCATTCGGTCTCATCAGGATTCTATCTTTACAATTGGGTTTTTTTCCAATAAAGCTATGGCAGGCGCTTTTTTTCTAACCTTTCTCCTGCAGGTTATCGTACTTTACACTCCTCTTCGTTCAATATTCGGATTAGCTTTGCTCTCCTTAACCGACTTTCTTATCGCAATTTTTCTCAGTTCTATAGTGTTTTGGGCAGTTGAAATTGAAAAATTTGTTGGATCGATGAAAAAGTGATTTGTAGGGTTTGTCAAACAGTTTTTTCCGAATACTCCGCTCATGCTGAATTCCGGTTCCTATCGAAGCATAAGTTCTGATTCTTGTCAAAGTACATGTTCCGGTTCACATCGAAGCATGAGTGCATTGTAATAAGTAATTCAGCTATTCTGATTCACAACAGGTTCAGGTGGTTTCGTCTTTGCGAATATTCCGCTCATGCTGAGTTCCGGTTCCTATCAAAGCATAAGTTCTGATTCTTATCAAAGTACACGTTCCGGTTCACATCGAAGCATGAGTGCATTGTAATAAGTAATTCAGCTATTCTGATTCACAACAGGTTCAGGTGGTTTCGTCTTTGCGAATATTCCGCTCATGCTGAGTTCCGGTTCCTATCGAAGCATAAGGCCGGTTTCATCGTGCGAAAAGCCTACTTTTTAAATAAAAGATCTTGGATGATTATTAAAAAAAACGGTTTGTCTCCTAAGAAACAAACCGTTTTTCCTAATTAAATCAAATACCAATTATCTCTTAACTGATTTAAGCTCCTCAATGATCTCTTTATTGTGAGGATCAAGTTTCTTGGCTTTTTCCAGATGCAAAGAGTATTCGGTATAATCTTTTGCATTCTTAGCGATTTTTGCCAACCCGAGGTGCGCAATTGCATTTCGTGAATCAGCTTTCAGAGTACGTTCATAGAATGTTTTAGCCCATTCGAACTTATTCTGAAGCATGTACACATTCGCACGTTCGCAAAGAGCAGGAGCATAGTTTTGGTTAATGTAAAGTACTTCCTTGTAAGTCTCTATCGCTTCATCATATTTCTTCTGAGCAACTTTGATTTTACCCAAAGCCATATGAGCTTCAAGATTTTCAGGATCAGTAGCTTTAATTTCCTCGATCGCCTTTGCCGCATCCGCATATTTTCCCATTTCAACTAACGCATCCGCATATTTACTTAGAATAGCGGTACTTTTCTTCTTATTAAGCATAGCTTTGTACTCATCAGCTGCTTTGTCGAATTCACCTGATTCCATATAGACATCAGCAAGTACCATCCGTAAATCATCGTCAATGTCACCTTTGGATATCTTCACTACCTTTTCAAATAGCTTTGCGGCTTCGCCTTGACGTTTAGTGATAATGTATCCACGTGCAAGAAGTGTCATTACTTTTGGATCATTTTCTTTAATGGAATTAGACATCTCAAGGAAAACCATTGCATCATCAACCATTTTTCTTGATAGGAGTATTTCTCCAATCTTGGCACATGCATCTGCATTTGTTGGATCAACTTCAATAAACTTGCGATATGCAGCAAGCATATCCTGATCACGTTTCTGCTTTCCGTATAAGGTTCCAAGTTCAAGCCAAACACGTCCGATTGTATCGGTAAGCTGAAACACATTTTTCAAGGTTCTTAACTGCTTTCACGGTAGCGTTCGGTTGACGAGCATAGTAGATACCAAGCTTTAGATAGTTGCGGTAATCTTTTGGATAATCTGCAATGTTTTCCTCATACATTGTAACAGCACTTACAGGATTAATAGTCTCATAAACAGCAGCTCTTTGATATGCCGCATCGGGATCTTTTACTCCGGGAAGCTTTACATACACATTGAGGACTTCTGCAGCCTTCCTTTGATCACCACTCTTTTCGTATGCATGTGCAAGAGCTTTGTAAGCAACATCTCTTGATGCAACAACACCTTTTGTGCTTCTTATTTCTTCAAGTTCACCAATTGCAATTTTGTACTCTTTTACCTGTACAGCAGACAATCCGAATTCAAGATGATACTCCGGAGAGTTGTCACCCTTTACCATTGAGTAGTACTTGAATGCTTCACTGTAATTTTTTGAATCATAAGCATTTTTTGCAACAGTCTTTGATATTGCTGGATCGGAACTCTTTTCGAGATATTTCTTGTATGCAGAAATAGCTGAACTTGTTTTGTTCTGCTGTAGGTAAATATCTCCAAGTTGCTTATACTCCTTATTTGCGTTTGGATTCATTGCGATTGCCTGTTCATAAGTAACAGCGGCCTGACTGAGAGCGCCTGTCTTGACCTGGCAGAAAGCTAATGATGATAGTAGTTCACCATTCTTTGGATCCATTTGTGATGCTTTCTCGTAAACAGGAATAGCATTTTGATATTTTCCAGCCTGTTTATACATATCAGCAAGCATTGCATACATTCGCGAGTCACCTTCACCTGCGGCAATTGCAGCACTTAGCACTTTTGCTTTATCGTCAGGTGTACCATTTCGCATTGCAAGCTCGACATATTTTCTATAAATACCCTTTATTGATGGATTAGCTTTTAAAGCACTTCGATATGCTGACAAAGCACCTTCATCATCTTTTCGATCATACAGGAAATCACCAAGCTTTGCCTGCGCATCTGCATCATCAGTTTTCAGAGCAACATACTTTTTCAAGATTAACAAGCGCCTGTTCAGATGCTCCGGCTTTCAAGCTTATCTCATAAAGTCGTTTGAAAACAACCGGATCATTAGGAGTAAATGTTGCAAGTTCCTGATATACTCTTAATGCTTTGGGATTATCCTGAATCTGGTATGCAGCATCTGCATACATTGTTAAGAAATTGCGGTTTCTTTGCATCCGCGCTTGTAACCATTCCAAAATATCTAAAAGCTTCAGCATAGTTCTTGGCTTTGTACGCCTGTTCTCCAACTACCATTGAGATACTGTTATCTGAAGGATTCTTTTCCAGATATTTCTTATATGCTCTTATTGCCTGATCGTTTTTATTCTGTTTTGCGTAGAGATCTCCTAGCTGCTTATACTCATCCTTAGCATTAGGATTAACAGCAACAACCTGTTCGTAAGTCAGAATAGCCTCGGTAACATTACCGTTTTTCATCTGACAATCAGCAAGATCTGAAAGCAGATCAGTATTTTTTGGATCAGCCTGTGATGCTTTCTTATACAGATCGATCGCCTTTGCAACCTGATTTTGTTTTTTATAAATACCAGCAAGTGTAGCATACATAGTAGCATTCGCCTCATTGGAAGCAATTGCACCATTTAAAGCGAGAATTTTTTCTTTCTCATCTCCCATTGTCATAACTAAACTGGCGTATTTTTTATAAAACCCGGTAATAGTTGAATCAGCTTTTAATGCAGCTCTGTAAGCAGCAAGTGCTCCGGCATTGTCTTTATTATCATACAACATATCACCAAGGGTTCTTTGCGCCTTTGCATCACCAGGTTTCAAAGAAGTCAATTTTTTCAAATAGGTAAGCACCTCATCTTTTGTACCAGCCCGTGAAGCGACATCATACAATTTCTCGAAAACATCAGGATCCTGAGGTGTTAAGAGTTGCAAGCTGTTTCAAAATCTGAAATGCTCTGAAATCATCTTTTGCCTGATAACAAGCATTTCCGTAAATTTTCAGATGAGCTGTCAGTTGTTGCGTCCGCGCCATTGACAAGTCCAAGGTACTTTACAGCTTCCGTATACTGCTTCTGATTATAACAATACTCTCCAATTAACTTGGCAATTGCATTATCTGCATTCTTTTCAAGATACTTTCTTGTAAGCCTTGACAGCCTGATCCTGTTTTTGACTGCTGCATGTACAGATCACCAAGAGCTTTATACTCTGCACTTGCATTGCGGATTCATTGCAATTGCCTGCTCATAAGTAAGAATAGCAGCACTGCTTTTGCCAGCTTTTGTCTGACAATCAGCAAGCTTGGTCATTAAAGAAGTATTCTTTGGATCAAGCTGTGATGCTTTTTCGTACATTTTACAAGCATTGTTGAAAAGATTTTGCTTACTTTCCTTATCCTTTGCCTTTTTAACAGTAATACTTTCTGCCTGCTTTAAATAAATATCAGCCAGACGGCTGTACATTTTTACATCTGCTTCACCTGCAGTAATTGCACCAGTAAGTGCTGAAATGATTTCAGCATCGGTACCGTTAGCCATTACCAGTTCTGCATATCTTGAATAGAACCCTTTAGCTGCAGGATCAGCTTTGAGTACTGCACGATATGCAGCAATAGAACCTTTTGCATCTTTACTCTCATAAAGCATATCTCCCAATGTCTTCTGAGCTTCCTTATCTGTAGGTTTCAGAGCGACATACTTTTTGAGATAAATCAGAACCTCATCCTTTGTTCCTGCTTTCTTTGCGATTTCTGAAAGTTTCTGAAATACCTGAGGATCCTGAGGAGTAGTTACCGAAAGCTGTTTGTAAATCTGATATGATTTAAAATCATCTTTGGCCAAATAACTTGCTTCTGCATAAGATCTCAAAAATTCTGCAGAATTTGCTTCTGCTCCGGTAACCAAACCGAAGTACTTAACAGCTTCTGCATAATTCTTCTCGTTCATTGAATATTCTCCAATCAGTTTCGCAAGTTTATTATCAGTATTCTTCTCAAGATATTTCTTGTAATTCTTTACAGCAACATCGGTTTTCTTCTGCTGTGTATATAGATCACCGAATGCCTTGTACTCCTTACTTGCCTGTAGGATTCATCGCAATTGCCTGTTCATAAGTAAGAATAGCAGCACTGATATTTCCTGCTTTTGACTGACATTCAGCAAGACGAATCAAAAGAGATGGATCTTTTGGATTAAGCTGAGATGCTTTTTCATACATCTGTGCTGCTTTTGCAAAGTTTGCCTGTTTGTAATAAATGTCGCCAAGACGAGTATACATATTGACATCTGCTTCATTTGCGGCAATCGCTCCGTTCAATGCGGTAACGATTTCAGCTTCAGTACCGCCATTTTTCATCAGAAGCTCTGCATATCTTGAATAAATACCTTTTGTAGCAGGATCAGCCTTCAAGAGCAGCACGATATGCATTTAAAGATCCCGGGAAAGTCTTTATGATCATAAAGCATATTTCCAAGATTCTTCTGAGCAGCTGCATCCTTGCTGTTTAATGATGTATACTTTTTCAGATAAAGTAATACTTCTTCTTTTGTCCCAGCACGTCCAGCAAGATCATAGAGTCTCTTATAAACATCTGCACTCTGTGGAGTGATTGTCGCAAGCTGCTTGTAGATCTGAAATGACTTTTCATCATCTTTTGACTGATAACTGGCTTCACCGTACATTTGTAAATACTTGGCATCTGAAGCTTCCGGCCCGCTGATCATTCCAAGATACTTTACCGCTTCCGGATAATTCTTGCTATTAAATGCAAATTGACCTATAAGTTGGGCAATTGTTAGTATTCTTATTCTTTTCAAGATATTTTTTATAATTTGTAACCGCAGCATCAGGCCGCTTCTGTTGCATATAGAGATCACCTAATGCTTTATATTCTGCATTTGCGGCTGGATTCATCGCAATTGCCTGTTCATAAGTCATAACTGCAGCATTTTGTATCACCGCTTTTAGCCTGACATTCAGCAAGTTTGTCAAAAGAGAAGCGTTCTTAGGATCAAGCTGTGATGCCTTCTCATACATCTGTCCAGCTTTGGCAAAATTGGATTGCTTGCTATAAATTTCACCAAGACGTACATACATTTTTACATCTGCTTCTCCGGCACTAATAGCACTATTCAGTACAGTCACAATTTCAGCTTCAGCACCATTACTGCTCATGAGAAGTTCAGCATAATCGAGCATAGATACCCTTAATGTTCGGATCAGCTTTTAAAGCAGCCCGATATGCATTTAAAGCACCTGGAACATCTTTGGCATCGTATAACATATTTCCAAGTGTCTTCTGTGCATTGGCATCTCTGGGATTAAGAGCGGAGTATTTCTTTAAATAGCTAAGGACTTCGTCCTTTATTCCTGCCCTGTTGGCAATCTCATACAGATTTTTAAAAACCAGTGGATCCTGTGGTGTCAAAGTCGCTAACTGTTTAAAGATCTGATATGCTTTCATATCATCTTTTGCCTGACAACTTGCATCACCATACAGACGAAGAACTGCAGCTGACTTGGCATCATGACCGGTAATCATACCAAAATACTTGACAGCTTCAACATAGTTCTTATTGTTATACTCAAATTCTCCAACTTTGTGTGCAAGCGCATTATCTGAATTTTTCTCAAGGTATTTTTTGTAGTTCTTTATAGCAATATCGGTTTTTTTCTGCTGCATATAAAGATCACCAAGAGCTTTATACTCTTTGCTTGCCTGAGAATTCATCGCAATTGCTTGTTCATAAGTCACCACCGCAGCACTTACATTACCAGATTTTGCCTGACATTCTGCCAGATTTTCCAGCAAGGCTGCATCATTTTTATTTAATTGTGAAGCTTTTTCGTACATTTTGCTTGCATTCGCAAAATCTTTTTTGTTTTTATAAATTTCACCAAGACGAATGTACATTTTTGCATCTGCTTCACCTGCCGCAATTGCCCCATTTAGTACTGCTACGATTTCTTCCTCAGTACCGCCGCTGCTGGTAACAAGTTCGGTATATCGTGAGTAAAGGCCCTTTATTGAAGGATCAGATTTCAGAGCAGCACGATAGGCGGTCAACGCACCTGCATTATCCTTACGTTCATAAAGCATATCCCCCAACATCTTCTGAGCATTCGCATCAGCCGGTTTCAGTGAAGAATACTTTTTGACATACACCAGTACATCATCTTTAGTTCCAACCCGGCCTGCAATATCCCATAATTTCTTGAAAACTTCAGGATCCTTAGGCGCCAGATTTGATAGCTGTTTGTAAATTTGATATGCTTTGGCATCATCTTTCAATTGATAACATGCTTCACCATAGGGCCGTAAAACTTCAAGTTTAGCTGCATCCGCGCCAGTGATCATCCCAAAATATTTTACCGCCTCAGCGTAATTTTTAGCATTGAAAGACTGCTCACCAACTTTACGTGCAAGAGTATTGTCTGCATTCTTTTCCAAATATTTCTTATAATTTTTGGTTGCAGCATCATTCTTATTTTGCTGTGAATAAAGATCTCCAAGAGCTTTATACTCCTTTGCAGCTTGCGGATTCATTGCAACTGCCTGTTCATAAGTAAGTATAGCAGCTCCAGCGTTTCCAGACTTTGCCTGACATTCAGCAAGCTCAGTTAAGTAGGCAGGATTTTTAGTATCAAGCTGAGATGCTTTCTCGTACATCTGACCAGCTTTTGCGAAATTTCCCTGTTTACGATAGATTTCACCAAGACGAACATACATCTGTACATTTGCCTCACCGGATGCTATGGCACCATTTAAGGCAACAACCATCTCCTCATCATTACCGCCACTGCTCATCAGGAGTTCAGCATAACGGGCATATAAACCCTTTATAGCTGGATCAGCTTTCAATGCTGCACGATATGCTGTCAAGGCACCTGCATTATCTTTTCTATCATAAAGCATATCTCCCAAAGTCTTCTGGGAACCTGCATCAGTTGAACGGAGAGCTGTGTACGATTTCAGGTTCTGAAGAGCCTCGTCTTTAGCCCCTGAACGGATTGATAGATCATAAAGAGCTTTGAATACGTCCGGATTTTTCGGAGTAACAATAGCTAACTGACGGAAAATAGCGATGGCTTTTTCGTTATTCTGTCCCTCCAGACATGCCTTACCATACGGAGTCAGGACCGCTACCGATTTTGCATCATCACCGCTTATCAAGCTAAAGTATTTGATAGCTTCCTGATAATTTTTTCCTGATAGTGCATCTTCTGCAACCATTCGGGCAATCTCATTATCACTAGTCTGTTCCAGATACTTTTTATATGAGCGGATTGCAGGATCTGTTTTTTTCTGCTTATTATACAAATCACCAAGTGCTTTATACTCTTTTGAAGCCTTCGGCATCATTGCAAGTGCCTGTTCATAATTGATGATCGCTTGATCAATAATTCCTGCTTTGGCCTGACATTCTGCTAAAGAAAGAAGCAGCTCGGTATTTTTAGGATCAGCCTGAGTCGCTTTTTCCAGATTAGGAATAGCTTTCTGAAAGTTACCTGATGCTTTATATAAATTGCCAAGCTGAGCGTACATTTGCGGTTCAACTTCGCCAGCGGTAATTGCACCACTCAAAGCCTGAATCTTTTCCTCTGCGTTTCCACTCTGATTAACAAGTTCTACATATTTTTTATAGAAACCCTTTGCAGCAGGATCGAGTTTTAAAACGGTACGATACGCATTCAGCGCCCCTTGAGCATTTTTCAGTTCATAGTAAATATCGCCAAGAACCTGAAGCATTGATGCATCTGTGGGCTTGAGTGCAGTATACTGTTTCAAATTCTCCGCAGCTGCATTAATATCATTTTCTTTTTTAGCGATTTCATACAATGTTTTGAAAGGTTCAGGATTTTTTGGATTCGCTGCAGCAATTGATCTGAAAATCTCAGCAGCTTTTTTCAGATCGTTTGTCATGTAAACAGCATTACCATATTTAAGCATGTGGCCGGCATCTTTGGCATCCTGACCACTAACCATTCCAAGGTACTTTACAGCCTCAGGATAGTTTTTGCGATCGTATTCATAATTACCAATAACTTGTGCAATTTTGGAATCAGTAGGCGCTTTTTCTATATATTTCTTATAAGACGCAATTGCCGGGTCTTTTTTACCCTGTTGCCAGTACAAATCACCCAAAGCTTTCATTTCCTTTATTGCCGTATTGCTTAAAGCGACAGCTTGTTCATAGGAAATAATGGCTTCAGAAATTTTTCCTGCCTTTTGCTGACAAAAAGCTAAAGATGAGAGAGATTCCAAATCCTGAGGTTTAATTTTCAGAGCTCTTGAAAACATATCTATTGCTTGAGCATAGTCTGCCTGTTTCAAATAGATTTCTCCAAGAGTAGAATATATCTCCGCATCCGCTTCACCGGCCTTAACAGCAGAAGAAAGTACAGATATAATTTCTTTTTCCTGCCCTTTTTGATTCATCATTAAAAGAGCATATTTTTTATACAGCCCCTTGATTGCGGGATCTGCTTTAAGAGCAGCTTTGAAAGCGGCCAATGCTCCCGCCTCATCTTTCTTATCGAAGAGAATATTACCAAGTTCTTTAGAAGCTTCAGCATCCTGAGGCTTCAGCTGAGTATACTTCTTCAGATATAAAACTGCATCATCCTGATTACCAAGCTTTGAGGAAATCTCATAGAGACTTTTAAAAACAGATGGGTCTTTTGGAGTTAAAGCAGCAAGATCTTTATAAACACCAAGAGCCCCTTTCTCATCACCTTTGGCATGAGCGTATTTTGCATAACGGGCTCTCGAAGGAATATCCTTCTTATCTATACTAAGAACCGCTTTATCTGCATCAGCCAGTTTATCAGGCTGATTAGCCTTTTCATAACAAGAGGCAAGATTCTGCCAATAGACTTTGTTGTTAGGTTCCAGTTTGACTAATTCTTCAATAACCTGAATCGCTGCGTTCCAATTACCGTTAATTATATGAATTTTAGCAAGAGTGATCTGAGGTTCACGAGATTTTGGATCATGGTGAAGAGCGGTTTCAGCTGCATCCTGTGCAAGATCATACCGTTTTAATTCCCATGCTGCCATCATCATACCTTCAGCAGCACGAGCGTTTTGTTCAAGAGTAAAACTTTTTTGAAAATAACGGAGTGCCTCTTCAAATTTTTTAGTCTTCAGACTATATTCACCAAGAGCCATATACACTTTAGGGTTATTGGGCTGCATAGTGATAAGTTTTTCATAAATAGCCTGTGCTTTATCACCCATCTTTTCTTTAGAATAAAGGTCGGCCAGACGAGCAAATGCGCCAATATTATCCTTGTTTGCTGAAGTGAATTTTTCCAAAAGTGGGATAGCTTTAGGGCGATCTCCCAGGCCATCATAAGCATCTGCAAGGAGAATAAATAGATCAGGAATATTTTTTCCCTGAGGATCAACCTTAACAATCTCATTAAAAATTTCAAGTGCATCTTTGAATTGCTTTTTCTGTAATTTCCAGCGTCCTACCATTTCTTTTGCTCTTAATGCATCTTTTGAAGTAGAATTGCCATACTTTTTAAGTGCTGCTTCATAGATTTTTGGGGATGCATCTTTGTTGGAATCAGACTTTTCAACACTGAAAGCAATTTTATAGAGATCGTCAGCCGAAAGGACGGATTCGTTTATTTGCCGAAATTGCTCAGCTGCTTCAGTAAATTTTTCCATTTGGAAGTAAATACGGGCGAGATCAACAGCAGTTTCTGGCTTAGCTGTCTTGGAATCTTTTAGTGATTCTTTAAGGAAAAAAGCAGCGCTATCAAGAACTGAAATGCTTTTGTAACAAGAACCGATTTTGAATGCAATATCGCTCATAGCCTGCGATGCATACACAGTTCTCAAAACCGGGATAGCCTTTTTATAGTCTTTAGCAGTGAAGTAGATATTACCAAGTTCCTTAGCGGCGACCAGGTTGGATTTATCCGTTTCTACCACTTTTTCTAAAGCCGATTTAGCATCAGCTGATTTGTTAAGAGCTATACAGGCACGTGCAAATTCCCAGCTGGCTTCACCAGTTGCTTTCAATTCGATTGCCTTCTTAGCCATATCGAGAGCACTTTCAGGCTGGTTGAGTTTATTGTAAACCCGAGCAGCACCTAATTGAGCCTCGTAATTTTTGGCATCGTTTCTAATGGCTACCATGAAACAGGCAAGGGCCTTTTCAATAAAACTCTGATCCTCATTGGCGATTCCAAGCTTCGCCCATGTTGCAGCATCTCGATCCGTCACGGGGATTTTCTCATCAGCGTACTTAATCGCATCTGCAAATTTGCCATTTTGGAAAAGCTGATCAAAAGTCGCATCTGCAAAGACATTTGACACTAGGCAAAACCGTAAGTACATGGAGTGAAAAATAGACACACCTTTTTGCTACTCGAGCACTCATAAACCCCCTCCAAAGTTCTTAAAATTACTCAATGTATCCAGCCACTGCTTTTAATTGTAAATCCAGTCTACTTAAAGAAACAACTGTCAACAAAAAATGTTTTTCTGTAGAATGGACGTACATTTTGATTTTAGTTCAAAATATACATTGCATTCAGCCTGTAATGAAAACCCTTTTTAGTCAAATATTTAGATTTTACAATCACTTTGTGGATTAAATGATCATCTAACTGAAAGAATAGTATAAAATACCCAATTAGTCCAGCATGATATTCAGAAATTTCCTCTGAATCAAAAGTTGTGGCATATTTGTTGCCTTTAAATGATTTGAATCCGATTCTTTTGATCAATCATAAGGAGGCGTTATGAAAGAAATGTCTAAAATTATTGACTGTGAAGCTCTTCAATGTGCTTACAATAAAGATGGTAAATGCCACACCTTAGCAATTACAATTGGCGATGATGAACCCTGTTGCGACACATTTTACAATCAGCGGGAAAAAAAGGGTGGATTCGCAGATTTCAGCGGAGGTGTCGGTGCCTGTAAAGTTGCTGAATGTGAATACAATGATTCCTTCGAATGCACAGCACCTGGAATTCATGTCGTAATTAATGTCGATCACCCTGATTGTGGAACTTTTGAACCCCGGTAATACAATCAAGTGCAAAAAGCTTACAACTACATTACTAAATACTCCATTCTATTTTTCAAAAAGAACTACTAGAGTACCCGAGCTCCTGCGAGTGGTACTCTCTAATTAATATCTTTCTCATTTTCTGCAATTTGCGTTTCCCCTCTCTGAGAATATGTTTTATTTTTATCCATATTCACTTTTCAATTTATCATAGATCTGAGATTTCTAAATGCAGCAATTTAACGCTATTATCACAACTAACAAAAAAATTGCCGAATCCTACTATTACATGGAACTTTCCTGGCCAACCGATGATATACCATCACCGGGACAATTCATGACACTTCGAATTTCAGATGACACCTCACCTTTGCTTCGGCGACCCTTTGCATTTTCCGGCTACAATCCAAACAAAAAGATCGGCTCTATCATCTATCAAAAACGGGGACGAGGAACTGAGCTGCTGATCGGGAAACAAACCGGTGATACTATAAATGTTATTGGTCCTTTAGGAAAATCATTCCCAATACCCCACGAAAAAGGAAAACAAGTACTGGTTGGGGGCGGTATTGGAATCGGACCGATTCTTTTTCTTGCATCTCAATTAAAAGAGTTACAATTGGATAGTACATTCATCTTCGGATGTCGCAGCCGCCCATTTATTCCAGATCTCCAATCTTTTAAAGAATTTAATCCCATTATTTGTACCGATGATGGCAGCGAGGGATTCAAAGGAACTACTGGAGACTATCTTAAATCTATTGAAGATAAAATAACCTCTAAGGATACCATTTTCTGTTGCGGCCCTCATCCTATGATGCACGCGTGTCATGAGATTGCAAATAAACACAATGCTACCTGCTGGGTGTCAGTTGAACAAATAATGGCTTGCGGTGTCGGAGCCTGTATGGGTTGTGTAGTAAAAATTATTAATCCACCCGGGTATGCTCGAGCTTGCAAGGAAGGCCCTGTGTTTTTAAGCTCTGAATTACTCTGGAACTGATTAGAATATGGAGTTTTGTATTAGATGGATCTCTCTATAAAAATAGGAAAAAAAACACTCCCCAACCCCGTTGGCGTAGCTTCTGGAACTTTCGGGTACGGTAGCGAATATGAAGATTTGATCGATATATCAAAACTTGGGGCAATCTATGCTAAAGCAGTAACGGCCAGCCCGCGCCCAGGCAACGATATCCCCCGCATCATAGAAACTCCATCCGGTATTCTTAATTCAATCGGGTTGGCAAATGTCGGTGTCGAAAAATTCTTAAGTGAAAAAATTCCCTATCTTGAGCAGCTACCCTGCGCTATTATAGCCAATGTTGCCGGTTCGACAGAAGAGGAATATAAATCGGTCTTAAAACGCCTTGAATCATGTTCTTCCTTGTGGGGTTACGAGATAAATGTATCATGTCCCAATGTTAAACACGGCGGATTGTCATTTGGAACAGATCCCTCCCAGATAGAAAGGCTTACTTCTGAATTGCGGTCATTAACAGAAAAGCCCCTCATTATTAAATTGACTCCCAATGTAACTGATATTACAGTGATTGCACAAGCTGCTGAAAGAGGCGGAGCAGATGCAGTCTCATGCATAAATACCCTTTTAGGAATGGTTATAGACGTAAAGAAGAAGCAAGCTGTTTTTCCAATGAAAACGGGTGGTCTATCAGGCCCTGCAATCCGCCCGGTCGGCATTGCAATGACATATAAAGTAAGTAAAGCTGTATCAATTCCGGTGATCGGTATAGGCGGCATAATGAACACTGATGATGCTCTTCAATATTTACTTGCAGGAGCATCAGCGATACAAGTGGGAACCGGTAATTTTGTTGATCCTCAAATCGCAACAAGCATACTTAGTGGAATTAACGAGTTTTGTGAAAAAGAAAATTTCCATTCGATAGAAGAGATCCACCAGATTACTATCTAATCAGTAATTTACGTAACAAGAAGTGCCTGTGGTGATGCTACAGCCCCTTCATTTTTGATTCGTTAATTACCTTCTGTATACTTTTTTCCATATCGGTGGACGATAATGACAAATCGTATTCAAAACGTTTTTCCGAAGCATTGATCGCGACAGAAAAAATCACCTTTGTTTTAGGAAAATCCCACCGGGCGTAAGCGGCTGTCTTAATATGCAAGTAGTAATCGTATGGATTGTATCGCAGATTCCAGCGCTCCTGTTTCAGGTATTTATCCAAACTTACAAACATATACCGCGGGTTAAGCCCTTTAAAAACCGGCTCCTTTTTTCCATACTTCTGAGAAAGAAGTGAATAAATCTCATTTACGAAGACAAGTGTTCTACTCCGTATGTAATTGTAATATTCGTTAACACTGCGGAATACATTATAATTGAAATCATACTTTTTCATTTCATCAAAATTAAAAGTAACCGTCACCTGAAAAAGTTTGTTTTCATAAAAATAGTACTTTACAGCAGATCGATATCCGGCAATAGTTTCAGATGATCTGTACACCTGAATGTCTAATTGCTCTGGAAAACCTTTTTGTAAAGAAGGATCCTTTTGCCAATCCTTTACCCCTGCTGCATTTTTAACCTGCTGCGGATCTCCGCCCCATGGTGCATTGTTAAAACCAGTTGGATTAGCTCCCAAACTTGTATATAGTAAGATTACTATCCAAATAAGTATCTTTACCATGTTAGTTGATCGTCCCTTGCACTCGGCCATGCTTAATTTCAAGGTATTCACCATTTGTGCCAACAACCGGTTTTGACATGACGGTAATATCATCAATATTGAGTCTGCCGCCTTTTGTTCTGCTGATCATCTCGATACCGAATTGAATCCGATCAAAACCAAACAGTGTATCACTTGCAGTTATAGTATAAGATGTATTTCGCTCACGATATCTTGCCATGTGAAAAAGTACGTTCCCTCTCCTCAAAGAAGAATCGCTTCCAGGATACAAATCTATTCTGATAAAATCCCCATTTCGTATTCTATTGACCTCTTCAAAATTGGAAGAATAAAAGCACATCCGAATTGTATCCTCATCAAGGTAACAATTATTTTTATAATTGAAATTTCCAGTCAGACTGTCGTAAGTACCATTTATGTATCCCGTAAAATATACCGGCGGGGTATATATTAATGATGTTAACCCTACATCACCATTTTGGCACATTGTAATGCTCAATAATAGAATTACAATAGGTATATAGGTTTTTGATTTCATATTTCAAGTATATCATGATTCTTTCTGTTTTCCTATATTCAGATGTTTCAACAAGTAATTAATTCAATTCTGATTATTTTTCTGACCTTCTGCTGTATCTATTTCGATTACATATTGTTTTCTTTTAAATTCCTAAATACGGTTTGAAGAGTAATCAATACAATGATCATACACTTCCCTTCTATTTAGGAAATTCATGTGGGAAAAAGTTATGCATCTTGTATTAACAGGCAACTATCTATTTTTAACAAACTAATTGCAAAGAGGAATATTATGGGAATGTCCAGAGATGAAATTATCAATTTCGCATGTCAGTATGTTTCTAAAGAAGAAATGACCGATTTTCCTTATAATGGCGATTTGTTTGGCTTACTTGTGAGGACATTATCAGGGGATAAAATTCTTTCTGATGATGAAGGGTGGGAATTTTGTTATTATGCTGTATGCCTTGGATATACTGTTGACGAGGAAGAGAAGCCTCGCGGGAAATGGGCTATAATGCATTTAGCTAGTTTTGAAACATTCCCACCTACTGGGAAGCTTATCAAATTGCAGCCTCCACATATTGTTAAAAGCAAATTCGAAAATTATGAAAGAACCTTTGAAATCAGACTGCTAAAACTGGACCTATCGACAGCTGCTGAGGAGCTAACGAAAAAACTTGAAGATGCGAGAAATAATCCTCAGCCAGAGCCTGTTTCTGCAATTAAAGGCGAAGAAAAAAAAATCGTTCAGTTCAGGCGTAAACAACCTAAATAAATCGAGAATCTTTCAGCTCGACTGCCCCGGAGAGCAGAATCAGCTTTTAATTTTTCCGTAAGTTTATTCTAAGAACGGATCTATTAACCACGAAAGCCATTGAATGCACGAAAATAGAAAATTAGTATCTTTGCTGATTTTTTTCTGTCCTGTTTTAGTGTTTTACATGCTTTACGTGGTTTAAAAGACTCAGGCTTGATACTACGGAACAGAAGTTTCTGTGAGGAGAATTTGAAATTCTTGTGGCTTTTTTCAATACTTGATTAACAAGAGTCTATTTAGTATTTATTTAAAATAGCTGTATTTTTATAACCAAAATTTATCGCCCTAAATTTTCCCCAGGGGGACTTGTAAGAACTCTATATTATCAAAATTCTGCATCCTCAAAAGTCCCCTTCCGGGACGACGCGTCGAAGTACTCGAAGGGGTGGTTTTAGGGGGCGCGTTAGGTAATTCTGAACAGAACCTATTTAAAATAATCACATCTGCATGAGATACAAAGAAAGCTAACCTTTACTCCCAAAAATCTTTGATCTTGCTCTTAACATCTGTTACAGAAGTTATTTTGACAGTCTGATCAGCAGCATCCTGTACTTCATCAGAAATCAATTCCATCGTTTCTTTTACCTGATCGGAAAAAAATCTGCTGCATTGTGAATAGACATGACGATCAGAAAAACCAGAAGGACGCGAATAGAATCGCAGCGGCCAGGATACATAAAGGTGGTTACGGGCTCTGGTCATAGCCACATACGCAAGACGCAATTCTTCAGCAATGTCGTCATCAGATTCAGTTGACATATCCGATGGCAGACATCCATCAGCCGCATGGATCAAATAGACCGCATCCCATTCGCACCCTTTTGACGAATGAATAGTTGACAGTACAAGATAATCTTCTTCACGTTTGGGTGGTCCTGCGAAATCGCTTGTTGATGATGGAGGGTCAAGAATCAGGTCAGCTAAAAACTGCGCACGCGAACGGAATGAACCTGCCAATTGCAAAATGTGTTCAATATCATTTCTGCGGGGCTGTGAGTTTTCATAGTTCTCATCAAGAATCGGCAGATAAAAAAGACTGATACGTTCAAGTTGACTTGATAGAGTCATACTCTCATTACCAGCTATGTCGATAAGCATCTTTGCAAATTTATTTAGTACAAACAGGATTTCTTTGGAAACAGGAGCTTTACTGAGCGCTTCAAATTGGAAATTATTCTGTGTTAAAAATTCAAATATTCCAGATGCAGTTGCCGGACCAACTCCCTCGATCAGCTGAAGGACTCTGAACCAGGCCATTTCATCCTGCTTGTTTTCCAATATCCTGATGTAAGAGACAAAGTCTTTTACATGTGCAGCTTCAAGAAAACGCATTCCTCCATACTTATGGAACGGTATGTTTTTTTTTGTAAGTGCAAGCTCAAGAGTCGCACTGTGGGAGCCGGACCTGAAGAGAACCGCCTGTTCACGAAGAGGAGTTCCATTTTCCACATTTGCAAGTATCTGCTGTATTATCAATTCAGCTTCATGTGACTCATCTTTACAGGTTATTAATTTCGGCCGATTACCACCATTCCTTATCGTAAACAAATTCTTCGAAAAACGTTCCTTAGCCTGGGCAATCAGCTTGTTTGTTGTCTCTAAAATAAAACTGTTCGATCTGTAATTTTGTTCGAGAGTAACTACATGGGTGTTATTAAAAATGGTTGGAAAATCAAGCATGTTACGTACTGTAGCAGCTCTGAAACTGTATATGCTCTGTGCATCATCACCAACTACCATGATATTGCGATTTTTCTGACGCATCCGAACAAGGATGTCGGATTGAATTTTGTTAGTATCCTGATATTCATCAACAAGGATATGATCAAAACGCTCTTCAATAAAGCTTGCACATTTCTCGTTTTCCAAAAGATAAAACCAATACAGCAATAGATCATCATAGTCAAGGATATTCTGCCGTTGCTTATGAGTAACATACTCCTTAAAAATTTCTTTAAGCTCTTTTTTATACCGTTCACACCAGGGGAAGTACTTTTTAAGAACAAACTCCATATCTTCACCAGAATTCATTCGACGCGAATAAATTGCAAGAAGAGTACCTTTTCGAGGAAAACGTCCCTTCTTTCCGTCAATTTTTTTATGCCGGATTACATCAAGTAAATCTTCTGAATCTGATTGATCAATAATTGTAAAATCAGGTGAAAGATCTAATGCCTGTGCATAGATCCTTAATAAACGGTTGGCAGTAGCATGAAAAGTCCCACCCCACACCTGTGATGTTATAGCCTGATCGCCAAGGATTTGAGAGGCGCGACTAAGCATCTCTTTTGAAGCTCTCCTGGTGAAAGTGAGCAGTAATATTTTATCTGGTGATACACCCTTCGAAATAAGATATGCCACCCGGCAGGCCAGTGTTTTTGTCTTACCGCTGCCTGCACCGGCAACCACCAGTAAAGGCCCATCACCATAGGTAACTGCTTCATATTGTTTGGAATTTAACTCTTCTAACCAGGATAATTTTTGCATATTCTGTATTACGTCCAATGCGTTTGTTTGGTTAAAAAATAGTTACAAAAAGACAGGAATCCTAATCCCTTCAATAAGTAAATGAAAATCTCAATAAAAACGAGCCAGTTGAAGCCTCAATAGCAGAAAAGCATCTCGCCTCATCCGGTTTTTCTGATCTGGAAATAAACACTGTTAAAAGAATAATTATGGCAACGATCCTAAGAGATGGCCCGGGCTTCCAATCCAATCTGCAGGAGAAAATATCATGGAGTATATAATTTGCGACGCAGATATTGACAAATTAGGAAGAAAAGACTTTTTTGAACGCAGCAACGACCTTCGTAAAGAATTAATGAACTATGGAGTAAAAATGACTGATAAGCAATGGTATACTCATCAGATTGAGTTACTGAAGAACCATAAATACTATACAAAAAGTGCGCAGGAGACAAGGGATGAAGAAAAAAGGAGAAATTTAGAAGAGCTTTTAAGGAGATTAAAAGAATTCCTTAAGACAAGGAAATATACCAAATTTTATTAGGAAAAGTTATCGATACCCATCCCCGGATATTCCTATAAAAAACATCTCCTTTATAATCGAATCGTTTGGTGACTCCTGTTTTTTCATCCTCTAACAATGGTTTTCTAACTCTTTGTTCCTATTATCTGTAGAGTTTTTAACTCAATCTCTTTTCAGCAGATTCCATTGTCTGTGTAATCAATGTGGCTATTGTCATAGGACCAACTCCTCCTGGAACTGGTGTATACGCGCTGCATTTGGGTATTGCAGTTTCAAGATCCACATCCCCTACATTTCCAGGATGGTACCCTGCATCGACTATAACAGCACCAGGTTTAATCCATTCACTTTTGATAAATTTTGGTTTTCCAACTGCACCGATCACTATATCGGCACTTTTTAAAATTGATGGCAAATCGATAGTTCTGGAATGACAAATAGTTACCGTTGCATTTTTATTTAACAGCATCATAGCCATCGGCTTTCCCAGGATTGGACTTCGACCAATAATAACCGCATGTTTGCCTTCGATCGGAATTTTATAATAATCAAGGATAGTCATAATTCCAGCAGGAGTTGCACTTCCATAAGCGAACTCACCCATAGACATCCGACCAAAACCCAGGCAGGTTACACCATCTACATCTTTGTCCAAAGAAATTGAATCAAACGCTGCACGTTCATCAATTTGCTTTGGAACCGGGTGCTGAAGCAGAATTCCGTAAACACTTGAATCATTATTTAGATTTTCAATCTGTTTTAATAATTCTTCTGTAGTTGTATTTTGAGGCATTTCGATTTTTTTAGATTGCATTCCCACACGAGTGCAGGCATTGCCTTTCATTTTCACATAGGTTTCCGATGCAGGATCGTTCCCTACAAGTATTGTTGCCAAAAGAGGGACATTTCCACCGCTCTTTTTTTTAAAATTCTCAACTCTCAACTTCAGAGATTCCTCAATCGATTTAGCTAATGCTTTTCCATCGAGCACAAGTGCGCTTGCCATTATAATTCCCTTCTTTTGTATTTCATCATAAAATAATTTTCAACATTTCTACTATTCAGAATTTTTAAATAGATTTGTCAATAATAAACCTGCTCTAAAAATATCTGGAATCCTAAAGAATACAATGCTATCATTTTGGATCTTAAATAGTTGCACGTCAGGATAAGTATTGTTGAAAAAGTTGATCTATTTCACTGCACTGCTTTTAAATTGAGATGAATAAATTTATTTTTCCGATTCTATTGCTAAAGCAGTGGATAAGGTGTGTCAACTAATGCAAATTGACTACAAGCAACTCGTGTTAAAACAATTTAATTAATGGTGTTCTCTTATGCTGATCGAACTACTTTATAATAAAACAAATCTCTTCCTTTTAAATAGCCGACTCTTCAGTACTGGCATAGCCACAGTGCTTTCATTCAGTTTGGCAATGATTTTCTTTCCATTGTATATCAATTTCCTCAGAAAGTTCCACATATCTTCTGAATTCGAGTCTAAAGAGAAGATCCATGAACCAGTGATGCCAGCAGGTATACTTTTTTTAATGATCGTGTCTGTAACAGCACTTATAACCGTGCGTTTTAACTCCTATGTTATTTCAGCACTGATCATTTATGTATTCTTTGGAATCATCGGAGCAGTTGATGACATTGCGAAGGTAGTAAACAAAAGACGAGTAGCACAAGGGTTGATAACAAAACAAGATTTTCAATATAAAGCAGACGGAATCTCTTCGAGTTTGCGTCTATCACTCTATTTAATAATATCGTCGGTTGTTGCTATTATAGCCTATGAATATATTCCAAATATTAACGGAACCATTAACATACCTTTTTTTAGTATAGAAAAAATTTATCCTTATCTGCCTTTCTGGCTCTTTATTCCCTTTATGACTTTGACAATTGCTGTATTGGCGAATGGAGTGAATTTTACTGATGGTTTTGACACGCTTGCAACTGTTCCATCTATTACCAGCCTGCTATTTGTTGGGGTAATTTCTTTTGTTTCCAGTAATGCTCATTGGGCCGGTTACCTTCTGATTCCTCACATTGTTGGTTTGCAAGAAATTCTCCCTTTAATCGGGGCTGTAATAGGGACTCTTCTTGCTTATCTCTGGTTTAACGCTCCACCATCAAGCATTATTATGGGAGACAGTGGTTCAGTAGGTCTTGGCGGGCTTATTGGTATAATTTTTGTTTTTACAAAAGCAGGATTTTTCATTCCAATAGTCTGTTTCATTTTTATTTTAGAGTTTGTCTCCGTTTTTTTACAAATAGGTTATTTTAAACTAACAAAAAAACGAATTTTCCTCTGTGCTCCGATTCACCATCATTTTCAATTTAAAATGCGAAAAAGTGGATTATATGCAGGCGAATTTCAAATAAAATCAAAAATTATGTGGCGATTTCATATAATTTCTGTCGTATTTTTAGTATTTAGCCTTGTCTTATTCTTAAAAATCAGATAATATTATCGAGACGGGGAAAAAAATATGGTTACCGACCTGAATTCAAATTATACTTCTCCAGCTGGCAAGGAGTTCTCCTTTGCCGCAGCACGGTTTTCTGGTGTTAATCCATCCAGCAGGATACTTGACATCGGATGCGGCTATGGAGATGCATCCTGTAACTTGGCATCTGAATTTCGATGCAAAGTAACAGCATGCGATATCAGTGCCGAAAATATTAATTATGCTCGTCAAATGGCTGTCGAACGTAATGTAAGTCACCTGATTTCTTTTATCACCGCAGATTTCTTGGCACTTGATTTTAAAGAAAATCCATATGAGCTGATTCTTGCAGAAGGCGGACTTTTATCCTTTGTTTCCCGGCGAAGGGGTATTGAGCTTATATCTTCATGGATGATTCCAGGTGGATGGTTCGCTTTTTCAGATTTGATCCTACTCACTGAAAAAATTCCTGAAGAAATACTCAGTATTTTTGAGCATGACCGTTTTAATTATGAAACTGAACAATCTTATCGTATTCTGCTTAATGATGTCGGGTTGGATACTCATTTCATGTCTTTAATTCCTCCCAGTGGCTGGGACAATTATTACGCTCACATGGCCAGACGTCTTGAGGATAGTAGAGGATTTTTTGCCGACAAAAAAATTAAGCTCGCCTTTCACAGGGAAATAGATGTCTTCTATAGACATGAAGCTTTTAGATATATTGGTTACCTGTTTTGTATTGCCCGAAAAAAACGATTTTCTTAATCCCCGCACAAAAAAAAAGCAGAAATTGGATTTCTGCCTCACAAGAAAATTTAAAAATATTTAAATATTAGTTATTCGAATAAATCTTTAATTTTTGTCCATGTAGTGGGCAAATTTTTATGAACGCTTACTTGCTTTTTAAGTTGCTGTTTACTAGATTCATCTTTAGATACGACATTTGAAGTAGGTGATTGTGAAATTGCTTTTGCTGTTGTATCAGCTGGCAGGGAAAAAGAAGCAATACAAGTAAATATTAAAATCAAACAGAGCTTCTTCATATTATTCATAGCACATCTCCTCTAATTTTACCTACTCTATAATATAGGGTAAAAAATCAAGAGATGCAACTTTTTTTAACATATTTGAATAATTTTGTCTAGTTTTATGGAACATAATAGATCAGCGATTTCTTCACCCACATTGATTAACTTAAAATTATGACCCTTTTTCTTCAGAATTCCATTCATTTCAAGAATGATCGATATCGCTCTTGTATCCATGTATTTACACTGAGAAAGATCGATAGTTACTGATGAGGAATCGAAAGAACCAATTTTTGTCGAAAACTCCTCGAATTCTTTGAAATAAGGTTCACCAGGTATAAGAATGGTATCAACTATTATAGTCACACCATCAGTATCATTTTTAATTTTTAAACTCATATAATAATAGTAAATAGATAGTTAAGTCTTTTAAATATTTTAGAATATTTTAATCTTACTATTATTTAAAAACTATGGCAAACAATTTAATAGGATAATAGAAAACTGAAAGATAATTTTTGAATTTAAAAATTGCTGGATACCACTGCATTAACCTAGATGTTCAAGCACTTTATCGCGGATCTCGGTGAAATTGAATGGCTTATGGATTACATCATGAATTCCATCAATTTGTAGAAGGCGCGGTTCAAGATCACCTTTCCACCCTGTTACGATGAAAAATTTAGTATCTGATGACTGTTTTTTAACCCACCGTGCAATAAATCGCCCACCCATGTCTCGAACACATAGCGCAGCAAATACAGCATCAAACTGTTCTGATTGTAGACGACCCAATCCTAATTCGGCAGTCTCAGCAATAGATACTTCACAGCCTAAACGCAAAAGAGACTTGCGCAAAGATTCGCGTAATGCGCTATCATCGTCGATAACTCGAACATGGAAAATTGCACCCATAAGATTTATAAGAAAGCGATAAGTGTGCCAAGGGAAACCATTGAAAAAGGCTATTTTTCCTCTATTATAGCTTTATTACGCAGACCTTAACAAGGTAAATACTTTCTCAATAAGGTAATTTTTACATTTTCAAGCATTTTTTACAATTCATGGACAATTAGAGGCTTATTAAGAGTCGCCATACTTCGATCAAGATATTGAATAATAATACACTCAGTTCTTCTTCCTGGATCTATGTTAATAATCATCCGATCTATCAATCTTCTCACTAACAATAATCCCCTGCCATGCTCAAAGCCTAACTGCTCATCTCTACAGGTGTCAAGCCACTTTAAAACATCAGTTTTCTTTAAATTCCCCTTTGGATCCTCTATCGCTACTCCAATTTTCTCACTATCGACTGACCATGTTACCTGTATTGCTGATTGCTTATCAATTTCGTAGTCATCACGCCAAAGCTCCCGTGAAATTCCAGTTAATTGGAGCACACCATGAAAAAACGCGTTTGATACTAATTCATCTATTGCCACTTCCAGATGCGTTTGCATTTTTTTAGGAATTAGACCAATAATTTCATTACTAACCTGCTGAGCATCGGAATAACGAATTAATGATTGTTTCTGCATTTGAGCACAATTGAAGAATTTTTCTAATCCAAAAATATCTCCTGTAAGAATAGCTTTAAGGTGACAATTTACTTCATTTAGATTTAATTCTGCACCTTTAATGAGAATGTTGCCGATGTTGTGTTTTCGAATAATAGATATATATCGGTCTACGTCATAGCTGGTCATTAAGACATGCTTTATACCTGGAAATTTTTCTTCTAAAATACGGAATAGTTCAAATCCATCCATTTCTGGCATTTGAATATCAGAAATAACCAGGTCAGGATTATTTTGAGAAATAATCTCTAACGCGCGACAACCATTTTCAGCCTCTAATGTGCAATATCCTTGCATTCTGAGCAAATCCACCAGTAAATGCCGTACTCTTTCTTCATCATCAACAATTAAGATACAATAGTCATTCATAACTTATCTCAGAATGTGAAAAGATAAAACGCCAACTCTTGAAGCTTTTTACTATAAGAGATTCACTTTTTTACTGTAAATTCAAGATAATTTACGGACAGAGTAAATGCAGTACTAAAGAAAAACTTACCTATACTTTTCGATAGCACATATATATAATGAAAAAGATAAAAAAATTGGTTTATGTCCAGAAATTAAGTATCTTGAAATGAATTCGTAAGATCCTTCTAAAGACATTCTTCAGAGTAGAAAGACCTTCACGTTAATAATAAAATGTTATTACGATAAAAATTAACCAAAAATTTTATAATTTATTATGATTACACTTGGCTTAGAAACATCCTGCGATGAGACTTCAGTTGCAATTCTTGAAAACGAAAAGATATTAAGTAATGTAATATATTCACAGTTAGAACATAGTAAGTATGGAGGAGTTGTTCCGGAGATAGCTTCGAGAGCACATCTGGAAAAAATCGACAGACTTGCGTCGGCGGTATTTGAAGAGACTAAAATTAAAGTATCTGATGTTGATTTGATTGCTGTTACCGACAGTCCTGGATTAGCAGGAGCACTCCTTGTTGGAATTAGTTTTGGACTCGGTTTGCATAATGGATGGAATATACCAATAACAGGAGTAAACCATCTGGAAGGTCACATTTTCTCAGCTTTATTGGAACATCCAGAAATTGAATTCCCATTTTTAGCACTGGTTGTATCAGGAGGGCACACTGCTCTTTACAAAGCAAACAGTGTAGGCAATTATGAATGTCTTGGACAGACCGTGGATGATGCGGCTGGTGAAGCTTTTGACAAAGTTGGAAAGATGCTCGGGTTTGCGTATCCCGCAGGAAGAGCAATTGAGCTGGAATCACAGAAAATATCAGAACCAAAAATTGACTTGTCTTTCCCTACTGCAAAGTTATCTCAGAACAGACTTGCTTTCAGTTTCTCTGGTTTAAAAACAGCTGTCAAATATTATCTCTCCAACAAGAGTAAAGATTTCATTTTAGAAAACCGACCTTTGATTTGCAAAGCTTTTCAGGATGCGGTCATAAATTCACTTATTAATAATACACGAAATGCATCTTTGCAAACCGGGCTTAAGAAAATCGTCCTCGTTGGAGGAGTAGCCTGTAATAGTCTTTTAAGAAAATCGATGTCTGCAGCATTTGGCCAGGAAGTCTATTATCCGCAGCCCAGACTCTGTACTGATAATGCTGCGATGATAGCTCTTTGTGGATATCATCATTTTAAAAATAATGATACACGATTTCCCCAAATGAGTCCGTCAAAAGGAATTTGAAAAATGCATCTCTTTATTTTCAGCTGTTTATCATTTCTTGTGATCGCTGTTATGCTCTTAATTGTTGTGCAGATAATCCGAATCGAAAAAACAATCACGAATTTGAACGTTTTTGCTGAAGCGAAAGTCAAAAAAATGTATGGTAAAAAGTAATGGCTTATCTTCCGGCCTGACAATTGCAGTGCCTTATCTGCGTGGAATCAAAATGCAAAATTAAAAAGGTAGCTTTTTTAAGCTCCTTCCCGCCCAGGCATTGTGGAATAGCCACTTTCACCATTGATCTTATCAATGGATTATGCCAAATCCAGCCTGAACTCAATCTCCGTTGCATTTCAGTTACCGACAAATGCGGAACATATAATTATGATAATATTGTGCAGTATGAAATACATGAAAATGATTTTAGCGGGTTTTGTAGAGCTTCTGATTTTGTAAATTTAAACGAAGTCGATATCATTTGTGTTCAACACGAATTTGGTATCTATGGAGAAAATACTGGGAATAACATTTTTGCTTTTTTAGAAAAGGTCGAAGCACCTGTAATTACTACACTTCACACTGTGATAGATAATCCTTCTGACAACTATCTGCTCCATTTTGAGCGGCTCAGCTTATACAGTGCCCGATTTGTCGTTATGACAGAAACAGGAGCAGATATTTTAGAGAGCATTTATTCCATTTCTCCTAAATGTATCGATGTTATTCCACATGGAATTCCTGATGTTCATCTGGACAATCAAACCAATTACAAAAACAGACTTAAACTAACAAATCAATTTGTTTTATTGACTTATGGTCTCCTGTCACCAGACAAAGGGATTGAATATGTTATCAAGGCTCTTCCCGAAATAAAAAAAATAATTCCTGAAATCGTTTATATAATCTGTGGCGAAACGCACCCAAAGATTTTTGAAAATCAAGGAAACTCGTACAGACATTCTCTTGAGGAACTTATTTCAAATTTAAAATTAGAGAGTAATGTTATTTTTCATAATGATTATGTCAGTCCGGAAAAATTGAAAGATTATATCGGTGCTGCAGATATCTGTATCGTTCCGCATCTGAATGAAAAGCAAATTTCTTCCGGTACACTTTCTTACTGTTTTGGTGCTGGAAAAGCAGTTATTGCTACTCCATTTTTTCATGCAAAATCTCTGCTAAAAAGCAACTCAGGTATAATCGTTCCTTTCAGGGAATCTTCTGCAATTTCAAATTCAGTAATAAATCTTTATAAAAATCCTCTCCATAAACAGCAAATGCAGCAAACAGCTTATACTGCCGGACGCGAAATGATCTGGAGTAAAGTTGCCCATGATTATTTAAACTCCTTTGAAAGAGCACGGCTTTCATTTCATGACCATGTACGGTTAAATAGGAAAAAGCACTACCATTCAAATTTCTATACTCTTCCTGTGCTTAAGTTTGATCATTTGATTCGTATGTCAGATTCTAATGGTTTACTTCAACATGGGAAATATTCTTTCCCCAATTATGCTGAAGGATATTGTACTGATGATAATGCCAGGGCCTTAAATCTGTGTGCTCTCACGACTGAATTACATTTATCCGATAATTTCATCTTTTTTCTTCAGGAAAGGACTATATCTTTCTTATACTATGCATTAAATAAGGAAACGGGTCGTTTCAGAAATTTTATGAATCACAGCCGTCAATGGCTTGACGCGCAAGGATCAGAAGATGCCCACGGGCGAGCAATTTGGGCTCTTGGTACTTGCATCGGAAGGTCCTCTAAACCCGATATTCAATACCTTGCTAATGATATTTTCATGGAAGCAATAAACTGCGTCCTCCACTTTTCAAGTATACGTGCACTCTCTTTTGTACTTTTAGGTATATATGAATATCGAAAAAAATTTGAAGATGATATCATTTATAAAAATTATGCAATGTCCATTTCAAGCCGATTGTTCGAAATGTTTTCCTCAAATATGAGTAATGATTGGTTATGGTGCGAAGATATAATTACATACGATAATGCCCGGATTTCGCAGGCTCTTTTGTTGTCAGGGTACTGGCTTGACAGGGTTGATTATATTGACATCGCACTAAAAAGTTTAAAATGGCTTATTCAAATTCAAACAACAAAAGATGGATATTTTAGCCCTATTGGTTCAAATGGTTTTTTTAAAAGAGGGGGATTAAAAGCCTTCTATGATCAACAGCCGATTGAAGCGAATGCAATGGTATCGGCATGTATTGATGCCTTTAAAATTACCAATGATTGTATATGGGTTCAAAACGCAAAGGATATTTTTTCGTGGTTTTTAGGAAATAATGACTTACTGTTACCTTTATATGATGAATCAACAGGAGGATGCCACGATGCATTGCACCCGGATAGGACAAACAGGAATCAGGGAGCAGAATCAACTCTATCGTTTTTAACAGCGCTTGTTGAAATGTATTTACTTGAGAAGCTCATCAATAAATCTAATAATTATTAGATAGTGTTTTTTCCTGCTGTACATTGTCATGAACGCCAATGCTTTCAACAACTCTACATATGACATTGGGAGCGATAGGTTTCGACAAACAGAGATCAAAACCAGCCTGTTTTATTTGTTCGGTGATCTCCGAGGTGTCTTGAGCAGTCCAGAGTATTATTGCGACATCGGGGATTCTCTTGCGGGCATAGAATGATATAAATATACCCGCATTGTCAATTTGATCACTGAACCCCAAATCGGTAATAATGAGTTGGTAATCGTTATTATCGATGAATTTTTTGGCTTCATCGAGAGATTCAGATGTATCGATTTCAACGTTTTTATTGAGAAGTAGTTTACGGACAGCAAAGAGAACTGTGGGATCATCATCGATTACCAGTAGTCTTTTTGGTGCACTGTTCGTTTTCAGAATAGCTCCTTTTTTGAATAGTTAAATGAATTTACTAAACCGTATAAATTAACAGCAATTTTCAAGCCAGCATAGAAAAGCCACCTCATTTTCGGCTATCCACACTCTGTAACGTGCTGAATTTTTATATTCCCGTTTTTTCTCCAGTAATCGATTCTGCAAACTACTATTTACAATTATATACTAGGAAGATGTTTTCACTTATGAGAATCAATTTGCATAAGTCGGTGATCCTGCCATGGCATAGATGTTGCGCCAAAGCTCATTAGAGTTTTTAGTTATGCTGATGGTAACATATTGAGAATGCTAAACATTAAAAGAAAATCAGGTATTCTATTTGCGCCTATTATATCCATAAACAATTACGGGTTAGCATTTGACTGAAGCAATATCGAATAAAGTTAACAGGAGGTACTATGATTTCCCTACCCGGAAAAATTCTCTTTCCTCTGATAATGATCCTACTCTTTTCTTTATCATTTTCTGAAGACTCCATTTCTGTAAGCAGTGGTATACTAAAAAGATCTGATAAAGGTCAGGTTTTTTTTCCGGGTGATGCCGTAAGGATCTCTCTTCCTCTCGACACTATGTCTTTTCTCAATGGTGTATATCCGATTGACGATGATGGAATTATTATTTTGCCGATTATCGGCGAGTTCCAAATAGCAGGCTTATCGACTCAGGAGTTTGAGGAAGCTATACGTAAAGATTACGAAGTCTACCTAAGATTCCCTGAAGTACAGGCTTTACCACTTATCAGAGTGAGTCTTTTGGGAGGATTCGCTCGACCTGGAATGTATTATGTTGAGCCACAGCGCTCTATATGGGATCTCATTTCGATCGCTGGTGGTACCAATAATGAAAAGGGATTAGGAAAAATGCGTTGGGAAAGGGATCGAAAGATCGTGCAAAAAGATTTAATACCGTTAATTGAATCTGGCCGATCACTGAGATCGATCGGTTTTAAATCTGGCGATCAGCTTTGGACACCAGGAGAATCAAGAAGAGTTACTGATTTCCTCGTAAGAGATCTTTTACCGATAGGAACATTTTTTCTTTCTTTACTTGTTGGCGTAGCTGCAATACGCAATGATGATTAACTTTAATCCAAGAGAGGTGTTGCTGTGAGTTTCAGAACTCAGGATTATACAGTCAATTCAGAAAATAGATCAGGACGTCATTGGGAATATTACGTTCAGTTGTTTTGGCGAAAGGCCTGGTTTATCATTCCTTCATTTTTAATTATATCGATCGGCTGGTTTTCGGTAATTGTAATCCTAGGGATGGCCAAACCTCGGCTTGAGGCCACAGCGATACTTCAATTCGAAGACCCCAGTACCATTAGTGCTGTCGAAAAGCAGGTTGGCATTCAGACAAATGCAAAAGCAGTACTAATTAGAAGCCGTTCCTTTCTTGAGCAGATAGCAAAACAACTTTCTTTGCAATTGCAAACAGAGAAATACTCAAGGTCACAAATATTTGACTCACTTTCGGTCGGCAAAGATGTTCCCGAAGGATCTTATCAGATAAAGATATCAGGTAACAAGTTTATTTTAAGCTACTCAGATTCTGAAGGAAAAATTCAAAATAAAATTTTGCACTCAAGCTCTATATCATCGATGGATCTTTATTCCACTAATAATCTTTATTTACGATTTGCAAAAGAATATCGCGAAAAACCATTCTCTTTTAAATTTTCTATCGTTCGTCTGCGCGATGCAGTGGATTTTATTGCCGATCATATCATTATTAAATTTACAGGAAAAGATGAATCGATAATGTCGGTTTCATTACCTGGTCGTGATTATAACTTAATCACCTTAATTGTCAATGCAATCGCCGATAATTTTGTAAAAGAAAACTCGGTCACTGGTCTCAATCGGCAATCAGGTGTTTTGCAGGTCCTTGAGAAGCAGTTAGAAACTGCAAAAACAGAGATGTTAAGTGCTGAAGCTGCATTGAGAAAATTCAGAAATGCAAATCCCACAGTTGGGTTGCAGGATGCTTTTTCTCCTCCGGTTAAAATAGTTGATTTAAAAGAATCTGAAGCTCAACTGAGGGCTGGCCGTTTGGAAGGGATTGCTTTAGAGAAGAGGTACTTTTCCGTTGACGATTCGAACAGAATTGAAATGTTAAATGAAATGATCTCGTTTTTAAACAAATATGAGACTGCGACAGCTGCAGCACTCGAAAGTGAGTTGAATACACTTGCTGATGAGGCCCGCAGATTACGAGATGAGTATTCACCAAAGCATCCTCTGGTCTCAAAAAATTTCAGTGATGTCAAGCTGTTTGGTATAAAAGTAAATACCGCTTTAGATGATCTTCTTAAGGAACTTGCACGAAAAATTGGTGAAAACAATAGCCAGATCGATCAAATTCAATCTGAAATCGCTCGTTTACCTTCTAAGGAAATTGAGTTAGCCAATCTTCAACGAAAATATGATGTCACATCCCAGGTGTATTCTAATGTCCTTACCCGCTACAATGAAGCAAAAATTGCTAAAGCAGTGGCATTGGGTGATGTACATGTTATAGATAATGCGGTCGTTCCTGAGCAAAAAATCGATTTTAAATCATTAATAACGCTTGCTGGGATCGGAATTTTTCTGAGTTTCTGTGTTGGATTTGGGCCTGTTGTTGTTGTGGATTTTTTCGATCGAACGGCAAAGACTGAAAGTGATTTACGTAGACTGACTGATATTCGGCTTTTGGAGTCCATTCCTGTTAAGGGTACATGGAATTCAGGGAAAAAGGGCATTAGCTCAAAACTAATGAGTGGGAAGCTATTATCATCAGACTATTCTCAAAGTTTTGTTGATGAGACATATCGATCTCTTAGGGCAAAGATACTTTTAAGTCTTCATAATGTAAAATCAAAAAGAATTTTAGTAACCAGTTTAAACATGGATGAAGGCAAATCTTTTACATCTGCCAACATTGCGATCTCAATGGCTCAGCAGCAGATTTCCACATTATTGATTGATGGGGATCTCAGAAGAGGGGTCCTTCATAACTATTTCAATATCAGTAAAACCCCTGGACTATCTGAGCTTCTGTGCACAAAGGATCTTTCAGAAGGTAAAATTCTTCCGACTCTACAAACAACCGATGTACAAAACTTAAGTGTATTAACTAGCGGACAAATTATGCCTCAGTCTACTGAGTTCTTGAACTCAGGGCATTTTAGGCAATTACTTTACAATTTATCAAAATTATTCGAGATGATAATATTTGATACTCCTCCTATAGCAGTTGTTTCTGATGCTGTTGGAATTCAAGATGCTTTCGAAAAATATCTTCTGATTGTCCGCGCCTCACATACCAATATCTCAGAATTAAATCGAAAGATAAGGGAGTACCCCGGATTGCATTCCAGAATTTTAGGAATTGTATTTAATGGAGCCCCATATAAGAGGACAGAGTATTACCAATACTCAAATTATAAATATTGAACTGTTCATTTCACAGATCATTGAGTAGAGATCTATCGAGATCGTTTTAATCTATGATTGCATTTACTTGTGCAGTGTTTCGGTGGCAAACTGTTTGCTTTTCATAATCTCAAGGAGTTTAATTTTAATTTACTGCAAAATTTTAAATGGGTTTGTCATGGTTATTATTTCTTTTTCAACTATCATTTCAATCTTAATACTTCTTTTCCTTTTATTTTATTTAAGGGTCAACGCTTCTAAAAAGCATCTATTCATACATTTAGCTGACAATTCTTCAAAATCCATTCACAACAAATCATTACCTGTCAATATTTACCTATCTTTATGCGATTACTTTCATCCTTTTTCCGGAAGTGTTTCTCAGGAGATTGCAGAACATCGAGTTGTTACCTGGTGTAAAGAATATTTAAAATTATCCAAGCTCCATGTTGATTCTTCAGGTAATCATCCAATCCATTCTTTTTTCTACTCAGAAGCAGATTATAATCCACGACTGCTCGATGTACTTTATCGTTTACATAAAGAAAAACTGTCCGATGTAGAAATTTTGATTCCGTATATTGAAGAGCCCCTTGATAATTTCAAACACAAAATCGAGGAATTCAGAGACGCCTTATTTTACCATCACGGTTTTTTAAGAAAATCGGCAGAAGGCAGTATTAGATATGGTTTCGCAACCGAAATGAAGAACATATATGGAAATAAAAATATTATCAGAAACAATGCTCTTTTAAAAAAGCTTTCAATACTTCTTGAAACTGGGTGCTATGCGGATTTTTCTTTATTCAGTAAAAAAATTCATAGAGAATACCTTAAGATTATAAATCTTTCGTTCAAAGCTTCATTTGTTTCTGGTTTATCAGAAACTTTTTCTGACAATTCAATATATAAAGACCTGCAATTAGTTTTGGGTCCTACTGCAAATGGTTGGTTGAATAGGAAGTGGGGAATCTTTCCATATTTGGAAACAGGAGAAATAAGTTCTATACGCAATTTTGAGTCGTTCAGAATTAATTCATGGTTACAAAATTGTATCAGAATTGACTCTGATATTATTAACTTGTTTATAAAATTACACACTTTTGGTGGTTTAGATCAAAATATCCGGTATCTTTTAGGTGAAAGTGGATTACACCAGATGTTTACCTGCTTTGAAAAGCTCTGTGCTAATAACAATTTTGTGCTCAATTACGTTTCAGCTTATGAAATGTATGAAAAAATTAACACCATTTCTTTAGAAAAGTCTTCTAATATCAAGAAAAATTGTTAACAATAAAACAATTTTGTATCCATTCATAAATTATAGGTTGTGAACTTAATAGCATAATAGTATTTTTATTATTCTATTGGTAAGGAAATAATGACTATGCAGACTTCTCAACTACAGAACGAATTAAATTTAAATGGTTTATCAGTTTTATATCAGATTGCCCATTTATTGGCCTCAGGACAGGATTTAGAACTTGTAATGTCTTCAATTCTTGAGACGCTTGAGATTAACTTAGGTATGAAGCGGGGAATGATCACCATTCTGAGCCCAGATAACGAAGAGTTAGCTGTTGATGTTGCTCGAGGGATTTCTGAAAGTGATAAGAAAAAAGGCAAGTACAAATTAGGTGAAGGAATAACCGGACGAGTTGTGGCCACAGGTCGACCGATCGCAATACCCACGCTTGATTCTGAGCCAACCTTTCTTGACCGTACAGGTGCTCGAAAAGGACTCAGACATTCTGATCTTTCTTTTCTATGTGTTCCAATCAAGGTTGGAAATATGGTTGTAGGAGCACTTTCAGTAGATAGAGTAGCGGTAGAGGATGCAATTACACTGGACGGGGAATTGCGATTTTTGGAAGCGGTAGCAGATTTAATAGCACAGGCTGTTCAAGTGAGGCGTCGGCAATATGACCTAATAACTGCTCTAGAGAAAGAGAATCTCGAGCTCCGTAAAACGCTGGAGTGCAAAGGCAAACCGGATCAGATGATGGGTAATAGCAGTTCAATGAAGGAAGTTTACCGTCAGATTGCTCAGGTCGCACCATCGTCAACGACAGTACTGATAAGAGGGGAAACAGGAACAGGAAAAGAGTTAGTCGCACGTGCGATTCATCAAAAGAGTCAATGTGCTGCTGGGCCGTTCGTTGCTGTTAACTGCGCAGCTTTACCTGAATCACTTCTTGAAAGTGAACTTTTTGGACATGAGAAAGGATCTTTTACAGGTGCAACTGCAAAAAGAATTGGTAGATTTGAAGCTGCAGATCAAGGGACACTATTTCTGGACGAAATCGGAGAAATGTCTCTTTCAGCTCAAAGCAGATTGTTACGTGCAATACAGGAAAAAGAGATCCAGAGAGTCGGAGGCAGTGATTCGATATGTGTTAATGTTCGTCTGATATGTGCGACTAACCGAATTCTCGAAATTGACGTGAAAGAGGGCCGATTTAGAGAAGATCTTTACTATAGAATAAATGTATTCACGATTTTACTTCCTCCATTACGTGAACGCGGAGCCGATAGTTTACTTCTTGCAGACTACTTTGTTAAAAAATATGCTAAATTGCATGATAAAAACATTGAACGGATCTCTACTCCCGCTATTGATATGTTATCAGCGTATCACTGGCCCGGAAATGTGCGGGAACTGGAGAATGTCATAGAGCGCGCGGTCATTGTTGCGACTGGGAATGTAATCGAAGGGCGCGATCTTCCTCCTACTTTGCAGATGAAAGATTCTGACCTGCAGGGTAGCAGACATGATACATTTGAGAATATGGTCGCAGCATATGAAAAAGAACTTATCATAGATGCGTTAAAAGATGCTCGCGGAAATCAAACTGAAGCAGCAAAGATTTTAGGGACGACTAAAAGAATCATTCAGTATAAAATTAACAAGTACGAAATTGATTTCAATCGGTTTCGAAAGGCAGACTAAAACAAATTCAGAAAAGTAAAAACCCCGCATAACGGCGGGGTTTTTTTACAACGCTTCAGTTCCTCTCTCTCTTGTCCTAATTCGAATGCAATCTTCAAGGGGAAGAATAAATATTTTCCCGTCACCTATTTTCCCCTGTTCGCCAAACCTGGCCGCGTCTGCGATTGCAGCAACTGTTGATTCCACATATTTATCCTCAACAGCGATTTCAAGTTTCACCTTATTGACAAAATTTATTTTATATTCATGGCCGCGGTACACTTCTGTATGTCCTTTCTGGCGGCCTATTCCCTGCGCATCCGATACTGTAAGTCTGAAAACTTCAATATGGCTTAAGGCTTCTTTTACTGTTTCCAATCTGGTTGGTTGAATTATAGCGATTATGTACTTCATTTGCATCTCCTTATATTTTTATATATTGTACGCTTTTTCACCGTGTTCACTCTTGTCCAGACCATTGTATTCACTATCAGTATCAACGCGAAGTCCAACTGTAAACTTAATTATCATAAAAATGATTAAAGTGACAAACGCGCAATATACTATCGTAGTTCCGACTGCTATTGCCTGTACTGTCAGCTGATGTGGATTTCCGTACAGGAGTCCTTTGCCTGCACTATTGACCGCCGGATCAGCAAGAATTCCCGTAAGCAACGCGCCAATGATTCCGCCTATTCCATGAATTCCAAATGCATCGAGCGAATCATCATACCCCAGCTTTTCCTTCACATAAGCTACCATGAAAAATGGAATTACACCTGCAGTAATACCTATAATAATTGACCCACCAATATTTACGAATCCAGCTGCGGGTGTAATGGCAACCAGTCCAGCAATAGCTCCAGATGCAAGTCCCAGTACAGTTGGCTTTTTAGAATAAAGCTTTTCCGTTATCATCCATGCTACAGCAGCTACCGCCGTTGCAGTATTGGTGTTTATAAAAGCTGCTCCTGCGAGTCCATTTGCCGCAATAGCCGAACCAGCATTAAATCCAAACCAGCCAAACCACAGTAACCCTGCCCCGGTAACAGTTGACACAAGGTTATTGGGAATGAGATCACGCTCTTTTCTTTTTCCTAAGACCAAAGCTCCAACTAAAGCCGCGATACCGGCATTGATGTGTACAACAGTACCACCTGCAAAGTCCAATGCTCCTAATTTTGCCAGAAAGCCGCCGCCCCAGACCCAATGTGCTACAGGTATGTAGACTAAAGTGCACCAAAGGATAGCAAAAAGTATCCAGGCAGAAAACTTCATTCGTTCAATGTATGCTCCGCTTGCCAAAGCAACGGTAATTGCAGCAAATGTCAACTGAAAAGCGACAAATACATACTCGGGAATTGTATACGAAACACTTTCAGAAGTAATTCCATTCAGCAGGAATTTCTTCAAATCTCCTATAACACCTCCGATATCAGCGCCAAATGTCAATGTATAACCGTAGACAATCCATATAATACTTACAATTGCATAAGCTACAAATGACATCGCCATAACATTCAATGTATCTTTTCTTTTGGCAATACCGCCATAAAACAACGCGAGTCCTGGAAGTGTCATAAGCATTACCAATGCTGTTGCGACAATTATCCAGGCAGTATCTCCACTGTCAATAGCAGGAGTACCCTGGGCATATACCGATGCGGCTAATCCGGCTATAATGAATGGAACAATCTTAATTACATACCTCATACGAACACCTCCGATACAGTAAACATTTAAGAACATTTAATGTCAATAACCACTTGTTAATCTAGATTAATGCATGTATCAACCTTCGCCGCTCATAACATGCAAGACCCATGCCATAGCACAATTCTTCGGGTTTTTTACTGTTTATTACCACTCCCCCTATAAACTCTGAAACACTTTTGTAACCTTAGTTGTATTATTATCACATTTTTGTACTACAGAGAATTCTTTACCATTTTTTACTTGGCAATTACAACTTATAAACTGCTTGATATCAACTTCTTATTTATAAGATGTCCACCAAAATGTATTTTTATTTCGATGTAAATTACTATGATTAATTGAATCAAAGCAGTCCAGGTTATGCTTGCACCGAACTGTATCGATGTGCCTGTTTTCGTGACCGAATAAAAAAGTGGATAGTCAAGAACACTAAGTACTTTCGTTTTTTTGCAGGAAAATGATCATATATGAATGAGGGAATTATATTCCGCCCGCCATCAGAAGCTGACAGCATTTTATTACAAGTGACAAGAGGCTGTTCGCATAATAGATGCTCTTTTAGTGGTGTTTATAAAAATGTTCCTTTTTCAATTAAAAGAACAGAGAAGATTACATCTGATCTGGAATATGCCTCAGTAAATTTCAAAATTGCCACGTGGAAAGGCGGATGCTTTGGCCAGTATTGACAATGCATTGAGTGGAATTTTTCTGCTCATTCCGGAATGGATGCGAGGCTTATAAGAGATGAAATCAAATTCCATTAAGAAAACAGATAGTGATTTGGTTACTAAAATATCACATATCAAAAAAATAGCCTCTCAAGAAAAGCAGAATAACTGGGAGTTTCGCAGCATGCTCAAAGCTTCCGGTTTACCAGAAGAATTGATAGATAACACAGCACATGAGCTTTTTGAAAACATTAAAAGTTCTATCGATTGCACCTCCTGCGCCCACTGCTGCAAAGTAATTACTCCTGTTTTATCAGAAGTGGATATCAAAAGGATTGCGACCTATTTGAACGTATCCATTCGTTATGTTAAAAGGACCTGGCTTACAAAGCATGAACAGATGGGAATAATTTTCAACTCCAAACCTTGTCCCTTTTTAAAAAACAAAAAATGTTCCATCTATCCAGCCCGTCCACACGATTGTAAATCTTACCCCCACCTCCACAGAAAACGTATACTCAATTATTTCACTTCCATATTTTCGCATATTGATTTATGCCCAATTGTTTTCCACTTTTATGAAGGTATGAAAAAAGAGTTTACAAGGAAATTAGATCCTGAAAAAACGACCTGGTTATAGATGCAGGTTTTTATATTAGCAGATTGTACTTTGTCACACTTTATTTTTTCAGTGTTTTTATAGAAAATTATTAATGAATCAAGTAAGGGGGATAAAATTGCCAGGAAAACTATATTTTTCCATAGAAAGCCACTTTTAGGAAATGGTTTATCTATACACATTAGGAAAGGACCGACCTGATTACACTCCTGTATGTCCGAATCCACCTGCTCCGCGCTGAGTTTCTGTGATCGTGTTCTGTTCTTTAAAGTCAATTTCTTCCGGAATTTTCATGGGAACAAGCTGGGCAATCCGGTCACCTCTCCTGATTGTAAAAGGTTGATCACCAAAATTAGCTAAAATAATCTTCACTTCACCCCGATAATCAGCATCTATTGTACCGGGTGAATTAAGTACAGTAATCCCATACTTAAAAGCAAGTCCACTCCTTGGGCGAACCTGAACTTCATAACCGGGCGGTATTTCAAAACAAAAACCAGTTGGAATAAGTGCTCTTCCACCAGCTTCTATAACAAAGTCATTTTCAACTGCAGCACAGATATCACATCCGCTTGAACCATCAGTCATTCTACCTGGTAAAGGAAGATCTGCCGCATGTTCAAGCCGTTTGGCAATTACGGAAATTCGAGAACTCATAAAAATTCCTGAAAGCGATTACAAGGCAGGATACAAATTAAATTACTTTAGGATGAGGGATTACCCCTCATCCTAAAAAAGCTACTCTTCTGATACAGGCTGGGAAATTAATGCTTTACGGCTGAGTTTTACTTTACCGAATCTGTCGAATCCGATCAGTTTTACTTTCACCTTGTCACCAACCTGGAGAACATCCTCAACTTTGGCAACCCGTTTGTGATCAAGCTCGGAAATATGAATAAGTCCTTCTTTACCTGGAAGGAATTCGACAAAAGCGCCAAATTCAACAACAGTTTTTACAACTGCATCGTAAACAGCATTCAGTTCCGGTTCGGCTACAATCCCTCTGATTCTGCGAAGCGCAGCATCACGCTGTTCCTTATTGATAGCCGCAATCTGAATAGTACCGTCATCTTCAATAAAGATTGTGGTTCCGGTAGTTTCCTGAATATCACGGATTACTTTACCGCTAGGTCCAATAATCTCGCGGATTTTTTCTTTATCAATTGTAATGGTACTTACTCTCGGTGCATACTCTGATAATTCCTTGCGTGAAGCAGGAAGAGCCTGTTCCATAATATCAAGGATACGAAGCCGTGCGTCATGAGCCTTTGCAAGTGCATCTTTCATAATCTCTGGAGTAATCCCAAAGATTTTGATATCCATCTGTATTGCAGTAACACCATCTCTTGTTCCTGTGACTTTAAAATCCATATCACCGACATGGTCCTCAGTACCAAGGATATCAGTAAGGATCGCAACCCGATCACCTTCCCTTATCAGCCCCATAGCAACACCTGCAACATGTGTTTTTATTGGAACGCCAGCGGCCATGAGTGACAACGAAGAACCACATACTGTTGCCATTGATGAAGATCCGTTGGATTCCATAATTTCAGAAACAACCCGGATTGTATAGGGAAAACTCTTTTCATCAGGCAAAACCGGCGCAATAGAGCGTTCAGCAAGATGTCCATGTCCGATTTCACGACGGCTCACAGAACCGATTCTTTTTACTTCACCAACCGAATATGGCGGGAAATTATAATGAAGCATGTATGATTTGTCATACTGACCCTGAATATTGTCGACATGCTGTTCATCAAGTTTTGTCCCGAGTGTCGTTGCTACAAGAGCCTGTGTTTCCCCACGGGTAAAAAGTGCAGATCCGTGAGCACGAGGAAGAATATCAAGTTCACAGGTGATTTTCCTTATTTCATCAAGACCTCTGCCGCCGATACGAACACCTTTTTCCAGAATGGTATTACGGATGTCCTGACGCTCGAGCGCTGTGAAAATCGAAGCAATCGCCTCCTGTTTTTCCGGAAATTGCTCAGCGAGAGCCGCCTGAGTATCTTCGAGTAATTTATCAACACCGCTGTAACGGGTCTTTTTGTCACCATTGAAACTGATATCGTGAAGTTTATCTTTAATAAAACTTTCAACAGCAGCAACCAATGCTGCGTCTGTCTCAGGAGCAGTAAATTCTTTAGGTTGGTTTTTACCAAGCTGTTCAAGAAGATCTTTCTGTATACTTATCAATTTTTTAATTTCTTCATGAGCAAGCATGATTGCCTCGACCATCTGACCTTCAGAAAGTTCAGAAGCACCACCTTCAACCATCATGATAGAACTTTCAGTACCAGCGACGACCATGTCAAGTGCACCGGTCTCAGTTTCAGCCAAAGAAGGGAAAACCTTCATCTGACCATCAATCATACCAATACGAACACCAGCAACCGGTTCTTTGAAAGGCAGATCAGATAAACAAAGGGCACAAGATGCAGCAGTTATAGCCAACACATCCGCATCATAACGATCGTCAGCTGAAATAACAGTACAAACGATTTGAACTTCAGTGCGAAACCCTTTAGGGAACAATGGACGGATAGGTCGATCAACAATACGAGCAGCAAGGATCTCTTTTTCACTCGGGCGGCCTTCACGCTTAATAAAACCACCCGGAATTTTTCCAGCCGCATAAGTTTTTTCAACATAATCGACAGAAAGCGGGAAAAAATCAGAGCTTTCCGATTCAGCACCGTTACAAACAGTTGCAAGGATCATTGTATCCCCGATACGGGCAATAGCAGAACCATTTGCCTGTTTAGCAATGCGTCCGGTTTCAATGGAAACCTTAACGCCTGCAACTTCAGCTTCCGCAGTATTTCCTGTCATCAATAGAACTCCTAATGTTAAATTATTATTAGTAAAATGCAGAAAACAGCATTAAGGAGAAACTACCGAATGCTAAGGTATTGATGCGAAAAGGAATCCATATTGACATGCATTGGAAAAACTTCCTGCATTTTAAACATGAACTTCTTTGCGCACAATAGATTAACATTAGCTTACTCCACTATACTGTTTTCAAGTTTGCAGTCATATTTCCTTGAGAAGTCGGCATAGGACTGAAAGGTGAAACCTTTAGTACAATCTAACCCTATATTGTAGAGTAAACTGCCGTGACCGAACAATGTTTGCACGACAGTTAATACTTCGCGGCCTGTAAAATTTTACAGGAGGAACATTGAATTTACTTTCTGATATTGAGCTTTTTGATCAATACACGATATCGTTCAATATCATTCTCTGCGACATAGTCAAGTAAAGAACGACGCTGTCCAACAAGCTTCAGTAAACCGTATCTTGTATGATGATCTTTCTTATTTATTTTGAGATGCTCAGTCAGATGATTAATCCGCTCTGTAAGAATAGCAACCTGCACATCAGTGTTCCCTGAGTCTTTTTCAGACTTGCCAAATTCTTTTACAAGTTCCTCTTTACGTTCCTTGGTCACCGCCATGGCCGTTTCTCCTCTTTGAAAAATGTCACAATATCGTTTATATCTTTTTTAATTTGCCCTACAAGCGCACCCGGATCACCAAACGCCTGATCTTTACGAATAAACTTGTAAAGCCAGATATGAGCAGTTTGCCCCATAACTGGTTCCCGGCCATTAAGATCCAACGAATGGAACTCAAAATGAACATCCCTATGAGCAAAAGTTGGACATTCACCAAAATAAAGTGCGCCAGGCTGCACGTTTCCATCAAACTCCAGTTCGGCTGCGTAGACTCCAGGCGGCGGAATAACTTTTTGCGAAGGCGGCCTGATAAAATTAAGAGTCGGGTAGCCTATCTGAGAGCCGATTTTTAACCCTTTTGTACGCTCAGCTGAAATTAAGTAAGGATGCCCAAGCATCTCTACCGCATCAGCTATTCGCCCTTCAATAATATTCTTACGAATTTCGGTAGACGAAACAATCTGTTCATCACGAATCAATAAATCCGTAGTAAATGTTGTAATATGATATTTGCCCATGGCTTCGTGCAAAAATTTCTTACCACCGGCACGCTCTTTTCCAACTGTATGTCCTTCACCCATCACCCATTCTGCTGCATTAAGATGAGTAACCAGTACCTTTTGAACAAAATCATCAGGTGACATCCGGCTGAATTCTTTATCAAAAGGGATCCTGAAAAGGTAATCAACCCCCAGCAAATCTATAAGAAACACCTTCTCATCGAAAGTAGTTAGCAAAACCTGGTTCAACTCAGGATAAAGGACACATCGCGTATGCGGATCAAATGTAACCACAACACTGCATAAATCCTTCTCTTTTGCTCTTCTTACCACATCGCTTATTAATAACCTGTGACCCTTGTGAATTCCATCAAAATTACCCACAGTTACAACACATTTTCTTTCAGGGCGATCAGATAATTCAAGCAATTTCATGATATCACCTGCAACTACCAGTCAAAACAGTGGCTGGATGAAATAAAGATACCGCAGCACGATTAAGTACCGCAACAAATTCCTCACCACAAAACGCAAATATTCGATCAGTATCAATATGCGATAGAGTCAGATCCCTTCCATAAAGGACATCTGTTTTCTGCTCCTCAGTGATGCTTACTACATTATTCGTAAATACTTTTCTCAATGGAATAATACTTTTTTCAGCATCATTTAGCTGATCAGCTGGAATTGCATTCTCAATAGCGAAGGCTCCGATACCTACCCGATGCACAAAGGAGGCAAATCCATAAGTTCCTAAATCTATCGAAATATCCCGGGCCAAAGAACGCACATAGGTCCCGCCAGAACAGGTAACCTGTATCTGCGCTTGTGCAAGCGCTTGATCATAATCAAGCAACTCGATTGAGTAGATCTCTATCTCTCGTGGATGAAGCTGTGGCTCTATCCCACTACGGGCCATTTTGTATGCTCTGACCCCATTAACTCTGATAGCAGAAAATGCAGGAGGTACTTGCATAATTTTACCACAATATTTTTTCAGAATATTATTTACAGATAATTGGTCTGGAACTTTGCCGCCGGAAAATACTACTTCACCTTCCGAATCAAGCGTATCAGTCTGACTTCCAAAATGTACTCCGAATTGGTATGTTTTGGGTTCTCCGGGAACATACTGAAGAAGACGGGTTGCATTTCCAATAGCAATAAGCAATAGACCACTTGCCTGAGGATCGAGAGTTCCCGCATGTCCGATCTTTTTGATATGCAAAATCCGCCTAAGCTGATCAATGATCTGAAAAGATGATGGCCCACGGGGTTTGTTAACACATAAAAAACCATCCACCGTCAATCAGCCAAGCTCCTTTTCAATTATCTGGAGCATAAAGGGCATCGCTTTATCAAAAGACATAGCAACTGTGCATCCTGCCGCACTTGAATGTCCCCCACCGCCAGGAATTTTCTGCGCAATCTTCCCTACATCAATCTTTCCCTTAGATCGCAAACTGAAATGAGTTTCACTATCTGAGTACTTGGTAAGTATACCAATCTCAACACCTTCGGCAGTAATGGTATAATCAGCCATTCCCTCACTGTCACTATAGTTTGCTCCGATTTCATTTAAAATGGAAAGCGGCATTTCCATACAACAAACTTTGTTATTGAGATAAAATTTCAGGGATGACCATATCCTCGATTGTAAAAGCAGCGCAGGTCTGGAATGCGAAGCAAAAACCCGTTCGTAAATCTTATTACAGTCAGCGCCCCGGTCTGAAAGCTCTGCACAGACCCGAAGAATGCGACTGTTAGTATTTGAAAAACGAAACCCTCCGGTATCACTCATTATTGCAGTGTAAAGTGACTCTGCTATTTCCGGTGGATATTCAAACCCGCAATTGATAAAAAATTTATAGATTAACTCTCCGGTAGCAGCAGCAGCTGTTTCAACAATATTTATTTCCCCAAATTTAGTATTATCACGGTGATGATCGATATTTACAATATGCCTGGCGATGCTTTCATACCCGGCCCATCCAAGCCGTCCCGGGTTCGAACAGTCAAGTATAAATAAAACATCAACAGATTCTGATGGCTTTTCATTCTTTGCAATTTGAGCGTTTTTTAAAAATCTGAATTTCGCCGGTATCGGGTCATGCGTGTAAATCTGAACATCTTTACCTATTGATTTTAAGTAACCAAAAAGCGACAACTGAGATCCAACCGCATCACCATCAAGACTCATATGTGATGAAATAAGAAATCGCTGATTAGCCGCAATCAATGCATTAAGATCATTCCAAATCATTTTGAATATCTTTGAGAAGATCGTTAATATGCTGCCCGTGCTCAATTGAATTGTCAATTTTGAACAAAATCCGCGGGAAATGCTTTATGGTAATGCGCCCTGCAACCGCATGCTGAATAAAAGGTGCTGCACCATTTAGAGCGGTTATTGCGTCATTTTTGGTTTTTTCATCTCCGAAAACACTTACAAATACAGTAACATTCCTGGTATCCTGAGCAAGCTTTAGATGAGTAATTGTAATGACAGGAGGGATCCTTGGATCCCTTAGTTCCTGTGTAATAACAATCCCGATCTCTTTTTGTAACTGCTCAGAAAGCCGTTCTATATGAAAACGTAAAGATCCCATAAATTTCTCCTATACTGGAGCAGAGAGTTTCCGTGCAACTTCGATCTCTTCGTAAACCTCAAACCGGTCACCCTCCTGATAATCGCTGTAGTTATCAATTGTTAAACCGCATTCATAACCAGTAGCAACTTCACGTACATCATCCTGCATTCGCCGGAGCGTACCAATGCGGCTTTCAGCAATAACGACATCGTCACGAATAAGACGAGTTTTCGAACCTCTGGTAACAGTACCAGACTCAACGTAACAACCTGCAACAGTGCCGAATTTAGAAATTTTAAACACCTTGCGAACGATAACCTCAGCCACAACCTTCTCTTTGATTTCAGGCTTAAGCATTCCTTCCATCGCACCGTGGACATCCTCAAGAGCTTCATAAATAATTCGATAGGTGCGGATTTCAACGCCTTCGCGTTTAGCAAGATCTCTTATCTTTGTGTTAGGACTGAGGTGAAATCCAATAATCAATGCATTTGATGATGCCGCAAGCATAATATCAGTTTCTTTAATTGCACCAACACTCTTATGGATAACACTGACTTTAATTTCTTCAGTACTCAATTTTTCAAGAGATGCACCAAGAGCTTCAACTGAACCATCCACATCTCCTTTAATAATCAGATTGAGAGTCTGTACATTTCCAGCTTTAATCTGTTCGTAAAGGCTATCAAGTGAAACTATGCCCATATGACGGAATTCACGTTCTCTTTGAGCAAGCCGTCTTCGAGCAGCTATTTCACGAGCTTCTTTTTCATCTTCGACAACCCTGAATGAATCCCCTGCCTGAGGAGTACCAGAAATACCAAGCACAAGAACAGGCTGGGATGGTTTTGCCATTTCTACCGCCAATCCACGTTCATTATAAAGCTCACGTACTCTTCCGAAATGGATTCCAGTAACGAAAGCATTTCCTTTTTTCAGAGTACCTTTTTCGATAAGAACAGTAGCGATAGGGCCTTTTCCTTTATCAAGTTCAGATTCGATAACAACGCCCTGCGCTTTTCCATCAGGTACAGCTTTTAACTCAAGAATTTCAGTCTCAAGCGCCAGCACTTCAAGCAGTTTATCGACATTTTTTCCACTTTTTGCTGATATCTCTACACATGAAACCTGCCCGCCATAATCTTCAACTAAAACATTGTATTGAGCAAGTTCTGCCTTAACCTTATCAGGGTTTGCTGTTGGTAAATCCATTTTGTTAATAGCCACTACAATAGGAACATTTGCAGCCTTTGCATGATCTATAGCTTCTTTTGTTTGAGGCATTACTCCAGAATCAGCGGCTACAACCAGAACAATAACATCGGTAATATGCGAACCCCTGGCTCGCATCGCAGTGAACGCTTCGTGGCCCGGCGTATCAAGAAAAGTGACAGAACCGTGACGTGTAAGCACTTCATAAGCAGCGATATGCTGAGTAATTCCACCCGCTTCACCGGCCATTACATTTGTCTTCCTGATATAATCAAGAAGCGAGGTTTTTCCGTGGTCAACATGCCCCATCACCGTAACAACAGGAGCACGTGAAACCATCTTGGTCTTGTCTTCTGATTCTGCTGTATCATTTACATCAGGAATATACTCAGACATTAACTGAGCATTGTACCCAAATTCATCCACCAAAAGTTCTATAGTCTCGAAGTCAAGCCGATGATTGATAGTCACAAATAGCCCAAGCTCCAGACATTTGGTAATGACTTCTGAAACCGAAATATTGATCATATTGGCAATTTCGCTGACAGTCACAAATTCAGCGACATTCAGTACCTTACGTTCTGTCTGCTCACCAGTTTCCTCTTTTTGAGCAGTCTCTTTTTTATATTTTTTCTTGGAAAATCCAGAACCGATCTTCGCCAAAGTTTTCTTGATGTTTGCCTTCAATTCAAATTCATCAACTTCGGGGCGTTCATTCTTTTTCTTACTCTTACCTTTTTTCTTGTCTTTTTTAGAAAATCCCCGCGCAAGCTCATCCGGTGAAGGTGGTGGTGTCGGCATATCCTGAAATTTAGGACCTGCAGGAGCTGATGGAGTATAAGTACCTTCTCTGGAAAAGGTACGTTCTCCTCCTCCCTGAGGACGGAAATTCCCGCCGGTACGTTCTCTGTCAGAATAACGCGGACGCGGCGGTTGACTTGCGGCCTGAGCACCAGTTCCCTGTCCACCTTGACGTTGTTGGAATTGCTGTACCTGCGGCTGATTAGGACGTTGAGGTACTGATGAACCAGGAGGCACATTTTCCACAACTGGCTTTTGAGCAGGTGGAGTTTGTCCCACGTTTTTTTCCTGCACAGGGGATGTTGCAGAAACTTGAGAAGGTTGTGCTTCAGTCTTTGGCGCAGCTTCGGTGCTCTCCCCCATAAGCTCTTCACGAGCTTTTGTAAGCATCTGTTTTTTTCGTTCGTATTCTTTTTTAATTTCAGCACGTTCGAGTTCGAATTTTTTCTTAATTTCAGTACGAAGACTCTCATCCACGGTGCTCATGTGGCTTTTCACAGGTATACCCATCCCCCGCAGCATCTGCACCAGGGCTTCGCTGGAAACCTTGAACTCCTGAGCTAACTTATACACTTTTTCTTTTGCCATTGCTTACCTCTCGTATTCCCCTACAATTTTCCGGAAAATTAATTATAATTAAGTCGCGGATGGCGTCTCAACTCAATAGAACAGTACACAGACCTCCAAAAACTATTTATTGATTAGGAGGCGGCTCTTTATCACTACCTTCTTTATTTTCGTGAGCATCTTCAATCGCCTTATCGGCATCATCTTCAGTTTGGGCCATAGTATTTATAGCACTGTTAATAATGTCACTTTGAATCGGATTCTCCTCATTGTTGTTTTCAGGGAAAAGATCTCCCCGGGCTTCATCCCGCATAGAATCAAAAGCTTCGTCATATGTCTGATCACCATCTTCAGACTCAGCCGCAGCCAAATTCTTAACAGACGCTGTTTTTCCCTGGCCTTCCTCCTGAGATTTTGTAATAGTTGCAGCACTCATTACAGCATTTCTCTGCTCATCGGTCATATTAGCAAATTCTTCATCCCCAAATACATCAATTTCCCTGTCGAGCATTTTGGAGGCAAGCCTGATATTTTGCCCTTCTCGCCCAATTGCCTGAGCAAGATCGTCCTCACGAATAACTGCTACTATTTTGGAATCTCCAACAGGAACAACCCGTTTTACTTCAGCAGGAGCAAAAACCCGACGAACAAGAAGTGATAGCTCGTCAGTCCAGTTGATAATATCGATCCGCTCATTAGAAAGCTCACGAACAATCGCCTGAACACGATTTCCTCGCATCCCCACACAAGCACCAACAGGGTCAACACGGCTGTCACTTGTTGTAACTGCGATTTTGGAACGATGCCCCGGATCGCGAACAACTTTAACAATACGTACAGTCTTATCAAAAATTTCCGGAACTTCTAATTCAAACAAACGAGCAAGAAATTCTGGACAGGTTCGTGAGATAATAACCTGTGGACCTTTTGGATTATTCTTTACATCTACAATACACGCTCGAATATTGTCACCCTGATGATAATGCTCCTTACGAATCTGCTCCTTATAGGGGAGAAGTGCCTCGGTGCGCCCCAGATTGACAAGTATATTCCCTTTCTCAATCTGCTGAACAGTCCCTGTAACAAGCTCACCCTTTCTTTCACTGTAATCGGCAAATATCTTATCTCTTTCCGCTTCGCGAACTCTCTGAATAATCACCTGTTTTGCAGTCTGTATAGCCATTCGCCCAAAGAGATCAATATCCATATCCTGGATAAGCTCATCGCCAATCTCAATCTCACTATCTATCTCCCGAGCTTCTTTAAGTTCGATCTGATTTTCGGGATCCTCTACCACTTCAACAACAGTCTGGCGAGTAAATACTTCAATAGTACCTTTATCTCTATCTACTTTGACCTCAACATTTGTGGGCTTACCCAGATATTTGCGAGCAGCAGTAGCAAGGGCATCTTTCAATGTTTCGAGGACTAGATCCATGCTGATACTTTTTTCTTTAGTAACAGCAGCGATCGAAGCTGCAATATCTATTGCCTTCAATGCTTCGTTTCTACTCTTCCTTTTCATCTAATTATCCTTCCCGAAATTACTTGAACCGGATCTCTTCTTTACCACTGTAAATGTCAGAAAGTGGTATATCCACATTTTTATTTTCGAGCTTTATCTTTAAAATATTGTTCTCACAAGATAGAACTTCACCTACAACACTCTTTTTCCCTCCGATTCCCTCAGTCAGATGAAGCGTCACATCCCTGCCAATGATTCGTTTATAGTCCTTCTCGGTCTTCAATGGTCTGTCTATACCCGGTGAAGATACCTCAAGGTTGTAAGGACGTTCGGAAGAAAAATTTACTGTATCGAGCAAAGTTGACAACTCATTACTGACGAATGCGCAATCAGCAATCTTTACCCCATCAGGTGAATCTATTACCACTCGCAAAATTGATCGATTCCCCGCATTAAAAAAACGCAAGTCATACAGCTCAAAACCAAGCTCCTTAATTTTTGATTCTATTACCTGCGCATATTGTTCCACTGCAGACATTTTTTCCTCAAATTCACTATAAAAATGGCTTAAAAGTAAAAACGGGCTATGCGCCCGCCTAAAATCTAAGCTAAAAATTCATAGTAATATACATTGCGGTTAAAAAGTTTCAAGCTATTAATTTGCTGCCTTCTCTTTCTTAGCTTAACCTGTTAATGAATCTTTTTTTGATTTAATCCAAAACTGATAAAGGATAATTTATGTCCGTTATCTTCGCAAAAAAGTACTGTAAGTTGCAGCAGGAAGGGAGTCCCGTTATTCGTTATTCCCTGCAGGGAAACCATTATAAAATTACAGTGTTTTGAACCGATGCATCACAAACCACCTTAACTGCAGTATTTCTCTTTTACCAGAGCCGTAGCTTCCTCCCTGGAGGAAATTTTCTCTTCCAACTGAAGATCATAAATCTCATTTAAAATTTCTCCAAAAAGCGGCCCAGGTTTAAGTCCAAGAGCGATTAAATCACGTCCACCAATAAGCGGTGGTGGTTTTATCACCTCCAGAGCCATTAAGCTCAACTTCTCTTTTACAAACTCATAATTCTGCAAATCTCCATGACTTGCCAAACAATCAACTCTGTGCAGCTCTAATTCATCTATAATAGTTGGACGTGACAAAAACTTTTTAAGTGTTGATAAACGCATTCTTGTGACATTCATGAAATTCATATGATTCTCAATGCAGGCATCAACTGATTCTATCAGTGCATTTGAAGCTTTCAACCGCTTCAATATCACCTTTGCCATTTCAGCGCCTACACGGTCATGATTATTAAACCGTATCCGATCCGCAATAACCATTGTCGACGGTTTGCCTACATCATGCAAAAGTACACTCCAGGCGAGCACCGATGAAGGCTGATCCGGTAAAAAGTCGAGCGCATTTTTTGTATGTATAAACACATCCCCTTCAGGATGGAATTCTGGAGGCTGCTCTACCCCGTTAAGAACAGCAACTTCTGGTAAAATTTCCTGCAAAAGACCTGATTCATTAAGAAGCCGCAAAGCTACACCGGGATTTTTCTGGCAGATCATCCGATCAATTTCTGAGAAGATTCTTTCCGGTGAAACAGCATGAATTTTTCTAACATTTGCGTAAATTGCATCCCAGGTCGCATTCTCAATACTGAAATTAAAACGCGCAGCAAATCTTATCGCCCGCAACATCCGCAAATAATCCTCACTGAATCTCTGGTCGGGATCCCCAATAGAACGAATCACTCCAGCATCTATGTCCCTGATCCCCGAAACATAATCAATCACTTTTTTTGAAACCGGATCATAGAACATACCATTAATAGTAAAATCTCTGCGAAGAGCATCCTCTTTGGCATCAGTATAAACAACCGAGTCCGGATGACGGCCATCAGCGATTCCAATATCCGCCCGAAAAGTAGCTACTTCGTAAGGTATTCCACTCTCAACAACCACCATAACACCAAACTGCTCACCTACCCCAATAGTATGTGGAAACAGTTTTGTAATATTCTCCGGAGTTGCACTGGTGGCAATATCAATATCTCCAATTTGCGCGCAATCACCTTTCATTATTTTATCACGAACATACCCACCAGCAAAAAATGCTGTATAGCCGTTAGCTACCAGTTTTTTAACAATGCCCTCAGCTGCCACAAGCTGCTTTTCTACGTTTAAATTCATAATGCTCTGGAATATACGAAAAAACACAACCAAAAGAGGGTTAGTTTTATTTACTGTAATAGATTTGTTACTAAAAAAATCCGCCCATGAACAATACAACTGAACATAAGCAGGTACTTTTAATTACCACTATTATATAGAAGTTAAAGCCGGTCGACAGTATAATGGTTGCAGAACAATTTATCACCCCATCTTTTCTGAAAAACATTGACAATACCTTCTGGTATAAAGCATCTTTAGTGAGTCTAAATGGAAGTTTTAAAATTTTTAATAAATTATAATTGGAGGTATTTCATGAACGTTGTTGGCAGGTTACTGGTCTGTTTAAGCGTTTTGACAATGGTTATTTCTTGTAGCAATCCCTATGAAAAAAAAGGTGATGCGGCCTACAAAATCGCTCAAAAACTTCAAGGTGATCAAAAACGCTATCAACAAAAAATGGCTTATATGATGTATGATAAGGCAGTGAAAAACTACCCGCAAAAAATCAGCCCCCAACTCAGAAATCGTTACATCGAGATGATTCTGGTCCGCGCTGAAATGGTTCTCAATGAAGGAGCCGTTAAAGCCGAAGCTCTACCTCTTTTCATTAAAGACCTCGATACCTACATCACTCCTGATGTATCACCTGAACTTAAACAACAGTACGCCTTCTTCCTGGCTCAAATGGCTGACTCCAGTGTAGCAAGAGAAAGATATGTTGAAGCGATCGAAGTCTTCGACAAAGCAATTTCAACTGCAAACGACAAAGCTCCCGTTGAAACTAAGAAAAAAGAGCTCCTCGGTAAAATCGCCAAAGATAACTACGATATCGCGGAATTAGAATTCACAAACGCAAAAGCAAACAAAGATGTTGAAGGGTTCATCAAGGCTGAATACTACCTGTTAGTCGCTATGCAGTATGATGCAACCAACGCAGACATTCAAAGACTCCTCAGTGATGTTCGTAAAGAGAACAGAAGCACCTATTCTGCTTTTGTAAGAGTAATCGAGGATATTCCTGATTCTGCAATGTTCAGAAGTATTAATAAGTGGGATATTCTTCTCGCGGTTCCGACTTTCAATAAAAAAGGAAGTGGCGTTTCTGCTATTGTAACCATTTACAACAACTCATGGAATCCCCTTCGCATGAATGCAGGCGATTTCAAACTGGTTGATGCAAATGGCAAAAAATATCCAGCCGCAAAAACACGTCTTGAACCAGAGATGCTCGATCAACAGCATGAGACTAAGTGCAAGCTGAGCTTTCCTGGTGCGCCAGCAAGTGTCAAAAAGCTTGTTTATGAAAACGGCGAACACTTTTCAGAGAAACTGTTTGACTAATTTTTTTAATATAGTTTTTCATGATAAGCCCTCTTTGCGGAGGGCTTTTTTTATTACCGTTATTCATTTTTCTGCACTATACCTTCGGCCATAAACAGATTCACTTGATTCCAAAATTGCGGCGTTATCTTTCCAGCAGTACAAAGACCAGCCTCATTCCTTTCAGATAAAATTTCCTGTTAAGATTATCTGAATCAAATTACAACAAATCATTTCTATCAGCATTTTCTCCTGCAAAAGATTTTTTAGATCACTTTGTCTGTTGATCTGGTCTGACTAATTTTACGGAGCACTTTTCCCAGCGGGAAATAGAGTCACCAAATTCATTTTAGACCTCTTCGCCTGTTGATGTGGTCTTCCAAAGTTTACAGCCGATATTTTTCAGCGGTAAATTGTTCTGCCAAATATTTTTCAGACCACTTTGCCTGTTGATCTGGTCTGACTGATTTTATGGAGCACTTTTTCCAGCGGGAAATAGAGCCACAGAATTCTTTTTAGACCCCATCGCCTGTTGATGTCGTCTTCCGAAGTTTATGGCCGATATTTTTCAGCGGTAAATTCTTCTGCCGAATATTTTTCGGTCCACTTTGTCTGTTGATGTGGTCTGACTAGTCTTACGGAGCACTTTTTCCAGCGGAAAATATACCCACCAGATTTTTTTTAGACCTCATCGCCTGTTGATGTGGTCTGAATAACTTTGATGTGCTCTTTTTTCAGAGGAATTGTGGGCTGCGAGAATCTTTTTTGATGATTTTTCCTATTAAAATTGCCCACCATGCGTTTTTTAAATTTTCAATTTTATCTTTGCTGCAATTACGGTAATAAACCAGACTGAAATTAAATAAAAAAGCAGTACAAAAGGAAACTATAGCACATCCATCATCAAATTAAAGACCAAATCATGAATAAAAAAAGGAAAAGCAAATATAATTGTACCACTTAATCACAAGAATGAATAGTCGTGCCTTGCCAAAAAAACACCTCTAAACCTATATTGGATTTAACCAAACATTGAGCATTTTTTAGTCATTTATTTACAGTTAAAACATTCTATGAATGAGTGGTGATTGCAGCTTGAGTTATTCAAGTGAAGACGATTATCAGGTTAGTGTAAGATATTGTCACTACAAAAGCCTTCAACGTGATGAAAAGAAAGAGCCCGAAGATCCCTAAATCGTAATTTTTGTAGGCTGCGAACAAAAACCGTAATTCTTTTATACAGAAGGAATCTACAACTATGATTACATTACCTGACCACCCCTTACAATACGGTGAAATAATTACCCATGATTTAATGGAAGCTATTGTTGAAAAAATCGTACAGAACATCCATCCTTTAAAGGTTATAGTTTTTGGGTCTTGCGCATATGGCAATCAGGGGCCGGACAGCGACCTGGATCTTCTTATCGTACAGAAAACCGATCTGCCAAAACATGATAGGACGATACCAATTCGCAATCTTTTTAAACCACAACCATGTGCAATGGATATTTTAGTATATACACCCGAAGAAATCGAATACTGGAACGGCACAGTCAATCACATCATTACCGAAGTTTTCGAGACTGGTAAGGTCTTCTATGAGCAAAAGACCAATTGAGTTTGCAAAACAATGGCTCCAAAAGGCAAAAAACGATCTTTTTACTGCTGATATTCTTCTTGAAAAAAATCGAGTCAAACAGAATTTAATTTATCCTGTAAGACCCGATATGTAAAGCTAAAAGTTTCGGTTCCGAAATAAAAAAAAGCACTTTCTTATCTATTTAAATCAGAAAGTAAAAAACAGCCCAAATCTTGGCTGAAAAATGCTTCTCAAATCAAATTCATCGGTATGAATATCTGTTTCACTTCCGCCTTCTGTTTCAGTAGTAAAATTGTAATTATTGTACCTGATCAGATCTGTAGACAATCTTGCTGAAAAATACTTTGTGAAATGCATATCTATATTAAACGGGCAGGCAATCCAAAGATTTGCCTTATAGTAAGTATCATATTCTGTTTCATATGGTTCGGTATTTGGTTTAAAAAAAGGTTGATATCCTATCTGTGGTCCAACTGAAACATCGAAAACTTCACCGCGTACGACATGGAAATACAATCCACAACCTAATGCCATTGAGCCTTGTGTACTTGAAGTTTCACTATTAGTACTTTCATTTTCTGTTGAACTTGAACTACTGTAAAACCCAATAAAAGGGCTGATTTCAATTAAATCGTTGGGATAAATACCGAAATAAGGTTGCACTCCAATTGAGTTATAGCTTCTTATTTCTTCATATTCACTACCACCATTGGTTGTTGAAGTGCGATCAACAGAATAGGTGATATCAAGTCCAAGAGAAAACTTTGCTGAAGCAGGGACTGCTAACATCAAGGCCAGAATAGCTGCTGTAACGAGGCGATTCATACACTCTCCTTTTAAAATTGTGGATTTCAAATAGCACTAATGCTTTATCTTCAGGTAATTAAGTTGTTTTTGACAAATTTCTGAAATCCATACTACTACATCAAGCTATATGAATTGAATGAATAGTTTAGCGGATTTCTAAAGAAGTCTTGTCATTCGAATTAAAATAAAACAAGAAGTAGAAAAGTCAAAGCCGCCATAATTCTTTAGACCGTTTTTTGCAGGGATTATCAGATAGCCAAAGTATTATGATCTATAGAGGACTTAAGATGTATCAACCTATAGAAAATTATGGCATGATCGGAAACATGCGCACTGTTGCCCTGGTAGGGATAAACGGGTCTATTGACTGGTTTTGCTATCCGGAATTCAGTTCTTCAAGTTTATTCGGGGCAATACTTGACGATGAGAAAGGCGGAAGATTCCAGATTGCTCCTCTTGGGGATCAGGTGAGTTATCGCCAATTATACTGGCCATCAACGAATATTCTCATAACACGATTTCTTCTTTCGGATGGAATCGCGGAACTGGAAGATTTCATGCCGGCTGGATTACACTCTGATTCTCCATGGTTTGGCCATTTATATAGACGAGTGCGTTGTGTAAGAGGGACAATCCGGTTTTTTATCAAATGTCAGCCCGCATTCGATTACGGACGACAACCGCATGAAACTTTTATTCAACCTAACGGAGCGCTTTTTGTATCAAAGAATTTACGAATAGCTCTTTCATCCTCTATCAATTTAGAAAACGATGTTAATGGAGGTATAATTGGTGAATTTACACTCAAAGAAGGAAATTCAGTTGTTTTTATTTTAAAAGAGATGGGACCTGATACACAGATTATCTGCCCCGGAACTCCATCCGAAAAGGAAGCAGAAGATCTGTTTCAATCAACTGTCAAATTCTGGCACTCATGGCTTTCTTCCTGTACTTATCGCGGGCGCTGGCGTGAACAGGTTGAGCGATCCGCTCTTGCGCTCAAGCTATTGACATTTGAACCAACAGGCGCGATTGTCGCAGCTCCCACATGCAGTTTGCCTGAAGTGATAGGAGGTGTTCGAAACTGGGATTACCGATACACCTGGATTCGTGATGCAGCATTTACCATTTATGGATTTTTACGAATCGGATTCAAAGAGGAAGCCGCTGCATTTGTCAGATGGATGACCGATCATGCATCAAAGAATCTATGCTCTGATGAACCGGTTCCGCCGGTCTTTACTATTCATGGTGATACCAGATTACCCGAAGAATTCCTTTTTCATTGGGAAGGGTATCGTAAATCAAATCCGGTTCGCGTAGGAAATAAAGCTGTTTCACAGTTTCAGAATGATATCTACGGAGAGCTTCTGGATACCTACTATCTGTATAATAAGTATGTCAGCCCAATCTCTTATGATTTCTGGACCCAGATCCGCGACCGCCTCGACTGGATATGCGATAATTGGCCGCGCCCTGATGAAGGAGTATGGGAAATGCGCAACCGCTCGGAATTATTTACCTATTCAAAAGTAATGAACTGGGTTGCGCTTGACCGTGGAATACGGTTGGCTGACAAACGATCTTTTCCTGCCAATCGGGACCGGTGGCTTAAGGAGCGAAATGCGATTTACGAAGAAGTAATTAACAAAGGCTGGAACAGTACCAGAATGGCATTTACCCAGCATGATGGCAGTAATGAACTCGATGCATCATTACTTATATTACCACTGGTATTTTTTATGTCACCCACCGATCCGAGAATGATTTCTACCCTCGAAGCGATTCTTAAAAGTCCCAGTGATGGTGGACTGGTCAGCGGTGGTCTTGTCTATCGATATTCACCACTTGCCTCTATAGACAATCTCCCAGGAAATGAGGGTACCTTTAACATGTGCTCCTTCTGGCTTGTTGAAGCGCTCACTCGTGCCGGTCACATCTATCATGATAAATTGACTCAGGCAAGACTGCTTTTTGAACGGATGCTTGGCTATGCTAACCACCTTGGCCTGTACGCTGAACAAACTGGTCCGCAAGGTGAAGCACTGGGAAACTTTCCTCAGGCATTTACACATCTTGCATTGATCAGCGCTGCTTATAATCTTGATAAAGCACTTGATAACCCCTAAACATTACTCTTCACCTTTCACCTCCACTCTTCACCTTTCCACCTTCTACTTTAACCTGTCTCTTCATATACGAATTAAGTATTTTGATCAGATAATACCAGTTAACGCCGAATGTATCGTTTACTAAGTATAAAAAGATAAGAGTATGAAATAAACGATCCACACGTTTATTCAACAATCAAGCAAGGTAATAGTTTCAGCTATAGAATCGATTGCGAGGTAATTTATGGATTTCTTTCAAAACGCGTCAATGCTTTACAATAAAGCAACACAGGGCGGTATTGATCTTTCGGACATGGATTTGATTATCAGCTGGCCTCTGGATAAAATATCGATACTATTTTCAGCCGCAGATCAAACGCGCGCTTATTTTCATGATAATAAAGTCACCCCCTGTACACTTATAAATATCAAATCAGGTGGTTGCGGTGAAGATTGTGCTTTCTGCGCACAAAGCAGCCATAACAACACAACGGTTGAAGTAAAGGATCTCGTAGACAGTACCGAAATAGAAGCACGCTATGCTCTGGCCGTAAAGGACAATCTGCCATTATGTGTGGTATCAAGCGGTCGCAAATTGTCGAAACAAGAAATAATAAAAGTAGCGGAAGTGCTTTCCAGATGCAAAGGTGAAAAACATGCATCACTCGGCATTCTCGACAAAGAAGAATTTGAGATACTCCGTAATGCTGGAGTAGTATGTTATAATCACAATCTTGAGACATGTCGTGCATTCTTCCCATCTATAGTAAAAACACACACCTGGGGGGAACGAGTGGAGACGGTGAAAGCAGCGAAAGAAGCCGGTTTACATGTATGTTGTGGAGGAATTTTCGGTTTAGGTGAAACATGGGAGCATCGAAAAGAGTTCTGTCTGGAATTGAAAGCATTAGATGTAGATACAATACCCTTAAATTTCTTTAATCCAATAGAGGGTACTCGGATAAACAAGCCTCGGGAATCCCCGTTAGAGTTTTTGAAAATAGTATCTCTTTTTCGCCTGACAATGCCCAAAAAAGTAATAAAAGTTTGTGGAGGACGGGAATATCATCTTGGTCCACTGCAGAGTTTACTTTTTTATGCCGGAGCAAATGGATATATATCTGGAGGATACCTTACAACACCAGGAACAGAAATCGACAAGGACAATCTAATGATTACCGGATTAGGCATGGAGAAAGTGGCAATCAAAAAGTAAGGCGAAGATATCAGAGATTTTAGTCTTTATAAATTTGTGGGAAAAAGTAACCAGGTTGAGGTAAGCAGGCGCAGAGAATTAAAAGTTTTTTTTAAAATGATTCCCAGAAAAAAAATTATAGTGATTAAGGAAAGTAATCAGCCATAAAGTTTGATAATTTTGCAGAAAATAGAGAATGCTTGCCACAACTTTCTCTGGTACAGAAATTGATATTAATAAATATCGTGGTCATGTAAGGAGAATGAGGCAATCAGGAAGCAGGAAGGGGCAAATGCCTGCTTTCTGATTTGCTTTTTTCGGAGCCATTGCGAATTAAGCACAAATATAGAATTTATGTTATATTCTGAGGCCTGTGCCTTTTGCAAATTAGTGAAAACGAAAGAGGAAAGTGAGATATTATTCGAGGATGAGGAGACATTTGCATTTTTAGATAATAGACCTCTTTTTACTGGCCATACCCTATTAATCCCTAAGAATCATTATGAAACTCTCTCAGATCTACCAAAGCCCCTTATTTGCCGCTTATTCATTAATGTACAAAACATTGATATTGCAGTACAGAACGCAACTGGTGCTGATGGTTCATTCATTGCTGTAAATAATAGAATCAGTCAGAGTATACCACATTTGCATATTCATATTGTACCCCGAAGAAAAAAGGATGGCTTGCGAGGTTTTTTTTGGCCAAGAATCAAATATGAAAATGAAGCGGTTAAAAAAATGATCTTTCAAAAAATTAAAATGCAATTCCGGCTTAGTGAAAATAAAAAATAGTATACCTTGCCTATTTCCATGTAAAATGAACATTTTTAAAGTGAGATGGCATTATACACTATCTGAATACAATTTTCAAGTGCGATTTTAAAAAAAACCATGTTTCGTTTAAAAAAAGTGTTATTTTATCGACCGTATTGATTCGGTTTTACTAGCTTTTCGAGAATCGGTTGTAGTGGAGGTTCAAATGCGCACTATAGGAAAAATCTTATTATTATTGTCAGTTTTATTTTCCATGCCTGTTTATAGCGGAGAGTTATCTTCTCGAATGGTATCCACAGGGTGGCTCAGATCAAATATCTCCAAAGAAAACGTTAGAATCATTGATGTAAGAAAAATCAATTTATATTACAATAGCCACATACCCAATGCAGTTTATCTTAATCCCGAATCAGTTCGCCTCTCAATAAATGGCGTCCCATACCTGCCGATCTCATCTAATGCGTTATCGTCCCTTTTGGGGGAAATTGGAATCAGCGAAAAATCTACCGTTATAATTTATGGTAATCAGGAAGATGTGCAGACATTCTATTTAATTTGGCTTTTTGATTATATTGGGCATAAAGATGTGGCATTACTTGAAGGTGGATTTGAGAAATGGGAAAGTGAAAATCGCCCCGTTTCTCAGGACCTTCCAGAAATCACAGCTGTTCCCTACCAGATGCCGTCGAGAATGATAGATGATATCAGAGTCAATAAAAAAGATGTTTTAAAATCTGTTCAAAACAGCGCAGTCATTATTCTTGATGTTGAATCACCAGAAACCTATGCTGGTCTGATTGGTAACTGTAAAAGATTCGGACATATCAAAGGCGCAGTGAATCATTTCTGGAGAAATGATGTTGAAAATGGTTATCAATGGAAAAGCATAGATGCTTTAAAGAGAGCATATGGAAAACTTGGCATTCAGAATAACAAAAAAATCATTCTGGTATGCCAGGATGGTTGGTCTGCCGCACATTCATATTTTACACTTCGATATATTGTAAGATACCCATTAGTGCAGCTCTACGATGGGGGAATGGGAGAATGGGCAAGTTCCGATCTGCCGATGGAGATATCCGATCCAGAAATAGAAATTGAAACCTCAAGCACTAATTTTTAACACGATTCAAAACAAATTTAATAAGTAATACTGTTTTTGTAGGGACGTTCAAAAATCGTCTCCACAAAAAACAGTAATAATTTTCTAGGAAGCAATCCCCTAAACACGTCTATACGTGTTTCCAGTTTTCCTTACCTAATGGATAGACATTAAAGCCAATGTCGAAAAGCTTTTGGTGGTCAAGAATATTGCGGCCATCGAAAATAAAAGCAGGTTTTTCCATTTTCTGAAAAATACGATTATAATCAATTGTTCGATATTCATCCCATTCAGTCATAATAGCGATTGCATGTGCGCCATCTGCTGCCTCGTAAGGATCTGGGGTGAACTGAACATACTCAAGATGTCCTGTAAGGTCTTTTGCAGCGTTGTTAAGTGCCTGAGGATCAGTTATCACAACATTTGCATGTTCTTCAATCAACTGCTTTGCAATATCAATTGCTGGAGCTTCTCTTGTATCGCCTGTATTAGCTTTAAAAGCAAAGCCAAAGATAGCAATCTTTTTTCCAGCTATTGTATTAAACATCACTTTAATCATGTTTTTCACAAAACGCCTTTTCTGGAATTCATTCATCAAGACAACGTTTTCCCAGTAATGAGCGACTTCTGTTAATCCATAGCTTTCGCAAATGTACACAAGATTAAGAATATCTTTTTTAAAGCACGAACCTCCAAACCCTACGCTTGCGTTAAGGAATCTGGAACCGATTCTGTTATCCATACCGATTGCCCTTGCAACTTCAGAAACGTTTGCCTCAGTGCATTCACAAAGCATAGAAATACTATTGATTGAGGAGATGCGTTGGGCAAGAAAGGCGTTTGCGACGAGTTTGGATAATTCAGCGCTCCATACATTACTTGTAAGGATCTTTTCTTTAGGAACCCAATTCGCGTAGATATCGACAACCTTCTGTCGAGCTTTTAAACCGCGTTCAGTGAGTTGTGAGCCGATCAAGACTCTATCAGGGTTTTCTAAATCCTCTATAGCGCTTCCTTCGGCGAGAAATTCCGGATTTGATAATACTTCGAAATGAATTCCTTTGCTATTAGCATTCAGAATTCTTTCCATAGCATGAGCAGTTCTTACAGGTAATGTGCTTTTTTCGACAATAATTTTATCGTTTTTTGAGGCCTTAATTATATCGCGAGCAGTTTTTTCCCAATACTGAAGATCCGCAGCTTTCCCTGATCCTTCTCCAAAAGTTTTTGTAGGTGTGTTAACTGAAACGAAAATGACATCTGCTTCATCTATGGCTTGAGCGATACCAGTTGAAAAGAGCAGGTTTCTGCCGCGGGCAATCTTTACGACTTCATACAGTCCCGGTTCATAAATTGGAAGTTTTTCAGAATTCCAAGCAGCAATTCGTTCTGCATTAATATCCACTACCGTTACCTTATATTGGGGGCATTTTGCAGCAATCATAGCCATGGTCGGCCCACCAACATATCCTGCGCCTATGCATATAATATTCATAGAAAATTCAGCCATGTAAGTATTCCCTTCATAAGTCAATAATTTTTTATAATATACTTATTGCCCGTATTTTTATAATCCATATAAATATTTATACCTTATATTCAGCTATTCTAATCAATTTAAGATTATTTCTGCAAGCTTACGCCGTATCTGATTGATAGAACTGCGATCTTTTCTTCGCTCAGGATATAAATAGTTGGACAGCATGATATAAGCTCTTTTCTTTAAAGGGCTTATGGCTATTGAGCACCCGGTGAATCCGGTTTTTCCAAACACACACTTTGAAAACTGTTGACCCATTGTTTCCGGTTGATTCAGTTCCCATCCCAAGCCGATGGACGATTCAGAATCGGAGTACTGATTCTGGTATATACTTTTAATAGTATCTTTATTAAGAATGCTGTTGTTACGGTAATTGCCTTCATTAATAAGCATCTGAGCGAAATTGGAAAGATCTCTGATTGTAGAGAATAGCCCGGCAGACCCAACAACCATAGGTCTCAGAGCCCATGCACTTTCATCATGCACTTCACCTTGAACAATACCGTTACGCCATTTGTCTATTTCAGTGGGTACAATGCAAGAGCGGTCAAAGTTCTCAGGGTAGAAGCTTGTGTGATCCATTTCAAGGGGGTCAAAAAAATACTGTTTTGCGGCAGATTCAAGGCTCAAACCAGAACTGCGTTCTATAACCATCCCCAAGAGGATACTTGTTGCATTGGCATAACTATAGAACTGACCAGGTTTAGCCTGCAGATTGGCATTTAATATACAGTTTAGAATCTGATCTGGTGGATTATTTTTACATTCTGATAATCGGAATGAAAAAGACAATGTTTGTGTAAGTAAATGGCAGACTTTAATTTCAGTCCTGTAATTTCCGTTGTACTCAGGAATAAAATTCACCATGGGTTCATCTAAATTCAATTTGTTCAACTCAATTAATTTCAATGCAAGAGAAGACACCGGAATGGCTTTTGTTATAGAAGCGACATCGAATATCGAATTCTCATTTACAGGAAGTGCGCTTGAATCGTAGGTGTATTTCCCAAATGTTAAAACATCCTTTTTATTTTCTTCTATTATTGCAATGGCACATCCAGGAAAAATTCTTTGCCTGATTGCATCCTCCAATAGAGAAGTTACTTTTTTTATCATTAAAACACCTCTGCTGGTTTTTCTATCACTCTGATAACTTGCCATGCATTAGACCGAAATCGGAAAAACCACAGACAAGCGATTATCATTACAAATAAAGTTGCAATAATCCACTCAATCCAAATACCAAAAGAAAATAAATCTGCTAATAGCAATGCTCCCAAAAACAAACCATTCGAAAATATTGAAAGAAACATAGTCCATTTGGTATCCCCGGCAGCTTGAAGAGCGCTGACAAAGATGATATTACCGGCATCCAGAAGAGAATAGATTGCAACGAATTTAAGTAAAGTAACTCCAATCTGAGAGATACCGGAAAAATTGACATATCCTTCACTGCTAAAAAGATTATAGATTTCGGAAGGGAATAAAACAAAAATCAAAGCTGCGGTAATCATCCATACTTCAGAAATGAGCAGTCCTGTATAGGTGATTTTCACAGTTCGCTTACAATCCTGCATTCCTTGCGCCTGACCTACCAATATCGCTACTGCTTGTCCGATTCCGATTACCGGAAAGAATGCAAAACCATTTATTCTGAAAGCGATATTGGTTGCGGCAAGCTCATTCAAACCGATTCTTCCTACAAAGAAGATAAAACCAGTCCAGGCGAGCATTTCAAAACCGAATCGAAGGCCGTTAGGAAAGCCAAAATGTACTAATCTGGTAAAGAGCTTTTTATCAAAGTGTCTGTCGCGCCAGGGGTGACCGTCTTTTATGCTACTTGTAGAAACAAACGCAATCATGAGTAAAGCACAAACAGCTGTCTGAGCAAAAGTAGTTGCCAAAGCTGCTCCAGTCATTCCTAATTTCGGAAAACCCCATTTTCCAAAAATCAAAAAATAATCCAACAATGTGTTAATGAGAATTCCAGATAATTGAATAATCATAAAGAGTTTGGTTTTTCCCCGCCCGGTAAAAAATCCAGAAATAGCACTTGCGGCTATTGCGGGAAAAGCCCCCCAGCACATTATGGAAAAAAATATTTCCTCAAGAGGCCGAATAGATGGCTCATGTCCAACAATATTAAACAAGGGTTTTGAAAGAAAGCCTATACCAAAAACAATAAAAGAAGAAAAAAAGGCACAATAAATTCCTTGCCATGTTACAGCGAAAGCTTTTTGTGCTTTTCCAGCACCAGTATAATGAGCTACTAAAGTTGAGGTGAATCCCGCAGTTGCTTGAAACGGACTAACCAGAAGGTTTGAAGCCATACTTGCGGGAACAATCGCACTGATAGCATGCGATGAATACCAGGCCAGAAAAAGAGCATCGACAAACTGCATTACCACAATGCCGGTCATAGAAAGTATCAATGGAGCAGCAAGATAAATTATCTCAATCCAAAGCGGGTGCTGTTTTTTAATCATAAGCATCAAAAATAGTAAATATTCAATCTATAAAGTAGATGCAGAAAATATGAAAGTGAAACTATAAAACCAAAAAATTTGCTGCTGCAAAATCGTTCCGGGCATTGTTGATTTTACAATTAACATTAGTGTACTTTAGAGACAAGTATTGACAACCAACTAAAGGCAGAATCTATTTTAATACAAGACCATTTACGCTTGATCTCGAATTTTTAAATATAATTGTAGTTCGAATTTTCATTGTATAGGATAGAAAGAGGTTACTATGCGTTATTTGACATTTGCGTTTATTGTTTGCTTTTGGATTTTTCCATGTTCAATAATAGCACAGATACCTTTAAACAACAATGAACCAATACTGACTAACGATATAATCGGTTTTGACAAATCAAAAGAGTATATCCAAAATTTAAAAATCAGCAGTTATAAATCCTTAAAAATGTCAATAAGTGGAACTCTCACTTTACCAGTTATAGTACATATCATCCACAATAATGGTTCCGAAAACATCAGTGACGAACAGGTTCGAAACGGTATAGCTCATTTAAATAGGGAATTTCGGTACAGCGGTAATGGAACAGATATGCAGATCGAATTCTGCCTTGCAAAGCAAGACCCGGAGGGTAATTTCACAACAGGTATTAACCGCATACAATCAGTTTTAACATCTCTTACAATGGAATCTGATGATCGGGCGTTAAAACGGTTAATTTCATGGGATGCCTGTCGGTTTATAAATATTTGGATCGTAAAGTCAATCACCTCCTCTTCGGCAGGTCCAGATATTGCTGGATACTCGACTATGCCCTTATCCCATGGATCACTTGAAGATGGTATTGTAATTGAGGCAAGCAGTTTTGGCTTTTCAGCCGAACAATCGCGTGTTGTGATCCATAATTTTGGACATTTTCTTGGACTCTACCACACATTTGAGGGTGGCTGCAAGAATGACAACTGTTTAACAGACGGCGATAAAGTCGCAGATACACCACCAGATGCAACAACTCAGTTTACAAGCTGTTCAAGTCCAATTAACAGTTGTACAACTGATGATGACGACTTATCTGTAAACAATCCATTCAGACCTGTAAGTGCTGGAGGTATCGGCGATCAACCTGATCTTTCCGATAACTTTATGGATTATAATTATCTGAACTGTCTGAATTCATTTACCCCTGGACAGAAAGAACGTGCAAGAGCGGCGATTCTGAATATACGCTCAAGTTTACTCTTATCAGGTGCATGCAACAGCCCTTGTCCATTTCAGATTAAATCTGCATTTTCCATTCCATCCGAAGAAATACAAATAGGTACTTCAGTCGCTTTTACAAACACATCTACTCCTGAATCTGAAGTAGCATACGAGTGGTATTTGAATGGTCAATTATTTTCGACAGTTAAGAATCCCGTTTATAGATTCTCGCAGGCTGGTAATTATACAATAAAATTAGTTGTCAAGAAGGATATACAATCCTGTATTGATGAATATTCAAAAACGATTCAGGTAATATGTCCGCTCAAAGCGGATTTTTCGCCTTCCGGTACTTTTATCCATCCAGGATCAACTGTTCATTTCGAAAATAATAGCTCCGGACCATATGATAAGGTCGTTTGGTTAATTAATGACGACAGTGTCTCCAATAGAGTCAATCTTAATTATCTTTTCAGACAGGAAGGCTTTTACACAGTCAGCTTGATTATCAAGGATTCTGTTTGTCAAAGCAGAAAAGATATTCAGGTAGAAGTCAACAATTGTCCGCAGATAAGTAAACGCGCTGACTACTGGTATTTTGGATTAGGCGGCGGCATTAATTTTTCCTCAGGAATCGCGGAAGCACTCTGTGATAATAACATCAGCAGCAGAGGAGCAGGCAATTCCATTTCAGATGTAGATGGTAATTTTCTTTTTTCAGTTCTGCCAATCGAAGGAGGCATTCCCAATTACCAGGTGAGTGTAAAAGACAGGAACCATAATACAATGCCAAATGGTGCGGGTCTGGTCGGCAGCGCATCAGGTTCACAAATAGTTATCGTACCCCATCCCGGGAATCCAAATGTATACTATATTTTCAGTACATACGAAAAAGCAACCGGGGGATTATACTATTCCATAGTTGACATGTCGATGAATAGCGGGTTGGGAGATGTAACTTTAAAAAATAGTAAGCTTCAAAATTTCTCATCAGAGAAGATTGCATCTGCACTCCATTCAAACCGCAAAGATTATTGGATAGTAACTCATCCATGGAACAGTGATGAATTTCATGCGTATCTAATAGACCTCAACGGTTTAACAACCACACCAATTGTAAGTAAAGCAGGTACGGTTCTTAACGGACAAACATCGGGTGCACGCGGAGTAATGAAAATATCGCCTAATGGTAAACTTCTTGCGATTTCTTCAATGTATGACCCTGGAAGTTATGTAGAGCTTTTTGATTTCAATGCTACTTCCGGTCAGGTATCCAATTTTCTCAAAATCAATCAGACTCATCAGGCGTACGGGTTGGAATTTTCTCCAGATGCATCCAAACTTTACATTTCAACAGGTTCAAATTCACAGCCAGGCCTCGGTGTACTATATCAATACGATGTCGCGCTCAACAATTCCAAAGATATTATTGGCTCAAAATATGTTGTCAGTACAACCACCTACTATGGACAGATGCAAATAGCTCCGGATGGCCGTATTTACTTTTCAAAATATTATGACCGATACATGGGAGTTATCCAAAACCCGAATAAATCAGGGGCTTTATGTAATTATGATCAATATGGTTTTTTGAACTGTGAGCAAAAGAGATGCGGTTTTGGGCTACCGACCATTGTTCCGGATTTCGTTGTGCCCAATTGTATACGAATAAGCGGTCCACAGGAGGCATTACCGAATGCGCAAGGAATTCAATACACCCTTTCAGGAGAATTTCCATCCGGAGCAAATGTAAGATGGATGTCAAATGGTCAGGTCTCAATATGCAGTCAGACTTCCGGAACTGTAACAGTAAATTTCCAGTCTGCCGGTACAGCAAAATTGATTGCTGAAATACAGCTCTCCTGCGGTTTAGTCAAAGACACATTAAATATCAATGTCAGACGGCCTTTTGTAAATCTTGGTCATGATTTTCAGCTTTGCAATGACGCCAGCTATTTACTTGATGCTGGAGCAGGCTTTTTATCGTACCGTTGGCAGGACGGTTCCACAGGACGGACATTCAGAGTTTCACAACCAGGAATTTACAATGTCCGGGTTACTTCCGCAGGCGGCGCTGTAGCATCTGACACTATTGCCATAGGGTCTCCCAGAAGTTCGTCATCATTAGACATTGGAGAAGACCGTATGACTTGTCCGGGTTCAATCGTAGTACTCGATGCTGGCAGTGGCTTTTCCAGTTACCGTTGGCAGGATGGATCAACAAATCAGACATTTACCGCTCATTTTTCAGGAAATACTCCAGGTACAAATCTTTATAATGTGACAGTTACTGACCTTTGCGGGAATACAGCAAGTGATAGTGTAAGGATTACTTTCGATTTACCAGCTGCAAATGCAGGCTCTGATCTTACTATTTGTCGGGAAGAATCTGCAATTCTTAGTGGTACTGGAACCGGGAGCTGTAAATGGTACAATGCTTCAGGAAACCTGATCGGTAGCTCATGGGACATTTCGGTAAGACCGTCTTCTACAACTTTTTATGTTTTAAAAGTCGAAGCTGATGGGTGCAGCCGTTCAGATACAGTGTCAGTGACTGTAACACCTGTATGTGAAGGTTGCACTGTAAATGCGGGTCAGGATCAAACAATTTGTGCAGGGCAATCTATCACCCTCAGCGCCAGCACAAATAACCATTGTACCAGAAACAATTGTCTAAATCCTATACCGCCGATAAACTGTTCTTCCGGTTGTACAATCAGATTGACTGGCTCAATGAATGCGAATATCGATCAGGGTCAAGTCGCATGTATTGAAAATGGCCAGGTATTTACTGGTTCAGTTAACATAAATGGAGGTACATTAATAATCTGTGGTACTGCCCGCCCTTCAAGTCTATCATTTAATAGTGGACACATAGTCATTATAGGTGATGCTGATTTGCCTTATTTAACAATCGGTGGGAAATTTGAAAACTATGGAAATACTGTAGTTCATAATGATTGTATAGTTAACAACAATGGTGAATTAATCAACTACAAATATATGTTTGTTAAAGGATCACTTGTCAGTAATCATCGAAGTTCCAATTATTCTTCGCTTTTAATTACTCAGTGTATATTTCAAAACAGTAATGATATTTTTACAAATGAATGTAGCATAACCATAGGACTTGATTTTCATGTAAATGGGACATTTATGAACAAGGGAACCATTTCTGTTAGCGGAAATGCTCTATTTAACAGTGGAAGCCAATTTGTCGCTGATGACGGAAGTGTACTATCTGTAAATAGCATTTGTATAAGCAACTTCATTAACGGCGGTTCTGCCGGATATGCCTCTTTGTTAGTGAATATGAATACCATTATCAATAGTAATGCCGTAATCACTGGCTTAATAGATATTTGTGACAAAAATGGAATAGAAATAAAGAATGGGAGGATTTCCAACACTGTTGTGACCGATTGCAGATGTTCAAGAGATGGTGAAGGTGCCATTTCTATCATTTGGAGTGATACAAACGGCAATATAGCAGGATATGGAAAGCAAGTCACAGTGAAACCGGATCGATCAACTGTTTATAAAGTCGAGGTTATTGATGCGAATGGTAATCGTTCGTCAGATCAGATTACAATAACAGTAAACAATTGTAATTAGTTCTTAAATAAGGAATAAATATGAATGCACTTGAAAGACTTGAACCGTCTATTGTCTGGAAACATTTCAACGATATTTGTTCAATTCCTCATATATCAAAATGTGAATCAAAGTTAGTTAAACATATACAAAGGTTAACGTCGCAATGGGGTTTGGAGTCACAAGTTGACGAAGTTGGAAATTTGATAGTTTGGAAGCCGCCTACAAATACAAGTGGCAGCAGCATTACTCTTCAAAGCCACCTTGATATGGTACCTCAAAAAAATGAAACAACCATTCACGATTTTGAGTTGGATCCTATTCACCCCTACATTGATGGAAACTGGGTAAAGGCAAAAGGTACTACGCTCGGTGCTGATAATGGGATTGGTGTTGCAATAGCATTAGCAGTGCTTGAATCAAAAGATTTATCTCACGGTCAAATAGAAGCTTTGTTTACAATCGATGAAGAAACTGGAATGACTGGTGCACTTGGGCTCAAACCAGGAACCCTAAAAGGCAGAAAATTGATAAATCTTGATACTGAAGAGGAAGGTCAATTTTACATCGGTTGTGCAGGAGGTATTAACTGCAGTGCTGAACTGGCATGCACAGAAGAGCAGGTCAATGAGAACTACATTGCCTTTATGATAGCCCTGAAAGGTCTTAAAGGCGGCCATTCCGGGATTGACATCAATTCAGGCAGAGGAAATGCCGTAAAATTACTTAACAGAGTGTTATTTTCCGGATCCAATAGTTTCAGTTTGCGAATAAGTAAATTTTCAGGAGGAACTGTTCGTAACGCCATACCACGGGAGGCATTCGCAACAATTATTATCCCTGAAACTGACAAGCAGGCATTTATATCTTTTATCAGTAAACAGGAAAAAGAGCTTATAAACGAATATGCCGGCGCAGAAGATAGTATAAAAATTGAAATAACAGAGACGGATGTTCCTGCCAACTATCTTTCATTGAAATCACAAGAAAACCTTCTGCACATGATATATGCTTGTCCCAACGGCGTTATCAGAATGAGCAGTAAATTACCAAATGTGGTAGAAACTTCCAATAATCTGGCAATAATAGATTACCAGAATGGGAAAGCACAGATTCATTGTTTATTACGCAGTCTTGCAGGATCGGCCATCAAAGATCTTGAGAATACCATTTCCTGTGTTTTATCATTGTCTGGTGCACATGTAGAGTTTTCAGGAGGGTATCCAGGATGGGAACCGGAACCGGATTCAAGTTTATTAAAAACAACGATCGAAACATACGAGTCAATTACGAATGAGAAGCCCGAAGTGAAAGTTGTACATGCCGGTCTGGAGTGTGGTATTATTAGATCAAAATACCCGGATATGGAAATGGTCTCCTGTGGGCCAACAATTCAATTTCCACATTCGCCTGATGAACGCCTTGAGATATCTTCTGTAAATAGATTCTGGTCATATCTTGTGAAACTGCTCGAAGTTGTCTGATATCACCTGAGCGGATTGTTCAGCGCGGCAGATTTTAAGCTGTTTCATATAATTTTTTCTTATTAATAATAAATCATTATCATATCTGCCATTTTTAAAATCCGGAAATGACCACTCAAATGGCCGATATTTTCCTGTTTTATATCTTCCAGCAAGATCTGCGTAGATGCCTTTGTCCAGGTACACTTTCTGTCCAGCTTCCTTTGCAGACGCAAGGACTATTTTATTGTGATCAAGATACCCGGCATCAAGGTTCACTGATCTTTTGAATTCGTATGCGAGATCATTTTCAATTGAATTGCATTTCAATTTCATTTCAACCAGAAGGGTTGGCGGATATAGTTTACCTATTGTAATAATCCGCCGGCAAATTCCTTCACCCATTTCTGAAACATAATAATTGGTAACATCGAAGGGATAATCGGTACTCTGAAAATCAAGATCACCCCATAGGTCCTTAACAATTACAAGAGCGTCTGTTAAGACCTCAGAATTACTGAACAGTGCTGCAATGAAAAACTTAACAGGCTGTGGTGGTTTAGTTTCGGCCATTTGAAATTACTCCAAAAGCTTTTTTTACGATTTCTCTGCTTATTCCAATAGTTTGTGTAATAAAATTTATTTCTGATTCGATAGAAAGATTTGACCGTTCGGTTCTTTCATCAGTTCTTATAGACAATTTATTTCCCTGGATATACTGATGTTGTCCAGCAGACACACGAGTCAATACTGGATAAGTCATCATCTCCCAGGCAAAAGATTGCTCCCAGGCTTTCTCAAAAGTTTCTGGTGATACGAGGGTTTTCTTATAAATCAAACGTAATTTCCGGTTTCCTTTTACGATCGTATATAATTCGACTCTGTTCCCATCAGGCAAAGGGACCAGTTCCATACGATTGTAACCGGTATCAATGCAAACTGGTAGTTGCTTGGGTAGAAGAGTAGGAGCAAAGAGAAGGTATCCGGGGTCAAGGAGCAGTAACCCTTCCGATGTGACAATTACCAATCCACAATGAGTATCAGGTCCATAATAGCGGTCCGCCAAAACAGGATGAGCTTCTATTCCCACTGCATTATACACGGCGATAGTTGCAGCTGTTAATGAAAAACAGGTTCCTCCGGTTCCCCACTTCAGGTAATCACTAAGAAGCTCATCTGGATACCGCATAGCTGAGCGCGGGGATATGACGTTATCTGATTTGATGATTTTTGTGAGATTCTCGTATGGAATTTTTGAAAAAGCGTCAGCGATTTCACTTATCAATTGTGATCTGTTAGTACCAATCTCAATTTTATTTTTTTTTAGAAATAAATGCAAATTATTGATATTATTTATTTTCAAAAAAGGAGCATCATGTGTATACAATGTCATTATTGCTTCGCCAGTATTATTAGTATCAGTTCAACATAACCGTATTTATGTAACACGAAAATTATCGCCCCCTAAATTCCCCGAAGGCCCCCCGAAGGAGACTTTTAAGAACTCAATATTATTAAAAATTAGCATCCTCAGAACGGGGAATTTAGGGGCGCTTATGTTAATTCCGAACAGACACTAATTAATTAAACGATAACCATCCGTAACAAACTCACTATAGTACGCCAAACCAGGGCGAAACTTCGTGAAAATTTTAATTCATTTTTCAATTCAATTACAACAAAAATAGTTTGTGCAGAAGAAAAATTGTAAATGAACAGGAATAAGTTCTTTTAAGAAACATGTCAGGCATAGTATAATAAAAAAGGGACTGATCTACTTATTAAGCGGAAAGAGATTTACTGTGGGTAACTTTTACATGGAACTTCGCAATCAGGATGAAGCACCTTTAGAAAAGAATCCTTTGCATACAAGATCAATTTCGAATGTTGAAGAGAGACTCCTTGAGCTTGAATCCCAGGTAAATAGATTACTATTAATAAATGCTGCTTTATACGATGTTATCAAAACAAAATTGGGTGTTACCGATGAAGATATATCCAACAAAATCAAAGAGCTAAACGAAAAAAGCACAATTTTTGATCAAAAAAACGATCAGTTAGTCAGAAAATGCAAGAAATGCGGGAAAAACCTGATTCAACGCAGATCTTTATGCGTATACTGTGGGACTGAAAATACCGATTAAATCCTCTGTAAAAGTATGTTACTTATAATCTCTTGTGTTTTAATAATCCGCTACTTAATTTCACCATAGGATAAATTAACTTCACAAGGGAAATCTATTTATGAATTTTATAAGTATGATCGAAGCAGCTCAAAAGCGGAATGATTCATTTTTATGCGTTGGATTAGATCCGGATATATCAAAATTTCCCGAGGAACTGCAGAAAGAAAACAAGTCAGTATTCACATTCAATAAAGCGATCATTGATGCTACAGCAGATTTAGTATGCTGTTATAAACCACAGATCGCATATTATGCAGCAATAGGAGCTGAGGATCAGCTGAAGCAAACAATTGACTATATACACAAAACTTATCCAGAGATACCAGTGATTTTAGATGCGAAGAGAAATGATATTGGTAGTACAGCAGAAATGTATGCACGTGAAGTGTTTGAAAGATATAGTGCTGATGCAGTTACGATAAATCCATTTATGGGTTCAGACACTCTTGAGCCGTTTTTAAAACATAAGGATAAGGGAGTTATTATCTTATGTAAGACATCTAATTCCGGTTCAGCTGACTTTCAGAACAGGATTATTGACGGCAAGCCGTTATATATGCTTATTGCAGAAAAAGCTTCAGGTGAATGGAACAAAAACGGTAATGTTTGTATAGTAGTTGGAGCAACCTATCCGGATGAGATGAAGGCTATTAGATCAGTTGCACCAAACATTCCATTTCTTGTTCCTGGAGTTGGAGCACAGGGCGGAGATGTAAAGAGTGTAATAAAAAATGGCAGTACAAGAAATGGAAAAGGATTGATTATCAATTCATCCCGGGCAATAATTCACGCCAGTTCTGAATCTGATTTTGCTTCCCAAGCTCGTCAGGCGGCCCAAAAACAACGTATTGCAATAAATGATGCACGTCAAGATTGTTAATCAAGTATTTACAGCTGCAATAATTGTTGCAGCTTGAGATTTTCTAAGTGTTTTTTCTAAATTAAAAACGAGTACTTCGAATAGAGAATAAGGCGCTCATTCACATTCTTCATTCATATCAAAACCGAATTGACAATGTATCTTCTACTTTTTTTAAATAAATAAAAACCATCATGCCCGGGCGATACCATACTTATTCTCCTCCATATAACTTGTTCTGTTTACCGATTACACATTATGATATAATTGTAATACTCTTCAGGCATTTAGGAAGATTTTTCCACGTTATAGCCTAAGAGCAATATACAAAGTATTATTTTATAATAATGTTAAGTTTTAGATCAGGAGAATAAAAATGTCGACTAAATTTCATTTTTCCCATTTTTCGTTATTTTTTGCTTCATTATTGCCTATTTTACTGATCTCTTGCAGCGATAGTAACCCTGCAAGCGCATCATTGGAAGAATATACAGAAATAATTTCAGCAGCAAAAACCCAAGTACAAAAAATCCGACAATTACAATTCATTCGTCCAGTCCACGTAGGATTACTCACTCGGGAACAGTATAGTTCCTATAATGATGATTGGTCAACAGAAGACGCTTCACTGATCATGAAAGAATTCAAGCAAATCGGTTTTATACCGGACAATTTTACAAATAATGACTTTATTTCTGAGAGCAATGATATGTCAGCCATTGCTTTTTACAAACCAGGAACTGATTCTCTTTACATTATCGATGCAGATACCTATGATCCATCAGAGCTTTATGTTTATACTATTCATGAGCTGACACACGCGCTTCAGGAACAGAATTTCAATCCTTTTACAAGAAGTATTTACCCAACGATTTCACAATCAACATTGAACAGTGATTTCTATTTATCCCAGATGTGCGTAAGCGAAGGAGATGCTACCTTTACAATGTACTATGCGTTTTTTGATAATTATTTTCCCAACAGCTCGATTGATTCAGTTAGACTTACGTTTAGTCAATACCGGGAAGATTTTTATTCTTCCTTAAAAAAAGCAGCCATCCCTCGTTACCTTGAAATTGAGAGTAATGCCCAGTATACTCTTGGGAGTTGGTTTATCGCACAGAACTATACCAACGGCTCCTGGCAGAAGATTAATTCATTCTACCATGCAAATCGTGTGAACTCAACAGCTGATATTATTACTGCATCAACTACACCTCTCTTTGCATTCGACTTCAGCAGAATAATGCCTGTTCTTCTTAAAAACACAAACAAACTGATAATGGCAGATGACGATACTTATGGTCCCATTATGCTGATGTCACTTCTTAATGAGCTGGTCGACACTGCCAATTGTAAAAGAGCATTTGGATGGCAGGGTGACAGACTAGCCTATACCTTAAGTGATAATCAGACTTATGGGTCATTTGTATGGGCCTTACATTTTGCAACTGAAACTGATGCAGCATACATTACAGACAAACTGAGTCAATTCTTATCAACACGCAAACTTTCAGGAGTAAGCGCTACAACAACAGGTACCGATTACATAACATTCAGCAGCGCCAATACTTCTACTCTTCTTAAAAGAGACAAAAACAATGTATACTGGATCGAAAATATAGATCAAAAAGACAGTATTCTCTCTCTATTGAAATCAACCCCGCTTGCTAAAAACATAACAGGCAAGAGCTTCTCTACGATATCAACAGATAATAAGAGGAAATTCATTGATAAATTATTTGGTATCCATCACGGTTAAAAGATACTTTGCAAGCAATTACTTTATCGATGTATCTATTTTCTCAAAGAGGTCCAGTGTCTCATGACCGAATACATATGTCAATTTACCGTTATGAGTTGTAATTGTATCTGAACAAATGGGAGTTTTGCAACCGCAATCACAAACGGTAACTACCGATTCTGACTTTTGCATTCCACAATGTATACAGATTCCTTTTTTCCAGTGATGACGTACCGAATTTGACTTTTTAGAACCAAATAAGGATAGTTGTGTAGGACGATTGCAGGGAAGTGTTGCTTTCATAACCTGTTTTGAAATGTTTTTTTAAAATTTTATTATAGCAAAATAAACTATTTCAGACAAGTATTGAAGAAATTTTCACGACTTCCGAAGTTCTATCCTATTACTCTATACAAAAAAATACCTGAGCTGTCAAATAGTACGGCATCAAAAAAATTCGCTTCAATTCGGATTACATTATCTGTAATGATAGGTATTATATTCCAAATTACAGAAATAAAGTACCTTATTAAGCAACGACACCATGCAAAAAGACCGTATTTTAATAGCTTTTATGTGGTTGAAAAAGAGCAGTAAATTCTGCCTTCTTGTGTTTTTTTGTTTTTCCCTTGTTTCATCAACTAAGCTGAGTAGTACACATACTACTCCCAAAAAAAAATATAACATTACGTGGGAAAACGGATTCAAACTCATAAGAGCAGGTGAAATCAGTACTGGCTTTTACGTTCTGGACAGTCTTTTCGAAAAAGATACTGATCCAGATTCTGTACGTATTCAAATTGCCAATGTATTCCGCATTATGTGTCCTGGATTTACATCAGATTCTGTATTAAAGCTAAATAATACAAATAACGATTCATTTCAGGATTCAATCGCGTTGTTGTCTTATAAGTATAAAGTGATCAGGAATTTTAATAATACCAAAAGAAAACTCCCATCATTCTGCTACAATGCATCGTTTTCAGTGCAAAAGCCTTTTCAGCTGAAATTCAAGGGTTTACTTTCCCCAATCCTCCCTCACCTTGTTACCAATCATCAATTTATGAATACAGAACTCGATTATGATCTGATTGAGCAGCTCTGGGATCATTCGGATAGTATAACGTGTACCATTTATCTTGATCTGGAAAATACCAAACTTTCTATTTCTGACTATTTATCTGATTACGTTTCCGGACTTTTTGATTCAATAAAAATGAAAAATGATCTCGATAAATACCGGGCGCTTTCACTGCGCTGCTACAAAAGAAGATCATTTGGAAACAACAGCGACAGGTTTACAGCAATCATCGCTTTTGACCGTTTTTTCCCCGATCGTAAATCGACCAGTACAACAAACACACTGATAGTAAGATACACAGTAGTTGTGCAAGCACCTGCATCGGTAACTGATTTGGCTGAAGCTAAATTTCAGGAGATACTGAAATCAATGTAAATATCCCGCAATAGCACCTGAAATTTATATTTACCGATGTTTCAGGGTAGATTAAACAGTTTTTTATATAGTAAACTTCCCGATCACTGTTTCCAAATATTGGGCAGCACCTTTCAGGTCCTTAGCGCTCTCAGCAAGCTGAAGACTTACTTTATGGGAAGCGTTTGAAGATGCATTGATTTCGTTGATATCTTTGGCAATTGTCTGAATAGCATCAGAACTCATCGTAGCTTGCTGAGTAACCTCCTGCATTCCATCTGAAACCTGGATGATATTTTGAACAATCTCTTTTGTCGCAGTACTCTGCTCTTCCGCAGCAGCGGCGATCTGAACTATTGTGGAATTGACATCTTCTATCATTTTGACAATACCGGAAATATCCGAAGCCGTTTCGACTGTGATATTCTGCATATTTTCAATCTGAGCTCCAATATCCATAGTTGCTTTTGCAGTACGTTTTGACAAGTCCTTGATTTCCTTTGCAACTACCGCAAATCCTTTTCCTGCACTGCCCGCGCTGGACGCTTCTATGGAAGCATTCAGGGATAATAAATTAATCTGGTTTGAAATATCTTGTATTGTACTAGTGATTTTTCCAATCTCCTGTGCATTGTTTCCAAGATTTTCCATTTTTTGTGATGCCTTTTTGGCCTGCTCAACTGCACCCGATGAAGAAGAACGGGCAGTTTCAGCATTTCTGGCAATCTCATTTATGGTCGCACTCATCTCTTCTGCTGCTGTAGCCATAGTGGATGCTTTTGACGAAACTTGTTCTATTGTGGAAACACTGCTCTTGACTCCAGCACTAATCTGTTCTGATGAAGCAGCTACGTTTGTTACATAGCTTGTCAACTCACCGGACCCGCTTTGCATTTGCGATGCAAATCCTTCAAATTTTTGAGACGAAGCCATGGTTATTCGCGCGCTTTCAGATAGTTCCCTGAAATCTTTTTGCAATAGTTCAATAAATTTGTTAAACCAATATGCAAGAGTCCCGATCTCATCCTTTGTTTTGACAACAAGTCTTTTTGTCAGATCGCCATTTCCATCTGATATTGTTTTAAAACTTTCGATAGCACTATGCAAAGAAGCAACAATCCCGGTACTTATAGTTATGGAAAAAACAACACCAACTATAACACCCAATAAAATCGCGATTATAATCAGAATTGATCCCATCGAGAAATTCTTATCTGCAAGGTCATGTTTTCGATCACCTTTTTCGTAGCATACATCGATAAGTTTATCTATCTTACTTCTCATTGTTTCGAATTTCGAAGCGGTTTCACCGAGACTAAGGGAAATAGCACTTGCACGAGCTTTCGTTGAGGTATCTTTGCAAAGCCCAATGACCCGCGATGAGGATTCATACCAAACATTCTGTGCTTTATCATATTCTGCAAGAAGAGTTTTTTCTTTATCTGATGAAGCAACTTTCTTATACTTTTGAACTCTCGTTTGAGATTGACTCAGGTTTTCCTGATAATCTGTCAAAAGCTTATTGAAAACCTCGGATTGAGGATCTGAGAAAATCATAGATCTTTCAGCAACTAATACTTGATGTAAATCGCGATCAGCTTCCAGCAGAACCATCGAACCCGGCATAAGGTTATGAAAAATCTCTGATAAATTCTCATTTATGTTAAAGAAACTGCGAAACCCGATAAGCCCTGTTGCAATAAGTAAAAAAACCATTGCCCCAAAACCGGTAATTAGTTTTGTGCGAATTTTCATAGAGTTGATGAATGACATAATTACCCCCGATTTTTTTCTGATTGTATCTTGCAGGGGTGGATATCGTCAAGCCAAAACTAACAGGTGTCTCATGTAGATTTATTCGAAACACAAAAAAAGCGTAAATCTGAAAAGGATTGTATGTAAACATCGAGACACCAACCATCCTCAATTTCATTTCGCATTAATGGTGAGTTCCTGCGTCTGTGAGCAATTTTGCAGAAGTTGAGTTTCAAGAGTTTCTGAAATCATTATGAAAAAAATATTTAGAAGTATTTATTGAAAGATTTCAGAATCTTTTGGTGATAGCACACATTCTTTCTATTTAAAAATCAATTATGCTTACACCGTTTTTGTGAGCTTGTTCAAGTTTTTCCAAATACTCATGAGGTGAATCCGCAGAAAGAGTGATGTAAAAACAACAATTCCCGCAAAGGATACTATTAAAAGATTCCTTAAAAATTTAATACTATGTTTTGTAGTCGTATCAATTGATTTTAAAATAATTGTCATTTTGATATCACCTGCAGCCTTTTCTTATGGAATTAAGAAAGTAGTCTGCAGATGAAAAGCAAATTAAATTAGTCAGGCCAATTTGAGAGTTGAACAAAAGAGCAATTCGAGTTGCTCCATACCACTCAGTTCATCCTCCCCTTCTATTGAAATTTTCAGGGATTCATCTCGTTTATCAGCCCATAATGACAAGAGTTCGAGATAGGAAGCAGCATCTGCATTGAGAGAGCCAGCAGAAAGAGTAATTTTGCTTTTAAGTTCTTTAGCAGTTTCAACCAGATCGATTAATTTATTAGGATCAAAATCAACTGGGCTTACCGTTATCTCTTTCATTGTCCAACCTCACTCCATCAAAAAAGTACTGATTTTTACTTAACCGATTTGCATTTACTTTACATTTTTACTTTTAATACTGCCATCTGAAGTACAATAAGTCAAACAAAAAGGTAAATATTTGCTGAACCGGTTAAACTCATCCATTCATAATACGATCGTGAATAATAGTTATTATCATTTACATCATTTTTTTCCTGCTCCTTTGCATTGATAACTCTTTGGAATTCAAATCATTATTTATTTGAAAAGAGCAAATTTCGTTCTTATTACAATAAAATATCCATAATTATCAATAACCTGATTAAAGGCAGAATGTAATTTATCCACTCTCTATAAATTTATGTCCTCTGCAGAAGCATAAATGTTGATGAGTAACGTAATCACTTGATCGTGTTAAGAATTTTAATCAATCACAAAAAAAGAATAACACGAAAAGTAATTATATCCCGCGTACCTGTTTCAATTGCAAGGAAGTATGAATCATCTCAGAATCAGAAATATCGCTATTATTGCCCACGTAGATCATGGAAAAACAACCCTCGTAGACCAGCTCTTCAAACAAAGCGGAATGTTTCGTGAAAACCAGGTTGTTGCAGAACGTCTTATGGATTCAATGGACTTAGAAAAAGAACGTGGAATCACTATTTCTGCAAAAAACGGTTCAATTCATTATCGAGGCCATCTTATAAACATTATTGATACCCCTGGACATGCCGATTTTGGTGGGCAGGTTGAACGTGTATTAAAAATGGCAGATGGAGTATTACTGCTGGTTGATGCAGCAGAAGGGCCAATGCCGCAAACTTATTTTGTTCTTAAAAAAGCATTAGCACTCAGTTTGCCTGTAATAGTCGTTATTAATAAAATTGATAAACCTACTGCACGACCAGTATGGGCTGTTGATCAGGTTTTTGATCTTTTTATAAAACTTAATGCTCCCGATAATATTCTTGATTTTCCAGTTATTTATGCATCAGCAAAGGATGGAATCGCCAGAAACGATCCTGATGATGACGGAATGACTCTGGAGCCCCTTTATGAAAAAATTCTGTCTTATTTACCACCACCCAAAGGAGATCCTGAAGCACCACTTCAGATGCTTGTCAGCTCCATTGATTACTCATCATATCTGGGTAGATTAGGAATTGGGAAAATCACCTCAGGCACATTAAATGTAAATAAAGAAATTTCAGTCGCATTACGTGATGGCACACTGGTTCCGGCAAGAATTACAAAAGTATATAAATACGAAGGTGTGGAAAAAGTGCCTACCGAAATCGCATCTGTTGGTGAAATCGTCGCTGTAGCTGGTATGGATGAGGTCACGGTAGGAGTTACTTTCACCGATCCTCTAAACCCGATACCACTACCACCAATGGCAATCGATCCTCCAACAATCTCTATGAATTTTATCCCTAACGATTCCCCTTTTGCAGGAAAAGAAGGGAGATTTGTTACCTCAAGACATTTGGAAGAGCGATTGAAAAAAGAGATTCTCTCTGATGTCGCGCTCTTTGTAGAGGAACTGCCTGATACTATCGGCTATAAGGTTTCAGGGAGAGGCGAACTTCATTTATCAATTCTTATTGAAAGAATGCGCCGTGAAGGATACGAATTTCAGGTTACTCGCCCCCAGGTGATCATGAAAGAAGAAAATGGGCAGAAGCTTGAACCATACGAAGAATTGACAATTGATGTTGATGAAAAGTATATGGGACCGGTTATCGAAAAAATGGGCTCCCGCAAAGGGATCATTGCTGAGATGATCCAAGAAAACGGTATGGCTCGCATTATTTTCAAAGTCCCTACACGTGGCCTGCTTGGCTATCGCTCAGAGTTTATGACTGACACCCGTGGTATGGGTACTATGAATTATGTTTTTCTCGAATATGGTCCTTATGTTGGAGAACTTAAAACCAGAGCTAATGGAGTAATGGTTACAAAAGACACCTGTACTACCGTTGCTTACGGGTTATTTGGATTGCAGGATCGTGGAAAGATGTTTGTCGGTCCAGGGGTAAACGTTTATACCGGTCAGATTGTTGGTGAACATTGTAGAACCAATGATCTGGTTGTCAATCCCGGCAAAAGTAAAAAACTGACCAATATGCGAGCTGCAGGTTCAGATGATAACGTGCTGCTTGTACCTCCAATCGATATGACTCTTGAAGACTGTATATCATATATAAATGATGATGAACTGGTTGAAGTGACACCAAAAACAATTCGTCTAAGAAAAAGATCCTGATATTTAAAAGCTGCCACAAACGGCAGCTTTTTTATTTTTCAAATAAAAAGTAACAAACTAATCGCCATCACCACCATACCACTTATTAAACCGTAGACCGATAAATGCGCCTCTCCATACTCGCGTGCAGTCGGCAGCAGTTCGTCAAGTGATATAAATACCATAATTCCCGCAACCGACGCGAAAAGAATTCCAAAAGTAATATCATTGAAATAAGGCCTTAAGACCATATACCCAATCAAAGCCCCAACTGGTTCAGACAATCCTGAAAGAAATGAAAGTGAAAAGGCTTTTCTTCTACTATCGCTGGCATAATATAATGGTATTGATACTGCGATTCCCTCAGGGATATTATGAATCGCAATTGCAACGGCAATGGCTATACCCAGAGAAGGATCCTTCAGTGCAGAAGTAAATGTCGCCAAACCTTCCGGAAAATTATGAATAGCAATAGCTAATGCTGTAAGGGTTCCCATTTTCATTAACTTCTTATCTTTTTTTTGGGATAGATCCATTTCTTCAACTCTATGAGATTCGTGCGGGTTTTCATAGGAAGGTATAAGTTTGTCAATTAGTGTAATCAGAAGCATTCCCATAAAAAAAGAACCGACTGTTACCCAGGAACCACCTCGAATTCCAAGAGCACCTGTAAGTGCGATTTTCGCTTTAAAAAAAATCTCTATCATTGATACATAGATCATTACACCTGCAGAGAACCCCAATGCAACAGATAGAAATCTGGTATTTGTTCTCTTTGTGGCAAAAGCCAAAGCAGATCCGATTCCTGTAGACAAACCAGCGAATAACGTAAGTCCGAACGCATAAATTAATGTGTAATTATCAAATTGCATTGTAGATATAATTTCCACCTTTCGGAAGGATCATCGTGATTATTAAACCCTGATTTTGCAATAGGAAGTTATGAAGATGATAAATCCGTTGAGACATAAAAGGATGCGCAGTGAGGAGGCATACACGAAAGGTGGTATGTCGATGTGCTGGAAAACCTTTTGTGGCCAACGAATTTCTATTAGCTATTTTTATTAACAATTGGGGTTTATTATCTTTTTTCCACTATAATGTTTCTTCAGACTGCTCTCTTTTTTTGTTTTATGTTTTTTTTTGTTTTGAGGTATGTTTCAAATTCTTCCAGATTTGTAAACAGATGGGTGTATGACAGTTCTGTTGATTGCTTTTCGCACAATTCATTTTTTCCGGGGTAATTTTTACAAATCAGCGGTCTGTTCTCATAGTCCGCGCATTTAAAATCTTTTGCTATTCTTTTGCAAGGTGTCCGGAATTCAAGCATCCACTCCCCTTGAGAATCAATAGAAACCCACACATTTTCGTGGAGTAGATACCATCGTATGTGATCATAATCTCGATAGTTTTGAGGTTTATCGATATAGACTGCGACATGTTTACAACAATATGCATCACATTTGCGGCACTCATCAACAGTTGACATTATAAACTCCCGAACAACATGTTTCAAACTTGGAATTACCAAGAGATATCAGGTAATATAAAAAAGAGCGCAGATAAAAGGTTTTGAAAAATAAGATGTTTGGAGAAAAAGCGGGCCATACAATTTTGTATAGCGGTCCGGTATTTGCAGTACAAAAGAGTTTAAGAATGCATCAATTTAGTATTGATTCTGAAGGAAAGTAAAATGTGTAATAACCAATACTCCTCATATTTTGAAGATGCGTTGCGAATACATGCAATTTGTGCTGATTTTGGGTATAGTGAAAATGAAGCGCGTTTATTAACCTATATGCACGCTAAAGCTTCCGAAAGCCTCAAAGGGATCGAATATTTTTACTCTCCGGAAAAAGAGGATGCCGATGCGTTAGAAATAATGCTTGGCAAAAGCAAAAAGAAAATCATCCTCCCACCAATCGTTGACTTAGATTCAAAAGAGCAAGAAGCCCTTGAAATAATTCTCACTATTGCAGATCGAATTTCCAGACTCGATAATCTGTTGGCTAAAGAATGCGGATTGGAAAACCGTCTTTCCGGTGAATTAAGTACTCGTCTTCGTTTATATCGCGACGCTCTTTTTAGAGATAAAATGATCTCTATTTACAAAAACAACATTCTCCCTATGCTTACAAATTATGATAAAGACAAAATCAGTATGGCTTTTTGTAAACTACAAGAAGAACGTCGAAGAAAAGAACTGGAACTTCAGGAAATGACCGGCTTAAAAGAAGAAGAGATGTAAATCACCTTTTTATCGATTCCAAATAATCTGCTATCTCTTTTGCGCTATTGACAATCTTTCCAAGCGGATCTTGTAATAACCTTTTTACATCAACATCGTACACTTCCCATGCACCGCTTTTAAGTTCACATTCAAGCTGCTCTGGTCCCCAACCGGAATACCCCAAAAATAATCGCGTACCTGCACCATCTACTTCTAATATTTGATTAACACTCTCCCATTTGCCACCCACATACACTTCCGGAACAATTTCATACGCTCCCTCCATAGGGGTAGTTGTAACCTGAAGAATTTGGAGTTCATCCTGTTGAACTGGTCCGCCCATAAATATCTCTTTCATTTTGTTCAATCCAGAATACCCATCAAATATTTCCGAAACGGGCATGTGAGTGGGACGATTAAGAACCAGCCCATAAGCCCCATCCTTATTGTAAAAACAGATCAAAACAACAGTGGTATCGAAGTTTGGATCCATTAGTTCACTTTTAGCAAGGAGTACTGTACCTGCCTTCAGTTGATTTTGCCTGAGTTGATCGCTATTTTTTGGGGAATCAGGAGTTAATTCGTTCATAGTATGATAATGATTTTTTTAATGGAAAATAAATTACGGTACAGATCAGTTCTCTGCAATCAGATTCTTTGAATTTCCTGACAAAAGACAACTTTCTTGATTGCTTCATCACCGATTCTTATAAAATCTTTTATTTTGTTCTGGTTTATAAGCTTTTTTCCAGTTTCATCAACAAAACCGGATCTGTTTTGCTTGTGCAATTCCTGATGAGCCGCATAAATGCAGGCCCCTTCATAAGCAATTTGCTCAAGCTCAGGATCAAAAGGCCTTCCACCAAGTGTCCCGGGAATCAAAGAATACCGCTCTGGGGTACAATGTTCGGTTCCGAAACTTATACAAAAGCCTTTTTCATGAAAAGCATGTACATAGGTTTTAAGTAAATCAAATGAGACTCTATTTGAGATAAATTCCACAGCATAAATTCCCAATTCTAATAACGCATTTATAAAAAAGCCAATATTGTTTTCCTTTTCCGTTAACCCTTGAGAAATATCAAGTGAAAGAGGATAACACGGAATTCCACCTGTCTGGAGAATCAGATATTTAACATTAAAGAATCTGGCAAACGAGCTGTAATCTTCATTTACGTATGCGATTTTCCCAGGCTTAAAAAGATGGTTGCGGATTTCATTTTGCATTGTTACCGCGTCTGACAGATCAGCTGTGAATGACTCATCTTTAAACAAGAGACGAATTTTTTGGAGAAGAATATTTGGATCATTCCATTTTTTTACTAACTGCATATATAATGCTTTTGACAAATGACGTTCACGAACAGCTTGCTTTGCATATAAATTCCGTATTTGCTGATAATCAAGAACTATATCAAGCGATAATGATTGGAGATAATCATTAATATTGGAGATAATTTTCCAAATTCTATCCTGACTGACCTTCCAGATTGAAGCAAGTAGATTTTTTGAATCGCAATCAAAAGAAGTGGGGAAATTCAGAGCTTTTCCACAAAGATACATAACTCCTGGATACGTAATATCATTCCATCGTAAAGCCCGAATTCTATCTTCTTCGATTAATGTAGCGAATTCGATATTAAAAATCGGGTAAATTCCATGCTGATTACAAATTTCAGAAAATAGCGAATGTCCTTCGACTGTATCAAAGTCATTTATCCCTAGAACACCTACATCCTCTTCTTTTGCGAGTAGAACTGCCTGCTCAACCGAATCGAATGAACTGAAAGAATAAGGCGTATGGATATGAGTATTAACGTGCATAGTGATCCAATTGATAATAGTTCTTTTAATGAAATTTTTTACGTTAAATTATACATTTTTAACAGTTTAAATGCTACCATCTTCCCCATCGCCTGAACACGTTCTCTCGCTGTGCTTCTACTCGCTCTTTCTTTTTAAAAAGCTGTATTAAAATAATGCCTCCAAGGAAACCGCCAATATGAGCCCAAAATGCCACACCTGCAGATTTTCCACCAATCATAGGTAGAGCGCTTATAATCTGCAAAACAAACCAGTAACCAAGCATAAAGTATGCCGGAACAATAATTTTATCGATATAAAATCCTAAAAACACCAACATATGAACTGGAGCTCTCGGATATAAAATCGCATACGCTCCCATAATCCCACCGATCGCACCTGATGCACCAACCATAGGCACAATACTTGTAGGATCAATTGCAACCTGCGTCATTGCAGCAATAAATCCGCATAAAAGATAAAAAATGATAAATCGGATGCGCCCCATAGAATCTTCAACATTATCCCCAAACACAGCAAGAAACCACATATTCCCAATCAAATGCAACCAGCTTCCATGCATGAACATATGAGAAACCAGAGTAAGCATTGAATCTCTTGAATCAACGACGCATGATAAACCGTTTCCCACCGGTATAATTGTCCCTTGAGGAACTGTTTGAAGAAGTTCACCAGCAATCAAACCGTAATTGCATATCGATTCTGATAAAGAGTATTGTCCTCCAAAGCCCTGAATGAAAAACCAGACGAAGATATTAATACCTATTATAAGAAAAGTAATAATTGAAGTCTGCAGCGTTGGATTCTCATCACGCAAAGGAAACATTTTTATTGGTACTCCTGAACCTTTATAACTCCATTAATGAGAAATATTGAAATAAGCTACAATATAAAATCCGGTTACAATGATCTGAATGGTCGATGATGGTTTTTTACCTATAATAGTATTTCTTCGATAGCTGCAAATACTGTTTCAGATGGAATTTGGGCAAAACACTTATTATTGCATTTTGGAGTTTCCAGGCTTTTTGAAGGATGGCAGGGCGAACAGTTTGTCTTTTTATAAATAATGGATACTTTATTACTGCCCCGAGGCGACCATACTAGGGGATCTGAAGAGCCAAAAATCGCGACTACCCGGCAACCGACTGCTGCTGCAAGGTGTGTTATACCACTATCGTTGCCAATAAATAATAAGCACTTCTTTATTATTAACGAAAGCTCAGTTAAAGATACCTCTTTACAAACCTTATCCTGCGATGGAAATAACTCTGATTGTTCAGCGGGACCTGTTATCCAAAGTACAGCGTACCCTCTGGATCGTATTTTTTCTGCTAAATGATAATAATTTTTGATCGGCCAGTTTTTTCTTTTACTTCCGCTTCCAGGATGTATCGCAACTGTTTTCGAATATTGTAAAGAGGTATCAGAATTCAATACAATTCTGGGAATCAGTACTTCCGTTACAAGTATCAGGTTTTTAATTAACTCGTAATGGTAATCAATAATATGGACTTTTTCTGATGGGAAAGGATTTTGATTTATGATTCTTCCGGAAAAATATTTTTTACAATTAATATATATGGGTGATTTATCAGATGTGAAAAGGATCACATCTGAATATACTTTTAGTAGTTCTCTGATTTTCTGAGGTTCTGATTCTCTAAAATAGTCCAGTCCCTCTCGACTGTTAATATCTATTATTTCATCAATATAGCCGGATACTTTTGCTAAAATAGCATACTCAGGTTTTCCTATCAGCACCACATGGGACTGCGAATACCTTTTCCAGATTTCCAGAACAGGTAAAATCGTTATAAAATCACCCAAAGCGCCTGAATGGTAAACAAGCGTTTTCATAGATTCAGATTCCTGAACCATTCATAATCTGAGGACAGGTCGATACGAGGAAAGCCGGCTTTTAGTGCGTCAAGTGCTCTGATTTGAGAGTATGTAAATTCTTTTGCAGCAGCAGTGCCCGGGAACATTATTCTGTGCGCCCGGGCAGCGATTACTTTTTCATACTTTATGATAAACTCATTAGAAGACTTGCTTATACAAAATTGGCGGAAACGGTTCCACAAAAATTCAATGGCAGTTTCAGAAGGGTGAATCATGTCTGAAGTGTAAAAGCGATAATCACGTAATTCATCCATCATAATTTCAAATGAAGGGAAATAATAAACATTTTCGAAGGCACTTTCTAATTTGTAAACAGTTGCAATGAGGTGTGATTTACTGACAGCGTTTTCGTGAGCTTTATCGCGCAGGTGCCTGACCGGACTTACAGTAAGTAAAATATTCAGAGCAGGATTTATCTGATGAAGCTTATTAAATATATCACAGCATGAAGAAACCATTTCATCAATGGAAGCCAAACGTCTTACGAATTTACTTTCAGGCAATTTATGACAATTTGCAATCACTTTGTTATTTTCTGATAATTGGTATACAAAAGCGCTGCCGAATGTGAGTACGAGCAGATCAGCATTTTTCAGAATGGTTACAGCTGATAAGAATTCCCTATTTATTTTTTGCAAACATATTTTGTCATCGGTATGATTAAAGATCGAATGATGATCAAAGCTCATCCACAGATCATTATGAAAGAAAAGATCTTCTTTTGTATAAGGTTTGTTTTGTAAAAAGCGGTTAATAACAGCTGTTATCGAAAGCGGATTATAAAGAACACCATTGGGGTTACTGAGTACATTAAAGCGGTACTCTTTTAATTTGCGATAAATATTTTCAGAAAAACAGGAACCAATCATAATTAACTTATGTGAATGATCAATCGGCTGTTTGAGTTTTTCGATATCAACAGGTGTTCTAAAGAGCTCATTCATAGTGCGAGTTCAAAGGCAGTTTGAATTTGAGATTCCAGATTGTTATTAGCGATATCAGAAAGTTTGATTCGTTCCGAAGCAAGTTGTGTTTTGTTAATCTGCATGCAAAAAGCATAGTTTAATCTTACAAGGTTCTGAGTGATAAGATCTATATCCAGTATTGCATCAGGTGGTATATTCTCACTTACGGAAAAATTGTAAGGACAAGTGATACTGTAATCACCTATAAATTCTTTGCTTTTTATTGCCAGGCCATGCGTCCTGCAGATAACTGGTCTGGCAGTATATATCAAGCAGCTATCATTTTTTAGGAATACGCAACTTTGATTTGTGGGTTGGGCAGTTATCAAGCCAGTATTTGAGAGTGCCTGCCAGATAGAAAAGGCCTCAATCATGCTGACGCTTTGCAGTTCGCAGCAGATTCCGCATCCTTCATGACAAGCAATATCCTTTGGATATCTACTAGAAACAGTAGCCCAGAATCTGGCGCAAAAGTCTGTTAGTTTACAATATTTTTGTAAAATATCGGCAATGGAGGCCATAGCGAATCAGTCAATTCCCATGGTGATTTTACCATCCATGACAACGAGACCTTTGAAAAAATCACTGGCGGTCCCAGTGGTTTTGAAAGGACGAGGACCCTTTCCAGCACCAATATAATAACCGGCTTTATAGATTGTCGCACCGGCATCAGCTGTAAATGGTTCAACATGAACAGCAAGCATGTCAACACGGCAGTTTTTCCAGTAAGGAGGAGCATTGCGATCGCCTCCGGGCAGATAGAAAAGTCCTTTGGATCTCCCCCATACAAACTGAAAAAGCAGGTGATTTTGAATACTTGCCCAGAATGATGGACAACCCACTTCACGGTATTTTCTTTGCAAGGAGCTGAAGGATTCCCGCAGTGACCCACTGCAAAAATCAAGATTATTGCCTGTCCAGTGGTCATTTACAAGATAAAGTGGAGAGAGATACTGCTCAAAAACATCCATTTTGGACAAAGCAGTTATTTTATCAAGAACAATAAGTCCTTCTTCTCCCCAGGTAATAACACGCAGATCACGCTGCAAATTCTTCATCCCGAACGCATCAAAGTAATCGACTCTTCCAAATGTATCAAAGCCATCCCGAAGAAGGCGGTCCTGATGAAAAGCGACTTTCCATGATTTAACGGCATTACTGACAGAAGGAATACCGAGCAAAGCACCTTTAAATGGTGCGACAAGTTCTGGCTGATGATGTACGTTTATACCGATGAGAGGATGATTTCCGATTGCTTTCCAGGAAACGCTTCTGGTCGTGCGAATATTACGGCGATAGCATACCTCAACATAGGGATAGATGTGCCGTGTATCAACAGCATTTTCTATCTGCCCAGGAGAAAAGAACCGCTGTTCCTTGGAGAAAGGCAAACAGGAAAGTAACGCCAGCTCGAGTCCTACCTGACTCTGAAAAAGCAACTCCCAACCTTCATGGCATTGCTCAAAGCCGAAAACCCATGGCCCCTGATTTTCCTCATTTGTTAAAAGGCAGGTATCCATCCAGGATAAAAGCCGACCAGCCATGTGCAAAGCACGAGGGTCATTATGCCACAATCCCCAGGCAAGTGCCAATGGACGTGGAATAAACATCGGCATATCACTTCCACTGGGAGCATAGATCATTCCTGTCGGCAAACAGAAACGTAAAAGTATTTCATACGTTCTTTGATGACTTTTGCGGGCCAGGAAATCAGGACGCTCCTGATTGTGAAGAGAGTACGCTGCGATAGTCAAAACAATCCATTGACCATACGCCAAATTTTCCGGATGAAAAAATCCATGATTCTCGGCAGTCATATCAGGGAATACATTCTGTGTAGTAACTGAATGAGCTATTGAGCTGCCAAAATATTCAGAATGATCAGTTCTGTCCTGAATACAGGAAGCAATATTGACTGACCATAACCTCAAAGCCTTCTCCCAATCTGTTCTATGAGGATGATTGGGATTAAGATTTATTGCCCAGGCTAAAACCATGGAATCCTGTGCATTTTCCTCAAGCTTGGTATCAACCTCACAACCACTAGGTGGTCGAAGGTCAATAAATCGATCGGCTTCGAAAGCAACAATTTCTCTTATTCTTTTTAGTTGTGATTCTTCAAGTGCATCTTTGCAGAATACAGCGCTGACACCAAGCAAAGAAGCCCATAAACTGCTTCTCCAGTTTTCTCCCCAACGTTTACGCCCAAGAAAGGTGCTCACATCGATAGAGCCGGTCAAATGCGTTTCGCAAGCCCAGTGGATTCCTTTACGGATTTTAATCTCAATCTCTTCTCTTGATATTATTGCGCTTATCAAGTCAGACTGATTTAAATAAAGGTAACTTCCTAATATGCAAAGCACATTGAGATGCGGCTTAATAACATATTCAATTACTGGTGATGATGATCCAACAGAGCGCATGTTGAAATTTTGAGGGTCAACATTTCCAAACAAGCCAGACTCTTCATCAATATCAGTCCATGATTTAAGATAGTATGGGATACTTCTGGATAAGAGCCTGAGGATTTTCTGGGATTCGATTTTTTCTGTAAAGTGCAACATCTCTTTTTATCTTTTCTCCATTTATTTACGATTCTTCTGCAGATCTATCCATGTGGTAGATTACAATTACATCCTTTTCGGCATCATTTTTACATTTCTTGGCGAATTCCCGAGCAGTATTGGAATCGTACAAGACAAGAAATGAATCTCCGAAAAAGCGGGGTAAACGATCACCTTTGAGCCAATCCATATACTTGTTTACTTCATCACGAAGAAATGACTGGTTTTGCCCTGTATAACCTATACCAAGATATGACATCTATTTTCCTTTTCAAACACATATTCCTTGATCGATATATCCCTTTTCAGGAATATTATCATCCATCAAAATTAATATATTGACTGTGAATCTTAAAAGCTTTGTGAAAATAATCAGAAAAACGTAGAGAATACGAAAGAATCTGCTAATAATTGTTGTATCAGGGTATTTTTAAGGAACGCGATGAACTGATGAAAAAGAATAGATTTTCTAAATAGAATATTCCAAAAATTCTTTTAAGATGGATTACGTTTAATAATAGTTGTTTTTCGAGAAAAAGCTGCATCCTCGAAAGCTCTTTCTGTTCCGAAGACAGGAATTGTTGAATCAATATGAAATTGAATTAACAATTTATCAATGTCAGGCGATGGATCTAAGATAGCCATAAATCGATGAAATGATTGAACCTTTTCATACAAGCTTAAAAGTAATTTACCTGCAGTTTCATCAATACTTGTTACATCAGACATCCTGATTGCAAATGCTTTAAAAGATGAATTATGGGCTTTATCAAGTTCTTTCGAAAAGGATTCAAGATGATCAGTAATTAAAGTTCCTACCAGCTGTATGATTGCATAGCGAGTTTTAGGATACACATAGATATCAAGGAAGCCATTGTCGGCGGCTCTTGATCCATTATTGAACAATTGTTCATTAGCATAATCATTAGTTAAGTTTTTTTCGAGCCTTGTACTAATTGCTTCAATAGTTCTTAGAGGGATATTTAAGGTATTTGCAATGATCCGAGGATCGATCTGCCTTTTAATAAGCCGGTAAATCCTTTTATACATTTCTTCAGATAACTCAGGTTGTTTATTAGCCATAGTACTCCTAGTGCACGCAATAAAATCTTATTTCAAGGGTACATTCAAGAGCAAATAATGTCAATATTAACCATAAAGCTTCTCTTGAAGCTTAAATTGAATTAAATGTATATTATGAATTCACCACGGGGCTGTAGCTCAGCTGGGAGAGCGCGACGTTCGCAATGTCGAGGCCAGGGGTTCGATCCCCCTCAGCTCCAATTGATGATTACTAAAGCACCTTTTCGGGTGCTTTTTTTTTGTACATTACTCATAACTTTGGCAATAAAATATATTTGAAGTCGTATATTCAGAGTACATTCATTCTTATTCCTTGGTTGATTCATGAAAAAAATGATTATTCTTCCATTATTAATAACAGCACTTATTAACATATCATTCTCATTTGAGCGGATAACCAACTACTCATCAACAATCGGCGTATATGATTTTGAGAGCAATGGAGATAAGCTGTATGTTGCCTCATCAGGAGGTTTGTACGTCTTTAGCAAAGCAAACCGCTCGGGATATCTGATCCCCAATACGAATAACAGTCCCGATCCCTATACTACTGCCCTATGCCTTCAAAATGGAGAGACACTCTGGAGCGGAACAAGCCGGGGATATTTGAGTAAACGAACTCCGCCGGAGAATAGAAGTTTGATAACGACTTACAATTCTTATTCTTCCACGGATTGGAAAATATCAGATATTGTTTTGCACAGTAACTTTTTAGTTATCTCATCGAACAAAGGTATAAGTCTTTTTGATACGAAAAAAGGCTTTGCAGAAAAAAGTGCAACAAAATTAGGCTCTCTTGCATCATCAAAAATAAATGCGTTAAGTATTTTTAATGATACATTGTATGTAGGACTTGACCTCGGAATAGCAAAACTGAGATTACAAACACCAATCGAAAAAGCTAACTTTTTTAATCCCGCTATCTGGACTATTGATCAAGAGACAATTAAACCTGTATTTTCCTTTATTAATAATAAGAATCAATGCATTCCATATTCTGGTTTTGCAAGTATTTTCAATGGCGGTGTTGTTCATAGTAAAGATTCTTTACTTCTCTTCGATTCTATACCGATAAAAACCATGCCAAGCAAAATTACAGCGATAAAAGTGACTGGTAAAAATGAATGTTGGATAGGTACAGAAGAAAATTACTTCTACTTGTGGAATGGCAATTCATTCACAAATTATAAAATCCCTGGTCTTAGTGAATTCAGGATTAATAGAGTATATGTTGACCATACTGGTAAAATGTGGTATTTACCATACAGAAACGGAAGTGATGGAAAATGGTGGAACGGCATTGGTGCAAACGAAAATGACAATTGGATCCTCTATTCCGCATCAGAAAACTCAAATTTTAATATAGGTGGAGATTTAAACAATCGCGCAATAATTGAAACTCCTGATAATAGAGTTTGGTTTGGAACATCTGGTGGTCAAATAAAGACTTATTCTCGAAATTCAAATTCTTGGAAATTCTATCACGCAAACGTGCATAATAACGGAAGTTTTTATTCATCCGATTCTTACCAAAATAACTGGGGGAAAACTGACGCTTTCGCAATAGATTCTTTCGATTATTTATGGTTATCCAGTTGGTCTAATTTCCAGGGTTCGTTAATTTGTTATGATTACAAGCACGAACCTGACAATTCGAAGTCCAACCCCAACGAAACTCACTTTAGAAGATTTTTTCCCATTGACGATCCTAATTATGATAAAAATTTCACATGTTTACATGTTGATAAAAGCGGGAATATTTTTGCTGGAGGAGAAGAAGGTAATATTTCAGTATTCAGACATAATGGTAACCCTTTAGGTGAAGGTATACAAATAGTAAAAACGATTAAGACCGATTCAGTTTTTGATGCGGTAACCACAAAAGATGGCCGCACCTGGATAACTACCGCCGATGGCATGTATATCTACCAACCAGATTCCAATAAATTTACCTTAAACTCAGAAATTACTTCTGATGGTAAAGCATTAGAAGCTGAGAACGGAAATATATTTTGGATAGGAACCAAAAGTAATGGTTTAATTCGCTATAATATTGAAAATGATGAGCAAAATACATTTACTACCTCAATGGGTTTGATTTCCAATGAAATAGTTGACCTCTCTATTGATAAAAAGAATGGATTTCTTTGGGTCGCAACACGAATCGGCTTTTCCAAGTTAGACCTTGGATATCAAGTGGATAAATCGCCATCAAGTAATGATTTAAATGTTTTTCCGAACCCTTATTCAAAGTCAAAAATGAAAGAGATTCCAATTTCCATAACTAATGCGCCATCGTCAGCAAATGTATTTATTTTAAGTTCAGATGGCCGACTGATTGCCAAACCCCAACTGGAAAGAAAGAGTGTTGGTTCTTCTTATGTATGGAAACCATCGGCAAACATCAATCCAGGACTCTATATTGTCGCAGTAAAAAGTGGCAAGAACTCCGGGACCAAAAAAGTTCTAATAACCCCATGATTTAAAAGATAGAGATCTCTGTTGCCTGATCTACTATAGAATGAATTTATGTTTCATAAAAACAAAAAAGAATCTAATTAGCAATTCATCTGCAATATTTTGTCTTTTGTATTCATTAATAAACAATAGAGGCAAACGCTTGCAAAATGAATTGTTGGGGATCTGGGAAAATCTTTGGATAATCTTTTTCTTATCTTGATCTAAATTACCGCCGAAAATTTCCAATAATTTTTGTGACTGACTAAAGCAGATAATTTCTTCATTATTGATAAATTTTCTAATTCGTCCAGCATACTTGTTTAACCAACCGAATTTACCATAACTAATATTTGAGTTGTGTTTTCGATAGTACATACAAGGAACCGGATCATAAATTACCTTTCCTAAAGCACAGACTACAAGGTAACACCACCAATCATGCAAGCCGAGATCTTCAGGAATAATCTTTACAAGAAAATTTCTTGCAGCTTGGTTCATAAGGATCGTGCTGCCTTGAGCAACATTCTCCACAAGAGCACTTTGCAAGGAAATGAATCGAGGATCTTGACCACGGCCAATTTGCTTAAGATCTTTATCTGTAATGATAACGCTGCTGAAATACAATGCTGGAGCAGATTGATCTGAACAAGACTCTAAGATATTGACTGCTCTACTTATTTTATCTTTGAACCAAACATCATCCTGATCGCAAAAAGCATAATAGCCTGCATCTGAATCGCAATCCCGAAGCAAGCTCATAAAGCTTCTGAATACTCCGTAATTCTCTCCTTCGATCAAAGTTTTGATTTTGTACTTATTAAAGAGTTTTTTACAAGTTTTTACTGTCGAGTCACATGAACCATCATCCCGTATATAGATATTAATTTTTGAGTAATCCTGAGATGCAACGCTATCAAGTTGTTCCTCAATGAATTCAGCGCCATTATATGTGGACATAAGTACATTAACAAATTTCATTTAGAATATTCTTCCACTTAAAATCGTCTTACAGTTAACGTTTTTTCCACTGACAAAAAAAGATGTTAAGGAAACATAAATTCCGATATTTTACACTTAGTCGGATTGACCTCAAAAGGCACCATATGAAAAACCAATATCCATCACTGTACTGTTTTGACATTTGATATGATCCAGTGCAATACATTCTGAAGCGTTCCATTGCAGCTTTAACAGTTTTCTTTTCAAATGAAGACAATTTATGATGAGTAGAATAGTCAACAATGACTATAGATGAATAATATTGAGAATAATTGCTGATAAACCAATCATCACTGAAATCAAGCATAACAGATGGATTATAACCTCCCGTTTTCATAAAGGCATCTATTTTACAAAGAATACCGTTATTGATAATACTGATGTGATCTGAATTGTATTCTCCTGGTTTAACCTGTTTCAGGATTTTATATCGGTGGAATTTTTTATTATACGGAGATATGATTTTGTTTTCACAAGTAAGGATCGGGCTGAAAAGGCTGCAAAGCGGGTATTCAGCTATTCCTTTGCAATATGCTTTCAACAATTCGACATTAAAAGAGAAATCACTGTCAGTAATAAGAATCCATTTTTTCCCCTTTTGCCATGAAATCTGAGCTGCTTTATTATAAGCCTCGCTTACTCCGGTATTCACTTTATTTTCATTGTAATTAAAATTTATGTAACCACTAAAAGGTTTATTTTCATTGACATATGAGCTATTGTCAAACACAACCATTTCGACAGATACATTAAGCGTTTTTGCAACCTTTTCTACTGATAAAATGATCTCTGAATCTATCCACCTTTTTTGATATAAAACAGTTACAAAAACAACCTGTTCAAAAAAATTCTCTAGTTCCATATCAGATTATTTCTGTAGTAATCCATGAATGACATTTGATACCTCAGCGACATACCTCTTTACAGAATATTTCTCTCGCGCCTCTATGTATGCAGTATCAGTTATATACTTAATATCAATTTTTTTTGTGACTATTTCCTGGATCAAATCAGATAACTGATGAATATCACCTTTGTTATATAAAAAGCCACTGACTGTATCAGTGATAATCTCCCTAGCGCCATCAGAATCAGCACTAATCACAGGACACCGATTCAACATGGCCTCAACAATCACTCTTCCCCAAGGCTCTCGTTTTGCACAATGAACCAGGCATGTACTTGATAAATATAGTGACTTCACATCAGTTACATTTCCGATTATTATTACATTTTTCTCAAGATTTTCTGATTCAATATATTTTCTTAACTTCTGAGTGTATTCTTTATCACCACCGCCAGCCAGTATCAAATTGACTATTATATTTTTGTCTCTTAGCAACTTTATTGCATATAAGGCTTCTTCCTGATTTTTCCTTTCCTCCAAATATCCTACCATGAGTAATGTGTTTACTTTTCGATTTTGTTCACAACCGCTAACTTCCGGATAATCTATACCATTGTAAACAACTGATATATTTTGTAATTGCATTTGGGCTTTATAAAACGAAGCAACTGAATGAGAATTGCATATTATTGATGAAGAGTATTTTTTCAAATAATTCTGAGCTCTCCGTTCATCAAATACAAAACATGCATTTTCCTCGTTTCCTATGTATTCTCTGATATGTACTATATGTGGCAATTTCATTTTTTTTGAAACCAGCAAACCTAAGGGATTAGCAAGTGTATTACTATAAACCACATTTACTTTATGTAATCTGCAAATCTTTACTACCTTCAGTAAGGCAATAGTATTAACAAAGAAAACTATTACGCTTTGTATTAACTTTCTTCTCGATGATAACCAGGGCAAATAGAAAAGAATGTACTTTCGAATACCATCATTCAGGTTCTGAAGAGCAGCTCCTTTACAAGGAAATATTACAACAGGAACAATTTCATCAGGCAGATTGTTGACCAATGTGAGTAATGAATTTTGTGCTCCGTAGTTTTCAGAGCTATGGGATATAAATAGAATAACCTTTTTTTGAAAATTATTTGTTGCATTCATCAATATAAATACCTAATAATTTTTTAGCTTGAATTTCCAAATTATAATTCTGTTCTATATGCGCTCTGCCGGCTTTTAATATTTCGATCCAATTTTCCGGGTTATTTACCCATCGCTCAATTTGTGCAACAATATCGTCCGGATCATTTTCACGAGCTAAATAACCGGTCTTTTCATGTAAAATGACTTCTGGAATGTCGCAATGAAAGGTACTGACGATTGGAATACCACTGGCAGCCATTTCTGTCAGAATCACTGGTGACCCGCCTTCGTTATCACCATTATTCGCTACTTGACTCGTATGGATGAACAAATGGCATTTTTTTGAGATCTCAAATATTTTTTCATACGGGATAAACCCCAGGTGCTGTGTAATAGAAGCAAGGCCGGTTTTCTTTAACAATCTAAAAATTTCTTTCTTTTCATTTATGGTTTCTATTTCTTTACCAGCATCACCGATCAGAATAATTTTCATTGGTAATTCATTCTTGATTTTTCCTAAAGCTTTAATGGTAGCTGGTATTCCTTTTTTCTGTCGGAAAGAAGCAGCAATCAGTATTCTTAAAGTATCTCCTTTTTGCCATTTTCGAGGGATAAAATTTATTGACTTTATATCAACACCGATATTCTGAATTGTAATTTTCTCTTCAGGGCAACCTAACGAAACGATTCGTTTAGCCATCTGAGGACCTTCAACGAGAATCCGGTTACATTTATTAAAAAGATATTTGTAACGGGAATACCAGATTGGCCTTATTGTAGGTAAAAGACTCGCATCTGCACCATAGAAAGAAACAATATGCGGGATTCTGTACTTATCTGCCATACGAACATTGGCCCAGCCATAATTACCAAAATGAGAGTGAATAAGTGAAGGTGATATTTGCCTGACTAATTTGTACATACATGGGAGCTGTTTAAAAATCCGTGCATCCCTTAGGGCTGCCTCCATTTTGTATCTGTTTCTATATAGATCAGATGCAGCATGAGTTCTTGGGAGTGAAAATTGATCGGAGTGCATAGTTTTTTCACAAGCAATATGAGATTCTATATGTTTGCTTAATTCTTTTACAAGTGTATACATCCATGTCTGGGTTTGAGGAAGCCAGTTTGGATAGTAGTTTAGAATTTTTAATTCAGAAGAGATCATAAAGTAAAAATAATCTGAAACGATGGTTTGTGGTTAAGAGAATATTGGATTTAGAGAAGTAAGCTTTGAATGACAAGAATTATTACAAGTTAAAAAAATGTTCACCATATGAGCACAATAATCGTATTTAGCCTCTCTTAACACCCCTTCATTTAAAAATGCAACATTTAACTCAGAATATTTAGTTTTTTTTAACTTTGAATGTCGTTAAAAGTGTTGATCTAAAACAGTGCGGTATCAAATGATATATCATCCGTAATGCTCGATACCACAGTTTGTGTCGCCGATGTATTTCTTTAATGGTAAGAAAATTTCCTGTTTTCAACATGCTGTTATACAGATCACATTGTGAACACGGAATGTCATCTCTTTTTTCCAACTTACCTAATAACATACCTTGCGCATAAATAATATTCTGATGATTAATGGCTTTATCATATCCTTCGATAAAAGCATTGCTACCGAATTCACCCCAATTATTCCAACAGCATCCTAGAACTTTTCCATCCCAATTTATACGAGGATTATCAAAAAGCATATAACAAGTAGCCCGAACATAATTTTTTCCATTTTCCTTTTCAAACTCTTCCCGAGTTACATGGTTCCATCCAGTATTTGCTTTTACGAATTCATAGTTTTTAATTGGAGAATATTTGGAATCCCATGAGAGCTTGGGAATAAATTCCATATATAGTTCTTTTGCTAATGCACGAGCGACAGGCAGCTCATGTTCATTGTGCCCAAAAACCACAAATTGCCAAAACAATTTTGGATAAGGACTATGGTACTTTTTTTTAAGTCGATTTATTGTTTTAATATTACCAACAACTCTGTTAAAATCACCACCCTTGCGGTAAAGAGAGTATGTTTCGGGAGAGGCCCCATCAATAGAACAGTAAAGTGTCTTAAAACATTTTCCATTTACCAATATATCAAGGACATCCGGCTTTACTGTATTAAGATTAACTCCACCTTCACAATAGATTTTTATTTTTCGTTTGGAAGCATATTCGATTATAGAGCCGAGATCCGGATTGAGAAACATCTCTCCGAGATTTATTATCCGTATCTTTTTAACCCAGGAATTTTTCTCGATCAACTCCTTAAAATCAGAAAAATGCAAATATCCCGCTCCGATTACGGGGGGATATCCATTACTTGTTGTCGGGCATGTAGGACATCGTAACTGACATGTAGTATTTGTTTCGATACAAATTGTCTTATTTAGAGATTTTTTTCCCATTTAATAGCCAATTTTCTGTTCTTAATAATACCTATTTTCAAAAAGCATTCTTTTGATTACAAATAATAGTTTTAAAATACCTTCGGATCGTCAGAAGCACAATAATGCACCTACTATTTTGGACTCCAATTTATATCCGCCTTTAATATCTAATTCGTTGAAATTCAGTTTATTAAATGTTTACTCATTTTAACCTGCTTATTATATATATATATATATATAAATTAGATTGGGTAATAAATCACCTTATTCGCAGGCTAATACTATTTGATTCTATTGAATAATGTAGATGCAATATTTAGTTTTCCTATTTATTTAAGATCTATTCCCTTGTAGCTTCTTATTTGAAAACAGAGCAACAATTCTTTAGAATTTTTACATATTAGAAGAATATTTTTGTATGTGTGGAATAGCTGGATATTACCTTTCTAAGCCAAATCCCTCCAATAAAGAACTTATCTCTATGGCCCGCCTTATCTCACATAGAGGACCGGATGATGAAGGATTTGCTCTCATAAATACCAGAACATCTTCACAAATTAATTTATCAAGTACCCAGAGCCATTTGCAAATTCAAAAATCTTTAAGATCAATTGAAGATGACTTTTCATTTCCACACGACTTAGGATTGGCACATAGGCGTTATTCGATTATTGATTTATCTCCTGACGGACATCAACCAATGATCTGTAACGATAATACGCTTATTTTCAACGGCGAAATTTACAATTATATCGAATTACGAAACGAAATAGAATCATTTTACAGACGTCCATTCAAGACAAAAAGTGATAGTGAAATAATTTTAGCAGCATTTGAAATCTGGAAAGAAAACTGTTTTACCAAATTCAATGGTTTCTTTTCAATTGTTATTTACGATAGCAAAAACAACAAACTGATATTGGCCCGAGATCGAATTGGTAAAGCCCCTTTATATTACCACTGTGACAATGGAAATATTTACTTTGCATCTGAGATAAAATCAATTCTATCTGTATGCCCAAATTTACGAGACAAAATCAACCAGCAGGCAATTTCAGAATACCTTCTATATGGAATTCGTGATTACGAAAATAAAACCTTTTGGACGTCAATTAATACTTTTCCCTCAGCATCTTATTGTATTATCGATCTCCAAAATCAGAAACCAGTTGAACATCTTGAAATCAAAAAATACTGGGGATTTCCTAAAAGTCGCATGAGCATAAAAGAAGTTTCTTTTGAAGAAGCGAAAAATGAGCTCATGAAACGTATCACAAACGCACTTTCGATTCGACTTAGATCTGATATACCTGTAGGATTTACATTAAGCGGTGGACTTGATTCTTCGGCATTAGCAGCTTTATATGTAAATAATTTTTCTACTCCGGCCGATTTTCTTAATGTTAAATATGATAATACAAAACTAGATGAATCCTCCTATGCAGAAAAAGTCGCATCAATAAATCCATCAATAATCAATTTAAAATTTATTAATGGTATGGAGAACCATTTAATTGAAAATATTAATTCATTTACAAGCCTTATTGAAGAGCCTTATCATTCTCCAGTCCTCTACACTGACTTTTTTTTACAAAAATTATTAAAGAAAAATGGTTATGGAGTGATGATTAATGGTGCCGGCGGAGATGAACTTTTGGCAGGATATGAAGCGGAATATTTCCCCAGTTTTATCAAATATATTTACTCGAAGTCAACACCATCTGCAATCCGCGAACTACTTAATGTTAAGTCTATCCGAATGGCAAAGTGCTCTATCAGAACTGCATTCAGCCTGATTGGCCTTAATCTACCCAGCAGAACAACACCCAACTTTCTGACATATTCAGTAACTGATAAACTCCAAAATCCAGAAAGCTTTAATTCTTTAATGTTAGCTAATTTCTCTTCCAGAAAGATGAATTACTGGATGAGGAGTGGTAATAAAAGTTATATGGGAGTTCCTATGGAACCACGTATGCCATTTTTAGATTACCAGGTAATTGAGTGGGCTTTTAAATTGCCTCCTCAATATTTGATCCACAATGGCTGGCATAAATACATATTAAGAAAAGGTATCGAAAAGCTGCTACCTGAAGAAGTTGTATGGCGTAAAGTCAAAATGGGATTTCCATTTGATCACACTCTTTGGTTAAAACAGCAGAAAAATATCTTGATACGAAACATTAAGGATGTAAATCAAAAACAAATTGATTCCATTAAGTTAATTTCAGAGTATGATAAATTAGCAGAAACATTTCCTGTCGACCTGTGGCGATATATTTCCTTTTTACTCTGGCTAAAAAGGGTCGTTTACAACGAGCGGATCGAAACTTTCCAGAAGTAACTCTAATGTCAAATCTCAAATTTAAAGCTGCAAAGGGGGTCTTCTGGTCTGGTCTTTCAAGCGTCACAACAGGTATTATCCAGGCAATATTATTAGTAATTTTTGCAAGATATGTGCAACCATCTGAATACGGTCTTATTAGTTTAACAATGGTTTTACTTGGTTTTGTTCTATCGTATTCAGATTTAGGTATATCCGGTATTATAATTCAAACAGAAACTATAAACAGAAAACAGCTATCAACTTTTTTTTATTTAAGTTTTACTTTAGGCATTGTTCTCTTTATCCTTTCAGAATTACTAGCTCCTTACCTGACTTTTTTTTTCGAAAATGAAGCCATTTTACCAGCTTTTCGAATTTGTTCAGTACTACTTGTATTTACATTTTCAGGAAGAATTTCTGAATCAATTCTTCAAAGAGAGTTACAATTTAAGAAGCTTGCTATAGTAGATATACTATCATCATTTATCTCATTGGCTATTGCAGTTCTAATGATTATTAAACAATATGGGATGTGGGCAATAGTGGGATCACTGGTTACTTCCTGTATAATGCGAACAATATTACTCATCACTTTGAGTTTAAATCTATTCAGACCAGCCCTCCATTTTGACTGGAAGGATATATCAAAACATTATATCCACTTCAGCTTATTTCAGTTTGGTGAAAGAACGGTGAATTATTTTCTTGAACGTTTTGATCAATTTTTAATTGGTAAGCTTGGTACCGCTTCAATGCTTGGATCATATTCAATCGCATTTAATACAGTTGTACAGAGTCTTAATAGAATAAATCCCATTCTCCTCAAAGTCGCATTTCCCGTCTTTACTAAAATTCAGAATGACGCTTTAAAACTTAAAAAAAGTTTTTTCTTAACAATTCGTATTCTTTCCATTGTTAATACTGCCATACTTATCGGTTTCTTAACCATTTCTAACACCGCAATACCTTTACTTTTCAGTAACAAATGGAATGAAAGCATTCCAATTTTTCAGGTCCTTAGCATGGTAGTACTCCTAAGATGCATAGGTAATCCATCCGGCGCACTTATTTTATCAAAAGGAAAGGCCAATATAGGCTTCTATTGGAATCTGATATTCTTACTTATCAGCATACCATCCTTGATCATTGGGTTCCTCTGGGGAAAGGCATTGGGAGTTGCTCTTGCTTTATTAGTATTACAATTGGTATTAATTTATCCATTTTATTCATATTGTGTTAAAAGTATTCTTGGAAGCTGCTTTTTGGGATACATGAAAGCAGCATTCGTTCCTATACTTTCAGGATCCATAGCATCACTGTTATTATATCGTTTTTTAAATGCACATAGTGTCTTCCAAATGACACTTAAATTGTTACTTTTCGAAAGTATCTTTTTTTGTTTTGTACTTCTGTTTAATAAGAATGATTGGGTATACATTAAAGAATTGATTCTTAATCCATTTAAATCAGTGAAAATAAAACAAAAAATGATTTTAAATGAGCAATTAGAAAATACAGCAGACATACAAAAACAAGACAGAAATGAAAAGGTTGAGAGATGAAACCGACCTATTTATAACGAATGGTATCCTGGCGCAAAGAGCTGATTGATTAGATGCATGTGTTGCAAAGTATGCAGAAAAAGCCAGCTTAAGTTCTTGAAGGCACCTAAAGCACTATTTAATTTATTTGTAATCGTTTTTCAACTAAACAGGATATATAAACTAATGCACGATCTTTATATTATTAAGGAAAGATTAGCAGATCGAAAGCTATGGCTTGACATATGTGCCAACGATAGTACTGCAACATTCTTTCATACCCCACTATGGGCGGAATGTTTTTCTGCAAACCATGTATCCTGTGCTCGTCAATTGGTTTTCAATGATGGAAATTCAGTCATTCTGCCATTGACCTATCAATATGCAACGAAAAAACTTACAAAAGTTTATCAATCGATGCCGGCCTGCACATTTGGTGGCTGGTTATCTATCGACAATTTAACCGAACAGCATTATAAGGTTTTGATTGATCACCTTCAGAAATTTACTGATCTGACATTTAGAGAAAATCCATACAATTTAAAACTCAATAGCATTGATCTAAAACACGCAACTGACGACTTTACCTATTCAATAAATATTAAACAGGGTTATGAGGCATTTTGGAAGCACTCAGATTATTCCCACCGGAAAGCTGTAAAAAAAGCAGAAAAAGAAGGAATTACAATCATTGCTTCAGAAGACGATTCGATGTGGGATGCCTATTTCGATATTTACCAAGCATCGATTGACAGGTGGAAAGGTCGGGAAATTTTCAGCGGTGTTTCTTATAGTAAAGACTTTGTAAAGAATATCCGTTCGCTATCGAAGGAATACCGCACATTATGGCTTGCTCAATATGATTCAAAAATTGTTGCAGGAATTATTTGTTTTTACTGGAATCAGCACGCAGTTGCCTGGCATGGAGCCGGTCTCGAAAACTATTTTACTTTACGACCAAACAATCTTCTGTATAATACTGCTATCCATGACGCTTGTCAAAAGGGATTTACCTGGTTTGATTGCAACCCCAGTGGTAAAATTGATGGAGTAATTAAGTTTAAAAAGTACCTCGGAGCAGTTGAACTTAGGAGCAGAGTTATTGTAAAGAAATCATTAATTCGTAAAATTACAGATCTTATTGCAAAACATTGAATTTTACTTTGTTAATCTTGCCTCACAATGTTAACCTTATACTCTATTCTGCCCTTTGTCAGCGATTCTTAACATCAGCATAGAAATTTTTATATTAAAAAAAGCCAGAGAAGAAATTTTCTTCTACTGGCTCTGAATGAAATTTCAAAAAAATCAATTACGCGTTCTTAAAGGCTTTCTTACCAGCAAACTTTGCATCTGCTCCAAGATCGTCTTCAATAGCAAGAAGACGGTTGAACTTTGCAATACGTTCGCTGCGACATGCAGAACCAGTTTTAATCTTTCCAGATGCAGTTGCAACAGCCAGGTCTGCAATTGTTGTATCTTCAGTCTCACCGCTGCGATGAGAGATCATGTAACCGTATGCATTCTTTCCGGCAAGTTCGATCGCATCAAGAGTCTCTGTCAATGAACCGACCTGGTTTACTTTAACAAGAATTGAATTTGCAAAACCATCTCTGATACCTTCAGCAAGAATTGATGGATTTGTGCAGAAAAGATCATCACCAACAAGTTCAATCTTTTTCCCGAGTTTTTCAGTCAATAAGCTTCCAACCCTTTCTGTCATTTTCACCCATACCATCTTCAAGTGATATAATCGGATATTTGTTTGCCCAATCAACCCAATGCTCAACCATTTCTTCAGAAGTTTTTTTAATTTTTGATTTGAAGAAAAGGTAAGAACCATTGTCCCACAATTCACTTGCAGCAGGATCAAGACAGATTGAAATATCTTCACCTGGTTTGTAACCAGCTTTAACAATAGCTTCAAGAATTGTTTCAATAGCTTCTTCGTTTGATTTTAGATTTGGAGCAAATCCACCTTCATCACCAACTGATGTTGCTAAACCTTTTTTTGAAAGCACAGATTTCAGAGCATGAAAAGTCTCTGCACCCATTCTGATTGCAGTTGCGAAATCAGGTGCATTATGAGGTGCAATCATGAATTCCTGGAAATCAACATTATTATCAGAATGGTGTCCACCATTGATAACATTCATACAAGGAACAGGAAGAGTGCATGCATTTACTCCACCAAGATAGCGGTATAGTGGAATTCCAAGTGCCATTGCTGCAGCACGTGCAGTTGCAAGTGAAACAGCAAGAATTGCATTTGCTCCAAGGTTTGCTTTATTGTTTGTTCCATCAAGCTTGAGCATGATTGAATCGATTTTTCTCTGTGCATCAGCTGGTACACCAAGAAGTGCTGGCTGGATCTTTTCATTCACATTTTTTACAGCATTAAGAACACCTTTGCCATCGTAACGTTTTGGATCTTTATCACGCAATTCAACTGCTTCTTTTTCACCTGTTGATGCACCTGATGGAACCATTGCATTTGCAACAACACCACATTCAAGTTCAACAATAGCTTCAACTGTAGGATTACCGCGTGAATCAATAACTTCACGAGCCTTAACACTCTCAATATACATTTATTCCTCCTATGATTGGAAATTTAAAAATTTCCCTTTAAGAAGATTATGAATATAATGTATTGATGAAAACAGATTATAAAAAAAATCAATGATCTTAATGGCTTAAGATTTGTTTTATAAAAAATAAAAAATCTTTGACTTTCTTTTTTTCGTAGGGTTTTCTAATCTGATATGTAATCTATTCTGCGATTCCGATTTTTTTAAATTCTCATTACCCAAAATTTGTTCTCTGAATATAAATGTCAAAAAAATGCAAAGTATGGGACTAAATTTTTTGAGTGAGAGTAAAAAAAATTAAAATATGTTTTATAAATAAATTCAACTGGCTTGGTACTGCTCCAATGGGAATTGTCAGCGTACTGATGAGCCATGCTCTTGCATCTACAGGAAACGAAGTAACCCTTTATATCAGCGGAGTAAATGATCCTAATCCATCCAAAACACTTGAAAGCAAGTACGGATTTGCCAAACCCGACTGTCTTAACCTTGAGATCTTATCAAAAAGTAAACTCTTCAAAAATACTAAGATCTCAATTTATTTCTATTTCAAAGCATTCCTGCATATACTACAAAACAGGAAGCACAACGAAAACCTTGTAATAATTTCCAGAAACACCCATTTTCTTCCATTCATGTATTTGTTAAAGAAAATTATAGGCGCAATGCCCTTTTTCGAAACACACAGTTTCCACAACCGAGCTCGAAAGGAGCGTAAATGGTTCGGAATTGTCCCCCATTTCAGTGCTTTGCAATCCTGGCTCTTTGAAAAAATCATTCTCCCCCATTTAAACGGAATTATCTGCATAACACGAAGACAAATCAGATTATACAAATTGATTGCCCCCTCATTACCATCAATATTCCTCCCATTAGGGTCTCCAAATCCAGAGATTTTGAATCAGACTACACTAAACAGAGATCCCAAAAAACTACTGTATTGCGGTCGGCTCACGCCCTATCTGGACATTAGTACATTGATAGATGCATTATCTTTATGCAAGGATTGCGGTGTTACTTTAACCTGGTTTGGCCTTTCAGAAAAAGACAAAAACACCTTGCTTTCTCTTGCAGAAAAGATCAATGTCACTAACTCCATTATTGTAGAAAGCTGGATATCTCACCAAGATTTATTGGAACAGATGAAGACCGAGTTCGGTATAGGATTAGCAACGTATAGCAATGATTTCATCAGTTCAGTTTTAACATGCCCTACAAAAATTTTCGATTACTTTGCAGCAGGTCTTCCAGTGATAGGATCAAGTATTGGTACAGTCAAGGATATATTGACCGATGGACAAGAAGGGCTTTTGTATACACCAGGGGACAAGCATTCTCTTCATGATTGTATTCTAAAAATTGTACACAACAAAGAATTATACTTTACAATGCAAAACAATTGCTTAAAATCAGCAAAACGATTTTCGTGGTCTAATCGGGCAAAGAATTTTATTTCCTTTGCGGAAAAGTGTTGTAAATAACTGAAGAAATATTATTTATCAAAAAAAAATCTGATATCTGGTTTTTATTTACACCTTTTAAATATTACGGTAGTTTCTCCATTAAGATCATTTTTATCAGAAATGGAGATTCCAGTAGGATCATCCTGCTTAAATGCAGTTAAGTATTCCAATTGAGGAAAATCCGATACCATATTCCAAAAATCATGCTGATCCCATGAAAACATTTCGTATTCATCAACAAGCGGCTCAGTACACCCCTCTATGCCATGAGTATGAACTGTGCGCCTCACATAATCTACACTTCGGGAAGGTTCTGAACCGACCACCTCATAACTAATCCAAGCCCGCCCATTCGGATCAACATCCACCGGTCCCCATTTATCTACAAGGACAGGAAGATCATTACAATCTAATTCCTCAACAAAAAATATTGTTAAAAGAATTAACCCACCTACAGAAGTGTGATTGATTACATTCTTTAGAAAACGTCTAAATTCATATTCGTCACTCAGACATCCGCATGTCCCCGCGATCTCCAAAATAACATCAAAAGGAGATTTCTTGAATTTCAGATCGCACATATCACCTATTAATAATTCAATTGCCAGGTTTTTACATTTTTCGCCGGCACTCTTTATCATTTCCGGACAGATATCATTACCTGCCACTTGAATATTATGCTTAGCAAAATGTTCTAACCATGTCCCTGGACCACAAGCTGGATCCATTACTGTTCCAGGTTTTCTTCCAAGATGCTGAATAATCAGTTCATATACTTGACCAAATGTATGCTTATCAGGAGTACGCAGAGAATTATACAACTCAGGAAAATCGTACAGAGAATATCTTTTCATGTAACACTCTTTAGCATTAAAACGTAAAACTGGGAAATCGTAATCTTTCGTCAAAATTGAGAAAAAGCATCAATTTTGACAAAATATTCCAAGATTCCATAAAATAGTTTATTTTGAATTGCTCATCTAAATATTGAATAAATATTTCATTTTTCATTTAAAAAGCCCGTCCGATGTCCAAATACATTTTGTATGACCCTCTTCTACCCAATTGATCAAGCTTAAATCCGATATCATAACGAATAACTCCTATCGGGGTTACAAGGCGTAAACCTGGTCCTGCTGTATATTTTATATTCCGTAAATCAACCGATCTCAAATCATTCCAAATATACCCTGCATCCGAGAATACAGCCCCCCAAAGAATCCACACTATTGGGAATTGAAATTCAAATAGGTGAAATAACAACTCAACATTACCCCCTGCAGGGTTTCCTTCAGCATCTGTAATCAAAAAATCAAGATCATACCCTCGAACAGATCGGGGACCTCCAGCATAAAACTGATCCTGCACTGGTAACAACTCGCTCGAACCATAAGGCACTGCATAACCGAATGTAACTGCAGAGGCAAGATTCATCCTTTTACCAATAGGAATATATGTCTTGAAATCATTAACGATTTTTATGAACTTATTTGTCCCACCTCCAAATCCGGCTATTTCACCTGAAGTCTGGTTTACGATCCCCTTTGTTGGATAAAAAATATCATTTCTTTTATCAAAAATTATACTTCCTATAATACTTCTGGTATTTTTATCTGATACAGCAGCAATTGTGTCAGGATTCGGTGTATTTACATTTATCGTATTTTCCCACTGCAATTGTAATTGATAAGAAAGATACCGCATTCTATTCTGTCCAATTGAGACAGTAAACCCATTAAAATTGCCTGTAAACGGCAGAGGGACATCGAAGAAAAGATTTCCACGACGATCATAGTATGCACTTATGATAAAGCTTAGTGGAATATTAAAGACATATGGCATTCCATACGCTATTTCAACTCTCTGTTCAATATCTGATGCATTAGCACTGAAGGAAACAGTGTGGAGCCTCTTAAAGAGATTATTGTATGTTGTTGATAATGACAAAGTAAGCCTTTCATATGCACTGTATCCGATCCCTGCACCAACAGTTAGAAATTTAGCTTCAGAAACTGATATCCTTACTGGAACTGCGGTGTCTCCTGAAGTTAATTGGTCAAGGGAATCCTTTATCTGAGGTTCAATTGTCAAAAAGTTGAATGCTTGAGTTTGAAAAAGATTTTGCTCTGTTTCTTTGATCTCTTTTGAAGTTAAAATACTTCCTTTTTTAAATTCCAACTCTCTTTCGACAACACCTGAATGTACCAATTTCAATCCGTCAACATATATCTCACTAACCCTGATTTTAGGTCCTAAATTTACATTAAAGGTAATGAATGCCTTGTAGCTAATAGAGTCAATGATGACCTCTGGCTTCACTGCTCCTTTCAAATATCCTTTCGCAGCAATGCTATCCTGCAGAGTGCTCGCGTCTGCTATAGTTTGCTGCATTTTAAAAGGATCACCCTTTTTACTTTTTAATTTTACATGCATTGTATCAAGTACAAGGTTAGGAGTTATCAAAATAGAGCCAATTGAAACTCTGGGACCTTCGCTTATCGAAAAGACTATCCTTATCTCATCATGTTTTCTATTTCTGATTACACTGTTTTTAATCTCAGGTTTTATAAATCCCTGATTTTGATAAAAATAGGTAAGCGCATTAACATCGTCGCTTAAAGTAAAGGGCGAAAAGTAATGTTTTTTGAAAAGAGATGATTCTTTTGAACTTATCAGATTTAAAAGAACTTTGTCGTTAAATGTCGAATTCCCTTGAAATTCTATTTTTTCAATCCTCACCTTTTTCGCATCAATCGACGACAATAAAACAATTAACATTATTAGAAAAAAAGAGCTAATCACATTCACTTTTCGTTTTTTGAATTCAGAATAATCTTGCTTTTTGATCACCATGCGCTACCAGTATGTTTTTTGTATAGTCTATAAATATCGTAAATAAAAAGACTCTAATTTATCCTTAAAAAATCAAAATTCACTCATACCTGAGGTATTTATCGAAATGTAATCGGTTTAAAAATGTCTATTTTTTACTGTGTCACTATATTAACGATTGATTCTAAATCTTAAATTGACATTCGCATTTCCTGTATTATCTGTTTGCCCCGAAAAAAACAAAAACGGGAATAGCCGATAAAGTATTGACACTCTCTGTTGATTGAGTGTACCGATCCCGGTTTCATAAGAAACAGTCAATCGATCAGACAGTCTTTTTGTTAATGTCAATAAAGGGCCGCTCTCTTCATTTTGCCTATTGAAAATATTACCAGTAACAGTTATACTTTCAAGACCCAGCAATTGCTCAAGCCTCTGAGTTCCAAATCCTAAAATTTCATTTCCTACCAGCGATCCGATTCTTGATGTAATATCACTGCCAACGGAACCAAGAGTAGTACCTAATGTCAAAACGCTTATTATATTTGGCTCATTAAGCGGAGGATCAGAAGAAAGGGTTACAAGCGGATGCTGAAGGTTTCCAGTTACTTTCAATTTTATAATATAGGTTATATTTTGATTATTGCCCTGTGCAAACGTGTTGACCTCTGTACCAGCTTCGAGATAAAGTACAGGATTTAATTCAAGCGGATTTAAAAAAGTGACACTACCTCTATCAATCGTAAATTTACGATCAAGATACAGTATGTCTCCCTGAACAACTTCAATTTTACCAACCAAAGCAGGTTGTGCTGCAGTACCAGATACCGCCAGATTACCATCAAGTTGCATATCTCCAAGATTCATATCAATATATAAGTTATCCTGAAATTGCAAAACCAATTGCAATTCTATAGAATCCATTATGGATTTTTTTTGATATTCTGTTTTTTGTGATGCTGATGCAGCAGTAATATCCTGAATTTGTACATTACGAGTAAATCTAAAGGTGCCAAAATCTACTTTTCCTTTCATAACATAATGATTTTTCTTTTCAGTATTTACAACCCGCAATTTAACATCGTTCATTTGAGCACTAAACAGGTCTGGAGCATCAAGAGTAATGTCTTTTCCCTTCATTACAAGATCTATTCCAAGTTCTTTGTTTTTTTTTGCAAAGCAGCTTCCTGATACTGTAAATGCTCCCTTTTCAATTCTCCCTTTCCAGTTATTAAATAGAATCGAATCTCCCTTTAACAGTATATCACCATCAATCGGCCCAATTTTCTGTTCAATTATTTCTGTTTCAATCTCACCGTTTCTTATATTCAGTAAACCATCTGTTTGGAGATTATTTTTAACAAAGTATACAGTCCCCTTTCCCTCAATGTACCCGTCAGAAATAATGAGCTCTGGCATAAAAGCTCCAAAAAATTTGAGGGGAAATTCATCCGCTTCATATCGAATAAGCAGTTTATCTATCTCTGATGAGGCAATTGGTATTTTTCCGCTGAAAACGAATGCTCTTCTGTTTTGTACACTGATAATTCCACTATCAAGCAGTAACGTGTTTTTATTGTATTTACCACTGATTCTTGTTTCTGTAATTTTCTCCTCCCCTAAATCAGTATTTCCGGCTCTTAATCTGAATTCTATAACAGGCTTATTTGTATTTCCCTGCAACTGTACAATCGCGTTAACATCCCTAACTGTTATATCATGCAGTTCATCACGAATAGTAGTATTTAGTAAATTGATCTTTCCATCCAGTTTCCACAGTCCCTTATTACCACTCATGGACAAATCTAAATAAGCAGACCCGGAAGCTGTAAAATTCTGATCAATAAATATCCCCAAATCAGAGATATTTATTGTATCACTTTTAATGCTGATAAAGCGATCGCGATTTCCTGATGTATCGATTAAAAATTTGTTGCCTGGTTGAAATGGAATATTTGCTTTTAAGGATATTTGCTTACCGGAATCGTTAAGGGGAATCTGCCCCTCGATATTAAAAACTGAATCAATGATAAATATTTTTCCTCTGATATCCCTCAAAGAAATATTGTTAATTCCAGGTTTTTTTAAATAAAAATCTGATTGCACCCGAGGATTTTGAAGACTTCCACTGATTTTTACATTTGAGGTTACTATTCCTGAAATTGTTTGATCCAGTTCTAACCATTGGCGAACAGCACTGATATCCATACTATCGATTTTTACACAACTCTCCATTAGATTCTTTTGTATATCAGCAGTTACATTAATAATGCCAGCGTTTGTCCAATTAGAGCCCTGCAGCTCACTTTTCCCCTGCATTGTGATCTGCAAACCATTCTTCAGGAAACAATTGCCATTTGCGGTAATTTTGGACAGACCATTCTTAGCTGTAAATTTATCCAGAAAAATCGAGTCTAATGTACTTATTGATATATTGCTTTCAATTAAATCCGCACGAATACGTTTATAAAATATATCTTTACTTTCAATTTTCGCGGTTGCATAGACATCAGGAAATTTACCAGATGCATTAAATTCAATACTCCCCTGCCCTCCACTACTATCGATCTTCAATTCCCTAAGAAGTGAATCAAAAGTACCACTGACCTTTCCCTTTAGATTTTTAAATGAAAACTGCTTGTTTTTCAATGTTATTTCACCGGTCAATTTTTCGCATATAATATTCTTCCATTGTAAACTATCACATTTAATTTTTGAGTTAAAATCCAATGCTTCCGGAGAACCACTAAATTGAGCTGTCGAGTTAACTTTACCTTTAATATTTCTTTTAACAAGTAATCTGCTTATTAATTCCGGCTCATTTAAAGTAATTTTAGAAGTTCCCTTTAAGTGAAATTCCTTTGACAACACGCCTTCGCCAGAAAAAACATTATCTGCCCATGAAGCTGACAAATTCCAATAATTATTTAGTAGTGCAATTTCTGCCGACAAAAGCTCTTTACCCTTAATCTTTGTAAATCCTGAGCAAATCAAATCCGCCTTGCTTGGCAATTTTACTCCATTTCCTCTCCCTGAGAAATTCATTTTCAGATTTTCTATTCGAATGTTTTTCAACTGCGGTATAAGGTTCCTTATACTCTCAAGATCTTCACTTTCAAGTGATAAGAACAATGTATAGTCACCTACTCGCGGATTTGAAAGCAGCTGAGGTATTTTACTTTGTATTCTTAAATTCCCTACTGTTTTTCCTATGTTAGTCTTGACATCTGATATCAAAGTAGTGTCTGCATAAACACCATTAATGGAAATTGAATTAATGAACAATTTACCACTTTGTAAGTTATCTATTTGTGATTTAAGATCTATAATCGGATTTATTAGGGGACCGCCCCAATGCATCTCAGAATGCAAAACACCTTGCCTGATGTATTTGTGTAGTAAAGAACTATTTTCGTTATCAAAGAGAACTTTAAAGATTATTGAGCTGTAAAGATTCCATTTTTGTTCGGAACTAAATGGTATATAACCATGCGAATTTGCATAAATTTCAGGACCTTGCAATAGTAAACTATCTATCTGAACTCCTTTTGGATCTGCTATACAAAGAGTTGAGATTGTATTTATTGTCCCTATCCACCATTTGGTTTTAATATTTACCCTATCAGCAGTGAATCTGGCAGACAGTGAATCTGGTTTTATAAAGTCAAATGATACTTTTGCATAGTGGAGATTAAAATCGATTTCTTCTTTCTTATCAATGTAAGCAAGTCTCAGAGTATCTATAACAATTCTTTTAATATGTAATTGGAACGCCGATTTTTTTTCTTTGCCAGTAGTTAATTCAGACTTAGGCATAGCAGGGAATTTAAATTCACGATCCTTAAGTCGAAGGATATTAATTGAGATTTTATTTATTTTAATTAAATTAATAGCTATTTTTTTCTGAAGCAGCGCAGGTAACCAGAAGTTTACTATTACATAATCGATAAAAACATCATTTCCTTTAGTAGTGGTGTCAGTGATTTGTACATTGTTTAATTTAGCGTATGATAAGAGGTTACTTTGAATTGAACCAACTTTAATTTTACCATAAAGGACATTTTCAAAGAGCGGATGAGCCTTTGCTAAAGCGAAATTTTGAACTGGAGGCAGTAATAGAATACAGAATAAGGATAGGAATAGGAGGACAAAAGAGATTACAAAGGCGATAAAAAGGCGACTTAACCAATACAGAAGCATTCTGTATTTCATTGTGAACTCGTCTGTTTAGTGCAAGGGAATAGATGGAGAAATAGCAGAGCAAATGGTATACCTTGGAGAAAGCAACGCAAGGCAAAATACCCCAGAGGTAATTTATTTTAAATCAACTTTTAATAATTTTCCTCTGGGAATATAATCTGAAAAACCAGTAGACTGATCTGAAATGTATTTTCGTTAACCTCGAATTCTGCATTCTTTGTAGCCATTCCTGGTATATAAAAGAAATAATCACTTTATTTAGACATTTTTCAACTAATTACCTAAACCAATCGATATCAATAAGCCTCTTCTCTTTTATTTTGAGAATAAATCCTATACTTAAGAACCACTCTTCATTCGCTCTATCGAAATTTCGATAAAATTTAGTCTAACAACCAATGAACTCTTTAATGATGTTCAGATCAGTAATTCTGCTGCACCTCGAGATCATCATGGATATTGCGGAAGGAGTGACATTTAAATACTGAGCGATTTGAGTACCGCGGAACTCATAGTAGCAGTGAGCGTATAACGCAAAAAGCTGCCTGAATGTGGATTGTTCATTTAACCTTCCACGCATTCGTATACTTTCGGCAGTAAATTGTATACCAATGTTTATCTTATTGACTACATTCTCAAGCGTAAGATTTTCCCTCAAATGTTTCGCAACTCTCGCTTTTCGGATCTGATCCTGTTCAAATACCTCCTTAATAAAATCGACATCACCAATTACAAAAAAGTTTGAATTATGGAAGCTAAGGCTTCCTTTATTTGATTTCTGCATTAGTCTGACAGAATCAGGGATCTCTTTGCAGGGTGTAGCAATATATTTCTTGTATTCAGAAATCTGATCAGATCCACTAAAAAAATTGAAAAGATCAGTTTTGTTGATAATATTGTCAGTTTTATCAGTAATTATTTCACTATGACCACACCACTTGTAATTATCCAGATTTTCAAGCGTGCAATCTCCACTACGGACCGGATTTAAATGTACATTGCGGATAATCTCTTTTAAGTTGTCTCCCTCTTGAACTATAATTGATGAGAACCGTTTTGCGAAAACAGATCCAAAGCTATTGTTCATTTTGTTATAATTTTTTGCAAAAACGGAATTGAGTGTTTGCATAAAAAGAGATATAGTTGGATCGGAACCGGTTTTAACGACTAGATGATAATGGTTATCTAAAAGAGACCAGGAGATGCATGTGAGTTCGTATTTTTTGAGATAATTGGCAAGCTGAATGAGAAAAAACAATTTCAAGGAATCGCATCCAAGAATATGATAACCAGTATTGCCGACAGAGGAGATCTGGTAATATTTGTTGGGAGCAACAACTCGGGGTTTGGTGGCCATGTGGTTCTCCTACTGTTTTGTTAAGAAGAGTAATTTGGGATATTGATATCACAATATCTGTGCCAGTTCCGAGATAATAAACCCTGTCCCAGAGGTCACTTATTGAATGTCAAAAGATTACAAAATTATCTCTGGGGTTCTATATTGAAAGTCCCATATCCCATGAATTCATGCAAATTCTTCTTGTTGCTTCGGCACCTTGTTAGAAACTTGCAAATTCATTCGATTAACGGTCTCCAATCTACGACTAAACAAATGAACTATCCTCCTGATATTCTGCTTCTCAATACCAGAATGATTTCTAAATATAATTTTCACACAAAACCTTAATGCCACCTTCCCATATGTCCTTCATGCGTCTGGAGGTATGCCCCTTTTTCAAAAAAACGGTTGTAAAATTCAAGATCAAGGTGATGTGCCTGTAAATAAACAATACAAAATATTGAAGGAACCGTCGCAGGAAATTTCCCAAATGTATCATATATATATTGTGCTTGAAGAGCTATACACCGCCGGAACTGATCATTATGTACCTGAGCAGCTGTGCGCACCTCTTTTGAATGTTTCCAAGGACCCGGAGTTTCAGGATGAAAAGGACCACCTCTACTGAATTTACGATCGCAAATCGCTTCAACCGCATCTCTCATATTGTTGAAATGAGGTGGGCAGTACCCTTCCATAATCCCTTGGAGTCCAGTTGCGTTTGGATATGGCCAGTTTTCATTTTTATCATAACGAAATCCAAGTCCTTTAATATTTTCATTTCCGCTTGCACCCAGAACACTGAATGCGTCAAGCCCATTAAACATCCAACCGCCCAATCCTATTGCTTGAAGCATAAGCGATCCGGCATAGCAACTAGTGCTTAACTCCGCGGTTGCTTCACCAAGTGACCACTGGTCAATAAATGTCAGTGGCCAGGTTTTAGAGATATCCACAATCGAATTGAACTCTTCAATACCTGGAATTGCGCATCTATTTACATCATCATAGATAACAAGACCATTTTGAAGCATATAACAGAGGTTTAAGAGAACATGTTGTGAAAGATCAGCAACAGGGATAATTAGAAACGATCCCGGTTGATTTACAACCCAGGTATTATGAGGTTCAACAAAGGGTGGTTCATGAGGGAGATCAAGACGACCGTTTTGTATTTTGTGAATTCGACTTTCAACAAAAGATAACAGTTCAGGAATTGATAGTGTACCATTACTATGACGGCTCGAGAAAGCAGGTGAATCTCTCATATCAAGGTAATAGACACCATTATCATCAGTAAAAAAAGTTACGCTTGTATGGAAACCTGCCGAAGAAGGAAATGTACGGCCTCCAGCAGCTCCAGAATAATTGGGCAGATGTGGAGCATATATTTGCGCTCGGAAAATCATATGATGCCAACTTGTGTTTGCTCCACATGATGAAAGGATAAGAAGTTTTTCTTCATCGGAAAGAGGAACGGTAGTGTAGCGTGATTTGTACGAAAATATTCCATCGGGGATTTCAGCACCCATGAAGAAACGTCGAGATCTTCTTCCGAAAATAGCTTCAACGAGAGGAAATGATAAAACATCTTCGAAATCAGTGTCCCGATAACCATTCATCATAACCTCCCTGGCAAAGAGTGATTATGTGTCATTAATTAAAAAAAATTATTTAAGGAGACCAGAATAAACTGCAATGCAACTTGTTCAATGTCCATTTATCCAAGCAATTTTGGAGCTAATTTTTTGAACTATCAGATAAGCAGGAACGTTTGGGACAAAATAACGAAAAATATATATAAGTTCTTTTTTTCAGGGATGAATTACCAACCAAATGGAACCCCAGAGGTAAATTTTTATTTTATTGATAGTTAACAACTAACCTCTGGGGTGCTAATTTTCAGGATATCTCTTTTTATTTATAAAAAAAACAATCCCCGTTTATTTCAGCCAGTCAAAAAGAATCTCCAAATCTCTCAAATCTCCATCAAGTATTTCAAGAGTCATAATACCAACATTCTTTTCTACCAAAGATCGGACTATCGGAGCAAGATTCATTTCACTTTCCAAATAAAAATGTTGATGAGAGTCACGGATAAGTTCTTTTGGAGAATTCCTTTTAATCAAATTATGATTTAAATGTACGCCAACAATTTCTTTATCTTCAATTATTCTTTTGGCCTCTTCATGGAAATCAAATTCGTGAAGCACTGATGAAGTCCAGAAATGTCCTAAATCAAACCACAATTTATCAATCAATTCATGAATCTCTGTAGGCCTTTGGAGGCCACTGCCAATTCCTACAAAATCATTTTCAAGTGCGATTGTAAGTTTTTTATCTTGGTAATCATTTTCCAGGCTTTTAAAATGTTTTCGAAATACCTCTTTATATTTTAAAAATATGTCGGTATCAAAAAAAGCAGGATTCATAATAAAGGATTTATTCAGGCTATACTGTTCTCCGATACTGTTTCGTATCGTTTTCCGGTAATTTTTCATATCCTGGATGATCGGGGTTTCGGTCATAAAAAAGCCATGAAAAAAGAGAATATCTGTATTGAATATTGGCAAATAGGGGACACATTTATCAATACAAGTTTTTGTCAGTAGATAGTCATTCGATGCAAGGTTAAGGAAATACTTGGAAAATATTGGTGAATGAATTGAAAAATGGTAATCATTTCGCAAAGGTAATAGGAGATTATAAAAGTCTTGTTCTATTGAGTTATGAATCTGTATACCGAAATCTAAACCCTGTCTCTCAACAAATTTTGATGCTGCTTTGATTTTTTGTAGAAAATTCTCTGGTGAGAGACACATGGTACTGTATTCAATTCTTGTCATAAGATATCCTGTAAAAATGAATAGATTTAATTCTTTTATGAAGTTTAATAAAGTAGTAAATATTACTTGCAAGTGCCATTGTATTTGCAAGAATAATTAAAATTATCAGGTTTTAATTGAAAAATTCTCTTTAGAAATGTATGAACGCAAAAACTGTTCTATAGAATATGAAAACAGTGTATAATGATTCCAAATTCCGGAAAATACAATCATTGTAATACAAATCATAGAAAACTTAAATTAAATTAGAGGAAGCCTCAAATCCCCACTGGCAGATAATGGTGGCTTAAGTGTATTTTTGCTATTTATTGATCAATTCAAATCAGGAGAAAAAATGCTGGTGCAGGTTGAAATCTCATCATTCGCAATAGACCCTAATCGGAACTCCCCGGTTCTTATTCTCAAAGAAATAAGTGGGAATCGATCACTTCCAGTTCCAATCGGGCCGCTTGAAGCTAGTACAATTGCGATGGAATCTCTTAAAGTGAGTCCTGAAAAGCCTTTAACTATAGATTTACTGAAAATTGTCATTGAACAGCTTGGAGCTACTCTGAATCGAGCGGTCATTTATGATCAAATCGATCAAACTTTTTATGCTCATCTTCAGATTGGTTCCGGTAATTCAGTAATTTCGATTGATTGCCGCCCTTGTGATGCAATTGCACTTGCTCTTCGATGTAAGAAACCTTTGTACGTTAAAGCGAATGTTTTTGATAAGCAGGCTGGTAAGGATCTCAGTGAAAGAGATATTATTCGAAAGAGCATATCTTCAATTGATACAACCGAATTTGGCAGATATATACTGGAGTAGCAGGTTATGAATCTTTTTGTGGTCAGATCGTTTTTTATAGTGATAAGTTGTCTTTCGTTTGCAAGTGCATCTGCCGTTTATGATAAAGCAGCTGCCTTTTACAAAGCGGGACAGTATGATTCAACGATTTCGGTGATCAGAGAGTTTTTAAAATCCAATGGAAAAAATCCTGAAACTGAAAACCTTGTGCCATTAATCAATGAAACATACATACGTAAAGGAGACTATGTCTCGGTTCAGAAACTGTTCTCGATGTTTAATCAAAAATTTCCATCTTCCAAGTATATGCCGCGGATGTGGTATCTCAAGGGAATTGCGGATGCAAAGCAGAAGAAATACAGTGATGCAGTGCTGTCATTTTCATCTGCACTTGATGGAGGTTTAAATGGAACTCTGGAATCACAGGCTATCGCAAGTGTTGAAATGATTTGCAACAGTCTTTCTTCTGACGAACTGGGAATACTTTCAAATGGGAAAGTAACTCCAAAAATTTTGGAAACTGTCAGTTATTACAAGATAGTCAAACTTATTGGGGTCGGTTTGTTTAGCAGAGCTCAAGTGCAGGCAGATTCCTTTAAGATCAGGTATTCACGTTCTAAATACGAATACGCAATAAAGGATCTCATTAACAAAGCAAAAGAACAGGAAAAATCATCAATACAGGTTGGTTTACTTGCACCATTGTCGGGTGATGCAGCAGAAGTTGGAAAGCGGGTAGTACATGGAGCGCAGTTGGCTTTTGAATTGAATAATGGCCAGTTTGGACGATTAATTAAACCGATTGTTTATGATACAAAAGGTAGTATGATGGAAAATGCCCGTCGTACGAAAGAATTAATCAATATAGATAAGGTTCCAATGATACTTGGGCCGGTTTTAAGCCAGGATGCAATCGTCAGTGCATCTATGATTATGGGAAAAAATACTCTTATGCTGAGTCCTACTGCGACCGAAGATGGTATTGCAGATTTGGGGGAAAACATTTTCCAGATGAATGTATCTATTGGTACCCTTGGAAGAAAAATTGCCGCTTATGCAATGGACAATCTTAACATGAAAGAATTTGCCATACTTGCTCCTCAGACAGAATATGGAATCGCTTTGGCAAAAAGCTTTAAAGATGAATTAAAAAAGAAAAATATCGATGTGGTTGCTGAGGAATATTTTGAAGAGGGTGGGAATGATTTTTCTGCTCAGTTTTCTCAATTACGTCACGCTCTTCTCCTGAGGCATTTTGAAAAAACTGCTGCTGAAAAAGGCTTGGCTGTTAAAAAGAAAATCACCAGAGCTGATAGTATCAAATATTCTGATTCGACTCTTTCTGTAGGGGGGTTATTTATTCCTGCTGAAGCGGAGGATGTGGTAATGTTGGCTCCTCAGGTTGCATTCAATAGGATTCGCACTCAGATATTGGGTTCGAACGGTTGGCAGAGTAAAAAGGTACTTCAGGATGGTTCAACATACGTTCAGGGTACTATGATTTCTGCAACGGTTGAACCAGATCAGAATTCAAAGCAGTGGGTCGATTTTAAAAAAGCTTTCAAAACTCGATTCGGTTATGAAGCTGATCGTATAGCAGCTTTGGGGTATGATGCAGCAAACCTGATTGTCAAAGCTATCAAAGAATCCGGAAGTGATAATTCGGAAAAAATCGCTGATGCATTGTACAAAGTACATGGTTATCAGGGATTATCAGGGATCATTTCTTTTGACCGATCGAACAGTGGGTCAAATACTGAATCAGCAATCATGAAAGTTACTGCGAACGGTTTTGTCCGCGTTCAATAAATGAGCCTCTGAATGTATCTGATTCAGAAGAATTGTCCTCTTATCGAATTTACAAGAGAGATTCTGCCGGCTGGTTTTAATTAAAAGAGGTTGACATTACATAGTGGGTACACTGTTCTATTTTTTTAAAGAGACTTTTAGGGGACTTTTCGCAGCCAAATTGATGACATTTGTCTCTATAGTTACTATTGGGGCATCTTTATTTTTCATGAGTTTAGTTGGCTTGGGAATTTATAATATCAATATTCTGCTAAAGCAAACAGAAAAACAATCGGACATTGCAGTTTACCTCACCGATGAATGTTCTGAGGATGATGAGAAGAGGGCTGCAGCAGTAGCAAAAATCAACTCTTTTCCCCAAGTAAAAAGAATCGCATATGTGTCCAAAGACTCCGCTATGGAGCGATTCTCCAAAGTATATGGGAGTGAAATGCTTGAGGCTGTTAGTGGAAATCCTTTACCGGCATCAATAGAGATCTTTATTATCGACAAGTATCGTTCAAACAGCAGTGTTCACGATTTACAAAATAAGCTCCAGGAGATCAAAGGAGTGGAAAGTGTACGGTACTCACGGGAATGGATAGATCTTGTTGAACGCTTTAGAGTCTATTTTTACACAGGGGCAGCGATACTGTCTTTTGTAATGTTACTCGTATTGCATATTATGATCTCCAATACGATTAAATTGACAATATATGCCCGGCGTGAGCTGGTGAGGAATATGGAGTTGGTTGGCGCAACCCGTTTCTTTATTAATACACCCTTTATTCTTGAAGGAATGGTTCAGGGGATTTTAGGTGCATGTGTTGGTGGGATTGCGTTGTCTGTAATAAAGGTTTCGTTAAGTCATATATCCCTTTCCTGGGGGCCATCCTTTTTAATTGGTTTACTACTATTGACAGGGGCATTTTTCGGGTGGATCGGAAGTCTAAGCGCTGTTCGCAAATTTATGTCATAATTCTTTTTTTGGGCGGGCTTGTGTTTGGTGTGTCTGCGCAGAAAAGCAGTTCTGATATTATTCGGTATGACCATGAGATTAAGCAAAAAGCCGGAGCATTAGATTCAATAAAGGAAGAACTGAAAAGAGGACGGCAGAAACTCTCTGACTTGGAAAGTCAAGAGGGTAGCGTTCAGGAGCGTATTGAGCAGATTGAGAAAAATATTACTTCATCAAAAGCATATCTGGAGTTACTGTCAAAAAAAATAGATTCTATTGAAGTGCAAATAAAGATATTGAGGGATTCGGCAAACATTGCGGGAAAGCGGCTTTTGGAGAGACAGTTGATAATGGAGCATAGGCTGCGCCAGGCTTACAAGAGCGGTAACCCGAACATGATAATGCTTCTGTTAAGTTCGGAAAATCCAGCGGATTTTATTAATAAAACTCGATATATACAGGAACTTAAGAAGTACGATTCTGAGCTTTTAAAACAGATAAATAGAGCCCGCAATGATTTTGACAATCGCAAAAGCAGTTATCAGGATGAACGAATGAGGCTTGATGAGCTTGTCAAATCCAAAAGACAGGAAAACGATTTCCTTATCAAAGAGGAAGAACATCGGCGGGCGATGCTGGATGAGGTGCGGAACAGGAAAAAGTCTTATATAGCAATGGTTGCGGAACTTGAAAAATCTCAGAAAGAGCTTAATGACATAATTAGGATTCTTGAAAGTAAAAGAAAGAAGGCAAAGCAACAGGTAGATAGCAGGAAGTTTCTGTCATTTGAGAAAAAGAAAGGTAAGCTACCCTGGCCGCTCAATGGTAATGTGGTTTTAAAATTTGGAAAAGTAGTTCATCCGGTATACAAGACAGTGACAATGAATAATGGGATCGATATTGCTCCCAGGGGTTCAAGTACAGTGCAATCGGTGGCATCGGGGACTATAATACATATCGGTTCGATGCGAGGACTTGGAAAACTGGTCATAGTTGATCATAGCGGTGGTTATATTACAGTATACGCTCATTTAAACCAGATTGCGGTTAAGCTTGATCAGCAGATTGAAAACGGAAATATTTTAGGGCGGGTAAATACAGAATCAGCAGGTCAAGGTTTACATTTCGAGATACGTAAGTCAACTAATGCTTTAGATCCGGCAGACTGGCTGGAATAGTACAGGATTTTTTACTATGGCTTCCATACTATGGAGACAATTTCTCGGTCAGAACAGGATAAAAGAAGTTTTATCTTCTGCGTTTGTTAATAATACACTGGGTCATGCGTACTTATTATGTGGTGATGCGGGGACTGGCAAGTTTGCAGCTGCATTTGAACTGAGCATGGCGTTACTTTGCAAGAGTTCAGATAATAAACCATGCATGGTTTGTGATTCCTGTTCAAAAATGCTTAAATATGTTCATCCGGATTTTCATGTGGTAATGCCTGTCGCATTGGAAAAGGAACACCGTACTTCTGACAGTAAACTAAGTGATGAAGGATGGAAGTATGTTGGCGAGTGTGTGATGGATCGAATCAGAAATCCATATAACATCCGCACCTTCTCTTCAATTCCCACTGTACCTCTTGATTGGGTAAAAGAGGTTAACCATGCAGTTATGCGTGGCGCGCTGGAGGGTGAGAGGAATGTAGCGATTCTCGACGGTATCGATTACATGAGTAAAGAATCTGCAAACGCTATGTTGAAAACTCTTGAGGAGCCGCCGGCCGGAACTGTTATGTTATTGATAACTGAGAGGATACACGCTGTATTGCCAACAATTGTTTCACGTTGTCAGATATTACGATTTTCTTATCTTTCACCACAGTTGATTTCTGATGAACTGGCAAAAAAATACAACCTTAAAGTTGACGATAAAAGGATTCAATCCGTTGCGTATTGCGGTTCGATAGGGCGTTCGATCAATCTTTTTGAAAATCCTCACGAGGAGATTTCAAAGGATGCTGCCCGATTCTGGAGCTTATGTCAATCTAACGACTGGATTCAGTTATCTGAGATGATCGATCGGTTGAGCCGTTTGGATGACTTTGGGGCGTATGAAGAGTTCTTTTTACAGATGATGCATTTGATAAGAAATGCTTTTTTCAATAAACTTAAAGGTACTGAATACTATATTATGGGCAACAGCTCCCTGGAAATTGATCTTGGGATGGTGATTGCTCCTGAAAAAATTGAGAATTTAATTGGGATTTGTGAAGAAGCAATACGGCAGATCAGTGCGCACGCACATGTTTCGTTAGTATTAGTTAATTTCGCACTTTCCTTGATGGAGATAATTAATGGGGAAAAACAGCAAGTTAGTTGAAGTTATATTTAAAGGTGAACGCAGAGCGATCTACCGTGACCGAAATGAGCTCGAAATAGCCGAAGGTGAGTATGTGATTGTTGAGGCTGAGCGGGGGCTTGATATGGGGAAAGCTTCGCTTGTAGGAGCTTTGGTTCGCCTCAAGCGGGGAAAAGGTGAGACTCGTAGCATAATCAGAAAAGCTATTGAGAGTGATATCGAAGCCTACAATAAAAATCAGGAAAAAGAGCGTTCTGCTTTTAAAGTATGTAAAGAAAAGATTATAGAATATAATCTCGATATGAAACTTGTTGATGTCGAGATGCAGTTTGATGGTTCAAAGATTACCTTCTACTTTACCGCTGCACAGAGGGTTGATTTCAGAGAATTAGTAAAAGATCTGGCTTCCATTTATCGGACAAGAATCGAATTAAGGCAGATTGGTGTTCGTGATGAAGCAAAGAGAATCAGCGGTTGTGGCGTATGTGGCCGTAAACAGTGCTGCAGTGCTTTTCTTAATGAATTTGAACAGATTACTACACAAATGGCAAAAGATCAGCAGCTGGCGCTTAATCCATCAAAAATATCCGGTAACTGCGGACGTCTTCTCTGCTGCTTGCGCTATGAAGATAATGTGTACTCAGAATTATTCAAGGATTTTCCACCTATGGGTTGTCGGATGAGTCTTAATGGTAAAATGGGAAATCTCAATTATATAAATATTTTTCAATGCAAAGCTTTACTTCACTATGATGATGGCAGTCAGGAATGGCTTACTCCAGAAGATCTGAAGAAAGGAACAATCGAAAATGTCACCTGAAGGTGCATCGAATCCAAAAAAATTTCTGGTAACCTGTGCGTTACCGTATGCAAATGGTGATATTCACCTGGGACATCTTCTTGAAGCTGTTCAAACCGATGCATTCGTGCGTTTTCAAAAACTGGTTGGAAATCAGGTTACGTTTGTCTGCGCAGATGATACACATGGCACTCCTATAGAAATTTCTGCTCTGAAAAGAGGTATTCTTCCTGAGATGCTTATAGCTCAGGCACGTACTGATCATACAAGAGATTATGCTGGTTTTAACATCGGGTTTGACATCTTTTACTCAACTAATTCTGATGAAAACCGCAGGTTTGCTGAGTTGGTGTATCACAATCTCCAAAAAAATAATATGATTGTCGAACGTGAGATCGATCAGTTTTACTGTGAAACAGATAAGAGATTTCTTCCTGACAGATTTATTACCGGTACATGTCCACGATGCAAAGCACAGGGGCAGTATGGAGATGTTTGTGAGAAGTGTAATGCCACCTATGAACCAACAGATCTCATAGAACCGCATTGTATAATTTGCGGTACAAGTCCCAAACTCAGACGATCAAAGCATCTGTATGTAGACCTTGCCAAATGCGAAAACTTTTTGAGAGAATTTATTAATACGCCAGGTTTATTACAGGATGATATGAAGAATTTTGTGAAGACCTGGATTAATGACGGCCTGAAACAGTGGTGTATCTCTCGTGATGGGCCGTATTTCGGTTTCAAAATTCCCGATACAGTTGACAAATATTTTTATGTCTGGATGGATGCTCCGATCGGCTATATCTCTTCTACTGACAAATGGTGTAAAGATAACGGCAGAAGAGTGGAGGAGTTCTGGGCTTCTGACAGTGAAGTTCAGGTTATCCATTTTATCGGTAAAGATATAATCTATTTTCATGCCCTTTTCTGGCCGGTAATGTTAAGAAACTCTAACTTTAATCTTCCTTCGAAAATATTTGTCCATGGATTTCTTAACGTAAATGGCGAAAAAATGTCTAAGTCCAGAGGAACTTTCATTCTCGCCAAAGAGTTTCTTGAAAAAATAAAACATCCTCAAGCTCCTGAGTTTTTGCGTTTTTATTTCGCTTCCAAATCAATGCCCAATACTTCTGATGTTGATTTGAACAGTGGTGAATTTCTTAACAGAGTTAATACCACTCTTGCAAATAATATCGGAAATCTGCATCACCGCACGTTTGTCTTTTGTGAAAGGTATTTTGATAAAAAAATTCCTGATGCGCCATGGGATGAAGCCATTGCGACAGTTGTCGAGGAAGCAGCTAAAGAAATTGCCACTTACTACCATAGAGGCGAGCTGAAATCGGTGGTGGAAAAGGTTCACGCTCTCGGAAGTCTTGGGAACAAGTATTACCAGGATCTGAAGCCATGGGAGTTAATAAAAAGTGACCAGAAGAAGGCAGCCGAAGTAATGGTAACCTGCGTAAACTTGATAAAAGCGATTGCAGTATTTTTAAAACCGATAACTCCTGACATGAGCGCAAGAATTGAACGGCAGCTCTCAATGATACTTACATGGAATGATTTTGCGTTCTCTTTAACAAACAAGGATCTTGGCACTATAGAAAAACTTATCAAGCCGCTTGAAGAGAATGAACTTACACCGGTTTTTTCCACTTTGACAAAAGCAGAACCGGAATCAGCTCCTGAACCTGAGGACGGCCTTATATCGATAGATACTTTTAAAAAAGTTGAACTCAAGATCGCAACTATCAAAACGGCTGAGCGTGTTGAAAAATCTTCGAAACTGCTGAAATTACAAGTTATAATAGGAAAAGAGCAGCGGCAGATTATCGCAGGCATTGCCGCCAGTTATGCACCAGAGGATCTGATCGATAAGCAGGTGGTCGTGATTTCTAATCTCAGGCCTGCAACTGTCTTTGGGTTGACTTCTGAAGGGATGGTGCTTGCAGCTCAGGGTACGGATGGGAAACCGGTACTTTTACATCCTGAAGTGCTGGTGAATGCTGGGGCGAAAGTTTCATGATCAGATTCGCAAATGCCAAAGAGCGAATTCTCCTGAAGCCGGCTGACGAATCTATTGTAGATTACCTTAAGGTGCAGTTAAATATTCCTTATGGAATAGCAAGGATTCTGGTCGGTCGTAATCTAACTACCTTTGATGCCTGTAAATCTTTCTTCCGGCCTGACAGCAGCCACTTTTTTGATCCCTTTCTTTTTAAGGATATGGAAAAGGCGGTTGAGAGAATATCGCAGGCGATACGGGATAAAGAGAAGATAGTAATTTATGGTGATTATGATGTTGATGGAGTGACATCTACTGCAGTAATGGTACGCATTTTACGAACTCTTGGTGCTGAATGTGATTTTCATCTTCCCAATAGACTGACAGATGGATATGGAATAACAGAAGCGAGTATTAAGCAGATTGCCGCAGGTGGAACAAAACTTTTGATCACGGTAGATTGCGGAATAACTGCTGTCAAAGAAATCGAATTGGCTCATCAACTGGGAATTGATTGTATAGTAACTGATCATCATGAACCCAAAGAGATCCTTCCGATAGCTTACGCATTAATAAATCCCAAAGTCCCGGGTGACACCTATCCTGACAAGAGCCTTGCCGGTGTCGGAGTGGCATTCAAGGTATGTCAAGCTATTGCTAAACACACTGAAATTGGCGAAGAACTCTGGATGCCAATTCTTGATCTTGTAGCACTTGGTACTGCAGCGGATATTGTTCCTCTTATCGGAGAAAACCGAATCATTACCCGGTTGGGATTTGAGATGCTTTCCAATTCTATGCATGTAGGATTGAAAGCACTGATTTCGCAGCAGGGATTAGCTGGAAAACGTATTTCAACTTCTCAGGTTGTATTTCAGATTGCCCCTTGTATTAATGCAGTAGGACGGCTGGGGGATCCAAGGCTTGGAGTAGAGTTACTATTAACAAATGATCTTCAGGTAGCGCAGAACTATGCTATGGCACTCCGAAATGCAAATTGTGAGAGAAGAGCACTTGATAATAATGTAGCAGAAGAAGCGTGCGCGTGGGTGGAAGAGAATTGTGATCCCGACGAAAGACTATGCTCTTGTAGTTGGTAAAGAACAGTGGCATGTTGGTGTAATTGGTATTGTTGCATCAAAACTTGTGGAGAAGTATCATCGGCCATCGATCTTATTTTCAATCGGAACATGACGGACTGGCGCGAGGATCGGGGAGAAGTATCCCAGGGTTGCATCTCCTGAATGCTTTGGACTCCTGTTCAGAAATTTTGGAGTCCTTTGGAGGTCATGCAGCTGCGGCTGGTATGAATTGTAAAAAAGAAAATATTGACCAGTTCAGGGAAAAATTTAATGAAGTAGTTCGGGGAATGGTTAAGCCGGAGGATCTTGTACCTTTAGTAATGGCCGATGCTGAAATATCTTTGTCGGATATTACTCCGAAATTTTCCCGAATTATTAAAGAAATGGAACCATTTGGACCGGGAAACATGCGTCCTGTTTTGTTTTGCAAAGACTTACAGCACAAGTACTCACCAAAGATTGTTGGAAACGGGCATGTAAAAATGTCACTGACTGGTGATGGGATTACGATGGATGCAATAGGGTTTAATTTCGGTGATAGATTTTCAGAAATAAAAAGTGCAACGAAAATGGCGTTGGCTTTTTCTCTGGATGAGAACGAATGGAATGGCAAAATAAGTTTGCAAATGAAAGTAAAAGGATTCTCTGTATGAAAATGTGGGATGGCAGGTTCAGTAAACCTTCCGATGCAATGATGGAGCAGTTTAATAATTCACTTCCCTTTGATAAAGCGCTTATTGAGGAGGATATTGCTGGGAGTATTGCATGGGCTTGTGCACTTCGGAAAATCGGAGTGTTTTCTGAAGAAGAAGTAGCTATAGTAAAGAATTGCCTGAAAGAAATCCTTACTGACTATAAAAATGGAAAAATCGAATTCAAGCAGCAGGATGAAGATATACACATGGCAGTCGAGAGAATTCTTGTTGAGCGGATTGGTGATACCGGATCTCGTTTACATACAGGAAGATCACGAAATGATCAGGTTGCAACAGATACCCGTCTTTTTACAAAAAACGCCTTGAAACGGATTCTTGACAGCCTTCTCGAACTTCAGCGCGCGGTTATCCTTAGAGCTAAGCAGGATTTGGATATTATAATGCCCGGTTATACTCATTTGCAGCAGGCACAACCGGTAGTAATGTCTCATTACTGGTTATCTTTTTTCTTCATTCTCGAACGTGAGAAAAGCAGATTGCACCATGCAATAACAACTGCTGATATGATGCCCTTGGGTGCTGGTGCTATGGCTGGAAGCGGGTTTAATGTTGATAGAAAGAAGATCGCAGAGGAACTCGGTTTTTCCTCAGTTTCTCCAAACAGTATGGATGCTGTTGCATCGAGGGATTTCATACTGGAAGCACTTTCAAGTATTGCGTCTCTTGGAATTCACATAAGCAGATACGCTGAAGATCTTATTATCTGGTCTACACGCGAATTCGGATTTGTCGAGCTTGACGATGCCTGGTCAACAGGGTCAAGTATTATGCCGCAAAAGAAAAACCCCGATTCACTTGAATTGATAAGAGGTAAAAGCGGCCGGTTTGTCGGTAATTATATGCGTTTTGCGACAACTCTGAAAGGTATCGGTTTAACTTATTTCAAAGATCTACAGGAAGATAAAGAACCTCTTTTTGACAGTGTTAATCATATCGAAATGGTCCTTAAGGTGTTTACACAAGTACTTGTGACTCTTAAAGTGAATAAAGAAAATATTTCTAATGATCTTGATCCTCTCCTCCTTGCTACTGATCTTGCCGATTATCTTGCAAAGAAGGGCCTGCCATTCAGAATGGCTCACAAAGTCGTTGGTAAAATTGTTGCTTTTTGCATCGAAAACAAAAAACCTCTCAATAAGCTTACCATCACAGATCTGAATAAATTCTCTGATTTGTTTGAAGATGATGTGGTAAATTGCTTTTCATGGGAAAATGCTTTAAATAGCAGGAATATCTATGGTGGAACGGGACGGGAAAGCATTAAAGAGCAGATCAGGATTGCTGATGAGCTCTTGAATGAAAAGTAGTTTTAGTTTACCTAAGATGTTTATCGTATAGATAATTGCCTGGAAGATAGTACTACATGTAAAGCAAGGTCTTTCAGGCACAAATATCATAATAATCATAATCCAGAACCTCCCCACATTTATGATTTTCATCAACAACTAATTTTTTTTGGAATTGCAATTGCTCTTTTATGCTGTAAACTGTTTTAATCGTTTTCCAAAAGAGAATTAAAAATTACAGACAAAGCACTAAAAAGAGGTGAATTCCATGCCAGTACGTAAAGGAACCAGTTCAGGCAGGAAGAGAAAGTCTATTGTTGCACCAAATACTCATGGTATACAATCCGACCGTATTCTCCTTGAGACTAATTCTCCTGAAATTAACACTCTTGTCCAAAAAGTTAAAGATGTTGGAGGTAATGTAATTGGTGCATATCATGAGCCTTTTTCTGGGCATCCATTGCTTATTGCATCTCTCCCCATAGACAAAGTTGAGCCAACTCCTTTTCAAAGAGATCAGTCACCGTCGCATACTAATAAGCTGGCTGAAATGATACAGCAGACAGGTTCTTTTCTGGATCCTATCCTTACTGTACCAGGTACAGATTCACAATTCTGGTCACCAAATGGTGGTCACCGGCTTGCAGCGGCAAAATTACTGGAACTTCAACAGATTACTACCTTAATATCTCCAGATCGTGAACTTGCTTTTAAAATTTTAGCTCTCAATACCGAAAAAGCTCACAATCTGAAAGATCGTTGTGTCGAGGTAATAAGAATGGCAAGAGAACTAACCAGTGAGCATAAGGATGCAATTGAGAAAGATTATTCAAACATTTTTGAAACACCGGAATTTTTGACATTAGGAATACTCTATGAACGCGATAAACAATTTTCAGGAGGGGCTTTCAGGCCAATATTAAAAAAAGTTGATAAATTTATTAATATGAATCTCAGCGAGAGCCTTAAAGAACGTGAAAAATATGCTGATCAGATCGAACTAATAGATTCTGAACTAAAGAGAATCACTTCTGAACTGGAGCAAAAAGGATTTAAATCTCCTTATTTGCGGATATATGTAGTAGCTCGAATAAATCCACTGCAATCTTTTCGGTCCAGGAAAAAAATTCCTGAAAATGAGATTCCTTCAATTACCGAAACTTTTGAAAAAATGACAAGAAACGCAAGAGATTTTGATATCACAACTGTTAAGAGAAGCGATCTTGCATTGACATCAGCAATTATGTCAAGTGAACATGAATAATTTTATGTAATACATTGCTCACACAAGGCGTTCATTCTGGGAACCTACAAATGAACGCTTCACATTGTCCTTACCTTTTGATTCCGATTTTCAACTTTTCTGATTTCGAAATACCTGTCCTCAAATTGGTTACTATTAGTTTCGCTATATAGGTTCCAGCACCTGTTAAGCGTCCTCTTTTGTTTGTCCCGTCCCAAGTGAATTCAACCACTGAAACTGTCGAATTTATATCAGATTCTTTTTGTCCAGAGAAAAGGCTGTTGCCGAATATATCATATATATTTAGATCGACACGAAGCTGTGTGCTTTCCTTGATATTCGAAATTGATTTTACTTGTATCCGTATCTTTTCCTCTTGAGGATTAAATGGATTTGGCCCTAAATGAATACTGTATTTGAAAGGTACAGGTCTGATTTTCAAGGGAACACGTTTGTTATCAGGATTTTTTTGAACATTGGAGAAAGTATCCCGAACATCAGCTTCATGATTGATAAAAACAGAGTCGTTTGCAGAAGGATATTTTATCTCATTATCAATCGATGATACTATAAAATACCAGGCACTTCCTTTTATACTATGGGTAGAAAGCCGCATTTTATATAAAGAACCATTTTGGTCTTTAAACACAAACGGATACTCATTGTTGATTTTCTGTATCTGTTCTGAAAAGGTCACAATAAGTGTATCTGGAAAGCTATCGTTTACTGACTTGGGAATACCCGGACAAAAAAGCGCAGAAGTAAGCACTGGTGCAGCACTATCATCGGCCAAATATGGTCTTGGAATATTTCCCTGTGATTTAAATATAAAACGAATGTCAATTTCTCCTGAGGTAGTATTTGGAACCTGGAGTGAAGAAGGCACCGGAAGCAGAACTTTAGAATGTGAATCATTTATAAAGGTCATACGATTATCTTCAATATTACTTGTGGCACCGCCTCTGCGGGAAAGTGTTATTTCCAGGTTATCTGCAGGAATTTGTCTATCAAAGGAAACAATTACACTATCGATGACTCCATTAGCATCAGAATCGATGTAATATGCAGATATAATTTTCCCCGGTCTTTTTTGAATTGTTAATGGAACCGCCTTATTTTTCGGATGCGGTTTATTTCCTGGGAGGTCCATTGCAGGGCCTGAAGGGTTCAGCCTCAGACTATCACCTTCAGCAATTGTTAACTCACCACTATTTTCAACGATGAGGCGTATCGCGTTCTGTAATTCAATTGCCGAAAGTATTGTCAGTTCTATGGGGTCTTTACCTTCCTTTATCAGAATGCATGATTTTCCTTCCAATGAATTGATTCTCACTTTTTCTGATAAAGTAATCATAAGTGTATCATTTTTACTGGAGTCTTTCTCAATAATACATGCAGATGAAAGCAGAGGTCCGACACTATCGTTAACAGAAAAATCAACAATGCGTAATTTGGAATAAACAGAATCAAAATAAAATGATGTTCCTGTGGGAGATGGCGTTTTGGATTCAGTATTACCTTTTTCAAATGGAGAATCAAGAAGTGCCGTAATATGTTTTCGGTTTACCGGATCAAGAGAAATAGACGCCTGCAGAATGGCCTTTACTAAGTTAGATGAAGGCCAGGACACATGAAGCGAGTCAGGGAGTTCATCAAGATCCTTTTCATAATATAGTTCAAATCTGTTTACTGCTCCATCACCTTTATCGGCAAATGCCGCAGCAGTTATCACTTTGTTATCCGGTTTGGCAGGGAGTCCATTAAGGGTAAATTTAATCGAATCTCCTTTTGTATGGTCGTTACGTAGAAAATATCTGATTGTGTAGTCACCAGCTGGCAGCTCTATTATTGTTGTATCAATAATAATTTGACTGTAATCAGAGGAAATGAGTATCCCGCCAAAAGAGGTTCCGGCACTGAGTTGTGTAGCTCTCTCAAAAGTGGGACCTTCAATAAAATAGTCAACAGTTGCTTTCTGCAAAACAGTATCGGCAGTTTTTGAACAGGCAAAACTATTAGAGGTAATTCTTTCGAACATGTCCCATTGAGATTTGCCTTTGGATATCTGTTTAACGGTTTGTGTAAATTCAAGATCTGACCGGAGATTGATGGATGTTATAATTTTAAAATTAGAACCACAGCACCAGCGTTCTGCAAAGAAAAGCTTGAATGAATAAGTTTTGCCGGGTGTTAAATTTAATGTGTCGAGATTGACACTTCCGGGAGCAGCATTATGTACGCCGCCCAGATCTACAACGAGTACACTATCGATGAAAACCCATACATCATCATCTCCTCTGAAGTAAAAGGTCTGTCCGGGTGTATATTCAAATTGAGCCTGCAATTCCATTGTAAATAAGAAATTATGTTGTTTATTATCCTCTCCATTTTGGAGAACATAATAAGGGTTTTTTACTTTCCCCTCACTATCAAAATAGGCCATATCATCAGCAGGAAAGTAATACGAAGTTTCGTAAGCGTAAAGACCATCTTCGTTTTTTGACAATTCGAGATTTGAGCACATCTCATTTGTATACCCATTACCCATATCTTCCGGTATGAACCAGCTAAGAATTTTAGACGCATTGCCTTTTGTTACATTATCGCCCGGAACTGGTTTTCCATTCGAACCAAGATGTTGGCCCACAATATCTTTAACTACATCCCCGTGTACTGTTACACCAAAATCGGTCGAATCATAGTTTTTATCGCGTATTGCGGTAGCCAAAAGAATCGGACTGCAATTACCCGAAACGCCTGGAAATTTAACGTGGATATTTGGAGGACCATTGGGCAATGGTTTAGGCAGAATATACAATGTATCGTAGGTTGCGAATTGAGAAGAAAGGTCTATAAATTCGCCATCGCCTTCACCTGAGGCAGAATAGATTTTTTTGCTAAACGAATTCTTAAATTTTACTTTTACAATCTTGGTATCACCTAAAAAGGTGTAACTGTACCATCCGCAATAATTCGTTTTGAATCTCATTTTGATAGCCAGTGTATCGATTAAAAGACGAGGAGCACCAAGGTCCCAGGGATTGTAGAAATAGATAACCTTTCCTTTAGGTGGATCAAATAAGAATTCCGGTTCCGCAGTTGAACTTGCAATCGATATCCAAACTTCTGTTTCTGTTTTATGCCCCATAAAAATTGTATCAAGGGGCGTAAGTTTAATTTTTAAAGCATTCGCATATTGATCTCCCACAGTTGGGATTACACTTACAATTGAAAATGATTCGGTTGAGTTATTCGTTGTATTATTAAAAGTATACGAAAACCATCCTCCGGGTTCTTTGATCATAATTGCACCAGGATACCAGCCTGGTTCTGATCCTTGTATGTATAATGCTTTTGCACGGGTACTATCATCTGCCCACGGATGTTGAACATGAATGGTGATTTGAGCTGAAATACTTGTTTGTAAAACCAAACACAATAAGAAGATAAGCAGTTTTGAATTGTTGTTAATCACTTTTTTTGTCCCGGTTATATTTAACGTATTTAACTTATTATAACAAACGAAGGTTATTTTGTAAATATAAAGTAAATTAGAAGAAAAGTATGAAAATCGCACATAGAAGAATCTCTTCTGTTGTTCAATTCACCGATAGCTTTGTCATTATTGAATCTTAAATAATAAATCACGATACTTCATATAATCAGGCTTTGATTATTGGCGAACGAACATATCATAATAGTTCTTTTGTATAATGGAATTTAAGAAATAGTTTGCGGTAAATCTGGAATGTAAAAACAAAAAGACGTCGGCGTTGCACCGACGTTTTCATATAACCCAATATACTGCAAGAGGGACTTGCAGTAGGAAGTAATTGCTGGTATTTATTAATATATGCACATTTTTTTATTTATGCCAAAAAATCTATTTGTCTGCACTTTTTGTTTTCTTTCATACTGTTAAATTATAATTGATTGTTGAGTATACAAAGGATCTATGTACAGCAGATAATTAATGTAGACGTATATCTATCTTGAATTATGAGAACATTTTTTCAATTTGAACAGATCTTAATTAAAACCTTCTTAGGTTGCTATCATTATATAATTGAAGTAATTTCATTAAATAAATTTCAGAAGGACTACTATGAGAGATAAATTTCTTGTTTTTGGGAGCCCCTACATCGGCCAGGAAGAAATAGATGAGGTGGTTGCTACAATGCGTTCAGGCTGGCTGGGAACTGGACCAAAAACTCATCAATTAGAACAGGAGTTTGCAGAATATCTTGGAGTAAGAAATTGTATTGCAGTAAGCTCCTGTACAGCTGCATTGCATTTAGCAATGCTGACTGCAGGTATCGGGGCTGGTGATGAGGTTATTGTACCATCGATGACCTTTTGTGCAACTGCAAACGCGGTGATTCATACCGGTGCAAAACCGGTGTTTGTTGATTGTACTATGCCTGAGATGACAATCGATGTTGAGGATGTAAAGAAGAAGATTACTCCTAAAACTAAAGCGATTCTTCCTGTCCATTTTCATGGACGGCCTGTTTCAGTTAATGCTTTGCAAAATTTAGCAAAGGAAAATGGGCTTTATCTTATCGATGATGCTGCTCATGCAATAGAAACTGAATATAATGGTGTCAAGGTAGGGCATTTTGCTGACTTGACCTGTTTCAGTTTTTATGTTACCAAGAATATGACAACCGTTGAAGGCGGCATGATCGCGACTGATAATGATGAGTGGGCTGATCTCATTAAAATTTACGCTTTACATGGGATGAGTAAAGATGCCTGGGCACGGTTCTCTGATCAAGGCTACAAACATTACCAGGTAATTATGCCTGGTTACAAATACAATATGACCGATATTCAAGCCTCCATTGGTATTCATCAGTTACATCGTCTGGAAAAAAACTGGCTACGCAGACAGGAGATCTGGAACAGGTACAATGAAGATTTTGCGAATTTGCCCCTTTCACTCCCGGCTCCTGTTGACAAAAGCTTTCGGCATGCTTATCATCTTTATGCGATCAGAGTGAAAGATCCTGCTTTGAAACGTGATGAGCTGATGCAACGTTTACATGATAAAAAAATCGGGACCGGTGTTCATTACACCGCGCTTCACTTACATCCTTATTATCGGGATACGTTCGGCTATAAAAGAGGCTGCTTTCCAAATGCTGAGCTGATCGGTGATACGACGCTGTCAATACCGCTTTCTGCCGGCATGTCCGATCAGGATGTAAATGATGTCGTTGATGCTGTAAAGGAATCTATTTGATAGAAGAAAAAATGCGGCGTACGGTCACGTTGCAACGTGACCGTACGATATTTTTTGCAACGTGCCCATACGACATTTGAAAATCAGGCTCTCTTATACAGATTGTTTCCTTTGCAATCGATAGCTACAATAGCTGGAAAATTCTCGACAGTCAGCTTGTAAATAGCTTCAGCCCCCAGATCTTCATAGCAAATCACTTCAGCAGATTTGATACTTTTCGAAAGAAGCGCCCCGGCACCGCCGATCGCCGCAAAATAAACACATTCATGGTCGATAAAAGATTGTATTACTTCAGGACTGCGGTTACCCTTTCCAATAATACCGCGCAAACCGCTGGTTTTTATGAGTTGCGGAGTATATCGGTCCATTCGTGAGCTGGTTGTTGGTCCTGCACTGCCGATCGCTTTTCCAGGTTGAGCTGGAGTAGGACCTGTATAATAGAGAATCTGATTAAAGAGGTCAACAGGCAATTTTTCATTGTTATTGATTAATGTTATTAAACGTTTATGTGCGGCATCGCGGGCTGTAAAGATAGTTCCGTTAATCAACACTTCATCACCCGCGGACAGTTCTTTTACAGTCGAACTGGTAAGAGGTGTGCAGATTACTTTTTTCATATTCGGGTTCCTAACATAATTTTTTCATGATTATTAAACCTGATATTTTATTCAGGTTATGTGGTAAACAGCTTTCACACAGCATCTTTTGCTGTTATAGAGTCACTGACGCATTACGGGCTGCATGACAATTGATATTAACTGCCACCGGCATCGATGCGATATGACAGGGATAATATTCGATGTTTACAGCTAGTGCAGTCGTCGTACCACCCAGCCCCTGAGGGCCAACACCGGAGTTGTTAACTTTCGTTAGAATTTCCTTTTCCAGATCAGAATACCGTTTATCACTATTATTTTTTCCAATCGGGCGGAGCAGCGCTTTTTTTGCAAGTAAAGATGCCTTATCCGCGGTTCCGCCGATTCCAACACCAATTATCACCGGTGGACATGGATTCCCACCCGCATTTTTTATTGTATTTACAATTAAATCGATAATCGCCTCTTTCCCATCTGCAGGTTTCAGCATGGCCAGAGCGCTCATATTTTCGCATCCGCCGCCTTTGGGAAGAATAGTAATTGTCAGCTGATCACCCTTGACCATATCAAAATGGATAAAAGCAGGAGTGTTATCGCCAGTGTTTTTGCGATCAAAAAGAGGATCATTAACAATAGATTTTCGCAGATACCCTTCCTGATAGCCCTGTCTTGTCCCATCATTTATCGCATCGGTAATTAGACCGCCATCGATATATGCTTCGTTACCGATAGTTACAAAAAATACCGCGACACCGGTGTCCTGGCAGATGGGAAGGTGTTCTGATTTGGCGATTTTCGCATTTGTTACGCACTGTTCAAGGATCGATTTCCCTAAATCGCTTTTCTCAGTTTTGACAGCTGATTCCAGTGCGTCATAAACATCATCGGGAAGATTATAGCAGGCAGTTATGCATAATTCCTTGACTGCTTTAACTATGTCACTATATTGAATTTTCCTCACTATGACTCCTTAATGCAGATAACAATAATAATAGTCTATAACTCGATACCATAGCACACCATTACAAGTGAAAATATTCTATTAAATTCCACAAAAAAATAGATAAAATCCCTGGTGAATCCAATTCTTGCAGTAGATTCGAATTACCAGGTGAAATATTCAGATCGTGTTTCTCAACATCAGTTCATCAGGGTAGGGATTTAAATATGTCTGATTTTTAAGGTGTTCCGCACTGAAAACGCTGACATAATGTCGTACCAGCATGATCGGAACAATAAGTGGAATGATACCTTTATGATATTGATGAATAATAACAAGTAGTTCTTTTCTGTTAAATGAACTCAACCGTTCACTTAGATAGTTGAAACAATAAAGAAGAACATCGGCATTTCTATTTCTTGTCACAGGAATACGAATGGTCTCAAGAAGTACTGAGTAATACATAGAAATCTTTTCTGATTCCGAAAGATTATTATTTGCAATCACTATATCCAATCTGCTTACATTAGCAGGGCTGTGAGCCATGAGAAGCAGTTTATGATTTGTATGGAATGTGATAAGGTTGGAAAGAGAACGATCTTTCTGTATGCACGTATTCCATCGATCAACAGTAAATATATTCTGTATAAAGTGTTCTCGTAAAATGCCGTTGTTAATTCTTCCATCATCGATAATTGGTAATTGGGGGAATGTCTCAGAAAGCCTTTTCGCGAAAAGCCCTGTTCCATTTGCTCGCAATAGATTCCCATTTGAATTATAAATTTTTACTCTATCGGTACCACAACTTGGAGATAAACTTTTCAGAACGAATCCGCACAGATTTTCACTCTCAATTTTTCTTAGAAACGATAAACTCCACTGTAGCATGGTTTCAGTGTAATCGGTTTTGCTTTTCCTGGCAATCAAATGAAGCTCGTTATCAGTTTTGAGTAGATGAAGTGGTTCACGCGGGATAGGAAGATCGATTTCTACTTCAGGGCAAACTGGTATCCATTCAACAAAGTGTCCCAAATCATCCCGTAAAAAGGGAAAGAGTTTATGCCCGCCATTCCACCTGACATTTTTTCCAAGAAGACATGAACTGATTCCGACTCTCATAAAATATTCCTTAACTATTAAATATTTTTATCAATTTTTGAGCGGTTTTTTTCCTTTTGAGAGTCTTAGAATATGTAAGAGGCTTTTTATCAACTAATTGAGTGAATTAGCAATAAAATCACCATACAAAAACTGGTATTGGCAGGTGTTACGAGTATAATTTTATAGTGCTTGTGATCATTCGGTTGATTAAAACCTTTAAGGTGAAAACAATTTATATCAGGCAAATGATATTTAAATTATATTAATCGTTCAAAATAAATGGATTTGTCAATCAAATCATTTAAATGGCAAATTGGAAACGGTTCAAATGGATTTTTTTTAAACTGCTTGGATCGATTTAAGAGTTGATGTGGTAGACAAGACCATCTTAAAAACTTCATCTCTGTTCTTCAAAATAAGCGTTTGTAAGATCCATAAATTCTTGATATAAAAGGCTTTTTTTAAATTTTTAAGGAGGTTACTTATGGTTCGAAAATTACTGTTAGCTGCTACATCGGTAGCACTTGTTGCAATGAGCAGTTTTGCTCAGTTTTATCCTGAAAATGCCCGAATAAACGCTTTAGGTGGTTCATTTATCGTTGATGATGCTTCTGATATGTTACGTTATTCAGCTTATATGAATGAATATACCAATGATGTTCAGCTTTCCTTTAACGGTGTCAATGGTTCCCCGATTTTTGGTGTAAAAAGTTTTAATGATGTTTTCAATCTGGGGTTGATACTCAATCAACGTTTGATGGTGAACAATCCTGCCGGGACTAACTTTTATGATACATCTGCAACATTCTTGAGAACTCTTGACGATCAGATAGCTGGTATAGTAAAGACACAGAGTTTTCCTCATGTTTTGCTTGGTTTCAATTTGAAGCCTGTTAAAATTGGGGTTGATCTTTTTTATGAATATTCACATTTTAGAAAATCTATTGAAGATGATCCCTCAACCGGCACTGGAACAGATGAAGAAGTTAAAGGTGATGTAAACAATCTGGGCTTTATTGCATCAGTTGCTTCCACTAATGAAAATTTCCCAATTGCAGTCAAATTCGGTATGGGATGGCCAAAAGCTTCAGGAAGCGAGGAAGTTACAACTGCTAATTCTGTAACCCGCGAAGTAAAATCCAAAGGAGGCCTCTTTATGAATGGGGGAGCTGAATTAGGATTTACTACTTCAGCGCTCAAGTGGACTACCGGTTTAGATTACATTCATAATCATTTTCAATTCCAGGATGCTGCTGGTGTGGAAAGTAACAATTATTTCTTTAATAATTTTGCTGCATATATCGGGTTCAATGCCGACATCGATGCAAGCAGCTTTGTTACAGTGCTCTACGATTTCCAATTGCGTAACTATGGTCATGGGCCGGATAAAGAAGCTTATGCCCCTAACGCTCGTACATATAGCACAAATCTGATTTCTAACATTCTTTCTGCTGGCTATGAGAACACCTGGACTAATGCCTGGGTTTTTGATAAATTCGTTCTCCGGACTGGATTAAATTACGTAATCTCTACAACAATCGATCATGTAAATGGTGATGGTGAAGGCGGCAGCTATTCATCAAGAGTAAAACATGAAACTGTATACAATCAGGTTAATCCAAAAATTGGTTTAGGTATAGTTAAGAAAGTATTCTCTATGGATTTAACTGTTGATCCTGCAAACTGGGCTGGCGTAATGAATGGTCCTGATGTTGCAACCGTAACAGCAACGCTTAATTTCTAATCTTTGATTGATTGATTCTTTGTTTAAAAAAGCTCTTCTTTTATAGAAGAGCTTTTTTATTCTGCAGACCTGCCGTTTAGAAGTAAATCTCTTTGAACAGATTATTTATTTTTATATTTCCATAAGTCACATGTGAAAACAGTGAGTTGTAAAATTACTATTTACACTAAATTTTATGACAGGCTCTCCGGCACTGTAGTGAACAGATCCGGCACTGTAGTGAACAGATCCGGCATAGTAGTAGAGCAGTCCGGCATAGTAGTAGAGCAGTCCGGCATAGTAGTAGAGCAGTCCGGCATAGTAGTAGAGCAGTCCGGCATAGTAGTAGAGCAGTCCGGCATAGTAGTAGAGCAGTCCGGCATAGTAGTAGAGCAGTCCGGCATAGTAGTAGAGCAGTCCGGCATAGTGGCAGAGCGGTCCGGCATAGTGGCAGAGCGGTCCGGCATAGTGGCAGAGCGGTCCGGCATAGTGGCAGAGCGGTCCGGCATAGTGGCAGAGCGGTCCGGCATAGTGGCAGAGCGGTCCGGCATAGTGGCAGAGCGGTCCGGCATAGTGGCAGAGCGGTCCGGCATAGTGGCAGAGCGGTCCGGCATAGTAGTGGAGTCTCGTTATAGAATCGTGTTCAGTTTTCAGTTAAAATCAGAATAAAATCTGTCTGTTTTGTTCTCCAAAAACCTCATCCCCTGCCCTTCTCCTATCAGAGAAAGGTGAAATGAGAACCTTAAAATTATGTTTATAGAACTTAAATAGAGATAAGGGAATTGTTAGATTGTATCATAATGACATCTATAACGATGTCATTTAAAGTAACAGGTACAATTGAGAAATAACTCGTGATGATTTCCTTAATAATCGGCATCGAAATTGATTCCGACAAAACCAAAGAGAACGCATTTGCAAATTGGTTGATTCAATAGAAGTTTGCAGAGCTTCAAACTTTCCTCTTCAAACTTCTCAACCTACCGTGGTTCCTTGTCGTTTCCGTAAAGTTTACCAGAGATATAGCCGATGCTTACTGATAAACTGAACTCCTGAATGGGTATTCGCTTGGAGTAGGTTGCGTCAGGAGTAACAGAAAATTCAACTGATATATAAGGATTGCCTTTAGAAAGCTCTATTCCCTTCATGATATAATCGACAGCGATCCACCCGCGGATATTATTAACATTTGAGTATGTAGAGCTTGCTCCATCACTTCCTTCAGCATCGCCTTCAATAAGGTACACCATAGGTCCAGCGCTGATGTAGCCGAAATTTGGAATGCGAAACTGAAGTCCCACTACAGCGCACCCGTCATACCCACCATACTTAGCGTTATGATCGTTTTTTGAGGAGAAGGTGGTCCCCTGACCGATTGCGAAAAACGAAAGTGTTTTTTTCAGAATCGCAGGAGTTGAAAGTTTGAGATGCGCGCCGCCTGAAAAACCATATTCCCCGCGGAAAAGATCGATAGTATCTCTGCCGGAAACATACCTGTCAACTTCAATCTGAGTAGCGCCAAGGTCAACCCCCAGGCTGAACCAGTTAACAGGTGCATAGTCCACCCGGCCATGAAACCGGTTAAACATAGCAGGTATTTCCAGATTAGTAAGCGTGTATCCTCCCAGATGGTAAGATGCTCCGATCAACATATTTGCTTTAGGCAAAGGTGAAGCCGGATTGGCCAGATTTGAGGAAAAAGCTGACCATGATAAACATATAACTAAATTTAAAAATATTATACTTTTCACAAACAATCTCCTATTCCTCATCTTTAATTATAGGAAGTTTTATCTTTGCGGGTGTTAAAGTTCTGACACCTTGCGATTCTGCCCAAATCATGACCTCAATTCTTGTTGCATCTGACTGACCATACAAAATCTCATTGAGAGCTTTCCCATCTGCAGTCTGCACTGATTTCTTAATTGAGACGGCAGTATTTGGATCACTAATACCATTCCATTCAGCGTCAATATCGAAGCATCTGTAGACCGGATTGAAACCGGGCAAAGCTTCATAAGCAGCATCTTTAGCTCTTAACAGAGCATAGTCCGCTGAATCTTTCGCACGCACATTGGGTAAATAGTAGAAAGCGCTATCTCCTTGTAAACGGTAGTAGGCTGCAAGATATTCTGGATCAGCAAGAGGTTCGATTGGATCCCAATTGCCGTCTTCGTTGAAATCGGGGAATGATAAACCATCTCCGCAAGAGGCGGCCTTCTCAACTGATAATCTGTTCCAGTCGAAATCACGTTTTCCATTCAGGTTGATATCGAAAAAAGCGGGACCACGATTGTAAATTCCATCACCGTTGATATCTTCACCTCTGTTAAGCATTCCATCGCCATTCAAATCTTCACCAGGGTCTAATTTTAGATTATTATTAAAATCCTCAAAAGGAAGGAGGTTTTCAAGTGTGTCAATCACATAGCTACATATAACGGAGTTAAAATCTGTTTTTTCGATAGTCCAATCGGCAGACAATTCTTTTGTGTAATAACCTGAAATTTGGAGGCTGAAAGTAACATCAGTCCCGTCAGCTACAGGGTTTCCATTGACGTCGGTAACAATTGCCGCACATGGAAGAATGAATGTTCCGTCATTGGGGTTTTTACCTTTAAGAATGTTTGTTCTGATGGTGATAAATTTCGGAGGTCCGGCAATTGTAAATTTCAATGTATCAGATTTAATACGATTGAAATCTCCTGCTACAACCCACACCTGTCTGAACGCGCTGGGTGTTTTACCTGAGACTATATTCGTTGTAGCAACTCCATCATCACCGGTAATAGCATAGGGAGGATCAAGGTATTCACCACCACTTGGTCCGGCGAGTAAATTAAATGATATACGTGCATCCTTAACCCTGTTGCCAAGAGAGTCATAGGCGGTCGCAAATATCTTAGCTCTGTCGCCATTGACATTTATAACCTCTGATGTGCCGGTGAGTTTTATGGAAGCGACTTTACTCGCTTTAAAATAAATGGTCATCCTGGTTGATGTTACATCGATGCTGCTTTTTGCTAATCCGCTGATAGTAGCAGGTACCGCGAATTCCGGATTATGCACAGCAAAGCGGAATTTACCTGAAGCATTGGTGGTGAATGCTTTTGCAAAAAGTGTGTCAAATGTTTTCCCCACTGTAAAATTGATCTCCACCACTCGCATTTGGTATTGGAGTAATCTTGTCACCTTTTAAATAGGTTACCTCGAAAATTGTCGAATCTTTTCCGTTTGCAAAAAATGATTGCCCTGGCAAAGTATCGATTATTAACGTATTTGAAGAATAATGAAGCACCACAGGTGTAGTTGCGCCTGCTGCCGAGATCCGGATAGTATCGCTACCAGTACCGGTTCCGACGATTTTACACTGTGCTTCACCTCTATTATTCGTAATAGAATCAGCATAAACGATGATTGTCTGCATCTTTCTGCTTTGCGAAATTTACCCTCTCGCCGGCAATAGGATTCTTCGCTGCATCAGTTAATACTGCGGTAATGGTTGAAGTATCTTTTCCATTACTACTGATACTGGGAGGTTGTGCAGATCGCCAGAATTTCAACACCAGAGAAGAAGACATCTATTGTTTGTGCTTTCTTTGGATCGCTTTGCAAACGGGCGGTGACAGTCGCAATCATATTTCTGCGGTCGCTTGTAATGTAAGCGATCGCTTTACCATCCTGCATCAGTCTTTACCTGAGCTGTAATCATGTTCCGCTGTGGTTGAAAACAAAATATTATCATTTACAATCGGATTCCCGCTGCGATTCTTGATAGTTACCGTGACCGGTCCCTTGGATGAACCATCAGCAGACACGAATTCAGGAGCCCGGATAGTCATTATTCTTGTCGTAATAAACTGCACCATTGTATCAATTGATGCATAGCCTTCGGTTTTATCATAAGCAATAATTTCGAGTTTCATATTGCCTTCGTATGGCAATGATTTGATAACAAATGATGATTTACCTGCACTATTGGTTGACACGGTCACGACTTCTGTCGTATCACTGCCATCCTCTGCTTTGTAGGCTTTTGATAGTTTTACTACACGATTAGCAAGAGGTGCAGCCGCAGCATTCGCGAATGTAGCTGTCAGAATTGCTGAATCAGATTCCATCGTCTGAATTACGGTTTTATTCAAATCCAGCTTTAGTGAGAGTGTTGACACATTTATCTGAAGACTGCTCTTTGCACCAGAGGAACTGATATTTATCACATCTGAGCCGTTTCGCAATGCTTTCACTCGCACTATAGCAATACCTTCGTAATTAGTAACACTGTCCATAGATAGAATTTGAAGGTTTGACTGAGCTGCAGCCCCTAAACTAAAGTAAATCGGAGCTTTTGAAACTGGCATACTGGAGGCATTAAGAACAGTTGCAGTAATTACTGCGGTATCATTTATAACAAGGTTCGATTCATCTGAAGTCACTTTAATTGACAACCCTTTGAAAGCAATCTCCGCTTCATCACTTAATGATTTATCAGAAACCAGATAAGCAGTTATGTAAGCGGTATCATTGATATTTGAGCTGATAAGCTTTGCCTTCGCAACACCATCTGCTCCTGTTATGCTCTGACCATTTCCACAGGATGGACTGTTACCGATAATAGTACCTGCGGAGGCAGATGAATTGTACACATTCACCTGATATTGGGTTGTGATTGCTGTTCATAACCGTAACCGATATTATCGTTGAATCTTTTCCATCGGCGAGTATGATTGATTTATCAGGAATTATCTGAATTAACTTCTGAATCTGATCAGGTGCATTGCTTACATCAAAACGTATCGTTTGCTGTACTCCATTGCATTTTACGAGCATCTCAACTCTTCCGGCAGCTGAATCAGTAAAGAGAATCTGCCTCTCCCGTTCGATCAACGGTAATCGAATCTTTAAGCAGCTTACCTTTACTTACTGAAGCTTTGACAACTGCATTGGCCAATGGTGTAAGTAGTATCTTTAAGGCTGCTATCAGCAATTACACTGATTCTGATTGCCAATGTATCTCTTATTCTTGACATAGACGCTATCAGGACTGGCAAACAACGCGGGCGTAATATTGGTGACTGTCATTATTGTCTGGTATTTGTATTGTTATTGTCCCCGTTATTGATAGGATTTCCATTATCATCCTGAATTGTGCAGAATAATCCCAGAGTCAGACTTATTCCAATAATCCATAGATACTTAAATGTGCTATTCAAAGGTAACCCCCTTTTCAATTGCAAGATCGTATGAGTAGTACAGAGCATTTCGTAAGTGTCGTAATTTGTTAATTCTATTATATGCTTTTTAACTTGGAAAAATCAATGACTAAAACTATACTATTGTTCGTATTATATGAATATGGGTATTATATGCAAATAAATCGTCATGGTAAGGTTACAAGCTGATTCGCGGTTTGAAAGTAAAAAAGTTATCTGCTTCATCGCCATTTTTTCTGTCAGGAATGAAAAAAGGTGACATAATCGTTTCGATTAATGATCAAGTTATCAGTGATGAGCTGGATTTTCATTTTTTTTCCGCTGATTCTGTTTTTGAAGTTCAAGTAGTCAGAAACTCTCAAACTAAAAAATTAGTAATCTATAGAACCGAGGGAAGTTTCTCAGAAATCGAATTCTATGAGAATCCAATTAATTGTTGCAGGAACAAATGTGTCTTTTGTTTTATCGATCAGATGCCTAAAGGACTTCGCGACGTGGTCTGTATATCAAAGATGAGGATTTCAAGCACTCATTTCTAAATGGGAATTATGTTACATTGTCGGGTGCTAAGCCGGCAGATTTAGAAAAGATTGTTCTGATTGGCCTTTCTCCTTTATATATATCAGTTCATGCAACAGATATCTGAGGTCCGAAAGAAAATGCTCGGAAATATGCGTGCGCCTGATATTATGGCGCAGCTTCAATTCTTAAGAGATAACGGAATCGCATTTCCATACGCAAATAGTTGTGTGTCCGGGGTTTAACGATGGTGATGTGTTAGACAGAACAATACAAGATCTCTTCAGCTTTTCTGAATCATTATTATCGATAGCAGTTGTTCCTGTTGGTTTGACTAATTTTCGAAAATTGCCGCTTCAACCGGTTACAAATGATATTGCCAAAACCATCTGCAAAGACTTGTCTGAAATTAGCGACAAACAATTGACCACAGATGGAGTGACGACGTCTTTTCATATCAGATGAATTTTTTGTAAAAGCTGATCTGCCACTACCTCCTGAAAAGTACTACGAAGATTATCCGCAGATAGAAAATGGTATAGGTCTTTTCAGAAAATTACTTGAAGAGTGGAAGCATGTTATAAGAGAGACATTTAAATCTATCAAATTCAAACAAACCGCCAGAAAAAAGAAAAATTATCTGGTGATCACTTCTCAATCGGCGATATCCTTTTCTGAGAAAGATTGTCATGACGCAGAAATATCGCAATTTATCATATCCATTTAGAATTTAAATTGTTACAGTAATCAATAATTACTTTGGTGAAATGGTTACCGTTGCCGGATTATTAACCGCAGAAGATGTTATGAAATTTATAAAAGCAGAAATGTGGTAAAAACAGAGCTACGAAACAGTCATTCTGCCCAGGATTATGTTTAATTACGCGGGATTTACTTTGATGGGTATTCTCCAAAGAGAATTTCTTTAATTATCAATACTGCCAGGTAAAAATCGCTGAAACGATTGAGGAATTATTTACACGTGGAAGGCGGAAAATGCAAGACAACGGTGATAAAGAATGTATACGGCTTAACCGGTATCTCGCGTCGTGTGGTCTGGGTTCAAGACGTAAATGTGATCAGCTGATTCTTGGTGGTCATATTTTTGTTAACGGAGTCGAAAGTTACAGAACTGGGCACAAAAGTGTGTCCTTCAAAGGATGTTGTCGAACATTACGGAAAGAAAGTTATCCCGCTTAGAAAGCTGACCTACATTGCTTTTAATAAACCACGCGGAATTATGGTAACTAAAAGTGATCCGGAGAATACGACCAACCGTCTATGATGCCCTCCGAAACGCGGGAGGTGATTTTGATTATCTGAATTATGTCGGAAGACTGGACTTTAATTCTGAAGGTCTTCTGCTTTCTGACAAATGATGGAGACTTGATACATGCACTGACCCACCCCCGATACCAGATTAAAAAAGTCTACACAGTAAAAATCGAACGTGCGTTGGAAAAGGCAGAAATCCAGAAATTTATTGAAGGAATAGAATCGGATGGACAGATTCTCCATGCAGGTTCTGTGAGCAACATTTCAGAACAATTAGACGATCGAAAACAGTTCTGGTATGAGGTAGTCCTTTTCGAAGGGAAAAACCGGCAGATCCGCCGTATGCTGGAATCCCTTGGTATACTCATCAGTAAGCTACGAAGAGTACAATTCGGGTCTGTTAAGCTCGATGACCTGAAAAGCGGTTACTACCGCTTTTTAACCGAAAAGGAAATAAACGCTTTAAAGAATTCGGGATATAAAAATCAAGGTATAAACGCATGAGAATCCGGGGATTGATTTTTGATCTGGATGGAACACTGCTGAATACCTTAGATGATATTGCTGATTCCTGGAATACGGTTTTAAAAAAAAGAGGATACCCGACACATCCGGTAAGTAGCTACAAATTTTTTGTTGGTGAAGGTGCTGAAAACCTTGTCCATAAAGTAATTCCAAAAACAATTCATGATGAGGAGATAATAGAGGAGTGTTTGCGTGACTGGAAAAATCTCTATTCGAACCATTGGAATGTCAAGACTGCCCCTTATGATGGAATTGCTTCTGTACTCCAGATTCTGAAAAGTAGAGGTCTTTCTCTATCAGTATTGTCAAATAAGTATCATGAAATGACAAAAAAGATGGTTGAGCATTTTTTCGGTGACTCATTATTTAATTGTATCATTGGAGCCGGACAGTTCGCAAAGAAACCTGACCCGCATGCAGCTGAATTTATCGCTAGTGACCAGGGTATTCCTCCCGAACACTTTTTATTTCTGGGCGATTCCGGTATTGATATGCAAACCGCTTCAGCTGCCGGAATGCATGCCGCAGGGGTATTATGGGGATTTCGGGATGAAAAAGAGTTACGGGAAAATGGCGCGAATTATCTTTTAAAAGAACCAGCAGATCTGATTTTGCTTATAGAAAATTTTAATTGAGCTTTATTCAAATATCAGCTTTAAAAAAGGGGGGGGGCTCTATGAAAAGATATTACTTACTGCTATTAGGCATAGTAGTATTGACAAGTAGCAGTTTTTCTCAGATGTCACTCAAGGCAAAAGGAAGTGATGGATGGGGATATAATGATAAGTACGAGCAGAATTTTACCAAGTTTGGTATTAAAACTTATTATGGGGAAATTAAAAGTGTTGATACCGTTACCCCCCTGCCAGATATGTCATTTGGAATTCAATTGACTGTGACTATCGATAATACAGATCAAATAGTACACCTGGGACCGGCATGGTTTCTCCTCCGTCAGGACAATATGAATTTTGCAAAAGGTGAAAATGTCGAAATACTTGGGCCAAAAGTCACTATAAAAGGTAAACAGGTGATAATGGCTTCAGAAATAAAGAAAAAAGACCGCAAGTTATTTCTTCGTGATAAAGATGGTGTCCCCTACTGGTCAGCCTGGCGAAAAGAATAGTTCTTTAATGCAAAGACATGAACACCTGCAGATTCAGCAGGTGTTACATTCATTTATAACAAATGAACCAAATTTTTATTAAGTCCCTTTGTAAATTTATACCGTAAAATAAGAGAATTTCTTTTATAGTTGTACGACTTTTGTTTTTCAAGTGGCAAGTCAGATATTTTTGCTTCAGTAAAACCTAACTGAGAGAACCAGTCTGATGTTTGAGTGGTAAGAACGAACACAGCCTTGAAATGCGTTTGAATCGCTTTCTCCATAAGATAGGAGATCATTTTTCTTCCAATCCCTAGTTTGGAATACATTTCATCAACGACAATAGCGGCGATTTCCGCCTGCCTGTCAGGATATTCATGTAAAGCCCCACAGGCATGAATTGTGCCATCAACTTCATATACAGCATAATCATCAACCTTCTCTTCAAGTTCCTGAGCAGTTCTTGAAATAAGGATTTGCTTTTCAATAGCAGGCTGCATCAAAGCAAGTACTTCAGGAATATCCGCAACTGTCATTTGCCTTATATTTTCATGCTGATTAGCATAAATCATGGTACCAAGACCTCTATTGGAGAAGATCTCTTTTAGTATCATTCCTTCATTCTGACCATCAATAATGTGTACACGACGTACACCGCATTTACATGCCTGATAGCCGAGTGAAACAAGCTCAAGCATTTCATTGTGTTCTTCTTTTTTATTGCTTTTAATGAAAGCTCCGGCTTGTTCGATATTCATTTGTGAAACAGTGCCGCTGCTTGACACATAAATATCTTCAGGGATTTTGAACATACTGGAGGAAATAGATTCCTGGTCAGTTATGAAGAAAAGTTTGGCAGCCTGAAGTTCTGTACTTATGATATAAGCAAGTTCATTAGAAGACAAGTTATAAGGTTTACCCTTGGCACTCCATCCGATATTTGGAAAAATTGGGATCATACTATCCTCTAGAACATTTTTCACAACATCAAGGTGCAGTTTTTCAACTAACCCAGAACTCTGAAAATCAATACCGTTTCGTACTCCAATACTTCGAGCTTTAACCCAATTCCCAATAACCCCATGCGCACCAGCTTCTGCAAGAAGAGTCATAACTTTATTGGAAACATCAAAAGCTGCCATCTTAATAAAAGGAATGGATTCGTGGCTTGATACTCTGATGCCATTGACCGTTTCGCATTTGATGTCGTAAGTAGATAATATTTCATCTATTCTTTGGCGTGCTCCAGGAACAAGGATCACTTTAATGCCCATACTATGTAAAAGCACCAAGTCTTTAATGAGAATAGGGAAAAAAGGATTATTGATAAGCGAGCTTTCGATTTTAATAACAAAAGTTTCATTTTTAAATTGGTTAATATAACCAAAAGCCTGGCGAATAATTTCGACCTGTTCTTTTAATTTTGATTTTTCCATAGGTTTTTTTCAGAATCAAACTTGAAATTTTTTGAGAATAAGTTAGTAAAATTGATGATTTTGATTGTGATCATACTAAGAGAATTTTCAGTAAGGTAGAAAACTCAATAGATCATAAAAATACATTATAATTTTGGGTATTGTGTTTAAAAGTATTGGGATTTGATGAGAGATGGATTTATGAATAGGAAAGAAATAGGAGAAAAGAGGATTTTATATGATGAAGGTTTGGATGTTATTAGATGATTGAGGTTTTTCTAATCAGGGGGCACTTTGTCATTTATACCCCAGAGATAATTTTGCAATCTATTGACATTAAATAATTGACCTCTGGGGGGGGATTATCCTCGGGAACTGGCATAGATATTGTAGCGTCAGTATCCAAAATCATTCTCCTTAACAAAACCGTAGGAGGACCCCATGGCCACAAAACCCCGAGTTATAGCTCCCAACCAATGCTATCAGATCACCTCTGTCGGAAACACCGATTATCATATCCTCGGTACCGATATCTTAAAACTGTTTTTTCTCTGTCAGCTCGCCATTTATCTCAAAAAATACGAGCTTACATGTATCTCCTGGTCCCTTATGGATAACCATTATCACCTGGTTGTTAAAGCCGGTTCCAATCCTGCTCTATCCCTTTTTATGCAAACACTCAATTCCGTTTTTGCTAAAAATTATAACAAAATGAACAACACCTTCGGATCGGTTTTCGCAAAACGATTCTCTTCGATTGTAGTTCAGGAGGGAGATAACTTAAAAGAGATTATCCGTCATGTTCATTTAAATCCGGTCCGTAGTGGAGATTGCACACTTGAAAATCTGGATAGTTACGAGTGGTGTGGTCATAGTGAAATAGTTAATGATAAAACTGACAGTATAATTGATAGAGCTGATGTCCTCAATCTTTTCTGTGGATCAGATCAGATTACCGAATACAAGGCATATATTGCTACACCCTGCAAAGAGGTTCCTCTATCGGTCAGAACAATGCAATCATCAAATAAAGGAAGCCTTGATTTTCATAATTCGAACTTTTTTGTAATTGGTGATGCCGAATTCGCTAAGGAGGTATTTAAACAGGATCGGATGCGAAAAGCGAGAGTGGCAATGTATTTGAGAGAAAATCTCACGCTTAAAAATGTAGCCGAAAAGATAAGCATCGGTATACAATTTACTGATGAAAACATAAGAATGCATGGAAGACTCAATGAGCAGTCTACATTCAGGCAACTTTTTGCCCTATACGCTCACTGCTACTATGAGTTCCGCTGTACTCAAATCGCTCAGTATTTGAATATCACTCCATCCGCGGTATCCATGATGATCTCGAGGTGTTATAGAATCACTGATCTGAACCTCATCAAAGAGTTTATTGGCTGATATGATGAATTAGGATCGAAATCTTGAAGAACCACACAAGATCTGTGTTGGTTCTCAGTAGCTAAACTTATTCTAAATTAATCACGATCTCTACCAACTTTACACCTTTCAATTAACCTGACTTTTTCTTATTTTAGTTTTCTGAAACAATCACAAAACACAGGAAAAAAATTATCTCTTGACTAATTGACACCTTGATGTAAAATATAGGATCTTAATGGGAAATGGTTATAGAAATTGAATGGGGAATGCTATGCTAACGACAAAACGATACGAATACTTGAGTTTTGATAAGATCAATGTGCACCCGACAATCGGTAATCATCGTCAGCTTTCGGTACCGAAAGTTTCTCACTTGGAAAAGGATATCCTCAGAAATGGTTTACTGGAACCACTTGTTGTTTGGGAACGATCAAGTGGTGAATTTTATCTGGTAGGTGGATTTCATCGTCTGGAAGCAATCAAGGGTATACGAAGAAATAACCCTGGATATTTTGATCGTGTCGATGTTAGAGTTGTAGCCGGAGAACCTGATGAAATTAAAGCCTTAAATCTTAAACTTAATGCAGACCGCCTTGATACAAAAATCACTGATTATTTTGAAACTGTCATATATCTGAACAATGTAAATTGGCCAACAGAACGAATTGCAGAATTTCTTGATAAAAGTACCTCGTGGATTGAAGAGATTCTCAAATATGCACCGATGGTTAATCAGCAGATACATGAAAAGATTGAGCATGGTGAATTATCTTGGAATAGAGCAAAAGAGATCATTCAAAAGACGATAAAAGCTCCGGCAGGCAGTGAAAGAGACGTTTTTAATGAGGAGATCTCAAAAGGCCAATCAAAAGCCACAAAATTAATTACCTTCAAATCGGTATTTGGGCATTTCACTAAACTCAAGGCACAACAGCCGAATAAAATGTATAGTGTTCGCATTGACGATCTTTATTCCTTTGTAAAATTACTTAAAGGTAAAGATTATGATGAAGATGATATAGACAGATTGAAGTCTCTGTTTCCTGAACTGTTAAAAGATTAGGTACTAAATACGAATGTAATATGATTATATTAAAAGATTAAATGTTGAATCATAGTACCTTTCCATCATGATCTTTTTTAAATCTATCGATCAAAAATCACCTCTCCTTCGCAAAATACTGCGAATTTTAGACAGGAAAGTAACTGGGAATTGCATCCCACCACCAAGGGACAACAAATCATTACTGGTAATTTACCCCATTGAAAATTGATTCGCTATTCATCTTTTCTGGGGTCTCTATCATTTAATACTCCCCCCAGAGATAACTTACAATCTAATTTACAATTTAATAATTGATCTCTGGGGAGGACGGTACACCGTTTCTACCCAAACAGAAATTCCGCATCTCAAATGATTCAACCTTTACCCCAGTAACATATGATCAATATCGAATATCAGTGATTACATATCCCAGATAGGCTTAGCCTATGCCCCAAGAAGGGATATTAATTCCAGACAAACACCGTTTTTTAAACAGTTGATGATTAGATAATCTAAAGGGAGTATTATAAATTTCAGGCGTTTTCTATAAGAAAACACTTATTCACGGAGGATCAATTTAAGCACCCTAAAAATATATACTATAATATATTATGCATATAGGCTCTTAAATAAATGTGGTTTTCTGATTACATGTTACAGATATGTACTCAATTTTAAATATTCACATCCTACTATCCAGGGGAGGTAAAGAGAATGGGAAAACAAATTATAAAAATCTCGCTTTGGTCCTGGAAATCAGCTATAGCATTATATGGAAAGATCGCCACTCTTATTTTTGCTCTGTTTTGCGTTGCATCTGGTCAGGGTAACAAAATAGCCCCATCACTAAATAATAGAGCCCTTTTTTCTCAGGATTCGCTTCCTCTTAGCAATATTAAACTTTTTCTTGCTTCGATTTTAGCGCCTGTTTATGGAATGTCATCAGTTCCTTCACTTTATAAAATTGATTCTACTATAACTAATGAAAACGGCTTCTTTCAATTTCCTTCCGGCAATAGTTCATGCACCTATAAAGTCGTTTCAGAAAGTATTAAACGTAATCAAAATGACATTTCTATTCAATATTATTCCTCCAGGTTTTATTGTCCAAGAAATGATGATACTGTTAATACATTTTATATGGATCCACTTATTTTCTCAAGTGCTAAAAATCATTTTACCGAATCAATTTCACAGAAAATTTACACAAGTTTCGGGAAAATAATAAAATTGAGAATTCCTGAATGTGAAAATGAAAACAGTAAAGTATCTATAGTAGATTTCAAAGGCGAAACAGTTACTCGTTTGCAGGTACAAGCAGCTGGTGAAATACTATGGAATACCGAGTCTGTAGCGAAAGGAGTTTATTTTCTTTCTATAGAGAACCTTAAAACACATCTGAATGTAAAGATAGTTGTGAAATGATAAGTGCAAAAAAAATCCCCTTCAAAAAAAAGATCGCCCTTGATCTATTCTCCTTTAAAAGGAATGCTGAAGCACTTTCACATAAGCTGATATATTTATTCTGGGAGTGCACTGTACGGTGCAATCTCTCATGCTTGCATTGTGGTAGCGACTGTTCTCGTGATATGAAAATTCCGGATATGCCATTACCTGACTTTCTAAAAGTTCTTGATATAATAAAAACTTCGATGGACCCGTCAAAAATCACGGTGGCTATCACTGGAGGTGAGCCGTTGATGCGGTCTGATCTCGCAAAAGCAGGTGATAGTATTTTTAACCGTGGCTTTCCCTGGGGTATGGTCACCAATGGTTTTCATTTGACACAGAACAAATTACGTGAATTACTCGATGCAGGTTTGCAATCAATGACCATTAGTCTCGATGGCCTCGAAACAGATCACAACTGGTTTCGCGGGCATAAAGATTCGTTTAAAAATGCACTTGATGCGATTGGCTATGCTGTAGATGCTTATAGAAAGGGTTTACTTTTTGATGTAATCACCTGTGTAAACCAAAGAAATCTGAAGGATCTTAATAAAATAAAAGACCTGCTTATTTCTGAAGAGGTTGAAAAGTGGCGAATAGTATCCATTTTTCCGAAAGGACGAGCTCGCGATAATAAAGAACTTGCATTGAATGGTGAGCAGTTAAGAATTCTACTTGACTTTATAGTCGCTACTCGCAAAGAAAACAAAATCAACGCGTCATACGGTTGTGAAGGTTTTCTGGGTGGTTATGAGATGGAAGCTCGGGATTTTCCATTCTTTTGCCAAGCTGGAATCGGAATTGGATCGATTCTCGTTGATGGGTCAATTTCCGCATGCCCCAGCTTACGCTCAGATTACATACAAGGAAACATTTACAAAGACAACTTTTTAGATGTATGGAACAACCGCTTTCAGGTGATGCGAAATAAAAATTGGCTCAAAACCGACAAATGCGCGAAATGCAAAGTATGGAACCTTTGTAAAGGCAATGCACTGCATTTACGATCGAAAAAAAATGGTGAACTTCTATACTGTCATTATCATACTTTAGCAAACGATGCATAAATAGTGTACAGAAACACCTCTTTTGATTAATTTTTTATTTCAAGTCCATTCACATTATATTTCTGCTTATAGAGTGCACATATTTTCTTCCCTATTTACCCGATTTTATATTTAAAAAGCGAATGTAACTTTTTGTCCAAGATAGTATTTTGGGTAATAGTAATATTTCAGCACATTTTATTAAACAAATGCTAATTTGTTTAAACTGAATTTAAGAATTATTAAATCATGCAGTAAGCATCAGAGGCGTTAATGACTAAGATAATGCATTCTACTAATAGAAAATGTACACCGCTTACATTTCTTTTCCTTTGTCTTCTCCTTCTATCTCCATTATTATTAGCTGATGAAATTGATCAGGTTACGTCATTGCTAAAAGATGTAAATTTACAATTTAAAGGAATGGCATCCAATAAAAAGATTTCTGCCCTTGATTTAGATGCAATGGATAAACGGTTCCGTTCCATAATTCAAAACAACTCAGCAATTGAAAATCTGATGAGAATAAATTCCAATGGTATGGTGATTAATGAGATTGCATCTCAAGCGACTGACCACCAGATGCGGAATGTATCTGAACAGAAATGGTTTTTACAAGTAAAATCAACCCGTAAACCTTATTACGGGTTAAGCCGAGATTCAGCTGGAGGGACTTATTTTTTCTGGGCATGGCCAATGATTACAGATGATACTGTTTTTAACGGAGCCATATCCGCAAAGATTAGGTCATCAGCAATCCTCAAAATGGCTTCAATTGGCGAATCGACTCCCATTACTATTTCTTTCAATGGAACACCTGTTTATAAACGATTTTCAGATCAGATCAGTAGTGTACAAATCGATACTGTCATCCTTTCGAAAAAATCGAACATTATTATTCAATCACAACTACAAAAATCAAGCCGAAATTTAAACACTGATTCCACAATAGGATCAGAACAATCTGATCGAACCGAACCGGAAGAACAGTTTACTGTTTTAGATACTTTGACAAGTCAAACACCTGTAAATGAAATGCAGCCGTCCTCAAGTTCAGTTTCCTCACATTCTGATGCACCATCACCACAGGTATTTAAATCCAGCTTAGTTGGAAAAATCTCTCCTACAAAGTATCTATTACAATCAAAAACGCTGATTATTATTGCTATTTGCCTGGCCTGCAGCATCATTTTACTTTTAGTAATGTTTTCACCAAAAAAACGACACAAATCTTATAAGCTTTCACAGGAAAAAGCAATTGATTCTAATACAGAAAATAAAGAGGAAAGCACTACTGCTCCTTTAAACAAAAACATACCCCGTATTCCTGAACTTAAATCATTTACAAACACACCTGACACAAAGGAGATTATCAACAAAGAAAATATGTGTAATTCTGACCATTCCCCAAAGGAGGATTTCGAAGAAGAGACTCGCGAAATAAATACTGATGATCCTAAATATCATAACCTTAAACAAAATCTTGATAATCGGGCAACTGAGTTCAATTCAACCAAGGCGCTTGAGGAGAAAATTCGAAAAGATCTTTATCGTGAGATTCACAGCCAAATTATGCAGTGGGTTGTTTGTGAATCGGCTCGGCTGAGTGGAAAAATCGAAGAGTTAAATGAGAGACTTGCTAAAAGTGAAAATGGCAATCCAAAAGAAATCGAAAAAATTAAAAGTGAAGCCCAACAGATTTCAAAAGAGATCGAACTTTTTAAGACTCATTTGACAGATAAAAACAGCTGATTGTTTATAAAAAATTATTTGTCAAAATTTAACATATTCTGTGCAATAATCATTGACTTTATTATTTATTATATTGTTAAATTCTACCTGCCGGTTTTCAAAATCTATAAAACAGACACATGGAGAATGATCTCTGAACAGTGTCCCGGCATTTATAATCGTTTTTCTCCCAACCTTCTTTACCATTCTTCGATGAGAATGCCCATTTATCATTATTGAAGGATAAGATCCATTTACAAATTTTATCAGCGATGAATTAAATGCCAGATCAGTGTCCTCCTCCATAACTTTTCCCATAACATCGTCGATTATTCCATGGCATAGGAGGGCATCTCCCGCTATGGTCTTTACAGTGATGCAATAGGGTAATTGCCCAAGGTATTCAAGAGAAGATCGCGATAGGCTATCCGATTTTACTGCTCCTGGAAGATCTCTCATTTCACCGGTCAAACACCAAAGATCATGGTTTCCTTTTACGCATACTACTTCTGATTTGGTAAGTAATCTTATTACATTTTCAGTACTGCCATATCCATCACATAAATCTCCTGTACAATAAATGTGGTCACATTCTTTACTCTTCATATATGCAACTACATTGACAATCGCTTTATCTTCTGCATGAATATCTCCAATTATGCCTACCTTTTTGAGTAATACTGCATTTTTATTGCCTACTTCCACTCGAAGACCTCTGAATCTTTAGCTGATAATTTCCAGTATTTATTTATTTTGACACAATAACAACCTGAAGGTTGAAAAAAGTATGCACCAGTAATCATTTTACCAATGCATACATTTTACAATTACTCACAAATAGCTTTTAAAGAGATATCCTTATCTGAATTTACCATCCTCGTACTTTCAGTACTATCATCTGACCATTTCTTAAATTGTCTGCCCTTGGATGGGATAATCGTGACTTTAACAGGTATTCCTGTAAAGTATTTGCCAGTATACAAAGAAGATTTTACCGACATGCCATTAATATACACAGATCCATTTTCACATTCTACTGTTAAATTATAAGTTCCTGATGCGCCAAATCGCTTTTGTAAGAAAGTATACATATACCCGGGTCTATTTTCTGCAAAGCTCTTTAAGTTGTCCACCTCTGGTGACCATCTGCTTGAATTTAATCCCCAACGGTCAAAATCTCTGTTTATTTCATCTTTTATTTCATTTGCCATCTGATCGATCCTTGTCTTTACCCGATTTGGTTCAAAGTTGGTTGACATCAGAGTGGCGAATCTGTTGACAAAATCCTCTTTGAACTTCTCATTCTTCAACAGTGTTCGAAGGAGGAATGTCCATAAATATCCGTTTGGATATTCATCTCCCATAGGATTACTTTCTGACAATGTAAATTCCAATGTATTATAACTTACTTTTTCTGACTCTGAAGTTGCTCCTGTGCATCCGAATCCGAAATCAGTATCAAATATCAACCAACGCCATTTTCCATTTGTGCGATCTCTCCACCACCGGCAATTGTTTGCAGGCCAGTCAGTATTGTTTATATAAATCTCAAATGCCATATAATCTATATAGTTATAGAGATCTACATACTTATTAACAAACTCAACAGAAGAATCTTTTAATAACCCATTATCTTTTTCAATGCTTGTCGATAGATAAGAATTTACTAAATTCCAGTTCTCTGCAGTTCCCTGCTTCATTCCTTCAGTAGCATCATAGAAATCAATCTGCTCATCCTTAAGACCATAATTGGAATAAATATAATCTTTATTTGCCGGTTCCATGAGCTGGTGCAGACCATAGTATTTACCATTGATGAAAACGACAACCGGCCTGTATTTTTGATAATCTAAATTCCTATCATCAACTAATGATTGCATCATAGGATCTTCAATCATTGCGCGTCCATAATTCCCACCGTTGTTTCTTAAGACAAATCTCTTAAATTTACGCACATTCAGAGCTTGCGAAAAAAGTGGATAATCAAGTTCCGACTGACCATATTTCTCTCTAAAAGTAATAGCCAGTGACTTTTTCTCATTCGCGCGACTCCAGTTGCCCATGATGGAGATACCTATCTCTGATGAAAATTTGCGCTTTTTGTCGGTTTCATAAAACTGTACCTGCCCTGGAATCTCCTTATCTAACCAATAATTCGCTCCATAGTGAGGCTCTGAACTATCTGCATTCGGGCCCGGCATGTAAATCCCCGTGTCAGAATCGAATAGACCATCTGGATCTGCTACAACCGAAACAACTGGCAGCTCTGTAGATTCTTTTATAAAATATGTCTCAGTTATAATTTTTGAATTTGCTCTCCCGTCCTTAATCGATACTGATCGCAAAACCGTTGTTGAGTCGATTTTAATCGGGCCTGTGTATTTCATACTTGCAATTGTTGGTGCTGAACCATCAGTAGTGTAGTGGATTTCACCACTGTCAGCAGCAGTAATAGTAACCAATATTGAACTTTCGTAAAATCCACCCTTTGTCACTATATCAGGTATTTGACTTACTGAAGTATAATAATCCTGAATATTTTCCATTCCAGGTGTCGATTGCTTTAAAAGAACCCATTTATTTTGAACTTTTCCCATTGACATATCAACCGGTAATTTTGTAACCGGAACGGTATCGAGTACCAATGAATCCGGACGAGTGAGATACAGGCGTCTTTCTTCTCCGGAAAGTTTGAAATTGGTGTGGAGATTATAACCGGTATGCAGAAATCGAACTCTCTTTAATGTAAAAGGTATCGAAGTATATTCAGTACCTGTTGCTTCGATTGTAAATCCAGTTATTTTATGGATATCAAGACCTCTGTATCCATGCATCAGTGGTAACAGGTAAGAATCGTCTTTTTTGCCTGTCCCTGTGATAATAAAGTAAGGACATCTCCAATCAACCAAATCTCCCCCAGCTCCAAGTTTTCCCCCCTGCAATAGACGAATGCGGAGTCTCTTGTTCTTCTCAAGTGTCATTAGTAGCTCAACCTGGTTGTACATCGAATAATCTTTACCATATTCCATTTTTTGACGTACTATGCCCATGGTAAGATTGGCTGAACTCCACGCAAGATCAGGGTTATTATTTGCAACATTTATAATTGCTGAGATCATTCTCCTGCCGTTTTCATCTTTGATCCAATATGCAGGTTTAAATTCGTTCGGAGTTATTGAACTCTTCCCACCTACTTCTGCATCTGTCCACCTGCTTGGTTCATAACATTTTATGGTATCATCCGTTTCTTTAATTTTTACCTTAGATACACTGCTATCAGAAGCAAACACAAGCAGATATTGATGCGGTTGTATAATAACATCATCAAATCTCCACTTGAAAATGTCACTCGAATCATCTGATAAACCATAACCGCTTAAATTTACTGCTGAATCAGCTTTGTTATAGATTTCCATCCAATCCGGATCTTTATCTGATTCATCTTTAATTCCAGCATTTGATGTACATAATTCATTTATCACAATATCGGACGATTGAGCGTATTTAAGCCCCGAATCGGGTATCTCTTGTATGGGCATTACTATCTCATTCTTTGCGCACGAAAATAAAATCAAAGCTACAGTATTTATGAATATTGTTCTTTTCATGATATTTCCTTATCGTTTGTATATAAAAACACAATTATCTTTTATTACCTTTAATTCTTTCCAGGAGATCCGCCGTCTTCAGATAATCTCCAGTTTTGCGGCTCATTCCCCCAGAGGTCATTACTTTTCCTTACCAGTGAATATCCTTTCCCATCGGCATCTTCCGGCCATGGTTCATTGTCACTATAAGAAACAGCATCGACTGTAACATATGAGAATTGGGATAAACCGTTTGAATCAGCCCATATTTTACCTGGTTTTTCAATAGCAATCGCTTCACCGCTGTTGGAAAGATTACCTGTGTACTGAAAGATCGCCACAGCCGAATCGATTTGGTTCTGTTTACGGAATGCATCTACTGATGTCATATAATTAACCAATAAAAGAATACCTTTACCTTTGATCTCCGTTCCCCGTGGAAATTCAAACGACAACCCCTCTACTTTCCAGGGGATATCATCCGATTCAAGTATAATCGTGCTGTCAGTCAAATTTACGATTTCCAAATACTCTGTTTCATTTGAAGATGGATTATACATAATTTCGCTTATGATTATTTTTCCCGGCGCTGGTTCAGAATTTTCACTTCCTATAGTTGACTGCTTAAATCGGCATGAAAAGTAGTGTAGATCACTATTCTGTATTAACCCAAATGAAGTTCCGATTGTGCCATCATCATATTTCAGTCCATGACTGAAGCCAGTTAGAGTACCATCAGCACTTGCACTGAAAAGGTAAATTGAACCCCCATTTATCGATACTGCTATGTCGTTTTTAAATTGAGCCGCTGTGAAACTTTTGAATGAATTCGGTGCCATAATTGTTCCTGCAGGTATTCTATATTTTTTCGGGCTTTTTTGATTGTCTGTTAAGAACCAGTTACTAATATCGATCGATTTTAAAGTCGAAGGATTATACAACTCGATATTGTCAATTCTCTCTGCCATTCCGGAAACAACCACCTCATTAACATAAACTGGAATTGGTGCTACCGCTTTATCTGCTTTTCCCGGTGATCCACCAGATGTCTTTGAAGCCAGCCAGTCATTATGGTCATTCTGATCTCCAGGATCGTTCTCGTCAATTGTGACTAACGAAAAACCGTTTCCATCCGCAAGTGCAGGCCAAAAGCCATTGTCTTTATATTCAATATTGAATAGTTTCTCGCTGCCCATCTCCAACTTTATGCTCTCTCCACTATTATTGAGACTGCCTGTATAAATTCCGTTGATTTTTACACCTGGATATTTCTTTTCAAACAATTCGCTGGAATTAGTTAACACCTGATACTCACCGGGCCTGATACTGGCACTATTTGGGAAACTAAATTGAATTCCCTCGCTGAAATATGCTCCTCCCAGCGATATAGTTACTGATGAACTATTCTTGAACTCTAAAAATTCAAGGCTATCTGAACCATGATTATACATTATCTCTGTCACTATGATCTTTTCCGATGAATCACCATCCTTTTCCACCGGATTTGAACAGTTGAAGGTAAATGCAATTACTGAAATCAATGTGAAAAAACAGTTTACCAATTTCTTATTCATAAGGAATCTCCGAAAAAGTTTTCTGCTGATATCGTATTTAGTAGCAAAAAGGTTTCAAATGTTTGTTTTTTAACCTATTTGGGTTCATCTTTTTCAAAAATCTACTTTTATACAAAAAAACATTTGAAAAAAGATACTTCATGAGAGTAGTATTATAAACCATAAAATGACAAATAAAGAAAAACGAACAAACAACGATGATTGCTATTCTGAATTTTTTGCGGAATTAACAAATAAAATTTAATCTATTTTGATGTAAGCTAAAAGCTGAAAGGATTGTCTTATGGAGCGACTTCCCCGTTTATCCATTGTATAATTGTTGTAGCAGGTTCTGGACCAGAGGAAAAATCGTAAAAAGTTTCAGGCCCACTTTTTAAACCATTAACATATTGTGATTGATAAATTATTCTTCCCTTATCATCATATCCTGTCTCAAAACCATTTTTAACACCTATTACATAGTATTCTTCTTTTATCTTTTTCCCATCAGCATTATAAGTTATTTCAAATCCATTTTGGAGATTAGCACTGAACGTTATTTCACGTTTTAATTTTCCCTTCGTATCCCAATGGATTTCTTTTCCTTCTTTTAATCCCCTATCAAACCATGTTTCCCGAAGCTTTACACCAAAAGCATCCCAAAAAGTTTCGAGACCCTGTTTTAACCCATCTTTGTAAACAACTTCCAGCTTTTTAGAGCCATTAGGATACCAGGCAGTATACTTTCCATGATAAATTTTTTCTTTGGTTTTGCCAGCAATTTTTACAGAATATCTAACCTGGCCATCACTGGTTGAATCCTCGATGAGCAACGGTTTATTAGCAGCGCAACCAATATAAAACACTATTGTGGCTCCAAGAAATAATTTAAAATAAACCATCTGCTGTCCTGCCTTTTGAATGCTGTGCACGTATTGTTTTAGTATACAATAATTAAAATTCAATTACTTTAAGAAACTGCCGTTAGATTTTGATATATCAAAAGATTACTTATATACTATTGATCGACCAGGTATCCTGTGGATTTTGAGAAAGAGGCAATTTTTAACGTTATTTGATGAATAAATCATGATATTTTAAACTGACTAATAATGCTACTAAAACTACATTTAGCTACCGCTTGATGCAAAAGGTTATCATATTAACGCTCTTATTAATCAGCTCATTTTAAGAACTCATAAATGATTCACTTAAAAAGATAAGAACTGATGTAAAAATCTGCCAAAAATAACTCTATAAGGTAACTATAAAAGTACATTTTATTATATTCTATATTTATTGTTGATTAACAAATTTATTTAAATAGAATATTGTTCAGAAAAGGTTACAATTTTGAAGGATCTCTCTTCGCGATTAGCAGAAATTAATGAGAGAATTTTTACTGCATGTGAAAAGGCAAGACGTAATAAAGCTTCAGTACGACTCATTGCTGTTACCAAAACTCATCCATTTGAAATTATTCAGGAGCTCATAAATCTCGGAGTAAAAGATATTGGTGAGAATCGTGTCGGAGAAATCCTGGAAAAAGCACCGCATTTACGTGGTGATTACACGATTCACATGATCGGCCATCTACAGACAAATAAAGTTGCACCTGTATTGCCATATATTACCTGGATTCAGTCAATAGATCGTGAACGGTTGATATCCCGTATAGAAAATCTTCATCAGGGTACAAATAAGATTAAAGCACTTATTGAGGTAAATACTTCAGGTGAAGAATCGAAATCAGGGTGTAAGCCGCAAGAGTGCAGAGCTCTCTGTGAACGAGTAATCCAAAGTAACTGTTTGGAACTCCATGGATTTATGACTATAGGTCCGCTGGGAAACAATGAAAATAACAACTCGTAAAGCATTTTCTCTGTTGCGTGAGATAAGTGAGCAAAATCGAGATTTAGTTAAATCACCAGAACTCAGTATGGGAATGAGTGGTGATTTTGAATGGGCTATAGAAGAGGGCTCGACAATGGTAAGAATTGGGACACTCCTTTTAGGGGATCGATACAAATGATACAGCTGATCCTGACCATTTTCAGACTATATGAAGTAGTTGTTGTTGTACGGGTGATATTATCATGGGTACAGGTCGACTCTTATCACCCTGCAATCAGGCTCGTGTACAATCTAACCGAACCTCTCATGGCACCGATACGAAAGTTATTGCCAACAGAGCGGATCGGAATTGATTTTTCACCATTGATAGTCCTTTTCGGCCTTGAAATCATAAAGAAAATGCTTATACAATTTCTGTATTCATTTTAATACCCTCGTAGGAGCTAAATAATGCGTATTACGCCTCTTGATATAAGAAAACAACCTTTTCGCAGGAAACTCTGGGGATGTGATCCAGATGAGGTAAGCAGCTTTCTGAAAATGGTAGCATCCGAATACGAGGAAATTATTCATCAGAATAATGAATTCAGTACGCAAATAAAAGCTCTGGAGCAAAAGTTAGAACAATATGTGAAAGTTGAGCATGTGTTAAATGAAACATTAATTACCGCGCAAAAAGCAACAGATGAAGCTAGAGTAAATGCACAAAAAGAAGCTGAGTTGATAATTAAAGATTCAATGGTTCGCGCAGAGCGCTACGAAAATGAAGCACGCAATCGTGTTCATGACCTTGAGGCTGATATCATTACCTTACGTAATCAAAGAGACAGCTTCCTTGCCCGTTTCAAGGCAATGCTCATTACTCAGCTTAATCTGCTCGATGTAATTAGTGGTGATCTGAGACACAATAACGACAAAAAAGAACACTCAGTCATTGAAATAAGTGAAGATGAAACACTGGCAGAGGTACCACCACAGCCCAATATTTCATCTCTGGATACATAACAGAATGAGCGGTTGCACATTTGAAGTAAAACTTAAGCCTCGTGCAAAGAAAGATACTGTCAAGCTTGGGGATAAGAGAATCCTTGAAATATCGGTTACTTCACCGCCTATTGACAACAAAGCCAATGAACATCTGATAAGATTGCTCGCTGATACACTCAGAATCCCGAAAACATCGATTCAGATCATTCGCGGTGGGCACTCAAAAAATAAGGCAGTTGCAATCTGTTCATTAAATGAAAAGGATGTAATTCAAAAGTTAAGTGTCTCTTAAACTAATTTTTAATTGGTAAATTAATTTCCGATGATAATGGTTGGTATATTTATAAATTCCGTTGAAAAAAACCAAACCGAAGGGTATATCCATGAAAACAACCTTTGAAATGATTCAGGAAACGAAGCAGTTTATTGAAAGTAAAATTAGCATTCAACCTGAATATGGAATTATTCTCGGTACTGGACTTGGACGGCTTGCAGATTCGATTGAAAAAGATGTTGTGATTCCTTACGAAGAAATCCCTCATTTTCCAGTTTCAACTGTTGAAGCCCATGCAGGTAAACTTATTATCGGTACACTCGCAGGCAAAAAAGTAATGGCAATGCAGGGACGATTCCACTACTATGAAGGTTACTACAATGCAGCAGATCGTCTTCCCTGTCAGAGTTATGAAATTCATGAATGTAAAGACATCTGGTTGTTTCAAATGCATGTGGTGGAATTAATCCACTCGTTACAAACCTGGAACCATCATGGTCATTACTGATCATATCAATCTACTCGCAGACAATCCGCTAATCGGACCTAATGACAACCGGATCGGCCTACGCTTCCCGGATATGTCTGAGCCTTATTCACAGGAACTCATCGACCTTGTAAATAAAGTGGCAATTGAAAATAAAATTCGTATTGAACGCGGTGTTTATGCATCCATGAGCGGTCCATCTCTTGAAACAAGAGCTGAATATCGTATGCTCAAAACAATTGGTGCAGATGTTATCGGAATGAGTACAGTTCCGGAAGTAATAGCAGCTGTACATGCAGGACTAAAGGTGCTCGGGTTATCAGTAGTAACCGATTCCTGTCTGCCGGATGCACTTGAGCCTGCAGATCTTAAGAAAATTATTGCCGTCGCAGACAAGGCAGAACCAGTATTAGTTAAGCTTATAGAAAAAGTGCTACAATCATTATGAGTAAAGAAATTTTTTCAACCGGTAAGTAGTCAGGTACGTTTTCCCTGCTGTCGAGGAGGAGATTCTCTCATTCTGGAAAGACAAGGGTATATTCAATGCATCACTTGAAGGCGACAAAAGACAATAACGCCGTTTGTTTTTTATGATGGTCCTCCATTTGCCACCGGACTCCCCCATTATGGACATCTCCTTGCTGGTACGATCAAGGATATAATTCCCACGATACTGGACAATGCAGGGGAAATATGTTGACAGAAGATTCGGCTGGGATTGTCATGGTCTTGCCAGTCGAAAACGAAATGGAAAAGGAATTCAAGGTATCCGGTAAACGTGATATCGAAAAACTTGGTATCTATCTTTTTAACGAAGCATGCCGCTCGATTGTGCTTCGTTATACCGGACAGTGGGAAACAATAGTCAACCGCATGGGCCGCTGGGTTGATTTTGTTCATCAGTACCGTACTATGGATCCGCCTTACATGGAAAGTATCTGGTGGGTATTCAAACAGATATGGGAAAAAGAGCTTATTTATCAGGGATTCAGAGTACAACCATATTGTCCGCGCTGTGCTACACCCTTATCGAATTTTGAAGTAAACGAAGGATACAAAGATGTTAACGGACCATCGATTACGGTTACATTTCCCCTGGTTGGCAATGAACAAACAAAAATCCTTGTCTGGACAACAACACCCTGGACTCTTCCTTCAAATGTTGCACTTGCTGTTGGTCCAGATATCTCCTATGTCAAAATTCAGGATGGTGACAATAAATTTATTCTCGCAAAGGATCGTTTATCTGCTTACTACAAAGATCCATCTCAGTATACAATTCTTGAGGAATGCACAGGTAAAGATCTTGAGGGATTATCATACATTCCAATTTTCGACTATTTTAAAGGTAAAGATCAGCGTTTCTTTCACGTAACAACTGCAGATTTTGTATCCACTGAAGATGGTACTGGTATCGTACATATTGCACCAGCATTTGGTGAAGATGACTTTGGAGTAGGACAGAAGCTTGGACTTCCAATTGTCTGTCCGGTTGACGATGAAGGTAAATTCACCGACGAAGTTCCTGAGTGGAAAGGAAAACGAGTTTACGAAGCAGATGATGATATTATCCGTACATTAAAAACCAGAGGCAGACTTAATTCATAAAACAACTATCTCCACAGATATCCATTCTGTTATCGTTGTGATACTGCTCTTATCTACAAAGCGATTACAACCTGGTTCATGAAAATCGAGCCTCTGAAACAGAATATGCTTGATAATAATCAGCAGATTCACTGGGTTCCATCACATTTACAAAACGGACGGTTTGGTAAAGGAATCGAAAGTGCGCCGGACTGGAACATCTCACGTAACCGTTACTGGGGAACACCGATTCCGATCTGGTCTTGTGAATGTGGTCATACTGAATGTGTTGGAAGTGTTTCTGAACTGCACAAACTTGCAGGTAAAGGTGACGAAGAACTGCGGAAGTGAAATACATGCACAAACCGCGAATACTGTTCAGCAAAGAATAAAAACAGAAGGGCATGACACGATTCAATGCAGCAGGATATCGATACGTCCTGGGCAGATAAGATACAGACGACTACCGATTAGTCCTGTTGATCTTCATCGGCATATTATTGACGAGTTGAATATTCCCTGTCCAAAATGCGGAAAAATCATGCAGCGTACCCCAGAAGTACTTGACTGCTGGTTTGAATCCGGATCAATGCCTTATGCGCAGCTTCACTATCCTTTTGAAAATCGTAAACGGTTCGAAGATAATTTCCCTGCTGATTTTATTGCCGAAGGACTCGACCAGACCAGAGGATGGTTCTATACACTCACAGTTCTTTCTTCTGCTCTGTTTAAAAAGCCGGCTTTCAAAAATGTGATTGTAAATGGAATTCATTCTCGCTGAAGATGGCAAAAAGCTTTCAAAGCGACTAAAAAATTATGTTCCAGTTGATGAAATCATCGACAAGTTAGGTGCTGATGCACTGCGACTATTCCTTGTAAATTCTCCTGCTGTAAAAGCTGAGGACCTCCGTTTCTCGGAAAAAGGGGTTCTTGAGATGTCGCGAGCGGTACTGCTGCCGTTCTGGAATGCGTATTCGTTCTTTGTAACCTACAGCAATGTTGACGGGTGGAAACCGTCAAGTATCAATCCGCCTGACGATGGAACTGAGCTTGACCAGTGGATCATTTCGCTTCTAAACCATACGATTGACATCAGTCAATATGGAGATGGAACAGTATAATCTTTACAAGGTTGTTCCGCTGCTGGTTGATTTCATTGACAATCTAACAAACTGGTATATACGACGAAGCAGACGTCGGTTTCTGGAAAAGTGAAAACGATCAGGATAAAAATTGCGCCTATAGTACTCTGTATTTTGTTCTTGTTGAATTTTCAAAAGTAATGGCACCATTTCTGCCATATCTTACTGAAGCCATCTATCGAAATCTTGTTGTCGGTAAAATTGATGGTGCTCCTGAGAGTGTTCATCTGAATGCCTTCCCGAAATGCTCATCAGGAAAGAAGCCAACCGGATCTCGAATTAAAAATGCAGCTTATTCGTCAATCAGTTTCCATGGGACGTGCACTACGGAGCCGTTTTATCATAAAGACACGTCAGCCGTTACACGAATTTACCGTCATTGTACGAGACAAAGCAAAGCTTGCACTTCTTGAGCAGATGGAAAGCCTAATACGGGAAGAATTGAATGTTAAGAGTATCCGTTTCAGTACTCAAGAAGATGTAGTTGTGTCAATTGGTGCAAAAGCAAATTTCAAAAAGCTTGGAAAGATTATTCGGTCCGAAAATGAAAGATGCTGCAGCAGATAATAGAGAAATTTACACCGGCACAAATTCATGATCTTGAAGATGGTTCGACAATAGAAATTGAGGGAAACCAGATAACTTTTGAAGATATTGAGATCCGAAGGACCAGACTTGAAGGGATCGAGGTTGAAACTGAAGGCGAACTTACGGTTGCACTTGACACGTCAATTACTCCTGAGCTCAAAGCTGAAGGACATGGCCCGTGAATTTATCAATCGTGTGCAAAACATGCGAAAAACTGCAGACCTCAATGTAACTGACAGAATTATTGTTAAGTGTTTCTGTCCGGATCAAATCAAAGATGCCGTATGCAAATTTACAGAGTATGTTTGTGCTGAGACGCTTGCAACGGATATTTCCTGGGAGAAGGCAGCTGTTACCGGAATGGAAACTGTTGATATCGACGATATCAATATTGGTTTGCAGATATCCAGAGCGGCAGTAGCGGCATAATGGTTTTCGGAGTACATATTGGGAAATAAACCTCTGAAAAAACGTCTTAAAAACAGTCTTATTTACATGGGAGCTGTTTGCGCTTACAAAATTGCGCAAACTATCCCTCGTAAATTGGGCCTTATGTTATTCGGTATGATTGGTGCGATCGCTTTTATTTTCCCAAACAGGGAGAAAAGCCGCACAATTCAACATTTAAAGTTGATATTTGGCAACAGCTGGAGCGAATCTGAAATTCTTAAAACCGCTCGAAACGTTTACATCGAGCTCGGTAAGAATCTTTTCGATGGAATTCATCTGCCCGGTTTACCAAAGGACAAACTGGGAAAAGTTATAAAATATGATTCTTTTGATGATTTCAGGGATGCTTACAATAAAGGAAAAGGTGTTATAGCGATTTCAGCCCATATTGGCTGTTTTGAAATGCTGCCGCACTATTACGCTTACAAAGGATTCCGTTCTTTTTCCATTGGCAGACGGCTTTATGACGAGCGTCTGGAACTGTTGATCAGGCGAATCCGTAACGGCGAAAGTACGGAATATTTAGACCGTTCTGAACGTCCAAGGAATTTTATCCGTAAACTCCAGGAAGGAAAAGTATTCGGTGTTCTTATTGATCAGGATACAAGAGTAGAGGGCGTTTATGCTGATTTTTTGGGCAAAAAGGCATACACTCCCTCCGGGGCAATTAAAATGGCTATGAAGTTAAAAATACCGGTTTTTGTAGTTACGACAGCACGCAATCCTGATAACACTCACACTGTTTATATTGGTAAACGATTACCTTTGATTGATACTGGTGATTTTGAAAGCGATCTTATACAAAATGTTCAGATCGCTAATAATAAAATTTGCGAGACAATTTTAAAATTTCCATCACAATGGGTATGGATGCACCGTAGATGGAAAAGGCAGCCTGTTAATGATTGATATAATTGCAATAATTAAACGACGCGAATTTCTCTCTTCAGGTATTTGCGTTATATTTTGCCTTTTGTCTCTTTTCGGATGCGCGCAAAAAAAAGAATCGCTGCCGGTTTCTTCCGATGTTATTTCAGTACCGTTTCAGGAGCTCAGCAATTCGACACTTTATTTTTACAATAAAGAGTTTATCCGATGGAAACTCGACGCAGATTACATGCGTAAGCCGCTTACTGATACAGGAAAGATTCTTGTGACACCTGTTAGATTGACTTATTATGATTCATTAGGTAGCATTCGGACTCGAGTTCTTGCTGATAGTGGTACAACTGATGCATCGATGGAAAATTTTACTGTTTGGGGTGATGTATTGATAACAACGAAAGATTCGATGATTGTCCGAACTCAAAAATTATGGTGGGTAAAAAATACTCGCAAGGTTGAATCGAATACATTTGTTCAGATTGAAACAAAAAATGGTGACATTTTACGAGGTAAAGGTCTCACTGCAATTGAAGATTTTTCAAAGTTTTCTTTTAAATCTGATGTTAGTGGAAAATTCCCTGATTTCAAACGTAGAGTAGAAACCAATGATGAAAGTTTTTTCTAAAGGTCTGCTTTTGCAAAGCTTTTCCGGTGATTGTTTCACAAAATTCAATTTGGAAACAACACACGGTTTATTGCGTAGTGAGCGGGCATTTACCGATAAAATTTATCATATAAAACAATTGAGCCGCTTTAGGGTTATTTTCTCTACTTTGCATGATTCTATTGTTATGTTCCATTTCAGAAGCTGCAAAACCGCAGAAACAGCTGAAGAAATCACCAACTCTTGTGCTCGAATCCGCAAACAGCAATGAAAACAGTTATGAAAACGATGAGTTTATCAGTATACTTAGAGGAAATGTAATTTTTACTTATGATGATATGAAAATCAGATCTGATGAAGCGACCTGGTGGCGCAATCAGGGAAAAGTCATCTTTCAAAAAAATGTTAAAGTTTTCCGTGGTGCACAGACGGTAACCTGTGACCAGATGCACTTTTCAAAAGATAATAACATTCTAATCGCGAATGGTAATTTTAATTTCACCGATACACTTGAAAAAACAAAAATCACAGGAAAAGATGCTGAATATCATATCGAGTCAAAGTATTTCCAACTGACTGGTAAACCCAAAATGGTCCGTTTTGATACTGCTACTGCAGAAACTCTTTTCATTTCAGCAGAAAAGATGTGGTACATTGATTCTCTAAAATGTGCAAATGTCACCGATAGTGTAAAAATCATTAAAGGCAATCTTCTTTCGAAATGTCAAAATGCTCACTATTTTACAAAAACAAGTTTTGCCCAGTTTCGCACCAATCCCGATGTAACTTATGAGATCAATCATGTTAAAGGTGATTCCATAGATCTTCAATTTGGTAAAAAATCTCTGAAAAGTGCAAGTGGTTATGGGACATACTTATGGTACTTATATTGACACATCGGCTAAAAGTAAAGATACCGCATTTACTCATGTCTGGGGTGACAGTCTTGTTATGGCTGTTTCTGATTCAGGAATGCTTGATTCTTTGTGGGTCTTTGGTAAAGCAAAAAGTAAATACTATATCAGTAATGAACCGGAGAATGTGAATGAGGCAAGCGGCAAACGGATGCTTATGGCTTTTAAAAATGATGGTAATGCGGATATTGTAAAAATCTGGGGCAATGCCAGAAGCAGATATTATGTTACAGAGCAGAAATCAAAAGGAATCAATGAAGCAAGTGGTGACAGTATTACCGTAGTATTCAGTAAAGGAAAGGCATCTCGTTTGACACTTGCTGGAAGTGCACGTGGAATTTACTTTCCGAGGGATTTATAATTATGGACAATTCTTTACGACCAGATCAGGATAAACAAAATACAGAATGTGTGAATTCTATTCCACATGTTGATGAGCCTAAAAAAACACGGGAAATCCGTACTGAAGGGCTGATAAAGATTTATAATAAACGATATGTTGTCAACGGAGCTTCGATTACTGTTAATCAGGGTGAAATTGTTGGTCTATTAGGCCCAAATGGTGCGGGCAAGACAACGACTTTTTATATGATTGTGGGAATGGTCAGACCTAATAAAGGGAAAATATTTCTTGACAACAAAAATATTTCTAAAAAGCCGATGTACCGTCGGGCTCGTATGGGTATCGGTTACCTTCCCCAGGAAGCTTCCATATTTAGGAAACTATCAGTTGCAGATAACATATTAAGTGTACTTGAATGTCAGAAAATGAGTGCAAAAGAGCGTAAAACCCGGATGCATCAACTGCTTGAGGAGCTACATGTTGCTCATCTTGAAAAGAGTCTAGGGTACATGCTTTCAGGAGGAGAGCGTCGCAGAGTTGAGATTGCGCGTACATTAGCGATCAATCCTGATTTTATTCTGCTTGATGAACCATTTGCGGGTGTTGATCCGATTGCGGTTGAAGATATTCAGAGTATTGTTCATGAACTGCGGACAAAGGGGTACGGAGTTTTGATCACCGACCACAATGTGCGTGAGACATTGCGAATTACAGATCGTGCGTATATAATGGCCAGCGGGAAAATTCTGATTTCAGGAACAGCCAAGGAGCTTGCGGAAAATCCGGAAGCGCGCAGAATATATTTAGGGCAGAATTTCCGGTTGGATTAATTTTTGAAGTATCATTTCAGTTATTGTCTTTTTCATAACTTTTTTCAATTTTAGAAGGTGTTTTTCAGGTCTACTGCAAAAGAATGTTTTTTTTAATTCTTTTTCGGCACGAAATGTGATATATACTATTTTATTGAGTTCATTTTTTTAAAGGAGTGCAGCTTGAATCTCGGCCTTGACATGTCGCTAAGACTTCAGCAAAAGTTATCATTTCAAATGATACAGTCGCTGAAATTGCTGCAAGTAAACACACTCCAACTTGAGCAGCTTCTTAAAACCGAACTTGAAATGAATCCGGTACTTGAAGCTACTGATGAGCTTGAAAATGAAACTGACGATGCTCAAGATCAGGAAGGAAGAGATGAGGAGGAGCGCGCTGAAGACAAAGAGGAAGGCGACGAGCTCGATGTAAATGAAGACTCTATCGATTGGGAAGAATATCTTGAGGAGGGCTTTGATCTGGGGTATTCTTACAACGAAGAAGTCGATCACAACGATGATCGTTATGAACCCACTCCCGTTTACCAGCAAACTCTGGAAGAGCATCTCAACGATCAACTCACCGATCGTAAATTACCAGAAAGAAAAATGCTTCTGGTTAAGCTACTTATCGGAAGCCTCGATTCAGATGGTTATCTGCGAATTGCTCTTCAAGATCTTGCCGACTTCTCTAAAGCTAACATATTTGAAATAGAAGAAGCTCTGCATATTCTTTGGACTATGGATCCTGCCGGTGTTGGTTCCAGAAATCTTCGTGAGTGCATGATTCTTCAGTTACATAAACGAGGCTTCCAGGATTCTTTAGCTATGCAGATAATCCAAAAATCATGGGACCTTTTTGAAAAACTGAAAATTCCTGAAATTTCCCGGCATTATAACGTAGAACCAAAACAGGTTCAGGATGCCATTGATATTCTAAAAACCCTTAATCCTAAGCCTGGCTATCAGTATAATCCCGATAAACCATCGACCATTATTCCCGACTTAATTGTTGAAAAAATTGATGGTAAATTTGTTGTCATGCTTAATGATCGATCCATTCCCACTCTGCATATCAACAAATCCTATGCAAATCTGATTAAACGGGGCAGTAGCGCAAAACGTGATGTTAAGAAGTATGTCCGGGAAAAATTCAATAGTGCCACCTGGTTTATCAGATCAATTGAGCAACGCAAAACAACTATGCTTAAAGTTATGTATGCAATTATTGAAAGGCAAACTGAATTTTTTGAGAAGGGGCCGCCAAATCTCTATCCTTTAAAACTTCAGGACGTCGCTGATATGGTCGATATGCATATTTCAACTGTCAGCCGTGTTACCAGTAATAAATATGTGCAAACCCGTCACGGTATTTTTGAATTAAAATACTTCTTTACAGAAGCAGTTGGTCGTGATGCTGAAGGTGCTGACATTTCTTCTGAACGTATTAAAAACCGTATCAGACAGTTAATTGATGCTGAAAATCCTAAAAAGCCGCTCTCTGATCAAAAAATTTCTGACATCCTTTCCCAGGAAAACCTACCTGTCGCAAGAAGGACTGTTGCTAAATACCGTGAACAAATGAAACTTCTTCCTGCACGGTTACGTCAAAAATATGATTGATCACTTACAATAAACCATTGATTACACTCGTATATATATTGAGAAAACCAATGGAATCAGACCTGTTTTGGTCATGGAGTCTCAAAGTCCTATGTCTTGCAACAATTCTAGTACCAACAAAAAAAATCCACAGTTCCCTGCCTGGCTTAAACGACCTATAGCTTTTTCTGGAAAACAAAAAAATATTCACGATAATATCCATGCTTTAGGTTTGCACACTGTTTGTGTCGAAGCAAAATGTCCAAACAGAAGTGAATGCTATTCAAAGGGGACTGCCACTTTTCTTATCCTCGGCGACACATGCACGCGGTTCTGTACTTTTTGTAGTGTCAACCACGGGACACCTGAGTCACTTGATACTACAGAACCGTTGAAAATTTTAAACGCAGTTAAAACGCTCAATCTCAAACATGTGGTAATCACTTCTGTTACTCGTGATGATCTCATTGACGGCGGAGCTTCTATCTATATAGAAACAATTACCCGCTTAAAACAATCTATTCCTCATGTCACCGTTGAAGTTCTTGTCCCGGATTTTAAAGGTGAAAGAACTGTGATAACCAGGGTTATTGAAGCTAAACCAGATATTTTTAATCATAATATAGAAACGGTGCCTCGGCTTTATTCCGAAGTCAGGCCCCAGGCACAATACAGACGATCTTTAGAGGTTCTCTCCATCGCTGCCGAAAATGGTTTGACAACTAAGTCTGGAATCATGGTGGGACTGGGAGAAAGTCCTGATGAAGTCATGCAGGTAATGAACGATCTGCATTCAATCGGGTGCAAGATACTTACCATTGGTCAATATCTTCAACCATCAAAAAGGCAAACCGAAGTCAGAGAGTTCATTTCACCCGATCAGTTTAAAGCTTATGAAAAGTATGGTTACGAGTTAGGTTTTTTATCGGTTTTTGCTGGCCCCTTTGTAAGGAGTTCCTATATGGCAGAGAAAATATTTGAAGATGTACAGCATTGATTTCACTGAGAAAAACAGTTTCCCTGTTCTCTTACCTGTACAGCAAGTATATTAAATGTAGTACATTTTTAAGCATATTTATGGTACAATAATTAAACAAATTATGGACACATTTTAATTTTAAATGTGTTCTGCAAATCTAACCAAAATATAAAGGAGGCGGTGACAATGGAAATTCAGATCACGTCACGTCATAGCAACAAAGCATCACAAACGCTTCAAGACGCCATAACCACCGAGCTTCAGAGAATGGAGAAGTTTTTTGACAAAATTAATTCCTGTCATGTTATCCTTGATAGTGAGCATGTAGACAAAACAGTTGAGATCACGATGAATACTTTGGGGCATCAACTGGTTGCATCCGCAAAAGCAGATAATATTGGCAAAGCAATTGATGAAGCATTGGAAAAAACTGAACGTCAATTAAAAAAGCTCAACGAGAAAATTAAAAACCACAAAGTCTCTGGTTAATGGTACCTTATGCTCTTCCTTTCGGGAAGAGCATTTTTCTGAATTACAAGTGAAAGGACAAAGCATTTGAAAAAAACAAATATGGATCTCATTGTTGGTGGATCCATTATTTTAGCTTTGTTCATTCTGATTTCCGGGATACTATGGCTCAAGGATGTTTCTATTGCCCGAAAGTTAGTTACTTATACTGTGCTTTTCCCAAACGTTGGTACATTGCAAGTAGGTGATCCAGTGATGGCAAATGGAGTAACAAAGGGTAATGTAGCGAATATCGAATTGCGAGGAAACCAGGTTGCGGTAGTTCTAAAGGTTGATAAAGAGCTTCAAATTACAGATTCAAGCAAAATAGTTGTACAGAATATCGGCTTAATGGGCGAGCGAGGAATTGGCATTCAATTATCTCCCAAAGGAAGAGTCTTTCATCCGACTGCAAAAAATGACACTACTGTTATAAATGGATATTTTGATACCGGAATTGCGGAAGCAATGGGTATGATGGGTGAAGTATTAGGTGAAGTAGAGTCTCTGGTGAAAAATGTAAACTCAATTGTAAATTCAACTGTTGGAGATACTTCATTTCTTGTAGTCTTTGATAAGTTGGTTGTCCGCCTCGATTCAATTTCAGAAATAGCGGAAAATATTTTATCAAAAAACCAGCCATTCATTGATAGCAGCATGAAAAATATCAGTACTGTCACTGCCGATCTTAAATCATTACTGAATAGAAACAGTAGCAGCATTGATACTATCGTTCACAATACTGCTGCACTGACAAGCTATGCCTATACCGTCGTTAATCGTATTGATACGTTAGCAATTTCAGTACAGAGTGTAGTTGATCAGGTTGATAGTGGAAAAGGATCAATAGGAATGCTCATGAAAGATGAGCAATTTTACAAAGATCTGAAGACCACCGTAGGCGACCTCGACACATTAATAAATCAGGTTAAATTTGATGCTTTAAAGCTTAGAGTAAAACTGGGTTTTGGAAAGAAAAAAAAGTAGAGTTATGACAGAGCGGCAAATTAAAGTAATAAATACCCTTGGGATCCATGCCCGGCCGGCATCGATGATTGTCCAGACAGCGGCTAAGTTCAAATCGAGTATTTGGATAATAAAAGATGGTGCAAATGCAGATGCCAAGAGCATAATGAGTGTAATGATGTTAGCTGCAGCATACAACAGTTCAGTAACTATTCGCGCTTCGGGAAGCGATGAAGCTGACGCGGTGAATGCAATAGTTTCATTATTCGAGCAGAAATTTAAAGAAGAATAGTGAATACCACTTATTCATTTTACTTCACTCTGACATCACATATTTAGTACCAATTCTCTTTTTATGCTCTGTTTTTCAGGGTACAGGTATTATTTTTCCAAATTGAAAAATTGCATATAATACTGAAAGGATCATATATGAGAGAGATCTCAATCGGATTGATTGGTGCTGGAACAGTCGGCGGAGGAGTAGTAAAGGTATTTAGCAAAAGGATCAAGTCTATCCGAGAAGACTTGGGATTGCCTGTAAAACTTGCACGTATTGCAGACAAGATAACCTCTCGTTTCCAACAACTCCCCGTAGGCGATGCTATATGCAGTGCTGATGCTATGGACATAATTAATGATGAATCCATTGATATCGTTATTGAACTGGTTGGAGGGACAACTTTTGCAAAAAAAGTAGTTCTTGAATCGCTCCAGAAAAAAAAGCATGTTATTACTGCTAATAAAGCACTAATCGCCGAATATGGGTCAGAAATTTTCGAATGCGCAGAAAAAAACGGTGTTTCTCTATATTTTGAAGCTTCTGTGGGCGGCGGTATGCCCGTGATAAAATCGATCAGAGAAGGATTGGTTGGTAACAATATCTTTTCAATCAAAACAATCATAAATGGAACATGCAACTACATTCTTACCCGGATGACAAATGAAGGGCTTCCTTTTGAAGCAGTACTCAAACAAGCCCAGGAAAAAGGATATGCAGAAGCTGATCCAACACTGGATATTGGCGGTGGCGATACAGGTCATAAAATCGCGATCATGGCTTCACTAATCAGCAATGGATACGTTTCCTATGATAGTATAAGTAAAGAAGGTATCACCACTATCACCCGTGAAGACATTGCTTTTGCCAAGGAACTTGGATATACAATTAAGTTATTGGGTATCATTAGCAGAAAGCCGGGTACTCAACTTGATATCCGCGTACATCCTGCGATGCTTCATACCGATCATATCCTGGCATCAGTCTCAGATGTATATAATGCAGTATTACTTGAGGGTGATGCTGTCGGTCAAATTCTTCTGTATGGAAAAGGTGCTGGTGAAATGCCCACAGCTTCAGCAGTTGTGAGTGATATTGTTGATGTAGCAAAGAACATTGTGAGCGGAAAAAATATTCGTATTCCGATGGATTACTACAACCATAGCAGACTGATTGATGTTTGTCCGGTGGATACCATTACATCCCGGTACTATCTGCGATTCACGGTAGTCGACAAGCCAAAAGTATTGGCTTCCATTACATCGTATCTTGGAGAACAGGGTATTTCGATAGCTTCAGTAATGCAAAAAGAAGGATATTCAGATAATAGTGTGCCAGTGATCATCTTAACACACTCTGCATCAGAGCAGGCGATACGCTCAGCTGTTAAGCAGATCGAACAGGCTAATTATACAAAAGACTCAACACAGGTTATTAGAATAGTAGATTAATTTCAGGTTGGATTGGATAGTATGCGATACATTAGTACACGAGGTAACTACCCACCTATTTCCTCAGCGCAAGCAATAAATTTAGGGATGGTTCCGGAAGGCGGGTTATTCGTTCCAGAGAATATTCCGGTAATAGAGCCTTTGCATTCAAGCAATTCTTATCAGGAAACAGCCTGTACTGTTTTGAAACCATTTCTGAGTGATTTCAGTGAAGAGGAAATTCTTGAGTGTGTCAACAATGCTTACAACAAAACAACCTTTGACATTGTAGATGCCATTGGTTGTACCAGTATTGATAAGAATCGTTTTTTAATGGAACTCTGGCATGGGCCCACTGCAGCGTTTAAAGATATGGCTTTGCAAATCATGCCGCATTTTCTCCAGTTTTCAAAAAATAAGATTAACAATTCTTCTCATACGGTAATTCTGGTAGCGACATCTGGAGATACAGGAAAAGCCGCTCTTGAAGGCTTTAAGAACTGTGAGGGAATTTCAGTAATAGTGTTTTATCCCAAAGGCGGAGTCAGTGAAATTCAAAGATTACAGATGGATACGACTGACGGGAATAACACCTATGTTGTTTCTGTAAATGGTAATTTTGATGACTGCCAGACGGGTGTAAAGAACATCTTCAGTGATGGTAAATTACGGGAGGACATAGAAAACCGCGGCTTTGAGTTTTCATCCGCAAATTCGATCAACTGGGGCAGGCTTTGCCCTCAGATTATTTACTACTTCCATTCCTATTTATCACTGGTTAAAAAGAACATTATAAGATACGGCGAACCGATAGACTATTGTGTACCAACCGGTAACTTTGGTAATATTCTGGCGGGATTTTACGCGAAACGAATGGGATTACCTGTCAGAAAGCTGATCTGTGCATCGAACAGGAATAATGTTCTCACGGATTTTTTCAACAGTGGAACTTACGATAGAAACCGGGAATTTTACAAAACGAATTCACCATCGATGGACATTCTTATCTCTTCGAATCTGGAAAGATTTCTTTTTGAGATAACAGGACATGATTCAGCGCTCATCAGTTCATGGTATGAATCCCTTAGTCGTACAGGTAAATTTACCATCAGTTCATCTGCTAAGGATTCTATCGATTCAATGATTGATGCCAGCTGGGTTGGCGAAGAGAAGGTGCTCTCGACTATTGGTGATATTTACAAAAAATCCGGGAAAGTAGTAGATACACATACAGCGGTTGCTATCGCGGTTCATAACCAGATAGGAGATCCTTCTGTTCCCGTTATTATAGCATCAACAGCGAGCCCTTATAAATTCAGTTGTGATGTACTTAAGGGAATTGAGAGCAGGCAATACGATAATGAATTTACAGCTGTTGAAAAACTCGCGAAGATTTCAGATGTTCCAATACATCGCGCTGTGTACGGTTTACGTAAACGGGAAATCCGCCATAACCGCCTCATTGATATCAAGGACATGAAAGAAACCGTTCTGCAGATAGTAAAAGAAATTCAGGATAAATAGATTATGATGAGTATGAAATATGCAGTACTCGTCGGTGATGGAATGGCAGATTACAGCATTCCTGAACTTGACAACAAGACACCGCTCGAGTATGCTGTTACACCAAATATGGACAGGTTAGCTAAACAGGGTACTATTGGTCTGGTCTCAACAGTACCGCAAGGACTGCCGCCGGGAAGTGATGTTGCAAATCTCTCACTTTTAGGTTACGAACCATCCCGCTATTATAGTGGTCGGGCTCCCATTGAAGCTGCGAGTCTGGGATTGAAACTGAGTTCAGAAGACACTGCGTTCCGATGCAATTTAGTAACAATTAATAATGAGACAATGGTTGATTATTCCGCCGGACATATAGAAAATGATGAAGCTTTTCAATTGATCAAAGAACTCGACAATCAGCTGTCCACTGAGAATGTAAAGTTTTACCCTGGTACAAGTTACCGGCATTTAGTAGTGATAAAAAATTTTCCACAGAATCTTAAATGCACTCCCCCACACGATATAACCGACAAGAATACCATTCCTTTTTTACCAAAAGGCGATGGTGAAGAGATAATCAGAAGTCTAATGAGCAAAGCGCGGCCTGTCCTTGCCAACTCGCAGACAAACAAGACCCGTTTATCGAATGGCAAAAAGCCGGTTACTGATATCTGGTTATGGGGACAAGGAAAAACGTTAACCCTTCCATCACTTTATGAGCGTTACAACCTTAAAGGCTCAGTAATTTCTGCGGTGGACCTTGTCAGGGGATTGGGTATACTCGCTGGTTTACAAGCACGCATTGTTCAGGGTGCAACCGGATATTTAGGAACAAATTATTCGGGTAAAATTGCTGCTGCTCAATCAGCACTTGAAACCGAAGATTTTGTTTATGTTCATGTCGAAGCTCCGGATGAGACATCACATGAAGGAAGCTTATCAAAAAAAATACAGGCGATTGAGGAATTTGACAAATACATCGTCGGTGAAATGGTTGCTTATATGAAATACAACCCGAACATCCGTATTCTTATTGCTCCGGATCATGCGACTCCGATATCATTAAAAACACATTCCGGTGAACCGGTCCCATTCCTGGTTTCAGGATCTGGCGTAAAGGTTCAAGCAAATGCTGCTTACTCTGAAAAAGTAGCGCAAGGAAAATCAGTTTTCACCGGACCGCAATTGTTTGAAAGTTTCATCAGAGGTTTTTGATAATGGCCATTCGTCTTATAGAGAAATTTACAACCTTCATATTTGATATTCTGGCAATTAATGTAGCTTTGTTTTTTGCAGTCTGGTTGCGATACAAGTCAAATTTTTTTCCCCAGAGTTTTGACCCAAATCTCAGCTTGGCATCATATACGACACCTGCAATGATAATGACCGTATCGTGGATCTTTCTCTTTTTCTTTACGGGACTTTATCGTGACTGGTGGAAAGAATCCCGAATCGATGAGTTTTTCGTTGTCGCAAGGACCATTATCTCAGGGATGTTTATACTGCTTCTGATTACAACAGCGCCGCAGATAATTGAATTCGCCCGGATAGGTGATCCTTCGATACTCTTTACCCCGACAAAGCTTCCGATTTTATTGACTTACGGAGGCAGTATGCTTTTCTTTGCGGCCGCGAATAGATTTACAATGCATACAATTCTTTCATTTCTGTTCGCCAAAGGAATCGCGGTAAACAGAGTGCTTGTCATTGGTGTAAACGACTCCAGCCGTAAATTGATTAAAGACCTTTCCTTTTATCCTCAGCAGGGATACAGTGTTTTCGGGTTTATCGATAATGATCCGGAGAAGAAAAACAGCGATTATTGCGGACATAAAGTTCTTGGTACTTACGAAGATATCCCACATATTGTCAGAAAAGAAAAAATACATGGCCTTATTATTTCGCATATAAGTACCAATGCCGATGATATTCTGAAAGTTCTTGAGCATTGTGGCGATTTACACATTACTGTTTACATGATACCTACATTGATGGATGTTATCACTGGTCATCTTAAGACTCATCAGATATTTGGAGTGCCGTTACTGGTTTTGCTGCAGGATCATATGCCATCCTGGCAGGCTCAGATAAAGCGTCTTATGGACATTGTACTATCAATCTGTATATTGACATTAGGTGCACCGGTCTGGTTAATGACAGCGCTGCTTATACGACTGACTTCACCGGGTCCAGCGGTTTACAGTCAGGTCAGAGTCGGGCGAAACGGTAAAAATTATACGATGTACAAATTCAGATCGATGTATATCGATGCAGAAAAGAGATCCGGTCCACAATGGGCAAAGGAGAATGATCCGCGAATCACGCCATTTGGAAGATTTGTCCGCAAAACCCGTCTGGATGAAATTCCTCAATTTATCAATGTTTTGAGAGGCGAAATGAGTCTTGTCGGCCCCCGCCCTGAACGTCCGTTTTTTGTCGAGCAACTCAAAAAAGAAATCCCCTGGTATGTACGGAGAATAAAAATGAAACCCGGCATAACCGGCTGGGCACAGGTAAAGCATAAGTACGATGAATCAATCGAGGATGTGAAACAGAAAGTAATGTATGATCTTTACTATTTTGAAAACATGTCAATTCTTCTTGATGTCAAGATTCTAATCCGTACAATACTGGTTGTGTTTACCGGTAAGGGTGCGCATTAGGCCTCTTCTTGTAAGTCCCATACACTTGAATAAGTCAAAACACCTGCCGCTTACCCTCCAAAATCAAAGTGACAGCCATCCGGGGTGATTGAAAAACAAGTCATTTTATAAATACCTGGTTTGCCAGCATTCGCTCTCTTTCAGGAGCAGGAATAATCCTTTCAGCGGTCCTTTTGAATAGAGCGATTTGACAATTCAATCGATCGTTTGATTAGAGAAATCAATCGCTTTATGTAAGAAATCGATCGTTTGGTTAGAAAAATCAACCGTTTTATAAAAAGAATAAATTATTGATGCCCAAAGGCCAAAAGATTGATCTCATTTAATAATCGATTGATCTTCCGGATCAAAACTTTGATACGCGCAATGAAACGATTGCTCCGGGAGATCAAAATTTTTATTAAACAGATAGAACGGTTGGTAAAATTTACCAATCATTTCATTCTTTTGCTCAATCGATTGATGTTGGAGGTTAATAGGGGTACTTCCGAAGTACCCCCTTTTGCCAAATTGGTGTAGCGTTTCTTTCAGGCCCTCTTCAAAAACTCTTTTTTTTAATTAACAGAAGAATGTTAGTTGAAATTTTCTTCTGCACACGTCTAATGATTCGCCTGTCGAGCTCACAGAGACTTTTACAATCAAGTATCTGCGCCATACCAGGCGCACCATAATAAGCGGAACATTTACCGTTCCGCTTACGAAAGGTTTTGTTGATGATTTACAATTTAAAATGTGGCATCGATTCCGAAGAACATTGATCTACCCTGAATCACCGGCAGTGAAGAAGAAGATACCAATCCGGGTGCAGGCAACCACACTTCTTTGCCGAGTAGATTATAACAGTCTATCCGTAAAGCCATCTGACCAAGTGTTTTGACCTTCAGTAATTTGTTAAGATCATATTTTACATTTACATTAAGTATATTATATTCACCTGGATTAGGATTTCCTAAAGATGTATACCTTTTATCAAGATCTCCTTCATAAATATCAAAAGCGCTCAATGTAAATCCATGAGAAGAATAACTTAATCCGATTTTTGCACCAGCTTCAGGAACAGGCATCATATTTCCAAGAGAATCACCGTTTGTATTGTACTGATAAAGTCCCGATCCGTTCAGCAACAATTCTTTAGTTATATAATACTTTCCTTCGAGTTCCATCCCGATTATAGTTGTCTTTTGTTTGTTGTTTACATAATAGAGTATTTTACCCGGTTGTTGATAAATGGTATTAGATATCTCGCTGTAAAAATTATTTATACCGAAAGTTGCTTTTTCAGTCTGAATATTAACGCCAAAATCAAATGTATTCACTTTTTCCGGTTTAAGATCAGATGTTCCCTTGATTGTAGGGGCATTAGTGTAGAGCTCCTGAATACTTGGCGCTCTGAATGCCTGGCTGTACAATGCCTTTATATTAACTATTTCCTGAGGTGACCATATTAAACCGGCACGGGGAGTAAGATCAAAGTCAAAACCTGGCACTTTATTGCCCTGTAATCCACCAATGAGTTTCAGCGTCGGGAGCAGTTTATAATCAGTCTGCAGATAAAGTCCCAGGCTCGAACGCGAGGTATCTAACGATAATATTGATGGAATACCTGAGTGCTGAACACCCTGTACCATATTACCCAGCATTCCAAAAACGACATTCCAATCTTTTACCGGCTGGAAAAAGTTTGTCCATTCACCGGTCAGATCAAAAGAGTTTCGCTTTGGAGCAGGAATCGAATCGATATTCAGCCACGATTGAGTAAAGGTTGCATTGACGCTCATGTTCCACCAGTCGGTAAACTTCTGGTTAAAACCGGCATCAGTAAACAATTTCTGATAATCAACGTCACCATATGCATGTCTGGTAGTTACAGGCGGCGGTGTTTTGGGAATAAACTTCTGCATGGCATAAAAGTTTTGCCATTGATCATAGGAAGCCATAACCTTGAAGTTTTTGTAGTTCAACTCAAGATATGAACCTATTCCGTTATTAGGAATCGAGATATCACGTTTTGTAACTCCATCGCTTCCGATATATGAAAGGTCCCAGTTTTTTTCTTTGTAATACTTTGCTGCAGCAATCACGCTGAAATCGCCTAACTGATATGCTGCACTTCCATCACCTAAGAATGCTCCAGGATATCCACCTTGGACTTTCAAATCTGTTTTGTTTTCGTTACCTTTTTTTGTGATTACATTTATAACCGCTGAAAACGCATTTGAGCCGTAGAGGACAGAACCCGGTCCGCGAATGACTTCAATATGGTCAATAACGGTTACAGGAAACGATTCATACATTTCGCTTTTTATACCGCCTTCCAGAGATTCCCTTACAGGTCTTCCATTAATAAGTAGAAGAGTATGGCATGCTGCAGGATTGAGTTGATCACCACGTACAGCAACTGTGCTACGGTCAGTCATATATATAGTGGTAAGTGCAACACTAGGAACACGCAACAAAACATCTTTTAGTGTTCTGGCGCCAAATCTTTCCATTTCATCACGGGTTACTACCGAAATAACACCAGGTGCATCAGATATCTTTTCTGCCTGCTTGGAAGTGGTAGTGACCTGCATATTCAGCAGATCGTTAAGATCCATCTCCATAAGAACCGTAGTAGAATCAGCAGCAAAAGATTGTACTGCAAGACAAGTAATACTGCAGAAAGCTATTGCTTTCCAATTGACAAGTTGACGTAACTGCATTTTGAACCTTTCTAAAAAGTGTGATTCATTAAGTAAAATGTTAATCTTTTAGGCAATATTTAAACGATATCTCAATGATTTTTCTCTCATTATACTTTGAACTGTTTAACTATAGCATTCAGTTTTCCTGTAAGATTCTTGAATTCATCAACTAACCCGAGCATCTGCTTTGAGCTGTTTTCATTTTCATTCGCAACATTATCCACATCCTGAATTATTTTATAAACTTTCTTGATTTCCTCAGCGCTGGATGTTACCTGCTTTGCAATCCCCGATGCAGCAGAGTTGGTCTGATTTACATTATTGGCGATTTCATTCGCTGTCGCAGACTGTTCCTCTACTGCACTGACAATTGTCTGTGAAATTGAATTTATCTGGTTAATAATCGAAGCTATTACCTCGATTACTTTAACAGATGAGAGTGTCTTTTCCTGCATTTCGAGGATATTTTGATTAATACTTTCTGTAGCCTGTGCAGTCTGTTTTGCCAGCTCTTTTACTTCAACTGCTACAACCGAGAATCCTTTGCCAGCGTCACCTGCGGAAGCAGCTTCGATTTCAGCGTTGAGGGCCAGTAACTTTGTCTGATCAGCAATATTTCCAATGAGCTCAACAATTTTACCAATATTTTTCGCTTTTGTCCCCAGCTCATTCATTGCACTGAGCGCATCCTGAGCCTGCCGGTCAGCATCATTTGCGATCTGCAGTTCCTGATGACAATTTTTAGCGACTTCATTGATTGACGAACTCATTTCACTGATCGATATTGTGATAGCTTCAACTGATGTTGACATTGCGTTGGCTGATGAAGACATCTCCTCCAGTGATGATGAGACCCCTTGTGCAGCTTCGTTTGCAAAGCGTGCCTTTGAACGCAAATCGGTCGCAGCTTTTCCGGTACTTGAAGAAACTGTTGAAAAATCACTGGAAAAGTCTGTCAATGAGCTCGTATTTCCCGCAATTTCCTTAACGATTTTTTGTAGTTTTTCGATAAATGTATTAAACCATTGCGATAATACTCCTATTTCATTTTTTTCCACATAAGTTAGACGCTTTGTCAAATCACCTTCACCTGCGGCAATATTTTTCAGCATATCGATACTTGATGCAACCGGTTGAGTGATTGACTTTGCCACCAGAAACCCGGAAACCACTACAATTATTAAAAGTATACTGCCAATTAACCAGACAAACCGCATAAAAGCATCTGTTTTATCGATCAATTTTTTTTTGCTGAATTCGAGATGAACATACCCTATTATTGACTTATTACCATCCCTCATCGGGGAAAATATCACTATTTTCTTTTTGTCTGAATGAATTACCGGTTTATCTGTTTTACCTTCCGGTTTCACATTTGACTCGTTAATTCCTTTTACAAGATTCATTGATGGATCAAATATCACCAGTGTCTGGATAATATCATTGTTTCCTGAACCTGTTTTTAAAAGTCCAAGCGTCTGATTGAGGGCAGCGCCATTATCGAGTATCAGTGTTTGCATTCCGAGTGCCAGATTATCTGATAATATATTGCTAATAAAGCTGGCGTTTTCCTCCATTACCATTGTTGCAAGTTTTGACGCTCGCGGGGGAATTATTACGACAATCAAAAGCAGCATAAGAATCCCGAAACCTGCGGTAAGGAGGAGTAATCGGGATTTGATCGATCTAAGATTCATGGATGTAATCCTCTGAAGAAATTTAATCCGTTTACAAATATGTTTACTTTACTGTTGCTGCAACTTTCAAAATGGCTGGATTCCAGTCAATACCTTCATCTTTGGATGCTGTAAGGTTGAGCATAATTTTTGGTTTTCCCTCACTGATGCCAACAGTAAGTGTTACACCCTTTGAGGCAAGCTCCGGTAGTCCAGAAATACTAAGTATCTTATTTGTCGTTGTATATTTTTGAATTTCACCAAGCGCTGATGCTGTACCTATATATATCACTGATGGTTTGTCAGCTGGTAAACCTGCACCTTCAACTACTTTACCGATAGTTGCACCTCCCACTGCTTTTCCTACAGCTTGTTTCATGGCTGCCGCAAACTCAGATGATCCCACTACATAAACGTTAATACTTCCTCCTGAAGAAATATTTTTGTCAAATTCCAGAAGCTTTAGAAAAATAGCAGCTTGTACTGAAACAGGTGCAGTTCCGATCTCTTCACTGAAACTTGACAGTGCAAAAGACACAATTAGCAAAAAAGACGCGTACAAACGAATCATTGGCTTTCTCACAAGTTAACTCCTTTAATAAATTACAACAACTCCAATGAAATTATTATGAACATTGTAATATGAGAGAACACGGAATGCAAATATTATTTGTATTTCTAAATATCAATAAGAAATGTTTTTACTTTTGATAACTGTGCAGGTAATTGCATTTTTTTAAAGGAAAGGTAATAGAGTCAGACCATTAGGAATAGAGTGATCACCTCTGAAATTCACAGAATTTTACATTTAATAGGCATTCAGTCTGAAGTAATTATAATGTGCAAATAAATCACTTAATGAGAAACGCTTGTACTTGACATCTGCAAACTGATATTTATATTTACATGTAATATTTTTTAAATAAGCTATGTGACTTTTGCGCTTGGCAAAAAAAATCTCCTTAAAAAAGAGCATCAGCACTGTAGATTAGGGTATTATTCTGATTAGTAGTAAAGCAAGGAGAGCTTTTTTCCAATCTCAAGGCGAATAAGTGCTCCCCCATTTCCCATATTTAAAGATCAGCCCCTATAATCCTGAGCGCAAAAGAATTTTCCACATGTATCATCTTCCAGTAAAACCGGAACCAATGCACCAGGGATAACCGATTCAACAGCATTGGGTGCTTGTGAGCCTCCGAGGTCTGTGCGACACCATCCTGGGTCCATTAAGTTCATAAGTACACCAGTTCCTTTAAGTCTTGGGGCCATATCATATACGTATTTATCAAGAGCGGCTTTAGATGCTGCATAAGGCATTAGTTCAGGTTCTCCTTTGATACCGGAGGTAACATTTACCACCCGGCCGAATTTTCTCTTGATCATACCGGGAAGTAGTTTACTACATAGAGTAATTGGGGCAATAGTATTAATCCTGAAACTAAGCTCAAACTCTTCTTTGGGAATAGAGAAAATTTCCAAATGGTAAGGTGTCATAATAGCCGCATCATTATAAAGAATATCGATACCACCACTTATCTGCAAAGCATCTTCAGCAAGTCTGATAACCTGATCTGTATCAGACAATTCTGCCTGAAGCTGATGAACAAGAGCGCCAATCGATTCTAATCTCGAAGCAAGGTTTTTTGTATGTTCAACGTTTCTGCTATGTAAAATCAATTTACAACCTTTTTTTGCAAGGGCAATTGCGACCTGCTGACCAATGCCGCGACTTGCGCCGGTGAGCAAAACCCATTTACCTGTAATATCGAGCATAAAGTACCTCTTGAGATAAAAGACAAAAAAAATATTCAAACCTGTATTTGATCAAGCTATCTTGATTTTAAAAAATATAAGTAATGCCTGTTCACAATGATCTTCTCTCTTCTGCACTAATTAATCTTAAGGTATAACATTTGCAATTATTCTCAGTGGTGTATTGTAATGCTGAAAAATTGGAGAAGTATGAATCATCTGATACACTTGATTGGTGCACCGCTGGATCTTGGGCAATCCAGACGCGGAGTAGATATGGGGCCAAGCGCAATCAGATATGCCGGGATGGCAGAGCGCCTTAAACGTTTAGGACACACAATCGTTGATATAGGTAATGTCCCTGTTCCGATTCGGGAACATCTTCCTGCTCGTGAAGCGCCTGGTTACGCATCAGAAATTTTCAACGTATGTACATCACTTTATAATCAAGGTATTTTATCCGTCAATGAAAATGCAATCCCATTGTTTTTAGGCGGTGATCATTCAATTGCTATAGGTACTGTAGCAGCAGTCTCTGAGAAAACACCCACAGGCGTAATCTGGATCGATGCACATGGGGATTTCAACATTCCGGAGACTTCGCCAAATGGAAATATCCATGGAATGCCGGTTTCAGTTCTTTTAGGATACGGTTTACAGAATCTGGTTGATGTAGGCCGCAGCGGCCCGAAGTTACGCAGTCAGGATATTGTTCTTCTTGGGACACGAGATCTTGATTATGATGAGCGTACGATGCTCCGGTCGAGCGGAATCAGAATCTTTTCCATGAGAGAAATTGACGAACGCGGTATTGCCAATGTAGTCAGGGATGCTATCAATAATTTATCTCATCTCGATAACATCCATATAAGCCTCGATATGGATGCCCTTGATCCATTAGTTGCCCCCGGCGTTGGAACACCATCCCCGGGAGGCCTTAGCTACAGGGAGGCTCATCTGATGATGGAAATTCTCAACGATTGCGGTAGAATCCGCTCGGTAGATATTGTCGAAATTAACCCTATTCTTGATAACAAAAATGAAACATCCAAATTCGCGGTTGAGCTTGCAGCTTCACTTTTCGGAGAACGGATTTTGTAGTATGCAACAGACCTATTAAATATCACTCAAGCATTTTCATTGCAAAAGCGACATGCGCAATAATCCCGAGGGAAATTGCTTTTTCATCAGGGTTAAAATGCGGTGAATGAAGTGAAGGGACATTTTTCTTATCTTTTTGTCTGACTCCTAAATGGATATATACTCCCGGGACTTTTTCCTGATAATAGGAAAAATCTTCCGCATACATAGTAGGGAGTGATCTCTCGACACATTTGTCTTTTCCTGCCAGAGTACTGAATGCTTCCTTGAAAAGATCACACAGAAGAGGGTCATTATTAACCGGCGGGTAAGCTTTGTCAAATGTAATTTCGGATTGACACCTGAATGACTGTGCGGTAGCATAAATCATTGAAGTCAGACGCTCTTTTAACTCCTCAAAATAACTCATTGAGTGACACCGGATAGTGCCGTTCATTGTAGCTTTTTCAGGAATAATATTTCTCCTTGTTCCTGCATGTACACTTCCGACGGTAAGAACAGCCGGAAAGAAAGGTGATTTTTCTCTGCTGATTATAGTCTGAAACTGTAAAATAAGCTGACAAATACATTGTAAAGGATCAATGGTTTTTTCAGGCGTTCCACCATGGCCACCTTTACCTGTAATAGTAACATCAAACGCCTGCACTCCGGCATAGTCAAGACCTTTTTTTATAGCGATAGTACCGCTTTCATGATCTGAATTGACATGCAAACCAAAGACAGCTTTTGCGTTCAAGGGGAATGCACCGCATTTTATCAATTCAGCAGCTCCTCCGGGTTCAGTTTCCTCCTGAGGCTGGAACATGCAAACCACAGTGCCATTCCAGTACTGTCGTAAATTAAAGAGCACTTTAGCAGCACCTAAAAGGCAGGCAGTATGGATATCATGTCCACAGGCATGCATAACACCGTTATTAACAGAAGAAAAAGGTAAACCGGTATCCTCAATAACCGGAAGTGCATCCGTATCCGCCCGCAGGACGACAGTCGGACCTTCGCCATTATGCAAAGTGGCAATCACTGCGGTATTGTTTATAAATAATTTCGATTGTATCCCTGATTCGGATAATTTGGCAGCAATAAAGGCAGCCGTCTCAAATTCCTGACCTGAGATTTCGGGATGCATGTGAATATGTCTGCGGATTTGAAGAGTTGAATCAAGAACCGAGTCAATTTCTTTTATTACGAGTGAATTCAGGTTGTGGTTATTCGCCATTTTTTATCCATTTACCGATGCATACGTTCGCGTTTTTTGAAAAACTTTACAAGTGGTTCGACATATTCAGTTTCAGTAGACACCGGGATTTCATCCACTCCATTAGCTTTGAAAAGAGTACTGATTGAAGACCAACGGTGTTCCATTCTTTGTTTGTACAATTGTCTGAACTCCTTACTACCGGAATCCACAAGTATGGTCTGACCGCTTTCAGCATCTTCGAGTTCGACAAGCCCGATATCAGGGAACACATTTTCCCTTGGGTCATTGATTGTCACAGCAATCAGATCGTGACGTCTTGCGCTGACCCGTAATGCCGCATCAAAAGCAGGTGTAAAGAAATCAGAAACCAGAAAAACAACAGCTTTTCTTGTCTGAACACCGTTAAGAAAGCTTAACGCAGCAGCGACATCAGTTTTTTTCCCCTTTGGTTTGAAATAGAGAAGTTCCCGGATAACATGGAGAACATGGTTTTTCCCTTTTTGAGGGGGAATATACAATTCTACTTCAGATGTAAATATTATAAGGCCAACACGGTCATTGTTTTTTATTGCTGAAAAGGCAAGTAAAGCACATAGTTCGACACCGGTTTCTCCTTTGAATTTGTTTACCGATCCAAAGGAACCGGACGCGGATGCGTCAACCATAAGCATTACAGTGAGTTCGCGTTCCTCCTGATGTTTCTTAACATAAGGACCGCCCATGCGCGCAGTGACATTCCAATCGATATGGCGAATATCATCACCTTCCACATAATTGCGGACTTCGGCAAACTCCATACCTTTACCTTTAAAGGCACTGTGATATTCACCACTGAGAATAGAATCCACTACCCGCTTGGTTTTAATCTCTATACGTCTGACTTTCTGAAGAACTTCTTTAGGAATCATTTTTTTACCATCTGGATTTGATTATGATCGCATTAATTCTTTTCATAATGATTAGTCAGATAACCCTATGCGGGTATTGTTAATCATGGTACTTCAACACTATCGAAAATTTTCTGGATGATGTCCTCGGAACTAATGTTTTCTGCTTCAGCTTCATACGTTGTGGCAATTCTGTGGCGCAGGACATCCATACCAATTGACTTTACGTCTTCTGGAGTGACATAACCTCTTCCTTTAATGAATGCGTGGGCTCTTGCTGCACGAGTAAGGAAGAGAGTAGCACGAGGAGAAGCTCCATAGGAGATCAATTGTTTATAATTTGCCAAACCCACAGCCTGCGGTTCGCGGCTGGCATAGACAATATTCACGATATAATCTTCAACTTTAGGATCCATGTAAATCTCATTTACTACATTCCGGGCAGATTTAATTTTATCGACGGAAATTACTTTTGAGACTTCAGGGACATCACCCTTTGCCATTCTGGAGAGTATCTGTTTTTCTTCTTCTCTTGTTGGATATACAATTTTCAGTTTTAACATGAAGCGGTCAACCTGTGCTTCAGGAAGAGAATACGTTCCTTCCTGCTCAATAGGGTTCTGAGTCGCAAGGACCAGAAAGGGATCATCAAGGATATAAGTACTTTCACCGATGGTGACCTGACGTTCCTGCATGGCTTCAAGCAACGCACTCTGCACTTTAGCAGGCGCTCTGTTGATTTCATCTGCAAGGACGATATTAGAAAAGACCGGGCCTTTTTTCGCGACGAACTCCCCTGTTTTCTGGTTATAAATCATGGTTCCGATGAGATCTGCAGGGAGCAAATCAGGGGTAAACTGTATCCGCTTGAAACCAGTATCTACAGTTTTAGCCAGCGTTGAGATAGCTAAAGTTTTCGCAAGCCCCGGAACTCCTTCAAGAAGAATATGACCGCGAGTGAGGAGACCGATAAGTAATCTATCGATCATTTTGTTCTGACCGATAATAACCTTTCCCATTTCATTCTTAAGCAAAGCAACGAAACTGCTCTCTTCTTTAATCTTTTCGTTTAACTGAGCAATATCAACCGCCATTGGTAAATCCTCCTGAAATAGAACGAAATCTTATATAATCATGAATAAATTCAACAGCTAAAAAAAAGTGCTAATTTTTTATTACGCAATGGACACTGCAATTATTTTTCAACTAAATCGAATTTTTACTATTCTACACTTGAAAGAACAAGGTAGGAAATATACCATATTACATAGGGTTTTTCAAAACCGGATATGAAACTACTAATCTATTTCACAGAGTTATTAATTCTTTATTTTTTCCTGCGAACTGTGTTGCGTTCTTTAATATCAGGAAAAAAAAGACCTGGAGAAAAAAAGAAAGATAGCCATAGCAAACGCGCAAAGCGTTTTGATGGGACAGGATGTGACATTAGCGATGGTGATTTCAAAGAGATCCGGTAAAATGCATGTCCAAGGGGAGGTAATATGGAACTGTCGATAACGGAAATTGGAAATTTCAAAGTAGTTAAACCATCAGGTCGAATAGATTGGGAAAATGCGAGAGTTCTTGATAAGGAAATTCAACGTATTATTGACTCAGGTTTCTACAATATAGTTTTCAATCTTGACGAAGTATCATTCATATGCAGTGGTGGAATAGGTGCTCTCGTATACAATCTTAATAAAGTCAGAAAAATGGGTGGAGCAATATACATCATTTCTTCCAATGATTATATCAATTACATTTTTGAGACACTGAAATTTGATGTGGTATTTGAAGGTTATCTTTACAAGACATACGAAGATTTTTCATTGAACATTCTGGAAAAGAGCCGAGCGATTTAACAGAAAAGATCGTTTTTGACGAACTGTTGTTTATTATACGCCCGGCTGACTTTTATTTCACATCCTCTATCATTGCATCCATCTGTTCCAAAAAATGCTGTCTTTCCTCTTGATCAAGACTTTCCAGGAAGCCCCAGTGTTTTTCAGTAGCGTGATCAATGATTTTTCTCTCTACTTCTTCATTTGTTCGGCCTTCGGCTTGATAATTACAAGTCCTTTCTCCAACATCCCTGCATCGAAGCACTTTCATAGCTCCCTCCTTTTCCATACTTCAAATATGTATTCGATTAGTGGGGATAATATGATGTGTTTTTTAACCTTGCGTTATGATATTTCAAGTTTAAAAAATAAGTTTTGCTGTCGAGCGTAATATTTACGAATGATATAAAGTTTTCAGCTGGGGGTATGATTATGGAGATAACAGGCAGTATAAGAAAAAGGGCAGATGCATTTGCACCGGAAGAAAACACAATTAAGATACAATTAGAAGCAGGAAAAGGTCATGCTGAAGTGCCACAGGCGGAATTAGAACATGTGCGCCCGGTTCAAGATGAAGGAAAAAATGAGAGCATAGGGGAGCTTAAAAATCAATTAAACAGCAGTCTTAAAAATATAAGTAAATATGAAAGAAGTATAACGCAATTGATCGGGCAAATTGACGAAGAGAAGAATGTTATAACGGAGATTATAAAGAAAATTTAAAAATATGTACCTCTTTTACAGAGGTACATATTTTAAGCAGGACATTACCTGCCTGTTGGCTTGTTATGCACAGATATTACGGTTTCATTTCCAAAGAAAAATATTTATTGTAAAAATCCACCGTTGACATAGTTTCGACATCTATGATCAAGCTGAGGACTTCATCTTTTTCAATGACGGTATCCCTGTCGGGGCGGTCATCGAGTGTTAAATAAGGATCCACTCTTTGATGCATCATAATGTTCCCCCTAGTGCAGGTAGTTCCAGTCTTACTTTGTGCTTCTTCATTTTATATTATCGCCATAAAGAAGTTAAGTCTTTATTTATTTCTCATTAATAATTCGACAATTAACTGATTTTATTGTTTACTTAACTCATATTTGCACATCCTTTGAGTTTACATTATTTTATTTTTAATCATCTTCTATTATAGTTGTCCTGCAACATACACACCAGATGATTATATCGATGCAGAAGTCCATTTTCTTAAAAAAAGAAAATTTGATTTTTCTAAAGCTATGATGTTACATTGATTAAAGATGATTTCAAAACTTAAGGAGGCTGTATGTTTAATCGTTTTTTTAGCCAATTTTGTGGAAAATTTCTCTTATCTGCCCTATTTGTTCTTTTGACCTCCTCCTTTTCACAGGATCAGATCTCACTTTTAATTGGAGATATCAAAAATTGTCCTTCGGTTTACTATTCACAAGAAGCTATGCTTTATTATCAAAGCATTGGTCAGACAGTCGTCTCAGGAAACAAAGATGATGCCCTCCGAGGTTACCGAGCTGCAATCAAATTAGCTGATATGTCAAGTAATGCATTTGCAGCAGTTCCGGTTTTGATTGACCAATTCCCAAAAGCAATACACATTTCAGAGATTAAAAATGCGCGTTATGCAGGTGAGGGCACATTTGAAGATTGGGTAAGCACCTACATAATGAACGAAAAAAATAAATTCATGCTTGCTTCTCCTTTTATTGATTACAATGGAATATCACAATGTGATCAATATATTGAAGCAATACCTCAGACAAAAATTCTTGAACAGACGCCCCTTTCAGGGACAGCGATTAAAACCGCAACTGTAAATATAACAATCACTTTTACCTGCTATTTTGCTTCCTGTGCACTATCACGAATTTCCGGAATGACAATTGGTAATAGTCAGAACGACTGGAGAATCTGGTGGGCGCAAAATGGTAATACAGGGATAGATGCAAGTTCAAGTTTCTCGGCTACCCCTAAAGCAATTGTCAGTGGTCAGCACTTTGAAGAAATCATTGTCAAAGGCAAATACCGGATGAGCCTTACAACAGGAGATGAATTAATTGGTTTCGTTGAATCAAAGGATGATACTTCATTGATTTTTGAGACTACTGATGGCAAACCTTATGTCTTTAGCAGAAAACTCATCGATCGATGTGACCTTATCGATCTCCCCAAAAGTTTACTAAAAAAACCTGAACCAAAACAGACTCCTGTCCAGAAAGACGATATGACAGTGATCTCTTATGATAATCTTCTTCTAAAGAATCACCCCAAAGCTTCGTTAGAAGTAAAGATCTCTAATGGTTCTCTTTTCAAAGGCTCTCTTGAATCGATTGACCAAACGATATTAAAAATCAATATTGAAGGAACGATTATTCCGATGCAACGGGAGGTAATTACTCAAATCGTGCTGATTACACCACAAAAGAAAATTATTGACATTCCTGCAGGACCATTTGACACCATTATAAAAAAGAGCTCTGTGGTCGATGACTGGGGCAGACCGGCAGCAGATATCATTGTTTCAGGTACCATTAAAAAAGAAGAAAATGCAGGAGTAAATATTAGTTCAAATGGTGTTACTCAGTTTATAAAACAAACAGATATTGTACGAGTCATAAGACATACACAGGATAATTCAAATGATCAGATTATCCGATACGCCAAACCACTCAATTGTCCACAAGGTATGGTGCTTATCGACCTTCCACCTGGTTTTCAGGGGCGTCCATTTTTCAAAACATGTATTGACAAATATGAATATCCCAATCATCAGGGTTCGGTTCCTCAGGTAAACATATCTTTCATGGAGGCCCAAAAATTATGTGAACAGCAGGGCAAACGACTCTGTACAGCCGAAGAATGGCAATGGGCTTGTAGTGGTCTTGATGCACTCCCCTATCCTTACGGGAAAACATCCGATGAGAATAAATGCAATAGTGACGCATCACGGGCCATTGAAGTATCTGGAGCAAGAATCAATTGTTTTAGCAAGTTTGGTGCATTTGATATGGCAGGCAATGTTTTTGAGTGGGTCAGGACCTCTAATAACCAACCAGCCCTAATGGGAGGACCTTATTCAAAATGTCAAACAGTTTCACCTGGAGTTTCCGGAGATGCTAAACCAATCAACGGATTAAGATGCTGTAAGAGTAACTAATTTGTTTTATCAATTGTTTATTCGGGTCATGAGGACCCGATAATTTCTTCATTTATGTTGCTCTGTATGAATTAAGAAGTATACACATGTGCAATTTATTTTGGTTTGATATTTGATTTTTAATTTATATAGAGCATTTCCAGTCTGAATGTTTTCCTATCTATAGCGTGCTTTTGAGAGTTACAGAAATGTTTCGAGAGAAACCGTAATTTTTATTGGATATTGTAAACAGAAAATATATAATAAATGTTGACCTGACATTTACGCTGCTTCATCTCGTGTTAATGTTTAAATTAAAATCAAGGTGCATCATCTCAAATTTTGCGTTTCAGATGATTGTGCATATTTGTATTTACTTTTGATTGTTATCGATTTACATAAGGTTTTTTAGGCAGTATCATTCACATTACTTTAATCTGGGAGTGATCTTCTTTTTACACATAATTTTTCGCTCGCATCAAACATTTACTATATCGCACATCTTTTAAGGAGCTTTTATGAAGGTAACATCAAGCGGACTGTTTATATTTTCCACCATTTTCAACATCAATTTACTTTTCGCAGAAGGAATGTGGGATTCGGTAACTATCACTGATCCACATCCGGCTTCATTTTACTTTTCAGATTCACTTACCGGCTGGATATGCGGTAAAAATCATTCTGATAAATACCTGATGAAAACAGAAGACGGAGGAATAACCTGGAAACCCAATGAAGCACCTCTTTCAGGTGAATTAATTACCGGTTTTCATTTTATAAGTAAAGATACCGGATATGCATACGGGACCTCGGGTCTGCTTATGTATACGGAAAATAAAGGAGAAAAATGGAAAAGACTGAATAAAGGAATATCAGGAGATATAAACTCACTTACAATCTTTAGAGGTCAAGGTGTTATTACCACCAAATCAGAGGATGATACGGAAAGGGTTTATTATACAACTGACGGCGGTGATAAATGGAAATTAAAATTATCAAAATATCATGATGATATATGCCTTCAATCTGATCCCTTAAAAGTAAGCCATATATCATCAAGTGGGATATGGCTCTCCAACTGGACATATTCATCAGATAACGGTATCACTTGGATTGACAAGAGCAACAATTATACTTCTCATAGTGTTTCATTTTTTCTGGATTCGGTCACCATTTACCTTATTGGAAACATAACGATTGGCAGTAGCCCTAAAAGTGTTCGGCTCTACTATTTTTATAAAAGCAAAGATAACGGTATTACCTGGACCAGTGGACCACCAATCTTTTTACCAGCAAAGTCACTACATTTCTGTGATGAACTCAATGGGTGGTTTATTTCTGAAGGAAACTATGTATTCAAGTCTGAAGATGGAGGAACTATCTGGCTTGAACAGAAAGGAATCAGAGGGGAGAAATTTCAATTTATAAACAATCATACTGGCTGGATAATGGGAGATCAGAAATTATACATTTACAAAGATAAGACAACCCCTGTTTTTCATAAACCTGTTAACAAAAAACAAAATGCACCTATAGAAGTGCTTAACTTGAATTTTCCAATTGAAAGTAACACTTTAGTGGAAATAACGATCTATGCGATTGATGGTCGCCGGGTATTTAAAACTAAAAGAATGCCTTATAAAGACAACTTACATTTTGTAGAATACTTAAAGAAGTTGAGAGGAATTTTTATGATAGAAGTTAAGAATGGGAGTTATTTGTATTGTAAGAGGATAACTTTGAGATAATATGTCGGGTAAGAGTATTTTTTTGGTGGGGGGGGGTAGTTGATGTGGTCGGGAAATGGGAATGCGAAATGTTTGCGGATTTTACCTTTATCCCCAGAGGTCAATTAATTATAAATTTACCTTTGGGATAACGTATATGAGTTAATCCATCCAGAAATGTGATAATAATTCTTAACTCAAAACCCTCTCCCCCTCTCACTTTATCTACACAGCTAATTAAACTTCTCCTTACTTCACCAAAAAATGTAAACAAAAATGTCACCCAAAAAGTTCATCTAACATTTATCCTACACACTCACATTCTGATTTAAAAAAAATTGTAATCATTTCTCAGTCTTAACGTGTAGCTGAAAAATTTTCAATGAAGTACTTTTTTCATAAAAGGTAACTCTGTTCTTATTTCCCCAAAAAAGGAGTCGCGTATGTTATTGTGGAAGAAGTCGCTCATTAAAGAGTTCATCGCCCTCAGTAGTACCATCTTTTTTCTTTCTGGATGTGGGACGAGTCTGAGTATTCAATCATTATCCCCGGTGCTTCAACAGCAGCAGGAGGAAAAATTGAGTAGTGATGAATACTGGGATTTATTAGATGAAATTATCAATTCTCCGGATAAGACAAACGAATCAATTAAAAGGTCCTCAGTTTTGTTTAACAACGAAATAGCGCAAAATGGATTCACCTATGTATATGGTGGAAAAACTGCGGCAAAAATCCAGAAAGGCACAAACAAAAGTTATTCAGGAATTCTTGCTTGTTATCTTGATAATGATGATTACTCGGGGGTTACGGTAGTTCTTGGTGATAACAAAACGATTAACATTGAATCGATTCGTAATCAAAAGCCAAGTGGTATAGCATTCTGGGCAAAAGGAGTTAGTGGAAATGAAAGTATTTATGTGGGGCTTATTGATGATGAATCGGATGGCATGAAAGTACAAACTAAAGTTGCTCTAAGGGATTTTGGAAAAGTTGATACAACTTGGCATTATTTTATGATCCCCTTAAAAAAATTTCAGGTAAAAGGTAGGTATTGGGATGCTGTAAAGAAAGCGGAAATTGTGAAAGACATTGATTGGAAAGCTATAAGTGAGGTGCGATTTTCTGTAAATAAAGGTGAAAACAAAGTTGGATCTGGTAAACCAGTGAAGTTTTATATAGAAGATATCAGCTTCATTGAGGAAATTCCGGGATATTTTGATCCTGATAAGTACTGGGAAAGTTTTACATCCAACGAACCGGATATTCTTCTTCACGACCTGGAGTCAGCATCTGATCAGGCATGGGAAACAGGTTCTGGTCCAGCTTCGCAGGTAAAAACAGAGATAGTCAAATCTACTGATAAAAAATATGGTGAAAAGTCTCTTGCGATTACATATTCACTCAGTGACTGGTGTGATGTCATGTATGAATACCCTAAAAATAACATCACAGATAAAAAAGTTAATTGGTCCAAGCACTGGGGATTAAAATTCGATCTATATTCAACAAGACCTTACCAATCGTTAAACATTCAAATTAACGATGCAGGAAATGAATTATATATCGCCTCATGTGGTGGGCCACAAGGGTGGAGCGAAGTGATTGTTCCGTTCAAAGATTTTTCTAAGTTTCCATACTACCAGCCTGCAGATGCAAAGCACAATGGGAAATTTGATCTTGAAAACGTCCTAATAATTGATATTAAACCTGCAGGAGAAGGTATCAGCGGCACGTTTCTTATCGATAACATTCGTCTGACAAATAGTAGAACAGCACAGGAAATTGCTGCACCGACTGAGAAAGAGGTCGCAATTACTGGAAATTTCAATTCAAAAATAATTAATAAAATACAGGATGGAATTTTTGGTATTAATGCACAGTATTGGGACGGAGATCTTCTTAATCCTACTACTTCTGAATTCACAAAAGTAGTTAATCACAAAGTAATTCGTTTCCCTGGGGGATTAAGTTCAGATGAATACCACTGGAAAGAGGCTATAGGGAAGAATGGAACTATTGACATTGATGAATTCATGGATTTTTGCAGAAAAACTAATTGTGAACCTATGATTACTGTAAACTTCGGAACTGGAACTCCGGAAGAGGCAGCAGCATGGGTTAAGTATCTTAATATTGAAAAAAAACTCAAAGTGCGGTTATGGGAAGTTGGTAACGAGCTCTACGGTGATTGGCATAAAAATCATTGCAGTGCGGAAGAATATGGAAAACGTGCTGCAGAGTATATCAAAGCTATGAAAAGAATAGATCCGAGTATTTTAATAACAGTTGTATGGGAATTGGAAGGTAAATGGAATAAAACCGTTTTTGATTATACAAAAGATCTTGCTGATGGAGTAAATGTCCATAATTATCCTCAGGGAAGTGGTGAAGAGAATGATATCGGTCTTTTGGCCTCGCCACAAATTTTAGATCAGATAATCCCCAGTGTCAGACGTCAATTAAGTGACTATGGCCAGAAAAATAAAATTTACCAGATATGGTTAACAGAGTGGAATTCAGTAGATTTCAATCCAGGTCCACAAAGTTTGAGTATGGTAAATGCACTTTTCGTTGCCGATTATCTTGGAATGTTAGCAAAACAAAATATTGATCAAGCTTCATACTGGAATATTCATAATGGGATATTTGAGCAGGGTGGCGATTATGGATATCTTTCTCGCAGTGATGTAGCAGAAGGGGTAAATGTCCCCCGTCCTTCTTACTGGGCATTCAAGCTGGCCAGTCAGAGCATACGAGGATCGTTGGTCGAATGTTCATCAAATGACAAGAATGTTTCTGTTTATGGGAATATTCATAGTGACGGAACGAAAAGTGTGCTTATTATTAATAAATATCCCAAGACAAAGGCTAATGTAACAATAAAAATCCCAGAATTAATTGGAAGCGCAATGTGCACTCAATTATTAAATGAGTCATCTTCCAAAGGTTATTCAAGTAAGCCAACTGTCTTGAAAAATGAGATGCGATTACAATTGGCTCCATATTCCATTACTCAATTAGAATTAAAATAGAATCAGCATCGGGGCACTAGCCCCGATTTCTCTATCTTTCGTTTTAGGAATCTTCAAAAGCACCTCCATTTTAACACAGTTACATAGTTCTCTTCTCGGGGTAATTATGTACATTTTGGAAAGTAGAACCCGGAAAAAAAACAGTTTGAATTTAGCAGAAAAAAAGAGCTTTGTAAATAAATGAACTTTTGCTGAATAAAATTGATGGGATTACTTTAGTCTTTACCCACAACTTATTTTATGAATTAATATAATAAGCTATTTAGGTTTAATCGCAAGCTGCCAACTGGATGAATTGAAGAATGGTTTCAAGAAAATTCGGGGTAATTAAATTAATTCTGCTTATTTTACCTGCTTTTTTAATAGTATTACCTCTTTTCATCAAAGACAATGATTTGACAATTTTTCCCGGGGATAAACAATTCAAGTTTGTGGTATATACTGATGATAACGACAGTGCCGGCACGGCAGCACAAATAGCGGTTATTAAAGATTCTGCAATTATCTTCAATTATACATTACAAAAGAGTTTAACAAAAGGTATGGACCCCTATGCAGGGTTCGCAATGGAGCTTAAAAGCAACAATGCTTTCATTGATATTTCTAAATACGATTATATGAATATTGATATACGCACAAAACATGGGAATTCTTTTATTATTAATTTCAAAACTTCTATAGAAGGATTTACCGTTTTAAATGATTATCATACCTATTATGTTGAATCAATACAGGTTCCGGTGCATTTCGGTTCTATACAATATAAAATTGCTCTAAAAGATTTAAAAATTCCAGAATGGTGGTGGAAAGAGGTTGGACCAGTCGCAGCGAATTTGCCAAAAAATGCCGATCGTAAAAAACTTTTCGGAATAGATTTTCAGAACGGATCAGGTTTTCTTAATAATGTTGAAAATCAGATGGTCATCACTAAATTAAGTTTCTCAAAAGACGTTACCCTTTTATCTTTTGTTCTTATTACCTGTTCTATACTATACATTATACTAATGCTTATAATTTTTCTGCTTTATAAAAGAAAAAAAATTAACAACACTGTACTTACGTATAATAAGCTCGAAGTAAAAAACCATTTTTCTGAAGAAAGTGTTCGAATAGCTGATTTTATAGGTAAAAATTTTCATATATCAGATCTTACAGTAGAGCAAGTTGCAAAGGATGTTGGAATCAGTTCGCCAAGAATATCAACAATACTCCAGCGGGCATTTAACTATACCTTTAAGCAATATCTGAATGAAATCAGAATCGCAGAAGCCAAACGCCTTCTCAAAGATACAGATCGCACAGTGTCAGAGATCGGGTTTGCAGTTGGTTATAACAATATGACCCATTTTAATCGAGTTTTCAAGCAAGATACATGTCAATCTCCTTCAGAATTTCGCGACTCTTTTAAGTAGAGTATTTTTCATACACATCTTCTTTCCTATTGAACATTAATCTTATTATTAAGATTTATATATATTAAAACACTTTCATTACTATTTCACTTGGTTTGATTCTAAATTCGATGATTCTCTTGATTCAATTCTTTGCTTTAAAGTTTTTTACAATATTTATATGTATTTTTTGAAAAAATGAGGCAAAAAAATTTGGGTATCACCTAAGAAAGAGATCACCTCCAAATTTTATTTTTTTGGATGTTACCAATTTAAAATCACAAACTTCTAATAGTAAAGAAAACTTCTATGAGTACTTTTCTTAATTTTCCTAAAGATTTTATCTGGGGAGCAGCAACAGCATCATATCAAATTGAAGGAGCGGTTTTAGAGGATGGTCGAAGCGAATCGATCTGGGATCGCTTCTCCCACACTCCAGGCAAAATTCGCAATGGTGTTACAGGTGATATAGCCTGTGATCATTATCACCGAATGGAAGGTGATGTTGCTTTGATGCGGAAATTGGGATTGCGAGCTTATCGCTTTTCAGTATCCTGGTCACGTGTTATGCCTCAAGGCCGTGGAAAACCAAACCAGAAGGGTCTTGACTTCTACAGCAGACTTGTTGACATACTCCAAAAAAACAGTATAATCCCTTTTGTTACTCTTTACCATTGGGATTTGCCACTGTCACTTCAGGATGGCGGTGGTTGGCTGAATCGTCGTACCAGCGACTGGTTTACTGAATTTGCTGAATGTATGTATTATACTCTGGGAGATAGGGTGACATTCTGGACAACTCTTAATGAACCAAATGTGTTTGCAAAACTTGGATACCTTGATGGTAAACACGCTCCCGGGTTTTCAGATAACGAGACCTTTTTACAAGTGGCTCACCACCTCTTGCTTTCTCATGGTAAAGCAGTTCAAGCTGGTCGCGCAATTCTGTCAAATGCTAAATTTGGAATTGTTCCAGCCATATCTATGAACTATTGTACAGATGGAGATGAACAGGTTTTAAAATCTATATGGGATCATGGGCCAGGGCATTTTCTCGATCCTGTTTTTTTTGGAAAATATCCACATGGATCACAGCATAATCTTTATCCAATAATGTGTGATGGTGACATGCAGACAATATCCGTTCCCCTGGACTTTTTAGGAATAAATCACTATTTCAGTTTATGGTTTTCAAAAGATAAGAAAGGTAAAATCAAAAGAGAAAAACGGGAATTACCGACAACTGATCGGGGATGGATTGTGTATCCTGATGGTTTTCGGGATATGCTCCTCAAGGTAAAGAAGTTATACGGGGATATACCAATTTACGTCATGGAGAATGGTGCATCCTATCCTGATAAGATATCACCTGATGGCAAGGTGCACGATCAGGATCGTGTCAACTACTACCGAATTTATATTCAGTCTCTTCACAATGCCATTCAGCAGGGTGTTGATGTTCGTGGTTACTTTGCATGGTCGCTTATGGACAATTTTGAATGGGAAGAGGGATATTCATCTCGATTTGGTATAGTATATGTTGATTTCGAAACACAAAATCGGATTGTAAAAGACAGCGGCAATTTTTACAGTAAAGTAATAGCTGAAAATGGACTTGAAAGTGAAATTTAATAGGAGAAATTTGTAATAATTGCAATCTATTATCTGACAATTTTTAAAAATCACCTCAGCACTTTCATCAGTTGACTCTTCCAGTTTTTTCCTGCGTTTAGTTTATAAACATAGGTCCCGGAAGAAACAGTTCTATTTGCGGATGAGACATCAATTAAAATCGTGTAATAACCGGCAGATCTTGCAGGTTCATTAATTGTAAAAACTTTACGCCCAGACATTGTAAATACAGAGAAAGAAACAGGTACGCGGAGTCTGTGCGGGTCATATGGTATTGTATAATTTAATCTGGCTATATGTCGCACAGGGTTAGGATACAATGCCGATACAGTGAACTGCATCGGCACCTGTTTGTAATTATTAGTTATCTTATTGACGTAGGCAAGAGTTCCAATAACCAGATCGACAGCAATTTCGTTTACACTTGCAGAACCCTGAATTCCATAATCATTCTTGCGCATATCCCATTTTATTCCTGTTGTCAGGTCGATAGTGTATACCATCAGGGAATCTGGTAATTTCTCTATTTCATTTATGTGACAGAAGTAAGATTCTCCTTTTTTCAGGTTTTCGATCTTTATATGCCATATAGCACCACCATCCTTGAAATTTGTAAAATCAGTCTGAAATTTCTGTGCTACAGATGTAAATCCATTTCTATAAAAATACGCCTTTATTGAATTATCCGGTGATGCCGGCATAGGGAAATCATATAATGGATCATAATTATCTGAGCTTGCATTTGAAGTTCCAAATATATTATTGCAACTGATCTCATCATTTCCTCTTACTACCCAATCCAGTACCTGCTGATAAACTGCTTTTTTAGAGAGAGATTGTGAATACCGTATTGAAGGAATCCGCAATGTAATTGCCTTATCAGAATTATTGTATATATAATACCCCTTCCATGGTTCTATTTTTTCTATACTATTAGGAGTAACCCAAGCACTATCAGCGTATGTATAAGGTCCAATAGCTACTGATTCATTAACAAAAGATGAATCAAGTATACTTTCCCAGGAAACAGGAAACAAATATGGATTACTAATCGGCAACCACTTGCGTGGTGGCACTTCAATTGTATAGCATTGATTTATTGGAGTAGTTATGCCTGTATCTATATTGAAAACGAACCCTTCATTACGTGTTTTTAACCAGTAAGCCTTTCCAATCTCAAACCGTGATAACCCGTTATTAAATTCAATTAATGTATCCTTGGGTTGATTATCGTAGCGGTACATACGCCACTTCTTTCCGTAATCACCAAGAGTTGTTGAAAGCAATCTTGAGATCGAATCATTGACCAGACTGACAGGCGGAGCAAACAAATACCATTTCATAACAGGAACAGCAGTATTCGCGGATTTATTTATGATATATGTCGAAATATTTTTATTTTGTAATCGTATCTGATTTGTACCATCATTTGCACAGATATAATATTCCAGACCACTGCTGTCAATTGCAGCTTTTTCCCCAAGCGATTTGGAAAAATCATTGGCTGCACTTGCGTTCATTTCAATGGAATCAAATTTTGTGTTTCCACCTTTTCTGTAATAAATCATGTACTTTGTATTGCTGATATTATCATAACACTTTCCAGAAATAAGCGGAATTGTACCATTCGTTACAATATGAGAAGATGTATTATCAATAATCACCGGTTTGATTGTATCAATCCCGAAGAATATTTTTTTCAAAGTATCCATCGAAACCGTAATTGCTCCAGAACTATCAACCATGCTGCCACGGATTACAACAACCTTATTTGAATCATCAATAAAAAAAGGTCTTACAACTTTTTTAGTCGCACTGTCTAAGAGTACGTTATCTATAGTCAAATCAGGAATGATATAAACCAGTGCTACAGGTTTATCAAACGCTGTAACTGGCGATTTAGAAAAATCCATCATATGAGATACATTAATCAGACTGTTTTTTGCAACTGATTCTTTCACAACGGTTATGATTTGACCTCTAATAGCGCTTAAGGTATCACTTACAATCCTTATTTCAGGTGTAATAGCTACGTTTCCTGAAATTATTGTTGAGGTTGATGATTGAATTGTACTGTCATTATTGATCAAAGTTGTAAATCTCAATACTTTCGACCATGTACTTCTGTTCTTTCCTGCGCGAGCATCAATGTGACAGAAATAGATCTGGTCGTTCTGGAGCCCTGTTATATTTAATGTGTGCTTATCGTTTACAAGAGTATCCTTAAACACTCCGGCAAACAAAGAATCCTTTGAAATAACAGCACCATAACTCAATGCTCCGGTTACCTCTTTCCAGTCAATAGTGATCGATGTCCCGACACGAACTTCAGATGGAATAACCGTTAGTATTTCAGGTGCTTCAAGTATCTGTACTATTGTCATAAAGGAATCAGGAGTACTGAAAGCAGAATTTCCTCCCTTATTACCTGCAAGAACGCGCCAATAATACCATGTGTTGATTTTCAAGCTATCGGTTGTCCAAATCGTATCATTCAATAAAGAATCTGAAATTGTGTTGGAAAATGTCCTGGAATTTGAAAATTGTATTCTATAATTATCAGCGTTCTGAACAGAATGCCAGATTAATGATACAACCAGTTTTTGATTGGTACGATCACTATCATCAACAATAAGTGTTGGGACAGATGGCAAATCAGGTATTGTCATAAAAGAATCAGGCGTACTAAAATCTGAAATCCGGTTCCTATTTTGAGCTCTTACCCGCCAGAAGTATTCCGTATTCTTTGCGAGAGTTTTAATCAACTTGACAGTATCATTCGTTGCCGAATCATAAACTATCGAAGTGAATTGATTCTCAAGGGCGATTTGAATCCGATATGCTGCTGCTTCATTTACCTTATGCCACACAAGAGATGGTGTAATTGGTTGATTTTCTCTTTCTGAAGCATTTACAATAAGTGTAGGTTTTTCGAGTGGAACCGTTTCGATACAGAATCTGCGCGCAACTGAATGAGCTGAATCGTAATTATTGTTTCCTGCTTGTCGAGCTATTATTGTAACGCAACCTGTATCTCTTATGAATACAGTATCATTACTTACCTTAATCTTTGAAGTATCTCCACAATCTAATGTAATCCCTAATCCCGATGATGCAGAAGCCACAACTACAAATGAATCATCTGTAATTTTGTAATCGGATATAGAATCGAAAGTGATGTTTTGTTGTGCTTTACCTATGGACAATGTAGCATTCTGGCAGGAAAATTTGTAATTATTATCACTCCCGCCCAAAATACTGATCGGATAAATACCTGCAGTACTTTCAATCGTTGCAGATGTCGAAATCAAAGGTAAAGTATCTATTTCAGAGATAGTATCATTATTGACAAATCCTGATACTGTCCAGGTAAATATTGGATTCTGCTCTTTATACAATCGTGTTTGATTATTAGCAGCAAAGATCAACTCTTTTTTATTCATAATCAAGGCACGGGAAACTTCCTGTGCTGCGATAAATGTTTCATTACCAGCCTGAGATGCTGTTAATGTAACCATACCGGCTCCGCGTATAACAACAGTATCATTGACTATAGCAGCTATAGTTGTATCACTGCTTACTAACACCACTGAAAGTCCCGATGAAGCGGAAATAACCGGAACAAAAGCACTATCACCATATGTTTTGGCAGGTATTGAATCGAATGCTATGGTCTGATGAGTTTTACCTGTTGCCAATATTTGAAATGCATTAATTGCCGGATTATAATTTCCATCACCACTTTGAGATGCGGTAATCGTAGAAGTTCCTGCACCGGTAATATGTATCTTTCCATTTACGATTGTTGCTACTGCTGGATTACTGCTTGTATAAGCTATAACCAGTCCTGATGAAGTTAGTGCTCCTGGTGAAAAGTCAGTATCACCAATCGCTTTTTCTGGAAGTACTCCAAATGTAATTATCTGATCTGCTTTACTAACTATCAATTCTTGTTCAACTGAATCTGCCGGGCTAAAATTAGTGTTACCTGTTTGAAATGCTTTTATAATTGTGGTTCCGGCACCTGTTATGTGAATTTTTCCTTCTACAATTGTCGCGACATTCGTATCACCACTCATATAGGTTACAGGCAATCCTGATGAGGCGGTTGCCCCCGGAATGAAATCTGTGTCACTATAAACCTTACCTGCAAGAACCCCGAATGCTATTGTCTGATCTGCTTTGTCAACTGTCATCGTTTGACTGACATCTGCAGCAGCATTATAATTTGTATCACCGGCCTGAGATGCGGTAATAATCGTTGTACCACCACCCCTGATGTGAATTTTGCCCTCTACAATTGATGCAATACCGGTATCACTGCTTGCATAAAACACTGGCAGACCAGAGGATGCGGTAGCTCCCAAAGTAAAATCTGTATCACCATATATTTTCGATGCAATTGCGGCAAATGTTATTACCTGATTTGCCTTATTTACTTTCAAGTTTTGGTTAACATCAGCAGCTGGACGGTAATCACTGTTACCAGCCTGTGAGACAGTAATAATGGCGTTTCCTGTACCTGTTATATGGATCTTCCCATCAATGATTGTTGCCACATCACTATTACTGCTTGAATAGGTAATTGCTAATCCGGATGAAGCAGTTGCTCCGGGTTCATAATCAGAATTCCCGTAGTACTTCTCTGCAAGCGGCGCGAAGGTAATTACCTGATTTAGCCTTCCTACGGTTAATTGACTATTTACATCTGGGGCTGCATTAAAATTTGTATTCCCGGCCTGAGAGGCTTTTATAGTTGTTACTCCCGGGCCTACTATGTGAATCTTCTCATCGATTATCGTCGCTACCGACAAATTACTGCTTGTATATGATACTATCAATCCTGAAGATACAGTTGCACCTGGAGCATAATCTGGATCACCGAAGTTCTTTTCTTCAAGAGAATCGAATGTGATTGTCTGATCTGCTTTTCCCACCGTAAACAGCTGATCAATACTGAGTGCCGCAAGATAGTTATCATCTCCCGCCTGTAAGGCAGTTATGGTTGTTGATCCACTTCCTGCAATATGTATTTGTCCAGCAACAATTGTTGCTACCGATGTATTGCTGCTTGAATAAGAGACTGCCAAACCAGATGATGCTGTTGCTCCAGGTGAGAAATCCGCTTCTCCATACGTTTTTGAATTGAGCTCAGCGAAAGTTATCGTCTGTGTTGATTTCACTACTGTCAATGTCTGGTCCGCATTGGGTGCCGCATTGTAATTATCACTTCCTGCCTGTGAAGCAGTTATCGTTGTTGTTCCAGCACCCATTATGTGTATTTTTCCATCAACTATTTTGGCGATTGATAGATCGCTGCTTGAATAGGTTACTGTTAACCCGGACGAAGCTGTTGCTCCAGGTTCATAATCACCATTTCCATAGGTCTTTGGGTCAAGCTCTGAAAAAGATATTATCTGATCAGCTTTAATTACTGTCAATAACTGTTCCATACTTGCTGGAAGATAATTATTATCTCCTGCCTGCGAGGCGGTTATGGTCGTTGTCCCTGCGCCTGTTATATGTATATTTCCATCGACAATTGTTGCTATTGATAGATTACTACTTGAGTATTCTACTGTTAAACCGGATGATGCTGTTGCACCAGGAGAAAAATCTGCATCTAAGTATTTCTTCGGCTCAAGTGCTCCAAATGTTATCGTCTGTGCCATTCTTGCTACGGTCAATGTCTGATTAACATCAGGTGCAGAAAGATAATTATCATCTCCAGCCTGTAAGGCAGTTATAGTCGTTGTCCCGCCGCCTACAATATGTATTTGTCCAGCTATGATTGTAGCAACAGATAAATTACTACTTTTGTATTCGACTGTTAAACCGGATGAAGCTGTAGCTGCGGGGTCAAAGTCTGCATCACCATAAGTTTTCGGATCAAAAGGTGAAAATGTAATCGTCTGTAGTTTCTTTCCCACCGTTAACATTTGATCTGCACTTGCAGAAAAATAATTATCATCTCCTGCCTGCGTAGCTGTTATAATCGAACTGCCAGAACCTGCAACATGTATTTTTCCATCAACAATTGTTGCTACCGATGCATTACTGCTTGTATAGGTCACTGCCAACCCGGATGAGGCTGTTGCTCCAGGAGAATAATCAGGATCGCCATATGCTTTAGGATCAAGTGCTGAAAAATTAATTGTCTGAGTAGCCTTGCCTACTGCTAATGTCTGTTCCACATTATCAGCAGCAAGGTAATTTTCATCTCCCGCCTGTGAAGCAATGATAGTTGCTGTTCCACTGCCAGTGATATGTATTGTTCCATCCACAATTGTTGCCACTAACGGATCACTGCTTGTATACGTTACTACCAACCCGGATGAGGCTGTTGCTCCAGGAGCAAAATTTTCACTCCCGAAAGTCTTTGGATCAAGTGCTGCAAAAGTTATGTTTTGTGGCGCCTTATTCACTGTCAGAATCTGATCGATATTCGGCGCCATTTGATAATTAACATTTCCTGTTTGCGACGCGGTTATAGTCGTACTTCCACCACCTACTATATGAATTTTTCCATCAACTATCGTTGCTACTGAAAGGTTGCTGCTTGAATAAGTTACTGTCAAACCTGATGATGATGATGCTCCGGGGGAATAATCCAAGTCACCATAAGTTTTCGGAGCAAGTTCTGAAAAGGTAATCGTCTGAGCTTTCTTACCTACTGTCAATACTTGATCAACATTTGGTGCTGCAAAGTAATTCCCATCTCCTGTCTGTGAAGCAGTTATAGTCGTGCTTCCACCGCCTGTTATGCGTATTTTTCCATCAACAATCATTGCAACTGATGGATTGCTGCTTGAATACGCTACAGCCAAACCTGATGATGCTGTTGCTCCGGGGGGATAATCCGCATCTCCATATGTCTTTGGATCAAGTGCTGAGAATGTAATTGTTTGGACTTTTTTTTCTATTGTCAGTGTCTGATTAACATCTGGCGCTGCAATATAATTATCATCTCCTGCCTGTGAGGCAGTTATGGTCGTAGTCCCGGCACCTACTATGTGTATCTTCCCATCGTTTATCGTTGCTACCGAAGGATCACTGCTTGAATACACTACTGTCAGTCCGGATGAAGCAGTCGCTCCGGGAAGATAATCAGCATCACCATATGTTTTTGGATCAAGAGCTGCAAAAGTTATTGTCTGAACTTTTTTGCCAACACTTAATGTTTGGTCAACACTTGGAGCCGCAAGGTAATTGTCATCTCCAGCTTGCGAGGCTGTTATTGTGGTTGATCCACCTCCTACAACATGTATTTTTCCATCAACAATTGTTGCGACCAATGGATCACTGCTTGTATAGGTGATTGTCAAACCTGATGATGCTACTGCCCCAGGGGCAAAATCTTCATCTCCAAAAGTTTTTGGGTCAAGTGCTGCAAAATTAATTGTCTGCGCTTTCTTACCTACTATCAACACCTGTTCAATATCTGGTGCTGCAAGGTAATTTTCATTCCCTGTTTGTGATGCAGTTATAGTCGTGTTTCCGCCACCTATGATATGTATTTGTCCATCAACTATTGTTGCTGCTGACAGATTGCTGCTTGAGTAAGTAACAGTCAGATCTGATGAAGCTGTTGCTCCAGGTAAAAAATCCGGGTCTCCAAAAATTTTCGGAGCAAGTTCTGAAAAGGCAATCGTCTGAGACTTCTTACCTACTGTCAAAACCTGACCAACATTTGGTGCTGCAAAGTAATTGCCATCTCCTGTCTGCGAAGCGGTTATGGTTGTAGTTCCACCGCCTGTTATACGTATTTTCCCTTCAACAATCATTGCAACTAATGGATCACTGCTTGAATACGTTACAGTCAAACCTGATGACGTTGTCGCCCCCGGTAAATAATCTACATCTCCATATGTCTTTGGATCCAGTGCTGCAAATGTTATTGTCTGGCTCGCTTTATTTACTGTTAACAATTGATCAACAGGATCTGCTGCAAGATAATTATTATCCCCAGCCTGTGATGCAGTTATGGTTGTAGTTCCGGCACCTACTATATGTATCTTGCCATCAACGATTGTCGCTACAGATAGGTTACTACTTGAATATGATACTGATAAATTAGACGATACTGTTGCTCCGGGTGCGTAATCCACATCTTTATACGTCTTTGGATCAAGTGCTGCAAAAGTTATTGTCTGGCTTGCTTTATTTACTGTCAACAATCGATCAACAGGATCTGCTGCAAGGTAATTATCATCTCCTGCCTGTGAAGCGGTTATGGTTGTAGTTCCACCGCCTGCAATGTGTATTTTACCATCTACGATTGTGACAATCGAAGGATCACTGCTTGCATACGTAACTGTTAACCCAGATGATGCGGTTGCGCCAGGAGCGTAATCCGCATCTCCATACGTCCTGGGGTCCAGCGCTGCAAAATTTATTGTCTGTGCTATTTTACCCACCGTCAATAATTGGTCAACATTTGGTGCTGCAAGGTAATATTCATTTCCTGTCTGTGATGCAGTTATCGTCGTTGATCCACCTCCCACTATATGTATTTTTCCATCTACGATTGTCGCTACTGATGCATTACTGCTCGAGTATGTAACTGTCAAACCAGATGATGTTGTTGCCCCTGGTGCATAATCAGGATCACCGAAAGCCTTCGGATCGAGTGCTGCAAAAGCTATTGTTTGCGTCGCCTTCCCCACTGTCAGTGTCTTTGTAGCATCTTCTGCTGGAAAAAAAGTACCATTTCCACCCTGTGAAGCCGTAATATTTGATGTACCTGGATTAACAATGTGTATCTTTCCATCAACAATTGTGGCTATGCTTAAGTCACTGCTTACATAAGTTATTGTCAAACCAGAAGTACTGCTCGCACCCGGATTAAAATCAGAATCCAGATATCTCTTTTCAGAAAAATCCGGGAAATTGATTGTTTGACTCACTCTGCCAACATCACATGACCGAACTACATCAGGAGCAGGATTAAAATTATCATTTCCTGCTTGGGAAGCTGTAATTATCGAACTTCCTTCAACTCCTATGAGATGTACAGTATTACCTGTCACTGTGGCAACACCAGTATTAGAGCTTGTATAGGTAACCACTAGTCCGGATGAAGCTGTTGCTTCAAGATCGAATTCCGGGTCTGTTGATGCTTTTAATGGAATAGCGGAAAAGGTGATCGTCTGATCAGCCTTATTTACCGTTAATGTTTGGTTTACATCAGGCGCCGCGTTATAATGAACATCTCCTCCCTGTATTGCGGTTATTGTTGAAGTACCAGCACCAACTATATGTATCTGTTCTCCAACAATAGTCGCTACCGATGCGTTGCTGCTTGTATACGTTACCTGTAGACCAGATGAAGCTGTTGCTCCGGGAATAAAATCAGGATCGCCATACGTTTTAGGATCAAGAGAAAAAGTTATCGTTTGATCTGCTTTCCCTACTGTCAAAACCTGGTCTACACTGGGTGCTGCATTGAAATTGTCATCTCCTGCCTGTGAGGCGGTTATCGTTGTAGTACCAAGTTCTACTATATGTATTTTTCCATCAACTACCGTTGCTACTGAAGGATCGCTGCTTGTATAGGTTACCGCCAGACCGGATGAGGCAGTTGCTCCTGGAGAATAATCTGGATCAGCGTAAGCTTTAGGATCAAGTCCTGTGAACGTAATTGTCTGATTCGCTTTATTGACAGTTAATGTCTGTGCGACATTATCAGCCGCAAAATAATTATCATCTCCTGCTTGTGAAGCAGTTATGGTCGTTGTTCCGACACCTGTTATATGTATCTGTCCGTCAACGATTGTTGCCACAGATAAACTACTGCTTGTATAGTTAAGTGCAAGACCCGATGAGGTAGTCGCACCTGGAGCATAATCTGGATCTCCATAAATTTGCGGATCGAGTGCTGAAAATGCAATCGTTTGAGATTTTTTACCCACTACCAGTATCTGGTTTACATCTGGAGCTGCAAGGTAATTGTCATCCCCTGCCTGAGATGCTGTTATCGTCGTTGTTCCGGCACCCACTATATGTATCTGTCCAGTAACGATTGTTGCTACCGATGCATTACTGCTCGAATAAGTAACCGTAAGGTTCGATGATACAGTCGCACCTGGAGCAAAGTCAGGATCTCCGTAGGTTTTCGGATCGAGTGATGCAAAAGTAATCGTCTGAGACTTTTTGCCCACATCCAGTGTCCGATTTACATCTGGGGCTGCAAGGTAATTTTCATTCCCTGCCTGAGATGCTGTAATGGTCGTTGTCCCGGCACCTACTATATGTATCTTTCCATTATCTATCGTTGCTACAGCTTCATCACTGCTCGAATACGTAACCGTCAATTCTGATGATGCAACAGCTCCTGGGGCATAATCTGCATCACCATAAGTTTTCGGATCAAGAACAGAGAAATTTATGGTTTGAGCCGTTTTCCCTACTGTTAACCCCTGCTCGACATTTGGGGCTGCAAGATAATTATCATCCCCTGCCTGCGAAGCGGTTATGGTCGCAGTCCCGGCACCGACAATGTGTATCTGTCCATCAACGATTGCTGCTACCGATGTATTACTGCTTGTATAGGTTATTGGAAGTCCCGATGAAGCGGCTGCTCCTGGGTCGTAATCAACGTCACCGTAGGCTTTTGATGTTAGTGCACCGAATGCAATTGTTTGAGCTTTTTTATTTACTGTCAACGTTTGGTCTATATTTGATGCCACATTGTAATTGACGTTTCCTGCCTGTGATGCTGTTATGGTGGAAGTACCAAAACCCACGATGTGTATCTTTCCATCTATGATTGTCGCCACCGATGGATTGCTGCTTGAATAGGCGACTGCCAAACCGGATGAGGCAGTTGCTCCTGGAGAATAATCCGCATCTCCATAGACTTTCGCTCCGAGCGCCTCGAAAGTTATTGTCTGATTTGCTTTGCCTACTGTTAATGTTTGATTAACATCTGGCGCTGCAAGATGATCATCACTTCCCGCCTGTGATGCAGTTATGGTCGTTGATCCGGCACCTATTATATGTATCTGTCCAGCAATAATTGTGGCTACCGATGCATCACTGCTTGAATACGTTACTGGAAGTCCCGATGAGGCGATCGCACCTGGAGCGTAATCTGGATTTCCAAATATTTTCGGATCAAGTGCTGAAAAGATAATCGTTTGGGATTTCTTGCCTACTGTCAGTATCTGATTAACATCTGGTGCGGCAAGGAAATTGTCATCTCCTGCCTGAGATGCTGTTATCGTCGTTGTTCCGGCACCTACTATATGTATCTTTTCATCAATGATCGTCGCTACCGATTCGTCACTGCTCGAATATGTAATTGTCAAACCAGATGAAGCAACTGCTCCGGGAACATAATCTGCATCACCATAGGTTTTTGGATCAAGCTCCGGAAATGTTATTGTTTGAGTTTTTTTACCTACTGTCAGCCCCTGATCAGCATTTGGGGCTGCAAGATAATTGTCATCTCCTGCCTGTGATGCTGTTATGGTGGATGTTCCTGTACCGACTATGTGTATCTGTCCAGCTACGATTGTTGCTACCGATGCATTGCTACTTGTATAGGTTACTGCAAGCCCGGATGATGCAATTGCTCCGGGATCGTAATTGACATCACCATACGATTTCGGTGCTAATGCGCCAAATGTAATTGTTTGTAATTTTTTAGTTACTGTTAATGCCTTATTGACATTGACAGCTGCATTAAAGTTAGCATCTCCTGCCTGCGATGCGGTTATCGTCGATGTACCCGCACCTACTATATGTATATTTCCATCGACAATTGTTGCTACTGATAAATTGCTGCTTGTATAAGTTACCGCCAGATTGGATGACGCGATTGCTCCGGGGGGAAAGTCTGTGTCACCATAAGTCTTTCCCGGTAGTGCATTAAAAGTTATTATTTGATTTGCTTTATTTACTGTCAATGTCTGATCAACACTGAGTGCAGCATTGTAATTGCCATTACCTGGTTGTGATGCTGTAATTATAGCCGTTCCAGGTGCAACTACCTGTATTTTACCTGCAACTATGGTCGCTACCGAAGCATTGCTGCTTGTATACGTTACTGCCAGACCGGATGTGGCAGTTGCCCCAGGCAAAAAATCCGTATCACCATAAATCTTTGATGGTAGTACATTAAATGTAATTGTTTGATTCGCCTTATTCACTGTCAATGTCTGGTCAATACTGGACGCAGCATTATAATTAGCATCTCCTGACTGGGACGCTGTGATTGTCGATGTACCCGCACCCACTATATGGATCTTTCCTGAAACGATTGTCGCTACTGTTGCATTACTGCTTGTATAGGTTACCGCCAGATTGGATGAAGCAGTTGCTCCTGGAGAATAATCATTATCACCAAAGGTTTTTGCCGCAAGTGCGTTAAATGTTATTGTTTGGTTCGCTTTATTTACTGTCAATGTCTGATGTACATTTGGCGCAGCATTATAGTTAGTATTTCCTGTTTGCATTGCAGTTATCGTCGCTGTTCCCGGTGCAACTATATGTATTGTAGTATTGCCTACAATAGTTGCAACTGCGCTATTACTGCTGGTATAAGTTACTGTCAAACCAGATGATGCGGTTGCTCCGGGAGAATAATCAGTATTTCCATAAGCCTTCGCTGCCAGTGCATTAAATGTTATTGTCTGATTCGCCTTATTCACTGTTAATGTCTGATCTACATTCGGCGCTGCATTGTAATTTGCATTCCCTGCCTGCGAGGCTGTTATGGTTGTTGTTCCCACACCAACTATATGGATCTTTCCGGAAACGATTGTTGCTACTGATGCATTACTGCTCGCATAAGTTATTGACAAGCCGGATGAAGCAGTGGCTCCAGGTGAATAATCTGCATCTCCATATGCCTTTGCCACGAGCGCGTTAAAAGTTATTGCCTGATTCGCTTTTATGGTTAACGTGACACTTCCCGAACCGGCACTAACCGATGCCGTATAGCCTCCAGGTACTATACCCACAGTCAAACCATTATTTATCAAAGTCCCCGTATAGGTAAGTATTGTTTTAGTTCCATATGTAAAACCAACACCAGCAGAGATATTAATTGTCCCATCCAAAGTCAGATTTCCTGTAACAGCAATTGCATCGCTTGCAGTTCCGATATCATAATTAAGAACTGAAGTACCATTCAAAGTAAGGGCACCAGTTCTAAATTGACCTGCACTATTCGACCCCGGATTAATTATTCCGCCATTATCTACTGTCACAGAGCCGTTAGAATTTCCAGTTCCGCTTAGTATTGCCCCAGATGAAACCGTTACTCCACTTGAGGCAGGTGTGGAACTGTTGACGCGCAGATCTCCAGAAGAAATTGTCGTTGGTCCAGTATAAGTATTATTTCCAGTAAGAATAAGTGTTCCACCACCTGAAAAAGTCAAACCAACAGATCCATTTAGTGAAGAATTGAGTGTTGCTGTTTTCCCCGAAGCTACAGATACACTTCCATTTGTACTATTTATGGTACCACTGTTTAGTGAATAACCGGAATTTCTATAGATGAGGCTATCAACTGTTTGTGTACCGTTGATATTAATTGTATATGATCCATCACTGCCCTCAAATACCGCATCGTTCCCCGAACCTGGCCAGGCAATCAGCGTATTTCCGATTCCCTCCAGGGTCCAGTAATTGTCTGTGCCCCAGGTACCATTACCCGCCTGAACGAGATCATTAGTTGAATTATCCCATGAATAATTATTAGTTGAAAAAAAATTCCACGTACCAGGCATATAATATCCACCAAAGCATGAACTGTTTATTGAATCTTTAATTGCGCAATTATCAATATTAATATAGTAGCCTGTATTTGGAGATAAGTCATTGCTTAGGAAAGTTACACTTCTGGTACCACTGTTGCGCTTAAGAGCAAATCGATCTACGCAGAACGTCCCCGCTGCATTATTTTGAAAGCCAAATCTTAGTATGTTTGAGCCCGTTATACCTGCTTTATGCAGATCAAGTACCACACGCACCCAAGCATTTTGTGTTAAATTATAATCACTTCCATTTGTCCATGTCCAACTGCCGGATTGTACAAATAGATGTCCAATCAGACCAGAAACTTCTGCACGAACCCAACAGATTAGTGTATCGTATGATGACCAGTTCCATCCGATAGGATTATCTCTGCCAACCCAACATCCGCCACTTGCAGAAGTTACGCCTAATGCTCCAATACCTTGAATAGAGTGACTAGAAGTCCAGGTAACTGTTCCATTAGTTACAGATGTAAAGTCCTCAATTGTAGATTGAAAATCATTGATCACACTATCAAAACAAACGCCATCAGTTCCTACTGCGTACTGTTCGGAAATCGAATTGTCAGATGATTTTTTTAAATAAACATTTCCACCACCCGGCCTTACACTTGTTGTGAAACTAATAACCGGATTATGCTTTATTGATACACTAACAGTATTGTCAATTGGATTTACGGAAGTAACAACTGGAACAGCAGCAAAGGCGGGATTAAAAATGTAGATCGAGAACAGAACTGAAATAATTTTAACCTGGTGGAAGAATGGAATGATTCTTTCATTTGTATTACTTTGTTTTTTAATTGCCAAAAATATTTTCACAATTTCCATCCAGCTAATTGTTACTGCCTACATAAATCCTGAATGAAAAATCAAAACAGAAAAAACTCCTTTCATATCTTTAATTTTTTACTATTCATAATATAGTCTACCAGCGTTTATTTAAACGTTCAAGTAATTTTTTTCACATTAATCTTGATAAATTCACCAGAGTAAATGTATACTTTTACAAATGCGTCTTTTTACACCTTTTTCATAATAACTTATCAATTTGCATATCAATAGCTTATTGCAGCTGCGAAATTTTCCTTTCAAACAAGCTTTACTAATGTATTTTTCTGTATTTTTTTTATTGCTCCTTAACAGGATTTAATTTTTTCGATTGCATATATCAAATTTGATTCAACTGTTATTTATAATCACCTTGTGTATTTCTAATTAATCACTATTCCACAACCACTTCTATAGGTATTTCCTATTCAAAAAATGAGCATTTCTTGCAAACATTATACTTACCAGAAGATTTCACATCATGTGGCGAAATTAATGTTACTATGTTTTTTTCTATCGTGAAATGACCACACAATTGATATTGTAATTTGCGATTTATTTCACATGGATAGATATTCTGTAAACATTACAATTGAACATTAACAAAAAGTTTTTATTAGTGGTGATTTATCACCTGTTTTAAAGAAGAATTCCATGAAAAGACCATTGATTTAAATTGAGGCTCACTTTCCTACAAAATGTTACATTGTATTTGTAAACAAGGAGCTATTCATTAATATCTAAAATCAACTTTTACTTCTTCCTATACAACTGGATGTGTTTTTGTTGTAAAATCAATACCCGCAATTTATCTTATGGGTGAATTTTTGTTTTTCTTAAGGAGTATTATATGAAGCTCGACCGCATTCAAGGTGTTCTTTTTCTTGAAATTAACGCTGATTGTCTAATCGCATTTAAAGATGAATGGGTTGAAAAACTTCGGTCTCTTCCCTACGACCAGTTTGGTGAATTTATCCGTTCTAATATCTACCCTGCTTTTAATGATAATGAAAAGAAAATCTGGAATAGAGTTACTATAAGTAACATTGATCTCCAGGCTGCAATACAGGCATTTGTCTCTTAAATTGAGCGTTTTTTCCCTTTTCACCAACTATAAAAATGCAATACCGGGGCAATATGCCCCTCCATATCTTCATCAAAAAATTCTTTCTAATTATTTTTTCTCTCTGGTTAATAATCGTTCTGTCCATAACAATAATTTCCCCTCTGTTATTTGGTTGATCGGAGAAGGTATAAGCGAAAAGCTACAATACTAAATGCACTTAAAATTACATAGTATTGTAAAAAACCAGAAATTTACCCGAATACTGCTGCTGTTATTGCCTATCGATAAATTGACTACACAACAGCTATTTGTGTACATATAGTACTCATTGGATCGAATGTCTTAAGACGTATAAATTAATCAATGTATTTATCCTTTACAGCACAATCAAAAGGAGAAACTTCTTCTTAAAAGTTCAGTAATTTTCACAAATTTAATTGTATTTTTACGTTACATAGATGTCTAATAAGAATAGATACTGCTTTCAATTAAAGGATTTCTTTATGTTCCACCATATCTTTTTGATCCTAACCATTTGTGTTCTGATAAGTTGTTATAATAATGCTCCTGTTGACAGTATTGATGTTCCGAATCCATTTACAAACCCGCTTGATGGTCCTGGGGCAGGAAATCCTGATGGACATGAACCCATTCCAGCTGCTGCCGGACTCGCCAATGTAACCAACCCTGATCATATCGTTGGAACTGGAACACCTGAAAGCTGTACTCCGGAAGCATTTATAGATGCAGTTGCCAGAGGAGGCATTATCACTTTCAACAGTGGTTCACAACCGGTAACGATCACTTTAAATAAACCTGCAAAAGTTTTCAATGATTCCAGTGCAGATGTTGTTATCGATGGTGGAGGATTGGTGACGCTCAGCGGCGGCGGGAGATCCCGTATTCTCTACATGAACACCTGTGATTCCAATCAGCACTGGACAACTACTCATTGCCAGAACCAGGATACACCGCGCTTAACGGTCCAGAACCTTACATTTATAGATGGGAATTCAAGCAATGAGAGTGAATTCGATGGTGGCGGAGCAATCTGGGTATGGGGCGGGAGATTTAAAGCTGTCAATTGCCGTTTCTTCAATAACCGTTGTGCTGATAAAGGTCCAGACGTTGGTGGTGGAGCAATTCGTGTATTCAATCAATATAGCGGATTACCGGTTCACCTTGTAAACTGTACATTCGGTGGCGCTGAAGGGTTTGGAAATATCGGCGCAAATGGCGGAGCGATCAGCAGTATCGGTGTATCATGGACTATTATCAATTGCCTTTTTTCCTATAATCACGCGATCGGAAACGGCGGCAATCCTGCACAATCCGGAACTCAGGGAGGTGGGAGTGGTGGAGCAATTTACAATGATGGCAATACAATGACGCTTGCTCTTTATGGCTGCAAGATCGAAAACAACTATGTCAATGCATACGGCAGCGCGATATTCTTTGTAACTAACGATCATTCCGGTGATATACATATCGAGAATTCTGTGATTAAGAATAACATTGGGGGGGCATGGTACACACTACCAGGTATATCCATGCATAGTGATACGAGAAGAGAAATTGTCGATTCGGAGATACGATAATCGCCTGCTTCTCCTTTTTTTCTTTATTAACCCTTGATACGCTTCTTCTTTACAATATATTTTATTAATGCTATGCTTTTTGATAACATTAGTATTTTTATCGAGAGTTCTTTCTTCAGATGCAACGCTAAGCAAGAGAGAATAGGACAATTGTATCCGCAGGTTCTGATAGAGCCCTGATTTCTTTCAACCAGAATGTATTCAAAAATGGGTAGTGTAATCCTTATTTCTTTGTTGTTTACACTATTTTATACACTATGTACAGCCATCTACGCGAATGCAGCTCCACCGATATATATAGGATTTACCCTTTCACCTTTCGATAAAAGAGTAATGAAGTTATTTGTCTGTGTAGTGAAAGCCTAGCCATGTAAACCTGAATGGAATTCTGCAACTAAACACCCGTAAAATCAATCTTCTCTACCTTTATGCATCCTCTTACTGAATTGCAAACACATATATGGTCCGCCTGTCTAAGTTCATCTATCTTTACGGGCCTTATTTGAACTCTTGACTGCAATCTCCGGATCAGTTCCTGTCTGTATACACCGGGTAATAATCCGCAGGAAATGTCCGGTGTAACCCATATATTATTTATTTTACAGAATATATTAGTAAATGAGCCCTCAGTAACCTCTTCCTGTTCATTGCAAAAGATCACCTCATCAAAACCTGATTTTTTAAATGCATGAAGTTGATCTTCGTAAAGAGCCCTCTTTGTTGTTTTATGATAAAGAAATATGTCTTTTGAATCGGTTTCCATTGGAGAAACAGCAATTTTCCACATCTTGTTTTTTCCGACTTTTATTTCATTGAAAGACAGGGAATAATCTCCTTTTTCTGAAAGTAGTATCCTGATTTTAAGTACTGCATTTTCTTTAAAGTTGCACGACAAATGCAACAGTTGCTCTCTTAATTCCAATTCGTTAAGCTGAAAGCTGAAATACGAAGCTGAATGTCTCAGCCTGCCTATATGCTGCTCAAGAAAAGCATATCTATTATGCCACAATATACTCTCGATCAATTCAAAACTATCATTCATAAATCTATTTTTCTTATGTGAACTTATTATTGTGTATAAAGGATGCTATCATTCTGCAATTGATTTATGTAAGAAATTGCGAAAACAATATTTCTTACCTTGAAATTCGTTTCCTTGTATTCTGATTCAGGATTTGAATCCGCAACAATTCCACCGCCTGTCCCAACAAATGCCTGACCATCCTTAAGCAGTACTGATCTTATGACAATGTTAAGATCGATTGAATTATTGAATCCAAGATATCCAATCGAGCCGGAATAAACACCTCTTTTGCCAGTCTCAAGTGTCCTCAGAATTTCAAGTGCACGTCTTTTTGGAGCTCCGGTCATAGATCCACCGGGAAAAAGGCTCTTGATATGGTTTATTCTATCACAATCGTCGGATGATTTGCCAACTCCTTCGATTATTGACACAAGCTGAAATACATTAGCGTATTCTTCTATACGGAAGAGTTCTTTTACTTTTACAGAACCCAATTCGCATACTCTTCCGAGATCATTTCGCAACAAGTCTGTAATCATGATATTTTCAGCTTGATCTTTAATAGATTCACGCAGTTCTTTTTTCAGTTGCAAATCCTCTTCAGGATTTTTACCACGGGGCCGGGTTCCTTTTATTGGCCTGGTTTCAATAATATTATCCGGGGATATTTTCAAAAAACGTTCAGGTGAGCAGCATATAACTTCTAGCGCATGATTTCTGATGTATGCGGAGAAAGGAGCTGGATTTGATTTTCTTAAAAGAAAATATAAGTCTTCACCTTTACCAACAAACGGCAATGATTTGGTATAGGTAAAACATGCCTGAAAAATATCTCCATCCTTAATATGCGATAATATTTTATTGATTTTATTTGTGTAAGCACTCTTATCGATTTCCGAAACGGATGAATTACTTTGCGGAATTTTTACATCATATGTCGGCCCGGCTTCTGAGCACAACAGGCTTGACTCAATCAAGTCAAATTTATTTTTTATGTAGTAACTCTCATTACAGTCTTCACACCCAAGATCTGATCCAACAAGAATTATCTTTCCCGTTAGTTTATCTTCTATACAAACAACATCATAAAAAGCAAACCAGAACAAAGGAGTATCCGGCCCTGCATCTGGTATTTTGCCTATATCCCCAATAACATCATTAAAATAGAGTAATTCATATGAGAAGAAACCCAAAGCTCCTCCATAAACAGGGAGTGACTCATCCTTGATAATATTGTACTTACTATAAAAATTCTGAAGAATTAAGAGTGGATCACCAAATTCAACTGAAGTTTCTTTTACTTTACCTTCAGTAGTGTATCTGGTAATTATGCAAGAATTCTCTTTCCCTTCAAGTGACAAGAACGGGTAAGCACCAAGAATCGAATACCTTCCGATCGTATCATTGTATAAAGTACTTTCAAGTAAAACAGTCGGCGTCGCTATCGGACTGGAAATAAAAGAACTTAACTGATATCCTTTTTTACTGATGTCCCTTTGCTGTAAGTTCATAGAATTACCTCAGTCTATTTTTCAGATATTTGTAGAAAGTTTCTAAGTATTGATTGTCCATAGTCAGTTCCGATTGACTCAGGATGGAACTGCAGCCCGTAAAGATTTGTTTTATTGTGCTTGATTCCCATGATTATCCCGTCATCCGTTTCTGATGTGATTGCAAAATTTTCCATGAAACAAAGGGAATCTATTACAAGTGAATGGTAACGCATTACATTGATTTTTTTAGGCAATCCATAATAAATAGGATCATCATTCAATGTAATCTCACTGCATTTACCATGCATAACTTCAGGTGCATGGATAATATTTCCACCAAAAGAATATCCGATAATCTGATGACCCATGCAGATCCCAAGGATTGGTAGTTTCAAATAATATGCTTCAATTATTTCAGAACAGTTACCTCTATCTCTTTTGTTCGCAGGATGACCGGGCCCTGGTGAGATGATTATAGCCTGTGGATCTATTGTCTTTACAGACTCAATGTCAACTTCATCATTTTTCCTTACAATTGGTTCCTTGCCAGTGATTTCACCAATATACTGAAAGAGGTTGTAAGTAAACGAATCGTAATTGTCGATAAGGAGTATATCTCTGATCATTGTTTTCACCAAGCGAGATAGATTGTTTTATTTTCCTTTTTAAGCAGATATGCTCTATTTAAAAAAGTTTACAATATTTTTTAATGGTGTAAATTTTTTATTTTTAAAACATCTAAAGCAAACCACATTTATGATTGTCAATATAATTAATGAGTATAGACTATGCAGTATCATTTTTCGAAATAGTAAATCTGCAAGTGACAATCAATTTTGTTTGGAACTTGGGGGAATGATATCGTCATCAAACAAACAAAGTTGTTCCATACGATCTGATTTCCAAATATTAATTTGTTGTGCTTAAATCGTATACGAGTTTTTTTACTGAGGATTTTCTAAATGATTAATGTATCAAATGTCACAAAAAACATGGGCAGTATTGCGCTTTACACTGGGGCCAGTTTTCAAATCTACGAAGGAGAAAAAGTCGGACTGATAGGACCAAACGGTGCCGGGAAAACAACTTTTTTCAGGATGATTATTGGTGAAGAGCGACCCGATGAAGGTTCTGTCAGTATTCAGAATAATGTCCGTATAGCATACTTCTCTCAAAATGTTGGAGAGATGAAAGGCCGCTCAGCTCTTTATGAGGTTATCGATGGCAATAAACGGGTGAGTGAACTTGCAGCACGACTTAAAGTTTACGAAGAAAAACTCTGCAACCCGGATCTCGATCCTTCTGAAATGGAATGCATTCTGGAAAATATGGGTAATGATCAGACGGAATATGAAAAGCTTGGCGGTTTTGAAATCGAGTCAAATGCACAGACTATTCTCACTGGTTTAGGGATCATGCCCGAGGATCACTCAAAAACGGTAGAGGATTTCAGTAGCGGGTGGAAAATGAGAATCGCTCTTGCCAAGGTTCTCATTGTGATGCCGGATCTGATTCTCATGGACGAACCTACAAATTACCTTGATATGGAAACTATTCTCTGGCTTGAAACATGGCTTCAGAATTTTAAAGGCGCGATTCTCATGACAACTCATGATCGTGATTTCATGAACAGTGTTGTGAAAAAAATTGTAGAAGTTGCTAATGGAAAGGTAACTACGTTTTCGGGCAACTATGATTTTTACGAACAGGAAAAAGCAATCCGCCTCAGAAACAATGAAGCAGAGTACAATCGTCAACAGAGCATGATGAAAAAAGAAGAAGATTTCATCGCCCGATTTAAAGCACGGGCAAGCCATGCCGCTCAGGTCCAATCTCGAGTAAAAATGCTTGAAAAGTTAGAACGAGTCGAACTTATTGCCGAAAGTGAAGAAATCCGGATTTTGCTTCCTGAAATTAATCGAGGTGGAAATGATGTTGCAGTAATCAAAGCCCTGGGTAAAAGCTGGAAAAGTACCAATGGCAGCGAAAAAACAGTTTTCTCCGGGCTTAGCGCAGTAGTTCACCGTCAGGACAGGATCGCTGTAGTAGGTGTAAATGGTGCAGGAAAATCAACTTTTCTGAGAGTACTCTGTGGTCAAACGCCACCAGGTTCCGGAGAGGTTATCATAGGTCCAAGTATCACTATCGGATATTTTGGTCAGTCAACGATTGAAGGTCTCGATCCTGATGCCACTATCTTCCAAATAGTACAAAGTAAATTACCACAGGCAAAGGACGGAACTATTCGTAATCTTCTGGCTTCATTCCTCTTTAAAGGAGATGAAGTATTTAAAAAGATCAGGATTCTCTCAGGTGGAGAAAAGACAAGGGTAATTCTTTCTTACCTGTTATCAACCCCCTACAATTGCATGGTCCTTGACGAACCAACAAACCATCTCGACATAAAATCCCGCGAAGTCTTACTGGATACACTGAAAAGGTATCAGGGTACAATCCTTCTTGTCAGTCATGACCGTTTTTTCCTTCGTGAAATTACCAACCGTGTCTTTGAAGTTGACCATGGTAAAATATCTGTTTACGAAGGTGATTACCGGTATTATCTGGAATGTAAGGGAATAAGACGCTGAACTACGGGTTTAGTATATAAGAAACTAAGTGGATGGATTAACTGAAGTCGAGATGGTAGTTTGAGTTCGCGGATGGTTATTCTGAAACCCCAGAGATAAACGTATAACTAATTGACATTTAAAAACTGATCTCTGGGGTAATATATTCAATTACGATATTTTAAAATAGATAACTCCAGAGGAGAATAATTTCTTATCCTTTTTTGTATGTATGCGAATATAGCTGTCTATAAAATGTATTATCTTTTCCTAAAAGGCTGGCATTTTTTGATTCATTCAAGGTATAAAGACGCAAAATCAAATTTTTACAGGCTTTTTTACAACCAGTAAATAGACGTAATAAACAGGATCCTCTTACATTGAGAACTGTTCTATACTTAAGAAACACTCTTCACCCGCTCTCTATAACAATATCACCTGAAAAATAGCCTAAAAACCAATAAACTCTTTGATGAGGTTCAGATCCGTGATTCTATAACACCTCGAGATCATCATGGATACTGCGGATGGAGTGATATTCAAATACTGAGCGATTTGAGTACAGCGGAACTCATAGTAGCAGTGAGCGTATAGGGCAAAAAGTTGCCTGAATGTAGACTGCTCATTGAGTCTTCCATGCATTCTTATGTTTTCATCAGTAAATTGTATACCGATGCTTATCTTTTCGGCTACATTTTTAAGCGTGAGATTTTCTCTCAAATACATTGCCACTCTCGCTTTTCGCATCCGATCCTGTTTAAATACCTCCTTAGCGAATTCGGCATCACCAATTACAAAAAAGTTCGAATTATGAAAATCAAGGCTTCCTTTATTTGATGATTGCATTGTTCTGACCGATAGAGGAACCTCTTTGCAGGGTGTAGCAATATATGCCTTGTATTCGGTAATCTGATCTGATCCACAGAAAAGATTGAGGACATCAGCTCTATCAATTATACTGTCAGTTTTATCATTAACTATTTCCCTATGACCACACCACTTGTAACTATCCAGATTTTCAAGTGTGCAATCTCCACTACGGACCGGATTTAAATGAACATGACGGATAATCTCTTTTAAGTTATCTCCCTCCTGAACTACAATCGAAGAGAATCGTTTTGCGAAAACCGATCCGAAGGTGTTGTTCATTTTGTTATAATTTTTAGCAAAAACGGAATTGAGTGTTTGCATAAAAAGGGATAGAGCAGGATTGGAACCGGCTTTAACAACCAGGTGATAATGGTTATCCATAAGGGACCAGGAGATACATGTAAGCTCGTATTTTTTGAGATAAATGGCGAGCTGACAGAGAAAAAACAGTTTTAAGATATCGGTACCGAGGATATGATAATCGGTGTTTCCGACAGAGGTGATCTGATAGCATTGGTTGGGAGCTATAACTCGGGGTTTTGTGGCCATGGGGTCCTCCTACGGTTTTGTTAAGGAGAATGATTTTGGATACTGACGCTACAATATCTATGCCAGTTCCCGAGGATAATCTCCCCAGAGGTCAATTATCAATTGTCAAAAGATTGCAAATTTATCTCTGGGGAACATAAATATCGAAGTGGTCCCCGGAACGACTGAAAGTCGTATTCATGAGATCTATTGATACACAAAAAAAAGATAGTTTCGGTACCTATAAATCAGCTGTTTCTTCCTTTCTCAATCTTCATACTTCCCCAAGATCATATTGATATATCAGTTTTATCCATTTTCTTAATACCACCTTCTTTCCTATCACTCCTTAGCATATAAACGAATTTTTCCCTTTAATTTCTCTTTTTATCTTTAACCATAATTTTCTGGAAAGACTTTTGTTACTCATACTAATCAATGGACCGTTTCACCAAACTATTTAAAAAGGATAGTAGCTATGAAAATTTAACGTACGAGTCTCTTCAGTATTCCTGGCTTTCTTTTTCTTATCCATTTTGTAACTTTCACCTACTCTCAAAACCCAAACTTACAGGAAATGATTCGAGCATCACCAAATCTGAGATAGCGGATCGAGTATTCGCAGGCCTTTCTGATAATGTTTTGAATTGGATTATCGATAAAACGAAGACATTAGTCATTGATCTCTAAATGCGTTATTTTTTGCAGGTGCCCCCAACCAATGTTTTTATTTACATCTACTACTGCCCGGAGGCTACCTTTATCGGGAACCTTTAGCACCCAAAAAAAACCTGGAACTTTTTTATACTCTCTAACTTGCGAAAAATTAAATTCCCTATCGGTTGTATTTGGCAGGATTGCAATCAGCAAATTTGGAGGAAAAACGGTGTCTATTTCAAGCAAAAATTTAAGTACATTCGCCCATGACCTTGAATATTTGGGAATTCAGATCCCTCGAATTCTTTTGCCTATAGAGGGAAGCGATCTGTCCAAGTGGTCAGTAGTCGCCTGTGATCAGTATACTTCTGATCGTGCTTATTGGGACCGTGTTGAATCTCAGGTCGGTGATGCACCGTCTACTTTACGTATTACACTTCCTGAAATTTTTCTCGAAGCACCTGATGTGGAATCAAGAATACAAAAAATTCAAGATACCATGAAATCATACATCGAAAAGGGTGTTCTGAAAGATATTGGAGAAACAATCATTTACATTGAAAGACGAACAGCAAGTTCAGGACTTCGTCAAGGGCTCCTCTTTGCAATGGATCTTGAGAAATATGATTACTCCCGGGATTCAAAAACCCTTATCCGTGCAACTGAAGGGACCATAGTCGAGAGAATTCCACCTCGTCTGAGGGTTCGCAAAGAAGCGAGCATAGAGATTCCGCACATAATGATCCTTATTGATGACCCACAAAGGCAATTGATCGAAACTATAGCTGCAAATATGTTAAATAAAAGAAAATTATACGACATAAACTTAATGGAGCATGGTGGAAATCTTGCTGGTTGGGCAATTGAAGACAGTTCATCAATTTCTGAATTAGTTTCTATATTAAAGTATCTCTTTAAAACAGCGGAACAGTCACAGGGGACAAAAGCACCTCTTTTCTTTGCAATGGGTGATGGTAACCATTCTCTTGCCACTGCGAAGGCTCATTGGGAAGCGCTAAAAACAGACCTTAGGGCTTCAGGCCTTAGTGAAGAGCAGCTGATGAATCACCCGTCAAGATATGCCCTTGCGGAGATTGTAAATATTCATTCACCGGGACTTCGTTTTGAGCCGATTCATCGAGCGTTTTTTTGCTCTGATACTGAATCGATGAGCTCTTTTATTCAAAACCATCCGTTCATTAAGAAAGCAGTATCAATTAGTGAGGCGGATTTGAAAATTCTATTGGAAAGTCCAGATGGTCAAAACCGGGCAGGAATCTTTGATGGTAAAAATTTTTTCGCTCTGGAATTCGTCGATCCTTACAGCAAACTACCTCCGGCATTTATAGATGAGATTTATGCCAATTGGAATAGCAGTCATTCTCCTAAAGCCAAAATTGACTTTATCCATGGCTGGAATGACACTAAAAAACTTACAAGGGATGGTGCTATCGCGTGTTTTGTTCCTGTAATAGCACGAGAACGGCTCTTTCGTTGGGTTGCCGAACGCGGTCCTCTCCCCCGCAAAGCTTTCAGTATGGGTGATGCTGAGGAGAAGAAATATTACATGGAAAGCAGGTGTATCCGTTAAATACACATTAGAAACAATCAGCTGTCATCAATAGTATCAGCCATAACCGGAGTGAGCTCTTCTGCTATTTTCGAAAAAATTGCATCAGAATAATAATATCCTTGAGCGATTTTTATCTTTAAGTCATTGATAAACAAATCCCGTTCATTGCGCTCCATCCAAAGGAATCTTCCTTTACGGATATTTGGAGAATCTAATGTTTGTCCCATAATCCCTCCCTGGATTATTTAAAAGAACTGCCAGACATCCTTGTTCATACACATATTATCGTCATGGAGAAAAATTTCTTTAATAAGCGTTCATAGATTATTGTTGGGCACAATAATTCAGCCATAATAGATTTGAAATATCTGCAGTACATTCCGTTCACAAGCTCAATTAAAAATCACCGTGTGCAATAAATTGGATTTGACTATCACAGGGGCTCTCTTGAAGTTAAGAGAGGATCAGTTATGCAGGAGGGGGTAATATATTCAAGTATCGTAATTGAACATGTCACCACAGGGGAATTGAATCACCCCAGAGATCAATTATTAATTGTCAATTAATTACAAACTTACCTTTGGGGCTTAAATTATGTCCCCCCATAGCGATCTCTCGCATCCAGAAAAACTCAAATTTCCTTCACTGGCTTTCATCTCATTCCTGAAAACACTCAACCTGATAAACCTTGTAATTCGCACTTTTCCATTCATCTCTCCCAATGCCTGCCTTAAGCGCAAGATGTTCGAGAAATTGTCTTTTGTCCGGCAGTTGTTCCCACACCTGAGGAAGAAATGTCGATTGGCGCGAACCCTTTTGTAGAATAACACCATCAACATGCGGCTCAAGTTTTTTAAGCAGATCCATCGTATCCTCAAAGAGGAGTTCCTCGGGTTCAGTCAAAGCTGATACTTCAATTGTCACTTTTTCGACTTCTTTTTCTGTTACCGGTGAAAACCGGGGATCATTCAACGCAGCATTTCGGGCATTCTCAATTACCGCTTTATAAAGCGGCATAATCGGATCTATATATCCTATGCAGCCTCGCAGAGCCCCATTCATAGTGAGTGTTACAAAACATCCACGGTTATCATTTAAAATGGCAGGAATATCCTGGGGCAATGGGGGCAACGATTTGCTCACACATGCGTTCAAACTTTGACGTGCAAGAGAAAGTAGAAAATGCTGCATCTCTGGAGATAGTGTAATCTCTGCTCGTTTGTCGGTAGTTTTTTCCGTCAGTTTTTTTTTGATGTAAACAATCGAAGCATATCCGACTACTTTTGACTCAGAGCCATATTGTGGAGCTGTTTCGAATGAAGTACGTGCGTCAAGTTTTACTGGCGAAAGCCCCATTTTTTCGGCTAATTTCATTATGATCTTGATTGGTGTCTCTCCGCACGCTTCGATAGGAGCTGAATATTGACCATTAAGAATACAGGAGATACTTTTGTCATCAATCGATCGAGCCTGTCCTTGTCCATGATAATGGGAAAAATCAGAAGATGCTATAACCAGAGTTTGTTTGTCAATATAAGGCAGTAGATCTTCAGCAATCTTTTTTATATCACATTTCCCCGTCAATATGGGGACAATTGAAAATTCGCTGAGTTGTACTTGTAAAAATGGCAATTGTACTTCAATGCAGTGTTCAGGACCTTCTGCTTCTGCAGCTGTGGTTGAGGGTACATTTTTTCTGAGATACTGAACAACGTGTTTATCGATTTTTACTTTACCAAGAGGAGTATGGTAATAATCTGCATTAGTCAGTACAACTCCTTCTATATATTTGTAATGCGAGGGTCCGATTAGAATTACTCTCTTTATATTTTTATTGATAGTTGCATATCCCTTACCGGCAACAGGTCCCGAGAATACATAACCGGCATGTGGACTTATCATTAGAATAGGATTTTCTGTCAAGACAACTGGTCCTGACAAATAGTTTTTTAATTCTTTACGTAATTCATCAGCTCCGAGAGGATAAAATGAGCCGGCAACTGCTGCAGCCCGGATTCTTTCATTTGCAAAAGAATCAGATTGAAATGTGTTCATAATCATTACTCCTATGGCGAGATTACGTAGAAGTGACAATAGAATTGAAAATGAAGTCAATTTTATTTTCATATTCCTGAACTTGTCAATAATTATTCACATCAGGATATCAGTACATTGAAAACATAGATAGTCAGATTAATAGGCTTCAAAGAAGCGATTTTCAACACCACCTTTGCCAATTGCAATGTCTACTTTCTTTCCGCATCGTGGGCATCTGCCTTCATAACCGTTTCCCTGATTATTTATGTAAACTCGCGAGTAGACATTACAGCAGCGGAAATGTATACCTAAAAATTTTCTTTTTTCATTATTTTTATCGGAGGGTTTCTGTTGCATAATTATAATAGATTTTGAATGAAGACCGGTTATTTACAAAAACAACCGGTATAAAATTTATTGTACCTTTTTCTGAAGATCTTTTGCTTTTGTCACAATCATTGCATCCTTACAGTTTTCGACCAGGTCAGTTATTATATCAGTAGCTTCGCTTTTACGTTCAAGTTTTACAAGAAGTTCAGCCATTGTTATCTTTGCCTGATCAATATACCTGGAATCAGGATACTGGTTTACAAAAGTGTTGAAGTATACAACTGCGGATTCATACTGTCCCTGCTTTTCATAAAAGCGGGCATTGTTGTACTCTTTTTCGGCAAGTTTATCAGTAGCAATATTAAGGTAATAGGTTACGCTATCAGAGACAGGGCAGGATGGGTATTCTTCAAGAATATTTCTGAATAGATCAATCGCCTCTACGGTTTCTTTCTGATCGCGATTTGATGAATGAGCTTGTAAATAAACAGCTATTGCAGCACGAAATTTCGCTTCAAAGAACAGTGGTGAATCCGGATAATCGGAAACAACACGTTCTAATTCACTTCGTGCCTCAATGTACATTTTTGTTTTCAAATAAGACATACCGAGGTAAAAATACACAGAATCCATATTCGGTTTGCCATTGCAATTGATTTTCGCCTCTTCAAGAATTGTCTTTACTTTTGAATACTTGCCCACCTGATAATTCTCAAAAGCCTTTGCTATTTTCTTTTCACAGTCATACGAGTGTTTTCGTTTAGCTTCGGCGGAATAAGGAACCATAAGAACAGAAATGCATAAAATGCAAAAAAGGTTTTTCATTTTTTTAATCCAGGATAATAGTTTCAACAAAGCAGATTATTTATAGAACGAATAATCCAAACATGGATAATGTTGATATAAAACTGGTTTATGATGGAACGAAAAGCAAGGGAAAGGTGCAGTAAAGTATAAATAAATTTTATTTGCAAATATTCATTAACGTAATCCGAACATATTCGCTAAATCTTTGATTTAACATGTATTACGCTGCTAATATAAGTGAGACATCTTAGCACATTGCAGTAATGGATTTTTGGTTATCTGATCTCTTCGAGATATTTTTTAGCCCGGCTGACATACTCACTTGCAGGATAACGATTGACAAGATTTTGGAGTTCCTGTCGAGCCAGGTTCTGCTGACCCAGTTTATTATAAGTAATACCTATTTTAAACAGTGCATCATCAGCTTTAGATGAACTTTTGACTAAAAGCACTTTTTCATACGATTTAATAGCGGAAGAAAATTCGCCAATAGAATAGAAACACTCACCGATCCAGAAATGAGCGTTGGTTGAATACTCACCTGATGGGAATTTTGTAAGTACATCTGTAAATATGTTGATTGCTTCTTTATAGTTTCGACTATTAAAGGCTCTCAAACCTGTGTTGTAAAGGTCAACTTCAGGAGTCCCCATTTTTTGTGAAGAAGGAGAGAATGTGGCATCATTTTGCAATGATGTTTTTTGATTACGTAAAGATGAAACTTCAAGAGTTTTGATTTGGGCCTGCATGTCCTTGAAAGCCTCAATGAGTAAAGATATCCGGTTCTCAATTTCTTCAATTTTAGCTATTGACACACTTGATATATCGTCGGAAAGTGCTGTGAGTTTATTGTCATTCTCTATACTTTTTGTATTGAGGGCATCGACATCGAGTTTTATCTCCTGAGCGAGCTTTAGTGCCTGATCGGAATTTTCCTTTACTTGTACAACATCAATTTCGGGAAGTAAGGCTTCATTTTCTATTTGCCTTGTATGGGCTGCACAACCGATAAGCATGGAGGCGCAAAGGGGGGTAATGATTTTTTTTAACATGAAAACAACCTCGTTAGAATCGTATTTACAAGTATCTGCGTTATACAGAGTATACATTTTACGGATGCAGGAGGTCAACAGCGCGATCCTGAGCATATAAATCTGGCCTTTTTTTTGCAGTTCTTTCTAAGAGGATATATTTATTCAGCAGTGAAACACGACCGCCTTTGACGGTACTTAAAATTTGAAGAAAATATATGTAATTATCATGTTGCTGGTTTGCAGGAGGAATTTATGAAAGTTAGCGAAATTATGACCCATGGTATCGAAAGCGTTCTGGCTTCAGACACTGTTTTACATGCTGCAGAACGAATGAAAAACCTTGATATTGGATCAATGGCAGTGTTTGAAAAAGATAATGCAGTCGGCATTTTAACTGACCGCGATATCGCAGTACGAGTAGTTGGTCAATCACTCAATCCATTACATACATCAGTTGGTGAAGTAATGACAAAAGACCCTGCCGTATGTCAGGAGGATAATGATCTGGAACAAGCTGCCAAAATAATGGAAAACTATAAAGTACGGCGATTATTAGTAAAAAACAACGAAGGGAATATTTCTGGAATATTGACAATAGATGATATAGCCCTGCGTGGAGGCAGTCAGCTGGTTACCGAAGTCATTAAAGAAGTCAAGCAAAGAATTGGGCCTAAACGGTAGGATTTTCTTCCCTGAAGCCTCTTAAAAAACAGAGGCTTCACCTCTTCTTGTTTACCAATTCCAGAGATGAAACCCCATCTATATATATATCGTCAAGCCAAAGCTGTAAAGTATCTCCAAAGGGATTCGATGTGGACGCCTCAAATTCAATATTCTGAATCCGCGATGATACCTGCTTCCAGGTAATTCCACTCTGTGCTGCAGATGAATTCTCTATAAGTTTCAATGAATCTACTGGAATTTTGTATTGTCTCCATACCGTATCGACCGTAAAAATAGTCCCAAAATTTGGCCAAACTTTCATTGAATCGATAACCGCCGATTCAATACTTACCCGAAAAATTCCTTTCCCTTTTGCCATAAAGGTAATCCCTTTTAAGGAGCCAAAATTCCACTCATCACTACTGTTGCCAATCAGTACCCCTATTCCTGCCCACGGGCCATCCGCTTTTGTCATTAGTACAATTTCCGCTTTCATCGCATTGTCATTTGGTAATCTGCCTCGAACGATGTTCTGCACTATACTTGAATTACCTCCATCCATACTATCAACAAAATAATACCAGATACCCCCGGTTATTTGTCCGGGAATACTTACCATATTACTGTCATTGAAATCATCTATTAATAATTGAGAAAATGATACGGCTATGCTATCTGTCTTCAATGTCTCTCCAGACTTAAAAGACAATGCATTTGTAATTGCGACTGTTCCTGAATTCGATTGTAGCAATATTGGGTAATCACCAGGAGCAATATTTTTTATCGTAAACAGCTGATTTGAATTTACAGATTGCCGATACGTTGTCCCCGCAAGATAAACACTATCAGCACTTATGGAATCGGTGCTGACGCATTTACCTTGAAAAGCAGCATAGTTCTTCAGTGTTATAGTGTCAGTTACCAATGAAACTTTACCGTTCTGACAATAACTTTTTATTACAACTCCACTGCTGTCATGGTCAATTTGAAGATTACAAAGATCATCGGGAATTTCAACAAATGAGAATTTACCATTCTTATCTGCAGTTGCACTATCAATAACAGGACTCAATTTATTAGATACCAGATAGGCCCAGTTTTTAGCATCGATTAACTTAACTTTGGCAAACCCCGCAGGAGTACCATCGCTGGTGAGTGCCGTATTGGTTGTTTCGGAACTATTACCTCCGGTCAGAGTACTATCATTAGTACATAAGCTGATTAATAAAGCGAAGCAGATCGTTATTACCAATATAACGCCATTATTTCTCATTATGTAATTCCTTATTATCACTCAAGTCCTTTGACAGGGGAAAAACCTGAAAATTAACCTGATACACTCTATCAGCATTTTGATCGTTGTTAGCTAAATCGACGATGGTCTTGCGGAGCTCTGCCAGCATAGCAACAATTTTGCGGTAGCTTTCCTCAGAAATACCTATGCTTAGTGAAGTAATATTGCGCATCGAATGCTCATATCTATCAATAGCTTCAGATCCAAGACGCATTGTCTCTCTCTGAAAATTCGCAATCGAAAGAGAGCGTACATTCGTTCCTGTCGTAATTGCTTTATTTTTTAATTCGTAATATCCCAGATCGTTTTTTACGATAAGTCCAAGGCTTTTTAATAATTCCACCGACCTTTTTGCTTGATTAATGCTAATCGCCGGCGAAACCAGACGGGCAATTCTCTCATACTCATCACTCAATGAAATCATTCCCATTATTGATCTGACTGCTGTGTAATACCACTTTGAATAATACTCGAATTGTTCTGCTTCCAAAATCCGGACAAAATAGAGTCCCCTCTTTAACAAATGCTGTTTGAGAACTAAAAAGCATTGATTTCTCTTGTCAATAGTTTTTGCCTGGTCAAAATCAACCAGCATTTTAAAATAATCCCGCTCCCACTCATTATGTTTCAAGTAGCATGATATAGCATTGATTGTCCGGGGGGTAATTCCTTTTTTTCCGTTTAATACAGTTGTCAGCCAGGATGAGGAACTTATTCCCACTGCTGAAGCAAAACTTCTATTCGTTATTGAATCACCTATTCTTCTTCGATAGGCAATATAATCCTTTAAATACTCTCTGTAATCAAAATAGTCCATCAGGGCTATCATCTGAAGTTCTTCTTTAGTTTCCATCTGCTATATATTCAAAATTGATTTTTATTCAGTTTTTTTCACTAGATTCATAAATATAAGAAATTTTTTGCACAAAAGGCTAAAAACATATCCACTATGGAGAGCAACAAACCATTTATTTCATTTATTTACACATATTAATTCAAATTTTAATTACGATTTTGCTTGTGCCTGGAGAGCAGATCAGAATATTTTTATATTTACTATTTCATTATTGGCCAGAAACTAAATGCTTCCCAAATTTTATACTTACGATCTTGAAGTCTTGAAACTTCTGCCACACGGACTTATATTCAAATTTAGCATAACTTATATATAATGAATAAAACATACCTTGTTAGAATCACTTTAAAACAAAATGCATCGTTCAGAGGTAAGAAATCTATTTTGATTCAACCCTATTCAACTGATGTGTAATTTTCCGGATACAAAATCAAAATGATCTTATACCGCTATATTATTAAAGAGCATATTTTCCCATTTTTGTCATCCCTGAGCATAATAGTCTTCCTTTTTGTAATGCAGCAAGCAGTGTAAATGCTTGATAAAATTATCTCAAAGGGATTAGATCCAGTCATTGTTCTTGAGATATTTATCATCCAATTAGGATGGATAATTGCGCTCGCAATCCCGATGGCAATTCTCACAGCCACACTCATGACCTTTGGGCGAGATGTCGGGTGATAACGAGATCACTTCGATAAAAGCATCTGGTCAAAGCCTGATCCCTCTGATGGTTCCAGTATTTTCAGCAGCCGCAGTTTTAGGAGTTTTCCTTGTATTTTTCAATGATCTCATACTTCCTGATGCAAACCATCGAACCGCGAACCTTATATCTGATATCTCCCGCAAAAAACCTAGCAGCATTTATTGAACCAGGGATTCTTATACGTGATTTTGCAGGATATACAATCTATACCAATGATGTCAGATTCTAAAAGTGGCACTATGAAAGGAATTAAAATTTTTACCGACATGCCAGATCAAGATCCATCTGTCACGATGGCTGATTCCGGGCTTATTACGAATGACTCCAGATCAGCAGTACCTTGAAATGACACTTTTCAACGGAGAAAGCCATAGCACGCCGAGAAATAACAAGGACGATTATTTTATTGGTCGATTTAAAAAACAGATCGTCAGTATCAAGAATGTAAATTCTGACTTCGAGCGGACCAATTCCAGTTATCGAAGTGACCGGGAAAAAAGTTCATCAGATGATGCTTGCAGATATAAAAGAGTTTAAAGAATTCTAATACGCAGTATAATCAAGAATTCAACGCTTTTCTTGACTCATTAAAATCGTCCTTATCCGTAAGATCGACTCAGTTGTAAAGCCCAACCAGATTCCTGATACGCATTGCCGATACCCTTACTTTTGATAAATGGGTTGCTTCAATTGAACCATCGCGACCGGCTGTATCAACTGAACGTTCAGGAGCATAACGATTTGTTTGAACGTATTTTCAGGCGAATACACTCGAACAATCTTCTCATAAGCCAATACATGGTTGAGGTCCATAAAAAGTTTTCAATTCCAGTGGCCTGTCTGGTTTTCGTCCTGATTGGAGCTCCGCTTGGTATTATGGCTCGCCGGGGAGGAGTTGCTGTCGGAGCCAGTTACAGCCTGTTCTTTTTCATTCTCTACTGGATATTTCTTCTCAGCGGCGAGTCAATGGCTGACAAAATGAAAATATCTCCATTCATTGCGATGTGGTCGGGAAACATTTTTGTGGGAGTTTGCGGCATAATACTGACAGCACTTATGCTTCAGGAAAAAACCATACGGTTTGACTGGATTGTAAACATTTGGAAACGGCTTACGGGAGGAGAAAAGTCTTTAGCCAAACGAATGTCCTCCAACTTTCTTTTTAAAATACCTGCTATTATCTTCTGGACTCCTCGATGGGTTATGCGAAAATGCATTGGTACAGCACAAACCTATTTGATTGGACTTTTTCTTAGTTATGTTGCCGGCCTGATCCTTTCATTAATCGCCATTTTTGTTGTTGTTGACTATGTTGGCAATCTTCGAAAATTTGAAGGTGTCAATATATTCAACATTGCACTTTACTATTGGTATTTTCTACCCTGGATAATTCAGATCACCATACCCATCGTACTTCTGCTTGCATCGATGTTTGCGATTGGCCGAATATGGTAAAAAACAGTGAACTTACTGCACTTAAAGCATCTGGTATGAGCGTTGGTCAATTGACAATGCCCTTGCTTGTTCCTGGGATTCTTTTCTCAGTTGGAACATTCTATGGAGGAGAAAAAATTCTTCCACAAGCAAATCTATTTAAAACGTGAATTAGAGGATAATTTCAAAGATCCGACAAAAATAGTTAAATTTAAAGCAGATGGAATAAAGGAATACCGAAGAGATTTCTACTATTTCGGAAATAGAAAACACTTTACCGATACGAAGAATTCAGTACATCCCCTTATTTTCGCTCGTGGAGTGATCCGTCAAAGATTTGATAACAGTAGAATTGTACGAACGAATAAAAGCTGAATCTGCAATGTATGAGACAGTACGGGATGGCGATTTATAAATGCTAGAAATTCGTGATTTTACTAAAGATCCTCCTGTTTTGACCATCAAGATACTCTGTAAAGATACGATTCTGAATGCAACTCCAATGAAATGGTTGCACGTATTAAAAAGACAGAAGAAATGAGCTACTGGGAACTGAGCAAATTTATCGAATCAGCAAAAAAACGAGGTGAAAAGGTCAATAAATTCCTTGGTGAACTCGATTTCAAAATTGCTTTACCATTTATGAATTTTATCGTTATTCTACTTGGTGTGTCGATCACCGCTCGTGCGGGAAGAAAAGGCGGAGCAATGCTTTTCGGTATTGGTCTTGCACTTGTTTTTTCATATTGGATTATCAGTCGATTTTCAATCGTTTTTGCGCAAAACGGTCATTTACCTGTGCTTTTGGGTGCATGGCTTCGGAAACATACTTATTCCTGATTATCGGCCTGGTACTTTTTAGAAAGGCATCACAGTGAATAATCATCCCAAAATACTACTGATTGATGACAATCACGACACACTTGACCTCATGGAAATGTACCTTTACAAAGAGTTTGAAATTATCACCGCAATGAATGGCTTTGAAGGACTCAAACGTGCAGAGGAAGAATCACCAGACCTTATTATTACCGATATTATGATGCCGATTATGGATGGAATACGTTTTTTTAACAATCTCAAAAAAGTAGAAAAAACAAGTCATATCCCTGTAATTGCAATCACATCTTTTGTCAAAAAAATTACTAAAAAAAGCCTTATCAACATGGGGTTCAATGGTGTAGTTTCCAAACCACTTGATCGACAGACAGTCCTCGATACCGTTCACAAAGTGATCTCATTTTCATGGAAAAGGTAAATCCAGGCTACAATGAATCAGATTCGATATAGAAAAATAATTATTTCTAGTATTGCTCCTCCTCGGTATCGGCAGTAGTTTTGTTCCTGGGAAGGCCAATGTTCTTGCCGCTCCATCATTTACCGGTATCGCTTTTCTTGTATTCGCTTTTACGTACAGAAGAAAAGCTTCCCAAACACAACCCTCTCTGCACGTAACAGAAATTGCATTGCCCAGGATTGTCGAAAAACAGGTAATCGAAGATACAGCCAACTGTTCAGATCGCATCATTAGGTTCTGCTCATAAAAAGTCAGACAGGCAACTGAGACCACTGTTGATGAAATTCTCGATGCTGGAATAAAATTGATAAAAGCAAAAATAGAATCGCATACAGTTGCAATATTTTTCCCAACTGGAGACGGAGGATTCAAACTTACGCAGATTTAACTCATCAAGCGAACATATTAATAGTGAAGCAGTAATTCATCCCGGTGTTGGTGTGATCGGCGGTTTTCTTAAAGATGGACTCAAACAGATTAAATTTACACGAGATCATGAGTGACAGCATGACACTCTATTATTATACAAAGATGTCGGTATAAGATCACTTATGGCAAGTACGATTACTGCAGGTAAAGCTGATCGAGGAACCATCATTGTCGACAGTATACAAAAAGAATAACTTTTCCGATGAAGACCATGCATATCTTAACCTTGTTGCCTCAATCATTGGACAAGCAGTTTTCAGTACCTATCTTTACTCAGAACATAAATTGACACATGTACGTCTTGCAGCAATGAGTAGCATTGAGAAAAGATTTTTTCAGAAATCTCAACTTGAATTCAATTCTTGATATCATGACTGAAGTAATTCCATTTGCAATCTCCTGTGATCGCCTTACGATCAGTATTAAAAACGATGACGGCACTGGCGCTGTTATCAAACGCGCAATTGGAGATAATTCCGAACTGGTTTATTAATAAAACATTTTCTCTTAAAAGAAAAAACACTTGCAGGAATACTTTTTTCCAAAAATATTGCCTTCTGCCGAAACTTTTCAAAAGAACACTATGAAATCCGTTTCTGTGAAGATGAACCCCGAGATGCCCTTGAATACGGCTCTTTTCTTGCGATTCCTCTTGGTGTTGAAGATTGTAAAGGTATGATTCTCCTTGAATCTTTCAAACTGCCCGATGCATTTAGCGAATCCTGTAAAGAACTCCTTTCTCGATTTTCCATTAGTGCCGGATTGGCACTTGAAAAAATCATTGTCCTTGAAAAAGCAAAAACGCTCGCAACACGGGATGGACTTACCGGATTACGAAACCATCGTGAATTCCAGCAGATCCTTAAAGATGAAATAACTCGTTCTATACGGTATAACGATCACCTCGCACTTGTAATCTGTGACATTGATTTTTTCAAAAAACTCAATGATACATGGGGGCATCAATTCGGAGATCTCGTTCTTAAAGGAATATCATCTCATCTGGAGAGCTGTATCCGTGAAGGAGTCGATACGGCAGCCCGCTATGGCGGAGAAGAATTCGCACTTATTCTTGTCAAAAACGATGAAAAAAGTGCCGCTGAAACCACCGAACGTATCAGAGCACATATTGCAAACCTTATTTTCAAAACACCAACCGGTGAAGATATCCACGTAACCATGAGCTTTGGTATCGCAATATATCGCCAGCATGCTAAACAAATTGATGAACTGATTAAAAAGGCCGATAAAGCTCTGTATCGGGCAAAGGAAAATGGCAGAAATCGAGTAGAAGTTTTTTAATTTACTGATTTACTTAGCAAAAGTCCTCTTCTTAAGAATTCTTCACAAAACGTTTCCGGATCAGACCTTCTTCTTTACTTTTTTTACAACAATCTTTTTTGTATCAGGGATTTCCTTTTCCTTTGAAGCAATCTTTCTCCTGACAATTTTCTTTACAACTGCCACCTCTTCTGGTTCTGTCTCTTCTACATTCTTCAACCTGGTCTCTTTTGTTTGAGACTGTTTTGGTGATTCTGATATGGAGATTGAGTCTGGATCTTTTAATAACCTCATCATTAATTGAGGTTTCATTTCACCATAAACATCTTTGTTTTCCATTGCTACCCGGGATGCGACTGCTATGTATTGCGCAACCATCTGTTCTTCACCTGCCTCGATAAGATATTGGCAAGCATGGAAACTGATCTCCGGAACTGGATCCATGACAAAACAAAAAAGACCCTGAGTGTTTTTTTTGATCATAAGCTCTTCGATTACGTTTTTTCTATCACAGAGCCGTTCAGTTATTTGCATTTCCTGTAAATTATTTTTTGACTTATTTTCTGATTCGATTCCTTCGGAAACCATTTTTTCGATTACCCGAACCCACTTTGTTTTAATTTGAATAGAACTAGGATTAAGCCCTGAAATGTAAAGTGGATCTTTCAATCGAAAAAGTACCAGTCGCAATGCTACTCTGGCCATATGTAAACATCCACCTGCTAAACACGCAAGTGCATGAGTGCGTAAAGAATCTATGCTTTCAAAAAGTGGCCTTCTGCAAAATGCTGCTGCCTGATAAACCATCAATCTGAATAAGCTCTCATTACTCATTGCATGTAACGGATCAAATTTAGGATGATAGCAGTTTTCTGAATTACTTTCACCTGAAGCTGTATAATCACTCAGTAAACTGTCAGAGTAACCGGTTTCCTTAAAGAAGTTATAATAATAAAGAGAGCGCTGCGGATCAACTGTATGGTTAATCCTGCAAAGTAACGCAATCAACTCTGGATGTGCAGGATCCCACTGCAACCCCCGTTCGGCAAAAAGTATGGCATCTTCATACTGTCCGCATGAATTAAGGTACTCAGCAGTTTTCTGAAGCATTGTTGTTACTGCAAGAGGGTTCCAGGTAGGTGTTGATAAAAATAGTTCTACAAGTAAATCTTTAGCTTTATCCTTATCACCTTTTAGTATTAACGTAGTGAGAGTATCAATATCTCTTCTTTTTATTCTATTATTATTTGTTTCGATTGATGTACTGACTGAAATATCCTGAGAAAGGAATTTTTCCCAAACCTGTTCAAACAATGAATCCATCTGATATCCTTCTGTATATCTTAACCATTGAAGATACTAACAAGATTAAAACCCGTTTTTAGTGTATAATGCGTGTAGATCCAAATGTATTGTAAGTAGTAACTCTGTTTGTAAAAACTTCCTGCATCTTAAGATACAGGAAGTTATTATGGATCAAATTATAGATCTGCTAATCAGTAGGTTCAAAAGAACACAAAATGAACCATTCAAAAACAATCGATATAAAACTGGGGCAACTCCATAAAAATAGATCTGCTTAAAAGATAATACTTATTTATTGTACTCCGCCAGTGCTTCTTTGTTTAAAACCTGTAGTTCAACTCTTCTATTCACTTTTCTTCCTTCAGCATAGGAATTACTTGACTTAGGACGAGTTGGTCCATAGCCACGTGCTGCCAAACGATTAGACAGTTCAGGTGCCGCTTTGGATAAAAAGTATTTGACTGCCTCGGCTCTTGCCTGACTGAGGCTCATGTTTTTGGACACACTTCCGATGTTATCTGTATGTCCTGAAATTTCTATCTGCAATTTTGGATACTTAAGAAGCATTTTCCCTATAATAATAAGGTACGGCTCCGAATTAATTGATATGTCCGATTTTCCGCTCTCAAAATATACTGCATCAAGTAAAAGAAGTCCTGTTGATAAGAGCTGTTTTTCAGCATCTGTGCGTTTTGATTTTTCTTCTTCCAGACTCTTTTTGACTTCCACTAGTTTAAGAGAATCCTCTTTAGCTTTTCGAGCAATCGAATCAGCCCGCATTTTTTCCTGCTCTCTTAACTGCACAAATTTAAGAGAATCATTATGTGCTTTCAGGGCAATACTATCAGCTTTTGCCTCAAATTCCTTAGAGCGTAAACGTTCCTGTTCACGTTCAGTTTTTTCCTGTTTTTGCTTTTCTAAATTCGCTTTTCTTTTCGAAGCCAATATGTCAAATGACAAACCAGCACTCGCGAACAACCTGAAGGGTTCCAGAGCGCGAGAATTGTCCGATCTATCTTGAGACAAACTGATATCACTTCCTATGGTAAATGATAAGCGTGCTGGTGTCTGGAACTTCAACAATGGAGAAATCCAAAGCGGATCCGTTTTCATCTGAACATCTGACCAGGAAGTTCGCGAATTAATTTCTAAACCAATACCAATAATCGGATGCGGCATAATCAGAAATCCACCACCAAGAATCAACAAATGATCCTTTGATTCCTGCAATGTCATTACACCGCCCTCATTCAGATGCAATTTAAAACCTCTTCCATCTTTACCAAAACAAAGTGACTGTAAAAGTAAAAATTCGAAATCATATCCAGTTCTGGTCTCAAAGTAATTATAACCATCAGCGGCATTTGTATTAATCTGATTTGAAGAAGTTCCCCCAATAATGCTGAACTTTCCCGCTAAATACACCGGTGATGTTGCAGGTAAAGGCACTCTTCCTTGTATTCCTCCTCGGAAAGTACCTATGCCTCCCTTTTCATCAGTTCCATTATACCCCCCTAAACCAAAACCTGAAAGGGATGTGTAAATATCAAAATAGGAGCTAACTCCGAAAGATAACGATAAAATACCAGTTACAATATTAGCATCCTCATTTGGTGCCGAAGCCATATCTTTTTCTTGTGAATACCAACCCGAAGATAGAGAAATGTTTAAACTTCCCTCTCCTAAAGCTTCTGCAGAGGATATCTCATGTAATCCTTGCGTAGACATTGTATTCAATGCAGGGGCATACACTTTTGAGATTGTATCGCCATTTGCGAATACAAATGAAGTAACCAGAAACATCGGTAATAGAACGCTATACTTCATCCCTGACCTCCATAAACAGGTTATTGAAAACTACCTACATTATTTTGAATTTATTCGATTTTCTAACTATGATCTCTATTCCTGCCAATTTGGAATGCGGTATTCTGAAAAATAACCAATAGCGACAAGATTTTTGAAATCACAGCGATACAATACAATATAACCATTCGGTGCTTTTAGAAGTTAATTTTTTATTTCTTTTGATCAAAAATCATGCTTACTTAACTGAAAAGCACCCTTTGTATATCTGCTATTCTTTTGCACGGAATCAAGGTTATACCAAAATCAGTTGAAAACCAATCAGTTTTTTTTATCGGCTCAGGAACAATACACTCTTTAAATCCAAGATGATTAAGTTCCTTTAAGCGACTTGTCATATTTACCACCGGGCGTATTTCACCTCCCAATCCAAGTTCACCAATACAAGCGAGATCTCTTCTAAGTGGTTTATTTCTAAAAGATGATATCACTGCTGATAGCAATACCCAGATCGATTGATGGCTCAGATACTGTCAAACCACCGGCAATATTAAAGAATACATCATGATCTCCAAGAAGTATCCCCCCGTGGCGCTCAAGTACTGCAAGTAACAAAGCCAACTTTTTTGGATTGACACCAGATGCAACACGTTGAGGCAGTCCGAAATGCGATTTGTTTACAAGCGATTGCAGTTCAACAACTAAAATCCGGCTTCCTTCCATGACAGGAGCAGTTGCCGTACCGATCTGAGGTTGATGACGATTCATGAGAAAAAATTCTGATGCATTTGTCACTTCACATAAGCCAACATCCGCCATCGACAGCAAAGCTATTTCTCCTGATGGTCCAAACCGGTTCTTTACTGTACGTAAAATCCGATATTGATTGCTTGAATCCCCTTCAAAATAGAGCACGGTGTCCACCATATGCTCCAGAACCCGCGGACCAGCGATACCTCCATCTTTGGTAACATGTCCGATGAGAAAAAAAACAGTACCATTAGATTTGCCAAACCGAAGAAGTGCTGCACAGCTTTCCCGTATCTGGGAAACGCTTCCGGGCGCGCTTTCTATCTCCTCTGTAAAAACAGTCTGAATTGAATCAACTATTACTACTGCAGGTTTTTCATTTGTTAATACATTTATTATCTGTTCAACTGATGTCTCTGTAAGTATTTTGACCTCTGAGTTAGCAACGGACAATCTTTCCGCCCGCATCGATACCTGCTCAGCTGATTCTTCACCGGTGATATACAGCACCTTTATCTCATTGTCAGCAACCCTGGCTGCTAAGTTGCAAAAGTAATGTCGATTTTCCAATCCCCGGATCACCTCCCAAAAGAATAAACGCTCCTCTTACAAGCCCCCCGCCAAGCACCCGGTCAATTTCGTTAAAAGAACTTGTAACACGAAGAGTTTCTTTTCGTGAGCAATCCGATAAAAGTACCGGCGAAGTAACTCCTGCCTGATTTTGTCCAGTCCATGATTTATTTGATGCAGAAACCTTAATCTCAGTAATAGCATCCCACGTTCCACAATTATCACATTTCCCATGCCATTTCGAATAATCCTGGCCGCAATTATTGCAGACATATGCGGTTTTTATTTTTTTATTCATCATTTACCCATCAACTGATTCACAAAACAGAATCAAAAAGACCAGTCTGATTTAATTTGAATAATAGAACTTATTCACCTGAATAGTTTTCATTTGTCTTATCACTACTAAATTCATCATTCATTTTGGGAGGCATTCTGAATTTGCGATCAGTAACTTTATTTTTTAGATCGATTGACATCAACAGGTGCTGCATAAGTATTCTCTTCCTCAACCGCATAGTGCATCTTCCGTCTGGCCACGTATAAACTGCTGAATATATGGATTATGTGATTTTACGAATCTCTCCAGGTGTACCATCGAAAATGATCTTTCCCTCATGAATCATCGCGATTTTGTCGGCGATTTTATAAGCACTTCCAATATCATGAGTCACCACAATAGAGGTCATACCAAGTTTCTCGCGAAGACTCAGAATCAGATCATTAATCTTATCTGTCATGATTGGATCAAGTGCCGATGTCGGTTCATCATAGAGCATAATTTCCGGTTTCATGACAAGAGCACGTGCTAATCCCACCCTGCTTCGCATACCTCCAGATAACTCAGAGGGCATTTTTGTTTTAAACTCTTCCTTCAAACCAACCATTTCAAGTGATTCACCAATGAGTTTTATGAATTTCCGCTTCAGTCATTGATGTATGTTCACGTAAAGGAAATGCCAGATTTTCTCCAACATTCATTGAATCAAAAAGAGCGGCACCCTGAAAGAGAATCCCAAATCGTTTTCGTGTTTTGTTGAACTCAGATGGAGTAGTATTTGGAGAGGAAATTACGTCATTATCAAGCAGAATTCGCCCGCCATCAGGAAAAATCAAACCAATAATATGCCTGAAAAGAACAGTTTTTCCGCTTCCTGATTGACCGATAATACAGGTAATCTGTCCTTTGTTAATTTCAAGATTGATATCATCAAGAACAGTCTGATGAACCGAAGTGTTTTTTAAGATGTTCAATTTTCAGCATATTAGTTTATGTACACCAGCTTATAATTAAGAATCAAATGTAATTACTAGAATTACTGCTGCATTAAAAATACCATTCAAAATTTACAATACCAGAACAGCGATAACAAAGTCAAATATCAGTATCAGTACGCCGAAATAACAACAGCTTTGTCGTTGCCTCACCAACACCCTCAGCTCCGCTTCTTGGCTTCAAATCCAAAATGAGCACCGGTAATCGCAATAATAATTCCAAATACAGATGTTTTCAAAACCCCGATAATAAGATCATTCGCCTTGAAAAAGAGTTGCAAACCACTGAGAAACGTATTGCATGGTGATATCAACGGTAAAATAGGCATTTACAATTGATCCCGTAAATGCCATCAATTCACCCCAGATTGTCAAGTACCGGAAGCATCATAATGCACGCCGCTGTTTTGGGCACAATAAGATAACGTATTGAATCAAGACTTAACACCTGCATTGCATCAAGCTGCTCTGATGTTTTCATCGAACCAATTTCAGCTGCAATTCCAGTCGCAACTCGTCCTGCAACTACCATACTCGTTATCACAGGTCCGAGTTCGATTGTAATACCTTTACAAACAATAACACCGAGATATCGCATGCGGAATAATTCCAGCCATCTGATACATCCCCTGAATGACAATCTCGGAGCCTAAGAAAAAGACCGATTACTGTCACAAGTGGTAATGATTCAATGCCAAGTGGTATACATGTGATTAATGGTAAGATCAGGATTTTTTAAAAGTAGAGGCATACGGATGGCAGTCTGATAAGCAAGAAAAGTAGTACCGATACACACTCCGGAGAAATCCAAGGAAAGATCGTCCACTAATACGCCAAGCTCGCCAACGAATGCAAATTCCCCGAATGATAAAATTCAAAAACCGCAACTCTCCTCCACACGTTCAGATAAGATTCTCGAATTTCGCGAAATCTTTTACAAACGCAACATGTGCAGTACCGATAGGACCATTACGCTGTTTTCCGATAATAATCTCAGCACGCCCTTTCACATTTTCATCATCTTTATTATACACTTCATCACGATAAACAAACAATACAATATCAGCATCCTGTTCAATAGCACCAGATTCACGAAGATCACTAAGCTGAGGACGATGGTCAGTACGTGTTTCCACAGCACGGGAAAGCTGCGAAAGTGCAATAATCGGAATATCCAGTTCTTTTGCAACACCTTTAAGAGAACGGGAAATCTGAGAAATTTCCTGCTGCCGGCTCTCGACTATTACCGATAGAACCCATAAGCTGCAAGATAATCAATAATAATCAGATCAAGCCCATGTTGAGCTTTGAGACGACGAGCTTTTGCACGAAGTTCCAAGCACTGAAATTGCCAGGTGTATCATCGATATAAATTGGCGCTTCAGAAAGTGGACCGGCTGCAAAACTGAGTTTTGGAAGATCTCGCTTTGGAAGTGTACCGCTTCGCAAGCTGATGCATATTGACACGTGCTTCAGAACACAGCATACGCTGAACAAGCTGTGCTTTTGACATTTCAAGTGAGAAAATAGCGGTTGCATTCTTAAACCTCACCGCAGTATTCTGTGCCAGGGACAAACACAATGCAGTTTTTCCCATTGATGGGCGTCCTGCAACAATAACCAGATCTCCACGACCAAGACCTGTTGTCATATCATCAAGTTCTTTAAAACCAGTCATAATTCCTTTGAAACTGCCCTTTGAATATCCTTCAATTTCTTCAAAGGTATGTGGAAGTAGTTCCCTGACCGATTCAAATTTATTTTTAATCCGCGACTTCAGAAATGCCAAATATTTTTGCTTCAGCCCCGTCTAAAACACCCTGCGGATCTTTTTCAGGATCAAAACAATCCGTCGTGATATCAGCAGCAACAGAGATCATCTGACGCAATGTTGCTTTCTCAATAAGAATTCCGGAATAATATTCAATATTACCTGATGTCGCAATACTCTCTGCAAGTTCACCCAAGATAGGTTTCTTCACCGACCGATTCAAGCCACTCTTTTTTACGAAGAATATCAGCAACAGTAATCACATCGATAGGGATGCTTTTTTCGAACATCTCCTTCATACAAAGAAAAATCCGCTGATTTGCAGTTGAATAAAAACAATTCTCATCAAGCAATTCCATAGCAGCAACCGCTGCGTGACTATCAATAAGCATAGAGCCAAGCACTGTTTTTTCGATATCAAGTGCTTGAGGAGGTAAACGATCAGTAAGGAGAATCGGTGGGTCTTTTTTCCACCCATGGTTTTTTTTCATTATTTTGATAATTCATAAACACCAAGATCTGTCAATAAAAGCTGAAATTTTTGTAAATCTTCCCAGGCCGGCCGTTTATATTCCGGATTTCTTAGCAGCGCAGCAGGATGATAAATCACCATAGAAGGAATTGACTTTATAATGATGAGTTTTGATCGGAGTTCTGCAATGGTGTCCGTTAAGCCAAGCACAGAATGTGCTGCAATACGGCCAAGAAGTAAGCAGAGCCTTTGGGCTGAATGATCGATATCTGCTTGTGAAGAATCGGCAAACAGGAGATAATTTCAGCACTGTCTGAGGATTTCTGTTTTCCGGAGGTCTGCATTTGAGAACATTGGTAATAAAAACATTTTTATTTCTATCAAGATTAATTGCATGAAAGCATACTTGTAAGCAGCTGCCCGGCAGCACCAACAAATGGTAATCCCTGCTCATCTTCATCTTGTCCGGGAGCTTCACCGATCACCATTACTGGTGCATTTGCAGCACCAGCACCGAACACATACGTTTTTCGTGTTTGCGATAGAGGACAATTTGTGCAATCCTGCATAATAGAGAACTCGTAGAGCAGCTCGTCTTCTGATCATAAGTCTCGTAAATGCTCATTTTCATTTGCATTGCTGTCTACCTGCAGACGTCCAACAGAATTCGGTTCTTACGAGGACGCAGTTTAATTGATGATCGACAGCTGATCAACTGTTTTAAGTGATGATAGACGTGATGCAATTGATGGTTTATCTGTTGGAAGTCGGGACATGATCCTTTATCAGAGTTGCAGATTGAGACTTGATATCTTAACGGTTTGCATTCTATTTCCAAACGGGAATCAGTTAACCTTTTGCCCGGTTTCTTTAATTTTATTTTAGGAGAATTCTCCAAGCAGAAATTCCATATCCAGATGGTTGTCTGAAAACAAATCCGGCGCATGAGAGCTGCTTTTGCTGGCGAAAATATGCGAATAAGAACGTCTTTATCAAGCATTACTACCTACCGATCTGAGACAGCTACACACTCAAGTATACATTGAGCAGCATGCGATTTATCTGATGTTTCGAACGATTTGCGAAATCCCATGCTTTCCAAGAATCGTAATCTTGGTGGAATCAAGTCCAAGAGACTTGTCCGCGCGATTAAAACAATCAAATCACAACCTTTTTTTTCCATTTTTTCAACAGCCCGTGATTCATCATCACCACTCTCAAGTGCAAATCCGACAACGAATACGCTGGTCCTTTACTTTTCCCAAGACTCGCTAAAATATCCGGATTAGGGACAAGTTCAATAGTCAAGAGTACCCAATTCATTGCGTTGGATTTTTGATCTCGCTGTAATGTGCAACCCGATAATCACTGACCGCGGCAGCCATAATACAGATATCGGTATCTGTAAAATGTTTCCTGCATTGCGATCGTGCATTTCACTGCGCAGTCGTAACATTTTTTACATGAACTGATGACGGAAATGTTCTCATTTGATGGTCCGCTGACAACCGTAACATCAGCACCCATAATAAGAGCTTCACGGGCAAGTGCAACACCCATTTTTCCGGAAGATCGATTTGTAATAACCCGTACAGGATCAATCGGCTCTTCTGTTGGTCCAGAAGAGATCAGAACTCTTTTTCCCTTTAAAAAGGTCCGTTAGATTTGCTTGACGATATCACGTATAAGAAACGATCTCTTCAGGCTCAAGCATTCTTCCTGCCCCGGTTACATCACAAGCAATTTGCCATAACCAACCGGCAAGCACAGTTATACCCCGATTCCTGATAGTTTCGATATTTGCCTGAGTTGCTTTATTCTCCCACATGACGGTGTTCATTGCAGGAGCAATTATTATCTGAGATTCATTTAAAGAAAGTGCAAGAGTGGTAAGTAAATTGTCACCGATTCCGTGAGCAATTTTTGCAATTGTAGTTTGCAGTGGCAGGACAAATCAGAAGTTTATCAGCCCAGTCAGCTAACCGGATATGATCCATATCGTAATTAATAACATTGTCCCTGATAAACTGGATACCCGGATAGGTTCTAAGAGCTTCTTCGCCGACAAGATTATGATGAATTGGGCGTTAAAACCACTTTGGTTTCAACGCCCTTTGCTTTTAATAACCGGATCAGCTGAGGTATTTTATAGGCAGCAATACCACCAGTAATACCAATGACAATACGGTTTATGTCACTCATAATCAGTGAAGTATCTCGCCCTCTTCATTTTCAATAACTCGGCCTTCAAAAAGCCGCTGGAGAGCGATTGTAGTTGGTTTTTCAGTGGAATTAATAATGTCAAGACGGATCTGATCGTTGATAAATCGAGCTTCCTGTGATGCCATAAGTACAGCTTTGTACCGGTTGATACCACGTTTTTCGAGCTGTTCCAAATCCAGTTCCAGTAATTCTGCGCCATGTAAAGCCTCCTGAGACTAAATGTACAACCGCACGATTTACAGTGCTGCTGCTATTCTATGTTCTGTATCTGTTCTCTGATTTTTTCGATATTTTCCTTTAAGTTTGACCGACTGATGAGAAATTTCGGTATCATTTGCTTTTGATCCGATAGTATTAGCTTCACGATTCATTTCCTGTAAAAGAAATCCCATACGTTTCCCGACAGGCTCATCAAGTTCAAAATCCTCACTGAATTTTGCTAAATGCGCACGTAAACGAGTGCACTCTTCAGAAATGTCAAGACGATCTGCAAAAATCGCTATTTCTGTTTGCAACCGTTGCGGATCAGGTGGATTTTCGATTAGTTTTTGAATCCGTTCACTGAGATTTTTTGCATATTCCTACTATACGTAGCAGGTGCCCGTTTCTCTATTTGCAGTAAAGATTTAGTAATATCCTTAAGTATCTTTTTAAGATCCTTAACAATGAAATGCGCCTTCTGTTTCTCGTGCTTTCTGAAAAGCAGCGATAGAATCAGTCAACACTAGGTTTTAAATGTTTCCACAAGAACCTCTTCATCATAAAGCGCCACTTTCTGATTTTATAAAATCACTAAAATGTAACAGGTCAGAAAGGGTTACTTTACTATCAAGTTTATAGCTTGAATTGATCTCTTTGAAAATTTCATATAGCTATCGACAGACTTTTTGTCCCATGAAAGCTTTGATTCTCCTTCTTCTCGGTCACAACTTATAAGTACGATTACAGAGCCCCGAGAGATAACAGATGTAGATCTCTTTTTTAATTCTTGCTTCAAGATTAGCCGCGAACTTTGGTAATCTTATCTGAATTTCTAGAAACCGGTTATTTACACCCCGAATCTCTACACTATATGTCCCGGATGGAGCTATCACCTTCGCGAGTCCAAAGCCAGTCATGCTACGAATAGGCATAGTTTCAATTCCTTGCAAGGAAAAACATTCATAGGGGAAACTATCAAATATAATGAATGGCTGAGTAACTTTCAAGATACTATACTGCTTTTTAAAATTCCCGAAATAATCTTTACATATAGACCTTCTATTTACTATAATCTGACAATCTTTCTTGACCTCTGTTAAATGAAATCGTACAATATTACTTTACTGCTCAATAGGGATTATATGAACAACACAAAAGAAAACACTGCTAAAAGCCCAGAAAAATTGGCAACAGTGCAAAATGCCGGAATCATTGATTCACTCCTGTTGATGCCATTTAAAAAAGTTGCCTTAGATCTGCTGGTATTTTTTATTATCAACACTATTGTGATTTATTGCGTTCTCTTTTTTATTTCTGATACTTCAATTGCCATGTTAGGTGTTATCTGGGTTGGTATAATTGCCTGGCGAGGAGGAATACTGGCAGGATTAATATCATGTTTTGTCATTTACTTTTCTAATTTCATCGCGGTTAATTCTCCACCTCACAATTTGCTTCCTATCCAATACTATATCGATAATAGAATACCTGGTTTTTTAATTGGACTTATGCAGTGCCTGATATGTGGATCAGTTGTAGGATATATTTCAACTCTTGTTCACAAGCTTCAGGAAGAAGTAGGCCTTCGAAAGAAAATCCAGGTTGATCTTGAACAAAAAATCGCGGAGCTGGATGCATTTGGTCGAACAATTGCCCATGACCTTAAGAATCCTCTGATGGTAATCAACCTCTCTATTGCTTCACTTGTTAAAGAATTTGCCTCTATTGAGAATACAAAGGCAAAACAAAAACTCAATTTCATCAATGATGGTACCAAGCATATGATTAATATTATTGAATCCATTCTGGTTCTTGCTGGAATCAAAAAGATAGATCAATCAGAAATTGGTGCTTTTCCTATGTCTGAATGTGTCGACGAAGCGCTGAGAAGAATAGCTTACAATATAGAAGAGAACGGAATACAAATCCAAAAACCCCTTGATTGGCCATCCGTTGCAGGATACAGCCCCTGGATCACCGAAGTATGGGTAAATTATTTAACTAATGGTATCAAATACGGCGGGAATCCATCAACGAATAGAAAACCTGCTCTGGAATTAGGGTATAACATCATCCAAAAAAATGGTAAACACAATTCAGATTATGTACGATTTTGGGTTAAAGATAATGGTGAGGGGATATCAAGAGAAAAAGCTGCCACTTTATTCAAAGAATTTACTCGTTTGCACTCAACAGAATATGAAGGTTATGGTCTTGGATTATCTATTGTGAAAACAATCGTAGAAAAATCCAAAGGTGAAGTTGGTGTAGAAAGCGAAGAGGGAAAAGGAAGTGTATTTTATTTTACCTTACCTGCAAAGGAGAACTGATTTGTTCAGAACCATGAAACAAGAGCTACCAGATAATTCACCTTTTTTTCTAAATCCCCCTCTGCTGAATATTAATTTTAATTAATGGAAAACATACTTAAAAAAGTCTATTCGTATCAAAAGCGCTTTACCTACATCGAGGCACCTCTTTACTCTTTCATCATCTCGCTTTTCATTCTTTCCTGGTTTCCTGCGGTTATTGCATACTATGTTTATGGAGTAATATATCCCTCGACCATTCGTTTCGGATTATTCCTCAATATTTCTTCGACTATCAGTATCTTTGTTATTGCTTTAATTAAAAGCGATTTTAAAAAAACTATGTTCGCAATAACTGATGATGCCATAATTTTCAAAGCCCCTGGGAAACTACGTACAATAAATTTTTCTGATATTACTTTATGCAAACATACTCAGACACCGTTTAGAAATTTCATTCAGATCACCTCTGCTCAAAGAAACATTTTACTTCCCTTTTCTATCAATGGCATTCATGACCTTATACTTCATCTGCATGAAAGGCTTATCGCGAATGGAAAGACAACTGTTCTTGACGAATCATCGCCAGGATCGATGATCTCTGAAGCTTTAGTTCATAAAAAAGCTTATCTTCGCGAAAAAACAGCTTTCTTTCCTCTTATAGTTTCTACACTTTTTTTAACGTTCTTCGATTTACTTATGGCCTATAAATTCTGGGAACTTGACCTGATTGCTATTCTTATCTGGGCAATTATTGGTTTCCTGATTCCCCTCAATGTCTTTGCATTCGCTGAATTTCTTATTAATCAGCTGGTTAAAAAAACTGAATCACCTGATAACAAAGGTATTTGTCAAAGTAATCCTGAAGGATCTTACTATTTACTTTCAATTCTTTTGTTTCTCATGATCTACTTTTCTCTTGGTATTCTCATCAAATTTACTTTCTGATATGCAAACTTTATTTTCTCCATTATCCATAAAAAACGTATCCTTTTCATCACGTCTGCTCCTTGCGCCTATGGCAGGAATCACTCATAGTGCTTTCAGACGCTTAATTTCTGATTTTGGCGGATACGGTGCGCTGTATACAGAGATGCTCAGTCCCGGAGCTCTGCTTAAAGAAAATCTCACTGAGTCGCCATACACAAAAAGGAGAACGCAGGAAGGTCTGGTGATTTACCAAATGCAACTATGCGGTGATGAACCACTGGGCCTGATTATCGATCGCCTGCGTTCGCTCGAACCTGCCGGAATCGATATCAATCTTGGCTGTCCCGCTCCAGCTATACGAAAGAACGGTGCTGGGAAAGCGCTATTCGATAATTTTGAGAAAGTTGAAAATACACTAAGATTCATTCGTAAATACTGGGATGGGCTGTTAAGCGTTAAATGCCGCTTAGGAGATAATTGCTCCGGATGGGAAGAAAAATTTCTTCAGAGATTACGACTTTTTGAGGATTGCGATATTGACATGATCTGTGTCCACCCCAGATTTTCTGACGAAAAGCTTAAAAGGTTTGCCCGATGGAATCTCTTCAAATGGATCCGTTCACAAACAAAAATCCCTCTCATTGGTAATGGCGACATCACTGAAAAAACTGCTCTTACGCTTATTGATGACTGCGATGCGCTCATGATCGGACGGGCTTCTGTTACAAAGCCCTGGATTTTCCAGTCTATAAGCGGCCAAACGCCAAACATTGACCTTAAAGAAGTCTGGATGCGCTTTTACAATTATACCTGCGAAGACTTCCCACCCGAAAAAGCTATCGGAAGAATTAAGGAATTCACCATCTATTATTCTAAAAATTTCTTTTTCGGTCATGAACTCTTCAGAGCGGTGCAGCCATCTCCGGATCTTGATATACTCAGAAAAAGAGCTGTCGATTTCTTTGATTCACAAAAACATACTGATTTCTGAGATCATTATTACTATTTGCTTTAGAAATAATTTTTCATATCAGAAAGAATTAATTATCTAAAAGAATCCGCTTTCATTTCTCTGCGATAATGCAATAAGCCTTAAATTCATTAGCAGTACGTTTTTCGCACTTTACACTTTTAAATGGAATTGATTTCATTTTCTCAATCACTGTTTCGGGAGTGTATTTGTTGAATATGTTAGTTGTCGTAAATTTTACCTTAGCAAGAGTTTCCGGATCAGTTAGGTACAGATATATTTTGCCATTATCATTGAGCATCTGATATAGCTTATTCGAATACTTAATCAGATCATCCCAGAAGTAAATTACATTTATCGCGATAATTTTATCGAAAGACACCTGCGGCTGGTAATCCAGAACACTTCCGCATGACAGCGTAACATTCCCTTTTTTTATGAATGTACGATTCCTCTTTTGCGCCCGATCGAACATTACTTTCGAAAAATCAACGCCAAAAATTCTTACAGTATCATTATGCATGGCAAGTTTATCTATAAGAATTCCTGATCCATAACCGATTTCCAGGACCTTCTCATTATCTCCAATATTGAGCAGTGAAAAAACCCATTCAATCGTTTTTAAGTTTCCCTTATCCATAATTTTTGAAGCCAGAAATCCTAAAACGCCTGCTGGTTTTCTGAACTGTCTGGCGATAACTGTCTTGAGCATAATAAGCCTTTCTGATTGATCTTTTCCAAAAGCGTCTTGCGTCCAAATCTGCTATCAAAATAAAGCCTGCTTAACTTAAGTACTAATGAATAAGTACATCTCTCACTGAAGAGTAATATCTACCATGAAATGCTTTAAAATGATACACTTATATATGTGGAAATAATCTCCCGAAAACAATTTGTAAGCTGTATAAAAAAATTATTTTAAGGCACATAATTAGATTTATTCTATTTCAGAAACTGAAATCCACACTATAAAAGCAGATTAAATTTTTTTAGTGCAGAATGGGAAAACGTTAATGCAGCAGCATTTGATTGTGTTGGTCACCGCCATTTTTGGATCAGCTATTATTGTTATAGCAATATCCAAACGACTCGGTATTCCACCAGTTATCGGATTTATCGTAACCGGCTTGACAATTGGTCCTTATCTTTCCGGACTTGGAGTGTATGAGGAACTTAACGCTATTGGTGAGCTGGGTGTAGTTTTTCTTCTCTTTGTGGTCGGGTTAGATTTCACCCCTGAGCGCCTTAAACGATTGGGGCACACTTTGATTGTTGGCGGTTCGATGCAAACCGGACTTACTATAATACTCGCTTTATTAGTGTCATTTTCCGGAATCATTACACCTACCAAAGCGATCCTAATTGCGTTTATTGTTATTCAAAGCAGTACCGCAATTGCTCTTAAAGTGTATCAGGAACGCGGCGAGATTAGAGCACCTCATGCAGAACTATCAATAGGTATTTGTCTTTTCCAGGATATCGCCACAGTGTTTCTACTTATAATAATTCCTCTTCTGGGCGTGCACACCGGCGGAAAAGGGACAGCAACATTACTCGAAACAGGTCGCGATTTTCTGATCTTTGGTTCCTTCACAACTGTCGCTTATTTTCTAATTCCCTATCTATTGAAATTTGTCCTTGGTACCGGGATAAGGGAACTGGTGATCCTTTTAGGACTCGTGCTCTGTTTTGGTTTTGCTGGAGTTTCGCAAAGTTTGGGGTTTTCCCTCGCTTTAGGATCATTTATTTGCGGATTATTACTTAGTAAAAGTGAATTTCACACTCAGATTACTACAGACATAGCCCCATTTAAAGATGTGTTTTTGAGTTTGTTCTTTATTTCCATAGGTCTTGAGCACAACTGGAATTTTACTATTCATCATACCGGCCCGATCATAGCTTTAACAATCGGTATAATGGCAACAAAGACTTTGATTTTGTATTTGTCATCAAAAGCATTACGTTTTCCTTTCAGAACTTCGCTTATCACTGCTGCGGGGTTATCAAATGTCGGCGAATTTGGATTTATAATAATGTTTGTAAGCCTCTCGAATGGACTGCTTTCAAGAGAAGAGTTTCAGACACTTGGAAGCGCGGCAATATATTCGATGCTGCTTACTCCTTTTGTGATCAGTTTTGTGTCGAAACTCAGTTTACGGATCAATAAAGGAATGAGAATTGCCGAAAAGAAAACACCAGCTCCAGCCGAAATCATTCCTAAAGTAATTGTAGTCGGATATGGATTAGCTGGCAAGCATCTTTCTCAGGTATTGAAATCATCCTCAATACCATACAATGTAGTCGAGATTGATGGCCAGATTGCCAGAAAAGCACGGCTTAAAGGAGAGCCGATTTTATTTGGAGATGCAACTCAGCATGACATTCTTGAGCATTGCGGAGTGAAATCTGCGCAGATAATTGTACTTCTGATGTCCGATCCCCGATCCCTTACAGCCAGCATCAGATTGATAAGGCAGATTAATCCGGATATTCTCATTATGTGCAGAACCCACCGAATGGTTGATATTGAGCCTCTGATGAAAGCAGGTGCGGATGAAGTGGTTTCTGAAGAGTTTGAGACATCAATAGAACTCTTTACAATAGTACTTACAAGAATGCATATCCCCAGAAATATTATCCGGGCGCAAACAAAAATTCTGCGTAAGGGTGGTTATGAAATGTTTAGGGTCCCCGCGCCGGTCCACGGAATCTCAGAAAAACTTGCATCTGTCCTGGCTGCAGGTACAACTGATGTTTTCCAGGTCATGAACGGACAGTATGCAATAGGCAAAACTCTTCAGGAACTCGCTCTGAGAACTACTACCGGTGTCAATGTTATTGCGATAGTCCATGATGAAAAATCAACTACTAATCCTCCTGCAAACTACATTTTACAACAGGGAGACGCTCTGGTTATGGTTGGAAGCCATGCACAGATTGAAGCAGCTTTCAACTATCTTGAAGGGAAACAGGTTATATTGTAAACGCATTCACTTTTACTCAATTCACAGCTTCTTTAGCAATAAACTATTGAATAAGAATTCAAAATTTTACTATTAAAAACGGTATAAAGAGCTAAAAGCTCAAGATGGGCTATTTTACAACTAATTACAGCAATTAGAGCGCATTACCTTTCTTCTATCTTCTGTAATGAATGGTGGCTAAGATATACTTTAAATAATAATATCTCACAATGCTCTTCATAAAAACTATTTTGCTACACAGTAGCAGGTGTCTTTGTTAATTAGTGGAGAAGTTGCTTTTTAATGATTATTGATAATAAAAACTGCTGGAAACGGATACTTGAAACTCAATTGTTCCTTTTAGATCTGGATGGAACGGTATATCTTGAAAATGAACTGATTCCTGGAGTGAAAAATTTTACACAGTATTTGAACAGATTCCATATACCCTATGTCTTCATTACAAATAATTCTTCTCACAGTGCTAAAGAGTATCTAACTAAAATCACAAGGCTTGGTATTAAGGTTACAATTGATAATATTCTCACATCTGGCCAGGCCAGCGGTTTGTATTTATCAAAGATATGTCATTGTGCGAGAATATTCGTTGTTGGAACTCAGGCACTCAAAGATGAGCTCTCTGGACTTGGACATCAGATTTGTGAAAATAGCGAGGAACCTGTTGATTATATTGTCGTCGGATTTGACACTGAATTAACTTACGCTAAAATAAAAGCAGCTTGTACTCTGATTGATAAAGGTGCTGGCTTTATTGCGACCAACCCAGATCTCGTCTGCCCAATTAAAGGTAAAAGATATATTCCTGATTGTGGATCGATTTATACAATGATTGAAAATGCTACCGGGAAAAGAGCGGTAATTATCGGCAAACCCAACTCAACAATTATTGACATAGTGAAAGAACGTTACGACTTGTCTGTTGATAAAATTTCCGTGATTGGAGATCGGCTTTACACCGATATCGCGCTTGGCCGCAATAACGCTATCTTTACTTTCTGTGTTCTTTCTGGAGAATCAACCATAGATGATATTAAAAAATCTCCCTGGAAACCAGACCAGGTCATTTCATCTATTGACTTCCTTAACGGCGCTTTTCAACAAGTTTGCAATAGGAATAATTGATAGAGGGCAGGAAATATTAGTTTATCTGTTCATCTTCCAAAAATTCGGAATCACCTTTCCAGGGGAGCAGAAATTGTGATCGGCTTGCCTGTTTTAGTTTTCGGAGAGCTTTGATTTCGATCTGGCGAACCCTTTCATTGGTTAAACTTAGTACTTGCCCAATTTCCCCCAGAGTTTTTATCCTCCCATCATCGAGACCAAAACGCATAATGACTGTCTGCTTTTCTTTCACATCAAGAGATTCAAGAACTTGACTGATATGTTCACGCAGAGAGTTCAATGATAATTTCTGAAATGGATCCTCAGAACGAGTATCTTCTATATATTCACCAATGGTTGTCCCGTCTTCGCTATTTACTTCCATATCAAGAGAAATCGGATTTGATGCGCATTCCATTGCAGTTTCTATTTTCTCAAGAGGTACTTTCAAACCTTCCGCGATTTGTTCTACCGATGGTTGAAAACCGTTTTTCAAACTCCACTCTCTTGTAAACCTATCGATTTTAGTTACCAGATCGAATGTTGTCGCCGGCAGATGAATCGTTTTTGATTTCTCATGTATCGCCCGGGTAATAGCCTGCCTTACCCACCAGATTGCATAAGTACTGAATTTGTACCCTTTCCGATAATCAAAATTCTCAACTGCGGTAATCAACCCTTTGTTACCCTCCTGAATCAGATCGCCAATCTCAAGACCCCGATGTATATACCGTTTGGCGATACTTACCACTAACCTGACATTTGCTTCGATTATAGCACATTTGGCCTGATTTCGCATTTCCTCCCAATTAGTAAATTCTGAATGTTCAAGACTCATTGAATTGGCAGTAATGATTCGCTTGTATTTTTCCAGTAAATCTTTTATTCTTCTGGAATTTAATCTGAGTTGTTGACAATATTCAACAATGTGATCTTGACATTCCGCTATTTGCTCTTCAGAAACAGACGATTTCGTTAACTGTCCGAAATTTTCATATTCAACCTTTATCTTTTCAACTGCAGAAAGGAAGAGTTGCTTTTGTTCTTCTATTTCCGATTTATCGGCAACTCTTTCTTCCTCTATACGCAAAATATCAACGCATTCGATTTTGTTACCAGCCAGTTCATCTGCAAAAACATACAACATAGTGATTATTTCCGGCAATCGATACGCCATGTCAAGAAGTTTATATTGGGCAAAACGCATAAGAATTGCATGCTGAACTTCCTGACCTCTTGACATCAATGGCACCCTTCCAAGGCTGTTCATGTAAATCCAGGTTGGATCAGAAAAGTTGCCTTTCTTTTCTTCATGAACACTTTTCTGCGCTCGGCTTTTATAACCCGTCTTCTTTAAATTGCAAATTGGTATTTTTTCTTCTTTAAGTATCCGTTTCAATTGAGCTGATTCATTTTCATCACTTGCGGTTTCTTCAATCTGAGTTTCTGAAACAAACCCCTGGAGACGTGCAATTTGTGCAAGTGAGTTATTTTCTTATTGCTCATGTTAATGACTTCATCTTTGTTTTCGTTTTGCATGTGCCCATCCATTTTTGCATCTCTAATTGTAATATTTCAACCACAAGTGATCAAGATAAATATCTTGAACAGATAAGATCTACTTTTTTCGAATACTTAAGGTAAACTCTCCGGGGTTAGTTTTGCTTTGTAAAAAGAACGGTTTATGAATCGGAATGTTCGATTAGTTTAACCGTGTAAAGCATCAGTACAATTTCATTAGTATTAATATTTTCAGAATACTTTCTTTCAAGGAAAGATCAGGTAAGTGAATCTTTTTGGGACTTTTTTAATAATTTAAACTACTTTTGGGAATAATAATTTAAAAAAGCCGGTTCATATCATTGATAAGATAAAAAAAAGACCCATTCAACAAAGAATGGGCCAATTTCGAATTAGTAATTTATCTGATGGAATTAAGATTCCCCTGGAGTTCCTGGGGACGTAGTAGTATCTTCTTTTTTAGGAGCTTTTTCCTTTTTTGGTTTTTTTCCAACCATGATATGAGTAGCAACTTTTCTATTATCCTGCATTTGATATTTTACTATAACTTTTACTCCCTGAGTAAGTTTTACTTTCTTTCCGGACATTTTTGTCTGATCATTGATATAAACGGTATCGGTCGTAGTATCGGAACGTACGACAATCATGCTATCTGTTGAATCGAAGGATTCAATAGTTCCCATGATCATCATACTATCCGTTCCGCCATTCATGCCCGTATCGGTACCACCACCGTCCATTCCGCCACCATTTTCTTGTGCTCCAACCAAAACTATACATGAAAGTGCTGCTAACAAAACATGTCGCAGTTTCATATTCTGTATCCTCCGTTGCTATGATAAATTTTTACAAGCGCCTTTTTATACTCTTGTCGCGCTCACTAATCATTACTGCAATAGCCGTACCATTGAGTAATTCATTGATAATACTGCTGTTACTTCACTAATACTTCTTTTCACGTAAATCTCCACACTGCTCCCTATCAGTTCAGCATCATCTTTATAGCCGTTATCGACGCTGTATTTACTATTACACTCCCTTACGCATCAGGATATCTTAGGATAATACCCTCTCCACTGCATATCTGTTTTGTCGTCTCAAGCAACTATTATAAATCAAAACAGGTAAAAAGTTATGAATACATCTGGGGACCTGCTCTGTTTTATTTTTTAGGAACACTATTGCTCAGCAGCACTTATTTCTTTTTTTTCAAATAATAAACAATCCGGCTGCTGCTTAATTGTTAAGCAGATCCGGAATTGTTTCTTTTTGGTTAATATTTCTATTCTATATAATCTTTAAGTGTATGTATATAATCCTCTTCATCATCTAGATCAGCCTCAATATCATGCGTAATCTCTGGTATCTGTACATCACCCACTATCTCCTGCAACTTATCACTTATTACCTGCTCATTCTTCCTGAGAGTATTAATGATCTCCTCATCTGACATTCCGTCTTTTATTGCAATTATTTCCTCAGACATTTCACCTGTGGAATGATACCTGATTGGCTTTTCACCCAGTTGTTTTACATAATCATTGAAATTATTGAACTGTTCCATATGTTCTGCGTGCATCTCAGTAAGCTCAAGGCGAAGATCCTCATCTTGAATTAAATTGAGTGCGCGTTCATAATTCCATGCACTATCAGCATATAATTTTGATAGTTCTTTCAGATTATCCGCAATTTCCCGGTTATTCATAGTTCCCTCCTTGCATTCATCCATTATCTATTACGATGAAGAATTAAAGGACTGGATTAGAAAACTATTTTTTCAAAATAACAAAAAAATATTTTAATATAATTTACCAAATAATAATACACTGGAATAACAGATAAACTATAAATGAAGAGTATTACTTAATACAAAATCATTAATGAAGAAAATAGAAGTATAATTGTAAAAAGTCCTAATCTCTTGGATCAACTGACATTTGTATATCTTTGTGAGCCCTCCACCCTCGTAAGACTTCTCCTAAAGAACGGGTTCTCAAATTTAAATGATCAGTTTTTGCGTTGCTGACAAGCCCCGAAGATAATATTATCCTCATAGCTACTTCGGTGCTTATAATAACTTTTTTGACTTTTGATTCTGGTACGTATATTAATGAACCTTTTGTGGGATTTGGAGCGGTTGGTATGAAAACACCGATCACTTTTTGACCTGCGGCTTCCGAAATCTCGCTTGTTTCTCTCGACATTACAAATCCAAGTGACCAGCAATTCTCGTTAACAGATTCAACTATTACCACTTCACCAAGATAATCCTGTGGTGGTTTCATCACTATGTCCATTGTCTGCTGAATCGCGCGAAATATTTTATTTAAAATCGGAATACTGACTATTACCGCATTAGTCAATTCAATCAGCTTTTTACCAAAATAATTCTTCGCCAATATACCAGTTAGCAGTATCCCTAAGATTAAAACAAGCAATCCAATCCAGAATGTTGGAAGCTGTTCACTTAAAGATGGAGTTGACCTTACAATATATTGCAATAGTTTCCATACTATAAAAATTGAGATACTGATAGGAAACCAAACAAAAAATCCGGTGACCAGATACGACCACAATTTCTTGAATATCTGCATAGCATACTCCTGATTATTTATTGTACATTATGTGATAGCAAATTTCAATAAACCGTACCATCATTCTTAATTACTTCAATCATTAAAAAATAACAGTCAAGTGTTTGTTTATAAATACATCAGGTATGCTTCACGTATATTTATCATTGAATTTAAGGAAACTCTTTAGCTATATGGTTCTGAAATGTATAAGCTTTTAAAATCAAATGAAGATTTTTTAGTTATAAGTAAAAACCCCGGCATACCCTTTCACAAAGGAAATGAACCTGTTGGCCTCGTCGAAAAAATCAGAAGTGATCTAAACCTCAATGAACTCTTTCCGGTACACCGACTTGATACAATTACATCGGGAATTATCTTATTTGCAAAACACAGAACTGCAGCTCAGGAACTCGCCAAACAATTCAGAAATCGTATGATTAATAAATTTTATCTGGCTATCGCTCCAGGTACACCCAAAAAAAAACAAGGTACAATCAAGGGAGATATGATTAAGGGGAGAAACGGGGTATGGATTCTCACTCATACTATGAACAAACCCGCAATAACTCAATTTTTCAGCGCGGGACTGGGCAATGGCTTGAGACTTTACATATTAAAACCACGCACCGGCCGCACACACCAGCTTCGGGTGATGATGAAGTCGATAAGCGTACCAATTCTTGGCGACCCTAACTACTATAACCCCAAAAAATATCCTTCTATTGTTTTTGATCGTGGCTATCTTCATGCGTTTTCGCTTCGTTTTACTTTTAAAAATACATTTTATGAAATAACCGATTTTCCAACACAGGGAATTCATTTTCAGTCTGAAGAATTTATCGCCACCGCAAACCGTTTCAAGGAACCCTGGAATTTACAATGGCCAATTATTAAAGTAAGTTAATCCTGAAATTTATGCTCTTTCAAACTTATCTACTATTTTTTCCGGATCAGAAACATCTACTACAATCTTCGTATAAATATCGTTTTCTAAACCTATTTCTATTGCCTTCCCTTTTAATCTGGTATCCCAGAATTCTTTACGTTTAGGTCCATAATAAGTACCGGCAATTATCACCCCCGGAATATTCGCACCTGGAAAACGCAGAAACGGTGGCCTAAGCTTCTTTTCTACGGGTTGCATAGACATAATACAATGTGTCCGTACAACCCAGGAGGTTTATCAAAATAAGTGAATAAAGGCTGGATTTATTTTGATAATGAGTACTCGATTATTTCATTTGGCGATGGAATAGAGCTGCGATCCTTGAGAATCGGTACGGGATGTGGGCCGTTAGTTTCAATCCTATAGTCTGAATTATTATTTAAAATTGTATCGGCAATTATCTGCTGAGTTGGAATGTATTCTCCGCCATTTACCGTGTTGAGATAACCGATAAAGCGATCTTTATTTTCAGCATTCTTAAGAGGAACCATTTCGGTTCTATCGGATGTCAGATGGATCTGATTTGCAATAACACTTCTGACATAATCTTTACTCGATTCAAGAATAAGAGGTTTAGGAAACTCTTTAGGGTATAATGATACTGGATCTTTATTTTCGTACTTTTTCATCATTTCTACGACCATTTGCAAATGAGTTATTTCATTATCAAGTAACTGTTCCCAAACACTTTTAATTTTATTATCCGGCTCTGATTGCATGCACGAATAATAGAGATAACACTCATTATATTCATGAAGCACCGCCATTTCAAACCAGGAAGCCCGCGGGTCCTCAAGAGATCCGTAATGAGTAACATGTTGCTCCTCGATCATGCCAATTTCCTGATAAAGAGCTCGCGCTATTACATCCTCAAACCGGTTTCCTACATTCATGTAAAAATTCATAGTCTGCTGTTCTGCGGCAATAATTGTAGAAACATGCATTTTTGTCAGCGGATCCGCAGATGTGCGATCGTAGTGTTTACGAATAGTATCGAATGGGTGCCTATGCTCAACAGCCGTAGGCCGACCAGGCATGACTTCGGTAAGATCCTTAACTATTGCATCTACCTTTTTCGGATCAATAGAAGTCATGAGATTGGCATATCGATAAAGGTGATCAAAGTCTTCGATAAGGGCAAAATCCAATGCCGCTTTAACATACTTATCAGGTTCATTTTTGGCCATTGAGGCAGTCAGATCAACTGCAAGTTGTTCATAGCCAATAGTAACTTCAAGCGTAGTCTCTCCTGCAGGTATTGTCCAGTTTACCATTTTTTGTTCCTGCTGCTCGACTCTTCTGATCATGGCCAGTTGACGCTTTAAATCGAAATCTTCACAGTGCCGATGAAAGTTATGATAAAACAAAACGGCTTCAGTTTCTATTCCATTCATCAGAATACCCCGAGTACGTGTATAGGGATGAACAGTAGAAGGATCATAAGGTTTAGTATTCAGAGTAGACCAGTTACGAATTTGTTTTTCAATAGGAACACCTTTTTCCTGAAATGGATTCATTCCCATAAATTCTCCTTTATAATTTTACTATTTTTTGCGAAAACTTTGAAAATCAAATGTAAATGGTTCTCGCTTAGTCTCGAACTGAATTAGTAGCAATTTACAATCCTCGACATGCGTTCTCTTTAGCCCATCAGGAATCAAAGCATTCAATTTGCAGGTGATGGTACTATTTTATCGAGCTTAACAAAGAAGATCTCCTATGAAAGCTATCCGATAGTATGTCAATCAGGATATTCACCTAAGGATGTTCCTGAACGCTATTACTCATCGAATACCATTAGCAGAAGTTCTTGATGCCTTCAGAATGTTCTGAGATAAAGGAAATGAGATTATGAGGCCGATGATAGTCATCCACTGTTACCTGGTGGTTTCGATTGGCATGATGTTAGTAATAATGTAATTACATTCTTAAATTGTATTATTTACTAATTACCTTTTTTTATTTAATTAATTGAAGGCGATTTGTTAATCAGGTACAGGGCAGGAGCTCTTTAAATGAATGTTTTTTCAAGAGGTAAACATGGTTTTCCAAAATACGATAATGAAATCATTCCTCATTCCATTTAAGGTATTATTATTCCTTTTTTCAATTCTCTTTGCAAGCATCGCTACCTGGATCATGATTTTATTTTTTGAAATAATTTTAGGTATTCGCACAATTTACGCTTCACTGTATAAGAATCAATTTTCTTCAAAAAAGGTAAAAGATGAATCTGCTCTCCTTCTGGATACTATTGAAAGCTAAGGACTGGGCAGATATTCTCTTAATTGTCCATTATAATTTTTACGATTTTAGTGAATGATCAGAACGACTTTTCACATTTGCAGAGGGAGAAAACTTCGAGAAGCGAACCAAAATGACTATAACTTAAATTTCACTTTTACATACGTAGCCATAACTTTTAAAATACAAGTTTGTTGGTTTAACGAACAGCTCGGCAGACTAAACGTTACAACATTTAGCAAAAAAAATACAATAATATTGATAAAATTAATAAAAAAAAAGAAGTGTGAAATTTAAAATTTCCCACTTCTAATCTTTTAAACTAAAACTTATGCAGTAACTTCAGCAGGAACGATCTCAACAACTTTCTTGTTGCCAGTGGTCCAGGAGAACTTTACATATCCATCTACTTTTGCGAAGATTGTGTGATCTCTGCCAAGACCAACATTCAAACCTGGATTAACAACAGTCCCGCGCTGACGTACGATAATACTGCCAGCACTCACCATCTGTCCGCCGAAAACGTTTCACACCAAGCATTTTTGGATTACTATCACGACCGTTACGGCTGCTTCCAACTCCCTTTTTATGTGCCATTTTTTACTGCTCCCTATCAAACGTTAATCGAAACAATCTCAAGTCTGGTATACTGCTGACGATGACCGTTTTTGCGGCGATAATCTTTACGACGTTTACGCTTAATGATCATTACTTTTCTGGCTTTGACATGATCTAGCACCTTTGCAGTAACTGAAGCCCCACTGACAACAGGTGTTCCCACTTTAACATTTTCACCATCTGCTGCAAGTAATACCTTATCAATAGTAATCTCTGCACCAGCTTCAGCGTCAATAAGTGGAACACGAATAGTAATTCCCGGGGTAACCTTGAACTGAGATCCGCCTTGTTCAATAATAGAATACATGATTAAAACTCCTCTACCTGGTCGGTAAGTGTTACCTAATGGATGCAGTTACCCAATTTTTTCCGCATACCTATCCCTGCCAGACCAGATTCTCCGGTCCAGGGAAAAGATTACAAAATATACATTGTGTTTTATTTGTGATCAAGCAAATCATCATTTTTTTCAGTAACGATCTCTTTATCAGAGAAAAAATACTCATCCTGATCCAACTCTTCATTTTCAATAATATTCAGTCTAAGTTTATGCTCTCTTTCAAGCATCTTCTTTACAGCAGCATCATCTTTGTTCAAATATGCGGCAACTGCCGGATGCACTGAAAGAGGAATTTCCGCCTTATGCTCTGGAAGCCTACGCAAATCGCGGCCAATTCTTGTTGTAACCGTTTCCGCAGAAAACACCCATCCCAAACCACCACAGGCGTGGCAAACATTCGTAAAGAACTCCTGGAGTTCGGGGCGTACTCTCTTACGCGTAATTTCAATCAAACCAAACTTTGATAATCCTGTGCAGGAGGTCACCGTCGGATCTGCATCCAAACATCTCCTCACGAAATTTTCCAGCTTTTTACGGTTCTCAGGTGTTCTCATGTCAATAAAATCGACAACGATCAAACCTCCGATATCCCGTAAACGAAGTTGCCTGCAGATTTCTGCGGCCGCTTCAATATTGGTTTTGAAGATGGTTTCTTCAAGACTGGATTTCCCCACATTTCGCCCGGTATTGACATCGATTGCCACCAGAGCCTCTGTCCTGTCAATAAGAATATACCCACCGTTTCTAAGCCATACTTTACGTTTAAGTAAACGTTCAAGATCCTTTTCAATATTAAACTTGTCAAAAAGTGGCATTTTTTCTTTATACAGAACAACTTTCTTGCAAAGATCCGGACTGAGCGCGCGAAGATAGCTGAGTATTTCCTGCCTGTCCTCCTCCTGATCTACATACACCTCAGTAACATCATTTGAAAAGATATCCCGGATAACACGCGTAGTAATCCCAAGCTCACGATGAATAAGTTTTGGCCCTGTACCCTCTAACGCTTCATTCTGTGTTTTCTTCCATCCATCAACCAGCATATGAATCTCATTTACAAACTCAGACTCTGAAACCTGTAAACCGATTGTGCGTACAATGAACCCCACCCCGGGAGGTTTGAGCTGAGCAATAAGATTTTTAAGCTTTGTTCTTTTTTTAATATCGTGAGTCTTTTTAGAAACTCCAATAAAATCCGCATCAGGTACCAGCACAAGAAATCTTCCCGCCAGACTGATTTGTGTCGTCACTTTTGCGCCTTTTGTGCTGATCGGCTCTTTAGCAACCTGAACAAGAATCTGATCACCAACTTTCAGTATCTTCTCTATGGGTATTTTAGCGATCCGTTTACGGCTGGACGTATCGCCAGTAAAACGCTCCATAAGCTTGTCAGATTTTTCAAGAAGCAATGATGGATCAACATCAGTCGCATGAAGAAATGCACACTTCTCAAGACCGATATCAATAAAAGCAGATTGAATCCCTGGAAGAATCGACATAATTCTTCCTCTATAAATATTCCCTACCAACCGGTAATGATCCGGTCGCTCAACAACTAGTTCCACTACTTTATCATTCTCTAAAAGCGCTGCACGCTTCTCAGTAGAGGTACCATTGAACAGTATCTTTTTTTGCATATCCTTTTTCTCTATTTAAACTTTATATTGATAATCAAAGCAAACTCATTCCGTTTATTAATATCACCAATCTGACGATTCTGTGTCGCAGTCCACTGCAATGTACCATCAACTGCATCAGTAAAAATATAGGTAAGTTGCGGATTAAGTAAAAGCTTTATTTCGTTATCAGTTTCATCTGCACTTTTAGCATCTGGTTCATTTGAAGTTTTAGTTGACTCGACTGTTACTGTTTTGTCATAAGAAGCTCGTAAGCTGATTTTCGTTTTCCCTTTAACCGGAATCGTCCAGTGAAGAATTTTTATTTCAGAAAGCCTGCTGTTCTTTTCTATTTCATAAGTAACATTGAGTTCATCACCATTTGTTGTTCTGTTGGACTCTACCAAACCAGCCTGTTTAATCTCTTTTGAGTACTTGTGACTGAAATTGATATTAATTGGCCACTTTTTTACTGTTCCTGTAAGGGAAACCAGGGGGGAACATTCGTATCTTTGCGATGTATCACTTATAAGATTTTCTTTTTCTACTGATTTCTGATAGGAGAAAGATGAATTCAGATCCATATTATTGAAAACATCTGAGATCATACCAACTTTCATCAGGGCAGGTGTTCTGGCGCTAACCGATATTTCCGGAAAAGAAAAAATTGAATCATACTCTATAGAATCAGGTGTAACCGTAAATTTATTTGACCAACTGAAACTGATTGGATTAAACGAGATCTCAAAAGGCACCTTAAGATCAAAAGCAGTAGAAAACTTGTATGTCTGGTCTACTGATCTGGAATCGTTATCGTACAATTCTCTAAGTTCTTTTCCATTCCTGTATTTCATACCGCCAAACGCTGTATAATCATCCATATCACCAGATAAAACATCCCCAAAAGATCTTCCTTTTTTCCCGATCTGGTAAAGGAAGAAATCAAGTTTACTCATACGATCAAATAGAGAAGGACTTAGATAATAATTGTAAAGATCACTTTTTGCAGTATAATCAAAGCTAATCTGGCGAAAACCCAATTTTTTGAAACCCTTATCGATAGCAATTAATGTTGAGTCTGGTTTCTTTTTTCTATTGTTGTTTGAAATAAGCTTCGAAAGGAGATCATCGAAGTTAATTGTGCTGTTAAATGAGAAGGTTAGATTGACCTTCGAATCATAATATTTAGTCGTATCCTTAGTCCTGGTTGAAGGTGTTCCGGTATACGTTGAAGAGTAGTCAATAGAATTAGTAAACCAGTCAACAAGTTGCGGGTTAACTTTTACACTTGCTTTCTGAGTACGGCTTTTCTCTCCATAAAGAAGACACATTCTATTCCATGTATCATCATCGCTTCTTTTAAACACATAGTTAAGTATATCACCCTTTTGATCAGCTATTGTATCGAGATCTCTATCGATAGCCAAATCGTAAGTAAAACCAATAAGCGGAGCAATTGGTGTATACTCAAAGGTAAACCCATGCTTCAAACCAAGTGTATGTATATTTTCAGAAGTACTATCTTTAATATCCTTTGAACGCTTATGTGCATAATTAGCATCTGCAAGATTGAATTTTATCTGCGATGGAAGAAGCGCAAATTCATAATTCTTCAGCTCAGACAGCCACTGAAAAGAACTGTCATTTTTAACCGGCTTCCATTTAGTCCATTGCGGGGTTTCTCTTGGCGAGAGGTCGTATTTCAAAGTACCCATGTAAGTATCTGTCGTATCTGTTATTGCATACAATTCACCTTTTGCACCCAAACCATCCCGAGACTCAGTGATTGCATTTGTATATGAAAAGGTACCTGATGTACGATCGACTATAAGACCACTTATCGGATTTTCAGAGGGAGAACTCTTATCATAGCTGGTATAAATATTTGTGCTTACATTCTGTGAACCATACAAATAAGATTCATTGGAATTCTCTTTTCTCAAAACAGTCTTAACAACATCACTTGCCATATCCGCAAGCTCGTTAGAATTTGCACTCGAATTCAAAGATACATCATTATTTTTAAGCTGAGGTCTTGTAATCGAACCATTTATAGCAGTTCCAATTGGTAAATTTACACCCCAGTCTTTTGGAAGAAATTTATCGAGGTTCAATAATGCAGAAACTGTCGCATCCATTTTAGAATCATTTGGAGATTTGTCCAGATCCTGCATAGTACGATAATCGCCGCTTGTATACGACATTTTTGTTGACAACTCAAAGAGGTCTGCCCATTTAGTCTTCAATTCTCCGCGCGCAGACCAACCGTTTATATTTTCGATTTCACTCGCTATCATCTCATTGACCCAAATCTCTCCAGAATCAACAGCCGGATCATTATCTCTAAGACGCATCACTCCTAATGCCATCCAACTTATATTAGCCAGATTGGGTTGACGACCTTTAGGTGCTACAATGTTATAAACACCTACGGTATCAGCTATTGAGGTGTCTGGATGCAAAACCATATAAGCATCCTTTTGCTTCGCAATCTTCTGAAGATCAATTGAAATATCGTTTTGCCATCTGGGTAAAATCTCTTTTCGGTATTCATAATAGGTAGAGCTGTCAGTTCCAAAACGAAAGACAAACTTGACACGTCCCTTACAAAGAGGTTCATTATCAAAATCACCAGCCGCAACTTTTCCATACACCAGAAGCTTGAGCTTTTTATAAGCAGTTAAATCAAATTTCTGCTGGTTCAAATCTTTAGTAACAATTGCTTCCATACCGGAACGTAGACTATCAAATTTTATCTGTAAGGATTGCTCCCGGTCATACTCTTTTGTACTTCTATCATAGTGAAGTGATATAGAAGAAGGAACAACGTAATCGCCTCCATCTTTATTGCTGATTGCCAGGGCTTCAATTTTAGTTCCGGTAGTATCAACCTTTGCTTCCCATTGATTTCCAACAAAGCCCATTTCAGAAATAGCGAGTTTATATTCTTCATTAGGATGACTCTGATCGAACCCGGTCCATATCAGTCGTACCATTCTGATGCGGTCCCACGAAGGCCCTCCTACAACTTTCTTATAATCTGCCGGATAATTCGGATTATCTTCTTTTAAAGGTATTCTTATCCTATGCCAATTCCCCCCTGAAACCAATGATGTGTCTCTTATAAAATAGGGCTTTGTTGAATCCTGTAAATTTTGTAAATCAATTGTATATTCAAAGTACTTCTCACTAATCGATGTTTCGACCGTTCCATTTCTGTCGATGTCTTCTGTCCCCAGTATTTCATCTTTTTGTGTCTTACTTTTGTGTTTATAATTTTGTTTATGATCCTCGTTATATATTGAAAAATTATCTTTTGAGGGGTCGTTGATAAACTCTTCGAGAGCAGCTGGATTTTTACTTTTGCTTAAAGTATCCCATGTGCCATCTGTCCGGGGCATCAGAAAAAGTTCTTTATCGTCTGTAAGCCCGTCAAGACCCTTGTCCAGCTCTTCTGTGTAATAATCATCACGAGTCAAACTCGTATCTTCTCTGTCAGCAATTCCGTTAGGCATTCCTCCGTTGAGCGATAAATCCTCTCGCATCTCTCCCATCTGAATTTTTAGCTTCCCGGGATTTCCCTTTGCATCAACTAACCGTACCAGAAATTCCAGATACTTTTCTTTGTTTTTATCTGCGAAACTGATTGGAATGGGAGTCATAATACCAGCCCAGGTATTTTTGTACTGTCCCTGATATAATGGATTTTTGGGAGCTGGTTTACAATGAAGCCGCAGCACACTCGCTGTACCATCCTGTTCAGTACTGCCGCTTTTAATTTTGTAAATTTCCCTCTTAAAAATCCGGTTCTCATTATCCCATTCTGAAGGACTGAACCAGTAGAAATTCCAGGCCGGTGGCGCATTATGAAGTGTATCAAGTAGATTCTGCGGTGGACTTGCCTGATACCAGTCGCCATCGGTACTCCCAAGCTGATCAGATATCTTGCTATCTTCAAAGTCATCAATATACGCTTTTCCTTCAGCATTTGGCTCCATACTGCTGTGCGCGACTTCCAGATCAAACTTTACCTGAGAAGAAGCAGATGTCTCAATCAAAGGAAGCTTATTTACAACCTTAGTCATCCATTCCGGCTCAAGATCAATAGAAGTATTCACATCGAATAAAAATTTACTGTAAGGTTCCTGTCCCAGACGAGGTGTTTCCTCGTTTACTTTCACATTCTGGTATAAGATTGTGGCTCCGATAAAAGATTTATCACTCAGAAATGGCAGCTGCACCTGTCCATTCATTCCCAGGAAAACTTTCTTATCAGGAGAAAACATCGATTCTGTCTGATAATCTGCTTTAATTGTGTTTGCCGCTTTTGCCCGGATTGATAAGAGTTCCAATGTCCCCATATCATAATTGATCACATAATCCTTATCACGCTCAAGCTCTACATTATCTGCCCATACTTTATCAGTCCCGGGAATTACTCCAAAATCAATATCCTTTACATATGGATTTTTATCACTGGAAGAGCCGCTTCCATTGATGTATAGTTTGGTCACATTTGATGTTCTGCTACGTTCACTGCATTTATAAATCAATGTATCCGCTTCAGTCTTAAGTTCGGGATTCGTAAACGGGCAATCTCCATACTGAGTTGTATCGTAAGGCGGAATAATTATAACTTTATTTTTCTTGTCAAAAATATCGCCATTCTGTACAAGCGGCTTTCCCTTGTCGTCTGCTAAACCGACAATTTGGGCGTAATAGTAATTACCGAGTTTATCATATTCTTTCTGTTTATTTTCCTTATCATCCTGGTCTTTCCGTACTACAGACAGTTTATAATTTGTTAAATCTTCAGTATTGCCGCTCATTGAGTAAACATTGCGCCACATAAGATTATACCGCAGCGGGTCTTCTGCCAGGCTATCGATCTCGTCAACCGGTTTTAATACCCATAAAATTCCTGTCGTATCATAATAATACCCTTTGTCTAGAGAAGGATCTTTTTTGCTGCGCATATATATCGCAACCATATCATTGGAACTGATTTCCAAAGAATCGGTAAACTGAACATAGCCATCATCTTTATCCAATTTATAATGGACATTTGGTTTCAAAAGAATAAAATCATGTTTTTGCGTGTTACTGATACTATCGCCATTATAAGGAAGTTTCTCTGCGCCTTCAATTATATAAGCGCTCCTGCTGCCATTAGCTTTTGCCATTTCTTTTTTCATCTGTGAACCATCATTTTTTATCCACACATCAAGAATATCTACTTCTGGAGCAACCGCTTTCCGGTCACCGTTTTTCAAAGCATATTTTTTGATGTAATGATTTCTGTAGAAATTATCAAGATAGAAAAATTTGTTTTTCGCATATTGGTCAATACTGTTTGAAGAACTATTTGAACCGGATGAACTGGAAAAATTTTTGGTATTTGAAACCCCATTTTCTGTAGCGGCGATTGATGTAAGTGTCAGTGGGCCTAATTGAGATTTTATTTTAATCCCGAATAGCCCCTTTTTCGCTTCAACATTTCCGGTAAGCTGTGTTCCCTTCATATCAAAACTGGTATACCCTGCGGTCACTTCCTGAATTATCTCATCCTCAAGCTCCCCTGGAGTTGACTCTTTGTATTCGATCTTAAAATTTTGAAGATTATCGCTGAAATCAAAGCTGTTCTGGCTGTTTGACTTGATATTTACATTAATCAGTCTTCCCACAGTACCGGTAACACTGAAATCGTACTCCTCGTCAAGGCTAAAATCATTGATTTTATCAGGGCTGGAATCGGTCTCCCCTTTTAAAGTAGTCGAATTGTTGAAACCAATCGTCAGTTTTAAAGACCCGTCGATCGTAAGCCTTGGTGGATCATTTCCCATAATTCGCTGTGCCCATGACGGGTACTGAACAGGCAGCTCCCATTGAAATTTACCTACACTCTTATTTGATTTTGTTGCATCTGCTTTCATCGCATCAATTGACGCACGCTTCCAGTCCCTGCCAAGCGCGAAATTCCTTCTTTCAGATAGATAATCACTCAATTCTCCATAGTGATATTCCCAAAGTACATACCCCAGTGAATCAGTTCTTCTGAAAGATATCTGACGTTTTTCAAAATCAATTTTTGATGTATCAACAAATAGTTTTGATTTTATAGTAAGTAAAACCGGATGAGCAGCTTTTAACATAGAATACTCATTGGGCTCCGCATCGAGTGGGTGAAATCCTTCTAAATAGGGCGTTTGGATTTTCAGCCCCTGCCCAAGCAATGGAACTGTACCGATCAGCATTAAAAGTATAGTTAGACAATATCGGCGAATCAATTACCTTGTGCTCCTAAAAAATTTTATCTTTTTACTTCTGTCCAGGCTCAAAAACATCCTTGCAACACCTGAAACCAACCGGATTATGACGGTTTTGCGGATAATAACTATACCGCTTTTCAAAACAACTGCTCTGTGGCCCGCTTTCCCAGAAACCGCCCTTTACGTAATAAAATTGACGATTTTCAACAGCTCTCGTATCAGTCCACTCGGCAAGTCCCCCTGACATATCATAAACACCAAAGAAACTCCTGCACTCCGGTTTACTTCCTGAGGCTATTACCGAAGTATCATGTGTTGAGCATGCGTATGGCTCATATACCTGACCGTAAGGATATTTCCAGCTATACGGCCCCATGCACGCAAGCATCCACTCATCTGAAGTACACAACCGTTTCTCTACTGAATAGCAGGAATCCGATGCTCCGTATTTTGAAATATACGATACAGGCACACTTTTTTTCTTGTTAGGCCATTCATATCGATCAATACAAAATCTGTTCGTTCCTACTTTTATATACTCCATTCCTTCCGGACAGTACTGAGACGATTCCTTTCGCTCAATTTCATAATACTCCGATCGTGACGACATCTGTTTTCCACAACTATCCCTGGCAGTAAACTCAAGCGTTTTAGTTGATTCTATTTTGATCGGACTCCCGGTATATTTTTTCCAATCATTCTCATCCTTAAACTTCCACTCTATCGCAAGTGGTTTATTAGAAACAAAATACACCTGAAGCAGCTTTCTATGCAAACCTCCTGATGGATCAGGGTATACCCAAGGCTCTAATGTGTCAGATTTACAAGGATCAACCGGTTCTATTTTACTTGTATCAACGGAATCTTTTGGTTGTTGGGACGCTAAAGTATCTGCTTGTGTTGAGTCTTTGGAAGTATCTCTTTGAGTCGTATCTTCTTCTTTTTTTAGAGTGCCCTTTTTTTCCTGTTTCTTTGGTTTTGGAGGAATTTCAAGAAAAGTGTCTTTCTTAGTAACTGTATCTTTTCCAACTGAATCTTTCTTAAGTAATGTATCTGTTTGGGACAGCGTATCAGGTGTAGACGCTTTCTGCTGATCAGTATTTCTGTTTATTTCATGAAAATTAATTGTAAATAAAAGAATAAATAGCAAAATCAGAAAAATAAGAATGAGGAGCACGGTAAAAAATTTGTTGTTGTTTTTTTTATTTAAACGCTTTTGCACAAAACCGCACCTTATTAAGTAGACCTTTTAATCACAAATAACATCATTAACTGTTTATTCAAAAGAGTATCAGAGTAACTTAACCGTTTCTGGATTTTCAATTGCTGATAAAACGCTTAAAAAATCTTGTGTAGCATCAACATCATGTACTCTAAAAATCTTTGCACCCTTTAAAAACGCTGATGCTATACTGCCTAAAGAACCAAAAACTCTGTTTTTAGCCTCTTTTCCAGTAATCCTGCCAATAAAATTTTTTCTTGATGTCCCAATCACAACCGGATACCCTATTTTTACAATCTCCTCAATATTATGTAATAAAGAAACATTTTGCTCAGCGGTTTTGGCAAAACCTATTCCGGGATCCAGTAAAATTTGAGAATCATCTACTCCCGCCTCCTTAAACATCTGTGCAGAACTTAGTAACTCATTTTTCACCTCAGATACCAAATCGTTGTACTGAGGATTCTGCTGCATAATCTGAGGCGTATTTCGACTATGCATTAGTATTACCGGGCATCTCTTTTCCGCAACAAAAGTCGCCATCGATCGATCAAATCTTCCTGCACTGATATCATTAACCCAGGTTGCGCCGGCATCAAGCGCGGCTTTTGCGACTTCCACCCATGTTGTATCTATACTAATAGGATTTTTATATCGGGATGCGATAATTTCAATCGCCCCTATAACCCTCTTTATCTCCTCCTGAGGAGAAACCAATTGTGACCCGGGACGACTGGAAGCTCCTCCGAAATCAAGAATATCTGCTCCCTGCTCAATCAGTTTTTCAGCATGCAAAACAGCAGTTTCTGTGGAGTAGTGTTCGCCGCCGTCAGAAAAAGAATCTGGCGTGACATTTACTATTCCCATCAGGAAAAAGGCTTTTTTTCTTAAATCAATAGTAATTGCGCTCTGGTCTACCATATTATTGTTTAAAATAGGACGGACTCAAATGTCATTAATTTGAGTTTGACCTATCTCCTTACTAATATGCTCATCCTTCGCCCAGGCTCAGGATGAGCGGAATTGATCCTAAAAAACGCAGATGAAATTTAATTCTTTTGCAATACGCCCCAAAATCCACCCCTTCGGGTACCTCGATGCGTCGCCCCGCAGGGGTACTTCTAAGACTTTGATTTTCTTGAAGTCCCCTGCGGGGGATATAGGGGGCGCGCATGCTGATTCTGAACAGAAATTATTAAGCTCTTCCTTACTCCATGAGTAGAAATTCAAAAATCTTCTTAATGAGTTCACCTTTCGCATGAGAGTAAGATTTTGTACAAAATCTTTCATCAATAACATAAGGACAGACCCGTCCTAATTTGGATGAATCTGTCCTTAATAAAGGAATCTATCTCTAAAAGTGTATGTCTACACTTTCTGTTTTTCCGAAGAGCTGTCAACCACTTCCGTGTCCGCACTACCGGATACATTTGCAACCATTTCAGGTGCGATAGTCATCGAAGGTTGCGGTTCCGCTTTTTTAATAAGAGATCTGGTCTTCTTTGCAGTCCGTAATGTATCACCACTGATAACAATCAAGATTTCCTCCCGATCAAGAAGCTCATGTTCAAGAAGTGCATTTGCGAGACGTTCAAGCTCAACGCAAATGTGCACTAAGTAATTTCCTTTGCCCGCTGCTACCTGATCCTCAATGATTTTACGCATCATTGTATCGATCTCTTCGGCGGTTTTATCAGAGTAATCCCGGTGACGAGAAATCTCTCTGCCAAGAAAGATCTGCTCATCTTTTTCGCCATAACTCAATGGACCAAGCTCATCAGTCATGCCATAATCACAGATAAGTTTTCTCACAAGGCTCGTAGCCTGTTTGATATCACTCGAAGCACCAGTTGTTTGATTCTTGAAAATAATCTCCTCTGCCATTCGTACCACCAAGCATAATACAAATTCTGTCAAGAATGTACTGTTTTGTATAGCTATGTTTATCCTCGAAAGGAAGCGAGAATGTTACACCCAGAGCGCGGCCTCGTGGAATGATAGTAACCTTGTGTAAAGGATCTGCTTCTTTACAGTATATATTACAGATCGCATGCCCGGCTTCATGATATGCAGTAAGTTTCTTTTCTTTATCAGAAAGGACCATACTCTTCCTCTCAGCACCCATCATAACCTTGTCTTTCGCTTCTTCGAAATCAAGCATTGCTACAAGATCCTGACCAAACCGTGCAGCCATAAGCGCCGCTTCATTGACAATATTTGCCAGATCCGCTCCAACAAATCCCGGTGTTCCACGTGCGATTGTGTGGAGATCTACATCGGGAGCAAGAGGGATATTTTTTGTATGCACTTTTAGAATGCCTTCACGGCCTATGACATCAGGTACATCAACCACGATCTGACGATCAAACCTGCCTGGTCGCAAAAGTGCCGGATCCAGAACATCAGGCCTGTTCGTTGCCGCGATAAGGATTACTCCAGAATTGACTTCAAAACCATCCATTTCGACAAGCATCTGGTTGAGTGTCTGTTCACGCTCATCATGACCGCCACCAAGTCCGGCACCACGCTGACGACCTACTGCATCAATTTCGTCAATGAAAATGATACAGGGAGAATTGCGTTTTGCAGTATCAAAAAGATCTCTTACACGTGATGCACCAACTCCGACAAACATCTCGACAAAATCCGATCCGCTCATTGATAAAAACGGTACACCAGCTTCACCTGCCACACAACGTGCAAGAAGTGTTTTACCGGTTCCCGGAGGGCCAAGCAGAAGAACTCCTTTTGGAATCTTTCCGCCAAGACGTTTGAACTTTTTAGAATCTTTAAGAAAATCAATTATTTCCTGCAGTTCCATCTTTGCTTCGTCAACACCAGCGGCATCCGCGAATGTATTCTGAGGCCGATCCATCGACTGCAGTTTCGCCTCGACTCTTTCCGAATGAAAAAATTCCCTTCTGCCCGGACTGCATCTGTCGAAAGAAAGAACATCAGAAAGAACACAAAAAGAAGCCATGGCAAGCACATTGATAAGAAAATCACCCCAGTTCATCTTCTCCTGCTCAAAAGTATAATTGAATCCTGCCTTCTGCCACTGGGTAATTATATCTGAATCAACAAACGGCAAGATTGACAGCAAACTAATTTGCTCGGTGCAGTATTACGCATGCGACTGAATCTTATTGATCGATGCAGGATCCTGAAGTTCACCATGAAATTCAGCCCGATTCAAACCTTTTTCAATAACTTTCGCCTGAGTAATTTTAATTTCCGGATTTGCAAGCATCTCCTGGAACTGAGTATAGGTCATTTTGACCTCTTTAGGAGTTCCAACACCTTCAAAAGACCGTAATCCAAGTACTACGACTACCGCAATAAGAAGCCACATAAGAAATGTCTTAGCAGGTTCTCTTTTGGGTGCTCGTTTATTATCACCGCTATCGGGCTGTTTTTTCCGAGTCACCGATGAAGATTTATCGTTGTTTTTTTGTTTTTTTTCTTCAGGAGCCAATTGATCCTCCAACACTTATAAAAGTAGGTTGCAAATTATAAGTTATTCCAAAAATGGTTCACTTATCACTTAATACTTTTGATAAAAATACATTATACTATATTGCAGAGCGTCTGAAATGAAATTTTTATAACTCTGGTCGTCATTTCAGTGACTCTGCAGGAATCATTGATTCTGATTCCGGGAATCCACAGCAAATTATTGTGCGAATCGACGACCACCCCTACACGTTCTCTTTCAATTTTTGTCATCCCCTGTTTTGATAAAAAGGTGAGCGCGTTTGTTTTCTTTGTCCGGCCAAGCGGTATGAAATAATCATCCGGGCAAATTGTTCGATAAACTAAAATATCACCGCATTTTTCTTTATCCAGAATTGCGCAATCTGAATTTTTTTCTATCTTTTCTGGTACTGATTCAGTCACTATAATTCGAATATTGCGCTCTTTTATTTCAGTTATGCCAGGGTTTTTAAGCTGATAGAAAACTTCTGTTTTTTTTCCTGATTCATTTTGAAAAAGGATTGTCGTTTTTAGAGGATAAGCTGACCACCCCTGGGGGAATAAAATCTGCCCTGAAGTGCGATTACTATTCAATAATAGATTTGTAATATGCTGTTTTGAAAAATCGACTCCTCTTTCTTTCAAAAGTTGATAGAGCGCTTCCGATGCGACTGTTTTATTATCTAATCCATTTTTCTTTATTTCGAAGCAATTTTCATTACTGGTGATAACATATTCCTTAATCCATGATTGCACCAGATCATGAACAACTCTCCAGATCCCGTCTGCTTTCTCTGCAATCGCAGCGATTTTTTTTACAGCTGATTGATCCATCTCCAGAATAGAAGGTAATACTTTGTGACGTAAGTAGTTCCGCCGGAATCGCGAATCACTGTTTGTTGAATCAACCCGGAATGTGTACCCTTTTTGATCAAGCCATGAAAGCAGTTCATTTTTGCTGATTGAAAGAAGAGGCCGTATCACGCCATCATCTCTCAGTGCCTGGATAGCCCGTAACCCATTGATTCCACTGCCTCGAATCATTCGAAACAGCACGGTTTCCGCCTGATCATCGGCGGTATGGGCAGTAACGATATAATCGAAGTTATGCTCTTTTTTTAATTGCTGGAAAAAGGTATACCGCTCATTTCTGGCAGATTCTTCAAGGGATGAGCTATCTAACGATAGATCTGATAATCGCTTAGAGTAGAATTTGCACTTAAGTTTTTCAGCTATTTCGCGAACGAGTTGCTCATCCCCATCCGATTCTTCACCCCGCAACCCGTGGTTCACATGAGCAATCGCGATTTTTTTTAACTGTAAGTTTTCTGATAATTCATGGAGAATATAGGCAAGCGCAACTGAATCACTTCCACCGCTGACAGCAATAAGTAATGAAAGATCTTTTTTTGGAAGATACCGGAAAAATTCGATAACTGAGGAATAAATTGGTGACGAGTGCATAGTTGGTTTTGTTTTGGCTCATTAAAAAAAGCAGTTCTTAAACTAATTTCTTAAATACAACCCATAATAAATAGAAGGCAGAGCTTCAATAATTTCTAAAATTTCTGGTGTTTCTTTTTCAATATTCGTTTTAGCGGTGTTTTCAACTGCTTTTGGTGCTTCTGAAGTTGTTATTGAATCGGATAAGGGGATGCTTTTTTCGGAAATGCTCATGATTTCTGCCTATTTGTTATCCAAATTTATCCTTCGGTGTAAAAAAGAATTTTTGTTTTCAAATTTTTTTTCAAATCTAATGTCTATAAATTGCGTTAGTACTATCTTTATTATGGTATTAAATGCTTCTTTTGAAATTTTGTTCTTACGATAAAGGTCCAAAATAGTACGAAGTTAATTCCATTATCTCTTCTTTTGTGATTTCTTCATTGCAGCTTGAAGAATCACTGAATAAAACATCTTTAAGCTTTACTTCATTATTTGCTATCATATATATGTACCTGTTTTGACTATAGTTAGAAAAGTTTCACTTAAATAAAAGATTAAGATTACATCATATTAAAATAGCAATGTACTGCAAAGATAATTCCATCTGTAAAAAGCTGATTTTCTTTCTATGGCTTATTCTAATTCATAAAAAAAGGTAAAGACTTCCAATCTAACCTATAATCATTACGTACCAATTAATATAATTTTGTTTAAAATAAAGTTCATATTATTATAGTGAGTAGTGAACACAATTTATTTATTGATATGTACATAACAGAGTCTGTTTAAAAATAAATAATCTTACGAAACGGACGTTTGCTGAACAGGACAATGATGAATACCTGCCACTAAAAAATATTGTAAGTCACTTAACAAGGTATCCAAAGAAAAAATTGCTGAATTTAACGAAATTGGGGCATTTTTTGGGTAGAAAATAAAAAGGAGAACTTTCTGTATGCTGAAAATTCCCCTTTGGTAGCAGCGGAGGGAATTGAACCCCCGACACGTGGATTATGATTCCACTGCTCTAACCGACTGAGCTACGCTGCCATAAAAGTTTATATAAAGTAAGATATGGGAAGAGGAGGTGTCAATTATTTAATAAAATGAGCTGTAAAAAAATCAGGACATGAATTTCTATAATTATAGAGTTATAAAGAAATCAATAGTTTAAAAAATTTACATCAGATTAAAACGTCCCCTAACAACAAAACAAAAAGGCCCATTAAAGGGCCTTATTAAAATATTAACATTTATAACTGACTATTAATCTTTCCAGTTTGGTAAATAGGTGTCGAAATTTGCATTTTTAGTATGATTAACAGTAGCATTTGTTTGTACAGTTGATGTTACTGCATTACCAATAACAATTTTTCCGAAATCCACAGTAGCTGTTGCAGAATAAGCAACCTGTGCATTAGCAGCTGTCCATGCATCTGCATAGGTGAACCATTTTGTAACACCTGGAGTTGCTGCAGGACCTGGTTGGTCAAATGCAAGGCTTGCTAATGCTCCTGTTCCTGCTGTTTCAGCGATATAAGCTAGTTGAGCATGATCCCATGATGCTAATACCGTCGGTGCCTCTGATGCTTTTGCTTTAGCAGAAGCATCTGTAAATTTCGGAATAGCAAGAGCAGCAAGAACACCGATAATAACAATAACAACCATAAGTTCTATAAGGGTAAAACCTTTATTTGTACGAATCATAGTTAACTCCTGAGAAAAGATTGAATTTTTTTGTTACACTAACACTTAACCACTTTGACAATGATGAAAAACATATTTAAGGAATATATATCCTGCTTATTCCCCGCTGTTTTTCCCCCTTTCCCGAGCACCCGTATTGATGCTGCCTGCTACAAGAATTAAATCTATTTTCATTGTAACCTTATCAGTTTGTCTAAATCAACAAGTTTTTACTTTTTTTATTTTTTGTTATAAAAAAGATTGTATAGAATTTGTAAGCTTATAGAAATTAATAATTAATGTTGAAAATAATTAATCCTTTAAGTGTCAGCTCAGAAATGTTGATTATAATTAGTTTCTGCTAATATTAATATGCGCCCCCTAAATCCCCCGCAGACTTGTATAGACTCTATATTTATTAAAGTTAACATTCCCAGAAGTCCCCCTGCGGGGCGAACGCATCGAAGTATCCGAAGGGGTGGATTTAGGAGGCGATTCTTTGGATGAAATCGTTTTAAAAATCAATCAGGTAGGAAAGAAAATCAAACTTTCTCTTTTTTCAATGTAATATACAGATGTTCTACCGGTAATGTACCTGTTCTGATAACTGTATGTGGAACCATTGCGCAGATTTCCCACCCTTGTTCACCAATCTTATTCAGATAATTATATAATATGATATCCTCCCAGTTTTGCATACTCTCACCATTAACATAATGCACTTTCCATGATACTTCTTTAGGGATCACATGTCCGAAAATACCTTTTCCGTATTTTTCTGCTATGACCACTTGATATTCCCATCTTTGCATCTGCCTGCTTCTCCAGGATGATATATACTTCTGTGATAGAACTGAAAATAAATAGCAATCACATAGCTATTAAATGAATTACTTAATGTTATCATTACGCATAAGTTTGTCAATCTTATTTAATATGTGTTTTTTTACTTCCGGGTTATCACTTGTGTTATACATAAAATTTAAATACTCTAATGCATAAATTTTATTTCCTGATTTTTTATAAAATGCTGCTACAATTCCTACCAATTTTTGTACCGGCGCATCGGGGGCACGGGATGCGAGTTCGACATAATGTGCTGCAGTAGCATTGTCATTGTAGTTTTTGTAATAAAGTATACCCATCTGGAAGGCAATATTCCACTGTTTACTCTTACAATAGGTAAGCCCTCTCTCAAGCAGTATTCGTGTAGCATCAGGATTATTAGATATATCGGGAAGTAATGCGCCCGCAAACTCATACGCTGGATAAAAGTTGGGGTTTAACTTGGTAATTATATCCAGCATATTGACAATCCAGGTAAACTGCTTATCACCTGCATAGTGCCCACCAAAATAAATGACAGTCCTTATCCATAAATAATGGGATACTGTCGTTTTGAACCCAAGCATATAATCGCCGATTCTCTTATTATCCGGCAGGTAAGAAAAAGATTCCTGTTTCCATACAGTACTGGTTTTACTATGCAAAAAATTCTGTAATTTAAAAATTCCCGCCATTATCGCGACAGTCAGTATGATAATTACTATTATGCGTTTCATAGATCTTTCCGGGAGAAAGACACTACCGACAAAATAAGAAGCAGTGCTGTGTAAAGTAAACCATACACTACTGCGCCTGTCACAAAACCTGATGGAATGGGAAGATCATAAACAACAGCAGTCCTGATATTAAAATGCTCAAGATTCGGCATTGTAAAATAAAGGATCTTTAAAATAGTACTCCATACAATATCATTCTGCTGTTGTGCAGCAATACCAGCCAGATCATTAAGATGACCTGCCACATAAAATCCAAGTGTAAAGATCGCCGCCAAAGTTGGCGTAGTAAATGACGAAAAGAATATGGCAGCAGCAATAATCACCGTCATTTCGATAACAAGTAATAGTATTGCACTCAAAATCGAAACATTCTGATTTGCACCCATCAATCGGACCATAATAAAAAAGACCGCGGCTATCAAAATAAAATTGAGCAGCAATGTAATAAGAAGTCCCAAAAATTTACCCAGAATAAATTTATCTCTTGTTACCGGTTTTGTTATTACTCCATAAACAGTTTTTGATGAAATCTCCACTCCAAGCATGCCAACGCCAATAAAAACTGCTAGTAACAAGCCTGTCAGAGACATCGTTGCCAACCCAAAATCAGTCATTACCTGCCCGCGAGAGAACACCGACAGATCACCAAATGATATTGACAACATCAACGCTACTCCGGCAACAAGGAGTATATTATACAGAACTTTATTTCTGATAGTTTCTCTGAACGTATTCTGCGCGATATAAAAAACCGTCTTCATTTTTCAGTGCTCCCGTCATGATCTCCATAGAGCAGATTTTCCAGGCTTTCTGATCGATTGATAATTTTTGAAGGGAAAATTCCCTTTGCACTCAGATATTTTTGTATATCTATAGGAGAAATATCTTTAGGTATAATAAAATCAAGCTCATCGCCGCTATCTGATTCTAAATGGCACTTGCGGTCGACAAGATAGTTTCTTATTTCTTTATCACTTGTAGTTATATGCATCTCAGTGCCTTTAATTCCCTTTACAAGCAGATCTTTTACTGCACCAGTATAGGTTACCTTGCCTTTTGCTACAACGACAACCTCGTCGCACACCGATTCAATATCCTCCAGAACATGAGTGCTGAAAAAAACAGTCGTTCCCTCACTGGCAAGATTTTTAAAAAGTGAACGAAACAGCCGGCGTCCCGGAGGATCCATTCCACTCATTGGCTCATCGAGTATCATAAGATTTGGATTCCCAAGGAGTGCCTGAGCCATATTAAGCCGCTGCTGCATACCTTTGGACATCTCTTTTACTTTTAATTTTGATTTATGAGATAGTTCAACAATATCAAGAACACGCCGTATCTCATTTTGCTTTTTTTCCTTCGAAATACCGATAAGATTTGATGCAAATTCCAGTGATTCATTTACAGTAAGATGCCCGTAAAAATAGGGCTGCTCAGAAAGATATGCTACTTTTTTTCTGGCTGAACAATTTGAAACATCGATTCCAAATATTCTAATCGATCCTGCTGTCGGCTTAATCAACCCCATAACCGCTTTTATCGTCGTTGTTTTTCCCGCTCCGTTAGGGCCAACAAAACCGGTTATAATCTTTTCTTTAACAGAAAAGGAAATATCCACAGCTGCGGAGATTTTTTTCCCCCAGAAATCTTTACGATACGTTTTAGATAGACCTTTTATCTCTATAGCATTCATAGCATTCACCAGGATTAAAGTGAGAATGTTTAATTATAATAAATATGTAAAATTCTTTTCCATAAAAAAAATAGGTCTGGCCTGCCATTTGCCTCTCAGGGAACATACCTTTTTAATTAGAATACCGTTTTAAAAAATAAACTACAATGAATCATAGGTATGCAAAAGCTTAATAATCCACATGACAGGTTCTTTAAAGATTCATTCTCAAGAAAGGATGTCGTCAGAAATTTTATTCAAGAATATATTCCACCGGATTTAACCAAGCAAATTGATTTAAACTCTTTAGAAATTCAAAAGGACTCTTTTATTGACAATGAGCTGTCTGCATCCTTTTCAGATATTCTCTACAAAATTAATATTGCTGATGAAAGTGGTTTTCTTTATTTCCTTTTTGAACATAAGAGTTTTTTTGACAAATGGACAACATTTCAGATTCTCAGATATGAGATAAAAATTTGGGAACTATTTAGAAAACAAAACCCTGATGCAGAAAAGCTACCGATAATTATTCCTATCATTATTTATCATGGCTCAAAGATCCTGAATGACACAAAGTTCTTCTATTCACTTTTTGTATCTATGGAAAATACTACGCAATATATTCCAAAATTCGACTTTCAATTGATGGATCTTTCATCTATACCAGAGTATCAACTTAGAGGAGAAATCCTTCTTCGTGTACACTTTTTAGTACAAAAGCACATTAATGATCCCAATTTAATAGATAAACTACCTGAAATATTTGATATGTTATCAAATCTCTCTTCCAAAAATATTTTAACTGAATATCTCGAAGTATTATTACGATATTTGACTTCAACTATCAAAAAAGAGAATATTATAGAATTAAAACAAATAATCGATAGAACATTTTCAAATACAGGTGATAATCTTATGACTACAATCGCTGAAAAATGGCTCAATGATGGTATTGAACAAGGTATTGAACAAGGAGTACTAAAAGAAAAAATTAATTTCGCAAAAAAACTGCTTCTCAAAGGATTAAGTGACAAGGAGATCTTAGAACTAACTGATTTATCCATGGAACAGTTACAAAATCTAAAAGCTGGTAATTCTAAACATTAATTAATGGATTCTTATGACTACAATCGCTGAAAAATGGTTCAATGATGGATTTGAACTGGGTATCAAACTATGTAATGAGAAGAGAATAGAGAAAAGTATAAACAAAGAGTTCTAAATTTAAAAATCAATGCCGCGAAAAAATGCTCCTTAAAGGCTTTAGCGACAAGGACGTCTTAGAAATAGCCGACCTATCTATGGAACAATTCCAAGGGCTCAAAAAACATTGATCTCTTATCGCTGCAGTAAATACATGGATTCAACAAGCCATCAAAGTATTGTTTCCTTTTTATAGCCGTTTTTTTATTACCATTACCAGTTTTTGATCACAAATTAAGTGCAGAAAAACAGAGACGCAGCGCAGCTTCTTTGTAATATAGTGAAGACAACTTCGTACACAGTGAAGATAACTTCGGATACAATGCAGATAATACCGAACACAGTGCAGAAAAGCAGGGGCACACTGTAGAAGAATCCGGATACTGCGCAGATATTTAGGGCTAACGAAATGCTAAGCCCAAGTACTTGCCAATGAGCCTGTCTTCGGGTATTTTGAGCGATACTTACTATGGATTGGATTACTCTCAGTATACTATCAACAACAAGCCTCGGCTTTTATGAAATAAGTCGCAAGCTTTCGCTACAAAAAGTTCCTGCGCGAGTGCCTCGGTCCCCCAGGACCGTGTTTCCCCAAAGAGATTCTAAAGAAAATTCAGTTTCTTTGGTACTTTTTAAATCAAAGAAGCTTTGGAGAAACATGGTCAAGGGTGACCATGGCACACACGTGCATGAATTATGATGTACTTCCAAAGAAGGCAATGAAACACCCTAGGATATTAGAGTCGCGAATTTGTGAAAATTCTGGAATAATGGCTACTTGCCAAAAAAATGCTTTTCGGGTATTTTGAGCATTACTTACTATAGATTGGATTACTCTCAGTATACTATCAGCGGCAAGTCTTGGCTTTTATGAAATAAGCCGCAAACTTTCCTTACAAAAAGTTCCTGCGCGAGTGCCTCGGTCCCCCAGGACCGTGTTTCACCAAACAGATTATAAAGAAAATTCAGTTTCTTTGGTACTTTTTAAATCAAAGAAGCTTTGGAGAAACATGGTCAAGGGTGACCATGGCACACACGTGCATGAATTATGATGTACTTCCAAAGAAGGCAATGAAACACCCTAGGATATTAAATTCGCGAATTTGAGAAAATTCTGGAATAATGACTACTTGCAAAAAAACTGTTTTTCGGGTATTTTGTGCATTACTTACTATGGATTGGATTACTCTCAGTATACTATCAGCGGCAAGTCTTGGCTTTTATGAAATAAGCCGCAAACTTTCCTTACAAAAATTTCCCGCGCGAGTGCCACGGTCCCCCAGGACCGTGTTTCCCCAAAGAGATTGTAAATAAAATTCAGTTTCTTTAGTACTTTTTAAATCAAAGAAGCTTTGGAGAAACATGGTCAAGGGTGACCATGGCACACACGTGCATGAATTATGATGTACTTCCAAAGAAGGTAATGAAACACCCTAGGATATTAGAGTCGCGAATTTTAGAAAATTCTGGAATAATGACTACTTGCCAAAAAACTGTTTTTCGGGTATTTTGTGCATTACTTACTATGGATTGGATTACTCTCAGTATACTATCAGCAGCAAGTCTTGGCTTTTATGAAATAAGCCGCAAACTTTCCTTACAGAAAGTTCCCGCGCTAAATGTGCTTTGGTATTCTACTATTATTTCGGGTTTGCTGGCAGCTCCGTTTGCGTTTCAAAGTGCAGCAATTCCTTTCAAAGCACATTTATGGATACTTGTGAAATCCGCGATTATTTGCCTTTCCTGGACTGGAGAATTCTTCGCACTTAAACAGATCCCTCTTTCAATAGGAATGGCAGTCCGAAGTACCGGTCCTTTTTTTACAACTCTTGTTGCGGTGTTCTTTTTTAGGGAAATGCCCTCAATTATCGAATGGACAGGAATTTCTTTAGTTCTGGCAGGTTATTTTAATTTTATTTTTCTTGCCCGTTTTCACAAGCAAACCGGCACTTTGCGGTATCGCTGGCTCATGCTGATCTTCCTTGCAACACTTCTTGGTACATTCAGCAGCGGAATCGATCGTCATGTCCTTAAGACATTGTCAGTTCCTCCCCTGACATTTCTTGTCTGGTTTTTCATATACATCGCACTTTTAATTTCTTTGCCTATGATAATTTTACTCATAACTAAAGTAACATTGATTAAAAGATCGGATTTTGTGTGGGCCATACCCTTTATCTCACTACTGCTGATTTTCTCTGACTGGCTTTATTATATCGCACTGGCAAATGTTGACAGTTCACTTTCTGTTGTCAGCGCACTGCGAAGAGGTGCTTTGATCATTACGGTACTTGGAGGAGTGATAATTTTTCATGAAGGTAAACTTGTCAATAAAATGATCGCAATAAGTTTTGTAACTGCGGGTATTGTAATCCTGAAATTGTTTGGCTAATGATAATCATGCATAATGAGTTGATTAACCCAGATTATAGAAGTAAAATTTTCATTTAAGTCTGTAACTTTTATCGGAGAATCTGTCATTGTTTTGTAAAGAGCATCGAAATGTAAAAGCTGTTGGAACTTGTAAACACTGCGGTAAACCAGTATGCGGTAACTGCTCAATTATCTATAAAGGCCGTTATTACTGTATTTCTGATTGTATACCACAGGAAATCGTATTAAAAAATTCCCATTCTCATCAATCGGGAAGTTCATCAAAAAACTTCAATAAGATTATGATTTCCGCGATCGCTGTGTTTATCCTTTGCAGCATTACAGCCGGAATTTTCGGAATCATAGAGATCAACAAATTGCGATTGGAGAATTACAATCTGCGTGAGAACCGCTCGATTCTTATCAATGCTTTAAAAAGCAATAATCAGGAAATAACACACCTTAAAACTAATTTTACTGAAAACAAGGGAAAAGAATCTCTACCCAAAGGCGACAAAAAAATCAACAGGCAGGCAATTATCAATACTTTTGTACCTGCATACACTCCTGATTATACCGTTACCAGATCGTTTAACAATGGTTCTCCAGACAAGAAACTGGTTTCGTTTACATTTGATGGCGGATCGGATGCAAACACTGCACTATCTATTCTTGACACGCTTAATTCCAGAAATGTCAAAACAACCATATTTGTTACAGGTCAATTTTTGAAAAAGTTTCCCGATATAGTACGTCTGTATGCAAATGCCGGACATGAAATAGGAAATCATACCTTCAGCCATCCTCATTTGACAACGTATGCAAAAGACAAAACCCAGACAACGCTTTCGGAAATCAATAAAGTTTTTTTATGTGAAGAGCTCAAAAAAAATGACGACCTTTTATACTCTCTGACAGGACAACATTTCGCGCCACTCTGGCGTTCTCCTTATGGAGAATATAATAAGACATTATGCACCTGGGCTTCAGAGTGCGGCTATACGCATATCGGATGGAGACAGGGACCAACCTGGCGCCTTGGTCTGGACAGCAATGACTGGATTCCTGAGGACACTCCCGGATTTAAAACGCCTTCAGAAGTTCTTGATAAAATATTAGGTATGGCTCGATCGAATACTGAGGCACTTAATGGAGGAATCATACTGATGCACCTTGGATCAACCCGGAAAAATCCTCAAATGCAGGTATGCACAGTTTTAGGCAACTTAATTGACAGCTTACGCCAAAGAGAATATACCATCGTTCCGGTTTCGGAAATGATCCAGCAATCCGGGTTTTATCTTGCATCTTCGCCTTCAAATATTCATTTTCAAGATTCTACATTTTAAATTAAGGAAAAAACCATGTTTGGTGATCCGGTACTGTTCATTTTACGAATTCCGGTAATATTAATCGCCCTGACTGTTCATGAATTCGCCCATGGGTGGGTAGCTTTTAAATGTGGTGATACAACCGCCCGCGATGAAGGACGATTGACTTTAAATCCATTTGCTCATTTGGACATTTTTGGGACTATGATGCTTTTACTTGGCCCTTTTGGGTGGGCAAAACCTGTTCCAGTAAATAGCTATAACCTTAAAAAGCCTAAAAGAGATCTGTTAATAATCAGTTTAGCTGGACCAGTATCAAACATCATTCTTGCATTCATTTTCGGGTACACAATGCGTTTTCTTTTCATCGCAAATCCATCTCTGCTGGCCATTCAAGATCTAAACCAATTTTTACAATTGAGTATTCTTATCAATATTGGAATATCTTTTTTTAATCTGATACCTATACCTCCTCTTGATGGCTCTAAAATTCTTCTCGGATTAATGCCAAATTCCTGGATTCCAGGATATATAGATAAGAGCCGGTATTTGCCTACAATTTTTATGGGAATGTTGGTAGTTGAATGGGGACTGCATGTACCGGTTTTCTCTACTATCATTAATCCGTTCTATTATCCTTATAATAATCTGTTCCAATTTTTAATATTCGGAAAGGTTTGATGCAAATGCAGCCAGGTCCTTTTTCTTCTGATCGTCTCAAGTCCATTGTCGGAAACTTCTCTAAATCTTCAGTGATTGTAGTCGGCGATGTGATGATTGATGAATATCTTTGGGGTGATGTAAAGCGAATTTCTCCTGAAGCACCTGTTCCTGTTGTTGAAGTTGAGACTGTGTCACGACGGCTGGGTGGAGCTGCAAATGTTATTCAGAATCTTCAAAAGCTTGGTATAACTCCTCTCTTAATCTCTGTTTGTGGTCAGGATGATAACGGAAAAAACCTCAAAGCAATGCTTAAGGATATAAATTGTTCATCCGATGGTTTAGTAGAATCCGCTCAACGGCCAACTACAATCAAAACTCGAGTCATGGCACGACAACAGCAGATTGTCCGGGCAGATCGGGAGCTCATTAGAGATTTGAATGAAGAAGAAACAGAGAGACTATGGAAGCTCTTTGAGTGCTACTTCCCAGACGCAAACGGTGTCATTATTTCAGATTATGGAAAAGGTGTAATATCGAAACCATTTGTAAGTAAAATTATTGAAAAATGCATAAATGCTTCAAAGTTTGTAGCCATTGACCCCAAAGATCGGCATTTTGATTTGTACCGGGGAGTATCTGTCATTACACCAAACCTTAAAGAAGCGCATGCTATGCTTGGAATTCCTCATCGAAATTGTTCTAATGATGAAATCACTGCTATTGGTTGGAATATTATAGACAACCTTGCTCTTCCCTATCTTCTTATCACCTTGAGTGAACGGGGAATGGCGCTTTTTCAGCGTGAAGGTAGAACCATGACACATTTACCAACAGTTGCCCAAAAAGTATTTGATGTTACAGGTGCTGGAGATACCGTTATCAGTGTATTTTCAGCGGCTTTTACCAGTGGCGCCACACCGATTGAAGCAGCTTTTCTGGCGAATCATGCTGCAGGTTTGACAGTAGCTGAATTAGGTACAGCATCTGTTGACCCGGAACGGTTATTGAATGCATGCGGATGTAAATAAAAAATTCATATTTAGTACATTTTTGCAATCATAGCTTGATCTTCACTTTTTCGCAAATTATTTTCATTCACAGTTTTGGGCCCATAACTCAGTCGGTTAGAGTAGCGGACTCATAATCCGTTAGTCCAAGGTTCGAGTCCTTGTGGGCCCACATCTTTTTATGTTCATTGGGAGGGATTTTGCAACCATCAATGGTTTGCAGTACCAGTGTTATTTGTGAGTTTGTAGCCCTCTTTAAAAAAGCACCGCCATACCAGGAGGTGCTTTTTTTTTGGTTTTTTTTCTGGATGGAGGAATTATGAATCAGGAATTAGAGTATCTTGTACAATTGCAGGAAATAGATCTTCGTATACGCGAACAACAAATGGCGCAGGAACAATATCCTGCGGCAGTAATGAACTTGAACAGGCGATTCAGAAAGCGAAAGCAGCTCTTGACCAAACAATAAAGAAACTCGAAAAATCTGAATCTGAGAAAAAGACCTTTGAGGACCAAATTGGTAATGCCAAAGCTCAATTAGATAAAAGTCAGGATAGGCTAAATTCAATCAAAACAAATCGTGAATATGATGCAGTTCATGCTGAAATAGAAGCTCAAAAGAATCTTCTTAGCACTGCAGAAGCAAAACGAAAGAATCTCCTTGAAGAGATTCAGAAAATGCAGGCGAATGTTGAAACCTCCAAAACTGAGTATGATCGAATTAAAACTGAAAATGAGCCGCAAATCGCCGATTTAAAAAGTAAAATCGGTGCAATTGACTCCGTCATTTCTGAAATCACTAAGGAACGAGATTTGATCGTCCCTAAGATCAGTAAGCAATATCTACGCACTTATGATCTGATCCGTAGAAAGAAAAAAACGGGTAAGGCACTCAGCCATGTTACAACAAGGACATGCGGCATCTGCTTTAAAGTCCTGGAACCGCAATTAATTAACGAAATTAAGCGCGGATTAAAAATGATACTATGTCAGAACTGTGGTTCTATTCTCATTTGGGGCGAAGATACTACCAAAAAAAAGGCTTAAAAAACAGATTTATTTTTCAAGTATTTCGCGCAATAAAAAAATAATGAGTAATTTATCACTATACCGGAGAATGCTGAAATATCTCATAGCCTATTGGCCATGGCTCATTCTCTCGGTAGTCCTTTCATTTTTTGCTGTAAATTTTGAAGCGCTATCACTTTGGTTTGGAGCGAGTCTGGTGCAGACTTTATTCAAACCGGATGATTCTGCTCTTGTTCGACCTGAATTTTCCATACAAAATCTGAATGCTATCCTGAAATATTACACTGCTCTTGTAATCCGCAGGGAAAATCCTTTCGATTCTCTTAAAATTGTATGCGGACTGATGGCATTTACTTTTTTAATGAAGAACATCCTTATTTATTCCAAGTCCCTTGTAACTGCAAGACTTAATCTGAATATAGTCCGCGATATGCGCAATCAACTTTATGATCATGCCATGCGGCTGCCTGTTACCTACTTTGACAGAACAAAATCCGGCAACATACTTTCATTAATAGTAAACGACGTACAGAGCATTAACGCCTCGATGACAGGTACTTTCGACAAGTTATTTACTGAACCCATGCGGTTAATAACTTTTATCACTATGCTTTTCATTATTAACATCAAATTAACACTTGCGGTTTTTATCGTTTTCCCGGTGCTTGGTTTTCTTATCGGTAAAATCGGTCATTCGGTAAGACGCAGGAGTAAACGTGTACTTGAGTATATGTCCGGTCTGCTTTCTATTCTCCATGAGACAATAGGGGGAGTGCGCGCGGTAAAGATGTTCAGTATGAATGATGCCGAAGTAAAAAAATTTGCAACCGAAAATGAGAAATTCATACACCATTCCTTCAAATCAACCTCAATCGGGGCAATTTCCAGTCCACTGACAGAAGTACTTGGCGTTATCGTTGTAATCATTCTCCTTTGGTATGGTGGGCAGCAGGTGCTTGTTGCAAAAGGATTCGGTGCTGATGATTTTATAAAATTTCTCATCTTCCTCTTTTCAGTGTTTACACCGCTTAAAACACTGACCAACATAAACAATACTCTTCAACAGGGTTTTGCCGCTGCCGACAGGGTGTTTTCTGTACTGGATTCAAAGACGGAAGTGCTCAACAGTTTTAAACCAGAAAACGTTCCTGCATTTGACAAACAGATCGAATTTAAAAGCGTTCACTTCACCTACCCCGGATGTGAGGATGAAGTTCTGCATGATATTAATTTTACAATTAATAAAGGATCCATTGTAGCGCTTGTTGGCTCCAGCGGTTCAGGGAAAAGTACCATTCTTGATCTCCTGCCTCGTTTCTATGAATTGTCTTCGGGTGCTATCACAATCGATGGAACCGATACAAAAACCATGGATTTAGTTGGTTTACGAAATATATTTGGTATTGTTTCACAGGAGACAGTCCTTTTTAATGAAACCGTGTTTAACAATATTGCATACGGTATGTCAAATGCCACCTTTGATCAGGTAAAAAATGCAGCTCTTGCGGCAAATGCATGGGAGTTTATCGAGCGTCTACCAGATGGTCTGGAAACTGTAATTGGCGAACGAGGTGTTATGCTTTCGGGTGGACAACGCCAGCGGTTGTCAATTGCCCGGGCTCTTCTGCGTAACCCTCCGGTACTCATTCTCGATGAGGCCACATCAGCGCTTGATACAGAATCAGAACAACTCGTGCAAAACGCCATAAACAATCTTATTTCAAATCGTACCGCTCTGGTTGTAGCCCACCGTCTGTCAACTATCCGCCATGCCGATACTATTGTGGTTCTTGAAAATGGGTATGTGGTCGAACAAGGGGGTCATGAAGAGTTATTAGCTCTTGGCAAACGTTATAAATACTTTCATGATATTCAATTCGCTAATGCCCAAAGTTAATTAGGTTCTATTCAGAACAGCTGTATTTTTGTAAAACGAAATTTACGCCCCCTAAATTCCCTCTGTAGAGATGTCCGGCCGGACGTCTCTACAGGGTGGATTTAGGGGGCGCACATTACAGATACAAATTACATTTTTAGAGGTTTACAATTCTTATTAAATGAATGCCCCTGTTTACTTTGGTTGCATCATTTTCTGTATCAGTTTTTTGTTTGGAATGACATAGTCGATAACTGACAAAAGGGTAAATGCTGCTGGTATAACCATGATCCAAAAACCGGGATGAAATCCAAGTATCTCTGAAGGAATATTTGCTATCTGGTATCGCTGAATAATAATTACAAATAAAACACCAAAAGATGCTATTCCCTGTAGAACTGCTTTTGCTTTTCCTGATTTCCGTGCAGCAAGTACAACCCCGTTCGAGGCACAAATTATTCTAAGTAACTGCATAAATGCATCTCTGTAGAAAAAAATCAGATACATCCACAATGGAATTATACCTGTGATCATGAAGGAGATAAAAATTGTCTGCCTTGATACACTGTCGGCAACCGGGTCAAACACCTTGCCAAAATCTGTTACCTCTTTTCTCGCCCTTGCAATCATACCATCAAAAAGGTCCGATAATTCAATCAGAACAGTCAAGGAAAGAGCTATCCACATCCAGGAATTTCCCTGGCTATTATAACCGGTTATAAAAACATATGCATAAAAAGGAGCGATTATAACTCGCGAAAGTGTTAGCATGGTAGCCGGATTCATTTATTTGCTCTCCAATAAGATAATTATTACTTGTAATGCATACTTCTGCATAGATGTTACAAAATAAGTTAGAACGCTTCTCGCTATGTGATAAATTGAGACACATTTTATTTTTAAGCAATCGACAATCCTATTATGTGTCTGTAATTAGTACGTCCTTAACTGAATCGATATTGGTTGGCAAATAATGCATTTCTATAGCTTAATACTTGCCGCCTTGAAAAATTCACCCTATAATTTATGAACATGTCTCTTATTATATGCGTTATCGCTGGGAATACTCCTCTCTTTCAAAAGAAAAGATGAAAGAGATTACGGATGGTCAGTATACAATGATGGGTGATACCGTTAACCTGGCTGCAAGACTTGAAAGTGCAGCTAAGCAGTATGGAATTTTTACAATGATAAGCCACAATACCTATGATCTTGTTAAAGATAGTTTCGAAGTTCGTCAGCTGGATAAAATCCTGGTAGTTGGAAAATCTCAACCAGTAATTATCTACGAACAGATCGCTCAAAAAGGAGCTTTACCCACAAATTTCCATAGGCTGCTTCCTATTTACAATGAAGGTCTTGAGTATTTTTACGCTAAAGAGCTAAAGAGCTAAAGAGCTAAAGAGTAGAATAAAGCGATACAGAAGCTTCAGGAAGCTCATTTGCTAGAACCTTATATACAGATTAATCAAAGTGGAATGACACCATCACTGAAGATAATCCAATATTGCGAAATGTTTATAAAGGCCCCATCAGATCCCAATTGGGATGGGGCGATCAGATTAACTTCAAAATAGGAGCTATTTATGTTAACCAAAATCATTACATTACCGTTCTGGATCATCTCCCGGTTGAGTGGACTTCTATTCGGGAGTGTGAAACTGTTTCTGGCTTTTTTCACTGGAATTATCATGTTAGTTTTCAATCATCTGATAGGAACCATCTTTGGTGCTCTTGTCGGACTTCTGCTTGGAAAGGAACATGTAAGTATTAAGTTATTTCCACACAGGAGACAAAGACACGCTTGACCGCTAATTAAAGAAACTAGCAGAGTATTATCAGGGTGCGAATTATTTCTCATCCGGATAATATATTTGCCTGAATATTACGTCAGAAAAAGTTACTTTAAATTTCAAAAAGCTGATAATAAATACTTCTTCACATCAGCTTTAAGTATTAATTTTTTGTAAAGACAAGTGCCTTTGTTATTAAGATAATCGAACTGACAGGTTACAACGGATATTGATTGAATAATAATTATTAATCATCAGGTGTCAAGGTGTTATTATTAGTTAGGCCTTTTACATTGGCAGTTATATAAAGTTCATCTATTTTGCAATGAGCTCACCCTGAACTATTTTTCTTTTTATGATGAACCGTTTTGATGACCAGGTAAAAGAAGAAATCCGCGCCCGTGCAGATATTGCATCAGTAATAGGTCGCTATGTAAATCTTAAAGGCTCAGGCGGCTCGTTAAAAGGTCTCTGCCCCTTTCATAAAGAAAAAACCCCATCATTTCATGTCAACGCAGCAAAAGGGTTTTTCCACTGTTTCGGATGTGGAAAGGGAGGCGATGTCTTTACATTTCTTCAGGAAATCGAGGGAATTCAATTTACAGAAGCGCTCAAGATACTGGCAGAAGAAACAGGAGTCGAGCTAAAAAATGAAAATCCTCAAAATCAATATTTTCAAAGTGAGAATAATAATTCAACTCTATCAAAAACCGAAATGCTTTCCATTAACGAAATAGCTTCGAAATTTTTCTATTCACAAATAAAAAATTCCCCTGAAGCCGTTAACTATTTTAAATCCCGTGGTTTGAAAGCTGAAACGGTACGTGAATTTCGGCTTGGATTTGCTCCCCAGGGGTGGTCGACCCTCATCTCTTTTTTCCAGAATAAAAAAATTACTCCAAAAAAGCTGGAAGAATGCGGCCTGGCAATCGATAAAGAAAACGAAAACTATTACGATCGTTTCAGAAATCGGGTGATGTTTTCCCTGACCGATCTTTCCGGAAAAATAATCGGGTTTGCCGGTCGGGGAATGGAGGAAAAAGCAGTACCTAAATATCTTAACTCACCAGAAACACTTCTTTACAAAAAAAAACACTTTCTTTACGGTCTTCAGCAGGCCAGGCAGGCAATTAAAGAAACGGGTAAAATCCTTATAGTAGAGGGTTATATGGATTATCTTACCCTTTACCAGGCAGGGATCAAAAATGTATCCGCAACATCGGGAACAGCGTTGACACCTGAGCACGCCCAGATAATCCAGCGATTTACATCCAAAATCGTATTAGTCTTCGATGGTGATAGTGCAGGACAAACCGCTGCGGTTCGCGGCATCTTTGTTCTCGCACCATTTAACTTCGATATTTCTGTTCTTGTTTTACCTGACGATGAAGATCCTGATTCTTATGTAAAAAAGTATGGTGGAGAAAAGTTTCTGGATTTGGTAAAGAATGCGGAATACTGGATGTCTTTTATCATAAAGAAAGCTCTTTCTCAGAGAATGATTCCATCGACTGCCCGCGGGAAATCTGCAGTTGTCGAATACCTTTCACCACTGGTACAATCGATCAAAGATCCGATAGTCCAATCAAATTTTAAAAAAGAAATTGCAGAACATCTTGAAATTAAAGAACAACTGATGTATAATCGTTTACAAGGTACGAAAGCTGATAATTCGGTCAGAGAACCTGTAAGTGACAATTATGGATTTCTTTTGACACTTGAAGGATGTTTTTTACGAATACTGGTAACATGTCCGGAACTAATAGACGAAGCAAAAAATTATGTTATTCCTGAAACCCTTACGGACAGTATATCCAGTGATATATATTCATTATTAATCGAGACTTATGTTGATAAAGGAAGTCTCGAGGGGATCATTGATAAAACAGATGATCCGGAGATTAAGCGAATAATGACTCTCTTACTTGTCAAACCGGCCATTCAGGACCACATTCATGATGAACTGGTACAAAAAATCATTCATCTGAGGGCCAAATTCCTTAGGGCAAGTATTCGGGAAATTAGATTACAAATGAAAAACGAACCGAATCAACGCATAGAACTGCTCCAAAAGCTCAAGGATTTTTCTACTCAACTAAAAGACCTGGATGCCAAAGAATGATGAAAAAGAAAGATTCTGTGAAAGAACCCCCATCTGAAGAAACATCTGTTCCTGATCGTACCACACAGCGGCTGCGAAAGCTGGCTGCGCTGCAGGGATTTGTTACTGAAGCTCAGATTGAAGAAGTCGCTTCAACTCCTCAAGAACGGGATCGAGTACAACAGATTCTGGTTCGTGAAAACATCACGATCAATACATTTGTAAAGGAGAAGGAACCTCTTTACGAACGCAGAACCAGAAAACTGATTGCTGCTCGCCGTCATCCCAAGTATACCGATCCCACATGGGTGTATCTTAACAGTGTTGGTCGTGTTCCTTTGCTTTCGCGTGGCCAGGAAACTGAATACGCGATGCAGATGGAATATGCTCAAGGAAAGCTTTTCGATATGGCTTTCCGGTCATCGTGCGCACTTGATAGTCTCTACAGAATTGCTGATGAACTCAAACATAATGAACTCGAATGCATTGATGTTCTTCAGCTGGAAGAGGAGCAAATTGACAAGCAGGAAGATCATGAGAATCTTCGTAAAGAATTTCTCAGAATTGTCTCTTTGATTAAACGCAAAACTGCGCTCATTGATAATACTGAAGATCAGAAAAAAGGTGCTGAGGAGCAGGATAAAGTAAAGCAGCAATATGATGAGATCATCAACCTCTGCAGACAATTAAGATTGAACTCAAAACAAATTGAACTGATTCTAGAGAGATACAAAGCTCATTTGCACGAAAAGAGGTTCAAAGCAGCAATTTGATGAGTTTACACACTGGGAAGAAATGCGTAATCAGGCAAAATGTGCGATTATTGAAGCAAATGTTCGCCTTGTTGTCAGTATCGCGAAAAAATACATCCTTCGTGGAATGGAAATTATTGATCTTATTCAGGAAGGCAATCGGGGTTTGATAAAAGCTGTTGAGAATTTTGATTATCGTAAAGGCTACAAATTCAGTACCTATGCAACCTGGTGGATTCGTCAGGCAATTTCCCGTGCGATAAACGATAAATCCAAAGCGATCCGCATACCGGCAAACACACTTGATCTTGTAAATAAGACAGTTCGTCTTTGTAAAAAGTGGGTTATGGAATACGGGTATGAACCGAGTCATGAAGAACTTGCAGAAGCACTTGGAACTACCGTAGGTAAAGTTCAGATGGCTCTTGAGTACTCAATGGAACCGATATCCCTTGACATGGAAATCGGTAACGATGGCGGGACAACAGTTGGTGAATACATTGAAGACACTCATGCGGAAGATCCATCTGAACGAATCTCCCTTATGCATCTTCGTGAACAGATCAAATCAGGTACTGGACTCGCTTGCTCCAAAAGAAAAAGAAATTGTACTTATGCGATTTGGTCTTGACGATGGCAGAATCAAGACGCTCAAAGAGATTGGTGAAATTTTTAACATTTCCCGCGAACGGGTTCGTCAGATTGAAACTAAAGCTCTCAGTAAGCTCAAACATCCAAGCCGCACTCGTCAGCTATTGGCCTGGAAAGAAGAGCGCACAGAAACAATATCTGACGAAGAATATATCTGATTTACCATTGTAATATTTAGCACATACTACATATCTCTTTTTCTATGTAGTATGTGCAATCATGTATCCCCTATATTTCCTCTGACCTTTTCTGGTATTTATTTTGCACTAAACTTTCTTCTTTCCTTGAAGCCTTTCAGATTATTTAATTGAAAATTTAAAGTAAATAATTTTTTTCGCATTTCATCGAACCATCTTTGTCTCAATTTGTAAACTGTACGATTATTTATAGATGGAGAGAATTAATGAAATTCAGTTCGTTAATTAATCGGGATCTGGTCAGTTCAGATCTTAGTGCTCGTGATAGAAATGATGTTCTCAAAGAAATTGTAGAAAAGATCGCTGTCCACCATAAGGATCTCAATGTTCAATCAATATTAAAAAAACTTATTGAAAGAGAGGATATTTCCTCAACAGGACTCGGAAATGGCATAGCTATTCCGCATGCAAGACTGGATACAATCAAAGATGTTTTGTTCTTCTGTGGAGTTTCCAAAAAAGGTATCGATTTTAATGCTCCTGATAGTAATCCGGTACATCTTTTTTTCCTTTTTGTCACTCCCACCACTGAGACTGCTACACACCTTAAAATTCTTTCCCGTATCAGTCTTATACTAAAAAATGAATCAGTAGTTAAACGGCTTTTGGATTCAAGATCCGATCAGGAAATATATGAAACATTAATTCTTCAACGTACTGAAAAAGAGAACTACATTTCACTTGACACAGAACAAATTTACACCGAGCTTCAAACGCGCCCCGCCGGATTAACTGCTTATGAGGCGGTGCAGCGATTAAAAGAGTATGGACCGAATCAGCTGAAGCAGGCGCGCGGGCCATCGATGTTAAGAAAATTCCTGAATAATTTTACCAACACATTGGCTTTACTTATGTGGGCTGGAAGCGGGCTCGCTTTTTTCATTGATATGTACCAAATCGGGTGGGCTATTATTCTTGTGATAATTGTTAATGCTCTTTTTAGTTTTTGGCAGGAATTCAAAGCTGAGAAAGCAATTGAAGCTTTAAAAAACCTGATTCCCTATTACGCACGGGTTATTCGCGATGGTAAGGAGATCAAGATCTCGAGCACCGATGTTGTACCGGGTGATATTGTCGTTTTCGATGAAGGGGATAATATACCTGCAGATGCGCGTATGATCGAGTCTCATGAATTACGGGTTGACAACAGTGTGTTTTCCGGAGAATCACGCCCCGGCTACAAAACATCAGATATGTTAACTCACACTGAAGAATATATCTGGACAGAAATGCCTAACCTGGTTTTTGCAGGTACTTCAGTCGTTTCAGGAAATGGTTCAGCTGTCATTATTGCAACAGGGATGGCAACCGAAATTGGAAAAATTGCTTCATTGACGCAATCAGTCAAACAGGAGTTAAGTCCGCTCCAAAAAGAAATCAATAGATTAACAAATATTATTGCAGTCGTTGCTGTCGGACTTGGCGGCATTTTCCTGTTTGTCGGAATTTCCTTTGCCAATCTGTCCATTACAGCATCCGCGCTTTTCGCTGTTGGTATAATTTTAGGTAATGTTCCCGAGGGTTTGCTTCCAACTGTCACTTTGTCGCTTGCTGTTGCGGTTCAAAGAATGTCTAAGCGCCATGTACTCATAAAAAAGCTCTCTTCAGTAGAAACACTTGGATCTACCGATGTAATCTGCACTGATAAAACCGGTACTCTTACCACAAATCAGATTAGCGTCAGAAAAATATGGATTGATAATAAAACAATCGAAGTAAGCGGGACCAGTTATGAACCAATTGGTAAGTTTATCGATGAAAAAGGTGGTGAAGTAAACAAAACGTTCTTTAACGGCAAGACATTCTCATTGTTTGCAAGAGATTCTATTCTTTGCAGTACAGCAAAGCTGTTTGCTCCTTCTGAGGATCATGCAAGGTGGAGTATCTCGGGTGACCCTACAGAAGGATCGCTTCTTGTACTTGCGGCAAAAGCAGGTTTCGATATTGAAAAGGAACATATGAAATCCCCTCTCCTGAAGAGATTTCCATTTGAGTCAGTTCGCAAACGGATGAGTTCAATTCACACTGATGCAGATAATAAAAAAATCGCTTATGCCAAAGGATCACCAAAAGAGATCCTTTCACTCTCAAAATTTATTTTGCTTGATAATGAACAGGTACCTTTAACAGATGATATACGGGAAAACATCAGAAGCACAATAGATAATTTTGCTTTTGAAGGGCTTAGAATACTTGCTCTGGGATATAGAAATTTTGATTCGCAAATACCTATAAAAGAACTAAGCAATACTGATGTTGAAAAGGAACTAACCTTTTTAGGACTGGCTGCGATGTACGATCCTCCGCGTCCGGAGGTTCAGAACGCTATTCACAAGTGCAAAGAGGCAGGAATCCGGGTAGTCATGATTACTGGAGACTACGAAGTTACTGCAATATCCATCGCAAGGCAAGTTGGCATCGTTTCTTCTGAAAAAGCCCGAGTTATTACAGGCGCACTACTTTCAGGAATGTCGGATGATTCGCTTCGGGAAGCATTGAAAGAAGAAGTTGTATTCGCCAGGGTAAATCCTGAACACAAATTTCGAATTGTCAAAACCTTCAAAGAGCTCGGTAAAACAGTCGCTGTCACCGGAGATGGTGTCAATGATGCACCTGCTTTGAAAAAGGCCGATATTGGTATCGCCATGGGTATCAGAGGTACGGATGTGGCAAAGGAAGCTGCTGACATGATATTATCGGATGATAATTTTGCGAGTATTGTGGCTGGAATTGAAGAGGGACGTACTGTTTTTGATAATATACGTAAGTTTATCACTTATATTTTTGCCCACCTCGTCCCTGAAGTTGTACCGTTTGGTGTTTATGTCCTGCTTAAAACACCTGTCCCTATTACACCTCTTCAGATATTAGCTATCGATCTGGGCACTGAAACGCTTCCTGCACTTGCACTTGGAACGGAGAAACCAGAACCTGATATTATGACAATGCCGCCACGGCCAAAAAATAAGGGTCTTGTCGATCGCGATGTGCTCCTCAGGGGGTATGTTTATCTTGGAGTGTTGAGCGCTTTATTTGTAGTTATTTCTTTTCTATGGGTCTTGTTCCGTGGAGGATGGCATCAGGGAGTTCAATTGGAACCCAATGACCTTACTTTCACAAATCCCCTTCATCTTGAAGCTATGACTATGGTGTTTGTTGGGATTGTTATTATGCAAATCGCAAATGTATTTACAATACGCAGTGAAACAAAGTCAATTTTTAAGATAGGCTTTTTTACTAATAAATTGATTATTGCAGGCATTGTTTTTGAGCTCCTCTTCACAATTGCACTTGTGCATATACCTTTCTTTCAAAGAATTTTTAATACTACTGATATCGGTTTACAAGACTATGGTGTTCTTTTTGGGTTTATGGTGATCATTTTCTTTGTCGAAGAAGGTAGAAAATACCTTTTCAATAAAATCCGGGAGAAGAAAGGTAAAGGTATAAAGAAGTAAGTCTGGTATTGAGGAGGTAGTCACGAATTTGGGGTTAAAAGTCAATCAAATATCAAGAATTAAAAATTGAGAGCTCATTAATCCAGTTTGTCGAAATCGCTTTATTCACAATTTCTAATTCTTGATATCTTTTTTTTACGCAGCTTTTCTTTTAAACTCGATTGGCCCCATATGAAGTTCTTTTCTCATTGCTTTGAGGTCTTTAAGAATCGGACAGGCAAAACACTTGTATTCTATATGCAATCCAGGACAATTCCACAACTTACAAAAATCATTGTATTCAATTTTCTGATCCAGAGCTTCATCTTTCGTTGGCATGGTATTTTCCATAATTAGCCCTCCTTCATTATTGAGGTAATGCATACCACATGCCAAACAATATAATTTATTTACAAACTTTAAAAACAAGCTAAAAAACCTCCTTTTTCATAAAACCAATAGTCTGCCTTGGGTGTGAATAAAATCTATTTTAATCATGGTATTGTGAAAACATTCACATGATTATCGTGAACACTGCTCTATTTCTGAAATCTTAGTGGTAACTCCAATTCATATTTTTCCAAAAGTGCTTTGGAAATAAGCAGATCTTTTGCAAGTCCATCGGCCACAATTTTCCCCTGAAACATAATTGCTACTCTATCGCAAATATCCCAGATAAAGTCCAGATCATGAGATACTGTGATTTTTGTTGCATCAAACGATTGGATGGAATTTATCAGTTGTCTACGATGGCGGGGATCGAGATCTGATGTAGGTTCATCCATAACAATTATTGAAGGCTGCATCACTAAAACAGTTGCAAAGGAACAAAATCGCTTTTGTCCAGCACTAAGTCGCGCTGGCGCTCTATCCCGCAGTTCCCATAAGCCCAGTTTTCTAAGTATATCCTCGACAGCTTCTTCAAGAGCTTTTCCTTGTAATCCCAAATTTCGTGGTCCAAACGCAACGTCATCATAGATTCTTGGCATAAATAATTGATCATCAGCGACCTGAAAAACTACTCCTACTATCTGCCGAACCTGTTCCTGCGTTTTATGTGATAACTCAATATCTTGAATTTTTACCGAACCTGATTGAGGGAGAAAATATCCATTCAGATGATTAACAAGCGTTGATTTACCAGCGCCATTTGCACCAATGATACCAAGCGATTCCCCTCTTTTAACTGTCAATGAGATGGAATCCAAAGCACTCGTCCCATCATCGTATTTGTAACTCAGTTTGTTAATTTCAACGGCTTTTATGCACATCAGGCGATTATCCTTACTAAAGAGAACAGTAGAACGATTCCTGTGATGAAGATCCAATCTTTAGCTTTACTTACTTTTATTTCCGCTTTGCCGATATTTTCCTGGAAACCTCTTGCGACCATAGCACGAAAGACACGATTGGCTCTGTCTGAAGTTCTTAGAAGCAAAGATCCGATAAGTTTGGCAGTCGTTAATAAATCCTTTCCTTTATTCCCGAAGGAACGCATATTCCTCGCCTTTTGCAAAGCATGTGCCTCATCGGCTAACAAGAAACTATATCGATACAGAAGCATCAATTGAGTAACAAAAATATCCGGTACTCTATACCCTTTTAAAACTGAGCAGAATTTGAAGAACGGCACACATGAAAAAAATACCATTACCGCGGTTATTGTAATCAGGCTTTTGCCAATAATCACCAGTGCGGAAACAAATCCGGCACTGATAGCGATATTACCCATTGTGATAAATGGGCGCTGGTCAATGATTGGATTTACGGCTGCCATTATAATGACAAATGGTGATAGTAAAGCAAGCCTCTTCAGTATTATGCGGAAAGGTATCCCCAAGGCAACTATTGTGAAAACCGGGAATGCAGCATATACAATAATCCCTGTCAAATCATATTTGGAAACCGATATGACAAAGATTACAAACGCAAATAAAATAATCGTAAAGACAGCAGGATTTTCAGATTCAAATAATCCGGATTCAGGAGTTTTATTCCTTAAGACAAGTAGTTCGTATTCCTTTTTCATGTTTTTTGATGCGACTTCGCGATTCTGCCTCTCAGAGTGAAACCGATTCCCATGGCTAAGATCAGTACAACTATACTCCCGATAATTCCAGAAATCGATTTCTCTAAAGTAATCACTGAGCCGTTGTCTATATCTTCATTAATCATGCCTTGATCTGGCCTGAAAGAATAGTCCGGAAGAAACGAAAGTTTTTCCTGAACTGACGCTAAAAGTGAATGTGCACTCCCATTTGTCGACAGGTTTTTATTATCAATCACCTTTTCGATTGACCATTCCAGACCATCAGGTTTCGATGAAGCAAACAAACAAAATAGTCCGCCAGTAATAACGGTGCATACAACAAATACAGCTATAATTTTTTTAGGTATTTCGTTCCTTGCATCAGGAACCAGGAGTGCCGGTTCTGTTTTTAAAACAAATGAAACAACACCCCATGTAACCAAACCCTCAACAATACCGATGGCGCTATGAATCGGAATCATAAAAAGTGCAAATGTTTTGAATGGAAGTTCCGAAATTCCTGACACTGTTGTTTGGAGAACAACAAAAAATGCACCTAAAAGCAAACCAACTTCAGCTGCAAAGATACTTGCCGTTGCGAACCGAAGTGATTTTGGATTGTTTTTCACCAACTTTTTGTAAATTAATGGGTAAGCTATAAAAGAAGGCAGGAATGCCATGTTAAAGATATTACATCCTAAAGCAAGAATTCCCCCATCTGCGAATATTAAACACTGAATTACCAGTATTGAAGCTAAAGTAATAAAGGCCCGATAAGGGCCAAGTAAAATAGCCAAAAGAAGGCCTCCGCCCAGATGACCGCTGGATCCGGTCGCGGGTATCGTAAAATTTATCATTTGTGCTGCAAAAATAAAAGCACCCATTACTCCCATCAGTGGTGTTTTTGAGATATCTTTCTCTTGTGCTATTTTTTTTGTGCTATAACCTATAAGTGCGCCACTGACAACCCAGAAACATCCTCCCACAACTGGTGATAAAAGTGCATCTGCCATGTGCATTGAAGTAATCCTCCTTATAAAGCATGTAGCACAAATATAACGTTCGTGGCACGATTGTGCCAATGGATTTAACCTATAATTATAAGAAGTGTAGACTAATCAAGGGTGACAGGAAATCGGCATGAAGAAGACGATCAGTTTTCAACCGCGCTGACACTCAGATGTACTTGCATCACTCCGATTTGAGCACGCAGAGAGGCTGCCAATTTTTCGATTTTCGGTACCATTCCTTTGATTGCAATGATTTCCAGACATATGTGGTGATCCAGATGAACATGCTGAGTACTGATGATGTACTCCTGAAAATCATGCTGCAGGTCAAGAAGTTTGTTAACAAGTTCACGCTTGTGGTGATCATAAGTCATGATAATTGCACCTGCTACCAATCCTCCTTCATTGATACGTTTTCTTGACAATTCCTCACGAATCAGATCTCTGATTGCCTCGGAACGATTTTTATAGTTTTGCGAAGCAATATGTGTATCAAATGCATCGATCAGTGATTTTTCCAGAGAGATTCCAAAACGGTACAGGTCACTCATTTACAAACTCCAAATTTATTTATTCATCCAGTGTTGTTTTCGGCGCCAGCTTAACTTCAATTATTCACAGCGACATACTGTGTTACTATTGACATAGCAGTCTGAAAATCAGCATTATCAATCCAATGCAGCACATTTCCCCTCCGTTCCATTCCCCTAAACCAGGTGTTCTGCCGTTTTGCCAATTGATGAATACCGGTTTGCAGTTGTTCTATCATCTGTTGCATACTTACTTCACCATCGATATATCGGGCTATATGTTTATATTCCATTCCGAATAAGGAAAAACGGGACCGAGGAATTCCAGAGTCAAGGAGCCGCTTTACTTCATCAATCATGCCCTGTTCGAGACGAACCCCAAGCCTCTTATCGATTCTTCTGTGCAGTTCATCTCTTGGCCATCTGGTACACAGGATCAGAGGCTCTAAAAGGGGAAACCGCGTATTGTCTTCTTTTTTTTCTCCATTTTGATATTTGGCGACTTCAAGTGCCCTGACAATTCTTTTTTTGCTGCTGAGATCAGTTTTTTTGTATATGTCCGGGGCTTTATTCTCAAGTTCACTTAACAGCCACATTTTATCTTTTTGCATCAGTTCTGAACGGAGCTCCGCATCTTCGGAAACACCGGGGAAATCATAATTGCGCAACACCGCTTCAATATACAGTCCTGTTCCACCTGCCACTACCGGTATTTTCTTTCGCAAAAGTATGTCATCATAAACTTTTGCGAAATCTCTTTTGTAATCATATACTGTGTAAATATATGATGGCTCAGTAATATCAATGAGGTGATATGGTGTAAAACTTCCATTTGAAGAATATTCCAGCAGATCTTTTCCCGTTCCTAAATCCATTGACCTGTACACTTGCCGGGAATCAGCGGATATAATTTCCCCATTAATTTTGCGGGCTATATCGACAGCAAGAGCTGTTTTGCCTGAAGCCGTTGGGCCACAAACAACAACTATGTTTATCTTTTTATTCATTAATTTTCCTGCAAATTATATCGGAAATAAAAATATACTGCGCACAAAATTGCCGCAGCTCAATTCATTTGACCCTTTAATCACCATAGATCTTGTCCTCTAGTAGAAATTGTCGTATAATCTTATAAGCTATACGATTGATTATGTTAGCTCGATTGTAATTGTATATTAATAACATAAAACGCTACACTTTAACTATCTGTCGAAAATAAATGAACTATTCTGAACTATTTACAAAAGCGCTAAAAAGCTATCAAGAGGCGCCCGATAAGGCGGGCGTTTTTGATTCCCCATACTGGACATTGATAGTTGATATGGTTGGTGAATCTATTCGTACTGATGGTACGATTGATTCTCTTATTAAAGATGATCATATGTTCTTCGATTATGGTATATGCAAAGAGCTTCACCCTGATCCGGATTCAGTAGCGAAGAGCATTTGCAATACGGCTTTGAAAAACAGTCCTTTACCGCTTATTACATTTTCGAAATGGCTTACTGAACAGATAAACAAATTCAAACAATGTGACAAACGCGACTCGTTGGTTAAAGATCTGATGATGAACAAAATACAGATTACCAAATGCCAACGTGAAATAACTAATCTCAAAAATCAAAGGGACACAAAACTTTCCAGTCTGGTTGAATCCTCAGGATTTCCCAATGCCTCATCCGATTATCAGCGTATTTTGGGAGAGTTAGAGGTGATCGATGAAACACAACTCGATAGCATCAGAATCAAAAAATCAATTGCAAAGGGAACTTTCTTTTCAGTTGAACAGAAACGGGAAAATGCACAGCGCGAAAATCGTTTATCAAAAGCGTGTGACCAGTTTAAGACTTTTCTTGATTCATTCCAAGCAAATGAAACAACCACGGAAATTAAACAGATTGTTTCTAATATATCAGAATTGCATCAAAAAATTATTGAAACAGAGCAGATTATTGAAAAAACCGAATCAGATCTTAAAGCAGTTGAAAAACAGCAGTCTGAGTTGTCTCTTATTGAACTTGAGAATAAGATACGTGAAGAGATTGAGCATATCAGAGATATGACCCGTCTTTCTGCCAAGCGGCTTCACCAGGATAATTGCCCTGTTCTTGTACCTGAAAAGAAATTCCTTACCTACTCAAAACTTATTGAATGTATTGAACGTATTCTCGAATTCGATCCACGGATATTTAAAAATGATCGTGTCGCGGTCTTTGGAAAGCCATCGATATTGCTTGTCCCGGGAAGTGGCAATGCATTGTATGACTGGAAATACAATGTAGTGGTAGTTCCACTTATTTACATTAACGACAACCCACTGACATCGATAAGTTCCGGAATGATCGAGTACCGTCTTGACACCGATGAAGATAAAGCGGTTCTGAACTCTTACAGTCAACTACCCGAGCTTAAAACAATCAAATCTTCTTTGCAAATCAAAGCGCAGTTAATTAAGGATTACACTACCTGGATGACCTCGGAATACCAGGGGTATCGTGTTCTGCCTAAAACGGCAAAAGAATGGTTTGAACACGAAATCGGACCCAATAAAAACGATATTTTTATTCCTTCTGCGTATCAACCTTTTAACTATTCAGCATCAGAATTTAACGCACTCATAAAATCCATAAATGAAAAAATTGATCAAAAGTCAATAGATGGTGCTGATGTACAGGATTTATGGGTCGGAAGTATTCTTTGTTATATTCAGGGCAACTTTCAGCGTTCTTATACTCTCCTGATTGCTCTATTAAAAAAAGACAAAAGCAATCCGATGTTTTTCTACAATTTTGCCCAAGTTGCCTCGAAATTATACAATCGAAGTAGTGCGATCAATGGTTTTTCTGAGTTCATCAATCATATATCTCAGTGCTGGTGGACAAGAGTCGCTGGAGATCACCTTCGTAATCTCCAAAGCAGCGGAGCCGCAGCAAAATAGAAAAATCTTCTATTCGGATCCAAAGGCCTTGTAAATCCATTGCAATATTAACTGGAATTTTATTTCAACCCCTTTCAGATCAATATCTTGAACTACATAAATTCGACAGAATTAATTACGAGCTTGTTTCACAAAAAGATATAAGATAGTGACTGAAACCAAAGCATTATATAAAATCTGTAACTTATATATTGACAACGGATTAAAAAAAACGTAACTTTTCTATCGGACTTTCAAACAGCTGACCATGTACTTAAAATCTGAAATGTCTGTAACGATTTAAAATATAAGAGGTTCTCAACAAAGAATCCTCACGAGAAAGACTTGCTGTAATATAATGAAGCAGGTTATTAGTAGTAATTAAGGAGGATATTACGGCAAATTCTACTCCAATAGTATCGGTTATCGGGCGGCCAAATGTCGGTAAATCGAGTCTATTCAATAGAATAATAGGAAAGCGAATCGCGGTGGTAGACGATATGCCCGGGGTAACCAGAGACCGCAATTATTATTCTGCAGCATGGTGTGGCATAGATTTTACGCTTGTTGATACCGGTGGAATGCTACCTGATGTACATGAGAAATTGCCTGAAGCAATTCATGAACAGGTAAATATTGCAGTTAAAGAATCTCGGGCAGTTCTTTTCATAGTCGACGCACAGACTGGTGTAACAGATCTCGATCTTCTTATTGCAAAACAAATACGTCGTTCAACTTCCGACAAGGTCATTCTTGTTGTAAACAAATCAGAATCCCGTCAGACAGCATTTGAACTCGACTCTTTCCGATCACTGGGCCTTGGTGAACCATTGGCCATTTCCGCTCTGCACGGTCTGGGAGTAGCCGATCTTCTTGATAAAGTTGCTAAGATCATAGTTAAATCGATGGAAAACAAGAGTGCTTCTTCTGACGATCAAAGTGCATTGAAACTCGCAATTATCGGACGTCCAAATGCGGGGAAATCGTCTCTTGTAAACAAGTTGCTTAAGCAGAACAGAATGATAGTTGATTCGCAGCCAGGAACAACGAGAGATTCGATTGACTCAGAAATGATTCATAATGACAAAAAATATGTTCTGATCGATACTGCCGGACTGAGAAAGAAGTCTCATGTAAAGCATGATGTCGAATACTACTCAAATCTCAGAGCCCTCGAAAGCATGGATCGTTGCGATATCTGCGCGCTTGTCATTGACGTTACAGAAAAAATAGGAGTACAGGATCTCAGAATATTGCGTAAAATTCTTGAGATGCGCAAAGGGGTACTTATTGTCTGGAACAAATGGGATATCATGGAGAAAAATCATAAGACATTTGATATTCTTGTATCAGAAACCCGCGCATTATATCCCGAACTGAAATTTGTCCCTATGGTATCGATCTCTGCTTTAACAGGTCAACGTGTAACAGTTATCCTTGATTATGCTCTGGGAATCAAAAATAGAATGAATGTCAGATTACCATCATCGGAACTTGAGGATCAGATATTTGCATGGGTTCGAAAACATCCTCATCCGGCTATTCCAGGGAATCCGGTAAGGTTTATGGGTGCAAAGCAGGTAGAGTCGTACTTTCCTTTTTTTAGATTTTTTGTTACAAATCCAGATGAAATCGCGCCTTCATATGTTAAATATCTGCAGAAAAAAATTCACGAAACATATAATTTTAATGGTTGTCCGGTTGTACTTGAATTTAAGCCAATCGCTAAACCAAAGCGACAATCATTTCAGCATAATGAAGAGCAGGCAAATAAGGAGGAAATGTGAATATAGGTATTCTTGGAGCAGGTAGCTGGGCGATTGCACTTGCTGTATTGCTGCACAAAAGAGGTCATCGCCTAATGATGTGGGAATTTAACCCTAATGATGCACAGATGCTTGCAAACGAACGCGAGAACAAACTGAAACTTCCCGGAATTCATCTTCCTGAAGATATTGAAATTGTAAACGACATTCGCACAACAGTCAATTTTTCCGAAATGATAGTCTGTGCTGTACCCTCACAGACTATGCGCTCGACAATGAAAACTATCGCAAGCACTGTTGAACAACAGGATATTGACAAAGTTGAGGGCTGGATCGTCGTCGCTAAAGGAATCGAAACTGGTACTCTTAAGCTCATGACTGATGTGCTTGCAGAGGAAATACCTAATTTAACTAATGAAAAGATTGCTGTTCTTTCGGGACCTTCACATGCCGAAGAGGTCTCCCGTGATATTCCGACAACTATTGTCGCCGCTTCTGAAAACTTGTCTCTGGCTGAAATGGTCCAGGCGAATTTCTCAACAGATTCTTTCAGAATATATACAAATACAGATATGCGCGGCGTGGAACTTTCCGGAAGTGTCAAAAACATCATTGCGCTTGCTGCAGGTATTTGTGATGGGCTTGGATTTGGTGATAATACTAAAGGTGCTCTCCTTACCCGCGGTATCGCTGAAATGATGCGTTTAGGAAGGAAAATGGGTGCACGAATAGAAACATTCAGCGGACTCGCTGGAATAGGTGACTTGATCACGACATGTATCAGTAAACATAGCCGAAATCGTAAAATGGGTGAGCTCATCGCCTCTGGACTTACTCTTGATGAAGCGCTTTCAAAAATGACCATGGTTGCTGAAGGTGTACAAACAACAATTTCAGTTTACAATCTGGCCAATAAACTGGGCATCGAGATGCCCATCACACAAGAAGTTTACAAAGCGTTATTTGAAGGTAAAAATCCTTTGGATGCTACCAGAGATTTAATGAGCAGGGAATCAAAACCTGAATGGTGGTAATACCGCCGATCAACAATAATCATCACACACTTTGAGGGTACTATTATTGTGATTCCTAAAAAACTATACTATTCTATTAGTGAAGTATGCACATTTACCGGATTAGAACCTCATGTTTTACGCTATTGGGAAAGCGAATTCCCTCAGCTGCGTCCTAAAAAAAACAGAGCCGGAAACCGTGCGTATCGCGAAAAAGATATCGAGGTAATCAAGTATATCAAGCACCTGCTTTACGAAGAAAAGTTTACAATTCCCGGCGCTAAAAAGAAACTATCTGAAAGTAAAATTCCTTCAGAAATCGAAGATACACCGGTTCCAACAACAGATCAAAACCAGGACGAAATCGTACAAACTTTCTCTATTGACGAAATAAAGAGAACTCTTCGAGAGGTTCTCCAGATACTCAAAAATTAGGATTTCTTCTTTTTCAAAACCGGCGCAAGTGCTTCCCATACAGACTCTACAGACGTATAGGAATCAATCGCATAATACTGATACCAGCCGCAGTTTCGTTGACAATCTTTCATTACCTGTCTGTGTTCTTTCGCTTCATCAGTTTTCAACCACTGCATTAAGTCTACAGCTTTGAGATCAGGCCCTTTTTTATCAAGAATATGACAGGGGTAATACAAATATCCATCAGGTGCAATTATCACGGATGCAGGTGAACATTTATGATTGCGATATGCATTAAAATATCCGCGCGGAGTATGAATAGTATTTGGGTATTTTTTCCTGAATTCAAGGAGTTTGATTTCCAAATTATCCAAATCAGGAAAATGGTCTTCTGTTTTGTCCATGTGGGCAGCGGGTATTATAACAATGTTGGATCTGCTTTCAAAACACTTCCTGACTTTCCATTCAAGCTCTTTGACGGTATCTTTTGTAACGACAGTCTGTACTGATACATGCGTAGGAAGTGCTGACAATTCAGGCAGGGAATCAAACAGTGCAAGATTATCATGCCCCTCATCTATTGACACGTGCAAAAAATCTATGTATTGTGAATATCTTTCGATCGGATAACTTTTCAGGTTTTTAACACTGGTTGTAAATAAGAGGTAGAATTTACATTGACGAGCAAATTTCAAAAGTTCTTCAATATCATCACGTAATAACGGTTCACCGCCTTCAAAGCTGGTCATCAGAACCGAAGACCTTGACAGATTTCGCAATATTGCCTTGATCTCCTCTGTTGTCATATCCCTGACCGGCTGTTTTTTTACATTGCAAAAAGGACAACCGAAGTGACATCGTGAAGTCAATTTGAAAGATGCATAGAAAGGATAGATTGACCTCCGCTGAATAGCATTTGACAACAAACCATTCAACGTAGGTATATAACTAACAGGTGATAACAATCGCATAAATAAAATCCTCACAAAGATTTATTTCAGCTTCGAAAAATAAGCCTGATTCTTATAGCGCCAAAGGTAAAATATATGCTGTAAATATTGAATACACAATCTTTTCAAGTGCGGATCTGGTGTTTTCAGCCGTTTTTAAACTTATTATAAATATCGATAACTAAAAGATCCGCAGGTGCCCAGTTTAGCTGGTTTAGTTCTTCTAAAGCAAAAAAGCGCACCTCCTCGTGTTCATGAGGAAATGGCGCTCCCTCTCTGATCGCACAAACAAAAGGGATCAGATTAATTGCTATCCAGGGGTACTTATAATCAACTGATACAAGTTGGTTTCGAACGTAAATGCTAATTCCGAGTTCTTCGCTCATTTCTCTTTTCAAAGCATCGGAAGGAAGTTCCCCATCGTTTACTTTGCCTCCGGGAAACTCCCATAAACCCGCATTTGTCTGTCTGGCATTCCTTTTGGCCGCTAAAATCCTGCCGTTATGCTCAATAATACCGCAGACAACAGGAATTTTTTTTTGCAATTCTACCAGTTATCCTTGTTATAGGTAAACACTTCACCTGGAGCAGGAAAATGGACATTTTTAAAACCATTGCTTCTCAATCCATCACGCAATGAAATTACCTGGTCCTGCTCACCATGGACAAGGAAAATATGTTTTAGACGATCGGGAGAGTTCAATTTTACATAATTCAGCAGATCACGCCTGTCAGCATGAGCACTAAATGCATCAATTACTTTGATTTTACTACGGACAGTATGATCTTCTCCGAAAATTTTGACTACGTGGTTACCATCCATAATTTTTCGAGCCAGGGTTTCTTTTGCAGCATATCCAACAAACATTATAAGATTTTTTGAGTCTTCAATATTATTCCTCAAGTGATGCAGTATACGCCCGCCTTCGGCCATTCCTGAACCTGAAATCACAATATGCGGATAAGCCATACTGTTGAGTTTTTTAGAATTTTCAACATCGTGAATATAGGTCAGACGTTTGAAAAGAAAAGGATCTGTTTCGTCAAGAAGGAACAGCCTTTTGGTTTCTCTGTCAAGGTATTCCGGATATTTTCTAAACACATCCGTCGCATCACAGGCAAGTGGACTGTCAACAAATACCGGCATATCCGGGATTCGGTTCTGATCAAAAAGTTTATGAAGAATAAAAACCAGAATTTGCGTTCGTCCAACTGCAAAAGAAGGAATTATAATCTTGCCTCCAGCGGCAGCGGTGCTGCGAATAGCTTCTGCCAGTTCTTCTTCTACCTCATCATAGGGGTCATGCATTCTGTTGCCATAGGTAGATTCCATAATAAGTAAATCAAGATCACGAAGAATGTTTGGATCTTTTGTTATCGGCATGTTCGGCCGGCCAATATCTCCTGTAAATCCAAGTTTGTATGTTCGCCCGTTTTCAGTAATTTCAAGATGAACTCCGGCAGAACCAAGTATATGCCCGGCATCCCTGAACACAGCTTCAACATCCGGCGCAACGGTAAAAGGATGATCGTACTCGATCGCGACAAAAAGATCCATAGTCGCTTCCACATCTTCGATTGTGTAAAGAGGCACCATCAATGGCTGATGATTACGCATCTTTATCTTATTTACCCATTCAAGATCTTTTTGCTGAAGATATGCTGAATCCCTCAGCATAATTTTGCACAAATCTATTGTCGCAGGAGTTGCGTATATTGACCCGCAAAACCCGTGCTTTACCAGATTGGGCAGATTTCCGCTATGATCCACATGCGCATGGCTCAGTATAACCGAACTGACAGATGAGGGATCAAACAAGAAATTATGATTTTTATCGTAAGATTCCTGCCGCCTGCCCTGAAAAAGACCACATTCAAGGAGAATCTTTTTCCCATTTACACTTACTAAAATCTGAGAACCCGTCACTGTTTGAGCACCACCACAAAATTGCAGTTGCATAAAGCCTCCCTGATCAGATTTACCATCTCTCTAATGATATTAATTCATTTAAGCGATTTAATCAAGTCAAAAATGATGCTTTCCACTTCCTTTTTTCCATTTTTCCCATTTTATATGTAGACGTCCTTTTCTGTTCTTCATATAATCTTATTGATAGGAGTGCTCTCTTTTTCACTCTACTATAGTCCTTCTATCTTTTTTACCCGGGAATCTATTAAAATGCAAACTATTGAAAAAAAAGATTCAATTAAGTTTGATCCTAAAATCCATATCGGCAGAGAAATCGGAAACATCACGCTCATGAGTTTATTAGGACAAGGTGCTATGGGAGCGGTGTATATCGGATTCCAGAAATCTCTGAAAAGAAAAGTTGCTGTCAAGATTTTTCCTAAAGCCTCTCCAAACAACAGTACAATGCGTTTACGTTTCAGAGATGAAGCAGAAACGGTTGCAGTACTGAATCACCCTAATATAATCTCTGTTTTTGACATGGGAGAATCGCAAGAGTATCTGTATATTATTATGCAATACATTGATGGTGAAGATTTGAGATCTTTTATTCATCGTCACTTGCTTCATCCGGTACCATCAAAACGTCTTTTACCTATGCAGTTTTGTTTGCAGCTATTAATACAGCTCCTTGATGCGCTTGCGTATGCGCATGAAGAAGGAGTCATTCATCGTGATATTAAACCTGCAAACATTATCCTTGAAAATCGTAATAATCGCCCCTATCTGGCAGACTTCGGAATAGCAAGAAGTGCTCTTTCAGAAGATTCAAAATCAAATATTATTTTAGGCACTCCGCTCTACATCTCCCCTGAGCAGGTCTGGAATTCAGATGTAGACAGAAGATCCGATATCTATTCTACCGGAATTGTGCTGTTCGAGCTTATTACGGGTAAATTGCCTTTGAGTAAATCGACACTCGATGAAGTATTGAAAATAAAGATGTATGAGCCTGAAAATCTTTTCAATCGCACCCCATCAGAAACCTCACCGCTGATCGATACAGAACTCGAACGCATAATTCTTAAATCTATTGCGCCCATTCCTGATGACCGTTATCCTGACTGCAATGCTTTTCGTAAGGATCTTTCTTCGTACTATGAGCGCGCTTTCCCGGATGTTAAAATATGAATGATTCTGCAACTGACAGCATGCCTCTTAATCAGAAAGCAGCTGAACAAATCATAAGAATGTTTAACGTAGGATTCAACAGCGCACTGCTTTATGGGGGTGATCACCCCACAACAATTAAAAATGCTGGCCCATTCATTTCACTGCTTATAAAAGAACTTGAACAGGTTCCTTTGATTTCTATCATCATTGACCGGGAGAGTCTGTTTCTTGACGAATATTGCTCTGATAAAATTATCAATCCTAAGCGCATTATTACTCAGTTTACCAAATCATCGATACAGTCTGTGAGTTTTGAACGCGGCGTTCGCGAAAATGATATACTCGAATTTCTAAAATATGCTGGTGATATCAAGACAATTCATTCTGCTGAACAGATTGCTTCGGCACTGAAAAGCAGTGGTTGTCATGGAATACGTTTGAATCACATTCATTACGGAAAGATAACATCAGATGAAACTCTCATTTCAAAAAACGCTGCTGCTTCACAAAATATACCCGGTGCAACTCTTAGCAAACAAGCAGTTGACGAAATCGAGAGAATCATCTCACTTGCAAAACTCGTCGAACAACCGCAGGAAACCGCCGATGCACTGAAAAAATCAATGAACAATGACAATGACGCAACTGCAGCCGTAAACGCAATTTCTAAAATTAGTACTGAAATCAAGAATGCTGAACCACAGTCAGTCGAATCATTGCTCAATGCAGTGTTTGAACTAAAAATGGATCTTTCAGAAGCTTTAGCGGCACAGAAACTCACTGGAAAAATTCTGGCCTCAGCTGATCCAGTACAAAAGCAGATGGATAATCTTACCTGTGAAGTCTTGGTAAAATTAGTAAAGGAAGAATACTCCAATGGAGATGTGTCACTCAAAAGACTTGCGCAAATTATCCGCAGAATGATGCCTGAAACTTCCGAATTGAAAAGAGTTCTGCCATTGTTGAAAAGTACGCTCCTTTCTGAAGGCATGTCGCTTTCTGATTACTTACAATTATTAAGGCTGATCGACCTTGAAATAGAAAGTGAATCTCTAGTAACGATTCTCGATGATGCAGCTGCAGGAATTGGAGCAACTGCAGATGAAGTTGTAAAAGCAATAAAAGCTCAGCCTGGTGATGCCGCAAAGCTAATGTTTCTCGCGGCTGAGATTCGTCACGGAACTGAACAGGATGATGCACAGCTCTCAAATATGTTAACAGAGTACGTTGAAAAAGTGAGCTCAAGTATCGCCCTTGATTCAAAAGAAATTTCCGGTCCTCAAGGCAGTCAAGTCCTTGGTAAGATTATTTCTCATGTGGAAGATCAACTTGTCAATAAGCTGAAAGTGTATGGAATCGATGAACCGGTACTCCATCAAATAAAAGCTCAACTGGAAAAACGTTTCAATTCCACAATTGAAAATACCGCGACACAGTGGATGCTCAGTAACGTCGCTGAAAACGGATTTGAGCCTACAGATCTGATCAAAAAAATGTCTGCTTTTATGGGTTCTGAGCAGCTTTCCACCATTAAAGACCCTCTTGTCGAAGCATTAGTCTCAAGAGGTTTTGAAAAAGATCAAATTGACAAGTTTATGAAAGAGCTGTCAGTACATATTTCAGCTGGAAAAAAAATCATACTTCCGGCAAATGTGCTCTCATCAAATAATATGATGTTTCTCTTGAACAGAGAAATAAAACAGCATTTACGCTTCAACACACCATTCTCAACGCTTTTTGTTTCGATTTACAAAATTTTGACAGATGATGGAAACTTGCGTACTCCTCAGCAAGAAGAAATCTCAGAACTTATCCCGGCTCTATTTACAATAGTCAAAAAACTGCTCCGCGATATCGATCTGATTGGAACTCTTGGCGGTAAGGATGAATCTAGTGTCTTCGCAATATTAACATTGACCGCTGAAGATGGGGCAAAAGTTGTCCGGAACAGAATCATCAACCATATCAATTCAATAAAATTTACTTTGCAATGCAAAAAAATAAACCTTATCACGATTATCTCAATTACATCACCTGTAAATGATGCAACCATTAATTTGAATACATTTCTTGACCTTGCCAGAAAGAACCATAATTATGAATATTCAAGAATGCAATCAAGCTGAAAAAAGTGTAATCGGAATTGCATCCATGATAGCCAATTATACTATTTTTAGGAAATTAGCTGGTTGCCTGCAAAAACACCTTGAAATATATTTGATTAGCAGCATTAATTATTATATCAGTTCTTTCAGAGATTAGCTGGTTCACAAAGATATACACCTGTTTTTAGAACCGACATATTTTGTAATGATTTCAACATATAAACAGAACATTCCGGATAATAATACACCTGCAAAAAGTGTTTTTTTATCTGAAGGACAAGTATTTGATGAGCCATTATCGATCGATGAAATTATTGATCGAGCTCTTGGCTTCTGTTCAGATCTTCCATATAAATGCGATATCTATGTCAACCAAATCAGGGAACTGAAAAGCCGTTTAGCTCATGGAAAAATGCATCTTGCTGTCCTTGGTCAATTTAACAGAGGCAAAAGCACTTTTTTAAATGCCTTAATTGGTCTTAAGGTTCTACCAACTTCAGTTTTACCCATTACTTCGGTTCCAACTATAATCTCTTATGGCGACCATATCTCTTGCAGAGTTCGATTTCTCGATCAGAAACCGGATCTTATTGTACGTCAATCTCTTGACTCTATACAGGATACCCTCAGAAAATATGTCGCTGAAGAAAATAACCCTAATAACCAGTTATGTGTTAAAGAAGTTGAGGTAAGTTGCCAGAGTCCACTATTGGAAAATGGCACGGTTCTACTTGACACTCCAGGTTTTGGATCTACCCACCTTCATAATACACGTGTCGCACTGACGACCCTTACTGAGTGTGATGCAGCAATTTTTCTTCTCAGTGCTGATCCACCACTTACACAAACAGAACTGGAGTTTCTTAAACAGGTAAACCTTTATGTACCAAGAATATTCTTTGTCCTCAACAAAACTGATCTCTTATCCAAAGATGAGCTTGCAGCAGTTGATCGGTTTATAAAAGAAGTTTTGATTATGCAGATGAAGTATCCTGCTGATCTCAAATTATTTCACATTTGTGCGAGAGAAGGCGAAAAAGCCCAGGGAGTTCACAATCACCAATCCTGGAATGCAAGCGGAATGAATGTGATCAAATCTGAAATTCTCGATTTCATGATCCGTGAAAAATATTTCACTCTGTCTCAGGCTTTGAATGAAAAATTCCGTGAAGCACTCTCTGGAATCTATAAGTCTATTACTGAAGAAATTCGAGATTTCGCTCAACCCATTGATCTGCTCCGCAGTGAATTTAACGATATTCAGGAACATACTGCAAAGCTTAAAAAAATCTCAGAGAAAGAGATCGGACTTACTCAAATAGAAGAAAATGCTCTGGTAAAATTTCTGGGAGAACAGATATCAGCTGCAATAATCATTATTCAAAATGAATTATCAGCTTCTTTTGATAAGCTTATTGTTAATGCCACTCTTAAACAGGATTCCATGAAATCTCTTTCTGCCGCCCTGGAAAATATCGCTCTCGAAAAAATTGACAAGTTCTATTTGACCGGAACAAACAGCTGTAATAAGCCTCTGCGCAAAGCGATTTTAATACACATTGAACAATTTCGCTTATTCATTAATGATGTGAAAACTATACTCGCAGAGAAGGCAATCGAAAACATCGATATTGCAGAATCTTTCGAACAGTGTGAGATCAATCCTGTTGAACATGAAGACAGGGGAATAATAGATATTTCTTTTATAGTTGAATACAACATGTTCCGCACCCGTTCAGAACAGATCGAACGGTATAAAAAGCAATTCCAATCCTGTATAAGCACTGTTATTCCTCAACAAATGCAGACCATAAAAGAAATTATTGAGGAACAGATCAAAAATAACTTCAAAATTATGTATGATCTGCTGGAAAAAAATTATGGTATGATACTGAAATTACTTGAGAACTCGTTAACTAAGAAGGATACCGCGATTCAGGAAAGAAATCAGAATAGCGGTACTCGTAGTGTTGCACTTGAGCAAAAAATTGCAGAGTTCGAAAAAATCAGGCAAATGCTGATCTAACCCCGTTGAACATTGTTTCCAGACCGATACGTGGAATATTTAATAGTGCCCGCATCCAGGCATTATCTGCGGTGCTGTTTCCTGAAAAAAGAGTGAACATAATATCAGAAAGAGTTTTACTTCTTACAGAAAACCATAACATCGTATCGAGAATATTTTTTGAATAGATAATCTTTTGGGCAATAACTGCTTTAATGAGCTCCTTACCGTACTCTTCTCTCCAGAATGTATCATAGAGACGAGTATCCCCAGCATGAATCGCCTGTGCAGCTAATTCAGCAGACCAGAGAGCATATAGTACTCCTTCGCCTGTTAACGGGTGCACATGTCCTGCAGCATCACCTATTAACAACCAGTTTTTTCCAGCGCATGAAGGAGTAAAAAATTCTATCGAAGAAGCACGGGGGACATACGCATCCGTTCGCATGAGTGGCCGTAAACCTCTGTAATTATTATTAAGGAATTTGTCCAGATCGTTTTTCAGCACTGATAAATTCCCTGTCAAATCTAAAATACCCAGTGAGCTGTGCATCCCTCTGTTCACTTTCCAGAAATAGCCGGGGCGGTTGGATAGAAATTGCAGTTTCGATGTTTCATCTTCGGTTCCCTCTACTAAATACTCAATTCCCCTTGCGAGATCATTGCTATTGAAGGGAGATGATATGCTTTTTCGCACAATGCTTGTTACTCCATCAGCTCCCACAAGTATTCTTGCTCTGAATTCGCTTTCATTTGTTTTAACGATCCACAATCCCTGTTCGTTCATAATTGATATTGCTTTCTCCTGGACCCACTTACAACCCTGCTTTACAGCAGAATCAAGTAAATATCGATCCAGAATTCTCCTTGATACACTATGACCACGATTTTTTTCAAATTGAACCACTTGTCCAGAAGGAGAGATGATTTCAAAAGGATTACGTACATCAAATGTATATGGGACAGCATGAATAATAGGGAACTTTTTGAAAGCCCTGTTTGAGATTACCCCACCACAGGACTTTTCCCGAGGATGTGAATGATCCAGAATAACAGCTTGCAGCCCCTTTTTTGCCAGACAGTATCCACAGTAAGCGCCAGCAGGTCCACCACCCACTATAATCGCGTCATAGGTTTTAATGAATTTTGTTACTTTATGATTTTTGTGGATAATTTCCGCAAAAGTGAAATCTGGAATAGAATTAGATTTAAACGCTTTTAATAATGTGGCCATTTTGTACCCCTTGGATTCGAATCCCATCACCCAATTTTCTACATGCAGCCTCAGTTCCTTTGGTCTATTGAAATGATCAAACAAAGTCTATGCCATATCTTTAACAATCCAGAATTTCTGTAATTAACCAGAGTTTTTAACTCCCCACCTATAAAATTTCGCCTTTTCATTCCTCCAACCCTCCTCTATTTCCAAATCGCTTTCTCATTTTTATTATTGGTATCAATACAAATCTCCCGGTTCTCATTTTTCGTTATCACTAAATCATCGTTAATAATGGTAAAGGAAACCCAATATTTTCATGAACAATTAATAATGCAATAGATCAAAAAACGAGAAAACTCGATTGATCTGGTTGAATACAATTATTTCTGTTGAAAGATGGATTAAAAGTTGGAATATCGGTGGTAAGTGGGAATATCATTATAGTAAAAGAAAAAATGAATTAGATATCCAAAAATACCAAAAAGCTATTCGAGAGTGCACCTAGAATATCAGTACTACTCTGATTTTTTGATATAAAAAAATTTTGGTAAGATGAATAAGTATGGTATAACTAAATCCAGTGAAAAATTCCACTGGTATCGGTGAGTAGTTTGTGGAACCATGGAACAAAAGTATCACCAACTCCAAAAAGAATAAAAACAATTTCAATCATAAACACAATTGCCGCAAAAAGAAGAAGATAGGTAAAGAAAAGAATGACACCTTTTCGCACACTCCTATGTCTGTTGCTCACCATCAATCTACGACCTATTTGCAATAAAAACCCGCTTAATCTCAGTTTTCCACTCCTGTGTTAAATATAGTTCTTCTGATAAGTACCGTTTTGTCACCAGTGCCTATTTTATTGTTTGACATTTTGACTATTGTCAAAGAGGATGTGCTTTTCTGGACATTTGCAGTATATCCTAAAGCCGCTACAGCACCAGATACATCATCACCTTTCGTTAGATAAACTGCGAAAATATCGCCTACTTTAACTCCATCCTGAGATCCTTTATCAATTATCAAAGTCTGAAATACATAAGGACTGGCAGTCTCCTCTGCCCGGGTAATGACAGTTCCCTGTATTGAGATATCTGATTCAATCAACGTATCTATTTCCCTGCTGGCAGGCTGTTTAGCTTTAATGATATGTTCGCCACCAAGAATTCTGTCATATACTTTATAAAGCATGGCAAATGCTTTCCCTGCTTTAATCTCCAATATAGCAGCCGATCCCACACATCTTAATATAGTAGCTCGTGCGCGATTATGCTCAATTACCCTGTAATAAGCATAAATGTCAAGCGAATCACCTGCCTTGAAATTCTCACCTTTACGAATAGTTATGGTTACCTTGTCATAAAGCTGATATATTGCTCTATCAGAAGGTCGATTGATTACCGACTCCCCGGGAAGTAATACGCCGGAAGCATTCCTTTCGAACCACAAAAAAGGTACTGATGTAAAAAATCCTCCGCCAAGTTGATTTTTCGATCTGATTATTGATAGAATCAGTGAATCATTGTCTAATTCCATCATAACGGAATCAGCCTTTTGCTTCTGCAAAGTAGCCGTACGCAGCAATTCTCCAGTTCTCGACTGGAGCGGTGACATTGGTGTAGTCTTCGAAGATGCCGTTTCAGGTGATATAGTAGTATTACCAGTCGATATGGTTTCACCAGTTCTGTTCCGATCCGGGATTCTTAAGCGGTCTCCAGGAAAAATACGATCAGGGTTCTTGATAAATGGATTAACCTGCCAGATCGAAGGCCATTGAAACGGATTACCCAGAAATTGAAATGATAAATTCCAAAGACAATCACCTTTCTTTACGATATAATCTTCAGTACCTGATTCTGCAGTTTCACTATTGAAGGCAGGATTATTCGGAGTAGTTGTGTCCGCATTAACAGAACTTGTCGATGTATTACCATATCCCCAGTCTTCAGTGGTAGAAATTCCCCCCCCATCCTGAGAATGAATAGTGCTCTGCATGATACAGAGAATTGCTGGGAGATAAAACACTCTTCTGTAATTATTTAATATTTTCATATATTTATAATATACTTTTGTGATATTACTGTCAACTCAAGAGAACAATTTCGTTTATAATTGACTCGGATTTGCATGAGAGATCATATTCGTTTCAGGACAAAAACAACGATCTGAACAGAGTATTACCAGTTTTTAATACATACAGATCACCCGGCTAATATGAAAATACCGTAACTTGAATGTTGACAGAGTTCATTGCATAACGTATTTACTCCATCCGTGAAATGCAACAAACAATGAGAAGGACTTGATCAATGAAAGATACTAATTCATTCAAAATCAAAGTGATTGCAGGTGGTGTTACCAGCGCCTCAGGTTTCATTGCGGGCGGAGCTAAAGCAGGAATTAAAGTGACCGGAAAAAAAGACCTTGCCTTATTATACAGTGAAAAGCCATGCAGTGCAGCGGGCACTTTTACAACTAATGCGATTCGTGCATCAAGTGTTGACTGGTGTCAAAACCATCTGCCTTCAAAAGAGGTCCATGCTATAATGTGCAATAGCGGCTGCGCTAATGCCTGTACTGGTGATCAGGGTGTTAAAGATACAGCAACAATGGCATTTCTGGCTGCTGAAAGTCTGAATATCTCTCAGGACTCAGTTTTAGTTGCATCTACTGGTGTCATCGGAAAGTTTCTTCCTGTTGACAAAATAAAGGATACTCTCCCCAAACTCAAGAAAAGTCTCTCATCTGAAAAAGGTGGATCTGAGTTCGCCACTGCAATCATGACCACGGATCTGAAGAAAAAAGAATCTGCGGTCCAGGTTACCATTGGTAAACAATCGTATATTATTGGTGGATGTACCAAAGGTTCCGGCATGATCCATCCCAATATGGCAACAATGCTTGCTTTCATTACAACCGATGCTGAGATTACACCTGTGAACCTGGATAAGATTGTAAAGAAGGTAGTCAACCGGACATTTAATAATCTGACTGTCGATGGCGATACCTCAACAAATGATATGGTACATGTTCTTGCAAACGGAAACTCTGAAAATAAAATCAGTACTCAGGAGGAACTTGCTGCATTCGAGGAAGGCCTTTTTACCGTTTGTAATGATCTCTGCAAACAGATTGCTGCCGATGGCGAAGGTGCTACCAAGAGAGTCGAAATCAATGTATGTGGCGCTGCATCAGAAGATGATGCCCGGCGTGCAGCAAAAGCAGTTGCAAATTCTAATCTGACAAAATGCGCACTCTTTGGTAACGATCCAAACTGGGGAAGAATCGCGTGTGCGGTTGGCTACTCTGGTGCAGTATTTTCAAAAGAAAAAATGAATATCAATCTGTGCGGGGTCCCGGTATTTAAAAACCTTCAGCCAGTTTCCTTTGATGAAACGAAATTGCATAATCTGCTCAAATCCAAAGTCGTTACTATTGATATTGACCTTGGGACAGGAAAGGCTTCAGCAATTGCCCATACCTGTGACTTCAGTTATGATTATGTCAAAATTAATGCGGAATACCACACCTGATGGTTCGACAAGCTCACCATAAACGGATTGACAAGCTTACCATTGTCAAGCTCATCATGAACGGATTCAATATGTTCACCGGGTTATTGACAATCTGAAATGAATTAATTTGTAATATAGAATGCAGAAAAATCATGCGTTCTATATTATGGGATTTGCCAGGGGATCAACAATGCTTACAATAATAAAAGAAATCAGTGCTATACTTATTGAAAAGCACTGGACTCTTTCCACTGCGGAATCATGCACCGGCGGCCTGATTAGCGCTGCAATCACCGATATGGCAGGATCATCGGCGTTTTTCAAAGGTTCAATTGTCTCCTACGACAATTCCGTCAAGACTTCAGTTTTGCATGTCCCTGATTCGGTTCTTATTTCTTACGGCGCAGTCAGCAACCAGACTGTCGAAGCCATGGTACGAGGAGTATGCGATCTATTAAAAACAGAATGCGCTCTTTCCGTATCCGGAATCGCGGGCCCCGGAGGAGCGACACCCGGTAAGGAGGTCGGTCTTGTTTATATTGGCCTTAAAATTAACAATCTGGTCACCAGTTACAAATGTCAGTTTTATGGGACACGAGATCAGATAAGAAAAACCACCGTTAAAACAGCATTACTGCATCTGCTTAACAATTTAAAGTAAATTATTTTCAAGAAAGGTTCATGATCGCTTTGCAGTCATGAATTCGTTTCTGACAGCCACCGGATCACGGGTTTATATAAACTGTGGGATCTTTAACCCCGGCTGCTTCAAATCCTTTCCTGCGTATAATGCAACTATCGCATTTCCCGCAAGCCTTTCCATCATGAGATGGATCATAACAGCTATGTGTGATACCATAATCAACACCCATTCCTGCACCAGCGCGAATTATTTCCGCTTTCGTCATCATAAGAAGTGGAGTATGAATTGTCAAACGATTTCCCTCAACGCCAGCTTTTGTCGCGAGATTTGCCATCTTTTCGTAAGCGGCAATGAATTCGGGCCTACAATCAGGATATCCCGAATAATCGATTGCGTTCACACCTATATAGATATCCCTGCATCCGAGTATCTCTGCCCACCCAGTTGCAAATGACAGGAAAATCGTGTTTCTCGCCGGCACATATGTATTAGGTATCGACTTGTCAGAATCGGTGTTACGGTTTTTGGGGACATCCAGAGAGGAAGTAAGTGATGAACCGCCAAAAGCCCGCAGATCTATAGTGACTACCTTATGTTCTGTACATTCAAAAAATGACGTTACTTTTGATGCAGCATCCAGTTCCACACTGTGCCGCTGACCATATGAAAAGCTCATGGCATACAGTTCGAATCCTTCTTTACGTGCAAATGCACAGCATGTTGCTGAATCAATGCCGCCGCTGACAAGTACAACTGCTTTTTTCATCACACACCTCTTTTTTCACCCCAGATAAATTTATGTATCTGCAAACTTAGACGAACTGGGGCATTCTCCTCACAAATCCATTGGGCTAAATCTGAAGGAGCAATTTTACCGATACATGGAGAAAATAAAATTTTAGATTTTGTCCCTAAATCGTACTTCTTTACAAACTCAATTGACCATTGAAAATCGGTTCTGCCGGAAATAACAAACTTTACTTCATCATGCGGTTCTAACCTCTGCAAATTGCTCAATAAAAATGAATCACCTTCACCGCTTCCCGGACACTTCACATCGACTATACGTACACAACCCGCTGGCAGCATATCAATATCCAGACTGCCGTTTGTTTCGACAAGCACAGTGTAATTATTATTAAGAAATAATTTACATAGATTAGCAGTATTCTTCTGAAGAAGCGGCTCTCCACCGGTAATCTCCACAAGATTAGTGCCAAGCTCTGAAACACGACTATAAATCTGTTCAATGGTAAGATCTGTTCCATTTTCGAATGAAGCATACTTAGTATCGCAATAAACACACGATAAATTGCAGCCGGATAAACGGACAAATGAGCAGATCTCCCCTGCATAAGTCGATTCGCCCTGAATGCTTTTGAAAATCTCACATACTTTAATCATATTTACTCAAAATAAGCTGCGCAGTTTCCGGGCGTCTCGTAAACTTCAACACGTACAACCGATCCATCCCAATCACAAAGAACACTTTTAAGCTTATCGAAAATATAGTGGGCAATATTTTCCGATGAGGGATTCAAATTCATTTTGTCTAAAATAGTATTAAGATCCTTATGATCGAACTCATCAACAATTGCATTCAGTGTCTTTTTGAGAACTTTGAAATCGATTCCTATCCCGCATTCGTCAAGCTTACTGCAGCGGACCGTTGCCCGCACCAGCCAATTGTGGCCGTGAAGATTCTCGCAGGGTCCTTTGTAATTTCTCAGACGATGCGCGGCAGAGAAACTGGTTTCAGAAGTAATTTCGTACATGTAATGGGCCTTTCCGGATAATCATTGTACTGTAATGCGTGTTACAAAAATATATCAGGGATATTTCATATAGGGTGTGTACGTGTTAATGTATGTAGCAAGATCCTGCAAAGGATGCCCACCCCACCCATTTGCTCCCTTTTGTCATTTTACCCCCCTGACCATCTGAAATTCGCACAAATCGGCGCGAATTGTATCAGCTTGCCAGATTCCACTGATATTGGAAGAAATAAATAGAGAAATTGAAAGTCTTAGGCAATTTAGTTAGCATCTTAGCCTTAAACCTTTTGTGTCGTTTATATAAAATCTTTAATATGGCACATCCACCTTTTAATGGGTAACAACTACATGCAGTAGCTTTCCCAATATTAGGCGCGCGATGCGCCATTGTTTAAAGAAGAGATAATTCGGGCACGATTTTATCGACTGTTGTAAAAAGTTTTGGATTTGTGCACGATTTCATCTGCTATGGATTAAATCAGAAGAGAGTGTCAGATTTTCTGTGTAAATGGATTTTTTATTTTATTTATTCCCTTAAAATAATCTTGCACTTTTACACTTATCCCGCCTGCCCATCAACTTATTGTAGCCCATCTTCTTTTATAAAAACAACATTTTAAAGTTGTTCGCTTCGGTCAGGGTACCTCCGCTTCACCATATTACCGTATTCTGCTGCTCCATTCGATAAATCGCTCTTAAATCCGCATTTTTTCATATATGTCCTAAATCCGTCCTTTTCGAAGGTAGGAACTCTCAATCTTGTTTTTGTTTTTTTTATAAATATCTCAATTGAGTATAAAAAATTAAATACAAGAAAGGTGTTAGTATGTAAATTTCTAAAGTACAATTAAATAACTCTTGTAAAATACCATTGTTGTAGTACATATACTGGGATAGTCCTTCACCTACCCATATTTCAACTTATTTAAATCGAAAAGGATGTTAAAAAATGAACAAATCAATGGATTCTAAATTTGATACAATTCCTGGTCTTTCATGGTATCCTTGGCATACAGATTCTTATGCCGGAATTACAGTGTTAGGTGAGTCTAATTATAGTGGTTGGGAAAAAAACGAGGAAGAAGCCAGCTGGCTTAAATCCAAAGATTTCACACGTAATAGAATTTCCGGCCCTGCACTCAATGGCCAATCTGATGAACCTATTTATAGAAATTTGGAACGGGCAGTTTTCTGTACAGATCATATTGACATTTCTAAAAGATCAAAACTTTGGAATTCTGTTGCCTATTACAATTTAGTTCAGCGAGCAATGTCTTCAATTGCTGAAAGACCATCACGACAGGATTTTACAACAGGGTGGATATTTTCGGCAAAGTAAATTCCATTCTAAATTCAAATACTGTCATTGTTATTGGGACGGAAATTAAAAAAGTTCAAACATTCAGACAATACTTGACTTCCAATAAAATTGCAATAATTCAAGAAATTTGGTCTGATGAAAAAAATGGGAATGGCTATGAATATGCTTTTGAACTTGATCATGTTACAATCAAAAAAGTTTTATTTATTAAGCATACAAGCAAATACTTTTCATGGAAAAAGTGTTCAAAATTTTTAATAAAAACAAAAATAGCAGAACTATTTAATTCTTAGTATCTATAATTTTTTTTAAAATTCAACTTTCGCAGGTGCGTTCCTTTTGCACCTGCAATTATAAAAATGTTATTACAAACACAATGGCAAGCATCAATTCCCCGCATTTTATAAAGTCCTAAATACATATAAACAGATTTAATAATCGCGTTTGGATACAATCCTGGTAATAATCTTCCTACGAAAGAAAGGATGCACAATGGGTACTCATATTGTTTTGATCGGTGATTCAATTTTTGATAATGGTATTTATGTAAAAGAAGGCGAAGATGTTATCCACCAATTAAGGAAACTGGTTCCAACTGGTTGCGAAGTTACTCTTTTAGCAAAAGATGGAAGTGTTTTAGAAGATATCTACTTACAAATTAATGAATTGCCCTTTAGTACTACACATATCATAATGAGTGCTGGTGGTAACGATGGGTTGGAATTACAAAACAAGTTTCTATTCAATAAATGTGCAGATATGGAATCGGCTATTAATTTACTTGCGGATATTAAAGAGTCATTTAATAGAATTTATTTAAATATTATCCACGCAATCGGTAAGAAAAACATTCCATTTACATTGTGTACGATTTATGAACCACCACTATATGATCCCAGAACTGGTAGAATATTTCTTACAGCACTTTCACTTCTAAATGATACTATTGTGAAAATAGCTAATAAAAATAAGATACCTTATATTGATTTAAGAACAATATGTACAGAAAACTTCCACTTTGCCAATCCAATTGAACCGTCCTATGAGGGTAGCAAAACAATAGCAAAGGCAATTGTGGAATTTTTAGGTTTGTGTTAAATATTGGAGCAAGGCAATTTGAATTGCCGCGCAAAAACAAACGGTTGCTTCTTAGCCCAAGAGATTATTTCCATCAGCCCCGCAGTTTACAAATTTTTATTATGTATATTTTTAAAACGTAAAATGATTGTTATTTTGTTACTTTATATTTTTTAACAAATGTACACATGTAAGTTCTTTTAATTGTAAACAGTAAAGATAGTGTAGGGAAGACCACCGCTGCTACATGACTTAGTGAAGGTTTGACCTTACCTTAAACACCCGTTAGCCACACTGTAAAAAATAGTATCACCAGGCAGGCGCAAAAACAAAACCGAAATGCCCATGTTTGTCGGTCCTTTGAAATGGATAGACATAATAAATTTGTAAAATAAGTAAACCAAGTATATTAATTCGAGTCCCACCACCTACACTGAATACAGGTATCCGATCATCTGAATTTCTGACAACTTTAGCAATTGGCTTGTCATCACCATTCCAGGCTACTCCCCCATCAAGAAAGGTAATCAGATCAACTGGTAAGTACCTGAAATTTATAAGTCCATACCGCTCAACACCTATAAGCGGGAATCGCAGTTCCATATTCATTATTCCTACCCGTGATCCCAGGAGTCGATTATACTCAGGGCACCCATTATTACCATTCTCCTCAGAACATCTCGCTAAATCAAATGAGTAGTATTCATAGCCACGTATCCAGGTTTCATAACCAAGGTAAAGTTCCGGTAATCGCACATTTTCTGCATCCTGCAAGTATCTTCCATAATGAAAAAAACGGAATGCAAGAGTAAATGGGTTCATGAAAATATACTGACGATAATCAGCTAATAGAGTTAAAAAATTCAAGGAACCGTAAGTAGGGCCTATTTCAAGGCGATATCGTCGACCACTCACCGGACCAGTGAAACCGAAAAATGAGAAATCACCTACTAAAGCAAGCGAACTTTGGAATAAGTTAAGCGCTGAAGGTGCAGTCACTTTTCTAGTGTCGTCTTCTATTACTGAATTATCAGAAACAAATACTTCCTCTACCCTGTAATCGTAACTCTCTCGTGTAAACCCTCCGTTCAATTCGAAACGACGACTCGCTGAAAGGGGAAAATCAAGCATAAAACTGATATTGTTATCATATATATGCTGATCAAGAAAAGTTACTTTCTGCACCGTCTCACCTGTCGTGGTGTCGGTAACAGGTTCAACATACGTTCTTGTCGTAAGATAAGCCAGACGGTTGACAACAACTCCCCAGTTCAATCGGCGGTTCATGTTCAAATAAAATATCTCTCCTCCAAAATCCCGGATACTCCCTGAGACCTGTGCTCCAAACCCAAAGAGATGATCGCCTAAAACATCACTGAAAATAAAAGAGAGTCCACCAGCGACTCCTACACCAAGCGGATCTGCACTTACTCCGCCATACAATTGACCAATGTATAAAAGACGCAGTCGCGGTTTGTAGTTTTTTAACAAAAAAGATTCACCTGTAGTCAACCCCTCTTTAGGTTTTTCAAGGTATTTATTCACTATTGAGCCGTCGCCTGTTGCTGGCGGAAGTCTTATATTCTGAAGATATGCATTTTGAGATGGAACAAACAAACTCCCTCTGTTATTTAATGAATCAACAATCTGAATTTTATATCCTGATTTTTCAAAAACATTCAGGACGATCTGATCGTTGTCATGGGCGATTGACATAGCTGAAGAAAGTTCTGTCAGTCCGCTCACTCCTGTTGCAATATTGGTTAATTTGTAAAAATTATCGGATTCTGTCGAGTACCGGTATAAATTACTGATTCCATCAGGATTTGCAACAAAGAATATGTTCTTGCCATCTTTTGAAAACTTAGGGTCAATATGCGTAACCCATGGAGCCATGCTCAAAAGAGAGACTTCATTGTTATCCAACGTCAGCTTTCCTATTCTCATCGTCCCATAGGTGAGTGAATCGAAATCGGTACCACCACCTCGATCAGTTACAAACAAAAGCGATTTTCCATCAGAAGACCATGATGGCATCAGTTCGGCATATTTGCCCTTAGTTAATTGCCTTGTACTATCACCTTTTATTGAATACAGATACAAATTATTTTCTCCGCCATTTGCTCCCGATACTGCTATGCTTTCTCCATCAGGAGACCATGCCAGATCATACATTTCATCTATTCCCTTGAGGGTATATGTTTCAGTGTAGCGATTCTTTTCTACATCGAAAATACCTATCGAGTTATTTCCTTTTTTATATGTTACAAATGCGAATTTTTTTGAGTTTGGTGACCACGATCCCGTTGAATTAACATATCTTAAAGCATCAAAATGAGCATCTGATTCTGCGCTACCCAGCCGCCTGACCACTTCTCCTTTTTCCACATCTATTATATATAAATCGATAGTAAAGAGATCTTTTGAAGAGTACACTGCAACCATTTTACCATTCGGACTTATCACGGGAGATAGATTCAATTCTTCACGGTCAAGGATTCTTCGTCCAATACTTGAAGGAAGTTGACGTCCCTTAATTTGAGCATTATAGGTATCCGTTATCTCACGTACCCACATTTTTGATAGTTTATCCACATTCACACCCAGAATATCCCTGAAAGCTATCTGTGCATCACCCTGAATTAACGCCATGTACAGAGGTCCAATTACCGCATCTCCATATTTACCACCTATAAACGCCCATAAGGCCTGCCCATAGCGGTATGGAAAATATCTCGAATTACGTTCTATATCCCTTATCGCGGGAACATCTTTAAAAAGTACAGCATCTCTCATCCACATAGATGTCAATTGAGAGTATGAACCTATTGACAAATATTCTGCCATTCCTTCTACAAACCATAGCGGCATGCTACTTTCTCCACCCAATCCAATCTCACTGCTTTTTAAAATTTCAAACTGAAAAGCGTGAACCAGTTCATGCCCAAGCACATGATCGTTCTCTTCATAAATTCCAGTAAGCGGTAGAATGATCCGGTTCATATACCCTTCTGTTACTCCGCCTGTACCCTGAGGAATAAGTCCGCTGATTGCATTTGTCTGCTGAAAATCTGCCTGATTGGCATAAAGAATAATCGGCTGTCCCTTGGCTATCGGCTTACCAAAGATTTGAGCATATCTGGTATTCCAGCGCTCCAGCATGCGGCCTGCATCCTTTACAGCTTCAATTTCTGACGGGTAATACATAATCGAAAAGTGATCGGTCTCCAGTAATTTGAAATTAAAACGATCATACTGAACTTTATTTCTCCCGAAGTACTCACCATTTACCGAAACAATTATCAGAAAAATTGACAAAGCAAGGGCTTTACCTATTCTGTTTTTTGCCATACTTTCCAGCCTTTTCTTTTGCTAAACAGATGAAGCGGAAGCTTAGGTATGCCAATTGCAAAAAAGAGGCCGAGAAGAGGATTTTATTATTTAACGCTTAATTCATTAATATTAAAAATGGTTTAAAATCATATTCGACAACTGCACAGTTTAAATTCAACTCAGCATGACTTATCCTGTTGTTAAATATGATTACTGACATACACTGCTGATTGTCCTGAGCTTCCAGTCGAAGAATAAAAACTTGTAAGAAATGAGGCGTGGTATACTGCTTGATGAACTGCTAATGTATCAGTACATATGTAAAAGCATCTTAACAACGCAATAAATATTGATTCAAAGATGCCCTCTGGCGATTTACTTCGTACAGCATTATAGCACTTGCACAAGCTACATTAAATGAATCAACTCCCGAAACCATAGGTATCTTTACAGCATAGTCACTCACGTCAACAATTTGTGATGATACCCCTTCACCTTCATTACCAAATACAATACACGTATCCTTGATTAATTCAGTTTCAGGTAATGAAACACTGTTTTCGCGAGGATGAGCAGCTAATATTTGAAAACCGTGCTTATTTTTTAGAAGGCTCAACGTTTCATACAAAGATTGATTCTTAACAATCGGAATTCTGAATACTGTTCCCATGGAATTACGTACTGCCCGCCGAAGATACGGATCCGCTGAATTCTCCCCTACTAAAATTGCATCTACCCCGCAAGCCGCGCAATTACGAACAAGAACCCCTGTATTCTCAGCGCTTTCAAGCCGGTCAAGAGCCACCAGCAAACGGCCGCCCTTCTTTTTTTGTAATACTTCGTCAATTGATACGAGCGGTGGAATTTTTCCTACAGCAATTATCCCCTGATGATATTTAAACCCGACAATCTTTGCAAGAACTTTCTTCTCTGCAAGGTACACCTTAATCATCTCAGTTCTCTTCTCAATACACTCCCGATGCAGTTCAAATAACTCAGGGGTAAGCAATATAGAGATCATTGTCAATTGATTTTCAAAAAATCTCTCTACTACCTTATCACCTTCTATGATAAAGACCCCTTTCTCATAATGCTCAAGCGGTCTCTTTAAGGTGGAATAATATTCTCCTCCCGGGAAATCGATCGCGGATACCTCAATTACACTTTCAACCATTCTTCTTCTCAGATTGTTTGTTAATTATTAAATGTTCGTTATTACACTCAAAATAGTAAATAACCGTAACGTCAGCATAAATAACATATACCAAAAGGCGTTCTGATAGAAAAATTTTAACTCCGGGGTACAAATTATATTTCTGTTCAGATACACAGTACGCTGAACAAAGGTGTGCTCCAATTTCTTGACATTTATTTAAGATTAATAATTCAAGCTACTCAACTTTGATTAAAATGTGGTACTGTTTTTTTACGCAAAGAAAGCTAATTCAATAGAATAAATAATTTTGTCACCTCTGAATAACAAAATATAGTCAAACAGATTCAAATCGATTCATTTATTTAAACCTGCTCAATTTTCGCAACAAATTGTTGCGTTTTTTTGAATAAAAAATATCTATACTCTTTATAAACCCCTTATAGATAAAAAAATGGCGCTTCCGCAGTAGCATTCAAATCCAAATTTTAAACCCCAATAACTTTGAATGAAATTCACCAATAAGAAGCCACGATCCTACCGGCTTCTTTTTTAATACAGATAATAAATTTTGAATTTGGTACTATGATCACTAAATCGAAATACAAAAAACTGGGGGGGGTAGATTATTTATAATACTTGTATAAAGCCGGCATACAGTTTACCAAACAACTTACAAAATAGAGAAAAAACTGATTCCAGTGTTCTTCTTTTAATTGCTTATGCCATACTTTCATCAAAATGGCTGTTTTGTACTGGCACGCTTTTTTTCATAATAAATTCTGGATCAAGATCGACGCCACAATCCCATTCGATAGTATCGAACACCACATGAACTCGATTAAAATTTTCAGTTTTTTTAAGTTGTTGAAATATACCAAAATTTAAAAATGGGGCCATATCAAGAACACGGGTTTGGCCATCTTCAAATGCAATTAACAACGAGTAATTCTTTAATGGAGTCACTTTAACTATTGCTGCATACATTGTCAATCTCCTTATTTAAGGGGTTGAATCTCAAAGGGTTCTTTTCCATTCATGACCAGATTCCAATCAGCCATAAGTTCATCATAGTGCAATTCAACCCATGCATAGACGAGATTTTTCTGCTTTATTGGTAAATCGCCATCGATAAATTCCCGCTTCGACAAATCCAATATTGCTTTAAATTCATTATAGTAAATGTGAAAATGTGGAGGGTTATGCTCCCCTGGCGCAAAATACATACGGATTATTATGCCATAAAACATAGAAATGGTAGGCACTTTTTACCCCCTCTTACTATTTTGTATTACTCCTAAAAAATACATTTATTGCACCATAAGACCACTGCGTTTTAACTATCAAATCTGAAATAATTCGAAGTATGCACCAAATCTTTTATTACCAATCTATTTCAACAATGGTCTTTACCGCATTACGATTTCAAAACTATATCACCTTTCTTTATGCATTAACATCCATAATGGTATATTACTATATATAATCGTTTTCTCTCTTTTCATTTTTCTATCTATTTCAACAGGAACTACTAATGAAATATCGTAAAATGGGCTCTTTGCCATGGGAAGTCTCTGCACTTGGATTCGGATGCATGCGTCTGCCAACCGGTTTATTCCAGAAAGTTAACGAGAAGCATGCCATGGAAATCATCCGCTATGGAATTGACCAAGGGATTAACTATGTCGACACAGCCTGGATGTACCATTTCGGTCAGAGCGAAGCAGTGTTAGGAAAAGCATTGAAAGAAGGTTACCGGAATAAAGTACACCTGGTAACCAAACTGCCAATGGTTTTTGTCAAAAAGACCGATGATTTCGACAAGTTCCTCAATCAGCAGCTTGAAAGACTTCAGACCGATTGCATAGACATTTACCTGTTCCATATGCTCAATCAGAAACATTTTGACAAACTAAAACAACTTGATCTGATAAAAAAAATGGAAGATGCACGACAACAGGGAAAAATAAAGCATATTGGATTTTCATTTCATGATACACTGCCGGTTTTTAAGGAGATAATCGATTATTATCCCTGGGAGATGACCCAGATTCAATACAACTATATGGATACTGCCATTCAGGCCACCACTGAGGGACTGCAATATGCGCATAAGAAAGGAATCGCAGTTGTCATAATGGAACCGCTGAAAGGTGGACAACTGGCAAATCCTCCTTCTGATGCGAAAGCTATCATGAATAAAGCTCCTGTATCGCGGCCACCGGTTGATTGGGCTCTTCAATTTCTATGGAACCGCCCGGAGGTCGCCTGTGTACTTAGTGGAATGGGAAACAGGAAAATGGTCGAAGAAAACTGCGCGAGCGCCGATGCTTCAGGCGTCAATGTCCTGTCTCCTGCAGAAAATGAGATCATCGAAGAATTGGCCGAAGTCTACCGGAAAAAAATTATTGTCCCCTGTACATCTTGCCGTTATTGCATGCCCTGTCCTTCAGGTGTAAATATTCCTCAGAATTTTGCTTTGTTAAATAACAAATCGATAAACGCAACAAAACTAATGAGTAAAGCCATCCAATGGATGATTGCACGCAATTATAACCAACTGGCAAAGAACAAAAAACAGTTGCTAACCAAGAAGAACAATGGAAGAGCATCAATGTGCAGTAAATGCAACGCATGTATCTCAAAATGCCCTCAGCAAATCAAAATTCCTTCTGAACTGGAAAAAGTAACGGTAGCATTTGAAAAACGAAGCGCTAAGCTCAAGTAGCAGGTAATTTTCAACGCAGCCAGTTACCGATTGTTAAAGCAAGTTTTAACGAACTGCTTTTCTATTTGATTAGTCAGGGAGGGAATAATTCACTAATCAAATCAATATGGTTGTAAACCCATAACTTGGTTGCTGACTGAATCAAGGCATAAAAATATTTACTAACTTTTTGAACTGATTCACTTCTGATCCACACTAATTATATGAGTTTGGGATTTGACTCAAACTCTCCCCCTCTGAAATGCGGGAGTCGGGACATAGAAGAATTTACCCTGTACCAGTCCCTTAAGATTCTCTTCTATGTCCCCAAACTACCGCTCAAGTTCAAATAAAACCAGCAAAGTTTGACTTTATTCCAAACCTGTTTTATAATACATAATAATATAGCAAACTCTTTAGATTTATTAAATTGATTTTTCTGAATCAGATCAAGACGTTATCTGCTTAAAAGAATGTAATTCCATCAGGATTTGAAGATATATGAATAATGAAGAAACGGAAGAATCAGGTTATCCTGATGATAATTGTCCGTTAATAGGCTTTCTTACTGAAAGTGTCCGCGGACTTTATCAGTCAAGTATCTGGAATGGTGCTTCAGATACTGCACTCAAAAATAATCATAGTATGATCTGTTTTGCCGGTGGCTCTCTCCGTTCATCCTCTTGGGACCCTTACGAACCACAACGCAACGCGATTTATAATTTTGTCGATGTAAATCATCTCAAGGGGCTGGTTATTTCCGGTTCGCTCGGGGGATTTATCTCCAATCAGGAATTTGAAGAATTTTATCATAAGTTTAAAGATATTCCGATGGTGTGCATAGGCCCGGAAATAACATCAGTGCCCAGGGTTGTGTTCGATAATATATCAGGAATGAGGGAATTGATCTCTCATTTGATTGTGGACCATTCATGTAATCGTATTGCTTTTATCCGTGGTCCGGAAGGCAATGAGGAAGCTGAACAGCGTCTGAAGATCTTCCGTGAAGTGCTTCTTGAACACGGCATCACTCCGATTGAAGAATTAATCATTCCAGGTGATTTCAGCCGTGATGCAGGTGCAAACGCGGTTAAATTTCTGGTTGATGATTGCAACGAGAGTTTCGATGCGCTTGTTGGAGCCAATGATGATATGGCGCTTGGTGCATTGAAAGCTTTTCAGGAGAGACATATTCGTGTTCCTGATGAAGTGTTTGTAGTTGGGTTTGATGATATAGAAGAAAGCAGTTTCTCTATTCCTCCCCTCACTACAGTCCGTCAACCACTCTATGAAATAGGCTGTAAAGCAGTTGAACTACTGGTCGATTTAATCGAAAAACGTGAAGTACCTGAGATTATAGTGATACCCGCAGTAGTCGAACTGCGTCAATCATGTGGATGTTACCGCTTTGGAAGCACTGCTGCCATCCCGGATACTGAATTCAAAGGTGCTGCTCTACAAAAATTAAAAACAGTTTTACATGATCAAATCATTGTTATATTCAATCAAATGCGTAACAGACGGGTTCAGGCTGCTGTATTGCAAGAGATCGAGACCTTTTCAGATGCATTTTATGATGAATTGACAGGTGAACGTCCGGGAAAATTCCTTCCTGTAATTAGCAGACTGACCTGGAGAGTGGCTACTGGCGGAGGTGATGCCCCCGGTTTACTGAAGGTCGTGAATATCCTTCGTAAATTCGCCATGGCATTCTTCTCAAACAAAATTCCTGAGCATATCGATGAACTTTTGAAAAGTGCCGATCTGGGAATAGCGGATGCCGCTGCACGGGTACAAGCCCATAGAAGAATGGAATCGGAACGTCAATGGATGCTTTTGCGGGCTGCCGGACAGGAAATCGCATCAGCGTTTGATCTCAATCATCTGCTTAAAGTTATTCATAATGAAATTGTTAAAATTGATATTGACAGTTGCTGGCTCTCTTTGTACTCAGAGCCTCAATCGTTAAGCAAGCTCAATTGCATTCTGGCAATCAGTGATGGAATCAGAAATTCAGATCTGTCCATACCATTCGAATGTCCTTCGTTGGCTCCTCCTGGTACTATTCCCCTGGGGGTTCCAGGGTCTTATCTTGTTGAGCCTCTTTTCTTCGGAAATGAACACATTGGGTTTGTGGTATTCAATGTTGTTGATTGCAGAGATGGTTTAATATACGAAATGCTTCGACAGTATATCAGCAGCGCTCTGAAAGGCGCTCTTTTGATGAAACAAGTCCAGGAGCAGGCACTTGCTCTGGAAAGCGCTAATTTTCAGCTTCAAAAACTTAGAGATGCCGAACACGCCTACCTTGAAGCTATAAAGCATGAACTGGAACTCGGAAGAGAAATTCAAGGAAGCTTTCTCCCCAGAGAAATGCCGGAAATCCTTGGGTGGGAAATCGAACACGCCTTCTCTCCCGCACGTGAGGTTTCGGGTGACTTTTATGATGCATTCACCTTGCCCTCAGGTCAAATCGCATTCCTTATTGCCGATGTTTCGGGAAAAGATGTTGGTGCGGCTTTGTTCATGGTTCTGATACGAACTCTCATCAGATCCTTGTCAGAAGTGATTTTGATCGAAAGCGGAAATCCCCTTGATACAGTTCATTTAACAAATGCCTACCTGATCAATCATCACTACGGTAATAATGGCAGATATATGTACGCGACACTTTTCATGGGAATTCTTGACCCACGCTCAAATACGATTACTTATATAAACGCAGGACACAATCCACCTGCCGTTGTCAATAAGAACGGTGGAGTTCGTAAATGGATTTCCACAACCGGACCCGCGGTAGGTATTATTCCTGATGGCCAGTTCATTCAGAGTAAAATACAACTTGAACCCGGAGAAATGCTTTTCTGCTATACAGATGGGGTTACAGAAGCACGAGATCCTGAAGGAACGCTTTTTTCCAAAAATAAACTGGCTTCTATTCTCGACAGTGCATTCAATTCAGCAAGTAAGGCGGTAAACCAGGTCGAGTCAGCGGTCAATGACCACTGTTGTGGCTTAGCTCCACATGATGATATTACAATGCTTGTGTTGAGAAGAAAGTGCTGAGCACTTTATTCTCATCCACCTGAAAACTTTACATATTTTATTTCTTTATTCGCAAGCCGGACTCCTCCAGCCTTTACTCCCTTGACAAGGAAATCTTTTATAATGAAGGTTTCTTCGAGCACTTTCAGCCGTGGTTTTGGCTTGTATTCGGCAGTAATAATGGAATCCGAATCGATGGTCAATTTCAGTACGGTACACCCTTCCGGAACTATCGAGTAGCCTTTATTGAGAATGAACTGTTCGATTTTACATCGTTTCAGAAACGGGAATTTCGTACTTTCTTCTCTATAAACAATATTGAATACAAGATCTTTGTCTACAAGACCGCAATAAAGCATTCCTTTATCAACAAACAGTTTATCAGGTGCATCAACAACTGAATACACCCCACTTTTTCGTATGACAAGAACCCGGTCATAATTCGAAACATCAAAGAGTACATTGCCATTTACTTCATAACCCAAGATACCCGGTATCTTTATCGTAGCGCAATTTCAGATTCCGCTGTGCAGCCTCCCGTACATCGACTTTCTTCAAGGATACCAGTTCGAGTTTTTCGTGGATAGGACGATCGGTATTTATCGATAATCTTTTCTAGAAACGAAATTGAATAATCGATAATCGCACTGAGATGCTCCTGAATCTGCTTGAGCCGGTCTGCGTATCTCCTGCATTTCTTTCTTTGCACGTTTGATATCGTATAAGCTTATACGTCTGATCGGAATCTTCAAGTAGTGTTTCCACATCCTCAGTAGTAACTTCACGTTTGATTTCATTATGGAAAGGTTTAAGTCCATCAAAAACAGCCTGTATAACTGCATCAGAAGTTGTTTTCTCTTCAATCCTTTTATAAATTCTGTTTTCAATAAAAATTTGTTCAAGAGTACGTGCGTGAAGTTTATCGTTTAGATTTTTTTCTTCAAGTTTCAGTTCGGCTTTAAGAATCTCTACAAGCTGATCTGCATTGTGTTGGATTACCTCAGAAACGGTCATCACTACAGGCTTGTCATTATTAATAACCATGAGATTGAGAGATATCGAGTCCTCACATTCTGTAAAAGCAAACAGTGCATCGACTATTTCATCGTATGAACACCACGGGCTAGTCGTACTTCGATCTCAACATTTTCCGCAGTGTAATCGCTGATTCCAGCAATTTTCAGTTTACCTTTTTTCGCAGCTGCCTCAATTGATGCGATAACCGATTCAGTTGTAGTCCCGTAGGGAATCTCTTTTATCAAAATCCGTTTGTCATCACTTGTATCAAGTTTTGCACGGACAAGAATTTTTCCGTTACCATCATTGTATTCTGATACATCTGCAAGACCGCCCGTAGGGAAAGTCCGGATAAACCAGAAACTGATCCCCTTGTAGATAAGCAATTTCCGCTTCAAGCAGTTCAATAAGATTATGCGGAAGAATTTTCGTTGCCATTCCTACTGCAATACCTTCGGTTCCCATTGCGAGAAGTACAGGAAGTTTTGATGGCAATGTAACTGGTTCTCTGTTTCTTCCATCGTAGGAATCAATGATATTCGGTGATCTCAGGATTGAACATGGTCTCTTTTGCAAGTTGTGTCAATCGGCACTCAATGTACCTGACTGCAGATGCAGGATCTCCGGTAAATGTTACCAAAATTACCCTGTTTCTCAATAAAAAGATCTTTATTTGCAAGTGAGACAAGTGCATCACCAATCGAGGCATCTCCATGTGGATGATATTTCATACACTGACCGACAACATTGGCGACTTTATGAAACTTCCCGTCATCCATCTCCCATAATGTATGGAGAATACGACGTTGTACCGGTTTCAGACCATCATTGACATGTGGTATTGCGCGGTCTTTAATTACATATGAGGCATATTCCAGAAAGTTAAGATCGTATAGATTTTTAATGTATGCCATTATCGTAAATTCCCCATAATATAGTCACGGCGTTCAGGAGTATTTTTCCCCATATAAAACTCAAGTGTTTCAGGAATATTCTTAATTGATTTTACATTTACCTCTACCAGACGGATATCAGGTCCGATAAACTGTCCGAATTCATTGGGAGATATCTCTCCAAGACCTTTAAACCGGGTTACTTCAGGATCCCGGATCGATTTCATTGCGAGGTCTTTTTCTTTTTCGCTATAGCAGTACTTTGTTTCTTTTTTATTTCTCACTCTGAAAAGAGGTGTTTCAAGAATAAATATGTGGCCTGACACAACCAGCTCTTCGAAATAGTTCAGGAAGAAGGTCATCAGCAGGTTTCTTATATGAAAACCGTCAACATCGGCATCTGTTGCAATAACAATTCGGTTATAACGTAACTTTTCGATATTCTCTTCAATTCCGAGTGCCATCATCACATTGTAAAGTTCTTCATTCTGATAAATCGCAGTTCTGTTGCGTCCCCAGACGTTTTGACGGTTTACCTCTAAGAGTAAAAATCGCCTGTGTATGTACATCCCGGGCAGAAATAATTGATCCCCCTGCAGATTGTCCTTCAGTAAGAAAAATCGTCGAATTTTCACCGTCTTTGCCATCCTGAAGATGATATTTACAATCGCGCAGATTCGGATTTTTAATTTCGATTCGCTTTGCGGCTTCTTTAGCTTCTTTTTTTACCGCGTTGAGTTCAGTTCGAAGCTTTTCATTCTGAACAATTTTATTTTCCAGCTGTCGCGCTGCTTCAACATTTTTATGAAAAAAATCAACGACCCCGGACTTTACTTCCTGCATAATCCAGCTTCTGATCTCGGTATTGCCAAGTTTGTTCTTGGTCTGCGATTCGAAAATCGGATTTTTAAGCTTAATCGCGATTGCACCGCTGATACCTTCCCGAACGTCGATACCATTGTAATTCTTTTTGAAATATTCATTTACACCTTTGAGAATGCCTTCCCTGAAAGCACTCAAATGTGTTCCACCATCACTGGTATTCTGGCCATTAACGAACGAGAAATACGATTCGCCGTAATTGCTGGTGTGGGTAAAAGCAAATTCCAGCTGTTTCCCTTTGTAATATGCAATATTGTAGACCGTGTTCTCACCCACTTCATTTTGAAGAAGATCCAGAAGCCCGTTTTTGGATTCAAATTTCTGATCTCCTAAGTAAAGTCTTAGTCCACTGTTGAGATAAGCATAAATCCATAACCGTTTCTCCACATACTCGTAATTGTATGCGTAATCATTGAATATTTCTGAATCAGGAAGAAATTCTACATATGTACCGTCAGGCTGAGATGATTTACCTTTGTTTTTAGATTTAAACTTTCCTCTCTGGAAAACCGCTTCGAAACATTCTCCATCACGGTACGAAATAACTTTAAAGTGGCTTGATAATGCGTTGACAGCTTTCGTTCCAACGCCATTCAGTCCCACACTGAACTGAAACACATCATCATTGTATTTAGCACCGGTGTTGATAATCGATACGCAATCAATGACCTTTCCAAGCGGAATACCTCTTCCATAATCGCGTACTGAAACAATGTCCTTCGCGATGGAAATATCTATCTTTTTGCCATATCCCATAATGTATTCGTCAACAGCATTATCGATAAGTTCCTTTAACAAAACATAAATTCCATCATCCTGATTGGACCCGTCACCCAATCTCCCGATATACATTCCAGATCGAAGCCGGATGTGTTCAAGAGAACTGAGCGTCTTTATCTTACTCTCGTCATAAACTGGTGTTGAGTTATTTTTCATCATAGCTGAATCTTAATTGTATAGGTGTACCATATAAACCATAAAAGGATTGCATATAGACATACTACGTTGAAGGATATTTTTTTTCCAGTAAAAATCGCCATAATATATCATATAATTACGAAAAATGCCTGCCATCAATTGCAGGAATTTTCTGTTAAAATAAATCGCTAATGGGGTTTGAACAAGTTCCGTTTAAATTAAAATAAAGTGATTTCTGAACCCTCTCAGATAAATGCCTTTACACTCATTCTCTTTAAAGTCCCTCTTGCATTAGATTTGATAAATTTCTGCAAAAGGGTAACTAAAATCCTGCAATGATTTTCTGAAATTCTGCAAAGGGTCACTTTTTTTCAGCGAAGAAAGTTAAAAATTACTGCAAAGCAAGGAAAATATCCTGCGAGAAATTGAAAAAAATTCTGCTAAAACACCCCAACCTCCTGATGGACAATTTCAAAGTTCACGTTAGGAATCATTTTTTTCCAGTAAGGAGATGGTAAAACTCTGCAAGCGGGATTTAGAATGTGGGTAAAATACGTGGGAAATGTGAAGATTATAAGCTTCCAACATAATAGTGATAGTGAGATTTTTATAAAAATTAATTCGCCATCGGTATCACTGCATTTGTATAAAAACTTATACTATTGTAAAAATATTTATTGTAATGTTTAAAATTATTTTTTGAATGATGTATATACTGTTTTACCCTGATCATATTTAAAACCATTTTTCCATAGCAAAGGTGTAATACCATGAAGCAGTTTCTGATTTCAAGTTTTTCATTACTATCCGCAGCATTGTTAACATCAGCTGCAGCTGTTAACAATGTAAAAGGCAATGAATCTGCTGCTGCCCAATATTACCAGAATGCAAAAGCACAGAATGATAATGCCAAATTAGCGTTTTTTTTCTCTCAAATGCCCAAAGGCGGTGATATCCATCATCATTATTCCGGGGCAATTTACAGCGAAACCTACCTTGATTGGGCACAAAGCAAGAGATTATTTATCAACACACAAAGCCTCAAGCTGGATACACAGAAAACAGCACCATTCATTTCGATCGATTCTCTTAAAAAGAATGATCAGCTCTATCGTTCCGTTCTGCAAACCTGGTCTGATCTTGATTTTTATAATCACTTTCAGACACAGGATGCACCTGACAGGCATTTCTTCAATACTTTCAATTATTTCGGATCTGTCAGCAATGCATATATCAATGCAGGTCTTAAACAGTTAAAAAAACGTGCCATATCAGAAAATATTGATTATATCGAGACAATGCTCGTATCCCCGACATTTACGGAACATTATAGTTTTAATGCCGCCGGCTTGATGGAAGCTGCGCAATTGGCATCCGATTCTCTTGCATTGATTAAAGTTCTCGATTCCTGTGTAAATGTAATTAAAAAGGATCCAGATTACAGTACTGCACTGCAGTCCTATATTGACAGTCTGTATAGTTACCATAAAGGAATCGATGATTCACTTTTCATAATGAGATTTCAAACATACACTTCACGTAATTCTCAACCAGATATTGTGTTTACAAGGTTGTTCATGGCATTCAATACTGTTGAGAAAGACAGTTCCAGATTAATCACAGGTATCAACATTGTAGGACCTGAAAACGGGCTGACCGCTATGCACGATTACTGGCTTCACATGCAAATGTTTGCTTATCTGAAGAATAAATTCGGGGCCATTAAGACTTCAATGCATGCAGGAGAGTTACGCATGGGTATGGTATGCCCTGAAGATCTCACGTATCATATTGATCAAGCGGTCAATATCGCTAACGCAAACCGAATAGGACATGGTGTAGATATTGTGTATGAAAAAAACGCACCCCTGCTTTTGAAAATAATGAAAGATAAGAAAATACCTGTTGAGATTAATTTGACAAGCAATGAATTTATCCTTGGAATCAAAGGTGCAGATCATCCCATTAACCTTTATGTTACATCCGGTGTCCCGATTGTCATCTCAACCGATGATGAAGGGGTTTCGAGGAACAATTTAACAGATGAATATGTTAAACTTGGCAGCCAGTATAATTTTACCTATCCGCAGATCAAAAGTTTTGTCTATAACAGCATTATCTATTCATTTTTAAGTCAGGCTGATAAAGGCCGCTGTGTAAAAACGCTTGATAAAAAGTTTGCACAATTTGAATCATTAATAGCCGGCATGCGGGTATTCTCGAAAAAAAAATAACTGTTAGATAACACCAGTGGAAATCTTGCAAAGGATCACAAAATATCCTTTATAGACACTGTCTTTAATAAAAGCTATTCATTGAAAGCTTATACGGCATTCTGGATGGAGAATTGAAGTTCTCCATCCGATCAATCAGCAGAGGAACTATTTCCTATGGGGCCCGATAAGAATAGTGAGAGACTGACGATACCGATAGCGATTGCGATACCGATACCGATAGGTCAATCAGACTGGGATTGCGAGAACCTATTAACCCCCTGCAAGAACACGGTAAAACCCTGCAAGAACAGCTAAACCTCCTGCAAGAAATTGAAAAAACTGTGCAAGAACAGCTAAACCCCCTGCAAGAAAACAAAAAAACTCCTGCTAAGGTACCCCAACCTCCTGATAGAAGGCCTCAAGGTCCTGTTAGGAATCATTTTTCTTCTGCAAGAAGAGGGTAAAACTGTGCAAACGCGGTCTTCAGCTGGTTTCCTGTTACCGAGTTTCCCAACGTTCTTTGAATTTATTGATCTCTGAAATCAGGTTAACAATATTAGTGGGAATAGTGTTACTTAGTATAATTTTGTATACCATACCCATAAATACCCATAAGTGCAAACTCCCTCGTCAGAAAATTTAAGAGGTATTCGTGATGCTTGAAATGGGAAATCTTTTTTCGGTGTTTTTGAGATTTTTTTTTCCGGTGCGGAACACAAAAAACTATGCCTTTATATTTCAATTCTGTTGTATGCTTTTCAGGTTACCATGTTTAGACTTGTTGTATTCCCCTTTTTTTAATAAAATCCTACATTTTTACCCTACAACACCGTATATTATATCAGGTGTAGGGTAGAAAGTCACTTACTCATTAAAGGAGTTCTTTTATGAGTATTATTTTTCATATTTTGCAAGAAGAATACGACAGGCTTAACCAAGCTTCACAGGCATATAAAAAAAACATATCCTCTGAAATTAAAGGTTCTGTAAAGGTTAAACATATTGGCAAAAATGATTATCTGTATGTTCAGCGTCGTGAAGGTAAGAAAATTATTCAGGAATATATCGGTGAATTTCATAGTTCTAAAGCTCGTGCTGTTTTTGAATCTATAAGCAAACGTAAAAAAAACGAAGCTTCATTGAAAAAAGTCCTTAGTGATCTCAGTGAAGTAAAGAAGGTTCTCCGTGGAAAAATTTGATTTACTCTATTCTGTTTTAAAAGTTTCCATGAATTGAATTTATTTGGCAATTGTGAGTGCGGAAACGGCGCTCTGATCGGCTCGCGGTGGCTATAACCGGAAGCGAAAGGTATGCGGTTATGTCAACGTTCTTTCAAAGATAAGTCCGTTGCCCGTAAAAATCACTGGTAATGCGTCAAACACTCCTGTAGAACGCATCATTTCAGGTTGGCTCGTTTCATCCTGTCCATCAGAGCTTAATTGTGGTATGAAAAGTGATCTTTTGCACTTTGGTTCATATCTTAAAACACTCGGCAGAGATCTTATCGATGTTAACCGGCAGGATATCAGATCTATATGGAATTTCTGCGCACAAATAATCTTTCTGCTGCAACCAGGGCTATCTGCATCAGAAGCTCGTAAGCTCCTTGATACTCCCCCATCGGAAACCTAAAGATGTATTCGTGATCGTGCTATTCTTTCAGGTACTTTTTATATATAGGTGCCCGCAGGTCTGCAATTTGTCAAATCCGTATTGGTCATCTTCTTCATGAAATGGGTGTTCATTATGTTTTGTTATATGAGAAAGGTGATCGCCAGATCCGCGTTCCTCTTCATCCGGAGGTCCCCAGCGTATCCAGTCATGGCTTGAGGCTTCTGGTTTATCTCAATCAGAAGAATCCATGATGATCCCATTTTCTTTTTTCCTGCATTGTTTTGCCGTTTCAACCACCAGTGAAAAGAATTAATGTTAATATTAACGATTAAGAGAGGTCAAATAAATTTTTCTTAATTTGTTATTCCTTCGATGATTTTTCGCACACACTTTTGTTTTATAAATTTAAACGGCTGTGGATCAATTGGTTTTACTCCGTAATTCCTATCCATCCATAAATACACTTTTTCAAAATATGCTTTTACAGAATCTTCGTTGATAGTTAACATAGAATAGCACATTGCTTTGTTAAACTCCTTTTCAAACAATGTGCTATCAGGGTAATAGCCTTTAAGATTAGTAATAATTTCATTTTGCAAAGTATTATCTACACACCCCTCAATTGTATCCGCAATTGGTTTATTAAAATTCTTTAAAACATAACGTATCGCAGCCGAGTCACCTGAAAAAATCAACCCTCTAATTGCTCTAATTTTCTTTTCAAATTTTGTTTCTTTCTCAAATGTTTTAATCAAATCCGTAACCGCCTTCTTATTTCCTGAACGTGCTTGTACATTTAATGGCAGTTCAGGGTCATCTACAAACAACCGAGCCATCTCTTTTTGATCACAATTCAACAACGCTGCGACACGAGTTCTTGATTTAAAAGAGAACTGTTTTTTAAGAACAGAATCTTCTATTACACTTATTAATTTTTCTTTATATGGTAAAAGCACATTAAAAGAGGCTTTTTGAGCTAATGACTCAAATGCATTGTTTCGCACTTCTTTTGATATCGACGAATCACAAAATGTTTCAACCAAAAACCTGACACATTGCCCATCATTAAGAAATGTTTTTCCTTTATTATTCGGAAATAACCTGAAGTCCCGGACAATTATGTCCTGTAAAAAATTAATGAGCGAATCCGGGAGTTTTTCAATGTGTTCTTTATCTAACGACAAGACACACTCATAATAACATCTCCTATCACCGAATTTTTCCAAACGCAAACATTCGTTTTTAAAAACACCTTCAAAATAACCGTACGACTCAAACAGATAATGCCTTACATTACCCGATGTGGCATTTATGGGCAAAGAGAAAATTACCAGTAATACTTTTATATTTATTGCCCAAAATTTTTTTTCCCCATTTTATTCTTTACCTTATAGTGAAGGAGGATTGTGAATGTTGTACCATTGTTTTTGCCTTGTATCATTTTTGGGATCTATTAAAAGACCACGACCAGATAACCTGGTATCAGTCATTTGGTTTAAATTCCAAAACATTACGTTAAAATAATATTCATGTGAATCCGCTAGGCCATTTGTTACATGTGATAATCCGCCAAAGCACCATTCAAATGACTTCTTGAAAACATATTTACTTCTGCTTCCGGACATATGATATTTCCATATATATTACAACACCTTACAATTTTAACAATTGTACAAGTTAACGTTCTTATGGAGCAAAAACAAGTTTGCGGTCATTTTAATGCCTCAATCGCCCCCTTTTTCCATAAAACATTTTATCAACTCAATCCGTATAACTTATATTTTCTATAAACAACAGAAACCCTCCTGAAATCTTTTTCCTGGATATTAAATGCCAAGATTATTTGACTTATTATCTGATAGCTCAAAAAAAGACCTCATTACCGAAGCTCGTAAAGGGGCAAAACCTAAATTCGATAAACACAAACAACAGCCAAAAGCACCTGTCGAAATTCACCGACCGAAAGCTTTTATCCCTGTTCCTGATTTTGTCGCCTTTGATGTAGAAACCACAGGACTCGATTTTAAATCCGATAGAATCATAGAGATAGGTGCTGTTCGTTTCATAAATGGAAAGCCTTCTGATGAGTTCTCAACGCTTATCAACCCTGGCACCGAAATCCCAAGCTATATCACTGATTTAACAGGAATTAGCACAAAAGATGTCGAATCAGCGCCATCGTTTGAATCAATTGCTGATAAATTCCTCGAATTTATTGGAACTCTTCCTTTGTGTGGACACCAAATCGAGTTCGATCAGACATTCCTTAATGAAGAACTGAAACGACTCAGTAAAGCGACTGTAAGTTTCCAACTCATTGATACAGCTCTCCTTTCACGCATTCTTCTCCAACCGCTTCAGCGTTATTCACTGAAGTTTGTTAGTGAATCCCTGAAAGTAGATCTGAATAATGCCCATCGGGCGCTTCATGACGCCAAAGCATCTGGGGAGGTCGCTTCGATTCTTGTCCCAAAAATCGCCGATCTTCCTCTTAATATCCGTCAAACAATGGCTGCCTGTGCTCCGGGATCACTTATTAAAAGCTTGATTATTAAATCTTTAGGCAACATACGTTCATCAGTTTGTATAACCACAAACCGGAACTGTTCACCTTTCTCCCGATTATCGCTGCCTGAATCATTTATTGAGATCAATCGAAACAGTATTGAAAGCTCCTTTTCTGCTGATGGGAAACTAAGCAAGTCACTGAAAAGTTTCACTATGCGTGAATCACAACGAGACATGGCTCTTGAAGTAACCGATGCGCTCAACACGCAATCAATACTTGTCGCTGAAGCCGGTACAGGAACTGGTAAATCTTTGGCATACCTCATTCCCGCCGCAACCTGGGCGATAGCAAATAATTGCAGGGTAATTGTTTCTACCCGCACACGCAATCTTCAGGATCAATTGATCAATAAAGATCTGCCACTGGTCGTGCAATCTACCGGAATGAATCTCAAATTCAGCGTTCTTAAAGGAAGATCAAACTATTTATGCCTAAGTCGTTGGAAAAAGCTATTGTTAGGCGAAGCGGGCAATATGTCTATTCGCGAACGATTTGCTATTCTCCCACTTATTCCATGGTCAGAAACGACAAAAACAGGTGATATTGAAGAACAAAACCAGTTTAACCCCAAGTGGTTTGCCAAGATATGGAATCTTATCTCTGCTGATAGCCATGAGTGCAGCGGCAGACGGTGCCCCTATTTTCAATCCTGTTTTTTGCAAAATGCCCGTCAGAATGCACTTGGAGCTCATATAGTTGTGATAAACCATGCTCTTTTCTTTTCTGAAATTTGCTCCGAAAACTCATTTTTAGGAAAAATCGGCTCAATTATCTTCGATGAAGCGCACCATCTTGAATCAAGTGGACATCGCTTTTTGCGCGTCGAATTCGATACTAACCGGGCTAACCTCTTTATCGAAACACTTAATAACCTGGTTTCAAAGATCGGTGAACTTCAGGAGGAAAAACAGCTTCAGGAAATTGGGAAAACAATTCGTAACCAATTGAAAAATCTTAGAAAACGTTCACAGGAACTGCTGAGTGCCCTATCCCAGTGGGCAAAAAAGACACAAAACACCGCAATTTCCGAATATCAAATAGCTTACGACGAAACGGCTTTCGAATACGTTTCAGAAGTGCATGCCTTCCAGACTATACTTTCAGATATTCTTGATTCGCTACGATTACTCAAACAAACAATTACCGCACATCCTAAAGCTGATACTTTTGAGGATATCGAAGCTGATGCGGAAACCTGCTCTGAGCGAACATCCCAGTTAAAGGCTGATATTCAATATCTTATCTGCAGCAAAGACTGAAGATCATGTGTTCTGGATTGAAGGAAATCACGAGAAGGGTTGGACAAAACTTTGTGGAGTACCTCTTGATATTGGTGGTCTGCTTTCCGAGATCTGGGAGCGGTGTTCAGGTGCGTATTGTATTTACATCTGCAACGCTTTCGATCTCAAAATCTATTGAATACTTCAAACGTGGTTCTGGTCTAACAGCCTCATGAATCAAGGACTTCAACAGGTGTTTTTAAAAGTCCCTTTAGTGGTAACCAGGCGATTTATGGTGGAATGAAAACCGCACCAGATCCCGATAGCCCACAATTTCCGGCGTTTGTCGCAGATGCCATCCGCAAGCTTAAATCAGGACATTTGAGAAAAATATTCTTGTTCTATTTACTGCAAATTCAATGCTTAATGCGGTATATGAGCTGTCTGAAAAACGACTCGGGAATTGATCGCGCAAAGTTACTTGCTCAGGGTGTAAGTGGCACACGAAATACGATACTTAGAACAATTTAAGCAAAACCAGAAGATGATTCTTCTTAGGAACTGACAGTTTCTGGGAGGGAATTGATGTGCCAGGTGAAGCATGCGAAATGGTTATCATTCCACGACTTCCATTCCCGGTTCCGACTCACCCGTTAACACAGGCAATCTCAAAGAGAATGGAAAAAATGCACGGAGAATCATTCTTTGCTTATTCGATTCCTGAAGCGGTGATTAAGTTTCGACAGGGTGTTGGTCGATTGATCAGGACATCCACTGACCGTGGCGCGCTTGTAGTCCTTGATAATCGCATACTTACAAAGGGATATGGAAAACAGTTCGTTAGATCAATTGATTGCGATTTTAAGAATTTTGCTGATATAAATAGCATGGTATGGGATATAAAAGAGTTTTTTGCTACTGATCCAAGTGATATTCGTGGAATCAACAGTGAGTTATGTCCCGCTGGAGGATTAATTGTTTTTGTAAACTTATTTTCATCATATTCAACTATAAATTAAATATTTATACAGGTAGTACAATGTTACATACTCACAAATCACTAAATTGGCAGGCAACTATTCAAAAATCTTTATTTGACCAATACAGAAGAATTATAGCCACCATTGTTGTAACTCTTTCACTTTTGGCTACTTATGGGTGCGGAATCTACACTTTTAATGGGTCATCACTGCCTGCTGATCTGAAAACTGTTGAGATTCCACTCTTTTTGAATAATTCAATGGAACCCAATGTCGCTGATGAGATTACGCAGGAATTAAATGTCAGGTCCTCAGCGGAAACCAATTGCGAATCGTTTCAAAAAAGGGTGATGCCACCATTTCCGGATCGGTAACCGTTATGAAAACAAACCTTATTCATTCAGCACCACTGAAGCCAAGCAAGTTGATGTTGATCAGTATAAAGTAACAATAGTGCCGATGTAGAATTCTATGATAATAAGAAAAACAATGAGTTATACAAGGGCTCGATTGTCGGAGAAGGAATTTATAATTTTAAAACCGAAACAGAAATTATTGGAAGGCAAAAAGCTGAAAAAGACCTGGTTAAAAGGATTTTAGAAAATTCAGTGCAAAGTTGGTAATAATATTAGGAATTAAGAATTTAATAATTTCTGATTATCCAATAAAAGAATGAGCTAATCATCGAAATAATAAATAGTTATATATCTTGATTCCTCATTCTTAATTAGTAATTAGTAATTGATATCTGTTAAAAACAGCTGTTCTTTGTAACAACAAAATTTATCGTCCCTAAATCCCCCTTCGGATGTTTTAGGGGGCGCGCATGTTAATTCTAACAGATACTAATTTGTAATTATTTTATGTACCGGGTTAACAAATTTCAACTGCTACCATTTGCATAAAATTTATCTTCAAGGAATCAGGGACTTACCATTAAATATCCCTTCTAAATTCAAGGAGAAACGATGAAATTCTACAAAATGGAAGGTCTGGGTAATGATTTCGTTGTTACTCACGAAATACAGGAAAACAAGATACAACTGATTAAAAATCATTCAATTACGCTTTGTGATCGGCGGAAGGGAATTGGCGCTGATGGTATAATATTCGTACTCCCCTCTTACAACTCGTGATTTCAAAATGCGTATTTTCAACAGCGATGGTAGTGAACCTGAAATGTGCGGAAACGGAATCAGATGTTTTGCCTTTATACTAACCTACTGAAATTAACCAAATTAAACCAACTTTCCGTAGATACTCTTGCCGGTGTTATTTCAACCGAACTCCTTGATAATTCACTCGTTAGAGTAAAAATGAGTAATCCCATTCTCAATGGTCCCGAAATACCAGTCGCAGTAAGCTCTGGTAAGGTCCTTATGAAGGATCTGGTGATTGGTGATAAGACATTCAAGATCAATGCAGTATCAATGGGAAATCCACACGCGGTAATCTATGTTGATGACAAAATTACCGATGAACTGGTACTTGGTTACGGTCCCAAAATCGAAACGCATCCGTTCTTCCCCAAAAAAACCAATGTAGAATTCATTAAAGTATTATCATCTAAAGAGATACAAATGAGGGTCTGGGAACGAGGGTGCGGAGAAACACAAGCGTGCGGTACTGGAGCCTGCGCAAGTGTAGTTTCCGGTATAATCAATCGGTTACATGATAATCGCGTGACTGTTCACCTTCCCGGTGGCGATCTTGTTATTGAATGGAGCGGAAAAGAAACTGACCCCGTTTTTATGACTGGTCCTGCGAAGAAAGTTTTTGAAGGTTCTGTGGAAGTATGAGTATTTTTGAAGTACTTATGCTGGTTGCATTCGGCGTAAGTTGGCCTATTTCAATCGCTAAAGCCATGCGTACCAAAGTTGTTGCCGGAAAAAGTCCTATTTTCATGTCTATAGTGATCATTGGATATTTATGCGGAATCATTCACAAATTTCTGTATTCGATGGACTGGGTTATTTATTTATATGCCCTTAATATGGTGCTGGTTGGAGTTGATCTGTGGCTGTATCTCCATTATTCGAAGAGGGTAGGAGTTTAGTAGTCAGTAGTTTAGTAGTCAGTAGTTTAGTAGTCAGTAGTTTAGTAGTCAGTAGTTTAGTAGTCAGTAGTTTAGTAGCCAGTAGTTTAGTAGCCAAGGAAGAAAGTGTTCATCTTTTTTCTACCGTCTATTGATTATTGATCCTAAAATTCCCCGAATACATGCATCAAGTAGTTTACTTACTTCCTGTAGTAAATTGTTTGCGTCAATAGTGTTCCCATATTCAAGATCCCTTGTAAGTATAAGAAAGTATCTGCATTCTTCAAGAGAACCTTGCGCGATATTTAAAAAACGTGCTTTATCTGGTTTGCCTTTTTTCCGGAAGCCTTCGGCAATATTCGCTGCAACAGAGACTGCTGCCCTACGAAATTGCGAAGTCAATCCATACTGTTCGTTTTTTGGAAATTCCTGTGTTATTCGATAAATTAGCAAAACAAAGAGATGTGCCTTTTGCCAGACAAGTAGATCTTCGAATGTTTTTGCTGTAGTGTTCATGGGAGCCTTTCAGTAGTCAGTAGTCAGTAGTCAGTAGTCAGTAGTCAGTAGTCAGTAGTCAGTAGTCAGTAGTCAGTAGTTAGTAGTTTAGTAGACAGTAGATAGAGACTAAACCCTACTGACTACTAATCTACTGACTACTGACTCATATCAACTATTTTTCAAAGCCTTAAGCAACTGATCAATATCATCACGTACTGATTTATTTTTTTTCATCGTTTCTATTACAAAATTGTCCTCATGCGCTAACGTATGCGCGATCTCATAGTCAGGCATAATTGCCTTTCCCCTGATATCGTCTTTTTCTTTTGCTGAATAAATCGCCTGTGTCGTTGATTCCACAAGTTCAGAAAAACGTAATAAGTTCTGTTCCAAAGTTCTTTTATGAAAACCTTCAGCGATAAAAAGCGTCCTCTCATGATCACGGAATCTGTTATCCGGTTGATTTACAAAGGTCATTCTGAGGTCTGCCTGGGCATTTTTACATATCGCATTTTTGCATTCCAGATACAGTCCATTCAGACAATATCTTTCAATTATACTTGAGTACGCTTCTATGCCTTTAATAAGATTCTTATGTGTAATAAAATTTTTTCCGATTCCAGGAATATCACTTTCCAGATAAATTTCTTTTTCTTCGTTAACATTTAGAAGAGTCTTTCGAGCCTGTACGACAAGATCAATAATATCAGGTCTGAAAACATCGAAAGTGAATTCGGATCTGCGGGCTTTATTCCTTTTCTTGTACTTACCCTCATTACGCTCGATGGTGTAGAGATTATCAGAAAGAACCCAACCCGGCATAAGTTCATTATATGCAGGTGATATACCCTCGTATGACCGGGAAGGACTGTTAATCAACGAAAATGGGAATGTAACACGCTGAGGTAATGTGGTGATGCCAGTTGAAATAATACTATAGGGAGCATGTGAAAAATCGGAAGGAAACTTGATATTAACACCGAGTCCGAAAAATACTCCTTCACCGCAATAAATTTCCTGATCAGGTGCTTTTGATGTATGATTTGAACCGATATTGGCGCCAAATGCCACATTTCCTTTTCCTTCAGGCCACAAAGCACCTATAAGCATTGACTGATGGTGAAAGCCCACAAATGGCCCTATAATCCTAGCGGTTACTTCACCTTCTGCTATACCAGTGTTTGGACCAATGATACTATGTGTAACTTTTCCATGTCGTTCGACATGTGAATGTTCGGTGAGTATTGATTCATCAACAATTGCCATGGTAGTAACATGACATCCACACTGCACACAGCTATTATTCAGATATGCACCATGACTTATTATTGTCGGTTCATCTGCATTGCTTTGCAATGTTACATTATTTATTAAAGTTACATTATTACATTGGGCACTCTCTCCGATAATAGCATCGGTTATTTGAGCACAATTTACAAGACGGCTCATTGCCCCCACTATTCCATAACCGGTTTTAGCCGCTTCAGCAAATGAATTTACAAATTTTTTATACATGTCACCATTGATACGACTCGTTGCAACGTTGTATGCATAATCTATGGTTAAATCTGCAAAAGAAAGTACTTCACGTCCACCTGTTTCGATTCCTACAACAAGCTCACGCCCATTACCAAATGTCGTCGATTGGGAACATGAGAGTGTACCGATATTATAAAGGAGAGCTGATGAATCTACGAAATAATTGGAAATTCCCCTGACATTTCTGATACAGCATTCATTACAGACAGTAGCATCTATAAGTATACTGTCATAAATACCGGAAATTATTGGGAATCCTAGACCAGTATCACATCGTAAACCATTGAATATACCAATACAACATTTTCCAATAAAGCGGTTATTCCAAATAAAATCGGTCAAAAATTCGGAATGCACCAGAACTGATCCCCAGTCATCGGCAGCATTTCCCTGTGATTGAAGCTTTTCGATTTCATGAGGTTTTAACCGGCGTAATAATGAAAAGAATGCATTCTTTTTATTTTCGATTTTTTTGATAAAACACAGAAATTCCATTTTTTCTAAACAGTTACTGTCAAGTTGAAAACCGGTAGTGCACATCAGCCCTCTCCTTAAAATAATTGGATAACCAACAGTCCTCTAACGACCGATATGTTTCTGTACAAGATGTTTATTATCCCTTACCCAATCATAATACTCTGTTCTTTCAAGTTTTGATGCAGCCCCTTGATCCAGAACAATAGTTGCATAAGAGTGTAATTGAAGTGCAGAAGCAGTTATCTGACTTGTTACCGGGCCTTCAATAAATTTTGCCACAACATCAGCTTTTTTTTCACCGGATGCTATAAGGAGTATCTTTCTAGCTTCGAGTATTGTTCCAATACCCATAGTTATTGCAAATCGGGGTACATGATCCACTTTATCAAAAAAACGTGAATTATCAATTATAGTCTGTTCATAAAGTGCCTTTACACGTGTACGACTTGCGAATGATGAGCCGGGCTCATTAAATGCAATATGTCCATCACCACCGATTCCAAGTACCTGCAGATCAATACCACCAGCCAGTTTAATTTGTTGTTCATACCAGGCGCAATACTCTTCAGGATCACTAGTATTTCCCTGTGGAACATGCACTTTTGATGGAGAAATATTAACATGTTTAAAAAAATACTCCCGCATAAAATAGTTATAACTGTTCTTATGAATCGGAGCCAGACCGACATATTCATCAAGGTTGAACGATGTGACCTTCGAGAAATCAAGCCCCTCTTGTGTATGTAATTTAACCAGATATCTATAGGTGCCTATAGGAGTATCCCCGGTTGCAAGACCTAAAACCAGATCATGTTTTTTCTGTATCTCTCTTGCAATAATCTTTGCTGATACAGCACTCATTTCTTCATAATCGCGGGCAACAATAATTTCCATAGGCATACTCCTTGTTAAGGTGTTAGACATGAGGGAATTTAGCTATAAGCTAATTACAAAGGTAAGATCCATTCTCATATTTATTCTCAAAATGAAAAGACAAAGGGTATTAAAAGATGATCTTGTTCAGCAGATGAATAGTCCATTTGAACATATCTTCTCAACTGACATCTTTTTTTGAACAGATTAACCTGCGTTTTCCGCTTTTTTGATACCCTAATTATTAAAAATTATTCTCAACATGTAGGGCGAAAGGTACATCCTGTATTTTATAGAGTTTTAAATGCTTGCAAGTTTTGTTCCACTCTGTGAATATGTTGGCCGTCTATCAATATATTCAAAGGGAGAAAATTATCGAATTTCATTAGCGGAATTATAAACGAAGAAACTAACATCCACATATAGTATTACTGAAGGTTTTTACTGATGGGAACTTTGATTTTTCTGGCTGCTGTTGTTCCACTTTCGGAAATATTTACAACAGCTCTATTGCTTATAACTTACGTCCAGTGGGCGTAAAAAGAGACCAGCCAATTGGCTGGCCCTGCGATTTAACTTACTGGACCTTTACCTCAATCGCTTTTGGAATCGCTTTTTCAGTTTTTGGTAAGGTCAGTTCAAGTACGCCATTATTCATTTTTGCATCTATCTTTTCTGATAGAACTTCATCAGGTAGGATGAAGCTTCGCGAAAACTTCCCATACCGTCGTTCGAGATGATAATACTTACCGTGTTCCTTCTTTTGTTCCTCTTTTTTCTCACCTTCAATTTTTAGAGTTCCATTCTCAATAGTAATAGAGATATCTTTTTTGTCCATCCCCGGCAAATCTGCCCTTATGAGATAGTTATCTCCATTCTCAGTGATATCGACTCTCGGGAAATTGGAATCAACTACTTCCCTGTCGAAAGCTTCAAAAACGGAATCATTGAAGAAACTATCAAGCCAGTTAGAGAGACCTGATACTGGGCTGTTGTAATGGATCAGAGCACTCATAAAAGACCTCCATTTTGATGGTTTTGAGTTATTGTTTGTATTTCTTTTCACGAAAGTAATTATTCAAAATGCATGCCATTGGAAAATTAGCATTTTTTTAAAAATAACCCTATAAATAAAGGCCAAAAACAAGGTGATTGTTTCTAAATGAGACAAATAAGTGTTTTACAATGTTAAAAAATGAAACAACAGACGAAGTAATCACAAATTAAGAAGACTGATTGACTTGGAGAAGGACAAAAAAAGAAAATCTTAGATACCGCTGCAGGATCTTTTGAAGTGTATTATAAGGAAATAGATATTCTATTAATCGCATCTATATTAAACCTAAAAATCGCAGTTGGATTTCGAAAAACTAATTTAAAGTTATGATAATTCATAAGTTATGAGTCGCTATTCTTTCACCTGATGGGTGAATGCATTTGATTATAGTATTATACAGGGTTCAGTTGCGCCCCCTAAATCCACCCCTTCTTCGGGTACTTCGATGCGTCGCCCCGCAGGGGAACTTCAAGAAAATCAAAGTCTTAAAAGTCCCCCTGCGGGGAATTTAGGGGGCGTATTGTAAAAAAAATTAAATTTCATCTGCGTTTTTATGTTATAAGACAACTACCCCTTTTTATGTTTATCTCTAAACGGATATCTGTTCAGCTAAGTCCAGGTAATTTATAGTATTAACGGATTTTTTCAGGATCAGGAAGAACTTAAGTTGGAAGGATTTAAATCGGAGGAAGAGGGATTCGAACCCCCAAGCCATCACTGGCGACGGTTTTCAAGACCGTTGGATTACCGTTATCCTATTCCTCCAGGATTTTTTGAGTACTGAAATATAGCACTCGGATAAGTACAAGGCAAGATTTCCGTAATTAATTTCACATAAAAACTAATAAATCAGACTATTTTTAAAAAGAAATTTGATCAGAAAATTACTGAATCATTTTATCCTTAAGAAATTCAGAATTCGCAGACCTGAATGTTAACGAATTTCGAAATCAATCATTGCATCGCAGTTGGCTGCTGGTTAGTTCTACGAAAGTAATAAACAAATGTTAGTAATGGGGTTTGTTTTAAGTTCAATACCCGGTTAGTATTCCTATCTTCTGAATCACTCCTATAATGATACTTTATTCCATATTCTCCTGATATTTCAACCTGCTCAGTAATCTTTACAGCTATTCCAAATCCAATTAGTATCATACATCCGTCAGTTTCTTCACACAAAACGTGGTATATAGTGCCAATATTTATATCAACAAATGAATTAACATTACGCTTAGTAAAATCATAGCGAAACCCAAGTATCGGAGCTAATAAAAAGTTACCTTCACTACAATAATTCTTCATTTTTCCATCATTGCTATAGCTTTCAGAGTTATGGTAAGATCCACTCCAATCAAGACCTAAATAGTAATGAGCTTTTTTTGCAACGATTCCCATTCCAAATGATGGAAGCGTATTAACATAGAGATATGGTTCGGAAAATGTTTTAATTGAAGCTAAAAGGATTGATAAAATAAGTAAATGTTTCATTTTTTGCTTTTCTGATATTTTTCCCTCAGATAATTTAATTTTATTTTTATTCAACAGTGGTATTTTTCTCTTTCCCATTCATCCTCATGCACTTAAGTTTTGACAACTCCTCTTCGACACCTCCTGGGTTATAACCCAGCGCAAATGCCTTTGAGCTATCCAGCGAGACATCACGCGGCCTGGGAGCAGCCATCTTTACCTCTTTTTGACTGCATCCAATTATACGTTCCTCTGAGATACCCATTATTCTTAATAGTTTACGTCCGAAATCATATCGGGAAATACGCTCATGGCCTCCCAGGTGAAGAATTCCTTGTACTTTCTCACATGCCATAAGTAGTCCTTGAGCAGCATCTTGTGCGCTCACTGGTGTCCGGAATTCATCAGTAAATAAAGTGAGTTGTTTTCCCGAAAATAGCTGTTCTATCCACAACTGAAGAAACCTCCTGGAGCCTTGAGGTGTATCACCAAACATAAGAGGCATTCTGCAAATGGTAGCTTTTTCATGAATTTCCAGAATTTTTTCTTCTGCCTCTGATTTTTGTTCTCCATAGGCACAGAGCGGCTTTGTCGGGGATTTTTCGTTATATGGTGGATTTTTCCCATCAAAAACAAGATCTGTTGATGTAAAAACAAAAGGGATCTCCTTTTGCGCACATAATCTGGCTAGTTCAACTGAAACATCTACATTTATTTTCCGGGCTTCGATCGCATGTTGTTGACAAAAATTCGGATCTGAAGCTGCTGCTGTATGAATTACCGCATCCGGATTTGCCTGTAAAAAGAGATCCCTGAGTTCAGTCGTGTTGAGTAAATCGCATTGCAGCAAGGATACACCCTCGATCGAAACCTTATTTTTGTGAATAACGCCAATAACACTGTACTTTTCACGCGCACAATTACATAAGTTCCAACCGAGAAAACCACCAGCACCCGTTACCAGCAATCTTTTCATAGCACTATCCTTTTAACAGTATAGTTAAGTAATCAGTTAAATTAATTGAAAACAAAAGTACAGTGTAGTACAATTGAAACGGAATCTTCATCTGTACGGTAAAAATATGCAACAAAAAAATACAGAAAAAAAAGATCTTATTATTTCTTCAATGGCCCGGAAACTTGCTGATGTTTCCAATGCAAACGATTTGAAGAAAAAGAGAAAGAATAAATCAAATAAACCATATCTGATTTATTCGTCAATTGCTGTCATAGTTACCGTTCTTACAATTGCATTTTTTATTGTTAATATGTCAACGCAAAAGCAGACTGCTACTATCACCATTGATTCAATTGTTCAGAAATACCCTCTGCAAAACCTCAATAATGCTTATAAGAATAAATCAATCACTGTAGACCAGTATGCTATTTACCTGAGAGATTATTTAATTAACTATGATTCTCTTCCTGAAAAATTTAAACAGGACGGTTCGGTAGTTCTCAGTGATCACATTTATAAAGCGCTTATTGATGTCTGGATGAAGTTAAGTTCGAGAACAAGGGCTTCATTAATCAAAGATCTACCTGACTTGAATCCGCATATTGAGAGATTGAAAGATTCGCTGGGAATTCGCTAAAAAATTATGGGAAACAATACCTTGACAGATATTTCATTTGTTAATGGAATGATCAACCTGCTTATTGTAGACGATAATCCTGATATTTTAGGTTTTTTAAAAGAACTGTTTTCATCACTTCCAATTTACAAAGTACATTCAGCCGCAAACTCCGGAGATGCGCTGTCGATCTTAAGATCAGGGAAACGTTTCCATGTCTGTGTTCTCGACCTTGGCCTTTGTGATATAGAAAATGATGAGTATTATCTATTGAGGCTGTATGCTCATCACAGCTCTGTAATTGTACTCACTGGATCGAATTCTCCAGTCAAAGGCGCAACCTGTATCCAATTAGGAGCTCGAAGCGTAGTTGAAAAAGGGGTAAATTTCAATCCTCACAAATTCCTTGAGCTGGTAAATAATTATGCAATTATAAATATTGTTAACTTCCGCTATAACGATTCCAGTGGAGAAACATTGAATCTGGCAACCAGGATATTAATAGAAAAAGAACCCCCGAGTGTCACCGATTGGGCATCCTTCATGAGAATTACCGATCGTCAATTGCGCAATCTATGGCATAACGGTTCCGGATTCAGCGCAAAACACATTCTCTTTATTTTTACCTTTTTAAAACAGGTTTTCCAATATTTTACATTGCTCAATTATGGTGCACCAGAAGACAAGAAAATCTTGTTGAGTGATCAGGAGATCAAAAAATTGCGCTCCTATTATATCGCCCACAAAGATATTATTTCTTTCATTCTATCATGATAAATTGTAGTAAATTAACCATTTTCAATGAATTACACGCTCCATTTTTCTAGGAATTAACTCTGAAAAATTAACAGATTCTCCAGTAAATAGATATCAAAGTCGGAAATGCTATTTCCGTTTTTCGAACCTTTTTGAATCTATAATTTAGGTAAGCTTTTCAAATTGTCGCTGGTCTATCAAAAAAAGATTAACTATAAAGGGTATCTGGTGGCAACCGCGAAGGAGTAACAAATGGATAATATGAATCAAAAAGGTGGAACTCTCATTGAAGTGATAGTCGCTATGCTTATTCTTGCATTATTGGTTACCGGATTAAATGCATGTGTCCTGACATTAATAAACTCAAACCTTTCATCCAAAGATCTGTCAACTGCGACATCGAATGCCTATAGTTTGATTGAGGAGTTAAAACGTAAAAATTACTCTTCGATTGTTTCCAATTCAGATATCATAAAAGACCGGTTTGTCCGAACGTGGACAGTCACAACAGAAATGTCACAGAAAAAAATCAATGTAACTGTTTCATGGCCCCAGACATCAATGAAGCACAAGATACAAATGTCAACTATAATTGCTCAGCCATAGGATTTGACAACATGAAAAAGGGATTTTTTCTTTCATCGGCAGGCACATCACTTATCGAACTATCAATTGCAGTATTTATAGGATCAATTATAATTACGTCTGCCTATAGATCGCATGAATATCTTTCGCGCAGCGCAGAGCGCGAAAATCAAAAAGCAATGATTCAGAGGGATTTGATCACTGCGACTGAGAAGATGAGCCGTGAAATCAGGATGGCTGGATTGGATTTACCTGGAAATGGAATACAGGCTACACTTTCCGATACATCAAGTGACGAACTTCAGGTCTTTTCAAATGAATCGCAATCTAAAACGGAATTGACATCAAATCTTGCTTATAGTGATATCAAGATGTATGTACAGAATGTCACAGGAGCGGTGGCGGATGGCTGGGTATGTATCGCTGGAAATGGACTTGACACTGTTTACCGAAAAATAGCCAATGTTGTTGAACCAAATACTGTCTATTTAAGTGGGCCTGTTGGTGCCGGAACTTTTGCGACTATGTCTACTGAAATCTACTTTTGCAAACGTTTTGTTTTTAAAATCAGTAAAACAGGAGAATCAAGTGCCTTCACTATTCGAAGAAATGCGTTATCGATTGACATCGGAGGCAAAATTGACACGTTCAATATCATATTAAAAAATTCAGCCGGTACGGTGATCACAAGTAACTTTGAAAGCACAAAAACAGTGTCACTCTTTGTAGGTGGTTATGTGGGTAATGGATCAAATCGATCTCTTATTTCAGAGTCAATCGATATCAATGTTAGAAATAGTGATTGAACAAACTCAAATCTTAATACATTACGAAACACATCTGATGGTATATACATCTAATTATGCAAGGAGCAAGCATCGTGCTCAAAAACAATAAAGGTTCCGCACTTGTATCAGTATTACTGATGGCAATCATTTTGAACCTTGTTTTTATGGCGGTGTACATGGCAGTATCACGTACTCAAAAGATGACCGGTAAAAACAGAATTGCTACATCTGCATTGACAATTGCTGAAGCCGGCAAAGAACGGTTATATGGTGAAATTACTCACAAAATTTTTACTCCTACACCTGGAGCTAAAGTTACTGCATATACAAACGCACCTTTAGGAAACGGCTTCTTTACTGTTTCAGTTCAGTCAAATCTGGCTATGGACCGTATATGGGTGGAGAGTATAGGAAAAGTAAATTCCCTTCAGTCGAAAATACAATGTGAGGCGATAATTACACCGGAAGTAAATTTATCCATTCCTGCAGGAGTTGGAAGTGCTATACTATCCAATGGTGATGTTGAATTAACGGGTAATATCATCGTTGATGGTAGAGATCATGATACCAATGGTGTTGTAATAGGTCCGGGAGGTTTTGGTGTCAGCACTACAGCACAGCTCAATATGAAAGGAAGCGCCTCTCTAGGGGGAAATGGTATTGAACCAGGGAAAAAAGGTGCTGAGCCTGGAACTTATGAAGAAAATGTCCCAAATAGTTCAAGATTCGATTCTCCCGAGGCATTTTTGGGATTGCCTCCCGGCGCTCTTGATAAATACAAAACTACTAATTTAACTTACCCTGTAAAAGGTCTGGTCTATTTAACGGTTGACAATTGCGAGCCCGTTCACTTTGGGAATTCTTCCGGAATTTTAATTATTCACAATGTATTCGGCAATGCGAATATCAAATTCAACAAGGGCGAATTTAAAGGTCTTATTATTGTTGATCAGGTAAACAAAATAACCGGTAATATCACTATCATCGGTGCAGTTGTTGCTTTACGCAACTCTGCTCACATATTTGGAACCGGAAGCGCTGAAGTTTATTATAGCTCTCAAGCACTTAAAAATCTGGAAAATTACTGTCCTAATGTTAATAGAATAGTAAGAGAACAATCCTGGAAAGAAGTTCCCAATTGATGATTTCTCAAAAGTATCATATAATAATGCATCAGCGAGGTAGTTTATGCTGAACAACAAAGGATCAACACTCATTTTCGTCGTGTCTCTTGCAATTATTCTGAATATCGTCTTTTTATCGATATACTATTCTGTCGGCCGTACTCAAAAAGCAAGCGGCACCAAAAGAGTACAAACATCAGCACTTACACTTGCTGAAGCTGGAAAAGAAAAACTATATGGCGAAATCACTCAATTGATCTATAAACCTACTGCGAATACCAGGACAAATATATATACAAATTATGCATTTGGAAATGGCTCTTTTTCAGTAAACTGCAGCTCCAATGTTACTTTAGATACAGTTTGGATAGAAAGCTCCGGCAAGGAGAATTTATCACAGGCAAAAATCTCTGTTGTCGCATCAATTACACCCGATGTAACAATCAATGCTCCAGCGATCAGGGGAGCAGTTATGGCACGAAGCAGTATTCTCATAAATGGTAATATTAATGTGGATGGAAGAGATCACGATACAACTGGGGCTGTTATTGATTCTGGCGTTTATGGTGTAAGTACATGCAATTTACTTTATCTCAGTGGCAGTTCAAGTGTCGGCGGAAACGGAATTGCACCTGTTGACAAAAACAATATAGGACCCGTACAAACTCTTGTTTCTGAGCAGAACGCGCCTGTTTTACCTCTATTCCAATCACCAGAAGCTTTTCTCGGTCTTCCGGCAGGCGCTCTTGACAAGTACGTGGCACCATCATTGACCACTCCAATGAAAGGTATTGTATACCTTAAAAACAGCTACGTTGGTCCTGTACATTTTGATAGTTCTTACGGAATTTTGATTGTGCATAATTCAGCAAGAAATGCTGAATTGCAGATAACAGATGGTTTCTTTAAAGGAGTGATTATTACCGATCTTATGGCGAAAATCAATGGAGATGCTACTGTACTAGGGGCAGTAATTACACTAAATGATGGTGAAATGTCAACATTTGGAATCGGTTCAGCTGATATTTTTTACAGTTCATATGTGCTTAACAATCTGGCAAAATACTGTCTCAATATCAAGAAAAAGGTCAAAGAAGTCTCGTGGAAAGAAGTAAAATAAGGGCTGATTAATCAGCCCATTTTTCTTCTTCATCATCCACATTGGTAAATTCGTCTTCAGAATTTGTTTCTGAGAAATACGACTCTAAGAATTCCTGATGATCTTCATCCTCCGGAATGTCTGAATTGTCATCCTCATCATCAAATTCACTCATGCCAAAAGAATTAGAATCGCTATCCAGATCATCCAAATTTGGATTGAAACCCTCAGGTCTTAACATCCAACCCTGAGCACCGTATCCAGAGCTGTTCTCATAATTACCTTCAGCGTAATCAGCGAAATCAACATTGATTTGATCGAATCCTGTCAGTAAACCTCTGGAGCCGCTTGCGGCATTCGATGTAATGACAACTTGTGCAGATTGTCCAGCAGCTATTCCACCCATCGCCTGAGTTGACTCAACAACATAACATGGTATTCCATCTCCAGATATTAAATTATTGCTGACAACACAGGTAGTTCCAGGCTCAATGAGAATCCCTGAAATTTTTACGCTGTTCTGTACTGGAATATTTCCACAGTCAATACAGGTGTTGTTTTCTATAAAAAGATTAATAGCTGCTACTTGCTGACTATTAGAAATTCCGCAAACAGAAATTGCCTGATTATTACATTTGGAAATACAATTGTTCGAAACCGTGTGACCTGAACCATTTACAGCTATACCATTCAGACAATTTTCAATGCGATTGTTTTCAATAGTACTGCTTGATCCGGCAGCCACTTTAATAGCATTCATTTTACAATTTTTAATGAGGTTACCGCGGACCTGAGTGTCACCGCATTTGATAATGATTCCATCAGATGCACAGTTTGACACTGTATTATACTCAACAATGTGTCCATAAAAATCAGCGTTTACATCATTGCTTCCGACAAGTATTGCATGTGTATAGTTTTCAAAATGATTTCTGCGGAAAATGTGATTTTTAATAGCAGCATTTCCGTTTTCGTTATCACCTTCCGATACCATTAGCGCCACACAGGTACCGTTTGCTTTATAAGAATCTTTATTTGAGATAAAAGTACAATTTTCAACGATATTGCATTCTGCACTCGATCCTCCGAAATACATCGTACAGGATGGCGCATCAGTAGTTCCGCAATTCTCAAAATGTAATTTTTCAAACCGGTTTCTTTGGCAAGCACCAATAACGGAAATAGCTCCATGAGGCGCACCTTTAAAAGTTAAACCCGATATAATCAAATCGGATGCATCATAAAAAAACCAGCAACTTTCGGATATTTCTACATTTGCATTCTCATCAGCAACAATTCTTATAGGGCTTTCCCGTGTGCCGCTTACCTGAACCGTCACATCTTCATCGTAGATACCATTTTTAAGGACAATTGTATTACCCGGTTCTACGTCTTTTAACGCACTCTCAACTGTGGAATAAGGCTGATCAAAAGTACCATCACCATTCTCTGCATCAGGTGAAACCCAGATTAGCCTTGGATCTTCTCTATCAAACATCTTAAACCTTCTTATAACCTAAAGATACAACTATTTTTTTTCTTCTTTTTCTTTGGAAGACATTTCGTTTTTTTTATTCCAATATTTAGAAATCTTTCCGATTAGATCTGGAGCAGCAGAAAATATCTTGCCCAGCATCGGATCACTTGGGGTAACAGGATGCACCTGAATATGATCACCATGAATAGAAATAAATGCTATAGGAGTGATATTTATTCCCCCGCCGGTTCCAGAGCCCCCGGCAGCTCCCTTATCATTATCACCCATTCCTCCAGCAGCAAATCCTACTGATACCTTGGAAACCGGAATCAGTGTAACTTCGCCAGCTGTAATCGGTTCACCAATAACAGTTTCTGTTTTGGCTATGACTTTAATCTGATCGAGAGCCGTTTTTATAACATCAGCAAGTGACATGATTTCCCCTTCCTGGATTCTCAAAGTACATAAAATAATTGCATATCCCGCTAATCACCAAAAATTATATAAAAATTGACACAAGACTTATGCGAGTTAACTATATTGACTTCAAAATCGCAGAAACAAAGAATCAGGAGTTTTTATGGGACTTCCAAAAAAAGCGCTCCTTTTCCTTTCACTGTTTCTCCCGGTAATTTCTCTTTTTGCCAATTCTCCCGAAATAATAATTTCAGAACTTCATCGTGACCCTAAAGGCAGTGAATCAGCTTTCGGGGGCGGTCTGAGCCATGAATTTATCGAATTAACCAACGCCAGTCAGGATACGATTTTTCTTGATAGCCTTTTATTTACAGATGGAACCGAAGTCGATACCATCGTAGTATGGAAAAACAGCGTATTCCTTAATGCAAACTGCGCTTTCGGCTGCAACTTTCTCCTGCCGTCCCAAAGTGCTTTGATTCTTGATGCTGATTATGCTGCAGCGGTCAACGAAAACCCTCAGTGTGTGTTACCTATTGATTCCGGGACTGTTATCCTGACCACAAAAGATAATGATCTCGGTAATGGTTTGCAATCTGATGATGGGATAATTCTTTTCAAAGGCACAAAAAAAGAGATTAAAAGAGTACTTTTCAGTGCATCCGATGAACCCTGGACTAGTTCTATTGTACCGGATGAAAAAATTCTTCTCTCCTTTCCGAAAAATACCGAAGGGCTCTCGGTTGTGCCTATATCCTTTCTATTTGAAAAAGTTGTTTTTAACTGTAAACCCATAACACCCGGTCACTTTGAACTGTTTAAAAATAACTGGTTTTTTGAATGTAAATGTAACATCATAGATACAATTAAAAAAACAGTTTCCTGTTCCACTAAAGCTGTCTACAATGGCAATACACACAAATCATCTATGGAGTGGTGGATAAGTACCGGAGATAATCAGAGTATTCAGAAAGGGCTATCTCATAGTGCCGATGGAACATTCAATGCGATTCTGAATTTACCTGTCAACAGAGGAGATCTTTATTTCACAATTGAATCACAATCCAAATGGCTCATTGATTGTGTAAACTCCGGTTACAATGATTACCAAATCAGAATCAGCGAACTATATCCAAAGGCGAATACAGGCGAAACAGAATGGTTCGAAATTGTAAATTACTCAAAAACAAATTCAGTGAATCTTCAAAATTACAAATTTGGCAACAGTGAAGATACCGCTTTATTAACGGATGAAAAATTTGTCGTCTCTCCTGGAGAATGTATTTTAATTTGCAAAGACTCACTGCTGCTGAGAAAACATTTTTCTGTCTCTTCAAGAATCTGTGAGCCTCCGTACTGGCATATTCTTGACAATAGTAAAGACACACTCGTTCTTTTTACTCCTGATAATCACGTTCTCGATCTGATCAGCTATAATTCAAAGGACCTTCCTGATTGGGAGTATGAATCACTTGAGAGGTTGGGAAATGACAATAGCAGATGGAGAGTCGTTTCCGACCCATCTCCCGGAACAATTGTCAAGTACAAAAAGCCGACTTCCAACAAAGTTGAGATCGGTCCCCTACCATTTACGCCCAATAACGACAAGCACAATGATCTTCTCATGATTTCTATTCCCGATACTCTCGGATTACCGGTAACAATTTCTATTTACAACTTTGATGGCAAAAAAATCAGAACTCTCAAGGGCAAGTCTCAAAAATCTTTTCTGTGGGATGGCAGAAAAGATAATGGAGATGACGCTCCGGTCGGTCCCTTTTTTATTATCACTGAATTGCAAACCACTAAAGGCACAAAAAAATATCGGAATAAGGGAATCTTATGGCGATGAAATTCATTCTGATTTTTCTTTTTTGTAATTTTTGTCTTTTCGCAAACATCAGATACACCCCATTTTCCACCGGATACTCAATGGGTAACCTTGGTACGATTATCTGGGATAACACATTCTGTGCAACTCAATCCTGGACACCTGCTGCGTTTTGCGATAGTGCTTTAGGAAAAGGAGTAAACATCACTGCTGTCACTTATTATGATGATATGGACAATCTGCAGAATCGATCCATTTACGAAGTGACAGGAGGCGGATATTTAACATCTCGATATGTAAACCTTAAGTTAAGCAGCACTTTTTTTGAAGTCCTCGATACATACTATGAACAGTCCCTTTTTCTTTCCACAGCGGTTGCGGTTTTTCCCTTCCTAAAGATCAGTATAGAATGCCGAGGTTATCGAATTGGTATTCACAATTCACAAAGCGCGGTCCATACTATCGGTGAATTGGGATTCTGTGCCTGGTTACGAATCCGCTCTGCAGCGATTTCACTGCAGAGCGATCATATCATAGTAAAGCGAAGCACTGCATCCGGGACAGCTCCATTATTGAATGTAAAATGCGGCATCCATACCAAAACGAGCCGATTCGGTGCTCAGGGAGTAATGATTGAAATCACTCCACAGGAACAATTACCCCTGAGATGGAAAATTGGTGAAGAAATTAGAATTCTTAAGTGGCTTGGTATTCAGATCGGGCTTGCCAATAACCCTGTACAGGTAGCATTCGGATTGTCAGTTGACATGAATCATTCTGCGTTTTCCGCCTCATTAGTTAATCACCCTCAACTTGGATGGAGTAAAGGCGTTTTTATGGGATATTTCAGGTAAGCCTCCTGATTCTTTAATGTTTAAAAGATAATAAATTGTACCTATTCAGGGATGTTCCCCTGATAATCAACAATATCGAATATCGAATATCAAATATCAAATATCAAATAATGCAGGAGAGGTTTGAATTGAATATAAGACCAATACGTACTAAAAGTGATCTTCGCGAAGCCCTTGCAAGGGTCGATGAACTCATTGATGCAAAGCATGGAACACCGGAATATGATGAACTTGAAGTTTTAAGCACTCTTATTGAAGCTTTTGAAGATAAACATTACCCAGTACCTCCACCAGATCCGATTGAGGCAATCAAATTCAGAATGGATCAATTAGGATTGAAACAGGCCGATGTCGCTAAGCTTTTTGGTGGTAAGAACAGAGCTTCAGAAGTCCTTTCTCGAAAAAGGCCTCTTAGTTTACGAATGATTCGAAATTTGCATACTAATCTTCGCATACCTAGCGATAGTCTTTTAGGGCTGTCTTAAAACAGTGATATACTAAGTTCTACTTTGTTAAAATGGGAATTGTCTTAGTCCGCTCACCCTGAGTGTCAGCGCCTTCGAAAGATCGATGTGCTTTCTTTGAGGGTTTTCTGATACACTTACAATACGATTTTTATAATGATTATACATTCTAACAAAGTAGAACTAATAAACAAAACATTTATTTATTTGTATATCAAAGATAGCGTGTCTATTTACATGCCGATGTTTTAAACAATATGGACACAAATTTTTTTTCTATTATACTGATACTCTTGCCACTTGAGTCGATACATTTTAACCAATAAATATCGCTCATGTTTGGTTCCTAAAGGAAAGATGAGCGAATTAAAGTCGTTTTTTAACTGCACAATCACACAATAGTATTAAATCTGCATTTAATAAAAACCGCCTTCAATCGCAATATTACTCTGTTGTCGTAACAACACAAATATTTTATTATTAGTATAACAGGATTATTTTTTCTTGAAAAGGAAATCAGAAACAATGGCGCCCAAAAAGAAAAAACTATTCGTTCTCGACACAAATGTTCTACTCCACGATAACACCTGCATTTACCAGTTTGAGGAACATGACATTGTCATTCCAATTACTGTTCTTGAAGAGCTTGACCAGTTTAAAAAAGGTAATGATACTCTCAATTATAATGCGCGTGAAGTACTGCGCTCATTGGATGCTATTTCTGAAGAGAAAATTTTTAATGGCGGGATTCCAATTGGTCCTGGAAAAGGTAAAATATCGATTCGATTAGATCGTCAATTTCATGCAGATATCGCCAGAAATTTTACAACCGATATTCCTGATCACCGTATTTTGAATATCGCCTACATTCTTTCCAAAGATGAGCCATCCAGACAGGTCATTCTGGTAACTAAAGATGTAAATTTACGCATGAAGGCCAGATCGATCCGTTTGATGTCTGAAGATTATACAACTGACCATGTCAAAGATGTTTCATTGCTTTATAACGGCTATGATACCTGCAATGAGTTTGATGAAAACAGTTTACATCAATTATTTGAAAATGGAACTGCAGATATATCACAGCTCAACACCGCGCAATTTAAACCGAATCAATTTCTTATCCTGAAAAATGGCAAAAAATCCGCACTTGCTACATATGATGAACAGAATAAACAGATCAGAAGAGTTGACAAAGCAGCCGCTTATGGCATCATGCCCCACAATGCTGAACAGGCGTTCGCTCTTAACGCACTGCTCAATGATTCAATTAAACTCGTCACTATTTCCGGTAAAGCCGGTACCGGTAAAACACTCCTGGCGTTAGCGGCGGCACTCGAAAATCGCAGAAACTACCGCCAGATTTTCATGGCCAGACCGATAGTACCGCTTAGCAATAAAGATATCGGTTTTCTTCCTGGAGATATCAAATCAAAACTCAACCCATATATGCAGCCACTGTTTGACAATCTGGGTGTTATTCAGAATCAATTTCAGGAATCGGATCCTAAAAACAAGAAAATAAAAGAGCTTCTGGAAGAAGAAAAACTCGTCATCGAACCTCTATCGTATATCAGGGGAAGAAGTCTGGTAAAAATTTTCTTTATCGTCGATGAAGCGCAAAATCTTACCCCTCACGAGATCAAAACTATTATCACAAGGGCTGGAGAGGGCACAAAAATGGTTTTTACAGGTGATATTTATCAGATTGACCATCCGTATCTTGATAGCTTGTCAAACGGCCTCAGTTATCTGATTGAAAAAATGCAGGGCCAGAACCTCTATGCGCACATCAATCTCGAAAAGGGAGAGCGTTCAGAACTGGCTGAACTCGCGAGTAATCTTCTGTAGTTGCTTTGACAAGCCGCAAACAGGGAAACCCGCTTGCGGCATTTGTAGCGGAACGAAGCTTTACGGCCGAATTACAGGCTGCGAGTGTTATTGGTCTGTACTTACTTTTCATTGTCTTTTAATGCGACACGCTAATACTTAAACACATTTTAAATCTTCAGAAATCTTACAAAATACTCATAACTAATTCTACTTTGTTAGAATAGAAAGTGCCTGATAACCGCTCACCCTGAGTACTGAGTCTGCGAAGTATCGAAGGGTTTTCTTTGAGCGGTTTTCGCAATACTTTGCAGAAATATTTTAAATGGATATTCATTCTAACAAAGTAGAACAAACACTTATCAGCTTTTCTGGCTTTTTTACTCTAAACTACGATCTATCTTAATGAATTACATAACGGTACAACGAATCATCAGAGTGAATCTGCTAATAAAGCCTTTTTAACAGATGGTATTTTCTTCATCAGATTCATTAACTTTTCTACTGGTTTAGGCATCGGACTACGACCTAATTCCCAATCCTGAAGAGTTCGAATGTTTACCCCAACAGCCTCTGCTAAATCTTTTTGAGTTAAACATAATTCCTTTCGCATTTCTTTCAAACGTTGTGCTCGTAAATGCTGGAGTTGTGTTTCAGTCAACATCTTTGAAACCCTTGCATTATTTTTATCTATTCGGGTAACTCGATATTTTTCATTCTTTTGCATTTATTACCTCCTTAATAAAATTGTAGAGCTTCTTTTTTTCTGCTCCATTGAGACTGGCTTTCTCTTTTTTTAAATAGGCATCTAAAAACCAGATTTCTCCTTGTAAGTCAAAATAATAATAGATTATTCGAGCTCCACCACTTTTACCATGTTCACCAATTTTTAACCTTATTTTTCGAGCGCCACCAGTTCCTTTTTCAATTTTGCCCATCTGAGGATCAGCAATCAACTCATCCTGCAATCCATAAAATTCTTCTATAGAAGCTATTTTGTCTATTTTTTTTATGAACTCCGGGGTTTCAATGAAAATTATTTCCATTTATATTAATATACGGATTTCCCGTACCTTTATCCACAAGTATTTTATTCTCCTTCATCAATAAGCGGCTGCTTTTTGTGCTGCCGTGTAAATATATTTACATGATAAGTGAACTATTAAACATTCCTGTAAACTCGGCATAGATCCAAGGATACGGTTTTCCCGTACCGGATATACATACTACTTACATTGTTATCAGACAAGATAGTACAGAAGACTATAACTTATCAGTATTTTCAGCCGTTAGTGTTTGATATATTAACCAGAGAATGCAGGGGCAGAACCTGTATGCGCATATAAAATTTTGAAACGGGAGAGCGTCCGGGACTGGCTGAACTCGCGAGTAATCTTCTGTAGTTAGTTTGACGAGCCGCAGGCTAATAATTCGCTTGCGGCATATATTTACTTACATCCTGAAAACCGATTTTATTCTGTCAAATACACCATCTATTGTCCCAATGCCGTCTATATCCCGCACAATTCCGAACGGGCGATAAAAAGTCAGGCATGGTTCACTCTGATTCTTATATGTATTGATACGATTCTGAATCACTTTAGGATCTGCATCATCCGCACGATCTTCAATCGTTGCTCTTTTGGCAAGGCGTTGACGGATTTCTTCATCAGCAACTTTGATATTGATTACATGATCAAGCTTAATCCCGATCTCTTTCAAAATCTTTTCCAACGCTTCAGCCTGTGGAAGACTTCTGGGAAAACCGTCCAGAAGAAAACCACTCTTTACATCATCACGACTCAGACGTTCCTTTACCATGGCAATTGTTACCTCATCAGGTACTAATTGTCCCTTATTGGAATACGCTTTCGCCGTGCGTCCAAGTTCGGTATCGTTCTTAATGTGATATCTGAACATATCCCCGGTTGAAATATGAGGAACTGAAAGTAAGTCTCTGAGTTTTGCGGCCTGTGTGCCTTTTCCTGCTCCAGGCGGGCCAAATAACACCACATTTTTTCCAGACATCGATTTGCCTCCTGTTTTTTAAAAAGTGCTATTCAAAATAGTATGCCCCTTAGGAGATGTCCACAAAAGATTGGTTGTGTAGGGACCCTGCATTAAATTTCAAAATCCGAATCGGTGCCGCTATTTAATATTTGATATCATTGTTCATTTTATGCCATTTGCCATTCCAGACGCGAATTAGTAGCTAAAGTAAACAATATCGAATATCGAATATCAAAGTGTTTTGAAAAGATCTGTTTTGTATTTCCCTTCGATATTCAAGATTCGTCATTTAGTGTTCGATATTTTTATTCGTTTCCTGTATTGCACCTTTCAGACACGAAAATTTGTATCTATTAATAATGCTTGCCTGAACTATAGCGATACTCGTTAGCGATATCGAAAATCAATCCCAATAACACCCAGACCAGACCTGCAAGAACCTATTACCTCTCTGCAATGAAACAACTAAAATTCCGCAATGATTTTCTAAAAATCCGCTAAGGATTTCTGAAACTCTGCAAGAACACCCAATACACCCTGTGAGAAATTGAATAAAATCCTGCAAAAATACCCCTGACCTCTTGCAAGACATACTCAAAATGTTGATGGGAAGTCCTTAAAATCCTGCGAGAAAATGCCAAAAGTCTGCATAGGATTACTGAAGCTTGAGAAGTTCTTGGCGTATCAGAAAGTTTCTCGTAAGGTTTTCTGATAACGAATTTAAAAAGAAACAGAAATGCGTTGAATGCGAGATTCTGTGATGAAGCGGAGGATTTCCATGAAGTTGCCATCAATGCAAGAAACCTTTTTACATCGAATGATGTAAGGGTATGCGGGTCTTTCTAATCGGTAAATACAGCAAGATGACGCAAATAGAAACGTATGCTTCAAATGTTCTTTGTGAGTAATTCGTAACTGGATTTCAGTTTTAAATTGTTCTAAAATAGCATTCCAGACTTCTTTGAAATCTGTATGGTTAGTTACATCGGTATTAGTTGGAATGATTGATTTCTCAGGCAAAGAAATGTTTTTTTCATCATTGGACATATGGAAGAGAAATACAGCATGGTGAGCTTGTTTTATTTGGAATTCCTGGTAATTTCTCAATTGAAGGAATTTTAGGAAAGGATCAAGATTTAACTTATCGTTCACGTTCAAATTATTAGTATTACAAAAAGAGAGATAATTTTTTAACCCGTGTTTATAGAAGGAATGATATTTTGGGGCAATTTTGCTATTAGAAAGAAGTTGTTCATATTCTAAAGGTAGTTCGTTGTCCATTGATGGCTCCGTTGTGGAATAGGTCTGAATTTAAAGAAACGTAGAAAAAGGTTTTTGCAAATTTTAACCTAAACTTGAACATATCATCTAAAAGGAGGTATTAGACAGAAAACCGTATAATATAGAAAAAATGAATATTAGGCAGCAGAAAATGGTTTAGAGTTTCAAATTTGAGAACCTGATGATTTTAAATTTTTATGAAAGTGGAATTAGGCAGTTTTGTGTCTATTGATTTATTGTGCAGACACTTGTGCAAGAAAAACAATACACTTATGCAGAGAAAGATTGTCATCTGAAAGTATAGGTATTTTGCGATCTTTGTGATTCATAAACATTTAATGTGTCGCAAAGAGTGTTGCATTTTCGAGAGTTCGAAAAATATAAAGTCCTTTAGCAAAGAGCATTTCAGATGAAAGTAGTCGATATTAACGAAAGGCGCGCAGCACAATGTATCATTGTTTACTTGTGGTCATAAATAACAATAGTATTAAGAATGGCCCACTCAAATCATTATTTGTTATCGATATAGGAAGGAAACAGTTGTTATGAAATGCAAACTAATGCTTTTTATGGTTTTGTTATATCTTTCTGCTCACAAAATATCAGCACAAAACCAATATGTGTGGGTTAAAACCGGCACAGTGGAAGACTACAGTGTAGCCAGAACTCATTATGGATCTGGAATATCAGATTTAAATGGATCAACCAATAGGGGGCCACATCTTGAAGGCTCTACTTTTGGAAATGCTCTTAAAAATAGAATATCGGCCCGGTATCCAAATATTTCCACGCGTTTTGACCCAACATTGGACCAATTAAAAGATAATGCTGTTACAGCACAAACGTTCACTGACGGAACATATGATCAACACGAGTTTTGTTTCTTCAGTGGACATGGGACAAGATCAGCTTATCAACAAAATCAGACAATGTTCTTTACATATGACTGGGCTGTTACATTGTCACCATTCAATTCTTATTATGTAACCCCTCCAGAACAAGGTCCATCTTTGCCAACCCCGACAGGTTTTGGCGGGGCGTATACTAAGTGGGTAATTTTTAATGCATGTCAGACGCTATTTAACGAAACGCCAGAAGCATATATCGGTGCATTCAATGGATGCCATGCAATTCTTGGTCACCAGTCAAACATGTATTATAGTGATGAAGAAGAATGTAGATGGGAATACTGGCTTTTTGGGTATCATTGTGGAGAGTATTGGCCTACAAGAGATACAAAAAACCAGTGGAACTTGTTTGCTAACTATTGGGTTGATGGTCATATCGACAATCCTAACACATATTACGGGCTATGGGATTGCTATAGTCTTGCTGTAAAAGATCAAATTTATACGCATGATCGATTTGGTATATCACCTGCAATTGTTTGGGTATGGGGATATTGTCCTCTTACGGATCAATATGGAAATGGTCGCAATGAACACTTTACTTCGAATAATTCTCAATACATGTGGCCGGTTACTAGCAATGAATATTTTCAATATAGCGGAATATGCTATTATCATGAACATTACGGTACCCCTGCGTATTAGTAGGCTGTTTTTGACAAGAACTATTTACAAATTAAATTGGAGATAATAAATGAAATATGGTATTCTTTTCACATTGTTTTTCTCTCTTGCAGTATATGCTGATGATTTTCCTATTGAAATAGATTCAAATGTTGTTCACTTCGTATCAAAGCATAAAGAATCGGGGTTTAAAAACCATCGGTCAAGCCTTCAAAATTCAGAAGAAGCAAATATCTCGAATGTTTCTGTAAAAGTGCCTGGTTTCATAGCAGATTTAGAAGATGAACCGGGATTATCGAAATGTAGCAGTAGTAAATGGAAAAACGGTTTTGATTCAGAGTTTCTTGTTAAATTTGAGGACCCAACTAATGAATTTGAAGAATTAATAAAATCGAGTCTCAAACCATATGGAATAGATACATTTAGATACAGTATGAATGATAATGAATTTTACTTGGAGCGAAAAGATTTCATATATAACAAAATGGGAGTTTTAGATATAGTTGGTGAAACACTTGATACAAATGATTTACTTAAAATTGCTAATCACATTGTTGATAAAATTGGAATTTTTAAAGGAAGATTGGAATTTAGTAACTTTGAATGTGGATACCTTAACGAAAATTTGCATGTTGTAAATATTCGGTATCGGCGTTTATTTCGCAACGGGATTGTTCTGGACAACGTTTCTTATTTCTACCTGAAACTCGATGCAACCGGTAAACTAATTTCAGCATCTGGAAAATGGCCCCGATTTATTCCACTCGCAGCAGCTTCAGAAGCGATCGATATGAATACAGGAGTCGAACTAACGAAAAAATGGTATCGAGGTAATTTCTCAAAAGTAACAATTAAAAATGCTGAGGATACGCCTCCAATAAAGGCTAAAATTGAAGGTATTGCATTGGGTTGGAAGTGTTTAGAGTCTGAAAAAGAAATTATTATTTCGCCGCATTATGCTTTTAAAACAGATGTTACACTAAAAGACGGAAACAAACTTCCACATTTTTTCTATTGTCCAAGACTTAAAAAATATATTTAAAACATTATGGAAAGTATTGTTAAATAGATATTAGTAGCTGTCCTGTGAAATACTCTCACCCTCAAAAATTCGATTTGTTTGTGACTTTGAGTGTGAGATTCACATTAACTAATTTCATGTAGCTTGTCCAATGCATGTTTAATTTACTTTCGTTGTACAAGCGGGGAATTAAATCTTTTTCACACATTTATATAGGAAGGCAAACTGTATGCACATATGGAAATTTGGGTTTGTTTGGTTAATTATCATTATGTGTGTGGGTTGTACACAAAAAGACGAACCTGTTATTCGTGGAATTGTAAGTTCTTGTGGAGGATTTAACAAATCGTTAGGCAAAGTAAGCATGGTTCAAGGCGTACCGGACTCTATTGTAAAAGAAACTCTATCTTGGAAATATAATGATTCCAATCAAACATTAGTAATCCTTCATACTGGTTGTTTTTTTAATTGTGCAGCAGAATTAGATATACAAGCGGTTAAAACAGGTGACACCATATATCTTAATGAAATAGATCACCGAGATGATTCTGGTCGTAAAGGAAAAACAGAGGCTGGTTGTTCTTGTGCTTTTGATTTGCTCGTTACGATCCCTGATATGAACACAAAAGAAATTTATATTGTGTTCAAATCTGTTGTTTTTAAGGCACTATTGCAAGATCTTTCTGGTAGTTTTGAATTAAATTCAGATGGTACAATGTAGGAACTATTGTCTACTGGTAATGCTGATAATAGTAGTGCACGGGTGCACAGCCCGTGTGAATAATAGGAAAAAAAGTCGAGTACCATGGTCCCCCTGGACCATGGCTTAATACATTATAAGTATCCTGTCCATCCTATAAATCCAAGATATATTTAGATGATGTATTATTGAGCAAATAACGCACTGGTGCCCCGAATGTGTGTGGCTAAGAGAGATTCGCACGCGCGGGCTCCGTGTGAAATGACTAAGCCTAACAACCGTGTTTTACCAAAGTGTTTGTAAAGAAAATGCAGTTTCTTCAGTAATTTTTAAACAAAAGTAGCTTTGGAGAAACATGGTCAAGGGTGGCCTTGGCACACGTGCGAACAATGTTACCTTACAGAGCACATTTGAAGCAAGGTTAGTCAACATTTATAAAGGGCGCGCAGCCTAATAACCTACAATTGTATAGTTATAAATCGGAGCGGTTTTTGGAACACTGTAGCATTGAGATTTTAAAATAGAAGTCTTTTGTTGAGATATTTAGAAAGATACCATAACCGCTGTTTACCAATTATCTGACACTTATTGTACTGTTTTTTAGAATAGCAAATAAAGCAATAGTTTGTTTTAAAAAGAATTATAAGGATTTCTGTACTGTTTTTTAGGACAAAAAATGTAATTTTTCACTGAATTTACCCATATTCTGCTCTTATGTTCGCTATATTATCCCTTATAATGAAACGGATAGAATTTTATGACGACTTCCGGGTATATCTCCGGGATTTTTATGAATACCAGAAAAAGCGGTTCCCGCATTTCTCGCATCGCTATTTTTGCAGAAAGGCGGCACTGAAGTCGCCTTCTCATTTTATTGAGATAATCGATGGCAGGCGAAAGTTGACATCAAAGATGCTTGATTTGTTCATTAAAGGTCTGGGACTCACCCAAAATGATGCCAGCTATTTCACTACCCTGGTAAATTTCAATCAAAGCAAAAATAGTACTGAAAAGCAGCAATTACTGATGCAGCTGCGCGGAATGAAACGAAAAGTCAAGCAGGCATTAGTGTCAACCGAATATTACGAATATTATTCGAAATGGTACAACATCATTATCCGCGAACTGGCATGTCTTATCAAATGGAATGATGATTACGAATTACTGGCGAAATCTATCATACCGCGGATTAAAAAAAACGAAGCGCGCGAAAGTGTGGAGTTCTTGATAAGAGCCGAATTCCTCAGGAAGGACGGCGACTGTTATGTCCAGACCGAGCCTGCTATAACCAGCGGGTCGGAAGTATGCTCTCTGGGGATACGCAGCTATAACCGCTTTATGGCCGAACGGGCACAAAAGGCAATTGAAGAGTTCCCAACGGCCAATCGGGATATTCAAAGTTTAACAATAGGCATATCGAAGGAGAGTTTTCAGTTGATAAAGCAGGAGATGCAGGAATTCCTCAGCAGAGTGGTGCGGATCGTCGATAGTGACAAATGCGCCGATCAGGTATATAATGTTAATGTACACCTTTTCCCGATGAGTATTCCACAACCTGGCAAGGAGTCGCTCGATGATTAAGGTGCTACTCATATCTCTGCTATCGTTTGTAGCAATTTGCTGCAACTGTACTACACAAACACTGACTGGAGGTTCAAGTCAACAGGGTAACGGCATGGTCGTTGGCAGTGTCATTTCGACAAACGGCTCCCCTGCCAGAATTATCCAGATTCGAATCCGTCCAACCAATTATGTTCTGACACCCGGATCTACAGACGATGAACGCAAATACGATGCGATAACCGACTCAACAGGACGTTTTTCTGTTTCTGGAGTTTACCCCGGCAGTTATACGATTGAAGCAAACGACCTGGTATCCTCTGCGGCGCTTATAAATATAACTGTCAATGAACAAAATGATTCTAACAATGTCGGTACGGTTGGCTTGAAACCTTACAGCGTGATTACCGGCGTTGTCAATGATACCATTATAGATTCACACTCTCAACTTTACATCCAGGTGCAGGGTCTCGAACGGTTCTGTGCGGGTCGATCAGGGCAATTCCTTTACAATAGACGATCTGCCGGAAGGAAATTTCAATCTGCACTTTATTACTGCAGATTCAACAACAACTCTGACGGAGCAGGTCAACATTAAAGCCGTATCAGGTGATACAACATCCGTGATCATTGCGGCGGGATGGCGTCATTCACACAGACTGTACCTCAACACGACTACATCGGGCGCGGATATTGTCGGGGATGTCGTAAATTTTCCGGTGCTGGTTCGTTTGACAGCTGCTAATTTCGACTTCAGTCAAGCAAAAGAGGATGGTTCCGATATCCGTTTCGCAAATTCCGACGCCACCTTCCTACCTTATGAAATCGAACGATGGGATGCGGTAAAAAAAGTGGCAGAAATATGGGTTAAAGTGGATACCGTCCATGGCGGCGATAGCACGCAATCCTTTAACATGTATTGGGGATGTAACAATTCGGCGGACAGTTCGAACTGCACGGCTGTATTCGACACCGCGGCTGGGTTCGCAGGCGTTTGGCATCTGAACGAAAATGGCGATAGCATAAATGACGCGACAGGGAATGCTTTCGAAGGAAAAAATTCCGGCAGTACCACAGAGACGGGAATTATCGGAGGCTCCAGAAAATTTTCAAGTAATGGTTCTATTAAAATATCTGGCCTGCTCAATTCTCCTTCCGATATTACCCTTAGCGCCTGGGTAAAGTCCGATACATCTTCGGGAGCGGGTCAGGATATTATTTCACTCGGTGATGCAGTATTGATCCGTTTAGACAATGTCAGCGGGATAGGAGCAACCGGATGCTATTATACTGATTCTGTTTCCTATACAATGATCAGCTCTGGACAATATTTGGCCAAAACAGGGTGGCATTACCTTGCGTTGTCAATCAATAACGCTACGCATGTTCAGACGTTTTATATCGATGGTGTACAATATGCTGTTACGCATAATGTCAACAAAATCAATTATACGGGACTTGGGGCTGACACCTATATCGGAACACATGGAGACGGTAAAAAGTCCTTTAATTTCAATGGTATGATTGATGAGGTCCGTGTCAACAATATATCAATGGCCTCTGACTGGATTAAACTCTGTTTTATGAATGAGAAAGCGCAGGATGTATTGGTACGGTGGTAAAAATGCCGGATCATATTTTTAGAGGAGGGATTTTACATGGTTTACACAAAAAGTGCTCAAGCCGTCGACCACCAAATAGTGGTCAGTGTATTTGCAAAGTGTTATATAATACTGCTGATGGCAGCTTGTATAATACCGTCTTTCACCGCTTTCGCGACAACGCCCACTGATTTGGTTGTTGACTCATGGAAGGAACAATTTTCCAACCTTTCAGGCCAGATTGCCGAAAAGAAAATTGGCTTGGGAAAGAGCGTTGTTAAGGGGGATGAAAATGTTCTTGATCGCAATTCGCTCATTTGGGACACCGATCGTGATCCCACCGATGTGGTGATTCGCCGCACCGAGGCTATGATTGCAAAGCTGTCGAAAACAAAAGGCAAAGCAGACTGGAGCTCCATTACGTTGCGTCTTTCAGCACTTAAACAGCAGCATGAGACTCATTTACGCGCGCTCAGTAAAACTACCGCAACCTCTTCAGCTGATGAGATGTATCTTTCAGCGCAAGCACTCAACCGGGAGGTCATGCTGGCTAACGCCACTCTTGACTTCACTGATTTGATTTTTATTGAACGCGGAATTAACGGTCCCGGTGTCGAATACGATGGCGAACATATGTGCGATCAGTATTTCGGCCACAACGGTCGGACAGGTGGGGGACTGTTCATACTGAAAAACTTCGCAACTTCTCCCCAAAAAGTAAACATCATGAACGGTGTTACTGTCCCGAGTGGTACAAATAAGGGCAAGCTCATGACTTCCGGTACGTTTCTTTCACCGGATCTTTCTTATGATGGTAAAACCATTTTGTTTGCATGGTCTTCTGGTGGACATGATAAATGGGTCCAGCAGAATCGGTTCAATATTTTTAAGATCAACGTCGATGGTACAGGAATCACCCGTGTGACAGATGGCAATTTTGACGACATTCATCCCTGTTGGCTTCCTTCTGGCAGGATCGCATTTATCACCACCAGACGTGGAGGTTATGGCAGGTGTCATTTGCGTGCGGTGCCGAACTACACGCTCTATTCTATGAAAAGCGACGGCTCCGACATTATCTGCCTGAGTTACCATGAAACCAATGAGTTTCACCCGTCAGTCACAAACAATGGCAAAATTCTCTATTCCAGATGGGACTATGTCGACCGCGACCTCGCTGCGGCACATCACATCTGGGAATGCTACCCCGACGGCCACGATCCGCGTGCCTATCACGGTAATTATGCTGATGCCCTTTAACACGATTCAAAGTACTGGTCCCTTTTCCGACGGCAGAAAATTGCGTCCCTGGGCCGAGTATAACCCGCGTTCTATTCCAGGATCTACCAAATTTATCGCCACCGCAGGACCACACCATGGCCAGTCTTTTGGTTCGCTTGTTATGATAGATGAGAGTATTTCCGATGACGGCAAAATGTCACAGGTCAAACGTATCACCCCTGATGCACTGTTTCCGGAAGCCGAAACCGCAAACAACGCATACCGGTACGGAACTCCCTGGGCACTTTCAGAAGATCTTTACTTGTGCAATTACAATTCAACACTCGTGCTTCTTGATAAATCAGGCAATAAACAGCTGCTGTATACTACAACTTCCGACCCGAACCTGCGCCCTATTTACCCGATCCCACTCAAGGCACGCACGTCACCGCCCTCTCTCACGACAACTACCTATCAGGGAGAAAGACACACCTCCTCCTCTCCGCAAGCAACCATCAGAATAATGGATGTCTATACCACCGATGCGATAGGCAAACTTCCAGCTGGTGCTAAAGTAAAGCAACTGCGTATCATGCAGGTGTTGGCGAAATCAACACCGATGAGTAACGATCCGCGCATTGGACCAACCGGCGATACGTGGGGCGGTGGCATTGCACGCTTTCCTCTGGGTGTTGTACCAGTTGAAGATGACGGGAGTGTCAACTTTGAAGCGCCTGTAGGAAAGGAGATCTACTTTCAGCTTCTCGATTCGACGGGTTGCGCGATCCAATCCATGCGCAGCGGCACCTATGTACATTCAGGCGAGCAGATGATGTGTTACGGCTGCCATGAGGATAAATGGGTTGTAACACCGCCAGTTAGCAGTAGAAAAGCATTGAACAGAGCACCCTCAAAAATAACCCCTGAGTTTGCAGACCAATACCCGTTCGGTTTTTATCGAAACGTCAAACCGGTATTTGACAAAACTTGCTTGCCTTGCCACACTAAACAGGGCAAAGGTTTGCAGAAAATGGACTATGTAAGCATTGTCGGCCCGACAACCAGTGGGTTTGACGCTAACACCGAAGCGAAACGGTATGGGTTTTTCTTTACCGGCAGTCAGGGTTGCACCATGTACATGCACCAGGGATCACGGACGTTACCGGGGCGGTTCGGCGCCCGTGAGTCGCGTATGGGTAAAGCGCTTTTAAACCGTCCCACTCACCAGACGGCACTTAAGGACGGTACCATCCAGGCTGCTGATTTTCGAAAGGTGATTTTATGGCTCGACGGCAATTGCGATGAGCTAGGCGCGTTCAATAGGCAAGCGGATCAAAAACTTGGTAAACGCGTATGGCCTGATCTCGATGTAGATACATTGAATCCGACCGGTGTTGAAGCCGGTGTGACAGATATGGCTGGTATGCACTCAGATAACCTTGCAAATGCGGAATCGATTCAGTACCATGATTCGCGGCAATCTTTTGTTTGTCAAAGGTTTTCCATTCACGGAAGGACCGTGTGAATTATCCCTTTTTGATTACAATGGTCGCTGCGTTGTGAAACATTCAATTGATAAAAAATCGGCAAACAATTCCTTTGTTATTGATATGGCAAAGATGGCTCGTGGATCGTATATGGTTCGGGTGAGTGATCATAAAGGAAAAACACAGGCGACAAAAGTTTGTTACTGGTGATACTATGACAAGTGTCGTCGGTATCACTTCTTGAAGATATCGGCATTTATCGGAATGCATCCAGAAATAACAGGAGAGATTTGTGCGAAGTATCATATACTTCTGCACAAATTTCTACATGTGAGCAGAGAGAAAATATTCGTTGCTGTAGAAATTGATTTGTCCAAGTAAGGAACATATGATATGCAAGTGCATTGTTTCCATAATCAGGTATGGCGCACTGTCAAGGCTGTTTTCTGTGCTGGCACGGGGATATTATTGGTGCCGATGATACTGGCGGTGCAAGGCATCGGTAGCAAATCATTTTCACAGGTTCCAATTGATCTGAGCGGTAAAGTAACCACCAAACAAGGTACAGTGGCATTTGATGTTGTACTTACATTGCTTAGTGCGAAAATTTCCGATACTGCAGATACCGATGGAAAATACCACTTCCTCGGGCAGAGTACCGGTATTTTCCGCAATGGACGGCTGAACTCGCCACAACCGATCGACAACAGTATTACAGGTAAAACTATCTGCATTGACGGTCATGTGAACGACCGCATAAAAAAAAGTGATGAGCTCGTAATCGATTTACGCGGCAGAATAGTTGGTCCGGCCCGTATGTTTTTGGGTCAAAACAAGAATGTTCCCGATGGTATGTACTTCCTATATCACGGCTTGACGGCCAAAACCGCATCAGGCAGCTCCCGCGAAGCTTCGGTCAAGATCGCAACTGACACCATCAGTATCTCATACCAGGGGACGTTCTTAAAAAAAGTTCCTGTTACCTCGCTTAATGGAACACTCGATATCGAGCTCGGCATCGACCTTCCTGCCCGTAAACATTCGGTACTGGTTTCAAGTTATTCGAATAATAAGGCATACATCCTCTCGGCCGATAATCAGGTCGAATGGGAATACGCGATGCCCGGCCCAGTCCAGGACGCGTGGCTATTGCCAAACAGTAATATTCTCCTCTGTGGAGGCAGTGATGTGCGCGAAGTTACGCGCTCTAAACAGGTGATATGGAAATACTCTGCAAGCGCCGGTGAGATTCATAACTGCTACCCACTGCCAGGCAATGTCGTTCTTTTTGGTGAAAATATCTCAGGCAAGCTCATTGAAATCAATCGGACCACAAATACAGTCGTGCGGACGATTCAAACTCAATGTCAAGGTGATAGTCATCTGCGTTTCAGAATGGTGCGTAAAACGCGCGACAGCACCTATCTGGTCGCCGCTCGCGGTGAGGACAACGTGTACGAATTCAGCAAAACTGGTGCTGTACTTCGTAAAATCAACTGTGTTAATCTTAAAAATAAGTACGGAATCAACTGGGATGGTGTGCACAGCGCAATTAAGCTTGAAAACGGTAATATACTGATCGGTGGAGGTTACAATTCAGTATTTGTCGAACTTGATAAGAATGACAGTATCGTCTGGAAATTATCAGCTGCCGACATCCCCGAAATCGGATTTAACTTCGCTGCGGCTGGCCAGCTCCTGCCTGGAGGTACGTTCGTATTTGGCGCGTATTCCAGTAGTTATAAGCTCGTAGAAGTAACGCGAGCGAAAAAAGTGATATGGAAATTACAGAATAGTGTGATTGGCGATCCAACGCATGTGTATATAACTGATTGTTGGGGTACAGGCGCCTCTGTCTCGACTGCGTGTGATCCACCCGCCCTGGAAACGCTTGTGAGATAGGTTGCTTCGAACCGAGTCTTGCCACCGCTTTAGCAGTTATTGTTGCCCTATTTCTTCCTAAATACCAGGACTTTAAAAAAATCAACAATAACATCAAATCAATCAGATTAGAAATGAAGGACAATATTATAATGGCAAATAAGGTTCTTAAATTAGGTGTTGAAGAATCGAAGTCAAACCTACAAATACCTAAAGAGAATATAATCGCCGAACTATTTAGTTGTGTGCCATGCACAACAGGCAGTCAAACAAACATGGATAATAAATGGTACATTTACTTTGCAGCCGGGAGCACCTCTAACGTCTGGGCAATCCGGATCTATGTGCTGGAGAATACCTCCACCAATCCTTTGACTGGAACCTGGGTGGAAAAAGGGGAGGTGACACCCAGTGTGAATGCGTTTTCACTTGACGCTCACTATTTCGAACACAATAAAACCCGTTATCTGGTCTTTGCCAAAGCCGACGCCTCGGTTGATAATGAAAGTTGCCTCTTCATCGCTTCTCTGAGTAATCCGTGGACTTATAGCAGCACGCCTGTCCGGATCTCGAAACCGGATTATTCTTGGGAACGTGCTGGGATCCCTGTGAATGAAGGCCCTGCGAAAGTGAAATTTCTGATGGAATGAGAATTCATTCCATAACCGGGGGGAAAATACCAAATCCTGCCAGAACCGGTAGTGGACTCTTTGTTGTCAAATCCCGATAGATGACGGAAGGCAGCAAACCCATGATGAGGTTGATGTCAGGTCTTAACCTTTTACCGGAAACAGACTCGAATACCTCGTTGATATCCTTGCTGATATGGTTAATAAGCCACTCTGTTTCTGCCCTGAAACAATCATAATACAAAACCGCGGGATGGAGCGCAGGCTCTCCTTTGTCAGGGATATGTTGGGTCACGTTTAAATTTGGATATTAAGGGCCAACTGGCCAGGTCGAGGCCGACACGTGCCAGTTGGAAAAGGCTTAGAAAATCAAATTCCAGCTATTTTTTAGAATCCTGGATAAATTTATCACCTCCAAGGCCGATACAAGTCTTTCCCGGCATAATAAAAATATCGGAAGCTTTGCTGTTGGCTGCATTGATACTCTGCATGCTAATACGTTTTCCATTGGCTAAGTACATAAATTGTCCTGCGACATTCTTGGGCGTGAGAATGGTTGAACGATTGTCAGTGCCTTTGAATGGACTAATGACCGAAACACCGCCGGTCGATACGAATGTAGAAACGCTTTGCGGATCCAGGCTGCTGGTAAAGGAATTGTTCGTTACAGCAACTGCCCCGCCGCTTGCTCCGCTTTTCGATTGCGATGACGTATATTTATTAACGCTGGTAAACGTTGCGTTTGTGCAATTAAAGGTCACGCTTTGTGCGGAGGTGGAATTGTTCATCGCCACAATGACGTAGCCAGTCGGCCCTTTGAATGCAACGGCATTCACCCCACTCTGCGGACTATAGGTCGCATCGACGCGGACAAAACCCGGACGAACCCATTTTGAAAACTGGGCAAGAACCCAGGCTCGGTGGTTTGGGGCGTTATTGGCCCAGAGACCATCTTTTCCACCACTTTTAGAATCATAGGTCATCCACCACCATACATAGGCGCTAAAGCCGCAGTTCATACAGTCGAAAACCTCTTTTGCAAATTTCATGCAGGAAGAGGCATCATCATTAGAAAAATAATGTTCTGTTTCCCAGACGTGTTTTCCCTTATTGAGGGCTAATGTATACGTTTTTGGTCCGGACCCGTACAAGTGTGCACCAATATAGGTTACATTTGCCGCAGCCGTAGCATCATTGAGCGTTGGATCGGAAAGCCTATAATCGAAAGCAAACGATTCCGGCAACATAACCGGTTTCCCGACCGCAGGAGCGTAGGTTTTACAGAAATCCAAAAAATTTTGTCCAGTCCAGGTGCAGCCTTCGTAGGTAATTTGCTGAGCATAATCAGGTTCGTTTTCGAGTGACATGATATCCACATTGCCTTCACCGCAGTAAGTCCAGAAGCTCTTCAAATGGGCCGCAACATCTGCGAATTTAGCAGGATTTATATATCCTTTAATTGTAGCATTGTTAGTTGTCAACGACGCTGGATACGCCCAGGGGGTGGCGAATACCGTTGCACCCCGCGCTTTTGCTTTCGTGGCATTTGACTTTTCATCGGCCCATTTCGACGAACTCGGATCGATCCGGAGTCGCAGAATGGTGAAACCAACCTGGTTGTCTCCATTTTTGTAAAGACCATCCATTATCGCATCGCTTAGTGCGCCACACCAGGCGCTGCAACCGCCGAAACCGTCGATGGTTTGGTGCGTTTTTGAAAAGTCAACACTGACAATTCCGCTCATGATGATTGCCGGCAACAACAACAGCAATCCAGCAATCCGATTAAAAGCTTTTAACATACTACCCCCTTTTACCTTTTGCCCATTTAGAGCGCATAAGTTGAGAAAAATCCTGTTTTATGCGCATGCTAGAGTATAAAACACATTTGTAATATAAGCAAAAAAAAGAATAATTTCTTGAAATTACAAATATTGATAAATTCCCTATTTACCCTGTTACCTTCTTCCCTTCAACGACATAGTTCTTTTTTTTTGATCAATTCGAGATGCTTGCAAAGGGACTCTAATCAAGGCTTCCTATTGGAGCGACCACAGGGTAGCTATTCCCTTCTTCTGCTTATCAATGCTGCCACTGCGCCTTGATTTTGCAGTGATGTAAACCATAACAGTCGTTTCATTGCAATTCATCGTAAAAGGTCAGAAGTATGGGAAAGAATCACCGGATATTCCTGATTGTTCTGATAGTCATATTTTCAGCCGCACGGGAGTGATAAAACTTGCCAACCTGTTTTTTAGCTACATTGGGAACAGAACTCTGTCTGGGCGTTATTCTCTGTTTCTGAAATTCGCGTTTTGAGGTAGAACATGGCATGTGTCCTCCTGATTTGCGGCAGAAACCAGAGGAATAAAACAAGCATCGTGCCAGCATTTAAAAGTTCGAAATAGCAGCGTGCAGCATAAGCCAGGCGAAAACTTGGCAAAAATTAAATAAAAGCACAATAACCCGCAATTGTACAGCATGGTGTACGGAACGGCAAAGCCGACAACTTCACGAGTCACTTAAGAAGAAGACCTATCAACCAAACCGAGTGAAACGGGTGTATATACCGAAAGCAAATGGGGGTAAGCGACCGCTTGGAATACCGACAATACGGGATAGAGTGGCGCAAACGGCCCTGTTGCTGATAATAGAACCGATATTTGAGGCCGACTTTCTTAATTCACGGAATCTCTGCTCGAAGGGCGCTTTGGTTTGCAAATAAATCGTGAAAAGACCCGATGCGTAAACCTTGAAGAAACCGGGACGAGTCTTAATTTTCTGGGCTATACGTTCCGGTATGACTCGTGTTTCCAAGATTTAAGATCGCATCGCCCCTACTCTTCGAAAAAATTTGCATGTTTTTTTTATATCATCCTTCAGTTTTACTATATTAACAATATCATCTGATAAGCAAAAAATGGAAACATGGTGGATAAACCCTCGGCAAATTATGAACAAAAATCACCGGATTTTGAATGAAACAATACCCCGCGGAACGCTTATTCTGTCGGCCCTTGCAGTTGCTTTCTGCGTGTTTATGGCATATCTGCCTGTATTGGGCGCAGGCTGGGTTTACGACGATGTTAATATTGTCAAACCGAGTCCCGCACTTAAAGATTTTTCCGGGCTTGTACAGGCAATATCCGCCGATCTGTACAGCCAGGCTGCGCCGCGCCTGGAGGCGAGTCCATACTGGCGGCCGCTTGCATTGACGTCAATGTGGTTAGACACTAGGCTTGCAAATGCGCCGTTTATCCTTCATGCCGGAAATATTTTTCTGCATTCGCTTTCCACTTTACTTTTAGTTCTGGCGCTCATGCGTGGACGCAGGAATAAGGGGAAATCGGCAATAATTGCTGCGTGTATAGCGGCAGTATGGTGGGGACTTCATCCGCAAAACGTTGAGGCGGCAGCATGGATTTCCTGCCGCTATGATCTGCTTTGCGCAGTCGCTCTTCTTTGCCTGTTGATATTGCGCGGGCGCTCAGATTCGCCCCGAACGATACTATACGGGATTGTTTTTCTGGCTGGCCTCCTTTCTAAGGAATCGTTTCTTTTCGTGGTTCTTGTGGCAGTTGTCATGGATTTTGTCGACCGACAGCCGGTACGTTTTACTGCCTCACGGTGGATTGCCGTTGCAGGAGCCATAACGCTATGGGTAACAGTCCGCGGCATAATCGGCCTTAAAGGTTTAGATACGCCGACGCTTCCGGAGATTTTAACAATACTTAGAGTTTATCCGGATACGATAGGCATTTATTTCGGGAGGGCTATGCCTTTTGTATCATTGACAATATCGCATCCTTACGCGCCTGGGGGTATGGGAGTTCATACGATTGTTGGCATTATCGTGTTTGTTGTTCTTGTAGCCGCTTCGATAAAAGTCCGCCGTCTTGGCGTTGCTTCCGCGATTTTTTTATCAGGGCTTATTCCGGCTGCAGGGGCGATGGTCATGTTTCACGAAGCTCCGGAACGTTATTTTTATGTTCCGTCAATAGGCTTGGCGCTTATTCTTGGAGAATTGTTATTTGCGACGTTGCCCTTTATACGTAGTGTCGGTCATATGTCAAAGGCGTCGGCTGCGCCTGTAAAAGGGACGCTGTCCGCAGGTGTCTGCGTCGCCGTTGGAATAACGGTGGCTATAGGTATTGTCCGTCTTGAAGACCGTTTGCCTGACTGGTACAGCGACTATACGCTCTGGACCGCCGCTTTAAGGGTTGATCCGCGCGATCCGCAGGCAAACTTCAATGTAGGGGTTGCAGCAGGACGACGCGGTAACTGGAATGAAGCCCTGCGTGCAATCGCACTGGCCGCACAAGGCGATCCGAATTCCGGACGTATAGCCAACGCATATACATGGGCGCTTCTGCGCACAGGAGACTTTAACAGCGCGGTGCGACAGGCGCGACACGCCGCGGAAGTTGCGCCGTATCAACCCGACTGCTGGTATTACCTGGCGTTTTCGCTGTATAAAATCGAGGATCATGCCGGTGTAAAGGCTGCTGTGGAAAAGCTTTTACAGATTGCCCCGAATTACCCCGGAGCCCGTGAAATGTTTGAAATAGCTAATAGGGAAACCAGCCCCCAACCTCTTCGATAGCCCATGTATTATCGCGTAGCATGCAGAACATGAACCATAGCCATAGAACATTATATTGACGAGCGGTAATATAGCGAACGGACTTTGCAGCCATGCGCAACGGGAAAGGATTTGTTGATAGCTGATAGTTGATTGCAACCGTTCTCCCGCCGAAAAACACTTTTCAAACGTTCAAATTCTTAACCGTTGCACGTTCTTAACGAACTCTTAGACTTACACTGGCATCAAAATAATAGCATTAGGTATTCAAATACAACACAAAACATCGAAAAAGAGCATATCAAAGCGGTATAATAAAATCGGTGCACAGCACCGGATACCATACGCTTAAAGAATGAAATGAAAAACGCAAGACGATGTATCGTAAGTTTGACGGAAGAAAAATGTCAGAGGCATGTTTGCTCAAAGCCTGTACTGAGCACTGTCGAAGTTTCTGAAACTCTTGTTTCGGGGTTGAGCATGGCATGATGTCCTCCAGGTTTGCGGCAGAAACCGGAGGAATAAATCAAGCACCGTGCCGGTATTGGTAAGACCAGAATAGCAGAGTGGATCATATGGCAGGCGAGATTCTGAAAAAAATTGAGTAAAAGTACAATAATCACAATTGTGCAGACATGGTGTACGGAACGGCAAAGCCGGTAATTATATCCACCACGCAGCACATTGCGTCATTGTACCGACAACAACATGCAAGTGATCAACAGCATTTATATATCAGAAAGATTTGGGAAGTGTTGCATTTTCAGAGTTGGAACAGAGAGCAGCCGCCCACAGGGGAACGCCCAATTTATTTATTCAAAAAAACCGCAGAGGTCTTATTTTCCATATAGAGGAAGCAGATTTTAATCATCGGGCTACTCTTTAGAGTTCTAACTATTTATCTTCTTATCAGGAGCGTCACTTTTTAGTGGTAACGTCGTTTTTTAAACAGGATAAGAGTTGCAGGGGAATGTTTTATGGTCAAACTCAGGCTTTCACATTTTTTATCAATTTGCTTTTCAGGGATATTTACAGCTATTTCCAGTGGTCAGAGTATCGACCTTGCAGGAAAAGTGGTTACCACTACTGGAGCAGGGATCAGCAATGCCCTTGTAACCCTGGTAAATGCCAGACTCACTGATACTACAGATGCATCAGGAGTGTTCAGAATTTCAGGGGAACCCTTAGCGGTTAATCATCCGGTTCATAAGGTGAGTAATCATTCTGTTACTGGTGCTATACAGGGGATCGATGTTTTCGATTACTCCGGGAAACTGGTTAAAAGTATCAAAACAGAAAGCCAAAGCACAATTACTCAGTTGTACAATTCCGAAATGAAAAGTGGTATATCAGTGCGGATTATTCGGGTACGGACGGATAATGGATCCTTTTCGTATCAGACAGTTATGCCACGCAAAAATGTTTTCAGTGAATCTGTTTTTCAGGAAAGTGCACATCTTTTAAAGGCATCAACTGCTGCAGATACCTTATTCGTAACAAAAGAGGGGTATAAATCAAGATATGTTGCAGTACAGAATTTGAAGATGAACCTTGACACTATACAATTGCAGGCTGCATCCGCAGAATTCGAAATACGAAAACCTTCAGAGCGGACATTAACCTGTCAAACAACACAAAAAGTGTATGATGTTGATCTATTCTGTGATTGCGAAAATGATTCTTTACATGCTACCATCTATGCTCAGACTCGCCCCGAATCGTGTGGTCCCATGTCTGCAATTAATTATACCGTTGAAAAAGCATGGATAAAGACCAGCAGCGGGATAGAGCCGTTGGAAGAGGTAATTTACGATGGTGGAGGAAATCATCATAACGATCGGATCACTTTTTTGTGGAATAAGAGATACTTCAGCTTCTATCACTCATCATTTGGCTTTGGGTGGCATGCGTGTAATTCATCTGACTGTATGCAGATATGTAAAGATGCAGAGTGTCGTACGATCCTTTTTGATGGTTGCGCTCGTGCTGCATGTGCCAGCCGTCCTGCACTTAATGTCAGATGTGTGAAGGTGAACATCGATGGTACAGTTCCAGAAAGAGTTGATCCCTGGACCAAATCCGAGAATAATCCACATCCGCTGCCATGTCCAGGTGATCCAATTTGCAAGTAAGTGCTGATTTGGATAAACAAAACTTTTCTTAGACAACCGCAGGGCCCGCAATGAATTTGAAATACGCTGTTATCATAACCTTTTTTATTACGACCCAACTACTATGTATCAACAAGCCTGATGATAATCATGATAATGATGCGCTTTTGAAAATCAATATCAGTGACAAACAGGGCAAAACACCATCCAGATACTCTATTTTCATCTCGTCTAAAGATCAGAATACCGTTTCGGCATGTTGCGAAAATGGGAGTAGCAGCAATCCGTTGATACTCACAACTTCACAAGGTTGTGCAATGAAAACAACGGTGGACACACTGATGGTCGTTGTCAAAGCGCCAGGATTTCATACTGCCAGGTACACCCATATTCGACCGATAATGGGTGAGAATATACTCAATAGTATATTAGATGAACTTAAGGATGAAAAGTTTACCGATAACTATGCGACCCGCTTTCCTGAGCAGGGTGGTCTTGAGCGTTTCAAATCGATGGCGGTAGTAACCACTGGGGAGTTGGGTACAACTTTTACCGTAAAATTTTATATTGATAAGATTGACAGTGCTCCGGTAGTCTTTTTTCAGAACACTATCCATAATCCGCTGCATTATAATTTTGTTAGAGACATTCTCGGATATCCATTGACACTCAGTGAGTTTGAGCAACAAACGTATAGTGGTAGTAATCGTAAGGCAATGGCAGGATCGTTATTGTGGTACTCGGGATTGACCATTCCGGGGGAATCCTCTTCAGAGAATATCACCTCACCTTTTACCCTTGAATTTTTTCCTTTGGACAATCTCACACCGGAGCAGGCACTCAAAGCTTCACAGCTGGTTGAAGAACGATTGCTATTCAACAGAAACTGCCCGGTGAACAACAATAGACTTTATTATCTTCCTCCAACATCAGCTCACGAAACAGCTCTTAGCGCATATACAAATGAATTTAAAAAAAATGGTGCATTGTGGCTTAGAAGGGAACAATTATACAAAGGAATCACCGTGCAGTTGCTCAATACCGGCGAGACCTACGGAACTCTCCGGCACATGACTCCCGAACAGTTGTCTTCTTCGGCGGTGTCGTATCGGGACATTCTTCTGCTTACCCGTTTGCCAAATGAGTTGCCGCTTGTTGGTGGAACGATCACCGAAGAACTTCAGACACCGCTTGCTCATGTCAATGTTGCTGCCCGGAGCAGAAAAACGCCCAATATGGCACTGATCGCAGCTTCTTCACAACCGTCTATTGCCGGATTGTTTGACAGTATTGTTCATTTTAAAGTCACCAGAGATACATTTATCATTGAAAAAGCCACCCTTGAGCAGTCCAACCAATTCTGGAAAGACCGTATTCCTGAAACTCCTCAGGTTCCCCAGTCTGATCTTCAGTGTGACTCTCTGATACCCTTTTCAAAGCTTACTTTTGCAGACCGTATTCGTGTGGGTGTGAAAGCGGCTAATCTTGGCGAACTATCAAAACTGCTTCCAGGGCATGCACCTGATGGTTTCGCGGTGCCATTTTCATTCTATACCGGTTTTCTTAAGTCTGCAATATTGACGTCTGCGCTTTGTAATGAGGCTAAAGCAGACTGTATCAAAGAAGGGCGCAGTGCGCAGCTATGTACAGAAACTGCTACGTACATTGCTATTTTTGGAATACATAACGTTTCGATACAGGTATTAATTGATTCGCTTCTTGTTAATGAACGATTTCAGTCTGATTCGCGTTTCAGGGAAGCATCACTTGATGAGCTGCGATATTGTATACGGCATGCACCAGTGGATTCTGTTGTCGCATCTAAAATTGACAGGTTCGCAGACAGCATGTTTCATGGAAAAAGGGTACGGTTACGATCCAGTACTAACGCAGAGGATCTTGAGGATTTCAACGGTGCCGGGTTGTATAGTTCAACAGGAGCGGATGCCGGGGGAGTGGAGAGACCATCAGATGAAATCCGGAAAGTCTGGGCAAGTGTCTGGAGCTGGCAGGCGTTTGAGGAGCGTTCGTTCAGAAATATCGATCACCGTAAGGTGTTTATGGGCGTGGCGGTTCATCCCGCATTTACTGCTGAAGCCGCTAATGGGGTACTTATTACCAGTAATATCAGTGATCCCGGTCTGGATGGGTTCTATGTAAATATCCAGCCGGGGGAAGAGTCAGTGACTAATCCGCAAAATGGTTCATTGCCCGAGATATTTACAATTATTAATGGAAGCGTTGTACGGAAACGATTTTCCAGTCTAACGCCTCAGACTCCGGTTATGTCCGACAGTGAGATTGTGACACTCTACGAATTTGCCTCTGAAGTAAAGAGCCACTTTGCCACACTATATAAAAAGAATCCCTTTGATCTCTCATTCGCCCTCGAACTTGAATTCAAACTGAATGCCGTGGATCGGGCTTTGTTTATTAAGCAGGCGAGGCCGTTTGATGTTAGATAATACACCTTGTTTCGGTATTTTCTGCTTTGCGGTGGTGTGTTATTTTTCTCAATACTTATTAATTTCGCGGCTGGGTGAGAGACTTTCGTTATAGCAACGCACCCTCTCCTCTGCAAGGCAGAAAATACCGGATCGCGAGAGCGAGAGCCCGGAGGAGTGATGTCTGCCCAACGGAAAAGGTAGAAAGCGGCCACCCGAAGGGGAACGCCCAGATTAGTATCTTGTAATTGTAACTTGTATTATTCTTCCTTAACATAGAACAAATAACTCAAGACGCTTCCTGAAAAGACCGATGGCGTATAATTGACAATGAAATCTCCTGTTCCTGTGCAGGACAACCGCATCAAGCCAGGTAATGTTTCCACCATAATCAATTTAGCACCGGTAGTGGAAGAGGTGTTAACTTTAAATGTAACATTATCTGAAGAAATTCCCACCTTGTAGGTTTTCCCATCAACCCCATGAAACAGGATCGCATCACTGATGTCGTTTATTGAAAGAGTCCGGTATATAGGAATACTGTCTGTCGAAATGGTACGTAATAGACTTACAAGTGTGTCTGGTTCAAATGCATCATTATTAAATGATGATATAAACTAATTTACTGGTAAATCATTTATACTTGTGTTACTTAATGCCAAAAAGTACGTTTCGGTGTTTTGAGGTTCCAAACAAACACTTGAATAATATCAGTTCCACTATTTCTGGTGATCGCACTTATTGGAATAATTTCAGAGTTGAGGTTATTTCCAAAAGAATACAGATAAGCGGTGAACTGCTTTTGACACATACCTGATACAGGTTATCATTCTGCATAGTAGTTTTTAACCATGTCTTACTGGAATTCGGTACAGTTAACGACTGGTGCACCAAAAAATACCTACCTGTGCGGAGTTGCGAACCTCATCTTTTGATATAACAGGTAATGATACTTGTTGTAAATATGTTGAGTATTCCCATTCAGAAGTATTGACTGCAGCTTTGGTATCTACCCAGAATTTCATATAATAATCGCCATCAGTCGGGCAATTCCATTTCGTTCCTGATGCCATACTGTTTTGATAAAGCGTTTTTCCATCACTTAGATATCTGATATAGAATTCATTAAGGATTGTATCCTGAGCATACAAAAAGGAGGGAAGCGAGTCCCCTTTATACAAGGTATCATTTTTACCTTTTATCGACAATAATGGTAAAATGCTGGTTCCTGTACCTGTAATTTTCAGAATCATGCCAGGAGTTTTTCGCACTATCTTGAAAAACGGAGTCTCGTGATTGCGGGGGCGGTAGAATTTGCCGAGCGGTTTTTTTATGCGGAAAACAGAGTTTGGAGAGAGTGTCGCGCCCAGTCTTTTCTTTTTGCGAACCGGATTGGAACATGGCATGATGTCCTCCTGGTTTGCGGTAGAAACCGGAGGAATAAATCAAGCATCATGCCATCATTGAAAAGATGCCGTAATAGCAGAGTGAATTATATGACAGGCGAGAACTTGAAAAAATTGAGTAAAAGTACAATAACGCAATTGTACAGCATGGTGTACGGAACGGCAGTGCCGACATATTATATCCACCACGCAGCACATTGCGACATTGTATAGGGATTGTTAATCCCATAGTTCCAGGACTTACTATTTTGAAAGCACTAATTTTGACTGACAAACATGATCTTTACTGTCGACAACCCTTGCAATATAATAACCGTTTGCAATGTTTGATATATCAAAATTATGTGAGTAGTTCTGCCCGGAAACTGTCTGTATAGCAGATTCCTTAACAAGATTACCATTTATGGTGTAAAGCTTTAACGATGTTTTGCCTGCGTTCAATGCGTTAAAATTAATTTTTAAAAAGGAACCATTCCGGCTCATGATCATCGATGATGAAACTTCGTTTTTGCTTGATTTTACAACCGGAGTTTGTGTTCTTTTAAGAACTGCAACAATCGAATCGTAAGCCGGTTTCTTTTGATAAGATCTATCAAAAATCAGTGCATCATCAGTTCCTGGGAAGGTTCCCGGAATCCATGAATGTTTATCGGTAAATCCCCAGATCATAAAAGTTGTAACACCTTTACTTTCCAAAGAGGCTTCAAGCATTGCTTTATACATTCTTGCCTGATCGATAAGTTCATTTTGATCTGTGGGAGTGGTGATTCTGACATCTGTTTCTGTAAAAACAACTTCCAGTCCAAGGTCGTTAAAACGTTTTATATTCTCTTTGATGCTGTTTTTAAAATTGTCGCTCCATTCAGGTTCTGTGTGGTGAGCCTGAAAGCCAATACCATGGATTGGTACGCCATTCTCAACCATCTTTTTGATTTTGTTATACATGGCTGTGGATTTGTTATTTATGGTGCTGTTATTGTAATCGTTGTAGAATAGTCTGGCATCAGGATCTGCCCTATGTGCATAGGTAAATGCTGAATCAACAAAATCTTCTCCGATCGCTTTAAACCAGGGATTAAAATTTCTCATAACAGGGTTGGCAGCATTATCATCCCAAAGTTCATTGATAACGTCCCATTGATAGACTTTACCTTTAAAGTGGGACACGATAAGAGATATATGCTGATTTAAAGCTTGAAGAGCCTGCTGACGGTTCCATGAATTGTTTTTAATCCATGAAGGATTCTGAGAGTGCCAGCAGAGAGTATGACCGCGGACTTTGCCGTTGTTCTGTAGAGCCCAGGTGACCAGTTTATCTGCAGTCGTGAAATTCGGTGAACCCTGTACACTGTGAAGCGCATCTGGTTTCATCTCATTTTCGCAAACGAAGGCGTTGAATTCACGACCCAGTACTTCATTGTATTTTGGTTCGGAATTGCGATAGAAATCACTAGAGACGCATGTTCCAATATTGAAGTTAATTTTGGCTGCAAGGCTTTTCAAACTCTCCTGTGCACTAAGGGCTGCAACGAGACTGATAATACAAAGTAAAACTTTTCCTGGTTTATTCATCTTGTCTCCTTTGAACAAGTAGTAATTAAATCTCTTATACGCGATTATAGGTATATATCATATAAGTGAAAAATATTCTGATGGTTTATGTATGAAAAGAAGCACTACATACATAGCAGAACGGGATTCTGGATGCATTTTTCCTCCTCCCACAAGCGAGCTAAGTAATACGCTTACGAACATTAATGAACCGTTAATCCAACACATAGAAAAATATTTCTTAAAGAAATCGCCCGATTTTTGTAAATATAAGGATTTTATAAGATTTCTGCTCAATTTAGAAGTTGAAAAGAAAAGATCCCTTTATTGATAGCTATTTTCTAATGAATGTAACCGGATTGAAAAAATGACATAAGATAGTACATTTTTTGCAAATGGTACAATTTTATCGAGGGTGAGCGGCTCTTAAGGTGATACTTTATTATAAAAAAACACTGTTTAGAGCTCTTACTCTAAACAGTGTCGAATCAGTAAAACGTATCGAAGAGCGAATTGTTAGCGAATCATTTTAACAATTCTTTGAGCGTTGAACCGGCTGTTCCTCATTGAAACTATATACGTTCCTGCTGCTGGTATATGACCACTATTTTTAAGATTCCAGTTAAAGGTGTGATAGCCTGTCTGGAAAGCCTGCTGTTTCAATTGAGCAAGTACTCTTCCATTCAAATCAATTATTGAAAAGTTAAGAGTCGTATTTACAGGAACAGCAAACATAACAGTCAGTACTCCTGTAGTATTGTTAAGTCTGGATGCCTGAAAAACGTATGCTTTTGGAATTTTTGTACTGACGTTTATAACCGGAGATTTCTCAATTAATTCTTTGGAAATAAGATTCAAGCTGATACTGCCGGTAATCTGACCATTTTTAACAATGACGTATTTGGGCTTGAACGGAAGTTTAACGTTCGCATTTTCCAGGAAATCACCATACAATCCAAATGCGAATTCCTTGTTATCCTTTACTGAATCGCTGACAATCTCAGCATTTGCAGCAATGGCATAAACGCCATCAGGCAGATTACCTATTGAGAAATTACCCATAGTATTTAATACTGCATGATAGGACAACATAAAGGCCAGATCATTCAACTGCGCTGAATCAGGTAATAACGTATCAATCATTATTGCTGAGACTGTTATTCTGTACGATGATGGTAATGTACCAGAGAATACCAGTGTGCCGGAAACACCGCCGGTACCGGTTTTCCTGTCAAGTAAAGTGATATTAATGTCTTTGTAAACTTCAGAATCAGTAAAAACCAACGTCGAATCGTGCAGTGTCATAGCTTCAGGATTTTTATCACTATTCGTATCAATCGCTGCAGCGACTCTGTATTTTCCAGCGGCTATTTTTTCAAAAAAGTAGAAGCCGCTGTCGTTCATTGGCACCATTCTAACTACTTTTCCATTGTTAATATCATAGAGTAGCGCTATAAGATTCTGCTGATTGAGTGTTCCGGTGTAGGTAATTTTTCCTTTCAAAAAACCATTGCCAGTAGGCTCTTGCGTTCCACCAATGCTGCCTGAAGTGTCTTTAGAAGAAATCATTAAACTTACACTTTGAGTATCAGCAGTTTGAAAGTTAAGTAACTTTGGCGAATCACCATCTTTTGCGAATGCAAAATAGCGAACAGATATTCCGTTGATTCTTCCAAACATTTCAACAGCAACATACAATGATTTATTGGGAATATCATTGATTTGCATAACCGGACTGATCGTTTGCATACCATAATACCTGACCGGCTGAATGTTTTCGCCTGCTGATGGAATATGGTCAAAAAACATCACACCTACTTTTTCAATACTTACTTTTGTAGAATCGATCAGTGTCAGTTTCAGAATACCTTTTCCATTTATAGTACCTTGCTGGTTAACCGTGTCATTTGCGGTAAAGATCCAGCTAATACCGTTTGTTACCGTGGTTCCAACAGTGATCGGAATTATTTTTCCTGAATCAGTGGCAAACTTTTTCCAAACCTTTATGGTAGACGAGTCTTTAATCAGCACTAAACCGCCTTCAGCATAATAGATACCCTGAGGAATTCCATCAAAAACATAACTGCCGGTTTGAGTTGATTCGAAATTGTAGTCGCCACCACTATTAGCCGTGTCATGCAACATGACAAATATTTTCTGTACAGTAAATCCGGTCTGATTCGTTATACTTCCCGATATTCCGCCGGCAGGTTTGTCGATAAAATTAAACTTAACGGAATCACCTGCTTTGGCAAGTATCGAGGTATTGCCTTTTTCAAGGACAAGATTTTGCGGAACAGGGTTTTGTTCACTTTTTTCTATTGATACCCAGAAGGTATCCACTGCAGTAGAAACAGGGATTTTGAAATAGCCTGAGGTTTCAGTAGCAGAACGGTTTCCACCAAAGTTTTGATTATAAGCATTTACATAGATTGATACGCCGGGGGCCTGCCCTTTTATAGTTACTCTTCCGTAGATGTAGGAATCTGCCTTCAGAAGTTTAAAATCTGCCACAAGAGACTGCACCGATGTGACATCAACCTTTTTTTCTCCCAATGACAAATAACCGCTGTTTTGATCCATACTGATCCGAACAAGATAAACACCGGGAGTGCAATTCAAACTGTAACTTCCGGTACTATCAGTTATAGCAGTTGTGATGACATTATAGTCCATTGAATATAAACCGACTTGAATATTTTTTACAGGGTCAATTCCACAACTGACAGTTCCTTTTACAACGATTGATGCATTGATAAATTTAAAAGTGATATTTTCCTTATTACCTGAAGAACAATCGATATTCTGCCCAATAGGATCCAGTATGTAACCAGGCAGATTTTTATCTACCCGCACATAAAACTTACCGCCTGTTATATTGAATGTTTCCTGATCAATTGCGATGCTGTAATTGCCGGAAACATCTGTCCAGCATTCCAAAGAATAATCCAGATTTCGATCATCCACTTTTACCAGCATATTTGCAGCTGAAACACCTTCCGGAGGAATTACTGTACCCGAAATTGTCCGGTATGGATTGGAAGGAGCTATTACGCGAAATGAATCAACCAGTTCTGTACCAGGATCTGCTAATTTTATGTAGTAGAGTCCGGGAGCTAACCCCAATTTTCCAGGGCTGAAATAGATAATGCCCGCCTGCATGTTTCCATCTATTGGAATTGATCCCTGATCAAACGATTTTTCCACTGAGTTATTGTCAATTAGCAGCATATTAAACAGCGGTAAATCATTATTATCCAGCCCGGAAGAACTGCTTGCGGTTTCAAGATAAACAAGCCCTTTTACCGTATCGGAAGTAGTATTAAACTGAAGCGATAAGGAATCTGATGGTAGATAGGGAGTAGATTTATTTAAAGTCAAGTTTGTGATTAAAGAAAATGCTAACTGACAAAAAAGAACAATGGTGAAACCTGTTTTAAACAGATGTTTCATAAGCCCTCCATGAAATGTTTAGATCCGTTTTTCAAATAACTGTTTAGAATTATACCCGTCTGGAAAGCGGATATCAATAGGTCCTAAATCAGCAGGCAGTACAATGTTATCATTGTAAATTGACTTTTCCTTATAATGTTCTGATACTGATTGATTTGGATCGACAGGAGAATTTTGTTGTTTTTTGAAATTATTTTTTATCAATAGCCGGATAAACATACTACAGTCCGGTAAGCCATGATTCTTGACACCCGTTACTGTTACATTTTAATGCTAAATCTAAAGTAAATCGGAATGAATCGAAACATGTTCGAGGCAATTCGAAATTGCAATTGTAAAGACAATAAGTTGCGACGTTTTGGTCTGTGGTTAATAGCAGGTTAGAACCCGGGCTATTTTCCTAGTCCGCCACTTCCAAATAAAAATAGTTTGGTGTTTCAAAAACTTTTATTAGCCACCCAAGGTCATTTAATAGCTGATAGGGATTTTTGATTTTCGGAGTGGGGCTGTTCGCCCTTAGAAGGCATCTTTTTAACAGCTAAATTTTTTACCGCGTCCATTTCAAAATTAACGCACTGTGCCACGGTCCCCCAGGACCGTGTTTTTTCCGTATTTTTGTTAACACAACAGAGGGATGTTCGACACGGTCCCCCAGGACCGTGTTTTTTCCAAAGTGTTTGTAAAGAAAAGTAGCTTCTTTAGTAATTTTAAACCAAAGCAGCTTTGGAGAAACATGGTCAAGGGTGACCATGGCACACACGTGTGAACAATGTTACTTTACAAAGAATCTGTATATTGAATCGGAATTAACAAGTACAGGGATTCAAATGTACAATGCGTCTGATTGTGCTGTAAAATTGACATGACTGAAGCATTGAGGCAAACAGAAGAAGAATATTTTGAAACAATCACCTATCAAATGCATTCAAACTTCATATCAATATTTCCTATAAAGGAGCCGAAATAGAAATTTTCAGTAAAACCAACCTGTATTCGTAAAAACTGCGGTATCTGTTGCAGTGCCATTACCCGTATTACCGAAACATGCTCCACTCAAATGAATTGTGGAAAAAAATATCCCTTACAAAACCGTATACTTGCCCGGCCCGTCAGTATACTAACCGGAGCCGTCAATATACATGGTGAAGCCGTCAGTATATTACAGTGTGCCGTCAGTATACAAGTATCTCCCGTCACTATACATACTCATGCCGTCTGTATACTAATCGGGCCCGTCAGAAAAACAGGCCTAAAAAAATTATCTACCCTGCCTTTTTTCAAGGCCGGGAGTACGTACACAAACAAATATTCTATTTAACAGAATAGCTACTGAGGGGACGATTGGTAAGCCCAGGTATCGCTCGGATACCCGATACCTGGGAGTTCAGAACCGTGTACATCCGGCAAAAGTGGATAATAGCATTTCAATTTTCCCGGTGCGGCGCGGGGTTGCTGAAGAGACACACTTGCCGTCCACTCAATCCCCGCGCGGCAGGTCGTCACCGCCCTTCAGGGCGAACCGTAAAAATGTGACCGCGCAAATCTCGCGATAATCATCACCGGTGTGCAGCTCGGCCCGTGCCCCGAGAGTCATCTGTGGGGTGAGGACATAACCGAGCTCCAGCCCGCCGTCAACGCCCAGTCCGAGCGATTTGCGACTCGGATACCGGGCCATCGGTTCGGACATCTGCGCACTCGCCGCAAGCGGATAGTAGGGTGCCTCATCCATCTGGAACCACGTCACGCCAGGCTCGAGAGTCAACTGCCATGTCATCGCCTGATAGCTGCCCCGCCAGTCAATCGGCAGGCCGAAGTGAACAAAGCGCTGGGGACTGAAGTAGCCGCCGTGGCCGTAGGTGAACTCGGACAAGTTGCGCTCGAAAGCCATGGCGGAAACCGCAATCCCGGTCTCGAGACGCATGCTCCTGGCGCGTTGCAGCTCCCACCGAAGGCCGAGGTGCGCTGCGAGTGAGTGATTCGACTCGACATTCGTGCCGGTCAGGTATTTGTAGTCGAGGACCGCGTAGGACTTGGAGTTGCGACCATCATGGCGCAAGGTCACTGCCCCGCCCTGCTTCACCACTCCGCCCCAAACGCGCCCGGTACCGGGGTCTGAGACCCCTGCGAACGAGAGCACACTTTCCTCCACCGCCCGGCGCGAGGCTTCGAGTATCAGGGCGATATCGCGGAACGCTCGTTTCCAGAGCAGACCGCCGACTATGGTCAAGTGGGCGAAATTCACCGGGGTGACGCCCAGATCGAGCTGCCAACCGCGGTGCTCATACCCTACCCCGAGAGCCACACCATCCGCCTCGATATTGCGCCCACCAACGCCCTCCGATACGGTGCCGAAGGGCATCGTATCGGGACCGACACCTAAGACGAGTTGTCCAGCACTGAGATGGGTGGGTGTGACCTGAAGAGACAGCGTCCCCCACGGATTCGGAAACTCCAGCCGCGAGGGCGCCGTTAGCTCGAACAGCGCATCCCGGCCGGGGTCGCCCTGTCGCGACCGCATCGTGATTTCCGGCTTGATCTTGATGCCGGCGGCAGCACGTACCCGCTGCGTCTCGGACTGAATTTCCGAGCGCAAATGCTCGAGCTCGGCCTCTGGTTGCTGGGCTTGGGAGGGCGGCCTGGTTGTCGTTTTCTCCTTGGAGGTGAGCGTCGCGTCAAAGCGCATTTCATCCTCAACGAGCCTGCTTGCCTGAGCGAGCTCCTCGAGCGCTGCTGCATAGCTATCGGCCTTGGCGTCCAGGCGAGCAATGAACAGGTGAAGGCGCGGATCACCACCATGCACCTGCAGTCCCTGTCGCAGAGCGTGGCGAGCCTCGGCCAGGTCGACGCCGCCGCTCAAAGCCGCATACGTCAAGCCTTGCAGCGCGTCGAGGTTGCCGGGATCCCGCTTCAATACGCGATCAAACTGCTCAGCGGCCGCCACACAATCGCCGGCGTCGTGCAAAACCCGCCCGTAAGCGTTGGCGATTTGTGGCTCGAGAGGACGAGCTCCAGTCCAGGGGGCCAGCTCACTCCGGGCACCGGCCAGATCACCTTGTGACCGCAGCGAGTCGGCAACGCGCACCGCGCAACCAACGCGCAGCTTCTGGAGCGTAAGCAGCTCTGCTGGCGCCAGACCAGGCTGAGCGGCAAGCTCCTCGAGAACGGCCATCGCCTCACTGGTGCGGCCAGCCCGCAGCAGCAACGCCGCCATCTGCAGTCGCACACCCGGCACCTCGGCCGATGCCGTTTCTCCCGCATGCAGCAGCAACAAGGCATGGTCAAGCTCGCCGATGTCGGCCCACGCCTCGGCGACAATCGCCAGATTGGTCGAGTTGGGTGCTGCCCGCTCGAGCTCTGAGAGCTGCATGCGGGCGGCACTCACTCCACCGATGCGAAAGGTACGCACCGCCCTGGCGGCGGCAAGACGCACCTCGAGCCGCCGGCGCAGATTGTCGATCTCGTCAGAGGAGGCCGGTGCGGCAATGGTGCCGAGCAGCTCGAGGCCGCGCTCGTACTCGCCGCGCTGCTCGGCAAGCCGTGCCGCGACCAGAACTGCCTCGGGCAGCCCCGGCTCGGCCTTCAAGCAGCGCCTCGACCGAGCGTTGTGCCTCGTCAAGATCGCCGAGCTCGAGATCCAGGTTCACCAGGTCGAGCCACACCTGCGAAGCGCGCGGGTCGAGGCCGGCCGCGGCCACCAGCGTATCACGAGCGGCAATGACATCGCCCGCCTGGCGCAGATGTATCGCCCGCAGCCGCAACTGCTCGGCCTGCAGACCTTCCGGACGAAAGGCGGCCGAGGCATCAATGTCGCGCAACGTCTCGTTGGCAGCCGCTGCCTGCTCATCCAAGTTGGCGCGCAGCAGCAGCGACACCAGCCTGCGCAGGCCCGCAGCCTCGGTCGGTGGCGCGGTCAGCAGCTCATGCAGGCTGTGTTGGGCTCTTGAGAGATCGCCCCGCTCGAGCAGAATTTCGACGAGAGCCAAGACCGCCTGGTACCGCTCAGTCGCAGCTGAGGTTGCCGCGTGCTCGAGTAACGCTTGCGCCTCGTCGAGCCGGCCCTCGCGCCGTAGCACGTCGGCACGCTTGATGGCCTGCCAAAGCTCAGCCGTGCGCAACAACGGCTGCCACAGCTCGGGCCGCTGCGGGGCGAGCTCCCGCGCCCGGTACAACAGCTTAGCGGCCTGATCGAAGGCCTCGCGTGCCAGTGCGACGCTCGCCAACCCCACCAGCGCTTCCGTGTCGCGCTCGGCGCCAGGGATGCTCTGGAACTTCTCTTCGGCCTGGTCCAGCTCGCCGGCCTCGAGGGCCTGAAAAGCCTGGTGCAAGGCCTCTTGCCGCGCCAGGAGCGGCTCGAGCAGTTCCAGGCGACGGCGCAGCTCGTTGTCTTGCGGGTTGGCGCTCACGTAAGCCTGCAGCCACGGCAGCGCCTGCGGGCTCTCGCCGAGCCACATGACAGCCCGGCGCCAGCCGGCGTGCGCTTCGCTACTTACTGCCGGCATGCCGGCGAGCTGCTGCAATAACTCGGATGCCGCGAGTGCGGGTGGAGGGCACGTAGGTGAGATGAAGGGCCAGCGCAAGCTGCACGTGGGCCGCTTTGGGGTACAGCTCGGCCAAGCGCTCGAGGCCAGCGTGGGCGGCATCCCAGCCGTCGGCAGCGGCGGCGAGCACCTGATAGTACTCGAGGCCCGAGAGGGTGGTGGGCTCGGTTTCGCCAAACGCCTTCCAGTAGTGTCGCAAGGCCGCGTCGGAGCGGCCTGCCTTGGAAAGCAAACGCGCCTCCCGCAGCTCGGCCGCGACCTGGTTGCCTCCGCGCAGCATCGCGCGCACGAACGCGAGCCGACCATCCCGCGGATCCGCCTCCTGGAGCTCACGCAGGCACTGTTGCGCCTCCGCCAGCGCGCCTACGGTGACGGCATGAACCGCCAGCTCGCTGAGCGCGGTCGCGTGTTGCGGCTGCGAGAGCAGCAGCTTGCGCCACACTTCGGCCGCCTTGTCTGCGCGCCCGCGTTGCATCCAGATGTATGCCTGAGCTTCGAGGGTCTCCGCTGTGCTGCTTTGCGCAGCTACGGGAAAGCACAGCCCAAGCACGAAGCAGGTTGCCAGAGCGTAAGCGTACACGGGGTGCCTCCGGAAGCGAAGGAACCGGCGTGGCCGGTCTTGCGCGTGGGGGCCAGGGGGGACGCAAAGGCGCGCCTCCAACTCCCGAGAAATCCGGAGAAACAGTCTGTACCCCTGAACGGTAACGCCGGAGCGGCTGTCATTGACTGATGCATTGAGACTCCCATCTTGGATATAGAGCGCCGTCCACCGCGAAGTGGTAGCGACCCTGGATAAAGCCCTGGCCGAACAGCACCAGGTTCTGGTCATTGTAGGCTGGCGGGGCACAGTAGAAGCCGTCGCGCAGGTGTGCCGCCAGCCGCTGTTCGACTGCCGCACCCGCGCGCTTGCTCCACGGCAATCATGGTTGCCTTCGCCGCGGCAGTTGCAGCCGCTTCTGCGCCTGGAGCTCGAGTGCCCGCGCAGATCGTCGCACCAAGAACAGAGCTGGGACGATCAGCATCGGCACGAGCAGGAGCCAGTGAGTCGCGAAGAACCAGCGTCCCTTGCGCCACAGTGGCAGCGCTCCGCAGGTAGTACGCGGCCCGAGCACGAAGGCGCCACGGCGGTCGGTGCCGGCGAGCAGCAGGTCACCGCCGGCGAGCGACGCCTCCGCGTGGCCCATCGCGTCGGCTAAGGCTGGGACCTGACTGTTTTCGGTTGCGAGCAGAAGGACGGTGCTACGGTCAGGAGCCCAAGGCGATTCGACGCCGGCGACACCAAGGACGGGCGAGACCGTCTGGGCGAAACGGCGGGCCTGGTGCAACTGAACGAAAGCGGCAAATCCGGTCAGGTAGTTAAGCAGCACACCTGGCCGCCACGGACGGCGCGGTGCCAAGCCGCTGGGAGTGTAGTCAAAGGGCAGCTCGTCTGCATGACTTTGAAGCCACGGGTGCCAGGGTCCGCCGGCCACTATGAGCAGGTCTCTGTCACGCCCTGCCTTCTCGTAGGTGCTGCTTGAGTTCGCGAACACCGCACGCTTGGGCAGCTCGCCCGTAACCGCGGAAACATGCGCCAGCGCGGAGAGCAGCAATCCGAGTTCGGCCGGACGCGGCTGCGGAGCGAGCAGCACGGCGGTCTCGCGCAGGTCGGCGAAACGAGTGAAGGGAAAACCGTCATAGACGAATAGCTTCACGTCCGGCATGACGGCGAAATGGTGCAGCTGTTCAACGTGCAGAGCGGTGCTGCCCTCGATCACGACACGGGGGAGCACTGGGCCCGACTGCTCACAACCTCTTCTGTCAGGACTGAAGTCGGCATGTAGACGCAGCTCGTTGTAGCCTGACAGTTGGCTCGGGTGGATAGCGAAGCGGGCGTGTTGGAGCATGGGACGCTGTGCCGGTTCGGGTACCGCCAACCTACCGATGAAGCGGTGATTCAGCTCGACCACCAGCTCTGGGAGAGGAGCCCCGGGCGGCACGCTCACCCGGTAGTCGATAACGAGCGGAATCTCCCGGGTGAGCTCGGCAAAAAGATCGGGTGCCAGCCGGAACGAGACCGCTTGGGTCGCCCTGCTCGCCCCTTCGAGCACGAGGTCGGCGCCCGCAGTCAAGTCGCCCAAACGGATCGCCTTGTCGCTCTTCACCCAGCGTGGCGCCTCGTAGGGTCGGTACTCGCTTCGGTTACCTGGAAGGACACCGCCATGAGCGATATTGCCCTCGGCGAACCGCTGTGCGACCGCCAACAGCTCGCCAGGCGTCGCCGCCGCGATGACGAGCAGCTTAGCTGCGTTATCCGCACCGTTCGGGTTGTCGACCAGACGTACCGTTGGGCCTTCGACCGCGATCAGGCCGCGTGTCACCTCTGATTCCCCTGCCGCAAGCACAACGGCGTCCCCAACGGGTAGCTCATCGAAGAAGACCGCAAAACGTAGCCGCGAGCCGCCCTGAAGCCCGAAATAGGCGGCTACGAGGCCGGCTGCCTGCACCATCTCCAGCGTTCGCTCGCCCAACAGCGCCACCTGGATGGTGGTCGGCTCCTCCACTCGGGGGTCGAGAAATGGCAATGGCAGTAAAGCCACGTCGTTGGCGATCGGCAGCACGGCCTGCTGAAGTTCGAGCTCAGCGGCTTCGAGCGCCTGAAGAAGCTTGTCGCCTGCGGGCTCGCAGGAGTCGGCGCCCGGCCGGCGCAGCACCAGAATGTTGTCATCGGAGAGCAGGGCTGGGTCGAGGGCCAGAACTTCAACCTGCCCCGCAGTCAGCTCGATCTGGCCAGCAGTGTAGCCGTTGAGGACCACCTCGATGTCGACCGCCCCACCCTTTTTGTCGGTTGTGCTGAGACGAAGCCGCGCCGCGGTCACCAGGCGGTCAACGCGTAACCTGAAGAAAACGCGAATCTCAGAGCCAGAAGTGCTGGGCCCGGAAGCTTCCTGACCGGGCTTCACGATCGAAATGGTACGCCAATCTTTTGCCTCAAGCGACTCGGGGACCGAAGCCTCGAGCACAGAGCGCTCAGTCCGGTCCGGAAGAGCAGCTCGTGAGTCCCAGTTTCGAGCCGCTGGTTCCGCGTGCGCCAGTAAACCACTACCGGTGACCGCAACCACCGCCAGCCATCTAACCGTCCAGACGAAGCTACGGGTAATCTTTTCTGTCGTCATGTGTACCGCCTCGGGGTCGTTGAGCTAAAGACAAGCTGTCTGAGGCCGCGCAGGCCGCACAGCGATATTCCCAGAAATGAATGCACCGGCTGATCGAGCGTGCGGTTGTCGGCCCAGCGAATCCAGGCGTCCGCCCGACAGAAGAGCGCTCGCACCAGGAAACGCTCTCGCTCGGGAGAGAGCGTTGCGAGCTCAAGTCGCAAGGCCCCTGCCTCGGTGCTCACGACCCGAGCCGGCAGCGGCAAGCTCTCTTCACCGAGACGCAGAGTCAGATGGAGCGCCTCGCCGCACTCGATCTCATCGCCGGCGTGACCCAACGCCGCGCCAGAGAGCGATAAATCACTAAGCTCACAGGCAACCGTGCGCCCATATGAGCGCTCCACCATGGCCGGCAGCCGCAGCACAATACGGGCGTGTCTGCGACGCTGCTGGCGCTCGAAGGCAGCGGCGATGGCGGCCGAGAGGATAATCAGATTATAGGTGGCCCAGCCAACATTAATGAGCACGGAATCGAGCTGCTGCCGGCCGGTACTGGCGGCCCACAGTCCGGCGACGATACCAGTAAGATTGAGGCCAAAAAGCACCAGGAATGGCAGTGCAATGCGCCAGTCGAAACAGCTCGTGGCAATGAGTCCGCCCTTAGCCGTGACGTTGAAGCGCCCGAGCCGTGGATTGATGAGAGCCAAAACCGTCGGCAGGACGATATAGACGGAGAGAACCGTTTCGTACAGCTCGCCCCAAAACGAACGCCGGAAGCTGCCCTGAATGCGGGATGCCGTCATGAGCGTGAATGTCAGGTGCGGCAAGGCATAGCCGAGCACCATGACAGGTGCGGCGGCGAAGATGTGGGCATTGAGCAGCAAGAAGCCGAGCGGCGCCGTGAGGAAGATGAGGCGCGGAAGCCCAGACAGGAAATAGAGCAGCCCGTTGAGATAGCAGAGCCTTTGGGGCCAGGTCAGTCCCGGCCCGAACAGCGGGTTATCAACCCTGAGGATCTGCACCATACCGCGGGCCCAGCGGACTCGTTGGCGTATGTGGCCGGAGAGAGACTCGGTAGCGAGACCGCCTGCCTGGCGCACGCCAAGAAAAGCTGTTCGCCAGCCGCGCCGGTGCATTCTGAGAGCTGTGTGCGCGTCCTCGGTGACGGTTTCCTCGGCAATGCCGCCCACGTCGGCCAGGGCCGCTCGCCGTATCACCGCACAGGAGCCGCAGAAAAAGACGGCGTTCCAGAGGTCATTGCCGGGTTGGATGAGACCATAAAACAGCTCGCCTTCGTTCGGGCAGGTCTTGAAAACACGCAAGTTCCGCTCGAGCGGGTCGGGAGAGTAGAAGTGGTGCGGTGTCTGCACCATTGCCAGTCGGTCATCCTCGACCAGCCATCCCATTGTGAGCTGTAAGAAGGAGCGGGTCGGGACGTGGTCGCAGTCAAACACCGCCACGAAGGGAGCGTCGGTGCGGGCCAGCGCCGCGTTGATGTTACCGGCCTTGGCGCCACGATTGTCACGGCGTCTGAAATAGCCGACCCCCACATCCTTCGCGAAGTGCTGAAAATCGTCACGGTTGCCGTCGTCGAGCACGAAGATGCGCAGCTTGTCCTGCGGCCAGTCGAGTGCCTGAGCGGCCAAAATGGTAGCGCGTACAACCTCCAGCGGCTCGTTGTAAGTGGGGATGAGCACATCCACCGCCGGCCAGTTTCTTACGTCGGCGGGCAACGCCAACGGCTTGCGCGCGATCGGCCGCGATATCTGAAAGTAACCGAGGGCCAAGATCAGAAAGGCATAGAGCTCAGCGAACAGCAATGCAGCACTGAGCAGGAGATCGAGCGACTCTACGCTCATGGTGGCGCTGATGCGCCAAGCCAGGTAGCGCGCCGACACCGTTATCGCCATCACCATCAGCATTAGCGTGCTTGCACGGTGGCGCGAGCGGGCGACGACCAACGCCACGACGAATAGTATCACACTCAGATTTACTTGCTCGCGCAGCTCAAGAGGCGTGAGCGCCACCAACGTCAGCGTCACCGCGGCCACTACCGTTACCAGCAGGCGCACCGCACGTGCAACTCCCCCAGCGAACGGAATGGCAGACGCTCGAAGCAATTTTTCTGTGCTCATGATTCACCTCGCAGCTGCAAGCTTTTAGCCGTGTGTCGTTGAAAATCGACGAGCGGTGTCAGCAGGCGCTCGCTCAGTTCACGCAAAGCAGCCACTGCCCCGGTCATGGGGCTGTGCAAAGCGACCGGCAACTGTTGGGCCCATGCCTCGCCGATGACGGGATCGCGCGGTACCGAGCAAGGCACCAGCCGCTCACCCAGATGTTGCCGCAGCAAGAACTCGGCGTCACGAGCGAGCTCGCTGTGCGGCTCCATTTGGTTGAGCACGTGCCAGACCGCCGGTGTCAGCTCACACCCTTGGCACCGGCGTTCCAACATGACCGCCATAACCGGAAGTGTGGCAAAGCAGGCGGCATCGGGCAGGTGCACACCCACGATAGCATGTGCCATCTTGAGCACGTGCTCCGTCCAGACCCGCTCCCCAGCCGGTGTATCGACCAATACCAGCTCGGTGCCGGAAGGGACAATCTCGAGTACACGGCGCAGCAGCCAACCTGAATCGGCCAGGAGAGTGCCCTCAGCTTGCTGCAGCTCGTCACGGTCACGGGTGCCAAACGGAATGTAGGGCACCACCCCTCGTTGCGCGGCCAGGTACTCGATGATTTCGTTGGACGAGGAGCCTTCGGCGATACCAACCCGCAACCCGGGCGGCATACCCAGGTGTGTCCCAAGTGCGTTTTGTGGATCACAGTCCAGTGCGAGCACTCGGTGGCCCGCACGGGCAAGTATGACGCCCAAGTTGGCTGCTAAGGTCGTGCGGCCGGTGCCCCCTTTTGCCGAGACAAAGGCGATGATCTTCATATGACGGCTCCATCCTTGTGCAAGACACCGGGTTTGACGACATCGGCGGGCCTTTCCGGTTGGTCGAGCAACTCAGAGACAAGACGCAGCAAAGGCCACCGCTGCCGGGTTTCAAGCTCGCGGTGCACGCTGTTGAACTCGATGTATTGTATCTGCTCCCCACCCACAGCGGCGAGGAGAGCGGCCACATCGAAAGCACTGCTCGTGGTTCCCCCCAAGGGCACAAACGGCATGCTTGCCGCAGATTCTCGGATTGCTGGGCCGTCGATAGCGAAAGAAGCACCGCCGTCGCCACTATTACGTATCGCTACATTTTGGGGAATGAACGGCTGTGAAAATGACCTTCCCACTTTGACCATAGAACCTCCCTTGCTTCCGATAGATATGCGGGTGTACTCATTGGGCGCCGAGAGCGTGACCCGGTAAGATCGCCCCAACCCCGCATAACTCGGTAGCTTCAAGAATTGTGCCATCAGGACAATTCAGCGTTTGCAGGCCTCTGCTGTAAGACGTTGCGTTCGGCCAAGGTAGGTGGTCAGCTTCTTGACGGATAAAGCGGGGGTCCAGTTTTTGAGAAAGCAGGAGACGGCTTGACTAGTGAGCCGGGCAGATAATCCCGAACATACATCGATTATGAAAAAGAATGAAATGATTGTTAAAATTTATCAATCGTTCTATTCTAATGATCAAAATTTTAATATCCCGGATCAAACGTTTCATTGCGTTTATTAAAATTTTGATTTTCAGAACCAAACGATCAATAAAAAAGGTCAAACGTTTTATCTTTTATCTCCGACAATCCGTTCTTTTGATAGACCGGTTTCATTTTTATATCAATTGATTGGTAAATCAGATACTCTGTTTTGTTTATTACCCGAAATGGAGCGATTCTTATATAAATAGAAGTAGTCAGGGCATTGGGAAGAAGATACATTCATAGTACAATGGATAGGTCATTGAGAGTCTATACTGCTCCAATCATAAACTGAATTGCCCTGATCATTAAAATAAATTCAAAAAATAATGGCAACATATGATCCCCCCATTTAAATTGAGAAATATATCTTTGAATATTTTTAAAAAGGTTGTTAAATCATGAACAGACACTCCAATCGGATATCATTGTTAGTACTTTCAATTCTCTTTATACTTCAGGCGGTACAGATTCTTCATGCGGGGACCTATAAGGAGGTTACAAATTTTGGAGACAATCCAAGCAATATACAGATGTTTCTTTATACCCCTGATAAGGTCGCTGCGAAACCTCCAATTCTTGTAGTCCCCCACTGGTGTCATGGATCAGCGGATGCCGCTCATAATGGTTCTTACTTCTATTGTTCCTATGCGGATACATTGGGCTATTATGTGATTTTCCCTAACGCCATCAGCACTGACGGATGTTGGGATGTTGCTTCTGATAAAGCGCTTACACACAACGGCGGTGGTGATCCACTGGGAATTGTTTCGATGGTCAGATATGTTATCAAAAATTTTAATGCCGATTCCACACGAGTGTACGTTACAGGTACTTCTTCGGGAGCGATGATGACTAATGTGCTGCTTGGAGCATATCCGGATGTTTTCGCCGCGGGAGCTGCATTCGCTGGTGTACCATTTGGCTGTTTTGCGGGGCCAAACAGCTGGAATGATGACTGCGCGAAAGGAAGAATCACAAAAACGGCCAAAGAGTGGGGTGATCTTGTTCGTGGTGCATATCCGGGATATACCGGTAAACGTCCGAAAATTCAGATGTGGCATGGAACCAATGATGAGGTACTGAATTATCACAACCTCGGTGAAGCTGTAAAGCAATGGACAAATGTTCTGGATGCAGATACTATCCCCGCGTCAAAAGAAAATGATGTGTATCAAACAGGATGGACTCGCCAGCGCTATAAAAATGCTCAAGGCGAGGTCGTTGTGGAGACAATCATTGAACAGGGTCAACCGCATAATCTTCAGGTGCCGCAGCAGGAGGCACTATCTTTTTTTGGACTTGATAAACCGACAGCTATAAAACCAGGACTGATGCTTAAAAAGAGCTCCCAATCAAATGCCACCGTAATAGCATCATCTGTTGAATCCGGTCATATAGCTGTCACTGTACGATCAAAACCGGGTACAGCAAATCTCTCGCTCTATACATCAGACGGTAGAATGATTTTTGCTCTTCCCGGTAAATATTCATCAGATGGGATCTATTCTTTTATGATCAGCAAGAGAGCGCTGCATCAGCAAGCCTCGAATCTTTGTATCATGAGAGTAATATTGAACGGTGCAGATGCAGGGGCGTTTAGGTTTGCGTACTGATTAGTTTCTGTTGCGCCCCCTACTAAAAATCATGCCTCCTAAATTCCACCCCTACGGGTACTTCGATGCGTCGCCCGCAGGGGGACTTGCAAAACCTGCATTTAGAAAAGATCGCCTCACCCCCGTCCCCCATAGGCGCTAACTTAAGATTTACTTTATACCGGTTCGATTCGATACCGAATAGCGCATTTAATCAGTATCGGGGTCGCTATCGGATTCGGTATCGTTCTTTCTCATTACTTGTGTCTATGGAAACAGCTTGAATCAAAGTACACTCTTGAGTACCATTTTTGATTTTGTTTTTATTTATATTTCGTGGTCCTTAAAGAGCACGTGAGGAAGTTATGTATTTACAGCTTAGGTTTTACCGCCGGATTAGTCTCGTGCGACATTAAAAATGACACGATTGCCATAAGGGCCGGGTTTAATCTCAACTACTAAAAATCAGTACTGACGTGAAGATATATGTGAGCAGTTGTTGTGGGGTATAAATGAATTTATCAACGTTGTTTTTAATGTTAAGTATTGTTGTCATAACGGTATCCAGCGGGATAGCCCAACTGAATTTTACAGAGCTCAGTGGCGATCTCAGCGGCACATTAAGTGCTGATAAAATATACCAAGTCGTTGGTGATGTGTATGTCCCGTCGGGATCATCTCTTACCATAGAAGCGGGAGCGGTGATCCTTTTCACTGAGTTCACCGGTTTTCATGTACAAGGTACGCTCTATGCCAGGGGCTCTGCATCACTTCCAATCCTTTTTACATCACAACATGATACGTCAATAATTGGGACATCAACCATCTCTCCTGCGCCTTTTGATTGGAACGGTATTGATATTTATGAAAGTGCTATTGGTTCCGAACTGAATCATTGCTGCATACGGTATTCTGTGTATGGGATACGTTCACAAACAGAATATTGCAAGATTAATTCGGCTACTTTTGATAACAACGGGAGATCGGACTTCAGTATCAAGGATGTTCGAAAAGAGGTCAGCGCGGGAATGCCGTTTTCGTATCTCCCCCTTCAGGACGCACTTTCAAATGTGTCGACGATAACAGATAGTAAACCATCACCGATTGCCATTCCGTCAGAACCTGTGGCTAAAAAAAAACACGGATCACCGGGTAATCAGGTCGCACGTTATGCGGGACTTGCACTTGTTGCGGGGTGTGGTGCGTATTCAGCTTTTTCGTATTTCACTAAATACCAGCCTGCAGATGAAAAGTTCAGACAACTTTCCCAACCTGGTGAACAAGAAATGCGCTCAAATACATCCAGTGACTGGTATGATGCCCGAGATCAACGCAACTCATCACTGATACATATGGTATCAGGAGCTGCCGGTGCAGTACTGGGCTTACTTTCATTTTCCCTGTCGTTTGTTTTTTAATACCTGGAGATATCAATGAATTTTAAAAGAATACGCTGTTTCGCCCTCATTACAGGGACTATACTTTTTGGTATGAATTGCTATAATCCCACAAATCCATTTCTGGATGCTGAACGGGCAAAGGCATCCGTTTACGCCAAAACATTCAACGATCGCGATACGGTATCAATTTTTTCACGCGAAACGTTATCTGTGGTGATCTACCTCAGGGAACACCTGAAGGAAGTCGTAGTACATGTTGATAAAAATCGTTTGGGATCATCCGATGATACATCCATTTCAATTGATTCATTCACGGGAGATCCGGTAAAAATACCGTTTTCTTTTTACGACACCGGATGGCAAAAGATAATTGTTCGGTCTCTTCAGAATTCCGGAAAGATTTTCACCGAAGAGTGCTCTCTGTACGCCCGTACGCCACTCTCTCAGAAGACTCTCAGAGGCAATATTGGTGATACCGTCAGGTTAAAAACAGAACCGGTTAATGATGCGCAGGTTCTTTATGTTTGGGATTTTCATGATGGCAATGTGGTCAAGGAGTACACAAACGATGTACCCTTCATTTTGAAAAAGAACGTCACAAGTACAATTGGTGAGTTATATGTAACCGACCCCAGGCACAGGTCGCCATCGGTACCATTTTCAATTGATACACGCAGTGCGACACTGGAACTTGTCAGTTTGAACGATTCCATCTCCAAAGATACAGTGTTCACCAGTCAGACTAACTTCCTATTCAAAGTGGCACTCAATGGCACCGAGAAGCTGAAAAATGCCTCACTCAATGGCCTGCCATTCGATAATATTAAAGTCCAGAGCGGCTTTGTTCAATTATCCAGGACATTTAATCGCCTCGATACGTTAAAGGATGCAATGAAAGCAGTGGTCGTTGCCACCGACGATCAGGGTACCACTGTAGGTAAAACCTTTTTTATCCAATACGACAATACCCTCACCATCGAACTGCCAAAAATTGTTCTGAATGTTCCATCAACAACAAATGATACCGGCTATGTAATGCAGTCGCAACTGGTACTCCTTGGCAAGATTAACGGAACGATTACCTACGAACAGCTCTATATTCAATCAATTGTGAATGGTAAACCTGCAGCTACGCAGATAATTTCTCCAAATAGTACCGACTGGACACTTCCAGTACAACTATTGGACGGGTGGAATTTGATTCAGATTCAACTGAGTAAAGACTCTGTTCCAACCGGGGCTATTATTGCCGCAAAAGCAATACATGTCAACTGTAATCCAAACAAAATTGATATTACAGCCCCGATCATAAACGCAATTAAAATTAACGACCTGCCGCTGAGCACATCACAGAATAATATCAGCCGGAATAAAAACGTCACCTTGAGTGTACTTGCATCAGACAATAAAAAGGTGACCTCTGTAACAATCAACGAAGATAAAGCTGCTGCTGATGCTGCGGGGCTTGTATTCAGCAGGATAGTGACACTCTCGCATGACAAGGCTGTTCAACCATATATCGTGTGTGCTGAGGACAGTGCCGGAAACAAGGTCTGTGATACCGTAACGATATGTTACAACCGTGCACCCGAAATACTCTCAGTATCGATACCATCAACCATGAATATTGATTCGGAGTACGTGTTTACCATGCGTGCAGCGGATCCGGATTCTGATGTAATTGTATCAACTCTTACTCTTAAAAGTACTAAGGTTGATACAGTTTTAACGCTGGTTAATGGCAGTGTCCGATGGAAACCACTGCTTAAGGATACCGGAGCACTACGGTTGACGCTACATGTATCGGATCATTTTTTCGAAAGTGCAGACACATCACAAACGGTACAGGTGCTGCTCAACAAAGAGCAGATTCCTCCGGTGTTGTTCAAAACTGTTGCCGGTGACTTTCCGGATTCGATACTTATCGGAAAAACGCTGTCAGTTATGCTTAAGACTGATCCTCTTACCGGTACAGCACCTCTAAGATATACAGTATATCTTAAGAATCCATCAACAAAACTCTATGATGGCACCAATCCGGCTATCACCTGGACACCCACCCGTGCTGATGCAGGTGTACAGACATTACAGGCAATTGTTTATGACAACGCAGGATTTTCTGACACAATCAATGCCCTGATAACGGTCGTCGCTCAGGCGGCAGCGACAGTCTGGATGACCTCAGATACGCTTAATATTTCTGAGGGGGGAAAAGTTGCCTCTTTTGGATTACGGTTAAGTACACCACTTGCAGATACGGTGCGAATTCCGTACAGGATTGTTTATGCGTCGGCATCAGGGGCAGATGCCAAACTGGATTCTATCGGAACCATTATCTTTAAGCCGGGTGATACGCTGGTGAATATGCCTTTTGAGGTTGTTGATGACACTATTGTTGAATCTGAGGAGGCTCTCACCATTCTGCTGCCATCACTACCCCCACTATCCGGGCGCGACAGTCTGGTTGTTGATTCGAAAAAGGCTCAACTGCATGTTATCATTCGGGATAATGATAATAGTACTGGTCCCAAAGTGGGTGTGATGCTTCAGCCAAAGCAGATTCCAAATGTACCTGAAATTGCCTATATAGGTCGGTATCCGGCAGTTGTGCTTACCGCGGCATTGCCATTTGATCTTACCGTAACGATCAAACCAACAGCAGCATCCACTGCAGTATTTGGCTCTGATTTTAGTCTTACAAGTGAAAATATCGTTGTAAAGGCAGGGACAACCATGGCCTCACTTCAGTTGTTGCTCATTAATGACCGCATACATGAAGAGACTGAGTATATTGAACTTGAAATTGTAAAAATTTCAAATTCAACCATCGCGATTATTTCTGATCAAAAGACAACAAGGGTACAGGTGATCGATGACGATTAATTGTATCTGGTGTGAAAAGTAGGAAGCTTCGATGTCGTGATCGCTTTCTAACCTTTCATAGCGGGTCGGCCAAAGTTTTATTGGTCCTTGATAATTAACCGATAGGCATTTTGATTTTACGGTGGCTAAAGAGTGGGGTGATCTTGTTCGTGGTGCATATCCCGGATATACCGGTAAGCGTCCAAAAATTCAGATGTGGCATGGAACCAATGATGAAGTACTGAATTATAACAACCTCGGTGAAGCTGTAAAGCAATGGACAAATGTTCTGGATGCAGACACTATCCCCGCATCAAAGGAAAATGATGTGTATCAAACGGGATGGACTCGCCAGCGCTATAAAAATGCTCAAGGCGAGGTCGTTGTGGAGACAATCATTGAACAGGGTCAACCGCATAATCTTCAGGTGCCGCAGCAGGAGGCACTATCTTTTCTTGGACTTGTTAAACCGACAGCTATAAAACCAGGACTGATGCTCAAAAAGAGCTCTCAATCAAACGCCACCGTAATAGCATCATCGGTTGAATATGGTCATATAGCTGTCACAGTACGATCAAAACCGGGTACTGCAACTCTCTCGCTTTATACATCAGATGGTAGAATGATTTTTGCTCTCCCCTGTAAATATTCATCAGATGGGATTTATTCTTTTATGATCACAAGGGTGCGCTGCATCAGCAAGCCTCGAATCTTTGTATCATGAGAGTTGTATTGAACGGTGAAGATGCAGGGGCGTTTAGATTTGCGTATTAAGTAGTTTTTGTTCAGTATAGATGTATTTTTTGCAACAATAGAAATAACGCCCCCTAAATCCCCCGCAGGGGGACTTCTGAGGTAGCTAATTTATAATGTATACAGTTAGTGATCGGTTATTAGTGCCTGGCAGGTAAGTAAAACCACTATCGTTAGTTCGGAGACTCCAGCGGGGTAATAAGGTGTGGCATGTATAAAGAGAGACGAACTGGAATTTGGATGATCAAATGAAGGAATGCAACTTAGCTTGTTGCCATAGAAGATAAACAACGAAACATACAGGCATTATTGCAATTTTCTTAACCTTGTCTTATGTGTAAAGTGTCTTAGTTTCATATAATGTTTTCCCCTTTAGGTAAATGGGATCCTTTGTGGATATTAAAACTGCTGCAATAATATAAGCCCTCCAGGCCATCATTCGATAACAGTTTTCGTGGCTTATCTCAAATTGCCTTATGTTATTTAGTTATCAAAAATATCGAACGCGTGATTATTTACCTATGGTTATCATTTCAGTGGTATTGGAAAAAGCTATCTGGCTTGAAGCGATATATTTCAAATGGACAATACGGAATAAAAGGCGCTCAACTTGATAATTGAAGTAAATGGTTACAGACGGAAGATTTTTTACCCATATGTAACAAACCCCACATTTACGGGACGAATGACAAGCGTGTAGCGCTTGCATTATTGTAGCTTTGAAAGCAGAACAGACTAATTTTCCCTGTAGGGGAAACATTATAATTTCTTCCTAGTTAAGCATCTTCAACCCGTAAATATTTACTGATTATATAATATTTGACAATTTTACATACTGCATTCTATTTTAGTTCATAGCATCAGTAAAAATATCTGTTAAGGACCAGAGTTATCAAAATTGCAGTAAAGCACGTCTTTTCAGGAGGGTGATCACAAAGGCCAGGTGTGGGACAACTTTGAAGGAGTTGTTTGTAATAAACTGGCATGAGGAATAAGAACGCCACCGGAAATAAGAATTCGAAAATTATAAGGTAATAAAATATTTTCGAGAAATTTTAATAAATAATAATTGATTATTACTAATCACAAATATGAAAATAAAAATAACTATAGCAATTGTATTAATAGCAATATTGATTATTTATATCAATATTGGAAATATATTACCAATTTATTATAAAAGTAATTGTTCCTATTTTAAATATCCAGAGCATAGTAAGATATTTAAAGATGAATTAACAAAGATAGGAATATCCTTTAGAATTATTAATGCTTTTGGGAAAGAATACATTTTATTTAAGGGGAATAAACAAAGTTTTTATGAAATAGACAGTATTTTTAATATTAGATTGAATGCATATGAAGAAGAAATATTGCCCAAGAATAGATCTTTTAATCTAATTCCAAAAGATATGATATTGAGATTCATTACAGAATTGAATAAGAATAAAATTGAATATAAAGAGATAAAGTATTTGCAGGATAAATATTTTATTGTTAGTTCAAAAGATTCCTCAAAAGCAAATAAAATTTATTATTCTATTACCAAATAGATACATAAGTCAAAGCTAAATTAGTTTTATTTTAATAAATTGCGAATGTGAAGCTGGTATTAACATATTGTTGTACCAATAATGACAACTGGTACCGAAATGTGCACTGCGCATTTACACAATTGCTGCAGTTCAAATTTTCGTAAGGATAAAAAATATAAGAATAAGAGTGCGCGCGGAAATGCAGTTCTTTAAATGACACATGCAATCTCGTTGCATCAGTTTTCAACGAAGCATTTGATTCTGATTTTGCGTCTGATATATGGATTTAGCAGAATCGGTCTGGGATTGGTGGAGAAAAAAATCAAGTCAGAATAAGAAATGAAGATGCGCGCCTGAAGGGAAAAGAATGGGCAGAAATGTCAACCAAAATCGCCAACATGCCATACCAATAGCAAAGCTTCGAACACTCCGCATTACTGTTGGTACAGCGTGCAAGTGGAGCAATCTGTTAGTACTGTAGTCAAACAGTCACTAACACGTACAGGTCTCAATGTGCCAGTAAAGCACTGCGGCCGTGCACGGGACTGTTGGGTGCAATTTGCTTGTCCTGAAAAAGAAAAGAAGACGCCCGCGAGAAATTGATATATAATATTAGTATATGGGCCAAAAAATACAAATAGATAAAGAGAATCGCACTATTCTGCTTTTCAATAAAAGTAAGCAAAATTGGGAAGACAGAACCATGGCGATTACAGCCATGTTTGAAGCTCATTATTACGGAAAGTTTACCGGATATAATATTTATTTCAAAGGTATAGACAAATATTTCTTTTATAAAATCAATACTGTTCAGTTTGTAAATAAAATCAAAAATATCAATATTGAGAAACAAGATGTCTACATTGATGGTATAGCAGTCGACGCAATTAAAGTTGATGAATTTGAAAAAGGTTATTTCCGTGTTTATACGGAAGAAGCTACCATCTTCACTAAAAACGTAAAATTTAAAAGCAACAAATATAAGGACATCTTTAGATATTATTCAATGCTCGCTGAATATGCAGGATCAATTGCTGAAGAAAAAAGCCCACTATATTATTTGTCACAAAACTATAAACGTATCACTCTGTCAGTTAATTCGGTGCTTTTTGATTATTTGCGAAGTGAATGTAATTCAACCGGTTTTACAAAATTAATTATTGTTCCATTTGATTTTTGTCAACACCGATTTAATATTTCTCACTTTCACCGATAAATTATTTCCCATTTTACTTTGCAGAAGACAACTGGTTTGGCGGGACTAAACCGAGTTTTGATCGTTTTTTAATTCGATAACTCTCTCCTTTCATGATAACTACCTCAGCATGGTGTAACAATCGATCAAGTGTTGCTGTTGCGATCGCGTTATCACCCATCAGTTCACCCCACTGCCCGAAAGACTTATTTGTAGTCAGTATTATAGACCCTTTTTCATATCTGGCTGCAACCAGATTGAAAAACAGTGTGGATTCTTCTCTTGTAAAAGATTCGTAGCCGATCTCATCTATTGCAAGCAGATGTGGTTTACAGAAACTTTTTAATTTACGTTTCAGCCTGCTCTGTTTTTTTGCTTTTAACAGTTCCTCCAGTATCTCCTGCGCTGACATAAAATATGCGGTATACCCCTCAGAACAGGCTTTGTAGACAAGCGCTGACAATAGATGTGTCTTTCCCAGACCCGATGGCCCCATGAGTACTAAATTCTCATTTCGTTCGATAAAAGAGAGGCTGCCGAGTTCCGCAAGCTTTTTACGGGTAATTCCCTCAACTTCTTCTACTTTGTAATCATCGAGATACTTCACTGCAGGAAGCCGTGAAAGTTTCAACCGAGTTTTTGCCGCTCTCTGTCGTCGCATTGTCAATTCGTGACCGAATAGGTCACTGAGTGTTTCTAAAAGCGGACGTTCCTTTCTTGATTCTTCATGTAAAAAAGTATCGATATAACTCAGTGCAAATCCAAGATTGAGCTCTGTCAAATTATTCTTTAGAATTTCAAGCGCAGCTGTAGCCATTATACTGTCTCCTGAAGTTGTTGATTGTCGCAAAAAAGCATATCATAAATAGCGGGGTCTCCTGTAGACGTCTCATCTTCCGCTTTTTTTCTTTTCTCAAAGATCTGCTTTCTTATCCTTTCTTCCAGATCGCGACCGTCAAGCCATGCTTTGTAATGTTCCTTCTCATCCTCAGGGTTAACCTGCGTCTTCTTTGCACCATCAGCTTCGAGAACAAGTGTCCTTATTACTGTGCCATCAAACTTTAACGTCAACTTATGATCCACCAGATCTAACAAGCCTTCGAGCTGTTTGCCCCGATACTGCACAGGCACACTGTAACGGTTTGTCTGATAGGTAATCTTTCCGTCAGGATTTACCATGAGTAATTGTGGCAGACGGTATTCAAAAGCCTGGTCTGGTATAGTGCGTAAACAATTTTTTTCTTCTTCAAACCGCACTGAACGTGTCTGCCCGAAATCACGGATTACCTTCTGATCTACCCGCTCCATCCATAGTTCCACCAGCTCATTAAGCCGTGCGGTAGGGACTATTGACAGGTCTGAACCAACAGAGGGAAGAAAGCTTGTCCGGACATATCGAACCTCCCGTTCAACTTTCCCTTTTGTTTTTGGGCGGTATACTCTGCAGCGCCGTGGTGTAAAACCATAATGTGCAGCAAATGCCGCCATCTTTACGTTCACCTGCCATTTGCCTTCACTGATGTTGTAAATGAATGCCGTTTTCATGTTGTCGAAGAGTAATTCAGCAGGAATGCCACCAAAGTGCTTAAATGCATGGATCATGCACGCAAAGAGCACGCTCTGCTCCATTGAAGTAGTAAACTCAACAAAGCTGCGGCGTGAATATCCAAGCTTCATGATAAATGCATATCTTTTTAACGTGCGACCGTTTTCTTCAACTGTTCCAACAGACATCCAGTCAACCTGCGCCTGCTGTCCTGCAAGCGTCTCGAAACGTCTGATTGCAACACAATGTAATTCTTTACGTTTTTTGCTGATATAATCTCGCAAAATGCTTATTTTACCAGTATAGCCGTTGCGCTGTAGTTTCTGAAATAATGAATCAGCATTGAGGGTGAAGTCACTCTCCAAAGCGGTGTCGATAACCCCATGAAATGGCGCCAATTTGGATTTTCCGGCAGGTCGCCCGTGGCGGGTGTCTTTTTTAAAGACAATATTGTTTTCGTAATTGTAGACTGTGCGGCGAGAAACCTCAAGAATTGCAGCCACCGCAGTACGGGAATAACCTTCCTTGAGAAGTATTTGTGCCTGATGCATTAGATATCCTTCCAATTTGCGACTCCTGGTTAAAGGTAAATGTTGATACCCTTAAAATACCAGAAATCTGGTTGAAGGGGAAAATCGGGAGTCGCATCTGTAAATTCCAGGGGGGATCCCCCCTGGAATTCCCTATTTCCCCCTATAACAAACATCTCTGCTATTACAATACTTCTGCTTAATGTGGGAAATCTTTTTTCGGTGTTTTTAAGAAATTATTATTCGGTGCGGACAATTTTAACCAAAGTCAGATAAAAGCTATTGAAACAGCGCTGAAAAACAAAATATCTGTTATTGAGGGCCCTCCTGGTACAGGAAAGACTCAAACGATTCTTAATCTAATTGCAAATATCCTTTACTGCGGCCAGAACTGCGCCGTTGTTTCAAACAACAATACCGCCATCGATAATATTTATGAAAAGTTAAAAGAAGAGAATCTCTCATTCATTGCGGCAACTTTAGGAAGTCAAACAAATGTTACGCATTTTTTTGAATCTGATCAGAATAAAGAATTGGTAAATTTTCTGCAGCAAGACGAAAACCCGGCAGAATCAAATGCCAGTTCAATAATTACCAGGTTAAGTGTTCAGATGAAAAAAATTCAGGACTTAGAAGTTGAGACATCTATTCTTGAGACTGATCTCACTGAAATACAAAATGAGAAGAGACATCATGACAACTTTTATGAAGATACACCAGGCATCAATCAAACTTTATCTTCAAAAGATTATATGCTTTTTATTACACGATTAAGGCAATCTAAAAAATTATGGTTTTTTGAAAGATGGATATTGAGTAGAAAGTTTAAAGTTAAGTTTGGTTTGTATGATGTTACTCATTTGTTAAACATTGCAGAAAAACTTTTTTATAAGGCTAAAATTGCCGAGCTTACCAAAAAGATAGAATTCAACAAGGAAAATCTAAAACAATACAACAAAGATCAGGTAAGCAAAGAACTCAAAAACTTCTGCCGAATGGTCTTTAATAAATGTATCAGAAGTCATTACCAGAATCATGCTATTAAGGAATTCTATAAGGGATCCTATAAAAACGACTTCAGGAACTTCCTGCATAGATATCCGGTTGTTTTGAGTACTTCGCACTCTTTGCTCAATAATGCGCCGAAGGATTTTACATTTGATTACTTGATCATTGATGAAGCATCACAGGGGGATTTGTTAAGCAGTGTACTCGCCATGAGCTGTGCAAAAAGACTAGTCGTAGTTGGAGATTCACGCCAACTTCAGCAGATCGATGAAGAACTTCTTTTTCCTCAATCAGAGAAGTTATCCATAGAATATGATGTTCCCAAACCATATCGCTACGAATCTAATTCCATCCTTAAATCTGTAAAAGATGCACTACCAAACGTACCGACGGTTCTTTTAAAGGAACATTATCGATGTGCACCAGATATCATTAACTTTTGCAATAAAAGGTTTTATGATGGCGAACTGGTTGTAATGACTAGAAATACAGAGCAGCACATTACGATTATTAAAACAGTACCGGGTAATCATGCCAGGCGTAATCCAAACGGCAGCGGGCAATACAATCAGCGGGAAATTGATGAAATAGGGAATGTGTTGAATGAATCCGTATCTGATAGCATTGGAATTATCTCTCCATTTCGGTATCAGGCAAACCTTATTACAGGTAAATATGCTGCAGAGCGTATTGAAGCTGATACCATTCATAAGTTTCAGGGCAGACAAAAAGAAGAGATCATTTTATCTTTCGTAGTTAATTCATTGGATAAAGATCCTGACAATATTAATAATAGATTATATGATTTTGTCACTAATGAGCAGCTCCTTAATGTTGCTATCTCCAGAGGCAGAAATAAAGTAACAGCAATTGTTTCTGATAAAGTCTATCAATCGTCTAATAATGCAATCCATGATTTCATCAAATATGCTGAATATCTTTATGGCTCTGATATTGTTAAAGAGTCAACTATAACCTCGGTATTTGATGTACTTTACACTGAATATACCGCAACGCTGTTATCGGATTTTCAGAAGCGTCCAAATCATTACAAAACAGAACTGCTGATCTGTAACATCATCGATCAGGTTCTATGTCATCATAATTTTATCGGGTATTCAATGCATAGTCGTCTTAGTAAACTAGTTACTATTCCGAATACGTTCACGGAAGAAGAAAAAAGATATATCCTTCATCCCTGGTCGCATGTGGATTTTCTTTTTTACAATAAAGTATCAAAGGAAAAACTGTTTGTTCTTGAGGTGGATGGTATCAAGTTTCACGAACAAAACAAGAAACAGGCTAAACACGATGAGATAAAAAACCGTGTATTGCAATTAAATAATACTCCAGTCTTTCGGTTTAAGACAAATGAGTCAAATGAGAAGCAAAGATTAACTGAAATAATTGATAGTTATTCTCACTGACAGGTGGAATGCTTCCCCACCCCTACTAAACGTAGAGGTGGGGTTAAGCGTATGTCACAAACAACAAAACCAAATCCACAGTTCCTTACGCATTGTTAATAAGTAACCCACCTATCAATCATCTTCCCGTTGGAAACAAGAATCTGAAAGCCACAATATGTCCTTACGCAATTTGCGAATTACCTGTTTAAGCGTCTTTTCAGGATCATTCTACTGCTTTTATTAATTCAATTCATCAGTTATAATTATGCCGCTCAAGTAATCGATTTCTACCCTGAACCGCCGTACAAAATCTAAACCAACCAGAGCGTCAATTCCCCAGGAATTCTCAAAAGTGGAAACGAAAACATCAAGATCGTTGATAATATGCCCGCAGATTTTTACTTGAGGAAGAATTATTCGGTTATGTTTTTGAGTTTGCAAGCCGTTTGCAATTGATACATCTGGAATATTCTTAATAAAACCAGCGTACTTCAAAGCGCGATCAGAAAACTCCGTTCGCGGTGCACCAGTGTCGAAAATAGCATCGAATTCATGCTGCGAGCCAAAAGTTGAGGTAACTTGAATCGGTAAATAAATATAGGAGGCGTTTGTATCAAAAGTGGTGATGTTCTGCATGAGCCCGCCAGCCCCCGGGAAAAGTGCTTTCTCCGGTATACTTAAAAGCTGATGTTTTTTTTAATGCAGGTAATCGATAAACATCATCTTTTTCAGTCGAGTGCCGTGCAACAATACCTGCGATAATATGACCGCTTTTATCGGTATCGTAGTCAACAATAAGCAACCACTCATTAGGATAATGCTCTTTCATCTCTTCCCAGGTCATTTTAATTTCCACATTACCCTCCTTCGAATTGAACTCACTTAATAATAAATATAGCCTTATGGTTACCCTGAAATCCACAGAAGCTTAGCCTTTCACCTTGTCACCCTGTCATTTCGTTATCTTGTGGCAAATGCTGACAAGGTTAAAAACAGTAACACTCGCTTCCTGTATCCACACCTGCGAGTACTTCCAAGGGGTGCCCGCGGTGTATTAGTGGATGAGCAAGAAAGTAGGCACTGCAATAAATTATAAGTAAATTCGCCCATAGCCTGACGGCTATGGGCGAAACGCATGTTACAAAACAACAAAGAACAAATGCACAGTTTATTTTGCTTTGTTAATAATTAACCCACCTATCAATCATCTTCCCATTGGAAACAAGAATCTGAAAACCACTGAATTTCGGGAGTGTTACTAACTGACCTGGCATTACCATTTTTTTCCACAATGTACGGCCTTGAAGATTCTGCAATCGCAGTTCAGTCGCCATCGAATTTTTCCACTGCAACTTCAATCCTTTACGAATAAAGAGCAGGTTGCGGTTTAGTTTTTGCCAAAGGGGCTGCCTGGCAGAAGCAATTTGATGGTTTGTAAAACGGATCAGGGATACTGAATCAATTCTGACAACAGCCGGTTTTGAAGTATTATAATATACCAAATTGACACTGGCAACCTTTGATGGATTAAAGGTCACATCTTTGCCCCATCCCTGCTGATTTGATTCACTGAATGCAATCTGAATATCTGAAGTGCCTTTGCCAAGAAAATATTGTCCATGATAATCTTTATCAGTAACTTCGGGCATTTGCAAACCCACATAGAAAGTTTCATTTTCCTCAAAAGAGCCATGCAACCTGATAGCATCGTAGTATGAACAATCCTGCATCTCTTTTGGGAGCTCAAACCCGAAACCAACATAGGTGAACTGGTATCCCACATTTGCCTGAAGTGAAATAGTATGATTGTTAGTATCTACCCATTGTGCAACACTTTTACCGGCAACTTCAGTATCGGAAAATGTAAACCAGGAATCACGCGGTGGTACGAAGGTGAATATTGAATCATTCACTGGATGAATTGTTGTAATTGGAGGAATACTGGTATCTGCTTTTGCCTGGTTGACAGTATCACAGGCCATTGCAAGCATCCAGATCAGATATCCCTGGCTTGAAATAGATGTTTCAGTACACATGTAAGCACGATCATAATCGTAATATACAGCATCAGTGGTTTGAAAACTGTCAAGAGGACTGGCTGGAGGCGTGCCAAAATCGCTAACCAGATCATTATAGGTCGTTCTATCACCAGGCCCAAGACTTACTGCGCCTAAAGGGAAAAGGTTTTTTAATCTATAAACCTGATTATAACAACGGTGAATGGTATTCGGTAGACGCGGACTCGCAATAAAGCTGAGCCCCCAGTTATTTCGCCCAAAAAGAAGATCGACCATTTTTAAGTGGAGTTCCTGTGCCTTTGGAGTTGCGATGATACGATTCAACTGGGCTGCTGCAGCACCCACTCCATTCCATACGAGCATTGCTCCCCAGACGTAAGCAGTAGGAATTCCCCATACCGCGTCCATATTATTTGTATAAAATTTTATTTCGTTTATTGCTGCTGTTTGGGACTGCAAACTATATGGAGCGAGCGCTTTGTTAGCGGAGAAATTGTAATTTGCCCAGGAGAACCAGTTTGATGCCTTCGGAGGGAAAATTGTGTTTGCGGCATTAAAATATGAACTATCAGCAGTTGTTATAAAGAGTTCTGCAGCTCCGATTCCCATATTATCTTTGTTTGAATCATCTTTGTAAAACTCATTTATTTCACCTCTTTCGTATGCTGGACGTTTAAGAGCATCACTCTGCTCCGCCCGGTTAAATATTTCTATTGCTTTTGAGAGATAAACATTAGCTATTGAATCTTTGCCCAGAGACTTAAAAATTCTTGCACCTTTCGCAAGCGCAGCAGCGGTAATACCCATGTGCGCAGGACTGATAGCACAAAGTGCAGGTCTCTTTCCGTTGAGCGCATCATTTTCAGGGAGACGAAGAGATTGCCAGTGATCCGGTTCGTTACCAATCTGGATAATAAACAGATCATTGGTTGGATGAGTTTTCAAAAGATAAGAAAGTCCAAACTGCGCTTCATCAAGGACATCCGGAAGATCAGATCCGGAGATTACTTTTGTAAATGCCTTCGGATTTGCTTCGTAAGCTTCGAGCAGAGAATAAGCAGTGTTAGCTATTGTTATTGTGAACTTCATATAATCTCCTGCATCATACCATCCTCCCAAAGCATCAACTGTCTTGTGAGGTGTTGCTTCAACCCATTTACCTTTAGAAGGTTCACCATCAGCAACATAGACTGTTGCAGCACTGTCACCGCCATGCGAGAAACCGTGATTGAGTGCATCTTTAGAACCGCTGCGACCTGTTTTTAAATGCCGAAGCGCATCAGTGATAAATACTGAATAGGGATCAGCAGCTATACGAATTTTGGCATGGGTTATTCCTATTGAAAAATCATAATCACCCATTGTTTTCAGAGAAGAAAAGTCGATTTCGTGATTGAACGGATGACTGGTGTGAGAACCAATTCCTGCAATACTTGCGGGAACGGTCCCGCTCAGGACAACTGAATCTTTACTTTTAATAACCCATGGCTGGTTTTTCAGATCCTGACTCGACATCACTATAAGAGATTTCTGCCGGTCCGGTACGTAGCCAGCCTGATTATACCGGATGAAAGGATCTGCACTGACCGCCAATGAATAAAAGAATACTATTAAGAGCAGTAATTTAAACTTACACATACAACCTTCTTGAAAGAGTGATTAAAACGTTTGTAACAGTTTACAGGTTCAGTATTGACATGCGCGTCCCCTAAATCCCACCCCTACGGGTACTTCCAAGGGTCGCCCGCAGGTGGACTTATAAGGATTTTATATTAATAAAATTAGCCGCTCCGAAGTCCCCCTGCGGGGGATTAGGGGGCGTGAATTTAAACCTAAATTCCGCTGACGGTCAGCTTCCTATTCAGCATCCATAAGAAACTCACATAGCGTTACGGAGGCCAGGAGAGGAAAAGGTACTATCCTGTATTTGACCATCCGCGTTCTCTACCGTGAGCGATCTCTAACTGCTGAGTAGTGGTCCTGTAAAAGATAACTGCAGAATATTGCAGGTGCATTATCGAATTCTGCCTGTTTTTTATCTATTTTTGAAAAAACTATTATTTTAGAAATCTGGCTAGTATTTGACTTTTTTAATCAAACTTAATTGCAGTGAACAAGCACAAATAGGCGTATGTTGATAAAAATTTTATTCTCAATTTTTCTTTTACCATTGTATGTCTACGGGGTACTTCTACTGCCGCCGGGAAATAAAGCAAAATGGGGCACATTTGATGACCACCTGGAAGGAGGAAAATCCGAAAATATTTCGCTTAGTGTTTCGGACCAGGTGAAATGGATTTTTTGTATGAAGCCCGGGTGTCCCTGGCCATACATAGGGTTATCACTGGCTCTCCCTCATGATACTTTATCAATCAACCGAAATTCATTTGGAAAAGATGATTCACTTATAATGGTACTGAGATCAAATCGTGAAACTTCTGTCAAACTTCAGCTGGCGACGTATGATCCTTTAGTGACAAAGCCCGACAATGATCTCACTTGCAGAATACTTGAAAATTTAATTACTGTTAAAAAAGAGAGTCGTAGAATAGCTGTTCCTCTGGGTGAATTTAAAACTGCTTCATGGTGGCTGCAACGTTATAAAGTACCTCCGGAAAACGACGATCTTCATCTGGAATCTATCTGTCGAATTGAATGGGAATTCACTGATTCTGACAGACTGGAAAAAATAGATACATTGATAATCAGCCGGGTCGAACTAAAACATCATTCCTCAAAAAACGCATTTTTGTTTGGGATTATATCCATCATCTTTTTAATTGGGACTGGTGTAATATGGAAAATTACAGTCAGAAAAAAAATGACAAATACGACAGTTGATAAATTTATATCCACACAACAGCTTCAGCCCAAGCCGGTTTTAGCAGAAGCAGGCGAGTGGGAGCGAGTTCTGTCGTTTTTACAAAATAATTACTTTGATTCAGAACTCAATTTGCAAAAAGTGGCCGCAGAACTCGGATTTTCCGAATCAAGGCTTTCGCGTTTGATTAATGAACATAATCCGGATGGGTTCCGTTCATTAATCCACGATTTGAGGATAATGGAAGCGAAAAGATTGTTATCTGAGACAGAATTAAATATCTCCGAAATTGCTTTCAAATTAGGATACGCAGCCTCAAGCCATTTCAACCGTGAGTTTAAGCAGCGAGTTGGTATCACTCCTTCAAATTTCCGAAAAGAAAGCAGTGAATTTGAACAAATTGCCGCAGCAAAGTAAATACATTTTCACTTCTGAGAAAATTTTACTAAGGTTTGCTATCAGCTAGCTGATAGCAATTTTGATTTCCTGGTATATTGCACATCCGTTTAATAAACTCTTTACAGCTACAGTATTATATAGAAACTACCTGGAAAAGCCGATCGATTTCTCTCTTCAAAAGCCGCGGGTGCACAGACCATGTGAGTAATCGAAAAACTTGTGTTCCATGGTCCCCCTGGACCATGTCTTAATTCATCAACAGTATCCTGTCCATCCTGTAAATCCTGGACATCTTGATTCAGACAATGTATAGGTGGACACAAACCAGCAACTTTTCAGCATGGTGTAGGGATTGGCAGATATATCCACCACGCCGCACCTGTATTCATGTCAAGTCAAACCATCATTTGTCCATTGTAACTGGAATCATGTAACCTCACCCTTTGTCCCTCTCCGATGTAGTGAGGATTTTCGATTTATTGTATTCAACCCGCTGTAAACTGTTTCACATTTGGATACGATTAATTTAAACCTAATTTCCGCAGTCGGAAGTAAGAAAAACCGTAAGATATTGACCCGTTCTCCGTAGCTACTGCGAAGGGTGAATGCGGAAATGGTTGAAGAGTTTGAGTGGCATATCCGCAGGTGATATGTTCGAAAGGGCTTACAATGGAAACAGTGTTACTGCACTGGATTCTTTACCCTTCAAGAACGCAGTGACAATAGATTACGTGTTTTTCAACCTGACCGACTGCGGAATTTAGGTTAAAGAACCTCTCGCCGTGGCGGAGAAAGGAAAGGTCGTTTGATTTGACTTGCAAGTGGCCTGCACTATCAGTGTAGGTCTCATGTTTTGTTCGTTGGTAAAAACAAAAGCGATTTGATGAAAGTGAATATTGGAATTACTTTTCTTCAACGACAATAGAAAATGGAGCGGATTTCTCCGCTCCAAAAACAGCTTAATGCTGTAATCAACAACTTACCAGTATCACTGATTTCTGGTGTATTCTACATAAACAAAGTCTCCGGTTGTGCCTTCGTTACAATTCGCGTTAAGGGTAGTTCCATTCCAGTTAACCCAGTTGTAACCTGCATCAGTTACCCCCAGGCCGGTTTTTACATTGATATTGCTTATGACATTGGAGAAATCTGAAGCATTATTGGCATTGCCGAATTTTGCGTACAAAGCAATCGGAGCGCCTGCGTTGGCATTGAGATCACCAATCCCACCCAATGTCTGCTGAATTGCTGTATAATCGGCTGAAGGAGTTGTCATATTCTGGTTATACATGACAAGATCGGTTATTATCTGTTTGTCTGACGGAAATGACACTGTCTCGAGTTTGTAAACCAGGGTAACGATCCAGCCATTGGCGTTTGCATTAAGATCGATAGGAATCAGACCATATCCAGTGGGGACAACAGGTTGTGGGCCATAAGCAATCTTTATGTCCGTAACGCAGACCCTTGGATTGTAGCCATTTGTTATGTTTGTTCCGACCGCAGAAGATGGCCCATAGTAGTAAGTCGAACCGTCATTAGAGTATGGAACAACCCTGTAATAATATCTAACAAAACCTTCAGTGAGCCCAGTGTCGGAAACCTCTTCAGAAGCAGTTACTCCAAATGTAGTTAAACAGGTCCAGCCGTTAACATTTTCATTAGTCAGTGCCATCGTGGTTCGTCCGGTAAGATCAAGAGCTTTACTGGTATCAGTCGTTCTGAAAACGTAATATCCCTTTGTTCTGGGATCCACGGTCATTTGATTTGTTCCGCCTGCAAGCTGCACAAGAAGTTTTGTGGCATCCGGAGTTTGAAGGACAACCGGCGCATTCAACGCACACTCAAGTTTTGACACACCCGAAATTTTCCAGACCCTGGGTTTGCCCTTGTTAAGAGGTTCGGTAATAACCGATATGGCGACATTATCGATCGGTAAACGGTTTCGAAGAGCAGTTGGATCATCACTGTAGCGGAATCGCTGGGTGATAACTTTGGTAGTTTTGTTTGTGTCTGTTATGGTCTTATTAAAGTTCAAAAGAAGCGTATCTGTATTCACGGCTACCTTGATCCATAACGCCATCGTATCTACATCAACATAAAAATGTGGAACACAGGGAATACTCTTGCTTAAAGTTCCGGTAGAATCGGATATGTTGAAAGTAAGATTTTGTACAACCGATTCTGCATTGTTCAGTACTGAAAGTTCTCTAAGATTGGATGCAACTGCCTGGCGGACTACTAGCGGCGCAGGATCTGCCGAATCGCTTATCCCGTCACCATCGCTATCCATATTGGCAGGATCTGTATACACTGTATCAGTGCTTCCCTGTGGTACCCAGCCGTAAATTTCTTTGTTATTCGAAATCCCATCACCATCAAAGTCATGATAAGCTTTTGATTTGTGATCTGAATCTTCATAGATTCCGTACATCTTCGCGACACAATTGGGAACAGTGTCATGATTGTCATCACCTGAATAGGATACGCACACGATATCGCCGGTTTTAACGATCACACTGTCCGGACCGCTGTATTTCCCCATGCGTACCACAACAGTGTCACCAGTTGTCCCACCCAGCGTTTTTGACCGAATAATCTGTGTTATCCATAGATTACTTGTGTCTCGTTTCAACCCGTTGATATTGGTGAAACCATTTTCATCAAAATGATAGGTTAACCCCATAGAGTGAAGGAGTTCACCAAGATAAATCGGACTGTACTGATCGGCAATTGAACCCGCCGAGGGATTGAATTTGGTGAGTGTAGCCACATTCCTTGTCATGGGGGATTCCTGCCCTTTAAGACAATTGTCGAAATCAACTATCACGCGGGCTGTTGAAGCGTTAACATCAGTCACTATATTTGATAATGTAAGGGTTGGACCAGTGGGATCAGGCTGATAAGAGATATTCGGATTTGATCCAACTACTTTGAGCATACCATAGCTGTTTATCTCCTTAACCTGATCGAGAGTCAGATCCTGTGCCGCAATAGCCTGAATATCCTGACTTTGCCCTGGTGCAAGCTGGTATACAATCGAAGTACCACTGGAAATGATTGCAGGATACAGATCGCAAAGAGCCATTTCTGTTGGAAGACCTTGGTTAAAATGTATGCCGTACAAAGTGAATGATGGATTGGTGAGAGTAATGCCGATAGTTCCTGTGTTCGCCAGATGAATCATACAGGAGAGCTTTCCACCGCTCAATGTCGTGCTGGTTTGTTCGGCTTTGCTTACCGCCTGCTCATAAGATTTTTCGTTATTTGCCTGACGCTCTGTCGAGACTTCATGTGTCTGCTCTTGACCATAAGTACCCTCCTGGTGAGCTGTGACTTGAATTCCAAAAGTCGCTTTGGGAAGTATATTAAAACCGGCTTCCGATGAGTTACAGATATCTAACGCTGTTGTTCCGCTAGAGGAACTAGCCCATGAACCGGTTGTCGTATACCCTTCACTTGCTCCCCAGCTCGATCCATCGGAAACAGTGCGCTCGGTTGACTGGGAGGTATCAGTTGAAGTGATAAGGTAGATTTTTGGATAAGTAATCATACTGATTGAAAGCGCAGGAAGATTTGCCACAAGCGGACTGTACACTTCTGGATTTCTGGCGCATTCCCAGGGATCATCCAGACCGTCCCCGTCACTGTCGGTTTTGCGTGGATCGGTGTTGTAAATCATGAGTTCCTGATAATTGGTGAAACCGTCGACGTCTAAATCTCCGGTGGAGTCAATACTTGGATTAAAGACAAGACTATCTATTGCAGTAAAATCAATTTCGGTCTTAGTCCCATTGGTTTCATTGATATAGAAGTTATCGATCGGTCCGCCGATTGTATCCAGCACGACCTTGTTTGAATAGCCCAGATAATATTTGTGAATTTCCTGACTGGGAGCACCTGGTGAGGTAACAATTATGAATAAGCCATTGTCATCAAAAGTAATTCTGTCGTATGGATAGAGCTTATAACAGTGGGGGATACCGTAGCTTGTTATTGTCAATCGTGCTGCGAAGCTTGTAGACGCAAGCAGGATGAACGTGAAAAGTATGTTGCGAATTTTCATTTATTGATCTCCCTCTTAGTATATCAGAACACGTTGTGAAATGGTATGTTTCTCATTAACATAGCGAGCCAGGTAAAATCCAGGTACAGTATGGGGGAGTGTTGCGCTGAACTTTCCGATTTCATTGAGCTTTAGTGTCTGTGAATAGATTAATCTGCCGTTTATGCTGTAGAGTTTGAGAGCTACAGAACTCCGGGGTTGACCGCTGAGTCTGAAAAGAAAATTTCCTGATAAACGGGCAGCACTTAATGAATATGTTACCGGTTTTGGGATAACATCTCCAACCGCAGTGGCTCCCACGAAAGTGATATCTTTCACTGTCTTGAGATTAACAACTACAGAGGTATTCCCTTTCTTGAAAACAGTCATTGTTGCTGCTTTTGCCGGGTTGCTTACTGAAAGAAGTGATCCGATAGCAAGCGAAGCTGTTATCCGGATCACAGCTTTTGAACCGCATGAAAAAAATTTTAGTCGCATCTGCATGGCTCCTTTAATGTGCGCAGGTAAAAAAATGTTGGTCTGCTCTAAATTCTAAAAACAATAAAGAAAAGTGAATATTAAAAAGGAAAACGCTTTTCTACAAGTGAAATGCACTGATAAAAACCGGTAAAACATGTATAAGTAATTGGTATTTAAGGAAATTCCGGGGAGGGATTAAGACAGAACGCAGAAATCAGAATTCGAACTTCTGATTTCTGATTTCTAACTTTAAGCGGGTATTCTGCTTTGCAATATTTTCAGAAGAGTTTCGAGTTCTTCATGGAGCTGCGGTTCCACATCTCTTCTTTGCAGAGAAAGAACATATTCCGCAGATTCAATTACTGAGGGCCATCGGGGATTTTTAGGAACTTTAGCTTCTTCGAGATACTTGTCCAAAGTTTGAGTTCTTTGCCATCCATTTGCATCGGTGTGAACTTTCCATAGCTTTGATTTAAGTGCGAATTCAATTTTTGAACTGCCTGTGATCTTTTTCCAGAGCTGTAAGGTGATAAGTACAGTTTTGTTTGCCAGTTCAGCATCACTGAAAGTGGTTTTCTTTCCTACCAGCTTAGTTTCCCTGAAAGGAATAGTAAACATTCCTGCATGACTGACTGCCACAAACAGAAACAGGGTTGAAAATCCGGTGGTGAATGCGATTAAATTATATCCTTGAAGCGGATTCCAACCAGCCACATAAAGAATACCCGACCACCAGGGGAAAATCAGACTGCAAATAAGAATCAGTCCCAGCTTTCTTGTAGTAGTATGATTGACTGTGATAGTGAAAAAAACTGCAAGGGTTGTTGCGATGCACATGAAACTGAAGACTGCGTCGATATAAAACAGCGGTCCGTGATGATAGCAGAGGTTCCTGTCGGGACTCATCGTGAAATGCGTCCAGAGCAAATGGTGAAAATGGTTGGTAAAAGCGCTAAAGCAAATAAAACCCGGTATAAAGAACAGGATAATCAGTAATCGTCGTGAATATTTTTTCAGAATTCCGGCATATTTGAGAGAAAACAGAAGAAAAGATACCGGGGCTATTGAAAACCCGATATATGCAAGGGCAGATACGGTAATTTTCAGGTCTACCGGCGTTAGTAGATCCTCCGTTAATTCACAGAAAATCCATTCTGCGGTAGAAAAAATGAAAATCAAAAGCTCCATTCCGCCGTCGTTGCGATTGGCATGGGGGCGGATTTTCTTTGCGGTTACACAACATGAAAGAAAAGAAAGCGCAAATAGAGATTCGTAGATGATATGCAGCATAGTTGTCATGTCATAGATGTATAAGAATCGTCATTTTAAACGAAGTAAAAATAATTAAGTAGCGGGAAAAATGGACAGGTTCTCCGGTTAGAAATTTTTCAGGTCTGTAAGAGTGATTCCAGTTACTATTGCCATGACTCCAAATAAAATCACTATGACTCTTTGGAATTGTACTGGTTTTAATTGGAATTACAATTCACTTTTGCTGGAATGATCACTATTTTACTTGGAATTATACTGATTTTGAATGGAATGACAATCATTTATGGCTGGAATGATACTGATTTTAAGTGGAATAATATAGATCATTGTTGTTTTTTTGCTCTTACATCCGTTTAACCGCCCACCCAGCATTAGGCATAGCCTTTAACCAGAGAGTAAAATTGTATTATGCACCGCTCATACTGTTCATTATTACTATCAGATATGACTGGAACTCCTGTTCTTGTCGAAGCATGATCATATTGAGTATTAATTTCAAAGTTTTATATACGACAAAGGGAATAAAGATATTACAAGGGGGAAAGCCTTCCCCTCGCTCTAACCTGCAATTGTGCAGACATGGTGTAAGGTATGGTGAAAACGCAATTTACAATATTCACCACGCCGCACATTGCTTCATTGTGCGGCGGTTCTGGTGAACAAAAGACATATATGTCACTTCTTATGGCGATACCGTACATGATACAACCTGTGATTTCGTGCAAGTCCACACAAATGATACGGTGTATACATTTCCTGAGCAATACACTTACAACTGGTTTTTTCAAAACGAAGACGATCTTGACGAAGTCAAAGATTCCCTGCTTACAGTAATCGATGGGAATTCCGGTTCAACTCTTAAAGAGTTAAGTCCGCCTGTATTTACAAGTATGCAACATTTTAAACTATGGCTTGTTGTCTATGATGAATTTTCGGATCAGTGGAGCCGTCCAAGAGGATTTGCAATGCGTTCTGTCAGTGGAGTGTTTAAATATACAGATGCGTATAAAAAGTCGGTCAAATAATCCGGGCATTGCCCGCTACAGATAAAAGCAGTGCACTTTTAAATTCTACAGATGTCAGTAAACATGCATGGTCGCCCACGACCATGTTTTTTATTCAATTGTAATACAGCTCCACACAATTATTTACTTTAATAGTGTTGATTTACTGTTTGTTGAGTTTGTGTAAAAGCACGGTCCGGGGGACCGTGGCACACATTGTTATCTTTATTTACTTTTTTTATACAGGGCACCCGCGTGTTCTGTCAGTGGAGTATTTAAATATACAGATGCATATAAAAAGTCGGTCAAATGATCCGGGAATCGCCCGCCACAGATAAAAGCAGTGTACTTTTAAATTCCACAGAGGTCGGTAAACATGCATGGTCGCCCACGACCATGTTTTTTATCCAATTGTAATACGGCTCCACACAATTATTTACTTTAATAGTGTTGATTTACTGTTTGTTGAGTTTGTGTAAAAGCACGGTCCGGGGGACCGTGGCACACATTGTTATCTTTATTTTTTTATACAGGGGACCCACGCGCACGCGGTCTACCTTGACGTTGTTACATAGGTAACCGGCGAATACTGCGATTTACCTACGGCATTAAAAGCGCAGACCCGGTAATAATATGTAGTATTTGTCGTGAAGTTCCGATCTTGATAATATGGATCTTCTGGTGGCACATCTGCAATCTTCTGAAAATTATTCTGGTTACCTACAGAACGTTCCAGAATAAATTTCTCATGATTTTTTCCCATTATATCCCAGGTGATAAATATTTCATTACTATTTTTATAATATTCCGCTAATGCATTTTGGGGAGAATAAAGTGGAGAGACTACAGTGTTACTATTTCCAGAAAAGCCACCAACACCATAAGCATTGATACGGTATTTATATGCTTTATAAGGAAGTCTTTCAGTATCAGTGAAACTGCCGTTATTACCCGTATAGTTCATTGTAACCCAATTGTCCTGCCCATATAATGCGCGCTGGATTTCAAAACCGCTTTCTGTTCTGGAATTATCATTCCAACTTAAAGCATCGTTTCCATTAGTTGAGATAGTAAGATTAGTAGGCGCATATGGAACAGTATATTCAGGTACTTCACGACGTTCAATAGAATTCATGCTTTCTCCATAATCATTTGATGCTGTTATCACAAAAAATGATTCTGAACCAGCAAGCAGGTTGAGCGTTGTGTATTTCAATGCGGTTATTTTTTCACCAATAGGGATATATGGCCCATCAATGGTTACGGCTCTTTTGACAGTGTAGTACTTGGCACCAGCAGATTCTTTCCAGGAAAGTGTCAACTGGTTATCAGAAGAATAGTCTATAGAATTCCACACTGGAGCAGTCGGGCACAAATTACCAAATACACGAAATTCACGAATGCTTGCCGAATCGTTTCCCGGTGCGTCAACAAAGAATATCTGTACATAACGTGCGGTATCATTAAACGTATGTTTTTGTATCAAAGAGATGTCATTGTTTATAGAATTATTAACCTTACTTTTCCAGGTTATTTTATCCAATGATGTACGAATGGTATAATCGTTGCAATCACCGATCTTGCCGGAACCTTTAAACATGATCTCGCAATTTGTAATTATGGTTGCCCCACCTAAATCGACTGTTAACGTTTGAGGGAAATAACTACTGGACGCAGTCCAGATAGTCGATGTATTATCATCAACTGCCAATCTTGGAGGATTTTTATTACTACTTGCCGAAATATATTTACCCTTTGCGAAATTCCCAAATGTTGTCGTTGAATCGATGTTTGAATAGGTCGAATAAGTTGTACTATTATTTCCCCGTAATCGGAATAAAAATTTTGTACTAGCTGATAAGCCGCTTATTACATAGTTTTTAACACCTGCTGCGACTGTAGCGATACGGCTGAATTTACCGTTATTTACTTTCAGCTCAATGTTATATATTGTCGCATTTGAGTTCGCGGGTTCATTCCACTCCAGATTAATTTTATCATTTGAAATTGGAGTTGCTTTCAGAGATGATGGAGGCAGGGGTACTCCTGAAGGAATATTTAATTTCATATCAGGACACCCATAGAGTGTGAACATTATCATATTAGCCCAATGTGAACCATTATTTGGTATGACCGATGTTATTGCTTCGGCAAGTGCATCACCAGATGGTAATCCGTTTACAATTAAATTCCGCATGTACTCATAACCTATTCCGCAGTTATAAGCTGATTTAGCATAATACGTTTCACCACTATACCATGATATACGGGTTGCCCCTATAGCGGTTATGCCTCCATTAAGCAGAATCGAGTATGAAAGATTATCACTTGTTTCTGGATGCGAATTATAACAACTTACCTGGAAAGTCATTGACGGATGGGTGTCGTCAAGATAGCTTGCATTATTTTTTCTAAACACATCGGCGGCACCAGTTTCTGATCCATGTGTCCACCATAGTACTGCACCATAATAATCATTTTGCCATGTGTTTAGTACATCTTTTTCTGTACATGATAATCTTTCCGGTAAGGGATTCATCACAGCTACTTCGGGTAGTATCTGTCTGGCATAACCATTATACTCATCATAAAGTCGGTAATAACTCCACTGATTTGGATCACAGAAATCAGTCTTGACACGCTCGCCTAAATGGAATCCACTTTGAGATGCACTTGATGGTTCCATAGGAAGCAGAATCCTTTTCCGCCATTCACGAGATACCTCATTTTCATATCGTATCGATTTAGCTAAGATCTTGTCAAGGTCAGTACTGCTTCCATAATAGGGTATTCTCCCAACAATAACCTCTGCATCCTGGTCGGCTCCTCCATTTCCAAAGTCTTTTTGGAATGTTCCAAATAAACCATCACCATTGAGATCCCAGTTTCCACTTAAATCAGCATAATAATAATCGGTTGGAGTAGCTGTATTTTGTGAAAGATGTAAAGTATCATACATAGGATGACATAGTTTCATTGGAACATCTCCACTATCAGGATGGGGATTACCAATTAAGAGAACATATTCAATATTCAAAACATTACTTTGATATTTTTGTTTCAACCAATTTCTGATTCTATCAGAAGCGATATTACCTTTTCCACCACCCCATGTATTCTCGGTTGCAACAACCACATTATAATTATTCGATGTTTTTTGATCGATAAACTTTTGTAATTGAGCGGATGCTCTTACAATTTCATTTGTAGTAATGATAACATACGCAGGTTTGATTGCAGATGCCGCAGCTGCCATCCTTACCGTGGATTGAGTATAATTAGTTGACCCTGTCTGATTACTAATTGTCAAAACCAGCTTTCCACCTGAAAGCATCTTTATTTTACCCGTAACCGGATTATACTTGCATGCATTGACAATCACCCTTACAAATTGATGCTCCCGTTTTTTACTGTAGGATATTTTTCCGGTCCATGATTCAGGAAAAAACGCATTTTTACCATACACACTGACATCTTCCGGATATTCATTATTCACTGTATCAATTGACTCTTTAGGCGGTTGAGCAGGTGCGACGTAATAGGTACCCTCAAGAGTTTTTTCAACAGGATTCACAACCGATATTTTTACATTATCATAGTTTGTTCCTGATGGAATCTGAAACGTTACCACATAGAGTGGCAAATTCGGTTGACCTGGTGTTCCATAAGATGGAGCGCCACTGAAAACCGCTTTCCCATTTTCATTAGTAACCTTTACCTCTTGATACGGCAGATCAACAGAATACTCTGCATGAGCTGACATAATACAAAAAAGAGTCGCTAATGCCGTGGAAATGTACTTTACAGACATACTACCTCCTTTTAAAAAATGTTTGGAAAAAAAATGTATTTATTAATGGATGCCCAGCGCTAAGACATCATTGTAATAATAACCGTTTAGTATTTAACAGATCGGCAATCTGAACCCGGCCTTTTTGTCTTTTGTTAGTAGAAAATATAAGGATTAGCTTGCAGCATTTACAATGATCAACAACCATAAAGTGTTTCAATTTTTAAAACACTTTTTAAGGGACGGATATTTGAATAAAATTTTAGTCTTATTATATTAAATCTGAATGACAATTGAATAATATTTTTCGGTCATATTTTAGAAGTCTGGTTCTGATTTTTATACAGTGTTGTTATAAATGTCTTTAATGCATATGTTAAGCGCACATTAAAGACACGCTCTTTAAATATAGTCGTTACTTCATTTAAATTTTACCAAGGAGACTTTTATGAATCGTTTGGCTTGCATCGTTTTACTATCTATAACAGTATGTATGATCGGTTGTAATGTAGAAACTCCATCAATTGTTGGAAATCAGACGGAGATTACAACTGCTGAACAGCCTGTATCCTGGTATAGAGGTAATTATCGAAGTGGGGATGAAATTCCCGGTGTTGATCGTTATGCCTTTATGAATCTTGGAGAAAATGTTGTCTATCTTAATAATAATAAAGTAGGTTATTATACGAAAACTGAAGATTATGGAAGTGGTATTTACCGGACCTTTATTATTAAATGGCAGGTAATCAGTACTCCACATGGTAACATTCTCAATGGAGGGACCGCAAGTCAGGGCAATCTCAGCTTTGCTATTCTTTTTCAAGGAGTATACTATTATGATGGTAAAGAGATATGGAACTCCGGAGATGTTTCGAACGTTTTACGAATAACAGACTTTGATATTAAAGCCAGCATTCTGACTCCAAATACTGATATGTTCACCAAAATAATAATGGAACACTCATACGAAAATTCATCTTATAAAGCAAGTCTATACCCCATAGCTAATGCTGTATTGTCAACTATTCCCGGAATAAGTACTGCCTGGGGAGTTGTTTCAAGTATAAAAAATGTATTCACTGAATCCTTTACAATAACAGCTAAAAACATAACAGGGGACAATATCACACTTTATGAAACAATGGAAGATATTTACAATAAATCGAATAAAAAAGATTATATGATCAGAGAATTCAGTTTAACAAGTAATGCTGAATTGCGTAAATGGAATACAAGTAATCTGAAAGGAGATAATATAGGTTTCAGCTATTCAGTTTATCCTCCAAAGGATAGAATCACTGTAGCTGGCACCCGGGAAGTTCAGCATCAGTTTTCGTTTACAGTAAAGAGCAGTGGCCTGAAAGTATCAAAAAGGATAAATCTCGTTTTCAATGGAACCTATGAATGTAGAAAGTCAATCAATGTTTTAAAAGGTGATGTTGATAATAATGGAGCTGTAAATTCTCTCGATTTTGCATACTTAAGACAGTATCTTTTGGGTATGAACGTAACTATCAATAAAGATGCAGCTGATATGGATAGTAATGGTAGTGTAAATTCAATCGATTTTGCCTTGTTAAGAATGTATTTACTTAATTAAACCGAAAAAGCGATACAATATTCTTACCTTAAAGGATCACGTTTTTTTTGACTTGTATTTTGATTATACTTGTCATGAAAATTCAAGTGATCCTTTTCCATTTTTCATATTCTTTGGTCGTTTCAAAAAAGAAATTAATTAACAAACGTTAAGCACCAGCTCTTATTTACTATCCCCAGCAGCTTTAAAACCAGGATAAAGGCTCAGTGTACTTTTTCAATCCATTTGTCTTAATCAAGTAACTTCCAGGTGATTGCATTTAGTTTATATTTTAATTATCATCCTCAACAAGCTGTAACTTCAAATTATCAAAATATACTTTACCTGAAGCGTAGTATTGGGAACTAATGAGCCCGATATTACAATCAAAAAAACAACTATCACTTTTAGTTTCATTAATTATTATCTCATCAATGTATGTCCAGTCAAATGTTCCAGATTGTCCAATTCTTACAGGTATAGAACTCCTGCACCCTAAGGTAACCGGAATTGATCTGCTGGCCTCTCTTACCTTTATATTTTCGCCTTTTACCCATCCTGTTAATCTGTAACTCTTACCCATTTTCATTTTTGACTCAAAATACCAGGATGCGTGATTGAAAGTATTACACTCAATACTAATGCATCTTGAGCCATTCACACCTGTACCGGAGGGTTCCCATTTGAAAATCGCACCTGTACTATCCTCTTTTGTCTTCCATCCGGAAATACTTTCGTTACTGCCATTTTCCATATATCCATTGAATGTAATGCAGGATTTATTTATGCTACATGGTTCAGAATTATCAGTATAGCAGGTTTCATATATTTTGTGATCGGGATCTATCCTCATGTATATTTTGTAATTTCCTGAAGACGAATCGGTCAATCCGGACCCTGGAAATTTTGTAATAATAGCAATTGTATCATTGGTATGATAATTTTTAAGAATCGTATCAAAAGAATGAATTGCCTTGTTATTATATGTGAAAATTATGTGCAGAGGAATTGAATCATGTAAAGGGGTCATCCACTCACCCTGAATTACAATGGATGCTTTCAATTCAATATCAAACTGATTGACAGTATCAAGATTAGCTCTGAAATCAGCGATTTTTATATTGAAATCAGACACACTTAGAGTATCAGATTTTCTATTATTTGTTTCATCAGATTCATTTACCGCCGAAGTTGAATCAACAGTGACCGTGATGCTGTGTTTTCCTTTTGTTGCATACCAGCATGCATTTTGTTGTGAATTATTCAATCCGTAAATTTTAACCGAATCGCGGGCTTTAATATCGGTAAGAAGGTAGCCCCAGTAGAAGAAATTTCCATCTATGCAGAAATCAACTCTTGTGTTAAAATTTGTTTTATAATCTGTACTTCCGTTGTTTTTGATATATGCTCCGCAAACAACTCTGTTCCCTTCCATGATTACAGATGAATCAAAAAATATTTTTCCTATGGAAAAATCTACATCTTTATATTCAATGGTACTGGTCTTTATATTGTCTAATTCATCCGATTCACTTATTGTATTCGAATCATCAACAATTGCAGTGAGTATGTGCATTCCAGGCAACAGTGTCTTGATTTCAGAAGAACCAATACTGATCGACATTGTATCCCCTGGCTTAAATTCCCGAACATAACTGCTTTTTCTCACCTGTAATGTTGAATCAATTTTTAATGTTACCGGTATTGATGAATTCATAAGTGCAGTTGTTCCTATATTTCTTACAACCAGTCTTGCAGAGAACGGCTTTGAAACGATTGGTTCCTCTGGTATCGTCAATAGACTTTCCATACTGAGATTGTAATCTGTTATATTAACAACAATCGTATCAAAATTATATGAACAGCTCAAACCTGCACTGTCGGCATATTTTATTATTATTTTTTTCACACCGGGTGAATTCCATTTCATATATAGAACACTGTTATAATTAAAAACTGGTGCTTTTAACTTTTCACGTGCAATAATGCTGTCGTTTGATGCATTGACATATTCTACAGAATCCACAGGCAGAAGCGGATTTGATCCGGTAACATTGATTGCAACTGTCCTGTTTACTGTCGCGGACGATAGTTTTTGCTTTGTAATCGAATCATACAGTGTCCATTCCGTTTCCATTCGATTTATAAGTGGAGATTTTATATTTAAAATGTCATCAGGATTCAAATAAAATATGCTTTCCTCATATCTCTGTGTTACTGCGCTTATCCGGTAAGCAATCTGTAAGCTCGACATATCGGTGTTAAGAAGGTGAAAATTATCAGTCACTGCCGAGTATACAGTGTCTGAAATCATTGTATCTTTTGTGAATGCAACAGGAACCACAGACGAATCAACTTTGGAAAAATTGTATCTGTATACCCTGTAACCGAGAAGGTTTTCAACTTTCGACGAATTCCATACTATTTTTGTCGTCCCTGTCAAAGGTTGATAGCTTAGGTCTGTTATTGTTACAGGGGGTATTCCACTGTAAGGCAAATCAAATGTATCAGAGAATGAACTTTGAAATGACGGGCCTATTTCAGGATAATAATCCGAATAACCCTGGATTCCCGACTGAATCTTCAGGTTGTAAACAGTTCCCTTTGCAAGATTTCTGATTATGAATTTACCAGTACTGTCTACATTGGTAAATTTTGATGTTCCAAGAACCTGCACAAAAATCTTAACATAATTTTTCCTGTATTGATCAAATGGCTGCAATTTTATATAGCCACTGAATTCACAGGGGTATCTGAGAGTATCATTTTTGACAGTCTGAATATCACTGGAAATGTAGGCTGAATCCTGGAAAGAAACAAGTGTAATGCTGTCAGAAATTTTCTTTTCAATGCTGATCGAATACATGTTATCCGAAAGTAAAGGTATCTCATATATACCATTTCCGTCAGTAGTACCTGTAAATAAAATGGAATCCTTTGCCGACAGACTTATCGAGACGTCCGCGTTTACTGCCCTTGTAGTACCGTCAGGCATATATACAACAGCTGTTCGTTCATTAATTGTTTCACTTCCCATGTTTGGTGAACCACATTCTGCAAATATTAATAGAAGAAGCAGAATGTATGAAGCAATAGCCCGCTTATAATATATGCAGGTAGAAATTACAGAATTTTTCCGAAGAGAAATGAATTCGCCAGTGTTTCTACGCATTAAAAATATACCTTTCAAAATTTTCCAGCAGCAGTACCTGATCTTTTGATAAATCGTTATGACAGTTGATTAGCTATAATTCCGCTATGCCAGCATATAAATTTAAAGATGTTCTTGCACATAGCACAAAGTAATCACGTTTTTTTTGCTAATCGTATTACTCTTCCACTATCATCCCAAAATAAATAGGAATTCAGTAAAATAGTTTTTTTATAGTACAAGCTTTTTAAAAAAAAGGCGTGATGTGCCACAAAGATTCATACAGATCATGACTGAAACTTTTTGAATGAACAGCTTCAATAAATATCACCCGGCTTTATTCATTGGATTTATATTATTGAAATGATAAAAAATGAACAAAAGCCATCAGTTTTTGATTACTCTGATTATAGAAAGTTTCTTGAGGATTCATACAAATTTTACAAGGTAAAAAAGCCTTTTTTTTCATACAGATATATAGCTCAATATACAGGCGCATCATCGCCGGGATGGTTTCCAAATTTACTGCGTGAAAGAATCAATCTGACAAGTATATACATAGTGAAAATCATTCAGCTTCTGGAAATGAGCAACCGGGAATCCGAATACTTTGAGCTGCTTGTTTCATTCAATCAGGCGGGGAATCCTGCTGAAAAGAATCATTACCTTGAAAAGCTCAATTCAATTCGTGGTATTGAACCTGTTCTTGTTCAGGCCAAAGATTTCGAATACTTGTCAAAGTGGTATATATCAGCTATACGTGAACTACTGCTTGTGAATAAATTGCGTGATAATTGTGAAAAAATAGCATCCATGATCGTACCTCCCCTGACAACTGATCAAGCACGCGAGGCTATTGACATACTTAAAAAAACCAATCTTGTGCGCTCAGATATTCACGGATATCTTGTGCCGCGCAATACTATTATTAAGAAGGACCCGTCTGTAAAGAGCACTCTCTGGAAAACGTTCATGAAAGAAAAAGTAAAGCTTGGAACTGAAGCAATTGACCGTTTTCAAAAAGATCAGCGTGATATTTCCGAAGTGTGCATTCCACTCTCAGAAAGCAGCTTTGCAGAAGTAAAAGATGAAATCGATAAATTAAGAAAAAAACTTCTTGTTCTCTCTGAAAAAGACAAATCCCACAACCGCGTATTCCAGTGCAACATACAACTTTTCCCCCTGACAGAAAAGTTCGGTTCTGATTCGGTATAAAAGCAAGTACTTCGTTTGTAAATTGAGGGCAAGCTGCTTCGTAGTTCAAATTTCAATGAATGTTGAAATGTTAAAAAGAATAATATGCGTTTGTAACATAATTGTTATGAGAAAAGTCAAACATTTTCGCCATGGAGTCATGTTGTTTTACATTTTATAATTTTCTTAAATGTGCACATGCAATGACGCTCTTCTTTTTCTGCCTGTTTCTTTGTACTCAAAGCATTCAGTATCAACAGTTAAAAAGATCAATGATTATCAGCTTTCCTGAAAATCCAATTAATAATGTACTCATTTTTTTCATTTTCTTTATTCTAATTACCAATAATTTAAATAATTAACATAAAATCGTACTCAAAAGATATGTTTTTTCTATCTACTCATTGATATCAAGCTATTTTGAGTCTATATTATTATTATGAACAGAATCGAGACATACACTGACTATCGTGAATATCTCAAGGATTTTTATGAAGACAGAAAACAGAAACTTTCTATCTTCTCTTATCGCTATTTTTGTATAAAAGCCGGTATAAAATCGCCTACACTCTTTAAAGAAATTGTTCAAGGAAAACGTAGTCTCACATCAAATACCATTCAAGCATTTATTAAAGGTTTAGGCCTCACCCCAACGGATGCCCAGTATTTTATTGCGCTTGTCCATTTTAATCAAAGTACAAATTCTCAGGAGAAAACTCAGTTTCTTGAACAGATGCGGAGTTTACGTCGAAAAGTTACACAACAGTTGGTTCCCCTGGATCAGTATGAATACTATTCTCAATGGTATTACACAGTACTTCGTGAATTAGCCTGCATTCTTGATTGGAATGATGATTACGGGACATTAGCAAAAGCAATTGATCCTCCTATCAAAAAATCAGAAGCCCGTAACGGCATTAAATTTCTTTTGGATAAAGGATTTCTCAAAAAGAATCAGGATGGGACTTATTCTCAGATTAATCCGGCAATCACATCGGGTTCTGAAGTAGCTTCGATTGGCGTACGCAGCTTTAATGAAACAATGGCTAAATACGGTGTTGAAGCCATAAATAAATTTCCCAAATCAGAACGAGATATTCGATCATTGGTAATTGGTGTTTCCCCTAAAAACTATGCTCTGATTAAAGAAGAAATACGAGAATTTATAAACAGAATTATCCGTCTTGTTGATGATGATTGTCAGGCGGAGCGTGTTTACGATATAAATGTACAACTTTTTCCATTGAGTACGAATAAATCAGAAGGAATTCAGAATAATGAAGAATCGTAAAATGATACATCTCCTTTTAATATTTGGAGTTGTTACATTTTTATTTTTTAATTGTTCTCCCGGATCAAGCGAAACCGGAAATGCTTTTACTATAAGCGGATCAATTACTACTCCATCTTGTAAACATACTGCATTTGTTCAACTTATTCCGGAGCATTTTAATCCTTTTACTTCCGATAGTACCTTGATGATTTATAAAACCACCGCAGATAAAAATGGAGACTACATTTTTGATTCGATTCCTCAAGGAATTTATTATTTAGGTGCGGTTGACTCCAGCATGCAATACAGTTTACTCAAAGGACCGTTCGAGATTAGCAATAATTCGGTTGTGATGGGAACTGATACACTAAAGAAAACTTCAACTGTTATAGTATCAATTGTATCGGATTCTTTGTCGAAAAAACCAGTTGGAATTTTCGTCAAAGGGACGACCTGTTTATCTTATGTTCATGATACTACCAGATATGTAAATTTGCCAAATGTTCCATGTGGGAGCATTGACATAATGCAGTCAACCATCAATAAAAAAACAGAGATCTTCGTAGAGAACGTGACTGTTCAACCAGAAGAAACCGTAACGGTCAGTTATAAAAACCGTCCACCAGTGATTACCTCAGAAAAGCCATACAACCAGCTATTTGATCCGGATTCTGTATATGTTGAAACTGTTAAAGCAATCGATCCCGATGGTGACCAGATAAGATTTTCAGTCATTTTGGGCCCAGCATCATTGGCAATAGATTCGATATCTGGAAAAATAAAATGGAATGCAACTGTGGACACCACTACTAAATCATACCTGATTTCCATCCGTGTTACAGATACCCATGGGCTCAGTTCTTCTGTCGAGTGGACAATTGAAAACCGGATTACCAGTCTCACTCCAACACCCGTTTCCCCTATTGGTACGGTAATTTGCACACTCGATTCGACTTACCGATACACAATCGACACATGTCAGTGCCTCTCTCAACTACCACAGTACAGGTTCTCATGGGGTGATGGAGACTCCTCTCAGTGGTCTACCTATCCTTATGCATCCCATACATGGACTCGCATTGGAACGTTCAGTTTGAGAGCTCAAGCAAAATGCAATGATTTTCGTGAGGAGTCCGTCTATTCAGATCCAATTAATATATCAGTCACCAAAAATGAGTAACTGAAAGTCCAATACCATGTAAAAATCCATGGCTCTGTCTATCATTTTAATCATTTGTACCATATGTCAGCAATATTACTGTGGAGAATATACCATTTACATGTGATATGCTCAACAAGATCCCTGCATGGTGCCGCCACAAGCCAAAGTTACTCCCCCAACACTCACATTTTTTAGTGAAAACACCTGATTTTCCTAATCGATTTTCTGAGTCTAATTTGTCTAAATTACCATTATCAACGCACACGAATAGTGTTGTAAACGGAACATTCAGTGTTGTACTCAATTTTATACTACTTTTATAACGTCTTGCCATTTTTATTGTTTTTAAAGCCATTTGCGTACTCACGATGAGTACTTTTTTATGTTTTTACCTGTTGCAGCCATCTCTTTACCAGTCTATATTTATTTACAGGTGATTCAGCAAAGGGTTTGGAATACATAATCTGTAGACCAAATAAAGTGGCCTTTTTTTCACCTCAAAAAAGGGGTATACTTCATGGTAAAAGCTACTGATGACACAATTAATCAAATTTTCCCAGTATGCATCGTCAACACTTTAAATCGATTTAATGCAATCAAGTATTACCGTAAAGGTGCGGTAGAGATTCCCAGTTTCCCCCCCATCATACATGTTGAGCTTACAAATATTTGTAATCTAAAATGTCCGATTTGCCCGCGCACCAAAATGACTCGTGAGCAAGGCTTCATCTCTCTGGAACTAGTTGACAAGATTATATCCGAAACCAGAGGAAAAGCCGAATTTGTCACGCTGCATAGTTGGGGTGAAAGCATCCTTCACCCGGAAATCGACACAATCGGTCGCAAATTCAAAGAAGCAGGATTCAAAATCCAGCTTTCCACAAATGCAACGTTTCTCACTCCCGAACGTCAAAGCAAGCTATTGAAAAGCGGTATCGATTTTCTGCTTTTTAGTATCGATGCCACCAATGCGGAAACATACAATCGAGTGCGTACCGGCGGTGATTACAACCAGACAATTGTCAATGTTAAGACTTTTCTGGAAAATATCAAATCGAAAAAAGTGCCGATGACCTGCATATGCCAGCTTATTTACAATAAACTGAATATGTCAGAGGCAAAAGAATTTCGGACGTACTGGAAAAAAAATGGTGCTGATGTCTGGATCAAACCATATTCTAACTGGAATGGCGAAGACAACATCGAAAACTATTATTTCCCGGATGATGTACACCAGGTCAGCGGCAGATTGTGTGATTGGCCCTGGCGTCAGATTACCATACATTGGAATGGTAATGTTGTTTCATGCTGCTGCGATTACAATGATAAGGTACTGCTGGGCAATGCCAACAAGCAGACACTTACGGAGATCTGGAACAGTGAAGCATTTCAGGTATTTCGTGAAAAACATCTTGAAAGCAGAAAAACAATTGAGTTTTGCAAAAACTGCTCCTATGAGCCATTGGGAACAATCAAGCAGATCGCATTTATCGCCTTTAATTATCTGCAATCGCTTAAAGTTCAAACTATAATGGAAAACTATTTCCGCGTGAAATTATAATCTGAATAATAGGAATTTTAATTTCCTGGGCACGCCCGTACATCCGTTAAGAAGCTCTTTACATCGGCACCAGTTCTTAACCGCAACAGCATCCTATTATTCTATTTGGCTGACTTTAAAACCTAAATATTTGAATAACGGAGCCTGCGCACGGGTGTGCCGAACAGGTGTGCCTAATGAAAAGAGAACAGGTGTTTTAAACAAATGTAATCATTTACATCGTCAAATCTGTGTGGCCGGGACTTCAGTTCAGGTCCACCGGGTTACAGTTTTAAAGAAATGGAATGATCTATTTGGTTTACTCGTGTTAAATTGTTCTTTTAAAATAGCGATATAAACTTCATTTCGTGCGTTTTTTCGATAACGAAACTGTTGGGATCGTCCATATTCATATGAATTGTAATCAAAAAATCCCCTATAAAACCGTATACTAACCCGACCGATCCGTATACTTGCCCGGCCGATCCATATACTAACTGATGCGATCCATATATTTATACAGCCGATCCGTATACAAACAGGGCCGATCCGTATACTTATCGATGCGATCCGTATACAAGCTGGAGCGATCCAATAAAATGTACAAAAAAAATGTTTTACACTCTCCGTTTTTTTCTCCGTACTCTTCTGCTATTCTTTTCCCGGTTGTACTCACTTCGGTACCGGGCTGCCCGCTCCGGATATCCACTTAACGAAAACATTGCCATCTGCCGCAGCTTTAGAGAAACATGGTCAAAGGTGACCATGGCACACGTGCAAAACTACAACACTCTCATTAGTAGTGAGAGCAACCAGCTTTGTAAGCTCAAGAGCTTTCTCTTTTGCCCGCTCCACAACGGACATGTCAAATCCTGCTTTGGAAAGAATCTCCTGTCTGCTTTTACAGCAGGCAAAAAGAGCATAAATATCTTTACAGCAAAACCATACTACGCACCATCAATTACAAAGTTTACATTAAGTGGTATTGCATGGAGTGGGAATAACATCAGTTCAATGTGGCAATAAATGGCAGCACAACAGTCACTAACTTATTTTCAAACGGGAAATTCTCAAGTGGTTTAACTGGTTGCGAACAGGAATGCTGGACATGTGGTAGGCAGCTGACAAAACAGTTTTCCGACAACAATTTTTTTCGACTTATCCAGAAATCAACCGATGCATTGCGTGTTAAGACAGTTATTTCTCTAAAGTTATAAATTTATCTCCGCAACCATCAAGTTTTATATAGGAATTCATTGCATTGCCATAGTTTTGAAATGATATTTTGTTACCATCTAATTCAGCCCATATTCCAACAGGTAATTTTAAATTTCTTTCTCTTGGCTCTCCATTTTCATCTAACTCACCTTCATATCCCGACCATTCAATGCCTTCAAAAAGGATATCAATTGTGGGCTCATTAAGATCTCTTGAAAAACTAATTTTCCCTTTTATATTTCTGGAATATATTTTTATTTCATAAAGAAATTCATTCCTCTCTTTCGAAATTATCAGATTTAAATCACATGCTGTGCCATCTGAGTTCTTGTAAGTTCCACATATATTGAGAGGTATTTTAGGTATTGCCTTATCTGTTTCAATCAGATTGACTATATACTCCTTTTTGCCAAGTAAATTAATCCATCTTCCTGAGATATTTTTTTGATTGAGTTTGCCTTTTATCAATGCAGTTTTATTTTTATCCCAATTCAGTTCATACAAAATTAAACTGTCTTCTTTAATTTCTCCGATCAATTCAATATCTATCCCTTTTTTTAGATAGTAATAATATCCACTTACCTGTCCGTTTATGTTTGTTATATCAAAAACGACTTCAAGATTTTTACCCATTTTTCCACTATATGACTTGTGAAAGTTTGTATACGTTGAACTTGTTTCGTTTTTATGGTCGACAGTCACCGTGCTTTCAGCTTTTGTGTTATACGATATTAGAAATAGCAAAATCAATATTTGAAAGAGTAGTTTCATTATGTAAATCCTGAAAGTTAGTTTTTTATAATTTCAGCATGTAGGGTGTGTGTTTAGAATCTTTTTCTTTACAGACAAACATCTTTCACCATTTTCCTCTGCTTTACCCCTTCGGGTACTTCGATGCGTCGAAGTCATCTTTATCCTGAACAAAGTGCATGCGAAATATAAGCAATTTCTGCTCAAATGTCAAAACGATGCAAAAATCGGCGGCTTTGCGCCGGGTATCTCACTGGCCCGGCCTTGTTCAAATCTAACAGAAACCCATTAACCGAAATTATAGATATACAGTTTCAGTTCAATTTAATCATAAAGATCGGCTTAATACAATTGACAGGCACAGTATGGCCGTTTTTTTTCTATAATTCGAAGCCATCGCTCTGCATCAACGAATTGTGAACAAAAAGAAATGTTGATATTCTTTGTTTCCCATGTTATAACTAGTAACTGTTAGGTTTACTTATTTAAAAAAAGCGCATAAAATTGTCATTTTTCAGTCAATTCAAGGAGTTGTTATGGTTTTATCATCTGTTTTAAAGATAAATTTTCCTATTGTTTTTGGGTTACTACTATTCATGGGTGGCAGTTTTCATTCACACGGCCAATATGGTTTTAATCAACAATTGGACCTAATGAAAACAGTTTATAGCTGGAATATGACACAGAATTGGGATCCTGAAGCGTTGAGCTGGGGTGATACATCGTTAATCAGTTGTGTAACCTTTAATACTGAAGGAAAACCAGTCGAAATGATTAGTAAACAGGCCGATAAAAATGGGGTAATCAATAACGCTTCAAAAAGCGTGGTTACTTATGAGAATGGCAGAGTTAAAACCGTAAATTCCTATTCCTGGATAGCAGACAGTAATAAATTTTCAAAAATCATAACCACTGCATCAGCATATAGCTATTCCGGAGAAAATATAACGAGAATTGAAGCAAGTTCACAACCCTTTGTCGGCTATACTGCTTATAATTCTGCATATGCGCCGATGGAGAATGTAAAACTGGTGATGGACATGGGCATTGGATATGAAAATTCAAAAGTGATATGCGATTCTGTAAAAGTAAAGGTAGAGAATTGTTCAGCTGAGGCAAAAGCTCTTATTTTAGCCATGATACCAAAATTTATATATGACACTTCCTGGACAGATGTTTCCAAAGGAGTATACAGTTACAATGGTAATATATGTGTTTTAACCAAATATAAATACAATACCGATTCATTAAAATTTGTTAAAAGTGGTAAAGACTCTGCCATATTCCAAAATGAGACAATACAGACCCTCTATACATTTAAACAGAATACAACAGGAGAATACACTGTACTTTCAAGCAAAGATGAATATACCTATGATAATACAAATACTACTCAAATTATCACTATGAATCTGAATGATAAGGAATGGGTTAACACGAAACGGGTACTTTTTTTCTATACACCTTATTCTGAGTTAAATATTAAATCAAAGAATTTCGTGCATAAGATAAACGGTATCAGTGCGGTTTTATCCGTAATCCGTGGTGCACATACACTGAATCTTACATTGGACAAACCATCAACAGTATCAGTTTCAATTATCGATCTCAAAGGCAGAATAGCCGAAAAAATAACTCCACAAAGCAGATATTCAGCCGGTTCACATTCGATTAATTTGGTTTTGACATCACCTGGTAAATACCTCTGTGATATCCATACAGAAAGCAGCAATATGGTTGTGCCGTTTACTGTTGTACGTTAAAAAACTGATTCGAAGAGGGTTTTATACCCTCCCAACTATTCCGATGAACAAAGCATTCTAACGAACAGAAGATAGCTGATCAATGTTGGTCAGTTGGAGTGTTTGATTCGTGTAAAGCTGGAAGCTCTCTTCACTGATGAAGAGAGCTTTGAAAATTTACCTGTTGTATTGCAAGGCGTATGGTGCGGATGTCAAAGGTATGCGGGATAGAACATCAGTACCAATAGCTATTTCCACCCAGAGATTATTATTCTGTGATAGAACATCTACAAGGTTATCTGATGTCAGGCCTTCACCCATTCGTGCAGTGAAATGTCCTTTGTCGATACGGATTCCCTGATTGTTAGATGCTGCAAACTGTTCTGTGTACATAACATTTCCTTGAGATTGTGCATCGTACAAGCGAATGGTCATATCGACGGTAACGGGTTGCAGGTTCCCCAGAGGCTCGCCATCTAAATCAAATGCTTCTGCAGAAACGGCTATTTTCCGGCTGTTTGACAGGTTCTGATTGTCAAACACAAAGACAGCTCTGATTGACATGTTCGCGTTGAATGTGACTTGAGCTGGATTCTGTGATCCCGCCAGATCTCCTTCCCAGTGGTGGAATATCCAGCCTGCCGCTGGTATAGCAGAAATACCGACCACAGCGCCTTCATTGAATGTTCCGGATGCGGGCGATACTGTCCCGTTTCCAATGAGAGTTGTAGTAAGCGTATACTGTAAAGGAACATAGACTGAGAATACCGCTGCAATATTCTTATTTCCATCCATTAAAATCTGAACTGGATTATGTATACCAGCAATATCTCCTGTCCAGTGATCGAAAACGTAGCCTTCGTTTGGTGTTGCTGTTACCGTTACGAGGGTTCCTTCTGGAACGGTGGTTGTTAGTGGTGAAACCGAGCCGTTCTCACCTGCAGTAACGGTAAGTGTATATAATCTTTGTACAAAATGAGCAACTATCGTTTTCGGACTATTCATTACAACGGTCGCTGGATTTACAGAGCCAGTCAGATCACCGCTCCAGTGGTCGAAACTCCAGCCCGGTTCTGGTGTGGCAGTGATTTCAACCGAAGTGCCCTCTGCGAACGTACCAGATGCCGGTGATACACTTCCAGTACCTTCAGTGGTAACCGAAAGTGCATGGGTGATTTGACTGAAGTGAGCAACAACTGTCTTATTGGCATTTATGAGCAATTCAATCGGGTTTGTGCTGCCTTGAAGATCTCCGCTCCAGTTACTGAACCTCCATCCTGCAGATGGGGTTGCTGTCAAGGTGATTGTTGTTCCTTCTGGAAAATCTCCCCCTTCAGGTTCAATTGTTCCATTGCCTACTGCATCGGTTGTGAGTGTGTGGGTGATCAGTACAAAATGTGCAGTTATATTTTTAGAAGAATTCATTACAACAATCACCGGATTGACAAGGCCGGTAATATCACCTGACCAGTGGCTGAAAACCCATCCTTGTGCAGGAGTCGCAGTAAGTTCGACTTCTGTTCCAGAGGAGAAACTTCCATTTTCAGGAGTAACAGAACCGCTGCCGGCAGTTACAACAGAAAGATCGTAAACCGGGATAAGTTCAAAATTTGCGGTGATATTTACATTTGAATTCATTGTTATAGTCAAAGGATTGGTTGTCCCCTGAGCATCACCAGTCCAGTTGACAAATCTCCAACCTGCATCCGGAGTTGCTGTAAGGGTAATGAGTGTACCTGTGATATAACTGCCGGTTTCAGGAGTAACCGATCCATTTCCCTGTACTACAGCTGTTAAGCTGTAAACAGGAATCTGCTCAAAAACAGCTGTGATATTTTTATTCGCGTTCATTGTAACAGTTAAGGGATTTGTTGTCCCCTGAGCATCACCCGACCAGTTGACAAATCTCCAGCCTGCATCCGGAGTTGCTGTAAGGGTAATGAGTGTACCTGTGATATAACTGCCGGTTTCAGGAGTAACCGATCCATTACCCAGAGCTACAGTTGTTAAGCTGTAAACAGGAATCTGCTCAAAAACAGCTGTGATGTTTTTATTCGCGTTCATTGTAACAGTTAAGGGATTTGATGTCCCCTGAGCATCACCCGACCAGTGGCTGAAAACCCATCCGTCATCAGGAGCAGCTGTTAGTACAACCTGTGTACCAGAAATGAAACTACCGGTCTGAGGACTGACAGAGCCATTCCCGCTTGCTACGACAGAAAGTGTACACATTGGGATTTGAACAAAATTGGCCGTCAGATTTACTGCGGCATTCATGGTGACTGAAAGTGGATTGGATGATGACTGTATATCTCCTGTCCAATTGTCAAAGCTCCATCCTTCTGATGGAGTTGCTGTGAGGTCAACAACCGTTCCGGCTGCATATGTTCCGCCTGGCGGAGTAACTGTACCATTCCCGTTTGTTGCAACGGTCAGAGGGAATTGTGTAAGAGCTGCATTCCACCAGCGGATTTCTGAGAATTGTGTATACATATTCCATACAGCACCGTAAGCATAACCGAAACTGCCTGATGACAATGACGCATCGGTTGCCTCTCCTTTTAAAACTCCATCGATGTAGAAACGAAATGTTGCACCCTGAAGTTCAACACGAAGTGTAAAGGATGTATTCATTGCAAACCGTGATGCAACAGTTCTGCCGCTGTCTGCAATCGTCGTGTTTTTGCATAACTTAATGTAACTGTCCCATTGGTTGCCGGGTTTCACTGTAATAAAATAGTAGGATTGCGGCGATGTCCATCGTACAACGATACCTCCAGCCTGACCATTCCACTGATCCGCTGTGAGATCCACTTCAATGGTACCATCCGAGGTCGGGGCAAAGTCACTGATAAGAAAACCTGTATTGCCAGTATTATTCTGTGGAACCATAAAGCCCCCAGTTTCACTCCAGGTACGAGTTCCATGGCTGGTCCATCCATTCAGTGATCCATCTCCATGTGTATCTGTAAAATTCGGTGCCTGAGCGAAAATGCCCGAAATACTTACGAGGAGAGCACTGATGACATACAGTAGCGTTAGTGATTTTTTCATGTTAATCTCCTTATATCTTTGTAAATATGTTCATCACAAAATTGAAATTTATCTATCTTGATCCATCAACAAGGCCTGTACCTGAATTATTAGAAGTCAGAGTACCAGGAGATGCCGACAGCGGCGTCCTTGATAATGTATCTCCATTTACAGTCATTTCAACCCACAGATTATCATATTGTCTAACTACCTGAGTAAGAGTGTCATTGCTGGTGCCTTTTCCAAGATGTACCATGATCTCGCCATCATCGACAGTAATCCCTTGGGAATTGGCAATGAGAAAACTTTCCGTATAATGCGGAACCCCACCTGTTTCCTGATCATACAAGCCGACCAGTACATCGATGGTCACCGGCCTGTCAACTCCAACCGGATTACCCTGATCAAGAAGTTTACCTGTCAGAGTTATACTGGAACTGTTCTGGGCAGACGGTATTCCTATAAGTATGAGCATAAGAGAGAATGCCATTAACAGTAATTTTCTGGTAATTATCATTGTATGTCCTTTCTTGAATATATCCTTTTTGTAAGTACTCATAATCGTTTTATTATGCCTATTTGAAAATCAACGTATATCTGTTTCCACGAGCGGTACCACTCGATGCACTGCCGACCGAGACCCTTTTCAGAGTCAGATTCGTACCGGAAACTGTTCCGCAAGCAGATGGACCGATTGAGAGTATTCTGGATATATGCAGCTTATTCTGAAAAACATTTAATACTACCGGGATATTCACCGGCGACGGAAGATTTGTTCCATTGTGGATTAAGTTAAGTGTCGCCTGATATTCTCCTACAGCAAGATTCTGTGAGTTAAACTGGAGTGCGACAGGCAGGGTAGTACCCCCGTTAATAGTCCCTGTAGCTGGTGAAAAGGTAAGCCAGGATGGCTGATTAGGGCATTCGATAGAGACAGTTAAAACATCTCCGCCTGTATTTTCGATGACCAGCGATGCCTCGTCCACCGAATTAGCAGGCATCGTTTTTGTGATGCTTTCCGGTGAAAATGAGATTGCCGGAGAAATAATACCGGTTCCCTGCAGACTAATTGATAATGTCGGATTATCATCTGCATCACTTTGTATCGTCATAGTACCAGTATGTGATCCGGCTGTTGCCGGTAAATAGGTCACTGGTATAGTGATCTGCCCATTTGGTGGTAAGGTAAATGGTGTTACCGGGCCTTCCCGTGTGAATGCGGTATTGCTTATTGAAATGCTGGAGACCGTTGTCGGTTCATTCCCTGAATTTGCGAGTATCAATGGAAGTGTTGTGCTGTTTCCGATCCACCTTTGTCCAAAGTTTAATGTTGAAGGAGAAGCAGATATTCTTTTAGATCCATCGACTAAAAGGGTACAAGGTACATTGATTGATGGGACAGGAGCATTGTGTGATATATTGAGTGTGTCAATGAAGGACCCTGTTTCAGTTTCAGTTGCATCAAAGATTACACCAACTACGTCGGTGTTTCCAGGAGCAACAGATCCACTGTTTTTTGTGAGCTGCAACCATGATGGACGGCAACGTATTGTTACCGCAAGGGAATTCTTGATATAAGCACTATTATAAGCGATCTGAAGTCCATCATTACGGGTACCGTTCTGAATTCCTATAGTTGCACTGGTGGTAGATCCCGAAACACTCTGATATTTAAGCTCAATTTTACTGTCTTTCCAGAGTACAATCTGAAATGTATATCTTCCGCTGCCGGACAGAAGGGAAACATCATTGAACTGGAAAATAGTGTGATCGGAATAATTCTGATAATAAACATCACCACTCTCACTTGTCGAGAGATCATCATAATACGCTGCTATCAGATTCGCAGGCATACTTGTACTGGGAAGAGGATAATTTGTATAGTTTGAACTACCAGATCCGAAACATATATAACCGTTTGAACTTACATAAGCGGTTGTATAGTTGATTCCGTAGAATGGAAATGAGAAGCCGATTGGTGCAGATGTATAGCAATCATCGCAACTGGAAATAGCTGAAAGCAAGGTACCTGTTGTTCTGATATCGACCCATGAGAAAACAGGGCCATTGGGCTCATCAGAATCGATCCATGTGTATCCGAAAAGATCAGGGCCACCACTGCCATCAATTATCTCTTTACCAACACGGGTATCTGTTGAACCTTTGGGTATTTCGATAAAGTGACTTGAATCATACTGTTCATGACTTGCTGTTGAAACCAGACCTGTCAAATCTGCACCGCTTATTGAGTAGTCTAGCACAGCATTGCCCTGATTTCTTACAACCAGTTCGAGTGTATCCTTATCTCCACTTGCAAGGCCGGTCTTTAAAGAGCCTGGCGTGAGCGAAATCTGCGGGAAATCGATTGTAAAATTGATATTGCGGTCTGGCGGAACTGTAGTTTGAGCTGTTGCAGATCGGTACTGGCCATATTGAGCATAAAGAGAATAAGTGCCTGGAAGTAGACGTGTAATAGAATATGCACCATTTGCGTTTGTGGTAACAGATCCATTTGCGGGACCGGAATAAAAAACTTGTCCCGACGTTGCGCCAAAAATGGTTCCCGAGATCGTACTTAAATTATGAATCGAGAACCTTTGCGAAACATTAGACGGATTTCCATCAACATCTGATATTCTTATTACGCAACTATCAGATTCAACAGCAGGTGCATTAAATGAGTATGAGTTTATATTCTCGATGGACTGCGTGAGAATCGTGAATGTGGTACCATTATCACTGCTGAATTCAATGCGGACATTAGGGATCTGTCCGAAAGTTTGCCAGGTGGTATTTATACTCTCACCATTGTCAAAGATAGTACCTGCAACAGGATTTACAGGAAAAAGTGCATCTCCGGGGGGAATTATTTCAATATTCTGCTGTAAAGGACGGAAATTATGCGATGTAATGGTAAGGAGTGCAGTTCCTACTTCCATTGGTGCCGGATTTATGGTCATTGTACCGCTTCCATTTACCAGATTGGAAACGCCGATTACATTTCCATTAAAGAGAAGTGTTGCAACACCATCTGCACATGATGCACCGCTGATGGTGAATGACTGCTGCCCAATCATGATTACTGAAGGTGCTGAGGCTGTGAGCGCGGCTGGCTGGGCTGTCCAGATCTGCATTGACGGGTCACCGAAAAAGTGAAACAGCTCGTAAGTGTATTGCTCATAATTCCAGGGTTCAGTTCCTCCATTCCATGTTTCAGACATTCTCATCTTGCCCTGATTGAGCACTAATCCCATATGGTAAATAGGCTGGTGAGGAGTTACAGAGGGTGCTCTATTATGCGGAAACAATGGGACCAGACCGGGAACAGGCCAGATTGCATCAATTATACCCGGCGCAAGGCCATCATTCTGTCCGGAGTAACTTACTTCGGTTGCACCTACTACACCGACCGCTCCCCCTGTAGGGTGACGGAGAAAAACTTCAGAGAAACAGGTGGAGCTGTTATCAAACTGTCCTGTCAGGCAGTTAAGCGATAGTACAACCGGCAATTTGCTACCGTTTGTTAAATTGCTGATATGCGAGGTTGTATAGTAGGGATCACCCCATAAGGTGACATCTCCATGATCCCGATGGGTAACCAGGAATCTTCCAGCGTTGATCGATGCAGATATCCCTGCAGCATCACCATCCCATGCGAAAGTCGGACGCCGCAGATAAGTTGGGATCGGGTCACCCATACTGTAGGAGCCATTATTCCAGTTAGTCGGAGATACACTTGATTCTGTATAATATTCCCGATCCACTGAATACCCTTGCTGGTTAACAAGGTACTGCTCTATTTCCCAGGACGTTTGTAAAAAGCGGCGTTCTTCATAACCACCGGATGCATGCTGAAAGTATGCTGCTGCCAGACCTGTGTTGTAGAATGATGCATCAGTGATTGGGTTCCGTTCATAATTCACAATCTTGTGGACAACGGTCATTGCCTCTGTTGCTGATGAAACAGAGATTCGTCCATAGCCAAAATCGGGTGTATAATCTGAAGACCCATCCATACAGGCATAATAGAGATCTGTAACATGGGATGTTCCAGCAGTCGAGACTAACTGGGACGGGACATCAGGGTGATCCCCGATTATTGTACAGAATTCAAGAGGTGGTATACTGGTAGCATAGCGGTTACGTATGGAATCTCTGACCATTGCGGAGGTCCAGCCGGTCTGGGAAATTGTCCATACTGTATATCCCATTCTCCTTTTCCATAGCGCAAGTGTGTCTGCTGCCTGTGCATATGCAGGTGTGGTGACAATAAGATAGCCGCCACGAAGCTGCTCAAGTGAAGAGTAGTCGGAGAATTGTTTATTCGTTCCTGTGACAGATAATGAATTCCCTGTAAAATTGGATAATAGTATCGAATGTTGATTTTTGAACCTGTTTGATAGATCTACAGTTCCTTTACCTTGCTGAAAGTCCACCTTAAAGTGAAGTCTTGAATAAACCGTAATTGTTTTTTTCGCTGGATTGTATTGAACAGGACACACCTGTATTTTTGCAATTGCTTTACCACGGTATTTCTGAATACTTTTGATACAAACAGGCGATTCAGGGAAAAAGAGGTTACTTTTGTAAGTCTGACTGTCAATCTCAAAGGCGGGTTCAGGAGCGCCGACCTTATCAGATGCAGGTTTGCGAGCCGGGAGAATGTTATAGTTTTTTAAATCTACCGATTCGACCTGAAGAATCCTGATCTGCGGGACCATGCCGTCCGGAACAACTAAAGTAAACCAGCGTGCCGGCAATGCGGGTTTACCTGGGTCATTCAGGAGATTAAATTCATCAATTCTCATTAACTGATAATTATCGCCCTGTTCACTTTTTTCATTCAATACAGCTCCTGGAAAAGTGTAGTCGAATTCGAAACCTTTAGAGCCGCTGTCTGCATAGGTCATTTTCGGTTTGGGAAGTTGATCAGATGTACTCCCCTTTGAAATGGTTACTGGTGGCTGCCCAGATTTAAAAGGTAACCATTTGTTTTGAGAAAACGATGATGAGATCAGGACAATGGTGAGCAATAATGCTGTTTTTTCCAACCATTGGTGCCTGGTGTGAAATAAAAATTTTTTAATCATGCATAAACTCCTTAACGTTACGATGATTATTTATGTAACTATTATCTGTTTAAAATTGCTGTATTTTTGTAACACGAAATATATCGTCCCCAAAATTTCCCCAAATGGGGACTTGTAAGAACTCTATATTATCAAAAACCTGCATTCTCAAAAGTCCCTTTGCGGGGCGACGCATCGAAGTACCCGAAAGGGGTGAATTTAGAGAACGCATATGTAAATTCTGAACAGAATCTAATTATCTTTAAAACGATATTGAAATGAGAAGTACCGATCAACGATTACTGATTGCTTTCTTATCGGGTGAAATAGACAACTGATCTAAAAAATTTAAGACGAAGATGAATGAAAACGGATGTAAAAGACAATCCTACGATAAAGCTATAGGAAACATGAAAATAGCAACTACTATTCACTTCCTCTTGTGTATAGACAATAAAGATTTACTAATATTGGTATAAAATAATTATGGTAAGCGATACATGTGCAAAAAAAAACTCATTTTTAGTATTCTGAAGTCTTTAAATTTAGCAAAGTTAGCATTTGAATTCTTTAATGATAATTATCTTTATATAAGAAACATACCATTTGCAGAGGTGAAAAGTGCGGTTGAGAATATTAGGAGTAGGTTGATTGCAGATTTGGCGAATCGCCGCTACCTCGTGGTCCCGCACACATTTCTCCAGTCGATGATTTTACCCGCGACAGGGTTGACAGGCAGATTTACGGGCTTTAACCGGGCAGTAAAGCCCATGTTCCGCACAGAAGGCATTTGGCCAGCGTATATGGTTCTCCCCAGCTCATGCTCCGTGTTTCATCTTCAGTTGTTTACGAAGCACACTCCGTAGACACATGCGAATCCATTTGTCCAAAGGTGTAAATGAGCATGGACGACTGTGTTTGAAATATTCAAACCATCCCCATAGCGTTTTGTTTACATCATGGATTATTAAATTCAGACTATCACCACGGCTACGTTTGGTCTTGCTGCGTATGGTGTCTTTAAGTTTCCTTATGCTTTTATCGCCTACAATACAGCTATTGTTTACAAAGCGATATCCAGGAAAATTAAATTCATCCGTCACAGCATTAACAATGCATATCTTAGTTGGATGAAGAGTTAGAGCCATTGTACTTGTCCAGTCACTTAGTATTTGAAGAGCTTTGTTCGCTTCTTCCTGCCTGCGACTTCGCACAGTCACAGCAGGCTCGTCGATCAGGCTGGCCGAATCGAGTTCAACCTTGCGGCTTATGGACTGGTCATTCATCTTCTGTTGCTCCCCACCTCACCTCACGGTGACGCAGTTACAGTTGATTACGGGCCGGAGAGCGTATGCCCGAAGAGGACTTGCACCTCTCTGATTGTATGCGCTTGTAAGCGCACTGTGCCATGGTCCCCCTGGACCATGGCGTAATACACGATAAGTATCATGTCCATTTTTGGAACCATTAGTATCATAGTCATAAGATATTACTGCTTGCTCTTTGGCGTTTTGTGCAGTATTAAGAATGGCCAGCATTCTTTCCAAATATGGATTATTTGGGTAAATGGCATATGTGTTCTTATTATCAAGCGCTATATTAATTCCGCCGGGAAAGTTATTGGCACTGAGACCCGAGCCCCAAACTTCAATGCTGGTTATATAACACGCTGCAGTGGTTTCAGTCCATGCGTTTACTGGTACGAAAGAACCAAAGAGTACGAGTACAGAAACTACCGCAATTATATTCTTAAACATAGTAGACTCCTTGTTTAGATAGATTTGTTTATATTAGAAATGCAACTAATTGTCGCATTTTTCTTTTCGCCTCACTCCCCAACACTCTCTCCACTCTGTGGAGAAAGGGAGCAATCTCATTTTTCTCATTCTTCTGCCCCTCTCCATTCACTAATGGAGAGGGGGTCAGGGGGTAAGGCGATGCGATTTATGTGAAGCATCTCAAGAGCAGGTAGTTTCAGCTTTTGAGTAGATATTATATTTCAATTGAAGTGATTGCAGAAAGCTCCTTGTTTGTTTTGATCCGAATATATCGGGACTCAACAAACATTCACAAAAATGAACCCTGAGTCGAAGGGTGAAATCGTATAATTCTGCAATTACCACTTTTTACCTTGGAATGCACCGTTCTTCATGGTACTTTTTTTAGGACTGCTCTATATTCTGGGTCTTACGACTACTGTCATCAATTTCAGTCTGTTGAAACACTGGTGGCAGGCTGCTTTGGCCTCATTGGTGGTCTGTGTATCTCTCGTCATCATGCACCCATATTGTGCGTCGATTGGAATTGCGCAGCTTCAGAATCTCCTGCATGACCGTGCACTTATCACTAATTGTGCGCTCTTTCAGATTGTTGAGTCATTTTTCATGATAGTCCTCAGCAATAAATTTATCGTAAAATCTTTAAACAGCCAGAAATTACGATGGGCAGGTATAAGTTTGCTCCCATCATTGGCACTCATCGCAGGAAACGCGGTTATTTTAATAATTCTATTCCAGATGATCAGCGGAAAATCGTTCTCCCTGATTGCGTCAGTTGCTGCAACCTGCATTTTTATTGTACTGATGGCTGGAAGAACAATCGTACATATGTCAATCAGAAGCTTCGATTCAAAAATCAAGGGAAAAATATTTATCCTGTTTTTACAAATACTTCTTGCCATGTTTCTGCCTCTACTTGCTACAGGAATCGAGATCATTACAATCCCTGTTCATTATGATCTGTTATTCATCATAATTGTAACCGGCGGCATGACACTTGTGGCATTGACGGGTTTTATTGTTCACTATTTTATCTCATCAAAAAAGGGAAACCGTTTATGTCGTTTCTTAATCAGAGTTTGTACCTGATCTCAGACGCACTACTTATACCTGTTATCATATTCCTTCTCCTGCTGTTCGTACGCGCTCTGATGCTCATCGGGGGTGCATATAGCATGTTCATTCAACGGGCTCATCAGCAAAAAAACCTGTGCAGTCTTCTTGAACAGATGCGAAAATCTCCGCCGACTGCAGAAAGCCTGATCCCACATGCCGGACATCGAACTGTTTTTTCACGATATCTTCATCAGATTATCGGTACACCCGGCGTTCGGGTACACGCAGAAAAAGTGCTGAGTGACCTTGAACTTGAAGGTGAAAAAGAGCTTGAAAAGTGCAAAATACTGATCAGAACCGGTCCGATGCTTGGACTTATGGGAACCCTGATACCCATGGGGCCGGCACTCACAGGGCTTGCAGCCGGTAATCTCGATGTAATGGCGCAGAATATGCGTTTGGCGTTCTCGACAACAGTTGTTGGTGTTTTTATCGGTGGCATCGGATTTTTAATTCACCTTGTAAAACGGCGCTGGTATCTTGAAGATGTAAAAAATTGTTCCTACGTTGTTGATCTTCTTTTTGAAACGGAGCACAACAAATGAGAGACACTCGCCACCTGTTCCATGATGATGACGAAACTGATCCTCTGGTTGGTATACCCAATCTCTTTGATGCATCGATGGTGTTTGCGGTTGCTCTGATGGTATCGATTGTAAGTTTCATGAAGATGAGTGATCTCTGGACACAGAATGATGCGACTATTGTTAAAAATCCTGGAAAAGATAATATGGAGATCATTCGCAAAGAGGGAAAAAAAATTACAAAGTACACGGCATCACAGGAACAATCCCAGGGTGGTAAGGGAAGAAAGATTGGTATTGCCTACGAACTTGAAGATGGTTCAGTTATTTATGTTCCGGAAGAGGCTAAATGATTACATCTGGAAAGTATTTTTGGAGAAAGCGTATCGGAAAGTATTCAATAGTTGTCGGTGTTGCGCTCATTATTGTACTTGCGGTCTGGGCTGTAGTTCACATTGTCGTTTCACCTACAAGAATAGCATTAGTTAATTTTCAGGACTTTCAGTATGCAGAGATAACGGAGTTAAACCGCAACCCTTTTATCAGAATTACCCGTATCGACATTGATGATCCACGGATGAATCAGCTGGGGAAATTCCATGTCGCAATTTTTTTTGGAAAGGGGTTGCGTCTCACTCCTGAAGTCGAACGATCCATCTCCTGGGCTGGACTTCACGGGACAAAGCTTTTCGTTTTCGGCGGTTTGACAAAAGATATGGATGGCCTTACAAATTTAACTGGGGAAGATCTTGAAAATGTCAAACACTACCTTGGTTATGGTGGAAATGCAAACATTGTACGCTTACTCACCTATTGCAGGCGAGTATTGCATGGTAAGACCCTTTTTTGTGATACTGTACTCCCGCCGTTGTCTATACCAGTAGAATCCTATTTTCATGGTGGTGATGATGAGTATTTTGAAAAATTAAACGATTACCAGAAGTTCTATCAGGATAAGGGATTTTTCAAACCTGATGCACCCCGTGTTCTGATACTTGTTTCAAATCTTGGCCCACGAAGCACCACAACAGCACGACCGGTTATGGCACTTATAAAGGGGTTGGAGCAGAAGGGGCTCAATGCCTATCCTGTCACCGGATTTTTCAGAAGACTTGAGTATATAAAGGAAGTCAAACCAGATATTATCGTATTTTTTGCTCATGGTCGCGTCGCACCTGGTCAACCCGATGAAGCAGCTCAGCTTCTAAAGGAAACTAATGCTCCACTACTATGTCCGATAGTACTTTTTGAACCATACGACACATGGCAAAACAATCAGAAAGGGATGTCTGGAGGGAATCTCAGCCAGAACCTCATCGTTCCTGAAATTGATGGCGGAACAGTTCCATTTGTAATTGGAGCACAATTCCCCAACCAGAAAGGGCTTATGGTGTTCCGGGAGATTCCGGAGCGCATAGAATCCTTCTGCCAGTTGGTTGAAAACCTGACAAAGCTCCAACGGAAAGCAAACAACGACAAACGGGTCGCAATAGTCTATTATAAGGGTCCCGGGCGAAACGCCCTGACAGCAACCGGGCTCAACGTGACACCATCACTGCTGAATTTATTGCACACACTCAAAGCCGCTGGATATACAACTGGTGATCTTCCTGCAACTGAGAGTGCACTCTTTGAAAAGATTCAAAAAGAGGGTCCGGTCATTGGCGCTTATGCACAAGGTGCAACCAATGAACTTCTTCACAACGGTAATCCCGAACTGATACCGGTTGACACACTCCGTTCCTGGATTAAAACAGAGCTTCCATCAGAACTTGCAGGTCCTATTGAAGCAAAATATGGACAGCTACCGGGAGAGTATCTTTCTTTCAGCGATTCAACAGGACACTCGTTTGTTGCAGTCCCCCGCTTGCAATTTGGTAATGTAACCCTTCTTCCGCAGCTTTCACCAGGATCTGGTGATGAGGCGAAAGGGTTTAGAGGTGTTGGAAAATACCCACCACCCTACCCCTATATTGCATCGTATTTGTGGATCAGGAAGGGGTTTAAAGCCGATGCTCTGATCCATTTTGGAACCTATGGTAACTTCGAGTTTCTTCCATACAAGCAGCCCCCCTTATCAAGTATAGACTGGACAGATGTTCTTCTGGGATCAACTCCTCACCTCTATGTCTATTGTATTGAAAGCATCGGTGATGCCCTTATCGCAAAAAGACGCAGTTACGCGACTATTATCAGTCATCTTACTCCACCATTCAAGGCATCAGGGGTGTATGGCGAACTTGCAGAGTTGAAAAACAAACTTGACCAGTTTACTCTGGCATCATCGGATATTCTCCGTGAAGAGTATCGACGTTCAGTTTCAGAGCTTTCAGAAAAAACAGGAATCTCTAAAACATTGCATTTGACGGTTGATTCCTCCACCAGCCTTTCCGATGAACAGGTGAATACAATTTCCCAGCATGTGAGCGAAGTTGCAGAGGAAAAGATTCATGAAGGGCTGTATACATTAGGATCAGTATACACAAAACAACAATTAAACAGCACCTGTAAAGCGATTCTGGTGGATATGCTCATGCAGCGGATGGGACAGCTTGATCTTATCAGGAAAATTATCGGACGTGCAGATTTTGACAATATCCTTTTTATGGAAAACCGCTACCGCCAAAAGGCAACTTCGATGGTTGATGCAATTCTCGAAAACAAAAAGCGTATCGATGAATGCATCTCTACCAGAGATCATCAGGAGTTCACACGTCTTGCACAGCAACAGTCACGTACACCGGAAGAACTTAGTCTTTTCTCCATACTCCAGTCATACCGCACAACCCTTGAAGAAATAATTCCATTCCGTGCTGAGCTTGATTCGTCACCATCGTATGAGATGAACGCCATCCTCAATGCACTTAAAGGCAGATACACACCGGCATCTCCCGGCGGTGATCCGCTGATCACCCCGTCATCTGTTCCTACGGGGAAGAATATGTACGGAATAAATGTCGAACAGACCCCCGATGAGGAAGCGTGTCTTATCGGTGAGATGCTCGCTGATCAACTGTGTAAACAGCGCCTTACCGCCACAGGCCGCTATCCACGAAAAGTTGCTGTAACACTCTGGGGTGGAGAATTCGTCCGCGACCGTGGCAGTGCAATCGGTGAAATTTTTGCTTTACTTGGTGTTCGTCCTTTGACTAATACAATGGGAACCGTTTATGATGTTGCCCTTATCCCCTGTGGTGACCTTAAACGACCGAGAATCGATGTTGTTGTTCAAACTTCAGGGCAATTCCGGGATCTGGCAGCCTCACGCTTAGCACTTATTGAAAAAGCGGTCAGAATGGTTGCTGAAGCTGATGAAGGAACATCATGCGGTAATTTTGTTCGTGAGGGAACTGTTGAGATGGAGCGATTACTTAAAGAGAAAGGGTACGCTCCGGCAGAAGCTCGAAATCTTTCCTTTACACGGATTTTTGGCGGAATTGATGGGAATTACGGCTCGGGTATTCGAGAGCTTGTTCATGCGGGTGATCAATGGAATGAATCTGATGAAATTGCTCAAAGATATACGGAAAATATGGGCGCCATGTATTCTGAAAATCAATGGGGTACATTTAAAAAGGGGTTGTTTGAAGCAGCACTCATGAACACTGATGTTGTCACACAATCCGTCAATTCTCATTTAACTACACCGCTTTCTCTTGATAATGTATACGAATTTATGGGAGGTATCAGTGCTGCTATAAAAATGGTGAGCGGGAAAAATCCTGTTCAGGTGTTTGGAGACCTCAGAATACCATCAAAACCACGTGTGCGTGAAGCGGGTGAAATGATCTGGGCTGAAGCACGTGCCAGTATTCTCAACCCTGCATTTATCGAGCCTATGATAAAAAATGGTTCTTCAGGACCCGAATTGATAGCAGAACATTTTCGTAATGCATTCGGGTGGAATGCCTTGACTCCACAACTTATCGGAAGCCAACTCTGGGAACAGCTTCATGATGTGTATATCAAAGACAAGTACAATTTACACATACAGGAGTCATTCGAGAAGCAGAATCCCTATGCATTTCAGGAGATTACCGCAGTAATGCTTGAAGCGGTCCGCAAGGGATACTGGAGCCCCGGTCCGGCAGTTACCCAGCAGATGGCGCAACTGCATGCATCTATGGTTCGCAAACACAAAGCCGGTTGCAGTTACTATGTCTGTAACAACAGTAAATTGCAGGATTTAATCAAACAAAACTGTGATAAAAGTTTGGAACAAGCTTATACTGAACAGATAAACAATGCACGTTTTTCTACTTCATCAAAAGAAAAAGCATCAGTTGTTTTGAAAAAGGAAGAGACAAACCAGACACAGAGATTCCTGATAGAAAACCGGGAAGCAATTATCATACTTGGAATAATCATTGTAATTCTTATCGCCGCTGTTGTCGGGGGAATGATCCGGCAGCAACATCGCAGATGAACCTGGAGGACCGATGTTCTTTTACAGCAGACTATATTTTCAATTGACATGTTTTATTACACTATTTTTCACTGTTTCGATGATGTCGCTTTCCTGTTCACAACTTGACAGTCAGAAACGTGAAGCTTCAACCTGGATTAAAGAAGGCATGAAGGCTCAGCGTAAGGGCGACATTAAAAACGCTTTACGTTTTTTTTCTTATGCTGTTTCTGTTGACCCCAAAAGTGCTGATGCTTATCTGACACGGGCACATGCTTATTTTATGCTTGGACAGGCGGATTCAGCTGCTGATGATTGTACTCAGGTGATAACTCTGGATTCTTCAAAAGTAAGTGCGTACGATATCAGAGGACGAATTTCATTCGGACGTGGACAATACAGTAAAGCAATCGAGGACTTTAATAAAATTATCTCCGATACTTCCGCTTCTCCGACAATATTGTTGTATCGAGGTGTATCATATAACCGCTTGCAACAGTATAGAGAAGCAATTACCGACCTCAACAATTTTCTTATCAAAGATACAACACAATCACAAGCGTATTCAGCACGGGCTATTGCCTCGTTTAATGTAGGTGAATTTGACCAGTCTATTCGTGATTGTGAACATGCACTGGCACTTGATACCAATAATGCCGAAGCATTGTCAATCCGTGGGACTATCCGGTTAAATTCCGGAAAAGCTCAGGAGGGAATTAATGATCTTGGGCGTGCAATCAAACTCGATCCCAAAAACTCTCTGGCACACACCTACCGTGGAACCGCTTATTTCAATCTTCAACGGCTTGACGATGCGCTTGCTGATTTTCATTCCGCAATTTCACTTGATCCGCACAACGCACTTGCCATCGCATCACGGGCTGTCATTTATTTCAACAAAAACGAAATATCTAAAGCGATGACCGATTGCGACAGTGCCATTGCAGCAGATTCTTCATGTGACCAGGCGTACTTTTTACGCGGTGCCATCTTTTTAAATAACAAAAAATTCGATGAAGCACAATCCGCATTAAGCAAAGCAATCGAACTCCAGCCGCAAAATGCAGACGCGCACCTTAAACGAGCTCAATTGTATAATGCTATCGGTCAGATTGAAAAGGCGAACGCTGATTATGAGTATTATAAGCGCCTTGAATCACGGTATCAGTAATATTTCATGAAACCTCACTTTTTTACAAATGTAGTATCAGTCGCAGGTGTTGCTTTAGGGTTATCCTTTTTCCCTCTCATTCCCCGTTTTTTATTAGAGTAGAAACGTAAAGAAAATACAGTTTCTTTAGTAATTTTTTAAAGCAGCTTTGGAGAAACATGGTCAAGGGTGACCATGGCACACACGTGAATGTATTTGTGGTGCATTTTTGCTGCTTGTTCCTTTGGTGATAACAATGGCACACGTGTGCATGTATTTGTGCATCCAAAGAAGGCAATGTAATAACCGAGGGTAGCATGGATCTCCTGTTGTATCTGTTGAAAGCTTTCAAATCAACAAACTCATTTAGATAGTGTTCTTATGAGGCAGGTATTTCGTTTTGAAAAGTTTTCAGTCACATATTGAATATTGTCGTCTGATTAAGAGATAGTTTCTAAAATAGAAGATAGATAGATGATAACCGGGTAGAATATGTCAAAAACGAAACTGTATGTTGCGTTTTTTAGACAAGGAAGAAGATTGTTGATGATAAGGAAATTTATTAACAGAGAAAATTACACTTTTTTCTTGCGCTCTGTCAAAAGATACTTTATATTATGTTAATTGCAATGTAAACAGTTCTGGTTTACCTGATTATTTGATTACTTTGCTGTTTACACTGCTGTACAATTAAAATACACCCATTATTTTGATAAGCTGTACTCGCTCTTTGACATCATCACATCACAAATCAAGAGCGCTTTTAACAGCTCTTGGCTGACCTTTTATTGTATGAGTATAAATCATTGTAGTTCTGACATCACTATATCCAAACAATTCCTGAACCTGACGGATGTCATACCCTGCAGCAAGCAGATGGCTTGCGTACGAGTGCCTGAGAATATACGGATTCACATGCTTATTAATAATCGCTTTGTGTGCTGCATCTTGAACCTAAATATTCCGCAGTTGATCTGGTTGAAAAGCACGTATTGTGTGTAAGTGATTTAAGAGTTTTCGAACATATCACCCACGAATATGCCGTTCAAACTTTTAAACCATTTCCACATTCACCCTTCGCAGTAGCTACGGAGAACGGGTCAATACCTTACTTTTTTTCTTACTTCCGACTGCGGAAATTAGTTTTAAGCATTCGTTGAAAGCTTGCTTCATGACTATGGTAACTCCGGTTTTCTTTTGTTTCTTTTATATAGGTTAATTCTTGTGCAGAGAAGAACCATTGCCACTCTAATTCGCGAGCAGCACCAGGAGATTTTTGCTCTATTTCAACAGGCATGAAGTACACTATCATACTCCTGTTGCAGATTGCCCGATCCCAGAAGTTTGACCTAGTAATCCCAGAAAGTATGACCGCAGAGATATTTTACAAAGAGCAGTTGTAAAAGTTTACTATTAATTTATATAAACATAAATTGTGACTGGTCATTCTTTGTGGGATTTTTTATCTTTTTTTCTCATAGAATCACCTCCTAACTCAAATGTATAAGACTTATGTATTAACCGGTCACAAATGGCATCAGCAACAGTCGGATCAGGCAATTTTTTATGCCACTGCAAAACCGGATATTGAGTTGTAATAATTATGGATCCAGTCTGCTGTTTCTCATCAATAATATCCATAAGGAATGAAGACTCTTCAACTGAAATACTTTGCATTAAAAAATCATCAATAAGTAACACTTTTATTTTTGAGAGTTTTTTAAGCAGTTTGAGATACGTTCCCGTTCCTTTTGCAGCATGGATCTCCTCTATCAGTATAGGACACCTTATTTTTAATGTATCAAATTCCATTCTGCACGCCTGATGAGCAATTGCTTCTGCCAGGTATGTTTTTCCAGAACCGGTAGGACCGGTGATGATAACATTTAGTGAGTTCCTGATCCATTCCTGTGACGTAAATGAAGTGATATCTTTTTTACCAAAGCCTCTTGCTGAATCATATATCAAGTCCTCAATACAAGGTAGTTCAGGCTTAAAATGCGCCCTTCCAACCATAAGTTTCATTCGCCTTTCTTTACGTGCATAGTATTCATCTTCAATAACAAGTGCAAAGAACTCTTCACATGAGAGTTCTTTGTAGCTACCGGTGCTTAACCGTTCTTTCAACGATCTTGCCATTGTAGTAAGCCGCATGTGGTTTAATTGACTGATAACCTGTTCAATGTGCATATAAAACTCCTTTTGGTAAATGTTTATAAGCTTCCTGCGAAATTCTTCTCACCGCGAATATTTTCATGTAAAATTATTGCTTCAGTTAATTGTCTCTTAATAACAAGTGGCTGTTTATCGATCCCCTGTTGAAGAATACTTTTAATTGCTGTTGTGGAAACATTATTAAACTGCAATGCACGCTCGCAGCTCTTTTCTAAACGTTCGTCAGAGTAGGTCTTTGCAAGACTTAATATTCCACGGGCTGTTCTGTATCCATGCTCAACATGTTCTGTTCTCTTCAGCAGAATCTCAATTACCCGAACTGTTGAAGGGCCTATTTTAGCCGCTTCTTCAAGGAAGTACCCTGAAGACCATCCCCTTACATACCGGTGTGCCGGAGGCATATGTTCTATCTTTGATGTAAAAGAAAATTTCTTTAATGACAATTGGTGACAAGCAACACGTTCGTTGTTGTGATACATTTCTATAAGATTACCGCTTTGCCGAACCTGTAATCGTTTTCCTGCAAGATTATAGGGCACGCTGTAAAAATGATTATCTATTTGTATATGGTAATCCCGTGCAACTTTAACATTATCTTTCACCCGTGTCGTTGTAAATGGCTTCTCTGGTAATGACTTTGCAAAGGGGAGATCTTCTGTTTCGAATCTTTGGTGACGTGAAAGCCCGCCGTAATCTTTCATTGGACGATTGTTATAGATCTCTAACTCCTCCCACAATGCTGTATTAAGCTCACGTAGAGAAAAGAATTGTCTGTTGCGTAAACGTGCCAGGACAAACTCCTGAACATGTAATACATTGTTTTCCACAACTGCTTTGTCTTTAGGTCTACGCACACGAGCAGGCAAAACTGTTATTCCATAATGATCACACATCAAACCGAAATGTGTATTGATTACCGGATCGTAACGGTCTGCTTTGGTAACGGCACTTTTGAGATTGTCAGGAACAATTGTGTGTGGTGCAACTTTAAAATAAGCTAAACTGTTCACATGGGCAGAGGTGAAATCTGATGTATTCTGCGTTTGTCGTGCTTCAATATATGAGCAAGAACTTGCTCCCCAGCTACATACAAACAGCTGTGTATTTATTAACTTTCCTGTTGTTATGTCTGTATACGACAAGCTGTCTCCGCTATAGTCACTGTAAAGTGTTTGACCTCCTTTATGAAATTGGCGCATGGTAACATCAACAGGCTGATTTTTCCTTATGTATCGAAAAAAACTGCTTCGTGATAAACCCTCTGGATGAGCTCCTTTATATTCTTCGAACAAACGCTGAAGCGTAACGTGCGGGCGGAGCATCTCTTTGTGGATATAGGTTAGATCGGGCGGTGGTGTAACGCTTTTTCGTTTCTCAGGCTTGGGATAGAGCTTTTCTTCCAAGATATTATCAGTGATTGTATCCGGATGTGGCCAGTTCAATTCGCTTGCTTTAAAACGCTTCATAGTCTCAATGACTACGCCTTTGGATTTTTGCAAAATTGCAGCTGTTTTCGATGCACTTACTTGCAATTCAAGACGGTACTGAAGTATCTTACGAATTTCTCGCATGGACAGTTTCTTTCCTTTCATTATTCCTCTCTTTTGTTTAATAAAACGCTTACAAAAAAGAGTAAAAATAGATGTTTAGGGATAAGCTGTCTTTGCAATTATTCTGCGGTCATTCTTGATGAGATTTGCCGGTCATTCTTTTTGGGATTGAGCGGTCAACCTTTTTGGGATTTGTTGGTCATTCTTTTTGAGACGGACCGGTCATTCTCTGTGGGATCGGGCACAGATCTTTATTGTACAGATTACGAACATAGCACATTTGTCTGTTAATTTCAGAAATTGAATTCTAAGGCAAAGGTAAGCACCTTGATTTTCCCCCTTTTCCAAAACAAACAGAAATCAATTTATTGTCGAGAATAAAATTATTAACTCTCAGATTTAATACTTCGTTAAGACGTAAACCACAACCGTAAGCGAATGTAGCGATAAGAGAGTAAGGTGTTTAAAGTTTTCGCAAAAGGCTACTGATTTTTTTTGTTAAAGTATTTGCGGAACAGGTTTTCTTGTTTTTGCTCGTGGCGTACCAGAAAGATTATCGTAAGGTTTTCTAATGACGAATTTGAAGAGAAACAGAAACGCGTTGAATGCTAGATTCTGTGATGAAGCTGAGGATTTCCATGATGTTGCCACTAGAGCAAGAAGCCTTTTTACATCAAATAATGTAGGTGTTTGTGGATCTTTCCATTCAGTCCACGCCAGAAATCGAAAATAGAAACAGTATGCTTCAATGTTCTTTTTGAGTAATACCTTAGTTGAATTTCAGTTTTAAATTGTTCCAAAATAGCATTCCAGGTTTCTTTGAAATCTGTATGTTTATTTACAGCAGAATTAACCGTCATGTTTAATGTGGCAGGCAAAGATACGTTTTTTCATCATTGGATATTTAAGAAAAAAAAGTATGGTGAGTTTGTTAAATATGTAATTCCTGGAATTTCACTATGTAAGGAATTTTAGAAAAGGATCATGGTTTATCTTACCGTTCATATTCAAAGTTATTAGTATTGTAAAAAGAGAGGTAATTTTTTACCGATGTTTACAGAAGGAATGACATTTTGGTGTAATATTGCTTTTAGAAAGAAATATTAGGCAGCAGTAATTGGGATAGATGTTCAAATTTAGGGACCTGATGATTTAAGATTTTTGAGAAAGTGGAATTAGGCAGTTTTGTGTCTAATGAGCCATTGTGCGTATTTCAATATAAGCCAAATATTTAAGAAATGGAGGTTATTTATAAGTATTAATTTAAAAAAGGAATTTTTCAATAAGTTGTCTTAAACGTATTTAAAAAAAGTATTCCAATTGCATTTAAAACTTTTTTTTAAGGAGAATAAGTTCCATGAATTTTTCACATTTAAAAATCACTTTAAGTTCCGTTATTGCAACATTGTCGTTATCGTTACTTAATATAGGTTGTTCTGAAAATTCAGATCTATCAAATTATGGAAATTCAATAGAAAAGACTGCAACTTCATTTACATGTGTAGAACAAACTGGTTGGAAATATTGTGGAAAATGTAAGTGTTTGTTTTGGGGACCATCTGAGGCTATTAGTCATTGCTATGCTGGTGGAAATCACGAGTCTTTACCAAATAGTTATGTCTACACCTTGCCTTACAATTGTCAGAACGCTCCTGCTTCTATTCAGATCGGATGGAATTATTGTGGAAAGTGTAAAGTTTTATTTTGGGGGCCATCTAAAACGTTGACTACTTGTCCATACGATTTGGGTACACACGACAATAATGCTTCAAGTACTTACGGCCTACTTACACAAAATGATGGTACTTTTAACCCAGTACAAGATGGATGGAGTTATTGTTCGAAATGCAAAAATTTATTCCACGGTATACAAAATGGAGTGTGTATGGATGGTCAAGCGCACGATGGGACAAATAGTTCCAGCTATTATCTTAAGTATAATTGACACTTATTACTAAATCGATTGTTTTTTGTTACTATACGGTACCCTCCAGGTGGCGGGTACCTCGTATAGGTATCCTTTACAAACATATTAATTTGCATCAAAATCCACTTGTACCCCGTGTGAAATGAATAAGCCAAACAACCGTGTGGAACAGTCCCCCAGGACAGTGTTTTCCCAAAGAGATTGTAAAGAAAATACAGTTTCTTTAGTAATTTTTTAAAGCAGCTTTGGAGAAACATGGTCAAGGGTGACCATGGCACACACGTGAATGTATTTGTGGTGCATTTTTGCTGCTTGTTCCTTTGGTGATAACAATGGCACACGTGTGCATGTATTTGTGCATCCAAAGAAGGCAATGTAATAACCGAGGGTAGCATGGATCTCCTGTTGTATCTGTTGAATTTTTTCAAATCAACAAACTCATTTATTCGGTTCTCTGTACAAAAGTTCTAATCAAAAAATATTAGGGGAGATCAGGAGAAAAAGAATATTCAAAATGTAAATCGCCCCGGTTCGCAGACCGTTTAGACAAACGAAAATTCGCGCTGTGCCATGGTCCCCTGGACCATGACTTAATACACTAAGTATTCTATCCATCCTGAAAATCCAGGATATCTTAATTCGGACAATGTATAAGTGAGCACAATAACCAGCAATTGTATAGTCGGTTCCAGTGAACAAAAGAAAAAGTCAGGAAAAGCAAAGGGAAAAGACAATCAGAACTGATGATTATTAGATTATTTCTGAAGGTTTTTTAGTGATTATTCCGGCCCGTCTATAATCGTTGTCAAATGTTACAATCTCAAGTTGGTTGTTTTTTGCGACTAAATACTGGTATGTGTCATCAATCGAGATTGTAAAGGTTAATTACTTCTGGAATTTCAGTGAGTTCATGAGGGCTTAGTACAAGTAGTGATATTGCAGCTGTTTTAAAAAGATCGTTAATAAACTCTGTATAAATTTCCGGCATCTTCAATTTACATAAAATTAATACCAATTGAGTGAAGCGAAAAATCCGAAATAGCAATGAGATCAGAAGGCGTTTTGTCAAGAAACAAACTCACAGTATCAGCATTTTCCTGATTCAACAAGAGTTCTAACCATATATTGGTATCCAGCAAGTACTTCATCAACTTCGCCAATCGAGCACTTTTTTCTGAAGTTCAACAGATGTGAATTGATTTTTAAATTTGGAAAGAGCACCTGCCCATTTTTTCTTTAGTTTTTTTTCACCATTCGCTGATTTCTTTTTCAGTAAGAACTCAGCAAAATCCAGTACTTCAGCCTTTATTGAAGGCGGCATATTTTTCAACATCTCTTCTCTGGGATCAGGATAAACCATCTAAAACCTCCAGTAAACAGGATAAACCCGATATTAATATAATAACATTACGATCCGTAATTAACAGAATTTTCCCCATTTTTGGCAACGTAAAGGTAGCAAATTTCTGAGATTGACAATGTGACAGGAGAAAGAAAGTCTCGCAGGCGCCCTTTTGGATATCCTTCTTACAGCGTGGCCTGCACTTAATGCAGTCATTGTGCTGTTTTGAACTTCCGGCTTTTGAACGAAATGTAATCGTATGCTAAACCTGACAAAAATTGTTCAATTTATAATCAATAATTTCGAATAACGAATTTCAAATCTTAGAATATCAAAGTTTTCTGAGAGAGAGTGGAATGAGTATTCATATTTAATATGAATAACAATTGTTTTTTTTAAATAGATATGAAATTTAGTATTTCACTTGATATTCAAGATTTGTCATTCAATATTCGATATTTTTTTGTTCTTTCTGTCATGCATCTTTAGACACTAAAATCGAACTTGACAATAAAAAACAGGTGAAAATACGATTACATGTTAAATTCAAAACTGATTCAATTAAAAATAACAATTAACATTCACCGCACCGGCGGCTTCCAGAGCTGCCCCGTTTCACAATCGTTATGTCTTAACCGGAAATTGCATCCGTCTAATTCAAGTACTCCAAATACAATAGGTAACCCCATACGGCGCGGCCCCATAGATCCGGGATTAAACACGGTGATCCCATGAGCGCTCCCAATAAACGGAACATGCGAATGTCCACACACTACAACTGATGCATCTTCTTCCCGAGCTCTGCGGGCTACTTCGGCGCGCAATCTGGGTCCATATACTCCCACATGCAGCGTTAATATCCGAAGAATAAGTCCCTCTTTCGAGAAGATTTCGAGTACCAGCACATCGGGCAGTTTCGGAAGACGTATGTCAATATTGCCTCGAACGGCATGCACCGGACAAATCGCTGCAAGATCGTCCAATACCTTTAAATCACCCACATCACCAGCATGGAGAATCGCATCAGGTTTCAACCCTGATATTAATTCCAGTGCCCGGCTATGAGGAGCGGAATGAGTATCAGACACAACGACCAGGCGAAATGATCCATCCTCCCGAACCTGCACCTGCTCTAATTTCCGAACGACTGACCTGCCATTCTGGTTGCTTAAATCCATTTATATTTTCCTTTTTAACCAGCTCTTTACATCTAATTTTTAGTTTTTCCAGTACTCCTGAAATGCCTAATTTAACTTACTTCACGGGTAAAAATAAATAATTATATCCTGGAAAAAAACTGATTATGAAGTGAAACTGTATTTGTCCATTCTCTTATTAACCGTTGATATTACATAATATATCAAGAGTAAGATAATTTACATTTATTCGGTATTTGTTTATAATATCCATTTACGTTTCGAATTTCTGTTTCTGTGGACATACAATAAGCAGCTTTTTCATTATTCGAAAAAAATGATAAAATTCATGCTATCACAAAACATGATTTTGTAAAGTCATTTACGATTGCATTTCCTGTTTCAGTTTTGGAAGAATTATTTTGGAATCGATTTGAGGCGATATCAGATCGTGTTGAGATTTCGCTTGATACTTAATAATTAAAGCGGTTATAACCTATTCTATTATGTGATTTTAAACAAAAAATAAATCTTCACATAAAAAAATATTGCAATTCGTTTAATCCGTTTGGTTCAATTATACGTAAACAATCAGCTGATTTACAGTTGCATTCTGCTTTCGATAGAATTTTAAATATTCCTCCATAAATCCTATTTACATTGTTTAGAAAATTGAATTGTTATTGAACCTGAAGAGATTTACGTGCCACAAAAGGAGTAGAATAATTCAGGAAATGTAACTAAGAATTTCAATACAAGGTGATATAAAGTTTTCAAGAATTTAGTAAAGGTGATGTCGATATATTACTTTTTGATATTACGGGCCTTCAGTGGTTCTAACTCACTCTAATACCTTATTCTTTGTATAGAGAAACAAACATCTATTCCGATAAATTTGAAAGGAGAACTTCATGAACAAAGTTCGTCTAAGGGGCTATTTATTGCCAATATTGTTTTTAGTACCATTTACATTGAAAGCAGATGATTTACTGTTGCAAAACGACTTTGATGAAGGTGTGGGCCTTCCCTGGCACATTTCCGAGAGTGCTGAAGAAAACTCAGACTTTGCTCTTAAGGACGGGGTTTATTCAGTTACAATCAATCTAGTTGCTAAAGAACGGTGGGATGTTCAGATCAGACATCGTGGGATAACACTTCAACAGCAGCATACTTATAATGTTAAATTTAAAATTAAATCAGACAAATCAACAAAAGTTTACGCTAAAATCGGCAAGCAGGATGAGCCATATACAGAGTACTGGAACAATGGTGGATCCCCCTTAACTTTAGAGGCAAATACAGAACTCTCGATTAATACATCTTTTGAGATGAAAGAAGCAACTGATAATACAGTTGAATTTGCTTTTCATTTAGGCGGTGAGTTAACAGGTGCTGTACCAGTAACCATTGAATTTGATGACATCTATCTTGAGGATCCTGATTATACAAAACCAGTAATACCCCCACCGGAACCATTACCAATAATTCGGGTTAATCAGGTGGGTTACCTGCCAAAAGCTAAAAAACGGGCAACCGTTGTATCAAACTCTACTTCTCCGCTAAACTGGAGCCTTAAAGATGGAAGTGGAACAGTTGTTACCTCCGGAACAACAACACCTAAATCTGGTATTGATGCAGCTTCCGGTGATGCCGTCCATTATCTTGACTTTTCATCAGCGAATAAAGAGGGTACTGGATACAAGCTGGTTGTAACTGAAAACGGAAAAGAAAATGTTAGCCATCCATTTGATATTGCTGAGACGATCTATTCAACAATGAAAAAGGATGCACTTGCATACTTTTACCACAACCGTAGCGGAATTAAAATTGAAATGCCCTATTGTGGACGTCAGGATCTTGCCCGGGCAGCTGGCCACCCATCTGACAATGCAGCAACCTGGCCGGGTCTCGGACAGGAAAACTATTCACTTGATGTAACAGGTGGATGGTATGATGCCGGAGATCATGGTAAGTATGTTGTAAATGGCGGCATTTCAGTGTGGACAATGATGATGCAGTATGAACGAGCTATATCAGTAAATAAAGCGGGTCAATTTGGTGATGGTACAATGAATATCCCTGAAAAATCAAACAGTGTTCCTGATCTGCTTGATGAGGCTCGATGGCAGATGGAATTCATGCTGAAGATGCAGGTGCCAGAGGGACACCAGACGGCAGGTATGGCGCATCATAAAATCCATGATGAGACCTGGACCGCACTTGGTCTTGCTCCTGCAGATGATAAAAAAATACGATATTTGCGACCAGTAAGTACTGCAGCAACGCTTAATCTTGCCGCAACAGCAGCTCAGGCATCACGTATCTGGAAATCAATTGATCCAGCATTCTCTACAAAATGCCTGACTGCAGCCGAAAAAGCATGGGCAGCAGCTTTAAAAAACCCTGCCGTTTATGCTCCAAATCACAAAACGGGAGGCGGCCCCTATAATGACAATTATGTTGAAGATGATTTTTACTGGGCAGCCTGTGAATTGTATGTAACAACTGGCAAAAGTGAATACCTTACAAAACTTCAATCATCTACACATTATCTTGAAATGCCATCTACTTTAGCCAGCGGTGAAGATGATGGCTTAACTGGCTGCTTTACCTGGGGATCTACTCAGGGGCTTGGAACTGCAACTCTCGCAATTGTAAAAGGAAGCCTTCCTGAGGCAGAAGTTACAAAAGCTAAGAATGCATGTGCTTCTGCGGCAGACAAATTTATTGCACTTATGGAGAATGATGGTTATCTTGTTCCAATTAAACCTGGATCTGCCGGCTATCCCTGGGGTTCAAATTCCTTTGTCCTCAATAATTTGGTCGTAATGGCGCTTGCTTATGATTTTACCAAAGATGATAAATATCTTAATGGCGTAACTGAAGGTATGGACTATTTGCTTGGAAGAAATCCAAACGACCAGTGTTATGTAACAGGTTATGGTGAACGTCCGCTTCAGAACCCACACCATCGATTCTGGTCATTTCAGACTAACAGTAAATTTCCGAAACCTCCAGCCGGAGTCATTTCAGGAGGACCAAACTCAGGTCTTCAGGACCCCTGGGTTCAAGGTTCCGGTTGGAAAGGCAGCGGGCCAAATGCAATTCCACCAGCTAAATGTTTCATGGATAACATAGAATCATGGTCAACCAATGAAGTCACCATAAACTGGAATGGACCATTTGCCTGGTTAACTGCGTATCTTGATGAAAATTTCAATTCCAGCATGTCACCTATTAAGCACTTTGCCAACAACATTCATGCTCAAAAATTTTCACCTGTTGTAGAAGTCAAGCGCAATTGTTTATCAATATCTACAGGTAATATGAAAGATGCCAAAGTATCTATTCATACCGTCAATGGAAGGGTGATTTATTCTGAAAAAATAACCCCAGTAGCAGGTAAGGTAATTATTGGAAACAGCTCGCTTATGAGAGCAGCAGGACTTTACATTGTGAATATACAGAGTCAGCTTGGTACGTTTAGGAAAAGTATTATAATTAAATAATAGAGAGTTTCATACGTAAAAAAGTAATGCCGTCTTTTCTGTGTGAGAAGACGGCATTTTTTTTAAATATCTGAAATATTTTTACACCAATAAGATTCTATTTAGCTCAGTAGTCTATATAAACAGATTTGTTTTCAATCCGTTCTCCTTGTTATTTTCAGGAATTCAGCAGGAGTCACAATGTGTACACTCTCATACACACCAATTTTTAATAGATGCTGATCACCAGTGATTATATAATCAGCTCTAACTTCAAGAGCACATTCAAGGAAAATGTTGTCGTTTTGATCTTTGCTTGCCGTAATCTTTTTTTCGGGGACCACAACCAAAGAAATATCTTTGTAAGCATCATATAAGGAACGAAACACGTCTGGTGTAAATCGGTCTTTAAATTTTCCCCGATTCCCAACACTAAGTAATTCAAGCAGAATAGCTTCACTAACTACGGGACGGATTCTCCCAATGAAAAGAAGCTCAGCTATCTCTTCGGCATTTTTACTGCCCCAGAGATAGCTGATAAAAACATTGGTGTCTATAACGACTGATAATTCTTTTTTCCTAAACTTTCCCACGAACTTCTGCCAGTGCGTCTTCTGCATCCCTGCGTGTTAGCTTTGCTTTGCGAAACTCCTTACGTACAGTTTTCATCGTATCCCGGAATCGGTCACGAGCTTTATCTTCAATCAATTGTTTAACACGACTGAACTCTATTTGCGATAGCTGATCCGTGAGTTCTGCAATTTTCTCAGCATTCAGATCAACTGTAATATTTAGTTTCATAATAACTTCCAGTTTTACGTAAAATTTCAGTATAATATCTTTAAAGATATAATAATTACGCTAAAAAGGTCATATATATTCAAATGCTCTGCCATGCTTTTTATTATCCACTACAAATAATAATAAAGGCGTTAGCACCACCCGATACTCGCCAAGCCGCGCTGTGCCCTGCACTTTAGTGCAGTCATTGTACTGTACTGAATCAATTAGCTCATCTCATCGACCCCTCAGGCTCCTGCTGCATACTGTACTTTTCAATTACAGCTTTAAATTCCTCATCATCGAGATACTCTTTCCAATCCTCGTCATTATGAACATGTTCTAACGTGATTTCTTGTTTGTCTAAACTTTTGTCCAGGTAACAAATGGCTTCTTCTTTATTTCTAAGCAGGGCATATATGCAACTTAAGTTGTAACAGTGCCCTCCAAGTTCATATACCAAATCACTGAATAAAATTCCTTTTACTTATTACTTCTTAAAGCGAAATCTCTCCTATTGCTTCGTAATCAGGATTACCAAACGGGATAAGATCATTTGCGTTTGCTTGGGAAAATGTGAGATGGACTATGGTTTGTCTTTTACCGATAGCCAAGTATCGCAAGTGTCCCCTTAACTCATAACAGTTGAAGTATGTTTTGTATGGTCTGGGGGTGGATACAAAGTACTTGGCACAAAGGGGAACTAACCCAGCAGCACATATCTTTCATTTTTATCAATTTTTTCCTTGCATCTCCACTTTACAACGAAACATATTTCCTCTATACGTTTCCGGTTGCGAATACCTGCACCGATTATTTACTACAGCTTCTGAAAAACTTACATTGCAACTGTCCGGGAACAAAAATTTATTAACGGCGCCTGATTTTTCCGAAAATTTCTATTCTCATTGTGCATTACTACAAAACGGTATTACCGAATGTGTAACTACATTCGGGAAAATACCTGGATTATTATTTTTTTAAAACAAGGAGTTCTCATGGGATTCACCGAAAGTTACAAAACTCTCTTGCCAACAATCAAAGCAATTCCCGAGAGTGAAATCGCAGATCCTGTTTTCCCTATTGCAATTAATGTACAGGAAGCCGCGAATCTCAAATCATGGGCTGAAACTGATAAGGACCAGCTTATCGCAGCTAAACTTGACTGGCAGCTTGTCGAAAGCCTGGCCGATAGAAGTGCTGCACTGGCGGAAGCAGAATCGATCTGGCAAAGCCAGCGGTTTCAGAAAGTTGAAGCTCAGAAAAAATGGGCAGAACTTTCTCCTGCTGCTTATGATCTCCACGATGTACTTATCCATAGCTTTCTTTATGCCTATCGTAAAATGAGTAGTTTATACAGCCGTGTTCAGAATGTCGCTCAGGGAACCGGTAATGAAGATATGATTTTGGACCTCAATACGCTCGCGGTCCTTGGGCGGGAAAATCCGGATGCTCTATTAGCAATTGGCTTTGATCTAAAGGAACTTGATCGCGCAGCACAGCTTGCGGCTGAAATGCAAAGTCTTCTTGCGGAAGTAAGTGGAACAGAAACTCTCAGCGAAACCAAAGTGATCCGTGATAAAGCGTATACCTATCTGAAATTGGCAGTTGATGAAATCCGGGCATGTGGTCAATATCTCTTTTTCCGCAACAAAAAACGTTACATAGGTTATACCAGCCAATATGTCCGGGATCATCGCCAGACAAAAAAAACACCTGAAACATCTCAGGCTAAAACTCAGCAAAACGAGACTGTTTCAGCATAAGTATTTCCGGTGAAGGGAGAGGGGGGATTTCTCTCTTTCCCATCGGTATCGCAATCGCTATCGGTATCGCTTTCGTCCTCACTCTTACTCTTACATTTTTTTCTCATGTCTATTATTAATAAAGAGCCGGATTCGGTTTCGCTATTCGATACCGATACCGATTGCGATTGCGATACCGATACGCAAACTCGATTCTGTTACTCTTATGTATTCAACTATGGTCTATGGTCAACCATAGCGGCTGATCTCCAATTTCTCTCTTTCCCATCGGTATCGCTTTCGCTATCGTTATCGCTTTCGTCCTCACTCTTACTCTTACATTTTTTACTCTCATTTCTATTATTAATACAGAGCCAAATTCGGTTTCGCTATTCGATACCGATTGCGATTGCGATTGCGATACCGATACGCAAACTCGATTCTGTTACTCTTATGTCTTCAACTATGGTCTATGGTCAACCATAGCGGCTGATCTCCAATTTCTCTCTTTCCCATCGGTATCGCTTTCGCTATCGTTATCGCTTTCGTCCTCACTTTTACTCTTACATTTTTTACTCTCATTTCTATTATTAATACAGAGCCAAATTCGGTTCCGCTATTCGATACCGATACCGATACCGATTGCGATTGCGATACCGATACGCAAACTCGATTCTGTTACTCTTATGTCTTCAACTATGGTCTATGGTCAACCATAGCGGCTGATCTCCAATTTCTCTCTTTCCCATCGGTATCGCTTTCGCTATCGGTATCGCTTTCGTCCTCACTCTTTCCCTTACATTTTTTTCTCATGTCTATTATTAATAAAGAGCCGGATTCAGTTTCGCTATTCGATACCGATTGCGATTGCGATTGCGATACCGATACGCAAACTCGATTCTGTTACTCTTATGTCTTCAACTATGGTCTATGGTCAACCATAGCGGCTGATCTCCAATTTCTCTCTTTCCCATCGGTATCGCTTTCGCTATCGTTATCGCTTTCGTCCTCACTCTTACTCTTACATTTTTTACTCTCATTTCTATTATTAATACAGAGCCAAATTCGGTTTCGCTATTCGATACCGATTGCGATTGCGATTGCGATACCGATACGCAAACTCGATTCTGTTACTCTTATGTCTTCAACTATGGTCTATGGTCAACCATAGCGGCTGATCTCCAATTTCTCTCTTTCCCATCGGTATCGCTTTCGCTATCGGCATCGCTTTCGTCCTCACTCTTTCCCTTACATTTTTTTCTCATGTCTATTATTAATAAAGAGCCGGATTCAGTTTCGCTATTCGATACCGATTGCGATTGCGATTGCGATACCGATACGCAAACTCGATTCTGTTACTCTTATGTCTTCAACTATGGTCTATGGTCAACCATAGCGGCTGATCTCCAATTTCTCTCTTTCCCATCGGTATCGCTTTCGCTATCGGCATCGCTTTCGTCCTCACTCTTTCCCTTACATTTTTTTCTCATGTCTATTATTAATAAAGAGCCGGATTCAGTTTCGCTATTCGATACCGATTGCGATTGCGATTGCGATACCGATACGCAAACTCGATTCTGTTACTCTTATGTCTTCAACTATGGTCTATGGTCAACCATAGCGGCTGATCTCCAATTTCTCTCTTTCCCATCGGTATCGCTTTCGCTATCGGTATCGCTTTCGTCCTCACTCTTTCCCTTACATTTTTTTCTCATGTCTATTATTAATAAAGAGCCGGATTCGGTTTCGCTATTCGATACCGATACCGATTGCGATTGCGATACCGATACGCAAACTCGATTCTGTTACTCTTATGTATTCAACTATGGTCTATGGTCAACCATAGCGGCTGATCTCCAATTTCTCTCTTTCCCATCGGTATCGCTTTCGCTATCGTTATCGCTTTCGTCCTCACTCTTACTCTTACATTTTTTTCTCATGTCTATTATTAATAAAGAGCCGGATTCGGTTTCGCTATTCGATACCGATACCGATAGGTCAATACTCTTGTCAGAGAGTGTCAACCCTGCAAGAACATAGTAAAACCCTGCAAGAACAGCTTAATCTCCTGCAAGAACAGCTAAACCCCCTGCAAGAAATTGAAATAACTCCTGCTAAGGTACCCTAACCTCCTGCAAGACCTACTCAACCTCCTGATAGAAGTCCTTAAAACCCTGCAAGAAGATGCCAAAAGTCTGATAGGATTACTGGAACTTGAGGAAGGTAATACTCCTTTCTCCATCGCTATCGGTATCGCTATCGCTATCGAAACTCAGATTCATTCGGCAGATTCAATTTTCTTCTGTTCATTTATTCCACATCCGGATCTTAGTTTAGTGGAGATAGTTTTTCCGGCATTCAATATTCGATATTCGATATTCGATATTCGATATTCGATAACGATAGCGATTCCGATGAGTCAAACTCAGACCAGGCCTGCGATACGATGCCAAAATGCTGAAAAGTTTATGAAACTGGAGAAATGCATGCTCAGCTTAAAAGACAGGAAATCTTCGAGGTTTTTTCAAAGTATTATTGCACATGGTAACGCAAGCAGCTATATTAATTATAAGTAAAGCCCAAAGTGTTAATAGTTATCAGTTCAAAAAAATTTCTTCAGGAGCTGGAACAATTGAGAACCATATATGTATGTGTACTGGTACTCCTTGCTGCAGTGCAGATCTTCTGCCAGGAATTGAGAATCGACGATTTTGAAGATAATGACTTAATAAATTATTCTAATGGTCAGTGGATTGCAATTGGTACAGAGACCGGCATAAGAGCGACAACAGCAAAGGTCCTAAAAGGTAATGATTCTGCGGTATTGAATATCTCCGGAATAGTTTCCACTAATGACCATAAAAATTGGGCTGGAGTCAAAACTACATTTTTTCGAGACGGTGCCCCACTCCGCTATTATATGATCAAATCTGTTCTTTTTGACCTCAGAAGCAGAAAACCGGTAACAATTAGTGTAGAATTCGAGCAATCGTCAATCACCGATGGGGCTTTTCATGCAGTTTCGATTCCGGTAACGACCAGTTACAATCATTACCAGCTAAACATGTCAGACTTTAAACAACCCGATTGGAAAACCTGCGAAAAAGATCTTGATTTTTCTGAAGTAACGTCAATACGTTTTACTAACTATGATTCAACTGGTTCATTCAATCTCTATCTTGACAATGTTGTTATTAATATTGCTCCTATTGTAAAAAATATAATCACCATATCATCAAACGATTATCGCAACCATGGAATGGTAATCAGGCAGACCTATTCGCGAGGTACACTGTATTCCACCTTTCATCGTACATTTTCAGGAACTTTCAGTACAAAAATTTTCAACATTAATGGTACAAATGTAATGACACGATCCTTCAATGGATACCCGGGAAGAGAGATATCGTATCCTCTGACAAATCTTCCATCAGGTAAGTATCTTGTTGTTAATACAATAAACGGGAAACCGGCAGGTAATCAAATTACATTTTCGCATTTGAAATGATTGACTGTACATGACATAAGGAGTGACTAATGAAAACTGCTTTGTTAATTATCATTCTATCTTTAATCTCTTGTTCCAGTAAGTTCATCTATCCAAAAGATGCAAAATGCACTCTGATCTTAAAAGCTGATTTCGATCAAGATCTGCAATCAGAATATAAAAACCGACTTTATACCAAATTACGTGCATTTTCAGATGAAAAGCATGATTTCACCATGGATACAATTAACCCTGCAGATTATGATTTAGTAATTCAAATTAAAAATCTTACTCTTAAAGATCCCGATCGATACAAAAAAACTTATGATAGTATTAATAAAGAGGTGACCGAGAGAATCGGAAAAGAAAAAATAAAATATTACACAAATATTAATAATACCATTCAAGCATCAGGACTTGATCCGATGATAAGGAAGCTTATAGATGAAAATGGGATGAAATTCTCCTGTACCTTATCTGCTTCGCTGAAGAAAACTGAAGAGCAAAAAGAATTGTGGATATATACAGATAGTATTGAATGTTCAATATTTCAAGTCTGTACTAAAAGGGAACAGATATCTCAGCTATTGACGCTTGCACTATTGAAACTCCAGGATAATCTGCCTTTTTTTAAGCAGTAAAAAGGATGGGAGAGATGATCAGGATAAGAATCGGTCATCTGGTATGCAATAGAAATCCTTAAAAGGCCTACATTTCCCGAGTGCCTTTTATAATTGTATAGCATGGTGTATGGAATCCCGATTGAAAGATTGGGCATAAATATATCCACCACGAGCACATTGCGCGCGGGCGCTCCGTGTAAAATGAATAAGTCAAATCAACTGATAGGCACGGTTCCCCAGGACCGTGTTTTCCCCCCAAAAGAGATTGTAAAAAAAAATGCAGCTTCTTTAGTAATTTTTAAACCAAAGCAGATTTGGAGTAACATGGTCAAGGGTGACCATGGCACACACGTTCACCCGCGGGTACCTCAACGTATTGGATGTTCAGACTCATGGTTCGACACACGTTCTGATAACCACCTCACATATAAATAAAACACATCCATGAGTACACAGTTTTTTGTACTCCCACCTTTGGAGCGTTTCTTACCTTCTGCACACAATTATTTTATTAACTTTCAATTTGGCAGGAATATTGATTGATGTTTATAAATGTAACATCTTTTTTAATTCACGCTGCCTGAAAATAAAAACTGTTTCTGATCTTATTTATTAAATGTACAATAAAAAGGTGTTTTTTTAATATCGTTTTCTACAACCGAAAGGGTACCGATACCATTATGGGATCTTCAGCTCCACTACAAAACCTTAAAGAACAATCGGTTATTAAAGGTTTTCTTCTTCAAAAAGTCGAACCCATCACAGAACTGCATTCTACTGCCTATACCTTTGTGCATGAAAAGACCGGCGCACGTGTCCTGCATCTATTCAATGATGATGACAACAACCTGTTCTCGATCGCCTTTAGAACACCAGTAAGTGACAGCACCGGAGTTCCTCATATTCTGGAGCATTCTGTTTTGTGCGGCTCCAAAAAATTCCCGTTGAAGGATCCTTTCCAGGAGTTGTTAAAAGGCTCATTACAGACATTTTTGAATGCTCTGACATACCCCGATAAAACCATGTACCCGGTTTCATCGCAGGTCGAAAAAGATTTTTATAACCTGGTTGATGTCTACTGTGACGCTGTATTTAACCCGCTGCTAACAGAAAACACTTTCTATCAGGAAGGGTGGCATTTTGATGTTGAAGATCCTGAGAAGCCTGTTGGCATAAAGGGAATTGTATACAACGAAATGAAAGGGGTATACTCCAATTTTTCCAGTCATGTTGAGCGAAAAACTCTTGGTACCCTGTTTCCCGATAACACCTACTTTTTTGAGAGTGGTGGCGAGCCTGAGCATATTACGGACCTTACCTATAACCAGTTCCGTGAATTTCATCGCAAGTACTACCATCCCTCAAATTCATTTATCTTTTTGTATGGTAATCTCCCATCCGAAAAGTCATTGCAATTTCTTGATCAGAATTATCTTGGGCATTTTGATCGTCTCGAAATTGATTCGAAGATTGAAATTCAACCCTTATGGAAAGAATCAAAATCGATACAGATTATAGCCCCTGCTCCCAAAGAGGATGATGGTACCGCAACGGTTGCACTTGTCTGGATATTCGGTAATACTACTGACCCGGTTACAACTCTTGCTGGAAGAATTCTCACTCATTACCTTCTTGGAACCGAAAGCAGCCCCTTAAAACGGGCACTTATCGATTCGGGGCTGGGTGAAGATCTTGATGATATATCGGGGTTCGATTCTGAACTGATTCAGACGGTTTTTGCCGCCGGCTTGAGAAAAAGCAAACCCGAATCAGCAGCAAAGATCCAGTCGCTTATACTTGACACCATTAAAAATCAGATCGAAAAGGGACTCGATAAAGATCTGCTTGAAGGCGCGATTCGTCAAGTCGAATTCAGTTTGAGAGAAATAACCGGCGCACATTTTCCATACAATTTACGGTTAGCAGAACGGTGTTACCGTTCATGGCTTTATGATGGGGATCCTCTTGCTCATCTTGCATTTGAAAAGCCTTTATCGTTTATTAAAAAAGAACATGAAAAGGGGCAGGAATTTTTTAAAAACCTTCTTAAAAACAACCTGCTCAATAACAATCACCGGCTTCTTTCTGTTATCGTTGCTTCATCGGAAATGGGAAAACAACTCGAACAGCAATCGGTAGAACAGGCAAACAAATTGACTGCTGATTTCTCCCGGTCAGACACACAACATTATCATGAAATAACGAATTTACTTCTTCAACAACAGATGTCGCCAACGTCTCCTCAGGCCCTGGCTATGCTTCCTAAACTTCACAAAAAAGACCTCCCACGTAAAGGGAAGGATATCCCTGCTGATCGAAATGATATCGACGGACTAACGGTCTTTACACACCCCATCTTTACTTCCGGGGTTATCTACTTCGATCTTGGATTCAATTTTCAATCTCTTCCATTGCGGTTAATCCCGTTTGTTCCTTTCTATATCGAACTTATCACCCGCTGTGGTGCTGCAGGACTCTCTTACGAAGAGAACGCAAAGCGCATTGCTCTTGCTACCGGTGGTATCGATGCTTCAGTTACTTGTAAATCAAAGCCAGAAACTCGTGATAACCTCTTTTTCTACGGGTTTATCCACGGTAAATCTATCGCTTCGCATTTCGATGAGATGCTTGCTATTATTAAAGATCTGATGCTCTCACCGGACCTGGTTAACAAAAAACAAATTAAAGATATTCTTCTTGAAGAACGAAATGGACTGCATTCATCAATAATCGGCTCAGGACATCAGTTTGCAATCACCTATGCCGCGTCATTCCTTTCTAAATCTAAATACATTGATGAAATCATGGGCGGGATTACTCAACTGCGTTTTCTGGATGATCTTATTAAAAGAGATGATCTATCGTCGATCGTTAACGCTATGAAAGAAATTCAACGGTTCGTAATCAATAAAAGCGCCGCGTATATTTCCATAACGGCTGATGAACCTGCAGCAGTTCTGCCCTCTGTAAAAAAGTTTCTTGACACTCTGCCTGCTGCGGACTTTAAGGCTGAAATGTATGATTTTCCTGAGTGTTGTCCTGAAAAACCGATCGGTATCGAAATAAATTCTGCAGTAAACTTCGTTTCCAAAATCTGGAAAATGCCGCCTGTTGCTCCTGATCAATTTGGTCTGCAATTCCTCATCTCGCGGTATTTATCTACTGGCTATTTATGGGATAAAGTTCGTGTTGAAGGAGGGGCGTATGGCGGGATGTCTATCTCTTCGATTGCGCATCCAATATTTGCCTGTGCTTCCTATCGAGACCCGAATCTCCATAACACCCTTTCTCATTTTGAAAAAGGTCTTGAATCGGTTGCTTCCGGTGTTGAACAGGAAAAAATCGATCAAAATATTATTGGTTCAATAGGAAAAATCGATGCACCGCAACCTCCACATGCGCAAGGATTTGGTGAGGCATTAGATCTTATGGTCGGGTTCACTAAAGAGTTCAGGCAGCGGTTACGAGAAGTTATTCTCGATGCAAATTCGAGCGAAATAGCACGTGCTGCCGGTCAGATTCTGAACTCTAAAGATCAGGTAATTGCTGTTATTGGTGGTGGAGCAGCTTTTGATGCTGCGCAAAATGCCGGTTTGAATTTTAAAAGAGAACTGCTTCTATAATTAATGTGGATTTCTGGGGTGTCCGGCCGTCCGTAGAGACGTCCGGCCGGACGTCTCTACAACGGCCGGACGTCTCTACCAACAACGGCGAAACCATTCGTCCTTCTTATCGTCGTTCCACACTAAGCGCATGGTGAATAAAATTTTCCGCTCTGGCGAGCGTAGAAACATAAGGTGCTGACAGATCAAGTCCTTTCGCAGTTACTTCTGCAACTGACATCCGTTTTACGAAACTGTCAACTCCTAATGGCGATGCGAATCTTGCGGCTCCGCCTGTTGGAAGCACATGATTTGTTCCTATAAAGTAGTCTCCAAGTGCAACTGGCGTATATTTACCCAGGAAAACCGCTGCTGCATTTGTAATCTTAGTGACATCTTTTTTATATGTCTTAGTCATGATTTGAAGGTGCTCAGGCCCGATTTCATTGACCAATGCAATACTTTCGTCTCTCGATTTGCATACAATAATTGAAATCGCGTATTCAGGTAAGCTCGAAAATCTATCCTTAAAAGGTGAATTCTCTATCTCCTGCATTGTAGCTTCAGTAACCGCTTTTGCGAAATCGGAATCTTCTGTAATGCAAATTGCCAGTTCATCACCGGATCCATGCTCTGCCTGAGACAAAAGATCGAGAGCAACCCATGATGGATTCACTGATTTATCTGCTAAAACTACCACCTCGCTTGGACCTGCAATAGAATCGATATCCACAAACCCGAAGACCTGCCGTTTGGCAGCTGCAACAAAGCTATTTCCAGGGCCTACTATTTTGTCTACCGGTTTTATCGATTTTGTTCCAAATGCCAAAGCACCAATTGCCTGAGCACCACCGGCTCTGTATACTTCCTTGATCTCCAATAATTGCAATGCGAATGCAATTGCCGGATCGAGTTCACCACGAGGAGGTGTAACTGCGGCGATCTCTTTTACTCCTGCTATTTTCGCGGGTATCGCATCCATTAGTACCGTTGAGGGATATATTGTCTTTCCGCCAGGAATATAGAGTCCAACCCGATTCAACGGTCTGATAACCTGACTAAGGGTACCCTCTGCCGTTTGTAAGGAAAATCCCTGACGTACTTGATTTTTATGAAATGCTTCTATTCGCTGATGTGCTCCGCGGATTGCTTCCTGTAACTCTGGGGCACACTTTTTTGCCTGTTGCTGAATTTCTTTCCCGGTAATCTTTATATTTTTCGGGCCAATATCCACTTTATCAAATTTTTTAGTAAACTCAAATAAAGCGGTATCACCCTTTGTCCGGATCTCTTCGAGAATATCCTTAACCCGTGCGGCTGTTTCGCTATCACGGTTTTGACGCGACTGTTTTATTAACTGTAAAAAGCGTTTTCCCGCAGGAGAAAACGCTTTAATTAACGGAATTTTGTGCATTTTTGACATAATGTTTACCTTTATCTGATTTTTCGCCACCCGGACAGGATGGAAAATTTATGCTGGAAATTCAACTCTCAAAATCCATAGAAGTACCTGACGCTTGGCGTTCTATCATCGGTGGTGAATCAAGAAAGATCGTTTCAATACCAAATTGCTCTTCTATCAGTTTCCCTATAGCCTGAACACCTGTCTTTTCAGTGTGATAATGTCCTGCATAAATAACATTGATACCTGCTTCTAAAGCTGCATGATAGTTTTCGTGTATTGGTTCTCCTGTAATGTAACAGTCGACACCATTTTGAATTGCTTGTGTCAGCTCTTTACCGGCTCCTCCGGAAATGATTGCGATGCTGCTGATCTGTTCCTTTCCAAAAGGTAAAACTGTACATTCAGTATTCAGTGATTCACACAGCTTATTCACCAGTTGACCGCGATTTGTCTTAGCCGGCAGAACTCCTTCACAGCCGATCAGCATACCATTATAGAGTCCAAACGGCTTTACTTTTTGAAGAGAAAGCAGTTTTGCCAGCTGCGCATTGTTACCGTATTTCGGATGCAAATCCAGCGGAAGATGTGATGCATAGAGATTCAGATCATTGTCAATTAAATACTTTAGGTGATTATATTCTCTGCCTCGTATGTACTGAATACCATTCCAGATAATGCCATGATGAACGATAAGCATCCGGCATTGTCTCTCAACAGCCAATTTGTAGCTTTCCATACACGCATCAACAGCAAGTGCGATCCGGTTTATTTCGTTATTTCCCTGTACCTGGAGCCCGTTATTTGAATAATCTTTGATAGTCGCGGTTTGGAGTGTCTTATCAAGAAAATCAACGATTGTTTCGCGGTTAACTGTTTTTTGGGATATGTTTGCAGAAGTTCGTTTCATTTTGCTCTTTCTAAGTTGCAATATGGTAATGTTAGATAACCTGAAATTTACATCCAAGTATACATGTCAACAAAGGCCGATAAATTTCAAAAATTCTTCTTTATTATCGGTAACATCCCGCTTATTCCACTCTCGTATCTTAGCGTAATACAATTCATCCTCGTTGATTTCGATCCTGACATTAGAAACAACCGGATCCAGATATGACAGGCCTTTTCTGAAAGATTTACAATCAACAATTTTATTTTTACGAACACGTTCCGGATTCCCAAGCTCATCGAAATCTATCATATATGGAAATGTCCGGCATGTCATTGGACGATGCTCATAAGCTTTGCAAGAGATAGTAGGTGAAAGAAACAGGCAACGGCCACCATTACGTTTTTTCAGTCCCATCGCTTTCTTGCCGGATTTGAATTTAATCCATATATCAGATTCTGGATCAAACGCCATCTCATCCATTGAGAAAAAAGTGACTATTTTCCCGGGTTCTAAGCCCGTCCCCTTACAAAGCCGAATTACATCACTGTCAGTAACAGGAACTACTGGTTCTATGCAGCAGGTCCCGCAACGTCCGCAGATTATTTGCCGAAATTTTTTATCGATGTTTTTTTCCATATTTTACGCGAAAGCAAGAAGAAAGGCTTCAATAAACATGTCAATATCACCATCAAGAACCGCTTGAGTATTCGAAGTTTCCACATCAGTACGATGATCTTTCACCATGTTGTAAGGGTGAAGTACATACGATCTGATCTGACTACCCCATTCGATTTTCTTTTTTTCCGCAAGTTTTGATTGGCGCTCACGTTCTTCAATTTCTTTATAATGTTGACGGACACGTGCTTTGAGCAGACGAAGCGCTACATCGCGGTTTTGCATCTGAGATCGTTCATTTTGACACGCAACAACGATATTTGTTGGTATATGGGTCATTCGGACCGCACTGTCTGTTTTGTTCACGTGCTGCCCACCTGCGCCGCTTGAACGATATGTGTCAACGCGAATTTCCTTTTCGTCAATTTCGTAATCATCAACTTCCTCGAAAATAGGATATGCATATACAGATGAGAACGATGTATGTCGCCGGGCATTTGAATCAAAAGGTGAAATACGTACTAAACGGTGGACACCGCACTCTGCTTTCAGATGTCCGTATGCATATTCACCCTGAACTTCTATGGTAACACTCTTTATCCCTGCCTCTTCGCCAGGCTGAATATCAAGCACGCTAAATGAAAAGTTCCGCCGTTCCATCCAGCGGGTATACATACGGAAAAGCATATCGGTCCAGTCGCAGGATTCTGTTCCACCCGCACCGCTATGAATAGTCAAAACAGCTGGTGAACTGTCATCCTCGCCGCTTAGCTTTCGAATGAATTCCATTTTAGCTATTTCATTTTCAATCGCGACTGCTTGATTTACAAGTTCACTCAATGTCTGAGTATCATTTTCCTCTCTGGCCATATCGTAGAACTGCTGCAAATCCTCGGCTTCGTTTAAAGCCTTTTGCCAGGGGTCAATAATGCGTTTTACATCTTTTATTTCTTTTAGAGTTTTATGTGCTGCTTTGGTATTATCCCAGAAATCGTTCTGCGCAGCTTTATCTTCAAGTTCTTTGACTATAGAGACTTTAGTGTCTATGTCAAAGATACCTCCTGAGGTTATCTATTCGCGTACGAATTTCCTTAATTCGTCCTGCTTCCAAGCTTTCTGCCATAATATGAGCTCCTCTCTTTTATGAATCGTAAAATAGTTTCTGGTCCAATGCCGTTGTTGTATTCTTAGAGGAATCTGCTGGAATCCTTGCTTTGAATTGCATTTTTTAACTTATTACTACGGTTTTATTATCAAAAGATTTAACCGAGAAAAGCAACCTTACTCTGATTAGCATTCTTTTCCATTACGATTATAACACTCTCAATACCAATCCTTTGAGATATTCCCCTTCTTTATGTGCAATGTTATATGGGTGATCTTCTCCAGCTGACAGAATATGTATTACTTGTACCAACCGGCCGCTGTCAGCTGCTGCCGAGAAAACAATTTGACGAAACAGTTTGATATCTATTGCATTTGAACAGGAAAAAGTAAAGAGTATTCCATTTGATGCTATTCTTTTCATCGCAACTAAATTGATATCTTTGTATCCTCGTGCAGCTCTTTCGACTTCTCCCGGGTGCTTGGCGAATTTAGGAGGATCGAGTACTATAAGGTCATAATTGTTTTCAGTTTCCCTTAGATAAGTGAAAATATCAGCTTTGACCAGCGATACATTTTTTGCGTTTGGAAAATTAAGCTGTACATTTCTACCTGCATATTCTATCGCATTTTTTGATATGTCAACGCATTCAACTGATCTGACATCTTCGGAAAGTGCATTAACAGTAAATGCGCCGCTGTACGAAAAGCAATCGCACATAGTTCTGCCCTTTGCGTAAGATCTTAATAGCTCACGGTTCCTGCGCTGATCAAAAAAGAAACCTGTTTTTTGCCCCCCACCAATATCAACTGAAAAGAGAACTCCATTTTCTTTCACTATTACCTGTTCAGGTAAATGTCCATGTAAAAGGCCTTCGCACTCATTAAGGCCTTCTCTTTTCCTGGAATCCGTATCTGATCTTTCGTAAACAAAAGAAGGTTTACATTCAACTAACAGGGTATTTAGAACATCGGCACGGAACTTTTCCATTCCTGCAGTTAAAAACTGTACTACCAGACCGGCTCCAAATTTATCGACAATCAATCCAGGCAAAAAATCGCCTTCACTATTGATAAGACGGCATGAATCGGTTGATGCATTCAAAATAGTACTTCTATTGTGAATCGCGCCTCTTATCCGTTCTCTTAAAATTTCAATGCCAAACTGATTATTCCCAAAAGTAAGCATCCGTGCGGCAATAGCCGATTCTGAATTGTAATAACCGGTCCCTAAAATATCACCGTTCGAAGAACGTATCATGCAGATGTCGCCTGATCCAGCTTTTCCCGCGATTTTAGCTATCGCTCCTGTGAAAATCCATGGATTCCCCATTCGAACAGCTTTATCTTTACCGGGTTTTAAAAGTATCTCAAACATCTGCCTTTTCCTTTCAACTGCTTTATGTTCATCATCGGTTTGGTGTTATGGGGTAAAATATATATCGCTTAATTCATGATGGCTTAAGAAGCTTAATTTGACTTATATTCCACTTAGTTAACTAAACAAAAATTTGTACCTTATAATTAACAATATCGAATGAGGAATATCAAATCTTAGAATATCGCCCTTCGACTGAGGCTCCCGTCCTCCAAAGCAGACCTTTGCGGAGGGAGGACAGGGTGAACGGAGTGGATTTTGTATTTCACTTCGATATTCAAGATTCGTTATTCAAATTTGATATTTTCTTCTCTCTTTCAATCATACACAAAATTTTGAACCTGATAATCAACAATTTATCAAATAGTTAGTATATGCGTACCACCATGCAGGTCTCTTGATTTATTTTTAAAGTAAATAAAATTCTTCTGCAATACTAAGTCTTAGAAAAGGATACAACATGAAAAGTAGAATACTCATTATTCTTTTAGCTATGTTTTCACTCGCTTCAGGAGAAAAAACGATGCTTAATCTTACAGATACTGCACCTGTATTCTCTTTATCTGATCAGAATGGAAACACCTATAATCTTGATGATTTCAAAGGGAAAAAATATGTAGTTCTGATTTTTTACCCCGGTGATGAAACTCCTGTTTGTACACAGCAATTGTGTGAGATCAGAGATGATTACCAGTCCTTTTCAGATAATGATGCAGTTGTATTTGGGATCAACCCAGCTGACACCAAATCACATCAGAAGTTTGCGACTAAGAACAATTTTCAATTCCCTTTATTGATAGATAATGATAAAAAAGTCGCCGCCGCTTACCATGCAAAGGGTCTGTTCCTTAATCAAAGAACTGTATATGTGATTGATAAGAACGGGAAAATCATTTTTGCAAAGCGCGGAAAACCATCTGTTCAGGCAATAATCGCCAGTTTCAAGGGGAAAAATAGCGATTCTTTAAATATCGATTTACAAAAATAAATTGGTTGTGTGCTAAACGTAATCTCATTTGAAATGTTGAAGTACTCTTTGCAGCAGATCATCCATAGTGAATGGTTTGGTAAGGTATCCATTGATATTTCTTCTGGAAATTTCTGAAAGGACTTTCTGATCTCCATAAGCAGTAATCACCAGAATTGGGATCTGAATACCAGCGGCTCTCATTTTATCAATTACTTCAAATCCCGACAACCCAGGTAACTGAATATCGGTTATAAACAAATCATAACCTTCATTTTTAGAATTAATCAGGTGTTCAACAGCCTGAATACCATCAGGTATGCCCAATATTTGGAAATGAAATCGTCTTAATGTAAATACAAGTGATTTTAATAAGGAGGGTTCATCTTCTGCGATCAGAATTTTTTTTTCACACATTTATTGATCCAACATAGGAATCTTCATTAAATATCCCTGATTTATAAGAATTCATATCGTCGATGGAACAATGCACATTTCATGCCAAATAAGACAACCACCTCCGTAATACCTATTTTTTTCAATATGTTACAAGCTATATTCTTAAACACTCTTTTTAACTTAGGTGTGAAAATACTCAACAAAAATTTGCTATTTATGGTTGATTCTTTTGTTCAATGCTGAACGAGTAATTCCAAGCATTGATGCTGCTATGGCCTGATTACTTTTTGACCTCTGGAGCGCTTCAGCAACTAAAGCTTCTTCTGCTTCCTTAAGAGTAGGAAGTTTATCAGTAAATAACAGTTTAACCTGATTATCAATATTGGCTTTCAACTCGCCTTCACCTGTAGATATGGAAAATGCTTTGATCTGCTCTTTAAAAGAGTCCAGTGAAAGCACCCCTGATTTATATCTACTTATTGCATCATAAACCATTCCTCGTAATTCCCTCACATTACCAGGGAAGTAATGAGTATTGAGTAAAAGCATCAGTTCTGGCGGAATACGGGGAATTTTTTTATTCATCTCATTTGCAGCTTTACCTATAAAATGCATAAGTAAAGACTCAATATCTTCTTTTCTTTTTCTGAGCGGTGGAATCCTGATTATGTGACTGGCCAATCGGAAGTAAAGGTCCGGTCTAAAAGATCCATTCAGTTGTTTTTGGAATAAATCGCTGTTAGTTGCAAGTATTATACGAGCATCTGTTGTCTGCACTATATCTGAACCGATTTGATAATACGTTTTATCTTCAAGCAGCCTGAGAAGCTTTACTTGTGATTCAATTTTGAGATCACCAATCTCATCCAGAAAGAGGGTACCACCAGAAGCTTTTGCAATAAGGCCCTGTCTTTTATTATCCGCTCCTGTGTATGCTCCTTTTTCATGTCCGAATAGAGTGTCTGAAAAAAGGTTATCGTCAAGCCCTGCTACATTAACAGCTATAAATGGGCCTTTGCGTCCACTTGCTTTATGTATTGCTTTGGCGATAAGTTCTTTTCCGCTACCGGTCTCCCCGAGCACCAAAGCAGGAAGTGTAGTTGGGGCAATTGCCTCAATGTATTGAAATAATGATCGCATAGATTGACTGCAAGTTACTATCTCCTCAAAAGCCTCAGGATATTCAAGAGAATCACTTAACAAGGATTTTTTTAATCTATTGTTTTCTCTTTTCATTTCACCGAATTCAATTGCCTTGCCAAGCGCAGTTACCAGCCTTGTTTTGTCAATAGGCTTTACAAGATAATCGAACGCTCCAAATTTGACACATTCAACTGCAGTCTCAATTTCATTTACCGCTGTCAGCATTATAACAGGAATATCAGGATATTTTTGAGTAATTTGTGGAAGCAGTTCTTTTCCTGACAATATGGGCATCATAATATCCATCAGAATAGCACTAAAAGATTTTCCTGATAACAGTCCCATTACTCTTGTGCTTTCATTACAACATTCCACATTAGAAAGGCCACATGATTTTAAGGAAAATAAGGCACTATGCAGAAACTGATGTTCATCATCTACTAATAAAACCGGATTCACAGGAAGAACTGAAAAATTCATTTATAAACTCCGATTGTAAATTTACCCGTCTGAAAAATTTTTGCATAAATTCTACTATCAGAATGGAATGTCTGCATTATTTCATTTTTTTTATAGAATTCCAATAGAAACAATCTCCCGAAATTTGAGTTATTTTAACTTTAAAAACTAAAGTCTGCGGGTGATAATTTAACTTTGCTTGTGCTCTTATGGAAAATAAAGTCTGTGCTAAACAAAAGAAAGAAAGTTGCTATACTATGGGCTGGATTAAAAAACGAAAGAGTACATTTTTTATTGACATATGTATCTTTCACAAGTACACAGTGATTTTAATTTTTAACGCATAATCCTTGCAGGATTGGTACTCACATAATATTTTTATTCTGAATATATTAAATCGATAATAAGAATTTTTCTCTTCTTACCAAACCATAACTCCAAATTGGGGGGTCATAATGACAAAATTAATAAAGTTAGCCTTTGCGACAATGATTGCTTTGAGCATTACTTTTACTGGGTGTCAGAAAAAAGTTACAAAAGTTGAAGCACAACCAGAACCTACTCCAGTTAAAGTTGAGGAACCCAAACCAATACCGCCGCCGCCTCCACCAGTCGAACCACAGATTGAGGATGTTAGTGCAAAACTTCAAGAGCTCCTTCAGCCAATCTATTTCGATTTCGATCAATCATCTTTAAAACCTGAAGGTGTCAACACACTTGCAAATATTGCTTCTTTTCTCAAAGACCATGGGAATATTCGTCTTATGTCAGAGGGGAATGCAGATGAACGAGGGTCTTCAGAATACAATATGGGACTTGGAGAAAACAGAGCAAAAGCAGTTAAAGATTATTTGACTTCTTATGGAATTACAATGGACCGTGTTGAAACGACTTCGTATGGAAGAGAAAGACCAGCCTATCCTAATTGTGGAGATGACGATGACTGCCACTCAAAAAATCGTCGTGTTGAGTGGAGAGTGTTAGTAAAATAGATTTGCCGATTTAACGAGCATTTTAAAAGCCACTTTTTGTGGCTTTTTTTATTTCTATAGTTTTAGTCCTTTTGCCTGCTTATTTCTCAAACTGAAAAAAAATCCCTTGTAATAAAAATTTGTAATCAGGTTTAATTTGATCTGATAAAAATCATAATGTGAAATTATGAGATCCATTCTTAGAATTCTGCTTAAAAACAATAATCCATAAAATCATAATCAGACAAGTTCTCATGGCATTTTGATTGCTCTCTATAACCAAGCAAACTGCATTTATATCTATTATTGAATACCTTTCGAAAAAAGGAAACAACATGCCCTCAATAGCCGATCGGATATGGAGTGTCCGTAATGCAGATATAGTTCGCCATCAGATACTCAGTGCAGAAAGAATTTTAATTTCTGGCCATAGTAATCCTGATGGGGATTCTATAGGCGCACTATTATCACTTGGGCTAGGGCTCCAAAGCATTGGGAAAGAAGTATCGATGATCTGTCATGATCAGATTCCTAAAAAATATAGTCACCTGCCGGGAGTTTCCCAAATTGTAAAAAATTGCAATTATACGTTTGATCTTGCAATCGCAGTTGATTGTGGAAGCAAAGAAATGATCGGCCCCGCTTTCGAATTGTTTAGGAAAGCAGGCAGTATACTCGAAATAGATCATCACCGATCTAGAATTCCCTTTGGAGATATCTCTTTTGTTGATCCTGATGCTTCCTCTGCAGGGGAACTAGTATATGAACTGCTTCTTGATCTGGACATTCCTATTACTACCGATATTGCACAAAACATTCTGACTTCCATTCTGGTCGAAACAAACTCATTTCGTTTACCAGGAATTCAACCTCACACTTTTGAGCTTTGTGCAGAACTTTTGCGTACAGGTGTAAATTTCTTGCTGTTAGCTGAATCTGTTTATTGGGTAACATCGCGAGAAACCGCTATCCTTTCTGGAATTTGTTTGTCCCGTTGTCAATTTGCCGCAGATGGCCAAATTGCCTGGTCAATAATTACCCAAAAGGATTTTAAAAAAGTCGGAGCAACTGATGCTGATGCTGATCCCATTACTGAAAAAATCCGTTCAATTCAAGGAGTTAAAATTGCAATACTTGTTCGGGAAAAAACTAACAAACAACTTAGAATCAGCTTCAGATCGAAAGATGGAATTAATGTAGCTTCTATAGCAGAGAAATTTGGCGGAGGTGGACATCATAGTGCTGCTGGCTGTACTATTTCAAATAAAAAAAATATCATAAAAAATCTACTACTCCAGGCTGAAGTCACTCTGAAAAACCATCTTATTAGTATAAAAAAAGAAAAATTCGATAATCATCCCATCAATGAACCTACAATCTCAACATCAATACCTGCAACTCTCTTTTATGACCCGATTAAAGAATCAAATGTTAGCCTTCAAAATTGGAATGAAAACGAAATTGATATAACCAATTTTGAAAAACAACTAGAACAGAAAATTGCTTTGTAATTCCCATCTTCGAAAAGGAGAATATTATGAGCTGGACAGGATTGGAAACTTTTGATACAGCTATCCAAAAAGCAGATATTTGGCTAAAACAAATAATGATGGAAATCAATACAGATAGTAAACGTAAAGCTTATATGGGTATGCGAGCTGTTCTCCATGCGCTTCGTGATCGCCTTACTATAGATGAAGCGGTAGACCTTGGTGCTCAATTACCTCTACTCATAAGAGGTGTATATTATGATGAATGGGATCCTTCTAAAAATCCTATTAAAGATCGTCATATTGATGATTTCCTCTCGCGTATACAAGCTCACTATAGAGGCGAAACTCCCCAGGATTTGGAACAGATGGTTAAAGCCGTCTTTAAGGTAATTAGGAGTAAAGTAACTGACGGAGAGATTAAGGATGTCAAAGGTATGATGCCTGATGAGTTTAGTACTCTTTGGCAATAAGTTTTCAATTCTTTGCCGGTAATTATTTGATGGCTCTTTTTTAGAAACTTATTTGATTCACTTAACGATAATTATGCAATTCAAGTAAATTTAGAGGCGCTCTGTAGGACAGCATATAACAATGGCAAACGCTTTATTGGTAATCGATATCCAAAATGATCTTTTTTCTGGTGGACAATTTCGCATCCCCGAAAGTGAATCTATTCTACAGTCAACCAATAATTATATCTCCAGATTCAATTCACTGCACCTGCCAGTTATCTTTTCACGGGATTGGCACCCGAGTATCACGCACCATTTTGATCAATATGGGGGAAAATGGCCTATGCATTGTATCGCGAATTCATGGGGAGCCCAATTTCATAGCGATCTGCTTCTACCCCCTAATGCCACAATTATTTCTAAAGGAACGAAATCAGAAGAAGATTCGTATAGTGCTTTTCAAGGTACCGATAACCTCGGTAGGTCATTAGAAATCATTCTCAACGAACTGGAAATTAAAAGTCTCTCAATCTGTGGTCTTTTAACAGATTACTGTGTGAAGTATTCTACATTACACGCTCTTGAAAAGGGATTCAAAATCTATTTACTAATTGATGCGATTAAGGGATTAAACCTCCTACCATCAGATTCTATCCGTGCTATTGATGAAATGGCTAAAAATGGTGCTGACTTAATCACTTTTGACTCATTTCAGCTCTTGTAAATTCATCATTTACATTTTTTTTAATACCATTCATTAATCTCAATACAACCCATCTTTACTGATTTCTTACTCAAATAGGAATATTATAATTTGGATTTGTTGACATTAGAACTACAATGCATCTATTTTGTATTATATCTGAATGCAAAGATTATATAGCCTTTATCTTTCATTACTAATACAGGAAGAAATAGATGCACAGAATCTACTTTGCTACAAACAGAAATTATTTGAAAAAGACAAATCCCTGGTTTGGAAACGACCTATCTTCCAAAGGGGATTTGCGTTTCGGGCATGCTGATGTCAACACAAACAAAGATTACTCGATCAATTCCGTTAGTATATTTCCAGATTCAGAACAGGAAGGATCTTTTAATGCCTTCTGCAAATTGCAGGAATCAATGAAAAACCAAAGCAGGGATACGGTCATACTTATCCATGGCTATAATGTTTCATTTTCACAAGCGCTTTCTGATAGTGCAAGATTCATTGATTGCTGCAAATCCGCATCGGATAATTCCTATGAGCCAAATGTCATTGCGTACTCATGGCCTTCAGATGGAAAACTATTGAAATATGTTAATGACAGAAGAGATGCAGCGCTTTCTGCAATTGGCCTGGCCAGGGCTATTTTAAAATATTACAATTTTCTTCTGCAACAAAGGCAATCATCCTCACCAATGTGCAATCGTAAAGTTCATCTGATCTGCCACAGTATGGGGAATTACGTCTTGCGTAATGCTCTTCAGGAAGTTCTAAAGTTGAACGAATATCGAATTGTTAAACTGTTTGATGAAATCTTGCTAATCGCAGCTGATGAAGATAATGATACTTTTGATTTTGACCATAAGCTTTTGCCGCTTTCCGGAATGTCTTCAAGAATCAGTACATATTTTAATAAAAATGATCTCGCTCTGGATGCCAGTCATGATGTAAAAGGAAATATGACCCGGCTTGGAAAAACTGGACCTTTACATACAATCACAATACCGCCTTCGATTAAACCTATCGATGTAACATCCGTAGTACATGATCTGGTGGGTCATGATTATCATGTAAAACCATTTGGAGCTAGAGTGCAGCTCGATATCGTAAAAACTCTTATGGGAATACCATCTGAAGAGATTACTGGTAGACGCTACAATCCTCAGGCAGGCAAGTATTCTTTGGCTTAGTTCTGCTATGGATTAGTCAAGTTACATGGAAGCGTGTAGAGCTTCCATTATTGTCGAACTCATTTTTTAACAACACACATTAATCCGGGTTCCAGTTTTGTACGGTTGCCAGTATAACAGCTATAAATGCCATCATACCGGTTGCGAAGATCACTTGTTCCCGATGGTTGTATTTCTTTTTATTCAATTTTATTTCAGGTTTTGTTTTTGCACTATCTCCTGAAACAATCGCAAGTGGAGTAGAATTTGTATCTGTCAGTTCTATTTTCTTAGTTGAATCTGTCAATTTACTCACCATTGAAGAATCATTTTCTTTACTCACCAAAACAGAATCCGGTTTCGCTGCCTTTAGAGCTGAATCATTTTGTGGTTTACTTTGATCCTGCGCAAATACTGACAATTGCAGTAGTAGTAAAATATAGAATACCGATTTAAATTTCATTTTTCATCCAAGTAATTTCGAAAGAATAGCATTAATTTCTTTAGGATTTCCGCTACCTTTTGTAGCTCTCATTGCCTGACCTACAAAAAAACTTATTAACTTCTTATCACCAGCTTTGTATCTCTCAACCTCTGATGGATTTGTTACAAGCACCTGCTTTACAGCTGCTTCCAGTGCAGATGTATCGGATACCTGAACCAATCCTTGCTCGTCAATAATCTGCTTTGGATCTTTATTCTGTTCCTGAATAAGATCAAACACCTTTCGTGCTGCTTTAGCTGAAACAGTCCCATTATCAATCAGATTTATCAATTTTCCAAGCCGTTCTGGTGTGATATTTAGATTACTGATTTCTATTTTCTGGTCATTTATGATTCGTAAGACATCTCCCATAACCCAGTTTGCAGCCATCCTGGCATCACACTTACTTGCAAGAGTCGATTCATAATAATCAGCCAATTGACGAGTTGATATTAGTACCGCTGCAGTTTCCGCAGCTAAACCAAAACTTTCTATAATTCTTTTGCGCCGCGCTGCAGGCAATTCTGGAAGAGTACGTTTAGCAGTCTCAATTAATTCACTCGAAACAATGACCGGCAAAAGATCTGGATCCGGAAAATAACGATAATCATTTGCATCTTCTTTGGTACGCATAGGAACTGAACGATTAGCTTCAGGATCCCATAAAAAGGTCTGCTGCAATATTGTTCCTCCAGATCGGAGCACCTCTTCCTGCCGTTGAGCCTCATAGTCAAGTGCTTTTTCAAGGTTACGAAAACTGTTCATATTCTTGATTTCAGTTTTTGTTCCTAGTTTAGTCTGCCCCCTTGGCCGCAAAGAAATGTTTGCATCACAACGCAAGCTCCCTTCCTCCATATTGCAATCGCAAATTTCAAGATATTCAAGAATTTGCTTTAGAGCTTCAAGATAGGCATAAGCTTCTTTTGAACTTCGCATATCAGGTTCACTAACGATTTCAATTAAAGGCGTACCGCATCTGTTCACATCAAATAGTGAATCGGAAGATTGATCATGGACCAGTTTTCCTGCGTCTTCTTCAAGATGAATACGGGTTATCCCTATGTGTTTTTCCTGTCCATCAACATTAATTGTAAGCAAACCTTTTCCGCAAATCGGGATTTCGTATTGAGAAATTTGGTAGCCTTTTGGCAGATCTGGATAAAAATAATTTTTTCTGGCGAAAATTGATCTGTTGGAAATAGGACATCCTATTGCGATTCCTGCTTTGACAGCCATTGCAACTGCTTGACTATTCAATACAGGTAATGCGCCTGGTAAACCAAGACAGGTTGGGCAACCATGGGAGTTTGGAGAATCTCCGAATTTTGATGTACAGCTGCAAAAAAGTTTCGTCTTTGTTAAAAGCTGTGCATGCACTTCCAGACCAATAACCATTTCGAATTCCAAACCAAAACCTCCTCGATCTATTTTTCTCTTTAATTTATCTATGTTGTATAAAAATATCTTCTGCAAACAGATAATAATACAATACAGATGAAAAGTCAGTCTCTTTCAACTACTCTGAAAGATAATCCATCTTTTTTCAAACTATCTGTGCCAAAACTTTCGGCCTCTATTTTGGTAGTGAATGTACCAATCCACACTTTATAAAATATCTTATCTTCAAACTCTATAGATACAACCGATACATTTTTATACTGTTCTTTTATTTTTTGAGCTAATGTTTGTGCATTTTCTTTCAAACTAAATGCGCCCACTTGTAAAGTATACAATTGCACACTATCTGTCACTTCAGTAGCAGGCGACAGCTTGCTTTTTTGAGTTTTTTCTATACTATCGTTTGACTGTACTGTAATCGTTTGTCTTTCGGAAATGCTTTGTTTTTCAAGAAGAAAATTGCGATAAGGCTGAAGTTGGACTTCATATTCAGCCGCTTTTTGATTCATTCCTAATTTCTTTGCGCACTCGATTTTAGCAACCAGAGCTGCGATTGCCCATGGATGCTTATTCGAAGGTATGCCGGATTTTGACAGGCATGTGAGCGCTTCAGAATATTTCTTCTGTTTTATATTTAAAAGCCCTAAATGATACTGTGCTATCTCAGATAACGTATCGCCATACTCAAGAGTTAATGTATGCCAGATAGACTTTGCGTCTTCAAAATTTCCGGCGGCGAATTCAGAAAGTGCCCAGAGATGACGATATTCAGGTTTTTTACCAGTTCTCGAAGCATTGCGATAATTATAGATTGCGTTTTTATAATCTTTTGAAATATATGAGTAGCTGCCAAGTCTTTCATAAGCACAGCCTTTAAGTGAATCTGACACACTCTTCTGAACCGTAAGAGACTTGTAAATAGGTATCGCGACCGAACACCGAGCCAATGTAGCATAGGCGAACTTAACTTCCGGATTAGTCGGGTTCTTTTTAAACGCTATTGTCAGTTTCTCCAATGCCAGATCCAGTTCTCCCCGATTTAAAGCAGTAATCCCTGAAGAATAATCGGTTGTTTCAAATGCAGCAGCATTCATAAATGCTGCCATATAAATTAACAAAGAGAATTTAAGATATTGTATCATACTCTCTCCAATTTAAAATATCATCGATCAAGGCACTTCAGTAGAACACTCTCATGCTCAATTTCAGGTCATTCCAATATCAATCAGAATGATTTACAATCAGTGTTTTTCCGCTGCTGCGAATTACTCTCGATTTTATAATCATTCCCAGCTGCAAACTATTACCATTGACAAGTACTCTCTTACAGCCATTATCCTGCCCCATCCAGAGCATATCATGTTTATCTTGACGTCCACTGATCATAACCTCAATGTCTTTTCCAATCACCGAGTCATAGATTTTTCTGGTTATTTCCGTTTGTAATTCAATAAGGCGGCTGAGTCTTTCCAGTTTTTTCTTCTGAGGAACATCATCCGGTATTTTTGCTGCCGCGGTGCCCTCGCGAACTGAATACGCAAACATAAATGCTGTTGTATAGTGAACTTCTTTTACTATTCTTAATGTTTCTTCAAATTCCTCGTCAGTCTCAGTTGGAAAACCGACAAGAAGATCAGTTGTTATATCCGCGTCAGGAATATATTTGCGTATCATCTCTATACGATCCAGATAATCTTTGGAAGTATATTTTCGATTCATCACGCTTAATACTCTGTCTGAACCTGCTTGCAATGGAAGATGAATATGATGACACAAAGAAGGGATTTCTGCTATTGTTCGGATCAATTTCTCAGAGCAATCTTTAGGATGAGAAGTAGTAAAGCGAATTCGCTCTAAACCATGTATAGATGACAGGCGTACGAGAAGATCTGAAAAATCAACACCATTGTCATTGTAAGAATTAACATTCTGACCAAGCAATGTAATTTCCTTTATCCCTTCCGTCACTTTGCCTTTAACAGATTCACAAATCAGATTTGACGAAATCGATATTTCATTTCCCCTTACATACGGAACAATGCAGTAAGCACAATAATTATTGCATCCTCTCATAATTGATATGAAATCACTTACTTCCGTTTTGACTCCAATATGTTCATTGCCATAATCTTCAGCCAAAGGTAAGTATTTACTAATAATTTCATCATACTTATCTATCTCTTTAGCACCTATAACTAAATTTACACCTGGAATCTGCTTTTTGAGATTCTCCCCTATTCTTTGTGCCATACACCCGGTTACCCAAAGTTGTGCACCATCTTTTTTAATTTTAGCGAATTCAGTTATTCGAGCGATTGCTTTTTTTTCTGCATTCTCCCGAACGCTGCAAGTATTTACAATAATAAGATCAGCTTCCTGTATCCTTGTTGTTTCTTTATATCCTTGATTGACAATTTTTATTCGAAATTCGTCAGTATCTGCTACATTCATCTGGCAACCAAAAGTCTGAAAGAATACTAGAGCCATTCAATTTCCTGATTTTTAAAATTTACCTGTTTTTACATGAAAGTATCTCTGGTATAAGGAGGAAAATTACTATCTGCCCAGATAAAAGGGCCAGTAAAGTAAGGTAATTTCAAGATTCATCATAAACAGATTTTATCTGGAAATAATAAACTCTCCTATAAAAAATACTGCTCTGGTGCACTATCATACAGATCCGGATTTACCGTGATTCTTGAAAGGTGTAATTTGAAGAGAAAGCCGTACAATGAGCTGCTTTAAAATTAATCACATCAATAAAAACTCGTAGAGTTTCCATTTAATTGTACGAAGCATTTTTACAAAAGATCTCAAGGGAATGAAATCCATCTCTGAACGAAGAAAAGCCCGGTAAACCGGGCTTTTCTTATCTAAATTTCACGAGTTTTCAATTCACCAGTATCATTTTTCTGTGTAAATCGTTAATTTGCAATCAACCCATTACAACTTCCACGATTACATGATCACCTTTATTTGCAGCCGGTACTGTTAATCCACTAATCGGCTTTCCATTTACGACGATCGATTTGACACCTTTGCTAACATGATTTGGATTCTTTACAGAGATACTATAGTGCGCACCTCTGAATTTTCTTTCAACTGTAAATCCATCCCATGATGCTGGAATACAAGGATTAACTGTCAACCCAGTAAACTCAGGCAGAATACCTAAAATGTATCTGGTTGCTGCCTGATAGGTCCACGATGAAGTCCCTGATAACCAGCTGTTTCTTGCAAGACCAAACTGTTTATGTTCATCTCCTAAAATATTCTGCGGATAAACATACGGCTCACATTCATACTCATCAATAATATCGTTCTTCTTTGCCGGGTTAATCTGATCATAATACTCAAATGCCGATTCACCATTTCCTAATACTGTTTCTGCTACCATCACCCATGGATTAGAATGCAGGAATATTCCACCATTTTCTTTTGCTCCTGGAGGATAAGTTGTAATACCTCCTTTTGTCGGATCAAAACCATTAAATCCAGGTGTACTTAATTTGATTCCTTTCGATGTATTTAACTTCGCTCTGACAGAATCAAGTGCTTTTCTTGCTCTTTCCGGTGTAGCAAGTCCAGAGATAACAGACCATGATTGTGAATTAATGTAGATCTGACCATTAGTATTTTTCTTTGAGCCTAATGGCGAACCATCTGCATCAAACCAACGCACATACCACTCACCATCCCATGCATGTTCATTCAATTTATTTTTCACATTCTCATAATCTGCTGTGTATTGCTCAACCCAGCTTTTTTCACCCAGGAATTTTGATAAATCAATCATCTCCTGCAATGCTTTTCCATATAGACAAGCATTAAACATTGATTCTGCGCCTTTTGGAAGATTTACACAATCATTCCAGTCAGCAAAACCAAGCAGTGGAAGACCATGCTTGCCAACGTTTTCTTTTGTGAATTTGAGCGAATTTTTAAGGTGATTAAGAACAGTATCTTTGATAACCTTATCCTCCTTTTTCTTTGAATAGTAAGGGATCTCTTCTGAAAGGAAAGCCTTATCACCCGTTTCTTTTATGTATGAGGTTACTGCAAGTACAATCCATAGATGATCATCACCGTAGTACTGAGGACGATCCGGCATTTCATGCGCATCACCAATGGTAGCTTCCATGCTCATCGGGTTGAACTGATGCATTGAATTACCTTCTGGTAACTGCACTGACAATAACTTCTTCATCAGATTTTTGCTTTCTTCAGGAATATGAGCCACAACACCCATTACATCCTGTGAACTGTCTCTGAATCCAAGCCCGCGAGTTCCCATTCCTAACTGATAATATGAGAGATATCTTGACCAGTTGAAAGTGATAAAGCACTGCCGTGGATTATGTACATTGATCATACTATTGATACCACTGTCAGGTGTTTTAATGGTCATAATTGATAAATAATCATTCCAGAAATCATGTAAACTTTTTAGCGCTGAATCAACATTCTTTTCATTTCTATATTTTGTTATTTCAGGCATTGCTTCCTTAACGCTTGCCTTTTGACCTAACTGCGTTATTATCCGTTTCTGCTCTCCTGTTTTGACAACCCCTAAGTGGTGAAGTAAAACTCCAACATTGTCACCGCGATCCGCTTCATAATTTCCAAACTCTGCAATTTCCAAAGAAAGCGGATGTGCCCAGGTGCCGTATTCATTGTCTCCAAGGAATCTTTTTCTGTCTGTCTCGAAAGACGAAACCGGGAAATTAGATGTGAAGAAGTTTACAGCAGTGTCCCTTTTCATAAAAGCGTATTGAGAAAGAACTCTTAAGCCGTTGCTCTCAGTTGTACAGCGGGACGTCATAGTCTGAGGAACCCAGTCTGCATTTGTGAATTGTTTGACAGCATCGAAGTGTGTGTATTCGATAACCGGAATTACATCAATCTCCAGAGGTGCACCTGAAACATTGGTTACTTTAATATCCCGTATCTCCACCTGTGCATCAAATGGGATAAAGATGGTACACTCAGTTTTCACACCATAAAACTCAGAAACAATTTTCGTATACCCCATTCCTACATGACATTCGTATTTATCGTAAAGGTCAAGAGTAGGAACAAAAAAAGGTGAAAACACTTTGTATTTACCATCTTTTTTAATCCTGATGTAAAGAGTTTCTCCTTTGAATTCAGAAGATGGAGTCTGCTGGATATATTTTGTTATTCTGTTTAAAGATGGATCACCTTTACAGATTAATGCACCGCCTGTGTGGTCGACAAATCCTCCAAAAGATAGTGTTCCAATGTAATTTATCCATTTTACAGGTGTTTTTGGGTTTGTAATCACATACTCTTTTGCGTCATCATCAAAGTACCCATATTTCATTTTAGCTATTCCTTTCGTTCTGTATATTTATTATCCCATTATAGTTTCTATTTCGTGTGATTTGCCATCTGTATAAACAGGTATCAAATTCCCATTGATTGCTATACCATCAACCATCACTGTTTTAACACCTTTACATACATGAGATGGATTCTTAACAGTAATCTTATAGGCAGTACCTCTGAATACCCGGTTTACAGTAAATCCGTTCCAGTCAGATGGAATGCACGGATCGATAATAAGCCCATTGTAGTCAGGTCTGATTCCTAAAATCCATTGTGAGATTGCTACAAAATTCCATGCAGCTGTTCCTGTTAACCAGGAATTCTTCGCTTCGCCATGGCGTTTTGCATCTTTTCCGGCTATCATCTGTGAATAAACATAGGGCTCCATTCTGTGAAGATCACTTATTTCTTCTCTATATGCGGGCGTAATCTTCTTGTAATGAATAAAAGCATGATCTCCCTGTCCAAGAATCGTTTCAGCAATAATGATCCAGGGATTATTATGACAAAAAATTCCTGCGTTTTCTTTATATCCTTGTGGATAGGTAGATATTTCACCCAGATTAGTATGGTACTTTGTAAAAGCAGGATTTACAAGTACAAGTCCATGCTGGGAATCGAGATATTTTCTCGCAGATTCAATCGCCTTTGAAGCCATTTCTTCTTCAAGTCCGATCTTTGCCATAACGCAAAACCCTTGCGGCTCAATAAAAATTGTACCCTCTTCGCATTCCTTGCTTCCGACTTTCTTACCATTATCATCATAAGCCCTTAAAAACCATTCGCCATCCCAGCCATGCTTCTTAACAGTCTCCACCATCTCATTGATATACTTTTTGGCTTTCCTTGCCTCGTCCTTCTTTCCAAGCTGTTCAAGGATTGCTGTATACTCCCTGCCAATACATACAAACATACCGGCAATGAAAACCGATTCAGCATGCTTTCCATCCTTAGTTGTACAAGTCTGAAAAGATTCATCAGGTACTGAAGAGAAACAATTTAAATTCAAACAGTCATTCCAGTCCGCTCTGCCAATAAGCGGCAAACCATGAGGACCGCGGTTATTTACCACGTGATAAAAAGATTTTTCAAGGTGAACCAGTAATGGCTGTGCAAGTTTTTCATCATTGTCAAAAGGCACATTTTCATTAAGTATTGACCAGTCACCAGTTTCTTTAATGTAAGCTGTTGTCGAATAGATAAGCCATAAAGGATCATCATTAAAATTCCCACCGATCTCACTATTTCCTTTTTTTGTCAGTGGCTGGTACTGATGATACGCACCGCCATCCTGCATTTGTGTAGCTGCAAGATCAAGTATTCTCTCACGGGCCCGCTCAGGTAACTGATGTACAAAGCCGGCGATATCCTGATTTGAATCGCGAAACCCCATTCCTCGCCCGATCCCCGATTCAAAATATGAAGCACTCCTTGACATTTTGAATGTTACGATGCATTGATACTGATTCCAGATATTTACCATCCGGTTCAACCTGTCATCGCTGCTATCAACTGTATACTTTGAAAGCAGATTATCCCAGTAACTTTTCAATTCATCAAATGCCTTTGCAACTGAAGCACTTGTCGCGTACTTTTCAATAAATACTTTTGTTTTATCTTTATTTATTATTCCAGGTGCTTCCCACTTTTTATTCTCATTGTTTTCAACATAACCCAACACAAACACTATTTCAGTTGTTTCTTTAGGTTCAAGAGTAATACTGATATTGTGTGAAGCAATGGGTGACCAGCCATCGGCAACTGAATTTTTCGATTTACCATCAACTACTACTTCCGGATTATCGTAACCATTATATCTGCCGACAAAGCTTTCTCTATCAGTATCGTACCCTGCAAGCTGCCTGTTCACCGTATAGAAAGCATAGTGATTTCTTCGTTCCCTATATTCACTTTTGTGATACAATGTCGAACCGTCAATTTCCACTTCTCCGGTATTAAGATTCCTCTGAAAATTTGTCTGATCATCAAGAGCATTCCAGAGGCAAAATTCAACAAAGGAAAAAAGAGAAAATTTTTTCTGTTTATCAGTTGTATTTGTCAGTGTGATTTTATGGATTTCGCACGTTTCATTGAGTGGAACTAAAAACAAAACTTCAGCAGATAAGCCGTTACGTACACCCTTTATTATAGTGTATCCCATTCCATGGCGACATTGATATTCCGTCAAACCTCTTCGTACAGGCTTCCATCCCGGAGACCAGAAATCATCATTTTCTTTAATGTAAAAGTAACGGCCGCCATTATCAATTGGAACATTATTATACCTGTACCGTAAAATTCTCCGTAAGCGCGCATCTTTATAAAAACAGTATCCACCAGCAGTATTAGAAATTAGTGAAAAGAAATCCTGGGTTCCAAGATAATTAATCCATGGAAATGGTGTCTGCGGAGTCGTGATTACATACTCTCTCTTTGAATCATCAAAATGTCCAAATTTCATGCAGTACATCTCCATAACCTGCAAACTGATAGCAATATAATTTGTATAGATCCTTTAAGAGACAATCTACTGATGATACTTTTTTTCTGACTACAGAATACCAAAAAATACTTTGTCAAAATCGATTTTGAAATAAAAAAAGCTTCCGGTCTTTCAACCAGAAGCATTTTTCGATCGGCTTACTTTTTAATTACTGCACTGTTATTGCAGTTATCGAATAAGCTGGTACTGTAACTTTCATGCCTTCAGTAATCTGAATATTTTGTGATGAATATCCGGATTTGGCATTCTCATTATTCAATTGCTTCAAAGTACCATTTCCTTTAAACCCAGGAATGTTTATTGACAAACTTGCTTTTGTCTTTGGATACTTGTTAACAATCATTAATGTCTTTTTTCCATTATCGTTAGATAAATATGTTGTAACATTTTCATCCGGCGATTTTGTTTCCACGAGTTTTCCTCTTAAGCTTTCACTTGCGAGTTTGAAAGCCCAGTAAGATGGACGGGGAGCATTATCACCATCAGGCGCACCAGTACGTGACAGGTATCCATAGTCTCCACCCTGCTCGGTAAGATCATTGTGCACATCCCAGTAATCAGCTTGATCAACATTGTGTACAGCAAGCATACCAAGATAATCAGCGACAAACAATCCATTAATCAAACCGAGAGTCTGAGGCCCTGGTTTGAAATCAACAGAGTTCCATTCTGTTAACCAGATCTGATATTTTTTGCCTGGAACACCCCAATCTTCAAGCTGCTTACGTACACTAGGAATTATCCCATTTAAACTCTGAGGTGCACCTAAAAGACCTGCATCATTTTCCTCACCGGTATGTTGAGGGTAATGATGTATGATTACTCCATCAGCGTAATCTTTGACATATTCAAATACCTTTTTATTCCATTCCCCCTCAAGCACCCAGACAACTGCACAGTAAATAGATGGATCTACAGCTTTCATTGCTTTGATAAACTCGACAGTACGTTTGCCATAATCTTCAGCACTGCAATGGAACGAATGCCAATCACCATACAGTTCATTACCGATTTCCCAAAGCTTGATATTTTTCTTTTTATCGATATTGTAATGCTTTACCCAATCAGCAGCTTCCTGAGGAGTACCGGATCCGAAGTTAACTGTGATCATAAGAGAATTACTTGAATTATCTGCAAAATCAAGTATCTCATCCGCATCAACCATCCAGTCTTTCTTTGCAAGAACTTCTTTCCAGTGATCGTCATCTGCTCTCAATCCACCAGGATACCGGATAACACTATGATTGACACCTTTTACATAATCGGTGGTTGCCGGTTTCAAAAGATCTCCATCCCAAAGTGCTACGTTGATACCGAAAATTCCAGGATTGATTACTGGCGTAATTACCTTGTTCAGATCCCCTTGCACTGCGATATCCACTTTTTCAGCAACTGCAGCAACTTTCGCCTCACGGTCGTTTGTAAGGCGTACATTATCGATTAAGAACAATCCTGATGTACCTTCTCCCGATGGCTTGAAGTCAATTGCTATTATACTTTCCATATCAAATTTGCCGTTTTGCACGGCTGTTGGCGGTTGCCAATAAGGGAATTTATAAAAATTCTTGAAAGGGACAACGATCTCTGTCCACCCTTTTTGTCCTCCGGCGCTGGCAATAAACAACTCATCACCGGCATCATTTACCTGTACGTTAATAGGCTGGTAACCTTTTGGAGAATACATATTGAATTTAAGTCCCCAATGTTTTGACCAGTCACGAATTTCCGCAGGACTATTATTTGCATTGTAGCGATAGATCATATCGCAATAATCACCCATTTTGAAAACGATCTTGAGTGCATTCTGTCCACCATCTTTCATGTCACTCTTTACTATTTCAAATTTAATATCAGATTTTGGTCCTGCATTACCTTCCCATTTCTGATCTTCAGGTGTTTCTAACGTATGCAAAGTAACATCTTTCGAATCAGATTTGAAGGATGCCCAATAATCATCGGGATCAATATAGCCTGGAATACTGTCTATAATGGAGATATGATCAACCAATAAGGTAACAGGTTCTCCTTCACCGACTTTATTTTCATTCTTTCCATTAGAGAATCTGACTTCATTGATCTGATTCCACTTTACATTTCCAACTACTTCGGCTTTTTTGCCCTCATCCCAGTATTTTCCAACATCCTGGAAACGGCGTAATGGGATCATGAAATATTTCCAGGTGGTATCCAATACTCCCCAATCGCTCAGTATCGCTTTTGTCTGAACCTTGGCACCATCTGATTCATCATCCAATATACCAATATAAATTTGTTTAACACCCGGTTTACCCTTTGCCCAGAAACCAAGAGCTGCCGCTTTTCTGTCATTTCTGAGAGATGAAACATCGATACTGTTCCCATTGCCAAGCGCAAGAGTAACACCGCAATAGTCAGAGTTATCGAGATAACATGCTAATACACCCGGATTAGATTTGTCTTTTGCCGGCTGTACTTTGAAAGCAGTTTTTCCACCATATACATAGCAGAAACCGCCAGCAGGCAAGTCATCTTCAAACATCACTTTTGAATCTTTAACACTTGGACCAGAGCTCATTAAAGGAGCCTTAAGATCGGGTTCCTGAATTTCGTCCCAGTATTTTTCAATTTTTTCTTCACGAGGAGCAAACATATCTCTCATAATGAAGATATCATCAACCCATGCGATAAATTCCGGATTGTCAGCCTTTTTAATTTCAAGACGAAATTCACAAACCGCATTCCAGTCAAAATAGGTAGGCACCTCGACTCGTTTTTTTGCATCCCAGAATACACCCCTTTTGCCAAAGTCGGCCAAAGGAATAGTAATCTGTTTCCACTCATTAGAAATACCACCATAGTTGTTGATAGGTAATCGAACTACCGTTTTTTTACCATCCGCGTTTTCATCATCGACGAGAGCTGCCCATGCAACCTCACCGCCGTTTTTACCTTTTACCCAAAATTGCAGAGCTCCGGCATTGTAATAGGCACGAAGATCGTAAAGGAGATTATACAAGCATACAGATCCACCGGAATAATCTCCGGCATTTAAACTAAACTGTAAAGCAACTTCTCCATTTTTGCCTGACTCTTCGGGAATGAAAACTTTTGAGTTATCAGGATACCAGTAAGCGTATCCACCCGATACGTATTCCTCATCAAAGAATCTGGCAACCACTTTTGGATCAGTAGTTTGAGCTTTCGCCACTTTGATATTCTTTTTAAGAGGCTTAAACTCAATCCGACCTGCAAACGCCGCACTTACCATAAGGCAAATACATGCAAAGGTTGAAAGAGTAATTTTAAGGTTTCTATTCATAAGACTTTCCGTTCTTTTTAATCAAAGATTGTTAGAATAAAATTCTCAAAGAAACATCGACTATACTCTGATGAGTATCTGTATCAATTATTTCAACTTTATCGGTACCCTCTATTGGAATTTCAATATCAGGATTGTCGCGACTCATTCTTCCATAAGTTGCAACTACTGATGCGCCGTCTGATACTTTCCATTCTAACCCAAAAGACCAGTTACTTAACTTGACTTCAGCCTCTTCTACAGCTTCTTGCTCACCTACTTTTAGCTCAGAATAAGTATTATTGATTATCTGATAGCCTCCAAGTAATGCTGCGCGTTTGAAGAATCTGTAGTAGAGTCCAAGATTAATAAATCCTGATTTAATACTGTTTTCAGAAACAGAATCGATTTCAGGTACTTTCAAATTTGACAACATGTAACTACCGGAAAGTTCAAATGGATATTTGAAAACCGGAATCATTTTGCTCAGATCTAATTTTAAACCTGCACCGAACTGAGAAAAATCAGCCTTAGGATAAACGATATTTGAATCAATTTTAACGATCTTGTTAACTATCTCATTTTTCCAAAGAATGTCACCTATATATTCTTCTTTTTCCTTTAAGTTTGCGTAGATTACATCAGCAACGATTCCATCTTTTAGTAAGCTTACATTTACATTAGCATTAATACCCACACGGTTTGCTGTTGCAGGACCAAAAGGCATTACCAATTGCAAAGCAGGATCTAAATAATGACCATCTGAATAGTCTGCTGCAAGTAAATTAGCCATTTCATCCTGAGTATAAACGGTTCTTGTATAAGAATTCTTCATGTATGGAGATTTTGCCCAATTTTTTGATGGGTCAGATGGTGTAAATTTAAAAACGTAATGGTAAAGCGCATCAAAAGTATTGTATAGAGTATCATTAAAGATTCTGTTTTGAAGGTTCATTACCCTGTCACCAATAAACGAAGGTGATTGTGCAAGATCATTTCGATAATTTTTATCGTTCATTATGAACGAACCATTAACCTTAATCCCCCACGCATCACTCGGTGTTATACCTAACTGACCACCAAGGTTTATTGCAGAACCGTTAATTTTTTCACTTACATAGTTTCTTGCTGTATCATGATTGAAGCCATCAGCGAATCTTGTTGAATCATCGTTAGAAAATGCGAACTCAGTAGCCAATTTGAAAGAAATCGCATCCACCCCGATAATTTTTGTAATATCAACTCCTGGCCTGAGAGACATAATTCCAGTGCGTTGAGCTAAAACATCAGCAGAATCATTATTTATCTCACTAGATACTCTTCTGTAGCTATTCTTTTGATCAAATAGGAAAAGATATGTTCCACCAAGATCGATTCCCTTTAAGAACGTAAGATCTAAATTACCACCAATAAAGTACTTTGCCATTCTGCTAGCTTGAATAACTTGTGTAACTTTCACATTGTTACCAGTAGCCACATCCACATTTCTCAATCGAGATCCAATCAAGCTAAACCGAAATTCATTAAATATAGGTGCAATTTCAGCTTCAAATTTCAAATTAACACCCTGAAGAGCCCGGTCGTTATTGCCAACAAAAACATCATCCATAGCAATATCTCTCTGACGAGCAAAAATATAAGGCTCATTCAAAATCTCAATATCAGGAGAATATAAAGTTAAAGGGCTATATTGTTCTTTGAAATCACCTGCATGAAAGTAGAACATATCTTTAACATTTCCATCGATACTAATCCATCTGGTAAAGATTGGGTTAGCAACATCAGAGAAAAAGTTTTGCCAGTTCTGATGCATACGGAAGATTACTCTTCCACCAATCATCTCATTTGGCCGCGCTTTTATATCAAAATCAACCGATGTAAATTCGTTTGATTCAGCTTTACGGCTGGTATCACTCGCACCATTACCATTTATCGTAGATGTCAAATATTGTGACCTTACTTCTCCATCGATTGATATACCTGCTTTGGCGGTAATCTTTTCGATACTTTTCTGGATCTGTTCCATTTTGTCCGACTTCTCAGCACTGGCTCCAGCGATGAGGCCGATACTTATCAGGGTGATAATTTTTCTGAGCATTGATACTCCTTTTATTAACAGTTTTTATTTTTTACGTAGATCAGAACCACATTTTTATTTCAGCAGAAATTATTGGCATTTGCCAATTGTTACTCTGGAAATTAACATCATCATGTTTCATCCATTTTACTCTGCCATGTAAACCAACTCTTGCCAGCATATCCCAATCAAAGCCAATTCCAAGTGCATAATCCCTATAATCAATCGGCACTTCAAATTGTCTTTTCCCCTTGGCAAAATTATCAGCTTCATCTTTACCAAGATTTTTCTTTATATAGCCATAATTAACACCATTTTCTTTTGTACTATCAAAATGCATGTATGTATTCTGTGCACGCCAATTTTCAAAACCTGCAAGTCCAAGAATGTAAAATTTATTGGTAATTGCTATCGCCGGTTCGAAACGAAGATAAGTCCCCCAAAGCAACATATCATCAGCTTTCTCACCAAACGCAATAGGTTTGAAACCTGTAGATACGCCATTTACAGCAGCATATAGTCCCACAAAGAAATCTCTTGGATATCCTACCATGGGTCCAATATCATAGGAACCATCAAGTTCTAAGTTGAATGTAAATTTCTGATGTTTTGGGACATATTTACCCACTTGATTAATTAGACTTGCAGACGTGAGGTCCGAAGTATATCCCTTAAAGTTTCCAGTTGTATTTTTCGGTATAATGCTGTAGTTTGAATCAGCCAATGCACTATCGGGATACGGAACAAATCCTTCGTATGCAGATAGATAATCAGTTCTTAACCCCCCAGCCATTGGGCCTCTTGGGTTTTGGTCACCAGAGTACCGGAAACCCTCATCTCCCATTCTGTATTTATAAGCTGCCATAGTGGGGTTTGCCTGATTTGTGATCCACGCATGATCTACTACATTGTTTCCCCATCTATTATAAGATGTTTGAAAAAGAGAGGACAAATCCTGACCATTCAAACGGTAGGGGAAGAAAATAACATCCTGTGCAGATTCCAATTGAAAATGCTGTCCATAAGTAATTTTTAAATGTCCATATCCAGGCAAATTAGGCGCAACTTGCAGGTTGACGCCTGCCATATTTTGTGTATATGGCGATCCTTCTCCACGACCAATAAATTTTCCAGGACCTAAAAGGTTCGCACCAAATGGATAAAAAGCATCCACAGGAGTTGCAAATGAAAGTGGTGAGTAAAACCCCTTTGATATTACAGCTATATCAGCTTTTATAGGTAAACCATACTTGCTTTCAAGTTTTAAATAAGCAGCTGGATGAAGAGGAGTTTTTTTATGTGTCTCTTTTATGTCCCAGTGTGTCAATCCGGAACTACTATCTTTTACATTCGCTTTATCTATCCAAACAGTATCTACATAGTTTAATGCAAAGTTCCCGTGAATCGAAAACTTATCACTTATTGGACCACGTAAATCTAATGAAGTTGTTAATGGTTCCTTATAAAAGGCCCTTGCTGAATCTAAAAATTTGAAAAGAAAAGCTTTTTGGAAAAGACCCTGTGTCCAAATATCTTTTTCATAATTCAAAAATGCAAAATCTATAGATGGCGTCAAATGCCCAATTAGTTCGTTGATTCCAAGTTTACTAAAGAAGATATGACGGTAAGAATCCCCGATTCCCCATCCTTTGACAGGCGATCCCACTTCTCCTGCGTACGCCAAATCATTTGAAAAATCAATATATTCTCTTTCAAAATTGTCAAATCTTTCATACGTACCATAAACAAAATTGAAATAAAGATTACCAGGTAAATTTATACTTTCAAGATTAATACCCTGAAAAGCTTTTTTATTCCACGCCGCACGACCGGATTTTTCACCTTTTGCAAGATTGTATTCATAATATCGTGCTATAGGCTGTTCTACTTCGTAAGGAAGATATTCCCACGCAAACATTCGTGGTTGAGCTTTCCAAATAGTTAAAGGGTTGGATTCAACCCAAAGAACAGATCCTAATTTTAATTGGAAAGATACAGGAACAGTACGAATGGCAAGACCTGCACACATATCCTCATGGATAATTGCAGGTGACCCATCCTTTTGGATCAAAGAAGGATATAATGTATCACCAGATTCTTCTTTATTGATGTAAGTACCCGGAAGGGTATTTTGAAATCCAATTTTAGACCATATAACAGCATTTCGACCTGCGCGGGCGACCATACCCAATCGAATCAGCGATTCATTACCCTCCCAGTTCGACTGCAGATAGGTTCTGTCCATCTCCAGATATTTTGGAGGATTGTCTACCTGATGATACTGTAATCTCAAGCGAGCTTCACCTGAGAATGACACCGGAGCAGAACCACCATACATTAAAGTCGATTGAACTTTAGCTTCAAGGTCGCTTTTCGAGATACCCATTGAATCGAGCATCTGCTGAAAAGCTGATGTGTCTGCTGCCGTTTGCTGAGCAGAAACAGTAATCGCTGAAGCGATTAACGTTGCAGCGGCAAGGAAACCTGAAATTTTTCGTTTTATCCTGATCAACCAACCCTCCTTGAGAGTCGTTTAAAATTAATAGATTTGTTTTCTGCCAAAATTTAGTAAAAAATTACTTGTTTTTGGTTCATGTAAACTCAAAAACAAAGTACATTTTTTGAACAACTCTTATAAGAATTTAAACTCAAAACAATCTTTACAAAAAAACACTTTGTTTTGAGTCTAAATTAACAGACCGACTATCTGACAATCCACTCTTTGTGAATATCAGGAATGTCATCAAGCAGTTCGAGAGTGTGCTGGCTTTTAGGTGTCAAGGTAACTTCATCCGGGGTGCCTTGTTCAACAATCTGTCCTTTATGCATGATAAACAGACGATCACTTACATAATAAGCAAGTCCTATATCATGTGTAATAAACACAATTGTCATTTTTAATTCTTCTTTGATTTTCATCAAATAATCAAGAATATTCGCCCTAACGCATGCGTCAACCATACTGGTTGGTTCATCAGCTATCAGAACTTTCGGACGGAGGATAAAAATTCTCGCCAGAAGCATACGCTGCATTTGCCCACCAGAGAGCTCGAACGGATATTTGCCTTCGATTTCGGGTGGCTTAATATTCACTGCAAGTAATGCCTGATCAACCCGCTCCTCAATTTCCTTCTTCGATGGTTTATCTTTGTAAATTCCAAATGAATCTTTCAACTGAGAACGAATTGTAAAGAACTGATTAAAACAGCTGAACGGGTCCTGAAAAACCGCCTGCACTTCACGCCAGTGTAAACGTAGATTAGTTACCGGGTTTCCTTTATAAAGAAAAGTACCGGAAGTTGGCTGATGAAGACCAAGCATAATTTTTGCCAGAACACTTTTTCCACATCCTGATCCTCCGACAAGTGATACTATTTCTTCATCTTTGATATGGAAAGAGACATTGTCAACTGCTGTAACGATTTTCTTTCCGGTCCCGAATGCGCAGCTGCAATTTTTAGCTGTAAAGACTTCCTGATTATTCGGCATACTCGCACCTCACCTGTCTGCCAGCAACAATTCTGATATTCTGTTCATTTTTTTTGCAATTGGGTTGGGCAACAGGACACCGTTCAGCAAATCTACACCCCTGAATAGGATGTGCCAGGTTTGGTGGTGCACCTTCAATAGCAGTCGGTTTTTTCTGTTTTTGTCCAGGCTCAGCACTAAGCATTGCACCCATCAATGCTCTTGTATATGGATGCCTTGGATCAAAAACTACTTGTTCTGTAGTCCCCAACTCAACAAACTGTCCGGCATACATAATCGCGATTCTGTGCGCGACATGCCTTAAAAGCGGCAGTTCGTGAGTAATAAAAATCATGGTTGAAAAAATTCCCTTATCAAGAAGGTCAAAAATCATCTTGATAACAACTTTTTGTGTCGTTACATCAAGAGCTGATGTTGGCTCATCAGCAATAACCATCTGTGGATTCAAAAGAGTAGAAATTCCTATCACCGAACGCTGCCGTTCACCAGCAGTCAACTGAATGGGAAAAGAATTTAAAACCTTCTCAGTATTCATTCCAAACAGATTAAACCGCTCACGTAACCTTTCATAGATTTCTTTTCTGTCCATACTTTTCAAATGAGCAGCCATAACATCCGCGGCAATATCTTTCACCTTGCGTGTAGGATTAAGAGCATTAAAAGCACCTTGTGGAATCATTGATACTTTACGTGAAAGCACATTCTCCCGTACATCCTTTGGTGAACGGTTCATCAAAGATTCCCCCTCTATTCTCACATCACCACAAGTAGGGAATAAAGGTGGAATAAACAGGCCCATGAGTCCATTTACCAAGGTAGACTTTCCACAACCGGATTCACCTGCAATGCCAAGAATTTCACCCTTCTCCATTGTGAAAGACACGCCAGTAACTGAATGTATTTTTTGACCGAAGCGGGTCAAATAATGCAGACCCAGATTTTCAACTTCAAAAATAGCCATAATGTTCCTTATTTACTTTCGCAAACGTGGATTGAAAACACCTTCTGCCGACGTATTTATTAAATATAAAGCGAATACTATTACGGTTATAATAACAGTTGCAGGGATAAATGCCCACCAGACACCATCACCAAGAGCACCAGTATTTTTTGCCTGATTCAAAATCGTACCTAATGATACAGTATCTAAAGGTCCGAGTCCAATCATTGAAATCGCAGCTTCAGAAAGAATTCCTGACGCGACCTGTAAAATAAAAACCATAAATACATACGATGCAAGATAAGGAAGGATATGGAGAACAAGAATCGCCAGTGTATTAGCTCCATTTATTTTTGCCAGTGCAATATGATCTCTGCTTTTTAAAGCCGCAGATTGAGCACGCACCGCACGGGCACTCCATGTCCAGGTTGTAATTCCGATAATTATACCAATCAATGTTAGTGAGCGTCCCTCTTTAAAACTGGAACTAATAAGAATAAGGATAACAAAAGATGGAATAACAATAAAAATGTTGGTAACCATATTAAGAAAATCATCAACCCATCCACCTTTAAAACCACCATATATTCCAATTAACGTTCCTAATGTCGTCGCAATTATTCCGGCAAGAAAACCAACATACAATGAGGAACGCAATCCACTAATCAGTAGCGATACATAATCACGTCCCAAATCATCGAGACCTAAAAAGTATCTTCCGCTGGGCGCAGCATACTGATCTCCTACTCTATCCATTGTTAAATGAAAAAGCGCAGGACCGAAGACTGCAAGCAGGATTGTTCCAAAGAACAAAACAATACCAATTACAAACATTGGAGATTTTAAAAGATTGAGTACTAGTTTCATTTTTAATTAATTCCCCTTCCCGATCTGAAGTCCAGCTTTTACACGGGGATCAAGGAAACCAATCAGGATATCAACTGTAAAGTTTGCAATAAGCACACATACTGTAATCAGCAGTGTACATCCTTGAATCATCGGGTAATCATTATTTTGGATAGCAGTCAAGATTGCCATTCCAAGACCTGGATAAGAAAAAATCATTTCTGTAATCAGAGCACCACTGATCATTGTACCTAATGAAAGTGCAAGACCTGTTAACTGTGGTAACATAGCGTTACGGAACAGATAGGTGATTATCTTGTTTTCCTTCAGACCCAACCATTTTGCATACTTTATATAATCAGTTCCCAATTCATAAATACCCATCGACCGCATCCCAATTGCCTGACCTCCTGCGAGAACCAGGAAAATCGAGAAAAACGGTAATGTGTAGTGATAAGCAACCGATGAGAAGAAATCCCAGGAAAATGATGGAATCAACTCGCCTGCATATCCACCCATAGCCGGGAACCAATTAAGAACAACCGCAAAATAGTAAACCAGAAGCATACCAAATACAAAGAATGGAATTGAACTGATCAATAAAGCAGCCGGGAAAAATACCCTATCGAAAATACCCCGACGGTAAGCAGCCAAAGCTCCCAGGGCATTTCCAATAATCCAACCAAAGAGAATGGTAGGTAATTGCAAAGCAATTGTCCAGGGTACCGCTTCGCGGATAACATCGAGAACTTTTTTTGGATACTTCTGGAAGGATGTTCCAAGATCACCCAAAAAACACATTTTTATGTAGTTACCAAATTGCTCAACCTTTGAGGTCTTGATCGGCCGTCCTTCAGCATTACGCACTATTTCTCCGTGCTTTACCTTTACAAGTCCGAATTCCTTAAGATATGATTCTTCCTTAACCCGGGCAGCCTCAGTACTCAATCCGCTTGAGGCTTTACCCATGATAATATCGACCGGGTTGTTATTCCCCAGTCGGGGAAGAAAAAAGTTGATAGCTACCGCAACAATGAAGGTGAGTAAATACCACCCTCCACGTTGTAGAATGTACCGTAATGTAGGATACTGTTTTAAGCATGAATTCCTGTCCCTTATTTTACTGACTGTAACTGCCAAAGTATTTTTGTACTGGCACTACCCCATGGCAACAATGGTGGTGCATAAGGATTCTTTTCATTTGGCCAGTTTTTCCAATTTTTATCACTGATCTCATAGAACTGTTCAGGCAGGTAACAGAGAGGTAAAGCTGGTTGATCCTGCATGAAAATTTTGTTAAGTTGACGATATGCATCTATAAGCTGTGCTTCATCAGAGATAATCGGGATTACCTTAAGCAAACTATCAACAGCAGGATTATATTCTTTTGATTTAGGACTGATTGTATCGACCCTGATTTTCATTCATCTTGTTATCACCACCGACAGGTACCCAGTTTCGTGAAGCCATAACCGCATCAAAACGGCTCCATGGCAGAGAAGGTGTAACTTGAGCAGAAGGTTTGTGCATGATAAGATCGAAATCACCAGAAGGAAGTGCTGGCCAATAAAGACCTGCATCAACAAAACCTTCGCGAGCATCAATACCAGCAGCACGCATTCCTTTAACAGCAATAGTAACCATCGCTTCCCAATCAGACCATCCAGCAGGGGATTTAATTGAAAGTGTTGGTAATTTTTTACCTTTCTTATCAGTCATATAATCAAGAGTACCGTCTGCTTTGTAAACAGATTTATAACCGGCATCTGCTAAGAATTTTCTTGGCATTTTCCGGACTGTAGGTTACACCATATTGCTTTGAATCATCAGCATTGAAAAATTTACCTTCAAGACCGGTGGGCATAATCAAACCTGGCTGAATATCAGGAGAATATCCTGAAACAGCAAGTTCTTTAATGTCAGAATAGTTAATTGCAGCAGCCATAGCTCGACGGAAATTTTTATCATTAAGAGGAGCTTTTGTGGTATTGATCAAAAGTAATGGCAAAGAACCTGATAGGAAATAAGGTTTCTGATTGAACCATGTCTTAACCCCATCTTTATTTTTCAACCAGATACGTGGGATAAAGGTCTGAGAAGCATCAAGCTCACCCTTCTGAAGAGCAATTGCGAAGTGATCGTTACTTTTGAAAATTGGATGAATAATGTATTCAGGAACAGGCAGTTTACCGCTATGAAGAGATTTATTACCCCAGTAATCTGCACGGCGTTTCAATACGATTTTTTCATTTGAATATGTTTCAAGTGTATAAGGACCTGAAACAACAGGATTTTGCATCTATCTTTGAGTTTCTGAACAGCACTTAAATCATTATTATTTTCAGCAAGAAGTTTTTCAAATACATGAGATGGAACAATACGAATTGACTGAAGGTGGTCGAGCACAACGAGCGGGTTGTTTCGGCCTTTTTTATCAACCATAAAGACACAGCGTTCAGTCTGAACACCACCATTATCGACTTTTGAAACCTTAATGTCAGTCAGATATTCAGAAGCAAATGCGGTAGCAGCGCTTTTAAAACGATTACCAATCAAAAAGACAAATTTTACGTCCTCACCAGAAACAGGCTTACCATCACTCCATTTTGCATCAGGATTGATATCAACGACAATACTATCAGCATCTTTAGAAACTAAAGTACCAAGGATAGGTTCAAATTTACCATCAAGAGAGTTATAGGAGATGAGAGGTTCGTACATAAGGTTAAAACGGTCACTTACTGGCCATGCAGCCTGCCAGGTTTCTGCCATTGGGTTGAAAGTATTAGGATCTCCCCACTGTGAACCAGCAAGATAAAGAGTTTTAGATCTTTGGAAAATAGAACCGTTCTCTTCGCCTTGACTTTTGTCAGTAGCCTTTTGACAAGAGAAAAGGCCGCATATAAGCGCACCACCCATTATTAAACCCTTAAATTTCATTCCTAGTTTCATACCGATTCAACATCCTTTTGTGGCTAAGGTTTAGTGAGAGTTCTATTTTCTATTTTCACATTTCTATAGTGTTGAAATGTTTAAAATAGGTTTGAATTTAGAGTGCACAATACAAATTTTCAAATTCAAGTATCAAGAATATAATCATTTTTTCACCGCAGGCACAATTCCCCATAAAGCTTCTACACCCGCTCCTACCATTAAACATTGTGGGGCAGCATAAGGATTCTGTTCTGTAGGAAAATTGCTCCAGTGCTTAGTACTAAACTGATAGAAGAGCCAGGGACGATACATCAATGGTATGACCGGCATTTCATCAGTAAATAACCTGTTTAATTCGCGATACAATTTCTTCAATGTTTCAGGATCTTTCGTATTGGGAATTGCAGAAAGCAACTTGTCTGCAGTGGGGTTTCTGTATCTTCCTTCATTGCGGTACATAACTTCGCCAACAGGTCGGAGATCATTAGAAGACATGATTTTTTCAAATCTTGACCAGGGCAATGAGGAAGTCTGCTCCGGCTGAGGAGTTTTCATTGTAAAATCAAACAAGCCCCGTTTAAGATCATTATCCCATTCTGTATACTCAACAAACTTTGTATGTACATCGATACCGATTGAACGCATCGCAGAAACACTGATTTCCAGGGCTTTTTCCCAATCAGTCCACCCCTTCGGACATGTTGCAAAGAGCGGGCGTATTTTTTTACCTTTAGGATCGATCAAGAGCGAATCTGGTCCCCAGGTATATCCGGCATCAGTAAGAATATTTTTTGCACGTAAAGGATCATACAATGCGCCAAAAGCTGTGGCATCTTCCTCAGAAAAAAACTGTTTCTCAGAACCAAAAGGCATTATAATGCCTGGCCGCAGCGGAAAAGAGTATCCATACAGTGCAAGCACTCTGATTTGTTCATAATTGATACAATGCGTAACTGCCTTTCGGAAAGCGACATCATTGAAAGGCTCTTTAGTTAAGCCCATTAATAGAGCAGGGATAATTCCTGGAATATAATATGGTCCTTTTTTATACCAGGTCCCGACTCCGGCATCGAACATCTTCCAGATCTCAGGAAAGAAGTTCTGTGATAAATCAAGCTCGCCCTTTTGTAAGGCTTCATTAAATTTATCATTGGTTGGATAGGTTACATGAATAATGTGCTGAGGGACCGGCTCTTTGCCCCTATGTAAAATATTTCCCCAGTAATTTTCAACTCGTTTCAAAACAATCGATTCATTTGAATAGTAGTCAAGTGTATAGGGACCGGAACCAACAGGTGTCTGATCATTTTTAAATTCACGAATTCTCTCGACAACATCAATATTTGCCGGTGCAGCGCCAGTTTCCTGAGCGACCGTTTTAAAAGCACTATCTTCTATTTGCTTAAAAATTTTAGAGGGGAGAATCGGTAAACTGGCTATCACATCCTCAACCACCAATGGATTGTATAATTTAGAATTAAGTGTGATTACCACCTCATAAGGACCAGCAGCTTTAATATCAGTTATATAGTTCCAGACATAACTGAAAGTGGTTGGATAGTTTTTATGCAGTATGAAAGTATAGATGACGTCTTTAGAAGTCAAACTGTCGCCATTTTGCCATCTGGCTTCATTGTGGAGACTAATTTTTAATGCGGTTCCTTCAAGAAAAAATGATTTTCCAAGAATACCTTTCAAAGATCCATCAAGTAAATCGTAACCGAACATCGCTTCATATAAGAGATTAACATTACCAGTAACAGGCCAGGCAGGTGTAACAGCAAGAGGATTGAAACTCTGAGGAGCGCCCCACTGAAAACCACCAATGTACAGAGATTTTTCCCGAGGATATTTATTTAAAAGAGTATTTAAATCTTGAGTAGCAGAGGATTTCTGATCAGAGCCCTTTTTCCCATTACCGCAACCAGTAAAAGTGATTATTACCAAAATAATAATTGTGGATAATCGTAATCTTATAAGATTTTTCGGGACCATAATTTTATCTCACTTAAAAGAGCTTAGTACTGTTACTTAATCCAACAATTAAGTTAAGAAAAATGAAAAAAAAGAAATTTTTAAACGAACATTTAAAAAAAACTATTCCAAATATACATTTTCCACAAAAGCTGCTCAGAAGAACAAATCCTGATAAAGAACTTAATACTGTACGCCATCAGCTACTTGCTCGTGCATTTCATAAACATGGTCAAATTAAGCCCTGCGGGAACTGGAATACTTGCTTTACTATTGAAGACAACACACTCTTTTTTTGGTATCAATCCTTAAAAGATAATAGCTCACATCTGGAATCGCAGGTACTTACTAACAAAAACTGACTATCACAAGTCAATTCTACTTAAGCGTATATTTAAACTTAAACACACACCCGTATCGCTAATATAGTATTACTTTGATCACAAAAACAATCAAAACAAATAGGACCTGCTTTTTTAATTCCCTTAAATGAATCCCTTTCTTAAAAAATTTAAAGAATTACTAAATTTGCAGCTCATTAAACCTGAAAATTTACAATACATCTTATTCAGGTATCGTGTCAGACCCGAAAATCGGCCTTTCAAATTTTTCAGTATTCTCGTTATCGGCTTCAAAACCACCACCACAACCACTCAAAGTGATCAAAATAATGATTATTGCCCAAAAGGATATAAACCTATGGACCATCTTTCTTTGCTCCTCGAAATTGTAATGGATATAGTTTCATCTGAAAACCAGCCTGCAGTACATGCCACCTGGTCCATTTCATCTTCCCAAAAGGAAATTTAATATTAAAATACACCGATGGCACAAACCTGGTATCTGCATGAAAATCTGCTTCAAGATGGATCTGGTGATACAGCCAATCATTATCAAATACAACATTACAAAATGTGCTATCTGAGGGATCAAATATCTGATCAATTATGATATCCTCCCATTGAAATCCAACCGAATAGATCACATTAACCCATGACCAGTTATAATGGAAGCCTATCGAAACAGCTGTGCTGGGAAGATAAATTACTGGTCTAACCCCATTTATGGAATCATAATAGATTATATACTCCTTATCATTCCCTAAGAGGTGAAGTGTATCATTTCGCTTGTAACGAATACCAGAACTCCACTGACCAAGTTCAATCGAACCATAAAACCCGTGATACATTAAATGGAAAGTATTGAGCATTGATAAACCGCGATAGTTATTAATCCCTCCAAATCTTCCACTGGAAAATGTCGACAAAAAATCAGCGAATGTACGATTGGCAGGAATTTTAGAAATGAAACCAATCATTGAGAACCCGATTTCAAATCTGTCATTTTTTACAAACTGCATAACTTCATCTTTTTTAACTTCGAAAGCCTGGCCGAAACTTCTTCTGGGACAACCATCATATATGCCGAATTCATCAGGGCATTTGTCAACAGTATCAAGAAACCCATCTGCGTCCCGATCTGAATTCATTCGTAAATCGATTCTGACCTCAGTGACCGTATCGGGGAAAACATGAATATTGGTTCGTACATTCTGAAAGCCATGATGCTGAACATTGAGTTGATAATTTCCTGAAGGCAGTTGAATCATTTTATCGCCAAAACCGCACGGAACCTTTTCTATGCACACTTCTGCATCAAAAGGAATCGTATTTATTTTTAGCATTCCTTTTCGCCTCTGAAACATATAATCGAAATAAGTGATTTTCCCTTCGGCAACTTTCAGCGTGGTATCTACTGAAGTATACTGTTCCCCTCCATTCCATTTTATTCTGTATGTACCGGGTAATAAGTTTACTTTACTTTCGGTTGCTGCCATCGTATCTATACGAAACAGTGTGTCAGTTGGCGGCTGTGGAAGCATAAGAATGCCGTAAGGCGTTGTACCGCTTATATATACTGTATCAAAATCGTTCATCAGTTGAAAAGAAATCTTAACAGTACTATCAGAAAAAACCTTTACATCTTTTCGAGTGAAATGATAATGAGGCAAAAAAAGTTCTATTGTGTAATAACCACATGGCAGCTTATTGAGCGTGCATGGAGTTTTTTTCAGCGATGAAATCCCGTTAATTATCAACTGCGCTCCAGGTGGATCAGAAACTACCTCTATTGTTCCAGATGGATACTTTCGTTTTCCTTCAATGAAACTCCATGCCCCCTGGTCAAAGTAAAATAGTCTGGAAAAATGACGCACATAAAAATGAAAGCTATCGAAATACACTTCTCCAATATCTTCTGCCTGATTTTCAGTTTCTTTACTGTAGATGCGTTTCTTTAAGAATTGTTCCAGAGAAATGTTTGAAGGAATATCAAAAGCAAAAAAAGGCGGTTCTCTATTAAATGCAGCTGTATCTATTATACCCTTATAAATACGATAATCAGCAGGTTCATATTTTTTTCTTAAGATAAGTTCGTCGGGTTGAATTTGATTCAGGGAATCTAATTCAATACAGTTTTTACCCGATTCGCTTTTAATTATGTCATTGCCTTTGTAAGCAAAAACTCTCTTTGTTATCTTGAAAGAATAAATTGAAAATGGATCGGTTACAACCGCAAATAGTTGGCTGGAAAAGAGTAGAATTATAAAAATAAGGTATTTTTTCACGAAATTTGTCATCCGATTATTGAAAATTACCAACATAACTCATTGCATACTAACAGACCCACAGTTTAACTTACCGATAAACAGCGTATTTATCAATTATTTCTGCAACCTCGAATGATGGCTTCAGAAATCCCAGATCATTTTTTAATTTAATCAATTCTTCAAGAGTTGCACTGCAATACTCTTTATTAGTAATAAATTTACGTATTCTCGATGCAATTCGTTCAGGATTTGCATCTTCCTGAATGCATTCGGGAACAATCTCTTTTCCTGCTATTATGTTTGGCAACCCGATAAACTTTATTTTTAACAAACTTTTAGCTATAAAATAAGTCATTTTCGATGTTTTATATATTATCGCCATAGGAACTCCCAATAAAGCAGCTTCAAGTGTTGCAGTACCCGAAGTAACTATAGCATAAGAGGAATCAGAAAGAATTTCTCTCAAAGGTTTTTTAACCAAACTAACGCCCTCATAATTTTTTACAATTTCAAAAAAGGATTCATCCAATAAAGGAAAATGTGAAACGATAGCGGTAGCAGATGGGAACTCATTTCTAATCATCCTAAAAGCATCTAACATCACAGGAAGCATCTTTTCAACTTCCTGTTTTCTGCTTCCCGGAATGATCGCAATTGTCAGGTGATCCGTATCTTTTTTTATTCTAATCGGTTCCATTGATTCCACCGATGGATTACCGACAAAACTCACTTTATCAGTATACGGTAAAAAATGTTGCACTTCAAATGGAAATATACAAGCGATATGAGAGGCACACTTACCAAGCACAGCGGCCCGCTTCTTTTTCCAGGCCCAAACCATTGGAGCAATATACCAGACAACCGGAATACCAATTTTGTACGCAGCTTTCATCATTGGCATATTAAAACCAGGGTAATCTATACACACAAGGCAATCTGGTTTATGCTTTTTGATCTGATCGATAAGCTTCTTTTTCGCATCAAGGAAAAAGCCTAAATGCGAAATTACTTCTTTAAAACCCATTTTATTAAACGGTTCAAAAGGCATGAGAGGAGAAAATCCCTCCTTTACCATAAACGGCCCGCCTATTCCCCATACCTCTATGGATGAATCCTGCTCGCGTAATCGTTTTATAACCGGAGCTGCATGTATATCACCTGAGGGATCTCCAGCTATGAACATAATAGAACGAGAAGCCATTGATTTCTCCAGAATTAAATCATGTATTCGTACAAAAGATTCAGTTTCTCAAGTAAAATAGCACTAAGCAAACAAATAAAGCAATTTCAAAACAAACATGCCAGACTAAATTAAATATCTCTTTTTGTAAAAAAAGGGGTCAAGCGAAGTTCTATCGTTTCTCTATAATTTTTTACAAAAGTATTGCCCGAATCCCGCTCCTAAATCCTTCGATAATTAGCTCACGTCCTCCAGCATGCCTTTTCAGAAGGCAAACCCGGAAATCGGATTTCGTAAATGCTTTTATTTATTCACTATCTAATTGATTTTTTTATAGATAAAGAAATATTTGAGGTGAAAATTGTGCAAATAATTAATCATTTATGCAAAGTAGAGATGATCGATCAGCATCTCTACTTTTTACTATCGACAGGATTTAAAAAAGGGTTGATGGAAACTTCTTATCTCCTTTAATATCATTGAGATACTTCTTTAAATCCGGCAACTGCGAGCGATCAATTGCAAGGATCGCATCATCAGTAACAATCAGAGCAACATTTTCCAGGCCGATCGACGCAACAGTCAGATTAGACCTGTTCACGATAATCGCACTCTTACTTTTTTTATTATAAATCTTTGATCCAGAGATAGTCGTATCATTTTCATCCACTCCATTCAGCCTCGGAATCGACTCCCATGAGCCAATATCATCCCAATTAAAATTGCCAACAGCAGCACTGACTCTGTTAGAGTGCTCCATGATACCATAATCGATCGACTCTTTATTACAGGTATTATAGAAATTGTCAATAGATTTTGCTGTAAACCCTTTCTTTTCAACAGCTTTTACTTGTTTGAAAAGTTCGGGCATGTATGATTCGAATTCCTCCAGAATAACCGATGTTGTCCAGACAAACATACCGCTATTCCACATGTAATTACCTGATTTGACATATGTTAGGGCCTTTTTTGCATCTGGTTTTTCCACAAACTGCTTAACCACAAAACCACTTACGCCATCACTTTCGACGATCTTTTTACCCAGTTTGATATATCCATAACCGGTATCTGGTCGTGATGGTTTAACACCGAAAACAACAAGCTGTTCTGTTCTTTCTGCAAGATTAACGGCGAATTTCATTGCAAATGTAAACGCATCTGTTGGTCTGATATCATGATCCGCCGACAAAACGACCATAACCGATGGTCCATATTTTTGTCTCAATCCACGATGCTGCAAGAGCAACCGCTGGAGCGGTATTTTTTCCCACCGATTCAATTATCATGTCAAATTGCCACCTTTTTGGAAGCAATTCCTTCATTCGATCGGCAATCGCCTTACTGGTAATAACCAAAGGCTTAACGCCTTTAGAACAGAACGTAGCTACTCGAGCCAATGTTTCCTCAGCCATTGTGCGATTCGAAACCAACTTTAAAAGCTGTTTTGGCATAGAAGATCGGCTTAATGGCCAGAATCTTTCTCCAATGCCGCCGGCAAGAATGACAGGAACGACTTTCATAAGAACCCCTTTTTATACAGGAATTCCCATTTTTTCTTTAAGACTTTTTACAGTTAAATAGGGAACCTGAAGGAACACCAATTTCTGATCTGTTATGATTATTACTGTGGAAATCAGATCCACCCGTAACGGCGAGATTATGTTTTTTTGCAATTCTGCTGTAATGACGTTCTGCGCTTGACGGGTGCTCAGTATGGTAGACCTCGATACCCAAAAGTCCATCCCTAATAAACTCTGGTATACGCTCGTCAACCTGTGTAACACCAGGATGAGCTAAGCACAGGAATACCACCAGCCTGTTTAACCAGATCAAAAACTTCCTTCGGATGCATCTTGAGTTTTTCAACGTAGGCAGGAGATCCGTAACCTATAAATTTTTCAAAAGCTTCTCTAAATGAATAGACTAACTCTTCTTTAAGCATCGCAGCTGCAATATGAGGTCTTCCAATAGCCCCGACTCCCGCAATACTAAGAACTGTTTCAAAGCGAAGATCGATACCCTGTTTATTTAAGATTTTCGACCATTTTTTTGGCGCGATAATAACGAGCATCTTTCATTTCGGAGAGTTTCTTTACAAAAGTGGGATTGTTTATGTCGATATAATAGCCGAGCACGTGAATATCGGCACCTTCGATTTCACTTGAAAGTTCAACCCCGGGGATGACCTCAATACCTAATTCTGCGCCTATCTCACACGCATAGAGGATACGCATCAGTGCAATCATGGTCGGTGATAGAGATCGCCTTAAGACCTTTTGCACTTGCTGCTTCAAACACCTCTTTTACTGTGCTTGAACCATCAGAAAAAATTGTATGGATATGGAGATCTACGTATTTTTGATTTGATGTTGCTTCTGAAAGCATCCCTTTTTCAATTAGTTTAAATTTTAATAATATTACCCAGACATGGTAATATAACCAAAACTTGTTTGCTAGGTCAAGCTCTGGATACAAAAAAGTATTAATTAAGTGATGATGATCTGCAAAAAGAGAACCATCCATAACTGTGCCCAATTCCAATACTTTCCATTTATGTCAAAAGCAGTAATTCCAAAGGTTTTATTTCATTCGTACTAAACAGGTGCTTCCCTTTTTAACGAAACGTATATTATTCAGGATTGTATTGATTTTTTTAGCAAGGACATTATTCTTGAGAAAAACAAAAGAAACTTTTTATTCTCTAAAACATAATACATTTGCTTGCTTCCTTCTAATTTTTACAATCTCATCTGTATGTTCTTCTCAAATTGATAGCGGTAGTGTAGATAACCTGGAAATTGATTTCTATCTCAAACAAGGTATCCAACCATTTGTATCAAGTGAACAGGATGGCGAATATCCAGCTGGAACATATCTGGTTTTACATGATCTGATCATCGAAAAAGGTAAAACGATGACCCTCTATTCCGGAACAAAAATCCTCTTTAAAAAAAACACCCGCCTTATCGTTAGAGGAACGCTAACCTGTGAGGGGCAATCCGGATCACCAATTATCTTTGACAAATTTCAAAACAGCTCTTATTATAATTCTCTTGACACGATTGGTGATTCAATCTGGAACGGAATATATGTGTCTGACAGCGGTTCACTTGAAATGAACTTTGCGGAAATTAAAAACAGTAAATATGGACTCGTCACTCAATACAATGCGAATATGCTTTCCCTTGATAGTTTACGATTTTTTAATAACAAATTCAGCTCATTCAGATATAAAAATGAGGTTCTTGAAATTCCTGAGGACAAGTTTGTCAGTATTCTATGGTCAAGTTCAGACAATACAGTACCAGAAGTTAAGTTTAATGATGAACAACCTTCGATATCACCACAACCAGTAGCGACACCTATAGCAGATAGTATTATCCCCGTTAAAGAAAGTTCTGTTCTAAAAATAAATCCTCCACCTCAAAACCGACTTCGCCGGATTTCCGGTGTCACAGCAATAATAGGCGCTACAGCTGCAGCAGGTGGATATTGTCTTCACAGATATTATTATTCACAATACGATAAAGAAAAGTCCCGTAACCCAGCACTGTCAGACCCTTCCGATGTGTCCCAATATGAAAAATTCAGTAAAGCCGGATATTGGGTGTTCATTGGCGGAACTGCAATTGGCGCTGTTGGACTAAGTGTCTTCACCTTAACATTTGTTTTTTGAGGATGTAATAGTATGAACAGTGTCAAAAAACAAATTCATTTACAATATGTATTTCTGCTGTTTTGTGCAGTTCTCTTTCAGTTTCTATCCTGTTTACCAAAATATGATAATCCTGTTTCTGCAAATAATAATGGTGACTACCACCTGAAAGTGACATCTGCTGCTCTTCCTTCACAATTGGAAGTCCTGAAAGAGTACAGTATCAACTTTAAAAATGATGGCACACGATACTGGAAGGTTTTTCTAAGTAACGTAAAAGGGATCAATTTCGATACGATATACCCTATTAATTCTGCATTGTCGAAAGATTCCTTCAAAATTAATTTTATTTTCACCGACACATCAAATGATGAGCTGTACTTAATTTATGTAAAACAAAACCATATCAAAGATTCTCTACACTTAAATTCTATTACTGTCAGCAACCCTTTTAGTATCAATGGGAAAAACAAGGTTGGTTTAGGCGATAGCGTAACTTTCAATATCGATTATCATGGCGAGCCTGTTTCTAATGTTAAGGGTCTCGAAAACCTGATAGTAGAGTGGAACAATAACCGTGAACGGAACGCCGAATTTACCATTGCGCTTGACAAACCACAGCCATATGTAGTGACAGCTTTTATCGGGTTTTCATCTTATCCCAAACTGGTATACAAAATGGAATACGCAGTTAAATTTGGAGGGATATCACCGGTAATTGATTCCTTGAGACACTCTGATTTTCATTTCGGAGCTCCATCTGAATTTGACATCTACTCTCATGATCCCGATAGCGATTCCTTAACTTATTTGATCAAGGCTGATAATGATACACTGTTCGATTCAACTTACTACAGACCGGCTAAACATATTACTGTCAAGACAAATCCGCTTTGCGATACAGCCTATTCATCAATCAAATTTCAATTAATTGATCAAGGCGGCCTTATTCGTGATACACTTATTAGTAACCCTCTAATTCTCAAAGATACACCAATAATTCATATCGAAAAGATCAATACAACGCCGGCGATAAATGATAGTACTTCCTTATTTGTAACTGCTGATCGAGGTATTATTAACTATTATTACTGGAAGTACGATCACGGCAAAAAAATAGATACAACTACCACCAGTTTTATCAAATTGCCGCCTTATACAGATACGATTTCTGATACAGTTTATGTTACTGGCGAACAGGTGTTTACTTTAGGAAGCAAGAAGATTTCTCTATTCAGTAATCTTGACAGTATTGTCCTTTATCCCAAAGCTTTCAAATACAAAATTTCTCCAATAGGTAATGTCCCCTCCTTTTTGAAAACTAAATTTCTGGACAGTTTACAATTTACTGTCACGAATCAATCAACACCTGTTCCGGATGATTCACTTAAATTTTTGTGGACAATAAGTGATAATAAACTTATCGACACCAGTACAAAAGGTCCAAAAATAAAATTTTTAATAAAAGACAGTATCCCTCATTTATTATTGTCATTGAAAGCATATACTCTGGACGGTAAAGACTCAGCTCAACCCTGGATAGGAGATTTCATTGTACGGAGTTTCAGACCGGAATTCCATTTTGTAGATTCGATTATCAGTGATACTTCACTTTCCTGTTCTATTGCTTATACTGCAACTGATACTACCAATGTAGGCGGGAAAGTTACTTCGATAAAATATCGGGTATATTCATCACAAGGTGATACAGCTGACACTACTGTACCATTCAGCGATTCAAAAACGCTCTCATTTGCATTTAAAAAATCGGGAACCTATACCATAGAAGCCAATGCTATCGATAATGATTTAAATGAGTCGGAAACTGACAGAGTAATAGTCACTATCTCAACGAAATATCCCGAGTTTTTAAATTCACTTTGTACATTAAATTTATCAGTCGGCAGTACCAAAAAGTTAATAGCCCTGTTAAAAGAACCGAAGGGCAATGAAACGTATCTATGGGATACTACTAATGATGGAGTCTGGGATGATTCTTCAACAATTCAGGAGAAGATCATTCAGTTTAAGAATGAAGGCGTCGATACAATAGTTGTCGGATGCAAAAATAGTTCGGGACAAAGCGCTTTATATCCGATGATTTTTATAGTAAATGTCAGGAAAAATGCGCCGGAAATCGATACCTTTTATACTCCAAAAGACATTTATTCACCAAAAGAACCTAAACAATTTATAATAAAAGCTTATGATCTCGACAGCAATTTAACGCAACTGGTTTTGTATGTACGTTCAAATGCAACAAATGATACTCTTGTAACAAACGTTCTTACAAATCAGGGTAATATCAGTGATACTTTATTATACGCTGAAATAAAATTACTCACTTACCCTGGCACATATAAGATCATTGCTGCTTTAAGAGACAAATCTGGAAATGAAACATCCGATAGTACAAGTCTTACTGTAAAGAGACGGCTTGCAGTAGATGCACTTGTGATCAGTGAAATAAAAGATACCGTTTGTCTAAATGATTATTGCGATTTAACGATTTTCGCCCATGACTCGGATTATGATTTCATTGATTCCATCTTTTACTTTACTGAAAAAATACCGGGAACGCCGGTAATAGTAGACAAAAAAAAGTACATTGGTGCCTCAAATGAATTTAAAAAAGATGATTCAATCAAGTTGACCGAAAGCGGGACCTATAGAATTTGGGCAAGTGTATATAGTAACAACTATGAATCTCCCAGAAAGTCAGCTGAACGTCTGATTACCGTAAAACAATGTTTACCTGTAATCGATTCAATCAGTCCTGATTCCTGTTTTATTTACGATTCTACAACGATAACCATTAATGCTGATGACAACGATCTAAATTTACTACAGTACTATATTTCTTACAAAGATGATAGCAACTTTCAAATAACCAACCGTTCTTTTAAGCATTCGTTTACCGAAAGTGGATGGAATATACTTTTTACAAAAGTTACCGATCCTGATGGTCAATCGGTAACACGCCGTGATTCAGTTTACGTAAAAAAGGGTGCGCCTATTGTCAAATCAATCACCTTTGACACAGCTGAGTGTTATGTTAAAAAGCAGATTAATTTCACCATTACTGCATCAGATATAAATGGCCGGGTGGATACGGTTTATGTAAGTTTCGATGGTGACAGTATAGCAGAATTTAAAATTACTCAACGAGTAAATGATTCTCTTTTCAAATGTTCTTATTCTTACCCAAAGGAATCATTCGGGACAAAGACAATATGCTACTGGGCTATTGACGAAGACAAAATCATTTCTGAGATCAAAAACACAACAGTGGCTATTAAAAAAGGATCACCCAGATATATGGGAATGGTTCTATCGGATACATCAAAATACTGGGCGAAATATGATCTGCCTTTTAATTTCAACTGTATAGACAATGGCACTATTCAAAAAGTAGTCGTCAACTGGGGTGATGGAACAGCAGCTCAACCTATTCTCCCGAATAAAATCAAGGCCGCGGGAGTTCCAGATACGTTAACGGCAAGCCATAATTTTGCGATTCCCAAAGACTCTACCTACAAGATATCAATCACGGTTTTTGATAACGATACAATTGATTCAACATTTTATGATTCGGTAAAGATAAAGAGCGGGTTACCGGTTATTACAGTACCCAAAAATGGAGATACACTGTTTGTCAGGAAATCCCCAGTTTTGGAAAAATGTACTCTTAATGTCATTTGTAGCGATCCAAACGACAAAATTGTCAAATATTTCTGGTTTATTAACGATTCTATTCCAGATACAACCAAACAAAGCGCTTCAATTACGACCACCCCAAATAAGGATCTTATTGTCGAAGGCTCTGGTTTTGTAAACCAAATCTATGGAAACCAAAAGAGTTCTCTTTTAATAAAAGATTCTATTGGCAATGTTGCTAAAGCTACCTTTTATCTTTATTTAGATGGTCCTCCAATAGCACCAACAATTATAATACCGCGAAATGATTCTGCATATTTCTATAGAGATACGGCTACTATGGACACAGTTGTTTTTGAATGGTATGGAACCGATATTTATGATAGCGTAAATACTGAATACAAAGTCCAAATTCGACCGCCTAATTCATCTCAATTTATTGATATTACTAATTTTACAAGCGGTTTCAAATTGGAACGTATTATTGTTGAAGGGAAAATTCATTTTAAGCTAAAATACCATCCAATGTCTGGTTATGGTATTTACTTCTGGCAAGTAGTTTCACGAGATCGATCACAAAACACAATAATTTCAGGAAGTACACAGTCTTTCATTTTTGATAAATGATTTCTATATACAAGATAAATTAGTTGTTCAAAGATTGGAGCTAATTTACATAGCAAAAATTATAGAACAAACAGGTGTAACAACTTTAGCTTAAAGGATTTCATACTTCAACTTATTTTTTTGCCAGCCAAAACAAACGCCCGATTCCAAGCGGGTGTCGAACGTTAAAATAATCAGTATTGCAGGTTTTTACTTCCCGGAATCAGTTTTATCAAAGTAATGATTTTTATAAATTATTTCTGATCTTTGATACATACCGATTTCAGGCGCCGAATGGATTCGAACCACTGATAAGGCCTTGCAAACCTTTCCCTTAACCACTTGGGTACGGCGCCAAAAATTGACAGTATGATAAGACAGCTTATTAAAAATCAAACTATGCAATTCTAAAACCATTTAAATTTCGACCTTGCTTAGAACGCCCCTTCTATCAGGCTGAAGCTTGCACAAAGTAAGCTTAATTAAAATTATTATTTCTAAAAGCTTAACATTTATTTACTTTGAATTATTAATTGAAGGTTCTTCGAAACCGCATGCAAATTTTCTCTTTAAGGCTTAGAATGCATAAAGGATCATCATATATGTGGAAAAAACGAACAGCGATTTTTGTCTCCAGCCAGACAGTTTCTTTATTCGGCTCTGCACTTGTCCAGTACGCCTTGTTCTGGTATGTAACCCTTGAGACTAAATCCGGAATAGCAATGACAGTCTTCATTGTATGCGGCTTTCTCCCCACGTTTTTCCTGTCACCTTTCGGCGGAGTATGGGCAGACCGATACAACCGTAAAAAGCTGATCATGTTTTCCGATGGGTTTATTGCTGCTGTTACCCTGATACTGGCAGCAGCATTTATTTCTGGTGGAAATGGGCTTGCCCTGGTCATAATAATTGCTGCCTTGAGAGCTGTGGGGACTGCGATACAAGGACCTGCCGTTGGAGCAATTCTTCCACAGCTTGTCCCTGTTGAACATCTTACCCGTGTCAACGGAATATCTCAAACAATACAGGCAGTAATCACCATTCTGGCACCAGTTGTAAGCGGCGCACTCTTTTCAGTATACCCGCTTTATGTCATTCTTTTTATCGATGTTGTTACCGCAGCTATCGCGATTCTAATTCTCATGTTTTTCCTCGAATTTTTACCCGCCAGGAAAGAGAGCGACGACAAAAAAAGTTATTTCAATGATATGAAACTCGGCTTTATTTACATAAAGGAGCACCCTTACCTGATATCTTTCTTTTCATTTTTCGCAGTGACACTTTTTCTCATTACTCCTGCAGCAATGCTTTCGCCTCTTCAGGTTGCAAGGACTTTTGGCAGTGATGTGTGGCGGCTTACAGCTATTGAGATTGCCTTTTCGGGAGGAATGTTACTGGGTGGTTTTTTCATAAGCCTCTGGGGAGGGTTCAAAAACCGGATGGTTACAATTCTGATTTCGACTGCTTTCATGGCAGTATGCAGCGCCGGATTAGGCATCGCTACTTCATTTACATTGTATATCGTTATAATGGCAATACTCGGTATCACCGCCCCTTTCTTCCATACACCATCGGCGGTAATGATTCAGGAACATGTCGAAGAATCATTTCTGGGAAGAGTTTTCAGTGTCAATACCATGCTGTTTACATCGATAATGCCATTAGGCATGCTTATTTACGGACCCGTGGCGGAAAATATCAGGATAGAAACCATAATGATTATTACTGGAATTGTGATGTTTGTGTTTGTGGCAATTGCTTTTATGCAAAAGCAGCTTATTGAGGCGGGTAGAGCAGTGAAAAAAGAGGATAGTAAGATAAGTGAAAGTTAACAGATTCCGAGCTTGGAACGATTATGACGCGACTTGATGGAAAATCCGATAATGAGTTTCAACCTTCAAGATGCTCTGTTGTAAAAAACGGTTGTTCATTTCGACAGTTTAAAATTGGTTACTGCAAAAAAACCGAGAAATGATCCTGTCTGTTTTTTTATTCTGATCTGCTGTAAATGGCAATTTTCAATATTTTATCTAAAAAAATTGCCCATAAAAGACCTGCAATTGTGCTTTTCAACCCCAATTAAGTTATTTTTGATTTTTTTCACATTGGGCACTTACATGATCTGAGAAATATTTGAGATATAGCATGAATGAATCACAAGTTATTGAATATAAAGAAACCTGGCGAGATGAATTCATAAAATGGATCAGTGGGTTTGCCAATGCACAGGGTGGACTACTGATTATTGGCAAAGATGATCATGGTACTACTGTAGGTGTTGAAAATGCCAAAAAGCTGCTTGAAGATATTCCTAACAAAGTCAGAGACATCCTTGGTATAATTGTTGAAATCAACCTGCGAAATGAAAATGGTCTTGATTATATTGAAATTTCAGTAGAAAAATACCCATATCCTATTAGTTACAAAGGACAATACTTCTTTCGTAGCGGCAGTACGAAACAAGAGCTTAAAGGTGCTGCACTTGATACCTTTCTTTTACGTAAGCAGGGAAGACATTGGGATGGCGTACCAGTGCCTCATGTAGCCGTGAAAGACCTCAAAAAAGATTCTCTACAATACTTCAGGAATCAGTCAGAAAAAAGCAATAGGCTGACAAAAGAAATCATAGAAAAAGATGATGACCATTTACTGGAAAAGCTCCTCTTAATTGAGGGTGAATACTTGAAAAGAGCTACGGTTCTGCTTTTTTGCCCCGAGCCTGAACAATATGTACCTGGTGCTTTTATTAAAATTGGCAGATTTAAAACAGATAGTGATCTTTTATTCCAAAATGAGATACATGGTTCCCTTTTTGAACAGGTGGAAAAGACCATGGATCTGCTTCTTACAAAGTATCTTACTGCAGAAATATCATACAAGGGAATTCATCGACATGAATCGTATCCATACCCTCAGAGCGCTCTTCGGGAGATAATTCTTAATGCAATTACTCATAAAGATTATGGTAATGGTGTACCTATCCAGATAAGTGTTTATGATGACAAACTTTATATCTGGAATGATGGTCGTCTCCCAGAAAACTGGACAATCAATGACCTTCTTAAAAAACATGCATCTCGTCCGTTTAACCCATTAATTGCAAATACATTTTTTCGTGCCGGACTGGTTGAAGCCTGGGGAAGAGGAATAGATAAGGTATTTCGGGAATGCGTTGCTTTTGGAATTCCAAAACCTGTTTTTGATTATAGAGAATCTGAGCTCATGGTCGAATTTAAGGTGAAAACAATATCTGATACTGAAGAAATGCGCCCAGAAATGCGCCCAGAAATGCGCCCAGAAAAATTATCTTCTTCAGAGCAAAAAATATTAAGAATCCTAAAGAACGATCCATCTGCTACGACTCGAAAGATAGCAGACGAGCTTGGAGTGTTCAAGAGCACTATTACTCGTAATATCGCTAAACTTAAAGACAAAGGAATTATAAAACGAATTGGATCAACAAAGCAAGGGCAATGGATTATCACCGAAGAATAATACCAGCAATTATAAATGACCAACAGTTGTATTTAGGAAAAATGAATCAAATTCATTGAGATGCGATTTATTCAGCAGTTGTAAGTTCACCAACTATCTACACCAAAACAAAAGAAAACATTTAAACTTATTTAATTCTTAATCTAATCATTTCCTGAAATATAAGAACCTTTTCTCCCCATCATCGCCAATTTCTACATAGCAAGTAAGCTATAGTCTTAAATAAGATCAAATGTTATTGTTGTTAATTAAAAATATAAATATTATTTTACTGATTCTTAAACAAGGCTGCTTGATAAGCACAATAAGCTCAGTTGGTAATCCGATGTAAATTCGGGATTAGTCAGTGGCCTCTTAATAAAGAGTAGTTTAATTTAGTAATACATGCACCATTAGCTCAGTTGGTAGAGCAGCTGACTCTTAATCAGCGGGTCGGAGGTTCGAGTCCTCCATGATGCACCATAAGCCTTTGTAATTTATATAGTTACAAAGGCTTATTTTTTTGCCTCATTTTTTTGATCAATATCGGAACCTTTTTCTCTCTTAATTATAGTCGGTTTTAAATTCTAATATACAATGGACGTAGTATCAGGCCATTATTCACTAAATACTATCTCATACTGTTTGAAAAAGCATCGATGAAAGTTGCTCCTGAGAGGTTCTGTCAGAAATGTGAAGAATTTCTATTCCAACGACTTTATTGTTACTGTCGTAATCAAGAATTATTCCCGGCTTTATTTCTTCTGAATCAACAATGCGGGATTCATCAAGCCTGAAATACAGCGTGTCTGATTCTTTGTCAATTTTCACTCTCATTTTTACTCAGCCTTCTATCAAAGAATACCGTTACAACTTCTGGTGGATTATCTTGATTATTCACTATCACTCTTAAAATACGATTACCAAACGCTTCAATTTCTTTAATAATGAACTGTTCCATTTTTATGATAATCAGTTTTATCAGGACATGATAAGCACAGCTCCACCCATTCTATTTTAATTTCCCGTTCTTTTAGCATTTCAAGAAAGTGTCGACTGTAAATCATCTTTAATTAGTACCCTGAATTCCAGTATTACCTAATTAATTAAATATCGCCCCATTTTTCATACGAAACACCTTTACAGATTCACGTTTATTCATACGCGATTCTGTTTTTCGTACAAAAAAAGAGCCTCTGTATTTCTACAGAGGCTCTTTATAAATCATTTTCAAAAACCTAAATCAGGCGATCTTCTTATCCTTTTTCAAGGAATACACTGGAGGAGCCTGTTTCAGTATCGCTTCACGCGAGACCATGATCTCTTTCACATCATCACGCGATGGAGTCTCATACATCACCGGAATCAACGCAGACTCAAGAACACTACGCAAACCACGGGCTCCGGTTTTCTTCTCATGCGCGATTCTCACTACTTCCCGCAGTGCATCACGAGTGATTGTCAACCGGATTCCTTCCATACTGAACAGTTTTTGATACTGCTTCGTAAGAGCGTTTTTCGGCTCTGTCAAAATCTGCATCAGCGCATCTTCATCGAGCTCATCGAGCCCAAGCACCATCGGTAAACGACCAACGATTTCAGGGATCAGCCCGAAACGGATCAGATCATCAGGTTCTACTCTACGTAAGATATCTCCGATTTTTTGAGTATTCTTACGTTTTACTTCAGCATTGAAACCCATTCTGCTCTCGCCTACCCGAGCTTCGATAATTTTTTCGAGCCCCTCAAAAGCACCTCCACAGATGAACAGAATATCTCTGGTATTTACCTGGATCAAATTCTGCTCGGGATGCTTACGCCCACCTTTTGGAGGAATACTTGAGATCGTTCCCTCAAGGATTTTGAGCATAGCCTGCTGCACCCCTTCACCCGAGACGTCACGAGTAATGGATGGATTAGCGGATTTTCTCGATATTTTATCGAATTCGTCGACGTATATAATACCTTTTTCTGCTTTTGCCACATCGTAGTTTGCTGCCTGGAGTAGACGAACAAGCATATTCTCAACATCTTCACCAACATATCCTGCTTCAGTGAAAATCGTAGCATCCACAATAGTAAAAGGCACTTTCAGCAGACGCGCTAAGGTCTGAGCAATAAGTGTTTTACCCGTTCCAGTTGGCCCGACCATCAGAATGTTGGACTTATCGATCTCTACACCGTCTTCATTGTTTTGTGAACGGGAAAGAATTCTTTTGAAATGGTTGTAAGCCGCAACACATACACCCATCTTTACTTCATTCTGTCCAATCACATATTGATCGATAAATTCTTTCATTTCACGCGGTGTAGGCAGATTATCGATACTCAGATCACCTGGCACCGTAGAACGTTCTTCCCGTAGAATCTCATTACACATCTCAACACATTCATTACAGATATGTACGGAGGGCCCAGTAATCAGTTTTCCAACATCGTCTGGTCCCTTACCACAAAAAGAACACTTAATTCCCGAATATCGGGTTCTGGATGACATACTTTGTTATTCCCTCGCAGTAAAAATTTCGTCAATCAAACCATATTCTTTAGCTTCTTCAGCAGACATATAAAAGTTTCTATCAGTATCCCTGGCAATAACATCCAGACGCTGACCTGAATGTTTATGGATAATATTATTCAAATCATTTTTAACCCGAATGATTTCTTTTGCATGGATCGCGACATCAGAAGCCTGCCCCCCAGCACCACCAAGCGGCTGATGCAACATCACACGGGAATGCGGAAGTGCATAGCGCTTCCCTTTTGTACCAGCAGCGAGGAGAATAGCCCCCATGCTTGCAGCTTGACCAATGCAGATCGTGGATACATCAGGCTTTATATACTGCATCGTATCATAAATCGCCAACCCGGCAGAAACAACTCCACCTGGAGAATTAACATAGAGAGTAATATCTTTTTCAGGATCTTCATATTCCAAAAAGATAAGCTGAGCCATAACCAGATCCGCAATATTATCATCGATCTCGGATCCAAGGAAAATTATTCTTTCTTTAAGAAGGCGAGAATAAATATCATAAGACCGTTCGCCTCGCCCAGTCTGCTCAATTACCATAGGAATTAGAGGCATATATTTTTCCTTTCGTGTTTTTCGTTTCCTGAAGAGTATACAATACTAAACTATATTCAGGAAGTTTTTTAGAGGTAAAGCAATTAGGTCTCCAGAAAAGTTGGAGACCATATCTATAAAAATATTTATGCGCGCGTGCACGCGCACTATTATTGAGCTGATGGAGAAAATTCACCAATGAGGAAGTCAAGTGTTTTTTGTTCTCTGAGATCATCCCTGATTCTAAGGGTTGTTCCGTTTTTGCGAAATGTCTGTTTGAGAGTTTCAAACGGCTGATTATACATCTCAGCGAGTCTTTGTATTTCTTTATCAACATCTTCCTGTGCTGGTTTTATATTTTCTTTTTGAGCAATATAATCGAGAATTCTTTGACGCTTAATAGAGCGTATCGCGGTTTCCCTGTACTGTGCCTCAATCTCCTCACGTGAAGGAAGCGGTGTTCCGGGACGATTATATTTTGTTGTTTCATTGTACATGTAATTAATGAACTGTTCGATCCGTGCAGGTGGTACGTCGAAATCATTTTCTTTTATGATCTTTTCGATCGCTTCATTGTAAGCATCATTTTTTGCACGGTTTTCTTCTTCCTTTTCAAGATTTTCTTTAACATTGATACGGAAAGCCGCATCATCAGCAAAGTTACCAAGTTTTTTGATAAACTCTTCATTAACTTCTGGAAGATTTTTTTCCTGTACGGCAGTAATTTTAACCTGAAACTGCCCATTTTTTCCCGCAACATCAGCTTCAGCATAATCTTTTGGAAATTTGATATCGAGATCGACTATCTCACCCGCGCTATGGCCAATGAGCCCTTTGTCAAAATCTTTTATCTTGTTATCACCGCCAAGTTCAACCGGGTAGTTTGGGTTTTTGACATTTGTCTGTTCTTGCCCGTCAAGAACAACCTTCAAATACTCAAAGCGGATATAATCACCTTTTTTAGAAGGGCGATCAACATCCTTAAATTCCGCGAATCGCTCCTGTAAGCCCTTTATCGCCTCATCGACATCACTGTCCTTAATCTTTTTCGATGATGTTTTCACTTTGAGTTTGTCATACCCTTTGATCTCAATGTCAGGATCAACCTCGGTTTCAACAACAAAAGAAACAGGTGCGTTCTCTTCAGCTTTGACATTATTTACTTTTGCGGGGGCAATCGGATTGATCTTATTCTGATCACATGCCTCACGAAAAGACTTCTGTACAAGCTCATCAATTGCTTCAGCGCGAATCGAAGTTCCGAAACGCTGCTTGATCAATGTGGGAGGTACTTTACCGGGACGAAAACCGGGAAGCTTAAGCTCTTTTTTGTATTTTGTGAGTTTCTGTTCGAATGCTTCATTCACTTCTTCTACAGGTATTTCTACTTCGATTACTCGTTTCCAGGATTCTGGAACTGAAACAGTTGCTTTCAAAGGCAAAGTCCTCCTGAATCAAATTGTTTATTTTTATGAGATTTGATCTTTAGACTGAACCGCAGCTCTATGTGAAATTACGGTTTTTATTATCACAAATTGCGAGAAGGGGGAATCGAACCCCCACAGGTCACCCTACTAGATCCTAAGTCTAGCGCGTCTGCCAGTTCCGCCATCCTCGCATTTATTTCAAAATATGAAGTACAAGCTCCAAAAAATAAGTAATTCCACAGAGAATTCCAAGCTAAACTCTTCATTAATCAACAAAAATATTTTCAAAGAGCCTTAATAAAATGCTATACTGATTGCTACCTGTTCAAAATAGAAAAACCATCCCTACATTTGAGCAGTAATAGAAGCTCATATTAATCTTATTTTAAAATTTTAGCGTTTTCCCTTTGCTCAAATTTCTGAGCAAAAGAGTATCTTTTTTAACCTAAAAATCGCAGTAAGATTTCGAAAAACTAATTAAGGTTATGAAATGCTATCCTTTCACCTGATGGGTGAATGCATTTGTTTATAGTATTATACAAGTTTCAGTTACGCCACTCGACAAATCTCTGATACGTAAAACTACCAATTTTGTAAGGGCTTGATTTTTTTGCAAAAATACTCAATCAGATTAAACCAGATGGTGTTTATTACCGATTCCCATTATTTCTAAAATTCACAAATATTACGAATAACTTAATAATTCATTTCCTGGTTATGCGTATTTTTGAGTAATTTATTAGTTCACCAAAGATAGGCAGAAGAATATGGAAAACGGAAAAATTATTAAAGAGGGCGATCCTCGCATACACGAAAAGATTAGTAAGAATCAAGCTTGCCAGCAGTGCCATCGGTTAAAATCCGAATGCATTTGTGAGAAAGTTATATCATATGAAAATAAACTTAAAGTAGTCATTCTGCAGCATCCTCAAGAACAATACAAAAAATTGAATTCTGCACGTCTATCCAACTTGATATTGAAAAACAGTAAGATTTTTGTAGGGTTATCCTGGCCAAGTTTCAAAGCAGTTGCCGGTCCTGATGAGATGCCCTCTCAATGGGGAATTCTCTATCTTAAAGGCAGAGCTTCGGGCACCGAACCTGTGGAGATAACTGATCGAAAACACCAGAAGGTAACGGCGCGCGATATCTCACTAAGAGGAATTATCGCGCTGGATGGATCCTGGAAACAAGCTAAAGCACTCTGGTGGAGAAATTCCTGGTTTTTGAAACTAAACCGTATTACCCTCAATCCGCAGGAAACATCATTGAGAAATCAAACAAAAAAGGAAGGACTCTCAACTATAGAGTCGATAGCCTTTGCATTAAAATATCTTGGAGAAAAAGAGGAAATTTCAGGTTCAATGGTCAAGCAGTACCATGACTTACTTTTATGAACATAATTTTTGAAAGTTTACGCAGAGGGGCTACTGTATATAAAAAATATTAAAACTCTGTCTGCGGGCATTTCTTGATCTTTTCTATAATGGAAATGTGGTTGTTCCTTTGACTAGCTCGAAATCCGCAATACTCGAGAGCGGCGTGCACTTACCAGCCAAAAAAGAATTCCCAAAAAGATAGATATTAGTCAAGAAATTGCACTAACGCAAACAGAGGTTATTCTATCTAATTTTCAGCTATAATTTTAAATATAATAAAACTTTCCAAAAAAAGAGATATATTCGTTACAAGATAATTATAGTACGTTGAACAAAACTTTTAACACACTTGTTAAAACTCACTGCGGAATTTGTTGTCATCTAATATGAAGAAGGATTTGTGGTTTGTAGGTTTATCAGAATAGAAGTTAATTTAACACAATAGAACTACTCTGTGCAAATCTAATAAATCCGTCTGTCACAAAAGATTTTCCAGCTATCGATTACCACCTTTTGGGTATGTATCGTTGCTATGCAACCTCTTTCTGTTTAATTCATCATCTTCATAACTTCCTAATACAAAGTCTGAGTTTAACATTTCTTCCCTATCCACTTCACAGGTAAAACAGTCTACCTTCATACATTTTCAAATCGTCCTTTAATCCATAATGTGAAAAAGGTATTTTTTTACTGTTACCTTATTCACTGGAGCCATAATGAGCGGATTTTTAGTTGAAGGAAAAAATAAACTCCAAGGGAGAATTGAAGTAGCTGGGAACAAAAATGAGGCGCTTCCATTGATCGCCGGAGCACTAATTAGTTCAAAACCCATAACATTTCATAATGTACCCGATATTGGTGATGTCAGAAACATGCTTGAGATTGCCGCTGCACTCGGAGCTAATGTCTCTTCAATCGTAAATGGCACAGTAACCATAGATGCATCTGAACTATCCAGTTCTGTGTTGCCGCTTGAACTATCAAGCTCTATCAGGGCATCGATTCTTTTTGCTTCTTCGCTATTGGTCCGAACCGGTAAAGCGGTGATCCGGCAACCTGGCGGAGACATGATTGGCCGACGAAGACTTGATACCCACTTTTTGGTTTTTAAGGCACTTGGGGCTAAGCTGCAAGTTGAACGCAAAATCACTTCGGATGTGACGCAGGAAATAAATCTCATATTGGAAGCACCTAAAGGACTTCAGGGTGCTGATATTTATCTCGATGAAGCATCAGTAACTGCAACCGAAAATGCGATCATTGCAGCAGCCGGAGCCGAAGGCAAGACAATCATTGCCAATGCTGCTTCAGAACCTCATGTTCAGGGATTATGCCGTTTTTTAGAAAAAATCGGTGTCAAAATTGAGGGAATCGGTTCCAATATGCTTACCATAGAAGGATGTAAAAACCCCGGAAATACCGAACATACAGTAGGATGCGACTACATTGAAGCTGGCTCGTTTATTGGCCTTGCAGCGGCTACCGGTTCAGAACTGACCATAGCCGGAGTAGACACATCTATTATGAGAATGATTCTCTTTCAGTATGAGAGAATCGGCGTTATTGTCGACATTGACAAAGAAAAAAACTTGATCCATGTATCCGATCGTCAAACACTCAAAATACGAAAAGATCTGGGATCAGCCATTCCACGCATTGAAGACAGTCCGTGGCCCGGTTTTCCCAGCGATCTTATGTCAATTTTACTTGTCACAGCGACTCAATCTGACGGGACATGCCTGATACATGAGAAAATGTTTGAATCAAGGCTTTACTTCACAGACAAGTTAGTCGGAATGGGCGCCCAGATTGTTTTATGCGATCCTCATCGGGCAGTCGTTGTCGGCCCATCGCCTCTTTATGCAGCTACTCTCAATTCACCCGACATCAGAGCCGGATATGCAATACTCATCGCTGCATTGGCAGCAGAGGGAAAGAGCACTATATACAATATCGAACAAATCGATAGAGGATATCAGAACATTGACAAACGATTGATTGCACTTGGAGCATCAATAGAACGGTTCAATGGTAATAGCTCTTCGACAAGAACAGGAGCTCAGGGTGAACGGAAAAAAAATTGAAAACTCATTAAAAAAAAAGCCGTTCATCCGTTCGATAAGAACTGGAACTCAGATTTTTTCATTCACAATAGAAACTTAAAATGAGCATATTGTTTATTTTAAGCATAACAAAAAACTTTTTTAATACAGTAAAATCAGTGTAATTCCATAAATATTATTTATCAATACTTTAAATTTATATGAAACAATCACTATCCCGAAATCTTTTATTATTGATCATCCCGCTTCTGATTTGCTCTTGTATTTCTCCTCTAAAACAGTATTACCCTGATAAATTCTACCATGAAGACTCGATTTATGAGAATAAGCAACTGAGATTTCTCATTACTTATTCATCATCATGGTATCTCTTTACTGATCCTAAGGAACTGGACAAGAAAACGCAGTCTGTTTACCGGTCTTTTCATAAATCAGGTATGGAACTGCTTTATGCAGGTGCAACAACTGACGGGCTCTATGGAACCAGATGCATTGCGGGGAATTTTAATATTCCCATAAAGGCATTCGCAGAGAATATTCGAAAGGCGAATAGTAACAGCCTGGAAAACGATCAGGGCCTGATTGAATTTTATGCAGGTTCAATACCGGCAGTAAAATGGATTTATGATCAGTCAGGTTTTCGTTTTGCTGAATACTTTTTCAAAATTGACACTTACGATATCAGAATATCCTTTTGGACTAAAGCGGATCTGTTTCAGAATTATATTGACATATTTGAACTAATCATGAGCACCTTAACAGTTACAGGCCCCTCGTTATGATTGTTCTTCAACCAGTTCAGGATTTTCTACCTCTTCAGGACTAACAACGCAACTGGAAAATTCTTCAAAATAAGGGCAGCTTGCGCACTCTTCATTGACATACTGGAATGATATTCCTTCAATCATCCCTTCGATAATCCAGCAGGGATCCTTGCTTCGTGTGACCATTTTAAAGCATTGATTACAATTAGTAGCGTTTTTAGGATTTTTCCCTTTCCAGTAAATCCAGCAGGGGATTCTTGTTTTTACTTGTGGGACAGGTGGGGGGACAGGTTTTGGTTTTGCGGCTTCAATAGCAGCAAGTTCTTTCTTTTTGAGTTCATCGAAAACAGCTATTGCGCTATTTTGATCGGGAGCCAGATGCAAAAGGCGCGTCAGCTTAGTATTTGTGAATATAACCGAAACGGTTCCTTTAGCTCCGATAATTACCAGTATTCCTTTGTTAGCTTCTGCTTCCTTGTGAATTTTAATCAATTCACCAAGGCCACAGGAGTAAATATTTGATACATTTGACAAGTCCATCAGGACTTTAAATTTTCCATTTTTCTTAAGTGTTGCCCATACCTGATCCAGTGCTCTTGTCTTATCATTATTAATAGATCCTTCGCACGTAATAATCGCAACATCACTGTTCAGATTGGATGCAATTCCAGTATTCTGATGCATGTTTGTGTAATATTGACATTTGCGACATTTATGAAATTGTGCTTTATTTTCTTCCTGATAAACACCCTTAATAACCCAGCACTTAATATTTTCGAAATCTTGAGGCTGATCCTTATATGTATTCCAAACGATACAGGATTTTTTATCCTGATCATTGCACTTTGCGATTTCAAAACATTTCACGGCACAGTCCTTTCAAAGCAAAAATAATTTTTCCTATGATCAGTAAAGAAAGCTGTTCGGTTTCTCCCGGTCCAGTGCGGAATTAAACATAAATCAACTGTTTTTTTCAGAACAGAGCAATCAGATCTGGTGCAAACGGTTTTTTCCTCGTATCTAAAGATGAATAATACATAATTTACTTTTATGATACAGATAGAAATATATTAAAACCATAATATGCAAATTTAAGTAAAAAGCATATTTAGATGCAACTATCAACCAGTTACTATTAGTATATTACAAGATTTTTTATTCTTCAAGCAGTTACTAGTCCCGTGCAATAGATACTACACTTACTGATTTACACCCAGCATTTAAAAGCGCTTCTGCACATGAGGCAGTTGTGGCGCCGGTAGTTACCACATCATCAGCAAGCAAAAGCCTCTTTCCTACTATAATATCTTCAAAAGACTCGTGAACTTTAAAAGCCTTTTTCATGTTATTACGACGTTCTGTTCTATCCAGTTTAGTTTGTGTTCCTGTAGTTCTTGTACGCACTAACACATTTGATAATAGTGTAAGTCCAGTGTAATCTGCGATTCCCTTTGCAAACCATTCAGCCTGATTGTAGCCTCTTTTTTGAAATCTTGTCCAGTGAAGAGGAACAGGGATAATTGAATCAAAAGAATTTTTCAGTTCCAAAACATGGGGTGAAAATGATGCGAGTGCTGATGCAAGCTTTTTTTTTCCATGGTACTTTATATTCTTTACAATTAGCTGAACATGTTCGTCATAATCAAAAATGGAATATATTTTTTCGAAGGGATAGTCCCAGGAAATATTACAAGTACATTTGCGAATGGATTCATTTTGCCCACACCGCGGGCAACTTGACCTGTGTTTACTATTTTGGATAAGATGATCATTGCATTCTTTACAAAACCATATCTGACTATTATCCCTCATGGAATCGCAGAGAATGCAAAGTGAAGGGAACAGGTAATCATTAAAACCCGATAGCAGTTTTTTACTTTTGCACTTCAGTAACCTGAACAGGTCCATTGACATGAGTACCCGCTTCTTTACCGTTGTTGTTTACAGTCTCATCTTTAAACAGAATACTTTTCAACAGAAAACCTGCAAATATAATGAAAAGAACTATACAATCAACCTGATTATGACTAAAAGGACCAACATGCTCACTTGTGCTATAATATCTGCTGAAATCAACAATGAAACGAAGCACTGCATAAAGTAGTCCTGCAAGATAAAATTGAAATCCAGTAAAAGGTTTCAATCTTCCAACTGCAAGAATAATTACTGCAATTAAAAGTCCCCCTAAAGATTCAAATAGCTGTGATGGATACAAACCTGCCGCATGTATATGAGACTGATACATTCCAGCAGGGCTCTCCAATGGAAAATTTACTGAAAGGTTACCATGTCCTGCAGCGCCATAACAGCAGCCATTCATAAAACAACCGATACGGGTCAGCATAATACCAAAACCAAAACTTGGAGCCATCGCATCTGCATAAGGGAGAAATGGTATTTTTTTTAATTTAAAATATAGAACACCAGCAATTAAAGCACCTATAAAACCACCCAACATCACCAAACCGCCTATTCCGATAACACCATTTTGAAAGGGATTGATGATTGAAAGTAAGTTGTTCTCAAATTCTTCAAAGTGAAGTATTACATAATAGAGACGAGAACCAATAATCGCTGCAATAATAACCCAAAATCCGACATCTGAAATTATATTAGGGTCCAGTCCAGCTTTCTTTGCCCTCCACCCGGATAAAATGATCCCGAAGAGAAAAGATACCGCAAGCATCACTCCATAAGCATGGATTGGAAATGAGAATATTTCAAAAAGCACTGGATGCATCATGAACCTTTCTGAGGAAACTTAGCCTGAAGAACAAAAATAAATGTAATTTGTTTAGTAAAATGTGTAACAATTCATAAATACGTTTATGATAATATAAAAATTACCAATTCCTGTCATACTGTTTTTCTTATTTTTCAATTTACCATATCATGAATTAATTGATTGGAGATTAAGTGTCAGATAATAAGTGAACTTAATCAAAGCTGATTCATTTTTAATTCAATGCTGCTTTATAAAATTTTAAATGTAAAATATAATCTCAAACAGCTCAGAAACGGGCATTTATTTACAGATCGTATAGTTCACTATCGCTCAATACCTGAAATCCATTTTCTTCAACTATTCTCTTCGCAAGGTCATATTCTTTAATCTCTACACAAAAAGCAGCTTCTTTTCTTGAGTAAATGACAAATCCATAAGCATCTAAGATATCAATTTTATTGTTATTTAATACTTCAGTCAAGCTGCCAAGCCCGCCAGGGGTATCTTTTATTATCACCGCAAGTACCTTTTTTAGCGCACAAGCGTACCCTTGAGCTGACAGTTCTTTGAAAGCTTTCTGCGGATTGTCGACCAATAATTTAACTATACCGAAATTTTCTCTATCGGCAATAATTATGGCACGCATGTTAATAACTGCATCAGCAAGGATTTTAGTTATTTTTGTCAATTTACCCGGTTTGTTTTCGACGAATACGTTCAACTGTTCTGCCATTAATTTTCCCCCGCCCTTAAATTTTTGGTCTATTATCGAGAACTCTTTTTGCCTTTCCTTCTGATACAGGAAGACCACCCGGTTCGTGGAGCTCAATCAGAGGATTTACAAGAATGGTATCTTTTAGCAATTCTTTAATCTTCTTCGCAACATGATTCAGCGAAGATATCTCTCCATTGAACAATTTAGAATAGATTTCTGTCTTAACGATCAATCGATCCAAAGCGCCCTCTTTTTCCACAACAATCAAATAATTCGTACCAACCTCAGGCACCTTCATTATAACATCTTCAATTTGTGACGGGAACACATTTACCCCATTAATAATCAGCATATCATCACTGCGTCCTTTAATTCTGGCAATTCTTCGGTGAGTTCTGCCGCAGGGACAATCGCCACCAAATACAAAGGATAAATCGCGAGTACGATATCGCAAAAGGGGAGTTGCAGTGCGGCAAAGAGTTGTAAAGACAATCTCTCCTTCCTCTTCATCTTTGAGACACTCCAGAGTCTGGGGGTTAATTATTTCCATAAGATAAGAATCCTCCCAGATATGCATTCCATCTTTATAGATACATTCAAAGGCAACGCCCGGGCCGTTCATCTCCGATAATCCATAAGAATTATAGGCTTCAATTTGCAGGATATCTTCCAGTTTTTTTCTTGTTTCCTCTGAATAAGGTTCAGCGCCAAGAAATGCTTTTCTTAACTTGAGATCAGCTCTTTTGTAACCGTTTACTTCCAACTGTGAAGAAAGGTGCATCAGATAACTTGGTGTAGCATGTACAACTGTAGTACCAAAATCCCGCATCAACATCAATTGTCTGCGGGTATTTCCTGAACTGGATGGAATTACCAGTACTCCTACTCTTTCACCGCCATAATGAAACCCTAATCCACCTGTAAATAAGCCATAGGTTGTCATGTTCTGAAAGACATCACCAGCATGCACGCCAGCAGAAACAAAACAGCGTGCAAGTAAATCAGTCCAATTGTTTATGTCTTCTCTTGTATGATAAATTACGGTTGGCGTTCCAGTCGTTCCACTTGAAGTATGAAGGCGAATGACTTTTGACAGGTCAACTGACAGCATCCCATAGGGATATGCTTCCCGCAAATCATCTTTGGTTGTAAATGGGATTCTGCGTATATCATCCAGAGTGCGGATATCACTGCCACTTGTAATACCCGCCTTGGTTAATCGTCGTTTATAAAACGGTGTTTGTAAAGCCTGATCTACTGTCTTCTGCAAACGTTCAAGTTGTAATATCTGCAGTGACTTTCTGTCGATTGTCTCTGTCTTCCTGTCCCAGAATGCTACTTCCATTATTTTTCCTTGTGAAAAAACCCGTCTCTGTCGCATCGAGCAGTTCCTGTGATGTTGCTTTTGTACTAATGCTGACAAAGATATACACTAACGCTGCACATAAAAATGATAATAAACTGAAATGAAAAGGAAGTGGATTTGCGAACTTGTCATAAGTGGCAAAACCGATCGAAGTAATAAAACCAACACTCATTGAAGCGATTGCACCAGCTTTTGTCGCCCTTCTCCAATAGAGCCCCCCTAAAAGTGGAATTGCAAAACAGGAAAACATAATACCAATTCCAGCCCAGATAAGAAATGCAAGCAATTTTGGCGGATTTATTGATAAGAGAACGGTGACAATAGTTGCCACAATCATGGTAATCTTATTAACAACTTGTACAGACTTGTCCGTTGCATTCTTATTTAAATATTTTTTGTAAAAATCCCAGCTGACACAATTTCCTATTGTCAAAAGAAGCCGATCCGTTGTCGACATAACAGCCGCAAGCACTATTGTCCCTACAAATGCCCATGCGAAGTCCGGAAGAACATATTTTACGCCTGCGATAAAAGCAGCATCCGGTTTACTAATAGAAGGTAATGCTCCAGTTTCAACCAGTGCACGGACCGCAAATCCGGAAACCTTAATCAATGCGATCATTGCAAAATAAATAACAAAGATCGTTAAAGGTGACCACCGGAATATTTTCCTGTCTTTTACTGCGAGGACATTATTTATAATATGTGGAGCAGTCGCCAGACCAAGAGTAATTAACATTGCAAAGGATAAGACAAACATCGGAGTGAAAAAAGCTTTCCCTCCAGCCGGATAGAAAAGAGCAGTCATTGAAGGATTAATAGAATGCAATATTACGCTTAAATCCGGTACTTTAGAGATAATGATCGGGCAAACCCAGAAGACACCGGCGATCATAAGTATACCTAAAAACATCGAAGTAAAAGCTACCGCATACAGCCCACCCATTAACGTATAAGACATGACAATCAAAGCGGAAATGACAAGTGAAGCGATATCGTTGAGACCTACAAGCCATTTTAAAACGATCTGAATGGCAGTATATTGACCAACTAAATAAATGACACTGACCAGCAAGGCAGTGATTGTAGAAAGTAAACGCATTGATTTCTGACTGTCGTACCGGTCACAGAAGTAATCCTCAACTGTCATATAGCCACGCTTTTTTGTTAATGCGCTTAACTTAACACCGAATAGAATGAGACAGGCACTTGCCGATAAAGGAACAAATAACTGTTCCCAAAAAGTTGGCCATCCTCCAGTATACCCTAACCCCGCAATACCTAAGATTGACATACCACTGGCAGTTGTACCGATCATCAACAAAACAAAAGCCCAGAAGCCAAGTCCTCTGCCTGCCAGGATAAAATCGGAAGCATTTTTAATCTTTTTGGATGAGTAATATCCGATTCCCAATAAGATTAGAAAATATGCTGCAATAACAATAATTGTTAAGAGCTGTGAACTGGCCATCCACTATTCTCCTTTAAAAAAAATGGCCCACCCAAAAAGAATCAAGGTGATAAAAAGTGTTACTATTCCGTAGACAAATAATGTTGTCCCCATATTATTTTCCTATGTTAAGTCCCTTTTGGAAAGCAGCTCTGTTTTCATCCATCTTTTTTGCAACAACGGTTTCCAGTGCTTTATACCAGTTTTCAATAGCTATCGGCAGTTTTGCAGCAAGAATTCCAAGGAACAAAGTGTTACCATAACGAGGATCTGACAATTCATTTATTTTTTCGAGATAGGGAAAGAAATCTATTCCGTCTGGTTTTAAAAAGTGCTTTAGACGTCTGGCTTCATCTTCATGAAAACAAACGAGAAAATCTGCACTCCCCGGCATTATTAAAGGTGAATAAACATTATGGCCAAATCTTAAATGAGACTCGACCGATCCACCACGCTGAGCCATCCCATGAACTTCAGACTTTCTAACGTGAAACCCACTGTTTACAGCAGCTACGCCGCAGACCTCAGAAGCCTTCAAAACGCCCTGACCACCAGTTCCACAAAAGAGAATATTTATTGTACTATTCATATTTTACTCCTGAGCTTTCAGCGCCTTAGGCGGACACACCTCAGCACACAAATTACAACCTACACATAATTCCTGGTCAATCGAAATTGAGCCATCATCATTTTTCGTTATTCCAGGGCAATCTATTGTCAAACAGATTCCACACCGTTTACATTTATCAATATTATAAGAAGGCGGCTGCTGCGGATTTCTTTCGATAAGCCTGCACGGTTCACGTGCAATAATAACCGAAAGAGTTTCTTCTGCTAATCTTTGTTTTAGAAGAGATTCGAAATCTTTGATTCTGCGCGGAGATAGAACATCTACATTATCTACGCCACATGACTTAACCAGATTCTCGAGGATCAATTTTGGCGAATTCTGACCTGTAATGGTGGTACCTGTTGCGGGATGATTTTGTCCCCCGGTCATTGCGGTCGTAGCATTATCAAGGATAATAATTACGCCCTTTACTCCATTGTAAACAGCGTTTATCAATCCTGTTATTCCTGAATGGACAAAGGTAGAATCGCCAATAACGCCCACAATTTTTCTATCCGGATGTGCTCTTCGCAACCCTTCATGGAATGTTATACCTGCGCCCATACATACACAGGTATGTAAAGAAGCGAGAGGTGGAGTCGCTCCAAGAGTATAACAACCAATATCACCGGCAACATATGTTTTTAATTTACGTAGAGTAGTAAAGACAAACCGGTGAGGACACCCACGACAGAGTACCGGTTTTCGTGCATTTGATTCTTCTTCAACTTTTGCTTTTCCTTCCACAATATCGGGAAGATACTCAGGTCGAAGTTCTCCAATCCGGTAGGTTGAGTGTCGAGATTTACATTTAATTCCAATTGTTTTGAGATGTTCTTCAATAAAAGGATCTAATTCTTCAATGATGATAAGTTCTTTTACGTTGGAAGCAAATTTTTTGATTTTTTCATCACAGAAAGGATACACAAAGCCAAGGTTCAATACTGAAGCGTCAGGAAATTGCTCTTTAATATAAGAATAGGAGACGCCGGAAGTAATAAACCCAAGATCTGTTGAACCCATCTCTAATTTATTAAGTGGGGTTTGCTCGCTATAAAGTGCAAGATCATGCAATCTTTTTTCAATAAGAATATGTTTTCGATAGGCATTTTTCGGGACCATTACATATTTGGCGATATCAACCGGAAGATCTCTGATTGGAACGTTGACTCTTTCACCAATAAGAATATCTTCTTTTGAATGTGCCACCCTGGTTGTCATCCGAAAGAGAACAGGAGTGTCATATTTTTCACTTATTACAAATGCTTCTTTTATATAAGAATACGCTTCTGCCGGACAACCTGGTTCGATAAGAGGCAATTTTGAATAGATCGAAACCCAACGGGTATCCTGTTCATTCTGTGAAGAAGCGAGGCCGGGGTCATCACAAACTACAGAAACAAACCCCCCGTTCACCCCAGTATACGAAGCTGTCATCAGTGGATCCATCGCTACATTTAATCCGACATGTTTAGATGCGTATAGACTGCGAGCACCACCGACAGCTGCCCCCAATGCGACTTCATAAGCGACCTTTTCATTTACCGACCACTGAGTATCAACCTCAGGGTATTTAGAAAGGTATTCAAGAATTTCAGTGGATGGAGTGCCTGGATAAGCGGCAGCTACATGCAGCCCGGCTTCAAAAGCTCCTCTTCCCAAAGCTTCATCACCAGAAAAGAATCGATATTTTTCCATATTACTTTCCATATTTAATCCTATCATACTCAAATTTATTACTTTTGCTCAATATAATAAATTTCTACATAAAATCGAAAACTTATATCCATATTAATTACAAGGATATTAAGGAAATTCAAAAAAATGTGGTACAATTTGAACAAGAGTATGACTATAAGAATGCACAAGGTGAGTTTTAATTGCTGTTTTTTAGAGAAAGTAGAATGGCACAAAATCTGCTATTCCTAAAAGAATGCTTACAGTGCGATAATTTGATATCAAACAAAATGGTAAAATAAATAATTAAAAAAAAGCAGGATCTTCATTGTATTAACCTATTCAATTATTTATATATATTAGGGTTAACGGAAAACAAACAGAATATATATCCATTTTGTAAATAAAAGTATAAAGGAGGCAGTATGGACTCGGTTCACGAGATGATTGAAAAAAGAGCCTATGAATTGTATTTGGCTCGAGGTAGTGTAGGAGGTTATGCAGAGAAAGACTGGATTCAAGCAGAAAAAGATGTAAGAGCTGAACTTGAAAGAAAGAAATCCAAAGCTGCCGCGCCAAAACCAGCTGAGGAGAAAGCACCCGTGAAACCAGCAGAGAAAGTAGCTGAAAAAGCTCCTCAGAAACCCGTAGAGAAGATAGCTGAAAAAGTTCCTGAGAAGCCCGTAGAAAAAGCTACGGAAAAGCCAGTAGAGAAGGCTCCAGAAAAGCAACCGGAGAGGGCTTCTCAAGTGAAAGCTATGCCTTCTGCAAAACCAGAGAGAAAGGAAGATTTTTTTAAAGAAGAACCTAAAGATAAAACTGTGAAAGCGCAGGCTACTGCAGCCTTATCACCTGCTAAGAAAAGAGCTACAAAGAAAAATTCAGATTAAATCCAAAATCTTCTTTATACGATTAGGGGACTGTTCGTAGTGAACCGGACTGTCCTCATTCAGTCACTTATCTCTAATCTCTAATCTTATTTGCACAATATCAGAGCATAATACATTTTCTGACTTGCCGCGGCATCGTACAAAAAATGCCAGATGACACTACTATCTTCAGTGTGGTACAATAATATCAGTTCTTGTATCATTTCCTTCTTCAGGATGGGTCCTATGCTCAGACGATACGATATTAGAGATGGAGGAATTTACCCTTCCGAGGATGAAAACTGCCCTATACTGGTAATTATTAACCCGGATAAAGACGAAGCCACTTACTTAACAAATACTTTTCAGCTCGATGAACATACCTTAAATTCTGCTCTTGACCCTGATGAGCTTTCCCGTCTTGAATTTGAACAGAATCATTTTGCCCTAATTTTTAAAAGACCGCGAAACTATTCTTCTGAAGAACAATTTCTCTTCAAAGTTTCCTCTATCGGGGTTTTTACATTCAAGGACAAGATGATCATTTTAATTTCTGAAGATGTACCTCTTTTTGACGGCAGGCAAGCCCATAAAGTAACATCTCTGCATGATGTTCTTCTGAAGATATTTTATCGTTCAATAGCGCATTTTGTTCAACATTTAAGAGTAATCAACATGATTTCCGATGAAATTGAGCAAAAAGTCAATGAATCGATGGAAAATAAATACCTTCTCCACATGTTTACGTTAGAGAAAAGTCTTGTTTATTATCTAAATGCAGTCAATTCAAATGCGATGGTTATTGAAAAACTTAGAAACGCATCAACAAGAATCGGGTTTTCATCGGAAAACCTTGAATTTCTCGAAGACATTTTAATCGAAAACACTCAGTGCATGAAACAAACAGAAATTTATTCCAACATCATTTCCAGCATGATGGATGCACGAGCTTCTATTGTAAACAATAACCTTAACAGCTTAATGAAAACACTGAACATTCTGACAATTTCAATCATGGTACCTACTTTTGTTGTCAGTGCTTTTTCCATGAACGTTGCCATCCCTTTTAAAAACAACCCCTTCGCGTTTATAATAATTTTAGCACTATCAGGAATCGCACTGGCAGGTTTTTTACTCTTTTTCAGATATAAAAAGTGGTAAAATCCAATTTCGTTTAGAAAATCGTTTTCTGCCCGCTTTATACTTTAAACATTTCAAAACTCCTATTTTTTAATATCCCCCCTTTGGGTTCGTAGTCATTATAGAAACACAATATCAGGGTGATACTATGAGCAGGTTTGGCTGCGATGAAAAAAAAGATAATGGTAGTCGATGATGATCCAGTTATACTTGAGACGATACGTCTGAATCTTTCAAAAAGAGGTTATGAAACTGATGCATTCTCAAATGGTAATGATGCTCTTAATAGTATCCCTGAGAATCATCCAGATCTAATTATTCTGGATGTAATTATGCCTGAAATGGATGGATGGGAAGTTTTGAAAATTATTAAAGATCACTATCCGCAAGAGGAGCTTAAAGTGTTACTACTTACTGCTAAAAGTACCGATAGAGACAAATTGATCGGCACCTCTATATTAAAGGCTGACGGATACATTACAAAACCATTCGATTTACAGGATCTTTTGCGAAGCATTCATTCTCTGCTTGGAGATACATAAATGGTCCCTGAAAGAGATAATAACTCTCGCCTTGAGCTGACGGGAACCTCCCTAACGCCAGGAATTGCTATCGGTATCTCTTACCGTTTCAAGCAGATTGATCTCGAACCGCTTGCATTAAATCCATTTCCAATCAGTGATCTTTCTATAGAATTAGATCGTTTTGAACGTTCAATTGAAAAGAGCCGTGAACAGTTATATAGTATTTACAAATCGCACTATGATGATGGCAAGTCCGATATTGCGAATATTTTCGCTGCTCACCTTCAACTTATCGAAGATGAATCATTTCTTCAGACGATCCGCGATACAATGGAACTTGACCTGCTCAATGCGGAACATATCCTGGCGATAAAAATTCAGGATATCGAAAGTAGTTTTTCTACTATTGATAATGAAACAATAAGAACCAGACTATCTGACATTAAAGATGTCTATTTCAGACTTCTTCGCAATCTGCTTGACATTGAGCATGTACGTGTTTCTCCACTTGTGCGTAAAGCTAATCACCCGATATTGGTCGCAGAGCAACTGCTTCCATCGGATATAGCTCTTCTTGAATTTCGAAAGATAAACGGAATAATTATTGAAGAGCTCAGCGCGGTTTCGCATGTAGCAATTATTACCCGTTCACTGGGAATTCCCGCTGTGATGAATATCCCTGGTGCATCCACGCTTATCCGGTCAAATTGTCCTCTCATACTCGACGCATTCAATGGTAAAGTAATTGTCAATCCGGACAGAGATGAATTCAGCATTTATCGAAGAAAGAGGAGAGTATTTTCCAAAAGCAGCCGGCAATTAAAAAGTCATATACGATGTATCACAAAAGACGGTGTACGAATACATTTAGATGCAAATGCCAATTTCCCAAATGAGATTGAGGATGCTATACATAAGGGAGCTGAAGGAATAGGACTGCTGCGCACCGAATATTTTTACCTGAGCCAGTCCTCAATACCTTCGATGCACGAAGAGATACATTTTTATCAGGAAGTTTTCCGTGTAGCATCAAACCGGACAGTTACAATACGTTTACTTGACATAGGAGCAGACAAATCACTTCCCTACCTGCCTATGGAGCAGGAAGACAATCCACAACTTGGATTGAGGGGAATCCGTTTTCTATTAGCTAATCCCGGCTTACTGCGTTCTCATCTGTCTAGCATACTTCTTGCATCACGAAAGAACCATGTAAATATTTTAATGCCTTTTGTAACTACAGAATCTGAAGTTGATATTATTCTTTCACTTATTGATGAACTCACATCCGAATTCGATATCGATCAATCATTTATTAAAACCGGAATAATGGTGGAAATTCCATCCATTCTCTGGTCATTACAATCGATAATACAGAAAGTAGATTTTTTAAGTATCGGTACTAACGACTTGACCCAATTTCTTTTTGCCGCCAGCCGGGAGGACAGCCGCATGGACCATTTCAGGATACGCTCTCTGCCGGTACTGCTTGCAATAATAAAATATGTTGTCAGAATTGCATCGCCTCTTCAAAAAGATGTTATTGTCTGTGGAGAAATGGCGTCGGAACCTTCAGTAGTACCATTTTTGATTGGTGCAGGTATTCGATCGCTATCAGTACAACTTCCATCGATAAATGCAGTAAGAAAAGAAATAGAGAGTAAATCACTTGAACAGGATATAGAACTGACACAGGAATTTCTGGGGAAGTCGTTCCCGGAGGATAATTTGCCGTTAAGGATGTCGGCGTAGCGGGATTGATGGATATTTTGCGACAAAAAATTTTACAATTTTTCCTGCCCCAGAGGTAAATTTGTGAATTTTTGACATTTAATAATTTACCTCTGGGGCAGGATTGTTTCAGCTTAATGATCAGATCGCGGATTGAAAAAATCGGAGAACAGACCGTTTAATATTTTCAAAAATGCTAATTTATACAATGCGTTCATCCTTCGATCGGGCTCATTATGAGCGGTTATAGATGTCTTTTACATGCTGGGGTATTAATCTGTAGCAAAATCAACAAACACAACCGTTCCCAGATAACAAAAAAGCCACCGGATACTCCGATGGCTTTAATTTTCGAAATCAAAACGAATTTGATTACAATGTGCTTATCCTTCGACTGTGAGCTCAGGATATAAGCAGCATGCTGTATTACTTAACAATAACAACTGGCTGACTATGTCTGATATTCTTCCCAGAGAATACAACCATATAGCGACCACTTGCAAGATTTTTATTATTCAGATCAATTGTCTCAGCTGCACTGTTGCCAGTATAGAGAGTGCTGATCTGATTACCCAACATATCGGTAAGTGATACTTTAATATTTTCTGGCTTGTTCAGTTTAAAAGATATAGATGATGAATTTACTGAGAACTTGTTGGAACCTTTTGAAACGACCTTATTGGAGATTACACGAACTGGAGTTTGTTCGACAAAGTCCTGAAAAGTCATACCAACCAGTGTAATATCATCGAGTTGAAGTTTAGCATCAACACCATTTTTTGCCTGAAAAGCTATTTTATTGACCGCTGCTTTACCATGAGCCCAGGTCCATTTATCTTTTGCTGGTTCTGAATATTTTTCAGGAGTCAAATCACTAATCGGAATAGTAATTGTAGTCAATTCAGAAGTGGGCGTTATCACATATCCATACCATCCCCAGGTATAATCAGCATCTTTAATATCTTTTGTCTCAAAATGCATACGAACAGTATCTGAACATTTAACCTTAAGAGATACTGCGGTCATTTTACTTAAATCATAATAGTTTCCATCTTCTTGGCCACCAAGAACACAGCCTATTCCAGCAAAAGGATAGTCATTTGATGATTTACTTGTATTCAAATTTACGATGAGAGTATTATCAGGAACCATAAGGTCTTCGGATCCTTCTTCAACCTGGTTTCCTTCTGAATCGGTAATCTCTGTTCCATCAGTATCCATAAAGAAATACCAATACCCGCCGCCATCCCAAGCTGCATCTGCAGTGGCGATGCCAATTACAGCACCAAGTGTAGTCTGATTTGCTGCATCACCCTCATATTCATCATTGAAATCATCGAGAATAGCGGTAGCGGTTAAATTAAGATCCTGTCCATAAACTGCTGCGGCACATAACGAACCGGCGACAACAATTGTACGAAATATAGACATACACACCTCTTTGTTAGTTGTAAAACTATATATAGTTTGTTTTTCGATTGAATACACGATATTGTAAATTAAATGATTTCAGTAAACTTAAGAAAGATAATTCTTCTTTTCCGCTTACAACTATAAATCTATCATAATATATAGGATAATAGTAGAAACTTTTCTAATAAGCGTTCATGTTTTGATATTTTGCGATTTGAGTAGATATAATTGTCTTTCAGCTTTTCTAAATATTAAATGTTTTTTAACATTGCATTGCTAACTTATCAAGGGCTTGAGCTCAGAGTATTCGGTAGGTTTGTAAATCCAGCATAGCATGCAATACTATGAGTCTCAGAGTATTCGGTGATTTTGTAAATCCGTCGTATCCTGGAATACTCAGAGTCTTGAAAAATTTTCCGGGAGTTAAAACTCAAATGGATTCTGATATCAGAATCCATTTGAAAGAATATAGGAATGTATTACTTCGAATGCACAAACTTCATTTTTTCTCCAACGACTTTACCATTAACAGTGTTGGTAACCGTATACAATCCTGGAGAAAGTTTAGACAATGGAATAGAAACAACTTTACCTGCGTTTGTATTAAACGCTTCTTTCATTACAACTTTGCCAGCAATATTGAATACTGATACATCAACTTTTCCTATTGTATTCTGTGGAATGCTGTAAACAAAAGACCCATTTTGTACTGCTGGTTTTAAGGCAGCATGAAGAAGTTTTGATGACACATTTACAACTCCGGTCGTTAATCCATCAATGTAAACGTTATCGATATAAAGTTTGACGCTAGATACTGGATCATATACTGTAAAACGCAGTGAAGAGATATTACTGAGGTCAAGTGCCTTTTCAGATTTTTTCCAGTCTGGCTGTACAAAGTCCTTAATATCAACACGATATCTGTTTAGGGTTGATCGGACTGGAATATTGATACCATAATAAGCACTATCAGTGATTGATGGTTGTTCAAGTTCAACCCTGACATTCGCAGATTTAGTTGACCTCAAATCAAACAAAATAGATTTAAACTGGCCAAAATTGCCTGCTGTTCCAGCTGTATTAAAGGTAGCTTTTACGCCTGCATAACCATTTTCATAAACACTGCCACTAACTTCTAAAGTATCACTTTTTAACCTGGCGGTTGTTGCGCTTATGCCGGTTTTATTACCGATCGCAATCCAATTGCCACCATGCTTTGTTGCAAGATTTGAATCACTAAAGTCATCAAGCAAGACATCGGAAGCTGCGGGCGCGATCTTCTTTACCTGACTAATAGCAATAGTAACTGGGTTTGCTTTAAGGACATCGAAAATTACAATTGTTCCATCAATACTTAAAGATGCAACTACTGATTCCCCACCGATGAAAACACCTTTATCAGCACTGCCATCCCAGGTTTCACTAATGCTGGTACCAGTGCCTTTAAGAGTTTTCAAGCCGGATGCACCATCAATTTTTATTGTCCAGGCCACTGATTTTGAGAAGCCCGCAGTAAATTTAACTGTGTTCTTGGTAAGGTCCACACCAGAAGTTGGAGTCGCAGAAAAAGCGGTTGACATTTTAATGCCATCTGAACTTTCCAAAGCTTTCAGAAAAGCTAAAGCACCAATTATCCCTGCATTATAATCTACAGCTACTTCACAGAATTGGGCTGAACCATCGTTAGCCCAATTACCATCACCATCAGGTCCACTGACTACCCCACCTGGAACAGGCCCATAATTTGTCGAACGGTAGTGAATTTTTGTCGGGCCATTGTTGAAGCCACAGATATAGGAACGTGTACCCGAATACCCAGCGACCCAATCGACATGACTTTTTACTCGCTTTAAATACAACTCACGGGACGTTGTACTTGCAGTTGTTACATAAGCAAGAGCATATTCAAAAGCACAGGATCCAATTTCACGTGCGGTTCCCCAACCGCTATTCTGATAGACACCATTAAAAGGACCGCTTGCTTTAATTTTTCCTTCAATAAATCCAACGTTAGATGCTAATGCACCGTAACTTCCTAAACCCTGTCGCCATACTTCAAACGCGGCTAAAGGTCCAATATAAGCAAAACCAATGCAGTTGTAAAAATCTGTAATTCCTTTCTGAGCCCATGTCTTATAACTTGGATCAGCATTACTAGTTGCCCGATAAAGTTCAACACCGGCAGCTACCATTCTATCATTAACCTGCTGAGTTTTCTTACCATCTACTGTCGGGTAATCATAGAGAGCCTGACCTGCTTTTCTTTGTGCTGTGCAATAGTAGCTACTTTCTCCCTGAGCATATTTGTTTTTCGCGTAAGTGAAAGCAACTTTGGCCTTAGCTACACATTGATCTGCATAAGCAGCATCGTATTTACGATATACTGTCGCCATTAAAGCAAGGCATGCCGCATACGTTGCGGGAATATCAGCGCCATTACAAAGCAGAATTTTATCACCAGTTCTCCCTGACGCATTTGTAACGCCCCATGTCGAATGCTCTTCTTCTGCTTTACCCACATCCAAAACAATAGTTGTTTCGTTGATAACAGCTTTTATCATATAGTCAGTTGCAAATTTAGCCTGATTGAGAATGTCAGGAATATCGTCTGTTTTCTGATGTGTCCAGTCATATTTATTTGAGTACCCGGTTGGGAAAACATCATATCCTTTTAATAAGCAGTACACCGCATAGCCAAGATTCATACCAAATTTGATATAGTCACCAGCATCATACCATCCACCATCGAGAGGATTTGAATTATAGCTATCGCCACCATGTGATGCATTTGCAAAACCGGAATTGAGATTGTAGCAACTGCCACTTTTTAGACCTGCTCTCTGGTAACCATAAAATTTGATTAGAAGATCCTGCAAGCTAGCGTAATCTCTTGTTTGCGCAAAAGTCTGCGTTGAAATGAGCAGCGCTAATGCGACAATTAATAATTTTTTCATTTAGTACAGCTCCTATGACTTATGGTATTTATGATACTTAATTTCCTGTTACAACAGCTTTGATAACTCTTGATCCATCAGTGCCGTTAACCTTCAACAGCCAGGTACCGCTTGACAGGTTATCAAAATTCAATTGAGACTTGCCATTTATAAGATCTCCGTTTTTCACTACCCGGCCATCGACACCGATAAGATTATAGGATGAAAACCTGTGAGAGGATGGTAATGAAACAGTAAAACCACTCTTTATCATTGATAATTTTAAATTGCCATTGTCAGCTTTATCCAGAGTTAATTTAACGGATGTTATGGAAGAATCGTTTGTTAATTCAAACCAGTTCATCATGTACGTAGCGGTCGCACCGGTAAAAACAAACTTTAAAGAGTGTTTTCCAGTTGGCACATTAAGAGAGAATGCAGTTGTGGTCCATGAAGTGTTTTTGGGGATAGTAATTGAGCCTATTTTTGTTCCATCAAGCAACACATCAATAGTTCCGGTACCATCTTTGGAAAGAGCTCGTATTTTGATATACTTTGTTGCAGTTGAGGCGTTAATCTGGTACATAATATATTCATCATTGATCCCGGTAGTAACTTGAACAGCAGTTGTTTTTGCCTCACGGGGATCTGCATTATCTCTGCTTGAGTATGAGACTGTTGTAGAATCAGCGTTTGCACCCCAGTATCGGCCATATTTGTAACATGCAACAGTTCTTGGTGTTGTAAAGACGCTGTCCTTGTAATGAGTTGGTTTACCAGTATCTGAAGCCATGCCATAAGTATCGGTTGAGGCAGTAAGATAGGTTTTGACAACTGCTCCTGATGCACTGGGAGTTGAAGCCGAGCCACTGAATGCGCTGGAAGGTTGAAAATCTGAAGCAGACCATGCACAATGACTTACATGATACTCACCATTAATATATTTATCAAACCACCATTTCGTATTGGTTGCATCTATGTAGCTATGTGTACCACCTTCTCCTCCATCGGAGTGAGTTGTCCCCCATTCAGTAATAAAAAGAGGTGCCTTTCCTAAAGAGCGTGAGAAATAGTTTGCTTCTTCGCCACCAGTGCCATCACCATTTTTTACATAATAAGCCTCAGGACCGTGGCTTGCGGCATAAAAATGAAAAGAATATGCCATGTTGCTAAAAGGTTTACCATCACTACCGGTTGGAGGGTTTGCCATAGCAATGTAGGGAAACTGACAAAAGTAGGGAGTGCCTACAATCACCAAATTATTATTTCCTGTACCCCGGATAGCTTTAATAACGTTATTGAAATAGGGTCTTATAGCTTTCCAGGTTTTTTCAGCTTCAGTTGGAGATCCATCAACTGCACCACCAGCTAGTTTAGGTTCATTGAAAGGTTCAAACAATACATTTGGAGTGTTTTTGTAGTCTTGCGCCATTCGAGTGAAAAAGCTTACTGCTTGAGACTCCTGCTCATTGGCAGTATGCGAGTGCCAATCGATAATAACATAGATTCCTCTTTTAATGGCCTGGTTTATAACGGTTTGGCAACCTGCCCAGCCATTATCATTACCTTTATCTCTATCATAAGCGACGCGTAGCACAGTACATTTCCATGTATCAACGAGGGCATCGACAGTAGCCGCGGTATAGTATTTATATCCGGGCCAGGAAGGGGTACTCCAAAAGAAACTCATGCCTCGAAGTTGGACAATTTTTCCATTTTTATCGAGCAAATAGCCAGTACTCGTTGTAAGTTGTCCATGCGTTTCAACCGGGGTAGCCGCGTAAGATGAAGCGACTACCGAAATGATTGCACAGATAATAAAGAACTTTTTCCCTATCATTAACAGCCCCTTTTTTAAATAAACGCTTAATTAATTATTCGGAGATTAGTGAAAATAAATAATTGATATCTGCACGATACCAATAATATAGTTGCAAAGGGTTCACTATGAGTTCAGAAAATATAGTTTTTTTTCTTTTCTGAAATTAAATATGTTGATCAGTTTTTTCTCTCCACAAAAAATCATAAAAGTATTTTGACAAGATAATTACCAATATTATATTGAATACGATTTACCTTAGGAATACTATATCATACAAATGAATTCAGAGCAGTATTAAACAGGTTTTGTTTGTATCTATATAATGAATAGGAAAATTAAGCAGGTGTTCATTTCTAATTGTTTCCGCAATATATTTTTTCCTTACAATGAACCGGTTTCGATTTCCAGCGTACTAAAAATGGTAATGAAAACTATTGGGTTCTCTTTAATAATAATCATCAATCCTTTAAAAAGGGGTACTTATGGGTATTTTTAAGCTCAAAACAGTGTTACTTGGACTGTCATCAGTCCTTGCTGCAACATCACTGGTTGCGGCTGATGCCGTTGTTGACGACGAATTTGCTGAAAACCAGAATGAATTTGGTTATTACTGGTATTATTACGACGATAATACTGGTGTTGGTAAAAACGATCGCCCTCAGGCTGCACCAACATCAACTCCATCAGTAATTGATGTTAAATACACAGATTCCACACGCCAAGCTTTTGGTGATGCATCTGATACTTACAAAATAAAGAGCTATACTTTTACTCCAGGCAGTGAAGAAGGTAATGGTTATGCTTCTATGCCTTTCACCATGGGCTCAACCTGGAAAGCCAGCTACGGTACAGCACAACCATTTGTTGGTATCGGTACAATGATTGCTGATAATGGAAAAACAATTGATTTAACCGGTGCAACATCGGTTAAGTTCAAAATCAGATCACATACTGGCGATCTTACTGTCAGATTTAAAATTCAGACAAAAGAAATTGATGAAATCTCTGAAGTAAAGGGTTCTTTGCTTAAAGGTGATGAATTCGGATACTATGGAGCACCTGTGACTGTTTCTACCAGCTGGAATGATGTTGAAGTAAAAGTCACAGACTTAGAATTGCCTGGTACCTGGGCTCGTGAAATTCCTTTCAATATTAAAAGTGCTACAAAATTAGCATGGGAAGTTCAAAAAGAAGCTAACCCAACAGCAGAAAAAGACACTCTTGACATTGATGAAGTTACCATCGTTGGATATACTTTTGTTGATCCTACTTTCTGGTATAAGGAAGCATCAAAGACAATTCCATCCGGTGCTGAATTTGCAACTTTTGATAAAGCACCTTATAACGAAACTCCAATGAAGATGTATTGGTATGCATACAACGATTCTGAAATTGAGGGAAATTCAGAAGTAACTGCTGGTGCTGTAAAGGATGAAGAAACAAAGCGACTTTCGCTCGAAGTTACTGAAGGAAGTGGCTCTGAGGGACAAGGCGCTCTTCTTGAATACCAGCTTGGAAAGGCAGTTATGCAGGGCGCTAATTCAGTACAGGGTTTCATTGGCCTTGGTGTAAACGTATACGATTCTGCAAAAGTTAGGTATTGGGATGCAAAAGCTGCAAATGCTAAAAGCATCTATTTCCACTATGTAACTGATGGTGATGCCAAAATGGTTACCCTTGAAATCAGTGATAAAAATGATGTTGGTGATGCTGACAATCCAACAAGAAAAGATTCCCGCGGTTCAGGCATAGTTTACTACATAAATCTTCCAGCAACTGAAGGTGTTTGGAAAGCTGTAGATATTCCATTTGAATCTCTTGTATACCATGAGGGCTGGTCCGGATCAAAGTTTATTGCTTTCGACCAAACCGCTCTTGCTAAAATCCAATGGAAAGTGCAGGGAAAAGAAGGTTTGAGTGGTAAATTCGCAGTTGATAATGTTTATTTCCCAGGTGCTTCACTTCCTGTTAAGGTTGGTAAAATTGCTGCCAAGACATCACCATTCCATGTTTCATATCTCAACGGTAATGTAAACATCAACTGGAACAACAATGTTGCATTTACCAATGGTAAGATCAGCCTTGTTAATTTCAGGGGAGCAGTTGTTTCAAGTGCATCAATTGCAAAATCAAGCAAAGTTGCAGCAAGCTTCTCAGCAAAGACACTTCCTTCAGGAATGTACTTTGTTAATTTCAGCGGTATTGATGCAAGTGGTAAATCTGTTGCAAAACAGGCATCGATTAGTATTGTAAGATAAGTTTAAGATTAAGTCTTAGTCATTATGAGCCGGACACATTTAGATGTGTTCGGCTTTTTTTATAAGAAAGCGAATGGGTTATTGTAATTAAATAAAAGAGTTGGAGGGTATAGAATAGAATGAATGTGAAGTTGAGACAAGCTCCCCGGAGATAAGTTTTTGTTTTATTTACTTTTAATAAGTTATCTTTGGGGAAACAATTTTATGGACCAGCACAGTTTTCCGCGTAGTAGATAACAATATCTGTCTTTAGGATTTCCCTGTTTTTTTTGATTTTTACAGTAACAACTCTGTTACTATTCTGTTCGATAGATCTTTACCTTTATAGAAATACGAACATCATTCGCGTTCAGCATATCTCGCATTATTTTGACATTATTACTCCCTATTTGGGTCTCCCCAGAGATAAGTTTTTAATTTATTAACATTTAATAATTTATCTCAGGGGTATTATCTTAGGAAACTGGCACAAATGTTGTAGTATCAATATCCAAAATCGCTCTCCTTAACAAAACCGTAGGAGAATCCCATGACCACCAAACCCCGAGTCGTAGCTCCCAACCAATATTACCAGATCTCCTCCGTCGGAAACACCGACTATCATATCCTCGGTACCGATATCTTGAAACTCTTTTTTCTTTGTCAGCTCGCCATTTATCTTAAAAAATACGAGCTTACCTGTATCTCCTGGTCCCTTATGGATAACCATTATCATCTGGTAGTTAAAACCGGTTCCGATCCTACTATATCCATTTTTATGCAAACGCTCAACTCCGTTTTTGCAAAAAATTATAACAAAATGAACAATAGCTTCGGATCGGTTTTCGCAAAACGGTTCTCATCTATTGTAGTTCAGGAGGGAGATAACTTAAAAGAGATTATCCGTCATGTTCATTTAAATCCAGTCCGTAGTGGAGATTGTACGTTTGAAAATCTGGATAATTACAAGTGGTGTGGTCATAGTGAAATAGTTAATAATAATAAAACTGAAAACATTATTGATAAAACAGATCTTCTAAATCTCTTTAGTGGATCCGATCAGATCACGGAATACAAGACATATATTGCTACACCCTGCCGGGAGATTCCTGAGTCGGTTAGTCAAATGCAATCATCGAACAAGGGAAGCTTTAACTTCCATAATTCAAACTGTTTGGTAATTGGAGATGACGATTTCACCAAGAAGGTATTTGAACAGGATCAAATCAGGAAAGCGCGAGTTGCGCTATATGAGAGGGAAAAGCTCTCGCCTGAGGATGTACTTCACAAGATAAACATTGGTATGCAATTTACCCCTGAAAGTATAAGGATGCGTGGAAGGTTAAATGAGCAATCCACATTCAGGCAGATTTTTGCGCAATACGCTCACTGCTACTATGAGTTCCGCTGTACTCAAATCGCTCAGTATTTAAATGTCACTCCATCCGCAGTATCGATGATGATTTCGAGGTGTTATAGAATCACTGACCTGAACCTTATTAAAGAGTTCATTGGCTGTTAGTCTTTGTTTTCAGTTGATAGAGAGAACCGATGAAGAGTAATCCTTCAGTGTAAATCTTATTTTTCAAATTGAAGAAAAGTGGGTTAATCAGTATCGTTTGCTGAGTTGTATTGAAAAGAATTCTCATAAAGATATGAATTATCTGTTAATAGTGTCGGGATAGCTGCAAAAGATAAATTTCTTGATAAAACAATAGTGCATTTCGAATCAGTACATAATTAGCTTGAAGGTTAATTTTTAATTTGTGATTCTCGATTATGATCATCTGGGGTAAACTATTCAAATATTAATACTTAATAATTTACCTCTGAGGCAAGATTATAATGACCTCCGGAATCAATCATCAAATTTCCTTCTGCTGTTTAGCAAACCAGGCAAGTACTAAATATGTCCCGATTGTCGCAATAACCAATGTAATGCTATCCATCCTAACAAACCATTTTCGAATAAATTGGTAAAGTAGATGCGATAAAAATCCATATCCAACACATACAACGATAACAAAAATAAGAAATCTTATCAACCAGTGAATACTGTTTGTCGCATGCTTTACCGCGCTATTTATGTGTGGTCCTATCAACACCAAAGTGACCGTGGTAATTCCGAAAACGATTTCTGTTAAATGATGCCGCATCAACGTTGCCATCTCATATATGAGGTGAGACATACAGTTCCTCTGTTTTTACTATAAACAATTCAACAAATGAGTTATAAAATTTTTATCAATTATAAATAACCGTTAACCCAATTATATCCTGCCAAAACAATCATCAACGATATATTTGCATAAACTCCAGCAGCTACATCATCCATCGTAACTCCAACTCCATCATCCATCTCTTCCATTTTATGTACCGGAAAGGGCTTTACAATGTCAAAAAAACGAAAAAGGACAAACCCAGCTATTAAAGTTTTTAAGGAAATCGGTATTAAAAAGAAAGTTATAAATTGGCCTGCAAGTTCATCGATAATGACTGGTGAAGGATCTTCGCATCCAAAAACCTCTTTGCATTTTGAAGAAAGAAAAATGCTAATCGCAATGACTGCGACAATAGCAAACCAGTACCAGACAATATAAGGAGGTGAAAAGAACTGTGGATATTTTTGATGTAGAAACCATAATCCGATGACAGTCACAGCTGATCCGAGAGTTCCTGATGCGAAAGGGAAGTACCCAAGAAACATCATACTGGCGCCAGTACGGCGAAGCAGATTCCCTAACGAAAGGGATTGTTTATTCTTCTCCATAAGATATATCAGTCCGTTCATTTATTGCTTGACTTAACGTAATTTGATCAACATATTCCAGTTCCATACCTGCAGGAACTCCTCGGGCAAGCCTCGTGATACGCGTTCCTGATTGGTGCAGTAATCGCTGCAAGATATAGAGCCGTAACCTCTGCATCTGCACTACCGCCAAGTCCTATGATTAATTCACGTGTCTTTTCAGAATCAATACGACACTTCAATTCCGCTATTCGCAATTTGTCAGCAGTGATTCCATTGAGAGGTGAAAGTACTCCCCCAAGAATATGGTATACTCCACGATACCGTCCTGACTTTTCAATCGCGAATATATCGACAGCTTTTTCAACCACACAGATACAGTTCTGGTCTCTTGAGCTCGATGAGCAGATTGGACAAAGTTCAGTTTCGCTATAGCTGAAACAGCGGCTACATCGAACCAGTTTTTTTCTGGCGTTTACGATCGCTTCTGCAAAAGCAATAACTTCATCCTGTGGTTTTTCCATAAGATGAAGAGCGAGACGCCATGCGCTCTTTCTTCCTATAGCCGGTAATTTACAAAGTGCATCTACCAGCTCTTCCAGTGGTCCTATCATAGACCTGGAATATTCATTCCGCCGGTAATCGAACCGAAAGTCGAATCCGACATGGATTTAATTTTTTCAAGAGCGTTTGCATGAGCAGCAACGATAAGATCTTCTAACATCTCCACTTCTTTTGGGTCAACGACTTCCGGATTAATCTTTATTGACACCAACTCATTTGAACCAGTCATTTTTACTTTAACCATACCGCCGCCAGCAGTTCCCTCGACCTCAAGTTTCTGAAGATCCTCCTGTGCCTTCATAACCTGTGCCTGCATCTTCTGAGCCTGTTTCATTAGATTTTTAAGCTGTTTTGACATACTATCTCCCTTTAGTTGAGGACTTCTCCATCAAAAATTTCTAAAATTGTCCTAATTATCGGTTCTTTTTCTATTTCGACATCTATTGTAGATGGAATCTGTACAGCCTGATTAAAAAATTGTTTTTCTTCCGCACTTGTTATCTTATCTTCGAGTATGATACTGATTTCAATTTTTTTAGATGTAAATTGGGACAAAGTTTTCTCTATGTCGTCCTTATTGTGTTTTTTTGATACCTCCATAAATTGAAAACTATAAGAGGGTTGAAATCCAAGAGTAATAGAGTTTTCTGTGCATGAAGCAACATATGCAAGTGATAAAAATGAACCGAGATTTGGCCTGTCCTTTAACATCATGTCAAGAAATTGCGGCCATAAAGTTTTAAGATCCTGTGATGCAATATTTACATTTTGATCATTTGATACGGAATCGTCATTCAACTCATTACGATCAATATATGAATTTAATTCTACTGTATCACCATTATCAATCGTTTTTTCGAGTGGATACTCAGTTTCAAAGGAGTCTTGGATCTCAACAGACTCATAAGATAGCTCCTGACATTCCATAATAGGCGGCGTAACATTTTTTTCATTCTTTTGAAAGTCAGCTGTATTCTCTGAAATAGTATTGTTAACTATTTTTTTTTTACATCAGAACCTTCGTTCTGATTTACGGATGTGTCAGCTGGACCTGTCGTTTGAAATTGATTGATCCCCGGCGGTAAAGAGTCTTTCGCCATCTTAAGCAGTTCTTCAATTGATACTGTACTATCGAGAAAGACCAGTCTCAAGATTGTAGTTTCAACCAGGAATCGGGGGAACGCGCTCCACTTCAGGTCATTTTCAGCTTTACGTAAGATTTCGCTCATTCTTAACAGATCACCTTCAGAAAATCTGTTGGCAGATTTAACGAACTGCTCTGCAATCTCCGGTTCTATTTCCACACCTCTTGCTTCAAGAGCTCCAGGGATACGGGCGAAAAGAAGATTCCGAATATGTTCCTGTAAACCAAGAAGAAATTCCTGAAGATCAAAACCCTGATAGAGGACATCCTGGACGGCATTTAAAGCCGGTGCTGCCGTTTTACTTGCGATCGCGTCCATAACCGTATTAAATACATCGAGCCCAACCAGACCAAGCACTTTCCGAACCTCTTTTTCGGTCAGATTTTCCTGACAAAAAGAGTATACCTGGTCAAGAAGACTCAGTGAATCCCGCATACTACCTTCGGCTTTACGGGCAACAAGCATAAGCGCAGATTTTTCAAATGCAATATTTTCAGTTGTACAAATATCAATTAGACGACCAAGAATCTGTTCTGCACCGATACGTTTGAAATCATATCTTTGACATCGAGAATGAATTGTCGCAGGAATCTTCTGCGGTTCAGTAGTTGCAAAAATAAAGATTACATTTTTAGGAGGTTCTTCAAGAGTTTTCAGAAGAGCATTAAAGGCAGATTTGGTGAGCATATGTACTTCATCGATAACAAAGATCCGGTATTTTCCACCCATTGACGAATAACCGATATTATCACGCAATTCCCGGATATCATCAACACTGTTATTTGATGCACCATCAATTTCAAGAACATCGAAACTTGAACCACTAAGAATATTTTTACATGAAGTACATACGCCACAGGGATTAGTAGTTGGTCCTTTTTCACAATTGAGTGCCCGGGCCATAATACGGGCAGTTGTGGTTTTTCCCACTCCTCGTGTACCGGTAAAAATATAGGCATGGGCAACCCTGTTTTTCTCGATCGCTTTTTTCAGAGTTTCGGTTATATGTTCCTGACCAACGACATCATCGAAGGTCAAGGGACGCCATTTTCGAGCAAAAACTACATAACTCATAGGGATCTGTTTATGGAAAAAAATAAGGGCCAAGTTTACCTGCGGCACACCAAGTATCTGCTTACCGTTGCTCCCTTCCAGGCCTGGCGGGGTTCACAGCCTTTAGTTGCGCAGGGCCTGGCCCATTTATTTATGATAAATTATTTCAAAAGCCAAAATTATTTCGTTTGAAAGAAACTTTTCTGCAAAAAAACTGAACAAGACCTAAAAATATATCGGGGGAGAGGAAAATAGTAAAAAATGAACAGCTTTGGATTTAAAAAGAATGTGAATTAGTTCAGAGATGGTTTTTTTAATTAACTTTTTATCATTCATTTTGATTTTTGTCCTTAAATAAATGTTTATTTTAAAGGTCAGTTGGAAAAGTCTCTAATAGGACAAAGTTGATACATTTGTGTACCATAAATCACTAAAAAATTCAATTTTGAACTGAAAAGTGTTTAAAAAAGAATAATCTTTTGGGCACAATAATTGCATAATTAGGATGACGTTTACTTAGAATGGTGGGAAAATTACACAAGCCCTTTAAAAAACTTTCAAAAAGTGTAATGTTCACCATAAAATTTACGTATTTTATATAAGCACTCAAAAGTGCATTATCTCTTTTAAGTGGGGAATTGTTATGATAAAGAGCAGAACTAAAAATACCCCGTTTAATCACAACACCCGTTTAAAAACAGCTGTAGAAAAACTGGGTCTCCATGATATGTATATTCTTGACGATCTGGTGGTAGAAAAACATGATGCATATCTTCTAAAAGTGGGAAAAACCGGGGAAGATATTTTTTTGTATTGCAATGAGGACAAAAGAGAATCAGAACGAGATGCTATTGTCTCTAAAATTATTATCGCTGGCGAATACCGTGGTTTACGAATCAAAATGGCCGGATTATGCAGCTTACATGAAATAGATAAGAATGCAGTTGAAGTGGAGTTCAAAGAATAAGCATTAAATGCTTAATATTTCTATATTTTAATAACTGGCTCGCGATCAAACTAACACACGCAATATTCTTCTTAAATATAGGATTTTAAAAAATTCTGTATTTGTCTCACCTGTAGATTTTTTTTAAAATCAATAATCGAATTTATATAGCATTCATTTTTGAAAATTTGGAAACAGCGGCTAAGAAATAAGCCGAGCATTTTACAAAAACAAGGTTCTTGGCCAAAACAGTTCCTTGTTTTTAAAAATGGCGGAGAGGCAGGGATTTGAACCCTGGGTACGGTTGCCCGTACGCACGCTTTCCAGGCGTGTCCCTTAAACCACTCGGGCACCTCTCCGAAAATTAGGACAAGATTTATAATTTACTATTTTTACAGCCGGTTTAAAAGAAAAATAGATCAATTGAAAGAACTGACCTGATATCTTACGCATATTTTCAATTGAGTTGGTTAAATAAAGAAGAAAAGTTTGATTTTTATTCAGTCCATTTTAGGGATAATGTTCTTGTTAAGAATTTCTGATTTTTGATTCGGGCTTTCGACAGAACTTATGGAAATATCAACCATTTCTACAACAAGACCAATACTGGATTCTATATGTGATTTGATGTTTTCAGATACATACATAATTTCTCTTGACATATTGATTATGTTCCGCAAAGTGACATTGAGTAAAATCCGGCATGCATCAGATCTGACCCATTTTATTTTTATAGTCTTGATAATTATATCTTTATTAATATTACTTACAATAGTTGTTATCATTTGACGAATTGCGTTTTCAGAAATCGAAATAGTACAATGATCTCCAAAATTAGGACGGACAATGCTGCTCTCAAGATTCATTCTCTGAATCGAACCGTTTTTTTTGTATTTATTGATTACCATTTGTACTGAATCAAAAAAGATTGAAGGATAACGCTTATGCACTTCCATTGCTGGAACAGGAATTATGTGACGACCCAATTCTTTTCTTTGGTTTTGGGCTAATTGCAGTTCATTTGGTGTCAATATTTCTTCAGTTCTGATGATTTTGCAGATCTTTCCTAATCCAAGTTGATTTACGATACGTTTAACCATTTTCAATGAGGTACCCAGAATCAAAACACGTGAAACATGTTCCTTTTGTAGACATGTTTTTGCTGATTCACATTGATCTTTGTTGATAAATATTGCGGTCTTTGTAGCTGCGATTCTGGTTTGATCATTTTTAGCGGAACATCCGCCAATAATTCTGGAATTCTTTATCAGCAAACCATCATCTATAATCAGTTCCAAATTTAGTTCTGATGCAATTCTTTGAGAATGGTAACTCTTTCCTGTCCCGGGCTTCCCAATCAAGGCAACTATGTACAGATTGTGAATTGCGAATATACCAAAAAATTTTTGGATGATGGTTGTTGTTATCATTTTGTTCTTTTTTAATTAGAGGACACCTTTGGTATAAAGCAACTATAATATACTATTTACTTGTGCGTTTTTGCAAGGTAGTGTATGATCACCTCTTGTATAACTCAATATATCAAATAAAGGTTATTTATGTCAAAAACAATTATATGAATACGGAAAAACTATGTCAAGAAATCATAGATAAAAGACATGCCCTTTTCGATTGGTTATATGCACATACCGCAGATTTTCATCTTCATAGTATTCGATTCCAGTTTATACTTTGTACATACAAGATCATTCATAGCACATTGATGCTATAGTTTTTTCGTTTTGGAGGTCCTAATTTTCCCGATTACCCCGGAATAAATTACATACCCAAGGAAAGGATGGCTTGTTTTAATGATTTTTTCTTTGATTACTTCGAAGGAGTAAATTCATGCTTGTAAAACTTACTTCTAATATTAAGGCCTGTGTACCTTTTTAAAGATATCTCCGGACAAGCTTTGTAACGCTTTAAGAAATTCAGAATAAAAAAAGCCAGCATGAGATACTGACTCTTTTTATACGGAGAGGCAGGGATTCGAACCCTGGGTGCCAGTTACCCAGCACAACGGTTTTCGAGACCGCCCCCTTAAACCACTCGGGCACCTCTCCTAATATTTGAAATGTAAGTCAGGTAAAATATACCCAGACATGATACTCCGTCAAATTTATTCTTTTTACCCACCTCATTTTATTTGATTTCATTTCTGCTATTAGAAAATCATAAATGTGGTATTGGATATGTTAATTTCAATATCATACTGGAAAACAAACAGAAACCTGAGCATCTGCTGTGATTATAAATGTAATTATAAATCAATCGTTCTAAATAAATAGTTCAATTTCGCATTTAAAAAGATTTGGCTGTTAGTCACATTTTTTTAAGATACAAAACTCGATCAAATTATGTTGTCTATTATTTGGGCGTGCACATAAACATCTTTTGCACACGGAATGAGATCAAGTATAAAGCTCATTTATGTACAATATGACTTCTATCCACCTTTGGTGCTTAAAATAAAGGGCCGCAAAGTTTATTCATGCTTTGCTTTTGGAAGTGTATCGGGACTTTCGCCTCGCCTGGCGTAGATAATACGTAACATTTCCATTAACAAAATATTATTCTGATGTGACCTCTTTTGTATGGCAGGCAAAAAGCTCTCTATTTTTTTTAAGATATCAATTTTCTGATCCCAGGCTTTGTCGACATATGAGATAAGTCTTCCAGGCGTAATATTTTCAAGTGGAGGAGTATCAAATTGCAGTTCTTCCAAAAAACCTAATATCTTACTGGAATAAGGAAGAGGTACAAAAGGTACTTGTTGTAAGGCTGCGAAAATTAAAAAATGTAGTCTCATTCCTACAACGAAATCAAAGCTTTTTATAATTGACATCATCTGACCAGAAGAATACTCACCTTCAAGGATGCTGGCGAATTGTGGCCATAGCATTCTTGTAATAACAGCGTGCGATTGATGAAGATCATAAGCAGTTTTTCGTTCCATGGGTACAAATACTATATGGGCATCGTAACGATCGATTATATAATCGGCGGCGTTTGCAAGCACATCATGATAGTGTTCCTCTTTAATGTCAGGGGCAGCTTTCCCCGGTTCCCGAACAGACATCCCGACCAGTTTTTTACCCTTTCGTATACCTTCCTGGTGCAAAAAATCGATGTGGACGTCTTCCGGTTTCATAAGAAAAGCTGGATCTGCAGTAACGATGATTTCTTTATCAACACCGATATCTTCCAATAGTTGCATGGAATGTTTATCACGAACAGTAATGACCGCTGAAGAATTGAGAACTTCACGAACCAGAGACTGGGATTGAGAATCTTTTAAAGGCCCTGCGCCAACTGCATAAATCATGATAGGAATGTTCTTTTCCCGGGCAAGTACTGCTTCTCTTAAGTATACCTTAACCTCATAATCATAAAGAATACCCCCTCCACCTACAATCAAAATGTCGAGTTTTTCTATTTCAGCAAGTGATTCTTTACGACTCATTTTCCTGACAGGCACAGCACGATGTACTTTATGTCGATGCATTGTGTCATCCGGGTCACGACTAAATACAGTTATTTCCGCATCAAGCAGTTGATTTATCTGTTCTATTATAGATTGCAGTATCGCTTCATCACCCAGGTTATTTCCACCATATGATCCCGTTATACCAATTTTTACTTTCTGATCACCCATGTTTGCTCCATATATCGAGGTAATTATCTGGTAAATACCTATATTTCATAACTGCGCTATAGCGACCTGTTCTGATGTATACCATTAATATGATTTTATTTCTAAGAGTTATGGGTAAGGTGCATTTTACTAGAAAGCTTAATGCAAGAGCATAGTATTATTGATCAATGCTGCAAAGGGTGTACCGATAGTATTACATCAGAAACCGGAATTGAAATTATTTGAACTCAATATTTTATCCAACAAATATTCATATCTATGAGCTAACATTGGTCGTACACGAATCATATCTTTATGAAAATTGGATAACCTATTTGATTCGGAAAACATATATTTTTGCTTGCTTCAAAATAATTATGATTCTTAATTCGTAAAAAAAGGTTTAACATGCAATATATTCAAAGCATGTCCGAATATAAAAATATGGGAAAATTACTTAAATCACTACTCATTGTTTTCATATCATCATTTCTACTGTTGGACGCTCAGGCGTCAAACAACTCTGCACATTTTTTTTTCTACGAAAGCAGTGAAACGAAATCAGAAAAAAATCAGGAATGCTCAATTGAAGAGGACTTTGCACGTTTATGTAAATTTTCATTCCCCAAGTTTGCAAAACTGAGTAAAAAGTCATTCAAGATTGCATATAGGGAATTATGGACTACTAATTCTCAAATTACACCACAACACGTTAACATTGACAGGTCTCCTTCTATCCTTCCATTTTCAATATCAGCCTCCCCAGTTCTTCGTATTTGAAATCCTCTCCAGTTTCGCTTTACAATTTAGCTCTAATTCAAAGTAAGATTTCATACAAAAAACGATTATGTAGAGATCCGGTTCTTTTCCAGAAACAAGTTAATTTGTAAGTTGGAATCCGATTACGATTAATAATGTTTATTGTAAATATACTTGTCAATTTCAGGACAAGGAATGATTATATAAGAAGTAATATTTTTTGAAATTATTGTTTTAACATAAAAACATTAACATGAGATGAGGCATATGGAAAATTCACATTCAATAGCACTTTCTGATTTCCATCAGAAATACAAGATCAGCGAGGAAGGTCTGTCGAGTAGTGAAGCTAAAAACATGATATTGACATACGGATACAATCGACTTGAAGCGCAGAAAAAGATTAATCCCTGGATGCTGTTATTTGAACAATTTAAAAACATTCTGATAATTATTCTTCTCATAGCAACTAGTGTCTCCGCTTTTATGGGCCATGGCATTGAAGCAATTGCTATCTCTGTTATTGTTCTTTTTGCGGTGCTGCTCGGGTTTATCCAGGAATATCGGGCAGAGAAAGCTATTGAAGCTCTCAAGAGTATGGCAGCTCCAAATGCCAAAGTGATACGAGACGGGAAAGAGCAGACGATTCCTGCAACAGAAGTAGTGCCTGGTGATGTGTTCTTGCTTAGCGCCGGGGATCGTGTTCCCGCTGATGCCAGATTAATTGAGGCATTCAATTTACGAATAGAAGAATCTTCACTTACTGGAGAATCGGTTCCTTCAGAGAAAGACCACACTGTATCTTTAAATGAAGGTGCAGCACTGGGTGATCGCAAAAATATGGTCTTTGCAGGTACTACTGTCAGTTATGGGCGTGGAAAAGCAGTGGTCGTTGCGACTGGAATGTCAACAGAATTCGGTAAAATTGCCAGAATGCTTCAGCAGGTCGAAACGGAAAAAACACCGCTCCAAAAGAATCTTGATAAAGTGGGCGCGATGCTTGCCCGTACTGCAATTGTCATTGTGCTCATTATCGTTGCATTAGGAATTCTCAGAGGTCAACCATTCATCGAGATGTTGATATTCGGTATTGCATTAGCTGTCGCAGTTGTTCCGGAAGCATTACCAGCTGTGGTAACAATATCACTGGCACTTGGCGTACAACGAATGGTCAAACGAAATGCACTTATGCGCCGACTTCCTGCTGTAGAAACTCTTGGCAGTACAACAGTTATCTGTTCAGATAAAACAGGTACTCTCACTCGTGATGAAATGACTGTAAAGGCTGTATATGTATCCAATACATATCTAAATATCAGCGGAACAGGTTACATTCCTGAAGGGGAAATTATCTCTGAAACAAAAGGTCCTATACCAGAAACATTTGAGGCACTTCTTAAAGGGGCTGTATTGTGTAATGATTCCAAGCTGATCAAAACCGACTCAGGCGAATGGGATATTCAGGGAGATCCAACAGAAGGTGCGCTTCTTGTATTAGCACGCAAAGCGGGCATTGGCGAAACAGCTATTCGAAGTAAATATAAGAGAGTTGATGAGCAGCCGTTTTCTTCCGAAACAAAAAGGATGATAACGATTCATACTTCTTCGCAATCAACTATTGCTTATATCAAGGGCGCTCCTGAAATGATCGTGCCTGATTGCACTTGTATAAAAAATGATAATGGTTGTTTCCCTATTGACGATAAAGAACGCAGGAAAATTCTCGAGCAAGCTCATTCCATGGCATCTCAGGCTTTGCGCGTGCTGGCGATTGCATTAAGAGAAGACTGTACAATACAAAATGCAGGAAAAAATCTGACATTTATTGGTCTGGTCGGTATGATCGATCCTCCACGCGCAGAAGCAAAGGAAGCAGTATTTAAATGTCGTGAAGCCGGGATAGTACCGGTAATGATAACCGGGGATCACCCTGTAACCGCGCAAGCTATTGCCAGAGAATTGGGGATTTTGACCGATGGTCAAGCTGTCACTGGTTTGCAATTACAGTTAATGAGTGATAAAGAACTAATCTCATCTGTCGAATCAATACAGGTTTTTGCCAGAGTTGCACCTGAACACAAGTTAAGAATCGTCGAAGCATTTCAAAAAAACGGTCATATTGTCGCAATGACTGGTGATGGTGTCAATGATGCTCCAGCCCTGAAGAAAGCCAATATTGGAATTTCAATGGGCATCACCGGAACAGATGTGACTAAGGAGGCATCATCAATGATGCTCACTGATGATAATTTTGCGTCAATTGTTTCTGCAATAGAAGAAGGACGCGGTATTTATGACAATATCAAAAAGTACTTAACTTACCTTTTATCATCAAATATTGGTGAAATCGGCTTAATGGCAGGAGCTACACTTTTAGGAATGCCATTGCCGCTTTCTGCAGTACAAATTCTTTATGTTAATTTGGCAACCGATGGTCTGCCGGCGTTAGCTCTGGCAGTAGATCCGGCTGACAAACACATTATGAAACGGAAACCAAATGATCCTAAAAAAGGAATCTTTAACAAACCAATTATTATGCTCATGATGGCCGGTGGGATCTGGTCTACACTGGTAAATTTATCTCTTTTCCAATGGGCCAGGACTTCAGGAAGATCACTAATTGAAGCTATGACAATGACATTTGTCTCATTGGTACTTATTCAGTTCTTCAAGGCGTATAATTTCAGATCTGAACGGGATCCTGTATTTAAGCAACCGTTCGCTAACAAATGGCTAAATATTGCTATAGTTTGGGAATTGATAATGCTTGCAGCAATAATTTATATACCGATACTTCAGAAGCCTTTTGGAACATTTAGTTTGACATGGCAAGACTGGTTGATTATCGCTTCAGCCTCACTGACAATAATTCCTGTGATCGAAATCGCAAAATGGATTATAAGAAAAGGTTGGTTTGGATTGAAGAGTGCACAATAAAGAATTTTTAATTGTAAAAAGTCCGGTAGTGGAGATGGTGAATAAATACGAACATTCCGAACGATTTAATTAAACAAATATGAAAACCAATCGAAATATAAAAATATTAAGGAATGTAAAACAGATCACTGAACAGTAACAAAGGAGCAAGTGTTATGGAAAGAAAAATCGGAATCTGGCTCGATCGCACCAATGCGATAATCGTACGAATCGGTGAGAAGTCATGTGAAACATCCATTGTCAATTCTGCCATCGAATCAGCACGACATCCCCGTTGTGGTACTGAGGGACATTGTACGATAATTCCTGAAAAGAAGCTCAAACAGCGTAAACTGGAAATCACGAAAAAGTACTATCAAACAATTATCAAAAGCATTGATGATGCAAGCGAATTATTCGTACTTGGTCCTGGGATGGCAAAGAACGAACTAATTTACGAAATAAAAAATATGAAAAATTTCAAACCTAAAATTATAGGAGTTGCATCTGCAGATAAAATGTCAATACGACAACTTCAATCAGAAATGAGAGCAGCTTTTGAGCCTGTTAAGAAACAGCAGAAAAGCAGTCCTTTACTTTTTGCTTTTAACACTTGAAAGTAAACATCATAAGTAATGATCAATAAATATATAGAAAGCTTGATCTCTGCTATTCAAAAACTTCTTTCACTCCGGGCATCTCCCCATCAAATCGCGATGGGATTTGCCATTGGAGCATTTATAGGAGTTTTTCCTACATTTGGGTTTGGCGCATTGATTATTCTTGCGATTGCATCATTTTGGAAATTCAATATTCCAGCGGCGATTATTGGAACTCTTCTGGGAAATCCATTGTTATCACCTGTCTGGATTACATCAGCCTGCCTTTTAACTGGGATATCACCAAAAGATATTAAATTACCAGAAGGAACTTTAGGCATAGTAATTTCACACTACAGCCAGATTGGAATGAAGTATCTGCTCGGGAATCTATCCATTTCTGTTTCTGTGGCAATTGTATCATATTTCGTGATTGTGGTGATTGTTAAAAAGTTGAAACACAGAAACCATGATGAGAAGAAAACAGAAGAATAGTCTGCGGGACGTCAACTTGATTAACATGTAAAAATTTATTAATCGACTTCCCTTATCAGGAGTTTCATGATCACAAAAATTTCTTATGGATGTTTGGATTAGCACTCTGTTTTATAGGCTTTTTAGTGGTCAAGGTAATAACAGCCCGATCCTCTACTGATATATCAATAAAAGCAGAAACAGAAGGAGCCCTATAATCGCATCAAATGTATCACTTAATGTGAATTTTTAAATAATGATGTTTCTAATGACACCTTTAATCTAATTTTATTTCAATTGTCAGCCTCTTCATTTTCTATAATAGTAAAGATTTTACAATAGACATTCAATACCTTTGGTTTGTTCCTCCAATTCACCTTAATTCATACTGACTTTTGTAGTGATCTTCTATATTATTATAGCACCTGTTCATAACACTATACAAAAGAGGATGTTTTAAAATATTGCTGATCCATTCTTGTCCTCTTTAAATTATTACAGGTAATTTTCATAGCTCTGTAGAGGCGGACATGTAAAAGCCTGATACATCTTTGTAAAAGTGTTCCCCACATTGCCACATTTTTGTAAGCCTTCCACAACATCTTGATTTAAGGTGTAGTTACAATGACACTTATCCTGTTTTAGAATCTTTTCAGAAATAATTTTGTCAACCTGTTTTTTGTAACTGCACTTATAGCCACTACATTCTGTAATAATTTCAGCGATTGACGCATATTTTTACAATTGGTACGGGATTCGCATAGATCCATCATGCAAAGTTGGTTTATTCTCTTTTCTTTTTATAATCTTAAGGAAAGAGAAAGTATTTACAAGTTATTAGTATGTTCGTTATATGAAATTTCATATTACGATCAGGAGAGCATTATGCCTTCCAGTTTCGATCATCTTGCAGCACCGCTCTGGCTTCTTTTTGGTGGCAAAGACTTCATTAACGATAAGGTCATTTCACTGCTTCGTCATATAGATTCATTGGGATCATTATCAAAAGCGGCCAGGGCTGTTCCTATGAGCTATAGATCTGCCTGGGATCTAATTGACAGATTAAACAACTTATCTTCACATTCAGTAGTTACAACATCAACCGGTGGCCGTCATGGAGGAGGAACGCAGCTTTCAGAGTATGGCCGTTCACTACTTAAGCTCTATTCTTCACTAGAAAAAAGCTACAGAACAGTCTTTTCAACTTTCCGCGATGTAATGGCAGATACGGAACAATTCTTTAAATTAGTGAAAGGATTATGCATGAAGACAAGTGCACGCAATCAACTTGCCGGTATAGTTAAAAGTATTACCAAAGGCAAGGTCAATTGTCAGGTAATGATCGATATAGGAAATGGGATTGTAATTACTGCGATTATTACAAATGAGAGTGCCGATGAACTTTCATTACAGACCGGTACTGAAGTTATAGCTCTTATTAAGGCCCCTTCAGTTATTATTTTTCCAGGTACAAATGATTTTAAGTGCAGTACAGAAAATAAGTTCTATGGAAAAGTCGCTGATATCAGACTTGGACAGGTAAACGGAGAAGTCTTACTGGAGATCGCTCCCGGAAGAATAATCACATCTGTTATCAGTAAAGACAGTGTCGAATCACTGGAAATAAAGATTGATAAGCCAATGTATGCAGCTTTTAGCTCTTCACAAGTGATCATTGCCTTGGCTATGTAATCATCGATAATGAAGCGCTTTACTTTGAATTTTTTAGCGTCATCGTGATATAAATTTTTATATCGCGAGTTGAAAGACAAACTTATGCTTACAAATCAAGCGATTACTGCAGTATCTCTTTATAAAAGTAAATTCGATATTTATGATCGTCTTATCAAAAGGATTCCAAATGTAAACCTATTAGCGGGCACTATTATCCAGGATATGAACCGAGTTATAAACCACATTGCCGAAGGCGGAGATCGCTCGATTTTCAAAAATGGAGCAAAAACAATCAGATTGGTTTGTGATAATTATAAGCAGAAAAATAATTCAGGTGGATTAGTAAGTCTTTCAGACAACAAAATGATTAACGAATTTACTATTTGAAAGGAGAACTCAATGAGATTGGCATTAAAAAGTTCATGTTTTATGTTTTCCGGATTATTATTGTGCTTTACAGTAATTACTTTTTCTGAAACGAAAGCACAGAATATTACACCTGAAGATACTTCAAAATTCGATTCATCCTCCTCATTTGAGTTAGGGAAGATTACTGTTACCGGTAAACGTAAACAGCAGTCTTTTGATCGTATTGATGCTCCTTCCATGAATCGTGAAAATAAAACAGATGTTTCAAAGGCGCTTAGCATTCTCCCTGGCCTTGCCGCAGTTAATGTTGGTGCACGCAACGAAGCAAATATTTACATTCGCGGTTTTAACAGTCTTCAGGCGACCATGTTTCTGGATGGGATCCCTGTTTACGTTCCTTACGACGGGAATATTGATCTTTCAAGGTTTACTACATTTGATATATCAGAAATAACAGTTGAAAAGGGGGCAGTTTCTCCGATGTATGGTGTAAACACAATGGGAGGCGTCATTAATGTTATTACCAGAAAGCCCTCTGCTCCCATTGACATATCAGTTAAAACAGGATTGAAAAGCGGCGATGGCTATTTGGGTACAGTCAGTATTGGAACCCGACACAAGCGCTTCTATGGAACTGGAGCATATTCGTATGTTGAACGAGATCATTATACGCTTTCAAATGACTTTTCACCATCAAAGTATCAGACAAAAAGTGAACGGGATAACTCTTACAATCGTGATTGGAAAATGAGCATCAAAGTGGGTTTTGAGGATTCAGCTATCGGAGAATTTTCACTGAGCGCTGCCAGTCAAAACGGAAAAAAAGGAACTCCTGTTTACGCAGGAACGGATTCAGCTTTACTTGCTACAGCAAGATTCTGGAGATGGCCGTATTATGATAAAACAAATGTATATGCTATCAGCAAATTAAACATTGGAAGAATCGGTTATATAAAGATTCCATTATATTATGACAGGTTCTGTAATTCACTTTGTATCTACGATGACACAACCTACGCTACATTTAAGAAACGGTCAAGCTCAAGAAGTTCTTACGATGACCATTCCATAGGGGGTTCAACTGAATTTGTTACCAGCCTTATTCCCAATGACAGCTTAAAAATTGCTGTTCAATATAAGAGTGATTACCACAATGAAAGTAATACATCCAATGATACAGCAAAATCTTTATCCAGGGAAGTATTTATTAAAAAGCCTGATATCAGTTTTAGCGATTACACCGTTTCATTGGCAATTGAAAATTCATTGAGATTATTCGATCGGCTCACTCTGGTGCCCAGTGCAAGTTTTAGTTTGCGCAAAGCAAGCAAGGCCCAAAATCTTACTGAGCCAAAACCCTATCAGTATCTGGTTACGGAATTTCCTTTATCAAAGGATACCGGATGGTCGCTTCAACTTGCCACATTTTTCAATATTAATAAGAATAACACTGTCAATGCATCTATTTCGCGTCGGACCCGATTCCCAAGTATAAAGGATCGTTATTCATATCGCCTTGGTCTTGGTATTCCAAACCCTGATTTAAATCCTGAAAATGCAATTCAGGGAGAGCTTGGTTTTATGGGAAAACCTGTTGACAATCTCTACCTTCAATGTGCGATCTGGGGAGCAGAACTCGATGATGTGATACAACAGATAAGCAAAATCGGTCCGAATGGAGAATCTCAAAATCAGAATGCAGGTGAAGCCCGTTTTTACGGCTATGAAGCTGGAGCAAAATATATGATCATGGAGGATCTGCCTGCATTTGATCACCTTTCGATTTCGTTTACCAGAAGCTATACAAAACGCAGAAACATCACAAATCCTCTGATTTTATTCACTGATATTCCTGAATATAAAGATGTAATCTCAATCGACTACTCGCCTGTTAAACCACTCACATTAACCTGGAGCCATATATGGGAATCGCAACGGTTTAGCTCCAGTGATGGAAAGCGGGTAGCGCCAGCATATACTGCAGATGATGTACATGCGAATTGTACTTATCACAATGTAACACTTAATGCCGGTATTAACAATGTTTTCGATATCAATTACAGTCTTCTTGAAGGATATCCTGAACAGGGCAGAAATTACTATGTCAATCTCAGTTTCGATTTCAAAAAGTAAGGAATTTTTATATGATTATCGCACCTGAAAAATACAACTCTCTTCTTGATAAATGTATTGCGTATCACGGCCATTTATGTATGGGTCAAGTCCTTGGTGTCAGAATCGGAATTAAAGGACTTGAACTCGTTAATACTTCTTCTTACAAAGAACTGATCGTGATTGTAGAGAATGACAGATGCATTGCAGATGCAGTCCAAACTGTAACGGGAACCCGTTTTGGAAGGAGAAGTTTCAAAATCAGAGATTACGGCCGAATGGCAGCCACTTTTCTTAACACTTCTACCAATAAGGCTTTTCGCGTATCTACCTCTTTTTATAAAGAAATCGATTCAAATGACGAAGCGAAAGTCCGCGCAGTATTGCATCTCTCGGAGCAGAAAGTAATCAAATGGCAAGAGGTTCGCATAAACCTCAGCCCATTTGAAATGCCTGGCAGACCATTACGCATTGTAAACTGTAGTATATGTGGTGAAAGAATATTTGATGGTAAAGACATTGAGCATGAGAATGGTCCTGTTTGCATCGCCTGCGAACATGGAAGTTATTATACTGCAAATTTTTGAAGAAAAAAGAGGATCGTTAGCATGATTACAACAAATAGTATTGCAAACCAGAATTTCAAAAGTATTGTTGTATTAATTTTTTTATGTATTGGACTACTTGCAATGATAGTCATTTCTCTTGCCGCCGGCAGATATACCATCTCGATCTCTAATTTACTTAATATATTATCGCACAGCTTAAACAGTAATTCTTCCATTAAAGATAGTACAGATTATCTCGTTCTTTTTAAAGTACGTCTGCCAAGAATGATAACTGCCATATTTGTTGGTGCAGCATTAAGTGGATCGGGTGCATGCTATCAGGTCATTTTTCGTAACCCGATGGTCGAACCATCGCTGCTAGGTGTGACGGCTGGTGCCGCTTTTGGAGCAGCATTGGGGATTCTCTTCTCAGCGGGATTTGGAATTATTCAGCTAATGTCATTTTTATTCGGTTTGTCAGCAGTAATCATCACATCAGCAATCTCCACATTTGTAAGTCGTACCGGAGATAGGACTATTATTCTTATCCTTTGCGGGATTGTTACCAGTACTCTGTTTACAGCTTTTTTATCTCTTGTTAAATATGTAGCGGATCCAAATTCCAAATTACCAGCTATATCGTACTGGACTATGGGCAGCATTGCTTCAGTAAACATGAATGAAATCAGTATTGTCGGTATTCTGGTGCTCACTGGTTTGATTCCATTGTTTTTTCTCAGGTGGAGAATCAATGTCATGGCATTTGGTGATGATGAAGCGGGAACTCTTGGAATAAACACAACAGCGATTCGTTCAATTGTAATCACTTTGTCAACACTTATGACAGCTGCAGTAGTCTCAATAAGCGGCATGATAGGTTGGATTGGTCTGGTAGTACCACATCTTGCCAGGATGTTAGTTGGCCCCTCCTTCCCAGTTCTTCTTCCAGCATCAATTTTACTTGGTGGACTATTCCTCCTTTTTGTTGATACAATTGCACGAATTACTTTCCAGATCGAAATTCCACTGGGAATCATAACGGCAATAGCTGGCGCGCCATTTTTCGTGATACTTTTAGCCAGAGGTAAGAGAGGATGGATATGAGACTGATTCTACGAAACGTTGAAGCGGGTTACAATAACCGAAAAGTTATTAATAATGTTTCAGCAATTTTTAAAACTGGTGAAATAACTTGTCTTTTAGGACCAAATGGATCGGGAAAAACGACACTTTTTAAAACCATACTCGGTTTGATCCCATCATCGGGTGATATATACCTGGATACACACTTTATTAAAAATATGTCTCGCCTGGACCGCGCAAAACTAATCGCCTATGTACCGCAAATGCATACGCCTCATTTCCCATATACAGTTTTCGATGTTGTCCTTATGGGAAGGACTCCTTTTGTTAATTCTTTTTCCTCTCCTTCACCGACTGATATACAAGAAGCCTTAAATGCTCTTTCCCTCCTCCATATTCATCATCTGAAAGACTGCATTTATTCTCATCTTTCAGGTGGTGAACGGCAGATGGTACTTATTGCGAGAGCTCTCGCTCAGTCACCGCGATTTCTCATCATGGATGAACCTACATCACATCTGGACTATGGAAACCAGATCAGAATATTAAAGTTGATCAGCGAGCTTGCGAAAAAAGAGATCGGAATAATCCTCACAACACACGATCCCGACCATGCTTTTTTGTGCGCGACAAATGTGTTGGCATTAACTGACGGCCACCTCATAGCTATTGGTAACCCTCATGAGGTGCTTACTGGAAAAGTTCTCAAAACTATGTATGGGGTTGATATTGATATAATTCCTTTGTCAAAAGACAGATGCGTATGTACATCTGCATTTGGAGGTTAAAAATGACACCTTTAAAAGTACCCCTTCTAAACTCCCTGTTAATCATGTTTATAACCGCGGTTCCTTTGTTTGGTGGCAGTAAACAAATCAGAACTATTGTTGACATGGCAGGTCGAAAATTAATTGTACCTGCGAAAATTACATCCGTATATCCTATTTCTCCTATGGGCGATATTATTCTTTATACACTCGCTCCTGATAAAATTACCGGGATGACATGGAACCTTGATAATGAAGCCAGATCTCTGCTTCACCCTGATTACAACAGTAAACCGGTTCTCGGAGGGTGGTTTGGTAAAAACACAACAGGTAATCCAGAGGTAGTTATTAAAGCACATCCTGATATTGTATTGTCGGTAGGCAATCTTGATAACACAGAATTATCAACAGCAAAACGAATAGAAGAACAAATTGGTATTCCTGTAGTTATTACTGATGGTAAGCTTAACACAATCGATTCCACTTATCGCTTTTTAGGCAGGCTCCTTGGACTCGAAGCACGTGCAGAAACTCTTGCTGTATACTGCAGATCAACTCTTGATAAAATCAGTAAACTAACAAACAGTATTCCACCGTCCAAAAAAGTGAGAGTCTACTATGCTGAAGGATTAAATGGACTGCAAACAGATCCGAAAGGTTCATCGCATACTGAAACTCTTGACTGGGCCGGAGCTATAAATGTTGCTGATGTTCCTATTCTATCTGGATATGGACGGGCAACTGTTTCTTTTGAACAACTTTTAGTCTGGCGTCCACAACTGATTCTGGTCTGTCTTGATCGTGGTTATGCACATGGGACTGAAAATTACAAGATGATTACCTCTGATCACCTTTGGAATTCAATTGATGCAGTCAAAAAAGGCAATATCTATCAAATACCTTCACTTCCTTTCAATTGGATTGACAGACCTCCTTGTGTAAATCGGATTATAGGATTGATCTGGCTCACAAACCTTCTTTACCCTGATTACTATAAAATAGACATAAGGGAGGAGACTCGGAAATTTTATGCTTTGTTCTATCATAAAAAATTATCAGACATCGAGCTTAACAGAATATTAGTTAATGCAACTTTAAAAAAGTGATCTGCTTCAGGAATTTAAAAATGACCAGTAAATTTGGTTTTTTCATAATATCTGTTCTTTCTCATATTGCTGTATTTGGAGTGATATTTTGCTATTCCAAATACATGACGCATCCAGATTTACCTCGCATAATTGAGTTTTCGTTGATTTCTCTTACGGAATCTCCTGTGCCTGCAACTTTAGAGAAAACATCCCGACGAGTTCTCCCCGAAGCACGCAGCAAGAATCAATCTGATAACAGATTTGAATCTAATAATTCCTCTTCAAAAAGCAGTACGGATGTTGATACTTTAAATGACACAACAGGATTACATTATGCCTCAACAACTGACACTCTTAACGTATCGGACAAAAACTCAATTATCAATACTGATAAAATCACTGCTGCGCCTGAACTAACGATAGAAGAAATAAAAAATCTATACGAAAAAGAGAACTTACGATTAATCGCAAATTCCATTCGCAAACACACTGTTTATCCACCATTTGCCGAAGAGGCCGGAATCAGCGGCGTTGTTAAAATTCAGTTTGTCATTTTAACAGATGGTTCAATTGGCACCATAACTGTCTATAACAGTTCCGGATCAAGGATACTTGATCAGGACGCATTGGAAACGGTAAAGCGTTCGGGTCCATTCCCCAAGCCATCTCTTCCTGTAATCTTAAATTTTCCGATGGAATATAATTTGTATTAAAAACTGTTTTCTTTACGAAAGGATTTAAACATGTGGCTAAAAAAAGTAAATGACTGTAAAAGCAGGGGAATCCCTTGCGCTATTGTGACAATAATTGACGCAAAGGGTTCTACCCCCCGCGGTATTGGTTCAAAGATGGTTGTCACTGTTTCAAATGAAATCGAAGGTTCTGTTGGAGGGGGACCTGTAGAACATATTAGCCGTGAAAAAGCTATTAAGTCAATTAAAGAGAATCGCTGTATAAATCTTGAATTCTCTCTGGCAGGAGATATCTGGCAAGTGACACCTGATAAAACAGTGCAGGGTTTATGCGGTGGGACAGTAACTGTATTTATCGAACCGGTAACTCCCACACCGGAAATCGTAATCTTCGGAGGTGGTCACATTGGCGAGAAAATTTCGAAATATTGTGAAATACTTAACATGCCATATCGGGTGTTTGACAACAGAATTGAATTCTCATCACTGGAACGCTTTCCATCAGCAGTGGAATGTATCTGTAAACCCTATGAAACGCTTGCCCACTCTATCACGTTAACCAGTGCAAGCTACTGTGTCATCCTTACGCATGGACACAAACACGATGAGGTCTGCTTGGATCAGATCCTCAAAAACCAACAAGTACCATATATAGGAATGATCGGGAGTCAAAATAAAATACAAGTAATCATTGACAATATCAGATCCAATGGAGGACACATTGACGAAAGAGTCTTTTCACCTGTAGGATTAAAAATCGCTAATAATCTTCCTGAGCAAATCGCACTGGCAATAATGGCCCAAATTATTATGCTGATTAACAAAGGCACTTCAGATCATTTTCGATTTCCCTGGCATGAACAGGAAAACATTCAGAATGTCAATGCAATGTAAAATCATAAAAAGAGAAAGTTATTATGGAGAAACAAGTTCGCGAAATTTTGATTTCTGCAATAGAGGACCAGACTGCTGTAATTGAAGAAATCTATCTTTTTCATCACTGGGTAGTAATCAAATCAGGACGATATGAAATGTCTACCCGATTTTCACCTGGTCTTGATACGACAGAGGATACCCAGAATACATGGCTTGGAGACTTAATTGGCCAGAATACAGCCAAAATAGCAAAAGAATATTTAGCATCTACCGATGTTCTTAGTATTGCAGTCGGTATGGCATGTTACAAATGCATTATCCCTGAAATCACAGATTATTTTGAAAACTCCGCAATGGACCATTTTTCAGAACAGATTAAAACAATGCCAAGCTGTTTTATTGGACATTTTCATGATGCAGCGAAATTACGGGAAGATGGGTATCCCGTTAACATTATAGAATTGAAGCCCCGTGAAGGAGATATTCACTGGGATGATTCTCATGAAATATTATATAAAGCAACTCTGGTTTTCATGACCGGATTAACCCTTGTCAACAACACCTTTGGAGAGGTAATAAAAAGAACACCATATGCCAAGCATCGCATAATCATGGGTCCCACAGTCCCTCTTACACCTGCTCTTTTTAGATTAGGACTTGACTGGCTTGGCACTTCGAGGATTGTCGGAGTTAAAAAAACATTACAGTACTTTGGAATGGGAGGCGGAAGTGTAATGTACGCTCCTCATGGGGCATTACAGAAAGTAAATATTGGTATGATGGATTAACTATGTAACATTATTTTTCATAGTGATCAAATGAGTCAGGTATTATTTTGATGTTAATTTTTAAGGCTTGTAAATGGAATCCGCGCTAAATCAGGATTAGGATTATGCTTTCGCATTTCTCGGTTACAATCTTAATTGATAGCCTTACAAAAAGTAACGATTTTCTTACAGAGCACGGCTTTTCTGTATGGATTGAAGCAGATGACAAGAGGGTTCTTTTTGATACCGGACAAAGTGACATACTTGTTCACAATGCAGCTAAACTGGGTATTGACCTTTCATCTGCAGATGTCCTTGTTCTCTCTCATGGTCATTATGACCACATTGGTGGTGTTGCCAGTATTCTATCCCTCAAGCCTTCAATTCCAGTATATTGTCACTCCGCTATCTTTTCGCCACATCACAGCAGAAAGCCTGATGGTTTGATCAAGCCAATTGGTGTTAGTATTAATGAAAAATCATCAGATTCACTATACAAGATTAAAAATCTTATTCATTGGGTCGATTCTCCTGTATTTATTACAAGTGATATAGGAATTACAGGTCCTATTCCAAGGAATAGTTTATTTGAGGATACTGGAGGAGCTTTTTTCCTTGATTGTGAAGGAATGAAAATTGATCCTATTGAAGATGATTTAGCGATGTGGTTCAGAACTGTTCATGGAATTTGCGTTATCACCGGTTGCTGCCATTCAGGGTTGGTGAATACATTAACCTACATACATAATATCAACAAAGGTGATGTTATCCATACAGTTATCGGAGGATTCCATTTACTGAACGCTACCTTGCACAGGGTCGAAAAAACCTGTGATTACATTGATTCAGAAGGAATAGAGCAGATTGTACCATGCCATTGCACCGGTACTGAAGCAATTGAGGTTCTAAGAATGCGATTTGGGCCAAAAATTCTGAGATGCTATACGGGAACTACATTCTGCTTTGATACAAATAGCTGAAGGTCAGATTTTAAGATACTTTTAAAAGAAATATTATTAAAATGTATCTATGTCTTTTTTGATAATTTCACAAATATTATTCCTAATGTAAATTTATGTTTAAACATTTTTTATTTTTTAGAATCATGAACATTCTGTAAAATTGATAACGTCCTCGGATGGGACTTTCGTCGAAAAGTACTAAAAATTTACTCTTTTTATAAAAATCTGATTTATTTTGTAGTGCTATTCTAAGAGGGCATTCTCTTCATCTATTTTGGATTCTGGATAAAAGGTTAATATATCGATGAAAAAGCCATTAATCGAAAATATCTGGTTTCGTTTAATTATTATTTTCGTCCTTTCAACAATATATGCCGGGTTATTCTATTTTACCTTTAAGCAGATCCATAATAACATAATTATTGCCATTTTAAGTCTAATATTCATCATTATTGTTTCCTGGAATTGGGGCAAACTAGGCAGGAATAATCATGGCAGTGTGCAATGTATATTGGACTAGTATCATTCTTCGAAGTACAAATTCCTCAGATTATTCACCAATCGAGCCAATTCTTGGGGCAATAATTCAATTTTCGATTGCAATATTAACTGGTGCCGTAGGATCATTAACCCGTAAATTACGACATGAAATAACAGTTCGTATCGAATCAGAAAACATGCTTAAGAAATACCAAAATCAACTTGAAGAAATGGTACAGCAGCGAACGCAAGAGCTACAAACTGCAAATGAGCACCTCCGTCAGGCTGAAAAAATGGAAGCTATTGGACAATTGGCGGGGGGTATTGCCCATGATTTCAATAATCAGCTTATGATTATCATGGGTTACTGTGAATTATTATCAAAGGCACTTGATAGCCATTCAGCTGAATGGGATTATGTGAAACAAATTCAAACGTCTGGAAAACGCGCTTCAGATTTAACAAAACAACTGCTTGCATTTGCAAGGAAAAGCGTTTACAAACAGCAAGTTGTTAGCATAAATGAACTTGCCAGCGAAGTCATTTCGTTGTTTTCACGAAGCGTTGATAAAATCCAAATTATTTCTAAACTTAACGCTGTAAATCCATATATTATAGGAGGACCAACACAGCTTCAGAATGTTTTACTTAATCTGGCACTGAATGCACGAGATGCAATGGAGAATGGAGGTACTTTAACATTCGAAACGGAAAATATCCGATTCGAACGTGAATCTGATACAGTAAACAATCACAAGCTCCCTCCAGGCGATTATGTTTCTGTATCCGTCAAAGATACAGGCATAGGAATTGATCCGACAACAATGGCACATATATTTGAACCTTTTTTTACAACCAAAGAAGAGGGCAAAGGAACAGGTATGGGGCTGGCTACTGTTTATGGAATGGTCAGTAGCCATAAAGGTGGAATAAAAGTTAACTCAATCATAGGAGAAGGGACCACTTTCGCTTTGTTCTTTCCCGCTGCCAATGAAAATTCCTTCTCTATTGCAGACAACAGCTCAGTTGAAAATATGAGATCAATTAGTCCGATTCGCAATTAATAATGTCTCTTCCATTGTTGATGAAAGCTAATGTTACAATAAAGAATATATTAAGACAAGCAGCATTAAAATTTAGACAGGCGAGATTCGTTGAAGAATACAACGCAGAAATCAAAAAACACCATTTGTACATAAACTATAAAAGCAAAGAAAAAAACAAGACCATATATCCTATTTGATTTCCAAGGACAGATTCTCCCATTCCTGCAATTAATACAGTAATCACAGACCAGAATACTCCTTCCTGAATAGGATTAGTCCGTTCCAGCTGCTTATTGCGGACATGCCTGGTGAAAACAAATCCCACAAAAAACAGAAGGGTAATCAATCCAATAAAACCAAACTGATTCTGAAGTTGTAAAAAGGTATTATATACGTTATTCCCTGAGCCAGTTCCCCACCATGGATATTCTGACAAAACAGTTATTCCTTCTTGCCAGTTTGGCAATCGTGAAGAAAATACTACATTAGGAATTCTTGAGAATGACATTGTACCCGAATGAAATGTTTTCATTCCGACAACAATTAGCGCTCCACCACACAAGAAACCAAGTATACCAAATTCTATTATTTTTTGAGGATTCAATTTTGTATTACGTAAACCCACGCATAAAATAAAAATAAGAAATGCAAGTATACCAGTCCGAGATCTTGCAGCGAATAATAATAAAATCGACATAACAGCACTACAATTAGCTATATATAACCAGAAACCTTTTGTAAATATTGATCTTCCTATAATAACCAAAGGAAGTATCATGCAAAGGTATACCGCAAGTATTTCTGATCCGTTAAAAATCGACCGTGGTTCCTGACCCCAATTGTGTAGTACAATACCATGAAAACCGAATTCCAAAAGTCCTAAAATGGAAATACCTGAAGCAACAGAAATAATTCCTTTGTAGAACACTGTCAAATCAGTACTTTTCATTGTAGCAATAAAAGCAAGAAGAGAGCTCCCAATCAGATATAGTCTAACAAGCCTAATTTCAGCAGGCATCATTTTACCGTAAAAAAAGCAGTGAACCATGGTCGATGAAATAACTGCAACTATCAGCAAACAATAGGCTATTATCACACCACGAAAATTTCCCAAAGATACTATTTCAGCTTTCTTCCAGAAAAAACATCCAAGGTACGTTAAAAGTACAATCTCGATATTATAGATATAAGAATCGTAATGAAAAGAGGTTACATTTACAACTGGTCCTGCAGCTATCAATAAAAAAACAGCAGTTGTATTGTTTCGTGATATTGCAAATAAAATTACAGTTGCAATTACAAATGCAATAAATACAACTGGCATGGAAGAGTACAAAATGCTTTGTCCAACAAGACAAAAAAGTAAAGTTGATAGTATGCGAAAAATCCAGTTATTTGAAAAATGCACTATTGTACTTTCTCCTGCACAGAAATAATTTTATTCTTTTTCGATCGCTTAGGCATTTTGCAGAAAAGATAGATCCCCAAAAGGCCAGCAATAATATCTTTAGGAGTATCAATTGAGGGCGGAACAATGTATTCTATTCTCGATTTACCGAAGACATCTACTATCTCTTTAAAAATTATAAGGAAAAGAACTATAACTACACTTTTTTTAATACTTATAAATCTATTCAGAAGATACATTAATAGAAAAGCCAGAATAAGATGAAATACCCAATCTAGAGGAAATCCCTTTATGTTCATTTGTCCAAAAAAGCCCAAAATATGCTTAATACCACGACCAATATCCATTAAGTTAGAAGCTATAGAATACATATAATGATCTCCTAATTGAGAATACCTAATTATTACGAAATCCTTTGGATATAAACAGCGGAAATCTTGTGAATTGTAAAAAAGGACAGAGATTAATACAAATTACATTATGTTGATAGATTCTCAAAAGATGGGAAATAAACATGATTAGTTATATAGGGAAGGATTTTGAGATCGAACGCAATTAGTCACCCCAAGGATAAATTATATATGTATTATTCTTTTATCTATGGGGAAACACATCCAAAGAAATAGCACACTGCTTTAAAATGTACATTAATTACCTAAAATCAATATCTTTTGCAGATGTACTTAACCCATAAATAAACTAATGATATTTTAACATATGATTTTCCACAACATTGTAAGGCATATGATATCGTTTAATCCTTTTTTTTATTTCTTGAGAATAATTCTGCACTTAAGAATCAATCTTCATCTGTTCTCTATTGTAATATCACTGAAGAATCAGATTAACACCCAATGAATTCTTTAATAAGTTTCAGGTCAGTTATTCTATAGCACCTCGAGATCATCATGGATACTGCGGATGGAGTGACATTCAAATACTGAGCGATTTGAGTACAGCGAAACTCATAGTAGCAGTGAGCGTATTGCGCAAAAATCTGCCTAAATGTGGATTGCTCATTGAGCCTTCCACGCATCCTTATATTTTCAGCCGTAAATTGCATACCTATGTTTATCTTATAGACTACATTCTCAAGCGTGAGATTTTTCCTCAAATATTGCGCAATTCTCGCTTTGCGGATTTGATCCTGTTCAAATACCTTCTTAGCGAATTCGGCATCACCAATTACAAAAAAGTTCGAATTATGAAAATCAAGGCTTCCCTTGTTTGATGACTGCATTGTTCTGACCGACAGAGGAACCTCTTTACAGGGTGTAGCAATATATGTCTTGTATTCGGTAATCTGATCTGATCCACAGAAAAGATTGAGGACATCAGCTCTATCAATTATACTGTCAGTTTTATCATTTACTATTTCACTATGCCCACACCACTTATAGCTATCCAGATTTTCAAGTGTGCAATCTCCACTACGGACCGGATTTAAATGAACATGACGGATAATCTCTTTTAAGTTATCTCCTTCCTGAACTACAATCGATGAGAATCGTTTTGCGAAAACCGATCCGAAGCTATTGTTCATTTTGTTATATTTTTTTGCAAAAACGGAGTTGAGCGTTTGCATAAAAATAGATATAGTAGGATCGGAACCGGTTTTAACTACCAGATGATAATGGTTATCCATAAGGGACCAGGAGATACAGGTAAGCTTGTATTTTTTAAGATAAATGGCGAGCTGACAAAGAAAAAAGAGTTTCAAGATATCGGTACCGAGGATATGATAGTCGGTGTTTCCGACGGAGGAGATCTGGTAATATTGGTTGGGAGCTACGACTCGGGGTTTGGTGGTCATGGGGTCCTCCTACGGTTTTGTTAAGGAGAGTGTTTTGGATATTGATACCTACAACATTTGTGCCAGTTTCCTAAGATAATACCCCTGAGATAAATTATTAAATGTCAAAATAAATCATTTATCTCTGGGGATCTTTGGCTGAATGAGTTAAGGTACAAATAATTTTAAATATGGGGACTTGAATAGATTTGGGACCAACGGATTAGCTGTCTATCCTCTTGATCTTTCTCCAGAATGATTCAAAACCGATATAGTATTCTTGCATTTTCTAACAAAATGAAGAAAATCAATTTACGCCCATAGTGATGATATTACCGAGTAAGTTCAGTGGAGACATTTATAATACCGATACCTTATGAATACTTCCAGAATACAAGTACCAGTAGAAAATAACTCATTGTAAACGATTCGTAAAGACAGGTACTTGTAGATAGGCTCTCAAGAAATAAACAATTAAAGTCAGTGTATCAACCAAATTGTAACTAATCAAACAAAAAATCGTTTACAGTAGTTCTCCCTCACCTTCTCTCTTTCCTTTATTTCTGATACGAAAAAAACGTACTCCTCCTTAATCCATCAGTGCTATTTACAACAGCAACAAATAATCCTGCTCCAATTGAAGGTAATGCTATCTTCTGTGATGCTAAGAACTGTCCTCTGACAATAAGCTGACCACCCAAAGAATATACCGCCACATCAGCTTTTCCCTGCCAACCCTTAAGTCGAACACCTGAAGATACCGGCTCTACGATAAGTTTACCCGATTGTCTTTTATTGTATGAAAATCTATGTACTGCCGATGTTGCCGGGAAAGGATATGGATTTTCATTATACTTTTTCATATTATTGTTTGTCCCATCAGTAACAGTTATCGAATCAATAAGGATGTTGATTGGATCTGCATCAAGATCTGGTCCGTTATACTCCCCTAACGGATTAGATATTTTAAAGCCCGCGACAGAATCAGATCCTAACTCTGCAAGATCTATTACATACTCCTTCCAGTCTCCGCCTCCAGGAATCTCCATGTTTTTATATTTTCCTGTTGAGTAGTTTGCCTGTTCCCAGGTGATGCGAAATTTAGCGGTCGTGCTATTTCTGTTCTTGATCCACATTCTTAGATCTTTGTAACCTTTTATTGAATGTGATCGATCATCGCCCCATTTGAAGATGAAATCAAAGTATTCACCGCCCTTTAGTTTCCGATCTAAATTAACTATTGCAGCATCGCTACCACTCATTGCCTCAGTGCAGGTAATTGGAATCGCGCCTGAAGCTCCACTTTGAGGAAGTTTCATATCCGCAGGTCCTTGTGCATAGCTTTTAGGAATACCGGTATTTGGACATCCTGCGTCCAGGTATATTGGAAGATCATCAAGGGCAAAAACTAAAAAAAACGCTGAAAAAATAAACATTGTAGTTATCTTTTTTTTCATAGGACCTCGCTTAAGAGGGTTTTTTCGACTTCAATGTATGAATTATAGAATAGAATAGAATAGTATCAAAATTTTTAAAACAAAACTATTAGTAAAACTAAAATAATTGGGGAAAAAAGTATGGCGTTTTGATCTCTACATTTTTAACCTTGATTCGTTTTGTAAGATCGTCTCATTTAATTTTTCCAGAAGGAAGCACCCATTTACTTTTAAAGTAAACAAACTGCTCCCCAGGAAAAATTCGCGATTAGAAGTCAATGTAATCTTCCCCATAACTTAGCGATCACACAAAACTCAATCAGGCACAAAATCCTTCTTTGCTTTATTGACAAGCGCATGATTGAACAGCGTCATGATATTAAAATCGTACTGCAGTTTTCCCATATTATTCCATACTTCTTCAACATTCTCTGTTTTATTGAGTTTTATTGATGATAACATATGTGCGACTGCAAGGATCTTTACATACTCTTCAGTAAGTGTACGATTCTCTTTCATACATTTAAGACTAAGCTGCTGAGCGGTATCGTATTCTCCAAACGAAATACATTTCAGTACCTTCAGCACATCCTTGCTCTCCTGTCTTACATTGATATTTTTTCCCTCTTCATCAATATAAGACCATACATCTTTTATTTGAGTTGGAGGCAGATAGGGCATAGTCATCCTGAGTAAATCAAGTACATTTTTTGGCCATATCTGATGAACAGCCGTGGCATTATCTCTGGCAGCCATTCTAACCTGTGCCACAGCAAACGCGACCTGCCTTAGGACAACCGAATCCGCGAAAGCTTCTCTGGCAGAACCTCTGCTGGTTATATAGTACCAGGCCTGCCAGGCTTGATAATCAGCATTAATATTAACACCACTGGGACCTTTCATGTTAACACTTCTACCATACATTACATGAGGAACTGTCATAGTATCATCTTCAAGGATTCTCCGCACGGGAATAATAAACCTGCCCATGGTTCCATACCCTTCAGCATTCGAGTGAGTAAATCGAGCCTTGACAGCTCTTAAATCCAGAACGGGGTTATAATCTGAATTTAAAGGGATATCAAACATATTCGCCAGATGATGAAGAGTGTTTTTTCCTCCGATATAGTTGCTCTTGAAATCGTAGTCATACTCAAAGTTGATTTTTCTGAGTAAATCAGCCAATCTTGGATTCTTAAAAACCTCATTTCCCGGTGTATTACTGATAGGATTATTGGATGCGAGGATTATCACATCTGAACCGGATTCAAAAACTTTGTAATCCAGAAAGTTTTTATCAACTGACATAAGGATAGAAGCAATTAAATCAGGATTCATCTCATACAGATGCAGCCATTGTACAAGCATTCCCTCGGGAGTCAAGTGACAGGAGATCAGCTTAAAAAATTCAACTGAAAAAAGGCTTGATACTCCGCTCACCCACGGGTTGGATGGTTCAGAAATTATCAGGTCATATTTTTTCTTATTTGCAGAAAAGAATGTCTTTGCATCTTCAATATGAATTTGACTTCTACTGTCATTGAATACCTTTCTGACTTTTGGCCCCATCATCTTGGCGGCATCAACGATATATGGTTCAATTTCTACAACATCCATGTGCTTAATCGCATCACTTTCAAGCAACACTGAGGCGGTCATTCCACTTCCCAAACCAATCACCCCAACGTTATCGCATTTTTTTGCATAGGAAAGAGGATATGCAGCAAGGAGAATCTGTGTATGCTCATCAAGCGTAACTTCAGAGGAATCTACACCGACTGATGCATCCGGTTTTCCATTGTTTGACAATGAGTAACATCCGACTCTCGTTACGAGTGCAACCGTTGATGTCTTTCCATCTTTATAAAATAAGGTTTCCCGATCTTTGTGGATTGTACCATTGCGATATACACCTGAGGAAAGGAGCGCCGGATCAAGCTGGATCGAAACTGCTGGAATCACAGTAACAATGAGAGTTAAAGATGTAAGTACGAGTGTCAACCTCTTGCTGGCTTGCTCTTTGAAATAGTAGACAAGAAATACACCAACCAGCATATCTATCACTCCGCCTGTGATCAACAGAAATTTTAATCCGACAAAAGGCATTAAAAGTTGAATGGCAAGTAAGACCCCGATGATTGATCCTACAGTATTAAAAGCGTAAACTTTTCCTATCATTGATTCATCAGAATTCTTCTTATACAGATACCAGGTGATAATCGGCAGTGTCATTCCTGCACAAATGGTAGCAGGGAGCATCAGTACCAGACAGATGAGATGGCTGTAGATGTTAAACATCAAATATCCCTGCTCACTCATGTTGAGCGTTCTCAATAAAAACTGCATTAAATAAAAAAGTTTACTGTAGAAAACAAGTGTAGCAATCGCACAGATTCCCATCACGACCTGAATAATTGCTAATGCAGCAATTGGATTCTTAAATGAATCGATCTTGTTTTTTATCCAGAAGCCTCCTATTGCCAATCCAAAAATGAATGCAGAAAGCATAAGTTCAAAAGAGTGAGTCGAACTCCCCAACACAAGTGAAAGCATGCGAACCCAGCCAATTTCGTACATAAAAGAGGAAGCTGCTGTAACCCCAGCAACGATAAGCATTACCCAGCCTACAGAATCAATTTTGAGTGGAATAGCTGGAGGTGCCTGTGGTTTCTTTACTTTTATCCCTTTAGCGTTTGTTGATTTTTCACGGCTGAACCAGCAGAGAATAAGCACTCCCGCCCCAACGATTAAATCGATTAATCCCGCGAAACCAACAGTCCCTGGAAAGGTGAATCTTTCTATTAGATAAAAGCCGCTGAGAAGAACGCCGATCGCGCCGCCAAGACTGTTCACAAAATAAAGAATAGAAATCGTATGTCCTGGGGTATCATTATAACGTCTGATGATCCCGCTGCTTATTAAAGGGAATGTCGCACCAAGGAGAATCGTTTGAGGAAGAATCAGAAGCGGTGCAGTACACCATTTATAGAGCGAACTCATAAAACTGGAGTTCAGTGCTGGAAAAATATGATCATAAGAGAGCGATAGATAACTGGTAAAAATCGGATGAAATACTAATGCGGTCAGACCGATTACAATTTCGGCGATTGCATACGCCACAAGAAGATGCTTTATGCGGTTGGTGTAATTCGAAGCGATCCAGGAACCAAGCGCCATGCCACCCATATAGATTACAAGGACTAACGTTTGCGCGTAAGCTGCATGTCCAACAAAGAGTTTCAGATAATGGGACCAGATTGACTCATAAATCAATCCAGCCAATCCTGATAGAAAGAACAGCACAAAAAGCAGTGAAAAGAAAAGTGAGCGAGAGATTTTCATTTTTATACTCCGGTCATCGAAACTGTTTTAGCAAAGATAGGTAAAATAACATAAGGTTGGAGAAAAGATAAGAATTGAGTGTTGAATTGTTTTCAGGTGTACTTATAATAAGCGATTGCTCCCCTTTAAGATGATATAGTCACGCAGAGGATAACTATTCCCACTAACTAGATAACTATTCCCACCAACTAGATAACTATTCCCACCAACTAGATAACTATTCCCACCAGCTAAATAACTATTCCCACCAGCTAAATAACTATTCCCACCAGCTAAATAACTATTCCCACCAGCTAAATAACTATTCCCACCAGCTAAATAACTATTCCCACCAGCTAAATTATTATTCCCACTAATTAAATTTCTATTCCTACGTGCTAAATCATAGTAATCATTAATCCGGACATAGACTAAGCCTCTTGAGGTCTTCTTCCGGCAAACATTTTTCTAAACAAATATCTGAACAGATTTTTTGACAAATTTCCAAGAGACTAATCATACAGGATTTTTTTCGTATAAAGCCGACTGAACATGGTGCGTAGGATTAGAATCTATTGCGGTTCCTATTTTTTGATCCAAGATCTGTATACTTTTTATGATTTACAATGAAAAATGTGCAGCAAATGCGAGCGTAGTAAGTAGTATGCAATATATTGCAACACCAGAGCATCGTACAAGGACTGCTCCTAAGTTCTGAAATTTTGTACTTTTTAGTATTGATTTATGTTCACTTTCCGCTAATAACTATCTCAGTTTTTTATCATAATGTTCGAAGATCAGATGCCTGCTTACGATAAATAACAGCCCAAGTAGTAAAAGCACCCATATACTCACCCTGATATATTCCCGGTTTGAACCTTCTGTAAATTTATTTCCGGCAATAATAAAAAACCGTAATAAATTCCCAATGTAGAAATAGTCCAGATTTGCTCTGTGTAAGATTGTGATATTTTATTCTGAAGATATGAAATGATATCCCTGGATTCTCAAAATAACAAGTGTAAAGGATAATATAGATTAATGTAAAAACATCCAGACACCTATCCGAATGTGGAAATTTGTGAATGATTTATTATTGTCATTACTTCAGCTTTACACTATATATCCTTATTTTTATGTCCTAATTTTATTGAGTATTTTACTATATCCAATATTTTGAAGCACTACTTTTCAGGTTAGCCTTTACTTATATTAACGCAATCCTTAAATCAAAACAATTAAATCAACCTTAAAGGAGAGAACCTATGAAAAAGATCATTGGTTTAATATGTTGCTGTGTTTTAATGTTCTCTTGCGACCCTACATTCATCAAATTTTCACCAGATTACGCTTTCGACAATAATGTTAACAAATATCGATGCGCAGTTATTTTGCCAGATACAATTCCGGTTAACTATACTGGTGATGTTACTGATGAGTTTGGCAAGGGAGATAAAGATTCTCTGATTGATGCATTTTTCAGAGCTGAGTTAATTAAGCAGCTTAAAAATCAGACTGTTTTTGATTCGGTATATATAACAGCAGCAGATAGCTATGAGAGTGAGAGATTGATTGAAGATAACTGTACGATCAACGTACCAAGAGCCGGACAGAAAATTCAATGTACAGAAGGTAGTCCTGATATGGTACTTATTATAAACGATGTGTCAATACGGTCAGATCTGAATGTTAGTGGATCACCTGGCGGTTATGTTGGAGGTGTACACTTTGGCGCCTCTTTCTCTTCACAAAAAGACCTTGCTATCAGAGGGAAATTTGCTATTTGGGATAATATATCTCAAAAAACAGCATCTTACGGTTACATTGAATCGATAGATGAAAATCAATTTGCAGTTACAATGGAAGACTGGCTTTCTGCAATATCAGGATTTGTCATAAAAATGATCGACCAAACTCCACTTAAAAAGAATAAGTAAATTATGATCAATATGGCCGATATCAATTCGAATTGATATCTGATTATCTCGAATAAGCAATGTACACCGATTCAATATATATAACCTGTAAATTTCGATAGAGAGAATCAACTATAACAATGACATCAGCACCATTACCGATCAATGATCTTCGTAAAGACATTCTGGAAGCAATTCATTCCGCAAACCGCCTTATTATCCGGTCGCCAACCGGTTCTGGAAAATCAACACAGGTTCCGCAGATGTTGCTCGATAATCAGGTGACAAAAGGCCGCATTCTCATCTTGCAACCACGGCGGTTAGCTGCACGAATGTTAGCTGCCCGTGTCGCTTACGAAAGGTCAACCGATTTAGGGCAGGAGATCGGTTTTCAAACCCGCTTCGAATCTGCTGTTTCACAAAATACCCGTGCGAGTTTCATTACTGAAGGGATATTTACCAGAATGCTCCTCAGTGATCCGGATATTAAGGATATTTCTGCTGTCATATTTGATGAATTTCACGAACGCAGCTTAACCAGCGATATTGGACTGAGCCTGGCGTTTGATCTGCAAACCAAGCGAAGACCAGATCTTCGTATTATCGTCATGTCTGCGACAGTTGACATTGATCCATTGAAAGAATATCTGGATCCGGTCAAAGTCATTACTTCTGAAGGGCGCCTTTTTCCAATTGATATCCGTTATTCATCTTCACCCCAGTCAACTCCTGTCTGGGATCACGCGGCTCGTGCGGTAGCAGGACTTGTTTCGGAGGGTAAAGATGGCGATATTCTCGTTTTTATGCCGGGAGTTTATGAAATACGGCGTACGGTTGAAGCAATTGATTCAATTGTCAGAGGTGAATCACTATCAGTTTTTCCCCTTTACGGAGATCTTCCTGCTACTCGCCAAAATCAGGTAATGGATGCAACCGGACGCCGTAAAATTATCGTTGCTACTAATATCGCTGAAACATCGCTCACGATTCCTGGAATTCGCCATGTTGTTGACTCTGGACTTGCGCGTATCAGCCGTTTTGATTCAGCCCGCGGGTTTAACACCTTGTTTACCGAATCAATAAGCAGGGATAGCGCTGATCAGCGGGCGGGCCGCGCAGGCCGTGAAGCTCCTGGTGTCTGTATAAGGCTCTGGAGCAATTCGCGCCATGCGGGACTTCCAGTCCGCACAACTCCGGAAATCTTACGAGTCGATCTTACTGAGACCATTCTTTCCATTCGTCAAATTGGTTATGATTCAGTTGAACATTTCCCATGGTTCGAAGTGCCTTCACAAAATGCAGTTGAACAGGCAAATGGGACTTTGTCAATACTTGGGGCTGTTGATTCGCATGGAGCGTGTACCCCTTTGGCAGAAGAGATGAGCAGATTTCCAATGCACCCCCGACTGGCAAGACTATTGATAGAAGCGGGAAAACGCAACTGTGTTCATCTGGCAACATTCAGCGCTGCGGTTCTCTCAGAACGTTCTGCTCTGGCTGGCAAACCCGACTATCCTGAAGAAGCTTACCACCAGGAAATCTTATCAGATTTTTATGGTTTGTATTGTTTACTCCAAAAAATCGAGGCCAGCGGTTTTAATCAGTCTCTTTGTACCCGGTATGCTATAAATGGATCAGCAGCAAAGAATATCCTCAGGACCCAGGCGTTGTTTATAGAACATTGTCGTAAAGCAGGTATGCGTATTCACGATGAAAAAGATGCTCCGACAGAGCTTGGCCGATGCATACTTTTAGCCTATCCAGATCATCTTGCAGTACGCAGAGATAAGGGAACGCTCATTTGCAGATTGAGAGAAGGCCGAAGGGGTGTACTGAATGACAAGAGTATCACCAGAAATGCGCCGTTCTTAATTGCAACTGACATAAGGGAATTAAAGGATGCCCGGCAGGAGATAAAAACAAACTTGTCACTGGCAACTGAAGTAAAAGAAGAATGGCTTCATGAATACTTTGAATCACAGTGGTCTATGGAATCATCATGCGAATGGAATACTGCAACCCGATCTGTCGAAGACCGCACGCGTACCTGGTGTTTGGGAGTAGTAATCAATGAAACATCACAGAGTAATGTAACAAGTATAGCATCATCTCTACTGGCAGAAACGATTATTGAGAAGAAACTTTCTCTGCCATTATGGGATCAGAGTGTCGAAGACTTTATTAAGCGGGTGCAATGGGTGGAAAAGCAGTTTCCTGATCAGAAACTCCCCACATTTACCGATGATGATATGCACCTTATCATTCATGAACTTTGCGATGGAGAAAATCGTTTCGATAAGGTCAGTGCAAAACCTGTACTTCCTTATGTTCAGAATCTCCTTGATTATCAGCAGCAGCAATTCGTTGATACCATGGCACCGCAGTCGATCGCATTGCCATCAGGCCGCAAGATGCGTGTAATGTATGATCCCGAAAGTGAACCGCGCGCGCGGGCACGTATTCAGGAGCTTTTTGATATGCGAGCAACTCCGAAAATTGCAGGCGGAAGGGTATCTGTTCTTATTGAAGTACTTGCTCCAAACAACCGCCCTGTGCAGATAACCCATGATCTATCTAATTTCTGGGCGGTGCATTATCCTGAACTAAAGAAGAGTTTGTCGAGAAAATATCCAAGGCATGAGTGGCGGTGAGTGGACAGTGGGAGCAGAATGGATGAAGTGGAACGTGTTTTCGAGTTATTCAAATAAACCGAAATCCCGCTCATGCTGAGCTCCCAGTCGAAGCATGGTCATTTTGATAAAATCGAATAAATCGAAACCCGCTCATGCTGAGCTCCCAGTCGAAGCATGGTCATTTTGATGAAATCGGATAAATCGAAACCCGCTCATGCTGAGCTCCCAGTCGAAGCATGGTCATTTTGATGAAATCGAATAAATCGAAACCCGCTCATGCTGAGCTCCCAGTCGAAGCATGGTCATTTTGGCAATCCGAATTATGGTCACTGTTTACAATGTATTCACCCTTCGACTGGGAGCTACCGTCCTCCAAAACAGACCTTTACGGAGGGTGGGCAGGGTGAGCGAGATTGCAATCGTTTACGGACTGAAATAATGTACCCCCTCTGTCCATTTCTGTTCTTGACGGCTCTTGATAAATTTCACCTTTGAGAATATATCCGGAGTGTATTTTTTATTTCTTGCCAATTTCAATGATCTTTCACCATAAGTCCAGCCTAAATACGCTATCAAAGGTGCACTATATCCCACTGAAATCTTATTGGTATCACTTCCTATACTGTTTGTATATGGTTTCCAGGTAGCATTGCCATATCCAATAAGATATTTTGGATATATCTGCGAAACCCGAACCCATTCGAAAGTTGTTTGCTTAACTTTTTCAACTGATTCAATTGAAGGGTCTCCATCTTCACCGCCGCAAGGTATGTAATTATATCCAAGTCTATCAAGATAGGCGATCTGTTTCGCTTTATCAAAAGTGAGGTTACGTCCATTATCAAAAGTTCCATCCACAACAGAGTAAATCCAGGGCATTAGAATAATTTTGTTTTTCGCTCTATATGTTTTATCGAGAAGATTTAAAATTCCGCCGCTACCTGTAGTCAGTTCTCCAGCAGTACCGTAAGTCTCTCCATAATCACCCAAGACAAAACCATCCGCCCACATAATTATCTTCGTATCTTTCCCAATGGTACTTTCTATTTGTGTAATTCGGGCATGTACCTCTTTCGCCATCAGTTCCGATATACTTTCAGATCTCGATTTTGATCTGCCAAGTTTTAAATAGCTTACACATCCATACCCCCACTCATCATGCCCTATATGAATATATGGAATCGCCGTATTTCCCCAGTTCTGTTTGATTATTTTGAAAAGCTGCTCATATATTTCATCCGCTCCCTTATTCTCACCTAATCCACCCGGATAAGCGATGCCATCGTAAGATTGATATCCTCTTTGACTATTCGTATCCCAGTTTTTAGTACAGGGGAAAATTACAGCAAGCTCAGCAAGATCAGGCATTGGGTAAGTTGTATTAAACTGGCTTATAGAACGTTCACTATCGGGTAGAGTATTATCTAATTCAATATAGGCTTCAGTATGACTGAAGCATTCAATAATGGGTATGGGAATTAATCCGGCATCCCTAACCTGCTTTAAGTGATTAGAAAAATCTGCCGCAGGCGTACCCTCAGCATACTTTTTTTTATTGTAAATCCATTTCCCTGATGCGTGACTGTATAAAGATTTGTCGAAATCAACATGAACAGCCGCATGAGTAAACCCTAACTTTTTGTAATATTCCAATTTTTCCAGATTATAATCTGTCCAATTGAAAAACTTTAATTTTACTGCCGGATAAGATTCACTGAAAAGCATATTGATTATTAGTAAGAGAAATGTAATTGTACGCATGATTCACCTTCTCCTGTTACTGTGCAGTTTGAATTATAATCGTTGCTTCACTAATAAAAAATCCGTATCACCACAGGAGTAATACGGATAATTAGTGAAGAACAAATTTAATATGTGACCTGAATCTGTACAGACTATTTAATCACAATCGGTTTAACAGTATTTTCAGAAGCATTTGTGTAAGTAATCTTCACCAGGTATACGCCTTTGGCTAACCCATTTATTTTGAACTGGTGATTACCGCTTACAACTGTACTTTGATTTAGGGTTGACATATGAGTCCCGTTGAGATTGTAAATTCCTATCGTTCTTGCAGCACTGCCAAGAGATAGATTTAAAGTACTGCGTTCAAAGCTGATAGAAGTATTCGATTGGAAAACACGGTGGCTCGATTTTACAAGCGTTGGATCATAATTATCCCAGCCTGGCATTTTATCCAAAGTAATAACATAGTCGTTATTCATAATTGACTTCCAGTCATCCGCGGTATTATCATGTGCCCAGCCATCCATTGTATAATCACGATTCCAGGGCATAAACCATGACCACCCGGCACCATCACCGGCAAGACTATCGGGATGAGGAACAGAACCGTTTTCACTAAGCGTAATTAATTTATTTACACCATAGATATCTTTTAGCTTTTCAAAGGAAGCGACAAGCGAACCGTGATTAGCTTCACGTGGATAGTAATAATAATCTCTGCCGATAATATCCACGTAATCATCTCCCGGATACCAGTCAAGTGCATCACCAGCCTCATCGGTTGTCCAGACCCAGATAAGATTGTTTAACTTATGATATGATGTGAAACGATCAAACATAAGTTTATAAAGAGCTTTACATGCCTTAGGACCTTTATATCCCCACCAGAACCATTTACCAGAAGCTTCGTGAAGGGGGCGCCAAAGTATAGGGATCCCTTTATCTGCCAGAATTTTAATATAACCTGCAACGGTATCCATATTTTTTAAGATAGCATTGTATTCATTACTACTGGTATTAAATGCTTCACATGTATTTGAATCAACAAACGCTTTGAAAAGATCGAATTCTGTATATGGCGAATTACCTGATGATTTTGAATAGAAAGTTTCTACATCTCCGTTTGGATCTTTCCAGTGATAGCAAAATATAGGTATCCCACCTTTTTTAAAAACATCCTCAGCAAGTGATACTGTTGCTTTTGTATATCCATGATGCCATTCGCCTTCAGAACTCTTTCCCGTTGCGTGCATAAAATCAAGACCTAACAATGCAGGAGTTTTCCCTGAAGCACTGATGATATAAGCAACTTCTTTTTGTGTTTCCATAGTGTTTGGGGTGTATTTCCCATCGGTAAGCATTACTTCATCTGTCATTACACCACTGATGATTTTCTTTTGAAAATTATTCTTCAGGAAAGCATATATTTTTTTTGCGTTCACGGATGCATTTGGTGTCACGAGAGAACCGGTTACTGAAAATGGTTTACCTTCATAGGATGTGAGCTCTATATAGTCAATATTTACCCATCCCCATGATTTTGTAATCTCAATGGTGTTAGATCCTGCTGTAAGCTTGATCTTTGATGAAGCTTTTAAAAGTTTAAACGTATCAACGCAAGGGAATGAAATCTGACCTGTTGATGAACCATTAACCGAAAGATTCTGTATTTTCCCATTAGGGTCGCTGGGCTGAGAATAGGAAGCCCAGAGTGTATAAAATCCTGATGTAGTAGCTGTAACTTTAAATGATAATTTTCCTTCTTTCATACCGATGTAAAAGCCACCCGATGCTTTAGAATCGGCTACTTTCTGTACAGAATTTTCATCAACCACAGCATTTTCAGCCTCGTAACGTTCTGCTGCCATTATGGATCCATAGAGACTCACGATGGTTAATGATATTAATAATCTTAAGTTCATAAACAGCTCCTTTTACATTCACTCTTATTCATCCAACATTCCAAAATAATTCAATAGCTGCTTAAATTGACGTAAAATCACCTGATTACTATTATTCAGAATAGCTGTAATTTGTAACACAAAATTTCTTGCCCCCTAAATTCACCCCTTCGGGCACTTCGATGCGTCGCCCCGAAAGGGGGGCTTGTAAGGACTCCATAACTGAATAGCTTTTTAGGTGTTTTTTGATCTCTATGACAATATAAGGCTTATATTTTTTTGTGCTGGGTAAATATAAGTTATAGCCGGATCATTTATGTTGAGCTCATCAACTATAAATTATCCGGCTATATTCTTTAACGAGGATTATTTCACTATATGAATCGGTGATTGCAGATTAACAGCTTTCCCGTTTGTATTTACTCCCTGTAATTTTATAAAGTATAGACCCGGTGTAAATTTGTCAGCTGAAAGATTTATTGAAAACGTACTTGTGTTTTTTATTGTATTTGTCATTATTAGCCTGCCTATAGCATTGCATAAGCTGACTTTGCCATTTGCAATACAGGTATTGTTATCTAATACTGCATGAACTCTTCCGTTTACGTATTTAATTTGAAAAGGTGAATAATGGTTTGAAATTAATGGTCTTATGACCGCATCAGTATACTTAGTAAAAAAAACATTATCTATCGCGAATTTACCGCTCAAACCCTCTTTACCCTGCACTTTCCATTGGAGTTTTGCAAGATTTTCCTGATCAAAGGCGATAAATTTTGAACCAGTCCAGTCATCATGATATACAAGTGAATCTAAAGGGATCTCTACAGCTTTCCATTCTCCATTTGTCGGGGGCAGGTTTCTGTAATAAACAACACCCGGACCGCGGGAATCTTTTCTTTCAGGATTTTCTGCATCGCCAACATCGTTTATATCACTGACCTCAAGGGTAACCATTTTTGCATCACCATCGGTGACATAGTGGAAATAAATACTATTATAACCTGTTGCTTTAAAATTCCAATACTTTGATCTTGCAGAATCATAAGTGTTAACTCCAATACCTACAAATCCCTCAACTGAATTCGCACCCTGTATCACTGGAGCCCCGATTTGATATTCAATAAGAGCACCCTGTCCTTCACCATCTGAACCGGTTTTTTCTTTAATTTCAAGTGAAAGACGTTTTGATTCAGGGTCCTCTATAGCTCCTGCTGTAATTTTCGAATTTCCTTCGATATCTGCATCATTGTATGCATACCAGTACATTTTCATCGGAGTTTCATTGTAAGGAGCTTTATCAAAAGTCGCAAATTCAGGATTAGAAGGTATTTTTGAATCTGAAGCATTCTCAAATTTGTACCAGAAAGTTGGATCTATAAAGGTATACCCGACAAATGTGATATTATCGATGTCAAGAGTGTCTTTAACGGCCGTTGGGTTAGCATCTTTTGATACCTCCCATGCTAACTTAGTCGCACTTTTAATATTAAAAGGAATCTCACGAGCCCATGTGCCAGGCAGTTCCAAATCAGAAATTTTAATCTCTTTTTCTTCCCAGCTGGTAGAAATTGTTACAGGCGCTCCGTAGTATCCAAATTCATCACCTGTAAGCAGATCACCTTTAACTTCTGAGATATCATCGATTTCCTTTGTCTGTATTTTAAATCTGATTGTCAGATCGTTTACATGAGATCTGATTTTGAATTTCACTGAAGTTGCACCAGTTAAGTCTAATTTGCTGCCATTTTTACAAAGCATTGATCCAATTCCAACATATGGCTGTGCTACACCATATTTAGCTTGCCAGGTCGATCCCAAAGTGAAGGGCATTGTTGCAAAGCTCTGATCGCCTTCATTTCCACGAGTAAACTTGTAGCTTTTAATGACATAGATATCATTATCATCTCCAAAAGCATGCCTGACGGAATCCTTATATTCAACATCGATTACCGAAGACGTTCCAGGTGTTTTCACCTGTGGACGATCGTTCTCGCCAACACCGGCATTATCATCGTAATAATACCAGTAGTAGCCAAATTCATTCTGGTCATTTTCGAACTCCCCATCGAAAACTGCATCAGCAAAAAGTAGTGATGACAGGGATAGTACAAATGCAACTCCCTTAACAACTGATTTAAGCTTTGTTAAATTCATATGTCCCCCTTGCTGGAGTATTGGGTATAGTGAAAATGCGATTACACCATTTTAACATCCTGATATTTTAGTGGGACAAATTTACAGGTAAGTTCTCTTTTTCTCAACTATTTTATGCAGAATATTATTACCAAGAAAAGATTATGCTAATACGATATTCAATTACCTTCCATTATAATGGGAGATAAGAACACTACTTTTAAACGCAATTAATTTGACATAAGGTAAGCATCCGTACGCGGGGTCCACTCCCGAATTATAAGATTGAGTTATTTCGGTTTATTAATGAAACAAACTGATAATTAACTCATCATATGAAATAGGAATATTTTTTGATGCATTGACGATAAATTTCTGATATCATAATAGCTATATAGATGCAGAATAGAGACTATTGGCTATTCCATTTAACATTATCATCCGTTAAAAGATACCCCGCTTTGACGGTTACGTGTAAAATTATCTTACAACATTAACTGGTGATTGTAAATTAATAGTTTTACCACTTGTATCCAACCCTTGTAATTTTAGAATGTACAGACCTGGTGCAAATTTGTCAACAGAAAAGTTTATTGAAAATGCATTTGTGTCTTTTATTGTGTTTGTCATCATTTGCTTCCCTGTCACATTGCATAAGCTGACTTTGCCATTTGCTACGTATGTATTACTATTTGCAGTTACATGTACTCTCCCGTTTGCATATTTAACCAGAAAAGCTGAATTATAACTTTCACGTAATGGCCTTATAACTGCATCTGAACCCGTGGTAAAATAGATATTATCAATGGCGAATTTACCATTCAAGTCTTCTTTCCCTTGTACTTTCCATTGTAGTTTCGCAAGATTCTCCAGATCTAAGGCAATATATTTTGATCCTGGCCAATCATCATGATATATAAGTGAATCTAAAGGAATCTCTACAGCTCTCCATTTTCCATTTGTCTGAGGCAGGTTTCTATAATAAACAACACCTGAACCACGTGAATCCATCCTTGTTGGATTTTGCGCATCAGAAACGTCGTTTTTATCACTGATCTCAAGTGTAATCCTATTCGCATCACCATCCGTCATATAATGGAAATAAATATTCTTAATACTTTTCGATTTTGCATTCCAGTACTCAGACTTAACAGAGTCGTAGACATCAATACCGATACCTACAAAACCTTGAACCAAATTCGATCCCTGCGACACTGGAGCTCCGAGCTGATATTCAAGAAGAGCCCCTTGCCCCAGATCTTCGGAACCTGTTTTATCTTTGAAAATCAGTTCAAGATGTTTTTTTCCAGGAATTACTGAAACGTCAAAAATATATGAATTTCCTGTTATATCCGAATCGTTGTATGCATACCAGAATGTATTTAAAGCTGACTTGTTGTACGGATAGCTATCAAAAGTTGCAAATTCACCAGAAGATGGAACTGTTTTGTCAGTTGTCTTGTACCAAAAAGTCGGGTCTACATAACTCTCCATACGGACATCATCGATATCAAGTGTATCAGTGATTGTATTAGGATTTCTGTCTCTATTTACTTCCCAAACTAATTTTGTTACACTTCTTATATTAAAAGGTATTTCACGTACTCCTCCCGGTAAATCAAGATCCTTTACATTAATTGTGAATTCCGACCACTTTTTCCCAGCAAAGATATCTGCTCCATAAAATCCAAATTCATCTCCTTTTAATAACGAGTTTTTCACACTGGAAATTTCCTCGATCTCTCTTGTCTGCACCATAAACCTGGCCGTAATATTACCAGAATGAGATCTGATTTTAAACTTAATCACAGTAGTACTATTGAGATCAATACAACTGCCATCTTTTGTCAAACGAGTTCCTATACCAACAAATGGTTGAACCGTCCCCCAGGAGGTCTTCCAGAATGAACCGAAAGTAAATGGCATCGTTCCATAACTATTGTTGCTATCATTAGCTGTTAAAAATTGATATTCAGGTTTATCCTGGAAAAACTCTTTTCGGATATTATCATCAACATAAGGAGCTTGTATTTTAGAAGGAGTTGAAGGTGTGGTCCGCCGAATTTCGCTGCTATCACGACGATCTTTGTCATCATAATAAAACCAGCTATGCCCAAATTCATTCCATTTATTATCAAAATCAGTATCTATAACTGTCTCGCCGAATAGTGCTGTTCCAGAAACGAGTACTAAAACCCATCCCTTAACAATTTCACTTAATCTAACCCAGCTCATACAAGCTCCTAATATTTATATCAACCTGAAAAAAAATACTAATTCACTTCGAAAATTCTTCAATGTGATTTTCAATAAAGTATTTATCTCACAATGTTTATCGGCCTTTGGGTATTTACAGCTTTCTCCTTTGTATTAATCCCCTGCAATTTTAAAAAGTACAATCCAGAAGGAAACTTATTGGCTGGTAAATTAATTGTAAATGTACCTGTGTTTCTTATATTATTAGTCATCAACAGTTTGCCTTGAGCATTATAGAAATCGATTTTGCCGTCTTTCATAAGCACTCTGTTACCGAATGTCACATGAACATTTCCATTAATATATTTAACTTTAAAAAAGGAATTCGATTGAGAAGGTTGAGGGATAGTGGCCACATTATCACATAGACAACCAGTATGAACATCAGGGAAATAGACATTATCAATTACTATTTTACCATGCTGAGATTCAGATCCCTGAAGCTTCCATTCGAATTTGGCCAATGCGTTTACATCAAGAGGCGTTCTATCAATTGCTGATTCAGCTAACTTGAGCGAATCAAATGGAATTTCTAATTGTCTCCAGCGGCCATTCGTTCCTGGAAAATCCCTATGCCATACAATACCAGGACCACGTAGCCCTTTTCTTGTTGGATTATCCGCATCAGATACATCATTTTTATCCTTGACCTCTAAAGTTACTGCTTTGATAGTTCCTTCTGTTAAATAGTTAAAGTAAATTGATTTTGCTCCCATATTTTTTGCATCCCAATAACGTACTCTACCTGAATCATAGGTATTAACCCCAATACCGAAAAAACCTTCGGCCATAGCGGAATTTTGCATGAACGATTTTCCAAAATTTCCTTCGAGTAAAAGCCCTCTTCCTGTATAACCACTATTTTCGATTATTTCTGATAAACTATAATAACCTTTTTCAGGATGTTCCTCAGCACCTTTTGTAATTACTGAATTACCGCCAGAAAATTTATCGCTAAATACATACCAGTAGGTTTTCATTGGAGTTTCATTGTATGGAGCTCTGTCAAAAGTAGCGAATTCACCATATTGTGGAACTACGATTGGATCATAATCATCACATGACGTTATATTAAAAGCGGTGAATTCACCATTCATTGGAGGTAAAACATATCCTTCACAAAGGGTGGAGGCGACAATAACTATATCATCAATATCAATTGTATCACCCGTTATTGTCGCATTGTATGTTTTATCAATTTCCCATGCAAGTTTCGTTACACTTTTAATATTGAAAGGAATATCACGTGCCCATGTGCCTGGCAGCTTCAAATCAGAAATTTTAATTTCCTTTTCTTCCCAGTTAGTGGAAACATTTACATCATATCCGTAATATCCGAATTCATCACCTTTTAAAAGCGATCCCTTAACTTGAGTGATATCCTCTATTTCTTTTGTTTGCATAATAAATCTGACTAAAAGGCTACTTTTATGAGATCTTATTTTAAATTTGATCGAAGTTGCACCGGTTAGATCAATTCTTCTGCCGTTATCGGCAAGCATTGTACTGACCCCAACGTATGGATAGGCTGTTCCCCAGGATGTCTTCCAGGTATCACCAAAAGTAAAAGGTACTGTTGCGTAGCGATTGCCCTCTTCACTTCTTATTGTAAACTCATAACTCTTGATTTTATAAGTGTCACTCATATCACCTAATGCATATCGGGTGGAATCCATCGTTTTAACAAGTATCGTTGAAGGTGTTGAATTAGGTGCTGCTTGCGGACGATCATCTTTTCCCAGCCTATAATTATCATCATAATAATACCAGTAATATCCGAAATTATTCTGATTGTTATCTAGATCGCTGTCAACTACTACATCGGCGAAAAGTACTGAGATTGATAAGAACACAAATACTATTCCATTTACTACTGCACCTGATTTTGCGCAGCTCATAGAAGCTCCTTTTTCAGAGTATAATGAAGAAAAGGGTACTAATTTTTAATCATGTAACTGTCTTATATATAGTGGATTAAATACACATACCGGTTCTCTTTTATCAGGTTTTCTTTTTATTCAGATCATTTTCTATAATCATAATTACTATTCCTGAAATTCTAAATGTTACAGGTTAGTATTTGTTAATTTTCTCATTTTTTCTAACCTCAGAGTATATATTTATTTAAGATCGCATTCACCAGGGCTAGTTGAGAAATAAAATCATATCTTTATAAGGAAGTTCACCATATATGAGAACCATTACATTTCAATTAGTCATCATTGTTGCTTTTTGCTCAACTATTTTTGCTCAGAATGACAGTTGTAGCACTCAAAAAGAACTCGCGAGGCGATTCGCATCACATGTTTCTGAAAAAGATAGTTATTTCATTGGTGGAGTAGTTGCGGGTACTCTACTTCCGGTTATAGGTCCTTGTGCAGTTGAAACTAAAGCTCTGATTGCGAACGTAACACCTGTAATTACTACGGACCAACAAATGATAGGAACCAATTGCTTCAAAACCGAATATGCCAGAAGAGTAAAAATCGAGAGATCCAAAGAAGTGCTCAAAGGCGGATTGATCGGTTTAGGTGCATCTGTATTCTTTTATAGTGCGCTTGCTTCAATAATAGTTTCTTTCTACTATTTACATTGAAAACTTTTTCTATGTGTCAATTCGAAAAAACGTATTTATTAATTAAGCACAACGATACGAGATACAATTAGTACCTTTTCAGACAACGCAAGAAAAGATGCATTCGACACCCTAAGCCCCTGAGCACTTGCTCTCCTCTAATAGCACCCAGAGCTCTTGTTTCTATCGAAGGGTCATTCTTGTGCCCCATACAGCTTACGATATTCATTGATTCTCATCATGATTGCATCGTCCAGAATCACTTTTCCATTTATTTCTCTGTTATGAAGATGCTCAATTATCTCAGAAAGTGATACAATAGAGAATGCAGGGATCGAAAACTCATCCTGTAATTCTGTAAGCGCGCCTTTCGTACTGGTACCTCTTTCCATCCTATCAACAGAAACAACAAGTCCTGCAACAGTTACATCTGCAATTGACTTTAGCAGAGGAATCGACTCTCTCACCGATGTTCCTGCAGTAGTAACATCTTCGATTATCAAAACCCGATCTCCATCTTTTAACTTATGACCGACCAGACTCCCACCTTCACCGTGATCTTTAGCCTCTTTACGATTAAAACAAAAGGATACATCATTACCGAATCTCGATGAAAGAGTCATCGCTGTACAAACCGCTAGTGGAATTCCCTTATATGCAGGTCCAAACAAAACATTGAATGACGACTTCAAACTGTTTACTATAGCCTCCGCATAATATTCGCCAAGCTTAACCAGCTGTGCACCGGTTTTGTAGTTTCCGGTGTTAATAAAGAACGGTGTTTTTCTTCCGCTTTTTGTCGTAAAGTCACCAAATGTCAAAACACCACTATCTACCATAAATTCAATAAACTTTTGCTTGTACGCCTGCATCGCTTTTATCCTCTTTATATTTAAACTTTTATCTTAAGTCCATCGTATGAAAACTCCATCCATGAATCCAATAATGATGAATCAAGTTCATAATGTATATCATGGCACATGTGAATAAAATAACAGCGGCGGGGGCTGATTCGCCTGGCCAGATCAATACTTTCTGCAAGTGTAAGATGTGTTGAATGGAGCGGTTTAATTCGCAAACAGTTCAGTATGAGAGTATCAACACCATTCAGCTTCTTCAGTTCGTTTTCATCAATTGACTTTAGATCCGGTATGTACCCCAGAGAATGTATCCGGTAACCATAAGCGCCGGCAAGTGTTCCATGTGACACTTTAATGGGAATAATCTGTTCATCAAACAATGAGAAATCTTTATCAATCATGTGGGTATCAATATGCGGAATCCCGCCCCCTATAAACGTTGATTCATCAAAAATATATCTGAATGTATTTCTAATTGCAGTGATTGTCTCATAAGAACCATAAAATGGAAGAGCCTGCTTTACTGTGTACGATCTTATGTCAGGGATCCCTCCTATATGATCGGCGTGCGAATGAGTCAAAAGCACTGCATCGATTCTTTTTATTGATTCGCGCAAAGCCTGATACCTGAAATCAGCTGAAACATCAATCAGTATTTTTTTAGCATTTGTCTCGATTAAAATAGAAGATCGTGTCCTGCGATGTTTCGGGTCATTTATAGATGCTTTGCATACGCCCTGAGGACAATCTTTATAATCGTTGATCATGCAATCTATTGATGGCACTCCATGCGACGTACCGGTTCCAAGAAAAGTGATCTTCATCATATCCTTAATAAGAATCTGTAATGGTTTGTTTTTTGAGTACTTTTAAATACGCATCAGAATGCTGTAAAACCTCTGGTGGAATTTATAAAAAGCTCATAATGCACTTGCTTACAAAAGGCTGGTGATAAAATAACTTTTGGTTCCATCTTTTAGATTAAATCTATACAAAAACTCGAATTCATGATTTGTTAACAGTGTTTGTCGAAATATATAAATTTCACTATGTTGATATGTTTATCCGCAAGATTTATGCGAAATCCCATTTACCTCTTTTTAGTTTTGCAGCAGAATAGCCTGTGATAAATAATAATTTTTTCCACTTAACTACGTATCATTGTGAATTTCTTATATAACGAGACTAGTTAAGTCATTGTAGTTTCTTTTCTGATTAGCTGATCCTCATGTACACATCAGGTTGTGAAAAAAATCATTACCAGAATCAGCATAATTTCATGTTCCTTGGCTTTAAAGAGGCATGTAATTTGCACACTCTTAGCTAATTTATCTCTTATCTACATTTCACGATAGGCGGAAAGTGAATTCCATTAGTGGACCTACTTATGAGTAAATGAAATGGTGATACAACCCAAGGACAGTAGAATATCTCAAATTTGCGTTATCATATGCCTTGTTGTCAATAGCACTTCAACTGCTCCAGAACCTGCGCCGGACTTTCCAACACCACTTTATTTCGAAGAAATCCCAAGAATTGCAAAAGAGAATCGAGCTGAAGTCCGCGCAGCTCAAGCGAGGATAAATGCATCACGACAACGAGAGAATATCGTATCTGGCCTTGAAGACCCAATGATATCACCATCAATTGATCACTGGCCTTTTGGTATGTCTGAAGCTGATGTAAGCTTTGGAATAGAACAACGTTTTCCGCTATCGAAAATTCGTGGACAGCAGAGGAGAGGTGCAAAAGCGCAAACACTGGTATCACAAGCAGAGGCATCTCGTACAACACTTGATGTTCAAATTAATGCAACAGATGCATTTCTGATGCTTTATGAACGGAGAGGGATGCTGATACTCCTCGAAAAGCAAAAAGATCTTTTGACGGAAATAGTTGCAGCGGTTAATGCCAGATATCGCAGTGGATCATCAACGAGTACACAAGCTGATGTAATACGATCTGAAATCGAACTCGCACGAATTAAAACCCAAATCGTTTTTTTGCAATCACAAATTAAATCTTCAGAAGCTATGCTTAATGCAAGTCTTGGGCGAGAAGTAAATGCTCCAGTTCCTCAATTGGTGCTAAATGTCAACAGTCTTCAGTTAAGCGATTCTCATACAGTAGTAACAACAGCATTAATGAAGCGCCCTGAAATAGCTGTTGCTCAGGCGCAAATTCAGGGAACTCTTGCTCAAATTCGAGTAATGCATTCTATGTATTGGCCAATGTTGACAGTAAGAGGAGGACCCGCATTTACAATGGAGGAAGGTCCGGGTTTAATGTTTATGCTTGGTATAAGTGTGCCAATATGGAGAAGTAAATTGCGCGCAGGTGTTGCTGAAGCGCAAGAGATGGAACGAATGACTCGTTCTGAGCTTCAGGCGATGAAACGGATGATAGAAGGCGAGGCGCTTTCTGCTTTTAACAACATTAAAGCAGAAAAAAACCGTTACACCCTTTTGAAAAATGATGTTCTTGCACGTGTTAATCAGAGTATCAGCCCGACACTCTCTGAGTATGCAACAGGACTTTTACCACTTGTGAGTGTGATAGAATCAGTTCGCATGCTTCGCATGACGCAAGAAGAATTACTTCAAGCTGAAGTGGCTGTTGGTTCCACCTGGATTCGCCTTAGAAGTGCAATGGGTACATTGGAGGAAGTAAATGATGAATAGAGAAAAAGCATATCTGTACGGCAAAAAATATAGAATACTGCTTGTAATTGCAGGTGTGATCTTTTTATTGCTTTTAATTCAGTATACACGCCAAAGCTGGCCTTTTGCAAAAGATAGACAGGTTACAACTGCAAGTAAAAAAATGAAAGAAGCTGATGGTATGTCAAATGATACCAACCAGCATCCTCGAGCTGCTGTTCAAGTAGACACAAATAAGTTGCAAAGTTTAGGGATTCAGATAGAAACAGTTCGAATCGACACAATTGCTGAACCTATCAGAGCAGTAGCCACAGTTGTGGCAGACGAGTCCCGTGTCTCACAAATTCATACAAGGGTTTCCGGATGGCTTGAAAAATTATATGTAAACAAAAAGGGCCAGCAGGTGAAAGCAGGAGCACCATTGGCAGGTATTTTTTCTCAAGAAGCTTTATGCTTCACAGATGGAATTTATCGCTGCATTGAAAGCATCTCGTACAGGACCGCAAAGTGCTGTTGTGGAAAGCGCAAGGATTCGATTAAGTGTGTTCGGAATGACAAATGCAGAAATTAGGGAATTAGAGCGACGGGGTTCTGCTAATCGACTTACAACTATTGTTGCTCCACGTAGCGGATCAGTTTTGGAGCTCAATGTTTTTGCAGGTACACAGGTTGATCCTTCAATTGTATTGATGACAATTGCTGATTTATCTCAAGTGTGGATACTTGCTGAGATTCCAGGTTCAGGAGAGCTCGATATCAAAGCGGGCATTAAAGTGACAATCGATATCGCTGCATCTGGAAGAACACCGATTCAATCTACAATCAGCTTTATTTATCCTGCACTCACTGAAGGCACACGAACATTGCGTATTCGAATGGTTGTAAAAAATCCAAATGGCCTGCTTAAACCGGGGGCATATGGGACTGCAGAATTTAAAGTGCGTCCTCGGAAAGCATTGACTGTACCACGAGATGCGATAATCGACCAAGGCGAAAAACAATTTGTGTTTCTTGTTACCGCTCCTGGGACTTTCATTCCTAAAGCGGTCACTATTGGTATCGAGTTATCTGATCGAGTCGAAATTGTGGAAGGTCTTTCTGCAGGAGATCAGATTGTATCATCTGGTGTATTTCTGATTGATTCCGAAAGCAGGTTGAGAGCTTCGGGCAATGTAGGCGGCGGACATGGGGGGCACGGAGGCTCACAATCACCTGCAAATAAATCGCCCCAACAACCATCTAAGCCGCAATCTCCTCCATCTGGTGGTCACCAGGGGCATGGGGGATAATAAAGTGGTTAACTGGATAATTGAATTCAGTGCCAGACACCGCTGGTTAATCTTTGGCGCAGTACTTGTTCTGATTGGATGGGCTATAGATTCAATTCGAAGGACACCACTTGATGCTGTTCCAGATCTTTCAGATCCTCAGGTAATTGTCTTTACAGAATGGATGGGACGCAGCCCTAATCTTGTTGAAGATCAAATTACTTATCCATTGGTACGAACGCTTCAAAGCACTCCTCGTGCTAAAGTAGTTCGTGGTTATTCTATGTTCGGAATGAGTTTTATATATGTAATTTTCGAGAATGGAACAGATATATACTGGGCACGAACTCGCATACTTGAGCAACTGGGACGAGTACAGCAGCTCCTTCCTCCAGATGTTTCGCCGACACTGGGACCTGATGCAAGTGGTGTAGGATGGGTGTACCAGTATGTGGTAATGGACACAACAGGAAAACTTGATTTAGCACAATTAAGAGAACTTCAGGACTTCACGATTCGCCCTGCTTTGCAAGCAGTTACCGGTGTTGCAGAAGTAGCTTCAATTGGCGGGTATGAACGACAATACCAGGTTATTTTGGATCCTTCAAAATTGACAGCTTATGGATTATCAATTTCGGATGTCACGCGTGCTGTTCGTAGTTCAAATGCAGAAGTTGGAGCAAGGGTCCTGGAGCTTGCCGGACGTGAATACATCATCAGGGGGCGGGGATATGTACGAGATCTCACTGACATTGAAAAAAGTGTAGTCAGTGTTGGTAGAGGAGGAACTCCCATCAGAGTAGGAGATATAGCAAATGTCAAATTTGGTTCGGAAATTCGCAGAGGTGCAGCTGATTTCAACGGTAAAGGAGAAGCAGTAGGTGGTATTGTCGTTATGCGAATTGGCTCCAATGCACTAAATGTAATAGAGGAGCTTAAAAGACAAACCACAGAGCTTAGGTTACCCCCTGGTGTCAAGTTAGTCTCTACATATGATCGTTCGGGATTGATCATTGGATCAGTGGAAACCCTGCAAACAACTCTGCTCGAAGAAGGTATAATCGTTGCAATCATAATGATTGTTTTTCTTCTGCATTTTGGATCAGCTCTGGTTGCTGTTATAATTCTCCCTGTTTCAGTTCTACTTTCATTTATTGCGATTAGATACCTTGGATTAACTACTAACATAATGTCTCTTGGTGGAATTGCTATTGCTATAGGTGAACTTGCTGATGCAGCAGTGATTCTAATCGAAAATGCACATGTGAGGTTATCGGAGGCTTCCCCTGGTGCTGATCGTAAACGAATTATTATTGATGCATGTAAGGAAGTTGGCAGCCCCATTTTCTATTCCCTGATTCTTATCACTATCAGTTTTGTTCCGATATTTACTCTTGCCGGGCAGGCAGGAAGACTCTTTCAGCCACTTGCATTTACAAAAACATTCGCAATGTTTGCTGCATCAATATTGTCAATTACTCTTGCACCCCCGCTTATGGTGTTGCTGCTCAGAGGGCGCATAAGGAAAGAAAACGAAAATCCAGTCAACAGGTTTCTAAGAAGAATTTATACTCCTGCAGCAAAATTTGTTGTGAAATATCGTGGTTGGGTGATTGCCGGAGCTGCAGTAATTATGCTGTTGACGATACCAATTTTCATGAGGCTCGGATCAGAATTTATGCCTCCACTCGACGAAGGGTCCTTACTTGTTATGCCGACCACATTCGCGGGAATATCAATTGAGGAGGCGCGAAGGGCACTGAATTATCAGCATAGAATCATTATGCAATTTCCTGAAGTTGAATCAGTCCATGGCAAAGCCGGGCGTGCCGAAACAGCAACAGATCCTGCTCAAATAGAAATGAATGAGTCTGTTGTGTCTTTAAAATCAAGAGATGACTGGCCCAAAGTGAGAAGGACGCGTTGGTACAGCAACCTGCCGGATTGGATAAAACCACCATTAAGAGTCCTTTGGCCGGATAGAAAAAAACGCACACTTCAAGAACTTGCCATGGAAATGAGCATGGCGCTACAAATGCCAGGATATCAAATGTCAGTATCTCCACCGATCAGAACTCGAATTGACATGCTCTCAACCGGTGTACGAACTCCTGTAGGAATAAAAGTTTTTGGTGATAGTCTTGAAATCATAGAAGCAATCAGTATTCAGCTTGAATCTTTACTGCGGAAGATTCCAGGAACACTGAGTACCTTTGCAGAACGTCAAACCGGCCGTGAATACATCGACATAATACCAGACCGGGAAGCAATCGCCCGATATGGTCTTACTGTTAGAGATGTCAATAATATTGTTGAATCAGCAATCGGGGGATTACCTGTTTCAACAGTTATTTCCGGGCGTTCAAGATTTTCAATTAATATCAGATATGCACCTGAATTTCGAGCTGATCCGCAAGCAATCAGACGTATTCTTATCCCTGTACCACGCACTCAATTACAACTTGACATTCAGCCTTCATCTGGAGGAGTAAGTTCAGGATCAAATATGTCCGGACAATCTCAAATGAATAATACTTCATCTCCCGATAATGGCAATATGTCTTCTTCTCCTATGGAAAACCGGACAATGAATGATGGAACACTAGCTACTGCTACTATGGGTTCGAATCAAGCAGGAAATGATTTTGCTGATCAGTGGCAGCAGCCTGGTGCGACTGTCAATCTTGGGTCAATTGCTGATGTTCGGATCGTTACAGGACCACCAATGATTCGTGATGAGAATGGTGTGCTGGTTGGATATGTGTATGCTGATATTGATTTGTCTGAACGGGATATCGGTGGATGGGTTACAGATGCAAAAAGGTTAGTATCCGAAAAGGTTGATCTTCCTGATGGCTACCGCCTGCAATGGACTGGACAATATGAGTTTCTTGCTCAAATGGAAGAACGGTTAAAGTATGTTCTCCCAATAACATTCATCTTAATAATTTTGTTATTATATATGTCATTACGGGGTTGGCCACAAACATTCCTCGTCCTTTTAAGTTTACCTTTTGCGATCGCCGGCAGTATTTGGTTGCTTACATTAATGAATTATAATCTCTCTACAGCGGTTTGGGTCGGCATCATTGCAGTTGGTGGAGTTGCCGCCCAAACTGGGATAGTTATGATAGTCTATCTTGACGAAGCATATTTGCGTTATAAACGCGAAGGTCGACTAAACGAACCTGATGATATTGATCGTGCTGTGATCGAAGGCGCATCTACCAGAGTCCGCCCATTAATAATGACTGTTGCGACTACCGTTCTGGGACTAATGCCTTTATTATGGGAGACTGGTCCTGGAGCTGATGTATCTGCCAGGACTGCAGCTCCAGTTATAGGAGGACTTTGGTCATGTATGATACTGACATTACTTGTTTTGCCTGCAGCATATACGATTTGGCGAAGAAAACAAATGAGAACACGATCCTAATAGCATATTTTTATATATAACAATACAATCTTTAGCGGATTTTTTCCCTCTACACAATGAACAACAGCTTGCACATCTAAATAAATCTAAACCAATCTCGCTTCCACCAATATTCCCTTTGCGTATTTAACTCAGAAAATTCTTTACAGAGTATTTGCAACCTTTATAAACTGACACATAGTCAAAAATTCTGATTTGTATATAAGCTTTCACACTTCCAATGTGAAGGATATATCATGAACATTGATTTCTTTATAGATAAGAATTTAAATGGCATTTATGATCCACCCCCAACAATTCTTCTCCAACCTCAGCAAGTGTGATTGTTACATTAAAATCGCAATTGTCCAAGAAAATAACACATCCGAAGCGGCTCCACTTTCAATTTGTGTAACACGTTATTCGAGAATGCCTGATGTCGGGTCAATACACCGCGTATAAATTTTAGATCTATTATACTTGTAACAATATTGTACTTAGTTTAAATTTCCATCACTCTGATTTCCTTATAAATATGAACTGGTTAATAAACTATTGAGACTAAAGACAAACAGTTCTCAATTGAGAAGTCAAAAGAAGCGGGGAGAGTATGAGATCTACTAAAACTATTTTTTTAACTATCTGTTTTCTATCTATTACAGCAGCCCAGACACCAGTTGAACTTCATGGTAATCTCAAGGTTGAGGGGAACAAAATTGTCGATCAAAATGGCTCTCCGACGCAGTTGTGCGGTATGAGCTTTTTTTGGAGTCAATGGAAGGGTCAGTATTACAATAAAAGAGTGGTTGATTGGTTAGCTGATGATTGGAAAGTTACAGTAGTTCGCGCAGCGATGGGAGTAAAGCATGTTGAATCCGAAACCGGTTATCTGTATGATGGCACTGAACTGACAAAAGCAAAAGCTGTTGTGGATGCAGCTATTAAAAAAGGTATCTATGTGATTATCGACTGGCATGATCATTACGCTTTTAAAAACGCCAAAGAATCAAAACTGTTCTTTGAAAAAATGGCACGTATGTATGGAAAATATCCTAACGTAATTTATGAAATTTTCAATGAGCCTATGCAAGTCTCCTGGCCGGAAGTGGTTAAACCTTACTCTGAAAAGATAGTAGAAGCGATTCGGGCGATTGATCCTGACAATCTTATACTTATAGGAACGCCCTCCTGGTGCCAAAATGTGAATGAAGCCGCAGATGATCCTCTGAAGGGTAAAAACCTTGCTTATTCGCTTCATTTCTATGCCGCAACACATAAAGATGATATTCGCGAGAAAGCTCTGTATGCGATGGGAAAAGGTATTCCTTTGTTTGTATCTGAATTCGGTACATGTCTCGCCTCGGGAAATGGAATTCTTGATTCAGCTGAATCTGAAATTTGGTTTTCTTTCATGGATGAACACAATTTGAGCTGGTGTAACTGGTCGATTGGAGACAAGAATGAGACTTCTTCTGCACTTGTTCCGGGAGCGCGGTATTATGGCCAATGGAAATTATCGGATTTAACGCCTTCGGGGAAAATAGTACGAAGCAAACTTCGGCACAAAGCAGGAATCAAAGATGTGGAAGTCCCCTTAAAACCGAAAAAGAAATCCTGGCTTAAAGTACGGTCTTTGTAAAATCTATTAAAGCGCCACTTGCATCTAAACTGATTAATTCATGGGTGGATTTGTATCGGCTCGTACCCCAGTTTATTTTTTGTTGATCAGTTAAAGTTCAGGAAGTATATTTAGCCTGTTAAAAAAAGAGATTTATACGGCCATAGCTCAATTGGATAGAGCATCTGACTACGGATCAGAAGGTTAGGGGTTCAATTCCCTTTGGCCGTACCACTTATAACCCCTGTAAGAATCAAACACTTCCAAGGGTTATTTTTTTTATTAAACTACAATGTTGTGAAAATTTTATCACAAAATCACAGATTCCCTTAATGGCTATTTTTCTCGTAAGTACTTAAATCGGAAACTGTAAGGTTGAATTGGGGAAAATTCGGATATTCTTGAAGGATGTGTCGCCCTTGTTCGGAGCGACATTCGTTTACAAGGACTATCAATAGTTAGCTACAATTGGTTGATCGTCATTGCCGGAATTTGTATTTTTTCTCAATGTTAAGACCCGTACTTTTTTGGAAGATCATTTTTTTGTACTGATATTTTTCTTTGGTTTTGCTTTTCCCTTTAGTTTTTCACGTGCATATTTCTGAAATTTTTCGATCTCCTTCTCATCATATTGGATTTTTTCGGAAGAGCGATGCATTGTCTGGTGGGTATAAAGATTTTGTTGATGATCAGGAATTGAAACGTAAGAAAAAGTAATAGGCTAAACCTTCTCCAATTTGGAGAAGTACCGGAAACGAAGCTATTGCTTGGATTTTTCCAAATGCCACAAATGTGCCATAAATAATTGTAAAAATAGCTAAAATGTGTTATATTTTGGGATATGAATAAACCATCAGGTTCTTCACCAAAACCACTTGTCCGTGCTGCTGATCTAAAAAAAGCAGGATATACCCGATTTCAAATCCCTGCGCTACTTCGCCGTGGTGAACTTACTCGAATGAGTCGGGGGCTTTATTATTGGACACATGCACCGCTATCATCTCACAACAGTATTGCTTCCGTGGGAAAACTTGTCCCCCGTGGCATAATCTGTCTTCTGACAGCACTTCGATTTCATGAAATTGGAACACAAAATCCAGAGAGTATCTGGATCGCATTACCGCCCAATTATCATACACCGAAACTTTCAGACATTTCTATTAGGGTAGTTCACTTTGGGGGTGTATTCAGAACGGTTGGGGTCATTGATGTTGAAATAGATGGTGTCACGATTAAAATCACTAATCCAGTTAGAACCGTAGTTGATTGCTTTCGTTTCAGAAATAAAATCGGGCTTGATGTGGCAATTGAAGCTCTTGAAGAAGGCGCTCGGAAGAAGGCATTCACATCTGATGAACTGGTGAAAATGGCACGGCAATGCAGAATATATAATGTAATGAAGCCATACATGGAATCGATATATCGATGAGCAAAAAGAATCCAACCAATAAGGCAATGAGCATTCGCCAAAAGCTCCTAAATCACTCTAAAGCAAATAGTCAGAATTTTCAAAAAACAATTGATTTGTATGCCATTGAGTGTATACTGGATAGGTTAACGCAATCCAAATATGCCGACCGATTCCTTTTAAAGGGAGCGCTCCTGTTTTCGGTCTGGAAGGGGATAGGAAAAAGACCGACACGTGATATTGACCTGATGGGAAAAGGTAACAATGAACTCGATTCATTGGTTCAAATTTTTAAGGAAATCATATCGATTGATAATAAAGATGATTGCGTTGTCTTCTTTCCAGATCATATCGAAGGGCTTCGAATCAAGGAAGATGATGAATATGAAGGTGTTCGTATTCTTGTTGACGGTTCTTTGTGTGGAGCCACATTCAAGGTTCAGATTGATATCGGCTTTGATGATTCAGTTACTCCTTCCCCAGCATATTCGGTATTTCCAAGAATGCTTGATATGAAACCATTCTCAATGCTTATGTATCCACCAGAAACAGTATTTGCAGAAAAGCTGGAAGCCATTGTTTCACGGGGAATACTGAATAGTCGGATGAAAGATTATTATGATCTGTACATTCTTATCCGTGATGAACTGGTACAAATAGATCTTCTCAAAAAGGCTGTAACAAATACCTTTAAACGCCGGAAAACGCCACTACCTTCATCGTGTCCAATTGGTCTTTCTGATGAATTTGCAAAAGATGAAACGAAACTTGCACAATGGAAGGGCTTTCTCAAACGAAGTGGACTTGATGCTGGAGAACTTTCAGATATTGTTAAATCGATTCGACAAGTAACGGAAATTTTGTTTTCGATACAGATGTGATTCTCTCCAAAATATCGCATTTAATAAGCTTGTATATACAACACGAAAAAGACGATGAGAGTTCATTAATGTTATCACAGATTTTATCACAAATTTGCGGGAATTTGCGGTTTTTTGCGGCAATCAGGACATTTAGATAATTTTGTAACAATTTCAAATTCAAACGCTTACAGCAATTAAGAAAAATTGTCTTTGTCACTACGGATCAGAAGGTTAGGGGTTCAATTCCCTTTGGCCGTATTTATATAGATTAAGCCTCGATTTTTCACCGAGGCTTTTTTTGTCCCCAAGTCGTTTCTTAATTTCAAGATACCCAATAAAATATATAAACCAGTTTGGATACCTTTTCATTAATACAGAACCATTGCAGTTCCTGCTGCTTTCATATTTGATATGTTAATGACAATCGCAATGGGAAAATTCAGGTTTATTCTTCTCACCATGAATGGTTAAACTTTCTCACATATATTTCTTTTCTTACCACTTCTTGTTACCCTGTTTTTATTAAATTTCAAAACACAAATAAGAGAAATTTTTATTTACAGGAGTCGCTACCGGAATAGTTTTTATAGTCTTTAGCATCCCAAAAAAAATGAATGTTAATAGAACGCATAACATCATATGAGTGTTACTGTGCCCGGCATAGGTATTGCACTTTGTACGATAAACTTACCGATGAATACATGAAATTAAAAAATATTGTGCATTAATCTTAACTGTTTTTAACCAATTAAGTTACCATCCCAACCTGAGATGAAACACTCAAAAAATAAGAACCTGATTGAACAAATAGAAGTGCTGCGTACTCGTCTTGAAGAGACAGAACAAACTATAGAAGCAATACGAAACGGTGATATAGATGCCCTCATTGATAATAAAGGTAAAAGTATTCGCATTTTTACAATTGAAGGTGCTGAAACCGCATACAGGCTAATGGTTGATACCATGAGTGAGGGAGCAATGACACTTGATCCGAATGGTTCAATCCTTTATGCAAATAAACGTATAAGTGAAATGCTCTCTATTCCTCATCAGAATATTATTAGCAAACCTATTTTCCGCTTCATCAGACCAAGCGAGCACAACTCAATCAAATCACTTATATCTGAAACTGTTCATGGGCGACGAGCTTATTGTGATGTTACATTTGCTTGTCTCAATAGCAAATCATTTCCCGCTTATGTCTCATCTGCACCTCTTTTCATCGGAGAAACAGCTAACATTTGTCTTGTTATTACAGATTTGACCGAAAGAAAGATAGCTGAAGAAAACTTAATTACTCTGAACACTGAACGTCAATTAAAATGGCAATTGAAATCTGTTCTTGAGCATATAAAAGATGCTGTAGTGGTCTTTTCACAAGACGGGAAGCTGCTAGATGCAAATGCAGCTGCAAGAGAATTCTGGGAATTATCTGAAGTTTCATATGGAAAAGAATACACAGAAATCTACAGCCATTTCAGATACTTTGATCTTGAAAATCGTGAGCTCCCTATCGATTTACAACCAGTTTCACTTGCTTTATCGGGTCAGGAATACAAAGACCTTGAATTACGAGTTATGAATTCTAATAAACACATTGAGCAATACCTCAGTTACAGTGCTGCTCGTGTACATGATGAAAAAGGGATAACACGATTTATAGTTGTATCAATCCATGATATAACTGGCAAGAAAAAGAACGAATTCGAACTGCAGCAGGCAAAATGGCTGGCTGAACAAAAGGCTACCGAACTTGCTTCAGTTAATAAAGAACTTGAAGCATTCTCCTATTCTGTGTCCCATGACCTTCGATCACCCATACAATCTATCATCGGTTTCAGCAGGATCCTGTGTGAAGATTACTCTGAAATACTTGACAATGAGGTGAAAGCAATGGTGATCCGCATCATAAACTCAGGACTGCGGATGAATGAATTGATTGATGACATGCTTACCCTCTCAAAGGTATCCCGCCAGGAAATACAACGTTCTACAATTAATCTAAGTAAATTAGCTGAAGATTTTATTGGTGAATTAATGGAATCAGATCCTGAACGAAAAGTAATGATTTCAATACAACCCTCAATGATTATTTCCGGTGATGAGAAACTGATTAAAATGGCACTGCAAAACATGCTCCGTAATTCCTGGAAATTCTCTTCAAAAACTCCAGATGCACACATAGAGATGGGGTCGTTTTCTAAAGACAACGAGAGCATCTTCTTTGTCAGAGATAACGGAGCTGGATTTGATATGAAATTCGCAGAAAAGCTCTTTGAGCCTTTTAAAAGGCTTCATTCTGACAAAGATTTTCCTGGAACTGGCATTGGGCTCGCGATTGTTGAACGCGTGATAAAAAGACATGGGGGTAGAATATGGGCCCAGGGATCACCTGGAAAGGGTGCAACCTTTTTCTTTACCTTATAGTATCAAAAATTAGTCTGAATTCCGTATTATCATCGCATTTGTAGAAATTTTCTCTGTTGATGTTTTATACCGGTTGATCCCATGCATTAGATCGTAAATATTACTGGCATCATGTTTTGTTTCCAAAGCGCATTGACTGAAATTTATCTGCTCTTCTTCTGCTGTAAATACAAAACTCCTAAGGAATCAAAGTAAGCATTAATTGCCGGTCTATAGCTTTCCGGAAATTTTCCCTGTAAAGCTCTTTTTCTGATTAAAAAATACTCATCTGGTCCCAAATGACTATTTTCATCTAATTCGACATTTTTTCCGGAATAAATTGTTTTTGACGATTCTGATTTTCTCTTTTCATCTTTTTCATCCTGTCTATGCATAGAAAGCGCAGATTGAAGCATCCGAGTAAGAAATTTATTTTGCTTTTCAATTATGTCGGATTGAGGATTAGTTAAAAATTCAGCAAGTTTACGTGCTTCCTTTTCTAATTCTTCAAGCCTTTTTATGTTTTCTCCGCTTGATTTCCCAAACTGCTTTTTTAACCTCTCGAGCTCGTCGGCAATTTTTTTCTGCTCCTGCTGTGCAGCCTTTCTTACTGATTCTGCTCCATCAGAATTACCTGATCCGTTTTTTTCACTTCCCTGTCCCTGTTGACCGCTCTTCGACCCGTTCATTAAAGACCGCAATAATTCTGACGTTGCTGTATTGACTCCAGCTTGTCTTTGAGAAAGCTTTCTCAGTCCTGACATCATACTACCGCCACTTCCACTGCTCTGGCTTTCCTGCTCCTTACGTGAGATAATAGAAAGAAGTGTATTTGCTAGTGCTCTCATCGACTTAATTGCTTTATTCATAGTACTTCTGCTATCGTATTCCTCAAATGACTGTATGATCTTTTGAAGATCATCCTGCGATTGATGCATTTTTGAACGTACATCTTGCATAATTTGTGGTGAAATTACTGATAAGCTGTCTATTCTATTTATTAGCTTTTGGAAAGCATCAGCGGTCATTTGCTGTATATTTGCAATTGCTTTTCTGTCGTGCTCATCATCGGTACTTCTGGCAATTTGCTTTTGCCAATCAGAAATAGTAATCACATCACGAGCCAATTCCAGAATAGCGTTACGCGCTTTTTCCAATTTTTCCTCTTGTGAACTACTTATCATATTTTTTAAATCTTCTGAAAGCGAAAGAAGAGAGCTGCTCATTGAATTCATAGCCTCTCTTTGAGGCAGTTTTCTTTTTTCAAGCATTTTTTTCATTTCATTTTTGATTGAATTGACTGCACCTTTACTTGATTTTAGAGTTTCATTTTGCTCGTGTTTTAATTCCGAATCCAATCTTTTTTGAAAGTCATCAACTTCGTTTAGTAAATTCTCCTGTTGATCTTTTGACCGTTCAACATCCGGATCTTTTGATATTTCCATCTGCTGTTGTGCGAGATTTTCAGCTTTCATAGCAAGAGATGCCAGTTTTCGATCCTGTTTCAATTGCTCAAGTAACTGAAGTGTATTGTCAAGTCGCTTACCTAATTCAGGCAGCATTTCTTTGACATTCTGAACAGCTTCTTTCATTTCACTCATATTGAAACTGCTTTTATTATTCAGTTCAGCAAAAAGACTATCCCCATATTGCTCAATAAGATCCTGGATTGTTTTCTCAATTTGATCCATTTTCTGCGCGATTTCATCACCTGCAGTGCCCTGATTTTGTAGCTGCTCGACACTCTTTTCTAAATCTTCCAGTGCATTTTTCAAGGAATCAGCTTGCGATTTTAAATACTTCTTTACATTTTCAATAGTTTTCTGTTGTTCCCAGTTTAACTTCTTTCCATCAGCACTGTATTCACTGATCTTTTCAATTTCGTTTTCAATTTCTTTTTGATTTTTCTGAACATTCCTTAAAGTTAACTCTGCCTTGTTTTCCTTTTCAACTATACTCTTGTGAATCTCTTCGAATCCTGGAACCCTGAACCAGAATGTATCACTTGTAGAAAGATGCGTCGGCTTATAAGGCCAGCAATCAATTGCAGTTGCCCAGTAATAAACCGTATCACCTGGGTACAAGTGAGAGTCTTTCAAACTCCACAAAATTTCTTTATTGAAAAGGGCCTCTTTTTTACCTGAAGAAATGTTCAAGGTAGAAGAACTGCCTTTATCGGTATTTTTAAACCAGTGAAGATATACAGAAGAAACAGCAAAATCATCAAATGCATTTACATTCAGCGTTTCAGATAAAGCAGTTGAGAATTCAGTGTTATATCCCGGCTTTGTTATCTGTACTACAGGCCATTCATCAGGAATTAACTCTATTGAATATTCAGAAAGAGAATCATTTGATTGTCTAAGTGTATCAGTCAATAAAAATGTATATAAATTCTTTTCTTTAACAGTAAACTGTCCCTGAGCAGAGCAGCCGTTAATTGTCATCGGAATTGTATCTTTTCCAAGCAGAATATGTGCTTTTGATAGCGGATTTGATCGCAAGGTAACAGTAACTTCGGATCCTGCATAAGCACTGAAATTTCCCTGTCCATCACTGAGATTCTTAACCCCGCCACCAGTATAGGAAGGTGACTTAATACTTAGCTTAAGGCTGACAATTGTCGGGCGCTGCAAAACATGAATAGTATCTGATGGGAACTGCCTTTTCCCCAATGTATATCTATAGACAACTGTACTGCTGACACTATCAATTTTAAATTCGAAATTATTGAGGCTGTCTGCTCGGAGCAGATATTTTCTATAATAAATGCCATCGAGTGAGCTTATTATAAGCCTTGTATAGGGAAACATTTTTTTAACTGGTTTTAGTTGAAGAACTACCGGTTTAGATTTGGGAACAGTTATTGTCCCCGGACTTATAACTGCCTCGAAAATATCTTCTGATTCGAATGGAAGATTCCAATAGTGAAGCGGTATTGAAGGGAGAAAAAAAGACACGATCGCCAGACTGTTTACTAAAAATAAATAAATTACGAATTTATTTATTTTAAATATAGGTCCAAGCTGCTGTTTCAGAATTCCGATTTGACTGGCACCTGATGCGAAAACATTTTCACTGAAAAATCCAACCGGCTGTTTCGCAAGCTCTATTGATAAAGACACAACAGGATGTTTTATACCGCTCTTCTCCTCAAGAGCCGTAATCACTTTAAGTGAATCTGGCCTTTTGAAAAAGCAATGATAACAAAATGTCACTATAATGCTTGAAACACAAGCAAGTGAAATGGCATCCCATAGGTAAACAAAAAAAACTATCGATGAGAAGTTGAAAAATGTATTACAAAGAATAGAAATAATGCTGAAGACAAATAGAATAAAAACTAAAGATCTGAGTATCCTTTTTTGAGCAGTATAATTCTGTGCTTTACGAACAAAGCAAAAAATGCCTTCTAAATTGTTATTCATGGGTTAAAGAACCATGAGATAATATTGACACCCATTCGCAAAGCGATTTCGTGAAGTTCAGGACCATCATTATGTACCTGCAAATCTTCCATTCCATCTCCTATATCCGAACTATAGGAATAGTAGACAATAAGACGTTTATCAAAAAAGATTCCAAAACCTTGTGCTTGTTTACCATCATGCTCGTGAATTTTTGGGAGCCCCGGAAGTTTGTAAACGCTTGAATATATGGAATGATTTGTAGGGACCTCTATGAGCTCATTTTCAGGAAAAAGAGCAGTCATTTCATCTCTGAATGTCTTGTCCAGCCCATAGTTGTCATCTGCCCATAGGAAGCCTCCCCCTATCAGATAACGCCTGAGCCGTAACCTTTCCTCGTTTGTAAAATGTATTTCACCATGTCCTGTCAAATATATGAATGGATAATGGAAAAAACGATTATCCATTATTTCAACTGTTGTAACTGTATCACTGATTGCAATGGAGGTCCTTGTTTGTACTGCTTTAATCAAATTGGGTAAAGCAGATGGATTAGCGTACCAATCCCCGCCACCGCTGTATTTCAGCCTGGCAATTGTGATTTTTGATACGGTGTCTTCCGGTGTCTTTCCAAATACACTTGTGGTAAAAAGAAAGATTGAACCTATTATTGTCAACAAATAATGATCTTTATAGTTCATCCCTTACCTGCCAGGAGTGTTTTTAGCAAAATACTATTTTCAGGGTAAAAAAGGTGATCGTTTTATTATCGCAATGGCCTATTGACCCAAAACAATCAAAGCAAAAAGCAGCTGTAAAAGTGTTTACACTGTGAAGTTTTAAGTCGAGATTGTCGAAAACTACATAATAATTACATAAAAAAACCCCTCATGATGCATTCACCATAAGGGGCTTAAAATTAAAATATTACTATTTTGAATTACACTTTAGTGATAGGCCATTTCTTATTCCACCAGATCAGAATAGGACTGGCGATATACATAGTTGAGTAAACTCCAGCAACTGTACCTACAAACATTGGTAATGAGAAATCTTTAATTGATTCACCACCAAAAAAGAACAGTACCGCAACAACAATGATCATCGCAATAAAAGTAATAATAGTTCGTGACAATGTCTGGTTTATACTCCAATTGACGACTTCCAGAAAGCTCTTATTTCTTAATGCATTGTTTCGAATGTTTTCACGTATTCGGTCGAAAATAACAATTGTGTCGTTTAGAGAATATCCCGCGATAGTTAAAAGTGCCGCCAGAGTCGCTAAAGACAATTCTTCCCGTATAAAGAACATAGGCGCTAAAGCTAGTTAAGACATCATGGAAAATAGGAACAATAGCCGCAAATGCGAAAGGTAAACTAAATCGTATCCCGACATAAGCCAATAGTGCTAACATGGATAATATAACCGCCACAATTGCATTTGTTTTCAATTCGCTACCGATTTTTGGTCCAACCAGTTCCTGACGACGAAGCTCAAAGGAATTTTGGCTGTAATTTTTCTGAAGGGCATCTCTTATCTGATCACCGACAGTTGAACCTTCAGCTTTTTTCTTTACGGTAATCTGAATTTCATTATTGGCAATCGCTCCGATCGTCTTAACTTCAGGTGAACCGAGATCAAGATCCTTGACTATCGTTCTTATTTTCCCAAGATCGTTATGAACTGAATTCTGGAACTTTAACTGCACCAACCGTACCTCCCGTAAAGTCAACGGAAAAGTTTGGCCCGGTAAACAGCATGTATCCCCAGGATGATACCATCACTACTAAAGAAATGATGATGGCAACATTTCGATACTTAATAAAATCATAATTCGTTGATTTGAAAATCTCTATCATGATATCCTCTAAATTGGGTAAGTTAAATACTCATTTTGTTTGTGTTCTTCTGGAAAAAGATATCCATAAAAACACGTGTTACGAAAAGTGCTGTAAAGAGTGATATAAGAAGACCAAGTATCAATGTAACAGAGAATCCACGAATAGGACCGGTTCCTTTCCAAAGGAGAAGCAGTGCTGTTACAATCGTGGTCAGGTTTGAGTCAAGAATAGTTGTAAACGCACGTTCAAAACCTGCATCAATTGCAGCTCCTGACAGTTTTCCCTAAGCGCAACTCTTCTCTGATACGCTCAAGAATAAGCACACTCGCATCAACACCCATACCGACCTGAAGAATTATACCTGCGATACCAGGCAAAGTAAGAGTCGCATTTATCGCTGCCATAGCTGCTAATACGCCAACGATATTGATAATGAGAGCTATTATTGACATAATTCCACTTATTCGATAATAGAACAGTATAAAAAGAATTACTAATACAGTTCCGATTAAACCTGCCCTGAAACTCTGATTGATGGAATCGAATCCCAGTGATGGACCAACTGTACGCTCTTCGATAATCTTTACTGGAGCAGGAAGAGCACCTGCACGAAGAACAATCGCCAGATTTTTAGCTTCTATCCATTGTAAAGCTACCGGTAATCTCTGCACGTCCTCCGGATATTTTTTGAATAATTCTTGGAGCGGAGTAGACGGTGCTGTCAAGGACAATTGCCAGAAATTTATTAACATTAGCAGCTGTTACTGAAGAAAACTTGTGTGCACCTTTGGTAGTTCATTTCCAGGTCAACTTTAGCATTGCCAACCTGACATACCGCCTTGATCGATAGACGCACGGGCATCTTTAATTATATCTCCACGCATTTCAGGTGAGGCTTTTACATAATATAAGAACTGCGATATATACCACCCTGAATCATCGATGTATCATGGCTCCACAGAAATGCATTTCCTCCAAGACCTGCATTTTCAAGAGCAAGACGAACATCTTCACGTGCGAGAATCTCTTTTACTTTTGGAATATTATCATCCTTTACTCCAACCTGATCACCAAGTACTGTACAAGAAGTTCTTTAAAGGATTGTAGGCTGAAAAATATCTGTTGCTGATGCAGACTGTTTTGTTGCTGTCAGCAGTATCTTTCATCGTATCAGCTTCTGTACCTTTAAAAAGTTTTTCCGCGAGATTCTGCTGTTCTTTTGATTTGATCTCTGCAGAATCCTTTGATGCAGTCGTGTCAAGAGGCGCAGCTTTCTGCGCTTTTCCGGTTATAACATTGTCGATAACCGTCAGTGCACTTTCTAAGTTGAGCTGGATCTCTTAGAAGATTGAACTGCAGCTGTGCTGTACGTCCGATAACACCTTTAGCTGCGGCTTCATCTTTTAATCCAGGCAGCTCAACGATAATTCGATCATTACCCTGTTTTTGAATAGATGGTTCTGCAACACCAAGTGCATTGACCCGGTTTTCAATAACTGTATAAGCACGGTCAAGTAGATCCTTGTCTTCACCTTTTTCAAGATTTGAACGATCTACCTCAAGAACTAAGACGCATACCACCTTGCAGATCAAGTCCAAGATTGAGAATCTTCTTGAGAATTGCAGGATTTTGACGTACATATTCTTCACGCTGTTCAGGTGATTTTGAATAATAGATAAAAGACGGTATCAGGAAGTATACAGCAACCGCTACCGCCGCCAACACAATCAGGATGCCTAATGGGACTATTTTTTTTCATGAGCTCCAGAATGTCCTTTCTGATGTAACAGATACATCGCAAGATATACTATGTAAAAAAAAGAATGATCTTGTAAGTTTATGATTCTATTTTTGTTTCTGATTTAATTTTTAAGAATTCGTTAACTTTTTCAACAATATCTTTAGGATTTTGAGGTTTGGTCAGGTACATATCACACCCGACTCTCTGCCCTTCGCGGTAATCATGTTCCTGATTGAGTGCAGTAAAGAGGAAAACAATAATATCTTTGGTATCAGGATTGCTTTTTACCCATTCACACACATCAAATCCTGTTTGCCCGCACAATATTACATCAAGAATCACCAGATGGGGCTTCTCTTTTTTAATAACCGAAATCGCTTGATTTGCAGTAATTGCTTCGAATACTGAAAAGCCTTCCAGTTCAAAGAAGAGACGCAAGATCTTGCGAATCCCGGGTTCATCATCGACCAGCAATATCCTGAACGGTTTCTGGTTGGTCACACGAGAGTCCAATGAAAATGAGTTAAATCAACTGCATTGGCCAATATTGGGCAACAACTAAAAATAAATAGTTTATATACAAAAATGCAATTATTTATGTTCAGTCTTCAAATTAGTTTTCCAATTGACCATTAATCGTTAAGAAAATAGGTGGAGGTGTATTGATTTTCAATACCTTTATTAGATAAAATGATCATCTCTCGAAATATTTTGAATTGTTACCTGCCTAATGTTACAATAGGTTTACAACAACACTCGGGCTAATGGAGAGACTATGATCAACAACAATGACCAACTCGAGCCAAAATACCTTGACGAGATTGCCCACCTTAAAAGCCGCATTTATGAATTGGAAACACTGGAAGAGCAACGTAGGCACGATTTACAAGACCTTGCCGAAAAAGAAGCTTTTAATTTTGCTCTTTTCCAATATAATCCAATTTTTACTGTCATTGTCGATATGAATGGGAGAATTATCAAAACTAATTTCGCAAAACGAATCAGTGGCGATAGGATTCCTGAAATAGGTAGCATAATGTATAAAGATTACGCATCTAAACATGAGATCGATATGTACTCCCAATTAATGGAAGCTATGGCAACTAATAAAATTAAGAATTTCAGTGAGTTACGATATGGAAAAAAATTTCTGTCGATCACCATTGCTCCATTCTCAAAGGGAGCGATTATCACCTCTCAGGATATAACCGAACGGAAAACAGCTGAAAATGACCGCATTCGTCTGATTAATGAACTCCAGCATGCCCTTAACGAAGTTGAAACTCTCAGAAGCCTGCTTCCGATTTGTGCTGGATGTAAAAAAATCCGCGATGACCATGGATATTGGGATCACATTGAAATGTATTTCAGCAAACACTCCAATATTGATTTCACCCATACTCTATGTCCGGATTGTGTCAAAAAGTACTATCCTGAATACTGGCAGAAAATGCAGGAATTGAAAAGTCAACACTGCATTCACCCTTCGACTGGAAGCTCCCGTCCTCCAAAGCAGACCTTTGCTGAGGGTGGACAGGGTGAACGAACCCGTGGATGATTGGGTTTTTCTCTTCAGTACAAATTATCGCTCATGCGAGTACAATCGTCCTTCGACTGGAAGCTCAGAACAATTGGATTCTGGGCGTTTTGGGTTTTCATTTAATATATGGGTAGCCGCTCATACAGAGTAAGATCGAAGAATGAGCAGCTTGATATTTAGGATATTATACAATGTACAAACAATTACTATTATTATCTTGTAATCCCCTGTCCCTGCTGCAATGTACCAGTAAACTCACCATCCGTGCCCCATTCATTTTTTGTAAATGATATATCCCAGGTCCCGTTCGCTTTTCCTTTACTGAAAACGCCATTCATTTATATGACCTGTAAAATTAGCTAAATCGATCTGTTCTATTTCAAAACATCTGTTTCACCTCATGAAACACTTTTTCCATTATCTGGCTTATTTTCATTCATCTGCTATCAATTTTCTGCATTTTAACAATTGGTACGCTGCTTGCATAAATACGGAGGTGAAAAAATTTAACAACAGAAATGTAAATATTAAAAAACAACTTACAATCAGGAGGTTTCTATGATCTGTTCATTGAATCCATTAGCAAATGTCCAACACCAACTCAATGCTCTTCTTAATGGTAATATTCTTCCATCAATGGGACACGACTATCCTCTCATGAATGCCTACGAATCAGCTGAAAATATTACATTGACAGCTGAACTGCCGGGCACTTCCAAAGAGGATATAAACATTCATTATGAGAATGGTATTATAACTCTCTCCGGTAAAAGGAGAGTACGGGAAATGACAGGAGATTGTACACCACTACAGAAAGAAAGACCTGAAGGAACATTTGATAAATCTATAAGGATTCCTGTTAAGATTAATGATGCTGCGATTTCAGCAACACTAAAAGATGGCATTCTGACAATTGTACTGCCTAAATCAGAAGATGCTCGTCCAAAATTAATAACGATAAATTAATCAACCTTATTCAAGGAATTTAGCTATGAGTAACGAAATGAACAATAAAAACAGTAATAATAACAGCGACACTTCAACAGCTTATCAAACGCAAGCTCATGAGAAATTCTTTACACCAGCAGCTGACATTTATGATAACCATGATTCTTTTCTTATTATAATGGATCTTCCTGGCGTTAGTAAAGATAGCACTAAAATAGAGATCGATGAAAACAACGTTCTTTCTATTCAGGCAAAAACTTCATTTACAGAGCCAGAAGGAAATGTTCTGAGAGAATTTGAATCCGGAAGTTTTTACAGAGCATTCTCTTTGAAGGATGAATTCAGCAGGGATGCAATCAGTGCTAAATTTCAGGATGGTGTACTGGAAATTACTATTCCCAAAAAGGAAGAGATCAAACCTCGAAAAATCGAAATCAGTGTTTGATTCCTTCCTATATACCGATTTCGGGATCCGGATTAATATCCAGATCCTGTTTCTTATCAGAAGTAACCTATTGCAAGTAAATTATCACAGCCCTGCAAGGACGGGATATTTTCCTCAAACCCCAACGGGGTTACATATTTTTACCCAGGGACAAAACCCCTGGGTTCGAATTCCTTTCTTATCACTCTGAAAAATTAGTATGTTTTGATCTATGTCCTGTACTGTAATCGAGAAGTATTACACAATATTTATGTTCTGGAATTTTTTTTGCTTTGTGATAAGATTCTGATATGGAACCAATTCAGCATAAAAAGAATAAATCCCATGATCCTTTCAGTGATTACCATCCTGTATTATGGGAATCTCAAAGCAGCCATTCAGAATTTGCAGAGATTATCTATTCAACAAAACGGAATCATGGCGTACGTGGAACATATAAACTCCAGAACCTCAATGATGAAATAAACGAAGGAAAGAGCACATCTGAAAAGATACTGGTAAATTACTGTATCAATAATTCTACCTATCCGCTTTTTACCTGCGGAGATCTACTGAATGCTCCTTACCCCTATGACAACCAATCAGAAGGGAATATCCTGGGAGAAATAGCAGAACGTATTTCCCGTCGGGTAACCAAATATTTCCTGAAACACCACAGTAAAAACGGCAAAACCGGGGGTGTTTTTGACAGCAGATTTGATCCTAAAAACCGGGAAGATTTTATTGTTCAACATACAAATGATTATATTCTGAAAATTCAAAAATACCCAAATCTAATCATATTAAAACGGACCGGCCGTGGAAAATATGGTTATGAAAACATAAAGGAACTTGATGGTTTCTTCGATTACCGCTACATGGGAATACGTCACATTCTTGTCCTTGAAAGTAAACTCGATAAAATTAATGTAGATTGTGATGACCTGATCAAAAATCTTTTTACACCGCTGAAACATCTCTTTCCTGAGGCCCGGTTTTACTACTGCCTTTTCAGTGACAGGAATTCTATATTCGTCAGAAATACATATGATAAACGCAGACAGATCAAGCTACTGCCTGTAAGAATTCATGAAATCCTAAATTCCTTTGGAATTGGTTCATTATTCTTCACTTTCAATGAATCGAGAGAAGATTTCGAAAAGATCAAAGAATTTCTAATGCTTCAATACAGAACGATAAAAAATCTCACTCTGACTCTGCATGGCAAAACTGTTATTTCTGAAAAAGAACTTATAATATTCGATGGCGGAGAAACACCACATATAAAGCTCATAAAAGATCCTGCCAGTGGCTTATGGAAAGAAGTCTCTCTTAGACATAAAAAAATTACCAGATAAAAAGCAACGACCAGCTTTTTGTAATTACTTAGTAATTTCCAGTACAAATGCTTATATTATAATGTTATTATGTAATTGCATTTTTTGAACTCAGCAGTCTTTTTTTGTAAGTACAACAAAATCCTGAGGATAGTCCAGCCACAACAGCTTTTCAGATGATCTGGTAACCTCAAGCCAATATAACTTGCAAGCTGTTGAATTCACTAAGATTATACTTTTTGATATCAAGGAGGTTTTATGAATTCGCGTAAAGTTCTTTTTACTCTCTTGCTTGTTGCTCTTGCTGTTTCCGCTGGATTTGCCAGAAATATTCTGGAGAAAAAAATGTACTATCTCAACAATACAAATAAAACTGGCCAGGCCCGATTCTGGGTTGTTTATCTTGGAAATCATGATGTTAAATTAACAAGGAATATCCCCGGTGAAGGAGATGTTACCGTCGATGCAAGTGTTAATCTGCAGCTTCTCTCCAGCGGTTATGTTGAAGGTAACGGATACGGAGCTAAAGGAAAAGTTGATTGCCTTCCAACAATGATGATCAATAACGGCAAGGAAGAAAAAAGAATCGTACTTGATAGTGTTGATTACCTTTACGACTTTGGAAGAAAGGTCCGCCTTTTGTCTGGTGAAACTGGTGATCTATTCTTAGATGTCGAAGGTAATAAAGTTGTAGCAAAAAAATTCCTTCTTCGCGAATACAAATTGACGGAATATTATGGTGAACAGATTTTAAAGGAAGGATCTCAGGAAACACCAATCATGGGGATTTCTCTGACACAGGATGGTATGGTTCGAGGCCAGAAAGCACAAGCTTCATTAAGTGCTTCTCAAAACTAAAAATTCATAAAATTTACGGTAACTCATTCTTGACTAGTTAACCATTGATTTAAGCTCCTTTTTTTTTGCGAAGCGCCGCATATGAAGCTTAAATCAATGGCTTTGGTTTATGACTAATCGCCATTCACTCCCCTTAATTTATCTTCTACTTATATATCAAAGGTTCACCATGAAATATCCATTTATTCTTGTCTGTCTAATAATAGCATCAACTTGCACAAAAGCATTTGCAATCGATTCAAAGGTATTGCTTCATATTTCAACCATTCCTGTGACAGAAGCTACTGGGATTTATAGTTCCATAAAGATGATCAGAGATGGAAACGGCGTAAGTAAAGCTTCAGGAATAGCAAACCTCTCATTACCTAGCGCTAAATGCAGGTCTTGGGCCATATATCGCGTTTGGTAATGTTTCCAATTACGGAAAGCTTCGAATGATTCACCGCATTGTCGGGTTTACAGTGATTGGTACCGGGCTCTGGATGTCCATTGCAGCATCAACTGATGACAAAGTACAATCACATGTAAAATATGTGTCAGGAGCCTATACTGCCATGACCGTAGTACCATTGGTAATTTTTAATTTCTAAAAACCCGCACTACTTTTTCTATACTTGATTACTGTTCAATATTGAAGCGCTGAACACTATCCGAAGTTACTATTATCAGTTGGGATGACATTTGATCGAATGCCATACACAGTGCTGATTTGCTGATATTTCCAATTTTGTTCCAGGACATGTCGTAAACGGCTCCACCTGCTGCAAACATAAATTTTTTGTTGGAAACAGCGTGACAGTTTCCTTTAAACTCCTTGATTACTGCACCGTCGCTGGATTTAATTACGACAACTTTACCCATAATAGATTTTTCCAGTGAAACAGCGATCGCGGTATCGTGCGGTAGATATGACACAAGCGGAAAATGGTTACCTGGAACTGAGCTGATTTTTTCAGAGAACCACGGCAATTGGCGATCCTCATTACCATTATCAGATTGAAAAATTCTTATTCTTGACGAATGATCAAGAACCACATTTTTATACTCGAATGCAGCCAGGGTTTTGCTGTCGCTGGAAAAACAGATATCAGCGAATCTGCAGCCTGCTTCTGGATCTATATTGTAAATATCTGAATAATCTGACGTTTTAAAAACGTAAATCTTTCCATCTGCTACAGCTGCCATTTTCTGGTTATCTGATGAAAACACGACACGGGAAACAGATTTTAAATCAAGTGTACTTAGTAAACTCCACTTATCTGAAGAATAAATTAAGATTTTATCACTGCCGCAGATCGCCAGAGTATCTCCCTGTTTTGTAAACTCAACAGTATAGCCTGCGGAATATTGCTGTAACGGTATAAATGCTAAGTCAGTGAGAGTATCCTTTGCCCTTGCGAAGTAAAACACACCTCTGGAACGATAAAAATCTTTTTCTGAAAAACGAGAGGGGACTGTAACTATTTTTCCTTCAGGAGATACAGTGAAAACCCCTACACTTCCAGTAGTTATACTATTAGGAATTGCTAAGAACTTGCCCGTAGAAGAAAACGCGATATTTTTTATAGTAACCGGTCTCAGTGGGATTTTCGGTTTCAGTTCGATTGCCTTACCCGAAACTGCACTGAATAAACAAAAAACCAAAAGTAAAGCAAAACAGTGTTTAGTGTAATTAGAAAGACCCATTATGTTCCAATCCTTTTTTAAATACTACCAGTTACCAATACTATAGTATACAGATTAGAAGTGAAAAGTAGTATAAAAAACAAATTCGAGATAATCGGATTCAGAGTTCATTCTGAATCCGATAGATATTTAGTCGATTTGATTTAATGCCTGGCTTATCGCTGAAATTTTAGCTTTAACTTCTACCATAGATTTATCAAGGGAGTCGCCAACACGTCCTCTGCAGGAAGCATAAAATTTAATTTTAGGTTCTGTACCGGATGGCCGAGCAGTTACTATGCTGCCATCTGAAAGGATAAATTGCAATACATTTGAAGACGGTAAATTGATATCCTTTTCGCTGGTCTTTTCGTTTACATAATAGGTTGATCCGTTTTTAAAATCTTTTATCATCTGCAAGGGTTGACCGGCAAAAACCTCCGGAGGATTTTTGCGAAGATTTTCCATAAGCTCGGCCATCTTCTTAAGTCCCGATTCGCCTTTAAAAGTCTTTGAAATCAAGGCCTCTTCAAAGTAACCAAACTTTTTCCAGAGAATACGAAGTTGATCGAAAAGAGTGCGCCCTTCGTTTGCATGATACAGTGCCATCTCAGCAGTCATGGTTGCGGCACTGACAGCATCCTTGTCACGAACGCTTGTATTAACCAGGTAGCCGTAACTCTCCTCCCCGCCAACAATATAGTTTGGACCATCGGGCGTATTCTCAAACTCCCTGATTTTTTCACCAATATATTTAAAGCCTGTCAAAGTATCAAAGCATAGTGCTCCATACTCCTCAGCTATCAATCTTTGTAATTCGGTTGTCACTATTGTCTTTACGAAAGCAGGCTTGCGGGGCATTTTCCCCATTTGTTTTCGTGAGCTTAGAATATAATCAGCAAGTAATGCCCCCAGCTGATTTCCGGTGATTAATTTAAATACTCCATTGTCAGGTGCAGCTATCCCAAGCCGATCCGCATCCGGATCAGTACCCATAACAAGACTCGCTTCCTCCCGCCCACCAAGTTCCAAAGCCATTTTCATGGTCTCTGCTTCCTCCGGATTGGGATACTTAACAGTCGGAAAATTTCCGTCAGGATTTTTCTGCTCAGGAACAAAAATTACCTCGATTCCCATTTCGGCAAGAGCCCTTGACACTGGCATTGCGCCTGTACCATTCAAAGGTGTATATACTACTTTGAAGCCCTCACCCCTTGACCTTACAAGTTCAGGCCTTAAAGAACAATTTTTAACCATCTCAATAAAGGGAGTATCAATTTGTTCATCGATCATTTCAAGTAAACCAGCAGCAATTGCCTTATCTTTGGATATCTCCGGAACATTGCCTGTTACTGCTCGTACTTCCTGAATAATACCTTTATCATGAGGTGGAACTACTTGTGCTCCATCATTCCAATAAACTTTATATCCATTATACTCTGGTGGATTGTGACTGGCTGTAACCACAATACCAGCAGTAGCCCCCAATTTACGAACTGCAAAGGAGAGTTCAGGTGTGGGACGCAGCCTGGTGAAAAGGAATGTTTTAATTCCATTTGCACACAACACTTTAGCTGCCTCAAGTGCGAAAATATCAGAAAAATTTCTGGAATCATAAGCAATTACCGCAGAACCATTTGAAGTCGCTTTTTTAATGTAATTTGCAAGTCCCTGTGTAGCTCTTTTAACCGTATATGAATTCATACGGTTATAACCACCTCCAATGACCCCGCGCAGTCCGCCAGTACCAAATTCCAGGTCAGTATAAAACCGATCATTCAACTCTGTAAAATTTTGATCTTTAATAAGTTGTGCTACTTGATCGCGAAAGAAAGAGTTCTGCTCAAGTGAAATATATTCATTTGCCTTCTTCAAAAGCTCTGCATTGTCCACTATAATCTCCTATTTTAATTTTTTCTGTTTAGAAGAATAAAATAGTTTTATTGCTTTTAATGTGGTTGGAAAAAAGCAGATCAACTTAAACCCTGCCCTCCGGGTATTGTGCTGATAAGAATTCATCAGCCTGCATTTGGTAGTTTTATAATAAAAGTTGTTCCAGAACCGGGAGTGCTTTCAATATGTAATGACCCATTTAAACCTTCTATGGTCTTCTTTACAACGCTCATTGCTCGTATCTGTTCTTCCGAAATAACGAATGGTTTTTCCACTTGGATAGGAAAGTTCTATTAAGCGTGTAAAGAAAAGCAATTCAAAAATTTGGAGCTTTTGCTATATGGTAATTTGTTTCAAAACAGGCTTCAAAGTGTTTCCAAAAATTTCTAAAATTGCTACACTAACAGGCAGATCAAACCTCCTGGGTCCGGCACTTCCCGGGTTTAAGAAAAGGACATTTTCGCGATACTCAATCATAGGACTATGAGTATGACCGCATATTACGGCATTAATACCTATAGAAAATGAGCTCCGATTGATTTGGTTACAATCGTGAATTAACATTATACGACTTCGCTCTGTTTCAAATACCGCAGTATCCGATAAATTTGTAAACGCATTTCTGCTGTCATTATTCCCTGTTATCGCACAAACCGGAGCAATCTTTTCCAGAGTTTTGATTATTTCAACACTTCCGATATCACCTGCATGCAGAATATATTCTACCCCGGAAAACACATTAAACAACTGTTTGCGTACCTGACCATGAGTATCAGATATAACACCAACACGCAAGATATCTTTACTTACTCTAATATTCACAACAGTTCCTACTTACATTTAAGTAAATTTTTATTGTCTTTGATTAACAGTTTTCTTTTTTGGAATCTTTATTTAAAACAATCATTTTTATTTCTGGGATAATCTACATTACGAGAATACTTAAATTTCTTCTGTTCTTCTATACTTTCAGATGTAATCTCAATATCTTCCGGACCTGTGGATACATCAGATTTTGATTTGATTTCTTTAATAAAACTGATTATTTTTTCCTTAATCTTTTCCATAACACCTCTTTTTTTACTCATTATAAGTACGGAAATATTTGAGAATTATTAATGCAAATAAGTAAAGAATAAATCAGCATTATTGTATGGAAAATGTATTAAGGAGGATGACTTTTGAAGAAATACAAAAACTTAACAAAAGTTATATTTAATGAATAAAAATAAGGTTCTTATTGAATGTCTTTATCTCAATTGTTAATACAAACGATTTTTAAATCATTTGTCTTGCAAATAGCTCCTTTAAATTTAAGAATGATCAAACCCGAAGATCCAGTTTAAATCCGGATTTGCTGACAAAAGATATAGGCTTGCATTATACTGAATATGATTATTAAGGCGTCGTTCGTACTCTTCGATCGGGACCCGTTCACCATTTATCCATTCTACAATATCAACGTCCAGATCGTTGTTTAAAAGTGGTGATTTTGTTTTCATTTGTACGCTTCTTTCAAAGGAAATACTCTGTTAATTAATTCGTGTATTTCACTACATAAATTTAATCCTTTTTAGAGTACTCTCTTTCTATTATACACGGCTCAGCCTGAGTTTTACAAGAAATCTTTTACTTGAAGTAAATTGAAATTACTTTCGTCGTGGTCAGAACATATATTTTATAAGCTGTTATCATGCAGATTGTATTCAATCTCATGCACTTATTCATTTCTGTATTCAATATAGCCGTTTGAGCATTAATTGTCGTTTTATCTTAAAACGCTCTACTCAGTATAACTGTATCCGGAGGTAATATGGGTTGTAAACCATTGATTTTTATCTATATCTGCTTTGTCGGACTGATATATGGGCAATTTGAAGATAAGCCATGGGAACGGCTTGGCTTGTCACAAACTGAATGGAAACTGATAAATGATAACAACATACCAATATCTAAAGTTAATCAACTACTCATGGATGGTGTCAGTATTCATGAATATCTGGACAAGCCATGGGTTGGGTTAGAAATGACAGAGGATAAATGGATGAATAAAAGACGATCTGGTATGACAAGCTACGATATTGAGTTGGAATGTCGGGAACACCGGAGACTGCAAAAAGGCGATCTTAAATTTGAAACACAGCAAGATGTTCACCGCATAACCCATAATGGAGATTTATTCACCAGCCTTTTTCTTCCAGGCTGTTATCAATTTCAAACAAATCAGAAAGCAAAAGGCGCGATAATGGTGTCTCTAGTAGCAAGTTCCCTCATCTGGTGTACGGCCTCAAGCATATCAAGAAAACGCTTTGATGTAGTACCTGTAGTATTCGTACTTGTTCCAGATATGGTATGGAGCTTTATTGATTACAAAATTAGTTTACGTAAAGAACGAAACCCTGAATAGGTAACCTGATGACCACACTTTATTTATCGGAAAAAAAATGCTTTATTTGTGGAACTAGCCGCCAGTATCCTCTCATTGATCTTACATTAAAAATCAGCGGCTCACGAGACCTTGACGGCAGACCTTCACAAATACAAAGATCAATAATTTACATGTGGGTTCAACACTGCATATCATGTGACTATTGTGCTCCTGATATAGCTGTAGGAAAACCCGAATACTCCTCTTTGATAAAGAGTCCTGACTACAAACAGATTCTTATGAATACTGATTTCCCAAATACTGCAATTTCATTTCGCTGCTACAGTTTTATTATGGAAATGGAACAAAGTTTTGCAGATGCCGCTTGGGCACAATTGTGCGGTGCCTGGGTTTGTGATGATAACAAATTTGAAAACAGCTCGATCGAATGCAGAAAAAAAGCTTTGGATCTTTTCAACAAAGCAACACAATCAAACCAGAGTTTTGCTAATTCACGTTCTGAAGAAAATATCGCTATCATTGATACTCTTCGTCGTACTAAGCAATTTGATGAAGCACGCAGAATGTGTACCAATGAACTAAAAAACAACCCTGCAGATCAAATTCTGGACTACCTGGAATTTGAGATATTTTTAATCGACAATGGTGATTCTGACTGTCATAACGAAACCGAATCTGAAGAGTTTGAAGGATAATCGTATTTATAATCAATCTATTATCGAAGCCTCGACAGTCAACACAGAATAGGGAAGTAAACGGAAAACATGTGAGGCATTATCGACACTTATTACGGTTCCACATGTACATTTCCATTTTTCAGGAAATTGCGTAGCTTCCAGATATGTCGTCTCATCCAGATATTTACAGGTAATTAATGACGGAAGATTATCAATTCGTAAATCTTTTGATGTATTTGTTAAATTAGCCGCCGCAACAAGCATTCGCATGCCCTTGATCATTATAATACCGGTTACCCCTGAGCCTCTCTTATGTATACAACTTCCGCCAGTCCCACCTGTCATTTCAGATAAGGTTGTTACAATATGATAAACAGGATACACTTCAGATCCGTTTTCGGCCATCAATCCACCTTCACCATTCAATGAAAAAAGTGTTACCGAAGCAGCCCCGCCTTCTATACATTGTAAAATACTCCCGGTAGTCCAGGCACTGCAGAAAAGGCCTTTTTGCCTTATGTCAGTCCCTCCTGACTTCATGGGATTTTTCCGGTTTTTCCCTGGGCAAAGCGTAAGAGGACTGATAATTGGTTGTGCTTTTCCAAATAACAAATGCCCTGAACGCAGAGTTTCCGCTATTCCAGGTAAATTTTCCATTATTGAAACATTATCAAACGTATGTACCTGTGGATTGGAACTATAACAAATCTGATCAATAATGTCCGATGAAGGATGATTTCGGTTCAAATTAACAAAGTATCCATCAGTACCGGAAGCGATATACGAAGATGAGGAATATTTCTTAAGAACTGGTATTACATGTAAGATCGTTTCTAAAGAGACAACCGGCTCGTCCTCCTTAAATATCAAAAATCGATAAACAGGTATCTGAGAAGCAAAGAGCGCTTGCCCAATCAGCAATAATTCGTCTTCAATATTCGTCCCAAAATGTATTGCGAGCTCTGCTGGAATTCGCAGCTGCCTGGAGATACTGGCGACATTTTCCATATCACTTACAAATGAATCACTTTTTGTAAACACATCAAATCGCAAATGAGATAGAGGCACCAATTCTGTTTTATCAATTACAAGGGGCATAAGCGGTTCATCAACTATTGTACCTATTTCTGGTACGATTCCGAAAAGAGATGAAATTTCAGGTAAACAGATTACATTTGCCTGATTGGTATATGTATACTTAAACGGTTCACTTGATAGTAAATGAATTTCGATTTTTTGTTCTATTCCATCTCCGTTTACCATTTTAACCGGAATCGGATCTGAAGCAGGTGTACTATATGTTTTGAATGAATTATCAGTCCAGTTTCGCTGATCTTCCATTTCAAAAATATCACCCTCAAAAGCAATCTCTACAGCAGTCTCATTATCGATACTATACTTTAAGCCATGAATATCTTTAAAAAGTGGCCAGGGTTCAATAAACACTGGAAAATTACTCTCATAGATTGTTCCATCCGGCCGGGTTATACGGCACTTCTTTCCGGAGCATAAATCGATGGGATGTAATACACAGAAACCTATTCTGTTTTTAAAAAAAACAGATCCCGAAATGCCTTTAGCTGTATACGAAATAATCCCCACTGGTTTTCCTGTTATCTGTGCGGACCAGCTAAACCGAATATCTCCATGATTATGCACACATTCAAAGGAGATTTCAAAAGAATCGACAGTAGTCTTTATATCAAGAATATTTATTGATCCAGCAATTGTATTCCAAAATTGATCTCTAAGAGCAAAATAGACTCTCTTAACAATTTCTATATCATTATAGCAAATATTCCTTATGTAGCCATCCTGAAAATAAAGTTCTATTGGTCCTGCTTTTAATTTAATTGCCTCTGAAGAGATTTCTGAGCAACCATAGTATACTGAACTATAAGCCATCTCATACTCCAAATAAAATGTTAAACTCACCTAAAAAGAAATCAAAAAATGAACCGTAAGAGCAATATACATCTATCTCCAGAGCAGGTCTTTTTTTCAATTTTTATCAGACGCTTAATTTTCGGTATAATAAGGAATTACAGATTTCCGGTTTACCTCATGTCAATATTTTCTAAAAAAAACCTTGAATTAAATTTATTTTTTGATATATTTAATTTTATAGGGCAGTAATTAATTAGCTGCCAAAATAAAAACCTATAATGGAGGTATTCTTAACTACCACATTGTTTCTATTCAATTAGAAAGCGTCACGGTTTTGGAAGCTGTGAATGTTTAGGTATAATACAATTTCCAAACGAAAGGGGGTACCCCTAATCGAAAGTGTAAGTATATAAAAGCTTCAAAGGATTAATTTTATACCTGGAGGTTTAGAATATTAATCGGCCCTGCATTTATGCTGGGCCGTTATTTTTTTAGCTAAATTTTATAAACTGGTTCTACTGTTAATCTCAGTAAAGTACTCTCCTACAGCATCAAGTCCCTTTTCCATAGACATTTTAATTACATGAGAACAGATTATAGCCACATCGATTCCTGTTTTTTTCAGGTATTCCACATCATCAGCTGATTGTACTCCAAAACCGACACCAATAGGCAAAGAAAACGCAGATCGTACATTATTGATGTAGTTTTCAAATTCAGCACCGAATTTAGTATGACGCCCTGTTGTCCCATGCCTCGCGACACAATAAATCAAGCCTCTTGTTTTAGTAGCGATATAATCGAGTCTACTTTTGGAAGTAAAAGGTGTACATAAAAATATTGGTGAAACATCATACTTTTCCGCATAAGAGCAGTACTCCAATGCTTCAGCTTCATCAGGCGGCAGATCCGGGATAATTATTCCCTGAATCCCACTAGCAGCTGCTTTCTTTAGAAAAGCTTCCTTGCCGTACCGGTAGATGATATTATAATAGGTCATAATTACAAATGCAGTATTCTTATATTTACTGGTGATCTTATGTGCTTCTTCGAAACATTTACTTATAGTTGTACCGTTCTCCAATGAAGACTGGTTTGCCGATGCTAATACAGGACCATCTGCCAGCGGATCTGAAAAAGGAAACTGGAGCTCAATTATATCGACATTTGATTTAACAAGCGTATCGATCAGTTCATAATTGAATGTAAATGAAGGATATCCAAGAACTGCATGCGACATCAGGAGAATACCTTTAGATTCCCTTTTTTTTATAATGTTTTTCTGTAATAACGAAATTGTATTCATTTTAGAATGCCGCAACCTTTCTTTTCAAAAAACTTTTCCATTCATCATCACCAAACGCATCTGCAATTGTAAATATATCCTTATCCCCTCTGCCGCTTTGATTGATTACGATATATTCATCTTTACTATACGATGAAGCTTCTTTCAAAGCTTGAGCAAAAGCATGAGCAGATTCGAGTGCAGGGATAATGCCCTCTTTTTTTATGGTGAGCTTTACAGCTTCAATTACTTCACTATCGGTAGCAGCTTCAACCCGAATACGCTTCTGCTGCCAGTAATGAGCTATTATCGGTGAAACACCAACATAATCAAGGCCGGCACTGATTGAATGGGTATCTGACATCTGTCCATCGTTATTTTGCAAAAGAAAAGATTTATATCCCTGAACGATTCCTGGAATACCCTTGCCGGAAGCTATTCTTGATGCATGCATATTGGTATCAAGACCCTTACCACCAGCCTCAACTGCTATCAGATCCACTTTTTTTTCATCCAAAAAGTCATGCATGACTCCCATAGCATTGGAGCCTCCACCCAGACAGGCATATATTGCCCGCGGAAGAGTTTTATACTGTGTAAGCATCTGCTCTTTGAGCTCTTTACCAATAATTGATTGAAACCAGGTTACCATTTCCGGGTAGGGATAAGCTCCACATGCAGTTCCAATAACATAATGTGTATCAGTAAAGTTTTCCGACCAATCCCTCATTGCCTCGTCCATGGCATCTTTCAAAGTTCTTGATCCTGAATGTACAGGAACAACTTTAGCACCTAACTTCTGCATCCAGAAGACATTCGGGTATTGACGTTCAACATCTTTTGCTCCCATGTAAACTGTACACTCAAAACCAAATTTCGCTGCCATCGTCGCTGTTGCTACTCCGTGCTGACCGGCTCCGGTCTCAGCGATAACCCGCTTCTTTCCCATTATTTTAGTAAGAAGTCCCTGTCCTATTACATTATTCAGCTTATGTGCACCAGTATGATTAAGATCCTCACGCTTTATGAGAATCTTTGCCCCTCCAAAATGCCTGGTCAAATTTTCTGCAAAAGTTAATGGCGTCGGCCGGCAGGAATATGTCGACAATAATTTGACATATTCATTCCAGAAATTCTGGTCATTTTGTACTTTCTTATACCCCTGTATCAGATTCTCAAATGTCTCATAAAAAATCTCTGGTATAAACTTTCCTCCAAATTCACCAAAGTATTGCTCTCGATTGTTCATGTACTATCCTAAGAAAATTTTAAAATTAATTGAACATAATAAAATTAATTTAATGATCACTGGTAATCTGATTATTTTTTAGTGTAGTTTCAATATAAGAGGTTGAATATCTGCGCAAATTATTGTTACTGCCTGATAATACTCAAAAAAACTTTTTGTACCCCAGTGACATCTCCTTTTAATCTATGTATGAGTACCTAATGCTAAAGGATGGTCACCCCTTCATTGATTTTTCATTTTTGTATTCCTGGGGCAATTTGATCGCAGCCGCTACCACACCACTACCTGTTCGAATTTAAAAAAGACAAACTGCACAGCTATTTGACAAATCAGGTAATTACATCAAAGCACCTACTGTACAACAGACTATTTGGTCCATTAAAACATCTTTCTCGCTCACTCTTTGCTCACGACTTCTTGTCAAAAGATGATCTTATCCAAAATAGATACTACTTAAAATCAATAAACATCCAGATACACTTCACCTATAAGACCCGAGGGACGTCCATTCATACGAACTATATTATCAACTGTATTGAGAACACCAATGACCAGATCATTTCTTTTATTTTTTTCGCATATTGAGGTAATATCCATTTCAATCGGTTGCCAATTAAAAACCCCGAGATTCTTCTCATTCAGCTTGATTTCGATAGAACCGGATATCTGCGAAAAACGAAGTACGATCTTATCAAAATCACTTGGAATTTCAAATGATTGACGGTAAATACCTTTACCGCTCAAATATGGGTATCCATATTTTGCCCAAGAGCCATACCCTATGATATTTTCTGGTTTATCTATTACCCACCCGTTTTGACCTTTTGTTATTGTAAAGTCTCCCAAAAGTAGAGGAGGATAGTACATTGATTGCGGAGCCATTGCTCTGCCTGTAGTCCGTATCGATATCCGATTATTTCCTTGTAAGAGTAAACTTGAAATTGAGTACCCAAACCGCTGGTTTTTTATAAGCCTTTCGAAACTATTTTCAGATAAAATTTCTGATACTGAGGAATTATTCGCGGTAATTTCTTTAACCATTTGTTCGCTGTTTGGAATCAGGTCTGCCTTTAGCCCATTGACATAGAGTTCAATTCCATGTTCGATTCCCTGCTGATATGATTGTGCGAATGTAAGATCATTTAAAACAAAATAACATTTTGAAGGCAGTATTTTTGTCTGAAAATTTGATTCATAAAAATGAGATATTCCTCCCGACTCACGACTAAAGCCAATCCTGACATTCCAATTCCCCAGAGGTAAAGCATTCAGTGAATTTGTTTCAAAAGCCCACTGATCCTTCAATACGACTCGATAGTTTCGGTGCGGCATGCAAAAGTGATTAAGAGCTGTTTGTGAATGCTTCGAATAACTTTGAGCTGATACTTTCGTATTCGATCCAATTATGTAAAAAGTGTTCTTCGATGCGATATCAATTGTTATGATGCTTTTATCTGACTCTGCCTGTACATCATTTATCTCGAATAGTTCTCCGCTTTCGCAATCAACAACACCAAAATACTTATGTTCAGGAACAGATAATTGTATCTGTTTATCTTTTATTTCAGAAGAATTGTGAACGATATACAAATCATAATTATCACCCGAACCGCACTTAACAATTACACCATTTCCCTCTCCAGAAGAAATAATAGAAGCTATATTCTGCAAGGAACGCAATCCATTTTCAATCAAGTCATTTTTGATTACTGTTACATGATTTTTTTTAGAATCGAGTAATTTGTTAAGCCTGGAGACAATCGATGGACCGGTAATCTCATCGTCAATACTCTTCGGGATGTCATCGATGAATATTACTTTTATATTTTTTTGAATAGCTTTTTCGACAAACGAAAGTACTCCTTTTGAAATACTTTTTGCATAAGGGATAATGAGTGTATAATAACCACTGCACCGGGATGAAGCGTTTCCGCTGAACTCTCCCTTATCATGAATAGTGCACGATGTAAGAAATTCTTCTGTGATAATATCATACATGATCGCCTGATTGTCTAATACGGTAATGATTTTTTGAAATAATGAAAATATTTTTTTCGTACTTTCATTATTAGAAGGAAAGTATTCCGATAGAATTTCCGATTCCGGAGATAGAATAGCAACTGACGGCGCCCATTTGACATTTTTGCAAAGTTCATTAGATCGGGAAATATTTGAGCATAACTTTTTCATCTGTTCCCATTCCGGTGAATACCATGCAGGGCTCATTGCATCCTTGAAACCATTTCTCTGATCTATATTAAAGAAAAAACCGTCAATAAGAATTGTCGATTGACAGCATATTGTACTACAGTCAAATTCATTTTTAAGGCTTTGCACGGTAGCGGCATAACCAGATCGGTTGCGCCCCAAAACTGTGATTATCTCATGTTTACGATCTAAAGATCTGCTATCAGAAAACATCTTCAGCAGTGTACGGTTCTCCTGAACGCCATCCAGATTCTGTAAACCTTCTGCTCTACATTCAGGAATATTAAGAAAACTACCGATTAATTCATTTTTTGTTTTGGTGAGATTTCTATCGGCGTAAAGCACCCATTGAGATAATTGATTTTTCCCCCCCATGACTCCAAAGGTTCAACAAAATGCTCTTTCATTGACTCCAAAAGAAAGGAATACCAATGTTGACGAATATTACGGGATTGAACCAAGTTTTCCGCAAAAAATACTGGTAAAAATTTGATAATATCTTTTTTATACCTGGCTTTATATTTAATTGGCAGCTCATCATCCCAGGGAATTGCATTATCACCAGGTCTGTAAGCCGGCATCTCATTTATAAAACCACAGAGAGTATCCGGACTATATTGTGACAGGTGAGTCTTAAACAGCTCAAGTACTGTACTTATATATTTTTGAGCACATTCACAATTAAATATATTAGGCAAGTAACCTTCAGAATGAGCCTTTACATACTCTTTTTTAAAAACAAAGATTTTCCAATCCCCCGGCTGTGATTTCCAGGTAATTGCATCTTTTTCTGACTTGATCGACAATACTTTTGCATCAGTGAGCGCTATCTGATGATCACTCATTTTTGCCGCAATTACAATCGAAGATTCCGGATTAGCAATTTGGATCGTTGTATCTCCGTTTTCGGAGAGAGTAATCATCTTTTCGAGAATCAGTTGTTGTGCACGGTATTTTTTAATTTGACTTACGGATAAATTGAAAACGTGATTCCATGAGTATGAAAAGTCGTCTGCGATCCGAATTCTGATATCTCTGTTCTTTGCGATCTGTAGAATAGTTTCAAATAACTCAAAAAATTCCTCTGATAAATAAGCCGGTGACATATCCCTGCCGGGTCTTATGGAAACACCCCCAAATCCATTTTCTATTAAGGACTGGAATTGATTTACCATCTCATCTTTCGTAATTTTAAAATTCCAAATCCACAGAGCCCAGGGTTGTGATTCGATCCCAGGTTTATTGAGGGCATTTTTGAGATTCTTCAAAACGACTTCCTCCAGAGAAATTGTGAATGCGAATATGTTTTAGAGCCCTTTTCGGCTCACTACCTCCTACTACATAAATTGAAACCCCTTTAAACTAAATTAAATCCTGTAATTACTTTAGTCAATCCAACCGCAATACAATTTGGTTTTTTTCAATTACTATCACTTGAATTTTCAACCACTTACTTTTATTGCTTGAATTCTGTTAAGAAGATTTTTTTTGCCAAAGATTCTTAACTAAAGGATTATTAGCCATTTTAGAATATGATATAATCCTTTAAAGAATCTGTCATTCATAATCAGAAATTTTTAGCGTGGTAAGTTTTAACCGTAGCTCTGAAGGGTAGTTACAAATGCAGAAGAGACTGCTTTTTGCAGTCTCTATATACGTTATTAACTTGCTGGAAGTAATTCAGATTCCTGTATTTTCGGTTTAATTTCGATCTCCCGTTCCACTGATTTTATCTTTTGAGGAATAACTTTAGCGGGCTCTGCCAATTCCCATACTTCAGCTCTAATTTCATTGTTTTCGGGTGCTTTAGTAATAACCCCTTGAGGCTTAATAAAGTAATTTCGAGTAAAATTATTATCCCAATACTCACATCCATTTACTTGATAAAATAACGCGTAATCTACATTCGTAACTCCACCCAAATTTACATTTATCAACCAGACTTCTGTTTCTGATATCATTGACCAGGAATAATGAGCTATTGCTTTTTGACAGCTTTCCCAGTTATCCGTTGAATAGACAATCCCTATCTCTTTTTGATATGCAAGATTTTGAACTGCGATATGAATCTTCAATTTATTCTTAACCAGTGATGATGACCCCTGCAAAATAGGGAATTCTCTTCCTGTTACAACAGCTGCTTTATTATGTACTTCTGGTATCATATAGTTCATTCCGTTATTATTATCCCAATATGTCAAACCATTTACTCTGTATTTTATTGCAAATTCATGATCTCCCTGGTTCACGGGTGCTATCCATTTTTCTACATTTTCCGGCATCGATTCAGAAAATTCCGCAGCTCTCTCTTCCCATATACCACATTTTTCCACCCACACTGAAACCTCTTTTTCATATCCCAAATTTTTTACGATTATTTCATATGTACCTTTGAAACTATGTTTCCCAATTCCTACTGGATAGGAATCACCGTACATCATGCGCAACCCAACTGGTAAATTCATACCTTCTCCTTTATAATGTGTTGTGGAAAAATTTGATTTTAATAGCTAACTAGAGAAATTTGATTTACTTGTTTTTAATTGATTGAACCTGATAGCTACTTATTATCTTTAATAGATCTAAGTGGTGTACTAATCTGATAATTTCAAAAAAGTGATTTTCTTTTTAGCAAATTAAATACCATCCCTAAAAGTTCCACTTTTCATTTAAAATGATACTTCAGTTCTTTTGCCAATTTTCCAATTTTAGAAAAGTTTTCCCATTATAAAAGTAGATGAAAGAAGTATTCACATAAGAAGGTCTTGATCGTGCAAAACATATTAAAATAAAAAAGGCTAACCTAATAACAGATTAGCCTTAATTAAATTTGTTCTGAAAATAATATTCATAATCGATTTCTCACTTTGTATTCATCATTCCTGAATTCATGTGCTAACATCTCCGCTAAAAAGCCAAATGAAAGAAATTGTATTCCTACTATCAAAGAGCCTACCGATAATAAAGTAAGAGGTCTGATATGCATCGTACCCGTTATTATCCATTCAATACCAAAATAACCAAGAATCGAACTGCCCATCAATATTAAAAGAAAACCAATCATTCCAAAAAAATGCAGTGGACTTCGTAAATATCTTTTCAAAAAAAGCAATGTCAGCATATCAAAAAAGCCGTTGAAAAATTTACTAAAGCCATATTTTGATTTGCCATATTTACGTGCATGGTGCGGTACGGGAATTTCTGTAACTCTGAAATCCATCCCAATGTGCAAGAGCAGGAAGATAACGATGTCGATCACCATAAATCTCAAGTGTTTTGGCAGCTTCAGCTCGATAGGCTTTGAAACCGCAATTGAAATCGTGAAGCTTCACACCAGACAATGAAGATGTAACAATATTCCATAATTTTGAAGGTAAGGTAAAGGTGATTGGATCGTATCGAATTTTTTTCCATCCACTAACAAGATCCCACCCTTCATCGATCTTTTTAAGCATAGCCGGTATCGCTGAAGGGTCGTCCTGGAAATCTGCATCCATGGTGATTATTATCTCGCCCTGTGCTTCTTTGATACGCTACACTTAGGGCAGCAGACTTCCCGTAATTGCGCGTAAAACGCATAACAGTGAATCGATCTCCATATTCCTGTTTTATTTTTTTTAAAATTTCAAAAGACTGATCAGTACTCCCGTCGTCCACAAATATGATTTCATACTCATCTTCACTGGTTGTAAATACGTCATCGATTGCCTTAACAAGTAAAGAAAGACTATCCTGTTCATTATGTAGTGGTACTACTAGTGATATCGTTCTCATTTTTTTCCTTGATGCTAATTTACTATTACGCGCAATCCCTGCAAATTTCTAATGGATGTCAATATTCCGGTCGACTTACTTCTACTTTGTTAGAATGTATAATAATTCTAAAATCTTATTGTAAGTGTACCGGAAGCCACTCAAAGAAAGCCCTTCGATCTTTGATCCTTCGATGGCTCAGAACAGGACTCAGGATGAGCGGATATAAGACTCTTTCCATTCAAACAAAGTAGAATTACCCATATTTTTTAAAAAACAATAGCACTATTGCTCCTGTCTTTCAGATTTTTTGCAAATTGGACCAGAAGGTCTTTACTTTTTCAAGGCATTTATTTCAGCAACTGCCCTTTTATCTCCAGGATGAGTATTGAGAAATTCCTGAAGAGCATCTATTGCACTGTCAGTAAATCCTCGCCCCTTGAAATTATCTGCAAGCGACTTGTAAACTACCCATTGATCATCACTCTGGCCCATTGTATTTTTTAACAAGTCTGCAGATTCTGCTTTGTTTCCAACAACCTCAGCCAATCGTCTCTGATATTCCGCGTTACCTGGATCGATTACAAGAGCATCTCTCATCCGTTTTTCTGCTTCTCTTTACATTCCATTTTCAACTAGAATTTCGTGAAGAAGAACACGAGGTCTCCAGTCGAGTGGCACTATTCTTTACATCTTATCAAGCATGTGATTGCAAGAGTTAGAGTATCCTGATCATGCTCTTTTTCTTCTCGAGAATAATTTTCCTGGTTGCTTCAGAAGGTATCTGGCTTTGATTGTAAAAGTGACAATTCATTTTTCAAGGTAGCACAGGGCTGCGCAAAGCAAGTGCGACCTGGATAAAACACGCTTCATAATTTGTAAGAAGATCTTCTGATGTCCCATTAAGATTCGCTTTACCATTTTCAAGATTTGTATAACGATACACATTATTAAGCAAATGAGCAGATCGGGCGATATCAATCTTTTCAGATTCCGGAACTTCATGCTGCATCACCCTGTAAACCATACCTTCCAGTTTCAGATATGGTGCTAAACCCATCAGATCACCATCAGACACAGACGTTACGAAATAAATCGGTTTTTTCCATTTGTTTGCATCGACAACATTGATCACCATTTGATCCTGAGCACGAAGCACTCTCATCTCATTTCTTGAAGGAAGAGTAACAGTAATACCCGCCTCTGGAAGAGTGTAACGAGTTGGCACTTCAATTGGATTCAATGATGCATCCATTCGTTTGATTTGATCATCAGTGTATGAAATAGGTACTTTTGGTTCCAGATTTTTCATTTGAAGAATATACCAGTTGGTATTGACAAGACTAAGATTGACAATACGTACATCTTTTCTGATGCCATAAGCCTCCTGTAAAGCCCAGAGCGGAAATGTATCATTATCACCATTTGTAAAAAGTATTGCATCCTTCTCACATGAAATTAAGAGATTGTAAGCATAATCGTAAGGTACCCAATCACCTCTTCGGGATATATCATTCCAGTTCTGAGTTATGGGCAAAGCCGGTGAAACCATAAATAAAACTGCCAAAATTGGTGCAAGTGCGGTACGAAGAAACTTGTCTTTATGTAAGAAATAGAGTATGTAATGCAGCAATCGCTGCGATACCAATCCACAAACCAAAATACATAAAAGCTGCAGCATAGAAATAATCACGAACCCGAACTTCACGATGCACAACAGGCATCTGACCTGGTTGTCCAGCTTTAACCCAGTAATCATATTCCGCTTTTTCAGGACGTGTTCCATCTGCAAAGTTCATATAAAATATAAGGCCAATAGAAGTCAAAAGAAAGAGGACTATAAGGAAAATTCCGATCTTTTTATCTCTCTTATACAGATAATACCACCCATACATCATAAGAAGAGTAGGTATAAGATAGATAATCAGTTTTGAAAATCCTGGGAGCACTCCAGCATCAAAGAAATTTTTCTTTGCATCATCTTTACTTATATGGAAAAACTGAGTAAGATGAAAACCACCATATCCCATTCGTTCTTCAACACCAAATTGATGAGCAAAAGTACCACGACGCCAGAACATACGCGAAATCATATCCTCATTACCATATTGTTTACGTTCAAGAAATTGATCGAATGCTTCCCAGGTAGCAGGATGATTCTCATCGATCATTGGATTCTGTGCTGAACGAATTGGTAAATAAATATGAGAAGAAAAGCCAAGAACAGCGACAAGTGACAAGTAAAAAGCAAAAACGCCATTTTTTCTGATGTGCACCCTCAACCAGTGAGAAAATAAATGTAACAAGCACAGCGCCAAGTCCAGTGAAAATAAAGAGTGAGAGATCTTTTACCACAATTCCAAGTGCAATGACTGTTAACCATAATCGCCAATCAACTCTTTTTTCTTTATCAACAATCATAACAAAAAGGAATAAAGGAGGCAGTATAATCATAGAATACATGTGAACTGCGATTCCTAAAAAGCTTGTAAATATCAGCAAGAATCAGAAATTTATCACGATTAGGATCTTTACTTTGTGCCCAAACAAGTGATAAGCCAGGTAGAGAATGCTAAAAACATCATCATCGGATTTGCTTCTGATTGCTCAACAGCACTAAACCAGAAAGTGGTACCAAATACCGCGAAACAACCCGCCAACAATACCGCCTGTGTATAGAGCGATTCTTTTCCAGGTAGTGTCCGGAATACCCATCATAGCAATTCCCGCTCTAACAGCAGTAAGATACATGAACATTGCAGTCAAAGCACTCATCAGCACAACCAGAATATTCATTCGAAAGCCCACATCCTGAACAAATGAGAATGCGATACTTGCGACCCTGAAGCATCATCATAAAGAGCGGGTTTCCTGGAGGATGAGGAATTCCAAAGAATTTCCTGCGGCAACATATTCTCCACAATCCCAGAAAGCAACCGTTGGCGCTGCTGTCAAGATGAAAACAACGAATGCGGCTGCAAATACCAGGAGAGCAAAAATTCGATTGTTTCTCGCGTGGATCTGTTCCATAATTTTCCTTTCAGAGATATTTATTGCTATCTGTGATTCATTTCTGAAATAACATCGAACTGTATATATAATCAGTTTTGAGCATCTAAAGAATGCTTATGATTAGAAGATTAATTTTCTAGTCAGGTGATTTTCAATTACGACTATGTTCCTGAAGATAGAATCTTAAGACAGGCTACTTTTTTTGTTGTCCCTTGCTTTTTTTGTGAATCGAATCAATCACTCCATTCACAAATTTACCACTGTCATCGCTTCCAAAAGTTTTTGCCAGTTCAACAGCTTCATCAATAACAACTTTAACCGGCACATCATCGGAAAATAGTCATCTCTGCAACAGCCAAGCGGATAATATTTCTGATCAATAGCAGCCATTCGCTTCATTTCCCAATTAGCAGCTCGCTCCTGAATACTCTTATCGATCTGATCCAATGAATTGTAAACATTTGTAACCAGATTCCCGAGCATATTTTTTAACTTCTTCAGAAAATGCACCTGATTCTGCTATCTGATCAAGCATATTCTTCCATTCAGATGTCAATCCAACTTCACATGCATATAACGTCTGTAAAGCCAGTTCACGTGACCGATGGCGATGTTTAAATGGATGTTCGTTCTTATGTCGTTTTTATTCTCACTTATTATTCATTATTGTTTTTAAAACCTTCTACTCACTTTAGAAACTAGTTCCGCAGAATACACATTACGATTCTGTTACTATAATGTTTAATGTGAATGACAATCAAATTTCCATATAAAGGAATGTCATCTATTATCACTGAACATTAATGAAACATTGCTGCTTATTTAAAATTTCGAAAACAGATCCACCATTTCAATCGCACTTAATGCTGCATTCCAACCCTTATTTCCAGCCTTGGTACCTGCTCTTTCCACAGCCTGTTCAATAGTATCGGTTGTTAAGACACCGAAAATTACCGGTAAATCTTCATCAAGACTGACTTTTGCAACCCCTTCGAAACCTCTGATGCAACATAGTCAAAATGAGGTGTGCTACCACGATAACAGCACCAAGACAAATTATAGCATCATATTTTTTTGAACGAGCCATTCTTCTGAGCCGCGATTGGAATTTCAAAAGCTCCTGGAACATAGCAATTGTGATTGCATCCTTATCGGTATTATGTCTAATCAGACAATCAAGTGCACCTTCAACAGTTTTCTGGTAATCAATTCATTAAACGACTTGCAACAATTCCGAAACGTTTACCACTTCCATCCAGAAAGCCTTCGATTACGGTTGACATATAAATCCTCCTTCAAGTAAATGTCCAAGTTTTTCTTTCTTGGTACTCAGATAACGGGCAGTTTTCTTTTCTCGGCGATATCTCAATAGGGATTCGCTCGACAACTTGAAGCCCATAACCTTCAAGTCCAATTATCTTTCGCGGATTGTTTGTCATAAGTCGAATCTTTCGAATACCCAGATCAGCAAGAATCTGGGCTCCTATTCCATAATCACGCAAATCGGCTGCGAAACCCAAGATGTTCATTCGCTTCGACCGTGTCATATCCCTGATCCTGTAACTCATAAGCTCTCAATTTATTGACAAGCCCAATACCTCGCCCTTCCTGTCTGAGATAGAGAATGACTCCGCCCGTTTTTGCTATTTCCTGCATTGCAACATCCAGTTGATCGCCGCAATCGCATCGTGCGCTTCTAAGAATATCTCCTGTAAAGCACTCCGAATGAACACGTACCAGCGTTGGTACATTTCGGATCAACTGTCTCCTTTTTGCATTACGATGTGTACAGCATTTCGAAACCAGCTCTTCATAAGCAATGATCCTGAAACATTCCATATTGAGTTGGTAATTGTGCTGATGCACTTTTTTTAATAAACTTTTCATTGGCAGTTCGATAACGGATAAGATCTGCAACCGAGATAATTTTTATCGAATGTTCTTTACTGAATTTAAGGAGCTGCGGCATTCGAGCCATTGTTCCGTCTTCATTCATAATTTCACAAATCACCCCGGACGGGAAATAACCCTGCAAGTTTGCACAATCAACTGATGCTTCGGTCTGCCCGCATCGTACAAGAACACCGCCTTCACGCGCACGAATAGGAAACATATGTCCGGGCTTGACAAAATCCTGAGGCAGTTGCTTTCGGATCCACCAGTTTGAGGATTGTGGCAGATCGATCATAGCCGCAGAAATTCCCGTTGTTGTACCTTCTCGGGCTTCAACAGAAACGGTAAATGCAGTTTCGAAACGTGAAGTATTCTCCTGTACCATCATCGGTATCTTCAATTCGTCAAGCCGATCACCTTCAAGAGAAACACAGATCAAGACCTCTTCCATACTTTGTCATGAAATTGATTTTTTCCGGAGTACACAATTGAGCAGCAAAGGCCAGATCACCTTCATTCTCTCTATCTTCATCGTCAACAATGATAACAAAATTCCCTTTTCTGAAATCATCTATTACTTCTCGTATTTCATCAAAAGTTTTCAAAATCCAAACCTTTCCAACTTGTTAATAAGCGAATCAGATTCTATTGAAGAACTTCCATTCGCCAAATTAAACTTTGTAAAACGATATAAATATCGTGCGACAACATCACACTCCAAATTAACAAAATCACCAGCTTTTTTTCAAGTGCATATTTGTTCTTTCTAAAGTAGCAGGTATTATTGAAACGGTCATTGTAGTCATCTGTGCTCTTTGCAATTGTCAAACTAACACCATCAATAGCCACAGATCCTTTTTCAGCCATAAACGGCTGTAAATTTTTGGGTACAGTAATTGTACGCAGACACACTGCCTTGAACATCTTCATCACTGAGAATACTCCCAAGACCATCAACATGTCCAAGTACAAAATGACCGTCAAGACGATCACTTAAACGTAAAGCCCGTTCCAGATTAACACGTCTTCCCATTATACAGGAGCTAAGTGAAGTCCTGTTTAATGTCTCGCGAACTGCAGAAAATACAAGAACCGAGTCCCTGTTTTCGTTCAACAGTCAAACAAATCTCCATCTATAGCTACTGAATCACCTTCACGCACTTCATACTGGTCTAATATCAGGCCGGATTCCAATCAATATCGAAGTACCCTTCGATGATAGATTTAACTGTTCCAAGAGTTTCTATCAACCCGGTAAACATGTAAACTTTCTATTGATTCAATTACTTACAATAATTTAGTATCTGCATTCGTGCAGCTCTAATAAACATTGATAAGAAATGTTTCCTATCTGAAAGCGAAATTAACTGATTTAGCCCCTTTTTACAAAACCAAAGGCAACAGTTAAATTTGTGCTATATAAACGTCTAAAAATACTCGGATTCAAGCAGAAATAGCAAATAGAAGATATGTTTACCTGCAATTTGAAGAATATTCCGGTTTCCAGTGATCACCAGATCCTCTTCAAACTTTTCTGATCTCCATCTCTTTCAATGAGATACAACTATTCATTGGAAGACCCGTCAGAAAACAAGAATTCCATCTTTTCCCTTACCAAGAAGTCTATTTCCATAAAAAAAATAAACCCGATTTACCAATCCTGCTTCCAGAAAACTTGATGCTACACGTTGTCCACCTTCAACAAACACACTCGTTATTCCCTGTTCAAAGGCCATTTCCAAAAATGAGAATATTTTATCATTTTCAGAATCATTACCGGTATACCATAATTCGATTCCGGACTCTGCTTTGATAATATCTCGTTTTGCTCCCCCGAGAATCGCTATAATACTGCGTGCCTCTTGAGCATGTTTATAGAAATAACTTTCTGAAGAAATCCTGTCGTTGGAAGTAAAAATGATCCGTGCAGGGAAATAGCCTTTCTTATGACGCACTGTTAGTTGAGGATCATCTACCTCAAATGTAGTGCGACCGACTGCAATCGCTGCATGACATCTTCTAAGTTCATGTACAAATCTCCGCGATTTTTCCCCGGTAATCCATTTTGATGAATTATTCTCATCTGCAATTCGCCCATCGAGTGTCATCGCAAGCTTAAGTGTTACCCAAGCTCTTTTTCTTGTAATTGACCAGAAGAAATCCTCATTTATTAAATTGGATTCTTTTTCAAGAAGACCTGAAGATACTTCTATCCCCGAATCTCGCAATTGCTCTACCCCTTTTCCAGAAACCAGCGGATTCGGGTCAAGTACACTAACTACTACCCGATGTATACCTGCTGCTATCACTGCATTTGTACACGGTGGTGTTTTCCCGAAATGACAGCATGGCTCAAGTGTAACATACAATGTTGCTCCTTTCGCATTTTCTCCTGCTTGCATAAGAGCAACTTTTTCAGCATGAGCTCCCCCATATTTCTGAGTAGCTCCTGAGCCTATGATTGTGCCATCCTTTACTATTATCGCTCCAACTGCCGGATTAGGAAAAGTTCTCCCTTTTGCTGTTTTTGATAACAAAAGAGCCTTTTTTAAATAATAAAGATCCTTTTCTGAACTACAACTCATTTATCTTCTCATCATTCTTAATCGAAATTTATTCTGTATAATTTAATTTCCAATTGAATGGAACTTTCAGCAATCTTCACAAACTTGAAAATAACATACTGTTGATTTTTATTCAAAACAACTATATTATTTTTCGTATATTTGCGGTTATGATAACCCATTACTATATTTAGTATAATGAAAAAGAATATTACTAATTATAAAGCATTATTGATCTCGCTCGCATCAAAGGGTGATTGTACCGCGTTCTATTCCCTGGTCGTCCCCCATTTGCAATCATCTTATATTAAATCAATCAATGAAGGTGTCGATCACAAAGAAGCCTCTGCCAGTCTTTGTACAAAAGGTGTAGACCTTTATAAAAAGTTTATTGGTGTCCAGACAGATGATTTCAATCAGTGGCTTAATACCGATGGAGAATTAGAAGAAGTAGAAACTGATTTTCTTCAATCAAACAAAGTTCAGGTCGGATCTTTCTTAAGTGAACTGCATTTAGAACTTCAGAGAGCGCATAGTTTACAACACATCAAATCCAACTCAAAAATAATTGCTTTTTTTAAAAATACCACTGGTAAAATTGCTCTTGCGAGTTTCTCATTGTTAATTCTTCTGAGTATTTCTGTTTTTTTTCTTTCTCAATATTCTATTAAGATCCAAATATCTTCTTCTGAAAAAAAAGGCTTATCTTTCACTTTTTCTTCTGCTCAGGATACGGGCAGCCCAGTTAAAATTGATAGCACCGCTGCAATCAAAGATACAGCTAAATCTGATACAGTACCGAAAGTCGGGATCAACTCTGATACAATAGTCAAAAAGCAACGAACGTTGACTCAAACACGAAGAGCAGTGTCTTCCAATACTGATTATCAGCCTAAAAACAGCGTAAGTACGACACCTCAGAGTACAGTAAACAAGGAACAGCCTGTTCCATCCCAAGTTAAGAGCTCTGAGCCATCTGTTCTTTCTTCAACGAACAATACACATGAAAATATTGGGAACCCTATTACACCGCCGAAGCCAGCTTCATCCGTAGTAGATTCCAGTTTTGGGAAAGAAAATTAGAAAAGTAGGAAATTTTCATTTTAGAAGTAAATATTTAATAGTTTTTATTGACATCAGCCAGCGATAACGATATATAAAGACAATATGGTCTGATTTTTGCGTAATAAGAGTTCCGAATTTTGAATATGTCTGTTTATTTCTTTTGCTTTAGTATATTTAAATGGTTAACAATTTAAAAAAAAATTGACCAATTCATCGCAGAAGATAATCTATATTACACAGAATATAAAAAAATTGTTAAAGATTGAGTTAATACAAATGTAATTGACTAACAAATCAAAAGGTAGCAGAAGCCACAAAATGAAGTATTTAGGCGCTGTTTTTATAACCATACTACTCTGTACAATTGCCAGTGGTGAAATTGAAGAGTATGTTTTACAACCGGGTGATGTGATCTCCATAAATATAGTGGAGCATTCTGAATTTTCTGGTAGGCATAAGATCAGACCAGATGGGCGAATAAATTACCCTGTTATTGGCGAAATCGATGTTGCCTCGCTGACTTGTGCGCAATTAGTAAAAATTATGCAAGGTAAACTATCCTCTTATGTTAATAACCCCGTTGCGTCTGTCTCAATTGAAGCTTACTATGCAAACAAGATATTCGCTATCGGCGATGTACTTAAGCCTGGAGAATACCAGATATATGAGCCAGTCGATGTGCTAAAAGCAATCGCGATGTGCGGTGGGCTTAAGAACTCCAAAACAAAAGTTGTAAAGATAATTCGTGGTGATGGATCAATCATTTCATTGAACCTCAAAAATTTATGGCAAAATTCTGCCAAATACGACACTAGAAAATATTTGCTTTATCCTGGTGATACCGTTTACGTTCCAGAGTCATTTCAGATGCCGTGGGGATTACTTGCAGCAATTTTAGGGATTGTAAGTGTATCATTGCAAATTGTCGTGGCAGCTGATAATCTTCAAAATTAGGTCATAGTAGGCTTACCTTTTCATGAAAGATCCGATAATTATCTCGATTGGCGGCGGTAAAGGGGGTATTGGAAAAAGTACCATTACCGCAAATCTTGGAGCTTCGATTACTTTAAAGGGTTACTCTGTTGGCTATATAGACGCAGATCTTGGAGGCGCAAATCTGCATTTATGTCTGGGTGTTAAACGTCCCCCGGCGGGACTTCAAGACTACATTAGTGGCCGATTCAAAAAACTTAACGATATAGCAGTTACAACAGCTATCCCTAACAGCTGGTTAGTTAGCGGAGCAAGTGATTTTCTTGAGCTTGCTAATCCTAATTATGCGCAAAAACAAAAAATTATTAATAATCTTAAAAAAATGGATGCGGACTATATCCTGGTTGATCTTGGAGCTGGAAGTGACTACCATGTTACCGATTTCTATGCAGCTTTCCCATATGGCATCGTAGTAGCAGATGGACTGCCCACTTCTATTGAAAATGCTTATGGATTTCTAAAAAATGGTACAATCAGAGGACTAGTTCAGACTTTTCTCAGGAAAACCGGATGTTCAGGCAAGAATTAAAAGCTTTTGCGATCCTGTTACAAAAAAAGAATATGCCACAATCAATGATTTTCTTGCAAGTATGGGAAAAGATTTCAGTAAAGAAGTAGAAATCATGAAAGAATGGCTTCATGCAAAAAAAAATCTCCTTATCATTAACATGGTAAAAAGCAGTGATGATATAAAGGTAGGAACCAGGTTTACAGAAATGGTTAAGAAATATTTATCAATAGATTTACACTATATAGGATATGTGGTTTACGCATCAGAAGTACGTACGTCGATAAAAGAAATGCGTCCAGTTATCATGAATCAGGACTCATCACGTATTAAAGATTGCTTCAATGCGATCACACAAAATCTGATCGCGTTAACAAGGGGCACCACAAAATGAGCTATGTCAAATACTGGAATTTTAAAGAAAGACCTTTCGAAGAAGTAAATGATATCAGGTTTTTCTATGAAAGTGATGACCACCGGGAAGCACTTGATAGAATGATCTATGTTGTAAATGATCACAATATGAATATGGGATTACTTACAGGTGAAATCGGTTCAGGAAAAACCCTTACTAAAAATGTTCTCATAAGCTCTCTGAACAGAAGCCAATTTGAGATTATCGATTTTGAAAACTCGAGCTATGAATTTAATGATATTTTATATGATATTCTTCAGAGAATCACTTTCAAAGATTCACGTATTGATCTTATGAATTCGGAAGAACTACCTTCCCGAAGTGATAAATATGCTTTGATGCAGGAGTTTAAAAAGAAACTCGAAACTCTTTATTATGAAGAAAAAAGACATCTGGTAATTATTTTTGATGAATCACAGCAAATTCAGGATTCGATTCTCGATGAAATAAAAAATTTGACAAACTTTTCAACCAAGGTTGAAAATTACCTGACAATTTTTTTAGTAGGTCAACCTGAATTACGGGAAAAAATTCGTAAACTCAAGCAGGTGGATCAACGGATCTTTTTACGGTTCCACCTTAATAATCTCGATTATAACAGCACAGTTAATTACATTCACCACCGTTTAAGAGTTGCAGGTCACGAAAGTAAACCGGTCTTCACCAGTTCCGCACTGGAACTGATTTTCAGAGCTACTGGGGGAATTCCCCGGGAAATAAACCGGTTATGCAAACTGGCTCTTAATTATGGTTTTGCGCAAAATCTTTCTGAAATTTCTCAGGATGATTTACAAACTATTGTTGACGATATCCAAGAAAACTCATAATGAAAAAAAAATTCCGTTTAGGTGAAATAATCAAAAAAATTAATGAGGATCAGGCTAACAGCACAGGCTTGACGTCTAATCCAAATTCATCTCATAACGAAATGATTGCTCCTGCAACAAAAGATTCTGACAACACCGGGATCAGAACTACAATAGATAATCTGCCCAATCAGCCTCACTTCGGTTCTCCTTCTGGTATTAATCAACCTTCAACGGCACAGCCCACTGATGCGTTTGCAAATCAGATTAAAACTGTTACGATCAATTCAGAAAAGAGTAGCCCGATACCTGTTAGTGATCCATCAGTACAAAAACCTTTTCCTGCAGCAGATAATAATAATGGCCCTTTACCTGAACGGTTTAGCAGCGATGATGAAGATGACGAGGATGAAAGTTTTGACCTGTTCCGCTATATCGAGATCATCCTTCGAAGGAAAAATGCAGTATTTGCCATTATTCTGATCATGACAATTTTTTCAGTGTTCAGATATTTAACTGGTTCCAAGTATTTCATTGCTAACGCCCGGTTGCTTTTCAAACCATATACTCATGAAATTGTCAACGATGGTCCTGTTTACCGATATGCTGGCGAGTATGAGAAATCCTTTAATACTCACCTTGAATTATTGCGGTCACAATCAGTGCTGAACATTGTCTCTCAAAATTTAAATTACAAACTTTCTGTTGAAAACATAGCCAATGGATTAGTGATAAAACAGGGTGAAACTAATGGTCAGAAAAATGATATCATTGAATTATCCTTTAAGAATGCAAATCCGGAAACGGCCAGGGATGTTCTTAATGAGCTATGCAAAACCTACATTGATTACCGACGCGATGTCAATTCTCAGGAACTGTCCCGCCTGATTTTTAAATTTGAAACTCAGATTAACAAGCTGCAAGAGGATTTAAACAAAAAAGAGAGCGATTTGCGTCTATTCAAAGAAGAAAACAGGATGGTTCAGCTTTCGAGTGAAACCAACTTGACTGTTTCTAAGATATCAGACATGGAACTTGCTCTTCAGCAAACACAACTAAGTCTGGTTGAAACGGGTGAGCGCATAACTGTTTTGAACTCGCAGATCAGCAAACAGGAAAAAGATATTGTCCAATCAATTACTTTTCAGGATCCTTTTCAGAATAAACTGGCGGATCTTGAACTTGAGCTTAATTCACTTACGGCAGAATATAGCCCTGAACACTTTAAAGTAAAAATGATAAAACAGCAGATTGAAAATCTCAAATCTGCCGCGATTGATAGTATCTCTCGCGAAGCCGCGAGCAAAACTCTTGTAAAGAACCCGATTCGTCAATCACTGCTCCAGGACCTTGTAAATTTAACTGTCGAAAAATCAGCTCTCGAGCAGAAGCGTGTTGCACAACAGAAGATAATAGAACGGCTTAATCTTGATCTTCTCAAACTCCCTTCACTTGAACAGAAATATGCATATCTCGAAAGAGAAACAGAATCAATTCTTCAAACTTTACGAATGTTGAAATCAAAATATGAAGAAACAAAAATCAGCAGAGATTCTCAGGAATCCGATCTTAAATTACTCGAGATGGCAGAAACACCCGAAAGAGCGGTCAGTAAAGTCGGGTTTGCCAATATTCTTATCGGAATTCTTATCGGTATCATCCTTGGAATCGCTTTAGCGCTTTTACTTGAATACCTGGATCAAAGTCTCAAAAATCCGCGTGATGTAGAAAAAGAACTTGATTTACCTCTCCTTGGTGTGGTCCCCCAAATAGAAACCAACAAGGTACTCCTTGAAAAATCTAACGATTCAACAAAATCAGTTCTTGAGCCTTTTAGGGCATTAAGAGCTAACCTTAAATATATTGCCGCACAAAATAATGTAAAAACCTTTATCATTTGCAGTGCTATTAAAGGTGAAGGAAAAACTACTCTATCTGCCAATCTCGCCATCACTTTTTCACTTGATGGAAAAAAGGTGATTCTCGTTGACGGTGACTTGAGACGATCTCAAATTCATTCTCTTTTCGGAATTGATAAATCGAATGGTTTTTCAGATTATCTGCTTGGGTCTTCGTCAGTTGATGAAATTATTAAACCTACCATGTATCCTAATCTTTTCGTGTTACTTCCGGTGAACGGCCTGATAATCCAGCAGAGCTCCTTGGAACATATCGATTTGATCTCTTTCTCAAAGAAATTCGGGATAAAGCCGATTTCATCATTTTTGATTCCCCTGCGTTTCTACCGGTAAGTGACAGCATCACAATGGCACCGAAAATTGATTGCTGTGTAATGGTAGTAAGAACGCTCTGGACGCCTCTGAAAGCCGCCTGTCAGGCTAAAAATCAGCTAAAAAGAATCGGGACCAGAATATTTGGAGGCATACTTAATGGAATCACTGTTTCCAAAGGATATTACCCGTATTATTATGGATATTATGGCTATTCCCATTATAAGTATAGTTATGAAGATGACCAAAGCCATCGCTTTTCCTTGCGTGAATTTGGCTTAAAAATTGAAAGTAAATTTAGAGAATCATTCAAAAATTTCGGCTTTGCCATTCCACACTATATTTCTTCGCTTGGAATAATCGGCAGATATATTATAAAGAAGAAAACATTCTGGATCCTGATCTCTTTTTTCCTTTCTCTTGCTGCTGCACTTATCTGGTTAGATTCACGTACAGGAACTAGTGAAAATGATTCGATCAGATATATTGGTCTCGGTGGCGTTCGAAATAATAATCTCACTGAAAATATTCCAAAGAATGATATGGCAGTACCTTCAACTAGAATTCCTCAAGATTCCATTTCAGTTAAACTTGATACAGTAAGTATTAATAGTAGTGGTTTGAAGGACAGTATTGCGTTATGGGTAAAAGCACTTTCAGAAAAGAATATTGACAAATACTTGCAGTTCTATAACACGGTGAACTTTAAATTTGCAAGTGGTACATTTTCTGATTTGAAAAGAAAAACCATCGCAGAGTTTTCAAATCCGAAAAAGAACGCTATCAAATTGGATTCCATTTCTAAAGGTAAATGCGGGATATCTTATGTCGAAATATTTGCGCATACAACAAGTGCAGATAGCGCAAAGATCTCCTACGATCTTGTATGGCAAATCGGAACCAATGGATGGAAAATTGTCGGTCAAAAGATGAAAAACAAAGGAGCTGTAAATGCAAAGACGCTCTAAATTGCAAATAATCACTTTCATCATTTACGTTATTATTGATGACAGGGATATTTTTTGAAAGTTTCTCGCTTGCAAAACACGTTGGAATATTCGGCAGCAGATTATCATCACAGGCGTACAACATCAATATTGAAGGCAATGTAAGAAAACCCGGGTGGTATATTGCACCTGAAGGGACAACACAATTTGAAATATTGAAAGTCGCAGGCGTACGTCCTACATCTGATATATCTTTAATCAATTTGTCTTCACAAATTCAAAATAACCAGAATATATCCATTGGGACACTTGATAAGCCGGTTTCACTGTCAACCCAAACAGCACGCCTCGGATCCTTTTTTGGAGAAATCAGTCTGTTCGATCAGGACGGAAATACCAAAACAGCACAGGAAGGTCAGGTAATTTTACCGGGAGATAAAATCCAGTCTCAAAGTTCTTCACAAGCAGAAATTTCAATAGGTTCATACTCCAAAGTTAATATCGATAATTTTTCAGAACTTGTAATTGACAATATATACAAAAAGGAAGGCAGCCAGGCAATCACTGAAATCACTCAAAACAGCGGTTCCTGCTGGCACAGAATCGTATATTCCAGTGTCGAAGAGCTTTACAGAATTTTTTCCCGTTCTGTTGTACTAACAATCGGCGGATCAGGTGCTGATTTTCTTCTTGACGTACAAAATGACCAAATCGTAATAAATGTTTTCGATGGTTTACTACTGATCGAAAGGCGCGCTGGCGGTGAATCCACCAATTTAATAAGCGGCCAAAGCGCAACCATATATGATGATGAGCGCCCGTTTCAGATCACTAAGCTCTCTGCGGATATCAGCCTTAGCGAACAATTTTCCAGATTAACAAGTGGTCAATCGGTCAATCTCACCAGCCATGCTCCTTTGAATTTCTTCTTCAGTGTCAGCCCAGGCATCTATTACATAATGAATCTTCAATTCTCCAAAGGCGAGACTCATCTCATCCGCATTCCTCAGGAACTGCTTGTTGAGCAATTTGCCCAGAGCATCTCCACCTTTGATCAAGCATACCTCTATGGCGGGCCTGTTTTTGTGACTTCACTGCTTGAACGGCTTTTTAATACCAGAATTCAAAAATTCATCTCTTTTTCAAAAAATGATATTTTCATTATTTCGGATATCCTTGGCGGATTTACAGTTGATGTTGATGCAAAGGCATCCGCTTCACTTGGAATACCAAGAGGAAAGCAAAAATTGAACAGCAACGGTATCATTAAATACCTATCACCTGCGGTCTCTGGAATCGCGGATGCTCAAGGACGGCAAACTCAGGTCTTACTCAACCTCTTTGATGAACTCAGAAATAAAAATACAGCCCCAACACTCTTGACTGCTAATCAGATTATCAGCTCTTGTGAAACTAATTTCAGTGCTTCAGAAATTATCGAGCAATTTACAAGGTTTAATGGAAAAGCAAATTGGGTTTATAAAGAAGATTTTCTACCATCAACTTATATTAAGAAGAATGGCAGAAATTGTTACGATCCGGATTTAATTCAATGCAGAAGGATTATCAGTGATGAAAAGGAATAATATTCTTGTAGTTGGATCAAATGGACAATTGGGAACCGATATGATCAAACTGGCGGCCCAATATCAACTCAAGTGTACAGGTTTTGATTTCCCGCAAATTGATATTACCAGCAAAGACAGTGTTGCTTCTGTATTCAAGAGTATCAAGCCCGAAGTAGTTATTAATTGTGCAGCGTTCACTGCAGTCGACGAATGCGAAAAGAGGGTTTCTGATGCATACAAGGTCAATGCTGACGGACCTGCTATTCTTGCGGAAGTTTCTGAATCGTTCGGGTCTTTACTTGTTCATATCAGCACCGATTTTGTTTTTGATGGTAAAAAGAATACGCCCTATTTAGAATCTGATTCACCTTCACCTGAGTCTATCTATGGAAGGTCAAAATATCAAGGTGAACTCAATGTGGCAAAAAATACTGAATGTTACCAAATCTACAGGATTGCCTGGCTTTATGGAGTGTATGGTAACAATTTTGTCAAAGCAATCAGAAAAATTGCCCTGAATAGAGCCGCAACAGGTGAACCAATGAAAGTAGTTAATGATCAGATTGGAACGCCAACTCATTCTTTTGATGTCTGTAAACAAATCTTTTCTACTATGAACAAAGATCTTTTTGGCATATTTCATTGTACATCTGAGGGTTTCTGTACTAAATTTGATTTTGCAAAAGAAATCCTTCACCGCTCAGGTATCAAAGCAGATCTCCGTCCATGTACAACTGAAGAGTTTCCCAGTCCAGCTCCTCGTCCTAAATACAGTGTACTTGAGAATTCCCGATTAAAAGCCGCAGGTGAAAACCTGATGCCTGAGTGGAAAGAAGCTTTTCAATCATTTCTAGAACGGGAAAAAGAGATTAATTCTAATTAATTAGTTTTCGTTCAGAATTAACATATGCGCCCCCTAAATCCCCTTGTAGAGACCGCCGGCCGGTCTCTACAAGGGATTTAGGGGGCGATAAATTTCGTGATAAAGAACTACAGCTATTTTGAAAGACATTAATTATAAAAAACACCTTACTTTGTAAAATCAATTCAGGAGATATATTGTGAAAACAGTTCTCATTACCGGCGGAGCCGGATTTATCGGTTCAAACTTTGTCCATCTTTTCTTGAAAAAACATAGTGATTACACAATAGTCAATTACGATTTATTAACATACGCGGGCAATCTCGATAATCTCATTTCAGTTCAGAATGATCCACGCTATGTTTTTGTCAAAGGTGATATTTGTGACCGCGAGAAACTGCGGCAACTTTTCGAACAATACAATTTCTCAACAGTAGTTCACTTCGCCGCCGAGTCACATGTTGATAGAAGCATTACCGGTCCGGAAAGTTTTATAACCACAAATGTATTGGGAACTCAATCCCTGCTTCATGTAGCTAAAGACTACTGGAACGGCAATTATGAAAACCGTCGGTTTTTGCATGTTTCTACCGATGAAGTCTATGGATCTCTTGGTCCAAGCGGCTATTTTACAGAAGAAACCCCTATTCAGCCGAACAGTCCATATTCCGCTTCTAAAGCCGGCAGCGATTTACTCGTAAGAGCATATTTCGAAACCTTCAAATTTCCATCTATTATTACAAGATGCTCAAATAACTATGGACCTTACCAGTTTCCTGAAAAATTGATTCCTCTGATGATTACAAACGCACTAAGAGATATTCCTTTGCCCGTCTATGGAGATGGACTAAACATAAGAGACTGGCTCTTTGTTGAAGACCACTGTAGTGCTATCGACACAGTCTTATCAAAAGGTACTCCGGGTCAAGTTTATAATATCGGAGGAAATAACGAACATACAAATATTGAAATAGTTCATTTACTTCTTGCTGAATTAGGAAAACCTGAAAGTCTCATTACCTACGTAAAAGATCGCCTGGGTCATGACCGAAGATATGCAATAGATGCGTCAAGAATTAAAAATGAACTGCAATGGGTTCCATCGGTTCAATTCAAGGAAGGACTGAAGAAAACGATACAGTGGTACATTGATAATAAGTGGTGGTGGGAAAAACTGCTTCCTAAGAAATAGCCTTTTCATTTCTGATTATTGCTTCCTGCAAAGGGAATGAGTAAAACGGCTCTTCCGTGATACGTTCTTGCGGAGGGGCAGAGCTCATGGTCCGATAAAGCTCACCATGAGCGGATTCATTAAATCACCACAAATAGATTTCGTTAATCTTTACGAATTGAATCGTCAACTTGCGAATTCAATGGAAATCGTCGGCAAAGGAGACATTACAAAAAACTATTGTTTTTCATTTCCAGAATAAATTTTCTCAACGTACTTACAATTTCGCTCTCGGGAACTTTAATTGCCGCTTGTCCTTTTACAAATATCAGTCCTTCATGTTTACCACCGGCAACCCCGATATCAGCATCTTTCGCTTCCCCGGGACCATTTACAACGCATCCCATCACCGCGATTTTTATGGGCAGATTAATATCGGTCATCATCTCTTCGACTTTTGAAGCAAGCTGTTCTACATCAATCTGTGTTCTCCCGCATGTAGGACATGCAATTACAACCGGCCCCTTTTCAAGTCCGAGCGACTTCAGGATTTCCTTTGCTACGTAAATCTCATTAACCGGATCCCCGGCAAGTGAAACCCTTATCGTATCTCCAATCCCTTCAGAAAGCAACGTCCCGATTCCTACAGCAGAGCGAATAGAACCTGTTCTTACAGTACCCGATTCAGTAATTCCGATATGTTGTGGAACATCAGTCTTTTCAGACAGGAGGCGGCAGGCGTTTATGGTTGTCAGTACATCGCTTGCCTTGATTGACAGTATTATATCTCCGAACCCCAATTTTTCCATAAGAGAAATATATCCAAGAGCGCTTTCTGTAAGTGCCTGGGGTGTCGGACCGCCATGTTTTTCAAGCAGATTTTTTTCTAAAGAGCCTGAATTGACACCTATCCGTACTGGAATGTGAGCTGCCTGTGCTGCATCGATAACAGCCTTCACTTTTTCATGAGAACCAATGTTTCCAGGATTAATCCGAACCTTATCAGCGCCGGCTTCGATCGCTGCAATTGCCAGCCGATAATTAAAGTGAATATCAGCAACAAGAGGCACCTTTGTCTGTTTACGTACTGAAGCAAAGACTGCAGCAGCATTCTCATCAGGAACGGTCAGACGTACTATTTTACATCCTGCTTTTGACAATTTCTCAATCTGATTGAGAATGGCTTCAGGTTCATAGGGACTCGCGTTTGACATTGACTGGATGACAACCGGTGCATCATTTCCTATGTGTATATTCTTTACTTTTATTTCGCGGGTTTTTTTTCTTGAAATCATAATCCTCTATTGAGACGAATACTCGAAATTTTTAATGTCCAGTTTATTACATCGCTTGAGCTGACAGAAGAATACTTTGACCATTGATACCGGTAACAACTAAACTTCCGCCGCCGCTTTTCATCTTGTAGCCGTCGATTTTTTTATTGAAAACGTTTGGATTACCTTTGTATTGTATATCAAGGATCAACTGATTATTTTGAGAATCCCAGTTTCTTTCATGTACCCCAATGACTCCGTTGATCCCTTTTATTGTCTGAATCACCGCGTTTTTAATTCTAAATATTGAAATGTTGCTTATAGTAAGATTTAGAATAGTCCCATTATCTTCCTGATCACGCCAATTTTTCATAATAAGATCAACAAGTTTTCCTGCGCCTGTTTTGGCTGCTTCTGAAATTGCCTGCACCCCTGCGTTTTGCGGGCTCAAATGACAACTTACGGCATGTTCAGTATAAGTCCCTAAAATACTGCTTGTTGAACAATTAATTACTTTCAGGGTGACATCAGCCTGAGCGGAAATCATACTTCCGACATTTAATGAATCAACTCTTCTGCTGGCTGCTTTTCCGGTTATGATAACTTCAGCACCGAACTGGTTCCCAATCGATGCCGCATCAGATGCCTCACCCTCCAGATATGCCATTTTTTGATCAGAATTCTTGATAGCGGAAACTGCCTGTCCTTCAATTACATCAAATGTTAGTTTTTTAAAATAATTGGATATTGCGCTTTCAGCGGCCCTATTTTCGGCATTTTTCTCACCAAGGTTACTTTCATCAATCACAACCAGTAGCTTTGGTTTAGCCATCGATTCTATCGTTATTTGCAGCTCTGCGAGTCCATTTTTTATCAGATGTGTATTAAGAGTAGTTTTTATTTGTATCTGTATAGAACTATTGTTCTCTTTTTTTTCCGAAATGATTTCGAATTTTTTCAAGAAATCTGAGGATTTTGATAGAACCATGTCCCGTTCTGCCAGGTAACACTCATATTCTATTTGCGTTGAGAAAACCCTTTTTATTCCTTTCTCAATCGCATCACGTTTTGCCGCTGTCAATGCTTCATCGTGATTATTCCCTTTTCCAAATCCCAATATTGAAATCTCTTCTTGAGAAAACGATAATGAACAAATCAGAAACAAACCCATGATGGAAGTAAATATCAACCGCATAGCTCCCCCAGTATAGTCGATCAGGCAGGAAATCCACTTGCTAAATTCTATTATACAGTAATTTTGCCCGATCTACAATACCCATGTAAATCAACTTTCGGAGTTTCAATATACTATGTTACATTATCTTATAGCAAAAGACAGTTCTTCATAGTACTTATCTAACGCTATTTTTTACAATAGGTTATCTGTAATCCGACTTTATCCCCCTCATTGTCTCTTCTTCGATAAAAGATGATAAGTAAACAAAAATTTCTTATTTGCCATATAAATGAGGTATTTAATATTAAATAAAATTTATTAGTAGTATGACTTTGAACTTCAGCCCCAATCTTTTTCCCGATCATAGAAGGAGATTAGTGAAATGAATGAATTTTCTGTTCCTTGCATTGATATGAGCGCATAACGTTAAAGTGAACTGTTGCTTAGTCCCTTTTCTGTTAGAATAAGGAATAGTTCTTATCGCCAACATGTGAATATCTGAAGGTATTAAATTTGATGCAATTATATCTCGTTAACCCAAATCAAATTGTCCTAATAAATACTTTGAAAGTATCAAAATGATACAGAGGATTCGTGAAACGATACTTTTACTCACCATCTTGAGCTCTTTTTGTTTTGGAGAAAATAAACCGTGGATTGTCGGAAACGTGGTTCTCAATGGAAATGATAACATATCTGATCGTACAATCATTGCACGGATGCAGCAAAAACCTCAATCGATTATTTCAAAAAGTACTCCATTCTCTTTAATTCAGCTTCTTGAGGATATAAACTCAATTCAATTTCTTTACAAATCAAAGGGGTACTATGATACCCGGGTAAAAATCGATTCTCTTGATTATGATTCTTTACATAGCACTGTTACGGTGACAATTAATATAAAAGAGGGTTCACTTATTACTGTTGATACTATCTACTTCTCTGGAAAAACATTTGTCTCTGCAGATGCTCTATTACGGCTGATTCCGCTCAACACAGGGAGCCCACTTGATTCTGAAAAAATCGCTCGCAGTGTTATTAACATCCGGGATACTTTGAATAAAAGCGGATTCTGGTACGCTGATGTATTCTATAATTCCACAATAGATACAAATGATACCAGTGCAGATGTAGTCTTCTTTATCAATCAAGGTCCGGTTGTCATTGCAGGAGGCTTACAGTACAGCGGATTCAACCAGGTAAAGCCAATCGTAGCAGAACGCAATCTTGTGTTTGTAAAAAATCAGATACTCACATCGGATTTGATCCGCCGATCTACCAGAAAGCTCTATGAAACCGGACTTTTTAAAACAATAATAATTCAACCTATTGACACGCTTACCGTTTCACCAATTTCTGATTCTGTCACTTTACCACTTCTCATTAGTGTTGAAGAGGGAGATATGCTGCTGCTTAGTGGAGGTGGTGGGTATGATTCTTATGAAAAGCTCTATATTTCGCTACTGATTGGATATAAAAACCTCTTTGGTACCGGTCATCGGATCTCGACTCAGGGGAAGTTGTCCTCCGCGTTAAAAGGTGCTTATTTAAATTATATGTTCCCCTGGCTTTTTGATCGACCTCTCAATGGTCATGTTACCGCATATATAGAGCGTCAGGATCAACCGTCATTTAAGGGCTTATTTGACGGTGGTTCTGTTTCACTTAACGGCAGCTGGGGATGGAATAATTATTTCGGCTCCCGTATCAGACTCGAACACACACAGTGGATTGAAGAGGATCCGGATACAATCGCTCCAGAAAACATATCGCATGAATCCACAATCGCTATAGGCGGCTTTCTCCGCAAAGACACCAGAAACGCAGTTTTATCTCCCGGCACAGGATTGTATGCTTCTTTATTCACAGAAATAGCCGGCCCATTCCTCCCGCGCACCAATCAATTTTACAAATACGAAATTGATTTGCGCAGCTATACTACTTTTAAAACACGCGCTTTCAGTATTTCTTCTGCTTTCTTTTCGGGATATGTCAATGGATATGCAAGCGATAAAAATGAGGTCCCCCAGCAGGAGCTGTTCAGACCAGGTTTCGGTGCGGTGCGGCCGGTTCGGGGATACAAACCTGAACAGATTTCACCGGTTGACAGGGAAGGTAATGCAGTCGGAGGAAAATATACATTGATAATTAATTTCATTGAGGCGCGTATAACTATCTACCGCTGGATAGCTGGTGCGATTTTTGTCGATGCTGGCAGAGCATTTTCCGAATTGTCGGATTTTTCCTTTTCTGATTTACGCTGGTCGGCAGGCCCGGGATTAATGGCCGATACACCTCTTGGATTACTTCGGGTTGACTATGGGATTCAATTGCATAGATCACCTCAGGCGCGGGTTCTTTTCAGTATCGGATTGCCTTTTTAGGTTTGGCGGGGTTTTTTACATTTTAGGAATTGAATCATTTGTGAAATTGCGGTTGTGGATTGGGACGACGGACGCCATTGGCGTTTGCGGGTTGTTTACGGGGTTACGGAAATATCACGCAACCGCAACCGCGGACGGGAACGCCCCCCAAAATCCCGTATAAATGATTTTGTATCACCCCAAATTCACCCCCCGTATCAATTCACACCGAATATCAACCCAAACCCATAAAGGATATTAAACCATCCATATTTCTTCTTCGTAGCGCGCGGCAGGTTCCATAAGAACATTTCTGGTGTAACCGTTCAATTTGTCATTATTCCAATTCAAGGGATTGTTTTTTATGTATTGACGAATTCTGTATAATTCATGGTCATCGCGAATAACATGATCATGAAACCGGTATTGTAAAACGCATGCGCCAGGGGTATTTCGCATTTTATTTATCCGTTTTGTAATGATGGATTTAACACCGGCCATGAATGATGATATCGATTTCGGCCGTAATTGTGGGGGGGCGTGGGGTTCGTGGGGTTCGTGTAGAGACGTCCGGCCGGACGTCTCTACGGGACCGGAACCGGGACCGGAACCGGAACCGGAACCGGGAACCAACCGGACAATACCGTGGAAATGATTTGGCATCACCACAAATTCATCGCGTATCAATTCACGCCGGATAACAAACGATCTGTCCCATTCGTTTTGTACAATATATCCAAAATCATTCAAATGCATTTTTTCGTCGACAACATTACCAAACAGGCATTTCCGATTATAGGTACATACCGTAATGAAATAATACCCTGGTGTTGAATAATCCCACCCGGGTTTTCGTGCAGATTCGATGCGGTACTTTTCCTTGTATAAGGTCATTTTATGGTACCTGGGCAGTGATTTAAATCATGTTATTGTTGTAAAAAAAATCATTCCCCTATACCTGAGGGAAAATGGACTTAAATTTACAGAGCACAAATAATACTATTATCAATTATGCAGGAATCATTACCGATTCAGCAGCAGTTTTTGTCACCTTTGTCTTTCCAGTTTTCCGGCGTTGTTTACGCATGTAGGCACTCGCGTAACATGCTGCATGTTCCGGATCTTTCCAGAAGACCGATTTACCACATTTGCGAATTTTTTCTACAGCCGTATTCATAAATGTAAAGGCTCGATCGCGCATATCTTTTTCAGGAGATTTTTCCCCTTTTCCTATATTGGTTTTTGCCAGCAAATCACCTAATGTAATTTTTAACTCCCCAGCCCTTTCTACTAGTTTGTAATCGATTCCCGCGGCATCCAATAAATCTTTATGTTTTATACCAAGCCCTTCAAGGTCACTTTGATCCTGTACAAGATCAGCGTAACTGTTGCCCTGCATGATTGAACGGACCGCTTCGAGTAATATTTCATTGCCGTCAAAGGCGTATAACATCCCATGCGTCAATTCTTCTCTCAGTACTATGGCTTCTTCGTAAGTCTTTTTCCACTCCTTAATGATTTGACCAGTACCAAATTGTGCAAGCATGTATTTAGATTCTGCCTCCTGTAATGCAAGCGTTCGTTGCCCCAGTGAGGTTACAAGATTCCAATCAAGCTTACGTGCTTTAAGCTTTTCACTGTCTCTTTGGGCAAGTACTTGTAATGTCAGTGCTTCCGAGATTCCAAAATTTATAGGAAGACTGGGCTCCCTGACACTTTCAGGTGGAATTGCTGTCAATTCATTGTTAAAGACTTCCAAATATGAAATTCCAGCCATATGAAAACCGCCTTTCTTGAACAGATGTCTTGCGATGAATATTACTTTTTGTAAGAGGTAATGCTTTTCCAAAGAGACTGCCTGCGATTACTTTAGCAGGCTATTATAAGAGTAGTAATCTTCGTACTTCGGAAAATCAATGGCTAAAGCAAATGAACCAGTAATATCAATTTAAGTTTTTATAAATGCAACTGTTTTTCCTTTTTTTTGAAAGTAAGTTATTATTCCGTTTAGTCGCACATGCTATCTCGCAAAATATGTAGACGCATTTTCTTTTCATAGTGTATATTTCCTTTTGTTCCACACCTTTTTGTAAGTACCACATATAAAGAACCATGGAAAAGAAACAGACATTTACGGAAAAAACGACTATTCCAAATCCTGTACTCGTCGGTGAAGCACGTCTACTTTACGACTGGTGTCAATCTGACAAAAACGATCTATTGTCGTTTGGACTTGATTGGCAGCTTATCGGGGAACTCCCGGATTTATGCACTAAAAGTGAATCACTTCACGCAAAATATCAGGTCGAAAAAATAGCTCTTGCACAATTCAGACGGACCGTTACAAAGGATTTCTCCTCCGCAATGGCAACAAGGTCCAGGATAACCGAGAGAATCCGTTATGCATTGTCCGTTGCGAAAATTGATAAACAACTTAACTGGTATAGTCTGAGAAGAGCACGCTCGGAAATTATCGAGGATTTGTTTTATCTGGCTGAGTTATGTGTCCATTTACAAGATCCGCTCAAGAATGTTGGTTTCAGTCTGGATCAGGCAGTGACGGTGAAACTCCTGGCAGAGGAACTGCAATACATCAATGTTGAATTATTCAAACGGGAATTGGACTGTAAAGATATAAAAAAAGAGTACTATGCTGCATACTATACGCTTTTTTCTTCCGTTCAGATAATACGTAAATGTGCATTTGAAGTTTTCCTTCCAGGATCGCCCCGCCGCAAAGGTTATCAGAGTGAATATCGAAAAACACATAAGTAATAACAGCTTCACATTATAATTCTGTAATAACATACGGCCGCTAACAGACATTAGGTAAGTATATAAACGTAAAATACATATGAAGAATGTTTTTACTACTGTGAAGCATCCTTTTCACATTATGAAGGAATTATTTGGGATTGCGAAGAATGTTAATGGAATGGTGAAGAATCTTAAATACACTGTGAAGAAAATTATACATACTATGAAGTAATCTTTATATAGCGCGAAGATATTTATATATACAGGATTCGGCTGACTGAATTAAAAAACGCATCCTCGAATGGTTAGGAATTCCATTTTTGTTTTAAAATATCAAATTTGAAACAGGCCATAAATGGTGATACCGAATTAGGATTTATTTGCGCGGGGTTTGTTGGGGTGTTGATTGGTTGCGATCCCCGGTCGGGGTTTCGGTTTTTCGGTTGTAGAGACGTCCGGCCGGACGCCTGTACCGGACGCCTGTACCGGAAAATTATCAATCCCTATTATTCCTTCTGATCTGTTCCTCAAAAATCGGCCTGTTCTGTACAAAAAACACCCCCACTGGAATGCCTAGTATCAGTAATATTTGAAATGTTCTGTGCATCCATTCTATTCTGATTATTATGAGAATTTCCTCTGTCAATATCAACCAAAACAGATGCTGAAATCAAAGACTGTTTGTCAAACGTACTGCACGGTGCGATTACATGTACAAAAGAAAATCCATCGTGATCAAATGCTTGTGTAAATATTTTATTCATGTGATCTTTGTCTATTGCGCTGGTACGGGCGACAAATGATGCATTGCAGGAAATAGCAAAATCGACGATGTCTAAAGGCGGTTCATATTTCCCCTGAGGTGTAAGCGAACCGCAGTGGCCTTGATCAGATGTCGGTGATGATTGATTTTTGGTCATCGCGAACATTCTGTTATCCATACAAATAACCATTATCTTGAAATTTTTCTGAGCCGCATGAACAAAATGACCGATTCCAATTGAAAACAGATCACCATCACCGGCTGTTACAATTACCGGTATATCCGGTCTGGATAAACGTGCCCCGACTGCTACCGGAACTGCCCTCCCATGGATCGTATGCATACCGAAAGTATTAAGGTATAGTGGTAAACGTGAAGAGCAGCCGATTCCTGAAATGACATTTACCTTGGATGATTCGATCTGTTTTTCCGAAAACATCTGCGTAAGAGCGGCAAGGATATTGTGAAAAAAACATCCACTGCACCAGGATGGATTTTGATTATTAAGAAAATGCTCAGGCGTTCTCATTGTTTCTGTTCTTTGCAATTATATTTTCGATCTGTGATTCTATGTAATCAGATGATATGGGTTGACCGTTAAAAGTATTCACCGAAATTACATTCGCATCTGTATACATTCTGATCAACGAGGCAAATTGACCTGAAAAATTTGATTCAACTACTATAATCGATGAATTATATAATAACAGTTTGTTAAAAGTATTTACACAAACGGGAAACAGCAGCTTCGGAAACAGGGCAGCGATTTTAATTTCTTTTTTTCTCAGACTGATTATAGCTTCTTTGACCGGCATCACAGAGAACCCCCAGGATACGATACATGCATCTGCTTTATGTATCTCGTCCTTTTCCAGATCCCACTCAATCAGATGATTGTATTCCCGCTCAATATTAGTCAGCTTGGCAAAGCGCTGTACCATCTGCTGTTCGTGAATTTTCATGTCTTCGGAAGGGAACGAATGCGAGTCATGTTCAAGGCCTGTAATCCGATAAGTACAGTTAGAAAAGCCGGGAGCTGGAAGCTCAGGATAGATGGAATTGTCAGGTGAATACCTCTGGAAATCCGGATCTGATACAGATTGTAAATCATTTTTTCTTTTAAGAACTTTTTTATAATTTAGAGCACTTCGCGAAATTGTTTTCTTTGTAAATGCAAGAGAATAATCACTCAGAATAATAACCGGACAGGCATAATACTCAGCACAGTTAAAAGCGTCAATAGTGGTAGTATAACAATCTTCAATGGAAGCCGGAGCAATAATTATCCGGGGAGCTTCGCCATGTCCGCCAAAGGCCGCGGCCAATAAATCATCCTGGCCATGATGAGTAGGAATACCTGTTGAGGGGCCGGCCCTCATAACATTGACAATAACAGCCGGGAGTTCGACCATTGATAAATAGCCAATCATCTCCTGCATCAATGAAAAGCCGGGCCCGGATGTAGCGGTCATTGATTTGACTCCAGAGAAAGAAGCTCCGGCAACTGTTGCCAATGCAGCTATTTCATCTTCGGCTTGGTAAGCGACACCGTCGTATTGCGGGAGTAAATTCGCAAGAGTCTCTCCTATGGTTGTGGCAGGAGTAATGGGATACGATGAAAAAAACCGGCATCCGGCAGCAATCGCAGCATGACTGATTGCGCGATTACCATCCATGATATCCAGATTGACTTCTGAGCTACATGGATTCGGATGTGAAGTAAATGAAATCTTTTCCTGTTGAGCCCAGCTAAACCCTGATGTAAAGCTATTGCGGTTATCGTTTCTGCTTTTTTCCTCTGGAAATTTACCTGAAATAATCCGCTGCATTTCCGGAGCAGGAAAACCCAGGGAATTTGTTATGATTCCCAAAAGCGTAACAGCTTTAGAGATAGTCAATAAAGCTGTTGGCAAAAAACAAACGGTTGTCCGACCGGTTTTAAGCAGATCGATCTGGTCTCGAAGCTTTTCAGAGACAAATGCAAAAGAGGCAGCATTGATTTCAGTGAGAGTTGTTGAATCAAGTGAGTTATTTAAAAGAAAAAGAATAGTACATTTCCCCACGGGAGATATAATCGGTGTACTGGAAAAGGTGATGATGGAACTTGTCTGGCCGCTTCTTATGGATGAAGGGATATCTTTGTAAAGCGAAACATGGTAGTTGAGATGCGCGAGGAAAGTAAAAAGGATTTCGCTGGCACTGATGATTCCATCCCCTGCGGAACCGGTCACTTTAATTCTAAAATCACCCTCGCTCATTCCAATATCCTTATTTTTTCAAATCTTATGGTTGTGAAATATGCATTGTGCCATAAAAGGTGGTTCAACAATTGCAATTTTAGTTGATATACGAACTCTTTTTCGAAGCTCTATTGCGGGTCTCTACCGTCAGTTATTTATGATTTATTAGATAATTGGTTGGAGATTTGAGTGATCTGGAGTTGATATGAGGATTATTATCAAAAATGACCAGTGTTCCTGCTGTGGTGTTTGTGTCAGCTTCTGCCCTGAAGCTTTTACATACGATAGAAGGGGAAATATAGTAATCAGATACTGGGAAATCCCGGTTGGACTGGAAAAGGATTGTTGCCGTGTGGCAGAAGTCTGCCCTGAGAACGCATTAGAAGTGATTTATTTTGCATAATTCAAGCTCCAGTGCCGATTTTTTTCATCAACCTACATATTAAATTTTTTGCCATCACAAATCTTGCCTGGCACTCTATATTCATTAATACGCTCCATCTTTTGAACCTTTGAAAAGTTGAATTCTACTATGTTATATTTATGCATCCATGTTTCAAATTGTTTTAAATGTAAAAGGATAGACATGAATATTTGTAAGTATGCTGGTAATTTTATTCTGGCTTTAGGTTTATTTAGTATAAACAGCGTATTTAGTCAGGAATATAACTATGCAGAAGTGCTTCAGAAGTCAATGTGGTTTTATGAAGTGCAAAGAAGTGGTAAGTTGCCGGATAATAATCGTGTAGAATGGCGCGGTTCATCAGCAGTCAACGATGGCAGTGATGTAGGGCATGATTTAAGCGGCGGATGGTATGATGCGGGCGATAATATGAAGTTTAATTTCCCTATGGCAACATCGCTTACACTGTTAGCGTGGGGTGGTTTAGAATATCCGGAAGGGTATCAGAAGATTGGTCAGTGGGGATGGTTTCTAAGTAATGTTAAGTGGGTAACCGATTATTTTATTAAATGTCATACTGCTTCGAATGAATTCTACGGTCAGATCGGTATTGGAATGGTTGATCATGTATGGTGGGGAGCTCCGGAAGTTTTTCCGAACCCCAGGCCTTCTTTTAAAATTGACGCGCAAAATCCAGGCAGTGATCTCGCATCAGAAGTAGCTGCTTCCCTCGCCGCATCATCATTACTTTTCAGAGCAACTGATGCTTCTTACGCAGATAATCTTCTTAAGCATGCAAAAGAACTTTACGATTTTGCTGACAAGTATCGTGGATGTTACCATGAAGCTATACCTGATGTGGTTGATTTTTATAAATCATGGAGCGGCTATCAGGATGAGCTGGTCTGGGGCGCGATCTGGCTTTATATCGCGACAGGTGATAATGCATACCTGACAAAAGCAGAAACAGAATATGAGAAACTTTCAAAAGAACCTCAGAGTACAACTCCACGATACAAAGAAGCTCTTTCATGGGATGATAAAACTTACGGTTGCTATGTCTTGCTTGCCAAGATTACCAATAAAGAAAAATACCATACCGATTCACAGCGATGGCTTGACTGGTGGAGTTATGGTTATTCCATGAAGCAGTCAGGTGGAAGCACCTGGAATGGAGAAAAAGGAATTGCCTATACACCCTCAGGTTTAGCCTGGATAAGACAATGGGGACCGATACGTTACGCGGCTAATACTGCTTTTGCGGCACTTGCTTATAGCGATTGCAAAGATGTTCCTGCCCAGAAAAAGGATCTTTACTACAAATGGGCAAAAAGTCAGATCGACTTTGCGCTGGGGAAAAACGAGCTAAAGAGAAGTTTTGTCTGTGGTTTTGGAGAAAATCCTCCTACGAAACCTCATCATAGAAGCATGCATGGACCATATCTGGATGATAATGGCCGAACTCCGGTGGTTTCACGGCATACATTGTTCGGGGCGCTTGTCGGCGGGCCCGGGCAGGATGGTTCTTTTACTGATGATCGTCTCGATGCTGTTAAAAATGAAGTCGCAACAGATTATAATGCAGGTTTCAGTTCTGCTCTTGCCAGATTTGTCAAGGATTTCGGCGGATCGCCAATCGCCGATTTTCCTAAACCGCAAGCACGTGATACAGAATATACGGTCGTTGCAAAAATCAATACACCCGGTGACCGCTTTTCTGAGATTTCAGTAACGGTGCAAAATAAAACAACCTGGCCTGCACGCTATTCGGAAAATCTCATGTTCAGATATTTTGTCGATTTGTCAGAAATTCTGAATGCCGGATACAATTTATCAGATATTGAGGTCACATTTAAAGAATGTTTTGTGTGCGATGGAGAGCCTAAACTTTCAGAATTAAAACAGTATGATAAGGATACATCTCTATACTATCTGGAAGTATTGCTTGATGAAGAGAAGATTTATCCCGGAGGTCAATCAGCTTTCAGACGTGAGATTCAATTCAGAATCGGTTTACCGGAAACCGCTCCGCAAAATCTCTGGGATCCATCAAACGATCCCTCTTACAAAGACCTGACAAATATGATTGATTCCGCGGGATTTGAAAGTATTCCTGCGTATGAAAATGGGGTCCTTGTCTGGGGAAAAGAACCTGATGGCTCCAAATTTACTCCTTCTGTATGGAATAAACCGGTATTAACCGAACCTTCATATTCACCTTCAGGCTGGAATAGAGCTCTTTTAAAGGGTGCTTCACCAAGTGCAGTAAGATCAGTTTCTATCCGAAATACCTTTGATAGGTCATTCAGAGTATCTCCGGCGAAAAAAGGGTTTTCTGTTTATGCTCTGGAGGATATCAGAGTGGATCTATATTCAATAAACGGAAAAATGATTGATTCGTACAAAATTAATAGAGGAAATTCACAAGGGTTTGATATTTCAAAACATTCATCTTCCTTCTGTTTAATGCGTATTTCAGGGAAAAGTGGGACTTTTAGTAAGAGGATAATCTTTTAAACTGTTTTATTATAGCTATTGAAAGAAAGAAATCCATTATAAGATTTCTTTCTTTCTAAGTAATAACCAAATTTCCGCAGATTTTCTACTTTAATCACAAACTTCCTCTAATTTTACTCCTTTACAGTACTTGTGGATTGATTTAAAATTATATGATTCAGCGAATTTATGATTATTATTCACTATTTATTTATCACAGGAGTCAATAATTCTTTTCAAATGTAATCAAATCAGCAATAGTTGAAAAGGGAGGCTCTTGAAAAATAAAGTATACTGTTAGTATATTTCGAGATCAAATGGGGGCTGATAGTAATTGTTTAAGAGTATAAAAAAAAAATATTTCATAGTAGTTTCATTTGTTTTGATTGTAATAACGGTGGTCATTTTATCAACTGTCTTTGTTAGAAATGCCGGATCATGGCTTTTAATTTCGGATACTGTTCCTGACAAACTCGATTTAGTGTTTACATTTGCTGGAGAAAATGTCCGGGACAGCTATTCGCGGGAATTAATGACACAATTTCCGAACGCATACTGGTTGATGAGTGATTACAAAGGAGGATACAGCAGGATCTTACGAAGAGATAAATTTGATATGACAAGAGTGTCAATTGTTGACACCTGTACAAATACACTTTCAGAAGTCACAACACTTTCGGGATGGATTGATAAAAAAGATAATGTGCTCCTCAAAGGAGAGGATTCCGTTTATGTTGGACTGGTTTCCGGTCCTTATCATATGCGAAGGATCAAAATGATGGTCGAGAAAAATTTACCTGAACAAAAGGTCCGATTTTTTTTCCTCCCTGTGCCAATGGAAAAGTATAACTGGACTGACGAGATGTTCAGGAAGTGGTGGAAATCGCCTGTCACTAAAGAAGTTTCATCTGAAATTACAAAGATCGCCTATTTTCTGCTCATATCCTGATTTTTTTATATGTTTTAGTTTATCAATTTCACAAACTGGTAACAGCTGAAAAGTTTAAAGAACCGGGTATAATAACCAAAAAGGTACATTCAAGATGAATACCTTTTCAATCAATCATCTGGAAGTTTTCGACTGGTCGAAATCTCCTCAAAAAAATCGGTTTACTGAGGCCTATACTGCTTTTTACCATCTCGATTTTCCGAATATTCTCCATACCATTGGATCTATAAACTTAGCAAACTATACGATAGCAGCGCAACTTTTTACACCTAATAATTCATCTGCTGTTGTGATAATTCTTCATGGTTATTTTGATCATGGAGCAATGATGCGAAACTGCATTCGATTATGTCTTGATCAGGGGTTTTCTGTTGCTGTTTTGGATCTCCCTGGCCACGGATTATCATCAGGAAAAAGGGCCTCAATAATTGATTTTTCGGAATATGCTCAGATACTCGATCGATTTGTCAATCTGATTAGAGAAAATTTAAAATTACCTGTTCATTTTATAGGCCATAGTACGGGATGTTCTGCAGCTCTTGAGTGGATGTATTCACCGGATTTAAAAGCCAGCAACTACCTTGAAAAAATTGTTTTTATTGCACCATTGGTGCGTTGTACAGGACAAAATGTCTTCCGGGTCCTCTCTTCTCTGTTAAATCATAGAATTAAAAGTGTACCTGCCTTTTACCACCCGACAACCTCTAATCCTCAATATGAACTTTTTCGAAAAAATGATCCGCTTCGGCCATGCAAAATTCCCCTATCCTGGGTGGATGCAGAAATCAATTGGTATTGTAAAATGCGAAACAGAGGGTTTCTAGATACCAAAATCTGCATTTTGCAAGGGACAAGTGATCGTGTTGTTGATTGGAAGTTTAATCTGCGCTTTCTGGAAAAAAAGATCTGCCATACTGAAATAAATCTGTTTGAACAAGCTCGTCATCAACTCCATAATGAACGGGAAGATCTGAGGATACAGGTATTCGAAGTTATGAAAGATTTCTTTGAAAGGTAAAAGATGGTAAAAATTCGACCGCAAAAACGTATTTTTTACTTATTAATTCTAACGATATAAATCATATATAAAATAAAACAGGCTCTTCTGGGGAAATTGTGGGTATTAAGTAACTTTTCTGATCTTGTTGTTTGCTTTTGGTTTCGATAGAACTGCAGAAAGAGAAGCGGACAAAAAAATATCGAATATCGAATAACAAATGATGAATATCGAAGTAAATAAAATATGAACGAAAGAAGCTCCTGCTTCGAACTTTGATATTCAAGATTCGATATTCAAGATTTGATATTGATCTTTTTTTGTTAATATGTAACATCAATCTACCCACAAATTCCTTTGAGGAGCCACAATGTATTTGGATTATATTTTGAGATCTAATAATAGATTAGGTTAGAAACAACAGATGTTTTATTGTATAAGGAAACTAAAATGCTTATTCCTGGTCATATCGGGTTTACTTTCGGGGTCTGTTACGTTTTTTCAAAAATTTACAAATCATCTCTTACTCTTAAAACATTAGGGATCATAGCTTTCATTTCATTAATTCCTGATTTCATGGATAAAGGATTTCATCTTCTGATACCGAGATATCCTGATCACGCGATTTTTCATTCTATGTTTCTTTATGGTGTTTTTGGTTGTATAGTTATAGTTTTAAAAAAGTGGACTGCAGCTAAAATTTCCGGTATTCTTATTCTGAATTGCGCTTTGGATCTTGTAAACAATGAGCCTGGAATTCTTGTTTATCCATTGACAGGTTTTATTGATAGGAATCATCTGTCAGCGCCAGTGGGTGAAAAAATCATTGAAAGATTACCACAAATATTCTCATTAAAGGACTTTACAGGTCACTATCTGCTTTTTGAAATTCCCGGTTTACTACTGATTGCACTAATAAGTATTGCGGTATTTATTGATAATTCAAGATCAAGAGCAATCGCCCCTGATTGAATTATCATTCGTAGATGTAAATAGTAACAGACCGGTTGCCTTGCCAATTAAAATCATCCGAAAGTACTTCCATTCCAGCCCCAATTTGCAGCAGCAATATCTGTGAAATTTATGTACACTCTATTCTTTGGAATGGAAAGTGTTTCCAATAGATAGTTGCAAAAGACTTGAGAAAATCTGGCTATAGTTTTACTGTTGATTCCACCAATACCTCTAAAATCAGCAAAAGCGGCATTTCCTTCGGAACCGGACATCTGAAAAAATCCCTGGTCGATGATAACCATTACATAATCTTCCGGTTTTGAGAACGTTTCCGCAATCATTTTAGAGAGATCATGAAGCATTTTATTTTTTATATCATCTTTTAATCCAACGGACAACTGAAGTTTAAGCAATGGCATTTTGGCCTCCTTTAATTAATGTAAGAGTTATTGTAATATAAATTAGAATCAGATGGCCAATACCACACTATCATTTCATAACTTCAGGATTTTCAATTCAATCAGCTGTAATGAGTGGTATAAATGCATGCGTCAGAAAAGCGAATTATCTGAGCAATAAATAACTCTGTAAATCATAATGAGATATAAAGATGGAGCATAAAAACGACTATCTAAAATCAACTTAGATATTAAAGATATTAAAAGTTAAGCCAATCTATGACAATTGATTTTAAAATGCTATGCGTGTATATTAGAGACCGTGATATTGTGTATATCCAGGGAGATTAGAAAGAAAAATGAATAAACAAGCCTCACATAAAATTACTATATGCATGGGAAGTTCCTGTTTTGCTCATGGAAATCAGATCATACTTGAGCAAGTACAAAAGTTCCTTGCAGAAAATAAATGTGACAGTGAAGTCGAATTGACAGGTAGTCTTTGCCAGGGAAGATGCAAAGACGGACCGACAATGATGATAGATGGAAAAGTTTTCACGCGATTAAACACTGAAAAGGCGCTGAAGGTGCTCAGAGATGCGTTTACATTGGCAGGAAAAGGCAATGAACAATCTTAATCCGATCTACACGGATAAAGCAGAATGTCAGGACTGTTACAAATGCGTCCGAGAATGCCCTGTAAAGGCAATCAAGATACAAAGTGGTTCTGCCGCGGTCATTCCTGAGCAATGTGTATTGTGCGGTCACTGTGTTGACGTATGTCCGGCTGGTGCGAAAAGGGTCAGGGATGATCTTGACAAGGTCAAGGAATTATTGAAAGACAGGAAGAAAGTTGTCGTTTCACTCGCGCCATCATTTGTAAGCGACTTTACTGAATGTACTACTGGACAGCTTATAGCAGGTTTTAAAAAGCTTGGATTTCTCGGCGTTTCAGAAACAGCTCTTGGAGCTCAACAGGTTTCAGCACATGTAGCCCAGCAATTAGGGATGCAGAATGGGAAAATTTTCATTTCCTCAGCGTGCCCTGCAGCGGTCGATTTTATCACCCGATATATGCCATCCTTTACATCTTCAGTCACCGGGCTGCTTTCCCCTATGTTAACACATTGCAAAATGTTACGTAAAAAATATGGCAATGATTGCGGCATTGTTTTTTTTGGTCCGTGCATAGCAAAAAAACGTGAGGCGGATAGTCACCCGAATTTGATTGACGCAGCATTGACATTTGCAGATCTTCGGCGGTGGTTTGAGCTTGAAAAAATAGATCTCAAGTTGTTGACACCCGTTGAAACGGATGTTTTCGTTCCGACAGCTGCCGAAGAAGGAGCATTGTATCCGATGGATGGTGGAATGTCGGCGACACTGAAGGCAAATTGTACTGTTCATGATTCATGTTTTATGGCGTTTTCCGGGCTGAAAAACATTCGTAAAGCTCTGGAGGGCTTGGACCAAACAGAATTAAAGGAAAATATATTCATAGAAGCCCTTTCCTGTGAGGGAGGGTGCATCAATGGGCCAAAAGCGGCAATAAGAGAAGCAACCGCATCAAAAAGATATTCAATCGTAAAGTATGCTTCCTATCCGAAAAAGAAAATTCCAAGAACGCCTGCACTTCCGATCAATGAATATGTCGCTGACACACCTATAGAACAACCTGTATACAGCAAGGATGAATTGAGAGTAGCTCTGCGTCAGGTTGGCAAATTGACAGAAAAAGACGAACTGAATTGCGGAGGCTGCGGGTATGACTCGTGCAGAGATTTTGCGCGGGCACTTCTTGCGGCAAAAGCTGAACGCACAATGTGTGTTACTTACATGCGCAAGCTTGCCCAGAATAAAGCAAGCGGTTTACTTCGAACAATGCCCTCAGGTGTTGTTATCATAAATGAAGAGCAAAAGATTATCGAAAGTAACAGAAACTTCGCCCGGCTCTTCGGTCCTGATGTCGAAATGGTATTTGATTCAAATCCAGGACTGGAAGGGGCTTCATTAAAAAAAATCGTTCCTTTTCATGAGCTGTTCAAGCATGTCCTTGACACTGGTGAAGACCTTGTCAGTAGAGACTTCAGGATCAACAATCGTATTCTGCACGGGTCCATATTTACAATTGAACTGCATTCAGTTGTTGGTGGCGTTTTCGCTGACATAACCGCCCCATCAGTACAAAAAGAACAGGTGATAGAGCGTGCACAGGAAATAATTCAGAAAAATCTTACAATGGTTCAAAAAATCGCCTATTTACTGGGGGAAAATGCCGCCGAATCTGAAGCTGTGCTGAACTCAATCATAGAATCATTCTCATTACAGCAGCCCCGATCCGGAGAGAATGAAAATGGATGACCTGTTTATAGAAATTGGATATGAATCAAGTTGCAAATGGGGGCAGCGGGTAAGCGGTGATACATTTCTTTCAAAGAGAATAAAAGAGGAAGGGCGGATTGTTGCTGTACTTTCTGATGGCCTTGGCAGCGGGATAAAAGCCAGTGTATTATCAACTCTGACTGCAACAATGGCGCTCAAATATATGGAAAATCACATGAATATTGAAAAAGCCGCCTCGGTAATCATGAAAACCCTTCCCGTTTGTAAGGAGAGGCGGATAAGTTACGCGACTTTTACATTAATAGATATCACTTCCGATCACATTGTAAACGTTGTTGAATACGATAATCCGGCACTGCTCTTTTTCAACGGGAGTTCTTTTCTGCCAATTGAAAAAAAAGAAGTTAAAATAGTTAGTCGCAAAAGACAAGGGGCAAAAATATATTTTTCAAGATTTGAGATAAGTTATGGCGACCGCCTGATCTTTCATACTGATGGACTGAATCAATCCGGAATGGGAAAAATCGCAACACCACTTGGCTGGGGTGTATCTGGTGTTAAAGACTATATACAGGGACTTGTGGAGACGGAGCAATCCATTTCCGCACGCACGATGGCAAAAAAATTAATCGAGCGGGCTTTAAGTATTGATGGACAGCGAAGCGGCGACGACACTACTTGTGGTGTCATTTATTTCAAAAAGCCACGCGCCCTGCTTATCGTTACCGGACCACCTGTTGAACAGCAAAACGATACTGGACTTGCACAATCTTTCAAGTCGTTTAATGGGACGAAAGTGATCTGCGGAGGGACAACCGCCAAAATTATTGCACGTGAACTAAATAGAAAAGTTCTTGTCGACCTTAGACATCTTCATCCTGAAATACCTCCCATTTCTATAATGGAAGGTGCAGATCTGGTCACTGAAGGTATAATAACAATGACAAAAGCATTGGAGTATCTTGAATCCCAACAGCTACCAGCTAATAGCGGTACCAATGCTGCTTTGCAACTTGCAAATACGTTCCTCGATACTGATGAAATAAATTTCATTGTCGGGACAAAATTGAATGATGCGAATCAAGTGATTAATTATAAATCAATGGAAATCCGGCACACCATTGTAAGAAAACTTGCTACTATACTTGAGAGTCGGTATTTGAAAAGAGTTTCTATCAAGTTCATTTAATAGTGATCGCATCTATATAATCTGGCAAAGATTTTGCATTTCTTTATCTCTAAATCCCGTATTGTTTTCAAAGCTAAAAAAAATTAAATGTGGGCTCACCCAAACTTATTTGTTCACGGGAAAATAAGAGCTTTATTTTGCAAATTTCGGAAAATTACTAATCTTATTCGTGTCATTTTTACATATCATAGCCAGTAGGAAATTATGACAAAAGAGGAAAGCGTACTCCTTGTTGAATTAGCCGAGCGTGAAGTTGATGATATTAAAGCCGAAATTGATAAAAGAGGAGCAAAGTTTGAGTTAATAACCCTCAATGATATTTGTTTTCTTGGTGAAGCTTTAGAAAAAGACAAACCAGACATAGTAGTTCTAAACTATGCATTGCCTTTTTCTGCTACAATAGCTTTAACCAGGCTGATAAATCATTTGTATATTAACACCACAGTTGTCCTTATTGCTGATCAGGATGATGAATTTTTGCACGAAAACGATATAGATGCTGCGTATATCTTAAGAGAAAATGTAAGTTCAATAGTTGATATTTTTCAAAAAAAACCACCTGAAATTAAGACTGATTTCTCAAAACAGATAGATGATAAAAACGCAGCTTCAGAACAAATCAATGAAGAACGTAAGCAGCTTATTGCTATAGCTTGTGAAGCATTACATACAAAAAAAGAGTTTAGAAAATATCAGATAAAATATGCGGAACTGGTGCAGAGTGCAAGAAGTATCATTTTGCAATGGGACAGCTCCGGAGTAATTACCTTCTGTAATAAATTCGCCATCGATTTCTTTGGATATAAAGAAAAGGAACTTCTTGGAGCTCCAATCAAAATGCTCTTTGCTCATCCGGAGGAAGTCGAAAATATTATCGAACGTCTGGCTTTCGATAATGGACAGAGTTTAACCATAGAACTTAAAAACCGGAAAAAAAATGGTGAACTGGCCTGGGTTTCCTATGTCTATAAACCTCTTTATAATCGGGATAAGAAACTGACAGAAGTAATATCAATTGGTAACGATATTACTCATTTAAAGCACACTGAAGCCACGTTACGGCAACGTGAGCATAATTTACGGACGATCTGCGAAAATTCTCCTGAAGTAATTATCAGATTTAATAAGGACCTGCGACCTGTATACGCTAACAAAGCCTGGGAAACAATGTCGGGAATAAAACGCGAAAATTACAGACAAATACATAGATTTAAAACGATGCTCCCTGAATCGATCAAATCCAAATTGCTCGAAATTTTACAAAAAGTTAAAGATCAAAAAGAAGAACTATCAACTGAATTCGAGCTTACTAAGGGTCAGGAAAAAAACTTTTATCAGGCAGTTGTCGTACCGGAATTCGATAGTGTAAATAATTTGCATTCAATTTTAACTATAGCTCACAATATAACTGAAAGGGTTAAATTTGAAAGTGTTTTAAAGAAGAAAACAGAAGAGGTGGAGGTGATGAATGCAGAATTGAAAGAAAAAAACAATGCACTTGACAATGCTAACAACAGGCTAAAAGAAATGGACCGCACAAAAAGTGAATTCGTTTCCATGGCTTCTCATGAACTTCGTACTCCTCTTACCGGAATCATAGGATTAACTCAGACCCTCTTGTCAAAAGATATTGAAATTACTGATGAGGAGAAAGAATATTATCTTAAAATTATTGAATCTGAAGGCAAACGACTTAGCAACCTGCTTAGTGAACTACTCGATATTACTAAAATTGAAACAGGTGTAATCGAAATTCACAAAGAAATTGTAAATGTGAATAATCTCATCGAAGAAACGCTTCAAATTGTTCAATTACCGTCAACGATGCGGCTTGATATTATTTCTTCTAATAATGAAATGCTCTTATGGGCAGATAGAGACCGCATAAAACAGGTAATCACGAACATAATTGATAATGCAATAAGATATAGTAACTCACAAGGGTCAATTATTATAAAACTTGCCGAACTGGATCATCAGAATGTTATAAGCATTCAGGACTCTGGAGCTGGTATAGCACAGGAAGAAATTCCTAAGGTTTTTAACAAATTCTATCGGGCGAAAAGCGCAAGAGTGAATAAAACAAAAGGCAGCGGACTTGGATTGACCATTGCTAAATCAATAGTTGAACTCCATGGCGGTAAAATCTGGGTTGAGTCCGAACAGGGAAAAGGAAGTGTTTTCAGCTTTACTCTGCCACAAAAAGAGAGTACATAAATGAAAAAAGTACTAATCATCGAAGATGAAGATAGTGCTATTGAGGTCCTTCATTATAATATTAAACGAAGAGGATATTCTGTAGAAATTGCCAGATGCGGTGAAGATGGATTGAAAAAAATTTTTAGCAGTTCACCAGATATTGTTCTCCTTGATATAAAATTGCCTGATATAGATGGTTGGGAAATCCTTCAACAAATGAACTTAAAAGGCATCTCAAAAACGAAGGTAATTATTGTAAGTGCTGCTGCTCAAAAAAGTGATCTGGAAAGAGCTGAAGCTCAAAAAGTCTCTCTCTATGTCACTAAACCATTTGACCTTCAAAAACTCATGGAATCGATTGCTCGATTGTCTCTGAATCCTGCGGATACTCAAAAACTTCAATTTTGACCTTTGCCAATCCTTTCCGAACAAGGTCAATTTCATTTGCAGCAGCTTTCGAAAGATCAATTATTCTATTCTTACCATGTGGTCCACGATCATTTATCCTTACAATTACTGACTTTCCATCATCAATACTGGTTACTTTTACCATTGTATTAAAGGGTAGTGTTTTATGGGCTGCCGTATATTTTCTTTTATCGTATCTCTCTCCAAAAGATGTTTTATGCCCCTGCAATTGGTCAGAATAGTATGTCGCTAATCCATCTTCTGAAAAAACAGGTTCAGAAATAATCGGTTGATTTGAATCTGTTTCTGAAGAGTCCGCTTCAATACTATCTGTGAATTGACCAGGGGATTGCTTACCCTGTTTTTGTTGAGGAATTTGGGATGTGGCTTGTGGATTTGTGAATACTTTTTTTGGTTGAGGGCTACTTTTTGCCCCAATAGAAGGAGAATGCTTAGTATATCGAGGAGAAGTTGTACAGCCGGAGAATAAATAAAAAAAGATCAGAATAATGCAACCTGGAGAGAAAAACGTAATTGGTTGTTGCAGAAGCTTCAATTCTATCCTCCGTCTATTAAATTCAATGCACAATATAAATACTATCAAAAACCAAGGCATTGTTTAAGGCCATAGCTAATTATTGCAAAAGGGCCCTGATAAATCAAGTGTAAATAGTGAAGAACAGAGTAATCTATTTTAAACTTTTAATTTCTTTTGTCAGTTGACCGACATGAAAGAGTTCCTCTTGTATAAGTTTGTCAATTTCTGCTTTCCCCAGATCATCAGGAACTATCGATCTCATTGAGGAATAAAAAACCACAGAATCTTTTTCAAATTCAAGAGCTTTTTCAAGGATTTCAATAATTGATTCGCATTCTGATACTGTTTTTTTCATATCGCTTTCTTTTATGAAAACAGTACTATCGGCAACTGATTCCAGGTATAAATGAATAAGATTATCCGGATCAAAAACATCTTCGAATTTAACTTCTGAAGGAAGATTATCACGAAATTTTTCAAAAAGAGTTACATGCTTTGATTCCCAGTCAGCAAGTTCAGTGAAAAGCTTTTTAAATTGCTCATCTCTGGTCTCTTCTGCTGCAGCAGAATAAAAATTTTTGCCATTTTTTTCAATTTGTATACTAATTTTAAAAATTTCATATGCATTGAATATCTGTGACATATTGCTCCTTTAAAAATAGAAATGAAATAATAACAGTTCCTGTAAACCCGTGTAACGGGAAAGAATTTATTGAATTAAATTATGTTCCGGAGTAATGGATGAAAAGGGGATTGAGCACAGAAGGTATGCTAACATGAGAAGAACAGGCTAAATTACATTTTGGATCGAATTTGCGCTCTACACCTTAGTCTCAAAGATCGGGTAAAATCGAAGAAAGCAAAAAATAAGAAGGGAAAAATCACCAGGCATAGGGACTAACAAGTCCCTTTAGCCCGAAAAACTATTTAGAGCTTTCAACAGGCTGAACGCTGTACTGTTTGATAAACTCTTCCGTTCGTCGATAGCATTCATCATCATTAAACTGACGAGGTGGATGCTTACAGAAATAAGAAGCAGGTGAATAAAGTACTCCGCCAAGTCCTGCAATAAGAGCAAGTTTGTAGCATCTGATTGCATCGATCACCACTCCTGCACTATTTGGTGAATCTTCAACGGAAAGCCTAAGTTCAAGATTCATAGGAACATCACCAAACATTTTTCCTTCCATTCTGAATAAAACAGATTTTCTGATCGTCCTGCCAGGGAACATAATCGGAAGGTCCGACATGGATATTGCGATTAGAGAGTCGATGTGCAGCAACCGATTGTACTGCTTCAGTTTTTGACTACTTTTTTTGAACTTAATCGGTTTACGATTGAGCATGTTGAGAAAATCAGTATTTCCACCAGTATTGAGCTGGTAGGTTCTCTCAAGTTTCACACCGCGGCGTCTAAAGAGATCGGTAAGGGTACGGTGAGTAATTGTTGCACCGACTTGAGCTTTGATGTCATCGCCGATAAGGGGAATATTTTTTTCTTCAAATTTTTTTGCCCAAACAGGATTGCTTGCGATAAATACGGGAATATTGTTAACAAATGCAATGCCTGTATCGAGTGCACATTGGGCATAAAACTGTAGTTGCTTCTTCAGAACCCACAGGAAGATAATTGAGAATCATTTCCGCACCGGAATTTTTCAGGACGTCAATTACATCATTCTGTGGAAGGTTCCTTTTCGTTACTGATACTACGAATCTGCATTCTTCATCATATTCCTTCATATGTTCAGAAACGCCATCAAGGACTTTGCCCATTGATACCTTTACACCTGTTTTTGGCATATTTGGACAAAAAACTGCTGTGCAATTGGGTCGAGCAAAAATAGCCTCGTTAACGTCATGGCCGACTTTTCTTTTATCGATATCGAAAGCTGCTACAACCTCGATGTCCGAAGGAGAATAACCGCCAATCTCCCAATGCATAAGTCCGATTGCTTCCTCAGGTTGTTTGTCTTTATAGTACTCGATTCCCTGAAGAAGCGAACTTGCGCAGTTGCCCAACCCAACAACTGCGATCTTTATTTTTTCCATGATACTGCAACCTCCCTGGTGTTCAATAAGGGGTTTATACGGTAGAACCATAATTTTTGATACATGGTTGCATTGAGGTGGGAAGTTGGTAAAAAAGAACCTCCGACCTCAATGCATGTCTGTACCGAAGATACTGAACTCGGTAAATTGCAGTGTTCAACATGAATTTTGTAAAGGCAATATGAATTTTTAAGTTGCTAATAAATCCGCTTAACATAAAATTCTCTCATAAGAGATATGAAAACACTTGTCAATTCGTCTTAGCGTTCTGCTAATTTATGTCTCTTCAACTGTTACCAAAGTAAACATTAAAAACAGCAATGTTTGTACCAATTTGTCAGTTTTAAAATGTCAAAAAGGATATGGATTTGCTAAGTCTTACCACTCCATTTTCCATAGCAAACCAAAGATTACCATTATCTCCGATACATCTGAAAGACCTGTGCAGCAGGCACACCGATCTGTTTTGGATCAGTGATCCATTCATCACCATTGAACTTAAGAAGACCTGTTGCCGAACCAAACCACACTCTGCTATGACTATCAACCATAATACTTGAAATATCAGGTTGAATTTCCATAAAGACCTTCCAGGTACCACCTTCAAAACAATTCACATCTTTTTCACCAACTGCTGCCCAGATATTTCCGTTTTTTTGATCTACTGCCAAAGCTTTTACATCATTCCAGCTGAGCCCTTTTTTCATATTGTGAATTGTAAAACTGGTGCCGTCAAAAACGCTGATTCCTTTATTAGTTCCCAACCATACTGCTCCATTTTTATCTAAAACAATAGCCGATACTTTATCACCTGAGCAGACCATTAGCACTGATTGTAAACTTTCCACTGATTTCCCTGAAAAACAGCGGCTCCATTATCAGTTCCCACCCACACACTGCCATCATTCGCTACAGCAATAGCATTTACATTGAGATCTGGAAGACCGTTTTCTGTTGTATAATTGGTGAAGGTTGCGCCATTTTGCACTGCAATTCCATTTTTTCCGCCGAACCAAACCTTACCACTCTGATCAACTGTAATACAGGTGACATCAGAGCCGGGAATATTTCCCAATTTTGGAAATTTTTGTACATCTGCTTTTTTAAGGTTAGTTGCTCGAAACAACCGCTTCTGATGTCGCATACCAAAGGTAATCCTTTGTAGTGCAAAAGCCATTATAGGAGCTCCTGCATGCGAAAACTCTCCATTCAGTGGGTTTATCATAAACAACAGAATCCGCTTTAACATCATCACTATTTGATGCTGCAGAAACTGAAATGGCAGAAAAAGCAGTTATTAACAAACCCAATTTTAGCATTAATTCCTCCCTTAGAAGATTCCTGTTAAAACAAAATGTACTGAGTACAACTGAATAAAAATCCAGAAATGCACTTGAAGGCGCAATCTTAGTTTGAACTGTTGTAGTACTATGGAATTGTCAAAATAATAAGATATATTGAAAATAGGCAAAACCAAACACAACAATCAGTAAATTTCGCCTAAAAAGGCAGTCACTAGATGTTGTTAGAAAATAAGACGTTTACTACCTGATTGCAAATATATCTTAAGATCTTTCAAAGTAGGAGCCCAGTGCATGTCACCTGATTTCATATTTACTTACCCTTTCAAACATATCACTTATGGATATGCCGCTCATACTCTTCAACTATTACCGCATAAAAAGAAAGGGTCAATATCTTACGGATTTTTCCCTCCCGACGCGAAATCAGATTTAATCACCCTTTAAAACAGTATTGAACTGAGGTTGCGAACCAAACACATATTGAGGATATTGCGAAAGCATTCGGTAGGTCCAGTAATTTGAAAGTACTTTTTTAACATAAGTCCTTGTTTCAGAAAACTCGATATCTTCAACAAAGAGATCAAAATCATCATTCTTATTATGATCAAACCAGCGCTTGGCATTGATAGGTCCACCATTATATCCTGCCAGAACAAGTACAATATTATCATCAAATTCATCCATCAATTGGCGAAGATAGCTGGTTCCATATCTGATGTTAGTGTGGGGCAGATATAAGGAATCTACCGTGAAAGACTCTCCTAATCTCCGTGCGACATCTTTCCCTGTAAATGGCATAATCTGCATTAATCCTACAGCACCCGCTGGTGAAACGATTGTCGGATTAAAAATGCTCTCCTGCCTGATAACAGAAATAACTAAAAATGGATCTATATTTCTAAGAGCAGCTTCTTTTTTTATAGTTTCAGCATAAAATGATGGGAAAAAAAGTTTGTAAACCGGGAAAGGAAGATTGTTTCGGTAATCCTGAGGAATTCTCCAAGTCAACCTTCTGGCTACACGGAATGCCTGTTTACTTGCATTTTGGTATTGATATACAAGCGCAAGCCTGAATTGTAACTCAAGATTACCGGGATACGATAGTTCAATATTTTCCAGGAAGAAATCAGATTCTTCGGCTTTTCCTATTGTTAAGAGCGATATTCCTCTGTACAAAGAAATAGAATCTTCAGAAGAAAGAGGCTTTTTTACCTTTGGTGGTGAAATTGAGTCTAAAAAGTAAAGTGTAGCTAAAATATTAGTACTGGTATCTATAGAATACTCTGTTGTATCTCCAAGAAGCTGCAGTATTTGTCGGGATCGATTAGCATAATAATCGTACGGGTCAATTTGAGCGACTTCTTTGAGCTGTACATTAGCACTATCTAATTTATCAAGGGCTAAAAACGATTTAGCCTTCCAGAACTTTGCAGCAGGCAATTGTGTTGATAATGGATATTTATTGATAAGAGTATTTAAAAGGATGATAGAGGAATCGTAATTGTCCAGTTTGAAATAACAAAGTGCCTGACGTAGTATCGATTCTTCGATTCGTGATCCATTTTTGAACGATTTCTGAATTTTCAAATAATATGAAGCCGCTCCCTTGTATTTGTCAAGTAGCTCCAATCTCCAGGCCATAAGCCAGAGAATCTCCGCTGTTTTGGGATGATTAGGATAAAGCTTTATATGTTTACCGTACCATTTTAATGCCTCTTGTTCATTATCTATTTTGCGATACGAACGGGAAATTAACATAAGCAATTCAGATTCTGGAGTGTATTTTTTTTCGTATTTTTTTATCAGAGAAATCGTTTTTTGATAGTTTTCAGATGCGTAAAAGAGCTTGATCTCAAAGTAAGCAGCATTTCTTTCTGGAATACTATTTGAAAAATCGGCTCTGTTTTTGGCTTTTTCGAGAAAATTAAAAGCATTTTCGTAAGCTTTACAATTATAAGCTGACTGAGCAATAGAAAAAACAGTTTTGGTATTCAATACAGTATCAGGAATATTTGCATTATAAATCGAATTGATAATAGCTTTTCTTTTAGGATCTTTTTTCAGCGCTAAAAGAACAACTGAATCAAGTATATCCCACTGTTTTGTTGCGATAACTGAGTCGATTTTTCCTAAAAGGGATTCATCAACGGATTTCAATTGAGGCTCAAGCCACTGTTTGTACTCATCAAGCCAAGTTCCCACTGGCAAACTCGATGATTGATTTTGATAGATCTTTTGAATTTTAGAAAGAATAGTGTTTTTATATTTGGAAGGAATGGTAGAATTCATAACTACACGGTATGCATTGAGAGCATTTTGCCAATCGTTCAATCCTGCTTTTATATCGCCAATGAATTCATAAGCAAATGGCTCAAGCAGAAGACTTTTTTGTGCAGTTAACCTGAAATAAAAAAGAGCTTTGCTGTGATTGTTAAGTTGGGAATTAATTGCGCCCAGTTTAAAGAATCTAAAAGCAGTATCTTGCCCTACAGAGTCCTTAAGCGCTTGATCTAATGCCAGTTTGAAATTTCCCTTTTTTAATGCATCAATACCGGACATATTTAGAGAAAATAAAGCTATAGGATGGTTATTTTGGGAGTACGAATTCCCGATTGCGATCACTATTACCATTATAATTTTAAATAACCATTTCTTCATATTTTTTCCAATCAAGCTGAATATTATGCTGAGTAATTAAGGTGTTTTCCTGTACTCACATTTACATATGAATACCACCATTTACTCCAATTACCTGACCCGTCACATAAGAGGAGTTTTCAGATAGCAGAAAAGAAACCACCGAAGCGACTTCAGATGCTTTTCCAAAACGCTGCATAGGAATACGAGATGATGTTTCTTTATTATTGATATCTTCAGTCATTTCAGTTTCAATAAATCCTGGTGTAACAGCATTTATAAGTACGTTTCTTTTAGCACATTCCTGTGCCAAAGCCTTAACAGCACCGATCAAACCTGCTTTTGTCGCACTGTAGTGGACCTGACCAGGTAGTCCAGTTTCACCACTGGTAGATGATAATATTACAATGCGCCCTTGACGTGAGAGAAGCATTTGTTTTACAACAGGTTTGATTACTGCGTGAAAACTCCGTAAATTAGTGTTTAACACCGAATCCCAGCTTTCTTCACTCATGAAAACCAGAAGTTCATCTTTACGTATCCCTGCGCAGAAAACCAGCGCTGAAATCGTTGTGGTATCAAGCAGTTTATTAAGCGCTGAAGCAGTTTCTTCTTTATTGGTTATATCGAATTTGCATAGAGCTGCTTCACCACCATTATCCACTATTTCTTTTAGTGTCTTATTTGCTTCCTCCTGATTACTACGATAGTTGATATGCACAAAATACCCTTCCTGTGCACATCTTTTGCAAACTGCTCTTCCGATTCCTCTTCCACCACCAATAACAAGAACGGTCTTTTTATTATCCATAATAAAATCTCTAAACAGACAATTTGTGTGTAAATTAAATGGAATTTACTGAGAATAAATTCAGATGAAATCCATACTATATATCTGATAAAATTGGTAAATGGTTAAATACTTTTCAACAAATTCTGTTAATTTAACGATATATCTTCAATTAGACTAAATTTGTAATATAAATCATAATGTTTACTATTAATAATAAATGTAAACATTATCCCAAAGATCAGGTATTTATTTTCTTCAATAGTTTACTATTTTTATTTTGTCTCTGTTAAATCACCAAGATCTACGCCTTGACGCAAAAGTTCCTGTTGAATCGATTGCAGATCTATAGAACGAATACTTACATTTTCTATAGCGCTAAAAGCAGCAGTTACACCCGCTGCCTGACCGGTAGCAATCGCTACAGGCATAGTCCCAAGCACCGTTATTACCCGAGTACTATTAACACTAACCTCCTGTGGATGAGGAGAAGTGAACATAAGGAGGTTCCTCTCGAGCAGCAAGTATGTTTTTTAAGAGGTGGCATGAGTAATTAGGTCCTCAATCAGGATGATTTACTGCGGTGAATGAGATCGATAAGCAGAGAATGGTTTTTTTGAGCTCTTTTTTTCAATGATGGGAGTGCCTGCTTAATTCGATCCTGGAGCATCTTTCGTTGATCCCACGATCTGTCGATATAAGCCATAAGTCTGCCCTCATTTACAAGATGAATAGGAGGCATTTCGATTTGCAAGTCATCGAGAAATCCACCAACTTTTGGCGAATAGGGCAAAGCGACAAAAGGGATTCCCTGAATAGCGGAAAATATCAGGAAATGGAGTCGCATGCCGACAGTGAATTCACACTTACTGATAATAGTGAGGATCTGCCCTGAGGAGTAATTCCCTTTAAGAATGGAGGCCCTTTGCGGGCGCAGCATTCTGGCGATAACGGCATGAGACTGCTGGAGATCGAATTCACGTGGTTCCATAGGGATAAAAATGACATCTGCATCGAACCTTTCGATCATATAATCTGCAGCATTGGCAAGCAGAGCATGATAATGTTCCTCATGAATATCAGGAGCCGCAACTCCAGACTCACGTACGGACATTCCAATAAGGCGTCTCTTTTCATTGATCCCTTCTCTTTTAAGGTCCGCAGGCGAAACAGCTTCTGAAGTCAGAAGAAGAGCTGGATCAGCAGTTACATCTATTTCCCTCTGCAATCCGATTTCCTCAAGAACTTGCCGGGAGAGACGGTCGCGAACAGTAATAGTATCCACCAGACAGAGATAATTTTTAACAAATTCCTGAATAGAGGGTTCTTTTAGCGGCCCTACCCCCACCGCATAGATCATAACAGGGATTTTTTTTTCAGTCGCAATAACTGCTTCACGCAAATACAGCTTGGCATCTGCATCATAGAGAATACCACCTCCACCGACAACAAGGATATCCAGATTTTCAATTTCAGGAATGATTTCAGGTCTGGCAAGTTTTCTGACCGCGACAGCACGATCAATTTTATGTCTGGAGATTGTATCTTCAGCATTTCTAGTGAAAACAGTAATGGAAGCATTGATACTGCAACGGATCTGTGTTATTATGCTCTGAAGAATCGCTTCATCACCCAGGTTAAACCCGCCATAAGAGCCAGAAATTCCGATGTGAATGCGGTCACTTTTTTTCATAGTGCAATCGTTTTTTTAGGCGAAAGGTAGAAAACAGACATTTGCAAAATGATAGTGCAATAAGCATGCCCGGATAAGGAAAAGTGGTTAGGAGCAATTGATGAAGTGTGTTTAATGATGGGGTGATAAAAGATTTACGAACAGATACTTGTTACCTTATTAAATTGGTTGTTGTGCCGTACGATGAGGCCGAACAACCGCTTTCCGGCCGAAATTGGGACTTACAATCGTAGTATATAGTGCACACAATCCAACGGTCGCGTAAATTACTCTGGACCCTGGTCCTCCAAATATGGCTTCCACCAGATTGTAATCGAAGAAACCAATTAAACCCCAATTGATTCCACCTATAATAAGGACAATAAGGCAAATCCAATCAATAATATTTAATGATCGCATCAGTATCTCCTTTCGATGAGAACATCCAATAAAGAGATACCGCAAATAACGTACCGGGGATTCACGTGAAGAAAATTCATGTAGAGATGTCCGGCCGGACATCTCTACGCTACGGTCCGGACAAATTTATTATAGCGCCCCTCCAAAATCAAGAGCGTATCCACCCATTATTGAGAATATATAGTTCCTTACTTTTCTGGCATTTGCATAATTGTAAACATCCAAAGCACCTAATTGAAACCTTCCGTCAAGAACTATACTCCCAGGCCCAAAGGGAATCGCAAAGTCAAGCCCGGAAACAAACCCGATATCAATTACATTGGTGTTTTGGTTGTATACTTCTCCCGCCACATCGTTCCCCTCAAAAAAGGACGTTGTACTCGCGGTTGAAGGCAAATTGTTAACTCTTGATCTGAACATCCAGGAAATATAAGGGCCCGCATAGATGCTTGGCTTAACCGGAAATGGAAATAAAATCTTAAGCATAAATGGCATTTGTATATAATCGACCTCTAAAGAAAAATGCCGTTCCGCTCCTCCAAATGTACCCTTAAATGCTTTACCCCCACGAATGTAAACCAGCTCTGATTGTACAGCTGCAAAATCCGGAATCAACTCACGCGAACTGAATAAGCTTACTGTAAACCACGGAAAGTTTCTTTCGTCTAGATTTGTTGTCACCGCTTCAAGTGAATTAGTTAAATTATCCGTACCGTCACCCCAAAAGTTGGAAAGTGTATACCCTCCTTTTATTCCATACATTTTCCCATTTTGGGCGAAAACAGCCGCTGCTAAAAGACACACGATTACTAAAGAAGAAATTAAACGTGATACCTTCATTTTTTGCCTCCCCGAAATTTAAGGTGAAATTATCTTTGTGGAAAATACCGCTGGATCCTGGTATTGTCTTTTGTATAAGGTTATGTAATTTCTTGAATGCAAATAACAGGCCGGAATTTAAGGGCTTTTTTAAATATCATTTTATATTCACTGAAATTATTTTCATACTACGACTGCAACTATTTATGCCTTTCACTTTTCCCATTTTTTTTCTAAACTTTGAGAAAAGAGCTTTTATGCTGCTTGCCTGGATCGCATTAAACTCAGTTAATGGATTAGGACCAGTTCGAATCAAAAATCTGATCGAACGATTCGGCTCACCTCAAGCTATCTTTGACCAATCACCCGAAAAAATAGCAAGTGAGAAAATTATCCCCCAGTCATGTATCAGTGAACTATTTAGTAAACAAATCTTCAAATACGCACAATCTCAACTCCAAAAATCCAAGGATTTGGGTGTAGAAATAATGACCTTAAACGACAGTGATTATCCTGCATACCTAAAAGAGATTTATGCCCCCCCTCCAATTCTTTTTATCAAAGGCTTACGATCAGTTTTCAAAAACCATGCGGTCGCAATAGTCGGAACCCGTAATCCATCATACTACGGAAAATCAGCAGCTTCCGCTATCACCAGAGAAGCTCGTAGAATGTAAACTTACTATTGTAAGTGGTCTTGCCAGAGGTATCGATACTGTATGTCATGAAACATGCCTTAAACACGCTGGTTTGACAATCGCAGTGCTTGGAAATGGAATCGACTGCACTTATCCAAAACAAAATGAGAAACTTGCAGATTACATCTGCCGTAATGGAGCCCTGGTCTCCGAATTCCCTATTGGTACACCTCCTGAAGCATTCAATTTCCCCAGAAGAAATCGCATAATCAGCGGGCTCAGCGCCGCAGTAGTAGTCGTTGAGGCACCGGTAAAGAGCGGAAGTCTCATTACTGCACACTATGCTTTACAACAAGGAAGAGATATCTTTGCTGTCCCCGGGCCAATTAATTCCCCCTTGAGCGCTGGTACTTTTAATTTGATTAGAGATGGAGCAATGCCTGGTCGCTCCGGTAGAGAAATAGCCGAAACTTTGAAAATAATAACCTCTCAACAAGTACTCAGATCCCAAACTCAATGCTCTATCAAATTACCACTGGAAATACTTTCAGATGAGGAATGCACATTATTTGATTTATTATCAGATACTGCGATTGGAATAGATGAAATATCAGAAAGGAGTGGTTTTGCTATCGGACCAGTGCTCAGTATTCTTCTCAATCTGGAATTAAAAGGATTAATTAAGCAGATCAGTGGACAATTATTTATCAGAAATTAATACTTTGGTGGTATAATAAGGTATTTTTAAGCGCTGTCGTCTCTCATGAATTCAAAACGAGCACTTTTAAATAATTTTTATTGAGGGATTTTCTAAATCAGTAATTAATATGATTAAAAAAAAACTTGGTATCTTAGTTGTTGTAATTATCCTGTTTTCCCTTTTTGCAGTTGTATTACCCGGAAAGCAGGGACTCATCTCTCTTTATCAAAACCATAACAAGTACAGACTTCAAAAAAAAGAACTGCTTAATGCTCATAAGACGTTCGATTCTTTAAAAACAGAAATCGATCACCTTCGTAATGATACAGATTATATTGAGAAAATTGCCCGTGAGAAGCTCGGAATGGCCAAAAAGAATGAGATTATTTACAAATTTGTTAAGGAGTAGCGATAAGCTTCAATAAATATCGCCCATTTTTCAATGAGTATAGAAAAAACTTCAGCAATTGTCTTATCAATCATCCCCTGGCGCGAAACAAGTTTGGTAGTGACCATTTTTTCAAAAGAATATGGGAAAATAAGCGGTATCGCAAAAGGAATAAAGAGGACGAAACCTGCAGCTGTTCCTTTGGAACGAGGTCAAATCATTGATAGTGTGATATACATTAAACCAACCCGTTCACTTCAGACCCTTACTGATCTGCAAGTAATTGCCTTTTATCCAAAGATCCGTGAAAATTTGGAAAAAACAGCTCTAAGAGATATAGCTTTGGAGCTGATAACGAAATCAATACCAGATGGCGAACCACACCCTGAACTTTTCATCAGGACACATGAATTCTTTTTACATCTCGAAGAAGTACAAAAGCGTTCAGCTAATTTTATACTATTATGGAGATATGTACTGGATATTGCGAAACACCTTGGTTTCGGGATGAATATCACTAAATGCCAGATTTGCAACAGATCAGAACATTTACAAGAATCGGGAGGCTTTCTGGCACTTGATCGGGGGGGGATAATCTGTTCTCTTTGTGCTACAACACTTTCATTGCAGCATTACTTTATAGGACCAACAGTGTTATCGAATCTGAATAATATAGAATTCTCAAAGTTGAATTCTTCAACCTCGGAATATATCAGATTAACAAAACTACTGATTTCCTATTGCCGGTTCCACATGGATATCCGGCAGGATTTTAAGTCAGTCGAATTTGTCGAACAGACCTTGATTTGATCTAAAAATCCTGATTAGATACTTTGGTGTTAAGTATTAACCCCAGAAGTATTGCAACGGTAAGGGTAAATGAACCACCATAACTAAGAAATGGAAGAGGAATACCAGTCACCGGCATTATTCCCATTGTCATTGCAGAGTTTATGAAAATATGAAATCCGATAATAGAAATAGCTCCAATAACCACCAGATTAAAGAAGCGACTTCTCAAAGATTGCGTCAACATAAAACCCCTGACAATCAGAAAAAGAAATAAGAAAACAACTACTGTACAACCAATAAAGCCAAACTGTTCCCCTAATGTAGAAAAAATAAAGTCTGTATGCTGCTCAGGAAGAAATGACAGTTTTGTCTGTGTACCCTGAAGAAATCCTTTACCAAAAATATGACCTGAACCGATAGCAACTTTCGACTGAATAACCTGATATCCAGCACCAAAAGGATCTGCCTGAGGGTTAATAAAAGATATAATTCTCATTTTCTGGTAATCTTTTAAAACAGAATTCCAGACAACAGTCACGATTGTAGCAGTAAAGAGATTCGCAACAACTACACCCGTTGTAATAAAAAGTGATGGTCGAAAATAATAGAGCACTGCACATAATCCCAGGAAAAATACGCCCCAGGGAATGGCTCCCATAATCCCCCAGGAGTGATGACTCTCATAAGAAAGTATAAGTGGGATAGCTGATAAACTCAGAGAAATGATTGGTGAAATAATGTAGAAGACCTCAATGAGAGTAAGCCCACCCCAGTAAAACATTGGCAGTGCCATCGCAGAAAACACCATTGCAGTCCCAAGATCAGGTTGCTTTAAAACAAGAATAAAAGGTATTAGAATCAGTATCCCAGGCATAATAAATGTTGAGATTTTTTCCAAACTTACTGTTTTTTCAGAAAGATACCGTGCCAAAGCTAAAAGCAATCCGATTTTGGCGAATTCTGAAGGTTGTAACTTGAAACCTGCTATCATAATCCATCTCTCAGCTCCCTTTGCAGATACACCCATAAAAATTGCCAGCAAAAGCAGAATAAGGGAAAGACCGTAAAAAATATAGGCAAAAGCATGAAAATATCGACCAGGAATTGAAGTGATCGCCAGAATAACAAGTATCGCCATAAAAAGCCAAATCACCTGTTGTTTATAGAGGCCTGCAAGTGGCCCGGTTTCATGGATAACAGTTGCGCTGTATACAAGAAAAAGGCCAATGATCCATAGTGCTAAAGCGGCAAAAAAAAGCGGAAAATCAAAGCCGTTTTTTTTGTGCAGTTCTTTCATGAGTCTCTCTTCTGTTTATTGTACCAGTTGTACTATATTAATCTATTGTACTGCGAAATATTGATCTATTTTTTCTTTGACAGGCTTTACAAGGTCATTCAACCTTTTTATCAGAGTACTATCTGAAGGGTTATATTGGTTGTAAATACGTTTTCCTTCTTCAGTTTCAGAGAAGAAATACCGCAAAACATCACCTGCGATCGGAGCGGCAATTGAACCACCATGGCCGGCATTCTCGACGACAACCGCAATAGCAATGGCAGGATTATCTACCGGTGCACACCCCACAAAAAGCGCATGTGTTTTCTCTCCCTGCGGGTTTTGAGCGCTACCAGTTTTTCCTCCAACAGGAACTCCGGGGACCGCGGCTCGTCCACCCGTTCCTCTTTCTTTTAACACGCTTGCCAGTGCATCTCTGATTATCGGAACAGTACTATCGGATATTCCAATTTCACTTTTAACCTGCGGCTGTCTGAGATTTACAAGTTTCCCCTCAGAATTGCGTTCCCCTTTAACTACAATCGGTTTATAAAGAAGTTTACAGTTTCCAAGTCCTCCCACCATAAGAGCCAATTGAAGAGGAGTCACAACCTGTGTTTGACCGATTGCCAAATCAAGAACCAGCCCTCCCGTCCAGCGCCAACCCTTCCTTTCAAATCGCTTATTGTAAGCTTCCTCACCAGAAAGCCACCCGGCTTTTTCACCGGGAAGATCGATACCTGTTTGAGAACCCATCCCAAGCTTTTCGGCGTATGTATTAATAATCACATCACCGACCTTCAAACCAACTTGATAAAAATAGATATTACACGACTGAGCCACAGCACTAATCAGATCTAAACTCCCATGCCCTCTAAGCTGCCAGCAGTGTGCTATGCGGGAGCCTATCCGATATGCACCTTTACAAGGTGTAGGCATGTGTGAGTCTCTGGTTAATTTCCCCGATTCCAATCCTGCAAGCGCGCTAATCAGTTTGAACGTAGAACCAGGCGTATACGTGCCGCCAATTGCGCGGTTATTAAGAGGTAAACTTGGATCGGTCGCAATAGTCACCCATCCTTTGCTTCTCACTGAAGATGCCATAGAGAAGATATTGGGATCGATCGAAGGAGAACTATACATAACCAAAACTTCACCGTTTCGAGAATCAAGAGCAACAACAGCTCCTTTTAAACTATCTGGGAATGAAAGGGCTGCAACTTCCTGCAGTTTTGCATTAAGGGTCAAAATCAGATCGTTCCCTACATTAGGTTCGATTCTTGAAATATTTGGAATGGGACCAATGCTTTTTCCATACGCGTTTACTTCAATGTATTCCTGCCCACATTGACCCCGAACGACCTTTTCATACTGACGTTCGATTCCAGATTTACCAATCAAGTCGCCATAAAAATAGCCCTGTTTTTTAAGAGAGTCGAACTGATCTTCAGGGATTTCACTCATATAGCCAAGAACATGAAATGCTGAAGGCCCAAGAGTATATTCCCGCCTCGAATCCGTTTCAACAATAATACCAGGCAGCTCCATCGAATGCTCTTCTATAATACTAAGTAACTCAATGGAAACATCCTCTTTAATTCTGGTAGCATCAAAACGACGGAAACTGGCTTTCTGCATCAAAGAATGTAACTCCAGACTGTCGAAAACTGCACTATCATTTGAATCACGAATTTTGCAAAGTTTACTGATAATCTGGCTACGGTTTTTTAATTTGTAAGGAAGAACACAGATTGAATATGAGGGGCGGTTTCTTGCGAGGACAATTCCATTTCTATCAAGAATTTCTCCGCGGGGAGGGGTAACGATTTTCAACCGCATCGCATTTTCTTTAGATAATCTGATGTTGAGGTCAGCCTGAATAATTTGAACGTAAAAAAGACGGATAATCAGAATTAAATAAAAGAAGCTTACCACCCCAATCAGATAAAGGCTTTTTAGATTTCGTCCCTGCTGATCATCCTGTAATAATGTTCCAAATGCCATTGAGATTTACCGTCTGATTTTAACAACTGAAAATTGTTCCCACAAAATGGGAATTATCGCAAAAAGGAGCGTATATAACGATCTTGGTAAAGTTGACATAAGGAGTTCAGGCGCTATACTGCTAAAGCTGTTTCCCGTTTTTACAAAATGTACACCATAGACTGCAATATCGTTAACAAAAAAAGTGAATATGAGAATTACTGTCAGAAAAATCGGATCCAAACGCATAATTTTCTCATTGAAAAGGCTGGCAAAAAAGCCGGCAAGTGTTTTTGCCAATGCACTTTGACCCAAAACAGATGGTGAATAAAGGTCCTGCGCAAGTCCCAATAGAAAACCAACATAAATAGCGGGCATAGTACCGGTTTTGATTGCCATCATAAAAAGCACCAGCACTAAAAGATCGGGCTTGATCCCCATAATAGAAATGGAGGGAACAAGTGTCGTTTGTAACACAAATGCACAAATGAATAATGCTATCCACTTAAAAACGGTTTTAATCATTGCTCAAACTCTAATGAATCTAATTCTTTAACAAAAGATGACCATTGAGGTGAAAGCCGCATAACAAAAAGTTCCTCTACATGATCAAAGTTAACGGATAATTTAATCCAGGCTTTTTTGAACAACGGATCTTGTCCATCGCTAATAGATTTTATATACCCAACCCGTAAACCTCTGGGATAGATTCCTCCTAGTCCGCTGGTAGCGACCGTATCGCCTACTGCAATATCTTCGTGACTGCGGCAGCGAATAAAGAATTCGTTTCCATCCCGACTCTCAAGTATACCTATAGTCCTTGTCCTTTGAACAATTACACTTGTACGATTGGTGGGGTCCCGTAAAATCTGTACCATACTCAGATTCCCCATAACCTGGATCACCTTTCCTACTATCCCACGTTCACTTATAACCGGCATCCATTGCTGTACCCCATCATTAAAACCAGCATTAATAACAATACTGCGAAAAGACTCTGAAGGATCGCGAGCAATAACCTTTACTGGTGCAAAATCATAAGAAAAATCTTTAGGAATGTTAAGCATTCCTCTGAGCCGATCGTTTTCAGCTGCCTGTTCCTTAAGCATTGCGACTTTAGTACCCAGCTCGACAACTTCCTGTCTAAGATGACGATTCTCAGCGAAAATATCGCTAATGGTAGTAATTTGGTTGAAAGTAAACTGAAGAGGATAAAAAAAGGTAACTGTTAAAAAACGGGCAGTAGAAACCTTGCTGCTGCTGTGGACTGGAAATCATCCAAAGACTAATGAGTACTGTTAAAAGAAGCGAACAGAAATTGCGGTGCCTGACAACAAATTCAATAATCCAATGCATCGCGGTCTTATGCCTGCCTTATGAGCCTGAATGTTTGATCCAATAAGAATATATCAGATCTCTAACTATCATGAAAACACAAAAAAACAATAAAAATAAATTACTTACCTGCTTCTTCTTCCAGTAGGCATAAGAACCGGCGAGAACTTGTCAAGATCTTCAATAATCTTAAGAGAACCACGCGCAACACAGGTCAAAGGTTCATCGATAACATTGACAGGAAGATTTGTTTCCTGACGCAATCTTTCATCGAGACCCCGCAGAAGTGAACTGCCTCCAGTCATAATAATACCCTTATCAAGAATGTCAGCTGAAAGCTCAGGAGGAGTCTGTTCAAGTGCCTGTTTCACAGCTTCAATAATAGTTGAAATTGGCTCATTAAGTGCATCACGAATTTCTGTTGAAGTAATCCTGAGGGTTTTGGGAATACCTGCAACCAGATCTCTTCCCTTTACTTCCATCTCAAGCTCATCCTCAAGTGGAAATGCGGATCCGATCTGAATTTTTATCTGTTCAGCAGTACTTTCTCCAACCAGTAAATTATAGGTCTTTTTCAGATAAGATACGATGGCTTCATCCATCTCATCACCACCGATTCGTACCGACATGTCACAAACCATACCGTTAAGCGCAAGCACAGCAATCTCTGCTGTTCCACCACCGATATCGATAACCATATTGCCGGACGGCTCATTAACAGGAATTCCCATTCCGATAGCAGATGCCATAGGTTCCGCAACAAGATAAACTTCACGAACACCGGCACTTTCTGCTGAGTCAACCACCGCACGCTTTTCAACTTCAGTTATTCCTGAAGGAACACCGATGACCGCACGTGGACGAAAGTAGAAACGATATTTCTGAACTTTACGGATAAAATATTTGAGCATCTGCTCGACAAGATCGAAATCAGCAATAACACCATCTTTCATCGGTCGAATAGCTTCGATTTCACCCGGAGTACGACCAAGCATTCTTTTTGCTTCCAAACCGATAGCAACCACTTTTTTGCTGCTCTTATCAATAGCAACCACCGATGGTTCATCGATAAGAAGTCCTCGTCCTCTTACATAGATAAGAGTATTTGCAGTTCCAAGGTCAATTCCAAGATCATTGGATAAGAACGGGAATCCCATAGAGTAGCCTCATAAAATTTACTGTTAAAAAACCGGATTAACTTCAACCAGTAGTGTAATTGTATAATGTAATTCAGAAAAATACAATAATATAAAACGTTTTGGTAGAACCAAATTGAGAATTATTAATATTCTTTTTTTGAAACCTGATTAACAAAGTTTTCTGAACCTTCAAAGTAAAGGTGATAATCAAAAAACTAAAACAGTTTAGCTTAGATTACCTGAATTATGGAGCACTTTTCTGAATTTACAACCAGACATTACGACTTACATTGCACCATTATTTCTAATTTCTGAACTGCTGCCTCTTTTTTACTGCAGCTCGCCGTCTTCCTCCAGTATCGGTGTAATCGCTGACTCAGGCTTTTTAACGGTGCTTGTAGTATCTGAATTACTGCTCGAATTACCTGTAGCGCCTTCTGTGCCAATTGACTGAGTGGCGCTTTCCAACGAAGTACTATCCTTTTCGGGAATCGAATTGATAATAGTATCGACTGAGATTGTAGTGTCAGAATTGATATTTTTCAATGAATCTATTATAAGTTCATTTGTATCAACCATTTTTTTTCTGTTGAGTTTTAGCTCAACTGGTGCTTTAAAAACAGGAACAGAATCAGTTTTTTTAATAGAAACAGAATCTACTTTGTTTTCGGATTTTTCCGGACCACTGAGCTGCTTATGCACCTTTTCACTTTTCTTTTTAACCGATGCCAAATAATAATTAATTCCCATCGACCATTTTAAACCGAAATCCGACTCTGTGCGGGTTGGTGTAAATGCCGCATCAAAGCCCAAATTTTCGAACCGTAAACCTGTACCTAATGAGAACAGATCATTTTCGAAGTTGAATCGCTTTCCAACTCGAACGGCAAATGCCGGATGAAACCAAAATTCCAATCCAACAGGAACCATAACCTTCTCGTAATTTTTACTGTAAACTATGTCACATGCCACTGTGAATGGGAATTTCACCTTTAAAGTATCACTCCAGGATACTCCCCCACGGAAGGTCAAAGGCAATTGATCACCTTTTAAATGATGATTGGTATCCAGAAAAGAGCTATTACGTCCGATATTGAAAACTGCCAGCCCGGCATAAAGTTTTTCAGGGATTAAATTGAAAATTGCACCTACATTCCCTGTAACACCATAAGATGTATAATCTGCGATTTTATTCTGAATTCCATTAATCGATACACCTAATGAGTAATAATCCTTACGATATCCAGCATTTAAACTTCCGATACTTGACTGCTCACTCCCCGTTGCACCTTCTATTATTCCCTGTTCGTTTGTCATCTGAAATGTACCGCTTGATTGAGTGAGAAAAGCAATACCCAAAAACCAGGATGGAGATACCCAGGAGAACTCAGGATTCGCTCTCCAAAGATCTTCATACTGGCGACCATAGTTAAATGTAAGGTAAGGAGCTTTGTTTATCGCCGGAAGAGCCGGGTTGTAAAATGTAAAACCACCATTGTTTGGTAATGCAGTTCCAACAGATCCCATGCCAATCGATCGGGCATTTATAGGATCTTCAAGGAATTCATAAAAAGCACTACCTTTTTCTGCACTAACGTAAACTGCAATAATTAAAAAGAGAATCGTCACAAACGGAAGTTTAACAGGTCTACGGCTCATTAAATGCTCCAAATTTTAATATCTTAACTCATTGTTTTGCGATGAGATGATTGAAATAAACTTTCTTTTTAAATACAATCAAAAACTCAGTGTAATATCAAGTTGCTGATCAAGACCTGCCCAGGTCTTATCGGTAGCAACACCATAATTGAGATACATCCCTTTCCTAAATCTGGTCATCTCTAAAGAAAATCCCGCACTGATTTTACAAAAAAATTCAGAAAAATACTGATCAGTATTCCGGATTATATTGCCATTGATAAGAATGTCCCCTACTCCAGCTCTGAGAAAAAATGTCTTCCAGTTCTGCCATTCTAATCCTGTTGAGAGATATGCTTCAGGATGGGAAAGCTGATTCCATTCTCCATCTGTAAGATAACCTTTTAGATCTGTTGTCCAGATAAGCGGCTTATGTCGTAGCGAATCAGAAAAACTACTTGCCAATGTAAACGATGGTATAGGGCGGTCATTAATAGAGGTGTTTCCCATATACCCATCAACTTCCCAGTTCATAAGCGCAAAAAGATCTCTTGCAACGAACGCGAGTGTAAGGCGGTCATTGTGTTTATAAGATACCCCGATATCAAAAGCACCAATTCCTGTTGCTTTGGAATAAATCCATTCCCCATTGTCTTTCGTCGACGTAGGAAGCTGCTGGTAATGAATCCCAATATTTGCACCAGCACTTAATTTTCGACTTAAATAGTAACTTACTGATATTTTACCGGTCAAAGTTGTGTATGCAGCATCCTTGAGCTTTTCAGGATTATCATAATCATCATTGTACAGGTTATTTAGAAATGGATCACCTCTATATAATAAGAAGAAACCCATCCCAAGACGTGGAGGTACCCGAAACTCGAATTCAGAAAAAATGTCTGTCCGTCCCATGGATCTGGTTCCGCCACCAAATGAAAACTTCTTTTCACGTAAATTCGCTAAAACCGCCGGATTCCACCATGGGGCTAAATACGCGGGGTCCGCACTGTTCGCACCACCCATTGCAAGGGCTGTCGCCCCAACAGCTGGTCGTAAGTATGCACCTGATAATCCACCTATCTCTCCCGCATAGGTACTAACCACAAAAAGAAAAATGATAACAGGCACTGTAATCTTATTTAGCAACAACGATTTTTCCAAATGCACGATCTCCATTATCAGATGTAATTTTAAAATAGTAGACTCCCGGTGCTACTGTTTTGCCATTTTTATTTGTTCCATCCCATATATCCTGTGCTTTATTATTGCTTCTTCCAGATTCAGCCGCATGATCCCCGCTTAATCGGGGCTGATTGTCAATCACCGTTTTTACTAAATCCATATTATAATCATAAACTTTAATAGTAACTTTCGCGTCTTTTGATAAATTGTAAACAAATCGTACAACACCGTCTTTTAATACTCCCGGGCTGGCAAAAACCTGTTTCATGCCACTTTTTACTGAACCTACTCTTTTTATGCAAGTCAGTGGACCTTGTCCTGATTTTCCCGGGACTTCATTCTTTGATAGAAAAAGCCCACTCGATGTCGCCACCCAGAGAATGCCACTAGAATCAGTCTTGGGAACAAAAAGAATATCATTGATAGCCGGAGCACTTTCATATCCCCTGATTAATCGGGATGGAATGTCATAATTACTTTCTGGATAAGCATTTGAGATGACTCCTGTATCGCCGAGAGTATCCCTGTAAACATCAATACCGATGCTGTCTTCAAAAGAGAAAGTGTAAAGATATCCTTTTACACCAAAACAGACACCATCTACCTGATGGTTGAGCATGATTTTCCAGCCCTTTTTATTTTCCAGGTATTTGCAAACAACCGTCGTATCTTTTCCGGATCGGTTAATTTTAGCAATACTGTAAAGAGGATGTGTCGCAGAAGTACCATCTGAGAATGAATAGCTGAATGCTTTAATCGTCACATCAGAATCAAGACTGATCCTGTCATAGTTAAGCCAGGTAGAATCTTTTAATGAATACCGCCACGTAAAAGCAGGCGTTGTAATAACAAGGTAATCGTTATACGCTGCAACGTCTATAACTCGTTTGTTCGTATCAACAGGCGAGCTTAAGCCTGTAAATTTATCAAATTGAACTGAACCATTTGTGCCTGGTACTAAAATCACCTTACTATTTTCTTTGATATTCCACCTAACCAAACCACCATCATTGCAAGCGAAATAAAATGCCCCTGAAGCAAAAGCAGCGTTAAACGTGGTTAAATTCATTAAACTGTCGTTTTTAAGATCTTCTGTCCATGCAAAGGAAAATTTTTCGCTGCTTTGGTTACTGTGATCAATTTTCATGATCTGATTGTTATTAATTCCGGGTGCAGTATCCAGACAGATGATTGTAAAACTATTTCCATAAGTAATTTTTCGAGGATAATCGTTTTTTTCAAAAGAGAAAGATTTCCAATTTGAAAAGTTGGTAACAAAAGCGGAATCAGTTTTGTTTATGAAACTAAGAGAATAAGAGTAACTATTGGAGATGTTGTTGGGTTTAACGCTTAAAATAGAAAGTGAATCATATGATCCAGATAACAACCAGATCTCATTGGACAAAAAACCAATATTCTCAGCAAAAGTGAAACTCTGCAGGATCAGAAGTGCCGGGATAAAAAACTTCATAACATTTTTAATTATCATTATTTAACACCTGTACATTTTTAGGAACCTGAAAATCAAACACTTTTCCGGATAACTTACCACCAAAAATAGTATTCCGGAAGGTGTAGGTATTAATATTGCCATTTCGATCAACTGTTTGAATTTTGTTTACTATGCCACTCTTTTCAACTGCCCATACTGTTATCGATTCGTAAATAGAGTTTTCTGCCACGTTTTTTTTCCACTCGAGAATAACTTCTGAACCAGTTTTCTGCTTTTCGATATAAGAGTACTGAGTGAGATAGGATTTGAAAATATTTGAAGGCAGAGATGAGATATCAATCTTGCTGAGCTTATCGATAGTAACTTGAGCAACATTTTTATTGTAATGCCAGAGAAGTTGCCCATTGCTGACAAAAGTTTCGCCATTAAGGTCAATTTTAAACCGGTTCTGAGGAGCTAAAATAAGTGACCCACTCTTTTGCTCACTTTTTTCACGAACACTCCAGTAAATGTTAAGATCAAATTGAGATTGAATAGTGGAATTCTGATTGTACTTCTTTTTGATCAAAGTTAAAACAGCAGGATCCGAGGCAAATAGACCAAAGCAAAAAGTCATTATAAAAAAGGATAAAATAATCGATCGGACTTTCATTAAACCTCATTTGTTCAAAATACGAATACCGGAAAGCAAAGAGAATCATCGCAGATGAGTTAAATACTCATCCAATTCATCTGGTTTCACAAGCACTTCACGTGCTTTACTACCATCAGGCGGTCCAACAAATCCAGCACGCTCAAGTTCATCCATCAAACGTCCAGCTCGTGCATACCCGATTTTCATTCTTCGCTGTAACAGAGAAGTCGACCCCTGACCAATCGAGACGATAATTTGCGCAGCCTCTTCAAAAAGTTCATCCCTATCACCATCAGAAAACATTGAATCATCAGCCTGAGGATCACCCCCAGTTGCTTCATGAAAACTTTCGATCTTATCAATAACTATCTGCTGTTTTCGAATTTCTCCTACAATTCTTTCGACATCTTCTTCAGAAATGAATGCCCCATGAAAACGTTCAATTTCCGGTGCCCCGTTTCTCAAGAAAAGCATATCACCCAAACCGAGAAGTTTCTCCGCGCCAACATGCCCCAGAATAGTCCGGGAATCTGTCGATTGAATTGTCCTGAAACCAATTCTCGAAGTAAGGTTAGCTTTTATCGGGCCGGTGATAATATCAACCGAAGGACGCTGAGTCGCAACGATTAAATGAATACCGACAGCTCGAGCTAATTGAGCAATGCGTTGAATAAGTACTTCAACATCTTTTGAAGCAGTCATCATTAAATCCGCAAGCTCATCCACTATGATAACGATAAAGGGAAGCGGTTTATTGTCTGCTTCATCAAGAATATCCGAAATCTTTCCAGATTCTACTCTTGAATTAAAAGAATCAATGTTTCGGGCACCAACTTTCGCCAACATTCTGTAGCGCCGCTCCATCTCAATAACTCCCCATTGAAGCGCTTTCACCGCTTCTTTAGATTCAGTTACAACAGGCGAGAGTAGATGTGGAATTCCTTCGTAGAAAGCAAGCTCTACTTTTTTGGGATCGATCATAATAAGACGTAATTCTTCGGGCTTTTTAGTCATTAATAATGAACATATTACGGAATTAATACACACACTTTTTCCTGAACCAGTCTGACCAGCAATAAGCACATGCGGCATCTTTGTAACATCGGTAACATAAGCTGCTCCACTTATGTTTGTACCAATAATGACAGGCAGTTTTGCTTTCGACTTTTTAAATGCATCGCTTGTTAAAATATGTTTAAAATGAACAATTTGACGTTCTGCATTAGGCAGCTCGATTCCCACAGCTGATTTTCCCGGTATAGGCGCTTCAATACGAATTCTCTGTCCATTTACTGCCATTGAGATGTCATCATGAAGATTCAAAACCCGACTGACCTTTATTCCTGGAGCCAGTTCTATTTCATACCGAGTAACAACCGGCCCCGGACTCACAAAAACTACCTTTCCTTCAACTCCGAAATTAAGCAGCGTCTTCTCAAGAATCATTGAGTTACGCTCGATTGCCTCCTTATCGACCAGACTTGATAGCGGCGGTGGGTCAGGTAAAATAGATGCATCCGGAATTTCATAAGGCTTTGAAGGTATCTGAGGCTCCTGTTCGATGAAATCGGTATCGATGGTTGAGTCGGTCTCCTCCTGGGATTCAACACCTTTATGAGACCGAAAAGGTGTAACATTTTTAGAATCAATGTGTTCGCCATCATCATCGAGCTCTTCGCCATCGTCATCAGCCGTTTCGATAGACATAATTTTTATCGGCTCTTTTTTCTTAGCTCTAAAAGCAGCAAGTTCCTGTTCAAGTTGAGCACGCGCTTCTTCTTCAATATTCATGGGCGCTTGAGAATCAGTACCATCTATGTCATTGATATTGTTATCAATAGGATTAATATTCTTTTCAGAAGAGATAGAATTGTCTGCAATATTACCGTCAGTTTTTTGTTCTTCATCAACCTGATCTAAAACAACTTTTTTATTCTTTTCCGGTTTAGTAGACTGTTTTTTAACTGCTTGATTTTCAAAATTTTGGGCCTCTTTTTCAGCAGCTGCTTTTTGCTTTTTAAGCTCTTTTTCCTGACGTTCCTGTTCCATTCTTTCACGATATTTCTGCCAAGAACTGATAAAACCTGAAAAACACCAGATAAACACCTTTTTAAAGAAAATGAATAATTTCTGAGGAGAGATCCTGAAACAAGCTAAGATAGTGATAAATAAGGCTAGTACGGTGATAAAATAAGGACCAAAGGTATATTTACCGAAAACAGGATGAATGAGTTTAACGAAAAGAAATCCGATATAATCACTCTGAACAATAAATTCTTGATTTTGGTCGAGATGTGGCAAATGATGAATAGCTAATAGAAAACATATCTCAATTGTCAGGAGAAAAGAATATGTTATACTCCGTACCTTTAGCGGATCACCTTTGAGCCGTACCCACCCAAGATACCCAATGGCAATAGGAAACATAAATACAGGTACTTTACCAAAAAAAAAGACCAACCCCCCACTTAAGGCAGTACCAAAGTAGTGCCCAAGGATATTATCGGATTTGTGAACAAAATGTGAGATAAGAGAAATTAAAACTAAGATACTGATTGCAAGGAAAATAAGCCCCCATATTTCATGGCCGAAATTGGATTGGGCAAGAGTCGATTCATTGTCTTCCTGTTTTTTTTTGCTCATTTTGTATATTTTTCCAGAAAGTCTTTTTCAAAACTATAAAGTGAAAAGCGGATTTTTTTTGCAATTTCAGATGCATCAATGCAGCAGATTTTCGAATATTCTTCAATGACTCTGCTCGCCTCCTGAGATCGCTTGAATCCGGCATAAACTATATCTTCAATGCATTCCCGTGTCAACTCTTCAGGCCTGTTTTGATTTGCAAAGCAATCAGTTGCAGTTTCGCGATTGGAGATCAAGTTATCACGGCCGATAAGTTTTTCAATCTCCTTGAGTTCATGACGTAAGCGTTTGAAATCAATGGTAATTTCAGGATTATTTACAACAAATCGAAAATATTCCTCAATAATTCTTAGGCCTTCGCGCATGCGGTTGATGTTTGCATCAAGGATTCGGAAAACAGGATAAGATTGGGCCAAGATAAAGAATTCTCCAGATGGAAGCATTGCCGATTGACACAGATAGTAAAAACTAATATTGGGAAATATAACTAATGTAATGAGGTATGGTCGAGAGGGAAGAAAAAAAGTAGGCGAAAGTAGGTTGCGAGTTGCTTGATTAGTTTTGTTAGATGATGCCCCAGAGATAACTTTGAAATACATTGATATTTAATAATTGATCTCTGGGGGGGCTATTTCGCGAATGGCACAGATATTGTAATATCAATATCCAAAACATTCTCCTTAACAAAACCGTAGGAGGACCCCATGGCCACAAAACCCCGAGTCGTAGCTCCCAACCAATACTATCAGATCACCTCTGTCGGAAACACCGACTATCATATCCTCGGTACCGATATCTTAAAACTGTTTTTTCTTTGTCAGCTCGCCATTTATCTTAAAAAATACGACCTTACCTGTATCTCCTGGTCTCTTATGGATAACCATTATCACCTGGTTGTTAAAGCCGGTTCCAATCCTGCTCTATCCCTTTTTATGCAAACACTCAATTCCGTTTTTGCTAAAAATTATAACAAAATGAACAACACCTTTGGATCGGTTTTCGCAAAACGGTTCTCATCTATTGTAGTTCAGGAGGGAGATAACTTAAAAGAGATTATCCGTCATGTTCATTTAAATCCGGTCCGTAGTGGAGATTGTACGCTTGAAAATCTGGATAGTTACAAGTGGTGTGGTCATAGTGAAATAGTTAATGATAAAACTGACAGTATTATTGATAAAGCTGGTCTTCTCAATCTCTTCAGTGGATCCGATCAGATCACGGAATACAAGACATATATTGCTACACCCTGCAGAGAGATTCCTCTGTCGGTCAGAACAATGCAATCATCAAACAAAGGAAGCCTTGATTTTCATAATTCGAACTTTTTTGTAATTGGTGATGCCGAATTCGCTAAGAAGGTATTTGAACAGGATCGGATCCGCAAAGCGAGAATTGCGCAATATTTGAGGAAAAATCTCACGCTTGAGAATGTAGTCTATAAGATAAACATAGGTATGCAATTTACGGCTGAAAATATAAGGATGCGTGGAAGGCTCAATGAGCAATCCACATTTAGGCAGATTTTTGCGCAATACGCTCACTGCTACTATGAGTTCCGCTGTACTCAAATCGCTCAGTATTTGAATGTCACTCCATCCGCAGTATCCATGATGATCTCGAGGTGCTATAGAATCACTGATCTGAACCTCATCAAAGAGTTCATTGGTTATTAAACTAATTTTTAAAGGAATTATTATAGAAAGCAGATGAAGAGTGGTTCTTCAGTATGAACTTATTCTCAAATTGAAGGGAAAAAACTTGCTTAGACGTTTGGGTTGAAAACTTAATAGACAAATTCCCAATCAAATAGGATTGATTTTTTAATTTTCTCTAAAAATATAGGTTTTTGATTAAGCGGAAATAGATTTCGATGACAAAATTAAATTAATTGTTTTAAATAATTTTCAATTTCTTTAATTACCCCAGAGATAAATTTGCAATATATTTACATTAAATAATTTACCTCTGGGGAAGTCTCCTATTTTCCCAAATCTTCCCCTTATCTAACATTCGCATCGATCTCTTTCAAAACTGCAAGTACCCCATTCGAAATCGGACTCCTCTCCATCGCCTCAATCATCTCCTTGCGATTATCCAATACCGTACTCAATGAGATAACAAGTGTTTCTTTATTCAAATTCTCCTGAAGCAATACCTTACTAAATCCCTGGCGCTCAAAAGATCGAGCGTTCAAAATTTGGTCTCCCCTGCTCGCATTAGCTGCAAGCGGTATTAGAAGAGCTGGTTTCCTTAAAGTTAAAAGTTCAAAAAGTGTTGTGGCCCCGGACCTTGAGACTATAATATCAGCCATCGCAAAAAGGTGACTAAGTTCTGTACTGACATATTCAAACTGCTGATAATTTTGGTGCTCTTTTGATAGATTTCCTTTTCCACAGATATGACAAACATTGAACTTTTCAACAAGCGGCGGCAGCGACTCACGAATCACTGCATTGATTATCTGAGATCCAAGAGATCCTCCAATTACAAGTAAATTGGGTTTATCATTATTGAAATTACAGATTCGACGGCCTTCAGAAGCACTACCTTCAAATAATGTCTGGCGAATTGGGATTCCTGTCTGAACGCCTTTATTTCCAATGTGTGATGCTGTTTCTGGAAAACTATAGCATATTTTCCTGGCGAAAGGCATAGACAATCTATTGGCAAGGCCTGGAGTGATATCAGACTCATGAATTATTACTGGTATTCTGAAAATCCATCCAGCCCAAACAACGGGACAGGACACAAATCCACCTTTACTGAATATTATATCAGGGCGAATTCTTGCAATTAAAAGAAGTGATTGTAAAAACCCTGCAGAAATTCTAAATAGATCTGTCAAATTTTTCAGATCAAAATAACGACGCAGTTTTCCTGCGCTTAAACAATGAAATGATATTTTTTCGCGGTTTATCAGTTCATATTCTATTCCTGTGTACGTTCCTGCATAATGAATCTCATAATTTCTCTCGCGCAATCCTGAAAGCAAAGCGATATTAGGAGTAACATGTCCTGCTGTTCCGCCGCCTGTCAATAATATTTTCTTCAATTACAACTCCTTGGATATAACTATTTCGATTGTGTGCTAAAAAATACTTTTTTCCCTACCCCAGAGATAAATTTATCACGAGTTTACTATTTACCTTTGGGGTAAAAAAAACAGCTCATCGATTTGTCGATCATTAATTCTATTTTTACAGTTTCGCATTGTATAAACATATATTTTATTAATTCATTTTTCCCTTTTACTTTCCGAAAAACATCTCAAACTGATCACTTTTTTTCCCAAAATCGACTCATTTTAAAAATATTGCTACTAATAGAGCCCTATTTACTGGAATCCAAACAGAGAGGATCACTATGGGAATTACTATTAATTTCAAAGGATCATTGACCGATCTCAGCAAATTGCCCAAACTTATTTGCGAAGTTGAGGATATTTGCAAAATTATGAAATGGGAATTCATGATTTTAGATAATGACTGGTCTTTGCCTGAAAATGCAAAAATAGTAGATGATGATGATGATGTAAGGATTATTGGTAATCCAGGTTTGAAAGGTATTGGATTCAAACCTCACAAAAATTGTGAGTGGGTTGATCTGTTTTTTAATAAAGATAGAGCACTCTCATCTATCAAAACTAAGTGTTTACAATTGCAGAAAAAAACTAATAAAGACAAGTATACCTGGAACTCTGTAGAAACTCAGTCTGTTCCTGTATTAATCCATATTGCTATTATAAAGCTGCTCCGCTGGTTAAAAAAAAATTACATTCATGATCTGGAAGTTTTCGATCAAGGAAAATACTGGGAGACGGATAATATTGATATACTTCATTCATGTCTTGAAACAATCATAATAGCATCGGATTCGCATAAAGATAAGCCCGATAATCGATTCGAAAAATCTAAAAAGCAGTTATCAGAAAAGGATTACGCTAATTACATTGATAAACTTCTTGAAAACAGCTCTCTTGAAGCTGAAATAAAAATGCGTGGTGGAGAGATGTGGAAATCAGATAAAAACGATCCAAACCTTGATAATATGTTCATGAAAAATGTGCTTGCTTTTGAAGAAGCCTGTAAGCAGCCTGAGGTCCCTATTCGTTCTCTGTTTCCTGCAGATTACGAATTCCCATCTGTAGAATCGATGGATGATAACCAGGTCGCGCAGAAACTTGATGATATCAGCGATATTCTTTCAAAACAAAGTATCGAATTAGGTTTTAATGAAGAGTTACCTGACAGAGTACTTTACAAATACTTAGCTGAAGATTGCATAAAAAATAACACGATAACTCCACCGGGTTCAACGGGTTATATATGGACACTTAATGGCTGTGGGGGTGATTGCGATAGTTGTTTTCAGAAGGAGTACTGTCCCACGCCGAAAGAACTTGATAATGAAGAGTCATAAGTAAGGTCATGGTGACAAATGAGGAGTGACAAGTGATTGGCAGATCAAGCAAGATTACGTAAGGTAACTTCTTCAACCCATTCTGCTCGTTGCTAATTGGATGTCACTCTTCACATCCAATAATCTCAGCCCTTGGATAAGTTTTTTTTTATCGCGCGGAGATACGAGACTTGCGGAGTAAAACATACTTTCTATGCATAGAATCTGAAGGTGTTGATCCTGCCCCCAAGATTGTCACATTAAGAGCATTGTTTATTTTTACTTCATTGATTCGGTAAATCAAGGCTGGTAGGAAATGTGAACTGTAGAGCAAGATGCCAATAGGATCAATTCACCCCTATGGATTTCAATCCAGGCAGAAATAAGTTCCGAATGAAAAATGAATCACATGAATAATTCTGGTGAAACACTAAAAATCTCAGAAAATTTCTTTATAAGATTCTTTGAAATTGATCTTCTCCCGTGCTCAATATCCGAAATATAAGAGATCTTATGAACTCCTGCTTTATCTGCAAGCTGTTGTTGAGTTAATTTGTAGTTTTCTCGATAGGTACGAACAACAGCACCAGGAGTAATCTTTTTAGAGATATTTCTGAACCATTCACTTTCGCTTATGTCGACAATCTCTTCGTCAATATCAACGTTTTCTTCTCCAAAACGGTTGTTTATGTACTCTATTGTTTCGGCATCTATCTGACCGATTATTTTAAATGCAGCTTTTTTAGTATGGGGTTTTTTCACGACTGCCAACATAATACACCTCTATTTGAATTGATTTGTCTTCACATGTCCAGCATGCAACGTAACTGTATTTTAAATGGAGATGATACCTTTTCTTTCCAAGTTTACTGTAATTTTGCCAATTACGAGCTACAGGTCCTTGCAATGAGAGTTGTTTCAAAAGAATCGCAAGTTTTTCCTGTACATTTTCGGGAAGATCCTTAAATGATTTATAAACTTTCCGTGTTGCTGTAATCAAGTATTTTTGTCTTAATATCTCCATTCAATAAATGTACCACAAAAAAGGGTAACTTGTTTGATATTAGTAGTTAAGATTACAGAAAAGCTTCCCTCTTTTTTGTATTGATTTCCCAACATGCTCACTACCTTTGTACAAATCTTCTATTTTTGTGATTATTTTTGATTTTCTCGGCAGTTTTTGTATCTGCTGGATACGATCAACTATCGTTCTGATTATTTCAGCTCCATCTTTCTGAAAAACCGATTTAAGAAGCGATGTTTACTTCTTCCAACGATTTCTGCTGTACTACGATTTTCTATATAAAAAATCGTAGCGAATGCATTGCAAATCTTTACTTAATCACGTTTTGGAATCTCATTTATTGCTATTTTAAAATACTTAAATTCCTGTGCGTACTCTTTAGGTATTGATAATGAATGAAGAAGATGCCCGATCCCACAGAGAATGACCGGTCCGTCTCAAAAAGAATGACCAACAAATCCCAAAAAGGTTGACCGCTCAATCCCAAAAAGAATGACCGGCAAATCTCATCAAGAATGACCGCAGAATAATTGCAAAGACAGCTTATCCCTAAACATCTATTTTTACTCTTTTTTGTAAGCGTTTTATTAAACAAAAGAGAGGAATAATGAAAGGAAAGAAACTGTCCATGCGAGAAATTCGTAAGATACTTCAGTACCGTCTTGAATTGCAAGTAAGTGCATCGAAAACAGCTGCAATTTTGCAAAAATCCAAAGGCGTAGTCATTGAGACTATGAAGCGTTTTAAAGCAAGCGAATTGAACTGGCCACTTCCGGATACAATCACTGATAATATCTTGGAAGAAAAGCTCTATCCCAAGCCTGAGAAACGAAAAAGCGTTACACCACCGCCCGATCTAACCTATATCCACAAAGAGATGCTCCGCCCGCACGTTACGCTTCAGCGTTTGTTCGAAGAATATAAAGGAGCTCATCCAGAGGGTTTATCACGAAGCAGTTTTTTTCGATACATAAGGAAAAATCAGCCTGTTGATGTTACCATGCGCCAATTTCATAAAGGAGGTCAAACACTTTACAGTGACTATAGCGGAGACAGCTTGTCGTATACAGACATAACAACAGGAAAGTTAATAAATACACAGCTGTTTGTATGTAGCTGGGGAGCAAGTTCTTGCTCATATATTGAAGCACGACAAACGCAGAATACATCAGATTTCACCTCTGCCCATGTGAACAGTTTAGCTTATTTTAAAGTTGCACCACACACAATTGTTCCTGACAATCTCAAAAGTGCCGTTACCAAAGCAGACCGTTACGATCCGGTAATCAATACACATTTCGGTTTGATGTGTGATCATTATGGAATAACAGTTTTGCCTGCTCGTGTGCGTAGACCTAAAGACAAAGCAGTTGTGGAAAGCAATGTATTACATGTTCAGGAGTTTGTCCTGGCACGTTTACGCAACAGACAATTCTTTTCTCTACGTGAGCTTAATACAGCATTGTGGGAGGAGTTAGAGATCTATAACAATCGTCCAATGAAAGATTACGGCGGGCTTTCACGTCGCCAAAGATTCGAAACAGAAGATCTCCCCTTTGCAAAGTCATTACCAGAGAAGCCATTTACAACGACACGGGTGAAAGATAATGTTAAAGTTGCACGGGATTACCATATACAAATAGATAATCATTTTTACAGCGTGCCCTATAATCTTGCAGGAAAACGATTACAGGTTCGGCAAAGCGGTAATCTTATAGAAATGTATCACAACAACGAACGTGTTGCTTGTCACCAATTGTCATTAAAGAAATTTTCTTTTACATCAAAGATAGAACATATGCCTCCGGCACACCGGTATGTAAGGGGATGGTCTTCAGGGTACTTCCTTGAAGAAGCGGCTAAAATAGGCCCTTCAACAGTTCGGGTAATTGAGATTCTGCTGAAGAGAACAGAACATGTTGAGCATGGATACAGAACAGCCCGTGGAATATTAAGTCTTGCAAAGACCTACTCTGACGAACGTTTAGAAAAGAGCTGCGAGCGTGCATTGCAGTTTAATAATGTTTCCACAACAGCAATTAAAAGTATTCTTCAACAGGGGATCGATAAACAGCCACTTGTTATTAAGAGACAATTAACTGAAGCAATAATTTTACATGAAAATATTCGCGGTGAGAAGAATTTCGCAGGAAGCTTATAAACATTTACCAAAAGGAGTTTTATATGCACATTGAACAGGTTATCAGTCAATTAAACCACATGCGGCTTACTACAATGGCAAGATCGTTGAAAGAACGGTTAAGCACCGGTAGCTACAAAGAACTCTCATGTGAAGAGTTCTTTGCACTTGTTGTTGAAGATGAATACTATGCACGTAAAGAAAGGCGAATGAAACTTATGGTTGGAAGGGCGCATTTTAAGCCTGAACTACCTTGTATTGAGGACTTGATATATGATTCAGCAAGAGGCTTTGGTAAACAGAATGTCACCCCGTTTACATCACAGGAATGGATAAGAAATTCACTGAATGTTATTATCACTGGTCCTACAGGCTCTGGAAAAACATACCTGGCAGAAGCAATTGCTCATCAGGCATGCAGAATGGAATTTGACGCACTTAAGATCAGATGTCCAATATTAATAGAAGAGATTCATGCTGCGAAAGGTACAGGTACATATCTCAAACTGCTTAAAAAACTCTCAAAAATAAAAGTGTTACTTATTGATGATTTTTTGATGCAAAGTATTTCAGTTGAAGAGTCTTCATTCCTTATGGATATTATTGATGAGAAACAGCAGACTGGATCCATAATTATTACAACTCAATATCCGGTTTTGCAGTGGCATAAAAAATTGCCTGATCCGACTGTTGCTGATGCCATTTGTGACCGGTTAATACATAAGTCTTATACATTGTCAACACCGATTTAATATTTCTCACTTTCACCGATAAATTATTTCCCATTTTACTTTGCAGAAGACAACTGGTTTGGCGGGACTAAACCGAGTTTTGATCGTTTTTTAATTCGATAACTCTCTCCTTTCATGATAACTACCTCAGCATGGTGTAACAATCGATCAAGTGTTGCTGTTGCGATCGCGTTATCACCCATCAGTTCACCCCACTGCCCGAAAGACTTATTTGTAGTCAGTATTATAGACCCTTTTTCATATCTGGCTGCAACCAGATTGAAAAACAGTGTGGATTCTTCTCTTGTAAAAGATTCGTAGCCGATCTCATCTATTGCAAGCAGATGTGGTTTACAGAAACTTTTTAATTTACGTTTCAGCCTGCTCTGTTTTTTTGCTTTTAACAGTTCCTCCAGTATCTCCTGCGCTGACATAAAATATGCGGTATACCCCTCAGAACAGGCTTTGTAGACAAGCGCTGACAATAGATGTGTCTTTCCCAGACCCGATGGCCCCATGAGTACTAAATTCTCATTTCGTTCGATAAAAGAGAGGCTGCCGAGTTCCGCAAGCTTTTTACGGGTAATTCCCTCAACTTCTTCTACTTTGTAATCATCGAGATACTTCACTGCAGGAAGCCGTGAAAGTTTCAACCGAGTTTTTGCCGCTCTCTGTCGTCGCATTGTCAATTCGTGACCGAATAGGTCACTGAGTGTTTCTAAAAGCGGACGTTCCTTTCTTGATTCTTCATGTAAAAAAGTATCGATATAACTCAGTGCAAATCCAAGATTGAGCTCTGTCAAATTATTCTTTAGAATTTCAAGCGCAGCTGTAGCCATTATACTGTCTCCTGAAGTTGTTGATTGTCGCAAAAAAGCATATCATAAATAGCGGGGTCTCCTGTAGACGTCTCATCTTCCGCTTTTTTTCTTTTCTCAAAGATCTGCTTTCTTATCCTTTCTTCCAGATCGCGACCGTCAAGCCATGCTTTGTAATGTTCCTTCTCATCCTCAGGGTTAACCTGCGTCTTCTTTGCACCATCAGCTTCGAGAACAAGTGTCCTTATTACTGTGCCATCAAACTTTAACGTCAACTTATGATCCACCAGATCTAACAAGCCTTCGAGCTGTTTGCCCCGATACTGCACAGGCACACTGTAACGGTTTGTCTGATAGGTAATCTTTCCGTCAGGATTTACCATGAGTAATTGTGGCAGACGGTATTCAAAAGCCTGGTCTGGTATAGTGCGTAAACAATTTTTTTCTTCTTCAAACCGCACTGAACGTGTCTGCCCGAAATCACGGATTACCTTCTGATCTACCCGCTCCATCCATAGTTCCACCAGCTCATTAAGCCGTGCGGTAGGGACTATTGACAGGTCTGAACCAACAGAGGGAAGAAAGCTTGTCCGGACATATCGAACCTCCCGTTCAACTTTCCCTTTTGTTTTTGGGCGGTATACTCTGCAGCGCCGTGGTGTAAAACCATAATGTGCAGCAAATGCCGCCATCTTTACGTTCACCTGCCATTTGCCTTCACTGATGTTGTAAATGAATGCCGTTTTCATGTTGTCGAAGAGTAATTCAGCAGGAATGCCACCAAAGTGCTTAAATGCATGGATCATGCACGCAAAGAGCACGCTCTGCTCCATTGAAGTAGTAAACTCAACAAAGCTGCGGCGTGAATATCCAAGCTTCATGATAAATGCATATCTTTTTAACGTGCGACCGTTTTCTTCAACTGTTCCAACAGACATCCAGTCAACCTGCGCCTGCTGTCCTGCAAGCGTCTCGAAACGTCTGATTGCAACACAATGTAATTCTTTACGTTTTTTGCTGATATAATCTCGCAAAATGCTTATTTTACCAGTATAGCCGTTGCGCTGTAGTTTCTGAAATAATGAATCAGCATTGAGGGTGAAGTCACTCTCCAAAGCGGTGTCGATAACCCCATGAAATGGCGCCAATTTGGATTTTCCGGCAGGTCGCCCGTGGCGGGTGTCTTTTTTAAAGACAATATTGTTTTCGTAATTGTAGACTGTGCGGCGAGAAACCTCAAGAATTGCAGCCACCGCAGTACGGGAATAACCTTCCTTGAGAAGTATTTGTGCCTGATGCATTAGATATCCTTCCAATTTGCGACTCCTGGTTAAAGGTAAATGTTGATACCCTTAAAATACCAGAAATCTGGTTGAAGGGGAAAATCGGGAGTCGCATCTGTAAATTCCAGGGGGGATCCCCCCTGGAATTCCCTATTTCCCCCTATAACAAACATCTCTGCTATTACAATACTTCTGCTTAATGTGGGAAATCTTTTTTCGGTGTTTTTAAGAAATTATTATTCGGTGCGGACATACATTTGAGTTAGGAGGTGATTCTATGAGAAAAAAAGATAAAAAATCCCACAAAGAATGACCAGTCACAATTTATGTTTATATAAATTAATAGTAAACTTTTACAACTGCTCTTTGTAAAATATCTCTGCGGTCATACTTTCTGGGATTACTAGGTCAAACTTCTGGGATCGGGCAGAAGCTCGCTGAAACGTTAAGGTGCAGTTCATTTCTGATCTCCATTTATTCTTTTATTGATTTCATACTATACTCCTATTTTAAACAAAATATTAAACAAAATAGCATGATTTATTTGATAATTTGAGATACGTCGGTCATATCAGCGAGCTCAGGCAATCGATAGAACGCACCGGATAGGTCAGAAAAATGCAGTATTTGCCTATCGACTTATATGCCAAGATACCGTTGAAGAAAAAATTCTCGAATTACAATCTTCAAAAAGAAATCTCTCAGAATCAGTAATAACCGCTGACGAATCTTTATTAAAGAGTATTAATGTTAAGGATCTTGAGATTTTATTTGGATAAAAGATTTTTTTAAACAGAAAGGATGATAGCGGATCAGAAACTTATTAACAATCTATTATTCTTAACTGATAGCAAAATTTTGTTTATTTTGGCACACCATCAAAATAAAGAGTATCAGCACTGAGATCTGCTTCGCACTCCCACTCTATAAAATATCCATTGTTATGCACTTTTTTAAATTGTGCAACGTCTATTAACGCATTAAACGCCTCACAATTAAGAATAGGCTTAACATCATATATTTTTATTTCTCCTCCAGAAAAGGTTACTTCGAGTGTATAATTGTCATTTGCTTTGAGGTCAATGATTTGCTTCATTATTCAAGCCCCTTAATTTTAAATACACTTTCACCTTGTACGGCAAGCTGCCAATCAGCCATCAATTCGTCCTTATGAATTTCTATCCAGGCAGAAACAAGTCTATATTTTCCTGGTGGCATTGAGCCTTCAATAATAGTACCTTCTGGAATTGCAAATATAGCAACCTGTCCCTGAAATTCTGCATGAATATGAGGAGTATTATGCTGCCTGTTATCTTTAAAAAATATTCTTACAATTATCCCAAAAAACATTGAAATTACTGGCATATAATTACTACCCCACATGCTCACTTTGTTTTGTACAAAATAAATTGCTCACAGAAGTGATATGGAGTTATGGATGTGATTATGTTAGAGATTGAAAATGAAATTAGAATATAAATATTCTCGATTATGAATTTGTTCTCTCTCATGACCACGATCTTCACGATTCCGCATGAAATCTTACTCTATCTTCCCCTCATTCCATCTTTTGAAAAAATCATCATAAGCAGTTTTTAGTCCATCTTTTATGGATATCTTATGTTTCCACCCGAGTGAATGAAGCTTTGAGCAATCGAGAAGTTTTCGCGGTGTACCATCCGGTTTTGATGTATCAAACTTTATTTCGCCTTCATATCCGACTGCTTCCTTTACCATAAGCGCAAGATGTTTAATTGAGACCTCTTCCCCGGAGCCAATGTTGACAATCTCACCATCATCATAGTTTTTCATAAGGTAAACACAAGCATCCGCCAGGTCATCGGAGTAAAGAAATTCGCGTAAAGCCGATCCTGTTCCCCATATAGTCACATTCGGAGCTTTCGCAATTTTTGCCTCGTGAAAACGTCTGATAAGCGCAGGCAAAACATGAGAATTTTCTGGATGATAATTATCATTCGGTCCAAAAAGATTAGTCGGCATTACACTGATATAATTTGTCCCGTATTGGCGATTGTAGCTCTGACACATCACAATACCGCCAATTTTAGCCAGTGCATATGCTTTATTTGTCTCTTCCAAAGGACCTGTTAATAATGAGCTCTCGTTCATTGGCTGAGGTGCAAATTTTGGATAAATACATGAAGACCCAAGAAAGCACAATTTCTTTACATTATATTTGTGCGAGAAATGAACAACATTACATTGTATCTGCATATTACTATAGGCGAATTCTGCAGGATACGTATTATTTGCATAGATTCCACCAACTTTAGCTGCACCAAGGAAAACGTATTCAGGTTGCTCTTTCTTAAAGAACTCTTCAACTGAAGCCTGATTTTGAAGGTCAAGCTCAGAATGAGTTCTGGTGAGAATATTTGTAAATCCTTGAGATTGCAAGGTACGTACGATAGCGGAACCGACAAGGCCGCGATGGCCTGCGACGAAGATTTTAGATAATTTTTGCATAATTTTTGACCTGTAATAATTAACGTTTATAGACTACTAAATATAACATTTTCATATTACCATCTCTATTCTTTTTTAGGCACTCTCAACAAAGAAACCTGTATATGATACCGCGTCCATATCAAACGAGATCGCTTTGGATTTTGGTAAGTTCTGATTCTTTACTCAATGTAGAAGTTTGCTTTTAAAAAGTTATCTGAACAAAATGGGTTTGATTTGTTTAAAGGAACAAATCCTTTAATACATTAGTCTTCTTATTTTCTATATTTATCGACCATTTCAACCACCATTTGAAAGGTTTTGTGAGCTCAGCAAAAAACTTTTTACTTTGTGCACTCATAAAAATCTTAATGTCATTTGTTATACTCGTTCAATACTGTTGTATTCTACCGCAGATATCTCCTTGTTTTTCGGTGCAGAAGATAAAATCAAATTTCCTCTTCAGCGGAACAAGATGTAGATTGCCGAATGCATAAACACTAAAACAGAATCTTTATTTTGAGTTCAAGCAACAGATTTTTTAGGAGCTGAAGTGGTAAAATACTGGTTCAAGATAATTAAAACATAGACCGTAATTTTTCAATATTTCGAAATTTATACTTTATGATTATAAATAGTAGTAAAAAACTATCAAGAAAATATCTTTTCGTTAACCGTTTGGGTTCCTTTAATACTCGCCATAGCCATTCAAGATTCATTTGTCTGAACAAAAATGGTGCACGAGGAATTCTGCCAGAATTATAATCAAACAATGCGCCCACGCCAATACATATTCGAGGATTTAGCTGCTGCCTGTTCTTATCAATCCAAAGCTCCTGTTTCGGCGCACCAAAACCGACTAAGAGAATATCTGCTCCCGATTCATTAATCTTCTTTATTATTTCATTATCATCCTTAAAATATCCATCATTAGTATCAACTATTTCCAAACCTGGAATCATTTCACAGAATTTTTTACCCGCTTCTGAAGCAACACCTGGATATCCTCCAAGCAAAAAGATCTTTTTTTTATGCTCTTTCGCGATTTTCATAATGAATGGTGAAAAATCAGTTCCATTATTATTAGCAATCATTTTATGTTTAAAGATTCTTAAAACAAATTTCAAACCGATTCCGTCACAAAGGAGGAGGTCTGCTTTAGACCGGAGAAGTAACATATATTCGTGAACTGTAAGTGCTTTATAAAGACAATCAGAATTCAAAAAATAAATTGAACTTTTCTTTTCAGATCTAATTAATTCCGTTACAGCTTCAATTGCTTGAGCATTCGAAATATTATCAATTGGAATCCCCATAATTATTGTCTTATTCATATTTTCATAAAACTTTAAAATCAAGTTAGCTCAATCATTGTATGTCTTACTATTGCCATTTTATATTGTAAGTAAAAGGCAATAGTAAATAGCATTTAGCTGTTCTGGATACATATTATCGGAATAATATTCATTAACATCAAGCACTTCATCATTATCTATACTACTATTTATCCCTAGCGTAAGACAATTGAATTGATTTACCTCATATAATTATCAAAATACATCTACAAACTACTCGCTTTTCTTTCATTGTAAACGCGGCTTAATCTTTCTTTCGCCAGTGATTCCTTTTTCACTCTTACGAAAAGTAAGTCCACTCCCACTCATTTTAGCAAAGCCATTTCAAAGCTTTTAAAAATAAGTTAATAAAGAAAAACATTCAATATTATTTGATTTATTTGGTATGCTAAGACCGGGGTAACAAAATCGTGCAATTTGAATATTGAAACGGCAGATGGTGTGAGGTATGTATTTCTCTGAAGATTACAAAGGTGATCCTCTTCCGAGTAAAAATATCTTTTCTTGATTTTTTTTAAGATACTCATGAAGGCTGGAAATTTACATTATGCGTTTTACTTTCTCTGATTTCACAGATGGTTTATAACTAAAGCAATTAAATTATTTGAAATTGATAATTGTTTATACTTTACTTTTGATCGGAATTCTTAACAATGCTATCTTTATCTTACCTAAATAGGATATACCTACATAGTTATGACCTATGAAACAAGAAATTTTTCCTTCATTGGACGTACAAAATATAGTATGATATATATTCATTATCTTGAATAACATATGAATTCAGATTTCTCAATTTAAATTTAATAAACTCTCTAAATTCTTTAAACATCTACCATATCAAATTCGCTTTTTGTTATATCTTTTCTCAATAAAACTGGACAATTTTTTTGCAGCATTGTATTATGTATCTATAGCAAAAGTATTGATTTAACAACAGTTAATCGAAACAATTCATCTCAATAATAATCATATCTTATGTCTGCTCATACAAACAAACAAAAAGTACTTGCGATTGCTTCAAAAGGTGGTCACTGGAAACAGTTATTGCGATTATACCCTGCTTACAGTGGGCCGGATATTGAAATAACATTTATTTCGACATGCGATGATTTAGGTGAAGAAGTTAAAGAACACCTCTTTCGCACTGTAATTGATGCAAATAGGTGGAATAGATTTCGATTGGTTCTAATGCTCTTTCAAATAGCCAAATTGATACTGACAATTCGACCAAACGTTATCATTACCACCGGAGCTGCACCTGGTCTGTTTGCAGTAATTGCGGGAAAATTAACTGGAACAAAAACAATATGGATAGACAGCATTGCAAACTTTAATAAAGTTTCTCTAAGTGGACGAATAGCACACTTCTTTGCTACTTTTTCGCTGACACAATGGAAGCATTTGTCTAAACCACAGGGTCCGCATTTTATCGGAGATGTTTTATGATTTTCCTTACAGTTGGTACTCAACTACCTTTTGATAGGCTAACAAAAGCTGTTGATGAATGGGCGATTCATAATGATAATATACCAGTAATGGGCCAAATTGGCTTAACTAAATATAAACCAAAAAAAATTACCTATTCTCTTTTCATCAGTGAAAATACTTTTAAGACATCGATTTTAAATGCGGATGTAATTGTCTCACATGCTGGAATCGGGACACTTTTAACAGCAATGGAATACAGCAAACCAATAATAGTTTTACCTCGCCTTTTAAAATACGGTGAACATCGAAATGATCATCAATTAGCAACTGCAAACTGGCTAAACGGGAAAAAAGGTGTAATGGTTTGTTCAGATGAAAAGGATGTCTTGAAACTGTTAGATACCAGAATGCAAATACTACCCACCAATAAAATACAACCTTTTGCTTCTGAGCATATGATCAATGCTCTCCGCAAATTAGTGTTCTCCTAATTCTTTTCTATGTAAAGTTGTAAAAATTTATCTGCAAGCGCTTTATTCGTTAAAACAGTATCATAATTTTGAGCAGTAAAAATCGAATTTTTTGCTAATTCGTCCTTTTGAAATTCGGAGTAACCCATGTATTCTTCTACTATCGAAGCGATTTGAGCGAAATCTCCTTTTTGAAAAAAAAACCCATTTTTCCCACTTGTTAAATAGTCCGTTATTCCACCGATTTGAGTAGCTATAACAGGTATACCTGCAGCCATTGCTTCTAATCCAACTAGGCCAAGACTTTCTTTTAGAAGTGTAGGAAAAACAAAGAGATCCATCGTATTATAAACATAATTCAAATCAGTATGCTGAATAGATCGGATGTAAGTAATTGTGTTTTGTAATTTTAACTCTTTGATCTTCTCTTCGAATTGCTTTATTTCTTCCCCCCAACCTACAACAATGGCTTTTATTATTGGGTTTTTTTTCACCAATATATTCACTGCTTCTAAGAACACATCCCACCCTTTACCTTTATCTATTCTTGAAACATAACCCATGACGAAAGAATCCGATTCAAATGAATATTTTATTTTAGCAGAAACTCGATCTATTGGATAAAATATCTTTCCGTCAATCCCACCTGATGGATAGACAAATATTTTTCTTTTTTGTACTGAATAAGTTTTTATGGTTTCGGTTTTAAAATAGTTTGATGGGACGACAATCAAGTCAGCACATTTTGCTAAAATTGAAGCTGGTAGTATTAATAACTTTTTGACTAAACTGGTAGCTATCACATCATTACCATGAGCATTTAGAATCAGTTTCGCACTTGAAAACCAAATACTAAGCAATAATGGAATCGAACAAAACGATATATGATGAACATATATATAATCAAACCTCTTGAAAGCTACAGTTACTATAACCTTAAAGTAAAATTTGAGATATTTAATTACTTTCTGTATAAGTGTTCCATTTGGAAAATCTATAACTACTTTTCCGCTTATTACAAATCCTTGTTTAACGAGCTGACTTTCTACATTCTTGACAAATATACCATAAGTTGGATTAACCTTAGAGGGATATAAATTAGATATTAGTAAAATACTTCTTTTTTTGTTTTCCATGAGCTTATCTATGCACTATTCTTATACTGGTAAAATATAACTTTATATTTGATATTTGAATTCAATTTTTCTCTTAAGTTGATCCAGTTTACTAAATACAGGTCCATTGCTTTGGGATCATATAAGATGGATCAACTCCCGATTTTGCAAACCATTTTTTGGGAGCTAAAACAATTTTTTCATTATAATTATCTCCCTTACCACCGAGCCAGGCTGCCCACCATGCAAATGAACTATTGGAGATTATAAAATGCTTACATCGAGCCATTAATCTAAAATCAATGTGCGGATTTCCATTAGAAATCTCAGATGTAATGAAATGCGCTGTTGAAGTAAATTTAAGATTTTCCTTACACCAAGGTATATCATCAGAAAACACACAATATGTCGGATTCGACAATTTTTTAGAAATGTAGTCTGCTGCATTTCTATAATAGTCTATGCCACATATGCCATGAATAGATGCTGCCTTTGGATTTGAAACATAATCACCACGACGGATATGAACACAAATCGCGTCTGTATTTATTATAATTTTTTCATAATCAACTTTAGGTAAATTATCAATCAAATACTTTTCTCTTATGAGAGGAGCAACACCATCAAAGTACTTTTCCGATTGCCAATAACCATCAAGGTAAACATTTCCTTTAGTGGTAAAAAATCGTTTATCGAATTTATATGTCTTTTCGCATATGTAATGTGTCCCAAAAACTTTTCTAATGAGAAATCCACTAAGTATAGATTTCTTTCCAGTGAAATTTGGAAAATATTTTTCCTTATCTGTAGAGCTTGCTTCTTCAATAGCTATTTTGAAGGCATTCAATTCGAAATCCCTATAAGTGAAATTCTTTTTAGGAGTTCGATCCAATAATGAACAAGTATCTACTTTCATTTCAGCATTCAATCTTTTTGCCATTGCAACACCAGCAGCAAATTGAAAAAGCTGATTTCCAAAACCACCCTGTAATTTAACAATTATCATTTATCATCATCTCTGTCGATTTATGGATATAATATTTTGATTGTAAAGCCCATGTGACGCTAAATCCAAAAAAAGCTGCAAGCATTCCACTCATATATGTATGTCCTGCAAAAAGACCTGTTAGCATAACAATAATTATTGTGAAGAGCATTCCCTTTGCATATGGGCTTTTTACAAGATGACTACCTTTCCATAGAGTAGTACATACATACCAGATGAATCCGTAAAGAAGAAAAAAGCCTAACAGACCATATGTAAAAAATATATCTGCCCAATCCATTTCCATTGTTTCGTATCGAAGACCGAAAATTAGGGTATTAATCGAAAAATTATCGAAAAAATCCTGAAAGTCACTAATTATGAAAGCATTTCTATCGGAAAAAATTGCAGATAATAATCCTTTCTGATTTAAAAACCACATAAATCGATCAAGAATACCCATTTGTTGAATACCTATATAACCAGCTGCAAACAAAATAACTCCACCGAAGATCATTGCTATTCTGAGTTTAGTAAGTATAAAAAAAGAACGACGTTCATATATGATCGGCAACATTATTAAAAGTAAGATAGTTGCAATTATGCCTGTTTTCGTCGCTTTACAAAGACTGGTTGATAATATTACAATTGATTTTAGAATGTACGACTTCCAACTCTTTGAAATAATATCAGGAATCACGACCAGGCCTACAAACAAAATCAGCAATGCTGTCATCTCATTACCTGAATAGATAAAACCTGTTCCACCAACTTTCCCTTCATATTGCTTGAACCCGATGCCTAAGATTCCTAAGAACACATTCGCTACTAAAACTAACCAATTTATAAGTATTATGTTCCTATATTTTGATTGCCCTTTAAAAGGAAACTGATAAAAGTAAAAAAATGTTGTAATTAAAAAAATGAACCTGAAACTTTGTGCAATTTCATCTCCGTAAGAAAAAGGTACACCCTCATTTATGTATGTTTTTACATGTACAATAAGAGCTATAGAGAAAAAAGTCGAAATTGCACCAATAAAGAATAATGAATTAAACTTAGGTCTGCTTAAAATTCTTAAAAGCATTACAAATAGAATCAATAGTTTATATGGTTGTGCTATACTGTGAAACCCATTCTTAATCATTATTCCATTAATAGAATCAACTATCAAGATTAATAAAAATAGTACATATATAGCTATTTCATAGAAATTCTTTCGATCAAAATGATAGCTTAACAAGATAGTCTCCAAATCTTGTCTCTAAGTAATTTCAATTTTTTAAAAGGTAAAAAGGAGATTACCATGTAAAATATTAAATTGAAAGTTGCACCATATGACTTAATTCCTTCATGTAAATAATAACGTGCTGTCTTCGGGTCATTTGCACTCAGATATTTTTTTGTAACACACAGATAATAAGCCTGAAAGGCCTTTCTCTTATAAGCAGAATACTCCGACGGAAAAAAAGCCAAAATATAATTTATTGTTTGCAAAGCCCCTGATAGTATTTTCTCTATGTTTTCCTTTTTAGATACTGAACCAGTATGCACTCTATATCTTGCAAGAGGCTCTCGAATAAATTCAACTGGAAACTTAGAAGCTATTTTCAACCACATAAGCCAATCCTCACCTAATCGTGATGATTCTTCAAAAGTACCCACAATATCAAATACATGTTTTTTTATTAATGGAGTTGGTGATGGGATAAAATCACCACAAATCAATTTACTGGCAATATTTCCACTATGAAGTCGGTATCGATTAGAATGCTTGTATAATTTTCTTCCAGTTTCATGATCAAAATAAACACAATCTGAATAGACCCATTCAACCTTCTTTTTATCAATTGTTTCTACTTGACGTTTAATTTTATCCTTTTCCCAAAGATCATCATCATCAATAAATGCAATTAGGTCACCTTTTGCATTTCGAATCCCAACATTCCGGGCTGCTGAAGGGCCACTATTATTTTCTTTCCTAATGTACCTTATTTTACTTTGATTATGAAACAATCTTAATTCCATTGTACCATCTGTTGATGCATCATCAACAACAATAATTTCAAGATTTGAATATGTTTGATTCAATATCGATTCAAGTGTCTTCTCAAGCAATTCTTTTCTATTATATGTTGCTACAATTACCGAAACTAAAGGATCCATTGCAATTACCTTTAATATTAATATTTCTTTCCATACAAATAACTATTCCAAAGATATTATTTATTTTTTTACTAACTCAAATATTCCACAACCATAACTACAATTGAAATTATTTTTTATGTTTTCACTATGCAAATCGACTCGTTCATAAAAATTTCCCTTATCATCTACATATGAAAAACCTTCAATATTATAATCGACCTGGAGTATGTTTAGTAAATAATCAACACTAAATACTCTATGTGCATTAAATTCGATTCGTTGTTTCCCGATTGGCACGGAGAAATAAAATTTACCCCCCTTGACAAGTATTTGGGTAATATTTTTAATGGCATTTGAGTGTCCATTATAATTTATAGGATCACCATATCTACCTAATCCAAAATGTTCAATGGCATGTAAAGAAGAAATGGAGTCACAATAATTAACCATATTTGGGGGCAGATCCATAAAATTTAGTTGTTTGAAAGATATATTACATGCACAGCTATTTTGTTCTCTAATATCTATGACTTCGATTTTTCTAAATGCGGCGACATGTGCTATAAACCCATCGATTCGTGAGCCAATATCAACATGAACTTTTGGATTATTTTTATAAATCTGTCTCGCTATATATAGATCCTGATGAAAATAATGTCCGCACATCACTCCTGATTGATCATGCTTATCAACCAGTATAGGCCAACAATTTATTGCGAAATCTTTATTGTCTCTCTTTTGTATTTTAAGGTTTTTGTAATCTCTATAATACCAAAATAAACCTGTTAGAGTGTAGAATGTGATATCAGGACGAAAACCGAGTATATTTAACCATTTTAAAATTTTTTTAAATGTTTTTCGCATAAAGCTTTTTCTTTCTATTTTTGATTCTCTGATAGTGTTTTTATTGCCAAAAAGGCACACGAATTTATTTCATGTAGATTTACTCTCTTTTTTCCTGTATTTTTTTATAAGTTTTACGAGTCCATAAGGAATAATTTCATTTGCATTCTTTTTAGTGAATGTTTTTATTATAGTTATCGTATTGACCTGTATTGGTTCAACGTCCTGATATATTTTATTGCAAAATACCACAGCATCGTATATGTCATCAATCATAAATTTCTCTGCATGTAAGGCCAATTTTTCATTGATTTTACCAAAAGTTAACTCCTGCTCTTTAAATTCCCATTTGGTCTTTCTTAATAAATTGTCTGTATATTTCTGAAGGTTGTTTTTTAACCCAACTTCTTGTATTGCTTTTACATTTAATTCATAACGCTCTTTATCTTGTTTTGAAGACTCTTCAATTGCAAGTTTAATAATCCTTTTGATATCGGGCTTAAATATACAATACTCTTTTAATTGATCATAAACATGAAAAATCGAGTCAGCGAGAGCAAAAGTAATTGACGGACAAACAGATAAACGAAAATTGAAAGTTTTTTTAATTTTTTCATAAAAATCTAAAACATCAGAATTATCTGATAATTTCTTTTTAATATTAAATTGCCCTGTACCATTACTATGCTTTGAAGCGCCATTGATCGAGAATGGTCTTTTCGATAATATGTATTTTTGAATCACATTAACTATTGCGAAAGCTGAGTATACATCAGGAGATGTACCATAAAAAAACTTTCCTCTACTAGCATCCTTAATTTTTTTTAATACTTCAAAAGAGACTACACTATTGTATAAACAAGGAAGCATATTATAGGGAAAATTCAAATCTGCAGCTCTTTGTGCAATATTTTTTGATTGAATAATTCTATATGTATTATCTAAACCTAAACAGAGATAATTTCTAAATGATTCAGCAATATGCTCAGGCCAACAATATTCAATTTTTTCCCACGTAACACATTTAACTTTGTGCCTGTTAATTATAGAATTTAGTAAACTAAGCGAATTCTTTAAAAATCCATCATCATCTCCCAGCACAGTAACAAAATCAGTGCTTGTGACTTTACTTAATCCGAATTCCCAATTTTGTGCCATATCAACAATTTTTTCAGTATTGTAATATCTTATTCTGTCGTCATTGAATGATTTAACTATTTCTTTAGTTTTATCAGTACTAAAACCATCACTTACAATAACCTCAAAATTGTCATAATTCTGTTCTAAACAAGTTCGTAAAGTATGGTAAACAGTTTCTGCTCTATTATAAGTCGGAATAATTATTGTAAATTTGTTTTGCTTCATTTGTCATTCCATATCAGATTATCTTGATTAATATAGCTGGATTTCCACCGATAACAGAATTATTTGAGAAACTTTTTGTTACTACCGAATTGGCTCCAACAATTGAATTATCTCCTATTTGCACATTGGGTAAAATAGCTACTCCTGAACCGATCCAAACATTATTACCAATCACAACAGGACCTTTAGTTTCCAATTTTCTCGATAATGGTGGAATTCTTATTGATTCCTCATCAGTGTTCCCATGAGAATGATCTGTAATTAAAACGTTACTTCCAATCAAAACACCATCTCCAATTTCAATTCTGTTAACAGCTGTTATTTGGCAACATCTACCGATCCCAACATTGTTTCCTATTGTAATAGTCGGTGAATACTCATAATCACCAAAATACTCATACGTTGCTAAATATAACCCTTCTCGTGCAAGAAATTTATTTCCAATTATAACTCTGTTCAATCCAGATAAGTTATACCAAGGAAAGAGTATTTTACTATCTTTTCCCACATACCCAAATCGATGTTTTATTCTACCAAATTTATTTTCTTTTAAGGCCTTTAAGTAGAAATCAACTAAACCATCGGTTAAACATATCCCTGCAAATGTTAATTTTTTAATTATTGATTTGATCATTTTATAAATTCATTTGTACATTCATATTGAGGTACTTCAATGTAATTGTTCTAATTGATCTTAGTAATAACTATAATTCATGAATTCTTCGTTAATTTAAAAAGCCTATTTAACTGACCTCTAAATTTTCCTGAATAATAATGAACAGCGTATCGTATGAAGATAAGTATTATAATTATATTTTTCCTGACCATGAAGTAATTACTGTAACTGTGAATAAATTTGTTCTCCTGATCAATATAAATCTGAATAAGATTATTAATGTCAATATCATATTCTCTTTTTAAAGTGGTTGATCGTTTATTTTCAAGACAATCTTTTAATCTAACTGCAAAGTCTTCTTTTGAAATAATTAAATTTTTAGTTTCTATGCTTCTTTGAATGTAATAATCTTCATCTGTAAGTAACTTTTTGATTTCAGAAAAATATTCTTCTTTATTTGTGTATGTAAATTTCTTTTCATCACAATTTATAAAAAATTCATCTATATTATTAATCGGAAGATTTGGGTCAGTATAAGCGACTGGTATTTTATTATTAAATGCAGCAAACTGAGACATTAAAGCGCCAGAGATTGGATAGGTACCTAAATAAAAATAGCATCTTTTAAATATTTCGTTTATATCTTTTCGTTCTTTACTGAAGCAAAAGCGGTCTTCGAAATTATTCTCAGAAATAAATTTCTTAATAGGCCTGTCATCACCGTTTCCTAAATAGAAGAAAACCGTATCTTTAAAGGAATTCAGAATGAATTTAATCACTTCAAAGAAAAATGAACTCCCATATATTTTATATAGACTTCCACCTGAAAGGATTATTTTTTTCCCTTCGTGTTTAAAAGGAAACCCTTGAAATGAAATATTCGAATTTGTAATTGGATAGTAAGGTAAATTGAGTAATTTACTTTTATTAATATTACGATATTTTGTAGAGATATTGATTCCATAAGATCTAAATTCTAAAAAGTAATCACTACAACATTTGCCAAGCCAATATGCATGGTCTGTCAAATTGATTAAATATCTTTCGCATTTCCCTTCAAAATATGAAAGTGAAATAAATCCTGTAACATCCCATGGTGCTGAATGAAAAAGTATTTTAGAAGGATTGTAAAATGTAACTTCCTGAACAATTTGTTTACATGTTTGGACATTGTTCAACGATTCTACCTTACAAATTTTTGCATGTGAATAATTGCTCAACTTATGCAAAATGTTCTGCATTCTATTACTATCATTATGCAAAGTTACATACAGTATTTCGAAATTTAAATCCATCAAACCTTGCAAATATTGCTCTGTTAACCCTCTATTATCTAATGAAAAGTAATCATAGAAAACTATTCTTTTACTATTACCATCAGTTATTGGACATTTATTTTTGAATAATTTAAATGAAATATTTTTTATTAATTGTTCAAAATCGTCATCTGAGTAAAATATATTAAAATTGTACATTAAATTGGCTGCAATGGTAATTGCATCCATACAAAGTGAATACAATTTAAATTTATACGCTGTAAAAGCAATTTTTTTTAACCGATCGTAATCTTTCAAAACAGTTTTTTTGTTAATTTTTTTCATATGCTTTACTGATTAATGACTCGATATTTTCGAAAAAATGAAGAAGTTATATTTGAATTTTAGTAACCTGGCCTATTCTAATTCTATATTTTAATTACTGATCTCATTTATCATGAATTTTAGTTTTTTTCAAGAATCTGTTAAGGACACCTTTGATTTCTATTCTCTTGTTCATCTCATGTATAAAGAATGCAATGGAACCAATAACAATTAACACAATTGGAATATAACCTAAATAAGTATCTTTTTTAAAATAGGATAAAATCAGAGCAACTGTAACAAGTAAAAGTACTTTTGAAAATAGTTTTAAATAAGATTTAGTGTAAAAAATATTGTATCGTTTTTTTGTAAGAATTATAATTATACCACAATATATAAAATATCCTACGAAAAAAGAGATTCCAATTCCATTCAAGTTCCATAACCAATAGCCAATGATATTACAAATAAGATTAATCACATTACCTACAGTTTCAGTTATCAAGAATGTTTTGTTATCTCCTCTGGCTATGATAATGAAACCCATCGCCCAAGTGGTTGTCTTAAAAATCATCCCCATCATACTCCATTGTATCATTCCAGTAACAGGAAGGAATTCTTTTGTATAAAGTAGCTGAATAACAAAAGGCACAAAGCATATCAATATAACAAGCAATGGACATAAGATAACCAGACCAATTTCCGCTTGTTGATTAACGAGCAACTCCATTTTTTCTCTGTCTTTACCAATTGCTGTCAATCGCGGAAAATAGTCCGTTCCCATTGCTGAGAATACAAGCCCAGTATATTGTGTTGCAACAGCCCATCCTGCTCGGTATAACCCTACATCAGATGTTCCACCTTTATTGCTTATAAAAAGAGTAATTATATAACTATTTAATGTAACCATAAAGCCACTGAGCATCATCGCTATGCCAAGTTTTACCATCGAAAGTCCCGAATGATATGTTTCATTCCAGGATTGGTTCATTGGTCCAATAGAGACTTGTTTAACATAATACCAAGATATTATCAACGAGCATAATGCAGCAATAATGAGAGATGGAACTATTCCTTTTAATCCGTAAAAATAAAATAAGGGTACAGATGTGAATAATCCCAATACAGTACCCCAAAGAGACGATTTCGCCATCTTTTTCAATTGCCGAATACCTTGAAGAACTGCGTTTTGGGCAGCGCTGATAGCAGCCAACAAACAAATAATAGAAAGTAAAACAAAACTTAATGTATGGTCATGTGTACCGAATGTCCATTTACTTAAAAGAGATGCAAAACTAATTGTGACTATAGTGCCAAATAAACCTGTAAACCATACCCATTTACGGAATGTAACTATGGTTCGGGAAATCCGTTGTACATCATCGGAACCAGTTGCTTCAGCAATATCACGTACAGCACTGGAAGATAAACCAAGCCCCGTAACCGTTTGAACTAAAGAAAGTGTTGTGGTGTAAAGTCCCAAAATTCCCATGCCAGTAGTGCCCAAAAGGACGGCCACAAATTTTGTTTTTATTATGCCGATTATAATTATTAAAACCTGAACACCTCCAATTAGAGATGCACCTTTCATAATCTGTCGGTATGAATTTAACGAGCTTGGTTTCATGCAATTTCTTTAATAATCTTTGCGGGTACCCCGCCAATGATCACATTTGCAGGAAATTGACCTGAAACAACAGCTCCTGCAGCTATAATGTCATTGTCACCTATTACAGAGTTTTTTAAAATTACCACATTATTACCAATCCACACATTCCGGCCTATGGTGACACTTCCTATAGTGCCAAGTATTCTGCGTTCTTCTGGGGTGATACCATGTGCTTCAAAGTCCATGATTGTTACATATTGTCCTATCAAGCAATCATCACCTATTTCGATATAATTTGCAGCACAAATAAAAAGATTATTATTTGTTGCAATATTATTCCCTATCTTTATCTTGGAATCAGTAAATCGGGACTGCAGCTCGATTGATCCGCCCCTATGAAAGCCACCTAATTTTGATCCAAATATGCAATTTTCTCCAATCTCAACCTTTCCCTGACCAGTTATTAAAGTAACTTGTTGAAATAAATGAGGCTTAGTACGAAATAATATTTTTCCGTATCGTAATGGGTTAAGATTCAATAAATAAAAGTTGTTGATATTTTCAATTTTTTGTAAAGCGGTTACGACCCGACGAACCAAACTTTTTTTGATTTTTTTTAATTGGCCTATTGAAATCATCTAAAATCCAGTTAAAATGAATTCAAAATTGAGGCAACATACTTCACTTCGTCATCTTTGAGCGTTGGGCCCATTGGTAAACTTAACACTTCATCGTGAATTTGCTCTGTTACTGGATAACTCAAGTCTTTCCACTCCCTATAAGCCTCTTGCTTATGTGGTGGGATTGGATAATGTATTAAGGTCTGAATTTCTTTTTGTGCAAGATATTTCTGTAATTGATCCCGTTTTTTACAACGAATTACAAATAAATGCCAGACATGTGCATTTCGATCCTTAACCGTTGGCAATGAAATTAAGACATTTGAAATCGTTTTTAAATAAACCTGAGCGATTTCTCTACGCCTTTCATTATCTGAATCGAGTTTGGATAATTTAACAGATAATATTGCTGCTTGTATCTCATCAAGGCGACTGTTAATACCTTTATATTGATTAACATACTTTTTTTGTGATCCATAATTCGCAATAGTCCTCACAACTGTTGCGAGTTCATCGTCATTTGTTGTAACTGCTCCACCGTCACCTAAACATCCTAAGTTTTTCCCAGGATAAAAACTAAATCCCGAAGCATCACCAAGACTACCAGTTCTATTCCCTTTGTAAATAGCACCATGTGCTTGTGCGGAATCTTCTATTACTTTCAATTTATATTTGAGAGCAATGTTTTTGATAGGATCCATTTCTGCAGCTTGACCATACAAGTGTACAACCAATAGAGCTTTTGTTCTTAATGTGATTTTCTCTTCGACTTTTTCAGGATCAAGATTATATGTGTTTATCGAAGGTTCTACTAGAACCGGAACTAGATTATTTGCAGAAATAGAAAGAATTGAAGCTATATAAGTATTAGCTGGAACAATTATCTCATCTCCATCTTTCAAGATTCCAAGTTCCTTATAAGCTCTAAGAATTAAAATCAGTGCATCAAGACCATTAGCGACTCCAATGCAATTCTTAACACCACAGAAATCCGCAAATGAGTTCTCAAATTTTTTTACTTCATTTCCAAGCAGATACCATCCCGATTGTACTACTCTCGAAATCGAATTTGATAATTCCGGCTCAAATTGTTTGTTTATGCTTAATAAGTCAAGAAATTTAATCATCTTGTTTCGATCACCACACTTCCCCATGAAAGACCAATGCCGAATCCTGCTAAGAGAATGTTTTTAGTTTTAGTTAATTCTTTCGATTCCGCCCTTTTCAAAGCTATTGGAATCGTTGAGGAAACAGTGTTCCCAACATCTTCAATATCAATAAAGAATTTATCCTCTGGAATACCTATTTTTTTCCTGATAAAATTTAACATATAGCGATTTGCTTGATGAAAAATGAATAAACCTATATCATTCATTGTTAATTGATTTTTTATAAGTACGTCATTTACCAAACCTGGGACGACCGAAGAAGTAAAATTGAAGACAGCCTTCCCATTCATATAAAGGTTATCATCGTTTTTTTCATACCCTTCTTCACCAATTATATTATTTCCTTTACTATTTCTGTATCGTAAGCCGCTGTTCTTTACAATCAGATGCTCTGAACCTGAACCATCTGTGCCAAATGAAAACTTCTTTATTTCACCCCATCCATCATTTGAGATTATTGTAGCGGTAGCGCCATCACCAAATATAGTTCTGTTGCCCTTATCTAATGGATTGATATATTTCGAATAAGATTCTGATGTTAAAAGCAATACATTTTTTGCAGATCCAGTAGCTATTAACCCTGTTGCAATTGATAATCCATAAACATATCCGGAGCATCCCAAATTAAAATCAAAAGCACCTACATTGTTTTTTAATCCAAGCTTATTTTGCAAAATACATGCTGTTGTAGGTAAGAGATAATCTGGACTTTGTGTACATAACAACAAGAAATCGATTTCGTTCTTATCAATCACATTTTGATTAATCAGAATTTCGGCAGCTTTTAGAGCCATATCGCTTGCAAATTCATTATCATCAGCTATATGCCTTTGATAAATTCCAGTTTTTGACGAGATCTTATCAACACTCCATTCTGGAAATAGAGTATTTAACTCCTCATTTTGGAGTGTTTTTTGAGGCAAATAGTAGGATATTCCCTTAATGAATGCTGACATATTTTTTTTAATTCCGATATTTTAATGACTTCTGATATAAATCACGTATTGTCTTTGCCGAACGAAATTCATCATCTGGGATACTAGAATTGAAATCATCACCAATCATTATCTGGACTGCAGCCCCAGTTAGTGAATCCCAAATATCAAGATTGCGAAACTCAGTTTCCATCGTTAATGCTGGTATTCCATTATACCCCTCCAGTTGCTCAATGAATTTTTGAATGAAGACCTCCTCTTTTATTTCCATTCATCACATTCCTTTTTAAATAGTTTTAATATTTTGTTTTTATTTAAATTGAAGTTATCTTTTGTGAGTTCAAAATAATAATTCAAGTCATCCTCACCTATTATAGTCGGACCGTATGTTTTATGGTATTTTGTAACACTCAGATTTCCTTTTCGTACTTCAAAACAACAGGTTTTAAATTTCAATTCTTCAAAAGCAATTTCCCTGGTCAAAATGTCCGCTTTAATAGCAACTCCAAATGGTGAATCTTTTAGGAAAATCCAGCTACCGAGTTCAAATTTATCTTCACGAAAATTATAAAGTCTTGTTGTTCCCCACTTATTTCCAGATTTATCATATGTAATGAAATAAAATTCTTGGTTCTTATTTTCGCGCTCTTTATATCTTTCTATCCATTCTTTTTGAATTTCAATATTGTCTGATGTTGGAGATATAAAAGTATTTGTTGATGGATCAGTCCTAAGTTTGACAATAAAAGGAGCATCTTGCAATGAAACTAACTCTAAAGTAATTTCATATTTCGAGTAAATCATTTTGTTTTTCATTTCCGACTTTGTTCTCTTAAAAGTAAAAATTCGTTATATTCTCTTATGTAATCACTTTCCCTATACAGATGAGATGTCAATACTAAACATATTGCCCCCGATGAAAAAGCCTGTTCAGCAGCCCAAAGGCATGGAGGAATATGTATACCGTAATAAGGTCTATCTAATCGAATTGTACGCTTATTTCTCCCATCGTCTAACATTACCTCAAAAGCTCCACTTGCAGCAATCAAAAATTGATGGCACATTTTATGGGCATGAGCTCCTCGGTCTTCCCCTCCGGGAATATCGTATAAATAAAAAACTCTTCGTACATCAAAAGGTAGGTTCTTTATACCCTCAATAACTGAGATATGACCATTCCTTGATCCAATTCTTGGTATTTCTATAATCGCAGCATCATAGACTGAAGGGTTTATGTTCGATTCTTTTTGTCTAATTTCTTTCGGAATATTTACTGAAATTTTTTTATTACAGTTACTAAGTGACATGAATTCTTCTTTTGAACGAATATAATCGTTTTCATCAAAAGTCGTAGAGGAGAGGACTAGACAAACGGAATTAGTTGAAAAGTTTTCTATAGTGCGCCATGTCATCGGAGGTAGGTATAATCCGTTGTAAGATCGATTTAAAGTAAAGTGACGCTCTGTTTTCCCATCATGTGTAATAATATCAAAGCTTCCCGAAAGAGCAACTAATACTTCTTGTTGACACTTAAATGCGTGACTACCTCGGACTTCCCCACCTGGTACATCATAAATGTAATAAACTCGCTTTATTTGAAAAGGTAAATGCTTTTCCTCTTCTATGAAAGTAAGATTTCCACGAGAATCGATTATTTTAGGTAAATTTATAATTTCAACTTTATTGAAAAAATCCATACACTATCCTAAACTTTTGAAATTCATTCAATATAAAAAAGCATTCTATATAAAGAGATTTTTCTTGATCTTATTTATCAATTCTATATCCTCTTTAGTTTTTATGGCGCCATTTAAAGCTTTAATAATAATAATATAGATCACGAACAAAAACGTAAAGCCTGCACCAAAAATCATCATGTATAATTTTTTTGCTTTAAAGTTTATATTTCTAAAAGGAGGATCTATAATCTTGAATGCATCTTTACTTACAACCATCTCTTTCTCTAATTCATTTGCAATCTTACTCTGAAGCTTTTCTCTAAGTAAGGGATCTGAAATAGTAATCAGTTGGTTTTCAAGATAAGAGACATTCTCACGTGCTTCTGAGCGCACTGATGTCTGAATATATATGTTTAGATATTGAAGATATTTAGAAAGAAGCGTGTCACTAAAAGTTGAATCTTTACTTTCAATTTTCAAGGTCATTGTATTGTTTTTGTTGATTTCTTTTTTTAGAAATTTTACCTTTACTCCTGCGCCAACAATAAGTAAATTTGGCTTCTTAAACTCTTTCTTCCATTCATTTCTAACTGTGTCAAACATTTTGTTGTAAGTTTTTGGAGACGAATTCTTCATTACTGGTGTAAATAAATTGTATTTTTCTATCATTTCTGCACTAAATTTTCTGCTCCCCAAGATAAGATCTATCTTATCCAATCCAGGGTTTCCACCTATATTCAGTTGGCTCGCAACGATTCCACTAAATGCTCCGAAGCTGGAGAGATTCGGTGTTGATTTATTTTCATCTTCTTTTGCAGCAATTTCCGCTTCAGCAATATAAGTAGGCCCCTTAATAATCGCGGCAACATACCCTACAACAAGCCCCAAAACCAGAGCTCCTATAATCCACCATTTATTTTTTACAAGGACATATAAATACTCAAGCAAATTTATCTCATCGGAATCAGAAGAAAAAGATTGAGGTTGAGAAAGATTGGAAGAATGTTGCCGTATTGAATTATCTAAATTCTTAGCACTTTGTTCTAAATCGATTTTACTCACGAGAAAAAACCTATTTACTTTCAGATTTTACTTTAAGTTATACTTTATCTGATAAACTGCAATTTGATTGTGTCACTATTCTTTACCCTCTTCATCTATATCCCTTTGAAGCTCTTCTATTTCATTTTTTAAATATTCATACTCCTCAGTGCGCTTATTAAGGTACTCCCTTGTGATTCGTATCTTTTCTTTAAGCCCCTTAGCTGTCAATATATACTGCCAACGAATCTTATCAGGATTATTCTTAAGTTTCTTAGCTTTTATAATCCCTTTTTCAACAAGCCCAGATATAATAAAATTAATCTTCCCCAAACTCACATTCAACTTTTCCGCTAATGACCGCTGTGTATGTGAAGGATTAATTTCTATTTCTTTTAAAACCTTGTACTCGTTCATCATATAACTCTGTTCAATCCTTGAACAAAATATACAATGAATTGAAAACATGGTCAAGGTTTTCACAATTTTTTTGATAATGCTTGTAAATAATAACTATTATCGTCAAATCATCAATTCGAGTCGATTCGATTGGCACATATCTCTGTCAGAATGTGTAAAGATAGGAGTTTTTACTTTTTGTCAAGCATACCATCAAATTCAGTTTCTCCTATCACCCTTACTCCCAAATCCTGTGCATTCTCTAGTTTTGATCCCGGATCTGCTCCAGTTTACAACAAAATCTGTCTTTCTGCTGATACGGTTTACTACTTTTCCTCCACGGGATTCGATCTCTTCGGTTGCCTTTTCACGAGTATAGTTATTACTGTACCTGTAAGGACAAATGTTTTACCCTCAAGAACACCACTCATTTTCTTTTTAGGTATACCTTTAATATTTACAAGTGCCTTTCGCTGGTTCGGTTGCCCTATGGCTCACAGGTGTTGTGTTCTATCTGGATCTTTGCCTTATAGCACGGGCATACTTCGTGGAAAGATTTCACGCTCAATAGCATCACTCTGGTGATAATGGTACTGATACTCTTAAAGTATTTTTGAGATTGGTAAACGATAACATTATACATCCCTTCTGAGTCCATTTCGGATCCAGAAGGGACCTCCCATCTATCATTATAGTTCATCTTTTGAATCCCAAGTTTTGATTTTTCCCATTTTGAAAGGATATCGCTCCCTTGGGAAAGCCGATGAAATGTCTAAAATTCTCCTGAAAGCAGTGTTTTTTATAGAGTATTCGAAATAAAGAATTTTCTTGAATCGTATGTATAGTAACACCATATTTATATGAACAAAGAGTATGCAATGAGAACAACATTAAATATTGATGATACCCTATTGAAAACAGCTTCGGATTTAACTTGAATAAAAAGAAGAAACTATTCGGATATTAATAATGGTATTGGTTGATACATCAATTTGGATAGATCATTTCCGTAGCAACGATAAGGAATTGGTGTATTTGTTAAATGATTGCAAAATCGTCCTCCATCCATTCATCATAGGCGAGTTGACGTGCGGTGAATGTGGTGGTATGGATGGATCGAAGAAATACCTGGAGTAAATTGCCAGGAGTCCTCATACGATGAACTAATAGAAACTTTAAAAATAACCCTGAGAGAGGCTCTCGAATTTAATAAAAATGACGCTATACTTTCCGCTGGTCAAATTTACCGCGAGGGGAAAATTGCTGTATGAAACGGCAGCTCTTTATCCAGCAATTATACAAATGTGCCCTTCTCAGAGATTACGAATCACGAGTTACCATTTAATATCCAGCATCAATTATCTCCTGTGAATATCTTTTAAAATCCTCAGTATGCTTTGTAACCTAAAAATCGCAGTTGGATTTCAAAAAACAATTTAAGGTTATGATAATTTATATGTTATGAGTTTCTATTCTTTCACCTGATGGGTGAATACATTTGTTTATCATGTTTTTCGCAGTCTCATCAGATATCACTTTACGTGCTTTAAGCTCAACAAACGCTTCAGCTATTGTGGCTGGAGTCGTCACCTCCATGTTTGAAAGGACAATATTTTTAATGGAAAGGAGAATATCCACGTGGGTTTTTGCCTGAAATTAGTGATTGGTGATTAGTAATTTTCACTATTCACGCAGCAATATGTAAAATCAAAGGACCGTTTGAGGAATTACTATGTACTCTGCAATGCTGCGGCTTTCAGGAATTGGAAGGCCATCTTCTTCGAGTCCTTCAATATGAAAAGATATCGCCTCATACATTTTTTCCTCAACTTCCTCCCGAGTGGCCCCAACCGCAACACATCCCGGTAAATCAGGAG
>CAVTJU010000013.1:0-556761 GCA_963735155.1 uncultured Fibrobacteraceae bacterium | reverse complement strand
GGCACAAAAATTCACTGACCTTGCATTTAACGGTCAAAGACCCTATATACAAGAGCACTTCTCTGAGATAATCATCATCACGTTTTCCTATGCTGTTGAAAGATCTGATTATCCCCGGAAGCACTTTGAAAATCTCCATACTTCGGGAGTATTTCAAAGCCATCAGAAAAGCTTTTAATTCAACCTGATCACCCAATGTTTCATCGTTTTGTAACGACAGATCTACTATTTCAGATTGAAAATCAGGTACGTATTTTTCGGTCTCCTTAGTGATTGCGAATAATGGCTTTACACTATTGCTGATATTCCAAGGCTTTTTACCGTGATAGACAATCACTGGAAGTATTACCGGCATTTTTTTTGAGGTGGGATCCTGTTTCTTATATTCTTCCCAAATCTGATTCATGTAGCGCAGAATCTGGTAGGGAGTATTGTAATTTTTGCTCGATCGGCTGATAAACCTCAACCTATACGTTTGACAACATATCAGTGGAATGGTCAGCAATGGCAACCGCACAATACACAAACATATCATTATGACTCTAAAGGAAATGAGATAGAGGTTAGACAAGAAGAATTCGATGGAAATGGAATAGTCCCTTTTAGCAGCTCATTGTCTGAATATGAGAACGGAAGGGTGATTGAAAAAAAAATTCAAAGATGGAGACGGTACAGTTGGGAAAATATAGATCGGGAAATTTGGGATTATTCAAAAGATTCGAGGAAAGTTACTATTGAAAAGCAAACGTTTGATGAAGATACTTGGAATTCATTATGTAAAGAAACGGTGTTTAGTTCACAAAATAACAAAACAGATTCGATAATATTTTATGATTATTCAAATAACAATTGGAGGCCTACGCGTAAAGAAGTCGTACAATATAACATTAAGGGCGACACTTTATCGGTTCTTGAATTTTACAAAACTGACAAATCCTGGGTGTTAGCGATTGAATCGGAATATGAACGAAATATAAAGGGAAGATTAAATAGAATTGTTAATTACAATTGTGGCATGACAGAAAAAGATCGCGAAATATCTTCTGTGATTGAATATTCCCACTATGACAATGGTAATGTGTCTGCAGAAACTCACAAAAAACAATATGGTGGCAAAATAACTAATGATTTGCGGTATGAATATGAATACAATTTAAATGGAACGCTAAACGAAAAGACTTATCTTAAATGGTCAAGTGGAAAATGGAATAATTGGATTACCAAAATAGTGGAATATGATAATCCTGATTCGCAATTAAACAAATAGGTCGTCCCTGAAGAGAATGCAATGTCGCTTCGCACAACAATAAGAATTATTCAGAAGTCTAAAATCTCAAATTAAACATAGCACAAGCAGCAGAATGCCCCATAAGCGGGCACATGAGGCCCGCGTGGCTAACTTTCGTGTGCCTGAAATCCCAGACACACGAAAACGATTGGTGAGATCGCGATGGTGCGGTCTACTGGGTCATGAGGCTGTTCTGCTCGACCTTCACGCGGGTATCGGTGCAGAAGGTGCAGTTCGAGCCGTAGAAATACTTGCGGTTCGCGGTGTCGCCCATCAGGTGAACCCTGAACCACGCGGCAGCCGCGGAAAGCGAGACGCCCTTGGCTCCCTGGTACACCCAGCTACCGTGGTCCGAGTTCAGCTCGTTGATGAAGAAGGCAGGCTGGTCCTTGACCGTGAGGAAGACATTCCTGACGCCGTCGCACTTCACCGTACTGTCTTTCCCGCCGCAGAAGAACAGCATCGGGGTGTGAACACCGGTGAGCGCCCTGGTGCCGCAAATCGTGGCGAGGGCCTTGTAGCGAGGGTCGGCTGCGGACATGCAGGTCGACATTCCGCCATACGAGTGGCCGAGCTGGCCGATGTTGGCCGTATCGAGGCGGTGATAGTAGGGGCTGCTCGGATCCTCGGTCTGCTTGATTATCCAGTCCAGGCCGACGATCGTGGGGAGAGGATCGCCTGAGCCGTGGTGGTGCTGAGCGAAGCCACCACGACGAAACCGTGCGAGGCGAGATGATTCATCATGGGCAAATACTGTCCACACCACTTGGTGGCTGCATTGGTGACACACAGCGGGGGATTCGGTTCGGGATTGTCCGTGTACCCGTTCGCCCAGATCAGGATGGGGTGGCAGTACCCGCTGGTCGCAAGGTTCTTGGGACGATACACGTTGAAGCGTTGTTGTTGGTCTCCGTAGATCGGATCTGGGATAGTGCCCGCCAGGGGCCCCACATTCTTGTCGGCCGCAACCTCGAACGGACCCGCGGCGGCGGGATTGGCCGTGGGCCATTCCTTGCCACTGAGTTTGTATCCAGGGTAATATTCTGTTGCTGATTATTCAGGGAGGTAATCGCAACGGACTTTGTCTTGTAACCGGTTGCCGTGACTTTGAGGGTATCGACAACAGCCGCCATTGCCGTCAGGCCGCTGCTGCTGGAAATTGCTGATGTGGTATTGATGGGAGTCAAAGCATATTGTCCCCCCTTAAAAGCCATATAGCGAAACGATACTTCCGACCTGCCAATTGCAGCCTTGATAACAAGGACTTTTGCGGCCTGGCAATTTTTTGAGATATCGAATCGGTACATCCCTGCAGCCGCGTTCATGTTTACTTCCTGCCTAAGAAGGTTTCCCTTTAAATCAAAAATTTCAACCTTCATGGGTGATTGAGTGCTCAGGGTAAATTGCAATACATTGTTTTTTAATGAAATATCATTTGATTGCGGCACAATGGCAGGCAGTTTTTTCACGGAAGTACCGATAAAAGAATATTTTCCGTCGGCACCGGTGGTATCTTTCATGTTTTGACGTACTAGTGACACTATAGCACTGGAAATTGGTTTTCCGCCGGAATTGGATACTACACCCTGCAAGTTAATCGTTTGAGTATTTGCTGAAAAAACTGTAACCGCAATAATATAAAAAGCATTTCTTAACATACCCCCCCCACTGTTTAAGAATTGTGTTAATCACGCAACCGAATTACTGCTACCTGAAAATGATCTTGCCTGCAAAAGTCATGTGAAGATCTCTATCAAACCATGTTGATAATATATACGAATTGGGTTCAAAATGTTTTACAGAACTTATTGTAATTGTTTTTTCCGGTTCAGGAAGGAATTATCGTGGTAGTGTTTGAATCGATTTAAAAGATGGAGTCACAAGTAATACGATTCTTTTTTCGTGTACTGCAACTTAGAAAGAGTTTTGCGTGTGAAGAGAGGAGACGATTGTCCGTTGAATCAGGCACAACCGAGTTATAACGGAACGGAAAGCAAATTTAAACATACCTAAATTAAAAGAAGTGCGTTTTGATGAATTATGAAATCTCATCTGAAATTTGAAGACCTGGTTGTCTACAACCTTTTTTTTATTTTTAAAGGATTTTGTCTGCTATCTAGAACTGCAAAAACAATAACAGTTTCATCCTGCACCGAATAGTAAATAGCAAATGGAAATCTCTTTGATAGAAGTCGATGCTTTCCATAATGAATACTATGCAATCCAGCAGATAAGATGAGTGAATCAATGTCAGAAAAAAGACTATCTAAAAAATAATCCCCTAAACCCTTTTCCTGCGCTTCATAAAATCTATGTGCTTTCATCAGATCAATCATCGCAGACTCAAGAATCTTAATTTTCATTCAGGGACCTGCGAATATTATTTTTTGCGGCGCTCCAATCGAGAATTTTTTCTTTTCCTTCCTCGACCTTTTTTTCCCTCTCTGCAATTAAGTCTGCATGCCATGATGGTGATGGTAGCTCATCGCTTTTCAGACATAAACTTTCCCACAATGCTTCCATTGTTTGTAGTTTTTCTGCTGTAGTCATGTTTTCAAGAGGTAGCTCAATATTCATGATTTCCTCCATGTATTATTCAGTTAAATCAAGTATATGTATATTTCGATTACTATTTGAAGTAATTCTTTGAAAAAAATATTAAACGTTTCAAAATATACCATATCTGTAATTCATTCAAAACACGATCTCAAAAAAAGATCATTTATTGATTGTAGCCGTAATTATTTATAGTTACGTACCACGGAGGGTTTGAATATGGAAAGAATAATTATCCCGATCTTTCAGATAGGTAGTTCCAAAGAAATAAAAATTCCAAAAAGAGTTCCCGATAAACTTGGAATGAAAAATGAAGTGGTCGCAACAATTAATGATAATTCGATAACATTAAGTGCTCCAACTACGCCTCGGGCCGGATGAGAGGAAGATTTCAAACGATGTCACAAGGCTTGGAGAAGATCAACCGCTCATCCCGGATGACCTTGGTTCTAATTTATGGGTTTGATAAGCCACTGCCAACCAGCGCTTAAAGGCCTTCTTGTTTGCCGCCACCATGATAGGATAATCGTGTGGGGCAAACAGAAGGTTGAGTAAATCATCACCTCTGTACTATTTTACTTCCTACAATTTTCCCGTTAAAAGAAACAGTCCCCAGATACACACCTGCGGCAACCAAATGGTTTGAGCGATCAGTTCCGTTCCAGCTAAATTGTACAGATTGCGAGCCATTTGTCTTTGCAAGATAGCGTCTGATTAATTTTCCCTGAAGTGAATAGATTGAAAAATCAATATTCGCTGATTCATTTGTTCGAATTGAAACACATAAATCCCGGTTTGTCGTAGTGTTCAAGAAGAAATAGCATGGTTTTATTCCAGAATTTCTCTCTGAAATCTTTGGGAGAACAGCCACTGCAGATTGACGAAGACAGGTAAGTCCACCCGAACGCGTACCAACCCACACTGTGCCGTTTGGCGCAACAGCGCATGTGGTAATGTCATTATCAAGTAGTGGAGTATTTTCAGTGGTGTATGTTACATATTTCTGTCCTGTTTTTTGAACAAGCCCACGCTTTGTCCCAATCCAAATGCTGTTTGGTCCTTCAATGGCAATGCATTGTACTGATCGATCAGGCAGCTGTGAACCAGTTGTATCGATATGTGTGCAATTGCCATCGGCGATCTTGAATAAGCCAATAGCTGTTCCTACCCAGGCAGTATCATTGGAAAAGCAAATGGTGTTAACAAGTACACCCTGAGCTGAAATGCCGCTCTTAGGAAGGAATCGATTGATAGTGGTATCGTCAATCCATACACTATCTTCATATCGCTTTAACCCCAGGCCAGTCCCGATCCAGGGTTTATTTGCACCATCAAAAGCGATAGTATTTACAGTTGTCCCAAGGGCAATTTCCCTATCACTGCTAAAAATCGTTTTAAAAAGCTGCTCATATTCATTTTCACGGTAGCGATAGACACCTTCCTGTGAAACAATCCATAAATTTCCTTCATTATCAAATGCAATTTTTTTTACGGAAATATAATGTTTATTCAGTGTATGCCATTGTCCCTGGTTGAAATAGGCTATTCCCGATTGTATACTTGACATCTCTAACGGTTGTTGAAAACCGGCCCAGATGGTTCCTGATGAATCTTTCGCTATAGAACTTGCATTGCGTCCGGGCATAGTGTCACCTATGGATGGAAATTTGGTCCATGTAGTGTCGTTGTAACGAGCAATGCCATTGTTGGTTGCCACCCAGATGTTGTTTGATTTATCAGCAATAAGGGAGTTAATTGCATTGCTTGGAAGCCCTGAATTACCTGTTTTGAAAACAGAGGCGCCACTGGATCCATCTATTTTAATGATATTTCCATTGGAAGCTGCACACCAGAATCCTCCGGTGTATTTATCGACACAGACTGTAGTTACATAACAGGAATTGGAAGTAAAGATCGATGAATCGAACGGTTGCCCTTTGGTCTTGAACTGATCATAAAGAAAAAGTTCGCAATTTGTGTAACCATCTGTAGTGGCTATCAAAAGACGATCATTAATATCGGCAGCAAGAGCGGAAATTCTTTTTTGTGTTGTTGTATCGGTATTCAAGGGAAATCGTGTTACTGATAAACTATTTATTCTGATAAGAGCATCTTTCCCACTGACCCAGCATGTGTTTTTGTTATCAACAGCAAATGATTGAGGGGAAACAACTTCAGAACAAACAGGAGCTAAAGAAATGGTTGATTGCAGTCCTCCATTGACATACTCATAAATCCATCCATCATCGCATTTTGAGGATGGATTCAGGGGTGCTCTGAATATCCACACATTTCCATCTGGATTATTGGTAAGCATACCGGCAAATCTGTTGACAACCGGTTGCCATATCCCTGCAGTGTACCGAACAATACCTGCACTTTGCATCATATATGCCCATATCCCCCCCTGTTTATCGACTGTTAATCCGCGTACATAGTTGTCGGATAATCCCGTAATCCGTTCCCATCGTGCTCCATTAAAACGAATGATACCATTTTGGGAAGTCCCGATAAGAAGTGCACCATCTTTATCTAACGTAAGAGCATTGATATAATTTCCAGTAAGTCCGGAGTTTACCGTTGTGTATATGACTGTTTCACCGCTCCTTTTGTCTATACGAAGTAGCCCTACATCGCTTGTCCCTGCCCAAAGATAGTAATTATCGCTCACCAGAGAGGTAATGGAATGAACTGAGGAGGTAAAGGTTTTCCCGGTAAGTGTTGCGGCATGAGTGTTTATGTTCTGACATAAAAAGATTGCAACTATCAGAATAAATTGGGAGATTGTTCTTTTCATGTAGCTCTCCTTAGGCTTTAGGGTGAAAGATGCAGTAAAATCATCTTGAATATCAGTTTATCGTAATTTGCAACTCAATAAATAATATACAATATATTTCCGTTTGCAGAGGTTTTTATGGAAAGAAAGTGTTGTCAATAGACAACAGCGGGTTTTATCATAGGTTGTTTTTTGCTATTAATGTTATACTGGTAAATGTAAACTATTTTTGGTATTAATGAATTTGTTAAAAGAAAATTTCTGCTCTGTGGCCGGATAAAACAAAATCCTTCTTAATCGGAAGTAGCAAAAATTGGAAATTATAGTTTTACTCTTTTGCGGGGGGGCTTATCAAGGAAAGAACGTATACCGTGACTCTGTGTAACTGAAGATTGTAAATTTCCGGTAAAAAAATGATTGCAATTAAAGCAAAGTATAATAAAAAGTGAGGCAAAAATGCCTCACTTAATTTACCTTTATTTTACAGTTAAAACCTTCACAGCATCAGTTATGGCTGCTTTATCAACATAACCAACCCCATCAGGATTTTCAGTTAAAAAGGCGATAACTGCATCTGAAGCTTTTAGAATCTTTGGTGCAGTGCTGCCACCGCGGATCTGTTCTGCCATCCAGTGAGACTTGTAATCTACCACCGACATGCCAGTAACAGTCTCGATGAATTTATTTGAGATTGCATTATCAAAAGACAGATTAACTGGAGTACATTTGATATTATTGATAGCTTGAGCTTTGCCCGTGTAAAGTCTTTTAAGATCACTGTTTGAAACTTCTGTTAACGAGCTTTTCTTATTTACTACGACAGAATAGTCCTGTGCATAAACCGAAAAGAACGTAACTATAATGAATAAATATACTAATGTTAATTTCATCTGATTACTCCTTAGAATGCAATTGTAAATTGTCCACATAATGATGAGAAATCTGCATTGTCTGAATAATTAGCTAATGCACCTGTGGTAAGTATATCTGAAAAAACCCATTCAAATTTAAATCCGAAATTGTCAAATATTTTGGTGTTTATGCCCAGAAAGTAAAGCTCATATCCACAAATATCACCAGAAAGCATAACACTTGGATTATTCTGCCCATCTTTCATCTTAATATGTTCAAAACAGAAGTATGGAGTTACGCTAATTTTATTTTTTTTGATCGCATCATAGGACAGGAGCCCGTAATAAGCCAGGACTTTGCTTTGCTTGTCTTCTAAGAACAGATTATTTGCTATCTGGTAACTTATTTCTGATTGTAAACCAACCCCTTGATATTTAAGTTTCATATTTCCACTTATAACATTTTCGCGATACTTATAATTTTCTGTACTTGTGAATGAGTAATTGTCGGGTTTTTTGGCTTCTTGAGATATAAGTTGAGACACTCTGGATGGAATATCTGACATTTTTATACTGCCGCTCATCGCTTCTGATATTGCCTGCTGTTGCAATTTTTTAATCGTCGAGCTATCAATAATAATATTCATATAGCTAAGCTCTTCTTTGTTGATACCGGTATATCCAGCAAAACCTAATCGGAATTCATTGAGAAGTGGTAAATTTACCCGAACCTGTCCGCCAACAGCAATATCTTTCGGTTCTTCTATTGCCAGTTGCTTTCTTCCGGTACTTGCATATACAGAATAATTAATGTCAGCATCTCCCAAAAATGCTGTACCTTCCTCCATTATACCAATCTGTGAACTTGGAAAAATTTGACTAATGCTAAATTGTGTTGGTTGATGGATCGTCATAATCGCCGGAGACCCATGGTCAACATTCCAAATACCTGATGGAGTGATAAACTTTCCGAATAGCAGATTGAATTGTTGATTAAATTTTACCTGGAAAACAGCCCGTTCAACTGAAAATGAGCCCCATTCAGTTTTATTGACACCAACGGATTCAATGTTTGACGGTAATGGTTCTGCCTTCTTTAAAGTATCCTTTCTGATCCCTTCAGCAATAAAAATCTGTCCTTGAGTGCTCTTAAGAGTGACTGGTTGTTGCTGATATCCAAGCTCCATCAACATTCGAATACGATCATTAGGATTGAAATCTGAGTAAATATTAAGGTGACTAAGGCTTGCTGTAAAATCATCTGAAAGACTGCCAGAAGCTTTGATCAGTGAGTTATCTTTTAAAAAATTTTTTTCCATGTACATGTCTGCAAAACCATAGATACGAAATTTCTGCCCGTCATCCTGTGCATGGATACTAGTAACAAATGCGAGAAGACCAAAAAGAATACTGCATTTTTTGTTCATTAAAATCCCCTTTGAAAAAAATTATAAAAATGAATTTTCATCTATCAATTCTTATGTAAAACACAGGTGTATTGATCATAACTGAAGTATTAAGATGTACAACTTAAAGGAATCAAATTTTGAAGGTACTAACCAGATCTTTCAAGTCCTTTGATAATTTAGCTAAATCTGAAACACCTAATTTTATTTTGTCAACATCTTGTACCGTTGATTGAGCTGAAACATTTACATTTGAAATATCTTTTGTTACCACCGACATTCCTGAAGCAAGCTCCAATACGTTCTTTGAAATTTCTGAAGTAGATGTGGATACCTGGCTACTCGATTGGGCAATTTCTTGAATTGCCTGGCTCTGCTGTTCAACAGTGGTAACTATAACTTGTGAAATAGAATTAATTTCATTAATTACAGTGGTAATTTTATTGACAGCTGATACCGCCTCTTTAGTGTCATTTTGCATTTTAGTTATTTGTTGACTTATTTCACTTGTGGCTTTAGCAGTTTTGTGTGCAAGGGCTTTAACTTCATTCGCTACAACAGCAAACCCTCTCCCAGCTTCACCAGAACTCGCCGCTTCTATTGTCGCATTGAGTGCAAGAAGTTTAGTCTGATCAGCAATATCCTCAATAACGTTAATTATCTTCCCAATCTCTTTGGCACTAACGTTTAAGTTTCCTATGTACTTTTGTGTGCTACTTGCTTCTTCATTGGCAACAGTTGCTATTTGAGATTCTTTGACGCAGTGTTTTTCAACTTCGTTAAATGATGAACTCATCTCCTCAATTGCGATCGAAACTGAGCGTATTGACTTTGACATCTCTTCAACAGCGTGTGAAACCCGTGAAGCATTCTCATTTGTAGAATCTACCACCTGCGAAACCGTCTGACTGCTGTTTGCCATGTTTCCGGAGGTTGTTGTTATTTGAGTAGAAATTTTTGAAAGTAAATCAGTTGCTTCCGAAATCTTTTCAGTTCTTTTCGAAACAGTTAAAATAGAATCATTCAGAGAATCGATAGCCAGATTTACCGCCTTGGCCATTTCCGCAGATTCATCTGTTGTAGTGACATTACATCGTTTGGTAAGGTCTTTTCTGCTTAGTAATTGCATCGTTGAACGCACAGCCTGAAGAGGTGAAACGATTCTATTACTAATCAGAAGCGAGATCAAGACAGAAATGATTAGAGCAATCAGTGAAATGGTTAAAACCATTATAAATGATTCTGTTGTACCCTTTTTTACTGATTGCAGTGATATCCCGACAACCACCGTACCGTAAACATTGTTTTTAAAACGAATTGGAGATGCTTTTTCAATATAGCCGTTTATTTCAGATACTTTTTCACTGCTATCAGCAGATCGTAAACTTATCTTAATGCTATCGGGGTTGTAGGCACTGAGAAAATTATTTTTACTGTCAAAGAGTGCTATATACGAAACGCCCATTTTTTTAGCGAGTGAATATCCCTCATTTATAGCATCAAATCGATCTGAATCCAGAGAAACACCTAACCCAAACGCTAACAAATCCGTTGTCGCAGTTACCTGGTGAGCGGTAACATTCAGAAGCTCTTTGCTTTTGTTATTAGGAAAATATAACAGCATCAGTATACTCAAAAACAGTGCTATTGAGACAGGAAGTATAATTATTTTATTTCGTATTTTACTTGTAATAAATCGGAACACATTCTGGTCCTTTCGATTTTTTTCGGGAGCTCTAATTCACTGTGAAATATAACTATGCATTTATATCTTGAAGACGTCAATATGAAAATGGGCTTGTTTACTTATGAACTAGTGTAAGTTTTTACTGATTTAGATAATAGTGCAATCTTAACTTGTACTAATGAGTATAGAAACAACACTTGCATTGCACTGCAATCAATTTTAATGCTACCGGAACTCCCTCACAGAGATCATTTTTACATGATTTGCTTGAACCATACTTGTATAATGGAACAAACCTGTAAGAACGACAGGACAATTTTGGTGTATAATAGTCTTTTCTTTGATTTCAGATTAAGATTTCAGCACGAAAAGAAATATTTTGCTCATTAAAATTTGAAATTTGATGCTTCCACTATCGGGGGAGGCGCAGATGACCGAGGGGGAGACGCAGATGACCAAGGGGGAAGCGCAGATGACCTGTAATTATCATTAAACCCTACGTGACTATATTTAATGAGACAAAAAGATGTATCTTAAATAAGGAACAGGGCAAAGAGGATATAGATAGAATGAAAAAGGACTTACAATTGATGGTAGAAGAAAATGCTTTTGATACTGGATCGGAGGGAGGCCGTAGGCCGACCGGAGATCCAGTATCAAAAGCCGACACTGAGGTCATCGTTGAGACAAAAAAACGTCGGAGATATGCCAATGCTTATAAGCTTGACGTTCTCGAAAAAGTTGCTGATCTGAAGAAAACAAATCCAGGCGCGCTTGGAGAGTATCTTCGTTCGGAGGGGCTCTATTATGGTACGGTGAGGAAATGGCGTTCACTTCAGCTTGAAGGGAGCCTTTGTGAGTACCGTAAAGGAACATTGGGACATGTACGCGAGACTATGTCTGCTGAAAATGCCAAACTCAGGCGTCAGCTTGCGGCAATGGAGAAAAAACTTCAACAAACAGAGCTCTTAGTTGAGCTCCAAAAAAAAGTCTCTCAATTGATTTTGACAACTTCTCAAAAGGAAAAAGACTGAAACTTGGTGAACTGATTATGGAATACCGAGACAAAATACCACTTTCACGTATGTGTGATGCACTTAACTGTGTGTAACATGTTTATGAAATAAGGCAATATACTTCGCACAAAATTACACACAACGTTTTTAAGAATGGTAATGATACCTTTTGTATGATATTAAGGTTTGTTAAATGATACCACTTTCCTTTCTGTCCCACCATTATGTTTTACATTGATAATGTAAACGCCAGTGGATTGAATCGGAACCGAAGTAATACCTGCAATATTGTGCTTTCTCGCAATCATTTGACCATCGGATGTAAAAAGAGAAAATTCATATTTCGTCTGAAAACTCGCAGGTGTAACAGTAATTTTACCATTCGCAATTGATGTTTTAAACCCTTGAAGTTTAACAGGTGATATAGGCGTAAGATTCTCTCTAATTGCAACAGTTCCAGGACCCGGCTGATCATTCAGACGGAAATAATCAACATCCATATACCCTGAACTTGTGCCGGTATTAAAATTGAGAATAGCATACTGCTCACCTTGAAATGTACCATACTGCCAATCAAATCCCATAGTAATGGTCGTTCCCAGAGATGACCAGCTTTTCGTTGAGTCATCTTTCCAGAAGAACTTGGCTTGCTTGTTACTGAAATTCATTTCTATTCTGAAGTAAAGAGTGTTCGCAGTGATGTTACTTACTGTAGCTTTCACAGCATCTTCTTCAGACATAATAATGCGCTTGGGATCTTTTGTAACCGCAATATAGCCCCGTGGATCACCCAGCATTCCAAGTCCGCATATATCACCAGTTTGCATTGCACTGCAGTCAATTTTAATGGTACCAGAACTTGTCTGTCCCTGTCCTTTTTGTGTTAAACTGTTTCGGGCATGCCAAAAATCAGAGCCAGTGGTGGTTTTAAGTCTTAGGGCAGATCCAGTAAAAGACCACTTTGTATTATCGGGATTATGATTCCACATCCATTGCAGTCCCAACGTATTTCCATTGAATTCATCGGAAGCTTGTGGAACTTTTATTGCCTTATTTGCTATTGGTTTAGTGTAGGTGGCTTCAACGGTACCAAAGTTTCCCGGTTTGCCAAATCTGGGCCAATCATTTTCCCAAGTAACTGGACAAATTCTGGTCATACGGCCGATAGCTCCATCATCCTGATGCAGATATCCCCAGTAGCTACCATCGGGGAGATCAACAATACCTCCTTGATGTCCACCTTTTCCTGCAGAAGCAAGCGTTGTAGTTTCTCCATAAGGCCCCCAGACATTTGATGCCCGGGAACACACCAATTTTTGTGCTGGTACAGCATTAAATAAATAATATTTACCCTTGTATTTAGATATATGTGAACCTTCAACATTATTATAAGACATAATAACCTTTTCCGTACCAACAGTACCGGTTAAGGTTGAATTGAGCTGTATCATACTTATCTTATTCTGCCATGCACCGCCAAAGCCAAGATAGGGTGTCCCATCATCTTCAAGAAATATACAGGGATCAAAATAACTGCCGTTTAGTGTAGCTGCACTCCACGGTCCAGCAACATCTTTTGCAGAATATATGCAGGTTCTCTCACCATTAGGAGTAGCTACAACATAAAAAGTGTTGTCTTTATAAGCGATAGAAGGAGCAAAACATCCTCCGCCATATTTAACGCCGCCTATCATATTGTACGCATTGTTACCAGTCAATGTTGTAATGCAATGACCAGCGATTTCCCAGTTTACCATATCTTCAGACTTGCAAATAACCAGACCTGGAATATTTACAAATGTCGATGTCGCAAGATAGAAATAGTTTCCAACCCTGATCATGCTGGGATCAGGATAATCTGCATATAGTGGCGGATTGGTGAATGTTCCGTCCCCTTTGTCAGACTGCCAGGCTTGTACTAAAGCTACCTGGCAAAACAGTAAACATAGTGCCAGGAGAATATGAAATTTTGATAAGCAGGGTCTTGAATCAACAGAATGTGAATAAACTGCAGGATCAAGCGATTGTGTTCCGGTATAAGAACCTTTTTCCACTCGACAATAAAATGCCTTAATTGTGATAAAACTCAATTTGTTACTCATACTATCGCCCCGCCTTGTGAATTGTATATTAGTTGCAATTATTCTCAGCAAACTATCATTGTATCATTAAGTGCATTTTTCCATTATAGGGTACTACCATCTCTTTATTTTTTTAACATCTTTTCTGTAAAATTTCCTGTTTTGTTTTGAATAGATAGAAAATAAACGCCGGGAGTAAACTTTGTACCTACAGTTAATTCCCCTTTTGCACTACCCTTTTCTACAAGTGCTCCCCGGATATTGGTAACACTGTAGTTAAACTGATCATCAGTAGAGATTTTTATAGTACCATCAGAATAATTGTGCAAATTAAAATGGTCGGGAGAAATAACTAAATTTGTTTGTTTAACAGCACTTCTTTCAAGTAAAGGAAGCATTTTTTGTGCATACCGGATCCCGAAATTTCGATTTCCTACCGAATTAAAATGGAAATTGTCCTTTCCAGGAAGGCCATTGGCTGAAATCACGTAAGAATTGGGAATAACATTGGGTACAGTTGCTATAATAGTGTTGTGTCCGCCACATGATCCACCCTGATTTTGATACAACAATTCTCCTACTAATAAGGGAGTTTTAGAAGCAACCAGCCCCAAATCTGCAATTATATTATCATATACAGTTTTTACTTTGTTTGGCCAGGTTGTCTGCCCGCTGTTTGTTTCTCCCTGATGCATTAGAATCCCTTTAATCACACCATCCTGTTTAGCTAATTTAGCCAACTCCATTAACCAGGCATAGGCACTTCCGTTATACTTGGTAGGTACATTATTATAGGTATCGAAACCCTGGTAACCCGTTTTTCCAAATAATGCGATATCACATCCTGGAATGCCTATTACAATTACTCCTACTTTAATATTCGAAGGTAAGCTATCTATCATTGTCCTGCCAAAATAATCCACTGGACATAGACCTCCTGTAGGACAGCCCCAAAGTGGGGGAGTTGCAGAGGACCACATACCAAATTTCCTGTTAAGTTGCGAGCAGTCCTTTGATGCCATTACCTGAAAACGGCTATTTACTGTTTTATCCTGTGCTTCAATTGTTCCTGCTCCTGCCATATTAGACTGACCAAAGCAAAGGTAAATATGAAAATTAGGATCTTGAGCGTATATGTCAATACTTAACAATAAAAAAAGACTGCTTAGAAATAATTTTAAGCATGAAAAAATTTTCATATTACTCCTTTTAAAGATTAATTATCTGATTTGAAAATAATTTTATTTATAATCTATCAAACTTTTATCAGTTTCGCATTTTTTTGAATAATTATAGAAAAGAAATTGTGGTATTTAGAACAGAGGGGACCTGATAATCTTAAAAAAAATCTACCTCCACAAGTGTGCGGAGTAGATTTTACATTGAAACTGAAAAATTGTAAATTGAATCTCTTATTTCATCAGAAGCACTGGATATGTATTGACTACTTTTCCATTGAATTTACCTATCAACGTATATCCGGGCTTTTATTTATCATTAAATATTAGGGTTTAATTAGCAAAGAATTGAAAAATGTGGTGACGCTTGAAATGTTCGCATACTAATAAATGTTCGCACAATTTAATGCCGTAATTACGTTATAAATTAATGACATGAATGTAAAATATGTTCGCAGGACTACTGATAAATTGAAAATTTTTACTTATTTCAAACCTCTATTACCTTATATTGTCTAACTATGAAAACCAAAACAGCGCAAAGTTTTGATATTTATCGGTATACTGATTATCGTTTTCTTTTGAGAGATTATTATACGTATCAGAAGAAAGAAGTTCGCTCTTTTTCTTATAGGTACTTTGCAGTAAAATCCGGAGTTTCAGCGAGCATGTTTAAAGATATAATAGCTGGCAGGCGGCGACTTAGCCTTCCAGTTATGGAAAAATACGCTGCGGCAATGAGTCTATCCCCTAAGGAGATCGAATATTTCGGAGCGGTAGTACAGTTTATTAATAGTAAATCCAATGATGAAAAGAATCAACATTTTAGCCGTATGTTGCGGCTTCGGGGCAATTCGGCAATAAAGTTTATCGATGAAAAACAGTATGAGTTTTTTCGCAGCTGGTATCACAGTGCTTTGCGGGAGATAGTATCATTGTCTGATTTCAGGGAGGATTACGAATGGATAGCCAAAAGATGTAATCCGCGTATTACAGCAATACAGGCGAAAAAATCTATAGAACTAATGTTGCAATTAGGAATTTTACGGCGCAATGAGCAAGAAAATTTAGAACCAACAGATGCGGTGATCTCCTCAGAATACGAAATGAAATCATTTATTTTGCGTAATTTCCATACTGAGATGCTCGGATTGGCTAAAGATGCTTTGGAGCGTTTTGACCCAAATGAAAGGGAGATCAGCTCTCTGACTCTGGGAGTTTCACAAAAATGTTATGATAAAATAAAAGAGAGAATAAGAACGTTTAAACAAGAACTTTTAAGCATGGTTATTGAAGATACTTCCGAATCCGAAACTGTATGCCAATGTAATTTTCAACTGTTTCCATTAGTTGATAAAAATCAGGACTCAAAAGAGGTGGCGCAATGAGTCAGATTTTTGGGCAGATATTACATATGAGAAATGCGATACTATGGTTGATTGTGCAAATCTGCTGCACCGTTGTGGCACTATTGTTTGTCAGATGCTCCAACGACTCAATCGCGGGTACTGGATCGCAAGCCGGTAATGGGCGTATTGCCTGCGTTATTTTCAATGAAGATGGTAGCCCCGCATCCGGTGCTGCAGTTCGTTTACGATCCAGTCATTACACTGCTGGTCTTGGATTGAAAAATGTTTCCATATGTCGCCGCGATGTATGGACTGATGGTCAAGGAGCTTTTAGCATTGATTCTATAGACTCAGGAAATTATTGCATAGAAGTAAACGATGGAAAATCTCATGCGGTTTTCCTTTCTTGTGCTGTAAATAATAGAGACTCTATTGTGCAGCTTCCTAAGCATACACTCCTTCCAACTGGTAACGTAAAAGGTATTTTAACTTCAATACCTGATGATTCCGTTATTTTTTATATACAAATTCTTGGTCTCGAGCGGGTGGGTATTCTTGATACCGCTACTGGAAACTTTGTGATAAATGATGTTCCTGTTGGTAAATATACAATTCAGTTTCAGACTGCCTCTGAAGAATTCAGACCAGTTGAGATTAATAATGTTTCTATGATCTCTAATAAAACAACCGATATCGGAGTAATTGATTTTGTACATCAGAGCCAATGGAAGTATTCAAAGAGACTTTACTTAAATACTTCTTCAACCGGAGCTGATATTACCGGAACGGTCACCAATTTCCCAGTTCTTGTTAGATTAAATGCAGGCAATTTTAATTTTAATCAGGCGCAAGTAGATGGCGGAGATCTGCGTTTTACAAATACAAAAGAAGCACTGCTTTCTTATGAAATTGAACGCTGGAATTCGGACAAACAAGAAGCCGAAGTTTGGGTTAAAATGGATACTGTTTATGGGAACAGCAGTGCGCAATATATCAATTTGTATTGGGGAAATTCAAGCGTCGCAAATAACACCAATAGTCAAAAAGTGTTTGATACTGCTATAGGATATCAAGGGGCGTGGCATCTGGGGGATAACGGAGGTACTATTTTAGACGCTACGGTGCACCGTTTTAATGGTTTGACAAAAGGAAATCAGGCCCGAATCGCTGGAGAAATTGGCTTCGCGCAGCGTTTAGATGGATCCGGGGATTATACTGAAATGGGAAATGTGTGCAATCCTGGGTTGTCAAATTTCTCAGTATGTGCATGGGTTAAGATGTCGGGTGTAAATAAGATACAAACTATTGTTTCGAAAAGTACAGGTGGTTCACCCAGATCATCTTATGGCTGGCTTTTACAGATTGATCATAATGGCGCACTGGGAATCTATATAGCAACTGACAGTGCTTCTTGGGGTGATACAGGTAGTTTTGTTCTGACTTCTAATAAGTGGATAGCGGATTCTGCCTGGCATCATGTTGCAGCTGTGATTGACAGGTCGAATAGTAACAATTGTCGGGTATATTTAGATGGAGTGAATGTTAGTACGCTTCCAGCTGGTGGTGATATTAAAAAAATCGACAGGATTGTGAACTCTTCTCCGCTCAGATTTGGTTCTGATGCGAATGGCGGGTGTCAATGGAATGGTTCAATTGATGAATGTTCTATATTTTACAAGGCACAATCGCCTGATTTTATCAAGCTGAGTTATAGAAATCAAAAGGAAAATGATGCTTTAGTAGTTTTCAAATAGACGAGGACCCGTTTTAGAGTCTAATTATTCAGACGTATTTGAGTCTGACAGAAAAATGTTTGATCATTGTGCCTAAGCTCAAAAAGGAGTGCCTCTGCAATTGCTGTGAAAATATTCTTCAGAACAGGGCTATTCTTTAATGGTGTTTTCGATGTGGGCAAATGTTCGCAAAAAAATTAGTGTTCGCATCTCTTATAGTGTTTAATCCCACAAAAAACAATAAGATACAGTAATAATTGTTCGCGCTATTGTCGTTGATCATGAAAAAAATCATCTCTTCTGTGAGATGATTTCTTTATATTGATCTTCAAGAAAATCCGTATGATAAACTCTTAAAAGCTATCAAATGTGGATAATGTTTGGCATATATTGTAAACACTATCCTCATATGTATCAGGATGAAACTGTTTTTATTTGAGAATGTGCGATTAGTGGTGTATGATATTTATAGAAACGGCATTTTCTATTACTACGTTCCATAGCACAAAAAACAGGAGGATCGGCGATTGGCGTTGCAGTATCGAATAGCCAGTTTGGACCGTTTACTGATCCTCTTGGACACAAACTGGTTGCCTATGGTAATGGATATGACATCGATCCAAACAAGCATTGTAGAAGGACCATGGTTTTATAAACGTGTTTATAAAAAATGACTGAAATACAGTCAGAAAAAATAAAGTAAAGATATTTTGAATTATTAGTAAGACAGAAAAAAATGTAAAATGCATAAGTTTAAAAATGCTGTAAACATAAGTTTACACAATAACAGGGTATAAATCAGCGTTTTTATATTACAAATGGGAGAAGCGTATGCAGAAAAGAAACACGGTTGAAAAGTACAAGACAGGGCGAGCACTGCTGTTGACTATCATGGTAATCAGCTTATTTTTCCTTACTCCTGTAATAGCAGGAACTCAGGCTACTTTCTATGTAGCGCCTGATGGAAGTGATGATAATTCCGGTACGATTGGTGAGCCTTTCAAGACAATCTCTGCAGCGCGGGACGCGGTACGTGCTATAAACACTTCCATGACCGGAGACATCTATGTAATTCTGAGGGAGGGTACTTATTCTATCAGCAGTACAATTTCTTTAACTCCTCAGGATGGAGGAAAGAATGGGTATCGAGTTTATTACAAAGCTTATCCAGGTGAAAAGCCTATAGTAAGCGGAGCGACTAAGGTAACAGGATGGACCCAACATAATGGGAACATATATAAGGCGACTTTAAACCGTACTACCAAGTTAAGATATTTATATGTAAATGATAAAAGAGCGTTGATGACCAGCAAAAAAGTCACTGCAAGAGGTGGTCAGGGAACTTATTCAGTCACTTCCGGCCAGGCAGCATGGGCGTGGGCAAGCGGCAGTAAGAGTGATGGCGTAAAGTATAACACATCAGATGTACCAGCTATTTCCAGTAATAAAAATGATCTCGAGATTGTAAACGGTACCACATGGAACGAGAATATCGCTTGTGTCAGGGATGTAATTACTACTGCTGACAATTACAGAGCATTAATGTTGCAGCAACCTTATGGAGCAATAACACAGACACCGGGTTGGGGTGCAGCTTTTACTACGACAGGGAATCATACAATTTACAATGCATTTGAGTTCCTGAATTCCCCGGGACAATTCTATTTTGATAAGACTACAAAGACACTTTATTATTATATCCGTTCTGGTGAGAATATGGCCACTGCAGATGTTCAGGCGCCAATGGTAGAAAAATTGTTTGATATCGCAGGAACTTCGACGTCAAGCAGGGTCGAAAACATAACTTTTCAGGATATTACCTTTGCAAACACAGATTTCAGTCTTTACAATATCGGAGGGTCTTCCGGTAAAACAACATGTCAGGGTGCCAATGGCTATATAGCTTTTTACGGTGATATTAACTGGCATACTACTAAATATGAGATTCTCGATTTAAATCCGGGAATGATAACAATAAATAACAGCAAATCGATCGATTTCATTGGCAATACAATAAAGCACGCAGGAGCCGATGGAATAAACATGGCAAACGATGTTTCGAACTGCAATATCATCGGTAATTTTATAACAGACATTACTTCAAGCGGAATAACAGTAGGTCATCCTCAACATATAAATATCGGGGATGGTGGAACTCATGCGAAATATTCTTCCGCTGTAGAAGGCATTTGTAAGAATAACACAATTTCTAACAATTTATTGTATGATATAAGCACCGCCCCTGGCTTTGGAGGGTGTGCTGCAATAACCGCCTATTATACGGAAGCTCTTAAAATTACCTATAATCACATTGAGTATACTGCATATAACGGCATCAATTTGGGATGGGGATGGAAAGAGTTTAAAAGTTCAACAACAGCAAAAGATAATGTAGTAAATAATAACCGCATCATCAATGCTTTAAGAAGGCTTCATGACAGTGGAGGAATCTATACAATAGGGCAGAATCCAGGTACAACTATTAATCAGAATTATGTCAGGGGAATTCCTGATAAATCAACAGGGCCCACGTATGGTTTACATAATGATGAAGGAAGTGCGTATATAACAGAAAATGACAATGTACTTGACATTAACCCAAATGTCACCTATACGATTAATTGTGAGGACTATGGTGAGAAACACCACTTAACAATTCTCAGAACCTATGCAACAGTAAATAGAATGGGTAAAAATCCCCCAAATAGTACAATTGATGCGCCTAAAGTTTATTCAGACAATGTATGGCCGGTAGAAATTTACAATCTTACCTGTGCTAATTCGGGTGTTCAGAATGAGTACATGAACATTATTCCAAGAAGTGTAATTCCATTAGCGGATTATGTGTTTTCTGCGAGCTGTTTTGTCAATGGTTCCAAAGGCACTATAAATATCCATAGCAGTGGTGATTCATCAAATACGATCTGGTTTGCACGTTCCGGGACTACCGATTTTTCTGAGGGAATCACTATGACTAAGGCTAAAGGAAATGCTACTTCGATTGCATCTCCAGGAGCTACCGGAACATACAAACTGTTTGTGCTGGACTCAGAGGGTAAAAAGATTGGTGAATCATCAATGCAGCTCCGTGTAACTGGGGGTTTGGCAGTTGATCAAAAATCATTAGTTTCTAAAGTTAACAGTTTCAAAACGGGAATATTAAAAGGAAAGCTTATCATCAGACAGCATGGTGAGCCGGTTAAGTTCAATGTATCAGTGTTTATGCCTAATGGACAATTGGTTACAAAAAATGAAAATATTACAGGAAATTGTGCATTCCCAATCAAAGCCCGAGGCCTTTATTTAGTGACAATCAAGTGTAATGGGAAAATAGATAAGAAAATGGTTTCCTATTTTTGATGATGGATGGCTTACATTAACAAATGTTACTAAACTTGATATTTGGGATAAGTGGGGGGGTACTATGAAACAAATAAGGGATATGTTTGTAATGGATAGACATAAAAAAATGCATATGAGAAATACCGCACCATATCTTGTATTATTTGTCTATTTTTTCTTTAGTGGAATTAGTACAGCAGACAATCCAATTATCCAGACTGTTTACACAGCGGATCCAGCTCCAATGGTGTATAATGACAAGGTTTACTTATATACTAGTCATGATGAAGACGTAATAGAAAAAAACTTTTTTACTATGAAGAATTACCGATGTTACTCATCTTCTGATATAGTAAACTGGACTGATCATGGAATGGTAGCATCGATTCAGGCTTTCAAATGGGCTGGAACAATTGGCGCCTGGGCTCCCCATGGTATTCACCGGGATGGGAAATTTTATTTGTATTGCCCCATTCAGCTCAAGGGAATAGGAGTGCTGGTTTCCAATACTCCTTATGGGCCATTTACTGATCCATTAGAAAAACCTCTGATCAAGCATAGCTCAGGTGATATTGATCCTACTGTTTACATTGATAGCGACGGTCAGGCATATTTATATTGGGGAAACCCTGATCTTTATTATGTCAAATTGAATGAGAATATGACTTCCTATTCAGGCAGTGTTGTTAAGGTGCCTCTTACTGTCGCAAGCTTTGGAAAACGTTCAAAAACTGACAGACCAACAAGCTATGAGGAAGGGCCGTGGTTTTACAAAAAAAATAACCTTTACTACATGGTATTCGCTGGAGGTCCGGTCTCTGAACATATCGGCTACTCTACGAGTAATGGTCCTACAGGTCCATGGACATACGGTGGAGTAATTATGCCGACTCAGGGCGCCAGCTTCACAAATCATCCTGGAGTAATAGATTTCAAGGGTAATTCCTACTTTTTTTATCACAACGGTGCTTTGACTGGAGGCGGCGGTTATCATCGTTCAGTATGTATTGAACAATTTTCTTATACAACTGACGGGAAAATTCCTACAATCAATATGGCAAAAAATGGTCCGAATCAAATTGGTACCCTTAATCCCTATGATACTGTTCAGGCAGAAACGATCTGCTGGGAATCTGGTATCGAAACGGAAAATTGCAGTGAAGGCGGGGTTGATGTATGCAGTATTGAAAACGGGGATTACATAAAAGTAAAGGGAGTCAGTTTTGGTTCTAATAATGCCACTTCGTTTGACGCAAGAGTGTCATCTGCAAACAGTGGCGGTAAAATCGAGCTTCGCCTTGACAGTCCAACTGGTACACTTGTTGGGACCTGTACTGTAACTGGTACAGGCGGGTGGCAGACATGGGCAACCGAATCATGTACAGTTACTGGGGCAACAGGAACACATGATCTATACCTGAAGTTTACTGGAGGAAGTGGATCGCTATTAAATTTCAACTGGTGGAAGTTTAATCAGCCTGTTAAAGCAGGAAATTCAGTATCCAGAAATATAATCACTACTGCAAAAGCTGTCATTGATAAGCAGTCTGTTCAGCTCAGTTTTCCAAATCAGATAGTAAGTGATAATGTAAATGTCTCATTATTTGATTTGAATGGCCGGTTTGCATTAACATTGTATAAAGGAAGATTACAACAGAATCAACTTGTAATTCCGTTGAGTAGAAATGAACTTCAATTGGGAACATATATTCTGAAAGTTTCCACAAAAAAGCGATCTTTACTTGAGGAACAGGTAATAATAAAGAACTGAAGTGCAATAAGCAATGTTTGTGCGTCTGGTGTCGCATTATATGAAGCGAAACCAGACAATTTTCATCTGCTTAAGAAAAGTAATATTGTTTACAGATTAGCTGAATAGCTGGAAGCGTTCATTTGAATTAAAAAGTTTGATGCTATGAAAAACTTTTATAGCGCAATAGAAATAAAAAGTATAAATAAAGAGGGCTGTTAGGTTTTCTGATCACCGAAAGTTAATCTGTATCGAGAGAAGGTTATATGAAATTAAGAAAAATTACTAAAGCGATGATTTGCGGCTGTATGATTTGTATTGGTGGGTTCAATATCCAATCATTCGCAGGTGATTGCACAGTAAAATTCGACAGCCTTCAACAACATATGTCCGGATTTGGCGGATCAACAGCATGGGCAGGGGGTTTAGCGGATAATTTGATAACAGGTCTTTTTTCTCCTACAACTGGCTGTGGATTGACTTTAGTACGAATGCGAATTAATCCCGATGGGACAACCGGCGCTGGCGAGATAACTATCGCTAAAAAAGCACAAGCCTTAGGAGCATCTATTTGGGCCGCACCATGGTCACCACCGGCGGCCTGGAAAGATAATAATAATGTTAATAAAGGTGGAAGTTTATTAACCTCACGGTATCAGGATTGGGCTGATCGTCTTGTTACATATGTAAAAAATCTAAAAGCTCAGGGAGTAGATTTAAAGTGGATTTCTGCACAGAATGAACCGAACTGGACTGCAGATTATGAATCGTGCAGATATACAGCAGAACAATTGGCGACTTTTATTGGAGGGTATTTAGGACCATCTTTGGAAAAAGCGGGTTTGAATACACGGATTATTGCTCCTGAAGTAATTAACTGGGGTTCACTGAAACCATTTGGTGATGCAATTTTAAACAGTCCTACAGCAGTAAAGTATTGCGATGTTATTGCAAGTCACTCTTATGGTGATGAGCCAAAGGCTCCTAATTACCCCTATAAACTTGTTCTGGACAAAGGGAAAGAACTCTGGGAAACTGAGTATGGGTTTGACCAATTTGCTGGTGATGAATCGATGAAACCCGGGATAGCCATTGCCAAACAGATGCATAATATGATTGTACAGGGGCCAATAAGCGCATATCATACCTGGTGGATTATTCCTGCTGATGGGGTAAACGGAACAGCATCTAATGGTCTGGTTATGCGCGGGCATGTAATTCAACGAGGATACGTTATGGGCAACTACAGCCGTTTTGTGCGTCCTGGATCGTATCGTATCGCTGCAAATCATAATCCCTCTTCCGGAGTCTGGGTTACAGCATATCGCAATGATACTTTGAAACAGATGACTGTAGTTGCTATAAACGAAAACACTTCTGCAGTAACACAGAAATTCGTGCTGAATGGCATAACCGTACCTTCAGTTACTCCATGGGAAACATCCGATGCAGTCAAGTTGACAGCCCGTGCAGAAGTAACTGCAGGATCGAGCTTTTCCTGGGCACTTCCCGCAAAAAGTGTTGTGTCATTTGTAGGAACTTACTCTGGAACCGATGTCTCTCTTTCGCATAAAGTAGCACCAGTTTCTGCTATGAAAATAAACAACAGAAATTCTTTATTAAAAATAGAATTTACAGATCCAGCACTTCATACGGTCTCGCTGAATCTTTACAATTTGAATGGCAGCAAACTGAGAAGCAATGAGCTCAGCAGCAGCTCAGGAGCATATTCTCATACGTTCGATATTGCAAACATCCCCAATGGATTCTATATCGTAAAAGTGGCATGTGGTAAAAATATTATCAAAAAGACAGGAATAATGCTGATGAAGTAATGTGTTTCGGTCGATTTTTATGTAAAGAATCAGTCCCAATGAAGAGTTATTGAATATGAATTCAGAGTGTATTAATTAAAAGTTTTCTGTATCTAAAGATTTAATTATTTGACTAAACAATAAAAAAAATAGAAGAAGAGGAGATTGGGATATGAACAGATTTTCACTATTAGTACCTTTTATAACGTGTATTATAACTCTTGTTCAGATAACAATTGCTGATAATCCTATTATAAGTCAAAAATATACAGCAGATCCTAATGCTATCGTTTACAACGGGCGGGTATATGTGTACTGCTCTCATGATGATAATAATCCTGATAATGGTTTCAATATTGTGGACTACACACTTGTTTCCTCTGATGATATGGCAAACTGGACAGATCACGGTGAAGTTTTCAAAGTGCCTCGAGATGCCACGTGGGCCAAACAGGCCTATGCACCAGGAGCAGCAGTAAAAAACAACAAGATCTACCTTTACATACCTGATGGAGGATCACAAATTGGTGTTGCGGTTGCAGACAAACCAGAAGGACCGTTTACAGATCCAATTAAGAAGGCTCTGATTACTAAAAGTATGTCCAATTGTAATGTAGAATGGCTTTTCGATCCTGCAGCGTTCGTCGATACTGATGGACAGGCTTATCTTTACTTTGGGGGTGGAGGATCAACTCCTGGTGTTAATTTACGGGTAATCAAACTCAATGCAGATATGACATCTACATCAGGAACTGCTGTAACAATAAATGCCCCCAGATCATTTGAGGCATCTTTTATGCACAAATATAAAGATACCTATTACTTCTCCTACTCAAATGATTTCAAAGGCCCACCTAATGCTCAGATAGCGTATATGATGGGTAATAATCCGATGACCGGTTTTGTACATAAAGGATCTGTTTTAGATAATCCAGCACTTAATGGGGTAAACATAAATAACGGAAATAACAATCATGCATCGATTGTTGAATATAAAGATAAATGGTACATATTCTATCATGACAGGCGATTATCAAAACTAACCTACAAACGCAGTGTCAGCGTTGATTTAGTTAATTATAACACTGATGGTACAATGAAATTGACAAAAGTGACAACTGGTGTTGAACAGATAAAGAATTTGAATCCATACGATACTGTGCAGGCTGAAACCATCAACCTTCAATCAGGAATCAAAACTGATGTGTGCAATGAAGGCGGAATTATGGTTAACCAGATTTCTAATGGCGACTACATACGTGTTAAGGGTGTTGATTTTAGTGATGGCGCTGACAGCTTTGAAATCCGGGCAGCAAGCGGATCTTCTGGTGGATCGATTGAGTTACGTTTGGGAAGTCAAACAGGAACACTTGTAGGCACCTGCAATATTACAGGAACTGGTGGATGGACAACGTGGAAGTCTTTCAAATGTGATATTACCAATTGTACAGGTATTAAAGATCTCTATCTTGTTTTCAAAGGATCAGGTGAACCATATCGGCTGAACTGGTATAAGTTCAGTAAAATTGCAATTGCGACATTACGCCCTCATAAGAATTCCAATTTATCTTTGATGAAAGTGGATTATAAGAATTCTATAATGCAAGTTCAATTTACAGCACCACGAAATGGAGCAACAAGCCTGAAAATTTACGATCTAAAAGGAAATATAGTAAAAACTGCTATACTTCAGACAAAATTAGAAAATAATTATTCATATAGTTTTGAAAGTATATCAGAGGGTTTTTATATTATTAAAATAGAAAATAGTGGGAATATTTTGCTAAAATCGAAAGTTATGTTAAAAAAATAATGTAGCCTTTACAGAGTTAAATTCGAAAATAGTTTTGAGATGCATTAAAAGTTTACACTTCTGACATGGAGAAAAGAGAGTATGAAAAATCGACTATTTAAGCAAGGGTTTTGCATGATGCTGATATTTACAGCCAGCATTATTTCGCTTACCAACGGGGCAACTGTTACAAACCCAGTAATTTGGGCAGATATTCCCGATCCTTCAGTGGTACGCGTGGAAGATAAATATTATATGAGTTTTACGACAATGCATATGGCTCCCGGGTTACCGATTATGGAATCCAGTGATATGGTGCATTGGAAAATTGTGGGATATGGCTACAAAATTCTCGCGAATTCCAATGCCTGTAATTTAGTCAACGGGAGTATGTATGGCAAGGGAAGCTGGGCGAGCAGTATCCGGTATAAAGACAACACATTCTATGTGCTTGTCCCTTCATACACAACAAACAAAACACACCTCTATTCGACCAAGGATATAAAGAACGGACCATGGAAAGAGGTTCAGTTCCCTTTTTATCATGACCCATCACTTGTTTTAGACGATGACGGTCGCAACTATGTTGTATATGGTGGCGGTGATATTAGAATAGTAGAACTCAATGCCGATTTGTCTGGCGTTAAATCTGGCGGATTGAACAAAATACTTCTTCCAAAAGCTTCTTCAGTTGCTGGCTCAAGCATGATAGTCGCTGCTGAAGGATCACACGTCGAAAAGTACAATAATTATTATTATGTTTTCAATATCTGCTGGCCTAATGGCGGAGGCAGAACCCAAATCTGTCATAGGAGTAAATCTCTTAATGGCAGTTTCGAAGGAAAAGTTGTTCTTAACAGTAGCGGTGTAGCTCAGGGCAGCTACGTTCAAATGAAAGATGGCAGCTGGATGGGATATCTCTTCCAGGATAATGGTTCTGTTGGACGAAGTCCCTGGATTATGCCAATGACATGGCAGAATGATTGGCCGGTGTATAATAGTGGTAAAGCGCCTACAAGCTTCGAATTGGCTTCAGTTTCTTCAGCAGAGGGGACTGGGGTTGTAACATCTGATAATTTTTCAGATACTAACATGAAACTCGAATGGCAGTGGAACCATAATCCTGATAACGCTAACTGGTCTCTTTCAGCAAAACCTGGCTATTATCGTATTACTACATCTCGCGTTGACAACGATATCAAAAACGCCAGAAACTCTTTGACACAAATGTCAATTGGGCCCAAGTGTTCGGGACGGATTGCGATGGATGCAAGTGGAATGAAAGATGGAGATATTGCGGGTCTGGCTGCTTTACAGGATACTCTTGGGTTTGTTGCTGTCAAGAAAAACGGAACAGCTCTTTCTATCGTAAAGTATAAGGGAAAAAATCAGGAAACAAGTGTACCTATTAGCCAAAACCGGGTTTATCTGCGAATCGATATGGATTTTACAAATAGGACAGATAAAGCAACTTTCTTCTACAGTTTGGACAGTACTACATGGAATTCAATTGGGACTACATTGCAGATGTCATATACCCTTACTATGTTCATGGGGTACCGATATACTCTGTTTAATTACGCAACCAAGTCGGCTGGAGGTTATGCTGATTTTGATTGGTACCAGATTGGATCGTCTGTAAATCAAAAGATCGACATTTATCCGATAACACCAGTAATGGAAAAACAGACCGGTGCAGCAAAGTTATCGCCTGTACTCAGTTGTATTCAGGCTGGGACTTCTTCTCTGAATATCAGTTATCAACTTTCAAAAGCGGGGCGACTGAATCTTTCGCTTTTTGACACCAGAGGAGCACTTGTAGATTGCATATTTGATCGGAATCAGGATGCCGGGAGTTATTCGGTGGATCATAATGTAAATGGTTTGTCAAATGGGTGTTACCTTCTGAGAGAGCAGTTTGACGGTAAGTTGGTCAAAATGCATCCTGTAGTGTTGAAGAGATAAGGAGTGGGCGGGGGCATTTGCAAGGAAGGGAAATCAAAGGGACGGACTATCATTGTCTATTTATCAAAAAAATGGTCCGTCCTTCTTCGAGCGAACAAAAGTGACGGACTATCTTTTTACCAAAGAACTGCTACTTTTAAAAACTTCCTTCTCAGATAAACCGGTATAAATATTGCAGCATTTTTATTTCGATTAATTACCAAAGCCTAATTTTGGAGGAAATAAAAATGCCTCGTATGCCGCGACTGGAATCGCCCGGATCACTCTACCATATAATGGCCCATTCCATTGAGGGAAAAGATCTCTTCCTTGATGATCAGGATAGAAATGAATTTCTTTCCCGATTTGAAAAAGGACTTAAGAAATGCGATTTTCAGTGCTATGCATGGAGTCTGATGGATAACCACTATCATTTATTGATCAGGTCCAGTGATCTGCCTTTGAGTAAACTTATGCGCCCTTTGAATAGTGGATATGCACAATTTTACAACAAAAAGTATAAAAGAAAGGGATACCTCTATCAGGACAGGTTCAAATCGGTTCTTTGTCAGGACCAGGACTATGCGATGGAACTGATCAGATATATTCACCTTAACCCGTTACGGGCAGGACTGGTCAAATCTCTAGAGCAGCTGAAAAATTGGGCCTGGTGTGGTCATGGGTATCTTCTGGGGATAAAAGGTGCACGTGGAGAGCAGTTTCAAAACCGGGAAGAGTGTCTTCGCCGCTTTGGAGACAATGAGAATGGTGCTATTGAAGCGTATCTGCGATTTTTGGCAGAGGGATGCACCGGTGATATGACGAAAGCAGGGCAACTATCTATGACGGAAGCAACAGAAATAGCCGGTTCCCGCAAGGGTTGGCCAGCAGTTATCGGTACTCCTGATTTTGTAAAGAATGCCATGGAAAAGTACAAAATGAATTTGAATCGAAAGCACCGGAAGGCTGATTACATTGTGGTGTTGGATACCCTATCAGCTAAAGTATGCACAGATTATGGATTTACCAAAGATGAACTTTTCAGAAGAGGCAAAAAGAACAAAAGGTCCGAAGCCCGTGCGGTTTTTTGCAGCCAGGCACATCTTGAAGAACTTATCCCGCTTTCTGTTATTGCCACATATCTCCGGATGACAATCTCACCGGTTTCCGCTCTTGTTAATAAATCGCTGGTAAGTAAAAGTGTATCTGTGTAAGATATTGTGTAAAAAGCAAACCTAAAGAAAAAACTGCGATTTGTTTGATCTTCAAAAAAAAATCCGCCACCTCTAAAACGACAATTTGAGTAGAGCAATGGGGTTATTGTTGTTTTCTCCAGAATAGAAGCGAAAGAATTTGTGCATCGCGTTAATTCCGTAAAGCCAAAATGAAAAGGGACGGACAACTTTTATCTATTAAGCTTAAAAATGGTCCGTCCCATTTCTTTTCTGCGCTTCCAGCCCATTTCCGGGCATATACCATTTATTTTACAACAATATACCCACTACCGGCATTAATCAGGTTACTTTTTGTTAACAACCTAACCAGATACATTCCGGATTGTATTCCGGTAAATTGTACGGAGCCCCTTCCGTTATCAGTTGAATTTCCGAGGTAGGCAGTATTCACCGTGCGACCGGATAGATCAGACAAACTGATACAACATCTTTTTTCAGAGAAATTTTCTGGTAAGGAGAATGTCAGGGTAATAGTTTTACCGGCTTTACCTGTTACAATGAAATTATTTACGGTTGGTCTATTTAGTGGGCTCTTCAGACTGACATTTGTCGGATCCTGATTGAACTTCCACCAGTTAAGTTTAAAAAGAACACCGCTTCCTCCGGTAAATTTCAGATAAAGATCATGAGTGTCCTTTGCTCCTGTAATCGTGCAGCTTTTTGTTACCCACGTTTGCCATCCCCCAGTATTTGAGATTGCGCAGGTCCCGATAAGAGTTCCGGTCTGACTGTCAAGATGAAGTTCGATATTTCCTCCGCTTGTGGCTGAAGAGACTCTGGCCATGAACGATACCGCCCCATCACCGAAATTGACACCCTTCACTCGGATATAATCATTGTTACTGATCGAGTCTACATTAATGCCCCCTTCACTGCAGACCTCGGTTTCCACACCTGATTCCTGACAGATCGTTTCAGCCTGAACTGTGTCGTAAGGATTCAGAGTTCCAAGTTGCTTAGCTCCTGTTGTAGACATACTTATTGACGGAAATGAACCATCTGCTTTATAAGTGAATTGCTCTACACAAACGGATCTGTGATAACTTCCTCCTCCGGGTAAAGCTGCATTGTGGTAAAAAAGGTAGGAGTTTCCTTTGAAATCGCATACTCCAGGATGATTTGTAAAGCTGCTGCCCTGTTTTGGCATAAAGACCCCTTTGGAGGTCCAGGGGCCAGTGGGGCTACTGCTGGTTGCATATTGTATGTTTTCGGAACCGCCATCCATTCCTGCATAAATCATATAATACAAATTGTTGCGTTTGTAAAACCAGGGGCCTTCAACGTAGCTGGCCGGTTTCGAGGCAGTAATTACATTTCCGGAATATGATGTCATATTTTCATTTAATTTTACATACCAGAGTGTTCCATTTCCCCAGTAAAGGTACGCCTGCCCATCACTGTCAACAAATGCAGTAGGATCTATATCACTCCAATTACCTCTGTTAATCAAGCCTTTCCCGATAGGATCCTTGAATGGCCCTGTCGGGCTATCAGAAACAAGGACTCCTATTCCTTTTCCCTGGATAGGGACATATAGATAGAATTTTCCACCACGCTCGACACACTGGGGAGCCCAGGCTCCATTGTTTGTATTTCCGATCCATTTCAGATCAGCGCACGATGCAGCCATCCCATGGTCTACCCAGTTTACCATATCAGCAGACGAGTAACATCGCCAGTTTCTCATTGTATAAAAATTATCCACTATTTTATCATCATCGTGACTTGTATAAAGGTAAACTCTACCATTATAAACCATAGGTGCTGGATCTGCAGTATACAACGTTTGAATTATAGGATTATCAGCAAAAATGACAGTAGTAAAAAGAATAACTGATAATAAACTCGCAAGACAAGTCAGTCTTGACTTATTAAATATGGAGCGATTTTTCCTGATCCGCATATTATTCCACCTTGATAAGTTTGGGGGGTATTAGACATCACCACATCAGCCGTAGCAATAATTCTTTATAACTTATGTTGGTAATATAAGGCAATCTGGTATTAAAAGAGGCAAAAAAGTGGACAACACTTTTTTTTAAGCGGACAAAAAAACTTCTATGACGTTGATTTGTACGCAATTACATTTTTAAAATATTGCGGACACCATTTCGAATGCGAACAGGTCTCTTTTTCATTTAGCAGGTTGGAACAGGGCGATACTCCCTGGTTCCAATGTTTCTAATGGGACATGCGGATGGTGAGCGGGTAATTTGACAGTGCATACAACAAGTATCCAATCATATTTTCCATCCCGAATTTCTGTCAGATTGAACTGGTAATTCCTGCTCTTTTGCCATCTCAGTAACACTCCTACAAGATAAGGTGATCATTTTTGAATACAAAACAAACTGTTTTCCACTCGCACTGCGTTTTTAATTGTATGTGGCGTTAGTCATATCAATTAAATTTACTCAAGAGATTTGGTAAAACGTAAACCAGATCATTAAAGAAGAACATAAATCATGTTTTGTTATTTTTAATTGAACGGCTATGATCTTGAGCTTCGTAACACACAATCGAGTATTGCTAAATCTTTTACGGTTAAGGATTACTTGGATAAACAGCCCTTTTATTTTCTGAGATTGACTTCGGAACTTTACGAAATCATTTTAGAATGTAGATGTAAGGTTTAATGATGCGGATCTGGAGCTTACTATTACAAATTGAAGTTACTGTTTAGCAAAGCAAGTTCCAGCTTCGGAGCACATCTCCACCCAATTGCCGACTGGAATAGGGATGAACAAGATGCTGTCCTATCAAGCTCTTTAATCCATGGAGTGATAAAAAAGGTACTCGTTTTCTGTGATTTGGACATAGACACCCGTGAAATCCAAGACAGATACAAAGGAAAAAGCAATGAAGAACATCTTTAATAGTACTGGGCACGAACTTAAATATGCGAATTTTATTAAGGCGAATAATTGTACCCTTTTTGATTCTGAAGGGAACAAATATCTGGATCTTGAATCTGGTGTTTGGTGTACTTCCATAGGGCATTGTCATCCGCGTATTGCTAAGGTAATTTCAGAACAATCCAGTAAAATGATGCACTCTGGATATTGTTATCTTAACCCGGTTATCAATGAGACAGCAGGGAAAATACTTGAAATCACAGGCATTGGTTCAGGCAAATGTGTGATAAGAAAGAATCTCACAGACATTTCGGAAAGTAATATGACTAATGCATAAAGTTAAAGAGACTGCTTGGGGCGAACCCAAAGAGTCTATCAAGATGTATCTATCTTACTTCATAAAAAAGCACTATTGTTTGTAATATGATAATTTAGGGATTACTTGGATGTTGTCGTAAACTCATCTCGTTGTAGAAAAGAAAATGTAAGCGCACGGATCAAAATAAACGAAAGAAGGGAGTATTTATGTTCGCTGATACCAAAATTGAGACAGCTAAAACTACAAAACTTTCTGAATCGATTCTTATTATTGCTTCACCTGCTATACTAATTGCACTATGTATCCTATGTTTAGGTTTTTTTGTTCATAAAAGCGGAATGAATTTATTTGAACTCACCAGTGCTATTAATGATAAGTATTATCTGACAATCTTGACCGTATATATTATTGTACTCCCTTTATTTTTCCCATTTGCTTTAAAACTTTTCAGAAATAACGGGATTTCATTGTTTCAAAACTTAACTTCAAAAAAGACATTCTTTCGGGATATAACATTTGGAATTCTTGCTGGAATCTGTAGTTATATTTTTTTCTTTTTAGATGTCCATGTCGCACTTAAAATGCCGATTGAAAAAACTGGAAATGTTTTTTTGACAATTCTTGAAATTATATCGCTTGTAATCGTATCTGGTTTTTTTAAAGAGATATATTTCAGAGGAATCCCATATCTGTTAATGAAAAAAAAATATGGTGAATGGAAATCATTTTTATTTGGAAATATTTGTTTCACAATTCTTGACTGGCCAAATTTTGGTCTTTCGTTTTTTCTTGGTTTAATCTGGTATTTATTTTTCAGAAAAAGGGGATCCCTTATTATTCCCATTATTGGACATGGTTTATTTAATCTGCTTGGGATTTTAGCGAGAAATGGTGCTTTAAGTTTTTTCGGGATACTACCAACATAAGGAACTGAAAGTGGTGGACTGCCTTTTTACTTTAAAACTCAGTCCAACCGCGAATTCCCTCTCTGTGAACTCCTCCGCTCAATAACTTTTCCACTCAACCGGATTACAGGTTTATTTCTGGAAAATAAAGCGTTTTCAGGGTAGAGCACATGGCTTATCATGTCCTGTATCTCACCCTGGGTATTGAATTCATATGAACTGAATTGCTGCTGAAGACTATTGAATGAGTTGTCAAAACCAATCAGTGCAGGGCGATCTCTGGATGATACCTGATTATAATTCCAGTAATCGGTTATCAAGCCGGCGACAAGATCGTTGACACAGACAAGAGAGGTTATCGATTGATCGTGAGTTATCTGATCGACTGCATTTTTTATATATGTAAAGATCAAATTATCTCTCAGCAGTGTGTCATATTCGTATTTGACAGTTGAAATACGCGTACCAAGAAAATCATGTATCTGTTTTTTATTTATATCTGAAGTGAACTGGTGATAAAATTCCGAATTTTCAATAAATGGCTGCATATAATAATAATCATTGATGTATTCAGAAACTGTGAAGGGGTATAAGGTTGCATCAGAAAAGAGTGCGATTGCTTTTTTTACACCTTTAAGGCGATTCTGAGACCATGGGCTTCCATGAAATGGAGATATAAAGGCTATATTGCGATGACCCTTTTCAAGCAGATAGCGCCCCACATCGCTTCCAGGTATCGTTGAATAACTTGAATCAAAAAAGGTCAATTTCTTGTAGTGAGGTACGTAACGATCAACGGTATCAAGTATTCTACTGTCCTCGATCCAGGCTGAGACCGGGATATTGTATGTCAGTAATTTGGCAAGGCATTCAGCTGAATTATTCATATGGTATGATGACAGAATAATACCGCAAATTCCAGATGACTTGAGATAGCGCTCAAGTGGTTCGTTATCCGGTGTGTAAAAGCTTGGTTTATTTAGATAATCATTATAACAAATTATTTCTATATCAACATTATTGTTTGCTGCTGTTGACGATAGCAGGCGATAAAATGTTCGCTCCCGTTCAGTTTCAATTTTGATTGTTTCTCTGCTGATCCCGAAGGCTACAATTGCAATCCGCGAGGTTTGTTTTAGCCTATTTGTAAAAAAGTAGTAGCGCGCACCATTGCGCTTAAGAATGTTTTCTTCAAGCAGTGTGGATAGCACTTTTCTGATGGTTGGATAACTTGCATTATAGTGGACTGTCAATTGGTTAACAGGAGGAAGCGGGAGGTGAGTTTGGAATTTCCCTCCGAGAATATCTTTCTTGAATTGGCTGAGTGTCGTTTTATATTTCCCCAATTCTGGATTGTCATTATCAGCGGAAGGCGATAAATGGCCTACTGAGGTAAAAAGACCTTTTCCCCATCTGCTTGACAAAAGCCCTTCTTCTTTGAGCTCCCCAATAGCCCGCATCACTGTAACTGGTGAGACGGTAAATTGTTGCGCTAACCTTCGGACTGATGGAAGCCCTTTTTCATCTGAAACATTTTCAAGTAATGCTCGGATTTTCATGATTGTTTCCTGTAAAACCGGGGATTTTTTTTTCGACATAGAATATCCAGTCAGTGTAACAGTGTAACAATAAATTAATAAATTGATTTTTCATGTTCAACAGTCATTTCTTTTTACCGTATATTTTTTGGAGTGCGATGGTATCATGGGTGTTGAAGTCAGATTTGAAATGAAACTTTTTTGCCAAGGATGTCAATTATGATTCGTAAGGTATTGATTCAATGTGCAATAACAGGAGTAATGCTTGTGTCGATCTCATCTGCGGAACTTAAACAGATCGGAGCATGGGTTGGGGGAGACGGTACATATCCCCAGCCGACAAAGAGTAATGTCGAGGCATTTCAGACATTGCAGAATCGCCATGTTGATATTATAAGCCTTTTTGTTGTATGGGATGTAAATAACTGGAATTGGACAAAAACGTATGCTGATATTGCAGCTGCAAACAAATCAACTCTTCTGGTGACATGGATGGCCAACGGGTATTACGACACAGCAGATTATAAATGGTAATGCAGATACCTATCTGAAAGCATATGCTGAGGGGGTTAAAGCCTATGGTAAAGAGATCTGGCTTCGTCCGTTTCATGAAGCAAACGGTGACTGGTATGACTGGGGAATAGCTAAAAGCGGTGCAGGTAATACCAATCAGACACTGATTGAGGCCTGGAAACATGTTGTGACGGTATTTCGTAATCTTAGTGTAACAAATGTTAAATGGGTGTGGACTACGAATGCGACAAACAGTGGTTCTGCTACCTTTACTGGATGGTTTCCCGGTGATGATTGGGTTGACATGGTATCGATTGATGGGTACAACTGGGGGACTGCACAGAGCTGGTCCAACTGGCAGAGTTTTACCCAGGTCTTTACTCCTGCCTATAATGCACTGTCAATATCTTCGAAACCGCTTTTCATTCCAGAGTTTTCCTGCTCTGAACATGGTGGAAATAAGGCGCACATGGATAACTGAAATGTTTAATGATATTCCTTCTAAATTCCCCCGGATTTTTGCATTGATGTGGTTCAGTCAGAGCAAGAGTGCGGAAGCTGACTGGGCGGTTAACACCAGTGATGCAGCACTGAATGCATGGAAAGAAGGTATATCCAAAATAGATGTGACAGTAAGTACAAAAGAGAAATTTCGTTCTGTTGTCTATCGTGATCAATATAAAAACAAAACGGTGCTTACATTGGGAATGTTGAACTCAAATAAAAACATCTTTGATTTTAAGGGGCGCAAGCTTAACAATAAAAAAGCGCCGATATCCCCGTCAGGAATTTTTATCGAGCACTCTTCATTACAAATAAAAAAGTGATATTTGAAAACGTTAAGGTATTATGATTGATTATGGATTTGATCATTTGTTTACTGCGGAAATTCCGATTTCGACCTGGTGATACTTTTTTACATATAAATATTCACTTAAACCTTATATGTTTGAAGTCCTTTGACTATAGATCAAGTGTGATCACCTGCTTTACCCACTTCTGATCTTAATCAGAAGTGGTTTTTTTTTCAAAGCAAGGCAATCAAAGAGTTTACTGCAAAGACCCGAAAACCAAACGTGAAATTTACTTGATAATCAATGTATCGATCATCATCTCAAGATTTGTACGCATCAGCGGAATAGTATTCTTCAGGCTGTCGGTCATTAGGCTCCACTCTGTGCTGTCAATAGTTGGATCATTGCCTACAGCCGATGCTATTTGCCTGCGCCATTTATCGATACGCCCGTCCACTTTTGGCTTTGTAATGCAGCTGTCAAGAAAACGACGGCTCTGCGCAGTGAATTGATTCCAGGTGGTAGTGCGCACCAGTCGCAGAAATTTATCATTGTCGATCGGCTCAACATAGTACCCGCCGAATGATCCGGGATCAAAATCACAAAAGATAGGAGTGTCATCGCTATTGATCACATTCCAATTGGGTATCTGGTTACTGCCCGAGGGTTGGTTATTCGACCAGAAATTGGGTTCTGGAAAAAGTAGTGCCTTGTCAAGATCCCAGGGGATCAATTCGAAAAGGCCTGTTTCTTCATTGTGATACCAGAAATAGTTATGGCGCATGTGAATCCCAATACCTAAAGCGTAGGCCGAAACAATGCCATCAAAATTACCGATACCGCGATCCACGGCAAGATACCGTACCAGGTGGGGAATATCGACAAGTTTGCTCATTTTAGCAAGAAAATTGATCGAATCAGTAGAATCTTTAATAACACTGTCGCGAAATGCAATAAAATCATTTACATTCGGATTGTCTGCAGGATCATTATTAGTCTCCAGCGCCGAAAGCAGGAATTCTTCGCTCGCAGCCCCCTCTGGCCATGCTTCTTTATAGAGATTACCATTCCCGGTGAGCGGGTAACGCGATTTTACAAAACGACCATCGATCTCCTCTACAACGCAGAAAAGACCCCAGAGAGAATCATTTACATAAAGCCGGGCATGTACGGCTCTTGGGGCATTAATCCCCATGTCATGATAAAGCGAGTAACCTAGCCGCTCGTGCATTTTAGTCGGATCAAATGACATGGAACGGAAATTAAGCGCCTTCAAGCCATAGAGTCGCTGATCAGAATTAACGCGGTTAAAATCGAATTTCATGGAGAATTTCGCACAGACATCACCATTACCAAAACCATACTGAGGGTAATGTACATCCTTTTTACGTTCACCACCCGAAACACAGTCCCAGATAGATTGATCACCTCGGAACCGCACGGAAATCGAGTCCAGAGAGCGGTCTTCAAATACTAACCGTCCTGTAGCCCACACCTTGTTCACTGTATACCCGGAAACAAGCGCATTGAAATCCAGAAGGCGCTTTATTTCGCTCTCACTCAAATAGAGCCGGTAGGTACGAACCGTGTCATCATTAAAGATGTAATCGCCAATGAACGGTTTCATTTTAGCCAGCAGATTATCGTAGTCCCGGCCTGCTTCTACCTGCACCTGTTCCTGTTGATACCCGGTTTTTTCAAATATCAATGCAGGACCAGCCGCAGCATTAGCGATTTGACGCGCTTGAGCAGTGGGCATAGATTTAGGAGCAATGATCCGCGAAGTACCATTATGGTTCCAGATAAAAGTAAAGGCATGTTGAGCAGTACGCAAACACAAAAGATAAAGCCCGTGTACGGGAATGTTAAGTGGAACGAAATCAGTGGCCGGGGTACACCCGACAGTGGCGATACAGCGCCCCTGAAGCGAATAGACCTGGAGCGATTGCGGATTCTCTATGGGGCTTAGAGAGAATCCATTGCGCCCAGGAAGATAACGGAGGACTGGCCCATCTTTGAGACCGGTGCCTCGCAGCTTTACTCCAAGGGATGCGGTCAACGAGAACGCACCGATACTATCAGAGATTGTCTGCTCTGTTGAGTTTTGTAATTTTATTATTACGCCACCTTGCCCCTGCCCGGTTTCAGCGTCAATCACGTGTCCCTTGTAAGTAGCCGCAGTGAGTTGAAATAACAACGGGAAAAAAGTAATGATGATCAACGCTGAAACAGGAAAACTTTTTTGCGCTATACTGTTCATTTGTCACTCCAGTGAAACATATTTAATGGATGGGGGAGCAAAACTGTTGTTTGTAAGGTTTGCCCGTGATTTATCCAATAAGGATTATCATATCAATATAGTAAAGAAAGATATTTTTTTCAGATTTTTTACAGTGGGGATTCACATTTTTTAAATAACTGATCCTCGCGCAATTATCATTGGAATTATCATTTTAGGGCTGTCAGTTGTTTCGCGGTTTTTTTCATCTGTTTTAATTTACGGACTGCAATGGATCGACCGGTTTCCCATATGATTAAAATCACCTTTTATATGCCTAACTGATGAGACGCTCTGCATGCCGATCTGATATGTTTTCTCCTGTAATCTATTTCTTTGTTAATTATAGACCTGAAATGCAATGGCTTTACTAATCAAATCAAACATTATGCCATTGATTACAGAAGACTGCTAATAAGTGATCAGCGCTGCGAATTATTCCTGGTCCGGTAGAAGAAAAAGTGTCTGAATTTATGCAGTAGGTAATATGGCTCAAAAAGATCCTCAAATAAATCAAAACTATAGAAACCCTAAACAATATAAGTTAGTTATCAAGAAACTAACTTACATTTCATAACAGCTTTATTTTATCAACTTTAAGGGATAATCAAAAATCGAGATATAATGTTTTTGTTGACTATTTTCTATTTTAAGAATATATTTAGTATCATCTAACTAACTAAAAGAGGTTTACCGATGTATTCACTTGCCGAGTTAATTGAACGTCTCTCACAAAGCATGCAAGACCACGAGGACAGTGTTACTCGTCAAAGCGAATTTGCTAATCTCACCGTAACACAAATCCACTACCTTGACTCGATTCGGCATTTTGAAAGTCCGCCAACGATCAGTCAGTTGGCAGAGCACTTAAAGGTAACTAAACCAACAGCGACAAATTCAATCGATCGCCTCGAAAATGATGGTTACATTCGGAAAGTGCCTTCAGCTGAGGATCGGAGAGTATGGTATGTACATTTGACTTCAAAGGGATTGAAGATTTCCGATTTTCACGATAAAGTTCATCAAGGTTATGCTGAAAATTTTGAAAATTCATTGAATAAAAAAGAGCTTGATCAATTAGTTGTGCTCTTGAATAAAGTTATTAATCATCTGGGTTTGTAGGAAAGAAATGTCAAGGAGCATTCTTTTATAATAATTCATTTAGTTCGGTCAAACTAACTTGTTTATAATGAATATAGTTGCAGAAAGGTTACTTCATGAGCAAATTCTCATTTGAAAATATTAAAGGTCTATCAAGTCAAGAAGTTACTCTTCGTCAGAATCGCGATGGGTTTAATGAGCTTCCAACACAAGGCAAACGAAAATCGTTCGAAATTTTATTCGGGGTCCTTAAGGAGCCAATGTTTTTACTTCTTATCGCTTGTGGAGCTCTTTATTTACTTTCAGGTGAAGTCCAGGAAGCAATGATGCTTTTAGGATTCGTATTTGTTATTATAGGGATAACTTTTTATCAGGAACGTAAAACTGAACGGGCTCTTGAAGCACTAAAAGACCTTTCCAGTCCTCGGGCTTATGTCATACGCAATGGTGAAAAAATCCGAATATCAGGTCGTGAGGTGGTATGTGATGATCTCATGCTGCTTGCCGAAGGAGATCGTGTTCCAGCAGATTGTGTTCTCCTCCATGCAATAAATTTTTCTGTTGATGAATCTTTATTGACGGGTGAATCGGTTCCTGTTAGAAAATCAGCAACTGAAGACCAGTCAGCTGTTATGGGAAAACCAGGTGGTGATGACCTTCCTTTTGCTTTTTCTGGAACGCTTGTGGTTTCTGGTCAGGCAGTTGGAATTGTCAAGGCAATCGGTACAAAAACGGAACTTGGTAAAATCGGCAAGGCACTCCAATCAGTTGAAGAAGAGCGTACACCTCTTCAGAAACAAACAGGCAAGGTGGTTAAAACATTTGCGTCGTTTGGTGGAATCTTATGTTTAATGGTAATTGTTATATACTGGTTAACACGAGGTAATCTCCTTGAAGGATTTCTCGCAGGGTTATCGCTTGCGATGGCAATGCTTCCTGAAGAATTCCCGGTAGTGCTCACGGTTTTTCTGGCCCTTGGCGCCTGGCGCATTTCCAAATTTCGGGTACTTACCCGTCGTGTTCCTGCAGTAGAGACTCTTGGTTCGGCAACAGTGTTGTGCGTTGATAAGACGGGTACATTGACGATGAATAAAATGACCGTAACTGATATATTAGAAAATGATCAGATATTTACCATAAAATCAAAATCGGATACTATTCCAGAGAATTTCCATGAAGTTGTAGAATATAGCATTCTTGCAAGCCCTGTTGATCCATTCGATCCGATGGAAAAAGCAATGAGAGAGCTTGGTGAAAGCCGATTAGCCCAAACAGAGCATCTGCACTCCTCATGGATTTTACAACGCGAGTATCCTCTCAGTAAAGAACTCCTCGCGATGTCAAGAGTATGGGTGTCTGCTTCGGGAGAAGATTTGACTATCGCTGCAAAAGGAGCACCGGAAGCAATTGCGGATTTGTGTCATTTTGATAAATCACAAATGAAATGGCTGGAGGGTAAAATTGACCTGCTGAGTAATCAGGGAAAACGAGTTATTGGGGTTGCCCGCGCATCATACTCTAAAATCAATCTTCCTGAAAATCAACACGATTTCCGATTCCAGTTTCTGGGGCTGCTTGGCCTTGAAGATCCTGTGCGCCCGAATGTAAAGGGAGCTATTGAAGAATGCTATGCTGCTGGAATACGGACTATCATGATTACCGGGGATTATCCCGGTACAGCAATGAGCATTGCACGACAGATCGGACTGAAAAATCCGGATCATCACATTACCGGTCCGGAAATCGAAGCAATAAGTGATGATCAGCTTGCCGAAAAAATAAAAGATATAAACGTCTTTGCCCGCATGGTTCCCGAACAGAAATTACGTATTGTTAAGGCACTGAAAATTAATAAAGAAATAGTGGCAATGACCGGGGATGGTGTAAACGATGCTCCCGCGCTTAAAGCTGCACATATCGGAGTTGCAATGGGTGGACGCGGTACCGATGTAGCACGTGAAGCATCATCATTGGTACTGCTTGATGATGATTTTAATTCAATCGTAACCGCTGTAAGAATGGGCCGACGCATTTATGACAATCTTAAGAAAGCTATGATGTATATACTTTCGGTACATATCCCAATTGCAGGATTGTCACTAATCCCTGTTATTTTTAAGTGGCCGCTAATACTTTTCCCGGTCCATATTGTTTTTCTTGAACTGATTATAGATCCTGCATGCACACTGATTTTCGAAGCAGATAAAGATGACCACGGAATTATGAATCGCAAACCTCGAAGCCTGGATGCTAAACTGTTTGACTGGGCAACTATTATCAAGTGCTTTGTTCAAGGTACATTAACACTGCTTGTTACAATCGCCATATATATGTTCATCCGTTACGATCATAATACAGAAACAGCCCGTGCATTGGCATTTTTAACACTTGTTATTTGCAATCTGGGGATGATACTTTCCAATAGATCGTTGACAAGGTCAAGCATCAGTATGCTTAAAGAGAAAAATAAAGCTTTTAAGTATGTTATAACAGGAAGTCTGGTTACGATTAGTTTTATAATGATAATACCGTTTTTCAAAACATTATTTCGCTTTGGATCAGTATCGATCACTGATTTGCTATTAGCAATTACTGGTGGCCTTGTTACGATCACATTGATAGAATTACTGAAAATTATACCGGCGCTAAATGGGACATCCCGAAATGTTTCGAAACGGTAAGGTGGTTAAAGAAAAGAATTTTATCACTGAAAAAATGGTTTGAATGGAGGATTGACTGCCCAGATTTACATGAGTTCCTCAGTGTGGGGGAGTTTACTAAGCTCCCCGCATATGTTAAATTAATATAGTCAACCTGATTATGAAACGCTTCGGGTTAGGTGCGAAAAAAAATACTCCCTTGAGGAACATATAAAGCGGATCTCATTTGTTACAACAAATTAACAGTGCAATTAATTAAATAACTTGATATATTAATTAAGTATCAGGGTTGTCTTTGTAATTTTCTCCATTTTTTCTTCGTTTTCAACTGCACAACAAAGGAGGTCTAATGACTATCCGCAAGTTCCTGGTTTTAGTATCTATCATTTTTATCCCGGCAAGTCTCTTTGCTCAGAATCAAACGATGCAAGTCGCCGGAGTAACACGTAATTATATCGTCCATGCCCCAAGTGATATAAACAATCCGCCATTAGTTTTTAATATCCATGGTTACAACATGGATGCTGCAACTCAACAATCCTATACACAGATGGATAAAGTAGCAGACCGGGAAAAATTTATTGTTGTATATCCCAATGCAATCAATAAATCATGGGACCTTAGCGGTAACAATGATTTCAATTTTATTATGGCGATTATCGATACCATAGACAAAAAATACCATATAGACAGGAACCGAATCTATTCCTGCGGGTTCTCACAGGGTGGTTTTATGACATTTCAGCTCGCTTGCAGGTATTCAGATATATTTGCTGCAATCGCCCCAACTTCGGGAAATCTCTCAGGAACCTGTACACTCAAGAGGCCGATGTCGATGAGATTAACATTTGGAACAAACGAGGGTTTCAGCGGAGGGACCGCGGCATTCATGGAGAATGTAACTAAATGGTTAGACAAATGCAATTGTCCAAAAACTCCGGTGGTAACACGCCCTTATCCATCTACCAATCCGAATTCCCTTGTTACCAGACTCTATTATGGACCATGCGATCAGGGAACCGAAGTCGTTGCAGATTCAATCCGTACCGGTGGGCATGAGTGGCCGATGAATACCCGTGACAGAATAAACAATAGTGAAGAATCATGGGCATTTTTGAAGAAGTTTTCTTTGGCGACTACTTCTGTTGATAAAAAACCTGCATACTTAATATCAACAAACATTTCAGCGAGCTATAGCTCAGGTGTTGTGCATATCAAAGGTATCAAAGATAAATGTTCGGTCCGTGTTGTTGACATAAATGGCAGACTGGTAACCAGTACACTAGTAAAACAGAACCAGTTTACGTTTAAAGATGGAGTCAGCGGAATCTATGTGTTACAAATAAATGTAAATAATAGATCAGAAGCATTAAGACTAGCAATACCCTGATAGCAGGCTATTCAATTCAGAGTGCCGGTTTTATACAAAAACATGTATAAACCGGTATTCATGATAACGATGACCACTTAATCAAAACCTGCCTTAACTTGCGACCTCTATGCAAGCATGCGTTCCCTCCTTATAGTGTTTATTACATATTTATGCTAATACTCCAGTCAGTTCCTCTTTGGGTTTATATGAAGTAAAGAATAAATTCTGACTACTGCTTCATTGCATTATTGCTAAAATTTTTAATGAAGGTGAAATACCACTTACCTTTGTTTTTGGGAAAACAGTATTTTTCAGAAATAACAATTCAAATAAGGTGATTTATGAAAAAAGAACTCAAACAAAAGCTGTATAATCACTGCCTCGACTATGTTAAAAATCATATTGAGATAATCAGCAGTGCCGTATTAAATGCGCAGAATGCCGCCAATGAAGAGGATAAAAATAGCGCAGGTGATAAATATGAGACAAGCAGAGCTTTGAAGCAACGGGAGACTGAAACTTTTGGGCTTCGCCTTAAAGATGCTCTGGCTCAGGAGCAATTATTAAAAATCATCGATATCTCAAAAGAATACACATCAGTAGAGCCAGGAGCATTGGTGTATACTTCCATCGGAATTTTTTTCATAGCAATAAGTGCTGATGAAGTGACAATTGATGATGAAGAGTACTGTATAATCTCACCGGAATCTCCCATTGGGCAAGTAATGGCGAACCGCACTGCCGGATCTCAAGTTTCCTTCAGAGAAAAACAAATTAGAATACTGGAAATTTACTGAATGAACATACGAAAATAGTGTGTTGTACCCGAATTAGTGGACATCACCCATATTTTGTCATTCCTAATATCATTAACATCTTATATGGTCAAGATAAAGAATTCTAAAACGCAGAGGCCGCCCGCCTCCCAAAGTACTTTGTACGGAGGGCAGGCAAAGTACGCAGAGAGTAAACGCTTCGGGTTTGAAAGGACTCCATCCTATAAACGCGGAAGCGTTTAACCTCTGCGCCCTTAGCGTACTTTGCGTTTAAAAGCCCTATTCTTATTTGCGCTTCTCATAATGTCATCGTAACTTTATACTAATTTTATATGGTCAAGACAAAGAGTTCTAAAACGCAGAGGTCGCCCGCCTCCCAAAGTACTTTGTACGGAGGGCAGGCAAAGTGCGCAGAGAGTAAACGTTTCGCGTTTAAGAGAACTCAATTCTATTCAGTTGGGATTAAGAAAAAAGTAGCTCTTGTACATCATCCATTGCACCGAGAGTTAATGTATATATCTTTGTCGACTATTACTATGGCATATAGTAATCGAGAAAATCAAAACAGAAGAATGAAAAAAGGTAAAGACGTATTTGATTGTTCTTATTTAAAACATTGTGTCACAACACACGAAGCTCATTCTTTCTTCTGGTATTTCGGATCAGGTTTAACCCTCGTTATCATAGTTGTTTTTCTTCCCAGTTTATCATATTCGTATTCAGTATAGTTGACCAGATTGAATCCATTTTCCGGATGGTACCAATCTTTTGTCTGAAAATAGTAAATTCTTTTCAACCTTCCAGAACTATCATATGTATGGTAATTAAATGATATGATGGGACCAGACTTTCTAAAAACATCAAATTGATACTTGTAAACAGGCTTTTTGAATTTATTGTAAGTGATAAAATTAAAGAATACCGGTTCTCTATTCTTTTCTACAAGATAATCTGCAACTATACTATCGAACGGCGTGAGATAATAACGTCGGATATTGTTGGAATCTATTATACCATTGTCAAATGGAATCGATTCTAAATAGTTGTCGTGTTTTACTAAGCTGAAAACCTGTCCATTGAATTCACTTTCATTTTGGCATTTACTGACATCCAGTAGTTTGATGCCTCGCTCGTCGAATTTTGAATCAAAAATGCAATTCCTTTTTATATCGAAGGCTCGTTTTTTTTTATAATTATCCGTGTAGGTTATCTCGCCCATATGTAAAGTATCTTTTGCTTCTGATCCAATTGTAACATCGGTTACAAAAACAGTATCCGATATATAGTTGTATATTTGTGTTGTTTTGCTATATTCATATCCCTGAATTGTAAGGTTCTCAATAATAGTATCTAATTGTCCTGTGTTTCCTTTGTAGTAATAAATCCATCTATCGCTCGTATGAGTAAATTCACGAAGATCAAGCATGTTTTTTGTAATTGTGGGTAATTTGAGATTATGTTTATCGATAAAATATTCCGGCTGAAATCTCTTCTGTGCGTTAGCAAAACAAAACAGAAGGATGATACATATATAAAAGCGCATTGCTTATCCTTTCAATAATATTTATTCACCAGATTTTCCCCACGTGAACAGAAAAACTCCGTATTAAAATCATAAAAGCAATTGGTTGTTTCCTCTATTGATGTATTAATCTTAAATTCCAGATCAAAAATTAAGCCTTTAACGCCAATAAATTCAATTAAAGCAACTTGTCCTTTTAATTTCTGAATGAAATTTGAAACGCGGGTTTCAAGGGATTGTGGCAGACTTCCGGCAGCTACGCTCTTATTTGTACTTACCCATTTTTTTTGTAGCCATGTCAGATCGTAGTTTACAAACAGATAATAACTGTTTTTTATCCAGTTGTCACGTCTCTTTTTTTCAGTTTCCCATAACTCTTCTATTTCATCGAGAGCCAGTAGCATCTCCTCACGGGTGTTCTGGTAACGAACATCTACATTTCTTTTTAAGCCGAACATATCGTATTGTACTAAAGATTCATTAAAATGATCTATGATCGATGATGCAGTAGGGAAAGAACCGGTTTGGTTATCGATTACTTTATCCATCTTTATACCTCTATCTCTCATCATTATGAATAATTGAGTCGTATTTAGAACTAATCTCTTATCAAAATCATTAACTCCTGGTAGTTCTTTATACCCCAGTAGCTTTTGTACATCGTCCATTGCTTCAAGAGTCATCGTATAAACATCTTTATCGAATTTTACTATGGCGTGAAGCAATCGAATATGAGCAAAGAAGTCAGCGGTCGCTTTTACTTTCTTTAAACCATCTAAAAATTTCAAATATGAATAAGCATCAGTAATCTGTCCCGCTTTGATACCAACAATCGCCTTCTCCGTCATTTCAAGTATATATTCACGATTCATATGCAATATCGCAATACTGTCGACCTGTCCTTTCAGCGATCGAAATGACCCTACCGTACTAAAAAGATTACCTAAAAATTCTCCACTTTGCTTCATTGCCATCCCGGTTATCTTATTCATTAGTTCAACACTGGTTATGGTTGATACCAGCTTGCGATACCGGTAGGAGTACAGCATCTCAACAGTTGCTTTTGAGGATCTACGGTAAGCATTCGCGACACGCGCGAGCTTAAGAAAACCGCCATAGTTAATTATCGACCCAAATACATCCTGAAAACCCTCGGTATATTTACCCTGAATCAATTTGAGCATACCAGTGACTACACCGGAACCCGGCAAAAGACCCATTATCTGTACTACGGGGTTATTGAGTATTTCATCTATTGTCTTGTTACGGGTGAGAATAGCTATGTTTTTATTGATTTGATCAATGTAAATCTGTGGTGTGCGAGTTGATATTTGAAGGTAATCATGAATCTCTATCTCAAGTTTGTTAAGCTCCTGCGCCATCGGTCGCAGTGATCCACTTTCCATTGTGAAACATTCACTACTTATCTTGGAATATGATTTTCGCATCTCATTGTATCGTTGCACATGTTCCAGGTATATTTCCAGTTTCTTATAATACTCATTTACCGCCTGAATATGCTGAAACCATGGATTGTCCGATTTTTTAATAAGCTTATCAATTTGCTTCAGGGCGCCATTGATTGCGTTAAGTTTTTTCTTATTATATGCCTCGATAGTTGCATCGTAAACCTGTGTGGTTGAGGCTACAGTTGCCTGTGTCAGCGGTTCATCATCACCTGTTTCAACTGATGCGTATTTCATCTGTGCATTAGTGATATTAAGCAGGTTAACAGAATCTAATTGAGTATGAATGTCAAATAGATCAATAAATGGTTGATAAGAATATCTCCCATAAAAATGAGTTACAAGCTCTCTTTGATTACCAATTGGAGTACCATCATCTTTTGTTATAAGAAATCCGATTTCATACTCAGGACTTTCCTGTGGCTCATCATTCTTACCGATGACAACAGGAAAAGTTTCAGCATCTGTATCGTTATCGGATTTATTAATCACCTTATCGCTCTCGCGGGAAAATGTTACACGGAACCAGGGGTAGGGAGGAGTTTGCGACCAGTTGATTGGCTTAGAGGGTTTCATTTCAGAAAAAAAGAATTTGCCGTTTTTGTTGTGTAATATGCCTTCGAATTCAGCGATCGTGTCATCATCAGAGCCTTCATCAACGGTTCTGCCATCTTCGAGAAAGAATCGGTCAAGCTCAAGAATTTTGACTTTGACATTTATTTGCTGGCCGCACTTTAAAGCAGGACAAGAGAAAACATGCAGGCGCATTACATTGCCATTGAGAGTATATACATCGGAATCAAAAGCCCCGCAGAACCCCTGCGGTATCGGTTTAATTCTCTTTCGTATCTCTTCTGATAGAACGATCTCTGTCATCAGCCGTCCCTTGTTTAATGGTAATTATCTCAGGAATGTATGGCGGTTTGCCTGGACACCAGCGTACAGCATGTTTTTGTGATGCGCTTTTATAAACGCACTCAATATGTAAATTACATTCAGGAATATTTCCGATTTGAAGAGTTTTGTTTTTTAAAGTGCCTCTGAAAATTTCTTCATCGTTTCCCGTTACAACAATATTCACCTCATCCATGAGAAGATCATTTTCATCTTTTATCAAAACGCAAAACCCACCGGACACTATAACGGTAACATCAATTGGATGGCATTTACTTTTCACATCACGCGATTCGCAATCGAACTCGATCGAAGGATTGACCGTATCACATTGTGATATATCAATAACCCAGTCTGCCGCCGCTCTCTTGCCTTTGCAATGGGTATGCACTTTTGCAAGTTGTTTCATTGCACCATTGAAATTACCGTAAATACAAAAGTCGACACCTGCGCCTTCAACATTGTTTTCAAATTGCGCCTGAAGCTCGATTGTATTACCGTTATGGGCAATATTTCGGGATTCTTTTTGTAATGTAGTATCAGTGTGTTGCCATGATATGTCTTTAATTTTTAATGGGAGCGGCGTGGCGACCAGTTCGTCATCAGTGAGTAGTTCTTCTTTTTTTCTTTCCTTTAAGGTCTGAACAAAATCATAAATACTATTCTCATCATGTCCAAAGAATCTCCAGGGCTTGTAACAAATGTTTGAAAATTTGCAGATGATTGCACATTGTCCTCTGCGGAGGTAATTGAGAATATTGGCGATACTTTCGGTTTTGTGATCATTTGTAGACCCATAATTGAAGCTGGAATTATACTTTACCATAAAATCATTTTGAATTCGTGAGAAATCTATATCTGATAATTGCTGTAATTCAGAACGTATTTTGTTTTCGTCATTTGTTTCCATCGGGCAATTGAATGGAACGGCGGAGAAATCAGATGAAACGATGATATTCTTCCAGTATAACCCCGTACATAATTTACTCGGGCAATATTTACAAGCGGGTTTCAAATCTTTTTCTGATGGATTATTTCCCATTATACTTTCACTATTATTGTTGAGCATTTTAAACTCCGCCATTTTAATCTGAACCGTTGATGTGCTCTTGATATGAATAATTATTAAAACTGTTAATAATCTGCTAAACAGAAATTTCCAGGGCAATAAAAGCCGCTGAAATGTTTTGGCCTGCATGCTTTCAGAAGTGCTTTGTGGCGTTTACCGCAGGCCTTATCAGTTAGACGAGAAATTAAAATTGAATGGGATCACTATTTCTTCAAATTGTCTTTATCAGGACAATTCTGATTTCAATTTACATTATGAATTATGATAAAAATAGAAAAATTTAGGTTCCAAGGAATTGTTTGCCGAATGTGAAACAATTAATGGTCATTGCACATAATGTGGTCATGAACCGGTGTTGTAAAACGGATGCATAGGGGGTATTATAGATTTCATTTGTTTTTCGTAATAACCGATTTGACGCCGGCCCGTTCCCGTAGAGACGCCCGGCCGGACGTCTCTACGGGAACCACAACCAACACAATAACCCCCGTGAGAGAAATTTATATTTATCATTTCAGCAAAGTTTTTCAGGATAATTAATTGGAAACATCAACAAGTTTTAAATCTGCACTAAAGTTACCACAAATTATAGCTTTATATATTGGCGCTGTTCTTGGTTCGGGTATTCTGATAATACCAGGCATTGCGGCAGAGATTTCAGGACCTGCATCATTGCTTTCATGGGGGATAATGCCTTTTTTGATGCTGCCGATGGCTTTGACTATGGCTTTTTTGTCAGCAAAGTACCCGAATGTCGGCGGAGTTTCTTTTTTTGTAACAAAAGCATTTAATTCAAAATTTGGCTCTCTTGTAGGCTGGTATTTTACAATGGCTGTAATAATAGGAGCCCCGGTTATTGCACTTACAGGATCTGGATATTTATGTAATGCTCTTGGATTAAACGAAACTTACCGATTAATAATCGCAATTACAGTATTAGTATCAGGTTTATTGGCAAACTATTTTGGAGTGAAACTTACCGCGCAGATTCAAATTGTTGTTGTATTAACAATAATAGCTGTCTTAATAATTACAATTGCAGGGAGTTTTTCACAGCTTAAATTTGCTAACTTCGAGCCTTTTGTACCAAATGGTTGGTTCAGCATAGGTTCTACCTTAACTCTTTTATTCTGGTGTTTTATTGGATGGGAAGCTGTCTCCAATTTGTCAGAAGAGTTCCAGAATCCTAAAAGAGATGCAATTAAGGGTACTATAGTAGCATCCTTAATCATAAGTTTACTTTATTTTTTTACTGCATTTGTTATTGTTGGAACTCACAGTTATGGCCCCGCAGTGTCTGATTCATCACTCATTTATATAATAAAAAAGACCTTTGGTTTACCTGGTGCTATAATAGCAGGATTTGCTGCTCTATTTGTCTGTATTGCACCGCCTATAGCATATATAGGCGCAATAGCCAGAATGGTCTATTCACTTTCCATAACTGGATATGCACCAAAACCACTTGCACTTATATCGAAAAAATACAAAACTCCATTAGGGGGACTTTTATTCTTATCTGTATGTTTTTCTGTTATACTTAGTATATTCAGTACCCGGATTATTTCATTGGCTACGTTGATTCAGATCCCTAACGCGGCATTTATTCTAACCTATATTGGTGGTTGTGCTGCGGGTGTCAAACTTCTTAGAGATAGTAAGTTTGGAGTATTTATCAGTCTTGTATCTCTGATTTTTTCGATAGTGATTTTGCCTTTCGTGAAATGGGCAGTGTTATACCCGGCTTTTATTACACTTATCTGGCTATGTTTCCTGGTAGTTTCAAAAAGAAACAGTAGAAACACCGCAATCAATGAAGGTAAATGCTCATCCAGCAACATGTAATATTTGGGGCGGATAGAATTTTCATAAATAGGGTAGTTTACTTTATAAGTGGTGTGATCTTGTTACGATAGGGGATCGGTCCATAGTCTAACTGAATTTCTTCATGCGCACATTCAATGAAACCTTATGTATAGTTGCTTTGTCTATCGGTAATGCTGGATGGATCTATGATGTGGTTGTCTCATACAGAGATAATGCTATATGGATCTATGATGTGGTTGTCTCACACAGAGATAATGTTAGATGGATCTACGATGAGGTTGCTTCACCTGGTGGTAATACTATATTGATCTATGATGCCGTTAGTCCACGCTGAGTTAACACTGGATGAATCAATGATGAGGTTTCTTCACATGGAGGTAATGTTAGATTGATCTATGGTGCTGTTAGTCTACGCTGAGGTAACCCTGGATCGATCTATGATGCAGTCAGCCTGCTCCGATCTAATCCTGCATGTATCTATGATGAGGTCAGCTCGCATAATGTCAATGCTGGATCAATCCATAATGCCATCATCCTACCATGAGGTAATCGTAGACGGATCTAGGATACGGATCTCCTGCCTTAACACGACCATGGATGAGTCTAGTGTAACGTTACCCTGTTCGGAGAGTACTATGGATAGATCTAGTGTGTGGTTAAGCTGCATGGAGTAAACCTCAGAATAAGTCTGATGTATAGTGTACCTGCATTGAGGGGACAACCGAATGAGTTTGATATAAACGTGACATGCTTCGCACAGACTCTGTATGAGTCCGATGTGCTGCTCTACTGGAATTTTCAAAGAGCGAAACGATTTCTTTCATATATCCAGGCGGCCATTTTATTATATATTGTTGTGGAAATGCATGAATTGCACCTCCTTGTTGAGGATGCCAAATGTACAAACAGTCGCCTCATTTCCTGGATATCAGTCATGACATTACCAAAAATTAAATATAATCCCGCCATTCATCACCGTAAATCGATCCGTCTCAAAGGATATGATTATTCGTCGCCGGGGTATTATTTCGTTACCATTTGTACACAGTGTCGTGTTTGTCTGTTCGGTGAAATCGTCAATGGTCAAATGCAATTGAACGATGCGGGGAAGATGGTTGATTTGCAATGGAAAACATTACCAGATCGATTCGGAAATATCCGGATAGACGAATATTTGGTTATGCCCAACCATTTTCATGCAATTTTGGAAATCATATCCCCCGTTTCTTCTGTAGGGGCACTCCTGGTCGGGGCACCCCTCGTGGGTGCCCCTCGTGGGTGCCCCTCTCACAGGTGCCCAAAACGATGCAAATGTTAACGATATTGCGATTGATAACCGTTCAGAAATATCATTGAATGAAATGGGACAACCGGATGAAATGGGACAACCGGATGAAATGGGACAACCGGATGAAACGGGGCAACCGAATGAAATGGGGCGACCGGATGAAATGGGGCGACCGGATGGAATGGGGCAACCGGATGAAATGGGGCAACCGGATGGAATGGGGCAACTGGATGAAATGGGGCAACTGGATGAAATGGGGCAACTGGATGAAATGGGGCAACCGGATGAAACGGGGCGACCGGATGAAACGGGGCGACCGGATGAAATGGGACAACCGGATGGAATGGGGCAACCGGATGAAATGGGGCAACCGGATGGAATGGGGCGACCGGATGAAACGGGGCGACCGGATGAAATGGGACAACCGGATGAAATGGGACAACCGGATGAAACGGGGCAACCGAATGAAATGGGGCAACCGAATGAAATGGGGCAACCACAAGGGATTGCCCCTACGGGAATATCGTCGGCAAAAACGTTGGGTGATATGGTCGGGGCATTTCAATCGATTGTTACCGTTGAATATATTCGTGGGGTAAAAACGAATAATTGGATGCCATTTTATAAAAAATTATGGCAACGCAATTATTGGGAACATATCATCCGTAATGACCTGGAATTATTGAGAATACGGAATTATATCAAGAATAATGCGTTAAATTGGGAGAAAGACAAATTGAAAATTGCCATTGGTAACCGCGTTCAGGAAAGAATGAAATCCTATGGAGAAGAATCATGGATGATCTAATATTTAAATCACAAATTCAACCTTGTCAATTATATGACTGTGTGGCATTTGCAAATGTTCAGAGCTTAGGAACATCACCAGATTTTCCACATCAATATAGCCAGTCATAGTATTACCTTTTATTTTTTGTGACCTTTGTTTATTGTAAATCCATTCACTAAATTGCCAATCTTTAGACCATTTCAAACCAGCAAGTTGCAAAAAGTACTGTACTTAACAAAAATTAATTACTATATTGACATAATTTTTAATATTTGTCATTCTAATAGATTTAATAAGAGTTGTTGTTGAATGTCGTTATGCTATGTGAAAATCTCTTATAATTTTCAGTCGTATTTTACATTTGTCACATTGTTTATAAAGGAAAGCGCATGAAACCGGTCTATACATTACATTGGAAGAATAGATGCTCGATAAAAAATCAATTAAAACGCTTTACTGTAATTACCGGAATGCTGTTCTTGTCATTATGGTATGCTGGATGTAATAAGGATATAGAGGTTCCTACTTCCACCGGAACTCATCAGGACAGTAGCAAAACCATCATAACGCGTCCTGTTTCCTCTGAGGAGCGCGCAAAGATTATGGATACCATCGACTCCAAAGCCTCGCAATTAATAAATCTCGATCGTCAGGCACGAGCCCAGGCTTTCGCAGCTTTCCTTTCAACATTACCCGGGGTAGTAAAAAGTGGAATTGATTCCGGTTCTGTATGGGGACTCTTCGCCGATGGACAGCCTTTTATCATTAACTGTGGCGAAATAGTTGGAGATACAACTGATACTGTTTCAGTTGATCCTGAGTTTTATCCGCCAATTAAAAATTCCGGCCATATTGTGAACGGTTCATTATCAAAAAGCTCCAGTCCGGTACAGCAAAAAAACAGTGCAGCGTATTCGCTCAGACCTGGAATCCCCAGCGGCAATAAAGCCCGTCTACTCAATGGATTTGTCGACAGCTGGTTTACACCATCCATTCCGGAAAACATCAATCCTTATTTAGCCACCTTTTTGACTAAAAAGGGTTATGAGGTAACAGAAGAAGACGCGACGGTAGAGGCATTCAAGGCGGTACACGGTGATGCTGTCCTTCATATCAGGACTCATGGAGGATTGGGCAAAACGATTGAAAACAAGGATATGTTTGCACTATGGACTACAACGGAATGCACAAAAGAAAGTGAAGCATTATACGATCTGGATCTGAAAAAAATCGCCCTTGTCCGAATGTACGAGAAGATATCGAGCAGCGAAAAGAGCTGGCATTTCGGTATCACCAAAAATTTCATCGAATCATACTGGGGATCGTTTGCCGATGCTGCGTATGTCCATGTCAGCGCCTGCTGGGGCGGAGCGGCAAGTCCCGAGGTCGATTCATTCAGGGTGGCAATATTTAAAAAAGGGGCGGCTCTTTATACCGGTTGGTCATACGTGACACCTATTACTCATCTTGATAAAACAGCACTTTTCACCTTTGACCGCATGCTCGGTACTAACGCGTTGTCAGAATTCAAAGTAAACCCGCCGCAGCGTCCGATGGGTGCGCAGGCGATCATACGAGAAATGGTACGTCGCAAAATAGATGAAATCGATATCAACATAAACGGCAAATTTTGCGGGAAATCTATGGTCAATTTCTACGGTTACAGCTATGGTGATCGCCTCACCCCGAGCATAGGTTATCTGGTCACCGACGAACTCAAAGGCAAGTTACTTATTTACGGCGTATTCGGATGGGAAGCTGATAGTGCAATTGTCACAATCGGCGGCACACAGGTGGAAGTGTATCCAGAAACCGATGAAGATCTGATTTACTGCAAACTTGCGCCATCAGGTTCAGGCTCATCGGGTGATGTTGTGGTCAAAATCAGAGGACGTGAAAGCAATCGGGTACGCTTGTCAGTATGGAATGGACAATTTACTTACACAATGGAAGGTCCTGCACCCGGCGATTTACGTCAGACATGGAAATTTGATGCCGTTCTGCGTGGCGACGTGCATGACTACCGTCTGGAATCTGGTGAACCACCTGCGCCCTGCCAAAAATGGGTGTCGATTATACCAAGTCGATCTTCGTGTACCTATACATTCGAAGGCAGTAACCAGGATGACTCTTATCGGGTAACCTGGGATGGCAGTGGATCGATACATTGTTTGCAGGATGGATCATCTGACAATTTCATGATTAGCGGTGAGGGACTGAAAGATCAGGCAAATAGTCTATGGTGGACCTTCTTTGCAAATAAAATGAAGGGGAACAGCGAAACCATTTACAGGGTGAGTGGTTCGGAATGGAAGAGCATGGGTACAAACGCTCGCAATTATTTGATACCATTTGGCAGGAGCATGGCTGCTTCTGAGGGATTCAAGCGATTGTCGAAACCAGCTGAAATACTCAGCGATGGAACGATTAAAGCCGGCACCATAGGTCCCATTTTTTTGCAGGAGAGCGACTTCACTACATGGTATATCACGAACTGGATCTGGTCGCACACTCTTACCTGGACAACAATGAAGCCTGAGGCAGGGAGTGGGATCGATGATCAAATGCCGCGGTAGATAATGTAAATGCTTTTTTGGGAAAGGTTTAGCATTAAAATCATTTAGTGCCGACTTTGAAAAGATGGCAAAATGGGCAGACTGAATTGTGGCAGGAGAGGACATAACTGAATCTACTGAATTTATTATGTCAGAAGGATTTCCTGGGAAAGTTTTGACTTGACATGATCATACTATTATGATCTTCAAATCACATTATGTACATGATACCTCAATTTTGAGTTATATACTGGCATTCAGTTATGTGTTATTATTGATATGATGGAATGGTGATGATCTTCGCATTCTGCTTTGGTTTAGTGTGGCAAACAACCTTTCTTAATACCTTACAAACTTTAATATTAAACAAAGATAGATAAATACATCTAAGCTTAGCGTGATGCGAAGTATAAACTCCAATGTTATTTTCTTATCACCACAGTTGGCAAATAAAGATCCAGATTTGATCTCACGAGGTCATGCGAGGCGGGTACTTATTTTATTGCTGATTAGTGGGATTGAATGCAGCAGTTGAAAATATTATAATGTAAATTGGAAAAAACAATTTACGGAGATCAAATTTCACTTTCGATCATAACCAGAATTTCCTTTATTATTGGTTGATAATTTTCACTGAAGATTGCAAATTTATATTCACAGGGGACGAACGCTCTTGGATTTTTACCGTTTACATCAGCTATTTCCCACGGATATTCACAATTAACAGGATTTTGTTTGTCCACCCCATAATGAGCAGGAGCTAAAAGATCAATTTCTCGACAAAGCGATTTTACATCCTTGTAAACTTTTTTCAATGAATTTGCTGAGTATGCATTACCATATTTCTTTTCGAAAAGATGTGGTAAAATTTTAGAAACCCAGTTATGTTGCTTATTAATCTGATTCCCCAGCTTTAATTGGGTATATTTTGCAAATTTTTCCAGGCACATTTGAAATAGATGCGCACGGTGTGAAGGATTGATGGTTTTATCCATGAAAAGCTTTTTTAAAAATTCATAATCACATGTGACCTGTTTTCTAAATGCTTCTGTCATTTGTGCCACATCAATATAGCCAGTCATAAAATTACCCTTTATTATTGTGGCCTTTGTTTTTTTTGTAAATCCATTCACCAATTTGCCAGTCCTTAGGCCAATCCCTAAGATTTCCCTTCTCCAGTTCTTGAGCCTCTTTGGGAGTTAATTCAACCAGCGTACTCTTGTAGGGAATTTTTTCACTTGGTCCAAATACCACAGGGAAAAAACCTGACGGAGCTGTCGCACTGTTTATTTCCAGCAGCTTTATTGGCTCGTCGGGATTTTCCTCAGAACCAGATTGTATATATGCAATTCCGCTAATTGTGTCCTCTAAATTTGCATGTATACTACTGAGCTTTTTCGCATACTTTATTTTTTCTTTTTGAATATTTTTCTGAACGTCGCTTTTAGGTTTGGCTTTATCATGAGAAGTTTTTATGATATGTGTAGTGTTAGTAGATTTCAATTTTTTGCTTTTTTGTACATTCAACCTGCAAACTCCTTGATATATGCTATAGAATCTCTTCTTTTTTTATTACGTATTAATGCAGCTGCAAGTGCACAAGAGTATCAAAATCATCGCATAAATAATATTTTTAGCAAGCTGTCTAAAAATCGTATCTTGAGTTTTTTGCCAAATTAAATAATTTAGAAGATACAATGTATTCTATATGGAGAGCAATCAGGGAAGGAAAAACTATAGTTTTAATTTAAAAAGCAGAGTTGTAGTATTTCACTATTGTTTCGTTTCTGATCATAATTCATGTTTACCTTGACTTCTCACACACTCAATTACATAAAAAGGTTGCAAAAAGTTGCGATTCTGAAACCAGCCATTTCAGACCAGATCATTTCGTAAAAGCAGGCTTATAAATAATGAGACTGGGTGAATTTAATCGTACATGGATACATGCGGCCAATGACCTATTTTACAAAAAAACTTGCATCATACTCTACTCTGTGGTATATTCAGTTTAGGAACTAAACCGATGAGTAAAACACAGCTTATATCTGAAATGTCTATCCTCTTTTCAAAAGTGCATAATAAGCTTAATAACTTAGAAAAGAGAACCATAGATTTTGGAACCAAAGAGAAACTCTTTGCTGCTGAACTCCACACTATTCAGGCAATAGGAAAAAAAAGAGGAAGTACAGTTACTGGACTGAGTGAGTTATTTGGGACCACAAAAGGAGCGGTTTCTCAGATCATAAGTAAATTAACTGAGAAAAAGTACGTTGTAAAGCAAAGGAACCCAAACAATAATAAAGAGATTACTATATCGTTAACAGAAAAAGGAATGCAGGTTTTTAAAGCACATGAAGAACTTCATAACGAAATGGACAAATCTCTATTAAAATCGCTGGAATCCACTTCTGAAGAAGAGATAAAATCATTTCTAAAAATTTTGGCAAATATAGAAAAGTATGTCGATGCTTTTTTAGTTAAATAATTTTTTTATGTAATGGTTTAGCTACTAAACCGATAAGGAGGGTTAAAATATGGGTAATCGAATTCTCGTTACAGGAGCGACTGGCAGAGTTGGTGGTGCACTTGTAAAACTTTTAATGAAAGCAGATTTCGAACTGCGAATAGCCACTCGAAAACCTGCGAAGGTTTCGGAAGATCTCAAACAATCAGTGGAAACTGTTTTGTTCGATTATGAAGACATGTCAACATTTGGTCCAGCTCTAAAAGAAGTTAATAAACTCTTCCTGACAGTCAGACCGGGTGATAATCATTCAGATACATTCGCTATGCCAGTTATAGATGAAGCAAAAAAATCAGGGGTTCAACATATAGTTGCTTTAACAGCAATGGGTGTTGAACAGGATGAAACGTTTATGTTGCGTAAGCTTGAGAAATATATTGAGAGCTCAGGGATTCCATTTACGCACCTTAGACCTAACTGGTTTATGCAGAATTTCGATTCTGGATTCATTCATGCGGACATACGTAGAACTTCATCAATCCATCTGCCTGCTTCGGATGCAAAAATATCATTTATTGACGTGAGAGATATTGCTGAAGCTGGCTTTGCGGTTTTGAGTAGTGATAAACATTATGGCAAAGCATATACACTTACTGGTAACGAATCGTTAACGCATTATGATGTTGCTGCAAAGATATCTGCTTCTATCGATAAAAAGGTATCTTATGTACCTTTGAGTGAGGAACATGCTAAAGAGATACTTACAAAGAGTGGTACACCGGAAGAACTTATTGAACGGTGGATACAATTCTTTAGAAAAGTTCGATCAGGTTTCTGTTCTCCCATAACATCTGATATTGAAACAATCTTAGGTCGACAACCAATGCTATTTGACCAGTATGTAAAGGACTACAGTGAGTTCTGGAAGTAACTATCTCTTGTATGGGATTGCGAATCGGTAAAATTCTGAAAATCAAAGATGCAGATTGTGTTCTTTGTCCAATCATGCAGGTCTTTCATAGATATGGGGCGAGATACTCAAATAGAAAAGGGAAAACTTGAGTACCTCATCCCATTAGGAGAGGACCAAGAGACATTCTTCGGGATCAAATAGCGCATCAGCAATCACAGAATCCGGATGACACGGCTCAGGGCCTGGGATGATCTATCTTACAAATTACTGGTAATAGGGGTTGCTAAGGATAGAAAATGCCGCTTGATGTGTAAAGAAAAAGGAACGCTATACGATAACGTGCAGGTATCAAGGTTTCACGACCATTCCATGATTTGCCTTCAGATTTCCAAGAATCTTTTTAATTTATCACTCCCCTTGGCACGATTTTTACTCCTCGAATTGTATATACGTAAATAAGTAGATGGAAGACGCTTCTGTTCGATTTTTATTCACGATTCATTGCAGGGGCAGGCTTAGAATATGAATAAAATTCTAACAAAACAGCTAAGTGATCAAATAGTCAATTGGTGGGCTTTCTTTATGGAAGCTGAATATAAAATATATGAATATTTTGTGCATGCTATAGATTTTAATGTAGTTGAATTCATGCAAGATCATCTTCAATGCATAAACAGTAACCTTATGTGGGAGTTTGGACCTGCAGTCTCAAAAAGAGGATATCGTTTGGTCATTACTCCAGAATCTCGAAGAGATTTACGGCCATTGGTTAAAGCTATTCTGGAAAATGCGCCTGAACTTTTCAACTGGGAATTTTATGATTACCGGTTACCTGAAAGTTTTGAATCTGCTAAATTAATTGTCGAAGCAAAGACTGGATATACTTTACCGGAGGTTTATTTACTAAGCAAGCGAAATGAATTTAATCTTATCGACTTAACTTTTATATTTTTGAATGTGAAAGATGAAACCTCTGCAAAAATTGCACAGCACCAATCAGCTGTGATGGTTGAACATCTGCTTGGTGAAAAAGTATTTGACAATTGGATAGGTGCAATTGAAATAGGAGATCACTTTCCAGTAGATGAATCGCATCAACATATAAATCAACTGGCCGATTGGATTAAAACTGAAATTACTACAATCAAACAGGCTCTTCCAGACAGTTGTTTCTATGAACGTTCTAACAAAAATGAATTGACCTTATACGAACTTGAGCCTGATGAAAAGACTGTGTATCCAGGTCAAGAAGATATGATTCTGGGGAAAACGGTATGTGTGCCATTATGGGAAAATATTAAAAGGAATTATTCGTTTAATTCTGAACGTTATTCAAAAACAGGTGAAATCTTTTGTTATATTAAAATTTACCAAAGCGACGGTGTTCAAAAAGAGACTATCGAAACGAAATCACCAATTGAGGAGGCAATTGACAATGTATTAATACCTTCAAAACTCGGCTGTACTATTGGTGGAGGAATTGGATTGCAATACACCTATATTGATTTAGCTTTAGTAGATTTGGATAACGGTGTTGCAGCTATAATACGTGTCTTACAGGGGAGAAATGTACCTAAAAAATCCTGGATTCTTTTTTTTGATTCAGAGCTTGAAGCTGAATGGATAGGTATTTGGGATGACTCACCGGCTCCACCAATGCCGGATTTTGATGGAAAGTAAACAGTTGGAATTACTTTTTATGCAGATGCAAATGGAGCTTAATAGAAAATTTCTGTTCGGGGTATATGTAGCACAGCATTAGGAATTTAATCCAATTGATTTTCTTCAGGCGCACCCCAGATCGTATATAATGCAACTCCGCTGAATGAAAGCAGATTTCGAACTACGAATAGCCACTCGAAAACCTGCGAAGGTTTCGGAAGATCTCAAACAATCAGTGGAAACTGTTTTGTTCGATTATGAAGACAAGTCAACATTTGGTCCAGCTCTAAAAGGAGTTAATAAACTCTTTCTGACAGTCAGACCGGGTGATAATCATTCAGATACATTCGCTATGCCAGTTATAGATGAAGCAAAAAAATCAGGGGTTCAACATATAGTTGCTTTAACAGCAATGGGTGTTGAACAGGATGAAACGTTTATGTTGCGTAAGCTTGAGAAATATATTGAGAGCTCAGGGATTCCATTTACGCACCTTAGACCTAACTGGTTTATGCAGAATTTCGATTCTGGATTCATTCATGCGGACATACGTAGAACTTCATCAATCCATCTGCCTGCTTCGGATGCAAAAATATCATTTATTGACGTGAGAGATATTGCTGAAGCTGGCTTTGCGGTTTTGAGTAGTGATAAACATTATGGCAAAGCATATACACTTACTGGTAACGAATCGTTGACGCATCATGATGTTGCTGCAAAGATATCTGCTTCTATCGATAAAAAGGTATCTTATGTACCTTTGAGTGAGGAACATGCTAAAGAGATACTTACAAAGAGTGGTACACCGGAAGAACTTATTGAACGGTGGATACAATTCTTTAGAAAAGTTCGATCAGGTTTCTGTTCTCCCATGACATCTGATATTGAGACAATTTTAGGTCGAAAGCCAATACTATTTGACCAGTATGTAAAGGACTACTGTGGGTTCTGGAAATGAAGTATTTAAAGAATAATCAAATTACCATGGGGAAATAACTGAGATAATCAGTTATTTCCATAAAAAATATATGAAATAATAGTAGCTTTAACCCCTTTGTGAACTTTGCCCCCCCTTCATAGCTAACATTACGGAGGACGAAGCGTTCTCTGCGTTTTATTTTTTCTTTCATGATTAAACATCTTCCGGTAATCAGCGGCTTTCTCCGGCCGGACATTGACTGTAAATTTGGTGTAAAAATAATTTGCCTTCAGATTAAGAGAATGTAAGGCGGGGATGAGCTGGGTTGACTTATGCAATTAATTTTTGCGGCTAATTTATTGATACGTTTAAATACCATTCGTAAAACTATAAGTATAATTTAACGATCAGTGTTTTTTGGAAATTTCATTCTCTCAAAACTATATTTGTTTGCAATGAACTGAAAGCAAGTTAACTTATGTGATATCTGCCTCTTTGTACAAATTAGTTTAGTGATGGTTTGATGTATATTGTCTATTTATGCTCTTTAATGTTGCTTTTGTTAATAAATCCATCTGCTCAAGTGTTAGGAGATGGAACTGTTAAATTTCATTGGACACCGCATTTACAATTTGGAACTCATACTAACGGATTGGGGTTGGATAGTAAAATATCACAAAATAATAATCTCAAATACTTTTCAGTTAGTAAGAATATATTTGGGTCGTTAGATCAATACAGGAGTTATCTAAATGTACCAGGTGCTGCAACTGTTATCAGTTTTGGTGGAGGGGTATCTATCGGTATCGGTTCAATTGTTAACGGCCCAGTACCCTGGTCACGTCCTTGTACCTCCAGAAGTCATCAAATCTGGTATGATTGCAAAGTGTACTATGACAATAGGGGGACAAGCCAGCCTTCAGGCAGAATCGGCTACCTCTATCGAGCCAATAGTTTTTCCATTGGGGCAGCTTTTGAAGATGACATATTTGTGTTTCAGGGAAAAGATAAGTTCCGGACTGGTGCATTTGAGATCGCTTCATCATTCCGCAATCCGTTTGGCCCCTTAGTCCCCGACTATTTAGATGTTCCATTACGAATTAGCGCTGGGGTAAAAGTCTGGACTGGAGCTGGTCCATTTTACAGGTTAAGCTCTAATCCATCTGTCAAGATTCGATCTCCAGGTCCAAGTCCTGCAGGGATTCTTTATGGTGGTCTTGCGCTTGGCCCTGTAGGGATTCAAATTGGGTGGGACTCAGATCAGATTCGCTCTTTCTTTCAAAACAATATACATCGTTTGGTTAACAATCCGATCTTCTCTGTCGATGATGCGGATAAAGGTCGTTTGTTTGTAGGATTCACGCTTTTCTCAAATGGAGATCTTTACTGAGAGAATCGGAGGGCTTGAAAGAAATTGAGACGTCAGATTTACGAGTGTAGATTTTTGGAGATTTACGATATAATACGCAGGGAGCCCATTTCTTAATTCCTGTAAAAAATCATCAATCTCAGATCACGCAGGAGGGGGGGGCTGGATTTCATGGAGGACCATGGTCCCTCACTACCGTTCGGTGCTGAACGTGGCTCTTCCTCTATCACCACCACAACCAGTATAAATAAAAAAAGCCCAGGTAAGAACCTGAGCCTTTTTTAATTTATTTGGTAGCGGGGGCTGGATTTGAACCAACGACCTTTGGGATTATGAGGGCAAAGGTCCTATAATGCAAATCGTTGTAAATGAATGTATTAAGTTATTAAATGTATCAAAAATTACCACAATGTTGCCACAAATTTAAATTTTCTGCATTGCGCTGTACACAATTCTTTTTCACATCCAGCTGCATTCAAATTATCAAGATACAATTTAAATTCTGATCGTTGGTTGATAAATGGGTATATCTATTGAACTTAGTTGCTTCTTGGTTTTGATACACAATACTTGATACTTTGATTTTTATATTGGTTTTGATACTTGTAGTATTTCTGAAATGAAAGGACTTAATCACTCAAGTTTTATCTGAAATAAATATGTTTCAGAAACGGTCGTTTGTGAGACTCTGTAATTGTATTCTGAAATGTACGTTTTGTGGGGAGAACCTCAGTGAAATAGTGAAAATTCCTATTCTTTCGCACCATTCATACAGGAAGGCAGCTTAATGGATATTGGAGTAGTTTAGAACTCGATAGCTTTACTTGCCTGTATTCACCAGAGACAATTTATATTGTGTCTGCAGATGATAAAACTTCTGAAGTTTAAAATTTTCTATTTAATAATTTGTTATAATTTAGTTATTATTTAGTTTTAAGATGTGGATGTGGTGATTTAATATAAGATAAGCTTCGGCTGTTACACGCTCATTGAGGTACCAAATGCAAATGAAGTTACGTTTTAATTGTCTTTTCTTAATTGTAATTTTCCTGTTCAACCTGTCATTTTCCTCTCAGATCCTTTCAGGTACGGTTAAAGACCAGACCGGGGCAAGTATCGAGGGTGCGACCGTACAACTGGTCATGGCCAATAAATCCACGACTACGGATGCCGGGGGCAACTGGCAAATTGATTTGCCATCGTCCATAAAAATGCAGCGGGTTCAAAATGGTTCTTTTTCGGCTGCTATCCAAAAAGGTCTGTTGGCAGTTACTATTCACAAACCCAATCTTCATGTGAAGGTCAGCCTTTACCAGCTCGACGGAACCCTCATTGATTGTGTGATTGATGAAAAGCTCGCGTCCGGGCGTCATATTATAAACCTGATAAGGCAGTCTTTGCCGCCGAAAATTGTTTTGATAAAGGCCGATATCGGTGGCGCTGTGACGTATTTTAAATTGTCGGTCATGGCAAGTAAGGCCGGTCATATCGGTCCATTCTCTAAGGAGGATAATAAAACTTCCAAGTACCTTGCCAAGGAGAGTGCAGTGATCGACACCATCAAAGTCACCAAAAGCGGTTACCAAGCTGCTGCTATAGCCATCGAATCATATACATCCGGACCACATGATATCGTTCTGAAAAAAATCGGAGTCTCTTATCGTCTGCCACCACCGAGCTATTGTCACGCCTGGGACTATGTCAAGGACTGTATTCCGGGCGATCGCAACTCGGCATGCGGTGGCGTATGTTCCACCATCAATGCATGCAGTGAGAACCAAACGTCGAAGCCTGGTGCCGACGTCACGTTCATCTGTCCGAGATTCATGCTCCACAGCCCGGAGATGCTTCAGGCTGCGCTTGATGACGGCAACGAAGAGTATCTCTACGCAGTTGTGGGCCACGACGCGGACTTCGGGTTCATCGACGGCGATGAGGTGAGTACCTGTGGCGAGTGCTACCAGATGATCTACGCCTGGCCGAGCCCGGATAACGAGCGACAGGTTCAATTGAATCCTGACAATGTCAGCAATCCGGCATCCGCAGTACCCATTCCCAAACCGATTATCGCACAGAGTTTCAACACCGCGGCTACGAAGAACACATTCGACATTTATATGGGCGGCGGCGGTTTCGGTGCTCACAACGGCTGCGGTCCTGGGCTTGCGGCGACCTCCACCTCCGGGCAATACCTCTACGAAGCCTATCCCGAGGAGGGTGGCTACTCCGGCGGCGTGAAACCGATTACCCACTGGAGCGAGTGCAAGAATCAGTATCAATGGGTCACCGAAGCGAGCCTCGGATCAGAAAAGTGTCAGGATAAAGTAACTGCAACCTGCAACGAAATTACCCATGCCGACCCGAAAATAACCGAATACGCGAGAAAATCCTGTATCGAGGCCAATCAGGCCAAATCATTGCACCATGCTAACTGGTCAGTCTATGTGCGCCGCGTGGAATGCCCTGAAGCCATCACCCGGGTTACCGGCCTCAAGCTACTGAACCAGGACTTGCCTAAGGTGGACGGACTCATCACCGCCGAGCAGGCTGCAAAAGACAATACCTTCTGGAAGAAGGGCTCCAACGGAAAAATGTACGAGACCACTACCATGGAGGACTGCTGCCGTCCTTCCTGCGCTGCAGCCGACTGGGTAGAGAAAAAGGGCCTCCCGGCCGACCCGGACTACAGAGTCTTCTATTCCTGTGACCGCGCCGGGGTTCCCATAACCCAACCGGAAAAGTAGCCGACCTGTTCTCAAAACATGGTTGGTTGTTGATATTATGATTGATCAGGCAGCTGCTGCCGGTAGTCATAATATCCTATGTATTTGTCCACCGATAGTTACAGCCAGCAGTGTACGCTTAATGTGCACCATTATAGAGTGCAATAGAGCCGAAGATTTAGGGATACTGAAGTTGAACTATTTATAGCCAGGAATGAAGATTTTGCACACAAACAAAATTCCTCTCAATTGAACCACTGCTCGGTGTACCGCCCGGACTGCATCATATCCGGCATCGACCGGGTAATTGTTAGTGGCGAATCCGGCCCCGGAGCACGACCCATGGGAAAAGAATCGGCCACCGCAATCCGCAATGTGTGTATTAAAGCACAAACGCCGTTTTTCTTCAAGCAATGAGGTGGCGTACGCAAAAAAGAAAATGTACACTTACTTGACAATGAGATATGAAATGAGATACCGGTTGACTTTGCGGTAGATGTAGTTGCATATTAGGCAAATGATGAAACTTATCTCGTCGCTAACCGTGCTAACTCATCTTTGATTTCATCATCAGTCATATTGCTAAAAGGCCTATTTACAGTTTGATGTTGAGCATCATTTGCTTTGTTTCAATGTATTTGTGAGCGATAATCATGTTTTAAAAAGAGAATGAATTAAATCTGATAGTGATGATAATTTATCTGGGTCGGTACTGCAGTTCGGTTCTGAACAACGCTCATCGTCCTGGGAAACTCGACATTACAATAAATGAAATGGGATGCTACATTTTGGCACCAATCTTTTTTCATTTATGGGTTGCGGGGGGGGGGCAGGATTTCACGCGCGGATGCGTGCGCCCGCTTTGGTGAAATCTTAATGGAAGATTATAAACCAATAATAAAGAAAATTCTTTTTATGATTGAAAGTGAAATCTAATCTGTGTTAATTGTGAGTATCCAATGAGAAGTAACTGTTGTAAACAGTAAAGATCCAAGAGCATTCGTCCCCTGTGGATATGGTCGACCTTGAAGACTTTCTAAAATTGACCTTAGCTTGAATGGAACCAAGGCACCTGTTGGACGGGAAAATCGTTCTAAAATAATACATTATCTAAAGCTATTGGTGCACTGATAGGCGTGTAAATGAATCCAAAATGCAGCCTTGTCTATTTTTTTACACTGAATTATCTTAAATAAGTGATTAATTGTTCGATTTCTACTGCAAGGACTTCTTCAAACTCTCATGACCTACTCTCCTAATGCTCACTATTTGACTATATCATTAAAAAATATGCATGGGGTGAAAAACGGGTTGCAGAATTACCTGTCTTTTGTTTTTGGATATTTTGATTCTGAATAAATTGGATTTGGTGAGGTGGTAGAAGAGATTGAACACCGTATTTAGAGCAATTAGTGCTATTTCACAACAATCATAAATATGGCAAAAAATTTTCAAGCATAAAGAAGGAATGTAATGGACTTAAATATTCATAATACTATCACAAACTTCATCTGGAATATCGCAGATGATGTTCTTCGTGATGTCTATGTTCGGGGTAAATATCGTGATGTAATTCTTCCAATGACAGTGATTCGAAGACTGGATGCCCTTTTGGAACCCACCAAAGAAGCTGTTGTGTCGATGAAAAAGCAGCTTGATTCTGCGGGTATTGCAAATCAGCATGCGGCATTGTGCCAGGCTTCCGGTCAAGCATTTTTCAACGGTTCACCATTCACTCTAAAAGATCTTCGCAATCGAGCCAAGATCCAGCAGCTCCGAGCCGATTTTGAAGCTTTTCTTGATGGTTTTTCACCCAATGTGCAGGAGATACTCGAAAAGTTTAAATTTAGAAACCAGATCCAGACACTGGTAGATGCAGATATTCTTGGTTCCCTAATAGAAAAATATTTGAACCCTACAATAAATCTCAGCCCAAAACCTGTTCTCGATGCAGATGGAACTATTAAACTTCCGGGGCTGGACAACCATAGCATGGGAACAGTATTCGAAGAACTGATCAGGCGTTTCAACGAAGAAAATAACGAAGAAGCAGGAGAGCACTTCACACCCCGCGATGTGGTCAAACTGATGTCTGACCTGATTTTTCTTCCTGTTGCAAAAAAAATCGAATCTGCTACCTACCTTGTTTACGATGGTGCGTGTGGAACCGGTGGTATGCTGACAGTTGCAGAAGAACGGTTAAAAAAACTGGCGCAGGAGAGTGGAAAAGATGTTGCCATACACCTTTACGGGCAGGAGGTGCAACCTGAAACATACGCCATAGCAAAAGCTGACCTTCTTCTTAAAGGTGAAGGTGCTGAAGCTGAAAACATAAAATACGGTTCAACATTGTCAAATGACGGGTTCATTTCTGAAGAGTTTGATTTTATGCTCTCCAATCCACCCTACGGTAAAAGCTGGAAAACAGATCTTGAAAGAATGGGTGGAAAATCGGATGTCAAAGATCCTCGCTTCATTGTTGAATATGGTGATGATCCTGAATACAAGATGATAACCCGTTCATCTGATGGCCAACTGATGTTTCTGGTAAACAAACTGGTAAAGATGAAACAGAACAATAAACTGGGGAGCCGAATCGCTCAGGTTCACAATGGGTCATCGCTCTTTACTGGTGATGCCGGACAGGGTGAAAGTAATATCCGCCGCTGGATTATTGAGAATGACTGGCTTGAAGCAATTATCGCACTGCCTGAAAACATCTTCTACAACACCGGTATTGCCACTTACATCTGGGTATTGACCAACAAAAAATCACAAAAACGCAAAGGTAAAGTTCAGCTCATTGACGCCAGCGGATGGTATCAGCCACTCCGTAAAAATATGGGTAAAAAGAACTGTGAATTGAATGAAGAACATATCAGAGATATTTGCAATCTGATAATAGATCCAAAAGAAACAGAGCAATCCAAAATTTTTGAAAATGCGGCATTTGGTTATTTTAAAGTAGTTGTAGAACGGCCTCTTCGCCTGAAAGTCTCTTTCGACATAAAATCAATGCGTAAATATGAGCGTCTCTGTGAAGAAGCTAATGAACAGTCTTTTTATTCTGTAATAGAGTCTCTGGCAACAGATCTGGGTGAAGGTCCACATTTGAATTACAATCTCATTCTAAGTAACATTGAGGAGAGAGCAAAAGAATTAAAAGTAAAACTTTCTTCAAAAGGCAAAAACCTTCTTAAAAATAACATTGCTGTTGTTGATGAGAACGCAGAAACGGTTATTAAAAAGGTTTATAAAAAAGATAAAGTGGATCCACTTCACGGTTTTTATGAAGCAACCGTGGATGGAAAAAAGGTTGTTGTCGAATACGAATCGGATGCAAATCTGCGGGATTCAGAGCAAGTGCCGCTTCTTGAAGAGGGAGGCATTGCAGCCTTTATTCAGCGTGAAGTTCTTCCTTATACACCGGATGCATGGGTAGATGAGAGTAAAACACAGATCGGATACGAAATCTCCTTTACTCGTCATTTCTATAAGCCTGCTGCAATGCGCACACTCAAAGAGATTCGCGATGAGATTTTTGCTCTTGAGCAGGAAACCGATGGACTACTTGAAGAGATTGTAGGGGAGTGAGCCTGTGGAAAAACTGAAAAGATACGATAAATATAAAGATTCCGGGGTGGCATGGCTTGGTGAGATACCGGAGCATTGGGATATGATAAAAACGAAGTACCTTTTCAAAGAGAGAATTGAAAAAGGATATCCCGATGAACCTTTACTTGCGGCTACACAAACCAAAGGTGTTGTACCGAAATCAATGTACGAAAACAGAACCGTAGTTGCGCAAAAAGATCTTCATCTACTAAAACTTGTGGATGTTGGTGATTTCGTAATAAGCCTCCGCTCATTTCAAGGTGGTATAGAGTATGCCTATTTTCGTGGTATTATAAGTCCTGCCTATACAGTGATGATACCAAAAAGCCAAATACTACATTCATATTATAAGCACCTTGCGAAATCAAAAGTATTCATAGCGCTCCTTCAAACTTGTGTTACTGGAATACGTGAAGGCCAGAACATCAACTACGAGATCTTGAAAAATATCCCGATACCCGTTCCGCCCCTCTCGGAACAGCAACTGATCGCCAGTTATCTCGATTGGCAGACTACCAAGATAAACAAGTTTATCAGTGGCAAGAAAAAGCTCATTACACTGCTCAAGGAACAGGTCGAGTTATTATCATTTGGAAATAGTCCTGTTAACCAGATATCAATTTACAAAGAATGGAAAAAACTCTTTCCACATCATTGGAAATTTGAAAAGGGAAAGAGAATTTTTACAGAAACAAATATTAAAAATAATACAAGTAAAGAGTTATTGGCGGTAACGCAAGATAAGGGTATTTTGTTAAAGAATATGTGTGCCCAGAATTATGTTTCGCCATCAGGTTCTTTGGCTGGGTTAAAATTAGTGCAAATCAATGATTTTGTCATAAGCCTTCGCTCATTTCAAGGTGGCATCGAATGCTCGGAGTATGAAGGTATTGTATCACCTGCATACACAATAATGAAAATGAAAAAAGAATACGATATAGAGCAACTTAGAGTTTTTTATCGTGTGCTATTCAAATCAGAAAATTTCATTAACCTTCTAAACACTATTATTTCTGGAATTCGTGATGGAAAGAATATTTCATTTTGTGATTTTTCAAAACTTGAGATACCAGTTCCGCCATTGTCTGAGTTAGATGATTTAATGCTGTTATTCAAAAGACTTAAATATTTTAAAAAACACGCAGATGAAGAAGTCACCCTTATCCAGGAATACCGCACCCGCCTCATCTCCGATGTAGTCACTGGTAAAGTTGATGTCCGTTCAATCGAAGTACCCGAATTCGAGCAGGTGGAAATGGATGCTGAAGTAGAGGAAGGGGAAGAAAATGAGGAGGTTGATTGTCTCGAGGGAGTTGAGGAATAATGGAACTTCTGTACCTGTATATTCCAGAGAGTGCTGGTTATATTTTCAAAGATCAACAGATTAATTTTACTGGTCGACACAAATTCTCGTTTAATAAAGAGACAAGAACCCTTACCTACGAAGAAAAAAAGGGAGCTGTTGATGGTTCCTTCTTTACCACGAAGAAGAATGAAAATACTGTAGTTTCCGCAATAAGTGCTATTATTGGGGACAATGGAGCTGGGAAGACGACAATTGCAGATTTTCTCTATCAAATTCGCATTCGTGGTGGCCTTGAACACATTATGGTGTGTAAAACAGAGAATGGGTTTAAGATTTCAGCCTTTATCATCCCGGAACTGCTGAATAGTAACGAGCACGAACTTCTTTCTAAAGTACTCGTCACAAATCGCAATTATAATCCCCGGAGACAAGATACAGGTGAGCATGTAATTGAAGCTTATGAACCTGTAGAAGAGAATTTGTTCAAACTTAATCGAAAGTCAGTATATTTTGATAAACTGCGACAAAAGTTAAGTAATCTCGATCTTACAGGAGAATGCAGTGGACTTGTTTTTCCAAAAATAGATAAACAAGCACCTCCATTGGCCTTTGTGGATTCACAACCTTTTACATTAGTTTATTCTTCCAATTATTATTATCATTTGCATAAAATCGAATCAATTAATGAAACTATAGATATTTCAACATCAAGCCTCATTTTAAAGGATAAAGAGACTTTTGAAAATGGTTCTGTAACAGATTTACACCCGATAGCAGCCCATTCAATGATGGAAATGGTTCGAAATGCTGAACTTTTTTGTAAATTCAAAGCTCTACCCAAAAAGCCGGATTGGAAATTACCTACTCCTATGGGAGTTTCTTTATCTGCGAGTAATAGTGATTTGGTAATTTTCAGAAATAAATACACAGAATCATTAAAAAAAATCATTAGTTCTGAGAGCAGTAATAAATATGTGGGTATTATTAATGTAAAACCTATAGATGTACAGCAGATTTTAGAGGATGAGCTAAAAAGTGATTCACCGAAATTCGGCTCCTTATTTGACAATCTACTCTATAAAGCAATAGAACCTCTTTCCGAAAATCAGCGAATTGAAGATTCCTATAATTACTTCATAATTTCGCTATTCAAAACATTTCTTGCTAATTTTTTCCGCTATAATTCGGGAAATTTATCAGACATGGTCAGTGGGGATGAGCTTTCTGAAGTGCAAAAAAGAGAGGGTCTGGAACATGAAAAAATCGTCATTGCATTAAGACAACTGGTCAGTAATGGAATGTCAATTGATTCTATTAAGAATTTTTGCAAAACGGTTTCTAAACTAGAAAGTATCGGAACAATTAACAGGAATGATAAGCGAACGTCAATTTTAACTAAGTTTAATGATTTTGCAGAGCTTATAGAGCTCTTTTCGAAAGACAATATTATGCCTGGCAGTTATTACATTGACCTCACTGATTCAGTTGGTTTAACTCATTTTGAAAATATTATAAATAGGTATTTTACAATCAATACAATAACCCATTTTATCTCATTTACGTGGGCACCCAGTATGTCTTCTGGTGAACTGGCCCAGTTTAATATCTATTCCCGTTTGTTTGCAGTCTTGAAAGATAACATCACTACTAACGACATCGTGATCTTTTTTGATGAAATTGAGATCACCATCCATCCTAGATTACAGCGGAGGCTTGTATCCAACCTGCTTGAATTTTTTAATCTCTTTTTTAAAGAGACAAATTTCAAAGTACATCTAATTTTTGCATCTCATTCGCCAATCCTTCTTTCAGATATTCCAAAGGATCATACAATAGAGTTAAAAAGAAATGGTAATATTACAGTAGTTTTGCCCAGAGAAACAGAATCTTTTGGTGCCAATATTCATAGCCTATATGAACATTATTTTCGCCTCGGAGAAGGAGATGAAAGTCTTATTGGACAGTTCGCGTTTGAGAAAATACGAGAACTGATAAATAAAATAAATTCACTCGGAAAAGATCCAAAACAGCCCGAACTTGATGATATAGAAAGAGAAATTGCTGTTATTGGTGAACCGTTTATGAAACATAAGATCCAGGAACTACTTGAAGAAAAAATTCCACATGTTAATAAACAAAAGTACCTTCAAATGCGATTGAAACATCTTAAAGATGAAACTGCAAAAATCGAACAAGCTCTTGACGGTGGTAATGATGCTTAAAATTGGCAATACATCATGGAGGAATGTAGATGACCTTTGTGATAAACATTATGACAGTGTAAGTGCTCATGTAATGCACATACTTAATAACATTGTTAACAAAAGATATCGTCATGCAGGTCTAAATGGTACATTTCGTAGTAGTATAGAAACGAAGAAAAAAACTCTATTAAGTCACAGCAAAAAAGTCTTTAAAAATTTAATTCGATTTGCCTACAACATGCTTGATTCTGGTGGAGGTAACCTAAGAGCTCTAATTACTTGCAAACCAGATGATTTTACTGAAATTTATAACCGTTTAAATCTTGAATACTCTTTCGATGAAGAAGTTCCTGTAAAAAATAAGAATGAAAAAGTAATGTACCCACTTCTTCAAGCAATATTCAATTATGAACACCTCCGCTCCGGAATTAAAATCCCCAACGGCATCACATATTCTGCATTTAATCTTGTGGAAAAAATCGGTTTGAACACCTGCCCTTATTGCAACCGTCAGTATATTACCATAGTTGAAAAGGGAGAAAAACGACCTCCCTTAGATCATTTTTATCCACGAAGCAAATATCCAATTTTTGGAATTTCTTTTTACAACCTGATCCCCTCCTGTTACCAGTGCAATTCATATTTTAAAAGTGACAAAGATACTAAAACTGAAGATTATCTTCATCCTTACAAAGAAGGTTTCATGGAAAGTGCCAGATTCAGATATAAACCAGGTACAATTCATAAAACGATGCTCAAAATTGTGGAGTTAGACAGTGCAAGGCGTGCGAGGATAGAGAAAACAAGTGATCGGTTTGAGATCGAAGAGGTATATAAATCTCATGAAGATGTTGCCCGTGAAATCCACCATAAATCACTCAGGAATCCCAAAGAATATGCTGAATCGATTGAAAAAATTACTCAAATGATTGGCTCGATAACAGGTACAAAAGAAGAATTTTACCAATTCTATTTTGGTAATTATATGAATGAAATTAATTTTGAAAAACGACCTTTAGCTAAATTCACTTCAGATCTTATTGATGAGCTGCAAATAATGCGTCTTTATGAGAAGCATTAAAAGGCAAAGTTATGACTTCAATTTACAAAAACTTACAGGGTGATGAGGAATGACCAATTCTGTCCCATCTCAACCAAAGATATACCACATTGTGCATCTGAATAATTTGCCCTCTATTCTCTCAGACGGCAGGCTATGGTCGGATTCAGTAATGGTTCATCGCCAGGGCACTACTACCATCGGTATGTCGAAAATTAAACAGAGGCGCTTAACTAAAATTAAGCTGACCACCTATCCGGATCTCTTTGTAGGTGATTGTGTGCCGTTTTATTTTTGTCCGCGTTCGGTAATGCTCTATATGTTCAATCAGGGCAACCACCCTGAAATAACATACGCTGGGGGACAAATTCAAATTGTTCACCTGGTTGCTGACCTGAACGCCACTGTTACCTGGGCAGAAAGATACTCAAGGCGCTGGGTGTTTACAGACTCTAATGCCGGTTCTTTTTATTTCAACGACTACAATAATCTCGCACAATTATCAAATATTGATTGGAATGCTGTTACTTCACAATACTGGATGGAGTGTCGTGATAAAAAACAGGCTGAATTTTTAATAGAGGAGCAGTTCCCCTGGGAGCTGATTGAATGTATTGGCGTTTACTCAACAGAACAAGTGCATAAAGTAAACCAGACTCTTCAATCTGCAACGCACCGACCACCTGTTCAGGTTATGCCTGACTGGTATTATTAGGAGCTACAAGATATGATTACATATAAAACAGGTAATCTCCTGTCAGAAAATACAGAAGCTATTGTAAACACCGTCAATTGTGTTGGGGTGATGGGACGGGGAATCGCGCTTCAGTTTAAAAAAAGGTTTCCGGATAATTTCAAAGCATACGAATCCGCCTGCAAGCGTGAAGAGGTTGTCCCCGGCAAAATGTTTATCTTTGAAACCGGAACTCTAATAAATCCTAAATTCCTGATAAACTTCCCGACAAAAAGGCATTGGCGTGGTGCCAGCCGAATGGAAGATATCGAAAGCGGTTTGAAAGATTTAGTTAAAATCATTAAAGAACGTGAAATAAAGTCCATTGCTCTACCACCTTTGGGCTGTGGTCTTGGTGGCCTTGACTGGAATGAAGTACGGGTACGAATTGAAGCTGCTCTAAGCGAGCTTACGGATGTAGATGTCATTGTGTTTGAACCCAATGGTACTCCGAATGCAGAAAAGATAGTCAATAATAGAAAAGTTCCTAATATGACTGCAGGACGAGCTGCGTTAATTGAATTGGTTCATCGCTATCTTGCTGGATTGCTTGATCCTTTTATTACACTTCTTGAGGTACATAAGCTTCTCTACTTTTTACAGGAAAGTGGGGAAGATCTCAAGCTGTCATATCAGAAATACATTTACGGACCTTACGCAGAAAACCTGCGACACGTTTTGAATGCTATTGAAGGGCACTATTTGGCTGGGTATGCAGATGGTGGTGATAATCCGGGAAAACAACTCAAACTGGTTCCGGGTGCATACAAGGAAGCAACAAAATTTCTTAATCAGCATCAGCAGACAAGAATGCATTACGATCGGGTTTCTGAACTTGTGGAAGGATTTGAATCACCTTTTGGTTTAGAGCTTCTTGCAACAGTCCACTGGGTAGCTATGAAAGAAAATGCATCTTCTATGAACGACGTTATCGAGAAGACTTATAAATGGAATAATCGTAAAAAGCAGTTTTCACAGCGGCAGATTGAATTAGCCTACAAGGTCCTCTGCCAAAAAGGCTGGATTAGTGACTGTGTAAAGAAATAGAGTGGATAAATTTTACAATTAAAGTGGTAGCTCAAGTAATTAACGCGACCATTCACTATTTACTTAAGTGCTTCCGAACCACACTGGGACACATCTTATGTACTATACTGGAGTGTTTTAATTGTATGATACTTATGTTTTTGCGCATTTACGCAAACCTCACAATATCTTGCAGGAGAGCAATTTTCCATGAATGTTACTAACACCAGAGAAGATGGTCTTGAAATGCTCATTGTAACATCACTTATTCAGGATTCGGGATATGAAGCTGGTGATCCAAAAGAGTACAATCGAGAGTATGCGATTGATATCGCTAAACTTTCGACATTCATCCAAAAAAAACAGCCAGAAATTGTTGAAAAAATCGGCTTAAAGGAAGATTCCCCCAGACGCACTAAATTTTTTCACCGCATTCAGGGTGAAATTGCTAAAAAAGGTATTATCGAAGTTCTGCGCAAAGGAGTCAGCCATGAAGCGTTCCATGTAACACTCTTTTACGGAAGTCCTACTGCCAATAACGAGAGAGCCAGAGATTTCTTTGAGCAAAATATCTTTAGTGTAACCCGTCAGCTTCGGTATAGCACTAACGAAACTCAGTTGGCACTGGATATGGGAATTTTTATCAATGGACTGCCAGTTGCCACCTTCGAGCTGAAAAACAAATTGACTAAACAGACCGTAGAGGATGCTGTTCAGCAGTATAAGAATGACCGTGATCCAAAAGAACTACTCTTTCAGTTCGGCCGATGTGTGGTTCATTTTGCCTTAGATGACCATGAGGTACGGATGTGTACCCATCTTAAAGGTAAAGAATCATGGTTCCTGCCGTTCAATAAAGGGTATAACGATGGAGCCGGTAACCCGCCCAACTCCAATGGCCTCGCAACTGATTACTTATGGAAGGAAATTCTGACCAAAGGAAGACTGACCGATATTCTGGAAAATTACGCGCAAATTATTGAAGAGAAAGACGAGAAAACCGGCAAAAAAAAATACAAGCAGGTTTTTCCGCGATATCATCAGCTTACGGTAGTTCGTAAAATCCTTGCTGATGTAAAGAGTAAAGACGTTGGCCAGAAATACCTGATACAGCACTCCGCAGGTAGCGGAAAATCAAACTCTATTGCCTGGCTTGCACACCAGCTTGTAGGGCTTGAAAAAGATAAAAAAACAGTATTTGATTCTATTATCGTGGTTACAGATCGCCGTGTTTTAGATAAACAGATACGAGACACTATCAAATCATTTGCTCAAGTTGGAAATGTTGTTGGCCATGCTGAGCATTCGGGTGATTTGCGAAAATTCATTAAAGAAGGTAAACAGATCATTATCACAACAGTGCAGAAATTCCCATTTATTCTAAAAGAAATTGGAGATGAGCACCGACAAAATAAATTTGCAATAATAATTGATGAGGCGCACTCGAGTCAGGGGGAAAAGCTGCATCAAAGATGAATATAGCGTTAGCTGCCAAAAAAGAGGAACCGGTCTATTCAATGACAGCAGAAGACCTTTCGGTATATTCGGTATATAAAAATGATGATGAGGAGAGTACAGAAGATAAAATCAATATACTTATGGAAAGCCGTAAAATGCTTACCAACGCCAGCTACTTTGCCTTTACCGCTACACCAAAAGATAAGACCCTTGAAATATTTGGCGAACCACTTCCACAAGCTGATGGTGAAATAAAGCATAAACCATTTCACAGTTATACCATGAAACAGGCTATTCAGGAAGGATTTATTCTCGATGTACTTAAAAATTACACTCCTGTATCGAGTTTCTATCGTTTAGCAAAAACCATAGAGGGTGATCCGCTCTTTGACACCAAAAAGGCACAAAAAAAGCTTCGTAAATATGTCGAATCCAATAGTCATGCTATCAGGGAAAAAGCTGAAATCATGGTTGACCATTTTCATGCACATGTGATCGGGCAAAGGAAAATTGGTGGACAGGCGCGAGCTATGATTATTACAAGTGCAATTTTGCGTGCGATTGAATATTATTATGCTGTAAATGCATATGTTACGTTGAGAAAACTCCCTTATAAAGCCATAGTAGCGTTCTCTGGTGAGCACGAATATGGTGGCCAAAAAATGACAGAAGCAACATTGAATGGTTTTCCGGGAAACCAGATTGAAGATAGAATTGCACAAGACCCATATCGCATACTCATAGTTGCAGACAAATTCCTTACTGGCTACGATGAGCCTCTTATGCACACTATGTATGTAGATAAACCGCTTGTGGGGATAAAGGCAGTGCAAACGTTAAGCCGTCTTAATCGTGCTCATCCACAAAAGTATGATACATTTGTTCTGGATTTCTACAACGATGCAGAAGTTATTCAAAAGTCATTTGAAACATATTACAGAACGACTCTTCTCAGTGAAGAAACAGACCCTAATAAACTGCATGATCTTAAATCGGATTTAGATGGTTATCAGGTTTATGACACCGGTGAAATATATTCGATAGTTGAACTTTACTTAAACGGCGCTGAACGGGACAAGCTCGATCCTATTCTGGATGTATGCGTTGCTTCGTATAATGAAAATCTTGATGAGGATGGACAGGTTGGATTTAAAGGGAAAGCGAAGGCTTTTGTACGGACGTATGGGTTTCTTGCCTCGATATTGCCTTATAACAATGCTGAATGGGAAAAATTGTCAATTTTTCTTAATTTCCTCATACCCAAATTACCAGCACCTAAAGAGGATGATTTGTCAAAAGGTATTCTTGAGACTATAGATATGGAAAGTTATCGTGCAGAAGTACAGGCAACTATGAATATTACCCTTGCTGATGAAGATTCTGAGTTAAGTGCAGTACCTGCTTCTGCCGGGGGAAGAAAGCCTGAACCTGAACTTGACCAGCTTAGTAATATTCTTAAGACATTTAATGATTTATTCGGAAATATTGACTGGAAAGATGCTGATAAAATCCGCAAAGTAATTACTGATGAACTTCCAACGAAAGTTGCTGCAGATACAGCTTACCAGAATGCAATGAAAAATTCCGACAAGCAGAATGCTCGTATTGAACACGATAAAGCACTTCAACGTGTAATGATAGAATTAATTGCAGACCATACCGAGTTATTTAAGCAATTCAGTGATAATCCCTCCTTCAAAAAATGGTTGGGTGATACCATTTTTGGTGTAACCTATCAGTCAACCGGAACAGATGGATGAAGAATAATAGCTCACGTTTTATGGGCGTCCGGGGGAACCGTTTGTATATAAAGCTGTGTAAGTTTACATCGATAAAAAATTGATGAAATAGTTTTACAAAAGATTTGTCATTTCAAAATAATGTTTCTTAAACCATGATCTTGGGGCGACATTCCTATATTCATTAATAGACAAATGAAACTTACAAGCACCAAGTCTTTTGCCGCACCCACATGGGCAAGAACGTTTATTTGCTATTCTTTTTTTATTGCTCAATGCTGTCAATGTACTTAAGATTTGTTTATTACTGTCCGTATTGAATATTGATTTATAATCATCATACAACCCTAATTTGCCATGTTTTAGTTCCCCTGCAACGAATTGACCCCCATTTTTTAGCTTTATAGAGCATGAGTACAAATGTGGAATGATGCATTTCTGGACAAAACCAGAAATTGTTGGGTTCTTTTTTATAATTACCCGAAGCCTAATAGGTGATCCTAAACACAATTTACCATCAGAATAGGTATGATAATCAAGAGATTTTGGAATTTTATTACCAATCTCAAAAACATCAGGGATCGAATCTGGAAATGTGGGATTAACTTCAATTCTAATTTTAAATCGACCCTGAACTGGCTCTGAATTGTTACATTCACAGTAGAAATCAATATGTCCTTCAAATACAATAATGTTTTTAATTGAAGGACGTAGAGACATTAAAGGATACTGTGTTAAGAAGGCATTGATCCCTAATTTATCTTTATGTGTTACCATCTGTATATAGCAGACCATGGTTTAGGTGATTCTGATTCATTTATCTGTGTCAGTTTGGGTTTAATGAAAACATTAGGTATTACACCTATGATTTTCCTGATCTCTTCACTTTTAAGTCGGACCACTAATTTAGAATCAGCTATTTCTGTTATCATTTCAGGATCGTTTATCGTGTAGATTGAATTAAAGTCGATTTGTGCCTGTTGCAGCCAACTCCAGAAATTTTCTTCTAACCGCAATTTTTTCCCTTCTGCAGTAGACCATTTATCAGCGAAATCTTCATTCGGATTTGTGGGATTGGGAACACGGGGTTTGTTTGATCTAACGTATTTACCCATGTTTGAAAGAATTCCAAATAACGTGGAATAAAGATCGGTTTGCCCCTCGTACGATAATGCGGCCAGTGTGGTTATGATTATTGATATCGGTTTGGAATCTTCATGACCTTTTGCCCATTGATCCCTATGGCGCTTTAATAATTGAATGCTACGCTGCAATGGTGTTTTTCTTTTGTACAAAGGAATTTTATCTACTTGTGCTTCGATAATATTAGAAATCGATTTGTAAATTTTCATTCTGCTTTTAAACCATGCTGAGTAACCTTCAGGATTGCTTATTTCCCAATCGTCACTAATAATTTTATAATTTTCTTTTCTGTCATCTGTAACTGCGACTGATAATTTCATTATCTCAGAAGCTAATACCACATCCTGTCCCGCATTTCTAAGTGCTTCATAAAGCTTGTTACGTTGTGCTTCATTTTCAGGTATACAGGGTACAATATCAATATGAAAGCTCAAATCATCTTTATATTCCAATCGCCAGCATCGATGTTTTTCACTGAGTGGTGATTGAATATTTCGTACTGATCTATATAACTCTAATTCATCTCCTATCAGTTTTTTTAACTGAAATTGTGAATACGTTGCTTTATCTACATTAGCACGTAACTTACAAGCTATGTCCAGATCATATTCCTCCTGATCATTCAATGGCCTTATTGCTGTACCAAGGTTAAAGGATCCCTGAGGAAAAATGTGTGGATCCTTATCTTTGCAACTGGATTCATTCCGGTTAAGCCACTCACTAATATCTGTATACCTTTTTGTTGCTTTCTCATAAGCAGATTCAGGTAATTCCAGAATTTCTACCATCTTGGTAAGTAATTCATTTCTCTTCTGGTCATCCATAACTTAACGCTCCTATTCCTACTGTAAATTGGTGAAAAAAACAAACTTTTTCTCATTTTCAAGGGCAACTTTATCATAGATCAAAACAGGCATGTTTGTCTTTGGCATTAAAGCTCTTCCAGCCATTATAGCACACGAGTTTGGCATTGCAGGGAAAAGATGTATTTCTGATTCTGAACCATAGATGTTTTTTAATTCATCATAGAGACCACCTACCAACTTATAAAAGTCTGATAATGCTTCTCGACTTTGCATAAAATGAACACTTGGTTCCTCAATCGTTATTTTCCATAGATCATAATTTTCACTTTGCAATGCAGTACTTATCTCAGATTCTTTGATATCAGCACTTAGTGCAAATAGCAATACTATTTTATTTCTTTTTATTTCAGAAGGTCTGATAATATTAAACTTGATTGATGTAACTTCGTTTTCAGGCCACATCCATGATTGTTCTGGAATTCTATGTCTCTGGTATACGTCAACTGGAATTATATTTCCAATCAATTTACCAAGTAAAATCAGTAATGGTTGCGGTGCAAGTGCGAACAAGGATATATGATTTATTGAACCATCCTCTATTCTTTCTTTGATTTTTCTATTGAATTCTTTTTCAAGATGTTGTATATGCATCCGGTAAGAATCTGAACTGAATTCTTCTTCATTGGTTTTTATTGATATGTCAATCGGAAATTCCTGGGCAGGGTATCTATGTGGAAACATTGCACAAAACGAATCGTTGTTATCCCATTTAGGTATAAATTGACCAATCGGTGAACTAAAGGTAACTACATGGCTCTTTTTTGTTGGGTTTATTTCTGTAGCAATTAAAATTCTCTTCTCATGCTCAATTTTCCATGATCTTAACAATGGTGCTGAATACTGGGACCCATCGTGATCATCATCAATGAGTTTATGACACTCATGACACATTAACATAAGATTTTCAGTCGAATTTATCTTGTTACTTGTATTCTTATAAGGACCTCTTCCACGTGGACCATTTGCAGAAAATGAATAAATATGTGCTTTCTGGCTGATATTAACAGGTTCCTGAGTTAAGGGTGATTTATAGAGCAGTTTATTACATCCGTTAAATTCGCACCTACCACCAGCTCTTGCCCATAATTCAAGTACTGTTTGATCTGCTATATCTCTTTTAAAGACCTCTTCCGCCATCTATACTGCTCCTTTTTTTTAAAACGTAATATCACGTTATTAAAGCAATGGTGCCCTTTTTTGGGGTATCAATTATAAAATCGCGAATTGGAACTTTAAAACACGAGGGTGTGAAAAATAATCAGTAATTTTTTAATGCGGATTGAAACATTTTAATAATTTTCTGGCGAAGTTCAGGAGGATCGATTATTTCTGCCAGGTCTCCCCAGCGTAAGAGATCTCTTAGCAGTTCACGATCATCATTGTAGGGTATATGGAGCAGTAGAGTTTCAGTTTTTGGATCATATTCTCTTTTCTGATTTTTATGCCATGTTTCTTTTGAAACGATTTTTGCAGCGATACCTTTGAATTTAATTGTTGCTTTTTTATCAGCTTTGCCGGTAAAAATACCATATGAATCTGCATAGTATTCATCTAACTTGTCTTTTGATACACTAATCGATGACTCAGTTGTAATCTTTGCTGATAAGGTACGACTCAATTCAAATTGTCTTAAGTCATTGCATTCATGGCAAAATGCATCAAGATACCAGTTATCCCGGTAACGAACAAGCCGTATTGGAGATATTCTCCTCTGGGATACCGGTTTATTAACACCTTCATAAGTGATATCGATGCATTTTCTTCTAATAATTCCTTCAACTGCTACTCGGAATGCGACATCGTTTGGTTTTCGAAATGTCATCGGGATGATTCTAATACATTGAGCCCATTTTTCAGGTGATAAGCTTGCTTTCTCGGCTGTCTTTTCTATTCGTTCTTTTATTTTTGAAAGCTTTTCAGATAATAGTCCATCAGGAATTTCCGAAAGCAATTGATGAATTGCGAATAATGCTCCTAATTCATCTCCAGAAAACCAAATACCTGGCAATTCAAATTTCTCACCATCTGTACACTCATATTTATAACCACCATACCGCCGGTCATAAATAATCGGAGCACCATACATCTCCTTTAATTCTCGAATTGTTTTTTCTAATGTAGAGTCCGAGCAATCAAGCTTTTCTATTAATTCTTTTGCTGGTAAATAAGAACGTGCATACTTTAGGATGTAATGAAGTTTATAGACTTTATCGAGTGATTTCATTTTACACCCAATCGGAAAAACTATAAAAAGTTATCGGAACCAATACTATACAGAAGTAAAAACAGCTAATTTCAAGGATTAGTCAATTAATAATTCTTAATAGTATATATTTGGATAACTTACGAGTCAAACACTGAATGTGCTTAATCCCTGGATTAATTGATATTTATATTCCACAATGCACAAAAGTATATAAGAAACCACTAAATTGGAGTTCATATGACAGAAGTAAATAGACAAGAACTATATGAACAGGTATGGTCAGAACCAATGACGAAATTATCCAAGAATTATGGAATTTCCGATGTTGGATTAAGACAAATATGCATTAGAATGGGTGTCCCCACACCACTATCAGGCTACTGGGCTCAAATTCGTGCTGGATATGATGTACCGAAACCTGAACTGATGGAATTCGATCCCAAAAAGCATGTCCAAACCTATAAAATTGAGCCCACCGAGAAGATCCTTCCTCCTATGACTGATGAACAACTGGAACAGCAATTAAAACCAGTAAAAAATTTAGCTGTTCTAGAAAAACTCCTTAAGCCACACCCTTTGATAACAGAGGCTAAGAACTGCTATAAGAATTCACACACGGGTGGGTATGGGGAAGCAGTATGTAATGAGTCAGTGTTGCATTTACGTGTTTCAAAAGGTCTGGTTGATAGGGCATTAATAATATTGGACACTGTCATTAAAGGTTTAGAGTTGTTGCAATTTAAGGTAGAGAATGGGAAACATAAACGGCAAACTTTCGTTACGGTTCATGGGACTCCAATCCATTTTTATATAGATGAGCGATTCAAACAGTTGGAACATGTACCGACTCAGGAAGAGAAAAAAGAGCAAAAGAATCAATTTTCTCTTCCTGGCACAAATATGATTATGTTCCATCGGGTGAACTATCTTTCAAAATCACGGATTATGCTGATGGCAGCAAAGTAACTTGGAGCGACAAAAAGATAAAACTGGAAAGTCAGATAAATGATATTCTCAGAGGCATTCTGATCGCAGCTGCTGCAATTAAGAGGCACCATAAACGTCTCGAAGAAGATTCTCGCAAATGGCAGGAAGAAGCTGCTCAGAAAGAGCGTGCAAAACTGCAAAGAATAGAAGAGGAACGGAGACTATCAGCACTTGAGCAGGAAGCTGCCTCATGCATGAAGAGTAATCAAATTAAAGAATATGTCAATAGCGTTAGAGCTTATATTAACATTGAAGAATTAACACCAGCACAAAAAGAATCGTTTTATAGATGGGAATGTTGGGCTTTGAAACACGCTGAAAATCTTGATGCCGCTAAAAGGTTGGCTTCCATTTTTAATAAAACTCGTGAGTAATTAAAAAAAATCATCAACAGATAATTTTGATCGGGATTTAATGCGAAGTTTTTTATCTAAAATTAGGTAAACGATTTTAACTAAGTTGCATTTTTTCAAAGGGATTATTGTTTTATTCTCCCCAAAAACACAGGGAAGTACGGAGTCTATTCAGATTCTTATCGGAACCCGAAAGGCACGAAGCGTGATGCGGAGTGTGAACTCTCATGGCTTTTCCTCGACTCCATCACACTGTTTATAAATAAAAAAAGCCCAGGTGATGACACCTGAGCCTTTTTTATTTATTGGTAGCGGGGGCTGGATTTGAACCAACGACCTTTGGGTTATGAGCCCAACGAGCTACCGGACTGCTCCACCCCGCGATATGTCAATTGAACTTTCTTAACGTATTAACTATCAATAAGTATTCCAAAACTCCATCTCATTGATGTTTCTCAATTAAGATGCTTAAATATAGTTCTCTGTTTATTACGATGCAAATTAAATCTAATCTTTTTTTATCATTCTTCATAAACTGTTAAAAAACATTCAAAAAACGCAGTGTGGCAGATTATAAAGGCTAAAAAAGATCACATATATACAGTAATGATTGTTTGTAGGTGTTTTAAAATGGCAGTGAAATGAATTCAAAAAGAACAGGAACACCATCAGTGCTCCTGTTGAATTTACTTAGTACAAACCGTTTGTCATATTGCCAATTACAAAACCTTTTTCATCGTAAATGATTGCATTATAAATTCCGCTCTGTTTTTTGACCGCTATTTTGTACAGGGGAGGGTTTACTGCAGTCAGGTCCATATACCCACCATTACTACTGCTATCCAGTTCACCAACACCAGCAACTTTAATAATTGAAGATCTTATCGCAGGAAAATTTTGAAAGAAAAATGACCCTGTTGCTTTCTTATCGTAAATTGATACAGACATTATCGATGTAAAAAAACCACTATAAGGATAAGAATAACTACCTGTAAAATGAACTGTTACACCTACTGTATCCCGAATAGGATTATAACATTTTTCACTGACAAATTTTGCAATTGCATTACCATGCACATTCGAATCTTCGCACAGATATCCATAGGTAATTTCTGAACTCTTGTTAATTATCATTTTCAAACCGTGATATTTTCCATTTTGCGATAATACCATTGTTTGACAGTATTTCTGGTCTGCTGAATCGGTTATCTGAAGTGGTTTGTTGAATTGATAAACAATTTTTTCAGTTGAACTAACAAGATTAAATCCACCGTTTATCTTTTCACCATATACATCAAAATGAATATAGCCAGTCAGAGAATCGGTTGGAGTGTAACCTGTCAAGCAGGAATTGATACTTAACCTATAAGTAGTATCTTGACAGTCTACACTATAGAATTTTGCAATTACCGGACTTTTATTGGTGGAATCAGCATTAATAGATCCATATTTGATTAAGGAATTAATTATCAACATTTGAAGGTAGTGTTTTTGTCCGGTTGCAGTATTGAATGCTATAGTCTGACATACCTTTTGGCCTACAGAATCTATTGGCCAGACCAAATTAGTGAAACGATAAAGATACTTATTTGTAGAACTGATAAAAGTAAGTATGCCAGATGCCTTTTCGCCATATACAGACAATTGAATGTTACCAGTAAGTGAGTCGTCTGGAGTAGAGCCTCTCAGGCATGTATTGATATTCAATGTATCTACAGGCGAACAATCCACTCTTTCAAATTTGCCAAAAGTATTACTAGTTAGAGTAGAATCTGTGACTATATGGACATTGAAATTATTTGTATTGTAATACATTATTTGTAGATATTGACTTTTTTGTGTTGTCGTATTGAGTACTACTCCCCGGTATAATTTCATGTTACCAGTATTTATTATCTGTAGTGGATTATTAAATAGAAACAGATCTCTGCTTTTTGGACTAGTAAGAATAAGCTGTCCAGAGATTTTTTCTCCATATATATACAATTGAATATTACCAGTGACTGAACCAGCATGTATTGTAACACCACTCAGGCAGGAATTGATTATCAATGAATCATCTGAATTACATGCAGAAGGATATCCTTCAATTTCAATACAGACATCAGCACCGCCGACACCTGATAATTTCAGATTAACCGGGACATTCTGACCTGCGATGATTCTGACCGATACTTTTCCGCTATGAGTTAAAACACCCGCTTTGTTTGTCAGAAAACCTTCGAAATAACGATTTGCACCGGAGGGAATTCCGTCAATCTCGACCTTTTGACCTCTTAAGCTTGTCACAGGCCATGAATATTTCATTGTGTCCATATCAGAAGCAACTATCAGGAGAGTCAGAGCATTGGTATCGACTCCTACAGGTAATTTGCTCAGGGCACTGGATGATAAATCGGGTAACTGTACAACTGCTTTACCGAATCCGCCCATAGTGTCATCGGATGCAGATGCTGTCAGGCTTCTATCACTACAGGAAAAAAGCCCAAACGTTCCCAAAACCAGACCGAGTACTATTGCTCGCAAATGTTTAGACATATACGTTGTCCTTTCGTTTAATGTGTAAAGGATAGAGTAATGTTTTGTGGCGAATATTTTTAGAATTTACCGCATATGATAAACTCATTTATCTCTCCATATCAAATTTTCTCTTGTTTATATTCAGCAGAATCAGTCAAAATACAATTCCAATGCTATCTGGGCTATGTAACGCGAAATATCCTAAACTGGTGAAGACATCAACTAACAAAAAGAATCCAGGTTTCTTAAAATTTAATGAATAACACTAGTAATAATTTACTACTATAAGTTTAGACAAAACAGAATTTTTTGGTAACAGGAGAAAATATCGTTCTTAATTAGAAACCGAAACAGAACAGATTTTTAACACTCTTTGTTAATAATGGTAAGTATATGTTTCACTATCCGAATAAAATGGCGTGGTATAGAAAATACCCATATCGCTTCATCAATTTATAACCACCATAACAGCAACAGGTGATGTCCTAAGATAGGTATATCACCATCAACGCCGATTTATCAGTGCACTGAACCTTGTCATATACGCAAAAGGCTCCGAAGCCGCTGCTCTGAGAGGTGCTGTAATATTCGATTATTGCAACCGAAAAGCTTCACGGAAAAGAATAACGGGAATACATTAAAGCATTGCTTGAAATGCTGCCAAATGAAAATCTATCCTCAGTCGACAAGTATCTTCCATGGAATATTGAATTGTAAGTTAAAAATTAGAGTACTTTATCGTATGCTTACCTTGACCCCGTATTAGTGATGGGACTTGGGAGTGAGAGTAACAGTGAGAGTGAGATAACAGGAACACGTTAGTGCTCCTGTTGAATAATTTTATTAGTACGAACCGTAATTTTTCATACTACCAATTACAAACCCTTTTTCATCGTAAATGATTGCATCATACATTCCGCTACGCATTTTAACCGCTATCCTGTAAAATGGGGCAGTTAATGCTGTAAGTTCCATATACCCAGCATTTATATCTGCGGGACCAGAAACTTTCATTGGATTTGGTTTTATTGCAGGGAAATTTTGGAAGTAAAATTGCCCAATCGCTTTCTTATTTTCGATAAATACATTCATCGATGCTGAAAATAATCCGCTATCAGGATACGAATAGCTGCCTCTGAATTGGATGTTAACAGATGCAGTATCTGAAATTGTATCAGAACATTTTACACTGATAAATTTTGCAATTGCATTGCCATGCACATTCGAATCTGCACTGAGGTATCCATAAGTAATTTCAGAGCTTTTGTTGATTGTCATCTTCAAACCATGATATTTTCCTGTTATGATATCTCTCACTATTGTTTGACAGTACTTCTGGCCAACTGAATCGGCTATCTGAAGTGGTTTGATAAATAGATAAGCATTTTTCTCGGTTGAACTAACAAGAGAAAATTGACCGGATGTCTTATCCCCATTTACATTCAATTGAATATTGCCAGTCAGAGAGTCGGTTGGAGTGTAACCACTCAGGCAGGAATTGATATTTAACTTTAAAATAGTATCTTCTTGGCATTTTACACTGTGGAATTTCGCGATACCAGAGCTAAGCGTAGTGGAATCAGCGGTAAGAAATCCATAGATAATTTCTGAGTAATTATTGATAACCATCAATAGAAAATGACTTTTTCTCGTTGCAACATCGAGCACGATAGTTTGACAGATCTTCTGGTTGGCAGAATCGATTATCTTTACCGGTCTGTTGAAAATATACTGATTTTTAATTGTTGAACCAACTATAGTAAGTTGACCGGATGGCTTGTCCCCATATATATATAATTGAAGGTTACCTTTTAGTGAATCGACTTCAGGAGTAGAGCCTCTCAGGCAGGTATTGATTTTCAACGTATCTACAGGCGAACATTCCGCTCTAGCTAATTTGGCAAAAGTAGGACTACTTGAAGTAGAATCTGTGAACATATAAATGTAAAAATTATTAGCATTGTAATACATTATTTGCAGAAATTGACTTGTTCTTGTTGTCGTATTGAGTACTATGCCTCGGCAGAATTTCTGGTTAGCAGAATCAATTATCTGAAAAGGCCTGTTAAACAGATAAAGGTCTTTACCTTTAGAACTGGTAAGAATAAGCTGACCAGATGTTCTTCCACCATATACATACAATTGAATGTTACCAGTAACTGAACCCGCAGATATAGTAGAACCACTCAGGCAGGAATTGATTATCAAAGAATCATCTGAATTACATGCAGAAGGATATCCTTCAATTTCAATACAGACATCAGCACCGCCGACCCCTGATAATTTCAGATTAACCGGGACATCCTGACCTGCGATAATTCTGACCGAAACTTTTCCGCTATGAGTTAAAACGCCTGATTTATTGGTTAAAAACCCTTCAAAGTACCGGTTTGCACCGGAGGAAATACCATCAATCTCGACCTTTTGACCTTTTAAGCTTGTCACAGGCCATGAATATTTCATTGTGTCCATATCAGAAGCAACAATCAGGAGGGTTAGTGCGTTAGTGTCAACTCCCACAGGTAATTTACTCAGGGCACTGGATGATAAATCGGGCAATTGCACAACAGCTTTACCGAATCCGCCCATTGTGTCATCGGAAGCAGATGCTGTCAAGCTCCTATCACTACAGGAAAAAAGCCCAAACGTCCCTAAAACCAGACCGATTACTACTGCTCGCAAATGTTTAGACATATGCGTTGTCCTTTCGTTTAATGTGTAAAGGATGAGTATGGATCTGTGGTGAATATATTGGTATTTACCACATTTTATAAACTCTTCTTACGTAAATATTAGTATCTGTTCAAAATTGAAATTTATTACCCCCTAAATCCACCCCTTCGGGTACTTCGATGCGTCGCCCAGCAGGGAGAAGTAAGGACTCTATATTTTTAAGAATTAGCATCCTCAGAAGTCCCCCTGCGGGGATTTAGGGTGCGCGCATGTTAATTTTTAACAGAGATTAATTAATGAAAAACCCATTCTTTTTGGAACTTAATTAATAACACTACAATAATAATTTACTACTATGAGTTTAGACAAAACAGAACTTTTTGATAGTAGGAGAAAATATCGTTCTCCACTAGAAAACGAAACAGAACAGATTTTTAACACTCGTTGTTAATGATGGTAAGTATATGTTTCCAATTTAGCTTTTCCGTCCATCTGAAAAATTTCCTTGATTCTACAAAGTGGATGTACATTATTGGGAATTAATAATCCTGTTCATCACAATGAACACTTTTACCACCGGAAGATTGATTCCTGCATTGAGTTGTCGTAAATTAAATGCAGGAGACAATTATGATCGAAATTTTTCAATACAGTGATTATAGAAAATTTCTCTATGACTGGTATCAGGATAAGAAGAAGAGCAATGCATCGGTTTCTTATCGAATGATTGCTCGTCAGGTTGGCTATAATTCCCCAGCATATTTATCAATGATTATTAATGGTAAAATTGGAATGTCGCTTTCTATGGCGTTGAAATTTGGATCTTATATGAAGTTAAAGAAAAGGGAAGCTGAATATTTCCAGAATATGATTTTATTTGCTGATGCAAAAACACATGATGAAAAGTTAAGATATTTCGAGAAATTAAGTTCTTTTAAAGAATCGACTATTTATACTATTAATTCCAGCCAGTTTAAATATTACGAAAAATGGTATCACTCGGTAATCAGGGCTCTGCTGGAATTCTTCCGGTTTAAAAATGAATTCAAACAAATTGCTGAAATCTTAATTCCTTCAATAACTTCACATGAAGTGGAGGAATCAATTGCACTTTTAAAGGAACTGAATCTGGTGATTACAGATGAGGACGGTTATCTTCGTCCTGCTGATGCATTAGTTACAAGCGGTTATGATGCACATGGATTTTTACTGAGTAATTACATTATTAATTCTTTACGGCTCTCAGAACAGGCACTCGATCGATTCCCACGAGCTGAGAGGAATTTTTCTTGCCTTACTCTTGGCATTTCGGAAACAGGATTCAAACAGATTCAAAATGAGCTGCGTGAATTCAGAAGAAAGGTGATGCAGATTGCTGCGCAGGATTCGGCAGAACGCATCTATCAATTAGGTTTTCAACTCTTTCCACTGTCAAAAAAAAATAATGCTGGGAGCAAGAATAAATAATGAAAATTCAATTCTTAACAGCATTAGCTCTCATTGCATTACTTGTCATTAGATGCAGCACTCCTGTATCAGGAACGGGATCGGAAGTTGAAGCGCGATGCGCGGTGAAAGGATCGGTCGTTTATGAGAATGGAAAACCGGTTCCAGGTGCAATTGTCAGAATTCGTTCCTGGCAGTATCTGGCACTTGATTCCAATTCAAATTCATTTATTTATGATACAATTACAAACGAAAAAGGATATTTCTGTTTTAATTCAGTAGGAATCGATTCATATAGAATTGAAGTTAATAAAAATGGTAAATATGGCAAATTACTACCATTAACAGTTTCTGAGGATGATACATTTCCTATAGTACTTCCAACAGCTACACTGATCCGCACAGGTGCAATACAAGGACGTATAAACCTGCCCATAACAGATGATACGGCAAGGCCACTTATCGCTATTTACGGTGTGGAATATATGGAAAAATCACTTGTCACGCAGGATTTCAGTTTTACCGGTATTCCAGCGGGTATTTATAACTTGCGTCTGATTCCCTGTAAAGGCAGTAATTTAATTCTTGAACTACACAATATAAAAGTTACAAGTGATAGTGCCACCGATGTAGGGACTCTCAATTTTATTATGATGCAATTTTTCAATGGGTGTAACAGTTTTGAGTGTGATTCTTTAGCGGTAAGGACAATTCTTGACCAAAATGGTCTGGAAAATCTGTCAGTCAAGTCTGTAATAACTCTTGACCCGCAGACTTCGAGAATAAATAGATTGCATTTGCAAGGGAAAAAACTGAAAAAACTAACAAAAGATATCGGCAGCCTTTCAGCACTGAAACACCTCGATATTAGTAATAATGATATTATGATGATTCCAAATGAAATTGGATACTTGAATTCCTTACTGGAAATGTATGCAGATAGCAACGATTTGGTGACTTTACCTTATGAAATCGGGTATTGCGATTCGTTGCAGGTACTTTCCCTGGAAAATAATAGAATTTGTGAGGTCAATAGGGAACTGACAAGATTACCACTTGTTACATTGAATTTACAAAATAATATCCTGCAGAAGATTCCGACGGTAATAAATTCAATGATCAGGCTTCAAAATTTGTATTTGGATAATAATGATTTAAATAGTCTACCTCAGTCAATAACTACTATGAAATTAAAAGAATTCTCGATTCAAAATAACCGGTTATGTTCTGTTTCTGAAGATGTCAAATCGTGGCTAACCCAATATGATTCAAATTGGGCTTTGTATCAAAAATGTGAGTAGTGCAAATATTTAAAGGAGGGTAAAATGCATATACGACGTGCAGTATGGGTTTGTAGTCTCATTTTCACGATTGCTTTCAGCAGCTGGGCCGGATTATCACCGGTTAAAACACCACTTAATCTTCATATTACCAAAAATTCCTGTATCAACGATGATATATGGTATTCTGGGTTATATCAAAGTGGACCGGATAATTATGTGGGTAAAATTAATACAGTAACAAAAAAGGGAATGATATTTACCTCAAAAGAATTTGGCAGACCGCTTCAGTATTTAACAGAAATTATAGCTGCTGATTCTACGAATGTCGCTTTTATTGAAAACGGTGATCTTTTCTGTTATGACGGATCACAATGGAAGGTCTATAAGGGAAAAAATTACAGGAAAATTGAACCGACCACTTCTGGCAAGATCTGGGCTGTTTCTGATGATAGTGTGTTTTGCATTGTAAAGGGAGAAAAAGGAAGTTCTTTTTTTCGTGATTCGATCGGATTAACAGATACACTTCGGGGTTTATCAGTTGATGATTCTGACAATGTTTATGTTATTACTAATCATCATATTGGTAAATACAACAATGACAAATGGACCGTACTTATTGAAGATAAATCACTAAATCTATGGAGCACTGAGAGAATTGTTGATGGAACGGTTCAATTTTCTGGTACAAATTCAAATTACAGGTTTGTGGACAATGAATTGAAAGCGGTTTCTCTTGTCTGGGAGCAGAATAATAGCGCACAAAAAGATAGTAATGGAAATATCTGGTCATATTTTCAGCCAGAAAAAGGTACTTACAAGCTGCAAATGTCCAAGTCAGATACTATTATAAATAGCACAAATGCACAACAGTATGGATGGAAAAACTGGCCTGAACTTTATGCAAGAGGGCCCTATTACACGTCAATTATGGCATGTAAAAAACATGTATATGTGCGATTTGTAAATGGATTCTATCATTATGCAGGAGATCCGGAAAATTTGATCTGGGAATGGATACCGGTGAATACTTCCGTGGATCTTGCGGATGCTTTTGGAGCTAATATACTTTTTCCTGCCCGTGATTCATCGGTTTATATTATGAATGAACTAAGATCTGAATTAATTCAATATAAATCAGGTAAGTTTCAAACTTTCCCATGGTTTGTTGACACTTGGATACATTGCTTTTTTGTGGACCGGGAAGGTACATTATGGGCAGGCGGAAATGATTTATACAAGTTCGAGAATTCAATATGGAAAAAACAACTTCTTGGTGTATCAGAAGTTAAACAAATCACAGAAGATGCATCAGGAAGGTTATTAGTAATTGTTTATGCCGCTAATCAGGAAATGATTATCAGAAAGAATAATAAAAATTGGGAGTTTTTTAACTCGTCCAACTCCAATTCTCCAATGAATTCTATTGAATATATTATAGATAACAATGATCTTATATGGAGTGGAACCCAAAAGCAGGGCATAGGCAGAAGTAAGGATATTTTCCAGTGGTCATATTATGATTCCATTAATTCAACTCTGCCTGCAAATCTCGTAACCAGTATAATTTCTACTTCTGAAGGAAGCATTATAGCATCTATCCAAAAAAGCCAAGTTTTCTATTCACCATATTGGATTTTCAAATTTGATGGAGAAAAGTGGATTAATTTAGGAGCACCCCTTGATTCTGCTTCAAATGGTATACTATGTGAAGATAAACAAGGCAGGATATGGTATGGCTCAGCCGTTACTTATTCCCCACTTTTGTCTTACTATGAAAACTCTCAATGGAAAATTGTCGATATAAATAAGCCGATTCGTGATATTAAAGAAGATCGTTATGGTCAGTTATGGATAAGCACAGATAAAGGCATTTATTTATATGACTCAACCGGAACTGCAGCCGTAAAAAGAAATAATCAACACACCAGAAATGGAACACAGCTCTCTGTAAATCGCACTGGTAAGAGTGCATTGATTAAATATAACCTTGACAAGCCAGCAAATGTCACTCTTGAAGTATTTACATTACAAGGGAAATTCATAAGTATACTAAAAAAAGGATACCAAAGCGCAGGTTCCTATCAATTATCATGGATAAATAAAACTGCGGGTGGAATGTATCTTATCCGGTTGACTACCCCGGTTTCGGTTTACACATCCACATTCAAAGCGTATTAAGAGGGCCTATGTTGGTGCTCTCTCCAGATACTAAATAGCTGGAGGGAGCTTATAATGATTTAGCAAGAGACAATCACTTTTTTACACTAAAATTTATGTAACACTTCAAAAAATCTCAATTCCGCTCCTTACAATTTCTACTAAGACTAATAAAAATCCATTGCCGCAAATAGATAACAAACAATATTATTTTTTAAACGTAGTATCACTTTTAAGTTAGTTTTTTGACGATTCGTATATACAAAAGTATTTTTTAGATCATTTTCTACTTCCAACGTTTATCTGAACGGAGATGGTTATGAAACTTTCTGCCAAAAAAGTAATTGGAATAGTTGCGGTTTGTGCAGCTGTTCTTGTGATTGGTGCGATAAGCACAATCTGGATTATGTTTCCACCTGCGAAAATCAAAGCAATGATAATCCCTGAGGTAGAAAAAGCTTTATCTCGAAAAGTTACTGTTGAAAAAGCGGGCATAACGATTTTTCCTGTGCTTGGGGTCTCTCTCTCTGGAGTGGAAATTTCCAACTCAAGTAGAAGTAGCTTCTCAGAAGAACCATTTGTGTCACTTGATAAATTTCTTGTTCAGATTAGCTTTGCATCAATATTTAAGGGTTATCCTGAAATAAGTAAAGTCATTCTTCACAAGCCTAAAATCCTGGTTGAAACTGATTCCTCTGGAGCGTTTAACTTTGATGATATGCCGATAATGGCAAAAGATACTACAAAAAAGAAAAAAACTTCAATGCCTGTATTGCCTGTACCAATTTCTCTAAAAACATTTTCCATCGAAAAAGGCAGTATTATCTATAAGGATAATAAGGGAAAGCAGGAGTTTATCATTGGTGATGTTAACCAGAAAATAAGTCTTCACTTAGATAAAGAGCTTAAAAATATCAAGACTACAGGAAATCTTGTCCTGAATCAAATTTCTGTTAAGACAAAGGAAATAGAAAAACCACTCAGCAATTTGAAATTAACACTAAATCATGATGTTAAGATTGACCTTATAAGTGGAAAGGCCGAAATAAGTCAATTACGTTTGTCACTTCAAAAGCTGTTTTTCAATTTGACTGGTTCAGTTACCAATTTTAATGACACCCCTGAACTGGACCTCACAATGAACACCGATCCTATACAGATCAATGATATTTTGTCTGAAATTCCTGCGGAAATTTTTCCTGATATTAAAAAGTTAACAGGATCAGGAATTGCCAATATCGGGTTGACTGTCAAAGGGGCGCTCAAGGACAGTGGATCGCTTCCGATAAACGGAAAACTGAGTCTCAAAGATGTAATGGTGAAGTACACTTCATTACCCAAAGCGATCAATAATCTCAATGCTGATTGTAATTTTACTGATACAAGTGTAGTGCTGAACAGCCTTAAAATGAATTTTGGTGACAATCCGATAGCACTGCATGCATCTTTTATCAATTTCAAACACCCGTTTGTGGATCTGGCTATTCTTGCCAAATTAAAACTTGAGGATATTAAAGATGTCATTGAGTTACCAAAAGGCGTTAAGCTTTCAGGAAATGCTGCCGTTGATGTAAATGCAAAAGGTGAAGCAGATCCGGCAGATCCAACCAAATTAGATGTCAAAGGGACACTCGATCTTTCAGATCTATCAGTATTATGGCCGCCTCTGGTAAAACCGGCATTGATTAACGGACGCTTTACGCTATCTTCAAAAGCAATTGGTCAGAATCTGTCGGTGAAAATCGGGCAATCTTCCCTGACAATGAACGCTGCGATTACCAATTATTTATCAATGGTTTTTGCGGATTCTACAAAGAAACTCCCTCGTCCAACAGTTGATTTTACCTTGAAATCACCGCTGCTCAATGTTGACGAATTTATGCCGCCTTCAAAGGAGCCTGTTTCAAATGGCAGCACAAGTCCGAAACAACCGGAAAACACACCTCTTATCGCTCCTCTTCCCGGTGTTGACATGAAAGGGACTATTAGTGCACAAAAGATAATCTATCAGAAGGTTGAAATGGACAATATGAATATGCGTGTCAATGTCATTCAGGATATCGCTGATATCAGTATAAAAAGCGGATTTGCGAATGGCACAATTGACGAGCAAATCCATGCTGATCTTCATAATACATCCAATATCAGTTTCAATAATAAACTTACTGTGAAAGATGTGCAGATCAATGATCTTATGGGAAGATTTGGTGGATTTATTCAGCCGACAAATGCTCTCAATCGTGAAGTAGTAAACATTCAGAATAGCCTCTTTGGTAAAGTTTCCCTTAACAGTTCTATTTCAGGGCATGGTGGAACACAGGCCGAGATTACAAAATCTCTTACTGGAGATGTCACTGCTTCAGTAGGGGAAGGAAAGATCGTCAATTCAAAGATTCTTGATAATATTGCCGGGAAAGTGGAAAAATTCGTAAAAATCGGTGATCTCCAATTCCGCGATCTGAAGGCGATTATGCATATTGAAAATGAACAGGTACAGTTTAATTCGTTCCATATTCTTTCATCATTGGGCGACTGGGATATAAAAGGGACAACCAGCTTCAGCGGCAATTTGAAGATGGACGTTGCTAATAAGCTAACAAAAGAAATTTCGGGGACGATTTTGTCAGTGCAAAATAGCGGAAAAAATCTTGCGAAGAGCCTCTTAAAAAATACAAAGTTTGCTAATGCAGCATCATCACTAATCGATAACACTGGAGTTCCTTCAGATAAAGAAGGACGGGTGACTCTCAAGATGAACCTTGGTGGTACAATATCTGATCCACATGCTTCTTTCAGAGGTTTTGGAGAGGGAGAAAATAAAAGTGAAACAGCTTCCAAGCCTTCACCTAAGAAACAGGCCACTGAGCAGATACAGAATATGATATCAGAGAAAAAAGAGGACCTGGAGAAAAAAGCTCAGGAGGAAAAAGCAAAAATTGAACAGGAAGCAAAACAAAAGCTTGCCGAGGAGAAAGCGACTCTTGAAGCCCAACAAGAACAGTTGAAGAGTGATGCTAAAAAGGCTCTGAAAAAATTCTTCAAATAATTCTGTAAACTAATGGTGGGGAAGAAGTTATTTACTTCTCCACCATTTGGAATCGTTTTCATTCCACTTTCTGATTGCAGAAGACTATGTAAATGAAATTCTCTGTTGTCCATTTCGGACTCCGGATGATCCTTCGGTATTGAATAACCAATCCAAATAGCTCTCGGGTGAATAAATAAAAGAGTAATCAAAGTTAAGATGATTGAAGGATCTCAATCCAAACCCAAAAGTCTCTTCATATCGACACCCTTGATAGTCAATTAAAAAAACGTGTCGTAAAAAGCCGGTATTCATAATTCCTAATTCAAATCCGGAATGTAGAGTAAATTCATTTATATTTTCTTTAAAGGTTTTATCTTCAACATCGGTATATATTGCTTTAATAAAGGGATCAGGTTTGCCATTTGAACGATTTTTTACAATTTCACGCTCGCATCTGGTTTCTGCCGCAACTGAAATATTTGCATCTTTGCCGAAGAATAATCGCTTTTTATAACCCAAAGCAAAATTAACGGTAAAAGGAATCGGATCTGGTTTATTATAATTAACATAACAAATATTTGGGCCCATATTCATTAATGTAAATCCGAACCGAAGGCCTGATCTGAATGTGTGTAAATAACCGAGATCAATTGCAAATGTCTGTCCTGTTCCATTATCCAATGCTGGAGCCAAATAGGAATTTATATACTTGAAAGTGATACCGAAATTATCACTTGTATCACCATATTCACTGAAATTAAACCCCCATCCGAGAGCTATCACTTGTTCAAAGCCCCTTGTAGGAGGCAATTCACGCCCAAGAGCATCTAATGTGATATTTTCTCCCATATTGATATAATTGATAAACAGACCGAATCCACCGAGATTCCCAATTGTCGGTTGATAATTCATAGACAAAGCACTGTGCCATAAGTCCGGGATTCTAAAATACGGAAGCAAAGGTTCACAAAAAATATGAGGCGGATCCATATTTCCATGATGAATTTTTGATCGCAAGTCCAGCAGGATTATAATAGAGTACTGATTCATCATCTGCTAAAGCGGTTCCTACTTCACCCATCCCTGTACTTCGAGCTCCAAAGGGGAAGACAAGAGTAATTACAGCTGATTCTCCGACTTCTCCATAGAGTGAGCTGGTTTTTATAATCATAAGAAGAACTGTTAAGGGGATAAAAATGAAGCGCATATTGATCCTGTTTCAAAATTTACGATTAAAAATCCAAAATAAATACTATTTTAAAAGGAAACAATGGACTCATTGGAATAAATTTCCAAGGGGAAAATTTGTGAATACTTTATTCGTAATTATACTTCGTAATTAAATGCTATTCTTTTGAGTGCGGATTTGAAGACTGTAATTCTTTTTAGCTTTAATTAGTTATTTAACATGCGCCCCCTAAATTCCCCGCAGGGGGACTTGTAAGAATTCTATACTATTAAAAATTACCATCCTCAGAAGTCCCCCAGCGGGGGATTAGGGGCGGGGGACTTAGGGGACGAGATAAATTTTGTGTTACAAAAATACAGACCTATCTCCATCAATTTCAGAAAACTTTCTCTTGAGGATCTGATGAAATTTCAATTATGTGATATCGGATATTCCTATTCTGGTTCTGCTGCTGACGCATTGCACAATATCAATTTGTCCTTTGATAGCGGCCTGATTACGGGACTTGTTGGTGCTAATGGCAGCGGAAAATCGACAATGATAAAGATTCTTCTTCGTCAGTTAACGAATTACACTGGCAGCTATAAAATAGATGAAACTCGCATTGACGATTTTACGGGGAGTGTTCCTGGAACGTACAAAATCGGCTATGCTCCGGAAGATGTTATTCTCGATGAATCTCTGACCGGATATGAAATTCTTTACATAATTAAAGAAATCCGTAATATTAACGATGCTCAATTTACTGCTGATCTTGATTATCTTTCATCGGCATTGCGTGTTGAAGACTGGCTCCAAAGAAAGACCTGCAGCGAATATTCTCAAGGAATGCGCAGAAAACTATCATTGATGATTGCACTTATAGGCCCAGTTCAATATGTCATTTTAGATGAACCAAACAATGGTCTTGATCCTTTATCAATTTACGGATTGAAACAGGTGCTTTTGAAAAAAAAGGAAAACGGGGTGGGGATACTGATTTCCACCCATATACTGGATATTATTGACAAAATCAGTGATAATGTGATAATGCTGAGAAAAGGCGCAATCATCTACTCCGGTTCTGTCACTGAACTTCGTGCTGAATGGCAGGATAAAAATTCTCTCGAAGAAATCTACTGTGAAATGTATTCAAATGAGGGTCAGGCAAATGGCTGATCAGCAATTTACCCCATCAGTGTTTATTCAAAAAGTTTTTTTGGGAAAACCTGTTTCTTTTTTAAACATTGCCAGTACAGCAATATTTTTCTCAATTGTTATTTTTCTTTTATTTGAATTACCTGCTTTGATTCCACTTCCATCTTTTCCAGTACCAACTATTCCGGGTGATTATTTTGCATTAGTCGGTATATTTTTCTTTATGACCATTATTCTTCGAAAACCATTTATGCTTCTGCGATATCCAAGAACAAATGATTGGGCTTTCCTGACTGGCATGACCTATAAACAGCGTCAAATAATCTCGCACTGGTATGTTAAAAGAAAGCTGCTTGAATGTCTTGTTTTTATATGCGTATTTTTACTGATGAGATATGTTTTAATATTTGTTTTCGATAAACAATTGTCAATAATATCTTTGGCGTTACCTGAAATACCACTTTTTTTGTTCTTTGGAGTGCTTTATTATTATTCATCGCGAATCGTAAACACTATACCAGTATCAAAAAAAGAATATTTGACAAAGTTAAAAAAAACTTCCGGTAAGTTATCCAAAAAAGGGTCCTATACATTTCTACTGTCATTTTCACGTTTGTTTGCTTTTTTTGCCGACAAATCCTATAAAATAGTAATCATTAGAATGACTTTATATATACTGAGAAAGGATAAATGGGGTACTCTTTTTCTACATATAGCTGCAATTGCAATCTGTATCACGGCTGCATCCCTGTTACCATGGTCTACGGAACTACTTGTTCGTATAGTACTTATGGCTGCACCAGTTCTTCTGCTTGGTGAACATCGCGAAACGATTGTCAATTCAATTGTCAAAGCATATGAATGTCCCTACTACTATTTTTCAAAGAAGAATTTTGAATCTGCCGGTGTATATATCACTATTGTAACATTCATCCCATATCTTATTATTTATCTGATAAGGCAAATTGCATATAGTAATCAATTCGAAGGGGTCGCTTTTATAAGTCAGTTGCTTTCAATGACAGCTCTCTGTTTGGTGATTGGAAAAGGATTTTATGAAATGGGGAAACCGGGAAAAACAAACAGTACTGTGGCCTCCTATGCTATTTCAATTATTTTATGTGCGCTGATGCCCTGGATAGCACTATGTTTTTCTTCACTTCTGATAATCATGAATATATATCCTCAATTCGCAAAAGGAAAAATCAACTTAAATAGAGGCAGACTATGAATTTTAAGGAAGCATTCGCGAAAAATCCGATAATAGGCGTACTCAGAGGAATAGAGCGCAAGAACTGTACTGATACTATGGAGGCGGCTATTAAAGGAGGAATAACCTGTATTGAAATTACGATGAATACTCCGGACGCTCTATCACTTATAAATCTTGCATCCGTCTATTTTAAGGGGAAATGCTGCATTGGCGCCGGGACAGTTTTAACAAAAGAACAGTGCGAGAAATCTCAGGATGCTGGAGCGCAATTTATTGTTACACCAAATACTCAACGGGAGATCATTGATTACTGCAAAACCGCTGATTTATCAATTATAGCGGGGGCATTTACTCCGACAGAAGTATGTGATGCCTGGAAATACGGGGCTACACTTGTAAAAGTTTTTCCCGTGGGCTGCATTGGCGGACATGAATATATCCGCGAACTCAGGGGACCTTTTGACAAAATTCCATTGGTCGCGTTTGGAGGAGTTACAGTAGATAAAGTTGATGATTATTTCAGAGCTGGTGTCAATGGAATAGGACTGGGAAACCGGTTGTTTAATCCGGAATGGATAAAAGAAGAAAATTATCACAAAATCAGGGAATGTGCTGAGACATTTACAAAATCAGTTGATAAAAACCGTTTAAAACCATAAGCCTTCAGTTTACATAACCAAAAAATAATTTTAATTTATACAAATTTTCGTTTTAATACGAAATCATTAATGGCAGAGATGATAGCTCCGGATTATGTACTGTAAAATAGGAGTGTGTTATGCTTAACTATAAGGATTATGTAGCAACTCATCCTGGTCTTAAAGAAGGCATGGATGCATTTACTGTCGATGGAGAAAAACTTGGTTCGGTTGTCGAACTGAATGATGACAGTGTGATAATCGAAAAGGGTTTCTTTTTCCCTAGGGATTATTCATTCAGATATGATGACATTACTGAGATTGCTGATAACAAAGTGATTCTCAATCAGAATCGTAGTGATGTCAATGCATGGAAAGATGAAAAATATGCAGGCTGGTCTGAATACGATAAATTGAACAAAGGGGAAAATATCAATATTCCTCTCAAAGAAGAACGCCTTGAAGCTGAAAAGGTTGTCCGTCAAAAAGGTGAAGTAAGGGTTAGAAAAGTTGTGCATACGGAAATGAAAAATTTCACGGTACCGATTTCCAAAGAGGATGTTATAATAGAGAGAAGGCCTGTAACAGGTGAGGAATCAGTTCCTAAAGAAACTGCTGCTTTTAAAGAAGAAGAAATAAAAATTCCTATTATGGAAGAAGAAGCAAAAGTTGTAAAGAAACCGGTGGTGAAAGAAGAAGTGACAATCAGCAAAAAAGCTCATATCGAACATGAGAAGGTGAGCGGAGAAGTTAAGAAAGAAGAATTGCATATAGATCGTGGTGAAGATCAGGAAAAAAAGAAAGCGGCATAGGGAGAAGTGTCGACCTTTTGCAGGCCGACACATTACTTCTTATTGGGTGGTTTCACATTTCCTTCGAGTGTTGGCATAAAAGCCTTTACGAAAGCACCTCGCAGAACATTTATAACAGAGGTAAGGATATCGACCTTTGGATCAGAAATTGTTCCTGAGATAGGTATACGGGTGGCTAATTGATCTCGAGGTTGATTTTCAAATACCTCAGAAGTTGAGCCGACAATTCCTTCCCAGAATGATTTAAGAGCATCTTCCTTTGCATCTTTTTTCCATGAAAAAACCTGTAAGTTTCTAAAGATCGGTTTGACATAACCATTGATTTTACTGTTTTTCATAGTTATTTCTGAAGTCAAATCCATAGTCCCTTTTTCAAAATCAAATCCTCCATAAGCTTTGCTGAAAGTGTCCAGAGAATTAACATCTAAATGTAACATTTTTAAAGCGACAAAAAAATTGGGAGGAGTCTGAATGGGATTGAAAAGAAGATTTACAGAGAGATTACCACTTCCCATTACTTTCCCGATAAGATCCATCGAAGCATATGTCGGTGATGAAAGATTTTGCATATTGGTTAGATTGCGAAGTGTCAGGTAGAGAGAATCTGCATAGAGAACGTAATTTGGCTGTGTATAGTAATTACGAAATCTGATTTCGGCATCTTTTATTGTAAATGTCTCAATTTTTGCAGGGGCGATCTCTCTGAATACATCTGTAATAGGTTTCCCTTTTTTTTGGGGTCGTTCAGGTTTTGTCATTTGATTGTAAAGATTGAGTACCGGTTTTTCTACGTTAACTGAAGCTACAATTTTACCCTGAAAGATTTTACTCCATACAGTTCTTATTTCAATTGATGGAATATCGACTACCTGAACCCACTTATCATTTCTGTACCATGCCATTTGTACATTTTGAATTTGATAATTACCTCTAAGAATATGCAGATCGACATCTTTAACTCTTCCGGTGTATTCAGGAATATCTCTGATGCTGTTATTAACAAAGTATAGAATAGCATAGGGTAAGGAGATTCTTATCAGGATAAAAACAGCTGTGATAATGAGAATAATTCGCCATTTTTTTGACATATAATTATCCTTCTGAAAAGAGATTCGAGCTAAAGCTTATGTAAGATTTGGAAATTTCAATTTGAGAAGGAGATCTATTTATAGGTAATAATGATGCAATAACAATACCGTTTTTAATCGAATTAAAAAAATGTGGTATAATTTTTGCAAAACAACTAAATTTGTGCACTATGCACTCTTTTTTGCTGTTTTACATGGAGGTTAATATGGCAACAAGGAAAGACAAAGTCAATTTAAACACCGCTAGCTTTGAAGAACTTACCCATTTACGAATGATGGGTGAGGTCAGAGCTAAAAATGTAATCGATCATCGTCCTTATCATGATTGGAATGAGGTAAAAGAGAAAAATGCCAGTATTTCTGATAGAATGATAGATGATCTAAAACAAAGCGGTGCAATTATTGATTAAAAGCGAGTGGCATGCACAGATGCATGCCACTATAACCCTATATTAAAAACATCTTCCTGATTCTTGCCTGACACATACTCCTTCAGCGCATTTATAGCATATCTCATTAGGTAATTTATTCTCATCAAAATAAAGACGAATATTCTCTAAAGTCGTTTCAGCGATTTTTTCCAGAGCTTCTCTTGTAAAGAAAGCCTGATGGGATGTAATCAGCACATTTGGGAACGTCAGTAATCTTGCCAGCACATCATCACTGATTGCCTCAGCAGAAAAATCTTCAAAAAAGTAGTCACTTTCTTCCTCGTACACATCGAGTCCAGCAGAACCGATTTTGAAACTTTTCAGTCCCGCAATCAGATCGCGTGTATTTATAAGTTTTCCTCTGCCTGTATTGATGATCATGACACCATCTTTCATTTGCGATATAGATTGACTGTTTATCATGTTTACATTCTCAGGAGTCAATGGACAATGAAGAGAAATGATATCGCTTTCTTTGTAAAGCTCATTTAAAGGTACATATTCACAACTGTTTTTTTGTGCAAATGCCTGATCCGGATATTTATCATAAACAAGTACCCGCATCCCAAATCCGCGCAGAATTTCTGCTGTGATCTTTCCAATTTTTCCAGTTCCTATAATGCCTGCGACTTTCCCGTGCATGTCAAATCCCAGGAGACCGTTCAATGTAAAATTACTATCGCGAGTCCTGAAATAAGCTTTATGTGTTTTCCTGTTCAAAGTTAACATAAGTGCAACCGCATGCTCAGCTACAGCATATGGCGAATACGCCGGCACGCGTGTGACATGAAGCTTTTTGTACGTAGCTATAAGATCTACATTGTTATAACCGGCAGATCTGAGTGCAAGCAATTTGACATTGTTCTGCAATAACATATCAACTATATCGGAAGTAATTGCATCATTTACAAAAACACACACAGCATCATATCCTGAAGCCAACTGAACTGTATCAACTGACAACCGGTTCGGATAATAATGAATGGAGAAATTGTATGATTTTGCATTCACTTTATCGAAGAATTCCCGGTCGTAAGGTTTCGTATCAAAGAGAGCTAAACGAATGTGACTCATAAAATTCCCTCCTGTTTTTTAACTTCTGATTGTATTCTCAAACAATATTTCCATATAATTTTTGGTATTATTTATCATGATTTCTGATTTGGAAATGATTTCTTTTTCTGTTTGAATATAGTCAGCTTTGATAATTTCATCACCACAATATTTTATCAATCCGGAAATATCCGGTGCTGTTAATTCCAAATGAAACTGTAAACCGATGATGTTGTTATTATAAATAAAACCCTGATTTCTGCATGCAGCACTGGAGCCAACACAAATTGCTCCTTGTGGTATTTCAAATGTATCACCATGCCAGTGGAATGCAAAAAAAGAATCGGGAATGCTTTCAAGTAACCTTGCGTTTTTAGATTCTGCAGTAAGGCGTACCTCATACCAACCAATTTCTTTATGCTCATTTTTAAATACCTTCGCTCCAAGCACATCTGCTAAAAGCTGAGCCCCTAAACATATACCAATAATTTTTTTCTCATTCTCAATGGCAGATGCAATAAACTTTTTCTCTTTTTCCAACCATGGAAATTCATGGGTTTCGTAAACATTCATTGGACCTCCCATAATTACCAGAAGATCAAAATCTGCTTGCCTTGGAAATGGATCATCAGAGAACAAACGGGTCTTTTCAAAAGAGTAGTTCCTGTTTCTGGCGATAGTTTCAATATATGCAGGGGTCTCAAAGGGAACATGCTCTAAAAAATGAATTTTCATCAAAAGTAACTCCATTTTAGAATAATAATTACTACTCTTTACTAATTTCGATCAGGTATAATAAAAATATCTTTTTTTTATTGTCCAGCATAAAAGTAAATTTCCTTTTAATAGATGATAAGCTTTGTTCAATCGAGTACTACTTAAAAATCGAAAGAATGCTTCATCTATGCCTTGATCCAGATCAAGAAAAGATTGTTTTGTGGTACTAACAGCGAATAATTTGTGCAGCAATATTTAACCCGAGGCGGGAGGGGTATGGATATACTGGGGGCTATCGATCGATCAGATTATTTCCAGGGGGTTTCAATTGAAAACAAAAAACTGCTTTCTAAAATATGCATTCCAAAAAGTGTAGCCAAAAAAGAAGTGCTGTTCAATGAAGGTGATGAGGGATACGCATTCTATTTTTTAGCCAGCGGTGCAATTGGTCTTTATAAAAGTATTGAGACTGGAAGAGAAGTTGTGATAAAGATAATTCAACCAGGAGAACCTTTTGCGGAAGTTATTCTTTTTGAGCGAAATATCTACCCTGTTACTGCTATTGCAATTAAACCAGGTATAGTTTTCATAATTCCCAAAAATGAGTTCATTAACCTTTTAAATATTGAAAATTTCCGCAACGATTTCATCTCGATGCTTATGAAAAAGCAGCGCTACCTTGCAGAACGTATTCGCTTTCTTACGATGCATGATGTGGAGGAACGCTTTTTTCTTTTTTTAAAGGAGCATTTTGGAAATAGTGAACGGGTCATTTTGAATTTGTCTAAAAAGGATATTGCAGCTGCTATTGGAACTACCCCCGAAACATACTCCCGACTGATTACAAGGCTCATACAGGAAAAGAGAATAAAAGTAAGCGGGAAATTAGTAGAAGTTGTCTGTTGAAGTAAATTCTGGTCAATGGAAATCGCTGATTCATAATAGTGTGTTTTGCTAAAAAATTTTAATAGTACTATATTTACAATGCTATGTAAGTTAAAATATAGTTACAAAATTTCCTAAATCAATGGAGAAGTTGTAATCATTAATTTTTGCGTTTAAATAAAGGAGTTCTTGTGGTTAAAAAATATCTCCTGATAATGACAATGGCGGCATTAATGCCGTTGGTATTTTATTGCTCGTATAATGATGATCCGGTAAGATGGGAAAATGCGGCGGAAGTCCCGGTGACCAATGAAAAATTTAATCTTAAAGAGCAATTCGATGATCTCTTCGATTATACAGATACAATGAGAATTGTTGATCCTGACTCATTGAAGCTTGGCGATACACTTTTATATAAGAAAACAAGCCATGACACTATTGATTTTGAGCAGAGTGAAGATAAGATTGATACACAGACTTATCATGCAGTACTCGGACCATTCCCTCTGGCCGGAACCGCATCAATAAAAGATACTGTTGCATTTGCTGCTTCAGCGGGGAATTTCTCGGCAATTTTGCCAGTTAAGGTTGATAAAGTATATGAAGCTACATTCTATGATACATCTGTAAATATCTTAAAAATAAAGGTTGACAATTTCTCTTCGTCAATTCTCGCCAATGTATCAGTGGGAATAGCTGGTGTTGATACTCAGACAATTCCGTCAATAGCTGCAAATGCATCAGCAACTGTAAACCTGAATGTGGCAGGTAAATCAATTACACAGACAATGTCTTTTGTCTTTTCAGGGAATTCTTTAAACGCTGGACCTAAACAGCTGGGGATCTCATTTTCCCTTGATGGGTTGTTACTGAGTAAATGTAAAATTGACGATCATTTAAGTAATATCAATATGACTTTTTATGGTACTTACGACATTACCGATACAATTGCAATGGATTTTATAGACATCGATGCTGGTAATTTTGAATACAGAATAACAAATGGTACTGGTTTTAATATAGCTGCTATTGTTGAACATCAGCATTTATGGCAACAATGGTATTGTGAAGGCAACAAAGTAGAGAACTTGAAAGACGTTCAAAAATTCAACGCTTCTGATTCAACCAATTATGCCGGATATATAACTGATAATGAAGAAGGGAATTTGATAAAATCACATAACGTGAAGACATTCAGACATAGAACCATAAATGGTACTCGCTTATTTACACTATGGAACCCCTTAACAAAAGAAACGTATACAGTAATAAAATATGTGATCTCATCAGATAGTCCCAAGGGTGATACCTTGACAATATCCGCAACGGATTTTTTTGATTTCCGCGTAAATGTCGTCAATTTCAAATTTAAGGAATTTCTGGGTACTGTGATGGAGCCTTATGAAAGAGAAGGGGACACGCAAAAGGTCGCGATAACACTTCCCAAACCATGGAATGAGTCAATGAAAGATTCTTTGCGGGGAAATCTTCTTTTTTCAAAAGTAAACGGAAATGTCCATGTGAAGACTGAAATGCCTGCTGGTTCTTATTTTGATACAATGAACGTTTCCTTTGCCGTATCAGTTCAGAATCAGAGTCATATAAAAGATTCAACAACTACACAGTATACCAATATTAAAAATGGTGCAAAGTACGATCACACTATTGATATTACCAAGGTAACTAATCAATTCCCTGATACTGTAATTATTACTACAGTTGTTCGGGTTCCGGTAGGGACACGTTTGCGTGTAAGGAACAATTTGTCAGCAGTTGATTTTACAGAATATGAGAAATACATTGGTAAAATGACGGTCAATATTCTTATGGACTATGATCTGGTTCCTAAACTTGACTGGTCAGTTGTAAAAGAAGTCAATCTGGATTTAGGTGGAGATAAATTCCCGGTACTTAAACCTCTCAGATATATCAGGAAGATGGAAAACCGTAAAGTTACAATGAATTTTGAAATACGTAACAATTCAAACTTAAATATGTTTTTATATGCGCTCATAGCACCTAAAAAGCTCATAGATACTCTGGATTCATTATCAACGAATGAGTTCGTAAAAATGACATCTGTAAAGGATAGCGCAGAAAAACGAGGATTTGTCAATTTCCTTGGAACAGAAGGAATTCTCATTCCGCATCGTCTGGCGACGGTTCCTTCAGTCAGTGAAGTTACACTTAACAATTCTCAGCTTGAGACAATTTTATCATCTGATACATGCAGCTGGCGATGGTTGGCAAAACTGGTCAGGAGAGATGGTGCAGACGCATTGACAGATACCGATTATGTCGATATTCAGTCAAAACTGCGTACTGACGGTACCCTAAGTACTGATTCACTCTTAATCTGGTAATTTGAAGAAAGGTATAGTAATGAAATCCATTTATATAAATTTGATTGTACTTGCATTACAGATTCCGATTTTCGCTGTAGTGGATCAGAATCCTATAAGTACAGGTACTACCCAGGTGCGTAATGCAACAGGAAAGAGTTATGAATCTGCTTATCACAATCCGGCATTGCTTGGTGTAGATCGCCTGCCAAGAGGAGGTATGATGCTGCCGTTACTCAATCTGGGAGCCGGAGTATGGAGTGATAAGCTTGCACTTTCTCCATTCAACAAATACTGGGTTGAAGATATGGAAGAAGGGAAGAAACTTACAAATAAGATTCTTCGGAGAAGTTTTGATCTGGAAGGACTTTCAGAATCTGAAACTTCGGATAAGTTGACAAAAGAATTTAAGGGCGGATTGAAAGTTTATAGCGGTGCACGATCTTCACTTCTTAGCGGAGCCTGGAATCGCTTCTCTTTTGATGTATCTACTCACTTTGATGAAGAGGTGCATATTCCTGAAGGTCCTCTCTTTATGATATTTTCTAACAAGAAGGGATTACTGGAGGGTAATAAACTCGATCTCAGCGACTTCAGTCAGAATGCAATCTGGGCTACTGATTTTACTTTTCATTTAGGTTTACCAGTGCAAATCCCGGCACTTCATAAACTTTTCAGACTTAAATATGGTGCCGGTGGGCTTGGATTAAAATATGTGATGGGACATTCTATCCTCAAAGCCACCACAGAAGAGGGTTATATAAATTATACAAACGATAATGAAATTAAAGTAGATGGTAAAGTTCACATACAAACTGCCGGCTTTGGGTTTCATGGACCATGGAAAGCTCATAATGTATTTGAGCATGAAGGATTCCCGGTTTCTGGTCACGGTATCGGTATCGATCTTGGCGGGATACTCTATGATGAGCATGGTTCTCTTACAATAAACATTCAGAACCTTGGTGTCTTATTCTGGATGAAAGATGTCAGGAGTATCACCTATGAGATTCGAAAGAATGACCTGGATGCTTACGATATTATAAAAGCAATCGATGATGCAGGGGAAGACTGGGATAGTGTCAGTCTGAAAATTTTCAACCGTAATGAAAACGAATTCGCATCAACTGAGGACTCTTTAAAGGAAAGTAATGCTTTTGTTACAATGCTGCCGCTCACTTTGAACTTTGGATATTCATATACCTGGGATCATTCAAAGAGTGCAAAAAAACAAATGAGAATGTTATCTGAATATACCAGTGCAGGTGTCAATTATGAGCAAGGTTTGTCAAGGGGGCCTGGACGTTCCTTTATTCCTCGGCTGTCGATAGGAGGCGAAACAGGAATGTTGAAAGGATATGTCCCTGTGCGTGTTGGTGTTGTACTTGGTGGGGCTGAGAAAGTTGCTTCAGCGGTCGGATTTGGAGTCAACTTCAATCGATTTTCATTCAATGCGTCTTACAAAGCAGTTGGAAACCTGTTCTTTGTACCAAAGCGGGGTATGGAGATCGCTGCAGGTTTTAACCTTGGCTGGGGTATGACGATTGATTCTGATAAAGATGGCATAAATGACAAAGATGATTCCTGCGTATATGTGGCTGAAGATTTTGATGGGTTTGAAGATTCTGATGGCTGTCCTGAACTTGATAATGACAAGGATAATATTGCCGATTCTGTTGATAAATGTATTAATGTACCGGAAGACATGGATGGATTTGAGGATTCTGATGGTTGTCCGGATTTTGATAACGATAAAGATGGTATAGCGGACAGTTTAGACAAGTGTCCAGATCAACCTGAGGATAAAGATAACTTTGCAGATGAGGATGGGTGTCCTGATCTTGACAACGATGGAGATGGTGTTGCTGATTCTGTTGATAAATGTCCTAATCTCCCTGAGGACATTGATTTGTTCGAAGATGAGGATGGATGTCCGGAATTCGATAATGATCATGATGGAATCGCTGATTCTGTAGACGCCTGCATGTCTCAACCGGAAACATTTAACGGGTATAAAGATACGGATGGGTGTCCGGATACTCTCATTAAACCGACTGAAAAGGAGACAAAAGTTCTTAATACGAAATTGAGAGCTATTAATTTTAAATCGGGCAGTGCTGAGTTGATATCTGCATCTTTCCAGGCACTTGATTTCATTGCGCAATTTCTCAAACAGTATCCTCATTTACGATACGAAATCCAGGGGCATACTGATAATCAAGGTTCTGATGATTATAATTTACTGCTTTCAGCTGCTCGTGCCGCAACGGTGAGAACCTACCTCCTGTCGCAAGGAATTCCTGAAGCGAATCTTATTGCCATAGGGTATGGAGAAACAGTTCCCATTGCTGATAACAATGCGGTATCAGGACGAGCTCTTAACAGACGAGTAGAGTTTAAAATTATTGAGACTCCTGACGAGTATAACATTTTGAGGTCAAAGGAAGATCTTTTCAGAGCACAGGTAAAAGAAGCAAAGATTAAAGGTGCCCGATAAAAACACAAAATTTCTAAGCTGTGCTACCTTTAAATATCGCAAATAGGTGCTTTAAGGCGGTCGATCTATGAAAGGTGACCGCCTTTATAGTGCATATGAGGATTATTGATTTTGAAGATTGAAATTCAGGGCTGAGAGGTTTACTGCCAGTTACTACAAATCTGCTCTCAATTAGGCTTAAATTCGATTCAGGACTGACCCAACCAGTAGTGGTATAGATCATCAAGCGTCTTTTCCATTGGAATAGTACGACTCCATCCGGTATGTTTTCTAAGTTTCGTATTATCGCCTGTTAAATACCGGTTGGTTGCATGATTCCGAAGTTTCGCTGATTCATGGTGAATGTCAATTGATTTTGAAGATTTACTGACTAAATAATTCAGTATCCATTCAAGTGTATATCCGGTTCCACTGCAGACGTTGTAAACTTCACCAGCTTTTCCGGATTTCAGAATACGGTAGTATCCATCAACGACATCTCGTACATCGGTAAAGTCAATGGTTGATTCAAGATTACCAGTTGAGAGTACCGGTTCAGCATTGCCTTTTTCAATTTGTACAACCTGTTTGGCCCAGTCAGAACAGACAAAAAGAGGGGATTGCCCCGGGCCAGTGTGGTTAAATGATCTTGTAAAGAAAAATTTCGTCCCAAACTGCCGCACATATTGCTGACCAAGTATTTCACCGCAATATTTTGATATCCCGTAAAAATTTTCGGGAACAGGATGTATGTCTTCTGTTATTGTCGTTGCATTTACATTCGAGCTATATTCTTTTGATGACCCGACAAAAAGCACTTTTGATTGCGGGCTTGCTATTCGTACAGATTCAAATATGGAAAGCGTGCCCATTACATTGATTTCAATTGAACGGCAGGGAGAGCGATCTGCATCGGGAAGATAACTTACTCCTGCAAGGTGAAAAATCAGCTCCGGCTGCAATTTCTCAATCAGAGATGAAAACTTCAATGTGTCCAGAATATCAATTTGAGTATAATTTATCTTATGATTACGGGAAGATTCTGAATTATCGATTCCATGCACTGTGTATCCGTTTGCCTGCAGAAGCTCACTAAGCCATTGACCTACAAAACCATTGCTTCCGGTTATTAGAGCATACGATATATTGGACATTTATTTATCTTTCGAAGAAAAAACTATGATATTTAAGGTGATAATAGTATACATTTTTTTTATCTGTATATCAAATTTATAATCATGTAGAAAAGAGTTTATTCTGATTTCGCTTTTTTGAGGATATCATTAATAAAGGAAGTTTTTGCCATTGTATATTCTTCACGGTCAGTTTGATAACGTTCAGCTAACTGGCATTTTAGAGATGAATATTCCTGAGCAACCTTGTCGTGTTTACGAAGATAGTCCCTGAAAAGAAGACCATTCCAGATTGAGTGGTCGAGCGGTGCAATGTGCAGATGAAGACATCGTTTACCCATCAATTGCGTACGTTTGATAAAAATCATATGGTCTTCGTATTTCCAAAATTCCCATTCATAATCATTCAGTTTTTTAATAATTTCTGGGATGTAATCATGCGAAGGCAATTCCATAAGTATATCTATTACAGGCTTTGCTGCTAAATTGGGAATCGCAGTGCTTCCATAGTGTTCTATGATTGTGTGTGGAGGTAAAGATAGATGCCTTCTTAACCACTCTGAAATTATCTTAAATTGCTCCGGCCAATTGGAATCATATTTTATAATACTGACCTGATCAACAATAGACAATGATTTTTTTAAATCGGTATAGAAATGAGCTGTAAGTGTAAAATGACTATTGTCTTCATCAGAGGTAATGAATTCTCCCGGGATTAAGGATTGTTCTTTGGCAATAGAGCATATTTCCCATCGGTTTGATTTTTTGTATTTGTAAGTCGAATCATTCTCTTTGATTGTCAATGAAGAATTACAAAATTGCCACTGGACCATTTCTTGTGGTACTTTAATATTTTCATTAATTTCTAATCCAATGAAAATTAATTTTGAATCTTCATTTTCCGATTCATATCTTGCGCAGCGGGTAATATTATTTTCTCGGATTTCATTGATCCTTGAGAAAAATGTTCTGTAGAAATCGTTAATACTATCAGGTTGTGATCTGAGATTGTGTTTTAACTGAAAACCGACTAATTTGCATTGCATTGAATGGATACCGATTGTTTAAGAATATTTACAGTTCAACACCTTTTTGAGCCTTGATTCCGTGTTCAAATCCATGCTTAACAGAAGAGATCTCGCTTACAGTATCAGCAATATCAATAAGAGATTTTGGAGCATAACGGCCTGTGCATATAACGATGCATTGCTCATGAGCTTTACTGATTGTAGAAACAAGGTCTTGTTCTGAAAGCAATTTGAAGTGCACAGTACTGCAGATTTCATCAAGGACAACCATATTTATTGATTTATCCAATAAGGTTTTTTCGGCGAGCATCAGAGCATTTTGGGCACAATCACAATGGTGTTTAAACTTTATTGATTCAGCGGGAGGAATGAAACCCAGTCCACACTGGATAATTTCAATTTCGGGAAAACGTTTCAGTGCCAAAATTTCGCCAGTGTCGGTTCTGCTTTTTATGAACTGAATGATTGATACTTTTAACCCATGTCCAAGAGCCCTGAGTACCATTCCGAAAGCTGATGTAGTTTTACCTTTCCCGTTGCCGGTAATGATTATAATCCGAGGCATAAATAATCCTTTACTACTGTAAGCAGAATAGCTCCTGTTGCTGTAAAGAGAAAAGTTGTAAGAAACATGAGATTATTTGCTTTTTGTACATGTTCTATTGTAAGTTCCTTCAAATTATCGCCTATAAGAGGTTTTTGATCAGGTACGCCTTCATAATAATTCAATCCGCCTAGTTGAATATTAAGTGCACCTGCAAATGCGGCTTCACTGAGCCCGGAATTAGGACTATGGTGCTTGTGTCCATCACGGAAAAGGACCTTGAGGCAATTGAAAAAATCAAGTCTCATAAAGATTGCGCTAAGTGCTATAAATGGTTGACTCAAGCGGGCTGGAATGAAATTGGCGATATCATCAATGCGAGCTGGAGCCCATCCAAAGTAAAAGTACTTTTCATTCTTATGGCCAAACATCGAATCCAGTGTATTTATTGCACGATAGACAAAAGCACCTGTTGGACCAAAAAGAATTGCATAAAACAAAGGTGCAGTTACTCCATCAACAAGACTTTCTGCTACGGTTTCTACGCTGGCCCTTACGATCTCTTGCTTATCAAGTTTATTGACATCGCGTCCTACAATCATAGCAACTTTTTTTCGTGCAGTCTCAATTGAGCCGCTTTTTAAAGCTTTGCGAACTGAGTTACTATGATTGTAAAGATCTCTTGGGGCAATTGAAAAATAAATAATCAGAACTCCTGCGATGCTGCCGGCAATTTGATTGATTTCATTTAATAATTTAATTAAAGTCCAGCTGAACATGCCACAAATTCCAATCACTGAAACTGCTGTAATTATACCCGCGATCCGTAAAGATGATCCAAAAATCGCACGAGTTATGGATTCTAATGTCGATGCGATAAGTCCGATCCCCCGGACCGGATGGGGGAGCCATCTTGGGTCTCCGGCTAAAAAGTCAAGTAATAATGCAGAAAGAATAATCATCTCAGGTTTCATTTATCGTTTTCTTTCCAGTATTTTTCAAGAGCTTCAATGAACAGGTTATTATCTTTATCATTCCTTATGGCTATACGTATGTATTGATCGTCAAGACCAATGAAATTAGAACATTTGCGAATAGCGATTCCTTTTTTGAGCAAATTTACATAAAGAAGTGATCCGCAGAGTGGTTTTTGCAGCTTAATCAGAAAAAAATTTGCATCAGAAGGATAGACATGTAAAAATGGGAATGATTTTAATTTATCATAAAATTTTTTTCTGGCATTCTTTATTGCTATTCGAGAATTCATTTGGTAATGACTATTTGCAAGGGATAAAATACCCACAGATTGAGCAATACAATTGATACTCCAGGGTGTGAGCATAGAGGATATTTTTGATGCGAGATCAGGATGAGCAACAGCATACCCTAAACGTAAGCCTGGAATAGAGTAGAATTTGGTCATTGAACGGATCATAATACAGTTATCAGGTAAGCTTTGAGCAATACTAATGTTGTCCGAACTGAATTCAAGAAATGACTCATCGATTATGAAAAGTACATTCTTATTATTTGTTATTAAAGACCTCATTTCATCAACATCAAAATTTTGACCTGTAGGATTGTTGGGGCGACCTAAAAATACAATATCATTACTTTTAATAACATCTGAAAGCGAAGAAGCCTCAAGTTTGAATTGCAGATGATCATGAAGATAAAGATAATTAACAATTAAAGATGCACGTTTAGCGGCCAGAATATAATCATTATACGCAGGAACAGGTATAATGGCTCTTTCTTTTTTAGCAATAACGGCTGCTGCGTAAAGGAGTTCACTAGCTCCATTCGCAGGTACAATCATTTCTGTATCCCACTTGCCAAATGTACTGATAGCATTTTTTAATTCAATATAATCAGGATCTGGATAGTGGAGAATTTTATCTGCTGTATTGAGAATAATTTCTTTCAAATCCGGAACGGGCCCGATAAAATTGATATTCGCACTGAAGTCGGTAATCTGCTCGATTGGTATTTCGCTTTGATCAGACAGTTCCCGGAGATTCCCGCCATGTTTATGCGTAAACTCTTCTGTTAAAGATGGTGCCGAAAAACTTTTTTTGTTTGACAAAGAAGATAAATGATTGATCAGTGGGCCGATTTCAGAATAAATGTTCTGCAGGTTTTCAATTTCAGGGCGTTTTACAATAATAGTTGTGCAATCAGTTAAATGAGCTGCATTTATCTTTTCAAGAAAACCTCCTGATTTCCCACTGTCTTTTGTTACTACAACTTTTATAGCATAACGTTTGATCGTGGCAGTATTTTCATCAATTGTAAAGGGGCCTCTCGCAGCGATAATTTCATGGTCTGCTAATCCGGAGTTGAAGCAGGCATTCAGTGAGCCTGTGGTTGGCAGGACACGAGCAATTACCAGAGTATTTGATGAACGTGCTGCTTTGATATATGGAAGTAAATTGTTCGATCCGATTGTAAGAAGTACCGGCATTTTAAAAGAGAATGCTAATTCTGCTGCTGCATCGTGTGATGCGGCATAGATTATGTTATCGTCAGTTAAACTTACTTCTCCGGGACGAATATAGTTAAAACATGGAATACCTGTGTACTCTGCAGCTTTGTTAATGGTGGTCCGAAGTTCTGATGCATATGGATGGCAGGCATTAACAATGGCAGTAATTGATTCAGTATTTATGAGTTTTACAAAACCATCTACATTCAATCGTCCATATCTTCGAACGACTGTATTCTTGTCACTATGTATTTCAAGCGAGGCATCGGTTGCAGTTGATAAAAGTACTTCAAATCCCGTTTCTGTTATCTTATTTATCAGTTGAGCTGTTTCTGCAGTACCACATAGCAACAATACTCTTTTTTCATTCATCCCATTAACATCCATTGATTATTTGACCTGATAACCTCGTTGTGCAATTAGAAAACCGTTAATCCTGTTTGTCTGGTCATTACATATTATAATGACAGATTTCATAGTAACTTCAGCTGATGCCAGATCAGACAATTCGATAGTAGAGATCTTTGCGGTTGATTCGCTTGCATTTGTTACAATTCCCACAGAAGTAGATCCAGTCCTGTGTTTTTTAAAAATTTCAACCATTTTAAAAAATGGTTCTGTTCGCGTATGACTTTTGGGATTATAGATAACTGTTACAAGTTCTGATTGCGCAAGCGCATGTAATCTTTTTTCAATCTGATCCCAGCTGACAAGCAGATCACTAAGACTGATGACTGCAAAGTCGGTCATAAGGGGTGCTCCAAGTGCAGCAGCTGCAGCGCTCGCGGCGGTTACTCCCGGCACAATTTGAATTGGAATGCGAGCATCTTTTTTATGAGCGATTTCGATCGCAAGACCTGCCATTCCGTAAATACCAGGATCGCCAGAGGAAATCAGACTTACAACTTGACCTGTGATGGCCAATTCAACAGCTTTTGTACATCGCTCAATTTCCTGACGCATACCAGAGCTGATGGTGACTTTGCCTGTAGTCAAATCTGATATCGAATCAATGTATGGTTTATATCCAACCACTACATCGCTTTGAGAGATGGCCAGTTCCGCTCGTTTTGTACGGTCAAGTGGGTGCCCCGGACCTATTCCGACCACAAACAGCGTTCCTTCGCCATTGCGATTGTCACGCCTTGGTAAACATGTTTTCTGAGTAGTAATATTGAATCCCTTCCGCTCACCAACGCTGCAGGTTCCGCAATCGCTGGTAACCCTGTTACTTTTTCGACGAATTCAGATCGTGAAAAAGAGTCTGCACAGCGTTTAATTTGCCAATTATGTAAAATACGTAATGGAATGTTAAGGGCCTTGCAAGCATCAATAAGCCCTTGTTCAGTACTTTTTATTTGTGCAGTGGATATAGTGCGGATATTTCGCACTGAAATTCCTGCAATTGTGCACGCGTTTTCTATGGCCTCTGTAATGACTTTTGATGAAGTTCCTTTCCGGCAACCAATTCCTGCGGTAATGGTTTTAACTGCTTCTGTAGTTGTCGAGATACATGGTTCTGCTCCAATTAAACTGGCAACTTCAATACAAAGGTCATTTGCTCCTCCCTCATGTCCGGATAATAGACTTATGGCAAATCGCCCTCCTGCATCAACCACAACTACCGCAGGATCAGTTGTTTTATGAGATAAATATGGAGCTATAGACCGCACTGCTATACCACAAGGACCGATAAATATGATTCCATCTTGTGAATGAAACAATGATTCTATAATATCATAAATACGTTCGAAATTTGATTCGTCATTGTAACTGTCAACATTTTGATGAGCATAGATAGACCAGGTTGGCCGCGTTTTTTTTAACGAGTTTGCAATTATTAAACCTTCTCTGCTAAAAGTAATGATTGTGATGTTCATTCAATAATTGCTTTCCGGTAACCATGAGAAAACTGAGAATGATACAGTTGAGAAACGGTATTACTTTTTCCGAGCGCATGACCAACAAGAATCATACCGGTACGTCTCATATCAGCATAATGTACTTTCTGTGCGATATCACAAAGCATTCCTTTTACCATTTTCTGGTCAGGCCATGAGGCATGAAACACGGCAATGACTGGACAATTATCTCCGTAAAAAGGAATGAGCTTTTTAACAATTGAATCAATTTTATCAATAGAGAGGAAAATGCAAAGTGTTGCTTTAAGAGGTGCGATGTTTTCTAAACGTTGGCATGAGGGAACAGACGTTTTCCCTTCTGTTCGTGTAATAATAACTGTCTGGGATACTTCAGGCATAGTAAGTTCTACTCCTGCGACTGCAGCGGATGCCTGAAAAGAACTAATGCCAGGAATTATTTCATAAGGGATATTCAGACTATCCAGACGCGCGATTTGTTCGCCAATAGCTCCGAATAGTGAAGGTTCTCCTGTATGTAAACGAATAACATCGACGTTTTTATCTCTGAATTGGCAAATGACCTCGATAATTTGATCAAGCGTCATTGAGGAAGAATCGAAGAGTGCAGTGTCTTTTTGCAAAATGGCCAGTATCTGAGGGTTTATCAATGAACCGGCCCAGATGCAGCACTTGCATTCCGATAATAATCTGTGTGCTTTGACTGTAAGGAGTTCCGGATCTCCCGGACCTGCTCCAATAAACAAAACTTTCATATTAATCTGCTTCTTTCTTCTGCCAGATCAGTACTGAATTTCCGCCGCCTTGCGGAAGAGTCGAAATATTATTAAAAGTAAGTATTGATACACTTTCATTTTTCATTCCAAGGTTTTCACATCTGAACCCGCTATGAGTGAATTGCAGACTTTCTGCGGCTGATAGAATCCAGGGCCATGAATATTTGTTTCCACATAAAATAATGATGAGTGGATTCGATTGTAAATTTTGGACAGGAAAAGATGGAATCGCTTTGTGTGCATTGATTATAAGTGCGTTTGTCCAATCTAAACACAGGCGGGCGCAGGCTAGTTGAACAGAACTAATTCCTGGAATGCATTGACAAATATCTTTCCCGAAAAATTTAGTAATAGACGATGCAATACTGGCAATACCCGGATCACCAGTTACAAGCACTGCGATTGATTTGCTATGTGAGATGATCAGTTTCATCTTTTTCAATAATATTGGTACATCAGCATCTATTTCTATTATTTCTTTATTTTCGCACAATGCCTTATATTCAATAAGTAAACGTCGTGATCCTATAACTACATCTGCATTCTTGATATGATCAACTGCAGACAGAATACAATATTCAGAACCTGCAGGACCACAACCGATGATTGTTATGTTTTTTTTGGCAGAACCAGACATTAATTACTTCTCCCGTATTCACAACCACTCATATTGGTAAGAATGACTCTGATATTATCAGGTGACAGTTTCGTTCGTTCTGAAATTTTACATTTTATAAGATTGGCGATTATTGCTGCAATATTCCGCTGATCTTTTTCCGAAAGTAACTGAAAGAGACCTTCGACAGTCGTTGTATTTATATCGATACAAGAATTAATTAAATGCTCGCATAATTCTTTTACAAACATGAACGCCGATGAAGATTTCGAAGAGTGTGTATCCCAAATGTCCATAGCAATTTTAGCAAGTTTACCAGGATGACCGCCAATAGTGACCTTTTCAAATCCAATTTTCGCAGCAGTGTCTATTGAATATCCCCACTCATTACTTACTTCAATAACAGAATCTGAAACCGGTGTAAAAATAGCGCAGATCGCTTTGCGTCCAATATTTCCGGGTACGAGAAAAATTTCTGAAAGTCCGGCAGCTTTCGCTATAGACATTGCATATCGAATCGTTTCCTGCACAGCTTTACGAGAGAATGGCCGGACAATTCCAGTCGTACCTAGAATAGAAAGTCCTCCGACAATCCCCAATCTTGAGTTAAAAGTTCGTTTAGCCAATAAATCGCCACCAGGTATACTGATGGTAACATTTACAGGTGTAGTGCAGCATGCTTTTATGGCTGATCTTATCATCTGTCTTGGGACAGGGTTGATAGCTGGTTCCCCGGGTGGTAAAGATAGGCCATGCTTTGTTATTGTACCAACTCCTTCGCCTGCAAAGAAATTAATATCTCCATTATCACTATGTGCTATCGCTACTTTTACAATTGCTCCATTAGTTACATCGGGATCATCGCCGGAAAATTTTCGCACTGCAGCTTCTGCAATCCCATTTTCTATTCTGACGTATTCAATAGGAATTGATATTTTCTCTCCATCAGGAAGATCAATCAAAACAGATGAGAGAAAATTATTATTCTGAAGCAAGCAAATTGCTGCACGAGCTGCTGCCGTAGCGCACGCTCCGGTTGTATAACCTGTTTTTAAACTTCTATTATTACATTCTGTCATTTATATATTCTTTAAAAGACTCTGAATTACATCCATTTTTTTCTTTTTGAAAAGATAATGGCTGTAGCCATATAGCCGTTATTCGACGCAGATGCAGTATGGATATCATTATACACAGTTTCTTTCTGATCCTGTTCTGCATAGCAAACGACTCTGCAGTGTTTATCCAGATTACGAGACGTCAGTAATTCTGCCAGTGCATGAAGCTGCTTTGCGCATTTATATAAGACCAGCGTTTCGCAGTTATCCAATGCTTTATTGACAGCATTTATATCTGTCGCGGGCATGATACATAGTCGATCCTCCTGCAGGGTCAGTGCCATACCGAATTTACTCGCAGATATTTGAAATGCGCTGATACCAGGAATAACGTGTATTTTGTCTTCTCCAAGCTTCTCGAAAAGAAATGGAAGTACATAGGAAACAGTACTGTATATGAGCGGGTCTCCAATAGTAATCTGGACAACCGATTTTCCTGATTTGCAATAATCGGCCATTGTTTCTGCAACAGGTTTCCAACGGTCGATCGTAATTTCTTCATCGCGAATCATAGCGTATTGATGATCGATTATGGTTTGATCGTGATGTAGCAGGTGCCTGACTGTTTCCAGTGCCAGACTTGTATCAGCTTTAGAAGACCTTGGGGCTACAATTACATCTGCAGTTTCGATTATCCGCGCTGCTCTTATTGTGAGCAAATCAGGAGCTCCTGGTCCCACACCAACTGCATAACAGTGACCCTGTATTGCTTTTTCATAGTTCACATTTACAGACTCGATATTATTACAAATCACCATTAATTACCTCCAAACCAATGCACAACCGATGATGAAAAGAAGAAGAAAAAAGCTTCTTGTTAATTGAGTCGCTATTGCCATAATCATTCCCGGTCTTGCTCCTAAAATGGCCACATACGATCCAAGTGAATGCTTCAAAGTGCGTAATGGAGCTGTCACAAGTGTACCTGTCAGCAGAATTAATATTGCATCACGAATTGATATGCTCCCATTGTCAACAAAACTTGCGGCCATAATTGCTCCATTGTATAGATTAATTGCCTGTGCTGCAATAACTGCCGCAGCTTGGGCTGGCAGCAGATGAAGAATTGGTATTTCTGCCATAGCCTTTCCGAGCCATTCAAAAAAACCCGACTTTTCTAAAAGTGCTATTGCAAAAAAGGTTGGCAATAAATAAATAAGGAGCCTTTTGATTGATTTTTGTGACTTATTCCAGACATTTTTGAAAAATGAATTTTTTGCTTTTGTTGGATTAGTTTCCTTTGGTAATTGATCAGCAATAGAGGTTATGTTACTGTATGCAGATTCATTCTTTTTATAAAAAAACATACTTGAAATAAATAGAATCACTCCTATTTGAATTACAATAGCGGAAAACCTGACGCCAAAATAAAAAGTCGCCGCTTTCCATCCAAAAGCCATTCCTAGTGGTACAATGAAAGAGGGGAGATGTGCAAACAGGGAAATGCTTGACACAACAAAAATTGAAGTGTATAGATCTCTTTTGGTTAAAATACCGTTATCTCTCTGGGCAACCAGCATACTATTGGCAATCGCTCCAGATTGTAATGCAAAGATAAAAGCAGGACTGGTAGTCCGTGGTAATTTACCCAGGGTAGAGATAGGCCAGGTTATGAAGCTTAAGAATTTGATAATTCCGAGTTCTTCAAGTATTTGCCCTATAAAGATCCCGATGATTATTATCAAGCCAAGTTCTAAAAAAGTAGCTATTTTTCTTGGCCAAAAAGGTAATTTCATTTTATACCGGTCCCAAGATGACATTGAGCTATTCGGTTTATTATTAGCCAATTGTTTTGAGTGCTCACCGGTTATTGCTATGTCCAGTTTCTTTTTGTGTTTCTTTGTTTCGTGCCTGATTTCACTGCTTGCATCATTTGTAATAACACTTTTATGCAGCAGAGCGTTATCTGATGAAACACTGGATGCTTCCAAAATACCGAAAGAGAAAAATTGTAAAAAAAGACTAAGAAAAAGTATTCTTGAAATAATCATAAAGTATCCAGCTTTTTTAAAGCATCTTTACAATGAGAAATGTAAATTTCATGGATTAATGGTAATTCACCCATGGGTTCAGTTAATACTACATTTTTTACACCGAGGAGATTTTTCCATGATGATGGATTTTTTCCGATGAGATCTTCTCTAACGTGTACACCTGAAACGAGCAAAAGTGGAATTATCTTTACACTGTCAACAATCTTGGCTTGACCTGCGATCTTCGACATCGGTTTGACTCCAGGTTCTCCTTCGATTGTACATAAAACCGCGTTAGTACACTTGGATTCAACGATTGTATCAAGCTTTTGAAGCGTTGAGTTTATTTCCGGAAATTTTGAATTGCCATGTGCAGCGATAAGTGTTGGTGTTTTTTTATCGCATATGGAAAGTAAAATATCTGATACCTTCTGCAAATCACTATCGGATGAAAGAAGTGGTTTACCAATAACTATTTTGGCAGATGAGATATTTTCCCCAATAGACATATATTCTTCACCATTCATAATATGTAGGGACTGAATTACAATTTTTGTATACCCATCTTTTGAAAGCTTTTCGACGGTTTCGTTAACATTCAATAGTTTTCTGCCTTTATCGGATGCCTTTTTTATGGCATGTTCTGATGTGTATGCCAGGAAAATGGGATTATCCGGAAATGCTTTTTTAAAGGAGTTTGTGATCTTTTCATAGGTAGTAATTGTCGAGGTTGCAGTACTGCCAAAAGCTACCAGTATAATGGCAGTATTACTTTTGTCATCATGTTGGGCGTGAGAAGGTGTTTTTGCAGTTAAACTCATCGATACTCCAGTTATTAACAATAGATAATAAATATTTTTAATCACTTTGTACTCCGTTTAAAGAAATTTCTACCAAAGCATTAAATGCTGCTGCAGCAACAGGACTTCCTCCCCGCGGACTCAGATTTGTAATACAGGGAATACCCGATAATGAAAGCGTATACTTTGAGTCGTAAGCTCCCACAAATCCAACAGGTAGGCCAATCACTAACGCAGGCCGAGGGCCTTCCGTATTCCACATTTCCATTATTTTCCATAATGCTGTAGGAGCATTCCCAATTACAATCAAAGCACCTTCGACTTTCGACTCAAGGTACACCATTGATGCCGCAGCACGCGTTATTTTTAATTTTTCTGCAAGTGTAACGACTTCATGATTTGCAATTTCACAAATAGTATTTCTGTTTCCATGTGTACATCCTGCAGCGGTCATTTTTACATCACATATTATTGGGCAATTATTCTGCAAAGCAGTTATACCTCGCTCAACAGCATCTGAACTGATTCTTAAAGTGTCTGCAAATGAGAAATCTGCGGTAGAGTGAATAATTCTTCGGACAATAGCACGAACTTTGGGATCTGAAAAACAATGACCCATTCTGTCAAGGTAATCATCAATCAGATTGTGACTTGTTTTTTCAATTTTTTTGCCGTCCCACTCAATTTTATGCTTATCATTTTCCTGCATTTGCCAAACTCCTGCATGCCCATATGAATGATGCTGCAGCTGTTGGTGTTTCGCCCCAGTGCAGATGAATATAACTTGCTAAAACATTTTTAAATGTAAAGCCTGTGTCGATTGTTCGTCCGTCAGAGTAGGTTACCTTATAACAGTTATTCAACGATTTTTGATGAGAGCTGATTATTTCAGAGTAGTGAAATTCGTGTCCTCGGAATTGCATTCCCTTTTTTCCTATAATGCAATCTTGGTTAAGTACTATATCACAATAACCTAATGTTTTCACACTTCTATTCATTTCTATATCAAAAGGAAAAATATCAGCCATGTTATAGCTTTGTGAGTGCCGGTCTTTTATTGTTTTACTTAAGTACATAAAGCCGCCGCATTCAGCATAAACCGGATTTTCATCATTGATAAAATCATTAACGGATGTGATCATTGTTTTGTTTGAGGATAATTGCCTTGTATACTCTTCCGGATATCCGCCGCCAAAATATATACCATCAATGTCAGGAGGTAAAGAACTATCATCTAATGGAGAGAAAGGAACCAGTTCGGCTCCAGCAGCACTTAAAAGATCAAGGTTGTCCTGATAATAAAAATGAAATGCATTATCAGAAGCATAGGCAATTCTAACAGTAGTTTCACAAATGTGATCAGGTTCTGAAGAAATTTTAGTACACTGGAAAACAGGCATAGCGGATATAATCTTATCAATATCAATGCTTTGTTCACAAATTTCAGCAATTTGTTTTATCTGGTTTTCACTGTCTTCGTGTTTTGAGGCTGAAATCAATCCCAAATGTCTTGATGGAAGAGAAGGTAATGAGTTTTTAGGAATTCCGCCAATGAGGGGAGGTAAATTGACGCTTTCCAATGCATCAGAGAGAATCGTCAAGTGCCTTTTACTTCCGCAATGGTTTGCAATGACACCCGCAAAATCCGGTGATTCAGGGAATTTGGCAAAACCAAATATGGTTGCTGCAAATGAACGTGCAGCACCATGCGCATCGGCTATGAGTACCACTGGTACGGAAAGTAAACGTGCGATTTCCGCTGTACTGCCGACATTTTTTTGAGAGTGAGCACCATCATATAACCCCATCACTCCTTCGATAATTCCGATATCTGCATCCTGCATCTCTCTGTCAACAAGACTTTTAACATAATCTTGAGAAGTCATTTTACTATCGAGGGAAAAGCATTGTTTTTTTGCTGCAATTGTAAGCCAGGATGGATCAAGAAAATCAGGACCTATTTTAAAAGGTTGAACCCTATATCCTCTGGATCGCAAAGAATATATAAGACCGCAGGAAATCGATGTTTTTCCGATTCCACTTCCGGTCGCTCCAATAATCAGTAAACGATAGCTATTGCTCATTGTAATCCTAAAAATCTCAAGATAGCATTCATATCAGTTGACTCTTCGACACAATCTGCTAATCGATCAATCGCATTGTTGATATTAAAGCTCGATTGAATTGTTTCCAGCGGGTAAAGCCCTTTTCTTGTACGGATTGTATCAATAAAGAAGCGCCTGAATTTATCATTGTCAAAAATTCCATGAAGATAAGTCCCCCATACAGAGCTATCTGCATTCTTGGCTCCTGTGGGTTGCTGTTCCTCATTCATCATGATTGGAACAGATTCAGAACTGACATTGGTTATTCCATGATGAATCTCATAGCCACTTATGTGACAATCTGATGGTGAATCATAAACCTGTGTCAATCGTAATGTTTTTTCGTGTTCAAGAATGGAAGAGATATCAAGCAAGCCTAATCCATTTGTTTCGGTACCTGTTTGACACTCAATACCATATGGATCAAAAATTTTTTTACCGAGCATCTGAAAACCACCACAGATCCCGATTATTACAGCGGACTTTTTTCGGAATGCATCAAGTGTTTTTTCTACAATACCCTCTGAATGCAGTAAAAAAAGATCACTGATGACATTTTTGCTTCCCGGGAGAATGATTACATCTGAACCGTCGATATCTTTACATGAGCGAACGATGCGGAGGTTAACATCCGGTTCAAGATAAAAAGGATCGATATCCGTTGCATTTGAAATGTGTGGCAGATCAATTAAAGATATTGTAATCGACTTGGAGACATCAGGATTATTTGAATTTGCGTTTTTAAATGACACAGAATCTTCATCAGGAATTGCTATGGAGTTCAGATAAGGAATCACGCCTAATACAGGTTTACCGGTTTTTTGAGAAACAAAGTCATGGGCCCTGGCAAGCAGTGTGGCATCACCACGAAATCGGTTTACAAGAAAGCCTTTCACCATATTCTGCTCAATCGAATCGAGGCACATCATAGTACCGATAAAATGAGCATAAACACCACCACGATCGATATCTCCACAAATAAGCACAGAAGCGTTCGCGTGACGAGCCATTGACATATTCACAATATCATCAGATTTCAGATTTACTTCCGCAGGGCTGCCCGCACCCTCAAGCACAATAATATCGTTTTCTTTTGCGAGTTCATCGTAGGCTTGGTGAACAGTTGAAATAAGTTCTTTTTTATATTTGGTATATTCTTGGATGTTCATAGAACCTACAGGTTTTCCCATGACAATTATTTGGCTGCCTGTATTTGAATTGGGTTTGAGCAGTACAGGATTCATCCGAACATCAGGATCTTTTCGACATGCTTGCGCTTGAACCACCTGTGCCCGCCCCATCTCTTTTCCATCACGGGTGACAAAAGAATTCAATGACATGTTTTGTGCTTTAAAAGGGGCAACAGAGTAACCTTTACGGGAAAGAATTCTGCAAAATGCAGTAGTCAATACGCTCTTTCCAGCATTTGATGTAGTACCCTGTATCATTAGTGCAGCTTTTTGTTTTCCTGTTTTCAAGGATAGCGAGAAATTATTCATCTTTACCCTTAAAAGTATCATCAAGTGCTTTGCACATGATTTTAACGGTTGTCGAAATATCTTCCTGTGTATGGGCAGCGCTAACAAAAGCAGTTTCAAACTGTGATGGTGGAAAGTAAATTCCATTTTCATTCAGCTTATTGAAAAAACGCGCAAACAGTTTTGTATCTGACCTCTTGACATCATCAAGAGACTCCGGAATAGGAGCAGGCCTGAAATAAATTGTAAACATACTTCCTTTATTCACGCAAATAACCGGGTAACCACATTTTTTGCAATATTCATTTATTTCATTGGAAAGATTGCTGCAAAGATTTTCCATTTTAGAATATGGATTTGTAGATTTGAGCAACTTAATAGTTTCAATCCCTGCCGCAACTGCAACGGGATTTCCACTCAATGTGCCAGCTTGATAAACTGGACCCACTGGTGCTAACAAATGCATAATTTCTTTTTTACCGCCAACAGCACCTATGGGCATACCACCACCTATAATCTTTCCAAGTGTGGTTAAGTCTGGTGTGACACCACAAAGAGTTCCAAATGTAGTGGGACCGAGCCGAAAGCCTGTTATCACTTCATCAAAAATGAGAACGCAATTGCACATATCAGAGAGTTCGCGCAGCCCTTTCAGGAAGTTAACTTTTGGTAAAACAAGCCCCATGTTTCCCGCAATCGGCTCAACAATGATTGCAGCTATTGAGTCACCATGTTCTTGAATTATACTTTTCAGAGAGACGAGATCATTATAGGGGACAACATAAACTTCAGAAGCAATCTGCTGAGAGACACCTTTTGAAGATGAAATACCACCTGTTAAAAGTCCGCTTCCTGCAGATACTAACATTGCATCAGAGTGCCCATGATAACATCCATCAAACTTGATAACTTTATTACGCCCGGTAAATCCACGAGCCAGTCGTATCGCTGTCATGACTGCTTCAGTTCCTGAAGTCACCAGACGAACCATTTCCATTGATGGAATACATGAACAGATTTGCTCTGCGAGATAGACTTCACCAGGTGTACAGGTACCAAATGTAAGTCCATTACGGCTTGCAGCTATAACAGCTTCGATTACATCCGGATGAGAATGTCCGAGAATCGCTGGTCCCCAGGAACTGCAATAATCAATATATTCTCTATTATCAACTGACCACATTCTGCTGCCTGCGGCGCGATTGAAATAGACAGGGCTCCCGCCAACTGATTTGAATGCCCTGACCGGGCTGTTTACACCGCCGGGAATTAAATCTTGCGCTCTATTGAATAATTCAGATGAAACGGGTTCGACCATCATTATCTCCCTTGTAAAAGCGAATGGTATTGATTAGCCCAATATGAAATGATTATATCTGCACCTGCCCTGAAAATTGAGATTATTGATTCATGCACCATTGCTTCAAGATTGCCGATTCCATGTTGTGCCATCAGTGCAAGCATACTGTATTCACCACTGACATTGTAAGCAGCAATCGGAAGATTGGAGGATTGATTCAGCTTTGAAATGATATCAAGATAGAATAGAGCTGGTTTAACCATAAGAATGTCCGCTCCTTCTTCAATGTCCAATTCTGATTCTCTTAGGGCAAGTGAAGCGTTGGAGTAGGAGGTCTGATAGGAAGTTCTATCTCCTTTTGCGGGAGATGATTTTTCAGCATCCCTGAAAGGTCCATACATACTGGATGCGAATTTTGTTGAATAGCTTAGAATCAGGGAGTCAGTTAAGCCGTTTTTGTCAAGTGCTTTCCGAATTGCGGCAACCTGCCCGTCCATCATTGCACTGGGAGCAACTCCATCCGCGCCTGCATTAACATAACACAATGAGGCATCAGAAAGATATTTCAATGCTTCATCATTGAGAACTGTTCCTGTTTCATCAACGGGCCCACAATGCCCATGGGACGTGTATGCGCACAAGCAGACATCTGCGAATACGGTAAGATCAGGAAAATGTTTTTTTACTATATTGATTGTATGGGGGACAATTCCTGATGGTTCTGAAGCTGAACTCCCGTAAAGATCTTTCTTTCCATCTACCGGAATACCAAAAACCATTATTCCACCTAACCCCGATTTCACAAGAGGATCCAGAGCTTTACAGAGTTCATCGGCAGAATATCTGTATTGACCCGGCATTGCAGTTATCGGGTCAACAATGCCATTACCCGGGACTACAAAAACGGGCCAGATGAATTTGTTCAATGAGGGCATCTGGATATCGAAAAGTTTACGGATACCAGTTGTCCTTCTAAGTCGACGTAAGCGAATTGCTGGAAATTGGGACATTTAATCACTGCCTTTATTATGAATATTTCTTATTGACTCGCGAATTTTTTCTATAGCAAACGATTGAATCAAATTTTCGATCATTGCTTCAGGGGCTGTTATAATATTTTCAAAGCCTTTTACCTTAAGGGCTCTGGCAGTCGGCTTACCAATTGCCAGAATCGCTTTTCCTGCTATTTGTATAGGCTGCTCCCTCTCAAGGACTGATTTAACAGCTGATGAACTCGCAAACAGTATAGCATCAAATTCAGGAACGGAATCATTGTGTACTGGTACGTTTTTACAAATAATACGATCGGTAACCGAGTATCCGGTGTTCTTGAGCTTTTCTGATAATTCTTCTCCTGCAACATCGGAACGCAGGCGCAAGATAGTCTGACCTTTTTTGAAAAAACTGCCCGCTACCTGCAGTATTCCATCTGCGCCAAAGTCTTTATCGGGAATAACTGCCGCTTTGAGATTATACTGTTCCAGAGCTTTAGCTGTGCCTGGACCTGAAACAATTATAGGAGGCAAAATCCGGATGTCCAGGTTGTTTTTTAATAAAACAGAAATGGTAGAGTGTACCGCCGAAGGTGATGTAAGTACCAGCCAATCAAAAAGATTCCCATTTGCAAGTTCGTTCAATCCGTCCAGACAGGGTGTAATTTTTATTGTTGGGAAAGGAATCGGAATACCACCAAATGAAGAGATTGCTCTTTCGGCTGTACTTTGGAGTGCGCTACTGCAGGTGACAAGAACCCGTATTCCACCGAGAGCACCATTATTATTAAAAGAAAAATTTGTGATAGATCCGATGATTATAATCCCGGGAGCACCGGTATCCTTACATTCTATAAGATCAGGTAGAGACAATAATGTCCCTCTGACAATACTCTCGTCTATAGAACCTGCATTGAATACAACTGCAGCCTCAGTATCACCAGAATTTCCATCTTTGATAAGCTGATCGCAAAGTATTTTGGCGGACGATAACCCCATAAAGTAAACCTGAGGAAGCGATAACCGTGCTGTATTATTAACATCGGCAATACTTCCGCCCTCACTGCGGGGAGTCATTACACAAAAGCCCCTTGATAAGCCGCGTCTTGTCAGCAGCATACCGGTTCCGGTTGTTGCACACTGAAGGCTGCTGATCCCGGGATATACTTTGTAGGACAATTGTAAAGAGTCAAGCATTTCAGTTTCTTCTGCCAACCTGCCAAATATTCCCGGATCTCCTCCTTTTAGCCGAACGACCTGCAATCCGCGGCGTGCATACTGTGCAATAAGAAGATTTATTTCTGATTGAACTATCTTGTGATTTCCAAGCCGTTTACCCGCATCAATTCTGATTGTTCCGGCTGGTAAATAGTCGAGTAATGATTTATCAAACAGTGCATCATAAATACATACCTGTGCCCGTTGTAATGCTTTAACCGTCTCGATGGTAACGGTATCACCCCTTCCACACCCAGCACCGGCAAACAGTACCTGTTTGACAAAAAACTTCCTTAACTGAGTCCAGAATATATCTTTATGGCGAAAGGTAAGTGCTAAAGTACCCTGGCCATCAGGTATTTGAAGCTTTTCGGATTCTATCCACTTGGAAATGCGATTTTCCAAACCAAGCCGAATAAGCGCCGCTCCAGCCATAATTATCATATCGTAATCGCCGCTATCAAGTTGTTGTATGCGCCTTTCGATTGTCCCTCTAATCGGCAGCAATTTGGCATTAGGGAAAGCCGTTCGACACCAGGATTCACGTCTATCACTACTGATTCCTATGCTGGGTTCTGAAGGAACTTCTTCAATAGTTTTACCTTTCGGAAGAACTATGGCATCACGGGGGTCTTCTTTTATTGGTAACCAGCACCAGTCAAGCTCAGGGCGGACTTGTTCAGGCATATCTTTGGCACTGTGTATAGCAGCATCTATCTGTCCATTTATTATCGATTCATCAAGATCTTTTGTAAAAAAATCGGGTGGACTGTTGCGGAGATCCATCAGTTGATCGCGGTCTCCCGGAGATGAATATTCTGCAATTTCAAATTGGCAAAATGGAATAAGCTCTCTGAAATAGCTGACAGCCTGTTGAGTCTGAATGAGTGCTAATCTGCTATTGCGAGTTCCTACCCGTAATGCTTGTAATGAGTTTGTCATATATATCCCTGTTTGTATGCACAATTCCGTTGCAGATAGAAAGAAGGTCCTCCCGATTGACTTGTTCGATGCGGTACCATTTTTTGAGACCGTCAAGGTCAAGCATTGTAATATTTTCGGTATTTTCTTTTATCCCCGGATCAATTGACCGTGGCAATGAAAGATCAATCAGTATCGATCCTCCTTTAAATACAAACCTGTTATCATTTGTTATTACAGGATTGTCTGTTCTTACTGCGCTTATAATAATATCCGAGTTTTTTGATACTTCCGGCAGCTTTTCAAATTGACTGACTTTAATACGGTTTTGAAGCTCAGATGGAATATCCGGTTTTCGGCTGTGATATATCCATTCGCAACTAAGCTCAGGAAAAAAAGCAAGTAATTTATTCATCATTGATGAACCGACAATTCCTGTCCCAACTATTGTTATAGTAGGGGAATGTAATCGCGAGGAAAATTCACATTGAATATATTTCAAAACAACATCCTCGTACTCTTCATTGCGCAAAAGCTGGGAAGTAGCCTGACGAACCTCTCTTGATAAATGCAATGTTGAAGCGAACCATTCCTGCATGATTGTTCCTGCACAAGATGACTCAATACTGGTTGCGACAGCCTCTTTCATCTGTGCTGTAATGTGATTTTCTCCTGCAAGTTGAGATAGTAAACCTCCGCAGAGTGCAACCCCATGCTCAAAGGCCTCGATTCCCTGTTTGAAATAATAGTCTTTATCTTGAAGATTGTCAAAATTAAGAATTTTCTTGAGTAAATGCAGCAATTCAGGGGTTACACAACCCGAAAAAATAAGCTCAATACGATTACAGGTATTCAGAAGAACGAATTCATTAATTCCCCAGATTTGACGGAGCATACTAGCTTTCAACTGATAATCATCTCCGGAACAATGCAAATGTTCCCTGCGTTCAGTTGAAAGCTCAAGATGACTTGTTCCGATCACCGCTAATGTTGAGTTGTTTAATAATGATAAATGTTTTGACAAAGATGATTTTACAAGGCGAGATCTGCGACATGCTTTGCCACCAGTTGATACTGAAACGGTCAGATCATCACAGCGTATAACAGCGGGAGTAAGAAAATCTCCCTCGGTCCATCCACTATCGATGCTACAGCAAAGAATACCTTTTTGTTTGCACAAATCAAGTATATGCTGATTGATATCTTTGTCATTTGTCGCACAGTATACCAATTTGTGGTTATTGAGATCTGAATCAATGAATTGACGATTTATATGAGTAATCGAGTGAGATTCACTCAGAATAATAAGGTCTTCTGAAATTTGAGGTGCAATAACCGTAACTTGTGCACTGGCTTGAATAAGAAGCGAAACTTTGCGAGTGGCAATTTTACCGCCACCTACAACTAAACAGGATTTGTTCTCAAGAAGTAGGCAAACTGGAAAAATGGGTCGCTTTTGATCTGAATTGTACCTGCTTAAATACACAAATAATCTCCCGACCCGTACCACGGGGTCGAATAATGAATAACTTATCAGGTAGGTCTCCTGGCTTTCCCGGTTTCACCAGTCTTCCCATTCCGATTATTTTCGGAACAGTGACTTTGTATTGGCAAAACACTCATCCCTTAAATATGGGATCAGGATTTACAGTGGCGGGTCCGCTCCGGATTTCCACCGGAATTCCCTAACACCTGCAGTCAAAGATTGTAAATTACACTATTTATAATTCAAATACAAGCAAAACTGAATTACTAAGAATTTTATTTTGTAGATAGGGGTATAAGAACCTGGACAAGTAATTAGTTAATCTTATAATAACAGCTTTTTGGCTTCAATCACTACATTAAATGCACTGGTTTTCGTGACCAAATTATCGGCTCCAGCCTCTTTCGCAATACGGAAATATCGCTCTGGTTCATAAGCAGTTACAACTAAAATTTTAATTTTAGGAAAATGTACGTGAATATATTGCGTCAGCTCAATCCCTGTCATTCCAGGTAAAGAAATATCAATTACAACAAGGTCTGGTTTTAACTCAGGAATTGCTTTGATTGCATTTTCCGCATTTTCCTCTTGGGAAACTATTTGCAGGTTCTGTTCTTTTCGAAAAATCGCTCTGTAGAGTATCTGTATCTCCTCATGATCTTCTACAATCATTACTTTTTTAGGGGACATCAAATTTCCCTTCTTAAAAAGAGACAAATCACAAAACAACAATGCAAATGGTGTGACACAAGTACTGGAAATCAAATAGTTACATTAATATGCTGTAGAAAAAGAAAATATTAGACAATTGAAGAGAACCATGCCATTAGCTCTGATTAGAATTCTTCTTTGTAAAGTACATCTAATGAAAAAGGAGTTTTTTAGACCAAAGTGACTTTTTTGGTAATCTAATTGAAAATTGAGCAGCGATTTATCCCCTCACCATGTAAGGATTTCCCTCGTTATCGAGAAAATCAAAAATTTTGCCGAAGGAATTCTCCTGAATCTCACTTATCTCTACTCCATTTTCATTTAATTGTTCCCATAATTCTTCAATGTTTTCCGCCGAAAACATTATTGAAGGATGAGCGACAATTTGAGGATATCTTTGCATCATTAAATTTTTGGGAAAAAAGATAATTGCGGGTGAATCTGAACCTTGTGGCGATAATTCAAGCCATGTCATATCCGGACTTACAGGTTTTTCATCAGTCACTACAAAGCCCATTTTTTCAGTCCAGAATTTTTTTGCTTCTTCCTGAGATTCAACAAACACGGTTATTTTAGCGATCTTGTTAATCATGCCGGGGCCCCTTAAAAGTAGGTTTTATTGTACACTAATAAAACTATTAATAATGTATCATCTTTTAAATGTATATTATTGGCGTTTAGTTTGTAAAGATTTTTTTCTTTAAATTTACCTAAAGTTTTTGAACAAATTTGGAAAAATCTCAATATGATACTAACTATAGGTGAATTAATGCTGCTGCTTTTTTATTTACGTTTTCCATATATTGTTCCCGAGAAATGATTGTTTTACTAACGATATTTTCTGTTTGGAAAGAAATCTTTTCGTTCAGAATTATTTCCTGACCTGCAATTTTTGCTGCATGCAGAATATCATTTATGTTGTGATTTCGAAGTGCAAACGCATGTGGCCGTAAAAGTGCGCCACAGAAATTAAAGCCGATATTTTTACAAAATGCTTTCAGATGGATCATCATAGGATCAAAATTATCGATTTCCCACAACCCACAACTTGCAATTACAACAAATCTTTGTTTTTTGTAATCTGGAGGAATAGGATGACGGGTATGGTTGTCTATCAATTTTAAAAATGGATTACCTAAAGCCACCATTCGGTCCATCATAACTTTCAATTGTCCCGGTATTCCATCGCAATATACCGGAGTCGAGAAAACAATCAGGTCTGCATTTTTCAATTTTTTCAGAAGATCGGCCATATCATCATGCTGAATGCATTTTCTTTTGGAACGGAACCAGCAACTTAGATCTCCCCGACAAGGGTGTATCGTGAGTTTGTTTAGGTCGATAACCTCAATTTCGGCACCATTTTCTCTTGCACCATTGAGAAATGCATTGAGAATAATTGCGGTATTTCCTCGCCGCATATATGGACTGCCATTGATTACTACTGCATTCATCAGATTTGTATCCTTTGCACCTGATTTATTTTTCTAAAAATGATTCAATATACCATTCGCGCTGGTTGCGCTTGAGAATGTGATATATGCTTTTTATTCAATTTCCTGATATAATGCAGAAAGCTGCTTAAAATATTAGGTTTACTGAAAAACTTTGAAATTGATTGATTTTTGGCTGATGGCGAACCCTCTGCAATGGAGCAGGCATAAAAACTTGTTATGCAAACAGCCTCGAATGCATGAAATAAGGATATAAATAAAAAGCAATCTGGAAGAACAAAAAGTGTTTCCTATCAGAAAACACTTTTAATCTTCTGCTTATAAAAAGTAGTAAACAATATCAAAATTGCAAGCTATATTTATGAAAGTAGACTATCACAGATTAAGTATAACTATATACTAATGCATTTTTTATCCATTCATTTCGAGGTTTTTAAAATAAGACTTTATTTTGAAGGGAGCGTATTATGTCCGGATATGATTATCGCAGTAAATTTGTACTATTTAATTTACTTGTAGTAATGCTATTCTGCTTTTCTGATGCAGAAGATACATTGTTATGCTCCCTTTCCTTAAATAATAAAAATTGCTACATTTACTATCAGAAAAAAAACGGGTACAATACTGTTTATGGTCTAACAGCATCTGGAGATTCGATCAAGCCCTATGGATGGGATGATGGATATAATTTATATAACGTATTATGTGCATTTACTTTACCTAATAAAAAAGAATTCGCTCTATTTATGGATGAAACGTTTTGTCAAAGTGGCGGAATTTGCGGGGGAAGAACTACTTATAATGGAATTGTATACTTAGGTTCAATAAAAAATGATTCAATACAATTGAAATTTGTTCAAGGTTTCAGTAAGGGTTTCAATCATGTAAGAATTACGAATGTAATACAAAACATGGATTCAAGTTTTTATTTGTGCGGTCTACAGCAGGTAAACAGTAGGACTCCCCCAAATGGTTATTTTGTTGCTGCTTTAAATCCGGATCTTTCAAAGCAAAAGGAAGGCATTTTACCATGTACGTCATCTTCTGATTGTTCGAAATATCAATGCACAGCCCAACTGATCAACAGTGTTAAAGTTTTGCATTATAATCGTGATACCAGAAATAAAAATTTGGTAGATATTGTCCAACTGTCAAATGGTATTCACATTAGTGCAAACAGTCCTATTCAAAAGCTATCATTATACAATTTACTAGGTAGTTTAGTTGTTGTCAAAAATATCCAAACTTCTGGAAATGGATTAAATATTGATATCAATTTGACTGACACTGGAATTAAAAAAGGTTTGTATTGTTTCCAAATAGTTTTTAATGATTTGAGTGTTGCAAATGAATATATGATTCTTAGATAATTACACGATTGATTCAATCAACAATACTATTGTAAAGATAGAATATAAATCACAAAGCTGAAGTTTTTTCCACCATGCAACACTTTGTGACAAAAAAAGTTATATCCTTTTGAATCAGCATTGGATTTTAATCGTATTTCTCACAATCCAAAATATGTGGGTACCATTTCATAAAAACATGATTTGAAGGAATAATCATTTGCCTGATATCATAGAATACACAATCCCATCGAAAAACAATTGTTCACATTACTTATGCTGGTTTTATCACTAATGTAATGATATTTGCACCATAGCTCAAATTATTACATTTTTTGCAGCAATTATCTGTTATTGCGATTCAATTTAAGATCGTAATCTCCATCTAATGCAGTATAATCATTTTTTGCACCCGATCAGCTTGAAATGTATTTTCCGTTATCTGTATTATTCAAAGTTCTATCATACTATTTAATTCAGGTGTCTAAAATTGATTTTACTTTCAAACGAACAACTTGCATCATTGCGTATTACACGATTCATTTTTCATGTCGTACATCATGGAGAAGCAGAACCTCTGTTTTTTGAAGAAATTGACGTTGGAGAGTTTGAGCCATTTTTTCTTGAAAGGGTCAAAAGCATTCTGAAAGGAACAGCTTATGAATTCAACCCGCAATCGGATGTTTGTACAATACTTGATTCAATCAATGATGATCCTTCGCTCTTTCTGGAACAATCAAGACAACTGGCTGTAAATCTTCACTCACATGGCCTTGATGATAAACGTATCAAGAAGGGTGTTATGATCCTTATGTCTCTTGTGACACTTGAAAAAGAACTATTCGCAATAATCAAGTATGAACATGATCAGGTCCTTCGATATAAAAATGATGGCGCACAGGTTGTACTTGAGAATGTAACAGATACTTTTACTCAATCTCCTGATGCTATGCAGAAAGCTGCTCTGATTGACATGTCAACTGAAAATCCTGAAGTAATGGTACTCGATAGAAATGTTCGAGCTGGAATCAGTGGCTTTTTTCAGGGATTTCTCAACGTTCGTCGCGCAAAAAGTGAACGTGAAATGACAGAAACACTTCTTGATGTAGTAAAGAATACCTCAAATAAACACCTTGATGAACTGCCGCCAGAGTTTACTCGTGAGGTACAGAACCGTGCGGAAGAACTTTTGCAGAATGGTGATCGTTTTGATAATGAACAATTCTTTACAAAAGTATTTGGCCCTGATGTCGATGACTCGGTACGTAACACTTATAAACATTATATAGAAAAAGAAGATCTTGAAAATGAACAGTTTTACCTTGACAAGGAAGCTGCTTCTGTTCCCAGGAAAAGAAAGGTAAAAACAGCTGAAGGAGTGACAATTTACTTTGGTGAAAAGGCGGCATCAACTGTTCAGATAAGCTATGGTCAGAATGGTGATAAGGATGTGATTATTATTGAGTCATCCAGGGCACGGGAAGAGTTGTGAAAAGATATCTGCTGGTATTGCAAATCAGCTAAACTATGTTGATTTATGGTGATTTATGAAAATACAAAATATACAAAATATACAAAAAAAATGTTAGTCAGTTATTTAAAAAGTTATGCAGAAGGATCTATACACCCAATCTTAATTCATGCATAATGCATTTGGGAAGCAGTTCAGGGGTATGTGTAACACAGATCACGGTACAATCAGTTGCCGCTATTTTATCAACAATCTTCAGTAAGCGCTTTTGAAATTTCGTGTCAAGGCCCTGTAAGGGTTCGTCGAGTATCAGAAGTTCAGGTTTTTTTATTATTGCCCTTAATAATAAAATGAAACGTTGTACGCCTTCACTTACCACACCAAAAGAATCATTTACGAATGGAAGAAGCTCCGTTTTTTCAAACCACTCTATTGCCAAAAGACGCTTTGCCCTGCTGCATCGGGAAAATAATCCTATCGTATCGAAAAATCCCGAGCAGACAACATCAAGACAGGAATCAGTTCGTACAAAGCAAGTCTGAAGCTCAGGAGAGACCCAGCCAATCTTCTTTTTTATATCCCAGATACTGGTTCCATTTCCCCATCGCTTGCCAAATACAGTAATGTTATGAGCATAAATCTGAGGGTGATCACCAAGAATCAAACTGAGGAGAGTCGTTTTTCCGCTACCATTTGGCCCCAGAAGAGCCCAGTGCTGACCTTTACATATAGTCCAATCAAGATGAGAAAAAAGACGTTTATTTCCAACGGAGAGTGAAAGATCTTTTATTTCAATCAGTTTTTTCTCAGAAACGGTATTCTTTGAATTTACAGCATAGCTTTTTTTATTTTCAGGTAAAATGGTGGTTCCAATTGCATCGGCTTTCGCATTTGTAATCGCTTTGAATGGCCTGCTCTTGGATATGTTGCAATTAGCAATGATAAGATGGTGCGTTATAAATTGTGGAGCATCACTTATATCAGGAGCAAGGATGATCAACTGTATTCCATGTTTAATAAATGCAGGAAACAGTATCGATTTGAAGTACACTTTGAATTGTGAATCAAGGCCTTGCAGAGGATTATCAAGTATCAATACATATGGTTTTTTAAGTAAGCCTTGCGCCAGAAGAACTTTTCTGCTTTCACCAAATGACAGGTGATCAATCTGACTTGAAAGTAAAGATTCTATTTTTAATAAAGAGATTATTTCTTTTCGATAAAGATTAAATCCCTTATCACCTCTTTTTTTTCTGACTTCAAAGGGATTAATCGCTTTTACCTGTTTTTCACTGAGGAATTCATCAACCAGCATTGATTCATCACAACTCCAATAACGGGATTGTACAAATAAATTATCATCTGTTTTCATTGTCCTTATATCATCGAAATTTACATATGTTATGTTTTCATCAGGAAATTCTGATCCATCCGGAAAACAGTAATTTACCTGACCGCCGACGAATGGTAATTCCCCAATAAGTGCGCGGGCAAAAAGAGATTTTCCTGATCCGGTTGGACCTGTGATCAACCAATGCTCATTTGAACAGAGTTTCCAGGAACACTGCTCAAATGTAACCCGGTCAGGCAATCGTATTGAGACATTTTCGAGAGAAATGACAGGAATATTTTGAGGACTTTTCATATTTCCATAAAATAATTGATAATTTTCGAAAAGTCTTTTGAATAATTGGAGCCGATGATTATTGGATAAGTCAAGAAGTAAAATGGATAATTGGCAGTTGTTTTCGAAAGAACCGAAATGAATCACCCCCAGAGGTCAGTTATTTAATGTAATGAGATTACGTGCTTCATCATTATACACACCTTATCCTCTTACTTGGTAATTCCTGGAAAATAGATCTCCCATTTGAAGAAGTAATCGTCGTATACTGTTTTAAGAAAACAAATTGAGTCAAATAAATATCTACTTTAAAATGTTAAACTTTATATTACACTTGAATTTACTGTTTTCAGGTATTTTTGCTACTAAATAGATAATATTATGGATGGGGCAATCTCTTTAGGTTATCATCTCTGAATATTCACTTATTATATATAGGAGTAGTTATGAAAAAGTTGTTTCTGTTAATTTCAGCAATACTGGTATTTTCATTTATTTCTGATGCAAGCGTTCAATTTCAGGAGATACGTACAGCTTCAAATAATGTAATTGTTGTTTATTTAAAAAGTCAAAACACTCTGGATTGTAATGAAGTTGACACTACAAAGTCAATGTGGAAAATTAATGGAGAAGAGCCTTTAAGCATCGGTAAATATGCCACTTATGCTGATTTGTTTGATCATTTTATCTATCTTGAAACACCAACACTTGAAGTCGGAAAAGAGTATAAAATACAGACACCGCATGGTGATACAACTTTTACATTCGACGATCATACTACATTCTGCGAGGCAATTAAAACCAACCAGGCAGCGTACAGTCCCTTGTCGAAATCAAATAGAGCGTTATTTGCTATCTGGTTGGGAAGTAATGGAGCCCGACCGATTACAGGTAATCTTCCTGATTATCAAGTACTTGAGCAGAATGGTGGAAAAGTAGTTGCAGAGGGAACTCTTAAAAAGATCGGTAGTGATGCTTCATCAGGGGATACTGCATATCAGATTGATTTGTCAAATGTTACTGAGGGTGGTCCATACAAAATCGTTGTGAAAGGTTATGGATGTTCTTATCCATTTGGTGTTGGTGGAGACTTCTCAAAGCGACTTGCCTACATAATCTTTCGGGGGCAATATTATCAGCGATGTGGATGTCCGATTATCGAACCATACGGTTTGCAGGTGCGAACAACTCCTTGCCATACAACGGTTTACGATACGGATGGACCAATCGGTGAAGCAAATATTGTTGTCGCAGGAACAGAACCAACTATGAAGTGCATCGGCGGCTATCATGATGCAGGTGATGCTGATCGGCGGGCTTATCATATGTCTAATCCAATTATCAATCTGATGATTTATGAAGCGTTCCCTGATTTGTTTACAGATGGCCAGTACAATATTCCTGATAAATTCGATACAGCTTTTAATATCATTGGAAAAGGTAATGGTATTCCGGATATCATTGATGAGGCTGAATGGGGAACTCTGGTTTGGGAATACTTGCAGAACGAGGATGGCAGCATTCATTGGGGAACTGAGACAAAAGGATATCCGGATCCTTTCAATAAGCCACTTGATAAAGACACTAAAAAATACGGAACTGTCATTATTGATGATCGTGCTGCTGCTGTTGGCGCTGGTTTATTCCTGCATCTTGCTCGGATAATGAAGCCATTTAATGCTGAACGGGCGCAGCAGTTGGTAAATTGTTCACAAAAGTCTTTCAATTATATAAAGGATAAAATGGCTGATCCCGAAAAACTGTATTACTACATTCAAAAGTATCTTTACGATGGCGACACTGCCGCTCATGCTCAGGTGAAAGCTCTTAAAGCAACAGTTGACTCCTATAAAAAAAATGTAGTCACAATTGAAGCTGGTTACTCGCTCAATGACACAAAATGCGATAATCCGGCTTATTTCTTCTCATATGTTATCGAAAAGGGCCGTAAAACCGATCCATCTGTTGTTGAGTATTTTAAAAATGCAATTAAAGATGGTGCAGATTCAAATGTCGTTGAGCTGAAAAAATATGCATATCCAATCGGCAATAAATCCAGTAGTACTGCCTGGGGACATAATGTACGGCAGCCAAATTTTGCCTGTGCACCATTGCTTTACTGGAGACTTACCAAAGAGCAATCCTATATGGATGCTGCATGTGACCTTATGAATTATACTCTTGGTGTCAACCCTTTGGGTATAAGCTATGTTACTGGTTTAGGTTTTAATCAGGTACACAATCCTCATGATAGAGAGAGCTCTTATACGAAAGGAAAAGGGTGGGGGCCTAAGCCGGGCATTACTGTTTTTGGGACCGGACCGGGGCTTAACAAATATACTCATGTTGCAACAACAGATCCAAATCTGAATGTCTTCCCAAAGTTTAGTACCTTACCTATGGAACGTCAGTTTACCGACAATCGGGATATCATTTCCAATAATGAGTTTACAATTTTTCAGACAATGACTCATTATGCTTTGTATACAGTACTTTCACAAGGTGGAACATGGGATTCTTCGAAAGACCCGTTTGGTACTACTGATGTAAAATACAATCTCTACAAAGGAATTGCCTTTAATGGAATTGGTAAATTAAGCTTCGATGGGCGTACAATAAGTGCGAATATTGTTCTTAAGAGCGCTGCGCAGCTTACAGGTGGAATTTTCTCTCTCGATGGAAGATGTGTCGAGCGACTAAAGTCAATGAAACTTGGTGCAGGTGAACATAAGATATTGTTGCCTGTGAGCAATCAGACTCAATCTTTGATTAATAATGGGATTTTTATCTGCAGATTAACCTATCAGGGCAAAACGATCTCTGGAATCATTTCAAAAATGAAATAAGAATATTGAAGTTACTTATGAGAAGTGGTCTGAAAATGTATGTTTTCAGGCCGTTTTTCTGGTGTACTGCATGGTTTACCCAATCAGGCAGGACTGATATCCTTCATAATTGCTTGTGTACTTGGTCTATTCGCAATGACCATTCAGAATTTTCTGTATTTAATGTAAAAATACTAAATACAGAAAATTCTAAATACTCCCAGGATAAACACACCCAGACGGGTAAAACCATACCCAGACGGGTAAATACTTATCCCAGACGGGTAAACCTTTAAGCCAGAAGGGTGTGAGCTATACCCAGAAATGGTGGATACATGTCCCAGATGGTGACAATCAATCCCAAGAGAGGTATATCACATACCCAGATGTGTAAAAGCTGTCGCCAGAAGGCAAAACGCGGAGCTGGGAAATCTTTATTTCAGAAACAGGATGCGATAGGAAATTCTTTTGACAATAATTCAGGCAAAGGCCAAATATGGGATAAATTGGTAATGATTTCAGGGAAATGAGTGCAGTTGTAAAAAGGAATTTATGTTGTATGTGTAAAGCGATGAATGATTTTGTAAAAGTCTGATAAACTATTTGAATACAATTCAAGTTTATTAATTATAAATAAAAAACCTCTTGAAAATTGCCCGTTTGATTGAATTAAAGGCATTTTTCAAGAGGTCTTTTATGGTAGCGCTATGGGGAATCGAACCCCAGTTTAATGGCTGAGAACCACTCGTCCTAACCCCTAGACGATAGCGCCAAATATTGGCTGGGGTGCAAGGATTTGAACCTCGATACCTGGAGCCAGAATCCAGAGTCCTGCCATTGGACGACACCCCATTGAAAAGTTTTCTAAATATAATTTTATTATACCAATTATGCAAGATTTTCTATCTAATCAATTTTTTACTTAACCTTTGTATTGCTAACCACCCTATAATGATTGTAAAAACAATTACATACAGTATATCTAACCACACAATATCTGGAAATGTTCCTGTATCAAATGCACGTGATGGTCTGACAACATGAGTCAGCGGAAAAAATTCCGCAACAATTCTCAGGATAGGCGGAAGATTACTTATCGGAAAAACAACACCCGAAAAGAAAAACATCGGTGAAAGAAACCCTGTAAAGAAAAAATTGAAATGATTGATATTCGAAACAAATGATGTTACAAGTAATGCAATCACCGCAAACATAAGACCAGTAAAGAACCCGACAATCGCAGTCAAAAAGCTCCAGGGTAGGGGCACTAGACCGAATGCTGAAACGACAATAACGACTGCAAGTGAAAAGAAAAAACCTTTTGATCCAGCCCAGAGAATTTCTCCAATGAGTACATTGGATGCACTGAGCGGTGCCGCAAGCATGCCTTCGTATACTTTGTCAAATTCAAGCCGAATAAAGGTTCCGTATGAACATTCGAATGCAGCAGTAAACATTGCTGCTGTAATTGGTAAACCTGTTGCGAGAAAGGTGATATAAGATAGACCGCCCATTTCACCGACATACTGTTTCATTCCAAGTCCGATACCTGCAAGGAAAATAAGTGGTTCAAGAAATGGCGGAAGACCATTACTTATGAGATTTCTGCTATAAACCAGATAGTGGCGAAACCAAACACTAAAAATACGATTGTCAAAGGCGGAAAAAATGTTGTTTACTGGAGTGCATTGAGCATACTCCCTGTTGTTTTTAAGAAGAGGTCCTCAAGATTTGATTGGCGAAAGTAACAATCTCCAGGATGATAGTTGCCAGATAGTGCTCGTAGTTGTTCCTGATCCCCTGAGTAGATTCTTACCACTTCACTTGAATCATCAACGCGAGCACTATCAGTAAGACCACTTTTTATTAAATTGAACGCATCACGTGAATGTACTTCCAGAACAAAGGGTTCGATATTTTTAAAGACAAGTTCATGGGGATTGCCTTCGATAATTTTTTCACCTTTATTCATGATAATAATCCGGTCGCAAATCTGAAATGCTTCATCCATATAGTGTGTTGTGAGAAGTATTGTCATCCCGTTTTTTTTAAGATTTCGTAATTTTTCCCAGATAAGAAGACGAACCTGAGGGTCGAGGCCTGTCGTTGGCTCATCAAGAATCAGAAGACGTGGGTTATTTAAAAGGGCTCGTGCAATTATCAGCCTGCGTTTCATACCACCTGATAATTCCCGCAATCTTTGCTTTATTTTTATCGGTCAGCTCCATGAATTCAAGAAGTTCATTTATTCTGTTGGTGGCTTGTTTTTTGGGCAATGCTGTAAAATTTGGCAAATACTTGTAAATTTTGCTCCACACTGAGCTCTTCATCAAGATTGTTATCCTGAGGAACAACGCCGGAAATAAATTTTATTGCCAGAGATTCATTATCCGGGTCATACCCGAATACATATAGCTTACCTTTTGGTAACACAATCCCGGCGATTCACTCCGTAAATCATCTTCATCATGGTCGATTTGCCAGCACCATTGGGTCCAAGGAGCCCAAAGCAGATCGATTCAGGAACCGTGAAGCTGAGATTCTTTACTGCATGTACTGTTCCATAACACTTATTTATATTTTCAGCGATAATAACCGGTTTACTCATGCTTACTCCGGGTTTCAGATTAAATTATACCAATAATAAAAAAATAATATTCTTTTTTTATACGGCACTAAATACCTCGCAGATAGACTAATCTTTGCATTGGTGACAACAATATATGTTTCGCAGTGGAAAACAGGGTTGTAATTGCCAAAATCAGGACGGCTCCTCTTCCAAAAAAGTTGATGGAAAGAGGTCTTGAGGTGATTTCGGGCTTACCCTAATAGATTTATAACGATCAATCATGACCTCACCTGGTGGCGAATGGCGTCTTTTTCGAACAAATCGTGCCTCAGTATAATGGACTTCAGAATAGGATGTGTGTTTGGCTTTTGAGAACCAGACCGCCATTGCAGCACTCTTTTCAAGAATATCGTGAGGTGGCACTTGCTCATTTTTTTGGCGACGGATTACTACATGAGATCCCGCATGACCTGCAACATGAAGCCAAATATCAGAGGGCTTTGCAAAGTGAATCGAAAGCTCATCATTCTGTGTATCAGTTTTTCCGATATAAATATCCCATTCGTCAATCTGGAAATGGCGATAGGGCACTTTTTCATATTGAAGCGACTGTTTTTCAGGGGAGTGTTGGGGCTCACTGGAATATTTTTTAATGGTGGACTGTAATTTTTTCAATTATCTCTGAATCAGGTGAATTTTTTGAATCTGATAAACTCATCACATGGATTTGACATATCAGAGAATTCCTGTGACCTCTTTTTCTGTTGTTTCGACTTTTTTTCAACTGATATCGGCTCCGCGTTTTCCTTTTTTCGCTTTTTTAAAAAAAAGTGCTGCATTCTCTTTGATAGTCAAGTTTTGGGTTTATTGTAACTGGTTCTTGTTGCTGCGAATAGACATTGAGAAGCATTAGTTTAGATTGACCTCGCTGATTCTGTTCGCGTGAAATTGCCAGAAGCGAATCGCCGATCTGTTTATACCATAGATGTTTTTGTGACTCATCGAATTCTTCTTTTTGTTTCTCCAATTTCTTGACTAGCTTTTTGCAGCTGAGAATGTAAAGCTTTTCCGAAGATCATACATCGTATTCAGGCTGGTTTTCATTCGTATCAGTCATCCTATTCTCCTTGACATCGATTTTTTTTGATGATACAATTAATTCAGTGCTGTGAATATATAAAAAGGTACATTGGTCAGCACAACGCGATGGCTCGTGCGGATAGAAAATCGACCCACACTGATCGCCTGAGGGAGGACGCATGGTAAAAAATCTAACAGTACAATGCCCGCATTGCCATCAGGTATCTGACATCTACTTGAGTACAAACGCCTGTGTGATTGTTTTAAACTGTCCGACCTGTTTGTCACCAATCATGTATTTTGAAAAGAAAATTTTTCTTTTATCTGAACAACAGGTTGATGCGATAAAAGATACCACTCACAATGCAGCGATTATGAGAATGCTTGAACGTATAGCGCATCCTGAAGAATCAGTAAGAAATACTGCGAAAAAGGCCGTTAAAACGCATTCAGCTGAAAATGGCTTCAATTCTCATGTGGATATGTCACCTCATCCGATTGATTTCTCTGGTAGACCTGTTCGTGATACAGATATATGTGATGATGATGTTACTAATCTTCGGATTGAGCTTGCATTATGCAATGACTCGCAGCAATTCATTAATACCATGTAACTTATTATTTGATTCTGTTTCCTCACTTTTTGCCAGCACTCCTATTTGGATATAACTATTTTTAAACGAGCTTGGTTTCAGTTTGGAGCCAGGCTTTTGTTTTTCCTTAACTTGTATTCTCCGGAATTTATATGGAATTGAAATACGAGTCCTATGCCTTTACTCCGGTTTTGGGGTGGTCAATATCCCGATATGAAGTCTTTGATAAATGCAAAAGGCAATACTTCTACTCCTATTATTCTAAATATCTGGATAATATTCCTGTATATAAAATCAATAAGCTTAAGGAACTGACATCGGTTCCTCTTGAGATTGGAAATGTTGTTCATGATGTGATTGAGGCATTTCTTTATAGATTACAAAAGAGTGATAGTAATATTGATGAAAAAAAGTTTTTCGAATATGCCCGCAATCTTGCAAAAAAGTACTTTACAGAAAAAACTTTTATGGAAATTTATTACGGTCTGATTAATGAAATAGACATGAATAAAGCACTCCAGAAAATCGATCAGTGTCTTGAGAATTTTATCAATGGACCTGTTTACAGTTGGATTTTTATGGTTGCTATTCGTGATAAAACCAACTGGATGATCGAACCTGGTGGCTTTGGTGAGACTCGCCTTGACGGACTTAAAGCCTACTGTAAAATGGATTTTCTTTTACCTGTAGATAACGAAATTCATATTCTTGATTGGAAAACAGGAGGGAGAGATGAAGTTAAACATTCAAGTCAGCTGCTTGGGTATGCTGCTGCGACAAATAATAATTTTAACATTCCGCTGAACAGAATATTTCCTAAAATAGTTTACTTGTTCCCAACCTATAACGAATTTCAGGTTGAATGTGGTAATCAGGATTTCGAAAACCTCTTCGGTTCTATTCATCAACAAACTCAGGAAATGTACAGTTATTGCAGTGATATTGAAAATAATATTCCTAAAGCAATTGATATGTTCCCCATGAGCCCTTCTCCATCTTTGTGCAGGCAGTGCAGATACCAGGAATTATGTTTTCCTGAAAGAGTGCATTCAGAGAAGAAAGAATTCATGAATTCTTTTGACAACTGATTATTGGCCTTTTTTTGTGCAAGGCAACAGGTACTCAATAACAACTCTATTTTATCTAAAAAAACAGAAATTGTAATAACGTGTGTTCATGAGGAAATAGACTTTTTCTAATGGGTAGAATCAGGTATTATTAACCCGAAAGACAGAGGAGAGTAGTAGTGAGCAGATTGCTCACTACATTATAAGGGGAATTTAATTAACAGCTTTATTTTTAACAGCTTTGTTTTCTGGTGTTGATTTTTCAGAAGGAGTACTGTTCTCTGCGCTATCGATTTTTCTTCCCTGGCGAAGTGCTTCGGCCTGAAGTTCTTCTACGCTTGACATCGGTTCACCAAGGTGCAGCATCATAAATTCCGCATCATCGGTTAATTCACATCCGGGTAGATTTTTCAGCACATATTTATAATTAACTTCTGCCATTTCTGGTCTGTCTAAATACTCATCATAGATAAAGCCGATCATAAAGAAAACATTACAGAACTTACTCTTATCATCTCCGGAAAGAAGATATTTACGGTAATTTGCAATTGCCTGATAATAGGCTTGTCTTTCAGTCTGAATTTTCGCGATCTCGATAACAGCTCTTTTACCCTGTGATGTGAAAGCGAAGTCACGTGCTAATGTTGTATAAAGATTTTCAGCTTCTTCGGTTTTCCCTGAATCACGCAGCTTATCTGCTTTCGCAATCAGCTTGGCAGGTGAATTTGATTTTTCATCGCGTAAATCATCTTTAATGTAGGTAACCGGAACCGCTTTTCTGATGCGATTGATGAGACTGTCAATAATTAAAGCGGTACTCTGTCTTTTCAGCTCGGCTATTTTTCTGTTGAGCTCAGCTGTGTCCGGGTTTAAATTGGGCGTACCTGCTTCATCGGTGATGGCGTATTTAACAATCATTGTGTCGATGTTTGATACCACTTTTACTTTTGGCAAAAGTACCTGGTCAACGTATGCGTTTACGACTTCGATTTTCCAGGCCCATTCTAAATCTTTCTTAATTGAAGGTTGAGTTGTAAATCCACTCTTTTCAGCATGCTTTGAGAATAGTTTCCATTTTAAAAGCCATTCAACGAGCTCTTTTTTGCCTTCAGCATTTGAGTAGTATTCTCTGCGTTCTTCCGGTATCCAGGAAAGAATTATATCCATATCTGCCTGAGTAATTATTTTGCCTTCACCAAATATTTCCTTGAGACTATCAGGAAATGGTTTTCCAAAGTCCTGATTGTAAAATTTCTTCATGAAATACTTAGGTGGATTACTGCGAACATAACTAATCCAGTTCTGATTGATCTGGTTTTGAGGAGGTAGACTATCTCCCAGGGATTTTATAAAAACTGAATCAGGTTTATCACTTTGGAGAAAAAGAGTGTCGATTATTTCGCTTTTTACTTCAGATATTTCTTTATAATAGACTGAATCTTTTTTCAGTGAATCAGTTGCCTTGACGGTTACTTTAAAGGATTCCTTGTGTGCATAGTAATAATCCTCAATCTGGTTGTAATTAATTCCTAAATCCGGGCCGAGTTTTTCAATGAGATAAATCTGTGCGGGATAGTAGGCTTTTTTCCACTGCCAATCAAGAGTTTTTTCAAGTTTACTCTTAAGTTCAGCAGTAGCTTTTGAAAAGAGTATCTCTGTTTCGACAACATGAGTCCCGGTGCTGCGTTGAGCAGGGAAGTAATCATTTTGCTTTGTAGGATACATCCGGATAATTTTTTGGAATGATTCATATTGAGGTTGATCAATAGTTGAAGACCCTACGCGTGCAAGAGGTTGTTTGGTATTCTGAGCTGCAGAAGCCAAACCGAACAGAACTGCAAAAACGATAAAATGAGAATAAAATTTCATTTGTCCAGACCTTTTTATTTAAGTTGTAGAAATATGTTTAGTTATAAATTAATCAAGTGCGGCTACTGCTTCATCCAGTTCATCGTAGATTTCAAGCAGTGTTGTGGCACCGATGATTTCGATGATTTCGTAGACATTTTCGTTAACATTAGCGATTTTGAAAGACCCGCCTTTTTCTTTTGCTGTTTTGCTGAAATGCAGCAGAATACCAAGACCGGTACTATTCACATATCGCAATTTTTTGAAATCAGCAATCAGATGTTGTAAATCCCTCGCTGAAAGAGCGTGCAGACTCTTTCCAGGACAGTTTCAACGTTTGTAGCATCAAGATCCCCGACAAACCGAATCAGTCTTGCGTTGTTTTTTCCCGGGTATGTCCTCATAAAGGAGTTCAATCTGGGATTCCATAGTTATTCCTCTCGTAATTTTTTAACGTGCACACTTGTTCCTGATTCATTGCAATCGACCGATAATTCATTACTGAGCATTTTTATAAGTGCCAGTCCTCGTCCTCGTTTTTCATCTGATTTCCATTGAGGTTCACAATCCCCCTTCTGGTTTTAGCAGTGCCTTTAAGGCGGGTATTTTTTCAGGGTCACTAACACTTGTTACATTAATTTCAATTTTGCTCGGATCGATTTTTACCTTCATTTCGATTGCTTGATTATTTCCCTTTAAACCATGTTCTATGGCATTATTACATAACTTCATCAACAATTGTTTCAATTCTAAAAGAATCACGGTTGCCATATCCCTTTTGCCGTGCGATACGACTCACCAGAGAACGTATTGGTGGTACAAGATTAAGAAATGGTGGAAAAGAAAGATGTAAATGTTCAGGATTCTTTTCATATTCCCATTTATATGCATTTGATTGCTGAACGAGTGTCGTTGTAGAATCCGAAATATTTTATTTGCACCCATAAGATTGAGTTTTGTTCTCATTTCGAATATGCAAAGCAGAAAAGACCAGATCTCCGCCTTTTTCAATGAGACGTTTTCTACCACCCATAAATTCACCCAAGGCAGCAGATGAAATCAGTGATACACCGACATTTCTGCAATTACAAATAATTTTTGAATCGTAATCGATTTTATCAAACAAGTCACTGATTTTGTCGATGCAGAGGGAAGTTAATTCACCTTTGAAACTAATAATCAGGGCATTTTTAGTACCGGGGACCTCAGTGGTCTCAATTGTAATGTCCTTAGATTGCATAGCGCTCCTACATCAATGGTGTCAATTAGTTTGGTTCTTCACGCTTGCGTACAACATGTATGGAAGTAAGATTTTGCTCATCAATGTTAATGTCCATACTTTCAGAAAGCATTTTAACAATTCCTATTCCAAGACCTTTTTTTTCTAGCTTCATCTTCTTCCAATTCGTCTTTGATTGCAGTCTTGAAGTCTTCTCCAGGTCGTCCTGAGTACCGCCCTGATCTTTAATTGTAAATTCAATTTTGTCTTCGTCAACAGTACATTCCAGATCGACAAATGCATTTTCATCTTTACAGCCGTAATTCACAGCATTGTTGGAAATCTCGTCCACGATAATTTCTGACCGATAAGCAAATTTTGTAGCTGAATTGAGATACATTAGTACTTCTGATACAAACTTTCGACTGAAGGAATATAATCGAGATCGCCTGGAAATCGAATCGATAATTTGTAAGGAAATATATATTCATGAAGGATAATCACCTTTCAAAATCAGACAGTTTATTCTTCTCCATGAAGAATAAATGCTTCTTCATTGGAATTGATGAGCCCTTTTTTCAGCATCGTCTCTATCAATCGTGATGTCATAGAAACCAGGCTCGTAAAAGTCGGAGCTTCATTCAGACCTTTTATAATTTCGTGAGCCTGTGCATCCTTTTCCGAACTTCCACGCATCGTATCGAGAATGCATTCCATTACGAACATTATTTCACCATAGGTTAAATTTCCTTGTCGGTATTCAGAAAATTGCTGAATCGCTCCAAGTATCAGGTCATTTAGTTTGTTAAATTCCCTCGGGTCATCAAAAACATTTCGATACGATCCGATCTCAGCCATAATAATCTCCTGATACTTTTATGAGTATTTCAGAATATACATCAATTTTATCTTTTTTCAAAGATGTGAAAAACTTTTTTATCGTTGATTTACGGTTTGCTTTTCAACTGAGCCAATTTTTTCTTGACTGCTATCAGCTGATGATTCCAAACTATCCTTTGTTGTCGAATCAGATCCCAAAGAATCCTTTACTTCTTTCTTAATTTCTTTTGCGATCAGACTATCTTTACTTTCACCTTTTTTCTCTTTTCGGGCAATTTCGCTTCTAATCGCTGCTGAAATCATCTGGCTGCTTTTGTCTACAGCTTTGTACTCAAGCTTTTCAAGAATATCTGTCTGGTCAAGAGCTGAAATGTGAATCGATTTCGATACAGGAGTAAAGAATACTAAACCCTTGTTTTCGAATTCAACACAACTAATTGTCCCGGCATAAACAAGTCGCTGTTCTGAAAGATTATACATGTTTAAGGATATTTTAAGCTCTCCTCTTATTTGTGCTTGAATGAGCCATCTCCTGTTTGGGACTACTTGAAACTTTTCCACTGTTCCCCATACAAAAAATGTTGTATCCTTTACATACTTTGCAATCGATTCAATATTGTCTATAGATACTGTCGGGTAATCTTCAAATTTAATCATCTTTTTATAACGTTGACATTGAATATAATCTGAGAGTTGAATATCAGATCTAATTGATAACCTTTCCCTTAAGAGGCGATCGTATGTTTTCCCAATGGAAGGGGAATTCTGACCATTAAAACCTAAAAGTATCAGGTCTCTCCCAAGTGAATAGCCAAACAAAAGAAACAGTAGTGGCATAAAAGAAAAGAAAACTTTTTTCATCTGTTAGCATGACCCTTTCTCATGTCAGAATTTGCACGGTAGATCCAGCTTAAAATTTCTGCTATTGCAGAATACAATTCAGGGGGAATTTCCCTGTCAATTTCGATCTGCGATAATAGGTTTACCAGGTCATCATCGCGATAGATCGGAATACCATTTTTTTGCGCCAGCTCCTTTATTTTTCGTGCAACTTCACCTTTTCCCTTAGCGACTACCTTGGGTGCATTATCTTCGTTTTCATGATACCGAAGTGCAACGACATTTTCTGCTTTATTGTTTTCGGTCATAGTAATTATACTTTCATATCAATCACAGTATCCAGCTTGATATCTGATTTTTGTTCAGAATCGGGTCTTTTTTTTCTGATTTCTATAAAGCTAATTGGTAACCCCATGCTTTTCAATGAACTTTTTAGTTCGCATTCGAATTTCTGAAAGTAATTTTTTGCACTTTCCAATTCAAAGTTCATTGCAATTTTTAGATTTTTTTTTATCTCATAATCCATTTTAATCGAAATTGAACCTAAGTTTTTCGGTGATACATTAAGAAGTACTGAAAAAGTTGATGATTGAGATTTTTTCTTTTTCCCTGCAGATGGTTGCTTTTTAAAAAATGAAATATTGACCTCTGTCCATTCATCACCAATTTTGATAGGCAATGCGAGCATCTGCTGCTGACCTTCGGAGGATGGAATTTGGCGTGCCAATAATTGTAAACTTTCCAGGCGATTGATTGAGGATTCGATTGTCTGGCGAAGAAAATTTTGCAAAGTCAAATTCTGATCAGAAGAAGGTAATTGTCTTGCGGATAAAGAATGGGCAACTTCCGGATTTTTTTTATGAAAATCTCCAATATCTATCTGCAGCTTTTTTAATGTGGAAAGTATTTCTGTAAATTTGTTTTTTGCGGCTGAAAATATATACTCTGATTTTTTATCTGAATCATTTACTAATTGTATGAGATCCGCAAATTGTCGCTGTAAACTTTTCATTGTATCATTAATCTGCGGAGATGAAATATTGTTTTTCAGGTAATTTTCCAATTGATGAAAAGTTTTTATGATATTTGATAACTTTGATTTTATCTCCTCTGGTGGAGCCTGTCTGGAATTCCAAACCGGTTGTGAATCAATTGTTTTTTCAATTTGCCTGAAATCATTTATGATTTCATGTAAACGGGATGAAAATATTTGAACAGAATCCTTTTCAAATTGCAGGGGATTGCTGATCGAGTTTTGATGCTCTTTAATGTTAAGGCCTGATTGCTCAAGTATCTGTTTGGATAATTTCAACAACTCTGTTTTTATGCTTGATTGCAGAGTATTTTCGCTGTCCCTCTCTAAAAGCCTGGATTCTAAATTATATCCAAGTTTATCAATAATTAATGAGATAACCTCTGATTTGGAACTGTTTTGAAGAATCTCATCTGTTATTCCTGGCAATTCCAACTGGGGGAGGATGATATTATGATTGCTGCTTAAAATATTATTGATTGTTTTGACATCCGATATGATTTTTGATGCCGAAGCAGCGGGGATAAGATCAGCTGACTTTTTAAGTAATTCGGGTGAATCTATTATGGATGATATCCAATTAAAATTTGCTAATAAACCTGCATATTTACTGCCCGCTCTCACATCTGGAAATTGGACAGATGATGACTTGAATATTTCATCCAGATTTTTCAATAGATCCAGAGAAATGAAAGACTTCGATTCAAATATGGATTTGACTGTCTCAGGAGGAAACGATTGCATTAAGGAACTATTTAAACTGTTGATAAAAGATATTAATTCCTTAAATGCTGCCTGTGGAGATACGATAGAAGCAAAGAGATAATGTGCAGTATTACCTTGTATCCGGAATACTATTTTACCATCCTTTGCAATAATTTCAGACAGCGTATCGACAAGTTCTTTATTGTCAAATGAGGCGTTAAGGAACAGAAGCGCTTCTTTAATGGAACTGGTAGAATAAAATCCTTCCTTTACACCTGATTCGTTTTGGAGAACAAAAGTGTAATCCGATTTTGCCTGGATTGGATAAAGAGCAGATTTAATCGTATCCGCAAGTGCTTTTATTTTGTAAGTCGCATCAGATGACAGCGTGCTTTTATTCTGCGTTATTATCTTTTCAGTATCCAGCAGTATTTGCTTTATCTGGTCATGATTTGCCGCATTGTCCAGACCTGTTTTATCCAGATAGTGTTGCACTGCTTTTGCAGTTTGAATGATTTGTTTGTCTATTCCTGATTGCAAGGAGATATTCAAATCCCTTAATAAGCTGATTATTCTGGAGTTCGCGGTTGAGGCATGCGTAAACTCATCGGATTTGATTGATATAGTAGAGTCAGGAAATCCGTTTTTTCCTGCATTAGATAAACCATTCTGTAGTGAAATACATATACGATCACCGGGCATCAATTGATCAGTGTTAAGTTTGAAACTAAGAATGCCACTAGCGGTTTTGATTAAATATGTCTCAGAGTCTACTCTTTTTTCAACTGTTCCAGTAATGACTCCTCTGGAAAAAAATTGTTGAGAAGAACTTGTTGATAGAGGGTTTGAGCGCATCGTTTTGCCTTAGGAATCATCATGGTAGCTGTAAATATTCTTTTGTTTTCCCGGAGTTCATTAACTATTCAGGGTATAAAAGACAAAAGGACTATCCTATACTATTGTACTATTACTTATATCCATGTTCCTGTAAAAACGTACACGTGAAGTAATTACCTTTTAAGAACCGCTTCATTCATTTTTAGAATCAATGAGATATGATCTGAGCTTAAGTGAAACTTACGTGATAAGTCCGGTATTACAGAACCATTTTGAAAAGCTTCAATTATTTCCTTCTCCAGATCGGAAGCAGTTGTATTCGAGATCGATTCGTTTTGTATTTGGATAGGAGCAGTATTAAAAAAACGAGTAGGTGGTTTGCTGCTTATTGAGTTGGTTTTAGTGCTATCTTCCTTTATTCTTTGTCGCAGCTGATCTAACAATGCTAACTCTTCATTTAAGCTGTAGGTGTTTTCCTTCTTTTTCGCTTGATTTGCTTTAGAGTGTTTTTTATCAGAGTTTATTTTCTTTATAGTTTGTTTTTTATGCATTCTTTTAGTTGCTGTAGTTAAGAAACTAAAAATAAAAATTACTAATGAAATAAGTGCGATTACACTTGTAACAAGAATTATCCTATCAAAGAGTGATGAAGAATTGAATGACGAGATAAAGGAGGGCGTTTTTTTTCGTGAACTATATTTTTAGATTGAAGTAGTATTCTCATTTTTTTTAGACTATCAACCAGGATACGTTGTTCATGCTCTATCTCGTCAATATCTTTACCTACCCTCTTTTTATTTTGTTTTTCTAAATCAAGGGAATCTATTTGACTTAAAAGTTGAGCGTGAGTTTCAATTGCTGAATAACTGTTTTTTCGACTTTCAGAAGAAGAAACACTTATTATAAAAAGAAAAGAAAAGAGATTAAAGTAAATGAGAATATTTTGAAAAGACATTTTCATAGGTAATCTATTCTAAACCCTTTCTGACTGTAATTATATCATATTGTGTATACCTGTGTTATAAAAAATTCAAATCTATATAATTTGAAATCATATTGTTGATATCCTGAACTTTGTATCAATAAAAGCAGAAAACATCTTGATTCGTGAATTGAACACGGTTTAAAATTATAGAAATGAAACCTTATATTGCGTTATGCTGAAGTAGATTGTATATTTTTTGAAATATATGTAAGTATTTGATGAACCTACTTTGTAAATAAGAATGATGTATAAAAGATAAGGTATAATTCCGATTCTTAAATTGAAAGTTTTTTTTCAAGATATTAGATTTAATTATGGCCAAATTTACAGTTTTCTTTGATGGTGAATGTATAAATACTCATATAATAGATGAACCGGTAATTTCTATCGGCAGATTACCGGAGAATACAATATCTATAGCTAATATGGGCATATCGCGTCGACATGCAAAAATTGAAGAGGATGCGGACCGTCAGTATATTATAACGGACCTCAACTCTCTAAATGGGACGTATGTCAATGGCAAGAGAATAAAGAAAACAAATCTGTACAACAATGATAAAATTACAATTGGTAAATATTCAATTCTCTATGAAGCAATGAATCACCACGAAAATCCAGAGCGGAAAAACGATTCCATTCCCGTAATTGAAGATGTAAATTTACCCGGTGTATCAGAATCGGTTAGCACAATCGAAGAAAAGATGAATACACTGGAACCCGCTTCAGAACAGGTTTTTGAAAGTGGCATTATAATGGAAGCCGATTCTTCAGCCAATGGTGATTTTTTATTAACAGATGATTCTTTGATTAGCGAAAGTGATGAAAACAAACAGCTCACTGGCGAAGCTGTTCTGATCGAAACAAATAAACATGTTGTTTATAAGCTTGATAAGGCTGTAATGACAATGGGCAGCGGTGATAATGATGATATATATGTATCAGGATTTATGATCAGCGAGGGACAGGTTTCAATTGAGAAAAATGAAGAAGGCTATGAAATAAGTGTAAATAAATCAATTGGCAAATTTAAGATTAATAGTAAATCTGCCAAAACTCATCTGTTAAGACATAAAGACCGGATTGAAATCGGATCCAGTACTTTTCGCTATATGGAAAACGGGTAATTACATGAGATTCGCGTTCATTTCCGACATTCACGCCAATTTAGAGGCTCTTGAAGCTGTTATCGAAGATATCTCAAAACAGAATATTGATGAAATAATCTGTCTGGGTGATATTGTAGGGTATGGCGCAAATCCCAATGAATGTTGCGAAATAATAAAAAACAAATGTCCTGTTACTTTGCTGGGAAATCATGATGCTGCAGCTGTAAACCAGCTTTCTACGCAACACTTCAATATCCATGCAAAAATCGCTATTGAATGGACTACTCAGAATCTGAAAAAAGAATCAGAGCTCTTTCTCGAGGCTCTGCCTTATAAAGCAACCAAACCATCAATGACACTTGTTCATGCAACTCCTTATGAACCAAATATGTGGTATTATATCACATCTTTAGAAGAGGCTGCTTTTAATTATCAGTTTTTTGATACGCAACTTTGTTTTGTCGGGCATACACATATCCCAATTATTATTGTGCTTGATAATGAAAAAGAACTTTACGTTCATCAGGATACTTCTATCAACCTCAACACAGTAAAGGATGCCCGACTCCTTATAAACGTGGGAAGTGTTGGTCAGCCGCGCGATCGGAACCCTAATTCATGCTATGGAATATTTGATAGTGATACCGGAATTTTTTCTTATCAACGGCTAAGCTATAACATCGAAAAAACGCAGGCAAAAATGAAAAAAATCAGAATGCCTGAGTTTCTTGTCTCCCGTTTGCAAGACGGCCGATAACTTACAAGCTGTCTTTGTAAAATTTTCATTAATTAATTTCTGTTTAAAAATAAAATGCGCGCCCCCGAAATCCCGTTCGGGGTGACGCATCGAAGTACCCGAAGGGGTGAATTTAGAGGGCGATAAATTTCGTGTTACAAAAAATACAGCTATTCTGAAAAGAAACTAATTAAAAAAACATTGTAAACCGCTTAGTAGCGGCTTGTTAAGTAGTATATCTCACACGAGAGTAGTATATCCGTTATTGTGCGACTGCTTCCATTGCTTCCAGAAAGTGCGATGAATCAACCGGATACTTGCCTGTAAAACAAGCTGCACAGAAATCCTTAGGATTTGGAGTCGCCGCGAGCATTCCTTCAATTGACAGATAGCCGAGAGAATCTACTTCAAGATATTTTCTTATCTCCTCGATAGTCTGCTCGTTTGCAATCAGTTCACTTTTTGTCGGCATATCAATACCGTAAAAACAGGGGCTAGATGATAGGAGGTGATGAAATTCGCAGATGAATTTCAGCTGGGTTGCGCAGTTTTTACCAGTCGAATAATTTTGCGCATAGTAGTACCACGCACAATTGAATCATCAACGATAACCACTTTTTTACCCTTTGAGCACACCCTTTACAGGATTAAACTTCAGTCGGACACCGAAATCACGGTCGGACTGTGCAGGATGAATAAAGGTACGTCCGACATAATGGTTTCGTATAAGGCCGATATCAAATCGTACTCCTGATGCTTCAGAGAAACCAAGTGCTGCAGTTGTTGCACTGTCGGGTACTCCAATAACAAGATCGGCGCCATTCGACAGGATGTTCCTGTGCAAGTTGACGTCCGAGTCTTCTGCGGACTTTGTCAACATTGTTACCAAATACATAACTGTCGGGTCGGGAAAAATAGATATATTCAAAAACACAATGTGCAGGCTTTACATCTGGTTCAAATACCGGGATTTTGAAACTGGTCATACCATTTGCATCGATTCGAACCATTTCTCCTGGAGCAATCTCGCGAATCATTTCAGCACCAACAAGGTCAAATGCACATGTTTCTGAAGAAAGAAAATATCCGCCATCCTCATTTTTTCCGAGAATCAGTGGACGAATACCGCGTGGATCTCTTGCACCATACATCGCGTCTTTTGTAAGAAACAGTATCGAGTATGCTCCCTTTGACACCAGATAACGCATCAAGAATCATTGCATCAATTGAGTCACGTTTAGAACGGGCGATGAGATGCATGATCACTTCGGTATCGGTTGTTGAAGTGAAAATTGAACCATCATCAACCATCCAGCGCCGTAACTCATCTGCATTTGTAAGATTACCATTGTGTGCTCCAGCAATCTGACCTGCACGGGAATTAATCAGAATCGGTTGTGCATTCTCGATTGTTGAAGAACCTGTTGTTGAATAGCGGTTATGGCCGATTGCACGAGTTTCCCTGTAAGTCCTTCAAGAATTCCGGGATTTCTAAATACCTGTCCAACATAGCCCCATTCCTTTGTACACTGAAATTTCTTTTGCATCAGTTACTGCAATTCCAGAACTTTCCTGACCCCGATGCTGTAAGGTGTAAAGACCGAAGTATGTAAGATGTGCAGCCTGTGGATGTTGAAAACGCCAAAAATACCGCATGCTTCATGCAAAGATTCGTCAAACATGGTTATACAACCTTGCTTTTACTGACAATGTGAAGTGCCGTGCTCTATTCATATCAAAAATCGTAATTTGAATAGAGGAAAAGGTATATAAAAGAATATTGATTAATTCCATATCTGTTTAATCGAGTTTTAGCTATTCTGTATTTTTCTGCCATTACATTTAAGACTCGCTCCGATAAAATCCCTGAACAGTGGATGCGGGTCAATCGGACGGGATTTGAATTCAGGATGAAACTGAACTGCAACAAACCATGGATGATCGCTGAGTTCGACAATTTCTACTAGCAGGCCATTTGGTGAAAGACCTGAGAGGACCATTCCTGCTTTTTCAAACTGCTCGCGATAATCATTATTAAATTCATACCGATGGCGATGACGTTCGGAAATAGTGTCTTTTCCATATCCTTTTCGTACAAGTGAACCCTTTTTCAGTTCGCAAGGAAAAGCGCCAAGCCGCATTGTTCCACCAAGATTCATTATCCGTTTCTGCTCTTCCATTAAGTGAATAACCGGATGAGGAGTGTCGGGAGAATTCTCAGTTGTATCTGCATCTTTAATTTTAAGAACATTGCGGGCAAATTCGATAACCGCCATATGCATGCCATAACAAATTCCAAAATAGGGAATATTATTTTCTCGTGCATAGGTAACAGCTATAATCTTACCTTCTACACCGCGTGCACCAAAACCGCCAGGGACCAGAATTCCTCCCAGCCCTTTGAGAACCGCTTCAGCACCTTTTTTCTCGATGTCTTCAGCTGATATACTTTTAATTTTAACCTTAGCAGTATGAGCAGCACCTGCATGATTAAGAGATTCATGGATTGATTTATATGCATCAAGAAGTTCACTGTATTTTCCAACCATACCGATTTCGACTTCCTGATCAGCATTTGCAACTTTGTCGCAATAGTCCCGCCATGGCCGAAGATTACGTCGTCCTGCCCGCAATCCGAGTATATCGATTATGACAGTGTCAAGATCCTGCGCTGCAAATTCAAGAGGTACTTCGTAAATCGTGTTTTTTGCATCCATCGCTTCGATAACAGCTTCTTCATCCACATTACAAAAAAGACTAAGCTTCTTTCGGACATCCTTGTCAAGATGTACTTCTGTCCGGCAGATAAGAATGTCTGGAATAATACCAATTTCTCTTAGTCGGCCAACAGAATGCTGGGTCGGTTTTGTCTTTAACTTCTCCGGCCTGGTGGAGATAGGGAATAAGAGTTACATGAATGAACAAAACATTATTTCGCCCCTCCTGCTGACGGAACTGACGAAGAGCTTCAAGATAGGGGAGACTTTCAATATCTCCGACAGTACCACCGATTTCGCCTATGACAACATCAACATCAGGAGTTACAACAGAACGGATACTATCGCAGATTTCAGTAGTCACATGGGGAACTACCTGAACAGTGCCGCCAAGGTAATCACCGCGACGTTCTTTTCTGATAATAGAATCATAGATTCGTCCTGATGTATAATTGCAGTTGCGGTTGGTAGTTACACCGGTAAACCGTTCGTAATGTCCGAGATCAAGGTCTGTCTCAGCTCCATCATCGGTAACATAAACTTCGCCATGCTGATAAGGGTTCATGGTTCCGGGGTCAACATTCAGATACGGATCGAATTTCTGATGAATAACATGTAAACCGCGTGATTTTAGAAGAACACCAATGGAAGAAGCTGTAATACCTTTTCCCAGGGATGAAACAACACCGCCTGTAACGAAAATAAATTTTGCCATAAATCAGCTCCGGCTTTACCTTTTCAGTTATAAATGTAAAGGGGCGCATTGACGCGCCCCGATATTGACTAATTCCACATTGTTGTTCGCATGTCAAGATCATGCTTATAGCGCTTTGTCTTGCTTTGCGTAACATCCTGGTACTCCTGTATCGATTTTACTGAAAAACCAGTTCTTTCAAGTGAATCCATACCGCTGATTGCTGCCTGCGCTCCCTCAAGAGTCGTTATATAAGGAATCCTCTGAGTAACAGCTGCACTGCGAATCGGTTTCGAATCCATCTGAGATTTACGTCCTGCAGGTACATTGATAATGAAATCGATATCTCCACCTTTGATCAAGATCAATGATATCAGGTTTACCTTCTCCGATTTTCGGCACCATCTTTACATTAATACCATTTGAACTCAGAACCCGCCAGGTTCCTTCAGATGCGAAAATTTTAAATCCCATTGCCTGAATAGTCTTCACCATGAAAATGATATTTCGTCGCATGCTGTTTTTGACACTGATAAACACTGCACCGGAGCGTGGGAGATTATTTCCTGCAGCTTCCTGAGATTTTGCAAATGCAAGTCCGAAATCTTTGTCAAGCCCCATAACTTCACCGGTAGATTTCATTTCAGGTCCCAGAATAATATCTGCTCCTGGAAATTTACTGAAAGGAAGTACCGATTCTTTTACCGCAAAATAATCGATGGTTTTTTCCACTGCTTCTTCTATGCTGCCTAAGTTTTAGTCCGGTCATTACCTTTGCTGCGATTCGAGCCCAGGGAATTCCGGTCGCTTTACTTACAAATGGAACTGTCCGTGATGCTCGCGGATTTACTTCAAGTACATAGACCGTTTCTTCTTTTATTGCAAACTGAATATTCAATAAACCGATAACCTTCAGCTCTTTTGCAATCTCACAGGTAATTCGGCGTATCTGAGCAACAATATCACTTGACAAAGTATGAGGAGGCATTACGCATGCACTGTCACCGGAGTGTATTCCAGCTTCTTCGATATGTTCCATAATTCCACAGATCATTGTCGTTGCACCATCCGAGATTGCATCAACATCAACTTCGATCGCATCACCAATGAATTTGTCAACAAGTACCGGACGATTCTCCGCCGCTGCCTGTGCTTCACCGATGAATGCTTTCAACTCATCATCATCATAGACAATTTTCATTGCCCGTCCGCCAAGAACAAATGATGGACGAATGAGAACCGGATATCCCAGATCTATGAGCGATTGATAACGCTTCCTCTGTTGAATGGTGCAATTCCGTTTGCTGGTTGATTCAAGCTCAAGTTTGTTGATCATTGCAGAGAATTCATCACGGTCTTCAGCTCGCTGAATCGATGCCACACTGGTACCGATAATTGGCGCACCTGCTTCTTCCAGACGTTTAGCAAGATTGAGCGGTGTTTGACCACCGAACTGAACAATCACTCCAACTGGTTTTTCTCTGTCAATAATATTCATTACGTCTTCAAATGTAAGTGGCTCAAAGTAAAGTTTATCAGATGTATCATAATCGGTACTGACTGTCTCAGGATTGGAATTCACCATGATCGATTCGTAACCGAGTTCCTCAAGTGCAAATGATGCATGACAGCAGCAGTAGTCAAATTCGATTCCCTGACCGATTCGGTTTGGACCACCACCAAGAATAATTATCTTTCTGCGATCTGCTTGGATTACTTTCATCTTCCTGATCATAAGTTGAGTAATAATAAGGAGTGTATGCTTCAAATTCTGCAGCGCAGGTATCGACAAGTTTATAAGTGGGAATTACACCGAGATCTTTACGGAATTTTCGGAATGCAGTTTCTTCGATTTTCAGATAGTTACCCATCTGCGCATCAGAAAAACCCATTCCTTTTGCTTTTTTCAGAAGACGTTTCAGAGAGTCTTTTTCGGTTTTCAGAATTTCAGGAGTCATCTTTTTTTCGAATTTAATAATATCATTGATATTGTTAATAAACCATGGATCAATCATTGATGCAGCCGCGATTTCTTCAACGCTCATTCCTTTTTCAAAAGCATATCTGATAAGAAACAGACGATCTGATTTTGGAATACGAAGAGCTTTTGCGATTTCCTCTTTGGTTTTATAGGGGAAATCAAGCAGTTCGAAACCTTTACGTCCGATTTCGAGACCACGCAAACCCTTTTGCAGTGCTTCCTTAAATGTCCGTCCGATCGCCATTGTTTCACCAACAGATTTCATCTGTATACCAAGAGTGGAATCAGCTTCGGGGAATTTTTCGAAAGTAAAACGAGGAATTTTTACAACACAATAATCGATAGTCGGTTCAAATGATGCCGGAGTTTCTTTGGTGATATCGTTGCGGATTTCATCGAGAGTGTATCCAACAGCAAGCTTTGCTGCAAACTTTGCGATAGGGAAACCGGTTGCTTTACTTGCAAGTGCAGAACTGCGGCTTACACGCGGATTCATTTCGATTACGGTCATTCGTCCGTCTGCCGGATTAACTGCAAACTGGATATTTGAACCACCGGTTTCAACACCGATCTCCCGGATAATTGCAATCGCCGCATCACGCATTTTCTGGTATTGACGGTCGGTAAGTGTCTGAGCTGGTGCAACAGTGATACTGTCACCGGTATGAATTCCCATAGGATCAAGGTTTTCAATAGAACAGATAATTACAACATTGTCTGCTTTATCACGCATGATCTCAAGTTCGTATTCTTTCCATCCGATAACCGATTCTTCAATAAGAATCTCATTTATTCTGCTGCAGTGAAGTCCATACAGTGCCTGACGTTCGAAATCTGCTTCGGTGTAGACAATACCGCCGCCGGTACCACCGAGAGTAAAACTTGGACGGACGATAAGCGGAAAACCGATCTCTTTTGCAATTTTCCATGCTTCGTCAACATTGTATGCAAATGCACTTCTTGGGAGATCCAGACCGATTTTCTGAATTGCTTCCTTAAATTCACTGCGGTCTTCGGCTTTTTTTATCGCCTGCTTCATCAGCACCGATCAGCTGAACACCATATCGCTGGAGAACTCCGCTTTCCGAAAGTTCCATCGCAGTATTAAGACCGGTTTGTCCACCCATTGTCGGAAGAATTGCATCCGGACGTTCACGAGCAATAATTTTTTCGACAATTTCAGGTGTAATAGGTTCGATATAGGTTCTGTCAGCGACATTCGGATCAGTCATGATTGTTGCCGGATTCGAATTGACAAGTATTACCTCGTAGCCTTCTTCTTTTAGAGCTTTACAGGCTTGAGTACCTGAATAATCAAATTCACATGCTTGTCCAATCACTATCGGTCCGCTGCCGATAATGAGAATCCTGTGTATATCAGTTCGTTTTGGCATAAATCCTTTCGGAGTGGTCGTTCTTAAAGATAGTAAAGACAGGCAATTCTGTCCCTACTATCTGTGCACGCCGATCTGATAAGGGTATAAAACTTTTATTTTCTGTCAAAATTGTTTTCCTGTTTCTATACATCTGCAATCATTAAGCCCGCGCAAATGCAGGGCGCTCGTTGTGTTTCCGGAGCCGCTTTTCCGATCAATCATCGAGAAAAATTTCTCAAAAAGATACCCGCTGTCGTGCGGACCAGGTGATGCTTCAGGATGATACTGTACACAGAATACATTCTTTTCCTGATCAGCAATACCTTCACAAGTAAGATCGTTGAGATTCAGATGGGTCATCTTCGCACCGGTCTGCTTTAAACTTTCCATGTCAACACAGAACCCGTGGTTCTGAGATGTTATCTCTATTACTCCAGTTTCCATATTGCGCACCGGATGATTTCCGCCACGATGACCGAATTTCAATTTATAAGTCGAACCGCCAAGGGCATGGCTAATAAGCTGATGTCCAAGACAAATCCCAAAAATCGGTTTTTTACCGATCAATTTTTTTAATGTATCGATAGCATAGGTCACTGCAGCAGGATCACCAGGACCGTTGGAAAGAAAAATTCCATCAGGATTCTGACCAAGTACCTGTTCTGCGGTTGTATTTGCCGGTACAACAGTAATTCTGCATCCAAGTGATTCCAGAATTCGTAAAATGTTGTATTTAATACCAAAATCGAAGGCAACTATATTGAATCGGATATTCTTGAGATTCTTTCCGAGCCCTTTTTGTGTATTCCATACATATGGCTCTTTGCAGGTAACCTTCTTTGCCAGATCAGCACCAACAAGACCATGCCAGGCCTTTGCTTTGTCAACAAGATCGTCAGTTGATACCTTTTCATCACCAGCCCAGATAATCGCTTTCATTGCACCTTTTACCCGAATATGACGAGTAAGTGCACGAGTATCAATATCTTCGACGCCGACGACATTGTTTTCTTTTAGATATTGGCTGATTGTTTTCTGAGAGGTAAAATTGGATGGGTATTGGCATGCTTCTTTTACGATAAAACCACTTACCTGTACTTTTGATGACTCAACATCAGTATCGTTGACACCATAATTTCCAATGAGTGGATAGGTCATTGTTACAATCTGTGAGCAGTATGATGGATCAGTAAGAATTTCCTGATATCCCATGAGACTTGTATTGAAAACAACCTCACCTGCAGCTTCTCCGGTTGCGCCAAATCCTTCACCTTCGAAAATGGTGCCGTCTTCCAGTGCGATTATACCTTTCAAGAACTACCTCACTTGTTTATCCGTAATTTTTAAGTTTACATCACATTACGTTTTAAACTGCCAATTAATTCATAGCACCCGCAAAAAAAAAGACACCCTCCGTATTAGATCGGAGGATGTCTTTTTGTTATCGAAAATTTCATCATGTTTGGCAGAGATTTTATAATAATGAATATCGTTTTTCCCGGATTCAAAATAATGTTTTGTGAGAAAGGAGTCAACCTTTATGATGTTTTCTGTTTTGGAATATCGATCAATTGAATTTATCCTAATAAACGCAGATGAAATTTTATTTTTTTGCAATGCGCACCATAAATCCCCTGGAGAGAGAGACGTCCGGCCGGACGTCTCTACAGAGGGGATTTATGCATTTGCACCGATCTGTATGCACTTGCGATACTAAATTTTGTTCTTGCAGTGCTGAATTTTTCTCTTGCATCGAAAACGGGGGTTCTTGCAAACATATTTTCTCTACAAAATCTTACAAAATTCATAATATGAGGGGTTACACCTACCAATTTGCCATTTTTCGTGTGATTTTTCGGGTCTGTAACCTATAAATTGAGGACTGCAAGAACCTGATTGAGTACACAAGAGCAAAAGAGTACTTACGCATATTAAGAATTTCGGATAGTAAGAGGTCAGGTTTCGGTGCAAGAGTGTTTGTAGGGGTTCAAATAGCAATTCAAAAACAAGATCTGAAATAATTTTTTTTGCCATTTATCAAAAAAAATCTTATCTTAATACAAAAATTCTTTATACAACAATTCTTTAGTTTCACCTGAAGAGAGCATTATGAAAATTAAGACTGATACACCTAATTTTCTATCGTATTGCTTTGTAATATCAGTAATTTTTCTCCTGAGGATTTCGGATCTTCTCATTACATTTCATTATACTCCAGATCTTAGTTTTGAGTTTAATCCGGTTGTTTCTATCTTCGGAGCCTCATGGTCTTCCTTTATAGTTATTCAACTGACTCTTTTTATCTTTCTTTCTTTTATTATAAGTTTTTATTTCTTTGCAGAAAAAAATACGATTGAAAAAGCAGGGCTCTCTTTTTTTGATTTCATACATTTTTATTTTCATGGGGAATTAAGACCACTACACGCACGATTTTCACTGTATCCCAGGAATATTAGAAGACACCTGTCATTTAATGGTTTTTTATTTATGGTTCTATCGATAGGAGTGAGTATTTACGCAGTAGTTCACAACTTACTTCTAATAAACCGTATTTACTGGTATGAACTTCTGATCATCCAACACCATAAGGTGGTTTTTAGTTTACTCATGATTGCTGCGGTTATTACATCCTCATTAACATACTTTTTAATTGAATATTCCATTTATAAAAAGAACCAGATTTGCAATTGATTGCGCATGCTTCATGTTTTTGTCAACAATACGACCTCACTCCTTCATCCTCTCTCCTATCAGAGAGAGGTTTTTGTCAAGCCGCTTCAAAAAATGTAATTTACAGTGTGACGATTAAAACGGTAATACCCTCACCAGGTTGGAGAGAATATGAGGAGAGGTTACATTTTATGCGGCAAAAGAAAGATGGATTTACATTATAAAACACGTTTCGTAATTTCGAACTTTCGGCGGGCTGAAACCACGCCTCTGAATGAAAGAAAAAACCGGTTAACCGGGTTGGGAATCGAAGGATAGTAGCTGATTGCATTCCTATGCAGATGAGCATATTTCGTTTTCATTTAATGTTCTAACTGTTGCAGTGATTATTGCTTTACTTGTTACATACGACCTCACTCCTTCATTCTCTCTCCTATCAGAGAGAGGATTTTGTCAAGCGCTTCAAAAAATGTAATTTACAGTGTGATGATAAAAACGATAATACCCTCACCAGGTTGGAAAGGATATGAGGAAAGGTTACGGTGTATACAGCAAAAGAAAGATGGATTTACATTATAAAACACGTTTCGTAATTTCGAACTAACGGCGGGCTGAAACCACGCCTCTGAATGAAAGAAAAAACCGGTTAACCGGGTTGGGAATCGAAGGATAGTAGCTGATCGCATTCCTATACAGGTGAGCATATTTCGTTTTCTTTGATGTTCTAACTGTTGCAGCGATTATTGCTTTACTTGTTACATACGACCTCACTCCTTCATTCTCTCTCCTATCAGAGAGATGTTTTTGTCAAGCCGTTTCAAAAAATGTAATTTACAGTGTGATGATACGATAAAAACGGTAATACCCTCACCAGGTTGGAAAGGATATGAGGAGAGGTTACAGTGTATACAGCAAAAGAAAGATGGATTTATATTATAAAAACACGTTTCGTAATTTCGAACTTTCGGCGGGCTGAAACCACGCCTCTGAATGAAAGAAAAAACCGGTTAACCGGGTTGGGAATCGAAGGATAGTAGCTGATCGCATTCCTATGCAGGTGAGCATATTTCGTTTTCATTTAATGTTCTAACTGCTGCAGTGATTATTGCTTTACTTGTTACATACGACCTCACTCCTTCATCCTCTCTCCTATCAGAGAGAGGTTTTTGTCAAGCCGTTTCATTAAATGTAATTTACAGTGTGATGATATGATAAAAACGGTAATACCCTCACCAGGTTGGAAAGGATATGAGGAGAGGTTACAGTGTATACAGCAACTTCACCTGCGATTTTCAGGTCTACCAATCAAAAGCGACCGGCTGTGCTATCAAGCTCACTAGATAAAGAGTCAGAGCAATAAAAGATAGTTGTACAATCCAACCTAGGAACGCAACTAAAACAGAGCGGCCGGTACTTTTATAATCAAGAGCATGCTTTATTGCAACGATCATTGCCAGAAGCATCCAGATTTCTGAGATCAAATACACAACAGGTCCGATGTAATCGACATTGCCAAAAATTCTAAAAAGGCCTGGTGTACTGGCAAACCCTATAGTGCGTATCATTTCACCGTAAGTAGATTGGGTTTGAGGTTCAGGCAGTAACCTTGTACCGATCATATAGGTAATATATGCCCATAAAAACCATCCTGCCAACGCGGCAATTGTGTTTATGATAATATCAACTCCACTGGTGATATTGATACTTCCGATTCCGGCAGCAATGCTTGATAAGAGAATAATTGTTATTGAATGTATAGTAGCGGATTTATCTGCTTCTACCTCTTCGTATAGATTTTTATCCAGTTTTAGTGCACGAACGATTCTTGAAAAAATTGAAGGATGCTGAGCCCAGTTAGAAAGGTGCGAAGGTGTGTTTGGATAAGAGTAATTTGCCATAAAATATCCTTTGTTGTGAGAATCCAAAAACAATAGATGCAATAGAAATGCCGATTTATTACGGAATAAAAGTTGCAAGCAGCGATCATTGTACTTAGGTCCGTTGGTTCTTGTAAATGATAGCAGTATTGGAGTTTACAATGGTGCGAAAAATTTTAATTTCCCCAATAATACTTCTGATACTTTTTTTGACTTACGCTGTTAATTCAGATAATAATTACTCAACAGTAATTGACAACCTTACTATCCCGTGGGCAATAGATTTCCTGCCTGACAGCACGATGATTTTCACAGAGCGAACAGGATCGGTAAAAATAAAAAAGAATGACTCCGTCAAAGTAATTAAAACAATAAATGTTGCGCATACAGGAGAAGCTGGATTACTCGGTATAGCTGTTGATCCGGATTTCAATCAAAACAGATTTGTATATGTCTATTATACATACAAGAATAATGGCCTGACTAATCGCGTTTCACGATTTTACTACAGTGATTCTCTTTTAAATGAACATATCTTAATTGATAATATTCCGGGTGCAAAGTTTCATGATGGCGGAAGAGTGAAATTCGGACCTGATCAGTTACTTTATATAACAACCGGTGATGCTCTGAAACCTGAAAACGCAGGAGATATTAACAGCCTTTCAGGAAAAATCCTCCGCATTGAAAAAAACGGAGCTGTTCCTAAAGACAACCCGTTTAACAATTATACGTACGCTTCAGGACTAAGAAACCCTCAAGGGCTGGCGTGGGATAATGATACTTTATATGCATCAGATCATGGACCTGTTAAACGAGATGAAATCAACCGTATAGAAAAGGGAAAAGATTATGGCTGGCCCCGAACATGTGACGCCTATCCAGCTTTTAAATGTTACCCTTATTTCACTATCGCCCCTTCAGGTATTGCTATTGTAAATAAAAATCTTTTCATCGCGTGTTTACGCGGAGCTCAATTACGTAAAATCAATCTGATAGATGGTCATGAAGAGGTGGTATTGAATGATCCTGGCAGACTTCGCGAGGTCGTTTTCAAATACAAATCACTTTTCATATCAACAAGCAATAAAGATGGAAGAGGTAAACCAAAAAAAGGTGATGACAGAATTATCAGGTATGAAATTGATAAATAGCTTATGTTCAGAATTAACATACGCGCCTATCAACGGAATGCATCTGACTTCGGGACGAAATAGAATTTTGTATAACTCAATGCAAATAATTTAAAAGTTGATCTGATTTAAAAAAACAGGAGGAGAATGATGGCTAATCTCAATTTGTACTTAAATTTCAAAGGTAACGCTGAAGAAGCTTTTCATTTCTATAGATCTATCTTTGGTGGAGAGTTTAGTGGTCTGGAGCGATACAAAAATATGCCGGGATCAGAACAACTGACACCGAATGAACAAAACAAAATTATGCATATCGCTTTCCCTGTAGGAAAAAATCTAACTTTTATGGGGTCCGATATTATTGAATCAATGGGGCAAAAACTTGTGATTGGCAACAATTGTTCCATAATGATTGATGCAGAAAGTAAAGAGGAAGCAGATAACTTTTTTGAGAAACTGTCTGCAGGAGGAAAAGTTGAAATGTCAATGCAGAATATGTTTTGGAACGCATACTTCGGTTCGTTTGCCGATAGATTCGGCGTTCAATGGATGGTGAATTATTCTTATTGATAATATGAGAGATCATGGGGGATATAATAAAACGCAGAGGCCGCAAAGAACGCAGAGGTTGGAAAAAGGGAAATAAAAAAACGAATTGGATAAATGTAAAGAGTTTATAATCGAGTCTCTTTCTAAACCTTAAAAAATTTCTACTCTACGCCCTCAGCGTTTTTAAACTCTTTCTCATAACCTTTGCACTTACGGCGCAATCAGCGTTTTAAAATTCTTCCTCATTAATCTTAAGTGCTTACTGCGATCTTTTTATTTTAAAACTCCTTATCGTAATCCTTTGCGTTTAATCATTCTTCTGTTACCTCGACAAATACAGTTCTTATATTTATTTTTATTACAATGAATTATAAACACTATTAATCAAGGAGAACTGCATATCTTGAAAGCTATGGTTATTCTTGCTCATCCGTTCTCAAAAAGTTTCAACCACGCGATTTTTCAGACAATTGTAAGAAGACTTATTAGTAAAAATGTAATTACATTCAGTCATGATCTTTACGCAGAAAATTTTAATCCTGTACTTACTGTAGAAGAACTGGGGAAGAAAAAATCTGAAGATAAACTCGTTGGAAAATATGTACAAGAATTAATAGAATCTGATCTTATGTTTTTTATTCATCCTAACTGGTGGGGACAGCCGCCGGCGATCCTGAAGGGGTATATAGACAGGGTGATAAGGCCGCCGTACTCTTATGATTTTCTTCCTGAAGACAATGGGGGAGGATTACCGATTGGAAAGCTTAGCGGAAAATATGGAATTGTCTTTAATACTTCAAATACAGAAGAGAATCGTGAAGAAACATATTTTAAAGATCCACTTGATACCATATGGGAAAATTGCGTTTTTGGTTTCTGTGGTATCGAGAAATATTATAGAAAGATGTTCAGAATCATTGCTGACAGTGATGATCTTCAGAGGAAAATGTGGTTATCTGAAGTAGAGGAGACCGTGGATAGGGTTATTCAAAATTGTTGAATTTCAAAAATTAATGATGCTACAAAATTAGTATTTGTTTTAAATAGCTGTATTTTTTTTAACACGTATCGCCCCCCGAAGGGGGACTTTTGAGAATGTAGATTTTTAATAATATATAGTCCTTACAAGCCCACCTGCGGGGCGGCACATCAAAATACCCGAAGGGGGGGATTTAAGGGGCGCGTATGTTAATTCTGAACAGAAACTGATTACCTATACAAACAAAAAGGACATACTATGAATATTGAAACTGTCAAACTGCTTGCACACTACAATTCCAGTGTGAATAGTGCTATGAATAAAATAATCAGCACTCTTTCTTCTGAGGAATGGGATCAAACTATCGGCGGATATTTCAAATCGATGCACGGGCTTTGTTCTCATTTGTTTGTAGGAGACCAGAACTGGCTTAACAGATTTAAGACTATTAAACCGTTCAGCTATTTTAATAATTCAATATTTGATAAAGTATACAATTTTTCCGAAACTCCATTTACTACCATAACAGAATATCAGGAAAAAAGACAGATTCTGGATACGGCTTTCATGAGACTGGCTGAAGAGGTTGTCAATGAGGATTTATCAAAAATATTGTGTTACAAAAATATGAGGGGAATGGAACAGAATCGAGTTTTCGGAGGAGTCATTTTGCACGTATTTAATCACCAGACTCATCACCGGGGCATGATTTCTTTATATTTGGAAATGCTTGGAAGAGAGAACGATTTCAGTAATCTGGTGAACTATGTTTAGTAAATCTTGTATTTCACTTCGATATTCAGGATTTGTCATTTAAGATTCGATATTTCTTTCTACTCCTGTATTGCACTTTTTAGATACAAAAATATGCATTTGGAAATCAACAATGACGAATAACGAATAACAAATCTTGAATATCAACCTTCGACAAGAAGCTTCCGTTCACAAAAGCAGACCTTTGTTGAGTACGGATTGATGTTTGCGGAAAGAAGAATTTTGTATTTCACTTCGATATTCAAGATTTGTCATTCAAGATTCGATATTTTTTTCTGCTCCACATCATAAACACCAGATTTATCACCGGGGAATGCTCTCTCTTTATCTGGAAATGCTCAGAAGAGAGCCTTAATGGTTTTATAATTGCTCCAAAAAAAATGCATATAAAGATACACCATTGAAGTAATAAGATTAATATTTGTAAACGAAAAGGCGGTACAATGGTGAACGGAGTTCAAAATAAACAAACTGCTCATTGCGTAGTAGCCGATGATCAAAATCCAACGGATAAAAAGAAAACAGTTGCTGAATGGAATGTTATTTGGTTGAACAAATTTGCGCGGATTGCCGCAAAGGAGGGGATTGATCCAAACAGATGTGCGCAAATGCGGGAAATTATATCTTCTTTTCTCCTTAATAATACTGGTGCCCCATACTACATCAAAACGCAAAATTTAATCGTGTATTTAAAAAATGCTGATAATTTGCAATTTGAGACAATACAGTATTTTTATGATAAGGTAGCGATCTCTGCGGTACATCAGGAATTAATCAAAAAAAATACCCCTCACATGCCAAATGGTACTGCTGACAAACGGCAGTACCGGATAGCGTCAGTAAATTCCGGAATAAAGAGCGATGAGAAATGTTTTCCGCCAATGATTTTTTTACCGGATGAAGAACGCAAAATCTTACTTGATAAATTGCGTTTAGAAATAAATGCCAGAAATTTAAGTGAAAGGACACTTGACAACTATACTGGCGCGGTATCCTGTTTTCTGAACCACTTAACACCGGAATCAAGCCGGGACTGGTCAACTTCGTTTAAAGAGTATCTTGTGTGGCTCAGAGATGAAAGGAAGCTTGCTGCAAACACAATTAACCAGTATGCCGCATCAATAGCTTTTTTCATGGAGGAAGTTCTTGAAATAAAACCGGGCGAGGATCTTCTTATCCGTATGAAAATTGGAAAACCACTTCCAAGAGTACATTCTCTTGAAGAGATAAACACAATAATAAATGCTCCTTCCAATGAAAAGCATAAACTTATTCTCATGTTGACGTATGGCTGCGGATTAAGACTTGGAGAGATTTGCATGATGAAACCTGCCGATATAGATATTGATCGGAAGGTTGTATGGATTCGAAAGGGAAAAGGAAAAAAGGACCGCATGGTGATGCTGGACGATGCATTATCACCTTATCTTGTATCCTGGCTTAAAGCTGGATGCGGGAAAAAATACCTGTTTGAAGGTTATACAGCGGGGGAACATCTTTCAAAACGTACCATTGAAAAAATTTACACAAATGCCTGTAGAAAGCAGGGTATAGACACACAGGGTGGAATCCATTCATTGCGTCACAGTTTCGCAACTCATCTTCTGGAGCAAGGGGTTGATCTGCGCTATATTCAGGAATTATTGGGTCATTCCTCCTCAAAGACAACTGAAATTTATACCCATGTTGCAGCGCACAAAATAGTGAAAATTAGAAGTCCCATAGCGGGTCTTCTTAAGTAGGGATTTTCCATACTACTTCATTTCCATCCACTATGATTGAACTTTCAATAATTATGTTTTCATTTTGAGAAACAATTTCTTAAAAGTAGTGGTAGAACTGCTACTTGTTAATTATTTTATTTAAAGGTTTAAATAAAACTCAGATGATAGAAACAACCAGATGTTCCAATGATGCAATAAAGCCGACTTTTGCTGAGAGCATCATTTCAATGTCGGCCTTGGCCGGCATTGAAAGAGTTGAACAAAACCGCTAAAGCGGTGGCTTTTAGGAGTTTCCTTCGAAGTATAACCCTCATATAACAATCACCCCGTAATTCGCTTCCGGTAATGCTGTTTTTCCGTAAACCTCCTGAAAAGTGTAATTTGTATATATCCTACAAACCACTTTACAGGAGGTCTTTATGAGTATGCTTCGTGAACGCTTCATTCGTGAGATTCAATTGCTTAATCTCGCGCCGCGGACAGTAGATAACTATACTTCGGTTATTTCAAAGCTATCCAAATTTACCGGTAAATCACCGCTTTGTCTTGTCCGTGATGATATTGCCGCATTCCTGCACCACGAGCTGACAGTTGAAAAGCTTGCGCCAGCTACTATCAATTTACAGATCGGCGCATTTAAAACTTTTTACAAACTCATGTCACCAATGTCTAATGCGATGAAAGATATTCAATCGATGAAAGTTCCTGAGACGCTGCCAGTTGTTCTAACCGAAGCGGAAACTGTTTTGATGCTGCGGGCTGCCGCGAGTATGAATATCAAGCACCAGGCCATTATCGAGCTTCTTTATGCTTCCGGTATCCGTCTTCAGGAATGCATCGACTTGAGGCCCTGCGATATTAAAAGCACCGAGATGCTTGTGCATGTCCGCAAAGGTAAAGGCGGCAAGGAACGCTTTACGTTATTGTCGGAACGCGCGCTTGCGACACTGCGGGAGCACTTCCGCCGCAACCGGCCCAAAGAATTTCTGTTTGAAGGATATGAGCCCGGAAAGCAGTATGCGAAACGTACCGTGGAAAGGATCGTTGATACTGCTGCAAAAAAAGCGGGTATAGATAAGTCCATAAGCCCGCATATCCTGCGCCACACGTTTGCTACACATCTTCTGGACAATGGAACAGACTTGCGGGTAATTCAGAAACTTCTTGGCCACAACAATATCAAGACGACCACCATTTACACACACGTAAGTACTCAGAATATTCGCCGCATTCGCAGTCCCCACGATGCCCTGGAACTATCACCTGCGGAGGCACGGTTATGAAAAATTCCGATAACAAATTGACAGTTGCTGATGTATTCAGGACGGGATTTGACGAGTATGCAGCAAAGAATGATATTGTGCCCGCTTTACACCGCAAAATCGCCTCTGCCATTATGGACTGCAGAACCGAAAAACTCGGCGGTTTGGTATACAAATGTGAGGATTGTGCTCAGCCACTTGTATTGTTTCATTCCTGCCGCAACAGACATTGTCCCCAATGTCAGGCCATGGCCAGAGCCGCCTGGGTGATAAAACGGAATAACGAATTGCCAAAGACCAACTACTTTCATGTGGTTTTCACCATCCCACCTCTTCTGAAACCTTATGCTCTTCGTAATAAAGAAGTTTTCTATAGCCTGATGTTTCGGGCCATCAGTTCATCTCTGTTAGAATTAGGAGCTGATCCCAAATACCTGGGTGGTGCTTTAGGGATTATCGCAATTCTCCACACCTGGACACAGCAACTTACTTATCATCCTCATATTCATTGCATTATCCCGGCAGGTGCGCTTGCTCCCGATGGTGTAGAGTGGATACGAAGCAGGGAACGGTTCCTCTTCCCGTTAGATGTATTGAAAGCACTTTACAGGGGTAAGCTCATGGCATATTTCCGTGAAGCAGTGAAGAGTGGTGATATCCCAATGAGATTTGAGAATGAAAATGCTGCGGAGCCTATTGATAAAATTATTGACACTCTCTATACTACAAAGTGGGTTGTCTATTTGAAGGAAAGCATTGCAGCACCAGACGCAATCATAAAGTATCTCGCGTCTTACATAAATCGCATTGCTATTTCCGATAAGCGTATTGTAGAAATCAAGGATGGTAATGTTACGTTCCGGTATATTGACCGCAAAGACAAGAATACCGGGAAACTCTCGACAATTCCCGTAACTTCCTTTATTTCCAGATTCCTGCTTCATGCGGTTCCCAGCGGTTTTGTGCGTATACGCTATTATGGTTTTTTAGCAAACCGCAACCGTACTGAAAACATGGCCCGTTGTCGCGCGGCAGTAACAGGTAACCAGGAACCCATGGAAGATGAGGAAATTGTAGCCCAAATAGAGCTTTCTTTACCGGATCTTACAGTTACTTTTCCTGTATGTCCGCATTGTCACGGAACGCGTCTGACACTTACGAAGGAGATACCGAAACGGCAGAACGAAAAACACGTGTATATTGCATAGGTCAAAACTGTTTAAAATTTGCAAAGTTTTTATGCGGAAGCGATACGGAATTCCGCCTTGCTAATGTATTCTCTAAAATTCATTTACATGAGCAATTAAGTATCAAAATGATTCTTTTTCATGAGAAAATCCCCCTCCGAAAATACAAAAAGCAACTCACGGCTCTTTACTTCTATTATATTAATTATGACTTCCGGCACAAAGCTCTGAATACAATACCCATATAGAGCGGGTACCAGGCTTCGTTCAACTTGATTCTATCCGCAACGCAACTGAGGGTTTTGCTTGAAATGGGGCTTTTTGTGTGCGCTGCGGATAGAATCCTAAGAGTTAAACCAGGCATGAATGAATTATAGGCGCGCGCGAAGAATAAAAATAAAACTTTAAGATAGCGGCGCAAAAAAATAACAATAAAATTGGTAAATAATTTCATATCTTTTACATAGATTATTAATAATTACACATGAACTTACAACATATCTCATTGTTAATTTCTGCATCTGGCCTTCTTGTTACAATCTTGAACCTTTTATTTACAAAATTTTTCCCATGGGCGGCTCAAGAATTTAAAAAAAATAAACTATCCTCAAAATTAGATAAAAATTTATTTGCTCAAGATTATATAACTGAATCTTTAAAATATTACATAAAGCCATACTGCCAGCCTATCAATCCAGTCGGGACCGATGAGACAAAACAATCTAGAGAAGGAACCAAATGCCTATTTAAAGAAATTGATAGGTTGCTATCTACCCCATGTAGAAATAAGTACATTATTATCCTTGCAGATGCAGGTATGGGTAAATCTTCTTTCTTACTTAACTACTATGCAAAACATTTATTAAAGATTTATTCAAAATTTAGAATTGAGTTATGCTCTTTAAATTTATCAGATATTGATAATAAAATAAAGGGAATAATTAATAAAGAAAACACTGTTTTATTCTTAGATGCTTTAGATGAAGATATTTTAGCAATTACTGATTTGAAATCCAGAATAAATGATTTGAATAAACTTACTGTTGATTTTTACAAAGTTGTTATTTCATGTCGAACCCAGTTCATCCAAGACCCAAACGACATAAAATTCAACTTGAAAAATAAAATAGTAGGGCCGGAACCTTTATGCAATGATTCTCCTGATACTACTGCAATAAAACTTTACATATCATTTTTAACCTTTAGCCAAATAAATTGTTTTATCCGTCGTCGATATTTTTTTTGGCAATTTAAAATACGTAAAAAGGTTAAAAAAACAATTAAAAGAATTCATAATATTGCAATTCGCCCGATGATTTTAAGATACATTGATGATTTAATCAATATAGAAAATGATTTTAAATATTCAATTCAAATCTATGAAGCAATAGTTCAAGCTTGGCTTCGTCGAGAAGAAGCGAAAGATCTTGGTGTCAATATTAAAGGTTTAAGAGAGTTTTCTGACAATTTAGCTGTCGATATTTATTTAAATAAGGATAAAAGAATGGCGGATCGTATAACATTCGAGGAGATAAAAGGCTTATCCTCAAAGTGGGGAATTAAAATTGAAGACTGGGAAATGAAAGGAAGATCATTAATAGAGTTATTTTAAAATGTTGTGTATGAGATAGAATTTACAAGGAGGCGTATCCCGAGTATTTTATAGTTGCGAAAAAATAAAAACTCAAAAAAAGGATACGCTCCTATGAAAGAAAATACTTTCCCAAAGACTCAAATACCACAATCTCTTTCGATTGAAGAAATTGCAAGGCAAGGTGTGCAACAGATACTTAAGATATATTTAGAAGCTGAAATACAGACTTTCATAAGCAATCATAGCCATATACGCCTTGAGAATGGATCTTCTGCGGTTGTTCGCAATGGTTACCATGAAGAACGTCCATTTACAACTACAGCAGGGACATTTTCTGTAAAGGTTCCTCGATCAAGAGATCGAAGTAAAGGTGGAGTAAAATTCTCAAGTGCAATTGTTCCTAAATATATGCGTCGCAGTCTAAGTGTCGATGAAGCAGTTCCATTGCTCTATTTATTAGGAATTTCATCGAATGATATTGTTGAAGGAGTCGAGTCTTTATTGGGTTCAGATGTGAAGGGGTTATCACCAGCGAATATTACAAAGATGAAAGCTGCGTGGGGAAAAGAATATGATACCTGGAAAAAAAGAGACTTATCCGATAAACATTATTGCTATATCTGGGCAGATGGGATCCACTTTAATTTACGACACGATGATAATCGGCTATGTACCTTGGTAGTAATAGGTGCATTGGCGGATGGAAGAAAAGAACTGATAGCAGTTGAAAGTGGATACCGGGAAAGCACTGAATCATGGTCATATTTACTTCGTGATTTACATCAAAGAAAGCTTAAGGCTGCTAATCTGGCAATCGGGGATGGTGCATTGGGCTTCTGGAATGCGTTAAAGAATGTATATCCAGAAACCAGATGCCAGCGGTGTTGGGTACATAAGACGGCAAACATAATGGATAAATTGCCTAAAGGTGTTCAATGCAAGGCAAAATCTATGCTTCATCAAATTTACATGGCAGAGAGCAGTAAGGATGCAAATATAGCCTATAAACGTTTCATATCCATGTATTCAGCTAAATACCCTAAAGCAATCGATTGTCTTGAGAAGGATAAAGAGTCTTTATTCAGTTTCTATGATTTTCCAGCAGAACACTGGACACATATACGTTCTACAAATGTAATAGAGTCAACCTTTGCAACAGTGCGAAACAGAACCAATAAGACCAGAGGACATGGCACAATGGAAACAACATTACTAATGGTATATAAACTTCTGGACAGAGCATCCAGAAAATGGAGGAAATTAAGAGGACATCAACTTATTAATAAGGTCATTGAAGGTATAAAATTTGTCGATGGAATCGAGATAAGTAAAGCAGCTTGATTAAAAAAAGGGATGCGTGCTATACACAACATTTGACATTAACTCATCATTAATTAATTATGATATAAACAGAAGGTATGGTTTTGCACATCGTTCTATTCTTGAATACTTGTTTGTACGAAGCTGTTTGTTTAAAAATGTTGACTTGCTTCAAGAAAATATACTAACCGACAATATGCAATTATTCCGAACTGAATTCGAATCTTACAAAACTGAAATAATTAAAAATATTATTAACACAAGCAATACTAATTCTTTTTATGCAAATCTGTTTCTTGGTGGTGTAAGCCTTCACAATTTAAATTTAGCGGATTACAACTTTTGTGAATCCAGCCTTATAGGGGCGAATCTGAGCGCTACCAATCTTACTAATTCTAATTTTAGTGGAGCTAATCTTAGTGGCGCAAACCTGTTTTTTACTAAATTTAATAAAGCTAATCTTAGTCAAGCAGATCTTTCTAGTACAAAACATTTTCAAACAGATTTCAGTAATACCGATCTTAGTGGTGCGAATCTAACTCGTGCAGATATAAGTGGGGTAGATTTTAGAAAAACCATTATTAAAAATACAATATTTTCAAATGCAAAATTGGATAACGTTAAATTTAATCTAACTTCTATCGATGGTGCCGATTTTAAAAATGCTACTTTTCGAGACGTAAGTGTCTTCAAAGCAGAACCTTTTAGTGAAACTCTCAGATTTGTAGGAACGATCAAAGAATTTCCATACACTCAACCAATATATGGTTATCGACGGTATAGTTCTTTTTCTGATGAAATGCAAAATCATATTATACAGTTGTTAGAAAACGCTAAAAACAATTTTAAATGTTCCAGCGACACATCGGAGTAAATCAGGGGGAAGCCCACTCAAGAATACAGGTGCAAAAATAATGAAGAATGCGCCGCTGAAGAAAAAGATGATGGAAAAAAACTGTAAGACGCGCGCAGAAAATTTGAAATATGGTAGATTGCCTGGTTTACTTCGCATAACAGCCCCAAGTTCTAATAGACAAGGCCCTACTAAAACTTGGGGCAACCCGTTAGTGGCCATGTGTCAACCGTTTGGGAGCGCTCATCGTGAGCGCGGAATAAGAACAGTAATATTTAGGGTTAAGATAATGAAATAAGAATTGTCAGGATTGAATGAGAAAATAATTGAAATGATTTAATTTTATTACTTTGATTATTTCTGTTTGATAAGTGTTAAGATATCCAGACTTGACTTAAAAACGATTCCATTTTTTAGGGGCAAACGAAAATAAAATTGCATATCTGTCAATATAATACAAAAGATCGATTGGAATATTAATGAAAATTGTATTGTTTATCCTGTTTCTGTTTGTGATAAAAGAAGAAGCTGCATCGCAATCCTATTTTAAAATGAGCTCAAATACATATAGATCAACAAATCTACACGAATTGTGGTATTTAAGAGATACTTTACCAAACTCAATAATAACAGAAATCGATACGATTATATTAAATGGTAAGACTACAGAAAATAGTTTGGAAGTATTGTTACACTATGACACCTGCAAGAATGAAAATAGAATAGAAACAAAAGATATTAAAGGAGAAAACATTAAGCTTAGACAAATAATTGAAAGGCGGTTGAGAGGAAGGATTTCAAACTACCGTTCTGATTCGCTAAAAATACAATATACTTTCGGAATATATAAAGATTTTGAAAACAAACAAGACAGTTGCTTATATTCAGCAGCAGAATGTATTGCCATTGCTGATTCAATTACAAATAGAAAATATGGACAATTCAATACGATAGATAAAGTATATGGCGTGTTCTGTATCACATACTTTCAATCCTTGGGTAATGAAGGACCAATTCGGGTTAGTGTGAATTGTAAGACTGGTGAAGCATGGTTACATATAAGATTATAGAATCTTTTTTTACAAGAAGGCATACAAAAACCGTGAAGTTTGAGATAGGAGCGCATCCATGCGCAGGGCACAAACGGTTGCCAAACGGCCACTAACCCGCCCAAGCCGAAATGTGGAAGTAAACCGGCGAGTACCCCGCTTTACTTCCACACTTCGGCTGTGGGCCGCCCGTTGGTACGCCAAGCGAAGCTTGGCGTCTCTTATATAGTGACCTGTCAAAGAGTATCTTGACAGGAAGTCCATATCCGGTAAGGAGTAGCTAACCACCGGTACCGAGTCTTGCGTGTAAGCAGGAGGTGTCCATTTGTCCATCATGAAGCAGGCGCAATCGAAGCGTAATTGCACGAGAGCAATTTCCTGATAGACCAGACAAGGGAGAAAACATCGAACGAGATACACGAAGTGTAGACAGGGAATCATATAGGCCACAGGGAGGTCCGTAACTCCTGAAGCTATCGAGCCCCGTTAGTGCCATAAAGCGGAAGACGACACTTTCAACGGCGTGGAAGTCAACACCGAAGTACCGTTATAGCAAGGTATGGAGATTCCGTCGGGGTCACACGGCGTGGCATGTATGAAGAGAGATGCACAGGAACTTGGGAGACCCGATATGCTCCATGTAGCATTATGTCTGATTACATGGTAAGATATGCCAACAACAACGAAGGGTATCTGACGGTGCATCGGGAGTCGGATCAGTTCATAGTACTCAGAGTGTGGGAAAGCCATACACAAGGGGAAGGGGCTGACACAACATGCAGCAGGTAAAGGAAAAGTAACCTATGACCGTGGTGGAAACAGGCGAAACTTCAGCGAGTAGTGTAAGACTCGGTAGACTGATGCAGACCTCACTGCCTGCAATAGCACAAGCGGCAAGACGTGACTTAAACAGGCGGTTTCGTAGCCTTTACAGTATGCTTAACAGGGCAAACTTTGAAGTCGCATTTCATGCACTTCGTAAAAATGCTGCGGCGGGAGTGGATGGGATTACCTATCGTGAATACGAAGAAGATCTACCTGCAAACCTTGCCGATCTGGAAATGCGGCTGAAAGGGAAACGGTATCGCGCTAAGCTGGTGAAGCGGGTTTTCATACCCAAAAGTATCAACAAACTTCGACCGCTGGGAATCCCCGCACTGGAGGATAAAATAGTGCAATATGTGGTGCGGGAGATATTACAGACGCTTTTTGAGCCTGTGTTTCTTGATTGCAGCTATGCTTATCGTCCCAAACACTCATCACGTCAAGCAGCAGAAACGTTGCGCGATGAACTCATGAGTAAATATTTGTGGGTTGTCGAGTGCGACATTTCCGGCTTTTTCGATAATATCAATCATGAGTGGATGTTAAAGATGCTGGAAAGAAGGGTCAATGATGCTGCGTTAATCGGACTAATTCGTAAATGGCTCAGAGCTGGAATACTACAGCCCGACGGAGCAGTAGAGTATCCTGAACGAGGAACACCGCAGGGATCTATTATCAGTCCAATACTTGCCAATATCTATCTGCACTACGTGCTTGATCTCTGGTTCGAACAGGAAGTCAAGAAGAATCTTACTGGTAAGGCTGTTCTAATAAGATATGCTGATGATTTTGTGGCAGCATTTAGATACCACACTGACGCAGCACACTTTTACAAGGTACTGCCTGCAAGGATGGAAAAGTTCAATTTGGAGCTTGCAAAAGATAAATCAAGAAAGTTGATGTTCAATCGTTTTCGAAAAGAAGACAGCGAGAGCTTTGATTTTCTCGGGTTTGAGTACCGTTGGATTAAGTCCAGAAAAGGGAAAGATATCATCCTTCTTAGGACCTCCAGAAAGAAACTCCGAAGAATCATTCTTGATTTTAAGTTATGGCTGGAGAAGCATAGCAGTAAAAGGCTGAAGTGGATAATGGGTATGATAAAGGCTAAACTTAGAGGATTATATAATTATTTCGGTGTAATCGGTAATGCAGCGAGTTTACAGGAAATGTATTTTCTTTATCGTAAGACTCTATACCGTTTACTGAATAGAAGGTCGCAGCGCAAAAGTTTTAATTATAAACAGTTCTCGTTCATGCTCCGTTTCCACGGGATAGTACCGTACAGAAGTAGTGTTACAAATGAAGGAATACAGCTTAGTTTTATATCATATCTTGGCTGATTACGGATGCGAATGTTGTGCGGAGCCCGGTGCGGGACCACGGAGCGAAGCGTAGTAGCGGCTCTTGCCAATTCTGCACGCCGGGATCTTTGGCGGGGCTACAGGGCAACCTGTAGTTCTACGCTACCTGTGCAATAAACTGGTGCGAGAAAAAGACCGCCAACGGAACAAGAATAAGAGCGCGCGGAATGATCAAGACTTTTGAGAAAGTGAATAAATTAAAATTTTAATTAGAATCAGGAATTAATCGGATAGATCATGAATTACAGAAGAGCTAACGAAAAAGATGTTCCTACTGTCCGCACCGAATAATAATTTCTTAAAAACACCGAAAAAAGATTTCCCACATTAAGCAGAAGTATTGTAATAGCAGAGATGTTTGTTATAGGGGGAAATAGGGAATTCCAGGGGGGATCCCCCCTGGAATTTACAGATGCGACTCCCGATTTTCCCCTTCAACCAGATTTCTGGTATTTTAAGGGTATCAACATTTACCTTTAACCAGGAGTCGCAAATTGGAAGGATATCTAATGCATCAGGCACAAATACTTCTCAAGGAAGGTTATTCCCGTACTGCGGTGGCTGCAATTCTTGAGGTTTCTCGCCGCACAGTCTACAATTACGAAAACAATATTGTCTTTAAAAAAGACACCCGCCACGGGCGACCTGCCGGAAAATCCAAATTGGCGCCATTTCATGGGGTTATCGACACCGCTTTGGAGAGTGACTTCACCCTCAATGCTGATTCATTATTTCAGAAACTACAGCGCAACGGCTATACTGGTAAAATAAGCATTTTGCGAGATTATATCAGCAAAAAACGTAAAGAATTACATTGTGTTGCAATCAGACGTTTCGAGACGCTTGCAGGACAGCAGGCGCAGGTTGACTGGATGTCTGTTGGAACAGTTGAAGAAAACGGTCGCACGTTAAAAAGATATGCATTTATCATGAAGCTTGGATATTCACGCCGCAGCTTTGTTGAGTTTACTACTTCAATGGAGCAGAGCGTGCTCTTTGCGTGCATGATCCATGCATTTAAGCACTTTGGTGGCATTCCTGCTGAATTACTCTTCGACAACATGAAAACGGCATTCATTTACAACATCAGTGAAGGCAAATGGCAGGTGAACGTAAAGATGGCGGCATTTGCTGCACATTATGGTTTTACACCACGGCGCTGCAGAGTATACCGCCCAAAAACAAAAGGGAAAGTTGAACGGGAGGTTCGATATGTCCGGACAAGCTTTCTTCCCTCTGTTGGTTCAGACCTGTCAATAGTCCCTACCGCACGGCTTAATGAGCTGGTGGAACTATGGATGGAGCGGGTAGATCAGAAGGTAATCCGTGATTTCGGGCAGACACGTTCAGTGCGGTTTGAAGAAGAAAAAAATTGTTTACGCACTATACCAGACCAGGCTTTTGAATACCGTCTGCCACAATTACTCATGGTAAATCCTGACGGAAAGATTACCTATCAGACAAACCGTTACAGTGTGCCTGTGCAGTATCGGGGCAAACAGCTCGAAGGCTTGTTAGATCTGGTGGATCATAAGTTGACGTTAAAGTTTGATGGCACAGTAATAAGGACACTTGTTCTCGAAGCTGATGGTGCAAAGAAGACGCAGGTTAACCCTGAGGATGAGAAGGAACATTACAAAGCATGGCTTGACGGTCGCGATCTGGAAGAAAGGATAAGAAAGCAGATCTTTGAGAAAAGAAAAAAAGCGGAAGATGAGACGTCTACAGGAGACCCCGCTATTTATGATATGCTTTTTTGCGACAATCAACAACTTCAGGAGACAGTATAATGGCTACAGCTGCGCTTGAAATTCTAAAGAATAATTTGACAGAGCTCAATCTTGGATTTGCACTGAGTTATATCGATACTTTTTTACATGAAGAATCAAGAAAGGAACGTCCGCTTTTAGAAACACTCAGTGACCTATTCGGTCACGAATTGACAATGCGACGACAGAGAGCGGCAAAAACTCGGTTGAAACTTTCACGGCTTCCTGCAGTGAAGTATCTCGATGATTACAAAGTAGAAGAAGTTGAGGGAATTACCCGTAAAAAGCTTGCGGAACTCGGCAGCCTCTCTTTTATCGAACGAAATGAGAATTTAGTACTCATGGGGCCATCGGGTCTGGGAAAGACACATCTATTGTCAGCGCTTGTCTACAAAGCCTGTTCTGAGGGGTATACCGCATATTTTATGTCAGCGCAGGAGATACTGGAGGAACTGTTAAAAGCAAAAAAACAGAGCAGGCTGAAACGTAAATTAAAAAGTTTCTGTAAACCACATCTGCTTGCAATAGATGAGATCGGCTACGAATCTTTTACAAGAGAAGAATCCACACTGTTTTTCAATCTGGTTGCAGCCAGATATGAAAAAGGGTCTATAATACTGACTACAAATAAGTCTTTCGGGCAGTGGGGTGAACTGATGGGTGATAACGCGATCGCAACAGCAACACTTGATCGATTGTTACACCATGCTGAGGTAGTTATCATGAAAGGAGAGAGTTATCGAATTAAAAAACGATCAAAACTCGGTTTAGTCCCGCCAAACCAGTTGTCTTCTGCAAAGTAAAATGGGAAATAATTTATCGGTGAAAGTGAGAAATATTAAATCGGTGTTGACAACTACCCTTGTCGAGTTAAGAAAGTTGCAATTGACCGAAGAAGGTATTGCCTCTTCATCAAATATCGATGTGGAATTGTATGATTATTTTCTTGAAAACATAGTTAATGATTCATTCATATCATGGGTTGCTATTGAAGATGATGTAATTATTGCCACAAGTGGTTTATGTTTTTATCAACTTCCTCCTTCATTTTCTAATTCAACTGGTAAAATTGCATATATCACCAATATGTATACGAAAAATGTATATCGCTGCAAAGGTATTGCATCTAAATTATTAGAATTAGTTGTGGAAGAAGCTAAAAAAAGGAATTATAAAATTATCCGTCTTCATTCATCTATTCAAGGTAAATCCATTTATGAAAAATTTGGCTTTACAAATGCATGTGGTTATATGGCTATGAAAATAGAAAATAGAAAAAATTAGAGTCATCCGTTTTATTTATTAAAAACATCAGTGGCTCTGATCCGGAAATTAACTGATATGGAGAGAACAGGAGCGCGCGGAATTAAGAGTTGGCGGGGAAATAAGATCGCACCAGTTTACAGACAAACAACAATAAGGATTATTCAGAAGTCTAAAATCTCAAATTAAACACCAAAAGTATCTTTACTTCTGAATGAACTTGTTGAACGAAGCCGATTCAGCACCGAAGCTCTCTTTTCTCCGAAACTTAAAACTCTATGTGTATTAATTGCTGCTCAAGGAAGGAAATAATGCCTGTACTACTACTTAACAATGTAAAAAACAACTGAAGATACAAGCATTACATAAAATTTTTTAACCTTTTTTGTGGACAAAAAGCACTTTTTTAACAATACAATACTACAAGCTGCTTTTTCCAAGCACTTAAGAAACAGATCGTTTGGCAAATTAATTCAGAAAAACTGTTGCTTATGGACTGATTACATAGTTAACCTGATCATTTTTAGATAAGGGTAAAAGTTCTTTTATAACCACAAGCACAGCATTACCGCACGATTTGCAAAGTAGAGGGTTTACACCAGTCTGCTCTTCAATACGCTTATGCCATGGTATTTTCACTTGAGAAGGTTTACTGCTGCCCTCTCTCTTTTTTATCGATTTAAAGATGGATTCACAAGTAATACGATTCTTTTTCCGTGTACTGTTACTTAGAAAACCATAATGCCGAATTCGCATAAATCCGCACGGTAAAACATGAAGTAGAAAACGACGTAAAAATTCAGTAGTATCGAGTGTCATCACTTTCTGTTTAGCATCTTCGGAATAATCTTTATACCTGAAAGTAACTGTAGTCTGATTGTGCTGAACTAAACGCGATTCTGCAATAGCAATACGGTGTGTATAATTTCCCAGATACTGAATAACTCGCAGGGGACTGGCAAATGGCTGTTTTACAAAGATGACCCATTTTGTTTTGTATAGCCTTTTCAGTAGAGCGGACAAAAGATTCTGTTTATTATTTGCATATTCATTCAGTGCTCCGTTTAAAGTAATCGTTCCATCGTTAAGAGCTTCTTTGAAATAGGCTAATACCTTTGAACTGAATAGCTTTTTCATCACTTTAAAAGGAAACAGAAACTGGTTCTTGCAGGGAATCCATTTTTTTCCATCACGGGATAAACCACCGGCAGGAACGATGCAATGAATATGCGGATGGTCCATTAAATTCTGCCCCCACGTATGAAGCACTGCGATAAACCCAATCGATGCACCAAGAAAACGGGATGTTGCACCAAGTTCCTGCATTGTCTCATTAACACTGCGGAATAACAGAGAGTAAAATGCTTTCTTGTTTCTTAATGCGAACGGATTAAGTTCAGAAGGGATTGTAAACACGACATGAAAATATGGCACTGGCAGAAGTTCATTTTCACGGGCCTGCACCCATTCTCTTCGAGCAAGGGTCTGACATCGTGGGCAATGTCGGTTGCTACATGAGTTGTAGAGAGTAAACTGATCATTACAGGAAGGGCATTGATATAGATGTCCTCCCAGCTGCTCTGTTCTACAGGCTGTAATTGCATGTGCAATTTTAGTGTTTACCGATGTTTCACCATATTTGGCACAGTATTGCTTGTATCCGGAAGCAAATATTTCAGAAAGGTGTAATTTGCTCATGATTTGCCGCCTTTACTATCAGTGTCAAAGGGGCTGCCGATTTTGTGTATCAAATCAGCACTGACATGTGTATACATGGTGGTAGTCTTAACATCCGCATGTCCGAGCATCTTTTGTATTGCAATGAGCGGTACACCGTCTTCCAGAAGGTGGGTAGCAAAACTGTGTCGCAGCGTGTGCGGTGATACGTGTTTAGTTATGCCAGCAGCTTTTGTTGCTTCTATGACATAATGCTGAAATATCCGGAGATTATGTGGTTTGCCGCTTGTACGTCCCTCAAATAAGTAAATTGCTGGACGGTATTGTTTCCAGTACTCAGTAAGAATATCAAGTGTTTTGCGGGAAAGGACTGCATCACGATCAATTGCTCCTTTGCCTTGTGTAATGCGGATAACCATCCTTTTTCTATCGATACAGCACATTTTCAGGTTTGCACATTCTCCTAATCGCAAACCGGAAGAGTAGAGAAGTGCAACAGCTGCTTTAATGTTGTCACTTCGTTCTTAAGCGTAAGGTAAATAGCCTTCAGCTTTGCTTATTATAGTTTTTTTCGCTTTTAGATTCGGAGCATTTTCAATAAGAGCAAAAGCTTCTTGTTTGCTTAGAATGATTGGATAATGTTTGGGCTCCCGCATACGTCCCATGTCGCCAATCATATTAATCTCGGGAGTAAAATGTTCATAAAAGCTTTTGATGCTGTAGAAATGTATATTGATTGTTCGTACAGCAAGTTTTTTTACGTTTCGCAAGTACAGCAAGTAGTCTCTAACTTGTTGTGGGGTAAGTAATAACGGTGACTTGTTATAATATTTCGCAAATAGAGCCATTGATTGGATATAATTTTTAACAGTTGCTTTTGCATACCCTTTCAGTTGCAGGTGTGCGATAAAATCCTGACGTAACTTCGTCATAATTCCTCCTGTGAAAAAATTGGTAGTTTTGTTAACAGGAGGAAGGTAATTAGTGGTGGTTTAAAATAAAAGTAAAGTGTGGGCATGATTAACTGCCGCGAAGCGGCTTTGTTCAACAGCGGCAAGCCAAAATGCCTGCCGCAGGCGCAACACAGGCACTTCGGCTGTGCCGCGGCACGTTATGCGCAATAAAACTGGCACGGAAATAAGAGCCGCCACGGAATAAGAACAGAAATGATGAAAAGTGATAAATATTAACAGATAAAATAAGGAATATATAATGTGCTATATAAAATTATTTATCGTTGTTTTCACATTGCTCTTTTACTGCACCAAAAAAATCAATAAAACTCCGGTTTCAGCATCAAATAATGAAACCATTACTGTTGATTCAAGAATTAAACCTGCAAACCTTTCTCTTTCAATATCTGAAATGAATGATACAACGGGATTCCTTAAAAAAGTAATTTCCTGTGATGAAAAAAGCGTGACCAAGGAAATTATTAGCAAATTGCCAGATCTTCAATATTGTTACAATAAAAGGTTAAGAGATAAACCAGGGTTAACAGGTAAAGTTACAGTTAGACTAGAAATTGATTCTCTCGGTAATGTCGTAGATTGCAAAATTGTAGAGTCAATATTGAATGATGATTTACTAGAAACTGATATTTTACTTCATATTTACAAGTGGCGTTTCAGCAAAATTAATGCACCCAAAGGCACATGTGAATTTAATTATCCTTTTGTTTTCAGTAAATAAGTAATCTTAAGTGGTTAGAAAGAGAATAAGAGTGGCGGCGGAAATAAGAGTGCCAGTTTTACAGACGCATAACCGGCCAAGTACGCCAACCCCAAAGCTGGCCAGCGTACGTTGGCCATACCGTTAGTACGCCAAGAAAGCTTGGCATCTCTTATATAGTGACCTGTCAAAGAGTACCTTGACAGGAAGTCCATATCTGGTAAGGATTAGCCATCCACCAGTACCGAGGTTCAGCGAAACGCTGGTCTCGATGACTCGGCTGCGTGTAAGCAGGAGATGACCCTTTGTCCTTTTCATAGCAGGTGCAACTGAAGCGTTATTGCACAGAAGCAACTATCGAACGCCCTGACAAAGAAGCAAAACATCGAACGAGATACACGAAGTGTAGACAGGGAATTATATAGGCCACAGGGAGGACCGTAACTCCTGAAGACATATCGAGCCCCGTTAATGCGTAAAGCAGAGGACGACATTTTTAACGGCATGGAAGTCAAAACCGAAGCACCGTTTAGGCGAGGTGTGGAGACTCCGTCGGGGTAATAAGGCGTGGCATGTATAAAGAGAGATGCACAGGAACTTGGGAGACCCTGCAACTCCGTCGTAATAAAACACGATGGTAGGACGTGTCAACAACAAAGGAGAACGTCCGATGGTATGCAGGGAGTCGGATCAGCTCCCTTCGACTAAGCTCAGGGCAGGCATAGTACTCTGAGGTCGGGAGAGCCGGCCACACGCCTCCGCTAAAGCTACGGCATGTGAGGCTTGGGGACCGCGAAGCAGCGGCTGAAAGCCAACGGGCTGACGCAATACGCAGCAGGCAAAGGAAAAGTAACCTATGACCGTGTGGAAATCAGGCGAAACTTCAGCGAGTAGTGTAAGACTCGGCAGACTGATGCAGACCTCACTGCCTGCAATAGCACAATTAGCAAGACGTGACAAGACAAAGCGATTTCGTGGACTCTACAGTATGCTTAACCGGAATAACTTTGAGGTTGCTTTCCGTGCAATCAGAAAAGGTGCTGCAACGGGATGGATGGAGTGACCTATCGTGAATACGAAAGAAATCTATCTGATAATCTTGCAGATCTGGAAACGCGACTTAAGGAAAAACGATACCGTGCGAAGCTGGTAAAGAGAGTGTTTATACCTAAAAGCAATGGTAAACTGAGACCGCTTGGAATACCTGCACTTGAGGATAAAATAGTGCAATACGTAGTGCGGGAAATATTACAGACACTCTTTGAACCATTGTTTCTTGATTGTAGTTATGCGTATCGACCGAAACATTCAGCAAGAATAGCAGTTGAAAATCTGCGAGACGAGCTGATGAATAAGTATAGCTGGATTGTTGAGTCTGATATATCTGGTTTTTTTGACAATGTCAACCATGACTGGATGTTGAAGATGCTGGAGAAAAGAATCAATGATAAAGCCCTGATCGGATTGATACAAAAATGGCTTCGAGCAGGAATATTACTTCCGGACGGAGCTGTAGAACATCCGGAGCGGGGTACTCCTCAGGGATCAATTGTAAGTCCAATACTTGCCAATATCTACCTGCACTATGTTCTTGATCTGTGGTTTGAGCAGGAAGTAAAGAAGAAAATTGGAGCAAAAGCAACTTTGGTGAGGTATGCTGACGACTTTACAGCAGCATTTAGATACCACAAGGATTCAGCAAACTTCAAGAAAATACTTCCAATAAGGATGAAGAAGTTCAGCCTTGAGCTTGCGGAAGACAAAACACGGAAACTCAGGTTTAACCGTTTTCGTAAAGAAAACAGTGAAATATTTGTCTTTCTTGGTTTTGAATACCGCTGGATAATATCAAGAAGGGGAAAAGATATCATTCACCTTCGTACATCAAGTAAGAAACTTCGCAGGATTATCCTTGAACTCAGAACATGGCTGAAAGAGCACAGCAGTAAAAGGCTGAAATGGATAATGGGTATGGTGAAAGCAAAACTAAGGGGATTTTACAATTACTTTGGAGTATCAGGTAATTCAGCGAGTTTCAAGGAAATATATTATCTTTACAGAAAGACTCTCTATCAGTTACTTAACCGAAGATCGCAAAGGAAAAGTTATAATTACAATCAGTTCTCTTTTATACTTCGGTTTCATGGAGGAGTACCGTTTAGGAGTAGTATCACAAACGAAGGAATGCAGCTTAGCTTATTGCCATATCTTGACTGAATACCATCCTTTGCAAAAGCTTCGGATGGCATACGGAAGCGAGTATTGTGGGGAGCCCGGTGCGGGACCACGGAGCGAAGCGTAGTAGCGGCTCTTGCCAATTCTGCACGCCGGGATCTATGGCGGGGCTGGCGGGTAACTGCCAGTTTCTACGCTACCTGGGCAATAACAGGCTGGCTCGGAAAAAGAATAAGAGGCGCGCGGAGAAAAAGACATGGAAAATTTTTAGGAAAGTTCATGATGTGTAAATTTCTCAATTTTAATCTCATTATTTCAATTTTTATCGGAATGTTATTTTTTTCGAAAGATATAATAATTGCTGCAGAAAGGCAGATCAATATGAGAGATAGTGTAATAGAATTATCTTGTAAATCCTTGTTGACAACCTCCTATAATTTGACTGATAGTGATCTCAAGAAATTACAAAACAGTTCATTTAAGAATGGTTTTGGTGAATTTCTCTCTTATTTTTCAATGGGAGAAATAGGGAAAGCCAACAAATCAATAAAAGTTGAAAAGCTTTTTTATGGAGAGCAAAATCATCAGTATTATCTTCTATTTTTACCACAAACATCAAATTTCAAAAAAACGCTTATTGTCTATCTTCATGGTGGAGGTTGGAATCATTTCGAGCCTAATGATTTCAAATTTGTTGGGAAATTTTTTGCAGATCGTGGCTACCCAACAATATCTATCGGCTATCGACTCACACCAAAGGCCAAATATCCCAGTCAAATTGAAGATATTCTTGTCGGGTATTCAAAAGCTATACAAGATTTAAAAACGAAAAATTTACAAATAGACAATATGATAATTATAGGATTTTCCTCTGGCGCCCAACTCGGGGGTAACATTCTTTATAATACGGATCTCCGCAAACAGTATAAGACGGAGCTGCTACCGATTAAAGGATTTTGTTCTATTGCAGGACCTCTTCGATTTAAAACAGCATTTGGGAATAGCCTATCTGCTAATCATATTCTTGACCTTCTTTTTGAAAAAGGATACGACCGTACAAAGGCTGAACCCTATAATTTTGTTTTCGGAAATGAGAATATTCCTGTTCTATGCATTCATAGCATAAATGACCCCTGCAATTTCCAAACGTCAGTTGAATTTATAGAAAAGGTGAACCAAAATGGTTCTAAATTAGGAAATCTTTATCTTGAAACTGATAAACATTTTCATCATATAAATCTTGGTCTTGGGCTTTTTTTAGAGGATATGCCTGCACGACAGGCGCTTATTGAATGGCTTAAGAAAATAGACAATTAATCATTTATCTGAAAATTATTCAGGTTTTCAGTTTCATTATCCAATATTTTTTAATTTACTTTTAACCGATTTTATAAGATTTATGTAAAGAGCTTAAGAGTTAAGAACAAGAGCGCGACGGAAATAAGAGGGCCAGCCTGCAACTGCCCACAACAGCGTCAAGCCACCATGTGGCAGTAAACCGGCGAGTACACCGGTTTACTGCCACACGGCGGCTGTGCCGCGACCCGTTGGTACGCCAAGAAAGCTTGGCATCTCTTATATAGTGACCTGTCAAAGAGTACCTTGACAGGAAGTCCATATCTGGTAAGGATTAGCCATCCACCAGTACCGAGGTTCAGCGAAACGCTGGTCTCGATGACTCGGCTGCGTGTAAGCAGGAGATGACCCTTTGTCCTTTTCATAGCAGGTGCAACTGAAGCGTTATTGCACAGAAGCAACTATCGAACGCCCTGACAAAGAAGCAAAACATCGAACGAGATACACGAAGTGTAGACAGGGAATTATATAGGCCACAGGGAGGACCGTAACTCCTGAAGACATATCGAGCCCCGTCAATGCGTAATGCGGAGGACGACATTTTTAACGGCATGGAAGTCAAAACCGAAGCACCATTTTGGCAAGGTGTGGAGACTCCGTCGGGGTAATAAGGCGTGGCATGTATAAAGAGAGATGAACAGGAACTTGGGAGACCTGCAACTCCGTCGTAATAAAACACGATGGTAGGACGTGTCAACAACAAAGGAGAACGTCCGATGGTATGCAGGGAGTCGGATCAGCTCCCTTCGACTAAGCTCAGGGCAGGCATAGTACTCTGAGGACGGGAGAGCCGGCCACACGCCTCCGCTAAAGCTACGGCATGCGAGGCTTGGGGACCGCGAAGCAGCGGCTGAAAGCCAACGGGTTGACGCAATATGCAGCAGGTAAAGGAAAAGTAATTTGTGAGTGCGTGTAACGAAACAAATGAAACGGAGCTCGAGTAGTGTAAGACTCGGTAGACTGATGCAGATCTCACTGCCTGCAATAGCATTTACCATCCTTTGCTAACGCTTCGGATGGCATACGGAAGCGAGTATTGTGGGGAGCCCGGTGCGGGACCACGGAGCGAAGCGTAGTAGCGGCTCTTGCCAATTCTGCACGCCGGGATCTATGGCGGGGCTGGCGGGTAACTGCCAGTTTCTACGCTACCTTTGCAATATACCCGCCAAGAGAAAAACAAAGATGCGCAGCATAAAACAGGGGAACAACCCCGGATTACCTCGTCATAATCCTCTGTTAATGTTTCCAAATCAGATCTTTACTATTTCATATTCATTGCTGCCCATCATCAACTCCTTCATGTATGAAAGTTGGCGAAGGCCCATACGGGATTCAATACGTTCTTTAAGATCATGGAGTTCATCAGGCGGGAGCTTATAGACCATATCAATGGAAGCCTGTTCAACAGCAAGGATATCTGTTGAAGCAAGAATCCCGATATTACGTGCTTTCACCGGGGCAGCTCCAACACCTGCGCAATCGCAATCGACAGACATGTTGCGCAACATATTGATAAATACAATTTTTACACCGAAATGATCAATTGTAGCTTTTGCCGACTCGACCATATTTTCCTGAAAAGGTTCACCCATTAGCCAGGTTTCATAATTATCAAGGTCATTGGGGGCATGGATCATTTTTTTACCAATCTGACCGTCGGCACAACCGATTGAAATATTTTTCATTGAACCGCCGAATCCTCCCATGGCATGCCCTTTGAAGTGTGTCAACACTACCATCGAATCGTAATCAAGCATATGTTTTCCTACTGACATTTCTTTGAAACGAGTGCCACCATTGACTGGAATCATCACCGCCCCATCCTCATCCATGATGTCGACCGGACAGAAGTCCCACATGTTAACTTTAATTGTTTGGCGATGGTCTGACGTAGTGTACCGTTTACCTTTGTATAGAGTATTTGTTTCAACAAGGTTGCTTTTCGGAATACGCTGCTGCAGCGCCTTCACAATGTCGCGGGGGATGATGTTCGGCCCGTTAGGTTCGCCAGTATGCAATTTGATGGCGGTTTTTCCGGTAATTTCCCGACTAATCATGGAATAAATATTCAACAACCCCGCAGCACTTAAATCAGTTGTAAAAAACACCTTTGCCTTCTTTTTCGAAGCGGCGAGTACATTCCCGGCTCCTATCATATTGGATGCAGCCACAGCACTGAATGCAATTGCACTGTTTTTTAAAAAATGTCGTCGTGAAATATGCATTTTCATTTTGCAGCTCCTTTAATGATAAGAATAGTACCGGTTAAATTTTCAATATGTTCCGTGCCGGATATCGCATTACCGAGTTTATACAATCCGGGTGCGGAAGAGAAGTTATTATAAAACATTACCACATCTCCCCATGGTGCGTAATAAGCAAGTGTTCCCGCTTTAGCTGCTTCTGCCAACGGCGTATTGGTAGTACCGAGTTTTTCCGGTGGATAAAAGATTTTTTCATTGCTGCCGAAATCCTCCACCGCGATAGTCAGCGGTAATTGGCCGTAGAGGTCTTTCGCTGCAGTACTGGTGTTGAGTTCGAATACTACGGTATCTTTGTTTGTAATCACATTTAGGGTAAATGTAATTTGAGGTGTTGATGAATCCGGTTTGGCATTTTCATCTTCAGTTGATTTGTCTGCAGCCACGACTGTACCTCCTCTATTACAGTTCATTATTACCACTGGTGCACAGAAAATACCTACTATGGTAATAGCGTAAAGAATGTGTTTCATTGTATTCCTCTAAAATTTCATTTTTGCTTATTGCAGGTTTTTCTTGAAGAAGGACTCCAGCTTATCAAACGGAATCATATCGGTTCTGTCGTACAGATCGGTGTGGTTGGCACCCGGGATGATCAAGAGTTCCTTCGGCTCCGCTGCAGCTGCATAGGCAGTTTCACTGAAGTATCGGGAGTGGGCCTTTTCGCCATGAATTAACAACACTGGGCGTGGTGAGATTTCCTTGATGTAGGTCAGTATCGGCATGTTCATGAACGAAAGTGGTGTGGTCTGCGTCCAGGAGTTTCCAGAGTTTACAGCACGCGCATGGTATCCGCGAGGTGTCCTGTAATAGTCATGATAGTCAACCAGGAACTGCGCCTCACCGCCGTGCAATTCATTATAGGGTGGCTGGTACGCCGGAACGCCGCTTTCCATATCAGCCCAGCGCTGCCGGCTCAGTTGCTGCAGAGTCTGTGTGCGCTGTTCGAGTGTCACTTTGTCATTGTAGCCCCTGGACATAACGCGAGTCATGTCATACATGGTAGTGGTCACGACAGCCTTGATGCGTTTGTCAACTGCGGCAGCGTTTAGCGCCATGCCACCCCAGCCACAAATGCCTATGATGCCGATACGTTCGCGATCCACATTCGATTGCAGGCCAAGAAAGTCCACAGCTGCACTGAAATCTTCGGTATTGATGTCAGGCGAGGCGACATTGCGCGGTTCACCGCCGCTCTCTCCGGTATAGGACGGGTCGAAGGCCAGTGTGACGAATCCACGCTCCGCCATTGTTTGCGCATAAAGGCCGGACGACTGCTCTTTCACAGCGCCAAAAGGGCCACCAACGGCAATCGCTGCCAGTTTACTGCTGTTATTTTTTGGTTGATACAGGTCGGCCGCCAGGGTGATGCCATAGCGGTTCTTGAAATTTACTTTCTGGTGGTTCACTTTTTCGCTTTTGGGAAAGGTCTTGTCCCATGTCATGGTTGGCCCCTTTCTGGGTGCACAGTTTACAATCAGTCCGACCAGCGCAGCGGTAATCGCCACCCTTTTGAACAATGAAAAAAGAATGCTTTTTGTCTTCATATCGGTCTCCTTCGAGTGTGTGATATTTAAAAATGAACTATTCATGTGTCGCCTCCGTATACTCCTGATCCGTTACCGGCCCAAGCCACACTGACGGCCCCTCGTGAACTCTGGTACTTAATCCGATGTGAACGAACCCGCTTTTCGGTGCCGCTCCATGCCAGTGTACCACATCAGGCGTAATTGCAACGACGTCACCTTTTCCAAGCTTCCGGGCAGGTTTATTTTTTTCCTGATAATAGCCGTCTCCGCTGGTTACCAATAAAATCTGACCACCGGGATGGGAGTGCCAGTAGGTTCTCGTTGAAGGTTCAAACTCGACATTGTAAACCTGCGTGTCGAATACTTTTTCACTGTCCGGATGGAGCATCTTAACCCAGGCGGTGTTGGTGAAATAATCTCCTGGGCCTTTATCTCCTTTTTCAAAAATTGTACCGTTATCCATTGCCGTATCTCCTTTGTGAGTGGTGCATGAGATCATACAACTGTCATTACCGCCAGAAATCCTGTTGAAAACATTGTTTTCATCATAACACATATCCTTTGTTGAAGTCCTGTAATAAACATACCCGAATTGTGTTTTATAGTAAATACCTGTTTCTCTAAAGAATTGCCTATTTCTACATTTCCATGTATTTAAATGCCAATTATCAGCCAAAATATTGCCAAATACATCTTTTTAAGTTATATTGAATTTAGGGAGGAGTACATGAAGGCTACAAAAATGATTGAATTATTAAATGCCCTTGTACCTGAAGATGGTGTTATTCAGGATTTTATTAAAGGGGTTGATCTTTTTCGTATCACCGAGTCGTTTCCTCGATCGCCTCAAAAATACGATCCCGGAATTATTATTCTCGCTCAGGGCCGAAAAAGAGTATTCATCGGTGATGAAGAATTTATGTACGATCCGCTCAATTACCTTGTTTTATCCGTTCCCTTACCACTGGAGTGTGAAGTTTTTGCACCGAAAGACAAACCGCTGCTCGGCTTCAAAGTAAAAGTTGATGCAACAACCATAGGTGAAATGCTGCTTGATCTTGATGATGACCAGCACACATTGAAGGATATACCTCAGGCAATTTACTCAGCACCCCTTGACGAGCACTTGACCGACGCATCTGTCAGACTTCTGGAGGCACTTGTTTCCCCGAATGACCGCCGCATTCTTGGACCTATGGCTGCCAGAGAGATAATTTATCGGGTTCTCTGCGGTGAAAAAGGAGACGCCCTTCGTGCATTGGCATATCGTCAACAGCGTTTTTTCCAGATTTCGCGAACTCTTGACAAAATACATGAAATGTATGGTAAGAAACTTGATGTAAACACACTTGCGCTGGAAGCAGGTATGAGCATCTCCGCATTTCATTCAATTTTTAAAGCGGTAACCAACATTCCACCACTTCAATACATAAAAAATGTACGGTTACATAAAGCACGATTGCTAATGGTCGAGGAGGGGTTCAATGCGAACACCGCTGCTTATAAAGTCGGTTATGAAAGCCCTTCCCAATTCAACAGAGAATATAAAAGGCTTTTCGGGTTAACTCCTGCAAAAGATGCTATCCATTCATAGTATATTGAATAATAAAACAAGAATGCCACGCGTTGAAGAATAAGAAAGACGGGTATACAGTCAAACAACAGCGAATACATGCTCCGGCTTTCAGCCTTCGGGCTTCGCCACATTTGCTTCCGCAAACGTCATGTATCCGCAAACCGTTGGCTACCATATCTGCCTGTGCGGAAGAATAAGATGCGCGCGGAATTGGGAAACAGAAAAATTGATTGAAGAAATTGTTAAGAGAAAAATAAAACAACAGAATGTTAAGACAGAAAAGAATTTATCCGGATAAAAGAGAATAAGATTATTCAGGAAATATTAAAAGGAAAAAGGAAAAAGGAAAAATAATCCGGAGCCATCTATGGCTTTAATTAGAAAGCAATGCTGTTGGTTTGGGGCGAAACGGAAGTGAGCCCCATAAGAGAAACTGTTGGTTAATGGGATCCGCCCCGTTAACTGGCGATGCTGGTAGCGAAACGAGGGTTGCAGCTAAAAATATCTGATTTTTTTAAAATACAATAAGGTAATAAGTTTTTTTTCTTGTAATTTCAATAAAGTTGGGAGTTTGTTTTATGCCCATGTAATCACTCGTACTTTCTTTTGAGATTATATAGAAAGGTTACAAACTATGTTTTGGATCATGGTTATATTGACTGCATGTGTTTTGATTGGAATAATTTCACTCTATATTGCATACAGGAGGAAATTACAGGAATTTAAAATTAGAATGGATAAAGAATCCCAGATCTTTGAATCGTCAATTGGACCGGTTCAATTTACAGTTAGAGGCAGCGGCATTCCGGTTTTAGTTCTTCACGGTCGAGGAGGCGGATACGACCAGGCCGCGTCAATTATGCCATATCTCAATGATATCGCCGGGGTTTGTCCATCTGGTTTTGGATATCTGAGAACTGTTGTGCCAAAGGATGCAAGTATAACAAACTATGCGGATACGTGTATTTCATTATTAGATCATTTGGGAATCAAAAAGTTTGGAATCATTGCACTTTCGGCAGGTGGTCCAACGGCACTACATATTGCTTTAAAGCAACCGAGTCGCTGCTTCGGTATATGCATGCTTTCAACAATAGTACAGCAATATTCATCATTACCAGCGAGCCAAAAGCCATCTTTTCAAATGTGCACCTTATCTGGTTTTCCCTATTGGCTCCTGTCACATATCTTTGGTGATCTGTTGATTGCGGCTTCCATGAACGCCAAGGAAATGAATCTTTTACGTAAAGATAACCAGGCATTAACAATATGCCGTCAATTTGTAGGAGGCTTCCCGATTTCACTTCGAGCTCGAGCGATACTGTCTGAAGCAGAAAATATTTTAAAATTTGATCCAATCCGCTTTGAGAACATCAAATGCCCGGTGTTTGTTGTCCATGGAGATGCTGATACTATTGTTCCTTTTGCACATGCCCAGTTGCTTTCAAATAAGTTGCCATCCGTTGAATTCATGACTATTCCAGGTGGAAGCCATTTTTCAATGCTTGTACATAACAATGAAGTTTTCAAAAGAGTGAATGATTTTTTATCAATCAATTATAATAGCAGCTTACAAAAGGAAACAGTAGCCAATGAAATCGCAAAACAAAGTGGAAGCGAAGATAGTCTTTAACAGGGGCGATCGGAAGTGAGCCCCTTAAGTTACAGTTTATTAATGGGGTCCGCCCCGTTAATTGGCGATGAGTAGTATCGCCCTCTCTTATTTTCCGTGGCCATACTGTAGAAATGTATTTTGATTGTTCGTACAGCAAGTTTTTTTACGTTCCGCAAGTACAGTAAGTAGTCTTTAACTTGTTGTGGGGTAAGTAATAACGGCGACTTGTTGTAATATTTCGCAAACAGATACATTGATTGGATATAATTTTTAACGGTTACTTTTGCATACCCTTTCAGTTGCAGGTGTGCGATAAAATCCTGACGTAACTTCGTCATAATTCCTCCTGTGAAAAAATTGGTAGTTTTGTTAACAGGAGGAAGGTAATTAGTGGTGGTTTAAAATAAAAGTAAAGTGTGGGTAAGATTAACTGCCGCGATAGCGGTTTAGTTCAAGTGTGTCCAGGAAAGCTCGTGTAAAGATGGAGGTTGGCCCTCCGAAATCGTTTAGTAGAAAAGGATTTCAAACCGGCCTGAGCTGCTCTTGCCAAAAGCAATGGTGGTGAACGTCAGGAGAAAAGGTCCGGCTGTGATCGGATCAGGTGTGTGGTAATGAGGCAAACGTAAGTGAACTGCTGTTGAGGTGTCGAAAGCCGTTAGACGTTGTCGAAACCGTGTGACTTGAACACATACGGGATAAGCTTGAGAGGTATTCTATTTCTGCTCAAGCGGCAACCGGCATAGAGGCGGTGCGACCTTACCACTGGCTTTACACTTACGGAATCTGGCTGACAAACTTAACCCGATTTTGAGAGGGTGGATCAATTACTACGGCAGATTCGGTATTAGAGATTTGAATGTAGTATTCATGCTTGTTAGTCGTTACATCGCAAAATGGGCAAGTAAGAAGTACAAGAATCTAAAACAGAGCTGGAGTAAAGGTTTTAGGTGGTTGGCAGGTGTAGCCCGTCGATCAGCCTGAGCTGTTTGTACACTGGCGTGTATGTAAATGTACACCGACTTGACAATAAGAGCTGTATGAATCGAGAGGTTCACGTACAGTTCTGTGAGAGACTACGGGGGAGGGTCCGGTGGTCTACTCGACCAGCCCAGGCTTAACATTTTAGAAGCTTTTTGTAGCAAGAATATTATAGTCTAAAACGTCAAGCTTTGGGCAACCCGTTAGTGGCCATGTGCCTACCGTTTGGGAGCGCTCGTCGTGAGCGCGGAATAAGAATAGAGAATTTATTTAGAACTGTGATATTATTATTTGGATAATACAGATTATAATTACGGGGTAGAATATAATATTACTGAAGATAATGAAATTATGTAGTTTTTACAAAAAGGAGATAAGCATGAATACGAAATTAGAATCACAGATTTTGAATGTTGAGGAGAAATTAAAATATGCAATGTTGAGTTCAGATACCAAAGCTTTAGAAGAACTATTATCTCCCGATCTTATTTTTACAAATCATCTTGGACAGTTAATCAGAAAAGAGGACGATCTCGCCGCTCACAAATCCGGATCTTTGAAAATAAATGAGTTGAATACATCGGAGCGGCGAATCCGATTCATTGGAGATGTTGCCATTGTTTCAGTACGAATACAATTGAATGGTAGTTATGAGGGCGTTCCAACAAATGGTGATCTTCGTTTCACTCGTGTCTGGGCGTTATCTTCAAACAATCAATGGCGAGTTGAGGCAGGCCATTCATCTATTGTGGTCTGAGTTCAGAATTGAATTTTGAGTGCCTTTGAAAAATATGTAAACCTATAAGATTGGTTGGTAAAAAGAAAACCAGAAAACGAGTTGAAGAATCTGGGTTTTTAGCTTATTATTTTTATCGTACTATACTCAAAATGTAAGATAATAGCAATAAAAATTATAATCAGACTGTAAGGAGCGTATCCATACACATTAAGACAAACGGTAATCAAACGGGCCACTAACACGGCCAGGCCAAAATGTGGAAGTAAACCGGCGAGTACACCGCTTTACTTCTACACTGCGGCCGTGCGCGGGACCGTTGTTTAACATATTTGCGCCAAAGAAAATCGCGGGCGGGGAGATAAGAGCACATCCTGTACAGATTTGAAAAAAATAATAGAAATTTAAGTATAGAATGAAAACATCAATTAGAAATGAGAAATGATAAAATGAAAATGTATTATGCCTGTTTTTTAGGATTATTCTTTATGCAAATCGGGAGCACTTTTTCTGAAGAATTAACAAAAAACCTGACAGTGGATTCAATTGCTCCGAATTTATTTAATGTAACCCATTCTTATCCCTGGCCATCGAATTCATTAGTTGCGATTATGGAAAACAATGACATTTTATTGATAGATGTACCCTATACGCCGGAAGCAACTGATTTATTGCTTAATTGGATATACCTGAAATATGGAAAAAGGAATATCGTTGCAATAAATACTCATTTCCATGTTGATAGGCTTGGGGGCAATGCAGCATTGGTAAGACATAATATTCCTATACATTCTTCAGATCTCACTATGGATGCAATAAAAAATAGAGGCGAACAATCATTGAAGTTACTGATTTCTTGGATATCTGATGAAACAATAAAAAATTATTATAAGAATTTCAAATATGTTTCACCAACCAAAATATTTGATTCTAAAAAAGGCTTAACTCTAAATTTTGGAAAAGAAATGGTTTATGTTAAATTCCTTGGGATTGGTCATTCGATAGATAACCACATAGTTTATATGCCAAACAAAAAAGCCATCTTTGGTGGGTGCATGGTTCTTTCAATGGAAGCAAATAAAGCAGGTAATGTTAGTGATGGAAACAAAGATGAATGGCTAAAAACGATCCAGTTAGTTGACACTAATAATTATAACTTGGTAATTCCAGGCCATGGGAAATATGGTGGAATAGAATTGATTAATCATACAGCTTCGATTTTAAACCAATAAATCAAGACAATTTATGGCAGAATTAAAAAAGAACTCGGAGTGCGTCCTGCGCAAATGAAATAAGACCGCTGCGGGAAAATAGGAAGCGCAAATACGTCAGACAACAGCGCCAACCCGCCATACCAGAAGTAAAGCTTCGAAGACTCGCATTACTACTGGTACAGCGGGCGATTCGAGCAGCCGTTATGCCAAATTTTCGGCCAGCCCAAGAGCGCGGAGTAAGAAGAAAAGCAAGACAAAAAACATATGAGAATACGCAGGAAAAGTTGGTGAAGTAATTATTAAATGACTATCAGAATTTAACATTCAATATTGATATAAACGGAGTGGCAAAAATGGAAAACAACACACCTTTAGTTATGATTACTTTAATTCAAAGACCAAAAAGAAAGCTAATGTTTTTAAGGTCAATGAAAGCTCATAATTACTGGACATATTGCGAGGAAGTAGGGTGCGAATGGGAAAAATTATTTAATAGTGTTGAGGGAAAATTTGATATTGCAGCCTTACTAGAATTGCCGCGATTTTTACAAAAAGAAGGTTATTCATCAATTGCATCAGGCATTGAAATTCCTTTTGACTATAATCGGAAATGTCCTGAAAACTGTGAGATAGTGGATTTGGATTCTTGTGAGATGCTGTATTTTCAATCAGAACCATTTGTATGTGAGGAAGATAATGTAATTGCAATAGAATATGTAACAAAGGCAATTTCAAAATACAACCCCAATCAGTATGGTTTTGAATATGCTTCAGAGCTTGCACCAAAATTTAATTTTGGTGCACAACCAGTAAACGGAGCAAAACAAGCTCTTCCTATCAAGCGCAAAGCATAAAAAGATTCTAAATAAAATTCAAAGGAAACACATACTTTTTTTTAAAAACGGCATAAAAAACATAAAAGCAATAAGAACCCCCGCGCGAGAAGAGGAGTAGTAGTACCGTTTAGGAGTAGTATCACAAATGAAGGAATGCAGCTTAGCTTTTGACTGAATACCATCATTCGCAAAAGCTTCGGATGGTATACGGAAGCGAGTATAATGTGGAGCCCGGTGCGGGGACCACGGAACGAAGCGTAGTAGCGGCTCTTGCCAATTCTGCACGCCGGGATCTATGGCGGGGCTGGCGGGTAACTGCCAGTTTCTACGTTACCGCGCAATGCTCAATTTATGTGAGGAGAAAAATATGAACGGATTATTATCAGTATGTGGTTGCGAATGTTCAAAGTGTGATTATTTCAAGAAAAAAGAATGCACTGGCTGTAACCAAATTCAGGGAAAAGCTTGGTGGGTTGGTTATGTGAATGCCAGTTCCTGTCCAGTATATGATTGTGTCAAGAATCATAAAATTGATAATTGCGGACTATGTTCTGAATTACCATGCACATTATGGTATGATTTGAAGGACCCCAATTTTACCGATGAACAACATAATCAATCAATTATTGAGAGAGTCGAGAGATTAAAAATTGAGCACAGCGCTTAACAGCAAGTACCCGGCTTCGCTTTGCTTCACCCAAATTGGCTCCTGTTTGTTCGCCGACTTCGGGTACTTGCAATCTGTTGGACACAATAAGCCGGAATGAATTCAATTCGTATGTTTGCGCCGAAGACAAAAGAAAGCAGAAAAATCGGTGCCAAGCAAAAGAATACAAGCCGCAAAGCAACAAATTTATTGAAAACACATATTATGTTAATTCTAATATAAGATTGGAAAATATAGAAACCGATGAAAAAAAATGTCAGGTTGACGCCGATACGGTGCCACAGAAAGAAATGATATGAAATCAACGGAAAAATATCTTTCCAATACATTGCTATCGATGCTGATAATCATTGTGTCTGCACTTATTGCAATTATTCTGCATGCTGAATTACCAGCTAAAGTAGATATATCTTTGCTTGACGGCTTGCTTGTAAAGAGATATGGTTTTCCAGTTGTCGCCACAGTATATTTTCTCTTTCTTTTTACTCATTGTATAGCGATCTTAATACAAAACCGTAACAAGCTGAATAGTTCTAATCTTAAGTCAGAGATCTATTTCGGGTTATCATTTTCACTTATATATATGATTGGTATGCAAGAGATAGTTCTTGGTACGAGTCCATATACACAATGGGGAGCCGCTTTTGTTTACTATCAATTATTGATGGGGATTGGAGACGCAATACCAGCAATAATATTGTGTTTTCTTATAGGGAAGATATTCTTTTGTGGACAGAATAATAAGCACATAACAATAGGTAAAGAATCTATTTATACCGTTCTACCATTTGTTGTGTTAATAGGAACAATAAGACTAATAGTGAGTTATGGTGGTGTTATCCAGAGCAATATTTTAGATTATTTTATTCCAGTAACTATATGGGGTTATATTCTCGGGTTTGTATTTGGAATAGTATATTTGCTGATCGAAACTACGACTTTGGCTAAACTAAAAACCATGTTTTTAGGGATCGGCATAAACTGGATGATTTTTAATTCATTTATGGGTTTGATAAAAAAAGAGGCGATGACTGACGCACTACTACGAAGCACGATTGATGTAGTATCGATATTTTTTGCGATAGAGCTGACAAAAGTGATAAAGAGACACTATCAGGGTTGATAAACTTAATAAAATGGAATAACAAACAGATAGTAGAAATAAAATTGCTAATAGGTAAATTGAAGATAGATGGATTGAAAATTTTAGAGTTTAATAAAAATATGGATATAGAAAAGTATGTAGAAAAAGATAGGAATGAATAAAATGATTATTCCAGCACATGTCGCATTCATAATGGATGGTAATGGCCGATGGGCAAAAGAGAGAGGATTGCCCAGATATAAAGGACATTTAGCCGGTATTAATCACATAAAGAAGGTAGTGGATGTTTGTACCCGTATAGGAATTCAATTTGTGTCAGCATATGTTTGGTCGACAGAAAACTGGGGAATACCGGCTAACAAAGAACGCAACTTGATGCAAAGCATTGTGAAGTACGGTCCCGAAATGGCAAAAGAAACTGCATTCCAAAGGGGTGCGGATACTTCATTGTGGAACCCGGGAAGGATTAGATGCAGATGTTCTTGAAGTGATAGATTTTGCGACAAGTTTAACTGCTAATAATGGCCCAAATGTATTGAATCTCGCCTTTAATTATGGTAGCAAGAAGGGAATTAATCGATGCTGTTAAGCAGATTGTTAAGCTGAGTATCTCTCCTGAGGACATTAATGAACATACAATACAAGATAGCCTGTATTCTTCAATGATTCCTGATGTTGATCTCATGATACGGCCAGGTGGTGAGAAACGATTGAGCAATTTTCTGCTTTGGCAATGTGCAAACAGTACATTCTATTTCACCAATACTTGCTGGCCATCAATTGCAGAAAACGAGATAATGGATGCGATTCAAGTTTATAACGAGGGAATTAAAAGATAGAGATAATCTCCTGTTTACGGAATACTAATAAAAATAGAATCGCATGTAAAAATGCATAGATAAAATTCCAATGATAATCAGAAAATAACAAAACTGTCAGGAATATTATATGAATAGACTTCATGCATTACCTTGTTTAATAAGTATAGCACTACTTGTTGTCTATACTACCAACGCACGTGAAATTAAAAAAGATTCCCAACAGGTAAATGTAACGAATAATAGCAATACAAATGCATACCTCAACCTTAAAAAAGGTTGCTATTTGTTATCAGAGTATAATGATTCATTATTAAATATGAGATCTTACAGTGGCGCATGGGAATGCATTAATAAATCAAATCATGCCCCGATCGGTTTTACGGTAGATTCTATTGTAAATGAAACAAGACATATCCTGCTTATCTATAATTTTCATGAAGGGATGAATCTGATAATCGATAGCACAGGAACAGTTATTAGCATAGAGGGTATAAGAGAAAAAGTACCGAAACATTTGGAAGTAGAAATTTACCAGGGTAGTACTATTGGCATTAAACAGTTAGAAGGCGACACTGTACCTATTGTGAATGGAGTTTATAAATTTATCGGAGACAACTTTGAAAAATATTTCATTTCAGTTCTGTATGACTCTGTTTACAAGGATACATTAGCTCAAAAATATTTACTTAAACAAAATATATTTACATTTCCCAACGGAACAAAATACACCTGCGAATTTGGATCAGATTTAGTAGGAGATGAAGGGTATTTTACAGGTGGCTTAAGGATGACACCGATTTTGAAGACTGATACTTGTACTTATGATCTGTACTTGAAAAATGCCGACTACATATTGTATTCCAATTGTGATACAAATTACTCTTTAATTTTAAGTCCAATGAAATAGGATGTTGCACTTCGGCTGTTTATGGTCTGTGAATGCCTATTTCTGTTGCTGAAAAGAAAGGGCAAAATATACCTGAATTATCATGAACTCATCAATGCGCAAAAGATAACCGGTGAGAAAAACGGGCCACCAATATGGCTATAACCGGCTCGGACTATAAAACAGCCCTTAACCCAAATTGCTGCTGGGGAACAGGTCTAATGGTTCATTGGGAGCAGAGAGGAACTGCCAAATCATACTCTAATGCAATGGAAAATGAAAAACTTAGTCTTGACGATATTCACACTTCATTTTGGTATAACTGTTTTTTTAACTCAGATTGATTCGGAATAATAGTAACATATGTGCTTTATTTGAAGTTTTCTAAAAAGGAATTAAATAAAAGAATTGCGCCTGTATGAGAGGGGTAAACAAGGTGCAGAAAAACAACTTCCCTAAGTTCTAATAGTCAAAAACTTACATATTGAGTAATTTGTTAATGCCACTTTTATTAAAATGAAGAAAGGAGAATAATAAGCTTTGTGTAAATTTTTAATCTTAGCAGGAGGTATTCTTTCGTTTGCAATGGCGATTTTTCACTTTCGACTTCCATTACTTTTTGCCTGGCAATCCGATAAGGACAAAATAGGATTGGCGAAAAGCAGGATTAACTATACAAACAATTATGCTCTTATGGTTCAATTCCTTGCAACTGGGATGTTTTCTATAGTTTACAATAACGAATTAGCTGATCCTTCCGGTATTGCAGCGGGTATCTGCATTGTAATTTCCATTTTTTGGTTATGGCGCGCAATTTGGGAACTTGCTTATTTCAGAATGCCCAAAGGTCCAAAGCCTAATGCACCTGTAATACTGCATTATAGTTTGGCTATTATCAGTGCTATTATATGCGTGATGTATTCCTTTCCATTACTATTTAAGATTTGATAGCCGATTGGGATATCACCCATAAGGATCTCATGCTGGTCACATAATCCGTATTTTGTTGCAATTAAGATCCTCGTGCGAATCGCATGACCCGTATTTCGTCATCGACAGCAGCTCTTGTGAATCGCATGATCCGTATTTCGCCGCCGTCAGCGTGTACCTGCGACTCGCATGATCCGCATTTCGTCGCCGACAGCATCTACCTGTTAATCGCATGATCCGTATTTCGTCGCCGACAGCATCTACCTGTTAATCGCATGATCCGTATTTTGTCACCGACTGCAGCTCTTGTGAGTTGCATGGCACCCTTGTCGACAGCGATGGCGTGTTAATGCAGTGGTTCGCATGGTCTGTTGAAAATCCAGATTATGATACTATTTAAATATTCTTTTCAGGTATTTTAAAAGACTCAATGTTCTTTGAAGCTTTGATCCTTTTGACAGAAAAAATCTGATATTTTCCAGTGACAGAAATGATTTTACAAAGGCGCGTTACTGAACTTTTTCACCAATAAAATATTTACCTGCTTGAATAATATCCGTTGGGCCGACGTTGACTGCAATGCTTGGGGCGCATGACAAAAGATGCGCATGAATACCAAAACAATAAGAATGTGCGGTAGCGATCAATGCCTCATATTTATATTAGTGATGATTATCATTTATTGGATATTAGAATGGTAAAGGATATTCCAATAATAAGGCTTTCTGAAATTATCAGAAAAACAAGAAGATACGATGGTCTGGTTGGTAACAATCACATGAAATCAAGTCGAACAACAAAATGATGGATGATTGAATTTAGGGAAGGAAGTCATTATGAAAGGGAACATTCTCATTATAATTGGGATACTGATTATTGTACTGACAAATATTTACCTTTTGATAAATAATTCTTCGGTTCAAAACACAATTCCTAATGTCAGCTTGGTCATCTCATTGATATTGATAGGAGCAGGCGCTGCTATTAAGAAAAAAGACAAACATACTGTTTAGAATACATGCTGCATCGTGGGTACGGCTTTTTTTGTAACGATCAAAACAGCGGTTTAAATATTCCGCTCATCTTAGATCGTCAATTGGTAAAAAGTCTCTATATTTTTTAAACGGATACTCAAGAAATATTTAATTCATCAGGAGTAGATCATGGATGTACCCATTAATCAAGAAAAGATAACGCGTTTTATGGTTTCAGCCGAATACATATTATCTTTGGATTTAAAGCAGAAAAAAGTATTAACTAAAGAGGTATTCGAGAAGCAACCTGAAATGCCTTTGGAATTAGATGTACTGCGACAATTGAAAGTGCCAGCTGAAAAAATTGAGCAGGTAATTAACGTGCTCTTGTTCTTTTACGATTATTTCACTGAGCGAGGAAAAATCGAGCTGCCTATGATCACTGTGGAAATGATTAATGAGGCCGGAATGAATATAAGATCAATGCTTCAACTGCTGGATAAAGAAGGGCCGGAAACAGGGTGGCCATTACTGGAAAAGGGTTTTAAGGCATATCCTGAAATCGAAGTACTATCTTTGTTTACCAGCTATATGGATGAACAAGGTGTTAGTGATAAGACATATGAAAGTGAATGTTGTTTAAGAGCAGGAAAAATGTTTTTAGACTGCTTTATAAAAATCAAAAAAGAAAAAGGAGAAGAGCGCAGCCAGGAGAAGAAATGATTGGGTTATCCGGGTTCAGCGCCTGACAATAAGAATTATTCAGAACTCCAGATTTTTAAATATAGACATATGGGATGATAATATATGCATAACACGAAAAGTGTTGCTATTTCAATGTTCAATCTGATTCATAAAACGGGTTATAGGCAAATTCAATTAGTCACTTGTTTGATTTTTTCGCTATTTCTGAATTGCACAAATGTTCAGGAACCTGAAGAAACTTTTTCGATTTCCTATCCATTATCAGTTGGCAAAACATGGATATATGAAACAGTCAATTTAAGATTATCCAAAAAAAGTTTGAGGGATACTACATTTGATACTACTTTTGATACTTCGATACTTAAAAGAACAATAATTCAAAAAGATATGGATATTTCTGGTTTACCTGTATATACATTTGAAGATAGCCTAAAGTTAGATATTGTACATAATTATTATCAGCAAAAAAACAATGGCATTTACTCTTATATAATGGAAAATTGTAATATGGTAACATATATAGATGAATTACTTGATGTTTCAGATAATGTATGTCAATTTCTTCTAATTCCATCTACTTTTAAATGTAATCAAACATGGGAGACAAAGTTATTTCCTAATTCAAAGGTTGATTCAATTGCTTCGATCGCAATAAAAATTTCCTTCAAAGGAGAGGAAAAAGTAATAACTAAAGCCGGAGTTTTTAATTGCTTTATATTTGAAAAATGTGGAGATACCGAAAAATCTGTTTTATATGTTGCGCCTGATATCGGTATTGTAAAACAGGTGTTTTATTCATGTAAAGGTAATCCGTGTGATAAAGACTGCTATTTCTATCCATTTTATTATTCAATTGCACATGATTCAGTTGGAATTGAACGACAAATGCTCAATACACAAAGCATAAGTCTTATTTCGTATAACTGAATAGCTCAATTCAGATTGCTTTAAGAGATGCAATGGTGATTTCTTGAAGTGAAAGAATAATCTTGCCTTTTCGAACATATCACCTGCGGATATGCTGCTCAAACTCTTCAATCATTTCCGCATTTACCCTTTGCAGGTTGCCTACGGAGAACGGGACAATATCTTACGGTTTTTCTTACCTCCGACTGCGGAAATTAGGATTATTAAGTTTATGCATAAGCTGAAGTAAGAAATATGATGCGGAATCGGTTAATAAATGTATCGGGCGTAAAGAGCCTCTCTAAAACTGAACAACAACACCTGGAAAATCAAATTTCTTATCAGCTTATCGACAAAATAACATTACAAATGTATTTTTTGTCCGCTGGGAATTAGCTTTCGTGCTTTTTGTATGCATCATGATAAACCAATTCTTAACATTTCAAAACACAAAACAAAGTCCGGGAATTTCAACTGTGGAGTCATCCATGAAATTATACTACACAATTTTATCTTTTTTCATATTACTAACATTAATTGGCTGTCAAAATATCAGTACTGAAGTGGCTACTGCAACAACGCCGACCATTACAAGTGATTCTACTTCAGCAATCACAAAAACACGATCTTTGATGCCCGCTATCAATCAGAACCTTAATACACTCTATTCAGACCCAACGAAACGCTATGATATTACGGCAATTTCAAATGCGCTTCAGAGTGTAAATGGAGTCTCAGTTGTTGCGATCGATTCTGGTTCATCAACGGTAATTGCTGAAATTGGTGATAACGGTCCCCTGATCGGAGTCGTTGCAAAACCCCGCCCGTGGCTTACAGATACATCACTGGCTCTTGATCTCGATACTACAGGCCTCAACAAGGTAAAAAGCGATTTAGTCCCATCTGGCGATAATATAAGGCTTCTTTATGGACTGAATACCGATGCTTATCCAAACTGGACAGAAGGTTTAGCAAAACTGATACAAAAAGCAAAGAGAAACTATCAGATCAATATGGAACCTGCATCTCTGAATAATCTCAAATCTGTCAGTGGTGATGATGTAGTACTGTTGTACACACATGGGTGCCCATCTTCAAAATGGGTAAACCCGAAAACCAAAGACGAATGGGAACTGCCTGAATTTTCATTGTCCACAATTGATGATTACCAGTATGATTCTATCGTGCCCGCAGGATTTAAAGCAGATTATGCGGCACGCAGAGTGGTTCTTATGAATATTGTCTGGGATAAAAAACCGATCTGGGGAGGGCTTCTGGAAGATGTTGAAGAAGCCTGGGTGTACGCAATAACGCCTGCATTTGTCCAGAAATACTGGAAAATCAACCCCAATGGTTATGTATCATTGGTAGCTTGCCATAGCGGCCAGTCATGCGCAGCTTCGATGCGCTCAGCAATCATTGCAGCAGGAGCCTCCGTTGTCAGTGGATGGACAGAAGAAGTCGATGCCAATTTTGCCAAAAAATCCACATTCTTTTTGTTTGACAGGCTTCTCGGGGCAAACAGTTTTACTACCTATAAACTCACTCCGAATCAGCGCCCATTCCCCAGAGCCGATGTAGTTAAGGCATTGCAAAAAAAGAATCTTTTGGTTGATCCGTTCAAAGGCGCCCAGTTTACGTTTTTCACCAATGGATCAGCCAGCACCTTTGGGATGCTTGCACCTACTATAAAGCGTTTGCATGTCGATGACCCCAATAATGAATTGAAAATCACCGGATCATTCGGCATTGATCAGAGCAAAACTATTGTAAAAATCAAGGGGCTGGAACGCGCTATAAAATCATTCAGTGAAACTGAAATCATTGCTGATCTCAAGCCCGATGATTATGGTGATGTACAGGTATTCGTAAATAATCATCCGAGCAACAAAGTTCAGCTTACAATGTGGCCGTTGCAGATTACCTGGACACAAGTATATTATGGCAGCGCATATCAGGAGATGAAAATTACAGCATATTTACGGGGCGATGTTCATGATGCGCGTTCCGAAATAGAAGAAAAGCCTAAAGCTGATACGGTAAGTCTTTTACTAAGTCAATCATCTGTAACGACCTGTAAATCATGGGGATCTTATCAGGAAAGCGATGAGACTGTTACTTTTAGCGGCACTGTAAAGGTACCAACTATCTATAATGGTACATATGGCAGTAACGCTGTAAGTGTCTGGGCATATTTTGACCCAAGTACACCTAATAAACTTAAATGGTATCTTTCTGCATTTGAAAAGAATGCAACAACCGCTACCTCATCAAAAGGCGGTTCGGCTAAAATAAGCCTGGAAATTATACCTCTCGATGACTTTTTCAGTACAGATGATATCAACACAGATTATACCAGTAAAGCCAAATTCGGGACTGTCCGGGTCAATACTGAGTTGTCGCTCAATGATAATTACGCAATACAAGCAGGTTCCATTGGTCCTATAAGTTTGGGCGAATACGTAACCGCTACACTGAAATGGGAATCTTTACCAGTACAAAGCCCGCCGTCAAAAGATGCTTTAAGATAATGGATAATGAAGAACGAAAGAAAATTACAATAAGTAATTAAGTTTTTCTCTTTGCACAATATATTATCTGTTACCGCTCAGGTTAGGTATCGAAGCATGACTATATACAACTTTACCATAGAGGACTCGCGCTTTAATTGTATTCCCGTTGAATATAGTTTATTACGAATGATAGAAAAATCTTGATCTAAAAAGGAAAAAAATATGATGCGGAATCCGTTAATAAACGTATTGGATGTAAAGAGTTTTTCTGAAACTGAACTGCACCACTCGGAAAATCAAATTTCTTATCAGCCATTACAGAAGAGCAAGTCTCATCGTTAAAACTTTGATATTCTAGATTTGATATTCGATATTCGTTATTATCAAGTTCACATTTTCGTTTCTGAAAAGGTATCTGCCAGCAAGGAAACAAAAATATCGAACATAAAATGACGAATCTTGAATATCGAAGTGGAATACAAAGTCCGCTCCGTTCACCCTGTTCACCCTCCGCAATGCTTTGGAGGACGTGAGCCTCAGTCGAAGGTTGATATTCTAGATTTGATATTCGTTATTCGTTATTGTTGATTGTCAGGTACACATTTTTGTGTCAATAAATGTGCATGGCAGGAAGAGAAAATAAATATCAAATATTGAATGACGAATCTTGAATATCGAAGTGGAATGAAATCAAACAGAAAAATTATGGCCCAAAATGTGATTATGTAATTGTATTCCGCTTTTATTTAAGGAGTTGAGCAATGAGCACATTATCTGATATTGAAGCCATAATTCTTGATCTTGACGGGGTTATTACAAGTACAGCAAAAATTCACGCGATGGCCTGGAAGGAGATGTTTGATACCTTTTTAGCTGAATACTCTCATCGCACTTCAACGCCTTTTTATCCTTTTGACCAGGAACGGGAATACCGATTATATGTTGATGGACGTCCTCGTTATGAGGGAGCTAAAAACTTTTTAGAATCACGCGGAATTGAGATCCCATTAGGAACACCTAATGATTCACCGGGGAGTGAAACCGTGTGCGGACTTGCAAATAGTAAAAATCTTATATACTTATCTTTCCTTAATAAACAAGGTGCACATGTCTATGAGGATACGATTGACACAGTTAAAAAATGGCGCTATCAACATAAAAAAACTGCTGTGATATCAGCGAGTAAAAATTGCAGGATGGTACTTACCAAAGCTGGTATTTCCGGATTATTTGATATTATTGTAGATGGCAATGATGCGCTGGAGCACAAGTTAAAAGGCAAGCCAGAGCCAGACATATTTTTATACGCTGCTCAAAAATTACATGTTAACCCACTAAAAGCCGCGATTGTTGAAGATTCAAGTGCTGGAGTGAAGGCGGGAAAAGATGGCGGGTTTGCTTACATTATTGGAATTTCAAGAAACGATCACGCTGACTTACTTCGTGAATATGGCTCAGATATTGTAGTTTCATCATTGTATGATATCCCAAACTTTGAAAAATATGAGAAAAAATCAACAAATAATATCACCTCAGGAGTACAGGAGATAGTAAAGTCGATAGATATTATTAAACAGGAATCTTTCTTACTTCTGCTTGATTATGATGGCACATTGACACCGATTGTTGATCGTCCGGAACTTGCGATTTTAAGTCAAGATGTAAAGGAAATTATTCAACAATTGACTAAAGTTGTAAAGGTAGCGATTATCAGCGGTAGAGATTTGGAAAATGTAAAAAAATTAGTTGAAATAGAAGACCTTTTCTATGCAGGAAGCCATGGTTTCGAAATTTCCGGGCCTGGGAATATGCATTTTGAGCTTGATGCGGCTAAGAAAACTCTTCCGGAACTTAGTAAAGTAGAACAAGATGTTAAACGGGGACTGATCGAAATAAAAGAAGTTTTATTTGAGAAAAAGAAATTTAGTGTGGCGATTCATTATAGACAGGTCAATAAACAAGAGGAAATTGATCATATAGCAACAGTTGTGGAAAAAATTGCTAAACGTTATGAATCGCTTGTTATCACAAACGGGAAAAAGGTATTTGAAATCCGGCCCAAATTAAACTGGGATAAAGGGAAAGCTGTGAGATGGTTAGCAGGAAGAATTTTCGAAATAGATACCCCTGTTTATCCATTATATATTGGTGATGATCTTACAGATGAAGATGCTTTTCATGAGATTAAAGGGTGGGGCAGGAGTGTTGTGGTTGGTGACCATGCGTATGAATCTTTTGCAGATGTAAAAATCAAGGATACAGAGGATGTGTTTACTTTTTTAAAAGAGTTTTATCGTATTTTAAAAAACAATCGGTAGAGACATCCGGCCATCTGTAGAGACGTCCGGCCGGACGTCTCTACTACCGATGGCCGGGCGTCTCTACCGATTGGGGATTATTTGCAACCAGGTAATTAAATGGACAATAAAAATTTCATAATTGCCTACGATAATTACGATCCAAAGCAGGAGCCGATAAGGGAATCGCTCTGTACTCTTGGGAATGGTTTCTTTGCGACTCGTGGCTGTCATGAAAGCTCTCATGCAGATGGTGTGCATTATCCAGGAACTTATTTAGCTGGAGGTTATAACCGGCTTGAGACCAGAATCGCCGATCAGATAATTGAAAATGAAGATTTAGTGAATTGGTCCAACTGGCTTTTTCTTACTTTTAAAATAGATGAAAATGAATGGTTCTCACTTGATAGTGTTCAAATACTTGATTATAAACAGGAGTTGATTTTACATTGTGGATTACTTCAAAGTTCCATTCGATTTAGAGACAATCAGGAACATGAAACGAGCATAAAAACATTCCGGTTTGTTCATATGAACTCCCCGCATATTGCCGCAATCCAATGGATCGTAACACCGGAAAACTGGAGTGGACAAATAACAATACATTCTGCGATTGAAGGAAATGTTAAAAACTGTGGAGTAAAGCGGTATTGTGATCTCAATAATCAGCACCTTGAACAGATTCGTCATGGACTCGCATCTGAAAGTTGCATCTATCTGGAAGTCGCAACAAATCAGTCTCATATTCATATGTCTCAGGCTGTGCGGACATTGGCCTTTACTGATGAAAAGCCTCTTCCTCTTAATCGGGAAACTATTCAAAAGGAGGGATATGTTGCACAGGAACTATCGTTTTCGTGTACCAGGGGGCATTCTTTTACGATAGAAAAAGTTGCCGCACTGTATACCTCACGGGATACGGCAATCAGTGAGCCAACTCTTGAAGCTTGTAATAAACTTTTACGAACAGACAATTTTAAAGAGCTTTATAAATCGCACGCTATTGCCTGGAAAAAATTGTGGGATCGTTTTGATATTCAGCTCAGTGATAGTGATCGTAATCAGTTACTTCTAAGATTGCATATTTTTCATATACTTCAGACAGCATCTCCAAATACCTATGATCTTGATGTAGGTATTCCTCCCCGCGGACTTCATGGGGAGGCATACAGAGGGCATATTTTATGGGATGAACTATTCATTTTCCCCTTTTTAAATTTTCGTAACCCTCTCCTGACTCGTGAATTCCTCCTTTATCGTTACAGAAGGCTTGAGCAGGCACGTAATTCTGCAATAGAAAGCGGATACAGAGGGGCATTGTATCCTTGGCAGAGTGGAAGTAATGGACGCGAAGAGAGTCAGAAAATACACCTTAATCCTCAATCCGGAAGGTGGGTCCCTGATGACACCTTTCTCCAGCGTCATGTCAATGTAGCAATTGTTTATAATATCTGGCAATACTTTCAAACAACAGATGATAAAGAATTCATTTACTTCTTTGGCGCCGAAATCATCTTCGAAATAGCAAAATTCTGGGCTTCTCTTTCCCGTTACAATGCAGAACGGAAACGTTTCGAAATACATGGTGTAATAGGGCCTGATGAATATCACACCCGTTATCCAAATTCCGATAAAGCAGGAATCAATAACAATGCTTACACAAATATTATGGCTGCCTGGGTATTAATGCGGGCACTTGATATTCTTACTATCCTTGAGGAGAGGCGAAGAGATGAGCTTCTTTGTGACCTGGATATCGATAGCGAAGAAATCGATAGATGGAGGCAAATAAGCCAAAAAATGTTTATCCCTTTTACGGAAAACATTATCGATCAGTTCGAGGGATATAATAATCTTAAAGAGCTCGATTGGGACTATTACAAAAACCGTTATGGTGATAATATGCGTCTGGATCGAATTCTTGAGAGTAAAAATGATTCTGTCAACAATTATAAAGCAAGTAAACAACCCGATGTTTTAATGCTTTTCTATCTTTTTTCCGCTGAAGAGATAAAGGAAACTATCAATCACATGGGTTACGATTTTGATCCTATGACGATCCCCCAAATAATCAATTATTACCGAAATCGTACTTCTCATGGTTCTACTTTAAGCCGACTTGTTCTTTCCTGGGTTTTATCCCGTGTTCACCGAAGTCAATCCTGGGAAGTATTTGAGAATGCACTGATCTCAGATTTTGAGGATGTGCAGGGGGGGACTACACCAGAAGGTATTCACCTTGGAGCTATGGCTGGAACCGTTGACATGATACAGCGATGTTATACCGGACTTGAGGTCAAAGGGGATGAATTGCATTTCAATCCACAGCTGCCACAGAATATTCTTGAAATCAAGCAACGATTGCGTTACCGAAGTCATTGGATTGATATGACAGTGAATCATAATTTTTTTAAAATATCATTTGAAAAAGGGTGGGGGAATCCGGTAAAGATACGGATCAACGGGAATCTGTTCGTGTTTACAGAAAAACTTGAGAAAATTTTTAGTCTCAAGTAGACCTTTTCAGAGATTATCTATCCTCTTTTATTTAAAGTTAATTAGTTTGTTAATCCTTTCATTTTGGCCCGGAAGTGTATAAAGAAGAATTCCAGATGTTTTTTTATTCCGTACAGCAGATATCGAGGATAGTTTTGCCCCATTAATTGTGTAAATAGCTGTTTTAGTAGTCTGTAAATCGGCTATTTTCGTTAATTGATCGGAAGTATATCTTTTGACAGGCGCATTTAAACATCCGGAATCTGATGACGTTGATAATGAATTTGTTTGAGGGTAACGGATTGTCTGATCCTTTGAAGTAAACAGGAAATAATAACAGTGCGGTTTCTTATCATCAGTCGTCGAATAAATGTAGGTGCCTGATGATGATTTGCCAAGAAAAAGAGTCATTGAGTGTTCAATATTATCAATCACTACTGAGGCTTTTTCCGGTGCTGTTCCTGATTTATCATAATAGTTTGCAGCAAAAGAAATTTCGGTAGCTGTTTCAGGGCTGGAAAAATGGCATCCCGAAGGAATTTTATAATCAGATCCGATACCTCCTCCAAAATCCTGTGTCCAGAAGTGGTACCATTGACGGCTTTTAGAATAGGAGTATCCTGCACCTATTTCATGGTATTGTGCATTCATAATATTTTGCCGATGTCCATCACTGGAGCTCTTATCTGTTGCTGGTATCTTTTGTGCATTATCATCGCGAAGCCATTGAACGACTGTTTGAATTCCGGTTGGATTTCCTGTTGCGATATTTTCTCCTAACCATCCACTTCCTTTATAATAGAAAGTGACCCGTTTGGAAAATGTTGTTCCATCACATGAATTATGTGAAAGTCCACAATTATTGGCCATATCATCTGAATGAAATCGTGCAGCTTTACTTAAATCCTGATTATACCAGACTGGTTCCACTGCTGGATAATTTGACGGAAGCAAAATAGCTGTATTTTTAATGTATTTATCGCGGAACCCGACAGGATCCATTCTTACTGCGTTTGTCATTACTAAGACTTCTCGTTCAAGTCTTGATGGTAATCCATCTGAAAGATCACCGTAACCTGCGAAAGGATCGGTACTTAGAAAAAGGAGAAAAAACATCGTTTCCATTTTTAGAATAGTTTTTTTCATATCACCTCATCATTGAAAACCGTTTTTTTTCGGGTCTTTGATCTATATTTATATTATACATTAACAATATTGCCTGGTAATAGATTTTCCGGAAAACCATACCATTTGTTTGAATGGGAAAAAAATCTTATTAGTACTGTAAGATGTCAGGAAAATCTTCTTTAATGCGTATCTTTCAATTAGGAGCTGCTTACTATTTTCTGTTCAGAATTAACATACACGTCCCCTAAATCCACCCCTTTCGGGTACTTCAATGCGTCGCCCCGCAAGGGGACTTAGGGAGCGAATAGTTGAAAAGAAATCTTCGATAAAGGTCGATTCAAAAATGATAAATTATGGTAGTGGATATTTTGGGATTGGAATTGAATGTTGTAAAACATGGAGTAATTATGGAGCACTATGGCGTACAGCAAAAATACTCAATGCCAGTTTTGTTTTTCTTATAGGTAAAAAATTCAAAAAAACATTTACAGATCCACAGAAATCGTGGCGGTCCTTACCTGTTTATTCTTATGATAACTTTGAAGAATTTTATAAAAACCTGCCGTTCTCATGTGTACTAATAGGGGTTGAAATGGATGATTCGGCGGAACCTCTTGAGCATTTTGAACATCCTGAACGTGCATGTTATCTGCTGGGAGCGGAAGACCATGGGCTGAGTCGAATGGCCCGTGAGCGATGCCACAAAAAGATTAAACTGAGGGGTGAACAGTCTATGAATGTGGCTATCGCCGGGTCAATAGTACTATATGATCGTGTAGTAAAGAGAAATCCTTTGCAGATTACTCCTGATAAATGTTAAGAATTGAAATGTTTTTTTAATGAATTAGTTTCAATGTAGTTTGGTGGACTAATTCCTTTTTGTTTAAAGATATTGTTAGTTATTATATCAGTAGTAGAGATTTTCTTCGATTCGACATTTCTGAAGCGTATGACAAATTTATCATTTCCAAGAAATGTTGATATTGGTGTTTTGGGAATTAAACTGATATCTTCCCCAAAGAAAGCAATTAACAGTTGAAATCCTATTATAATAGGAAGCGCTGAAAGCATAACAGTTCCCGATGATGAAATAATTCCGGTTTGTATGCTCGTTATCCAGTAAATAGATCCGGCAATACTTCCTGACGCAATACAAAGAATCGCCAGTAAAAGTTCTATGGAACCAAGTGTAAAATTTCTTATGTAATAATTGTAAATAATCCTTTTAATAAAATTGAAAAAATGTCGAATTAGAAATTCATTAACAATTTTTCGTATTTTGAGACTGCTTATCTCGCCATTGTATGTTGATTTAATGGGAATATCTTTGACAACTGCCTTAAGTATGCTCAGATGATAAAGCATGTCTGATTCAAAAAAATAACGCTTTGATATCTTATTCAGAGGTAATTCTCTAATGATAGGAGAAGAGATAGCCGTGTAACCGTTAGTTGGATCAAATATATCCCAGTACCCGGTTGAGAATTTATTCATAAAAGATAGAAAAGCGTTTCCGGCCTTTCTTAATGCAGGCATTTCTTTTAAATAATCAGCTAAGTAAAACCGGTTTCCTTTTGTATAGTCTGCCTGCTGTTTAACGATAGGTCTGATTATTTTGGGAATGAGAGCGGGATCCATCTGACCATCTCCATCGATTTTAATAACAATATCAGCATCATTTTCGATGGCGGCTTTATAGCCGGTGATTACTGCTCCACCAACACCCTGATTTTGGTTATGGTAGATTACCTTGACACGAGGATCTTTGGTAGTAGCTTCAATAAATTGTCCGGAATTTTCAGGACATGCATCATCAATACAATATATAGTATCTACTTCACTCCCTATTTTCTCTATAACCTCCATTACATATTGTTTTACTCTGTAGCAAGGTATGACAACAGTAATTTTCATAAATACTCCCGGAAAAAAATTCGAAATCAAAAACAATCATAAAAGAATCAGGACCGGTTTTTAATTTTGTAAATAACTGTTTGATTTATACTAAATTGCTTAATAAAATACTCCGGATATTTTGTAAGGACAGGCTGTAAGTAAGGTTTTTCAACAACACTCGATGGGCTCACAATAAGAAAATCACAGTTGATATTTAGAAGGTAAGAAAGAAGAGCCTCGTTGCTTTTTACCCTCGGGAAAGAAATACAATGCCTTTCTGAAAAAAAAGCCATTATAGGCGCATTAACACTAACTACTCTGCAATCAGGTGTAGTGTTAGCTTTAACCCAATCGACTATTTTAAAATAATCAATCATATTGGGTTGATAATAGGGCCTTTGATGCTGGCTTTTAACTATTTGAAAATTTCTTTGCATGTTTGCAATTAAAAAAAGAGTTGATATAAGGACAATGATAATCAAACTGAAAATATGTGAAAATTTTTGTAAATAATTATAATTGCGTAATGAGGTGCTGACAAAGAAAAAAATTCCAGTAAGGAAATAATGGAATAAAAATGGAAATACCGGTATAAGATAACGTGGTTCTCGCGCAGACCAGATACAAAGTATTCCAATATAAAGCAAAAAATAGAAATCAAAGGGCATTTTGTCTCTTACAATACTATAAAAAAAGCCGCTTAATAAAATTAAAAATCCGAAACCGATTAATCCAAGTAGAAGTAACGGATAACGCTTGATGTTTTCTTTTGAAGGATTAATGTATAATCCAGAGACTGCCGTCATGGATATTGCCGAATAATAGACCAGATTCTGTACTCCCCGGTCTACAAACGTGAATGGGCTATTGATTGTTGAAAGTGGATCATCAAATCGATACCGTTTGTATTCATCTTTTGAAGGAAGGAACTCTGATAATTGCCAGACAGGATTGCTATTGTCAATTGCTTTCGAATTACTGTAATACAACCAGCTTGCAATTGGAATAACAGTTAACAGTACCAGTAGTGCAAAATTCCATTTTTTTATTATTTCTCTTCTGTATAACAGTAGATACATAAAAATCCCTGCAATAAGTGCAAACCCTACTGTCCTTAGGAAAAATGCAGATAACAAGCTGATGACTGCAAAAATACCTAATAGAACATTACTGTTTTTTTTCAAGTATGAAACCGCCAGAAACAGTGCAAGAAAAGAAATTGCCAAGTATGGAATGTCAATCATAATAAATCCGGTATGGTAAAGCACAAGAGAGGAAAATGATGTGAAAAAGGTTATAAGCAATGCATAGGTATGAGAGAAGAATGTTCTGAAGAATTTATACACCATAAGGAATGCAAGGCCTGCAAAAGAAAGCATTAGCATATTTAAAGCAAAAAAATTGGTATTAGTAAAAAAAACAATCGGACTGATCAACAGCGGAAAGCCAAAAGGAATTTTCAAACAAGGATATCCCAGATAAGTAAATCCATTACCATTGAGAATCGATTTAGAGATAATTAAATAATACGCACTATCCCACTCCGGTTTCCAGTTGTACGATAACGAGAAAAGATATAAAAAACACGTTGCTATCAGAAAAAGTGTAAGTAAATTACTGATATGTCTATTTTCAGCATAAAAAAAGTTCATAAAAACCTCAATATTTATTTCTGGTGGTCAGTCTTATAAATTCTGAAGCGGTAAGAAAACTGTAACCATCTTTTTTTAATGCGATAATAATAGAGTCAGTCAATTTGACTGTAGTGCTACGATCCCCTCCACCATCATGCAAAAGAATGATTGAACCCGGTCGCGTTGCATCTATCACTCTTCGATACATAATTGGTAAAGAAAGCGGTTCCCAATCCATCGGAACAACATCAAACAGAATATGTGGTTTATTGAGCTTTGAAAGTACATATGGGAGTTCAATTAGTTTTTTCCCATAAGGAGCCCTGAAAAGAATATCGCGGTTATAGCCTAAACTTTTAATAATACTGTCAGTTCTTACTATTTCTTTTTTTATAGAAGAAGGGGTTTTGAATATCAATGGTGAATGCGACCATGAATGATTTCCTATTTCATGATTTTGTGATGCGATTTTTTGGATATAGTGCGGAAAATTCTGGATTCTGTTTCCTACAAGGAAAAAAGTAGCTTTTACCTTATGACGATTAAGAATATTCAAAATAGAATCGGTGTAAGGCGGACAGGGACCATCATCAAAAGTAAGTGCAACGTATTTTTCATTTGTCTGGAAATGAACATAAGTGCTACCAGTAAATGGGGGATAGTTATTGTTTGCAAGCCATAATATCCCCCTTACAAATACAGCGGAAAACATTAGAATTCCCGTAATCCAGATTATACTGATGAAGAGTTTTTTCTTGATCATCAGATACCTCTTGAAAAAGATCAAAACTTCAGGCTGAGATAGTTAACGAATAATAATTTAAAACCGGTTGAGAACTATACTTGACGACTTGTTATCAATTGTTTCGAAATCTCTTACCCAATTAGTAACAGGATGGTATCCCTCAAGGTAATCGACATAATCATCAGAGTTAGTTTTCAAAATTTCACCCAACGCATGCGACAACCGTTTTGATGCTTCGGAGAGTAAAAGAACTGAAGCACCGTTTACACCCGCAGCTTTAGAAATCAACCCTAATAAAAACCCCAGCTCCGATCGTCGAATAGTATCACCAATGGTTGAAATTAATGAGCCAAAATTTCTGACATTCTGATCGGATTCCATTATAAGGATTTTATAAGCAATTCCTCCAACTACTTTTCTTCTCGGGAAAATCGGAATCCCTTTATTTGGAAATTCAACAGTTTGTCCAGCACTTATATTGATTGTGCAGTTATTTAAATCAGAATCTGAAGTGGGGTAATAATTGATTGGATTATCACTTAAGTCCCATGCGGCAGAAACAATGTAAATATTATTTTGTGAAAATTTATTTAAAAAACCATCAAAGTTACTGTTCAAGGTAATTGCTTTCAGCGATAATCCACGCTCATCAGGAGATACTTGTAAATCAAATGAAATAGGTTTTGATTTACGGGTTACCTCAGCTAATTCACGAAAAGTATTGATATCTGCAATTGACCTCATCTCCTGTGCGATTTGGGGTTTCGCTTTAACCGAAAAGTCAAAGAGCGAACCATACTTTATTAAAGCCATTTTTACCTCTCCTTTTTTGGGTGACGAATTGTCTATATGAAAAATATTGCAAAATACAAGCCGTACTGTTTTTAGCTTTAACAAAGGATATTCAGAATGTTTTTTGAAATCGAATTTGAAAGAGTAATGATATGTAAAGAGGGACTAATCTTTCTAAAAGGAGTTTTTCTTCACTTTAATGAAACGGCTCAAAGCTTTGGTAACCTGAAAACAAAATTTAATAAACAACTCATAGTCATTTTCTGAAAAGAGGTTGTGGTTGTAAATGTTATAGTCGTTTTTATCGTAAATTGATAGTGCACCCATAATGGCATCATCTTTAAGTAAACACATAGTGATTACTGATCGTGTCGGTACTTCTTCACTGATATATCCTTCTGATAAAAGATCCGGTATGAATAGCGCTTTCTTTTCTGAAACTGCTTTCAATGCAAGAACACTATTCAACTTGTGAAGAAGCTTTACATGTTGAGAGCCATTAACAGAAAAGGATTCAAATAATTCGAAAACGTTCATATTGTCATTGTAGAGATTAAAAATACAGCTCTGGGCTTCGAAAATCATACACGCGTTGACAGTAACAATCCGGGCTAACTGACGAACATTATGAATACTTGCAAGATCAAAAACAACTTCAGAAAGTGCTCCATATTGAATTGATTGCAATTTCATGTTCTGCATGATATTCTTTTGAATAAATGTATCCTGAAGTAAATCTGCTATTTTCTCAAGTAATCTTTTTTCCCGGTCAAAGTTCTCACGATCAGAGATTATATTTACAATTAATATTCCCGCTATTTCATTATCTATCTTTATCGGCTGCGCCAAAAACCACTTTTTAAAATCTGAATTTCCCATCTTTATACTGAAAGAAAAAGCATTTTTATTACGAAGTGCCCTGCCGGTAAAAAAATCATTTAACCTGATTGCGTCATTTTCGAAACGATTAATATCAAATGAGCTTGATGCCTGCATTATGAATTGTTGTCGTTCCTTATCAAACCAGTATAAATTGCATATCTTCCCTTGTAAATTATTAACGATTCTCATCATCGATAAATTAAGACGTTCCTGCAAAGGTAAATCTAAACGCAGAATATCCCTGATTCCTGTGGTAATAGAAAAAACAAATGATGCAGTGAGAGACCGTTCATATTCACGGGATGCTTTAATTATTTCTGCAGTAAACAGAGCCAGCTCCTGCAGATATTTCAGATCATCTTTAGAAAAGGTTTTTTCATTAGATTTACTATTAATATTAATAACCCCAATGACTTCGTTCTCTAAAAGCATTGGACAACTGATAGATGAATGGAGATCATCGCGTTCATCCTGTACTTCGAAATCGGTACTGTTTACCTTACCTGTAATAAGAATCGGTTTACCGCTTCGCGCTACCCGCCCCGATACACCTCTGCCGATTTTTTGAGAAACAGTATTCTTTATTGTTGGCTTTAATCCCAGAGACATCTCTACAGTAAGAATTCGTTTACGTGGATTTAAAAGCATTATTGAGCCGCTATCCGCTGATAAGGACTGCAACGTTACAGAAAGTACAAGCTTTAAAAGTTCTTCTTTGTTTTTTGTTATATAGATGGAATGACGTAACTCATGTAGACTTCCAAGAACTTTAGAGCGGTAGCCAACCTGGTCTCCTGCCTTTATAAATTCATAGCCGGTACAAAAGATCAGTTGCGCACTGAATGAACTTAAGATGTCTACACCGGGGAAATCGATCTTGCGCAGATGAGCAGCAATATGGGGGAGGTTTGATGCATCTATTATGAGTCCGATCGTAGTGTCGTGTTGCAACTGATTTATTAACTCGATGTTTGGATCTATAACGGAGATATCCTTAAAGCCGATATTATTTCTGAGAGTTACAAATAGACTCATAGCATCCGCATCCGAGCCAATGATTATAACCCGCCGGCAATTTTGAAACCCCGGTAATTTCATAAAGGATAACCTCTTAAATGCATTTTATAACTGTAATAAATTATTCTGCAATTCCAGAGCCTTATCACATCTATTAGTGATTATATAATCAATTAACGGGTCATTAAAAAGAAGCTCCAATTGTGATTGCTCATCCACTGTCCATACTGCAATATGCTTTTGAGAATTTTTCCAATCAGCAAAAAAAGAACGAAATTTAAAAAAGAACTCTTTGTGCGGGCAAATCATGAAATATGAGGAAAAATCTCTATCACAAATTTCACGATTTTCAATGAGTAATCCCGCCTGGATATTTGGCCATTGAGTTTGAATTTTCCGTATCACCGCATCATTAAAGGAAGTAATAATACATTTATCTGCACAATTGTACTTTTGTATATAATAGAGAGTTTCTTCTTCGCAACCTTCTTCTTTGAACTCAATGTCAAATCCGGTTCTGCCTGCGAATGTTTCAAATACTTCTTTAACGGATGGTACTTTAAAGCCGTTTTGATCCGCAATAGACTGCAGATCTTCAAAAGATAATTCACGGAGTGGAATTAAAGAATTTCTACAGGTAATATACGGGTCATGAAAAATAGCAAGAATACCATCAGATGTTTTCCTTATGTCAAATTCAATCATATCTGCATGAAAGCTGACAGCTTTTTCGAACGACTCTATAGTGTTTTCATGAAAGAGTTCCGGCATTCCGCGATGGGCAATAATTTTTTTAGGTTTAACAGTGTTCATCACTCACAATAACCTTTACTTTGAAAAATTTGATAGATACTCTAACAGAAGTCTCACTCCGAAACCAGTTGCATATTGTGGCACATCACCACGAGCTGAACCCTCATTAAATGCAGTCCCTGCGATGTCAAGATGCGCCCAGGGTAAACCATCTTTTACAAACTCTTTGATAAATGCAGCACCCATAATCGAACTTGCATATCCTTTTTTTAATTTTGATACATTTCGGAGATCCCCCAGATCACCCTTGATAGCATCACAATATTCCTGATATAAAGGCAGACGCCATAGCCGCTCACCACACCGCTCTCCCGCATTGAAAAGATCATTTGCCAAAATATCATTATTAGTAAATAAACCGGCAACCAGATCTGCAAGTGCGTAGAGTACTCCACCAGTAAGAGTTGCCAGATCTATTATACAGGACGGTTTGTAAATGTCTTGACAGTAGGCTATTGCATCAGCAAGCACTAATCTTCCTTCTGCATCCGTGCTGAAAATCTCCACCGTTTTACCAGAATAAGATTTGTAAATATCTCCGGGAAAGTATGCGTTTCCACCGATTGCATTGTGAGCGGCTGGGATTACGCCAACTACATTGATTTTGGATTTCAACTGTGAAAGCGCTTTCATCACCCCCAGGACTGCTGCCGCTCCGGCCATATCTGTACGCATAGTTTCTATACTACCTGTTGGCTTGTGATTTTGACCACCCGAATCAAAAGTAATTCCCTTTCCAACAATAGCGATCTTTTCTTTTGATCGGATGTTTCCTTTATATTCAATAGCTATCAAACGAGGAGGAGTTGATGAAGCCTGGCCTACAGCTGCAATGAGGTTGAGTCCCAGACGGCGCATCTCTTTTTCATCAATTATCTGAATCCTGAAATCTTTTGTATTTGACAAAGTTTTGGCTTTTTGCGCCAGATATTCTGGAGTGATCAGCGATGCATTTTCATTTACAAGGTCGCGTGCATAATTAACTGAATCACAGATCGCAGTGATGTTCTTAAGCTCAGTAGTGCTCAGTGAGGAATCGATAAGTTCAATCTGATTGATCTGAAATGGTTTTTCTGATTTGTAATTACTAAACTTATAAGAACCCAGAATGGTGCCTTCAACAACTGCTTTGGATAAATTTTCATGGCCTTTTATCTTTGGAATCTGAATTGAAACGGAATCGCGCTTTAAATCGATTGCTTTCTGAATTCCTTTTACGCTCGCTGCCCTGATAGCAGAAATAGGAGAGTCATTAGTTTCTCCTATCCCACAGTATATTATTGTAGAAGAACTATCATATCTGACAGTAATTTCTCCACTTTTTCCATTAAAATCCTGTAATTGATTATCTGTGTTCTGAGGTATATACATTAAACTGGTTGAAAAATGCTTTTTATCTGATATTTTGATTTTCATTAGTTTCTCCGATTCTTTTTGTTTTTCGATATTAATTAGTATGTAAAGAAAATTTTTCCTTTTTTATATAATATCAGCTTTAATTGCTATAAAATAATCAAAACTTTTAGAGTTCAATAGATTTTACTCAGATTATTTTTCAATGAAAAATTTTACATTGAATAGTGCCGTTTGTCATATTGATGTTACTTTATTTAACAGTGAATAGAACCGCAATCTTTAAACCGATCAGTTTTATTTAAAAACATAATTGTAATTGATTATTAATCCATTATAAAGACATTAGAAAACATGGAAAAAGGTTAGCCTATTGTTTTTTTTGGAAAATATATATTTTTCATATACCAGAATCGCAGACCTTTGAAAGATACAATTAAAGAGAGAAAAGATTTATTTTACTTATAATAAAAAAAGTTTTGCTGTAAAGGTTTGCAAAATTATTTTGTTGGCGAATATATTTGATCGGACAAAAAAGGCTGGTTAACAAGAAATCTGAGTTTTATTATCTTAGAATCTTGTTATAAATGATAATTTTCAACCATTTTCATTTTATGAGATATTTACGTGAAAATTGTTCTCGTTTACCCTCGTTTTGAAAAGTTTTTAAAAAACAATCCAGATCTTGATACAGGACTGATTGATTATTTTCTTGGCGATTTTACCACTCCACCATCACTGGGAATTCCCATTCTTGCATCCCTGACCCCGGAAGAGCACGAACTTGTGCTTATTGATGATAACAATGGAGATCAGATTGACTATTCTATTGATGTTGATCTAGTGGGAATTAATTGTTTTACACCTCAGGCGACACGGGCCTTTGAAATTGCTGATGGCTTTCGGGCACAAGGCAAAAAGGTCATTATGGGTGGTTTTTTCCCTTCTTTTATGGTTGATGAGTGTTTGAAACATGCCGATTCGGTGAATGTGGGAGAGTGCGAACCTACCTGGAATCAGATACTTACGGATGCTGCTGCAGGTCAACTGAAAAAAATTTATAAAGGTGGATGTTCCTTTGATCTGTCAAAGATGAAAATCCCTAAACGCGATATTTTTTATTGCAAAGAAAGTTATGACTGGGATGAAGATCTGGTCCAGGTAACGCGGGGCTGTACTGTATAACTGTGCGAATGTGTGCCATACCTGCACATATGGGATCACGGATGCGATTTCGTCCAATAGAAGATGTAGTACGTGAAATCAGTCAGCTGAAATATGAAAATGTATACCTTGGCAGATGATACACTCTTTTTTCCGCAGAAGAAAATGGTTGAATATTCCCGTGCACTTCTTGAAGCTTTGACTCCTCTTAAAAAGAAATATTTTGTTTCATCAACAATGGCGCTCAATACTGATAAAGATTTTCTTGATCTGATTGCTCGTGCAGGTGTAAAGAATTTCTATTGCACGATGAATGTCGATCCGGTGTCAATCAAGGCACTTAGCTGGAAGCAAACCTGAAGCAGCAGCAGCTTGTGGATCTTGTAAAAAAACTTGAAGATCGCGATATCCGTTTTTTTGGTTCCTGTGGTCTGGGACGTGACTGGGATGATACATCAATTGCAGATAGAATTCTTGATTTATATGATAAAGCAGGAATTCACACTGCAGAATTTTTCATTTTTACTCCTTATCCAGGTTCGGTTCATTGGGATCGTCTTATCAGACAGAATCGGATTATTGATTATACCTGGGCTCATTACAATGGTGCACATGTTGTTTCACAGCCGACAGATATGTCGCCGGAGCAGCTCTATGGGCAATTTATAAAGGTTTGGAATGAATTCTTCCGAAAACAGAAAAGTTCTCATGCCGCAAGTCTTGAGCCTGCAACCTGGAAAGACGGAGAAAAGATCTGTTGGCAAACCTCTTGAACGTCAAGGAGTTAAAGGACAGGCTGTCATTACAGGAATTGGCGTACTCAGTCCGATTGGAAATGACTTGTGATTATATTACTAATGCGCTAAGAAACGGGAAAACCGGAATTGCACCTGTCACTCGATTTGATGCATCATCTTTTCGCACGAATTTATGTGGAGAAATACGAGGTTTTGATCCTCGGCAATACATGAGTGATGAGGAGATTGCTCTGTATGATGATCTCTATCTTCAATATGCAATAAGTACTGCCCGTAAAGCATTAAAAGAGTCGAGAATCGATATTTCCCCGGAGAATACAAAAGAAATTGCCATTGTCCTCGGGACTTGCAATGGGGGATTGCTTTCCGCTGAAGAAGAATATAAATGGATTCAGAAAAAGAGTGATAAGCCGTTTACAGAAAAGATGAATCTTCAAGCTCAGTACTATGGCTTTGGAAAAGCAATGGCGCATGCGCTTGGTATCACTGGTGAAGTATGGGTAGTGACCACTGCTTGCTCGTCAACAACAGGTGCTATTGGGATTGGCTCAGTTCTTAATCAACCGTGGATATTATAAAACGGTACTTGTTGGTGGTGCTGATACGCTTTGTATAGCCAACATGTCAGGATTTAACGGTCTGAAAGCTGTTTCGACTTCACAAATTGCACCATTTTCGGAACCGGTTGGACTTAATATCGGTGAAGCTTCTGTGTTCTGGGTAGTAGAAGAAATGGAACAGGCACTATTGCGACATGCAAAATGTCTCGGGAAACTCGCTGGACATGCAACAACCTGTGATGCCTATCATCCTACATCTCCTGATCCAAGAGGTGATGGTGTTTATCGGACACTGAGAGCTGCACTTGGTAGATTCAGGTATTCCAGTTGAGCACCTCGGATGTATAAATGCTCATGGCACTGGTACTGAAGCAAATGACAGAGCAGAAACAAAAGGAATAAGTAAATTTATTGGTGATGAACCGGTTCCAGTTGTCGGAACAAAATCCTTTTTTGGACACTGTATGGGAACTACAGGAATTCTTGAGGCGACTTGTAATCTTTTGGCGATGAACGCCGGCTTCTTACCGCCAACAATTAACTTTTCAGAACCGCGCCCCGGCTGTACGCTTGATTATGTTCCCAAATATCCTCGTGAAATAAATTATAACACATTTCTATCTGCAAATTATGCTTTCGGTGGAAATAATGCTGCAGTTGTAATTACAAAATGGGATTATCCTGTTCCTGTTCAGAAAAATTCTAATGAACGGGTAGTCGTTACCGGTGCTGGTGCGGTCAGTAGTCTGGGGCTTACGATTGAAAATAATCTTGCACGCACTTGAAAAAGGAATTGTCAGGAATTGGGTCTGTTGAGCGACTTGGCTTATTCGGATCTTAAATCAAAAATGGCGGGTTTAGTATCCTTGTTTAAAGCTTCAGATGTTGATCGGCGGCTTGATTTCACTGGTATGAATCTTCATTAGTAAAATGGCAGTGGCTGCATCGATAAATGCACTTCAGGAAGCAGATTTGAAAATCCGCTCCAAAAATACTGAAGAGACAGGTATCGTAATGGGTGTATGCAATGGACCACCTGAATCAGATCACATGAATAGTGTCTTTTCAACTCCAAACTTTGCACCTGATATCAATAATTTTTCCAATATCACTGCAAATTCAACTGCCGGTTGGGTGGCTGGTGCACTTGCTCTGAAGGGTGTAAACATGACCCTTTCGTCCGGACACCATGCAGGTCTTCAGAGCCTTGCCTATGCATATGAAATGCTTGTTGATAACAGAGCTAAAGCAGTCATCGCATGCTGCCTCTGATGAAGTGTATGCTCAAACTTTTTACAATTATAATCTGATTGGATATCTGTACAGTGGTGATGAGGAACAAAATTATGCATTACGATTAACTGATGCAAAGAGCGCAAAGTCCTTGGTGAGGGTGCTGCATCGCTGGTCATGGAAACGCTTTCTGCTGCAAATGAACGATCAGCGCACTATTCTTGCTGAGGTCCTTGGGTATGGAATGGCTATGGATACTTGATAAATATGATCAACCATGCTCATTCACCTGATGGTTTGGAGCGTGCAATATCAACCGCACTTCAGCGCGCTTCGGATCTCGTGCAGACAAGATTGATTTGTTGTTTGGGCTCCTCAGGGTAATTTACAAGATAGTAAGATGCTTACTGCACTTGAAAATGTCAAGGATATGCGTGCTGGTCAGATTCCGCTGATTACAACTACTTTTAATACCGGTTATATCGAAACTGCATCAATTCTCATGAGCCTTGGGCTTGGTGCTGAAGTCACTAAAAACAGGCATTGGTCTATGGCCTCAGAAAACAGGAATCGGATATATTGACAAAAGAGCATTAACAGCAAATTCCTCAATATCTTACTTGCAATCGGGAGTTCTGATCTGGGGTATAATTTCGCTGTTGTACTTTCAACATGCAGAAGAGGGTCGTCAATGATAAGCCGCCGTGTCGTGATTACCGGTGTTGGGATTAGTGTCAAGTGCCGGTATGTCTCAGATCATTTACAAATACAATTTAAAAAGGGAAAACGAGCACTGTTTCCTATCAATGATAATCGCATTGCATCATTTCAATGCAAAATATGCTGGACTTATTACAAGATGATATTAATCCAGATCTGGACAATAAAGGATCAGCTTTTGAAATACCGACCGGTATGTTCAAGCTCGCAGCTATTTCTGGTCGTCAGGCACTAATTAATGCTGCCATAAAAAATGTACTAACACTGATTAATGCGGGACTTGTTCTGGGAACCTGTTCTGGTCCAATGCTTACGATCGAAGATCAGTACAAAACCCGAATTAACAATGGAACCAATGCTAACTGAAAGAGGATTTTTTGAGCGTCAATACTATAGTGCATCAGTTCTTCTCGCCGGTCATTTTGGTATCACCGGGCCTGTTTTTACAGTCACAACTGCCTGTTCTGCCTTTGCGGCTGCTTTATCTGCAGCTTCCGATCTTGATCCGACCTGGAATGATTGATCTTGCACTTGTCGGTGGGTGCAGACTCTTTCAGTACAACTACACTTGCCGGATTTGCAGGTCTGAAAGCAACACACTGATAACTTTTGTGCACCTTTTTCTATTCCTGCCGGGCTTGAATCTTGGTGAGGGTGCGGGTTTTGTTGTACTTGAAAACAGAAATTCTGCAATTGTGAGGGAGTGCAACTATAAAAGGTGAAATCCTTGGAGTTGGATTGTCAAATGATGCCTTTCACTGCTCCGCTCCTGATCCGACCGGTAAAGGTGCCGCTCAGTCGATGCAGAATGCAATTGATCAATAGTACTATTGCTTCTAAGCGATATCTCGTTTATAAGTGCTCACGGAACAGGGACTGCTGCAAATGATAAAGCAGAAACAAAAGCGGTCAATACGTGTCTTTGGTCATGATCCTGCTAACGATTCCAATGAGTTCGACAAAAGGTGCTTTCGGACATTGTCTTGGTGCTGCAGGTGCAGTTGAAACGATTGCAGCTCTTGTTTGTGCAGAAAATGGAGTTTATCCTCCAAGTGTCGGATTTACAGAACCACGAGATGGATGCTACACTTGATTATATTCCTGATAGTCGGAAGATAATGGGAAAAAGAAACTGTTTTTCTAAAAAACAATTTTGCATTTGGTGGAAATAACGCAAGTATTGTGATTGGCACTGGAAGCAAAACACATAGAGCACCGGTACAGAAAATCGACTGATGATCCTGTGTGTATAACTGGAACGGGATTTATTTCTGCTTTTGGGATCGTAAGTTCATCAATACCTGATCCGAATACTGTTTCATCAAAACCAGTTTACAGATCGAAAAGGAGATTGCTGCGTCGTGGAAATTATAACTGTCTGGAAATTCCCCGTTTGATCTGCATTCAATAGATAAGAGGCTTGATAACCGGTCAGTGAACGATCTGCCCAATTGCAGCAATAGCAGTTGTAAAAGCACTTGCATCAGCCGGAATTCCGGAACGTCAGGCCAGCGCCAGAATCTTGGTTTGTTTATGAGTATTGCCCAGGGTTCGACATGGGCTGAGCAGGAACATATAACATCTTTACTTTACAAATAATTACGAACTTAAAGCAGTAAATGCATTTCCATATATTGTACCCAATTCTGTAACCGGAACGGTATGCAAATGTTGTCGTTTACAGGTCATAATACAACATTTTGTAATGGTCATGGTGCGGGTCTGATCGGTTTAGGAATGGCATGGGCGGCAGTACGTAATGGTCATGCATCAATGCTTCTTTGCGGTAGTGTGGATGATCTTTCGGAACGTGGACTGGTTGACTGTATTCTGTCTGAAACCATAATAATGTTTCATCTCCGATTGGTGAAGGTGCCGCTATGTTTCTTCTCGAGAAATATTCTCATGCCTTGGAATCGCGGGAGTGTCCCACTCTGTTTTATTAGGTCCTTTGTGTTCGCTTCTTCAAATGGCTTGGAAAAGGTTGAGAATTACATTAAATTGGTGAAAAAAGGGCTCTCTGATGCCTCGATTAGAAAAGAACAGATTGCTGTAATTTGTTATAATTCCTGGAGTCAGTGAAGCTGATACTGGCTGTAAAGAATGTTTTTGGGTACAAATGGAGTCAAAACTGATTGATTGTTCACCTCTGACAGGATATGCACCGGCAAGTTTACCGCTTTTTAATATTTCTGCCGCTCTGAACACTTCATCCGTTGAATTTGATCGTGAAAAAAAGTATATTCTATCGTTTTTTAACGCACAGCACGCTACTGACTGTGTGGCGGTTTTTGAAAAAGTATCCTGACAAGAAAGAGTCGGCACGTTTATGGCAGAAAATATCCAGCAGTTGATTGATAAGCGAAGTGCTGTTATCAAAAAATTTAAAGAGGAATTGATTCGTCGACTTAATCTTCCTTATGAACCTGATGATCTTCATGAAGATGTGTCTCTTCTTGGAGCAGGATTGGGACTCGATTCTCTTGATGCACTTGAAATAGTCTTGTGCATTGAAAACTGCTTTCGGAATCAAGATTCCCGATCAGAATACATCGATTCTGCGTTCAATTAACACTATTGTCGACTATGTTCTGCAAGAACAGGAAAAGAAGGGCTGATTCAGAATGAGAATTTCTCCATTAAAAAATACATTAAGTCAATGGGTGCTTCATTTGACGAGCGATATGGTGTTGAGAGTTGTAGAGCCATATTCAACGATAAAGAAAAAGAGTACCATTTTATTCGTGATACCGTGGGGTTGACTGATTTTTCGTCATGTCCAGAAATTTAGAAGTTCCAGAGGAAACCGGACTTGATTTTCTTGATTCTCTTCTTGCTGGTAATGTCGCCCGCATACGATTTGGAAGAGTACTGCATACTTTTTTAAGTGATGAAAATGGGATGCTTCTTGCAGACTGCTATGTTGCCAATAATGATGATGAATTTATTGTTATTGTGTGAGAGTATTGCCGATGATGCGAGAGTGAGGTCTTTGTTTACAAGTGATCCCGCTGCAGGTGCTGTTGATATTACAGAAAGTCATGTAGTCATTGGCGTTGACGGATTTAAGGCATGGAGTGTTATCAAGGACACTTTTTGGTGCTGATATCTCTGGGTTTGCCTTATCTGTCAATTGAAACCTATTCATTTGAAGATACTGATATACGGCTTTTCAGAGCGGGAAAAACCTCAGAATTCGGGTATCTGACTCCTGGCTGCCTGCGGAAATCGCATCAAAGCTGTTCACAACTCTCAGTGAGGCTGTCAAGGCAGTTGAATGGAGGGTTTGCAGTGTACAGTCATAATGACCTTCGTCTTGAAGGCAGATTTTTCAATATCTTATGCTGAAGGAGCAAAAGTAGAGATCCGCTGTGCACTTGGTTTACAATACATGATTGATTTTGACAAAGAAAAATTCTGTGGCCGTGACAGTATAATGTCACGCCGTAACTGAAGGTTTGAAAAAGAAAATAATTGGTATTCGTGCTCAGAAAGGAACTGATATTTCTTTGGAGATGCCTGTTTTTAAGGAGAACGGGAAGTAGGATCTGTTCAGGCACTTTGCTATTCTTATATTCTTGACTCTGTCATTAGGGCTAGCCCTGTTTGATATTGATGTTGCATTTGCCGGATTAACATTTAATCTTAAATCTTCCGATGGGCCTGTGATTGAGACCATATCCATGCCGCCAATAATGCCCAAGAGTCTTTCTGTAAAATTGGATGAGATTTAATTTTTGGGACGAAGAAAACTCGACGCAATGGAGAGTTTCTTCATGATTCAAGCATATTATTGAAGATCAATCTCAGAAGGGTAAAAAAATGACCCGTTTTGAAGGTAAAATTGCTATAGTCACTGGTGGATCAAGAGGCATTGGTAAAGCATGTGTAATGGATCTTGTATCACGTGGTGCCAAAGTTTTCTTTACATTCAATAAAAACGAAAGCGCCGCAGATGAGCTTGCAAAGATCTCCGGTGCAGAAAAAATCAGGTGCTCTCAAACTGACTATTCAGAAATTGATTCTGCTATTAATAAAATAATTGCTTCAGAAGGCAAAATAGATATATTGATAAACAATGCTGGAATTACTTCAGATCAGTTTATTATGATGATGCCGATTGAAGAGTGGAATAAAGTTATCGATACCAATGTTGGCGGGGCGTTTAGATGGGGTAAAGCGGTATGCCGGCCAATGATGAATGCTCATTCAGGAGTAATTATCAATATTGCATCGGTTTCTGGTTTACTTGGTATTGCTGGACAAACAAATTACTCCGCATCTAAAGGTGCTATAATCGCCTTTTCTCGTGCACTTGCTGCAGAACTTGGTCCTCGAGGGATCAGAGTGAATACTGTTGTGCCCGGGTTCATTGACACAGATATGACTGCAAAAATGCCTCGGCAGATCAAAATGCAGAATCTGGAAAGAATTTTACTGCGTCGTTTCGGTAAACCCGATGAAGTTGCCAAAACAGTGGCATTTCTTGCTTCCGATGATGCATCTTATATTGTTGGACAAGCTATTGTAGTTGATGGCGGATTGACAGGAACTGTTGCTTAATGGGACATCAGGCCTTTTTATTTCCCGGACAGGGATCACAGGAAATCGGAATGGGTCATGATCTTTTTAAAGATGATGATCAATTCTTCCGTTCACTTATTTCTCTCGCCAATGATTTGACAGGTGAAGATCTTGAAAAGATCTGCCTTCGCGGGCCTGAAAGAACTTTACTCCAGGCACGATTTCTTCAGCCTGCCCTTGTTGCTATCTGTCTGGGTTATCTCAATCGTTTGCAGAATGCAGGTATTAAGCCGGATGTGGTCCTGGGGCATTCGTCTTGGAGAAATTACTTCTCTGGCTGCTTCCGGAATTGTCTCCTTTGAGAACGCAATAAGAATCGCAAGCAAACAGCGGTGAACTGATGGATCAGGTAGCATCTGAAGTAAGTGGTGGAATGCTTGCAGTAATGTTTATGCCTCTTGAATGAGGTAGAATCGCTTTTAGAAGAAATAAATGAACCGGAAAGTATTGTTCTTGCAAATGATAATGCTCCGGATCAGATTGTACTTTCCGGACGATGATGACCTGCTGGATAAATTTCAGCGAACTTATTGCTCGAACGACGCCTTGGGAAAAGTAAAAAAGTCCAGGTGAATGGTCCATGGCACAGTCCGTTTTATGAGAAATGCCCGTATCGAATTTGAAAACTGGGCTGAAGATTATCATTTTAGAAAACCTGTTATTCCCATTATATTGAATGCAACTGCTAAAACGGAATCACATCCGTCAACAATAAAGCATCTTGTTACCTGGCAATTGACAAGCCCTGTTTTCTGGAGAGAATCTATGGATACTTTGCGCGACCTGGTGTTGACACTCTTTACGAAATCGGTCCTGGTCGTGTACTGTCAGGAATAGCACGAGTAAATGGATTCAAAAAAGATACAACAATTTACAATATAAATAATTTGCGCGGAATTGAATCGGCGCTGACAATTTCTCCCGCCATATGATTTCTACCCAACTCTTTCAAATATAGTCCTGCGTACTTACTGCAGCTTATATAGTATTTGTGAAAAGATTCATTCCTCAATTTATATAGAAATCATTTCTGAAAAACAATTTGTTATCATTTGTTTTTAGAAAAATAAAAAACACTAAAGTTTTTTTGGGAATAATTCGATAAAAAAAATGTAGGCAGGAGTTTCTTAATTCAGTAAATAACATGGCAAGGATGCCATAAATAATAAACGAATGATATCACCGACGCAGGATGTCATTCATAACATGGAGGTTTTTATGCGTATAGTTCACAACATTTCTTCAATGACCACACAGAGCTCTCTCTACAAAGTTAATCGCGATATGAAGACTTCGCTGGAGAGATTGTCGACAGGACTTCGCATTAACAGAGCTTCTGATGATGCGGCGGGACTTGGTGTTTCAGAAAATTTGCGTACACAAGTTAAGGGAACTGCTCAGGCAATGAAAAATGCTCAGGACGGTATAGCTGCACTGAATGTCGCTGAAGGTGCTGCAAATGAAGTTTCTGATATACTTCAGAGAATGCGCGAACTTGCGGTACAATCATCAAACGATACACTTACTTCAACTGAACGTGCGTACACAAATCAGGAATATGAACAATTAAGAGATGAAATCGACCGTATTGCTGAGGTTACTAACTATAATGGAATGAAATTAATATCAAGTACCGGAACAACAGCGAATGAACGTTTTGGTATCGGCAATGCAGGATCTGCTCTATGGGTTGATGCAAATAGTGCATACGGATTCGATAGCATCACTATTACTATTGAGACGCTTTCGAGTAACCGGCTTGGTGCCGGAGCGGGTAGCGGAGGTGTAACAAATCTTAATGAAACTTTTCTCACAGCGCAATCTGATGCCGTTAATGCACTGATGAATATCGATGAATCTATTGATAGCGTTAACAAAATGCGTTCAAATATTGGTGCTTTTATCAATCGCCTTGATCATGCTATTAATAACCTGACAATTTCAAATACTAATCAGCAGTCTGCAGAATCGCTTATCCGTGATGTGGACTTTGCGAATGAATCAGCTACTTTTACGAAAAATCAAATTCTCATGCAATCTGGTACTGCAATGCTTGCGCAGGCAAATCAAGTTACTCAGAATGTCCTTTCTTTACTCAAATAGTTCGACTTTAATTTGATTTTTGAGGGAGTGAGTTCTATTCACTCCCTTTTTTTTGCATATTCTTATTACTATCGAAAATGTTACAATTTCAAGTTTTAATTCACTGTATTCCACAGGTTTGGAAAAAATTCACAGGTTTTAGACAATCACCGGTTTATATTTATAAGAAATAACCGCCATTAATTTGACTGTTCTTGTGAAATGAATTGGTGACCTCTATATAAATATCTTTTTTCTGAAAGGTATACTTATGGTTTTTCGCAGTATACTATGTATAATTTTTCTTCTACAGCTTTCTACTGGCATATATGGACAAGTAAAAGTAACAGGAAATTCAGGTCATAATAAAATATCTTTCATGATGACAGGCTCTACTGATATATCCAAAAGTGGCCAGGAGAAATGGCTTGGGATATTGATTGAATCTGTACTAGAATTCAAATGCAGAAATATCAGCGGACTTGACTATATATCCTCGGATCTGGCTATCTCCAAAACATCTGATTTGAAAACAGGGAAAATACTTACTGATCAGAATTATTTAGACATAGCAAGAAGACTCAATATTGATTTTATTGGTAAAGTTAAATATGAACTATCTGCAAACAAAGATATTTTTTATTATCTCGAAATTATATCCACAAAGAAAACCACATCGATTGTTGTTGACCGTGAATTTAAATTGGAAAAAATAGGATCTGAACTTGATGTGATTACAAATGAAATACTTCGATCTTTGAAATTGAATCCCCCGAGTGATCTGGTTCGTTTTTTAAAATTTCCTATTGTAAGTGGTGACAGCAAAAATCTTCGTTTGCTGGGTGAGAGCATGTTAATGGAGCAAAATGCATCATCCGGGGATGTCGCAAAACTGATTGAAAATTACCGTATTATTTGCAGTAAAGATCGTACAATGTTGCTTGCTTTCTGGCGTGCCGGTTTTTTATTTGAAAAGGCGGGATATATAACAGAGGCTCTTGAAGCTTTTAAAATTGTATATAACACATTTCCAGAGTATGATCCTGCATATGTTGCAGTGAGCAGATTGAATCGTAAAGCGAATCGGCCTCAAGATGCTTTTCAGGTGATTTCTAAAGGTGAACAGCGCAATGAAAATAATACGGAGCTGCTGGTGGAAAAAGCTTTGCTTTTACAAGCAACAGACAAAAAATATTTAGCAGAAGCTACCTTTAAAAAGATCCTTTCAGCAGATCCGGATAATGAAATTGCTCTTGTGCAGTATGCCAAAATGTGCAACGATGAGGGGCGGGCAGCAGAAGCTATTGACTATTGTAACAGGTATTTTAAAACAAAAAGTGAGTCTGCGGACATTTTTTTTGAGCTTGGACGAGGTCTAGCTGCTCTTAAAAATAAAGAAGGTGCAATTGCTGCATTCTTGAAATCAATTAAACTCGATCCGAAAAACTATCTGGCATGTGTATCACTTGCAGACCTTTATAGTTCCATTAATTCTTATGCAAATGCAGCGAATTATTATGAAAAAGCAATACAATTGTCAAAAGAAAATGTTGACCTGTACGTGAACACAGCGAAAGCGCTTCAAAAGTCCGGTAATTCTAATGGAGCTTATGAATTGCTCAGAAAAATCGAGAGCCGGTATCCGGATCATAGCAGTTTCAATCGGGAACTTGGGTTTCTGGAGCTTGCCAGAAAAGATACATCGAAAGCCCGATTACATCTCGAAAGGGCTATGAAAAACAGTCCTCGCGATGATGAAAGAATTCTACTGGAACTGGGATGGATTTACACTAATAATAAAGAGTTTGACAAAGCATTGCCGCTGTTTCTGCGGGCTTTACCATTGGTGAAGGATAAGAAATCCTGCAAAACTGGCCTCGCGAATGTCTATTTGGGAAGGAAAGAATTTGCATCTGCTATTCAGATTCTAAAGGAATTATCGATCCAGAAAGTAACAATTCCAGGGGCGTTTAAAAAAATTGCTGATCATTATTATTCTAAAGGCAATAAAAATGAAGCACTGCAATTTTTCAAAAAGGAGCTCCAGTTAAATAAAACTGATACTTCAGTGCTATCGAAAATAGCTGAGATTACCTTTACAACTGGAGCCTGGATTGAAAGCAGGAATGCTTATCAGGAATATACCAGATATAGTAATGCAGATCCGCTTGCATTCTATCGTCTTGCCATAATCTCGCTAAAGTTAAAAGATAAAGCCGCAGCCAGTACGTATGTTTCAAAAGCGCTTGCCAAGGGAAAAACTGATGCTGAAATATTTTACAAATTAGGGATTGGATTCAAAGAACTCAATTCTCCTTTGGATGCTGTTAATATGTTACAGAAGTCTATTACTGAAGATCGCAAACATGAGAAAGCATTACTACAATTAGCTTCATTATATGAAATTGTGAAAAAAGATAGTGCTGCTGCCGAAATTCATCTGCAATTATTTGCTATTAATAATGATAAATACAAGCAAAATCTGGTTATTGCGGGAAAATTATTCGAAGCAAGAAATTTGAAACGGCAGGCCAAAGATGCGTATTATCTTTTCATGAAGAAAAAATACACCAATCCTGAAGTTAATTTACGGCTGGCGAAACTCGAATATGAATCAAATAATTTTGATTCAGTCGTTTCACTCCTGCAAAATATTCCTCCAAACCGTCTTGAAATATCGATGTTGAGAATTGGTGCTGAAGCGTTCTTCAAACTTCAGCAGTATAAAAAAGTGATTACTTATTCTTCAGCTATTCTGCAAAAATTCCCATCTGACGTACGCGCAATTGAATTAGGTGCGGTTGCCTATGACAAAAATGGCGCAAATGAATCAGCTGTCAAAATGTATCAGAAGTACATCTCCTTATCGGGTAATTATAAATCCTATGGATTTAGAGTTGGGGAAATCTTTGAACAGCTGCAAAACTCAAAAATGGCAATAAGTTTTTATGAATCTGCTCTGAAATCCAACTCTCAGGACCCTCGGATTTATGAGCGTTTAGCACGCCTTTATTACAAATCTAATGATTGGAAAAACGCGGCGATTCATTTGAAAAAAGCGACTGCCTCTAAAAATGCTGATCCTGAACTGTATCGTTATCTCGCAAGGGCGAGTGCCAAAGTAAATGATATCTCAGGTACTATCGAGAGTTATAAAAAATATCTGCAATTTAAAAGTAATGATTCAGTACTGGTTGAATTAGGTTTGGCTCTCTATAATCAAAAAGATTACAAGGGGACAATTGAGTCTTTAACAAAGGTTTCATCTGTCAGACCCGGCAATTATGACATATTGAAATGTATTGGATTGTCGTATGGCAAACTTGGAGACATGCAGAAAGCAACTGATCCTTTGGAAAGAGCATTTGAAATAAAAAATACTGATAAAGAAGTGATCATGATGCTTGCGGATTGTTATCGTTCAGGGCGTAACCAGTATGGGCTTGAGACTGCTTTGAGAGCCTTATGCATATTGGATAAAAAAGATTTTGTTATCCGTAATGAACTTGCTGATCTTCTCTTCTCTCTTTCTAAAGTGGATGATGCTATCGGTGTTCTTGAAGAAATCGTTGCATTGAAACCATGTGAAATTGATTTACAACTGAAGTTGGCAAAGGCGTATGAAACCCAAAAAAACCGTGTGAAATGGGGCGAACATCTGATCAAAGCACTGCAATGTGCTCCAAAAAATCCTGATATCAATTACCAGATGTCCGTTTACTATGAATCACAAAAGGATAATGCTAAGGCTATGATCTACTTGCGTCAGACGCTCAAATTATCCGAATCTCACAACGAAGCAAATTACAAAATGGGTCAAATGCTGCTGGCAAGCAAAAATTCCAGTGAGGCAATTAAATATCTGTCAAAAGCGGTCAAATCTGACTCAGATGTCGAAAAAAGATTGTTTTTGACAGAAGCATTTTACCGGTCATCCAAAACTGCTGAAGCACTTTCAATTGTTAAACCGCTTCTTACAGCGGACTGTAATGATTCCAGAGTTTTTCAATGGGCTGGATTTCTTTTTAAAGAGACCGGAAAAAAAGATTCTGCCATTCAGATACTCGAAAAGGCTGTAAAGGTAAACAGTAAATGCGGCCGGTGTTTCTCCATGTTAGGTGATCTTTACTATGAAAACGCTGATTATAATAACGCAATTAACAGCTATCTAAATGCCAATGAAATCAACGGCTTTAATGAGGTGTATGCGATGAGGCTTGGACGCGCATATTCTTCTTTGGGAAATGAAAATCTTGCCAGGCAGATGTATGAAAATATACTTGTCAAATACCCCCGTAATGCTGAAGTAATGTTTCGATTATCCCATTCTTACTTTGTTACAGGTCAGACTGAACTTTGTCGATCCATAGCTCAACGAATGACAAATAAAAAATCCGGCTGGTATAATCTTATCATGGGGGAGATACTTGAACTTGAAAAAAACTATGATGAAGCTATCAATTCCTATGTGCAGGCTTCGCTTCTACTTTCAGAGATGCATGAACTACAAGCAGGTTTGGGTCGTTGCAGTCTGAAAGAAGGAAATTTTAATGACGCAGTAGAGTTTTTCGCAAAAGCAATGGCTGGTGATCCTGAAAGTTATCAGTATATACTTGGAATGGGTAAAGCTTATGAAGGATTGAGGGATTATCAGGCGGCTCTAGAGTTATATAAAGAAGCACAGCGAAAAAAACCGGGCGATAGAGAAGTGGAATCGCTCATTGCAAAACTTCAAAAGTGAACAACACTTAATTAAAGATTTGATTCAAAATAAAGCAAAATCAAATTTAGATAAGTATATTATGTTGTTAGTGTTCATCTTGGAGAGCAAGATAAAAAATCTTTTCAGATAGATCACTTCAATTCGTCCCATATTTTTGGGGGGCTGCAGTTTGTAATCGTAACTTGTTTTTTAATGTATTAGGTTGCTTTTAAGATATTTGTGTTTTAAAAAACATTGCTATTGATTTATATTGAAACAAATTGCATTCAATTGACCAGTACATAAATGAGATTCTTGAGAGAAATAGCTTTGTCGAAATTGTATAATGAAATTGAATAGAGAAGAAAAATTGTTTTAAACGGATAAATTACCTCAAATGAAAAAATAATATCTTAGTTATAAATGTTAGATCGGGGAATATTTAAGAGGAGAAGTTTGCCAGATGTTCTTTACGAGATCAGTAAAAAAAATTTGTTTTAGTATAGCAGCTATTCTGGCGGGATGGCAGTTAATATACGCAGATGGATTACCAGCTGAAAACCTGTTAACTCAACGATGGCGAGACCTGATCGCAAATCATTCCCCAGTGACAAATCCGGCTTTGTTGACGGAAGAGAATTATCTCTCATTGAGAGTTGCTTTCGCTCCTATACTTAATGGAGAATTCATGCATTCGGAAATCGGAGCAACTTTACCTTTGGGACTTTATCAGTCTTTGGGGCTGACCTGTATTCTTCAGAATGATGGAACAGTGATTCCTTCAAAATCTGATGAGAACGGTAGATTAATTCCCGATTTAAATAATTCATCTTCCAATAAGAACTACTATTTCATGCTCTCTTATGCTTATTACATTTGGAATCATCTTTCGGTTGGAATAAACCTCGGCTATGCGAAGCAGACAAACTTTGGAGATCCTCTTTCAGGTTTTGGACTTGATCTTGGAGTAACTTATCGTTTGTTGCACCACCCTATAATTGGAGATCATCTGATAGGTATTGCAACTCAAAATTTAATTGCTCCACAAATGACGAAAACTCTCAGTTTCTCTTTAGGAAGCAGAAGTGAATATTCCAGAAACTTACGACTTACATGGTTATCCTATTACCTTGAGAAGCGGCTTGAGAGTACTCTTGATTTCAACTGGAAAGATTTCCTTGCATCTGCCAAAAACTTTGAAATAAATAATACTTCATTCGCAAAGCAGATAGAGTTTGATGTCAATTATAAGCTTGGTGTATGGCTCATGAAACTGCTGCGTTTGTATATGCAGGTAGGAGTTGGCGCCGATGGAATGGATTACTGGGGGATGGCAGTTGGATTTAATATGCCGGGAATGAATAACGGACGGGATCTTGAATTTCTGTATCAATATAATGTAATGACGCAAACGGAAAATGAGGCTACCGGCCATAGCATTTACGGACGAATTGATTTAGGAAAACATCGGGAGGAAATATTTGCCAGAAAAATGGCTCGGATGGCAAGCCTTTCGCCCAATGATTTATACAACAAAGCTCGTAAATTATACTCTGAACAGAAATACTGGGATGCGTTCTTTGTATTTAGCAGGCTCTATACAGAATTCCCTGATTTTTTTAAGAACGATTGGGTACAATATTATCGCGCATCATGTCAGGAAGAACTTGATATGAGAGATGCAGCTGTCAAAAACTATGAAAAAATGAAAGCTGAATATCCTCTCAGCAGCGCTGTTCCTCATGGTGATCTTGGTTTAATGAGAATTTTTTACAGGAACAGTGATTATGGCCGCGTTTCCAGCCAATATGCCGAACTTAGCAAGCCAAATGTTTCTGATTCCTTGAAATCTCATGGCTCATATCTGATGGGACAATCCTATTTACAACAGGGCGATTTTACAACTGCAATTGATCTGTTGTCATCAGTTCCCGATGGTCATCCTGATTATATTTTTGCGCAACACGCAATTGCAATTTGTCATGTCTCGCTTGATCATGACATGAGCACAGTTGTCTCCACGTTAGAAAACTGTGTCGGCGCAAAAGCCAAAACACCTGCCGAGCAGGAGGCTGTTAATCGCTCGTATTTGTTTTTGGGATACATCTTCTATGAAGAAAATACATTATCAAAAGCAATTATCTCTTTGAGAATGGTTCCTACCACGAGCTACTATGCAGAAGATGCACTGTTAGGTCAAGGCTGGACATCTTTGAAAGCCCGTCAATGGAATGATTGCATAACAGTCGGAAGACTTTTGACAAGTACCAGTAACAAAGAGGCTCTTAAATGTGAAGGTATGCTTATTGAGTCATATGGTCATTTATTACAGAAGAATTATATACCGGCGCTTGATCTGCTCAAAGATGCTTCTGAAAAAATTCGCAATGTAACAGTACCTGATAATGATTCTCTCAATTTCGCCAAAATGCAAAATGAAAGTGATCGTATGGGCTACAATGGTCTAGCTGAAAATGTGGAGAATGTAGCGAGTGCCGGGCAGACACTTACCGCTATCGCTCAAATAGATAGTTTACATACAAACCAGGGTGAGTTTATTAAGCAATTTAACAAATTTTATGCTTATGCTGATAATTTCAAAAGAACTACCTTCTTTTCAAGAAATGTCGAAACAATAAAAGGCGATATTGATTATGCCTATGCGACTGTCCAGAAAATTGTTGGTCAGAAAGGTATTCAGAAAGAAACAGAAAAAATAGAAGATAAGCAGAAACAAATCGATATGGAAATCGAAAAACTCAAAAGTGAAATGGGAAAATTGCAGGACAAAGGGAAATAATTAGGAATGACCTTCCTTGAGCTTGCCAAAAAACGGTATTCCGTTCGCAGCTTTCTTGATAAACCGGTTGAGGATGAAAAGCTGAAGACGGTCCTTGAAGCTACACGGTGGGCTCCTTCCGCTTGTAATAATCAACCTCTGCAGCTTATTGTTATAAACGAGGAGCAAGCACGAAAGAAACTTGAAACAGTTTACAATCGTCCCTGGTTTTTAAACGCTCCAATTATCATTGCTGCTTGTTGTGATCACCGGAGTTCATGGCGGCGTAGTGATGGAAAAGATTACGGCGATATTGATGTCGCAATTGCTATGGATCATCTGACCCTTGCCGCAGCTGACATTGGGTTAGGGACCTGCTGGATAGGTGCGTTCAAGGCTGTCGAAGCAAAAAAGGCGCTGCTTTTACCTGAATGGATTGATCCTGTTGCATTCACACCTCTTGGATATCCTTCTCCAGGTATTGTAAATAAATCACGAAAGCAAATCGAAGATTTGGTATATTGGGAATTTTTTGGAAAAAAATGATCTGCTTTTGAAAGACTATCTAAGTGAAAATATCTATACTTTACGAAGATAAGCATATTATCGCAATCAATAAGGATCATGGAATACCAGTAATACCTGGCAGGGGTAAAGATGAAAAAGAGCCTCTGGTTAATCATGTTGAAAAAATTATTTCAAATAAGGTATTTGTAGTCCATAGAATTGACAAAGAAACCAGTGGCGCAGTTCTTTTCGCAAAAGATCCTTCTACCCATCGTCATCTTAACCTACAGTTCGAAAAAAGGGAAATCAATAAAGAGTACCTTTCTGTGGTTCTGGGAAATCCACAATGTAATCATGTCATCAATTCACCTATCCATGAATTTGGATCCGGCAGAATGGGTGTAGACAAGAGGGGGAAACCCTCTTTGACTGAGGTAATAATTGAAAAGCAACTCTCCGGTTCATGCTTGCTACGTGCATTACCTCACACTGGAAGACGACATCAAATCAGGGTACATCTCTATTCAATAGGTCATCCGATTTTAGGAGATTCAGTTTATGGTAATCACCGTCCGGTAGGTGGTGTTAAGCGACTTATGCTGCATGCAAAAGAGTTGCGTTTTATGCATCCAAACGGAACAGAGATAACAATCAGTGCGCCAGTAAATGATGCCTGGAATGAAGCCTTTTCACAAATTGATAGTTGATAGTCCTGATTTTAAGTGACAATCTTCCCGAAAAATCGTATTTTCCATGTCTATTTTCGTTTTTTTCTAAGGAGAGGTATCAAGACATGCCTGCTAAAGTGCTTCCATTTACCTATGATCAGTTAAATCAGCTACTTGAAAAAATACCAACGCCCTTTCACCTTTATGATGAACAAGGGATAAAAACGAACTTGCAACAATTACTGAACGCCTTTTCATGGAATCCTGGTTTCAAGCAATACTTTGCTGTAAAAGCTGCACCTAACCCATTTCTTATGAAGATATTGAAAGGTGCGGGCCTGGGGGCAGATTGCAGTTCTTTACCTGAACTGCTTCTTTCGGAGAAGTGTGGAATTACCGGAGAAAACATCATGTTTACATCCAATGATACTCCGGCTTCTGAGTTTAAAAAAGCAAGAGAACTTGGTGCAGTAGTTAATCTGGATGATATTTCGCATATTGACTATCTTGAGAAGTATGCTGGTCTTCCTGATCTTATTTGCATGCGGTATAATCCCGGACCGTTAAGAGCTGGTAATTCAATTATTGGGAACCCTCAGGATGCGAAATATGGTTTCACCAGGGAACAGCTGTTTAAGGCATACAATGTTCTCAAAAGTAAAGGTGTAACCAGATTCGGTTTGCATACGATGATCGCATCAAATGAATTGAATCCTCAATATTTTATTGATACAGCGATAATGCTTTTTGAACTGGCGGTAGAAATTAAAAAGAAAATCGGTATCAATTTGGAATTTGTGAATATGGGTGGCGGAATAGGTATCCCATATCGTCCAGAGCAGAATGCAGTTGATATAGAGTATGTTTCAAATGAAATTAAATTAGCATACGAGAAATTCATTGTTCCATCAGGACTGCATCCTATGAAGTTGTATATGGAATGCGGTCGTATGATAACCGGGCCGTTTGGATATTTAATTACAAAGGTTTTACATTTAAAAGATACTTACAAAAAATATGTGGGACTTGACGCCTGCATGGCAAACCTTATGCGTCCTGCGTTGTATGGTGCTTATCATCATATCACCGTGATCGGAAAAGAGTCTTTACCAACGGATCAGGTGTATGATGTGACAGGATCTTTATGCGAAAACAATGACAAGTTTGCTATTGATCGTCAACTGCCCAGGATTGAACCTGGAGATATTCTGGTGATTCATGATGCCGGGGCTCATGGGCATGCAATGGGTTTCAATTATAATGGTAAATTGCGTTCCGGAGAATATTTGTTAAGAGAAAATGGTGTCGTTATGGAAATCCGGCGTCCGGAAACCATACAGGATTACTTCGCGACAATTGATTTTAGTAAATTGAATAATTTTTAATAATAAACAGGAGTTACCGTGAGCAGCAACGAACTTAAACTACGATACGGGTGTAATCCTCATCAGGCACCAGCACGAATTTTTACCAAAGCAGGTTCAATGCCTCTGAAAGTATTGAATGGAAGTCCGGGGTACATAAATCTCCTTGACGCTTTAAATTCCTGGCAATTGGTAAGTGAACTGAGGAATGCTACTGGTTTACCTGCTGCGGCTTCATTCAAACATGTCAGTCCTGCTGGTGCAGCGGTAGGAATACCTTTATCTGATACACTGAAGAAAATTTACTTTGTAGATGATCTGGAACTAACTCCACTGGCAACTGCGTATGCGAGAGCCCGTGGTGCTGACCGCATGTCAAGTTTTGGTGACTGGGCTGCGCTAAGTGATCCCTGTGATGTAGCGACCGCAAAGCTCCTCAAAAGGGAAGTTTCTGATGGAGTTATTGCTCCCGGATTCGAACCTGGTGCATTGGAGATCCTGAAGCAGAAAAAGAAGGGCTCTTATGGCGTTATTGAAATTAATCCAGATTTTAGTGCTCCGGAAATGGAAGTTCGCGAGGTGTTTGGTATCTGTTTTGAACAAAAACGCAATAGTATTGTAATAGATGAAAAGACTCTGCAAAATATTGTAACAGACAACAATGTGTTTACAATTGATGCAATCAGAGATCTTATTATTGCACAAATTACTCTGAAATATACTCAATCCAATTCAGTATGTTTTGTTCAGGGTGGGCAGGTCATTGGCGTTGGTGCCGGTCAGCAGTCGCGAGTGCATTGTACCCGTCTGGCAGCATCAAAAGCTGACAAATGGTTTTTACGTCAACATCAATCGGTTCTCAATCTAAAATTCAAAGAAAAAATCGGCCGTCCGGATCGAGATAACGCGATCGATCAATTTCTCGAAGATTACCTCAGTCCTGCAGAACAATTTACATGGCAAGAAAATTTTGAAACTGCGCCAGATCGTCTTTCTTACGAAGAAAAACGGGAGTGGATGAACCAGATGAAAGAGGTATCGGTTGGATCAGATGCGTTTTTCCCATTCAGGGATAATATTGACAGAGCTCAGCAGAGCGGTGTTAAGTATATCGTTCAGCCGGGAGGTTCTGTACGCGATGATGTTGTGATTAATGCATGCAATGAGTACGGAATGATAATGGCTTTTAGTAAACTTCGCCTTTTTCATCATTGATAGCAACAGAGGCTGTTTACACAGCCTTTGTAAGCTTATTTCGAGCTCCAGTAATGGCCAATGTTAAAACAAATCCAATGAAGATGATTATCTTCTTCTATGAAGACTGTTTTAAAATTAAACGCTATGGTGAAATTGTGAAAATTAAGAGCTATTCCTTCAGTAGTTGCGAAACTTCTTTCTACTTCGGAATAAGATTCATCCTCGTATTTTGCGTAAACACGGGTGAAACAGAAACCTGGACTAAATCCAAATGTAATATCTAAGTCTTCTTTGATTGGGATACAAAACTTTGGGTCAAATGCTATATCCCAAAACATAAATCCTGCTCGTGCATCATATTCAGATGGTACCTCAGATGAAATCCATGTATAATCAACATCTCCACCAAGACTTAAAAATGGTATTGGCTTAAATCCAGCCTCAAAGCGCAAATCCAATCCTGGGTTCGTTTCTTCGTGGCCTATTCCTGTTGCAAGGGCAAGGCCACCATACAATGCGGTGCGGGTTTGAGTTTCAGCGAAAGTTGAAAAAACAATGAAAAGTACTATCAAAGCAAATTTTTTATGCATAATAAATTCTTTGATGAGGTATAAGAGAATAGAATCAATGTTTACTATTACAATTTACTAAAATATTTAAATTGATATGTAATGTAAATATTTAAATCTAATAATTATAATTGAGATCGAATCAAAACATCTGATGGGTTATTAAATATCTAAGGTGTAATTTACGAAAGTCTGCTAAATTGCAGGATTTCATTCCAAATTTAAACATGCCAGGTAACAATGGCTATCAATATACTGTAAATTGTTAACTTAGATTAAAGCTATTTTTTATATCATTTCTGGAACTGGAATTTAGAAGTTATTTTCTGTGAAATTAGCAGAAGAAATTGTTCTCAAGAGGATGAAAGATGAATGAGATAATTCAAATTGCCGAAAAACTGGAAAAATTCGCTGTTGACAGAGACTGGAATCAATTCCATTCCCCTAAAAATTTGTCGATGGCATTGGCGGTTGAAGCTGCTGAATTGATGCAGGAATTTCAGTGGATGACTGATGAACAGAGCAGAAATCTGTCATCTGAAAAGAAATCGAAAATAAAAGAGGAAATCGCTGATGTTTTCAATTACCTTGTAAGAATTTCTTCAAAGTTACAAATCGATATCATTGCAGCTGCAAATGAAAAGATCATTGAAAATGGCAAAAAATATCCGGTTGAAAAGGCTAAAGGAAATGCTAAAAAATATACAGAATTTTGATATGTCAAACTGACGCTAAAGCATTGCTTTTAAAGAAAAATTTTTTTAAGGTGGTTATAATAAGATAACTTCTATTATTTTACTTTGTATTCAGATTTTGAATTATTGCCTATATTTACATTCGAAATGGGAAATCACAGGACACCTGAAACGGTGGAGGATAAAAAATGTCTTTTAATGATCTAACGCCTGATGGAATTATCCCGGTTGTTGAAGAACATGTTGGAAGCTTACTTACTGGATATACAGCAAAATTTTCAAGCTATATCAATCGTGTTTATGAACTTCGGACAAAAGATGACCAGAAACTGATAGTTAAATTTTATCGTCCAAATAGATGGAGCAAAGAAGCAATACTTGATGAGCACCGGTTTCTTTACGATTGTCAGGAGGATGAAATTCCGGTTGTTATTCCAATGCAGCTTAAGAATGGGTCGACCATTGGTGTGTTTCATGATGCCTTTTTTGCCGTTTTCCCAAAAAAAGCAGGCAGGCAGCTCGAAATCAACGACTTTGAAACCTGGATTCGGTTGGGATCTTTAGTGGGAAGGATGCATTGCACAGGAACAAAGTCAAAGGCAAATTTTCGCATGGAAATTGACCCTTGTATCTCAACTAATACTGATTGTAAATATTTATGTGACAAGGTGCTGCCATCCAGATTTTGTGAACAATACCGCTCTTTATGTAACAGGCTCATTGAGTCCGCATCACCAATGTTTGCAAATGTAGAAAAAATCAGAATTCATGGCGATTTGCATTCGGGAAACATACTTGATCGGATGGACGAAGGTCTTCTTTTGATTGACTTCGATGATATGGCAATGGGGCCTGCAGTTCAGGATTTATGGTTATTGTTGCCTGATCGGGCTGAAAAGTCACAAACTGAAATTGAACTGTTTATCGAGGGATATGAGCAGTTCAGGGTATTTGATCGCAATTCTCTTAAATGTATAGAACCATTGAGGGCTATGCGTATGATTTACTTCTTATCCTGGTGCAGTCGTCAAATATCTGATTTTCAGTTTAGAAAAAATTTTCCTGAATGGGGAAACGATTTATTCTGGCAGCGTGAGATAAACGATTTACAAGATCAGCTCTCTTTTTGTTCTTGACCATCCTTTCTTGCTTTTTAAATTCGCGGGATGCCCATTATCGAATATGGGCATCTTATCTTACAAATTTTCTTCAACATAGGTAATTCATTTTATTACATTGACCGCCAGAAGTCCTATCATTGCCACTCCTAACACAAATCGGTACCATGCAAAAGGAACAAAATCCCTTGTCTGGACAAATTTCAGCAGCCATACAACCGATAACCAGGCGGTAGCAGTTGCGATGGTGAATGCCACAATCGCTTCAGGAGTAAGAAGTGCTGCGGTTTGACCAAGGTCGATCGATTCCTTGATTTTTAAAGATCCCGCGGCAAACATGGTCGGTATACCAACGAGAAACGCAAATCTTACTGCTGCTGGTCGCGCAAGACCTAAAAGTAAAGCTGCCATTACCGCTGCGCCGGATCTTGAAGTCCCTGGAAAAACTGCCGCTAATAGCTGTCCCATTGCAACAGCGATAGCTACTGGCCAGGAGATAATTTCAGTGAGTGTTTGTTTTTTCGCATGCTGCTCTATGATAATTATGATTACACCGCCCACTAAAGTTGCAATTGCAATCGGGAGTACTGTTTCAGGAAGCTGGACTCCAAGTTTCGTAATAATAACACCGCCGATCCCTGTTAAAAGGAAGCTTACAAAAAGCTTTACTAATTCATCTCGCTTTTCTTTTATCCCAAAACCGGTAAACAATCCAAATATATGATTCCAGAACACTAACGTTACAGCCACTATAGGTCCTATCTGAATTATCACATTGAAAGCATCACTTTGATGGCTTTTTAAGAGACTTTCTGCTATAAGGAGGTGACCGGTTGATGAAACAGGGAGAAATTCGGTGATCCCTTCTACAATGCCAAGGACGATCGCGTTAAAAAATTCCATAAATATTCCTTTACCACTGTGATCAATTATTAAGCAGACTTTTTCCATTTGATAAATGAATAAATGCAGATTCTGCTTGATAATGGAGGTATATAGTTGATTTTCATAGGTGACAAGAAGGTATAATAATTCATTTTTAAACCAGATGCTGCAATAGGAAATGATGAAGATTAATAATCAGTTGAGAAAGAAAAGGTTGCGCAAGTGTGGAGGCATACCCAAAGGGTGGGGCGCCTGTCCCGAAATACCTTCCGGATCGACGAGCTGGAAAACCTTTTGTGGTCAACATATTCATTAGATTCACACTTTTTGTTGCAAATTCTGGGTTAAGGTGTCTTATACCGTATTCGTAATGTCTGAATATACAAATTCCCCTGGATTTTCACCAGTATTATGGATTTCTCTCTTCGATTGAATATTGAAAAGCAAGCTTGAAAATAGAAGATGGTGGAAGTATTTTGCCCTAGTTGGTTATGCCTTATATGTTTCTGCTTTCGTGTTTTTTCGTGTGTTTCGTGGTTAAAATCCTAATACGGAGCACCCACGAAAAGCACGAATGTCACGAAAATGAAATTGGATTAACAACAGAATAAAACTATCTGTGGTTATGCCTTATATGTTTCTGCTTTCGTGTTTTTCGTGTGTTTCGTGGTTAAAATCCTAATACGGAGCACCCACGAAAAGCACGAATGTCACGAAAATGAAATTGGATTAACAACAGAATAAAACTATCTGTGGTTATGCCTTATATGTTTCTACTTTCGTGTTTTTTTGTGTGTTTCGTGGTTAAATCCTAATACGGATCAACTACGAAAATCAATTCAGATTAAAAGCGTATTCACACTTCTAATCTGGTACTAAGTTTCTACATAGGCAGTAATTCTGAATCGGATTTTAGTAAAAGATGGATGAATTAAAAAGAAGTATTTCAATATCGGTGAGAAACTTGGTTGAATTTATCTTCAGAAATGGCGATATTGACAGTGGCTTTTCTCAGGCGGAATTTATTGAAGGTTCCCGTTTACATCGAAAAATCCAGAAAGCTCAGGATGGAAAATATAAAGCGGAAGTCTGGCTAAAGTACATTTCAGAGAGAGAACATTTCAATCTTACCATAGAAGGTCGGGCCGATGGTGTTATCGAGGAAATAGATGGCAGCTTTTGCATTGATGAAATCAAAACAGTTGCAGTTCCGCTTGATCAGATTGACGATAATTACAATCCGGGTCACTGGGCACAGGCTATGTGCTATGCATCTTTCTTTGCAATTGAAAAATTACTGCCGCAAATTGACATCAGATTGACCTATTGTCACCGGGAAACTGAGCAGATTAAATATTTCCGAAAAGCTGTCACTATTGAGGAATTGAGAACTTTTCTATCAGATCTGATTGAAAAATTCAGTATCTGGGCAGAAATGAGTGCTGTCTGGCAGAAGAAACGGGATGATTCTCTGAAGAAAATGCAATTCCCTTTCAGTGAATATAGAACGGGACAGCGCGAAATGGCGGTAGAAGTTTACAAAACCATCCGCGATAAGAAAAGATTATTTGTAAAAGCACCAACAGGAATCGGAAAAACTGTCTCATCTCTGTTTCCAGCTTTGAAAGCAATGGGGGAGGGACATACAGAAAAAATATTTTATCTTACAGCTAAAACAATAACCAGAAGTGTTGCTGAAGATACATTTGAGATTCTTAGAAAAAATGACCTTGTTATCAAAACCGTAACCATTACCGCAAAAGAAAAAATATGTAGTAATCACCTATATCGATGTAATCCAATTGATTGTAAATTTGCAAAAGGACACTTTGACCGTATTAACGCTGCACTCCTTGAATCGTTAAATAGTGACAATGCTTTCTCAATGGATACGATAAAATATTATGCGGAAAAGTTTGTTGTATGCCCTTTCGAGTTGTCACTTGACCTTACACTCTGGTGTGACGCAATAATCTGTGATTATAATTACATTTTTGATCCTCAGGTTTATCTTAAAAGGTTCTTTTATGATGAAGGAGGAAACTATGCGTTTCTTATCGACGAAGCGCATAATCTCGTTGATAGGGCAAGAGAAATGTTTTCTGCGGAAATAAACAAAAACGAACTATTACAGGCAAAAAAGATAGTTAAGATTTTTAGCAGAGAAGTTGCCTCAAAGTTAAACAAATGCAATTCCGCTTTGATACGTTACCGCAAACGCTGTGAAGAGGATGGAATCATTAAAGAAAGTGAATTACCATCGGGTCTGGTTTCTGCTCTAAAAGAGTTTGTTGATATATGTAAAGAAATGCTCGCAAAGAATCCCCAGAGTTCAGCTGATCAGACTGTTCTGGATGCATTTTTTAATGCGGCGGCATTTGTCAAAATTGCAGAATTCTATGATGAACGGTATATCACCTATGCTGAAAAAAAAGATGACGATGTAAAGGTAAAACTATTTTGTATTGACCCATCTTATCTGCTAAAAGAAGCTCTGAAAAGGGGCAGATCCGCAATATTCTTTTCTGCGACACTTCAACCTGCTCAATATTTTAAACAAATTCTTGGTGGCGATATTGAGGATAATTTTCTAATGCTCTGTTCTCCTTTTGATGTAAAGAATCGCAGCATTCTGATCACTCGTGACATTTCTACACGATTTTGTAATCGTGATTCCAACAGTTCTAAAATTGTAAACTGTATAAAATCTGTCATAAATTCAAAACAGGGTAATTATATCGTCTTTTTCCCTTCATATCAATATATGAAGCAGATTTATGATCTGGCTATTACTGAGTTATCCGATTTGAAATTGTATATGCAAAGTAGTTCTATGAAAGAAAAAGATCGTGAAGAATTTTTGTCAAACTTTCAACCGGATCCATCTGATACAGTAGTTGGGTTTTGCGTACTTGGTGGAATCTTTTCCGAAGGCATAGACCTTAAAAATGACCGCTTGATAGGCGTTATGGTTATTGGTGTTGGTCTTCCACAGATTTGTCTGGAGCGGGATATCATTAAAAATTACTTTCAGAATATAAATCGGATGGGTTTTGAATATGCTTATGTTTTCCCTGGAATGAATAAAGTTCTACAAGCGGCAGGTCGCCTTATTAGATCAGAAAGTGATCAGGGGGTCATTGTCCTTATTGATGATCGATTTGCTGAAAAAATGTATGTAAATCTTTTTCCGCAAGAATGGTTTCCTCACCAAAAGATCGATGCTGAAAGTATTTCAAGACACACTATAAATTTCTGGAAAAATACTAGTACTGCTGTTGAAGAAATGAATTTTCCTAACAACAGTAATTAAAAATCAAAACCGTTTAATTTGTCCACCCTCCACAAAGGGCTGCTTTGGAGGACGGAAGTTTCAAATCGAGTAGTGAGCGGTTTAAAGGTGATTTTTTAACACAACAACGCAGTAATATTAAATATTTCAATAATTTACAATAATCCTAAATTTACATCTTCAAAAATACTGATTAATAAATTTCTGCTCTGAGTTTTTTTCTTTTATATTGCTATTGAAAAAGCTTTGATGCAAATTTCCTCAAAACTATCTTCTGTATAAATTCTATGTTATTGGAAACAATGGTTCGTATAGAGCTTATGAATAATTATCCTAAAATCATCAATTCGAATAATGAAAGGATGAAATCATGCCACAGGAAATAATTCAATTAAAAAAAAGAGTACTGGTGGAACATGCAGAAACTGCTTATAAAAGTGGATTCTATGTTGAAGGAATTCAGATTTTGCATGCCAATCTTGAAATAAGTCTTAGAATTTTTCTTTTGATGATTCGTAAAGAAAACAATGCCGATTCATCTGAAATTGAAGATATTCTATCTGAATTTAATTACGGTAGATGCAGTAAACTTCTATTCATACTTGGTTTTATCGATAAAACTACCTTTGACAAACTTACTGAATTCAATAAATGGAAAAACTTCATTATCAATAAACTCCTACTACCGGCTTACAAAGATAATGTCCCTGGAATCACTCAAAATCAATACAATAGTGCTTTTCAGCTTGGAGTACATCTGAATAGAGAATTGTCCGGTGTTCTTGAGAATACTCAGCAACATCTTGAATTAGTGGCTCAAATGTAAATGGTGATAGCCCAGAGTTGCGATTTTTGTATTTAAAACATACTATCATTTGTATCTTTAATGTTTTTAACATAGCGATACTTGTTTGACGGGTATTATTCCGGCTATTATGACAAACTGTATTATATGAGGTAAATGTGACCATTGCAGGTTTGTTTAGAAAACTTTTGACAACCAGAACAATTTTTTCAGAGCAAAATGAAAGAGTCCTTGTCATCTATATCGTTTTATGTGTAACTCTGATAAATTCCATTACTGGATCGATCTCCTCGTACCATAGTAACCATAGTACAATATTCTTTCTTGAGACTGCGATTGTAATCTTATCAATTTTACTTCTTTTGAGGGCTAAAATTGCTGTTGATTCATTTGTTAAGGTTTCCTCAATGATTTTCCTGGGGGGAGTATATCTTTTCCTTATAACAACAGGTGGATCTTTTCACAATGGATACATATGGGCATTTGCGTTTCCCCTGGTCGCTTATTTTGTATTAGGTCTGAGAGCTGGAACTATTTCATCGTTTGTATTTTTGATTTTTATTATTATCATTTTTTTCTTTTGTAATAAATATGAATTTCTGGAAAACCGCACATTCCTGTTTAAAATTTGGTTTACAGGTACATTTCTTGCAGTCTTCTTGACTTCGTTTTTGTACGAAAATGCACGATGTAAAAATCAGAAGGAATTATCAGATAAGAATAAGTCGCTTGAAGAAGCTCTGAAAAATTTGAAATATAATGAAGAGCTTTTTCGCTTTTTGAGTACCAGTTCTGTTTCTCTGATGTCGCTTGCAAACGAAAAAGATATTTATGACTATATAGAAACCCACATTACTAAACTGATACCTGAAACCATTGTCCTCATAGGTCATATCGATGATGAAAAAATAGTCAAAATAATCAGAATTATTGGAATAGATGATGAGAGAAAAATAATGGTAGTAAATGAAACGATTGGTTTTTCTCTCATCGGCACAAAATTCCTACTTAATCCAGAAACAATTGATTTCCTCAAAAGCGGAAAAGTTTGTCAAAGAAACAATTTAACTGACTTGACCAATGAATTGTTGTCTGAAGAGGTGCTTAATAAAATTCAGCAATATCTGCAAATCGAACATGTGTATCGCATTGGTCTGAATTATCAGAAAACCTTACAAGGGGCAATATATATACTTACAAAAAAAGATATGCCTCTTCCAAGCATAGATTCAATTGAAATCTTTTTTATGCAAGTGTCTGCTGTTTTGCAGAAAAAACAAGCTGAACATTCTTTATTGACACAAATTCATTTTCAGGATGTTTTATTTAGTGCTATTCCTAATCCAATCTTCTATAAAGATGATCAACTCCGTTATTTAGGATGCAATCGAGCCTTTGAAGAACTGTTCAGAATTACCAAAGAAGAAATATTCCAGAAATCTGTTCAGCAGTTCTGGGAACCTGAATATGCTGTTTGCTATCATGAAAAGGATTTATTGACTATCAATTCAGGCTTAACTCAGGTTTACGAATCAAAAGTGAAAACAGCAGATGGTATCATTAAGGATGTTATTATAAGTAAGGCTAACTTCAGAGATGCTGATGGCAAAATCGCAGGGCTTATTGGAACTATGGATGATATTACAGAACTAAAAGCCGCTAAAGAAGCTGCTGAAACCGCAAACCATGCCAAAAGTCAGTTCTTAGCCAATATGAGTCACGAAATACGTACTCCGCTCAACGGTGTCATTGGCATGAGTGATCTGCTCTTGACCACTGATCTTGATCGGGAACAGATGGAATATACATCAAAAATCAAAACCAGCGCGGGTGTACTATTGACGGTTTTAAATGACATACTTGATTTTTCTAAGTTGGAAGTCGACAAAATCGTACTGGAAATGATCCCCTTTGATTTGAGATGTGTCCTGAAAGATGTCGAAACGATCAATACGTTTCAATTACGCAATAAAAATCTGTCTCTTAATTTCCATATCGAATCCTCAGTACCTCGCTTGCTCAATGGAGATCCTGGTCGCCTGCGACAAATTTTGCTCAATCTGGTTGGAAATGCCATAAAATTTACGAATGAAGGCTGTGTTGATGTACATGTTAATCTGGAAAAATGTGAGTCCTCTAAAGTAATTCTAAAATTCGAAATTAAAGATACTGGTATTGGTATTGACAAGAAAATGATTCCTCTGCTTTTTAAACCTTTTACTCAAATAGATCAATCTATTAGTCGTAAATATGGCGGATCCGGACTGGGACTATCGATCTCAAAACGTTTTGTTGAAATGATGAATGGGACTATCGGGGTGAGGAGCAATCCGCAAAGAGGTTCTGTTTTTTACTTTACTGCCGAATTTCAGAGTGCTATCGCTTTGCCAAGTATTGATATTCAAGATAAAGTTATTTCTCAATGTGACCATTGTAGTGAGAAAAATTCAGATACTATTCTGATTATCGAGGATAATGAAATTAATACAGATGTAATGAAAAAAATGCTTGTAAAAAATGGCTTTCATGTAGTTACAGCTGACAATGGAGATTATGGCATTGAACTGCTTAAAATGCAGCGTTTTGGGCTGATTCTGTTAGATCTACATATGCCAAAGATGGACGGGTATAAAACATCTGAACTGATTCGTAGCGGGGTTGGCGGGCTGGAAAATTCGAAAACCCCGATCATTGCAGTTACTGCCACCGTGGTTGAAGAAGAACTTGAAAGATGCACTCAGGCGGGGATAAACGATTATCTGATAAAACCTATTCAATTTGATCAATTGCAAAGAATGATTCAGGAATTTCTGCACAATAAGCCTGCATCTATAGCTGCAGTTTATCAAAAAACACAAATGGCGGATGAAAAACCATTTGATAAAGAATATGCTCTTGTAAATATGGCGGGAGATGAGTCTATTTTACAGGAAGCTGTCACACTTTTTTTAAAAAAACTTCCAGATTACAAAGACAACTTGATTAAAGCGATTAATGAAAATAATGCTAAACTGGTCACTGAATTTGCCCATACCTTCAAAGGAGCTGCCAGAATTATCGGCGCAGTACAATTGGGAAATATTCTGGAAAAAATTGAAATTGATTCCCACGATGGTTTTACAGTTTGCTTATCAGATATCTCGCCTTTAAACAGCGCAATAAATGCATTCCAGATTGCTTCTAAGACTTGTTTCCCCAAAAAGTAGAATAGAAATGTAATCCAATACTTGTTGCACTACTTTGATTTTCTAATTTTGTTTTAATTTTTTTAAGTATTTACTTGATTCTTTTGAATTTAAACCTTCAATTGAACTATTTTCTATTGATTTCCCGAATTTAAGGCTATTGGGAAATAATACAGGTTAATAAAACGTATTATAGCCGAGTCTACTCGTTTTCATGTTTTTTGGAGAAATTTGTTGTGGAAACGCAGGAAGAATTGAATGAGCAGATAAAGGTTCGTCTAGAGAAAATTTCTCAACTTCGTAATGCAGGATATCATCCTTACGCAGAACGATTCGAACGAAATTATCGCTTGCATGAAGCGGCGGCACTTCCCGACGGAACTAAAGGGGTCAGAGTTGCTGGACGAGTCGTTTCATTACGATATTTTGGAAAGCTTGCATTTGGTCATCTCTATGATATCGATGGCAAAATGCAGTTTGCAGTTCAGAAAAATAAACTGGTGATGAGAAGTTTGATGATTTAAAGCGTCTGGTTGACATTGGTGATTTTATCGGTGTTGAAGGTGAAGTGATCACTACGAAAACTGGTGAGAAAACAATTGATATTGATGCATTTTTCTTTCTGACAAAAACTCTTCGTCCGCTTCCCGAAAAGTTCCATGGTATTACTGATCCGGACAAATGCGTTTCGTAAGAGATATCTTGATCTGATCTCATCTGAGGAATCCAGAAAACGATTTCAGAAAGCGTACTCAGATTATTAAGACAATCAGAAACTATCTTGATGATAATGGTTTTACTGAGATTGATACACCGGTTTTGACAAATAAGGCAACAGGGTGCATCTCGCACGTCCTTTTATGACTCATCACAACGCGCTCGATATTGATATCTATCTGCGAATTGCACCGGAAACCTATCTGAAACGCGCGATTGCCGGTGGATTTGATAGAGTATATGAATTCGCACAGTCCTTTAGAAATGAGGGTATGGATGCTTCACATCTTCCTGATTTCACTCTTCTGGAATATTACTGCTGCATATTGGAACTATGTTGACAATATGAATTTCACTGAAGCACTGTTCAAACATCTGCTTGAAACTGTTAATGGCAGCTTGAACTGTTACTTATGAGGAACTGAGATCTCTTTTGATGGTGTCTGGCCACGTTTTACATTTCAGAGAACTTATCATTAAAGATTGTGGTATCGATATTAACAAATTTGATACTACGAGAAGCCCTTATAAAAGAGATTGATAATCAGGGAATAAGGTTTGAAACTGATGTCGAAATTCGCACTGCAGGACGAGGTACTCTGATTGATCTTCTTTACAAAAAAGTATCTCGTCCTCAACTGATTAATCCAACCTTTATTACTGGGTCATCCATTGGATCTTTCTCCGCTTGCACGGAAAAATGATGAGAATCCTCTGACTGTTGATCGTTTTCAGCTTGTTGTAAATGGTTGGGAAGTTGTGAATGCGTATTCGGAGCTTGTTGATCCTTTAGATCAGACAGAACGGTTTGAGCAGCAAGCGCAAGCGCGTGCTCATGGTGATAAGGAAACCATGGATGTCGATTATGATTTTCTGCAATGCATGGAATTTGGTATGCCGCCGATTTCTGGATGGGGAATGGGAATAGACCGTATTGTGGCTCTTACTTGACGAATGCATCAACATTACGTGATGTAGTTCTTTTTCCGCTTATGAGACCCGAATAAAACTTTGTTGAAAGAATATATTGTGGCATCAATGGAATGGTTTGTTGCTTTAAGATATCTGAGAGGTAAACGTAAAATCGGGTTTATCTCTTGGATTACCTATATTTCTGCAATGGGTGTTTGTGTTGGAAGTTTTGTGCTGGTTGTTGCTTTATCAATTGCCAATGGTTTCGAAAAAGAGGTTCGTGACCGAATTATCGGTACCTTTGCACATGCAAGTATTTTGACAATATCATGGTGTTCCTATTGAGAACTATGATTCACTGCGACAGGTGATTCTTGAATCACCCGCAGTGTTATGGCTGCTTCTCCCTTTATCTACAGGTAAAGGTGCTATCGAACATGATCAGGTACAGGAAGGTGTAATGATCACCGGAATCGATACATAACTTGAATCAACTGTTACCAGATCTAGGTAAAATCATCAAATATGGAAAAATGGAACTTGATAGTTCTGTATCTGCTACGGGGAGGACTTTTCCAGGAATTCTGATTGGGATCGGTCTTGCTGACAAAATGGGTGTGCGTGAGGGTTCGGAAGTAGTGCTGATGAGTCTTGTGGCAGGTAGAGGGGCAGGATGATCCTGTGCCGAAAATGGCCAGATTTACTGTTTCCGGAATTTTTGAAACAGGAATGTATGAATATGATCTGACGTCTTGTTTACATTTCGATTAAATCCGCTCAGGAGCTCTTCTTAATATGAAAGGTGTTGAAGGAATACAGATAAAAACCGACTGATCTTTTCAAAGCGGATCAGATTGTGTCTGATATTCGTGAATATCTTGGTGGCTATCCCTATCGGGCAATTGATTGGCAGTCCCAGAACAAATCGCTTTTCCAATGGATGAAACTTGAACGGCTGATTATTTTTATCGTTATTTCGCTGATCATGGTAGTAGCTGCTTTTAATATTATTTCATCACTGATTAATGATGATACTTGAAAAAAGGCGAGAAATCGGAATTCTGATGAGTATGGGGGCACGTTCTGGTGCGGTGATGCGTATTTTTATGTTCAATGGAATCATCGTTGGTTTTTTAGGATCCACATTGGGGGTGCTATTTGGAGTAGTTGTCTGTTTTATCCAATACAAATGTCATCTGATTCCACTTCCGGGTGATCTATATTTTATCAATAAAGTACCCGTAATTATTCAGCCTCTTGATGTATTGGCGGTGTATATTGCTGCAAATATGATTTGTTGGTTGCAACGATTTATCCTGCATGGAGAGCTGCAAAACTTCTTCCTGCAGAATCAATTCGATATGAGTAACTGGAGTAAAATCACTGTGTCAATTCTTGACAAATAGTGCAGTGTTGTATAGTGGCTGATATAATGGTAAAAGTTGAACACTTGACGAAAATCCTTTACAGATGATGCCGGCAGTGGTTGACGTGCTCAAGGATGTTTCCTTTAGATATTAATCGGGGTGAGATGATTGCATTGGTTGGTGTTTCTGGTGCAGGAAAAACTACTCTTCTGCAAATTCTTGGCGGACTTGACAATTTTAATGTGGAACGGTTTCTGTACTGGGACTTGAATTTAAAGGTCATGACAGCTAAGAAACTGGCTGCCTTCAGAAATCAGCATATTGGATTTGTATTTCAGTTTCATCATCTTGTTGCCTGATTTTACCGCGTTGGAAAATGTTCTGATTCCTGGTTTGATTGCAGGGAAAAACAGCGGTGACATGTAAAAAACGAGGTATCGAGCTACTTGATATTTTTGGTTTGCTATCAAGAAAATGTCACTATCCCACAGAACTTTCAGGTGGAGAACGTCAGAGAGTTGCACTTGGCCAGAGCACTTTTTAATGATCCTGCACTTGTACTAGCTGATGAGCCAACGGGAAATCTTGATAAAAAAAATGGTGAGAATCTTCTTGGATATTTTAAAAAAGCAAATAAAAAGTCTGAATCAGACATTTCTTATCGCAACTCATAATGCTCAACTTACCAATGGTTTGACATCAGAGCGCTATTTCTTGAAGACGGGGTTATGGCAAAAGATACAATGTGATAACTTTACTGTTACCGAGTAGTATTCATTTTCGGGTGAATTATATTTATACATATGGTTTATGCTGTTTGAATTAATAGTAATTTTTGAAATTAATAAGAAATTTTGTATAAATTGGTGGGGCTAGAAGAAATGAAATTGTGTGATGAATGTGGGATCAATCCAGCAAATATACATCTGACTCAGATCATGCAGGATGAAACGCATGTGTTTCATCTTTGTGATGAGTGTGCGAAGAAAAAAAGGTATTAGTATTTCAGTGGATGAAGACGATGTAGAAGAATCCTTGATTGACACCAAGTGCCTGATAAAATTTGCACCAGATGTGGACTGAAATACTCTGAATTCAGGGCTAAAGGCTGGTTAGGGTGTGCGGTCTGCTATACTGCTTTTGAAACTGAAATTGACGAACTTTTAGTTCAGGTTCATGGTTCATCTATGCATAAAGGTAAAAAGTACAAGGGAGTTCCTGCGGGGGCTGAAGATGGCGGACAAATTAAACGCCTTACGACATGAACTTGCTGTTGCAATTAAAAACGAGGAATTTGAGCAGGCTGCAATGTTACGGGATGCAATTCACAATTTAAAGCAGAGCGGGAGTATAATGAGTCCAGAGGTTCAGATCAGTTTCTGGAGAACGGATGAGTAAATTGCCATCCTGGTTTGATAATCAGGGGGAGGATTCTGAAATTATCATTTCTACCAGAATTCGTTTGGCACGTAATCTTGCTGCGCATCGATTTCCTTTTTCTGCGTCTCCTAATGAACGGAAAAAAATTTTTGAGGAAATCATCTCAGTGATTAAAAAAGAGAGTCGATTCAAGTCATTTGAGACAGTGAGTTTTACTGGATTAAAGAAGCTTGAGCAGCATGTTTTTAGCTGAGGAGAGGGTTGTCAGCCCTGATATTTTGAGTTTAGATGGAGAGAGAGGGGTTGCGTATGATTCATCTCGCCGCATTAATATCATGATCAATGAAGAAGATCATATTAGAATGCAATGCATGGACTCGGGATTTAAGCCAGAGGAGTTGTGGGAAATCATAAACGATATTGATGATCTTTTAGGGCAGAAGCTTCATTTCGCTTTTGATTCTAAACGAGGATTTCTTACATGCTGTCCGACAAATTCGGGCACTGGTTTGCGTATCTCATTTTTAATGCATCTTCCCGGGCTCGTTCTGACTAAAGCGATCGATGCTGTATTACAAGGTGCAAGTCAGATGGGTATTTCGACACGGGGCTTTTTTGGTGAACATTCGGAGGTACTTGGTAATTTTTTTCAGCTCTCTAATCAGGCCACAATGGGAGCTCATGAGACTGAGTTTATAAAAAATACGCAGAAAATCATTAAAGATGTTGCCGCTCATGAGAAAGAAGGCACGGGAAAAAGTGCTTAAAGAAGCTAAACTTGAGTTAACTGATAAGATTTATCGGGCTTATGGAATTCTTCTTCATGCACGTACTTTAAGTGTAGGTGAGTGCCTTAATTTGACATCTGCTTTGCGTATAGGTATCAATAGCAATCTGTTTGATCTGATAACAATTGAAGAATTAAATCGTATTACTATGTTAGTTATGCCGGCTCATTTGCAGGTCTTTTATGGTTCGAAGATGGATGAGACTGAGATTGACTGTTGCTAGAGCTAATCTGGTTAGAGATTTGCTAACAAAGAGAAAAAGAAAAAGAAGTTCTTTACATTCATAAGGTGGATATTTATGCTTTTAAATAAAAAATCACCAAAGGAAGAGAATAGATGATGAATGGGATGTTTACTGATCGAGTAAAAAAAGTTATGCAGATCGCAAGAGAGGAATCAGTGCGGCTTGGTAATGATTATGTCGGTACTGAGCATCTTCTCCTTGGGCTTATTAAAGAAGGGGATGGAGTTGCTGTTGCGGTCATGAGAAGTATGGGTGTTGATCTCGATGAACTTACTACAAGCATCGAGAAAACAATTACATCTACTGGCGGCATGATGACAATCGGACAAATGCTTCCATTTACACCTAGAGCAAAAAAGGTTCTTGAAATTGCAGCGAATGAAGCTCGCTCAATGTCTCACAAATATATCGGAACTGAGCATCTTCTCCTCGCGCTTATGAAAGATACTGAATCTGCTGCTGCGAATGCCTTAGCTGCGTCAGGTCTTGAGTACGAACGGGTTAAGGAGGAGATTAACCGGGTTCTCCGTGGTGGTGAAACCGTTGGTGGCGCTGCTAAAGAAAAAAGTAAGACCCCGTTTCTTGACCATTTTGGTCGTGATCTTACTGCCATGGCACGTGAAGGAAAACTTGATCCGGTTATTGGCAGAGAGAAAGAAATTGAACGTGTTGTTCAGATACTTAGTCGTCGCAAGAAAAATAATCCGGTGCTTATTGGTGAACCTGGTATTGGAAAGACGGCTATTGTTGAAGGGCTTGCTCAGAAAGTTTACGAAAAGAGTATTCCACAGGTGCTTGAAAATAAGCGTGTTATCAATCTCGATATGGCTTCGATGGTTGCTGGAACCAAATATCGTGGGCAGTTTGAAGAACGTTTGAAAGCACTTATGGTGGAATTGCAGAAAAATGAAAATATCATAATTTTCATCGATGAACTGCACACAATTGTTGGAGCTGGTGGTTCTGAAGGTAGTCTTGATGCATCCAATATTTTCAAACCTGCACTTTCCAGAGGTGAAATTCAGTGTATTGGTGCGACAACTCTTGATGAATATAGAAAATATATTGAAAAAGATGGTGCTCTTGCACGTCGTTTCCAAACTATCATGGTCGATCCGCCCAATGTAACGGAAACTATTCAGATTCTATCCGGTTTACGGCATCGTTATGAGGATCATCACAAGGTTACGTATACCGAAAAAGCAATTGAATCGGCTGTTAAGCTGTCAGAACGCTATGTTTCAGACAGGTTTCTTACCCGATAAAGCGATTGATGTAATTGACGAAGCGGGAGCACGAAAACGTTTGTCAAGCATGGAGATTCCTTCTGAAATCAGGGATATGGAAAAAGAAATCGCCGATGTAGTTCGGGAAAAGGAACGTTCTGTTGAACAGCAGGAATTTGAACGTGCTGCTAAATTACGTGACAAACAGGAAAAACTCAAAGGTACTTTACTTGAGAAAAAGGCGCTCTGGCGTAAATCAAAGGCTGAAGAACGTCTACTTGTCGATGAAGCAACGATTGCTGAAGTAGTTGCAACTATGACGGGTATTCCTTTGTCTAGATTAGCTGAAGAGGAATCCAAGAAAATCCTGAATCTTGAAGATGAATTGCGTCAAAGAGTTATTGGACAGGATCCTGCTTTGGAGGCGATTGCTCGTAGTATCAGAAGATCTCGTGCTGGACTTCACAATATAAAGAGACCGATTGCGTCTTTTATTTTCCTTGGGCCTACTGGAGTTGGTAAAACTGAACTTGCCAAAACGCTTGCACAGTCACTGTTTGATTCGGAAGATGCTTTGGTAAGAATAGATATGTCTGAATATATGGAAAAGTTCGCAGTCTCTCGTTTAGTGGGAGCTCCTCCAGGATATGTTGGATATGAAGAGGGTGGACAGTTAACAGAAAAAATCAGGAAAAAGCCCTATTCTGTTATTCTACTCGATGAAATAGAAAAAGCACATCCTGATGTTTTTAACATTCTTCTTCAGATTCTTGATGATGGTATTTTGACCGATTCCTACGGGCGTCATGTGAATTTCCGCAATACAATCATTATTATGACTTCAAATGCGGGGACTCGCGATGTTAAAAAAACTGGAACTGTTGGATTTGGAAAAGCGACATTTGGTACTGATTATGAATCAATGAAGTCAAAGGTGATGGATGAGTTGAAGAGAATATTTAATCCGGAATTTCTCAACCGTGTTGATGAAACAATAGTCTTCTACCCACTTGACTAAGAAAGAAATTTCTCAAATTGTGGATATTCAGTTCAATGAGCTTCAGGGAAGACTCGTTGATAGGAATATCAAATTGGTTATCAGTAAAGAGGTCAAGGAGTACGTCGTTGATCAGGGTTTCGATCCGATTCTTGGTGCACGGCCTTTACGTCGTGCAGTACAGCGGCTTATTGAAGATCAGCTCGCAGAGGAATTCCTCAAAGACAAATTTCATGATGGTGATGTTATTCAAATCAGTTTAGTGAATAATGCCATTTCTTTTGAAAAAATTGAACAGGAAAACGCAGCTTCATAAGCTGCTTTTCCATGTCTTTAGTATCTAACCCTGTATCAGGCATTCAGATCGCAAAACTGCTCTCTGAAATCTTGAATACAGGGTTTTTTATTTTTATGTAGGGGCGGCCGGCCAGATGTCTCTACATAGCGAATATTTATGAATATTACAAAATAAATGATCAACCAAAGCGAAAACCTACTCTCAAGGTACATTTTTCTTTTAGGTCGTAGTGACTTTATATTTGTGAGCAAATAAATTAAGCAGGATGATAAATGTTGACAGAATCGATTCGTGTAGAGTACAAATGTTATGAGCTATTCTGCGTTCATTGGCATTGAATCATCAGATGTTTAAAATTATTTTAATAAACTTTTGTATCAAAAAGAATTTATAAATCAGGTGATATCAAACCAGTTGAAATAAAATTTTCTTCTAAAAAGCGGATCTTTTTTCTGCATTTCTTGTGCAATGATCAGCAAATATGTGGAAAGCGTAAATAAAGTTCACTCTATTGGTTTGGCTGAAGAATAATAATTTAACATAGTATCAGAGGTTGTTTATGAAAATTCGCCCATTTTTGCTTCTGTCCATTTTTGGAAGCCTATTTTTCACTGCAGAAGCTAAAATTCTCGATACGCTTTTTATTGAGGGTTTGAGTATAAATTCAGCGGGTGTCGTCAAGAATGCTCTTCAGATTCATGAAAAACGCCCCTTTGTGGCATCTGATGTACAAGAGTCAATTCGACGGCTTTATTCTTTGGGCCTTTTTAAATCAATCGACTTTTTAATCCTTAATGAAAATGACTCATCCGCCTCACTGAAATTAGTTGTGGTTGAAAATCCGATTTGTGAATCTATCGAATACAGTGGCAACAAAAAACTTAAGGCGAAAGATTTTGAGGAGAAATTAACTCTAAAAAAAGGCCAGATTTTAACAGATGTAATTCTGCACAAAAATGAGAAAATTCTCCGCGATCTCTATACAGAAAAAGGTTATAACTTAGCTGAAATAAAAGCTGATAAAATCGAGACAAAAATACCGGGAAATGCCATTGTAAAATTTAATATTAAAGAAAATTCTAAAGTTAAAATAAAACACATTGTTTTTAAAGGAAATTCACAGGTCAAATCTTCAAAACTGCTTAAGAAATTTAAAACCAAAGAGGATAGGTGGTGGAGAGGTGGAGAATTTAAAAAGGATGTTTACAAAGAACATTTAGATACGCTGATTATGTTTTATAATGATCTTGGTTATTTAGATGCATCAGTTTTGAGGGATAGTGTCTGGTATGGCGAAAACAAAAAAGATATCAATATCGACATTACCGTTTTCGAAGGAAAGAAGTATATAACTGGTGATTTCTTTTTTAACGGTAATAAAATAGTCAATACAGATTCGCTTAAGTCAAAGATCGTCTTAAAAGAGGGTAAGCCCTTTCAGAAATCGCGGTTCGAGTTGACAAAGTATTTGGTTGAAAATGCCTATCGTGAAGAGGGGTATCTCTGGGTGCAGGTTGAGGATAAGCGCAGTTATCGTGGTGATACGGTTGATGTTACTTTTGATATTTCAGAAGGACGGGCAGCGATTGTTCGTAAAGTAGATATCAAAGGCAACAACAAAACTATGGAAAAAGTGATACGCCGCGAGATCGATTTACTGCCAGGGAAAAAGTACAAGCAATCATTGATGATGCGCAGCCGGCAGAACATTATGGCTCTTAACTTCTTTGGTGATGTCAAACCGGACCTTATTCCAAATGAAGATGGCACAATTGATCTGCTATTCGATATTACAGAAAAAGACAATATCGGGCAGTTGCAAATCGGAGCAGCTTATCAAATGAATGATGGGTTTGTCGGTACATTCTCTACTGCAATTCCAAATTTCCGCGGTGCTGGTCAGGAGATGCGAATTAATTTGGAATACGGTAAAAACCGCAGAAATGTGACGCTGGGATTCACTGAGCCGTGGGCTTTTGATAAGCCGTTATCGTTAACCGGAACAGTTTTCTACACAAAGAATATCGATACTGACGATGATGTAAATAAAAGTTATGGTTTCACGGTTGGAGCTGGAAGATCTCGTCTTAAATGGCCTGATGATCATTTCCGCGTGAATGCTACTTATCAATTAAGCTATGAAGAATCAAGCAGAGATTCTGTTATTTTCCCCGAAGATCAATTACAGGTTGTTGAAGACGGGTGGATGAGTAAGTTTACTTTAGGACTAACGCGGTATGATCTTGACATGCCGCTTTTCCCGACAAAAGGTTCCAAACTTTCTATCGTTCCTGAAATTGCTGGTTTGGGTGGTGATTTCAAATATCTGAAGGGTACCATCTCTTACGATCACTATTTCCCTCTGCCTTATAAATTTGTCGTGGGTTCGCGCTCAAAATTTGGAATGATCAGAGGACTTGGGAATAAGGATATTTCAATTTCTCACTATGATCTCTTTAAAATCGGTGGTGTATATGGTGATGGAGATCTTAGGGGATATCCGGAATATGAATTTGGCGGATGGAATACCGGCAATGAGGCTACCGGGCTCAATATGTTTACATCTACATTAGAATTGCGATATCCGGTATTGGATCAGCAATTATATTTAGCGGGATTTCTCGATTATGGAAATACCTGGAAAAAAGTATCTGATATTAATTTAACAGATGTTTATAAAGGTGTTGGTGTGGGAATTCGGTTAAATCTTCCGATGCTTGGAATAATTGGTTTTGATTTTGGTTGGGGTCTTGATTTTCCAAATGAAAAAGATCCGTTTAAAAAAGATCACAATGAATTCAATCTTAGTTTTCTCATGAATAGAGGTTTTTAGAGTAGAGCCAAAGGTACTCTGTTAGAGCGCACAAAAACAGGGTGTGGCTTGAACAAAAAGGAGGTCTTCATGCGCAAGTTTTTAGTGGTTGGTGCAATGCTTTGTTTTGCAGCTTCTTTTTCCTGGGCGGAGATGAAAATAGGCTATATAAATTCAGAAGCAATTTTTCAGGAATTTGAAGGGACCAAAGAGGCTCAGGATAAATTTAATAAGGAAGTTGCAAAGTGGGAGCAGGATGCATCAAAGAAACAGAAAGAAATTAAGGATCTAAAAGAGCAGATCGACAAGCAGAGTCTCTTATTGAGTGCTGAGCGAAAAAAGGCGCTTGAAGATTCTTTAGAGTATAAGATGGCAAATTACCAGAAATTTTTGCAGGAAAAGTTTGGTCAAAAAGGCGAGGCTCTTAGCAAAAATGAAGAACTTACAAAGCCGATTATCGAAAAGATCAATAAAATTATCGAAAAGATAGCCAAAGAAGAAAACTACGATTATATTTTCGATGCTCGTGCGGGCGGTATTGTTTTTGCCAAAAAGACTTATGATTTGAGCGAAAGAGTATTGCAATTATTAAGCAAGGAAAAATAATTGATTAAATTATCACAAATTGCTCAATTGATCTCTTCAGTTGTCCCTTCGGGGGCAACTGACTTTTTTATTGATGCGATTAAATCCCCTGAACATGCTACTGAGAAGGACATAACTTTTCTTTCAGATCTTCAGTATCGTGAAAAAGTAGAAAAGTCAAAATGCGGGGCAGTTATTGTAAAGACCGGCGATCATATTTCAGGTAAAATTTGCCTTGAAGTCGCGGATCCTTATATTGCTTATGCAAAAGTTGCCCAGTTATTTGAGGATGTTTCTCCGAAATTTAATGAGGGGATATCTCCGCATGCTATCATTGATAAAAGCGCTTCAATCAGCACTACTGCTTCAATTGGACCGGGAACTATCATCGGACCTGGTGTAAAGATAGGGGAAAAGTGTAGAATCGAAGCCAGGTGTGTAATTGAGAAAAATACAATTATTGGAGATGATTGCAGAATAGATTCCGGTGTAATAATTCGATACGATACGGTTATAGGTAATCGGGTTGTTATTCAATCGGGTGCTGTTATTGGGAGTGATGGATTTGGAAATGCTCGCCAGAAAGATGGCTCCTGGATTCGTATTCCAGCATTTGGGAAGGTAATTATTGAGGATGAAGCAGAAATTGGCGCTGGAGCTACTATTGACCGGGGAAATTTCGAGCCTACAGTAATATGCAGAGGTGTCAAATTAGATAACTTGATCCATGTTGCGCATAATGTTCAGATAGGTGAGCACACTGTGATAGCTGCTCAGACCGGTATCAGTGGAAGTACAAAAATTGGGAAAAGAGTTATTATTGGTGGGCAAGTCGGTTTTGTGGGACATATTGAGATTGGTGATGATACATTTGTAGGAGCGAAAGCCGGTGTATCAAAATGTACTGAACCTGCCTCGAAAATTACAGGTTACCCCGCACGAGATCTTATGACAATGCGAAGAATTGAAGCCGCGGAAGCTTATCTACCTTCTCTTCTGAAAGAAATAAAACAAATTCGAAAAGATATTGATGAACTTAAAAAATAGATCAGCTTTTTAATCTGATCTGATAGATTTGAAAGGAATTCTCATTTACTATGGCACTGCAGCACACTATTGGAAGAGCTGTTTCTCTGACGGGTGTCGGTTTACATACGGGTGTACCGACTAAAGTGACATTACTTCCAGCTCCTGAAAATCATGGGATTCGTTTTGTAAGGACGGATCTTGAGAATAAGCCTGAAATCAAAGCAGATATTGATTTTGTTGTTGATTTGTCACGCGGAACGACTCTCGGTAAAGACGACGTACGTATTTATACGATTGAACATATGATGTCTGCTTTCGCAGGTTTGAAGATCGATAACTGCCGGGTCGAAGTGGAAGCACAGGAAATTCCGTTAATGGATGGCAGTGCTATGCCGTACATTGAATTGATCAATGAATCAGGGATTGTCGAGCAGGAAGCTGAAAGGGAATTCCTGACTATTGATCAGCCGCTTATGTATGTGAAAGGGGATGTTGCTCTTGGTGTATTTCCTCTCGATCACTTTAGATTGACACTTGAAGTTGATTATAAATATCCGGCTCTTGGTGCACAATACACAACGATGTTTTCTCTTGATGACTACATAAATGATTTTGCTGCGGCGAGAACCTTTTGCTTCCTGTCAGAAATTGAAAAACTTCGTGAGCAGGGATTGATAAAAGGCGGTTCACTCGATAGCGCCCTGGTTGTTCAGGATGTTGAACTTACTAATGATCATATCGACTACATTCGGAGATTGTTCAACTGGCATGGGCCGATAATTCCTGGACAAAATGGATTTTTAAATAATACGGAACTTCGGTATTACAATGAGCCTTGTCGTCATAAGGCACTTGATATCGTTGGTGATCTTTATCTTCTTGGTAAACCTATAAATGCTCATATTATAGGGGCAAGGACCGGGCATGCGGCAAATATTGCGATTGCAAAAAAGATTAGAGAATACATGACCCAGAGCATTAAAACCAAAGAAGGTACTTCTATTCAAATCGGTTATGAGGATATTCTTAATACCATTCCTCATCGTCATCCATTCCTTTTTGTTGACAAAGTTTTAGAAATCGTTCCTGGACAAAGAATAGTAGCTCAGAAAAATGTTTCTTTTAATGATAATTTTTTTGAAGGGCATTTTCCTGGAAATCCTGTTATGCCCGGAGTTCTTCAGATCGAAGCATTAGCTCAGGCCGCTACCATTATGGGATTATTCGGAAAAAGTGAAGCTGAACGGAAAGTACTTTTTCTGGGGATCGATAACGCGCGTTTTAGAGGCATAGTTCGTCCTGGAGACACTTTACGTTTAGAAGTAAAGATGCTCCAATTTAGAAGAGGAACCGGAAAATTTGAAGCGAAAGCTTATGTTGGTGATAAACTTGTATGTGAAGCTGATATGCTGGCAATGTTAGGTGCTTGATAAAGGTTAATTTTTTTTCTATGGCAACAAATATTCATCCTACGGCTATCATTGAAAAAGGTGTGGAAATTGGCAGTGATTCATCAATTGGTCCCTATACAGTAATCGAAAAAGATGTAATTATTGGAGATAGGTGTTCAATAGGTCCGCACGTAATGATTGGTGAAGGTACAAGAATTGATGAAGGGTGCAGGATCTTCAATGGTGCTGCAATTGGATTAGAACCTCAGGACAAAAAATTCAATAACGAAAAAACATATACGTTCATCGGTAAAAATACTCTGCTTAGAGAGTTTGTAACGGTAAACCGCGGGACAATCGATAGAGGTGAAACGAGAATAGGTAATGATTGCTGGATTATGGCCTATTGTCATGTAGCTCATGATTGTATACTTGGTGATGATGTTACGATCTCTAATGCACTTGCAATGGCTGGACATGTTGAAGTAGGAAATCATGTAACAATCGGTGGTATTGTTCCTATCCATCAATTTACAAGAATTGGTGATTATTCTATTGTGGGTGCAGTGACAAGGCCTTTTATGGATGTAGTCCCTTATGCGATGTGCGGCGGAGAAGCAGATACCCGTATTATAGGAATAAATAAAGTAGGGCTTGAACGGCATGGCTTTTCATCCGAAAGACGGCTTAATATAAAACGGGCTTACAAACTCCTTTTTCGTGAAGGACTTTCATTGGAAAAAGCGATAAAAAAATTGTCTGACAATTTTCCTTCAGACAAGGATATTGAACTTCTTATCAGCTTTCTGAAAAAGAATTCAAAACGAGGCATCATGCGAATGAAAGCAAATGTAGAAATATGAATTTTTTTTTAATGATCACGAAAAAGGCTGCTAAAGAGCAGCCTTTTTCTTTATAAGGTGAAAGGCAGCTATGGGAATGAGAGCTATTGGGGTCTTTGATTCCGGTTTTGGCGGCTTAACTGTTTTGAAAGAGATTATAAATTTATTACCTGAATATGATATAGTTTACTTTGGTGATAACGCTCGTTCACCTTACGGTACAAGGTCTTTTGATACTGTTTATCGATATACGCTCGGAGCAGTTAATTGGCTTTTTGGGAAAGATTGCCCTTTAGTAATTGTGGCCTGCAATACTGCATCTGCAAAAGCTTTGCGGACTATTCAGCAGAAAGATTTACCTCTCATAGATCCCGAAAAAAGAGTTCTGGGAGTGATAAGACCGGTAACTGAGATTGTCGGTGAATTTTCTTCAAGCAGACATATTGGTATCTTTGCTACACCTGGTACTGTTAAATCTAATACTTATGTAATTGAAATAAATAAGTTTTTCCCTGATTTACACATTGTTCAAGAGGCTTGTCCGATGTGGGTTCCTCTTATTGAGAATAATGAATTCAATAATCGCGGTGGAGAATACTTTATTCAAAAGCGAATAGAATCACTATTTCTGAAAGACTCGTTAATTGACACTGTAATCCTTGGCTGTACTCATTATCCTATTATAATCGAACAAATCAGGAAATACATCCCTTCCGGTGTGAAATTAGTGAATCAGGGGGCTATTGTTGCTGCCAGTTTATCTAAATATCTAAAGAGGCATTCTGGAATTGAATCCAAATTATCAAAAAACGGAATGCGGGCGTTCTATACCTCAGATGCTGCTGAAGAGTTTGATCGTTTAGCAATGCTTTTCTATGGTGAAAAGATCAAATCCAACCAAATTTGTTTCAATTAGAAGATGAAATTTGTTCTATTATCCAATGTGTTTAACCACCATTTTCTCCACTTTTAATTTTTGGTTTTTTTAATCTGATTGTTCTCGATAATTAATTGAGATCAGGATATAATAAAAGCACTGTTTTTTATTATTATAAATGCCGCTTTAATAGATGCTATAAAACCTGGTCTTAATGCTATGGAACTTTTAGAATTTATTGTTGAATTAATTGAGAAATACGGCTACATCATAGTTTTTTTTGCAATAATGCTCGAGAGTACAGGAGTTCCAATGCCAGGGGAGACTGCGCTTATAGTAGCTGCAGCTGCCGCAGGAAGTGGACACCTCAATATTGTGATAGTTATTATCTGTGCCGCATCCGGAGCAATAATAGGGGATGCAGGTGGGTATTGGGTGGGTAGAATTCTTGGAAGGCCGTTTCTGGAGAAGAATGGTAAATGGCTTCACTTGACACCCGAAAGAATGGATAAACTTGCAAGACTTTTCATTAAGCACGGATCAGTTACTGTTTTCTTCGGCAGGTTTTTTTCATTACTCCGAACGTATGCTGCTTTATTCGCAGGTGTATGGAAGATGTCTTATTCAAAATTTACACTATTTAATGCACTTGGAGGAGTAATTTGGGCGACGTGCTTTGGAATACTTGGATATATTTTTGGACAAAATCTTCCTTTACTGGAAAGAATCGCCAAGACTATTGGCTGGGCCTTAACAATTCCCTTAGTTTTGATTATTGTTATGGTCTTCTTATGGCGATGGATTATTAAAAACCAGGTTACTCTGAAAGAACAGCTCGATAGATCATTAGAAAAGTTAGGAATCTGTTATCTTATCAAAAGGTTTTCATGGCAGATCCATTGGTTTTTGCGGCATTGGACTGCTTTACAATATACTTTTATTCATATTTCACTTGGGCTTCTCATTGCGGGCGTCGGGATTTATATATTTGTGCGAGTAGCAACCAGTGCATTTTCTGATCAAAGTATCGCCATGTGGGATGAGCAGATATTCCAGTTGTTTCAGAGCTGGGCGACTCCTTTGTCAACAAAAGTTTTTCAGTGGATAACAGCTCTTGGCTCATATGGCGTTTCAGTTGCAGCAATCACTTGTGCTCTTTACTTTTTATTTAAAGGTAAATGGCTGAATGCCTGTACAATGGGGATTGTTGTAATCGGAGGACAGTTGCTTGTATTGGTATTGAAAATCGCTTTTTCCCGTCCTGCGCCTGTTGTTGAAGAGAATGCATTAATTTTCTTCTTTGGTTCGAGTTTTCCCAGCGGCCATGTCATGGGAGCTTTGATCGTGTACGGGATGATCACCTATTTTCTTGTCTTGTGGTCAAAAAAATGGGTGTTTACAACGGGAACAATATTTTTCTTTTCCTTTATTGTCCTTTTAATTGGTTTTAGCCGCGTTTATTTGGGTGAGAATTACCTGAGCGATGTTTTATGTGGAATCTTGGGCGGTTTGGTCTGGCTGAGCAGTTGTCTAACAGCACTTGAGCTGCTCAGACGCGGGCAAGTCGGCGATAGGAGAAGAAGCAGACGATTACTTGTAAAAGCCTAATAAATCATTTAGAAATCTAATTTACATCTATTTCCACCCTCTACACTTAACTATTTTAATAACAATAAGCGTTTATTTTTTCAACGATAGAAACAAATGGAAGTGAGTTTGTGATGAGAAAAAATTTTGTTTTTTGGCTCATAATTATTCTCTTTTTGATTGTGCCTTTTTTCAATAAAGTAATTCAGTTTGGTATCGATTATCTATGGTTTAATGAATTACAGTTAAGCTCGGTATTTATTACAAAACTAATGACGCAAATTAATTTTGGGGTAATTGGTTTTCTGATAGCCGCAGCATTATTGATTGGTAACATTTTTATTGCAGAGAAATTCTCTTCAGGTAAAGTCTTCATTCCCACTTCCATGGTGGCATATGAGTTTTTTAATCAATTGTCAAAATTTAGTAAACGGATTTTCTTATTCGCTTCTTTTATCATTGCACTTTTAACAGGGATCTGGGCTTCGAGTATTTGGGAAAATTACCTGCGTTTTAAAAATGCGGTTTCCTTTGGTACAAATGATCCTCTTTTCAATAATGATGTTGGATACTACGTTTTTCAACTGCCCTTTTTACGATCTGTCTTTTATGGATTACTTGTTGTATTAACGCTGGCCTTTTTAACTTCCCTTTTAATTTACGTTATAAGAGGAGGCATTTATGTCGGATCATTTCCTCCAACGATTCCTAAAAAACCCCGTACTCATTTGATGCTGCTTGCTGGTTTGATTGTTGGCCTGTTCTATTTCCATTTTGATTTTACACTTGCGAGTATGGTTACCAAACACAGCGCTCTCTTAAATGGTTGCGGTTATGCTGATATACACTTTGTGATACCAGTATTAACTTTTCTTAAATATGCCTCTATCATTGCAGGTATTGCGATTTGGATAACAATCGGTTTCAAATCATTGATCCCGGCATTCATAATTATTTTGGTTCTGGTTGTGGCGGCATTTACTGGATCAGTAGGAAACCAGATAATTCAGAAGTTAATCGTTGCACCTAATGAATTATCAAAAGAAACACCTTACATTAAATGGAGTATCTCTGGTACCCGGACTGCATATAACCTTGATAAAATAGAAGAAAAGGGTTTTTTCCCCTCTGATAATTTAACCAAAGGAATAATTGAAGAGAACGATGCCACACTGAAAAATGTCCGCCTCTGGGATCACTCCCCGCTCCTTACTACATTCAGTCAATTACAGGAGATAAGGACATATTATGAATTTCTGGATGTCGATAATGATCGTTATATGGTGAATGGAGAATTACGGCAGGTAATGCTTTCACCACGGGAACTTGTTCCTGCCAGTTTGCCAAGCCGTATATGGATAAATGAAAAACTTACCTACACACACGGGTATGGATTGTGTCTCGGTCCAGTAAATCAGGTGACGAGGGAAGGTTTGCCTGAGTTTTTTATTAAAAACATTCCTCCTGTTTCGACAGTATCAATTGAAGTTAAGAAACCGGAAATTTACTACGGTGAAGCTGATGCTGATTATGTAGTTGTAAAGACAAAGGCAAAGGAATTTGATTATCCTTCCGGTGACCAGAATGTGTATTCACAATATGAGGGTACCGGTGGTATTAAAATAGGAAATATTCTTAAAAGATTGCTTTTTGTCGCTCAGTTTAAAGAATTGAAACTTTTACTTTCCAATGATATAACATCAGACAGCCGCATTATGCTCTACCGTCAAATACTTAACAGGGTAGAACATGCCGCTCCGTTCTTCAGCTACGATCGCGATCCATATATGGTTATCACTAAAGATGGTCGATTGGTATGGATCATTGATGGCTATACAACAACCAATTCATATCCCTATTCCTACAGAAGCGGCCCCATTAATTATATCCGCAATTCGGTCAAGGTACTGATTGACGCCTACAATGGAGATGTGAAATTCTATGTCTCAGATCCAAATGATCCTATTATCAAAACCTATGCAAAAATATTTCCTCAACTCGTTCAGCCTATAGATCAGATGCCGCAGGATATCAGAGCTCATCTGCGTTATCCTCAGACTATGTTTGCGCTTCAGGCCAGAGTTTTTTCTACTTACCACATGACCGATCCCCAGGTCTTTTACAACAAAGAAGACCTCTGGAAAGTGCCTAATGTCAGCTCTCTGGACGGCTCCGAATCTGCAATGCCGCCGTATTATACAATAATGAAACTGGCTGGTGTAGGTGTAAAGGAAGAATTCATCCTCATGGTACCATTTACACCTGCAAAAAAAGACAATATGATCGCATGGCTTGCAGCCCGATGTGATGGACCTGATTATGGAAAACTGCTGGTTTTTAACTTTCCAAAACAGAAACTCGTTTTTGGACCCCGGCAGATTGATTCAAGAATCAGTCAGGATCCTGAAATCTCAAGACAGTTGACACTCTGGAATCAGGGTGGTTCACGTGTGATACGCGGCAGTTTGCTTGTAATTCCAGTGTCCCAGTCACTTCTTTTCATCCAGCCATTGTATATTGAAGCCAAGGGCGGAGGGCTGCCTGAGCTTAAGCGGGTCATTGTCGCTTACGGCAATACTATTGCCATGGAAGAAAACCTCGAGTTATCTCTCGAAAAAATATTCGGTAGTTTTAGCAAGTTAGCTACTGCTGAACCAGGTGTTTCTCCTCAAATACCCCAGTCTGTCAAAGAGTTGATCTCTCAGGCTCAAGACGAATACAACAATGGGCAGAAAGCGCTTTCTCAAGGAGACCTGGGTGGCTATGGTTCCGCAATGAACAAGGTGAGAGATATCATTAATCAAATTGCTGAAAAGGTAAAATGAAATCTGAAATTACCAGATGAATCTTTTATATGATATGAAAGAGGCGTCTGGTAGTTCTTTTGGTCAAACTCCTCTGAGAAATTTGTGGGTAGTTTGACGGTCTTGTATTATACATCGATATTCAAGATTCGTCATTTTATGTTCGATATTTATTGTCTGCTTCCTGCAATACACCCAATAGTTCACAAACTTATAATTAACAATAACGAATAACGAATATCGAATCTTAGAATATCACCCTTCGACAAGGAGCTCAGGGTATTCGGAATGGAAGGGAGAAAGCGGGACGAGTGTTCGTGTTAATACTTAAAAGTCAAAGTTTCGAAAAAAGATCTGGAATTTTTATCTATTCTTTTAAATTATTTTTCCTTGCTGTTTTTATACTTGCCGCGAAGATTGATACCAGTTCGACGTTTTCCTTAAGTAATAAATCGATTTCATTTTCAGGTTTTAACATGGCTTTGGTTAGCATAACAAGCCATACTTTTGTCTCTCGTAGTTCTTTCAGACAAACTTTCATCTTGTGTATGAAATCCTGGTTTGATTCAGCACTATGAGCTTCGCCATAATTCGGAGCAGGGGATGTTCCGCTTCGTAGTATTTGGCTGGTAATATGATTGCCGCCCGTGTTTTGGGTAGAGACTCTGCAAGTTTGATAATTCCCACCGCAAAGTCAATTAACCTATTTTCTAAATCGTATACTCTTTTTTCATTCATTTTGTATTCCATTACACTTTGATGTTTGTGTCGACGTCGACAGTTCGATATTTCACTTTGCTATTCAAGATTCGTCATTCAATATTTGATATTTATTGTTCTTTTCTGCCATTACAAATTTGAAACTTATAATTAAAAATATCGAATGAGGAATATCAAATCTTGGAATATCGAAGTTTTGAAAATGGATAATGCAGGTCACATAACCTGTATTTCGTTGCCGCTAACATGTACCTGTGAATCGCATGATACGTATTTCGTTGCCATTAGCATCTACCTGTGAATAACATGATCCGTATTTCGTCGCCGACGGCATCTACCTGCGAATAACACGATCCGTATTTCGTTGCCGCCTGCATGTACCTGTGAATCGCATGACCTGTATTTCGTCACCGTCGGCATGTACCTGTGAATCGCATGATATGTATTTCGTTACCGTTAGCATATACCTGTGAATCACATGACATGTATTTCGTCACCGACTGCAGCTTGTGCGAGTTGCATGGCACCCTTTTCGACAGCGATAGCGTGTTAATGCAGACGTTCGCATGGTCAATTGAAGATCCAGGTTATTATACTACAAAATGGGTTGTCTATTTGAAGGAAAGCATTGCAGCATCAGACGCAATCATAAAGTATCTTGCGTCTTACATAAATCGCATTGCTATTTCCGATAAGCGTATTGTAGAAATCAAAGATGGCAATGTTACGTTCCGGTATATTGACAGTAAAGACAAGAATGCCGGGAAACTCTTGAGAAAATGGTTGCCCAAATAGAGCTCTCTTTACCGGATCATACAGTTACTTTTCCTGTATGTCCGCATTGTCGCGGAACGCTCCTGACACTTACGAAGAAGATACCGAAACGGCAGAACGAAATGCACCGGCATGTAGCGTAGATCACGACTCGTTTGTCACATTCGCAAGTATTTATGCGGAAACATTACGGAATTCCGCTTTGCTAATGTATTCTTAAAAATTCATTTACAGGAGCAATTAAGTATCAAAATGATTCTTTTCCCTGAGAAAATTCCCCTCCGAAAATACAAAAAGCAACTCACGGTTCTTTACTTCTATTATATTAACAATGACTTCCGGCACAAAGCTCTGAATACAATACCCATATAGAGCGGGTATCGATAAAAGGCTGCTTCGTTCAACTCGAATCTATCCGCAACGCGACTGAGGGTTTTGCTTGAAATGGGGTTTTTTGTGTGCGCTGCGGATAGAATCCTAAAAGGTGATAATTTACACACCGGCCGGGAGCGCTCATCTGGAGCGCGGAATAAATACGATTAATTGATTGCTCACAAACGGAGAGAAAAAAATGAGAGTAGCTTGTTTCAGTGTTGCCGCTATTGATTTCTTTTCACAACAAAACGCATGGTATGCAGGAGGTAACTCGTTGAATCAAGCTGTTCGTTTCCGACAAATGGGCTATCACAGCGCCTTTATTGGGGCATTGGGGACGGATGAAGCAGGTGATCGTATATCCGCATTGTTGGGCAATGAACAGATAGATATATCTTGCCTTCAACGGATTGAAGGATTTACAGCGCGGAATCAGATAATTAATGATACTGCCGGCGAAAGATTTGGGGTTGACGGAGCATGGGAGAGTGGGGTCTATGAAGCATTTAGCATGACCGAGAAGGATTGGGCCTACCTGGAGAAATTTGATGTCTGGTCAACACATGCCAATTGTCCGTTTTTTCAGGTTGCGCTCGAACGTAAAAGTGTGAAGCAATTGCTGAGTGTAGACTTTTTGCATTTGCGGGATTATGCATTACTCCAAAAGAGTTTGGATGCAGCGGATATCGTCTTTTTTGGGGGAACCGAAGATATGATCGAAGATCTGGCTCAAATAGCGCAAAAAGCAACAGAAAAGGTTGTTGTATTAACGCTGGGAGCAGGTGGGAGCATGGCATTTTCGGGTAGCCGGACTTACACTCAAAAGGCCTTGCCACTTGACAAGGTGATTGACACAACAGGGTGTGGTGATGCTTTTCAGGCGGCGTTTACTGCTAGCTATTATCTGAAACAGGATATCGCGCAAGCTTTGTTGGCAGGAGCTGAACTGGGTCGAAAAGCAGCAACAAGTTATGGTGGTATTCCATGGAGATAAGAAGTCGCTAAATAGCGATAGCCTTGTGGGCGCAGAATGAACCTGATCGAGCAGATATTGATCTCCAACTAAACCGGATTATTAGAAGATCGAGCAGGGGCACCATGAGGTGATTGCAGATTTGCAACAGGACATCCCGGTATGAGTCCGCACAATTTTAAATTAGCGTCTGGAGCACTACGGCGGAGCAAAGAGATACAAGAGTTCGTATGCCCTTGGACTAAAAATAAACAAATTTGGAATACATTCATTATCTAACTGATATGCATCTATTACGAAAGTAAATTTCACGAGGAATGATGATGACCTGTATTTTTTAAGTAGCAACATACAAATGCTTTTCTTCAGGCAGATAATTTGCCTGAAAGGACCCAGCTTGAGTTTAATTATTATAAAAATGAGGAGTGTTTGATGACCACACGATCAGATCTTGAATTGAAACGATCGATTTGTTGCTTACCGGGAATCTTTTTTTTCCTCGCAGTTCTTTTATCATTTACAGTTTTTTCAGAAACTCCGCAACAGTCAGCCGCAGACAGCATATTTTCATCATTAATTACTGATGAATATAAAAATTACCGGATGGAAAAGGACACTGCAAGATGGATGGAACTCAGTAGCGATTTTATCAATTCATATCCTGTTCCTGTTCCTAAAGAACACCCCTGCGGTGATTCCACATGGAATATTCATATCGGACCGCGAGGTATACCGATGGTAAAAAGGATATATCATCCTGTTTACGGGGAACTCCTGGTGACTCTTCACAATTGCAACGATAATCTCGCGCTTTCTTTCTGGCAGAATAACGGGAAAGAATGGATACAGACAGGCTCTACGAAAACTTTTAATACTGATGCGGCAGATTTTCAATGCGCCGCATTCATCGGTGACTCATCAAAGATGTGTCTCGGTGTCGCAGAAAAATATAAAAGTTTTTCACTTTATAAGCTCGACCCCGTCAATCCTTCTGTTTTGTATAGTGAGGTGATACCCTATAATGATGCACAGGAAAAGGAATACAAAGTTTCCTTTGTTTATGGTTATACTGCTGCCGCATTGGGTTATTTCGCGGCACGCTCAGGGAAAGATGGGCACGGCGGATGGGAACGGATGAAAATTTACTACTGGGACGGTAACTCATGCAGAGCGATACCGATTCCCGGAGCTGAAGATGCGGCCTTAAGTTCAAATCATATCAGTAATGCACAATGGCTTGATTCACGTAATTATAAAACAGCTGATTTTTTTATTTCGGAACGCTATATAGATGATTACTCTGTCTTTCCTTGTGTTTACCGGTTCGACGGACGCTTATGGAAAGATGTTTCCGCGGAATGTGGAACAAATGTAAATAATCTCAGTTTTGACAGCCGCTACAAGAATAAGTTCAGCATTCTCCACGATTCATCACTTGCAAATTCATATGATTCAATAATGGCCGATACTCTTGCCGTGATTGAAAAAGCCGCACGATTCAATCGAAGACCATCCAAATTGAGAGGTGAAGAATTCGAAATCGCGGTTCATTACTATGCAAAAGGTGATTATGACAGAGCAATCAGGATGCTTCGATTTCTCCATCTGCCTTACGGGCCGGGAGATGACACTACAGAAAAATCTCTCAAACAGCTTGCTGCCCTGAAAGCTCTTTTTATCAGTGTCGGTGATTTGTCATTTTGCGGTTTTGCAGATACGCTTCTTGACTACGGTCATAAGATGAAAAGAAGCGACATGGGTTCAAAAATAGAACCTGTAATAATGCCGGCATCGCCGCCTCATCACCTGTCCGACGTAGTTAACCGATATATTGAAGAGCTTTGGCCTGAGGCATGTAAGGAACTTGAACAGATGCACAATGAACAGTCTGGCGGCATGAATGCGATAGCTGACAAAATGAAACCATACGATACGCTCCAGATGCTAATCTCTAATGTTAATATCAGGCAGGATGCTTCTTCTGTAAACAGCATGTTAGGGTATTTTTCGAAGCACTTCACGTTTAATAATGCACAGTTTATGCTTATGGCTTTTCGCGGAAAAAACCTGATAAAACTTGCAAATACGTACTGTGATTCCGCAGTTTCTTCAAAGGTTAAAACGAAGTCTTTTGATCAGAATATTCCCTCAACGATTTTTTTAAATTTCTGCAATCCTGTCCATTCAAGAATATTTGAACAGGCGGGAATTGTCTGGGATACCACCGATTATCCGGTAACACAGACAAAACTCAGTTACGGACTTGCTCTTGGCGATTCATCAGCATTGAAAATCATGAAAGATATGCTTGGGAGAAATGATTCGATTTTTGATAATCTTATCTGGGATGCGGTTAATCCACAGTGGGGAATAAAACCTATATCACCAGCCTGCGCATTTTCATTCGAGACAGCATGGAAAATGAGACCCTCGATTGAAACTCTTCAGCGCTATATTCCTGGACTTATTGATTTTGCGGTTTATTCGTCCGATATAATGGGAATCTCTGTAATCAGCCGTGCTAAAGATATCATTGATAAATCGGAAGATAAAGATTTTATAGTGGCAATGGCGGCACTGAGTATCATCAGTCTGACGGAGGCTGTAAAGTGGTCGGGATTTCCCGCAGATTCACTGATGAAAAGATTTGGTGTATCCGAAGATACGCTCAATGCTTTACTTCTTGAGGATTACAGCCAGATGATGAATACAGAAGAGTTTGATTTTCGTGATATAGTCCGCTGTCTTGAGGGCGGCGGGAAGAAACTTATAGACTGGGCTGTTGCAAACGGGGCATTCGGCCAGTATAGAGAACTTCTGATATCTTTGATGTTAGTGAGTGATATAAAAGGATATGATACACTGATGAAACCATTTTACAGAAATGATCAACAAGAAAACTATTCGTTTAACAAACTTGATTTTTGTTATATATTGCGTCTTGGTTCAAAAAAAACGCAATCGCAGCTTGTCAGTCTTCTGGAAAACGATTCATCATACACATCAGAGAAACTTCTGCTCGATTTAACTTTAGCAAAATCGAACCACACCCGTCAATCAATTCTTAAGAAACTTTCACTTTACGATGTGGATTCTGTCGGGGAGGATTCGTTTTTGATGCCGGAATGGACAAATAACGATTATCTGATGCTTATACACGATCGGCACCTCTGGAAAGAGAAGTGGCAGCGGCTTTATTTTTTTCGTAAATTCGCATCAAATATTGCAATCAAAGACTGGTGGTATGCCATACTTACAAATGAATTCCGTAACAGGATAAGTACATCAGAGCTTCTGTCAAGGCATGCAAAAGGACATTTTCCTCTTGAGTTCGCATGTGATGTAATGAGTTTTAAAGAACTGGAAAAGTATTTATATGAAATGCGTTCCAATCCTCAATCAAAAATAGATCTTTACTGGAATTATCCGGCAATTGAACAGGTTTACGCATACAGACTTTTATGGGAAAAACATAAAGTAATGATATTGAGGTTTGCGAAATGATTCTTGTTGCTTTGGCAATCTATCGTCAATATAGGTAATGCAAAAATTGAATGTATTTACCGGAATAGAAAAAAATATTTCTGGCGATTAACAATAAGAAAATTTGTATTTCACTTCGATATTCAGGATTCGTTATTTTATGTTCGATATTTTTGTTTTCTTGCTGCCAGGTACCTTTTCAGAAACGAAAATGTGAACTTGATAATCAATAATAACGAATATCGAATAACGAATCTTGAATATCAAAGTATTCTGAATGTAATCGAAATTTATGCATGTTGATAAATTGGATACACGAGAATTTTACATTGCTCACCCTTCGGCTTGGAGCTTCCGTCCTCCAAAACAGACCTTTGCGGAGGGTAGACAGATCACTCGGAAATAGCGGACTTTGTATTTCACTTCGATATTCAAGATTCGTTATTTTATGTTCGATATTTTTGTTTCCTTGCTGCCAGTGCCTTTTCAGAAACGAAAATGTGAACTTGATAATCAATAATAACGAATAACGAATCACGAATCTTGAATAACGAATCTTGAATATCAAATCTTGAATATCAAATCTTGAATATCAAATCTTGAATATCAAATCTTGAATCAGGGCAAATGCCATCTGCCGATTGAACTTACTTTGGGATTGCTTCCGGTCTGCCAGGGAACAGCATTTCCTGATAATAAGGAGTTGACCGTCAATCCGAGGGCAAGAGGAATACGCATATCTGCGGGTATCCCTGTTTCTTCAATGCTTTTGATTTGTATCGGTTGGAAATAAGCAGATAAGTATTCCAATAATGTAAGATTGTACGCCCCGCCCCCTGAAATGTAAATCTTATCAGGAATAATAATACCCTTATACTCTGATCTGTAAAAATTATATAGTGAACGGGCTGTAAGGGCTGTAATTGTTGCGAGTCGATCATACGGTTGAAGCGTATTGAGTGTCGGGTCATTCAACAAATCATCGAACTGGTCTGCACTTGCAAATTTTGGGGCTGTTTTAAGAAACCAGGGTGAAGTAACTAACGTATTGAGACATTCGCCATCAACTTTTCCCTGTGATGCAAATGACCCATCGCGGTCAAAATTAACCGTACTTGAAATATCTTTTGTTACTTTATCTATCAGGCTTGTTCCAGGCCCTGTAATTGAATCAGTGATCAGCGTTGAAGTAGATGTGTCAACTATTGTCATCTGAGACACCATGCCAATATTTACGAATATTACAAGTCCCGGAAACTTCTGTGCAATTGAGAGATTCCCTGGATCTAATGGCAATGTGCCTGATCCGCCTGCGAGAATATTATTACGAATAAAATCTGTCAAAACCGGAATGCCTAAGGAACTTGCAATATACTGCGCATCACCTACTGATAAATCCCAGTTTTGCTGCTGATAATTTTCACCTGTAGGGCCTTTCCATAAAGAAAGCTTGTTTAGCACAGCCACATGAGGAGTACTTGCTGCCCGATGGACCTGCGCTAAAGTTGTCCTTACACACTCTACCATCAACTGTGAAATTTTGAAATCCAGCCATGCATAATCGGATGGTTTTAAGGTATCAGTGATCCCTAATGAGATTTTTTCAATAAGATGTGCGACTTTTTGTGGATAGGGCATCATTGCATGAGATAAAATTTCCCACGTTCCGCTTGCATTAAAATAAACGCATTGAATACCGCCCTGAGGACCTCCTGCAGAGATTACAATAATGCGTCTTTTTTTTAGCTTTTTAAATTTCCCAATGGAAGCTAACATTTTGTTGATCCACTTTTCATAGGTAAGAATATTTTACTGGAAAGTAAAATGCTATTCAAAGTAATTCTAAAATAAATTGTGATACAATCATCTAAGATAATATTATTGAATTGCTTAAATAAACTCGCAAATTATGAAATCAGGCATTTTTTGCAAATTTCGCCCTTCAACTTCTAACTTCTTTTCATCATGTCCCCCTTAAAGGGAAAATATGATTACTAAAGGTTGAATTCTAAACTAAAAGAAGCTCTAAAAACTTCTATAAACCTGATTGTTTACAATGGTTCTACCTCGTTATAGAAAAAAACTGAAAGCAGATCAAATGATAGTATGGAATTGGTTCTGGATAAACTTTCTTTAGTTCCAGAACCAGAAGCAAATATATCAGATTTCAATCGGTAAACATTTTAAGGCATCTGTTTCGGTAGGAGTTTTTCAGTCGATAAATAGCTTTTTCTTTAATCTGACGAACACGTTCTCTTGTGAGGTGGAGGCGTTTACCGATCTCATCGAGAGTATGAGCTGTATCTTCACCAACTCCAAAGTACAGCTTAAGTACCGTTTTTTCCCTGTCATTTAGGGTGTCTAATACTTTGTTTATTCCGTTTTGCATTGATATTTCGATGAGGTTACTATCTGGCAACTCCTGGTTCTCGTCATGCAGTAAATCGATGAGCTGAGAACTGTCATCCGTCTGAACAGGGGTATCAAGTGACAGATAACGATTGCCGATCTTTTGAATAGCTGTTATTTCCTCTTCGGCAAGGCCTAATTCCTGTGCGATTTCCTCAGCCGTCGGGACTCTTCTAAAACGCTGTTCCAGTTTACATTGTGTTCGGCCTACTTTATGGATTATACCAATTCTATTGAGGGGAACACGAGTAATTCTTGACCGATCCGCCAGTGCTCTAAGGATAGCTTGACGAATCCACCATACCGCATACGAAATGAATTTAAAATTGCGTTTTTCATCGAAACGTTTGGCTGCTTGAATGAGGCCAAGATTTCCTTCACTAATAAGTTCTCCTAAAGGCAAACCTTGGTTTTGATAGTTACGCGCGACACTGACAACAAATCGCAGGTTAGCTTTGATCAATTTTTCCAAAGCCTTTTTATCGCCAGCTCGAATCTTCACTGCTAACCGAGCTTCCTCTTCAGCTGGAAGTGCCTCATTTTTACTGATCTCTTTGAGGTATAATTCCAGAGATGTTTCATCTGGAATGATCATTTTGCGTTCCATATCAATCCTCCAAGACAGTGTGAGGGTATCATCACTGTCTGTTTTGCAGAATAAGAGCTGTTTGTTAATAGATATCCGGTCAAGAATTTCAGTTCACCAGATATGTGAGTAGTTATTACGACGTTGGTGTAAGGAATATTGTTGGAGAAAAGGATGAACATGGAATCATTGAATAATTATGCTTTGAAAATAAAAAAAACTGCCCCAATAATAAGGAGAAATCCGACAATGTAGTTCCACCGTATCTGCTCATGTAAATATAAGACGGAAAAGATGGAAAAGACGATAAGCGTTATGACTTCCTGTATGGTCTTTAGTTGGGCGGCGTTAAATTGCGAATGCCCTATACGGTTTGCTGGAACTTGAAAACAATACTCAACAAATGCAATTAACCAGCTGATAATGATTACAATCCAAAGTGGTGTGCTTTTAAATTTAAGGTGCCCATACCAGGCAAAGGTCATAAAAATATTTGAGATAGTCAAAAGTAAAACAGTCTTCATTATGAAAACTCCATGATCTGAAATGTTAGCTTTTATGGATAGCGATTGAAAATAATAAAAGAACTCATTATATAGATATGTTTATCGATTATAACTGGTTTAAGATCTGTATAGCCTTTAGCGCACTTTTCTCTTTATCTTTGATCTCAAGCATTATATCACAATCGACTTCTTTGATTTGTGATAGAAATAATTTGAAATCCCGCTGATCAATATGCTGGGTATGGTTCCCGGGTCTGCCGCTTTTATTTTGAGAGCTATAATCAACCATGGGCAATCCATCTTGTTTTTTCCAGGTGCGGGAACATTTTTTTAGTGCATCGTGGATAGATTCGCCGTTATTGAGAATAGTATGGTGGAATGAGTCAAATAGAATCGGTAATCCGGTTTTGCGGTGTATTTGTAAACAATTATCGACTGTAAAAAGCCGGTCGTCATTTTCAATAGTTAATCTTGCTTTGATTTTTTCTTCTAAAGAAGCATAATTTTCAATAAACCTCTTTATGCTTTCCTCTTTATTTCCATATGCACCACCAACATGAATTTGAACTTTCGCTGACTTGTCAAGACCAAGCAGATCAAGAAATTCTGTATGATATAACAGTTCACGTTTACTACGCTTAATTATTTCAGAATTCAATGCATTGATTAATGTAAATTGATCCGGGTGCATCGATATGCGAAGATTATTATCTCTGATAATACTACCAATCTCTTTTAGTCGTGCTTTATATATCTTTTGCCAGTTTAGTTTACATACAGGGTGTGATGCGAAAGGAATTATCTCTGAACTGATTCTGAAGAATAATAAATTGTGACTGATATTATAATTAAGGATTCTTTCCAGACAGCTAAGGTTTTCATCGATCGTGGCTTGTAATCGATCATCAGAATATGATTTTAATCGAAATGTTCTGCTTGAACTGCAATCAAGAGAAGTATTTACACAAGCATATCCGATTCGCATTTCTCACCGATCATGAAGGGTGAATCCGAATGTATGCACTCTGTAATATTACGAAGAGAGAGTGTCTAAATTTATTTAGTATCTGTTAAAAGTAGCCGTATTTTTGGAACACGAAATTTATCCCCCTGAATCCCATTGTAGATACGTCCGGCCGGACGTATTTACAATGAGATTTAGGGGGGCGCATGATGTTTATACATTATCCATGACATCTTTTTCTGTAGTTAAAAAGACAGATAATATAAGAAGTTACTGTTCTCCTGGTGATTAGCTAAACTTTACTTTTGTATTTTGCAGTGCTTGATTTACATGTAATTACAAAAGAACGGATTCTATCTAATGTAATTAATTGATTTTCAATGTATTATTCCGCACTGAAAAACAGAATATATTATTTGAAATAATGATTGATTATGAAATTGAAATTTCATTATTTTATAATTTGGAAGTAAGCTGGATTAAAGCCGGTTTATGGCCAGTAGAGTTTATGTTTTGTGAATTCTACTGGCTTTTTTTATGCCGTGATTGTCTTATGTAAACTTACGGCCTGATTTGATTAAAATGTCGCATAAGTTTTCAATAAATTCGGAGAAGTTTTTATATGTCTACAGAAATTGTAAGAGAAAATGATAACAATGAGGCTACAGAAGCGGAAAAGTTATTATTGAGAGTGCTTCTAAAGGAAAAATTGATTTTCCAGTCCTTTTTGGTACTGAAGGACATCATGGTTTCGATGCAACAACCCTGAAAAAACATACAGGACTTGTTAGCTATGATCAGGGACTCGCAAATACAGCGGTTTGTAAAAGTGCTATAACTTTTGTTGACGGTGAAAAGGGAATCCTACGGTACAGAGGATATGATATAGCTGATCTTGCTGATAATTGCACTTTCGTTGAAGTAGCGTATCTTCTGGTTCATGGAAAATTACCTAATTTAAAGGAATCCACGAATTCAGTGAATATCTCAATGAACATTCAATGATTCATGAAGATATGAACCACTTTTTCACTGGGTTTCCTCCCGGAGCTCATCCAATGTCAATTTTGTCTGCAATGGTAACTTCACTTTTTACTTTTTATCCACACATAATGGATGGTGATCCGAATTTTGATATTACTGCAGCACGACTGATTTCGAAAGTAAGGACAATCGCAGCTTATTCCTATAAAAAATCCCGAGGTTTGCCTTTTGTTTATCCCCGATACGATCTGTCATATTGTGCCAATTTTCTTAATATGATGTTCTCTTCTCCTGTAAGAAAATTTGAAATTGATCCATTTATTGTTGACATTTTAAATAAACTACTTATTCTTCATGCTGATCATGAACAAAACTGTTCAACTACCGCAGTCAGACTTGTTGCAAGTGCACGTGGCAATCTGTATGCAGCGATCTCTGCGGGAATCAATGCACTCTGGGGTTCTCTCCATGGTGGTGCAAATCAGGCTGTAATTGAAATGCTTGAAGCAATACGTAAAGATGGAAGAGATCTGAAAAAGTATGTTGAAAAAGCAAAAAATAAAGACAGGTCTTATCGTTTGTATGGATTTGGTCATTCTGTTTACAAAACATACGATCCGAGAGCAAAAATCGCTAAAAAATTATGCGATATGCTCATGAAAAAAACCAACTTAAAGGATGAGCTTCTCGATATCGCTCTTGAACTGGAAGATATTGCTTTGAATGATTCCTACTTTGTTGACCGAAAATTATACCCCAATATCGATTTCTATACAGGTATTATTTATCGGGCAATTGGTATTCCAACGAATATGCTTACGGTTATGTTTGCAATCGGAAGACTACCCGGCTGGATTGCTCAATGGAAAGAAACCAATGATGCACCTGATGCGAAGATTTTCCGTCCACGTCAGATCTATGTTGGCCCCGGTCGTGTAGACTTTGTGCCTTTGAGTAAAAGATAATGTAAGGTGCAACTTTTTATAGTTGCATCTCATTCTTTATAATCCAATCCACTGCTATTCAAAATAAGTTTTCATTGTAAAAATCTGCTCTAAATCATTAGAAACCGTTACAATTTTGATATGCCGAAAATAAGGTTTACATGATAGATATATTATGCTGTCCATTTTATAAACATAAAAAACGCAGATGAAATTTAATTTTTTTGCAATACGCCCCCTAAATCCCCCGCAGGGGGACTTATAAGACTTTGATTTTTTTGAAGTCCCCCTATATTACAGCCAAAAGGCGATGAATAGCTTTAGTATAAATAGGGGGCTTAATGAAAATATGCAGCGTCACCAAATTTGAGACGAAGTCAAAAATTATCATCCTTAGAAGTCCCCCTGCGGGGCGACGCGTCGAAGTACCCGAAGGGGTGGATTTAGGGGGCGCGCATGAATCTCAAAAACTCCATATATTCATCAATTTTTTTCGAGTTCCTCCGTATTTTTCTGATACTTAACATAAAGGAACTTACCTTTTTTATAAAATCAGAAATCAATTTTTATTCTCGTCTCATAATTTACAGGATTGTACATGAGTAAACCCTATATCCCGGATACAATTAAAAAAATAATGGGAAAAAAAACCGATAAGGTTCTATTTACCCAAAAAAGCGATCTCACTATTGACCGAAAATGTGGTGAATCATTTCTTATCGTTACTAATGATGAACTTTTGTGCATTAGTAATAATAAAATTTATAAAAAAATACCGCTTGAAAAAATAGCTGAGATAAAAACCGACGAATTATCAGGTGGCGGGAGAGTGAGTGTACTAGAAGAAGATACGTATCATCATGTAATGTACTATTCCAATCATTATGTCCCTCTATTTATTGATACCGTTGACTCCATTAATTATTATCTGAAAAATGGCGGAATTGTCAACCCGACAAAGAGCCAGATCTCCATTTGCAGCAAGTGTAATTCTCCTTTGCCGGACCGGGAATCGGCATGCCCGCGGTGTGTACCAAAAATGCAGATCTTAATGAGAATACTTGAACTTGCAAAACCATATAAAATGCGGGTTTTCTTTCTCATGCTGGTCACTGCGATTGGGGTACTATGTCAGGTCCTGCCTCCTTATTTAACAAAGAGAATCGTTGATGATGTGATTGGAAAAGGAAAACAGGAATTGCTATGGTACTATATCGGTGCAATGATCGGAACGGGAATCTTTTATATGATTGCCAGATTACTCAATCTTCACCTTACATCCTGGATCAGTGCGCAGATTGTCGGAGACTTGAGAAGTAAACTGCATTCGACTTTACAGTATATAAGAATGAAGTATTTTACAAGAAGAGAACCTGGAGAGATGATCGGCAGAGTAATGCATGATACCGGTGAATTGCAGCAGTTTCTTGTCGAGGGAATGCCCTTTCTTCTTATAAATACGATTTCATTCTTCATTGTCGCTGCGATTCTTATGAAAATCAGCTGGAGTCTGGCACTATTTGTGTTCGTTCCTGTTCCGATTTTGGTAATAGGATCAAGCTGGTTCTGGACCAGATTACACCCGTTATTTCTCAGGCAGGGGACTATTATCGGTCATCTACATTCTGTCTTAAATGAATCATTGCAGGGTTTACGGGTTGTTAAGGCATGCGCCAAAGAACAACAGAGAATTAGCATGTTTAATAATGTAAATAAGCAATTATCGATGACTCAAGTTCAGACACAACGGATATTCGGCGGATTTAACGAAGTAATGTATTGGGTTATGTCTCTGGGTGTTGCGTGTGTATGGTTTATCGCAGTCAAAGCTATTACAAAACAAAACCCCTCCCTTACACTTGGTGATTTGCTGGCTTTTGTGGGATATATCTGGTTATTTTACGGACCGCTCCAGTGGTATTCAGTAATTCTGAACTGGATGACACATGCATTCTCAGGTGCTGAGAGAATTTTCGAAGTCCTGGATACTGCTACAGAGACTGAAAATGATGCTGACGCTATTTGTATAGATAAGATAAAAGGTGAGATCGAATTTAAAAATGTACATTTCAGTTATGAGCAGGGAAAAGAGATCATTAAAGGAATCTCTTTTACAATAAAGCCCGGTGAGGTTATCGGATTGGTAGGGAAATCGGGTTCTGGAAAAAGTACGATGATAAACCTTTTAAGCAGGTTTTATAATCCGGATTCAGGCATAATTACTATAGATGGTGTTCCTTTGCAAAAAGTAAAGTTGGCTCAGCTTCGTAATAATATGGGAATTGTGATGCAGGAGCCATTTTTATTCAATGCCTCGATTGCTGAAAACATAGCTTATGGAATGGAAAACGCGTCGTTTAAGGAAATCATTGAAGCTGCAAAAATCGCATATGCACATGAATTTATCATTAGGAAACCTGATGGATACGACACATTGATAGGGGAGAGCGGTATCCGTCTTTCCGGGGGAGAAAAACAGAGGATCGCAATCGCGAGAGCAATTCTCCATAATCCACCTGTTTTAATTCTCGATGAAGCTACCTCATCGGTTGACACATCGACAGAAGAGCATATTCAGAATGCAATCACCCGGCTAATAAAAGGCAGAACAACCATTGCGATTGCCCATCGGTTATCCACTCTGAGGAATGCGGATCGATTGATAGTATTATCAGATGGTAAAATAATCGAATCCGGTTCTCATGATGAATTGATTGCTGCTCAGGGAAGCTATGCGGAAATGGTCAGGTCTTATTCTCAAATGAATGTATTACAATCAGTAATCTGGAGTGATTGAGATGATAAAATTGGAAAGAAAAAACGGAAGATTGTTTGCAAATTTAACGAATAAAAATATACAAAAGGATATAAAGGAAATTCAGCCCTGTGCTGTTACAATTGCATGGCTTAGGCCAATAAGCGGTTTTGGAAAAGAAATTACTCTTATCGGTGAAGATAACGAATTCCAGATAATTGAGAATCTTAATTCTTTAGATTCTGATTCCAGAAAAATCGCCGAAGAAGAGTTAGAAAACAATTATCTGATTTTCCATATTAAAGAAATTTGTAAAACTATGGTTCATCTTGGAAACAGATATTTTGAGGTAATAACCGACAAGGGAAAATGTTCATTTATTGTAAAAAACCCATTCGTGAGTATTCGCGAATATGGCGATGGCGGGCTTTTTATCAGGGACAATGTTGGGAACCTTTACATTATTGATTCGGTAGATGATATAGATACTAAGTCTAAAAAAGAATTGGAAAAAGTAATTTAAACATTTTTTATTACGGGATATCAATCAACCCCGTTTTTTTCTCTACCGCGCCTCTTATTTTCATTCTTTTATTAATTCTTTTAATAGTTGATCGACATTTATGTTTATATCTTTTTTTTCTGGCCATTTTTTCGTTTTCAAGTATTCAACAGTTGCAACATTACTGTCAAGAAATAGCATATAGCCGGTATGGTGAAATAAGATTAGACTGTCACCAAAAATTTTATATTTTGATTCATGCAGAAGAGGAACAAAAGATCTCCAAAATTTTTGGTAATAAATGTTTAGTGTATCCTTTTTACAGTAAATCGATTTTGATCCTGCAGTTTTGATTACAATTCTTTTATCTTTCGATATTCTATACAAACCACCAAACCCATAACATCCATCATAAGCACCAATGGACCAATTTTGACCAAATTTTAAATATGCTTTTTCTAAGCCATATCGAAACAAAAGTGAAATTGAATCATTAAGCGAACTATAAAATTGATCAAGATACCAAGTTCGATTTATTATTTTTGAATCATTGACTGACTGGAGTGAGAAAGTATCATATCGAACACAATGACCATCAATAGTTTGATTTTTCACAATCATAATTGAGTCACCGATTGTACGATTTTGCGATTGTATAGGTATTACAAACATAGTGACAAGTAATAGTAAATTAATTCTTTTTGTAATTATTGTTTTTACTCTCATATAATCCCTATTCTGTTTACAAGTCACCGTTATTATTATCGCCAAGTAAAAGACTACCTGCTGTACTTGCGAGACGTATAGTAGGATAATAATTTATAATTATTACTGCGACAATGATTAAATTTTATATAAATTATTTTAACATGATTGAGGATGAAATTTATCATGTCTTTATCCAAAATGTTCCTACTTCTCTTCTTTGTCGCCTTTCTTACAAGTGCTCAGGAAATGATAAAAAAGAACTGCTTTTTAGCAGACTTCTACATATCAACAAAAGGGTTCGAATCTGAAAATAGCGATTTATTACATTGGTATATTTCGTATGAACGGAACATAATGCATTCATTGTACCTGTCTGCTGGTTTTAGCTTTTATAGAACGCCGAAGGGAACAATAAAATTTAAGCAGGATGGAAAACAGTAGGATATTCCCGTGCAATTGGGGCTGATAGCGGGAAAGGGAAAACATCGTTTTAACAACGGGCGGTTAAACAGCCGAAGTGCCTGTGTTGCGCCTGTGGCAGGCATTTTGGCTGTTTGATGTTGTCTGTCCGCAGTCAGCCAGCCCATTTTTTTTCATATAACACTTACATTCAGCGCGCGATTTTTTGTTTTCTTTTTTATTTCATTAAGTTTTGACTCCAATTCCGTGGAATATCCCTTGGCTACACAGCAATGTACAGACCTCGACCTCAAATAAATGCTGAGCCGCAATAGCCATGGGATTCTTATTGTCTTAACTGGCTAATAGTTTCAATTTTTAAGCAAATTTGATACTGACATTCTAAAAATAGGCTACCAATTTCCCCAAAAACTTATCAGAATTGTTATACCTGGCCAATGCAGGTACTATAATGAAATTTTAAGTAAAAAAGATCAAATTGCCTATCAACTATCAGCAAAATTTCGCTAAAAGTGCTATATTTACCTTGAAGTCCGAAAGATTTTCAACGGTGGCGACGCTTCGAAGTACCTTCAGGGGTAAAGCTGGAAAAAGGGAAAAAAATTGTCAGGCGACCGGGTGAACGTGTAACATTTGCAGTTGAAGTATACCGGAATAACGGACAGCTCGCGGTACGAAGCGGCAACCGCGCCGGTTCTTTGAACCAATGGAAAGAACCTGCATGGTTCTGATTCGATACAACGGGCATTCCATTAGTAATAGAGCACTGATTTTTCAATCAATTTACAACCACGAATACCTCGTGATAAAGGATGTGATTATGGTGAAAAAACATTTTCTTCTGCTCCCGGCGCTTCTTTTCTGCGCCGTAACCGTCTTAGCCGACAATCCGATTGTGCAAACCTGGTACACGGCCGACCCCGCCCCCATGGTGTACAAGGACACGTTATACCTCTACACGTCCCACGACGAGGATGTCACGAAGAACAACTTCTACACCATGAACGACTGGAAGCTCTTCTCCACCGTGGACATGGTGAATTGGACCGACCACGGTACTCTCGCCGGTGGGAAGACATTCAGCTGGTTCACCGACAATGCCTGGGCTCCGCAGGCTGTCGCCAGAAACGGAAAATTCTATCTGTACTGTCCGCTGAACAACAACACCGGCGCGAAAATCGGAGTGTGCGTCGCGGACAATCCGATAGGCCCGTTCAAGGATCCGATCGGCAAGATGCTGGTCCGAAGCGGAAGCATGGCCATCGACCCGACGGTGTTCATTGACGATGACGGGCAGGCCTACCTGTTCTGGGGCAATGGCAATCTCCGCATGGTGAAATTGAACTCCGACATGATCAGCACTACGGGGAGCGTTACATCCAACATACCGATGCAAGGATTCACCGAGGGGCCGTGGTTCTACAAGCGGGGGTCACTCTACTACCTTGTTTATGCCGGAAGCGGCGAAAAAATCAGCTATGCGACCAGCAATGCCCCGACCGGTCCCTGGACTTTTAAGGGCGACATTTTCGGCAACCCCTCGATTGCCACCAATCACCCTGGCGTCGTCGACTACAAGGGTCACTCGTATTGCTTCTATCACAACGGCGCATTGCCGGGCGGGGGAAGCTTCAAACGCTCGGTGTGCGTGGAAGAGTTCACCTACGGGGCCGATGGCAGCATTCCCAAACTCACCATGACCACGAATGGGCCGGCTGCCGTTGCCACCCTGGATCCCTTCCAGCGGGTCGAGGCCGAGACTATCGCCTTTTCATCCGGGCTTAAGACCGAGGTGTGCACCGACACCGGGGCCGGCATGAACGTCTCGTCCATCAGCAATGGCGACTACATCAAGGTCAAGGACGTCGATTTCCAGGGCGGTGTTACCTCGTTCGAGGCACGGGTGTCTTCGTCGGCGAGCAACGCCAAGATCGAGCTTCACCTCGACAGTCAGACCGGGACGTTGCTCGGGACCTGCGACGTCTCGGGTGCGTCTTCCTGGACCACCAAGACTTGTCAGGTGAGCGGGGGCAGCGGCAAGCACGACCTGTTCATGAAGTTCGTGGGCGGCAGCGGCGATCTTTTCAAGTTCAACTGGTGGAAGTTCATGCCGAATGGAACTGGGATTATAGGCCATAAATCGTCTGAAAATCCGGCCAAACCGGACAGGTTCGAAATTTCGTTCGTTAACGAAGGAATTAAGTCGTTGCGGCTTGATTTTTCACAACCAGTTCCGCAACAAAATTTGACTGTCGGCGTGTATGATCTTTCCGGCAAATTCATAACGACATTGTTTTCGGGGCAGACACCTTCTTCACATCTGGTGCTCCCATTGAGCGATTTTAGAATACACACGGGAGTATATTTGATTAAAATGTCGCTCGATAAGGTTGTCGTTCAAGTCAAAGCGATAACAATGCAATAATGAGATTAACTGATTATGGGTTTCCATATGGTAAAAAACGAGGCGTTGCGGCGGTGCACATTACTCCAAAGCATCGCTTCGGTATCAGCGATCTGTCGTTTATTATATGCTGTTAAAAGTTAAACTTAAAACATATAATTGGCTGGCTATTGAAAACAACGGGCGGCAATACCGAAGTTGCCGCCTATCAATATTTTAATCTACCACCAGTTCCCAGCGGCAATTTGGTTCGAAGGGCTGCTTTGAGCCCGAGCCGGTATAGCCTTGTTGTTGGATGTAAAACGGTTCTTTTTTCTATCAATTCTCTTTTAAAAAAGCCTTTTTAATCAATTTTTATTCAGTATTTAGTAAAATGAAAGAATTATCGATTAATTCATCATTGTATTTTAGTAATCTAATATTTTTTGTATAACCATGACCATTTCCATGATATTTACTATAATTTTTGATCAAACCATATGTTTCCAAATAATATGAATTATTCCAATTAACGATCTTTAAATTAGAATTTTTATATTTAACGATTGTTTTACAGCTATCCGGATAGTTAATTAAATTGAAATATGGATATAACCCCTTAATAGAATCTCCAGATATCCTTAGCGTATCAATATTAATTATCGTTGCCTTTGATAGAATTAACGTATCATAGTTAGTTCTTGTGTAAACTGCAGAGTCAAATGAAACTTGTTTTAGTATTAAAATAAATAGTTTATCTTCTCCAACATTAATGATATTGTCAACCATAATGAGTATTGTGTCAATCACATGTCTATTTGAGTAATTATATTGAAAATTTCCAATTGTACCACCAGTACGACCATTATAATAATAACTGCTATCAATGTAAGTCCATTGATTACCTATCTGAAGTGGTGCATAATCAAAATTATGATCCTTAATTACAACTTCAGTGGTATTCATAGGTTGACAATAAATACAAACTAATAATAATGTAACTATTATATTGTTTTCTAAAAGAAGTTTAATTTTACTCAATTGTGCATCCTTAATGTCTAATTAGCTCCACAAATATTCTAAGAATTTTGTAGTCTTGACCGGTTTATTGTCAACGTCTTGCTCAATCTATGCTGGCCTGCTTTGAGGCTGGCATAGTTGAGCTTTGGCCGATGTATTCCGCTGCTTTTATTGTTTTTACCGCGCGCATTTTTTCTATAATATTGTAAAGCATTCTTATCTTTTAATATCATACCACCATCTGTCAGCAATTTCTCGATTTCTTCCATTAAAAACATAAGTAAGAACTTTTAGATTTTTTAACATATACCAATCACCAAATAAATCCCATTTCCTGCATGATGTAGTGACAAAAGAAGAATTGATTGTTTTAAATGCCATTCCATTATGTTTTCCATATTTTTTTAATCGAACAGCAAAATCAACATCTTCAGCAGTTAATAAATTTTCATCAAAGCCATTGATAGCTTGAAATGCTTTTTTATGACACCAAAATACACCCAATGATACCTTGTTTTTTAACATGATTGGAATTATTATAAATAAGCATGTTAACAAAATACCTATTGAAAAACGTTCTGGTCTAATTTGTACAGCACCTCCTATGTACTTGCTTTTGGCAACATTATTTTTAATGTCTTTTAATAAATTTATCGACATCCAGCTATCAGCATCTATAGTTATAATAACATCGCCACTGGACGCGCTAACTCCCGCATTTCTTATCTTCGAAAGGTTTTTATCATTTTCTACAACAATAACAGCTCCGAAAGATTTGGCAATTTCTTCGGTTTTATCGGTACATCTATTCAATACGACAACAATTTCAATATTTTCATTAATTTCGTTAGAAGCTGTAACTATAGAATTCAGACAATTTGTAATAAATTTTTCTTCATTATGAGCCGGTATAATTATTGATAATTTCATTTTTTATTCTCCAAAAGTTATCCTGCTGGATTATATTGTTTTCGCGCGCGGTATAATTTCTTTCTTCTGCCTTTTATGCAGCGGAATATTTTGTCCAACGGGTTGCGCCAACGGCCGCAGCGCAACAGTAATGCGTATACATGGAGCTTTACCGTTGCATTGTGGCCTTGGCCTGTTGGCGGTTGTGCTACCCGTTTGTCTTCTCTTAGTGGCGCGTCTTTATCCTCCGAAATATTCTGTCTTTTATTTCTGTTTCCCCTTACATGTTCTAAAAACCAGTAATCTAATAACTGCAATACAAAAGTAATTTCACCACCAGATAGACAAATAGTCAATCCCTGACCAACCTGACTGAAAACCCATAGCTCTTAGGGCAGCTCATTTTGTCGACGAGATTGCCTCCGCGGCATTCAAGTATACGGAACCATGCATTTGAAGCAGCGTCATTCGTAGCGCTCCACCAAAATCCGTGGGTACCCTTGTTGACGAAAATACCATCAAAACGAAGAACACCACCTGGAAGAGCCGCAAAACCACTACGGTTGTTCTTTGTCAGGTCAGAGCCAATAGCTCCACGACCACCTGGTTCCCAACCAGTTCTTGCCGCCAATGATTTTCCAATCTTGTTACCTGTAGTTGTTCCATCCCAATTGTAGCCTTTAGCGATCAGGTAGTTCTGCAACGCATCCCACTCTGCATTAGTCGGTACATGCCAACCGGCAGGAGCTATCTTCCTGGGATTTGTCGGACTCACCACATACCAGTTGTATAGAGCCCCGAATTTCTTTATGCTGTCAGCATTGGTATTATAATCGTAATAAGCATATGCAGGAGTTTCAAGTTGGTTTACGGAAATAGTATTCCATGCAGCACTATCCGTTACATTCAGTATTGGTGTACTATCGTTATATTTCGTCACCCGTAAATTCTCTACTGTCCATACTTGATTCCCTATTCGCACCGATTGATATACATTTCCATCCGCATCAGTAATATCGCCCGCATTCTCTATCATTTTGATAACTATTCCACTGGTATCAGAATTCCTGATAACACAATGGTAATTTAAATACCCTTCTTTGGTTGACGTAATCACATCACTTGTTGTTGCCATGAATTTTGCCTGTTTTGGAAATGATTTTGGCGATAACCCTTGTGTCGACAATACCCTTCCAGATGGTGTGCCAGCAATCGAATTGCTTTTAAGTACTAATTCACTATTTCCCGATTTCACCTTGTACAAATAAATTCCAGTTCCCTGATAAGGAAGCGATATAGAATGGCTTCCTTCATCCATACTTTTGCGCACTGTCGAAAGCATTTTTCCGCGAAGGTCAAACGTTGCAACCTCTACGACAGCCCGTTCCGCAATATACAGGTTTATAAGATTTCCGGTTATGAACCCAGACAGACCGTTTTGCGGCAGGTTACCATTACTGGAAAGAATGCCTGTACTTCCTGCGACAAGCGTAAAACTCCCGTCTGCCCCTGTGGTTGCCGTCTGTCCGCCCTCTTCAAGCTGCACGACAGCGCCGGCAATCGGAGTTGTGCCAGTATCCGTTACTATCCCGCTGATATTAGCAATGCAGAGCGAAACTCCTGACAATCCGGTCAATAATGTTTTAATAAATATCATAAAAAACCACCACCATGTTTAATGTTTTATTAAAAATGATTCCTTCATGTTTGCTTCCATTCTTTCTTCACGCGCTACTACTCTTTTTGTCTTTCAAACGGGTAGCATTGACGCCAACGGCTTCAATGCCGGCTTATGCCGACATTGAAATAAAAATGCCCAGCAAAAGACGTCTTTATTGCATCATTGGAACATCTGGTTGTTTCTTATAATCTAAATTTTTAACTTAATCCTTTTAGTAAAATAATTAACAATTAATAGTGCTGCCACTCCTTTTGAGAATTTCTGTCTCAAATGAAACAGAAATTGCAGGTTCAATCATAGTAGATGGAAATAAAGTACTATGGAAAATATTCAAATTTGATATTTGACATTTCAGAACCATTCCGGGTGATAAGCTATGTTCAAATCCTCCAGATTCGAAAACAATCCACATAATCCAAATCCTATATCATTTTTCGCAAAAGCAATATACCTTTTCATTAGTTTCTGCAAAGATTGGCTGAACACCTCCGGCCGGTCTTTCTGCCTTTTGCCAGAACCGATCCAGATGATCGCGTTTGTCTTTTCCTCTACCTCTTGAATCGAGTAGAAATCCGGTATTTTCCCGATGTTTTCCACACGCGAGACCTCAGTTAACCCGGAACCTGCTTTGGATATCTGCTTAATCCCATTGATAGCACAACTAGCATAGGAAAACGAAAGGTAAAGCTTCTGCTTTTCGTCCGGATATGTCTTTATGGCAACTGACATGGGAAGAAGCCCTGAAAAGTTGTAATTGTTCAGTTAATAATTAATATATCTGTCGCATGAAAATTTGTAAATAGAAATCGTGATAATCCCGTTTTACGTGTGCGTTATATGAGATTGGATCACTAAAGATGTAAACAAGAGTAAAACATGATGCGTTGTTTGTAATTACTGTAAGTCAGTTGGCGTATGGTACTATAATGGAGCTATTATAGTTTATAAATTAGCCCAGAATTTGTATTTCGCTTCGAAGCACTATCGAGTCGGACCATGAGGATTGTATTTGGAGATTTATTGGTGCGCTTTATCGCGCAGGAGCGCTGACTTTCCCCCCCCCAGTGAACTGGATTTTTTTTTAAGGAACGGTGATCTGGATATTTTAATAAGGAAAGATCATAGAAGAGAATAAAACAATCGATTTTACGTGCATAAATGAGAACAAATATACCTCTCTGATAGGTGTTCCAAAAAAGGAATATTAATATTACTGGTTCCTTGGAAAAATACAATATAACTGGAGGTCGCATTCTTATGCGGGTGAGGTCTTTATTAACAAAACAAACAGACCTCTTTCTTAACAAATACTATTGTGTCGCATGAGAACTCATTCTGATGATTTGTTGGGTGCGCTTCATACGACCTCTTCGCGCAGGAGCGCTGACTTCCCCCCGTGATCTGGATTTTTTAATAAAGAACGGTGATCTGGATTTTTTATTAAGGAACGATCAGGGAAGTGTTATTGTTTTACAATGATACTGGTAATTTCGGTTATTCCGTAATGCAAAGACCTCCTCCCCAATCCCCTTCCAGTGATCTGTATTAATAATATGGAACACCTATCATAGAAGGGAATAAAATAATCGATTTTACGTTTGTAAATGAGAACAAATATACCTCACTGGTAGGGGAGGTCGCATTCTTATGCGGGAGAGGTCTTAGGAAACGAAGCAAGCTGACCTCTTTTTCACAAATACTATTGTGTCGCATGACCACTTATTCTGATGATTTGTTGGGTGCGCTTCAAACGACCTCTTCGCGCAGGAGCGCTGACTTCCCCCCAGTGATTTGGATATTTTAATAAGGAACGATCAGGGAAGTGTTATTGTTTTACAATGATACTGGTTATTTCGGTTGAGTTAAAGATAGTTACAATTTCCTTTTCTCTCAGTGATCTGATTTTTAAAATAATGACGATCAGGGACGGGGATTAATAAATCGAAATTGCGCATTAAATGAGAACAATTATACCTCTCTGATAGGTGTTCCAAAAAAGGAATATTAATATTACTGGTTCCTTGGAAGAATACAATATAACTGGAGGTCGCATTCCTATGCGGGAGAGGTCTTTATTAACAAAACAAGCAGACCTCTTTCTTTAAATCCATATCACCGTTCCTTATTAAAAAGTACATATCACCGGGGAAGGAATTGGGATGAAGTCATTAGGTTTAGAAAATCAGATTTCTAAATCGTGCAGACCCCCAAAAACCATCATGCAGACCCAAAAATCATCGTGCAGACCCAAAAATCATCGTGCAGACCCAAAAATCATCGTGCAGACCCAAAAATCATCGTGCAGACCCAAAAATCATCGTGCAGACCCAAAAATCATCGTGCAGACCCAAAAATCATCGTGCAGACCCAAAAATCATCGTGCAGACCCAAAAATCATCGTGCAGACCCAAAAATCATCGTGCAGACCCAAAAATCATCGTGCAGACCCAAAAATCATCGTGCAGACCTAAAAATCGTCGTGCAGACCTAAAAATCGTCGTGCAGACCTAAAAATCGTCGTGCAGACCTAAAAATCGTCGTGCAGACCTAAAAATCGTCGTGCAGAGCAAAAAATCGTCGTGCAGAGCAAAAAAACAGTCAAACAGACCCGAAATCAGTCTGAAAATGCACTTTCAAGCCATTTTTTTATTCTGTATGGCCAAAATTTAGCTCTGCACACGAAAATTTTGGTCTGCACGCCATAATTCAGGTCTGCACGACGTAAGGAGGCTCTGCACAGCAAAATGTAGCTCCGCACGCCATCGGGAGGTCTGCATTTGACATAATTCGAAGGAGATGAGAGTGATCAGGCAGTTAGGGTGACCGCAATGAATCTTTATTTACCTAACGAATGAAACGATTTCCAGACCAACCAGACAAAGTATGCTTCCACTAATCGCAACGTTCCGGTAGATTTTTGCATTTTTATATTTTTTTCTATTGTCTTCCGTGGGCATGGATCGGTATTCATATCGGTAATCTTTAGAATGCCCCTGGTAAAGTGTTGAGATAACAATTCCTGCTATAATACCTGCTCCTAATCCGATTTTTAATAAACCTTTTTTGGTCAGTACTTTTTCTTTTTGCAACGATCGGTTTAGTTCTACCCGGTCTCCAGGATTGATTACTATGTCTTCAGAATAGATTTTATATCTTTCATTAGGGTGTCGCAGTTCAACTCTATATTTTCCCGGATTCATTAAATCATTTACGAGAGGAGTTTTACCAAGAGTGCTTGATATGCAAACATGCGCTCCTTCTGGATTACTGACTATTCTCAAACTCCCAAATTTAGAATCAATTGTCTTTTCTACAACGATTGATTCTCCATCCTTAAGATCGATATGTTCCTGGATCGATGTATGTTGAAACGCATCTACTAACCTTAGAGTGTATTTTCCAGATTTTAGTTTTTTATTAACGATTGGAGAATCGCCGATATATTTATCTTCCAACCAGATTTCTATGCCGCTTGGTTCAGTTTTAACAGTCAGAAGAGCATCACACACGACCATTTTTGAGAATAGTAAAATAGATAGAAAAGAAATTTGGAAAAGCCATGACTTCTTCATAAGCGAAGAGTTCCTTGTTTAAGAGTTTATTTCTGAATTAAGTGTCACACATATTGCTATCAAAACTTGGGACATTAAATAAATAGTTTCTTTTAAGAATTAACATATGCGCCCCCCTGTAGAGACGTCCGGCCGGATGTCTCTACAAGGGGGCGATAAATATCGCTTACAAAAATACAGCTATTTTAAACAGATACTAATTACTGAAAAAAGAGGAGATCCGTTTTGACAAAATGCAATAAAGTGATTTGGAAAGATGGAATTTTTCTTCAGCCGCAGCATTTTCAGCAATCAGAGAGATTTTTATTAAATACGATCAGCACTATGGTATCCCACTGTCAACCTTATTATTATGGGATTTCTGAGATCGAATTCGATACTAAAGCGATTGAGCATAATAAGGTTATCATTAAACACTGCAAGGGAATATTTCCCGATGGTACTCCATTTTCTTTTCCTTCTGATAATAGCCCTCCGCCTGCCCGCTCATGTGAAGAGTTTGTATCAGATAATTGTGCCACTGGTGTTTATCTATCGCTTCCCTTTAATTTTGAAGAGAAATCTATTGTATGTGGTTCAGGGTATGAAACGAATTCCTTCGCGAGATTTAAATCCCAAAATGTTGACATAACTGATGAGGTTTATGGAGTTCAGCAGAAGAAAATAGAAATTGGTGAACTGAATCTCTGTTTGCAATTCAGTACCGAGCTTATGGATAACTATACTTCTTTGCAGATTGCTCAATTACAAAGGACCCCTTACGGTACGGTTAAGTATTCTGAGAATTTTATTCCGCCGTTGCTCAAGTTTGGCGCATCAGAATACCTGGTAAATTCAGTGGGTAATCTACTTGAATCGCTTATTAACAAAAGTATAGTACTTTCACAGGGGCGGAGGGAGTTGCCTGGTCAGTACGCCCAATTTTCCCGCTTTGATGATACTGCTTTTCATCTGCTTCAGACTTTAAATACCTATATACCATTGCTTGGTTATTATCATGCAGTACCTATTTCCCATCCATTCGACTTATTTTCCGCAATCACAATGTTTGCCGGTTCTTTAAGTACCTTTACTGCACAAATATCATACGATGATTTTTCCAATTACAATCATTGTGATCTATATGATACATTTAGTAAACTCTATGAAAAGATACTATTTGTTCTCAATCTGGATTTTTATGTAAAATGTACTTCATTACAAGTCGATAAAGTAAACAACGCGGTTTTTCAAATTGGAAATATTGATACTAAATTATTCTTAAATTCAAAATTTTATCTTGGAGTTTCAGCTAATGGTGATAATAGAGAGCTGGTTGTAGGGATTATCCAAAGGTTAAAAATGTGCTCCAAAACTCATCTTGATGCACTCATCTCTTCTTCCATGCCTGGGCTGCGATTAATGCATTTGATAAATCCTCCGGATGAAGTTATGGTAAAGCCAGGATATGTGTATTTCTCAATTATCCAGGATGAACCAATATGGTCTGGAATAAAAGAATCTGCAAGTGTTGCGCTCTATTTCCCTAATAATTATGATGATTTGAGAATAGAGCTTATTATTATCAAAAATTGATCATTGGGAAATGAGAACTAATGTGAATGAAATCTCTGAAGAAGATAGGGTAGATAATCTTCATAAGTCTACGTCCTCTCTGAATTATTCTGGAACTAAAATCATTGATTTATGTAAAGATCTTATTTTAATTGTGAACAAAATGCGGGAGACAAAAGAGCTAAGCGATCCTATAAGCTTGCGTAATCAGATACTGCAGTTTCTCTATCAGTTCAAAAGAAATTGTAATGTAGCAGGATATTCTGATAATGCTGTCAATGATGCGGTATATGCCTTAGTTTCTCTGATCGATGAAACGGTGTTGAGTATTCCTGGCGATTGCAGATCTTATTGGTTAATAAAACCGCTTCAACTGGATCTGTTCAACAATATTATTGCTGGTGAAGAATTTTATTCGCGTCTTGATAACCTTTTAGCTTCACCGCAACTAAATACAGATATCCTCAAAATTTATGTTCTCTGTTTATCTCTTGGATTTGAGGGAAAATTTAGAATCTATAACAGTCAAGAGAGACTAAAGATTTTTAAAAAGTTCCGGTATCTATTCTCAGGTTCAAATGGCACTATCGATTTTCATATTCATGTTGAAAATAACAATCACACAGTGGAAAAAAGAAACGATAAGATAAAGAAAGTATTCTTCTTTTTGTGCTTAATTTTCAGTGTGATTCTGACCTTTGAAATTATTGCTTTTAAATATCTGATTATAGTAAAAGAAAATGAAATAATGAATCAGCTCAGAATTATAATTCGTTAATTAGTTTCTGTTTAGAATTAACAAATGCGCTTCCTGTATCCACCCCTTCGGGTATTTCGACGCGTCGCCCCGCAGGAGGACTTTTGAGAATGCAGATTTATAATAAAGAGTTTTTACAAGTCCCCCTGCAAGGGGATTTAGGGGGCGTAACTAATACATAACCAAATGCATTTGTAGGGGAGCGATAAATTTCGTGTTACAAAAATACAGCTATTTTAAACAGATACTAATGTGCTTTATCCAATATCTGTCCAAAATAATGTAAAATGGCGTTATTGTGTTCGTGATTAAAACAAGAGATTGTTTCAAACGATTTCAAGACGATGCAAACAATCCTCTGAACGGTGCGCGTTTTAATTACATTGTGGAAAAAGTGTCTTTTTGATTTTCCTGACTTACGTTGATAAGTAAACCTGAATCTCTGTAGAGTATCATTTACAACAGTCTGATACAAAATTTTTTTTGTAAATTGTAGATAATTTTTTTTGTGGAAAATGTAACATGTTTTTTAAAGCTAAAAAAGATAAAAGCAAGAAGAATAAAGCACAATTGGTACACAATCAAATTGATATTGATAGATGCACCTGTGAAAACGCGAAGAATGCGGTCAAATATTTTACTCGTACAGGTATTCAGTCAGGAAAAAGCAAAAAAGAAATTTTTGAGAAACCCTGGTTTATTTTGTGTAATCTGTCACAAATAAAAAGAGACTTATTTGTACACGAAACAATAGGGAAACCATTGATATCTTTTCCTCCCAACCCAAATCAGGAAAACAATTCAAGTGAAAAAATCGCCTGGCATTATTACGAAAAATCAATATGGATTGAAACCGGAGAACCGTTATTAACAGAGGACGGCAATATTCGGGTCTGGTCTGATTTAGCCAAATCAATGAGAATAGTTAAGAGAAGAAATACTTTGAGTGGATTGATTCTGGTTGTCGATGTCTCTTTATTCATGAAAGTAGAACAGACCGATATAGCAAATACATTTCAGAAACTGAAGTTTGCGATTAACAAAATACAAGGTGATTTAAAATGTCAAGTACCGGTATATTTAATTGTTCTTAAATGCGAGGTAATCCCTGGTTTCTCCTCATTTTTTGATGAACATCTGAAGGAAGGTGCTGATGGAATAGTTGGTTTAACAATAGATAATTCAAATGATTCAGAAACAGGAGAGGTGTTTAGTAAAGAAATAAAAAATTTGAGTAGGAATATCGAAAATGAAGCGTTTGAAAAAATCAGCATAGAACCTGATGTCTTAAAAAAACGTAACCTTTGTCTTTTTCTTGTGACTTTCATTGAAATCCAACAGAAAATCGCATTATTTATTCTAAATCTCATGGAACGGACGTTACATAAAAAGCAACTCAGGCTCTCCGGCTTCTATTTTACGAGCACTCCGGAAAATCACTCTGATTCAAATCCAATAATTAAAAATAATTGTGATCAAATCACCACCAGAACAAAAGGTTGCTTAGCTTCTACTGTCATAAATAAATTAATCAATACTGAGGTAGTACGATTAAAAAAGAAAAATGCAAAATTTTATCACACAAGTGCCTTTGCCAAACTTTCAGCCTTAACATTACTTGCCATCTCAATTGTACTGTTTATTATATATAAATTAACATCAGGTACATTGGAATATGTTAATTCAGAAATAAGTGAGATACCTAAATCAGATATTATCCTGACGGAGCAGTACTATGCAATCAACCGTATGCAAGAAATTTTAAAAAAGATAGAAAATAATCGTTTTTTAGATTTGGTAAGTAAAAAGAGAAAAGATGATATTCAAAGTGCTATAAGATTGAATTATTACAAGCGTGTCAAGCGCTTTATCATGCAACCAGCTGTGAAATACCTGGAATATCAGCTTGCTGCGGCAACTGATAATCAATACGCGATTGTAGGTGAAAAGTATGAACATGTATATAAGATCCTTAGATGTTACCTCCTTTTGTCTGAAGCTGCTCCTCAAGAAAATAAGCTATCGGATCTGCTTCAATTACATCCCTTGATATTGGAATCAATCAGGCAATCAATTTTCTCTACAACAAGCAGTCCCGTTTTGGCAGAAAACATCGAAACAATTTTAAACGGTACAATAAAACTTTATCTGAAAGAATTACATAAAGATCGATCATTACGAATCCAGGAAAATCAAAAACTGGTATCAATTATTCGTACTCGTATGAAAGGTGCAATAAATGTAAATGAGATGTACAAAGAAAAAATTGATAAATACAATAATCAGTTCTCACTTATTTCCTTAGAAGATATTCTTAACCGGGATAAGGATGGTATTTTACAAACTAATAAAGAAATCAGTTCTCTTTACTCCCAGGATGGTTGGGAAAAATATGTTAAAATTATTGTACCTGATGCGATAAACGATACCTGTACTCATGACTGGGTTGTTGGAGATGAAAACGGTTTTAAGAAAAATAAAAGAAATGATTCTGGAAAAATCAAAGATGCATTGATTGAGATCTATTTTAAAAAATGTAAAGAAGAATGGGTCGCTTTCATTAATTCTATTTACATGAATCCATTTTCCAATATTGATGATGCTTCAAAAGCATTGATAAAATTAACTGGTGAAAATGGTGAAATTCAATTACTGCTTGAAAAAATATCTCAATATACTCTCATTAAAAATAAAGATATTGGGAATATAGAAAGTTTGCCTCTAAAAGAAAAGTATCTTTCAAAGGTAAAAAAAACGGCTCTGGAAAAGGGGCTCAAAAAAATCTTACCTACAGAGTCATCTGTTTACCTTAAGGAGTATAATGACTTCTTTGACAAATTAAGAACCTATGTAAGTACCAATAAAGAGGGAAAATGCAGCTATATAAATTATAAAGAGAATGTTTCAGAAGTTATTGAGAATCTTTTATCAATTAAGCAGAACGAGTATTCTCCGCTGCTTCAGCAATTCGATGGAAAAGAAACTGATTTATTAATGAAAGGGTTTAAGAATACGCAAAGAGAATTGTTAAGTTTACCAGAGGAATTGTCAAAAGCGCTTCAGAAAATAGTGCTGGATCCGTATCGGTATACTGCATCTCCAATATCAAAATTGATAATAAAAAGGTTGAATGCTGAATGGCAAAATGAGATTGTTAACTACTTTTCAAGAAAATTATCATCTAAATATCCATTTGATAAAAACAGTAATATTGATGCAGCTTACAGTGATGTTATGGATTTTTTCAGGCCGGTAACAGGAGTTTTTTGGGGGTTTTTTGATAGGGAATTGGTGATGGTTTTCAAAAAGGAAAAAAATGGCTGGAACAAAATTAACCAGGGGCTGATCGAGTTGTCGTTCAATCCTGCTTTTGACAGTAGTCTGAAATATTCTGCTCGTATCAGCACTATGTTCTTTAACTCTGACGGCAGTCCTCGTTCTTTTGAGATGAAGATAAGCTCCAATAATTCGAGTCAGAATGTTGCACAACTTGAAGTGTCTGGACAAAAGATCATACTTAAATCGGGTAGTTCTCCTTGTGTCCTCAAGTGGCCAGGCACAATATCACAAAAAGCTGTCCTTTCTGTTCATCTCAATGATAGCTTTTCAACCGGGATTTCTTATAATGGCCCCTGGTGTTTTTTTAAATTATTACAGGTTTCTAAAATCAATAATCTTGACGAAAATACATTTATAGCAAAATGGAAAATAAATGTTCAAAACATGTATTCAGTGTACATCAGTTCACGTTTCCAGATTCCTGGAGGAGATAACCCCTTTAGTGAACAGGTATTTGAAACGTTTACGATTCCATCTGTCTTGCTAATAAATAATTGAGGTAATCAATTTAGAAGGGTACAAAAGATTTAAGGACGCTTTGTAAAATAGCAAATTTACTTATACTGTTATTCTTATGCAGGTTTTTAAATTCTTTTACAATGCGAACGAATCTGTAGAGGGAACTGATTGTTCTGGAGCTAATAGTTAACCAGCTTGGATTACTTTGAGTTCCAAGAAATGATGTTTTGCGAATTTTATCAGCAAGGTCAATTAAAACATCTATTTGCTCAATATTTAACTCAAGAAGCAGTCTTGTGTTGACTAAATCGGTTTTTCCTCCATAAATATCGATTAAATCCTCGATTTCTGAAGTGATTGGGAAATTGCCGATAAGCTCGATGCAAAAAGAGTCATTATTTCGCACTGTACAGAATACATTGCAAAATTCGTTGATTTGATCGTTGTCATCCTGATCATCTATCTGAATCGATGTGTTTTTATTTAATTTTCGGGAAAAAGACGTAGTATGGTGGCTTTCGTAGGCATCATATAGGTATTGGCGTAATTGAAAAGACATATTTCAAACTTCTTCAATGATGAAAGGATTTTAATATAAGAAGATACAATTAATACAAATACATTTCCATGGTTTTGAAAAATCAAAATGCAATATTCTTATCGATAATAGAATTATCCGCAATAATCATTTGTGATTTTTGCAAATTTGTCAGTTCAACAGAATCTATTATTTTGATATCTTTTCCAAAACAGAAATCTCCTTTTATTGAGAAAGTTTTGCAATCAACCAGGGATGGTGCTCCATGAGGAAAATGATTTTTCATTTGGTTCAGGAATAAGAAATGTTCCGGATCAAGTTGGATAGTAATATCCTTGTGTTTTCTTAGCGGATTTGAGATTATTCTGAATTGATCATCGATTATAAATGCATCGGACCATAATAGAAGCAGATCTTCACTATTTTTAACCGGTATAAATCTACTTCGGGGGACTTCCAATGCAGTTGAATTTTCGAAAACCGAAATAGCAGTTCCCATTGCACTTTCCACTTGATAGACATCGGGTGAGGTTTTATCAAGCGGATTAAGTTTTTTACGATTTCGAATCATTGGTAAGTTTAGAAAGTTTTGGGAGTGCTCCAGCTTATCTTTAAGGGCAACGAGATCAATCCAAAGGTTATTTGTATTGAAAAAACGATGACGGGATATATTTCTAAAACTATCAATATCTTTATCAGGACATTGGGCTGCTTCACGCAAAACTAAACGTCCATTTTTCAAACGGGCAAGGTGTCCGCCTTTTCTATCCATCCAGGTTCGATTCGTTACTTCCATCAAAAAGGAGATTTGTTTTTTAGCAATATAGTTTAGGATTGTTGGATCAAGATTGGCACCTAAATTATCAATGTTTGAGATGAAAGCGTATCTGAAACCTCTTTCTATTAATATAGGAAGTATACCTGAGGTCTGGAATGCTATATATAAATCGCCATGTCCTGGAGGATTCCATTCAAGTTCAGGATTTTGCGGGCAATTTGCTGGTAAAAGAGATGATACCACAATTTTGGGGAATTTATGTTGAGTGAAGGAGATCGGTATATCAGTATGACAAGCAAGATTTTTTTTAAGCGCGCTAATTGAGTCTTTTTCTGTCCGGAAACTATTCATTAAAATAAGAGGGACAGTTACATTATTAGTTTTATTGAAAGTATTAATTTGTTTACAAGTTATTTCAAGAAAATTTAAATCGTTTTTTACAGGAATAAGAGATTTGGGCCCCTCTAGTCCCATCGTTGTACCCAGACCTCCATTTAATTTAATGCAGACAACCTTTTTTAATATTTCTTGATCATCATTTTGAGGTATATGTTCAATTGATGAGAGGTGCTCAATCTCGTTTGATGCGAGGGGGGTAATATCATTTTCGGAAATTAAACCGGTATCTCCAGATTTCAAATTTTCATAGTAGAAATTGAAAGTATCTATAGCTGCTTTCGGCAAGTGCTCTTCACGCATTTTTTCTATAAATAATTCGATTGGGTTCATATTTTATCCTATTGCTTATTTGTGCTTAGGCCCATCTTTGTAGAAACGGAATTTAAATCAATATGCTAAAAGTTCTGTGCCAAGTAGCAGAAATTCATTAGATTAAATATACTTTCTATTCTTTATATAAATAAAGAGTATAATTAGTACTCTTAAAATTGTGAATTAATCAATGCATTAAGAAATCTATCTATTGTTTGAAATTTAATTTTTTTGCAATACGCCCCCTGTAGAGACGTCTCTACAAGGGGGGGTGAATTATCATAAAATTAAATTGGTTTTTCGAAATCCAACTGCGATTATTAGGTTAAAAAAAAAGGCCAGCTGTTTTGCTGGCCACATTTTTAAGTAGTGCTGATAATGAGTGTTAAAGTAATAGATCTACTTATCTGAAGATTTTTAAAACTTTGTATTTTAATACACCTCTTGGGACCTGTATTTCTATTAAATCATCAACTACATGACCCAGAAGAGCTTTAGCAACAGGTGAATTCACTGATATTTTACCTTTTATAGGATCGGCTTCATCAGTTCCTGTAATCTCATAATCAACCTCTTCTTCGTAATCTAAATCCCACAATGTGACCTTACTACCAAGAAATATTTTATCAGTTTGAATATTATCAATATTGATTATTTCAGCTGTTGAAATTTTCTGTTCCAATTCATGAATACGGGTTTCATTCATTGATAGAGCTAATTTTGCTGCCTCGTACTCAGCATTTTCTCTTAGGTCACCAAAGGAGCGAGCATAATCAAGTTGTTTAGCAATCTCACGTCTGCGCGTAGTTTTTAAATACTCAAGATCCTTTATAAGCTTTTCATATCCATCTTTGCTAAGATATGTCCTTTCCATCAGTTAAAATCCTCCAAAGATCGAATGTGATGGCAATCGATCAAAAAAAAGTAATAGTAATGTTTTTTTGGGTCTACTCTATCAAATTACATTAATGCAAACAGTGATGCAAAGCAACACAAGAGTTTCCTGACATTAAACATAATTAGAATTATTACCGGAGATGAGAGCAATAATTAGTTTTGGTAAAATTCATATAGTAAATAGTTTTTATACATATTCGAATTACTTTCTCATGTATATAATTAGGAAGGAATACAAAGTGGATAAACTTGAAAAATTAAAAAGTATCATCTCCTCTGTAGATTCTGCAGTGATAGCCTTTTCGGGTGGGGTAGATAGCACATTTTTGGCAAGAGTTGCAAAGGATGTTCTAAATAAAATCCTTTTGGTAACCGCAACATCCAGCACTTATCCAGAACGAGAACTTAATGGGTCAATTGAACTTTCAAAAGGCATGGGATTATCACACAAGATTATTGATTCAGAAGAATTAAATATTCCCGGATTTACAAAAAATCCGCCGGATCGATGTTATTATTGCAAAAAAGAATTGTTTTCAAAAATCAAGCAGATCGCCAATGAGGAAAAGTACGACGCGGTATTTGATGGAAGTAATATTGATGATTTAGGTGATTATCGCCCAGGGCGCAAAGCTTTAACAGAGCTTGGAGTCGTTTCGCCGCTGTGTGAAGCAGGAATGACCAAAGAAGATATAAGGAAATATTCACAGCTGTATGGCTTATCAACAGCATCAAAAGCAACTTTTGCCTGTTTAGCATCACGCTTTCCATATGGAGAAGAGATTACGAAAGAAAAACTGAGCAGGGTTGGAAAAGCAGAAGAGGTGTTATACAAAATGGGGTTTAGGCAATTTAGAGTACGAAGTCATGAAAATGTGGCGAGAATAGAAGTGGGAAAGGAAGAGATGGATACGGCCTGGTCGCGAAGACAGGAGCTTGCCAAGATCTGTAAAGATGCTGGATTTACTTTTGTAACACTGGATCTTGATGGATACAGGACAGGTGCAATGAATGAAGTGCTAACATTATAAATTTTGATAGTAATAATCTCAAATTGTCCAATAGAATTTAAATAGCCTGGTGATAACCGCTCTAATGAAGTTGCAGTTTTTTGGGAGCTTGTAGAGCTTCTATTGGTGGCAGAAATCCACATTGTTTTTTTAAAGATTGACTCTTTAAAAGAATTGCTTGAACTCAATATACCTACCTTAGATAGAGTGCGACGGATGCACATTTAGTGGCATATTTTTTGCGCTCCCTTTCATTTAGTAAGTTAATTAAATTGTTAAATCTGAGGCGATTCAATGGGTAAAAGAATACTTATTGTGTTGGTGGTGTTGGGCTTGTTTTCATGGGTAAATGGTGAAATACAGTTAAGAAGAGTGATTGATACATTTTCTACATGTGTATCTGAAAACAAATGTGTTCCTTGTGGTTGGTACTCATCTCAAAATCGAGTGAATATGTTTTCAATAGGGAATGAAAACGGGAACCGGTTTGTAAAGATTCGGTCAGAGGGTAGTAATACTTCCATTGCTATTCAAAGCAATTTTAACCCATCAGAATATCCAATTCTCAGTTGGAGGTGGCGAGTTCATGCGATACCGATTGGAGCAGTTGAAAGTATTCGCAAGCGCTCCGATAGTGCTGCGGGGGTATACGTAATATTTCATGGCAAGATAAGGCTAAATCGGATAATCAAATATGTCTGGAGCTCATCATTGCATAAAGGAGAAATAACTGAAAGCCCCTTTAATTCCAGAGTAAAAATTGTCGTATTGAGATCGGGTAGTGGACCTGGTTTGCTAGGGCAGTGGGTTGAGGAGATGGTTAATATTGCAGATGATTATAAGCAAATATTTAATGCTGATCCTCCAAGCATTGATGCCATTGCAATTATGTCAGATGCTGATAATACAAAGTCACTATCTGAAGCAGATTATGACGATTTCTGGATAAGCAAAATCAAATGAAACTTTCTGTTAAAACTCTAATTGGGCTCGCAGGTATCATAGTAGCAATTTTTTATTGTATTCATGGAGTTAATTTAAAGGATGTTACTGATATTTTAAAGAACATGAACTTTTTACAAACGATCATTGTTTTTTGTCTAACAACACTAAACCTGTTTGTGCGAGCAATGGTTTTTAAAATGATTGTTAATCCGATTAAAAAAATCCCAGTCACTCATGCCATTTCCAGCTATCTAATTGGTGTCTTTTCCAATCTATTTCTTCCCTTTAAATTAGGTGATGTTGCACAGGGGTATTTTTTAGGGAGAAGACAAGAGATAAGTAAAATATCTGCCGTTTCAGCTGTATTTATTCAGAGAGTTTTTGAAGTATCAACACTGCTTCTTCTCATATTATTTGTTGCTTTGGTGTTCTCTTTTCCTTTGCTTTTTCAGAGAAGAACGCTCATTTTTGGCGTTTTAATCATCTTTGGTATTTCGCTGCTTTTTATTGCATTTAGAAAACGTGAAAAAATCGGAATTTTTCTTCAGAATGTGTTAAGCCGCTACTCCTTATCTTTCGCTTCTTCAATAAGACGATACATTGAATTGTTCTTACAGGGAACAAGTGCAATGCATAACTTACCAGGAGTAATTAAAATAGCTTCTTTATCTATTGTATCATGGATTATACAGATTATGATGGTTAATTTTACTGCAAATGCTTTGAATATCTCATTGGATTTTGTCGCCTCAAGTGTTGTTCTATTCATAGTCAATCTTGGATTAACGATTCCTATTGCTCCGGGCAATATAGGTACTTTCCAATTTTTTGGCATAATCGCTTTATCTTTTTTTTCGGTACCAAAACCTCAGGCGTTACTTTTTTCTATCATCTTTCAGGTTATTCAAGGGATACCCGTTATTATTGGCGGAAGTACAATTTTAATCAGAGAAATCTTATATAAAAAGAGGGCTGTTATTTGATTGTTTTTTTAATATGAGTTTATGTAGATGAATTAATACTGTGTTCAAGGGTGGTTATATATGAAAATCGGAATCGTCTCACCCTATTTTTATCCCTGGTTTGGAGGTATTACCGAACATGTTTATTATTTATATAAAGGATTGAAATATCTGGGGCACCAGGTAAAAATCATTACTCCGTTCAATGGAGATAATATGGTCGAGGAGAAGTCCGACCTTATTACTATAGGGAAACCGATTCCTCTTATTTTAAATGGTTCGGTCGTGAAAATCCCAATAATACCAAAAAGAAAGAAAGTCGTTGACGAAATACTCTGTCGTGAAAAGTTCGATATAGTTCATTTGCATCAACCTCTTCTCTGCTTGCTTGGGCTTACCTTCCTGGATAGAATAAGGTCTAAGAGAATTCATGGACTTGATAGTCCGCGCGTTGTGGGGACTTTTCATGCTTGTGGAGGTGGAAGTGAGCGGTTTATTATAAATCGATTTAAATTTTTTTTTAAAAAATTTCAAAATGAATTTAATTACAGAATTGCTGTCTCGCAGGCATCCCGGGATTTTATTCATCCTGTGTTGCCTGGTGATTTTGCTGTGATTCCCAATGGGGTTGATTTAAAAAGATTTTCTGAAGAAAAGCAGAAGATCGCTCGGTTTGATGATGGTGTATTCAATATTTTATTTGTGGGCAGGTTGGAACCTCGGAAAGGTTTAACCAATTTATTAAAAAGCATTCCACTTATTAGTAATTTCACTGATAGCTCGTTTAGATTGATTGTTGTAGGTAATGGTATATTGACTAATTATTATAAGAGCAGAATTCCCAAAGGAGCTGTTGACAAAGTTTTTTTCGTTGGCGATATCTCTTTTGATGATTTGCCAAGATACTATAAAACTGCTCATATTTTTTGCTCTCCTGCAACGTATGGTGAAAGCTTTGGTATAGTCTTAATTGAGGCAATGGCTGCTGGGCTACCTATTGTGGCAGGAAATAACGAGGGATATAGAAAAGTAATAACTAATAATGAGAATGGCATTTTAGTTGACCCTGAACAGCCTTATCAGATTGCTGAAGCTATAGGTCAACTTTTAGAATCTGATCAGAAAAGAAAATGCTTATCTCAGAGGAGCTTGATAGATGCTGAAAAGTATAGCTGGAATAGAATTATCTATGATATAGATAAAGTTTATCAGCAAATTACATTTAAAAATCAGGGATTGAAATTAATTGCTTAATAAAATACTTGAATTTTTCTCGGGAATAATTAAACTTTTGTCTTTGCATTTGCTAAGGATGCTGTCAATTTTCCCTTTAAATTGCCGTTATATATTCCTGGATTTTGTATCTTCCATAGTGTTTGTGTTTTGTATACAAAAGAGAATAGCAGTTACTAAAAATCTTCAATTAGTCTTTGGTCGCAAACCAACATTTGGAGAGGTTCGAAAAGTATTTATAGAATATGGCAGATACTGGGCTGAATTCTTTGATGTTAAAAAATTATGGATGAGAAAAGAAAAAATTTTAGAAAATTCAGAATTTCCACCAAAGCAGCGGGGTTTTTTAGGTCTCACATTCCATATTGGAAATTTCGAAATGTTTGGTCCAGCTCTGTATCAAAGTTTGGGAGAAAACTTTAATGTTGTAGCAGAAAGGCTTAGCCCGGATTACTTATCAGATTTTTTTATCAAAAACCGTCTTCGACATAATATTACCACTATTTTGCATGATAATAAACGACAAATCTTAAGTTTGCTCAATCAAGGTCAATCGTTGGGGATTGTTTGTGACAGAGTTGTTGGTGGTAAAGGCATTGAAACTAAGTTCTTCGGAAAAAAAGTGCGATTACCTTTAAATATAGTTTCGTTTGCATTGCAGAAAAAAATACCAATATATGTATCGTATTGCGTAAAAGAAAGGAGCGTTTTAAGAATTTATCATGAAAGGCTCAAACCTGATTTGTGTTTTGAAGAGGCTGTGAAATACATTACAAAAATTCTTGAAGATGCAGTTAAGAGATATCCTTTTCAATGGCATGTATTATCAGCAATATGATTTTGGACTTGAACTCCGCACAAAATCCTCTCTGAAATAATATTAAAAATGTAAATGAATTGAGATTTGGTGGTTCAAATAAGTTGCTCCACCTTCATTTATTTAATATATTAAATTGAAAATTGTACTTTAATCCTATCTTGCTTGCAATATTCATCATTAGTTGATGATGAATAATTATACTTCTGGTTGAGACAGACCATTTTAGGTTTTATGAGATCTTTATCAATAACAGCTTTTTTCGTTCATACCTTATTATTTCTTGTAATTAGTTGAAAAAGGTTTATCTACGAAAATAGAGGTATATTAAGTGTTAAGAGAAAAATTTTAATAAGGGGTTACGGAAAAAAGATCCATTAGTACTGCTTTTCCGAAAAGAAATACAATCTCAGAATACTCTCATATGAAAAAAACTGACTTAAATGAATTTAAATTTGAAAAATGGTGTGGTGCATTGATACAATATATCATAGAGAGCTACAGGAGATTAAATCGATTGAAAAAAGCAGGGTGGAGCTTTTTACTTATCACATCAAAGTCTGTTGCCAGAGTTCGGCAGTTTTCAATTTCCGGACTTATGGTCCTGATTTTTATAATCCTCTTTATTGCAGGTTCCTTTGGAATACTGAGGATCTTCTGGTTTACAACCACTTATTGTGCTGCTAAATTTGGCGTATACGATGCAAAAAAAGATAACGAGAATTTATTGTTGAAAGTAAAATTTCTATTAAAATATGTTGATAAAGAATCACAAGAAATAAATGAACTTGTTTCATTTGAGGATAAAACCAGACTTCAATATGGACTATCGCGAATTAGTAAGGATGTTAGAATGGCTGGGATTGGTGGAGAGCCATCAAGAGAGGATATGATACTTGCTTCCTTATTAGATCCCGTAGTCATGAATGCAGAAAAAATCAAAGAAAATATTGAATCGCTCATTAGAAGAGCCGAGCTGCAGGATTCGACTTTGAGTAGAATGTCTGAGCAAGTAGCAAAGATTCATAAAATATGGGCCTCACGTCCTTCTATTTGGCCAACAGCGGGGAGGATCACTTCCAATTTTGGCTATCGATTGCATCCAGTAATTGGGGAAAACATGTTTCATGAGGGTCTTGATATCGCAAATCAATCAATGACACCAATTTATGCTACCGCAGAAGGGGTTGTTAAGCAAGCTGGGCCAAGAGATTACTATGGGAATGCGATATTTATAAAACATTATGATAATCAGTTAGAGACCATTTATGGCCATTTAAGTAAAATTTCTGTGAAGTATGGGCAACATGTGAATCGAGGAGAAATCATCGGGTACATGGGAAATACTGGCAGAACAACCGGGCCACATTTACATTATGAAGTGCGGTTGTCAGGAAAATGTGTGAATCCTCTAGGCTATATTCTTCCATCTGATGCTGTCATAGATTAGTTATGATAAAACATACAGAAATTCATCTGAAATCAACAAAACGAACTCATTGGATTGATATTACTGATCAGGTCCAAAATCAAATTACTGTATCAGGCATACAGAATGGAATATGTCTCATTTGTAGTCTGCATACCACTGGTGGATTAACGATAAATGAGAATGCAGATCCGGATGTACAGACTGATTTTTTTAATAAACTGAATTCAGTATTTCCTGAGGAATCGGCGTTTTTGCATAGTGAAGGGAATTCTGACAGTCATATTAAAGCATCACTGGTAGGACTTAGTGTGCAGTTGCCAATCATCAATGGTGAAATTCTGTTAGGCACATGGCAATCAGTGTACTTTTGCGAATTTGATGGTCCAAGGAAGCGCACCGTTTCAATCACAATGATGGGAGAATGATTCAAACTCAGAGATGTTTGAATTTTTCTTTAGCTCCATACAATTGACCAATACGAACAGATAATTTATCATCAACAACAGTTATTTCCCCTTTAGCCATTATTTTATTCTTTATAAATACATCCACTGGTTCTCCAGCCATTCTATTGAGGCGTACAATACTGCCTTGTTTCAAGTTAAGCAGTTCACGTATGGTCATTCTTGTCTGTCCAAGCTGTACTTCGATCCCTACATTTACATCTAAAAGCATATTGATATTATTTGGCATCTGTTTGTCCTGTGTAGAGAACAATAGCTGATTGAAACCCTATTATAATATCTTATCACGAATACTGAAAAAAACAAGATATAAGGGATATTTATTTATAGAGGTTTATTTGAAAAATGGAATAAGGTCATTTAAAAAACCGGTAGTAGCAATTCCCAATATCAAAATCATTATTATGATAAGTAAAATGAATAAAGATAGAAATATGAAGGGGAGTGTCAGCATCAGGAAAATTTTTAATTTGCTCCTTTCATGTGCAGCTTGTAATCCTATTAGAAGCAGAATGATCATGTAAATGGATGAAAAAAACGAACCCGCAACAGGAATGATATTCAATAACATTGCTGTTTGTGAATATGCGACTGCTTTAAAAGTGCTTTTAATGGAGGTTTTTTTGGTCTTTGTGATAATCAGCATAAATTGACAATAGAGCGCTATTATCCATATTTGAAAACTAACAAGTAATGGTGTATAGAGGAGTGATTTTGCATTCAGGACTTCAGGATCTGAAACATAGGTTTCTGAATCTTGATATAAATCTGAAATGTCGCTGGTAAATAGATTTGACCAGATGAAGAGAAATGAGTATCCAATACTGCAAGCCAGGAGAGCAAATACCCATGCAGGAAAGATGCTCCCTTCACCAGTTAGATTTTTAAAAAAAGATGTGGGTTTCAGAAAAATATTTTTTAATGTCAATAAAAAAGAGTTAATGGGATATTCTTTAGAAAAATCAGTCTCCCAGCTTTTATTTATTCGAGGTGTTTTATTTATTTGTGTTTGTGAAGAGTAGAGTCCGCCACAAGAAGGACATGAGTAGCCTTGTAACAGGTCCATATCTGAAAAACCACATCGGGGACAAATCATTTAACAGTCCTTTATGATAGTATAATTTAGTCATGATTCTAATCGATATATAAATAATAAAATAATAACTGGGTTTAGTAACTGTTAAATGGTTGATATTATATATTTCAATATTGAATTTATAAGGAGGTTATATGATAATTGTGACAGGTGGTGCTGGTTTCATAGGAAGTGCATTGGTCTGGAAGTTAAACGAGCTTGGATATACTGATATTTTAGTTACTGATCACCTTGGTAGTAGTGAGAAGTGGAAAAATCTGGTAAATCTAAATTTTTACGATTACATGGACAGGGATCAATTTATCAGAGAGTTGGAATCTGGAGCATTTGGAAGTGCGATTAGTATGATTTTCCATCTCGGAGCATGTTCTGCAACGACTGAACGGAATGCCGATTATTTAATGGAAAATAACTTTCATTATACTTTGCGCTTGGCAAAATGGTCATTATCAGCAAATTGTCGCTTTGTTTATGCATCGAGTGCAGCAACTTATGGAGCTGGAGAGCATGGATACAGTGATGATCATAGGGAAATGAATAAGTTAAGGCCATTAAACATGTATGGGTATTCAAAGCATCTTTTTGACAAATACGCATTGAAAATGGGTTGGCTGGAAAAGATTGCGGGATTGAAATTTTTTAATGTTTTTGGACCTAATGAGTATCACAAGGGAGAAATGAAAAGCTTAGTATGTAAATCTTTTCCGTTAGTGCAATCAGAAGGAAAGATTTCATTGTTTAAGTCTTACAATGAAAAATATAAGGACGGAGAGCAACTGAGAGATTTTATTTACATAAAAGATGTTGTAGAAATAATAATGCATTTTTATGAGAAGAAAGAATTGAGCGGCATTTATAACATCGGTACGGGAATCGAGCACACATGGAATGATGTTGCGAATGCACTTTTTAAAGCTTGTGGAAAAAAGAAAAATATTGAATATGTTGATATGCCTGAGCAGTTGCGGGCAAAATATCAATATTTTACAAAAGCGGATATGACAAAGTTGAAGAAGTCCGGATGTAATCACCAGTTCTGGACATTAGAGAACGCTATAGATGATTATGTGAATAATTATCTCAAGTCAAATAGTTGTCTTGGGGAATAATCTTAATAGGGGGCCATAAACATTGCTGCCAGGTTTTTCGATTATTATTACACCTGATGGCCTCAAGGTTTACTTACAAATACCATCTGAATCGGTTGTGTTTCCAAATGCTATCGAGTTGAGACATGAGCTCAGCAAATTAGGCGTGGTATGTGGCATTAATGAAGAGATTCTTTTAAATCTGTCAAATGGTACTATCAAGAATGGCTTCATTGAAATCGCAAAGGGGGTTGTACCAAAAGACGGTGTCCCTGGCAGGATTGAGATGTTAATTGATATTTCCGGTGTAGGAAAGCCAAAAGAACTTCAGAATGGACGTGTTGATCATCATGAAATTGGTATTGTAATAAATGTAAAAAAAGGTACTCCTCTCGCCAGAAGAATTCCTCCTGAAGAAGGCGTAGATGGCAGGAATGTATTTGGTAAGCCCATTTCTGCTCCGCCACCAATTGATACACTATTAAGATCAGGATCCGGGACATGTATTTCATCTGATGATCCAAATATACTTATGGCAGATATTGATGGTGCACTGTCAATTAGCCCGGAAGGAATTATCGAAGTAAAGAATTATAGAATAATTGAGAATGATATAGATTATTCAACTGGAAATTTAAATTTTTCCGGAGATCTTCTCATCAGGGGTTCGGTTCGCGCAGGCTTTTTTATCGAAGTCAATGGAAATTTACATATTCAGGGCAACGTTGAAGATACAAGAATAAACGTTAATGGAGATATCAAAATTGAGGGTGGAGCTGTAGGAGCAGGTACCGGATTGATTAGATGTACTGGATCGGTTAATGTCAGGCATATTGAAAATTTCTTTATTGAGTCCGGAAGTGATGTGAATGTAAGTGAAGATTGTTTGCATAGTACAATAACCTCCGAAGGTAAAATCAAATGTAAATCAATCATTGGTAGTACTATCACCGCCTTTATAGTTGAATGTGAATGTATCGGCAGCAATGCTGAAGCAAAGACTATCATAGATATTGGAAGAATGAATGCTTTAAAAGAAGAATACACGCGCTTGGTTAAACAAAAATCACAAATTTTTGAAGAGATTGAGCGATCAAAAGTCCAAATGTTCGAATTTGTACGTGATTCGATGGGAGAAGATGGAAAATTATCGCTGCAGAACGAGAACAAACTTGAATTGCTCAAGGATAATACTATAAAATATAAGAAATTAAACAATATAATTATAAAGAGAATAGATGCTTTAAATAGAAGGGAAGAGTCAATTGGAAATCGAGCTGGTGTATACGCAAAGCGCGTTTATCCAAACACAATAATCAAGATTGGTAATAGTGAACGCCAGATACATGAGATTCTTAACAATGTAAATTTTGCTGTTGGAAATAACAATGAGTACCAAAAATCGCAGTGAGCAGTTCCCTTTTACATTTATAGTATGTTTTTTTGTGTTTCTCCTTTTTTTCTCAATATGTTCAGCTGAAGATGATTCAGGAGAGTATATACATTATAGATTAGGTGTAAAATATAAGGAAGAACATCGCTATGATGATGCGATTGAAGAGTTCAGAAAGGTCCTGGCAACTTATCCTGACAATTATAATGCATACATGCACATGGCTGAAATACGGTTGATTCAGAAACAACCGAATTTAGCAGTATATAATTTGAAACAAGCACAAAAGTACAATCCCGGGTGGAATAAAACTAACAAATTGTTAGCTGAAGCATATGAAAAAGATGGGCAAATGCAGAATGCAATCGGTCCGTTACAATTGTACATGCAATCATGTGATCCATCAGAACGGGACAGTGTACAAAATGTGATTAACACCATTCTAATGAAAAATAAAAAGACCGAAACGAAAGCCAATAAAAGTTCAACCAGCAATCTTCCTTCAGTCAGTACAAAACGGAAAAGTATCAACGGACATAACAGAAATTCTATTACAACCGGAGATAGTATACTTGACATAGAATTTAAAAAGGCTACTGCATTATATGAACAGGGGAAATATACAGAGTCACTTGAGTCATTAAAAAAGGTGAGAAAAGAGAAGCCAGATTTCGCAGGTGTTTATTATTATGCCGGTTTAATCAGATACAATTCCGGGCAGAACAAAATGGCAAAAATCAATTTTTTGAAAGCAGTTGATTATCCAGAGCCGGAGAATGTTTCTCGTTTTTACTTAGGAAAAATTTATGGGAAAGAAAAAAATTACTCAGAGGCATTGACGTTTTTGACAAATTATGTAAATAAGGCTGCTGATGAGAAGAGGAAAAAGGAAGCGTTAGAATTAATTAAATCATATCAGATAGATTCTGACATAAAAGTAACCGGACAAACAGGTTTCGATAGTTCAATGGTAACTTCTGATACGTTTTCCAACAGAAAAATTCCACAAGAGATGGTAATATCATCAATTGAAATACAAATTGACTCTCTATTGGCAATGTTGACTGTCGATACTTTAACAGATGCCGGTCAGAAACTGCTTAATGGAATCAGGGAATTTTCGAATGGTAATTTTGATCAGGCAATAAGAGAATTTAAAAGAACATTAGCTACAAATCCCTATGGCACTGTAGCTCTTAATTGTATTTACAATACCGGTATATGCTATTACAAAATGCACCTTTTTAAAGATGCGGAAAATCAATTTCAGCAAATAATTGCAAAATTTCCCGACAATGCAGCTTCAGCTCAAAGCCAGTTTCTTAAAGCTTGTACTTATCTTGAGAGAGAAAATTTTGTAACAGCTGAAAACATTTTGAGAAGTTTTTTACAAAAAAATAAAAATCATAAATGGACCGGTGTCGCTTTTGAAAAATTAGGTGATGCATATTTTGAAATGGAACAGGATAAAAAAAGTATTGATGCATATCAGCAAGCTGTCTTGAAATCAAATAATCCTGATGAGCAGACAAGGACCTTTTTTAAACTCGGAAATACATTCTCGAAAATTGGAAACCCATCAAAAGCAATTGAATCATTTATGTCGGTAATTGCTATTGGAGAGAAACAGAACGCAAATACACGAGTCCCCGAGGCATATTACCGAATCGCAGATGAAAAATACAAACAAAAGGATTATCAGGGAGCTTTGGAGTACTATACAAAAGTAACACGTAAATACCCTTCCTTTCAGGAAACTCCATGGGGACTTTTTCAGATAGGAACAATTTATAAAAATCTAAAGCAGTTTCAAAACGCAGTTTCTATGTATAAAGGGCTCATTAAAAATTTCCCTGATGATTATTGGGCTAAACAGGCACAATGGAAACTGGAAGATGCAATTTGGGAAAATCAGTATCAGGCTGTATTAAAAGAATAACATGGAAAGTAAATTGCTAAAAAAAGGTCCAAAATAGGGGCTTGCAGTTAAACTGACAGGAGATAGATCGTATTTTGTTAAATCTAATTTACTTTATTTTAATAGATAAGTAGTTGAAAACAATGAATGAACATGATATAATTTTGATTCAGGAATTGACAGAGTCGTACAGATTACAATTCATATGGTATACTGAATTACGAGAACTTGTTCGAAAAATTCTGGGACGACTAATACTATCCCGTGGTGATATGTCAGAACTATTATCAGGATTGGAAAAAAAACAAAAGATATTGAAAAGTATCGAGGATGAGCGAAAAAAGAGTTATGACTCAGTACAAAACTGGCAAATCATTAAATCGCAAATAGAACCAAATGCTACAACAAAAGTTTTTGATGAACTGCTTCAAAATACAAGTGTTGCTATAAAGGAATTTCTTGATGAAGAAGAAAAGCTTAAAAAATATCTTGAAGGAATTATCAAGAAAGACACTTTATATAAAGAAAATGTCACTTCATGAGCATGATAAGATCGGGACCGTCTGTCTCTATAGGGAAAATCTTCAGATATTCAAAATCCAGCATAAATATCAAATTCTAAAACATATTACTACAGGGCTGGTACAAGTAAGATGAATGATCAATCCGAAATTACTGTTACTTCACTGGATCCTTTCGAATCACTTCAGAACGCATTTAGAGAATTTCACTTAAGAGCAGAAAAACTAAGTAATGCTTACGAAGCAATGCAGGCTGACTTTAAAAATGTCAATATCGAACTTGATAGGAAAAATGTTCAGCTGGAAGAAAGTTTATCAAGACAAGAGGAAATAAAAACATATCTCAATAGCATTCTTGAAAGCATGGAAAATGGTGTTATTGGAGTAGATATTTCTGGAAATATTACACACTTCAATCGTGCAGCAGCGGAAATAACCGGTTTATCGCCCGAAAAGGTGCTTCAGAAACACTACTCGGAATTTTTCGGATCAGATTCAAAAAACGAACCAACGTTACTTCAAGCTTTGCATAAGGGAAAAGAACAGAAAAGATATGAAAAAGTAATCTGGCATCAGGATGGACATCCTGTACCGGTTTCTTATCAAACAGCACTATTACGCGACAGTAAAGGGATTAAAATCGGCGCTGTAGAAATTTTCAGTGATATATCAAAAATCAAAGCATTAGAAAAAGAGATGCAGCAGGCTAAAACGATGGCGGCTCTTGGAGAAATGTCTGCAACTGTAGCGCACGAGATTCGTAATCCATTAGGAGCCATGGGGGTATGGGCCGGTTTACTTGAAAGAGATCTTGGTACAGATGATCCCCGCAGGAAAACACTCGGAAAAGTTCTTGAAGGGCTTTCGAAACTAAATAAGATAGTATCTAATCTTCTCGTTTACACAAGACCTGTAAAAACTGAGTTAAGGAAAGTTCAGATTGAAAAAGTTCTATCTGAAATAATCGACTTTATTCAGATTGAGATTGAACGATTAGGACAAAGTATAAAGGTCAACAGGCGATTTTGTAATGAACCGGTTTTTGTTCTTGTTGATCCTGAAAAAATCGGTCAAGTAGTAATGAATCTTTGTCTGAATGCGATTCAGGCAATGCCAGATGGTGGTGAGCTGAACTTAACTGTTGATACTTGCAAAAAACCAAGTGGATTTATGAGCTTTTCAATAATCGATACAGGAATAGGTATTGAGAATGAAACGTTAAGTAAAATTTTTGATCCGTTTTTCACAACAAAAGAGAATGGGACCGGATTAGGCCTTGCAATCGTAAAAAAATTTGTTGAATCTCATTCAGGGTATATCGATATAAAAAGTAAAGTAGGCAACGGCACAACTGTAAAGGTGTTTTTACCTCTGTTAAAGGAATAGGTGAGGATTCGATGGAAAGCAAGCGAATTCTCGTTGTAGATGACAATGAACTGTTCAGGGATTCGATAGTCGAAACTTTACACCGGCTTGGTTATACGATTGAAGCAGCACAGGATGGGCCAAATGCTTTACAGTTGATCGCAAGAACATCATACGATCTGGTAATATCTGATATGAAAATGCCTGGGATGTCCGGTATCGAATTATTGGAGAAAATAAAAAACAATAATCCTGATATACCGTTTTTGATTATTACCGCGTATGGCGCAATCGAAACTGCCGTTGAAGCAATGAAAAAAGGAGCTTATGATTTTCTTCAGAAATCAGATAATCTGATTCGCGAACTTGAATTGACTGTTGAACGTACTCTCCAATACCAGTCTTTAGTTAATGAAAATAGAAATTTACGAACTGTATTGAACAGACAATTTAGCTTTATAGGAGACAATAAGGCTATGGATGAAATCAGGTCTGTAATCTGTTCTGTTGCGGAAAGTAGATCGACTGTATTGATAACAGGTGAATCAGGGACGGGCAAAGAGCTGATAGCACGAGCGATACATTATAAAAGCAAACGAAGTTGTGGACCATTTGTGAAAGTAAACTGTGCCGCTCTTCCTGAGGGATTAATTGAATCTGAATTATTCGGTCATGAAAAAGGTGCATTTACAGGGGCAATTAAACAGAAAAAAGGGATGTTCGAAGCTGCATCCGGTGGAAGTTTGCTGCTTGACGAAATAGGGGAAATGCCCTTGATGGCTCAAGCAAAATTACTTAGGGTACTTCAGGAACGGGAAGTTCAGAAAATAGGTGGAGATGATCCAATTGAAGTTGACGTGAGAATTATAGCTACAACCAACCGCGATCTCGAAAACCAGGTAAATCAGGGAAATTTCAGGGAAGATCTATTCTATCGGCTCAATGTTTTTCATATTCATCTTCCACCATTAAGAGAACGAAAAGATGACATTATTGCAATAGCTGAACACTTTGTCAAAAAATACAATGATGAGAATGGTTTCAGTGTTGATGGCCTTGAAGAAAGCTGTATACCAATAATAACAGGGTATAATTGGCCGGGTAATATCAGGGAGCTTGAGAACGCAATTGAGAGAGCTGTTGTCTTAACAAGGACCGGAAAAATAAAAACGGGTGTTTTCAAATTAAAAAACTCCAGTATGTCAAATTGTGATGGGGCTATTCAGCCGGGAAAAACTGTCGCAGAAGTTGAGAAACTGCTCATTTACAAGACATTGGAACACTGTAATCAAAACAGAACACGGGCAGCTGAATTATTGGGTATTTCTATCAGGACTCTCAGAAATAAACTTAATGAATATGAGGGAGTTACGGTATCAGATACTGCAGAGAAAGCTGATGAGTAAATCAGGTCTTATCAAAACGAGATAAGTTCTTCTACACGATTTGCATAAGTATGATTAGCGAAAATTATCTGCTTGTTTGCATTGATTTTTTGGGATTCGTTCCCGATAGGCTTAAGAAGCATTCTTATCTTTGAGCATGCATCATCAACATTTGAAAATGTAAAATACCAGCATTCTGAAAGAGAATCGTAAATAAGAGGCACATCTTCAGTGAGGAGTATATTTCCACAGGCAATGATATCATAAACACGCGGACTTATATGTACATCGGTGCGGTCTAACGGATCTTCGATAGACAAGTTCAGCCCGATTCTTGATTGTAAAAAGATCTCTTTCATTTGAGTATCATCAGTCCATTCTTTATAGAGAATAGAACTTTCAAGAGGGCCTGAGTAGGAATGCCACCCGCTTCCTGCAATAATAATCTTGAATCCTTCTGAGAGGAGCTTTTCGAGAAAACATATTCGGTAAGTACTAGGGATGCCAATAAAAGCTAAATCGAATCTGGCTTCCTGAGTATAAAAATTATCCATTTTTTGAAATGAAGATGCAGTTGAAAGGAAATGGTATTTAGTTTTAGACTTTTGACAAATATTCTGAAATTCACCCTTTTGAATAGAACAGAAATGGTCGTAGCCGCTGATAACATCTTTCCAGTAAAGGGCTCTTCTGTAATCTTCGTAGAACCAATGGACAGTCGAGATATTATGTTTACGGAGAAGGCCAAGGGTGAAAAGTGTAACCGGACAGAGCGCCGTCGTTATCAGGTGTGTTATTTCAAAATCAAAACAAGATACAATCAGAGATTGATTTGCAAGGTCAATCACTAAATTCTCATTATAGGTTTTGAGCAGTTTTGAAAAAGATTGTAAGTAGTTCAGAGTATCAAAAGTTCTGAATACCTGGGAGTCAACTTTTTCAAGGAAGGCATCAGCAGTTTTAATTGCTACCTGACGGGCGGCACCTTGTGGTGGCAAGACGAACATCCATCGCTTATTACTAATCATGTTTTAAGGTCACTTGACGAGGGCAGAGAGTTAATACCGCCTCCTTTTAAACCCTTGAAAAGAGCGACTGAATTTGCAAAGCGTGCAGCGGTAAATGGGTCAAAGCCACGAGCTATACAGTGCAAAAAACCCCCATTAAAAGCACTTCCTATAAGAGTAACGTCTTTTAATGGTTCTGAATATTTTTCCTGGTGAAGTTCTTCGATTTTCCCATTATAACCGACTAAACAACCATCTGAGCCAGTCTTTACGACTACAATTGATACTCCTCTATCCCAAAGAAAGCCTATAACATCGAGTGGACGTTCGTATCCAAACAATGCTTTTGATTCTTCCGGAGCAGATGGAAGAATGACATCGATCAATGGCAGAACACTCCATAAGCTTTCCTTTGCGTCATCAAGAGACCATCTTTGCAAGCGCAAATTCGGGTCATAGGCGACCATGATATCATTGCTATGCGCAAAATTAAAAGCTTTGAAAATAGTGTGACGTGCTGCTTTTGAGATTGACTGAAGCTCACTGGATGCATATACAATTTTACAATTTTCAATGAGATCATCGTAAATCATTGATGGGGCAATATGCTCAGCTGCATTGCCGGGACGATGGATGAGGTACTCACGTTGCTCAGGATATCTGGTACTTGTAAAATAGATCCCATTGTATCCTTGGCTGGTAATTACATGGTCGATGTTTATTCCCTGAGACTGGAGACGTTCCCGAATCATAGTATGAAACGGATCTCTGGCAATAGATGATACAAATGATACTCCGGAACCAAGACGGGCTGCAGTTGCGCCAACAACAACGTCCGCGCCTCCAATATCTTTTTCAAAAGAATCACTCAGATGGATTTCACCATCGCACCTGAACTCGACATAGCATTCACCTATGACAAGTAAATCGTAATCTCGTATATGAATAGGTTTCATCTATATTCCAAAAGGAGCTTTGTTAATGGTTGCACCTATTAACTATCACGTTCGCAAAATCAGAAACTAATGAATTGATTTCGGATTTTCTGGCAATTGAATTGAGCCAGTTGTCAGGTATTGACGAGATGCCGTGTACAAGTCCAGCCAGACCACCGGCAACTGTTCCTGTAGTGTCGGTATCCAGGCCGAGATTTACAGCGGCCAGTAGAATAGAATCTGTTGAATTATGTCGCAAAAAACACCAAATTGCTGCTTCAAGTGTATCAATGATATAACCAGTTGAACCTATTTCTGATTCTTCGAGGACAGGAATTTCAAAGGAGATTACCCTCATAAAATGAGAAAGTTCATCTTTAAAAATACTATTGTTACTGTAATAATCCAGTGCTTTCGAAATTGCGAGGCGCAGCGCTTCATTTTTATCATCAGTAAAAAGAAGTTCCCGAACCAGAAGAGCGTAAATTCCGCATCCTAAACAGGAACGGGGGTGAGAATGAGTAATAGAGGAGATTTCGTGTATCCGATCGAGAAATAGATCTGTCGATTCATCATGAAAATACAATGCAGCAGGCAATATTCTCATGAGAGAGCCATTTCCATTATCATCCTCTGAATTACAACCGCTTAAGCGGGCGCTGGTGCCCTCAGTGACAATTTTATCGAGCGCCATGAAAGTGGTGATTCCGGAATCAAAAACAAATCCTGCAGGAGTCCAATGAGCTTCAAAAAGCCATTTACAAAAGGTTTTGCCTATATCTTCAATATCATATCCCTTGCAGAGACTCTCTATAGTACATAAAACCATAGAGCTGTCATCTGACCAGGTACCCTGGGGCTGATCATATCTGCCATATCCCAGCATGTTTTTTACAGCGCACAATGATAAATCACTACGCGGAGTAAATTCTACTGGTACTCCAAGAGCATCCCCGACAACTGCGGATGTAATAGCTGCGGTAATTTTTTCTTTTATTTGCATAATGAATATTTTGATTTATAAGAATATATTAGTTTCTTCGGTTTTGCAACAAAATACTACCCGCCACCCCAAAAAAAACAGTTTAATTGATTCATATTCACTTCAAACATGTTGATAGTGGTTTTGTCAGGTATTTACGTTTATATATTTTTCATTATGTTGCATCTTTTAAAACATATAGTAAAATAAAGAATGTTATTTCAATCATTATAGCTTGTATTTTGGCAAAACAATCAACAAAGAGTGACTATGACCTCAGAAAATTCTACTATGAAAGTCATTGCGGATGAAAATATACCTTTTGTAAAAGAGGCTTTTTCTGAATTTGGTGACGTAACTACCCTTTCAGGAAGAAAAATTACTAATGAAATTTTACAAGATGCATCGATTTTACTTGTCAGATCGATTACGCCGGTTAATAAGAACCTGCTTGAAGGAACAAATATCAAGTTCATCGCTACTGCTACAATAGGTACCGATCATGTCGATACGCACTATTTAACGGAAAACAGTATCGGATTTGCCTTTGCACCAGCTTCGAATGCTGATTCTGTTGCCGAGTATGTTATTGCTGCATTATTAACAATGGCACATAAAAAAAAGCTTAATCTCTCCAATATAACGCTTGGAATTATTGGTGTTGGAAATGTTGGAAGCAGAGTCTATCGTCATGCAAGTTCATTAGGTGTTAAGTGTCTACTCAACGATCCGCCAAAAAAACGACTTACTCAGAGTGATTTTTATGTTTCTTTGGACCAGGTTCTTGAAGAGTCGGATATCATTACAATTCATGTCCCCTTGACTTCATCAGGGGAGGATGTCACCTATCGAATGGTAAGTCATGAGTTTCTCGAAAGAATGAAACCGGGAACAATATTGATAAACACAAGCCGGGGGAAAGTAATTGATGAGAAAAGCTTGCGTGCTGCACACGCAAAAACCGGTGGTCTTGTGCTTGATGTATGGGAAAATGAACCGGGTATTAATCTCGAAACCCTCAGAATGACTGATATTGGTACTCCTCATATCGCAGGCTATTCGTATGATGGAAAACTTCGTGGCACGCAGATGATCTATAATGCAGCTTGTGCTTTCTTCTTTAGGAGTCCGTCCTGGAATATTCCAAACGAGGTGGCTACAGAAATAGTTAATGAAATTGATATTGCTAATTCTTTACAACCCATTAATGACGCAGTATTCAGTGCTTATCCGATCATGGAAGATGATCGACGTTTACGAGAAATTCTTAACAAAGATAAATCTGAGCAGGAAAAATATTTCGATGAACTACGGAAAAAATATCCCCGACGGAATGAATTTTCTCATTTTTCTGTAACGAGCTCAAAAAAACAGACTGATATTTTAAAGGTACTCTCTGCTCTGGGGTTTGTTACCGGATTAGGACAGAAAACTCCTGAAAACCCATTGGTTAAGGAGTAGAAGAGTACTTTAACATTGGTTATCGTGCCCTGCATTTATGGGCACTGAATTAACTTGCGTGATGACAGCAGGCTCCACCAGAAGCCGCACATGAGGATGCATTTGCACAATTGGTCCCGCAGGGCGAGCTTCCTTTACCCATGGATATTCCACCGATCGCTGACATCAATTTTTCTGTTTCATGAGATTTACACCGTGGACAGGGAACATTTTGATTTCGATTGCCATTTACAAGCTCTTCAAAAGTATTACCACATTTAGAGCATTTGTATTCAAAAAGCGGCATTTGCATCTCCTTTTTTAATATGAGCTGATTAAAAAATATTAATTGTCAGTTGTGTTTAAACTTTATTTGTTTGACTCAATACGGTCAGTCATTTTTTCCAGACGATATTTTCCATATTTAAGCTTTAAATCGTGAAGTAAATATGAATCGCCATCTGGTTTGAGTCCAGCCTGAAAAAGTGTATTCATCACTTCCAGTTGCTCAACAGCAGAGGTAAGATTTTTTTTATTATTCGTAAAAACTTCCGCCAGACTTTTTTTGGTCTGCCAGTCAGTTCCTGCTTTGTTTATCACTCGAATACCATAAGGACCGTAAAGTTGTTTGAAAAGCGATTCATGCTGCTTGAAAAGGGTATTGATATGTAAATGATCTATGTTCTTTTCAATAAAGAACCAGATAATTCTGATGGCAAATGAAGTTACAATCCAAATCCACCATTTTGCCCAGAACAGAAAATAGACAACTCCTCCGAGAAATATTGAGCAAAGCATTCTGTAAAAATTTAATACAATCATATTATCTGTTATTCAGAAGGCTCTTTATTGCCTCGGCGATCAATTGAGCGGCTTTATCACTCATTGGTGGATGTTTTTTTACTTCCATATTCTGATGTAGCTTCAGAAAGTGTGCCACATGTGGTTTTATATTCATATAATCAATTTTTTTATCTGACTTATTAACATTGTCATCTTTTTTGGAATCTTTGTCTTCGGCAAGACGCTTTGCAGCCTCTTTTAGAGGAATACCTGTCTTGAATGGGTTTTTGGGAACCCTTCGAAAACCATCTGGAGTAAAATACTGTGGTTTTTCATACATAATTTCTAAACCCGAAACTCGCGTTCAAGTATTTCAGAGATAAATCGGTCAATAGAAACAGGATAAAACTGAAATTTTGGACTGAAAATCAATGCAGTTTTGGTATTTTCCTGTTGCATAAGCTGGTCATTAATCCTGTTGCAATGATCTTCCGGACTTTCTTCGTATTTATTAATTATAAAAGACTCGTTTTGAATCTTCAGGTTTCTTTTTCGCAACATAACAAACGAAAATAAACGACCTTCGATCTGTTTATCGAATGTTTCAGGATCAAACACATCACCAAATGATTCATTCAACATTCCCGGAGAAATAATAAACTTTGGCGATACATTAATCTTACCATTGATCTCAATTGTTTGGGAAGAATTTTCATCATCAGGCGCAATCAGAATGTACAGCAGGTCGTGATAACCACTTACAATGCCGCTAATTGGTTTTCTAAGAATATTGGTTTTGTAATATACTTCCTGTAATTCTTGATTCAAATTGTTATCGTTCATAAGCATTGAAAATAATTAGCGACACATTTTCTAAAAAGCAATATTAGTTTATAAAAAGTTTTTATTGCAATTAATTAAAATTTTGTGGGAGTCTATGATATTATTAAAGGAAATTATCTTTTCATGGAATTATTTTCTTTACCAAATTCTTTACCGGAATCTTATACAAAACAGAGTCGTAGACGAATTATGTTTACAGAAATTATGAATGACAATGTAGTATCATTTAGGAGTGTTAAGGAATGAAAATAAGATTAGTCAAAGTGCTCATTATATGCACCTTGATTTCAGAATGCATTTCTGCCAGAGTGTATAAGCTGGACGAGATCATCAGTACTGCATTAATAAGCTCAAGATCTGTTAAGTTAATTGAGAAGGAGATGCAAAAATCTGATTCTTATATACAGGAGATTTTTGGAGGCGCATTACCAAAGATAAGTACCTCGGTAAATTATAGTCATGAATTTAAAACTTACTCTCGTTCATTGGTAAATTCCGATAATTTTGCTTCAGATTCATTTGAAAATGACAGCCTTGATACAAATGACATTGTGAGGTCAATCGGTACTATGCTGTCATCTCTGAACGAACGCCCCGGAAACACCGCATCGATAAGCTTATCAATTGAACAGCCAGTTTTTCTTCAGGGTAAAGTCAGTATGGGGGTGAGGATTGCTAAAATACACCGTTCAACTCTCAACTGTAAATTTCAGGAGGAAAAGCATAAAGTAAAAGGTGCGATAATAAAACTTTTTTATGCATCATTGAATGCCCAGAATAATCTTCAGGTAGCAAAGGACTTGATAAAATTTACAGAAGAAATGCACCGGCTCGCAGTCGTTAAATACACCATTGGTAAGACAAGCGAGCTTGATACACTAACATCGAGCATGCATTTAAAAAAGGCTCAAATGGAATTCCGGAAAGCCGAAAGTGATTTACGGATTGTATATGAGACACTTATGACAAATGCAGGCATTTATGAACCGGTAACATCATTTGGAGTTATCGGTGATTATCCTCCTGCTGAATATAATGAAACACTTGACTCGACTATTGAGCATATGAAAAGGGGTAATTTTGCGCTTAATCAGCTTAAAGGAGCGCAGGAAATCGAAAAATTAAAGATAAAGCTCGCACAAACAGCATTTCTGCCAGATATCTGTGCAGGGTTATCATTGGGAAAAATTGCGGAATTCAATAAGATCAGTGATTTTGGTAATCAAAAGTGGGGCGATGAGCAGAAAATCTATGTTGGAGCAAAATGGGATATTTATACAGGCTCTGTAAGAAAACATAAACTGAATCAGGCTTATATCGAAGAAAATATCTTTATGCTGAATAAGAAACAGACTGCTGAAAACCTGGAGCTTGCCACTCGTAATGCATACGAAAAGGTTAATATAAGTAAAGACCAGATTGCCACAGCTATAGAGGTAATGACTCTATCGGAAAAGGGATTCTCCATTGCAAAAATGTCCTATGAAGTAGGGGATAAGACGTATCTTGATATGCAGAATGCGGAATTAGAGGTAGAGAAAGCGAAACAAATGTACTATGCGGCTTTATTTGAGTTTCATAGTGCTTTAGTAGATTTAAAGCTCTTGTTGGGAGATCTCTAAAGTTAAACTGTAAGAGATTTTTCAAGAGGAACTGTTTTTTTGTTTTTTTCATCACTGTCATAAGGATCTGGCATATCGATTTTTGAATGAGATTCTTTGAACAGTATTGCAAAAGCAATAAAGGTGATAATTGACAAAATTAAAGGGATTAGCCAAAAATGCGAATAGTTGATTTTCCCCTGGACCGATGTAGTAAGATCCGCAGTAATACCTGAAATAAGATTTCCTGCGATAACTCCGGTGCCAGATACAAATGAATATAACTGCTGAATGCCTGCGCGAGTTTTAGGAAGACATTTCTTATCTATAAAGATGGTAATGGGGACAAAGAACAGTGCCCATGTCATACCATGCACAATGATTCCGGAGAATAGAAACAAATCACTGGTACCTAATGCAAAAATCAAGAATCGAAAAATCTCCAGTGCAATTCCAGCGAGAATGGTCAATTTAAAACCAAAATGTTTTAATAATACTCCCATGATCAAAAGAAGCAGAATTTCCGGGATCTGACCGATGCTTAAAATCGGAAGTATATCTTTCTCGGCATACCCGATTGACTTCAGGAATGGCGCAGCACCAAAAACATAAAACCGATCGATAAACATTATTAAGCACGAAAAAATGGACATGATCAGAAATGCAGGGTCAAAAAATATTTTGAAAGAATCTGTAGGCAGGAAATGTTTGGTTCGATTAATTTTTTTGATTCCTCTTGGAAGGAAAAGAGCATATAATGCAAGCAAAAGAGAAGCATAAGCGGATATCTGTAATGCACTATGTAAATCATTCGAAACAAGGAAGGGCTTTTCTGCAGTTGCAACGAAACCACATATCCACGCGGCAATAATCCAGCCGATAGTACCCCAAAGTCGAATACCGCCAAAATGATTGCTATCCGGGAGGTGATGAAAAATAATTGCATTTGTTAATGGACCTGCCGGATTCAATGCAACTGTGTACAGTACAAAGTAAATCAGAAAGGAATAGTAGTTTGTCTGGCATGAAAGGAAAAGCATGAGTACTGCACTGAGTAGATGTACAATTGACAAAAAACGCTCTGCAGAAATCAATCTGTCTGCAATAAAGGTACTAACAACGGGTGCTACAAAAGAAACCATCGCAGATAAGGCGAGAACAGAACCAATTTGAAAACCGGAAAAATGCAGGTAATCTTTCATGTAAAGGCTGACAATCGGATTTGTGCACCCCATAACTATAAACTGCAGTATCATCATTATTGATAATTGAAGATGAACTAATGGCTTTTCTGGATAGAGCTTCAATCCCAGAATTTGATCATTTTTCATTTATAGTTTATTTCCTGAGCAGCGTATTTCAAAATTAATGTAGATGACCTTTATCTTGTGATAATATCGAGGCTGAATAAAATAATATTTGCTTACTTTCAAATTACAATGTCATTTATTATACTTAAAATTGATTTCATGGCTAAAATAATTATTTAAAAAGCAGCTTATTATGGACTCACCTATCAATAATAGTACTATACACAGGCATGTTTCAGAAGTAGATTGGAAACATTGGATTCCCAAAGAGCGAGCGGTGCTTTGTTTTATTCAGAATGAAGAGCAGCTGATGCTGATTCATAAAAAGACCGGACTTGGAAAAGGTAAAGTAAATGCACCTGGAGGACGGATTGAACCGGGGGAAAGCACAATAGAGGCTGCCATCAGAGAAACAACTGAAGAAATTGGCTTAGTGCCCGCCAATTTGCAAAAAAGAGGTGAATTGTTTTTTATTTTTACAGATGGATATTCTCTGCATGCAACAGTATTCTTTTCAACAAAATTCTCTGGAACATTGGTAGAAACTATAGAAGCTGCTCCGTTCTGGTGCGCAATCAAAGATATTCCTTACAAGTCAATGTGGGAGGATGATTTGCATTGGTTACCACTCGCACTTGCAGGCAATCAATTCAAGGCATATTTTATTTTCGATAATGATGCTATGCTTAGTTTTTCAATTGACTTGATTGATCAATAATTTAATTGTCCAGTCTGTATTTTGTTTGCAGATAAAATTCTATCATCGATCGCTCGTCAAATGTAAGTATTCTATTATATATTAATATTTCTGCAATCAAACCATTCCAAACAAAAGAGGGATTGTTTAATAAACATCCCCCAAAAAGTAGGTTCGGTGCATTGTTAGCAGGTGCTGAAATTGTATCATGCATTCCGTTTACACTAATATCAGCTGTTAACCTTTGATTTACAATGCCTGCAGCACTGAACGATACAATATTCCACTTATCAGCAATTACAGGTAAACTGCTGCTTTTAGAATCAATTACACCAGGTGAGCCGGAGTTTGAATTTAAAGATAGAATTCCAGCTTTTCCGTCTTTGATTACTCCGAAGCCGATTGTCGAGTTGAAATTGCTATTGTTAAAAAAATCTGAAGTGGATAGTAATACATGATTGTTTGGTGCAATAGAATTGTACTTGCATACAAAAAAGACCGTGAGAGGACCATTAAATAATTTCCCCTGCTCAGAATTAAAAAGTGTACTGCTTACGCCATCAAAACCAACTGCGCTGTAGCCGTTCAGGGCATAATTGTTAACATTAATATCGCTGAAGTTATTAATATTATCCATTTGAAATGAATGGTCACCTGTAGAACTCCAGAAATCAACTTTCTGAGTGTTTGTTACAGTTACCACACTCTCATGGTCAAAACTACTATGCAAGTCAGATATCATGTCTGGTGATGGAATATTGTAATATACTGGGATAGCGACCTTATCAGTGGTGCCTGTGTTGTCTTTCACAACTACTTGAAGGGTGTCTATATAACTTTCGTTTGCATAATATAATTTCACCGTAAAATTCTCTGTTTGAGCCTGGAAATTTGTAACTTGGCCTTGTGATGTCAGCGTAACGAGATGTTTTTCAGTCAATGGGTTATCAGCATCTTCTATTGTAAAATTGACAAAGACGGTGTCGGTCTTTTTCAGGAAAAGTTTACCTCCAGCAACTGTATCTTTAGTTGCATTCCAGAATATTTTTGAAGCATATTTATTCTGATTGACGACTAAAATACTTCTGAATAAAGTATCTCTGAATTTCAGAGAATCTTCCACAATGATTCTTAATTCTACATTACCGGTATCAGTTTCTTTGGGAGTCCAGATGATTAACGAATCAGTTGAATTGTCAAGAATGTTTTCTGATTTATTTAGGATATCAACGGTATATGTAAATGGTTTATTACCTGTATTAGCGTCAGTTTTGATTATACATTTTAACGTATCATTAACTGCTTCAAGGAAAGACGGCATCGCAATCTGATCAGAAATGGTAATAGTAGGAGCCAGGCTGCTCGGATCAAACACAGCATAATCATAAGTGTACAAAGGAGATGCATCAATTCCATCCCGCAACTGAAAGATTAAGCTTCGGGTAGTATCGTTGAGTTCCGGCTTCCATTTTATTGAATAAGCGAAATTGTTAATTTTTTCAAAAATCATTGAGCCTGGGCGCTTTATAATTGTAAGATTGACAGAATCTTCTTTATCATACATTTTCAAAGTATCATTGTATGAATTTTGTGTGTATACAACATAGGGAATAGAATTTTGAAATTGTGCTGTGGGCAAAGTGTTTTGTATAATGGTTATAGAATCTTTAATTGAATTTCCCTTATGATCGGAGACTTGAATTCTTATTGTATTGCGATTATGGTGCAGATTACGTAATGTAAAATAGTGCTGATAAGTGTTCTCGTTAACGAACAGTGTGTCTTTCCCAACGATGAATTTTTGTATTCCGCTGCCTGCATCGTACGCAGATATTGCTAACTGAACGGAATCTCTGTCTGTTTTATATTCATTAATGATAAGTCGATCATTAATTTCTTTTAAAATTATTACCGGAGCGGAATTGTCAACTGTATTACGGTGATAAATGATAGTTACTGCTTGCGAATCAAGCTTTGAGCCAAATTCATTTTTGCAGATTAAATAGAAATTATTTATGCCTTCTCTCAATGTCAGCAGACAATTCCAGGAACCAAAACCAATAACTGTTGTATCTTTTTGATGAACATCATTGAGATATAAACTTAAGTTGATTAATTGATTATTGGTATTTTCAACTGTTCCGAAAATGTTGAACAAATTTCTTGATGTAGAGATTGATGAATCTCCCATGCTGGTAATCTTAACTATCGTAGTTCCTTGATGTGCAGCGGAAGGATCGAAAACAGCTAAAAAAGATACTGCTGTATCATTGTTAAAGGCATTATTATCAACAGTTTTGATTGTGATTTTCAACGGGTTATTTGATGTATGTAAATTCATATTGGTGAAGCTGCTGGTATACACATTTGTCCGTTTAAAAGCCTGTGCTATACCATTAATTTCTACTAAGTTAACAGGTTGATTCCCATTATCAGTTATCCGGGCCATGAAGGTAAATACTGTATCGGATGTAAAAATGGTATTATTTGTTTTGTCGAAATTATCATTCAAACATAAAATTACCGGAGGAGTTGAATCATAGAATGAAAAAGAGAATGGTACTGCAGGTGATTTGTACGAGGTATCACTTACCCACAGTAATCCGTTGGTGTTAATATTGTCGGAAATAACTGTCTTGATCGATGGATATGGCGAACGGATTAATTCTCCTCCTTCGCCAAAAAGCCAGTTATATACTATCTGTTCTTTGTCTCCTACACTGAAGGTGCTAAGTAAAATTGAATCAGAAGAGCTTTGAGGCGCAAGATCGTTTTGTTTTAAGGGAATACTTACATAAATAGTAATATCTTCAACCGGTTTATCACCGTTAGAGCGGAAGGTCGCTAAAGATATTGTTTGATATCCGGTATCGTAGAACGAAAGGTAAAAAGGGTAATGTTCAGATGTAGGGTTATTAATAGCTTTTTTTGTCCAGAATCTGTTTTTAGCAGTAGAAATTGTAAACGAGTCAATCAATTCATAAACTGTTGCTGCAACAACCAGAGTTTCTGTTGTAAAGATCAAAGCAGAATCTACATTTTTTGTATCAAAAGAACTCCTGTTTTGAATACAATTCATTTTAGCTTTTGATGTATCAGTAAATGGGTTTTCGTACTGGGAGCAGAACATGAATAAAAAAAGTACAAAAACAAGCCTGTAAATTTTCATTTATATCTGTTTCTGTTAAAACGTGAAAGTCCAGGTAAAACATCCTAATCCTGCAAGCATGACCAAAAAGCCAGAACCACACAGAAGTGAATATTTGGTACGATCATCTTTAGTATCTTTCCAATCTTTACTGCTATGGAGATTCAGGTTATTGAAATCGTCATTACTAAGATTTGACAATTTGGTTGTTGCTTTTTTGGATTCCGTTGCATAGTAGATTCCGGAACCTAATCCTCCCGAAATGAGAGCGGTACCTATAACTCTTAGAATACGTCTTTTCTTTTCGAGAGGATCTTGAAATAATTCAATAGGAACGCCGTCTTTTATCACATCTTTTTTTTCTAAAATGTAATTGAAAGCTGAATCAGTAAGTGGATATTCGGAATTGTCAATAGAAATGGCACTTTTTCCGTTTTCCTTTAACAGTAAAGATTCAAGTCTGATGTACTTAGTTTCAGATAAAATTCCGTAAACTGAGTAGGAGATCGCGCAATTAGAAAGCTGTGTTCCAAATGCATCCGCAGTCATATGAATTCCATCCCAGTCAAAAGGGTTTGCTTCCCGGGGTGCATTTTCATTATATAGGTTGTCGAATTCAGATGTAAATACTATTGGTTTTGATGAATTGCCATGTGCAATTAGTTTACCTCGGATATGGAGACCTGCAAAGTTTTTGAACAGAAAGATCGTTCCTGGTTCTATTGTAACAGTGCGCTCGGGAGGTACCTCGATATTTGATGGGACAAGGTAGGGGATGTCTTTGTTTTTAACAAGAGGTGGTAATGGGCCGATCAATGTGTCGAAAGCTTTTGATTGCGATTTATCCAGTATACTGTTTGTCTGGGCAGAACACATGAAGTAGCATGAGAAAAGGAAAATTATAAATGAATATTTTGACATGAACATTATCCTTTTGTCGCCCTGTATTTAGTACCGATACGGGCAATCTCTTCATCTGCTTTTTTAAAGAAATCATGCATTGGTTGAGTCCGCATTTCTCTTTTTACTATGTACCATGCACCTAAAGCTTCTTTCCAATGTTTTTCATCGGGCTTCATATCAAATTGTCGTGAGGCGCAAGTTGCTTTGTAATAATAAACTCTCGTGGTAGCAGTTTCTGGAGAGATAATTATTTGTGGAGCTGTTGATGCTTTGTCAAGCGTTTTTTCTGCTTCAGAATACTTACCTTTTTCTATAAGAAACCTGGATTTATATAACAGTATTTCAGCTTCGTTAATATTTGTGGATAGGACAAATGCCTCAAACTTCCTGGTATCAAGTTTTTCCAATGCCCTGGCTTTCAAAACCTCAATTTTGGCAAACTGAGATTTATCATCTTGAAGCTTATTGAGTATTTGTAAAGCATTAGATGGCTTATTATTAAGAATTTCTTTTTGAGCAATGATAAGCCAGTCATTTGTATCATATCTGGCTTTTAAATCATCATACGATGAATTATCTACCTTTTGTACTGGTTTGTTTTCAGCTTTTGTAACTTTTATATTCGATAATTTTACTTTGCGTACGGCATTATCCACACCAGCTTTTTTCGATTCAGAAGGAGGCGGATTTTCTGCAATTGGACTTTTTAATTCAGTACTGCTCTGTGGATTTAACTGCGCAACAGTTGTTTTTTGTGAACTATCTAACTTAGAGATGTTTCTTTCCTGCGATTGTTTCCGGGATGCTATTAACAAAATACACAAAAGAGAAATGAAAATCAGAATAATTACTATACTTAAACTGTTGCTTTTAGATCTATTGGACAGTAGAGATGGTTGATTCCGTTTATTGGATAATGTTGCAAGGTAATTCGAAACCGTGATTTCCGGTTTATCATTACTTAACTTTGAGTATACTTTCATCAACTCATTATTTAAAACTGTTGCATCCAGAAGTCGTTTATTTTTATCATGAGTCATACATTGATGAATCAGCTCAATCAGTTTGTTTGGCAACTTTATATCATAGTCATTCAATGGCTTATATTTGTTTTTTGTTTTATCGGCTAACAGACGAGAAATATTGTTTTCAGGAAACGCCAGTGTTCCACAAGCCATTTCGTAAAGACAAATGCCTAATGAATAGATATCTGTTTTAATATCGAGTTCACTGCCCTCAAGTTGCTCGGGTGATAAATACTGAAGAGTTCCGATGACGGTGCCATCAATAGTGTGAAACGATGTATCGGTGGGACGTGCTATTCCAAAATCCATCAGCTTAACACATCCATCATTGCATACCATGATATTACCTGGTTTCAGATCACGATGAATAATTCCGTGATAGGATTTATTGTAAAGCACATATTCATGATTGTGTGCGTATTCAAGTGCTTTTGAAACCATTATGCCTATTGCGACAACTACTTCTACTGGAAATGCTCCTCGAATATAGATCAGTTGCTCTAATGTAGCCCCATCTACTTTTTCCATTTCGATGTAGGGAAGTCCATTCCATTCACCTACAGCATGAATGTCTATAATGTAGGGATGGTGGAATTTAGCAGTTATTTTGATCTCTGTTTGAAACCGATCTAGTGATTCTCTGCTGCAATTTGGATGGAGTAATTTTACTGCTCTGGATACCTCTAACTGACTGTTCCATATCTCATATACACTTGCCATCCCTCCATCACCCAAAAGTTTGGTAATAATACCAGAACCCAGAGGTACAGGGTCTTTTCCTGAAGGACGGATAATATTTGCTGAAAGAGGAAGTTGCATTTTAATTTCATCAAGAATACTGTTTTTCTTTTCAATAATGATACTACACCACCGAAAAAAAAACCATATATAAATTGAAGATAGAGGCAAGCTTATGGCTTGTCATAAAATTAAAACGCAAATTGCTATTTAATAATTATTTACAGATTTTATTACTTCGCTTATAGTACTGACAATTGCATCTCTTAGCGTGCTTTCAGCATATTTTGAGGTATCTATGGATTTTGTTGAGTTGCGGCTTTCGACAGTAAATGATCGTGGCTTATCAGCGGCAAGAGGGTCTGTTAATTTTACTTCAAGTTTAAGAAACGCGGTTAAAGTCTGGGAGAAAAATGAACTGCTTTCAGTGATTGTACAGTCAGAAATAGTCGCATTCAGAATATAATTTGCAGTGCTGGCATCTTTCGAAAGGTTACCCTTTTTACCTAAAACTGTCTCAAATGATTTTTGTAATGATTCGCTAAGAGGCGGTTTTACTATAATTGGAGCAGAAGTTTTGATCCCGGTTCTGGTCTTTCCAATAGTGCCATTTGATTTGGAAATTGTATTATCTGTAAATTCGCCGACAAAGATTCTGATTTGTTTATTGATATTTGGAATGGAATCAGAATTTGTGACGGCCGGATTAATAATGATCGGATCGGTTTTGTTAACTGAAAAAGCGGGGACAGATAGCAGGGAGCAAATAGTAAAGACCTTTAAAAAATGGTTCATAATTTCCTTAATCATTAATCATTATTTTTGTGAATTAGATATTTATTAAATATATTATTTGGTTTTTTTTGTTGCATTTTTTATTTATATATAAAGTCGGTCATTTCGGAGTAATATTCTTCTCAGAGCTGTTAATCGCTTTCTGATTTGTTTGTTTCGGTTTTAAAACTATTCAGCTTGTTTGCATTTCACCTGAATCATATGATATGACTATAATTATATTACAATTATAGAAATGGATTGTTGATCAAATGTGATTGATAGATCTGGTTCAGAATAAACTAAGCAACATATATGATAAAAAGAATAAGTCTCTTACTAATACTTTTTTTCTCTATTTTTGCATCTGCTGATAGCTTCAGATTTGCTCTTTTTCCGCTTACAAATGAAAAGACATCATTAATGAATGATTGGGTAAGGTATGCTATACCCGAACTTTGTAATGCAAAATTACAATCACTTTCAGGAATAAATGTACTCAATCCGGTTTTACTGTTTCAGATTGATTCTACAGAATTAAAAATTGAAAATGACAGTCTTTTGGTTAAACATAAGAATAGATGGGACTGGGATATAGCGATAGGTGGATCATTCAAGGTCAATGGGGATACCTTAAAGACTACAATAAAGGTTTTTTGGGCACCCGCGAAAAAAGAGAATCTTAGAATGGAGCTTAACTATACATCCAGAGTGGAAGATTTTGATACAATAAGCACTGCATTAGTATTGAACGTTTTGACGCTTCTTAAATATAGAATGAATCATGGTGATACAACTTTACTGCAAAGAGAAATGTTCAGAGATCGCAATGCATTTCAAACCTATGCACTTGGATTGGGTTTTGAAATGCATTGTGATTTCAATGCGGCAATTACCGCCTATCATCGTGCAATAGAAATTGATTCAGATTTAGCACTTGCCTGGTGTAGGTTATCTAATCTCTACAGTAAAAATGGTAAGTATGATTTAGCATTAAAAGGCTTTCAAAAAATTGATGATTGTAAATTTAAGGATAATACTACCATTGCAGATGCAGCGGATTTCATGGTAGAAAAGATGATCCCCTCAATCGCGACCAGATATATTGAATCCCATAGGATTGCTCTTGAGAAAACAGCTAAAGGTCAGGCTGTACCTAGGGAAAGAGTATCTTTCTTTTGGAGAATATCAGCGTGCTTTAGCCAGTTTAACAAAAGCACTTGCATCGGAACCCTCCAGCATTGACATTCAATACACGCTCGGGACAGCCTATTTAATTGCCGGCGAGTACGATAAAGCTTCAGATTTTTTTAATGAGCTTATAAAGTATAATCCTCACAATCTTCGATATTATTCATCACTTGGTGCAGCTTACAGGAACTCCGGACGGCTCATGGAATCATCAATGATACTTGAGGCGGCATTAAAGATTGATCCGGATAATACAACGATTCTTGTTGACCTCGCACATACTTATTTCAAACTAAAGTGGTTTCAGAAAGCCAGGCAGTTGCTTTTGCATGCGATAACGGTTGATCCTAAGCTGGATATAGCTTATGTGAACCTTGGAGTAGTTTATTGGCTTGAAGGAAAGAAAGATGATGCGAAACGCAATTTTGAATATGCGGCAAAAGTTCCTGTTTCTCGAAGAGCATCTTTGAATAATCTTGGAAATATATTCTTTTTGGAGGAAAAATATCGAAAAGCAATAAAGATATTTAAAAAAGCGGATAAATCCGGGAAAAAGAATGCAATTGTACAATATAATATTGCGACTTCATATCAAAAGATCGGGCGATTGAAGAAAGCAGTATACCATTTTAATGAACTACTGCGACTAAATCCCGAGCGAATCGATATTTTACTTCAAGCTGCCTCGTTGGCGGAAAAACTGCATCGATTTACAGATGCAGAAAACTACTATCATAAGGTTTTACAGATCTATCCCTATCATCGTGGTACAATAAATAATTATGTACGGTTACTTTGTTTAAGTAAACGTTACCAGGAAGCTGTCAAACCAGTTGAAACCTATCTTGAGCATTTCCCGACTGATAAAGATATGCTCGTGCTCATTTGCAAAATATATTATGAAATGGGATGGTATGAAGTAGCTATAATGAAATATAATTTTATCATTCGTGATTTTCCTGAATCCCCGGATGGGTATTGCGGAGTGGCAAAATGTATGTATAATATGGTTCGGTTTAAAAACGCATCCAATTATGATCAGGTGATATATGCTTTGAAAATAGCAAGTGACCATGCATCGAATGATCCTGAACCAGATTTGCTTACGGGAGATGTTTATTGGGATTTCAAGCACTATAAAGAGCTTGCAATTGAGCATTATGAGAAGGCGCTTTTACGCTCCAATAGCGAAAAACAAAAGCGGAAAATTCAATCAAAAATCATTAATGTAAAGAATTACCGATAAAGCCCGTGTATATGAAGAACATAAAAGTACGTTTTTTTTCAGGTAATAGAATTCTATTGACTTTTTTTCTTATTGCATCAATAACAGGACTTGCAGTGAGTAAAGATGATATTCCACAATGGTTGGATACTATTCCACCAAAGGTCTCAATTGAACCTGCAAAAAAAATGCATTCTTCATTATTTTACATTGTATTAAAAGCAAATGAGCGGTCAACAATCTGGTATGGTATAAATCGAAAAGATAAGATAGAACAATTCAAGAACGCAATACCAGTAACTAATGATGGTGAATATACCATTTACTATTACGGTGAAGATGATTTTGCAAATAAAAGTAAGTTAGATTCCATCAAATACATTCTTGACCAAAAACCACCCCAGATAACCATTACTCCAACTGCCGGAATCTATACACCGGGAACGGTAATCCATTTCAATAGCGACGAACAATGTCAATTCACACTTCTACATGCGCAATCAGATTCGGTAGGGAAAGTAATAAAAGATTCAATAGTTCTTAAAGAAAATATAGCAGGTTATATTGTTGCGGTAGATAAATGCGGAAATAAAACAATTTCCGAACATGTGAATTTCCAGATTGATACAACTCGTATTATCCTTACCGTTTCTCCTTCAGAAGGTATTTATAAAAGGCCCCAAAAGATCCGCTTTTCTGGCATGGAGAATGGGGTTGTTTTCTTCACATTTGATCCTGTTCAGCCCCAGCAGTGGTTTACCAGATATACTAAGCCTGTAGAGCTGCCGCATGGATTGACAATTCTGAGGTATTATGGGAAAAACAGAGCCGGTCTTATAACTGAGATTTTTCAAAAGAGATTTATAATTGATACCGTCGCACCAAAAATTATTTCATATATCGGGAAAGGTTTAAAAAATGACACGGTATTCCTTTCCACTAAAGAGCAATCAGCAATTCGTTATGAGATAGGAATATCAAGTCCGACAAAAGAAAGTAATGTCTATTCAGCACCGGTTATTGTTCCACACAAGGGCAAGTTTATTCTCCGGGCATGCGCCTGGGATAGTGCCGGGAATGAATCTGATATTTATAAATGGGAATCAAAATATGATTTTGAAAAACCTTCGTTGCAGATATCAAATGGGGGAGGATTCTTTTCAAAGCCGCAGAAAATTTTTATTACAAGTAATGAACCTTCAAAGATACTTTATACGCTTGATGATTCAAAAGTAACAAGTAATTCGTTATTGTACAACAGTAGCGAAGGAATTCTTATCTCTCGGGAGGGCGGTACTACATTAAGGTATATGGGTATAGATGAGGCTGATAATGCGACCGACGAAAAGACATATCAGTATTTCATTGATTCCCGTCCACCACAGGTAAAAGTGAGAATAAGTGGAAAGCTTCAGGATGGGTCTTTTCAGGTACAATTGCTATCAGATGAGGTATCAACTATTTATTATGAAATCGATGGAACTTCCGGAAATACACCACTTATTTATTCCTCTCCTCTTACTTTAAAAACAGGACAGATTTTAAGCTATTTTGCAATTGATAGAAACGGAAACAAAAGTCCCATTGTAGTTATGGATGAGCTTAAAAGACCAAGAGCTGAAGCAGTACCTGACGGAGGCGTTTATAATAAGAAACTTAAGATATCATTTGTTACAAACACTGATGGACAGGTATTATGGCGCATTTTACCTGATACTATTTTTAAACCATTGAACGGTAATGTCGTTCTGGATAAAGAGGGTATTTATAGTCTGGAATATTTCTTAAAAGGTGAAAACGGTTTACAAAGTCCAACCAGGAGAAATGAGTATACGATTGACTGGACTGCTCCTAATGTACAAATCAATTTAAAAAAAGGATTAAAAGATTCGGTTGTCGTTTTTTTCCAATCTTCAGAAAACGCAACGATTTATTACACGACCGATGGAACAAATCCCGCTATTAGTTCCACATCAAGGACTGCCGCAAATAAATACTTTCAATCAACCGATAGAATTATCATTCCACGATCTAAGGATACACGACTTGCTTTTATAGCTGAAGATGTTGCGAAGAATCAGAGTGCAATCTCAATACTGGACGTGATGAGCCCCAGAGCAATACCAAATGTACCCTCTGGTAAAGAAAAAATATATGATCGCATATTGTCAATAACGCTCAATACAATAGATCAATCTACAATTTATTACAGCCGCCATGGCAATGTACCCTCAACTGATTCAGCTATCTATTCAGAGCCAATTACTCTCATGGAATCGGATACGATCGTAGCTTTTGTAGTTGATGCTTCCGGGTACAAAGGACAACCGGATACGTTTATTTACTTGATCGATTTGCCTCCTTCACCTCAGGTTTTTATTTCTGATTCAGCAATCAGTGGTAAGCCGGTCGGATTTGATGCGACTGGATCTATTGACAGGGAAACTCCTTTTGACCAATTACTCTTCAGATGGGATTTCGATGGAGATGGTAAATTTGACACCGATAAAGGTAAATATCCTAAAGTTAACTATACCTATTCAAAAAGTGGAAACTATTCAGCGGTTTTGGAGGTTACCGATAAAGCAGATCGTACTGCTAAAATATTACAATTGGTAAATGTACGGGGAATATGTCCATCCGATATGGTTTCAATCAGCGATGAAACAGGCTATCACTTTTGCATGGATGTTTACGAATGGCCAAATGTACCGAATAAAATACCTCAGACAAATGTTTCGTGGGTAGAAGCGAAAATGACATGTATCGATGCCGGGAAACGGCTCTGTACCGCAAAAGAATGGGAAACTGCATGTCATGGGGTTAACAGATCAGTGTATCCGTATGGCAATGCTTTTCAGAGCAGAAAATGTCCGACGGAAGGTACTTCGCTGTTCAAATCAGGTAACTTCAAATCTTGCAGTGATAAAGTCAATGATATGGTGGGGAATGCCTGGGAATGGGTGGAAGATAAAAATGGTGATTATCCACTTCTGTATGGTGGTTCCTATGAATATGGGAAAAATGCTCATTGCGGGTTAAGAGCAGAAGGTAATATTGCTTCGCGATCAGGAGAAATTGGGTTCCGATGCTGCAAATAGCAAGGATAATGCTTATTGTCATCTTGGCATATAATATTCCTGAAGCTAAACAGGATAATGCTTCATCTATTGAGTGGCTCCTGGAAGATGCTTTCCAGGATGAGCATATTCCTTTGAGTGAAGCTAAGTATGTTCTTCCTTCGGAAATTTCCAATGCTCTTACCTTTTATGAAAAAGGCATGTATCGTCGAAGTATTGAGATTTTGGAAAAAGTGAGAAAATTACAACTTCCAGATAAACGTTTGGACTTTGTTTCCTTTCTGCTGGGAGAATCTTACCGACAGCTCAGGATAAAGCAAAGTGCGCTTAGAGAGTATGAATTCGTGACCTCAAATTTTCCTCAAAGCGATAAGATTCCTCCAAGTCTTTATAGAATCATGGAAATCGCTGCGGATAAGGAAAAAGCCGATCTTGTTGATAGTATTTATCAGGTTTTTAGGAAAAAATATCTAAAGCATCCTTTGTACAATTCGGTTGTTTATACATACGGGAAGATGTTATATAAAATGAATCGATATGACGATGCTGCTTTGACACTTGTACAAATTCCCAAGAATTCATCACGGTATTTACAAGCACAACTTGTCAGTTCATTATGTTACATTCAATTAAAAGAGTTTAAAAAAGCCCTTGCATTACTGGATTATGTTAAGCTGAACAGTAAAAATGCTGAAATCGCATCTGAAGCTACTATTCTGATTGGTGATATATACTTTAGTCAAAACAATTTCAGAAAAGCACTTGAATGCTATAAAAGCATTCCAGAACAGGCATCGCGATATCAATATGCTCTTATAAGAACTGCAAAAGCAGAACTTGATTTAGGCAATTATCAGAATGCAAAGGAACTTGCGCGGCAGTTTTTCAAAAAGAATAAAGCAAATGAAAACTATTTCGAATTAGCTTCGATTCTGGAGCAGGCGTATACAAAGTTGGGTGATGAGCATAATGCGTCTAAAGTTGACGGGCTGATTCAACAACAAATTGTCAATGGAAAACTTGCCTTCGAAATTTTACAGGAAATAGATCATCTTGTTGATTTGTCAAAAAATTGGCAAATCTTAGAATACGAAGCGATAAAGACACAAAATCAACCATTATTGAAGCAATCTCAGAGTGCCAAAAAGAAAATAAAAGATCTTGATCTGAAATACAATACATTGTTGGAAGTTCTCGATCCGAATACTGATCAGAAATAAATAAATCTGTTCCGCATTTTGCCGAACGCGATATCTGGCCTGATTAAAAAACAGATGATTTTAACGGATTCAATAAATCAGACTAAAGGCTTACTTTCCAAATGTAAGTTTAATGCAGAAAATAGAGAACCTGACGAGAAGCTCATTTCTCTTCAAAAACAATATCAAAAATTAGATAACGAGTATTCGCTTGTTTTGAAAGAATGTCTTGGTGGTGAATATGAAAGAAAACGTGCTGATGAGGAAATGCAGACAAAATTTGTTGACTGGGCTTTTATGAAGTATCAGGATAAAAAAGAAACCTTGAAAAAGATGGCAGAAGAAATTTCTGCACAAAAGAAAAGTACAAAAGATGATTCTTCACAAACTGGTAAAGTCCTGAGTGGTGCATTGACACAGTTAAATTATGAAAAAATTGACAAAACAATTATGGATGAACGAAATCGGTTGATTGATCATATCGAGATGATGCAGGAAATTTATAAGAAAAACAACTACAATCCTCAGATACTTTTCAGGCTTGCTGAACTGTATTTCGATAGAGCTGGAGATGATTTTAAAGCAAAATTAACGATTTACGAAAAAAGAATGAAGGAGTCCAAGGATACTGCCGGTCTTGTTTTTCCCGAATATAATCTGAAAAAAGTTATTGGAATTTATGATGAAATCATGATCAATATCCTAAAAGTGAACTTGCTGATGATGCCTATTATTTTAAAGCAATGGCTTTGCAAAAAGCTCAGAAGATGGCGCAAATGCAGTATTGATTGAGCTTGTCGATAAGTATCCTGAAAGTGAATTTTTTGTCGAAGCAAATATGAATATTGGTAGGTACTATTTTGAACGACCAAAAATTGCAAACGGTACTGGGTATAAAATTGCAGAAGAGGCCTACCGAAAAGTACTCTTCTACCGAGATCATCCACAATTTGTTCAGGCACTGTATCATCTTGGGTGGTGTTACTATATGCAGGATAAATTTGATGAAGCAATTGCAGTTTTCAAGTATCTGGTAGAAGAAGCAAAACTTGATTTTGATCCGTCAAAAATGGAAGAAAAACAGATTGTTAATCCGCTTCTTAGAGGTGAAGCAATTGACTACATTGCGATTAGTTTTGATGAAGAGGGAAAGGTTGAAGAGGTACTGAAATTTCTTCAAGCTAATCGGAAATGACGATTATTCGGCTCTTGTACTTAAACGAATAGCTGAACTGCGGGAGGAAGATCTTGATTTCGGTGCGGCGATTAAAATGTATCAAAGGTTATTATCTCAATTCCCTTTGAGTATTTCTGCTCCGGAGGCTTCGATTGGATTGATAAAATTGTATGACAGTCAGGAAAAAAGAGACTCTGCTATTATAGAACGTGAAAAATTCTTCAGTTGTATAGTAAAGGAAGCAACTGGAATTTACAAATTAAAAAAAGGGATTCTACACTTCTGCAAAGAATCGATTCCATTGCAATCGCGATGGGAATGTACGTGTCAGATGCCAATTTTAGAAATGCAGAAAAAACTCGAAATCCAGATGATTATGAGAAAGCCGCAAATGGGTACAAAAATGTTGTCGAAAAATACTCCACTTCCAAAAGTACTGCAGATGCGCGATGGAATCTGGCGGTAATTCTTGAAACAAAACTTTTCGACAAACCACAAGCATATAATGAATACAGTAAATTCAGCCAGACAAAAACTTTTGATTCCACTCGTCGTGAACAGGCTGCTCTCAATGCTATTGCGATAGCTCAGTCCCTTTTGCCTGCTGATACCGTATCAGCAGGTGGGAAACTTGACTTTTCAGCTGAAAAAGTGGTGGAAGCTGTAAACAATTATCTGAAGTTTTTCCCGAATGGCAGCTCTTACAATAAAGTTCTTCTGGGACTTGGAGCAATATTCTTCAACCGGCATATGTTTACAAAGGCTCAAGATGCTTACAATAAAATTGTCAATAAAGGACCATCAGAAAAAGAGTATTATGAAGCACTTCTCTTTATTGGTCAATGCAATTTCGGAGAGGAAAAATGGCTGCCCGCTATTGCCGCATTTGATAAAGTATGGAAAGAATCTGAATCGCAAATACAGCAAAACATAGCATACAAATATCTTCTCCAGTCTGAATTCCTTAATGCAAAGGCAATCTTAAGTAAGGGTAATTATGAGCAGGCAGCAGTTGCCTTTAAGACCATTGATGATAAGTATCCTGGAAGTGAATATGGAGATATCGTATTGTTTAACGCTGCAGAAGCTTCAGAAAAAAAAGAATTATGGGTGAAAGCATGCGATTTGTATTATGATATTGTAAAAAAGTATCCCTCATCAAAGCTGGCTCCTGATGCACTCTTTAACGCTGCAGGTGATTTTGAGAAATCTGAAAAATTCGCGAAAGCTGCTGAAGCTTATGAACAACTCATCAGTTCATATCCACAATCTGATAAGTCAAAAGATGCATTATTCAATCTGGGATTATGCTATGAAAAATTAGGAAAATTCGATGAAATGGCTCAAGTAAATGAGAGGTACTCGGCTATGTATCCGGGTGAAAAAGATGTTGAAACAATGCTATTGCGTTCTGCGGCTTATTATGCAAAAACATCAATGTTTGATAAAGCAATTAATGTTTACAGAAATTTTATCCGCAGATTTCCGGGAAGTCCTAAAACTGTTGAATCGATGTACATGATTGCTAAATGCAGTTATGATCTAGGTGATAAAGAAAATGCTATTCTCGGTTTCAATCAGGCAGAACAGCAAAACCTTACATTCGCTAATTCTGGCAGTGAAACAAATAATTACTTTGCTTCAGAAGCAGCTTATTATTCAGGAATAATAAATAGAGAAAAATTTCAACAGATTAAATTGGCTCTTTCAGAGGAAGAAATGAAAATTGCTGTAAAACAAAAGACCGATCTTTTATCTGATGCAGCAAAAGCATTTCAAAGGGTAATTCAATATCAGAGTGATAGAATGTTCGAAGCGGCTTACAGAGTTGGACAATTGTATGAAGAGTTTTCTGATATCTATAAAAATCAGGAAAGGAAAAAACTGGATCCCATACAAGCAGCTATTATGGAAAAAGATATTCTCAATGTATCGGCTCAACTATTGCAAAAGTCCTTTATTCCTTATGCAAAATCAATCGAGCTTTCCAAAAAGTTTGATTCCCTTGGTACAGAGCAGAAAACATGGATTGACAAGTCAAAAACAAGCCTGTCTGCAAATTTCTTAAAAACTGGTCAATTGCAATTCAGTGCAATAGCTGCAATGAACGAAGCCCCTATACCCAAAGAGATTCAGGATAAACCATTGCATTACTATCAATATATAAAACAGTTACTTGAAACGCTTGCTCCGTTAAAATTGAAAGTTGTTGACTACTATGCCGGTATAATCGACCAAATTGACAGTTTGAAGATATCGGATGAATCTTCCAGAGAGTGTATGAATCAATATGCAATGGTAAATTTCCTCATAGGTGATGGTTATGATCGTCTTGCTAATCTTATTCTGAAACGTACACCAGAAATTTCTAAAAGCATTTCCGGATCAGAAAAAGAAGATTTACTTTTCCAACTGGAAGATATTGTTTATGAGCTTCAGGACAAAGCTATAGCCGAATATGAAGATGCTCTCAATAGAATCGAAAAGAAAAATTTATCCTCAAATACATGGTATACAAAAATTATAGAGAATCTGGCCCGACTCAGCCCAGATAAATATGGTGCTTCCTTTTATAAAACAGAAACATTTACTTCCGGACCAAACTGGGTTTGTCGACAGGATAGTGTCGGCAATTGGAATGGCAGAAACATGCCCAAAGATGGATGGAAGCTGACTCGTAAACTGGATATAAAAATGCCAGTGGGAAATGCAAACATGATGTGGGGTGAAAAAGATTTAAAGCATGTTTATTTCTGGAAAGATATATTTATTAACGGAGCACCAAGAAACGCATCGGTATATATCTGCACTAAAGGTAAATACAATGTCTTTGTAAATGGATCTTTGACATTGAAGGATACTACAGGTAAAAAAGAATATAACATAGTTGATAGCGCAACCGGAATCGATGCCCTTGTCAAAGGCGGAGATAATGTAATCGCGATTGAAACTACTGTTGATAGCTGCAATGCAGCCTGTTTGGGAGTGTTTTTTAAAGTATTGATAGATACTACCAAACATTTCCAGAAAAATGTTGATCTGCCAGATGCTCTTAATTCCTTAAAAACCGATATCAACGATAAAATGGCAGCAATAGAACCATCTAAAAAAGAAACTGTTGCGGTTAGAACTTCTGATACAACTATTACAAACAATACAAAAAATAATACTCTGAGTAGAGATGAAGTGATAAAGGAAATCACAAAGTATGTTAGTAAAGGTGAAGAGCTGAATCGTGAAATCAGTAAGGAAGAAAATGCGATACAATTATTACAAAAAAAGAAAACTGAAATTGATGCTGCTATACATAAAGTAAATAATGATATTTTTGAGTTACGATCAAAGATTCATCCAAAAATCGACAATGAAGAAAATAATGAAAAATAAAATTGAAAGTTCAATCTGCTTGAATAATTTTCTCGATAGAACTGATTAGATCAGAAAACTCCTTTTTAGCTTGAATTATTACAGAATCTTTTTCAAATTCGCCAAGCACAGCATTCATTTCCTCTTTAGAATCATAGACAAATGTTCGAAAGTGATCAGAGTAATCTTTTTGCCGGGATTTCTCGATGAGAAATGGTAATTGCTTGCATGAATTAATTGATTTTTTCAACGCATCTTTAATCTGTAAATACCCAAAATCCGGCTCGTCAACAGATTCAATTGCAGCAAGACAACCGAGAGCATGAAAGAATTTATCCCTGGAGTATATTTCAAAGTACTTGTCAAATAATTGGTGAACTGTGTCCCATGAAATAGATCTATCAGATTTGATAATATCTATTATTGATTTAAAATCTTCACGGCTAATAATCTGACCGCCAGCATTGATCCAGTTGCGCTTTCGTTCAGGAATTTGATTTTTCAATGAGAGATTACCGGTTCTGTCTACATATTGAGCAATTGTAGATATGCAATACCATTGAATTACTGATTGATATGAATGCCATGCAAGAGATGGATTTTTAATAATAACAGGGCGATCACTCTTCTCAAACGCACCTTTTATTACAAGGTCTGGGATATCATTTTCCGCAGAGAGAAGTTGTTTACCCTTTTTAAGGCACTCAGGATCTTCCGGAATTTCCTGTTTATGAGAGGTATACCATTCAAGAGCAACTGACTTTTCCAGTATACTGATTGCTTTAAAGATCTCTTCAATTGTATCTGGCGCTAATGGATCATGTTCTATATTTTGTTCACGAATGATTCTCTTATCTCTTTTAGTAAATTTGGATTTATTTCGAATAAAAGAGTACATATTGTTTGTAAAATAAAAAGCTGGAAAAATAAGAAGAGAATTCGCGGTTGTATCATTTAGAATAAGACTGAAAGGGAATGGAATATCAAGTTCAAAAGGATAATCTGATTTGACACTCAGACAATATGATGCAAAGCGGCTGTTGTGTTTAAAGCTTGTACATAGACCTGGCCAAAAACCTCGTGCAGCCCACAATTCACCATCATTTGTTCGGGAATTGTGGTTTGATCCAATTGTCGCACCGGCCGCAATATTACTTTGTCCGCCAATCATTGCTGCAATAAGAAAGGAATTATTATGATGCTGGCCATGTGAAGGAAAGATTAGGCTATTAGCAATCTCACAGCATCCGATTACGGAATTATCTCCAATAAATGAATGACTGATTCTCGCTGTTTGGTGTAGTGAAACCACATTTCCTGTTATAACAGAGTCAAGCTGAGTACCTGAATCAATATGGTTACCAAAGCCAATGATAGAATCATTAATTTGTACCCCGGCACCGATAAATGTATGTTCTGATTCGGTACTGCGAATAGATGAGTTAGCGATTTTTGCCGCGCTATTCACTATTGTAAATGGTTCGATTGTTGTATCACTGATACAGTTTACATTTCTTATTTGTGAGTTATGCCCGATAGTTCTTATTTTTTCTGACAGTGGTAAACAAGCTTGATCAGTAAGTTCTATGAGCCGCATCTGCAGTTCATGATCAGCCTTGTATTTAGCCCATAGGAAGGCGTCAGCAGTGGTCATTCCGATGAAAGGAAGAACCGCTCGTCCTCCATTTTCATTTATTAAATTGATCCACTTATAATGAGAGTCCCGGTCTTTTTGATCAAATTGAGAATAGGCACAGGCTGACATCTCACCGACATTATGAATTACTGAATTATCCTCGATTTTATAATAGTTGGCATATAGGAGAGCGTTTATGGTAACATTACTTTTTATAATACAATTGCCAAGGGTACTATTGTAGATTCCCGGTGGTAAATAGAAACTGTTCCGGGCAGTTATTTCTTTGTCAAAAGAGCCGATTATAACAAATCCAAAAAAACGGCAGTTCCTAATCACCTTAGCATTGAAATTGCCGAAAACATAAATATCATCCCATTGATCAGCATGGTTCCCATTACTGATAAGAATAGATACTTCTGCTTTTGATAAATGGCGAACTTGCGTGGCTATTTCCGGCGCAAATCTATTTAGGAATTCTTCAATATTTGAAATTGTCATTTAAGCTCCTGATATAAAAAGAGTATTTAAAAATAGTTTGTTTGTAAAAGTTAAAGTATATGAAATTAATAAAAGAATTGTTGACTTATTTCCCAACGACTTTTAAATTGCATATATAGCCTGTCAGGGAGACAGGTGAAGGAGATAATGTGAAAAAATATGATTTCGCGGTCATTATAGGCCGTTTCCAACCATTTCATAATGGCCATCTTTGTTTAGTTGAACATGCAATCTCTACAGCCAATCACCTGCTGATTATCATAGGTTCTCATAATGCTCCGGTTAGCATTCGTAATCCCTGGACTACTCAAGAACGTGAACGATTTATAAAAGTTGCATTAAAAGAATTTAATGAAAAAATAACTACAATTCCTCTTAGTGATTCTGCCTATAATTTCACTGATTGGATTATCAGGGTTCAACAGAAGGTTACTTCCATTACTGGGGATGGATCGATAGTTATCGTTGGTCATTACAAGGATGATACTTCTTTTTATTTGAACTATTTTCCGCAATGGACATTAGAAACTCTGCCTACACAAGCAGATGGGATCAGTGCAACATCCATTCGGGATTTAGTATTTCAGAAGAAATTAACCGAAGTAGAAAAATATATTCCATTATCAATTTTTGATGAGCTGTGTAAATGGACAAAGAGGGAATCGTTTGGAAAGCTGCAGGAAGAGTTTGAATTTATCAGGAATTACCAGAAAAAATGGGAACTTGCTCCGTTTCCTCCAATTCTGGTTACCGCTGATGCTGTGGTTATTGGTTTAGGACATGTACTTCTTGTAAAGAGGAAGATTAATCCGGGAAAGGGACGATTTTCTCTTCCGGGTGGATTTATAAGGCAAAGTGAATCAATTGAAAAAGCCTGTTTGAGGGAATTAAAAGAACAGACAAAGATTAACATAGGAAATAAGGAATTGCATGGATCAATAAAAATGACCCATGTTTTTGATCATCCTTTGCGTGATCCCAGAGGGCGGGTAATATCACATGCATTCATGTTCGAGTTAAATGTAAAGGAATTACCTGAAATTTCTGCTGGAGCAGATGCAGAAGAAACGATATGGTTTCCACTATATAAAATAGAGCAGTTTGAGGGTTCCTTTTTAAATGATCACGCACAGATAATTAAATTTTTTATAAATCATACCAGCTAAAAAATTTTACAGTCAATAGTATGGACAAAAAAATGTATGCCTTTTACTCTTATCAAGTGAGGTGTCATGAAAAATGTTTTGATCATCGTTGACGTTCAGAATGATTTCTGTCCCGGAGGAAGTCTTGCTGTTTCAGAGGGGGATACGATCATTCCTTTGATAAACCGACTTACAAATAGTAATATATTTGATTTGATAATTGCTACTCAGGACTGGCATCCTCGGGGGCATATTTCTTTTGCAAGTACACATGGAATGAAACCATTTGAAAATATTAAAACTTACTATGGTATGCAGACATTATGGCCGGATCATTGCGTTCAGGGCTCAGCTGGCGCACAGTTGCATCCATTACTGGAAACGGGAAATATTCATAGTATCATACGTAAAGGGTTCAGAAAAACAGTTGACAGCTACAGCGCGTTTTTTGAAAACGATAAAAAAACAAAAACCGGCCTGAACGGATTCATTATGGAAACTATGGCAAATGAACAGTTTAGTCTTTTCATTGCCGGAATAGCTACTGATGTCTGTGTGTTTAACACTGCAATTGATGGAAAAAAAATATTGAGATATGAATGTGTAACAATCGCGATTGACGCGTGTGCAGGAATTTCAGAGCAAAGTGTGAATGATGCTTTTAAAATGCTGCAGGTTGCCGGTGTCAATCTAAAGACGACTGAAGAAATAATCGATAAAAAATAATACAAACTGCATTGTATTAATAAATATCTTAAGAATCAAGGACTTCGAAGTAAATGAAAATAGCACTTGCACAAATGAGGGTTTATCCAGGTCAACCGGAAAAAAATTTTGAACTGATCGAAAAGTATGTAAATGAGGCAATCGACAAAGAATGTTCGATAATAGCATTTCCGGAAATGTGTATAAGCGGATATCTCCTTGGTGACCGATGGCTTGACGAATCATGGTGCGATTATCTGATGGAATTCAATGAAAAGTGCAGATTGCTGTCAGAAAGGATCGTTTTGATTTATGGAAATATCTTTTTAGATAAGAACAAAAAGAATAAAGATGGCAGATTCCGTAAATACAATGCAGCGTATATCTTCCATGACAAGAAACCAGTAATCAGCAGTAATATATTACCTCAGGGAATAGCTCTTAAAAGTCTTTTTCCAAATTATCGGATATTCGATGACGAACGATACTTTTTTTCGCTTCAGGAGTTTTCACTTGATTATGGAATTTCGCTTGAAAATCTTCTTACGCCATTCGATCTTACAATTGAGAATAAAAAGTTCAGAATCGGAGTCGAAATTTGCGAAGATTTATGGTTTAATGACTATAGTTATAAATCTAAACCATTAAATATAACAGGTATTTTAATTAAAAATGGGGCAGAGGCGATTTTCAATCTTTCCTCCAGTCCGTGGACTTACGGCAAAAATCGGGCTCGAAATAATCGAATTAAAGATAGTTTTCGAGATAATAAAAAATTCGTGCCATTCTATTATGTGAACTGTGTAAGTGTTCAGAACAACGGTAAAAATATTGTCACTTTTGATGGAGACAGTACTGTTTACAATGGTGATGCAGAAATTGTAAAAATGGCTACCACCCCTTTTCTCGAACAGCTCCTGATCCACGATTTTCAAAAAAATGAAAAAACTCCGGTCATAAGAGAAGACCAGCCAAAGATTGCTTCTAAATATAAAGCAATCATAGAAGGCATTAAAGGGATGGATGATATAATCGGAAATGACCAGTTTCCCTATATAATTGGTGTAAGTGGAGGAATAGACAGCGCGCTTGTCGCTTGTCTTTTGCATCAGGCTGTTGGTAGTAAACGTATAATTTCAGTTAATATGCCTACAAAGTATAACAGTTCATTGACAAAAAATATTGCCGGTGATCTGGCAAAAACGCTCGAAATACCTTATTATTCAATTCCTATTGAAGATATGGTCGTTTTAAATAGTAAAGCTTTGGAAAAATTTAATCCAAGTGAGTTTAATCATGAAAATATTCAGGCTAAGATCAGGGGAACAAACATTCTCTCCAATATAGCTGGAATATTGAACGGATTGATGGTTTGCAATGGAAACAAGGTAGAGATTGCATTAGGATATGCAACCCTTTATGGGGATGTAAATGGTGGTTTAACACCGATAGGTGATTTGTTGAAAACAGAAGTTTTTGAAATGGCACGTTACATAAATGAAGAAATATACAAAAAAGAAATGATTTCTTCTGCGCTGATTCCTGATGAAAATTTTGAATTTAAAATGCCACCCTCAGCTGAACTTAAGAACAATCAGGTTGACCCAATGAAATGGGGATATCATGATGCACTTGTTCAGATGTTTACAGATTATAAGAGGATAAACCCCGAAATAATACTGGAATGGTATGGGAAAGGAATACTATGCGAAAAACTTGGGATCAGTGAGCACCTTTTCAAAAAATATCATCTGGATGAGAGTGAAATATTCATTGAAGATCTTGAATGGGTAGTAAAAAGTATGCAGCGAGCAGTTTTTAAGAGAATACAATCTCCGCCAATTATAATATTAAGTAAAGGCGCTTATGGTTATGATATACGTGAAAGTCAACTTCCGGTAAGCATGACTGTTCAATATAAAAAAATGAGAGAGCAGATACTAAAAAAGTAAAATGACAAATTTTATTTTTTACTATGTTTAAGGCTTCTTGCAAGGGCCCGTAGATGCTCCCGTTCCCATATTCGCCATTCATTATAGTAAAGAAATTCTAATTCTGCTTTTTTAAATTCAGGCCCATGAATGATGTTTTTATCGTTCTTTTTATAAGGTGGAATTTTTATATGTAACATCTCGTGGTACATCACTGCTTCAAGTGCAAACCGGGGAACATCGGGATGATTGTAAACCCCGGCAATAGTGATTAAATTGCATTTAGCACCATTTTTCAATGTCCGGGTAGTTTGATATGATGTGGTTGAGGCGTTTTTTCCCCACCTTAAGTATGCATGTAAATTGTTTTCAAAGTATTGTATGTTTACGGAATCGAAAATATCCTGAAGATCATATCTGGTGCCTGCTGTTTTACCAAATTTGCAGGGGTCAAAAGGCGATTGTAAACGGGCAGCATGAAAAGTATTTATATAATACTGAATTTTCCGTTCAAGAGGCGCTTTTTGAGTGCTGACCATTTTACGTTGCTGCTCAGTCTTAGGATTTGGAAGTAACGCCCAATCAATAAGAGCAGCCTTTATATCTTCAGGGGCATTCTCAAGATATGATGGAATGGTAAGAGTACGGCGATCAGAAAAGGTATTGATTTTTACATACCAGCTGCGTTTCATTCGTGTGCTTACATTTATTGTAAGTCGATTTATTTTTCGTAAACCAAGTATGTCTGTAAACGAAACCGGCTCGAAGAGAGGTAGTGTTATTTGATGCATTTGATCCATGAATTTTATGAAGGTGACTTTACTACTAAATAACTGTTATTTCACAAAGAATATGTATCCTGGCTTCAAATAGGATATCCGGCAATAAAGTAAAAATAAAACTAAGATAGAAAAAATTCAACTACATGATTCAGCGATGAAAAAAAAACAGTAAGTAAAACAATCCGACAGATTATTTGGTGAAAGAATACGTAGTTTTATGGAATAAAAGGGGGGAAATATGGAAAAAAACAAAATCAATCTTAACAGGGCTTCGAGAGAGCAATTATCACGAATCAATGGAATCGGAGGAATATTGGCAGATGAGATAATCGAGTACAGAGTCAAAAACGGGGGATTCAAAGGTAAAGAGGAACTATTGAATCTGCCAGGATTTGACAGAATTGCAGTAGAAAAAGTTAATGAGCATGTTTATATAGAATAAACATGAAAATGGGCAGATTTGATATCAAATCTGCCCGTTTTCCGTTATTAAATGCGACAAGTCCTGATATCAGATACAATGATTCCCTTTGCACCAATATCAGATAATTTGTCAATAATTGAGTTCATTTCACTTTTCTTGACCATCGCCTTAACGGCAACCCAGTTTTCATTGCTGAGTGGAGATATGGTCGGAGCCTCTATTCCAGGAGTAATCATGCATGCTTGAGAAAGAGTATTTTTTGGAATATCATATTCTACAATGACAAACTCACGGGCGACAACGATACCTTTGAGCCTTTTTATGAAAAGGTCAGCAATCTCACTTTGGATCTTTTGTTCACCTGAACGGGCAATTACTATCGCTTCTGATCTCAGTAACGGTGTACCAACAGTCTTCAAGCCTGCTTCAGTAAGCGTTCTTCCGGATTGCACGACATCTGCAATGACATCTGCAACTCCCAGTTTTATTGAAATCTCTACTGCACCATCCAGCTTGATGATATGTGTTTTAAGCCCTCTTTTTTTCATGTCAATTTCTACAATATGAGGATAAGATCTGGCAATTCTTTTTCCATCAAAATTATCAGGGGTCAAATCACAATCCTTTGGAACTGCGTAATAAAAGGATGATTGTCCGAAGTTAAGTTGTAATAACTCCTGCACTGGTGTGTTGCTGTCAATGGACAAATCACGTCCTGTAATCCCAAGGTCAAGGAATCCGTTTCCAACATAAATAGCAATATCACGAGGTCGCAGGAAATAAAATTCAATATCATTGTTACTGTCAAAAATTGCCAATTCACTTGAATACCGTTTACATTTGTATCCTGCTTCACTGACTAGTCGAATAGCATCTTCGGAAAGAGATCCTTTATTTGGAACTGCTATTTTAATCATTGAAATCTCCTATGTCAATCACAAAAACACAAAGATCTTGTTCATAAATACTTATATACATCTTCAAGAGTGAGATCACACGCAAGCATCATTACTTGTAAATGATAGAGCAGCTGAGAAATCTCTTCAGCAGTCTTTTCCTTACCTTCATATTCAGCTGCGATCCACACTTCTCCTGCTTCTTCTATTACCTTTTTGCCGATAAAATGAATCCCTTTTTCCAGTTCCTTTACGGTTCCAGAATCAGGATCTTTACTTTGGGCTTTTTTTTTCAATTCTTCAAATAACTGTTCGAAATGCTTCATTTTTATCTCCGAGTAATTTGCGAATGTATAGATCGTGTTTGGTAGAATATCTGATACGCAGCAAACTGATTCGATTAGTGATTGCTAAAATTAATTTCTGCCAGAGGAGAAATTTAAATGAAAAGTAGGAATCTCTTCAAATTCGGAGTTACAAATTCTTTTTATTTCTCTGAAAATTCAAAAAAATCAAAGAATTGAAGGTGTAAATATTCTGAAAATGCACAGATTATAGCAGTTTTAAGAAACAGTATCAAGAACAGACTCGTTTGATTTTTTTTCAGGATCAATTGATGATATTTTTTTTATGCAATCCTGAATTACCAAGCCAGACAAGAAAAACCCGAATGTCCCGGTAATATGCACTACAGACCCATTGATCTGTTTTTTTAAGCTGCACCATTCATGGTCTGGATCATCATTGCTTTTTGATTTAGGGCATAGATCGTGGTCCGTTTCGCAGCCTGTACTTTTTCCTTTATTTCCCAGAAGTTCATCACTGAAAACACAGGTAAAGTCACCTGAAAATTTACGATGCCGAAGACGTTTTCTCACGAAACGTCCCAAATGACAACCTTCAGATTTCCATATCGATGCTGCACGTATCCGGGATGGATCAATCTTACACGAAGCGCCAAGTGCGGAGAACAGTGTACATCCAGAATTGATGGCATGGACTATCAATTCTACTTTGTTACTTAAACTATCGATCGCATCAATGCAATAATCATATTGTGAAAGATTGTATGATTCAGCAGTTTCCCTGTCATAGACGTTTTCAATTGATTTGATCGATGCAGCAGGGTTAATAGAAAGTAAACGATGGCGTAGTACTTCAACTTTAGAAAGACCAATAGTTTCAGTTGTCGCTTGTACTTGTCTATTGATATTAGTTACACAAATTTTATCTGAATCAACAATGGTCAGGTTTTCAATTCCTGAACGTACCAGTGCCTCTGCGCACCAGCTTCCAACTCCACCAATACCAAATAGTACTACTGATACGGAGTTGATATAATGTAAAGCATCATTTCCAGCCAGGAGCTCAAATCTTTGTAGCGATTCGGATGTTTTCATTGTTACTGCTTAATTTTGAGTTTTGATAGTTATAATAAGTGTACACTAATACGGATAAATAGAAACCATAGTGTCGCAATTTTCAATTTCTAAATGCATGTGAAAAAATATCTGAACGACCTATGCGCAGCAAGAAAAATGTTGATTTTTATCTATAGTATGTCTTTTTATGAGAAGAAAAAAAATAGAGCAAAATACCTGAAAATAGCAGAAAGAACAGGATCTTTTTAAAATTGGACATTTTTCCCGGAATTCTTGAACAAGGTTCGCTTTTACAATCTGTTTTTTCGAATGCATTATTTTTATCTGCATTATTATCGGTGTGAGAAATGATTTTTTCTGCAAGAAGATCATCGATATTTTCAAAAGCTGGTTGACCTTTGATAGACATAACTATTTACCATCCATTCCTTTGCGTTCAAGAAGACGTTTACGGGCATTGTCCTTGATTTTTGAATCTCGTTTTGCTTTTACCTGTTCCCACACTTCGTCTTCGTCGAGTTCGAAAAGCTCATGTACCAGTTTAAGGTAATAAGCGGCTCCTTTAGAATAGAGGCGATGGAGGAAAAGGATCTTATTGTCTGTGACCAGTTCATCAAAAACGGAGTCAACGGGTATTACAGTTTTGGTTACTTTTTGAGGGAATAATTTTTCAAGCGCTGAAATAAAAGTGTTTTGACGAATCGTATTTCTGTAGAAATTGGGAATGATTTTTGTGATAGTTGCTCCACCAGAATATCTTTCAGTTATAGTCTGTTCCATTTCAACAAGTCCGTCAACTGCAAATTGTTTCAACTCAGTAGGGACAAAGATTTCATCTGATGTCAGTATTGATGATGCCTGCAGTAAATCGATGCCCGGGGCATTATCGATGAGTACAAAATCATAAAACCTCTCTAACCTGCACAGAGCAATAACTCTTTTCAAATGATTACAGTCATTTACATCAGAATTGCTCAGATCGCGGCAGGATGTTAGTAAATGCAGATCAGTAAGCTCTGTCTTTCTTACAGACCGTAAAAATTGACCGGCAGCTTCAGATAGATTTGCAATGTAAACATCCCGTATATTTGGGCTCTTCACTCCTATGCCAAGCATTGAAGAAAGGTTATGCTGACTGTCATTATCAATTGCGAGTACTCTGAACCCGATCAGTGCAAGAGCCTGTGCGGTAGAACCAGTGAATGTAGTTTTTCCAACGCCACCTTTATGGTTGAGAACGGAAACAATTTTCATTCGTTAAAAGTTCCTTTTTTATTTAATCTCTCGCGCTCTTCACATATTTTGTCCAGGCCATATTTTTTCCCCAATTCTGAAAGTGTCTTCAGATCATCAGATGTTTTTAAAACGCCAAACATATCTGTTTTTATCGTGAGTATAATGGGGTCATTTGCCAAAGGAACAATATCGGTTGCAGCATAACCGATCTTTGGAGAACGGGGGAGATCTGGATGAATTTCTTTAGGTGGTGTGGCGAAATGGGGAAGATCATTGTTCTTTAGTAAAGAGTTTTCAAATGCGTAAAATCCGGTGTTGAATGGGAGAAAATACCTTCCGGACAGGTCTTTAAGTTCCCGTGTGAAATTATTTCGGACATCCTGCTCAAGGATAATGGTCTTCATTGTTGTACCATTTGCCAATGTCACAAATGTACCAAATGGATCATTAGGAGGAAATGAGTCGCGTAAAATTCCAACGGCAAGGCAATCATGTCCTTTTAAAGCTTCAGCCATTAGTGGAAGTAAACTAAGATCGTAAAGCGCTGTTGCTTGAACCACAATCGAGCGAGTACAGTTTAAACTTTCAAGCCAGTCAAGAATTGAAGAGCCCGACTGATCATTTTGTTTCAATTTCATTAATGGGCCGCCGGTTTCATCAGGGTGGGTAACGGGCACCGGACCTGAATCTGACATTTGCCAGACAACTTTGTCGTCCATTGAAAAATGGATCCGCTCTTCCTGTTCAATTATTTTTACATTCTTCAGACCGAAATTTGAGTACTCATTAAGAATTTCAGGAATTACTCGTGCAGTGATTGAGCCTTTTGGACCTGTAGTAACTATTACAGGAATGTCAATTTCATATTTGTCGCAAAAAGAAGCGACCATCGAGAGATTTACATGCAGTGTGCCATATTTTTTATAGAAATGGGGCAGATTGAAAGTAGCTTTTGTAAAATTATCAAGTTCCCGTTCATCAACACCGAGCTTAAGGAGACTTAAACGCAGTCTTTCACCTTCTCCTCCTGCAGTAAAAATGAGTGCATGATTCTTAAGAGATTTTGGTGAAGATGAGACTGCTTTCCAATCAGTAAACTTTGGAAATTGCTGATGTGACTCTATAAGATTATTACGTGCAGAATTGGAATTCTGCAGAGCTATTTTACGAAAATTCAAATGATTATTAAGAACCATGGGTGGAAAATTGGAATTCATGTAATTCTGGAATTGTTTCTGTTGTGATGCCGATAGCTTTTCAAAGTCATTGGTAACAGATCGAAGTGTTTCGATAGTCCAGAGATCCATTTTTCCTCCTTCAACTTTTTGGTGAAAGATTTGCTGCGATTAAACCATTAATCTCTAAAAATAGTTTGGTTACATCTAAAAGTCGTGCATAAATAATCTTTTTTCTAATTCTAAGGGAAATTAATTACTGTGTCTAAACTATTTGAAAGCCCTCCAGAAATAATTACGATCCTACATGATTCAAGTAATTCTTATAGAGTGTTTTTTCACTCTCTAAGATTGGCTATTGCGCTGAAAGGTACGCTGGAAATTTTTGATATCCGCAAAGATTATGAAGCAATTGAGCATATTGGTGTTAGAACTCTTATGGAAGCATGGGGTTTTTTGCAGGCTAACTCTACTCATGCTGATGTGATTGCAAAAGGATTAAAGGTAGTCAAGCGATATGGATCTGGCAAAAAAAGTGAAGAATTGCAAAAACGTTTTTCCAGAAAAAACTATGATATAGCGATGTTTGGGGAAAAATCAACTGCTATTTTCCCCTGGAATCGGAACCGATATCTTAAAATTTTGCTCGAGAAAAATCTTTCAATTCTGCATATCCCACCTGATTGCAAAGACTTTGTTGATGAAACTACTGGCAAGTTCACTGTTCGTTCAATACTATTCCCAATTTTTTATAATGAACAATACCAATTGGTTGAAGAAGCTGGAAATTTCTTTGGGGAATTATTTTCTGAAGCATCACCTGAGCTCTGTGCTTTTGATATAAATAAAAGTAAAAATTCATCTACCCTAATTAGCTGGAATAAACAAAATGGGATTTCTTTTGAAAAATCTCTTATTAAATCAGAAATGGTAATTATAGTAACTACATTTGACCGGTATTCTGAGAGAATGAAAAAAAATGTTCTTAATTTGATTGGAACGACAAATAAGAGTGTCATGATTTTTTTATTGAACTGAATTTATTGTAAAGAATGAACTATCCTTATTATGATTTTAATAAGTCAAATTATTCTGAGTTCATGATTGAAAGATGAACGGTGTTTTTTCGAACACATTCAGATGCACAATATGTAGACTAAAATAAACCGATCATGTAAAGGCACCCCTGAAAAGGTGCCTTTTTCATTCACGTTACCTCAACAGCGAGAGTACATTTTGCGATGATGAATTTGCCTGTGCTAACATCGCGGTACCGGATTGCATCAGAATCTGATTTTTAGAGAAATTTGAAGATTCAGTTGCAAAATCGACATCCCTGATAAGTGATTCCGCTGCGCTCTGATTTGTTTCACTGACAAGCAGATTGTTGATTGCATGTTCAAGTCTGTTAACAAAAGCACCAATGGTTGCACGTGTACTGTTTACACTGTTAATAGCGGCATCGATTGAACTGATTGCGCTGGTTGCATCCTGATCTGTGTGGTCAATGATCGGTTGCCAAATTGGCATTCAAGTGAACTCGCGGTAAGTGTATCGATTGAGATGGTCATGCTGTCAGTACCGACAGTGGAACCCGCATCAATCCAGAATACATTGTTTGAAGATGCACCGCTGGTTCCGAAGCGTCCTGCATTATTTGAAATCAACTCTTTACCATTGTAGTTGGTTACGTTTGCAATTCGATCGATTTCACTTCGAAGGGCCTGAATTCCTGATTTGCATAATTGCGCTCTGTGCTTGTTAATGTATCGTTGGATGACTGAATCGAAAGTTCGCGCATTCTCTGCAAGTACATCGGATATTTCGTTTGCAGCACCTTCAGCGATTTGAAGCATTGATGTTCCATCCATTGCATTACGTTGTGCTTGTGAAGCGCCACGGATCTGAGCTGCGAAGATTTTCTGAAATTGCAAGACCTGCAGCATCATCGCTGGATCGTTGATTCTCAGCCCGGTTGATAATTTTTCAAGTGATTTTCCCAAGTCTTTGTTTGATTTGTAAAGAGTACTGGTCGCGGTCATGGAAGAGATATTATGATTAATACGCATTGTAACCTCCCTGTGATTTTTTTTATGATCAGATTAACCTTCCATGTTAATCTTAACTTAATGAACAAGTTTGAATTCTGAGTGCGCTTCCTTCAATTATCCTCCTTTCGGTGCTTGTACAGGGAGATTTGTAAGGATTTGCCGTTCCTCTCCCCCTGCATTTAATTTCTCCTATAATATATATCGGAAGGTTTCCAGAAAACTTTAGTCCTTTTTTCGTACTTGCTTGAAAAAAGATGAAATTAGTTCAGAACACTCTTCAGAAAGGATGTCTGGGATGATTGTGGGTAGTATCCATAGGTGCGTTCTATTTCCTGCTGATAATAATGTGAATCGATTGCTCCAGCGCGTGGATCGGGTGCTCCATATATAATAGTTTCGATTCGTGATTGCATTATTGCGCCGGTACACATAAGGCAGGGTTCGAGTGTTACGTACATTGTACAACCTTCAAGTCGCCAGGAGGATAGATCGGGATGATGCAGCACTGATTGCAATGATCTCTGCATGAGCGGTTGCATCAGGAAGGTTCTCCATTCTATTATATCCTCTTCCAATTATTGCCCCATCTTTTACGATAACTGCACCGACAGGTACTTCTCCTTCATCAAAGGCTTTCATTGCTTCCTGAATGGCAGTTCGCATAAAATAGAGATGGTTCATTAATAAAAAACTCCCTTTTTTGGATAATTTAAGGATTCAAGTATACGTATATATAGTATAAATTAATCTTTTGAGTATAAATCTTGTGTAGTGCGATGTATCCAAAACGTATCTTTAATAAATTTCGGAGACATTTCTGGTGTTTCCTGTTGTACATTATATTGACAGATAAAAATTATGTTTGATGAATTATCCAATAGATTTGATGCGATTTTCAAGTAAACTGCGGGGACGCGGTAAGCTAACTGAAGATAATATCTCAGAAGCTGTTCGTGATGTAAAACGGGCACTTTTCGAGGCGGATGTTAATTATCGGGTGGTTAAAAAGTTCGCCGCTGCAGTTGAAGAAAAAGCGCTTGGAAGTCAGGTACTTGCAGAGTATTACTCCTGGTCAGCAGTTTGTTAAACTCGTTTATGATGAGCTGACGACGTTGATGGGTGGTTCTGCACGTGCGCTGAAATTTCATAATAATCGCCTTAATGTCTTTGTTATGGCGGGTCTTCAGGGCTCTGGTAAAACCACTGCTACTGCAAAGCTAGCTCTTGCATTTTCGAAAACAGGGACATCGTCCTCTTCTTGTCGCTTGCGATACATACAGGCCTGCTGCTATCGATCAGTTGGAAACATTAGGTAAAGCTCTTGGAATTCCTGTCTTTGCTGATCGTTCAGTCAAAACCTGTTGAAATCGCAAAAAAAGCTCTCGAACATGCGCGTGATGAAGATTATTCACTTGTCATTATCGATACCGCCGGTCGTTTGCATATCGATACCGATATGATGGCTGAATTGAAACAGATCTGTACTAGTTGCAAAACCTGATGAGATATTTTTTGTAGCTGATGCAATGACCGGTCAGGATGCGGTTAATGTAGCAGAGCAGTTTCATAAAGAGATCAACTTTACAGGTGTTATTCTTACAAAGCTCGATGGTGATGCCGGGGTGGTGCGGCTCTATCGATTCTCGATGTGACCGGAGTACCTGTTCAGTATGTTGGAGTTGGTGAAAAACCCGATGGTCTTGAAGTTGTTTCATCCCGAACGAATGGCTTCAAGAATTCTTGGGAATGGGTGATATTGTTTCGCTTGTCGAACGTGCCCAGGAAACTGTTGATGTTGAAAACAGTAAAAAGCTCGAGCGAAAAATCAGAAAAAATATCTTCACTTTGCAGGATTTTCTTGAACAGCTCAGACAGATTAAAAAAATGGGCCCTCTTGGTGATCTGCTTTCAATGATTCCTGGAGTTGGCAAACAATTGCAGGGTGCTGAAGTTGATAATAATGCTTTGAATAAAATAGAAGCTATTATCTGTTCTATGACAAATGTAGAACGGGAAAAACCGCAGATCATAGATGGAAACCGTAAACGTAGAATTGCTACGGGCAGTGGAACATCTGTACAGGATGTCAATAAATTGCTTAAACAGTTTGATGCGATGAAGGATATGATGAAGCGGATGAATAAAATTGCCGGTAAAAGAGGACAAGTCGGCTGCCTTAAGAAGTTTGTCTCCTTTTTAATATAGAATAATCTGAATTCATTAACCTATTAACTTACATTTTGTGCAAGGAGAGAAGCTTGCCAGTTAAAATTCGTTTAGCCCGTGTGGGTAGAAACAAAATTGCGAAGTACCGTGTTGTGGCTGCTGATAGCCGTTCTGCCAAGAGATGGTCGTTTTATTGAAATGATCGGAAACTATGATCCGACAGCAAATCCGAAGAAGTTCGAATTTGACGCAGAAAGAGTTGCTTACTGGCTTAAAGTTGGTGCTCAACCTACAGTTACAGTTAAGAATCTTCTGAAACAGGATCGTTTTTTTGAAAAAGATGGAAGGTGCTGAGAAAGGACTTACTGCCGAACAGTTGAACCTCTACTCGTAAGCCTGAACGGTACTCGTAAGCCAAAAACAAAGAAACAGAAAAGCTAAGAGCGTAAGTATTAACCGATGCAGCGTTCCTCTGAGTCCGATGAACTCATTACGGTCGGTAAGATTACACGTACTGTTGGTCTTGAGGGTTTCTGCTACTGTTGAACCTTCAGGATTTACACTTGAATCGCTTGATCTGCCCTGTAAAGTGTATGTGGGGCTTCAGGAGTATGACGCGTGAACTTATTACTCGAAGAGATTGATATTCGTCCTAAAAATCTTGTACCTGTCGATTTGAGGGTTTGCGAGTGACATAAAGATCGGCGGAGTCGTCTTCGGGGTAAAACAATTTTTGTAAAGAAAAGTGAATTGCCATCCTCTTGATCAGGATGAGTTTTATCATTTTGAATTAATTGGGATGGCAGTTTATACTGACGAAAATAGTGATGCAATCGGAATTGTTTCAGTGACGTGCATAATTTTCCTTCTGCAGATACGGTTGAAGTTAAACGCTTGCATGGGGATACGTTGCTGATTCCTTTAACCGGTGAATCAATTATCAGCATTGAAAAGGATTCAAGGCGAATCATTTTCAGGCATTCTTTTGTTGAGGAACTTTTGTAAGATTTGTAAGGATCTATTTCAAAATATGTTCTTTGATATATTAACACTGTTTCCTTCAATGTTTCAGGGAGCTTTTTCTGATAGCATTATCAAACGGGCACTCGAAAAAGAGCTTATCTCGATAGATTTTCATAATATCAGAGATTATTCTGAAGATGTAAAGCATAAGACCGTTGATGATTATCCGTATGGTGGTGATGCAGGAATGCTGATGAAACCTGAACCACTGGTTCGTGCGATCTGTGATGCTAAAGAGCGTCTCAAAGAGCATAATCCTGTTGTTGTTTACTTGTCTCCACAAGGAGAACTGCTAAATCAGAGTGTTGTCGAAAGTCTCCTAAGTGAGAAAGCTTTAATTCTTTTGTGTGGTCGATACAAAGGAATTGATCAGACGAGTTGTCGACAAATATGTTGATCGGGAAATCTCTATCGGTGATTATGTCGTTTCTGGTGGAGAAATTCCGGCAATGGTTGTTGTTGATTCGTAACCCGGCTTTTACCTGGTGCTTTGGGGAACCGCGATAGTGCTGAAGCTGATTCTTTTTATAATGGGTTACTAAGTTATCCTGAATATACCACGACCTGAAGAGTTTGAAGGTGTGAAAGTACCTCCAGTACTTTTAAGTGGACATCATGCTAATATTCAGAAGTGGCAGAAGGAACAAGTCGATCGCGATAACAAGAAAGAGAAGACCAGATCTTTGGGAACAGTTATTGCAAAGCATAAAAGAAAACGGAAACAGTTAATTAAAATTTGTTAAAATAACAAAAATAAATACACAGAGTGTTCCTATGAGGAGGTACCTTTGCAGGACATTATTAAAGCAGTTGAAAAAAAACAGATGGCAAAACAGACGTAGAATACGGACCTGGTGATACAATTACCGTCTCTTTCAGCATTAAAGAAGGGGACAAAGAAAGAATTCAGCAGTTCCAGGGTACTTGTTATTCAGACACGTGGTTCTGGGATTAGTACTACAGTGACTGTGAGAAAGTCTTCTGGAAACATATATGTAGAAAGAATTTTCCCTGCGTTTTCGCCCTTGATTTCTGAAATCAAAGTTTTAAAGCGTGGTGTTGTTCGTAGTGCAAAACTTTACTATCTCCGTGATCGTATTGGTAAAGCTACTCGTATTAAAGAAAAAAAATAACTACTTTTTTATAGTTTTTATTGTAAAGGAGAAGAGAATATCTTCTCCTTTTTTTCTATGGTGGTGTGCCTGGAGGATAGTACGGCTTTACGACCTTTAAAATGGTACAGATCTCTTTCAGAAAGTAATTTTCGCAAAGAGGAAGGTTATTTCCTGGTAGAAGGTATCAAAGCGATAGATCAGGTATTTTCCTGTTCTTCAAAATCAATTGAAGAGATTTTGTTGACAAAAGATTTGCTGGAAAGAAAATCTTTTGGCGACATTCCCTGCCGTATTCTTACTAATCAGCAAATGCAGATGATAAGCTCCGTAAAAACTTCACAAGGAATAATTGCTCTCATAAAGATTCCTGAGAATACATATTCACATAAGTTACCGTCAGCTGTTGGTGACAGAGTCCTTTTGCTGGAGAATTTGCAGGATCCCGGGAATGTAGGAACATTAATCCGTACCGCCGCAGCTCTTAATTATTCAGGGATTATCTTAAGTGGTCAATGTGCAGATCCTTATTCGCCAAAGGTTGTACAAGCTACATCTGGTTGTCTGTTTTCAATCTGGATTAGGAAAACTGCCCAATATTTATCGATAATAGAAATTTTAAAAAAGGATAATTACTGTATTTTTGCGGCTGATGTTCATGGGAAACCACATGTAGACTTTTCGAGAACACCAAAGCATGTTCTTGTTTTAGGCAGTGAGGGATCGGGCCTGACAGAAAAAATGTTGTCAATATCAGACGTAAACTTTTCGATTCCGATTAAATCAACTCATGCAGAATCGCTAAATGTGGCAGTTTCCGGAGGGATAGCGATGTTTTCAGGAATGTTAGGAAAGGGATGGTAGATTACAAAATTGTGATTCTTGCTTTTCCTTGATTTTTAGAAATGTACATTGCTTCATCAGCTCTTTTAATAAATGATTTTTCGTTCTCACCAATCAAAGCTTCCGAAATACCCATTGACAAACTTGCATTTCCGAATTTCAGAGCACCAAACTGTTTTTGTATACGTTCAGCGGCAATAGTGGCCTGATTCTTATCTGTATCCGGAAGCAGTATTACAAATTCATCACCACCACACCTGAAGCCGGAATCGACATTGTTTCTTAAACTTACCTTTATCACCTGTCCAAGAGACTTGAGCACGTGATCTCCCATTTGATGTCCCTGGGAATCATTAAGCTCTTTGAAATGATCTATATCGAGCAGGATAAGAGATAATTTTCTTTCTGGATTTCTATTAAATCTGGACATCTCTCTTTTTATTTGGTCATAAAAATGGCGTGGATTATATAAACCGGTAAGACTATCGGTGATTGCCAGTTTACTCAATAGTTCATTCTTTTTGACGAGCTCTATTTCAAGTTTTTTCTTCTCAGTAATATCTTTTGCTGTAACAACCAATCCAATAATCTGATTGTTATCACTTTTCATTTCTGAAATACTCATATCAACTAAAATTTCTGAGCCATTTTTAGTTTTAAGAGAAATTTCCTCATTGATAGATTTTCCTGAAAGCAGTACAGCGTTGATGATTTTTTCTTCATCGGTCTTTTTTACGAAAAGAAATGAGAATGCTTTACCAACAATCTCTTCTTGTGTGTAACCAAGGTGTATCTGAGCTCCGCGATTAAATTTTAAAATGTAGCCATCAGTATCAATTGAGAGGATGATATCTGTTGAATCCTGTAGAATACTTTCAAAGTATTTCGAGATATTCTGAAATCGTCTGGTAATAAGTGTCAGTTTGAAAATCTTTTGTGAATAATTGTCTACGTAACGTCTGAGCCAGATAACACAGAGCGATGAAATCAACCCAGAGCAAAAAATTATTAAAAGGAGGAAAATGGGTGAATGAAAATAGAATGAAAAGAGGATAAGGGTACTGTTAATTAGAAATAGAAATGATGCTATTATTACCAGATGGGGCCATTTCAGGCCTTTATAGTTGTTATAGAAATCTGGTAAAAATCTTATTCTCATTTTTTTGTGCCCTGGCTGATTTTAACCTTTTCCTACATATATAATAATACTGGATAAAACCAATTATGTCTACTCTCTTACCTTATTATTTGTGTATCATTTGTAGAAAATCGGTTCATTATGGATTATCTGATAACGGATATAGATGGATCTTTTTGAAAATAATTTGAGTAGCCAATCCGTAGATTTTAACAAACGATTATAAACTGCTTAGCAAATGATAACTTGCTTTCAAAGGTAAAACTATTCCGGTGAGAAATTAACATTTGCGATTTTTACAATTTTTTAACTTTTTTATTAGTGTTTTTAACTTTTTTACTTATCTAATTTCAATTATTTTTTTTCACTCAATATTGTTTCCCAGTGTTTAAAAAAGTGAATAAAATGTCTTCTGAATTTTCAGAAAATTTTTATGCGGACGTTTCGAATTTTTCTGTATTTAAGTTCCCAAGCCTTGATTCTACAAATGTATTCTTAAAAAACAATCATGCGCTTTTCCCCGATTTCTCAGTAATTTACACTGAAAATCAGACTGCAGGGCGAGGCCGTTTTGATCGGAAATGGGTTTCATCTATTGGTAAAGGTCTGACCTTTTCTATAAAAATTCCGCTCGACCAGATTCCAACTCAAAATTGGTGTAATATCACTCAGGTTATGGCCTTAGCAATCGCTCAAATGCTGGAGGATAAAAAAATACATTCAAAAATGCGTTGGCCCAATGATATCATAGTCGAAGGAGTTAAGATTTGCGGAATTTTAGGTGAGGTGGTACAGTGTAGTTCAAAGTACTCCATGGTACTGGGTGTCGGATTGAATGTAAATGAAAGTAAAAATGATTTTTTTACAATAGACAGAAAAGCCACATCTCTGAGCCTTATCACCGGAATTGAGTTTATTCCGGGCGACATTTTAGAAGTTGTCCTTAATAAATTTATCAATTGTTATGAAAAACTGATTACTTACGGTTATAAATCGCTGTTGGATGAGCTGGAAAAAAGACTTTACAGATCTGATTCGCCTGTGAAGGTACTGAGCGGTAATGAGGAGTACATTGGATTGATAGCTGGATTGACACAGGATGGAAGAATTCAATTAAAAACCGCCACCGGTGTTATTGAAGTGCAGTCTGGAGAAATTACGTCAAGGGTGTAAATTTACACTCAAACTTACATAATGCAACATAGGAGTCACTGATGTCTTTAGAAACGTTTTTAAGTGCGTTTCAGGGGATAGAGGCAATGCTTCATTCCTCGCCACAAATGGTGCTGGCGCGATTGGGGTTGATCGCGCTGGGAATGCTTCTAATCTATTTAGGAAAAAAAGGAGTTTTGGAACCGCTTCTGATGATTCCGATGGGTCTGGGAATGGCGGTAATCAACGCATCAGTAATGATGTTTGATCCGCTGGGAATTCATGGCGGATTAGGGACTCTCTTTCTTGAAGCGCAGGCTGGTGCTGGTCCTGATTCTGTAAAAAATGCGGCAGACCTGATGTACGTTATGGGAATCGACTGGCTTCAACCAATCTATACATTTACCTTCTCAAATGGTTTGATTGCCTGTTTTGTTTTTATGGGTATCGGAGCTTTGCTGGATGTAGGTTTTGTTATGGCCAGACCTTTCTTAAGTATTACTCTGGCGCTTTTTGCTGAACTGGGAACAATATTTACTTTGCCTATTGCTCAGTTTTTCGGGTATAGTGTAAAACAAGCTGCGGCTATATCGGTTGTTGGTGGTGCTGATGGTCCTATGGTGCTTTTTACTTCACTTAAACTTGCACCGGAGTTGTTCGTTCCTATTGCGGTGGTAGCATATTTGTATCTTGGGCTTGCTTATGGCGGATATCCTTATCTGATTAAGTTTATGATTCCCAGTAAAAAGCTTCGTGGTACTCCTATGCCATATGATCCAAAGGCAAGTAGATTTACACCTGGCCAAAAGATGTCTTTTGCTGTTGTTGCATGTGTCGTGCTTTGTTTTTTATTGCCAGTTGCAGCTCCGCTTCTATTTTCACTTTTCTTCGGTATTGTCATTCGTGAATCAGGTATCAAACAATTCCAGGATCTTCTCAATGGACCTATCCTGTATACGTCAACAATGTTTCTGGGGTTAACCCTTGGTATTCTTTGTGAAGCAAATACAATTTTAGATCCTAAAGTCCTTCCTTTGCTTCTTTTAGGAATGCTTTCATTACTTCTCTCTGGAATAGGTGGCCTTATTGGTGGATATATGGCGTACATTTTTACAAAGGGGAAAGTCAACCCGGTGGTTGGTATTGCAGGTGTAAGTTGTGTTCCGACAACTGCGAAAGTCGCTCAGAAAGTTGTTTCAAAAGATAACCCTGGTGCAATTATAATGCAGTATGCATTGGGGGCTAATGTTATGGGTGTGATTACAACTGCGATTATTGCAGGTGTATTCTGCAGCATTCTTAAATAAGAGGAGATTAGTAAATGGACGGATTTTCAGTCTCAATACTTACAACAATTATTACTATTATCATTTCGTTTTTTATTGCTTTTGTTGTAAAAATTATGGTGATTGTACTCGACAAGTTTTCCAAACCGGTACAGCAGGTAGAAACAAAAACAGCAGCTCAGGATATATCGAATGATGAAACAGATATAGCAGCTGTTATTGCAATCGCAAGTTCACAAAGTAAATAAAATATAAAGGTGTCATTATGAAAAAAATACATTTTATGTTATCGGCGTTCAGGGATGGATTTCAGTCAGTTTATGGTGCACGCGTATTCTCAAAAGATTATCTTCCGATTGTACAGGAGGCCGTTCAGGCTGGGATTGAGCATATAGAAGCTGGCGGTGGAGCATTGTTTCAGTCTGCTTACTTTTACTGTAATGAAGATGCTTTCGGAGTTATGGATGCTTTTCGTAAAGCAGCCGGACCAAACGCAAATCTTCAGACTCTCGCACGTGGTATAAATGTCATAGCACTCGACTCTCAGCCAAGTGATATAATCAAATTGCATGCGGACATGTTTAAAAAACATGGTATGACAACTATCCGCAATTTTGATGCGCTCAATGATGTTAACAACCTGATTTACTCTGGTAAATGCATTAAAGATGCAGGATTGAAGCATGAAGTGACAGTTACCATGATGGAACTTCCTCCTGGTTGTGAAGGCGCACATACCCCTGAGTTTTACATTGAGACCCTTAAAAAAATTCTCGATGCCGGTATTCCCTATGATTCAGTTTGTTTCAAGGATGCATCGGGAACAAGTCGTCCTCAAAAAGTTTATGATACTATCAAAATGGCAAAAAAGCTTCTTGGTGACAAAGTAAAAATCGCCTTCCATTCTCATGAAACCGCCGGTACGGGTACTGTTTCGTATAAGGCTGCAGTTGAAGCCGGTGTTGACCAGTTAGATCTTTCACTTGCACCGGTATCTGGTGGAACATGTCAACCTGATATTTTGACAATGTGGCATTCTTTGCGTGGAACTGATTATGATTTGGATATTGATGTACATAAAATTATTAAATTGAGACAATCCTTTAAAGATGCCATGAAGGATTACTTTGTTCCTCCTGAGGCAACTGCTGTTGAATCGCTCATTCCATTCTTCCCTATGCCCGGTGGTGCCTTGACAGCGAATACACAAATGCTTCGCGATAACAAACTTATGGACAAATATCCTGAAGTAATTGCTGCGATGGGAGAAGCAGTTGCAAAGGGTGGTTTTGGTACTTCTGTTACTCCTGTTTCACAGTTCTATTTCCAGCAGGCGTTCAACAATGTGATGTTTGGAAAGTGGAAAAAAATTGCTGAAGGTTACGGAAAGATGGTACTTGGCTATTTCGGAAAAACTCCTGTCAATGCAGATTCTGAAATTGTCAAAATTGCTCAGGAACAGCTTAAGCTTGAACCAACAACTGAAAGTCCGCAGGCGATCAACGATCGCAATCCAAAGAAGGGTGTCAATGCTGCTAAAAAGATGCTTCAAGATGCTGGGGTAAGTGTCACTGATGAGAATATTTTCATTGCTGCCTGCTGTGCTGAAAAAGGTATCGCGTTTCTTAAAGGACAAGGTGCGATTGGCGTGCGCAAGATTTCCGCTGAGCAGAAAAAAGTGGAGACAGCGAAACCCGCAGCAAAAGCTGGTAGTTATACAATCAGTCTCAACGGTACAAGTTACGATGTTAAGCTTAATGGAAATCAGGCAATTGTAAATGGACAAACATACAATTTCGAAGCGAAAGAAGGTTCTTCAGACGTCGCTTCATCAGGAGCTGCTGCAAGCAGTGGGGAAGGGAAGCCTATTACAACTCCACTTCCCGGGTTGATTGTCCGAATTGAAAAGAAAAACGGTGATATGGTTAAAGCCGGAGAAACAATAATGGTATTGGAATCCATGAAAATGGAAACACCTCTTAACTCTCCTTCTGCAGGTAGAATTAAGGAAATAAAAGTGAAAGCTCAACAACAGATTGAAGCTGGTACGGTTGTTGCAGTTGTTAGCTAATTAGTAAAGGATGAGAAGTGTAATGGATCTATTCACTATTATGTGAACAGGTCCTCTACAAGTATCAATTTTCAATACCGCTTATACTTCGAGTCAAATCGAATAAGCGGTATTTTATTATCATTAATAGAATGCCTCATATTATTATGTCAATGCAGGGGACTATTATGACTAACACTAAAAGTTGTGGTAAAGTTGTTATAATAGGTAGCGGTTCCGTTGGTTCTTCAGCGGCTTTCGCTTTGGCTATTGGTGACGTTGTAAATGAGATTAAAATCGTAGATATCAATACTCAAAAAGCAAAAGGTGAAGCACTCGACATAAGCCATGGTTTATCACTTGTAGGTTCTACAAAAGTAAATGCTGGCGGATTCGAAGATGTCAAAGATGCAGATGTCATTGTTATTACTGCTGGAAGCCCCAGAAAACCAGGTGAAACTCGTCTTGATCTGCTAAAAAAGAATGAAACGATTGCCAGAGAGATTACCAAAAATATTATGAAATTTTACAACAATGGTATCATTCTGGTTATTTCAAATCCTGTAGACATATTAACATACATCATCCAGAAAGAATCAGGACTGCCCACATCAAAAGTTTTCGGATCAGGTACTATGCTTGATTCATCAAGATTTCGATATCTGATAGGTGAAAACTTTACTATAAATGTCACTGATATCAGCGGTTTTTTAATAGGTGAACATGGTGAGAGTGTTGTTCCGATATGGAGCCTGGTAAATATTCAAGGAATACCTCTTAATGACTTTTGTACAACTTATAATAAATCAATCGATAAAGAAAAGATTGAAGAAGAGATCAGGGCGGCAGGTGCTAAGGTGATCCAGTTTAAGGGCGCAACATACTACGCAATAGCAATTATTATAGGACATCTGGTTAAGGCTATAGTTAAAAATCAAAACGCAATATTTCCAATCAGCAGTGTTATAGATGGTCCTTATACAATAAAGGATGTCGCATTGAGTTTGCCTTCAGTCGTAAACTCAACAGGTATTCAGCAGGTAATAGAGGTATCAATTTCAAATACTGAATATCAACGATTACTGGCTTCTTCTGATAAATTAAAAAGCGTACTCGCTTCGTTATAATTTAATTTACTTAAAATATTTAATTCACGTATAAGGGAAACCATTTTTCAACAATCAATTTCTCAAGGATATTTCAATGTCAATTCAGGAAGAATCGTTAAAAGCCCACGAAATGTGGAAAGGAAAAATCGAGGTAATAAGCACCGTGCCCGTTACCAATAAAAAAGAGCTTTCGCTTGCATATACTCCCGGAGTAGCAGAGCCTTGTCTTGAGATACAGAAGAATGTTGATTTATCATATTCACTTACAAAAAGGTGGAATCTTGTCGCTGTAGTGACAGATGGGACTGCGGTTCTTGGCCTTGGAGATATCGGTCCTGAAGCGGGAATGCCGGTGATGGAAGGCAAGTGCGTTCTTTTTAAGACATTTGGTAATGTTGATGCATTTCCTCTTTGTATAAGGTCAAAAAATACCGATGATATCGTTAACACGGTTAAACTTCTGGCGGGAAGTTTTGGAGGAATAAATTTAGAGGATATTTCTGCTCCGCGCTGTTTTGAAATTGAAAAGCGCTTAAAGAAAGAGTGTGATATCCCGATTTTTCATGATGATCAGCATGGAACTGCTGTTGTTACTCTTGCTGCAATGATCAACGCTTTAAAAGTATCGAAAAAAGACCTTAACAATATATCTGTTGTTGTAAATGGTTCAGGAGCAGCTGGAATTGCTATAACAAAGCTATTGATGGCTATGGGGCTTAAAAAAGTGATACTTTGCGATACGAAAGGTGCTATCTGGGACGGAAGACCTGATCTGAACGCGGCAAAGCAGGAGATGGCAAAGATCTCTAATCTTCAAAAAATTAAAGGTACACTGAAAGAGGCGATAGTTGGTGCAGATGTATTTATTGGTGTCAGTGCCCCCGGGATGGTAAACGCAGAGATGGTGAAGACAATGGCAAGAGATCCGATTATCTTTGCAATGGCTAATCCGGTTCCGGAAATTATGCCGGATGAGGCAAAAAAAGCAGGCGTAAAGGTAATGGGGACAGGGAGATCAGATTTTCCTAATCAGATAAATAATGTGCTGGCATTTCCGGGTATTTTCCGGGGAGCACTTGACGTAAGGGCGAGTGATATTAATGACGAAATGAAGATTGCAGCTGCAAAGGCGATAGCATCACTGATAAGTGAGAGCGAGTTGACACCAGAGTATATTATTCCGGCTCCGTTTGATCCCAGGGTCGGTCCGGCGGTTGCAGAGGCGGTAAAGGATGCTGCCAGAAGCTCTGGTGTTGCGAGGAAAATGTAATAAATTGTCATTTAGGAATCAATATTAATCGTTACTCAGGGGGGAGTGCGCCAAAGTAGGCGCACTCACTATGAGCGAAATAGGTGATTCTATATTCCGCGATTTTTGTATTACGAAATATCCATCAAAGAAATTGCTACTTTAATAATTGCTTATTGATCCAATTTCTTCTTCAGTTTCGCCCTGGCATCTTCAAGCTCGCGTTTCAAACTTTTCAAATAGCGATCCCATGAATCTGGTGCAATAAAGTTCGCGTTCTGTTCATAAAGCATTGTAGTTACCGGGCGAAGCTGTACTTCCCATTCTGTAAGTTTACCATCAATTTCGTTGAATGGACCTTCGTCAATTTTGCGGAGGATCTGTTTATATTCATCTTTAAACATCACTAATCCTGCAACCAGTTTATCGCAGGCAGCGGAACGTTGTGGCCATCCATTACCACATAGTTTACAACTATCAGTAATTTCACCCCAGTCATCGATAAGTTCAACAGCGTTACTTAATTCAGGAGTTGATACTTTACTTAACATATGATCAAGATCCCAGGGTATAAGGTAGAGCTTTTTTTCTGCAGGTTCTTCATAGATATAAAAATTGTGAGGATAAGCGCCACCATTTCCATCTGAGTACCAGTGGAAAGGGCCATCATCATCATCGAGTGTATAACATACCGCAGCAAGAGAGAGCGTGTTTTCAATATTCATCCATTTCTTTATTACATTCTGAATAGTCGAATCGGAAGATTTCTCAAGATCCAAACCGAAATCTTGTATCATTTTAAAATCAGGGGATTCATCTTCGTTTGTCTCTAGTCTATCCATTAACAAAGATTTATCTATTGTTTTGCCATTCGCATCGACCGGCCAGGCTTCTTTGTACAAATTTCCTTTGCCATCTTTAAAGTGATAACGGGTAAACCTCCCGTCAATCTGTTCAATGTGAGCAAACAACCCTGCATATTTTCCGTTTATTTTCAGAAGTACATGAACTACACGAGGAGCTGCAACACCCATTTTTCTGTAAAACCAGTAGCCAAGACGTTCTCTTAGTTGTGAACGATCAGTATTCATCGAATGAAGCTGGAATTTCTTAAGTCCATAAAAAGTAGTATCCTTTTTCCAATTGATTTTAATTTTCATGGAAAGTTTCTCACATGTTTTGGAGCCTCCCACAGGAGGGTCGGTTACACAATTCCACCAGGCACCTTCATTGCCTTTGTAACGGATACCTACAGGACCAATAGTATCCTTTTCAACAATAAATTTCCCTTCTACATATTGTTCAGCAACAGGATCATTATCTATGCTGTCCAGACTTTCAGAATCGATAAGAATTTCATAAGTACGTATTGTATCTTCATTGAAAATGTACTCGGTCTGAGCACGCTTATCCGGTTTTACATCAATCGGAGGAGTATCATCAACACTGCTGGGTGATTTATCGCACTTGAGAAAGATTGATAAAATAGCCGCTAACAAAAGAGAACGTTTGAGTGACATGGATATTCCTTTTTTTTGTAAAGATTTATTCTATATACACAAATGATTCGCTGATAATTACATTTTCTGGATTGTACCAAAAAAACATCTCGAGTAGGTAAAATCCTGATCTGCAAAAAGAGCATATCACTTTTTATTACTTATTAATAAAAGTGTAAATAGATTAGTGATAAAAAATGCAGCGAAGGTTGTTGATTGCATTGGGTTGACTGGGGGAAATAAAAAAGAGCAGGTGAAAGGATATTTAAATCTGAATTCAATGCAAAGGAGAACTTACTTTAACCCACCGATGATTGTTACCAACACTCCGTATGAATTGTACTTTTAAAAACAATTTGCCGTCTTCTGTATAAAGCTTCAGGAAGAGGCGTTCTTTACGTTTATTTCTGCCTTTTAGAATGAGATATGTACTGATAGGTACTATTCAGAAGTGTCATTAATAATATAATTTTCCGTAAAAAAACCACACACACGACTATCTATAAACTTGCGTGTGTGTGGCAAACAATCACAGGCAGACTTGTTTGATAATGAAAGGAAAGAGTAACAATCGTTTTTTCACTCGTAAGAAAGAAACATTGCTGTAACTTGCGAATAGTAGTTTACTAAGACAAGTACATTTCATTAAAATATTTATGAGCGTCAGCACAGGCTGCGCGCATCATATCTTCCGCTCGCGCAGTTTCTCTATTAGAAAGGTGATTCATAAGTATTGCTTCATCAAGGTTTCGTGCCGCTTGTTCACAGGCTTCCCAGGAAAGTATACTTCTGATAACGCGATCAATACCTTGAGATTCACTGTCATAAGGTCTAACCTGCATATCGTGTCCTTTCCAGCGGTCAAAATTTCCCGCCTGTATTAAGCCGGCGACAGCGATATTTATTCCCGTAATACGAGCACCATGATCGATGTCGTATTTTCCCGGCCCGCCAAGTATGATACCATCGCTATAACCCTGGCTATTGATATGCATATGCACTAAGGCATCATTTTCAATTTCTTCGATGGTATCGTTTACAAGATCAAGCCCTATCATTTCTGTGTGGCCGAACTCTTTATTGACACCTTTTTTCTGACGGGTGATTCCGAACTCTTCCTCAAGTTTACGCCAGAAAATTAACGCACTTGCAACTGTTGGCAGGAGCATTGCAGGGTGCCCTTCGTTTGGTTTTGGTTCGATAGCTACGAAAAGCTTTCCACCTGATTTTTCTTCATATTTGCATAATAAAGCCACATTTTTCTTCAGATTTTGATACATAGAACGAATACCAATGGATGCGACATCGTACCCGTAAGACCCATTCCATAGGATAAGTGAAGGAACTGCGTCCTTATGCCAAGCTTTTTTTAATGGCCCGTAAGCAAGATCTACCGTTTTAAGCCCGAGCTCGCATGCAGCAGCAGCTTCTTTTTTGTCTAAAGAGGTGATCCCACCGTATGCAAAGTGAGAATGTGCTCCTGGGGTAATCATTGCAAGAGACATTTTTGCATCTACCAGAGCATCTGCACATGCTTCAGCTGAGCGTTCATCAATTTCCGTATTGTAGTGAACTTCGTAACCCAGTTCAACGTTTTCGGGGAGACGTGGAGCAATTTTTTCTTTGATAAGCTGAATTATTTTGACATTATCAAAGATATTGTTGTTCCATTGTTCCCTGATATTACCCGGAGTAAATCCCCCTTTACCAGAATTAAAGGTCCATCGACACAAGCTATGAAATGATTTTTGTTGAGACATCTGTAATGTGCTCCTTATCTGAAAACATTAAAGAACGGGATCCGACAATTAAAGTTGGACATCGGATAAAAACGATTTTTTATAAACTATTTTCTCTTACTTGTTCTATTTGTTTATTTCTGATTGATAGCCATTTATTATATGCTTCGCGGTATTGTGGTTGTGTGTTCAAATCTGGTTCTATGCGTTTGACAACAGAAAGATTTGTAAATGCATCATCCAGACTTTTATAAACACTGGCTCCGACTCCGGCACCACGTGCCGCACCCTGTGAACCGTCGGTATTATAGAGCTCTACCACATTACCGGCGACAGTTGCAAATGTCTGAGCGAAGAGTCTGCTCTTAAACATATTGGCGCTTCCAGCACGAATGACATTATTTTTAAGACCCAATGAGTACATTATGTCAATTCCATTCATCAACGCGTAAACAATTCCTTCCTGCGCTGCTCGAAGTACATGAGACCGGTTGTGCCGTGTAAGATCTAATCCATGCATAGATGCGTTGATAGATAAATTCCCTAATGTACGCTCTGCACCATTTCCGTAGGGAAGAATGCAAAGGCCTTCACAACAAGGTGGTGCAGTTTCAGATTCATCATCCATCTGAACATAGGAAATTGGCTTATCACTCCAGCTTCCTATAAACATTCGTAACCAGCGATTGAGAATTCCGGTGCCATTTACGCATAATAGTATGCCAAGCCGTGGCGAGTTTTCGGTACTGTTTACATGAAGAAACGTATTCACTCTTCCCTCGGGATCGTAGGCAGTTTGATCAGTAACTCCATATACAACACCCGATGTTCCTGCTGTCGCGGCAATTTCTCCTGGTTTCAATACATTGAGCGACAACGCGTTATTAGGTTGATCTCCAGCGCGATAAGAAACAGGAATCCCTTTTTTAAGCCCAAGAAGAGATGCGGCTTCATCAGTAATGGTCCCCTGAACTCCAAACGTTGGGACAAGGGGAGGTAGTAATTGGGGATCTATCCCATAATAATTCAAAAGAAAATCTGCTTGTTTACCTTCTTTAAAATTCCATAGTATTCCTTCAGATAATCCAGATGCGGTTGTCGAAGGAGATCCAGTCAATTTTAGTGCTATATAATCTCCCGGGAGCATAAAATAGCGGACCTTTTTATAGATTTCCTTTTGATTATCAGAAATCCACTTTAATTTTGAAGCTGTAAAGTTTCCCGGAGGATTGAGCAGATTGCTCATACAACGTTCTTCACCTAAATCCTGCAGCGCTTTACGACCAAGATTAACAGCTCTGCTGTCGCACCAAATAATAGATGGCGCAAGGGGTTGAAACTGTTTGTCAACTATAACAAGCCCATGCATTTGATAGGATATTCCGATTGCCCTGATATCATGAAAGTTAAATCGGGCTCTTGAACGTATCTGACTCGTTGCTTTCTGTACGTGTGTCCACCAGGTATCAGGGTGCTGTTCAGCCCAACCTGGTTGATGAGCAATAATCTCTAATTCAGTATTTTCTGGCGATATAGCGGAATCAACAACTTGTCCGGTTGAAATTTCAAGTACTGTTGCTTTAACTGATGAACTGCCGATATCATATCCTAATAAATAGCCATCGATGCTCATATATAAAGACCCCGATTGCAAAAGTATATTTTAATTTGCTATGTACTTAGAACAAAAGACATAGGTTATACAAAAAATAAAAGAAACATTTTTCTGTAAATACTCGAAAAAGTTAACATGATTCAAATTTATGATATAAATTTATATCAAAGAAAAAAGGTCCTTTTTCTTTCTTGTCATAATTGTGGAATACCTCTACAGGTATTCCCAAATGTTCTGCTGAATATTGAAATATGAATATTGTGCTCCTTTGAGTACATCCATGGGCATATTCAGTAGAGATATTATTATAATAAATCAGCAAATGATTGGCGAGATATATGGAAAAACAGAAGCCAGGGATTAAACGAGCTTGTGAGTACATTTCAACTTTGAAACAGGAAAACGAAGAAAATTTTTTACCTCCAATACGACAATTGGCACGATCGGCAGGTGTATCGTTTGTTACAATGTGGAAGGCAATCCGATATATGCAGGATAAGGGTGCTGTCGTCTCAAGGGGTAATCGTTTGACTGTGGTTAAAAATAGTTCTGAACAGGTACCGATTAAAGAAAGTTCATGTGTAAGCTCTGAATTAGATACTCAAATTGCAGTTGGTCAGCGTAATTGTATTGTTGAGAAACTTTACAAAGATATTTTGACCGGACGTTTTTCTGGAGACGACAGATTACCTTCGTGTAAAGAACTGCAGCGCTTTTATAATGTTTCTTTTGCTACCTTGAAAAAGTCACTATCTGTATTGACTGAACAGAGAATCATAGAAACACGCGGGAACAGTTACTATATTCCTTCACTTACAGGAAGTACCGGCTGGGCGAGAATTGTGGCAATCGGTTGTGGGTGGGAAGATGGAAAAATTTGGGTGGATTATCAGGATAAGAATTATTTCCGGGCCCTGGAATCTGAGTGTATGCGAATGAATATTCAATTGGATGTCATTATCTATTATCGTAAACAGGGGCGATTGAGATTCATCAACACCGCATCCAGGAAAGAATATGACTTGAATGATCGCACGATCCTGGGATACATCTTTATAGTTGCTAATCTTGACAGTACACCTGAAGAAGTGCTTGGAAGGCTTTCAGGTCTTGGTCGGAGTATTGCTGTTCTTGACGTAGTTGGCGGGTGGAAAATCCCGTCTTATGCACGAAACAACAGTTCAATACAGTTTTTTACCGCTACAGCATCTGTACTTCCTGCAAAACGGGTTGCTCAGTATCTTCTTAGTAAAGGACATCGGAAGATTGCTTTTTTTTCGCCTTTCCATCTGGCCCTCTGGTCAAAAAAACGTTTATCAACAATTTCTGAAACATTCAAATTTGCCGGTATCACTGATGGTGTTATTCCATTTGTATTAAATGATTATGCGTACCAATGGGATTACCTCAAGAACCATGTATTTAAAGAAGATTTACGGACATTAATGAACCAATATACCGAATGGAAAAAAGAAACCAACAGTGAGGTGTTCAAACGATTGGGAAATCTTGGTTATAGTTTTGTCAAATACATTACTGAATGGAACTGTGCCAGTGGGTTGATTTATGAAAAGATGAAAACATTGTTTGATAAGGCACTTACTGATAGATCGATAACCGCATGGGTCATGGCAAATGATTTCACGGCGACCATTGCTCTGGATTACTTGAAAGAATGTGGAATTCGTGTACCTGAAGACATTGCCATTATATCTTTCGACAATACAATTGATGCAATGGAATATCATCTGACCTCTTACGATTTTAACAATCTTGGAATCATTACAATGATTTTAAGGTTTATACTTGCTCCACATACAATTAAACTCCAGCGTAGGGGAGGGTGCATTGAAGTAGATGGAACTCTGGTAGTCAGACATACCAGTTGATTGTATTCTGAAATAGAAACTGATTTATACTGCTATCAAAAAGTAAAGATAACAAAAGTGGGATTACGCAGATTTCTAAAGCGCCAAGGTTCAACGCTTTTTAACTTTAACCTTGTCGATAAAACCCTGAGCCACAAAGCTTTATCATAAAGAAATCTTGCGTTCTCCACTGTAATTAATTGCCAGCAAAACTATAGTTACGATTGACTTTTCGCTCTTCTTGACCATTGATCAAGTGCAACAGCGAGGATCAATACTGAACCAAGAACGATCTTCTGAGTCTGTGCTACTACACCCATCATAGACATGCCATTTTTTATTGATGCCATAATCATGGCGCCTAATATTGACATGCCAATAGTACCGCTCCCACCAACTAAACTCGCACCTCCAATGACACATGCAGCGATGGCTTCCAGCTCTTTTAGATCACCTATATCCGGAGCTGCAGCACTCAACTCTGAAATGGTTATTATGCCACATATTGCTGATAACATAGTCATAAGACCGAAAACTAAAATTGTATTGCGTGATATTGATATTCCGGAAAATTTTGCCGCTTGTTTATTACCACCGATAGCATAGACGTAATGTCCAAAAGTCGTGTTCTTTGCAATAGCCGCAACCAGAGCCGCTACGGCGATCAAAATGACAAATTGAATAGGGATACCACCATTACCCATGAGTGCCATAACAATAGCAAAGCCAGCAGCTGTGATCACGAGAATTCTTAAAACATCGACCCACAAAGGAGTCTGAGAAGGTAATTCAGCCTTTTTAAAGCGGTATCGGTTAATTATCATGAGCACTGTGGGAATTATTATCACAAGTGCAAGCAAGGTAAAACTTACAGAAGCAGTTGTATAATCCTGAGCAATTGATTTGACCCAAGGTTCCCGTACCGGAATAGATTGACGAGCAACATATTGGGTAACACCACGATAAGCGATCAACCCTCCAAGGGTAACTACAAAAGCTGGTATATTCAGATAGTGAATAAGCGCTCCATGCAGACATCCAACAACAAAACCTAATACAATGATAAGTAATACAGCTAACAGTGGATTCATATCTAAATGAGTCATAAGCGCAGCTGTAAGCGCTCCAAACATTCCTAATGCAGAACCAACTGACAAATCAATATTTCCTAAAACAATTACCATTGTCATTCCAACAGCCAGAATGGCGACTACTGAAACTTGACGAAATAAATTAGCCATATTTTCAGATCGCAAAATATAGCCACCAGTGAGAACATTAAAAACAACCAGAATCGAAACAAGCAGGAAAAGCATAAATAGTACACGCTTGTTTGTTGCATCCCATAACTCAAGTACCTTTGTTTTCATTTGATAACCTTTTGTTGTTGAAGATTTCACATGTTTTTCAGCAATTTACCATTGCAGTGGCACCAGCAGCTACACCAAGCACTTCTTCTTCCGTAGCTGTACCATGTTCAAATTCCTCTTTTATTTTTCCATCATGCAAAACTAAGATGCGATGAGAAACTCCCATTACCTCAGGTAATTCTGATGAAGTAAAAAGTATGCTGATTCCTTCAGATGCAAGTTGATGAATGAGTGCGTAAATTTCCTGTTTAGCTCCTACATCAACGCCTCTTGTAGGGTCATCAAGGAGAATGAGCTTTGGTTTTACCATGAGGAAACGGGAAAGAATTACTTTCTGTTGATTACCACCTGATAAATTGGAAACTTTAAAAGAAAGTGATGGCGTTTTTATCCTGAGCCGATCAACATATTTTCTGCATTCTTTTAGAGCTTCATGATTATTAATCAATCCGTAGTTACAAAAGCGTTCCAGAGATGAAATAGTCATATTCTCCTGAACATCTCCAGTATTGACCAGACCAAATTTTTTACGGTCTTCTGTAACCAGAACAATTCCTTTTGAAATTGCATTAGAGGGATTTTGGGGAGCGTATTCTTCATTGTCAAACAGTATCTTTCCAGAAAAACTGCCGCTAAAAACACCATAAATAAAGCTGAAAAGAGCAGTTCTTCCAGCTCCAAGCAATCCTGCTATTCCTAATACCTCTCCGCGTCTGCATTCAAGTGACAAATTATTAATTATTTTCTTTTCCTGACGGATGAGGGTAATATTGTCGAGTTTTAAAATTTTATCGTTCGAAGGCGGCTTTATTTCAGGAAATACTTTATCTAATGTACGGCCGATCATATCTCGAACAACAACAGACATATCAAAGTCATTGCGATCATACCTGCTTACAATTCTGCCATTTCTTAGTACCGTAATTCTATCAGCCAGAACTTTTATCTCATTCAGTTTATGAGATATGTAAATAATGCCCAGACCCTTTTCTTTTAATGATTTTACAATTGTAAATAGTCTTTCTACATCTTTTTCAGGCAACGCAGCAGTGGGTTCATCAAAAATAAGCAGCCGTGCTTTTCTTGACAGTGCCTTTGCAATCTCCACCATCTGTTGTTCACCAATTGTAAGGTCAGATACTTTTGCATCAGAACGAATAGTTGCACCGAGTGTATGAAGTACCTCATCAGATTTCTTTAGCATCGTTATCCAATCGATGAGTCCGCAAATACGCGGTTCCTGACCAAGAAAAATGTTCTGCGCTACAGTAAGATTGTTGGCAAGAGATAATTCCTGATAGATCACCTGGATAGATGAATCCGAACTATCTCGAACGGAATGGAACCTCATCTCCTTGCCATCCATTAACATTTGACCTGAGTACATGGCGCAATCCCAGACTCCGGCGATCACTTTAATCAAGGTTGATTTACCAGCTCCATTTTCTCCCAGAAGCGCATGAATTTCACCTTTTTGAAAATTTACAGACACATTGTCGAGTGCCCGTACTCCAGGAAATTCGATGGTAAGATTCCTTATCGATAGCAAATCCATATTAGCCAGTTCTTGTTTAATGTAATTGTTTTTTCTACTTTGAAGGAAAAACAGATAGCCTGTTCGCCTTAGTACAACCCTGAGACAGAATGTGTCTCAGGGCATCTTTGTTATGAAATCAATTTGAAATTACTTGTTGTAAACAGCTTCTCTTGTGTGGAAACCATCACTGATAACTGTCTGGTCAAGGTTGTCCTTAGTAACCGGGATTGGATCAAGAAAAACTGATGGAATATCGGCCATACCGTTGTTAACTTTAGCAGTAGCTTCTGCAATTGGCTCACCCTTAGCAAGAGCTACAGCTGCAGTTGCACTGAATTCTGCCAGCTTTTTTATTGGTTTGTATACTGTAACAGTCTGAGTCCCCTGTGCAACGTACTGACAATTCAGAAGGTCGGCATCCTGTCCGGAAATAGGAATTTTTCCAGCAAGATTTTTTGCTTCCATTGCAGCAATAGCTCCAGCAGCAGTACCATCATTTGATGCTACAATAGCATTAAGTTTGTATTTTGTAAGGGCATCTTCTGTGATTCTCTTCGCTTCACTACCCATCCATTTATCACAAGCCTGGCTGAGTACGATCTTGATTTTTCCTTCGTCTATTGCGGATTTAAGAACATTCATATGTCCCTGATGAACCATACCGGCATTCTTGTCCCCTGGATCTCCAGTGAGTTCAAGATAGTTTCCTGATGGTACACGCTTGAGAATTTCTCTGGCCTGAATCTCTCCAACTCTTACGTTGTCGAACGATACATAGAGATCGGGTTCAGCATTGGCAATAAGGCGATCATAAGAGAGTACTTTACAACCTCTTTTATGGGCCTTTTCCACGATAGGGGCAGCAGCATCTGCATTTTTGGGTATAACTACCAGTACTTTGGCACCACGGACTAACATGTTTTCACATTGCTGAATCTGAGTATTTGGATCTCCAGATGCATCCTGAACAATTACCTCTGCACCTAATCGCTTTGCTTCATCGATAAAGAATTGACGATCACGCTGCCAGCGCTCTTCTTTCAAATCTGCGATAGACAAGCCTATTACCAGCTTTTCCGTTGAAGTTTCATTCTTTTTTGCGCAGCCGAATAGGAAAACTCCGCATATAGCAATTAAAAGGAAACGTTTCATCATTCCTCCTGTAAATGTTATAATTTATACATCAGTTCCAAATACCAATAGTATCCTTACATTTGCGTAAAGGCTGTTCAGTATTTGGTGTACATTCGATTTCTTATTAAAGATTATATGAAAAGAATTGTTAGTATACTTTTCTTTATTTAAAATTTCCTTATCCATTATTTTAAAATAGTACCTAATACAGCTCCCTTTCAAGTAATATACCTGAAGTAAATATTATTTGCTGTAAAATCTTTGTGTTGCCATATTTTTTTATCCAAGCTGTTTTATGAAGGTCGATTATGTAATTAATAACCTCTATAATAAGATATACAAATAGAAAAAAAAGAGGAAATAAAAAGAAATCAAATTATTTCACTTGTTGATATATTAATATATCGCAATGGATAAAGGAATCAAAATGAGAGATTAAGGATAAGAGAGGTGAAAAATAAATTTAAGTTTCTAAGGAAGTAATTTCGATCACATTACCATCGGGGTCAAGTACAACACTCTCGAAATAACCATCTCCGGTTCGACGAGGCTCACTGATCACGGGTACATTTGCTTTTTGTAATTGACTGGTAAATTCAATTACCCTGGTTTTGCTGCCTACATCAAAAGCAAAGTGAGCAAGGCCTAAGACAGGATGATCTGCACGGTTGACGATATCAACTTTCTGCATAATCTCCAATCGGGCACCATCTGCAAAACTGAGAAAGTATGATGAAAATCCTTTATTCTGATTATTGTATCTGTTGCTTGTGTGGCAACCGAAATGTTTACAATAAAAAGTGCGTAGTACTTCTATATCGGGCGTCCAGAGTGCAATGTGTTCTATTTTCATAGTATCATACGGTTGATGATTAAAAAAAAGGATGCACAAGTGCATCCTTTTCCAATCTAATAAATGAACTCAAATATTATAGATCAACTTGTGTGAACAAACCAAAATAAAGTTGGTTTGCAGCACCTTCATAGTCATCATAATTATTGAATCCGAATTCAGGAATGAATGTGAAGCAGGATTTTTTGAATTTCGCATTGGTGAAAAAACAAGACTGTGATATAGCTTCAGCGTCTTCTTCATCTGGTTTAACATTGCTAATACCATATCCAACTGTAAATGAAGTATTATCTGTGAAATTAAATGAAATAGAGAATGGGGCACCCCACATCATTGTAGATACCAACTCACCCATAACCAAATTGGCACTGCAATCTGGTGTTACTACTCTTGCAGCATCATCATTGTAGTGTGGCTGTGATGCGTTTCCACCAGTAGGAATACCCATGTTTTGTGTATTTTGACCATAAGCGAAACCACCCAATATGCTGATCTTGCCAAATTTCAAACCGACATCAAAACCAAATGCCCATGATGGTACACTTACTCCTTCCAGAGTATCATAAGATTGTGTAGTATCGGTTTTGTACTTTAAACTATATGTCTGGAATGCACCTACGAGATTAGCGGTGAAGACATCGCTTTTGTAACTTGCGCTTGCTTGCATTTGAGGAACTGAACCAAAAGCTTTTTTAGCTACAATACTATCCAAATTTTCTGCGGATATTTTATCATCAATCGGACTAATAGTGCCTTCATTATGAATTAATGCAAATTTTCCACTTACTGGTCCAGCACTGTTTATATTCAATTGGTAAAGCATAACATTGTCATTATGACCTCTTCTACCGCCATAAACAAGCTGGTCGATTTCTCCTGCGTATCCCTGGAAAGCAGAAGCAACCCAGAATGGAGTACCTGTAATACCAACTGTCAAACCTAATTTGTCAGTGAAATCCACTGATCCCCAGGCCTGATTAATATATACCTTTGAACCACTTGCTTTTGGGTTACCAATCCTCAATTCAATCTGTCCAGCATACTTATCACCTTTAACATTTGCACCAATGTTACTGATACCCAGCCAGGTATTGCCATTGTCTGCCTGGAATGTAGAATACATTTTGTTCTCACCGGAATCGGGCAAATCCATAACCATGTAAGCTGCTTGTTTGTACGATCCGTACCAGTTAAATTCTGCTGCTTGGAGTAAAGCAGGAACTGCTATTACGCCTGCGATAAGAATCGATTTTAATCTTACCATACACCATGCTCCTTTAGAGAAAAGTTAGTATTTCCCAAGCTTAACGTATCAAAGTTGTATTGCTTGGCCGATTGTTAATTAATTATCGATGTAAAACAAAAATTTGTTTCGAACTATTTTATACTATTCCCTAATAAAATAGTCATATTCTACTGATACGAGATAACAGTAATATGCACCATCTGTAATGTTGACAACCACGACAACCTTTACTGAGGTGCATTGATAATTTTTTTCCTTATTACAACAAGATGTTAATTTAATATAGTTTTCCGGAAAGTGAAATACTATTCCATATTACTAATTATAAAGAAAAATTTTTAATAGTTGCAAATTAAATTATGAAACAAGCACATTTTCTTCTGTAACAACTGTTTTTTGCTCTTGACTACTCTTCTTATCAGGTCCAGATTCATGTCCAACTTTGGATTTACCATTTCCAGCTTCAAAAAATCTCTGGAACAGGCAGAATAAGAGTACAAGGATACCATAGACAATTTTTGTCCACCAGGAGCTTAGTGTTCCCTGAAACATAATGAGAGTTTGGATTGTACCAAGGATTAATACTCCAAACATAGTTCCTAATACGTATCCATAACCACCGGTAAGAAGAGTACCTCCAATTACCACTGCAGCAATGGCATCAGTTTCCATCATCCTCGCATGTAATGCGTATCCGGAAAGCATATAGAAAGTAAAAAGAATGCCGCCAAGCGCAGCACAAAATCCGCTAAAAGTATATATGAGCACCTTGGTACGCGCAACAGGTAAACCCATAAGAACTGCGGATTGTTCATTGCCGCCAATCGCGTAAACTGTTCGGCCGAATTGAGTATAATGTGCAAGGTAAATCGCAATTATAACCATCGCAATAAACAGAATAACATTGACATTTATGAATGCAGTATCAGTTATATAGCACCTGAATGATGCAATATTACAATATACAGGATTGGTTATGTTGATAGTATCAGTACTAATCAAATAACATAAACCTCTCGCCAAAAATTGTCCCCCCAAAGTGACAATGAAAGGATGCAGCTTAAAATAATGAATCATTAAGCCCATAATTGTACCAAAACCAGCACCCATAGCAAGCACAATAACCATAACCAAATACGGATTCGCATGCGTCTTTTCTAACAAATGTGCAGATACCATTGTGGTTAACCCGATCACAGAACCTACAGAAAGATCAATGCCTCCCGAAATGATTGTAAAGGTCATTCCAATTGCGGTCACCATCAAAAACGCATTGTCAACAAACAGATTTAAAAACACATCCAGAGATAAAAAACTGGGATATACGACCGCTCCGATACCATACATTAGAACAAATAATGAAATCGTAACAAATAAGAGTAAGTATTTAAAATTGAATGTAAGATCTATTTTCATGTATTACCCCTTTGCCAATTTCATTTTAAAGGCGATTTTTCTAAAGTCTTCTGATTGAATAAGCATTACAATAAAAACCACAATTGCTTCTACAACAAGATTAATTTCAGGTGGAACACCTATAGAATAAATAGTTGTCTTTAGTGTTTGAATTATAAGTGCGCCGATAACACTTCCCAGTAAATAAAACTTTCCACCAGCTATTGAAGTTCCTCCAATTGCGACAGCAAGGATTGCATCGAGCTCAAAAAGTTCTCCCGCATGTATACCATCTGCGCTCTTCACATTTGAACTTACAAGTAAGCCTGCGATTCCTGCACAAAAGCCGCAGAATGCGTAAATGCAAAGGATGATGTTTTTTGCATCGACACCAGAGACCTTTGTAGCAACAGGATTTATTCCAACCGATTCGATAAACATGCCAAGTGATGTTCTTCTTGTGATAAAAATAGTTGCAATAACCACAAGAGCAACAATGTAAACCGAGAATGGTAAGCCAAACAAAAAACCATTTCCTATAAAGAAATATGGTTTATAGTAAATGGTGATTATTTGCCCATTTGTAAGTAATTGCGCTATTCCCCGTCCTGCTACCATCAAAATCAATGTAGCAATAATAGGCTGCATTCCTATTCTTGTTATTAGAAAACCGTTCCACAAACCGATAACCGTTGCGAGTGCCAGAGCAGCAATAATGGCAATCGGCATAGGAATGAGTGTTACAAATGTCTGCACTCCATTTACATATTGTAAATTTCCACCGATAAGTATCGCAGCCATAGCTCCGGTTATTGCTATAGTTGAACCTACTGATATATCGATCCCTTTAGTTGCAATAACAAGGCTCATTCCGATTGCAATAACAATGAGGGAAGAAGCTCTGTTAAGAATGTCGATCAAACTTCCAAATAGATGGCCATCTTTGATTTCTATGTGGAAAAAACCTTTTGTAAAAAAAACATTAAATAACAGAAGCAACGCTAAAGCAGCTAACGGCCAAAATTCCTTTGATTTATATATTTTTACAAACATGTTTTTGTTAAGCATGCACTTTCCCTTCCGCTATTGTCTGTAAAATTTTTTCTTCGCTGATATCTTCATTTTTAAGTTCTGCAATTTTTTCTCTATCACACAAAACAGCAACTCTGCTACAGCACTTTACTACTTCTTCGAGTTCTGATGAGATAAATATTATCGACATTCCCTGAAGACAAAGATTTGTAATCAAGTCCATAATCTCACCTTTGGCACCAATGTCAATACCCCTGGTAGGTTCATCGAGAATCAAAATTTGCGGGTTGGTTGCAAGCCATCTCGCAAGAATTACTTTCTGCTGATTGCCACCACTGAGTTTCGAAACAGGTTGTTCACAATCGGTAGCTTTGATACCGAGTGCTTTGATATATTTATTTGCCAGTTCAATCTGTTTACCTTTAGATATATTTTTAAGTAAACCCATTCGACTCTGAAGTGCCAGAATGATATTTTCACGAATGGAAAGATCTCCAATTATTCCCTCGTCTTTTCTATCTTCAGGACAGAATCCAAAACCAAAACCAATTGCGTTCTTTGGAGAATTAATATGAATTCTTTTACCATTCAGATAAATTTCACCTTTTTCAGCTTTATCCATACCAAACAGCAAACGAACTGTTTCTGTTCTACCAGATCCCAAAAGTCCGGCTAACCCGAGTATTTCACCCTTTTTTAATTCAAAATTCATTGAATAGATGAAGCCTCTTTTTTCAAGGTTGTTTACCCTCAGAAATGCTTTATTAGCTTTCTGTGTATCAGAATTGTTGTCTTTGCATTTAAGCTTTGAATAATCATTCTCCTGATATTCTTTACCAATCATAGCTGAAATCAACTTTAATTTCGGCAATTCTTCAACAGTATACTCTCCTGCAAATTCACCATTTCTAAGTACGGTGATTCTGTCAGAGATTTCATAAGTCTGTTCAAGAAAGTGAGTGACAAATAAGATAGCCATTCCTTCAGATTTCAGTTTGTTAATCACATCAAATAACAACCTGACTTCGTTTTCATCAAGGCTGGATGTTGGTTCATCAAGTATCAGAACCTTAGCCGAAATATTCAGAGCTCTGGCAATTGAAACCATCTGCTGAATTGCTATCGAATAGGTGGATAGCATTTGTGTTACATTAATATCTAAATTGAGCCTGAGAAGTAATTCTTTGGCTTGCTTATTAATAAGCTTCCAGTCGATAGCTCCAAATTTTCTTGGTTCTCTGCCCACAAAAATGTTCTCAGCGACAGTCATATTAGGACAAAGGTTTACTTCCTGATAAACAGTGCTGATCCCCATCTTTTGAGACGCTATTGGTGTTTCTGGTGTTATTTGTTTACCACAAAGAATAATTTTCCCCTTATCAGGCTGGTAAACTCCTGTTAACACCTTTATCAAAGTCGATTTCCCAGCTCCATTTTGGCCCATTAGAGCATGTACTTCACCTTTGTACAAATGGAGGTTAACATTGGACAAGGCTCGCACACCGGGGAATGCTTTGTCTATACCTTCCACTGACAAAATTAGATCTTTATTATTCATGTAGTTCTCCTTCTTGAGCCTTGCCTTTCGTACTTGAGATCGCCGGAGATTATTTAATCAATCTTGCTGTTTTAAGCGATCAAATCAAAATTGGCTTTAAAAAAATACTACTTGACATGATATGCTTAACAATAAAAAAGTGTCCTGTGTTAAACTCTATATCAAACATACAATTGAAAAAAGGCTTAAAATCAATAAACTTAATTGTGTAAACAGGTGGTTTAAGGCTTTTTTTGACATAAAATGCTTCCCATCAAATAATAAATATTTGAAGAATCAATTTACATAAAAAGTTCATAAAAATGTTAGATTTGCAATGTCACTCTGTTGAAACAGAGTGACATTTATGTTAATTAATACTTTCTATTTGGGAACTCTTTTGCAGCGACATCTGAAGGAAATACTCCTTCTTCAGTAATAACTCTCTTAGGAATAGTCTTACCATCCATCAGATCAATTGCTGCTTGCATCAGTTGTGGTCCAAGTAAAGGACTGCATTCAACAGAACAGTTTAATTTTCCACTCATCATTGCTTCAAATGCACCTTTTACACCATCAATTGAAACGATAGTAATGTCCTTACCTGGTTTCATACCATATTCTTCAATGGCTTGAATTGCACCGATAGCCATATCATCATTATGTGCAAAAAGAACATCGATGTTCTTTCCCTCAGCTTTCAAAAAGGCTTCCATTACTTCTTTACCCTGAGCTCTAGTAAAGTCACCAGTTTGTGATCTGATCACTTTATAATTAGAATGACTCTTCATCACTTCTTCAAAACCTGCTTTTCTCTGAATTGCGGGATCAGAACCAACTGTACCCTGTAGTTCAACAACATTAATAGTAGGTTTCTTTACACCTTTTTTTGTCATATAGTCAACGAGCCACTTTGCAGCTCTCTCACCTTCAATTTTAAAATCAGAACCCATCAGTGAAATCCATAGAGACTGGTCTTTTACATCAACACCGCGGTCAAGGAGAATTACAGGAATCTTAGCTCTTTTAGCTTCCTGTAGAACTGTTTCCCATCCTGATGTTGTTGTTGGGGAGAATGCTATAACGTCAACTTTTTGTGCAATAAATGACCTGATCGCTTTTATCTGATTTTCCTGTCTGTTCATAGCATCTGAGAATTTCAGTGTAATACCGTAATCCTTGGCAGCCTGCTTGATTGATTCTGTATTAGCAGTTCTCCATTCACTCTCTGCACCAACTTGCGAAAAACCCATAACAATTTTTTTTGTAGCCTTTTGCTGTGCTCCTACGCTGAATGCAAAAGCAGAAACAGCTAACACGCCTAAGGTAAACATTTTAGACAATCTGATCATAATAGTTCCTTTCATAGTTTTTTAAAAACTCACCACTATAATTTTTCTCAATGAGAAACGTTACTATTCTAAAATAATGTCTACATATTGTTACATTTTAGTCTCCCTTTTAGTTTGTGAAAAGTTTATTTATTGAAAAAATTTTCCTTTTTATAAAGCATGTTTTCAGGAAGATTATAGTTGATATCATCAACGCCGATCATTTTTAAGACTTCAAACAACACTTTACCAGTGTGTTTAAAAGCAATGGCAGAATGGTGAGGAAACCGTTTTTCAATGAGCACATGGCGATAAAATCTTCCCATTTCTTTAATCGCAAAAACTGCAATACCACCAAAAGATTTCGGATTGATATCGAGAATTTCACCCTCAGCGATATATGATCTCAATATCGTATCAGAAGTCGATTGAAGTCTGAACAGAGTTATTTCGCCAGGTTTTATTCTACCTTCAAGCGTACCTCTTGTGATATTTGGTTTTTTGCCACTCTCAAGCAGCCTGTGCATAATCAGCTGATAATTGACTTTTGCACCAGCTAAACACACCGATGTTGTATTCCCACAATGAAAGCCCATAAACAGATCATTTGATTTATAGGAACCTGTTATCCCTTTTGCTTCTTCATACATATCATATGGGACTGAATTATTAATATCCAGGAGAGTTGCAGGCAATTCTGTTGCTGCAGTGACAAGATATTCACTCAAAGCCCCATAAATATCAACTTCACATGCGACAGGTATTCCCTTAGAAGCAAGTCGAGAATTAACATAACAGGGTACAAACTCAAAAAAATTCTCAAACGCAGGCCAGCATTTATTGGCGAAAATCCCGTATTGACTTAATCCAAGGTTGCTTTTCATGAAATTCATTAAAGAAATTTCATATTGAGCAAGTTTAGGAATAAGGTCCGGATAAGTATTGCCGCTCCCGAGTTCCTTTGTCATCTCTCCGGCTATTTCTTTTACATTCGGATCATTTTCAGCCTGCTTGTAAATATCCAGGAGATCAAGTTCACTATTCTCCATTATCTCAACACCGATATCAAAAAGTGGTTTGATAGGAGCATTACAGGCAAGGAAATCCTGAGGGCGTGGACCGAAAGAAAAGATTTTTAGCTTACGTAAACTCAAGACTGCTCTTGCGATAGGAATAAAATCGCTTATCATTCCTGCAATTTCCCGGGAAATGCCGATTGGATACTCAGGAATATAGGGACGTAATTTTCTTAATCCGACACTATATGAGGCATTTAGCATACCGCAATAAGCATCACCTCTTCCACTTATGAGATTATTTCCGCTCTCCTCTGCGGCGCCTACGATCATTGCCGCACCATCGAAATTTTGTATAAGTAAAGAAGTTGGTCCTTCAGGCCCAAAGTTTCCAAGATAGATAACAAGAGCATTGATTTTTTTGTCTTTTAATTCCCCTAATGCTTTTGATACATCATTTTCATTTTCGATGATTGTATTTATCTCAGCAATTTCGATGTTGGATTCTTTACATTGTTGAGCAAGCTTTTTCCTTCTGGTTTCAGATAATTCGATAGGAAAGCAGTTTCTGCTTACTGCAATCAGGCCTAATTTTACATCTGCAACATTATTCATGCATAGCTCCTAAGTGTTTACTATTTCTGACCGTAATATGAATTCTTTCCGTGTTTTCTTTCATAATGCTTATTAATAATGTTTTGATTCAGCTTATTCACATCCTGATTTATTCTTTCTGTAAACATTGCCATGCGGGCAAGCTCTTCGAGTACTACACTGTTATATACCGCTTTTTCAGGCGTTTCACCCCATGTAAATGGACCATGGCATGCGACAAGGACCATTTGTATTTCTTTATATGATAAATTCTCAAAAGTTTTTACAATCAGATTTCCTGTTTCTTCTTCGTAATCCTTTTTAATCGCATCGTTATCGATTACACATGTACAAGGGATATCTATAGTAAGGTGATCGGCATGCGTTGTCCCGTAAATAGGAATAGATCTTACTGCTTGTGCCCATGCAACACTGTAAGTCGAATGAGTATGCACAACACCGCCAATTTCAGAAAAGCTTTTGTAAAGAACTGTATGTGTTTTGGTATCAGAAGAATATCTTAAATTACCCTGAACTACTTTATTATCTAAATCAACAACAACCATATCATTTGCGGTGAGTTTCTCGTATGGAACACCACTGGGTTTAATTGCAAATACACCCTTATCTCTATCTATTGCGCTAACATTTCCAAAAGTGTAAATCACCAGATTTCTTTTTGGGAGTTCCATGTTACATAACCAGGCACGTTCCCGTAATTCTTTATAATTACCCATAAAACCTCAATTCGATTTTATCATCTCAGTATCTAAAAACCTGCCAATTTTATTATATCTTTGGTACATTTCTTCATATTTATCCGAAATGTCAATATTAGGAAAATATTCTTTTTCAAAACCACTGCTCATCTTTGATTGGGCCTCTTCAATAGAATTGTAAACACCTGCAGCTCTTGCTGCGAACATTGCAGCACCTAGTGCACAAGTTTGATCTGATGCTGCAATTTTAATATTCATTCTGAGTATATCCGAAAGTGTTTGCATTACATAGGCGTCTTTTTTAGCAACCCCTCCAAGAGCGATTACTCCTTTGATAGGTACTCCTTCATCTTCAAACCTTTCAACAATTCTCTTCGCGCCAAAAGCAGTAGTTTCGACCAGTGCTTTAAACACTCTTGGTGCATCGCTTCCAAGGTTAAGACCAACGATTGCACCTTTGAGAAGATGATTTGCATCAGGTGTTCTTCTGCCATTAAACCAATCAATAGCGACAATGCCAGATTCTCCGACTGGCAAATGAGATGCCTCTTTTGAGACATGTTGAATGATGCTGTTTGATATATCTGCCAATACTTTGTTAAAAGAATCATTTTTATTTACTTTTGCATAGTAATCGAGGGGCCATTGTAGAAGATTTCGATACCATGCATACACATCTCCGAACGCGGATTGTCCTGCTTCCATCCCAAGCATACCAGGAATTACAGAACCATCTACCTGTCCACATATTCCTTTTATCAATTTACTTCCTAATTCTTCATTTGGCGCAATAAGAATATCACAGGTAGAAGTTCCAATAATTTTGCAGAGCATATAAGGTTCAATGCCGCCGCCTACAGCACCCATGTGTGCATCGAAAGCTCCAACACCGATAACGACATCGGTTGACAGACCCAATCTTTTGGACCATTCTTTTGACAAGGTACCAAATACTTCATCACTGGTATATGTATTAGTAAATAATCGTTTACGGATTCCGCTTAGCAAAGGATCTGTTTTCGTAAGGAACTCTTCAGACGGCAATCCGTTAAACTCGTTATGCCACATTGCTTTATGTCCGGCTGCACATCTGCTTCTTTTCATATGCACAGGGTCAGTATTATCTGCGAGCAATGCTGGTATCCAATCACAATGCTCTACCCAAGAATATGCGTTTTCTCGTACTTTTTCGTCTACCCTTAAAATATGAAGCATCTTTGCCCAGTACCATTCAGGAGAATAGATCCCACCTGCATATTTTGTAAAGTCTATTCCCCCCCAGGATTTTGCAACACTATTGATCTCTTCAGCTTCCTTAACAGCAGTATGATCTTTCCACAGTACAAACATTGCATTCGGATTTTCACTGAACTCTTTTTTTAATGCAAGTGGTCTTCCATCATTGTCAACTGCAACAGGCGTTGAACCGGTGGTATCAACAGAAATAGCAACGATACTTTTGGCAATTCCTGATGGCGCCTTTCTAATGCAATCCAGTATTGTATTTTCTAATCCCTCGATATAATCCAAAGGATGTTGTCTGAACATATTATTTAAAGGATCGCAATATAATCCTTTACTCCATCTTGAATAGTAATGAACAGAACTGGAGATTTCTTTACCATCTTTTGTATCTACGATTACTGATCTGACCGAATCTGAGCCATAATCAATGCCAATGACATAGTTTCTCATTTAAACCTCTGGATAGAGTAAACGAATCGGCTAATTAACAATTTATGTCTGAGATCAATGTTAACGTTAACGCTAATTTAATATAAAGTCTTTTTTATCGTTATGCACAAAAAAATGATAAAGTTAACTTTAATAAAATTTTATCCATGAAATTTATGTCAACGTTAACACATTTAAAGAGTACAAGGCTTTTTCAGGTAATTACATATGAAAACGATAACAGTCAACATATAAAGTAAATAACTGGTACGAGAAATTTATTTTTCTAACGTTTACGCTATTAAAAGTATAAATCTTTTTTATTGTGCATAAAAAAGTCGACATCAACATTTTTCATGCTTTAAGAAAACTGGAAAAATTGTACTTACTTGTCCCGATCACTTCAACGGGAGTGGTTACTTTCGAACTATAAAAGATCGGTCTTTACCTTGGGAGGCATTTTTCGGATTTGTCGTATCGACCGGACTAATGATATAAATATATGATGGCTAACGATAATACAATAAATTTTCTTTTGTTATTATATCGATAGGCATCATTATCCGTTTGCTGACGTTTTCACCTAATACAATATGTTTATAGAGCGCATAAATTCCCTCATATCCCTGGACATCTGCTTTCTGGCTGATAAGGAAATCAATGTATCCTTCATTCAGGAGATCGATATTTTCTTTAACCAGATCATATCCTACAATATGGACTTTTTTATTTCCTTCGGATTTTACAAATTCCGCTCCAAAATGTGTAGCAGAATTTGGAATGAAAATACCATTCAGTTCTGGGTTAACTTGTATGATTTTTTTCATCAGATCAATGAAAGTTTCTTTTTCACAACAATCCAGAGTATAAAGTTTTATTTTGTAGTTTTTATTCCCTTTGTAGTAAGAAGCAAATCCTTCAGCGCGTTCGTTAATGTGACAATCGTTAGTTACTTTAATTATTGCAATGCTGTTCCCTTCATTTTTGATCAATAGACTCATCAGTTTTGCTGCCAGAACTCCACTTTGAAAGGAGTCCTGCCCGATAAATGAAACAGGATCAGTTTCTGGAATGTTTGCGTTAAATAATACATATGGTACTTCTTTAGGTAATTTACTGAAAAAAGTTTTTATCTGAGTTGTATTTGCTGGGGCTATAAGAGCTCCATCCATTTCTGATTTCACAAATTTTTCTAAAACTTTTCTTTGGGATTGCTCTGAATATTTATCATAGAATAAATAATTAACATTTATCTTATACGGTTTCAATTCACTTACAGCTTTATTTATGCCCTTAGCTGACATTTCCCAGTACTGGCTATCCTGATGCAACTTAGGTATTAATACTGAAAACATGTAGGTTTTCGATATGGAAAGTCTTCTGCCGAAAATATTGGGAGTGTATCCAACCTCTTTTATAATTTTCCGGATATTTTCTTCTGTTTTCTTAGATACTCTGCCCCGATTATTAAGAACCCTATCCACAGTACCGATTGAGACATTGGCTCTCAATGCAATTTCTTTAATTGTCATATATATCCTCTAGAATACAATCAAAAGAGTTAATAAGTATCACAGGAATTATTATTAGAATTGTGAGTACTTCAGATTTTCTTCTAATGATTATAGCATTCCTTTTAAAACAGTTCTAAAAAAAATAATCGTCTATGATTTTCAACATAAGTATTAATAATAAAAATAGAAGAATGGTACACCTGAAAACAACCTAAGATAAAAACATTCAGACTTGTAACTGGATACAGTACTATTTTTAAATTACAGCAAAACAGAAAAGGAAAACGCAGAAATTACAAAATTACAATGAGGAACTAAGACAATAATTAAAGCTGGAAAAAAATTATTAGCGGCTGGATTGAAACCAGCCTGACAATTTTATGAAAAGAATTTATAAATTGTGGAATGTCTATACTCTGTTCCAGCTTTTAAGATTGGCGATGGAAAATGCTTGTGCTTAGTAGCATTTGGAAAGAATTGGGTTTCAAGACAAAAACCGCTCCATTTATGATAGAGCGAATTGTCTTTCCCGTTTGAAATGTTAAGGTGATTTCCGGAATAAAATTGGATACCTGGTTTAGTAGTATAGACTTCCATGTGTCGTCCGCTGACAGGGTCGAATACTTCAGCTGCTTTTTCTGGAGTTTTACCACTTACTTTTAATACATAATTGATATCATAACCGCACCCAAATACTATTTGCTGATTACTACTTGAAAGGCCTGGACCGATAGGAGTGAAATCCGAAAAATCCATTGGAGTTCCTTTTACATCACAGAATTTCCCTGTGGGTAACCCTTCCTGGTTAATCATAGTGAACTGATCTGCATTGATTTTTAGTTGATGGTGTAGAATATCACCTGATGCATGTCCAGAAAGATTAAAATAAGCATGATTTGTGAGATTGATGATTGTATCCTGATCTGAAATTGCAGAATAATCAATTGACAATCTGTTGTCATCGCTTAAAGAATAAATTACCTTAACATCCAGATTACCAGGATAACCTTCTTCTCCATCGAAACTGTGATATGTCAGCTGGAGCCCATTCCTGATGATTTCGGCTTGCCAGATCACTTTATCAAAACCCTTGATTCCACCATGTAAATGATTATGACCTTCGTTACTTGCCAGAAGATATTCCATGTTATTCAACGTAAAACGAGCACCTTCGATCCGGTTTGCATGGCGCCCAAGAATGGCTCCTATAAATGCTTTTTGATGTAGATATCCCTCTAAATTGTCAAATCCCAGATTCACATCAGCCATATTGCCGTTTTTATCGGGAACTATGATGGAGACGACGATTGCTCCATAGTTAATAATTTCGACAATCATTCCCTTTGAATTGGTGAGGGTAAAAAGATAGATCTCGTTGCCAGTCTCAGTTTTTCCGTATAATCTTCTAGTAATGTTCATAATATTCCTCTGATCTTTTGTGTCCCGATGAATTACTGCAGTATTCGATCAGCGATGATCCCAAAAGCATGTTTTTACTTACTCTCCAATATTTCTCAATCTTGAAGATTTAAATCATTAAAGTAAAATAGAAGAATGGAGTACCTGAAGGCAACCAAAGGTGTAAAAAACAGTCAAACCTTTTTATGGTACAGCGGGTTTGACTATAGTGATTTTCAAGTATACTCTGGAGATATTTCTTTTCAATGTTTGGTATTCGAATACTACTTAAACTGTATTCTAAAACGACAACTATGAAGTTTGCAGAGTATAAAAGATTTGTTCATTCTGTAAAAGTAGGACAACGTGAGAATTTATTGTGCATATAACTTGACAATAGATGGTATTTTGGTTTTTACAGAAATAAATTTTCAATAGTTGATCCAAGGTTATTTTGATTGCACAACCAATTACATCTAATCGCTGAGTAGGAAAGAGAATATCACTTTTCTAATTTGAAAATCTATTCAATATACTTTTGCATTATTCTCCAAATTAACAGAAAAAAGTAGCTTCGTAAACCCATTAATGATATCATTTACTTTAATTAAAATACAATAAGTACTCAAGTCATTGATTAGTGAAATCTTTTGGGTGTTAAATCAATTCCCAAGAAAATGCTTTATGAACAAGTGGACTGATACAGGATGCGAAAAACATTTCTAATATGGCTACTCGTATTTTTAACATTTGCCTTTATTCTGGCATTTTTAATCTCCTACTACATTCAATCAGGGCAGGCATACAAAAATGCTGAAAAATTGATTTATCTGAAAATCGATGATGTTATCAAACAGGTTGCCATTAACAATAACAGTTTACTTGAAATAAGGCGGGAAAGTGATGCAAATGCTCTATCCAAGGTACGTTCTCTGGCAAAAATGATTGAAATGAATCCTGCGATTATCTATGATTCTAAACAACTTGAAGATATCCGTCAAATGATTAGAGTAGACGAAATTCATATATCTGATGCAAAAGGAATTCTGATTGCAGGTACGATGAAGGATTATATCGGTTATGATTTTGCATCCGATAAACAATCGGCAGCTTTTCTTCCCGCTATTTCCAATAAACAGTTTGAACTTGCCCAGGATCCTCAGCCAAAAGGTATTAATAAAGAAATATTTCAGTATGTGGGAGTTGCTCGACGGGATGCTCCGGGAATTGTTCAGATCGGATATGTGCCGCAACGTCTGGAACAGGCGATGAAAGTGGTCGATATGAAGAATCTTGCGCCCGGCTTTCGCATTGGTAATTTAGGAAGTGTATTGATTGCAATGAAAACAGGGAAAATTCTCAGCATTGCAAATGAGAAATATCTTGGAAAAACGATCTATGATTATGGCTTTACTTCAAAAAATATCCAGAGTGACAGCGGGAGTTTTATTGGTAAGTTTTCCGGAAATAAAGCATTAATTGCCTATAGGGTAATGAAAGATTATCTGATTATCGGCGGCTTACCGACAAATGAGATGTATCTGAGTCGTGATAGCTCAATTACCGTGCTTATCATATTTAACATCTTACTTTTTTCGATTATTTTCATATTAGTGGCTAAACTGGTTCAGGTTGTCGTAATCGATGGTATTTATAAGGTAAATTATAGTTTATCGCAAATAACAAAAGGCAATTTGGAAGAGAAAGTTGAAGTCCTTACCAATGATGAATTTAAAGTACTTTCTCATGGTATCAACGAAACAGTTGACGCGCTGAAGTCAGCAATCAAAGAAGCTGCTTCCCGGATCGATGGGGAATTAGCATTTGCAAAAGCTATTCAGTTATCATCCCTGCCATCCCATTTTCCGGCGTTTCCCGATCGAAAAGAGTTTGATATTTATGCAAGTATGTGGCCTGCAAAAGAGGTCGGTGGTGACTTTTACGATTTCTTTTTTATCGATAAAGATAAACTGGCAGTTTTGATTGCGGATGTTTCAGGAAAAGGTATACCTGCTGCTCTTTTTATGATGATTTCGAAGACTTTACTGAAAAATTTTGCCTTATCAAATAGTAATCTATCCGAGGTTTTCGAAAGGGCAAACCGTTCGCTATGTGAGAATAATGATGCAGGCATGTTTGTTACGGCTTTTATGGGTATTCTGGATTTGAAAAACGGTTGTTTTACCTATGTTAATGGTGGACACAATCCGCCTCTTATAAAACGCAATGGCAGTGGATTTGAATGGTTGCAGGTAAAACGCAATTTTGTTCTTGCTGGAATGGAAAATGTCAAGTATAACGAGCAGAAAGTATTCCTTAATAAAGGCGATGTTGTATTCTTGTATACCGATGGCGTATCGGAATCGTGTAATAAACAGCTTGAGTTATATTCTGAACAGCGGCTATTTACATATTTGAATCAGCATGCGGTTGCTGATTTTCTTAATCCATTTGAAATTATTGAATCTGTCAAAAAAAACGTGGATGAATATGCTAATGGGGCTGAGCAAGCTGATGATATAACGATGTTGTGTTTATTGGTTCGATAAGGTTACCTCTTAGGAGGTCAGAAGCCTGTTATGGTAATGTATATATTATAAAAGTTGATTAAGCACCATGGTTTATGCAACGATGGAGGTTTATATTTTGAAGAAGTTACTTCACATAATTGCTATTAGTGTACTTTTCTTAACGATTGCGACTGAGTGTACTGAGAATGCAAAAAAGATGGCGATCATAGATGATGTTGCTGAGAAACGGATAGGCGTTTATACAGGAACTATCTATGATAAGTTTGCTGTCAAACGGTTTCCGGGTGCGACAATTCTCCGGTACAATAGTATATCAGATTTTATTATAGCGTTGAAAAATAATAAAATCGATGTTGCAATTTCCAATCTTTATTCCGCAAAGAATGTGTTAAAAACAAATCCTGATATTGGTATTTTGACTGATGATGTATTGGCATTCGATATCGGTATCGGATTTGACAAGACAAATCCAGCTTTGCGTGAAAAGTTTAACAATTTTCTTATGCAAATAAAAGGGGATGGTTCTTATACTCGCATGTATGATAAATGGTTTAACCATAGTATCGAAGGCGTTTCGATGCCTAAATTTGAGAAATTAGCGTCTGAAAAAAAAGTGATTCTTGGTGTCGCTGTTGGGGATCTTCCGAATGCTGGATATGTGAATGGAGAGTATGTAGGTTTTGATATAGAAATGATTGAGACTTTCGCCTATAAAGAGAAAATGAGCCTCGAGATTGTCACGATGGAATTTGGAGCGCTGATTGCCGCGCTTGCTTCTGGAAAAGTGGATATGATTGCAGATTGCATTGCAATAACTGAGGAGAGAAAGGCCCGGGTTGATTTCTCAGATCCTTACATGCAGGACAAATCAGCTATCATAGCTCTAAATAAGAATCTGGCGAATGCTGAAAAAAACCAAAAACCGACAGTAAATATAAATGACATTGTTAAAAAAAGAGTGGGCGTACTCCAGGGAACAGTGCATGACTCATATATGGCAAAACATTATCCACAGGCTAATGTTTTTCAATTCAAAAGTTATCCAGATCTGATACTGGCAGTAAAGAACGGTAAAGTTGACGCAGGATTTATTACAAAAGAATCATTTTTAGATTTACAAAAAGAAGATTCATCAATTGTTATTTTGGTTGACAGCGTGTTCAGTGTCGATATCGGAATGGGTTTCAATAAGGAGAACGATTCATTGAGGGATGCGTTTAACTCATTTCTCAGGCAAATAAAAACAAATGGCATTAATGATGATATTATCAAACGGTGGTATAAAGAAAATTCAACCGAAATGCCTGTTATAGAAAACAAAAAGAGTAATGGAAAGCTCGTTGTAGGTAATGTAAGTGATAAAGGTCTACCATATACAATTGTTAAAAATAACCGGCTTATAGGTTCTGATATCGAACTTGTTGAACGATTCGGAGCGTACTTAGGAAAAGAAGTTGTCTTTTCAGATATGGAGTTTGGAAATTTGATTGCTGCAGTATCGACTAATAAAATTGATATGATTACCAGCACATTAATGATTACTGAAGAAAGGAAGAAACAGATCGATTTTTCGGATCCATATTATAAGTTAAACGCTTGCGTGTTCGGTGTAAAAAAAGAAGTCCCGAAAACTATATCGATATGGAAAAAACTAACAGACAGCTTTTACTGTAATATTATTCTTGAAGATCGATATAAGTTAATCATTGATGGACTAAAAACCACGGCGATTATCTCTTTATTCTCGATCATTTTTGGCAGTTTACTCGGTGCATTAGTTTGCTTCATGCGGATGTCAAAGAATATTCTGATTCAAGATACAGCTAAGATTTACATATACTTGTTACGGGGTTTACCGGTACTGGTATTATTGATGTTGATTTTCTATGTGGTTTTTGCTAAGGTAAATATTGATCCGGTACTGGTTGCAATTATCGCTTTCGGTTTGAATTTCGCGGCATATGTTTCAGAAATATTTAGAACCACTATTAGTAGTGTTGATAAAGGTCAAACTGAAGCTGGAATCGCCGGGGGGTTTACAAAAACTCAGACATTTTTGTACATCATCATGCCTCAGGCAGTACAACGGGTGATTCCTGTGTACAAAGGCGAACTTATTTCTTTGGTAAAAACAACCTCCATTGTGGGATATATAGCGGTTCAGGATTTGACAAAGGCAAGCGATATAATCAGAAGCCGTACTTTTGATGCGTTCTTTCCTCTTATTATGACTGCTATACTGTATTTTTTGATTTGCGGTGTTTTACTGTTTTTCCTTAACGCACTTGAGAAAAATAGCGATCCAAAACTAAGGCGAAGAGGGGGTAAACATAGACATCGTAATGTGATCTTGTCAATAATCATACTTGCACTTGTTTTTACTGGAATAAGTGTATCACTCGCTAATAAAAAGAATTCTATTGAAAATCAAACGATCACTATGAATTCTCAATTGGACGGCAAACGGATTGCGGTAATCACCGGTACTACCGGTGATTTTGCGGTACGGGGAAAGTTTAAACAGGCGCATATTATGGATATGAACTATCCGGCTGATGCTGCTCTTGCAGTGAAGACAAAAAAGGCTGATGCATTCGTTTTTGATAAAAGTACTTTACAGTATTTTGTTGCACGAAGTAATAATGAGTTTTCAATCATTTCTGAAAAACTTGCTGAAGCAGAAATCGCGATCCCCATGAAATTAAACGATGAAAAGCTGCACCAGAAGATAAATGCAACGCTTGAAAAGTTTAAGCAGGATGGTACATTGGATCAGATGTACAAAAAGTGGTTTACTGATTACACATCTGGAGTCCCCCCGATGCCAGATATAACATTAAATGGCAAAAATGGATTGTTAAAAATGGGGACCTGTTTACTTGAGGAACCTTTTGCGTTTTCATCAAATGGCAAGATGGTTGGCTTTGATATCGAACTGGCTTACAGGCTGGCCAAACATTTGGGAGTTAAGATCGAAATATCGGATATTTCTTATGATGCTATGATTATGGGATTACAAACAGAAAAAATTGATATTGCTATAGCGAACTTTTATAAAGTGGAGGAAAGGAACAAAACGTTTGAGTATTCCATTCCTTATTTACGAAACGATATAGTTGCACTGGTAAGGAGGATATAAGAATGATAAAGGTCGAGCATCTTACCAAAAAATATGGAGAAACATCTGTACTAAAAGATATTAACACTGAAATTAACAGGGGAGAAGTAATATCTATTATCGGCCCATCGGGAACAGGAAAGAGTACATTTTTGCGATGCCTCAATCTACTTGAAAAGCCTGATAGTGGAAATATTGAGATAAACGGTGTGGCTATTTTAAAAAAAGGTGCAAATATACCGAAACTTCGACGTACAATGGGCATGGTATTTCAATCTTTTAATTTGTATGCCCATCTGTCAGTGCTTGAAAATTTAACCATCGGTCCCGTAAAACTACTTCGAAAAGCACGAAACGAAGCAGAAAAGAAGGCTATCGAAATGCTTAAGATGGTGGGGCTTTCTGAGAAAGTCAATGCCTTTCCAGATGAACTCTCTGGAGGGCAGAAGCAGCGTGTAGCCATTGCACGATGTCTGGCTATGGAACCTGAGATTATTTTATTCGATGAACCAACTTCAGCGCTTGACCCAACAATGGTAAGTGAAGTTTTAGCGGTAATAAGGAAACTTGCCAAAGAGGGAATGACAATGGCTATAGTGACCCATGAGATGGATTTCGCCAGGGATGTTTCAAATAGAGTGTTTTTTATGGATGATGGTATTATTTATGAAGAAGGAACTCCAAAAGACATTTTTGAGAATACAAAGAAAGAAAAAACCAGGGCATTTATTCATCGACTTCGTATCCTTAAAGAAGAGATAGCGAGTGAAAACTTTGATCTTTACAAACTAAATGCCGATATTGAAGCTTTTTGTAATAAGCATACAATTGATAAGGGGACAGTAGGCAATATCCTTTTGGTAATTGAAGAAATGATTGTACAGATACTACTACCTTTAAAGGATGAAAGCTCAAAAATATCCATGACAATAGAATATGCAGAAAAAATTGGTAGTTTTCAAATTATCTTTGAATACTTTGGAATACAGAACGATCCTCTAATAGATGATAGTGGAGAAAATCTATCATTGAGGATTATTAAAAAATTAGCTAAAGAGAGCTCTTATTCTTTTACTGGTGAAAAAAATCAAATATCAATTACCATATAGGGAGTATACTATGAAGTTAATACAGAAAAAAAATGGTGATGTCATTACTCTTGCATTATCGGGAAGACTTGATTCTGTTACTCAAAATGAGCTTGCGAATGCACTCGATAAAATTTATACATCGGAAAAAGTAAATCTCGTTTTTGATTTTTCTGAGCTTGACTACATTAGCAGCGCAGGACTCAGGGTGTTGCTTACTGCACAGAAGAAAGTAAACACCTGGGGTACCACAATGAAAATTATGAGAGTCAAACCTGAAATTAAAGAGGTCTTTGAAATGACTGGTTTCGCCGACATAATGACAATTGTATAATAGGTTATTTAAAAATGAGAAATTTTCACGGGGAATCGAATGGAATATATGTTTAAATATCAAAGTACAGTGGATGCGTTTGACTGGGAATTTATCGGTCAGGAAACTGAGATCTTTGGTAATAAGAAAGGCGTTTCAGCAGTAAAAATATTTTCATTGCAATTGATTATTGAGGAGATAGTGACAAATGTTATAAAGTATGGAAGACAGACGGGCAATGAGATAATCTGTGTTGAAGCTGAAGCTAAAGAAAACGGTGTAGCTCTGACAATAAGTGATAACAGTGCCCCATTTAATCCTCTTGAGGCTAGACTAACTGATATTACTTTATCAGCAGAGGAACGGGATGTTGGTGGGCTTGGATTAGTATTAGTGAGGAAGAAGGCAAAATCGATTGGATATGAATATTTAAATGGATGGAATGTGATGAAGATATCGATTTAAGTGAAAAGGCGTTTTTTTGTACTTTGGAAATATCCCCCAAGATGATAACCGATAATTTTTTCAAAACTGTTTTCATGTTTTTGGAAAACATTTTACAAATAGAGTTTAAATTACTCTATCATATCTCAATATTAATCAGAAAATGAAAGAGAACCCGTGTGGCAAGCAGAAACACAGGCCGGTTTTTCTCCTCGTTTAATTCGATCTATGCAACCATCACATTTAAGAATTATATTCCCAATTTTAACAAATGCCTTATAGCGACATTCTTTTATACAAGCACCACATTGTCGGCATTTTGAATAGTCAATCATCACATTATTCGATTCAGGATCGATATACAGGGCCTGAGCAGGACATTTTTTGATACAGGGTGGTGAAACACAATGATGGCATTTCTCAATTTTAACAGTTGATTCATTTTTTTTTAACTGCAAACGGGTAACAGGTTTAGGGAACTCATTTACTGCAGTAAAAACATTTTTACTATCAGAATGTTCTATTGCACATGCCACTTGACAGCTTTTACAGTACATACATGTTACCGGATTGAATTTAACAATGCTCATATTACATTTCTTTCATATCCTTTACATTAAAAAGACAGGTTTGGTCACCTTTTGCCCAGCATTTTACCTCCTTTACATAAAATATTTTTTGATAGTATGCTTGAAATAAGCCAGCAATAATACCTCCTTCAAAACCACAGATGCATTTTCCCATGTTTGGTAATCCAGAGCATGACACACACTCATCAACTTGGACAAAAAGGTCTGAATTTTCTTGTCGCAAAGAGACTATACCAATGCTATTATCTTTGAAATATCCTACTACTTGGCTTAGGTAAGTTTCGTAAGTACTGCATTTTGAAAGCAACGTCGCACCAAGTTTTTTACCAAGATCACGACCACATTGTATGGTAATAGCATTAGAGCCGCTACCAAAAAGGGGCTCAATTCCATTCAAACGCAAAATACGAAAAACTTCTATTGGAACTGTTTTACCAAGAATAGCTCGATAACTTGGATTATTACTGATTGAAGTCGGCATACATTCTCCTTTTATTTAATCAGTTATGAAAAATTCTAAATTAATGAATCAATTATAGTGCCGTAACAGTTTTCATTATCAGGCAGAAACCAAAAGGATTGATTACAATTAAAGGCTTATAGATGTTGTGGTTTCTCAAATCAAATGAAAACCAGTCTCGCATCTATTATTAAATGCAAAGGGATTCTTATTTATTAGAAAAATTGAATAAAAATGAGAATGAGAGCAGAATTTATATAATGGATTAAACTTCTGAATGGGCATGAAAATTGTTGAATTGTTATGATTCTTCCAATAGCGTCTCTTAAACTGTAACAGATGTGTAAACAATGAAGTATACTCAAAAAAAGACAATTGCCAGAAATGGTTTTGGAGAAATAGCTCTCGCAGAATGTCATATCTCAGAATCATCTTTCCCAGTTATTATGAAATTTGTCATTCCAGCATTGACAAAAAGCATATCAGGAAAATTTGTAATATCCAAAATGTTTGATCACCCGTGTGTTCAAAAAGTAATAGATTTTGGCAGTGATAGCAGTTTGTCCACCAGTGCCATTTATTATACCTGTAAACACATAAATGGAATTACATTGACTCAATTACTTAACCGTTTTTCATCACTGAATAAAGATCTTCCCTTCTTCTTCGCGCATTATATAATGATTGGCATTTGCAGCGGTCTGTCATATGTGCATGATTTCTTCGGAACTGACCAAAAGGATTTTCTACCACATGGGAACATTCATCCTGATAATATCATAATCTCATTTAAAGGTGATATTTATCTGACTGATTCCGGGTTTGGTGATATTGTCAAATATCGGTATGATGGTGAAGTGCTTAAAAGAAATGAAAGGTCTATTTTTACTCACCCAGATATCATTAAAAATACTACTCATTTAAAGAAATCACATGAGCTATACTCGGTAGGAGTGCTCTTTTATTATATGATTTATGGTTTTAGATGCAAACCGAAAACGATGCAGATTCCGCAAAATAAAATTATCAGTGATTATTTACAGCAATTGTCAAATCCTATAAAAAAGATTATTTCAAATTTGATCTTCCATAAATCTGGCATCAGTTATGAATCAATTTCTGAAGTACTCAATGATCTTAAAAATTTTTATCCCAATGGAATACAATATCAAAAGGAAAATACCGCATTTCTTTTATACATCTTATTCAGAAAAGAATATCAGATTCCATCGACTATCCAATCATTCTTTTGCCAATATGCAAACTATTATTTAAATTCAATCGAAGATGAATCTGTAAAGCTCTTTCTGTTTGAATTATCAAAACCGCTTCCATTTATCTCCAATGAAAAATTAAAGGCTGATGTAGTTAAAGCACATTCTGAAAGTATAGTTGATCCTCATAAGGATTTTATGAATGAAACACAATCGATTGTAATTCCAAAAGAAATTGTTGATTTTTACAACATGTCAAACCATTCAGTTGAAGCTGAAAAGAAAAATAAAGTTCTGTTTTCTAATATTACAGATCGTAATCTGCAAAAAAGCAGGGGCAATTCTGAATCAAAAAAAAGCGGATCCTTGAGTAGTGAAAAGTCACCTTTGATATACGCATTTTCCAGGATAATAAAAGATTCGGACACTTCAAAGAAAAATGATAACGGTAAAGGTACATTACAATCCCATTCTAATCCGGTAAAAATCAGTAGTGATTCATTTTTGACATTTAGTAAAAGCCTCAAAGATAATAATATACAGGGCAAGGCTTTTTCAAATTTAATAAAAGGGAGAACGCAGGACCATGAACAGTAAATCAGATAAAATCAAAGAGATTTTGAATCGGTTCAGATCGATTTCAACTGATATTTTTGGCGCGTCAGTAATCACTATGGATGGATTTATGGTGTCAAGTGTAACACTTTCTGAAATTGATGATAATCTTGTCGGAGGAATGACTGCTGCGCTGCTGGGAGTTGGCGAGCGGATTGCCAAGGAGATGATGAACAGCAAAATGCATCAGGTATTTGTAAAGAGTGAAAAGGGTTATGTTATCTGTAATAACATCAGTGATGACACTGTATTAGTAAGCCTGGTAGGTGCTGAAGCAAAACTGGGCTTGATCTTTTTAGAAACACGCCGTATTATTCCTGAACTTACAAATCTGGTATAATATATGAGGAATATAAAGTACCTTTTGTTTTCGGTTGTGCTGCTATTTGTGGGTAGTGCTTTTATCACCATTTCCACTTTTAAAGCAGGATTGAGTCAAGATGATACCGGTATTCAGACAATAAAAGACACTATTGTGATTGAAAAAACAATTGGAAAATTTCCAATTGCAGATTCACAAATCGTTTCCTTAAATTTTCAATTTGGGAACTACATGTTATCCTCTTTACAAAATCAGGTCTTATTTTCTAAACTGCAGGAACTCGATCACAATAAAAAATACCTTTTCATTCTCGATGGATTTTCTGATTCTACTGGTGTGTCTGTAAAATTTAATTCTCTATTAGCCACTCGCAGATCCTTTTCTGTATATGAATATCTTATTGGACAGGGAATTCCTAAAGAATCAATTTTCATTCGTTCATTTGGAATAAGTTCAAGAAGAAAGGTTGATATCTCTATAACTGAGGTGCCGCAATTATGACAATGGTGTTATTGCTGATTATTGCAGGTTCTGTTTGCATCTTTTTTTCCGGATTTATCGTAGCTAAACAGTGTATTCCTCTTAGTACAGATCATGAATTAAATGTTAATGAAAACAATATCATAGCAAAAAGTAATATCGTCATTAATGAATCGCCTTTGAAGTATCGTTTCTCCGATCAACTATTTTCTAATTCACCAAAAGATAAAGCGCACATTTTCAATTCTATTGCTGATTCTCTCGCAGTATTGAACCATGGAAATGGAGTTGTTATTTCTGACCAGATGGGGTTTCTTATCTCATCATCCAGAGAATATTCTGAAGAGCTCGCTGCAATTTCGGTTCTTCATCAATCGTGCGAAAAGATTATAAATAGAAATATTAATTTCGGTAATCTAAATCAAATAGTTTTTTCAAATGATAAAAATCTGTATCTCAATATTTATCCTTTACACGTTGATGAGACAACTGTTTACATTACTGGTTTATCTCATAGTAAAATTGATTACAAACTAATGCTTGATAAAATGCTGCAAGCATTCGGAAAGTAAGTATATTCTCTCCCATATTATATCCTGATAGTGATTTTCGAATGGGAATGAGGAGAAAAGGAATAAGTAATGTTGTTGACTTGAGTATGACATAATAAAAATAATAGCTCGTCTTTAGTATCGTTGAGCTTTTCAAGCAGTTGTAATGAGTTTGTCCAAAAATTGGTAAGATTCGTCGAGAACCTTGTGGTGAGCTTGTCAAACCACCAATCGGGAGATCCGATGTCAAATGATAGGCTGTCAGAATGTAAAGCATCACAGGAAATGCTTGAAAAGGCAAAACATGATAATGTAGAAACATTGTGGGATCGTTATACATATCAGCAACCTCAATGTAATTATGGCCAGTTAGGTATCTGCTGTAGAAATTGCAATATGGGACCGTGTAGAATTGATCCTTTTGGCCGATATCCTGATAAGGGAATTTGTGGCGCTAAAGCAGATTCTATAGTAGCAAGAAATTTATTATTACAGATCGCTACCGGAGCTGCAGCACATTCGGATCATGGTAGAGAGATTGTATATACATTGCTTCAGGTAGCACAGGGAAAGGTTAATTCTTATAAAATTACGGATGAGTTGAAACTAAGAAATATAGCAAAAGAGGTAGGAATCGATCCCTCTCAACCTGTTAAGACCGTAGCTTTAGAATTAGCTATTGTTATGTTTCACGATTTCGGACGACAGATACCTGTTGGATTATCTTTCCTTGCAAGAGTACCAGAAAAGAGGTTTAAAGTCTGGGAAAAATGTCACATTATTCCACGGGGCATTGATAGAGAGATAGTGGAATCATTGCATAGAACGCACATAGGTGTGGATAATGATGCGGTTTCTCTTCTTTCGCAAGGGATACGGACGGGATTGGCAGATGGATGGGCAGGTTCAATGGCTGCAACTGAAATCTCAGATATACTTTTTGGAACACCAAAACCCAAAGTCACACAAGTTAATTTAGGCGTTTTAAAAGAGAATATGGTAAATCTTATCGTGCATGGACATGATCCTACTCTTTCAGAACTAATCGCACAAACCGCATATGATAATGAACTCATTCGACTCGCGAAATCTAATGGGGCAGAGGGTATTAATGTGTGTGGCATGTGTTGTACAGGAAATGAAATACTTGCTCGTCATGGTTTTCCAGTTGCAGGTAATTTTGCTCAACAGGAGATGGCTATAATAACTGGGGCTGTTGAAGCAATAGTTGTTGATATACAATGTATACTTCCGTCATTAACAGATATTTCAAAATGTTATCACACAAAATTAATTACAACTTCTTCAAAAGCAAATTTCCCAGGTGCAGTTTCGATGCAGCTTGATGATTCTAACCCTTGCGAAACGGTTTACAGAATCGTTGAAACAGCAATTAATAATTTCCCATCGCGTAAAAAGGAAAAAGTGCAGATTCCGCAAGAAACCATGGAGGCTGTTGTTGGTTTCTCGACAGAAGCGATACTTGCTCTATTTGGAGGCAGTATTGATACTTTGGTTGGCATTTTGGCTGACGGGCAGGTTAGGGGTATTGCTGCTGTAGTCGGATGCAATAATCCTAAAGTAAAATATGAATACAACCATATCAATGTAGTTAAGGAGCTTATTAGTCGAGATATACTAGTTGTAACAACTGGATGTAATGCTATAGCATGTGCAAAAGCCGGATTACTCTCAAAAAAATCATCTGCCTTGGCTGGTGAAAATTTAAAAAGTGTTTGTGAACAGTATTCGATTCCACCGGTTTTGCATATGGGAAGCTGTGTTGATATTAGTAGAATTTTGACGGTTATTGCTGCATTGGCAAAACATTTAAAATGTGATATAAGTGATCTCCCTGTAGCTGGTGCTGCACCGGAATGGATGAGTCAGAAAGCAGTAAGTATTGCTTCGTATATGGTAGGCTCGGGGATTTGTACAGTTTTGGGAGTAATACCTCAAGTGCTTGGTAGTAAAGTGGTAACAGACTTTCTTTGTGATAGTATCGAACCCCTATTGGGAGCGAAATTTCTTGTAGAACCTGATCCTTTTAAGGCAGCAAATTTAATTTATGAACACATTGAAAGTAAACGTAAAGCACTCTTTTCAGAAAAATTAATTAAAGTAAACTGTCTGATATAATAGCTACAATTCAATTGTAAAAATGAATTCCCACGAATTTTATAAAAACGGGATAAAAATGATTTGCATAAACCGGGCTGGAATCAGAAAAAAAATATTTCAAGACCTGATTTATTTGCTTATTATGATATTCTACATCAAAAACATTTTTCAAACGGGGATAGCAACATGCTGAAAATAGCTGTTATTGGTAAAGGTGGTGTTGGTAAAACAATGATTGCTTCTTGTCTGGCATATCTCTTTGCAGCGCAGGGAAATCAAGTCTATGCAATTGATGCTGATCCAAATCCGACACTAAGTCAGGCTCTTGGATTTCCTAAAAGTATTGTTGACCAAATCCAGCCAATAAGAGCAATTAAGGAATTAATTCATGAAAGAGTAGGCTCAGATTACGATTCATACAGTACCTATTTTCGATTGAATCCATTTGTAGAAGATATACCGGAACGGTTTTCTTCAGTTTATCGATCAATAAGACTTCTCATTATGGGTGCAACACGAGGAATGAATACCGGATGTGCGTGTGCAGAAAACACCCTTTTAAAAGCACTTGTAAGTCATCTCATAGTAAGATCAAAAGAGACCGTTATTATGGATATGGTTGCGGGAACTGAACATTTGGGAAGAGGAACTGCTGAAAAAGTGGATGCAATGATTATAGTAACTGAGCCGACAACGCGAAGTATAGAGGCAGCAAAAAACATTATGGAATTACTTGGACAGATAAAGAACACAAAAAGATACATCATTGTAAATAAAATCCGTGATGAGGATAATTTACGATTAGTTGAGAAGAACTTTCCCGAAGAGGTGATTGCAGGACATATAAGATGGAATAATAAAGTACTCGATGCAGAGAACAGAGGGGTTCCGGTTTACGATACCGTTCCTGAAATTATCGAACAGATTAATTTCGCTGTTACGAAAATTACATGTAAACAGAATGTTGCGTATGCGTAGAGAGCCTTTTCGATTGATTGCAGTAGAGCAATTTATACACTCAAGTTATATTGTGATCTGTAGTATTTAAAATTGTTATTTTGAAAAAAATCAAGAATAGATCCATCTTCACCCGAATACTGATTACTGCTGTATATTAATTCTACTTTGTTAGAATGGAATGTGTCTTATACCACTCATCCAGAGTCATTTCCTGAGTCACCGAAGGATCAATGGATCGAAGGGCTTTCTTTGAGCGGTTTCGGGTACACTTACAACAAGATTTTAGAATGATTTACATTCTAACAAAGTAGAATTAAATTAAATATTATTTCTTCGTAAAAACGGATTAAAGCGTACAGGTGCATTGCATTCAGAGCAAAAGCTATCTAACCTGATATCACTCCATGCACTTAAGGATAAGGATGGATAGATCGTGCTTTCTGTATGATATTTTGGGTCGGCTAAAACACTTTCGATGGCAAAAAGGGAACTATTGTTGATATTGGTAAAACTTCTGCACCAGGGACAAAACATACTAAAATGCTTCTGGTAAATACCTTGTTTTCCATTTATAAGATACTTTTGAAGCGCGGTTACTCTGGGAGAAGATTTCAAAGATTGCTCTGGTGTAAAGAGGTAAATATTGTTCGAATTGTCTAAACAATAAAAATTCCCATCAGCTTTTATCCCTTTGATTGATCTAATTGTAAATTGAGCACAAATTTTTCCCAATACTAAACCATTAGTTACATCGAAAGCTATAATGCGATTTTTGTTGTCTACCCAGATCCCTTTATCACCGGAAGGTAAGAGACGTAATAGTAACGGCAATGCATCGTGGCTAATTGATGGTATATGTGCGCCTTCACTATGGAGAGATATGCTGGCGATAGTATTATCTGAAGTAATTCCAACAATGCGAAGCCCATCAGTTGTAATGGATATGCTGTATTCTGTTTCATTCAGATTGTCTTTTTTAGAGGAATTCGATTGATTATCTGATATCTGTATTGATTTTAGATCAGTGATTTTGCTGGCTGGGGATGCACTTGTAGGTAAGGGGATAGGTTTGTTCTGGGTGCTGATTTGGTTTGTGCTTTTTTTGAAAAGATGCACATTTAACGGCAATGTGAAGGTATTCACCATTTCCCCTAAATATGAAAAAATCTCAATATGGTCTGAAGAGCATGCTGCTATATTGCCATCTGGCAAAAAACGGGTATAGGCTGATTTTGATAGGAAGACATTCTTTTTAGTATGCAGGTCTAATAAGTAATAGGGTCTATCATTCACGTAGATTTCTTTTCTACCACAATAGAGAATAAATCGGCCATCCGGTGAAACGTCGATAATATTAGATAAATCAACTTCTATTTTTTGATTTATGCTGGAAGAGCTGTAAGGTTCGGTAACAACAGTAAAAGGATCTTCCTTGTGAAATTGCAAATGGCGGATTTGTTTATGCATACCATGAGCTACGCTGTTGATTTCAGGTTAAAGGTTTCATTGTGTTCTATTTCTTAATATAATGAATGGCTGCAAAATTTCATCATTTAGGTGATTGAAACTGAAATGGGATATGAATGAGCACATACTGCTGCAGGATCATCCTGGATGATAGGAGACATGCGGGAAATCTGTACATAAGGTCCGAATGAGAGGACACCGCCACTTTTACGCTACTGCTTTCCGTGGATAATCTCTCTTAATCCAGGGAAAGCACTGATAGCACTGGAAAAAATACTATTCTGCCCGAGATTTACTATTGGTGGCCTAATTCTTACCGATTCGCCCACTAATCTGAATCTGTCGCTTATCAGGATGATTTGTTGATAAGATAAAGTCACCAAAAAAGGGCTGCTTTAAATCAAGCCCATTTATTGACAACATGAATACCGATAACCCCTCGGAGCTGGTTGAATCTGTCTTGTCCCATTTAAATGTAATGGGAAAGGAAAGCTGGCCTGACCATGTTGATTGATTCTGATCGTACGGTTTAAATTTTACATCGGTAACTTTCAAATCTTTTTTCAACGATGAGATATAAAGATTACTTACTGTTTGATCTTTGGATGACATAAGAGTGATGTACTGTGTTGAAACACCTATTATTGGCTGAATTTTACTTTTCAATGTAAGTCGAAGCTGAGGCTCATTTATTGCATTGGAGGTGACCACTGCTGATTTTTGGATTTCTCCATTATACCCGTAAAGTTTTGCTTCTAATTTTACCTTTCCAGATTTACCAGGAGGAATGAGCGTATCAAAAGCAGCCACAACACAGCCGCAACCGGGACGTACACCTGTAATTTTCAAAAGAGAATCGCCGCTATTTTGTATGTTAAATACAGCAATCGCAATTTCATCTTTTCCCTCAATGAAATTGCCACAATCATAAATTGTTTTATCAGCTTTGATTACCGGTGCAGAATTTAAAGATGAAATAGAGAAACTCATGAGTACAACTGATAAACAGGTTACATAACGAAGTGTTATCATAGGACCTCCTTATAAAGAATTGTATTTTATGGTGGATTTATATCCCCTGCAATTTTGATAAAATATTCACCTCGTTCGGAAAAATTCCGAACGTAAAGAAATCTTTTGTTTGTTACTTGGTAAAGGTACTGATCTATGGAGCCTTTTGAATCTCCATAAACGTCTTTGTAAAATGACTGCTGCTTTGCATCCTGCCGGATTGCAGCGGACGATCTGAATAATTACAATAATCTCTGTAAATACTGCTATACAGTTGAATAGCGTTGAGGGTGGATTTTTTCCGGATCGTACCATCTGAAGCTGCATGTAACATGGTGATCCAGGAAACCATTCCACTGTCAATTACTCTAATAGTATCTTTGAGAGTATCATTTGTGCAATTGTTTACATTTACCTGGTATGTTGTGGGTGTATAATCAGGAAGATCACTTATCAGTAGCAGGGAATAAGTTCCTCCCGCCATATCTTTTAAAGTAAAATGGCCAGTGGAATCGATATGGTTTAAATATTTATCTGTACCGATCACTTGAATGGTTACAGATCGAGGATCGTAAAGTGGTTGCAGAGAAGTAAAGCCTGTCAGCGATGATGGACAATCGAGAGTATCATTGTGAAGGGATGTACTACTGGTCGAAATACAGATGGAATCCTGAAATGCGACCATAGAATCCTTTTCTACCCAGATATTGAACATGCCAGGCTCAAGGTCCTGCAAAGAGAATCGTCCGTTAATATCGGTTGTCTGCAGAACAATATATTTCCCGTTTGTAGCATCAGATTTAAATACCTTAACGGTTGCTCCTTTTGCGGGAGTTATTCCATCCTGCTCATAGATAATTGCACCGGTTCGTACGATGGTTTCATCATTGGTACCACCCATGCTTTCGTGGCTGGTACCTGTGCCGACGTTGTTTACACAAGTCAAAAACAACCACATTAGCGGGATTGAGAGGATAATTTTTTTCATACCTTATTCACCCTTTTTCATCATGGGAAGGAACAGGATATCCATATGATAAACAGTTTCCGCCTGACCCTCATCTTTTTGGACGAGAGAGCGTACCTGGGAACGGAAACGTTCAATCTGTTTTTCAATTCGCTGGCAGCCTCGTTCTGATATACTAATAGTGTTTGTAGAAACAACTCCAGGCGGCCCGTTCGAAACAATCACATTTTTTGCGCATTCGAGACATTTAATTTGATACTGTTTGATCAATTCATTTTGGACATATTCTTCTGTACTGATCGAACTTGAGGTGGGCTTTAAAAAACCATCACTGTTTTTTTCAAGGAGTTTCAATTCTAAAAGTAATTTTACAGCATTTTTTGCTTGTGTAGCAGTGATAGGAGGGAAGAGTGTCTTTGCGAGTGCAGAATAATTTGTCCCATCAAAGTCATACACATTAAGAATAGCTCTGATAGCGCTATTGTACCAGTCTTTATAGTAGCGATAGGATTGCTCATAGAGAAATTTTTTCGGTGTTTTGTTAAATGCTATCAGTTGTTCGAAGTTAAGTTCACGTTCATTGGGATTTTCAGCCTGATTAAATCGAACCAGAACACGGAAGTAGTTTGCTTCATCATGTTTAAAACCAAATAGATGTATGAAACGTTCGACAAAGGTGCTGCTGAGCTTTTTCCCATTTAGAACATCAGTTATATAACTTCGGGAGTTGGGCAGTCCCAGTAACTGGCTCATACGACTTCTGGTATAGGCACTATCGCTTTGATGCATTACCTTCTGATAATCGGCAATGAATTTGTGGAAATCGTTGTACTCATAAATTGATAGATTTTGTGCGTTCATAATTTAAATATATCATTTTAGATGTTTTATTGTGTGCATTTGTTGTAGAACAAATACATAACGATCGTCAATCGAAGATGTTTACTGAAATGATTATTTAAGGTGAAGAGGGCATGGTGGTACAATGGGGAACTGTTGGTGTGTTAAAGTCAGCTTTTAAAATTCTTTTATACCGATCATTATTGTTCTGTTTTAATACCAAACAATTCCACCGAATTATACAAAAAGCACTCCATTGACCGTGATTTTTCGTTAGTTTCAGAACATGCGCTTTGAAAATAAGATCAGAGTATAACACAATTTTAAGAAAAAACATCGAAAGTGTTATATATTGATGATACTACAAATGATAGCCCTGATTATTAAATCTCAAGGAGAAAACGATGAAAATCCGGACGTTAATAGTTCTTTTGTTGGCGATTACTGTTTCTCATGCACAAACAACCCGGGATAGCGACAAGATGACCGACAAGTCATTCAAAACCTCTTTTGGAGTCACCCTGAAATACCTTCTTTTCGTGCCCAAAGACTACAGTGCATCCCAGAAATATCCACTGGTGGTCACTTTGCATGGTGCCGGAAGCGATAATGTCTATCAGGTGAATAATAATGACCAGGCGCATCCCTGGATCGAAGACAGTATTCAGGCTCGTGTACCGCATTTTATAATGGTTCCACAGTGCCCTTCGGGTACCTGGGGTGGAATGGGTACTTCTACCGGAACGTTATCAGAAGCTGCCAAGGCTGTGCTTGAGGCCATCGAAGATCTGAAGAAGCAGTACTCCCTGGATACCAACCGATTCATCATCGGCGGCTTTTCCCTTGGAGGATCAGGAACCTATCACATGATAGAGATGAAACCCAATTTTTGGGCAGCTGCAGTGCCATGCTCAGCAGGGGGTGACAGTACTAAAATTGAGCTGATGGCCAAGACACCCATTTGGCATCATCACGGGTCTAACGATAATGGTGGAGCAGCGCTCAAGAGAATGTCCTACGCATTGGAATCGCACGGCTACCCCGTCATTCGGGTGACCAGTACTCAGGTCGTCAATTCGCCTGCAGGCTGGCGCAGTGAAATTCAGAAGGGTACAAAACCCGAAAATATCATATTTAAGAATGCTGCTCCTTCTTATGATTCTGTAAACAGAGCAATTGAATCCGGTGCAAAATACATTTTCCTTATGTTCAACGGCGGAGATCACGAATCTGCCCGGTTGAATGCCAACCACAACCCATTGTTAGCGAAGTGGGCATTTTCGAAGGTTAAGGGTGGGGCAACGAAAGTCTCGATGGTCCCGGTTTCCTCAAAATCTTCTCAAGCCATTCATAAATCGTACAGTACTGTTCTGACGTTTGGAAAACCTGCTCTTTTGGCTACCGACCGGATGTTTTCGTTACTGGGCCAGGCTGATCCAGATCAGAATATGAGGAATAAGGCTGGGGTGAGGATGTTAATTGTACGGAAACAGCAAGTGAGTGACTGATAGAGTTTAAAATATTTTTGGATGGAATATGTAAAGTTTTTGAAAATAGCTTGCTTTGCATATTCCATAACTTCACATTCTTTTACTGCCTTTGCCACTTTTAGTTTGAGAGAGGACGGTTATCCCCTCTAATTCAAATTGAGTTTTGTTTGATAAGGCTAATATTAAATAATTAAGTCGGTTTACTTTTGCTCTTTAACTTTCTCCTTTATCGTCTCCATCATTTCCTTTTTATTTTCTGTATACTTTTTATATTGATCACTTGTCAAAACCTTTTCCAGTTCATCATCTTTTTCACTTAAATTTTTCTTTACTTCCCTGTACTTTTCAGCATTTCTTTTTTTTGAACTCATTATTTCCTGGTTTACTTTAGCATATTTCAGGTTAATATCATAAACTAAAGATGCAGTAGAAGAATCCAGAGCCAATTTTTTTTCCATAAATTCAGTCTCTAAACGTGCCCTCATATCCGGACTTAATATGCCTGTTGTATCAACTTCTTCTGCAAAAGAAATACTGGGAATAACGCTGATAACCGTAAACAATACTATCGATTCTAATAAAGATTTAAACATAATTCCTCCATAATAGTAGAAAGTCAGCTATAAAATTAATCTTTCAAAGCTAATGCCAAATTATGATGATCCGGGAAAATAAAAATCAGTCCTCTTTGAAAAAAAATATTGCCGCTGTGATCCTTGGAATTCACTTCGGGAGATAATGATTTTGAATTAAATTTGAACAGCTGAAATTAATCGATTAAAATGGGGATAATTCGGGTCCGACCCAAGATTCATAAAGTGCTTTCCATCAACGTCGCCTGTGGAGAGAGCTAACCTTTAACAACCGACATCCCATATTCAAACTCATTTATCTTTCGTGCGTATTTGAAGTGATATCCTTGCTTGAGAAAGTAAATTCGCACGTATCAGTTATCCTCTGAATAATTAGTGTTAGCTTGTATTGCCTGGTTAATGAAAAACTATCGGTTATATCCTGCCCTCCTCTCTGTAAGGATCAGAATACAGAACGGTTATGGGATTGTCTCATGAAAACCGGATGGAGATCTGGTCTTCCGGCTGTTAATTAGATAAAGGGCAAATCCCTTGCTCAAGGTAAATACAAGGACACGGTGCGAGTTGCTAGTATACTGTTAAATAATAGTATTTACTTATTCCAAGCTTTTAATTTTATTTAGATTTATATTATATAGATATAACTATTCTTATTAACAAATATGAAGGAGGGTGAAAATGGGGAAAAAAAGATTGGTACTGCTGTCGTTTTTGCATTGCATATTGTATTTATTTACAATTTCCTCTGCCAATCCGCTTGAGACAACTCCTTTTTCTGAAATTCAGATTAAGGATCAATCACATTTTACAATAGAATTCGATGTTAGGATGGTGATGTCTAAACCTTATCCCGCCCAACTGGATAGTTTTTTTCTTTACTGCGGTGGTGATACACGACCACCTTTAGATTCGATGAAAAAATGTGAAAAACCTGTCGATATAGATTCTAATGGTATTGCATTAATCACTGAAACTAATTTCCCGAATTTCTTAATTAAACCTGGTAAACTTTATTTTGGATATAAGAAAATAATCAGTAATCCACAATTACTAATAGCATCCTCGGTTTATTCAAAAACTTTTATAAGCGGGTATACTGATCCGGTGTGTTGTGGAGGATATGTAAACGGTCAGTGTCAGATGACTTGCCGCTCACTTATATATAGAGAAACCCATTGTGCCTCACTTGGAGTCAGAAATAATCTGGCAGAAATAAAAATCTTAGGACAAATTAGAAATCATAATAATAGTATACCGGATAGTATTCAGATACTCTGCACTAGTAAAAATAGCAACCAGAACTATACTTCAACAGATGGTAATTTTAAATTCATTTTTACGGATTGCACTAATAGAATCAATCTCAAATTCAATGATAGGAATGGAAATCAAGTAAAAGATACAATTATCGGGCCATATTTGTTGGGAACAGTTGCATCAATATCTGTAATGGTGCCTGCTACTTCTTCCAAAATTCCCAATAAGTCTGCAGGGAAATCGTCTGATGCCAGAATTCTCGCGGCATCGGTGACTAAAGGAATCATGTTTACACTTTCTGGAACAAACGTTTCACAAGGTGCGGTTCAGATCTATTCAAATGATGGAAAACTGATAAGAAAACTTCTGTTTAATAGTCACGGTGCCGGAACTTATACTGTTAACTGGGATGGGAAAAATGAACATAACAAGAAAGTCCCATCAGGCATGTACACAGTACGCATTCTTACAGGCAGGGAGTCGTTATGCACCGGTATTTTAAATTTGTAATCTTTATATCACTGTTTACTGGTGGATTCTTCTCTCTTTATGCAAGCGGGGTACTTTTTTCAAAAGAGAATATTGCAGTAACAGTTCTGACACCATCAAAGATAGAGATCAGGGGTGAATATTTCTTCACCCCTCAAGATAATAGTACTGCTTATTCAACTCTTTTCTACCCCTTTCCAATTGATAGTTCATCATTGTATCCATGTTCCATAAGTATCAAAAGAATCAAGGGAGGTGCTGCGCTGCCATTTTCTCAAAATGACAGGGGCATCTTTTTTTCTGTAGAGGTACATCCAAATGATACAACAGGAATTCTGATAATTTACCATCAGCAGGTTAAGAACCAGAGCGGCACCTACATTCTTACAACTACAAGTGCCTGGGGAAATCCTCTTCATAACAGTAGCTATTCGGTAAGTATACCACAGAACTTAAATCTTGACTACCTGTCATATGAATGCGATTCGGTACAGGTGAGTGATAAAAATATTACCTACACCTTTTTTAAGAAGCAGTTTATGCCTGACCGTGATCTGAATTTCAGGTGGTCCGCGAAGTAAGATGCTTTTTTCTTATGGCCCATCGGGCATCGATAGAAATTGAAACAGAAAATGTTGCACAGCGAGGAAGTATCCCCAGAAGGTAGTGTATTGACGAGCTGGAAAACCTTTTGTGGTCAATGGAATCATCAGATTCGCACTTTTCTATTGCAAATTGGGACTAGCAAACAGTTTTTCTCGTACTGAAACTTTCAATAAAAGCAGGCGTCTGAACATACTGGAAAAACAGATCGGAACATTCGGGGCACAATTGAGTCCCTTGTACTTCCCGGATAATTGTAAATGCCTTTTCATTGCTTAAGCCTGTTCGGTAAGGGCGGTCACTTGTAAGGGCATCATAAGTATCTGCTACAGCTGTCATACGAGCCCACAATGGAATTTCTTTACCACCAATCTTTTCGGGATATCCTTTGCCATCCCATCGTTCGTGATGTAAATAGGCTATCGGCAGGATTTTAACCAGGCTGGGGATTGGTTCAAGAATTCTCTTTCCGATTATGGGATGTTTCTTTATTTGTGCAAATTCTTCATCGGTAAGACTTCCCGGTTTCAACAATACTTTATCACTGATTCCGATCTTTCCAATGTCATGCAATTTGCCACCAATGGAAATAAGATCAATATCGTCCCCATCTGCTCCCATTAATGAGGCCATCCCCGAGAGGATTACAGAAACAGATTCCGAATGACCTTTTGTATAGACATCTCTGGCTTCCAGAGCTGTCACCAGGCTTGTGATGGAATTAACTAACGCTATCCGTTCGAGATTAAAATGTTCCCGCTCTTTCATTAAAATTTTGAAATTATCCGAAAGAGTGCGGTCAAGCAGAACGATTAACTGACTTATGGTAAATGGCTTTTGCAGATATGTTGCAGCACCGTATTGAATAATCCTGTGTATTGCATATTGTTCATTTCCTGATGACATTGCTACAAAGGGTATATGAGCGATTTCGGGATTCATTTTCAACCATTTGCATAAGCCAAGTCCATCGAGGTTAGGCATTTTCAGATCACAGAGAATGAGATCAGGTTTGACATCAGAAATTATTTCCTTTGCGCGCACTCCGTCTAGTGCAGTTGTAACCTTGTAGGAATTCTTTTTCAAACCTTTTTCGATGATATTGACTATCGATTCGGAGTCATCCACAACAAGAATATGTTTTTGGCGGACATGATCATATTTCCAGAGGAGATCGGATACCGTTTTGCACAGCGAATCCTCAGCTTCTATTTTCCCCAGATAAGCGGAAGCTCCGACCCCAAATCCTTTTTCTATATCGATCTCGGAATCGAAATTACTGACAATAACAACGGGGATATCATGTGTCAGTTCATCGTTCTGAAGTGCACGGCATAGTGTAATACCATCCATAAGAGGCATATGGACATCAGTAATAATGAGATCATACGTAGTTTTAATTGCGCGCTCAAATGCATCTTGGCCATTTGAAACCGTATCGATATCAACATTGAGAGTTTTAAGTAGCTGCTTATAGAGAAATAATGTAGACCTGCTATCATCAGCAATCAAAATTTTCTTTTTTTGATTAAACTCGTCCATTCACTTTACCTGGTTAAAATTTGAATTAAGCGGTTGTTTTGAATATTACAATAATAGATTAAGAAATGTAAATAAAAAAAATATAAATATGGTTTTTTTTATCGTGATGCCAGTGGGGGGACAATGACTGAGACGCTATAGTCAACAAACTACCGGGCCTGCAAAATTACCTTATGGCTATGTGCGCTTATCAGTTGCTCAGTGAACTAATTGCAAAAAAGCAGTAACTTAATTGGGGCTTTTCATATTAACATTTACGCTTTCCATCAGGATTCCTAACACCATGTCTGCACAATGCGGGTTATTATGCTATGCGTTATTCACAAATCCATTTTGATCATCAGAAATTTTACTTTTTTCGCATATATTTCACACGTAACATGTTCCGTTCACCTAAACTTATGGTTTAATTACGATCATTCCACACAGAACCTGTTTAATTCCACCCCAAAATGAGTATCATTCCATTCAAAATCAATATCATTCCAGTAGAAATCATGATCTTTGCGGTAAAAACATGAATAAATTCCAATCAAAGTGGGGGTAATTCCAAGGAGTCATGGTGATTTCAGATGGAGTGATGATTGTTTTAGCTGGAAACATAATGATTTTGAAAAGAAATTTAAAAATTGTCTTTAGAATTAGTGCTCTTTATGTAAAAAAGCTGTCTCTTTTATTATCTGATTTTGTTTCGCAGGCGCTATAAATATGGCCCTTTTCAATGGTAAGGCCTTGTTATGCTTCAGGTCTACTACTTCTGGTGTTAAACCAGCAGATATAAATGTTTTCTGGATTATGTGGAAAACTGCAGTCGATAAATATGCCCAGACAACGCCCCTGAATTTATTGATGACAGCAGAAACGTTTGCTTACCCAAACAGATGATATTTACCATCAATATCAAAACCGAATTTAATGCTGATGATCTTTGTTTTAATCATGCATGTCTCACAAACTGATAGTTGTCACATAGTGATTCTGAATTAATATTTACCATTTTTTATTCTGGTTTGCAGAGAGAAACGGTCTGTTTTTCTATGGTAAATTTCTGAACAGCTTTTCCGTTGTTACTTTAAATTATAATTTCTTCTGATATTCCGGAAAGTTCTGAATGAAAAATGATATTGTCCGATGATACTTTACATATTTCGGATGCTTCATAACGTTTGTTTTTGTTACTACCGTTCCTTAAGTGTCGGGTATCCGGGTGCAAAGCACCGCTTTATGATGCTGCTTTGACATTTAAATGAAAATTATGTATGTGTCTCTTGTAAGTTGTTCAGGATAAAAATGGCGAAAGTGGGAAAAAATGGTGAAAGATGGTTGTTTGCAATGAAAAAAAACTAAACCCACCCCTTGTTTGAAAAATAAATTGTCTATTAGCAAATAATTATTTGCTTTCTCATATGTTGTGTATTATATATTAAATGTTAAACGCTTACTAAGTGATACTCATTATTGTCTATATATGTATTTTGTAATATGAAACTACAATTTCGAATATGTTAATTAATACATGTTCTTTTTACTAATATTCAACAATTACAATGGAGGTCCTAATGAAGGTTATTTTTTCCAGAATTGCAGTTTGTTTGAGTACTGTAACATTGTATGGTGTCTCCTTTGCAGGTGGAGACTGGAATCCAACCGGGACAAGCAATACAACTCAAGCTATCTATCGATCAGGGAATACATCAACAACGGGAAGAGTAGGTGTCGGAATGACTTCGCCTGGAAGTAAACTGCAGGTCAATGGCAACGCTGCAATCGGATATTCCAGTAGCACCGCGGGACCATCGAACGGACTCGCTGTATCGGGCAATGTGGGTATCGGGACTACAAGCCCGTCATCAAAGCTCGATGTTAACGGCGATATACATACTTCTGGTAATATCTTTGCTGATGCCGGCATCACCTCTGGTGGCCTAATTTCAACCAATACTGGATTTTTCTGTATGGCCATGAATGGAGGATATGCGGCTCATTTATGGGGACCGATAAAAATGGACGGGAACATTGGAATAAATCAGGAGCCCGGAACAGAGGCATTGGAAATAGGTGGCAATATCAAATGCAATGCCGTTAAAATCAACAACTGGACCATCGAAGCACCAGATTACGTTTTCGAAAAGGATTACAACCTTCCCAGCCTTAGTGCTGTCGAAAAGCATATTGTCATCGAGAAACATCTTCCAGGCGTACCAAGCGCTGCAGAGATGAAGAAAAACGGTGTCGATCTCTCCGAAATGAATATGACACTCTTACAAAAAGTTGAGGAATTGACACTTTACGTTATTGAACAAAACAAGAAGATTGAGGCTCTGGAGAAAAAAGTTTCTGTGAAGTAAGCGGATAACGATTTTTTTGATAAAACAGCTTGGCTAATGTACTTTTTTTTTGATTGAATGAATGGCTGTGTAGTTTCAAGTGAGAAAAACCTTAAAAAAATCGAAGATCAGCAAGCATGTTTTATCAAACTGGATTTCAGAGTTGTTTAAATCCGGATAAAATTAAAATTGGCTAAGTTTGCAAGGAGGTGTAATTATACATTCTCATCTTGTAACAACTGTAATGACTGTATCGTGTAATATGTATAGCAGGATAAAGCATACAAATGAATGGTGATTTCACTTTCATTTAAAAGTGTCTTCATTTGGTATTGACGGTGGAAAGATCATCTGCATTCACAAGAATAATGTTGTCAATGCGGAAATGTCGAACAAAAAAGTGCAAATGTTAATGAGGCCTGAGTCTTCAAGAGAAGGGAATTATTCTCATTCGGAGGTAGTTCTTGGTTGAAAGAGAATGCGTTTTTCTGGGCCAGAAGGATCAGAATTGTTCGGGGTATTTTTAAATAAAGAATTTTCAGTGCTCCACTCGTCAAAAGGTTTTCCCATGGGCACTGATAACTCTCTCTGAAAAGGAGACACTATGGCAAATATTGGTAAAGGAGCATTCCTAATCCTGTTATTTGCATTCTGTATGATTAATGCACTGGATCAGGGTGAAACTTATTTCTCATTCAACATTCGCTTTCGTAGCGAACTGGATTCGCTCACCAGGAATATTTCAATTGACAATGTCAAGGGTACAACGGTGTTCGCCTATGCAACCGACAAACAGCTTGAAAAATTCAAATCGCTGGGTTACTCCTACACCGTGCTACCCCATCCCGGAACGCTTTATTCGCCTTACATGAACTTGAAATCAACGAAAAGCAAAGCTCTTTTGCTGAATGCGTATCCGACCTACTCCCAATATGTCAGCATGATGCAACAGTTCGCATCAACGTATCCCTCCATCTGCGTAGTGGAGAATATCGGATCTTCGGTCAATGGCAGGTCGCTTCTTATCGCAAAGATCTCTTCGAATGTGACAGTCGAGACTCAGAAGCCATCTGTTTTCCTTACCAGCTCAATGCACGGCGATGAAACTGCTGGTTACAGTACATTACTGAAGCTCATAGACTATCTACTCACCAATGCCACGACGGTCCCCCGGGTCACCGCCATTTTAAATAACGTTGTGATTTACACAAACCCGCTTGCTAATCCCGACGGAACATACTTCGGGGGTGATAATACCGTTTTGGGCGCACGACGGTTCAATGCTAATGGTGTTGATTTGAACCGTAATATGCCGCTTTTTACAAGCGGCCTTTCAGGAGACGGCAATCCGTTTCAACCGGAAACAAGAGCAATGATTGAATTCGCCGACAATCACAGCATCGCACTTTCAATCAATTTTCACGGGGGTGCTGAAGTTGTAAACTTTCCCTGGGACACCGATATTCGGCGTCATGCGGACGATGCATGGTTTTTCACTACAAGTTTGGCATACGCGCAGGAAGTGCAGCAAAATGGCCCTCCAGGTTACTTTACCGACGTGAGTCCTGACGGAGTCACCAACGGTTACGATTGGTATCAGACATTTGGCAGCCGACAGGATTACATGACATTTTGGAAACGGGGACGGGAGGTAACAATCGAACTTTCGGAGACAAAGCTCATTCCCGAAGCATCTTTCGATGCCTATTACAATTACAATCGTGACGCTATCCTCGGATATATTGATGAGGCGCGCTTTGGAATTCGCGGAATCATAACAGACGCGGCAACTGGTCAACCCCTTGCTGCCTCGGTCGAGATCGGAAATCACGATGTCGACCGGTCGGGTGTTTGGACTAATCCACAAATGGGAGACTATCACCGCTTCCTCAGTCCTGGAACCTACACAGTTACCGTGCGGGCTGTGGGATATACACCAAGGACTTTGACGAATATAACGGTACTATCCCGACAGGCAACGACCCTCGACGTCGCGCTTTCGGTCGAGACTAACCAGGAAATTATGTTTAAAAATATGGGCGTGACGTTGTTAGGGATGGATCGCAACAGCGGGGATTTCCAAACGCATGGGATATCGCAAACATCACCTTACGATCGGGGGTTGCGTTTTTTCCCGACAACTGGAAGTGGAACAACGTTCGATAATGATGGGAATTCAACTTGCGCTGCAATAACGGCCAACCAGGGATTGTTTCTAAATACATCGTCGAATTTGTCAGGTGGTCTTGTGTTCAGGGATGATATGGGACTTGCTGTAGCGCATGTTTCCACCAATGGCGTTATTCGGGTGCGGGGCTCGTATATCCCAGGATTTTCTGTCCAATAGTTTGTAAACAAAAAAGGAGAAGTTATATGATTAATCTTGCAAAAATGTTACTTGTGATTTCTTATCTGCAAAGAGTGTTCTGTAAAAAGCGTTTCTGGACATGAGGATATTAAAGGTTTTAATAATTATTTGAACAATGATCGAAATTTTAATTAAACCCTAAAAATTGTTAAATAAACATTGTCTTTACAAGGAGCATTTATGGCAAAAAACAGATTTGCAGCATGTTTTCTTTTAGCCTTGGCACTTTTTCCCGGGGGAATAGTGTTTTCTCAAGTTTCCTCAGTCAGTTCGAGTAAGGGAGCAATCGCAGTTTCACCAAATTCAGGCGGGTATGATGTAAATTTTGTGTTGCCTGGATATAGGCATGCAACCGTTACTGAATCCACTAATAATTACGATGAAATAATTGTTCCGGAATTTGGAACAAGCTCTATTGTAGGTCAACCAAAACTTCCCCAGATTTCTTTTAATGTCTGGATACCAAATGTTTCATCTGTCGTTTCTGTTCAAGAAATATTAAAAACAGAAAAAACTGAAACACTTGCCAAAAAAATCTATCCTGTTCAACAATCGTGGCCAAAAAGTCGGCCGATTTCGCAGCGGAAATTTTCAATGGATCGAGTTTATTATAATTCTTCCGGATCTAAATCCCATGTTAATTATTCAGTATCTGCTCCATTTGTTATAGCGGGTGTATCAGGTGTGACAATAACTTTGTACCCATTCAAATACAGCCCTAAAGAGAATGTTCTGTATATAATTCAAAATTTAAAATTGTCAATTACAATTCAGAATTCTTCAAAGCTCGCTACACAGCCTGTTAATCAGAAATCGTCATTCAATGATGTTTACAAAAGCTTCTTCATCAACTATAAAGATATTCCTCTCTCAAGCGCCAACACCAATGCAGTTGGTGGTACAGGTAATTATCTCATAATCACCGATCCTTCCTATTCAGCGACCATGAACTCTTTTGTTACCTTCAGACAATCAAAAGGATCAACAGTGAATATGTTTACTACTACCACTACAGGTACAACAACTGCTGCTATCAAGCAGTTCATCCAGAACCGATATAATAATTTGTTAACACGTCCGGAGTTTATTCTTTTGGTAGGTGATGTTGCATCGATTCCTGCCTGGCCAAGTACAAATGAAGATAATCCCTGGAACGATTTGTATTATGGCACTCTCGAAGGGGCTGATTTTTTTCAGGATGCCCATGTTGGCAGATTTTCAGTGAGTTCAACAGCAGAACTTTCGAATATTATAAATAAGACAATAGATGCGAGTAATAAAGCGGAATTAGTTCAACCTAAAAAAGTGGATTTTATGGCGTCCTATGATCGATACTATGTTACCGAAGCAGCACATAATTATGTGATAGATACGTATTTTGCTCCCAAAGGCTATAATACCACTAAACGGTATTGTTATACGTATAACGCAACTACAGATCAGGTAATAGCAGATATTAATGACGGGCAAGAGTTTTGCATTTTTTCGGGACATAGCAACTCATCAGAGTGGTCTGATGGTCCTACGTTCTCTCAGGATAATGTGCGAAACCTCACTAACACCCAGTACCCTTTCATTTATTCTTTTTCATGCTATAGCACTGACTACTCAGTTGACGAGTGTTTTGCCGAGACCTGGATTCGTCAATCAAAAGGTGCAGCTTCGTATTGGGGATCTTCGGTGTATTCCTATTGGGATGAAGATGACGTGCTTGAAAGAGCGCTCATCAAAGCAATATATGAGGATGGAATTACTGAAGTTTGTCCATCGTTTAATGCTGCGAAAATGGCTCTATATACTTACTATGCCGATCCTGCCCATATTGGTACATATGATCGAAACAACACTGAGAGATATTTTGAGCAGTATAATCTTCTGGGTGATCCGGCGCTTATTGTGCATAAAAAGATTATCAATGTGAGCTACTTCGGAGCGAACAAATTTAAAATTGTGGATGGCTCAGTATTGATAGACGGGACAGAACAAACCGGTACCCCCTCCGGACTTGTTTTTTCTATGCTTGCCGGGATAACCACAAACGGTAATCTTACTCGGCCACAGTCCCTGATCAACCAAGCTACATGGTTGAACACTGAGTCAAATTTAACTGGGGGCCTGATTTTTAGGACAACCGATAACAATGAAACCCACTTTCATATTTCTAATACTGGTGTCGTGCGAGTGTCAAAAACAATTAGCAATTTTTAAATAAGTAAAAGATGCTTGTTGAAATCAGCAAGCATCCATTCTTTTTAATACACATTGTTTTATCACCTTTTGGGTGTCGTTCTTGTTAGAATCTTATGGACATCAGAACACACTGTACAAAACGCTTCAAAATGTGTTTTTGTGTTAAGATATCGTTCGCTTTAGGTAATTACCAACGTAGGACTTTTAATAACTCGTAGTCAAGTTGATGGCAAAGCTGTAGAAATTTACCATTTGTTTACAACAAAGACATGAACTGAAGTTCTGGCACACTAGTTAATGATGAAAATTAGGCACACCTGGAAACTATCCAAGCTTTCGGTCCCATAACTTATTCATAATTCAAGCATTGAATACTGTGTTCATAGATATCTTCAACGATAACAAGGTAAGCACCCACCATACACCGAAGTGCTGTCAAATATTTGACGATGTTAATCAACACTATTTGATAAGGGTATCCGTGCTCTTAATTGCTGCTTACCCTCAAATAAAAATCGCCTCGGTTGTGCACCGAGGCGATTTAAATGACAAATGATTATATCTTTTCAATCATCCATATTAAAATCTCTTGAAAAATTCCCAGAACTCAACTGGTATCCAGTCTACATTAGATCCTTGATCGATCTTGTTACACTCGTGCCCACCATTATGAGACATGAATTTTACCGGGTATCCATCCTTACATCCCGTGAATTCGGTGACGACATGTTTACCACTGTTTGCAAGCTGGATAGTTATATTGGTATTACAGCCATTATCTTTAGCATGTTGCAAGAGGCAATATTTTCCACCTTGGTGGTTGGGATTTCTGGAATTGATCCACGGACAGGTCCCATCTCCGGTACCCGTTGTTTGTACATATGCAAGAGGTATGTGTTGGTTGGGTGGCTGATCCATGGAATAATTGGCGGGAGCATTACAGGCTACGGCCCGCAAAATTTTCGGGTATTTCAGTGAAAGCGCATACGTAAACATAGCGCCGAAACTGAAACCGACGGAGAAAACTCGTGTGGTATCGATACATAAAGTGTCCTTTAACATCTTTTGCAAGTCGAAAAAGAATAGTCGATCGGGTTCTCCTTGCCAAGTACCACGAGCGCATCTCCCTGTGGAGCAACATAAATACACTGGATATTGTCTTTGTCCGCTTGAGTTTTAATGCCATAAAAATTTTTAGACTGATCACTTGTTCCTGCAACTTTTTCGGCGCTGCCACCCATACAGTGCATACCGAATATCAAACGATAGGGTTTATTTTTATCGTAGTTAGTTGGAATATTGATAATAAATGTTCTGTTCGTTCCGGAGCTTCTGACAGTATATGTACCGGATTTATTTATAGACCCCAATGTCTTGCCGCAACCTAAGCTGGGTCCTGGAGCATTTTTTCCATCGTTTGAATCCAGAGTAATATTTTGCTGCGGATTAACCAGCGAAGTGAGGGCAATGGTTTTTGGCTGGTATCCGGTTGCCGTGACGGTAAGGGTATCAACATCAGCCGCCATTTTCGCAAGGCCGTGGCTGGCAGTATTGGAACGGCTTAAAACATAATGTGCGCCATTAAGCGGTATATAACGGAATGATACTTCCGAACTGCCGATTGCAGCTCTGATCATAAGGACATTTGCTGCCTGGCAATTTTTTGAAATATCGAATCGGTACGTTCCCGCAGCAGCGTTCATGTTTATTTCCTGCCTAAGCAGGTTACCCTTCAAATTAAAAATTTCAACTTTCATGGGTGATGGGGTGTTGAGAGTAAATTGCAATACATCGTTGGTTAATGAAATGTCATTTGCTTGCGGCACAATGGCAGATAGTTTTTTTACGGAAGTGCTGATAAAAGAAAATTTACCGTCGGTACCGGTAGTATCCTTCATTTTTTGACGTACCAGCGACACTATTGCATTAGCTATTGGTTTTCCGCCGATATTGGATACCACTCCTTGCAGGTTAATCGTTTGAGCATCGGCCGATATAATGGCTAGCCCAACCAAACACACAGACATCTTTTTAAACATAAAACTCCCTTTATAATTGTTAACTTTAATACTGGTTAAAACCTAAAAAAACAGGTATTGTAATTTTAAGTGGAGGACTATTTTTCTCTAAAAACAAAGCTTATTGTTATGCGCTGGTTCATAACATTTCTCCTTTAGGATGTAATTGATACTTATTTATATGTGTTATAAGTGAAAACTAATGTTTCCAGATAAAATATAACGCCAAATAGTAAGTTCTGCAGAGAAAAGAAAACAGATTCTGGTGTTTTTATTACTTGTGTTGACTTTTTCCCAAACGATTAATTTTAACGGTAAGATTACAAATCAAGCTGGAAAACCGATTGCAAATGCAATCGTTACACTTATTGTCCGCAAAGGGATGAAGAACACAACCGGATCAGATGATCACACTTCAAAGAAAATTTACTCTCTTAACAGAACATTTTTGAACAACGTAGAAATGTCTCCTATTTCTCATTATTCTAAAGAAGAAGTGAAGGGATTCGTTTTTTGATTACTCAATAACGGTAGGGTCAGCTTAAAAAATGATTGGAAATCATGAAGTTTTTACAGAATATGGTTATTTTTGCTCAATGCAAGTAGTAATAGTAAACTCGTATGTGAAAAAATCGAAATATATGTCGTATAGCTATTTTAACTCGCGTACTCGTGTCCTTTAGACCATGCTGTATAATGTGGTTATTGTGCTCAATAATATCTCGTCTGAATATATCTTGGATTTACAGGATGGACAGGATACTTCTAGTGTATTAAGCCATGGTCCAGGGGGACCATGGCACAGTGTTTTTTGATTTTCCACACGGTCTGTACATCCGTGCAAGTAGTAATAGTAAAATCGTATGTGGAAACTCGGTGACTACAATTGCACCGGGTTTCCAGAGGTTTACCAAGTTGCTTCTTACCATGTTTCCGCTGTAAATATCGCACCGTTCTGCACCGTAAAACCCGATTCGAGATTCATTGCTCCGTCACTTGCCAATCGGACTTTTGCTCCGTTATTGACTGTTGTATTTGTACCGACGGTCAATGTACCTTGCGAGGCTACTTTCACATCGCTACCGCTTGAATATGTTTTATTCTGAATTGCACGGATATACCTGCTGTAATAATTAACCCGGTATAACGATACATCATACGGGCAATGCGTTCGTGCATGTCTGCAGAGTGGATATGCTCCCCATTTGGAGTCGAAAACATCATCAACTGTAGTTTCAATCGCTGAGTGGTCCCCATAAGCATATGACACCTTTTCACCCCTTGCAGCATTCGTTTGCTGGACGTAGCTACCATCATTCCAGTACTTATCATCCTCCGGTGTATTCATCCAATAAATAGGGCCCCCTTCTGAAACATTCCAGGCATAAGAGTGGCAATTATAAAATATTGAAGCTTCCTGAAGAATAATTGCCTGGGGGTAGTTTGATTGGACCCATAAAGCACAATCATTTTTTTCAGCTTGTGTCAACTCTGGCGAACGACTAAAAACATAAACTGATGTCCCTTTAGGAGTATAAATATCTACACAGAATCCTATTGAAAAAATAACAAATAATATGAATATACAAATATTATTGCCTATTCTATTAATAACTATGGTTTTATTCATTATGGTCAACTCCTCAATTATTTAAATATCGGTTAGCGGCTTTTATAATAGCATTGATTATTTCTACATTTGCTGTAAAAGGTTTTTCCGTGAAACGGGAGATTTTCAAATCCAGATCCTGATTACCACTATTAACCTTGCCCCTTAACATACGGGCCATCACGATGCATGATGTTGTAAGTGAAAATGGACCATAAATATCAGTTTTTTGCTGTTTCGCGGAGAACTTTTTAAGCGTTTCATTTAATAATTGTTTTTTCTTTTGAACGGGTAAGTTGCCGGAAACCTGGCTCTGAGATAAAATTATTTCCAGATACCTGTATCGCCACTTTTCAGAAAAATCCCGGGCTTCTGGTGAACCAAAGCTTTCCAAAGTGATATATTCCTGCAATGCTGTTTCACCCACATCTGGCCGTTGCATAAGTTCCTTAATTCCGTTGAAATTTTCCAACACACGTTCAAATCCCAATTGAAAATCATTGTAAGCAAATACATCCCCGAAAAGTGGATAATTCAGACATGTCGTTAAAAGCGCTTTTGTCGACATTCTTTTTAGATCACCAACGGGAACCTGGCAGGCATTGAGCATATCGGAATGACTCTGAAGTTTAGCCCATTCGGGTGTTCCGGATTTGACTGGAAACTCATATGGAACATCCGAAGGTTGTGAATATGCCGAAAAGCTAAATAGAAACAATAAGATAGAAACGGCATTGACAAACCTGTTACTATTTAGATGGTTTAATGTTTTCATTTATTATTTTCTCTTTGTAAAATTTAAGCTAAACCAGAAAAATTATAAATTCCCCTGGCATTTTGAGAATACATCGTTGCTTTAAGTGCTTCAATTTCCTTTCTGTTGACCCAGAAAAGCATTGAACGAAATTGGCAACTGTTCAACATAATCAATATCCCTATAAGTTGTAGGGTTATGCAGCTCTCCCTCTTTTTGAAACCATTTTAAGGAAAATCAGCTGCTGGATAAACCTTCCTTTTAATAACTCAAAAAAGCTGCAATTATTTGGATTTACTTTGAATCGCAGCTTTTTGCTTTTCCATCAGTTTCTCAATCCGTTCATTCATTTTCGCCCGTTTTGGTGAAACGGTTTCGTCATCAATTGTATTACCGTTTTTATCGAGATCAAGAATTACTTTTTGATTCTCGAATCCGTCACGCACCCCTGTAATCTGCCAGGCAAATGTAGCATCACCGAATTCATCAAAATCGCTTTTTTTCATTGCAACAATAACTTTTTCCTTTGTTTTATCTTTGGTGTAAAGAAGCACTGGAACTTTCTCGGGAGTAAGGAGCACCGTGAGTGGAGCCAGGTTACTTGTCACAAGAGCAAAATGTTCGGGCAGGGTGATTTCGGCAATGCCACTCAAGGTTGTGGCCGTACCCCGAGCGACAGTAAGTGCTTCCCCAGATTCTATACAGATATATCTTACCGCTTTGTTGTCATCGGTGGGGTGCAACTGGATAAAGTTTTTTGTACCATATACTTGAAGAGCACCAGAAATGGATACATCCCTATTAAAAACTGCAAAACCGTTATTGTAAAGATGATTACAAGTTAACCAACCCCAACTCGTCCCAAGTGTACCCCCGCTTAAAGTTAAATCCCCATAATGTGTTGAAGAATGGTTGGCAGTAGTAGTGCTCCTGAAGGTGATGTCATCAGATAATAGATTGATTTGTGCAAAGGAATAAGCTAAAAAAGTTAGAACTGCCAAAGATAATTTAATGTTTCTCATGTTTTTCTCCTGTACTTACAAATGTGAATCAATAATGTTTAAAGATTTTAATTTTTTTTTACTCCAGTACCATTTACCTTATTGTACTGCGCTCAAACTCAGTCAGTACAATAAATCATTAGGCACAAAACTGTCTAATTCCATTTCTTCAAAAATTATCATCAGGTCCCTAAAATTTGAACCTTTATCCCGATTACTGTTGCCTAATATTCAAATTTTCTATATTATATGGTTTCTGTCCAATACCTCCTTTTAGATGATAAGTTCAAGTCTATGTTTTTAAATTTGCAAAAACTTTTTCTACGTTTCTTATTAAAAATTCAGACCAATTTCACAGCGGAGCTATCAATGAATAACGAACTACCTTTAGTATATGAACAACTTCTTTTTAAAAGTAAAATTGACCCTGAATATCATTTCTTCTATCAATACTGGTAAAAGATTATCTCTCTTTTTGCAATGCTAATAATTAAAATATGAACGATCATAGAACTTTGCATTCAACGCGTTTCTGTTTCTTTTCAAATTAGTCATCTGAAAAACTTACGAGAATCTTTCTGATACACCACGAGCAAAAAATAAAACCCGTTGCAGATACTTTTACATAAAGAAATAAGTAGCCTTTTGCAATATCTTCAGCCACTTACTCTCTCATTGTTGCACTTACGTATGATTGTGGTTTACGTTCTTAGCGAAATATTAAATCAGAGAATTAATAATTTTAATCTCGACGACAAGTTATTATAAGTTTGTTTGGAATAGAAGGAAAATCAAGGTGTTTACCTCTGCATGAGAATGCAATTTCTGACATTAACAGGCAAATGTACTATGTTTGTAATCTGCACATAAAAGATTTGGAACGGGGTTATGAAGGTGCATTTTTGCCTGTTGAAATAGAGCGAAAATCTTCTGGTGCGGCTCGTGAATTAGAGTGGCAATAGTTCTTTCCTGCACAAGAGATAACCTGTATACCAGAAACAAAACAAATTCGACGTTACCATATCCATGAAACCAGTTTTCAACGAATGCTTAAAAATGCAGCCCGCAAAGCAAATATCAATAAGCATGTAAATCCGCATATTCTCAGGCACTCGTACGCAAGCCATTTGCTTGCTGCAGGTATGATATCCGTCAGGTTCAGGAATTGTTAGTGCATAGTGATGTAAGAACTACAGTGATTTATACTCATACTATTAAATTTCAGCCAAGGGTTGTCAAAGTCCTCTTGATTTGTGGTGTGATGATGTCAAAGAACGGTAATACAGCTTGTCAATGTAATGGGTGTATCTATTAATTGCACAATCGTGTAAACAGCAAAGTATTCAAATATATACAGGTAAACAGGACTGTTTACATTGCACTATACGTAATATAAAGTACCTTTTGACACAGAGCAAGGAAAAAAAGGTAATTTTCTTAATAAATAAGTTTCCTTATCATCAATAATCCCTTTCTTGTATTAAAACGCTAAAGTAATGTCAATTTTTGACACATTTTACTCGGTTATCATCTATCCATCTTCTATATTAGAAAACTATCTCTTAATCAGATGACACTTATTCAATATGCGACTGAAAACTATTTCAAAACGAAATACATGCCTCATAAGAACACAATCATTTTATATATCCTTGCTAATTGGCGCCCTTTTTTCAAAGAGCTCTTTCTCCGAGAATACAATTGCACTCTCTGACACTATTAACACCTATTCAGTAAGCACCTTGCTTAAGGTGTATGAAGATAAAACTTCTCTGCAGACAATTACTTCCCTTGATGCATCTCTTTTTTCTGAATGCAAATCAGTACGATTTGTACCTAATATGGGATTCTCAAATTCAACTTACTGGTTTATGTTTTGTATCAATGATAATTCATCGCGACAACGGGAATGGGTCCTCGATATTGCCATGCCCAGCCTTCATGAAGTTGACTTCTATGCGGTCGACACCTATGGCAAAATACTGTACCATACCCGATCAGGTTTTACCAATAACAAATTACAGAAGAGCACACCCTTTCGTAATCCATCAATTGAATTCAGTGGATTTCCTGGTAAGAAAGTTACCGTTTTCACCCGTATTAAAAGTGAAACACCAATAATCGCTCCGGTATTTTTACGAGAAAAGAAAAAGTATATCGAATATGATCGCATGCGTGAATTTATACTCGGACTCTATTTCGGTGCACTGATTGTAATGGCACTTTACCATTTCTATCTTTATCTGTCTACTCATGACAGAGGATATCTGTGGCTTGTCCTTTTTATTCTCTGCTTTGGCTTTGGACAGATGACTGCTGTTTACGGATATTTAGCAGACTGGGGGATCAAAAAACCAGACGAATTTCTCCCATGGCTCCATTTTGTTAACTATCTGGCTGCATTTTTTGCTCTACTTCTTTCACGGGATATGATAAAACCTGAAAAATATACTCCAAGCTGTAATCTCATCCTTAAAATACTGATTGTCACGACGCTCATTGTTATTCCACTATCTCCATTTATGAGCTTTATGCTTGCAGAACGTGTACTGCTTCTTTTCAATATCCTCCCATTACCGTTTTTTATCTATTCTGCATTGATTGCATATCGTAAAGGCCACCGTCCTGCGCTTTTTTACCTTATCGCAGCATCAGTGTTTATTGCAGGAATTGCTATCTATAATTTAATGTACGGATTTGATTTACTTCCTTTCAACGAGTTTACCTACTTCGTACCAAATTTATCATTTACAATTACGCTTACACTTTTCTCAATCGGACTTGCTGATTTTATTAACAGTATAAAGCGTGAACGCGAACAGGCGAGAGAACAGGCACTTATTGATCTCAATGAGAAACTTCGATTGCAAGAAGAAAAAACAATCATCCAACAAGAACTTGAACAATCACGTAAATTAGAAGCTATCGGACGTGTTATGGCCGGGGTTGCACATGACATGAATAATTTTCTCAACCCGATTATAGGATATGCTCTTTTACTGCGTAGCGATTGCCAAGTTGATACAAAGCTTTTCAAGCATGCGGATCAAATGGTAAATGCAACTAATCGCCTCAAGGAACTTGCATCAACACTTATCGATATTTCACGGAAGAAACCAAACGGTATAACAGAAATAGATCTGAACAACGCGGCTGGACAGATCGGATCTTTACTAAAACACTCCTGCCCAAGGACGATAGCTATAAAATTTAATTACCATAGTGAAAAACTCTGTATCAGGGTTGACATTGGAATGGTACATAGCGCAATTCTCAATGTAGGTATCAATGCAATCGATGCTATGCCCGATGGGGGAGCGATCACTATTACTACATCAAAAATTTTTCTTGAGACGAATCATTCGGCTCGTCGGAAATTTGATATCCCTGAGGGCGATTACGCAATGGTGTCGGTAACGGATTCAGGTATGGGGATGAGACGGGATGTTCTCAATCATATTTTTGAGCCATTCTTTACGACGAAGGACTATGGGAAGGGAACGGGGTTAGGTTTGGTAAATGTTTATAATTGTATGGTGGCTCACAAAGGCTGCGTTGAAATCGAGAGTCAAAGGGGAGTGGGGACGAAGGTGTCGCTATATTTTCCGATGATGGATAAAGAAGGAAATTGATAGTTCGGTTTTGAAAGGGGTGTTATTGGGTTTTGAGTGGTTCGCTATGGGATCACTATGAAATTCATTCCCCAAAGATAACGTTGTAAATTCTTGTCATTTAATAATTGATCTTTGGGGAGCATTTTCTTGGGAACTGGCATAGATATTGTAATATCAATATCAAAAAACATTCTCCTTAACAAAATCGTAGGAGGACCCCATGGCCACAAAACCCCGAGTTATAGCTCCCAACCAATACTACCAGATCACCTCTGTCGGAAACACCGATTATCATATCCTCGGTACCGCTATCTTGAAACTCTTTTTTCTCTGCCAGCTCGCCATTTATCTTAAAAAATACGAGCTTACCTGTATCTCCTGGTCTCTTATGGATAACCATTATCACCTGGTTGTTAAAGCCGGTTCCAATCCTGCTCTATCCCTTTTTATGCAAACACTCAATTCTGTTTTTGCTAAAAATTATAACAAAATGCACAACACCTTCGGATCGGTTTTCGCAAAACGGTTCTCATCTATTGTAGTTCAGGAAGGAGATAACTTAAAAGAGATTATCCGTCATGTTCATTTAAATCCGGTCCGTAGTGGAGATTGCACAATTGAAAATTTGGATAGTTACAAGTGGTGTGGGCATAGTGAAATAGTTAATGATAAAACTGACAGTATTATTGATAGAGCTGATGTCCTCAATCTTTTCTGTGGATCAGATCAGATTACCGAATACAAGACATATATTGCTACACCCTGCAAAGAGATCCCTGATTCTGTCAGACTAATGCAGAAATCAAATAAAGGAAGCCTTGATTTCCATAATTCGAACTTTTTTGTAATTGGTGATGCCGAATTCGCTAAAGAGGTATTTGAACAGGACCAGATCAGGAAAGCGAGAGTCGCGAAATATAAGAAGGAAAATCTTACGCCTGAGGATGTGCTTCACAAGATAAACATAGGTATACAATTTACCCCTGAAAGTATAAGAATGCGTGGAAGGCTCAATGAGCAGTCCACATTCAGGCAGCTTTTTGCGCAATACGCTCACTGCTACTATGAGTTCCGCTGTACTCAAATCGCTCAGTATTTGAATATCACTCCATCCGCAGTATCCATGATGATCTCGAGGTGCTATAGAATCACTGACCTGAACCTCATTAAAGAGTTCATCGGTTGATAGTCTATTTTTCAGGTGATATTATTAAGAGAGCGGATGAAGATTGATTCTTTAATATAGAACTTATTCTCAAATGAAGTAATCTGACTTGCTCTATAGATATTGTTATAGGTTTTAGTTGAAAAACTCCCCATAGAAATGTAAATAATCGTTTATGTGAAAAGAATAGTTGAAAAAAAAAGCGGTTTCGGGTAAGCAATGAAAAAATTCCGAATCAGTCTGCTGATTCTTCCCGGTAATCTTTTTATTATCGTTCTCCATGCCCCAAGGGTAAATTAATAACATATTTACATTTAATATTTTACCTCTGGGGTACATGCATTCATATGTACCGCCAGGCTTCAATATAAACCTTTCAACAAAACATCATCACTTCCTTAGGCCCAAAAGCTTATTTCATCAGAGATAAAATATCATTCTTCTCAGGTATCACTCCTCCCAATTGAATAATCGATGCAATTGGAATCCCTTGCTTCTTTAGTGAATTTATTATCTCTTCCCTAAGGTCTGGAATAGTGGTTATAAGAAATTTTGAATTGGAACTTGCAGAAATTGAAGAATTGATACAACATGCGGGAATTATCGCGGACTCACCTTTTTTAAGTTCGATTGAGAAGTTTGTATTTATCAAAGTAACCGATCCGCTGATAATTGTCAATGCACTGAATGACTTTTTGGGTTCCAGATTGATTGTGACTTTTTTGTAGGTAGAATATTGTTCTATAGCAAAATAGCGACAGGCGACTCTGTAGCTGTGCGAATAATTTTCATAGTTCAGAATAACCGGAGGAATTTTAAAAGAATCATAACTATTTGTGTTTGTAACATTCACCGCATCTTCGATTTGTAATGAACGCTGCTTTCCATTACTGTCATAGCGATCCCAGTCATAAATTCTCAGGGTGACATCAGAACTTTCCTGAACTTCATAAATTAATGTATTTGACATAATCGAATGAATTGTGCCTGCGGGAATAAGCAGCAAATCATCAGGGTAGATTCTTTCTTCTTTCAGCAGGTTTTTGAAATTTCCTTTTTCGATCGCTTCAAACATCTCTTCTTTTGAGATACTTTTGTTTAATCCAACGATAATAGTACCATCTTTAGGAGCATCAACTACATACCAGCACTCAGTTTTACCTCTATCGCCCCATTTATGTTCGATTGACTGTAAATCATCTGGATGTACTTGAATCGATAATTTATCATTTGCATCAATAAATTTAAAAAGAAGAGGAAAATCTGTGCTGTTACTTCCCTTGCCGAGTAGGTGAGGGCCATACGTCTTACAGAAATCACCAAGCTTATGCCCCTTGAACTTTCCTTGTGAAATTGTTGTTTGATAAGGCTCTTCAGCAGAGATCTCCCATGATTCACCGATTTTGGAAGTCGCAGGTATATCTTTATTTAATATGGGTTTAAGTGCTTGGCCACCCCAAATTTTTTCCAGATATACTGGTGAAAGCTTAAATGGTTGGAGTTCAGTAGATTGATTTTTTTCATCTATATATTCACGACTATGCATAGAAATCTCCGAAAAGCCTTATTTATATCAGTAGGACAATTAAAAAATGATCATCTTAACTTTCTAATCTGACATATCTAAATGCAATAGCAAAAAGTATACTGTTCCTCTGCAGATCCCTAATTGAAATCAAACTAGTCAAATCTAAAATACATTATAAAAACATCAAAATTTCACATAACACCTTGAAAAAAATGCAATGTAATTCGATAATAATAAGGAATTGTATTGTTTTGAATCTGATTTAAAAAAATAACAGTTTAACCCGGTGCAGGAAATATAAATGGATATTACGACGATAGGTGGAATTGTTCTTGGTTTTACTGCTCTGATATTGGGAATTTTAACTGAAGGTGGTTCGCTTGGTTCTTATGTAGGTCTTTCTGCTCTTATTATTATTTTCGGTGGTACCATTGGAGCTACTATAGCCAGCTTTCCTTTGAGTGTCGTGTCGAATGTTCCCCGATTATTGATTACTGCTTTTACAAATCAGACCTATGATATACCACAGGTTATAAAACAACTGGTCTCTTTTTCAGAACGTGCCCGCAGAGAAGGAATCCTTTGTCTGGAATCTGAACTGGTAAATGTTAAGGATGAATTTTTGCGGTATGGTTTACAGCTCGTAATAGATGGTACGGATCCGGAACTGGTCCGTGATACATTACAAACAAAAATAGCTTTCACAGGTGAAAGACATCACCAGGGGGCCCAGATATTTGAAGCTGCAGGAGGATACGCGCCAACCATTGGAATTATAGGAACGGTTCTTGGGCTTATTAATGTTTTGTCAAATCTAGCCGAGCCAAGTGAACTTGGACATTCAATAGCACTTGCCTTTATCGCTACTTTATATGGTGTTGGTTCAGCAAATCTGATCTGGCTTCCTATAGGAACAAAACTGAAACAAAAGCATAAGAGTGAACAGATTTTAAAAGAGATAATGCTTGAAGGTGTTTTGTGTTTACAATCAGGTGACAACCCGAGAATTGTCGAACAGAAACTTAAAGCTTTCTTGTCAAAAGGCTATGCAAATACAATTAATACTGGTGTCAAATAATTATGATGCCCAAAAAGCAGGAAGCCGAGAAAGAAAATGGTGAGAGATGGCTTGTAACCTATTCTGATCTTATCACCCTGTTATTGATCTTTTTCATTGTGCTGTATAGTATGAGCCAGATCAATGCCCAAAAGTTTGTTGAGTTTTCTCAGTCAATGGCTATAGTATTTGGTCAGACCGGACGAAGTGGTGTACTTGACGGCGGCAGATCGGTGATTCCCAGTGATCAAGCAACGTACAAACAGCGCCACAATATGATGAACACACGGGAACAAATTCGAAGAATGATCGCTCAAATGGGACTTGAGGGAAAAATTACTGTACGGGAAGAACAGCGAGGACTCGTAATTAGTGTTAAAGATACAGTCTTCTTCTATGCCGGTTCGGCTGATCTGGGGCAACGTGCCCGTGAGATCATCTCCAAGGTAGGTTCTCTTTTGGCTGATCTTCCAAATTCAATCCGCATAGAGGGCCATACAGATAATATCCCTATACATACGGCGAAGTTTTATTCAAACTGGGAACTGTCAACCGCTCGGGCAACTAATGTTCTCCATTATATGATACAATCTGCCAGTATTTCACCGGACCGCTTGTCTGCTGCAGGGTATGGGGAATTTAAACCCGTCACTTCCAATGAATCAGATAATGGGCGTGCTGCAAACAGGCGTGTTGATATAGTACTTTTGGGAGATGATTACGAAAAATTTGAGCCAGCAGCTGACAATGCGAAAAATGCCTCTAACGATGATTCTTATGTTAATTCAAGCTTTACTGTTCCTGATACTGTATCTGATGAGGAACTATAATTATGATACCTGTATTTGCCGCTGCTACAGATATTTCTTTTCTTCAATTCAAAACGTATAGTCTTGGTACAGTATTTCTTTTCTTTTCATTTTTTTTAATTGTCCTCATAATCGTATTGGCAATCGCATATCGCATGATTGCCCGGCAAAAGAAACTTGAGATCAATGCTATCGAACAGCAGTTTGTTGGAAACTGCCGACGCTTTAATTTTGAACCGCGCGAAATTGCCGTTCTGAAGCAGGCTGTATCCAAACTGCAAGGGGCTAACTGCAATGATATTTTCGATGTTCAGACGATTTACGAACGATCAATACATGAGAAAATCGAGAATGCTATTGACACTGGTGTTGATGTCAAGGAAATTGAACTACTGTATTCTTCCATTAGAAAGAAATTACACTTCATATTGTTTCCTGAAGGTGTTCCTTTGACTTCCACAAGAAGTATCTCTTCCGGACATTCTATTTCATTGGTGGATATAAAATGTGAAGCGAGACTGATCGAAAACAATGAAACTTGTTTAGTCCTGAGATATCCAGAAGAGATTACAATATTAGTAAAACCAGAATCTGTTTTAAGAATCGCATTTGCCCGTTCTAATGATGGATTATATGCTGCGGATCTTAGAGTAATTGAACATAGCGATGGTAAGATAAAATGTCGTCATTCAATCACTCTCAAACGTCATCAATTGCGAAAAGATGTTCGGATGCGAATTACAAGTAAAGTAAAACTGTTCTTCAGGGATAATGAGAATAAACGAATCAGTTTTGAAGGCAAATTATTTGATATCAGTGCTGGCGGTTTTTGCTTCGAAACATCTGCGGTAATTCCTGAAAAAACGATTGTTGGTATAGAATACTGTTCTCTTCCAGTCCAGGTAACAGGAGTTAAGGCCAGCATAATTGCTTCATCACAAAGAAAAAAAGATGAAGAGATCATTTATAAATACCACGCTTCTTATACTGATATCCCATTTGAAAAGAAAGAAAAAATCGTTGCATACCTGTTTTTAAAGATGCGTGAGCAGCAGAAAAGGTAAATTTTTCTATTATGCTCTCCATCAGCTAATCAACACAATGTGATGTGTTTATCCGTTCATATATTGTTTTATTCGGTTGCCAAACCTATATTATTCTCGTTAATAAAGGAACTCTAACCTGTGGAGGCATTTTTATGAATAAGTTTTTGACACCAATTTTGGTGTTATTTAATGCATGCATCATTTTAGGCCAGGGGACAATCCAAGATAATGTGCCTCAGAATCAAGATTCTGTAAAAGTAGACACATCCAAGAATAATACTGCTACGAAAGATTCTGTAGTGCAAAATGCAGCCACAGACTCGGTAGTTAAGGAAAATGTCAGCGCAATTTCTGATTCTTCGAAATCTGCAGATAACTTAAAGCAAAATATTACAGTGATAAGTGATTCATCGAATAACTCTAAACCGACGAATGTTACATTAAAATCAGAAGATAAGGTGTCGAGCAATCAAAAGCATGGAATACATAGCGGTTTGGGTCTCAATTTATATATCAAGGCTTTCGATCCTAAAGATTTAAATGACTATATTGAGGATGTTTTTGATGCCTGGATTGATGATGCGCCGGGTAGAATTGTTGATACACCTGATTTTTCTGGAATTTACTCTCTTCTCGGGGTTAAGCTGAAAACAGTTATTGGCCTTGGTTCGATCGTAGCAGTTGAACCGTTTGGTTTTATCAGTGGTGGAAGTAAATTGATGGATGTTAACAACGTAGACCATGATGTCCAAATCGGTCTTTTGTATGCAGAAGCTGGAATAAATTTCTGGGCACAGTTTCTACAAACAAAAATAGTATCTTTTAAAGCTGGTTTAGGTGGTTATGCCAACTATACAATTGTTACTTTTGATACTTATGCAGATGAAGTGAAATTGAAAGGCATTGGATACGGCATAAATATTCTTGCAGGGATCGATATAAAACTGAATAAAAGAATTGTTATAAATGTAGACCTCGCTATGCCTGTTGGTACTTCGGAAATCAGGCAAAGTGGTTTTTATGAAACGGGTGAGACAATTTCCACTATTAAGCATCCAGAAGAGTACAAACATATCGGCTTAGAAATCATGCCTGGAATCACATTCCTATTCTAATAAGCATTATGGAATTCGCTCTTTAAAGTAGAGCGAATTCTCCTTTAAAATTTGAATGAAATTTGCTCTTGTTTTCATCAGAATTTCAATTTTATAATCTGAAAATATCAAATGAAAACATATGCATTCAAACAATTCCCGTCTATTATGGGTTGATTTACTTAGAATTTTCTCAATTTATGCAGTTATTGTTATTCATGTTGCAGCACCGTATCTGAATTATTACAGCTCTGATCCGAATTTTATCTGGTGGGTAGGAAATTTTTACGATTCTTTAGCCCGGTGGTGTATTCCTGTATTTTTGATGCTAAGTGGAGCTTTCATTTTAGAAAAAGTTTCGGATAGCTCCATAAAGAATTTTTTAATTCATCGATTTCAACGCGTTTTATTGCCATTTTTCTTTTGGAGTTTTCTATACTTTCTATGGAGAATTTATGTAGACAATGAAGAGGTTGAGTTCTATCAATTTTTCTCCTATCTGATTAAAGAACCGATCTATTATCATCTTTGGTTTATCTATGTGCTTATTCCTCTTTACTTACTATCACCAGTTTTTTCTGCTTATTTTAAGGGGATGGATCAAAACAATTTATTCTACTTTCTCTTTCTTTGGATAATTTACTCTTCGATTCTTCCTATAATTGAGAAAATACTCGGTTTAAATTTTTTCATCTCAATTAAGCCTTTTGATTCTTTTTTTTATTACACTGGATACTTTATTCTTGGCTATGTATTGCGCACTGTTTCCATGAGAACTATTCATGTTTTAATTGCGTTTTTAATATTTATTTCAAGTGTTGGATTTACTTTTTGTGGAACGTTTCTGTTTTCAGATAAGCAAGGAAAATTCGATGAGACGTTATATCAATATGTAAGTCCGAATATAGTAATAATGTCAATTACACTTTTGTTAATAATAAAAAATATCCACATGCCAGATGCTTTTTACAAGTTAGAAAGCCAGTTCAGAGTATTCGAAAAAATTGCTTTATGTGTTCCTGGAATTTATTTCATTCATGCGATGATTATTTCCTTTTTTAAACGGGAAGTAGTGCAATTTAATTCAGGGATTATAGCATCTGTATATGGAATACCCTTGTATGCAGCAATCGTATTCGTTTCTTCTCTTATCATAATACTTATACTTAAACAAATACCGTTAGTTAATAATGTTATTTCATAAGGAATGAAACGTGTGCAGAAGTCACTTTACAATAGGAACTAAGGCTCTTACAGTGTTGGTTTTAATAGGAAAATTGATTTTTTGTGAGACTGATACTCAAGTAACTCTAATTGATAAGTACTCTTTTAAAACATTCAATCGTATCGCCAGATCTTCAATCATGAAGTTATCAAAAAACGATGCCTGGCATAAAGAGGTGCCTCAGATTAAGGAAATAAAAATACGATCTACCATGGATGGTTCAATTCAACCAGCATTATTTTATAATTCAAGATCAGATACCAAAAAACCCTTGTTAGTGGTTCTCCATAGCTGGAGTGAAGATTATTATCAACAGTATAGCATTCCTTATGGGATCTGGGCTGTTAAGAATGATTGGGTTTTCATACATCCGGATTACCGCGGTGCATTTATAAACGCTAAGGCGACTGCCTCGGAATTATCTGTAAAAGACATTCTCGATGCTTTATCCTATGCCAAAACCAATGCTTCAATTGATTCATCAAGAATTTATCTTACTGGGTTTTCCGGGGGAGCGATGGTTACTCTTATTATGGTTGGAAGATTTCCGGAAATCTGGGCAGGTGCTGTTGCATGGGTGCCTGTGTATGATCTTACCCAATGGTATCAAACCACAAGGAATGCAAAGCACAATTATTCAAAATACATTATTGAATCCTGCGGTGGGCCACCTGTACCTAACTCTGCTGCATTTACCGAATGCAAAAAAAGAAGTGCGAGTAATTACCTTAATAATGCAAAAGGAAAGAGTGTTAATGTATTTATAGCCGTTGGCATTAATGATCCATTTGTTCCTCCTGGGCATTCAATTCTGGCTTACAATGACTTAGCTGATAAAAGCGATCAAATTACTCAAAAGGATATTGACTATATTGACAATAACCATGCCCTTCCTCGACATTTATCCGGAATTTTTCATGATGAGCTCTTGAGTGACGCAGGATTAGATTTACTCTATGAAAGGAGTTCTTCTAATGTAACGCTTAAGATTTTCAAAGGCAGTCATGATGTCATCTACAATGCGGGATTAGTGTGGCTTAGCAAACAAAAAAAGTGAACTGATATATGAATAAAATTAGATCTCAAACTAAATTTCGCATCCAGGCTTGCATCTTTCTATAAAGCAGGGTAGAAGACAATATCGCGCAACAGATGGAACTCAGTTAGAAGAGGTTTAGAGTGTTAGCAATCGAGAATGGGAATTATAGTAGGTAGGTATCATACAGACCAATACTGAAGTTAGATTTCCTAAGTGCGCATTCTGATAAGATGTACTTGGTAAGTAAACCTTCGGGTAAATTTAATATTGAATTGATATATCACAGTGATATATAAAAACGATATAAATATAATAATAACTTAGTAATTTGCATAAACGATCACAAAAGAGTAGGAGATAATCATTTTAATACAGATTGCAGTTTATTTTTTTATTTTCTTTTCATCTACAATTTATAGTAATTCAAATCCGTACTTACCATTTGATAGCTCTTTTGAGAAAAATTTACATGCAAAAGAACTGGTTGATATACAAAAACTTGATTCGACCATTAAGGTAGAATTAAAATATGCCACCAGTAAAAATTTTATGAAAGATAATGTTTATGGTGCTATAAGCAGGTGTTTTTTGCAAAAGGCTGCTGCTAAAAAGTTAATAAAAGCTAATCAAATGTTAAAAGCTTCATATCCAGGACTATCCCTCCTTGTAGTAGATGGTACTCGTCCCCGGCGTGTTCAGCAAAGAATGTGGGAGATTGTCAAAGGGACTTCTATGCAAAGATATGTAGCTAACCCTCGATTAGGATCTAATCATAATTACGGTTGTGCAGTGGATATAACTCTTATCGACGACAGTACTGGCAATAGGCTGGATATGGGTTCTGCTATGGACCATTTTGGAGAACTTTCTCAACCAAGATTAGAAAATGAGTTTTTACGAGAAGGCAAGCTGACGAAGCAGGCAGTTAAGAACCGTAAAATCCTTCGCGATGTCATGATTGCTGCTGGATTTAACTGCCTACCGATTGAGTGGTGGCATTATGACGCTTTTAAAACAAAGGAAGTAAGGGCTCGTTATTCTATTGTAGAATAATGGTTTTTAAGATGCCCCAGAGGTAACTTTTTGATTTCTTGACATGCAATATTTTATCTCCGGGGAGTTTTTTAAGCGGTTATTTAAAACCGTAAATCATCGATCCACTCTCTTACAAGTGGGCAAAGAAACTAAGAGTACATAGTAAGACAATAGAGTATTTTTGATCCTTTGTTGAGCAAGCTCACATCCTCACCGCAAGGGGGCAAATAGGTTTCAGCCGTTGTATAATCAAAAATCAAGATTTTGTTGTATATTTGAAAGTAGGCATAAAAATTGCTTAAAAAGTGATCTTTTTCAAATCGTTAGCAAATAAAAATATAAGGAAATGAAACCTTTCTTTAACAAATGTGTTAGCAGATTTTAGAATGTGGAAAAATTCAAGATAAAGCGATAAATAGGGAGAACTTATGAGGTTTGAATTAAAAAACAGTCTGATTTGTGTTTTATTTTTTGGGCTGTTTTCGGTGACTTTTTCAGAAGTAATCGGACTCGAACAGGTGATTAGAGAGGTTAGCACGAAAAGTGATTCTGTCAAAATGATGCGCGAGACGGTTAACAGATCAAAATACACTATCAAAGAAAAACGTGCTGCTGCATTTCCCATCATTTCAACTCAGATTTTTACCGGCCGTTCTTTTGGTGTTGGGTTGGGTGCTGGAGGTGGTGGTTTTAATCTATCCGGAGAAATTACAGATCCAGCTACTAAAGAGGATTTATTAAATGCCTTATCAGGTCTTTCAAAAATGTCTGAGGCAAATGATGCACCCGCATATAGTGCGTCAATTGAAATTTCTCAGCCGATCTATACCTTCGGAAAAATTGGAACGGCTGTTAAAGTTGCTAATTACTATGGTCAATCAAATCAATTAGCATATGAACGTGGCGTTCAACAAATGCAGCTTCTTGGTTTGGATGCTTTTTACCGGGTAGTACTATCAGAAATGGCTTTGTCGATAACTGAACGTACAATGGATAGAAAGAAGGAGCTTAGTGAATTTTTAAATAGAAATTTTCAATTAGGGTCAGGCAGTAAAGCAGAAATACTTGCAACGAGTGCAGACCTTGAAAGTCTTTATCCGGAAATAATTAAAGCTCAACAAGATGCCAAAACAGCGCGGATGCAGCTATGTGTATTGATAGGGAGGCCTTTAACCGATTCAATTTCAATTGACACATCCTCAACTATTTCTTCTCTTGTTGCTTTTGAATTACCGAAGCGCGATAGTGCTGTGAAAGCAGCTTTGGAAAATCGTTGTGATCTTCGTTCGATAGAGTATTTAAAGAGAGCAAATGATGGGGGAGTTAAAATTTTCAAGTCGATGTATTTGCCTTCGATCGCAGGACAGGTCTCTCTGGGGGCTGCGAGTGATGATATCACAAAATTATACAAAGAAAAAGCAAGGAACTGGAAAGTTGGGATAGGTGTAACCTGGACAATCTTTGATGGATTTGCGAATAGTTCCACGGCACAGCAATATTTATCAGATTCCAGAAAGCTCAATACTGCACAAAAGTCACTTACAAACTATATTGAGATCGAGGTTGAGACCGCATTGACGGAGTGTATAGCAGCTGATAGCAATCTTTCTGCATCATATAAGATTTTTGCTGCGGTACAGGAAGCTTATGAATTAACGGACGAAAATTTTAAACAGGGCAGTGGCCAGTTTGCTGAGTTGCAACTTGCTGAAGAACGTTTGCGTCAGGGAGAAATGGGTATCATGAATGCACGTTATAGACAGATAAGAAGCCGTGCAGCATTGCTGGTGACAATGGGTTGTCCAATTATTACAACGGAGGAAAAATGAGGTTTAAATCATCAATATTGACTGTGTGCAGTATACTCTTCTTGATAGCTGCATTGAATGGGTGTCAAAAAGGCAAAAAAGAAACTGACCATAAATCAAGTTCATCAAAAGATACGACATCGGTGATCAAAGTGGTAGTATCTGATGTTAAGGAGAGCGCGTTTGAAGATTGGGGCAGCTATTCTGCTGACCTCAGGGGTTTGGAGGATGCGGATTTAACCGCTCCGGCGCAAGGGGGACGTGTTAATTCGATAAAACCTGTAGGAACGTTTGTAAAAGCAGGTCAGGCTTTGTGTGATATCGAAAGTGAAAAATATGAAGCTGCTCTGCAGGCTGCTCAAGCACAGGTAGAAGTTGCTAAAGGAGATCTTGAGCGGGCGAAAATCAATGTTGAAAAAGGTTCTTTAGGACGATCTGTTTTAGATGGGGCTAATTTGGCGTATCAGAATGCGCGTATGGCAAGGGCTACTGCTCAGCGGGCGTATGAAGATTGTCGTTGTCAAGCACCATTTGATGGGGTACTGGTGAGCAGATCTATTGATAGATTCCAGACGGTTGCTCCCGGGGTACCTACAGTTCGATTGTCAAAACTTAATTATCTTGAAGCGGTTATTGCAATTCCAGAAAGTGAAGCATTCAGCTTTTCTGAAGGTATGAAAACTGAATTCCGCTTACTTCAAAATCAGGATAAAGTTTTTTATGGAAAGATTACAAGCATAGATCGGGCGGTTGATTCACGATCGAGAACAGTAACAGCACGAATTACTCTTGCAAATGCTAATAATGCTCTGAAACCCGGAATGGTCGGCCGAGCTAAAATTTTACGAAAAAGTTATCAGAAAACAATAGTAATTCCTTCAACAGCTCTGCTTCATTTGCAAGATGGAATAGTTGTGATGGTTGTTGAAAACGGAATCGCAAAACAGCGGACGGTAAGTGTCGCCGCTAGTACCGGTGACAGTATTATGATTAAATCGGGGCTTTCTGCTGGTGATCATCTGATAACCTCTGGAGCTTTCCAGGTAAGCGATGGGACCAGGGTTGACTATTAGTCAAGTAATGGTTTTGCTGAATTGATCTATTCGGGTTATCACAATTGAAATTAAGTTTACGAGGAGAAACTACATGACAAAGTTTGCACTTAAAAATCCGTTGTCGGTAATAGTGCTTGCATTTATTCTTTTTGTGACCGGGTTAATGAGTTTCCTCGGAATGCGGAAGGAAGCGTTCCCGGAAATAAAGATACCTTACATATTTGTTACAACCGTTTATCCAGGTGCAAATCCACCTGAGATAGAAAATCTTATTACTCAGAAAATTGAAGATAAACTTGAGGGTATTGATGGAGTAAAAAAGCTCACCAGCTCCAGTAATGAGAGTTATTCAAATATTTTTCTTGAGTTTGACCCTAATATAAATATCGAGGACGCGTTACGACGTGTAAAGGATAAAGTCGATCAGGTCAAAGGAGATCTGCCGGCGGATGCGGAAGACCCGATAACTCAGGAATTAAACTTTTCATCTATCCCTATAGTAAATATAGCACTGTATGCTGATTATGATATCGAAAGACTTGAATCTCTTGCTGATAATCTGAAGGATCGCATGGCAAAGATTCCTGGCGTCCTCGAATCAAACGTCTCTGGAAAACAGGAGAAAGAGATTGCAATTGATGCTGATCCAGCACTCCTGAAACAGTACGGAGTTACACTGAATGATATTCTTCAGACAGTACAAGCTCAACACCGCAATATTCCTGGTGGCACGATGAAAACTTCCGGTTTCAGATTTTCCATTAAGGTAACAGGAGAGCTTTCAGGGCCGGATGAATTCAATGAGCTTATTATCAGGGCAAATGGCCAACGGATGACCAGAATTAAAGACGTTGCCAAAGTGTCATTTACCTATTCGCGTGATCGTCAATCGATATCACGCACTAATGGGAAACCATCACTTACTCTTACCGTAGCAAAGAGAACTGGTGAAGACATTATCAGAATTGCTGAAGAAGTCAGGAAAGCCCTTGATGAAGATAGAGCAAAATGGCCGGAAGGTACTCATTATCAGATAACTTATGATATGTCACGAGGTATCAAACACATGGTTAATGAATTACAGAACCATGTCCTCATGGGTATCGTGCTCGTCTTATTAGTATTAAGTTTTTTCCTTGGTGCCCGCAACTCGGTTTTCATATCAACTGCTATTCCTTTCTCAATGGCAATAGGATTTATTTTTCTGAGCTTTATGGGTGTTACATTGAACATGGTTGTTCTGTTCTCACTTGTCCTTGCATTGGGAATGCTGGTGGATGATGGTATTGTGGTTGTAGAAAACATTTTCAGACATTTACAAATGGGTAAGAACAGATGGCAGGCATCTCTGGATGGAACCAGGGAAGTCGCCATACCAGTGCTCACTGCTACTATGACAACAGTTGGCGCATTTGCTCCTATTTACTTTATGCCTGGTATCATGGGAGAATTTATGAAATATCTCCCTTTGACAGTTGGAATTACTTTGTCGGGTTCTTTGTTCGTTGCATTTGTATTCAACCCGGTATTCTCTTCTCTTACAATGAATGCTGGAGATATGCGTAAAATGGAGAATGGCAAAGGACTATTTGAAAGGTTTAAGGATTTATACAGGGCATTTCTGAAACGTGTTCTTAATCATCCATGGATTATTACTCTTTTTTGTATATTATTTATTATCTCCGGGATTATGATGTATGGTTCATTCGGTCCGGGTGTTGTTTTTTTCCCGAATACAGAGCCTGAAGTTACTTCTGTAGAGATAGAAGGACCTTTATCACAGGATATAGCTTTTACAGATTCGACTATAAAATTCCCCGAGCGTTCTGTATTGAATATACCTGATTCTATTGGATCTATTAAAAATATTACGACAATCGTCGGATCCGGTAAATCTGAACACTTTAGCGGAGGTCAATCTGAGAGCAATAAGGGGTATATCGACGTTGTTTTTAAAGATTTTGAAGATAGGGATATTTCATCATTCAGGACAATGGCCTGGCTGGAAAAATCTATAAAACATTTTACTCCTGGATGGAAAATCCGGGTTGTTAAACAGCAGGATGGTCCCCCAACTGGAAAACCAATTGAGTACGAAATCAGTGGTCAGGATTATAATCAGTTAAGCTGGATGGCAGACAGTTTGAAAAGAATGTTTGAAAAAATTCCTGGCGTAACAAATGTTAATCATGATTATGATCCGGTAAGGCCTGAAATCCGAATCGATATTGACCGTGAACAGGCCAAAAGACTCGGTTTCACAACTATCGATGTGGCATCTGCTGTAAGGAACTCAATTTACGGTGCGGAAGCAGCCAAATATCGGGTAGGTAAAGATGAATATAAAATCATGGTTCGATTGACACCTGAAATCCGTGAGGATATAAATGGGCTAAATCAGATTGTTGTCAGTGGTGATGGTAAAGAGGCTCCTTTACCGAGTTTGGCACTTGTAAGCCAGAGTGCCAATATTGCTTCCATTCGCCATGTAGATGGAAAAAGAACTGTACAGGTTTGGGGAGAGCTTGCACCGGGGCAAAAAGATGAAAGTAAACCAAAGGCAATTGCTCAGGAATTAGTAAAAAAGATTAATCCTCCGATCGGATATTCCATTATTCCTGGAAGCGGAAACAGGGATCAACTTGAATCACAACAGTTTATATTTACAGCCTTTTTTATCGCGCTTAGTCTTGTTTTCCTTATAATGGTTTTCCAGTTTAATTCACTTTTTCAGCCATTTCTGATACTTATTGGGATCATGATATCGGTTGGAGGAGTATTCTGGGGATTATTGATCATTAATAAATTGAATGCATTTATCAACTTTGTTTCCGGAGGAGCAGCAGAATTACAAGATGTCACCTTTTCGATTATGTTCACTGGAGTTGGAATTACTGCTCTTGCCGGAGTTGTTGCTAAAAATGGAATCGTTCTGATAGATTTTATGAATAAACTTCGTAAAGATGGGCGTGATTTACAGGACGCGGTGATTGACGGCGGCTCTACAAGATTGCGTCCGGTACTATTAACAGCTATTACTGCAATGATTGGTCTATTGCCGCTTGCAACAGGAGTTGGTTTTGATTTTGTACATTTCAAAATTGTATTACGGTCAGAAACAACAATGATGTGGGCTCCGATGGCCTGGGCAATTTTCTGGGGCTTGCTATTCAATACAGTTCTTGTACTTATTGTCACGCCGACCTATTATTATACCTGGGAAAAATGGCGTGCAAAAATAAAACAAAATAATGAAATAAAGAAAAGCAGGAAAAACATCGGCGTTGCAGTCAGATAATTAAAAGAACGTTAAAAAAGAATCCTTCAGAAGGATTCTTTTTTAATTGTTTTTTGTTGGGAACTTTTCAGGCGTAAATTGTTTCTGCTATTCTTAAATGAAATTTTGTGAAATTATTACAAAAAACGTTAATTTTTAAATCGTAATCCAAAAAAGATACAGTTTAAAAGCAGTTGTCAAATGCGTTTTGACAAAGCAGAATCATAAGTATCCCCTTTTTTCACATTCAGTGAAACCTCTTAAATAACGTAAATAGTATACCCATTTCATTGGACTTTTTCTATCAAACAGAACCCGATAGATTTTGTTTTTGTGTCTGAATTCAAAAGTATCCTTTTTTTGTACTACATAATCTTCTAATTCCTCAACTGGCCAGGTGATACTTTTATCTTGTGTACTGAATCTCAGTTCATCTTTCGTTAGCTGTAAAATTCCTTCATTGAATTTCTTTATAAATTGAGAGGAATCGTTTTCACATAATAAAGCCATTGCCGGCGTTTCCGTCGAAAAAGAATCTGAAGAGATAACTTTTTCGAGTACTTTTTCCTTGTGATAATCTGACCAATCTTTGAGATCATTGAGCGTTGTTATTTGTGGATTATCTGTACTCAATCTGCAATGTGCATCAATATGCCATGCGCTTTTGCAGGAAGAACAGATTATATCATTCCCTTCTGTAATAAGAGCGTCTTCTTTACCACAATGCATGCATATCCAGACAAATCGTTCGAGTCCTTGGGCCAATTGAGTCCCGCGAAATGGATAGGAAAGGTTGACAGGATCTTTTATATCATTCTGATAAATAGAAGACTTAATCTTATCGAATATTTGATCAGAAGAAAGAGTCGAAATTTCTTCAGAACCAATCGTTGTAATATTTACCAGTATTTTCCCATGTCGTTTGAAGTCTGCCCACCATGGCTTCGTAAGAAAATTGCCTTGGAATCGTACCGTTACTAAAGGTACATTGAATTTTTTAATTATTTTCTCGATGCCTCTATAGATCAGCTGTGTTTCACCATCCCACGTTGTCTGGCCTTCAGGAAAGATACAAACAGGGTATTTTCCCTTAAGAAGTTCTATGGTGGTTTTCATTGCTTTGTAATCTGAAGCGCCTTTCTTTTTGGGAAACGCTCCTATACTCTTAAGATACCATTGAGAAATACCTTTCCCTCTGAAACCATCATCATTAGTCATAAATGCAAATGGGGTATGACTGAATTTCCCGATCATCCAGGGGTCAAAAAATGTCCCATGATTGGAAACCACAATGAATGGCGGAGAGGGGAATTTATCTGATTGTCTTGTTTTTGAAAAATTATATGTTGGTTTCAAATGAACATCGATAAACGCATGAGATGCTATATTCCACATAAACCAACGGTAAAGGTACAGACGACGATTCATTTTTATTGAAACTCCACATGAAGGTATTCAGATTGTTTAAACAATCAATTTTATCTTAGGTCGCATATTTTCTGAAGATATTTTGCTTGTCTGATCCTGAAAAATAGCTCTTGAATTGGTATATTCCAAAATCAAATATCAAATTTCACTTGCTTTGTTATTGGGATGATGGTTATTTAATATTTAGGTTGTAAATATTATTCTGAAAGCAGGGCTTTGTGATCAGGGATACACGAAGTAATTTTGATCAATTACTGACGATATTGCAGAAAGTTACCATCTTTTCTGGTTTCTCAGAAATGCAAATCAGAGATGTATGTGACAAGTGTTCAATAATTGATGCTGAAATTGGTGATATTCTTCTTGAAGAGAAAATGCCTGCTACTGAAATTTTTATTCTCCTTATCGGAAAAGTCTCAATTGTCTTGAATTTGAAAGAGGATCCTTTAGAGGTAATTGAGTTTGGGCCTGGTAATTGTATTGGTGAAGCATCTGTTATAGGAATTCAGGAACATAGTGCATCTGCTGTTGTAATGGAAAATGCTACCTTACTTGTTTTAAGCAGACAAGTGCTCATGGGGCTCTTTGAAAATGATAAAGGGCTTTTTGCGTTGTTGATACTTAATATTGCAAGAGAGCTTGCCAGAAGATTATATCGGACAGATCAGATCCTGTTTCATTACGGAAAGAATGAAAAGTTAAAACAACCGCTTTTTAATTGTTTTGACAACCAAGCAGATAGTTAGCATTTTTGTAAAAAATGGTTTCTTTTTCATTATCTGATAATTTCATATTATCAATCCATGAAAATGTAGTTCCCTGATCAAACCAGGGAGAATCTGTTCCAAATAAAATCTTATCGACTCCATGTTTATGGACTATCCGCAAAAAGTCATTTTCAGCTAAAAAGTCTTGTGCTGCAGCTGTATCGAAATAAATAGATGTTTTGCACAAAATTTCTTCAACGGAATCCCAGACTTTCCAACCACCCATATGAGCAGCCACAATGATAAGATCAGGAAAATCATTATGTATTTTCTTCATAGCAAAGGGTAAGGAATGATCGCACGTAAATGGTCCAGGGTCTTTTCCTGCATGGAATACGGTTATAAGGCCTGCACCTGATAATGCTTCATAAATGGGATACATTGAAGGCGAGTCAATATAGAAATTCTGATATTCTGGATGGAACTTAATACCTTTGATACCATTGATTTTCAAAAAATCAATTTCCTCCTGATAATTTAAAGTTTCTGGATGTAAAGCTCCAAATGGAATGAAATCAATATCCGTATTTTTTATACAATCTTCATTTATTCCTCTTACCTGTGATGGTTTTGTTGCAACAGGCAAAAGAACGGATTTGGTTATCCCATTTTTTTCCATTGATCTTCGTAAACCAGATGAAGTACCGTCTGTATAGTTAATTGATCCTGGAGAACAGGCTTTCAATGAGGAGATCGCTTTTTCAGCTAAAAAATCAGGAAATATATGAGAGTGAAAATCTATTACGTCCATGAGAATCCTTATTCTTTTTCTCAGTTTATACGAAGTAAAAAAATAAATCTATGTGATAGTACGGAACAGAGAGTTTTTTATTATTTTTGAAAGTGAACCCCTGATATTGTCTCATTTAAAACGATTAATATTTGCATTGCCACTAAAAAATGAATATTATATAAGATCAGGCACCTTTGAAATAGAGCTGTGAAAATAATGCGACATATATACCTCTTATGCTTAATACCATTAATATTCAGTTTTTCTGATGCAACAAAGATCCGTACTCAGGATGGCACATTATATAACGGAGAAATTATCTCTGAAAATAGTAACTTTCTGAGTCTGTCGGTAAATGGTAAACGTATCCAGATTTTAAAAAGTATAATCGTTGAAATAGACGCTAAGAGATATACTTTGAGAACTGATAATCATGATACAGTGAAAAACAGAGTAATAGACTCCAAATTATCTGATGTAAATAGTACAAAAAATAAAAGGGTCGATTCTGTAGTAAACAGCGGATCTGATGTTGTTACCGTGATTCTAAAAAATGGCACTATATTTAAAGGACCAATGATTTCCCACAACGACCGTATTATTATTCTTAATGTAAATGGATCACCTGTCAATATATTTAAAAGTATAATTTCTGAAATTATCACCTCTGAAAAGCAGATAAATAGCACTTCAGAGGGAAAAAATGGCGAGAATAAACCCGATTCATCTCTCAATAAATTGTCACTTCAGATAAAAAGAGAACAAAATAGCAGGTTTTACAGCGATTCAGGATCCAAAAAGGATTCCTCAAATACTCGAAATGATTCAGCTGTTTTAAATTTATATGCGAACAAAGGAAAAACCGCTGAATACACGAAATCTGTCGGAAATAATGTAACTGTAGAGAATACTGAAAATGCAATTATCGATAGTAACCAGACAAATGTAAAAAGATCTGATGAAATAAACAATGTAAATAAACCTGCTCAAAAAATATTATCAGCTGAAGGTGCTGATTTAGCACATTCGAAAACAGATTCTGACAAGTCAAAAAAAACGCTTTTGGAACCAGTAAATTCAAAACCGCTTATTGAATCTGAAGTTAAAAAAGGTGCTCTGAACACTACGGAAGTATCAAGGCATAAATCTTCCATAAGTGCAAATATGCAGAAAGAAACTGCTATTTTCAATAAGACTGCTTCCGGATCTGATTCTGTTTCGATAAAAAATGATACTCAAAGCAAATTACCTGTTACTACTGTTTCAACTGCTGGGAAAGACTTGATATATAAAAATAATGTCAATACAGTCGCTTCTGAAAAGAACACAGATAATAAAGCCAATGCAAACAATAATTTTGCAAAAAGCAACAATGTGACAACTACAACAGCAGTTACTTTTCCTGCAAAAATCGAAAAAAAGAAAGTTCAGCAAGGTGATAAGGTTGAAATAGTTCTTAAGAATGGGGCTAATTTTCTGGGTAAAATTATCTATGAGGATGAAAGGATAATTCGGTTTGAGGTTGGGGAAGCTGTTATCAATATTTTGAAACACCTGATAAAAGAAATAGATGGCGTTACTTATGATAAAGGCACTATCGCGCTCCAGGAAAAAAACGTTTTGGCTACTGGTGAAGAGGGCACAATTAAGAAAAATTCCTTGTCTGATAGAGCGGATACTATTGTAGAACTCATTCGTACATTTCCTAAAATACCGGTTCCTGAAAATGTGCAGGTAGTCCAACTAAAAGATTCGCTGCATTCAATTTCCCCGGAGCAACGAAGCCAGGCTGCAAGAACACTCGCGGCAATCGGCCAATGGGGGGCAGATGCTATTCCTGATCTTAACAAACTCCTTGGTGATACTGCTCTAAGCACCAGTCTGGGACCTGTTCTGATAGATTCATTGAATGTTAACCAAATACTTTCTCCTGGAGATGAAGCAGCGCGGGCGCTTTCACGTATGGGACCGACTGGATTCTCTGTTCTGAAAATGGCTTTGAAAAATGAGAATTCACTTGTAAGAAGACGCGCGGCTTTTGGTTTGGGAGAGTTGTCCACAGAAACAGCTTTTTCTGCACTAATGGAAGCACTGAATGATTCCGATCACAATGTAAGAGCTGTTGCAGTAAGCGGATTACGCTCTGTCAAATTTGCAGATGTTCTTATGAGTATGCTAAAAGACGAAAATGCCACTGTAAAGGCAAATGCTGCTTTTATGTTAGGAAAAATGCGTGAAAACAAGTCAATTAAAAGTTTAAGGGCACTTCTCTATGATCACCACTCGTATGTTCGGGTTCGTGCCGCCGAAGCACTCTGTATGATTGGAGGAAAAGAAGCTTCATCAGTTCTGATCGACGCTACGATAGATTCAGATTTTAATGTTCGTGAAAATGCTGCATATGCATTGGGAGAAATAGGTGATTCAATTGCTGTTCAACCTTTAATAAACCTGCTGCGTGATAAAATTGCAACGGTAAGGTCAGCAGCGATTACTGCTTTATCAAAAATCAAAGATCCCCGATCAATTCCATCTCTTTATTCAATGCTCAAGGATAAAGAAGTTGAAATCAGACAACAGACGGAAGTTGCATTGAAAGAATTGACTGATGTTTCTACATTAATAAAGGCACTGGATAATAAGAACTCTGGAGTACGGAAAAATGTTTATTATCTTTTGTGGCTTATGACAGGGCAGGATATCGAGATGGATAAGACTCTATGGCAGAACTGGTACTCTGAATCGCAAACAACTATCAAAAAGACTACAAAAAAGTAATTCTGGTACAAACTACACGTTGAAGTTTTAGTTTTCAAATACGCTGTAAAACCCATAGATAAACAATAAGAAAAGATAACTGTTTTTTGATCAGACACAATTTTTTTAAGAGGTTTTAGATTGATATTCTAATTTATTCCAGCTATAATTGTGTTACGTAGTACACAAAGATTGGCTGGAGGATGAGTTGACTAAAGTTCCTGGTATTTTTGGGAGTAATAATAGCGGCCCGCTTGTATTGATTTTTTCACCGCGAGAAAAAATAAGGGATATTCTGACTGTAGGTCTTATTCAGTGTAATTATCAAGTTATACAGGCACAGACTTCGTATCTTGCGACAATAAAAGCCAGCCAGATGCTTCCAAAAATCGTAATCGCAGATATTTCAAATGAAAATTCCAAAGACATTTTAGTGCTTGCACGTCTGCAAAAGTCAGCTCGGATGCATCATGTTAGTGTTCTTATTATTTTGCCAAAGAATCTGCCGTCGTTTATTTCGCAGGTTATGAATGAATTGACAAATAGTCCGGATCACAGCCCAAACAGGTTGGTAACAATTGGATATCCATTCGCTTTTGCGGAGCTTTTGGCTAAATTAAAACAATGCGGTAGTGCTGATGAATTAACAAATGCAAAAGAAACGGTTCGGCAGAAACAGGAAACAACAATAGAGATAAATAAAGCACTTGAGTTCAAACTGTTTGATTTGTCGTTACCTGCTGCTTCAAAATTGATAGAAATAGTGAATGTGTTACAGCATAATTGGGCTTTCCCATTTACTGTTGTCAAAGCTCTTGATATAATAGAATCCGAAGCTTCATGCTGCCTGGAACTTGCTAAATGTATATCCAGTGATCCTGCGGTATCGTCTGCTATACTGAAGATCGCCAATACAATTCAGTTCGCTCGCCGACATGGGAGAATAACAGAAATTCAGGATGCTGTTGTCCGTCTTGGCTTCCGGGAAACACGCAATATTATGGCATGTTTATCACTTATTGACCTGTCACCAGAAGTTTACAAAAACAGGGGATTTGGAAGGCGGGAATTCTGGTTACATTCACTTGCTGTCGGAGTGATTGCAGAAAAAATCTGCACTGATTATGGGCTCCATCGACCTGTATTGGGTTTCATCGCAGGGCTCCTTCACGACTTGGGAAAGATACCTCTTGACAATAGTTTTGATACTGTCTTTTCAAAGCTTCTCGATAATACTATGGCATCAATTACTGCTTTCCATGTAACAGAACAGCGTGAAATGGGATTTACACATGCCCACCTGGGACATTTCCTTACAAATCAATGGAACTTCCCGTCAGCAATAAGTCATGCCATTCTCTATCATCACGATCCTGATCGAATTCTTCAATCACCCGTTCAATATGACCGCATAATCCAGGAAGCGGTTTATATTGCAAACTTGTTAGCTAAAGCATCAGCACTGGGACATAGCTGCGATGAGATACTTGCGGAGATCCCGGCAGAAATGATTAGAGAACTACGGTTAGGAACAGGACCTAATGATCGTTTCTTCAGTTCCGTAATTAGACAGTTAAAACTGATGTGCACTTTTCTGAATCTCCCATATCAGGATTTTAGCATAAGTGAAGCCCGACCCGATACAAATGAAATCGATATATTAATTGTCTATAATGACCGGCGGATTTATCACCCCATTGTGATTGCTTTGCGAAATGAAGGTTTCAAGGTACATGTTACCAATCAGTTTAATAGTGATTATGGTAAAAAAGCAAAAGTGATCATAGCTATTCCCGACAAAGGATTGCCGTTAGATGTAATATTCTATGGTGATGAACGTGATTTACAAGGTGAAGGAGAGGTGTTGAAAATCTTTCTGGTCGACCTTGAACAGTATGAAGATGCGCGCCATGGAATTACAAATGCGAATCTGATCTTTATGGATAGACGTACATTTGACATGCGGGTTTTGCTGCAAACGTTGGACACTTTCTTTGGTAAAATCATTACTCCCCAAAAAAATACATCTTCTGACAGTCCATTGAATAATCATGAGGTATAATGAAAACCTGCTTCTATTTTGTCATTTACGAACAGCACTTTAATTTTCTGATCATCTGCTAAATCAAATTCCAATGCTATTCCGCATTCTGATGACAGATCTTTGGGTACAGGTATCATTCTGCAGGTAATCCCTTTCTGTTTACATACTTTCTGAGCCCTTATTGCATTTCTGGTAGTGGGAAAAAGTGCGATTAAATTACTCATAGTGTCTCCATTTTTTTTAATGATTTAAGAAGGTATTCCAGATCATTGTGAGAGTGGTATGGAGACAGCGCAATACGCACAGTACCGAAAGGATATGTTCCAAGAGTTTGGTGTGCAAGCGGTGCGCAGTGTAAACCAGACCTGGTTTCTATCTGATATCGGGTAAATAGCGCATCAGCAAACTGAGAACAATTATAATCTCTATGGTTGATTGAAAAAAGTGGTCCTTGTGTTTTGGGGTCAATTGCTTTGTGGCATTTTAAATACGGAATTTCCTCAATTTCTCTCATAAGAGCGGTAAAGTGCTCCTGACTGTAAAAATTTGGCTGAGGATTTTCTAATGCACCTAAGAGACCGAATATTCCAGCAATATTTGGAGTTCCAGCTTCAAATTTATCAGGCATGAACACAGGCATTTCAAAACTTTCAGATCGGCTTCCAGTACCGCCAAAAACGAATGGTTCCAGAAGCTCCGGTCTATTTACAAAAAAACCGCCGGTCCCAGTCGGACCGAGTAAACCTTTGTGACCGGTAAATGCTGCAAAATCAATGTCCCAGTTATCAATATAGATTTCTGTGTGGCCTAGTGATTGCGCAAGGTCGATAAGGATCGGTATTGAGCCGATCTGTTTCTTGATTTCCGCAATCGGCTGAATACAACCATTAACATTACTTTGGTGATTTACAATTACCAATTTTGTTTCTTCACGCAGAAAATTTTTTATGTTTCCGGTATCAATTAACCCATCAGGATAGTGAGGAAGTACTTCGCAGGTTATATTATTCCTTTGACGAATGTATTCTAATGGACGCACTACTGAATTATGCTCCAGGGGTGATAAAAGAATGTGGCAATTGTTTAGATTGAGCCCGAAAATTATGGTATTTAAAGCAGATGTAGCATTAAAACTGAAAACTATCTTTTCAGGATTTGAAACGCCAAGCCTTTCTGCCATTTTTTCACGTGTAGTTTCAACAATTTCAGAAGTATGGATTACTCGCTTATAGGCACTTCTACCATAGGTTCCGCCTATTTCTGATATGTAAGTATACATTTTATCAGCAACAGCACGGGGTTTTGGAAATGATGTTGCGCCATTATCAAAATAGGTATTTAACATATACAAACGGTATTAATTGATTTATGTTAATAGTTAATAGTCTGGATAATCAGCTTACACTATTTAAAATGCCTTCGTTTTTATTGAAAATTAAATTTGTATCAATTTGCTTTAAGTAGTGTATGAGCATTTGATTCTCTTCGGGAAGCCGTACTGCAAGGCGAAAATAACCAAAATTATCCGTAAATTTTAAGCTGATATCTTTTACGTATACAGCTTTTTCTGAAAGAAGCCAGTTAGCAATTTTGCTCGCCTCTGATTTATCGGTTTTTAGACGGATGAGAATAAAATTAGCTTCGCTGCTGAAAACCTTATCAACAATTGGAGTATGGATGAGTTGCTCCGAAAAACATATCCGGTCCTTTATTGTGTTAGTAAATGATTGTTTGAGATGATTCCGGTGCTTCAGAATTATTTCAAGAAAGAATTCTGATATGGAGTTTAAATTCCATATGGGGATACTTTTTTTCAATAAATCGCAGAATTCCAAATCGCATGAATAAACATAACCAAGCCGAATCCCGGGTACGCCAAGAGATTTACTTAGACTTTTTATAACGATTACATTGTCAAGAGGATTCTTTTCAAGCATTGTTACAATGGATTCATTACTGGAAAATTCTATGAATGATTCATCGACAATGATTGTCTTCTGCTTTGATTTTTCAGCAAATTGATAGATCCACCCGGTATTAACAATAGATCCAGTGGGATTATTTGGGTTGACAAAAACTACCACTTCCGCATCTGATGACTTTTGAGATATTTCATCAATATCAAATGATCCGTAATCGTTATATACAGAGTAATTATCGAAAATGTGATTGTATTCACCAAATGTTGGAGTTGGGAGTAATGCCTTGCATTGCGAAAAAATGGACCGTAAAAATGGATAAACTTGTGATGCCCCATTGAGTGCCGTAATACGGGATTCATTGCAAAGTAAAAACCAGGACATCTTGCGGTCAAGAATAGCTTGACGTGAGCCATAGTTATGGATCAATGCAGGCATAACGTTTTTCATTTCAGAAATGATTGCGGTATTTGGAAAATACATATTTCGTATAAAACAGAAATCGGTAAGCTCATAATTCCAGAAACCACCGAAAGCATATTCCAGCATCTCTTTTCGATGCTCTTTGAAATCAAATTGTGCTACCTGCAAATCATTAGGATCATCTACTTCAGACCAGCTTTCACCTTTTATGATTTCAGCATGAATGGTTTCTTTTTGCATGTAAATAAGAATGCCCAGTATCAGCTCGTAATAACAGTTTTTATCGATCACATTTGCATAGTAAACAAGCAGTTTTTTGAATGACGTCTCGCAGAATTCCCGGGAAAATTTGTAAATGTTAAGCGTTTTGTACTTATCAGAAAAATCAAACGACTCTGATTGAAGATGCGGAGGAATAACATTTGTAATTACAGAATTCTCGACTGTAACAACGGTACCATCCATACCGACACGATACTTGTCAACTAATGCAGCATTTTTAAAATTAGAATTTATAAGCCTGGTAATTACCTCTGGTTTGTAGATAAGATCCGATTCGATGAGAATAATATCACTATCGATAGTAATAGTTTCAAATGCCAGCGCCATCGAGTAAATATTGTTTGTTTCTCTGTATTTGTCATTATGAATAAATGTAAACTTTAACAGCGGATACGTTGTATTCAGATATGATGTTAATTCTTCTGCTCTGTATCCGGTTACGACAATTATATCAGTAATCCCATTTTCTACAAGCCCTTCGATTATCCGTCCAATGATGGTCTTTCCGGCAACAGTTAACATTGTTTTATGACATGTGTCGGTCAAAGGACGCATCCTGTTTCCATAACCAGCTGCAAGAATAATCGCTTTCATAATAAACCTCTTATAAACTTAGATCGTTTTTAGAAATCTGTTTTTTTGAGAATTTTTGTTCAAATAATGTTGAAAAAAACGCCAGGATATTGTTCATTGTCCAGTAAATGACCATTCCGGCGGGGGAAGTATATAATAGGATAAAAAAGAGTCCCGCCATAAAGTAAAGATTGGTCTGTTGTTTTCTTTGTAATGTAGCAGAAAGAGAGTGGTCTTTATGAAGCCATGATGAAGCAAAGGTAATTGATGTCATTACAAATGGAAGTATGTTAATATGATTACCAAAATAGAGGATGGTGAAGGGTAGTTGTAAAAAATTATCAGAGTGAGACAGGTCAGCGATCCATAAAAAGGAGATTCCGCTGAGTGCTATATGCTCACTTAACATGTGATAAGCCGCAAAAAAAATGGGGATTTGAATCGCTGCGCTTAATAAACTCTTTAGTGAATATAATGGGCTGATACCAAGTTCTTTGTATAGCGCTAATGTCTGTTTTGTTTCTTCTTCGCCTTTATATTTCGACTTTATTTCAGCTAAGCGCGGCTGGAGAATTGAGGCCTGTCTGTTAACCTGTATTTGCCATTTATTAGCTATAGTGAAAAATGGAGAAACAATAATTTTAACAGTGATAGACAAAAGAACTAACGATATTACCACATTATTAGTTAATTCCAGCAGTTTATTAAAAATTATAAGTAAACCAATTGACAGCCATCTCATCCAGAACCACAAAGGATATAGCAATCTGGAACATTCAGAACCGGCAGTTTGCAGCTCTTTGAATACTATCGGTCCGGAATACATTCCAATAGTATAATCGTTTTTGTCATTTGATTTCAGGTTTATTGATAATTTATTTTTTTCAAAATGTGCCGGGGATCTGGTTTCAGTAGTAAAAAGCATTGTCCAGAATCTGTTTCGCTTGCCTCCCCACATACAATCTGAAAGAGTATCTTTTGTATCTGGTTTTATATTCAAGACTTTGTTTTTACTTTTATTAATTGAAATATAATGATATTTGTCAAAATCATTATCTGAGCCATTTACAATCAGAGTGGGTGCGTTTTGTATGTTTTGGGCATAATCACCGGAGAATTTAATTGAAATATTTGATAGATAGCTCTTTTTCTTAAATGTGTAGGTCTTTTCAAAATAAGTGTTGTTCTTTAAAATAGTAGATCTAAAACTGACAATAACAGCTGAATCATTTTCTGTTTTAGAAAAAAATACCCCGGCTGTTCTCATACAGCTATCGATAAAGGTGTTATCTGAAACTGTAATTTCAATCAGTGGTTTACCTTCATATCCATAAAAATGAGCAGTTTTAGGTGGGGTATTTTTCTGTGGATAAGAAATATGTAAAGAGTAAATATCTCCCGAAGGAGAAAAATTGATATCGTAATTTCCTATCGATACTGATTCATAGCTATTTTCATTTGCCAATAACAGGTTGATTACAGCAAAAACAACGACAGTAGTACGATAAAAAAGTTTCGTCATTTTCTAAAAAATCTTCCCATTTCACTTAACGCAAATGCTACATTCTCTGAGGGATTTCTTGATGCGACTTTATAGCCATTGTCACGGACTTCATAGTATCCTCCAGGGTATTGGACGATTACCTGTTGCGGCTCTACAATAGCAAAGTTATAGTAACTTCCAGTTATCAACCAGTTCCACTGGTTACCAGAGAAAAGATTGTTTCCGGAACAGTAATCTGATTCTTTATTGATGCATCCTAATGCATCTCTCATCAGCGTGGCAATTATATCATAATGAGAGGTTCGTTTTTCGATAGTAGCATTGTCTTTTCCCGGCCAAAATACTATCAAAGGTACTCTTAATTGATAAGTGCTGAAAGCACTGCCATGGCCTGAAAAACCCAGTTTATTATCATCATATTCCTCGCCATGATCTGATGTGATAATGACGATGGTGTTTTTCATAAGATCCCGTTTGTAGAGGTCATCAAGAACGGTACCGATAAGAGAATCGATATATTGTACGCCAACCTTATAATGTTCGAATTTTTTCTGGAATCTGTTCATCTGTTCAGTTGTCTTGACTCGATCAGCATAAGACGGAGGGAACCCTTCAACACTGAGGCAATCATAGAAGAGAAAACCAAAAAAAGGCTGCGCCGGCGATTTATTATCAAGCCATGACTTCCATTCATCGGTTATTGCACTATCTTTTCTGTAAACATCCTGTGAACCCGGAATCTTTGTTTCCAGACGAAGATTCGGTATTTTGACAAATGCGGTTACGTCCAGACAGGCAGGTGCATACAATTTGTAGCTCGTGAATATGCCTGCAGCGTATTTCCGATCAAGAAATCTGTCAATTAGAACAGGTGACCTCTTATTTGATTCAACATATTGCTGATAGGTAGGAGGCATTCCATAAAAGAGAGAAAACAATCCCATTTTTGTAGAATTACCACCGCTCCAATGATTTGTAAAGATTACGCCGGTGTCTTTTGCATATTTGTAAATATAAGGACATAATTCTGAATTGAAAGCATCACTTCTTAAGGCATCGATTCCAATTAATAAGATATTGTTTTTATTTACGGATGAATCAAACCGCAGGGGAGCTAAAGGATAAAAAAAGTCACTGTTTTTAGTGCTCAAATTGTGAGGAAGATCTCTGCGGTTTGAAATATCAGCAAAACCGTGTTTGACCATAAATCGTTTATCCGTTGATGGATAAAAGAGCGGAAGCGTAGTTGTAAATCTGGTCACCGGTAAATATCCAGTTGCGTCTGCCCAGATATGAGTAATATGTGTAAACAACAAAAGAACTATGGTAAAAGAAGTAAACAAAATAAAAAAACTTTTTTTCCTAAGCACTATAATCCTGTTCCAAATGATTTTAGCAATAAATGAATTTAAAAGAATGAAAATTAAAACGTAAAATATTCCAAATCCCCACGTTTTCCACCCCAGAATACGAATTGTCAAAAGAGTAAAATGAAACCTATGTGAAGTATAAATCTGTGAATCGAGAAGCACCAATGTAAGAATTGTTGATACTAAGATTATACTAAAAGGAATAACCACTTTTTTATATGGTAAAATCAAAGTCAGTGGCAAGATCAGAATCGCCCAGCAGATAAGGGCTATAGATGCAAAATGACTTGTAAATGCGGCAGCTGTATAAGCGATGCCTAAAAAGTCTGCTGGTAATGAGTACGCGGCAAAATACCTAAGTCCTGCAATAATAAAAAGTAATGCAGCACAAACAAAGAAACCCATATTCCATTTAAGGAGAATTAATCTGTTTTTTCCTGAAAACCAGCCTTCCTGCAGTGGCTTGTTCGGAATAGTTCCTTTCCCATCAGTTATGTTATTTGAGGACTCGTCAATTGGCATTTACTAACCTTTCATATCGGGCAAGATTCGAATTGATCTGTTTTTTTGTATCAATTTGTTGTTATGATCTGTTAACTTGAAAGATGCTTTTAAAATCAATGTGTATGCCTTTTATTGGATATATTTTCAGCAATTTTGGCAATCTCCATTGCACCAACTTCAACACTCTTGCCTAAATTGAATACCAACTGGTTGCGAAGAGCTATTATTCGTTCTCTAAATTGTGCTGGATCAGATAAAAGAGATTCAATCATTTCCGGGGCTTTATCGAGATTATCAGGAGCGAGTACTTTTCCAACCTGGTCTCTTATGCTTACCTCCATTGGTTCAATTCCAAGTTCCTGATAATTTTTATTACGAACTCTTCTGGGTACGTCAATGTAAAGAACTGGTTTTTCAAGACCGAGCGCATATTCGATTGAGGTTGAAGACCAATCACAAATGAGAATATCTGAAGTAAATAGCGATTGAGTATCACCCATGGCTTTCACATATTCAAATAATTCGTGTTTTTCATATTTAGTAATGAGAGCATCAACTATCTCTGGTGTTAACTTGCAGGTTTGATAATGAGGACGAAGAATTACTTTAAATTTTGCATTGAGAAGTATTCCGATCAATTTGTCGCCGCAAATGTTAAGAATTGAGTTTTCCCCCCAGGTTGGTGCCAGGAGAACCGTATATGGTTTTGATGGGGTTTTTCTGTTTTTTGTTGCGGCTTCCATTAACTCTTCAATTCGCGCGTATCCATGTTCGACCAGGTTTTTTGATGAAAGTTTCTTTAACTGTTCACGTTTTCGAATCTCAGAAATTTGATGGGGACCAACGCAAAGTATTGTATCATAATGATCATAGGAATTCTCGAAATCCACCATGTGTGTGCTTCCCATTGCGTGGAATAAATAAATATAGTGCACTGGATTGATTGATCTTTTAAGTTGAAATACATTAAGATCAATCATCGTTAATACAAGACAATCTGCTTTAAGGAATTGGAAGAGATAAATCTGCCAGAACCCTTCTTTGATAAAAAAAGAATTATAAAGCGGATTCTTCAAAGTTAGAACCAGGATCTTTTCTGTCGGAAGTTATGTAGCAGACCTTTTTTGACATCGAAAGCAATTTACAGATAATCTTTTCGAAATGATGCCAATCCTGTCCGCTTTCCGAATAAAAAACTATGTTTTTTTGATCCGCAGTAAGTTTATTAATGGACAGGTAATTTTTAAAAGATCGGAAAAAATCAAATAGTGCAAATGAAGCCGACTTGCTTTTCATATAAGAACTTTCACTGGAATAGACAAATTCTACTTTGTAATTGTGTCCTGCGGCTGATCTTTTTTCGCAGGCCTGAAAATCGAAACGATCTTGTACCAGAACGTCTTTATTCCAAGTACAATCGTTGCCAAAATGCCCACTATTGCAGAAATTATCATAGAGCCGGTACTTGGATCCAGATATGCATCAGCAATATGCCGATCGGTTGCTGTTTCAGGTGAAAAGAAAAAGCCGAATATACCAAAGGCTATTATAAAATTGAAACATAAATTTCTGATTAACTGCTGTTTATTATTTGTTCGCATAGTTTGACCTGATTTCCGATTAAAGGTAAGGATTATGTGGTATATAAAATAATACAATCTCCTTTTTACTAAAATATTTTTATGTATGATTGGACATATAATTAAATCAAAGCTGCTCTGGTCAACTCTCAGGTGTTTTTGATGTGTTTTTATCAAAATTGTCCGGTAATTTCAAGGAAAGGAAAAGAAAACTTTAAAATTTAATCCACTATTTACTTTCCTTCTAAATTCAATTTAAAAGAAGTATATTCAGGGTTCGCTTTTACAATGCATTTCGAATAAAATCAGAAAACAACAGGATCAATTAGATGAGTGAATTGATAAACAGTGCTGAAATTGCTCTTGCGGAATGTTTGAATCTGCGCAGATTGGAGCAGCTTTTAATTGTATGTGATTCAGACTGTTATGAAATAGGTAGAGCTTTCTATGATGCTGGTGAAGGGAAGTGTAAAGAAACTGTAATGGTAATGGTTCAATCCCGAAAGAATAATGGAAATGAGCTGCCTGAATATATCGGGAGTTGGATAGGTCAATTTGACCTTGTAATTATTCCTACACTAAAATCGCTATCTCGCAAACACATATCAAAGATAGCATCAGAGCAGGGTATTCGAATCGTTACTCTTCCCGGGATAACAGTTGATTCTTTTATTCGTACGATGAAAACGGATTGGCGTAAACTTGGGGTTTACACAAGAAAAATGACCGGAAAATTGAGTGCTGCTCAAATAATATCAATTAAAACATCTGCTGGCACGAATCTTTCCTTTAGTACTGCCGGACAAAATGCCTGGACAGATGACGGGCATATAATGACTAAAGGAACTTTTGGTGATTTGCCTGCAGGTGAAGCTTGCATTCGTCCTTTGGATAATACAGCGGAAGGCGTTTTGGTGATTGACGGCTCTTTTTCAATGGTTGAAGGTGTTCTTGATAACCCTCTTGTTTTTACCCTGAAAGAGGGAAAAGTGATCAAAATTGAAGGCCATAGTTGTGCTTCTGAGCTGGAAAAGATCTTTACCAAATATCATGAATCAAGATCACTTGCTGAATTCGGAATCGGGACTCATGATACGGCCGTACTCTGCGGTAAAAATCTTGAAGATAAGAAGGTTCGTGGTACAGTCCATTTCGGCATAGGTAACTGGTTGTCGGGTGATATTCCGGAAGAGACTCAGATTCACTTTGATGGTGTCATTCAGCAACCTTCTGTTTGGATTGACGGTAAACTTTTGATAAATCGGGGCGAACATTTATAAAATAGGGGAGCGGTTATCGCTGTTCTGATAGGTAATGTATGGCATCGAATTCTGAGGAAATATTTTCGTTTATTGACAAACACGGGGTGATAAATAAAGATGCCCTGTCTGATAATAAAAAGAAAATAAAAAATAAAAAAATCTCTTCTAACAAGCGATCTTCACGCGAGCAAGTGGATCTCCATGGGCTTAGAGCTGAAGAAGCTGGCATACGGTTGCGAATCACTGTAAATAGCTGTATCGACAGAGGAATAAAAGAATTACTTGTCATTCATGGTATCGGATATCATTCATGTAATCAAAACGGACCCGTACTTAAACAAATGGTAAGGCAAATGCTTGAAAATGAATTCTGCTGTCATATTCGTGATTTCAAAACTGCTTTGCCCAAAGATGGGGGAGACGGAGCAACACACATTTATTTTCGGTAATCTGGAAGCCAGTCATTACCTTTGCTGTTAACTATACACTGCATATCTGAACCGTCGAGATTTATTAAATAGATTTTTTTCAAACCATCCTGAAATTCTTTTGTAAATACCACTTTCTCTTTATTGGCAAGATAGACTATCATCGGGCTGCGTTCATTATATGGTTTAACCGTGTTGCATGGTGCAAGCTTTGAAAATCGAAAACGCTCTGTTTCAACTCTGTAAATCTCAAACCCGACGGTTCCTGATGAATACAAAATAGTACGCGAATCTGACAGCCAGCAAAATTCCTTAACGTTTGAGTAGCTGGTAATTTGTTGATGAGCCTTCTTTTTACGATCATAAATCCAGATGTCCAGCTTGCCTCCGAAATTTGAACGGTCTGATAAATAAGCTAATTTTCCACCATCGGGGCTGAATGTGGGCTTAACATGATCCGCTTTAACATTTGTAATCTTAAGCGGATCTGTTCCAGCCGTACTACTCAAAAAAATCTGATAAGTTCCATCTTTATTTGCACTGTAAGCCATCAGATCTTCCTGAGGTGAAAAAGAAATATCCTTTTCATCTGCGCTATCTGTTTGTATAATGGATTGACAGGGACCGCCTGAAAAATTCTGTCGATAGATATCCGCTTTTCGTTTCCCTGATTCCACTCCACAGAAATATACCCATTTACCATCAGGGGTTACCGATATGCAATTAATACTCTGTTCTTTATCTATTTCTTTTTCGATTTTTCCATTCATATTATGAATTTGTATTCTGGAACCTGTATCTGTTTGAATACGGCAAGCGATTTTTGAAGAACTGAAAGATATAGCTGGATTTGAAGCAGTTAAAGATTTGCTGGTAATCGGGAATTCGGCATTATTCTGAATCGATTTCAAAAAAACCTGATCACTGCCATTTCTGTTGGAAATAAAAGGAAAAGTTTCTCTTGAATCACCTTTAGAAAGATTAATTTCACAAGTGCTGTCGTTAGTAGTAGAGTCGGGAATCTTTACAGAAATTGTCTTTATAATTTGAGATAGTGCGCTATCTGCTTCGATCTGATCTGAAACAGGAATTAACTTGTTATCAGCAGAAAGTAGCTTTTTCTCTTTATTAAAACGCAATATCAGATTGCCTACATATTCACCATGTACTCCAGAACTCAATAAAAGTGATGAATTGATTTTCATAGGCGCCTTAAATGGCTGATCAATGCTGCCACATAATACAATGTCAAATCCACTGAATAGACCTGGATTATTGATAATAGAATTCCACTTATCATGTAAAATTAAAATTCGAATATCGCTTTTCTTAGCATAGACCGGTAAGAGATCTGTTTCTGAGAGTGGATGCATATTGACATTTGAAGAGGAATCTACCAGAGTCTCATTGACAATGGATGCAATAAAAAATTTGTAACCGTTTTTTTCAATAATCTGATGCTCAATAACAAAAAAACCGGGAATATGATTTGTACAGAGAAAACGATTGAATATTTTGCTTTTCATCTGCGATTTCAACTTTTGCAAGCCAATATCAATCTCTTCATTGCCGCCTGCTATGATATCGAAATCTACCACGTCAAAAAAAAGACCCGCAATCCTGCTCCTTATGGAGTCAGACGATTTTGACAAAAGATTTCCGGTTTCGATGCACAGTGCGGTTTTAAATTGCTTTTTGAGTTTTTTAAAGATAGTGGTTTGACGTGCCAATCCGCCAAGATTTCCGCTTTCAGCAGGTTCAAGAAATACTCCCCGGAGGTTTCCTGTGTAAATCAATCCTATCTCAAGATTGCTTTGGCGGAGTTCTTCAGAGTGTAATTGATTGATAAGGGCATGTGCTTTCCACAGATTAGGATCTAAAGAAAGTGCTTTTCTGGCATAATACTCACTCAAATTGTTCCTGTTCTTTTTATAATGCTTAACTGCTATTGAGTAATACTGCTCTGCACTTTTCGGAATTATCTCCTCAAACTGCATTTTTAAAGTAGCAGCCCAGACATTTCCCAGATCTTTCGATTCATAACGCCAGGCTCCATCAATTCCGTATCTTCCTATTTTTATGGATGCACCCACTCCCAGGCCTTCTGCTGTGATATCTGTACCATATTTATACTCATATCCGGTTCTTAAAGAAAAAAGATCCCATAAATCAATATCTGCCTGTATACCGGATATGATTGGCTGGTCAGCAATCTTTCTTACACCGATTCCAGTAGTCAAATTAAGGTGTGATCTGTCAATTGCTGCTTTGGGTAAAGGAGAAATTTGCAATGATAAACCTGTTTGCGTTGGCAAACTTTCCTTTGTCATTCCATATGAAATTGATGGCCCGAAATTAGAACAGTAAAAGTGCGCTCTTAGTATATCCGCAGGAGATGCTTTTAAATCAAATGATCCGCTGATTCCTCTTGCTTTTTCATGATCAAGATTACTTTCTAAATAGGAAATTGCGCAACCTATACTCAATCTGTTTTGCAGAAAACTTCTGGCGAATGATGCTCCTAAAGAATATTCAAGCATTGATGGTGATGATGGCTTCTCATCAATTGTGCGTGCATGCTTTATATCGCCTGGAGTAAATAATTGTGAGTAAATTCCAATGGTTCCTATATCTAATAGTGGAAACAGTCCGCCAAGATATTCCTTCCGTAAACCCATGAACCATTCGACATGGGTTGCTGAAAACATATTCCGATCAGCAGTTCCGGTATTTGCAACAAATATCGGGATATCAGTCGCATCTGAAGCTCCACCTGATGATGCCTGTCCTGTAGCCATCAAAATGGCAGAATGTGGCAAATTCAATGAGTGAAAAATGGTGTGTCCGGTATTTTCACCACGAAGATCTGTAAACCAATCGATCTCTATTCCATATACAGGTAATAAATAGAGGATCGTAGTTAACATGAGTAAATAATTTTTCATACAGAACCGGATGATTAATTTCACTCTTGTGTTTTTATAAAATTAGTAACTGTTCAAAGTTAACATGCGCGTCCTCTATGTCCCCCTGCGGGGGATTTAGGGGGCGATAAATGTTCGTGTTACAAAAATACAGCTATTTTGAACTGTAATTAATTATATCGCTTTGGCCTGATGTGAGCATTAGAAATAATAAGAAGGGAATAGAGCTATTTTTGCAAACTTATATAACAGAGGAAATGAAATAGAAAAGATTCCAAATAAAAAGAGGCAATTACCAAAAGGATAGGTAATTGCCTTTTAAATATTTATTTAACAATCGAGATGCGTTTAGTTACAATCTGATCGTCACTTAAGGGTAAGATGTCCAGTGCATTGGCCCTGTTTCTATAATAATTAGCCCTTTCGAACATATCACCTTCGGATATGCCGCTCAAAATTTTCAACCATTTCTGCATTCATCCTTCGATGCGGCTGCGGAGAACGGGTCAATATCTTACGGTTTTTCTTACTTCCGACTGTGAAAATTAGGTTAATTACAGATTCGATAAAAAACCTTTTCGCCAACTTTGTAGCTTTCAGCCTTTTTGTTACAAGTAAGATGTTCTAAGATGCTTTTAATCTCGTTGATTGTCTTGCCAGAAATAATAGCCAACTCTTCAATAGTTGATGGTCGGCGTCTGATAAGGCTCATGATTGATTCTTCGATGTCTAAACCAATAATGTCAGAAATCGGTCGCGAACTACTTCGCGTGATAATCTCTACCGGTAACGGCGAAAGGAATGCTGCGATTTTCCCTAACTGTTGACTTGATGCGGGCTGTATCCAGTCGCAGGTCCCAGGACGGTCCAGACTGTTAAGTTGAACTCTATCGGGGGCTATTTTTTGAAGAGTTTCTTTGAAAAGCTTAAGCTCTTCTTCTGAATCATTTATTCCCGGCACGATGAAAACCTCAACCCATAACATGCCTTTGTAAATACTGGAAAATTCAATTAGACCATCGATTATCGTTTGATTTTGAAGTACATCCGAAGGACGATTGACTTTGTTAAATGCAGAATCGGTAATTGCGTCAAGTGATGGACATATAAGATCGAAATCCAGAACCTCTTTGCGAACTTCTGGCAGGTAAAATAATGTCCCATTTGTGAGTAGAGCTGTTTTATAGTGAGGAAACGATGATTTGATAAATCGTAATATCTCGCCAATGCTGCTGTTAAGAGTTGGCTCGCCGCTTCCTCCAAAAGTTACATAGTCAACTTTTGGGTTTTTGGATAAAAAGTCGCTCAATTCCTGCTTTACTTCTGAAATATCGATATATTCCCGGCGATCACAGGTAAGCTTCGTGGTTGCTCCACATTCACAATATATACAATCGAGGGAACAGGTCTTGAATGGCACCATATCAATACCTAAAGATATCCCTAAACGTCGTGAATTTATTGGTCCAAAAAGATATTTAAATGACATACAGTCTCTCTTTTGTAATATGTTCAGGTGTTATTGCCTACATTGTACCCTGATTTACATATTCCCATCTATTGAACCAGATAAGGTAACTTTGGGCATTTTAGGGTGGTTTGTTTTAATTATAAACTCACCAAATTTCGGTTCCGCATCTTTTGAAATGAAATTGATTCTTAAACTGTAGCTGCTTAACTTTTTATTTGTGCTTGCGATTTTTGTAAAAGTATAAGTTGGGTATAGATTGAGATCGTTTTGCCAGGCAGGAGTTGAACCGCCATCATTGTACAGTTTAAATGTGACTTCAGAAACAGCCAGATCTTTTTTTTCTGTACTAAGTATAAGACTGTCAGTCCAGATTTTCTTATCCTTTTTAGATAATCTAATGTTAGTACTTGAAGTCTCAACATACTTTCTGAGTGTTCCTCCAAGAGAAAGCTTGACTTCAGGATTCTTTGCGTTCGAAAAAATAGTGATATCTTTTTTAAATTGCCCGGCGTATATGTTCTTTAAATTTATAGCTTGAGTAATCTTACCTGTTTTGCCTGGCAGGATTTCTGAATCATAACCAACCGTTGTACAACCGCAACTTGACTTTACTTCTTTAATAACTAATGTGCTGTCACCTGTATTTGTGATTATAAAGGTGTGCTGTGCCGGGTTGTTCTCATCCTGATAGATCTCCCCCAGGTTGTAATCAACTTTGTCAACTGATACTACTGGTGCAGAAATAATTGAAAATGGAAGACCAATCAGTAACAATAAAAAAAGGCTGTCAATTCTTCTAATCAGGTTCATTTTATGCTGACCTCCGGTCTGAACAAAAAAAATAATGAACGTTCTTACATTTCGATTTATTAAAAGAAAAAATTGTGAACAGATTTCAATCTCTGAAAAATAATTGTAAGGAAAAATTAATTACTAAAAATACATACAAATAAAACATTTTAAAAATGATTCGGGAATATTTTAGAAAAAAAATGTATTTTTAAAATTTCTACCAGTAATAAGTGTTTTTATTATCAATTGCAATATGATGGATATTAAAAGTAGAGATTTTATTGAGAGAGCCGAATATAAAGGCGAATTCTGGAAACCGTGTCCGGGAACGACTGCTGGTTACTATTGTTGTGGATACCAGATAATTACGCCTGCGACCGGATGTGGAATGTACTGCAGATATTGTGTTTTGCAGGCCTATTTTGATCATCAGAATCAGACCATATACGAGAATTTTTCTGATTTGGAAAACGAAATTCATCTGAAAATGGCCTCTCAAAGTGGGGTAATTCGTTTTGGAACAGGTGAATTTGGAGACAGTCTTTTCCTTGATCATATTACCTCCTTTTCCAAAAAAATAGCCGCACTGCTTGAACCATACAATGCTGTTGTAGAATTTAAAACAAAAAGCACTAACATTGTGAATCTTCAAAAGGTGATAAATCCTAAAAAAGTGATAATCGGTTTTTCTCTTAATGCTCCATCAAGAATACAGTTATTCGAACGAAATACCGCCTCTTTGATTGATCGTTTGAAAGCAGCCCGCAAATGTATCGAAATGGGCTTTTATGTTGCCTTTCATTTTGATCCGATGTTCTGGTTTGAAAACTGCGAACAGGAATACCGCAATGTAGTAAAATTGATATTTGATTACATTAAAGAACCATCCAGAATCGCATGGGTAAGTTTGGGTGGATTTCGAACGATGCCTTCCTTAAAAACTTTATTGAAAAAAAATCAAACTCATCTGCCGCTGTTTTCAGGTGAGATGGTGTATGGCGCAGATGGAAAACTCAGGTATTTTCGTCCATTTCGGGTTGCATTATACACTATAATGCGTGAAGAGTTTGAGCGGTTTGCACCGAAAATTACTTTATATCTTTGCATGGAAAGTCCCGATGTCTGGGATGAATCGGGATTGATAAAAAATATCCCCAACGGTCTTGTAAATTATCTCGATAATCGTGCATGTGAAATGTTGAAAAGTTAACTGACTCAATATCCATTGGAGATGACATGCTGTCTATTGGAAACTGTTTATTAGGAGAAGTACCAAGGGTAGTTGCGATAATTGATGAATTTTTTTCTGCTGAAAAACTAATATCTCTAAAATCCCGTGGAGCAGATCTGCTTGAAATGCGTATCGATTGCTATTCATCGTCTACAAAATCAATTGCCGAATACCTGGAAAAAACAAGAACTGCAGTTTCTTTGCCAATGATAGGTACTGTTCGTGAAAATGAATGGACAGGTAAAAGAAGAGTCGAATTGTTTGAAGCAATTACGCCTTTTGTTGATTGCATCGATCTTGAACTGGGTACTCCTATATCAGATACAGTAAGATCCTTTGCAAAAAACAAAGTAATTATTATTTCAGAGCATGATTTCCAGAAAACACCTGATGAATCATCATTAAACGATATTGTAGCCCGTTCGGTTGATCAAGGTGCTGACATCGTTAAAATCGCTGTTATGGCTAATTCAATCGAAGATGTCCGAAGATTATTCTGGTTTACACAGCATTGTTCTGTCCCGGTTGTTACTATCGCAATGGGAGCTATTGGTACTGTATCGAGAGTTATTGCACCGGTTTTTGGGTCTCTATTTACCTATGGTTATATAAATAAACCTGTTGCTCCAGGGCAACTATCAGTCATCAAGCTGCTTGATGAACTGAAATTGTTTTTCCCTGGCAGATAAGAACTTTTTATCTTTTCAATTGATTGTGGTAATCCGGTTGCAAAACCATATCCCAATTGTCGAAATCATATCCTACTGAAAAAGTAAATCTGCTGCCGCCAATCGGAGCATCTCTATCTATGCCTTTATCATAACGTACACGCAGTGCAAGTGGAAAACTGTAAAAGGATTTGGTTTCAAGCCTCAATTCGCATCCATAAGAAACTAACCAATCTTCTCTGTTAAAATCAAAAAAATCTGAAGACTGTGAGAATCCCGCTCCGCCGGAAACATTTATAGCTCCATAGAGGCGTTCAAGATAGAGGAAAGATATGCGCTTGTCTATCAATTTGGGCCAGAGCGGAAACCGGTATGAAATTTCTCCATTCAATACCGCATTTCCGGTAATTACCAGGGTATCATAACTAACCTGTGCGTATTTATTATAGCTGGCTGACTTTGTCTTTATACTACGATAATAATATGAATAACCGGGAAGCCAGGCCGCAGGAAGAAGAAACGATGGAAGAAAATCATCTTTGCCGGTTGTCTTTACTGCCGCGCCATTAAGTTCGAAATGCAAATCATGCTTCGCGTACCATGGAGAAGGCATACCTTTTTTTAAATGTCCCCTTACTTCATGGTATTCGTATTTGTCAAACCGTTCCTGGTTTTTGTTGTTGAAACTGTTCTCATCTTTCAAGGAAAACTGAGTATTGAACGTATATTGCAGTTTAGCTACAGTTCCTTCAGGTGATATGGTACTGTGCGCATTTGGTGCAATTGTTCCGTATGTCCCCATAGTTCCGAAACGGAAACCCTGATCCAGGGTATATTTAAAATCAATGGTGTTATCAAGGAGAAGGTTTACTTTGGTTATATTACCTCCGGTAAGAAGGTGAATGGCTAAACCGTGTTCAGTATGTTCTACATTTGTCTTATTTCCAAAGTTATGTGTTAATCGCAGATTAAGATTTTGCTGCTGAATATTATAGGGAAGAGCTTCTTCCATATCTTCAGATTCGTTATAAAACGAGTCCGTTCCGGCTATTCCCCGTATGCTATAGTCAGAAGATAATGACAAAGGAAGAACATTCGTATTACCAAATACACCAAGATCATAACTGGCATCGGGATTAAATCCTCCACGACTGAAATCCAGAATGTTAATGAGATACTTGGGTTCTACTAAAAAATACCCGCCAATTTCATTTCCTATTGCTGAAAATGCCAGAGGTTCGAACAGGTTGAAAATAAAACCGGTCTTAAAAGTAGTTATACCTTTGTTGACATTTGATTGATTGGAAACCAGCTGTTCCGCGAAAAAGGTCGGAACCAGTAGAAATTGATGAGGTGCTCTGGAATATTTGCGTGGATTGGATAATGATAATGAACATAGCGGAAGTTCACTGAATCCTTTTTGTGTTATAGCAGGTGACGTACCGATTAATTTAACCGGTGTGATTTTGTCAATTAAAAATATGCCGTAACCATCTTTCTCATACCCTGCATAGACAAGCTGTTTGTTATCAGGCGATAGAGAAGGCATGAATGCACCACCAGAAACATTTGTAATTTGCTCAAGTTTACCTGATGAAAACTCATATCGGTAAATGTTGAAAATTCCAGTTCTATCAGATGAAAAATAAAGGTATTTACTGTCAGGACTGAACTGCGGGTCTCTTTCGTCATTGTTCGTATTGCAGATAACATCACAGGTCTTTTTTAAGGTGTCATAGATCGCGATTTTTCGATCATGAACATCAAAATAACTGAATGCGATCTGGCTGCCACTGGGAGCCCAGTCTATAGTGTAAATGTATGCTAAATCATTTTTTGCACCATCCGCTGGAAAGATAGGGCGAACTGATTTACCGGCAGTATCAACAAGAACCAGTTTAAATTTATCAACATTTCTCTGCGCGCATGCCAGCATATTTCCCGCAGGAGAAAAAGATGCGGTAAAGATATTTTTCTGAATTGTCACCTGTTTTTCCATCTTTTTAGGGAAAAATTGGAACTTTTTCTCATCGGTCGATATCGAATCTATAAAAAGATCTCGTACCGAAGAACCGCCGAATTTTGCAGGTACAACAGATTTCTTTGATTTTGAGCTTGTAAAACAAATTTTTCCTGAAGAATAGTGGAGATCATAAGGCCTGCCGATTCTCTTTACCAGTTTAATCTTGTTTTCTTCCTTTACGGTATCAGAAAGATCATACTTGAAAAGAAATTTCAACCCGTAATCGGCCTTTCCATTTGAGAGAAAGAAAATGTTTTTTCCATCTCCTGAGAAGCGAGGCCAGATGTTTTCATAACCATCTTTATTTATTTTTTTCCCATATACCTGGGTACCAATTTTTTTGATCTGATCACTATATTGAGTTTCGAGATGCTTTTTCCACTGTGTGTATAATTCTTTTCCGGAGATTCCTAAAACCTCTTTGATGGAATGATCAAAATTTAAACGGGTAATTTTAGAACTTGCCCGCAGCATTGCTACAACTTTATCATAGCCGTATGTCTCTGCGATGTACTTTACGAGAGCAAAACCGTGATCATATGTTTTCTCATAATCGTCGCCTTTACCGGTAAAAACCTGCATATGATCCCAGGATAGCAATTTTCCTGAAAGTGCAAGTGATCGTAAAATCATATCTCTATGTGAATCCCAGCTGTCAGCTCCATGACGGGAACTTTCATATTGGGCAATACCTTCGGTTAACCATGGCGGCAGAACTTCTGTTGGCAAATGATGAATAGCTTCCACTCTGTTCTTTTCATTCGGATGAGAGAAATAACCAAAACGGATTTGTGGTATTTGGGGTGACATTTTGAGGCCAGAAGAAATCGAGGCTACATGCCCAAACTCATGAACTACAACATCCTCAAACCAGTCGTGTGATCCCCGCATATCAAAGTCAAAATCGTACGGCCATAAGACAATCGAATTGGTATTTGGCAATGCCCAGCCATTACTTTCGTCACCGTCTAAAAGCAACACTTCTGTTTTTTTGGGGAGGGTTAGTCCGTAAGTGTTACGATAAATTGAATAAAGTTCTTCGAATTTACAACCAACTTTTTTAACCAGATGTCCGCAGCCATCCATATAGCTTATGCGGAAATGATCTGTTTCAATCGTATAAAACTTCAACCCATAAGCATTGTATTTAGCCGCATAGAGAACAAAAGGACAAAGAACCAGGAGTATTAATAATTGACGAAATTTCACATTGACACCTTTATGAGATTATTTTACAACTGCCATTTTCCAGTATTTTACCTGCTCTTTACCTTTTATAGTGGCTTCCATTCTGCAACGGTAAACTGCGGGCCCGAAATTCTTTAAAGAAATGACCAGCTCATTCCAGTCAGGATAACTTCCTGTAAGCTCTAAAGGTGGATTTCCCATAGAGGATTTGGAATAAATCTTGAATCCGCTGTAGGTGAATATGTCGAGGCGGACCTTTGTGGCTGGTGCATTGAATTTATATCTGAAAGTAACTTTGTCAATATTGTTCTTTACAATAAATGGATTTGGATAACTGTAAAGTGATACAGGCTCCTTTTCGGTTACACTGCCTGAAAACTGTAAACCACCATAAGCAAACGAACGGCCTGGATCATATCCGTTTTGTGCCCAGAAAAGACTATCAGGTAAAATATCCTTTGGAAGGGTCCATCGGTATACCCAGCCCTCTTTGGAAACTGCAAAAATATCAGGTCTTGTATTACTATTGGTAATCCCTGCCATAGGGGATGTCTCAAGAGCAGTTCCGGTTGTAAGAGGCCAGCTTGATTGATAAGATCCCATTATCTTTGATGCGGGGCGCTTGGCATCCTTATTTACAGCATCAACAAAACCACCCGGGAGAACATAGGGAAGTGCTAATGAATCTCCCATAGTAAGTATTGTATCAATATAACTTGAACTCAAATCCCAGATACTGTCAAGTTTTCCATCTTCTCTGTTAAACCAGATGATTCCCCGGTTTTTATCGGCTCTAAGCAGTTTATTAATAGAAAATGTCGTATTTTCTCCTGTAGCGGAAGAAAACAATACCACAGGCTCTCTTGTATTACCAGTAACAATAATTGGCGTTGATGTTACACTCCCGCGTTGATACCAGTATCTCTTATCAAGATAAGCGGGCCATTTGTTAATGAGAACACCTTTATAATTAAAAGCGTAGATTCCGTTCGTCCCGCCAAGCACAATATCCAAATATCCGTTTTTATTGATATCTGCAAGAGCTGGAGCTGCAGTATTTACAGTATAAAGTACTCTGTCTTTGCCAGTAGGCATTTTATCGCCCGTTGTATACGTATAGGTATTGCACCAGTCATTGGGTTCTGTTTCCCAGCCGGGCGCAAGAGACATATTTGTCTTGAACACCCATAAACCATGACGGCTGTCACAAACGACTATTTCACTTGTACCATCTTTATCAAGGTCACCCGCAACAAGATTATAAGGACCGATTCCAGTTTTGATCGTGAAAGATGTATCTGGTATGGATTGTGAAGAATTGCAAATTGATAGCGTACCGTCATTCTGAATCACCGCTATTTTACCACTCTCACGGATAGATGCTATCGCGGTTACTACACTATCAGATTTTAATTTGGTTGATAAAATAGTATCACTTCCATGACCGAAAATAACACGCCCGTTCCGGGTGCCTACGGCCCAGAGTGAGTCGCGATAATTACAAACGTAAGTAGATGGTATATGCGATAGCCGCATTGAATCTGTCTGCAACCCGTTTTGTTCAGATACACCTTTGATCCGGTATATTGTTCCATTGCTGGAAGGTATGTAAATAATGTTGGAAATTAATGATGGCATCGAGACAGGAATTGGAATACTGTCAAAATAACTGATTGTGTCTGCTGCTTTAAAAACATTCCCATGTAAGTCATTTCTGTCGATGTACGACAGTTTTTTATTATATGGATTCTTCGAAGTATCTGTTGGCCATATATAAAATTTCCCACTCTTGCTTAATAGAAACAGTTCTTTACCGGCATGGTTTGGATCGAGATCTGCCAAAAGCAACTCATGATAATTTTCAGGGGCCGCTTTTTTAGGCCAGAATTGAGTAAGGTGATCCTGAGTAATATTTATAGTAAAAACACTATCAGAATAATTAGTGATATAGTGATCCCCATCACCCTTGGCAAGATGATAAACTTCTTCACCAATAAGAGTTGAAACCGGGCTTACTTTCATCTTTAAAAATGTATGCCCGCCATCATTGCTTCTTGTCGATGGAAGTGTGTAAGGTCCGAGTGAATCAATTTTAATTATTGAACTACTATGATCTGCCCTGACATGTGTCTGATGAGGAAATACATCTTCCGACCCTCCGTAATCAAAAACAGCACTGTAGAATGCATTTTGAAAAGTGATTCCCAAATCATTTATTCCATCTGCCTCTACAAGAGAGATTCCGCGGTAAAGTGAATCTGCGTTAATGAAGTTATTTGAAAGTCTGCCCTTTATTATGTGTTCATCGATATGCCAGATTAATACTCCTGATGCTGGAATACTAACATCATTATTGTTTACTTTCTGAATAACTCTGGAGGGATTTCCATTTGCATTTGCAATCACATTCGCGTCGATATTTACATTCTGAGGATACTCTGAAATGCATTCAACATCATCAATCGTATCATATCTGAATAAATTTTTGTTCCTCGATAAATTTCTTTGACGGTTTTCCAAAAGATAATATTCATGATTATTGATTGGTACCAGAAGAATAGTTGTATCATTAGTCTGAACAGATAAAGAATCCCGGTCTAATACTGATGTCAAAGATTTGACAGCGTAATTGGATCTTTCTCCCGGTGAAGCAATGGCGACATCATCCCAACCCATATAAGCTCGTACCCATGCGGATGGATAAGGAGGAATAAATCCTTTTCCCGCAGAATATCCTGCAAAATCCATTATGCAGAATGCTCCAATAGCAGATATTCCGCTTGCAGTGGAAAACAGATCAGGAATACCTATTTGACGTGCGATTTGGTTAACAAGAATACCCTGAATGCCCCAGTTCATCCCATCCTGATTGGAGGTTTCTGAACACATCATAATCTCATCAATCAAAAGTGAGCCGTTTTTGACAGTGATTCCATTTGTCTTAAGAGCAAGTGAATCGCGATACAATTTGAAAAAATCTTTATAGACAAACGCATCGATGATATCAGAAGGAGTATCGTTGATTTTCGCCCGACCATCTCCGCCATTGGTCATGTAAGACGCACCAGCGTGAAATATAAGGAATACGGTTTTTCTCCCCAGTTCATCACGGAAGGTGCTGTCTGAGGGGTTGAATGTGATTTTTGCAAATGGTGAGTTTGCAGGGTTTGTTGTATCTGCGGAAATGATAGCATCTTTTATAAACTTTACAAGCCCAATCGTTTTTCGATTGTAATATTCATCGTAAGTCTCTTTTTTCTTCTTGTAACCGGGAGAGTAGTAGGGAAGAGGATTGTTAACCTCATAACCTTTATCGCCGCCATTTTTAGGATAAATGGTGCTTGTCAGGATTAGTTTGCCTTTTGATACTTTTTTAAAATAGGACTTGACCATTTCAAGCTGATTTGTAAAGTAGATTGAATCATGCGGCAATCGGTCATATTTATACATTGTATCTGATTGCGTGTAATTGAGATACTCATCCCGGTCCCCTTCATTAAGATTTGTGCTTGTAAAGAAGCGGCCATCTCCGGTGGTGAGCGCAGAAGTATCTCTTTTGAACTGTACACGCAGCGCAATAATATTGATAGTATCACTGCTGTTTTTCTTCTCAAAATTTATTGACCACTGATGATCCCGCGCGGTTTCAACAAGGTGCTTCGATGAGAGTCCTTTGAGAAGATATGGATAAGTATTGTTTGGATTAGAAGATTCCGTATTTTGTGCTTCAGAATTGTAGATGAAAACTGATGATAATGATAGTATTACTGTCATCAGAGAATTCATAAATTTAGGCATTAGTAATCCGATCCTTATGTGACATAGAATAGAATGATCTTTTTTATACAATAAAATGATTTGTAAATGATAACAAAAATTGTTATCATTCGCAAATCACAAAAATGTCAATTAAAACAGGAACATGAATGAAGCTCGCCATTGTCCATTTCTGACACCTGAAGATCCTGTTTTTTCATCATTAAACCATTTAAGTTGGTCTTTCATAAAACCTTCTGGTGAATAAATATATGACCAATCAAAGTTGAGTGTTCCATATTTTATTCCCAATCCAAGTGTCCATTCATAACGTTCACCTACGTAGTCTATCAGAAAGCCAGTGCGAAGAGCGACAAAGTTGGCATACCAGTACTCAAGCCCTAAATTGATGTTGGTTTCCTCCATTTTATCGATAAAATCTTCACTGAGTGTCGAATCGATTGTTTCCTTTTTTAAATCTGTAAATAGGGCCTTGTAAAAAGGATCCGGCCTTCCTTCATCATTGTTTTTTACAAATTCTCTGTTAAAATCAAGGAGCAGTTTCATATCGTGCACTGGTGTCTGAACTGCACGATAAGCAAAACCCAAACGTAAGGTGAAAGGAATAGGATCAGGGTTATTCCTGTCCATGTAGAAAATATCCGGACCCATATTCTGAAGCATAAATCCTAAGTCAAGTTTCTTTAGAAAGAAATTTCTTTTCAACACTGCTGCGTCAATCGCAAATGTCTGACCTACTCCCTGTCCATCGGTTAATGCCGGAGCCAAAGCACTGTAAACATATTTGGCATTGAGACCTAATGAGAGATCCTCTTTGAGGGCTAAACCATAGGAAAGACCAAATACTCCTTCCCAGGATCTTTTTGGCGGCATTTCACGTCCTAAAGCATCGGTTGTTACATTTTCACCCATGTTGATATAATTTACAAACCCGCCTATTGTTCCCCAGTCCTGTGTTGGATATACCACCGATGCGTAAGCATGCCACAAATCCGGAATTTTGAAATAAGGGAGAAGTTGCTCATAAAATAAAAAGACCTGACGATTGGCATTGTCGTACTCGTTAATCGCTTTACCTGTGGCGATCCAGACATCCTTGTCGTGATCGATAACCGCGCGAACATCATTATCTGACAATACATTCTTATTATGAAATGATTTCCATTCCGGCGGATTTTCCTTAGTTACTCCATTCCTGTCAACAACTAACGCTCCGGCTTTATAGCTGATAACCCCTTTATCAGTACCGATCCATATATTCCCGTTTCCGTGCTCTGTAAAAGATGATACTCTACTATCTGGAAATTTGTACCGTTTCCAGCTGGTTGGAGTGTAAATTGTCACTCCATTCTGACCACCAATCCACAAACGTTCTTTGGAATCAAAAAATAGCGATAGTACATTATTAGTCAGCAAGCCATTTGATGTATCAAATATGGTTATTGTACTGTCAGTCGTTTTTACAAGCCCCATTGGCGTTCCAGCGTAAAGTACATCATGACTTCCATAAGTCACCGAATTGACCATAGAGGAGGGCAGACCGTTTGATGAGTCAATTGCTTTCCATTGGCCGTTTATGTAAGTACCAATACCATTGTCGGTTCCAACTGATATCTGTCCTGATGAACCAACCGCGATTGAAGTAATTATATTTGATGGAAGGCCATCACCTACCGTATAATGATTCCATTCATTATCGCTGTACCGCCAGAGGCCTTTGACTGTTCCTGCCCAGAGGCGGTTTGAGTTATCCAATGCAAGACAAGTGATACTGTCTTTTACTGCAATCGAAAATGGAATTTTAACTTCATCAAGATTCTGAAATACTATGTCTTTAGTTTGAAATACCGAGGCAAGTTGATCTGAAAGAGAGCTGGCTTTTAAAGAATCAACCGAATTAGAAATAAGCGCATAAATTTTAGCAGATGAACGTTCCAAAGAAGGAACCATAACTATCTCTTTTGCCAGAGAATCCGCCAGAAATTCAGCATTTTTACTATCATTTTTTTGTAAAGCATTTAGCAATTGTATTTTAATCGCTTTAAAATGTTTTTGACTAATTTTATTAAATGAAAGAATAGTCCAGATGGCATTCTTTAATAGAAGAGGATCGTCAATTTTCATAAACTTTGATGCTATATCTTCTATATCATCATTCTGCTCGATCAAATAAATCTCATAATCTTCCCATGCTTTGCCGTTAAAACGCAGAAGTCCATTTTGTGTTCCTGCCCAGATGAGATCTTTCGAGCCAAAATCCTTTCGCTTCTTTGCCGCAATAGAAGTGAATGTAGCTCCTGTCTTGTTTAAATGTAATTTCCAGGAGTTAGCCTGAGGTGATTGACCAAGACCTGCAGGATTATAAAAGGTCGCGTTTGCATCATCAGCTAATCCTGTGAATGCTTCACCTAAACCTGTTGCCCGGGCGCCAGGTGGAAATATCAAGGTGATAACAGCTGATTCACCTACAGCTGAATATGCGATTTCCTGATAACTGATCAATGTAATAAGGATTACAATTCCGGCAAGTAGTTTAGTCTGATGATTGAAGATCATTCGAATTTTCCTCGTACTGCGTTTGAAAGTTTAATCGTTTTCCAATCAGGTAAACGGGGGAATGTATTATCTCTAAATAAAGGAATCATTCCAGATTCGGTAGTTTCCTGAAGATTCTCTTTTCCACAGAAAGATACCAATTTACACGTACATCCTATGTGGAATGGAGGTATTATCCTGGGGAATTGAAAAATCTCTTCTCTTGTCACAAATTGCCCTTTTCTTAAAAAGTCCCTGCAAACTGGACATGTATCAGGAAAAAAATCATAGTAATAGAAAGATACACCTTCGTTATCACCCTGCTCAATTACTTTGAGATTTTCATTAAGCGTTTTACTCCAAAAATACAACAAATCTTTTATTTCTTCTCCCGAAAGAGAGATATTCTGCATATTATTTACGTTTATGCTCTCAAGATATTTTATAATTTCTTCATTTGAGGGCTTAAACTTATCTATTTGTTCCCTCGGACTCTTTCGAATTATCGAATATATTCCACTTGCATGCAGAACCGGATTAACTTCTTCAATATTAACCTCTTTTTTGTTGAAACTAATCCTGATTGCTACCAGTACTAAAAGCCCAAACACCATTAAACTTATTAATACCAGTAACATAGTACCCCTTCCGCATATTGTGTGTTCAGGGCAGAAAGAAATATACTACCCTGATATTACATGTTTTCCACTATTTTTTGTCCAAATTGCGAGCAGGAAACCGTTTGCGCATTTTCCATCAATCTGGCAAAGTCATAGGTCACCGTACGTGAAGCTATTGCCTTTTCTACTCCATTGGTCACCAGATCTGCAGCTTCTGTCCAGTGCATATACCGTAACATCATTTCTCCGGATAATATAACCGAAGATGGATTAACTTTATCCTGATTTGCGTATTTTGGAGCAGTACCATGTGTCGCTTCAAAAATAGCATGCCCGCTTTTATAGTTGATATTTGCACCTGGAGCGATACCAATACCTCCAACCTGTGCTGCTAACGCGTCGGAGATGTAATCACCATTTAAATTCATGGTTGCAACTACATCAAATTCCTCTGCCCGTGTGAGTGACTGTTGGAAAAAGATATCAGCTATGGCATCCTTTACAACAATTTGACCTTCTGCTGGGTTTCCGTTACATTCATCCCATGATATAAGTTTACCATTAAATTCTTTTTTTGCCAGCTCATAACCCCATGCGCGGAATGCACCTTCAGTAAATTTCTGGATATTGCCCTTGTGAACAAGTGTCACGCTCTTGCGATTATTGGCAACTGCGTATTCAAAAGCTGCGCGAATCAAACGTTCCGATCCTGATTTAGAAATCGGTTTTATTCCGATTCCAGAATCTGCCTTGATATCCCAATTATACTCATTCTTAAGAAAATTGATAAGCTTCTGAGCCTTATCTGAATTTGCTTCAAGTTCTTTGCCAGAGTACACATCCTCGGTATTTTCCCGGAATATTACCATATCGACTTTCTCCGGATTCTTTACAGGAGATGGAACTCCGGTGAAATAACGAACAGGTCGCAAACAAACATAAAGATCAAGGAGCTGCCGAAGCGCTACATTTAGCGACCGGATCCCGCCGCCGACAGGTGTGGTCAATGGACCCTTTATTCCTATTAGATATTCCTTAAATGTATCGATTGTCTCCTGCGGAAGCCAGTTGCCTGTTTTATTGTAAGCTTTTTCTCCAGCAAGTACCTCTTTCCAGATGATAGAACGCTTTCCTTTGTATGCTTTTTGTACAGCCTGTTCGAGAACATGCTTTGAAGCGCGCCAAATATCGGGTCCGGTTCCATCGCCTTCAATAAATGGAATGATAACTTCATCCGGAATTGAAAGTACGCCATTATTCATTGTAACTTTAGCAGCCATCATTTCTCCTGGTTGTGAAAATCAATCTGAATCATTTTTTTTCTTCATAAAACATTCTAAACGAAAAACAAATATCTGATGTTTCCGCCCAAAGCCTCTTAAAATACGTTGAAAAAGCCCAGATTACAAGTTACTCTACTCTTCTTTATTGGGGCGAAGTCTTCTATGTTCATCGAATGAGTGTATCTATTACTATAATTATATCAATGATTTCAGAATCGGTTATTCTGGTCGTAAGGAAATTAGAAATAGCTTAAGAACCTTTTTGTTTTTTTCTGGGTTGCTGAGCGAGTGGCCCCCACGCGAGTCTGGATGTATATAGAAACAGTATCCGGGGGCACTCACGAACATTCAGCGCTAAGGATTTTTAACTCGCCTCCTTGATATCACAATGGGATAACAAGCCGCGCTGGATAGATAACGGACAAGATTATCAGCTGATAAGCAATACACACTATTTTCAACTCCTCAGGTACCCGTCTCTATGTTGAACATAGGTTTTTCTGAACACTTGACACCTTTGCTATAAAAAAGTATCTTTGAGTAACTTAAGCGGGAATAACTCAATGGTAGAGTGTCACCTTCCCAAGGTGAAGGTTGCGAGTTCGACTCTCGTTTCCCGCTCCAATAAATCTTCTTCAATTCAGTTCTGCTTAGTTGTTCTGTAAATAATAAAATCTTATTCGCATGCTCAGGTGTTTGTTTTTTGCAATTTTCTTTTTTACTTCAGGATACATTCCTTTATAGCATTTTAAGAATCTCTAATATTTTATAATCAAGGTGACAGACCTGTAGAGAATTTTTAATTCTAATTACTCACAGAAATAGTTAAATGATTATCTGAAAAATCGCAGTTGGATTTCTAAAAAACAATTTGAGGTTATACGCCCCCTAAATCCCCCCTCCAGTAGAGATGTCCGGCCGGACGTCTCTACTGGAGGGATTCAGGGGGCGCATTTGTATATTTTAAACAGATACTAGTTAACAAAATGTTGACCCCACAAGCCATATTGAGTTATAATGAGTTTAGTGGAACGATTATCGATATCAATAGGGGAAAATCAGAAAACGGGCCCAGCGCAGGGAAGGGAAATTTTAATGAGTGGTAAACATTGCAGACTGTATGATGAGAATCTTGTGCACAATATCATGATTTCTACTGGAATGTCTGTTTTGGAATTTTTAAAGGAAAACAAGTTCGCCAATACCGATGATATCTGTGAATTTTTAGAGTTCAATGCTCACAGTATTATAGAAGATACAATCGAGCAGCTCAATGCTCCGGAAGAAACCTGCGAGAAAAAGGAAGATGAGAATAGCGAAGAAGGGGAGTGGCCGTTTCCAGATGAGGATAACGATCCAAAGCTATAATTATTAATTCCAGCAGTAATAGAATCAGTAATCCCAATTTTCCGCTGTTTAAAAGTTGAATCTTTTAACGGTGCAAAACCTTTCTTTTTTTGATTTAGAGCTGTCAAAAACAAACTTTTATTGCTATTTGAGCTGACAAAATATTAAATTTTACGAACTTCTTAAGCCGAAGTGGCGAAATTGGTAGACGCACTGGACTCAAAATCCAGCGGTAGCAACACCATCCCGGTTCGATTCCGGGCTTCGGCACTGTGTTTTTAAAAGACTTGCAACCGCAAATATAAATAAAATATTATCCTCTGTAGTCAGACTGTCCAAAAATGCCCAAACTTTTAAATCGCTTGACAAAACTTTTATAAAATCAAACTGCATTTTAATAGTTTTTAGCCCATATTTTGATAATTTTAGCTTTCTATTAATAAATAAATTTTGAAAATTTATTAGTGATAGGTATTTGATTTTAAAAAGTACTGATCTAAAGAGTAGGGGGGGGGTAATTAATGTAAGTGGAAACAAATAGTTATTGTTCTTATAGCTTTAATTTAAAAAATGCCCAAAACTAAATACCATTAATCAATCCTTTCTTCTGAGTAGTGAAAGATCGCCTTAATTCAGCTTGAATTTGAGTTATAGAAAGACCTCTTTCTATTCCAGTTTTCACGAGTGATTCAATAATTTTATTTACCTCGTAGTTCGCGGCCCCTGAATACCCTGCAACTGAACTCATTCGGTTATCATCCATGATATTGTAAATTTCACTAGTAGAATCGCTGTGATGCACCCAAATTTGCAGCAACAGATTTACGGTCGGCTCCTTCAAGATCTTTCCTGGTACGGTACGACCTACGGAATGTGTGCGGGGTGACTTGTTTAAACTTATCATTATTATCTCGAACAGCTGCTTTGTCTGCCCAGTATCGTATAGAATGATCAAAGGAATCCTTACTTATATATCTGCCAAATTTACCCCTGAATACTATATCATCAGTATAACCATCTAATTATAGTGCTGTTGTAGTTTGTGGCAGTTATACAATAAACAGCTCATGATTGTTTAAACCCAATATAACTTTTTATCGTCTTTGTTACTGCTTCAGTAATATTTTCCTTGTTTTTTTTTACAGTACTCTTCTAAGGATTCTTTTAAGATTGAGTGAGTACGTACACTCATCCTGATACGTCCGGCTCATACTCGCGATCTATTATTGGGGTTGGGATACAATTACAAAATACCTTGAGGAACAAACACCTTTACTGGAAAAGTATTTTAAACCCTTTATCAAAATAAAAACAAAGATAGTGAAGTCGGATCTACCAGATGGAGCTCTTGGTACATATCTAATGAAAAAAATTATGTAGATTACTTAGTCAAGAGGTATGGTGATTGGAAACAAATAGAATTAACTAGAAATGAAGAATTTAATTGGGCACGTTTTAAGAGTTCTGTAATGAAAGAATACAAAGTCTGTGGTATAAACCATAATCCTTTGACTGAATTTGAAAATTTTTGTATGTTCCTCAAAGCTAAAATTGATAGAACAATATAGGGAAGAGTCAGATATCTAAGGGCATAAGAAATTACTCAGAATTTGGTGAGTCTTAAAAAGGTTTATATTACCAGTTATTTAGCTTAGAATAACTGAGCAGAATCTGTATCAATGGTAGTAATTATCTGTATCGTTTTACCTTTATCACTTTTCTTTGGTTTATGAGTGGCGATATAATTTAATACAATTTTTTTCGCACATTCTGGAGTAATATCACATAATGCACACACTTCATACAGTACATCATTCAGCTTAAATTTATTCGGGTGTCTAATCATGATTTTCTTTTAGAGGGCATCATATTGAGATTCTGGTGTTATAGTGTTTCCTAATGATGCAGGCCACGCCAGACAATAAACCGTATGTTGATTTCGACACATTGGATCACCAAAATCATAAATATGAGTAGTAATCAATTTCCACCCTAATTTAAGGTAATTGTTTGCCAGCTCATAAGATTTTGTCTCAAATAATTCAGCAGATTCAGAAATCTTCCATTCATTACCCATTTTACAACCTTATGTTTAAATTTGTATAATCATGCTTTTCTTGAGTACTTAAAGAAATTTTTGTTGGATGAACACACGGATCACCAAATTGAATACTCTCAATTTTACAAGTATATGGACACCCAACCAAATCACTTAAGGCTTTCGCAATTGATTGCTCAATCTGTTTAGCACTTATGACTTTTAATTTATCCTCGGTTATTTTTAAAAAGTCTATATCATCTGATTGTTCTGAATTATCACCCATAATTTACATCCCTTAGAATAATTAGATAAACAGTAAACCGGAAATTCAAAAATACAAAAAATTTTATTATCAATTTAAATAGAACAACTGTTGATGTCAATTTTATATGAAATAGAAATGGATTTAATGGGCATAATTGGATATATTATAATGAATAATTTTTTATCAAAAGGAGTTTTTATATGGGAAGAAAAAAAGAGGATGATGATGGTGAATATGTAGATGAACAGTTAGATGAACGTGATGCAATAAAAACATTATTTCCGAATGATGAAGATGGGGACGAATACATTGATCATATTCTTAAAGATTTAGATTAATGCTTCATTATCTAAAAACTACGGTATAGCGCTATCAAAAAATGATAGTGCTTTTTTTATAATCCTCAGTATACACTGCGTAATACAGCTTTTTCTAAAGGACTATCTTCTAAAGTAAATTAAAAAAATGCCCAAAAATGCCCAACCATACCCTTTTATATCCTGTTATAAGTGAAGGTACCCTCATTTTTGAGCTAAATAAAGCCATTTTTACATAGACGCACTGGACTCAAAATCCAGCGGTAGCAATACCATCCCGGTTCGATTCCGGGCTTCGGCAAATTCTCCTTCTGAATAATCTGACTACCAATATTTAAAATTTTCTCAGTTCAATTTCTTGAAATAACATAGCATACTGATTTGCACTTTCCAAGGTACTCCTCAAACACTCTCGTTTATATTTGAATTTTCAAAGATACAGAAAGAAACATTTAATTAATTATCAGAGCGAACAACGGTATTCATTTTAGTCTTCTTATGTCCGATTAATCTGAGTATGTCCGATTAATCTGAGTATGTCCGATTAATCTGAGTATGTCCGATTAATCTGAGTATGTCCGATTAATCTGAGTATGTCCGATTAGTCTGAGTATGTCCGGTTAGTCTGAGTATATCCGATTAGTCTGAGTATATCCGATTAGTCTGAGTATATCCGATTAGTCTGAGTCCTGAGTCCTCGAAGGAGCGAAGACTGATCTTGTACTCGTTGACTCGAGTTCAGTCTTTTTTACCTACCCACAGCCGTACCGAAAACCCAAAAACGCTCACCCTGCCATTATAAAGCACAGGGATGAGCGAACCATTCACACAATGAGCATTTTGGCAGCGGGGGTTAACTTTAGAGGATTATGGCTGTTCTCGCCCCTCCATAATCTCATTCCAGTAACAAAGCAGTCCATCCCACGCAAAGCCACTCAACACGACTAAAATGTCGGGTTCATGCAGTATCTGATATCGTATTTTGATCCCCGAAGAATCAAAATCTCGGTCGAATAATATCACTTATAGTGTAATCTTTTAATTATCTGCAAGCAAAAGCTGCAAAAGGAGAAAACATGAAAAAACCACTGTCTCTTGCTCTTGGAATTGCGATGCTGGGGATCGCCGGATGTTCATTGGATCATGATCCTATGAGCTCCATCTCATCTGAAAACAATAACGAAAACGCAAGTACTGCTACCCCGGTTTCGGTGTACCGTTCAGGGTTGTCAGCATTAAATTCAAGCACACTATCATCACCATATCATGGATTTAAGGACGGTACGCTGGTGTGTGTGCCGGGATTTCATAAAGTGTGGATAATAATACACGGCACAAGAAGACATATCCCTGATATGAACATTTTTAACCGTCTGTTTGTTACTAATCCAAAAATTATCACCTCTGTTGAAGCCGGTATGATTCCTGAAGGAAGCTCGATTTCTTACGATGCTGAACTGATTTCGTGTAATGGAGCGGTATTCTTTAAAGAGGGAAATATAATCAGATGGGTTACAAGTCCTACGACTATGACTAATTACTCCTTCGACTGGGGGAAAATTAGAACTGTATCATCGGTTGCCGGGTTTACACAATCTTCTCCGTTATATCACCTTTCGAATGGATCGGTAGTGAAGAGTTCAACAAGTGGAACTGTTTACATTGTTGAGTATGGAACAAAGAGAGCAATTGAAGACCCTACTGCTTTTGATCGATCGGTTGGAAACTGGGGGGCGCTTGTTACCGATGATGTTATCAACAGTATTCCTCAAGCGTATCCGAATATTACCAGTGATGTAAGAGTGTTAAAAAATTCTGTCGATGGTGAGTATTATCTTCTGGACCTTATAAGGAACGTCTATGGTCAGAATATTCAGATGTATCGTCACATCCTTCAGACAAATACGTTTCCCAGACCGACCGTTGCACTCGCAACAGCAGCGGTCTACAGCTCAAGCTACAAGGTAAAGAACAGCGAAGTCGAGAAACTTATTGAATCGGTTATTCCAGGACTTAATGACGAAGACAAGTTTAAAGCAGTAAATGGGATTCTGATGGATGCTATTGACTCATGGTATACTCCTGATGCGCCGGTTGCCGCAAGCAGCTCTAAACCGTATACTATTACGATCGATACTCTCAAGTGCTTTGAAACTGAGGATTATACCGGTGGTGATGAAGCAAGAATTCGCTATTATGCTGACGGAAAGGAAGTTGGCAACAATTATAAAAATATGAATAACGGCTATAAATTTACCTTAAATAGAACGTTTACCTACAACAATACTTTTTCTATGAAGCTGTGGGATGAAGATAATCCGGGATTCCCGCTGTATGACAGTCATGACTGGCTTGGTGAGATCAAAGTAAAGAACAGTGTAGGAACATATTCTGCGGCATTCGATAGAGATGGTGCGCATTATTCTTTGAAATACACGGTAAGTTTTTCATACGCTTGTTCATTGTCAACAGACCAGCAGAAGGCGCTTCATCTGAATGGCTTATTTAATAAGTATGTTTCAAAAACATCTTTTGAAGGTCTTTACAAGTCGAATCTGTTTTACGATGTTGCTAACACCGTTAAAGACCCCGGGCATACTGTATATCAGGATGGGGCGCCGGTATGTGGTACAGTAGCTGTTATTTTTGAACTTGCAAGAAAATTCCCTAAAAAGTTTGTTTCTTCCAACTGGGAAGTGTTTGCAACAGGCAAATTAAAAGGGTATGATGGATCTGATAATAAATTCCCGACTAGTTCAACGGCCGCCTCAGATGCTATGAGTAAAGGTCTTATATACTCAGACTGGCTGCTCACCGGTGTAGTCAACAATGATTTTTCAGGTACAACAGATGGGAAGCTTCAGCGGATTCTAAGAACGCTGCTTCCGTACAAGACTGTTGGTACTGAGAATACCTATGTTTATGGTGAAGAGGATGCGATACGACGCGGCGCACGAATCATTGATAGAGGTGGTGTAGCACTTCTTAAGATAAACTCAAACCTGATAAAAAAGGAATTCAGTTTCTGGCAGGGTGTTTTTACATATGAAGATCACATCATAGTGCTGCTTGGCGGTTTGACAGTAAATACAGGAAATCTTATCGGCTGGGATAATGGTCACTTTTCCTTTAATTATTACACATGGGGAAGAGACGGCTGGATGATGTATGCAAATGAAGACCGTTTCGAGGATGGCTTTTACGGTTTGACATATGCATATTAACACAGAATTCTTCTGGGGACGAATGGTTTTTTTGTAAATAATCGGTTGTGGTAGAGGCGTCCGGCTGGACGCCTCTACGGCCGGACGCCTCTACGGCCGGACGCCTCTACGGCTGGACGCCTCTACGGCTGGACGCCTCTACGGCCGGACGCCTCTACACAAATAATCAAAAAAACCTAATTCACCCCATCGCTGCTTCGGTTTCCTTCTCCTCCATTTCCTCTTTCGCAGCCGCGTCATTGGCCTTTCTTGTCATCAGAGATTGTGCCTGGGCATTGAGCTCAGAGATAATCTCATTCCAATGGCGAACCATTGACTCCATGGCTTGAGGATCTTTGCGAAATCTGCGGCGAAGCCAGTCGTTACATTCGGAAATGATAAGGCACACTCCCTTACGAGCTTCAATAAGGGGGATTAATTCGGTCTTTACCGCAGCCTGTGTCCGGGCATCATCGATCTGCTTGTAGTCGGCGATAGATTTCACCATTGAGTCAAATTCTTCCTTTACTCCCAGTAGCTCTATCGCTTTCTGCATTTCCGGCAGCTGTAAATCCAGTATCAGTCCATCCATAAGAACGGTCTGTTTATCAAGTCCCTCAAGGTGAAGAGAGTAGCCGTGAAGATTGATTTTATCAATTAACAAAGCTGCAGCCTGCGCTTTCTCTTCATTGTCTGAGTGAATGTAGCTTTCTGTTCTGTTGCGGAAAAACAGATATGATTTGTCACGGGCCTTGTCCGCGGAGTGGCGGTTTTTTGTTTCGGGGTTTATTGTCGATTTTATGACGGCCTTGTTAAACCGTTCCCCTTCGATAGAGAAATCATTGATGAACTCCTGAGAGTTCGGATCATCCGGCAGGTTTTGCTTTAGGGCGGCAGGGATACGGTCAGCTGCAGGTCCGATCTCCTTGTCTCCATAGATGCTTATGATTGCATCCAATACGTTCAATTTTTCATCTGCCATTGTAGAGGCCTCCTTTTGAGGGGCACGTTGGGTCACGTTGCAACGTGCCCGTACTGTGCCCGTGCCGCGAACGCGGTGTTGATTGTATGTAGGAAAATGCCCGGATATTCATCACGGGCAGGATTTTTCGTAATCAGGGTAGTTTACTTTATAAGTGGTATGGTATTGTTATAGTTGGGAATCGGTCCATAGTCCTATTGAATTTCTTTAGGCGCACATTCAATGAACCCTTATGTATAGTTGCTTTGTCTATCGGTAATGCTGGATAGATCTACGGTGCCGTCGCCATTCTTTGAGATAATGCTGGATGAATCTATAGTGCGGTTTGCTCACATAGAGATAATGCTAGATGTATCCATGATGTGGTTGCTTCACCTGGAGGTAACACTAGATTGATCTATGATGCCGTTAGCTCACGGTGAGATAATGCTATATGTGTCTATGATGCGGTTTGCTTACATAGAGATAACACTAGATGTATCTATAATGTGGTTGCTTCGCCTTGAGGTAACACTGGATAGATCTATGATGCAGCTTGCCTGCTTTGATCTAATCCTGTATTTATCTATGATGAGGTTTGCCCACACAAAGTCAATGCTGGATAGATCTAGTGTACCATCACCCTACCATAAGGTAATCGTAGACGGGTCTAGTATACGGATCTTCTGCCTTGACATGACCATGGATGGATATAGTGTGAGGTTGTCCTGTTCTGAGATTATTCCGGATAGATCCAGTGTGCCGTTGCCATGCATGAAGTAAACCGCGGGGTGAGTCTTTTGTATTGAACACCTTCTTTGGGTGAGCAACCGTATGAGTCAGATATAACCGTGATATGCTTCGGGATAAATTCTGAATGAATCTGATCTGCTGTTTAGCTGGTAATTTCAAAGAGCGAAACGGTAACAGCACTTTATTAAGGCTGCCATTGCCGGTATATACATTGTGCGAGTATTTCGAAACATTCTAAACAAAGTAAAAGTATCTATTGGTTAATGACAGCTTTCTGTATGAAAGAACTGTCCGAATTGCAAATTTTTATCGTGAAGGGAATTTCAACTGTACCGGGAACGCATCCGGTAAAGGGTAAAATAATCGCGGGTAATTGAGGAGGTAAAGAAGAATAATAAAATTTTTTTACAGTTTGTTTAGTATTTCGTTTATGAACGAACGGTAGAGGTGGTTAAGAAATTTTGATAAAGGCTATTCTATATATATATCAGTAGGGAATTTTGATTTCTCAATTGAACTAACGGGAATAGATTGTTCTGAATCAGCAAACACCACGAGCGTTCGATTTTTTCCCCTGGCCCCAAGGGCTTTCAGTCTGTCAGTACAAGGTTTCCTACCTTGTGATTTCAAATGCGAATTGATCCAATCATTTTCTGAAAGGGATATGGCCTGTAGAAGAGAATTTTTTTGTGTATCAATGTTAAGGTGATTTTCAATCATTTTTAACCACGAAAAGCACGAAAAGCACGAAAAAAGAAAAATTATCTTTGATAATTTACTGCTACCATAGACATTCTGGTGTTTCTTGCTATTTCCCTTTCCCTAACTTCGAAATTCAAGATTTGTTATTCGATATTTGATATTTTTTCCGATTTCTATTATGTACAGAAAAATTTGTAACTGATACTTAAATAAACGAATAACTGCTAACGAATATCAAATCTTAGAATATCACCCTTCGACTGGGAGCATCCGTCCTCCAAAGCATTGCGACGGGTGAGCGGGTACACGTATTAATCACCAGAGAACGCAGGATTAATGGCCCTGTTACAACTTGTTACATTTCCGATACACGGGTGTCATATTGTAATGATATAATTTCTATTACGAACCAGAAAATGGTGTATTGGTCCAATACTGGCGGCTGAATTTGAGGAGGAGTTTCGGGTTTGAGCCAAATAAATAAGAATCATGTTGATAATCTGGACATAAAAATGATTTAAAATGATCATCTCTCGACTGGGAGCTCGAGATGAGCGGTTGAATAGTTCAAATGCTGCGGACAAATCTTTACAATGAATCGAAGCATGATCATATGATAATCTGGACATAAAAATGATTTAAAATGATCATCTCTCGACTGGGAGCTCGAGATGAGCGGTTGAATAGTTCAAATGCTGCGGACAAATCTTTACAATGAATCGAAGCATGATCATATGATAATCTGAATATAAAAATGATTTAAAATGATCATCTCTCGACTGGGAGCTCGAGATGAGCGGTTGAATAGTTCAAATGCTGCGGACAAATCTTTACAATGAATCGAAGCATGATCATATGATAATCTGGAAATACAATGGTATTAAAATGATCACCCTTCGACTAAGAGCTCCCGTCCTCCAAAGCAGACTTTTGCGGCGGGTGGACAGGGGTGAGCGGGTAGGCGTGGGCATCATGTCAAACAATGAGGACGGAAATATCGCTTCTGTAGAGGTATAAATTATGAATGAGAAAATATTGGTGATCGATGATGATAGAGAGCATAACGCGCTTTTAAAAGAGTATCTTGGTACACATGGCTTTGCGGTTACAACGGTGGAACACCCGCGTGAGGGGCTTGACCAGATAGAGCGTGTGCTTCCCGACGCAGTTATCTTAGACCTCATGCTCCCCGAGATGGATGGTTTTACTGTGTGTAAAGAAATCCGGAAAAACTACACAATTCCCATTCTTATGCTGACTGCCCGGGGCGATGTGCAAGACCGTATCGTCGGACTTGAAATCGGTGCCGACGACTATCTTCCCAAACCATTCGAGCCGCGGGAATTAGTGGCTCGTCTCCACGCTATTCTTAGAAGAAAAGCCGATGGTACAGCAGATGCAGCGGTTGAGCGATTCGGCGCGCTTATCATCAATTACGACAGCAGGAGCGTATCGATCAATAACGAAGAGACTAATCTCACAACGAATGAATACGAGCTGCTGCTTTTGCTCATTAAAAACCGGGGGCGGGTTCTCGACAGAAATCAGCTTATTGAACATCTGCGGGGTATCGACTGGGACTACTCAAACCGCTCGGTAGACATGCTGATAAGCAGGATCCGCCAAAAGCTCTGTGATGATTCGCGCAATCCAGTGTATATAAAAACAATAACTGGTGTGGGGTACACCTTTCTCAATCAGGGATAAACAAAAACAAAATTATGAAACATCATTCGCTTTTCACCAAGTTTACACTCCTGCTTTTCATGGCAACCATTGCAGGCATACTGTTTACCCACATAATCATGGCTGTCCATTTAATGTATATGCGCAAACATGTGCCGGTAAGCGAAGGTATACATCTGCTCACCCGGACGGTTGCTTCTCAGATTGACATCACCAAAGAAGACTCGGCACGAGCCCTGCTCAAGGCGAATGGTCTTGAAATGCGGTATGTAAACGGCAGTACCGAATGGGTAAGCGCACGGGATGTTCCAACCCTGGCAACGGTACGCGAAAAGGGCCGCGGAAAAACATCGTTCTGGCTCAGGGACGGCTTGATTTCGGTGGTCACAATCGGAGAGTCCACCTATATTTTTAAGATAAATGGTCCTTTCAGACAGTTCGGTTTTCCCTGGAGGGTATTATTGATCTGGTCGGGTTTCATGGTGATGCTTTTCGCATTTGTTCATTTAGCGCTTCGGCGGACCATGCATCCCATACGCATATTGCACAAAGGAGTGCTGCAGGCGGGCAGGGGAGACTTCGCCATTGAACTTCCCCGAACGACCAATGATGAACTCGGGGATCTCATCGAGGCATTCAACACCATGGCACGCAGAGTACGAATGGACATCGCATCGCGTGATCAGCTTCTGCACGATATCAGCCATGAACTGCGCTCACCACTTTCGCGTATGATGATGGCGCTGGAATTTGTCCCCGAAGGCAATATAAAACAGATATTGAAGAACAATGTTTTAACACTCGATAAGATGACTGTATCGATTCTCGAAGAGGAGCGTATCGACAGCCCTTATGGCAAAATCAAACGGGAACCGGTGGAACTCCATACGCTGATTACCGAGATTATCGATCACCGTAACAAACAATGTCAGCAGGTGGTGCTGCTCGATAGTGAACCCTGCGAACTATCTGCGGACCGTGAGCGGCTTCGCATGGCAATCGCCAATATCATTGACAACGGCATAAAGTATTCGGAAAAAAGCGGTAAACCGGTGGAAGTACGTTATCGTAAAGAGGTATCCACGGTTGTGGTCACTATCGCCGACTATGGCACCGGTATTCCCGAAAAGGACCTCCCCTTTATCTTCGAACCATTTTATCGTGTTGACAAGGCACGTACCCAGAGCACCGGGGGGTACGGTCTTGGTTTGAGCCTTGTAAAGAAGATCATCGATGCGCACGGCGGTACGATAACCGTCACGAGCGCGATGAATACAGGATCGACATTCACTATCACCCTGCCGGCATGAACAATTTAGCCGAAGCTATGCAGTAGGATACGACACCCCCCCTTTTTCCAACCTCTTATAAAATCACATTGTTATTGCGTCGCCAGCGCGGCGTTACAACTTGTTACAATTCTGCAAAACTGCGGTTACAAAGCTGTGGTATCTTTTTAAGTGTACAGGAAAAGAAAGAATTCTTGTACTAAAGTACAGGGCACACATTGATAGACTGGAATGGATAAGGAAAGTGCGCCCCCTAAATCTACCCCTTCGGGTACTTCGATGCGTTGCCCCGCAGGGGACTTTTGAGAATGCAGATTTTTATAATGAATACAAAAAAGAGAAGTACATCAAAAGCAAATAAAAAAGGAGGCATGTGATCATGAGCGGACAGCGAATAGCATCAATACTGTTGTGTGCGCTGCTGCCGGTGAGCGGAGCGGAATTTACCATGAAACAGTGCATCGACTATGCGCTTAACAACAGCAGTTCGGTTAAAAACGCGATCAGTGATCAGGCGATTGCACGAAAAAAGGTTACTGAGCAAATCGGATCTGCCCTTCCGCAAGTTGCGGTTTCCGGTTCCCTTGATGACAATCTTGCGGCGGCTGCTCAGCAGAAGCCGGTTTCTCTTATGGGTCAGGAGGGGGTTAAGACGAGTACCGATTATAATATGTCAGCCTATGGGACTCTTAATCAGAAAATTTATGATCCGTCATTTTGGGTCGCTCTCAGGGCGGCAAAGGTGGGAACTAACCAGACCGTTCTCAATGTGCAGCAGAGTAAAGAACAGACAGCCTATGCCTGCAGTAAGGTTTATTACCAGGCGGTAATACAGCAGAAGCAGTGCAGGATACTTGCAACGATCCGTGATGCGGCAGGTGAACAGATGAAAGCGACGGAGGTCAGATATCAGAGCGGGAGTGTGAAAAAGATTGACGTTGATAAGATGCGGGTCAGTTACAACAATGCGGTCTCGCAGGTTCAGCAGGCAGAATTGAATTTCGATCAAACACTCAACAGTCTGAAATATCAAATGGGAATGCCGCTTGACAGTGGGCTTACCCTGGCGGATACGGTGCTCGACAATATTTCCGACTCGGCGTATGTACCTGCGGCAGATACCGTAGTTTACAATAATCGTACCGATTACCAGCTGCTTGGCGTCGGTCTGCAGCTTCAGGAACTGGAAAAAAAGTACACTCTCAGCGGTTATCTTCCATCACTGTCGTTAAATTTGAAGTACGGTTATCAGTCAAGCTCCGATAGACTTACCTTTAATGATACGTGGAATGAAAGTGCTTCTGTCGGCCTGAACCTCACGGTTCCTGTTTTTGACGGATTTCAAAAACGCTCGCGGGCAGCACAGACGCAGTACGCAATTTGCAAAGCAAAAGAGAACATAGTGTCCGCGCAGCAGTCGATACGGGTTGAAATCGCGAACAACACGCTGCGGTACCGCACGGCTCTGGACAACATAGAAAATGAAAAAGCGAATATGACACTGGCGCAGAATGTCTATGATAACACGCGGCATTCGTATCAGCAGGGTGCGTCATCATCGGTAGAGCTTGTGCAGGCAGAAAGCGCCTTACGTGAAGCACAGAACATCTACTTTGGTAAACTGCTCACGCTCTGCTGCGCACGGCTTGACCTTGAGCAGGCGAAGGGTAATCTGCTCAGTTACCTCGAACTGTATCAATAACCTTAATAAAGGATGGAAATCGTATGAAAAAAATAATAACTGTTCTCATCGTTATAGCTATCATAGCAGCCGTTATTTTCAGGTTGGCATCGCTTCGTAACAATATGCCAAAGAATGCAGGCCCATTACAACATACTACCACAATGGCGGCAGCGGTTAACGTTGTCAGTGCGGTAGAAATGGCACCGGACCGCACCCTGACGCTTACCGGAAAACTCACACCATGGAAAGATATAACTGTTGTATCGGAGGCACAGGGAAAGATTGTTGCACTGCGGGTCGAGGCGGGTGAAAGCAGATCGAAGGGGAACGTTCTTGCGTCAATTGATAATACGCTTAAAGGCCTCGCGGTTGAAAACGCAAAAATAAATGTAGAGAAGCTGCGAAACGACCTTACCCGCACAGAGAACCTTTTCAAGGGCGGCACCGCATCTCAGCAGCAGCTTGATGATGCCCGCTATACGTACGAAAATGCGAAGATTCAGCTTGGACAGACCGAAAAACAGCTTGCGGATGCAACTATCGTGTCTCCCATTTCGGGAATCATTACCCGGAAGCACTCAGAAGAGGGTGCGTTTATCAATGTGGGCAGCCCGATCGTATCGATGGTTGACGTATCAAAATTCAAGGTACAGCTTCTGGTCTCAGAAACCAATGTTTACCGCCTGCGAACTGGTGACACAGTGTCAATTGGTGCGGATGTCTATCCAGGCGTTGCTTTTAAGGGCCGGATTACGTTTATCAGCAGCCAGAGCGACGATTCACATGGCTATACTGTCGAAATCACCATGGACAACAGCAAGCAGTATCCACTTAAGGCCGGTACTATGGTAACCGTTACTATCAACGTTCACAATACCGGGATGAAACTTTATATTCCGCGCAAGGCTCTTCAGGGGGGCACAAAAGATGCCAGTGTATACATTGTCAAAAATGGCATCGCGCAGCAGAAACAAGTGGTGACCGGCGAAGGCGACAACGACAACATTGAAATAGTGTCGGGTATCTCCGAAGGCGATTCAGTGGTCGTCGCGGGACAGGTCAACCTTTCCGAAGGAAAACCTGTTACCATTGTAAAGTGACCCGGATTTTCTATCTGAAACTATCAAAGGAAGGTACGTATGACATTTACACAGCTTATCATAAAGCGCCCCACTATCGTTGTGGTGGTTTTTGCGGTACTCGCGCTGCTGGGTATTACCAGCTATTCAAAACTCAATTATGATTTGTTCCCGAAAATGAATATTCCCATTGTCAGCATAACTACCGTGTATGCGGGCGCATCGGCAAGTGAAGTGGAAAATTCGGTGACCAAAAAGCTTGAGGATGCGCTCTCATCACTGGAAAAAATGAAGAACATGACTTCATCATCGATGGAGGGAGTATCGGCCATTACCCTTGAGCTCGATGAAAATGCCGATGTCGATATCGCTGTGCAGAACGCGCAGCGCAAAGTCAATGCGGTCGTTTCGCAGCTGCCATCCGGTGTTGATGCACCATCTGTTAATAAATTCTCATCCGATGATATGCCGATCATGAAACTTGGCGTTACCGCGGACATGGATCCCGGAGCGCTGTATCAACTGACAAAAGATCAAATCAAGGCGCGCCTTTCGAAGCTAAACGGCGTGGGACAGGTGTCGCTTGTCGGCGGGGATGAACGGGAGATAAAGATCAACGTTAGTAAAGCCAAACTCGATGCCTACAATGTTTCATTGAGTCAGATATATGTAGCGGTGAAAAACGCCAATATGGAACTGCCCACCGGAAAAATTGAAGACAATACAAAACAGTACACTGTGCGACTTTCGGGAAAAATCACCTCACTCGAAAGTATGAAAAACATCACTGTTGCCAGAAGTGAATCGGGCGGTCTTATCAAGTTGTCGGATGTTGCCGAAGTCACCGATGGTATCGCGGACCGAAGCAATATCAACCGGATCAGCGGCGTCACATCCCTCGGTATTATTATTCAGAAACAGAGCGATGCCAATTCGGTGAACGTAAGTAAACTGGTGAGAAAAGAGCTCACGGCGATCGAAAAAAGATATGCTTCATCATCAATGAAATTCGACATCGCCTCAGACAACTCTATTTATACGATCGAATCGGCCAATGGCGTATTTAAAGACCTTATGATCGCGATTCTGCTTGTATCGCTGGTGATGTTTTTCTTTCTCCATAGTATCCGTAACTCATTTATCGTGATGGTGTCGATTCCGGCATCGATCATTTCGGTCTTCATTGCCATGTATATATTTAATTTCACTCTTAACATGATGACACTCCTGGCACTGGCGCTTGTCATCGGCATTCTCGTTGACGACTCGATTGTAGTGCTCGAAAATATCTACCGTCATTTGAAGATGGGCAAAGACCGTAAACAGGCCGCCATTGACGGACGAAGTGAAATCGGATTTACCGCGGTGGCTATCACTATGGTTGACGTAGTCGTATTTCTGCCGCTTTCGCTTGTGGGAGGCATGATAGGACACATGCTCAGGGAGTTTGCCCTGGTGGTAGTCTTTTCAACCCTCATGAGTCTGATAGTCTCCTTTACAGTGACGCCGCTGCTCGCGTCACGGTTCAGTAAAATCGAAAAATTAACAAAAAAAACATTTATGGGTTCGCTTGCGCTCGGGTTCGAGAGTTGGTTCGAAAAGCTTCAGCACACCTATGAACAGGTACTTCGATGGGCGTTGTCGCACCGCAAAACGATATATGCGCTGACTGGTACACTGATCGTTGCGGCATGCGCGCTGCTCCCGCTCGGTTTCGTAGGGACAGAATTCGTTCCCTCTGGTGATAAAGGAGAATTTGTGATAAAGCTTGAAGGTGATCCACAGAATACTCTCCAGAAGACAAGTAACATTACCCGGCAGGTCGAGGATATCCTCCTCAAAAAGCCGGAGGTCACCAAGGTGTTTTCAAACATCGGATATTCGAGTTCAATGAGCAGCGGAAGCAGCGAAGCACACAAATCAGAAATCACTGTGAATCTTGTTCCGAAAAAAGAACGTAAACTTTCTTCAGAAGAATACGCTGCCATGATCAAACAGGAAATATCACAGATCCCGGGAATCAAAGTAACCTCAGCGGCGACCACCATTTCTGGCGGCAGCATGGAATCGGCATTGCAGATCGAGCTGCGGGGGCCTGAGCTTGAGCGGCTCTATCCGATCGCCGACAGCGTTATGGCGATTGTACGGAGTGTCCAGGGAACCGGGGATGTGAAGCTGTCAATTGAAAAGAATAAGCCGGAGATGCAGATCAACCTTGATCGTGACAAGATGGCGATGCGTGGTCTCTCTGTCAATGATATCGGATCGACGCTGCAGCTTGCTTTTTCGGGAAATACCACTATGTATTATTCCGAAAAAGGAGTGGATTATGACATCAACCTCAAATTCGATGAGGCTGACCGTAAAAAAATTGATAATATCGCCGGAATGACCTTTGTTAATAGTTCAGGGGCAATGGTTGAGTTGCAGGATTTCGCGACGATCTCCCAGTCGATAGCTCCAAGCAAGCTTGAACGGACTGACCGTGTCTCTTCGCTCACCGTGCAGGCATCGGTTTTTGGACGGCCGGTAGGAAGCGTAGGGCAGGAGATTGAGGGGCTGATTCACAAAAACATTCATGATGATGATGTCACGATCGAGTTCAAGGGACATATGCAGCATCAGCAGGAGGCGTTTGGAAGCCTGTTTACCGCGATCATCGCGGCACTGGTACTTGTCTATCTGGTAATGGTACTTCTTTACAACTCCTACCTGCGGCCCTTTATCGTTTTCTTTTCGATACCGGTCGCTTTTATCGGGGCACTGCTTGCGTTGGCGCTCAGCCATACAACGCTCTCCATTTTCTCGATTATCGGGCTTATCATGTTGATTGGTCTTGTGTGTAAAAATGCCATTCTTATTGTGGATTTTACAAATCAGATGATGGAAAAGGGTTTGAGTCTTTTTGAAGCATTGGTCGAAGCGGGAAAAGTACGGTTACGTCCGATACTTATGACCACCTTTTCGATGGTATTTGGCATGCTGCCCATTGCTCTTGCGACCGCCGAAGGCGCGGAAGTGAAGAACGGCATGGCGTGGGTGATAATCGGCGGGCTGACCAGTTCACTGTTATTGACTCTGGTGCTGGTACCATCGGTCTATCTTACAATGGAGAATGCGAAAAGCCGTTTGGCGCGGGTTTTTGGGAAGAAGGGAAAGGGGGAGGTTGCGTTGTTAGGAGCGGAAGGAAGATAAAACGGGATTGTTGATATTTTGGATCTGAATCGATAGCATCGGGGAAAAGGGGCCCGAGGCTGACGAAACAGAAGCGGGACAGATGGGAAAGCATTTGTCCTGCTTTAGTTTGTGATTGATTTTAGGGGACGGTTCTTCACTTTCACTCACACTTTCACTCTTCAATCTCAATCTCAATCTCAATCTCAATCTCATTTTTCTTATCAATGTCCTGATTGTACCAATGTTCCCTTGACTCTTCATTCTCCATTATTCATTCCTCATTATTAAATCGTTTGCTGCAGATAATACTTTTGATAGAAAAATTGACAGGTTATTCTTTGTTAACTATTTTGATAATTGGTAGTAAATGTGCCCAAAACGTACTTGTTCGTCTTGGACAACAACTCTTTGCAGGGCCGCAATGCCTTGTAGGAGTTAGCGGAAATAAATTTGAATGAAAAAGATTAAGATCGCCGCTGAAGAAAAGTGTTTCAAAATACAAAATATCTTAAAAGGAAATTTTGGTAGAAAAGATTATTATTTCAATACTCATTGGAACAGTTATGTTCAAAACTCTGCTATAGAAAAACTTGCGCCGGCCTATCGCAAGGAGAAAACCATAGCCGGGAAATTGTAGAGAAGTATAGTGTTACACATTCTGGTTGATATTAAATTATACACTTTTAGGTCAAACTTGCGATGGTAATATGCTGATGCCCAGAGTATAATGAATACTTTGTCTGCAAAATTGATAAAATCAGGGCTGTTTGATAAACATCAGGCAGCTTAGAAACTAAGCTGCTTTTAGCAATATTTAAAGGAGTTTTTCAATGTCAAGTGCCGCACAGCGTGCCGAACTACAAAGCCAAATCTGGAAAATAGCAAACGATGTCCGTGGCTCCGTAGACGGCTGGGATTTCAAACAGTATGTATTAGGCACGCTGTTCTATCGTTTTATCAGTGAAAATTTCACCAGCTACATTGAAGGTGGCGATGAAAGCGTCAATTATACCAAGCTCTCCGATACTGACATAAGCGCTGCAATAAAAGATGATGCTATTAAAACTAAAGGTTATTTTATCTATCCCAGCCAGCTCTTTGTAAACATTGTTGCAGGTGCTGATGATAACACCAACCTGAACACCGATTTAGCAGCCATCTTTACCGCCATCGAAGCTTCCGCCAATGGTTACCCGTCCGAAATGGATATTAAAGGCCTCTTTGCCGATTTTGATACCACCAGCAACCGCCTGGGTAACACCGTCAAAGATAAAAACAGCCGTTTAGCTGCCGTATTAAAAGGTGTTGCGGGGTTGAGTTTTGGCAATTTTGAAGAGAACCAGATCGATCTCTTTGGTGATGCTTATGAATTTTTGATCTCCAACTATGCTGCTAATGCGGGTAAATCCGGGGGTGAATTTTTCACCCCGCAAAATGTCTCCAAGCTCATTGCGCAACTGGCGATGCACAAGCAGACAACGGTCAATAAAATTTACGACCCTGCCGCAGGTTCGGGTTCTTTGTTGTTACAGGCAAAAAAACACTTCGATGCGCATATTATTGAAGACGGTTTCTTCGGTCAGGAGATCAACCATACTACCTATAACCTTGCCCGCATGAATATGTTTTTGCATAACATAAACTACGACAAGTTCGATATTGCATTGGGTAACACTCTGTTGGACCCCCAATTTGGCGATGAGAAACCCTTTGATGCAATTGTTTCAAATCCGCCATACTCGGTAACCTGGATCGGCAGTGATGACCCAACGCTCATTAACGATGAACGCTTTGCCCCTGCCGGCGTTCTGGCTCCCAAATCCAAAGCCGACTTTGCTTTTGTGCTCCATGCGCTCAGCTATCTTTCCAGTAAAGGCCGCGCGGCGATAGTCTGTTTCCCCGGTATTTTTTACCGAGGCGGTGCCGAGCAGAAAATTCGTAAATATTTAATTGATAATAACTTTGTAGAAACGGTGATCTCTTTAGCCCCAAACCTCTTTTTCGGGACCACAATTGCCGTTAACATCCTGGTGCTTTCAAAACACAAGACCAACAACAAAACCCAGTTTATCGATGCCAGCGGGCTTTTTAAAAAAGAGACCAATAACAATGTGCTGACCGATGAACACATCACTCAAATCATGGAAGCATTTGATAGTAAGGCCGATGTTGATCATTTTGTCCAATCGGTTGACTACGATGCCATTGTTGCCAATGAGTACAACCTCTCCGTAAGCTCCTATGTGGAAGCCGAAGATACCCGAGAAGTAATTGATATTACAAAGCTCAATGCGGAGCTGAAAACCACCGTGGCAAAAATTGACAGACTTAGAGCTGATATCGATTCGATTGTCGCGGAGATTGAGGGTACAAAAGAATGAATCAACAGCCTAAACATATTGTCATCTTTAAAACCGATGATGGAAAAATATCCGTCAATGCCTGGTTTGATAAAGAGAGTGTATGGTTATCCCTTGACCAGATGGCGGAGCTATTTGATCGGGACAAATCCACGATTTCGCGCCATATCAAAAATGTATTTGATGAGGGTGAATTGCAGCGGGAATCAGTTGTTGCAAAATTTGCAACAACTGCCGCTGATGAAAAAACCTATCAGGTGGATTACTACAATCTTGATGTAATTATTTCAGTAGGATACCGGGTAAAGTCATTACGCGGTACTCAATTTCGCATTTGGGCAACCAATATCCTCAAAGAGTATCTCAAAAAAGGTTTTGTACTCAATGACGAGCGTTTAAAAAATCTTGGTGGTGGCAACTACTGGAAAGAGTTGCTTGATCGGATCCGGGATATTCGCTCCAGTGAAAAAGTCATGTATCGCCAAGTGCTTGAATTGTACTCAACAGCAGTCGATTACGACCCAAAAAGTCAGGAGAGTATCAAATTTTTTAAAATCGTGCAGAACAAACTGCACTACGCAGCCCACGGTAATACCGCAAGTGAAGTGATTTATTTGCGTGTAGATAGCGACAAACCTTTTGCAGGCTTAAGCAATTTCAAAGGTAGTCAGCCTACACAAGCCGAAGCCATGGTTGCGAAAAATTATTTAAGTGAGCAGGAACTGCGTATTTTGAACAATCTTGTTTCGGCGTATTTTGATCTGGCGGAGTTACATGCTATAGAAGAACGGGAAATGCACATGACGGATTATGTGCGTGAATTAGACAAAATTCTCTCATCGACGGGACGAAAACTACTTGATAACGCAGGAACCATAACGCATACCCGGGCAGAGAACAAAGCAAAAACGGAATATAAGAAATACAAAGCGAAAACGTTGGAGCAAGTCGAAGTAGACTACCTGAAAACCATCAACGCACTTGAGAACCGGGCTAAAAAAGAGAGCCGTAAAAAAAGGGGCAAGCATGAGTAAGAAGAATTTTATGGAAGAAATGCTTGAGGGTGTTGAGGTGGAGTGGAAGATGTTGGGGGAAGCCGGCGAGTTAATTCGCGGGAATGGTTTGCAAAAAAAAGACTTTACAGAAACTGGTATACCAGCCATTCACTACGGACAGATTTATACTTACTACGGCACATTTACGATGGATACAAAATCCTTTGTTTCACCTGAATTGGCTAAAACTTTAAGAAAAGTTGATACTGGTGATGTTGTAATAACAAACACAAGTGAGAACTTAGAAGATGTGGGTAAAGCAGTAGTTTACCTTGGTAAAAAACAAGCAGTAACAGGTGGTCACGCGACTATTTTTAAGCCAAGTAAAAATATTTTAGGAAAATATTTTGCGTATTTCACACAAACGTCAATATTTGCAGACCAAAAAAGAAAATATGCAAAAGGAACAAAGGTTATTGATTTGTCGGCAACTGATATGGGAAAGATAGAAGTCCCCATTCCACCCCTCCCAATCCAAGCGGAAATCGTCCGCATTTTGGACGCATTCACAGAGCTTACAGCAGAGCTTACAGCAGAGCTTACAGCTCGCAAAAAGCAATACAACTATTATCGGGACCAGTTGTTAACCTTTGAAGAGGGTCAAGTGGAATGGAAGGCGTTGGGGGAGGTTACTTTAAACACGAGTAATATTAGATGGCGGGATACAGACAAAACTTATCGTTATATTGATTTAACATCCGTTAGCCGTGAAAACAATTCAATCACTGAAACATCTGTAATCACTGCAGAAAATGCCCCAAGCAGAGCACAAAAAATTGTGTTAAAAGACGATGTTATTTTTGCTACGACTCGTCCAACTCAACAGCGTCTATGTTTGATTGACGATGAGTATTCTGGCGAGGTGGCCAGCACAGGCTATTGTGTTTTAAGAGCTAAAACCGATGAAGTATTACCAAAATGGATTTTCTTTTACATCTCTTCAACTGATTTTAAAAATTATGTTGAAGAAAATCAAAGTGGTTCAGCTTACCCTGCTATTTCTGATGCAAAGGTTAAAGAATACAAAATCCCTATCCCGTTTCCGAACGATTCTAAAAAATCGCTGGCCGAACAGGAGCGCATCGTTACCATTCTGGATAAATTCGATGCTTTGACGAACTCCATCACCGAAGGCTTGCCTCGTGAGATTGAATTGCGCCAGAAGCAGTATGAGTATTACCGTGAGATGCTGTTGAGTTTTCCAAAAGAGGAAGAAGAGTGAATAAAAAGGCCTGGAGGGCCTTCATTATTGTAGAAAAAAATAAAATACCAATCCACATCATTCCCTGGAGGGGAATCATTATGAGACTGGGCGTACACAATAAAACATTATTAATGTTTCCCCTACAGGAAAACCGGATAATCTATTGGGGTTTTGTTTTCTACAATAATGTAAGCTCTACAAGCTTACATTAAAGACAAGTAGAACGTTGGGAAAGGCTTGGAGAGCCTTCAATATTGTAGAAAAAGAGTACCAATTTTAATAAAAATCGGTCTGAAATTATCATTTTGTCCCATAGGGACATCATATTTATAGAAAAATGTACAATAAAAGAACATCTTTGTCCCATCCACCTTCCGAAGCACGCTTCGGAAGGTGGATGGGTAGGGACAACATATAACAAAAGGCTGAATTTTTATGGCAAACACATTTACACAGATCTATCTATAATTCATATTTACAGTTGAAAACCGGATATCTATCATAATGCCTGAATGGAAAAGATGAATTATACAAATACATTACCGGTATTGTACAGAACAGCAAACATAAACTGATGCATGATGTACATAATAGATATATCGTCCCTACGGGACGAGGATGTTTTTTTTGTGTTATGTTTTCTATAAATGTTTGATCCCTACGGGATCAGGAAAAAGGAATCGCAACCATGTGCGACTATAAAACCATTGCAGAATCGAACAATTTCATCGTTTTAGATCGATACTCCAGGGAATGGCAGGTATGTGAATCTTATCAAACCGAAGCCGATCTGGAGCGTGAGTTAATCCGAAATTTAGAAAACCAGGGCTATGAACATCTGTCCGATCTGAACTCCTCCGATAAAATGCTGGCCAATGTGCGCGTGCAGCTGCAAACCCTCAACAATATGCAGTTTTCTGAAGGTGAATGGTCGCGCTTTGTTGAAGAGTATCTGGATAAGCCAGGCGATAACAATCATCGACAAAACCCGCAAAATACACGATGACTATATCTACGATTTTGTCTTTGATGATGGCCATATTCAAAACATCTACCTGGTGGACAAAAAGAACATTGCCCGCAATAAAGTGCAGGTGATCAGCCAGTTTGAACAAACAGGCACCAGCGCCAATCGCTACGATGTCACTATTCTGGTCAATGGTTTGCCCTTGGTGCAAGTCGAACTGAAAAAACGTGGTGTTGCCATTCGTGAAGCCTTTAATCAGGTACATCGCTACAGCAAAGAGAGTTTTAACGCAGATAATTCACTGTTTAAATATTTGCAGATTTTTGTCATTTCCAACGGCACCGACACCCGCTATTTTGCAAATACCACCAAACGTGATAAAAACAGTTTTGATTTCACCATGAATTGGGCGAAATCAGATAACACCTTGATTAAAGACCTGAAGGATTTTACCGCAACCTTTTTCCAGAAAAACACCCTACTTAATGTGCTGCTGACCTATTCGGTATTTGATGTGAGCGATACCTTGCTTGTGATGCGTCCTTATCAAATTGCCGCAACCGAGCGCATGTTGTGGAAAATAAACAGTTCATATCAGGCAAAAAACTGGAGTAAACCCGAAAGCGGCGGATATATCTGGCATACAACCGGTTCAGGTAAAACCCTCACCAGTTTTAAAGCGGCCCGTCTTGCTACGGAGCTCGATTTTATCGATAAAGTGTTTTTTGTGGTGGATCGTAAAGACCTCGATTATCAAACCATGAAAGAGTATCAACGCTTTTCCCCTGATAGCGTCAACGGTTCAGAAAGTACCGCCGGGCTAAAGCGTAACATTGAAAAAGATGACAATAAAATCATTGTAACCACCATTCAAAAACTGAACAACCTGATAAAAAGCGAAAACGATTTGCCCATATACGAAAAGCAAGTGGTGTTTATCTTTGATGAAGCCCATCGCTCGCAATTTGGTGAAGCTCAGAAAAATATCAATAAGAAGTTTAAAAAGTTCTATCAGTTCGGCTTTACCGGTACACCCATTTTCCCTCAAAATGCTCTGGGCGCAGAAACCACTGCCAGTGTGTTTGGTCGTGAATTGCACTCCTATGTCATTACCGATGCCATCAGAGATGAAAAAGTGCTGAAATTCAAAGTGGATTACAACGATGTACGCCCACAGTTTAAAACGATTGAATCAGAACAGGACGAGAAAAAGCTCACCGCAGCAGAAAATAAAGAAGCCTTATTGCACCCTGACCGTATCAAAGAGATTTCGCAGTATATACTCAATAACTTCAGGCAAAAAACCCATCGTATACAAGCAAGTGGCAAAGGCTTTAATGCCATGTTTGCCGTGAGCTAGTGTTGATGCGGCCAAACTCTACTACGAATCTCTGAAGAGCTTACAAAAAGAGAGCGACAAGCCACTCAAAATCGGCACTATCTTTTCCTTTGCAGCCAATGAAGAACAAGATGCCGTTGGGGAAATTCTTGATGAAAGCTTTGAACTCTCCGCAATGGATAGCAGTGCCAAAGAGTTTTTAAGTGCGGCAATCAATGACTATAATGCGATGTTTAAAACCAATTATGGCGTTGATAGCAAGGAGTTTCAAAACTACTACCGTGATCTTGCGAAACGGGTGAAAAATCAAGAAATTGATCTGCTGATTGTGGTTGGAATGTTCTTAACTGGCTTTGATGCGCCAACACTAAATACGATCTTTGTTGATAAAAACCTGCGATATCACGGTTTAATGCAAGCCTATTCCCGCACGAATCGTATTTATGATGCCACCAAAACCTTTGGAAATATCGTTACCTTTCGCGATTTGGAACAAGCCACAATTGACGCTATTACCTTGTTTGGTGATAAAAATACCAAAAATGTGGTGCTGGAAAAAAGCTACAAAGAATACATGGAAGGCTTTACCGATGTGGTAACTGGTGAAGCTCGTCGCGGGTATCTGGATGTTGTGTCGGAGTTAAAGGAACGCTTCCCCAAACCTGATGAAATTGTTACCGAAAAAGACAAAAAAGAGTTCGCCAAATTATTTGGTGAGTACTTACGTGTTGAAAATGTATTGCAAAACTACGATGAATTTGCGGGCTTAAAAGCTTTGCAAAATGTCGATATAACTGACCCGAAAGCTGTTGAGGAGTTTAAAGCTACATACTATCTAAACGATGATGATATAGCCGCAATGCAAAAGATACCAGTGCCGGCAGAGCGTACGATTCAGGATTACCGTTCAACCTATAATGATATTCGCGATTGGCTGCGGCGTGAAAAAACAGGCAAGGAAAAAAAGGCTTCAACCATAGATTGGGATGATGTTGTTTTTGAAGTGGATCTGCTGAAATCACAAGAGATCAATCTGGATTACATTCTGGAATTGATTTTTGAAAACAATAAAAAAGTAAAAGACAAAGTTTCTTTAGTAGAAAATGTACGCCGCTTAATTCGTGCCAGCGTGGGTAACCGGGCAAAGGAAAGTTTGCTCGTTGACTTTATCAACCGAACCAACCTGGACAACCTTCATGACAAAGCCAGTATCATTGATGCGTTTTTCACTTTTGCGCAAGCAGAACAGCAGCGTGAAGCAAAAGAATTAATTAGTGCCGAAAAATTGAATGAAGATGCTGCAAAACGGTATATCATTGCATCTTTAAAGAGAGAATATGCAAGTGAGAACGGCACAGAGCTCAATGCACTTCTGCCAAAAATGAGTCCACTTAATCCGCAATACTTAACAAAGAAGCAAAGCGTTTTCCAAAAAATCGCCGCTTTTGTCGAGAAGTTTAAGGGAGTGGGTGGTACAGTTTGATTGCCGCAGGCGCATTTTCAGTTACAGCAATGATCTTCATAACACCCAGTTTGCAATGTGGACATATTCGCGCGTGTTCCATGGTCCCCCTGGACCATGCTCACCAGTACTACCAAAAAAACATTCAAGATGTAAACCTTAAATTTATATAAAAGAATAGGTTAAACGTATAGATGTCCACAACTGTGTGTTTTTATATACGTCTTCTATAGGAAATTTTCCAAAAACCTGTATGGCCGGACCTTTAGTTCCGGAACTTCGTCTTTATCTCCTTTGCTAAACCAGGAAACTTTCATATAAAAAAATTCGGTGAACATCATGGTTGTTCCTGTGAATATATCAAAAATCTTTCCTTTAAAATGATCCTGAAGATTATGCTGCAAATGGGATGATGTGGGTGGCTTAAACCCAGAATTTGCAATAGAAAAGTGCGAATCTAATGAATCCGTTGGACACAAAAGGGTACTTCATTCCATTCAGAAGGGATATGACCATGTGCTACGGTGAATGCATAGTTTAATAACGAACGGCACAATCTATATACATGCCCTTACCAGCTCGTCGACATACCACCTTTTGGGTATGCTTTCTCGCTGCGCAACCTTTTTTGTCTCAACGGATTCATCATCTTCATCACTTCCTATTGCAAAATCTGCGTTAAAAAAAAAATTGTTTCAAAATGGGGCAGTGTGTATAATAAGAACCTGGATGGGATGTATTTAAAATTAGTAAACAGGTCGATTTAAATGGATAAAGGGATAAATTATTCCTGGAATTTGCCGGAAGATATTACTGATAAAAAGCTGGAGCAAATGGCAGCGCTCTACTCAAATCATTATGGCATATGGGGGCCAAATGGAAAGTACCCCGGAGAACACATAAAACTTTCTGTTACAAGGTTACGTGCATGGATAAAATCTAAATATTCCAGAGTCGCTATTGCAGAAAAAAATGGTGAAATCATAGGTTATGCTATCGCTGTTCAGAAACCTAACAGCCAGGGTGAAATCATTTCCTGGGTGACACAGTTCGTTGTACATAAGGATTTCAGAAATAAGGGTATTGGGAAAAAATTGCTGTTTTCGATATGGTGCTTTTCAAACCATTTCGCCTGGGGTATAGTTACTTCAAATCCGTATGCTGTAAGAGCTCTTGAAAAAACCAGTAATAGAAGATGTATGCCTGTATTAATCAAGCAACATGCTGATGAGATTATCTCAGAGATTGGAAAGACTGATACACCATTTGTATTGGAAAGCACGCGCTTTTACTTTGATAATGGTGTGCCTGAATTAGACACAGAATTTTTTGTAGATCGATCAGATTTGGAAAAAAAGATACATTCGGTAACATCAAAAGAGAAAGAATGGCTTTTAGGAGAATTGAAAGACGGATGTGAATGGTTTGCATTTACTTTTAGAGAACAGACAAAATTTAAACTCTCTAAAACTGAATTTAATGAGATGCTTGAAATATCTGAAATGGCAGCCAGACAAGCCTATGCACGAATGCTAATAGATAATAGGCACAAATGGGCAACTCATACAGATGCGGAAATAGAGTTTATCATAAAACAATGCGGTCTTAAGAAATCAGATAAGATTCTTGATATCGGGTGTGGAATAGGAAGACATACCAATGCACTGGCTGCAAAAGGGTACAATGTTGTTGGAATCGATTATGTGGAAAATTTTATTAATCGGGCAAAAAAAGATGCAGAAGCGAACCATTTAAACAGCACGTTTATTTATGGAGATGTAAGAAATCATAAATTTCATACTAAGTTTGATTTTGTGCTCTGTCTTTATGATGTTATCGGTTCATTTGTTTCAGATAAAGATAACCTCGATATTATTAAAGCAATCAGAAATTACCTTTCACCAAATGGGAAAACACTTATTTCGGTAATGAATCTCAGTTATTCTACAATGAGAGCAAAGTCTGAGCATTTTTTTAATATCGAAGATGCTTATGATAAACTTATAGAGCTGCAAGCAAGTAATACAATGGAAACCACAGGTAATATTTTTAATCCTGATTTATTATTGATTGATAATAATACAAATATTGTATACCGTAAAGAACAGTTTAAAACCGGTAGTGAATTGCCAGTTGAAGTTATCGTACGGGATAGAAGGTATACGATAGATGAGATAAGTACATTATGCGAGGATCATGATTTAAAAATCAACTGGTCGAGGTTCGTAAAATCAGGAGATTGGAGTAATGATTACGGAATGTATGATAGTAAAGAAATTCTACTGTTTTGCGAAAAGAGTGATGGACAGATAAGTTTTTTGTAAATTCATTCACCAATTTGCCAGTCCTTAGGCCAATCTCTAAGATTTCCCTTCTCCAGTTCTTGAGCTTCTTTGGGAGTTAATTCAACCAGCATACTATTGTAGGGTACTTTTTCAGTCAGTCCAAATATCACTGGAAATGGGGGACGTACTAGCCCGAAGGGCTTTCAGTCTGTCAGCACAAGGTTTCCTACCTTGTGATTTCGGATATGCGAATTGATCCAATCATTTCCCTGAAAGGGATACGTGCCTGTAGAAGAGGAATTTTTTTGTGTATCAATGTTAAGGTGATTTTCAATCATATATACCACGGAAGGCACTAAATGCACGAATTGTTTAACGAACAGTATATTTGTTTAAATGTAAATTTGGGTTATTGAATGCCGGCCGTTATTGAAAGATCAGTACTGTCCCTTTGGGTTAAAGTCACACACACATTTACATCGTAATTTTCAAGTGTCACTGTATGGTCAATAGATCGTTAAAATGAAACTGGCCGTTTACCTTGCAATTGATTATGTATAATCCTGGATGCAATTCCGGTGAATCAAGTGGAATGATTGCTTCACCATTGTGTATATCAGAGACGCTGTGTATACTTGTCTGTCTGCCCTGAATATCGAGAATGACAACATCAACAATGCCGTTTTGAACAGGCATGTTCCGCATATGTATGTTGTATAGAGCAAAGTAAATATCAGGTATTACCCGTAACGATTTTTGAACATTATTTTTCTGTTTTGCAGTACTGACCTTTGCTGTTGTTTCCGGTCGTTTTGTATCACAAGGTGTTGCAAGCTGTAAGCCTGTTGCTATATCGGACCAGTCGTAGAACCCGAATTGGGAACCAGCTGAGGAACCAAGATGAAAAGCAGCCATTCCGTGTGGAAACTGTGGACCTAAAGGCACAGCAGTCACATCAAGTCCATCACAATCTTTCATTCCATCAGCCAGAACAGTACCTAAAAATTTGTTGGTGATTCTATCATACACTTTTATCTGGTTGTTCCCTTGACTAGACAATAGGATGTAGCCTGAATTGTTATCACAACGATAGATATTTATTCCCTCCCGGTCAGATTGTATCCCATCATCCAGTGCAAATGAAGCGACCAATGTATTTATGTTTTTATCGGGATCTGCATGATATTTAAGTATCTGTACGTCTTCGTCACATATATAGATGAATCCAAGTTCATCATCACAACAGATTCCTTCACAGACATCGCCCTTGATATCACTTCCCCCCCATGAGCGCACGGGAGTCCCCTTTACCTTTCCGGAACCATCGCTTTGTAATCGAATCTGAACAAAATTACTATTTCCATTATCACTGACAATTGAAAACAGCGCTCCGTCAGATGGCCGCTTGTACAGACTGTGGCCATATGTTTCATTAAGACCTGTTGGTATGCCCGATAAGGTAGTAATTTCTGTAAGAAACCCGCTGGTATCCTCGGCTTTGGCAGGATCAATCTTAAAAACTCTGATTTTATTGTAGAGGCTGTTACCTGCTTCACGGTCGGAACAAACCAGGACATCCATAGTGTCCTTTCCAAAAACAACATTATAGCGTATATCAGGGTTCTGAGGCCTGTGTAACGATATTTTCTGTATAAGTTTACCATTTAAATTATAGGTATATAAACCAGATGCTGTTTCATCGTGACTTTTATCGTTTATGATAACCAGGCTTTTGGATGGAGTTGTCGGATGGACCCAGATCGCACAGTCATCAACATCACTTCCAGTGGAAGTTGTTATGAATTTTTGCGGAATACTTATTTCCAGTTGAGCGGTGATAATTTGTACAAAAGAAAAAATTGCGATCAAGATTGCAGAAATAAAACGCATATGTATCTGAACTCCCGTTTGAAAGGTGTGTTTTATTATACCTCAAAAGCTGGAAATGTTCAAAATTTATTCTTTGTAATATATGCACCACTTGATTTTATCGCTACAAACGCAAATTGCTGAACAAAAGCCTCCGGCAACACCGAGGATAGTAAAGAAACCTCAATGTCTCCTTCATTAATTACTCTGCCTGCATGAGCGACCCGTTTAAAGCCCGGCAATTGACCGTAGAGACAGGAATTTTGAGAAACTCTTGGGATTCCCATAACGCCATTTTATTTCCAGTTATGCAGTTCCAGATGGTTTTGGCCGTATCCACTATTATGTTTTTTTGCAAACCGCGCGCGGGTGCCTTGTGTGAAATTAACAAAACAAGATAACAACGCGTGTGCCATGGTCCCCCTGGACCATGCTCACCAGTACTGCCAAAAAAACATTCAAGATGTAAACCTTAAATTTATATATAAGAAAAGACTAAACGGATAGATGTCCGCAACTGTGTGGTTTTATATGCGTCTTCCATAGGAAATTTTTCAAAAACCTGTGTGGCCGGAACATCGTCTTTATCTCCTTTGCTAAACCAGAAAACTTTCATATAAAAAATTTAGATGAACATCATGATTGTTCCTGTAAATATATTAAAAATCTTTACTTTAAAATGACCCTGACGACTATGCCGCAAAAGGAATGAAGTGAGTGGCGTAAAAAAAATTTTGTTTAAAAATGGGGCAGTGTGTATAATAAGAACCTGAATGTGCTAAAAAATAAGTAAACAGGTCGATTTAAATGGAAAAAGAGATAAAATACTCCTGGAATTTGCCGGAAGATATTACTAATCAAAAGCTGGAGCAAATGGCAAAGCTCTACTCGGATTATTACAGTAAATGGGGGCCAAAAGGAAAACAGACAAAATTTAAACTCTCTAAAACTGAACTTGATGAGATGCTTGAAATATCCGAAATGACAGCCAGACAAGCCTATGCACGAATGCTAATAGATAATAAGCATAAATGGGCAACTCATACAGATGAAGAAATAGAGTTTATCATAAAACAATGCGGTCTTAAGAAATCAGATAAAATTCTTGATATCGGGTGTGGAATAGGAAGACATACCAATGCACTGGCTGCAAAAGGGTACAATGTTGTTGGAATCGATTATGTGGAAAGTTTTATTAATCGGGCAAAAAAAGATGCAGAAGAGAACCATTTAAACAGCACGTTTATTTATGGAGATGTAAGGAATTATAAATTTCATACCAAGTTTGATTTTGTGCTCTGCCCTTTATGATGTTATCGGTTCATTTATTTCAGATAAAGATAACCTCGATATTATTAAAGCAATCAGAAATTGCCTTTCACCAAATGGGAAAGCACTTATTTCAGTAATGAATCTCAGTTATTCTACCAAAAGGGCAAAACCTGAACACTTTTTTAATATCGATATCGCTTATGATAAGCTCATAGAACTGCAGGCAAGTAATACGATGGAAACAACAGGTAATATTTTTAATCCCGATTTATTATTGATTGATAATAAGACAAATATTGTATACCGTAAAGAACAGTTTAAAACCGGTAGTGAATTGCCAGTTGAAGTTATCGTACGGGATAGAAGATATACAATAGATGAGATCAGTAAATTATGCGAGGATCATGATTTAAAAATCAACTGGTCGAGGTTCGTAAAATCAGGAGATTGGAGTAATGATTACGGGATGTATAATAGTAAAGAAATACTGTTGTTTTGCGAAAAGAGTGATGGACAGATAAGTTTTTTGTAAATCCATTCACCAATTTGCCAGTCCTTAGACCAATCTCTAAGATTTCCCTTCTCCAGTTCTTGAATTTTCTTTGAGAGTTAATTCAACCAGCGTACTTTTGACAATACTGAAGGAATACAAAACGATGTGCTATATGTTATATATCGGATCGGATAACGAATTACCTCTAATAAATCCAGAAGATTGGAAAAATATTAACACACAAGAGGATAACTGGATGTCCATTGTAAAAGCAATTAGTATTGAAGAATTAAAAGATAATGAAATTTCAGTAAAGGATAAATTTAAAGAAAAACATGTAGTTTATGCAGGTAGTTATGAAGGTTGTGGTTGCGGTTACTCACATTGTCTTATAGATGATGAAGATGCTATCGAAGATAATCCTTTTGAATTAGATGCAAGTATTAGGTCACGTAAAGCGCTTTATGATTATGTAAAAGAAAACAAAATAACTACGATGTATGGCTGTTGGGCGGGAGATGAATCTTTGCCCGCAGAGGAAGAAATAAAAATTAACCTTGAAATAATTATTGATAGAAAATTTGCATTTAAAGAAAAAGTAATTATGAAAATCATTAAAAATGACTAATAGGAACGGCGCACGGGTGCCTTGTGTGAAAAAAATAAATCGTTTGTTCTTTTATCACTGAACCATGCTCACCAGTACTACTATAAAACATTCAAGATGTAAACCTGAAATTTATACAATGTATTTAAAATGATCACCCTTCGACAAGGAGCTCCCTTCGCTAAGAGCTCAGGGTGAGCGGGTACACGTGGGTATCACATCAAACAATGAGGACGTGATATCTGGCAGCTCCCTCCTTCAAGGCAGACCTTTTCGGAGGGCGAGCGAGACGCTAAAAAAACAGCCGAACTCATTATGCTCTTTCCACATACCCAAGTTCGGCTGCTCAAACCTTAAAACAACTTATTACCGACTGATCCTTACTTTTAATACCTCGCTCCCGCAACGGGCAAGATAGACTCCGTGAGTCAGTCCGGAAAGTTTCAGCTCCATCACACCGCCTACGCTTGAACCGACACGGACAACCCGACCGCTGAGATTGAGAAGTTCCAGGGGAGCAGCTCCGGATGCAATAATCTTATTTCCAGAGTAACTGATTCGGGACTGAGTGGCTCGAATCTGACGTGATGAGAATCTGACCGAACTTGTACCTTCAGGCACTCCACATATAATACCTCTGCCTTCAGTTGCCAGGTAAACAAGTCCGTAGATATTCATATCACCAGCCAGGTAATGGATAGTGCCGAACTGGTGCTGATCATCATTGATACGCTTCCATGTTGCAAGCGAATCATCAGAACGGTAGATTCCATAAACATTATTGACCTTACCTAAAATGTAAACAGAAGGGAAAGTCTTACCAGACGCTGCTTTACCAATAGTCACTTTGGTGGCACTGCCTACATTCGAAACTTTCGTGAAAGCTGATCCGGAATTGGTTGATACATAAAGACCGCCTCCGCCCCAGGCATGATCAGATGCTACAAGTAAGAGACCTTCATGGTCTGGAACAGCAACAGCCTGGGAATTATCAGTCTCCCAGTTATCAAGCGTATTGAAAGAGCCACCGGCTTTGAAACTTACTCCAGCATCGGTACTGACAAACATGACTCCCGATTTCGTATCCATTATGTACATTTTATCAGGATTTACTTTATCGCCAAATGGAGTAGCTCCCGTTGCTACGATCGCAACATCTGAAGTGGATTTTGTCCAGGTGGTACCGTTATCTTTTGAATAGTAAGCTCCGGATGTGCCAGGGGCTGTCCATACGATTGAACTTCCATTTGCGTTGACACCGATACTGCGTGTGCCACCACCTCCAGTCCAGTTATTCGCAGCAGTCGGAGCCACAACACCTGCCGGGTTTGACCCAAACGCTGTCCAGGTTTTTCCGCTATCGGTAGAGATTTCACCCATTGTACTGGCGCTGTTTGCTGCATTGTGAGCCTTTACCAGTATTGATTGTTTGCCCCAGGCCATATCAATAGATAAGGTTGTACCGACATCCGGCAGATGCGCATGTTGAGGTGCTTTATCGAGTTGCTCATGACGAAAGCCACCCTGATCACCCATCGCGGAAAAAAGTTTGGCTCCGGAAGTGGGGACAACAAGCTGCATAGGGACTGTCTCTTCGAGATTGGAATCGGTTGCTGCCCAAATCGGTTTGGCATCAAAAAGATTTGTAGTACGGAAAACTCCATATCCTGTTCCGAAAAGTGCAACGGTCGAGTCAAAAGGATCTATTTGAACGCTGGCCAGCCAGTGGGGGGTACGTACGCTTTTCCATGGGGCAAAAGAGAGATCAAGTGTTCCCGTCAGAAGTTTTGAATCCCAGCTATCGCCGTTGTTTTCACTCAGCCAGACATCATCGCCACCGGTCCACTTATCAACAGAACTTACAACAAGTCGTGAAGGTTTCTGAAGGTCGATACTTGGAGTGCCGAATCCAAAGGCTGCGTTTTTAACAGGTGATACATCGGTCCAGGAGTCATCTTCGGTATTGAGACGCATCATTTGCCCTTTTGTCACCCCGTTAGGACCGACGCCGTTGTTAAAACTGAAATATGCATTTTTCCCATTGATACTTCCGCTGGTGGGAATGAGTCCGGTCGGCTGACCTGAAACCATATCCCATGTTGCTCCACCATCTTTACTGCGCCACAGAGCGGCTGCTCCAGCATTTGAGCTGTCATAACCGGCATATATCGTTTGTGTAGCGTTTCCTTTGGTACCGCTTGAAGGATCAAACATTACGAACAGACCATTTCCCTTAGGTCCGGTTGTCAGAGAATCGAAAGACTTCCCGCCGTCAGTAGATTTCCAGAGAGAACCTTTATAACGAGCCTGAAATGTTCCATCTTTACTGAGATCCCATCCTGAACCTGCCAGAAAAAGAACACTTCCCAGATTAGGATCCACTGCCAGACGCTCTCCGCAGCCGCGGCCATCCAGGTTTCCGCCGTTTTTCACTTTGAGCTGAGTCTTTGTAAATGTCTTACCGGTATCACTTGAACAGAGTACATATCCCCATTCGCTGGTCCAGCTGTTTGAGTACTTGCCCGAAAGCAGATACACTTTGCTTGCATCATTGGGATCCAGAGCGATCGCAAGGATACCGTAGTTGTCTGAAACAGATCCGATCCAGTCTGTAAGCGGTATCCACGAAGTTGAAGCCGGATTCCAACGATAAGCACCACCCATATCGGTTCTTGTGTACATAAGACCTTTTACTTTGGGATGAAAGACAAAGCCGTCAACAAAACCGCCTCCACCTACTACAACGCTTTTCCATTCATAGCCGGTCTGAGCCGGAACAGAAGACGACAGAAAAGAGACTGTCATCAGAATACTGAGAAAAGTCAATTGCTTTCTCATTTGTAACCTCACTTTCGGTAAATTGGCAGGAGTAGAAGAATGCAGCAGCATGACTTATTCTAATCCAGCCTGTTTAAATTCTATAATGAATACCTCATTTGCCTTGCGATGATAATTATCGAGATGCACTATTCCGTTTCGTGTCGCAGCTTTTTGCACCAACGCGCCTTTTAAATCATAGACCGAGGCGGCAACTTTTTTTCCCATAAAATCTTTCGGAACGCTGATGCATTGAGAGCCGATTGTTGTACATCGTATCCTCGTGGGTTTGGTTTGGGTCTTGATCATCGTTTTTGCGATCCGGCTTGAGTTCGAAGGATAAGGAGGCGTCTGGTCTTGAGAAAAAACTGTGGGCTGCGGCATGGCACCGTTCACCGTATTGAGTACCAGATTGTCAAACATTGCCGAGTTTCGCCCGGTGCTGTAATTACCCGTGCAAAGACCCGCCATGCCGCTGACGGCGCTTGTATTTGTGACACTGCACACCTGATTGTTGTCTATAAATCCCGTAATTGTTGAGCCGCTCAACTGGAGTTTTACTTTATGCCATTGACCTGAAAGTGCTACAGTGCCGTTGGCTAAAGAAGTCCCTGCCTCGGACGATCCATTTGCATAATACAATGCCCATGTGCCATCCGAACTTAGCTTAAGATAATAGCCGTTCGGATTGCACCCGTAACCGGTCCCGACATTGTTGATGCGCCCCATAACTCCCGCCCATCCATCATTGTCAAAATGAATATCAGCGCTTACTTCATAATCGGTCCAGTTTCGATCGCCTATTATTGTATAGGGACTCCACTCCGGAGCCCAACTCTGAGCTTTTTGCTGCAATACCTGTCGCAAACACCTGCCGCTTCCATCGGGTCGATCGGCCAGCTCAAATACGCCGCAGATATCAGCGTGATTATAGGGCAAATAACCGAAATTGCTCGCATTGGCATAATGGTCATAATTTTCGTAATAGGGCAGGGGAAACTTTTGTGAAACCGGAATATTGTCAAAAGACCCTTTCTGCTGACCAGTGGTCGTGGAAATGGAATAGATCGCATCACCCTGCACGGCCAGGGAAAAAGAACCGCCTGCGGGAGTGATATCCGCTTGACGGACAAATTGCTCGCTGCTGGTGGAACGCCACACACAGAGTGTTTTATTCGTTGGTAATCCACCGGAAATAGTAAAGCTCGGAGTTGCTTGCACCTGCGCCTTTTGTTTCAATAATGATGCTGAAATCGGTATTGTCGGGGGATTTCAGAGTAACATAGGTTCCGCCGCCAGTCAGATTCCCGCATGCATCATCGATAAACTTCCAGCCGACTTTGACGAATTGATTGTAATGAGCATAACCCCACAACCCCGGCTTGACCAGATAGTTTCCGCTCCACGGCTCCTGTGCCAGCATGATCCCGTAATCATTCCACGGCTCAAGGGGATAGGTGCTGCAGATCAAATACCAGAATATCGTTTTGGTAACGCGGCTCCTGATGTAATTCGAATTGAAGGCATTGACCACTGCAGTGGCCTGATTATATCCGCTGTTCTGGTTCATGAAATGCTCTTCGGTATCCCAGAGCGGCTTCCCGGAATTTATTGCGTTTGCCGTAGCATCAACCTTTGTCTCAGACCACGATGTGTTGGCGGTTGTATGTGCGCTCAGCACATCGATTGCGGTTCTCAGGGCCGTATCGCTCGCCAACAGGTCGGCGGTTCCCCATTTAGCTTGAACGCCGTTCCAATCATCCATGCCATGAACCCTGACTCCCGAAAGTCCGGCTGCATTGAGCGCCCGACGAAACTGTATCAACCAGCTGGTGTTGCTGCCGGATTCATTTCTGCAGCCTATCGCATCCATAGTGATACCATAGGTGTTTTTGAGTCCCTTAATCCATTTGATATAATAATCCTGCATGTCAGTGGACCAGAAATTACCGTTTCCCACCCACCCGGGACAGCCCCATGCAACGCCATCAAAGGTCATTGCAGGATTTCGTTTGTATGCCTCTTTCATGATAAACCATTCATATCCTCTGGAATAATTTTCATCGCTGGCGGTATGCATATGGCTGGGTTCGCTTCCCTGCGTTGAATTGTTGTCGCCGGGGATTTCACAAAAACTAGTCTGGATCGATGCGCCGAAATTAGGTTTGAAAAGAAAGTCGAGTATCTGGCTCCGTTGCGGTTCAGGATAGGACAACAGCAGGACGGAAGTGGCTCCACCTCCACTTACCCCGCCGACGCCATCGAAGGTCCTGCCAGCACCGGCACCGTTGATAGTGATGTTTTGACCGAAAACATTGCCTGCAAGCATCAGGCGGTGCAAAATTCGAAACAGCCATGGAGTGGGCAGTTTTCCTCGGGTATGTCCCATATAGTTATGAAAAACCATACGGATTTGATGGATTGAATACCAATTCTTTAACATGCTATCTCCTTCTTCAACAGCTATCTCATCGTATTATAATCAAGATAAAATATAATTGCTTCTAATCTGTTTCCAAAATAAATTGAATATGTATCTCTTATCTCATTGCTCCTCTCGATTATGGTTGTGGCATTTTTGTGGAAGTCAAACAGATCATCTACGACTATTTCGACTATCGTGAATATCTCAACGATGTACTAAACCATTTAAAATGGTTGATCCGACCTATTCCCATGGCAAATTTTTATCCGAAGCGCGGATTTTCCGGTTCTATTTACCTGCTGAGGGTTCTGCGTGGAGAAGGAAAGTTGTATGCGAAATATGTTGCCAATTTTTCGTGCGTTATGCTCAGGCCATGTGGACAATCAAAAAGCACTGTGTGCCATGGTCCCCCTGGACCATGGCTTAATACATTACTAGTATTCTGTCCATCCTGAAAATTTACGTACGGGCACGAAACCCTGCGCTATAGGAAGCCAACCCGTTTTGGGGTATAAAGAATAAAGCAGACACTTTTCAATTTATAATAAAAAAAGGGACGTACTATGTTTTTACTTTTATGGATTCGCTGATACACGAGTCCCTTCACTTTTTCTTTTAATCAGATATAACAGATATTTCTACATTGTTCAATGTTCTGTTAAGAAAGAGGCTTTTTTGTGAAGTGTGAGCTCGATCTATTAATAAACAGAAGGTTCTAAAAGGATGCTTTTTTTCAGCAAAAAGATAGTCCGTCACCAAAATGTCACTTAAAAGGGACGTACTATGTTTTTACTTTTATGGATCAGCTGATACACGAATCGCTTCAATTTTTCTTTTAATCAGATATAGCAGATATCCTACATTGTTCAATATCCCGTTAAGAAAGAGGCTTTTTTGTGAAGTGTGAGCTCGATCTATTAATAAACAGAAGGTTCTAAAGGATGCTTTTTTTCAGCAAAAAGATAGTCAGTCACCAAAATGTCACTTAAAAGGGACGTACTATGTTTTTACTTTTATGGATACACTGATACACGAATCTCTTCATTCCCACTTTGGAATAATCAGATATAGCAGATATTCCTAAGTTGTTCAATGTCCTTTTACGAAAGTGGATTCCCTATGAAGTGTGGGCCCGGATTCAAGATAAATAGAAGGTTCTAAAAGGATGTGCTTTTCAGCAAAAAGATAGTCCGTTACTTAAACATGCAAGATGAGGACGAGAACATCCCAAATAGAGCTGCTGAATGCATTTAAATTACCTTGTCGGTAAGTCAAAAAAAAAGTTTGTCAGGGGCGAACGAAAGTTAGCCCCGTTAGATACTGTTTGCGATTGGGAGTCGCCCCGATTACTGGCGATGAGTACCTTATTTCCGTGGCCATCGAGTCCCCCGCCTTCCGAAGCACGCTTCGTGCGGAGGGCAGGTCGAGTTTGGCCACTCCGCGGGAGAAAGTACGAATAGAAAAGCCAGTATGGTGCTCTCTGGCCATCCATGGCCTACGGGTGCCTACTTTTGTTGCCGGAAAAAAGTAGGTCGGGGATGGGGGCTGAAGGCCCCGATAGCGGGAAATTAAATTGTTCACTTTGTATAAACCATTCTTACCACATGTATACAATTCCAAGACAAATGGTAATGACATTTAAATTCATAATAATTTGTAAAAGTGATACAGAATAACACCTTGGAAATGCAACGCCCAGAACCGGCTTTTCAAGAGGTACTATGGGAATAACTATTCTCTCTTCAAAAAGTAATTTACTCAAAAATGTACATAAATCAATTTGGCCTGCAATTTACTTCTATTATATTAGTTGTAATTCAGAGGTAAACTTCTGATACTAAACAATATAGGAGTGGGTATAGCAATAGCAATTAGCTTCATTCAACTATATTCTATTTGCAACGTTATCTGGGTGTATGGTTTTACTGAGGCTTTATCGAATACTGTTGATGGAATACTAAGAATTGGTGGCAGTGCTACCCCTTTGAAGACAAAAGAAAAGAGTAGCGCGTGAAGAAAGAATACAGAATAAATTATGAAGATGAAGAGATCTGTTTTTCTAAAATATTTAACAAAGCGGAGGTTCTTTTGATTCTTGTCAAAGCATCACTGATAGGGTTGATCGGTGTTTCGCTCTGTATGGCGAATATCAGCGGAAAAGTAACGGACACAAGCGGAGTTACACCAATAGCCGGCGCTGTTGTGAAGCTTGAAAAAGGCGGGCAAATGGCAATAGCGGGGGCGGACGGGAGTTTTACACTTGTTGTTGGAGACATGGGCATTCTTCCAGGTAATGGCAAACTTCTACCAAAAGGTATGTCTGCAAGAATCTCCGGTAATATGGTAAACGTGACGATAGCGAAAAAAGCAACCGTAGAAATAGCAGTATTTGATATTAGCGGTAAATCGGTTTTTACCGTTCGCAAGACTCTTAATGCAGGCAGCCAGAACATAGCACTGCCGCAGCGAGGTACGGGGATTTATTTGTACAAGGTGAAAGCCGGAGATAGTGAGCTTGTGCTGAAAGAGAATGCGAATTACGGTGTATCATACGAAAATTGGGCAATGGCTCAAGGATCATCTTCAAAATCTCTATCGAAACAGGCGAAGGCAGTGGCTAAAATAAGCGATTTTATTACAGCTACAAAAGATGAAAATTTGAATTACCGCTGTGTTATCGGGAACTCTGATACCAGTGGAGTAGTTATCAAGATGATAGCGAATGCTGGCAATGTGATCGATGTCGATGGAAATGTGTACCAGAGTGTGAGAATTGGGAATCAGGTATGGATGGCAGAAAATTTAAGGGTGACGAAATACAACGACAGTACTGTCATTCCACTGGATACATTAAAGACAACCTGGGATAGCCCCACCACGCCAAAATATTGCTTCTACAATAACACGACTAATTCAGATAGCATTAAGAGGTACGGCGCTCTTTATAATTGGCACGTTGTAAATCCTGCAAATGCCAGAAAAATTGCTCCGACAGGTTGGCATGTTCCAACTGATGTAGAGTGGGATACCTTGGAGAATTATCTGATTGCTAAAGGCTACAATTGGGATGGAACAACTACGGGCTACAAGATCGCAAAAGCATTGGCAGCAAAGTCTGATTGGTTAACATATTCACTCACTGGAACAATAGGCTGCGATTTGGCAATAAATAACGGAAGCGGTTTTTCGGCCTTTCCGGGGGGATTTCGTCGCGATAATGGTTATTTCTCCAGTCAGAGTAGCAATAGTTACTGGTGGTGCACTACAGAGGACAGGGGACGTTGCCTCGGCCACGACCTCGAAAAACTTGAAAGGAGCTGCCTCAGTAAGAGTTTCGGTTTGTCAGTCAGGTTGGTAAAGGATTGACTATTTGTCTATCGACTATTTTTTTGTCCTGTATTTACTATACTCCAAAATACCTTTACTACCGAATGATTTGCTGAAAGTCCCGAATTAATTTTCGAGATTGAACAAAGCCAATTCATACTCTTAGTGAATTAGGGACTTTCAGCACCGAAGCATCTTTTTTCACCGGAATTTTTAACTATGTTTATTAATTGTTGCTTGGAAATGATGGTAATACTTGTAATACTACTTAACAATTAAAAAACTGAAAATACAAGCACAATATGTTTTGTCCATGGTGGTACAAGAATCGGATTGTATAGCGGGATAACAAAAACAAAGGAAAGTGTATGAAAATCAAATGTCTATTAATAATTGGATTAATTCTGATGCTGTCATGCAACGAAAATCCCACAAAAACAAGTGATAATATACAAAATGTCGAAATTGGTACTTATCTGTTGGATTATGAAATTAGATATGATTCAAATGGAGACTACGCAGGAACTACTGATTATAAATATAATGACAAGGGCCAAAATATCGAATACATCTATTATGATTATGATTCAACAATCAACTGGCACTATCAATATGAATATAATCCAAGAGGTTTACTTTATAAAGAAATCAGTATAAATAAGCCTGATTCTTTTTGGCCTGATGATACGATTGAAACAAGGATCTTTACTATCTATAGCTATGATGACAAGGATCGACTAATCTCGAAACATTACTATGATAAGGATTCTAAACTGACTGGCTTCAGTCTTTACACATTTAATTCACAGGGACTGAAAGAGAAATTTACTAATTACAGACTGGATTCAACTGCAACATATTGGTGCATATGGGAATATTATCCAAATGATAGCATTTCGAAAGTAACTCAATTCTACGAAGAAGGTAAAATTGATGAATATCGTACTTATGAATACAATAAATACGGTATTACATGCTATAGGATTTATAATTCAGATAGTACTCTTCAAGCTGAGGCATTTATGGGATATGATTCACTGGGACGTATTGAAACCGAAATTGCTATTGCTGGTAATTCAGTGTATAATTATCGTTTTGATTACGATCCAATTGGGAATTTAGTCTCATACAGTTTTTGCCACGATGATAATACTGACTCGTGCAGAATAGAAGAAGAATATTTCTATATAAAGTATACCGGGAAAGCGTTAAGAAAGGAAATGGTAACGAAGAGACAATCGCCTAATTCGGAATATCATGAGGAAAAGTGGAAAGTTCTTTTTCAGAACGTGATCAATAAAACTAAGAAAACCCCGTTTTCCAATAATTAAAGATGCATGGCACAAAAACATATAGATAACCAAACCATGAGCAATATGCCTTTTATTCAGGCTATTTCACAAGAAGCATTTGCGCCAAGAAATTTAGGCGAAAGTAATTTATCAATCGATTTTTGCGCTTCGTCCGTTGAGCGTTCACCACAAATGTTTTAACAAAAGAAGAAAATCTAAACTTCGCCTGATATAAACTCTGTGGTCTTAGAATTCTCAGTGTGAGATATTCAGGTCAGTAGGACAGAGTCTCTCACCGAGTGCACAAAGAGCACAAAGTAAAGAAAAATGCAAATGATGAATTTATCTTAAACTTTGGCCTTAGAGTTCTCCGTGAGAGATATTCCGAACGGATGAAACACCCATCAAAACTCAATCTTCAAAGCATTCTTCGGATCAATCGCAGTAGATTCTGAACTTGTCCTGTACTTCTTTTTCTCAGGAGCCTCAAAGGTAATCTGATTCTCTTCGTGTAATTTTTTTTCTAAATCACTGTAAGAAATATCCTGTACAACAGCATTTTTGCTGAGAGCAAGAGATGCGGCTACACCGGCTGACTGACCCAACATCATAAATACCGGTTCCATTCTTATCGCGCCATAAGCAACATGTGAAGCTGATAAACAAACGGGAACCAGAAGATTACAACACTGAGAACGTTTTGGAACTATAATCCGATAGGGAATAGGGAAAGGCGAAAGTGGCGAAACCTCAATGTCTCCTTCATTAATTACTCTGCCCGCGTGAGCAACTCGTTTGCAGTTATGTGAATCCATACGGTACGATCCCATCGCAATAGAATCTTCCGGAGAAGTCTTACCCACAGCATCGTGCTCGGTAAGCACGTAATCGCTGATCATTCGTCTGGCTTCTCTGATATAAAGCTGGAAAGGCCAGTTGCCCGTATCGATAAACTCATCTGAAGCCAGTCCCCAATAACTGCTCATTTGACGAAGCGTCGATGGAACCTGAGGATCGTTGGCGCAAAAGTAAAAAATGCCCATCTGGTAATTAAGATGATTCTGGAAAATTTCCTCACGTGTTTTGTAATCACCATCAGGCCAATCGTAGTTTCCGCCTATGAAATCTGAATTGAACGCTCCCCAGTTATTGTGATCCGCCTTATTATTTGGTAAAACCCTTGTAAGCCCGAACAGATCAAAAATCCCGGCCTGTATATATCTGTTCAGTATTTCATAATTATTAGGATCATAGTTATCAGGTTTACTGAAAGGAGCCTTATCTTTTTGATTGCTGCTAAGACACAAACGAAAGTTATATGCCTGAATCAGAGTGTCTGCCTGACCCTGCGTTCCGATTGTCGCTGTACTGATATTAGGGAGAAGACCGCTGGATGGATCACCGGACTTTTGGTATGGATCAACAAACATCTTAAAATTATGGTGCGATGAATATTGGATGCCATTGAAGAGCTCATCGTAGGCTTTGTTGCCATCTCTGCCAATTGTATAACTCACGCCTGATTTTGCCATCAGGTCGCCTTCATAGGTTGCATCGATAAACACTGATGCATTAAAAACGATATTCTTTTCGACATATATAGAAATAATGCGATTATCTTTTTTTTCAATACCTTTGAGCCTGCATTCAGTATAAAGAGAAATATTCTCATTCTGGAGCCAGTTATTGAGAATTTTTTGAGCTACATGCGGCTCAAAAAACCACTGTTCGGTATTAAGACCGTACCAGGCACCTACTTCTGTATAGAATTTTCTGGCTAAACCGCCAATAACATGCTTATTACCAACATCGGTGGCACCAAGCCCTGAACTTGTCATTCCACCGATATGTTTGTCGAAAGCTAAAATAGTCACTTTGTAGTTCATCCGTGCAGCTTGCACAGCAGCACAGACACCTGCTACTGTCGCGCCGTAAATACAAATATTAGAATGGATAGTTTGCAGTTGGGGAAGCGGTGGAATTTCGTAGTAATAATGTGGTTTGGTGTCCATAAGTGCAAGAACCTCCTAAATGAGTTATTGCATAACCATAGAGCAATCAGTATACCTCCTGTTCGTTCACAAACTTTGATATTCATCATTCGACATTCGATATTCGATATTCGATATTCGATATTCGATATTCATTAATTATCAGTTACTTTTTAGAAAACTGCGTAAAAAAGGGACGTACTATGTTTTTACTTTTATGGATACATTGATACACGAATTCCTTAACTTCTTCTATGAAATTCAGAAATAGCAGATATTTCTACGTTGTTCAAAGTTCTTTTAAAAAAGTGAATTTTCTATGAAGTGTGGGCCCGTTCTATTGAAATAGAAAGTTTTAAAAGATGTACTTTTCAGCAAAAAGATAGTCCGTCACTTAAAGGGGACGCACTATCTTTTTACTTTTATGGAGGATGAGAAATCACAGATATTTACTTTGTCTAATGTTCTGTTAAGAAAGTAGACTTCTTTATGAAGTGTAGGTCCGATCTATTGAAATGATAACTTTTACAAGGATGTACTTTTAAGGAAAAAGATAGTCCGTCACTTTTTGATACTTTAAATAAAGCGGAAAAATATAGTGTTTAGCAGGGATTAATTTGGGTTTCAATGATAAAACAAACAGAAGTAGTGGAGGAAAAGAATGAGGCGTGTGCGGTATCAGGTAGCATGTAGTCTGGATGGGTACATCGCGGGACCGAACGATGAGTTTGACTGGATTACTCCAGAGCCCTCGTTTGACTTTGAGGCCCTCTATACGCAGTTTGACATATTGTTGATGGGTCGGCGTACGTACGAGATCGTACGTGCAACAGGTGAGTGCTTTCGCGGAAAGCACGTAATAGTTGCCTCGCGGTCGCTTCGGCAGGAAGATCATCCTGGCGTCGAGGTCGTAAGCGCGGGGCTTGATCGCCGTGTGCGAGAGCTTCGAGCACAACCGGGTCGAGATATTTGGCTCTATGGCGGAGGGGATCTCTTCTCACAGCTTCTGGCTTGGAATTTGGTTGATACGGTCGAACCGGCGATAATACCGATCCTTCTGGGTGGTGGAGTGCAGCTACTTTCCCCGCATGGTCTACGTCGTCGTTTAACACTCGTCGGGCACCGCGCCTATCCCAGCGGAATGCTTCTCCTCGAGTACAAGGTACAACAATCGTCGGAGGTTATAGCATAAGGGACGGACTCTGTTTTTACTTTTATGGATACACTGATACCCGAATCACCTTGTTTCCTCTTTGAAATAATCAGATATAGCAGATATTCCTACGTTGGCTCATTTCTCAATCACTAACTTCGAAAGTAGCGTGCAGCCCTGAATTCTCTGTGCAGAGCTCGTTAACATTGTGCAGAGCTAAATTTTGGTTATACAGAATAAAAAAATGGCTTGAAAGAGCATTTTCAAACTGATTTCAGGTCTGTACGATGATTTTTGATGGTGCGGGAATAACTTCAGGCCTTTCGGGAATAACATCAGTATGCTCGGGAATAACATCAGTATGCTCGGGAACTATTCCAGTTATAAGCTGGAACGATTTCAGTATGCTCGGGAAAAGATTCAGTATATGCGGGAACAAGTTCAGTACTAGCTGGAACAGGATCAGTCTTTCAAAAAGGGTGTGTCAGAATTTCAGTGTAAATGACTTTTCGAATTTTTTTTCTTCAATGATAATGGAGTTTCTAAATTCATCATGGTTTTGTACTATTCGTTCCGGTAAAGTTGACCTGTATTTTTTCACAACATATAATACTTTTAATAGAAAAATTGACAATGTTATCTTTTGTTAATTATTTTGATAAATGGTAATGGTGGCCATATCCACCCTTGTGCGGAAAGGGAAATCAGACGCGCGCAGAAAAAGAAATAGGACCCGCCACGGAACTAGGAGCAAGAAAATCGGAGATCGAATTAATTGAATAAAAATAATGAGAAACAGTAAGAAAATCAGAAAAACTAAAAGCAATAAAAATGATCAGAATATTTAAAGAGATAAGAGAATGAAAATACTGGAAACTGAGCGATTAATTCTTGAAACAATTGAACAGGAAAGATTTGAAGATTTAGCGGAATTATTATCAAATGCTAAAGTACATAAATTTTTCCCTAATACCTTGAACAAACAAGAATCCCAAGAATTTCTAAATAAAATCCAGAAAAGGCAGAATCAAGATGGCGTATCCTTTTGGGCAGTAATAAGAAAAAATGATATGAGATTCCTTGGAATATGCGGATTGCTTAAGCAAAGCGTTGACAATAAAGATGAAATTGAAGTCGGATACAGAATTAATGATGAGTTCTGGGGTAACGGATATGGTACTGAAGCAGCAAAAGGTTGTATAAACTATGCAACGAATATATTAGGATTATCCTCAGTTATAAGTCTTATTCTTAAAGACAATAAACAATCCATACGAGTAGCTGAGAAGAATGGATTAATATTGGAAAAGGAATCAATGTTTCATGGGAAAATTCATCAGATTTATAGAATTAGATTTAAAAAAAAAGAGGTGAATTAAGAGTGGTGGGGGAAAAAGAGTGCGCGGGCAATAGGAGCACAAGGGCAGACACTGGCCACTAAATACGCCAGACCACCATGCCAGCAGTAAAGCTTCGAAGATTCGCGCGGGTGCGCCTTGCAAGATACAGTAACCCGTAAATACTCTGCCCAAATTGGAAAATGTAAACTAAATTAGTATGCCAGAGTGTGCCATGGTCGCCCACGACCATGTTTTTTATTCAATTGTAATGCAGCTTCACACAAATATTTTCTTTAATAATGTAGATTTACTGTTTGTAGATTTTGTATAAAGGCACGGTCCGGGGGACCGTGGCACGGTGCGCTCACAAGCGCATACAATCAAAGAGGTGCAAGTCCTCTTCGGGCATACGCTCTCCGGCCCGTAATCAACTGTAACTGCGTCACCGTGAGGTGAGGTGGGGAGCAACAGAAGATGAATGACCAGTCCATAAGCCGCAAGGTTGAACTCGATTCGGCCAGCCTGATCGACGAGCCTGCCGTGACTGTGCGAAGTCCAAATATCTAATGTAGATTTGTTCGTTAACGCTGAGGGGTAGCGTGTTAAAGCGATAACGAAGACAGGAAGGTGGTTGGAGATGGAATGGTTAAGAAGGTTGTATGCGTGAAGTGGGGATACCTGTATATGTCAAGACTGGCGTTCATGGTCAATGCACCCGAAGAACCAGGTATACAGGAGTCAGAACAGCCATACGAGCGACGAAGCTGGGTAATGCCAGCAGAGCAAAGGGTTGTAGGAAGATGGATACGGAGTAAAGAGACATGGAAACAACACCAGCGTTAGTGTCCTTCGGGACTAAACAAGCAGGAGAATGCGAGATACGCAAGTATGGAGCAGAACCGTGTGTCTGGACAGACCGTATGTTGGCGGCTCTTGATAAAGGAGTGAAAGGAGGTACATGGTTTAGTCTGATTGATAAAGTAAGCCCAATGATTAATCTACAAGTATCATACGAGAAAGTACGCAAAAATCAAGGAGCACCCGGAGTCGATCACGTAACCATAGAATCATTTGGCAAGCAGCTTGATTCGAATCTCCAAAAGCTGCACAAACAGATAGGAGATGGAACATACCAGCCACAGATGATACGTCGTAAACTAATTCCTAAGTCAGGAAAGAAGAATGAATATCGTCCGTTAGGTATCCCGACCGTACGAGATCGAGTAGTACAGACAGCATTACGCAATGTAATAGAACCGATCTTCGAGAAGGACTTTGCCGAACATAGTTATGGCTTCCGTCCCAAACGAGGATGTAAAGATGCATTGCGAAGGGTGGTTGCATTACTCAAGCAAGGATATCATTATGTTGTTGATGCGGATTTGAAAAGCTATTTCGATACTATCCCTCATGATAAACTACTTGACCTCGTCAAGGAAAAGATCAGCGACGGGAAAGTTCTAACTCTCATTGAGAAATTTCTTAAACAGAAAGTGTTTCAAGAGATGAAAGAATGGGTACCAGAAGAGGGTTCTCCTCAGGGTGCCGTTATAAGCCCCCTCCTTAGCAACATATATCTAAACCCACTTGATCATTTAATGGCTGAAAAGGGAATAGAGATGGTACGATATGCAGATGATCTGGTACTTCTTTGTCGCAGTCAGGAAGAAGCGAACAAAGCTCTTCAAATACTAAGTGACTGGACAAGTACAATGGCTCTAACTCTTCATCCAACGAAGACATGCATTGTCAATGCTGTGACGGATGGATTTAATTTTCTTGGATATCGCTTTGTAAACAATATCTGTATTGTAGGCGATAAAAGCATAAGGAAACTTAAAGACACCATACGCAGCAAGACCAAACGTAGCCGTGGTGATAGTTTGAATTTAATAATCCATGATGTAAACAAAACGCTATGGGGATGGTTTGAATATTTCAAACACAGTCGTCCATGCTCATTTACACCTTTGGATAAATGGATTCGCATGCGTCTACGAAGTGTACTTCGGAAACAACTGAAGATGAAACACGGAGCATGGGCTGGGGAGAACCATATACGCTGGCCAAATGCCTTCTTTGCAGATCATGGGCTTTTCTGCTTGGCTAAAGCACGTAAATCTGCCTGTCAGCCCTGTCACAGGTAAAACCATCGACTGGAGAGCTGTATGCGGGAAATCTGCCTGTACAGTTCGGAGGGAGGAGAGATCGGGAAACCGATCTTTTCTACCCCTATCGGTTG
>CAVTJU010000012.1:0-299129 GCA_963735155.1 uncultured Fibrobacteraceae bacterium | reverse complement strand
ATAAAATTCACCTATTGAAAGAAGTATTCCTATGGATATACCGATCCAGATATTCCGCATAAATCTTATCGTAGCACGCCGAGTTCTTTCCCTACCTTTTGGAAAGCTGCAAGACCTGTGTCGAGGTCTTTCTTACGTGTGGGATGCGCTTGGCATAACCCGGATACGGGCTTTCCCTAAAGCAACCATCGGATAACGAATCGAGGTCGCAAAAACATTATATGAAAATAATTTCGCAGAAAAATTCTTCGCAAGATTTTCATCACCAAGCATGACCGGTATTATCGGGGTCTGACTTTGACCGATATCAAAACCTGCCCGCTGAAAACCCTTTTTAAGGTAAGACGCATTTTCCCACAGCTTTTTGACAACTGCTCCTGATTTTGTAAGCACGTTCACAGCTTCGATCACCGCCGCTGTATCGCCGACCGTGAGACCGGTTGAAAACAAAAATGGCCGTCCCTTCTGTTTATAATATTCAATTAGTTCTTTTTTCCCGGTAATCACTCCCCCTAAACACCCGAATGCTTTGGAAAGTGTACCCACCTCGATATCGACTTTTCCGTGTAAATTAAAGTGATGGACGATTCCCCGCCCTCCGCCCAACACTCCTTCGCCGTGCGCGTCATCAACCATCGTGATCGCTCCGTATTTTTTGGCAAGCTTCACGATAGCCGGAAGCTTTGCGATATCGCCGTCCATAGAAAATACCCCATCCGTCGTAATCATAATAATTGGGTTTGGGAACTTTCCCTGAATGCTTCGGTCTTTGCAGTTTTTGCGAGTGCCAGCCTTGGCTATGCTTAAGTACTCTCTCCAGATCCGCCATGTCGCTATGCTTAAAGATGAATTTATTTTTAATCTGGGCAAGTTTAATCGCATCTATAATTGATGCGTGGTTCAGTTCGTCTGAAATAACGATATCTTCTTTCCCCATGACCGTTTGGATAGCGACGATGTTGGCGATAAATCCGCCGGGAAGCAAAAATGCAGCCTCCGCATGTTTAAAACTCGCCAGAGCACCTCTGCCATCATGTGGAGTTTTAGATTTCCGGAAATAGGTCGCACGGCTCCCGGTCCGACTCCGTAATCCTTAATCGCGCGGATCGCAGCGTCTACAAGTCGCTTGTCCGACGCAAATCCAAGATAATTATTTGAACAAAAATTGAGAACCTTTTTTCCGTTTACAGTAAGCCAAGGCCTTGAGGAGATTCGACAACGCGAAGATTTGTATATAAACCTTTTGCCTTCATGTCGGCGATCGTGTCGTAATAAGGTTTTAAAGGGTCGATCATATGCAATGCATTATAGCACTCCAAGTTTTTGTTTCAAACCGCGTATCATCGTTTCCGGTCATTTTTGGCAGCGTAAACTCCGGTTTCCATTTCCAGTCCCGGCGGGCCGCTACTGTCGTCAATCGACTGCGGCCAGCTTTCGGCGATCCTCTGTTTAACGGGGTCCGGGTCATACGTAGCACAAATTTCGGATATAATTCTTTTAATTTCAGTCAACCAACTCCCTCGGTGTAAAGTTTATTGCGGCAAAATTGTAACTCGTCCGGACGGTAGATTTTTTTTGCCGGTGCCTCCATAAGCGCAACGGTTCCGCGGATGGCATCATCTATATACATCATGGGAAGCCTGGCATCCGATTTCAGAAACACGCTGTATTTGTTTTCCCTGAGTAAGTCCGTAAAAAATATGCACGGAATATTCGGTCGTCCCGTCTCCCGGCGGCGCTTTATAGCCGGTGAGTCCCGGATACCGGACGCTGCGTACATCAACCCCCCACCGGAGAAAATAATACTGGCAAAGTAAGTTCTCCGGTAACTTTTGTTGCCCCGTATATTGTCGTCGGTTCAAGAACCGTATGCTGCGGGGTCATTTTCTTCGGAGTTGTCGGACCGAATGCAGCAATGGAACTCGGCCAAAAAACTCTTGAATTTGTAATCGCGTGCCAGATCCAGACATATTCCGGAGTCCGTTGATATTAATATCCCATGCAAGATCAGGATTTTTCTCGCCGCCGACGGATAATAATCCGCCAAGATGATATACGTCCGTAATTTTTTTGGATGTAATAATTTTTTCCAATGTATCTTTTTGCCGGACATCACCTCGCACGAGTTGTCCTTTATAATCCTTTGGGGATTGTTTTATTGCCGAGCGCAAAAACATGCGCACGCCGAATTTTTTCTGAAGAACAGGAACGAGATCTGAGCCGACTAATCCAAATGCACCGGTAACAAGAATATTTTTCATAATCATATTATACTCGATGTACCTGAAATTAAACTTACAGCGCTCAGTTTTGTCCAATAAACTGCCTCGCACAAGATAATAAACATGATAAAATGACCTGTATGCCCGGGTGGCTCAGTGGTAGAGCGAGTTCTTGGTAAGAACTAGGTCGGGGGTCCAATTCCCCCCCCGGGCTCAGTGATATAGTATATGTATGATCTTGTTACCGATTCTCTTCTCAACGATTCTTGCCACGACCGCAGTCATATCACCGATATCCGAAGATCGTGTTGCCACTACAACCTATTTTTCCCTCCCAAAGGTTACGTTCGGTTCGCTTCTTGAACCCAAGAAAACCCCCACAGCAACCGCCACTCCTACACCTAAACCCACACCGACACAATTCCATACGGAAAAACGGGAGTATACAATCGCCCTCTTGGGTGATTCGATGATCGATACTCTCGGGCCGGGTGTACCAAATGTATATCGAAATCTGATAAAACGATTTCCCAAAACATCATTTTTCATTCTTAACTATGGCGTGGGATCAACGAATATCGATTACGGAATTGAACGACTCACAAATTTTTTATACCTATTTAGGTATAACTTATCCACCTTTAATTTCACAAAATCCCGATGTCGTAGTCGTAGAGTCATTTGGATATAACGAAAATAATTCTTCTGACGGTGCTATAAATACCCATTGGCTGGCTCTTTCCAAAATCGTCGACATTATCAATGCGAATCTTCCCGGGACCAAAATCATTATAGCTGCAACTATCGCCCCCAACAGCTTCGTATTCGGTAATGGCGCACCGGGGGTTTCATTCAATGTGATAGAAAAAATTGAACGGACAAGTACCATAAAAAAATATTTAGATAGCACTGTAAAATTCGCCCGTAGTCAACACCTTCCTTTAGCTGACGTATATCATCCGAGTCTCGATTTCGTTAAAAACGGTAAACTTCGATATATCAATAACGGTGATCACATTCATTATTCTGAAGCCAGGACGCGAGCTGTTTGCCCAAACCATCGTTAACACGATACTGACAAATCACCTTTTGCGAGAAACCCCCTTGGCTGACTGACGAATCTGCGGTATAATCGCGGTATGGCAAAAAAGGAACAACGGGAAATGCTGGCGCTTGTCTGCACGGTGTGTAAATCCCAAAATTATATTACAAAAAGAAATAAGCTCAATACTCCTGAAAAGCTGGTGCTTAAAAAGTATTGCCGTCATTGCCGGAAGCACACAGAACATAAAGAAACAACCAAGTTAGATTAAGCTCGCGTATGCATCGCAATACGTACCTCTTTGTCACATTCCTTGCTGTTTTTGCGGCGCTTGTGGTCGGGGTAAATGTTGGCCGGCAATTGACATCCAGACAGTCTCCCATAGCCCCGCCAAGCCCAACTCCGATACCCACACACGTCCCGATATCGTATACCAATCCCTTGTGCGGATTTACGCTTGATTACCCCGCCTCGCTGACGATGATGGGAAACACGACTGCCAGTGCGATTTTGACAAACACCGAGGATACTACTCAATCTGTGGTCATTACGTGCCAAAAGGATATTCCCCGTCCGGCACTTGTACCAGAAAATATCGAAACAATCCTGATACAAAGTCCCGGCGGATCTACTGTATCTGCAAAACTCTATCATGATTCGTCGGCTAAAGACGGAACTCCTATTGACGAGCTTATATTCCGGAACCCGAAAAACGGTATAGATATTTTCATCGCGGGGATCGGAGAAACATTCTGATCAATCTATCCGAACCAGCGTCAAGCTCCTGCCACTATAAAATTTTAACCTACAAATTGAGACGGCCGTCTAACTTTGTAGGTTATCTAAATGGAAGATTAAAGTGCGTTTTTATCGCTGAGTCTTCTTCTATCTTTTCCGCAACTAAATACCGCACACTAACGGAAACACCAAACAATTCACGTAAAAACTCAACTTCATCGAAACAGGGATACGGTGAAACGTATACACTTTCTTGTAATGGATACAAGTTTAATTGACGCAGTCGTTGCCGAAAAGCATTACGTAGCTTTCGATAGCGCTCAGGGACGTCAAAAATAACAACACGCCACTTACCATCCCAGCCTTTTTGCTTTTTCAGCGCAAGCGTATCGAGGTGATACGAAAGTGCGCGTTTCATACCGTGTTGAGTAATTTTTACTGTAGTTTTTCCATCAGTACCCTCGACAATCTCCACGTATTTTTGCTTTTGAAATCGAGTAATTAATTGTTTCTCCCGCCAATCCATGATCGGATACTCGCCCATTAGTATGCCTTCGGCTCCCGGTTTAGCTGCGTTAAAAAGAAACGTCAAACCGCGTATCCCTACACCGGCAAGTGCTTCAAGAAATCGTTCGGCTGACCGAAATTTCTCTTGGTTCTTTTGTTCTTTCATCTCCCGCTGGAATAATGGGGTTACTTTTTTCCAATCGATGCGAGCAAATGTATCTGTTTGGTAACTTTCATGGGGAGTTGATAATAATTGTTTCTTCATATATATAGTACAATTTTTATCATACCACATTTCCTACAAAGTCAGACGGCCGTCTTATTTTGTAGGTTAGGTCGTGATATAATAGAATTAATTGATAATAGGGCCATAGTTCAATGGTAGAATGGGGGTCTCCACCCAGCCCTTCGCGAAGAGCCGGGTCTGAAAACCTCTGAACTATGTACTTCGTCTATCTTCTCCAAGATATAGAAGGGAAACTATACGTTGGATATTCTGCTGTTTTAAAAAGACGAATCCGTGAACACAATCAAAAGAAAACTTTCACTACGAAACGTATAACGCTCCCAAGCTTGTCTACTATGAGGCGTTTTTACGGGAAAATGAAGCTAAAGAACGTGAAAAAAAGTTGAAGCGAGTATGGATCCTCGTATCATGGTTTGACTGAACGGTTAAAGCCGATAAAATAAGCTCGATTAGGCTCGTGGTGAAACGGTATCCACAAAGGTCTCCAAAACCTCTATTCCCTGTTCGAATCAGGGCGAGCCTGCTGATACGGGGTGTTTTTAAGTAATAATTTACATATGACGGATCCCTTAGAAACTCTTATTGCAAAACAAGAGAAAAAGTTACAGAGATTAAATAATGGTACCTTTTGGAGTAGAAATAAAAAATTAATAATTACAATCGTAATTATACTAACTGTTCTTTGGATTTTTTCTTTAAGTTACGTAAACTATTGGCTACCTCGTTTTTTTACATCGGTCACTCCATGAGGTAGCTTCTATCATAATTCACCAGACCCTTACCAAGACCATATGCTAAAACATTTTTCCCTCTATAACCAAGACGAACAAATAACGTTTGTTGAAACAATGCACGTTACCAATGGGGTTGATTGCGATGTTTATGTATTCCCCGGAGATCCGACGAAAGATCTGGCAATTATTCACATTCAAAAAGGCTGTAAGACTCCGCTCCAAAAGGTACTAGCCGGTGATAAGACAATCGAGGGTCACATATCAGGTAAAGGAAAATTGATAGTGACAAGAAGGGATGGAAAAGTAGAAACCATCAAGTCGATGACGCCTCTGATAATCACCCGACAATAACCGTCATGATCGAAGACACGATGCGATGGCATGCTGATCCTGATTCGGCACTTGAAGTGTTTGAAATATGTTTCCCCCCGTATGTTGACGGGCGGTACCAAAATATAAAAGAGTAATTTATTATTTTCCTCTCCCCTTGCGCTGAGTCGTATATCGGAGTATATAAAAGCCATATGAAATACCAAAAAATATCTACCATCCTCATTTGGTCGGAAAATTATAAACGGCTCGCAGACTGGTATCAGAAGACATTTAATTTGAATATTGTTGAATCCCTGGATCATCCGAAAGATACCGGAATCTTATTTAAATTTCCCGACGGTGGACCATGATTGTGGATAGGCGAGCATTCGAAGTAAAAGGGACAAATCCGGACCCCTGTCGGATTATGTTTAATATCAATGTTGATTCTGTAAACAAAGCAGTATGAAGAACTCTCCGGTAAGAACGTAAAATTCCTCGCAAAACCGTTTAAAGCCCCGACAATGGAAAAAAATTTCGCTACCATGTATGATCCGGACGGGAATCTCGTACAGTTAATAGGGCTCATGTAACTGTGATCACCACATGTAAACTTACCGATCTGGGGATTCGTGCAAACAGCAACGTGCTTTTTGTCATGCCCCACCCTGATGACGAAACCGTATTTATCGGCGGACTTCTGCATCACCTTTCGCGGACAAAAATACAAACACGCGTGGTAACCATGTGTAAAGGAGAAAAGAGCACACTCCGTCACGGGCTGCATCCGGCGACGGATTTGGGTACTGCCCGGAAAAATGAATTATCCCGTGCATTCGACATCCTGGGCATCACGAACTATGCAATATTTGATTTTCCTGATGGCGCACTCGAACAGAAAGAAAAATCGATCGTGGGCAGATTATCAAAAAGGAAATTCAACGCTTTCGTGCCACTCATGTGATTACGCTTGAACCCGACGGGGTCTATGGTCATCCGGATCATATTGCGGTTTCACGATGTACAAAGCTTGCTGTGGTTAAACCCGTTCAACTTCTCTGGACAACGGTGTCGCCCCACAACGTTCTGCCGAGTGCGAAGCATATGGCAAAAAGAAAAAACATCAAACCTGTAGCTCCGGATGTGAAGCTCAGATTTTCCGCATCTGATATAACTGCAAATTTAAAAGCGTTTCACGCGCATGCATCGCAATTTCCGCTGTCTTTAAAAACCGCCCCACGCGACTTTCTATTTTTCCTGGCAAACGGGATGCTCACAAGCGAATTTTATACCTTTGGGATTGAAATCCCGTGATATACTTTGTTGTATGAAAATCCGATTCGCTAAACCAAAAGATAAGATGCGGGTACTAACCCTCCTTAATCAACTCGGTAAAATCATCAATGAACGTGTATGCTTTGACCCCGATAATGAACGGGCTCATATTTTAGGAAGTGATAATTACGACCGTGTAAACTTCCACATAATCATTTACCCTCACACCCAATCGGCCAATTTCATCGTAATTGTGAAGAGTCGCGTTACGTATTGTTGTCCCCGCGAGAAAAACCGGTGTTAAACGGGCAATTGGTGTAACAACGCCGGTCCGCCCGACATTCGCTTCAATCTTTTCAACCTGAGTGATCGCCTGCTCTGGTTGATATTTGTACGCTATTACCCATCGTGGTGATTTTGCAGTTGTACCAAGAAGATCCTGCTGCCCGAATGAATTTACTTTTATTACAACTCCATCGACAGGAAATGGAAGTGAATGCCGTTTCTCTTCCCACTCTTCACAAAATGTAAGTATCTCCTGTACCGATTTCAGTTCCTGTGAATGCACAACAGCAGGAAACCCCATCGAACTCAATTTATTGAGATTTGAATACAAATTCATGCGAAATTTCGAGGATAATAAAGAATATGCTGCAAAGCTCAGATTCCGTTTAGCCACTTCTGTTGCATCCTGTAATTTTAAGGTTCCTGCAGTTGTATTACGCGGATTTTGCATTGGCTTTTGACCACTCTCGATAATCAATTCATTTAAATGTGTAAATGCATCGTATGACATATATGCTTCGCCACGCACCTCGATAAAATCTTTTTCATCAATAATGAGCGGAATACTTTTTATCGTTCGTACATTCGCAGTGACTTCATCACCAATAGTCCCATTTCCCCGGGTAACCGCTCTCAAGAGCCTTCCATTTTCATAGATTAATGATAACGCGATCCCATCAACTTTGAGCTCTCCCACAAAAGACATTCTCTCACCATCCAGACTTTTTCCATTTCTCTCAATCCACTCTCTGACTTCGTCTTCAGAATAGGTGTTATCGATACTCATCATTGGAATTTGATGAGTTATTTTAGGAAATTCTTTAGTGAGATCACTTCCGACTCTGCTGGTGGGAGAATCCGGACTGTCAAATTCCGGGTTTTCTTTTTCGAGTTTGAGAAGTTCATGATAGAGTTGATCATATTCTTTATCGGATACTATTGATTCTCCACGTCCGTAGTAAGCAAGATCGTATTTACGAATAAGGTTTCTTAAATTTTCAATTTTTTCCTGTAAAAGATTCATGCACACTCCTCAAACACCAGCGCACCAGCGCCAAGAACACCGGCATCTTCGCCTAACTTTGCAATAGTCAAATCACACCTCTGCCATATATCTTTCCAACAATATCTTGGAATATGTCTTTTAACTGAATCAATAATTACCTCGCCAGCCATCATCACCCCACCTCCAAGTACAATCCGGTCAGGTGAGAGTACATTTATCACAATTCCAATTGCTCTGGCAAGCATATCAGAAAATTTTTCATTAACAAGCAGCGCAATTGGATCTTTTTTATTGACAAACTCATAGATCAGACGTGATGTAAGATTTTCGGGATTTTTGTTAATTTCACTTATCAATGCGCCGTCTTCTTTGCCTGCCAAATCTTTATATATCTCTCTGGCTATGCGCACGATGCCCGTAGCCGATGCATATTGCTCGATGCATCCCCGCTGACCGCAATTGCAGGGAAAGCCGTTCGTTTCAACAACTATATGACCTAATTCACCTGCCATTCCATGTGATCCTTTATAAACTTTACCATCAATAATAATTCCGCCGCCAACTCCGGTACCAAGAGCAAAGCAAGCCATGTTTTTTACACCTTTACCAGCTCCAAATTTTAACTCAGCAAGAGTTGCAACGGTTACATCATTTGAAGCGACCGCGTGTAAACCAAATTTACGTATTATAGGACTATAAAGTTGAACCCCTTTCCATCCGGGGATATTTTCAGCCCCGCCCAGCACAGTTCCATCGGCATCTACAAACCCCGGAGTACCTATTCCAATACCAATTATCTGTTCATCCTTTGCGGTTTTCTTATTAAGAATATCAATTAATGAGAGTATCTTATCAAGAACATGCTCTCCACCTTTATGTGCTTCTGTCGGAATACGGGTGAGATGAGATCCTCGCCCTGATTTGTCAATCACGATCCCCTTTATATTTGTCCCACCGAGGTCAATACCAATTGCCAATTTTTTCATATCACTGCCTTTAATGGTGGTGTGATTTACTTGTATTATTTTTGGAATAAGCTTCAATTTGCTCAGAATGAGCATCTGCAAAAAAAATGTTTTTAAAACGCGTTCTATTAAAATCGGACTACAAATGAAGTCTCTCTTTTTATTTAGTCTCTGTTTAAAATAGCTGTATTCGAAATATATCGCCCCCTAAATTCACCCCTTCGGGTACTTCGATGCTTCGCCCCGAAGGGGTACTTGTAAGAACTCTATATTATTCAAAATCAGCATCCTCAAAAGTCCCCCTGCGAGGGATTTAGAAAGCGCGTACGTTAATTCTGAACAGAAACTATTTAGTTGGACTACATATTATTAGCAACTATTATGCGAATAGTTTTGTTCCAAAGAAATTAGTTTCTGCTAAATTAATAAAGTGTTATTTTCAGGCAATGATCACTCTTAGATTTATCACCGACCTCAATCAGAATACCACATTCAATATGGCAGCAGATCAGTATCTGCTTCATAAGTGCATCAATCAAAATACACTGTATATACGTTTTTATTCATGGGAAAACCCAACCATTACCCTGGGCTACATGCAAAAGCCCTCCGATACTTTATTTGTTAAAAAAATGGCCGAGGATTCTGTTAATTGGATCCGGCGGCCAACCGGTGGTCGCACTGTTCTTCATTGGGGAGACCTGACTTATAGCTGTATCTTTCCAAAAGCATTCTCATTTATGGGTACAACGGTTAAAGAAAGCTACGCACTTATCACCAGATGCCTTATCAATGGTCTCAATCTGGCCGGAATTGAGTGCACAACACATGATTCCTACGACCAACTTCTGGCTGTAAAACGCGAAGTAAAACTACCCTGCTTTTTAGCGCCAAACCGCGATGAAATTATGGTTAATAATCGAAAACTTGTTGGCTCTGCTCAAAAAAGAGTTGCTGAAAGTATCTTACAACACGGTTCTATTCCAATCACCTCTGATTATTCTCGCTTACCGGATTACCTATTGATTGATCAAAGTGAGCGCGACACTCAGAAGAATTTACTTTTGGCAAAAAGCATCTATCTTCACGAATTAAATCCGCAAATTACCATTGAAAAACTTCTCATTTATTTGAAAAATGGTTTTTCAAATGTCCTTAGATTAAAATCAGTAATGATTGACTGGACTGAGGAGGAGTTATATGATATCAACAAACTTGCATCATCAGATGAATTTTTAAAAACCTGGGTTGAATAGTTTCAGCTGTATTAGAGGATTGATTTCTTTGATATAAATTGTATAATGACCTACCGATTGGTATTTTTTGTAATTAATTTAGAAATAATAGATTTGACATAAATTTATCACTAAGGATGCTAATTATATATTTAGTTTCTATTCAGAATTGACATGCGCGCCCCCTAAATCCCCCGTAGGGGACTTCTGAGAATGCATGTTTTTAATGATATGGAGTTCTCACAAGTCCCCTACGGGGCGACTCATCGAAGTACCCGAAGGTGTAGATTTGGGGGCGAGATTACAGCTACTCTGGACAGAAATTACTTATTTCGGATGGCCTGAGATGCACCTTAATAGACCTTTGTATCAACATCTCAGAACACTTTTTGTGAACATAATTTTCAGAATTTTGAAAAGTACTATTAAAGATAAAAATTGTTGGAGGTAAAGATGAAGCAGATATTGACAATTTTCCTTTCCGGTTTTATTCTTTTGCAACTTGTGGCATGCAATAACAAAGGAGATAAAACGGTAAAGAGTTCAAGCGGACCTGTAGCTGTTAATTATGCTGAACTCCAGAAAAAAGCTGAAACCTTTGTACCTCAGGTAGGTAAAAAAGGCGGTCAGATGGTGCTTTCATCGTTCTCTGATCCGAAATCTTTCAATCCTATTACATCGACTGAAAATACAACCACTGAATTTACACAATACATGTATGAGGGATTACTTAGAACCAATGGTATCACTCTCATGCCGGAACCCAACCTTTCAGATATATGGGATATTTCTCCCGACGGCTTGACATGGACTTTTCATATCAGAAACGGTGTAGTGTGGTCAGATAGTACTCCGTTTTCCGCTTATGATGTCGAATTTACTTTTAATGACCTCATCTTTAATAATGCTGTCACTCCGAATTCTTCCCGCGATATCTTCACAATGGAAGGGAAAAAGATAGCTGTTAAGGCACTTGATAGCGCTCACGTCCAATTTAAACTCCCCTTTCCTTCTGCTCCCTTTTTACGAACAATGAATCAGGAGATTCTTCCCAAACACAAATACTCCTCGTATGTAAAAAAAGGGAAATTTTCAACAGCTCTCGGTATACAAACTTCTCCTGATCAGATGGTCGGAACTGGTCCGTTCATGCTGGAATCCTATATATCTTCACAAAAGGTCATCTTTAAACGAAATCCTAATTACTGGAGAACTGATCGTGAGGGAAACCGTCTTCCTTACCTCGATAAAGTAGTTTACACAATAGTTTCAGACCAGAATGCTGAACTTTTACAGTTTAAAAGAGGTGAAGTCGATTATCTGACAGCAAAAGGTGAGGACTTTCCAGGACTAAAAAAAGAAGAAGCTGCGAATAACTATACTGTCTATCGTTTAGGACCTGCGACTGGCAGTAATTTTCTTGTGTTCAATCTCAATTCAGATTCCGATCCCAAGAGCGGTAAACCTTATGTTGACAAGACAAAATTATCCTGGTTTAGCAATGTTAAATTCCGGCAGGCAGTAGCTTATGCGCTCGACAAAGAAAATATGATTCGTATAGTAATGAACGGCCTTGGATATCCGCAATGGTCACCAATGGCACCGTCTGAAGGTTATTTCTTTACTGACTCAGTAACTCAATATCCTTACAATATTGAAAAAGCAAAACAGATTCTCCAAAGCGAAGGTTTTGTTGATAAGAATGGAGATAAAATTATCGAGGACAAGGATGGAAATCCTGTTGAATTTTCATTCTTGACAAACAGTGGCAATAATGTACGGGTAAAGATCGCGGAAATCATTAGAAAAGATCTCGAAATGCTTGGAATAAAAGTTCATTTCCAGCAACTGGAATTCAATAGTATGATCCAGAAACTCGATAATCCACCCTTTGAATGGGATGCTATTCTCATGGCTTTGACAGGCGGCCCTGAACCTCATTTCGGAAGAAATGTCTGGCACTCTACGGGAACTCTTCACATGTGGCATCCTGGACAAAAAAAGCCTGCTACTCAATGGGAAGAGGAAATCGATAAAATTTATGATGAAGGTGTAAAGGAACTTGACCAGACAAAGAGAAAAGCTCTGTACAATAGATGGCAACAAATTGTTTCTGATCAGCTTCCCTTTATTTATACTATTCTACCTGAACGTATCTTTTGTATTTCAAATAAATTTGGTAATCTGAATCCATCGCTTAATGGTGGATTATTACACAATTTAGAATATATCTATATTAAATAGTTTCTGTTCAAAATAGCTGTATTTTTGTAAACGAAATTTATCGTCCTCTAAATCCACCCCTTCGGGTACTCCGATGCGTCGCCCCGAAGAGGACTTCTGAGGATGCAGATTTTTGATAATATAGAGTTCTTAAAAGTCCCCTGCGGGGGATTTAGGTGGCACATGTTAATAATGAGTCCCCTACAAAAGGTGATAAAAAACTGTTTCGACAGGCTCAACATGAGCGGACGTTTTAGCGACATTAATGCATTCCCGCTCACACTGAGCCTATCGAAGCGTTATTCCCACTTTTTAGAGTGGACTCAAATTATGTATTGTAAAAATCCCGGTAAACAGTCTTTTATCTGTTTACCTTATCTGGAGTCTTATGCGTGATGAGCTGATACGAAGGATTCTTATATCAATTCCACAACTTCTTTTGATATCCTTTGTAACATTTCTTTTTATTGATCTTGCACCTGGCGATATATTGGCCAAGTACCGTTTCGACCCCAGGATAAGTCAGGAAACAATTAAACAAATAGAAGAGCAATACCATTTTGATAAACCGGTCATTGTTCAATATGGGTACTGGTTATGGCGTTTAGTTCATTTCGATCTGGGATATTCCTTTTCAAGAGAAGCAAATGTCTCAGCTGTAATCACAGAACGGCTCTTCAATACATTTTTATTATCAATTTTCTCGATTATCTTTACATGGCTTATCGCGATTCCCCTTGGTATATATGCTGCAGTAAAGCAATATTCCTGGGGAGACCGGATTATGACAGGAATTTCCTATCTTGGTATGTCGCTGCCGACTTTTTTTCTGGCTCTTATTCTGATGTATCTGGTTTATATTGGAAAAGATCTGCCAATTATCTCTTCTTTACCTATCGGAGGGATGATAAGCGCCAATTATGAGTCGCTTGGCTTTTTTGGCAAATTAGGTGATCGTCTTGCTCACATGATAATTCCTGTGGCAGTACTTACCGTGAGTGCCCTTGCCGGTTTACAGAGAATTAGCCGTGGAAATATGCTCGAAGAGCTTCGAAAGCAGTATATAATCACTGCCCGCGCCAAGGGATTGCCCGAACACTGTGTTATTTATGTTCATGCGTTACGAAACGCGATCAATCCGTTGATAACTCTATTCGGTTATGAATTTTCTGCTCTCCTGAGCGGGGCTGCTTTACTTGAAATTATCGTCAACTGGCCCGGTCTGGGGAGTCTGATGCTTGCAGCTGTAAGATCTCAAGATACATTTCTTGTTATGGGCAGTATGCTCATGGGCGGAGGGATGTTGATTGTTGGTAATTTCATCGCAGATATACTTTTAATAATTGTTGATCCCAGGGTGCGTAAAGAATGAGCCTTTTCAAAAACAACCGAGCAGCTTCTAAATTCTTCAGGCATCCTCTGGTGATTCCCGGTTTGCTTATTCTTTTCATTCTTTATTTCATATCAATTTTTGCTGAATTCATTGCACCTTACGATAACGATAATGGCGATCGCGAGAATTCATTTCAACCTCCAAGTAAGATTCATTTTATTTACAATGGCAAGTTTTCACTAAGACCGTTTGTCTATCGATACTCATTTACTTTCAATGATCAGTATGAACGCGTTTATATTGAAGACCATCAAAAGCCGTATTATATCAATTTGTTTGTTAAAGGTGACAAAGTTAAACTGTGGAATCTGATTCCGATTAAACGTCATCTCTTTGGTATTTCAGACCCAACTCAGAAAACCCGATTATATTTATTTGGAGCTGATCCTGTAGGAAGGGATCTTTTCTCCCGAATTGTCTATGGATCCCGGGTATCCCTTTCCGTTGGTCTATTAGGTGTATTGATCACTTCATTTTTTGGTTTCCTGATTGGGGGCATATCGGGCTATTATGGTGGAAAAACCGACTGGATACTTATGAGATTCTGTGAATGTTTCATGCTGGTCCCGTCATTTTTTCTTATGCTTGCGTTGCGTAGTGCATTTCCAATCAACATGTCATCAACAGAAGTTTACCTTCTGATAATAGTTATACTCAGTCTGATAAGCTGGGCAGGTTTTGCCCGTGTTATTCGCGGGATGGTTTTATCCATAGGGAAAAGAGATTTTGTCACTGCTGCAAAAGCACTCGGCGCTTCAGATATGAGAATCATTATTTTACATATTTTGCCACAGACTATGTCGTATGCTATTGTGTCAATTACATTGTCAATACCTGCTTACATTCTCGGCGAGTCAGCCTTAAGTTTTATTGGCCTTGGAATTCAGGATCCTCAATCAAGCTGGGGAAATCTTCTCAGTGTAGCAATGAACATTTCTGATATCCAGTATCATCCCTGGATCCTTACTCCTGGGATCTTTATTTTACTGGCAGTAATGGCATTTAACTTTGTCGGTGATGGTCTGAGGGATGCCCTTGATCCGAATCGATAGAATTGTAAAAAATCTATAGAAGGTTTTCGGCTTTTGTCCTTATGGAGAGCAGATAAATACTTTTCGTGTAAACACTACCTTTACAGGTATCGTTATCGGCAGCGATTATGAATGAAAATGCACTTAAAAAAAGAATCGAAGCTCTTGAAAGTGAATGTGAACGGTTGAAACAAATCAACGAGTCTCTTCTAAAGCAAGCAGAATCTTCAACTATCGACCCTGAACATTCCTTTCCAACAGACAACTCTGTCCAACAAGTTCACATACAAAAAGCGCTTCAGCATGAAATAGACGAAAGAAAGAAAGTTGAATGTGATCTAAGACGTGAAACACAAAAACAACTTGATAAGTACAGATACAATCTCGAAGAAGTAGTTAAAATCCGTACCCAGGAACTGTCAACTACCATCTCAAAATTAAACGAGGAAATGGCGGAACGTAAACGTATTGAACAGGCACTTCGGGACTCTGAAAGCAAATACCGTGAACTGGTCGAAAATGCAAACAGTATCATTTTACGGGTGGATATTGATGGTACTTGTACTTTCTTTAATGAATTTGCCCAGTCCTTTTTCGGGTTTTCAGAAATTGAAGTAGTAGGAAAGAAAATTACCGACACCATAGTTCCTGAAAAGGATTCCTCCACCGGAGAAATGATCCGTCATGGGATTCTCAATATTTTTCGTAATCCCGAACGTTATTACTATAATGAAAACGAAAATGTCAAAAAAAATGGCGAATGCGTCTGGATCGCCTGGAATAATAGACCAATTATTGACAAAAAAAGTGGTCAACATCAAATCCTTTGTGTCGGAACTGATATTACTTCAAGAAAAAAAGCTGAAGAAGCTCTGAAGAGTTCTGAAAGTATCTATCGATATCTTTTCGAAGATAGCCCCGCAGGCAGTATTATCATCGGAACGGATGGATTACTAAAAAAGGTAAACAAATCATTTTATAATAGTCTGGGTTACACTGAAAAAGATTTAATTGGTAAAGAAACCTTACAGTTTGTGCTCCCGGAGCAAAAGGAACATCTTGCGGGTCGTATTAAAAGTCTCTTTTCAAATGCGGTTTTCCAGGAAATTGATGTCGGTATTTTTTCAAAAGATAAAAGTCTCCGCTATACCCGTTTCTCAGGTAAAGCTTCAGTGATTAAAGAGGACGGCGTTGTTACTGGCCTTTTACTGACAGGCGTAGATGTAACTCAGCGGCTTCAGGCAGAAGAACTGAACCGTCAACAGGAACTAAAACTCCTTCAGGCGGACAAAATGGCGACTTTAGGAATTCTTGTTTCAGGAGTCGCACACGAAATCAACAATCCGAATAATTTCATTCTCCTTAACAGTAATAATATCAATGATGTATGGAAAGATACAGTGCCGATCCTCGATAAAGTGCTTCAGGAGAAAGGTGATTTTACTATCGCGGGGCTTGCGTATTCGTCAGTTCGCGATGACATTGCGCCTCTGATCTCTGGAATTGCTGAAGGCGCTGAGAGAATCCGGCGTATTGTACAAAGTTTAAAAGACTTTGCTCGTAAAGACAGCGGCAATCTCGATGATTGCGTTAATGTCAATAGCGTAATCGAAACCTCTATTCTTATTCTAAACAATCTCATAAAAAAGTCAACATACCATTTCGCTGTCAATTATTGCGGTAGCCTTCCCGAGATACGCGGCAATTTTCAGCAGATTGAACAGGTACTTATCAATCTTATTACAAATGCATGTCAGGCTCTTACTAATCCTTCTCAGGCTATCTCTGTCAATGTTACTAAGACCGAAAAAGATTCTATTATCATTGAAATTGCTGACAAAGGAAAAGGGATTGCACCAGAGCATATCAACCATATTCTTGACCCATTCTTTACTACTAAGCGGGATTCCGGAGGAACAGGACTGGGCCTTTCGATCTCCTATAACATAATAAAAGATCATTTTGGAGAATTACAATTCTCATCTGAATTGGGGCGGGGAACGACTGCTCATGTTATTTTGCCTGCATATAGACCAATTGTAAATTAGCTGTTTTCTAGCTCTTGTTGATTGAAGGTCGTTTTCTGATTTGTAGTTGATTTTCTATAAACATTAGTGCTTCTACAGTACAGTATTATTGGATTATTTAAATTTTGTCGCTGAGAGCTGTAATTTCCTACTTTTGATCCTTAAGAGAATCATGCACATCTGGATTGATTTCCTTTGCTTAATATTTGTTATCATTTTCTTCATAATTATCTTCTGCAACCATTATTCTTTTTATTCTTATGGTATACGGAACTGAAGACTTATAAAAATATGTCGGGTTTACATGTAAATAAAACGTATCTTCCTGAATTGAGGAATATGATATATATTTTTTTTAAAAAATATTGGTCAAAAAGCAAATAAAAACCTGCCAGGTTTTCCTGTGTTCAACTCGAAGAAAGTCCTATAATTATATTCTGATTTACATTAACATTCTTTACAGTAGCCTGTTTTCTAATTTTCTGCAGGTTATCTCTATTATTTTTCTACTTACTTTTAAAACGCTATATAAATCAAAGGAGAATAGATGAAAGTTGCTCAAGACATCACTCAACTCATTGGAAATACGCCTCTTCTGGCGATAAATCGCATGAATGGCGGCAAAGCCCGTATCGCTGCTAAGTTGGAGTTTTTCAATCCGTTATCCAGTATTAAAGATCGCACTGGATTTGCAATGATCGAGGATGCGGAAAAAAAGGGTCTTATCAACAAAGATACCGTTATCGTTGAACCTACCAGTGGAAACACCGGAATTGCCTTGGCATTCGTTTCTGCTGTAAAAGGTTATCGGCTCATATTAACCATGCCGGAAACAATGAGTCTTGAAAGACGAAAGTTGCTCAAAATTTTTGGTGCTGAGCTTGTTTTAACTGATGGATCCAAGGGAATGAGTGGTGCTATCGAAAAAGCAGAAGAAATCATAAGGCAAACACCGAATTCCTTTATGCCTCAACAATTTAAGAATCCGGCTAATCCCGCGATTCATAAAAAAACTACTGGAGAAGAAATCTGGCGCGATCTGGATGGTAAGGTAGATATTTTTGTCAGCACCGTAGGTACAGGTGGAACAATCGTTGGAACCGCAGAGTTATTGAAGTCCAAAAATTCGAAAATTCAAGTAGTTGCGGTTGAGCCAGAATATTCTCCAGTGTTATCTGGCGGAAAACCAGGACCTCATAATATTCAGGGTATAGGCGCAGGGTTTATTCCGGAGATTTACAATAAAACTCTTATTGATGAGATTATACGAGTAAAGGACGAGGATGCTGGAGCAACTGCAAGATCTGCCGCAAAGACAGAGGGACTGCTCATTGGTATTTCATCAGGAGCGGCACTTTGGGCTGCATTACAACTTTCAATGCGTCCTGAAAATGATAAAAAACAGATAGTAGTTATTCTGCCAGATTCTGGTGAGCGTTACCTAAGTACTTGGCTTTTCAATGATTAATGCAATTATTCAAAATTGAAAAGGTTACTTGATCAAATTGTCTGTTAATGAGGCCATCAATCGGGCATAGAGTTTTTCTACACCAGTGCCTGATTGAGGAACTTAAGCAAATTCAATCTGTTAGCTACATTCTGATTTAGGGACGAACTATGTTTTTACTCTTATAATAAACCAAAAGAGTAAAAACATAGTTCGTCCCTTATTTCTGCTTGACAATTAGAGACAAACCCCAACATTGTAATTGTACAGACTAATTCTTAGGATCAGCAATGCCGGCAAATAATAATGCCACACAGCACATTACGTTAACGATGAGATTATTCGTGTACTTGGACTTTTCAATGAATAATCTGCATTTTCAAACACTTTCAATATGTGATCATATTTTTCGGTAATGCAATTTGTCCTCAGACTTGTTTATGTTTCTAACAAGTGTTTGTTTAACTAATTAATGCAAATACAGTCTATTAGATAGATTTTTTATCACCAATATAAGATTTTTGCTTTTCCCGGGAATCCCTCTTCTCGCCATTTTGCTGTTATAAAGAAGATTGAGATTATGGACAAGATCAAATCTCACAAAATTTACCTCCTCTCCTTAACTCCTTAATAATATTCAGTTATTCTATTTTTTTAGCTCATGAAGTATTCTATTTTTATAGTGTATTGTACTATATTTTCCGATGAGGTTCAGATGCGTAATGCCGCGATAAAAATGTTTAAAAATGTTCAGGAAGTTTATCCTCTTATAGCAAAGCTTAAGGAGGAAGGAAAGACTATTGTAACAACCAACGGGTGTTTTGATCTCATTCATACTGGTCACATTACCTATTTGGCTGAAGCTGCATCATTTGGAGATATCCTTATTGTAGGAATAAACTCTGATGAGAGTGTGAGAAAACTTAAAGGGCCGAATCGACCAGTACAAAATGAAACGGATCGTGCTTTTATTATAGGTTCCTTGAAAATGGTTGACTTTACATTTGTCTTTTCCGAACCCGATCCCTGCAATTTTTTGCAGATCATCAAACCTGATGTACATGTAAAAGGCGGTGATTATACACCGGAGAAACTTCCTGAACGAAAGATAGTCGAGTCCAATGGCGGCAAAATCGCAATCGTCTCTTTTGTGAATGGATATTCTACAACTTCAATTGTTAATAAAATCTGCGGAATGTAATTACTTTCTATGAGACCATATTTACAGTTGTATCGCTGACAGTATTGCTCTGCAATCAGGAGATTATAATAAGGTTTAATTATATAGAGGTCCCCGCGTACTCTGTAATGCAATTCGGGGGTGAAGCATTGTTTTTATTTTCAATTGTCCAGGCTTGATATTTTATTGATCATTATGGTAAGCTTAGTAGCATAACGGAGGATTGTCCAATGAAATCCCGCACAGCGGAACAAAAAATTGATTCTTTAATGGCCTTTTACAATGATAATCCTCAATCGCTTGTTTTTTCCAGACTTGCAGATGTTTATCGCAAAGAGGGGAACTATTCAAAAGCGGTTGAGATATGCATCAATGGTTTACAAAATCATCCTGAATATGTTACAGGAAGAGTTGTTTTAGGTCAATGCTACTACGAACAGGGTAATGTTCAGGCAGCTCTTCAGGAATTCCTTACCGTTTGCTCTTATGATCGAAAAAACCATATCGCCATTAAAATGCTTGCTGATCTATATAGCCGTCAAAAACTGATGGATAAAGCGGGTGACCTTTACAATCTCCTCCACCGCATGGACCCGGGCAATAACTCTATACGTCAGCTTACTAAGCAATTTCTCCCATCAGGGCAAACCGACCTCTTTGCAATCCTGGGTTTACATTTGCCAAAATCTGCTGTTAATATTCAATCCGCATTTCAAAATCAGCAGCAAAATGATAGTTTTCCTGAAAATGATCAATATCAGGAAATTAATAACATACAGGATTCTACTTCCACAATTGAAGAAATTGCTCCGGCACAAATCTCTTCTGATGACCTTAACGATCGAATGGATACTCTTTTCGGCAATGATCAACAGGAAGAGCTTGAGTCGCAGCCAATTCAGGAAAATAGTTTGGATTCTGCTACTGAAAACAATGATTCAGATACAAATATTACCGGTGATGATATTTCAAATAGAATGGATGCAATGTTCGGGGGAGATTCGGCTAATGCTGAAAATGATTCCTCTCCAATCGCCGAAATTTCCGGCGATGATGTTTCAAATCATATAGGAATGCTGGAGGGAAATGACGTTGAAGAACTAAGCATCTCTTCAGCACAATATGATAATTCAATACAAAATGAGTCAAATCAAGAAAGTACAATTGATACTACTTCAAATGAATCAATTATTACCGGAGATGAGCTCAGTAATCACCTCGATAATATTCTAAATGATAATAATGAACAAACTGAATCTGGTTTTTCTGATCCTGATGCAATTGAACTGACCGGTGCTGATGAACAAGATGTTACTGGAAACGATATCGCCCTGCAAATTGATTCGATCATTCCCGATGATGTTTCATCCAATAATCTTTCTCTTGAATCAAATGCACAAGAAATTGAAATACAAAACGATACGGCTGATGATGCTCAGGAATTACTTTCTTCTGACGATTCAATTACCGGTGATGATTTGATCAGCCATCTGGATAATATTTCCGGTGAAGATTCCTCTGATAACAGCACTCAATTTCAATCAGTTAACAGTTTTTCCAATCAAAATAATGAACAACCAATCCCTGCAGAAGACTCCGATCAATCCGATGCTCCACAAGCCTTCGATACAGAAATTCAAATGGATGCCGTTCTGAATATGGATGACTCCATCTCGCAATCTGATGTCAAAATGGATGATCAAACTTTTGATTTCAGCCGGGATATGAACTCTGAACAACCTAATGAATCTAATGATATTGTCTCAGGTGATGATGTCAGTTTTCAGCTGGATAACCTGATTAATCAGGACACCGATGATAATATTTCTGAAATTGAAGAAATTCAAAGTGTTGAATTAAAAACTGATTCTGTCTATCCTGATGATTCCAATGACTCAGGCAACAGCGCTGGTAATGATCAAATCAACAACTTTGAAATCACTCAACAGATTGATGCTCAAGGCCTTAACGATCAAATCACTGGTAATGATGTATGTGAACATATTGATAAAATCCTTGGAAACAGTAATCAATCTGATGGCAGTCCTATTTATGATAAGATCAACTCCGATCAGGATGATAAAGGGAGCCAATCGGATCAACTGATCGATGATCGAACTGATCAAATAGATATGGCTTCTATTACCAGATCTTTATCTGATGAATCGGATTTTCCTTTGCAAGACAACTTAAATGCTGATGAAAATCAAAGCAAGAATGATCTGATTTCTGAAGAGCTTACGGTTCCTGATGATGAAGCGCAAAAAGATGTGAAAAAGGCAGCACCAATCGACAGTAATCTTAGCCCGTTCTCATCTTTAAACAATTCTGAGTTCGAAGAGACACTACAATTTGACCGATCAATCATTGATGATGCTGCGAATCAAGCCAGTAATGATCAGACCACACAGGATACAAACGACAAAACCGTTGATCTTAATAAAAATAAGCTGAATCCGTTTGACTTTGAGAATGAAACGCTCTCCATCGATCGGGCAGAACTTAACTCTTTGATTAACAACACTGATCAGCTGATTGATGACAGCAACCATCAAACAGAAAATATGGCTCAATCTGATAATGAGAGCCAAAAGGATGAGGAACTTATCCTTGATGTTGATAATCAATCTTCTGCTTATGAGCCATCTGAAAATATTCATGATGTTAGTCTTGAAAATGACAGCAAAATAATCTCTGATATGGATATTTTAATTTCTCCTGCATCTGATACACAAGTCGTTACAGGAGACGATGTTGTAGAAAAGCTGGATTCTATTTTTCCATCGGAGAAAAATAGCGATAAAGATCCGGAATTTTCTTCTAATTATAAGGATAATCAACAAGGTATCATCAATTCAAAGGATATTGACCAGAATACCGAAAGCAATGATTCCTTTGATTCAGGTGATGGTGATAAACAGGAAATGTTTTCAGAGGACAATTTTTCAGAAGATAATCTTATCGCACTCAATGAAGATAATGATGACAAAGATATTGTTTTCAGCGAGGATGAACCTGCTGAACAGATACAAAACAGTAAAGATACTGATAGTAATGAAGATACAGAAACAAATGATACTTCTTTGGCGCTCGTCGATTCAGAGAATGAAGAAATCAATACTGATTCCGGAACTATAAACGATACCGAAAGAAAAGAAGAGCAGCAGGATTCATCAGAAAATTCGAATGAAGAACTGGATGAAAGGGATAGGCCATACTCCATTCCTGATCATGTGTTAACACCCACGCTTGCTGATATTTACTTTCAACAAGGCCAGCTTCAATTGGCAGTCCAGATCTATTCCAGGCTTGTTGAAAAAGATCCGGACAATGATCGGTTACGCGAGCGTCTGGAAGAGATCCAGAAGAGAATGCTTGCGCAAAAAGATGAATCTCAAAGCGAAGTACAAAAAACCATTGAGGAAACCACAGAACCGCTTCCGAAAAATTTAACTAACAATAAGCAGAAAAAGAAAACATCCGAGATAGATCGTCCACTTGCAGGTGTAAGGCTCAAAAAAGCTGTTAAGAAACGTAAAGCAGGATCGAAATAATACTATGGAAATCAACAGATTATCAGAAGCAAAGCTTTTACTGACAAAAACCGGTTGCAGTCATTTCCTTATTTCTGATCTTACCGATGTAGAATACGTTTCAGGGTTCAGATCTTCTAATGCTGCGGTGATAATTTCGAAGAGAAGAGCTCTCATTTTATCTGATTTCAGATATAAAGAAGCTGCAGATCTATTTTGTAAAAAGAATCCGGAATGGAAATTTATTCTGGTAAAAGAGAAGTTCTTTTCGACAATTGCTCAATACATACCAGAGGGAAGCACTCTGGGCTACCAGTCTGATTATCTTACAGTTGATAATTTCAACGATTTGAAAAGATCATTAAAAAAAGTTAATCTCAAATCAGTGTCTAAAGAGATTTCCGGGCTCTACCTTCAAAAAAATCAATATGAACTTGATTGTATGAGTGAAGCTGCCGCAATTGGCGACAAAGCTTTGAAAAAACTCTTATCTGCCATAAAGCCGGGGATTACTGAGATTGAATTGACGAGGAAACTTGAGAGATATTGTTGCGATCTGGGATCAGAAAAACAGTCGTTTGACACGATAATGCTGTTTGGCAAGCGTTCCGCATTACCGCATGGAAAGCCGCAGGATATCGAGTTGAAAAAAGGTGACTGGATTCTTATTGACTTTGGTTGCACAGTGAATGGGTTTTGCAGTGACATGACAAGAACCTTTGTTTATGGAAAAGCATCCCCCTTGCATAAAGAAATTTACAGCATAGTGAAAGAGGCACAGGAGCTTGGGCGGAAAGCGGCGCGGGCAGGAATGAGTTCAAAAGAGTTGGATGCGGTTGCCCGTTCATTCATTGAGAAAAAAGGGTATGGCAAAAATTTTGGTCATGCGCTTGGACACGGTGTTGGATTGAGAATTCATGAGCGGCCAAGAGTAAGTCCGCATGTTGATGAGGTTCTGAAGGAAAACTGTGTGGTAACCATTGAACCGGGTATTTACATTGCGGATTTTGGTGGTGTGCGGATAGAGGACACAGTTATTCTAAAGAAAGATGGAGCTCCGGTTATCACCAATTTTACAAGAGATTTAATTGAGCTATGATTCAGATACAGACAATTATTTAAGTTGATGGTTGAGAAAAGCGCATCAGATCTCCATATCAGAGTCGGTGTTCCGCCTGTTCTCAGAATAAACGGCGATCTTTACAGACTAAAGACAGATCCTGTCACCTCCGATGATATGGATTCTTGTCTTCAGGGAGTAATGAATGCGGATCAGTATAACGCGTTCAAATCTACCAATGAACTTGATTTCGCAATAGGTGTAAAAGGGTACGGGCGATTCCGTATCAATGCTTTTAAACAGAGAGGTACTGCATCTGTCGCAATCCGGCATATCAAAACACAGGTTCCTGATTTTCAGGAGCTTGGATTGCCCACTGTCATTCTTGATATTGCCATGCACAAACGTGGGCTGATACTTGTTACCGGGACCACTGGCAGTGGTAAATCTACTTTACTTGCTTCAATGATCGAGCATATCAATAAAAACACTTCAGCAAATATAGTCACTATTGAAGATCCTATAGAGTATTTATACAAGGATAAAAAGAGTATTATTGCTCAAAGGGAAATCGGACCTGACACGGTAAACTTTACCAGTGCTTTACGCGCCAGTTTCCGTCAGGACCCGGACATTATTCTCATAGGTGAAATACGTGATAAAGAGACTATGGAAACAGCATTAAGTGCTGCAGATACCGGTCATCTTGTCATGAGTACGTTACATACAATGAACTCTGTAGAAACATTGTCAAGGATCATTTCTTTCTTCCCGCCGCATCAGCATGATCAGATCAGGCTTATTTTAGCCAATGTACTTGTTTCTGTCATATCGATGCGATTATTACCAAAGAAAGATGGCATTGGCCGTGTTCCCGCGAGTGAAATACTTATAAATAACGCCAATATTGCTGAACTTATTATGAAACCTGATAAGCAGTATCTGATTCATCAGGCCATATCTGAAGGTGCAAATCAGTATGGTTCTCAATCTTTTGATCAGTCTTTACTGCATTTATATCAGGAGGATTTGATATCCCTTCAAATTGCCAAGCAGTATGCAAGCAATCCTGATGATTTTGATTTGACGGTCAGGGGAGTTACAGGAACGTCTGATAGAAGGTGGATGTAACACAATATTCTGTTAATACTGCTGATTATTCTTTCAATCCAAATGGTCAATTTAAATTCATCTGCAGGTAAAACGATACTGAAATGAAAACCTCTCTGTAATGGCTGATCTTTCCCCATACTTGACTCCGGCACTATAATAATGTGAACTATAGTCATCTGTGACCGAGCGGAAAACATAGGGAAGAATTTGCCTATATCAAAAAATTCAATTTTCAATAGGCAACATTGCTTTTAATGTAAATTTTACTAAGGGATAAAAAAATACCTGGTCCAACCTGAGGAAGGGGCCAAGGTATTAAGAAAGAGTGCAGGACAATTTATGGAGGTACAGGGAATCAATTAAGACTGATAAACAGGTCACCGGAAATTTTGAAGCCAGGTCGATTATTAATGATGTAAACATATTCATAAAGATATTGAGACTGTTATTAAATATTTGCCAGAAACTCTTCAAAAGATTTAGAGGTAAATATTGCTATTTGCAAATTCATGATATCGTCAGTGTCTATAGCTGAATCCCTTCTCGGTCTTCCTGTTAGGAAAGGAATAAAGCTATTGGTTTTGGGAAGATCTGATTTTTTTTCTTTTTTAACTTTTTCTGATGCACTATTCTTTCTCATTTGACCTCCTAATTTGGGATACGCGGTTTGGTTTCTGTTTTATAAATATCCAACTATTATGCCAATCGGTTTAATTTTAACTGATAGAATGAACTTTTTACAAAGAATATCTGCAGCTCTGTTTCCTTTTATGTAAATAATAATTCCGCAACAGCCGGTATAAATATTGCACTTGTAATAATTATCAACGTGTGTGAATATCAACCTGATAAGAGGTTTTTATGTCAAAGAGTATTTCGAAAGTCACTACCGATTTAAATGAAATTCGAAGTTGGGTTGAAGAACATAATGGTAAACCTGCAAAAGTCAAAGGAACCGGTGATGGAAGAGATCAGGGCATTTTAAGAATAGACTTTCCAGGTGGTGCTGGAAAGGAATCCCTTGAGGAGATCTCATGGGAAGACTGGTTTAAAAAATTTGATGATAATCACCTGGCGTTTCTCTATCAAAAACAAAAGGTTAGCGGAGAAGGCAGTACATTTTTCAAACTTATTCGCCGAAATTAATTTTATAATATGTAAAGTAAAATCTCTGTTTATGGTTTCCAATCCAAAGGGAAAATAAAAAAAATATTGCCCTCTTTTGGATTACCGGGTTATTTATGTATATTCTTCTCTCTTGCTGAATTCCGGTATAATTGAGGGTAAGTGATCAGCAATATATTTCGAGTTTATTCCGTATTTATACACACCCTCATTTTATTCGAAACCTAAACAAGGAGGTTCTTTATGGCCCACAAAATTACTGATGCATGTCTTGCCTGTGGAACTTGTGTTCCCGAGTGTCCCGTAGAAGCGATCAGCGAAGGCGATCCAATCTATGTAATCGATGCCTCAAAGTGCACCGATTGCGGATCTTGTGCTGAAGCTTGTCCAGCCGAAGCAATTAAAGGTTAAGATTTGCATATATTCTCACTTAAGGGTGATCTGAATTTATTTCAGATCACCCTTTTCTTTTTTAATCCCCTTTTCTCCTGATTAATTCCCATTGTAGAGACGTCCGGCCGGACGTCTCTACAGGCCGGACGTCCGGCCCGTTTTTACGATCAACCATAGGCATTTCTTTTGCAATCCCTCCCAGTCTGATACTTATCCGTTTTAAATCACCGGGAGGATAAATGACCAGACACGAATTCAAAGGAATCATTGAATCCATAATCGATGAGACCCATGCCGCTATTCTTTCTACGGTCGATTCTCAGGGTGCACCTCACACCAGGTGGATGACTCCGGGATGTATCGAAGACCGGCCGGAAGCTTTATTCATGATCACTACTTCCAGGATGTCTAAGATCGATCATATCCAGTCCAACTCACAGGCTGAATTGATGTTTCAAACCAGGACACTTGATAAAATCGTCAATATCAGCGGCACTGTAACCGTTCTCGATAATCCTTCATTACGTTCCGAAGTCCTTGAATGTGTTGGTAAACATCTGCATTCCTTCTGGAAAATCAATACCAGTGAAAGTGAACTTGTGGTCATCGAGTTTCTGTTTAATAGTGCCACCCTGTACAATCCTGAAAACGGTACAAAGATCTCTATCAGTTTCGCAGGAGAATAATATGGAACAGAAAAATCTTCACGACACAAATTTTCTTCTGCATTTACTCAGACAGATGTTACTTATAAGAAGATTTGAAGAGAAAGCTGCTCAAATGTATGGCCTGCAGAAAATCGGCGGATTTTGCCACTTGTATATAGGCCAGGAAGCATCCGGTGTCGGAACACTTGCCGCTCTTGATCTCAAAAAAGATTATGTGCTTACTGCTTACCGCGACCATGGGATTGCAATCGCAATTGGAATGAATCCATCAGTGTTGATGGCTGAATTGTTCGGCAAAACAACGGGGTGTTCCAAAGGGAAAGGCGGATCGATGCATTTCTTTGACAAAAAACTTCATTACTTTGGTGGAAATGGAATCGTTGGCGCACATATTCCGCTTGCCGCCGGAGTAGGTTTAAAAATCCGCTACAAAAAAGAAGACGGTGTAGTTGTGTGTTTCTTTGGTGATGGAGCTATTCATCAGGGGTCTTTTCATGAGAGCCTTAACATGGCCAAAATATGGAATCTGCCTGTACTTTATATATGCGAAAACAATCAATATGGTATGGGCACTGATTTCAGACGGGTAAGCGCTGTTACTGATCTATCGGTGATGGGTTTATCATATGGAATTAAGGGTATTCAGGTAAACGGAATGGATGTTCTTGAAGTCTACGAAACAGTTTCAAAAGAAGTTGAAAGAATCCGTAAAGATCACATTCCCGGTTTTCTTGAAATTAAAACCTATCGTTACAAAGGGCATTCAATGAGTGATCCGGCCAAATACCGGACAAAAGAAGAAATCGAGGCGTATCGTCTGCAGGATCCGATCTTGTTGTTAAAAGTAATCATGGCCAATCAGAATCTGCTGACTGAAAAACAGTTCGAAAATATGGATTCAGAAATAAGAAAAATCTGTGATGATGCGGTGTCGTTTGCAGAAAGAAGCGATTGGCCTTCCAGGCAAACACTTTTCGAAGATGTGATTGTATAACAGAGGGAGCAAAAAATGGCATTGATCTCTGTCCGCGAAGCTCTGCGTCAGGCCCTCGATGAGGAGATGTCAAGAGACAACAATATCATTCTTATCGGTGAAGAGGTGGCTCTCTACAATGGTGCCTACAAAGTCAGCCAGGGTTTACTTGACAAATACGGTCCCGGCAGGGTTATCGATACTCCCATCTCTGAAGAGGGTTTCACCGGTATTGCGATTGGTGCTGCCATGGCCGGTTTACGACCGGTAGTTGAATGGATGACCCTCAATTTCTCTTTACAAGCTCTGGATCAGGTGTACAACAACGCCGCGAAAATGCTTTACATGTCCGGCGGTCAGTTCAATATTCCTATTGTTTTCAGAGGACCAAACGGCCCTGCGGAATATCTCTCCGCCCAGCACTCTCAGGCTCTTCAGGCGATCTTTGCGCACTGTCCCGGCCTTAAAGTCGTGGCGCCTTCTAATCCTGCTGATGCCAAAGGCCTTTTAAAAGCCGCTATTCGAGATAATAATCCTGTTGTATTTCTGGAATCTGAACTTATGTACTCCTGGAAAGGCGAAGTCCCCGATAACGAATACTTAATTCCTTTGGGTAGGCTGATATTAAAAAAAGCGATCACCGTGTTACACTTATAAGCTTTTCAAAAACCATGCGTTTACTTTTGGATGCAGCGAAAGAGCTGTCGAACCAGGGTATTGGTGCCGAAGTAATAGATCTTAGGAGTATTAAACCGCTCGATGAGGAAACAATCTATAAATCAGTTAAAAAGACAAACCGCTGTGTAGTTGTTGATGAAGCATGGCCGTTTGCGAGTGTCGGGTCTCATGTTGCCTGGTTGATCTCAAGAAATTGTTTTGATTATCTTGATGCTCCTGTTGAACTGGTGTCATCCGAAGATGTCCCGATGCCTTATAATCACCGTCTGGAGCTATTCGCTCAACCGTCGGTGGAGAAGATTCTTGATGCGGTGAATATGGTAACCTACCGATCATAGGAGGAAGAAATGGCTGAAAAAATTGTGATGCTCGCTCTTTCTCCGACGATGGAAACCGGTACCATTGTAAAGTGGATCAAAAACGAAGGTGAACATATAAACAGCGGAGATGTGCTGTGTGAAGTCGAAACAGATAAGGCAACAATGGATTATGAATCAACAATTGATGGTAATCTACTAAAAATAGTCGCCCACAGTGGATCTAAAGTCAAAGTAGGTGAAACAATTGCGATTTCAGGAAAAAAAGGTGAACCTGTTGAACCTTTACTTGTTTCCGAAGATGGTCATAAGGGAAATGGTAAAGTTCCTCCTTCAGAAACCAGAGCCTCTGAAAAAGCAGAACAGCCCAAACCCCAGGAATTGCCGGGTCAAAAGAGTAAAGCTTCTCCTCTGGCAAAAGAAATTGCCCGTCAGAAGGGAATTGACTTGGTACAATACAGGGAAGCGGGCCGCAGGGGAGAATCATTAAAGAGGACCTCGAAAAAATTACCCCCGAACCTTGTCGCGTGGAAAAACCGTCTTTTCCTGGTACACCTGAATTGAGACCTGCTGAAGAAAGGGTTGCCATAACAGACAAACGAAAAATTATCGCAAAACGTCTCTCAGAATCGATGTTTACAGCTCCTCACTACTATGTTACGGTGAAAGTAAATGTAGATACATTTTTACAGGCCAGAAGTACGCTCAATTCTAAAATATCAACTAAAGTATCTGTAAATGCATTTTTGGTTAAATTTGTCGCAGAGGCTTTAAAGAGACATCCTGTTGTAAACTCATCCTGGAGTGGGGATACGATAATTGTCCATAAATCACCTGATATCGCTTTAGCCGTTGCGCAAAAGGATGGATTGATCACTCCGGTCGTGAAAAATTGTCAGGATAAAGGCATTATAACTATTGATAAAGAATTAAAGGATCTGGTCGGGCGTGCACGGGAGGGCAAGCTGCAATACGAGGAATACCCGGCTCAACTTTTACAATAAGTAATCTCGGATCGTACGGTGTCCGTAATTTCACTGCAATAATCAATCCTCCGGAGTCAGCTATTCTTGCCGTGGGAGAAGTTTATGAAGAACTGTTCCGTACTGAGAAAGGGCGAAATTGTAACAGGAAAATTTATGGAATTAACACTTTCCTGTGATCACAGGGTAATAGATGGTGCTGTTGCAGCTGAATTCGCAAATGACCTGAAAAATCTCATCGAAGACCCTATTACTGTTTTATATTAAAGCAAAGATTTACATGTATTAATTTTTGGATTTCCGGTTTGAATAGATCTTTTATATAATGTCGACATAATTCTTGAAATCCACTCGCCCTGCCCACCCTCCGCAAAGGTCTGCTTTGGAGGACGGGAGCTCCCAGTCGAAGGGTTTGGAGTGCGGGTTTCAGGAAAAAGTATTATGTCTCACTCACTATAAAGCTTTCATAAACTGAAATCCATATATTTTGAAGGGATAAAAAATGGCGAATTCCTATGATTATGATGTGGCAATAATTGGATCAGGTCCTGGTGGATATGTTTCGGCTATCAGAGCCTCTCAATTGAAATTGAAAGTTGCTATTATTGAAAAAGATAAATTAGGCGGGGTATGTCTGAATATTGGTTGTATCCCATCTAAAGCACTGGTTCAGCAAGCTGAAAATTTCCGATCCATTACTGCGCTGCAAAACATGGGAGTAACCTGTGATACAAGCGGTTTTGATTACAGCAAAGTGTATGCTGCATCACGAAAAGCCGCTGATTCGCTATCCAGAGGTGTCGCGTACCTTATGAAGAAAAATGGTATAACCGTTTTTAATGGTACGGGTGTTTTGGAAAATGATCATGAAATATCAATTGATAACAGCAAAAAAATTAGTGCGAAATCGATTATAATAGCCACAGGATCCCGCCCTAAAGAGATACCGGGATTTGAATTTGACGAGCACATTGTGTTATCGTCAACGGGAGCTTTGATGCTCCAGCAGCTGCCAAAAAAGCTGGTCATTCTTGGCGGCGGTGCTATTGGTGTTGAGTTCGCGCATATTATGAACGCGTTTGGTGTTGAGGTACATCTGGTAGAAATGATGGACAGGATATTACCATTAGAGGATAGCGATTCGTCATTATTCTTAAGTAAATCTTTCCAAAAGCGGGGAATTTCTGTTTACACATCAACGAAGGCTGTTTCTCTTATAAAAAAAGATAACTCTGCCGAAATAACTCTTGATGGACCAGAAAACAACCGATTTACAATTACTGCTGATAAAATTCTCTCTGTTGTCGGTCGTACTCCAAATACCGCCAATATTGGTCTTGAAAAGTTAAATATAAAAACGGAAAAAGGATTTATCATTACAGGTGATTATGGTCAGACTGAAATCTCCAATATTTACGCGATCGGTGATATTGTTCCAACGCCGCTGCTTGCACATGTCGCATCGAAGGAAGGTGAAATAGCAGCAGAGCATATCGCCGGAGTCGAGACAAGTAAGAGAATCGATACAACTGCAATTCCAAGCGGTGTCTATTGTGAACCGCAGGTAGCCAGTTTTGGTTTTACTGAATCAAAACTTAAGCAGAGTAATATTCCCTACGAGGTTGTATCATTCCCCTACAAAGGTGTAGGTAAGGCAGTTGCAGTAAATAAATCTGAGGGATTCATTAAGATTATCTTTACTCCTCAGACACATGAGATTCTGGGAGTCCATATTGCCGGTACCGAAGCGACTGAGGTAATTCATGAAATATTGCTCGCGAAGAAAAGCGAGCTTGTTCCTGAGGATATAGCCACCATGATTCATGCACATCCTACTTTATCAGAATTGGTAATGGAAGCAGCCAGAGCGGTTGAGGGGTGGGCAATTCACGTGTAACCTTTCCCTTTGTCACTCTCCAGCGGTGGCGAGGGGGTTTTCGTACCTATTGCATTAGCACAATGTTAACAGATCTGTTTCTTTTCCTGTTTTGATATCAATTTACCAGGTAAGGCCCCTCTCTGTGGCGGAGAGGGGACAAAGGGGTGAGGTTTCAAAATACTTCAGAAATGATTTTGCGCCATACAATGTAACCTCTCCCTTTGTCCCTCTCCAACATGGCGAGGGGTTTTCGTATCTATTGTATCAGCACAATGTTTACAGATCTGTTTCTTTTCCTGTTTTGATATCAATTTACCAGGTAAGGCCCCTCTCTGTGGCGGAGAGGGGACAAAGGGGTGAGGTTTCAAAATACTTCAGAAATGATTTTGCGCCATACAATGTAACCTCTCCCTTTGTCCCTCTCCAACATGGCGAGGGGTTTTCGTATCTATTGTATCTGCACAATGTTAACAGATCTGTTTCTTTTCCTGTTTGATATCTATTTACCAAGTAGACCCCTCTCTGTGGCGGAGAGGGGACAAAGGGGTGAGGTTGTATGTTTCTATTTACCGGAAAGCATCTCTTCAGTCCTTTACCGTCTCCTCTTCTTCTGTTTTTTCCTTACGCTTGATAGGAGAATAGCTCAAAGTGAATTTGGAACCGCGTGCCGGATTATGTCTGAAAGCATATCGTGCGGTACTGACAAGTTCCTGAAGAAGATCTCTGAGAAGGGTATATGCTTTATCTCTTTCAAGCCGCAGTTCAGATGACAGACTTTTATCCAGAGTAGCTTTTGCGAGCAGAGATGAGATCTGTGAGCTGAGTTCCGGGACCCTGTCAAGAATACTTATGTCAAAATTGATATTTTTAAGTTTTTCCATCTGGCCTTCGCAGACAACTTTGGCATCAGTAAGATCCTGAATCATATCCGAATGTGAACTGCCTTCACGTATTCTGCCTATTTTGGTAAGCAGCAACGGATCATCTCTGCCAAGTAACTCCAGTGCAGAGAGCATTTCAAACCGCAGAAGTTCAGCTTCATCTCTGAGTATAATGAATTGATTCCGCGACTCCGGTTGATCGAACTGGACATCAGTAAAGCTTCCACTGAGCTCGCGCAATACCGCGATCAGTAATTCCATTCTGGCAAATTTTGATTCATCGTAGTTATACTTCTTAAGCTCGATGATCTCTCTTTTTCCCGCCTCGATAATCTGTGAAGCGATCTGGAAAAACGGACGGATCGGAATATCAAGCGGACGCGCTGCCGCGGGCGGTAACACCTTGATTTCATCGAACATTTTCTGCAGTTCAGGTGTATATGCCATTTAAAACTCCCTTCGGTTATAAGTATAACCTGTTTGATGTTTGTGAATTCCCATTATCAATCTATTTAATTGATATGGCGAAATATGGTTCCGGGAATAGTGTTTTTCTGAAATAGTAACAATGAAAAACTGGATATGCGGTAAATAGTATTGAGAGCTCTTCTGTCCAGTTAATCATAAAGATAATTGTATACAATGGGAAATGGAAACTATTTTTATTGTAAATTCACCTCTTAAAACAGTAGAAAAGCGTTTTTAAATCAAACGGCCGATTGTTTCCATAACAGAAAGAGTATTTTTAGAAAAATGAAACACAGTGACGGATTCCGGAAAATCAGTATAGCCTCGCTTATTCAGGATGCTTTTGATTTGAAAATACACCTTACAAAAGATCTTGAAGTGTTGACGAAAGCCGGCATGGATCCCGGCATTATAGAGGAACTGATCCGAAAAGCAAAAGAAACCGAAAAGCTCGATACGGAATACCACTTGTATAAACAGGACTACCGCTGCGCAACTATTTCTCTAAGTGAATTTAAAAGTGAATGCAGAATAACCCGCTCAGCCTTACGTAAATTGCTTAATAGAAACTATTGTAACACCGGCATACAACTTTCAATTCCCAGTCTTAAGCATAAGCAGGCATCTGTTGATATTTCTCAGGATCTCCTTGAACTGGCCATTCATGCTGAGAGTATGATTAAGAAGTACCCAGGATCAAATATTGACAGCAGTTTAATTACAAAGGCGCGGCAAATGTCTGATGACCTTTTGAAAAAGACCACTCAGCATACGCTGGATCATCCTTATCAGTCCCCTCTTAATTCAAAACGAAAAGAAGCTATTTATTCGTTGAAATTTTTAATGAAAGAGATCCGCCAGTTTGCAAGAGGTGTTTTTCAATCTGATTCAGTCAGAGTGAAAGCCTATAGAGTATAAAGCAACCAAAGCGATACTTTCATAAAAAAGTCATCCCAAATATTTGGGGCAACAGCAAAACCCTACTGGGCAACTACAGAATCCATGCGGGCAAGTACTGTGCTCCATGCGGGCATGTGCAGAATCCATGCGGGCAAGTATAAAACCATATCGGGCATCTGCAGTGTTCTATTGGGGCAAGTGCAAAATCATGGCGGGCAACTGCAGTGCTCTCTTCCGGAAGGCAAAAAATGTACCCTGCGTGACTATATTTAATGAAATTATAAGATATAGAGGGTATTTATTTTCCACAGTCGAGGTAAGTAAGAGAAACCATCCCGCCTGTGGGATGACACACGCCGTCTTTTATTAGATGAAAAATCAGAAAACTATGAAAGAAAACACGTATGATAATTGTAAAATTGTATTGTTGATCATTTCCGTTACTCCCGGCAGTTTATGCTGATATCGTAAATATTGACCGTGGTGCTTCGGCAGATCTTACAAACGCAAATGTATGGTTTATTGGTCATCCTCAAAGTATGTTGAATCCCAATCTGCAGCCTTACCAAAGAGTAATTTTTTCAAATAGCTCCGTCAAAAAATCCGATTTGTATGTAAATTATGACAATGCAACATAATTTTATTTACTTTTTCCGGGGGGAATTAGTATGAGGATATCAGCAAAATCTGCTGAAAGGGATTTTCGAATCAAGTTTTTCGGTTTTTTAGTCGCTTTGCTTACATCATTAAGTGCAGAGTGGCTGACCATTCATAATGATTTCAATCAGTATGATCTGGATGGAAATTCAATCAAAACCCGAAGCGGATGTCTGAGCAAATTCGGGGAAACCTATTACTGGTACGGCTGCGATGGGGCCATGACCAACCAGACCTGTTACTCCTCAACAGATCTGCTGCACTGGAAGAATCATGGCAATATGCTCACAGCTACCACGGGGAACCAACCGGATGGATGTACTGTATAACGATTCGACGAAAAAGTATGTCATGGTCTTAAAATGGGAGACTCCCGGCACAGAGTGGTGCAACCAGGGGTATTGCGACCAGCGATAGTCCCACCGGACCTTTCACAAAACTGTTCGATAGTCTTGTATACGGTGTAAACACTGGTGACATGTCGGTGTTCAAGGACGATGATGGGAAAGCGTACTATTTGTATGAATTATGGGATAACGGAAGAACGAGCCTTGGATTTTCGCTTATGACGTCGGATTATCTCGGCTTGCAGAAAAAGATGCAGCAATGGACCAATAGCAACCGCGAAGCTTACCATGATGATGAAGAACGTCATGGAATGTACTATTATATGACATCGCTGATGATGGGAATTGATCCGACCGAAACCCAGTATTTTACAGCTCCGAAAATCGATGGCCCGTGGACGACAAGACTGGTTCCGATCATCGCTCCCGGTGATGCGAATAAAAAGTCCTGGGATACTCAATGCGATTTTGTATTTCCGTTCAAAGGGACAAAAGATACCCTGCAGATGTATTGTGGTGACCGCTGGAAGCGACCCAGTCCGGCCAGAGGTGGTGATTATGTGTGGCTGCCCATAACGTTTACTCCTAGGGATTCGGTGGTCATTGATTATTACCAGGACTGGGAGGTAGAGCCAAACCTTGGACTCTGGAGAGCAATCGATTCAAAACGCAATCTTGCTTTGAATAAAACCGCAACAGCATCATCGACAAGCGGCTCAAATACTGCGGGAAATGTAACATCTCCCTCAACCTGGCAGAATTATACGAATACCAGATGGGAAAGCGCGGCAAGCGATCCTCAATGGATAACGGTTGATCTGGGTGCGGAGATGGAAGTTAACAGGGTGATCCTCAAATGGGATTCTGCTTATGCAAAGTCATTTAAAATACAGGTGTCAAAAGATAATTCAACATGGAATGATGTGTTCAGTACGACAAAGAATGGTGCCCGCTCAGTAACCGATGAAACATTTACAACAGTGACTTCACGATATGTCAGGATGTATGGCACACAGAGAGGCAACACGTCAAAAGGATATGCGCTGTATGATTTCATGGTGTTGAATGATTCTCTTCCAGAGACATCGGTTAAAAGGCAGCCGAATTCATTGACATCATCAACATCTGCTCTGTCCTGTTTTAATAATCGCGTATTATATACGCTTACTTCAGGGAAGAGTGTAAAAATTGAAATTATTGACAGCAGAGGAAGGCTGGTTTCCGTTCTTGCCAATGGTTTCAAAAACGCGGGTAAGCATGAAATCGCGTTGCCGCACTCTCTTGGATGTGGGACGTTTATTATTCGGATGGTTTCGGGTGGGCAGAAGCTGTCGGCAATACAGGTAAGATTGTAATTCAAATAGAGATTTTACTTTCATTAACTATGGCATGGATATGGGAGTGGTCGCCGAATGTCTGTACCGCTCCCACCTTTGCCGGAATACCTGACTTTCTATTGATCTCCAGTTCGTAACTTCACGGATACTATCGATAACCCTTTGGACAGAGCCTTCCCAGGAGGTTTCTGTCCAAACCGTAAGTAAACACCCTATTATACAGTTGCAGAATCATATAGTGAGTGACATAAATTTGTCCGAAATACCTCTTTATAATAAAATGAATAAGAAAAGTGAAGCTGAAGAAGTTCGGAAAAAGCTTTCTGCGATGGAAAGATCTTAATTCGGAGCTAAACGGGCCATCAAACCATGACGCAATGTACTGCATGGTGGATATTACAAATCGGTCCTGCCGATCCTTACATCATGTCTGCACTGTTAACGTTATTGTACTTACTAATACATTGTCTGAATCAGATATCCTGGATTTCCAGGATGGAAAAAATACTATTAGTGTATTAAGCCATGGTCCAGGGGGACCATGGCACACAAGTTTTTTCGATTGTCCACACAATCTGTGCACCCATGCGGGTAAGCATGAAATCGCGTTACCGCACTCTCTTGGATGTGGGACGTTTATTATTCGGATGGTTTCGGGTGGGCAGAAGCTATCGGCAATACAGGTAAGATTGTAATTCAAATAGAGAATTTACTTTTATAAGGAAACCAGGGTGGTGGGTTAAATAATCCACCACTTGTTTTTTAGCTGAGTTGATAGGAATTTTATTCACTTATATGTGGCAATACTTATTGAAAAACACGGTTGCATAATAATAGGATTGCAGAGAAAAATATTTGTAGAGAACGGGTCAGATAAGATCCTGACATTCTGTTGTGCAGCTTTTTTTATCATTCATTCCAATAGTCTATTTTTCTTTTATAGATAAACTGGACAGTACCAAAAAACATCAGTCTGTACACCTTTTTGATAATGACCCTTTTCATTGTTTAACAATCAAACGGCCTGTATAATCTATTCTGTGAAGGAAAACCCTTTGCCTGGTTTCGCCCAGGTAATGATCAACCGCTTCACGGGCTCCAATAAAATGACCATAGTCATCAATGATCACAATTCCACCCGTTGTCACCAGGGGATACAAATGCAACAGTTCATGTCGTGTTGAACTATACCAGTCAGTATCAAGCCGAAGCATTGCGATTTCTGATGGTATTGTCTGTGGTATAGTGCGTTCAACCATTCCCTTTACATACTGAATTTTATCTTTCGGGTACATCGTTTGAGAAATATTGTTCTGCACCTGCTCAAGCGAACAGTAAACCCAATCAGAACTGTCATTACTCCGTTTGAATTGTTCGAATTTATTGCTTGCCTTGTTTCCTTGAAAATCGACATCTTTTTCCGTCGGCTCCGGCATACCTTCAAATGTATCGTAAAGGTAGATTTCACGATCCTGTACACCCTCTGACATAAGTGTATAGGCGATTGCCATTATACATCCACCTTTATATACGCCACATTCAACAAACACACCAGGTATATTATTTCTGACAATATATCTGACAGATTCAATAACACTATGCAATCGTTCTACTGACACAATTGTATAAGGTAATACTTTATTTATAATATCAATATCAATACTTGAAAAATCTGCGGGAAATACAGTGTTTTGAACTGTTGACATGATTGTACCTCGTACTGTAAAGACTTGTAGTTTTCGTGCGTTAACAGATTTTAAAATATTAATTTTATAATTATGCTTTGTAATATTCAATCGGAAATTTTAAGACGGGTCACTCGATTCTGAAGCTTTCGTGCCGGGCTCTGATCGGATCCACACCGGGGTTGATGCCTGGATTACGAACCATCATTTCTCTTTGAAAATAATGTGGTCTTATTCTTATCTGATTCTTTCCAATCATATAATATTGTCAGTTTTAACCTGCGGGAATTAGCATAATGTAATTGAATATTTCAAATCTGTCTGCAGGTATCTAATATATTATTTACAATCAACTCAAAATTGACATATTAAACAATCTTGATAGGTCATTGAGGGTGTAAACGAAAAAGCACAATCAACATGAGACTGACTTATGATTCGGTTTAAATCAAATAGATAAAACAGCACTTACCAATTCAGTCAACTACGGGAGGTGTTCAATGATGAGAAATACTATCGGGCTTTATTATCCTCGGCCTTTTCTTCCTGCCTGCAGACCATTGCAGTTCATAATTAATGTCCTGATCATAATGTTACTTACAACAGTTTACACTACAGCTCAACCAGCTAAGGGTGCCAATAAATTTCTTGGCAATATCACCACTATGGGGCAGATCCGTACCGATTTTGGCGAATATTGGAATCATATCACCGGCGAAAACGAGTGTCAGTGGCCGTCAATAGAGGGACGCCGTGACGCGATGAATTGGACCGGTTCCGATAAGATCGCCTCTTATGCACGGGAACATAAAATTCCCTGGAGATTCCATTCACTGCTAACCAGCGGTTCCTATCCTGCCTGGATGGCGAACCTTCCGGATACAACTCTGCTTACTGAGATCGGTCAATGGATGGATCTTGCTGCTGCACGATATCCTGATGTTACAATGATTGATGTTATCAACGAAGGAAGTCAAAACTATTTACCGGGGATTTTCAAAAGAGCACTGGGGGGAAATGGGGATACCGGTTTTGATTGGGCTATCAAAGCTTTTAAAATGGCCCGTGAACGGTGGCCTGAAGCACTCCTTGTTTACAATGATTTTAATAATATTGAGGTGGAATCGCAAATTACATGGACAATAGATCTTATAAACGCTTTAAAACAGGCTCATGCCCCTATCGATATAATTGGATGTGAGGCTAATTTCACCCAGAATCTTTCTACTTCGAAGTTGAAGGAAAATATTGATAGAATTGCCCAAACCGGGCTTCCGGTTTATATAAGCAATTATGAAGTTGGGAAAAGTTCAGATGTGCTTCAGGACAGTATTATACGTGAACAGTTTACTATGTTCTGGAATCATCCAAAGGTTATCGGAATTACCTATTGGGGATATATAGTCGGTCAAACCTGGCGTGATGGTACCGGACTGTTAACAAAAGAAGGCATTGAGCGACCTGCTCTTATCTGGTTAAAAGATTTTGTGAAAAACAATCCCAATCCGCCCAATGATTTTCCAAATCTGCTTAACCTTACGACAGATGTCAATTGCCCTGGGATTGCAGATAATATGCGTATTCGCACAGGCCAGAGTATTGAGCGGGATGGATACGGAGTGTTTGACTTGCTGGGAAGATCTGCTGTCAGAGATAATGGTAACCTTGGGATGAACTGTACACCAAAGCCTCAATTGTCAAATGGGCTGTACATTGTACATCCAGTGGAGAAAATTAAAAATGCAGCTGTCAGGGTTATTAAATTAAAATGAGGCGCCTCGCGCCTTCTAATGGGTGGACAACATTTTCTGGCCAGTTTCGGCTGGTCATCATAGGAGCATATCTCAAGCAGTCATCCCCACTATGGAGTCTCGCAAAAAAACCATAGTTGCAGTTCTTGCCTGATACTAAGCCTTGGGGGCTACTCAAGGCTCCAAATTTCCACAATTGCTTTACAGTTTTTCATACGGTTACCATTGGAGAACTTCGTCAACAAAATTGAAACTAGCTAATTGCAAACAGAATCAATGAATATATTGAGCTATTATACTGAGTTTTCCATTTCTATACTCATATATTCTGAAAGATGCTTCTCTTCCAAAATATGAAGCCACTGACGGGCTGATGTAAACTGGACAATTACCAATCCAGTAAAAATCACTTCTGTGGAAATGCCCTCCGATTATTGCCAATACTGAACTGGTATCTACGGCAGTTTCAAAATCTTTTTTATTTTTTTGAGGCCATGTATCATGAAAAGAATTGTTATAAAAATCGCTGCATGGAACTGAGTGTACAAATAGGAGAGCCGGTTTCCCTTTTGATTTACCCAACGCATCAGTCAGAGCTGTCAGGGGAGAATAGTCCGGTATAGAAAACGATTCCGCAAGAGGCTGTGTACAGGCAAACACTACTTTAACTCCATAATACTCTGCCTGATTTATAAATGGACCAACTTTGGAGCGGAAGTTTTTGAAAGTCAAAGGGTTATTTTTGTCAATATCACGGTTGCCCGCAACAAAATATAAAGGAATACTTGCGGATTTTAAAACGGCCAGTCCTGAATCAAGAGCAACTGTATCTAGAACGGTTCTGGCTGTAAGGTCACCTGTGTGCACAATGAATTCAATTTTCATGGGCAATGTTTTGATAGCTTCGACTGCTTTCTTTGTAAGTTCCAGATGGTTGCCATCACCCCAGTGGGTATCAGTGATCTGTATGAAATAAAAATGGGCTGTATCGGTGGAAGGTTTTGCTGATACAAATAAAAATGAAACAAACAGTATTAAAAAAGTAAAGCGCGTAAGGCCTCTCATTTTCTTGATAAGTTTACCCGATTCTGTATTAATTGTTGATCATTCATTCCAATAGTCCAATTTTCTTTTATACATGAACTGGACAGTACCAAAAACATCGATCTGTACACCTTTTTGGAAATGACCATTTATAGATTTATCAGTATACACCGTTTTAGTTTCAAACTTTTTAGCCCCGTCGTATTGTGTCACTACTATTGTATCATTTGCAGTATTGTATGAATAAACAATTCTTGTGTCTATTTTATTTCTGCTATCGTAATCAATAAACTCTGTCTTTCTTTTTAATGAATCGTATTTATACACCTCTCTGTCTTCCTGTTTTCCATTATCCCCCAGATGAATTACTTCAACCAATTGATTGCTATTGTTGTAATTATAAAAATATTTATCCTGCATTTCATCATCATCAATCTCCCACTTTTCAATAAGCCTGCCAAGTGAATCATAATATTCTTTTGTCCCCTGACAATCAACGCCATTTTTATTGCAATACATGGTTTCACAATATTTGACTTTTTTAAGGCTGTCAGGACGCTCTATTTCTGTATATTGATGTATGGGAATTATTATTTGAGCGGATGAAAATGAAATAACGAATAGAAGAATGGTAATAGCTCGTTTCATATTTTTTCCTTACATTTAAGATACAGTATACAGTAAGATTGTTTGAAGAAAACTAGTCTTTCCTTTAAAGAAATTACAATTCGCACATTTCTCAGATCTAAACTGTTGATAATTTCATATACTGTTTAACAGATTTTCCCGATCCAGTTTTCTGTTAAATTAGAAAATTGTGAGCTCTACGACTGCAGTTGTTCCACTTTCAAAAAGCTTTTTACATCCGCTCTGTTTCATGAAAAGCACCCCCGCCCAAGGTAAGGTGTGAAATATAAATTGGGAAGTGTGAATGTTTGTGCCCGATTCAGATAAAACATTGTCCTGATACAATAATAACGAACTCCCTCACCAAACTGGGGAGGGACAAAGAGTGGAGTTTTTCACCTTTTCCCACTTTTATTTGTTCCTTTCGCATACAATGTCCTTTAGTTTAATTTAAGTATACATAACCTTGAGATTATTGCTTAATAAATAGAAGGATTAACAATGAACGAATACTGGAGCAGAACGTTACGTCAGATTGAACCCTATATCCCAGGTGATCAACCACAAGGAATGCGGTTAGCGAAACTAAACACCAATGAAAATCCTTACCCGCCATCACCAAACGTTATCAGCGCGATTAAAAAAGCTGCCGATGATACTTTGCGGTTGTATCCCGATCCGAATTGTGATGAACTGAAAGAAACAATCGCGCACTATTATGGAATATGTAAAGAAAAAGTGTTTGCCGGGAATGGGTCGGATGAGATTCTGGCATTCTGCTATGCGGCCTTTTTCAATCCCGATGAAGAGATTCTGTTTCCAGATATCACCTATAGCTTTTATCCAGTGTATTCGACGCTGTTTGGTATTCCATATAGAGAAGTACGATTGAATGATGATTTTTCTGTTCCGGTTCATGATTTTACGGTTAATAACAATGGCATTGTTCTGCCTAATCCGAACGCGCCTACAGGAAGGTATCTTGATACTGAAAGTATTCTAGAGATTGTCAAATACAATCTTGTGCTTAAAAAAGTGGTAGTTATCGATGAGGCGTATATAGATTTCGGCGGTAGTTCGATGGTCCCCTATATAAACGAATTTCCCAATTTATTGGTTGTTCAGACATTGTCAAAATCACGTTCACTAGCGGGACTGAGGATCGGATTGGCGATGGGATCAGAGGGGCTGATCGAGGGGTTGTCTCGCATAAAATCATCGGTGAATTCTTACACTATCGACCGCCTTGCTCTTGTTGGAGCCAATGAAGCGTTCAAAGATGATCTCTACTTTCACTCAAATTGTAAAAAGATAATTGCGACGCGTGATCGGGTAAGTGCTGAGCTCGTTCGATTGGGTTTCGAAGTAATCCCGTCAAAGGCAAATTTCATTTTTGTTAAGCATACGACTGTGAAGGCAAATGAATTACTTGCCAAGCTGAAGGAACGGACTATTTACGTACGGCATTTTAATAAACCAAGAATCGACAACTATCTGCGGATTTCAATTGGCACGGACCTGGAGATGGATCAGCTTGTCAAAGCAGTGGAAGAGATTGTCGAAGGGTAATGAAAAGAGAAGAGGTTAAGAGAGATGTCAGGAGTATCTGTTTACAGTGTACTGATACGATAAAAACAGAAACCCCCTCGCCACATTGGAGAGGGACAAAGGGAGAGGTTACATTGTATGCAGCAAAAAAAAGATACATCGGATTTTTATTATAAAAACATGGTTTACAATAGCATCTCTAAGGTTCGGTACATACAACCTCACCCCTTCGTCCCCTCTCCGACACAGAGATGGGTTTTCTGGTTATTTTGAACTCAAAAAAAGACTTTGTACAATACGTTTTTTATTTTGGACAACAGTATAACTTAAGAGTCAGATTTGTTTACAGTGTGCTGATACAACAAAACCCCCTCGCCATGTTGGAGAGGGACAAAGGGAGAGGTTACATTGTCTGCAACAAATATTAATCTAAAAAACAACCGGGAGCATTATGGAGAAGAAGAAGAAAACAGCCATGAGTTTCGAGAAGAATTTTCTAGATAATGACCGTTACTGGATGCAATATAAGAGAGCTGAGATTAAAGCTCCTTTTACTAAACGAGTATTACAATTTAAGATTGAACTTCCCGAGATTTTACCCCTGATCTGGAGACGTATTTTAGTTCCATCAAATTACAATTTCTGGGATTTACATCTCGCGATACAGGATTCAATGGGATGGCTTGATACCCAGGAGAATTGCTTCGATATAGCGAGAGGAAAAAAGACTTATAGATTAGGTGTTCCTGACTTTGACGAAGAAGGTCGCCATATAATTTTTCCAAGCTGGGAAATCCCGATTCTAAGTTATTTCAATGATCTTGGCGTAACCGCAAAGTACCTATATGATTTCAAAGATTCCTGGTGGCATAGCGTTCAACTTGAAGGGTACATTTTTAAAGATAAAAGTATAAAGTATCCTGTTTGTATTGGTGGCGAGCGGGCTTGTCCGCCGGAAGATTGCGGCGGAACGCAAGGATATTATGAAGTACTCAAAATATTATCTGATCCACAGAATGAGAATTATGATAGACTGAAATCATACATAGGGAAAGACTGGGATTCAGAGAAATTTGATTTACACGATATTAAATTTGGTGATTCACTTAAACGATGGAAGAAACAGTTTACGGAGGACTAAATTCAAGCGATACGCATACAAAATTTATCGCCATCTAAATCCACCCCTTCGGGTACTTCGATGCGTCGCCCCGAAGAGGGACTTTTGTGAATATCAATTTTAGATAATATAGAGCCCTTACAAGTACCTCTTCAGGGAATTCAGGGGCCGCGCATGTTAATTCTAAAAAGATACTGATTCACAAAATTTTTGGAAATCAACTGCAACTCTTAATCAAGAAATGTATTAAATGAATAATATCTGTTCAGATGAAGTCCTTTCTGTAGTTCTTGACGAACTGTTTCCTGAAAATCGTGAAACGATATCAGTAACAGTAATGGGTGATGGTGACCGATTAAAGTTGTATAAGGTAACCACACCAGATGGAGATGGAAATTTCATTAAAATCTTCAAACATAAAAGCCATGAGCCGTTATTATACAGTTCTCTTCAGGCGGTAGAGATGTATTCCCATATAGTTTGTAAAAGCGGAGTAATTTATAATAAACAGTTCCTCGTTTTAAATGATATTTCGGAAGAATACAGTGATTTACGGAATTGGACCGTACCGGTAAATAATGTACGAATGAATGATATTCTGTCAACGGTGGCTAATTTTCATTCCATTCTCAATCAGAAAAAGGATAATCTCCTGAAAGTAATTGGTGTACCATGGCATCTGGAATCAGAAGAAAATTACCGGAAGCACCTATGGTTTTTAGAACGTGACTATAAGAAATTCCTGAGTGATATGCCTGTTGAGATTGACAGTAAAAAGCAATCTTACTTTACACAGTCGCTTGAATTCCTGCATGAGAATATCGGCAGCCTGTTCGATCTCAGACACCGCAACCTTCTTTCTTTCATTCACGGAGATCTCAATGCTGGAAATGTTTATTATCCGGAAAAAGACAATTCGAAAGTTATAATTCTTGATTTAGAGGCAGTCAGGTTAGGATTGATAACTGATGATCTGGTAATGTTGCTCGTAAATGATCTTTACCATGGATCAGATACTTTGTTGTCACAGGTTACCTGTTATTATTCTCAACTGCATGAAACGATGAAAGTGATTATTAGTGAATCAGATATATTAAATTACCTGAAGCATTCCATACGTGAAGGATTGTTTTTTCCGATGAAACTTTATTTCCATGACCAGATCGTTGATAATGATTCGCTCATGAAAATTATAGATGCTTATGAATCTTTGGTTTTGTAGGTGTATAAATTTCTTTTATAAACACAGATTATCCATTTATTAATGCAAATTAACTATCATCACTAATTAAAGAACTTAAGTAGCTAATTTCGCTGGTATATTCTGAAGAAAACTAGTTGATTCAAAAATGATTCATTGCTGCAAAGAGCCTTTATTTAAACTCTCATAAAACCTTGCTGTACTTACCATAAAATACGGAATAAGCCAGAGAAATCCTATTCCAGCTGTTAATAAACAAAGCAGAAACCACCCTATAAATCTGCAAAGCAAACAGAAATACCGGTATTTATTCCCGTTCATCATCTGTTTACTTTTTTTAATCGCGTCCTGCGCTCCTATCTGTGGATTATCTACCATTATATAGAAAGTCATTGAATATGAAATCGCTGCGATAATACCTGGTACTACTAATAAAAGTGCCCATAATACAGTGTAGATAACAATTAACAGATAAGCCCCACATGTCTTAGGGAAAATAGAGAACCCTTTAAACAGATCTTCCAGTTCAGGGTCCTTTCCCCTTGCAAACGACAAAAAATAGTAATTCATACCAAAAGCAATCGGTCCGCTAAGTAAAAGATTTATGAATCCCCCGATTTTATGAATAGATCCTACGACTATCTTCATCAGCATATATATCAAACTGACTATTATTATTGATTTCCATTTTCCCTGAAGCTGAGCACGGGATGAAGACATAATTTCGATGTTGGTTGGTGGCATGAGATTTATTTCCTTGGGAATTTTGATAATTGCGGGTTGATATTAGTTATAAGGTAAGATTAATATATAAGGAAACTGGTGATTAGAGGTAGGGAAATTACTTTCATATTTTAAGTTGAAGTGGTATTATTCCATCATTCGGAATTTAGTCACACTTGTTAATTTTCATAACGATTATAATGCGTTAGGTAGGATGCTTGTTTCATTTCTTTTAAAAATGGATTCGTAAGACTTCGTGAAGGATATACAAGCGTCCCTTGTTGTTGCCATTATTTTATGAAATATTATAACCTTTATAGCATAGATTCATTATATTAGAAGTATTAATTGAATATTTGTTGCCAATTTAATTTGAATTATTAGTTTTTTAGAACAACGCACAATGATTATTGCATCAACATTGTGTTTATTGTGTATCTGATATTAACGTGTTTCAAAATATTTATGCTACTAAGGAGGTTTTTTGTGATTCGAAAACTTTTTAACTATGTTTCTTTACTTGGCATAGTTTCATTTGTATTGCCAGTCTTTTCTCAGGCAGTCTTTGAAATCAACCCGGATTCTGCTAAACGTTACATTAATCCAGCTATTTATGGTGTAAATACTGTTCCGCTCACGAAAGACAATGTAAACACATTTCTCCCTACAGCCAATCTGAAAGCAGAACGTATTGGAGGAAACAGGTTAACAGCCTACAACTGGGAGAACAACTACTCGAACGCCGGAAACGACTGGATTCACAACAGTGATGACCACTTGATGAACAATCCTGTTAAAACTGCATCTGGTCCGGGTGGAACAATGACCACCTTCATGGATCGCTGTAGAAATTTGAATGAGTACGCAACAATTCAGCTTCCTCTCGCTGGATATGTAGTTGCAGATAATGGCGGCTCTGTAACAGAAGCTCAGGTTGCTCCATCAACACGCTGGAAAAAAGTTATCTTTCAGAAGGGAAGCTGCTTTCACTACATCACCCTCAACCTCTGATGACAATGTCTACGTTGATGAATTTGTAAATTTCATGGTTCAGAAGTATGGAAAGGCGAGTGAAGGTGGTGTGAAGAGTTATTGCCTCGATAATGAGCCTGGCCTCTGGACCTTTACTCATCCACGTATTGTTCCTACAGTACTGTCAATTGACACACTAATTGCCCGGTCTGTTGCGCTCTCAAAAGCAGTCAAATCTATTGATCCATCAGCAGAAATTCTTGGCTATGAAGCATTCGGCTGGATGGAGTACCTGACTTTTGATCAATCAAATGGATGGGATAATTACAAAAGCAAATATGACTGGGCGATAAGTGCCTATCTGGGTGAAATGAAGAAAGAAATCCGATGAAGCCGGGAAACGTCTCCTTGATGTACTTACCGTGCACTGGTATCCTGAAGCAAAAGGTGACAAACGTATTTGTGAAGATACTGCAGGAACTGAATCAACGATCCAGGCACGCTTGCAGGCACCTCGTTCGTTGTGGGATTCCACCTATGTAGAGACCAGCTGGATCACAAGCAGCAACGGCAACAAACCAATCAACCTGATCCCCCGTTTGGTAAAGTCAATTGACACATCCTACCCGGGAACAAAGCTCGGAATCACCGAGTATAATTATGGTGGATCAGCGCATATCTCTGGAGGTATGGCTCTTGTCGATGTTCTCGGTGTATTTGGAAACAAAGGTGTATATGTAGCAAATTTTCATGAAGCAGTAAAAGGCTTTTTAGCACCTGCATTCCAGATGTACCAAAACTTTGATGGGAAATTAAGTACCTATGGAGATACAAGCGTTGCAGCAGTTTCTCCAAGCATTGAAGATTATTCCATCTATGCATCTGTTGATTCAAAAAGCAGCAAACTGCTCCATATAATGCTGATTAACAAAAAGAGCACAGAATCAGCAATCACTTTTAAAATCAAGGGATCAAAACAATATCAGGCAGGTATTGTTTATGCACTTACCAAAGACAGCACAAAAATTGCACGTTTGAAAGATGTTGATCCGATCACCGACAACAATGTCAATTACACTGTTCCCGGGCTATGCAGTGCTTCACTTTGTATTGTCAACTGACAACACCGTTGATCTTTTAACAAAAACGACCTATACACTAAATGCAACAACACTTGGCAATGGAAAAATTCTTCAGAATGTTAATGGAAGCCGTTTTTCTGAAGGCACACAGGTTACACTGACTGCAGTTCCTGACAGCGGATGGAGTTTTGATGGCTGGGTTGGAACAGATTCCAGCAAGAACACATCAATAACAATCACCATGGATAATAATAAGACCATTCAAGCACAATTCAGCAGCAGTGCAGGAACTCATTCCTAATGGTGATTTTTCCAATGGGACTGCAAGCTGGAGTCTGAATACGTGGAGTGAAGATGGATCATCAAAGGGATCTGCCACTGTTGTCAATGGCGTACTGACGTATGTAATCCAGAATGGTGGACCAGAAACATGGAATATCCAGATTTTCCAGAACACGGTTCCCTATGTCAAAGGTAAGAAATACACGTTAACTTTTGATGCATGGGCACTTGCCGCACACGAACTGAATGTATATGCAGCTAAAGGCGCACTTTCAGAGAAAATCACACTCGGTACCACTAAACCCGCAACATCATACAGCTATACCTTTACTGCTGACAGTACTGATGCAGCAGGACGTCTCTCATTTGATATGGGTGGCGAAGGAGCAACATCAGCAGGTACCGTTTATCTTGACAATATTTCCCTGAAAGTTGATAATAGCTCAAGCCCTGTTACAAAGAATCCTGTGGCGCTTAATAAATCCGGGACAGAGTTTGTAATACATGCAGGTAAAGGTGTGGCTGCAATTCTCTCATCTCAAAGTACAACCGGACCTGTAACACTTACTATATGCGATCTCTCAGGAAAAACAGTTGCCACGCTCTACCGCGGTGAGGATCAATGGAAAGCAGATGGTTTTTAATATTAACAGTAGAGCTTCCTCACAAAGTAAATCATTTGCATCGGGAATGTATATAGTTCGTTTACAATCCCAAAAAATATCGAACTCTTGTAAAATGATGATTAAATAAAATCAGAAATTTCTTTTTCTAAATTACTGCTAAGTATATCAATTCCGCACGGATGATTCTCGCGGGTCGTCCGTGCGCCTCTGCTCCAAGCAAAATTATAAATGCGGTGTGCTTTGACAATGTCGATATTTATGCGGATGACCTACTGACAACTACTGGGGCAATATCAAGATACAGGTTTTCCCTTCCCAGAGCGAACAACTTGCTTCTCATAACTTCAGATACATGCTAACAGCCGTGAAGGGAATAGTTTTTACTACTGCAAATCCTCTTCCGGCCTCACCGGCGGATGCAGCCTCTATTATGGCATTGAATGCAGTGGATCTTTCGTTTTAAGGCATACAGATTATATCACAATCCATTTTCAATTGATTTTATATATTCTTTTGCTTTTTCTGAAGGTGACCAAAATCCATCCCAACCTGGATCATATGTCCTTGCATAAGGGTAATCCAACACTTTCTTAAATGCATCTATTGCCTTTTTATTATGTAGCTTGACATCAGATATCCCGATGATATACCAGCATGTTGCTACATCGTTTAATAAACCCCTCTTAAAGATATTCTGTTTTTCTTTCTCTACAACTTTTCCGACCGGTGGTTCTGGAATGCTATTGTTTAGTAGTTCTTGTTGTTCATCTTTTGCTGTTTGTTGATATTCTATTATACATTCTTTTGCTTTTTCGATAGCTAAGGAATAATTTCCTTCATTATAATGTTTCCAAGCATCAGTTGTTAATTCTTCGTTTTTGTAAATGGTACGTGTATGCCCAATAAAAACAAAGAAAACAAATAATGAAACAATTGATTTACATAGTAAAGTCTTCATTTTTCCTCCAATTTAATACAGGTCACTTTTAATTGCATTAATATAACTTTGAGCTTTTTGTGCTGGAGACCAAAACGCATCCGATGCAGGATCATATATGCGAGCATTTTGGAAAACTGTTGCACTATCAAAAGCAGAAATTGCTTTATTTAAGTTGTTCAATTTCCATTCACATTTACCAATTATATACCAACATGTTGCGACATCATTTAAAAGGCCACGTCTTAGTATCTCTTTTTTCTCTTCTGGTCCCACTTTTCCTATTGGCGGTTCCGGAATGTTATTTTCAATAAATTTATTCTCTTCAAGTTTTGCATCAGTTTTAAACTCAATAATACATTCTTTCGCCTTTTCTAATGATGATTGATAATCTTTTTTGTTAAAAGCATTCCACGCAGCTATTGTTAACTCTTCATTGAGGTATTTGGGGTGATTAGTAATTATTACAATGAGTAATATAAAAGGTACTAACAAAAATAGTAATGCCGTCAACAGCTTGAACTTCTTAGGGATTTTAATTGAAAACTCTATTAAACTAATTACACCGGCGAGCAAACCAACAATCATTGAAATAAAAGAGATAAATTGAAACAATACCAATCCAAACATTTTTTACCCTTTCTTTTATTTTATATGAGCCATAAAATCCTTCGTATCACGTACAAAGATTCGTAATGTGTTCCTCTATAGGTCCGATAAATCCAAAAGATTTCTAATCCCACCGATCTTTTTTATATTTACTTGTATATAATTTACAGTTTTTTGGCTATTGACGTAACCCAAAAGTTCCTGAATATATCTATATCGGTTCTCCCTTTTTCCCGTCTGGCCCAGAAAATATTCCTGGCCCAATAGGATTATTAATCCTAATGTGAAAGCGATTATTGTCGTAGTAAACTAGTAAACCTAGGCAAAAGCAGCTGTTGAAAGTATCATTTGTAGAAATATATTATGTTAATCGTAGATGCAAAGGCAATTCGGACAATCTATGAAACAATCAGCAATAGTAAGTAGTGGTTTTGCAGGAATAAGCAGACCGCCAAAATTCACACTTCACATTTTATCTATAACACAGACTATTGCCGTAAACACTGAGTAGCGGACATCTGTTATGCGTTATTTGTAATTACCTGCCACTTGATAAAAATGGTAGGTACACCTGTCGGAAAACGACGAATATAGGAAGTAGTAATTGCCATTGGTGGAGCATCGGGTGGAGCGACGCGTATGAAATGTCATGATCGCTAGATTTATTTAATACCTTGTACACATCTAAATCCTATATCGTCAGATTCAGTATCAATATCAGGATTATCTTTATCGTATGTTCTCATATTTCTAATACCATCATCAATACCACCACCTTTGATAATCGCTGTTTTTTCTGCTGTTTTAAATATAAAACCAACTAATCCAGCACTTAAATTCGGATGTATATCTAAATCAGAATCAGCAGTCCATTCCCAAACATTTCCCATCATATCATATAAGCCTAAAGGATTTGGCTTTTTTGTCATAACAGGGTGTGTTTTTCGATGTGCATTATTTTGAAACCATGCGTATTCTAATTTTTCATCTCTATTGAGCATTTCCCAATAATCAATAATTCCACCACGGGCTAAATATTCGAACTCAGCTTGAGTTGGTAATCGCTTACCAATAAATGCACAATATTTAATCGCATCTTCATAAGTAACATTATCAACAGGGCATTGATTACATTTATTGTTGTTTTTGTGTTTTTTAAATACACTTTTGTATTGTTCATAAGTAACTTCGTGCAAATCAACCAATAGTGTTTTTCCACCAATATCAACGCCTATCATATGCTCTTGGGAATAACAATGTATTCTAAATAATGAAAGTATTATTAAAACCACATATTTTGTCATCACGTTAATCCAGTAAAAATAGTGAACTTATTTATATTATAAACATTAATTAAAACTTTTATTTCCACTCGTTTTTATCAATTACTTATACTTTGTGCGTCTAGTTCTCCCTTGACATAATTTTTTGAGGTATAGCCACGATACAAACTTTTTGATTTGATCTACGCTTCTAAGCTCCTTTAAATCCAGTATTCCTCCAAATTCCCAAATATTACTGTTTGAGATAGCAAAAACAGTAAAATGATCAGTGGTTTATTTTTTTTCATAGTGCATTATTTTTCACTACCATCCCATAAAGACATTGCCAATCTGAGAGACCGTTAAAATTTCTCATATTTTTGATATATTGCAATGCATATCAGTTTAAGTCAGTTCACACATTTTGCTTTACTTTGATTGAAAATGTTCCTGTGCTGTCCCATGGAATTCATAAGTATAACGCTAAATACAGTTGTTGAGGTTGCATACACATTCGAACAGGACTTTCTGCTGTCTCACAGAAAGCAATGACACTGTGTAAATCCAGTCTACTCCACAATATTCCTCGCAAGGCTGTAAATAAGCGCGCAAACGTTCCCTTCCACTTACTATTGTAAGCAATAAACCGCATGAGAACATAAGTCAGCAGAGCCATCCATATTTGCCATTGCACGGCATTCTCGCTATAACCGAGAAAATCTGAGAGCTTAAGTGTTTGCTTGAGCTGTTTGAAGAATATTTCTATATCCCAGCGTGCTTTGTAAAGATCACAAATTGTAGATGCTGCAAGCTCAAAATCATCAGTAATAAATTCCATTCGAACCAGCTTGCCGTCTCTGATAACATCAGCAACAATCAATCGAAAACATTCGGGATATAATTGACTACTTTTGAACCCCGTAAGTTTGATTTTTGCATCTACTACAATGCTCTTATTGGTGATCTTGAACTTTTTCACGGTACGATAGGCCATATTGGTTTTCGCTCTGCTGATCCAGAGAACACCTCGTTGCATAAGCTCGAAAAGATGAACAAAATCCACATAAGCCTTATCAAATATGACAAACTCGCCGTCACGGAGGCTGCTGCACAATGTTTTTGCCACTACCGCATCATGCGATTTGGCGCTTTTGATAACGGCAAATCGAGGAAGAAATGTCTGAGCATCAAGTAGCATATGACATTTTGCTGCAGCTTTGCGTCGACGATGCTTTGCCCAACTCATGCAATTGGCGAATAGTTGTATCGTTGTAGAATCAACCAGATTGATCGTTCTTTTGAGCTTTCGCGGTAGTTTGAAGCACGTATCCATTCGACCGAATTTCGGAAAGCTGTTTGTCAAATGATGAAGAACTTCATAGAACAGATCCTTTGCCATGGATGCAGGCCTAATCCGGTTCGCATGCGATAATCCGTTGCGGCTTGGTGGTGTAGCATTACGTAATGTCGAAAGTGCCCCAGCATGAAATCGCAAGGTGTCGGCAACATCATTAAGGCTCAATGCATGAGAATGATGTGCAAAAATCATAGAAACCACATGGCTCCATGCTGAAAATGTTCGACATCGTCTTTCCACATCGTGTTTTCTCGCAAGTTTTGAAACAAGATATGCAGGAATTATCCCTACAATCTGTTTGAAAATGGTAAATTTATTCTTGGCTGGTTGCATTTGACACTCCTGTTAAAGTTTTTGGTAGAACCTTAACATGTCATGTGGCCAGCCTATTTGTCAACTTTTCTGAAATCCTATGGGATGGCAGTGATTATTTTTTAAAATTCAATTTTAATCTATTGCAAAGAGACTTATAATTCCTTAATCATAAAAAGGAAAATTCCCGGCTTGATAAATGCCAAATCCTACTTTACACGTTTGGTAATTTTTATGAATTCCTATTACTAGAGAATCTGGGATATTGATTACCGTGTCTGCTTCAGCGCTATCGATAGAGCATTTTATTGTATGGACTCCTTTAGATACGGTTACAAGCTCTTGTTCTGCTAATGACAAAACATCATTTGTTGTTAAACTTTCTTCAAATACTTTCTTATTGTCTATACATAATTTTGTGAAAGAATTATTATAACCATATTGAAAATCGAAACGTAAATACTTCACGTTCTCAAGATTATCAATTTTATTCTCACTACACATTCCGGAAAGTAGAGCTATACATAATAGAAAAATTTTTTTATCAGACACTCCTTTTTTATTTTCTTTTTCCAGCCAAAATAAACAATGTTGTATAATGTACATTTTGTTTCCCATGTAGAATTATTTCCACTAACCTTTCTTGTGGTATCATAGCACCGAGTGATAAAACTTTGCTGTAGTAATCATAATAATTCACTGCTGAATCTTCCCATAAGATTACTCCATCATTCAATTCTTGACAATAGGATATATCTAACATATTTGTTTGTTTAAATAATGATTCCCACCATTGCGGATAATGATATTTTGAAAAACAACTTTCCCAAACACCCCATTTCCACTCAAAATTATATACTTCGGGCACGTCATCTATATTTTTGTAGTTTGGTTTTTGATTGAAGCATTCACTTCCTAAACAAAAACTTCCCCCTGGTTTAAGTACTTTCAAGAGTTTCCTAAAAAATTCTACATTATCTCCAAACATAAATAGCGAATTCATACAAAAAATTGCATCAAAGTAATTTTCTGCAAAAGGAATAGTTTGAGTTATATCTAAACTTATCGGAATAATTCTGTTTGATAGACTTTCTTTCAAAGCTTTTTCAGCTAAAATTTCCGGTGGATTCCACAGATCTGCAGCTATAACGGTAACATCAAAGTATTTTGCCAGAAAAAGTGAAGTTGTACCGAATCCACAACCAAGATCCAATATTATATCACCTTTTTTAATATTCATTTGTCTTAACATTTTAGCGGCTAAATAAAGACCTCCACATCCAATCATATTCTCATATAGCTGATTATTTGAATACCCATTTAGCTCTGGATAGATACTTCTATCTATTGTTCTAAATTCTTTCAGTTCCTCTATTAAATCCATAATCTGTCCTTTATTTGTAAAGATATATTATTTCTGAAACCGGATGGCTCTGAAATTGCCACACTTTGAAATTATGTTTAGCTGGGCATCTATACATGACCATGAGTTTTATAAGGAAGATGCTCAAGATAACTTTGAATCCGTTTCCAATACCTGCAAAGAGCAAGAGGTTTGCTAAGCAAGGGAGGAATCCAATGTGCATATATTTCATCACAAGAGAAAAAGGCGATGATATTATAGAAAACCAGATCAATATTATTAGTAGAATAAAGAAACTTAACGATGACTATAGCTCTATTATAAATGAGCTAACAATGATGAACAACTTACTTAGTACTATAAACACCAAATCAAATTCGTGTCAAAATCCACAACAAGGCTTTAACGATAAGTTCGTAGAGATTAAAAAGAAGCTTGATGAGATTCAAGGAAAGCTTGACGATAATAAAACTTTTTTACAGGAGAAATTTCGAAGTGACTCTAATAAATCACATATAATCGGCACTTTTGTTATAGGACATTCTCTGCTCAAATTACAAAATGCTCCTCTTGACATGACATGCATAATTACAATAGTACTCATACTTATCGTTTCAGCACTCACAGTCCTCCCACTCTTCTTCATTCCGGAAGACACAATGGCCATCGTTTACCAAAGGGGATATTGTGATACACATATTCACCTCGGCATCATCCCGATATTCTTGGCCCTGGCCGGTATCTGGTCCCTGGCGTTCATGTACATTAAATCAAGATTAAAAACCCACGAACAGGATTCTACGTTCTTACGCAAACGCTTGGAACAACAAATAGAGACTCGTTCATAAATGGTATTCGACGCACTGCATTGCTTGCTGTTGTTTGGTCACACTGCCGAGAGCCACTCTTTGTGCAGCAAGCCCGCAAAACTTCCGCTCAGCAATCGGACCAGTAGTGTGGCTTGCATCTCCCGCAGGTTATCTCAGGACACTCATTCGGTGCGTGCTTAAAAAGTTCACCAATATGTTGGCGCAAATCTCCCTTGAGTCGATAGTGTTCGCAGGTGTCTTGGTTATCGAAATCGGCGCAGAGATTGAATGATTTGATAAAGACGGCTTTCTGGATCTTGTCGAATTTTGTATGGTGGACGACGTAGAAGTCCGCCAGCTTACTACAGACCTTATCGTGATAGGCTGTGTACTCATCCCTGGTAAATGTCTCGATACAGCAGCGGTATGCGATAATAGCGGAACCCCAGTAATCCTCATCAACTGCATACAGATCGGCAAGAGCAAGATGTGCCTCGGCCCGACAGATGAAATTTTTTGTTTTAGTGGTTAACTTGAGAGCTTGCAGCAGGATTCGTTGCGCCGCCTGGAACTTCTTCCTGCGTTCTTCCGGCCCCAAAATGATTTGGTCTTCATAAGGTTTTGTGTATTGCAGTCGATACAAGTGTTGACGGGTCCGGCCTAAATCGATAAGATTCCTGAGATATATCAGGCTATCTACATTATTATACCATTCACTCTCTGCGGATGTTTCAGCTCCTTCTGCAATCTCTATACCCTCGTCGGAGCAATCGATCAGATGTAACCGCGTCATTTCGTGAACGCGCGACGAGGTTTTATAGAGCTCCTCAGCTTGCTTTCTATTTTCCCGCCTTTCCTCATATCGTCCCTTTTCGAGCAGGTAAACACCAAGTACGTTGTAGAATAAAACATTGTGCTTCCAGGAGAGCTCAAAGTCAACCAGCGATCGTGCACGCCCAAGTACCCGGTTAATTAGTCTGTCTGACTCTTCATACTCGTTCCCCGGGAGAAAATCGCTTCTCTCGTTTGCTTCGGCTATATATCTGATACTGTTTTGGGCCACCCGCAGATAGACCTTAACAATTTCAGTAAGTAATTCATCCAAAAACTCGTCCACGCTGGGTTGAGCATCTTTCGGCTTGATGTCTGATTCTTCAATACGGTCAAGGGCCTCCCGAATGCTGCCCGTTTTGCACTTGCAACGATCGATATCACTCCATAGATAGTGAGAGGGGGCGCCCTTTTTTATAGCCGATCTCACTCTTTTGCATAGTATGCGCTCAAGAGATTCAACAGGATGCGCAGCGCTCGAATCATCTGAATTCTTCTCCCAATTGTATGGTAGTGGAGGACAAGCTGATAACGATATGTTAGGCCGATAGTCTAACCACACGGGCAGCACATCCCCCTTACTCCCCCAGCCGGTTGCGAAAGGAGCTAGTGAGGAAACCCATCTCAAAGCCTGCCGGTACTCATGTTCAATTTCCTCAAGCCCTTTCTCGTTCGGAAGCCCATTTTTATACGAAGATAGATTCCGATGATTTGCGATGTGGTTTTGTTCATGAAACAGATCGCCACGTAAACGATGGTATCGAATCCGTTCCAGGATGAATTCGAGACAGTTATGGACCTCGCCATTTCCATCCTCCTCGTCTGCAAGTTCGAAAACACCTACACAAGCCCATCCGATCACTGTCTCTGCCTGAGCCAGATAGCGCTTTCTCTCGACATAACGGGAAAGCCGAATGAGGACATCCGCCCAGCAATTCAAAAAACGCGCGTGCCAGAGAAAGGTATGCACCGTGTACTTCTCATCGTTTTTCTTTCCGAGAATGAACTTACTGGCGAATACCCGGGTGCGCTCTTCCCATCCCTCGGATGAGATGCGTGGCCAGATGGTACTTTGGTAGAGAGTCTGAACAAGTTCCTCATAGATTTTCTCGACCTCGATAAGATTCTTGAGCTCTTGGTCAATTCCGCCGGTTTCGAGCCGGCATTGGCCGTAAACTCCAAGATTGCTGAGATAGGCGGTGCAGATCGGATCGGACAGATCGAGTTGTTTGTCCTGTTTAAATTCCTTGAAGATGTCTTCGAAAAGGTTTTTGGAGATTTCATAAGATTCACCATAAAGCCTGCTATATGAAAGTCTCTCGACGCATTTCGCCGAATTGTTCAGTTTCTCCTCGCGACTCCGTTCCTCACTTCTTGCCTTGAGAGCCTCAAATGTTCCGATACCAATCATCGCGAAGAGCAGTGTGCCGAGAACCCCAGTAATGAGATCAAACCCAATTCCGTATTCAAGATATTTAGCATTAAGTTTAGACTCTTTTTCCTGAGAATTCGACTGATCCCAAAGGAACTTAGCCTCTTTAAACCCAAGCAATAAAATTCCGAAAAGGACCGCAAACAGCAACAGATTGCTGATAAGCTTTCCTATTTCGAACTTCTTTTTCGTTAAGCCGAACCACAGAAGCCATATGATGCCTCCGACGGTTAACAACAACAGCAACATAAAATCGACAATTTCGAACGCCATTAATCCTCCTCCACTGAGACTTTGTATCACAGCAGTGAATGACTCCGTGTCGCTCTCTTTCTTACAGGCATCAGTACCATAATGTCAAAAATGATGAGCCAGGCCCGACTGTGCCGCAATTTTTTCCGATCAACACTATCGTAAATGCTCCTGAGAAAAAGAGCAACGGGCATGCCCCGCAGACAAATGATGGTAAATGCTATTGGTGTCATATTTATTACAATTCTTTTTAATTTCGACCGCCAGGCTGGTCTTGAAGCAGTGTTAGTGTTGTAAAGTGTTTACCGTATCGACCAGGAACGTGGCAAATGAACTAAAGACCGCTATAAGCAAAACCCTTTCGATTTGTTGAATACTCCTCAGATATTATTTCCTTGTAGAGACTCCTGAGAAAATTTTCCTGTTTTAATAGACAAAAATGGGTTTTATAGCTTTCTTTTTTGATGAAAAGGAAATTTTAATATGTGGGAAAGATTATATAGTCAGTGGGAATAGTTATCTAGCTGGTGGGAAGGATTATCTAGTTAGTGGGAACAGTGATCTAGCTGGTGGGAAGGATTATCTAGTCAGTGGGAATAGTTGTCTAGCTAGTGGGAAGGATTATCTAGTTGGTGGGAATAGTGATCTAGGTGACAATATGGTTCCGCCCCTGCTTCTGTTATAAAAACAGTAGACCGGTATCTCAATAAACGTTCCTTTGCACGGGAACTATCAGGCGCTTTGGCTATAACTGATCAACTTTCCAAAGAGAAGTTCGGTGAAGCATTGAAAACCTGTAATGCCCAAACGCGCTATGGGCATTTTGCCAAGCACTCTCCACGAGCGACCGGGCTTTTACTTTGCCCTGTCATTATATACAGAAACTCAGTATATCGATTAACTCGAAATCTCGTTCCGCTTTCTTCCTTACATTCCGAACACCTTGAGCACCTTGTCGAAGGGTGCGCTCACAATCTACCGAATTAATACAAATTTCGGAATCAAATTTGCCTTTTTTCATTTTAATTACATTAAAAGAGGATTCCTTACTATGAAACGAAATCTCCCGCTTATACTCAATTCCGATTCTCCGCAACCTGCGCTTTATCGATATAATTCTTTGCAGGAAAAACTCGCTTCCATCTTTGAAACCTATCCTGATAAAAAAATCCGTGATAAGTACATAACTATCCTTAGCAATCTGGAAGTGACAACTAAAAAACTGAAAGAATTTCTCCACTCGATTTACCAGGATGTTTTAATAAATGATCAGGACCTTAGCTGGTCTATGCAGGAACTTGCTGGGATCATCGATGATTACCACGATCTTCTTGATATGCTTGAAAAATCAGAGAACTGTAATATCGTTAAAGATAAGAAAAGTGTTCTGAAAGTGTTGGGTGAGATACCGTAATCAATTATACATTTCAAAGAGATTACCGGAAAAGTACCCTCAGATCAGTAAAATTTATATCATCATAGTTGTAATCTATTGGACGTACTGCTATCATGACTGTATTCTTACCAGTTTTGAGATATCCAATCGGAATATCCTTGATGGTAATCTCTCTCCAGGGTGCTGTATGCTCATCGGAAGGAGCTACATCACTGAAATATTTATTGAGATCTGTTATTTCCATTCGATTGATATATAAAAATGCCGGTCCTTTACGAATATCCGAATCGATATCTTTTAAGCGAACACGTGCTTGTATTTTCAATGGAATCGCGCTTAGAGTAAAATTATATGAAGCCAGAACCCCGTAAGGAGCTGCTGGTTTCATGAAGTCAACAGTCGCATCACCCAAATGAACATATTCAGATTCGAGTACATAGGATTTCATTGAGAAGAAAGCCATCTCAATAACTACACTCCCGGTGATTATAGCCAAACCAACTATTATAACAGTAATCAAGCTCTTCATCGTATTGACAAATTCTACCGCGCACAAAAGAAACGCAAAAACAGGTATTGCAAAAAAAGCGGAATATTGTATTTGTTTGTTATACCAATAAGTAATAATTAAAAATAACAGAGATATAATGGCGCCTGTTAATAAACCGACATACCAGTTTATGGAAAGAGAATTTGATTGCCCGGTGCTGGTTGCTTTATTACTCTGTTTGTCCTCCAATAGTCCTCCCCGAATCTTGATAATAAAATATAGGTGAAATGTAATACTGCCCAAAGGTAAAAAACTGCCCCTGAATTCTTTGAAACCGTTACCTCTTATGTAAACCTCTCTCCATACCGGAAAGGAGACGAAGAGGTGAGATCTCTAATTCCTCAGAAAACCTGTTGTGAAAAAATCAATTATACTTTGTCGATAGCTGTCTGATCGCCCGGTGTAATTCGCTTACACTGCTATAGCGTTCCTGTTTGTCCGGATTTAACGTATTGCATACAATTTCCCTCACAAGATCTATGTCTTCCTCATCAAAATCTTTAATTCCTATCTCCTCTTTTGATATCTCCATTTTTGAGGTAGTTTTTAATTCCAGACTTGCTTCCAACAGCTCTCTTCGCAAATACCTGAGTTTTCCAAAGAACTCAACCCGCCGCTGCCAGTCTAAATGAAGGATATTATTATCATTGGCAGACAGGTAATTATCATAGAGCTTTGGATACTTAATCCGTATGGCTAACTCGTATGGATCAAAACCGATTAAGAGCCAATAAAATATACCGCCGATATAATAAATGTCACTTTGCTCATCAATTAAACCGAAGTTCAGCGTATGCTCCTCGGGCGAAGCGTAAAAAGTGCTCGCGTTCATCAGGGTGCGGTAAGTTTCAAGACTCGTTGATGAATGCCGGTCATCAAATTTATCGTGAAGAGGAACATAATCGGTATGGAACATATTTTCGAGGTAGGATTCCGCCTTGGCGATTTTGCTTTTTATATCCTCATAGTACAGATCGCTTTTTTTTGTTAAAAGAGAATAGTCGCAAATTCTAAAGTTCGGATATGTTTCAAAAACAAGGATATTATCTGGACGAAGATCGCGATGAATATAACCTGAAGAGTGCAGTATTTCTACACCGATACAAATAGAATCCATTATTTCAAGAACTTTCCTGAAGGATATACTCTCTTCGGGACTATTATCAATCCAGCTTTTTAAGGATCCACTTGACGAAAAGTCCATAGAGTAAGCCGCTATTTGCTTTTTCGGTTCTAATTTCTTTCCTTCCTGATAAAAATCAACTATTTCCTTAAAATCATGTATTCCCGTCAGGTGATCAGACATCAGCAACTGTTTATAGTTCTCCCATTCCCGTCGGCCAATTTCTATCTGAGTATTTCCACCCCAGGTTGTCGAAGTCAGAAATTTAAACGCACATTGTTTCTTAGTTTGCTGATTGATCAGCTGATAAACAATTCCACCTGAACCCTCACCGCAGTATTTTCCTATTGTCCATTGTTCAATTCCTGAGGAAACAATGAGTGGTTGGGTTGGATTTATAGGAATCGCACCAAATAAACCTACTTCCAAATCCAGACCCTCTCCGATGTTGTGCGGAGCATTATTTGACTGTGAATGGCTATTCTTCTGAAGAACAATTCTGATAGGATACGATTTACCAGGAAGGCACAACCCTTCCAGAATCAATGGATCAATTGAAGATTTCATTGGCTCACATGCAACTGTGTATTTTCCGGCTTTAACCTGGATAGTGGTAGAATCATCTTCCTTCCTGGATGGTTTCAGCTGAATCTGATCTACAGTTTTTCCAACTATTAAAAATCGCACATCGCTTTCCTCAATATTATTAATGAGAATAAACGCAGTTGGCCCATCTACACTGAATGTGCTATCAGATTCATCTCCCATTTTAATGATAGTACTTTTATAAACCGATTTCAAAAAGTCAGCCTGGAGTCGAATCATTGTTGAGCGTATTCTCTGGGCGAAAAACATCATTCCCAAACTTTTATTTAGATTGTCGCAAAAGCAGTTGCCAGAATAAAGGAGATTCCTGTTTTTCATTACTGAAAGAATTGTGTGTACATAATCCGAACAACTTAACAGGATTGTTTTATCTTCGGAAGAAAGTTTTTTTATAAGGTTATCCTCTTGTACACTCAGAATAAAAATGGTTTGAACTTTTTCTTTGATCCATTGCTCAATTTCTTTTTTGTGTAGTTCAATTTTGTAATTCATGTTTTGTAACCAGTTTTCAGATTTTTTAGCTTCAGATTCTGCTACTTCGATACCTTTGGAAAGTTTATTCATTATTTGATCAAGTTCTTTCAATCTTTCATTTATTAATGTGCTGGATAAAGAATACTCCAATTGTGAGTAGAATTTATCATTCTGATTTCCAAGAATTGAATCTATGGAATTATTCCTATAATTATACTGATCATATGTTTGACTGGAAATTTGATCAAATAAACCAAATCGATTACTACTTTGCTCTCCTGAAAGGAAATTTAAACGTTTTTTTAAATTATTGTATTCTTCAACATGGGAATTATATTGCTGAATCATTTCTTCTGCTAAACTAATTGTGTTATTCAGATTTTCAGAAATGAAATCCTTCTGTTCTAGCTCTGATTCAAATTCTTGTCCTGTTAAAGGTATTTGCGGCTGTTGCGGCCATAATAAATACAGGAGTTTGCGTATGTCATTTTCAGGAATCGGGTAGTTCTCTTCCAGACAATAGACAATCAAATGAGTAGAAAATAAAAAGGAAAGCTTTTCACCAAGCTTAAAACAATAGTTATCATAAAATTCCGAGACAACTTTCTTATAAAACTGGGCTCGTTCAAAAGAGGCCATTGCAATAAAAAAAAGAGACAGAATCGGTGTGTGGTTTTCACGTAGTGAATCGATAGTTGTAATACGCAATTGTTCAAAATAATGGTTTTTGGAGAAATCTATTTCTGTCTGGATAAGCAAAAACAATCTGTTAACCGCAGCAAGTCTGGTACTAAGAATGTTGGATTGTTGAATAATCTCTACGAGAACTCCTATATTATCAATTCGGTTAATAGCTATCGAACATAGCTCTTCGTTTATATCTTTTAGTGCAAAATCCTGCAATGCTGATAGTAAGGTAGTTTTTTCGATCGCGGCTTTTCTAACAGTGTCACTTTGATCAGAAGCGCAAAAACGTATTATGGCAGTTTGATTGTCAATTTTAGATATAAGAGAAATCTTTTCTTCATCACTGGCTTTCTGTATAAATGTATCGCACAAAGACAATATCGTTTGTTCGTAGGATATTTTTCCTAATTCAATTGATCGAAGAATCTTCTCAATAACAACATGTATTATACTTTCCGCTGTTGTTTTCTTAAGTATATCTAAAAGTATGTCGAAGTTAGAAACCTTTTGAAGAGCCAATAAGCGGAAGTCTTCACTGCTGTCATTTAATACTATATTATACAAATGTGATCCATCGTTAATCCTGCGAATCGCCTCTCTTCTGATATCTTCATCTGAATCATAAGCAGCAAACTTTGCTAAAATGCTTTGATCTTCAAGTCTGGATACATACTTCAATCGAAGGGTTTTACTTTTGTCATTTATCAGAGTGTTACTGAGTTGCTTCAATATAGAAGGATCTTTAATATCGTCAAGTGCTTTTATCCGATCATCAGGATAGATCGACGCTTCCACTATCTTCATACATACTCTCGGGCTGCACACCAATGAGTATGAAAACGCACGCACCTCGTTGTTCCGGTCGGATAGCGCGAATCGCTCCACATTTTTTTTTTTAAATTTTTGGAAAAGAAGTTGAATTGCTATAAGCCTGAGCTGGATATCGTTTGATTCTTCTGCAACTTTTAAGATATACTTTTCTTCTTGCAGATTTTTAGCCGCCTGCAGCCGTACTTCCTGGCTTAAATCACTGAGGATAATTGTGTATAAGCAACGACTATTTCGAATTTTTTTTACAGCTTCAAGCCTTTTCTCCATTAATGGATGTTTCCATTTTGGGGTGAAAAGTTCTGCCAGGTTCATAATCTTTCTCCTGTTAAAAAGATTTTTCTCTTAAAGTGACATTAATGCATATTCTCCTGATTGTTATTTTTGCCTATTCTGCAGATTTACTTTTTCTCTCTTCCTCATTTTACTTATAAATAATTAGCATCTGTTAAAAATAGTTGTATTTTCGTAAAACGAAAAACATCGTCCCCTAAATCCTGCAGAGGGACTTGTAAGGACTCTATATTATCAAAAATCTGCACCCTCAAAAGTCCCCTGCGGGGCGACGCCTCGAAGTAACCCGAAGGGTCGGATTCAGGGAACGCATTTGTTAATTCTGAACAGAAGCTAGTCAACAAAATATATATGTCCTCTGTGTCTTGTCTATTGTTTACGACAACCAATTGGAAAGAGCCGTCAATTACAACTTGACTATTATTTTTTTTAAAGCCAGGGATAAATAAAATGAATTATTTCACTATAAACCCGCTCACGCTGAGTTCCTAGACGAAGGGTAAACATGGGAATACATTTGTATGGACGATTTGTTAATATGTTCGTGCTTCGATTTTATTAAGCATAAGCGGACGGAGAGCTCGAGTTAAACATTCAGAATAAAACCGCTTGAGTCCATCTTCATCAGGACGAGTACCATAAGCTTCTTGATTATGATTTTTTTTTATTTCCCTATCAAATGTCCTATAAAAAACGCCAGCATCGCAGCTCCTCCTCCTGTAAAAAAAGTCAGTATCCCCGATTCCAGCACTTTATATTGTAAAACATATCCTCGTATCAAACCTATGAAGAAGAAAGTCGTTGATGTCACCATTATGCTTACTTTAAATCGCAGTGACAATGGAATATCTTCAAAAAGAAATGGAAATAGTGGAATAAAACCGATCACTATAAATGAGAGAAATGTTATCGACGCTTCTTTAAACGGGATAGGCCCAACCGTAGGAAGATCATACTCCTCCTTCATCATGGTATTTACCCACAATTTTTTATCACTTGTTATAGTAGCAACTATCTTTTCAAGTGTTTCCCCTTGAAACCCTTTTTCTTCAAATATCTGCCTTATCTCTTCCCGTTCACCTTCAGGAATAATTCGTACATGTGTTTCTTCCATCTGTCTTGTTTGGTCAACTTTATCTCTGTCACTTTTCGCTCTCATGTAATTACTGGCAGCCATACTGAATCCATCTGCAACAAGATTCGCAAAACCCATTATCAGAACTATGTGGCCCGAAAGACCTGCTCCCGCAGCTCCCGCAGCTACCGCAAAAGTAGTAACACAACCATCGATTCCCCCAAGAACCGCATCTCCTATAAAGCTGAATCCATGGTGACCTTTAAGCCTTTCAGATATTGCTTTCTTTTCATGAGATTTTAAGAGTTTTTTTCTGATTTTATCTTGCATGTCGAAGCGCTATTTTCTTCCGTAGATTATTGTCATTTCGGCAAGTTTTGATTTATGACTATCGGTAATTTGCTCCCCTGTAAATCTCCATCTCCAGTTATTATCCCTTGTGCCTGGAACATTCATTCTCGCCTCTTTTCCAAGCCCCAGGACATCTTGCAATGGGAAAATCACCATATCAGCCGGCGACATCATCGATAGTTGAATCATTTTAAGATGTGCTGTTTCTACTGAAACCGGACACCCGGCATAGTTGATAAACCGTTTTCGCTCCTCATCACTTGCTTCCGTTTCAAACCAGCCGCGGACAGTATTAGTATCGTGATTACTTGTACAAGCCAGGCAGTTCTTGGGAAACACGTGCGGTCTGTATGGATGCATCGGGTCGTCGTTGTCGAATGCAAATAACAGGACTTTTGTTCCTGGAAATCCAAGTATTCTCATTGTCAGTTGGACATCCGGTGTGATAGTTCCAAGATCCTCAGCAATCACCGGAAGGTAAAAAAAATGTTTATAAAGTGTATTGAAAAAATCATTTACCGGTACGCTTTGCCAAGTGCCGATAGTAGCGTCCTGATTATTTGCAGGTATTTCCCAGTAAGCAACAAGGCCTCTAAAATGGTCGATTCTGACGATATCGTAAAGATCGAATGTCCTTTTAAATCGTCTGATCCACCATTTATAACCAGTCGATTTCAAAACCTCCCAATCATAAACAGGATTATGCCATAATTGTCCTGTCGGACTGAACCTGTCAGGAGGAACTCCCGCGAAAAAAAGCGGCTGACAATTTGAATCAAGTTTAAACAATTCCCTGTTTGCCCACACATCTGCACTATCGTAACTGACAAACATCGGAAGGTCACCGATGATTTGAATTCCCTTTTGATGACAATATTTTCTGAGAGATTTCCATTGAAGATAAAAAAGGTACTGAATGAACTTTTCCTTTTCAATCATTTTTCGATATTTATTCATTGCTTGTGATAGTGAATCAGGGTGCCTGTCGCGAATATGTTCTGGCCACTTATCCCAGGATTGGTTATATAATGAAGATAAAGTTTCGAATAGCGCGTGGTCTTCGAGCCAATAACTTTCATCTTTGCAAAATCGCGAATAATCTTTTTCAAAACCGGATTTCAATGCATTTCTAAAAGCAGTATCCAGCAGCGCATCTTTAAAATCAGCACTTCTACTATATGATACCAGAAACGGATTACTATCAGGTAAACTATGTAATGATGATTTTGAAAGATATCCCGCTTCTACGATCATCTCCGGATTAATGAGTAATCTATTGCATGCAAAGGAAGACTTTGTACTGTATGGTGAATATCCTCTTTGGGCTTCTGATGGATTAAGAGGCAGAATTTGCCAAAATGTCTGAAAGGTTTCGCTTAAAAAATCAACAAACTTGTATGCAGATGAACCTAAATCGCCTATTCCATAAGACGATGGTAATGAGGTAATATGAAGTAATATTCCACTTCCCCGCTTGTTCATATTATGCTCTCATTTTTTTTAAACGACTCTCTATCAAGCGTACCCATAGAAGAGCAAATGATTTGCCGGTATGTTTTATTCCATCCAAAACAATATGGTACTTATATTGCAGTACTCCTTTACACACAACTCAATTATGAAAGGATTTGAATGATGGCAAAAAAACTCTATGTCGGAAATTTATCCTGGGGCACAACTGAAGAAGCATTAAAAGAACTCTTTAGCAGTTTCGGAAATGTTATCTCCACTTCGATTATCACCGATCATCAGACTGGACGTTCACGAGGGTTTGGATTTGTCGAAATGGAAAATGCAGATGAAGCGGTTCATGCTCTTAATGGAAAAGAATTTCAAGGAAGAAGTATTAAGGTCAGCGAAGCTACAGGAAGAAGACCAAAATCCGTGGGTGACTATGGTCATAGTGGGTATGGCGGAACTGATACTGGAACCATTAATTGGTAATAACCAAACTGGAGACTACTCTACAGTTTCCCAAATATAACTTTCAGTTTTCCTGAAAATAGAAAACAGGAGTATCTATGTTTGAACCCTTCCACGATCGACATGATGCGGGTAAAATCCTTGCCAAAAAACTTCTACAATTTCATGATAATTTATCTGATGCCCTTATCCTGGGTCTACCAAGAGGTGGTGTTGTCGTTGCCTATGAAGTTGCGAATGCTTTAAACGCAGAACTGGATGTGTTCGTTGTACGAAAACTTGGAACACCACTACAACCAGAATTGGCCATGGGAGCGATCGCTGAAGATGGTATGCTGTTATTGAATGATGCAGTAGTCAGGTATTTGTCAATCCCTCAGGAAACAATAGAAGAAACCGCAAAAAAAGAGCTCGTGGAACTCCACAGAAGAGAAAAGCTTTATCGCAACTCAAGACCGGCTCCAATCATTGCAAATAGAACAATTATAGTAGTTGATGATGGACTTGCTACTGGAGCCTCGATGAAAGTCGCAGTTAGAGCGCTTAAAAGAAAAAAACCTTCTAAACTCATTGTTGCTGCACCGGTCGGCGCTCCTTCAAGCTGCATGGATATGCAGGATGAAGCCGATGAAGTTATTTGCCTGAAAACACCTGAAAATTTCATGGCGGTTGGTTCCTGGTTCGAAGAGTTTGAACAAACATCGGATGAAGAAGTCAAGATTTTACTTCAAAGCGCTTACGAACATAGAAAAAAAGCCGCTTAAAAGGACTCCTTTTTTCCTTTTAATACACAACAACTTCCTTTCCATAAAAATTAAAGCTGAATTTGTGTAAAATCGGTTTATCAGAAACTATTTTTGCTTATCCAACTTTATTTAAGGAGTTTTTCGAAATGGATTTATGTCCCTGTGGATCTCAAAAAACCTATGCAACTTGCTGTGAACCTTTTATTTCCGGTACCAGCAATGCTCCTTCTGCTGAACAATTAATGAGAGCTCGATATTCCGCTTATGTTAAAGGTGCTATCTCTTTTATCCTGGATACAACACTGGAAGAGAAAAGAAAAGAGTGTGATGAAAAAGCCATTCGCGACTGGTCTTCTAATTCTCAATGGCATAAACTTGAGATTATCTCAACTACTAATGGCGGACCTGAACATAACGAAGGTACAGTGGAGTTTATTGCCCATTTCACTGAATTTGGCATTTCTAAAACACTTCACGAAAAAGGGCTATTTAAAAAAATAAACGGAAGCTGGTTCTATGTTGATGGAGAAATTCAGAAATCCAAACCTTTTGTCCGCGTAGAAAACAAGATCTCAAGAAATGATCCCTGCCCTTGCGGCAGTAATAAAAAATATAAGAAATGTTGTCTCAAAGAATAGCCTTTACGGCTATTCTTTCTATCGTGCATGAGCGGTGTTTCGTTATGTATTAATTACACCAATACTCGTTCCATCCCTTAGTTCCGCTCACCCTGAGCTCCTTGTCGAAGGGTGGCTCCTGATGAGTTTGAGTTTTGTATCATTCCGTATATCCAATTTTCAACCTGTTCATGCTTCGATTTTTACAAAATTTCGCTATTTTCCATTTCCTGAGTCCCATAGGGACGACCTGTTTGTAGGACCGGTATGTTCATAATACATGTAAAAAATGCCGCCCATGTATTCATAAGCGGCATCGTTTTTCATCTTTTCACAACCAATAGTTATTGTTAGTTCTTAAGAATCGCATCCAGGTCTTCCTGTGCTGTTGTAATTGGCATTATGTTAAACTTTTCCACAAGAAAGTTTAATATATTTGGAGTTATAAAAGCAGGTAATGTTGGGCCAAGCCGTATATTCTTTACACCCAGAGAAAGAAGTGATAGTAAAATCACTACTGCTTTCTGTTCATACCATGATAATACCATTGATAAGGGCAAATCATTAACTCCGCATTTAAAAGCATCAGCCAGGGCAAGCGCAATCTTTACAGCTGAATATGCATCGTTACACTGACCAACATCAAGAAGCCGTGGTATGCCGCCAATAGTACCCAAGTCAAGATAATTGAATCTGAACTTTCCGCATGCTAATGTCAGAACCACTGTATCTTTAGGTGCTTTTTCGACAAACTCAGTATAATAATTGCGGCCTGGTTTTGCCCCATCACAACCACCGACCAGAAAGAAATGCCTGATCGCTCCGCTCTTTACAGCCTCAATGACATCTCCGGCAACACTCATAACTGTGTTCCTGGCAAATCCAGTGGTCATTGTGATTCCAGGTTTTGCAGGAAGCCCTCCCAGTGATTTTGCTTTTTCAATGACAGGAGAGAAATCCCTATTGCTTACATGGGTCAAACCCGGGAAAGCAACTAATCCTGTTGTGAACACCCGGTCTGCATACGATGGCCTCGGTTTTTGAATGCAATTGGTAGTAAAAAGAAAAGCTGCGGGCACATTATCAAACTCTTTCTGCTGGTTTTGCCATGCAGTACCAAAATGTCCAACAAGATGCGGATATTTTTTAAGCATTGGATAACCATGTGCAGGAAGCATCTCACCATGTGTATAGATATTTATTCCTTTGCCTTCTGTTTGTTTCAGAAGATTTTCCAGATCAAGCAGGTCATGTCCGCTTATAACGATTGCCGGTCCACTCTTCCATTCAGTTGACACCTTTACCGGTACAGGATGCCCATATGTTCCGGTATTTGCCTCATCGAGAATCTCCATTGTCCTGATATTCACCTGACCGCATTTCATATTCAATCCAACGAGTTCTTCAACTGTTGGATCTTTCTTATTTAGATAGGAAAGCGCTTCATGCATAAATGCAAATATAGCATCATCCTTTTTTCCTAAAAGAAATGCATGATCTGCATACGCCGCCATACCCTTTAACCCAAGAGTAAGAAGCTGCTGAAGAGATCGGAGATCTTCATTTGGTTGACTATCCAAAATTCCCGCATTGCTCCCCTGTTTAATCAGTTCATCCAGTGATTGAGCCGGAATGAATGTAACAGATACAGGACTGTTTTTTGAGATCTCATCATATACATTCAGTTTTTTGAGTTTGTTAACGAGAACATTCTTTACCTGATCACCTTTATAAATCAATTCGGCAATCCGCTGATTATCGAAATTGACATTGGTAACTGTTGTAAAAAGAGCTTCGATTATAAATCTGTCTACACTTTCATCCTTTACTCCCTTTTTCCCAGCTTCATGAGCGAGATATCCTATGCCTTTAGCCTGGTAAATTAGAAGATCCTGAAGCGTAGCGGTTTCTGGTTGCTTTCCGCAAACTCCGCTTACGGTGCATCCTTTTCCCTGAGCAGTCTGCTCACATTGATAACAGAACATATTCATTTTTGTCTCCATTTTGTTGAGGTAAATTATTTGGAACGAATCATTATTAATGTCATTTTAAAAGCTTCCCTGGCTGATACAGCATGAGGATGATTGGCCGGCATGATAATTTGCTGCCCTGATGATACTTCATAGGGATTACCATCAATTGTGAACACTCCGGTTCCATCGATTACTTCCGCAAGTGCATCAAATGGAGCTGAATGTGTGCTTAATTGCTGATCCTTATCAAAAGCAAAAACTGTCACTGTACCTTCCGGTTTATCAATTATCGTTCTGCTGACTACTGCACCATCCTGATATTGCACCAGATCTTTATAAGAAAAGGGTGCGGCTACTAATCGCGGATCAATTGCCTTTCTTTCATTACTCATTTCTGTCAGCTCCTTTTTTAGTTTTTAATTCAAAGATTTATATCTTTCAAAACTTAAACCCATTCTTCATTCAAAACTTCACCCTCCAAGCTTATCACTATCGCTTTCAAAGGTATTTTTCTTGCTGCATTTGCAACCGCCTGCTTTGCAAGACGTAAAAGTCCTCCACAACAGGGAACTTGCATCATTATTACAGTTAAAGTGTTTATTTTCGCCACATCAATAAGAGCACGCAATTTTTCTTCGTAAATTTCCTGATCGTGATCGAGCTTTGGACAGGCAATCGCCAATGTTTTCCCTTTAAGGTAATCCTTATGAAAATCCCCCATGGAGAAAGCAACACAATCTGCAGCTAACACCATGTCTGACCCTTTATAATGAGGTGCTTGAGGAGAAATCAGGTGCATCTGTATAGGCCAGTGTGATAACTGAGATGGACGTGTCCCTTCTTCGGTTGAAGACTTTTCTTCCTGTTTCTTAAAAGTCATCGCACGTGATCCTGGACAGCCGCTAAAATTTGAATGGTTATCTTTATTTTCTTTTGGTATCTCGATATTGTTTTCTTTGAGATACGAAATTGCCTGATTATAATACTCAGTCTGATTATGATCTTGTAAATGTTTTAAATGTGCGCTTATGGTGTTCTTGCCAGCTTTTACGATATTCACCATCACTTTACGTTCAGCGTAATCTTCGGCTTCACGTTCTTCGATAGTAATTGCACCTACCGGACAATGGCCCAGACAAGCTCCCAAACCATCACACATTAAATCACTAACCAGTCTTGCTTTTCCATCTATTATCTGTATTGCACCTTCAGGACAGTTCGGAATACACATCTCACAGCCGGTACATTTCTGCTCATCGATTGTGATGATCTTTCTTTTCATACGATCCTCCACTTTCAAAATCTGTTCTGTTCTTTTTAATAAATATGCGATTTTGTGGGGGAAATAACTTTGACCTGGATCAAGAAAAGGTCATTTTTTTAAATTAGAGTGAATTCAATTTAAATTTGAAATTATATAAATAACCGTGCTACTGCACTGAATACCTCACCCTTAAGGACGAAGTGACAAAGGGCTAATTATCTAACAATAATCAGTGTTACTACACTGAATACCTTACCCTTGAGAACGAAGTGACAAAGGGCTAATTATCTAACAATAATCAGTGCTACTGCACTGAATACCTCACCCTTAAGAACGAAGTGACAGCCTGAAAATATTTACTCTTCCGCCCTTCGCAGTAGTTACGGAAAATGGGTCAATGGATAACATGTTTATTAACTATATCTAAAGAGAAATTTAAAGAAAAGGATCAGAAAAACATGTTTGACTATAAAGACTTTTGCTTCTGTAACTTTTTGCGGTGAGACTTATTTGGCACACAAAAGGCACATAATATATTGGTTGTACTATGCGTATTTTATGGAACGAGCAAAAGAATAAGTGGCTTAAAAAACAGCGAAATATCTCCTTTGAAATGATCTGCGAAAAGATCGAAAATGGTGATATTTTCGAAGTTTTAGAGAATCCGAGTACAAAATACCCTCACCAAGGGGTTTTGTACTTTCAATTAACGATTACACTTGGTTAGTGCCTTTTTTTGATATGGGCGACAATATTAAGTTGATTACAGCCTATCCGAGCAGAAAAGCGCACAAAAAATATGGAGAGAAGTCTAATGGATAATCTTACTCACGAAGAGAAAGAAATTGAAAAAGCTGTTCTTGAAGAACAGTACAAACCGGTTCCTAAATCGAAATGGGGAAGATACCAAAACGCAGCTAAAGAAACAATGAAGAAAATTTCTCGAATCAATATACGTATAAAGACCGATGATCTCGAGAACATCAAGCGCATTGCCGATAGAAAGGGAATGCCCTATCAGACCCTTATCGGCTCTGTCCTGCATCGATTTGCTAAAGGAGATATGATCGCCATTGATGAAGCCCAGCAAATTGAACATTTTAAGGAAAAATTATCAACTTAATGTGGGCATATTAATATCCTGTGTTCTCAATATATTTGCTTAGAGATTTCATGAAAACCGTAAATTAATTCAATTTGCACTTGCAAAGCACTGGTAATTAGTATCTGTTTGATATAGCTATCTGTTTATAACACGAAAATCGCTCCCCAAATCCCCCGAAGGGGGATTTCTTAGAATGTTGACTTTTATTAAATTGAGTTCTTAAAAGTCCCCCTTCGGGGCCGACATCCAAGTACCCGAAGGGATGGATTTAGGGAGCGCGTATGTTAATTCAGAACAGACACTAATTACTTATCCAGCTCAAAACCCTCATTAACCCAGGACCGTATTCCGCTTTTCAGGTGGACTATATTTGTAAATCCCTGTTTAGTAAGGATCCGGAGTGCAACAGCGCTTCTGTTTCCAGAGCGGCAATATACAAATACAGGTAGATTCTTATATTTTGAGATTTCGTCTATCTTATCTGCAAGTTCATAAACTGGAACTAAAACTGCCCGGGGAATGTGGCCCTCTTCATATTCTGCAGGTGTCCTTACATCAAGAACAAAAATATTGGAATCACTTAGAATTTTTGCCGCTTCTTTTGCATTTACATTATTGATTTTAATTTTGGTATCAGGTATAAATTCTAAAACCTTTACAACACCTTCCTCTTTCTGATTATTTGAGAGGATGACAAAAGTTCCTGTATCCTGCGCAGTAAACTTAATACCTGCCCTGTTCTCTTTGTTGATTGAAGTAACATTTTTTATCAATGGAATTGTGTAGTTACTGTTATCCGATGATTTTTGATAATACAATTCAACTGCATCACCTTTGTATACCTTCACCGTATCATTGGAATTTTCACCTGATAAAGTGATAACCCTTACCCCTTTTATTACTTGCCCATCTATGCTTTGTCCAGTTGAACTCTGAGATGATTTACTACACATTATTAAAAGAAATGAAGCAATAACAGGTAACATCCGGTGAGTCATTTTTTTTATCATTCAGTTATCCTTTACGGTGGTGTACAAGGAGGATATTATCATCCTCCTCTGAAATATACTAATTAATAAAACCTTGTGCTTTAATTAGTTCTGCAGTAAGAATCGCACCTCCCGCAGCGCCTCTCACCGTATTATGATGCAGTCCTACAAATCTAAAATCAAGCAGATTACATGGACGCAATCTTCCGGTCGAGACAGCCATCGCGTTGCCTAAGTCACGGTCTTTTTGTGGTTGAGGACGATTTTCCTCTTCCATGTAAACAATAGGATTGAGAGGCGCTGATGGCAGCTTTAGCTCCTGTGGAATCGATTTAAACTCCTTCCACAAAGAAATAATCTCCTCTCTCTGAGGTTTCTTCCCGTCAAAACCAATACTTACACATGCAGTATGTCCATGAATAACCGGAACTCTATTGCAATGCGCACTAATTTTAAGTTGATTGTACGATTCAATCTGATTTCCGCTTATTTTTCCCAGGACTTTAAGCGGTTCTTTTTCCGATTTCTCTTCTTCTCCTTTGATAAAAGGAATGATATTGTCAATCATATCCAGTGCAGAAGGTCCGGGATAGCCGGCACCTGAAAGTGCCTGTAATGTAGTTACAAACATCCTGTCAATTTTAAATCCTGCTCTCAAAAGAGCATAAACTGGTGTCATATAGCTCTGAATACTGCAGTTTGATTTAACTGCAAGTAAACCTTTTGACCAGCTTCGGTTTTTCCGCTGGATCGGGATAATATCTAAATGAGAATGATTTACTTCAGGTATAATCATCGGGACATCAGAAGTAAACCTGTGGGCAGAGTTGTTTGAAATTACCGCAAAACCATTCGCGGCATATTCCATTTCCAGTGAAGCTATAGCATTCTTATCCATTTCAACAGCTGAAAACACCAGTTCACATTTTTCCTTTGCATTTGCTACGATACCTGCATCATAAACTTGCAGATTTCCTATACGCTCGGGAATAGGTGTATTCATATGCCAGCGACCAGCAACCGCTTCATAATAACTCATACCGGCTGATTTTGGTGATGCAGCAAGATACGAAATCTCAAACCAGGGATGATCAGCCAATAGCCTGATATAATTTTGTCCAACCATACCCGTTGCACCAAGAATCCCTACTTGAACCTTACGAGACATTTGTCCTCCTCGCATTTTAATTGATAAATTAAACTTATTGACATAATTCTTTTAAGGAATCCGCTCGCCCCGTTCATAATTAAACTATGTATACACTGGAGCTCCCAGTCGAAGGGTTTTCAACGAGCGGATTTTTTAAAAGAATTACATCAATCATAATAATTTAGACCGGCATTTTAGCGGGATTCTTCAAAAAAAAAAGACCCGCTATTTGCGGGTCTTTTGATATATTCTTATCTAACAATTTTTACAATATTCAATAAGCCCGCACTCTTTTGGTGAGTCGTTTACTTGTTAAGTACTGTTTTATTGTTTTATATGCGCGTTTTTTACTAAACATTCTTTTGATCCTTTTTACTCCAGTTAAAGCAATATATACAAATTTATTGTATATATCAAGTTTCTTTTTTATTACGAGCAAAACTTCGACTATTATTTCTGGCTTTTAATTTGAATGAATTCTTTTACTTCTTAATTAAAGTCTATATTTCTCAATTGATTTCTTATTATGATATATGAATTTTATAAATCACTGTTTTTACTCTTACTTATCATTTAAAACTTGTATATAATCCGTATATGAACAGTTTAAACTATACCGATTTTATGTATATAATTGCTTCAATTATTCTTATTTCAATTGTATTGACTGCAAAGATAGCCGATAAATGGAAACTTCCCCTGGTGCTTATAGCTTTAGCTTTCGGTATTATTTTCGGCAGTGATATAACCGGGTTAGTTTATTTTGATAACGCAGTACTTGCTAAACAAATCGCCGATTTCGGACTTATGTTTGTTCTTTTTATCGGTGGATTCGGCACCAAAAGAGAATTGTTGAAGATTGTCTTACGCCCCTCGCTTACTTTAGCAAGTTTAGGCGTAGTAATCACCGCATTAGTTACTGGAGTATGTCTCAATTTCTTTTTAGGCTTTGACCTTGCACATGCGCTCTTACTTGGCTGTGTCATTTCTTCAACGGATGCTGCCGCTGTGTTCTCTATCTTGCGAACACGATCTCTAAACGAGCAAATATCTTCTATCACTGAAATAGAATCAGCTACGAATGACCCGATGGCAATCATATTGACTACGACTGCTATTCAATTGATAAGCGCGAATCTTCAGAATCCACTCAATATTGGTTTCTCTATTCTCTGGCAATTTACGGGTGGTATTCTGGTCGGTTTGATTATAGGGAAAATGGGCAGTTATATTCTCAAAAAAATAGAAAATATTGATAAAGGCTATTTCTATATTCTTATCATCGGTATAGTCTTTCTTGCCTTCGGTGTTGCTGATCTGGTCAGCGCAAGTGGAATGCTCTCAGCATTTTTCGCCGGATTTATAATGGGAAACTCTCCTATCCCCTACAAGAAAAATATTTCCACTTTCCTTGAAGCATTATCTACAATATTTAATGTAGCCATTTTTGTCCTTCTTGGATTACTTGTTTTCCCCCGCGAATTCGGATCTATCTGGTTTCAAGGTTTGATGCTTTTCATAATCCTTACTTTCTTATCAAGACCTGTTGCTGTTTTCATCTGCACTTCTTTAAGTAAACTTTCTCTCAAAGAAAAATTTTTCCTTAGCTGGAGCGGCCTTCGAGGCGCCGTTCCCATTGTCCTTGCCACCTACCCAGTTGCAGCTGGAGTTGAGCAGGCACGTATCATTTTTAATATTGTTTTCTTTGCTGTCGCTCTATCGATTCTTATCCAAGGCTCAACAATTTCCAAAATCGCTGATCTGCTTAAGCTGTCTGTAAAAACTAAATCTAAACCAAATCAGATTATGGAACTGGTTACATTTCATACTAATGAACTCGAGCTTTGTGAATTAAGCATTGATGATGATCTATACGAAGGTTCTGCAAGTATTCAGTCTATACACTTGCCTGAAGGAACTACCATTTCCATGATAAACCGCAAAGAAAAAATCATAGCACCTCGAGGATCAACAATCATTTATCCCGGAGATGTTCTGTTTGTTTTAGTCATGGTTGACAATGTAGAAAAAGTGACAACCGAAATTTTAAAACATTTCACACTAAAAAACGGTTCAGCTTGAATTCCATTAATGTCCGATTATTTATTTCATGATTTTTTGCATGCGCTTTACATCTGGCCTACTTCACAGATTATTGCTACATAGTTTTTGCCATACTTCTTTGCACATTTTGGACAGGTTGTATACCACATAAGCCATTTTTTAATTACCATTCCATTGTTTTTCACATAACTTTTGTAGTCATCACACCACTTTTCTGTATCTTTAAAATTTCCTTCATATACTTTAGAGAAATATTTTCCCTTCAGTACAACATTCTCAGCACCCTTAATCTCTTTATTAACATCGATATAAATATCCATATTCCATTTTGATGTATGGTCAGATAAACAAAGCGACTCCTGACTGGTCGCACCACTTTCCTCAAGTCTTTTCATTATTCTTTTCATTACTGATCCGAAATTCAAGGGCATGTAAAAGAGAGTAAACACCTTCTCTTTTATAAACCTTTTATCGTCCCAGTCTATCATTCTGTTTTCCCATAACGAGGGATTAAATTCCGGACAACATTCCACTTTTTTTGTTTCCATAGTCATTTTAATCTCCTGTTTTAATAGCCTTTCAGATTTCTTTTTGTTTTCATTTGAACAGATATTTTCGCTATACTTCGCATATATCCTTGATGTAAATTCGACTGATATTTGTTAAAACTGTCCTGTTCTTAACATTACCAATGTACATGCTTCAATAGTTTGGATACCGTTTTTTTCAAATATCCCCTCAATTTCTGATGACTCTGTTCCTGGATTAAATATCACTCTGCGTGGTTTTATTCTGATAATTTCATCAATATAATTCTTCAGTAGATGTGGATTAATATATAAAGTGATTGTGTCAATCTTCTTTTCGATCATAGAAATCGATCTGTAGACTTTTATTCCTTCGATCTCCTCTAGAACCGGATTAATAGGAATCACTTCATAATTATTTTCTTTTAAAAGTTTCAGGGCTTTATAAGAGTAGCGATCTGGCTTATTGCTTGCCCCAATTATTGCAACTGTATACTTTTTATTATCTGTTCGTTCCATAATAATGTTATTTTCCTTTCATATCTTTTTTTTCATCCAAAGCGGTCTTAATTGTATATGCAAAAAAATAAAATTATTCTTCTTGTAATTTTCTCTTTTGGCTTGAGTTTCTCTAACTTTTCTGAAAGGGATATACTCCTGCGTGCTCTTTCTCACAACACTGATATAAAACTTTCTTTTTCAAAATATAGTTCTGACTCCCTCTCTTTATACTCAGCGAAAACAGAATGGCTTCCTAAACTGCAATTTTCACTTCAGCCTAAGCTTACTCTACTTGATACCACTATGTCCCTGGAGACCCGTGATCAACTTGATTCTCTTGAATCTCTTAAGAATTCTTCTCCTGATTTCCTAAAAGATACTATTGATTTCTTAATTGATAACTTGCGGGATTATCTAAATCATGATCCATCCGGTACGGTAAAAAATGATTTTCAGGTTTCTCAGCCTATTTATGGTGGTGGTGTCCTTTCTGCCACTTTCAGCAATTCTTCATATAAATTTTTTGATAAACAGTTTTCTGATTATGCAAATACATTTGAGCTATCCTTTTCTCAACCTTTACTTAATTCTGCAGGAAAATATTCTGATCCTCAATATGCTGTTGCGATTCAATCTATAGAAAACAAGCAAGTATCTCTTGAAGTTAAAAAGTCTATTCTTTCTTCTTTATCTGATATCCGCTCTCTTTTTTGGGATTACTATGCACAATACCTTTATAACTCAACATACAAAAGAGAAGTAGACCGTGCATCGGAACTCATGAGAATTTCCCGTTCCCGATTTTCGTTAGGAGAAGTATCTGCTCTTGATACCCTTAGTGCCTCATATGATTTAACAACTACTCAACAAAAACTTCTTGATTCTGAAATATCTGTCCGCAAAGCTAAAAACAAACTGGCTCTGGAACTTTCTATACCTTCTGATTCTATTTCTTTTAGCGATACTATTTCCATTACTCTTTCTGATCCACCAGAACCGGATACTTTAATAGCTCTTGCAAAAGAGTATGATCATACATTGAAAATCTTTGAGAAAATTTCTGAAAAGCTGATTCTTGAAAAGAAAAAACTTTCCAACGAACTTCTTCCATCACTTTCCACTTACGGTTCACTAGTTTTCAACCGTTCTGGCGACTCCTTCTTCTCTGATGATAATTTTTCAAAAAATGGTGTGGTAGGACTAATCTTTTCATATTCTCTTCCTTTGGCAAAATCAAAAATATCCAGAAAAAAAGCTGAAATAAACATCAATAATAATTCCATTCAACAGAAACAATATCTTCAGGAATTACAAGTCCGTCTTACTGAACTTAAAGAATCATGGGAACAGGAAATGGAACGCATATCCCTTGCCTCAAAAAGTAACCAACTCGCTAATTTGCAATACGAAGCAGCAAAAAAAGAATATAACCTGGGGACAATTGAAAAAATCACGTTACTTGATGCTCAGGATAAACTTGTCGATAGTGAAATCGCTTTGTCTAAATTGCGTGTTGACATGAAAAAAATCGAAATAATTTTTGATGAAATAACGGGGACAACATTTAAAAAATTCAACATTAGTCTGGATCTCTATAAATAAGTTTTTTTAAATTACCGCATCTGCTCAAAAGCAAAGAAGTACACTCATACATTCGGCAAAACCGATACCACTTTAATACAGAGTGTATAACCAGCTGCAGATGCTATTCAGATCTATATTGTCTATTACTATTATGAATAAAGGATTTCTTATGAACACCGGATTTATACTTAGGCTCATGATGCCTATTATGACGCTTTCACTGATACTATTTACATCCTGTAGTAAAACTGTTAATCCTCCCCCGCTTTCAGAGCATTATACTGTAAAAAAGGTCGACCTGAAAGATATAGTAAGTCAAACAGGTGTCATCACTCCTCTTATAAAAATCGAACTTAAATCTGAAGCGAGCGGAAAAATTGAAAAAATTTTCATAAAAGAAGGACAGAAAATATCTAAAGGTGATACAATATTAATTATTGATCCATACCGACTTAACACTCAAAAAGAACGTCTCGAACTTTCTATTAAAAAAGCTGAAATCAATCAAAAAATTGCTTTGCGTGATTTCAATAATGCTGTTGAATTATCCTCAATTGGGTCTATTTCTGCTAAAAAAGTCCAGGACCTTGAATTGGCAAAAGACCTTCAGGAAATCGAATACAAACAACAAAAACTTGAATTGCAGGATATTATTGATCAACTTAACAAAACTGTTATTCGGGCTCCGCTTACCGGAGTAATTACATCTTTACTGGTTAAAGAAGGTGAAATCGCAGTAAGCGCCACCAGCGGTTTTCAAAGCGGAACCTCCATCGGAACTATTGCTGATATCAGCCATCTTGAAGTCATATCGAATATCGGTGAAGTCGATTATGTTCATTTAAGTAAAGGTCAGAAAGTAACCATCAGACCCGAAGCTCTTGAAGGGAGTGTTACTCATGGAACTATCAGCTTCATTTCTCTCAGTGCTAAAAAAGAAACCAACAGTGAACTGTCGAGATTCGAAGTCAGAACAACCATTGATTCCATTATTCCTGGAATAGCTCCCGGAATAAATGTCAATGTGGATTTTCTCATTCTTGAAAAAAAGCAGGTAATTGGAGTACCTTGCCACTATGTAAAAAAAGTGAACAATGAGTCCTATGTCGATATAGTAACAAAAGATAAAGAAAACAAAGAAATCAAAACCGCCAGAAAAATCATTACCGGTGCCACTGATTTCAAATTCTATGAAGTAACATCAGGTCTTACTACCGGTGATGTTATCTTTTTCCAGCCTGAACTTGATAATCCAAAATTGCCTGGAAACAAAAGGTAATTTTTTATGATAAAGCTACCTGCAATACAGACCGTAAATCTCACAAAACAGTACATGCTCGGAAAAACTCCTGTTCCGGTGCTCCAGTCAATAAACTTAATAGTTGAAAAAGGAGAGTATGTCTCGATCATGGGCCAAAGTGGGGCTGGCAAGTCTACCCTCCTTAATATTCTTGGCTGCCTTGACAAACCGACTTCAGGCGATTACCTGATAAATAATATTTCTGTATCCTCAATGAATGAATCCGATCGGGCTCAAATCAGAAATAAGGAAATTGGGTTTGTTTTTCAAAATTTTAATCTTCTTCCTAAACTGAACATTCATGGAAATGTTGAATTACCGCTCATATATGCAAACATTGCTCGTAAAGAACGCAAACACCGCATTGAAACTGTACTGAAAAGGCTTGGCATCTGGGAACGTAGAAACCACAAACCCAATGAGATCAGTGGTGGTCAAAAGCAAAGAGTCGCAATCGCCAGAGCACTTGTTAAAAAGCCATCTATCATTCTCGCTGATGAACCAACTGGCAATCTTGATTCGCAGACAACAGAAGAGATACTTTCTGTTTTTAATGAACTTCACCATGATGGCAATACTCTTATTATCATTACTCATGAACCTGATGTAGCGCAACGATCTGAAAGAATCATAAGGCTTGCTGATGGGAGAATCGTTCAGTGATTCTTACTCGTTTTTATAACCAGATCATCACCAGCTTTCGACTCTGCTTAATAGAGATCTGGTCTAATCGTTTACGATCTTTTATTACTTCGTTCGGGATTTTCTTGGGTATCGCTTCTTATGTGATCAATATTGCTTTTATTAGAGGTATTGACAATGACATTAAAAAAAATCTCGACCGAATTGGCGGCCTGGATATTATTACCATCAAAAAGAAAGTATCAGCTACGGAAGAAGAAATGATCGATCTTAACCGGTCATCGGGAATAAAAATAAATGAAATAGATGAAATTTCTAAAACTCTTCCCTATGTACAATTCCCACTTTTGGTTGTTGATATTCCATGGAGCCCATCATCTGCTGCCGGGAATAGTTCATATGTTAAGCCTTTTGCTGTCAGTCCGGAATACCTCAGAACTTATAATTACGATGTTCAGGAGGGTCGTTTACTTACTGATAATGATCATAATCAAAAACTCAGCGTCTGTTTAATCGGACAGAGAATTGTAAAATCACTCTTTCCCAATGAAAAATCCACTCTTGGAAAATCAATCACCCTTCTTAATCATCAATTTACAATCGTTGGAGTGATTAAAACTGAAGATGAGTTTGACTACAAATCCATTCAACTTGTCCTTCCCTATTCGTTTTACATCTACAAATTCGGCAGTGAGGACAATTCTCTTGACGAAATTGCCATTAAGTTAAAAAACAGCAGCTACGCTGAGAAAGCCCGGTTTGATTTTACTCTCCTCTTAAAGCAAAAACACAGAGGCATTGAAGATTTCGAAATTGAATTGAATCAAACCAAAATTGAGGAAATGCAATCAGCCCAGAAAGGCATTAAGATCCTCCTTATCAGTATAGCCGCTATCACTTTGTTAATGGGTGGAATCAGTATCATGAACATAATGTTTGCAGCTATTGGTGACCGGATTCGGGAAATTGGTATCAGGAAAGCACTTGGTGCCCGCCGAAGTGATATTTTTCTGCAATTTGTGATTGAAGCTATAATGCTCTCTTTTGTTGGCGGATTACCGGGTATGCTCCTGGGTACTACGATAATATTTTTCCCTGGAGGCATTTTTCCTTTTGACCCCTCTCTGTCTATTTATGATCTGACATTCGCCTTTGTGTTCACACTTACTGCCGGAATTCTCAGTGGAGTATCTCCCGCTATTCGGGCAGCATCAATGCAACCCGTTGAAGCTCTTCGGTATTAACTATGGATAAATCAAATCTTTTTAGGAAAATTTTAAAATCAATCTTAGTTGGAATTTTTATGTCCTTCTCAGAGATGACTAATCATAAGACAAGATCGTTATTGTCTATTCTCGGTGTGCTCCTTGGTGTTGCTTCTCTTGTCATGATGCTGACTCTGGTCGGCGGTATCGATAACTTTCTTAATAAAAAAATGGGTAAATGGGTTGGATCGGTCTGGTTCTGGAGTAAATGGAATCCTTCCGATAATGAAAGTATCAAATGGAGCCGCTCCCCCGGATTAAAACTTTCCGATGGGCAATACTTGCTCAATAATTCCAGATATGTAAAAGAGGTTCCTCAATCGATCTCCCGTACAGTTCCTGTTCTTTTGAGTAAAGAATCTATGCTTTGCCAAATCTTCGGATATGATTCTGCATCTCTGGAAATTTCCAAAGATGACATCCGGCTCGTTGCTGGTCGATGGCTTGAAAAGACTGATTTCCTATTTGGTACCCCAAAATGTATTATATCCTGGCAAATTGCTGAAAAAATGATGAAAAACTATCATCTTGATAATCTTCATAAAACCCTTTCCAGCACCGTAAATCTTGGCAAGTACCGCTATACTATTGTTGGGATTTATGGTCCTGCCAATAAACATCAAATAAGCAGACATTTACGTCAGGGAATTATCATATCTTTGAAGAGCATGCAGAAATATGGGACTGGCTTTGATCCTGATCCTGGAAGTATACAAGTACAGGTAACTGATGCTAAACAGGTGAAAGCAATGTCAAAATTTATTGCTGTTAAACTTCGTGAACGTCATCGCGGTGTGGACGATTTCGAATTCAGAACCCCTGATTGGCTGGATAAAGTCATTGAAATGCTCACAAATGTAAGCTTATTAATGACCATTATATCCTGCATTTCTTTGATAATCGGAGGACTGAGTATAATGAATGTTATGCTTTCAAGCGTTTCTGAAAGAATTCGGGAAATCGGTATTCGGAAAGCACTCGGAGCTGATAACTTACAGATTTTTGTCCAGTTTATTACTGAAACTATTACTCTCAGTCTTACTGGCGGGTGCTTTGGTTTTTTATTCGGATTAACTCCTCTTCTTTTTAAAGAAGCGATCCTTCGTTCCACTCAAGGTTCTATCGAACCTACAATTTTACCAATGCATATTCTATTCACATTTGTATTGATCACCTTGCTTGGAATTATCTTTGGTTTGTATCCAGCAATAAAAGCTTCAAATATGAACCCGGTTGAAGCTTTGAGATATGAATAGGTAACCTTAAAATTATAAGGCCGAAAATATCGACTCAAGTTAATTCTACTACGTTATTGTTGCGGATAGTTTTTTGTAATAAAGAACATTATGAAATTAAAAAATTACGCAAAGGCCAAGCGTGAGGTGTTTTCTAATAGAAAACAGAAACAACCATTTTAATGGCAATTTTTCTAATCCATTATCATTTAGTGTTATATTAAAGATAGAAACGCTTCACATTATTAAGGAGATAACATGCTGCAAAAATTAGCGCTTTTTATTCTTACTTGCTATGTTGTGATAGTCGTCAGTAACCCTATAGATCCTAGCACAGCTTTATTTATCTCTGAAGCGCAAATTATAGATAGTCTAACGTGGTCTGTAGAATTAAACTCGAAAGAGTATGTAGGTCAAGATAAGACTATCAGAGGAAAAACTCGTGATACCACAGCAGCAATAAAGCTGGTACTAAAATCAAAAACTTATAATACCAAATTATTCTTTGACTCGTTGGGAATTGCGGTGCTCAACCGACAATCAATAGTTGGAATCCCAGCTCAGGAAAAAGTTATTATACAGGATAACGATACAATCAAAGTTACTACTGCTGCTGATACTATTCATGGTTCTCAAATGTATTTTTATTTCAATCTCAGACCAGTAAAAAAAGGGAATTCCCTTGTCAGAATCTACTATGGATTAACTCCTTTTGAAACATCACGAGCAAGTATAGGTAAACCTAATGGACCTTTTAGCACTGATTATAATTTCACGGTAACAGATAAGAACTTAAAACCAGTTTCTGATGTTTTTATTTATAGGTACTTTTTCGTTACAATGCCTTATGTTGATTATTTGGGTCGAACAGATAAATCCGGCAATTTTCATTATACCATAAATATGATAATGCCTGTTCAATCTACCATTGAGATAAATCAACCTGTTCAATTATACTTTTTTAGAGATAGTATTCCTAACTACTCACATCCGAAAAGCTCTTCAGATAATATGGGAAGCGTATTTATATGGAAAGGAAATTATAACGATACGGTGCAATCTAAAGATGTTCCAATTGTCATAGATATGACCAATACTGTATCGAAGGTCAATATAAATTATGATTTCAATTTTAAACTGACTCAATTGTCAGATAAAAAACAGGTACTAATAATTCTCTCTACAGTTCAGCCATTGGCTAATGCATTTGTGAACATTAGCAATCTTAATGGCAGAGTTATATCTTCCATGCATATACCAATGCCTCAAAAAGGTACATACTCTTTTATTTTTGATCCAAAGAAAAATGCGATTGCTACTGGACACTATATCTGTTCTTTAGTTGCAGATAACAAAGTTAGAGCTGTCCATCCATTGATTATCAAATAGGTTTCAAGCAAATGATGCATTTTCCAAATTCATTGTTATTGGGCATATTCGTTTTTTTACCTAATCTTTACAGTGAGATACTTTTTACCAAAGAGGATATTACTATGTGTATTCTCAACGAGAACACTGTAGAGATATCAGGAATTTACTGGTTCACCAATACTACCGATTCTTCAAAAGGGCTCTCCATATATTTCCCTTTTGCGATTGATTCAATCTCAAATTATCCTGATTTCATTTCATTACAAGGGGCATCAGGTGCAATAGCATACGCACGAAATAAAGACGGAATTAATTGGCAAATGTATATTCCTGGTAAAAAAACCGACTCTGTACATCTTATTTATCGTCAACATACTCAAAGGCAGGAGGGTAAATACATTGTAATGACCGCTTTGTCATGGAATAGGCCATTAGTAACTGCCACATTCACACTTAAGATTTCTCCAAAGTATGTATTATCTTATTATACATTTACAACAGATTCAATTACGGTTGACAAAGATACCTTGACATACACTTCTAAGTATAAGAATTTCATACCTGAAAGGGATTTGGTATTCAGATGGAATACTATTGAGTAGATATAGATAAGAATCAAATTTCCTGGATAATAGCTTTAAGTATTCGAAAATAACACAATATTATAAAAATCACCATCTTCAGAAGTCCCCCTTCGGGGCGACGCATCGAAGTACCCGAAGGAGTGGATTTAGGGGGCGATAAATTTCGTGTTACAAAAATACAGCTATCTTAATTAGAAGATTACTAAGGGCGAATTAATCGCCCTTAGTTTTACTTATTAATTAACTTTACATCTAATTTTTTTACATTCCATATTTCATCCGCATACTCTTTGATTGCTCTATCGGATGAAAACTTTCCCATGTTCGCTACATTCATTATCGACATCTTGATCCATTTTTCCTTATCATTCATATAAATATTTTCAATATTCTTTTGAAATTCCAGGTATGAATCAAAATCTGCCGTAATCAGATACCGATCACCATTATTCATCAAACTGTCATAAATAGGCGTAAACAGCTGTGGTTCTTCCGGACTGAAAAATCCTGAAGAGATCAGATCGATTACTCTTTTGAGATTTGGACTCTTGTTGTAATAATCCCAAGGATTATATCCCCTCGCTTTTAATTCATCCACTTCCTTTGAAAGTAACCCAAAAATGAAAATGTTCTCATCTCCCACCTCTTCACGAATTTCTATATTTGCTCCATCCATAGTACCTACTGTCAAAGCACCATTAAGAGCAAATTTCATATTACCAGTTCCTGATGCCTCTGTACCTGCAGTTGATATCTGCTCCGAAAGATCTGCTGCTGGAATTACATACTCTGCAAGTGACACACGATAATTCGGCAGAAAGTACATCTCAAGTAAACCTTTAGTATCTGGATCATTGTTAATTACATTTGCTACACTATTGATAAATTTAATAATGAGCTTTGCCATGAAATACCCCGGAGCAGCTTTACCACCAAACATAACCGTGCGAGGAAGAAAGTTTTTGGTATTTCCATCTTTAATCTCCTTATACAAATGAATTCATGAAGGAACTTTAGAATCTGTCGTTTGTATTCATGAATGCGCTTTACATGTACATCATAGAACATATCCGGATTCAATCGCAATCCTTCCCATTTTTTGATCTTTTCCACAAACTCCTTCTTTGCATTCAATTTTAGCTTCCTGCCACTGCTTCTGAAATTCTTTATCATCTGCAAATTTCGTCAGCTTCTTTAATTCGTCAAGATTTGTAATCCAGCTATTCACCAATTTTACTATTAATCAAATTTCTCAATGCTGGATTAGCTTTGTACAACCAGCGACGCTGTGTAACTCCATTAGTCTTATTGTTAAATTTATATGGCCACATATCATAAAAATCTTTAACAAGACCATGAGTCAAAAGTTGCTGTATGCAATTGTGAAACACCATTCACTGAGTGTGAACCAACAATTGCCAGATATGCCATTCGTACCTGTGGTTCACCACCTTCTTCAATAAGCGACATATTTCTTAATCGTTCAATATCCCCCGGATATTTATACGATACCTGTCGGAAGAAACGAGCATTGATTTCATAAATAATCTCCATATGCCGTGGAAGTAAATTTTTCATAAGACTTACCGGCCATTTTTCAAGAGCTTCAGGCATTAATGTATGATTTGTATATGCAAATGTCCTCGTAACGATATCCCATGATTCATTCCACCCCAGTTGATGTTCATCAAGCAATAACCGCATTAGTTCAACAATTGAAATTGCAGGATGAGTATCATTTAAGCTGAATTGCCACTTTATCTGGAAAGGCTGTAAAATCAGAATTTGCCTGTAAATAACGTCGAATTATATCCTGCAAAGAAGCTGATGAAAAGAAAAACTGCTGCTTTAATCGAAGTTCTTTGCCTGATACATTATTATCATTTGGATAAAGAACTTTCGATATGTTCTCACTGCTGATCTTATCCTGACAAGCACCGATATAATCACCATTATTGAAAAACTCTAGGTTAAATTCCTCTGCTGCTCTTGCAGACCATAATCGAAGAGTATTTACATTATTAACTCCATACCCGGGAATTGGAATATCATAAGGTAGAGCAATGACATCTTCAGTATCGATCCACGCAATTCTTGAATGTCCCGCCTGATCATTATAATGCATTGTTTTTCCATAATATTTGATGGTCACTTTATACTCAGGTCGTTCAACCTCCCAGGGATTACGATACTGTAACCAATATTCCGGTGTTTCATGCTGATTTCCATTTACAATTTTCTGATTAAAAATTCCAAAATCATAACGTATTCCATAACCCACTGCTGGTAATTGTAGTGTCGCCATTGAATCAAGATAACAGGCAGCAAGTCGTCCCAATCCACCATTTCCCAATCCGGCATCATGTTCCTGATCCAGCATCTCTTCAAAATTTAATCCTAATTCCCGTGAAGCTTCATTACATTCATCGGTCAGTTTCAGATTCATCATATTATCTGCAAGAAGACGACCCAGCAGAAATTCCATCGATAAATAATAAACCCGTTTAACATTGTTGTCATGGTACTGTTGACGGCTTGCTATCCAGCGCTCTATCAGTCGCTCTCTTACAGTATAGGACATACTTAAAAACTTGATCGTATTGTGTTAAGGAGAATTTATCCTTAGCCAGATTATATTCCAGATTATTAAGAAATCCTTTTCGAATATCCTCTGCTGTCATGCCCTTGTAAAGAACATGCCACTTCTCGAGCGAATCGCTTTGGGAGAGCATTCCCCTCTACATTCTTTGACTTTTCACCCATCTATACCATCCTTTTTTGTAATATATTAATTGTGTTATTTACAATCTGGTATTTTAATGTCTGAATTAAAAGTGTAATATAAAAGAATAATAGTATATCTTCTAATAAATGTTATCTATTTGCAACGACTTACGGCAAATACTAAATTATTGAGAAATTAGTCACAATAAAGGCTGAATCTATGTCTATAGCCTATAATGCTAATATTTACAACTCTCTTAAAATACGTAATTGTATTATAAAACTCATTCCATTACAATATTACTATATAATTATCAAAAGATATCTCTCTGCATCACACATAATTTCCGGTAAATTTACAGATTTTTGTTTAAATGTTATCTCTCATATTTATATAATTGTGAGTGATTATTCATTTTTTAGCAAACGGTTGCTAAAAAAATGATTACAAATAACTATTTACAGTTAAACATCAGCCAAGGATATTCCCGTATTAAACATTGCAATTTGAATTCCTATAAGCTTTAAACACAATATGGAAAACAAAGAAAAGAAAAATTCAAGCGGGATTTCAGATTACATGTGGCTTGCCAGTATCGGAATCCATCTGGTAGTTAGCAGTGTTGTTGGATTATTTATCGGATTTTATCTGGATAAATGGTTACACACTAAACCCATTTTTATGTTCGTGTTTTTTATTATTGGGTTGTTTGCAGGTTTTCGACAGATATATAAGGAAATTAAAAAAATTGGCCAAGATCAGAAATAAGAAACTATTAATCTCTGGATTTTTTGGTATCTTAATAATTTCAACGGTAGTTCATCTGCTTTTATGCAATATACAAATTTCTGAGCGGATTCTTCTGGGGGCTTACTTTATCCTACTGTGGATTGCTCCTCTTTACTTTTCTGCCAAACTTTAAATCTGATAATGGCTACCATAAATTATCTATTATAGAATACCTGTTTAGATCAACAATTCGAATGGGTACACTTCTGATCCTTTTTGGGATAATGGTATTTGTTTTAAAGGTCAATGCATTTGGTCTCCTTGCTGGATCATTTCTCGGTATGATCGGTCTCAGCTTTATTTTCCTATTCCAAATGAAACCTAGTCAGTAAAGGATCTCTTATGGAATCAGTTCCGGAAAGTGTCAGAATTCATCTCGGCCATATCCCCGAAAGCCTTCTTTATTCCTGGGCAGTTTGGGCTTTCATTCTGGTCATGTCATTAATTGCAATCAAAAAAGCATCTCTGGTACCAACTAAAATTCAATCCATTTTCGAAATGGCTCTGGGATATGTGACTGGATTGGCTGATGAATTAATTGGACCTGAAGCTTACAAATTCTATCCTCTTTTCATAGGTCTGTTCATTTTCATTCTTATAAGTAATATTGTCGGTTTGATTCCTGGATTAAAATCACCTACATCAGATCTCAACCTTACTTTTGGTCTGGCAATAATGGTTTTCATTTACTTTGTCGCTCTTGGTTTTAGATACAATGGCGCTCATTACCTAAAGCAGTTCCTTGGACCAAAGCTTCCCTGGTATCTTTTTCCAATTTCTTTGCTTCTGATGATTACGGAAATAATCTCCTTTTTCACACGACCACTCTCTTTTGGTCTTCGACTTTTCTGTAACATCTTTTCAAAGGAACTTTTCCTTACAATTCTTGCAAGTTTGACCTTGACCTTTTTCTTTAGTCATGAACTTAAGGATAATATCTTTACTATTATGCCCTTAGTTTTAAGGCCTTTTATTCTTATCCTTGGATTAATAATCGGTTTTATACAGGCACTCGTTTTTATGGTTCTCTCTATGTCTTATATTGCTGGTGCAGTAAGAATGGAAGAGCATTGAAATTATAAAAATCTCATGGAGGCATATGATGCAAAAGAAAGGTGTTTTAAGTTCATTGTTTATTCTTTTCGGAGCTGCTGTTGCATGCGCCGCTGAAGCTGTTTCTGGTAGTCCTAATGCTGCGATTTTCTTCGGTAATACATTGCTGGCATCAGGTATTGGTGTTGGAATCGCCGCGGGTGGTTGCGGTATTGGTATGGGTCTGGTTATCGCCAGTTCTTTACAGGGTATTGCTCGTCAACCTGAACTTCAATCTAAACTTCAGATGAACATGCTTATTGGTTTCGCTCTTATTGAAGCACAGGTGCTTTATGCTTTGTTCCTTGCGATCATTTTCTTGTTTGCGAATCCGTTTCAGAAACTAATCTAATCGGAGTACTTTGTTTATGTTGGAAATATGATTGGAAACTCCTGTTATCCCAAACAATCACCTTCCTTGTTATGGTAGGTATTGTCTGGAAATTATCATGGAAACCTTTACTTAAATTCATCAAAGATCGTCAGGAAACTGTTCGGCAAAGTCTTGAGAATGCTGAAAAAATGAGACTTGCCGCAAGTAAGCTCGAAGAGGATTATCAGCAGCGTCTTCTACAGGTTGAACAACAGACAAAGGATCTTATTGCACTTGCCAAGCTTGAAGGCAATCGGGCGAAAGAGGAAATCCTGGCTGTCAACCCAAAAAGAAATTGCTGATATGAGAAAACGTGCTCAGGAACATCTCGATCTTCGAACGAGAACAGACTCATTAAAGAGCTTCGTGAAAAAGTTATTTCTATGTCTATGAATCTCACTACTAAAATTATAGAGAATGCTTCTCTTGCAAGGAATTTCTGAAGACCGATTCAAAGCAATGCTTGATGAATTAGAAGCTTCAAAGGAGCCTGCTCGTGCAAATTAACCAGATAGCTCGTGAATATGCCCGGGCAATTATGCAGTTTGCTCCTGATAAGTATTCTCAGGTTATCTCTTTCTTCGAAAAAATTGCAGATTGTATCAATTCCGTCTCCTACTTTCTCTAAACTTGCTCGACCATCCGGTTATTTCTTCGGATGAAAAATATAAGGCAGTAATGTCTCTTATCTGCTTCTTCTCTTCCGGAGGTTATTGGAAAAGTGATTCTACGATCTGGTTTCACGCAGAGGGCGTTAATCTGGTTTCTCTTATCATTAGTGAAATGAATAACATTTATAAAAAACAGCATGGTATCAAAGATGCATCGGTCTTCAGTGCTGCTGCTCTTAATGAGGAAGAAAAAGCTTCTATTGACTGCCTCTATTGAAAAATACTGCGGCTCGAAAGCTGATGTCTCTTTTTCATTGACACCAAACTGCTTGCAGGGTACAAAGTTAAAATCGGTGATACTGTCCTGGACAACACTGTTCGTAGACAGCTCCAGTTAGTTGGAGATATGCTTTCTTTTACTAATAGGGTATAAGGATTAACAATTATGGATATTGACAGATCAAAAGTCACCGGAGTTATTGAGGAAACCATCCGTAAATACGAAAACAAGCTCGATCTTCGTGAGATCGGCTATGTTCTTCAAATCGGTGATGGTATTGCTCGTATCTTCGGTCTGGAAAATTGTGTCTATGGAGAACTGGTTCGTTTCTCTCAAGACACTTATGGAATGGTTCTTAATCTGGAAGTCGATAGTGTCGGCTGTATTATTCTTGGTGATGCTTCAAAAATTAAAGAAGGTGATGAAGTAAGTCGTACCGGTACTGTTATGTCAGTTCCTGTTGGTGATGAGCTTCTGGGTAGAGTTGTCAATCCTCTGGGTGAACCATTAGATGGAAAAGGCCCAATCTAACACAAAAACTACTCGACCTATTGAAATTATTGCTCCTGGTGTTATGGAACGTCAACCAGTTAAAGAACCTTTGCAAACAGGTATTAAATCGATCGATGCCATGATTCCTATTGGTAGAGGTCAGCGTGAACTTATCATTGGTGACCGTCAGATCGGTAAAACCGCTATCGCTGTTGATACAATTATCAATCAGAAAAATCAGGAACGCCGGCCAATCTGTATCTATGTCGCGATTGGTCAAAAACAATCCACTGTTGCTCAAATCGTAAAAACACTCGAAGATTTTGGCGCAATGGAGTATACAATTATTGTCTCTGCTACAGCTATCTGATCCTGCTGCTCTTCAATATATTGCCCCTTATGCAGGTTGTGCAATAGGTGAAGAGTTCATGTGGAAAGGAAAAGATGTTCTTGATTGTTTATGATGATCTTACTCGTCATGCTCAGGCATATCGTCAACTTTCTCTTCTTCTCAGAAGACCTCCTGGGCGTGAAGCATATCCTGGTGATGTGTTTTATTTACATTCACGTCTCCTTGAAAGAGCATGTAAACTTTCTGAAAAAAATGGTGGCGGATCTATTACTGCTCTTCCTATTATTGAAACTCAAGCTGGTGATATTTCTGCTTATATTCCAACCAACGTCATCTCTATTACCGATGGACAAATCTACCTTGAAGGTGGACTTTTCTTCTCCGGTATTCGTCCTGCTGTAAACGTTGGTCTTTCGGTCAGCCGTGTTGGTGGTAGTGCGCAAACTAAAGCTATGCGTCAGGTTGCTGGTCGTCTTCGTCTTGATCTTGCCCAGTACAATGACCTCGCTGCTTTCGCCCAGTTCAGTTCTGAACTCGATCCACATTCACGTGCTCAGCTGGCTCGTGGTGTACGTTTGATTGAAATTCTTAACCAGGATCAATTTGAGCCGCTTCCCGTTGAAGTGCAGGTTGCAGTTATTTTCGCTGGTGTTAACGGGTTTGTTGATGATATTCCGACTGAAGATATCAAAGCCTGGGAAAAAGGATATCATCAAGTTCATTGAAAGAAAAATATGCGGATATTCTTAGTGAAATCAAGAATAGTGGGAAAATTGAAGATTCTACTAAAGAACAAACTTGAAAACGCTATTAAAGAATTCAAAGCAAAGAAATAAACCATGCCATCACTAAGTGAACTTAGAAAACAGATTAAAGGTATTAAATCTACCAGTAAAATCACTCGAGCTATGAAAATGGTGGCTGGTGCTCGTTTTAATAAAGCACAGTCTTCATGAAGGTTCGAGACAGTTTTACGAAGAGATGTTTTCAACGTTTTCTCAACTGGTTGTTTCCGCAGAGCAATCGCAAAAAATTAAAAAATTCATTTCCTTTGATAATAAACCGATTCTGACCAAAACAGGGCTTATTGTTATTACCGGTGATAAAGGTCTTATGTGGTGATTTCAACTCTTCTGTTATTAAAGAGGCTGAAAGAACCATCAAAAACCCCGATAACAATATCTCCTGTGTTTTCACTCGTTGGTAGAAAAGCATGTGATTAGTTTCAGGAAAAAAAGTGATCTTAAAGATTATTGAATATCCAAATGTCTTTTCAAATCTCGAATTTGCGTTTGCGGATCGATTAGGCCAGGAAATTTTGAAAAAATTCGATGGAGATCAATTAACTTCGGTCATCGTCATAAGTTCTCATTTTAAATCAATGATTAAAAAAGAAGTCTCAAAGACTGTTCTTCTACCTTTAATCATTGATAAGAATATCAAATCCACTGGTTGTCTTGTATGAACCAGGGATGAAGACGAGCTTCTCACTTCTACGATTCCCTTTCATAGTTAAATCTCATCTTTATAAGCTGCTAAGGGAATCGTATGTCGCTGAACTGGCTCAACGTATGAGAGCGATGGATAATGCCACAACCAATGCTGGAATGCTCATTGATAAGATCACTCTTGAAATGAATAAAGCTCGTCAGGCTAATATCACAAGAGAACTTACTGAGATTATAGGTACAAACGAGGTGATTAAATAATGCAAACTGGTAAAATTACTCAAATTATGGGTCAAGTTGTTGATGTCGCAATTCGAGCCGGGTCGCATGCCTTCTATATTCAATGCTCTTCGCGTAACTCGAAAAGATGGTGATGATCTTCTGATGGAAGTTATGCAGCATATTGGTGGATCACAAGTTAGAACAATTGTCCTTGGTCCTCCCGAAGGTCTGTCCAGAGGAATGGAAGCTGTCGATACAGGAAATCCAATTTCTGTCCCTGTTGGTAATGCTTGTCTAGGTAGACTTAATGGATTTCTCTGGTAAACCAATTGATCATAAAGGTCCCGATTAATAGCTAAAGAGCAGGCTCCTATTCATCGTGCTCCACCTTCATCCTTCTTGAACAGGAAACGAAACTCGAAATCTTCGAAACTGGTATTAAAGTTATCGATCTTCTTGCTCCTTTCCGCAAAGGTGGAAAAATCGGTCTTTTCGGTGGTGCTGGTGTAGGTAAAACCGTTGTTATCATGGAGTTAATCAATAACGTTGCTCTTCATCACGGTGGTGTTTCAGTATTCACCGGAGTTGGAGAACGTACTCGTGAAGGTAACGACCTTTACCGTGAAATGTCAGAATCAAAAGTTATTGATAAAGCAGTACTTGTTTTCGGTCAGATGAATGAACCTCCAGGGTCACGTCTTGCGTGTTGCTCTTACCGGTCTGACTCAGGCTGAACATTTCCGTGATAAAGAAGGTCAGGACGTTCTTCTGTTTGTTGATAACATTTTCCGTTACGTTCTTGCCGGTGCTGAAGTTTCTGCTCTTCTTGGTCGTCTGCCATCTGCTGTAGGTTATCAACCTACACTCGGTACTGAAATGGGTGATCTGCAGGAAAGAATTGTTTCGACAAAAAATGGATCTATCACGAGCGTTCAGGCGATTTATGTTCCTGCTGATGATATCACCGACCCTGGTGTTGCAACAGCATTTGGACACCTTGATGCATCAATCGTGCTTTCAAGAAAAATCGTTGAGCTCGGTATTTATCCTGCTGTTGATCCTCTGGAATCATCATCAAAGATGCTCGATAAAAATGTTATTGGTGAAGAGCACTACAGGGTTGCCCGTGAAGTTCAAAAGATTCTTCAGAAATACAAAGACCTCCAGGATATTATCGCGATCCTTGGTGTTGAAGAGCTTTCTGATGAAGAAAAGCTGATTGTTTCACGTGCAAGAAAGATTCAGAGATTCTTCTCTCAGCCATTCCATGTTGCTGAAGGATTCACTGGAACACCAGGTAAATATGTTCCTCTAAAAGATACTATCAAAGGGTTTGCGGAACTCATCGAAGGAAAACATGATTCGATTCCTGAGCAGGCTTTCTTTATGCAGGGTACAATCGAGGAAGTTCAAAAACGGGCTAGTGAGCTTATTTAATTATGAAAAAAATTAAAGTCAAAATCATTACTCCTGATCGTGTGGTTCTTGAAGAAGAATCAGAGTTTGTTGTTATTCCAGGGCATTCTGGTGAGCTTGGAATATTACCCGGTCACGCAAAGCTTTTTTCTCTCTTAAAGCCGGGTGATATCAGAATTGTTAATGGAAACCAAACGACAAAACTGGTTGTCTCTGCAGGAGTGGCTTATATCGAACCGCAACTGATCAGAATTATGTGTCCCGTCGCCCGGGTTGCGTAATAATTAGTTTTTGTTTTTAATTAAGGGAATCGATTGGTGAACCGAACCAATCGGTTCCTTTTTTTTATGAGCCTGAAAAGCTCTTTGTATATCAATGAAGGGCAGTGCGCCAGCAAGGTTAAGGAGTTGATTTACATTTTACCGCTCGTGGTGAGGAGTATAATCACGTCTCGAACCATGAGTGCCTTGTTTAAAGCACACATTTAAGAATCATTTTATGCATTTTTACGTTCCTGAGCCTGAAAGGCTCCTCATATATCAACGAAGGGCAACGCCCTGAGATTCGAGCCCCTCGCCACCTTCATAAAGCACTGAAAGTGCGAGATAGTTCGCTAATACTCCCAAGCTCTTGAAAAAGGTATCAATGTGGTGGTGAAGAAAAGACAAAAAGGAACCGGTTGGAAAACTGTCTCGACGAATAATAAAAATATTACCTGAATTTCTATCTTGTAGTAAGTGACAAAACTCTTTCGAAATCCGCTATCCCCATTTGAGCCTGAAAGGCTTCACATATATCAACGAAGGGCAACGCCCTGAGATTTGAACCCCTCGACGCCTTCATAAAGCACTGAAAGTGCGAGATAGTTCGCTAATACTCCCCAGCTCTTGAATAAGTATCAATGTGGTAGTAGCGAAGAAAAGACAAAAAGAACCAATTGGAATCTTAAGAATAATTAATGTCTGGAATTATTCTTAAAAAGTAACTTAATCAATTAACTTAATTGTTGATGTCCCCAAATTACTTAACGTTTTAAATGAAGGGCTATCGCTATGGAAAAACAGTTAGTTGCAAGATTGACAACCTCATTTGAAGGCGCTGCATATAATGAAATTCACAATATAAGACAAAATGAATCCTTTTATTGGAATTTTAATTTTCCTTTTAATAACCTTTGTAATATCTTTTATTGTTTCGCTTTTTCTAAAAAGGACATTGAAAGAAATGATAAAAGTCATTATTGAAGCTATTTTAAATGTCTTTTAAGTAACCAGTTCATTCCTTAACGCACGCACTTTTTTTGTGCAAATTCTGGATTAAACAGATTCCTTAACAATCCCCAACCGTGATTCTCATTCTGACCAAATTTGCATTTGTCTGATTAGTTAACATATATTAATTGTCTGACTTATGAGAAGTAAAGTTTTCAGGAAATGGTCGTTTTAGTTATGATTAAGTTCACTGGACAAGCCGCTGAATAACAGATAGGTATATTGAGGTAAATTATAAAAAGCAAAATATGTCAATTAAGCAAATTCAGATTATTTGATGAGGGGCATCAGATGGGAGTTTGATGAAATTACTTGTGGCTATTTTAAAGACAAGCACTGCCTGGACTTGTAGTTTTCATAAATTATCAAAAGAAAAGGAATTGTATGAAATTTAAAATCAAAAACGATGAACTACAGATAGATGTGACGGGTGATAAACCAGAATTCCCAAGATACACCACACAGGTGATTAACCTTGCCAACCAGAACGCTCAAGGCACAAGACCTAACGTTGTCGGGCAAATGTCAGAACTTATTCAAGAATTTCCTGGTAAATCATTTGAAGAATGGAAAAGTTGGTATTTAAACAGAATGCCAAATGCTGTTGAAAACGCAACCGATCGAATATTTGACATGGTAAATAAAATGAAGATCGCAAATGATGCTATCGACAGAGCTTTGGTTAAGACATGGGTTGAAGACCTTATTTTTAATAAAACTTTTATTGGTTTGAGATACCAGGAAAGTATTCTAAAGAGAGTCGCTATGAAAAAAAGTACCACCTATCGGTTGGCAAATTCTGAAGAGGAATCACAAGGTATTGATGGGTTCATTGGAGAAACACCTATTTCAATCAAGCCTGCTACATATAAAACAAAAAATATGCTTAATGAAAACATTTCGGTAGGTATTATATTTTACGATAAACTGAAAGATGGAATTACAGTTGATTATGATTTTTAATTTATGTATTTGAAAGAAGTTATGAGTAATAAAAACAACAAATCCAGTAATCATAGAATTGAATTTTCTGACTCAAGATCGTTATCTATAATTCAAAATGAGTCCGTTGATCTGGTGGTAACATCGCCACCATACCCCATGATCGAAATGTGGGATAGCTTATTTACTTCTCTAAATCCAGAAGTCGGCGATTCACTCCAACAATTTAATGGCTTTAGGGCTTTTGAACTGATGAATCAAGAACTCGATAAAATATGGGATGAGCTTGCCAGAGTTGTAAAAGAAAGTGGATTTGTATGTATAAATATTGGCGATGCGACCAGAAAAATTGGTAAGCAATTCCAATTGTATTCAAATCATTCTAGAATAACCTCTAAATTTATAGCACTTGGATTTCAACCTTTACCAATATCTCTTTGGAAGAAAGCAACTAATGCACCTAACAAGTTTATGGGTTCAGGGATGCTTCCTGCTGGAGCTTATATTACACTTGAACATGAGTACATACTCGTATTTAGAAAAGGTGGAAAAAGAGAGTTTAATACGGTTGATGAGAAAAATCTTCGAAATCAAAGTGCTTTTTTCTGGGAGGAACGAAATAAATGGTTTTCTGATTCCTGGGATTTAAAAGGTGTCAGGCAAGCAATAAATAATGAAAATGTCCGTGAAAGAAATGCCGCTTACCCCTTTGAATTACCGTATCGCTTAATAAATATGTATTCTGTAAAAGGTGATACAATCCTCGACCCATTTCTTGGTACTGGTACGACAACATTTGCTGCTATATCTTCTGAAAGAAATTCAATTGGAATCGAATATGACATAAATTTTTCTTCTATAATTTTAGGTGGTTTAAAAGATTTATGTAAAACAGCTAATAGTACAATAACAAAAAGACTTGAAGATCACATTACATTTTGTGAAGAGTACCAAAAAGAAAAAGGTCCTTTCAAATACAAAAACGAATGTTTCGGGTTCCCTGTTATGACAAAGCAGGAAACAGATCTTGATATAAAACATATTTCAAAAATTAACTCTACAGATCTTGAAAACATAACAGTTGAATACCAACCTATTAAATTTGTATCCCATTTAATTGAATCTTCTGTGGCTCAATACGAGGGACCAAAAACTGATGGTCAAGGCCAATTATCTCTTTTTGGTTGACGATATGAACAGTATCAAAGAATGTAAACTGCCATCCATGGTAGTTTACATTGATACCACCACAAGTAACTTCCGCTTAACACAAAGTATTCAAACCTTATAGGTATCGCAAAAGTCTCAAAAATTTACCCACTCCCTAATCCCCCACAGGGCCCCACTGGGGAATTTACGAATATCAGACAGTTATAATTTTATTTGCGGGAGAATTAGTGTGTGTGAATAGAGTTTTGCTTACCGCTAAGGTAAAGAAAAACGCTTACTCAAAAGGTGTAACGCCTGTCACGAAATATCTTATGGATAGATAAACTGTAAGGGCATATATAAGATTGTGCGCAACATATGATCATATCTCAACCGAAATTACCAGTAACAATGTAAAACACTATCACTTCCCTGATCGTTCCTTATTAAAATATCCAAATCACCGTTCCTTATTAAAAAGTACATATCACCGGGGGGGAGGGGAAAATCAGCGCTCCTGAGTGAAGAGATCGTTTGAAGCGCACCAAATAAATCTCCAAATGCTCCGAGATTTGAATGTAAATAAGATTTGATAGTGATAATGGGAATAAATGTAATCCCTATCCCCTGGAGGTCCTTATGAAACCCATTAGAATCGGTACCTTTAATTGCGAGAATCTTTTCATGCGTTACACGTTTTCAGGACCGGTTAGTAAAAAGAAAAAAGGAGAAACTGAAGAGGCTTACCAGAAACGAATCGCAGCCGCCAAAAAGAAAGCACAGAAGCAGTTCCTTGAATCCGGCGCAGATATCAACTGGTTGCGAAGTGATCTGGAGAATTTTTCGCTAATCTCAAAAACCCAACGACAGGCAACTGCAAAAATGATCTGGGATAAAGAAAACTCTCCGGATATCATGGCTCTTATGGAAGTCGAGAATATGGAAACTTTACGTAAATTCAACTCTACTGAGTTCTTCAAAACAAACCGTTACCCTTATTTTATTACTATCGATGGTAATGACAACCGTGGAATCGATGTAGCATTGTTAAGCAGATATCCTATTAAAAATATCCATTCATATATCTGGGATACTTATGAGAAAAACGGAAGAAAAGTTGCAACATTCTCCCGTGATTGTCTTGTAGTTGAAATTGATATCGATGGTACACCATTTACAGTATTCGTAAATCATTTTAAATCCCAGGCAATGGATGATCCTGCAAAAAGAAAAATGCAGGCTGCTGCAGTAGCAAAGATTGTTGAAAACACTTTCAGAGGCACTATCGATAATGCACTGTTTGCGGTAGTTGGTGATTTCAATCAGGTCCCCGGTGATGATTCTCTCACTCCTCTACTTTCTAAAAAATGGCAGGAGCAGGTTATTGCACGTCTACCGGAGAATGAGCAGTGGACTCATGTATGGGCGAAAAGCGATACCTTTGTTTCTGTAAGCCAGCTTGACTATATATTACTCTCAAAAAAAGCTGCTGCAAATATTTCGAAAGATCCCTGGATCGACCGCCGCGGCCTTGCAAAATATACAGGTCTCGAACCGTTTTATCCTGCCAGTGCGAAACGAATTTTACCATCAGTAGATAAGGAAGGAACAGAAGCATCGGATCATTGCCCGGTTTTTGTCGAGCTTACTATTTGATAATGCCGCATGATAATATTGTAAACACAATCGGTTTTATATGTTCAACGATTCTTATCCCAGCCCACTCCACTAAGCTTCCCTCTCGTCCAGAGGCGTGGTTTCAACCCGCCGTGTTTCAAATTTACAAAAGCCGCCCCCGCCTTACCGCCCGAACTGTTTTATTAGTCTTCTATAAATAATCTTCAAAGTTAATTGCTCAGAGCAACAATTATTTTAACTAAATAAAGTTCAATTTCCTTTTACCGGAAGATGTTCTGTTTAATTTCATGAAAAGAGCTGATATGACAAAACTATTAACCTTTATGATTTCAATACTACTATTGTCAGGTATCCCCACACATATAGTTGCTAATCAAGGACAAAAAATTGAATTGAATCAAAGGTTACAATTAATAGTGGTTGATGATACGTTTGCTCTTGAGTATGAAGGCGATTTGACCAATGAATTCGGGTCTGAAAATAGAGCAGAAAAAATCAAAAATTTTTTCACCTCTGAATGTGTAAAATATCTCACAAAATCCATGAGATTTAAGAGTGTTCATTATAACTCAGAGCCTATTCAATTCTCATCATCAAAGTTCCCCTGTAATCTTTACAAGAGAAGAAATATAGTTGATTCTTTAAACTTTTCAATACCAAAAACACCCCTTTTAAATTCTACAGATATTACTCTTTTCCTCGAAAGTGTTACTATCAAATCATCAGTTCATGTTAACGTAACCATGATTGGTTTATTTCCGACGGCATCCCCAAATAAGGCATTATTAATTGAGTCGAAATATCTCTTTTGGGACAATCGCGCCAATAAAGCTATAGCATGGGGTATGGTTATGGCAGGGGATGCAAAACTATATCCGTATGTTGACATTAATATCTGGCGAGCTTCGATAGGAAGATATACATCCCGCATATTGGAAAAAGTTTCTTTTGAAAATAAACCAAAAAAGAAAACAACTGGTTTAAAAAAAGCGAAGGATACAGTTACAGATTCAAAACCTTTGAAATTTAATCAATTTCGTAATAAATTTTAGTATCAATTAACTCCCAAGCCTTACAAATATGATTCAAGCATATGTATTGGAACTGATACACGCATTGATATTTTCAACCCGCCGTGATTCGAATTTACCAATCACTCCCGCGATACCATTTCAAAACATTGTCATTATGCCAACAAACTCGGCATTCCTGTTCTCATTGTAAATTTAATCGGGTTTATGGAATTGCGTTTTCACTCTTAGGCAAAAATTTAACAAAAACCTCTCTCTGATAGGAGAGAGTAGAGGTCTTTTGGTTTCTAAACCTACTAAACATCGATCTCCTAGCTCAGTTCACCGGGCTTCCCTCTCGTCCAGAGGCGTGGTTTCAACACGCCGTGATTCGAATTAACATAAATAAATTTGTGTGGTTTTATTTTGTGCAGCTATCAAGTCATCAGTATGCAGGCAAGTATCTCATAAAAAACTTCAGGGAAAGCTCTCGCTTCCCCTGATTTATCAACTCCTCTATTATTACGCAATCACCGCTTCCTCTTTCTTTTCTTTGACTTTTTTTTACCGGATGGTAATTGATAGTGTATTGATTCTGGACCAGTGAATCATTGCGTGTAGCAAGCCATCCGCAGAATAAAAAAAGCCCGGTCGCTCGCGATCAGGCTTAATGTCTACACAGTTTATTATTATTTAGGAATGTATCTTTTAAACTACGGCTTCTTCTTTTTTCTTCTCAGTCTCCTCTTCGGATTCATTCTGAGAACGAGTTTTACGGGCGCGTACTCCTGGGACCACCGCCGCGATCAGTTCATCAACTTTTAAAGCGAACTGACCATATTTGTCAGAATCAACCGTCGAAAGCATATCGATATAATTGTATGCTTGACCAAGATGAAGTTTAATCTGCATTTTGGCGTCTTTTAAATCCGGACTGTTTTTCGCTTCCTCGGCAACATCATCGATACGTGATGAAAACGCGGTTTTGAGGTTATTATAGCATTTGACAAAATGCTCATACCACGTTTGCGCGTTACAGGCTTGCAATGCTTTACTAAACTCGTCTTTGGAAAGTTGATCTGTTATTGCCAATGCACCTGCCAGTTCCTGCGCAAAGGAGCGTCTATTGAGACACCAGTCTACATTCTTTATAACAGTCGCTATCTTCAAAGCCGCATCAGCGATCTCTTTCTGGCTTTCCTGTTTGGACATCAAGACAAGGTAATTACGAAATGTAAGAAAGCTCTGATCAAAAAGTGCATCCTCGGTATCTATTTTCTTGCCGTAAATGTTACGGGATAGCACTTTACTAAGCTGCTGGATATCCTGTTCGAAGAATGGTATCAGTTTCTGAAGCAACGGATCGTTTTCAGTAGGGATTGATTTTAGGATAGGAAGGAAATTTTCACCTACAGTAAGAAGCTCTGATCCATTCAGGTAACTTACGGGAAATTCATTCATAAGGTGTTCCTTTTTTAAAGGAGGTTGATGATTTGGTGTAGACAACAGAAAATATAACTAACAATAGCGGTAATGTAAAGAAAAAAGTTGGGCGATGAGTGACAGAGCGAGCGGATTGTATTTCACTTCGAAATTCAAAATTTGATATTTTTTCGCTTTCTGCCGTGCATAGAAAAATTTGTATTTTATAATTATAATGACAAATAACGAATATCAAATCTTAGAATATCACCCTTCGACAAGGAGCCCAGGGTCTTGGCGAGCGGAGATCGAATCAAAGGCAGATTTTACTATCTCCGGAAAGAGAATGACCGAATGATTCTTTTTTATACCTTCGTCGGCCAGCGAAAGAAAGAATTTTCACCGAATCGACCAACTCCGGCCGGCGGAGACCAAACATTTAACCGAATATCTCTCCGCAGCATAGCAGAATCGGAAAATTTGAATGATTCGATCAAAGAAACGCAGCGGCAGCCGAACGATCGAATCATTCGACCTAAGAAACGCAGCGGCAGCTGAATTTTTAAATGATTTGTCCTAAGAATTGCGGCGACGGTTGAATGATCGGATGATTTGGCCTAAGAAACGCAGCAATGACCGAATGATTCTTTTTTTATGCTGCCGCAAGCCGGCAAAGGCCAAACATTTGACCGAACATCTTTCCGCAACGCAGCGGAAGCGGAAAATTTGAATGATTTAACCTAAGAAATGCGGCACTGGTTCACCGGGCTTCCCTCTCCTTCAGAGGCGTGGTTTCAACCCGCCGTGTTTCAAATTATCAATCATTCCCCGCGCTACCATTGCAAAAACATTGTCATTGTACGACAACTCGGAATTCTTTGTTATCATTGTAAATATAATTGTGTTTATGGAATTGCGTTTTCACTCTTAGGCAAAAATTTTACAAAAACCTCTCTCTGATAGGAGAGGTCTTTTGGTTTCAAAACCTACTAAACATCGATCTCTTAGCCCGGTTCACCGGGCTTCAGATCAGCGGTTATAAACCTGTGTGGAATCAAATGGTTTTTACATTTTCCCAATAATTTATACAATAAAAACTTGCCTCATCTGTATCTAATTAGATACATTATATGAATGTATAAAATTCAAAAAACAGAAATGTTTAATACTTGGCTCAAGAATCTTCATGATATAAATGGAAAAGGAAGAATTTTAGCAAGAATTAAAAGAGCTGAGTTAGGAAATCTTGGTGATTTCAAAGCTTTAGGTTCAGGTCTGCATGAAATGAGAATAGATTTTGGTCCGGGTTATCGGCTCTATTTTATGAAAGAAAAGGATAAAATAATCATACTCATTTCCGGCGGTTCAAAATCAACACAAGAAAAAGATATTAAAAAAGCATATAAAACAATGAAAGAAATTGAGGTACAAGGTAAATGGGCATAAAAATAACAAATTTCGATGTTTCCGAATACCTGGATTCAGAAGAGTCAATTGCATCCTATCTGAGTTCAATTATTGAGGAAGGTGATTCTCAGTTATTACTTGCTGCAATAAATGATATTGCCAAAGCTCGAGGAATGTCAAAAATTGCTTCCGATTCTGGATTAGGAAGAGAAAGTCTATATAAGGCATTAAAACCGGAATCAAAACCAAGGTTTGAAACAATTTTAAAAGTATTGAATTCATTAGGTGTTAAAATTCAGTTTAATGCAATACATGAAAGTAAAGAAAAGAAAGTGAAGAAAACTGAGTCAGTGAAACCTATTGGTAAAAAAACAAAAAAGAAGCCCGTTTCCACGAGCAAGCTTCAGAAACGTAAAGAAACTATTGAAAAAGTGAAATGATACTTCCGGTTCACCGGGCTTTCCTTTCGTTCAGAGGCATGGTTTCAACCCGCCGTGTTTCGAATTTACCAATCACTCCCGCGGTACCATTTCAAAAAACATTATCATTATATAAACGACTCGGCATTTCTGTTCTCATTGTAAATATAATCGGGTTTATGGAATTGCGTTTTCACTCTTAGGCAAAAATTTTACAAAAACCTCTCTCTGATAGGAGAGAGGAGAGGTCTTTTGGTTTTAAAACCTGCTAAACATCGATCTCTTAGCTCGGTTCACCGGGCTTCCCTTTCGTTCAGAGGCGTGGTTTCAACCCGCCGTGTTTCAAATCCAACAATCACTCCCGCAGTACCATTGCAATCATTTTCTCATTAAAAAACTATCTCCAATTTTTCTGGCATACATATTGGTTCCAATTTTTTATATGAACTCTAAAAATCCTGAGAATAATTAACCAATAGATACTCCGGTATATAATAAATTATATGACTAAAAAATTACTCGTTGATCCTGTTTGTAAAATGGTGGTGAAAAACGATTCTGCTTTTCATGCTACATACAATGGCAATCGATATTTTTTTTGCAGTGGTAAATGTCTTTCCAAGTTTGTTGATAATCCGAAAATTTATCTGCAGCAAAATAAAGAACCTTCATCCCATTGCCCCGAATGTGAACTTCCCCCATATCCAAATTCCGTATCGGGTACTCAGGATACTGAATGGACATGTCCTATGCATCCGGAAATTGTTCAAGGTCAACCGGGAAATTGTCCTATTTGCGGAATGGCACTCGAACCCCGTATTGTGACTACTGAAAGTGATCTGAATCCAGAGCTTAACATTATGCAAGCCCGGCTTTATGTTTCTCTTGCTTTGACTTTACCTCTTATGATAATTGCAATGAGTCATCTTTTCCCCGGACAGTACGATGGCTTTATTAATCCCAATGTGAAGAATTGGATTGAATTCTTTCTGGCAACACCGGTAGTTATCTGGGCAGGGTGGCCTTTCTTTTCCAGAGGTTGGAAATCTATTATTTACAAAAGTTTAAATATGTTCACTTTGATCAGTATAGGTGTCGGTGTAGCATATGTATATAGTGCAATTGTCACAATTGCTCCAGGATTATTACAAGGTAAATTTCATGATCAGCATGGAAATGTACCAATATACTTTGAAGCTGCTTCCGTAATAATCTCTCTGGTTTTACTTGGACAAGTAATTGAACTGAACGCACGAAGCAAAACTGGCGCTGCAATTAGGTCTTTACTTTCTTTAGCTCCAAAAAACGCTCGAAAAATTAACCATGATGGGTTTGAAGTTGATATTGCTCTTAATTTTATTCATCCAGGGGATAAACTTAGAGTCAGACCGGGTGAAAAAATTCCTGTAGATGGTATTATCATAAGCGGATCCAGCTCTATTGATGAATCGATGATAACAGGAGAATCGATTCCAGTTGAGCATAAAGCAGGTGATTCTGTAATCGGTGCGACAATTAATAACCATGGCTCCTTTATTATGGTAGCAAAAAAGGTTGGTTCTGATACTCTACTCTCACAAATTATAAAAATGGTCTCTTTAGCACAAAGAAGCCGAGCTCCTATTCAAAACCTTGCTGACAAAGTATCTGGTATTTTTGTCCCCATTGTCATTCTCATTTCTTTATGTACATTTATAGTCTGGTTTATCTGGGGACCATCCCCTTCGTTTATCTACGCCATTGTTAATTCCATTGCTGTTCTTATTATCGCGTGTCCCTGTGCTCTTGGGCTGGCAACCCCTATGTCAATTATGGTTGCCACCGGAAAAGGAGCCAATCTTGGTATTCTTTTCAAAAATGCCGAATGTCTACAAAAGTTAAAGAATATAGATATGCTCGTTGTCGATAAAACCGGCACTCTTACTATTGGTAAACCTAAAGTCTCTTTCTTCCAATCTTTCAATCATTTAGCTAAGGAAGATCTCATTTCTTATGCCGCAAGTCTTGAGAAAGCAAGTGAGCATCCTCTTGCTTCTGCTATAATTGATTATGCTGATGACCAGAAAGTTATCATTAATGAAGCCAAAACTTTCAAGTCCATTTCTGGTCAAGGCGTTTTAGGAATAGTTAATGATCATAATGTTATTATTGGTAACGAGAAAATATTTGAGAATTCCAATATTCAGTTCAGTAAAGCCAAATCAGAAGCGGATACCTTGCATAGAAATGGTCAGACAGTAATGCTTCTTGCAGTCGACAATAGATTCGAAGGTCTATTTGCTGTTACCGATCCTATTAAAAATAGCGCTAAGAAAGCTGTCGATCAATTGCATAAAGAAAATATAAGAATATGTATGTTAACTGGAGATAATTATACCACAGCCAAAAATGTAGCGGATAAACTTAATATCGATCTGATTTTCGCTGAAGTTCAACCAACTCAAAAATCTGATATTATTAAAAAATTACAATCTGATGGTCATTTTGTGGCTATGGCGGGAGATGGTATAAATGATGCTCCTGCTTTAGCTCAAGCACAAGTTGGAATCGCTATGGGAACTGGTACTGATGTTGCAATCGAGAGTGCAGATATTACATTAATAAAGGGAGATTTACGAGCTATTGTTAAAGCAATTACTCTAAGTAGAGCCACAATTAATAATATAAAACAAAATCTTTTTTTTGCTTTCCTTTATAATTCTCTCGGGGTGCCTATCGCCGCAGGAGTTCTTTTTCCTTTCTTTGGTATTCTTCTAAGTCCCATTATTGCTGCCGCTGCAATGAGTTTTAGTTCTGTCTCTGTAGTTTACAATTCGTTAAGATTGCGACGTTTACAATTTTGAATATATCAGTGTTTTCTTTTTTGGTAAATCTGAGTTACAGATAATCTGTTACAAATATAGTAATCTGTAAAATATGGCAATCACTATACTCATTTCTATAATTTTTGTAATTATCAGCTTTTCTTTATTCTAAACTCTAATCATTTTATGTACAACATCATCTGTATCTATGATACCTTTGACCACTTTTAGCTTATCGATCACAATAAGATTACGATGATGATACTTTGTCATTAGAAAAACTATATCTGTATAGCTGGCATTCTCATCAATGGTAAGGGTATCATAACTTCTCATTATCTCCCCTACTGAATGTTTGTTTTCATTTTCCCAAAAATGTTGAATCGGCTCAAATACCAGTTCCCGTGCTGACTTAAGATCATGTATAAGGGTTAACTTCTCATGATTCATTGCATTGGTATTAAAAGTTGCCGTAAAGATATCAGCAAGATCGATTATACCTTGCAACTCCTCTCTCTCATTCACAACAGGTAAAAAGGTTATTTTTTCTTTTTTCATCTTATCAACTGCAGTTGCAATTGTCTCTTTATTACTGATAGTAGCTCTCGAACTTATAAAATTCTTTGCTGATAGCGATTCGTCAACCATTAAATCTTTGGTCTCTATTAACTCAATAAGATTAGTAGCTGTTTTAGCATTATCCAAAATATAAGAATTAGTAGTAACCAATTGAGCTATTGAGCTCAGTACTTTCAGATACACTTGTGCTTTTTTTGTAGATGTCAAGACTGCAAAAATATACTTTATCTTATTTTGTTTATAATCATAAGTTGCCGTAATTTGGGAATTCAAACGGATAAATAAAATGTGAATATCTTGAATTGAATCTAAGTATCCATGAGGTAAAGCTAAATAATGACCTAAGAAAGTGGTCCCTAAATTTTCTCTTCTCATTAAAGCTTCTTTAATAACCGCAGAGGAAAGAAATGTTGATTCTGCAAACTTATCTGATACAAAATCAATAATTTCTTGATAATTATTGAAATCGCGGTCTAGAAATATAAGCTTCTTGTTTAAAATACTGCTCAATTTCATAAAGGTGATCTCCTGTTTTTAAACAATTACGTTTTTACAAATAAAAAAATTTACTCCTTAATCGCTTTTATTATTACATGTGTACTTTTATCTTCAGTATTATACCACAGCATCAATTGATCCTCGTATGTTGTGAAACAATCTTCTAGATTTAAATAATTTCCACAAGGATAAATCGAAGTATGTTTTTGTGCAGCTTCTGAAATCATCGTTTTTTTTATTTCATTCATAAGATCACCTCATGAAAGTCTTATATGCAGAAAGCATGCCAATATTCATACTCCTCAAATTCATTTTCACTTTATCTTTTTTACTATATGTAAGTTATTACTTTACAATGTACTTATATTTTTCATTTCACTTACCATCCACATACTTATTAATTTTTTTTCCTTTTCATTCTTATTAACGAGGAAATATTTTCTCCAATATATATGGTATTTTTTTCTTATCTAATCTTCTTAATAATAAACATATGAATTTTGATATTCATGATATATCTACGAATGATCTAGATGCTATCTATTCAATAGAAACATCTTCCTATAATGTCCCCTGGACTAAAACAAATTTGCATGATGAAATTATAAAATCAAATAATCTAAATCTATGTATTACAACCAATACATCTCTTATTGGCTATTGCTTTTCCTACATTGTGGATGATGAAATGTTTATTACCAATGTTTGTATTCATCCCGATTATCGCAACATGAAATTAGGAACTATTCTTTTAAAAAATTTGCTAAGTAAAGCAAATAAAAAATCAATCAGATTTGTATTTCTTGAAGTGAGAGAAAAAAATTTTGCAGCAATTAATCTCTATAGAAGACTAGGTTTCTCTCAGGATTGTATTAGAAAAAATTACTATTCTAATGGTGATAATGCTCTTCTTATGCATCTTGATTTAACTTAAAAAATTTTTATTTGTACGTTTCTTAACTGTCCTCAGATCAATTATTTAGCTATATATATGTACCTCTGTACGGATTATTTCTGGAAATCGAGTTAAAATGTGACCGAAATCATTATAAGCCATTGATATTTATGTTTTTACAAGACACATACATCTATGTTCACTATTGTAAACACACTCACAACATTACTTCTTTTTCTCTATCCATCGTACAATTTCCATGGAATACTGCTCCCTCGTTAATAACCAAATCTCTTGTCTTCAAATCTCCAATCAATGAGGAATTCACTTCAAGCTCTACTCTTTCATGCACTGTCAGATTCCCAGTAACCTTACCACCTATAACAGCACTCTTTGCAATAATATCAGCTTCCACAATGCCTGAGCTCCCAATCGTAAGGACTTCTGTTGTATCGATTTTTCCTTTAAAAGTACCATCAATTCTTATACTATGTGGTACAATTATCGTCCCTTCAAAGGATGTACCTTCACCGATTATAGTATAAAGTCCCTTGTTCGATTTATCCATTTTATACTCCTTTCATTTAAAAGTGAGCAAATGATCCATTGGATCTACACTCACTCCGTTTTTTAACAATTCATAGTGTAAATGAGGAGCTGTAGATCGCCCGGTATTTCCTACAAGAGCAATAGTTTGTCCCCTTTTGACTCTGTCATGTTTTGCAATTAGAACTTGAGAACAATGTCCATATTTTGTAACATAACCATTCTCATGATTAACAGTTATCAATAAACCAAGATATGGATCCATTTGGACATTTTCAATAATCCCTGGAGCTGTCGCTTTAATTGGGGTACCCAAGGTAGCAGCAAAATCAACTCCCTGATGATAATTTGGCACGGTATCTTTATTCTTTACGAAATGTCGAGTTATCCAACCATCAACCGGTATGATATTAGGAATTGATTTGATATCTTCATGATTTATAAAAGATATATCTTTTTTTTCATTATTCAGTTCAAATCTTAATAAATCTTCATTTTCGGTAGATACAGTATCTAAGGTTTCTTTTCGTTTAGCAGTTGATGGAGGATTTGCTAGTTTGCTTAAATACTCATACATCGTTTCTATTTTTCCCAGTTTTTCTGATATTTGCCTTAATTGGTGGTTTTCTGTTGTAAGTTTTTCATTCTCAATACGAACAATGTATAACATTTGCAATTTAGCAGCTATTTCCCCAGCTTTGTAGAGAAGCATCGATAAACAAATAATAAAAATAACTAAGAATGCAAGTAAAGAACGTACTACGTACTTATGCACTCGAAGAGTGAATGTTTTCCCATTATTTTCCGGAATAAACATTAGCGTATAATGATTTGATTTTTTATTCATGCAAGAAGAATATCTATTATACGTGTAAGATCTTGTTGATTATAATACTCAAATTCTAATTTCCCTTTATCCTTTGATGATCGGTTTGATTAGAACAGATGTACCAAATTTATATTGTAATTTTTCGATAACATTTGCTATATCAGGATCAACAGGTTCTACTTTTTTTTCCGAACTGGTAATTTTAGGTTTTTTGGCTACTTTGGAATCCTGGGTTTCTCTTTCAATATCCCGCACAGATAAGATTTTCATTAATTATTCTATTTGCAACTTCTATTATTTCCTTTGGATCTTGCAGCGACAATAAAGCACGAGCATGCCCCATTGAAATTTGATTTTTCCTTACCATTTGTTGAACTTCATCTGGTAAATTCAACAATCGCAAAGAATTGGTAATAGCAGTTCTGCTCTTTCCCACCTGTTTTGAAAGTTCATCATGGGTATAATTACATTCTAATAATAATTTTTGATAAGCAATAGCTTTTTCAATTTCATTTAGTTCTTCTCGTTGAATATTTTCAACTAGAGCAAGCTCAAGCATTTCGCGATCAGTAACTTTATTTTTGATAATACAAGGTACTTTATCCCTTGCGAGTAATTGAAAGGCTCTAGTTCTTCTTTCACCGGAGATTATTTCATAGAAATTATCTTTTTGACGAACAACAACTGGTTGTAATAATCCCTGATTTTTTATACTGTCAGCTAAACCACTGTATTTCTTCTTCATCGAAATCTATTCGAGGTTGAAATGGATTGGTATGAATGGCATTAATATCAATGAGATGAATTTCTTCATTGTTTTCTGCAGATTCAATTTGCGTCGGTATTAGATTTGATAAACCTCTACCTAGCGCTTTCCTTTGGCCCTGCTTGTTCATTTTGCATAATTTCCTTGGCTAAATTTAGATAATTTTCTGCACCAGAAGACATAATGTCATAAAGAATAATTGGTTTACCAAAAGACGGTGCTTCACTTAATTTAACATTTCTTGTAATGACTACTTCAAATACTCTTCCCGAAAAACAACTACGAACATCATCTGCGACTTGTCTTGATAAATTTAATCTTCCATCATACATTGTTAGAAGAGCACCTTCAATAACTAATTTTGAATTTAGATTTTTTTGTACAAGTCGAATCGTATTTAATAATTCTGCTAATCCTTCCAATGCATAATATTCACACTGGATAGGAATGAACACAGAATCTGCCGCTGTTAGCACATTTACTGTAAGAAGTCCGAGTGATGGAGGAGAATCAATGATAATATAATCATAGATATCTCTAACTGAATTTAATTGCTGAATCCAATTTTTTTTCTCTTGCAATTGCATTAACCAATTCAATTTCAGCACCAGCTAAATCTGGAGTAGCAGGAGCTATATAGAGATATTTGATAGAATCAAATTTCATTACAATTTTATCTATTGTAATGCTTTCAGAACCATCAGATCTTTCTGTTAGAACATCATATATTGAATGTTCGATATTATTCTTATCTATTCCTAAACCTGTTGTTGCATTAGATTGAGGATCCATATCGATGATAAGAGTTTTTCTTTCTGCAGCAGACAAGCAGGCAGCAAGATTAATTGATGTTGTTGTTTTTCCAACTCCACCTTTTTGATTACAGACAGCTATAACTTTTGCCACAATCAGACCTCTATTATGCTTAACGGAAAGCTTATCAATCAGAAATTGGTACTACTAAGATTTTTGATTGAAATTTGATAAATTATTACTTCATCAAGTTCCAGTGAAACAAGATTTAAGCCTAAGATTTGATTTCCCAAATCATATTCGGCAATTTCACTTATTCTGACACCTTCTTTATCTTTATTAGTTGTAATTGATTCCAAGCTCTGTAGAGAATTGTTTTGTTTTAAAAGTATACATATGTCCATCATCAGTTACCAGGGGTTTAGCAAGTTGCGAAAATTTTTGAAGAGACCCAACTCCTCTACTGAGGACATAATCGAATTTTTTATCAGGTATATTCATGGATTCAACTTTTCCATTATAAACAGTGATATTTTCGAAATTTAAGTTCTTTAATTACATCTTTTAGAAAGCGATTTTTTTTCTGGAGGATTCAGCTAAAACAAAAGATAAGTCAGGTCTAAAAATTCTGATAGGAATTGATGGAAATCCTCCACCAGCTCCAATATCTAAGATATGAGCATTCTTTTTAAACCCAAATAGGAGAAGAGGTTGCAAAGAATCACAGAAATGGCGTAAAAACAACATTATCTTCTTCTGTTTTTGCAATCAGACCTGCTGTTTCATTCCACTTTAAAATTAGACAGGTAAAAGTAAGAATTAATTCTCGTTGTTCGAGGTCAGGAGTTAATCCCAAACGTTCTAATTCTTTTAATTCGTAACATTCCTTAGCTCTTTCGAGGAAAGGTATACAGATCTTGATTCATACGCCACTTCCCATTGTTTCACGTGAAACTTTTAAATGACGAAACTTAGTTATATATAAAGTTATAATAGAAATATCAGCAGGTGTTACACCGGGAATTCTTGATGCCTGTCCAAGTGTTGATGGTTTTATCATATCTAATTTTACTTCTAGATTCATTTAATAAACCTTTAATCTTTTGGTAATCTAATTCTTTTGGTATTATTGTATTCTCAAGTTTTGCATTTCGTCTAATTTCTTCTTTTTGTTTTTCTATAAAACCTTCATATTTAACATCCGATTCAATATTTACAATCATATTTTCATCTTCTACTTGTGACCAATCAATATACTCTTTAAGATTAATTAAATTCATTTCAGGTCTTTTAAGAAGATCAAATATTTTTACCTTATTCTTGTCTTCATATTTTGAGCATACTTCAGATGGCTTTACAGATTTCTCTTTCAATTCATTTATAATAGCTGCCTTTTTTTCCCATACTTTTTTTCTCTCATAATAAACTGATTCTTTTAAAAATCCATTTTTATAAGAAATAGGCATTAATCGTTCATCACAATTGTCCTGTCTAAGCATTAAACGGTATTCAGCTCTTGATGTAAACATTCTGTATGGTTCTTCAGTTCCTTTTGTAATTAAATCATCAATGAGAACACCTATATACGAATTATCTCTGCCTAATATTATCTCTTCTTCACCAAATATTTTCTGTGTAGCATTTATTCCAGCAATAAGCCCTTGGCATGCTGCTTCTTCATATCCAGAAGTTCCATTTATCTGCCCAGCAAAGTATAAATTATCAATAATCTTTGATTCTAAAGTTTGTTTCAACTGAATAGGCTGAAAATAATCATACTCTATTCCATATCCTGGTCTTATTATTCTTGTATTTTCCAGACCTTCTATACTATGTACTAATTTTAACTGGACATCAAAGGGTAAAGACGTAGATAATCCATTTAAATATATTTCGGAGTTGTCTATGCTTTCCGGCTCTAAAAATAATGTATGCCCTTCTCTTTCTGCAAATTTAACTACTTTGTCTTCTATAGAGGGACAATATCTAGGCCCAATACTTTTTATTTTTCCAGAATACAAAGGTGATCTATCTAAGTTATCTCTAATAATATCATGTGTATTTTTATTTGTTTTACTGGTCCAGCAAAAGATTCTATTGATAATCTTAGTTTTAGTGGAAAAAGAGAAAGGCCATGGATTCTTATCACCTTCCTGCTTAATAAATTTCGAGTAATCTATTGTTCTTCCATCTAATCTTGGAGATGTACCTGTTTTAAGTCTTCCACTTTTAATACCTAATTTATTTAAATTTTCTGTCAGGTATTTTGATGGAGGTTCTCCTGTTCTTCCTGCAGGAAAAGAATCTAATCCAATATGTGCTATACCATTTAAGAATGTTCCCGTACATAAGATTACCGCTTTGGAGTAAATTTTTTCGCCTGAATCCATTATTACTCCACAACACTTATTACTTTCTACTATTATGTTATATACCATCCCTTGTAGAAAACTTATGTTCTTACATTTTTCTATTTCTTTTTTAACTAATTTTCTGTACTTTACCTTATCTGCTTGAGCTCTGTTTCCCCAAACAGCCGGCCCATTGCTTTTGTTCAGCATTCTGAAATGTATGCCAGCTTTATCTATAACTTTAGCCATTAATCCACCCATTGCATCGATTTCTCTTACTATGTTTCCTTTAGCAATTCCTCCAATGGATGGATTGCAGGACATCTGTCCAATTAAATCCAAATGACTAGTTATAAATAAAACTTTTAAATTTTTTTTGTTTGGAGCATAAGCAGCCTCAATACCCGCATGCCCACCTCCTATTACTATTACATCAAAATTCATAGTGTTTTTTGTTTCACGTGAAACATTACTTTCCTATACAAAATTTATCGAATATGTTATCCAAAATTTCTTGATTACTTATTTTGCCTGTTAAATTCTCTATTTCCTTTAGGGCTTCATTCATATGTATAGAAACTATTTCTTTGTTATCCCATTTATTAATCCCACATATAATTTTATCATACACTCTTATTATTATTTCTTCCTGTCTTTCATTAACAACACATTCTGTTGTTTCACATTCTTGGGTTATTTCTTCTACATTCTTTACAATTTCACTCTGTATCTCATCTATTGAATTCTTTTTTAAACTTATTTTTATAATCTTAATTTTTTCTTTTCTGAAAAAATCTTCTTTCTTCTTATTGTCTTGTTTATCTATCTTATTTAGTATAAAAATTGTTCTTTTATTCTCTTTTAACTCTATTATTCTTTTTTCTTCATTTAAAGAAAATTCTTCATCCGCTGATGTAATCCATATTGTTATTGAAGATAGTCTTACTTCTTCTTCACTTTTTTTTATTCCCTCTTTTTCAATTTCATCTTCGGCTTCTCTTATGCCTGCTGAATCCACAATTGTAACAATTTGCTTTTTTATTTCTATCTTTTCTGTTATGAGATCCCTCGTTGTCCCTGGTTTCTCATTAACAATAGATCTTCTATATCCAAGTATTTTATTATTAAGCGTAGATTTTCCTGCATTGGGTGGGCCTGCTATTACTATCTTTATTCCTTCTTCTATCTCTTTTATATTTTTTCTTCTCTTTATTTCTTTTTCCAACTCTTCTTTAATAGCGAATATATTACTGCTCTTTCTTTTTTCTTTTATATCGTCTTCTTCATTGAACTCTATTTCAGATTCAATATCACATAATATTTCTATAATTCTATTTTTTATATCTTCTATATATTCATGTGATTTACCATAATAAGCTTTCAATGCGTTTTTATTTTCTATTGTACTTGTACTTTCAATTATTCCTCTTATAGCTTCAGCTCGTAGTAAATCAATTTTTCCATTTTCAAAAGCTCTTCTTGTATATTCCCCTCTTTGAGCTAATCTTGCCCCGTTTTTTATTACTACTCTTATTATCTCTTTTACCGTTATTATTCCTCCATGGCAGATAATCTCCACCATATCTTCTCCAGTAAAAGATTTTGGATCTTTGTATTTTATTGCTGTAATTTGATCTATAATTTCTTTTTCATCTATAAATGTTAATACTGCTATTTCTCTTTCATTTATCTTTTCAAATCTTTTTTCTTCTTTTATACATTTATTGAAAATTTTGAAACTATCATTTCCTGATATTCTAATTACTGCTAAAGCTCCCACCCCATTTGGGGTGGCAAGAGCTACTATCGTTTCATTTTTTTGTAACATTTTGTTTTGGCTTATTGATCGTTCTATCAGTAATAATTTGTTGTACTATTCCAAAAGCACTTGATAATGTCCAGTATAGAACAAGTCCTGCTGAAAAACTATTAAACAATACTAACATGAAGACCGGCATGAAATAAATCATTGCCTTTTGATTTGGATCTTTGATGGTCATTTTATTTTGAAAGTAGGTTAATATTGCCATTATTATTGGTAATAGTGCTACGTTTGATCCATATAACGGTATACTATATGGCAATTGTATGAGAACTTCCGCTTTTGATAAATCTTGTACCCATGGCAGAAGTATTGTTTCAGCACCTCTTAATTCTATAGCTTTTCTCAATACTACAAATAGAGCGATAAATATTGGCATCTGTAGGAAAATAGGTAAACATCCAGGATTTAATGGATTTATACCCTCTTTTCTATATAAATTCATTAATTCTTCATTCATCTTTTTTGCATTATTCTTATGTTTATCCCTTAAAGCTTGTATTTTTGGTTGAATATCTCTCATTCTATTCATAGACTTCATACTACTATGAGTCATTGGATACGTAACTAATTTCGTAAGTAGTGTTAATAAAAATATTGCAATTCCATAATCTTTAACGAACCCATACAATACTAATAACAACCATAGTACAGCCTCACATATTGCAGGAAACCATTTATCAGCGAAGAAAATGTATTTTGTCCATCCAAACACTGGAAAAAGATTGTTATCGAAGGATAATTTGTATTTTTTAAGTTCATTATAATCATTCGGTCCTATAAAAAACCAAAAGCCCTCTGTGTTTTCATCTGATATTGTTGAAATTGAAATTGAATAATTTAATGCGTTATCCTTTTTATTTATCATTTCATTTTTTTGTCTAAATGAATTGATAACTATATCTGCATCTTTTTCTTTATCACTTACAATACTTACAAAGAAATATTTTGATGAAATTCCAACCCATCTATAATTTCCTGTGATCGTATCGGATTCTTCTTTATTCATTTGAATGTGTTGACTATTCTCCCCGTCAGAATAGTGGGCGGTTCTGATTTCTGGTTGCATTGCCTTTGCTTTTTCGCTTTCTTCTATGCCCCCATTCCACCCAATTTCAACCTTTTTTCCAATTATTTTATTTGATATCTGTAATCCTACTTTATAAGTACCATTCTTTATAATAAATATCTTTTTTACAGAATCATTATTTGTTGATCTAAATGTTATATACTTTTCTTCATTACCTTCTACTTTTATTTTTTTATTTTCCATTTCAACAGTGAAAATATCATTATCATAACTTCTTCCATTTATTTTGAGTTGAGCTCCATTTTTACTATCAACAGGAAGGATATCAATTAATTCTCCTTTTTTTCTTTTCTCATTTTTTTCGTCGTAATATTTATAACTTTTCATTTTTGCAGATACAATGATAGCTCCTTTTTCTTCAATCCCTAATATCATTTTATCTGTTTCTATCCAAACTGTGTCTTTATTTACATTATCATTTTTAGTAGTATCAGCTTTAGTAGAATCTATTTCGTTTTTTTCAACTTGATTCTGTTCAGTTATTTTAGAGCTATCTGATTTTTCTTTTTCAAAAGGCTTTGTTGTATCTTTCTTTTTCTGCGGCTCTTGTTTTTTAACGATGTATGGTTTTCTAGGATATATATTTTCGTAGAAAAATTTATTATATGTTTGCGAATTAAAAACTGTTACTGCTATAATTATCATCAGTATCGCTAAAACGGTATTTTTACTCACACTATTCCCTTTCTTCTTTTTCTATTATCATTGGATCGTATCCGCCTTTTGTAAGTGGATTACATCTAATTATTCTCCATATAATTTTTATAATAGCTTTATGAAAAGGTAAATTTATTATTGCCTGCTCTGCATATTAAGAACAATTTGGTATAAATTTACAATTTCCATTTTGTACCAAAAATAGCGTTTTATACATTCTATATAGAATCTTTAAACACTTGGCTAATTTGTTTTTGATTTTTGCATCCATTCTCTAAAACAAATCTCGTCTTCTTTTCTATTAATTTCAATTCCAGGTCGGATCTGGATGAGGATATCAAAATAAGGTGGGTCTCTACTTATTGCTGTTCTAAAAATTTCTCTAAATATTCTTTTTATCTGGTTTCTTTTTATTGCGTTCCCTACTTTTCTTGAAACTAGAATAGCGATACGGTCATTATTAAAATAATTGGGTGTAAAAATAATCTTAAATCTTTTAAAGGTTACCTTTGTACCAATAAAGATTATTTTTTTTATCTCACCTTTTTTTTTATTTTAAAGTTTTTATCAAATACTTTACTTTTATTTAGCACCCCAATACTCCTTTTTTGAATATTTAGAGGTGCAAATTTTTATAGAGAGTCAGAAACAGTTAATCTCTTTCTACCTTTGCTTCTTCTGCTTTTCAGAACTTTTCTGCCATTAGCAGTTTCCATTCTTGATCTGAATCCATGTTTATTAGCTCTTTTTCTTTTTGATGGTTGGTAAGTTCTTTTCATTTTAATCTCCTTTTTGAATAATCTTTGAAAAATGTTTTTTTCCTGCTGATAAGTCAATCCTTATTTTAATTTTTTAAATACTACTTCTCTTTTTTTTAGCCTTTTTTTAATTTTAATACTATGCATACTTCATTATGGCAAAATGTCTTATCTTCTATATCAAATTCAATCGATGCTCATAGATATGAGACTTGGTTTCGTCCTTTGATATTAATTTCATCGGCTGATCCATCTACTCTTTTTTTATCGGCTCCAAACCAGTTTATTGCTGATTTTCTTGATCAACATTACAAATCCTTAATTTTGTCTCATGCAAATCAATATTCATCTACTATAAGAAATATTGTTTTTAAAGTAAGTAACACTAAAATATCATACGATGAAAATCGTCATTCTACTCATGTTATTAGTAATACAGTAATAGAAGAAACAAAAATAGAAGAAATAAAACCTGTGCAAAAAGAACAATTATCCTATCCTCAATTAAATAAGAGATTTACTCTTTCTTCTTTTGTAGTTGGACCTAACAATCAATTTGCTCGAAGTGCCGCTCTTGCAGTATCAGAAGCACCTGGTAAAACTAAATTTAATCCATTGCTTATTTACGGTGGAGTAGGTTTAGGAAAAACCCATCTTCTCCAATCGATAGGTAATAATGTTTTATCTTTAAATTCATCCAAAATTGTAACATACATTACATCAGAAGAATTTTATTTAAATTTTATAGATGCAATTAAAAATAATAATACAAAAGAATTTACTGCTCGTTTTCGTACTTCAGATCTTCTTTTGATGGACGATGTTCAATTTTTTGCGGGTAAAGAAAGTACTCAAGAAGAATTTTTCTATATATTCAATACTCTTTATCAAAATGGGAAACAAATTGTTTTAACCTCTGATTTACCTCCCGGCTCATTGAAAGGTTTGCAAGATAGATTAATATCCCGATTTCAATGGGGACTAGCTGTAGATATTCAACCACCTGATTTAGAAATCCGTGTAGCTATTTTAAAAAAGAAAGCTGAAGAAGATAACTTAAGTATTCCTGAAGATATTCTATATTACATAGCTGAAAATGTTTCTTCAAATATAAGAGAATTAGAAGGAGTTGTAATCAGATTACTCGCTTTTGCTTCAATAACAAAATCTGATATTACTATCGATTTAGTTAAAAATGTTTTGAAAGATTCCGGCAAAGTAGAAAAGGTTCGAGTATCAATAGATAAAATTATAGAGAAAGTTGCTGAGTATTATAAAGTTCCAGTTAATAATATTAGAGAAAAGAATAGACGAAAAGAAGTTGCTCATTGTCGTCAAGTAGCGATGTACATATCAAAAGAAGTAACGAATAATTCTTTAAAGACAATAGGTTTAAATTTTGGTGGAAGAGATCATAGTACTGTAATACATGCAATTCAACAAATAGAATCTATGAAAATAACAGATTCTTACTTATCAAAAGATATAGATCTAATAAAGCAATCATTAAATAGTTAATACAATCGATGTTTTTAATTTGTGGATAACTATTAATAACTTATTTTTCAACATTTTAATAAACAGTTAAATTATTTAATTAATTACTTAATCAACACTACTTATATGTTTAATTTCAATCACTTACAAGGTTACAACAGGATATCAACAACTCTATATTCTATTACTATTTTCTTATAATAATTATATTAGAAATACTGTGTTAATATTAATAACTTTTATGATTTGAGGATTTTATGTCGATAACTATTTTGAAAAAAGATTTGTATGATTTAATGCAAAAAGCATTCCCAATTATTCCCTCTAAATCTTCGCTTCAGATTTTATCAAATTTCAGGCTTTCTTTTACAGGTTCAAAATTAGAAGTATCGGCGACCGATTTAGATCATTCCATGAAAGTTACATCTGATGCTTCAGGAAATGGCCCATTCGATATAACTGTTAATGCGAGAAAAGCATTTGATATAGTTAGAGAGCTTCCAGAGGGGAATGTAACTTTAGATATAGATGAAACTGTGCTCATCATTCAAAGTGAAAAAGAATTTTCGTGTAAAATTGCAGGAGCAGATTCAAGAGATTTTCCAGGATTTCCGGAAACTACTAGTGATAATGAATTTGAAATAAGCAATTCTATTTTGAAGGATATGATTTTAAAGAGTTCATTTGCAGTATCAAAGGATGAATCAAGAGCATGTCTCTGTGGAATATTTTGGGAAATATCAGATAATAAAACTGGTATGGTCGCAACGGATGGTCATCGATTAGGTAGTTCTTTTGTACATTCATCATTTCCAGTTAACAATCAGGTTAATGGAATCTTATCTCCAAAAAGTGTATTGAATCTTATAAGAGTGATGGATACAAAAAGTACGGAAGAAAAAATAAAGGTATCTATAAGTGATAAATATGTAGTTTTTTCTACAGAATCTTTATTGATGTGCTCAAAATTAATAGAAGGTCCTTATCCAGATTATACAAAAGTTATTCCCAGAAATAATCCTAAAAAGGCTATCATTGATAGAATAAGTTTGCAAAATGCTGTAAGAAGAGTATCTGTGCTATCGAATCAGAAAACTCATCTGGTTAAATTTACATTTGCACAAAATTCATTAGAGATTGTAGTATTGAACCGCGATATTGGTGGTGAAGCTAGAGAAAATATAAATGTTGAGTATAGTGATGATGTGCATGCAATTGGATTCAACGGACAATATTTCTCTGAAATTTTGGATATCATAAAAGTTCCAAAAATCAGATTAGAAATGAATACTCAAATAAGTGCTTGCCTTATATTTCCTGAATATGAACCTGGAACTGAAGTAATGAGCGAAGATTTATTTCTAATTATGCCATTGAGAATTGTTGAAGAAATTTAAATAAAAATTGGTGATTAGAAAAACTAATCACCAATTTTAAAATGGATTATTAACTAGTTATCAACATAATACCAACATTTATAAATCCGCTATTATTAATAATTTGTTGATATTTTCCCTAAATTATAAAGATTCTGTAAAATTTTAAAATAGTAAGAATTTATTATTATTACAGAATAAAGTTAGATTTTTTATTCATACATAAGTATTTCTCTTCTCTTTAAAATAATAAAAGTGGAAAATTACTGATGAATGTAGCCGTTTTATTGTCACGTCAAAATTTATATCCTTGTAAAAGATCTTTTTGGATAGAAAATTCAATAAAAGCAATATTATGGATTGGAAAAGAAAACCATACACTTGTTACATCTATAGGATTATCAACATGGGAAATTCTTATTACATTGGGTATAAAATATTCATTAAGACAAATAGTAATAATACCAGCCGAATCGATTGATATATTTAGAAAAAAATTAGATTACTATACGAATCATTTTAATTTCGATAATTCTATTTCAATTTTACCATTAATAGAAAATGCAACATCAAAAAATGAATTATTATTTGCAAGAGATGAAAAAATTATAGAGTTATCAGATATTTTACTTCCAGTATCAATTAGGAAAAATGGTAATTTTCATAAGAAGATAATAAGTACAAAAAAAAGCATAAATAGTATTTTTTCAATATCATACGAAAATAAACAATATGATAGGCCAAAATATCAAATAGGTAAAGTTATTAAAAACGATATATTTACTTCTAATAAGTACATAATACATTGGACTAGAAGAAGTAAATCAAACTGGCCAGATGAAAAACTATTGACATATTATCTTGATATTCTTAACTCTGATGAATATCCAAGGTCAGGTTTTGAGACATTAAAAAATATTTTGGATAAAAGAGTAATTATTGCATCAAATCGTCATATGGTAAAAGGATTTAACTGTGTTTCTTTTACAGATAGTCCAGTAATAGAATTTGTAAAATTGATGAAATGGAGAAAGAGATATGTAGAGTATTCTTTCGAACCATATGGAATTGGTATTGAAAGAGAATATGGCATTTTTTCCGGGATTACAAAGGTAACGTATGTATCTGATAAAAAAAATATTGAAAAAAAAGATAGTTGGAAATATCAAACTATTGGCAACAAATCAGATTGGAGAAAAGAAAATGAGTATCGCTACAAAGGAGATTTTGATTTATCGATAGTACCAGAAAAAAAACTAGTATTCTTCTGTGCTTACAAAGAAGAAGAAGAAAATTTAAGAAGAGATTATGGAATTTTTACAAAGCATCTTTTTGAAAATTAAAATTATTCGTAAAAAAAGTATATCTTTTGCAAAATGAAAAATTGAATTACATCCGAATTTAAACAGTTATTTCGTGAAACCAATTATCATAATTCTTTCCACACTTATATTCTGTTATGCAGATAATGATACAACCATAATATCAAATGGTTCTCAATTAAATTATACATTAAATAATAATAGAATAGATTCTGCATCTATTAGGATAACATATCTACAAAACAAAATTTTTCCAGATTGGTCTTATGCCAGAGACTCGAGCCTTTTGAGATTATCATCTCCTGTCGATAGTGGCGATGCTTTTACTATTTCCTACAAAAAAGATTATCTTAAATTTCCAAAAAAAACCTTTTTATATGAGAAGAGATATTTAGCTTCTTCAGATTCAATTTACAATATGAAGAATCTAAAATTTACTGAATTAAGGAATACAGAACTGCTGTTATTATCAGGGTATAAGAGTTTCAGTGTTTCTGCGGATAATCAAGGATCGGTGAATTTAGAACAAGGTCTTGACATAAGAATAGGTGGCTATATCAGACCTGGCATGGAATTGAGTGCTCATCTTAATGATCAGGGGTCTTCACTAGAAGGAGAAACACGAGAGATAAGCGAATTTGACATGATATATATACAATTGAAAGATCCTTCATTTAATGTAATTGCAGGAGATCAATATGTAAACTGGATGAATAGTGGGATTTTATCCCAGCAAAAAAAAATAAAAGGAATATCAGCTACAATAGATAAAAAGAATATTGATATAAAAGTTTTTGGATCTCTCAGTGGCGGATCTTACGTTGTACAGAATATAGAATGTAAAGATGGTATACAAGGACCTTATTATTTAAAAGGAAAAGGTGAAAACGGGTATATAAATCCAATCAGCGGAACAATAAAGGTAAGATTAAATGGAAAAGAATTGAAAGAAGGTGAAGATTTTAAAGTTGATTATGATTTTGGTTATATAACATTAAAGAATGATAGAATAGTAAATGAAAAAGATATAATCATAGCAGAATATGAATATAAGATGTTTAATTATCAGCAGATACTTGCAGGTTTTAACACAAGTATCAAAAGTAAAGACTCTTCATTACGGATTCAAGGATCACTCTGGACAGATTTAGATAATAAAAATAATCCTATCGACATTACAATTTCTGACAGAGAAAAAGGTGTTCTGCAAAACAGTGGAGATTCTTTACCTTTGATGTTATCAGAAACTGAAGTCGATCCAAAAGATGTGTCGAAACAAAATTCATATTACCCTCTTTATCAAAAATTAACAGATATAAATGGAAGAGATTTTTACGAATATAAACCGTATGATCCCAATAAACCAAAGGAAACATCCGGATATTTTGAGGTCTGGTTTACAGAAGTAGGAGAAAACAACGGAGAATATGATAAAGATTCAATAATTTATAAAAATCAATTATTTTATTTTTACAAATACAAAGGAGTAGCCAGAGGAAGGTTTTCTCCAATACAAAAACTACCTGCTCCTGAGAGAAAAGTATCTGGTGAATTAATAGGCGAATTGGAAAAAAAGTATATACAGTTTAGAACTCAGTTTGCAGGAGAAAATAAGGATAAAAATACCTTCTCCAGCAAAGATGATAAAGATAACAACAGTTTAGCATCGAAGAATTCTTTGTATTTAGGAAATAAGGATAAAAAAGGAATTTATTTCTTAACTAATTACTCATACGTATCGAAAAGGTTTTCCAGGGAAATTATTTCTAAATACGATAGACTGAAAAACTGGAACGATACCAGTTCAACCAGCGGCAGTAATGTTAAAGTATATGACATAACATTAGGAATATCTCCAAAATCCTGGTTAAAAACAGAAATGACTTATGGACAATTTCTGCAGGATTCATTGGTAAAAAACGAAAAATTTTCTAATTCCACTATGATAAAATTAGGAGTAGCGCGATTAAATTATAATGGTTCTTATTTTAGACATTTTCAATCAGAAGATCTTTTGAATTCAAGAAATGATGAAGTTATCGCGTCGTTAGAATTAAAAGATCATTCAATGGATTATTTAATAAGAGAAGAATGGAATACATCAGTATCAGATCATAATTATGGACAAATAGAAAACAGATTAACTTATAATTATTTACCATTACATTTTAATGAATCTTTTTCCTTTATTTCATTTCGTCAGGGACAAAAATTACTATTATCCAAAGATACAGGCTATAGTGTTCTCTGGGAACAATCAATCAACTTTAAACCAGTATCAATATGGAGCTTTCGGGGAAAAACTATTTACAATCAAAAAATTAACAGAGGAGAGTCAGAAAACATAACGCTTCTCCTCGATTTAGAAAACAACATTGCTTATAATAATTTTAATTTACTTCAGCAGTATACGACGAATTTCGAAAAAGCATCATCATACATACAAGTACCTGTTTATGTAGGAAACGGTCTGGGAACGTACATGTATGATCCGAATCTGAAACAGTTTGTCAGCAGAACACCCGGGGATTGGTTTATGGAGCAAAAGGAAGTTTTTGATCAGTCATCAGATCAAAGAGTCAGGAAAACAAAATTTATAATAAACTGGTCTTTTCAACCATCAAAACAGAAAAAAGGAATATTAAACGATTTATTCTGGGAAGGAAACTTGTTTTTAGAGGAACATGTTGACGCAGAAGAAAATAAAGTAAGTTCCTGGTTTCCCGGATACAAGACAATTGATAATTATTCAAATAATAAAAAAGATGATGAAAAGGTAAAATACTCTGATCTATCCTATAGACAAGCTGTAAACTGGCTACCTAAAAAGAATAAAGAACTATCCCTATTGTTATACTTTTATCCGGCATTAAAGAAGATCCGTGGCTATCATGAAAATTCTTTAGAAACAGGTTATGATTTTAATCGCACAGGTAAAATATTATCATTAGAAAATATAACAAAATATTTGCAACTGAAGCATGAAGATAAACAGAACATTGACATGAAATTCAATGATCTTAACAGTGAATTTAATCAAAAGATATTGATATTTAATCCATTTTACCTGAGTTTGAAAGAAAATATTGGGTTTACAGATCAAAAAGACACTCTCAGTCATAATTTAAATCTATTCAATAATGACAGTTCTTTTTATTATCAATTAAGTACTGGAATCAGATGGGAACCTCAAAAATTGGGATCAGCAGAGATATATTATACCTTTTCTGATATCCCGGAAAAAGAAAGAATGGATTATAGGATAGCGAACGGTTTCCAATCGGGCAGATCACATGTAGTTACTGCTAATGTAAACATTCAAGCTAGTAAATATCTGCAAATTAATTGTTTATACAGAGGAGAAGTGAATAAAAGGGGTAAATTTACAGAGAATAATTTCAACCAAAACTTAACGATGGAAGCTAAGGTACTTTTTTAAATAAAAAAAACAAAAAATCGTAATTAATATTTGCAGAGTAACTAGCTATGTATTATTTTTGTTAAACTTTTGCATCACGTGGCAAAAAGTCGGGCTAGTAACTCAGTGGTAGAGTATCGCCCTTTTAAGGCGAGAGTCGAAGGTTCGAATCCTTCCTAGCTCACTTCTTCACTCTACTCTCCTATCTATAATTTCTAAAATCATCGAGTTATCAATGAATATTGAACAATTTTCAAATAGCTGGAAATCATTTCATTTTCATTCACTAGACAAATATCTTAATGAACAACCTCATCATTCCTTATTTTCAGGATTATCTGGATCCAGTAGATGCTTTTCTCATAAGCGATTTATACAGAAAATCTGAAAAGACAATATTTGTATTTGTAGAAAATGCTAAAAAAGCAGAAAATTTAGTAGATGAGTGTAAAACATTTCTAGGTGAAGAATCTGTATTTTTATTTCCTTCCCGCGATGCAGTGCCCTACAACATGAAATCACCTTTTGGACCAACTGTCGAAACGCGATTTAAAGCATTATCATCTCTTCTTAATGATAACAAAAAAGTATACATAGCACCCTATACCGTACTTGCGCAAAAAATTATGCCCCGTAGAAACCTGTTTAACAAAATTATACGTATCCAGATTGGAGATCAGGTTTCTATTTCAGATCTATCTTCCTGGTTAGTTGATAATGGATTTCATCGTGAGAATCAGGTAACTGATATAGGCACATTTAGTATACGAGGTGGAATTGTAGACATCTACCCTTTTTTGACCGATCAACCACTTAGGATAGAATTCTGGGGAGATTATGTAGAATCAATAAGACAGTTTGATGTATTTACACAAAAGTCACAGGAAAGCAACAAAGTAGCAGAAATTTATCCGATGCGTGAATTTATACTATCGGATGAAAAAATCAATAAAGCGCTTGAAAAGATGCTGGATTACTGCCAAAAATCTGAAATTGATGAGATGGTTGTTCATAAACTGGAACATCAATGGAAAAGTGTCGGAGACTACGAAGGAATAGAATGGTTTATTCATTGGTTAGATTTTCCTGTTGCATCAATACTTGATTATATACAAAATGACTCAGTGTTGATATGGGATGATGTTATACCATTGGAACGCAGGTTGGATGAATCCCGCCAGAATTACTCCCGGCATTTAGAAAGAGTACCGTCAATTTATTTACCGGTTATATCAGATCCGGAAAATCTATTATTTAAAAGAAGAGATATAGAAGACAATTTTGAATTTTTTGACTCGATATTTATAAATACGATAGATGTTCCCAAAGATACTGTAGAACTTAAAGTACATATCTCAGAACAGCCTCAATTCTTACAGCAATTAGAATTATTGAACGAAGATTTGAAAAGAAATTATGAAAATGGTTATCATTGTATGCTTGTATGTCCAAATTTAGGACATGCTGAAAGAATGCTTGAGTTGATTGGTGAAGCCAATCCGTATGTAGAAATATACATAGGATTCCTATTCAGAGGCTTTATCGATCATGAAAACAAATTTCTGTTATACACAGAAACACAGATTTTCAACAGAGTTATTAAGCCGATAAAGCTAAAAAAGCAGAAAAGTGGAGTACCGCTCACCGGGTTTGATACCCTTACGCCACAAGATTATGTAGTTCATGAAGATCACGGAATCGCTAAATTTATTGGAATTGAGAGGATAAAAACAGGAGACATGCAGCAGGATTGCATGGTTCTGTTATATGCAGATAGTGCAAAAGTATATGTTCCTGTTGAAGATTTTCATAAGGTCCAAAAGTATGTAGGAAAAGATACAGTAGATCCAACACTTTCAAAAATTGGATCGTCAGCTTGGGAAAAATTAAAGACCAAGACACGAGAATCATTAAAAGAAATGGCAAAAGAGTTAATTGAACTCTATGCAAAACGAGAATATCTTGAAGGAATTCGGTTTCAGCCAGACAATTTGTGGCAAAAGGAATTTGAAGATTCTTTTATTTATGAGGCAACTCAGGATCAGTTACGAGCGGTTCGAGAAATAAAACAGGATATGGAATCATCCAAGCCAATGGATCGGTTAATTTGTGGCGATGTTGGTTTTGGAAAAACAGAAGTAGCTATGCGAGCTGCTTTTAAAGCGGTAATGAGTGGATATCAAGTTGCGATTTTAGCTCCGACAACGATTTTAGCAGCTCAACATTATTCTACGTTAACGGAAAGAATGTCAGATTTTCCAGTTAAAATAGGAGTAATGAGTAGATTTTTAAGATCAAAAGAACAAGATCTTGTGATAGAGAAATTGAAAGCAGGAAATGTCGATATTTTGGTGGGAACGCATAGAATTCTTTCAGATGATGTGCAGTTCAAAAATTTAGGTTTACTGGTAGTTGATGAAGAACAGCGTTTTGGTGTAAAGCATAAGGAAAAATTGAAACAACTGCGATATAAAGTAGATGTTTTATCAATGACAGCAACACCAATACCCAGGACATTACACATGTCATTGATAGGAACGAGAGATTTATCTATTATCAATACTCCGCCACGAAATCGTTTACCAATAGAAACGAAAGTAGCGGAATATCACGATGAGCTGGTAAAGAATGCAATAGAGAATGAACTGGAACGCGGAGGTCAGGTATTTTTTGTAAATAATAGAATAAAGAACTTAGAACAATTGAAAGATAAAATTGAGCAACTGGTTCCCAAAGCAAAAGTAGTTACAGCCCATGGTCAAATGGATGAAAAAGAGCTTGAGCTGATAATGAAAGAATTTATTGCTGGAAGATATGATGTGATGATATCAACGGTTATTATTGAGAATGGTCTGGATATACCTAATGTTAATACTATCATTGTAAATAGAGCTGATGCATTAGGGTTATCTCAACTATATCAACTTAGAGGAAGAGTTGGCCGCTCTTCTGAACAAGCGTTTGCCTACTTTTTAACACCCTCAAACAATCAGATAAACGAAATATCTTTGAAAAGATTACGAGCATTGGAGCAATATACGGATCTAGGATCTGGATTCCAAATAGCAATGCGAGATTTAGAGATAAGAGGAGCTGGCAATATTTTAGGAACCAGACAACACGGTTTTATAGCAGCTGTAGGCTTTGAGTTATACTGTCGATTATTACAGGATGCAGTAAAAGAGATAAAGGGAGAAAAAGTAGAACCAGTAAAACAAGATGTGAAGATAGAAGTACCATTGGAAGCATATATTCCTAATGAGTATATAAACGATGGAGCTACAAGGATAGCGCTTTATCAGGAATTGTCCTCAGTATCAACGATAGAAAGTCTTGAAGAGATAGAAACAAATATGAGTGATAGATTTGGGCCACTTCCAAAAACAGTAAATTCACTCATGAAGTTAATGAGAATAAAAGTATTATCAAACAACTTAGGATGTTCAAAAGTAGTTATTTCAAAAGATGATAAAATGAATTTTTATTTTGAAGGTAATCAGGATCAATTGAAAAATAATCTACAATCAATTTTCGAGAATTCGAATCGTCAGTTTGAAGTGATCTATGAAACTCCGATATTATTGAAAACAGCACTTATCTCAAAAACTATAGATGATCAAGCATCAGAAACAATAGATATTTTGAAATCTTTCTTTAAAAATAATAATTAAAATAAAAAAGAAGCCATAACAGTAATTAGCAAGGTAATCACAAATAAAATTTAGCGATTCATAAAGGAAAAAATAGCCTTATTGTTAATTACAAATAATGGATTTTATTCAAGGAATCATATATCTTTTCTAAGTTGTACTGAGATATATTTTATTCTCAGAAGTATATATTGTTAATTCGATAATTTTGGGAGATGAAATATACTGAAAGTATTTAATCTGTCGAATATTGAATACAATTGAAATTGATTATTGAAAGGTCAATTAATGGTTAGTAAAACAAAACAAACATCGTTTATTATTGCAGTCATGTTTTTAGCCAGTATCAATTGCGACAGATCTAAAGAAGAAGATATTGTAGCCAGGGTTGGCAAAGTCACTCTAACACTAAAAGCTTTAAAGGAAAACATACCGGAAGAATACAGTAACCAGATAACAAGAGATCAAAACATTAACTATGTTAAGCAATGGATCGATCGGGAGCTTTTATATCAAGAAGCGATCTCGCAGAAAATAGATAAAGAATCTGAGATTAAAGAGCGGCTAGAGAAAATGAAAGAGGATTTACTATCTGCTGAAATGCTCCATAGGATTTCCTCAGCAATTAAGATAGAGGACGTAAATGATAGCATAGCTAACCAGTATTACAATAAAAACCGTGATCAATTTATTAGAGATAAAGAATATGTAAGATATCTTGATATAACCACTGATGATTCAAAAAAAGCGTGGGATATATACAGAAGTGCTAATAAAGATAATTTTGTTACTCTTGCATCTCAGTATTCAAAAACTCCAACATTCGACTCAACTAATATTCCCTACACTGCTACGGAAACAATTCCTGCAGAAATCAGGCAAGCAATTAATTTATTGCGTATAAACTCAATATCAACTCCTATCAAAGCAGCAGATGGATACCACATAATAAATCTTTTAGAAAAGTTGAATGAAGGAGAAATTTGCAATTTTCAGGAAGTCCGAAAAGATATTATCAATCAAATAATTACAAATAATCAGAAAGAAATAATAGAAAAAAAATTAGCAGATTTACGCATAAAAAACAGAGTAGATTTTAATCTTAATTTGATCTCTGATTCGATTAAAAATTAAATATTCATGCAATGAACGGAGTATGATTTGAAAAAGAAAATATATTTTTCGGTAATTCTATTTACTTTACAAACATTAATATCAGCTTCTTTAAATGAGAAATTAGATGGAATTATAGCAGTGATCGGCGATGAAATTGTAATGCGATCAGAGCTTGACGCGTATACAATGATGAGAATGAATAGCCTTGAGATTAAACCAGATTCAACTAAAATAAATCAATATAAAAAAGAATTTTTAAATGAACTGATTGAAGGAAAGATCCTTTTAGCGCATGCTAAACAAGACACTACAATAACGGTAACGAATCAGGATGTTGAAAATGCATTGAAAAACCATATAAATGCAATTCTTCAACAGAATAATATTCCTGCTGATAGTCTTGAAAGTGTACTTATGCAGCAACAGGGAATATCACTGGCTAAATTTAAGTCAGATTCGAGAAGAGCGATACGTGAACAAATCTACAAACAAAGATTACAACAAATCTTTCTTTCATCAATAAAAGTAAATAAAAAAGATGTCTCGGATTTTTACAGTCAGTATAAGGATAGTTTACCGAAAGCAGGAGAGAGCGTACTGTTATCAAAATTATCAATGAAAATATCTACATCAGAAAAAGTTCGACAGGAAGCGTATGATAAGATAAAACGAATTCAACAACGGATAGAAAAAGGAGAGGATTTCAGCGAGCTTGCTAAGAAATACTCTGAAAGTCCGGATGCAGTTGAAGGAGGAGATTTAGGATTTATAGCGAAAGGATCTTTGGGAGAGATAACATTTGAAGAGAAAGCATTTTCACTATTACCTGGACAAGTAAGTGATCCGATAGAGACACGTTTAGGATTTCATATAATAAAAGCTCTTGAGAAAAAAGATCAAAGAATTCACATTCGACAAATTTTTATAAAGGTTGCTCCTGCAGAACAACAAATTCAGAACATTATGTCGAGACTGGACTCAATCAGGAAAAATTGCAAAACAAAAGAAGAATTTATATCAAATGTAGTAAAATACAGTGATGATAGTCAATCAAAATTACATAAAGGAAGTATAGGTTGGATATCTACACTTGAACTTCCAGGAAATCTCAGAGCAGCTATAGATACTTTTCCTTCAGGAACAATGACCCAGCCTTTACGTGAAGAAAATGTGATATCTATATACCGAATTGATGAACGAGTAAGCAGTCGCGCATTAACATTAGAAAATGATTATGGAATACTTGAGGAAAAGACAAGGGATATTCTTGCTCAGAAAAAATTGATAGATTTAGTTAATCAATGGCGTCAGGAAATCTATGTAGAAATAAAGGAACAATTTTGAGATACGAAATCTTAGCTTCCATTTATGATAAGATAATGAGCCATGTTGAATATGAAGATTGGATTTTTTTACTTGATAAAATAATAGACAAGTATTTTAAAAACAGAACTATAAGTATTTTAGAATTAGGCGGTGGAACAGGATTATTAGGAGAAAAACTTAAAAAAAAAGGGTACTCATATCAAGGGTCAGATCTAAGTTTTTCCATGGCAAAGCAATCGAAGAGAAGGAATTTACCTTTTATCTGTGCTGATGCCCGAAAGATACCATTCAAAAAGAAATATGATTGCATTTTATTTCTATATGATGGAATTAATTATTTACTGTCAATAGAAGATTACGTCTCTTTATTTTATGAAACATCAGAAATATTGGCAGACGGAGGAATTCTGCTTTTTGATATTACAACCGAAACAAATTCATTGAGGCATTTTTATGATTACATTGATGTAGATGAATTTGAGGAATGTACAGTAATCAGACATAGTTACTATGATGAGTTGATGACGATTCAGCATAATGATTTTACAATATTTAAAGCACTTAAAAATAACTTATTGACATATGAAAAGTACAAAGAAAAACATGAACAGAAAGTATTCCCAGCTCAAATAATTGAAGAGGCAATCCCGAGGGAATATTTTACCATTTTGGGAGTATGGGATGAATTTTCAATGCGAAAAGCCACATCGAGATCAGAACGTGTTCATTTCCTTTTACAGAGACGTATGAGAAGATGATACAATTTTCGCATGTAACAAAGATTTATGATAATACATGTAAAGCACTTGGGGACGTCTCTTTTTTTGTGGATAAAGCTGAATTTGTATTTCTAACTGGGAAAAGCGGTGCTGGGAAAACGACATTATTAAAACATATTTACATGGAGGAATTTCCGTCATCGGGACAGATATTCGTTTGTGGATATGATTCAAAAAATGTAAAAAACAGATTGAATGAGATACCATTTCTAAGAAGGAAGTTAGGAATAGTATTTCAGGATTTCAAGCTTTTAAGTGATCGAAATGTTTATGACAATGTTGCATTTGTATTAAGAGTTACAGGAAGACGAGAGAAAGAGATAAAGAGAAAAGTATTTGAAGTCCTTGCATTAACCGGTTTAAGTCATAAGTGCTTAAATTATCCACATCAACTTTCAGGGGGCGAGCAACAGAGGGTTTGTATTGCACGTGCGATAGTAAATGATCCCTGGGTTTTATTAGCTGATGAACCTACTGGTAATTTAGATTTTACTGTATCTCAGGAGATTTTTCAATTACTACAGAAGATAAACAGTTGGGGTACGACAGTAATCATGTCAACTCATGATCTACAACTTATAAAGCCATATCATTATAGAACTATTGAGCTAAATCAGGGGATCATTATAAAGGGCGGAGATTCTACACTTAAGCCAAAAGTAAATGGAGGGCAAAGTTGATTCTAGTAACTGGAGCAGCAGGTTTCATCGGTTATCACGTCTCTAAAAGTTTGTTATCTCAAGGATTTGAAGTAATAGGTATTGATAGCATTAATGAGTATTACGATCCTAAATTGAAAATAAACAGATTAAAGAAGTTAGAAACAGAAGAAAATTTTATTTTTGAAAAAGCAGATATCTGCGACAATGAGAAATTAGTAGAAATATTTAAAAAATATAAACCGAAAAAAATATGTCACCTGGCAGCACAAGCAGGAGTACGTTATTCATTAACAAATCCGTTCGCCTATCAAAAATCTAATTTAGAAGGATTCTTAAATATCCTCGAATTAGCAAGAAATAATAATATTGAAAATTTTGTTTACGCTTCATCATCGTCGGTTTATGGCGGTAATACGAAATTGCCTTTCTCAGAGACGGATCCTGTAGAAAAGCCAATATCTTTATATGCTGCAACAAAGAGATCAAATGAACTAATTGCATATACTTATAGTCATTTATATAAACTTCCATGCTCAGGATTACGTTTCTTTACAGTATATGGTCCGTGGGGACGGCCTGATATGGCGTTGTTTATATTTACAAAAGCAATTTTCGAAGGCAGGGAAATAGAAATTTACAATGATGGGAATATGCTAAGAAATTTTACATATATAGATGATATTGTAGATGGAGTGATAAGGGTATTAAAGACACCAAAAAATTATGAGATTTACAATATAGGGAATAGCAGAGCAGAAAAGTTGCTTGATTTCATAGAAGAAATCGAAAACAAAATTGGGAAAAAAGCGATAAGAAAATATAGTTCGATGCAGCCAGGAGATGTAGTAGCAACAGTAGCTGATATTACAAAGATTAGTCAATTAGGATATATTCCAAAAACTGATATAAAAGAAGGCATTTCATATTTTGTAGACTGGTACAAAGAGTATTATCTAAAGTAATAATAATTAGAAATTAATAAAACTTTCAGGAGTAAAGCATGTTTAATCCAAAAATTTGTGTTGTAGGATTAGGTTATGTAGGTCTTCCTTTGGCAGTTGAACTTTCAAAGTATTTTCCTGTAAAAGGTTTTGATATAAAGCAGGCAAGAATAGATTTTTTAAAAAGAGGAATAGATCCGACCAATGAGATTTCTTCAGATACTTTAAAGAACTCCTCATTGCAGTATTCATCAAATCCAGAAGTTATCAAAGAAGCTAATTTTATTATAATAGCAGTTCCAACACCAATAGATGAACATAAGATTCCAGACCTTACTCCTCTTTACAAATCATCTGAAACAGTTGGCAAACACTTACAAAAAGGAACTGTTGTAGTTTATGAATCAACAGTCTATCCGGGAGTTACAGAAGATGAATGTGTACCAACATTAGAGAGAGTGTCAGGACTAAAGTGGAAAAAAGATTTTTATGTTGGCTATTCACCGGAAAGAATAAATCCTGGAGATAAACAACATACTGTATCAACTATTAAGAAAATAGTATCCGGAGACCTTGAAGAAACGCTGGAAAAAGTTGCATATGTATATGGAACTATAGTTAAAGCAGGTGTTCATAAAGCATCAAGTATTAAAGTTGCAGAAGCAGCAAAGGTAATAGAAAATACTCAAAGAGATATCAATATAGCTCTGATGAATGAGCTGAAAATTATTTTTGATAAAATGGGAATATCAACCAGAGAAGTTTTGACAGCTGCATCAACCAAGTGGAACTTTTTGCCATTTGAACCTGGGTTGGTCGGTGGTCATTGTATAGGAGTGGATCCATACTATCTGGCTTACAAAGCAGAAGAAATAGGGCATCATCCGCAAATAATTATGGCTGGAAGAAGAATTAATGATGCTATGGGTAGATATTTTGCCCAAGAACTTATTAAGAAAATGATAAACAGAAAACTAAACGTGATGGGGAGTAATGTTTTAATCCTTGGAATTACTTTTAAGGAAAACGTCCCTGACATAAGAAACTCAAAAGTAATAGATATTATAAAGGAATTAAAAGAATTCGGAGTGCAGGTTTATGTATGGGATCCTATAGCAGATAGTCAGGAAGTCAAAGATGAATATGGAATAGACTTGATAACAGAAATTAATAAACGACAGTATGAATCGATAGTTTTAGCTGTAAAACACAAAGAATTTTTGGAAAAAGGTATCACACATTTTAGCGATCACCTTGTGGATAACGGTATTTTCTATGATTTAAAAGAGGTAATAAAAGAATGAGTTTGTCTCTTTATTGTACATTGTTAACTGGAATCGTCTCTTTTGGGCAGGTTTTTCAAGGAACCAACTATAATCAGCAAATAAGTCCTGAAGTTATAAAGCAGTTGGAGAAAACATACAGATCAGATAAGAAAGATAAAAACACTGAATTTAAAAGGTATCTGTTAGACACATTAGAAGAAAAAAATCTGAATATAGATTCTACAGATACTACAAAAGAAAATGAAGAAAAAATTAAAAAAGATTCAGTAAAAGAAAAAAAATTGTCGATTTATGAAAGAGTACTCTCAGGCGAAAACATTGAACCAGATAGTTTACTACCTAAAGTATCTGTATACGGTTATGATGTTTTTAAGAATTCACGGCCATCAACGTTTGCTCCTGATAATGTAGCTGTTCCATCAGATTATCCCATTAATACAGATGACGAAATTATAGTTATGTTGTGGGGGAGAATAAATGAAGAGTATAGATTAAAAGTAAATAGAGATGGTACAATAAATATTCCAAGGATAGGACCAATACATATAGCAGGATTGACATTTGAATCCACAAAAAGAAATATAATGGATAGAGTTGGTAAAATTGAAGGCGTCAACGTAACGATATCCATGGGATCACTTAGATCAATAGGTATATATATAGTAGGTGAAGTAGTATCACCGGGATATTATACAATAAGTGCATTATCAAATGTTACCAATGCGCTATTCGCAGCAGGCGGTCCGACGAAAAGTGGATCTTTGCGTAATGTACAATTGAAAAGAAATGGACAAAAAATAGCTTCTTTTGATTTTTATGATTTCTTAATGTCAGGACATGATCGTACAGGGTACAGATTACATTCCGGAGATGTAATAGTTATTCCAATGGTCCAATCAATGGCTGCTGTAGTAGGAAATGTCAGAAGGAATGCACTATATGAATTGATTGGGAAAACATCTCTTGAGGAAATAATAAAACTTGCAGGCGGAATTATGCCATCTGCATGGACTAACAAAATTCAAATAGAAAGATTCAATAAGAATCAAAACAGAGTGGTTATAGATATTGACTCATGTAAAAATGGGAAAATGCCAAATGTAGATATTGTAGATGGAGATATTATAAAGATATTTCCAGTTCTGGATAAAGATAACAATGCGGTCTACTTAAGCGGAAACGTTTTACGTCCGGGAAAATATCAATATAAAGAAGGAATGACAGTTAGAGATTTGTTAACTGATTTCAATTCTATACTTCCTGAAACATATTTTGATTATGCAGTTATATATAGATTCGAGCCTCCTTCATATATAAGCAATTTAATTCCATTCAATTTAAAAGGAGCAATGGAAGATATTTCGTCTTCAGATAATTTAAAATTAAAGCCAAAAGACAAGGTAATGATCTATAGCAGAGATTTTTTTGAACCGGATAGATATGTTTTCATTGATGGAGCAGTTACTAAAGCAGGTAAGTATAAAATGCTCGACAATATGAAAATCAGAGATCTGATTTTACAAGCAGGAGGTTTGAAAGAAGAGGCTAGTCCAATTAAAGGTGAATTATATAGAAGGCAAAGTCAAAACGTTGAAAGAATATCAACCAGTAAAATTGATTTTTGTGTAGAATGTGCGATGTCTGACAGTTCCATAGATAATATTCTCTTAAATAAATCAGATCATGTGTTTATTAGAAGTAAGATGGGATGGGAAGAAGAGAGAAAAGTAGCTCTGAAAGGGCAGATCGTATATCCAGGAAATTATATCCTTTATGAAGGAGAGACTCTTGGAGATTTGATAAAAAGAGCAGGGGGATTTAAAGACGATGCATATTTAGCAGCAGCAGTTTTTACCCGTAAATCAGTGAAAGAATTTGAAACAAAAAGAATGGATGATTACAGTAGACAGTTGGAAACAGACATAATGAAACTTTCTGCTGAAATAGCTGCCAAAGATAATCCTGAAGAAGCGAGAGAATTACTTGCTCAGCAGATGGCTTTGAAGGAAAAGCTGAAGTCAACGAATACAATAGGTAGAGTTGTAATCGATCTTCGAAACGAAAAAAACTACGATGATTTTTCATTGGAAAACGGCGATGAATTATTTATCCCCAGAAACTTAAATACTGTCTCTGTATTGGGTGAAGTATACAATCCTTCAACATTTAAATATGATCATAAAAACATTTTAGTGACCTATTATATAGATGCAGCAGGTGGACTTAAGGAAAACTCTGATAAGAAGCATGTCTATATAATAAAAGCAAATGGAAGCATAATAACAAATAAAAATATAAATGTCTTCTCGACTATTCTGGAACCTGGTGATGCAGTAGTAGTTCCTCAAAAATTGAAATATACAAACGGACATAGAATATTTGTAGATACAGTAGATGCAATCTTTAAAATAGCAACTTTACTTGCAACGGTTGTGACATTAGCCGTAACAGTGAATGCTATGAATAAAAATGATTAAGAAAAAGTATTCATAATTTATAATAAAAAAAGCCTCGGTTATTATTAACCGAGGTTTTTTTATATATAAACTAAAAAGTTGCATTAGAAAAGGACGGATCCATTGAATCCATTGGTTAAAAAAAGATTTCCTGCTGGTCGACATATTTCCTCTTGGATATGCCTTCTCACTGCGCAATCGCTTCTATCTTAATAAACCTAAAAAGCGCAGTAGGGTTTCGAAAACTAATTTAAAGTTATGATAATTCATAAGTTATGAGTACTATTTTTTCACAGATGGGTGAATGCATTTGTGTATAGTATTATTCAAGTTTCAGTTACGCCCCCTAAATCCACCCCTTCGGGTACTTCGATGCGTCGCAACGCAAGGGGACTTCAAGAAAATCAAAGTCTTAGAAGTTCCCCCTACGGGGGATTTAGGGGGCGTATTGCAAAAAAATTAAATTTTATCCGCGTTTTGTAGTATAAATTCGTTCTCTTTATTACTTCTCAATGTAAAATAAGGAATAAAAAAAGACCTCAGTTATAAAACCGAGGTCTTCTTATTACTACTAATGTAATTACTGATTAATTGTTCTCATCATCACTTGGCTTATCATCTACAGGAGGTTCATCTTTAATACTCTCCTCATCAGGAATATTAAAGCTTTCTTCAGCGTCTTCGGCTTGAACTTCTTCTGGAATAGCTTCCTGAATTTCGCCGTCTTTATCCTCAGAGATATTATCACTTGTATCTTTATCGCAGAGTGTAAGGTCAATAACATGATCTTCCTCATCTAGACTGATCAGTTTGACACCTTGAGTATTTCTACCAATTGTAGATATTTTGTTAACATCAACTCTAATGATAATTCCATTACGAGTAATTAACATTACATCAAAATCACCAATAACACCTTTAAGAGAAACAACATTTCCATTTTTCTCGGTAACCTTAATGTTAATAATACCGGATCCACCCCGATTAGTTTTTCGATAATCGGTAACCGGAGTTTTCTTTCCATAACCATTTTCTGTAACGGTAAGAACTTTATCACCTTCATTAACAATAATCATACTGACTACTTTATCATTATTACGAAGGGTAATACCTTTTACACCGCGGGTATTTCTTCCTAGTTCACGAACAGCACTTTCATGAAATCTAACAGCCTGTCCGGATCTTGTACCGAGAATAATATTATTATCACCGTTGGTAAGTTTACATTCAATAACCCTGTCACCCTCATCAAGATTGATAGCATTGATTCCGTCTCGTCGGACATTAGAGTAAGCCGAGAGTGGTTGTTTATTGATAACACCCTGTTCAGTTGCAACAACGATAAAATTTTCATTATTAAATTCTTTAACAGGAACGAAAGAAGCAATTTTTTCTTCAGGTTTTAAATCGATCAGATTAACAATCGGTTTGCCTCTAGATTGTCGTCCTGCTTCAGGAATTTTGTAAACTTTAAGCCAGTAACATCTTCCTGTATTAGTGAAGAAAAGAATGTATGTATGATTAGAAGCTACAAAAAGAGTAGTAATATAATCATTTTCTTTAGATTCCATTCCCTTAACACCTTTACCACCTCGTCCTTGAGCACGATAGGTATTAACAGATGTACGTTTGATATAACCTTCATGAGTCATGGTAATAACCATATCTTCATCGGCAATCATATCTTCAATATCAACATCGCTGGAAGCATCAACAATTTCCGTTCTTCGAGGATCACCGAATCTTGTTTTTAAATCGATCATCTCGTCTTTGACGATTTGCATTCTGCGAGAATGATTAGCAAGAATGTCTGTAAGGTCCTCAATTATTTTGAGCAGATTTTTTAATTCTTCTTCGATTTTTTCTCTTTCAAGATCTGTTAATCTTTGCAATCTCATATCGAGAATTGCTTTAGCCTGAATTTCAGTGAAATTGAATCGTTCCTGAAGAGCTATCTGAGCCTCGTCAGGTGAAGAAGAACTTTTAATAAGAGCGATTATTTCATCAATATGATCAAGAGCAATTTTGAGCGCTTCAAGAATATGCGCTCGATCCTGAGCTTTTTTAAGTTCAAAATTAGTTCTCCTGACAATAACATCATGTCGATGATCAACAAAATGGGTCATCAATTCTTTAATGGTACAGAACTTTAGGTTGTAAATCGACCAGTGCAAGATTGATGATACCGAATGTTGTTTGCATCATTGTAAATTTGTAAAGTTGATTTAAAATGACATCACCAAAAGCATCCTTTTTAATACCGACGACAATTCGCATTCCAGATCTATCAGATTCATCACGAATAAAAGAAATACCATCAACTGTCTTTTGCCTGACAAGATCAGCCATTTTTTCAAGAAGGGAAGATTTATTAACCATATAAGGAATTTCAGAAATAATTATTTCTTCACGATCATTTTCAGTTTTTTCAACTTCAGCTTTAGCTCGAACAATTACCTTACCCCTACCGGTTCTGTAGGCTTCAAGAATTCCACTTCGACCATGAATAATTCCACCGGTAGGAAAATCGGGTCCGGGAAGGATTTTAAAAATATCATCAATAGTAATATCAGGATTATCGATTACAGCGACAATAGCATTGACAACTTCTGTAAGATTGTGTGGAGCCATATTGGTTGCCATACCAACAGCAATACCAGTAGTACCATTGACAAGAAGAAAAGGGACTTTTGATGGAAGAACAGAAGGTTCTTTTAGAGATTCGTCATAATTAGGAACAAAATCAACAGTATCCTTTTCAAGATCCATCAGCATTTCTTCAGCAAGAGAAGTCATACGACACTCAGTATATCGCATTGCTGCAGGAGGATCACCGTCAACAGAACCGAAGTTACCCTGTCCATTAACCATTGTGTAACGCATGGAAAAATCCTGAGCCATACGAACAAGAGAGTCATAGACTGCAACATCACCATGAGGATGGTACTTTCCGATTACGTCTCCAACAACTCTTGCACACTTTTTTGGAGCTTTATTATGTTGTAAACCGAATTCGTCCATACCAAAGAGTACTCTACGATGAACTGGTTTGATACCATCCCGAACATCAGGAAGAGCTCTGGATACAATCATACTCATTGAATAATCGAGATACGATTTCTGCATCTCATCTTCAATAAAAACAGGAGAAATTTTAACATTATCACTCATTGAAAATCACCTCTCGGAAAAATCCTCATCTTCTAAAACATTAAGATGAGGGATTGCATTATGAGCAGTTGAATCAAATGTTAAAGGAGTAATAGTAATGATGTTGTTCATTAAAGCTCTTGAATCAAAAGCATTGGAAAATTCGATATCTTTTTTTTCACCAAAAATCATAAAACCTTCACCGGATTTATGACTTTCTACTTCAATACGTTCGTAACGATCATCAAAGAATGCCAGACTTTGCCAGGTAATTCTGGTTCCCTTAACTTCTGAAATTTCACAAGGAGGAAAATTAATGTTGTAATAAATTCTGGCAGGGAAACAAGTTTTATTGATTTCAAGGATTTTATCAATCATAGTAGGAATAATAGAAGCATAATGTTGTGCAGAAGCAAAGCTTTCTTTGCAAATAGAAAAGGCAAAACTGGGGATACCCCAAAAAGCACCTTCTCTTGCAGCAGCAACTGTTCCCGAATAAAAAGCTGATAATCCGGAATTTTCACCATTGTTAAGTCCGGAGACTACAATGTCAGGTCGCTGCGGCAGAAGATAACTAATAGCGAATTTAACACAATCTGCTGGAGTGCCATTGACAATATATCCTTTTAAATTATCGGTTTCAGGTGAAGTGATGTAATGTAAAGGATTATTAAAAGTGAATGCATGTCCAACCCCGCTTTTCTCATGTTCAGGAGCGACGACAATAACAGAGTAGAATTTGCTTAGCTCTTCATATAAGATACGAATGCCATCAGCATAAAAGCCGTCATCATTAGTAAGAAGGAGAGTTGGTTTAGGATCCATTTTTATACATCTAAATTTTTCACCTTTGTAGCGTTCTCTTCGATGAATTTGCGACGTGGTTCAACTTCTTCACCCATTAGCATGGTGAAAATTCGATCTGCTTCGATAGTATCTTCCATTTTCACCTGCAAAAGACTTCTTGATTCAGGATTCATTGTAGTTTCAGCTAACTGATCAGGGTTCATTTCTCCAAGACCTTTGTATCGTTGAATAACAACAGATTTTTTATCCTGCCATTGATTAAGAATTGCAATCTTTTTCCTGATCATTGAAAGCATATTTTTCTTCTTTACCGGATTTGAGTTTATACAAAGGAGGCTGAGCAATATAAACATTTCCGTTTTCGATCAACCCGGTCATATGTCTGTAAAGAGAAAGTAAGAAGAAGTGTTCGAATATGTGAACCGTCAACATCAGCATCAGTCATGATAATGATTTTATGATAACGAAGTTTTGAGATATTAAATCCATCTTCGTCCATCACTTCTGCCGAAACCAGTACCAAAAGCCTGAACCATAACTTGAATTTCTTCATGAGAAATGATTTTGTCGAGTCTGGCTTTTTCGACATTCAGAATTTTACCTTTCAAAGGTAAGAATAGCCTGAAAGGTTCTATCCCGTCCCATTTTAGCGCTACCACCTGCGCTATCACCCTCGACAAGAAAAATTTCGCACTTAGAAGCATCTTTTTCGCTGCAGTCAGCAAGTTTTCCAGGAAGACCACCACCATCCATGATAGTTTTACGTCGTGCAAGTTGGCGGCTTTTCTGGCAGCTTCACGAGCGATTGCAGAATTAATACATTTATCAACAATTTTTCTTGCAATAGAAGGATTTTCTTCAAGATAAGTACCGAGCATGTCCACAACAGAACCTTCAACAATACCCAAAATATCAGAGTTACCTAGTTTGCCCTTTGTCTGTCCTTCGAACTGAGGATTTGAAAGTTTAACACTAACAACACAAGTTAGACCTTCTCTGAGGTCTTCACCTTTCATTTCGAGTTTATTATTACTGTTTTTGAGTAGATTATTTTTAGTGATATAGGTATTTATTGCTCGGGTTAAACCTTTTTTAAATCCGGTGAGATGTGTACCGCCATCAACCGTATTAATGTTGTTAGCAAATGAAAAAATATTTTCGTTATAGGAATCGTTGTACTGCATTGCAATTTCAATCTCAATGCCATCTCTAGTCTGAAAAAAGTAAAGAGGTTGAGGATGCAGAGATATTTTGTTTTCGTCAAGATATTGAATGAACGAAACAAGCCACCCGGATAACGAAATTCATTGCTTTTTCCTTCAGGTCGTTCATCAGTTATTGTGATGGTGATACCTTTGTTTAAAAAAGCAAGTTCTCGAAGACGTTTTGAAAGAATATCGAAACTATACTCAGTCGTTTCAAAGATTTCAGGATCGGGTGTAAAAGTAATTTTAGTACCACGGAAATCAGTTGTACCAATAACTTTGATATCTTCAAGCGGATCACCTCTACGGAATTCCATAAAGTAAATCTGATTATCTATGTAAACTTCGACTTTCAGACAGTTGGAAAGAGCATTAACGCATGATACACCGACACCATGCAATCCACCGGAAACTTTATAAGAAGAATTATCAAATTTACCACCGGCATGAAGAGTTGTCAGTACCAGCTGAAGTGCTGACATTTTTTCTTCCGCATGATAATCAACAGGAATACCTCGACCATTGTCAAGAACAGAGATGGAATTATCAGGTTTGATAGTAATATCAATTTGTGTACAATATCCAGCAAGTGCTTCATCTATAGAATTGTCTACAACTTCATAAACAAGGTGATGAAGACCGGCAGAACCAGTACTTCCGATATACATAGAAGGTCGTTTTCGAACAGCTTCCAAACCTTTTAAGGTTTTAATACTTTCCGCAGTATAATTATTATTTCACTCATAAACGCTCCAGGAACTGATAGGTTTGTCTATCAATAAAAAACAATATCATTTAAAGAGGAACAATTAGTTTCTTGTCTTTATCTTTTTAATGATTTCGTCTTTTAGGTAAACGATTTCATTTCGCCAGCTCGAAGATGAAACTTTGACATATAATCTTCCATCTTCCATTCGCGTAGCATTCGGTAACAGATGCAATTCTCTCGCCTACAATTTCTTTCCACTTTGCAACTAACATCCCATTCTTTACAAACGTTAAGATATCCTTTTTCGCAGAGAATCGAATCAATTAAACCACCAATTTTTTCAGGACTCTGCCAGATACTCATTTAACTACTTTCCCGTCAGAAACAGTAAACCGAGGAAGAGATTGTTTAATGGGATAAAACTTTTGGAGTGGCAATAAAGATCTGACCTTTACTTTCGATTAAAGGAATGACTCTTGATGTTCTTTGAGGATCTAATTCTGATACTGCATCGTCTATAAGAAAAATCATTTTTTCTTTTCGATATTTCTCTATGCAAACAACAGAACTCAATTTAAGTGACAAAACAATCGAGCGACATTGTCCCTGAGAGCCAAAATGCTTTGCCAGCTTGCTATCAAGAAGAAACCATACATCGTCCCTATGCGGACCAACTGAGGAAAATCCGGTTTCAAGATCTTTTGTTCTTCGCTCTCGAAGCATAGTATAAAATACATTTTTGCAATCGTTTTTACTACTACAATCGCAATAAATCGATGGTTTATAAACCATTTCAACAGTTTCTTTATGATTGCAGATTTCCTTGTAAAAAGATTGATAATTAATATTCAATTCGTTTATTAAATTTTCTCTCTTAGAAATGAGATATGATCCGCTTTCCGCCATTTTCTGTTCATAAATATCACACTGAACAGGATCGAAATTGCTGGTAAGAAGGGAATTGCGACACTTAAGATTAAAGGTGTATTTCAGCAAATTCGTAAGATATTCTCTATCAAGCTGACTACAAGTAATGTCAATAAATTTTCGCCTTAGTTCCGGAGATCCATATACCAGACAAAGATCATCTGCTCCAAATGAAACAATTGGACGTTTGCCGAACCATTCCGTTATCGACTCGACATTGGTCTCATTGACTTTCATTACTACTTTTTTTGATCGGTCAAAACCAAAGGAAGCTGTTAAAGAATCGGAAAAATCAGTAACAAATTCTCCTTCAATGAAACTAATTTCAGAATTATTATTTATCATGTTAACTTTTTTTGCATCTCGCTGAGATTTCCCGGTGCACAGTAAAAAAATTGATTCAAGAAGATTTGTCTTACCTGATCCGTTTTCTCCTTCGAAAACCGCTCCCTCTTCAGGAAATGACAATTTCAGCTCGTTATAATTTCTGAAAAATGATAGATGCAAATTTCTTAGAATCATGACTTTAAAATACGAAATTGACCTGACTTTGTTTATTAAATTAAGCAATTAAATAAAATTATTTTAAGCTTTGTTTTGCATCCCTTCTTCTTACAAAGAGCGTATAATTCTACTTTATTTTCCAGTGCTTTTCATTAAAATTGACTTACAAAATAAGCTCAATTGTCTTAATCTTAACAAATTCATTTTTTAACAGGGTATCTTTCTGCAAACTGATTTTTAGGATTAAGGAGCAGAAATCTTCAGAAGTATACGGTAATACATGAAGATATTTAGTAATCAATTCTGATCGTTGAAGAACAATCCAACTTATTATAAGGGGACAAGTTGTCCCCTATTTTTAAAATTGATTCTCAATCTTCAATTTTAAAATTCCCAGTGTCAATCCATTCACTTTTTATAAGGCTCCACCAGTCTAATGCCAATCCTTTAAGAATATAGTCATAAGGAAGCCAGCCATATCCATTCATTCCCCAGGAGGGTCCCCATGAATTGCGGATAAGAATTGCACCTTTGGTTTGTGATTCCCCATTACCAATCACTATGTCCTCATCATACCCGGCCGCCATGACAGCATGTCCGCCAACCGCTTTATCTTTTTTAGCGGGAAAAGGAATTTTTCCTGTAGCAGCAGCTTGTTCGATAGAATTATACACTGTAAATCCAAAAACAGAAGAGATGCCTGCAGCAAGGTTCTTTTTTATTTGGTTTAATACTGTGTCTTTAGAGATATCAGATGGATCTAATCTAAAATAAGTAATAGCCTGATAGCTTTGTCCAAATGCATAACAGAAAGGCGAAGGCTCTTTATCAAAAAGCGAGACATCATAGGGCCAGTATTCTTCAGGAGGCACACCAAAAATAGCTATAGCACCCATGGTAGTACGAAGATAAGCTCCAGTATCTCCGGTCCAATGTAAAATGTTACGGGTTGTTTTATAGAGAAATAATCGAGATGCATTAATATGTTTACCAAAGGCTCGATTTTCGAAATACTCGACCATTCCCACTCCTGCATTGGCAGTGCAGGATCCGATTGATTGTTGATCTTCGATAGGTGAACACCATGGCCTTAGATCAATAGAATCAGGAAGGCGCTCAGGACGTTTTGCATTTGCCTGGTCAAGTAAATATGAAACAGGTTTTGCCTCACCACTTTTCATTGGCCGATATGGAACAGAATTACTATCAGGAGTACAATCATGGATATCCGGTGTATCAGGAATCCATCCCAGAGCGTAAGGTAGTTGGCTCATAATGAGTAGCCTTTCGTTTTGGTTGTAAATTTAGTTAGGTGAAAGGAAAAAACTTCCTTCCAGTGAAGAATCGTCAGATATCAGGAAAAGAAAAAATGGAAATAAACTAATTAGTTTCTGTTCAGAATTAACATATGCGCCCCCTAAATCCACCTCTTCGGGTATTTCAATGCGTCGCCCCGCAGGGGGACTTAGGGGACGATAAATCTCGAGTTACAAAAATACAGCTATTTTCAACAGATACTATTTAAGAATTATAACGATATTCATTAGGAAAAAATTACAGAAGAATATCCTCTTGTAAAAAACAAGAGGATAGCGAAGCAATTAAAAATGATAATTAAATTTTCCTGATTTCCTCATTTGAAAGTACATGAAAATTATTATCAATAAATACTTTAACTGCCTGATCAGGATCATCGAATCTAAGAAAAAGAATAGCTTTATTAGAATACTGTTCGACAAAAGAATAAGTGTATTCGACATTGAGTTTAAATTGATCGCAAAGATTCATAATGTCGAAAAACAACCCTTCCCTATCTTCAAATTCTACAGCAATAATTGGATTCTGTTTGACCATAAATCCATCATTTTTTAGAACATTCAACTGCTTTTTCCGGTTGATTGACAATCATTCTCAGGATACCGAAATCAGAAGAATCTGCGATAGTTAAAGCTCTGATATTTATACCATTGTCTCGCAAGACCTGAGCAACATGAGCAAGTCTGCCAGCTTTATTTTCCAAGAAAAACGCTGATCTGCTGAACTTTCATAGGAATTTCTCCGTCAAATTTTTCGGTTGTCGATAATACGTTTTGCTTTACCTTCGCTACGTTCGATGCTTTTAGGTTCAACAAGTTTTACATGACTATGAACAAGTAAGTGCATCACGCAGTTCATGTTCGATTTCTTTTTCCTTTTGTTCGATATACTTGATCTCGTCTGAAAAAAGAGAATCATTCATTTCAACTCGTATTTCCAAGATAATCAAGTTGACCTTTCCGATCAACAAGGATCTGGTAATGAGGTTCTACACCATCGATTTTTAATAAGACATTCTCTACCTGAGTTGGGAAAAGATTTACGCCTCTGATTATAAGCATGTCATCAGTGCGACCCAGAATACGATGCATTCTTACACTGGTTCTACCGCATGGCACATTTTTCTCGGCTTCAAATAGGTGATATCACGTGTTCTATATCGAATAACCGGAGTACCATCTTTAGATAGTGTAGTAAAGACAAGCTCGCCCTTTCTCACCATCTGGAAGAACATTTCCCGTTTTTGGGTCAATAATTTCAGGATAGAAATGATCTTCGAATACATGAAGCATATTCTGGTGTTCACATTCAGATGCAACACCCGGTCCGATAACTTCGGTCAATCCATAAATATCAATTGCTTTAATGTTAAGTTTATCCTGAATGTCAGACCGCATGTTTTCACTCCAGGGCTCAGCACCAAAAAACCCTGCTTTTAAAGGGAAATTTTTAATATTGATACCCTCTTCCCGTGCAACTTCAGCAAGATAAAGACTGTACGATGGTGTACATGTTAATACGGTTGCTCCAAAATCCTGCATTACTGTTAATTGCCTTTTGGTATTTCCGCCTGAGATAGGCAGAATGGTTGCGCCAATTTTTCTGGTCCCATAATGGACACCTAAACCGCCGGTAAATAATCCATATCCAAAAGCATTTTGTACAATATCTTCACTTGTAGTACCGCCCATTGAAAGTGTTCTAGCCATTGTTTCAGACCAGATATCGATATCATTTTGAGTGTAGGCATCAACGACGGGTTTACCTGTAGTACCTGACGATAGCATGGATTTCGACAATATTTTTCATGTCAGTTGCTAATAAACCGTAAGGATAAACAGTCTCTCAATTCATCTTTAGTGATAAATGGGAATTTATTGATATCATCAATTGATTGAATATCTGATGGCTTTACACCTGCGGCTTTCATCTTTTCCTGGTAAAAAGTTACCCTTGAATATAGACGTGTGACAAGATCTCGCAAGCGTTTGCTTTGATGTTCTCGTAAATCCTTTAAAGACATGGTCTCAAATTCTTTATTCCAAATCATTCAGAAACCCCTTTACAAAAAAACTTCTTAATGACAGAAAATAGTAACATAAATTATGCTGAAGACAGCTAAAATAGATTTGTTCTATTCAAATTTGCTGAATAACAGTTTAGTATAAATATAACTGATAATCTCGACAATTACAGTTTTTACTCCCATACTTGACACATACCAGTGTTTGGGATCATAGTCTCTGTCTTTAATCGAGATAACTCCAATTTCCGCAGAATCGGAAAAAGCTTTTTGAAAAAGAAGTTGAGATCGACGAGCATGTACTCCCAATGTGATAATAGTCGCAGAGTGTATTGTGGATTTATTGGAAAGGAATATTTTAAGTGCCAAAGCTGAGGTGAAAGTACGGTCCTTTTGAACATAAGGTGCAGGTACTTCAATGATTATGGAATCTGCAAAACCTAATCTCTTAAGTGTCTGAGCACCTACTGCAGCAAAGGTATTATACTCTTTAAGATAAGATCCTTGTTCCAGTGGTCCACCAGTTACAAATATTTTGTCTACAGTATCAGGATCATATTTTTTTAAAAATTGTTCCAGACAATAATCAGGTAACCATCCTTCTATTATGAACACCTTCGAACTGATTGGTTTGCATACGGCTAAAAAAGAGTGAATAGAATTTACAAAAATAAAGAGAAATCCAAAAGAAACGATGATAATTGTTACCCATCCAAAAAAAGTGGGAAAATAAACGCTCTGCTGTTTAAGAAATCTGGGAAATCTCATTATGCTTTTGAATGCCTGATCAGAATATATTCGCAGGATTACTTTCTAATAAAAATTTTAATCTGCATGTCGATATAAAATAAAAATCTATTCGGAAATATAGTATTATTCAATTGAATAGAATAGATAATGCAGAACTAAAGAACCTATTAAAGAACCTATTAAAGAACATAAAATATTTACAAACTGTCTTTAATTTCTAAAAAGACTCTTTCAAGGTCTTGATAACGACCAGAAGCGATTTCGTCTAAAGGCGTCTCCATCTGATTAACAATGACTAATGATCCTCCATTTTCTAATGAGTAGAGCGGCAAAGAGGCAGCGGGTTGAACCACTAAACTGGTGCCCAAGGCAAGAATCAGATCAGCTTTTGAGCATTCCTCTACAGATTGCTGCAGAGCACCAGGATCCAAGGTTTCTCCAAAGAAAACGATATCTGGTTTAATGCTTCCATTGCAATTAGTACATTTAGGTATTTCATTATGTCGAACTATTTTAGCGATAAATTCATAGGTGAATTTTTTTCCACAACTGAGACAGGTATGTGTTCTTGGAGATCCATGAAGTTCTATTACACGCTTAGATCCCGCTTTAGAATGCAACAGATCGATATTTTGAGTAATAATGACTTTAAGCAAACCTAAATTTTCGAGTCTTGCCAGCTCATTATGAACAATATTAGGAGCGCGGCTTTCGATATTATAAATAAAATCCCTGGAAGCTTTATAGTAGTATGTAGGATCGGCAATAAAAGATTGATAATCGAATATTTTATGAATGTCATATTGATTATAGATGCCAGTTTTTCCTCTAAAATCGGGAATTCCAGAAAGCGTGGAAATACCTGCTCCTGTTAAAGCGACACAGTATTGACTTTCCTTAATAAATTGTATTATCGCGCTCACAATACACTCCAGTCAGCATTCGAATAGATCTCTAGCCATGGTATCGGCATAATGCATGCCAAGTTCAGTAGGACGCCACCAAGGTGAATCATAAAAAAGATAGCCCCGATCAACAAACGAATCGATCTTCTCTTTGTTATTTGAATTATAGAAAATTTTACCAGTATGAGTTAGGAACAGTTTTTCATTTATTCCTATCTGTCTTCTTAACCCAAGGAAAAGTAGTTCGTTCGCAAATTTCGTACCATCAATTTCCTCTTTGAAATCAATAGCTGTTGTATCATTATTAATTTTTTGAATATAAGTTGAAACATCCGCAACATTTGACGATCTGTAGGGATGAATATAAGAATGCGCGGAAGCACCTAAACCAATATAATTCTGATGATTCCAATAAGCTTCGTTATGTTTTGAATGAAAAGAAGGTAAAGCGTAATTTGAGATTTCGTAATGCTCAAATCCGTATTCTTCACAAATATAAGTACAGTAGTCGCTCATACTTGCAATCTGATTATCATCAGGTAATGGTAACTTTTTATAATGTCTACCAAAAGGAGTATCTTCATTGATAGTAAGTTCGTAAAGAGACAGGTGCTTTATATTCGGCAATTTGATCAATGTGAGCAGAGATTCAGTAAAAGTGTCAATGGTTTGCAGAGGAATCCCATACATCAAGTCTGCACTGATAGATTGGAAAAGGGAGAGAATTGGTGATTGTAAGACTTTAGAAGCTGTCTGGGCATTATGAATACGGCCGAGTAACCTGAGTTCTCTATCATCAAGAGATTGAATGCCAAAAGAAAGCCGTGTTACTCCAGCATCGAGAAAGACATGCGCTTTTTCTTCAGAGAAGGAATCAGGGTTACATTCGACAGTCCACTCACATTGTAAAGATCGACTGCTTCTCCCGATAATTTCCTTGAACAGAAAAGAAAATTGATCCGCTGAAAGAATAGATGGCGTCCCACCCCCAAAGTAAATTGTATCTATTTGATAATGTGACGGGAGATTTTTTTGTATCTGGTGCCATTCACGTACAATAGCTTTCAGGTAGTTATCTGTCAGATTTTTTAGTTTAGGATCGGAGTAAAAGTCACAATAACGGCATTTGGAAGCACAAAAAGGTATATGAATATACAAAGAAATAGAAGAATCGTTCATTTTATTTATCATTTGAATTCCGGAAATGAAAAGATCCAAGCAGATCAGAAGGTATATCTCGCCTCCTAAATCCACCCCTTCGGGTACTTCGATGCGTCGCCCCGAAGGGGGATTTAGGGGGTGCGCATCCAGATACTAATCAATTACGAACTTTAAAATAAAAGATTATTCACAGAAAGACAGATTTACTTTTATCTCAAATATTTTTAATACCTTTAAGAACAAGTTTTTTACCTCCTATACCGGGAACCCGTTCCACGGTAAATCCAGCATCAGTCAATGCTTTTCGTACTTCACCAGCGACAGTAAAAGTAGCGCATGTACCGTGTGGTTTTGTTTTTTTCCCGATTTCGGCAAGCAATTCAGGGCGCCACATTGCAGGGTTTTTTTTTGGGCCATGGCCATCCAGAAACCATGCATCACACAGGCAAGATAGCGCATTTACCATTTCAAGAGCTTCACCTATCCATAAATTTACAATTACCGAACCAAACGGTCTATCGAACTGTAAGCGGTGCCATCCTTTATTGTTAATGTCAACTTTGTCATAAGAATTAAGCAGTAAATTAATGAGTTCTGCTGCAACAGGCTCGAAGCGGGCAAGGATTGATTTCATTTTACTAACTGTTAACGGATGCAGTTCAACAGAGTTGTAGACCACTGATAGATCGCAAACGGCTGAATTTTCAAGGTAATCCATAAGAGAAATTAGATTTCTACCTGCACCAAAGCCTGTTTCACCAATTAAAAGACACTTAGATTCAGATATTGCAACCTGACATTTAGTAAGCAGATTACAACCATTAAAGAAGATGTATTTAGCTTCTTCAAGAGCATTGACTACATCAAAATAGCGGTCATTGTAAAACGGATTTATAAGATCATCAGGAATATTCATAAATAACTCTTTGTAAAATTATACTGGTAACTGAAAATAAAACTTGTTATGGGGCAATGAAAAATTTTCTTATAGAGATAGTCAGTTTCTGTTCAGAATTAACATATGCGTCCCCTGAATCCCATTGCGGGGATTTAAGGGGAAATATTTTTTGTGTTACAAAAATGCAGCTGTTTTAAACAGAAACTATTTAACAAAAGATGGCGTATTGATTGCAGGGACAATGATTAGCAACCATAAGGTAACTATTGGCTGTTAATGGATGATGTTTTAAGGGGTAAAGAATGAAAAAATTAATGTTGATAATTCTACTTTTCTACTCATCACTATTGGCCGCAGATGCTGATCCAAGATTTGAAATAGGAATAATGGTTGGTGATCCGGTAGGCCTAAGTATCAAATGGTGGCATGATAAAACAAATGCATTTGATCTGGTAGCAGGATGGTCATTTCCTGAAGACGGCAGGTTTAATTGGCAAGCAGATTATTTATTTCATTTTCCCAGAATAGGTTTTAAAAATGGCGAGCTACCATTTTACCTGGGTTTAGGCATGATGTTAAGGATCAGAGATGAATCATTTTTTGGGGGAAGAATTCCAATCGGGTTTACATACCTTTTGAAAAAAGCACCATTGAGTTTTTTTGGAGAAGTAGCACCTCATGTTGAAATAGTACCGGAGATCGAATGGAGTGCTGACGGAGGAGTCGGAATCAGGTTTGCCTTTTGATTCATTTTTGACAATTTTGGTTAAAAAGATTTATTCTGTGGGGTATGGACAACAACTTCATTTACCCGGTTATGAACCATGCTTACGACAGTAAAGCTGAAGCCGTTCCAATCAAAATGCTCACCGGTTGAAGGGATATGACCTAAGACATGCATAATAAAACCTGAAAGTGTTCCATACCGGTATTCTTCCGGGAATTCATCAATGTTGAAAAAAATTTTGAACTCCTGAATAGGGATAGATCCATCTATATACCAACTGCCTAATTTTGATTTTCGGATTCCAGGAACAATGTGTCCGAGTGGCAGTTCTCCAATCAATGCTTGTAAAATATCGTATGGAGTAATTATTCCCATGAAACCACCATATTCATCGATTACGAGTGCAAAATGAAGCGGGTGCTGCCGAAAAGTCTCTACTACATTGAGTATTGAAAGATTCTTTACAACAAATAGTGGTTCCTGGATAAGAAATTTAAAATCGGATACCTGGTGGTCCATAAAACGCAGGATATCCCTGGCATTGATAATACCCACTATGTTATCGGGAGAATCTTTCATAACTGGATAGCGCGAGAAAGGATTATCGGTAACAGTTTTTATGATTTCTTCTACAGGTAATTCAATATCGAGCCAAATAACATTGGGTCTTGGTGTCATGATAGAGTGTGCTTGTCTATCTCCGAACTGAAGAACTCGTTTGACTATTTTTTGTTCATCCGGTTCAACAAGCCCGGCAATTCTTCCAAGATCCAGTGCATGAGAGATTTCCTCCTGAGTTATTGTGGGGTCATGAACTTTTTGTAAATGCAAAACAAACAGAACCATATCCATTGATTTTGTCAGGATATAAACAAAAGGAGATGCGATAAGGGAGAGGATTCTCATGGGGCGCGAGATTATTTGAGCGATATCCTCAGCGCGGTTAAGAGCGATTCGTTTTGGTACAAGTTCGCCTAAAATCAAGGATAGATAACTTACCGTAATGACTACAATCGTAAATGCGATTGTATCACTGTAACGTGCAGTTAATGAAAACTGTTGAAAAAAAGGGACCAGGTTTTTGGCAATAGTAGAGCCGCTAAAAGCTCCCATGATAATACCAATGGTAGTGATTCCCACCTGAATTGTAGAAAGAAAGGTATTTGGAGAATCAGCGAGTTCGAGAGCGGCTTTTGCGCCTTCACTTCCGCTTTTACTTTTCTGCATGAGCCGAGCTCGTTTTGCAGAAATGATCGCTATTTCTGACATTGAGAAAATGCCATTGATTAATATAAGGATGAGAATGATTAAAAATTCATATCCAAATATATTCATAGTGCTATAGTTGTTTAAATGTAAATTGCTTGATAATTTTAGAGATTTATGCGCAAAAAAAGCTCCAGTTATGTATGTGAACACTATTATTAAGGTTTTAACAGATCTGATAGTATTATAATGCAGTTTACTATTTTTCTATCCTTTTTCAGTGCCTGCCGTACTTTCCGTGATTAACTCTTTACTTTTTTTTGTTGTATACAAAACTCACCCTTTATCCCTCTGCAACGTGGTGAGGGTTGTTTGTTATTATTGTATCAGTATACTGTAAACGGATCCGATATTAATTATACTGCGGTTTACAATATCTGATAGTTAAATAAAAAATTTTTCCAACCCCAGTAGAAAAACCATCATCCCATATAAAAAATGCTCGATTATTGTAATTATCAATGATCGGGCTTTCTGATAGGTCTTACAAAAAAAGTAACCTCCTATAATAGTCAAGAAAATAGCCAGCCAATTTCCACAAACAATATGAGCGAATGAGAAAGTAAAAACATTGATCCCAACGGAAATATGTTTACCATTAAAAATCGTTTCATAGCGGTGGAAGAAAAATGCTCTGTAAAGAATTTCCTGAGGGATCACAGAAAAAAAAAGATAAAAGACTGATGTGTATAGAATCCGCCATTTATTATCAGAAGAAATCACGAGTAAATCAGGAAGAAAGATAAAAAGAAAAGCGACAATCAGAAATATTGAAATCAAAAATCTTATCATTAATGAAAAAAGAATTTTATAAGAACATTTAATGGTAAACAATTGGCTATTGTTGAATCTGTTATCAGATATAAGGAAATACAAAGCAGGAAAAGTCAATAATAAAAGAATAGCAAGATTGGGAATAGTAAACAAGTTCGTATATAAGGAAATTGGCAAAAAATAAAAGATAAGAATAAATTCTGTAATCAGTAGAAGTTTATTTTTAAGAACATTCCTTTTGCTAAATAATAGCTGTTCAAAATAGTTGTATTTTTGTAACACAATTTTTTCGCCCCCTAAATCCACCCCTTCGGGTACTTCGATGCGTCGCCAATTTTTTCGCCCCCTAAATCCACCCCTTCGGGTACTTCGATGCGTCGCCAAATTTATCGCCCCCTAAATCTACCCCTTCGGGTACTTCGATGCGTCGCCCCGCAGGGGGACTTTTGAGGATGCTAATTGGCAAATAATAAAAGAAGTACTTACAAGTCCCCCTTCGGGGGATTTAGGGGGCGCGTATTATAAAATGAAATTGTCAATACGATAATCATAATAAGCAATCTTTATAAGGTATAAACAATGGGTGAAACGGTAATTAGATAAAATATCAAGCAGCATGCCATAAATAGAGGATATTACAAAGTTGGAAAAATAAATGATCAAGGTGGTCGTATTTTCAATTCATCGTTGTGGTATTTCATGCAATCGAGACACGAATCGACTCCGTGATTCTCACTGTGCAGGTTACTACCAGATGTTTATGGGTAAATAATACGAATCCATTGTAGTTTCAGGAGGAAAATAATATGCCTGCATCCGCTCAGAACAGTCTTGATTCATCACCTTACCGCATTAAAGAAAAAAGAACGAGTTTTCGAAAATGCATTTCAGGGTGTTGCACGAATGATACTCGGGAGTCAGATTGAAAAAGTAGTTGTCAATGGAAAGACAACATACGATTTCTCAATTTTTAGAACAGGAAAAAAGCATGTCATCGGTATGTATGATGAAATCAACAGCTTTGTATCGTATGTAAAAGATGCGGCTGAAGGTGGATCATCCGCAGAAATGGCATTTGTTCTTGTTGGTGAACCGGGAAATGGAAAAACCTTTTTTGTTGATTTCCTTTGCAATAGATATCGTGAATTTTTGTCTGAAAAAGGTAACAGAAAATACACGTTCCGCTTTAAAGATATTGACAAAATCGGCGGTTATGGAAAGATTTCTGTTATTGAATCACAGACCTATGAAGATCCTGCGATACTTGCAATGAATCTTGTTTGATAACCATTGATGAATCAAAAAGCTATCTGGCAAAGACAGTAGGATTTTCTGATAAAGAAATATCGACAATTTACGATAATTATCGTCCACTTGGTGCATGCAGTGCCTATATATGGAATGAAATCATGCAATTTGCAGATGGTAAAATCGATGAAGCTCTGAAATTTATAGATATTGTTCCGGTGCCTTTAACAGAAAGTCTGGGAACAGTAACAGGTAAATATCCTGCAAAAGACAAGATGACTTCATCTGCAGTTGATCTTGTTAGGTGAAGAATCGATTCAGCGTTTATTACATATTACTGATACCAATAATCCTTACCGATTTGATCTGCGCACGTGGTGCTTTGGCACGTGTTGCTGGCGGTGGAATTCATTTCAGTGATGAAATTTACAAAAATAAAAAAGACCTTGTTCAGGTATACCTTGGAGTTATTCAAAACAGAAGTATTGAAATCGACGGTTTCAAATGGCCGATAGATACTCTTATTATTGCGACCAGTAATAACTCTGAATTCAACAGATTTCATTCGGAAAAAGAGGAAGCTCCTATAGTTGACAGATGTAGAATATGTTATGTATCACACAATACAAATTATCGGCTGCAGAAGGATCTGACACAATATGCTATAGGTAAAGAGGCAAGGACAACGCTGACCCGTGAAGACCTGCATCAGGATCCAAATCTTAACTATGCATCATCGATAGCTGTTGTTCTGAGTCGTTTGGCACGATCTGAAAAGTTGACACCGATTGAAACACTGAAACTCTCTGCAGGTGAAGTTGCAGGAGAAAAGAGTATCAAAACACTGGCAGAAGTGATCGATACGTTAAATCAGGATCCGGTAATCATGAACCGGTTTGGACAAAAGGGTCTTGGGCAAAGAAATCTTGGACGTGCGATACAGCTTCTGATCGAAAGTTCAGAAACCAATGATGGAAAGTGTATGTTTGCATACGATATCTTTAAAGCTCTTGAAAGAGTTGTTCTGGATTATGTTGCTGATGCAAATGACCGGAAAAAATATCTGGAAGATCTGAAATTTGCAAAGGGTCTTTATCGAGAACGAATTATGACCGAAATGTTCAATGCGTATATGGATGAACCGCTATGCGATACGAAAAGATGTAATGAACTATGTCAATATGATTATCGGTATCGATGCTGAAAACCTTGGTCCGGACAAGATGTGGAAATATCGTGATCCGCAGACTAGTGAACTGAAAGCACTCAAAATCGATGAACGATATATTGGAAGCGTTGAAGAACGACTTGGGTCTAAAGACCAAAGAACAGCGCGATATGTTCAGAACATCGATTCGAAAAATATACGGACAACGTATTTCCATAAATCCTGATTATGATTTCATGGACAATCTGGAACTTGTCAAAGCGGTAACAGATGTACGCTTGAAATCTGATATCGCGGGTGCGGGAAGTCTGGTAGGAGCACTGGCAAACAGGACAAATGAGGAAAATCAGAAACTTTACGACCGTATGATTCAGACAATGCTTCAAAAGCTAAAGTATTGCCATACCTGTGCTCAGAAAACTATCGAATATTTCTGCACACAGGAAGATGAAAACTGATAATTAGTTTCTGTTCAAAATTAACAAACGCCCTCTAAATCCATCCCTTCGGGTACTTCGATGCGTCGCCCCGCAGGGGGACTTTTTGGATGTTAATTTTGACAAATAGAGTTCTTACAAGTCCCCCTTCGGGGGATTTAGGGGGCGTGTTACAAAAATACAGTTGCTCTAAACAGAAATTAATTACCGAAAAGTAGAGTAAAGATGATTCATAAAAGTTATTCTCAATCCTTCATCTTAAGATAGAGAATAACTTTACCTCAAATGAATTAAAACACATTATCGAAATTTACATATCAAAGTTTTTGAAAACCTTGAATCAGGTTAGAAGAAAAAACATTATGAATTCAAATAAAAATAAAGAAAATACTCCGATAAAATTTGAAGATGGTTTAGGGATTCTGAATTCTTTCAGAAAGAGAAAGGAGATTATTCTCTCCTGTTAACGCTATGAGTTCAATGGATGAACTTCTTGAGAGGGATAAACAATGCGTGAAAAGGATGGATTTCCTAAGAAAGATCAAAGTTGGTAGATTATGAAACCTGGTAAGACAACCAGCGGATCGATTATCATTGTTCCATCGACAGTTGAAGAAAAATTCTTTCATGATACATCACTTAATTAGTGCTGACAGCGGTGAATCCGGTGGAACTGGTGATGGTGAAGAGGGTGAAGTTATCGGAGAGCAACCAGTTCGTCAGGAACAGGGTGAAGGAAAAGGCGCCGGTGATGGACAGGAGTCCGGTCATGAGATGGAAGTCGAGTGCCTATGATCTTGGGAGAATACTTAACAGAAAAATTCGAACTTCCCAATTTGAAAGATCGAGGAACAAGAAGATCTCTGACAAAATATACCTATGATATTACAGACAAAAATCGCGGCTTTGGTCAAGTTCTTGACAAAAAAGCAACTTTGAAAAAAGGTACTTGAAACAAATTTTGCCCTTGGTAAAATACCCGATATTAATTACCATGGATACAACAGATCTGCTGGTGTCACCCAGAGATAAAATTTTCCGGATCTTGTCCCGTGAGAAAGATTTTGAATCACAGGCGCTGGTATTTTTTGTCCGTGATTACTCAGGATCAATGGAAGGTAAATGTACAGAACTCGTTGTTGCACAGCATGTAATGATTTATAGCTGGTTACTTTATCAATATTCAAAAAGAGTGGAAACAAGATTCATCCTTCATGATACAAGCGCAAAAGAAGTGCCCGATTTCTATAACTACTATAATTCACGGGTTGCCGGTGGTACACAGGTGAGCGCCGCTTATAAACTTGTAAATGAAATTGTGGAAAAAGAAAATCTTGCACAGGAATACAATATCTATGTGTTTCAGGGTACAGATGGAGATGACTGGGATACAACAGGTGAGAAAACTATTCCTGAACTTAAAGAAAGTAATGACGTACGCAAGTAGAGTAGGTATCTCAGTTGTTCACATACCTATGCAGCAAATGAAAAAACTGAAGTACAGACTTATCTGGAAAATTCCAATCTGCTCACTGAACAATTCAGATCTTCTTCGTCTGGATAATTTCAGTGAAGAAGCTGATGAGGGTCGACTTATTGAGGGTATCAGAAAATTGATTTCACACGAAGTAGTAAGATAGGTCATTGGATTGAGTTTCAGGTAGACACCTGAAAGACACTATCAGCAAATCAGTTACAAGGATTGAAAGATAATCTCTCTGGAAATCGCATACATACCAATACTGGAATTCCTAATATAAACAGGAAAATAATAAAAATGGAACTTGTCAATCAAAAAACAAAACAGATAATGGAAGGCTGTAAAGATCGGGCGACGTAAAGCAGGGCTCTCTTTTCAGGATGAAACACTGGAGTATATTGTTACTAACCGGGATCTGATTGAATTGACACCTAAACTTATGATCCCTACATTATATGATTACTGGGTTCATGATGTCGAAGTTCTGAAAGAAAAGGGACGTTATGAATTGTATCCATCAAATCCTTATGAAACCGTGATAAATACCCGTCCGGCAATATCATTCTATAATGATAATAATCCTGATTGGATGAATGTGATGATTTTTTATCATGTTCTTGCGCATATCGATTTTTTCCAGAATAATGTTTTTTATAGAAATACCTGGGATTTTGATTTTACCGGACAGGCATTGTCTGACAAGACGACTTATCGCGCGGCTTCGTTCCGAAAAAGGCAGATGGGTTGATTATGTAATAGAATTTGCGAGTAGTATCGATAATCTGGTAGGACTATTAGCCAGAACTTTCACAATATATAACAATGTGTTTGATAATAGAGAAACGGCGATAGTTGATTTCTACTTTGATGTGTATCTTCAAAATGTTAAGAAAGTTCTCAGTAATGGAATATGTCAACGAGATGGAACGGTACAATAAATATGTCAATGAATTTAAAGACAGGCAGATCAGAAATTCTTTGATGAAATACGGGCAGAAAATTCCTGAATTCAATTCGTTATATGTGAAAGCATTCAAAACGAAGTGATCAATACTGAAGGAGATCTTAATCAGTATATATTCTCTCATTCCGAATTTTTAAAAAAAGATCACAACTACCTGGATGAAAAGCGTAATTGAAGTTGTCAGAAAAACATCACTGTTTTTCCAACCGCAAATACGAACGAAAATAATGAACGAAGGATGGGCCAGTTACTGGCATGAAGTTCTCTTTTTGTCGGATGATAGAATTAAAGGGACATGAAGTCGATTTCGCCCGGACTCATAGTGCTGTTGCATCACTTCCAAGAGTGGGTCTGAATCCGTATGCTCTTGGAATGAGAATGTTTCAAAATATGGAAGATCGCTTGGTGATAAAGGAAAACGTTCCTTGCTTATCTTCAATTACAAGATGTTGAAAAGAGAAAAAATTCGATCTAAAAGAAAATGAAGGGTAAAGAACTGATTTTTGATGTACGAAAACATTACTGTGATTCGATATTTATTGATCATTTCATCGATCAGGAATTTGTTGATAAATATGATATATTTGTCGCAGGTAAACGACTCAATCAGGAACGCATGGTTTGGGAGTACTATGTAAAGAGCCGTAAAGCTGAAGAGTACGAAGAGATGATGCAGGATCATTTGTATCATCCGCCATGCATTGAAGTTGATAAAACAGAAAGCAGAGATAACGCTCTTCGTCTCAATCACCGTTTGAAGGAAAACCATTATTTACAGAATACATCGCGAATACGATGATGGGGATAGAATTTCTCTGGGGTGGACCGGTTCAGCTTGAAACAAGTGAAGTAGTTGTCTGATTCACAGAGTGCGAAAACGATACGGCGGTAGCTCTATGCCGGAAAAGCCGATGATCATACAGGATATCACATGGCAACGTGTTCTGTACACAATGAAAGACCGACAAGTAACCAGAAAAGTACTGGATTGATTGATAAATATTTACTGTTCAAAATAGCTCGCCCCCTAAATCCACCCCTTCGGGTACTTCGATGCGTCGCCCCGAAGGGGGTCTTCAATGCGGGGACTTGTAATATAGAGTTCTTACAAGTCCCCCTGCGGTGGATTTAGGGGGCGCTGACACAGGCGCGGGTGACGCGCATGTTAATTTTGAATAGATACTAATTAAAACCGAAAATAACATTTAAAACGAAATCAGAAACAATTATCATGAACGAGATAAAAAATGAATTCTGTACATCACAGCGTTGTCTAACTTAAATCTCGCGAATGACCGACCGCAGTAGACGGCCGGCGGTTTCTTACGATGAATTTTTTAAAAGATCTATGCGATGACCTAATATCGTATTAAGAAATATTTTTCAGGTATTTCATGATATGATCGATCATTTTATGGGACAAGGGTATTGATGAATATCCGAATGATCCTGAATCAATTCACTATGTTTATTATGATTGCAGTAAACTTTTTGAAGAAGATTCAGACCGACCATTTTTCGCTGACCGACTCTTTCGCTAATCGTCTTGTAAATCTGGTTGAAAGCATGAAACATGGTTCACAGCAGAATAAAATTTACATTTTTAATGGTCCGCCGGGTTGTGGAAAAAGTACATTTCTGAATAATCTTTTAAGAAAGTTTGAATCTTATGTAAATTCCGAAGATGGAATGAGATATGAACTTGTATGGAAAATAAATCCTGAAATTGTTCGGACCATTACAGACAAATCAACGTTTCCCCTTTTTGAACAACTGGTAGAACTGTTTGTCAAGTGATCGGGAAAAAGGATCGTCATTACATACTGATAATTTTATTCCTACTTCACCGGAAGGATTTCTTGAGATACCGTGTCCGAGTCATGATCATCCTATTTTGATTATTCCGAAAGATTATCGGGAATCATTTCTAAATGATCTGTTCAAGGATTCGCCTTTCAAAGAAAAACTTTTCAGTGATAAAAGTTATCACTGGGTATTTAAGGATAAGCCATGTACATTTTGCAGTTCACTTTATCGGGCGTTACTGAATAATTAAAGAATCCTGAAGAGGTCCACAAAATGGTGTGGGCACGTCATTATCGATTCAATAGAAGAATTGGTGAAGGGATAAGTGTATTTAATCCCGGTGATCAGCCGGTAAAGAATAATGTTATTCATAATTTCGCTGATTCAGGCACGATTGAATACGCTTCTGAAAAGTTCATCCGAAGTACATTATCTGTATTCACGATATGCCAAGACCAACAATGGTGTTTATGCGCTTGATGGATATAAAGTCACATAACAACGACCGTTTTACTGATCTTCATAATATTATCAGTGAAGGTGTACATAAGGTTGAAGATATTGAAGAAAATGTCAATTCACTACTTCTGGCGATAATGAATCCGGAAGATCAGCGAAATGTAAAAGAATTTAAATCATTCTCTGACCGAATCGAATATATCAATGTTCCCTATGTAATGGATGTAAATACAGAAGTAAAGATCTACAAGAATACTTTTGGAAAACAGATCGAAGAGCTGTTTCTCCCGAGAATAATGACCAATTTTGCGCGAGTCATTATTTCATCACGACTGACAACACGGTCGGAAGTCGCTACTGGAATGGATAGGTGAACCTAAAAAATATAACCTTTATTGTGATGATAACCTTCAGCTGTTGAAAATGGAGATCTATTCCGGAATTATTCCGCAATGGCTCTCTGAAGAAGATCGGAAAAAAGCTGACTGCGAAAAGACGACGAAGAATAATCGCAGAATCTGATAAAGAAGGAATCAGCGGAATCTCGGGGCGTGATTCTCTGAAAATATTTAATGAATTCTTATTCTACCTATGGTAAACATGACAAGCTGATTAATATGTCGATGATGTGTGATTTCTTCACCAGAAAAAAGAGGGATCTGATGCAATCGATACCTTCCGGATTTATAGATTCACTTATCAGAATGTACAACTATACTGTACTTCAGGAAGTAAAAGAATCTCTCTACTATTATAATGAACGGCAGATCGCACGTGAAATCATGAATTATCTGTTTGCGGTGAATTTTGAACCACCAATGACTGAGGAAACGTGTACATATCACAAAAGAGAATCTTAAAATTACAGAAGAGTTTCTGATGAATATTGAAACACGACTGATTGGTGCCGGGTTATCTAAACAGAAGCACAAAGAATTTCGGGATAGTATTCAGAAAGAATATACATCCAAGAACTCTGACTCAGGAAATAATGCTCGAACAGAAAAGATATTACGGAAACGGAAATTTTTAAAGAGTTGCATGAACGATATGTTCAGAATATCAAAGAGAAAGTGCTTGATCCATTTCTTGATAACAACAATTTCAGACGTGCGATAAAGATTACAATCTTCCTGATTTAATACCTATGACAAACGGATACGGATTGATGTTAAAGTATCTGTTACGGAATCTTCAACGGAAATTCGCGTATTCGGAACAAGGTGCGAGGGAAGTATGTATCTATGTAATTGATAATGATCTGGCGAGGACATTTGCTGCGAAGTAAGAAAAGATGATGGAATGAAAAATCGTCTTTTTGTTGACCTCACCCTTCGTCCCTCTCCAACGTGGAGAGGGTTAAATCGTATTATTAAGAACGATACAATGTAAATCGAATCATTAGAACAGAATGACGAATTGCCCCCTCTCTGCGACGGAGAGGGGACAAAGGGGAGAGGTTTATATCCTTGCCTTTGATTGTCTGCAGAATAATTAATAGTAACTACCTGGCAATAACAGTTTCCTCTTTATCAGCTTTCTTTTTAGATGGTTTTCTTTGTGGAGCATTGATTATAAAGGTTGCTGCCTTTTTTTTATCGCTACGACATATGTATCTAGCCTGTAAATTCAATTCATCAACCATTCTTTTAGCAAGGGTGAAAGCTTTGTCACGAAAAAGAGTGAATTCCGGTGAAGATGTTCTGTCGATTGTAACCTGAGCATAGAGATCAGACAATATTTTAGAGAACTCGGCACATTTCTCAATATTTGTCAGATCATAGTTGATTTCCTGAAGTAATTCTTTGTTCGCGCGAGCCAATACTGCATAATCATTGAGGTCCTGAATAAAATCCGCATTGGAATTTCCCTCACTGATTACTGCCAGTTTCGCCAGTGCATCAGGAGAATTGCGGAGAGCATAATATAGAGCTTCTTTAATGTCATGCATGAGTAATTCAGCTTCTTCCATTGTAGTGATCCACTTTTTTTGTGACCCGCTATTGGGAAAAGTGACCATTGTCATTTGTGAGTACAGTTCTCTGCATGCACCTGTTAACACGGCGAGCTCTTCTATTAAAGTGAAATCCATTCCGCCTGTTTCAAGCATTGCTTTGCAATCCCGAAAGCGATTTACTGCAAGGGTAAGCTCCTGCGTATAATGCTTATACGGCGAATTGATGTTCAAGACTTCTTCATCTTTTACTGTTTCGATTTTCGGTCTCATAGCATTCAAATCATCAAGACTGGTATTCACGGTGTACTCCTTTTGATAAATGTGTGTGGAAAATACCTGCAAATTGATATGCAGGATTATTTGTTATTCGGAAATTTTCGGGAAATTTTACTGACAGAAAAAGCGATTATTGGAAAAAATGCTGTTTTATTATGAACAACAGATAAAATATAGGTTAGTAAATTTTACAGAGTCAATAAGAAATTAAAATATTTATTGACATTATCAATATTATTGGATTTTGGGAGCTGCAAGGTTTTAAAATGTTCAAATGAACGATATGTATGGGATTAGGAACAGACGCAACCCCTTCAGGGTAAAACGGAATGTCGCTAATATTAGTTAACCCAGGAAATAGGAGATCCTGGGCTGGTGTGAAAGTAACCCCTTCGGGGTAAGGAACCGTTACATTGTAAATCCGATTCTTTTCCCTAGCCCAAAGGGCTTTCAGTCAATCAGCACAAGGTTTCCTACCTTGTGATATCGAAAATGCGAATACAATTTCTCCAAATTCCTCATCCAGGTATTTGGTTTATATCAGAGAACCATGAAATATATTCTTTTCATGAAAAAAAGAGAATATCCAAAAATAAGCATAGGTTCGCTTGTCCAGAGGGCCAATGACCTTGTAACACTTTGTCGGGCTGACAAAGGTGAGCTCGAACCGGCTGGTTTACAATGGGACCTGGTTAATGAAATTGCTCTTCTGTTGAAAGAATGCTCAGAGGCAGATGCAAAATTTAAAATTCTAAAGGAAAATCTGATATTAGAAAGAAATAACTTAAGAAAGTTCATAAAGGATTGCAAAAATTTACGAAGCTGTCTTGCTGAGATGATCCGAAAGTCATTCCACACAATCGGAACCGAAGTTCGATTACCACAATATTATAAGAATTGGAATCCAGAGGATATAGTACAGGATCTTAATGATCTTGCTCATATTTGTAATAATAGAAGAGATGAATTGGTAAAAACGAACTTTGATTTCAGTCTTTCCGAGAAGGCTGCCGAAGTGGTTCCCGAATTGTCCCACTATCTTGCTAAAATCAAATTAACTCAGGAAAATAGCGTTTCCGATGCTTTTGAATACCGAAATAGAGTGTATAATGAGCTTTATATGAAAATGAAACAAATCTGCTTTTACGGTAGACGAGCTTTTTGGGATGAGCCGGAACATAGAAAGTACTATAGAGCAGTCAATTAGTTGTTTTCCCATGTTGAATACTCCTCAGAATTACTTCTTTTCTAAAGACTCCTGAAAAAAACTTCTGTTTATTAGAAAATTTAAGGTTATATAGCAATAATTATTGATGGGAAGGATTATCTAGTCAGTGGGAATAGTTATCTAGCTGGTGGGAATAGTTGTCTAGCTGGTGGGAAGGATTATCTAGTTAGTGGGAATAGTTGTCTAGCTAATGGGAAGGATTATCTAGTTGGTGGGAATAGTTATCTAGCTGACAATATGGTTCCAAATAAAAAAGTAAATAGCTGAAAAATGGATTTATCAAAATATTGTCTTTTAGTGCTTCCTGTAATCCGAATAGTCCGAGCCCAGAGTCAGCGAAGGACCCTTCGACTCTCGCAGACTCGAGCTCAGGGTAAAACGGAAGGTGGTTGAAACGGGTGTATTCTGGAATTCTGAGTGCTCAGTGTGTACGGCAAGTGGTTGAATCGGGTGTATTCGGAATGCTGAGTACGCAGGATATACGGTGTGTAGTTAAACTGGTCGTATCTTGGAAAAGGGAATTCAAAACGGACGGTCGTTTCAAAATTGAATTTCCAGAATTCCGAATAGTCTGAGTCCTGAGTCCGCGAAGGAGCGAAGACTGATTACTAACAATCCATAACTACTAAGTGGGCTATGCTTTTTAATTATCCTTTGTTTGTTATGGATATAGGAGTATAAAAACGCAGAGGTCGCTGAGGGCCGCAGAGGGTAAACGCGTTGCGTTTATAATGAAAAGAGTCATTTTAATCTTCCTTTTGTCTGCCCCAGATAAAAATTTTGTGTTACAAAAAACAGCTATTTTGAACAGATACTAATTGGTCTCCTGAATCCGAAAAGTCTGGTTCAGAGTCAGCGAAGGACCCTTCGACTCTCGAGGACTCGAGCTCAGGGTGTACGGTTGTGTAGTTAAATTGGTCGTATCTTGGAAAAGGGAATTCAAAACGGACGGTCGTTTCAAAATTGAATTTCCAGAATTCCGAATAGTCTGAGTCCTGAGTCCGCGAAGGAGCGAAGACTGATTACTAACAATCCATAACTACTAAGTGGGCTATGCTTTTTAATTATCCTTTGTTTGTTATGGATATAGGAGTATAAAAACGCAGAGGTCGCTGAGGGCCGCAGAGGGTAAACGCGTTGCGTTTATAATGAAAAAGCGTCATTTCAATTTTTTCTTTGTTTGCCACAGATATATGAGTTTTAAAACGTAAAGGCCGCTGTGGAAACATTCACGTAATATTAGAGCGAACAATTGTGTTATATCGGTTTCCTGAAATCCGAATAGTCTGAGTCCTGACTCTCCGAAGGAGCGAAAACTCATATCTAACTACTCATAAACACTAAATCAGTATTATCCCACATCAGTTTAAAATATGATGCGCTATTTTGAAGCGGGGATCAATGGCTATTGTCAATACTTCTATTTGAAGTTTTCTGATAAGTATATTTGCTTTTTGTATTTATATAAACAAAAGGTAATTACAAATAGTATATAAAAAATGTTGGTTACTCCGACATTAACCGAATAGCTGTGTAATACATAAATATGAACTATTAAGTTTGAAAATCTGCTTATTTTACGCAAAAGCGCTACTTAACACTTATAACCCGTTCTTATTATTTGTACGATTCTCCCCTTTACATCTACGGTTAACATAATATATTTCTATAAATGATAGTTTCAGTAGCTGTTTTTACCTGGGTCTATCAGTTTAATATGACAAATAATGGAAGAATATATTCATAATGGCTCGCTTGACACATTTAACCATCGAAGGATTCCGTTCAATAAAGGAACAGATCTCTCTTAACTTCCCGCAGAAACAGCCAGTAATTTTAATAGGTGAAAATAATGCTGGTAAATCAAATATTATCCGTGCTATAGAATTGATGTTTGGTGAATTTCATCCTAAATATAAAAGATTAGAGGATTTTGACCATTACGGCAGAGATTGCAATGATATCCGCTCCGGTGATGATTCAAGTGGAAATCACCGTAAAGATGCACTCAAAGCCATTGGTATACCTGAAGGCGAATTAGAAGGCATTCTAAATATGGCTGATTGGAACATCTCTGATAAATTTTGTGTATTCGGAGCGGACTTTGAAAAAACAATGCGAAATTCTTTTTGTGACTATTGTACAATTGAGGATCAAAAAAAGATTGAATTAGGTAGCAGTTCTAAGCACCTAATTGCTCGTGAAGTCGCTAAAAATATTAATATCATAGAAGATTCGACAGGCAAACAATATTTTAAACAACTTATCGAAAAAATTAAAAATCTTGGTGTCGAATAAACAAATAATAAAAGCAGTTTTATTAATTTTCAATTTATGGAACAGTAATGAACATCGCGCAAATAGAAAATAATATTTCGAATCTTGTGAAGAATTTAAATACAGAGACTTTCATTTACGACCTTCTTCTCGCTTACGGCCTCCCTCAAGCCTCCATAACCCGGCTTCAAAAAGGAAATCTGAATCTTTCAAAACGCACTGGCGAAATCTCCTGGAAAAGAAAATTATTATTCCGGAGTGAATTAAAAAAAGATTTACATCTTACCGTAAGCGAAATGGTAAATGAGGCAACAAATGATCAGCGTTTTGTTATTGCTACTGATTATAAATCACTTTTAGCGATTGATACAAAAACCAATGACAAGCTCGATATTTCAATAAAGGAGCTGCATAAGCATTTCGACTTTTTCCTTCCCTGGGCAGGTATGGAAAAAAGCCAGCACCAGGATGAAAATCCTGCGGATGTCAAAGCTGCTGAAAAGATGGCAAAGCTTTTTGATGAGATTAAGCGTGATAATCCAAACAACTCCCCTGAATTTGTACATAACTTAAATGTTTTTCTTTCGCGTCTGCTTTTCTGCTACTTTGCTGATGATACAAACATTTTTGAAAAGGGACAGTTTTTAAATGCGGTAAGTTCCCATACACAGGCTGATGGTAGCGATTTGGGAGAGTATCTTGATAAACTGTTTGCTGCGCTTAATACACCAGTGAAAGAACGCAAAAACCTTCCTTCATTTCTTTCCGCATTTCCCTATGTGAATGGTGGATTGTTTAAATTGGGTTTTAAAGCGCCTATGTTTACACGTCGTTCACGACAGGCTGTAATTGATTGCGGTGAACTGGATTGGTCGGCAATTAACCCTGATATTTTTGGCTCAATGATGCAGGCGGTTGTTACACCGGAAAACAGAGGTGGACTTGGGATGCATTATACCTCTGTACCAAATATCATGAAGGTTATAAAACCATTATTTCTGGATGAGCTTTACGAAGAGTTTGAGAAGGCAAAGGGAAGTCAGAAAAAGCTTAATGACTTGCTTGAGAGAATTTACAAAATAAAAATATTCGACCCTGCGTGCGGCAGCGGGAATTTTTTGATTATTGCGTATAAAGAATTGCGCCGGTTGGAGATGGCAATATTTAAAGCAGGAAATACGATGCCTTTGTCGCGTAATTCGCTGTCGCAGTTTTACGGAATAGAAATAGATGACTTTGCGCATGAGATCGCGCAATTATCGCTGTGGCTTGCTGAGCACCAAATGAATGTTGAGTTTTATAAGGAGTTTGGAAAAACGAATCCTACATTGCCATTGAAAGAATCTGGGCATATAGTACAGGGGAATGCATGCAGGATTGATTGGGAAGAAGCATGTAGGCCTAATATTGCTGAAGAAGTTTTCATTATTGGTAATCCACCATATTTAGGATCGAAATACCAAAATGATGAGCAAAAAGTAGATATGGACAACGTTTTCGGTGATAGAATTAATTGTAAAAATTTGGACTATATTGCTTGCTGGTTTTATAAAGCAGCTAAATATATTGATAATAATAGTTGTGAAGCAGCATTTGTTTCGACTAATTCAATTTGCCAAGGTGAACAAGTATATGAACTATGGTCAGCAATTTTCTCAACTGGTGTTTCAATAAAATTTGCATTTCAATCCTTCAAATGGACAAACAATGCAGCTGATAATGCAGCTGTGATCGTAGTAATCGTAGGTTTAAGCAAAAGGAAAGATATAAAAAAACGTATTTTCACTAATAAAGTATCACGTGAAGTTGATAATATAAATGCATATCTTATGAGTGGTCCGAATTGGTTTGTACAAAAGAGAAATACACCGCTTTCGAGATTTCCATCAATGTATTTTGGCAACCAACCTAATGATGGTGGTGGTTTTATTATTGATGAAGCTGAACGAATTGAAATACTACGTAGTGAGCCAAATCTACTACCATGGATTAAGAAGTTTTACGGAAGTAAAGAATTTATCAACAATATAGATAGATGGTGTTTTTGGTTAAAAGATGCTCCCATAGAAGTCATTAACAACTCTCCGGAAATTAAAAGAAGAATAGAAATTGTTAAAAAACACAGATTAACAAGTGGTAGGCCCGCGACAGTTGAATTAGCATCAGCGCCAACTAAATTTGGGTTCATTTCACATCAAAATTGTGATTATATAATCATGCCCAGTGTATCTTCTGAACGAAGGGAATATATTCCCATTGGCTTTCTTTCTGGCGATGTAATTACTAGTAATTTGTGCTTAATTGTACCTAAAGCAGAATTATACGTTCTGGGAATTTTATCTTCACGTATGCATATGGAATGGGTTAGATTAGTAGGAGGAAGATTAAAATCGGATTATCGTTATTCAATATCAATCTGTTATAATACATTCTCATTTCCAGCTCTAAAAGAATACCTTATTGAGGAGCTAAAAATAACATCTTTACGGATTTTAACGGAGCGCGAAAAGCATCCCGAAAAAACACTGGCCGAACTTTACGATCCCGACAAAATGCCCGATGGTCTTCGCGAAGCTCATCATCAAAATGATCTCGCTGTCGAACGCTGCTACCGCTCCAAACCTTTCACCAGCGACGAAGAACGCCTCGAACATCTTTTCAATCTTTACGAACAGATGATCGAAGAGGAGAAAACACGTGGAACTCTGTTTGAATCTGAAACCGGCACAGCAAAAAAGGCCAAAAAGAAAAGATCATGAGCGACAAATTTTCTATTACCCCGGAGTACAAACAGTGGCTTGCAGAAATCAAGAAAAAAGTTATTTCAGCACAGCTTAAGGCCGCTACTGTTGTCAATAGTGCCCTGATAGAGTTCTACTGGGAACTGGGTAAAATGATTGTTGAGAAGCAGGAGAAGACTTCATGGGGTGACAATATTATTGACCGGCTCTCAAAAGACCTCCAGAAAGAATTTACAGATATTAAAGGTCTGTCTCGCAGCAACTTATATTATACCAAACAATTTTTTCTCTTTTACAGGGATGAAAATAGTCAACAGCCTGTTGACCACATTAATAAAAAGCGCATCGGTAAATTTGTCCAACAGCCTGTTGGACAAATTTACAAACCGAACAGCAGCAAAACAATCCACCAGCCTGGTGGAAAAACTGTGCAACAGCTCGTTGCACAAATACCCTGGGGCCATAACATACTTATTTTCAACAAATCACGCACCATAGACGAAGCTCTGTTCTATCTATCACAGACTATCGAAAATGGATGGAGCCGTGATACTTTAGCATTGCAGATAAAATCCCGTCTTTTTAAACGGATAGGCAAAGGTGTTAACAATTTTGCTCACGCGCTCCCATCGCCGCAATCGGATCTTGCTGCTCAATCGATTAAAGACCCCTACATCTTTGATTTTCTGACCATGGAAAAACCATTTCACGAAAAGGATATTGAGAACCAGTTAGTCACCCACATAACAAAGTTCCTGTTAGAACTCGGAAAAGGGTTTGCATATATTGGCCGTCAATATCTTATTCACATTGGCGAAACCGATTACTATATCAATCTTCTATTTTATCATATAAAACTGCGCTGTTATGTGGTGATTGAACTCAAAAATACCCGCTTTCAGCCTGAATACGCGGGAAAACTTAATTTCTACCTTTCAGCGGTTGACAGTTTATTAAAATCGGATCAGGATAATCCCACCATCGGCATACTTCTATGCCGTGATAAAAACAATATCGAAACAGAATTCGCTTTAAGAGATATCAATAAACCGATGGGCGTAAGTGAGTTTCAGTTAACAGGTGCATTACCGGAAGAACTCAAATCAACACTGCCAACCATTGAGGAAATTGAAAACGAACTCGGGAAAAAAGAGGAATAACTATGCCGGATCTTGTACACGTCACCTACGGCCAGACAGGCCAAAGCACCAAAATTAATACTATGGGCATGCGCGATATGCAGGCAAAAGCTTTTGAATCCCGGGATGCACAATACTTGTTGATAAAAGCACCGCCGGCTTCAGGTAAATCCCGCGCTTTAATGTTTCTTGCTTTGGATAAATTAAAAAATCAGGGTATCGAAAAGGTAATCGTAGCAGTACCGGAACGATCAATCGGCAGCTCCTTTGCAAAAACAGAATTGAAAAAGCACGGTTTCTTTGCAGACTGGTTACCAAATGACGATTATAATTTGTGTACCCCCGGCAGCGATATCAGCAAGAGCAAAGTACAGGCATTCCATAATTTCATTAAGAGTTCTGAAAACATTCTGATCTGTACTCACGCTACACTGCGATTTGCATGCGAAGAGCTGGAAGAAACAGTATTTAATAAAACACTTCTCGCGATCGATGAGTTTCATCATGTTTCCGCGGATATCAATAACAGGCTTGGCGAGCTGCTTTGTTCAATAATGCAGAGATCTTCAGCGCATATTATCGCGATGACAGGTTCGTATTTCAGGGGTGATAGTGTTCCTGTTCTCAAACCTGAAGAAGAGACAAAGTTCACAAAAGTAACTTATAATTATTATGAACAGCTTAACGGCTACACTTATCTGAAATCACTTGGAATCGGGTATCATTTTTATCAGGGACGCTATACATCTGTTATCAACGAAATTCTTGATACAGATAAGAAAACTATTCTGCACATTCCTAACGTAAATTCCGGGGAATCCACAAAAGAGAAACAGATCGAGGTTGATACTATTATCGACTCAATAGGAACTATTATCAAACAAGATTCTGATACTGGTGTCATTCATGTTAAAAGACACAGTGATGGTAAGGTATTAAAGATTGCAGACCTTGTTGAAGATACCCCCAGAGAACGGGATAAAATTGTCAATTACTTGCGTAATATCAAGTCTGTTGATGATATGGATTTAATCATCGCACTGGGAATGGCAAAGGAAGGTTTTGATTGGCCATATTGTGAACATGCACTGACCGTAGGGTATAGAGGATCTTTAACTGAGATAATACAAATTATCGGCCGCGCGACACGCGACAGCAGCAATAAATCACACGCGCAATTTACAAACCTGATCGCACAACCAGATGCGGCCGACGACGTCGTGAAAGTATCTGTAAACAATATGCTAAAAGCAATAACGGCTTCACTATTAATGGAACAGGTCCTTGCGCCGAACTGGAAATTCAAAACGAGACTCTCAGATGAAGATAAAGCAGAGCCTGGCGAAATAAAAATAAGAGGATTAAAGGAGCCAAGTTCAAAACGGGTGAAAGATATCATTGAATCAGATTTAAATGATCTGAAGGCTACAATTCTACAAGATGATCAGATGCTTAAAGCAATGCCGGGAAATGTTGATGCAGAGGTAATCAATAAAGTCCTTATCCCCAAAATCATAAAGGTGAAATATCCAGAACTTTCTGATGATGAGCTTGAAGAAGTCAGACAGCATGTCGTTGTTGATTCAGTGATAAGGAAGGCGGAAATTAAAGAAACAGGCGATAAACGCTTTATCAAAATGGCCGATACCTTTGTAAATATTGATGATATTCATATCGACCTGATTGATAAGGTAAATCCGTTTCAAAAAGCCTTCGAAGTACTCTCTAAATCGGTAACTACAAAGGTTCTGAAAATTATTCAGGAAACAATAGAAGCTACCCGTATAAAGATGGATTTTGACGAAGCCAAAATACTTTGGCCGAAAATTCAAGAATTCATAAAAACATACAATAAAGAACCAAATCTGAATTCAAATGATCCGCTTGAAAGGCGCCTGGCAGAGTGTATCATTTACCTTAAAGAAGAAAAACGTAAACGGATGGCGCAAAATGGATAAGGAACAGATTCTTAATGAAATTTTTAATTCTGACCCGCTTGGCTTACTGAATGTTAAACCAACGATTTCAAATAATAAAAGCCCAGATGAACGCCTTATATCATCATTTCTTGAAATCAATGAATTTTACGATAAATATAATCGTGAGCCTCAGCCGAACATTTCAAATATCTCAGAATATCAGCTTTATTCCCGTTTAAAAAGTTTAAGAGAAGATCTTGAAAAATCAATGGTGTGTGAACCTTCTGACACATACGGATTGTTGAAACTTGAGAAGAAAGAAATTAATTCTATTGAGGACATTTTTGGTGACGATGATTTGGGTATTCTTGGTGATGATCCCGAAGGTTTATTTGTTTACAAGCATATTCCCAAAGAAACAACTATGCCGGATTATATCGCAAGCAGAAAAAAGTGTACAGATTTCAAAAAATTCGAAAAATTGTTTATTGAGTGTCAAAAGAATTTACGAAGCGGCAAAAGAAAACTATATCCATTCAAAAATGAGCAGCAAATTGCAGAAGGCTATTTCTTTGTTTTAAAAGGGATACTGCTTTACGTTGCGAAAGTTGGAAAAAAATCAAATGATAAAGGTAAGGTGAATGCCCGCTTGCGATGCATTTTTGAAAATGGTACTGAATCGGATATGCTTTTACGTTCGCTTGCCGCGGAACTGTATAAACATGGTAGGCGCATTACCGAACACGAAGAAAAATTGCTTGATGGTCTAAAAGGTGTTAACCAGGAAGACGAAGAAACTGGACACATCTATATTCTCAAATCGCTCAGTAAAGATCCCAAAATCAGGGAAATCCAAAATTTATATAAAATCGGCTATTCAAGCATCCCGATTGAAGAGCGCATTAAAAATGCAGAAGAAGAACCAACTTATTTAATGGCTCCGGTCGCACCGGTTTCATCTTTCAAATGCTATAACATGAATCCCCAGAAATTGGAACAACTACTCCACAATTTTTTTGGTACTACATGTTTGAATATCGACGTATTTGATAAAGAGGGAAATAGACACACACCAAGAGAATGGTTCATTGTTCCATTAGAAATAATCGAACAAGCCGTTGAGTTTATAATTTCGGGTGAGATAGTTCTTTTCAGGTATGATGCTGAGAGAGAAATAATTGTTGGAAAATAGATATATGGGAATCTTGCTATCTTCAAAAGGGTCGGACTATCTTTTTACTTTTATCGGATACAGGTCCATTTCTAATGTTGTGAAACATCGCATGAATAGAAAAAAGGGTATCGTTCATTCAAGAAAAGCCCCACTATTACCCTGATACGCGATTCTCTCGCTCAAAATATCATAAGCTTTGTTGATCGTGTGTTCTAAATCAGGATTAAAAATGTCCGGCTGTAAATTCAAATCCAGAAGCATACGTTTTTCCACATCTTTTGTAGATTCCAATTGCCCCGTATGTAGTATATGCCTGCAGGTTAAACCGGATATTATTTCTATGCCATGCGATACCAGCAGAAATCTGTGACAATCGATAGGATCTTTTTCTGTGCACATTAATGCGATATTCATTCCTTTTGACAACCCATTTTGAATCCTTTTTACACCATTTATGAAGGTTGGCAATTTTCTTACTTTTTCGAAAGACACCTTTCCATTCGTGTAAACCTCAGGTTCATTGCGTCTTGCACCGAATTCATTTCCAAAATGTAAGTAATGAATGTTGTTATTGTTCAAAAAAACACGCAATGGTTCCTGATTGAATTGAGGAGTATGTTTGCTGTACGGGTCAGATCGCACATCAGCGATTGCAGAAATATTATGCATTTTCAATAGTTCTAAAAAGTAATCTATACTATGGATAGAACAGCCTATTGTATAGAGATTAGACATTTCCGGTCACCATAATTGAATAAATGGTTCTTCACTGATTTAAGCACACTCTTTTTTATAGGGGAGAATATAATGTAAGTTAAGATCTTCTCAATTATAATTATTCGGGTAAACCTGTTGCCATTCTTACTCCCTCATCTCCACCTTCACAAATTCCACCTCTGTCTAATAAAAAAGAAACCACCTTTACATTATAAATCTTATCCTATGGCCAAACTTTACAAAAACCTCTCTCTGATAGGAGAGAGGAGAGGTCCTTCGGATTCAAAACCTACTAATCATCGATTCCTAACCCGGTTCATCGGGTTTTCCTTTCGTTCAGAGGCGTGGTTTCAACCCGCCAGAGACCATTTTCCCAGATGCGGAATTACGAATAATCGTATGGAATCACTCGTTCAAAGGCAAAATTCTGGTATTTTTATTTGAAATCCAACTGTATGGGCTAATGTTTACAGCTAACTAACAGACAAATGATTTACGATTTATATTTATTAAAACAACTATTTTCGTATTGAATCATCTATTGATTATGAAAAATGTTCTATGTGGAACCCAAGACAGATTAAATACAGTATCAAAGTTTTACATACGAGTACGAATGTTGTAAGGGTGATGACAGATGATGGTATTGGTTATCTAAAAGTTATGGGAAACCCTGAAGGTCCACATGCACTCATTCGAGAATATATCGGAACTTCAGTTGCAAAATTTTTAGGCTTAAAAACACCTGAGTTTGCGATTATTAAGATAACTATTGACGATAAAATAGAATTAGCTAATGGTAACCATGCACAATCAGGTCCGGCATTTATAACTAAAGAAGTATTGAACCCAATTGTAGGTTCTAAAGTTCCATTAAAAAAGGTGGTTAACAGAGATCATTTTTGTGGGCTTATCATTGCAGATACGCTTTTAATGAACCGTGATCGTTATCCTGGTTTACACAATAAACCAAACTTTGATAATCTGCTTTTTAGTAATGTAAGAAAAAATGAATATGAGTTAATAGCAATGGATTTCTCGCATTGTATGCATGCAAGTCAATCGATAAACAGAAGTCTGAAGTCTATCGATATAATTAAAAACAATGAGCTTTATGGTTTTTTCCCAGAATTTAGAAGTTATGTAGATAAAAGCAGTTTTGAACCATTCCATGAGAAATTAAAGCTCTTGGATGAAAACTGTATTATAACTATTTTGGCGTCTGTCCCTGCCGAATGGGAATTAAATAGTACAATTAAAGAAATAATCATAACATTTTTGGTACAACGATCGAAGTTTTTATACGAACATATTGAACAATTGATTGCACATGAAGATGGAAAACTGTTTTTGATGTAAGGATGCTTTTATGGCAAAAGGGTATTTTTCGATCATACAATTCAGCCCGGATCCTGCCCATACTGAGGCAATCAATATTGGCATTCTTTTAAGTGTTCCGGAATTGTCCTTTCTTAATACCAAAGTTACTGACAACTTCTCGCGTGTTAAAAACGTTCTCTTAAATAAACAGGATGATGAATTTATGTTAACTGCCATAAATTCATTTGTCGAGACTATAAAGGATGACATATCAAGATATAACAGTAAAGATGAACTCGAACATCTTATTTCTACAAGAGCACATGAAATACAGCTTACAGAACTGCGCACAATTAAAACTGAAAATCCGCAAAAAGATTTAGATGAGATTTTTGAGCAATTAATACCTGTTCAGCAAAAAGCTCAAAATCAGAAACAAAACCTTTTATTTCCTGATTTTGACAGATTACTTCGTACTGATGAATTCGTAAATCGTATAGAGTTTAACAAAGAGATAAAACTCCCAATATTAGATACCAGATTCGTTGCTCCATACGCCTATGTAAATGGCCGCGCGAATCTGATTAAGCCGGTGGCTATTACAAGCTTTGATATTGCTGAAAAATTGGCATACGAAGGTGTTGTATTAAACGAGAAATGCAATGTACAGTTAATAGTAATGCCTGAAGTTAAAATGACTAATAAAAATGCATCCCAAAAAGTATGCGATTTGTTTAGTCTTACTAAAGTAGATTGTTATCTTAAAGCAGATTTAGAGAAACTTTTAAGTAAGATAAGAAAAGAAGCCCATGCTTTTTCAAGTGAGAGTAATAGAATCTTTAGTAACTAAGAATGTGTTTTTTTATCAGACGAAATCATTCTTATATAGAACAGCCTATTGTATAGAGATTAGACATTTCCGGTCACCATAATTGAATAAATGGTTCTTCACTGATTTAAGTACACTCTTTTTTATAGGGGAGAATATAATGTAAGTTAAGTTTTTCTCTATTATGATAATTCGGGTAAACCTGTTGCCATTTTTACTCCCTCATCTCCACTTTCACAAATTCCACCTCTGCCTTATAAAAAAGAAAACACTATTTACATTATAAATCTTATCCTATGGCCAAACTTTACAAAAACCTCTCTCTGATAGGAGAGAGGATGAAGGAGTGAGGTCCTTATGATTCAAAACCTACTAACCACCGAATTCTTAACCCGGTTCACCGGGTTTACCTTTTTTCAGAGTCGTGGTTACAACCCGCCTCAGAACGAAAAGACGTAGATTATTCAAATAACAGCTTTGAAACATCTATGGGATTTTAAGAAATTCTGATATCAATAGTTATATTTCGCATGATAGTTCAACGCGTTTTTCTACCTGAAGCAACAACCAATGATAATTGACTCCTCCTCTAATCATCGCTTTCAGATGCGTATACCCGTTATTTTTTTAACAATCGAAAGGTAATTACGAATAACATACAAAAGGGGTAATTCGGAGACTTTTTGATAAGCACAAATGCTTATTGTTTAGCCTAAAAGATTGGATGGTGTGCTTATCGTGTCTGGTGCGGAAAAAAAGAGCTGTTGAACTAAATAAAATTATGCTAAAAATATCCAATAAATGGTATTTTAAATAAAATAGAAGTTTTCGGAGGTTTTTTATGGACAACAAGATCATAGTTAAAAAACTACACGATAAATCTACAAAAGAAGATTATGTGGCAGATCCAGAAGAAAGTTTGTCCATAGTTGAACTTTTACGGATTGAAGCAGGTAAATTCCTATATGAATATCCAACAACATTTCCTAGAGTTATTAAAGTTATTAGAAAACAACACCGTTGAGTATGTAATTGTAGGTGGATATGCAGTGGCCTTTTACGGGTATCCACGTTTTACAAAAGACATTGATATATTTTTTAAAAATACAGACGAAAACATTGCAAAACTTCGTTCATCACTTATCGAATTTGGTTTTTCTGAGCAAGACTTACCTACTGAAATTTTTAAAGAACCTGGCAATATTCTTCAATTTGGCTTATCACCTCTTCAAGTAGATATATTAAACGAAATTGATGGGGTTACTTTTGATGAAGTTTATAATCACCTTAAACGTGGTCACTATGGTGAAATCGAAGTTAATTTTATAGGTAAAGCTGAACTCATAAAGAACAAAAAAGCCAGTGCCAGGCCGCAAGATCTGCTGGACAAAGATAAATTAGAAAAGAACCAGTAAGCACATTTTGCTTATTGCAGGAATAAAAGCCACGGCAAAAGGGACGAACTTATTTTTATCGGCTTGAGGTCCATTTATCATGTTACAATCATCATTAGTGATAGTAGAAAAATGGCAGGCAGGTTAACATTTTAAAATTATGTATACATCAATTTTTTTCTCTTTTACAGGGATGTAAATAGTTAACAGGCTGTTGACAAAATTGATAAACGGTATAGTATTGAATTTGTCCACCAGCCTGGTGGACAATTAGTGCAACAGCTCGTATCACTTCTATCCGATCTTACTCCCTCATCTCTACTTTTACGAATTCCACTTGTTCCTTCGCTGTCTTATAAAAAAGAAACCACCTTTACATTGTAAATCTTATCCTATGGACAAACTTTACAAAAACCTCTCTCTGATAGGAGAGAGGACGAAGGAGTGAGGTCGTTCGGATTCAAAACCTACTAACCATCGAATTCTTAACCCGGTTCACCGGGCTTTCCTCTCTTTCAGAGGCGTGGCTTCAACCCGCCTCAGAACGAAAATGCGTAGATTATTCAAAAAGCAGCTACGATTGAGGCAGATACGCAAAAAACCGAATCCAGTGTCCTGCGTGATATACAATAATCTGTCGACCCTACCTGTCCTTCGCACGAAGCGTGCTTCGGAAGGTGGACGGGACGAGGATTGCTTTTTTGTTATTTTGTTCTATAAATATTTGCTCCCTACGGGAGCAGGGAAAACGAAATGTGATTGATAGTATATGTATAATAGGACATACGTGTATAAAAGATTTCAAGATATGATTTACAATATGATAGTTTTTACCTTATAAAAAAGAAATAACCTTACATTGTAAATCACGTCTTATGGACAAACTTTACAAAAACCTCTCTCTGATAGGAGAGAGGACGAAGGAGTGAGGTCGTTCGGATTCAAAACCAACTAACCATCGAATTCTTAACCCGGTTCACCAGGCTTTCCTCTCTTTCAGAGGCGTGGTTTCAACCCGCCTCATAACGAAAAATTCAAAAAACGATTCTTTCCCAGAGAAAAAAGTACCGCTCGCTTAAGATTTTGAATAAAAGGAGAAAATCTATTATCCCTATATTGTGCACACATTTTGCATTATAGCACTCCTTTCAACTTCAAATTTTTTAAATAACCAGGAATCAAATGTTTCCTGCATCTAAATAATTGAAAGGATACTAAATGCTCTTACTCACTATATTTCTTACAGTTCTCATTTTAGGAATTTTAGCATATCGATTATTAAAACGGAAAAAATACCTGAAACATAAAAATAAACTACTTCAATTTGAGCTTCAGATATTTCCCCATGGTTTAAAAATATCGCTCCTACCCGGGCAGCCTATGCAACTCATTAAATGCTTTGATAGCAAAGAAGAGATAATTTTATCTTTTTATAAATATGAGTCTCCAGTACTTTACCAGAAATTTTATAACAGTATCGATAATCTGATTAAGAGTTATAATCTCTTTTCGGTCTCTATGTTTAATGCTGAAAAATGTTTTGTAAAAGAATTTACTGATCGCACAAGCACTCATATAAGGATTTTATATGACAATGGATGCCATTTTGAGTCTGCTTTATTTCGGACTTCCATGCCTATAAAGGTGTCACTGTTTATCGAATCATGCAAAGTTCTTGTGCAGAAAACCTTCGATGAAGTTCCACATTTGATACACACAAAAGAAGAGGAAGAAACCAAGCTGTTAGAAAGAGTGCTTGTAAAGACAGATCCTTGAGATTTAATTCTGGTATCGGGTAATTAGTATTTATTCATGTGCGCCTCCTAAATTCACCTCTTCGGGTACTTCGGTGCGTCACCCCGCAGGAGGCCTTTTAAGGACTCTATATTATAAATTAGAATCCTCAGAAGTCCCCCTTCGGGAGATTTAGGGGGCGTTAAATTTCGTGTAATAATTTTGCTATTGAACAGAAACTAATTACAAAATCGATATTGACTATCGGGCGCAATGATATCACCTTTTCATCAGGTACAAATGAACTTTTCTTTCTGCCATACCTTCGAGCGCTTTATTTACTGGAATGACTTCTGATAAAAGTTCCTGAAGACCGGCTCTTGGAGTAAACGGCCGGGTACCATCGGCGATAATTATTTCTGATCCTTTATTAATAGACCGTTTTAAAAAGTCATGAAGCGGTTGTGCGGTTGACCTTTCGTAAAACATATCTGATACGATAATAAGATCAAATGTTCTGTTGGTATCACATGTCAGCAGATTCTCATTACTGATTTCTATTTTAACCATATTAGCATCAAAATTTTTTTTGGCAACATACAGAGCGATCGTATCTATGTCATTAGCGATTACTTCTTTTGCCCCGGCTTTGAATGCAGCGATAGCCCCTACCCCGCTTCCACAGCCAAAATCAAGGACAGTCTTGTCCTTTACGACCGAAGGATTATTAAGTATATACGCAGCCAGAGATTTTGCGCCAGGCCAAACGGCTGCCCAGTAAGGAATTTCAGTAACATGTCCCTGTTCTTTTTCGTAAGTTTCCCAAAGCGCAAAGAAATCAGGAGCGATATGGGCGTTGATTGATTCACAATGTGGAACAGGAGTTATGTGAGCGAATTCGTTTAAAAGCAGATCGGAAGGGTATATTGACATTAGTAAAAAAGATCTTTCAAAAAAATACTTAAATAGTTTCTGTTAAGAATCAACATATGCGCTCCCTAAATCCACCCCTTCGGGAGGTTTAGAGGGCGATAAATTTCGCTTTACAAAAATACAGCTATTTTTAAACAGATATAAAATATTCATAATATCTGCGCTTATATGCACAAGTTAAAGTATATCAGGTTTGAATCAGAAGCTAAAAAAATTTATGAACATTTAGATTTATTAATATTTGTTCAGAATTAGCATGCGCGCCATCTAAATCCACCCCTTCGGGTACTTCGATGCGTCGCCCCGCAGGGGGACTTGTAAGGACTCTATATTATAAACAATTAGAATCTTCAGAAGTCCCCCTTCGCGGGATTTAGGGGGCGATATATTTCTAAATCAGAAACTAATTGATCTGATTTTTCGGTATACTGTTAGCAGCAATAAAAAAGGTGCTTACAGAAATCAAATCAAAACTACCTTATCATTACTATAAAATAAAGGGATTAATTATGAAGATGAGAAAACTTGGTCCCGATGGTCCGGCGGTTTCAGCACTTGGTTTGGGCTGTATGGGAATGTCTGAATTTTATGGGCCACGCGATGATTCGGAGTCGATTGCTACGATTCACAAGGCAATAGAATCAGGTATTACCATGATCGATACTGCTGATATGTACGGTCCTTTTACAAATGAAGAACTGGTGGGGAAAGCTATTGCTGGAAAACGCGATAAAGTTTTTCTGGCTACAAAATTTGGTATAGTGAGGACAGATGATCCGCGAATACGTAGTATCAATGGACAGCCTGATTATGCTTTCAAAGCGTGTGAGGCTAGTTTGAAACGGCTTAAAGTTGATGTCATTGATCTTTATTATCTTCATCGGATAGATCCGGAAACTGCAATTGAGGATACCGTAGGAGCAATGGCTGAGCTGGTGAAACAAGGAAAGGTACGATATATCGGTTTATCAGAAGCGGGGCCGAAAACTTTACGGAGGGCGAATTCGATTCATAAAATTACTGCCCTGCAGAGTGAGTATTCACTGTGGAGCCGCGATCCGGAAGATCAGGTCCTTGCCGTATGTCAGGAGCTGGGAATCGGATTTGTCGCGTATAGTCCGCTTGGACGAGGTTTTCTTACAGGAAAAATAAAAAAGATCGATGATTTGGCACCGGATGATTATCGAAGGTTTTCACCACGTTTTCAGGGTGAGAATTTTCAGAAGAATCTTGAATTGGTTTCAGCGATAGAAAAGTTAGCTTCACAAAAACATATCTCTGCTTCACAGCTTGCTTTAGCATGGGTGCTTGCCCAACGTGAATTTGTAGTGCCTTTATTTGGAACTAAAAGAAGAAAGTACCTTGAAGAAAATCTGACTGCTTTGGAGGTACATTTGACACCTGAAGATCTGAAATACATAAATTCAATAGCTCCTCAGGGAGCCGCTGCAGGATTAAGATATCCCGAAGCTATGATGAAACTTATTGGAGAATAGATACCTGCAAACGGTTACTTCGACGGAAGGATAGTAGCCGTTTGGTTTGCGTTTTTTGCGATTACCATCTTTTCCACTATGATCTTACAAAATCCGCATCAATCATAGTTAGTATAAGTTCAATATAGGTGTATTTTTTGTAACAAAACAATTCGCGCCCCCTAAATCCACCCCTTTGGGTACTTCGATGCGTCGCCCCGCAGGGGGACTTCAAGAAAATTACCGACACCAGAAGAGTAAACATATTTCAGGATTTGACAAAGTCTTAGAAGTCCCCCTGCGGGGGTTTAGGGGGCGTTTGTTGAAAAAAAAGTATCGATGTTCAGCTTATCACTTGCATTAAAGGATTTAGAAGGCGCGTGTTGAAAAAAAAGTATCGATGTTCAGCTTTTCACTTTCATTAAAGGATTTAGGGTGCACGTGTTGAAAAAAAGTATCGATGTTCAGCTTCTCACTGGCATTAAAGGATTTAGAAGGCGTTTGTGGAAAAAAAATTACGATGTTCAGCTTTTCACTGACAGTAAAAGGATTCAGGGGTGCGCATGTGGAATAAATTTGTATTCATTTACAGGCATTTGGTATTATCTAATAATTAGATTACTATTAGAACTGAAATAGAAATAGTGCTATTATGAATAAAAAACCATATTATTCATTGTAATACTGCAGCTTTAATGTCTGGAATAATCACTATCAGGAAGTTCTCAAAAATACCAGGCTTACAAGTAATTAGTGGGATTAGAGGAAATCAGTGGATACAAGGTCCGTAGAACAGAATTCATTTTTTATTAGATTAATAAATACACTTTCAGCTTTTTCAGCATTAATAGCTTTTTTTCTCCTTCTGCTTGAGCCAGCTGATTTTCTGAAATCATACTTATCATCAATCAATAAATTATATACTGGAATCATCTACCTTTTTCTATTCGATATACTGATTAAATTGGCAACAGCTCTTCGAAAGCCATCTTATCTAAAAGAGAATTGGATAAACTGCTTATTGATACTTCCCGTACTATCATTACTAGCAGGAATCGTAAATAAAGAAGTTGAAATTATTCTCAAATTGTTTGTCATTAATGTGATGCTTTTCTCTCGTGCGGGGAAAGTAAAACTCTTCTTTTCATCCATCGGGTTCAAACCAGCGCGGCTTATTATCACTGGTTATTTCTTATCAATCTGCTCCGGAGCAATTCTTTTATCCTTACCATCTGCGTGTACGCCCGGGAATACAATTTCCCTTATCGATGCTCTCTTTACATCGACATCAGCGGTATGCATAACCGGACTCACCGTGCATGACACAGCAACCTACTTTAGCCGATTTGGACAGGTAATAATTATGCTGCTTATTCAACTTGGTGGATTAGGGATAATGACATTTTCTGTTTTTCTTGCAGTTCTTCTCGGAAGGCGGGTTGGGATTGATAAACGGATTATAATGCATGATGTTTTAGATAGGGATGAATTGAGTGGTGCAATGCGTACCATCTCTTTTATCTTTAAAATGACTTTTCTAATTGAATTTATTGGAGCTGTTTCGCTATCGCTTTTCTGGTATCCTAAATTTGGGTCGATAAAAGAAAGCCTCTATCACGGTTGTTTTCATTCGATTTCAGCATTTTGTAATGCTGGTTTTTCAACATTCAGTGATAATCTGATGGGATTTGCATCAGATACAGGTACCAATGTGGTGATATGTTTACTGGTGATTTCAGGTGGTCTGGGCTTTATGGTTTTCAGGGACTTATTTGAAAAATATGTACCACAGTTTTCCGGCAGAAGAAGCTCCCGTCCGAGATTAAAAATACAGACCGTGATTATCCTTGGTGTATCAACGGTTCTAATAATAACAGGAAGTTTAGCTATTTATGTATTTGAAACTAATGGAGAATTTTTTGGTTCACAGGTGAAAACAGGGATTATGAGAGCTTTGTTTCAGTCGATAGTAACACGATCTGCAGGATTCAATACCTGTGATATTTCTCAGCTGTCATCCGCATCACTTTTTTTAATGCTTATACTTATGTTTATTGGCGGTGCACCTGGTTCTACGGGGGGCGGTCTGAAGATTACAACAGTTGCGGTTTTATGGAGAACGATGATAAGTGGATTTAGTCAGAAAAAAAACGTTGAGATTTTAAAAAGAACGGTTCCTTCAGATACTATACAAAAAGCCACTACCCTTCTTCTATTTTACTTATTGCTGCTTGGCGCATTTGTTCTGATACTACTTGCAATAGAAAATTTACCGTTGATAAGCATTGTTTTTGAAGTGGTAAGTGCGGGGGCAACAGTAGGACTCTCAACGGGTATAACTGCAAATCTTTCTGAACCTGGTAGAGTCTTGATAATGATATTAATGTTTGTAGGAAGATTGGGATTATTAACAATTGGATATGCTTTAGTTCTTAATCAGCGCAAAGTTGATTACACCTATGCTGAAGAACGGGTTATGATAGGATAGGAGAACAGGGATGAGAAATGTTGCGGTAATAGGATTGGGAAAATTCGGCAGTACTGTAGCACGTGAATTGACAGAGCTGGGTGCACGTGTAATTGCTATTGATGAGCAGAAAGAGCGGGTGGAAGAGATAAAAGATTCAGTGGCGTATGCGGTGACTCTAAATTCCACCGATCGATCAGCACTTGAATCAGTTGCGATTCGTGAGGTGGATGTCGCGGTGGTTTGCATAGGTGAAGATGTAGAGGCGAATCTTTTGACAACATTGCTGTTAAAAAAGATGGGTGTTAAAAAAATCTGGGCAAGGGCAATAACAGAACTTCAATTGGAAATTCTTAAAGCTATGGAAGTTGACGATATTATAAATCTGGAAGAGGAAATGGGCAAGATGATCGCGCAGACACTCGCATCTGCAACTCTTGGAAGATTTATTCCTCTTTCGGAAGGTCACAGTATCGCTGAAATAAAAATACCTGATTCATATATAGGAAAAACACTCAGACAGATTAACCCTCGTGAAAAATATAGAGTAAATGTAGTGGCGTTAAAAAAATTTGTCCCCGCAATTGATGATACGGGTGAACGTACTATGGAGGAGATTATTGACAATGTACCATCATCTGATGAAAAGCTTGAGGATGATACGGTTCTGCTTGTTGCCGGAGCTAATCGTGACATTGAGAAATTCTCTAAAGGATAATATATGAAAAGTTTGCGTTTGGGAATTCCTGTCTGGTTTCTCTGGATAGCTGCGATTTTTCTGAGTTTTGTGGGATATGCACTGTATTTCTCTGATATTGCATCTGCAAAAACAGTCAGGCTGATATTGACAGTTGCCCCTATTTTACTGGTTTTATTGTGGATATACCTTTCTGTGCGTATAATTCGTTTTCAGGGACGTTTACGTCTTTTTTTTCGCAGGATTCTGGCGAATGATTACAGTACGGGGATACGAAATATAGGATGGCTCGATGATGAGTTATCAAGATTAACAGATCTGATAAATAGAACCGCAGATCAATTGCGTATTTATGATGAACTCAGGACAGAGAAAACAGGGTTGAGCTATCGTTCAATGGATTTGCTTTTTCGAAACAGTGAGAAAGCGATTATCATGGCTGATTTAGACAAAAAGGTATTTCGCTTGAATCCGGCAGTTCAGGAAATATATGATGTAAAGCAAGAAGTTTATTCTTTTGATGCTATTATGAAACAAGAGGCAAATGTAAGATTCGTACGGACATTTCTGGTAGCAACACTCAGGGACCAGATCTCAAAGGAAGGCACAGCTATTTTAAAACTGCCGCAAAGAGAATTTGCATATGAGTTGAATTTCAGATTGGAACCGCTTAAAAACAATTCTGAGAAGGTTAAGTATGCGTTTCTATTTATAAATTCTTTTAATGAAGAAGATGTTGACAAAAAGTTTGAGAAGAGTACTCAACTGGAATTGTAAACCGAATCCCACTCATGTTGAGCGGAGGCAGAGAAAACGGAATAAGAGGTGCGAAAATTCGAGTAAATCGAATAAACCGAAAACCCGCTCATGCCTAGCTCCCAGTCGAAGCATGAACAGTTTGAGAAATTGAAGAGGCGACTGATTTACAATGCTCACATTCTAATAATTGAGTCGCCCTTCGACTGGGAGCTCCCGTCCTCCAAAGCACCTTTGCGGAGGGTGGACAGGGTGAGCGGAATGGATAGTGTGGAACGTGTTTTCGAGTAAGTCGAATAAACTGAAACCCGCTCATGCCGAGCTCCAAGTCGAAGCATGAACATATTAAAGATTAAGTGATGAGGTACAGAATGAATAAAAGGCCACACATTAAAAAGTTCTTGTCTATTGCATTCTTATCTGCAATTTCTTCGGTACTTTGCTGTTCAGACAATGCAGTTGATTCATCATTAGGGACACCGTTCATTTTGGAAGGGATCATTGTTGATCAACTTGGGAATACAATGTCAGGAATCAATCTGTATCTAATAAATCCTTTGGAAACAAACCCATCGAAACTTATTGCCGATAGTTGTTATACAACCAAGAGTGGTAAAAATGGTGCTTATCAATTTACCGGTGTCTATGAAGGAACCTACAACTTTTTTGGATCTGATAGCAGCGGCCAAAAGATGTTTCTAACATCCGCTACTATTGATATGAGTAAAGCAGAAGTCATAAATGGGGAAAAAGTAGTTGTTAACGATACCGAAAGAATCAAAGAAGCAGGAACCATTTTCATTGATATTCCTAAAATTAACCAAAACAGTTTTCTTTATATACCAGGAACAGTTATACGGATTCCGATTGTCGCTACAGGTGAGTATCATATCAAATGTCCATCTTCAACAGTTGATTTAAACATGTGTAAAAATGATTCGGTATTTATACTATTCAATGATATTTCTATTCAGGACGGACAATCGATCGACTTGACCGGATATAATTATATCGTACCATCGCCAAAAATTATTTCAGGAAAAATAGCGGGAGTTATTGGTGAAACATGTACATTTACAGCAGGCGGAGTCTCATTAGGTCCGAACGAATCTGTTCAATACCGATTCGATTGGGCTGGAGCTCTTTCTTTATGGAGTGTTTCGAATCAGGCGAGTCATGCCTGGACCAAGCCGGGTACTTATCCAGTACGTACTCAGGCAAGAAGTGCAAAAGATACAACATCGGTTTCACAGTGGTCTGATGCTGTAGAGATAGTAATTCAAAAGTAGAATCAGGTCTTCTGTGATTTCAGTTCCATAATAATGATTTGTGGAGGCGCAAAAAATCGAAGTGGTAAAAAAACAGTGCCTATACCGTTTGAAACAATAATTTGCATTTTATCCAGAATAATTTTACCTGTCAGGAATTTTTGGCCATAGTGAGAAGGAACTTTTGGAGCATACAATCCAAAAAAAGTTATTTGTCCGCCATGAGTATGCCCTGAAAGGACGAGGTCTATTTTATCAGATGTAATCTCCGGAGCGTAATCTGGAGAATGCGAAACAAGAATCGCAAAATCATTAGTATTTACATCTTTAATGGTGATATTAAGATCCTGAGTGTCTTCACAGTGATCCCCTACCCCGCCGATTCTTATTCTCTGGTTGTCTTTTGTGATCCAGAAAGCATTATTGTCAATTGAATTAATACCAGCTTTTTTCATAGATTCTCGTGTGAGATCAGCACCCTGCCAGTGATCATGATTCCCAAGTACGCCAAAAACACCTAAAGGTGGATGCAAGGTTTTCAGGCTGTCAAAGCAAGGTTGAATGTATTTAGGGTTGTTTTTTACATAATCACCGCCAAGTAGAATGATATCAGGATCATAAGATCTTGCTTGATTGATCGCGTTTGACAGTTGGTAATTCGAGAATCGATCTCCATAATGAATATCTGTTAAGAAGACGATTCGTGTGCCGTCGAAAGAGATCGGAATTTCAGGGCTGGTTATTATATAGGCCTTCTGTTCAATCCAGAAAGATTCGATAAAAGAGTAGAGAAGCACTGCTGCAAATAAGGAAAGAAAGAGAGAAAGTAAATTTTTTTCACGTAATTTATTTGTCGTTACATCTTTATTACTGAGAATATTCTTATCGGAATTCGGAGTTTTTAATTCTTGTGTTTCCATGAAAGGATAGAGTACAATTTGTATGCCAGAATGGTGATGTAAACTAAAAACAGTATAATCACTATGTAAATAAGATCAAGCTGCAGAAGGATTATTAAAATGTACTTTTTCATGGTCTCAGGGCTGTAAATAGTATCTGTTCAAAATTAACATGCGCGCGCCTCCCTTAAATCCACCGAAAAAGGATTCAATATTATTAAAAATTAGAATCCTAAGAAGTCCCCTTCCGGGCCATGAGCGTTAAGTTAACATTTTGAATAGATAATTTCTGAATTTTTCTATTCCGGACCATTGCTTAGCTGCAAACTATATTTTTGAAATATAAAGGAAAATCAGTTCTTTTCATTCTTTTCATTAGCCTGAAGGGCTTTCAGTCTGTCAGCACAAGGTTTCCTACCTTGTGACAAATATGCAAATCGATCTATTGTTCCCTGAAAGGGATATGAAACCTGTAGAAAAGGAAATTTCTATCAAGATAAAAACTTTCAAAGGTGAGTTCCTCAGTTTTCTCCACGAATACGAAATTGAATATGATGAACGATATGTATGGGATTAGGAACAGACGCAACCCCTTCAGGGTAAAATGTGGTGTTGCTAATTTAGTTAACCCAGGATAGGAAATCCTGGGCGGGTGCGAAAAACCCTCTTCGGGGTAAGGAACTGTCACAGTGTAAATCTTTTGTGGTATGGAAATATCACATTGTAAACATAATTAAAACCAGAAATCGCCGAACTATCATAAATACATTTGCAAGGAAGGTTTTGACATCTGGACTATTTATAAGGTAGTGCCCGAAACGTTACAGGTTACTGACTATTTTAAATCTCAAAGAACTGTGAAAATCGAGATATAATAAATAAGAGAAGAGATGAATTTCTTTTCACCTCGTTATTCTAATTTTTAAACCAACCACAATCGATACTATTTAATTTTACAACATCAGAAATTATTAACTAACTCTTTCTCTTTTTCTTTCAGTCTTGATAAGCCACATTTGGATCTTTTTATAAAATCAATCATATCTTTTATTTCACATGCCAGAGAAGAATCACTTTCCAACTGAGCGATTGCTTCATTTATTGTCAATGATGACCTTATCAGAAGTTTAAATGCCTTTTCAACGGCCTTTATACTTTCATGAGTTTTGCCGTGGCGCTCCATTCCTATTTTGTTGGGGGCAATTATACCTGCAGGAATACCGTCAACGATACAATAAGGGAGAGCATCCTTTGCCTAGTTTCGAAAAACCACCGATAAATGCCATCTTTCCAATATGGACAAATTGCACGATTCCAACCATCCCACTGATCACAGCAAAGTCTCCAATTTCAACATGTCCTGCGACTTTTGCTCCGCTACTCATGACAATACCATTACCTAAAATGCAATTGTGAGCTATGTGACAATAAGCCTGAATTAGACACTCATCCCCAACAATAGTAGTTTCCCCATCCCCCGTTGCGGCATGAACAGTTACATATTCGCGGATTGAATTATGATTTCCAATTCGTACATAACATTTACCGCCAGTATACTTTAAATCCTGTGTTTGCATTCCGAGGCAGGCAAAAGGGAAGATCTCATTTTCTTTGCCGATAGTTGTATACCCATCAATAACAACGTGAGAATGAAGGATGGTATCTGATCCAATCGAAACATTTTTTCCGATATAACAAAATGGTCCGATGTGACAATTGGAATCGAGTTCAGCGCCGTTTTCAATTATTGCAGTTGGATGAATGAAAGATGGCATGATGTTTTCCTTAGTTATCCGGTTAAAACTTCTTTTCAGCATGTAATCTGAAGATCGAATAAAACTTTCGGCAATAAACATGCCAGCTATAATTGTCGATTAATTAGTATACTATAAATATTGAAACTAAATAGTATCTGTTCAGAATTAACATACGCACCTCCTAATCCCCTCGTTCTGAGAATGCTAATTTTTAATACTATTGAGTTCTTAAAGTCCCTCTTCGGGGCGACGCATCACAGTACCCGAAGGGGTGGATTTAGAGGGCGATATTTTTCGTGTTACAAAAATACAGCTATTTTAAACGGATACTATTTTCGTCATGTGGATAAAGGTTATGAGACCTTTTATGAATGGGATGACGATGTAGTCTACTACAAAGGTAATGTAAAAGATACGGTCAATTTGTTTTACAAAACGGATTATATGCCGAAGTTTTACTACATTAATTTTACAAGTAAAAATGGCGGCTGTGACAGTTCAAGAATTTATGTAAAGGATAAACTAACAGGAGAAGAGTATTTTCTGGTCTTTAAGAATTATGTTGAAGCACGTGATTTCTCAAAATGGCTGCTTAATTTTCCAGTAGGAAAACCTTTCCCGATTGTAGATATTGGAATTGCTAAACCAAGTCCTGTAAGTGATTCTCTTGCCTTATCTGATAGTATCAGAATTAATCCCGGTTTTACTTTAATGAAGAGATCATTTGGCTGTCAGCATTCAGAAGTTTTGACAAAGAGGACAATTGTGGGAATGAATTTATCTATTATGGGTTTATCTCACCTTAAAAAGTTGGAAAAATATTGATTGTAGGTTAATGCCCTCCAGAACAATTTTTTCAGATTCTTATAATCTATCAAACTTATCAGTTCTGGATTATTAAATTCGAATCTATGGCAATCATATAAAAAGGTCAGCAACTTATAATTCTAAAAGCTAACTTGTATCATTTATTTACTTCGTAGAAAAGCAATCTAATTGATCGATTTGAGATTATCCATAAGTTTTTGAACAGCCTTTTCAGGCATTTTTGTAGCTTCCCTGATCTCTTCAAAAGATGCAGCTTTAAGCCTTTGAACAGAGCCAAATCTCTTTAAAAGTATCGACGCCCTTTTTTTACCGATACCATCCATGTTTTCCAGAACGGAAGTTTTGAACTGTTTACCTCTGATTTTGCGGTGGAAAGTTATAGCATATCGATGCACTTCATCGCGGATTCGTTCAACCAGACGGCGCGCCGGATGAGTTGGCGGCAGCTTAACGGGTTCAGAAACACATGGCGAATAGAGAATCTCTTCTTTTTTGGCAAGGGAAGCGATAAGAGGTGGATTTTCAAAAAGTTGCAATGCTTCACGGGCTGCATTTAACTGTCCGGGACCTCCATCGATAAGCAACAAATCCGGAAAAGGAGTATTCTCATCACGCAGTCTTCTGAGGCGCCGGGTTACTACTTCCATCATCATAGCAAAATCATTCTGTCCATCAGGATATTTTATTTTGTACTTACGATAAGCAGATTTGTTTGGCATCCCATCTTTAAACTGCACCATGCCTGCGACCGCGAACGATTCACCCAGGTTAGAAATATCAAAAGCTTCAATTATTTCCGGTAGAACAGGAAGATGAAGTACTTTTTGTAAATCTGTTATATCGTCGATTGCACTGGGGGGATTTCTTTGCAGTAAATATAGTTGCGCGTTCTTTTCAGCCATTTGAATAAGATGCTTACGTGTACCTTTCTGAGGTAATTGCAATTGAGATTTGGTCGAAAAGTTTTGGTCAATCCAGTTTTGGAGAATTTCCACATTAAAATCTGTGTTATCAGGCAGTAGGATTTCAGGTGGTGGAAGTGATTCACTGGAAGAGTAATACTGGAGAAAAAGTGAGTCATGGTTGGTTTTATCGAAATCCCATGTTTCCTTTTTTAACATAAAATGGCGATTAGATATTAAAAGTCCATCAACAAAATGCATAACAGAGAGGCAAATACTGCGGTCTCCTTTTGCAATCCCAAAGATATCACAATTTAAGCTTGTCAATTTTAAATCAACTTGTTGCAGTCGGGAAGCCTCTTTTATCAGGTTGATTTGATCCCGATATTCGGCGGCCTTTTCATATCGAAATTCTTTTGCGGCATTTTCCATTAATTGCTGTAAATCTGCTACCAGATCATTTCTTTTTCCGCTGAGAAAACGAAGAAGATTTTCGACATTAGTTCTGTACTCTTCCTTAGTAATTTTTTCTGCACAGGCACCTGAGCAGATTTTCATAGAATAGTTCAGGCATGGGCGATCTGGTTTGTTCAATGGTAATTGACGATTGCAGTCACGCAGTTTAAAGATCGATTTAGCATAATTTACCAGCCTTCTCATTGATTTTACATCTGTATAGGGGCCGAAATATTTTGCATTATCCTTTTCCACTCTGCGCACAATGAGAAGTCGTGGGAATGCTTCCTGTACTGTCACTTTCAGGTAGGGAAAATGTTTATCATCCCTTAGATCAATATTATACTTTGGCTTATTACTTCGAATGAGGTTAGCTTCAAGAATTAATGCCTCAGTTTCATTGTTAGTTGCGATCCATTCTATATGATCCAGCTTTTGAAGCATAATGGGGATCTGTGCTCGATCTTCGTGAGAATCAAGAAAATAGGATCGTACTCTGCTTCGAAGGTTTATTGCTTTTCCAATATAGATAGGGACTCCGCTGTCATCTTTCATTATATAGACACCGGGATTTTCTGGAAATCTATTTACCTGATCTATTATGTGCTGTTCTTTTTCTGGTCGCAAGGGAATAGCCTTTATGTCATGTCATTATAAATTAGACATAAAATACGAAATAAACCGATGTAAATTTAAGGAATTTATAAGAAGAAAAGGGAAGGAGATGATGTACCACCGAAAAGATGGTACATCTGAGGAGTACTATAGCTTTTTAAAATTATCTTTTATGTAAGTAAATGGAATTGATTTATCCTTACTATTATCAGAAATAGTTGAATCGTAAGTAGCCTTCTTATTTTCAACCCATTTGTTTTCTTTAGCATTTAGCTGGGTAAATGTTTGACGAGGACATTTTTCCCGGGATACAAATAGAAAGACGGTATCACCTTTCAGATCATAAGTACCCCATGATAAAAATTGCCAGTCTTCTTTCATGAAGGGAGTTGATTGTCCTTTTCTTTCTTCCGAACCTTCGAATGAGCCATCCGATTTAAAGGTGTAAAGCGTTGTTTCAGTGTATTTAAAATTACCTTCCTCAGCTTTAACAACATGAACATCTTTCCACTTTCCAATTAAGCCCGGTTTGACTTTACGAGCAGCCTGTTCCTGTTTGAGTAAATCTGGTAGTATCGATTCTGCTACTTTGATTTTCTCATTGGCCTGGATCAGGAGGTCAGCTTTTACTAAGGAATCAATAATTTTGGAAATACTGTCTGCAGTCCTTAGCTGTAACCCGGTGAGGTTCTGTTTCTGACTTTGGAAAGAACTAATTTTGCTTTCGATTGCTGATTTGTTTTGAGAGATAAAATCCTGGTACCATTTTTCTGCATTGGCTAAAGTTTGGAATATTGAATCAGTAATTTTGCTGGCTTCATTACCATTGCCCAGTTTTTTTGCCGTTTGGTAGTTGTACAAAAAAACTTTGATACTGGCAGTGATTGAGTCAGGAACACCTTTTGATTCCAATGTTTTAACTCGATTTTCAACATCGAGAATCTTCTTTTTACTCAAACCTCCACATTGCATGTTAAAAGCCAGGAGAGCTCCAAGAGAAATTGCATACAGGGCCGGCTTAAACTTTTTCATTTCGACCTCCTAAAAAGAGGGTTAAGGATTAAGGGAATTGACCCAGGTAATATATGAAACAAATATACATTTTGATGGAAATAATAAAAATAAAGTGTCTTTATCAGTATAATTATACTTCAGAAACTAAATTTTGGAAATGAAAAACAAGACAAAATCAGTATTTACATCTAATAAAAAGAAGGTTTTTAAGACTATACATTATCGTTTAGATAAGATTTATTGATATTAGATTATTACCATAGTGTATTTTATTTTTAATCAATTTTCAGAAAAGGAGTGGCTGTTTTAATTTAAAAATTATTAAAATGTTATAAGAGTAAAGGAAATTTGTATAGTAAAATTTGATTTTTTCCCTTATATTACGTTTATATTACCCATCGATAAACTATTATACAACATGCAATTGTAATCATATGGACGATACGTTTACCATATGAAGTCAACCACACATTTACACTACTATAATTAAGAGCATGGGGAAAAACAATATATTTCTTATTTATTTATTGCCATTTGTACCAGTACATGATATAATAAGAATATGCTAATCATTTAAAATGACGATTCTAAATACATAATACACTTAACCAATTTCGTTTTTTCTCTCTCTTAGAAAGGGGCCTCTAATGGCAAAGTTAAGTAAAAGCCAGCTGGAAAAGCTGCAGAAGAAGTACAAGACCGATGATGCGATCGGTAAACTGTTTGGAATAACAAGACAGGCAGTTCATCAGCTGCGCACGAAGTACGGAATACCTCCTATCCTTGACAAAAACAAAGACAGGGATGCGGAAATTGTAAAAAGTTACAACAATGGTGTTCCGGGAACTACACTTGCTAAAAAACATGGGTTGTCAATATCTCAGACATACCGCATTATTAATGAGAGCAAGGGTGTCGTTGTAAAAAAGGCAACAAAAAAACCTGCAAAAAAGGTTTCAGCAAAACCTGTTAAAAAGGTTGCAAAGAAAGCAGCAAAAAAAGCTGTAAAAAAAGTCGTAAAAAAAGGTAAGAAGAAATAACGATTTATTAATCTTACTTTTTGGTAAAGCGTATCTAATCAATAAGATACGCTTTTTTTTTCTCCTCTCAGTGTTCCTCTGCTCATTTCTAAAAAGTTTAAGTTTATCCCGCTCTCAACCATAAGTATTGACACGAAAAGGATGTGATGATAGTATTGTAAAAAGACCTAAGATTTTTTAAAGGAAAATTGAGGATTTAAATGAAAATTCTGATGGTTGATGATTCAAATACAATGAGAAGAATCTTACAAACTCAGCTAAAAGCTGCAGGAATCGATGATGTTCTGGAAGCATCTAATGGTGAAGAAGCACTCAAGTGCCTTGAAAGTAATATGCCAATAGACCTCATTATCCTTGATATCAATATGCCTATTTTAGATGGTATGGCTACATTAAAGGCCATTCGCGCTGACAGCAAATACAAAGATGTAAAAATCGTTATGGTTACTTCTGAATCAGAAAAAACAAAAGTTATGGAATGTATAGCTGCAGGAGCAAATGATTACCTGGTTAAGCCATTTACACCTGATAATCTTTTCAAAAAATTAGGCATTAACATCTGATAACTGCTGATAATAATAGCTCATCGCTTATTCCAGAAAATTGCAACGGTTTGCTTTCTTCCTGTTTAGATTCCGAATTCTGAATACTATCTACAAAAAACAATCAGATATTATATTCATTTTACCTTGAATACCTATAGCTGATAATAAAATTATTCAATAATATTTCACACGTAACAAGAGTAAATGTTTTAATGAGAATACTATTTATTAGTCCTCCACGCTCGCCAAAAAACGCTATTTATGATCACGCATCTGAAGAAATAAAAAAAGTTGTGCATAGAAAATTGATCGGTCCGCCTTTGGGACTAATTACAATCGCTGCATCTGTAAAAGACCTCCATGAGACCTTTGTACTCGATCTCAAAGGTGAATGTGATCTTCATAATGATAAAGTAGATTATATCCAGATAGTGAAAGAGTGGTTAAGAAAAGTTAATCCTGATATAGTAGCGGTGTCTTTTATTGTTTCAGAGCTCCCCTATGGCTTGCATATTTTTAAAATAGCAAAGCAGTTCAATCCGCACATTATTACAATCGCGGGAGGACTGCATGTATCTCTTTGTCCAAACCATTTCGATACTCCGGAAGTCGACATTGCATGCAAAGGACAAGCCGCGAAAACTTTTGTGACTATTGTAAGTGCAATCTCAAATAATAAAGAGCTGCATTCAATCTCCGGGATTAATTTTCAAAAGGGAGAAAAGTCCGGAACAGCTATTTTTGACACTATACAATATGATGCAGCCCAGGAACATTTTATCTTGCCCTACAGAAAAGCATTGAAACCGTGGTTATCCACTTATAAAGTTGGAAATGGTGAAGGACCGGTTACCTACATTTTTACCTCTTTAGGTTGCCCATATAAGTGTACTTTTTGTTCTATCTGGCCCCAATTTGAAGGAAGATATTATCAAAGGACTATAAAGAGTATAATTGATGAACTGAAGACGCTGGATGATTATCCTGCGGTAAGGTTTGCAGATGCCAATACTATTGTAAACACAAACTTTATAAGTCAACTATTTGATGAGATCCATAGAGAAGGAATTAAAAAATCCTTCATTATGGATATCCGTGCTGATACTGCGGCACAAAATCCTCAACTCATTGAAAAATGTGCCCGCGGCGGTTTAAAAGTGGTTATCTCTGGTTTCGAATCCTTCAGAGATGATGAATTATCTAAATACAATAAAAATTCACCATCCTCTTTTATTGAAAACGCTATCAAAATTTTTCATGATAACGGTATCATGATTCGTGGTAATTATGTTATTCCGCCGGGTTATACAGAAAAAGATTTCGATGCTCTATCTGAATTTGCTGGACGTTTTCCGGTCGCTTATGCAGGTTACACTATACTTACTCCTATGCCTGGAACAGTATTATACAATAAAGAATTTGACAACATTATAGATCATGACCTTACAAAGTATAACTTTTTTAACTGCGTTATGAAAACTGCTCTTCCGCTGGAGAAATTTTATCGCCAGGTTTCAGATCTTTGGAAGATCCGTAAGGGTAAAGATGTGATTTAGACTGGATCAGATGCTACTGGAGACAAAGCAGATTGTACATTTTTACTTCATTCTGCAACAAATAATAATGAACTATTGTGTTTTTCGTTTAATTCATGGTATCTCTAATTCATTGTATTTCAATGGAATCACATTCATTGTCTGAACAATTATTGACCTCTTTACATATTTTTCGTATAATTTGAGTAATCTAACCTATCACTTTTACAGGAATCACATTCATGCAGAGATGGTATGATACTCATGAGATTGGTAAATATCTGGATTGCCTTAAGGATATGAACAAAAGAGAACGTGATCCAATTATCAATGGTATTATGCAGCTGATAAAAAAGAATGGATTTGAAGTTGATAAATACGTAATGAGTTTCCCTCTTGAGCCCCTTCGGCGTCGATGGTATGATAAAGATCCATATCTATGGATTATCTTTAATGGGATGCAAAATGCAAATAAAAAATTGCTCGATGAAGTAGCTGAATACATGAAGAAGGCGCTGTTGAAGAGGAAGGGTGAAGGGTGAAAAGTGAAGTTTGCAATGCGATAAAGCCTTGTAAATACAGATGTTGTATGAAGCTTGCAGCGTTTTCATGAGAGCAGGATCTATTCTTCCAAACAAAAACATTTTGAAAAAGTTTTCAACTAAACAGATTTAAAAAATTGACCTGCCTGATATTTGAATCAACAGAATCTGAAAAACGCAATCCAGAAATTTTCGCTGGGAATTTGTCATGTGATTGGCTAATGTAGAGAATTAATTAAATAGTTTATCTGCTACTATCAAATTTTTACTCATAATACTTCTAAATACATAAAATGAAATAGTGCGCTTTCAGTTGTAAGCGGACTGTCTGATCATCATAACTACAATCTTTTCTATAAAAATCTACAACAAATATTCTGAAAAGAGATAATTTATAAGTGATTACTATGAAGAATAATATCGCTGCAGGATAAAAGAGGTATAGCATGTTAAAAAAATTCACACGTTTTGCCTGGATAATTTGCTTTTGCATAATAGCTCAAACCAGCGCTCAAACGGAGCCATTCATACTTGGTGCTGATATCTCCTGGATACAGGATCGAGAATCCTATGGAGTTCAATACGCTGATAACAGTACGGTTAAAGACATATTAGAAATCCTTAAAGATCACAAATTCAATTACATACGTTTGCGACTCTTTGTTGATCCAACAGCAGTGATTCCTAATGAATCAGAATCACCCTATTCCGCAAAAGGATTTTGTAATCTTGTAAATACGCGAATAATGGCCAAAAGGATAAAGAAGGCTGGTTTCAAATTTCTCCTTGATTTTCATTATAGTGACACCTGGGCTGATCCTGCTAAACAGTACAAACCGCAATCCTGGCAGGGGCTTTCATTCAATGATTTGAAAGCTAAAGTACGGTCCTATACAAAAGAAACGCTTGAGCAATTCAAAGCAGATGGAACGCTGCCCGATATGGTACAGGTGGGAAATGAAATTTATGGTGGTATGATATGGCCTGATGGAAAACTGAGCAATATGTCCAACTTTGCCGCACTTATTAATGCAGGAATTGACGGAGTGAAGGATGTAGATAAAAATATTAAAATAATGATCCACTCAATATCAAAAGAATCACCGAGCAGCTGGCTTAAAAATCTCATGAATGCAGGTGTAAATCGCGTTGATGTATTCGGGCTTTCATATTATTCAGAATGGCACGGTACCCCTGGTGATTTACAGACAAAGGTGAAAGAAATTGCCAATAACCATTCCGTTAAAATTGCAATTGCTGAATATGCGGATAATCATGATACGGTGAATAAGATAATCTATAATCTTCCCAATAGAAAAGGTATTGGAACATTTGTCTGGGAACCTGCAGACTGGGATGAAGCTCTATTTGATTGGGTTAACAACAGACGAGAAACAAACAGCCGGATTGATATATATCCAAAATTATCAAAACTGTTTGGCAATGAAGTCGGTATTGCCCGGAAATCTTCTCAAAATCAAGTTGTATCAGGAAACCGGATAAAGGCTGATCTTGGATTTACCTCAGGCAATATATTGCACTACTCATTTGAGAATATCGATCAAGCGGTAATATCAGTATTTACGTTTGATGGGAAGTTGGCAAAAAAGTTTAATATAGTCCCCGGTAAATTTTTATTAGATGGTAATATCAATACACTACTGAATCCCGGGAGTTACTTGATCATGGTAAAAACAGATAATAATCAGACGTTTACTTTCAGAAGATGCGTTATGAAAGATTAAACTGTTTTCATTCCTTTTATTTTTGCCCGATAATTTTCTTTCAGATGAATTACCTGATGTCTGCTTGCGGGCATAAATAGAATTCCTTCAACAGTTTTGTTGCCCCAAAAAGTCAGAAGCCAGTTAGCACTTGGAACGTCATCGACTGCTCCAGCGCTGCGCACTCTTTCAATATCTTCTTTGCTGACTTTGCGTTTTAAATCTGTAAAATGCAGTGACTTTATTATTTCCCGGGATTTTATTCCAACTTCCAGCCTGTACCGTTCCAAAGCTTTGATATTAACCCGTGAACTCATTTCCAAAATATCATTAGCTGATAAAGAATTCCCTGTGTGGTCAATCCCAGCATTAATTTCCTTTTTGAATTTTTTATCGTAAATCTGGTCGCCTTTCATGACAAGCATATTCATAGTAATATCTTCGATTCGTGATGCGTGCCATAGACCATATATGATAGTCCTCCCCTTTTCGTTCACGGCTTTTCTCAAGATAATTTCATTTAAATCAGCCCATAATAGATCTTCGGAAGTTGGATCTTTCCTTCCGCTCATTTGAGCTTTGTAAAATTGTGAATGCAATTGCAAAAATCTATTTATCCCCTCTTTGAATGTATTCTCTTTTTTAAACAGTATTTTAAGATCTTTGATTTCCTGGTTGATAATGCTGCCATCGATAAACTTTGAATTGTTCATTATAAATCCTGATTTAATGCGATTATAGTGCAAATAAGTTTATAATTAACGAAGGTCATGTAGAACTATGTCTCGAATGCAATTAACTTATTGTTAATTTATGTATTCGCATACTGTTTAGCAATGAACATTTTTCTCGCATTAAACACCTTATCTTTTCAACATTGCATCCGTTTTTGTATTAATCAGCAATTTTTCCGCTTACCTTGTCCTTAATTTATTTTGGTACATCGTCCAAATTATCAAAATTCTATCAAGAGGTCTTATTATGAGTAAATCTTCTGAAGCAAATCTTTGTTTTAATCAGGGTTTCAACTGTTCACAGGCTGTCCTTAGCACTTATTGTGAATCATTGGGATTAGATAAAACAACTGCTTTAAAATTATCCTGTGCATTTGGAGGAGGAATGGGTCGCATTGGTGAAACTTGTGGTGCAGTAACAGGTGCACTAATGCTGATTGGCCTAAAGTATGGAAAATGTAAAGCTGGTGATAACGAATCTAAAGAAAAGACTTATCAGCTGGTTCAGAAATTCGCCGATTCTTTCAAAGCCGAATTCGGATCGGTCAGATGCAAAGATATCCTGAAATTTGATATCAGTAAGCAAGAGGAACATGATCAGGCCAGAGATTCAGGTGTTTTCAAAACAGTATGTCCTAATCTGGTAAAACGGGCAGTGGAAATTGTCGAGGATATTCTGTAATTCTCGATTTCTGATAAAAAGTTTAATTTGATTTTTAATTAAGCCTGGAGTTTTGCGATTTAGAAAATGTATTTCAAAACTATCGGTGTACCTGTAATTATATTAATTATTTGATTTACGAAAAACAAATGACCACAAGTTTTTATCATTAATAAACTCATATTGATAGTGGTAGATGCATTATTTATGAACTTTAAGAAGAGCTCGATTTTAATTGTTCTACTTGCTACACTTACAGCGAATGCTGCTTTTTCTGATGTTAATAAAGATTCAATTACTGGGAATAGAACGAATATTCAATTGTTCTCAGGAATCTTTTTTTTAAGTTCCATTGATGAGCTCTATTCAAGTCTGCTTTTCAGCGGTAATGGTCCATTGTATGGTATTAAAAGTGTATTCCAAATGGAGAAAGTTCGCCATCAATTATCATTCTATTACTCTGGTATTTACAGAAGCCCTGGAAATGTTAGTACTATACAAAATGGTTCAGATATTGCAAACCGGTACAGTAAGTTTCAAACACATTTTGTAAAATTAGATTATTTCTATCATCACCAACTTGGTCTTTTAAATAAAGAACATTCACATTTCTTTTGGTCGGTTGGTTTGATAAATTCTCTTAATATAACAGATGATTATTTTTTAATATCTGAATTGATAATGAGTGGAATCGCTCCAGGTCTTTGCTATCAATTTAAAAGAAAGAAAAGTCTTGTCGAAGCCGGGCTACACATCCCGGTTTTAGTGCTGGATTATCGATATAGCTATTATACCGCGTTACATCAAGATCACGAATATATTGATGAAAAAGAGTATTTTTTTGATCACCTCAGGCTTGAGTCTGTGAACCGAATTTTTTTGATCAATTTTGATTTAGGATATGAGTATGCAATTAACAAAAATATAGGTATTGATGTTGCATACGCATTTTCTTATTTGAATAGTAAGTATCCACGATCATTACGATCTGTTACAAACCACTATACTATTGGCATGAGTGTCAAGTTTTAAATTATGATCAGAATCAAATTTATAAGAATATTTGTATTGGTAATTGCATCTTTTTTCATAGAGTGTGGAAATTTTATTCTTCCGGAAGAATTTGAAAATGATGTTCCTGGCAATTATAATGCTTTCTGGTCGGAATTTGACAGGTATTACGGAGCTATGGAAGCTAAACATATCAATTGGGATTCTCTTTATCATTTTTATGGTGCCCACTTGTCAAAGTCATCATCAAACAAGGAACTTTTCTCAGCCCTTTCAGGACTGCTTAATGAATTAAATGATGGGCATGCTTCACTTTACTGCAATGACTTTGGAACTTTCAGATCTTCACATAAAAGAGATAGATCTTTCTTTTCAGACTATACAACATGGGATCCTGAATGTGTCATTAAAATGCAAAGACTTATTCGAACAAAATATATAAGAAGTGACTATCAGGCTGAGGTCATCAATGGTTGGTTATTTTTTTCTGGAATAATAATAGAAAATTCTCACCAGATCGGATATGTTCTAATACCTACTTTTGGTAATGAAAGTTTTCCTATGGAATACATCAGGAGAGTTGTTAAATCTTTTATCAATGTTGAATCAATAATAATTGACCTGCGTTTCAATGGTGGAGGAAGTACCGAACCTTTTGTCAAAACAATGAATCTTTTTTCAACAGAACGTAAACTGTTTTTGAAATCAAAATTCAGGAATGGACCTTCACATAAAGATTTTACTCCTTTTTTTGATCACTATACAGAACCAAATTCGGAAAGTATAAAAAATAAACCATTAGTTATACTAATGAATAGTTTTACCGGAAGTTCTTCTGAGCATTTTATCCTTGGCCTGAAATCACAACCAAATACAATTACCGTTGGTGATACTTCTGTAGGAGCATTCTCAGCAGTTGTCGACAGAATATTGCCAAATGGATGGCATTATAGAATCGGGGCACAAGTGATTTATAAACCAAATGGTGAATTGTTTACTGATTCTAAAGGCAATTATATTGAAGGTACCGGAATACCTCCGGACTTTTATGTTCAGGATAAACTACATTCAATAGAAAATGCCATAGATGAGCCATTGGAATTTGCGATTGACATTTTGATGCAGTAGACTATTCCTCTGCTGTGGTGTAAGTTCCACCTGTATTCATTTAACATTCGACATATTATCAGTCATCTCCAACGCCCGTTTGGTTTTATTTACTTCAGGAGGAATGTATGTTTCAAGTTTTTTAATCAATTCATAAGGATTCTCATCTATTTGAATCATTTCCCTATGTTCATTTGCAAAAAATTCCTGTTCAACAGAATGATTCAGAAAATTCAGCAACTGATCATAATAGTGGCAGGTGTTAAGCATCCCACAGGGTTTTTTATGTAATCCCAACTGTGCCCATGTTACAATTTCAAAGAACTCTTCTATTGTACCGATTCCTCCTGGTAATGCGATAAATCCATCAGAAAATTCTGCCATTTTATTTTTCCGCTCATGCATGGAATTTACAATGTGCAGCTCCGAAACTTCCTCAAAAGACACTTCCATATCAACCAGATGTTTGGGAATGACACCGATAACCTTTCCCCCACCTTCAAGACATGCTTTTGCTACTTGACCCATTAAACCGATCTTTGCGCCACCATAGACAAGTGTGATATTTCGCTGTGCAAGTAAAATACCCAGTGATTTAGCAGCTTCGGCATACTCTTGTTTTGCTCCCGGGCTTGAGCCGCAAAAGACACAGATTCTTTTCATTTCTAAAATCCTTTTTATATTATTTATCAATAACTCGCTCTAAAGGTAAAAATCACACCTTGACAGGCTAAGTGAACGGGATAATAATATGAAATCTTCAAAAAATGCTGCTCGTGTGAGCTTGCCGATACATGAATATTACATATAAAAACTTTAATTGCGTTCAATTATAAATTTTATTAATGAATATTTACTTATAAATCCTGTTTTTTCAAGTAATCATTGCAATACAATATCCCGGATGTCGCAATCTGAATCTGCTGCGAAAAACTCTACATACAATTCCTGGAACTGTGATATGTATTGAAATATGAATTTGGTTCTTTACTTTTCGCAAGCAAAAGACTGCATACTACATTTTGTTATTATTCCCTTATCATTACTACTGTTTCAAATCCAGCAGGATTTTTATCCTCAGTCTTATAATCCGTAAATCCAAACTTTTCGTATATTTTTCTGGCGCTCTGTCCTTCCCTGATCCCCGATGCAAATGTACGAACGAATATCGGTCCATTTTTCTGCAATTCATCAATTGCTTTTTTTACAAGTTGATTTCCATATTGATGTCCCCGGTAATGCTTTCCTACTGCTAACCATACAATTTCATTCATTACCCGATCCAAAGCAATAATGCCGGCAATGATACCAGTTATTTCTTTATTTTCAATTGAACCGGTTTTATTATAGCTTTCAATGGAACCAGCATTATTATAGCCTCCAATGGAACCAGCATTATTATAGCCTCCAATGGAACCAGCATTATTATAGCTTTCAATGGAACCGGTTTCATTATAGCCTCCAATTGAACCAGTTTCATTATAGCCTCCAATTGAACCAGTTTTATTATAGCCTCTTATGGAACTGGTTTCAATTTCTATACAATAGGCGTCTTGATTCTTTATACAATATTTAATTCCTTTTTGAAATTCCTCCAAAAGCACCATGGGCCCAAATAATGGTTCAACTTCTTTGGCTAAAAGTAACCAGGCGTCATAATCTTTGTCTCTTAATAACCTTATCATGTTATTCTCCATTGGTATTTTATTTAACCATCAGAAACTGTATATATCTATCCGATACAAAAATATTAAAACTCAACAACTTTTGTTCACTGCTTATTTTATGTGAAAGTCAAAAATATGTAAACCGGATTGCAAATTACAAGAGAGAAACAGAATAGGAATACGATAGTTATCAATGATGATTAAAATATGGTCTATACCTTGGGAGCTGCATTATGATAGCGATTTCCTTTATTAACAGTACACTCCACCTTCTCCTTGCTTTACCACTGCCAGCTATTTATACTTAGTTGAAATTAAAGGTGGCCTTTTCCTATTGAATAATGCTGGTAGGATTTGCCAAAACTCAAAACAGGACAGTTTACCATGAAATCAAATCTCAGAAAGAATGCCGGTGTATTGTGTGTACTCTTAGTTGTATCGGGCACACTTTTTCTATCCAACGCTCAATCATTAAGCGGTAAGGTTATTGATGAAAAAGGCGTCGGTATCAAAGGCGCTTTAGTTCGACTTACCAATGCTGGTCTATCGGACACATCAGAAGATGATGGATCCTGGAGTATCAAGATAACCGCCGCTATTGAACCATCGATCAGAAAAATGGTGCTCCCAGTACCAGTTCTCAAAGGCAATACACTTTACTTTATTGTTAATGATAGGAATAAGCGAGTGAAAGCTAATGTTTATTCATTAAGCGGCAGACTTCTGTATAGTGCTCTCGACCGCCAGCTTACCCCTGGATTTTACAGCCTGAATCCGGTTGAGAAATCGCTTTCTCAAAGCTTTTATATGCTTCAACTACAAATTGGAGATGAAACTACCTATTTCAAAATGATGGCTTCAAATAAATTTGGCGTCTCCTCCACATTTTCAACACTGAATAAACAAACATCTTCCACAAGTGCAAAACTTGAGAAAAGAACGGTTGTAATTGATACAGTAAAAGTTTCCAAAGAAGGATATGAATCAGCATCGGTTGCTATCGGCTCTTATGAAGATGGACCACTGACGATTACATTAAAAGCATATACCCCCGCTTATCATCTAAATCCACCTGACCCCTGCTATAACCAGTTCTATGTAAAAAACTGCATACCGGGGGACCCGAATTCCGCCTGTGGTGGAAATTGCAGAGTGGCTAATTCATGCAGTCCACCGGAGGATCCAAGTAAAGCAGATCTTCCTAAAACATTCATTTGCCCAAGATTTATGCTTTTCAGCACCGAGATGCTTGCGGCTGCCAAGGATGACGCTGCACTTTATGGCTGGGATAGTGACGGCAAGGTGCCGTTCAACTACGGGGTAGTAGGTCACGATCCTGATATCGGTGGTGTGGATGATGGGGAAAGCAGTTGCGGAAATTGCTATCAGATCATTTATGAAACTCCTGAACCAAGTTCGCCACAGCCTCCTGATTTACCTTATCCGAGATCTCTGGTTGTACAAAGCTTTAATACTGCCGCAAGTGGACCTACAGGTTTTGATGTGTTCATGGGCGCGGGCGGGTATGGTGCTTTTAACTCCTGTTATGATGATCCTAATTTCAGTAATACTACCAAATTTAATGAATTCATCTATGACAAATTTCCCTTTCAGAATCCGGGCAGTGGTGGTATTTCATTCCTAAGGTACGCTGATGAATGCATTAAGGGGTGGCCGCCTACTATCGATGGGGTTCTGTCTGAAGCTTGTCAACAGAAGATCAAAGAAATGTGCAACCAGGCATTAGTCAATGCTTCACCACAGATTACCGAGGATACCAGACGATCTTGTATTGAGTGCAATAAACTTGAATCTCTCTATCACCAGAACTGGAAAGTAATGGTAAAGCGGGTCCGCTGTCCTTTAAATCTTACCAGAGTCACCGGGCTTCGCTTGAAAGAAGACAATTTACCGCTGCCACTTCCGAAAGTACAGAACCCCTCTGATGCGAAAGCTAACGGTACCTTCAGAACCGGATATCATACGACTACCATGCAGGATTGCTGTAAACCGACCTGCGCCTGGTCGGATTGGACAGAAGGTAAAAAACTGCCAGTTGATGGCGAATGGAACTCTTTTTACTCATGCGATAAAAACGGAAAGCCATTTACTAAAAAGTAGCTGTTTTTCATCATAATGAAAGACCCTCCTTTTTGTAAGGGGGGGTTTACCTTCTGCAAATTTAATAATTCAACCCATTCTCTATCATTTTCTTTTTGATTAGATAAATCAGTTCCTCATCCATATAGAAGTACAGATCCTCAATTTCCAGATTTATGATTTCTTTGCTTTTCAGTAGATCAGAAAAAGACCTCTTCAACAGGTTCATTTGGCGCTGTTCAAAAACGACTATGGTGTGTGCCCATTTTATATCATCAGTATTAACAGTATGCAAAGCGCTTTCATATATACCGGCGGATCTTACATTCAAATCGAGTTTGCCGGAATAGATAAATTCGGCTGTTTTGCTTCTATTTACATTCTGGTCACATATAAAAAGGATGTTCATAGTATTGAGGTGTTCCGTGTTTATAGTTATCTGCTTTGGAAAGTACAGATAGCTTTAAATAAATAGGATGGCAAGAATATAGTATAGTTATAGCAATTGATAGGACTATCCGGCTGATAGACAGAAAAGTGTGAAATGTGAAGGAGGAAAATTAAGAAGTAGATGCAGGACGATATCGGTGGGCTGAAGCTGCGCCACGTGAGCGGAACGGATTCTTCGACGGGGAGTTCCCGTCATCTAAAGCAGACCTTTGCGGAGGGTGGACTCGTCCTCCAAAGCATTGCGAAGGATGGACCGTCCTCCAAAGCATTGCGGAGGGTAAACAGGATGCATTAAGCGGATTTGTATTTCACTTCGAAATTCAAGATTTGTTATTCAAGATTCGATATTTTATTTGTTTCCTGCCATGCAAACCAAAAATGTGTACATGAGAATTAATAATGACGAATAACGAATAACGAATCGTGAATTTCGAATATCGAACTTTTGCAGCCTGGTTCATTGGGCGTTTCTCTCTTCCAGAGGCGCGGCTTCAGCCTGCCAAAAATCATTTTTATGATACAAACTCACCGATGATTTCATACTGAAAAAGGAAATTATAAACAATGGATGAATTCTGGGAAAATGCGTTTAAAGACAAGCAGCTCATGTGGGGAGAACAGCCAACCAGATCGGCGGTTGAGACCTGTAAAAATTTCAAAGATCTTGGATTTAAAAAAATACTGATACCAGGCTTTGGTTATGGAAGAAACGCGAAACCATTTCTTGAAAACGGATTTGAAGTTACCGGTATTGAAATTTCAGAGACAGCTATACAACTTGCTCACAATCAGTTAGGTAATGAAATCAAAATCTATCACGGATCGGTCGGGGAGATGCCTTTTGATCAGGAGACCTATGAGGGAATTTTCTGTCATGCGCTGATTCATCTGTTGCGATACGACAAAAGAAAACAATTTCTGACAAACTGTAATGGGCAACTAAAGAGCGGAGGTTTGATGGTCTTTACAGCGATAACCAAGCGTGCCGGCTCGTATGGCGTAGGCGAGAAATTAGATAAAGACCTTTATAGAACCAAAGATGGTGTAGAGCTATTCTTTTACGATGAAGAAACTATCAGCGAGGAGTTTGGCCCATTCGGATTGGAAGAGTTCACATTAGTAGAGGAATCTTCAGGTGGACATCCCGCGATTGAGTTTTGGAAGATTGTGTGCAGGAAAAGGGAGGAGAAGAGATTAAACACAAAGGGCTTAGAGTTAAGTGGAAATACAAAAGCAAAGCGTTCATAACTCTGTGTCCACCGCGAGCTCTGTGTTTAAATTATCCTTTGTTTATTTAGATATGGGAGTTTAAAACGCAAAGGACGCAAAGGGGCGCAGAGTTAAGAAGGATTATAAAAGAAAAACATTGATGACTCTGTGTATCCTGTGAGCTTTGCGCTAAATTTTTCTTTGTATCTTTAAATTCAAAACTGCTATGATAAAAATCAGAATTTATCATAATTTGTTATGTGCGCAGAGGGTAAACGCTTTGCGTTTATAATGAAAAACATCATTTCATTCATGATGGCATGCGCGTTAAAAATGTTCTTGTTTTCAGATATATGAATATTAAAACGCAAAGGACGCAAAGGACGCAGAGTTAAGAAAAACGCGATGTGCAATTAAGCAAGGAGTAATGGCAGTTACCGATTCTTATGTTTCTTTCTGATATGTATATTTGTGTTCTGGTTTATCAAACAGCAGGTAATTGCAAATGACACACAACAGATGTTAGAGAAAGGGAGAAAAATGGAAGATACTGCCATTTCAGTTGAGTTTCCATTACGAGGTGAATGGGTCGCTGTACAAACGCCAAAAGAAAAGATTCCTAGTCATGGAATTGAGATGTTCGGGCAAAAATATGCATTTGATTTTCTGCGAATAGATAGCAAAAAGAAAGGTTTTAAATTTTACCGACAATCTCTTCTTTACTACTTACTATTCGGTGTAAAACTTAACGATTGCTATGGATGGTCTCAACCGATCTATTCCCCTTTTGATGCAATTGTCATATCATCCAATGATGGGTGGCCGGAAAGGGTACGGCCACATCTGGTTTTAGATCTTTTTGTAGTATTGAAAAATGCTTTCTTTTCAAATCCGATTAAATCCGGCGATTTAAGATCGATTACAGGCAATCATATTATCCTTAAAAAGAAAGATACTGAAATTTATTGCCTGATAGCTCACGCAAAAACCGGCTCAATAAAAGTTACAAAAGGTGATGAAATCAAAGCTTGTCAACATATCGCGGATGTCGGCCACTCAGGGAATTCAACTGCACCTCATCTTCATTTCCAATTGATGGATAGAGCGGATCTCTTAACTGCCAAAGGACTTCCTTGCAAGTTTGAGAAGTATGAGGTTTTTAGAGAAGACATGTGGATAAATGTTAATTCGGAGATTCCGGGAAAAAGGGAGTTTGTAAGATACGGATTGGAATAGGGAGGAAGAGAGGGCGTTTTTGAGGTGTAGTTCCCGAGAGGCGCGGCTTCAGCCCGCCTAAGACCAAATCTCAAGCAAGTATTGTATTAATTAAGGAAAATCCCGGCTCATAAACTGGTACATTCAATGCCGGTTAATTATCCATCTTAATCATCGGAGTCAGCGGCCAATGAGGCCCCCGAAAGGGATGAGCTATTACGAGTACCTTAAGAAACCGGGTTTGATACGACTGTAAAAGTAAAAGTGACTCTTTGCGTGTGCCTTTAGTGAAGTCTATGGGTGAGCCGTATGCGGGAAATCCGCACGTACGGTTCGATGAGGCGCGTGGCGACTAAATCCCGCATCTACTCTACCGTTTTAAAACTCATAACCCTCCAAATTATTTTGTTGCCCGGTTTTTCCCGAAATGTATCAATCTTGCTTCGGGGATTTTCATGTCACGTAGGGCTCGGGACCATATTTCAGGGTCGGGTATTTAATTTTTTATTCCGGACCATATTGTCACCTAGATAGCTATTCCCACCAGCTAGACAATTATTCCCACTAACTAGACAACTATTCCCACCAGCTAGATAACTATTCCCGATAGCTAGATAACTATTCCCGCTAACTAGATTATCCTTCCCGACAGCTAGATCACTATTCCCGCTGAATATATAATCTTCATCACACACTAAAATTTCCTTCCCATCAATAATAAATGCTATAAAACCCATTTTTTCTATTAAAACAGGAAATTTTCTCAGGGGGCTTTTAGAAAGAAATAATTTCTGAGGAGTATTCAATATGGAAAACCGATTAATAGATCTGTCTGCTGCTGCAGTTGTGAAGTTGCTGAAAAATTATTGCTTTAGAGTCGATTAATTCAGGTTGCTTGCCTATACGGATTTATAATAAATCTGACACTCCGATGTCAGTAAATGCAGAACAGTTCCCGCTGCTTCGATTGGGAATTATTTCCTCACCTTAATTAGTATTGTTGATTATCTCACTGTAAACTCTATTTTAAACATTTAATATAAACTCATCTCAATTTATCAATATTAATAAACATCAGAACCATCTTTCAAAGAATCATTTCCATAAAAATCAAAATGATAATTATCACCTGAAAATGTTTGATCAGCATTAAATAATACACCTTCATAATTAACGATCTGATGCTTAGCATTATAAGACAAAGAATCACTATCTGTATAAGCTTTTATGAAAATTTTATGGCTGAAGAGTCTATTGAATTTACCTTTTCCAGTTATGTCATAGCGAAAAAGAGCAACGTATTTTTTGTTAATTTGTGGATCCTCATTAAAACGAAAGTCAACTAATGGAAGAGACCATTTATAATTACGATTGATCAAATGCTCTTGTATAAATACAGATCTCCCTACCTCAGTTAAACTTTTCAAAAGAACGTAGTTGTATTTAAATTGGCCTAAAAAATTATCCATACAGGTCTTGAGAAGAGTAGAATCCGACTGCAGAGAATCCAATTGATTGAGAATTCTGTTGCGAGCGATAATGTAATCATTGGTGAAAAGGTCGGTATCTTCCCAGGAGTAAACGGTTTCGGAATCTATAATCTGAGTTTTCTCCATTTGAACTTTTACAAAAGAGAGATTCAATTCGTTTGTTTCAGAATAAGAAAAGAGTGCCTTAGCTCTTACAGAATTAAATCCAATAATACCGCTATTATCAGAGAGAAAAGATGTTTTTACAACCCCTGATCCGAAATTTAAATCTTCAATATCGAAATTATGTGAATCAAGGTAATAGGTGATCAGGGAGAATGCTTTAACCTTATCACTTACAATAATAGGCGGATTCTGCTCAGGTGTTTTGAACAGATTTTTGAATTCAGCACAGGAAGAAATAAAAATCAAACATAAAAAACAAAGTAGAATGTTTGTAGATGTTAAGTTTCTCATAATAGCCTCCATCAAAAAGGGTGATGATTTAAAGCAAGAGGAATAAAAAAAATTAACTGATCAATAGGAGTATTTCTTTCATTTTCATTTGATTTGTTTATAAGAAAAGTTTATGATTGAAACTACGAATAATGATCATTTGGAAATTGTATTTAGAAAAAAGCAAACCCGATTCCATTTTTTGCCAGTATATCGGAAATCATAAGGGACAGAGGAGGTATGTAAAGAACGTGTTCGAGAAAGGACTGCTGTGAAAAATATACGTGAGATTTTAAGGTACAAATATGCCCACAAACTAATACAGGCATCTATATATATGCCCTTTATTGATCAAACCGAGGGATTTTAGAAAAGGACGGACGAAAAATCATACCGTGTCCGAGCTGTGAAATCTGCTGTTAGAACATTCATGTCTCTTTACTCAAAGATATATTTGTACCGAGCCTGATCCGATTTGCATTTGTCTGCCTGATTAACATATATTAATCGTTCCTGACTGTGAGAAGTAAATGTGTTTTATTATGTTCTGATCGGATATTAATTGAAAAGGCATGATCGAGAATAAACGAATACAAGTACAAGATTAGTTTCATCTATACTGGACAGGTCACACATACAACAGATGGGAAAAAATGGAGATGTATTATGAATAAAAATTTATTGATCGGAATATTTTCAATTATTTTAGCAAACTTTTTTATATCCTCAGCAGAGGACATATCAACCGTTCCCATAAAATCGTATGAATACGGAAAACTGACTTCAAATGTTCCATTTTCACCTGATGGTAAAACATTCATCACCGGCTCTTCAGATGGTAAAATACGGTTATGGGATATTGCAACTGGAAAGGTGATCAAGATAGTAACCGGACATGGAGCGGCGGTTAAATCGGTAGCTTTTTCACCGGATGGCACAAAGATTATTTCAGGTGGAGCTTATAACGACAAAACTGCGAAATTGTGGGATATCTCCTCTGGTGAATGTTTGAAAGTTTTCGAAGGCCATACTCATTTTATCAATTCTGTCGCTTTTTCATCTGATGGCGCAAAGGTTTTGACAGGCTCTCAGGACGAAAGCACAAAGTTGTGGGATATTAAAACAGGCAGCTGTTTAAGAACATTTCCTGATCAATCATATACACCGGTCTCTGCGGTTTTTTCCCCTGATCAACAAATGGTTTTGACAGGAGCAGGAAACAAAGCAAAATTATGGAATACGTCTACAGGGGATACAATAAAAACCTTTCGTTTACATTCCTTTGCAATAACATCAGTTGCTTTTTCGCCAGATGGCAAACTGTTTATAACCGGGTCAGATGATAGCACCGCTGTTGTTTGGAGAACTGTCGCTGAAGATCCAGATGATAATTTTCAAATATATGGCATTATCGAAGGGCACAAAGATGGTGTTACGTCAGTGGCTTTTTCTCCTGATGGAAAGAAGGTTTTAACCGGCTCAAAAGACAAGACCGCAAAATTATGGGATCTCTCTAATGGTAACTGCATAAAAACCTTCCAGGGGCATTCGGCAATGGTCACCTCAGTTGCCTTTTCTCCTGATGGTACAACTATCTTGACCGGTTCGGGGGACATAGATGTTAATCTGCTCGGAAATGGTGACCACACAATAAAACTGTGGAATATCAATTCAGGTGCCTGCATAAAAACTTTCGCGGGACATAACTCATCCATTGTCTGCACAGATATTTCTCCTGATGGACAATCGATTCTAGTTGGGTCAGCGGATAACAAGGTCAGATTGTGGAATAAAGCGACTTCAACTTGCCTGAAAATATTTGAGGGCCATACAGATCATATCCATTCTGTCGATTTTTCCAGTGATGGGAAAATGATTTTGACAGGCTGTAATGATGGAACTGCAAAACTGTGGAATACAGCCGACGATACGTGTCTTATGACATTCAATACTCAATCGAACGAGGCGGTTACTGCTGTTTTTTTTCCTGATAACGCAACTATCTTGACAGCGAACTATAAGCTACAAATATGGGATACAAAGACGGGTACACTTATCAAAACTTTTGAAAGAGATAAACCCATTTATAGTTCCTGTGCGGCGATTTCTCCAGATGGAACTAAAATTATCAGTGGATCATTTTTGACTTACACAATAGCAGAACTTTGGGATGTGGCATCCGGAGCTCGATTACATACGTTCGAAGGGCATACTGAAGGTGTATATGGTGTTTCCTTTTCACCCGATGGTACAAAAATACTGACAGGATCAGGTGATAAAACAGCAAAACTATGGGACGCTGTCACCTATGCTTGCCTGAAGACATTTGAAGGTCACACCAGTAATATTACCTCTGTTGCCTTTTCGCCTGATGGTAAAATGGTGCTGACAGGATCATGGGACAAGACCGCAAAACTATTTGATGTACAATCCGGTGTTTGCAAGCAGACATTTTCAGGACACACCGATTATGTACAATCTGTTTCCTTTTCACCTAATGGCGAATCGGTGTTGACGGGATCGATGGATATGTCAACTCTGTTATGGGAGATAAATTCTAGTTCAATAAAGTCAACATTGACACAATCAAAGAACACAATACCATGCACTATAACCCCGATCAATCGTACATCGTTAAGGATCACTAATTTTTATCACTCCGGCCCAGCCACGCTTCAGATATTTGCGTTGAATGGCTCGGTGGTTAAAAACTATCAGGTAAACAAAAGTGCCGCTGAAGCAGTAACAGTAAATCTTGCAACACCAATGGTATCAGGAATTTATTTGTTCCGTATTACATCGTTAACTTATGAAAGAAATAGCGCATCAGGTTTTTTTTGTGTTAAATAACGGATGAGAATATAACGCTATGGTAAAAAACAGACCTTATTACCTTAATACCGAATTGTCATCTATAATCAGTGTGTCCTGATAACGTATGATAAGGTAATAAGGTTATTTATTGACGTGACATTGTTTATTAAAGTTAAAAAACAAAAACTAAGGTTGGTTGGAAAAATCTTCAGATCATCGGCAATTCATATCGATACCAGAAAAAATATGAATAAAATTCCGTTTTTCGTTCAATTTCATATCTAACCTTATTTTATCCTACTCAAGAATAACCGAGTATATCATTTTTTTTTACAGGAACGGTTACAGTTCCAACCTTGATAGCACGATAAAACAAAAAAAATAAACCTTATTACCTTATTTTTTTATCACCTCTGATCAATGTGTCCTGATAATGTTTTATAAATAGTTCATATTCCTCACGAGATGTTACCTTTTTATGGTGCTCTGGTTGATTCAAAATATACTTACATATCCTATCGACATCAGATTTCGATACAGAGAAAGCAGAAGCTGACTGGTTGCCACCTAAAATAAAAATCACTCAGGCTATTCTCATTAATAAAATTCTCAGAGCTTTGAGCAATTGTGGTCGCTAAATATTCTTCAGATAAAGACGGATTCCGTGAGATCAGAAAATGCATGTGATCCGGATTAGCATAAATTGTATACAATCTGGAACTGTTATTCTTTACAATTCCGGTGATAAATTTTTCAATTCTAATCCGATTTTTTTCAGGTATTAATGGTTGACGTCTATGAGTTGTGAAAACAAAATGGGTAAATAAATTTTGATATTCAATTTTCATAACGGTTTTAATAATGCACTAAGGTTAAAAAATAAGGTCTTTTAAAAAAATGGATTTAGGTCAAGACAAAAACTAAGGTTGTTTGGAGATATTCTTCAAGGCTTATACAAACATAAAGGTTAAAACTAAACTCATGTTCATTCAGAGTTCTCTTTTGCTAATTATTACCAGAAATAAATTACACCAACCTGTATGTAAAGAAAAATTTAATTTCTTATTCTTCGCATTGTGAAAAAAATGATTATAAAAAAATCATGAATGTTTTTTACGACGGTTTAATAAGGTAATAAATGGAAATTATTGTTTAACAACACTTCTCGACTTTACCGTCTCCAGATCTTCCTCAGCCCATTTATTCTTAGGGTAAATTGAAAGCGCGAGCTGAAGGTATTTTGATGCAAGCACAGATTCGTGGATTTTCATATAAGCGTTTCCCAGAAGATAATAGATATTAAACATATCACCTTTATCTTTACTAGATAATCTTTTCAGAAGGTTAATTGCTTTTTGAATTCCGCCGCCCAGTGCTTCAGGGGCATTCATCCAGTATACTGCCAGAGATTGATAGGCTTTGGTATTAGCAGAATCGAGCCGAAGCGCTTTTTCCGGAAAGGATTTAAGTTTTTGGCCATTAAGGATCTGGTAAGTAAATCCCTTACTGAGCATGAGATGCATATGTGAATCTGCAAGAAGCGAATACGCTTCACTGAATTCACCACACTGCTTCAGACATTTTATCAAGATGGAATTGCAATTAACAAGGTGGTATTCCGATTCCTTTTTGTTTTTCTTTTTCGAATAGTAGAGTCCTTCGAAGTACTCCGCTTGAGCAAGCCAGAAAAGGCGATCCTTTGGTGTTTTAAGTGTATCAAAAATAGATCTGCTTAGATAGATACGGCTTTCTATCGCCTGGTCATCGTTATCGAAATTGTAAATTCTGTCACGTGCTTCCGAGAGTAAATTCTTCGCATAGCTGAACTGATCCGCTTGAGAAAAAGAAGGAGAATAAAAAGCACTAAGAAGTAAAAAAAGTACAGAATATAAGGATTTCATATATGTATTCAGCAATAATATTAAACATATTATCGGGTTTTACAAAAGCATTTTTCGAAATTATCCGCTCACCTAAGCTCATAGCCGAAGGGTTCTTAGAGCGGGTTTTGGAAACTTTTGTCATTCATTATAATCAAAAATAAGAAACAATAAATTAAATAAACGAAAAGGGTAAAGGAATGTTTTTTATGTCAATATACAATTGATATTTCAAGCAGCTATATTGAAGAGAAAGTGGTATGGTGATTGCCTTCTTTTATCTATAAATTAAAGTTGAATAATTGGGAGGATAGATGTTCGGCAAAGGGGTCACACTTTTCAAATTACTGGGGTTTGAAATACGAGTTGATATAAGTTGGTTAATAATCGCCTTGCTGATCACCTGGTCTCTTGCTCAGGGGCTTTTCCCTGTATACCATAAAGGGTTACCAACGCTAACATATTGGTGGATGGGTGCTGTTGGAGCAATAGGTCTTTTTGGATCAATAATATTTCATGAGTTATGCCACTCCTTAGTGGCTCGAAGATTTGGTCTTTCTATGAAAGGGATAACCCTCTTTATTTTTGGCGGAGTTGCTGAAATGAATGAGGAACCCAAAAATCCTAAATCAGAATTATATATGGCTATTGCCGGACCACTCGCAAGTATCGGTATTGGCCTGTTCTTTATGTTACTCTCTTTCATAGGAAAAAAATACGCCTGGCCAATCGAAATCATTATTATCACGGGTTATCTGAGTTCAATAAATCTAATCCTTGCGGCTTTTAATCTGCTCCCTGCTTTCCCTTTAGATGGTGGAAGAGTATTCAGGTCAGCTTTATGGATGTGGAAGGGAAATTTGCGCTGGGCTACAAAGATCGCCTCAGACGTAGGGTCGACTTTCGGTCTTGCATTAATTCTTGTGGGTATATTCTTTATTTTTTCAGGAAGCATTGTCGGTGGTATCTGGTGGTCGATGATTGGCTTATTCTTAAGAAGCGCTGCAAGCATGTCATATAAAAATGTTCTAGTACGTAACGCGCTTGAAGGCGAAAGTGTCCGACATTTCATGAAACCAAACCCGATTACTGTTACATCCGGTATCACGATAAGCACCCTTGTAGAGGACTATATCTATAAATACCATTTCAAGTTATTTCCGGTAATTAACGATTCACGCTTACTCAGTTGTATATCAACTCGCGATATAAAGCAGATCCCTCGCGAGGAGTGGAGTAAACATACTATCTCCGAATATGCACAGCAAAGTTGCGATGAAAATACAATTTCTATCAATGATGATGCTATTAAAGCTATCGCGGTCATGAACAGGACTGGAAATAGCAGGCTAATGGTGATTGATGAGCAGGGAAAACTTGCTGGAATTATAGCACTTAAAGATCTCCTTAAATTTCTATCAATTAAACTCAACCTTGAAAACGATGAACTGGATCAGTTTCAGGATAGGGAACCAGATTGAGTCGATCCGGTATACAACCTATATCGATTAGCAGTTATAAATCAAGGCCAATCAGGATTTTTATCAGCAATATTTCTAATGATCTCTTTTTATTCCAAACAAATTAGTGAAAGTTTCTATCACTAATGAACCTTTTGATGAAAGGTTTGTTGTTGACCTGAAACTATGCACTTTTTGATAACTATAGAAGAGATATAGTAGCAATCATAGTTTATATGTCATTAATTAATAATATCTTATGCTGAAATATCAGTGATTAAACCAGCTGACAGTGTAGACCAATGGGTCAACGTAAACTGAGGTTTTTTGCTTAAAGGAGTATAAAAGTTTATGATAAAGGAGAAAATTCACCTATATTAAAATCACATAAAGTTTGTTGAGATATATCGTGCTTGAATGGTGAGGAGTAAAAACCAGGAAGTATCACCAGAATTTTTTGTCTGCCAAAAATGAGAGATCTATTATTCTGCATATTATGAAGCTTAATGCAGAATATAGTTGGAGAGAGGACAATGCCTAATATTTTCGATTATTTTGATTACCATAAGTATCTTATGGATTATTATAAAGAGAAAAAAGCACTTCAAACCTTTTTTTCTTACCGGTATATGAGTCAGCGATTAGGTATTGATCCGGGTTACCTTGTAAAAGTATTTCAGGGGAAAAAAAATATTACTTTAGAGTCTGTACCTAAGTTTGTCGAACTGTTTAAGTTATCAAAAAAAGAAGCAAAGTATTTTGAGTTACTTACTCTATTTTGCAAGTCAAAAACGAATGAAGAGATGACCACTTACTTTGAACAGCTACTTCCATACACAAATAAAACGCCGGTAAAAGTTGAAGAAAAAAATTATGAATTTTACAAAAAATGGTATTATTCTGCAATAAGGGAGATATTAGGTTTTTACAAATTCAATGGAGACTATGCTGAACTGGCTGAAATGGTATATCCACCAATTAAGCCATCGGAAGCAAAAAAGGCTGTTGAGCTTCTTGAGGGCTTGGAATTAATAAGAAAGGATGAAAATCAGGAGTATATCCTTACCGCCAGATTTCTAACTACCGGAGAAGAGTGGCAATCAATTGCTATTAGAAATTATCATGATGAAGTACTACAACTTGCGAGGGAAGCATTGGATAAAATTCCTAAAGACGAAAGGGATTTTTCAACTTTGACAGTAAGTCTTTCCAAAGAGGGATTTGATAAGATTCGTCAAGGACTGAAACAATTCCGTAGTCAGGTATTTGATACAGTAGAAAAAGATCAAAATGTAGATAAGGTATATCAACTTAATCTCCAGTTTTTTCCAATTTCAAGGCAACAGGAGAAAAAGCATGAAACAGCTTAAAAGCTGGATATTCTCCTTACTATTAATAAGTATTCTGCTGCCGGTACTTTATTGTTCTGTGTCAACGATGGAGAGTGGTACCGGAACAGGATCAGAGACAACCAATGGAATGACTGCAACAGTTCATTATCAGGACGGATCACCTGCAGCTTTTGCGACGGTAAAGATCAGACCCGCAGATTTTTTAAGAGATACAGCAAAAATAGTTGAGAAGAAAAATGAGATGGTCGACACCGTTACTGATCCTGAAGGAAAGATCTCACTGGGAAGTCTTGATTCAGGAGAGTATGTATTGGAGATAAAGGATTCCCGAAGATCAGAAGGAGCTCTTATCCATTGTAAAATCAGAAAAGATAGTCTGGTGAATTGCGGAATCGTTTTTCTTGATCAATTAAACTCTATTACCGGGTCAGTTGATTATTCGGAACTACCGGAGTCAACTGATGTCTATGTACAGATATATGGACTGGATCTTATAAAGAAAGTTGATTCCTCAGGAATTTTCGATATCGATAGTCTCGCGCCAGGAAATTATTCTATTCGCGTTATTACATCACAGCCAACATATATTCAGAAGATAATAACTGATGTGAAAGTATCACCGGTGGAAAAAGCGGTGGTTGATAAGATTAGTTTGCCGCTAAAAAGTTCCTGGAATTATTCAAAACAGATCATTTTAAATACCTCAGCCACTGGCGCAGATGTTTCCGAAAATGTCTATAAATTTCCGGTCCTGATACGGCTAACAAAAAATAATTTTGATTTTAAAAAGGCCGAAGCCAATGGAAAAGACCTTCGATTTATAAAAAAGGATAATACACCATTGTCTTTTGAAATAGAATGTTGGGATCATGAAAAAGAGCGGGCTGACATTTGGGTAAAAGTGGATACAATCCTTGGACATAATGATTCTCAGTATATTTTCATGCTTTGGGGAAATCCAAATGCGACGAGTACGGAAAACAGCGAAAATGTATTTGATACTGCTACAGGTTTTCAGGGTGTATGGCACATGGATTCATCAGACGATATGGGTTTGATGGATGCTACTAATAACCACTATAATGCCAAATGTTACTCTATGAATACCCGAATTTCCACAGTTGAAGGAATTGTTGGGGATGCACAGAAATTTGATGGAAAAACCAATTATGCGATTGTTACGAATTCATCAAATAGCAAACTGAATTTCTCTCAATATGAGTATTATACTATTTCGGCCTGGGTCTATTCCGATAGTATGAATTATACCTATCAGACTATAATCTCTAAAGGCAATCAGCAGTATGGATTACAATTAAGTTTTGAGAATAAATATCAATTCTTTGAATATGCTCACAACCGAGGCTGGAAATGCACAGAAGCACCAGCAATCAGTAAAAAATGGAAATTTGTCGTAGCTGTTCAGAACAGAACAGAGCAGCTATTGTATGTAGATGGTACTCTAGTCAATAATACATATTTTGTTGTTCCAGGTTCAGAAATAAGGAATTTTTCTGAAAATGTTTGTATTGGAAAAGGGACTGCTGATTTGAAAAGATGGTTTACAGGAATGATCGATGAGATACGCATTCACAATTTGGCAAAAAATTCAAATTGGATAAAACTCAGTTATATGAATCAAAGACCTGATGATAGACTTGTAATAATGCAGGTAGAGCATAATGAACCAAAAGTTTTAGAGGAAAACGAGCAAACGCAATAAAAGATAGATTGACATCAAATTATCATTGTTAATACTCGAGAGGCATTGACGTGCAAACCTGCAAATTGGCTTAATTTGCAGGTCTTTTTTTTGAGAAATGACTTTAAGCTAAACTGCTTTCCAGTTCCTGATGATTCTCACAATATCTTTCATCTTGTGCGGGTTCTTTACACCAGGCATTATCTCAATGCCACTGTTGATATCAACTCCGTATGGGTGAAGAGTATCAAGCGCTTCTTCGACATTTGAAGGACCAAGGCCGCCGGCAATTACGATATTCCCGTAATGGTTGCAAAGACTTTTTGCTATTGACCAGTTAAATGTCTTTCCAGATCCGCCATGCATTTCATTGTTCCATGTATCAAGAAGAAAACCGGAACATGAATAGTTGTCAAGAATTGAAAAGTCCATATCAGATTTTACTGAAAAGGATTTCAATACAGGCAGTGGAATTTGGGAGCAGAATTCAGGAGATTCAGATCCATGGAGTTGAACGGTATCGATATTTGTCAATTTTACAATTTCTAATATAGTGGAAAGGTCTTCATTGACAAAGACGCCCACCCTGGAAACAAAAGGCGGCAATTTTTTTATTATTTGAGCTGCACTTTGAGGATCAATGTATCGAGGGCTTTTTTTAAAAAAGATAAACCCAAGAGCATCCACACCAAGATTAGCCGCTATTCGAGCATCTTCAAAGCGGGTAATTCCGCAAAATTTTATTCTGACCGTCATTATTTTTTACTTTTCCTCACAACGCAATTCTTCGATAAGAGATTCCGGAGCCCCGTTTTTTATGAGAGCTTCACCCACTAAAAGGGCCTTTACACCTGCAGATTTGAGAAGCTCGGCCTGCTTACCATTTTCAATACCGCTTTCAGATACAACGGTTACTGATGAAGGGATGTGTTTCATGAGATTTGTTGTAAGATTAATATCGGTTATAAAAGTATTAAGGTTACGATTATTGATTCCGATAAGAGGTGGTTCAAGTTTCATTACCCGTTCAAGCTCTTCTGTCGAGTGAATCTCAATCAGTGGATCGATTGAAAGGTCAAGTGCCGCCTGATAGAGATCAGTCAATTGCGAATCGTCCAGCGCGGCAGCAATGAGAAGCATCGCATCCGCACCGATCTTCGCAGTTTCTTCTACCTGCACTATATCGATAATAAAATCTTTACGAAGTACAGGCAGTGTGACAGTTTCACGAACAGATTGAAGATAGTCAATGCTGCCTTGAAAAAAGTCCACATCTGTAAGTACTGAGATGGCATGTGCTCCGCCTCTCACATAAGATTCTGCTATCTTTATCGGGTCAAAGTTCAGAGATATAATTCCCTTAGAAGGAGAAGCTTTTTTGATTTCGGATATAATGGCAAGTGATGGTGCTTTTTTAAGAGTATTAATAAATTGGCGTTTAGGACTGCTGTTATTGACCTTAGAAAATTTGTTCTTCTTAAGGAGAATAACTTCCTGTTTTTTACGTTCAATAATTATATCTAAAATAGTTTTCATTAGAGTTGATTCCGGTTAAAAGTATCTGCGATTGATAGGAAATTTTTAAGAATCGTTTTTCCAGATTCAGTAAGAATTGACTCTGGATGAAACTGAACTCCGTAAACCGGTGCCTCTTTATGTCTGATTCCCATGATGAGACCATCTTCGGTTTCAGCAATGATTTCCAGGCAATCCGGGCAGGTTGAACGATCGATTATAAGACTGTGATATCGCGTTGCGTTAAAAGGTCTGCTGATTCCCTTAAAAATAGAATCTTCCTCATGGTAAATTTTAGAAATTTTGCCGTGCATGAGATATGGTGCCCGTATGACATCACCGCCATAAGCATAGCCTATCGACTGATGTCCCAGGCAAACGCCAAGAACAGGAATTGAGCTTCCAAGGTATTTGATAACGTCAACAGATATACCGGCTTCTTTGGGAGTGCATGGGCCCGGTGAAATAAGGATTGCATCCGGAGACATCTCCTGTATTTCCGAAATAGTAAGTGCATCGTTTCTGAAAACGTTTAATTCTTTATCCGAAATTTCACCCAGATACTGCACAAGATTATAAGTAAATGAATCGTAATTATCAATAACCAGAACCATTGGTAACCTCATTGTGAAAATTAAATGCCCGAAATCTCACTGGCTTTCTTAATTGCGGTGAAGAGTGCTGAAGCTTTATCAACTGTCTCCTGATACTCTTTTGATGGTACTGAATCTGCAACAATTCCTGCACCGGCCTGTATTAACGCTGTGCCTTTGTTGTAAACAATTGTGCGAATGACAATACAAGTATCCAGATTGCCACCGAAATCTATATATCCCAGGGCTCCACCGTATAATCCTCTTTTTACATTTTCCATTTCATCAATAATTTCCATTGCTCTGATTTTAGGCGCTCCTGAAAGTGTCCCGGCAGGAAAGCAGGAAAACAGAGCATCGAAAACATCTTTATCTTTATGCAAAGTACCATGAACATTTGATACAAGGTGAATCACATGAGAATATTTTTCATCATGCATCATTTCTTCAACGTGAACAGAACCATATTCGCTTACTCTACCGACATCATTTCGGCCAAGATCCACAAGCATAATATGTTCAGCGCACTCTTTGGGATCGCTCTTTAACTCTGTTATAAGTTCTTCATCCTCTTTGTCACTTTTCCCTCTTCTACATGTTCCGGCGATAGGTCGTACTTCTACAGTTCCATCTTCGATGCGCACAAGCATTTCCGGAGATGCACCGATGATAGAGGATTCACCAAGAGCAAGGTAAAACATATAAGGCGATGGATTGACAACGCGCAATATACTGTAAAGATCAAATGGATCAGCCTGTACTTTTACCGAAAACCGCTGTGATAGAACTACCTGAAAAATATCACCTGCTTTAATATATTCTTTTGATTGCTCGACAGCACGTTCATATTCTTCACGCTTAAAATTCGAGACCGGTTCTCCTTCCGGTCGTATGGAAATATTAATTGCTGACAGCCGGACTGCCATTCTGTCTTCCATTAAACCGATATTGTAGAGGGCCTGCTTATAAGCAGCTTCAATGTCGGTATGTTCATCAAGAATTATATTACTGATCAGAATAAGGCGATGTTCTTTATTGTCAAAAACAATCAGATCTTTATAGAATGCAAAAAAGATATCATCAAGAGGATCTGCTTTAGGGTTCTTATCGGGAATTCTTTCCCATAGACGAATTGAATCGTAAGAAAAATATCCGACTGCACCGCCAGTAAATCGGGGGAGGTCTGGAAGCTTTGGAGATTTGTATTTATTGAAAATTTCTCTGAGAGCGTTTAGAGGGTTGGAATCTCCTTTAGCAGATTCAGCTCCATTTATTTCCCAGGAATTTCCTCGGGCAGTAAATGTCATAAATGGTTCACCGCCGATAAAAGAATATCGGGCAACGGTATCGCCACCAGTGACACTTTCCAGAAGAAAACTATATTTGTCTTTCTTAAATAGTTTAATCCAAAGAGAGACAGGAGTTTCTGTATCAGCGAGAATAGATTTACAGACTGGAATTACAGTGTATTTTTCACTAAGCTTCTTGATCTCGTTTATTTCGGGGTAAATCACAATGAAAACCTTTCAGAATAAAATGTCTCGATAAGAATTTTAAAAATAATTCAAGACAAAGTAAAATCTAATGCCAATAATGATCAATCTTTATCTTACGTCGGATGGTCATAAAATTGAGAAGACCACTGCAGGCTTAGTTGCTCAAAAATTCTTTAGAAAATTTCAAGCCTTAAATCGGCAATTTTAAAAGAGATGCCCAATAACATGCGATTAAATTTAAATTTTCAGTTTCTACTGAATAAGTATTAGAAGAAAGCTTGAATAAATTATGAACATTATATTGTCAGGATTGATACAAATTAAAAGCGCCAAGTTGTTCACTTGGCGCCTTCCGCTTCACCCAAATTGTCTGCAAGAGGACCTTGCAGGTAGGATTATTATGTAGGTACTATTAATATAACTAAATAAAACCAGATATGCAACTTTTTCTGAAAAAAAGCTAGCATTTTTTCAGTTTAAATTCATTCATTTTCGTAATTAAAATTCATGTGTTTTATGGCAGAAAAAGGGTTTTATAACTATGTAGATTTTCCATAGTTAAAAAATCAGGTAAAATTTTAAGTTATCTCTTCAATTTTTGTAAACAATATGTAATAATTTAATAAAGTACTCATACTGCATCAAAAGCAGAACATCGCAGCAATAGCGGGAAAAACCTATGGATGAGTATCATTTACTTCACACGATTGATAATGCAGAGCATATTGGGTCAGCCCCTAATATCGCTATAGCACTATCAGAAGCGATTGAGGACCCTAATTTTAATTCTGTAAAAGCTGCTTATTACATAAATATGGATCCTACAATTGCAGCATTAGTATTAAAAGTAGCAAATAGTGCATTTTATTCAAGGGGTCAGACAATACAATCAGTTCAACAAGCGGTAACTCATCTTGGACTTGACACTATCAAAAAATTAGTCTTTGCCGTTGAAATGATTGGAAAATACAGGTGTGATTATCCTTATACGACTTTTGATTATCAACTTTTTTGGAAGAATGTAATTGCTATAGCGATGCTTTCAGATGCAATAGCGGTTTTTACAAATTTTCCTGATCCGGATTCATCGTATCTTGCTGGGTTGTTATGCAACATTGGCCTTCTCTTTATGAGACAGTATTATCCATATCTGTTTAAACAGGTTTTGGAAAACTGCAGGAGAAATGAGATTCCATTTGCCAAGAGTGCCGATAGTATATGGTTTTACGATCACAAGTTTCTTTCATATTTGATAGGAATTCGTTGGGGACTACCGGATCGGATAATATTTGCTTTTAAAGAATGCCTGCGTTCTAAGGATAGTTTGGTGCCACATATTTACAACCATGTATTTATGGCTGAAACAATTATCTTTAATAAGAAGTTTGCTGTTTGGGACCCTTATTTTGAAACAGCTGATGAATCGCTGTTTTCCCAATACAAAATCGATAATAATGCGATTGATAAGTTTGCAGATGACGTCGTTAAAAATGTAAATGATATCTCGATTCAGCTTTTTGAGCATGTCTGAGACTGCTCGCATTCACGACTATTGCGGATATTCTGAATGATCATAAGTATGTGAGCGATAGATTATTGACTATTTTCAATTATATTTATAGAGATTACTTACAAATTACAACCAGAAATTTTTTTCATCAAAATCAGGTAAATCAGAATGGTATCTACAAAAAAAATCGGTAAAATTTTACTTTTAATAATTATGCTGGTAAGTACAGAAATTGTCATTGCTTCACAAGAGAATTTTAAGCTGGTGCTTTTCGATGCGTCAAAAAAGCAGCTGATTGTCCCATTGGTAAATATTTCATCAGAATATCTTGATAATCAATCTAAATTGCCCGAAATAGAATTCAGTGATTCTTACTATTCTCAAATCTCAGATCAAATCCTGTATAATGAGATATCCAAAGGTTTTAAGTCAGTTGAACTTCTGTCTGATACTGATTTAATTAACAGATTATATTCTGCTATCAATCAGGATTCCGGCAAAAGTGTTAATACAGATAGTTTAAAAGTGATAATCAGGGAAACAATTGATAAATACAAAGTTGATTTTTTAATTATACCAATTTCTTGTAAATTAAAATTTAAAACAGTTCATCAGAACAACTGGCGAGATGGCAGAGGCGGCAGCAGTTATGAGCGCCCGGTATCAATTTCTGCTTTTGCGGAATATCACATTCAATTCTATCAAAAAGATGGAAATTTAAATCGGGAAAGTAAGGGGACTGCAAAGACAGGTAAACCTCTTATGTATTCTTTATTTAAAAAGAAAAACATAGAAAAGGATGTTGTAAAAAATTCCAAAAAAAAGTATGCACCTCCACTACTAAAAGCGCTTCACAAGGCGATTGTTAATGCGGTGAAAAATATTTAAATCCGGTCGGATTTATTTTGTTTGTAAATATTCCAGGTGGTAGAAATTAAAGTTGATACATCACTGTATCTGGCTTTCCAACCTAGTTCTGAAAAAGCTTTCTCTGAGGTAGCAACAACTTTTGCAGGATCACCTAATCTCCTTGGAGCATATACAGCAGGAATCGCTTCACCAGTAATTTCACGTGCTTTTTCAACCATCGATTTTACACTAATACCATGCTCGCTTCCAAGGTTAACCGTAAGGCTTATATTCTTTTTAATAATGTATTCAAGTGCTCTTATGTGTCCATCTGCAAGGTCATTAACATGCACATAGTCTCTGATACAGGTTCCATCCGGAGTTTCGTAATCATTACCGTAGATCGAAAGCTTATCACGTATTCCCAAAGCCACTTCCATTACAATCGGGAGTAAGTTTTGAGGATTACGCTCAAGGCCTTTAATCCTGCCGTAAATATCATAACCGGCTGCATTGAAATACCTCAAAGCCGCAAATCTGATCCCTTTCAATCTGTCGTACCAGTGAAGTAACCGTTCTATTTCAAGTTTTGAAAATCCATAAAAATTTTCAGGTTCTAAAGCATGATTTTCATCCATGGGAAGGTACTTTGGTTCACCATACACTGCAGCGGTTGAAGAAAAAACGAGGTATTTTGTACCACTCTCACTCATAGCATTAAGAATATTAATAGTACCAGTTATGTTATTAACAGAATACTTTTCAGGCATAATCATCGATTCATTTGCTGCTTTTAATGCAGCGAAATGAATCAACGCATCATAATTTTCTTTTAGTGTATCGATCAATTGAGGATAATTTAAAATATCACCAATAATAAGAGGGGTATTTGGTGATAGGTTTTCTTTTGATCCGGAAGATAAATTATCATAAACTGCTACAGAATGCCCTTTATCCTGAAGAGCTCTTACAACATGACTTCCAATATAACCTGCGCCACCAACAGCAAGAATTTTCATTCTACAATCCTCTTAATTTAGTTTTTATTTTTTCTTTAAAGCCTCAAGAAGGGCACTGCCGAATTCAGTTGAAGCAGAGGAGCTCGATCTTCCCGGCTGCTTTTGTTTTTTTAGATAATCAGAAACTTCTGCCTGATGTTGACGAGCTTCCTTCATTCCAAGTGATAAGGATATTCTGCGATTATCTTTATCAACAGATTCAATATAAACAGTGACTTGATCCCCATCTTTCAAAGTATCTTTTTTATCAGAGACTACATTTGAGAACACCAGAAGACCAGTAACACCTTCAGCTAAATCAATGAAATAACCGAATTTAGTCTTTTTAGATACAATTCCATTCACTTCAGATCCAATAGGAAAGCGAGTTTCAACATCTTTCCATGGGTCATTAGAGATATCTTTTAAACTCAGAGAAATTGTTTTCTTGATAGAATCTATGTTGAGCACATTCACACTCACCAAAGCACCTTCCTGAACAACTTCTGAAGGGTGATGAATTCTTTTTCCCCATGACATTTCCGAAATATGAACCAGTCCTTCTACTCCAGGAACGATTTCTACGAATGCACCAAAATTCGTAATTCGGGTTACCTTCCCTTGAACAGATTGACCAACAGAGATGCTTTCATTGATATTAACCCACGGATTATCAAGAACTTGTTTAATTGAAAGAGAAATTTTAGAATTTCTAAGAGGTTGCTTTTTCTCTATTTTAAGGATGATATATTCAACTTCCTGACCAACAGAAAAGGAATCATTTAGATTTGCTGCTCTTTCCCAGGATACTTCAGAAATATGGACAAGACCTTCCAAATCACCCATATCTACAAACAATCCAAAATCAGTAATTCGAGCAATTTTACCACGAAAGACTTTGTGTCCTGAAATCGATTCTTTGTAACTATCCAGTTTCGATTCAAGATTCTGTTCGAGAAGAGGGATTCTTGATAAGACTATATTTTTTCCGCCTTCAGTAATTCTTGAGATAATGAAATCATAAGTTTTACCAAGAAAGGTATTAACATCGTCGGTGAATTTAATATCAATTTGAGAAACCGGGCAAAAAGCTTTGTGACCCATAACTTTTACATTGAATCCGCCTTTATTCACACCAGTAACTTTTCCCTCAACAGGTACTTTGCTTTCCATAGCATCGATTAGTTCCTGAATGGCGGCGCTATGCCCCCCTAAACTTTTGCTCAGAATTGTTTCATTATTAACATTTGAAACGACAAAAGCAGTAATTTTGTCACCGATTTTTACGTTTAGAGATTCGTTTTCAACAGGAAATTCAGAAATTTTCATTAGAGCTTCGTTTTTGCTTCCGATATCAATAAAAACAAATTCCGATCCGATTCGTGTGACAGTACCTGTTACCTTTGAACCAGGGTTAATGTCAGTTACCATCTTTTTATCATAATTTTCGATCATTTTCATAAGTTGATCAGATGAACCTTTTTCATCTGTATTATCTTCGAAAAAATTATCGTTTTTGTTTTGCATACAATTAAATCTCCTGAAAACGTAAGAAGGCGCATATAAGTGTATAGTGCGGTTAAGAAAAATAGCTTATTGAATAAAAAATAAGACCAGACCAGAAAATTTCATGTGCTTACCAGTTGTATGGAATTTGTTCAAAATACAATTTGGAAACAGCAAAAGTACGTTTCATTTATGCATATATTACATGTAATAATTGAAAGCTCAATAAGCCAGATATTTTCACAGAGATAAAATGATAGCTTCTTTTTATAATAAATCAAAACTGCTAAATTTGTCCGCCCTTCTTAATGGCCTGCTTTGAACTACAGGGTTCTTAATTGAAAATTAAGCAGTACTATAAGTGTTTTTTCGAAAACAATCTATAGCACAATAGGACTATAAGCGGTTTTATTATTATGTGTAAAAAGTCAGATGGAGATGAGTTAAAAGGAATATTTCCTATACAACCATAATAACATATAGTAATTTTCATGGTTATCTCAATTTTCGAATGGATCTTTTTCTAATTTTTTGTAAGGTTAACGAGTGAAAATCTGTATTCTCAGAAGCGGTTCAAGTGGTAATTGTACAGTAATTGAAAATAACGGATCATACTTTCTTCTGGATGCAGGAGGTATGAGTCAGCGGAGGATTAAAGAGCTTCTTTCAGAGGTAAATATAACACAGGAAGATATCAAAGGATTGCTGGTTACACATACACATTCAGATCATCTGAATTATTCTACTCTTAAGGTTTGTGAAAAATCGAATATTCCAGTGTATATTCACACGGAAAACATTCCTTTTGTGAAGAGCTCTTTTGGCAATGCTCTTTTTTCAAAGCTGGAGATCATACCCTTTGAACAGGAGCCTTTTACAATTAATAATACAATTCAGATTTCTCCTTTTAATATTTCTCATGATGCAATGAAAGTTACTTCAGGATTTTCTTTCATGGAATCTACAGGAAATATGTTCTCTTATGCAGCTGATCTGGGGTGTTTTCCAGATTCACTAGTCAATAATTTCAGGAATTCAAAAATTATCGCAATTGAAGCCAATCATGATACCGATCTTTTGTGGAAAAACCCAAACAGGCCTTATATTCACAAAAAAAGAGTTGCAGGCGATTTTGGCCATTTGTCAAACAATCAATCCGCTGATGCAATATGCAAGATAGTAGAACAATCACAAATTATACCTGAAAAAGTAATTCTTTGCCACCTCAGTAAAGATCACAATTCTCCAGAGCTGGCAAAAGAAACAATCAGCGGGATTCTGGAAAAAAGAGGGATGAAGCTTCAGATACTTGTTGCTAAACGAGACGAACGGACCGTCTTTTTTAGCTTGTAAATAAATTTATTACAAAGAGAACTCTTTTTTCAGTAATTCCCATTCCTGAGCAATACCATCCTCATCATTTGTATAGGAAGACACTCTTCTGGCATTTGACTTTACTTCCGGATCAGCATTTTTCATTGCAATACCAAGTCCGACTTTTTTCAACATGGGTATGTCGTTAGGAGCATCTCCGAAAGCAACTATCTCCGAAAGTTCGATATTGAATGCATTTGCAAGTGCTTCAATACCACTTCCCTTGTTAGCTTTAATATTCAGGAATTCAAGATAATAATCCCAGGTCCTGCAGATGTAAACAGAATCGCCCCATAAATTTTTAAAATAATCTTCCTGAGAGTCCAATTCTTCAGGATTTCCGATAAAAATAATTTTTGAAGGTGTTTTACCTGAGAAATGGTCGAAAGATTGTACAAAAGAGTATTCACTGGAGGTTTGTTCATAGTATAGATCATACCACTGGCAATTGTTTGCTTGTTTTACAGCGTACAATTTTTCATTGAGATAATAATTTAATCCAAAAGATTTGTTGTAAGCATATTGGATGAGGAAGTCAGCATATTCATAAGGAAGTGGAATATCGTAAACAGGATGAGATAAGCTAAAAGCATCTTTGTAGACAACAGCTCCATTAAGCGTCAGCAGGGCTACATTCTTATTCAGTTTATCCGCATAGGGAATCATGCTTCCACTTATTCTCCCTGAAGCCAGAGCGATAATGTTTCCTGTTTCTACTATCTCATGAAGAGCTTTTATATTATTTGGAGAAAGATCTTTTTTGTTGTTAAGAAGTGTCCCGTCAAGATCGAAAGCAAATAACCGTGGGTGCATTTGTTGTACGGTCCTTTTATACAGAAAATTAACAGTGTTTACACATCTCTTTTTAGTTTATAGTAATTCTATAGAATATATAAAAAATAATTTTACATACAAATTTGTTTCCATAGAAGTGAAAAAGAAATGATGGTACAATTATGTTGTAAAATTGAAGATGAAGATAATTAGTATCTGTTCAAAATTAAAATGCACGCTCCCCTATATCTATTAAACTAATTGCCGCCTTTTGGCTGTAATATAGGGGGACTTAGGGGGCGAAAAATTTTGTGTTACAAAAATGCAGCTATTTTAAACAGACACTAATAAAATGACTATGCAAATAATATATTTATACAATAGTAAACAATTATATGGATACGGGAGGATCTTATGGAGCACCTTCAGGAAGTAATTCAGACATATAGCAATGATAATTTACTCGAGCAGTATATTGATCATCAGGAGGAGTACACTCCTGAGGCTTTAAAGATTTTGAAAAAGGAGATTGAGAATCGTAAGATCAACCAGGACGAAATTGATAATTATTTGAAAAGGAAAGAGGTCATAATCGAAAATTCAACACCTCTTGATACTAAAGATTTTACTATTTTTGACCACTCATTTTCACAAACTGATATTCTGTTAGCTACAACGATCTTACGCGATGGTAAAGTAATCTTTTTTATAAATAACCCTGAATCTTCTGATACCATTCCTCTTGAAAGTGAATCAACCAAACGATTTACCATTCGTGTGCATAAAGATAGTATAGAGAAAGCACATGAACTTCTTGAAGAACATTTCACAAAAGAAGATGGTGTATACCTATTTAAGCATGCTGGTGCCATAGAACGATTAAAAGCCTTCAGCTTCCATGATCTCCATTTGAGTGAAATAGAAGCTTCAGAAGAAGTGGAAGTTGCTTTGACCGATGATGAACGTCGGGTAATAATTCATTATGGAAACAGATTACTTAACGAAGTTGATGAAATAGAAAAAACACAGGAGCGCGTAGTCTTTTATTATGATTCAGTTGATTACCTCATCGAGTATCTTGGCGGCAGCGAAAATAAATTTTTAAGCAGGTCTGATTTGTTAACTATTCTTGAAATTCTCCAGATATATTGTCAAGATGAAGAATTCCCATCGGCAATGAATGATTCAATCGCTAAACTGCTGGGCTTTTTCTGGGAATCGTGATCATTCCAGGTAAGTAATTGAAGCTGTATTTTTGAATTCTTCTATAGAATTAAATAGGGCTTCTTTTTTTATGTGGACAACCATTCCTGTTCCTGCTGTTTGTGATGCAAATATCGATATCGAAGAACAGCTGCATTCAGGCTTTAGGGCTCTTACGATCTGGAAAATCTCATTCATAAGGGTCTTTTTATTTGATGCTTCTGATTTGTATTCTAAATAGTAACTGTTATCCTCATTCATTCTGGTGTTAATGATAGTACCATAAGGCTCGACTATGGATTCGATAGTAAATATCTGTTCTCCGAAAATAATTTTCATTTGTTTTTGAGCTTCTCTGGCTTCATCGTATCTTTGTGCGTTGGTATATGTATTTACCAGACCATACCACGCTTTGTAGTTATATTTGTTGATTGAAATTGCTAATTTATAAAAGTTGATCGCCCGCTCAACATTATCAGCATACACTTGGGCTGAATCCACATAACTATCGGATTTGACTCTGTTTGCAGATGAAATTATCTGTTTTTTTTTGGATTTATTCTTTTCAAATTTGTCCTGATCTTTGGCAACAGATGTTGAATCTATTTGGCCTGAATATTTCGATAGAAATAAAGAAGATTTCTGATTGATGGATATGCATATAAGTGTTATGGGTAAACTAAATAATACTGCAATGATTACATAAGTTACTACCTTTGATTTCTTTTTTGGCTTTTCATTGCTTTCAAATGATGAAAGGTGGTGATCAACTTTTGATTCGGGTTTGCTTTTTAATTCGCTGGATTTGTTTAAATAAATTTTACTTGTAGAAAGGTTATCCCGGATAGAGTTTACATTAGGCACTGATCTTTGCAGATCAATTTTGGAATTTTGCATAGGTACAGAAGGATGTGTTTCCTCCTGCGGTTTCTGTGAATTTACTAACTTGTAAAGAACACCTATTGATTGTATTTGACCAACGTAATAATGCACTTGTTCGATAGATAGATTAACCAGGAAAACGAATGGCGGCCTATTAACAATCTGAAGAGCTTGTTGCAATGGTATCTGTTGCTTTTGACTGAGGAGTCGTGCAATGATTGTTTTCGCATGATCATTATGAATAGAGGTAATGATAAGATCCTGTTCCATAAAATTAAGTATATCTTATTGTTTATTGTGTAGTAGAGAAAATTTAAACTATAAGGTATTTATCTTGACTGAAATGTGCGGCACGATTCATATTTAGTGATTCGTAAAAAACGGTGGGTCTATTTTTGAAAGGAACCGTGTTCGATGTCGAGCGTTAAAAAGAAAAGAAAAGCCAAAATAAACAGGCATAAAAGAAAAAAACGTCGTCGCCTGAACAGACACAAAAAACGAAAAGTATAAGTAACGTAAGTTGTTATTATTTGTGCATGCGTGTTAATCAGGTAAAAAGAATTTCAGGGTGGAGTAATCCGCCCTTTTTTTTGCCACCTCATTTCTATTAGTCAAGTAAATATGTCCTTATTTACCTTAATTTTCAGTTGCTTACCATGATTAAACTCCAAGGAATTGTTACTGAAATAACCTTTCAGAATGAAGATTCTGGTTTTTCCATTATTAACCTAAAATCAGACAATTCTGAAAAAAAGACCTGTGTTGGAGTAATGCCTACAATTACATCTGGTGAAACAATTATTGTTAATGGCGATTGGACAATTCATAAAAAATTCGGTAAACAATTTGAAGTTAAAAGTTATGAGATTGTTCGACCAACTACTATTGAGGGTATAACAATGCTCTTAAGTTCTGGTCTTATTTCAAACATTGGGCCAGTAAGGGCAAAAAGTATTATCGATACATTTGGCCTATCTACGCTTGAAGTATCTTGGATAATCAACCAGATAGATTGAAGGAAGTTGCAGGAATAGGTCCGAAATCATTTGATAAAATTAAAGATGGCCTGGGAAAAACAGAAACATCTTCGAAGCCTGATGATATTTCTGCAGGACTATGGTGTATCACTAAATTATGTCATGAAAATTTATAAAACGTATGGGATTGGATGCCCAAAAAAAAATTTGTGAAAACCCATACTCTTTAGTGGAAGATGTGTGGGGAATCGGTTTTATAAAAGCAGATCAGATTGCTCAAAAAATGGGTTTTTCGCATGATTCGTATAAAAGAATAAGAGCTGGTCTTTATTTTATCATGCAGGAAGCAACAGGAGAATGGTCATGTTTATCTCCCATACGATGAAATAATAGCGAAGGCTGGATCTCTATTAGAAGTAAAAGAGGAAACGACCTATTCTCTTGATCATGCGATTGACGGCAAAATCTGTTCATCAAAGAAGAAAATTGTGTTTACCTGCCCCGCTTATTTCTATGCTGAAAAAAATATTAGCTGAAATTACAAAAATAAAATGTATCACAAGGAAATCCAGTTTGAAAAGAAGCTAGCTCGATTCAGTGGCTGAAAACATATCAACAAGAAAAATCCTGGAAGCTGGATCCTACGCAGATTGAAGCTGTTAGAGGCTGCAATTAACAGTTTGATATTTTTGCTTACTGGTGGCCCGGGTACTGGAAAAACGACAATTCTTCAAATTATTGTTTCTTTCTTTAAAGATCATAATAAAAAAGTTCTGCTTGCGGCGCCTACCGGAAGGGCTGCTCAACGAATGGGTAATGTAACTAATCTTCACAGCACAGACCATTCATCGTCTGCTGGAATTTAAACCCTCTCGAAAAAGGGTTCATTTTTCAAAGAATGAGAATAATCAGCTAGACGCAGATGTCATAATAATTGATGAAGTATCAATGATGGATCTCTTACTTATGAGATAGCCTTTTATCGTCAATAAAAAATGAAACAACACTGATTCTTGTTGGTGATAATAATCAACTTCCATCGGTAGGTGCAGGCAATGTGCTTGCAGATCTTGATTGCAAGTAAAAGGATATCCCATGTTAATCTGACAACGATTTTCGACAGGCCGCAGAGAGCAGAATAGTTACACAGCACATGAAATAATTAAAGGAATGTTCCCAACTTTGCAGAATTCAAGGACGATGATTGTTTTTTTATAACAAAAGAAGATCCTCAGGAATGCCTGATACCATAATTGATTTGGCTGCTAATAGATTGCCAAAAAAGTATGGCTATGAACCGATCAATGATATTCAGGTTTTATCACCAATGCACAACGGAATACTAGGAACCACTACCTTAAATGTAAATTTACAGAAAAAACTTAACGAAAATTCGCATAAAGTAATTAAGGGTCAAAACAGTTATTTTCTTGGTGACAAAGTGATGCAAATTAGAAATAATTATGATCTGGGAGTTTTTAACGGAGATATTGGGAATATAGTTGAGATAGTCAATGATGATAGTGTGGTAGTTTCGTTTGATGGTAAAAAAGTTCACTACGAATATAGGGATCTTGAGGAACTTGTCCCAGCTTACTGTATCAGTATTCATAAAAGTCAAGGATGTGAGTTCAAGGCTGTTATTATTCCTATTATGACTCAGCATTATGTCATGTTACAACGTAATCTGATTTATACAGCGGTTACACGAGCAAAAAAATTATGTATTCTGGTCGGTTCTCAGAAAGCTCTAAGCATCGCAGTAAAGAGTAATGATGCTTTTCAGAGATATTCAAGGTTGGCTTTTTTAATGAAAGAGCGGGTTACCATATTCAATTAGTCATTTACTATCCCCTGATTTGTACGGATCGAATTAGTTTTTTGTACTGTAAGGTCAAAATGATGGTAAGTTATTGTAAGAAAGTCAAAATATTGATCACAAAGTGATTTAAAAATCTGGCTTTTTAATGATAATCTTGAATATAGAGAAGCCTGTTTATATATTTGGTACGAATAAGCAGGCGCCAGTAGCTCAGTTGGATAGAGCGTCGGCCTCCGAAGCCGAAGGTCACAGGTTCGATTCCTGTCTGGCGTATAGTGTATATTTAAACGTGAAAATATACATATCCTTTGCAAAGGAGGTTATTATTAACTTCCATGTTCGAACAGTCGGCATTTTTGATGTCATCGAGCCGGTGCTGGAAGATGGTGAAGTATTCGATTCTTCATTATTGAAAGAAACAGTCAACTCTTTCATCGCGACCGGAAAGCGTAATGTAGTAATTGACCTCGCACAGCTTGACTACATTTATTCAGACTCCATTAATGTTCTTATGGCTCTGAATAAACGAATCTCTGATGTGAATGGTATAATTGCTTTGTTGAATCCGATGCCTGAAGTAGTTCAAATTCTTCAAAGAGCTGGAATTTATAATTCTCTGAGAATTTACAATTCCGATGAACAGCTTTTGGTGGCATCAGAAGAAATTATGTCGCAATCTTCTGCGAATGGAGAATCTCAATCGTTATCTGAATTTGATCAACTGCGTTCTGAAATAGGCTCTGTATTTGGTGATCATGACAATCAAACATCAATGAATCAGGGTAATATTTACTCTCAGCCTATTCAGAATGATTATACTAACCCGGTATCTGGTAACGCATCCAGACCTGCGGCTCCTCGTCCAATGCCGCCGCAAGGACCTTATACACGGCCAGGACTTCCGAATCAGCAACCATCATTTCAGTCAAGACAATTTACTCCACCGCCACCTCCACCGCCTCCAGTTACACCATCAAGACCACCTGTATATCCACAATCTCAAGGTTATGAAAGTAATCAGCCGACGCAAAATCGGTCTTTTATTCCTGAGCCAAGCAAAAATGAACCAGAATATTCTCCAGAGACTCAATCGTTCCAACCTGCTCCAGCAGCTCAACCTAAGCAGACCAAAAAACACGAGTCTCCGATTACATTCGCATTTAATGATGATGTAGAGAATACAGGCCGATCAAAGAAAAAATTTACTTCAGATGATCTGGATGAGGGAGGGGATGAAACACTTGAGAGTGATGATGATCTTATCATAGATCAAAAGAAAAAGTCTCCGGCATTGATGCTTGCTTTGGTAGCTATAATTCTTCTGGCAGTAGTTGGAGGGGTTTTATTTGGATATATGAATTTTTCAAAAAAATCGCAAACTGCTTCTAAACCAGTTGAAAATACAAATCCACAACCATCGGTTCCAGCAGTGCAGCCACCTGCTGCTCAACCTGTTCCAGTGTCTACTCCAGCTCCGCAAACAGCTGTTGCTGAAACGGAAAAGAAAGTTAATTCACCTGTAACTACTGTTCCGGAAAAGACAACCCGGCCAAGATCTGTAGAAAAAAGAGTTGCACAAAGATCACAACGACAGGGAAAAGTAGTTCAACCCAGGGAAGAAGAACCTGTAGCTGCAAAGAAAGTGGCACCAACTGTAAACAAGGTTATAATCTCTTCATATCCTGCCGGTGCTTCAGTTATGTGAATGGTGATCTAATTGGGAAAACCCCTTTGACTTGGGATAAACCTGTATTTGGTCCATTATCAATTGAGCTGGCAAAAGCTGGTTTCAAATCAACATCAAAGGATCTTGAGTTCACTGGTGGTATTGTAAAGGAGAATTTTACTCTTGATAAAGATGTTCCAATGCCTCCGCCAAGACCTGAACCGAAGCCGGAACCTGTGAAAGTATCTACACCTCCGGTAAAGACGGAACCTGAACCGGTTAGAATTACAGAACCAGAAGAAGAGAAACCGGCAGAACCGGTTGTTAAATCACCTTCTGCTGCATTGGAAGTGGTGATGCATCAATATTTATCGCATCGATTCCTCCGGTTGCAGATGTATATCTGAATGGTAAACTTAGTTGGAAGTACAAACGTATCAGAAATTAAACTTCCCTCAGGAACTTTGACACTTAGATTTGTAAAAGGTCCAAAAGAAGTAAGTCAGGAAATAACTCTTCAGCCGGGAAAAAATCCTTCACGACTGGTTAGATTGCCGTAAGGAATTAGTAGTAAATGTTCTTTTTCAAAAATCAAGTTCGCGAATTTAACGCCGGAAGAAGCGGTTCCCGCTTTTCCGGTCTTTTATATTTGTAGCAATAGTTGCTTTTATCTGGAAATCAGCAAGAGAGCATACATTCAATAGTAATCAGGATATGCAAAAGGCATCACTTATTCCGATGCTTGATCCGCTCGATAGAAAAATCGAAGAAGCGTTGTAAAAACCGATAAGTTACTATATCCGTACTAACCAACATTCTCTTAAAGTTAAGCCCGGTGATTCTTTTTACAGTATCCTTTCACATTACGATGTAACAAGAGATAAATCAAATGAAATCTATAAACTATTAAAACCTCTGGGATTGACAAGCATTTATCCGGGTGATTCGGTTGTCGTTCATAAGAAATCAGACGGTCAGATTGAAAACTTTTCCATTTTAAGCAAATCACTATGCTGGTATGATGTGAATTGGACAGATTCAGTTATTACTGCCAAAAAAAGACCAGTAGAAATTTCAACCTATACCTGTCTTGTAAATGGAATTCTTGAAACATCACTGTCTGAACAAATGCATGAATATGGTGTAAGTGATGCAATAACCGGGAAATTTGCAGATATCTTTGCCTGGGATATCAACTTTTTTACTGATCCTAGAAAAGGCGATGTTTTTCAGATCGTTTTTGAGCAGAAATATGCCGAGGGGAAACTTATCGGCTATGGTGATATCCTTGCTGCACGTTATATTACAAAGAATAAAACTTTTTATGCTTTTGGTTTCAAAGATGATGATGGAATTTTGAGGTATTACGATGAAAATGGGAAAGCTGTTCAGAAACAGTTTCTAAAAGCACCCTTAAGGTATTCGAGGATTTCATCAGGTTTTACTTTCCATAGACGTCATCCTATTCTGGGCATAGTCAGACCGCATTTAGGAATTGATTATGCAGCACCTACTGGAACTCCGGTTTCTGCGGCAGCAGATGGAAAGGTGAGCTTTGCAGGCCATAAAGGAGGATTTGGAAATCTTATCATTTTATCTCATGGTGGTGCTTATGAAACATACTATGGACATTTACAAAGAATTCTTGTTCGTTCAGGAGCACTCATTGAGCAGAGTCAGACTATAGGAACTGTTGGGGCGACAGGTCTAGCAACAGGTCCGCATCTGGACTATCGTATGAAACGTGGTAGTCAGTTTGTTAATCCCAATACAATATCGTTACCATCAAATAAATCAATAAAAATTTCTGAGAGAACGGATTTCGAAAAATTCAAAGCATATGGAATGATGGCTTTTAATAAGAGATTTACAGAAGAAACTGGGTTGAAAATTCTGGAAATTAGATCTCCTGAAGCAGTAAATGAAGTAATAAAACAGGTGAGCCGCAATACAGGTACTATTGATGACAACTCCTCAAGTAATTGAAAAAATCAGAGATGAAATAATAAATTCAGGAAGAGACAGCAGGTTTCATTTAAACGCTTACGATTTTCTTCTTAATGGGCTTGAATTCTATCTGACAAGTCTTGGTGAAAAAAGGCATGTCACTGGACAGGAACTTGCTATAGGCTTACTGCTTTTTGCCTATAAACAGTTTGGGCTGCTTGCCGAAGATGTTCTTGAGCACTGGGGTATTACAAAAACAGATGATTTCGGTTATATGGTATATAATATGATCGAAATTGGTGTAATGAGTAGACAGCCAGAGGACACAGTTGAACATTTTTTTAATGTGATTAATTTCAGTGATTTTTTCGAAAAACAGCAATACTTCGAAATTGATAAAGATTTTATAAAAAAGATAAAAGGTGCTTGATATCTGATTTCGCGGTAACTATTTTTAAAAAACTTTTATGAAATTATGCGCCGCTTTAGCTCAGTCGGTAGAGCAACGGACTGAAAATCCGTGTGTCCGCAGTTCGATTCTGCGAGGCGGCACTTAAGATAAAAAAACTTCGGTGAAAACCGGAGTTTTTTTTATGCCAAAAAGATTTCTTTTAACCCAAATTTGCAATAAAAAAACGCGAATCTAATGAACACATTGACCACGAAAGGTTTTCCAGCTCGTCGATACGCCACCTTTTGCGTATGCTTTCCCACTACGCGGTCTATTTCTGTCTCAAAGGAATCATAAACTTTATCGTTTCCTAATGCAAAAACGGGGTTTAAATTAATTGGAATATTACTACTTTAAGGTTTTTGCCTCCTCCAAAAAACGCTGACCAAGCGAGCCTCTTTTTTCTTTAAATTCAGGAATTTCTGTTTTGCTTTTTATAAAAAGATTGGACTGCTTAATCATTTCTTTAATTAGAGTGAACGCGTTAATTATATCAGTGATCGAGACATATTCAGATTCAGTTGTTTTTTTATGGAAGTTTCTATTGTGGTAATTGCCAAGTGGGATGCACAGAGCTCCTGTCTGATAACCGAATGAGTAAAAAACAGAAGCTTCACACTGGCCTCCATCCATTAGTTTACGTTGAAATAAAAAGCTTTTATTGTGTGATTTGATTTTTCTGGCAATCTGGACCGTCGTATCCGTAATATCAGGTGTAAATATCGAGCGTGAATCTCCCACTCGTATAATCACTCCATCACCAATTTTCGCACTGGGTAGTTCACGACTTGTTTCCAGGGAAATTGGAATCAAACCTTTCGCAAGTAGCTTGTTAGCGCATATGTATTTGGCCCCATGTAAACCGGATTCTTCAGCAGAGGTGAATAGTATTGAAAATGCACATTGATCATTATTGGTGAAAAAATGATCCAGAATTGCAAGAAGGAGAACGCAGCCGATTCCATCATCACAGCTTCGGGAGTATAAGTAATCACCGGAAACGCGATATGGTTTGAAATCCCACATTCCGATATCGCCTTTATATACGGGTCCATCAATTTCAATAAAAGCACGCCAGGCTTTTTCTTTATTCGACATTTCCCATTTGATTGCATTGGCGCGGATCTGAGTTCCTCCTTTTGAAAAGATCGTAATTGGGGCGGCTTTGAATTCGGTTGGATCCCATCCCCCATAAAAAAGAGCAGTGCATTTATTACCACGGGAGTTCTTTTCCACAATCAATCCAGGGTGATCCATATGGGCGACGAAAGCAATCTTATTTTTGCTTGCAGTATTGTTTTTTTTCCTGTAGGAAATAATGATATTTCCATAGTCATCTTGTTCAATAGGAATTTTTCGGCTGTTACAGAAATCTTGTACAAATTTTCTGATATTGCTCTCGCGAAAAGGAGCTGTTGGCAGTTGGAGAAATTTTTCAGCTATTGACAATATAGGACCTTTAGATTCATTGATATTCATTGTGGGTAATCCTGATCAGGTAATAATTTTTGGTTGTTACAGAGTGCAAATTAAAAAATAAATCTTGTTTTCATGATCAGATAATGAGAAATTGGCGATTAACGGTACTGTTTATAACAATGTAAAATTAGGAATAGTAACTTAAAGCATTCTGTCTCCCAGTTTGCATCATAACTCATACCAAGTAATGTAAGAACTTCAAAAATGAATATTCTAAAAACCAGGTTAGAATGAAATTCGTACACACATCTTCTTATAATGTTAAAAGCAATTAATGAACAAAGTTGCTTAAAGGAACGGAATTAATTCAGGTATGGTAAATTTTCTTCAGGCATATGAAAATAGCAATGGAATAAGTTCCTTGTGAATAAAAAACCATTGGATTTAAAATGGGAATTAGGGAATTTAGATCTCGGTAATCAGAATACTTTTCATGAAGTTGTCGACGAATTCCCGTTCTACACGTATTTGAATCCCTATTTTACTTTTAGTTGAAAGAAGAATATCAAGGATTAACGGTGTAGCATGGGGGTCTAGCAAACGAATCACTGATGGGTATCCGATAAGTACAAAGCCGCTTTCAATAGATTGGCCTTCGAGGGAATTTTCTTTAGGATGAGAACGGGCATTTTCAAATAGATGTTCGAGAGGCCAATTTCTCGCGTATTTAATACTCACTACATAACCTGAAATAATTTCAATTGCTTTTGCCATCAAAGATTCCTTTTTAAGAAGCTAAGGGCAATTTAGGTGCCATTTCGGGAGAGGAAGTAATCATTTTTCACAAGACGACATAGTGGCATTTCCCTTGCACTCTAAAGATCAAAAAAAACCAAACATCTTACTTTTGTAAATATTTTTTTGTTCAATAACGATACACCAAATTTCAAAAAATAAAGAAAGAAGCTATGCAAATCATTCAATCAATTTGGTTTAAATTTTGGGCAGTTATCATATTATCGATTCCAGTACTGATTTTATCTTTTATCAGTGAAACTGAATTTTCTTTTTTAAGCAGATTCCACTTTAAAGGAGAACATGGATTTCTAGTTACGTTACTATCTTTGATGTATCTGATTATTATCTGGACCTTTCTAACAAGGTGTATAAATGAAATCCGCAACAGATTACCAGGAATTGCACTAATTATCATTTTGGCATCAACTGTTCTTGAGATAAATCTTTTATTGAGTATTAAATCATCTGCTTATAAGCCACTCTTTTTTGATATGGCTTCTGTTATCGATTTGCTCTTCTTAAACTTTTTGTTAATTCATTCATCAATAGAAAATTATATAAATGCAGATTTCTTTAAGAAAAGAATTCCTGATAGTGCACGGTTAAAATTGGAAACTGAAGACAAAATTGTTCAATCCAGTAGGCTTCAAAAAGATGATTTGGTTATAATTGGTACAAAGGAATATGTTCCCTGTGATGGAGTTGTAGTTGAAGGGGAATCAAATGTGTTAGAGCCTGTAAATGAATATCATCGGAAAATAAAAAAAATGCAAAGGTCAATAGTTCTTGGGGGTTCATTGTGCATTGATGGATCAATTACTATTAGAATACTAAATACTGTAAAAGATTCCTACGTTGTAAAAGGTTCAGATGTAATTCGGGATGCGATTTCGAAGAAAACAAAATCCCAAATTTTGGTGGAAAAGGTTGGCTTTTATCTATTTGCTTTGACAATAGTAATATCTTTAGCTCAATTCATTCTATCCTATTTTTTTCTGAAAAGCGGATTTACTGTTTCTATTGAAAAGACAATATCAATCATTGTAGTAACGTGTTCCCATGTTCTTTATTTCACGGTTCCTTTATGTCTTTTTGTGACAGTAGGACAATTGGCTTTCCAAGGAATAATTGTGAGTAATATTGAAGCCTTGGAAAAAGCACGGTTAATGAATGTAATAGTGTTTGATAGAACAGGTACATTAACTGAGGAACATTTTGGGGTAACTGATATTGTGGTTTTTAATCAGAGGTTTACAAAAGATGAAGTGGTCAAATTCGCAGCTTCACTGGAGAAAAACTATCCCAACCCGATAGGGAAGGCAATTGTAGAGTTTTCAGAGGAAATACTACCGGTTTCTGATTATAAAGTAATTGAAAATCAGGGTGTAAGTGGTGTTGTGGAAGGAAAGAACACCAAAGTGGTAAATAGCAACTACCTTTTAGAAAAGGGAATTAAATATGACCTTACAAGACACAATGAAATGCGTGAAGGCAGCAAAATGGTAATGTATGTTCTTATTGAAAATGAGATATTCGGAAGCATAATTCTTTCTGATGTAATAAGAGCAGAAGCAAGAGATCTCGTTAAAAAACTGAAAAAGAGAGCTATAAAAACCATTATAATGACAGCTGATGCAAAGAGTGCGGCGCAATGGATTGCAAATGAGATGCAGTTGGATTCTTATATAGCTGAAGTGCAGAAGAAAACCCGTGAATCTAAAATCAAGGAGATTCAATCTCAGGGGAGAATTACAGGTGTTACAGGTGATGGAATTAAAGATGAAGGAGTATTAAATCAGGCGGATATTGGTTTTGCACTTGGTTCAGGTATTCAAACAGGAGCTAAAGGGGATATTCGATTCTTCCACAGGACACCAATCGAAATATTACAAGTAATAAAAATGTCTCAGCTAACACATAAAAAAATCAACCAGAATGTTGCATGGATATTAGTTTACTTTATTATAACAATTGTGACTGTTTTTGGAGTTTTAACCAGGTGGGAAATAGTAATCACACCAGCTATATCAGCTATGCTTGCTTTATTAGGAACGCTTGTGGTGATTTTTAATTCGAGATTGTACAGTCATCGTGTACTTTCCAGGTAAATTGCGTATAGGTTGAGGTATATCTCTTTTGGTAATTTTTTTTAATGTTTTTTTTAATGTTTAAAAAGGGACGGACTAATTTTTTGTTTAATAGATAAAAATAGTCCGTCCCTTTTCTTTTCCGGCTTTAAATTAACGCGATGCACAAATTCTTTCGCTTCTATTCTGGGAAAAAACAATATTCCCTTGTGTAGCTCAGAAAAAAGTTATAGAAGTGACGGATTTTCTTTGTAGATCAGATAAATCGCAGTTTTAAGAAAAGTTTGCTTTTAGACAAATATCTTACACAGATACACTTTTACTTACCAGCGATTTATTAACAAGAGCGGAAACCGGTGAGATTGTCATCCGGAGATATGTGGCAATAACAGAAAGCGGGATAAGTTCTTCAAGATGTGCCTGGCTGCAAAAAACCGCACGGGCTTCGGACCTTTTGTTCTTTTTGCCTCTTCTGAAAAGTTCATCTTTGGTAAATCCATAATCTGTGCATACTTTAGCTGATAGGGTATCCAACACCACAATGTAATCAGCCTTCCGGTGCTTTCGATTCAAATTCATTTTGTACTTTTCCATGGCATTCTTTACAAAATCAGGAGTACCGATAACTGCTGGCCAACCCTTGCGGGAACCGGCTATTTCTGTTGCTTCCGTCATAGATAGTTGCCCTGCTTTCGTCATATCACCGGTGCATCCCTCTGCCAAAAATCGCAGATACGCTTCAATAGCACCATTCTCATTGTCTCCAAAGCGGCGAAGACACTCTTCCCGGTTTTGAAACTGCTCTCCACGTGCACCTTTTATCCCCAGAAGATATCCATGACCACACCAGGCCCAGGTTTTGAGCTGCTCAAGAGTTTTGACCAGTCCTGCCCGTAACGGGTTAAGGTGAATATATCTGATCAGTTCCATCGCATAGTCCTGGTCCTGACAAAGAACCGATTTGAACCTGTCCTGATAGAGGTATCCCTTTCTTTTATACTTTTTGTTGTAAAATTGCGCATATCCACTATTCAAAGGGCGCATAAGTTTACTCAAAGGCAGATCACTGGACCTGATTATTAAATGGTAATTGTTATCCATCAGACTCCAGGCATAGCACTGAAAATCGCATTTCTTAAGTCCTTTTTCAAATCGGGAAAGAAATTCATTTCTATCCTGATCATCAAGAAAGAGATCTTTTCCCTCAATGGAATGGGCCATTATATGGTAGAGTGATCCGGGCGATTCCAGTCGCGGCATACGAGGCATTTTTATTTCCTCCAAATAGGGTTTGGTAATCGAAATAAAAATGCCGCAACATTTATGCCGGTTCATTGATGAGGAAACTTCTTAATAAACAGTAATATTGGTAAAAAGAAAGTCCGTCCCTCTCAAATTGGTAAAAAGATAGTCCGTCACCATTTTACGTTCTCTTTTTCCCGCAGTCAAAGCAACTAATCAAATAACAAACTCTCCACCTTCATAAATCACTCTTTTACTTCCATCTGGAAGAACCGCAGTGACTACTCGATCGGTAGTAGCAATAATATCAGTATGTTCAGGAGAATCATTATAACCGAGTACCTGAAAATCCTCATCAGTGAGATTTTTTGGATCAAGCATACATGCATCATGATACGCTTTCCCAATTGCAAGGTGTGTATTTCCGTAATCTCCACCGAAATTCTCATCAAAGAGAGTATTAGCCATAAATTTGGTGATTTTAGAAAAACGGCGGTCAGTGAGAGAGAACTCTCCGATTTTATTGGCATTTTTTTGTGAAATCATCTCTTTAAGAAGATCTTCATTTTCAGCAGCTGTGGCTTTCACAACGATACCATCTTTAAGTTCCAGGCGAATATCTTTGATAATATTGCCGTAACGGTAGAGAGGAAGATCAAAAAATACAGTACCTTCAACACCCCGCCAGTTAGGAGAGGTAAAAATCTCGAAACTTGGGATATTTCTTCCGCTACCACCAAGCCATTTTCGTTGTTCACCGATTTGCACCCAGAGGTCAGTATTTTTTGCTTCGACGTGAACTTTTTGAATATTCATACCATTAAGGGTTTTCAGGATAGATTGCATTTCATTGGTGATAGATTTCCACTTGGCAACCGGATCTGCTTCATTAAGGAAACAGGCTCGATTAATTTGTTCCCAGTATTTTTCGATAGATAAACCAGCTTCTTTAGCTGCTCCTTCGGTACCATACATGCAGAGGGTCCAGGTAAAGCGGCCCTGATCTTCTTTATCATCAAGCCAATCACGAAATGGTTTGGTGCTTCGGCTACCCAGGATCACTTTTTTTGGATCAGCTTTGGAAAGATAAAGGGGATCATCTTCAGCCAAAATTCTAACGTAGTGATCGATTTGGTCGGCAAGACCTTTATAGAATTTTTCTGGAAAAAAGCTTATCTGTTCATCAGAGCCGTTTTGCAACTGGATCAGCTTTAGTTCATCATCTTGTATAATAACGATCGGGTTGCCGCCGCTAGTGATAATTGTTTTATAAATTTCTTTGGCAAGAGGTAAACCGGAAGTTTGTGTCGCCAGGTAAACAATATCTCCTTTTTTGATACCATCACCACTATTAAGTGCAAAGTTGATAAGCACTTTTGAGTATTTTTCCAGGATTTCTTTAGGTGGTATATACATTTTATATCCTTTCGATTAATAAAGACTATGTGAATAAATTAAAATGTGCACAGTAGAAAGTTGAAACTATAAGCAAAAATAGGTACCGAAGTAAAGTAAAGTAGTGATTAATTGGCATGTTGTTTGAAAAAACTAATTCACATAAGCTTCTAATGATTGAGGGTGATATGAATCTTATCCATAGAACGCATTTTAATAAGGAACCTCTATTATTTGCTGCATGGACAGGAGCGGGAAACGTAGGTATATTGGCGATAGATTATTTGAGGCGTAAATTAAACTCAAATTTGTTCGCTCAAATTGACATGAGTAATTTCATAACACCAGATTCAATTGTTGTCAATTCAGGTGTTGCTCATTTTCCTGAAACTCCCCAAAGCGTTTTTTATCACACGCACAATCCGGATCTGGTTATTTTTGAGAGCAATGCTCATGCTGGTAGTGATCATGATATCGAGATTATGAGAGCAATATTGGAGCTCGCAAAAGAACTGAATACTTCACGAATTTATACTGCAGCAGCTTTGCCTCAATCGATAAGCCATTCATCAACGCCTCAGATTCTATTTGCGTGTAATAATCAGAAATTAAAGATGGATCTTGAGCAAAAAAATATCTCTCCTATGCCTGATGGGATGATAAGTGGTCTTAATGGTTTACTGCTTGGCTTTGCAGCGGCTAATGGAATAGATGCGGTTTGCTTACTTGCTACAATACCCGCTTATGCTGCAGGTCTGACTTACCCTAAAGCAGCTTTAGAAATAGTAAAAAAATTCGCGGAAATCAGTAACGCTGATGTTGATTTAGAAGAGTTGCAACAGGAAGTAGAGAGCTCTGATCCGATGTTTGCTGATGTGGAAGAAAGGCTCAAGGATTTCTTCTCTTCATCAACAAATATCATTGATGCTGAAAATGATGAATTAATCACTCCTTCTTCTCCTGATTTCAAAGAGAAGAAAAAAGAAGATGTACCCAAATATATAATGGATAGAATAGAACAAATGTTTGGGGCGGCTGAAAAAGACAAATCCAAAGCTCAAATTTTAAAAAATGAACTTGATAAGTGGGGACTTTATAAACTTTATGAAGATCGCTTTTTGGATCTTTTCGAATAAAGTTTTTTCCTCTTTTTTTCCCACCTGTTTGACTTCTATTATCTTTTCATTTTTGCTTGCATCTATAAACAACTTATGAGATACTTAATTTTGCTGTTTAACTCACAATAATCGATAAGTCTATGGATGAATTGAAAAACTCCAATAAAAAAGCTGATTGTACAAAAAATGATATCAGCAAAAAAGAGCTGGAGACGGTATTTGATTCTATCAATGAGATGGTATGCATTATTAATAGAGATTTCATTATTTTACGTGCCAATCAAAAATATGCTGATTTTTTTGGTAAAAAGATGAAAGATCTCATTGGCGCTCGTTGTTTTAGAATCTTTGGCGATTGCGCCAATATCTGTACGGATTGTCCATCTCAGGAAACCTTTCTGTCAGGAATGGCGGTTGTGAGAAAGCAGATTGTCAGGAAAATTCAAGATGATATCAGGTATTTTGAAATAAGGACGATTCCTGTTTTGAATGAAGAGAATATGATTATTCATTCGGTCGAATTTATAAAAGATGTTACTGAAGAAAAGCGTATGATTGAACAGTTGATCCGCTCTGAAAAGCTTGCAAGTATTGGAATAATGACCGCGGGTATTGCTCATGAAATGAATAATCCGCTTTCAGGGATAAGTGGAAACGCAGTAAATCTCTTAGCAATGCCGGAAAAATATGGTTTGAACGATAAAGGGGTAAGCAGAGTTAATGTTATTCTTGAATCGGCAGCCAGAGCAACTCTGATTATGAAAGATCTTCTTCACCTGTCGAAAAAGGAAAATGCGACAAAAGTACCGGTTGACATAAATAAATTACTGCTTAAAGCTGTAAATGCAGTTCATCTGACAGGAATCGAAGATGTTAAAAAGGAGTATTCACTTGATGATTCTCTTCCCTTCGTAATGTGTGATCCATCCAAAATTGACCAGGTAATAATCAACATAGTTACAAATGCAGTACAGTCACTTTGTGAAAAGAGACAGAGCTGTTCTCGTGATGGAGATCAGTTCTCCGGGAAACTGCAGATATCAACTGCCCGGCAACCTTTTTCAATTCGGATCGCAATAGCTGACAATGGAATGGGGATCGATCCTGAAATACATACAAAAATATTTGATCCGTTTTTTAGTACAAAACCAACAGGTCAGGGTACCGGTCTTGGTTTAAGTATTTGTCACAGGATAGTCGAAGAGCATAAAGGAAAATTATTTTTCGAAAGTGTTGATGATTTAACAATATTTGTGGTTGAACTACCTATTGAAAATAAACAGATTTTTTCATAATAGGATATCAGCTAATGATGGGTGAAATAATGGTTGAGAAAATTGAAGATCAAAAAAAATATCGGATTCTCATTGTTGATGATGAGAAAGCAATTCGTCTGATGCTGCTTGATTATTTAGAAAATAAATATCTTGTCGATACTGCAGATAACGGCGATGAAGCAATACGTTTGCTTTCAAAAACCAAATATGATCTGGTTATCTCAGACATTAATATGCCAGGAATGAGCGGGCCAAAGCTTCTCTCAAAAGTTCGAGAGAACTATCCTGGTACACGGGTCGCCCTTATCACTGCGTATAATATTGATGAATACATCAGAGTGGCAAAAGAGAATTCAATTACCAATATTATTCCTAAAACTGTACCTTTTAATTTTACCGAACTCGATTCCCTGGTTGCCGGGCTGCTTTCGGGAGAAATATTCGGGCTTTCCAAATACTTGATGAACGAGAATACCATTTTAGATTCGACCTGGATAAAATCTACCATGGAGGCCAGAGCTACACGAGAGAGAATTATTGATATTTTTAACTCAAAATTCGGTACCTCAGGTGATATGAAGTTGATTTTCGATGAGATTATTACAAACGCTATTTATCATGCTCCAACGCTGGAAGATGGTTCAGAAAAGTATCAGGAATTTACTGATGTAACACTGGAGCCAAATGAATATGTATATGTAGAGTGTGGTTTTGATCGTGAAAAATATGCTATCTCGGTAACCGATTATCAAGGAAAGCTTTCAAAAGAAACGGTTCTCTACAAAATCGACCGGCAGATAACCGGCGAGGGGTTACTTGACGATTCAGGGAGAGGGATCCACATGAGTCGCCTTTTTGCTGATAGGATGATTATTAATATTGAACCAAATAAACGAACAGAAGTAATTCTCATTAATTATTTTTCACACAAGTATCGAGGTTACAAACCCCTGTACATCAATGAGCTTTAATTTTTATCTGCATAGATTGTATGCAGGTTAATTAAAGAAACCTGGTAAAGGCTTCAATAAAAGAGAATGAGAAGTTAAAAACATCAGATCCATATCTGTTTTTTTTCCAATTTCAATATATACTACTTTTAGTCGAAATGTAGAATATTTATTTTAGAGCCTTTTCGGGTTCTCAAGGGAGGAGTAGTAAAGGTGATCAATCGTTGTCGCGGTCGTAAAATCAAACTTCAGGGGTTCAATAATCTTACTAAATCTCTGAGCTTTAACATTTACGATATATGTTATGCTCGTTCCAGAGCATCACAACTTGATTATCTGGAGTATGTGGATGATGTATATAACTCTGAAAAGCTAAGAAGTATAGCAGAGGAAGTCACCAATATAATAGAGGCAAAGATTGTAAATATCTCGACTCAGGATTATGATCCCAGGGGAGCGAGTGTTACGGTATTAATCAATGAAGGACATCATCCTTTAGAAAATGAAGGGATTCTTGCTCACCTTGATAAAAGTCATATTGCAGCTCATACCTATCCGGAGAATAATACTAAAACAGGTATTTCAACGTTCAGAGTTGATATTGATGTATCAACATGCGGTATGATTTCACCTTTGCGCGCTTTAGATTTTCTAATCGACAGTTTTGATTCAGATGTGGTGCTTATGGATTACCGTGTGCGCGGATTTACCAGAGATGTAAATGGTCGAAAAGTGTATATTGATCATGACATTACCTCAGTTCAGGATTATGTTTCTGACGAAATACTTGATAAATACACAGCTTATGACATCAATATCGTTTCAGATAATATTTTTCATACAAAAATGATGTTAAAGGGTCTAAAACTTGAGAATTATTTATTCGGTTCTGATAGTGACAAGATGTCCAAAACTGAAAGAACCCGTGTAAGAACTCTCCTTAAAAAGGAAATGCAGGAGATATTCGAATGCAGAAACATATTCGAGCGGGAATAGGCGATGTAAAGCGGATTGCGCCTAAAAGAAGTTTGTACACAGAAGCGCTGAATCCTTTTTTTGGTTACTTTTATACCATAAAAAAAATCCTTAAAAAGCAAAAAACCAAATACCAGGAAATTGAACTGGTTGATACAGATGAATTTGGGAAGGTACTTCTTCTTGATCAGATCACTCAGGTAGCTGAGAGAAATGATTTTGATTATCATGAATCCATGGTTCACCCAGCGTTATGTTCTCATCCGAATCCCCAATCAGTTCTTGTGATTGGTGGTGGAGACGGGGGAATTTTAAGGGAAGTGGTAAAATACCCCTCCGTCAAAAGAGTGGAAATAGCTGAACTTGACGATGGGGTTATTGATTTCTCGAAGAAATATCTTGAAACGGTGCATAAGGGTTGCTTTGATGATCCAAGGGTGAAGGTAAATGTCGTCGATGGCAGGAAGTTTACTCAGGAACATAAGGCTGAATTCGATATAGTGATCATGGATATGACCGATCCGTTCGGGCCATCCCGAATGCTCTATACCAGGGAGTTTTTTAAAATTATCAAGCGTTCATTCAGAGATTCAAATGGGATATTTGTCATGCATTCGGAATCTCCTGTGGCAAGGCCGCAGGCTTTTGCCTGTATTCAGAAGACGCTCCGGTCGGTTTTTGACAATGTAAACCCGTTTTATCTTTATATACACATGTATGCTGTATTGTGGTCGATCACTCTCAGCTCTGAAAAAGTTAATGCTTCTTTAATCAAACCTGCCATTATCGACAAGCGGCTGGTGAAAAATAATGTGAATGGTTTACGTGTGTACAATGGATCTACTCACCTTTCAATGCAGGCTGAATTTCCCTATATTAGCCAAATATTGAAGCGACCGGTCCGTATTATCACAGACGCAAAACCAGATTTTCCTGATGATTTCATTTCCTGATGACCGAAGGAGAGATAGATAGGCTTTATGGAGTTTTCTAAAATCCAGGAATTGGTATCCCATTATGGGACACCAGTGTTATTTTTATCTGAAAGCAGGTTGAGGGATGGCTACAGGGCTCTTAGTGCCGCCCTTCCGGGAGTTGATCTTTATTATGCTGTTAAATCGAACGCTTCAAGGGAAATCGTTTCGATTCTTGACAGTGAGGGCGCATTTTTTGATGTTTGCTCAAATGGTGAAATTGATATTTTAAAAGATTGCAAAATCAGTGGTGATCGATGTATTCATACTCACCCTATAAAAAGAGATTCTGATATCAGGTATGCTCTGGAGTATGGGCTGAAATGGTTTGTTGCGGATAATGAAGATGAGCTGTATAAATTTGTCCCGTATAAGGATAAGCTGAAGTTACTTGTAAGAATGAGTATTCAGAACCCGGGATGTCTTGTCAACTTGTCAGCTAAATTTGGTGTCGCCCCTGAGAAAACGTGGGATCTTATCCGCAAAGCGCATGAACTCGGTTTAAATGTCGGCGGGATCAGTTTTCATGCTGGTTCACAAAATGAGAATTCTCTTAAATATATCGAGGCTCTTGAATATTGCAGGGATATTTGTAAAAAAGCAAGGCTCAGAGGTATCAACATTGAAGTGATTGATATTGGCGGGGGATTTCCTATTAATTATCTGACACCAGTATTGCCCATGGCTCAATTTTGTCAACCAGTTGTGGAGTATCTTGATCGTTATTTTTCAAGTTATACTATCATTGCCGAACCGGGGCGGGTTTTAAGTGGACCAACAATGACTCTTGCAACTAAAGTTATGGGTCGCTCGATGAGAAACGGTGCATGGTGGTATTATCTTGACGAAGGAATATACGGATCATTCTCAGGAAAAATGTATGATCATGCGGATTATCCAATGTTTGTCGGACGTAGTGGGCCTAGATATAATTCTGTTTTAGCGGGTCCGACTTGCGATTCAATTGATGTGTTGTATGAGAACATTAGCTTGCCATTACTTGAAATAGGTGATCTACTGGTTTTTGAATCGATGGGAGCTTATACCAATGCTAGTGCTTCCAATTTTAACGGATTTCCGAAAGCAAAAATAGTGGTAGTAGAGTAACGTAAATCTTACGATTCCATTATTGCTTTTGGCTGCTCGTCCTGATTGGCCGAACAATTAACTTATGAGGTGAACATGAACAGCCTTTTTAAATTTTCTCCCGATTTTGGTTCTTCAATTTGGATCAATAATCTCATTCATGGAATGTCGGGCTTGACAATAAGGGCTAAACATGCCGTTTTCTGTGATTCAAGTCCATTCCAAAAAATCGAGGTTTTTGACACTTACAGCTTTGGACTTGTATTATGCCTTGGTGGAAATGTGGTATTGACAGAGTATGACAGTGATACATATCATGAAATGATGGTTCATCCCGCAATGTTAATGATGCGTAAACCTCAAACGGTTTGTATTATTGGTGGTGGGGATGGAGGATGTCTTAAGGAGGTACTTAAGCATGATACAGTAAATTCTGTTGTCATTGTTGAAATAGATAATATGGTTACAGAAACGGTAAAAAAATTCTTTCCTAATCTTTCAAAAGGTTTTGAGGACCCAAGGACTGAAATCGTTTACGATGATGGGTACAACTACTTAAAATCGAATGACACGAAATTTGATGTGATTTTTGTTGATTCGTATGATCCGGGTGGGCCGGTTGGTTCGCTTGAAACTGCCGATTTTCATTCGATCGTTTCTGAGCGGCTCAATGATGATGGAATGGTAGTTTTTCAGACTGATTCACCGACGGTTAGGGGTGATTTTCTGAAATATACATATCGGAGTGTTTCCTCTCTATTTGCAAAAAATAAACCTTATATCTGTGCTATTCAATCTTTTCCTGAGGGGATTTGCAGTTTCCTAGCTTGCGCAAAGGATGGTTCACTATTTGATAGCTTTGATAAGGAAAGATATTTAAATCTTGTGGATAAGTGTACGTATTATAATGATGAAGTTCATATAGGTGCGTTTCTTCTTCCACAACATATTAAAAGATTGCTTAAAAGCTGATTTGGGGTTGTTCTTGATGGATAAGATGGCGGAATATATACTAATAATTACAGTTTCCACTTACCTTCCTGAGAATTCCCCATGGAAATAGTTTCAGTAATATGGGTTATAACTTTTTTTCTTTTTTCTCTAACACTTTTTTTTATCTGGAGCAAATTGTACCTACTGAATAAGCGAGTTCAATCGGTTGCTAGTTTAATAAAAAAACTTCAGGAACTCGATAATCAGTTCTCAAAAATTGGTAAATAATTATGAATTTTAAGAACCAATTTTACATTTGTTTCAGAAGTTCAATATTCTTATTTGAAAGGAGGCTTAAGGAAGAAATAGATTGAACTATGCGGGTAGAACATCTTTGATTAGGCATCATGTGCATGGTACAATTTCATCATTTATAATTTTTTCGACGCGCTCTAATTATGTTTGCATAAAATGGTATTGAGAGATTTGCGCGTCTCTTAAAAAACTCAATCTATTATGCACTGATATTTTTAAACACTATGGAGAAGTTAACATGGAATTAGCAGCAATCATTACGACAATAATTGTCGTTATTCTGCAAATTATTACGATCGCACTTGTTGTTGGTACCAGGAAAATTGTTCGCGATCAGGCAGGGAAAAACAACTCGAACTTTTCTAATGATAGAGCAGGAGATAGAAAAGACCGGGATTTCCGAATGCAAAATAAAAGACCTGTACAAGATCAAAAAAAGCCATCATCGCAGCAGCCAACCAACACTGGATCAGTCGATACTGTAGAAAAGTCCCTTCGTGATATTAATCTGAAATTGAAAAACGCTGAACGTGATCAGGAATTTGCCCGCCGAAAAGTCCAGGAAAATTTTTCAAAAGATCCAAACCGTCGAAATGGAAATGATAGAAACAGCAGAGGTGGCAGAGACAATAGAGACACTAGAGATAATAGAGACCACCGTCATAGCCATGATCGCAATACTCGGGATCGACGCAGCGGAGGTAATTGGCAAGAACGAAATAAAACTCGTGAACCTCTGAATTTCGGAGCTACCCCACAAAACGAAGAAGCTTTGAATATCGAAAATCAGAATTCAATTTTGGCTCCAGAGCAGACTCTTAATCACGAGCCTATCGCACAGGTGCAGACACCTGCCGTTGTTGTAGATAATACTCCAGATTTAGTTCCTTCTGATTTCAGTTCAGATGAAAACCTTCAGCATGGTAGAAAAATTCTTGTTAAAAGAAGAATGCTGAAAGAAGATGAAAACCAATCATCTGATGAAAATAATGATATTAATTCAGCTGATTTTTCATCTTCAAATCCAGTATCTGAGACGACAAACAGCGAGGAAAGCTCTGAGGTGAATAACGAGAGCGCTTCTGAAGGTGAAATAAAGTTTGGTCGCAGATAACTACCTTTTTAAGTGGTAAAATTATAGCCGGGTTGAATAATCCGGCTTTTTTTATAGTAAAACATTTGTCTGAAGAAATCCAAGAGGGGTTGTATTAATACACTCGAAAGGGGACCATATGTACAAACTAGTTTTAGTTCGTCATGGGGAGAGTATTTGGAATAAAGAGAATAGATTTACGGGTTGGACAGATGTCGATTTGTCAGAAAAAGGTGCGGAAGAAGCAAAAAAAGCTGGCTCATTATTGAAAAAAGAAGGGTTCTCTTTTGACCTGGCTTATACTTCCGTCCTTAAGCGTGCTATCAGAACTTTATGGATTATTCTGGATCAGATGGATCTAATGTGGATTCCTGAAAAAATAACATGGAGATTAAATGAACGTCATTATGGTGCTTTGCAAGGCTTAAACAAAGCAGAAATGGCGGCTAAATATGGAGAAGAGCAGGTGCATATCTGGAGAAGAAGTTATGATATAGGACCACCTGCACTGGAACAGAATGACCCACGATCACCGCGAAATGATTCTCGATATAAAGATATTCCTGTGATGGAAGTCCCTTTAACAGAATGTTTAAAAGATACAGTTGAAAGATTTTTACCATACTGGAAAACAGAAATTGCTCCTTCGATAATGCAGAACAGAAAAATCATTATTGCCGCGCATGGAAATAGTTTACGTGCACTTGTAAAATATTTAGACTCGATGTCCGACCAGCAGATTACCGGTTTAAATATTCCAACAGGTATTCCTTTGATATACGAGCTCGATAACAATCTGATGCCGCTCAGGCATTACTATCTTGGAAATCCAGAAGAGATAGCGTTGGCAACCGCAACAGTTGAAAAGCAGGGTAAAAAAGCATAAAAAACGTTTTCAGATATTCTTAGAATGCACTATCATTGACTTTAGCCTGGTGAGCTTATTGAATCCTATTTGTGGTGAGCCCAATCGAACCAGTGTATTTTGAGGCTTTCCTCTCCAATAACTATTTTTCAGAATAAAATCTGTTGTAAATGGTGATCTAAACCAGGTGGCGCATAGATGGATCATATCCAATTGATTTGTGATATTGGAGAGTTGAACGCAGTTTTTACCGATGCACAAAGTATTGAATCTTTTCTTCAAAAAATTGTTGAAATGGTAGCAAAACACATGAATGCTGCCGTTTGTTCAATTTATCTCTATGAGGAAGACAAAAAAGGATTAACATTACGTGCAACATATGGTCTTAATAAGGAATTCATAGGAAAAATACATCTTAAACTTGGTGAAGGCCTTACAGGGCTGGCTCTCAAAGAGCAACGACCGATTACCGAACGGATTGCAAAAAAACATCCCAATTTTAAATATTTTCCCGGAACAACAGAAGAGAAATATGATGCTTTTTTAGCTGTACCGATACTTCGTGCTTTATTAAAAGTGGGCGTATTGGTTGTTCAACGTCCGAAGAACCGTTATTTTGGAGAAAAGGACATTGTTACATTACGGGCTGTTGCATCACAACTTGCAAATATGATTGAGAATGCTCGTCTGTTTATGACAATGAAAATTAGTAACAGTAGTGAAAAAAAGACTACCCGGCAGTTAAAGATGCAAAAAGGGAAAGTAGCATCGGAGGGATACGCGTATGGCCCGTCAAGAACTATTGATAGGGAAAGGACGTTCGAAAACTTTCGTAACCGCGAATTCAAGGGCAATTATACAATCAAGAATTTTCAGGATGCAATAAAAAACACAGCCTGTCAACTTGAAGATCTCCAGGCCAGGGTCGAAGAGAAACTCTCCGATGTCGCATCGCTTATATTTACTGCACATTTACTTCTGCTCAAAGATAAAGAATTTGTTGGCTCAATGATCAGGAAAATTGAAGAAGGTATTCCTCCACCTGAGGCAGTCATTATGGTTGTACAGCACTATATTGAAATATTTTCTCAATCACAGAATGCATATATAAAAGAAAAGGTTCAGGACATTGAGGATCTTAGCATTCGGTTATTAAGCAATCTTGTCAGAGAATTTAAAGATCAATATTTATGTGAAAACCACATTGTCATCGCCAGAGAATTATTTCCATCAGACATACTCAAGTTGTCATCTGAAAATGTATTAGGAATAGTATTGGTGACAGGAGGAGTAACATCTCATTTATCTATTCTGGCACGATCACTAAAAATACCGATTCTCATAGTGGATTCTCAAAAAGTATTATCCATATCTGATGAAACACCGGTATTATTAGATGCTGAAGTGGGTAATTTTCTCATCAATCCTTCACAGGCAATAATAAATAATTTCAATCAAAGAAATGAAAATCGCAGGAAATTCAAATCGATAAGCGCTCAAACGCGCCCGCAGACCTATACAAAAGATGGAATTCGGGTGAAACTGATGGCCAGTATAAATTTACTTTCTGATTTAAAGCTGGCTAACGATGTACAAAGTGAAGGTATCGGACTCTATAGAACAGAGTTTCCTTTTCTAATAAGAAACGATTTTCCATCCGAAGAAGAGCAATATGCAGTTTACCGGCAATTAGTCGAAGGAATGCCGGACAAAGAGATAACATTCAGAACCCTTGATATCGGCGGCGATAAGATTTTATCCTATTCTAATAGTGCCAAAGAGCAAAATCCATTTCTCGGCATGAGATCAATCAGGTTTTCATTATCCAATAAGGAATTGTTTATTCAACAGATCCGGGCTATGCTTCGTGCGGGTACAGGTGCGAAAATAAAGATTATGTTTCCAATGATTTCCTCTTTAGAGGAATTTCTTGAAGCGAAAATGACTGTGCTTGAGTGCATAAACCAGTTGAAAGAGAAGAAAATAGCCCATAATTCGACTCCGCAAATCGGGATAATGGTTGAGGTTCCATCGACAATTCTGATCATGAATGAATTGGCAGCAGAAGCAGACTTTTTTTCGATTGGAACAAATGATCTTGTTCAGTATTTACTTGCAGTGGACAGGACAAATGAAAAAGTAGCAGAATACTATGTGCCGCATCATCCATCTGTCTTAAGAACAATTAAAAACGTTGTGGATGTTGCAAAGATAAAAGGTAAAGGTGTTGCGATTTGTGGAGATATGGCTCATAATGAACTATATCTACCTTTTTTTATTGGTGTGGGTGTAAATGAGTTAAGTCTTGAAGCATTTTATATTCCCAAAGTCCAGGATGCCATTAGTCAAATCGATAGTGTAAAAGCCACGATACTTGTATCAGAGCTTCTTAAAGCGGACAAATCCTCTGAAGTACTTCGAATCCTCAAGTAGATTACTTTTTGATCAGGCCGCGAAGTGTTGTTTTCATCGATTGTATTCCTGACAATTCATAGATGGAAAAGATAATCATCAGGACCGGAATCGATACGATGAGGGAAAGTGTGCAGTTTTGAAGTATTGGTGAATTAAAAAACACAAAATCTTGTATAATACCTTTCAGAATAAATCCGATAATTGATCCAATTGAACAGATAATGCATATTTTAAGAAATTGATAAGCAAAAGATAAAGATTTTTTCCATAGTTTAAATGCATTGCACCAGACAAAGTAGAGAATTAAAAACTGAAGAGACATTCCGATTATTGCGGCAAGCGCGATTCCCTTAGGACCCATTAATCTACTGAGAAAAATATACAGTGGAATACTAATGAGAGATATTCCAGTGCTGATTACCATGGGTAAAAAAGTGTTTTGTAAAGCGTAAAAAGTTCTGGCAATTATCATTGCAGCGGAAAAAGAGAAGGTACCGAATAGGTAAACTGAAAATATTGCCGCCGTATTTGAAACTGAAGCCGCATTGAATTGACCGTGCTGAAAGAGAATTGAAATGATCTGATTTGATAAAATCAACATGATTGCAGAAAGCGGTAACAAGTAAGTGGCAATTTTAATTAGCATAGTATGGAGCATTTCGGACATTTTATCAAACTGTTTTTCAACTGCCATTTTTGAGAGGAATGGGAAGAAGGCAACACCTGAAGCCTGTCCAAAGACTGCAACAACGATCATGGTGGTGCGGAGGGCGTAATTAATACTTGAAGTGGCTCCATCGGGGAGATAAGAACTGAAAAACCGGAAGAAGATTTCATTGGAGAAGACCATTCCGATGCCTAAAATCAATGGTACTGTTTTTTTTATGTAAATGAATAAATCTGAATCAGTGAATTTGATCATGGGGACAAAGTGCATTCCGGCTTTTATTGCACCAGGCAATTGTATGATGACATTACCGAAAAAAGCGCCAATTAACACTCCCCAGGCAAAACCTTCTATACCTATAAATGGACCGAGAAGAATACCTCCGAGTATAATTCCTAAGTTATAGCACAGCGGTGCCAGGGCCGGAAGAAAAAATTTGTGTTTTGCCATCTGGACTGCAGAGAAAAATGCTCCCCAGTAGAAAAAAATCTGAGCAGGTAAGATGATTCTGGTCAATCGACTGGTAAGCGAAAGAGATTGGGGATCACTTGAATATTTTCCCATAAGTCCGAGAACAGCAGGGGTAAAAACAAGAACTATCGGAATTATAATGATGAAAAATAAAGATCCGATTGTTAATAGATTGGAAAAAGATTTCCAGGCCCGGTCGTTATTTCCTTCAAGTAAATGTTTCTGGAAAATAGGTATAAAGGTGATTGATAAGAAACCTCCGGCAAGGAAGTGATTAAGCAATTCTGGTATAAGGAAAGCTGTTACATAAGCATCCATTTGAACTGACGTACCGCCATAATGGGCTAGTACCTGTTCTCTGATTAATCCAGCGATTCTGCTAAGTAGTACAGAAGCCATCATGATTATAGTAGCAATCGACAAAGATCTGTTGATTGATTTGGCAGAGGTTTCTATTGAAGGGGATTTGAGATTGTTATTTTCCATAGGCTAAAATTAATGTATGTAATCCACAGAAGCAAAAATAGGAAGTAGTAATCAAAGGATAATTAATAGCGGATAATTTTTAACAAACCAATGGGATTGTAAAATCCCATTGTGACTAAAGGAAATCTACTTTTTAGCTTTTTTACCAGACTTTTTTGGGGCTTTTTTAGCTTCATTGATAATTCGATAAGTCTGAGAAATAGAAAGCTTGAATTTTTTTGCAAGAGCAGTTCCTGATGTGCCACCCTCGTATGCTTTGACGATCTCGGCATTTCTTTCAGGATTATCTGCCAGTGATGATTCGATTTCGTATTTTTTACGGAGCTGATGAACAGCCTGGCGTGTAATGCCGAATTGTTCACCGATCGCAGCATCAGTGGTAAATTTTTTCTGCAGTTTGAGTAATTGTGCTTTAGTGATTCTTGCCATTTGCTTACTCCTCTCTAAGTAAGTTAGGTTGATAAAAATTAGTTCTATGGTACTAAAAAAGAATTTCGAAAAACTACGTGTGGTGTATGTGAGGTGTTCTTGACTACGTAATATACTCATAAATAAAAGTTTCCGCAAGTAAAAAGTATATCTAAAAGAAAATTTATGGAAAAATCTGTTTTGAAAAGTAATACAGTCTCATATGTCCTTCGGATATTTTAAAAAAAATACCGAAATTGACTATTGTGTTCCCTTTTTTTTGAGCAAACTGTTTCCCTTGTAAATACAATTCATGTGGGATTTTTTTTTGTACAAATCGGTTGATAACAGGATAAGTTCGATTTTAAACAGTAAAAATTGTAATGTAAAGAGGAGATCCACACAAATACATCCTCTCATAAAGTGATTGGTTATCTGAGGTCGAAAAGGCAAAGCTTTTTGGGGTAGTTTTATATCTTTTCTAAACTTTTTAAGTATATTTATGAAAAATTTCAGCTTCATTTTCATTTTAAAATGGAATTTATTTAATGCATGAAGACATAGTGGAATATATTCGAAATCGGAAAAATGGTGTCACATCCAGGGAACTCGCAGAAAATTTTCTTAAATTTAAAAATCCGCCTGATAGTTATGCCCATGCAGCAATTAAAGGAATATTAACTGGTGATAAACGATGTCATCAGGATGACAGTGGGAACTGGTTTGCTATGGAAAAAATTTCCAGTCCTACCCGGATTACATTAGAAAACGAGCTAATCACAATTGTTTATTGTATCCATAGCTTTCAACAAAATGCTGAAAAGCCGTTTTATATTGCCTTTTGGGATATATTTCCTGAACCTGTTTATAAATGGGGAGCTTGGATAAACGACCCCGCAGATCTATTGTCAGGTCAGCCTGAAATGCTGACAAACGGGCCTGAAGATAATTACAACGCTTTTCCCAGCAATAATTTGATGAATAAAATCTATTCAGAATTGGAAAACAAACTAAAAATATTTTTAACTTACAAAGATCTTATGTTAATCTCGGATTTTATAGATGATAATGATCTTAGAGGGGATAATGAAACCATTCTGGTTAGTGAGCTATTGCGAGTAGTATCATTATCATCAGAGCGTCCTTTGACATTGGAATCACTTTCCAATGAAGTATTAAGGAAAAATGATATACCTGCAAGTGCATACAGGCAGGGAGAAAGGTTTGCATACTGTGTTTCTGAAATGTTCAATTTAATTAAGAGAATGGGAATAGAAACAAAAGGTGATCTGTTTGACACCATTAATTCTCAGAATAAGATTCTGTTCAAAGGGAAAAGCTTCTCATATGAAGACCTGGTAAAGCAGCCTTCTTCTAACGGGGTTTACGGCTTCAAGGATGTTAATCAAAAGAGTATATATATCGGTAAAAGCAAAAATTTGAAAGGAAGTCTGTTGAACTTTTTTCGAATGGCAGATGATAGTGACAGAAATGTGAACCTTGTTCAAAAAGACAGTTTCTCCTTTAATGCTTACGAATGCGGTTCTGAACTGGAATCTCTTCTTTATGAATACCGGCTTAAAAGAAAATATAACTTGCCAATTGAGAAAAATATCGAGTCTGATATCCGAACAGAGAGCAGCTGTATTAAGGATGATTGCATTGTACTGATTCCTTATACAAACGGAAGTCAATGTATGTCGTTCTGGTTTAATAAAGAGAAAAAAATTGTGATGAAGAAAATCGATTTGAACTGGCTTGAGAATTCAGAATCAATTAAGGAGATAGAAAAATATTTTTTCAAAACGGGACCATTTCCGGATGCGCACGATTTGTATGAATCAATGATTGCTTCTGATTGGATTCAGAAAAATGAGAGTACATTAACGATGATACAAATAAAACCACAACAACAGGAAATATCTGAAATAATGAATGTAATTAAAACGTACTTAAGTGATTTAAAATAAATGTCTATTAATGTAAGTAGTATATTGAGGAAATGATTATTTTATATTACTATATCTAAAGTATATGAAGGGTGTAGAAAATGAATTATGATTATGATCATGAGCGGTTTGTCGCTAAAAACAGATCTCTTGCATCTGCGGAGGAACTAAATAAAAAGGATACTGATCTCGAAAAGAAAGGCTTTTCGCACATAAAAAGAGATCAGGAAGGATCATGCTTTAATTGTAAAATGAAGCAAACCTGCTCAGAATTTAAAGGCAAGCAAAAGGGTGGAGCTTCCGGTGTTGTATCGTTCGGTGGTGACGAAAAATTTATTTGCAGTCGTTATATTCCTGCTCCAGCTCAGGGCAAATTAATGTCAGATAAACAAATTAAATCTCTTCTAAAAAACATTAAAAAAGGCCACTAAATCTCGTTTTAAGAAATCGAAACATTCACGCTGTGAGATGCAGCTTAGATAATTCAGTTTAGGAGAAATATATGGAACAAACGCCTCTTGAATTATATGAAACTGCATATAGATATCACTACATTGAAAAGAAAATTTCTGAAGCAGTAGTTTGCTATGAACAGCTAATTAAAGAGTTCCCTGAATCGAATGAGTGTGGCTATGCTACCATTCAGCTTCAAAAGATAAAGACCCAAAAGCTTTCCGATGACCTTCGTTTTAATAGTGCTAAAACGGAAAATATACTCTTCCCATTAACGATGATTACCTTTATTATTGGATGTATTTCTGTGATCGCTTGCTGTGGTATTATTTACTATTTTAAAAAACAAATCGAGATCGAGAAATATCGAAATTCACTTTCTATCAGTGCGCTTGCAAAAATTTCAAGAGGTGAAGATGAGGAAGCGCTAAAAAAGTTAAATGAAGTAAAATTAATCAATAAAAAAGATATCACACCTTTTGAATTATCTGCTGATATTTACAAGAGAGCAAGCCAGTTTAAAAAAGCAAAAGAAGAATACGAACTTTTCTATAGATTAAATCCTGATCGCCAGGTTTCCCCCGGAGAAATTGCAGTTATGGAACATTATACAAAATTAATTGATCAGCAAAAACCAAAGGGGAATGTTGCTAAAACAGAATTACTTGGTAAAAACAAATTATTATCAAACCAAGACTCTGGCATTGAACTACAAAAAGATTCTTTGAAAAAAGAAGAAGATGGTAAAATAATTGCTGCAAAAAAAGAGAATCTGAAAGAAAGCGGAAAAAAAATAGCTGATAATAGAGATTCTATCAAGCAGCAAGGGAACGCATCAACTGTACCGGCAAAGGGTCCTTTTGTTGTAGACCCAGATAGTTTATCGTATTTTTAAGAAGGTTTTTACTTTTATGAAACAGCAAAATAATAATACTATTGAGGAAAACATTGCAAAGGGGCTTGTGCTTGACGAAAAGGGCAATTGGGTCCCAATTGCTGAAAAGATTGAAAAAGAGAAAAACTTTTTAAATCATCTTGAAGCTGGAGAAGTTTTAAATGATGGTCAATGGGTACCAATTGACTTCCTAAAAGAGGGAAACTCTAAATCCTCGAATCCTCCTTATTATGATGGGCCAACTGAATTAGAGGAAACAAAACGTCTTATTAATTGTAAAAATGAAAAGACTATTTCTGATATGATAAATAAAGGACAAGATCAGGAAGTTTACAATAACTATTCTGGAAGCTCATTCATTTCATCTCCCATCATTAATTCCGGGAAAAAAGTAAAGATAACAGAAAAGGCTGATTCGCAAAGTAATGGAGAAGACTTGTCAGAGGAATTTGAAGAGACAATGTCTTTTGATATGAATACTGTTTTAGGTGCTATAAGAGAAAAACATGCATTAAACAAAAATGAAATAAACAGCATTGCAGAAAGTTGGGAGTTAGAAAGAAAAAAAAATCAGATACTCTTTTTTTCAATTACTGCTACAACCGCATTGTTTGCATTAATTGCAGCGATCCTTTTTGTAATCTTTCATTAATTCAGTACGCAAGTTGGAATTTTCATACCAAAAAAAATCAAAACTGATAAAAGATTGACCATTGTTCATTATCGCCGGGTATAATTACTTTTGAAAAAAAGGGTTCCAAAGAAAAAGTATGAGCATTTGCCCAGATTGGGAGCCATACTGGATTGAAAGAACACTTCAGCAGAATCCGCTCAAGAGATGGATGCGAAAAATCAGCAGATAAGCTGCTCCCCCACGGTATACCAAGAGCGCGATAACAGCCTTTTTCCCAATCATATTCTTTTTTCATAAAAATCTGGTTATTATTAAGAAAAAAGCCGGGGTTTTCAGGAATAGAAACAGGACATGAAAGTGTACAGCAACTCATGTTTTTACTATGGGGGAAAAATGGATGTGCGAACCAGCGGATTGGAAGTGGATTGTCACCTGAATTGATTATGGTGGTCGAAGAGTGAACCGATCTATTGGCAAGCTTAATTTCTCTGGAAATGATAAGGCCATACCCTTTGAATGTCTGATTGCATATCATTTGCAAAGAAGCTTTATCGGTTTTAATTTCCCAATTTGACCGCTTTTTTATAACAGAATTCCATCTTGGGTGAAAGAGTTCTTTGTTGCTGGTTTTAATTACTTCACCAACACCAATAACCAGAACCGTATCTCCCAATTGTGAAGGGAAATATCCAGGGGCAGTTTCAAATGCTTCCGGGGCACCTTGTCCATCGAAAGGGTCAGGGTTTTGAGGATAGCTTGGACCTGAAAAAACAGGTCCAAATTGCTTATCTTCTACTTGCCAGATATATCCACCATGGCAATAGCGGGAGCTAAGGAGATGATACTCTTTGTCAGGATCAATTATTCTGACTATAAGCTGATCATTTTCAAGTGATATCATTTTTCAAGTGACTGCACTAAATATGCTCTCAATCGAATCCTATTTTCCAACGCGGATTTCCTGCCAGATTTTATTGTACAGTTCCAAATTAGCACCTAGATCTTCCTTGAACTCAGAATTCGCAAGGTCAGGGATATCATAGTTGGGCTTGACTTTTCTTAGTTGACGAGCTTCGACGTTAATAGAAGGCAGCATAAGGAAGTCGACTATTTTTGCGTAAACCTGGGGCTCATGAATGAAATTAATAAATTTATACGCAAATTCCTTGTTTTTAGCATCTTTAAGAATGACCATGTTATCCATGTACATGGCACTGCCCTCTTTAGGAATAAAGAATTCAACATTCTTACGCATATTCGAATCGAGTTCAAGGAAGACATTTTCAGCATATCCATGTACAACCCAGAATTCACCTGCAGCAAAGCCTTTAGCAAATGCTTCAGCATCAAATTTAACTATATTTTTGCGCCATTTTAAAACAAGTTCTTTTGCTTTCTGCAATTCTTCAGGGTTGGTTGTGTTTACTGAATAACCTAATGTTTTCAGTGCTGCGCCTAGTACTTCCCGCATATCATCAAGAAGAGTCATTCTGCCTTTAAGGTCAGCCCGATTGAAAAGATTCCAGCTTTTTTCGAATTCTGAAATGTTATTCTTGTTTACAGTTACACCAGCAGCACCTAATATATAAGGTACGCTGAATTTACATCCGGGATCAAATGTAATTTTAGATAAAACGGTACTATCCAGAAATGAGAGGTTAGGAATTTTAGATTTATCTATTGAATCGATCATTCCTTCACGAGCCATAATAGATACATAATCTCCAGAAGGAAAGACTAAATCATATCCAGTACCGCCTGCTTTTAGTTTAGCAAACATTTCCTCATTGGAAGCATACATATCGTAGACAACAGAAATATTAAAGCGCTGTTCGAATTCTTTAATGACAGCATCAGGAATATAATAAGTCCAGTTATATATATATAGTTTTTGTTTTAACGGAGGAGACTTCTCATTACTTTGACATCCAGATAAAAAGAAAAGAGTAGTTAAAAACAAAACCGCGAAAAGGAAATTTTTCATATCGCATTCTCCTAGATCATTTTTGGATCAAATATTTGACAATATTGCGTGTTGAAAAAGCCAGAATGATAGTACCGGCAATAATTACAACTGAGAGAGCGTTAATTACTGGTGATACACCAAAACGAATCATTGAATATACATGAAGCGGCAGTGTAGATGACCCCGGACCTGCTACAAAGAAAGTAATCACAAAATCTTCAAGGGATAATGTAATAGCCATTAGAAAACCTGAAATAATTCCGGGAAAAGAAATAGGAACGATTACTTTCAACAAAGTATCAATTTCATTTGCGCCAAGGTCGTATGCAGCTTCTATAATTGAAAAGTCAAATTCTTCAAGACGCGCCATAACAAGTAACAAGACAAAAGGAATATTGAAAGTAATATGGGCTAATAATATTGTAAATAAGCTCAGGTGGAATTTTAGTCCCGCAAAGAAAATAAGGAGAGAAACGCCTATTATGATTTCAGGAAGCACTAAAGGAAGGAACGTGGCGATCTGGAGAATTTTTTTGAATTTAAAATTGTACCAGTAAATACCTATAGCGCCCAGAGTACCAATCACTGTGGAAATCGTTGCAGATAGTAATGCAATAATTACGCTGTTTTCGAAAGATTTCCATAATGATCGTGAATTAAAGAAAAGTTCATTATACCACTGTAAAGAAAAACCTGTCCAGTTCATGGCTTTGGAACTGTTAAAAGAAAAAATTATCAGTATTGTCAAAGGCAAGTAGAAAAAGGCCATCGTAAGGGTAAAGATAACAGGAGAGAATGTACTTTTTTTACTCACGATTCGAGACCTTTACTTGAAATAACCATTTTTGCTGTTGCTGCAGTGTTTCTATTCATCTTCATAAATATGATTACGCCGATCGTTGTTACTAATGTCAAGACGACAGAGATTGATGATGCGAGGGGCCAATTACGCGTTACTGTAAGCTCCCTTGCAATGACATTCCCTAACATTAGCGAGTCACTTCCACCAAGGATTTGAGGTATGGCGTAGGAGCCGAAAGATGGAATAAAAGTAAAGAGAACCGCAGTAGTTATTCCGCCGCGAATATTTGGTAAAAGCACTTTTTGTGTTGCTTGCGCTTTGGAAGCCCCAAGATCGCGTGCGGCTTCAAGAAGAGAAAAGTCAAACTTTTCAATTGATGAATAGAGCGGCAGTATCGCGAATGGCAAGTAGGTATAAGCAGTAACAAGTATCACTGCATAACGGTTATATAGAAATTGTATGTGGTCATCCACAAGGCCAGACGATAACAATATACTGTTCAGAAAACCATTGTTTCCCAGGATTGCAATCCACGCATAAATTCTGATGAGAAAATTGGTCCAGAAGGGAATAATTACCAGAAGTAAAAAGAAGTTTTTATGTTTGCTTCGTGCAATGAAGTAAGCTGTTGGCAGAGCAAGCGATATCATCAGGAGTGTAGAAAAAAATGCAATGCTAAAAGTTGTAAATGTTATTTTCAGAAAAATGGAATTTGAAAGCGCTCGATAGGCATCAAGACTGAAATTGAAGACAACTCCTCCGTAGAGGCCTTTTTGCAGAAAACTATAAGTAAAGATGATCGCGATGGGGACAAGGAAGAAAGAAGCAATCCAGACAGACACCGGCAAGGCATATAGTGGACCCGGATTTCTTCTCACTTCTGTTCCACCTCCACTATGAAACCATCATTAGCATACCACCAGATAAAAACTGAATCTTTCCAATCAATTGACTTTTCATCCATGAAAAATTTTACATGCTGCTTGAAAACCCTGAAAATAAAATTATTGGGAAGTTTTACAAAAAAGTTACTTTGGAAACCTGAATAAATAATCTCATCAACAAAACCTTCAAGTAAATTGATATACGAAGACACATTAGAAGGCTTTTCTCTGCTTATTTTGATTTTTTCAGGTCGAATAGTAACTTTGACATTATTGCCAACAACAGCTGGTTTATCAAGAAAGACATGCAAGTGTCCAAGAATAGCTACATCGATAATTGCATGCTTATCGTTAATCAATCTCAATGATTTTACCTTCGAGATAATTGGTTTCACCTATAAATTTTGCAACAAAACTGTTTGAAGGACTCTCGTAAATTTCAAAAGGAGTTCCGATTTGTAGAACTTTTCCCTCATTCATAACAGCAACACGATCTGAAACACTTAATGCCTCCTGTTGATCGTGCGTAACATATATGAAAGTGATACCAATTTTATCATGAATCGAGTCGAGTTCAATAAGCATATGTTGACGAAGTTTAGCATCAAGTGCCGAAAGTGGCTCATCAAGAAGAAGTACGTTTGGTTGATTTATAAGAGCTCTTGCTATGGCGACTCTCTGTTTCTGTCCACCAGATAGTTGAGATGGAAATTTGTTACTTTCATTTGGAAGCTTAACAAGGTCAAGATATTCAGAGACTAACGAACGTATAGTATTATCGGAATTTTTTTTCAATCGTAATGGGAAAGCGACATTTTCAAAGACATTCAGATGGGGGAATAAAGCATAATTTTGAAAAACTGTATTGACATGTCTCTTATTTGCCGGCAGTGGAATAACATCTATGTTGTCCAGATAAACTACGCCTGTGCTTGGATCGTCGAAACCAGCAATTATTCTCAGTAGAGTTGTTTTTCCACATCCGGAAGGCCCTAACAATGAGAAGAATTCACCCTTCTTTATTTCCAAAGAGACATTTTGTAAAGCATTAAAACTGTTAAAACTTTTTGAAACACTTTCAACTCTTACAGTACTACCCTTCACGGGTTTTTTCTCCTCATAATGGAAAACAGGGAATAAACAAAATATAATGTGGACAAAAGATTATGCATATATTTTAAACAACCAAAAATAACTATAGCCGCATTGATCACCAATGTGAATAATAAAAATATTTTTCAGGATTTGGGCAGGCAAAAAAGTTTTCGAAATACGAAATTAAAAATCGTTTTCTCAAACTAAAAAACAAGCTTACACTCATGTAAGTTATTTTTTGTTTTCTGGTGTTTTAAGAGAAACTTCCATCGCAAATTCCCCCATAGGGCATTCAAAAGGAACAACTATTGTTGGTACACCACGCTGGGATGCAATGTGATGATCTTTGCCCATGACTACTTTGGGTAAAGAAATGGAAAGATTAAATTGAGTTAAATGTTGTTTTGCATTTCCGGCTATAATATTTGCAACTTCACCAATGCAATCTGCGACTTCTGCTCCTACTATTTTGATCTCTGTCCCAACAAGGAGTGATACTACTTTCAGTGCTAACGCTTTAGGGAAACTCATACAAATTGAACCCTGTGCTTCACCTGATAAACCGATTATTCCTGAAACATCATAGCTATGAAGGTCATCATTTTTTAAAACAACTTTACCGGGTTTCGCTTCAGTATTAAGCATCTTTTTAAATGTTTCTATGGTCGAGATAACGAATGGATTGATATACGCTACATCCATTTGAACTCCTTGGGACATGTTTTATTTGAGTCGTATAAAAAAAGTATATTAATAATGAATTGTATAGTTCTTTTAATACTTTAACAAGAAAAAAGTTACAAAAATCAGGCAAGTGGCAATGTAAAATAAAAAGTAGAGCCTTTTCCTGAACCTTCAGATTCCATTTTAATCCATCCGCCATGATGTTCTACTACTCTTTTGGCTATTGCTAAACCAGCTCCTGTTCCTTCAGTATGGGGATCGAGTTTGTTAAAAAGGCCAAATATTCTAGCTGAGTATTGTTTATCAATTCCAATACCATTGTCTTTAATAAAAAATAAAACCTGTTCATTCTGAGTTTCTGTACCTATCTCAACGCAAGGATTGGTCTGACTCGAAGAGAATCTTATCGCATTCTCGATAAGATTTCTGAATAATTCAAATAGTTCGGCTTTATAGCCATTAACAGCAGGTAGTTTACCTATACTGAAATGAATATTTTTTTGATTGATGATAGTACTAAACTGAACAAGTATTACTTTGATTATTTCATGAATATTTACTGATTCACGTCTGGTTTTATTTCTTCCTATTTTATTTATATTAATGAGATTATTTAGTTGACGGTGCATTACTTCAGTCGCTAAAATGATTCTAACAATATCCTGATGAAGTTGAATTACTTCACCTTTTACCGCCTCTTCTTCCAGGTAACCAAGAAAACCCTTAATGGTAATGAGTGGAGTTTTAAGTTCATGGGAAACGATATAAATAAACCTCTCAAGTTCTATATTTTTTTCTTCAAGTTCTTTAATCAGTTTTTCCCGTTCGATTTCATTGGTTTTTTGGATAGTATTATCAGCTATAACACCTTCAAGAGCAATAGGGTGCCCTTGTTGATCGGTGATCAGGGTGTTCTTTTGTTGAAGCCAGTAACGGATTCCGTTTTTGTGAACAATTTGGTAATCAAAAGTAGCAGGGACTTTACCCTTAGATAAATTACTCCAGTGCTGATCGTATGTGTCAGTAAAATTTGGATCAAGGATCGAACGCAGGAATTTCGGTTTACTATAAAATTCTCGGGCACTATAGCCGGTTAGTTTTTCACATACTGGACTGATATACTCATATTGCCCCTCCGGCAGAGACATTCGATAAATGATATCTTCAGCGTTTTCAGTTATCAAGCGATATCGTTTCTCGGAAATTGAAAGTTGATTTTGAATATATTTTGATTTCATCATTTGATATAGAGCAATTCCTAGTAGAACAGATACAACGAATGAGGAAAGAATGTTAACTAATAATCTAGAATTGTTTTGCGACAATAAAGATGTAAGGACATTTTGAACAGGTGGGGCTACTTCAATTTTCCAGGTTTTCCCCATTTCCCCAAATGAGTCAATAGCAGCACCTTTAAAAAATATTTGATTTTTACTGAATTGAGTCTCATTTGAATAGATCACGAGATTATTAATAGAGATTTTAATAAAGAATTCAGAAGGAAATGCTTCCTGCTCAATTATATCAATCAAATTATTGATAATAAGAATTCCATAAATAGCACCCATAATCTCCGAAGAATCTTTATTGAAAATACCTTTAAGGATAATAAGCAGTTTGCTTGTATCTTTTGAATCAACAGAAATGGAAATGATGGTAGGGTTTGATTTTGACAGACTGTCAAAGATTTTTTGAAGAGGGAACTCTTTACTTAAAATAGGGTACTTATTTGTATCGGAAGGAATGCGCAGCTCAAGTTTACCGGAATCATTTAATTTACCGAAAGAGTAAAATGTTTTTTCTCTCGATAAAATTCCACTTGCATCAGTAATAAAACGTTCGTTGGGAGATTTCTGATTAGTTGAAAACAGGGAGACTAAATGAGAGAGATCTTTTGACCGTTCAAAAAGGATTAAATCTAACCGAAGATAGATACCTTGAATAACATTTTTACTGGTACTTTTCAAAAGTTCAAAGGTGAGGTTATTAGTTTCCCGCCACATCCAGATAAATCCACTGAGCAGAAGAGAGAAAGTAAGTAAAGGAAGTATTAGGGTAAGTAAAGATTTTTTATCAATAGAGCTGAAATTTAATTTCATTTACTTACTCCACGATTAAAATAGCGTAGAATATTTTTACTTACATGATTGAGAAATAAGGGGGGAAAAAAGAAATGAATAACTTGTGGAGAAAGAAAAATAAAATATAAAAAAAATAAAGAAAAATTAAAGGGAAAGAGCGGTTGATCAATTTGAATCATAGTAAACAGGCATATTTAAATTAAAGGGCTAATGTTCCATTTAAGCCAATAATCGGCGATTTCGACCATTTGGTCTCTAAAGTCATTGAAATCAAGAGGTTTAACCAGATAGCTATTAGCGTAAAAAAGATAAGCTCTGACGATATCCGGTTCAGCCATTGAACTTGTCAAAATTACAGTAGGAATAGTCCTTAGATCCTCATCTTCTTTGATTTTTTTAAGCACTTCAAGACCGTCGATTTTTGGAAGTCGCAGGTCGAGAAGAATAAGTTGAGGACGAGGGCTTGTTCTAAAATCTGTGTAAGGTCCGCGTCTGAATAGATATTCTAAAGCTGCTTCACCGTCTTCAAGATGGATGATTCTGTGTTTCCCGCTGAATTTCGATAAGCCCCTGATTTCAAGCATTGCATGGCTCTCATTATCTTCCACCAGAAGAATCGTAATTGTATCTGTAATCACAATGGCTCCTTGCGACATGCATTAATACCTTAATGAGCAAAGAGCGAACCGAATAACAGATTTTAGAACAAAATAGCTATACCCGCTTTATTCCCGAGGTTTAAATCCCATCATAGTTTTAGTTGAAGACTCAGGAACGAATTTTTTTGCTATTATTGTCCATAAATCATTAGAAAATTGAACAGTAAAAATTTCGTGATCTGTTGAAGTAAGCTCATTGAGAACACTTTCCAGTTCGAAACCTTTTACAGCCCTGACTTTCCACTCAATGTTGTTTTTACTTAACAAAATGTGCTCCTTTGTTTAGCATTTCTGAAAGCTACTACCTATTAAATTAGTATATGATCGAAAAAACACAAGAGATCTCAACACAGGACTATAGAAACGGTTATTTTGCTAAAATTGTTTTTTCTGCCACCCTGATCATTTCCTATTATTATTTATAAATTAAAATGCTTTTTTGATTAATAATAATGGACATCTGATTAAGCAGCTATAATTTTTATTATTGACAATAAAAAATGAATCATCCGGTAAATAAAATGATCCATAGAATCGAAATCACAATTCATATCATCTATTTTGTCAGAAGTATTTTATCAGAAAGTATTCAATGCCAATTACCATTTGTCATCCCATTGTGTCGATTCCATTGCGCCGTTTTGGATTAATCCTTTCAGCTTTAATTGTCGGCAGTATGATGCCTGATTTTGAATTTTTTATCCGACTCACAGACGGTAAAGCAATAGGCCACACAATTGCAGGTCTTTTTCTTTTTGATATCCCGGTAGGTTTGATTGTATTGGTTGTATTTCATCGATTGATAAAATATCCTTTACTGTCGTTATTGCCGCATCCGGTACAATCAAGATTGTATAAAGCAGCGAGTGAATTTACTTTTTTTCCTGTAAATCGATTTTGTATGATCTTATTTTCTCTATTGATAGGTGCTATTACTCACCTTTTGTTTGATTCATTTACACATGCAGATGGTTTTTTTGTGATGCAATTACCATTACTTGCATCACCAGTGATTACCCTGCCTCAAGGCACAGTCAGAATATATTTCCTTTTGCAATATGGCGGATCAGCTTTGAGTGCTTTAATCATGATCTACTGGTTTTTAAAATGGTATTACAATGAGAATCCAATTAATCATATCATTCTCCACAGATTCCACTATTCTAAAAGGATAATGATAATCCTCTCAATAGGGATTTTTTCCATTGCAGCTGGAATTACTTATGGAATTTTTACGTCGCATAAGCTCCAATCGGTTATAATGATGAAGACTTTTATTTCACATTCCGCAATAGCATCGATGTCAAGCCTTATCTTTGCTTTAATAACATTTGGAGCTGCGTGGCACTACTGGATACCTTACAATAAAAGAGTTCAGTACAAAAAAGGTCCTGAAGATGGAGGCGTATTAATTGGAGAAAACAAGCTCTCAGATTCACAAGACTTTTGAGAATAGTGATTCTTGATTTTTATAAACAGTTTTGTTAATTGGTATCTGTTCAAAAGTTAACATACGCGCCTCCTAAATCCCCCTTCGGGGAATTTAGGAGGCGCATATATTTTGTGTTATAAAAATACAGCTATTCTGAATAGGCTCTAATTATCTATCAATTATCTGAGAGTTCTATTCTCAGATTTGATTTCTGCAAAGCATTAACAAAGTAAATCAGGTTTTCAAGTTCAAGCTCGAGATTTACGTTATTTACAATACAATCATCAGGTGACTTTAATTGCATCGGAGCAAAATTAAGTACGCCCTTAATTCCAGCTTTGACCATAATATCAAAGGTTTGCTGAGCTGCGATATCAGGTACACTTATGATGCCAATTTTAATTGAGTTTGTTTTTACAAAGTTTTCGAGCTGATCAAGAGGGTAGACCGGAATCGGTAATTTTGGGTTGTGCTTCGATGGGTCAATATCAAAAGCAGCTATAATTTTAATACCTTCTTTTTCAAAGTTCTTATACTTCATTAGAGCACTTCCAAGATTTCCTGCTCCAGCCATGATGACCTTTTGAAGTTCATTTTTTCCGAGGATGTCATTTAGTTTTTCAATGAGCGCATCGATCTGATAACCACCTCGTTTATTACCGCTTATACCAAAAAGGGAGAAGTCCTTACGAACCTGCGCACTGGTCACTCCTACTGCGTCAGCCAGGTAATCTGAGAAAATTTTATAGAAACCCAAGTGATTTAAATCGGTAAAGGGCATTTTTATAACGAGAAAGTCTTAGAATGCAATTTTTATTGGTGACCATTAAGCACCCCTTTTCACAAGTGGTATTCTACATGCTAGTATATAAATATAGTCCTTCGATAATAGAGCAGTCAACATTAATGTGTATGAAATCACAAAAAAGTGTCAATTAATCACAAGTCGATCTATTATACATAAATTAAATGGCTTTATAAAGATAATAAACGAATAAATGAGTACGATTTCACATAAAAATGACTTTTTTTGTTCATCTTATCACAAGCATTACTTGCAGCAAAAAAAATTTGGTGGTATATTATAATAGACCGGCGTTTTATAATGCACTTATAATGTGATCGATTTCACAATAAAAGCACACTGATTTTCGCCAAAGAAGGGCTTCTAAATGAACACAAAATGTCTTCACCAAAGGATCAGCGAATTGGCTGAAAAATGGCGCGATAAGAAAGGTAGTCTCATAATGGTTTTGCATGAAATTCAAAACCACTATGGGTATGTTCCGCGTGATGTCTCACTAGAACTTTCGAGAGTGCTGGATATCCCCCTGGCACGTATTTACGAAGTTATTACTTTCTACAATTATTTCAAACTTGAGCCTCCTGGTAAATATACTATCGCTGTTTGTCTCGGTACAGCTTGTTATTTAAAAGGGTCACCAGAGATTGTTGATGAAATTAAATCACTTCTCAATATTAGTGAAGGTGCAATCAACTCCGGATGGATTATTTCATCTGGATGTTGTGCGTTGTCTTGGCTGCTGTGGTCTTGCACCGGTAATGATGATAAACGGGCAGATCTATGGGAAAGTTAAACGCAACGAAGTTATGGGAATCCTTTCCAAATATAAAAAAGAGGATTAAGTTATGAGCAAAATGACAGACAGGATCTCGAAAATATAGTTCCGCCAAAAAATATTGAAATCTTATATAAAAGTTGGGATGAGTACTTGTGGAATAGCTGCAGGGGCACAGGAAGTTTACGATCTGTTTAGACAGGAAATAAAAGCGCACAATGTAGCGATCGACCTGAAAAAAACCGGTTGTATCGGTATGTGTCACTGTGAACCGCTGGTTGAAATTTTTGTTGAAGGTCTTCCACCAGTAATTTACGGTCGTGTGACAAAGGAGGTTGCTCTCCGTCTGGTAGAAGAGCACATTTGTCAGAAACGGCTTGTTAATGATCATATTTATGAACTTCCGGTGAGGAGGTAATGGGAAACTATGAATCAGACCATACTTATTAATAAAAGATACAGCTGTCGTTGGAGATACCACACGCGACATGCAATTAGCTTTTCAGAAGGCAGCTCGCGAAATGGGTATGAATGATGACGTGCAGGTGGTAAGAGTTTCTGATTTGGGAATTTACAATCAGGGTGTTGTTGTAAAAGTTCTCCCCAATGACATTATTTATGTAAATGTAAAACCAGAGCATGTGGAAAAAATTCTTAAATGTTACTGTAAAAGAAGGTACTCCAATTGAGGATCTTCTTTTGCGAAATCAGTGTAGTCGCAAACGAGAATTGTTCTGAGGAACTGTGGAGTGATTGATCCGGAAAGTATTGAAGAGTACATTGCTCTTGGTGGATACAAATCTGTTGCAAAATGTCTTCTCGACATGCAGCCATCGACAGGTTATAGAGGAAATGAAGAAAAGCGGTCTTCGCGGTCGTGGTGGTGCCGGTTTTCCGACCTGGATGAAATGGAATCTTGCGCGAAACTCCATTGGTGATGACAAATATGTCATTTGTAATGGTGATGAAGGTGATCCGGGTGCATACATGGATCGAAGTGTGCTTGAAGGTGATCCGCATTCGGTTATCGAAGGAATGATGATTGCAGGATATGCAATTGGTGCAAAACAGGGATTTTTCTATATTCGTGCTGAATATCCGCTTGCAATCAAGCGAATTGAAATAGCACTGAAACAGGCATACAGTGCAGGTTTACTTGGTAAGAATATTCTCGGGTCATCATTTAGTTTTGATCTGGAAATTCGTCTTGGAGCAGGAGCTTTTGTATGCGGAGAGGAAACTGCTCTGATTGCTTCCATTGAAGGTAAACGCGGAACACCTCGTCCGCGTCCTCCATTTCCCTCAGATAAAGGATTGTGGGATAAACCGACGATTATCAACAATGTTGAAACATTTGCAAATATACCGGTTATTTTTCAGAAAGGTGATCAGACTGGTTTTCATCAATCGGTACAGAAAAATCAAAAGGTACCAAAGTATTTGCAGTTACCGGAAAAGTCAAGCACAGCGGACTTGTTGAAATTGCCATGGGTACACCGCTGCGAGATATTGTTTATAATATCAGTGGTGGTGTGACTTGATAATAAAAAGCTTTTGGCGATACAGACCGGTGGTCCATCCGGTGGAGTGATTCCTGAAAAATACCTTGACACGCCAGTCAGTTATGAGCACCTGATGGAGCTTGGTTCAATTATGGGTTCTGGTGGTATGATTGTCATGGATGAAACCGACTGTATGGTTGATATATCGAAATTTTATCTTAAATTCTGTGTTGATGAATCATGTGGAAAGTGCGCGCCATGCAGAATCGGTGGCTATCAGATGTTAAATCTACTTGAGAAAGTTACTGATGGTAAGTGCTACACAGGATGATATTGATACAATCAGACGAATAGCTCAGACAATGCAGAAAGCATCGCTTTGTGTGCTCTGGTCAAACAGCTCCTAATCCGGTAATGTCAACGTTACGGTATTTTGATGAGGAATACAAGCAGCATGTGCATGATAAAAAATGTCGTGCTGGTAAATGTACCAAACTGATACAGTTCACCGTTGATACTTCAAAATGCAAAAAATGCAGTTTGTGTGTAAAAAATTGTCCTGTAACTGCAATTATCTGGTGATAAGGAACACGGCTTATACAATCGATCAGGCAAGTGCATTAAATGCGGCCGCTGTTTGAAGTATGTAAATTTGAAGCGATTGTGAGGGCATAACCATGGTTAACGCAAAAATAAATGGAATTTCCGTCACGTGTTCCTGAGGGAACAACAATTCTGGAAGCTGCTGAAAAAGTTCAGATAAAGATTCCAACTCTTTGTAAACATCCCGATCTTCCTCCTACCGCATCATGCGGTATCTGTATCGTGAAAGCAAAGGGATCAAACAAGATGCTTCGTGCCTGTTGTACACCTATTGAAGAGAACATGGAGATAATTACCCATGATACTGAAATAGTAAATGTTCGCAGGTCGGTTATTGAACTTATTCTCTCCAAACATCCCAATGAATGTTTGACATGTGGAAGAAGTGGTAACTGTGAACTACAGACACTTGCTGCTGATTTTGGGATCAGGAGAGAATCGTATCAGCCCTTGTGTTTCTGATCTCAAACCTGATAGCATCGACCGGTTCTATTGTTCTTGACCCGCGAAAATGTATACTGTGTGGACGATGTGTCAATGTATGTCAGAATATACAGAATGTATGGGCATTATCATTTGTCGAACGTGGCATCGACACCCGCATCTCTCCTGCAGGTGATATCAATCTTTCTGAATCACCTTGTGTGCGCTGTGGTCAATGTTCAGCTCATTGCCCGACCGGTGCGATTGTTGAAAATGATGAAACTCAGAAAGTCTGGCAGGCACTTCAGAATCCTGATAACTATTGCGTTGTGCAGATTGCGCCTGCAGTTCGGGTGGCAATTGGTGAAGCATTCGGTTTGAAGCCGGGGACAAATCTTACGAATAAGATTTATGCCGCACTTCGTAGAATGGGTTTTAAAGGGATTTTCGATACCAATTTTGGTGCTGATGTTACAATCGTGGAGGAAGCAACTGAATTTGTCACACGGTTTACAACTGCACCAGGATAGTCTACCTCTGATCACAAGCTGCTGCCCAGCATGGGTTGATTTTATGGAGAAATACCATTCAGATTTGAAGGAAAATTTCTCGACATGTAAATCACCTCAGGCAATGGTTGGTGCACTGGCAAAGACCTATTTTGCGCAAAGAAAGCGTATCGATCCAAAGAAACTGTATATGGTATCGATCATGCCTTGTACTGCAAAAAAATATGAAATTACCAGGTCAAATGAGATGTATGCATCAGGTGTGCAGGATGTGGATGTCGCTCTCACTACACGAGAACTTGCCAGAATGATCAAACAGGCAGGAATTGATTTCGTAAATCTTCCTGATGAAGAACCGGATCATATACTTGGTGAGTATACCGGTGCTGCAACTATTTTCGGTGTGACAGGTGGAGTGATGGAAGCTGCACTGCGTACTGCCTACGACTATGTGACAGGTGGTAAACTCTCTCATGTTGAATTTGAAAATGTCCGTGGTCTAAGCGGTGTCAAGGAGGGAGTTGTTTCAATAGCTGGTCATCAGATTAAGGTCGCAGTCGCGCATGGTCTGAAAAATGTTGAATATGTACTAAATAGAATCAGCGAAGCTAAAAAGCTTGGTAAAGAGTTGCCGTATCATTTTGTTGAAGTTATGGCTTGTCCGGGCGGTTGTGTTGGTGGTGGTGGTCAACCCTATGGTGTTACGGATGAACTTCGTAAAGCTCGGAGTGAGGGTTTGTACAGTGATGATCGTGAAAAAGTGATCCGGTATTCTCATGAGAATCCGTTTGTCAAAAAACTCTATGAAGATTTCCTTGGTGAACCAAATGGTGAAAAATCACATCATCTGTTACATACTCATTATGTTGAACGACCTGAGTATCAGAAATAGTATATTGTAGTTCATCGTAATTAGGTGTAAGCTGTTTTACTTATTCCTGCGGCGAGGAGCAAAAGCTCTGAACACAAGGGGTTAAAATGAAAAAATTATTTAAATTTAATTAAGCTCATTTCGGTGCTTTAGGCACTGGGATGAGCTTTTTTTATGCATATAAGCGACAACGGGAGAAAAATGGATACAACAGATAGACGGCTTGGTTTTGTTGGAATAGTCGTGGAAGATAGAAAAAAAAGTGCAGAGATTGTGAATAAAATACTCTCAGATTTTGGAGAAGTAATTATAGCACGGACTGGCATTCCGTATCATCAGAAGCATTGCAGTGTAATAACACTTGTTGTAGATGCTACGACTGATGAGATCGGAGTTATGACAGGTAAACTGGGTATGATAGATGGGGTGACTGTTAAATCTGCTTTGAGCAAAGGAAAATGACCTTTGTAAATGTGTGGATATAAGTGATTTATAATTTCCGTCGCAAAAGTGATGATCCAGATAAATGGAAAAAGAGATGAAATACAGAATAGAACATGATTTATTAGGTGAAAAAGAACTACCGGAGGAATTATACTGGGGGATACACACATTCAGGGCGGTGGAGAACTTCAGGATAAGCGGAAGAACTGCCGATTTATTGTTGATCAAGAAATTAGCACTTGTAAAAAAGGCCTGCTGCTCAGACAAATGCAGAACTCGGGTACTTAAGTCAGGAGATTACAAGCGCGATTGATCAAGCTTGTGAGGATATTATTTCTGGAAAGCTGGATGATCAATTTCCTGTTGATGCACTGCAGGGTGGCGCGGGTACATCAACTAATATGAATGTTAACGAAGTTATTGCCAACCGCGCGCTTGAAATTATGGGAAAAGGGAAAGGTGATTATGACTTCTGTCACCCGATTGAACATGTGAATCTTCATCAATCGACCAATGATATTTATCCGACAGCTCTAAAAATGGCCTGCATCGATGGTGTGCGCAGATTGAGTATTGCAGCTGAAAAATTTCAGGGAACTTTACAAAAAAAAGAGAAAGAATTTTCGTCAATAGTCACTATAGGCCGCACAGAGATGCAGGAGGCGGTTCCGATAACGCTGGGCGCGCAGTTTTCTTCTTTTGCGGATGCAATCGCCCGAGATAGGTGGCGTACTTTTAAATGTGAAGAACGATTACGGGTAGTAAATATTGGCGGGACTGCAGTTGGAACAGGATTAACAGCGCCTCGAAGGTATATTTTCCTTGTGATCGAAAAACTTCGTCAACTGAGCGGCTATGGTCTGACCAGGGGAGAAAATGTGATGGATCAGACTGCAAATGCTGATGTATTTGTGGAAGTATCCGGAATTTTGACCGCCCACTCGTCGAATATTATCAAAATATGCAAAGATATAAGAACGCTGCATTTTACAGGTGAAATAGTTCTTGCGGCAGTTCAATCGGGATCGTCAATTATGCCTGGAAAAGTGAATCCGGTAATAATGGAAGCTGCGATTGAAGCTGGCATTAAGGTAAACGCTAATCATCAGATAATTTCCCAATGTGCAAGTATGGGTAGTTTACAAATAAATGAATATCTGCCGCTTGTTGCCGAAGCGATTCTTGAATCAATACGTATTTTGATTGCCGCAGATATGATGTTAAGTGCTCATATTGAATCGATCCAGGCAGTTCCTGAAAAATGCGAAAAATTTGCAAACGGCAGCCTGACTCTTATTACTGCTTTTCTTCCGTACATTGGATACGAACAGGCGGAGAAACTGATCAGAGAGTATGTAGCATCAGGTAAACACAATTTCAGGGAGTTTTTGACAGAAAAATTGGGAAAAGAAACTGTGGATAGAGTTCTATCACCATCAAATCTGGTTTCTTTAGGTTACAATGAAAGAAAGATAAATAAGGCTTAAAATGATGAAATCTATCTGTAAGAAAACTGGATTTATACAGGAGAAATAAGGGAAGAGAGTTTTAATGGAAAAAACACCGAAATCGATACGATTACATATCGGAATATTTGGCAGAACTAATGTAGGAAAATCAAGCTTTCTCAATATGATTGCGGGTCAGGATGTCGCGGTGACATCACCGGTAAGAGGAACTACCACCGATGTTGTTGAAAAAGCGATGGAGTTGCTGCCGATTGGTCCGGTTGTATTTCTGGATACAGCAGGAATTGATGATACCTCGATTCTTTCAGGAGCCAGATTGAAGAAAACAGAATCGGTTTTTGACAGGGCAGAGATATTTGTGATAGTTACAGAAGCGAATGTCTGGGGTGAATATGAAGAGAAAATTTTGTCAGAGGCGAAAAAACATAGCGTTCCTTATCTTATCGTTGTAAATAAATCTGATACAGAACGACCAGATGAGAAGTTCCTTTCTTTATTGAAGAGGGATTCAGGAAAAGTAGTTGTTTGTTCAAGTGTTGATACTGATAATCGCGACAGGTATGTAAGCGATTTTAAAGGTCAGATAATGGATTTATTACCGGAAGATATGCTGGCATCACCATCGCTGATTGGAGATCTTCTTCCGGCAGGCGGACTTGCGATATTGATCGTCCCGATCGATTTACAAGCTCCAAAAGGACGGCTTATACTGCCGCAGGTACAGACTATCCGGGATGCTCTTGATTCTGATGCAGCAACGGTTGTAGTAAAAGAACGGGAATACGCACATATGCTTTCATTGCTGAATAAAAAGCCGGATGTTGTCATTGGGGATTCACAGATTGTTATGAAGATGGTAGCTGATACTCCAGCAGATATTCCGTGCACGACTTTTTCGATTCTTTTTTCACGGTATAAGGGAGATCTCTGTGAGGAAGCACGGGGAGCAGCAATGATCGAATATCTTGGGCAGGGTGATAAGGTACTGATTGCTGAAGCCTGTTCTCATCATGCAGCTGAAGATGATATTGGAAGAGTAAAAATACCACGCTGGTTACGTCAATATACAGGAGTCGATTTGGAAATTGATGTGTGCAGTGGCAGAGATTATCCTGAAAATCTCGAGGATTATAAACTCATAATTCATTGCGGTGCCTGTATGCTAACTAGAAAAGAAAAACTGGTACGGCTGCAAAAAGCTAAACAGGCAGGAGTTGCGATCACTAATTACGGTGTTGCAATTTCATTTTTACAGGGAGTCCTTGAAAGAGTTTTAACACCATTTCCTGCCGCGCTTGAAGCGTTCAGAGAAACATATAGTATACAAAACAAATGAAAAAAGTCTTTTCAGATATATTCAATGAAAGAAGAGGTAAAAACATGAATATGACTGCATCAGAATGGCGTAAGTCAAAAATCAAAGAAGATCAGATTACTAAATTTCTTAACAGTGATGGAAGTTCTTATATCAATGGTAAAGTTATTGAAGGTAAGATCGATAGCAACAGGAATCCGGATAAAGCACGGGTTCGCGAAATAATTTCTAAATCACTTTCGATTAAAAGCTTGACACCTGATGAAACCGCAGCGTTGTTAAACGTGCAGGATCCCGATCTGTGGCAGGAAATGGAAATTGCAGCAGGCCAGATTAAAAAGAAAGTGTATGATAACAGGATTGTCACGTTCGCTCCATTGTATCTATCAACAGTATGTGTCAACAATTGTGCATATTGCGGGTTTAGAAAAGATAACACTGCTATTAAACGCGGTGTTCTCACTATTGATCAGGTAAAAAAGGAGATTGAAGTTCTTGCAGGGACAATAGGACACAAGCGACTAATTGTCGTTTATGGTGAACATCCCGATTCTGATACAGAGTATATGGCAGAGTCTCTTAAAGCAATTTACGATGTCAAAATTCCAGGGAAAAATGGTGGAATTAATTCCATACGAAGAGTAAACGTAAACGGGGCTCCTTTATCAATAGAGGACTTTCGATTGCTCAATGGGGTTGGTATCGGAACTTACCAGATCTTTCAGGAAACGTATCATCCAGGCATGTACGCGCAGCTGCATCCCGCAAATACGCTGAAAGGTCATTATTTGTGGAGACTTTATGCAATGCATAGAGCGCTGGAAGCAGGGATCGATGATGTCGGTATCGGAGCACTCTTTGGTCTTTACGACTGGAAATTCGAAGTAATGGGACTCATCTATCATGCCCAGGAGCTTGAGGCAAAGTTTGGTATCGGGCCCCATACGATCTCGTTCCCACGTATTGAGCCAGCTGAAAACACACCCTTTACAGAAAAAAGCAAATATCTGGTAAGCGATGCAGATATAAGGAAAGTGGTAACGGTGATTCGTCTGTCAGTTCCCTATACAGGCATGATACTTACTGCCAGAGAGAATGCCGCAATGCGCAAATCACTTATTCCTGTTGGAATCACCCAGACTGATGCCTCAAGTAAAGTCGGGCTCGGAGCCTATAACGATTACGAGAATCCTGATCAGGTCTCCAAGCGACAGCAGTTCATTCTTGGTGACACGAGGAGTCTTGACGATGTAGTCAGAGAACTTGGCGAAATGGGATATATCACTTCTTTCTGTACCGCTGGATACCGCTGTGGTCGTACAGGTCAATGTATAATGGATCTTTTACGTACCGGCGCTGAAGGAAAGTTCTGCAAGCTTAATGCTGTTATTACCTATCGCGAATGGCTTGATGATTTCGCAAGCGAAAAAACAAAGCAGATCGGTGAACCAATTATACAGCGTGAAATTGAAGAGATACGAACAAAAATGCCCACTGTTTATGACACATTCATGCAGCAGTACAATAGAACAGCTAAGGGTGAAAGGGATATTTATTTCTAATGGGAAAAATTGAAATTGAGAAATTCGAGAAGGAGTACAACATCAAAGTGTTACCGGTAAAGATTATCGGTAACCGGCGATGGGCCTTTAACGGAATAGATGTTGTTAAAATTCCTGTTGGTGAATTAAAACGAATTCAAGTCAGTGATGAATCGGGATTTATCATATACAACTGGCAAAACCTGAACAGCGAACAGAGAATAGAAATTGTAAAATTATTGAATGAAAGCAACGACTGAAAGGCCATGCGAATTAAAGAAATAATACAAAACACGAATCTTTCGCGACAAGATATTATTGACTTACTATCTATTACAGATGAAAACGACCTCGAGCTCCTCAGAGCTGCAGCGGAAGACCTGCTTCTTTCCAAACGTGGCAACAGGGTGTATTTCCGGGGACTGGTGGAGTTTTCGAACATTTGCTCCTGCGACTGTTTCTATTGCGGCATACGGAAAAGTAACAGATCCGTAAACAGATATGTTCTTTCAAAACAGCAGATTGTAGATGCTGCGCTCTGGTGTGCCGATCAGGGATATGGATCAGTCGTTCTTCAATCAGGAGAACGGAACGGCGACACCTTTATTGATTTTGTGGAGGATGTTGTCGCAACCATCAAGGAAAAATCGAAATCCACAGCTCTTCCAAAAGGAATGGGAATCACCCTGTGCGTTGGTGAACAAACTGAAGAAACCTATCAGCGTTTTTTTAATGCCGGCGCGCATCGGTATTTACTCAGAATAGAAAGTACGAGTCCTGAACTCTTTGCGAAAATTCATCCTGCCGATCAGAAGCTGAGTAGAAGGATAGAGTGCCTGAAAAAACTGAAAAAAATCGGCTATCGCACTGGAACAGGAGTGATGATCGGTATTCCCGGACAAACAATAGAGAATCTTGCGGATGATATACTCTTTTTTAAAAGTATTGATGCTGATATGATAGGGATGGGGCCTTACATTGTACATAGTCAAACGCCTATGGCACAATATAGTGCAGATATCAAAAATAGAGCAGAAGAAATATTCTCTCTATCCTTAAAAATGATAGCAGTGACAAGATTAGTTCTTAAAAATGTCAATATAGCTGCTACGACTGCACTCCAGTCGATGAAGCACGATGGAAGAGAGCAGGGATTGCGATTCGGTGCTAATGTGATAATGCCTCAGTTAACTCCGACAGAGGTTAGAAAAGAGTATCTGCTTTACGAAGGTAAGCCTTGTCTTGATGAGAATGCGGAACAATGCCGCAACTGTTTGTCAGGGAGAATTTCATCTGTCGGACGTGAAATCGGATATAATGATTGGGGTGACAGGAAGTGAGAGCAATTTTTGGCGGGCGGAAGGTTATCTATAGGTTTATACAATTCCGTTTTATTTGTGATTGTCTTGTAACTGCTAAAAGATTATTAATCGTTAAGAAGTTTTAATAACCAGTTTTTCTTCAGCAATAGATAAAGTCTAAGAATTGTTAGCAGTAAATATTACTGTTACATTAGTAATTGTACAAATAATCATAAAAAATGTTTTGAAAGATTATTGGGGTTTTATTATACTGTATCCTGCAAATCACTATTAAAATAAAAGCGTACTAAAAATAAGACATTTAATTGTAATTCGATTATATATATATTAAAAATTATGAGTTCAATAGATATAATTATAAAGAAAATTGGCATACCAAAAGGATATAGAGATTATTACCTTTTTAAAGAAAACAAATGGGTTAACCGTTTACCTATAAGATTACATAAAGGTTTAATAGAAATAAACCCTCATAGTCTTATAATTTTTGAAAACAAGATAATTACCTTGTTTTTCATTTTACCCAAAAAAGACAATACCAAAATATCTGAATTATTTAAAAAAATATGGAATTTAGGTGGTTGTCCCACTTTTTTTCTGATTTCAGAAGAAACTGTGGATATTTATAATGGTTTTTCTTTTGATACCAAAAGATCTGTATTTGATAAACTGGAATTCGAGAACAAACAAATAACTATTGATAATATAGAGGACGAATTTTCAATATGGGATCTAATTTCTGGTAAGGGGTTCGATAGACTACCAACATCTAAAGCAATCGTTGATGAAAAATTATTAGAGAATCTGGAAAACACTAAAAATATTCTTGTAGGTGAAGGTTTAGATAATACGCATGCACAAAATCTAATAGGTAGATTGCTCTTTTCAAGATATCTATTAGATAGAGGTGTTAAAGTAAAATCAAAATTTTTTAAAGATAACCATAGTTTTTTAAATCTTATTAAAAACAAAAAATGTTTATATGAGTATTTTGAATATTTAAAAGTCACCTTTAATGGTGATTTATTCCCAGTAAGTAAAGAAGAGATAGAGCAGGTAACAGATACCCATTTAGATTATTTGTATGAACTCTTTTCAGGAAGCAATATAGAAAAGAATGGTAGATTTATACAAAAATCATTATTTGATATGTATGATTTTAGAATTATTCCAATAGAGATGATATCTGAAGTGTACGAACGCTTTATTGGACAGAAAAGTCAAAGAGAAAAAGCAGCTTATTATACGCCCTCCTTCTTAGTAGATTACATTTTAGAAAAAACAGTTAAGCTACATTTAAATAAAAATAAAACATGTAAGGTGCTTGACCCTTCATGTGGTTCTGGAATTTTCCTTGTCGAATCATTAAGAGCTATTATTGAAAAGAATTTAAAGGGGAATTGCTGTATTGAGAAGGAGGAAATAAAGAAGCTACTCACAGATAACATCTTTGGTATTGATATCGACACCAACGCTGTTAATTTAACCATTTTTTCTCTATGTCTGACATTACTTGATTATATTAATCCTAAAGATATCACTACATTTAAATTTCCTACTTTACTAAATAGTAATCTCTTTATTGCTGACTATTTTGATACTACACAATCGTTTAATCAAAAAATCAAGAACATTGACTATATTTTAGGAAATCCACCGTGGGGAAGTGGTAAAGGAAAAAGTAGTCTTCATATTGAGTATTCTACAAAGAACGAAATACCTATCAGTGATAAAAACATAGCCCAGGCTTTTATTATACGATCAAAAAATTTTTCACAAATAAATACGAAATGTGCACTAGTATTGCCAAGTAAACCTATTTTATACAACCACAAGGCGAAAGAATATAGAAAATATTTTTTGACTAATTTTTATATAGATGAAATCTTGGAGCTTTCTCCAGTAAGACATGAGATATTTTCTCGTGCTGATGCTCCGGCTGCAATCATTTTTTTTAACTTTTGTCACAGTAAAGACACCGGAAACAACATTGTATTACACACTTCTATCAAACCCAATATTTTTTTAGAACGTCTAAAGCTACTTGTAATTGAAAAGTGTGATACGAAACAAATTAAGCAAATATTCTTTATTAAATATGATTACCTATGGAAAATATTACTTTACGGAAATACATTGGATTTCTACCTTATAAAAAGGCTTAAAGAAGAGTATGAAGACCTCAATAATGTGTTTAAGAAAAACAATCTAAAATACGGCCAAGGCTTTACACAAAGGAGGGGTCATGGAAAAAATTTACCAGATTTTTTCCTTAATAAAAAGTATTTGGATACAAAATTGTGGAATTCAAAATTTTGGATAAACGATTCGAAACTGACAAATTATGTTGATGAATCAAACCTTTATAGGCCCGGAATTGTAGCTCTACCGCCTTATGTTTTATTAAAAAGGGCTTTTAGAAAAACAGATTTTTCTTTTATATCGGCATATTCTGAAGATGTATATGTATTTTCGAATTTAGTAACTGCAATTTGTGGTAATAACAAACCCCTTTTAAAGGTCCTAACTGGTATTTTTAATTCAAAATTATACAGTTATTTTTTACTTCTCCAAGGAGCTTCTGCTGGAGTTGAAAGAGAAGAATCTTTTAATGAGGAGCGCTTCCGATTCCCTTTTGTTTTTGATATCAACATTGCTGATAAAGTCGACAATCTTCAACTTTTATACAAACGAAAAGAAGCTGAAATATTGCAAAATTCATTGTTAAAAGATCAAATAATAAGTGAAGAGGATGAGCTAAATGGATTAGTATTAGAATCTTTTAAATTATCCAATATTGAAAAAGCTCTTTTAGATTATGCAACAATAATTACTGTTTCACAAATAAACAATGGGAAAAGGCCGATTGCAAAAACTACTGAAAATCAATTAAGAAAATACGCAGAAATCTTTATTGAGCATTTTGGTAGGAGATGGAATAGTAATTCAACATTCTTTGAAATAGATATTTACCAAAACGAGTATGTTGTTGGTATGAATTTTAAGGTTGTTGAAAAAGAACCTTCCAATATAATCAATTTTTTTAAAAATAAAAACACTGGAGAATTATTTAATCTAATAAAGATTGGAGAAGAAAAAATTACAGATATCTTTTTTAAACAAAGAGATATACGAGGGTTCAATGAGGCATCTTTTTATATTGTAAAACCAAATCAGTTTAAAAACTGGCATCCAGCCATAGCCTATGGTGATTTATCTGAATTTGTTGAAGCAATGCTGCAAGCTGAAACAGCTATTGGAAATAAGTAGAAATGTTAATAGATGCATCAGTATTTAAATTTAGCGGTGGAACACATCTTGATTATATAAGAACCGCATATACATTTCTTATAGAAGCTTATCAGCAACAAATAGAAAACAACTATAATTCTGAAGAAAAAAATGAAAATAGCATACGTGATGATTTAGTAAAAATCGCTCAAACTAAAAAAGACCCCAAATTACCATTGATATGGGGTACGGAAACCCGTGATATTGTAAACAGTAATAGAATTGACATTCATTTGATAACGCCATATTGCTTTGATGATGCAAATACTGGTATTAAAATAGAATGTAAAATTATTGGAGAAGATAAATATATTGACAGCAAAAACTCATTTGAGCGCGAAAATCCTACGAATGGGATTATGAGCTTTATCTCTGGTAAATACGCACGATATATGCCATTAGCGGGAATGATAGGGTTTGTAATAGATGGAAATATTAAAACTAAAATCGATAAAATTCGTCAACGCCTTACAAAACATAAGGATATAGAAACCATAAAAAATTTAATTGAATATTCGATAAAGGAAAATTTTAAATACAGTTATCATTCAATCCATAAAAGATATAGTAATCTTAAAGAAATAGACATTTACCACCTCTTTTTTGATTATACATAAAATCTTCCACTCTGTTGATCTGTATCATAACACAATTGATTTTTTTAAATTTCACAATCAATAGGACTCATTTTCACTCGGAAAGCTCTTCTCTTTTACATCCTTGATATAATTTTTTACTGCAGAAGTTATTACTGTATGCAAATCTTCATAACGTCTGATAAAACGGGGCGAGAAATCTTTATTTATTCCAAGCATATCATGCATAACCAGAACCTGCCCGTCGACATGAGGTCCAGCACCGATTCCTATGGTAGGGATTGACAGCTGAGCAGTCAGTTCACCTGCAAGCTTTGCGGGAATTTTTTCCAATGTAATAGCATAACAACCTGCCTTTTCTAAAAGCAAGGCATCACTTATCAGCTTTTCAGCTTCAGCCTTTTCTTTTGCACGAACTGTATATGTGCCGTATTTATTTATTGACTGAGGCATCAATCCTAAATGACCCATAACCGGAATTCCTGCGCCGATAATCTTTCTAATATCTTCAATGATCTCTTCTCCGCCTTCGATTTTCAGAGTATCCGCACCTGTTTCTTTCATAATTCGAATAGCAGCTTCGAGTGAAAGAACAGGATTTCCTGAGCAGGTGCCAAATGGCATGTCAACAACGACGAGCGATCTTTTAACACCCTTCATTACGGAAGCCCCATGATAGATGGTCTGATCAAGTGTCATTGGAAGCGTAGTAGCGTTTCCTGCCATCACATTTGAGGCAGAATCTCCAACCAGAATGACATCCATTCCTGCCTGATCGATGATTGAAGCCATTGAGTAATCGTAGGCGGTAAGCATTGAGATCTTTTCGCCTCGATTTTTCATCTCTTTAAGACGATGGGTAGTTACTTTTCTCTTATCTTCTTCTATAGCTGTTGACATGATAACCTCTTTTTTGATCAAAAAATTGCTGTGTATACAATATAAATCTTTATCACTATGCTTTTGCTATATAGGTGTTTTAGTGTATTTAAAATTACGAATATATGCTTTAGTTCTGAATAAGCTTTATAGTAACCTTTTAATGGATTTGAGAGCGTATATAAAGCGTAAGTGGGTGTTTGTAATAGTCTTTTTCTTATTCGAAGCTCATTTTTGATATAATCATGAATAAGAACACATTCTTTTTGCAGAAAATAAGAATACCTGCCTTAATTGTGATTCCATTACAGTGAAAATGAGAGTAAAAAGATCTTTAAATAATAGGTACTGCCCCAAGCCAGGGAGAATTAGGTTGAATGAGGCATTTTGAAAAATTATTTTTGAGTAGATCGCTTTTTTCTTTTTCAAGGAGGTTTTAATGAGCGGAGCAGGAAAAGGTGATACATATCGCAAAGTGGACATTAATAAATTTAATGCCAGGTATGAGATGATTTTTGGAAAAAAAGAGGAAGTCGATTTCCAAAAAGGAAAGCGGTATGTTGAGCACGGCAAAACATCTTTGGAAAACAAATAAGTTTTGTTTCTTTGGATAATATAACAGTAATGTTTATTTATGGCAGGATTTTCCTGCCTTTTTCGTTTATACCACATGATCAGACGGATAGTTCCTCAATTTTTTTACAGTTGATCCTTATCTGTTAAACAAAAACTACTTTTCCGCTACAGAATGTGAAACATTTCGCAAGGTACATTTATTGCAATTTAAATAATTAGTCACTGTTCAGAATTAGCATGCACGCCCCCTAAATCTCCAACGCAAGGGGACTTTGAGGATGTAAATTTATATAATAGGATTCTTACAAGTCACCCTCCGGGGCGACGCATCGAAGTACCGAAGGGGTGGATTTAGGGGACGCGCGCGTAAGTTTCGTGTTACAAAAGATACAGTCATCCTTGGACAGATACTAATCAATTCAGAATAGTTCATGTAAAGACTTGATAGGTTTATATAGATTGCTGATACAAGTTTTAAAGTAAAATAATCCAACTGTAAAATATGAAAGTTTTTTGTTTGATAAAAGAAAAAGGAGCAGATAATGAACAGGTTTATCTCTCTAACGTTTATCGGAGTTTTGTTATTTATTTATTGTCAGCCTGTGCCGATTACCAGCCGCAAACAACTTCATCTGATTCCACAATCCCAAATGACTTCGTTGGGTATTCAATCTTACAAACAGGTAAAAGATTCTTTAAAAACAATAACAGGGACAACGCAATCTGAGGAAGTGACCAGAGTTGGTAAACAAATTACCGGGGCGGTAGCAGAATTTTTAAAGGAAAAGAATGAATCTGATCGGATAAAAGATTTCAAATGGCAATATAGTCTGTTTCAGGATTCATCAATAAATGCCTGGGCAATGCCCGGTGGAGGGATTGGAGTTTTTACAGGGATATTACCATATACTCAGAACGATACCGGGTTAGCCGTTGTTATGGGACATGAAGTAGCTCATGTGATTGCTCAGCATGGTAATGAGAGGATGAGTCAATTGCTTTTAGTGCAACTGGGCGGAGCTGGGCTTTCGGTAGCATTGTCACAAAAGCCCGAAATTACTCGTCAACTTGCTTTAGCAGCATTTGGTTTAGGTTCACAAATCGGTATACTTCTTCCTTACAGTCGTCTTCAGGAAAGTGAAGCTGATCGTCTGGGTCTGATATTTATGGCGATAGCGGGTTATAATCCAAACGCAGCTATTTCTTTCTGGGAAAGAATGGCAAAAGTAGGTGAAGGGAAAAAGCCACCCGAACTGCTTAGTACGCACCCCGGAGATGAGAAAAGAATAGAAGATATTAAGAAGCATATTCCGGAGGCGATGAAATATTACAAAGGTTAAAGCCGAGATAGCTGTTACTCAAGATAGAATGATTAACATATGATCATTTAGCGTTTTATGATTACATGTTTTGATTATGAAATCTTTCAATGGGTCCGTGCGATGATTTTGGTTAAGAATTTTCATTAAGTTAACATTAGGTGGTCTACCTATTAAAAAGCACGATGCGTCTTGAAAATGCTATTGCAGAAGTCTGATTGATACGGTTCTGATGATTGTACCAGCTTCAAGCTTGCAGACAAAAATACCTGAAGGTAGACGGGAACAATCAAATACCACCTGATGATCTCCCTTGTTTTCAACCCTATCCAATAAAGATATAATCTTTTCACCTGATAAATCATGAATAGATAAATTGTTTTCATTGATTCAATATGATATTACTTATCGTTATAGTGCTATCCATTTCGATGACATTATTATGAATTTTATTGTTTTCATCGGCAATTAATTTCTCACAGGATAGCAGCTTAGATTAGAACCTTCGAAAAAATGTGCCCAAAACTTCTGTGTGGAGCGGAAAGACGATTAATGTTTCGAAATATAGGACCTCACACCTTCGTCCTCTCTCCTATCAGAGAGAGGTTTTCGAAAAATTAATTCCGAGTCAGGTCATTTACAGTGTAATGATACAGTAAAGTCGAAAACGCTCACCGTGTCGGAGAGGGACAAAGGGAGTGGTTACATTGTGTGGAGCGGAATGTCTTGTCCTGATATATGTTTACACCAACTCAAAAGGAGCAGTAAATGGAAATCAGGACGAAAGGTGACAGATATTCAGAGACATTTAAGATTCATGTCGTCTCAGAAGTTGAAAATGGAAAGTTAAGTTTAGCAGAAGCGAATCGCAAATATAATATTGCTGGTCATACAACGGTTTCAAAATGGTGTCGTAAATACGGAAAAAGCACCAACAACCAGACTCATTTAAAAGGTACTATTATGGCCAAAGAAGAGCATGAAATAATGCGCCTCCACAACGAAATAAAAGCATTAAAAGCGAATCTTGAAGATGCGCATATGAAAAATGTGGTATTAGAGACAATGGTTGACATAGCTGAAAAAGAACTGGAGATACCGATAAGAAAAAAGTATGGTGCCAAACAATCAGGGAAGTAAAAGTAAAGCATCCCGGCTATTCATATTGCCAGGATCAGCAAATTGTTTGGCAAGAGTCGACAGGCATTCCACCAGATGGAAACACGGCAAACAAAAGAAAGTGTCAATGATGAGATTCTGCTTGTGTACGTAAAGGAAATCCGTAAACAGCAGCCTCGGTTAGGTACACGTAAAATGTATGATATGTTGCAAGGACATTATAAAAACTAACGCCATTAAAATCGGCAGGGATAAGTTTTTCTCACTATTAAAAGAGAATGATTTATTAGTTAAAAAGAGGCGAAAAGCATGTACGTACCACAGATTCGAATCATGTGTACAAACGATATCGGAATCTAATTAAAGAATATATCCCGACAGGTCCGGAACAGATTTGGGTTAGCGACATTACCTATCTATCGATAGAAAAGGGATTTGTGTATTTATCGCTTGTAACAGACCTGTATTCCAAGAAAATAATGGGATACCATGTTGATCCGACTCTGGAGACGAGCAGGGCCATTGGAAGCGCTTAAAATGGCATTAAAGAACCGAATGCATCCTGATTCACTACTGATTCATCATTCAGATCATGGCATTCAGTACTGTTGCCATGAGTATATCAGTGTTCTTGAAAGTAATCAGATACAAATCAGCATGTCAGCTCGTGGAAATCCGTATGAAAATGCAACTGCAGAGCGCGTGAATGGAATATTGAAATATGAATTCTACCTGGATCGTTGTTTCAGTAATTTGGCAGAAGTACAGTTTGTTGTGAAAGATACCGTTAGGGTATATAACAATCTCAGGCCACATGCAAGCTGTGATTATTTAACACCAGATCAGGCACATAAGCGCAGTGGTGTATTGAAAAAACGGTGGAAAAACTATAAACGAGATAAAAAGCCAAAGGAAATGCAGCCAATAAGTGAGGAGGTAAAATTAGTATTGGCGCAATTATTAAAAAAAGAGATCCCTGTTGAGGTAGAATTGCCATAAAAGGCAATGTTATCAACATATCCATAGTTATCCACAAAAGAAAAAAAGTAGCAAAAAAAGAAAATTACCAACACCAGAAGAGTAAACACATTTCAGGATTTGACA
>CAVTJU010000011.1:0-907101 GCA_963735155.1 uncultured Fibrobacteraceae bacterium | reverse complement strand
CCAAAAGTATGACCGGGTAATCCCACAAAGTATGACCGGTAGAAAGTTTACAAAGAGCAGTTTTTGTTTCTTTACATATAATTAAAGATAAACATACATTACGCTTTAGGTTGTTTGGTTGATTTTTTATCTTTTTTTCTCATCGAATCGCCTCCGAGTTCAAATGTGTATGCCCTATGGATTAAACGATCACAAAGTGCATCCGCGATTGTTGGGTCGGGTAAGCGTTGATGCCATTTGGAGACCGGGTATTGTGTTGTGATAATGATAGATCCGGTCTGCTGTTTTTCATCAATGATGTCCATAAGGTAGGATGATTCTTCAATGGATATCGCTTGCATCAGAAAATCATCAATGATAAGCACCTTTATTTTAGCAAACTTTTTGAGTAGTTTAAGATACGTTCCAGTACCTTTAGCACCGTGTATTTCCTCCATAAGAATCGGACATCTGGTTTTCAGTGCATCAAAATCAAGTCTGCATGCCTGATGCGCAATCGCCTCTGCAAGATATGTTTTACCAGATCCGGTTGGCCCAGTGATAATCACATTCAGGGAATTTTTGATCCATTCCGGTGATGTAAATGGCATAATATCCTGTTTACCAAATCCGCGCGACAGATCATATACCAAATCCTCAATCCTTGGTAATTCAGGCTTAAAATGAGCACTTCCGATCATTTGTTTCATTCGCCTTTCTTTCGTGCATAATATTCATCGTCAACAACAAGTGCAAAGAACTCTTCATGTGATAGTCCTTTGTAGCTAGCGGTGCAAGCGTTCTTTCAATGATGTTGCCATTGTGGTAAGGCGCATTTGGTGAAGCTGACTAATTACCTGTTCAATATGCATTTTGTTATTCCTTTTGTTAAATGTTGTATAGTTTGCTCTAAATTATCTCACCGCGAATGTTCTCATGAAGCACAATTGGTGCTTCAGTACTTGTGTTTTAATAACTAATGGTTGCTTATCAATTCCCTGTTCAAGAACACTTTTAATTGATGCGATTGATACGTTTTTAAAGACCAATACACGTTCACAGCTTTTTCCAGACGTTCATTAGAGTATGTTTTTGCGAGACTTAATACACCGCGAGACGTTCTGTATCCATGCTCAACATGGTCTGTTCGCTTTAAAAGATTTTCAATTACCAGAAGTGTTGATGGACCGATTTTAGAGGCTTCATCAAGAAAATAACCACTGAGACCATCCCTTTACATATTGGTGAGTTTTAGGCATATGTTCCGTCTTGGTTGTAAATAAACAATCACGTTGTGACAATTGATGAAAAGCAACACGCTCGTTATCATAATACACTTCAAAGATTCCGCTTTGTCGAACGTACGTTTCCCCGCAAGATGATAGGGCACACTGTAAAAATGCTTATCTACCTGAATATGATAATCACGGGCAACTTTTACATTGTCTTTAACCTTTGTAATTGTAAACGGCTTCTGATGGTAATGACTTTGCAAAGGGTAAATCATCGGCCTCAAATCGTTGACGTCGTGATAGGCCGCCATGATCTTTCATAGGACGATTGTTGTAGATCTCAAGTTCCTCCCACAGTGCTTCATTGATTTCCCGTAGAGAAAAAAACTGCCGGTTGCGTAAACGTGCCAGAATAAACTCCTGTACATGTAAAACATTACTTTCCACAACTGCTTTGTCTTTTGGTTTTCGTACACGTGCAGGCAATACCGTTATTCCATAATGATCACACATTAAACCAAAATGGGCATTAATTATCGGATCGTAGCGATCTGCTTTAGTAACGGCACTTTTAGATTGTCTGGAACAATTGTGGGTGGTGCAACTAAAGTAATTTAAACTGTTCACATGCACCGAGGTAAATCTCATGTTCTTTCTGCGTTTGCCGTGCTTCAATGTAGGAGTAAGAACTAGCTCCCCAGCTACATACAAACAATTGTGTTGTTATTAACTTTCCTGTTGTCATTCTGTATACGACAAGCTATCACCGCTATAATCACTGTAAAGTGTTTCACCGCCTTTATGGTATTGGCGCATGGTAACATCCACTGGTTGATTTTTCCTTATGTATCGAAAAAAACTGCTTCGTGTTAAACCCTCTGGATGTAGCTCCTTTATATTCTTCAAACAACCGCTGAAGTGTAACGTGCGGGCGTTGCATCTCCTTGTGTATATAGTTAGATCGGGCAGTGGGTAACGCTTTTTCGTTTCTCAGGCTTGGGGTAGAGCTTTTCTTCCAAGATATTATCAGTCATTGTATCCGGAAGTGGCCAGTTGAATTCGCTTGCTTTAAAACGTTTCATAGTCTCAATAACTACGCCTTTGGATTTTTGCAAAATTGCAGCTGTTTTCGATGCACTTACTTGCAATTCAAGACGGTACTGAAGTATCTTACGAATTTCTCGCATGGACAGTTTCTTTCCTTTCATTATTCCTCTCTTTTGTTTAATAAAACGCTTACAAAAAAGAGAAAAAATAGATGTTTAGGGATAAGCTGTCTTTGCAATTATTCTGCGGTCATTCTTGATGAGATTTGCCGGTCATTCTTTTTGGGATTGAGCGGTCAACCTTTTTGGGATTGAGCGGTCAACCTTTTTGGGATTGAGCGGTCAACCTTTTTGGGATTTGTTGGTCATTCTTTTTGAGACGGACCGGTCATTCTCTGTGGGATCGGGCACCTGTCACTGCCGCGCGACAACGGGCCATGTTTTCAGTACGGTTGCGGTTTGCTAAAAAACCATAATAGCGTATACGCACAAAACCGCTCGGAACCGCATGAAGCAGGAATCTGGAAATAAACGAAGTTACGGGAATTGTCGAGATTTTCCCGGCATTCTTGTCTTTGCGATCAATATACCGGAACGTAACATTACCTCAGCATCCAGGACTGGTTTCTTTATAAATAAAAAACTCATTACATAGAAATATCTTTATACTCAATCGAATTGATTTTTAATGTGAACTTTTTACTTTATTTTACAGCCTCTGCAAACTTCATGGCTGGTCCGAGAATGCGAGAAATAGTAACACGTTTGTTATTATCCATATTGCAACCAAATATTATTCTCGAAATCTGTGCTGGTAATGGATTAATTTGTTTGAAAGGTCATGACGAACGAGAAGACGCCACTCTTTTTCATATTCCCATAAGAGAGATTTAGAAGTAGCAATTTTTGCAAAGGTTTCAGATTCTGTAAGTTGATTAAGCGTAAATGAAAGTACATTATTATCAGTATTGTAAGATACGGGAACACAGTATTCCCATTTACCTAATTCGTTTTTTTCATTTCGATCAAATTCAATACAGAATCCCGTATGTCCTTGGGCATAATGAGACCACATTAATATGTTGTCATTAACTTCACTAAAACAAATCACGGCATTTTCTTTGGCACCTTCAATAGCATTTTCTAAAGATGTTTTATCAATTGGGATTCCATTAATATTGTCTTGTGTTAAATGAAAGTGAAATTCAAATGGGTCATTTAGAGATTTTGCTTTTGGGCACCATATTTCTTTATTGATTAGAATCGAAAGCGAACGTTCACTATATGGTACATATTTGAATAGTTTATCAATTCCAATCTTATTACAAGAAGGGCATCTAAGTTTGCGCCGAATATAATCAGTATTACATTTGGAACAATTTATTTTTGGTTCCATATCAACTTCTTATTTATAAGAATTATTATCTCCCATAAAAAAAAATCTTAATAAATGTTAAAAAATATTTATGTATTTTCTTCGCGCACTCTTATATCCTGCGCCGTTGTGAGAGAAAAGAATATTCTTAATTTGAATTGAAAGAAAAACTAAATTTAACGGGGCTGTTAATTAAATCGCTAGCCCGCATTCTTACAACACTTATGGAAACTGGCTTCCCAAGTTCATTTAATTGACGATCGTTTATTGTGTATTTAATCAACTCTTTATAAACTATTGTGAAACCTTTAAAAGAATAAGTTTTTGTACTTTCATATTGATCTGTATAGTCTTTGTTTTCTGGTAATTTTGGTTTAAAACCAATCCAACGATAGCCTCTTTCGAAATTTAATTTATAATAAATATGGAATTCTTGTTCCTCATGAGATCTTTCAATCTGAAAGAAAAATATCATATTGTTCATAAAATCAATATTAATTTCAATGTCTTGATGATTCCAACCTTGCATAGAAAATGGCCCATAATCATATTGTTTCTGATCAGCGGGCAAAAAAGAATTTATATGTTTATCTTTTGATGGCTTATATTTTGAATTTAAAAAGGAAACTAACAAACGAATAGTTTCATTAAAATTCTTTTCATTTAATTCAAATGAATGAGATAAGTCTACCTGTTTGTGAATAAATCCTTTTAATCTGTCCACAATATCCCTCTGAACAAGAGGAATAATTTCGATTGTTTTTAATGCTTTTGAATATCCAATTTCTTGATTAATCCACTGAGTGTATATAGACTTTTCGGTCAATATTGGGATTATTATGTCGCATTCTTGTAAAGAAGTTTCCACTTTAGAAGATAGAGAACTCATTGGTTCTTTTCTATCGGCTACAATGATTGGTTTAAAATATTTTGAAAATTGTAATTTTTTTCTTAAGATTTCGACAAGTTTTATGTCTTCTGAACAATAACTGATAAATATCTTTTTTTTCATGTATCTTCTACTTAAAATGAATAGAATTTTAATCCTATTGAACAGCTAATTTGTGTCATTGGTTTTCAAATAATTATTCTTTATAAAATAAAATATTTTATAAAATTCAGTATGCGTCCTATGAACCTTTACTATCGTTTATCAAAATAATTAACAATAAATAATGTTGTCAATTTTTATCAAAGTATTATCAATCGAGAATTAATATTAGTCTACTATGTTGGATCGAACCAGGAAATTCAGTGGATAATTAGCTGAAGATAGAAAAATCGGGTGTTTTTAAGAGCACCGCAGAGGAATTACATAAAACTTGGCTGGGAAATCAATCAAAACCCATTACGTTTCATCGCTTCCACAGTTTTTCTCTCAACCCCGAAGACCGCACAATCCTACTTCCTACACACGACTTCAAAACCTGTGAAGTTCCCCATATTTCAACTTTTTTCTTCGCGCGCGTTACTGCAGTATAGAGAAGTTCACGAGTGAGGACAGGCGAGGGCACATTGGGGAGAATCATCAACACAGAATCGAACTCTGAACCCTGCGATTTGTGAACCGTAAGAGCGTAAGCACTCTCCCATGAGGAAATTTGACGCAAAGGAATATACCGGATATTGTTATCAAATGTTCTGAATGCCGCTTTCAGATTGTTTTTATCTGATGAATCCTGCATAAGAACCGCGGTGTCTCCATTGAAAATATCAAGTGAATAATTATTGTTTGTTATTATGACCGGTTTACCATGATATTCTTTCCGGCTATCCGGACTTCTTTTTAAAAGAATTGATGCGATTCGCTCATTCAATGAATTGATACCGAAAGGGCCTTTACGCACTGCGCAGAGAATTCTGAATCTGTCTAAAAGCTGCAGTGAAACCAGCGGATCATCGTTTTTTATCAAAGGGGAAAAATACTCCCGGACATAATTACTTAACATTAACGATAAATCTGATTCCGGAGACAGCTGTTTAAATGTACAGTCGTTGTACTTTGAATCACTAAGGATATCGATCGCACTCTCTGCATCTCCATCATTGATTGCCCGGCTGAGAATTCCAATTCCGGATGAATTATCAAACCGATAACTTTTATTGAGTGATACGATACAGTTTGCAAATCCTGGCTCATTTTTTTCCGGAGGAGGAAGATTGGGATCGAAAACTTTCAAATAATCATAAAAATCTTTTGTAAAAGAGTGAAATGTACCGGTATCACAGATATCCCCTAATACAGAACCCGCTTCAACGGATGAGAGCTGGTCTTTATCACCAAGAAGTATAAGTTTACATTGAGGTTTCAGAGCAGTGATACACTTTGACATAAGAGCAAGGTCAATCATTGATGCTTCATCGATAATGACTATATCATAAGGAAGCTGGTTACTATCGTTATGAATAAATTCCGGAGAAAAAGAGGTCACTCCTAAAAGTCTATGAAGAGTAGTTGCCTTATCTGGAATAGCGTTTTTGATTTCATCAGGACAGGGGAGGCCAGGAATAATCGAGCTGATTGAACTGCTTAACCGTGCGGCTGCTTTACCGGTCGGAGCCGCAAGTGCAATACGTAAATGAGTTCCATGTACCATCATTAATAACGCTATTATTTTTGCGACCGTTGTGGTTTTACCCGTACCTGGTCCGCCGGTAATAATTGTACACTTGTTGCGAAGTGCAGCCAGAGCCGCAATCCGCTGGTAATCGATTTCACTGGTAGTTACATTGAAAATATTGTCAATAAATGTTTTACAGGAGTTTATATCAGGTAAATTGTTACATTCGGTTCTGGAAAGAAGTGCGTTTGCCAGAGTGGTTTCATAGTTATAGTAACGGTAAAGGTACAAAAGATTATTATCAAGAATCAGGGGGCAATATGCACCAACTTGACCTGTAACAGTTGAGGATAGAAGAGCTTCGCGCCACTTTTCAAGTGAAGGAAAACGGTCGACAGGATGATTATCTGACAACACGCAGGGAGTTTCCGCGTAATCTTTCAAATTGATACATGTATGGCCTTCCCGCAAAGCTTTACATAAAAGTGCCGCGCTTATAAATATAACGTGATTGTCTGCGGAATCTAATTTGAAAAGAAATTCCGCAAAGTGGAGATCAAAAGATGAATATTCCGAATCCGAATACTTTGTAGTTATATCATTCAATGTGACTGATCCATGCTAAAATTGCTACAAAAATAATAACAGATTCTATTCAGGAAAAGCATCCTGTCGATTTTTGAATCTCACCAAATCATTACTGACACGGTTCCAAGTGTTGAGTGATCTGATTACATTAGCATTCCACCGTCAACTTTAATAACCTGACCAGTCACATATTTTGCCAAATCAGATACTAAATAAAGAACCGTATTTGCTACATCCTCTGGTATACCATATGTTTTCATAGGAATTTGTGAAATCATCTTTTGAGTGACTTCATCCGAAAGTACATGTGTCATATCAGATTTTATGAATCCAGGTGCAATAGCATTGACATTAATTCCTCGTTCCGCTAATTCCTTTGCTGCAGTTTTAGTTAGCCCTATCAGCCCGGCCTTAGAAGCTGAATAGTTTGCCTGGCCGATATTTCCCATGAGTCCAACTACACTTGCGATATTAACGATTTTCCCTGAGTTCTGTTTTAACATCTGCTTTGATACCAGTTTAGTACAAATAAATGCTCCAGTCAGATTTACTTGCAGAACAAGATTCCAATCATCTTGTTTCATCATCATTAATCGTGCGTCTTTAGTGATACCGGCATTGTTTACAAGAATGTCAATTCTGGCGAATTTATTAGTTATTGCTTTCACAACCTCTTTTGTTGATTCCTCAGAAGAAACATCATGTTTTAAAGCGATAGTTTCTACAGAATACTCTTTTGAAATACTTTCAGCAGCTGAAATTGCTATTGATTCATTGATATCGCTAATAGCTATTTTCACTTTTTCTTTTGCGAGTTTTTCTGCAATCGCACGACCAAGTCCGCGTCCGCTTCCTGTAATGAATGCAACTTTGTCTTTCAATCCCATATCCATATTTAATATCTCCTATGTTTTATTGTGCTTTTCTTCTATTTTCAAACGTGTTTTTTACCTGTAAAGGTTGGTATAACGAAATGCCTGCTTGCATCTGATCAAATCTTTAGTGTACATTACACCTTGCAAACTGAATTGCAACCTTGCAGGAATTAAGTACCTAAGGTGTAAAAGGACATCTTGTGTATCTTTACTATCATTTATCAAAATAATTAACAAAAACTACTAATGTCAATTTTCTGCTACAAGTCTTATAGGTGGGGAAAAATCATAGTTGACTATGACAAAGCGAAATGGGGGGGGCCAAAAGTAAATTGTGTGGAAAAACAGGTGCTTTCAATTAATCAAACAAATATTGGTCAATCAATTCCGGTTGTACGGAGAGTGTCAGAATTTATGTGTAAATGGATTTTCTGATTATTTATACTATGGTTTGTAGTTATGGTTTTCACGCTCGATCCGTATACCCTTGTATGTTTGTTTATACAATGTTCATTTAGTGGTGTTAGTAAATTTTCTTTTTTGTTTCTTTTTTCTTTTGTTGATAACTGTTGATATGTTAATAACTTTTTTAATGAGGGGTAACCAAACAATTTCAGCATGGTTTTTAAGCCATTCCATATCTGATATTTATACCTGGCAGTTGAGGGGGGGTTTACCCTTGGGTTACGAACCCGCAGCTCAGTTTCCCCCTTCTGATCAGGTAAAAGTCGCTTAGTAACATGGTCCTTGAGACCGCATCTACAAGAGTGATGTTTCCTGGTTACCATTTTTTGGGTACATACCCTATTAAAGGAGCAGCAGTTATGAATAATTATTTTCTCGGTTGTGATGTGAGTAAGGGGTACGGTGATTTTATGCTTCTGAATAGCTGTAAAACCAGGATAGAATCCGGATTTCAGCTTGATGATACAACTGAGGGACATAAGAAGTTGTGTAACTTTCTTGATCTGTTTTACAAGGATCATAAAGATGCTCTGATCTATGCTGGCCTGGAAAGTACTGGTGGATATGAGAACAACTGGCTTGCGTTGTTCAAACGTCTTAGTGAGGCATATAGTCTCAAAGTTACCCGTGTTGATCCTCTTGCTGTAAAGAGATATCGGGAAGCCTGTAAAAAGCGCATTATTACTGATGCTGTCAGTGCACATGTAATAGCTCATTATCTGAGTGCGTTTCATCAGGAGCTTAACTTTGAACAGGATTTCGAATTCGGAGCTATGCGCCGTCAGTGGAATCTGACCCAGCTTCTTATTAAACAAAAAACTCAGTTGGATAACCAGCTTAGTTTTCATTTGTATCAATCGAATCCGGAACTGGTAAAATATTGCAAAGATGGAATCCCCAGGTGGGTTCTTTTGCTTCTGAGTAAGTATCCCACGGCTCAACAACTGGCGCGTGTAAAGGTTGCTGCTCTGGCTAAAATACCTTATGTCACATCTCAAAGAGCTGCTGAGCTTATTGAAAAAGCGAAAAGTGGTGTTGCATCCTGTACGACCTCTGTTGATGCCATGATAATCAAAACAATAACAGAGCAACTTCTTAATCTTGAGAGCACTATAGCAGAGCAGAAGAAGATGATTATAAATAACACCAAAACAACTGAAATCAATCTTCTTGCTTCGATACCTGGAATCGGCGATTATTCGGCAGCTGGACTTATTGCAACCATAGTTACAATTAAAAGATTCACAAATACAAAGAAACTCGCCGCATTCTTGGGTCTTCATCCGATTTTTAAGGAAAGCGGTGATGGCAGAACTGTTTCGCGTATGAGCAAGCATGGCCACTCCCAGCCACGGGCGCTTCTTTATATGGCTGTGCTTTCGGCTCTGAGTTGTAATCCAGTGATAAAGAAAACTTATGAAACCTGCATTGAAAAAAAGATGGCTCCAATGGCAGCAATCGGTGTTTGTATGCACAAATTTGCTCGGATTATCTATGGTATACTTGCTTCTGGAAAACCCTTTGATCCCCAAATTGATCAGATGTATCAGAAGCGGAGTAAAAAGTTGAAAAAAACAGTTTGTGAAAACAAGCGTCGGCTTCAGCCTTATGACCTTGATGCCCCTGTTTCTAAAAAACAGAACCAAAATAGAAGGAATGCAAAGGAATGTAAAGTAAAGGAAAGAGAAAGCAAGCCTCAAAGGAATAGTATTCCTGCGTGCGAGGTCATTGCCCCTCTTTCCGGAACTAAATCTAAAAACAAGCAAAGTAGAATAGCAAGGGAAAATAGTACAACTCATATTAGCACTATCATAAACACACTTGTTGAGGTTTAAATTTATGTTCATTTTACCTAAAAAAAGTATTGACTTTAACCGTAGTAACTGAGCTCGAGTCTTCGAGAGTCGAAGGGTTCCTCGGAGCCGGGTGTGTCAATATTTAAAATTATTTTCTCAGAAAGAATTTACACAAAAAAAATTACATAATCCTCGTGCAGAGCTAAAAAACCTCGTGCAGAGCTAAAAAACCTCGTGCAGAGCTAAAAAACCTCGTGCAGAGCTAAAAAACCTCGTGCAGAGCTAAAAAACCTCGTGCAGAGCTAAAAATCCTCGTGCAGAGCTAAAAATCCTCGTGCAGAGCTAAAAATCCTCGTGCAGAGCTAAAAATCCTCGTGCAGAGCTAAAAATTCCCGTGCAGAGCTAAAAATTCCCGTGCAGAGCTAAAAATTCCCGTGCAGAGCTAAAAATTCCCGTGCAGAGCTAAAAATTCCCGTGCAGAGCTAAAAATTCCCGTGCAGAGCTAAAAATTCCCGTGCAGAGCTAAAAATTCCCGTGCAGACCAAAAAAACAGTCATACAGACCTGAAAAACAGTTAAAAATGCACTTTCAAGCCATTTTTTTACTCTGTATGCCCAAAATTTAGCTCTGCACACGAAAATTTTATTCTGCACAACGTTAGCGAGCTCTGCATACGAAAATTTTGGTCTGCACGCCATTGGGAGGCTCTGCACGCCATAATTCAGGTCTGCACGCCATCGGGAAGCTCTGCACACGAGAATTTTCGGCCTGTACGTCCGAAAGGGCATGCACTAAAACTATTAAAAGGTTTCAATTATGATTTTACATTGTGAAAATTCCTTATCACGAAAGATTCACACTGTAACAATTCCTTACCCCGAAAGGGGTTTTTTCTCACCAGCCCAGGGATTTCCTATCCTGGGTTAACTGAAATCAGCAACACCCCATTTTACCCTGTAAGGGTTGCGTCTGCTCCTAATCCAATACAGATCGGTCATCATATTCAATTTCGTTTCTCATTATACAAGATGGAGAATTTAAAACGCAGAGTCATTATTGCAATATCCAGAAAACTATTGAGAATTATATACGCGTTAGTACACAATGAATGTGCTTATGATCCAAAACATAAGCGGATGGTTAAAATACCAACCGTTGCATAAATAGAGATGAAAAAGTGTGGACGGAGAGATTATCACTTAGTGAATTGAGGCGGCTTATGCTGACCTTCACGGCGGAGCACTCGTAACTCTCCGTTTGCACCTTAACTCCAATTAAGCAAGATAGGAGCTTCAGAAAAGAAGACTCTCAAAACCAGGTTAGAGTAAGGTGCGTGCACACATCTTCTTAAAATATTTACAAGTTGTAAATGAACATACAGATTAGCCTTAAAAGAAGGGAACCTAAATTCAGGCATGGAATTTTTTTTTCGGGCTATCAACGGGAGCCCTGAAAAAAATTCCATCTGAATAATAAAAAAATATTTGACTTACATAAACCAGGACACAAAGTACACAAAGTTTTAGATAAATCCATTTATCACTCGGTGAATGCAATTCTTATTAATCCGATTCTTTCTTCTCCGTTTACTTCATGCTCTCAGTGAGAGATTATGGCGCTACCTGCATAAAAAAGTAGTTGATAATAGTAATTAGATAATTATTTTATTTATCGTATTGGAAGAGGACATGTTATCCTTATCTCAAAGTCAGAATTTTCTGTTTCACGTTTACATTGGAGGGCTATATTGATTCGTAATATTATTTTCGCAGTTGTTTTATCTGCAGTTGCATCTTTTGGTGCACAAGGTTCAGGAATATTTCTCGAAGGACATGTGAGCCGGGGAGTAATGGGTGGTGACCAACTCTTAGCAGGAGTCACCGAAATGTATGGTACTCCTGTAGAGTATCAATACAATGTCCGGTATGCATTGTCGGCAGGATATGAACAATCTTTTAACAAGGTGATTTCGCTCCGTGGTGGAATTGGATATCAAAACGTCTTAATGGATGCGTATGCAGGAACATATGAATTTGATTTGACCGAAGTCGCAACCATCGATGCGCAGATTGATCGCCATTGGCTTACAATTCCCATTGATTTCAAGGCAACGCTGCCTTTTGGCAGAAGTGGCGTGTATATCGCAATCGGTCCGAAAGCATCGATACTCCTATCATCAACATTTACTGATAACCTCGACAATACCACGAGTGATCTTACAGATGATACACCGCGATTCAATCTTGCAATAGGAGGCAATTTTGGTATTGAATTTCCGATTGCCAATGCCGGTCACCTATTTATAGAATCAGGATATCACCAGGGTTTACTTAATACATCACCGGACTCTTCCTTAAAAATACAGGAGAGTGAGATCAATTTCCTTAAAGTCGGTTTTAGAATTACTCTTCCCCATGAAAAGAAATAACAACTGTACCCAAAGTTTTTTTGCTCAACATTAGTTATGGAGTAAACGATGCTGTTTGGTAAGAGAACTCTCAAAAGAGGAATGAAGGGAAAAGATATAACTGAACTTCAAATGAAGCTGGCTGGATTCAGGGGAACTATATGGGATGGCTTTTTCGGACCTGGTACAGAACTGCAGATTCTCACTTTTAAAAAAGATTACATGGGTGAAACAGATCCGGATGGAATTGTTAATAAGAAAATGTTTGATGCACTTAAAAGGTTTGCAAAAGAGCATACAATTAACTTTGGAAAACTGAAATGTGAATGCGGCCGTTGCGGGGGATTCGGCCAAGGGAGGTTCAAAGGGAAATACGATAAAGGAAAATTTGCGGTAGAAGCTTTTCATCATTATGAATATCCAGGTATACATAAAGCGATACTGCATTCTTACCGCGCGCTATGCTTTTATTCTCTAAAGTTGTATAACGTTACTCCTGTTTTGACATGTGGATACCGATGCTGGGTTCGTAATGGGCAAAAAAAGCGTACAACGACAAATCATATGGGAAAAGCGATTGATATCGATTTTCCCTTATTCCCCGGTGAGGACAAAAGAGATGATTATGACCGATGTAACACAATTCGGGGATTGATGGTTGAAAAAAGTAATTTCCAGATTGGATGGGGTGCAAATAATAAAAAGGCTTTTGAACCAGCTGAAATTGCACCTACCTGGTTACATATGGATGTAAGGTCTTTTGCCCCATCGTATCTTAATGATTGTTATTTTGTGAAAAGTAATGAAGAACTTGATAGCCTCGAAATAAACCTGGGCGAAGAATAGCTTGTATTTGCTCTCTGCTACAGGGAAAGTTAGCAGATGATAATTTTTTCTGTGAACTGAAAGAAATCTATACAGATTAAATTGTGTTTGGCTTGCCCACGATAGAAGTATACTTAAAATAAAAGTAAATATCTCACTGCTACTCAAAACACATAACTATTTAAGTAAAAGGCTGCTTTGAATTCGCTATATACAATGTAACCTCTCTCCAACGTGGTGAGGAAATTTTCGGTTTTATTGTACCTATCACGTTGTACAACTATCAAATAAAGCTTTCTTATCTGTTTATCCCTATATTAATGATATGAGTTGATTGGTTGTTAATAAACAGTCAGAATTGTATAATTTTTTTTATAATGGACTGATTTATCGGTAGAAGGAGGTTCCCAGAGAATTATAAATGTGAGGTTAGCCAATATTTATGTATTAAGTTGGTTACCTATTTAGCAGTCAAAGGGAAGTGCAGGAAATCACAAGTAACGTTTGCGAATTTTTCTGCACCAGGTTCTGGCCAGGTAAATTTAAGGAGTTAAAAAAATGGTTGTCAAAAGAAATTTAGGTATTTCGTTATCTATTCTTTTTTTCAGTGCTACCTATACTGCAGGTGCCACGTATACTTTAAAAGTGGATTTATCAAATAAGATTCGACCGGTTACACATTGCGCATCAGGGTCTCTGTACGGTATTACAGAGCAAATCCCCGCAAGTGTAGAAGAGATGATAGCACCACTAAAGCCGTGCGTGTTTAATCAGCCTGCGATGAGCGGTCCCAAACATCAACATGACAATAAAACTGCAGCTATACCTATTGCGAAACGAATCGAGAAAACAACTGCAAGAGTACAGATCAAGCTTTCAGATATAAATCGCGGTTGGCCATACCAATGGCCAGGGCAGGCTGCATGGCTCGATAGTGTAAAGAAAGTAATCAATGAGAAAAAAGCATCCGGGCTAACTAATTTCGATGGCTATGAAATATGGAACGAACCGGATGGAACATGGCAAACAGCAAATGGAGATTTTAATACTGTTTGTTGGAAACCCACCTACGATTTGATCAAATCGCTCGACCCGCAGGCAAGGATAATCGGCCCTGGGTTATCATACATGAATTCAACAAAAATGAAAGATTTCCTTACCTTCTGTCGTGATAAACAATGTCTTCCAGAAGTAATCTGCTGGCATCAGTGGGGTTCCGCAGGATTGGTAGGTGGTATTCAGACTTACCGTTCACTCGAAAGTAGTATGGGAATTTCTCCGCGCGCAATCACTATAAATGAGTACTCTTCGCGTACCTCTGATCCCTATGAAGGCTGTCCAGGATACAGTGTTCCATTCATTGCAAAGTTTGAACGTCATGGAGTTGAAAGCGCCTGTATATCCTGGTGGCATACAGCGTATCCTGGAAGACTTGGTAGTCTTTTAACCCCATCGAATCAGAAAGGCGGCGGGTGGCATTTGTATAAATGGTATGGCGATATGTCAGGCCAGATGGTAGATATTATTCCACCTAATGACAAGAGTGATGGTATTGACGGGTTTGGATGTATCGATGAGAGTCAAAACTATGCAAGTATCTGTCTTGGCGGCAATAATACCGGGACAGTTAATGTTGTGATAAGCGGAATACCTGCGAGTTGGGATAAAATCAGTGTAAAAGTTGAATATGTTCCATGGGTAAATAAAGATTCACCGGTGACCGGTCCGGTTGCAGTTTCTACAAAGAGTTATACCGTTTCTAATAGTACGATTACTATACCGGTGGAAGTAACCAGTATACTTTACGGCTATCATATTAACATAAATTCAGAATCAACTGGTCTTAGTTCCTTACCATTAGAACATGAAAAAGTTAAGCTGGTCAATCTTAGTCAAAACGGATCAATGGCCCATATTACCATTAACGCTATTCAGAGCGGTAATGCATCTGTAGATATTTATGATCTGAAGGGGAATTTGGTTCGTACAGCATCTTTTAAGACCACAGCAGGTTCTGTTCACGATTACAGTTTCAATACCAGGAATTTCCCAAAAGGTTATTATGGTATTGTTGTCCGCAGTGGAAGTTATGTTCAGAAATCAGGGCTTTTACTGACAGGAGGCTCCTTTACTACGAGTGATTGAGATAAAAACAACGCGAATTGAGCTTTTGTAAAAAAGAATTATCTCCCGCAAGTCTATGAACCGTTATTTGTATATAAACAACTCTTTTGTAGATTTGCGGGTAATTTTTAAGGGACATGGAATGGTTTTCTTCTGTTTGGTAACAAATGGGGAAGTGCCATGATCCTATTCCGAGAGTCCACTTGTTTGATCAAATCCACAGATTGTAATAATGTTAAATGCGCAAAGCTTGTTTCTGCAGTTAGAGGTTACAATTTCCCATAATGTGGTTGTTTACCAAAGGAATTGTAGCATGCCTGAATTCCAGAGGAGTATCGCCTGAGAATAGCATGCCTTCATATTATAATTAAAGGTAATTTATCGCCATCTGCTGCTTGATTGTAACGTAGCCGGTTTCAGATGATCATAATACGGTTCAAGAATCGGGTTCTCAAAATCTCCGTTTTTGCTCATTACAAGTATTTCACCGCTTATTGCATCTATCAATATCTGATCACCTGATTCGTTGATGTATGGTAATGCCCAGAACCAGACCGGTTTATCTGACAGATTCCCAAACCTGAGCGCATAATAATTCCAGTCACCGGCTATGATGCCTGCACTGCTTGCGATTTGAATCGCTTTAAGATTGTCAATTTTCGGCACTGAAGGTTCTTTGTTGTATACATCATACGAATCATCTGATGGGAACCGGTCGCTGACCCCATTCTCATTTATCCATAAGCGCAAAGATTTATTCTCATTTTTACTGTACAATGTTGCTCCCCATGTATTGACAATTTGAATTTTTATCCCGGTTATTGGGTCATATCGTAACTGATTCTCCGGTCCATCCGGAAACAATGCAATTAAGCACGCATCCTTTTCCCATTTTGCGGCTTCTGTTACTGCTGTATTGAATGCATAAAGCGCTGATATGCCATTCATATACATTTCATCTTTCATATTTTTACTTTTTGATAATCTGCTGTTTCTGCTTTTAATATTCACTCTGAATAATGAAGGCTGATCAGATAAATTATGATTAATTATTATACTTGCCCAATCTGACTTTTCTTCAGATACTGTCAAAGTTGTTATTACTGCCTGAAAAGGAGGAATTGTAATCATTTTAGTATATAAAGTTGTAGTTCCATTTCTTGCACCCAATCGTTTACCAGATACATTATCATTTAGAATTTTAATCCAGCCAATTATCAAGTTATTTGAGGTCTTGTTTTTAATACTCACTTCGAGTTTGTATGGATCACTGGAAATGGCAGTACCAGAAGCAGGGTTCAAGACTGATAGTTCAAGAAAAGAATCATAAAGTGAATCGCCAGTTCGCCCTTGAGTTTTGACGGGTTGAATTACGTTTAGATAAACTATGGATAGCGCTGACAAAATAAAAATGTGGCATTTTAAACCGAACAGAAATTCGAACTCACGTTTGAATGCCCTGGAGATGATCTGTGTAATTACCAGATAATATGCACCGTAGAAGATGCAAACGTTTTTTATTATTTCGATAAGTTCTTTAATAGGAGAAAATGGCTGACCTGATAACCATTCCGGCGGGAAATTGTGAAAAATACCAATGATTAGAAAGAGTATACAAAGTAATTCAATTGATAATGTAAACCAGTACAGAAATGATTTTGAAAGAATTTTATACTTAAAACGCCTTATATCAATCATGCTGAATTATCCCGGTAAAATTTACATTGATGGCCAAACAAAATAATAATCACGCTTTTTTTTGCCGCTCAAGACTTTTTCTGATGTTTTAACTCCCTGAAGTGCATCTATTGTGCTGATAGCATTAAAGATCAAATTGCCATCTGCATCATAGTGCTGTTCCTGTATTTCAAAACTGAGCGATTGCTTTTTGGAGTTTACCTTTGCTTCGGCAATCAAAGAACCATTGGAATCATAGGTCCTTGCTCCATCCGGAATGGCGTTTAGCCAGTTAGTATAAATGAACGAATTTTTGAAATATTTAAAATCATAGCTGATGCATTTCAGAGCGTTATCCAAAAGCAACCGGGAGTCTTTGCAGACTTAAATTGTAAAGGTTTTGGTCCATGATAGAAAGAAAAAGCTTTGAATTGAAAGATTCAGAATAGGTCAATACCTGTGGCATCTGTGCTTTTACTGGATTATTCGCGCTGACATTAAGATAAAATCTGTTCATCATAAAGGAAAGAGCGGTTACCCATTTTACCAATATTATCAACAGACCATAAGTATTCTGCAGGAGTTTTATTTTCTTTTGAACAGGAGCAGATGCTTAAAAGAGAAGCTGACAATATAAAAACGAGCAGGTGATAGAGAATGCTTTTCATATAATTTTCCTTATTATTATGTACGAAATTATTATGTACGAACTGAAGTGAATTGTATATGTCTTATAAGAGTGCCCATTCTTTGGTGAACAATTTTTTTTGGTTGATTTATGGTGTAAATATATTATTCTCTGGACAAGTACAAGAAAAATTACAATATCTGCGGGATATATCTGAACACATAAAGCTTTTAAAATTTATTTATAAGTCCCCGCAATGATCTTTTTGTTTTTGCAAAGAATGAGGAGCACTGGGAAAAAATCGGGAACATTACTTCCCGGTTTATGAAAAAAGATTCGTATTTTCTTCAGACAGTTACGATTATTAAATTAGTGGATAATAACTGGGTCGAATCAAAATTCTTATGGAATTCCTTCTTCAGACAACCTTCCGATAGAAATTATCTACAATTTTTATCGATTTAGTCTTATATTTACAAAAATGGGTATCTATTGATACTATCCTGTCGGGCATTATATGATCAGTATAGAAGATCATGGAACTGCTTTAGAGGATAACTCCAAGCATCCAATTAAACCGCAAGGAGGTAGAGTTATGCTGCCAAAACTAACAATGGCGATTCTTTTTGTATCACTGAATTTAGCAGTTGCATCCCCGGATAAAAGCCTTAAAAATGCCTCGATGGGCACTACTACAACACATTCTGAAATGAAAGTTGATTTGGATTCTATTTTCATTGATTTACAAAGTGAATTTGATGAAATAATCAACTCCCCTGTTGTAAAAAGTAAAACGGCAACATCGGTCAACGGGTATTTCTTTAAAAAGCTAAAAAATAATCAGCTTTTTTACAGTTTCACAAAAGTTAATTCAAAAGGTGTTTTGACCAATGAAGTGATCAGGATGGTTGAGAATTTCAATGTGAAGCCGGTTAATCTTTCAAAAGAATTCTGGGTCAAGCGGACAATTATTTCGCGTAAACCGTATACGGGATTAAAAAAGCTCGAACAGACTGGCAGGTATTATTTACTGTGGGCCGCTCCGGTGTTTTCAAAAGACAAAAAAGGTAAGGAAACACTTGTGGGTGCTGTATCTCTTAAAATTGATCTTTGGGATTGCTTTCATAAATACGCAAACAAATCAGAAACACCTTTTCTTATCCGTATGGGTAAAATGAAACTGTATTCAAATAAATGGAAAACCGGCACCCGGTATAAAGAGGAACTACTCACTATTGCGGGGATAAATAGAATATCGGTACGTTATCCCAAAGTCCTTGTCACCGAAACAGCAGCTCCAGTTGTCTCACCGGAACCTGTAAAAAAAGATACCATTCCAGCTGTGGATTCTGCAGCGATTAAAAAGGCGCAGCTTGATTCAGTCAAAGCAATAAAAGCCGTGCAGGAAAAAAAGAAAGCTCAAAGGATCAACCTTATTGTTGCAGCTGTCATTGCGCTGTTAATTTTTAGTGCTGCGTTTATTTTCATAATTGTGCCTGTTTTAAAGCATCGCAGGATGATTAAAGATATTGAGAAATCAGATGGCGATGACAAGTGGCGCCTCTAAGAACGACTGTCAAATTACCTCATTATCGAGATCGGTAGCATAATTCAGGACGAAAATGGTGTTTCCGATCTCGCAATTACACCTGATTTTGACAATAGTTTTAACGGGATACAGATTTTTATTCTTTAATCTGGATCCTGACTACTGTATTATTAATTTGAGGTACCTTGAAGGTGCCCCAATTTATCTTTAAAAAATGTACTGTTTTTTAAAGAAATCTATGATGCCGGAGAATTTAAGATCAGGTGCTGATAATCTATGATAGAGCAAGATGAATCAAAATTTCCGATAATAAAGCTTGCATTGGAAAAGAAAATGATCACCCAGGCACAGGTTGATCAATGCAAGGAGCTCGTAAAAAAGAGCAACAGAATCGGCCTTACTGCGACGATTGAAGAAGTGATGATCAAGCAGGGAATTCTTGCCGAAGATTCTATCCAGGACCTTCAGAACCTCTGTCAGATTGCTGAGGGGGGCACTATTTTTGGACCGTATCGCCTTGGTAAACTCATTGGAGAGGGTGGTATGGGTAAAGTGTATGAGGCAATACATGAATTTATGGGCCGCAGCATAGCAATCAAGGTTATCGGTACTAAGTTTTCCGATGATAAACAGAAAATGGCCCGTTTTTACCAGGAAATTAAGGCTCTGGCCAAATTGAATCACCCAAATATTGTGGATATATATGATGCTGGCAAGGTCAATCGCCGTCATTATTTCGCAATGGAGCTTTTGAGTGGGCCATCGCTGAATGCCTATGTCGATTCCAAGAAGTTTCTTTCTGAAAAAGAGGCACTGCAGATTATCCGGGCAACGGCGAAAGCTCTTGCTCATGCGCATTCTCGAAGTGTTATTCACCGCGATGTGAAACCCGAAAACATTATTTTTAATGCTAATAAAATTCCGAAACTTACCGATTTTGGACTGGTAATGCATTTTGATGTCGATCACATGACATTGACACAAGAAGGCATGATGGTTGGAACATTTCACTATGCATCACCGGAGCAGGTCGACGGCCGCAGGGATATTGATGGTAGAAGCGATATTTATTCTCTGGGTGCTACTCTTTATTATATGCTTACTGGACATACGGTTTACTCTGCAGATTCTCCTCAGGAACTTATTGTAAAGCTTTTGAAGGGGCAGTATGTTTCACCGGGACAATACAATCCTTATGTATCATCCAATACAATACGGCTCCTCAGGAAAATGCTTGCTGTTGATCGCGAGCAGCGTTTTCAGAGCATGGCAGAAGTTGTCGATGCAATTGAGAGTCCGTTTTTGTTTAGCAAATTACGCGTGATTATAGCGGCGGTTCTTGCGAGTTCTGTACTGTTTATTTCAGGTATGCTCATTGAGAGAATTTTCCACATATTAAAATGAGAAAGTGATTGATGAAGATAGCACATTGTGCATTCTGTGCAGCGGTAGTCAATTGCGTAAGTTCTCAATTCTTTCAGTGAGGACAAAAGGAATAGGTTTTCAAGAGTTAAATGAAATAGTCCTCATATTACTGAAGAAAATCATAATTTTCTAAATCCCGATGGTGTTACTTTCTCACGCTGTTAAAGCTCGCGATTGAAATGACTTGGAGTTGCATATCTGAGTTTATAGGCGATTTCAGCAATATTTAAATCCATTTCTTTTAATAAACGACATGCTTCCCGGATTCTCATCGTATGCACCATCGAACGTAAACCTTCATTACAAAGGTGATACATCTTAACAATCAAAAGCATTATCCATGATACCCGCTGCTGCAAACCAAATTAAAGATGTGGTGCAGGAGTTATCCCCGGTATTCTTTAAATTCTAATTTGGTAGAAAGATGAAGTGAGAATAGAAAAAAAATGTGGACTTTTTTACCTTCGAAACTGCATGTGTCATTATATATATTGTAAAGCAATAGAAACGATTTGCGGTGGGAGGTTTAATAGCTATGAGCATGCTTGCTATATTATTATATACGGTGGCAATTACAGGTGCTTCATTTGATTCTGCTGGAATAAACATGATTCTTATTCCCGGCGGTGAATTTAATATGGGAAGTAATAATGGTCAAAGAGATGAACAGCCGGTTCATCGGGTTCATGTCGATTCATTTTATATAAGCGAAACAGAAATAACAGTCTGGGAATATTTCCAGTGTGTACAAAGTGGAAAGTGCCGAATGCCATTCTGGTGGAACCGGCAGTTTTTTCCGCAAAAAGCTGATGATATTTCCGGAAGAGAGTGGCTTGCGCTGCCAGTAACAGGAGTAAGCTGGAGTGATGCTCAAAGTTTTTGCTCGTGGAAAGGTGATGGATATCGATTGCCCACTGAAGCGGAATGGGAATATGCTGCACGGGGAAACTGTGAGACAGAATATTTTTGGGGAAATAATAGTGACAGTGCTGCAGTTTACGCAGTTATTGGAAGACAATTACTCCCTGTAAAAACAACCCGGCCTAATAGTTTTGGTTTGTACGATATGATTGGTAACGCCTGGGAATGGTGTCAGGATCGTTACGATGTACATTATTATAAGAAAAGCCTACTAAATAATCCATGTGGACCTGAAGACAATAAAAAATTTCCACATCGGGTAGTACGGGGCGGAAGCTGTAATGAATACAAATGGAATCTCCGTAGTGCCAATAGAAATTTTGGAGAATCGTTCAGGCGCTTTGATGGGGTGGGATTCAGGATTTGCAGGAGTGTGAATGTAAAATGAAAATAAAAGTATTGCTGCTGGTAAATTTTTGCATAGTGATTCATATACTGGCATCGGATAGTTTAACAAAAAAGAGCGATTTCAAGATGCTTTTTCATGCTAATGGACAGGTAACTCTTGGAGTGCATCTGTATGGTGATCCAAAATATAGTGATTTAGGGCCTGGATACCGGTCTGATATTGCAGTAAACACTGAACTTGTGAAATACAAGGATTTGACATTTGATTTCCTGACAGTCGCATCAACAAGTATCGCACGTCTCCCTGAAACACCTATAAAAATGGATAAAATAAGGTATAATCTCACACCATCACTGAGATATTCTTTACGAAAGAGTGTTATAACCGGTTCGTTGTATCACCAGTGTATCCATACCCTCAGCAGAGAAGAGAAAAGTGATGGCTCAACATGGTGGAATGTTTTACAGTTTGGATTCGGGACAAAAGGAGCATACTCTTATTACTTTATTCAAAAGTATAATAACCGCGATTTCTCACTCCGGAATTCCCTGGATGCAATGATCAATGCAGGATATTATCTCCACGGTGAAGCTGCTCTTATAGGTAATAATCACAATTACAAGTATGATATCAGCGGGTTATTCAGATATCATTTCGGACTATTTAAGAACCAGACATTTTTTATAGATATCAATCATCATTTGTGGTACAGCAAAAATAAAGAGATCACTGCAAAGTTGTCTGGTGAGATAAATTATGTGATCCTTGCTTTTGATAATATAGCTACCTTGTATTATAATCACTGCTTTATCGACGAGAATCCTTATGACAATGAATATTCATTAGGCGCAGTAGGATTTAAAGTAATGTTTTAAATCTGCAGTATTGATCGTTTTCGAAAAAAGCACAATTAAAATGGGCAATTCGGAATAATTAAACTTCGACTTCACCTAATACATTTGGACTCTTCACCATCTCAATTTCCTCTTCACGTTCTGCACTCCAGTTCAGAGCGATTATAATTACTACAGCAGAGGCTGTGTTTGAGACAAAATAGGCAGCTGGACCAATGATATTTCCGGGTACTTGCAAAAAAAGAAAAAGAATTGCTGAAACAGAGAGAGCTCCCATGAAAACGCCCTGTCCAAGGAGAATGTGAATTGATTTTCGAAGATGAGCTGCAACACCTTCAAAATGAGCCCTTATTGCTACTCCAATTGGTAATAGTACTAATGATAGTGCAGTAATACGAACCAGATTAAGGTCTTTCGGAGGGCAATTCTGCATGGTGATATAATACAACTGTGCAATACCGGGAATTACGAAGAGAAGTGGAATGAATCCCAAAATGATGCCGCTAAGAATAGAATACCAGAAAATAGAGTTATTTTTAGCCTTACGATCGGGAGGAAATACAATTGTTAATGTCTGAATGCGGGATGCAGCAGCAGACATTGGATTTGCAATGCCGATTGCCAGATAGAAAACAGGGAGCAGCTGTTCCGCATGTGCTGCTCGTGCTATTACCATACCAATGATCACACCCGATATAGAAAGGAAAAATCCACCGACCGACAGGGGTAATGTAAATGCGAGTAGTTCTCTTATTGTAGGTGAAGTTGTTCTGTTTTTTTCAAGGGCCCGCATATATGGCCGGGAGAATATGCGGGACAGGATAACTTCAACAAGTACACCTATAGAAAGGGCAACTGACGCCCAAATTACACCTGTTAACTGAAAATAACAGAATAGGGGGGCTATAGCGAATGTACATACAATACGAGCTATGGTTGCAGTGCTTGCCAACGCAGTTGCTTTATTCAAATAGAGCACAATCTGATATGGTCCCCGCATGAAAAAAAGAAAATTCAGTGGTATTGTTGCGATAAGCGAATGAATGGAATAAGGTTCGATTGATGGAGGCAATCCCATTATTGAAGAAAAAATCCAATGGGATATATATGGTAAAACACAAATACCCTGAAGAATAAAGACAATCGTTGCAAGCAAGTAGTTTACTTTAACAAATTTTCTGTAACCCCCGATGTCCTTTGCGAACACCATACCGGTTGTTACAAGACCTGCTCCGATAGTACTTAAAAGAAACATTATAGCATTGGATTGCGCCATTCCCGCTAATTCCAATGGTCCACCAATTCCATTAGTAGCGATTATCGCTACCAATGGATAGGTAATAGATTGTGCAGCTGATTGAAGTGCAATCGGAATGAAGTACTTCGAGAGCTCAGAAAAATCAGGAACTTTTTTATCTTTTGACATCACCGTGGGCGATGCTGAATCCGTTGTCATTTATAATAAATTCTGCAAATGGGTATACATGCTATAATGAAATTGTTTTAGTTTTTTAAGTGATAGAATGAAATTTCCTTATAATAATTAAAAAAACGCTCATTTTAAGTTTTTCAATCGAAAAATGAACGGTTTAAAGGAAATTTTCCGATCACATCTAACACAATAGAACTATAAACTTCTATTTTATTCAATCAAAAAAGTACGTGTATAGATAAAAATTAATTTTAAAAATAGTGAAGTTAAAATAATAAATGATGGATATATTCTTCTTAAAATCATATTAGTTTTAATTCATAAGCCTCAATATAAAACCCTTCTGAATCTGAAAAATTATTTCTTTAGACAGAGATAGCGGAATTCTACTGCATCAATCACCCATTGTGAATCTTTAAAACTACGATACGGATGACCATTAATAAAAAACGTAGGGGTAACTGATACACCATTACCGATTGCTTCATGATATGAGGATTCGGTATAAGAGATTATTTCTTCACTTTCACATTTTTTAAGAAACTCATCACGGGAAATTCCATTTGAATCAACAAAACTGAGGATATGGTCCATTGTTATCCGTTCGTTTATTGATGTTAAAGAGAGCATGAGGGATGATTGCTTATGCCAATATCTCAATGCTGCCAGAGCTGTATTCAATTTATTTGCGGGAAAGGGTTTTATTCCAAGTCTTGCTTTTCCTGCTAATGGCCCTTTAGTTACAGCATAATAAAGCTCATTATATAGTTTTTTACATAGTGGACATGACACCGATACATATGCGACGATCCAGACCGGAGCTGATTTATTCCCTTCAAAAATAATATTTGAAGTGTCAATCAAACTGAATGAGGTATCGATCATTGTTTGATACCGTGCCATGAGACTATGATTGATTGCTGAATCTGTTTTATTAAATCCGACAATCCACTTTTGAAAATTAACAAGTCTGGATGAGAGTGAACAGGCACATGTATTTAAGCGAAAATGCGATCGTACTTCTTTATTTTTCTGCAAATCATTTTGAATATCTTCCAGCATATCAGCAGAAGTCATGTAGAATAATAAAAGTACAAATGTAAATGACAGTTGTAATTTCATTGTAGTATCTTCTTTCTGTACGATTATAATTAATAGATCATTAATTGACCAAAACATTTGAATTATAAATCAGGAACATAAGCTGGTAAACGTCTTGTTTATAGAAATAATCACATATTGTACCAATCAGATTACATAAATAGGTATCAATTATTAATGTAATTAATAACTAATTCTGTTAAAAACAAATACTTGTAAAGGTACTCTGGAAAAATTTTTGATCTATTAGGGAACTGATAGATTGTTATGAATCGTGCCATTCTTAGGATTGTTGAACTTAATTAGAATATTTTTGCATTCTGATAAAAATTCAGATCTATGCAAAAAAGTAACACTTTTTAATTCCACTGGTGTTTAACTATTAGTATGGACATTGAACAACTTTATTCAGATTACGGGCCAATGGTGCTCAGGCGCTGTAGATATCTTTTAAAGGATGAACAAATGGCATTGGATGCAATGCAGGAAGTATTTGTGTCAATTCTTCAGAAGAAAAATGCATTGTCTATTGAATATCCATCAAGCCTTCTTTATACAATTGCCACAAACCATTGTCTCAATATATTGCGGGCTAATAAGCGGAGTGGTTCTGGTGATCAGAATGAAGTTATGCTCGAACAGATTATTCAGTTAGATGATGAATTCGAGCGTTTTGAATTGCGTTCGATAGTTGATCGGATCTTCAGAAGACAGCCGGTTTCTACTAAATTGATAGCAGTGCTTCATTTTGTTGATGGATGCACGTTGGAAGAAACTGCTGAAATGACTGGGATGTCAGTTTCAGGTGTCAGGAAACGCCTGACAATGCTTTCTGATCAGGTACAATCAATGAAAGGCAGTCTTTTCTATGCGGGAAAATGAAGGTATTCCTTTTTCTCAAATTATGCTTGAACGGTATTTGCTCAATGAACTTTCTTCCGAAGATGCGGACCGAATTACTGAAACTTGCAAGGAGAATGAGGCACTTTGCGAATATCTGGAAAAGATAAAGCAATCGAATAATCAGATACTATCTGAATATTCAGTAAAGAGAGTTACTGGCTCTATTAAAGCCAGGCTTGAAAATTCTTATAAATCACGCAAAACAGTAAACTACTTTAAACCATTTGCATTCAGTACTGTTCCGGTTGCGATTGCGGTTGTGCTACTTGTATTTGTAATGCCTGATATGATTAAAACCAAACAGCAATCATTTTTTAAGTATGACCGGTTAAAAGGAACAGATGCTAAAATTTCGCTTTATCGAAAAACAAAACAGGGACATGAAAGATTATCAGATGCAGCAAACGTATCGAAAGGGGATTTAATTCAGATCGGATATCAATCAATGGGGATGCGGTATGGTGTGATACTATCAATTGACGGCAGGGGTGAACTTACACTGCATTTCCCCTATAAACAGGATGAGATTCCTTTACTCAAAGGTCAAACAGAGCACTTTTTAAAAAATTCTTATGAGCTTGATGATGCTCCGGAATTTGAACGGTTTATATTTATCTATTCTGAAAATGCTATATCTGTCCCACTAGTCATTAAGGCTGCAAAGGAAATGTCGAAAACGAAGAATGTCGTAAATGCAGCTTTGGAACTTCCTGAAAACATGAAACAAGTTTCAATAATTCTAAAAAAAAGGGTATCCAAGTGAAAATTAATCTACTCGTAAAAATTTTTCTTTTTATTACCTCTTTCCAATTGGGGATAATGTCATCAGTTACTGAGGGAAAAGGTGATATAAATCAGTTGCTTTACAGAAATGCACTAATCGTAGGGTCGAACACTGGAGGAAAGAATAGAACCCAACTAAGATATGCAGTAAAGGATGCACAAGCTTTCGCAGGAGTTCTTCGCAATCTGGGTGGGGTTACAAAAGCATCATGTGTGATAATAGAGAACCCGTCAAATACAGAGCTGATAAATGCGCTCAATAACCTGAAGTTAACCACTGAGATAGGTGTTAATAAACGCGGAAGAAAAGAAGTCTTGTTTTACTATTCAGGACACGCTGATGAACGTGGTTTTTTGCTGGGTAACGAAGTTTTTAGTTACTCCACATTAAAAAGTTTACTTAATGATATAAAAGCTGATGTCCGGATAGCGGTTGTCGATGCCTGCGCATCGGGTAGTTTAACAAGAGAAAAGGGTGGTATACAGCGCCAGCCATTTCTCTTTGATGCATCTTCACAGATGGAAGGGTATGCATATTTGACTTCATCAGCCCAGCACGAACCTGCTATGGAGTCTGACCGGATTAAAGGCTCTTACTTTACTAATACTTTAGTTTCCGGTCTACGGGGAGGCGCTGATTTTAACAGTGATGGAAAAGTAACTTTAAATGAAGCGTATCAATTCTCATTCAATGAAACTTTGAAAAAAACCGAACAGACTATAACCGGTCCTCAACATGCGGGCTATGATATTCGTCTGAAGGGATCTGGTGATCTGGTGCTAACTGATTTGCGGGCAGGAAATTCAGGAATTACTATCGCAAAAGAGATAACTGGAACTATCTATATAAGAAATTTTTCAGGAGCCTTGGTTGTTGAGGTTAATAAGCAGTTCCAAAAAACAATGTCAATAGGATTGGAGGCTGGACAATATGAAGTTACTATCGAAAATGGAAATGGATTATACAGGACAAAAATTGAACTTATAGAAAATAACAAAACAGAATTATCCGCAAATTCATTAACTAAAGTGACCAGGGTAGCATCAAGGAGCAGGGGAGTCGGCCAAAATTCCTATGTAAATATCCCTGTTGATCTCTCAATAATCCCACCTATGAGCATCGGGGGATTAAGAAAAACTAATTCAAACTTTTTAGTTGGTATTCTTGCTGCCCGAAGTGGAAGAATTAATGGTACAGCTATCTCTTCATTATTGAATTATGCTGATGACAATAGTAATGGAGCGATAATTTCAGGAATCAGCAATATTACTGGCGACCAAGGAAACGGGGTTATGATCTCGGGTATTGCTAATGTTAACCGAGGTGGATACGGAGGGCAGATAAGCGGCTGCAGCAATGTATCAGGTGAATTTACAGGAATTCAAATTTCAGGAATCAGCAATGTTTCAAAAGAATTCATGGGTGCTCAAATAAGCGGTATATGTAACGTATCCGGTAAAATAAACAAAAAACAATCTGATGAAATTGATAAAAGAATAACAGGCGTTAGCGGAGCTCAGATAAGTGGATTAGGAAACGTTTCAAGTGGAAATGTTCGAGGTACTCAAATTTCCGGTATCTTTAATTATTCTAAGGGCGGTCAAGGGACTCAATTAAGTGGAGTTGTCAATATTTCAAAAGGTAAGGAAAAAGGAGTTCAGATCGCAGGGGTTGGGAATTTTTCTTTTGATACAGTAAATGGGGCTCAAATTGGCACACTCAATTATACAAAAGATATTAAAGGTGCACAGATTGGAGTTATCAATATCGGAAAGAACACTTCACCGCTTCAAGTGGGTGTAATCAATATTTCTGGTGACACCAGTGGGATAGTAATCGGGTTACTATCGATCGTTAAGAAAAGAATTCCCGGATTACAAATCAGTGTCGATGAATTAGGGTTTATAACCGGAATATTGCGTTCAGGTAATACACACTGGTGTTCGTATCTGGGAATCAGCACAAAAAGAGATGGTAACCAGACTTTTATAGCTCCTGTATTTGGCGTTGGTTACAGGTATCCTGTCAGATCCTCATTTGTTGGTATTGATTACTTAGAGAGGGAAATCATTAAGAAAGATGGTGGTGATTGGAGCAATAATTCTGTAAACAGTAATACATTTCGGTTAATTGCTGGTTATCAGCTTATTGATCATTTCACTATATGGGGCGGTCCTACTCTAAATTTTATGTATGATACAAAAGGTTCCGGTTTACATACTCCAGCATGGGAATACAAATCAAAATATGTAAATATCTGGCTGGGACTTGCATGTGGAGCTGAATTTTAGGTTTAAGTGTAGTGACGTATAGGTGGATTTATGATTTACTTAACTACATGTAAACAGTTCGTTCTATAAATAAATCAGTTTTATCTTTATGTTTAACAATTTTCTTTTTATCACCACTTTTACCTGAGGTAAATTTTTTAAGCAGGATTATTCTTTTTTAAGTAATTAAAAGCACTGTGAAGAAGATGAATTCATTGCTTTTTTTCTTTGTAATTGTCGGGAATGTATATGTTAGCTATGATCACAGTAGTGATATTTATGTCGGGTATTAAATGTTAATGGTACATTATTTATATTACAGTGTCCCTATTTTTCAAAATTTCTCTCGAGGTGTGCAAATTATATCTAAAATTTTCAACGTAAAATCAGTACTTCAAATAAGAAATCTACTAAATAATGAAAACAAGTTGATTAATAATCTCATTATTTTACTATCGATAATAGTATTTACTTTTTTAAGTTCTTTGCAGGGTTATCGATTTGGTGTTGGTGATCTAGATACCTATGTTCCATTTGTTTTCCATGAATCGAATCATTCATTATTTTCAACTGACCTTTTAACTGATACAATAGAAAATCATCCAGTTTATATTTGGAAACTTTTTGGCCTGTTAAGTCACATTGTACCAACTGAAACACTCTTTCTATTTGCCTTTTTTTTCCAAATTTTATTTTTAACATTTGCTTTCATAATCTTTTATAGACACTTTTTTGAAAAAAGTCACTGGTACATCCTTTTATTAGCGATGTTAGTGATACCGAAAACTGGTGCAGCTATGGGGTTATATGGGCTTAATCCATATGGTCACTTTCACCCTTGTGCACTTGCAATTGGAGTGATGCTTATCACATTTGTAATGTGGGATAAAGGAAAATGGATTACAGGTGGAATACTATCAGGAATTATTTTTCTCTTTCATCCATTTACAGCAATTACCAATTCACTTACATTCTTTTTTGTAATTCTATTCAAATGGAGATCATTGTCTCTTATTAAAATAGCATGCAGTTCATTTATGTTGTTGTTATTTGCTTCACCAGCCTTGTTGCCTTACTTTGAACACCTTTTTTCTCCCCACTCTTCTAATCAAGTATTTGATGTAAATAGCTGGTTTGATATTGTCCGGGTAAGAATGGATCATTCATTTTTTATTTCACATTGGGTTCCAGATCGTTTCGTTCATCTTCTCGCTGCTATACTTGCTCTTGTGATTGGGTTTCGTAAACACACAAGTTTTATGAAAATTATGCCATTAATTGCGGCTTGTGTTGCCTCTTTATGCATTATGGCTTTTGCAGAAATTTTCTCTGTTAAATTTCTGCTTCAATTGCAATTAGGTAGAAATTCGTATATTATTCTTGTTGTACTGATTTTCTTTATGACATGGAGAGTAAGCCAGATTAATTTTTCAAAAATCAGGATTAGTGATGCGATATGGATTTTTGCAGCTTTGTTTTTTATAGTGTACTCTCTTGTTGAAAAACGCAACGACTTTACAACCATATATATAATTGCTGTAATTTCTTTTCCAATTGCACTTTTCGTTATAAGTAAACTCGAGTCGAAGAACATATTACCAAATAAATTTACATTTTTTTGTTTTGTATCTACTGTTCTGGTCTTAATGTCTGTGGCAACAATTGTAACGACATCTGCCAGAATGAAAACTAATAATAGAATATTTAGTACTGCATTCTCAACAGATTTCGATAAAATCGCCCAATGGACAAGATATAATATTCCGTTGGACCAGACGATTATGACACCGATTTATATTGAAGGTTTCAGAAGCTATTCACTTCACTCGATTTACGGAACCTATAAAGATGGTGCACCACATAACTATTCAGAAAAAACAGTCTTTAAATGGTGGGAAAGAATGAGTGCATTTGGTATGACGCTGACAACCAAAAGAAATACATACCCGTCACTTTATCATGAACATGCAATAGAAATTGCGAAAAGTGAAAACATTAAATATGTAGTATATGAAAAGAAATACACAAAGTGGAATATTCATCCACTTTTTGAAAACCAAACTTTTGGAATTGTAAAAATCGAATAACCGTAAAAAGCGCAATACATACAGTATTTCTGTTAATAGAATTCATGTCCGAAAAAAACAACAAAGCCTGTATTTTATTCGACACTCTTTTCTATCGAGAATATCCAGAAATGACCGATAAGAAAATTAAGCGTTGAACCGATTGCTATGCCAGTCAAATTTGATATCAGATAGGGGATATGGAACAGTTCTGTCAAACCTATCAACAACGCATAATTAACAATAGCAACTATTGAAGTTGAAAGCTGGAATTTAAACAATCTTTTAATAAACTGTTCATAATCAGATGCTTTCTTATCCGACCATGTCCACCAAGTGTTCCAGACGAAATTGTTTATAATAGATAACTCGATTGCAATAAGTGCAGATATTCTATAGTCGAAATGGCAATTCTCAGTCAGAAAAAAAAGAATACCTGAATTTACAACGACCCCTGATACTCCAACAGTACCGAATTTAAAAATACGTAAAAGCCGGCTTTGTAACTTTGGATTCTTTTTAATTAACGATAGATTCATTACCTGTCCTATTGAGTTAGTTTATATTTTCGACTTTATAAATAGAGCATCGTTGGTTTACGTTATGACGTGGATTGAGAATGTAAAGTAGCTGGTCAATCAGACTTGGCGATATTTCTGTAAGTTTGATCCGCTTTGGGTAAAGCTGGTTCAGACGTTGACTTCGTTCTTCAATTCGTTTATGATTCATCATTACAATATAATTTGGTGTAGTGCCCTTTGAAATTTCTGATCGAATAGAATCAATATTCGATTTTGCGTTCATTATGTAAATCGGAACTCTCTTCCCCAGGTAAAATAAGGGAAGTTGGGGGGCTGTTCTATCAGAAGTTTCTACAAGAATTGCAGTGACATCGTTTTTTGTACTTAAATAATTCATTGTTTCGACCCGGGCCCGTTTTGAATAGGTGGTGGTTACGAAAATAAGCAAAACGCAATTAACAACCCAGAACCACTTCCATAATATGTTATGTAACCTGTGATGTTTTTGCCAAAAAGATGATTGAGAAGAGAATTCCCGCCATCCTGCGATTCCAATTATTATTAAAAGGGGGACTGCTGGAAGTATAAATCTTTCCTGCTTATTAGGAAAAATGGAATGAAAAACTAAAAAGAATAATACCGGCCAGACTACGATAGCCCACCGTTTCCATTGTCTGAGAAAACCAAATAAAATTAAAAAACTGGCAGGTGGAATCAGAACACCCATTAAAGTAAATATATAAATGTACCAGGCTCCTGTTGTGTAATTGTATGCATTAGAGGAATTGTACAAATAATAAGAAAGGAAAGATGCATACGGATACCCATAGGCAACCCAATCTGCAATTCCCTGAATAAGAAAAGACGATAAAACGAAACCAATTGTCAAAGTAATTGCGGCTTTGATGTCTTTTCGAATTAACAATATAATAAAGAATCCAACAACGAATAAATTTACCTGATATCTGAAAACAAAAGCAAGTCCGGTAGATAAACCGGCAAATAAAACAAAAGATAATTTTTTCTGGTCTTCATATCTTAAAAGGTAATAGGCTGCGATCATGATGAAAGGAATACAAACAAATTCTATGAGGTTTCTGACACTCATAAAGGGGAATAACCAGAGAATTGCCAGTAGTAATCCAGCCTCAGCAGCGGTTTTCTGATTTGTACGGAGTTCAATTATTTTATAGCCAAAATAAATGGTCAATAGAGAAAGTGACGCATGCAGAAATCTGACTATATACATCATAAAGTCAGGCTTATAAAAACCGATTTTTTGAAATGCAAGCAAAACAAAATAATGAAGACCAGGATATACTATACTGTGTCCTGCCGGACGAAGTCTATTTATCTTTTCTCCATCTAACCAGTTCTGAGCCCATTCCAGAACCAGAAAATGGTCATCAGACATGCCATATCCCTTGGCAAAAAAGATTGCAACAATACGCGAGATAATCGCCAGAATCATAATAAGATAAATCGGCTTTTCATTCCACAACTTCTGAATAAAAGACATAGTATTTTCCTATTAATAATTGGATTAAAATCGGCCTCTCTGGAGGGCTGTTAGATAGACCTGATGATTTATGTTTTCAAAATACTTTTTGTAGAATGAACGTTGTACATGATTATTTAACGGCTGAGGGGATTGTTTAGCAATAGAATGGGTTTCAGAGAATAATCAATAAATCAGAATATGCAATAATCGAAATGCATTTTTCAACACAGGTACTTTAAGCACCTGTGTTTGAAGAATAATTCATTTTGCAGGTATGAATGTAAATCCTGGAGTACCGGTGGATACATGCCCCATACCTGGGAAAGGGATATGTGTTGCGCAGATCAGAAGATTTTCTTTTGCAGCTTTTTCCAGAATCTGTTTTCTGGTATTCGAAGCAGCGGAAATATCGGAGTCAAACACAAGTGAATATTCTGGATGAGGAAATTGGACCTGACCGATATGCAGGATATCCCCGGCAATAAGAAGCTTCTGTCCTTTTGATTCTACTAAAAATCCACAATGGCCAGCTGTATGGCCGCTCATATCGACAGATGTTATTCCTTCAGAAACAGCTTTTCCAGAGACAAATGTTTTAATCTGACTTCCATAAATTTTTATGACCTGATTTGCAGGTAAAAAATACTGTTTGTATTCAGCCGGGATTTTTGCAAGCGCATTATCTTCATAAAGAGGTTTTTCCTTTTCAGAAAAAAAGACTTTTGCTTTTGAAAAGACAGCTTTTCCATCCTTTATAAGCCCTGATACATGATCATAATGTCCATGTGTAATCAAAACCATTGTGACACTATCCGGTGTGATTCCCAATGATTTTAAATTGGCAATAAGTTTTCCTCCCTGGCCTGCATCTACAAGAATGGTTTGTTTAGAGGATTTAATTACAAATGAGTTATCAGAACAGAGAGCTTTTCCTTCAGGCATATACTTTTTGATTTCTTCAAGATTTCCGTTCTTAATAAGACTGCTCTGCATATCAAATGTTGTATCCGCAACAGCAATAACAGAAAAATCACCGATTTTTACTTCATAGGTTTCATTTGAAGCAGCGCTCAAAAGTGATGATAATGATAAAAGCAATAGATAAATGGAAACTATACTTTTTTTTAACACGACAATATCCTTTATTAATGTTGTTAATTGTTTTGTCAAATATAAGCTGTTTTATCGAATCATAAAAGTTTTTTCAACTTAATTCTCTATAAAATAATTATCATTAAAAGCTTAGACAATTTTAAATAGTACAGAAAATCAAAATGGATTTATTCAGATGTGTAATTGTATTCACTGAAAATTGGATGAATCCTCGCGTGTTCAGGTCTGGTTACAATAGGTAAATTTGTCAGCCGTTAATTGACGAAAATCAGAATATCAGGGTGATAATGTAAATTATTTTTTTTCCACTTTTTGAGTCTTGTCTATTAAATTAGCGATTGTTCGAAAAAAGAGAATAAATCAGGAGTGCTGATTTAAACTTTATTTTCACTATAGGCATAAACTATTTACATGATTATTAAATTATTATGATGAAACAATTATTCTTGATACAGATCTAAATTTGTGATTTTTTGCGGAGATTTTATGAAAACAAAAATATACAGCTTTTCTGGGACAGGCAATTCACTTTCTGTTTCTCAAAAATTAGCCAATAAACTGGGAGAAACGCAGGTTATCTCGATTGCAAGTGAATTTCAGATATCTCAAATACCTGATGAGCAGCGAGTTGGGTTTGTATTTCCTGTATATGTTTATGGAATTCCAAGGATTGTAGAAGAATTTTTAGAAAAAATGGATTTGAGCAAAGCAAAGTACATCTTTGCAGTTATTACTTGTGGAGGAAATCCGGGTTCAACTCTCAAGGCTTTTAGAAAACTTTTGAGAAAGAAAAGAGCTATTTTGAACTCTGGATTCGCAGTTCGTGAAAAGAGCGGAACGATAAGTATGGAAAATCCAATAATAAGCCTGATAAGGCGCATTGCAGGAAAACCAGCTCAAAATACCGATGAGCAAATGGGGGAAATTATAGATACTTTACGAGAATGTAAAACTAACAAACTCTGGACTAACTCCTTTTTCGCAAACATTATTGGAGATATATTACATACAATGACCCGTGATATACTAAAGAAAGCTGATGCATCCTTCTGGGTAGATCAAAATTGTGAACTTTGTAAGATGTGCGTTCGCATCTGTCCACGCGAAAATATCCAAATTACTAATGGTAAACTGCAATGGAATCATAACTGTGAACAGTGTTTTGCATGCCTGCATTGGTGTCCTAAATCGGCAATTCAGATTGGTAAAGATAGTCAGGGGAAAAAGAGATATCACAACTCCGAAATATCTATTAATCAGATGATACTTCGATAATTTATTATATGTCAACATTAGACCAATGTTAACATGATAATTTTCTTACAAAATTTGGATTCTTTTTATCATAAAGAAGCCTGTAACAAATCATCAATTATAGTAGTAGATATATTCAGTACGTGATCTGTTCTTTTCCCAATAACAGATAAAAATAATTTATACTTTGCCTACTTGACTCTCTTACGTTATCACCTTATAATTTTTTCAATATAACATATCGCTTTTAAAAAAGTAAAGATGCCCCGGTTAGTTAAAAGGAGTGTTCTCCATGCGAATTCCGGTAATTATGTTGATTCCCATTCTTATTTGTATTGGGCAATCGAATGGTGAATTATCCACTGATAGTCTTGGTGCAACGGTCAGACTATCAGATTTTGATGCTCAGATAGGGATTGGGTTCAACTATGATCTCCTTAGAGACCCTACAGATGTTTCTTTCGAATATCCGAAGGCATTTTTTGGTTTTAACTTGCCTTTAAAAAAGAGTGTAAATCTTAAAGACTACACATACTTACATCATGGAGTGGATTCAATTTTTGCTGATACCACCCTGATAAAAAACGGAGAGGAATTTAAACCAACAGGGAGCGCCCGCCAGAATCCAAATGTGACAGTGAGAGTGGAAGTGCCAATGATGGGCGGGGTTGCATCCTTTTCAAATACACAGAATTTTTATTTTAAATATCAGAATGTGCTTGGTAACCAGGACATTTACATGAACCCCCAGAATTTAGAAGAAGGAATGAGTTTTCTTCTAAGGGGGACAATCTGTGTTCCAATGGAAATGTCTTTATATTGGGAAACTATGACATTCGGTTATGCTTACCGGGTGAATAAACTCTTTACATTTGCTTTGAATCTTCATAGGCATATATTTGCTTTAGACGCCCGTGGAAAAATCGATGTTGATCTGATGGGCCGATATAAAATCAAACTGGATCAGGGGGATAATGAAATTGAAATACCTGGTGACATTGATTATTCCTCAAAGAAAATATACGGAAATGCTTACGGACATTTTGAAACAGAAGTATGGTCACCGACACTTGCGGTAAAAGTATGGCGTTTTGCGCTTACATCACGTTTTGGGATCAATACACGCGCAAAAGGAGAATTATACGCAAAGTATTCAGTTCCATTCTTTATTGATCCGGAAACATTCGATCTTAAATATGATTTTGAAAAATCAGAAACATTAAATGATCCTGATGTTAAACAGGGTTTATCATCAGCAGCAGTTGACAGTGTAAGTTATTCCAGTGGAGATGCGGATCTTGTTTGGAAAATGCCAACTGGACTGACATTGTCGTTTGATGTTTTACCGGAACGTTTGCGAATTTCGTATAGTAAGCTCTTTGGTGATATAAGAATGAAATTGGATCGGATTGAAAAGGAACAAAAAACTGCCGAAAACGGTTCTACGCGCGACAGTACAAATGATTCCGTTGTAGTGGATTTAGGAGTAAATGTAGATCATATTATTATGCTTCAATGTACCATGTTTAATTCTTTTGTAAATTTAGGAATATGCGCATTTGATGTGGAATATGATGATCAAAAGCATCTCATAGGAAAGAACATGCCGTATATGAGAATGGGAAAATCCGCTATGCTTCCAATTTTAAATTTTGGAACCGCACTGGGGACAAAACTTCAGTTGCATCTGGAAGCGGATGTACTTCCATTGCCTGCATTAAAAACCGGGGTTGTTTATAATTTCTGAACAGTGTGAAAGGAACACTCATGATCACTTGTAAAAGATTAGGGCTTATTTTGTTATGGTTGAGCATAAGTTCTCTTTTTGCACAGCCAACTGAATACTTGATTATAGATGCACCGATAGGAGCACAATCAACTTCAAAGGTCTTATGGGTCAAATGGGCTGGAATAGCGAGAATTGGGTCTCCTGCTCCTGATTCAGGTTTTATTTACTATGACAGGGCTCCGGGTGGAGGTAATTTGATAAATTACCGTTACAAAATAAACAACCCCTGGGTGGATACACTTACAAATAAGAAACAGGATAATATACTGGAATCAAGTGGCAGTGTACAAAAACGCGGAACCGCCTTTGTAGCAGAAGATCAGAAAGAAATGGGCTCCGGAGTGTTCTATTGTATTGTCGCATTTCCTTATAAAAAACTTGTGGGCACAACTTTGGTTCAGGATACATTTATAAGTAATGAATTCAATTTGATGATTGAATCACCAGAACCAGTTAATTGCACATGGCCTAAAGATACAATCTCTGATTTGACACCGACATTCCAGTGGGATGCAAATCCTGGGGTTCCGTATTATCATGTAATCTTGTCGGATGATGCAATTAAGGTTGATACTAATGATAGTGGTAATGTCGATTTACAGGGGCTTAGTATTATTTGGCAAGCAATAACACCAAATACTCAAATGGTATATGGCGCACCTGACCCTTCGAAGACTATTACAGCTGATCCTCCTCCATTATCTCCTGGAAAAAGATATACCTGGATAGTATTGAATAATTTCGGAATTAATCCGCATCCAGCTTTCTCCTCTGCAAAAATTAAACTTCCTCCCAAGGAATTTGTAATCAGGGGAAAAACTCTTGCTAAGCCAAAACCGGTGTATCCTGTTAATACTTCTTTAAATTCAACCGAAAATGAGAAATTTACTTTCAAATGGACGAACCTTGATCCTGCTGCCAATACATATAAAGTGTATGCATACATAGGCACCGATTTCGAAGGCTCACTGGAGGGAATTAATGCACAACTGATTGTATGGCAAACTGAAGTGAGTGCTTCGAGTAATTCAGATACAATGGGTGTTGAGATCAATGCTTTGTCAACTTTGACTAGTAATAAATATGTGTGGAATGTAATCGCGGTTGATGATAAAGGCGCTGGTACAGTAGGTGATACAGCTGGATTCCGCTACTCAGCTTCAACCGGAACAATAAAAGTCCACACAAGAGAACTGATCAGAGTTCCCAAAGGTGATTTAATTGATACTGTTATAAATCCGGTAGGACTTGTGGAAGTAAAGGTAGAAGTACTGGATGGTTCATTAGAAACACCTCTTCTTTTTTACACTGATCTTAAGGGAGATCTCTCAAGAGTGCGCCCTACAGGTGCGTATCGTATAACAGCTATTAATAGTGATTTCGAAAGCCAGACTAAGACCATTACTTTGAAAGAGGGACAGACATTAGATACAACTTTCTATCTTGAACGCCCGGATGCAACTATAAAAGGTAAAATAGTTGATGAAGCAGGCAAGGGAATTAGTCTTGTAAAGGTTTTTGGTGTTTCTGATCTGAATGATACTGTATCAACAGAAGTTGATGCAGCTGGAAATTTTAAACTTAAATGTTATGCTTCTGATTGGAGGATCTGGCCGGAAATGACAGGCTATGCACAGGTTCTTCCAAGTAAAGTAACTGTCGCATCAGGTCAGTATCTTGACTTCGGTTTTTTTACAATGAAGAAAAATCCATATACTCTTTCTGGAACAGTCAAAAATAGTGCAGGTGATCCTTTGTTAGGAGTAAAAGTTACACTTTTCCAAAACGGTATACAAATTGATCAGATCGCTAATACACCTCAGAATGGAACATTTTCTTTCTCAATACCAGCGGGAACATATTCCATCAGTGCCGAAATAACTGGTTTTTCATCTTATACAACTGAAATTGATATGCTTAGCTCAAAAAGCGTTACGATTACTATGCAACCGGGAGCAACAGTTATCAATGGTTTTGTCTATGGGAAAACATGGGTAACATCAAGGGATGACTATGTATTGGCTCCAATTACAAACGCTACTGTAAAATTTCTAAAAATCGGGACCGCCGATACATTGACAATACAATCCAATAGTACATATGGTTCTTTCAAAATCAGTCTGCCGGGAGAGCAGCAATACCTTGTATTAAGTTCTGCAAATGGTTTTGGAGCTAAAGCAGTCCCATGTACATTAAAAACATTACCAAAAACTACTCAGAATTTTTTTGATACATTGAATGCGTTTGCTACAGTCAGTGGTACAGTAAAAATGAGTGGTACACCATTAGGTAATTGCAATGTAAATCTTTTAAAAATACCTGAAGGAATTGTCCTGGCTTCCGGAAAGACAAGCTTAGATGGAAAATTTGAGATTCGAAATATTGTTGATGGAAATTACAGTTTGATGGCCGGTAAAGATGGATATGTACTTGACAGCATTGCGGGAAAAGATACATTGAACGTTACAAGTGGAAAACCGGACAAAAGTACAATTGAATTTTATGTTAAGGCCGGAAATAAAAAAGTTAAATGGTATGCAACAATGGAAGGGTCCGTTAAACTGCAATCGCCTCTTCTAAAGACTCTTGGTAATAAAGATAGCATCTCCAATGCTGGTGCTGGAGTTTATATCCTGAGTTATGATGCTAAAGCGGATTCTATTATTGATTGCGCATATCATCGGTTTACACTTTTTGATTCAGAAATGGTTCATATAGATACTATACCCTTGTTATTGAGACACAAAAAGACTGATTCAATATCACCTGTAAATGGATTCGTACCATTATCATTGACAAGTACAGATTCACTTGACTCAGTTATGATCTTTTATAAAGATATAACAATGGGAACGTATTCAGTTTCCAGAAACTATCTGAAAAATAGTAACAATTACATTTTCAATGTGCTTCCTCAACGGGATGGCAGTACCATGCTCTACTATTTCAAAGGATACAAGGGTAGTAATATTTACGGATATGATAAAGAAACATACAATGTGTTTGTAAAACCAGACACATCCAGATTGTCAAAATTTGAAGTCGCACTATTATCACAGGATACGATGACATTTCCTTCAGCATATAACATTTCACTCAGACTGAAGGGGTATTATTCATCTTCATTTATTCCTGATACAGTCATAAATGAACAGAGCATTCAGTGGACTTTAGCAAATGCTCAGGGGTGTATTTTGACAAAAAACACTGGGACAACTGCAATAGTCCGTACTGGAAACACCGGGACTTCTTCGATACCAGTATCTATTATTGTGACAATCGATACTTCTAAAACGAAGCTCGCTGCAGGTTTATCACCAGTTGATACATTTGCATTTAAAGTTTCAGGAACAACTATTAAATCTATCAGAGTACGTAGAATTGATGCGGGTAATCCGAATCCAATAACGACTTCTGTTACTGAAAGAGCAGAATTTACTGCTAATGGGGTAGATGAATTTGGAAAGATACTTAAAATTTCACCAGCATGGAAATTGTTACCTGAAAATGCAGGCATAATAAATTCAGAAGGGGTGTTCAAACCTTCAAGAAATTTTATTGGCAATGTAAGAGTTGTAGCTAGTGCAAATAATCTTACTGGAGAATATATAAGTGATATGAATGAGCTTGGGTTAAAAGTAAGATTTATGATACAAAACAAGAGTGTTGCCGATACAGCAATGAATGGTAAAGGGTGTGCTATTATATTCCCTCCAAATATCGTTAATAATAATGATATAGGAATCCTTGAATTGACTCAAGATACACTTGAGAATAAAATTGAAAGGCAAACTGGTAAATACAAAGTAATTTCATCAGATGCTTATGAGATAAAACAGCTCGAAAATATTTCATTTAACACCTCTTCAGACAGCATTCAATTGCTCATTGATCTTCCTGGTGACCAAAAGTCAAATAAAGCTAAGTATTATATTGGGAATTGGAATATCGATAGTTTGCAATGGCAAATTCTTACTAACTCTATTGTAAAGAACTCCAGTGTAAGTGCAAAACTGGCTCACTTTTCAAAGTACACTATACTGACCGAATCACAGAATAGTGGATATTTGAGAGTAGGCCCAAATCCGTTTTCACCGTATGTTAATCAGAGACAGATAAATCCATCGACACCCTATTATGGAACATGCATAAAGTTCCAAATTCAAAGTCAAAAACAGGTCTCTGCTAAAATTGGCATTTATAACAATGTAGGGGATCTGGTCTGGTCAATGAAAATTCCTGCATTGAAAAGCAGTCCCTATGCGATATGGTGGGATGGAAAGTCCATTTCAAAGGAAATAATTCCGAAGGGAAGTGATGAAATGTCTGGAAAGGACGGAGAAATCGTCATTGTACCCAAAGGTGATAAAATGTGCAGAAATGGCAGATATTTTATCATAGTAACTGGTACAGAAGATATTGACAAAAAAACATACCGGTATATGAAACCTGTTGTTTTAATGAAATAGATAGAAAAAATAAAGATGATAAAGAAAACGGAGGAATTCGTGAAATCATTCGCAATAGCCCTTGCACTTATCATGACGTTGACCGTTCAGATAATGGGTGATGAAAAAAGTGCCGAAAATAAAGTCCGAATAGGAATAATCAATCTTGAATGTATGGGAGATAATAATAAACAATCTGAAAAGGTTAACTCTGAATTACTCTCATTGATAAAAGATATCGGTTTTTATACTGCTTTCGATCAGGCAATGCTTTCTGAGTCTCTTAATAAAGTAAATGAAAAATTTCCTTCTCATTGCAGAGATCCACGATGTGTTCTTGAAATCGGAAAGACATTAAAAATGGATCGAATGCTTTACGGTACTGTAGATTTAAATGAAAAACGGGTTGGAATCAAGTTAACACTTATCGATGTTCTTCTTCGTCAGACTATCGGGTCGGTAAATTTACTTGGTGATACAGGATCATCAATCTCAGATGTACTGAAAATTGCTGTTGCAAAACTGCATGGTAACAAATCAGGTGATACTTTGCATTTCGAAAGATATTTCGGGCCTCAGGTTCATAACGAAAAACAGTTTATTTATTCTGCTGCTGGTTTTATCGGGGCAGGATTGTTATGGGGTGTAATTAACTATGCTGTTGAAGGGAATTCGCAGAAACTGGTTGGGGAATATCATGATGATGATCTATCAGGTATTCCTTCTTCAGCTGATCAGATTCCGATCTTTGCCCGTCCGGCAGCTTTAGCAAATGCATATACTGCTGCATCAGATGATGCGTATGGAGTACTTTATAATCCCGCAGGTATCGGGTGGGTGGACGGACCGCAGACGGCAATTGCATATCAATACCGTTTTGGATTAAATGTAATGGCTGCTTCATATGTAAATAAAGCAACAAGAGAACTTGGTTTCGGACATGCGATTCTTTACTGCTCAGATGTTGATGACATTTTCAGAGAAATTTACTTTGTTAGTTCAATAGCTTACAAATTTAACGATCTCATTCCGTTTTTAAGACCTTTTTCCGCTGGTGTGAATGTAAAAATCGCCAGCAACAGGGTTCAGGGAAAAGAAGCGGGTTCTGTGAGCGGCAGCTCATTTGGAGCTGGTCTTGATCTCGGCCTGATTCTGGAACTATCTGATCAGATTCGCTATGGGCTGACGTTTAGAGATGTTCCTGTTGTAAATAGGTGGAAAAATGTATCTACTGGCGAACATTATTTTGAAGCTAATGCAACAACTTTTCACATGGGTGGTACATTTCAGGTAGGGTATACAACGTTTCTTATTGCAGATGGACAGATTCCTTTGACGACAGATCAACCCTGGAAAATGGCTGGTGGAATTGAACAGGAAATATTTAAGGTTATCTTGTTAAGAGCTGGAATGCAAAAGGAAATCGGATCATCTAATGAAACACCATGGAAAATTACAGGAGGACTGGGAATTAAATTTTTGCCAGTTGAGTTAGATGCTTCTTACGAGTACAATACAATTAAGATGTTTGATGTTTTAAATATTTCATTTAAATATGATTTTTAATCTTTTGATTATTCAACAATAGAGCTAAGGAAATCATATTTATTTTAGATATGTTGTTTATACTTAATAATGTTTTTCATATGAAAACCCGTAATTAGCTGTCTTCTCTTTTCTAAAAGTTGATAATAATCGAAAAAAAGTAAACTAAATTCTTTCCTAAGATGATAGTTAGCAAAACAGAAAAGCGTCTTATTGAAAACCCACACTGTGCTTAATCTAATTTTCCCCCCTGAAAAGGGAAAACATACCTCAATATATATATGAACGAAATAGTATTATCTGTTACAAATCAATTACAAGGAGAGTAATATCATCCTCAGGAGAAGAGTTATCACCACAGAATTCTTTTGCATCATGAAGAATAACATCAACAACTTCTTTGGGCTGGTACGATAAAGATTGCTGACTGATATTAACTAATCTTTCAATTCCATACATTTCATCTGTTTTATTTCGCCCTTCTATAATTCCATCTGTATACAATACAATCCGTGTTCTTTTTGGTGTATATTCGAAAGTCGATTCATTAAGCAACATATCAGGGAAAACACCCATAAACAGACCATCAGCTTTAATTGTAGAACAGCTTTTGGTTTCTTTATCGATAAAAAGCACCGGGCAGTGTCCTGCGGATGTATAGCGAAGAAGATGTTTTTTTGTATCGAGTGTTGCATAAAAGATAGTGACAAAGTGATCAGTTTTTATTTCAGTAAGAAAAGTTTGATTTATACGTTCAAGAGTTTTCTGGGGAGATGGTTCATTAGCAGAAAATGTTTTAAGGAGAACCTTGACCATTGACATAATCAGGGCTGAGGCGACCCCGTGACCAGAAACATCAGCGACAATTATTCCATAAACATCCGGTGAGATCGTAAAGATGTCAAAGTAATCACCGCCAACAGCATCCGCGGAAAGATAGCGGGCGCCGACTGAGAAGTCAACTGTATCTGTAAGGTCCTGTGGGAGAAGCCCTTGTTGTATAGTTCTGGCATGTTCAAGGTCACTTTTCAGACGAGCTTGCGCAAGTTGAAGGTCGTGATTGACTATCTTTAATTGGCTATTAGCTTGTTGTAAACTACTATTGGCTTTGTCCAAAGCATTGAGGATTTTAAAATTCTCAGTGACAATTCCAGCAAGATTTATAATCGCGGTTAAAATAGTTATATCATCGCTAGTAATCGGTCTGGATTGTACAGTGCGATCCATCCAGAATACCCCTTCAACCTTAAAACAGGGACAGGCGATACATGCGACACGCCGGTCATTTTCTGTTGATGCAGATGTAAGTTGACTGCTGCCAGGAATGCTCCAGCAATACGGATTAAAACTGCCATGAGCCGAACAGGATCTTTTATTGCAGCCCTTGGCTTCCCAACACTTCTTATTCACCTTACATACAAGGGGAATTACAAGATATGTTACTGATGATAATTGTTTAAAAAAAGGATCAGATATTTTGTCAGGTTCTTCAACCAGGATATGTTTGTTTAAAAACAGTGCATCTGTAATTTCACCGCCTTCAAAGCCCAGCGGAATCGAAACTGTATTTATAAAGTTCTCTGGAACACCAACACTTGATTGAGGTTTCAGGCAGAATCCTGTCTGATCTATATCGAAAAGAATAACTCTATCAAATTCTATTATCTCTTGGATCGCAAGTAAAACGGTTTTAGTAATACCTTCAAGATCAGTGCATGTGTGGAGCACTTTTGTAAGCTCATGAATCATTGAAGAACTCATTAACTGAGTTTTTAAAAGCTCATTTTGATTCTTCAATTGATTAATGAGTTGATCCTGAGGATTTGAGGAATCATTGATTTGAAATTGATCCATAATTGCTCCAAAACGCAATCTTCCAAATTTGCAGAGTTAATAAAATTCGCATCTTATTGTAACAAAAAATACTTGTCAGGGTTAAGAATCCCATCTACAAGCTTTGGTATTAACCAGAGATTAGAGTATATAGTGATTTCTTAAAAAGTGCCATGGTAAATCTTTACAGGCTTATCCTTTTTAGGCGGTTTCTTCGTCAGGATTATTCTGGTAAAAGAAATCAGATTATTTTTCAGCAATTTTTATAAATTATGTTGATTTTGATAGCTGTAATTTGTGGATATATGGAAATAAAACCAAACAATTTGACTTTCTGTTGCATTTTAAAGCATTTTTTAGTCTTTGCTTTAAATCAGGATACCACCTTATACGTATACCATGATGTATTTTAGATAATTCCAAATTTTAAAACAATGTACGTTTTCACGGGAGGCTACTTTGGATATTAAGTATAATAAACACAAACAGGAAATGAGAGATGACCCTGTTCTGGATTTTCTTTTACAATCAAAAGAATTTGTAAAAAAGTACGGTAATTCATTAGCCATTGGCCTTGTTGCAGTAGTAGTCCTCGTTGTTGGTTTGTCTATTTACAATTTCTCAGGTAAGGCTAACGAGAGCAAGATTCAGGACTCGTTTGGCAAAGCAATGATCAGTTATGAAAATCTGGAAATGGAAAAGGCATCAGAAAATTTCAGGATAGTCGCGGAAAAATATCCTAATTCCGCACAGGGTTTGCAGAGTGCATATTTACTTGGTAGTATTTATTTCGACCAGGGCAAGTACGATGATGCAAAAAAGTTTTTTGAAAAAGCTACAAAGGATAAAAAGGAATTCATAGGTGCCCAAGCTCTTGAAGGAATTGCAGCTTGCTATGAAGCTAAAGATGATAATGCAAATGCTATAAAGTATCTGGAAAAAGCACTCGGTGACAAACGAATCACTTATCGTCATGGAGCCATACGCTGGAAGATCGTACTTTTAATCAAAACAAGTGATGCAGAAAAAGCTAAAAAGTTATGTAACGATATAATTTCTGATACTACTGCTTCAGATTATCACCAACCAGCAGAAAATTTAATTGCAGTAATGGACAAAGCAGGATAAAAATCCTGCTCTATTTCATTGTTATTGTCAATAGTTTACAAACTCAAATGATATACACAATAGCAGAAGAATAATTAGTTACAACATCTGCTGAAGGGGAGGCACTATGAAAATCGTAATTATGGATGATACAAGTAAAAGAAGAGAACAACTGAAAGAAGAAATCTCCAAGCATTATAAAGATGTCCAGGATATTTACTCATCAAACGATTTTGTTACTTCCATAGAAGAATCTGCTCCTGATCTCATTTTACTTGACATGGAAACCTGGAGAAAAGGTAAATCAATTTATAATTACATACGACTGGGTAAAAAGCTTGAAAACACTCCTATCATACATATATAATGCAGAAGAGGACACTTACTTTATTCAGGATCGTACTCGACATGAGAAAGACCGTGTTCTTCCAAAGCCAACTGAAATTGGAAACATAGTAGAGCTTGTTCAGCAAAATTATTGAACAAAAAAGAATGGGGTATGGGCGAAAGGATCAAAAACACTCTTATATTCGCTGATTCTGATGTAGGCGGAATAATACATATCGCAAATATCAAGGGCGGAGTTGGTAAATCCACTGTCGCAACCAATTTGGCCGCCTCTCTTTCAAGGCGCGGCCCAACCTTGATTATTGATCTGGATGTTCAGGGAAGTGCAAGTGTAGCATTAGGGTATGATACAGATCGCATTAGCAGAACATCATGGGAACTCTTTAAAAATCGCTTTTCTCTGCCATATACTGATAATAATGATGATCCCCTGGTAAACAGATTAGTTACTGCTTCAAAGAAAGTGGAAGCGCGTCTATTTCGGCAGATCTTTGGGTATGATACTGTTAAAGATCTGATTGTCAATGTTCAGCCCTGTCTTGACCTGATTCCTGCTGGAGTTGACCTTTTCAAAAATCCTACGATCCTTCATTTGCAGAATCTTATTTATAATCTGAAGATTTGCAGATCTTATTATAAGTACATTGTCCTCGATACTCCCTCTGTCTGGAATTCACTTACCAGAAGTCTTTATAAAAACAGTGATCTCAACCTTATTCCAGTGACACTCAATGCACTCTCAACGAAAAGTCTTCGGGATTACCTATCAAATGTAAGAATGCTTTCTGTTAAACACCCATCAATAAAAATCCGCATTATTAAAAACGAGGTGTTTGGCAAACAGGATTCAAAATTGGTTGGGAAAGCCCGTACAATGGCTGAAAACAGAAAATTTCTGGAGAGTATCTGTGAACAGGTTACATTTGAAGGTGATTCAGGTGTTTCGCTACTGCCTCAATCAATTATGTTTGATATTGAAATTCCGGAATCTGCTACTGTCCGGAATGCTCAGGATGAAGGAAAGTCAGTACTTGAATATCAGCAATATGGTGCTGTAACAAGAGCCTTTGATGAACTTGCAAGACAGGTCCAATATGTACTGAATTCGTTACGGAACACTGATAAATCGAAACTGACTTATCAAAGTATATCAATTATTCCCAAAATACTTGCTGCATGCGTAGTTTTCTTATTGATAAGTGCAAATACTCCTGTTACTAATTTTATCGCTCCCCGACCGCTTGCTCCTCAACAACTGATTGAACCTGACGGCGGAATTTTCAGTCATACATTTAATGATGGTGAACCATTATACAAAGTTGCAAAATATGCTATTTGTCGATTTCGAGCCAGAGTACCATCAATGGGAGATGTAAATGAATATATAAAGGAAATCATTACCTTCATAATCTGACCCGTCTAGATGGCGAATCAAAGATTACTAATGCATTCTCAATTCCTAAAGGACTGACTGTGACATTTTATCCACCTCAGAAAATTCATAATGCAAATGAGAAACAATTGATCCCTGTCTATAATTTCTTTATGAAAGTGGTGAATGATAAATTCGCTTATCTGACAGGTGATTGGTGCGAACGCGGCATGGGTGGGGGGCAGCCGCATTATGGTATTGATGTTGCCGCAAAACTTGGATCCTATATAATTTCACCAATTGATGGTGAAGCGATCTTAAAAACCAATAAAACCGCTGGTAATATCGTCGGAGTTGTCAAGGATGGTACGATACTTTTTTTCGCTCATATGGACAAAAGATTAGTTAAAAATGGCGAAAAAATAAAAGCGGGACAAGTTCTTGGAACTGTTGGTATGACTGGGCGCACAAGTGGCCCTCATGTCCATATCGGTTATGGAATAAAATCGCAAACCCGAAGTGATATTTCATTTGGAAAGCATAACTACCGAATCACAGATCCGAAACTTTTCTTTTATCAAAAGATGTATATGGATAATTTAAGTAATAGAAAAATGTGATACTTAAGTTAATGACCTTTACTCGAAAAAGCTACTATTTATTTTGCTAAAATATCAGCAAGTTCGATGAGATCTTTATCCAAACTTTTTTTCGTTGTTGCAGCAACTTCAAGTGGAGTAGCAGTGATTTTGGTATTTATCATTCCGACCAGAATTCCGAAATTTTCTTTTACAGCGAAATCTACTGCAGCAGCACCAAGTCGTGTTGCTAACAAACGATCGTAAACGGTTGGTACCGCTCCACGCTGTACATATCCAAGGACAGTTGTGCGAAGTTCGAATCCCGGCCATTGTTTGTCATCAGTAAAATAATTTGCAAGAGCAGCTGCATTGTATTTTGCTCCTTCTGCTACTACAATGATAGCATGTGGTTTACCTTTTTCATATGCCTGATGAAGTACTGCGGCAATATCTTCAAGATTGATATCAATTTCCGGGATAATAATTACCTCTGCTCCTCCCGCAATGCCAGCCATCAAAGCAAGATATCCACAATTTCGACCCATCACTTCGATAGCAAAGACCCGATGGTGGGATGATGCAGTAATTTTAATGCGATCGATCGCTTCAACTGCTACATTTAATGCGGTATCAACTCCAATAGTTTGATCTGAACCGTAAAGGTCATTATCGATTGTGGATGCAATACCAATCACTGGATATCCTTTTTCGGAAAGCGCATAAGAACCTTTTTGTGAGCCACTACCTCCAATAACAACCAGGGCATCTATTTCATTTTCTGAAGTACCTGTATTGCGCGTTACTGCCCAGTTTCAGTTGTAAACACCTGACTTCTGGAACTTCCAAGCATTGTTCCACCAGACCCTATAATGCCTCCTACATCACGTGCTCCCAAAGGCACAATCGAGCCCTCGAGTAATCCTTCATATCCTCGTATAATTCCGAATGCTTCCCAGTTATGTGAAATCGATGTCCTTACAACAGATCTGATTGCAGCATTCATTCCAGGAGCATCTCCACCGCTTGTTAAAACCGCAATTCGCATAAGTATATCCTTTAGATTAATAGACAGAAAATATTATTAACTGACAATAAACCTCTCTAAGATCTACTCCTCTTTCTTCTTAGCGCAAAATCTATTCCCATGATCTTAACTGTGTTATCTTTAATAATCATGAGTTAAAAACATAGTACATTATGTATATTTAGAAACTGGTTTTTGTTGGTTTTCTACATTTAATTTTCTCTGAGGAGTCAAATCATGCTCGATATCCAGCGCATTAGAGATAATCCTGAACAAATTAAACAAGCTGCAGCAAATAAAAAAAGTCCTATAGATATTCAAGCAATTATTAACCTCGATTCTCGGCGCAGAGATATCATAAAAGAAGTTGAGGCTCTTAAAAATATCCGAAATACCCGTACTCAGGAAATCGCACAGCTCAAAAAAGATAAAAAAGATGCCTTAAAACAAATTGAAGAAATGAAACTGGTTTCAGATAAGATTAAAGATCTGGATAATGAACAGAAAGCAACTGAAGAAAAATTGAACGATCTGCTGGTTCGTATTCCAAATGTACCTCACTCTTCGGTTCCTCATGGAGAAAGTGCAGAAGACAATGTAGTAGTTTCAGAATGGGGAGAGGAGCCACATTTTAATTTCAAACCAAAAGATCATATTGAACTTGGAACTTCACTGAACATAATTGATTTTCCCAGAGGCGCAAAAATTACCGGAGCGGGATTTCCTGTACTTAGAGGTCAAGGTGCACTTCTGGAACGTGCATTAATCAATTTTTTCCTTGATACACACACTCTGAAACATGGGTACGTAGAAATATTTCCACCGTTCCTTGCTAATAGAGAAAGCCATTTCGGCGTTGGTCAATTGCCAAAAAATGAAGAGCAGATGTACTTTATGGCAAAAGATGAACTGTTCTGTATTCCAACAGCTGAAGTTCCAGTCACAAACCTGCACCGCGATGAAGTACTGGAAACTTCTGAATTGACTAAGAAGTATTGTGCGTATAGTGCGTGTTTTAGACGTGAAGCAGGATCATATGGTAAGGATACCAAAGGCTATCTTCGTGTTCATCAGTTTAACAAAGTTGAACTTGTCAAATTTACTCTGCCTGAAAACAGTTACGCTGAACATGAACTGCTTCGTCAAGATGCAGAAAATATTCTGAGGGCTCTGGGGCTGAAATACCATGTACTTGTTGCTTTGTGATGCAGATCTTTCTTTTTCCGGTGCAAAATGTTATGATCTTGAGGCATGGGCACCGGCCGAAAAGAAATATCTCGAAGTATCATCATGTAGTAACTTTGAGGATTTCCAGGCTCGAAGAATGAATATTCAATTACGACCTGACAAATGGGGATAAACCACGTTTTGTTCATACTTTGAACGGAAGCGGATTGGCAACGTCAAGAGTTCTTGTTTCTATTATTGGAAACCTACCAAACCGAACGAGGTACAATTCGAGTTCCGGATGTTCTTCAACCGTATATGCATGGATTGACGGAGATTGGACGGCCGGTGAATAGAACTCTTAGAGAAAATTGCTGTTGGATCCGGACTTGTACTTTCTGGCATTGAAAATAAAGTCCAGAATCAGCAGCAGGTTTTTTTTTATAATTGCAGCGCTTATTCTGGCCCTTTATGCATCATTGATAGTTATTGTCAGTCGCAATTTACGAAACGAAACAGCTGATGCCACCAGAGCTTATTCAGCTCTTATTGAAACGATGGTTGCAAATAATATGAGTTATGATGAGGCAACTAAAGCTCTCAAAGGTATGTTGGCGAAACCAGTTCTCCTTTTATTTTAACTGATACAGCCGGTAAACCGATCATTTGGGAAAATATCTATACAGGATTACTGTACGATCGTAAAGAATTGAACAGCTTGACTCCTGAAAACAGACGTTATCTTGAAGAAAAGATTGATGAATTCAAAAAGAAATACAACGTACGCCCCCTCTATAGCAAAAGATAACAACTCAAAAGTAGGATATCTGTTCATTGGGAATACTACTTTTGCAAAAAGTATTTATCTGTTGCCATTTTTAGAGGTTGGGCTGGGGGTTGTGTTTGTAGTAATTATTTACATCGCATTCAGAATTGTGCGGGTGACGGAGCGAAGTAATCTCTGGGTAGGTCTTGCCAAGGAGACGGCTCATCAGCTTGGTACTCCGATATCTTCGCTAATGGGGTGGGTTGAGTACATGCGGACCTATCAGGATGCAGATCCACCGATTGATGCAATGGTTCTTGTTGGTCAACTTCAGCGAATCTGTGATGATATGGATAATGATCTGAAAAGGTTATCGAAAGTCACTAACCGTTTCAGTCAAATCGGTTCTATTCCGGCACTGTTTCCTGTAAATGTAAATGAAATCATTCAGGGATGTTGCCAACTATTTCAGGGTAAGACTTCCTTTGTTAAAAAAAAAGATAGAAATAAAATTTAGTTTCGGTAGACATTCCAGAGATTGATGTCAATCGTGATCTTTTAGAGTGGGTATTTGAAAATTTAATGAAAAACTCAATTGATGCGATGAACAAAAATGACGGGCTCATTGAGATAAAGACTGAATATTTGCATAATGAAAGACGCGTGAGAATTCATCATATTGATAATGGAAAAGGAGTTCCTAAAGAATCCCAGAAAACAATTTTTGCACCCGGGTTTACTACTAAAAAACGCGGCTGGGGTCTTGGATTAACTTTAACAAAAAGAATAATTGAAGATTATCATAAGGGCCGAATATTTGTGAATTGGTCACAAAAGGATAAGGGTACAATTTTTTATATCGAACTGCCTGCCAATAGCGTGACTGTTAGAGGTTAGTTTACAGGAGGTATGCATGTCGGGAGGTCGTAAAAAGGTCCTCTGGGTCGATGATGAAATCGAATTTCTTAGGTCTCATATTATGTTTCTTGAAACCAGAGGGTATAGTGTTATTCCGGTTTTCAGCGGTGATGATGCTATTCAGGTGCTAAAAGACAATCCAAAAGAATTCGATATTGTTCTGCTTGACGAACAAATGCCAGGTAAAGATGGTCTGACCACTCTTGAAGAAATAAAAGAATTTCTTCCTGATCTACCTGTTGTTATGGTGACTAAAAGTGAAGAAGAACAGGTTATGGAAGATGCCCTAGGTAAAAAAATCGATGGCTATCTTACAAAGCCCGTAAATCCAAGTCAGATCCTTCTTGTCTGTAAAAAATTGCTTGACTCCAGACGGATTATGTCTTCGCAGATTTCTCAAAAGTTTATCAGAAACTATAGCGAGATGCGAAGCACACTTTCAGGAATTTTAAAAATCAATGATTGGCTGAAAATCTATGAAAATGTTGTCCGATGGGATATTGAACTGGAGACAATTGAAAATGAGGGCTTACGGCAGACCCATGCAGGCTTGAAATCTGAATGTAACAATCTTTTTTCTCAATATGTAATGGATCACTACGGACACTGGATTAAAGGTCAGGGCGCAGTACCGACGCTTGCACCAGCTGTAATAGATAAGCATCTGCTTCCACTATTAAACGAAAATAAAAAAGTTGCTTTTATTGTGTTAAGCGGGATGCGTCTGGACCAGTACATTTATATTGAACAGGCTTTGAAAAAAACATACGATGTAAAGCGAAACTATTTTTTTACAATACTTCCATCTGCAGCTCCATTCTCAAGAAATTCTCTTTTAGCGGGTGCTTTACCAATTGAAATCGCGGCTAATAATCCGGACATCTGGATAAACGGTAATGAAGACATTGCAGCAGCGAACAGAATGGAATCGCAGCTCATGTTTCAGAAGCTCGCAAGCAAGGGAATCAATTGTCCTGATGACGAGCCATGGTTTACCAATGTTGCACCTAATACAGAAATGAAAGAGTTACTGGGCATTCTGAATAAATGCAAAAAAAGTAACATCATTACTTTTGTAGTCGATTTTTTCGATTTACTTATGCAGAACAGAACTTCATCCAGCATGCTTCAGGAAATTACAAATGATGAGAGTGGGTTTAGAACATTGACTCAATCCTGGTTTCAGCATTCTGCATTGCTTAACATTATTAAAGAACTTTCTTATAGAAATTACACCATTGTCCTTACGTCCGATCACGGCAGTACATCATGCAGCAGAGGAACAGAGCTTTATGGCGCGCAGGAATGGGGAAAAAATCTTCGTTATAAGTTCGGAAAAGATATCTCCTGCGATGAGCGTACTGTATTGTTCCTTGGGGAACCGATACACTACGGGTTACCCACATTCGAGGATGATACAGCATGCATAATTGCTAAAGAAAACTATTACTTTATTCATCCTGAAAAGTTTGAATTTTATAGTAAGCAATACAGGAATAGTTTTCAGCAGGGAGGAATTTCAATGGAAGAATTGATAATGCCGCTTGGAATATTTACTCCTTTAGAAACAAGTATGGTATAGAGAATGATAGTAGAAAGTAAATCAGTTGAAGAGACACGTCTATGGGGAGCAAGGTTAGCAAAAGTAATCAAAGCTGGAGATGTATTTGCATTGGAAGGTGACTTAGGTGCAGGAAAAACAGAATTTGTAAGAGGACTTGTCGCAGAGTTGGGCGGAGCTGTTTCTGTACGGAGCCCAAGCTTTTCAATTATCAATATATATCAACCTTCCGCAATGCCGGTTTATCATTTTGACTTTTATCGAATGTCAGACAGTGATGAACTTTATGAAATCGGTTTTTACGAATACATTTCCAGCGATGGTGTTTGTCTGATTGAGTGGGGGACAAGCTTTCCTGATGTATTACCGTCAAATACCAGAGTGCTGCGATTCAGTGATTTAGGGAGTAGTTTACGCAGGATAGAATTTGACGGGCAGTTATGTGACGCTTTTAAAATTAAGCTGTGAATTCTGCTTCGCATTTTCACAGCAAATAAATAAATTAATATCTGATTGCCATTGAGTCAATCGAGCGGTATAGAGATGAATCAGGTTCAATTACATTGATTCCGAACTCTATTGCACCACTATCCTGAGCAAGTCCTGCATACGATTTGCCGATTATAACAACTCCACTATTTCCAACCTTCATGTAAAGCATATCTGTCTGTTCGTTTACCAAGGACAATCCGCCTGCGTTTACAGCATGTGGATATTGGTACTCGCTTTAATAAATATTTAATCACATTATGGATTAAATCTAAAAGTAAATATCCAAAAAAATGTAATCAAAAAATCTGAAAAAAACTTAAAATTAGATTATATTGATTATAAATGTATATCAAATTGAAAAAAACATGTAATCGGAAAAGGGTATCTAATGCGTTTTAAAAATGAGCTGGTAGCTTTAGTAATCATTGGATCAGTTTTTAGTGTTTTTGCTGCGCCGAACTTCTCTATAATGGGGTTTGCTTCAACCGATGGTGGAACTACTGGGGGTAAAGGCGGTGTAGTGGTGACGCCAACTACGCTGAGTGAATTAAAAAAATATGCTGAAGATAAGACTACTCCTTATATAATTAAAATAACAAAAGAATTTAATACCGGGGTAGCAGTATCGATCGGTTCTGATGGTGCAATTGGAAGCGGAAAAAGTACTACTTATGGAGACATTGTTAAGCTTGGATCTAATAAAACTCTTATCGGGATAGGGAACGCTGCGTTTTTCAATAGAATAGGCATATTGATTCAATGTCAATCAAATATTATTATTAGAAACATTAAATTCTCGATGAAAGATGTGCCGATAGCGCGTACAGATGAAAATAAGATTGTAGGCTGGGAAAATGGAGCTGCCAAAACGCTATCTGATCCTGATTGCATTGGTATACAGGCTGATGACACATCAAAAGCCGAGGCCCAAAGATTCAGTAAACATATATGGATTGACCATTGCGAATTCTACAATGAATCTCCAGCTTCGATGTCTGATGTTGATCGGTATGATGGACTGGTTGACGGAAAAAATAACAGTACCAATATAACGATCTCATGGTGTTATTTTCATGATCACCATAAGGCATCACTTATGGGTAAAGGTAACAGTGATGAATTTGACCGCAGAATAACATACAGCCACAATTACTTTAAAAATATTGCATCCAGGCTTCCTCTCATTCGTTTCGGTAAAGTTCATCTTTTGAACAATTATATGGTTCAGAGTGAAAACGGGGCAAATGCGCGAATTAATTCAGATTTGTATATTGAAGGGAACCATTTTGAAACATCAAAAAAACCGGTTTTTGGAAAGGTATCTGAAAATGGAGCGGGTACTTTTGTTAATAATAAATGGGTAAGTTGTGATAGGGTTTCAAAACGTGTTCTCAGTGAAGCTTCTGGAGCTTCCGCCCTTTCTGAAAGTGAAGAAGTACTGAACGGATCATTTAAACCATCAACATTTTATTCATATACAGCTGATCCTATAGCAAATGTAGCTTCAATCATTACTGCCAATGCCGGTGTTGGAAAAATTAACACAGATGAGTACACCAATATAATCTCGATGACCACGACTAATATGCCTAAAGCAGTATTTTATAAGCTAATGGGGAACAAATTGATTATTAATTCTGAAATAGGTTCGCGGGTAAATGTTTCAAATTTTCTTGGAAAAACAGTTTTTAATGGGAAAACAAGCGATTCAAAATTAGCTATAGATTTGCCGGAAAATAGTGGGATTTATCTTATTAAAATTGGGAGCAAGGCTTCTGTGATTTCGAAATAGCACTATTTAATAAAAAAAGGGCAGTTCGAAATACAGGGCTGTCTTTTTCGTTTTTATAGAAAAATATAGTCCAGTCCTTTATTTTTTTATCATTTAACCACAAATCCATAAAAAACATCCCGTTCACTGAATGTAAATTCTACTGCCTCATGAACAGATTCATTTTTATCTATCTCATTTTTAATCTTTGCAAAATCATCTAAGTGCTTTACAAAAATATCTACAAGCTCTGGATCGAAATGACGTGCTCTCTCTTTTTGAATAATTTTACTTGCGATTTCGATAGGGTAAGGTGGTTTATAAGGACGTTTTGATGTCAACGCATCGAATGTATCTGAGAGTGCAACGATACGTGCCGGGAGCGGGATCTTTTCTTTTGACAATCCACATGGATACCCCGAACCATTCCAGTGTTCATGATGACATAATGCTATCGTTTGGGCAATCTGCAGAATACTTGATCTGGAGTTTTCCAGTATATCAGCACCAATTGTCGTATGTGTTTTTATAATAGTAAATTCACTTTCGGTAAGCATTCCTCTTTTAAGAATGATGTTATCAGGAATGCCTATTTTTCCCACATCATGCATGGGTGCTGCATAGCCTATGCTCTCGATCTCCTGTGATGACAGTCCTATGATATGTGCAAGATGAGTACTGTAACGGCTCATTCTATCAATATGATTTCCAGTATCTTTATCTTTATATTCTGAGGCGAGTACCAGCCTGAAAATTGTATCCCGGTAGGCGTCCTGCAAATCGTGGTGTGCACCACGAAGATTAGTAAAGGTGGTCCTTAAATCAGAAGCGTATTTGAAAAGTTGATCGTTGGCGGTTGCAAGAAGCTGACGACTGCGTTTTGATTGAAGAAAAATTTGGCTAAGTTCTCGTGCATAGGTGTGTACTTGAGTATCAGAAATATCAAGTTGGATCTGAAGTTCATTGGCCCGTTGTTGTTCTATAAGATAAAGCGACTTGTAATCAGGTTCTACACATTCACTTGCGATCGTTTCTAAAGAATTAATTTTTTTCATAAAACGGATCCCAGAATTTGATCGACTTTAGAGATAAGATCAAGAGGGCTGAATGGTTTTATAAAGAGTTCATTTGCTCCGGCTTCGATTGCTTTATTGTACTTATTCTGTTCTGATCCGGTAAGGATAATCACTTGGCAATTAGTTGTTTCAGGATCGAGTTTGATCTGGCGGGTTGCTTCTATACCATCCATACCAGGCATCATAAGATCCATAATAATTACATCGGGTTTATGCTTTTTAGCATACTCAATTGCTTTTGCTCCGTTTGGGGCTTCAATAACTTTATAATCAGCGGTTTCAAGAGTCGTTTTTACTAAATGTCTGATCTCTCTGCTATCATCGACAATAAGAATCTTTTTCATCGTAAAAACCAGTTTATACAATGTATATAGGATTAAATGCAGATTGCATTTTGTTTTTTGATTTGGAAAAACAAAACAGAATAATTTGTAAACACATTCTCAACAGGCCTACGAACCCATTATACAATTCACATTTTTAAGATTTCAACAGACAAAATTTATTTATAAGAAAATCGGTTTTTTAATGAATTGAATGTATTTTAGTATAGTTTTTTTAAAAAAGGGGTAATAGTGTCAGACCTTGCAGAATATGCTAGACAACTTCATGAAAATGAAGCGGTTATCGCTAACCGCCAGCTTGAACCTGTTCAATATCCTTCGGACACATCCAAACTCTGGGATATTCGTGCGGTAATCTGTGATGTTTATGGAACAATTTTGGATTATTGGCGATCAGGATTTAAAGAAAAAGAATCCCGTGCTAAAACTCTTCTACAATCTTTCAGGATTGTTGCAGATCGATTTGGAATGACCAGTTTTTTGACTAAATTAAATCCCTCCGATTCTCCGGAAAAAACACTAAATGATTTTTACAATGGTCTTATTGCACTCAATCATGAGAAATGCGCGAAAAAGGGGACCGCTTTCCCGGAAGTTAAAATAGAGGAGATTTGGGGTTTAATTCTGATGATGCTCAAGCGTCATGGATACAGGTCTTCAGATTTCTGTGACATTCCTGAAAATGAATTATCGAGATATATTGCATTTACTTACAATTTTTACTCGCTTGGAAGGCAATTGTATCCAGGCGTCGTTGAAAGTCTGGAATCATTAAAACGTTCAAACATAGTTATTGGCATTGTTTCAAATGCACAGTTCTATACTCCTATAGATCTTACGTTATTAATGCGGGAACAAAGTAATCAGAAGATCGATGACTTTACAGAAATTTTTGATCCTGACTTGACATTCTTTTCTTATGAGTATAGAGTTGCGAAACCGAATCAACTTTTGTTCAGAAAACTGTATGATGCATTATACGAATATCATATACTTCCAGAACAGACACTTTTTTTAGGTAATGATTTATTAGTAGATATACAGCCTGCAAAAGAAGCCGGGATGAAAACCGCTTTCTTTACAGGTGACCGCGAAACAACATTCCTTCAATCATTGGAAGGAAAGGTGATTCCCGATTTGACATTCCAGAGTTGGTCCGATTTGCCTTCTATGATTTCCTTTTATTCTGAGGAGAAAAATAAATGAAGATTTTCAGGTTTTTAGCTCTAATTCTCATTCTGTTTACTTTTGCTACAGCTGCTGAAATTGAAATTAATATCGATATAAATGATACGAATGCTCTTCCATCTGCATTAATGAAATCAGTTGATCAGGCATACGATCTTAACACCAGAGGGCTTAAATCACTTGATAATAAAGATCTTAATGAAGCAATGAAATACTTTGATGAAGCACTTTCTGTTTTGCCTGATTATGATGATGCTTTGAATAATAAGGGTGTGGTTTTTTACAGAAAAGGATTGATAACTGATGCACAGAAAATCTGGGAGCTACTAGCTACTCGTAGTCCAGACTACGCAATTGCTTCATACAATTTAGCATTAGTACACATTCAGGAAAGAAATTATGATCTTGCTGAACGATTATTTGAAAGGGCTCTGAAAGTTAATAAATCACTTGTGGAGGCCTGGGTACGATATGGATATTTGCAAATGCAAACAGGAAAAACAGATAAAGGCCTTGAAGCTTTGAAAAAAGCTTACAAAATTTCTCCTGATCATGAAGACGCATGGAGTTTTCTGGCTCATGGACTCATTTTGAATGGAGATACTGTGGAAGCAGTGAACTTACTTAAAAAGAAAGAGCCACGCGTACAAGCGCTAAAAATCCATGGAATAATTGAAGCTTTACGAAAAAACTATGCGGAAGCATCTGATTTGTTGACAAAAGCAGTCAATCAGGGCGCTGGGCCGGAAATTCTGGTTGACCTTGCGACTGTACAAGTTGAAAGTAATAGATGTAAAGATGCACTCGCTACTCTAAAAAAATATTTTTCTATAAATATACCTCATAGTGCAGATTCCTGGCTTATGGCCGGAATTGCGGCGAAAGAATGTAATGATATTGTCTTATGCCAAAAATACTTCGAACAGGGATTAAAAAAATACCCCAATGACGGTATTCTCAGGTATAATCTTGGACAAGTTTACTTCCACCAAAAGAAATTCGATCAGGCTGAAGAAACCCTGGGTGGATTGAGTGATACACTCCAGGATCCATCCCTATACTTTCTACGTGCAATGAACGCACGGAATAAAAATAAACTTGATGGTGCTGAACGATTTGTTAAAAAAGCGATTGCTTTAGACGAACAGGCTGAGTATGTAGATTTTTTGGGAGTTATTTATCATCAGAAAGGGGATGATAAAGCTGCTGCTGAACAATTTAAAAAAGCTTTGAAAATTAATCCGGAGTTGAGAAGCGCACAACTTAATCTGGCTTTGGTGTCAAGGGCCGGCAAGGATATGAGTGCAATGATTGATGCTATGGAGCAGCAGTATAAGTCGTGTATTGAAGATTCATGCTCTGATTTAGCCTTGAAACTTTCAATACTCTATTATCATTCAAGAATGATAGATAAAGCTATTCAGATCCTGGTTTCGATTAAGGAAAACGAAAAAGATGAAGCTGTATACCGTCACCTCGCAATTTACTATAAAGAAAATCATGATTGGATGAAGGCGATAAGTGTTCTTGAATCTGCAGCAAAGCGTCTTGTACTTGAACCACAGACTGATTATGAGCTTGCGGAATCCTATCTATTTGCAGGCATGTATCAAAAAGCAATTGATCGGTTTACATTATTAATTCCGCGATGGGGAAAAAATCCATGGAGACTTAATTACCAGATAGGGTATGCTTATCTTGAGCAGAACGATTTAATGAGAGCAAAAGAGTATTTTGAAAAGAGTATGAAAAGCAAATCAGATAATGTTGCTGCACGGGGACTACTCGCATTTGTTCAGAATCGACTTGGAAATGCAGCTGATGCACGTCAATTATGGGAAAAAAATCTCAAAGATGATCCTAATAATGCATCATTGTGGATTAACATGGGATTATCGTTTGAGCATGATGGAAAGTATTCGGAAGCACTTGAATATTATAAAAAAGCGGCTATGCTTAAAAATGATCCGGAGCTTCAGATTAATATCGGAAATGCACTTATGGGGCTCGAAAAATACACAGAAGCGTTAGAAGCTTATAATCAGGCATTGTCATCAGGAAAAAGAGATCTGGCTGCATACAATATTTTTCTTGTCGCTCGTAAAAAGAAAGATAAAGAACGTGCTGAGAAGATGATGTCTATTCTTGAAAAGGAATTTACTGCTTCAGCATTGACAAAACGTGCTAATGCAGAGATGTGTTTGTGGAAAAGTGATACTGCAAAAGCAATTACAATACTTGAGAATCTTACCGATAAAGATCCATCTGATTATGCAACTCTGGCGATGCTTTACGCTATGAAAGGCAATAAAGATAAAGCGCGTGTTTTTCTGGATAAAGTGCCGTCAGAACCCCAGTATAGCAGAGCAATTGATAATGTAAAAGCACAGCTTGCTTTTGTGGATGGCAATTACGATCAGGTGTTACAGATAATGAAAAATTCGAGCGACACTTCGTTTGTTACGCAATACAACATCGCGTTAGCTGCTTTTAACGCAAAAAGATATAGTGATGCTTTGAATATTGCAAGCAGACTTTCAGGTAAGTCCATTGGTACTGATAGAACAGATGTTTGCAGACTGGCAGGGAATTCTGCTTTCGCACTAAAACAATGGATTGTTGCGAAACAGTGGTATATCCAGTTATCCAGTCTTGAGGCGGTGAATCCGATCGTGCAGTACAATCTCGCAGTTGCATCCTATAATTTGAATGAAATTGAAGACGCCTGGAAATATTATCAACGTGCAAAAGGCTTGAATCCTTCTATTTACAATAAAGATATCGAAGCCAAATACAACAGTAAGTTTGGGAAATCAAGCTCTTCGGTAACCATAGATTCCGTTGATAAGTGGTATAATGATGCTGTTGATTTGCAAAATGCCGGAAATGACTCTGCTGCAGAAAAATTATACAAAAAAGTTGTAGAGAAAAATCCGATGTATAATCTTGCCTGGAACAATCTTGGCGCCATTTATGGCAAACGGGGTGATGTTGATAATGCAGAAAAAGCATATATCAAAGCTGTCGAAAAAAAACATGATATCCCGGAATCTTATGCAAATCTGGTGAACCTCTATATTGAACTCGAAGAATTTTCTAAAGCTCGGCAGTGGATTCTCAAAGGTATTGGCCATAATCCTGATAGTCAATTGCTGATCGAAATGAGAGAGAAAATTAATACAGCGGAAAACAATGTCCAGAGTAAAAAAGAAGAAAAGTAAATATTATTTGGCATTATTTTATAATCCATGTATATTATTTGTATATTAAGAAAGGTTCTGATTTAGCAGAACTTCTCACTTAGCTTCCGCATACTACAAATATTATGGAGGTATTATGAAAAGGTCTTTTTTATTGACCGTTACATTTCTGATCTCAATAATTTCGTGCTCGTTTGGGCAAAATACTTTAAAAAAAATCATAGCAATTATTCCTTTTGAGGCAATTGATGTATCAAAATCCGAAGCAGATTTTCTGTCCAGGGAACTATCTAAGGGATTTACATCTGTTCCTGAGGTGTATTCGGTTCCTTACGAACAGATACTAAACAATTTTAGAGATACATCAGTAGTCAAAGATAGTACCTGCAGAAATCGTGTATGTCAGTTAGCAGTGGGGAAAAGCGTAAAAGCAGAAATCATCTTTTCCGGAAGTATTTATAAAGTAAATTCAAAATATTCTTCTTCAATAACAGCAATCGATTGCAAAACTAACGCAACCCTCTGGTCGAAAGATTATTCATTCGATGGTGACTTTAAGAATTTTATAAGTAAGGTATCATATACTGCTGTAGTGGAATCACGATATAGTTTATTTCAAAAGCCTGAAAACAACGAGCTGAATGGTGTAACATCTGCAAATCAAAATAACAATGGTGAAAATCAGATAAGTAAAATCGTAAACGAAGAAGCTTCTTCTATGAGTGAAGAAGAAGAAGATGATGATGATGATGATGAGGATGAGGATGAAGATGAAGATGAAGATGAAGATGAAGAAGAGGATGAAGAGGAAAGTGATTCAATAAAGGCTCTGAAGAACGGAATTGTGAAGTCCTTCGCCTTCGGAGTTAGCGGAAGATTTGTTTTAGGCAGTACTGGGGAAAATGAATCTGAATGGAGCTCCGAAACTTTTGTTTTATTCCCAACAACACAAAAGTCACATTTAAGAATAAAATTTTCTCTTCCAATGTCAACCAGTGATACTCTTGATAAACTTAGTGATATTGCCAAAAATCGTGATTTTCTGTTTTCAATTGACCACGAATGGGGTTTTGGTGGTGTAGGAATTACATTTGGTATTGCATATATGTATATGAATAGCTTTAAAACAAAAGATACGTATGATACTTATCATTATGAAAGTGTCAATATGTTCAACTGGGTTCTTGGTATTCGTGCAGGATATCCGAATAAAGGTTTTCGGGGACGAATATGTTTTCCAATGCCCTTTGTTGTCAGTTATCATGACATGGGGGAACAAAGCAATTTTTTAGAATACAGCGCTTATGGTATGTTCGGTAGCGATAAAGTTAAGGGTTGTATCGGAGTTCAGGGCGCATTCAAGAGAAGAGTTGGCGAAGAGAAAAATAGTACGACTAATAACTATAACGATTATATCGATGATTACGATGATAAAGTCAGTAAAAGGGAATTTTATTTCATGGGACCAAGTACAAAAATTGCTTTTCTGGCTGGGCCACATAATGTAGTTACAATTGGCTTTGAATGGATGGGGCTATTTTTCCCCGATCCTTTTAATGATGACAAGAACTGGACTCCAAGCGTCAACTTAGGATATACATTCTCGTTCTCTCCGATGCATAAAGTTGAAACTTATGATGGAAGAATGTAAAAATGCTCTGTGCAATTGGACAGGATTCGCATCGATTTGAATCTGATAACAGTCAAAAGCCTCTTTTACTAGGCGGAATAATCATTTCCGGATGTCCGGGGCTTGCAGGGAACAGTGATGCAGATGTCGTTTTGCATGCCATTACAAATGCAGTTTCAGGAATAAGCTGTGTTAATGTATTGGGAAAAATTGCTGATGACCTTTGCAAAAAGCAGGGAATCATTGATAGCAAAGTGTATCTTCAAAAAGCAATAGAAACACTTGGACTGTACAAAATCGCCCATATATCGGTCAGTATAGAGGCAAAACGGCCGCATCTTTCTGATTATATTTTACCAATGCGCAGAAAAATCGCAGATATCGTTGGAGTTTCTCCTGATCATGTAGGAATTACCGCGACAACTGGTGAGGAATTGACTTCATTCGGTAAAGGAGAAGGTATTCAGGCATTTGTCATTGTAACTGTTGAAAAGAGTGGTTAGGATCACATTCTGAAAGAATGTGATTTCTTCTCAATCTCTTTTTTCCAGATCATTTCCGCTTTAACAAACCAAAATGATGGAGAATTTAGTTCAGTTTGAGATTTATCTCTGGTAGGAATTGACTCCATCAAAGATGAAAAATCATTATAGTATTTTGTAGCATCTTTTAATTTTTCCACCATTAAAGATACTACCATAAGCATGTAATAAGTTTGGGCAATTTGGAGCTTGCTGAAAGAATTTGGCTCTGTCATAACTTGTATCAACCAGGTTCTGCAATTATTGATTATTTCCTCTTTTTGGTCATCAGATGAAAACTGTAAGGCAAGGAAATTCAAATAACCGACTATAAATGAGTTTATTCCACATTCATTTATTGCCACACTTTTGGAGCACATTTCAGCAAGTAAATAAATTTGAAAACTTACCGTATGATTACGAGGAAAGAAGAAGTAATTGTCAGGTAGAACAATATTTTCCATCATTTTGCGTCTTTTTTTTGATGATTTTGACAAATGTAGTTTTGTTTTATCATCAAGTACCGATTTATGACAAATCTTGTTTGTTTCATCTAACAAATTAAAATGTGAGATATCAATTGAGGCCATAAAGCACTCAGCACACACTATAGGCAGTGTACTATAATAATCGAAAAACGCATTATTGGCATCTTTGGAATATGGATACAGATCATTTTCGCGCCACTCCCATTTGTATAACATTGGAGAAAGTAAATAACCGACAACATTTTGGGATCCGCACGCTCCACATGAGCATCTTAATCTCTTCAGATCTTTCTCAGCATAAGTGAACGGCAAAAAACGATCGTACGAAGATTTATCAATGATTTTATACAATTCATTAATATCAGAAAGAATTGTCAGCACTTTATCCAAATTGGCATCCTTAAGAAGTGACAATATTTCATTACAGGGATGCAGTAAATAAAGACGATTTTTGTTGCTTTCGATTCTCTTTTTCAAATTAAGAAAAACTCGAATTATGCTTGAATCGATAGACACTGTATCAGATAAGTCAATGACCAGATCATTTGGAGAATAGTTCTGAAAGTAGTTTGAAAGCTGCGGTGTAAGAACCGGGAGAGCAGAAAGTGTAACAGAGCCTTGAAAACTGATTGTGTCGTAATCGCTGTTAGTTGAAATAGTAAAGGACATGAAACCTCCCCAAAATCCGAGTATCTTTTGTATCAATCTGGTTTGGGAAATGAAGTGATTGAAAAGAGATAAGTACATTATATGCAATGTAATTAGCGCTCTTTTATATATAGATTGTATACTCTATATTTAGTTAAGTCAATGAAAAGATACAGATAACAATATATGTAAGAAGAGTTATTTTCAATGTGGGCAAAATAGGCTTACAATAATTGAGTAGGGGAATTGTCTGTTATATTCAAAAAATAGCTGTTCCAAAAACAAACCCGGCAAAATATGTTTCCTCTTGGTAGATGATGCATAACTTACCATAGAATATTCTTTGATCATCCCGTCTGACAGGCGTTCAATTTCGATAAGAAGGAGAATCTGAAGGGAATCTGCTTTCAGGGATGCAGACTTGATGGTAATCGACAGGCGTATAGTTGGGTGAGAAGTATCATCAACTATCAGATAATTATCCGCGCATTCAGATAACAAAAAAGAATCTTTCAACTGAGTTCGAATATTGGTAATACTTTTCAGGAGAGATTTTTCTTTTCTCTGATTGTCTGGCCAGCCTGGTAAAAGATCAAGTTGTGCGTTGTTTATTATTGGAGCGATGTAGATTTTATTGTGGTGATTTTCTTTTTGAAAATATTTTTGGGGAACAGTTTTGATCTTTGGTGTACACATGAAGAATATAAACAGTAGTGAAATCAGTAGATACCTCATGGAATCACCAGTAATTTCTTATGTAAAATCTTATCTTTATTTAGAGAGGGATCAGAACAAGTGAATATAGCGGTATATAATCCCGGAGTAATTTGCAGTAAATGAGAGTTCGTCAGTTTCCAGGTTGCTCGATAACATTCTTCTTTGAAATTTTGTTTATACACGAGAGTACCATTTGCATTGAAAATGCTGAAGTTTTTAATTCTCATTCCTTCAAAGTTGATGAATTTCCGGTGTAACGATACGGGGTTGGGAAAGACTGAAAGTGTCAAATGTTGTTCTTTCCTAAATACACCGTAAATTCCTGATTGCGAAATATTAGAGGAAACATGTAGCGTATCGTCGAAAATGCGTGCTGATGAATTCACAATAGACCATTTTCCACCGTTTTCGTCCCAAATATACATTTGGATGTTCGAAGAATCTTTCAGACCGGGAATAGATATGGTAAAAAGACGAGATGTACCGGAAAGCCAGGAATAGGGGATGGTTGTCACATAAAAAACGGACAAGGGTGATAGTAGTGATGATTTAGCTTCATTATATAAATTATCTTTTTGAGTGGTACTGAGTGTCATATCGCAATTAACATCAGATATAGTTTTAATTGTCATGCTAGCGCTGCTGTTATGATTTTCTGCTTCTTTGAAAACTGTAAACGACTCTCCTGCATTGTGTGTTCTGGGACAGTCTTCAAAATAAATTGTATAGTCTCTTGTATCTGAAGGATCTCCATTGGTAATAATAACTATGGCATCAGTAAATGCTTTCCATGAAGATATTTTTATTAATCCACCGCCATTCATATCAAGAGAGATTGGAACTATAGTATCACGTCCGCTTTTTCTGAGAATAAGCGATGCAGCCCATGTCTGATCGGCAGAAATATTATTTTGGGATTCGTATTCCATTTTTATGGTAAGAGTGTCGCTAAAGAATATTGGTTTGTGATGATAGATTCCCATAGCAAAAGGTGAGATTGATTGCTTTGATGGTCCATAGGAATTTGAATTATAAATTGAATAATCCCAATCTGTAAATAATTGTGCATCAGAAAGAAAAACGCTGGTATCAAACCGTTTACCAGTGAAATAAGAGGCCGTATGAAATCGGTTGAGCAGTTCAGTCCATGAACGGCCATTACTTTTCGATGTGATACTGAGGTTTTGAAAAAATGGAATTTTATTAACAAAGCTATTAACAAAAATTGAACGTATGAATGATATATCCGGTTGTTGTTGTGTGTGATAATAAAGGTAAAGTGCAAGGAGTACATTGCTATAAAAATTACTATAAGAGGCGGTCTCTCTTTCACCATCGTGAACAAATGATATTGTGGGAGATGAAAAAAAGAGATTAGTGTATTGCAGATAGTCGTTTATATCAGGGAACGCGAGCTCTTCCATACAGGCAGCAGTACCTTCGATCCAGGTTAATGGATAATCATCAAGAACAAGACTATACTCATCAGAGACATTGTTGGTCATTGCAAACTGGATTGCATGGAAAAATTCATGAGCACAGGTAACGCGAATACCGCTTTCAAAACTGGCCCCATTTGTAAATGAACCGTAATTGATATTTATGTGAATCAGGCTGGACCATCCGTTTTGGTTTTCAGCTTTTTTGACTGGAAAAGTTGAACCATAACCGTTTTCATTAACAACAACAACTTTATAAAGAGCAGAATTACGAATCTGATCAATATAAGGATACGGTTGGTTGAAACCAAACTTGTCAATCTCCATCGACCAGCTGCTATCTAGAGCCCACGCGATTTCATCGACAAAATCAGGAATACCATTGGGGAGGTTTGTTTTTTGTCTCCAATTGTTTACCTGGTCATATCCGATAAAATCTTTCTTAAGAAGAGAATCATTTAATAGTGGAGAATAATAAATTTCAAAATGCTTTCCTGGAGATACATATGCTGTTAACGAGTCGGGTATGGTGATGAATTGCGAGTAAGCTGTTTTTACATCTTTACCGAGTTTATCCCATACTTTTGTTAACAAGAACAAGTCACTCTGGGTTATACTTGATCTGTTCTTCAGGTTACTTCCTGGAGATAGCTTTGTTGTCTGGAGAAAATTTCGTAACCGTTGTTCAAAATCTGCAGATTTTTGTTTAGAAGAGAAAAAATTATCTGTCTTTTTAATAATTTTAGTATCAGGAGCAATTTTCGCGAGTGTACTAAAAATAATGACCAGGAGAGATAATGAAAAGAGCTGATGATATTTCATGAAAATTTCCTGAAGAAAAATACCCCATTTAAATAAGAAAATATATTAAATGGATCAACAACAAGGAAGTTTTACAGAATTAATTTAAATTGCAATTGTCATCTAAATTTTGATAATTGCAGAAAAATAATGCCATTATTCTCATTGACTAAAGAATCATAGCCACATTAGCAGAATAAGTTACGAATTTAAATAAAAAAAACGAGTGTCTGAAAAACACTCGTTTTTATATGAAGTGCTTATTACCCTTTCACTCTTCTGCCTCTCTTAACGCGGGGAAGCTTGAGAGACAGAGGCACACAAGGGAGGTGCGTAAGAGTTACTGGGTTGTTTTCTTTATAAGTATCGGTTTTTAGATAAGGGCACTTTAGATTTTTTTTTATTTTTTTTAATCATATTAAATTCGATTAAAATCTTCTGCAATTGAATCCAATTCAGGAAATTCGCCGCGATAAATTGTAAAGATTTCTCTGGCTGCATTTATTTGGCCAATTTCTTTTGATGCATCAAGCAGATTTAAAAAAGTTTCCGGATCTGATGGGTTTAACTTAATCGATTCTAAAAAAAGTGAAAAAGCATCTTTGTAACGTTGCTGATGAAATGATATAACGCCTAATCCACAATAAGCGGCGGCACTTGGTCCTTCCGTATCAATTGATCGGAGATATTTTTCAATCGCAATGGAATAATTTCCAGATTGTAGTTCTTTTTCAGCATCTTCAATAACAGGGCTATAAAATCCAAGAGATAATGCTCTTTTTGTTGTATAAATATCATCCTGGAGATTGGTAATAGCATCTTTTATTGATTTGATGTCCTGAAGATTGGGATTGGATTCAAGAGCTCTGTCAAAAAGAGATTTGATTTCATTAACTCGTTTGAGCTTGAGTGCTGCATCAAATAGATTTACAAGGGCGTCTTCGTAGTCAGCGCATAAGGAAACAGCTTTTTTAAACATTGTGAATGCATCAATCCAGCTTTTTCTGTTCCAGGAAAGAATTCCCATATTGTTATAAGCACGCCAGTTATTCGGATCTTTTTCTATGATTGAAACAAGAATCCTTGCAGCTTCAGCATCATTTCCATTTGAAATTGCATTTTCCGCCTCAATGTTTTGTTCAACAAAAGGATCTTCAGGCTCAAATGCTGATGCGCTGTATTCCATATATTCTCCTTCCATTCTCCATCTTTTACATTTCACTTTTTTTTTAATATATTGTATCAGGAACGCAGGATTTGATCGTATTATATTAAATCACTTTTACAAAGAAGTGATAATGGTTTAACTCAAAAGGATTTTGCATGACCCTTAATTCTATTATCCAAGCATGTTATATGAAAAGAAAAATTTCTCAAAAAATGTACTTTTTCCCAGTTCTTTTGATGCTGTTTACATTATGCCCGTTTGCTGATGATGATATCAGTGTACAAATAGTGACATCTCAGAATTCCTATTCGCCTGATGATACCATAATGCTTGGGCTGACAGTAAAAATTCCAGACGATTATCATCTTTACGGTAATCCATTAGGTCCTGGGATTGGGAAGCCGTTATCGATCAGCAATAATCATTCAAATCAGATCAACTGGCTTGAAATCCGTAAATTACCACCTAAAAAATTTTTCCCAACTATTGGTGAGTGGGTTTGGGCATACGAAAAGGAAACTAACTTTTTTATAGTCGGAACTATTCTAAATAAAGGTGCAAAAGAGATATCAGGAACCCTTTCTTTCACGGGATTGATATGTAAAACAGCCTGTATTCCAGTCAATAAGGAACTTTCATACAAAATTACGATAGATAAAAAAAGAAAAATTACAGATACTTTTTTTATCGATAAAATTTTAAATGAAAAATGTAAGCTGGCAACAGAAAAATTGCAGCTTGAATCTGAAAATGAAGTCACTCAGGCTGTAAGCAGTTTAAAAGGTGTCAATTTCTCCAACGTTAGTGTCGCACTTAATACTTCATCAATGCAAAAGATATCAAGTCCATATACCTGGAATTATTCTCCACGAGAGAAAAAGGTCGAATTTAATTTGTGGATAGCGATTATCTTTGGTTTTATCGCTGGAGTGATTCTTAATTTTATGCCTTGTGTTTTGCCTGTACTTGGAATAAAAATAGTTTCCTTTTCAAAAGGTAATGAAGACTCCAGAAGTAAAACAATTATGAAAAGTAGTGCATTCGCTGCGGGTGTAATGGCTGTATTTATTATACTGGCATCTTTAGCATCATTTGCTAAGTTCTCCTGGGGTGAGCAATTCCAGCATCCGGTTTTTCTGATATCAATTATCGTTCTTATAGTTCTCTTTGCACTCTGGTTGTTTGATATTTTCATTTTTGCAATCCCGGGTGCAATATCTTCACTTGAAAGAAAAAGTGGTCAAGGTATTACGGGTGATTTTTTTAGAGGAGTATTCGCTACAGTTCTGGCAACTCCATGTAGTGGTCCTTTATTAGGAGCTACACTGGCATGGGCGCTTACGCAAAGCACTCTGATTATTTATGTAGTATTTCTGTCAATAGGAATCGGCATGGCAACTCCCTATGTAATATTATCATCTAGCAAAACCATTTCGAAATTAATGCCAAAACCAGGTAAATGGATGAAAGATTTTAAAAACCTGATGGGGTTTATACTCCTTGGTTTCGCAGTTTATCTTTTGATCGGTTTACCAACGAATATGATTGTCAGTGCCATTGGCATTTGCGTAGTGATTGTTTTTTCAATGCTCTTTTACATGCGATTTGCTCCATGGGGGATAAGTTCTAATAAACAAAGGTTGATAAGTGCATCACTTGCAATTGTCTTGGCAATTAGTGGTGTTTATATGTGCTACAGTGTCCTTTACAAAAAGATGTCTGTTCAGTATGAAAACGAGAATGAGAAATCATTATGGAATAACTTTTCAACCAGTTTGTTGCAACAAGCCCATGGTAATCATCAGAATGTTATCATTGATTTTACTGCAAACTGGTGTATGAATTGTCAGTATAATAAAATTGCGGTTTTAAATACAACGCAAATTCAAAAATTGATAGAGCAGAAAAATATTATTGCTCTGAAAGCAGATTTAACCAAGCCAAATCAAGAAATAGAATCTTTAATGAAAAAGCTTGGATCTCGAAGTATCCCATTTTTTGCTGTGTTTCCGGGTGATAATCCATATTCACCCATTGTGATGCGTGATATTTTATCAAAAAAAGATGTAGTTAATGCTTTGAAAGAATTACCAGATAATAATTGAATTTAAAACTGTTTTCTTTATAAGGTTTTTGTTTTTAGTTTCTATTATTTTATATTCCAAAAAATTAATAGATTACTCAATATTGGTGAAAGGTTTTTTGAGATGGGAAAAAATATTGTCCAGAAAATTCTTGATGCTCATATAATTGAAGGTATTCCAAAAGCTGGTCAGGAAGTTGGAATCAGAATAGATCAAACGCTAACTCAGGATGCAACTGGAACAATGGCCTATCTTCAATTTGAAGCTTTAGGCTTTGACAGGGTAAAAACTGAAATTTCAGTCAGCTATGTTGATCATAACACCATTCAGGAAGGTTTTGAGAATGCAGATGACCATAAATACCTTGAGACTGTAGCTGCGAAATATGGGATTAAATACTCTAAACCCGGTAATGGGATTTGTCATCAGGTTCACCTTGAAAGATATGGAGTTCCTGGAAAAACATTACTTGGCAGTGATTCACATACGCCAACAGGTGGTGGAATTGGGATGATAGCTATTGGGGCAGGTGGTCTGGATGTGGCTGTAGCAATGGGTGGGGGACCTTTTTATATGACCTATCCTAAAGTGGTTAAGGTTGAATTAACCGGTAAGCGACGTCCCTGGGTTGCAGCTAAAGATATCATTCTGAAAGTGCTTGAGATTCTGTCTACAAAGGGCAATGTTGGAACCGTTGTTGAATATGGTGGTCCAGGTATAGAAACGCTTACTGTTCCTGAACGATCAACTATTACTAATATGGGGGCTGAACTTGGAGTTACAACTTCAGTTTTTCCTTCTGATCGGATTACTAAAAACTTTTTAACAGCACAGGGTAGGGAGTCATGCTGGATTTCTCTTTCTGCAGATCAGGATGCTTCTTACGAAAAAATAATTAAAATCGATCTTTCTACACTCGAATCTTTAACTGCGTGCCCACATTCACCTGGAAATGTTAAGCCGATAAAAGAGCTTAATGATATTAAGGTTGATCAGGTTTTGATTGGATCATGTACGAATGCTTCTTTCAGAGATATGATGTTAGTGGCATCAGTGCTTAAAGGGAAAAAGGTTGCTCCGAATGTAGCTTTAGGTGTGGCTTGTGGATCAAGACAAGTACTTGAAATGATTGGAAGAAACGGAGCTTTAGCGGATATTATTTCATCAGGGGCTCGGATTCTTGAGACTGCTTGTGGCTTTTGCATTGGTAATTCAATGGCGCCTAAAACAGAAGCTGTATCAGTTCGAACTTCAAATCGAAACTTCTATGGCAGAAGTGGTACGCCAAGTGCAAGTGTTTACTTAACTTCTCCGGAAGCAGCTGTAGCAGCAGCACTAACGGGCAAATTAGTTGATCCGCGAAGTGTATTTACCGATGATGAGTATCCGGTTATTGAACTTCCGCAAAGATTTCTCATTGATGATAGTATGATACAGGAGCCGGTTGCAGATCCATCTAAGGTTACTATTGTTAGAGGACCAAATATTGGTGATCCACCTTCTAATACTCCTCTTGCTGAGCACATTAACGGGATTGCTACCATAAAAGTTGGCGATAAGATAACAACTGATCATATCATGCCTGCGGGCAGCAGATTAAAGTATCGTTCCAATATTCCAAAGTATGCTGAATTCGTTTTTGAGCGTGAGGATCCTCAGTTCGCATCACGAGCGATTTCAAACCGTGATAAAGGAATTCACAATATTATTGTTGCTGGTGAATCATACGGCCAGGGTTCATCTCGCGAGCATGCGGCTATTTGTCCAATGTATCTTGGTGTAAAGTTGGTGATAGCTAAATCAATGGAGCGCATTCACAGGGCAAATCTCATTAATTTTGGAATTATTCCTGCGTTCTTTGTAAACAATGAAGATTTTGATTTAATTCAAAAAGATGATTTACTTTATATCGAAAATGTACGCAATAGTATAGCTTCGAATGCAAAAATGACTCTTATAAACAAAAGTCAGAATAAATCCATACCTTTGCAGATTGAACTTTCCAATCGCGAAATCGATATGCTGTTAGCCGGAAGTTTGATTAATGCCACAAAAAAAGGCTAAATAACTCTTTTTTTTCTTTAAACTGGATCATAAATTATGATCCAGTTTTTCTCTCCTCCATTGAATCCTTTTCAGCTTGAACTTGACTTCTAATGCCCATAAAAGGTACAATTATAAACTGTACTGCTATTTCCCTGTGATTTTGTTTTTATAGTTCACAATCAAGGAAACAAGGTGGCTGTTTCAAAATTAAATAATCTGAATAAAAGTTCTGGTATTAGAATCCTGATGCTTCATGATAACAGGTCTGAGATTTCGGATGTTAAAAGGTTACTACATCAAATCGATAGATCGATTTTATTTACAAGTTCTATATCTTTATTACGCTTTGAAAAGAAACTAAAAGAAACAGATATTGTTATTTTTTGCTTAAAAAGCAGTAATAGAAAATCGGCGGGATTTATCTCTCTTTTGTGTGAAAAAAAGGCAGTGCCAGTTGTGACTATAGGTAATACAAAGAAAGAGATGGTGATCAGAGGACTGAAAACCAGTGATTCGCTTCTTTGGAAAACACTTGACAAAAGTACATTGTCTGAGACAATTTTTTCTGCAATGAAGAAAAAAGCAGGTACAGGCCTGACAGACCATAGTTCAAAGAATATACAGAATACAGAAAAACAGATTGCAGATGTGTTCAATTGCAGTACTGATGGAATCGTAATTGTAAATAAATTCAATAAAATTAAGTTTATGAATCCCGCTGCACAGAAAATATTCTCCATGCAAAATAGTACTTCCAGCAATACGGTTTTTCCATACAAAACAATTGCAGGAACAACACGAAAATTGAGTATTGTTTTTCCTGATAGAAAAACATCCTGTTTTGAAATGCGGGCCTCACAAGTTAAATGGGAAAATCAAACTGATGCACAAATGGTAATTTTAAGAAAAATGACAAAACGTAATTTGTCAGAAAAAAATATGAAAGCGAACGAGGAGAGATATGTTATCGCCACTAAAAGCTCTAATAGCGGATTATGGGATTGGAACTTAAAAAGTGGTCAGATCTTTTTTTGTGATCAGTGGAAAAATATGCTTGGATTGGGTAAAACTGACAAGTTGTTTACTGAGGATGATTGGTTGGAAATGATCCACGTAGATGACAGAGAAAATTTTAAGAAGGCAATCGACAGGCATCTTCAGGGGAGAAGTCCCCTATTTGAGTGTGAACATAGAATAATACATGCAAATGGCGAATATCGATGGGTTTTGGTGAGGGGAACTGCTCTATGTAAACGAAACGGAAAACCTTCCCGATTTGCAGGATTGCAAATTGATATTACAGAGCGCAAAGAAGCTGAAAAAGAGCTGAAAAATCATCTTGATGATCTTAAGTTTGCTCTTGCTTCCGAAAAAATTCTCATGGATGAACTTGACAGAAAAAATAAAGAGTTAATTGAGCTTTCTATTACTGACGGACTCACCGGAATGTATAATCATCGTTTTCTGCAGGAACGGTTTGATTATGAGTTCAAACGAATCCGACGGTATGGGGGAATGCTATCATGCATATTGATTGATATAGATCATTTTAAGATAGTCAATGATACATACGGTCATCAGATTGGTGATATGGTTCTATGTCAAATCGCGACAATAATGAAAAATAATTCACGCGAAATTGATATATGCGGAAGGTATGGCGGTGAAGAATTTATGATTATTACAAATCTTCTGATTGATAACGCTATACAATATGCAACAAAACTGCATGCCGCAATTGACAATCATGTTTTTGAATGCGGGTCTAATAAAATTCATATCACCGTAAGCATTGGAATCGCTGAGTACAACAGCGATGTTAAAACCAAACAGGAATTGATTGAACGTGCAGATACTGCTATGTATAAAGCAAAAATGGATGGACGAAATCTGATTCGTATCTGGAAAGATGCCGAAAAAGTTGATGACAACATTACTGACCGCCTTGGTATCCAAGAAATGAAAGGCAAATTTCAGGCTATTTCAAAACAGATTCGATTTATCTACATGGAATCAACAAATGCACTTATTAAAGCAGTTGATGCAAAAGACCCGTTTGCAAGAGAACACTCGAAAAATGTATCTGAATATTCCAAAGAAATCGCAAAATACATGAAGTTATCTGAGCAGGAGATTGAAATTATTCACTATGCCGGCATGCTTCATGATATTGGAAAAATTGGGATTAAAGATGATATTCTTATAAAAAAAGAGGAGTTAACTGTAAAGGAAAACGATCTTCTCAGAAGTCATCCGGAAGTCGGTGTTAATATACTTAAAGAAATCAAATTTTTCGAAAAAGAAATCCCGATCATTTTGCATCATCACGAACGCTTTGACGGAACTGGATATCCTCATGGATTACGAGGAAGAGAAATCCCGCTTGGAGCCAGAATTATTGCAGTTGCTGATGCATTTGATGCTATGACATCTGGAAGAACTTATAAAAATCGAAAGACATGGAAAATGGCTGCTGATGAAATTAGAAAAGCAAGCGGGACCCAATTTGCTCCCGAAATTGTTAATGTTTTTCTGGAATTAATTGAAATTGGAAAAATCGCCCCTCGATCAAACAAGGTGATGGAATAATATGAATATACATCTGATTGAACACGATGATATAGTGGAGCTGGTTCTTGAAGGAAATATATTACAGGAAAATGTTGGCTTTTTCAAGAACCGAATTTTTGAATTAATCAATGATGGAAAAGTTAATGTAATCCTGAATATGGGAAATACTGAATACATCAGCAGTCTCTGCCTGGCAGTACTTATTGATGTAAAGGGAAGACTTACCAATTTACAAGGAGATCTCAAAATTGCTGTTGTAAATAGATTGGTTCGAAATCTTTTAGAAATCACCAATCTGGTCAAAAAAATTGATATTTATGACTCAATAGAGTCTGCTATAGAATCTTTTAAGTATAAGAATTTTTAAGCAATGAGCTTAATAATATCTTCGATTACTTTTATCTTCTGATTTAAAGATTCATCTTTACAGATATCCTGTTCAATTTTTTTGAAAGAATGGATCACTGTTGAATAGTCTCTTCCACCAAAGTCAAGGCCAATTGTACGGAGTGATTGACGGGTCCATTTTTTACAAAGATACATTGCAACTGAACGGGGAAGAGCCACTTCTCTTTTTCTTGTATGAGCTGATAATTGATTTGCGGTTATACCAAATGCCTCAGCAACCTTTTCCTGAATAAATTTAACTGATACTCGTTCTTCTTTTCGGGAAATAGCATCACCACATAATTCCTTTGCAACATCGATGGTAATATCTCGACCGGTAAATGACGCTGAAGCGATCAGTTTTATTAAAGTTCCTTCAAGTTCACGAATATTAGAGGTAATATTTCCGGCGATAAACTGGACAACCTCATCAGATAAGAAACAATCCATCAATTTCAGCTTTTTTTCGAAGAATAGCCATTCGGGTTTCTAGATTAGGCGGCTGTATATCAGTTGTTAAACCACCCATAAATCTGATTGATTATATGATCCATCATATCAGGAATTTTGTCTGGTTGACGATCAGATGATAGGACAATCTGTTTGTTTTCGAGTCAGAAGTTTATTAAAAATGCGGAAAAATTCTTTTTGAGTTCCAGGTTTGCCACTGAAAAACTGAATATCATCGATCAACAAAAGATCAACATCTGCTGAACTTTTTATAAAAAGAGGTAGAATCTTTTTTGTGTACTACATAATTAATATACTGGTTGGTAAATTCTTCACTGGTCATATAAAAAACATGGTCTGCGGTTCCTTCTGTTTGAGCAAAATGACCAATAGACTGTAAGAAGGTGAGTTTTTCCTAATCCGGTACCACCATATATAATAAGAGGATTAAAAGATGTTTTCCCTGGAGCTTCAGCAACAGCTAGTGATGCGGCATGAGCCATTCGATTGTTGTCACCGACAACGAATTTATCGAAGGTGTAATTTGTATGAAATTGTTCTTTTGCTTCAACCGTGTGAGGTATCTTCTTTGATCTGTGCTTCGGCAATCTCTTCTGAAAGTGGTTGAACTATTTTCCAATCTTTTTGTGTAGGTATAAAAGATATGTGTACTGAATTGAATACACTCATCAGTAAGTACTTCTTTAATAAGTGATGCGAAATGTTCTTCAATGAAATCAGCGAAAAACTGATTAGGAACAAGAATCTTTGCGGTCCCATCAGCATGTAATTGAAAGCTCGGTTGTTCTGAACCAGGTTTCATAACTTGAAGGTCCGACTTTTTCCTGAATTCTCTTAAGGCAATTTTGCCATGGAGAAGTTGTTGTGAAATCATGAGATAGATTATTTGCTAACATGTTATCAACATTCCCTTGAATTGACAAGGCGCGAAATATGTGTGATGGTAGTTTTCAATGAAATCTGCGTATTCTAAAAAGATTGCGTTGTGTGTATAAGTTGTTGTTATTTCATAGTGTTGTGCATGTTGACAACTCGTTTGGAATTAATTATAACAGACTGGTAATCCACTTGTTATTAACATTCTTTTCCACCACTTATCCACATTGAGTTATCCACACTTAAAACATATGCGTTTATCGTGATTTCAATATAATATTCCTGGTTAAAAACTCAAAGGAAAAATTCGAATAAAATTAAAAAAGAGATTACAAATGGGAAAATCGACCAACGATGTTTATTAATTCGAAAAAAATTGACGATAGATTATAAATAGTTAAAAAATCACTTTATTTGTTTTGAAATAATTTTTCTAAAAAGGCAAAATGGCTAAAGATTTTTTTCTGAAATGCCGAAATCTGTAATAATCAAACATGATTTCCAAGGAGGGGTATATGGCATTGCAAGGAGCAGCTTTTTTTTCACCAGACTTTAAATCTTCCCCGTATTATCCGGATTATAAAAGTTCACAAACAGATCGGGAAAAAATCGGGTCTCCAGCGAAATCACAAAATGGACTTAAAGAATCCATAGTATATGAGGAATATAGCGCTCAGAAATATGCATTAGAATTTACCTCAAAAGATGGTGATAAAGTATCCTTCAGTTTTGAATCAATTGAATATCAGAAAAATTCAATAGAAATTAGTGCAAAAGGCTCAAAAGATGATTTCAATAAGCTGAAAACGCTTGTTAAAGATGAGCTTCGAAAAATGAGTAAGGAAATAGTTAAAAATTTTCTTAAAGATGCAGGAATTAAAAATATCGATGATGAAAATGTAAATAATGTTGATACATCTTCAAATATTCCAGAGTATTGGAATGCCGAGAACACATCCCAAAGAATTGTCGATTTTGCAACCTCTTTTTTTGGTTCATTCAAAGGGGATAAAGGAGAATTTCTTAGTAAAATTAAAGAAGCTATAGAAAAGGGATTCGATCAGGCCAAACAGGTATGGGGGGGAGAATTTCCTAAAGCTGCATCAAATCTGACAAAAAACACACATGATCTAATAATGGAAAAACTTGATAAATGGGCAGGTGAAGGAAACAATTCCTCTGAAAATGAAAATTTATCAACTAATGTATAAGTGAATATTTAAATGACAAATGAGGTGATACATCTCACTTGTCATTACCTTATTTTAATCGGCAGTTTAAGGCCATCTTCATTTAACTCATTAAGAATAGAACGCAAATTTTTCAGATCGTTTTGAACTTTTCGCAACTCATCGCTCCATAATGGTGAGTTTACATTTTCAATATTCGTAATAATTGAATCTGCTTTGTTCAATGCGGTATCTATTTGTCTGAGAAAATTATTGCTTGATTTTAGTACGTTCTGTATGTCGGATTCCAAATTAGGAATGGCAATTGATAGAGAATCCACAATTTGAGATGCTTGCTGGATGATGTTTTCAATTGTATCCCGCTCCTTAAAAATCGAAAGGTCAAGAGTTTTGGAAATGGCGGTCAGTTTAATCGAGAGCGTATCTACTTTATTTGTAAAAGTCGCAAAATCCTTAACAAATGAATTTTGCTCGGAATTACCATCTTTCATCGTAAGGACGAATTGATTTAATTTTTCCAGAACCGATTTAAATCTGCTGACATAAGATAAAATCTCTGTAACACCGATAAAAAATGTTCCTTTAAGAATGGTCCCTTTTTCAATTTTTTTCGAGCCTTCATTCCCAGGATTGATATTTATATATCGTTCTCCCATCAGGCCTTTTAAGTGGGCAGTTATAAAATAATCCCCATAGAATATAAGAGGCTTTGAAGAAATTTTTACGAGTGTCTTATTATTATTAGTATTATCGATTTCTTTGACAACACCAACCTGAACGCCATGTATTCTCACAGGATCCTGAATATTTAAAAAAGAGATGCTGTTTACCTTGTCAAATTCTATTGTGTAAATTTCTGAAGGGGTCAGGTGTTCCTTTATCACTAATCCAGTCGGGATCAGAATAAGGAGTAATAATAGCGAAATAATAAAATATCCAAATAGTTTATCATTCATAATAATAAAATTAGAAAAATTACCAGGCAACGTGCAAGGTATCTTTAGTATATATTAAATACTTGTGAAAGAATGTATTTTCTCGTAATGAGAATAAAAAATCTGATACTAATTAGTATATTGACTTTCTTTCATTTAAAAGTGTTTGCTGAACCAATCGTCCTAAAAGGCGAAATGATAAAAGAATTGTGTGGGAAACCGATTAGTTCAATTCGATTATGTAATTCTAATTATGAACCGATCCCCTTTCAAATTGACGAGATTACTGCAAATGGAAATTATATCTGTCCTCAGGGTGAAGAACCAAATAGCGATTCATCAAATGGCTTCTTAGATTATCAGGATGAGATCGTTTTCTTATCAGAAGATTGTACTAACAATATAAATGGTAGCATTTTATCAGAAAAAAATGAGTTTACTTTCTATCCTATAAAAATTATTCAAGATCAAATTGTTCGAATTATCTTTGTATCTTGTGACCCTGATGTCAAATTATCTGCCAAACGATACATTGAATATGATCATGAAAAACAGTTCGTAAAGACACCTTATTATTACGCTCAATTCGGAATGAATCGGTTTCACTTTACGAAGGCAGGAATTTTCGATGAAGAAAAAGGAAATTATTTACATTTAACTAATGAGTTATCAGTTACAATTTATCTAAGAGCATTGTGGGGATTGATACCTATTCATTACAATGAAAATAATTTGATCTGTATTGTTAAAAAATACAAAACAGGACCGGTAAGGTTAATCCGTGGTGGAAATTTCCATTTGAACTTAGGACTAGGTATTAAAGGAAGCCATGCCTATGTTAATCAGATATGTTATCCTCAGATGGTTAAAGTTCCGGTTAATGTACATGTACCTATTAGGTTTAGAAGTTTTTTTAGTAAAGCCTATATAGAAATGTGCCCTGTTGTAAAAATGAATGAAAAATTTTCATTTGCAATTCCTGAAAAAGGTTTTTCTGAGAGAATGCAAAATGGCAGCAAAATAGATACACTTATACCCTTCAACCCAAATAATGAATATATGACTGTTTCCAACAAAAAAATCGGATATGGATGGATACTTTCTGCAAAAATTAACAATAACTATACGAAAGCAAGTGGTTTTGTTTTCCGAAGACCTTCAGCTCGTAATCCTAAAAGTATCGATTGCGGTTATCGAATGATGATAAAAGACCTTCCAAAAGGTACTTACGAAGATAAATAATTGGGTTTTATTTTCAAAAGAATCAAATCAAAATCTCAAAAATATGTCAAGAATAGTTAAAAATCCTGCTGTAATCAGCACCTCAAGTGGATCTTCTGTCAATAACCTTATTCTTAATCCTTCAAAGACCAGATCAGACAAAAAATAGTATTAAAATCTTGACGTTTATCATTTGATGAAAGTATCATCAAATTAGAAACCTTTGGGATTCTATTGATAATCTTTACAGCCGATTTAGATTGGGATAGATAATACATCAGGGAGTATTATGGCTCTTTCAGGTTCAATATCTTTTAAGAATCTAAAAATCTTTGATAAAGTTCCGAAAATCGATAATCGGAACTTAGAAGAAATATGTAAAGATGTTAGTAGTTGCAATACTCCCTACGATGATGCTGCGGAAATTATTGAAATAAAAGCGTATGAGATGTGTGAAAACGGGCACTTGTACGAAGCAATGAAATTATTGACAACTATTTCAGATTTTTTCGAAAGTCTTGAGAATAAAAATGAGGAGAATAGCAGAAATTTAGCAGATGTTTATTTACTTGTAGGACAAATGTTTCAGTTTGCAGGTAAATTTGATGAAAGTATTACCTGGTTTACAAGATCGATAGTCGTTGATGATCAATATCCTGTACCATATCATAATTTGGCTGTTTCATATGAGAAACTCGGCAAATACGACTGCGCTATTCGTTGCCTGAAACAAGAGATCTGTCTTGCACCCGGTAATTATTATTCTTATTTGTTGCTCGCTGATATATATAAGTACAAAAAAATGCTGAACGAATTAGAAAATTGCCTGCATGAACTATTACAACGTGATCCTGACAATATACTGGGTTTACATCGTTTGATCAGACACTATGAAACCGGGAAAATTACTACCGATATTTCTCTTTTGTATAATAAAATCAATGGTGTTAACAGAACTTGCAACACAACGGAATGGATGATTAAAGTATATTACTTATGCAAGGAAAAAAAACTTAGCGAAGCTCTTACAACCTCTGATTTATGGCAACGCGCTATTCCACAAACCTCATTGGTCCATCTAGTTCGCGCTCACATTTTTGGTATTCAAAAGAAATTATATTTCAGAAGAGAGGAAATTAATCGATTTCTTACTATGAACAGGAATGATCCTGACATTATAAAAATGAAATTAGCAGAATTCGGGTCGGTTTTTGGTTGCAGATATGAAAAACAGATCACGAAAAGTTTACATCAATAATAATGTACCACGTCCTCTCCCTTCCACATTTTTTTCAAAGTATTAAACAATTTTAATAAAAACAATGCCCGTCGAGAAATTATTTTTTTCATTCAAGGCGAAATTTTTTAGTTATGTATCCAGGTAAGATGCAAGCACGGTGTAATTGTTATGAATCATTGGTGTATTAGAAGCAAAATAATTCTGCTTATAGCAGCAATAGCTGCATCAAGTCTTAACTGCTATTTGTTAAAACAGGGGATATACATAATAGATTATGACAGAAAAGCCGTAGATATTGACTCTATGCTAAAAGATTCATCAGATAATGTTAAGTTAGTCTATTTTTTACAAACAGTAAAAGAAATCCGTCAATATGCTATCGATAGCGTTGGTCTGAAAAAAAATAAAAATTACTCTAAATATGTGAAAATTGATCGCGATTATCTGGTAAATGTACTGAGCGCATGTGACAAAACCAGTTTTAACCAATATCAGTGGTGCTTTCCTTTATTCGGGTGTGTTCCATACAAAGGTTTTTTTGAAAAGAAAGATGCCGAACGTGAAGCTCGCAAATTATCAGAGAAAGAAAAAGATGTCAATATTGATGAAGTGGATGCATTTAGCACACTCGGAATACTCTCTGATCCCATTTTTAGCTTTATGCAAAGTTACTCAATTTACGGATTGGCATCTCTAATAATTCACGAACAGACTCATGCGACTATCTTTATTAAAAATCAAATAAGATTCAATGAGGAAGCTGCTTCCTTTGTCGGAACTCAAGGAGCAATTAATTTTATAAAATCAAAATACGGTGAGAATTCAGAACAGTACAAAAATATTTTTTTATCACAAGCAGATCATGACACTTACGTTTCATCATTACGCAATTTATACCAGGATCTGAAATATGTTTATGATTCAAAAGAATATTCAAAAGAAAAAAAACTCGCTGAAAAAGAAAAAATCATAAATGCTTACAAGGAATACATATCCAGAAATTACGACTCCTTATTCAAAACACAACATTATAAAAGAATTGAGAAAGCTAAAATCAATAATGCATTTCTGGCTGTGAGAATGACGTATTCAATGAATCTTGATTTGTTTACAAAACTATACGTGAAGAAAAATTCCGATTTGAAAGCAACTGTATCTTATTTGAAAAAACTTAAAAAAACAAAGTCAAAGGATATCGAAAAAATAATCGAATCTGAAGTGAATAAATAAATAAAAACTCATAATTTTTTTGGAACCTCTACACTCTGAATCATCAATTATTTATTGTAAAATCAATTATCACATAAATACCGCAATTAGTATTTTCTTTGCTGATAAAATTCATTTTTTTAATTATACGCGCTATCTTTTAGATTCGCATTAACTCTTTTAAAATGACAAATACAATGTATCTGTGAATGAGAGAAAATTTTGATTAAAGCCATAATATTCGATTTTGATGGTGTTATAATAGATTCAGAAAAAGCAAGATACGATGCCTGGCAAAAAGTCTTTTCATTGTATGAAAAACAATTACCTATAGATGAATGGATAAAGAATATCGGGCGTGCTCACTATGCAGCTGATCCTTTTGAGATACTTCAAAAGTTAACAGGTTTTCAATTGCCATGCGATGATTTGCAAAGAAGAGCTAAGGAGTATGAATTGGAATTTGTTTCGAATATACCCGCTCTTCCCGGGGTAGTAAGGACAATAGATGAAGCAGAAAAATTGAATATTACTATCGCTATTGCATCGAGCTCTTCACGTTCATGGGTTGAAGGACATCTGAGAAGGTTATCAATTTACGATAAATTTAAGACCCTTGTTTGCCGCGAAGATACATCAGAACATAAACCTTCACCGGTGCCATATCTTACAGCAGTAAAACGATTAGGCTGTTTACCTGAAGAAGCATTGGCAATTGAGGATTCTCCTTTAGGCATTCATTCCGCAATTTGTGCTGGTCTTAAATGTATCGCAATCGGCTGTAGTATAACAAAACACCTTGATTTGAGTAAAGCAACCTTGCAACTTGAATCATTAAATGATTTAGATTTGTTAAATGCTTTCGCTAAATAATAAGTAAATGAATATATAATCTGAATGTAAAAAGTATTTCGACCTGGTCAGGTCGAAATACTTTTTTATAAATCATAGTTTATGATATCGGATCCTCTTCTGCAAATCTCTATTGCATAATCAGTCCACAGACCCTGCCCCCAGTATCTATAACAACTGGTTTGAGATGTAAGAAGATGAAATAAAGCATTTCGGTATCGGGTATCACTGGAAGGAATCTTTGCTTTAAGAACTTTTTCACTAAATAGTGAACTTAACTTTTGCATTGGATCAAGGACATTTTCATAGCCTTTTACCCATGAAATATTATTTGTCCAGCTGCCTCCATCCATATTAAAACGATGATCACTCTTTTGAATCTCCGAGATTACTTGTGCCATTTTCTCACTGCCTTGCCCTGGAGTAAATCTCTCCCAAATCCGGTGTTGTAAAATTGGCTGGACAACCGGAAGATCTTTTTCTTTAATTCCTGTAGAGAATAAAAATTCGAGATATTCTGAAACATTCATAACAGCTGTTTCACTACCGCTGGATTCACGAATCACCTCCATATATTTTGAAGGAAATTCATTCATCATAACTCCTCCATTTTCACCATCTGCAATTTGAGTGACTAAAGGGGGGATCTGTTTACCAGCGAGATCCCATCTAGAAAGTGATTTCGCTTCATAGTACGGCTGCATTTGAGCAACTAGTTTTGTATCACTTCCTTGAGTTTTAATAATGGCGATTATGCTTACCTCTTTACCTTCAGAATTTTTACAGACCAACCGATGTGGTAAATGTTTTCTTTCAGGACCTTGGCCATTCTCAGGACGTTCAATTGAATGCTCCTGCACGAGGACCCACTGAAAACCGCAATCTTTAAGTGTCTTTACAAATTCGTATGCGATATCAGGATGATTTGGTAAAGCCATTTCTGAAGGTGAAAAGCCTCTCACACGTTCAAGTGCTTCCCATCCGAAAATAGCTGCAAAATGGTTCTGCCAGGCTTTAACATGAAGTCTATAGTCCTGATAAGGGGTTGATGGTGCAACCGCATGGCCCCATGGACATCCTAACCACTCAACTGATTTTCGCATGAATGGATCTAAGGTAACTCGCTTCAAATTGTCAAAAACATCATGAAGTCCCATATTGCGGAGCCCATGAAAAAGAGTACCCGAATATTCCAGCATAACTCTTGGTTGTTTTCCCTCATTAAATAACTGGGGAATAAACTCACCCATTCTTTTATAGCACCAGTGAAATACAGACGCATTATGATTATCGCCGATTCCCTGATTGTCCATCATATATTTGAGATTGCTGACAATAGCTGCAGTTCTCAAATCACCACCTCCAGCAGGAATGAGCGGCTGATGCATATGGAGAGCAATTGCGCATGCGCTCTTTAGGCCAGAAAAGTTAATCCCTGATTCATTCATGAAGAGAGTTTTATTATTACTCCGCTCCATTAGAGCCTCAATCTGTTCTTCAGATCCGGAAATATTTGGCAGATCATCAATATACTCAGGTATCGGCCCTGTAGGAAGCTTACTTGAAATTTTAGAAGTGTCGGGTTTTGTGGAACTGTGTTCTGATGAATCTTTCATTTCATTCTTCCCCTTATTTTTTATTTTACACGAATATATTCGTAAATATTCAAGTAGTGATGCCCAGGATTGTTCCATGAGAAATCGTATTTCATGCCATGGGTAATCAGTGAACGGAAATCATCAGGATAAGAATACCATAATCCAATCGCTCGATTTAAGGCTGACTCAATTCCTGAATTGTCCGGCTGGTTAAAAGCGAAACCGTTTCGTTTTTCCCATTCTATTTGTGTATAATCTTTGTCAAAAACGGTGTCGGCGAGTCCACCAACAGAACGTACTATTGGGACTGTACCATATTTTAAAGCGATCATTTGCGCTAATCCACAAGGTTCAAATAAGACTTGGAACTACAACCATATCTGCACCTGCATAGATCAAATGCGATAGCTCCTCATTGAAACCAAGCTCCAAGTGACAATCCTGATTATCATTGAGCATCCTTTTTTGATGCCAAAAGTGATTGTTGATTTCGTTATTTGATGCAACTCCAAGGAGAACAAACTGTGCACCTAAGTCTGAGTGAATGATGTATAGCATGGGTAATGAGATGAACACCCTTTTGTGCATCAAGTCGACCAACATAGGCGATTATGGGTTTGTATTCTTTACGTAACCAGAATCGTTCCCGTAAATTCTCTTTGTTGCGGTATTTATCTTCAAGATTACTAATGCCATACTTGACTGGAATAAAGTGATCGATTTCTGGATTCCATGTTTCATAATCAATACCATTAAGTATTCCACCGAATTTAGAATGAAAAGTGTTCAGAGTATCTACGCAAACCAAAGCTTTGATCAGAATTACGGGCCTCATGCGCGTGATGAGGTGAAACTGTTGTTACAAAATTGGAATAGACAATTCCACCTTTCATAAGATTTAATGCATGTTGATTAAAGTTATCTCTAAGTTGTTCATAGCGAAAATAATATTCAGGGCGGTGCAGGCCAGTGGCTTTTAGAATTTCACCACCTGTGACACCCTGGTGTTTAAAATTGTGAATAGTAAAGCAAACACGCTGATTTTCCATACCATGAAATTTATAAACCTCTGCAAGCAGAACGGGTACGATAGCAGTTTGCCAATCATGACAATGAATAATATCCGGACGTTTTCCAGTAACCAGCAAAAATTCCAATGCTGCTTTTGAAAAGAAAACGAATCGAGTTACATCATCATGACAACCATAAACTGTATGTCGATTAAAAAAATTATCCTGGGAATGAGGTTCGATAAAGAAACATTTTCTATCGTTTACGAAACCAAACCAGACTGTACAATGAATAGCACCGCCATACCACGGAACCTACAGATCCTGATAGGTTACTGTTAAGCCCCCAGATTTTATCGTAGCGCATACAATCGTATTTTGGGAGGATAATCTCAACATGATTTCCACGAATCTCAAGCTCTCGAGAAAGTCCAAAGACAACATCTCCGAGACCGCCAGCTTTTATTACCGGTGCACATTCAGAAGCAATATGTACTATAAACATTTCTTTACTCGGTTTGATAATGTTAGCAAATGTTTTAGAAAAAAATGATTATACGTTAACTGAAATTTCTTTGCAAGTGATTCTACTGCCTTTAATTCGAATGATAACAGAACTTAAACTGCACTTTTAATTAAAGATGATTCAATATTATTTAAAATTTGTTCAACGATATTTAAATCCTCCTGGCATTTATATACCCATGCTTCTCCCCAAAAGAAGTTACAACTTGTTTGAGAGCGAAGCAAATGCCAACGAGCTTCATTGAGCTGATCATTGAACTCATTTGAATGCATAGATGTCATACGAACAAGTGAATGAAATTTTGCGCTGATCCTGGAGACTTCCTTTAATGCTTCTTTTTGCGCAAGTGAACCAGTCCATTGAACAAATTCTTTCCCATTGTGCCAACCGGTATTCCACGCAGCAGTAGTAACATTTACATAACCCCGTGCTCCGTAATTGTTGAGATAGTCGGTGATAAAAGATGGCCTGAGATTAGTGGTGTTTGATTTAACATTATTCAGGAACTCTTTGTAAAAAAATTCCCAGAAATTCCCATTTCCTGATGTGTTTCGAAACCATCCACCATTATCTCCATCAGTTATTGTCGTAACCAGAGGAGGAAAATCACACCATTTGACTCTATCATTTACTTCTTTGGAAAACCATGACCATTCCATTCCTGATTCTTGTGCATCTGAAAGCTCACGATCCCTTACAATCACAATGATTTCAGCATTCCCATACCTTGCAATATGTGGCTGATAACGCAGCTCTTCCCAGCGCATTGATTCAAGTGGTTCTACATTATTGCTATCAACCATAACATATCTGTATCCCAGCTCCTTCAACATTGGAATCATTTCCATACAGAATCCCATTTCAGGTGGCCAGAAACCAGGAAATTTATTACGCCAAAACAGGTGCTTTCCGATTCCAAGCCATCTTGTACAGTGTTCCTGCCAATCATCTTCGGGGATAAGTGGAATTACAGGGTGATAAAAAGCAGTTCCCAACAACTCGAAAATACGGGTATTCTGAAAATGCCACAATAAATCACCACACTTAACTATTCCATAAACCCGATTCTGAAAATCTGGATTCGATAATGTTTCAAGCAATGTCCCTGAAAATGACAAATGAACTCTGGCTGTCTCCTCATACTCCCATAGTGTTCGAGGAATTCTATCTAAAGCCCATAATATCTCTTTTGCTTCCCATTCATTATTATTTAATAGAAACTCTAAATTTCCAGATGGTTGATGAAGATTCAATACTAGCGCATGATGTATTACCTCTGGCATGTGAGTACCTCGCTTTTTGATAATAGATATTCATCTTGCAGCAATCCTAATATCTTTTTTATGTTCTTACTGTTAAAATAAAACCCTGCTAATGATTTTGATACAACACATTAGAAGATTTGATCTATCTTGGCTGTTTTCTTAAACTTAAGCAATGATTTCATTGTCAGTTTTCAATTCTTTTAAAACAAAATCTGCATATAAATGAACATTTTCTTCTGACAAGAAAAAAAGATCTCTTGCTTGTTTTCAATTCTTACGATGCTTAAACTGGCCTCATTATTACAAGAATCAATATTGCATATCCAGCTAAAAAGCAACGCATAACATCAGCAAATTTTCGTTTTTGTAAAATAATATATGAAAGCAAAATGTCCAGGTCATTCTAATACTGAAAGGTTATGAATTCATTGCAACAATTATCTAAAAACTGAATTCATTGTAACAATTATCTAAAAACTGAATTCATTGTAACAATTATCTAAAAACCAAAAATTCGGTGAGTCAATGAACTTCCCAGTGCTATTAAAAAAGCAGTAACTAAAGTCCATCCGAATCCATCAATTTTAAACCCATCAATGAATTTATCAGTTAACCATAAGAAAAAAGCATTTATAACAAATTTAAATAACCCTAACGTTAAAAAAATAAGCGGAAAAGTTAGAAGGGTAAAAAACCACCCAAGGAAAAAATTGAGCAGACTATAAATAATTGCCACACCAATAGCGGTTGCAAAATTTTTAATATGCACTGCAGGCAATACCTTGTCAATTAGGTAGATTATCACTGACATTAACAGAATATTTAAAATAATGTTCATGTACTATCTCCTGTTTGAATAGTGCTTTTATCACCTTTGTTGATAATCCTTAAAAGATCGATTTGCACGCTTTTTCAGAATATGTAGTAAATAAACTCAATTAATATACCTGATGAAAAAAGGGGTAGAAAGCCTTTTAACTCAAGTCAAATTTCCAAAAAACATATTTTATCCTAATGCAATTAAATTTTCTATGAGTAAAAATACGTAGATAATTGCCAATTTCTACCCGAAAATTATGGATTATTTGAATAAAAGACAATCTTTGACTCTGGCACAGTCAATAAACGATTGCATCTTGACCCGATTATAACTTCATAGTTTATATTTGAGTATATGAAAACTTATCGCATTACTGAACTTGGACAGCGTTTTGGCCTCTCACGCTCGACTCTGCTTTATTATGATCATATCGGGCTTTTACGCCCAAGCTATCGAACTCAGGCCGACTATCGGTTGTATACACAAGAGGATCTGACCAGACTCGAACGTATCTGCTTTTTTCGGGAAACGGGCTTAAGCCTATCGGAAATTGCATGCTTATTGGAAAACTCCACTGACAACAGTTCAATTATGGAGAAGAGAATGCGCGAAATCGGTCGTGAAATCGCGGAGCTCAAATCACAACAGCGGCTTATTGCCGGTATTCTTAAAACTATGGCAGCAGGTTGTGATGCTTCAGGTCTGGATAAAGATTTGTGGTTGAATTTACAAAAAGCCTGCGGTCTCGATGATGATGCTCTCAAGCGCTGGCATACTGAATTCGAACGCAAGGCACCCGGTGCGCATCATGACTTTCTACTGAGTTTGGGACTTACCGAAAAGGAAGCTATTCAGGTAAGATTACTGACTAAAAACATGGAGGACAACAAAATGAAAATGAAATACTTTTTTGAATTATTCGAAAAGCTACCACGCCAAGGCCCGGGTTGCCGAGAAGCAACGCTTAAAGCACTTGGTTTTCTGAAGGATCTACCAGTAAAGCCTAATGTCTTGGATATCGGATGCGGAAATGGTGTGCAGACACTGATCCTTGCTGAAGAACTAAAGACGAAAATTTTGGCAATTGATAACCATAAGCCCGTGCTGGATCTTTTAGCCAAAAATGCAGCAAAGAAGGGTCTGCAAATCCAAACGCACGAAATGTCCATGATCGATATGCCTTTTGATGAAGAAAGCTTTGATCTGCTTTGGTCTGAAGGTTCAATTTTTATCATTGGACTTGAACGTGGTTTGAAGAATTTTAGAAATTTTCTAAAAACAGATGGCTACCTGGCATTCACAGAGATGTGCTGGTTCGTTAATGAACCACCAATTGAAATAAAAGCTTATTTTGATAAAGTATATCCAGATATCAGAACTGCGGGGGAAATATGCCAAATAGCGATTGAAAACGGTTATAGAGTAATTGAGAGCTTTAATCTGCCCGACAGCGCATGGTGGGATGATTACTACACTCCAATGCTTGAACAAATAAAAGAGCTGAAGATTAAAAACGCGAATGTGGCTGAAGCTGAAGCGGTCTATGCTGAATGCGAGATGGAGGCTGAGATGTTCAGGAAATATTCAAAAAGCTATGGTTATGTATTCTTTATTTTACAAAAGATTTGATAAATTTTAGAATCGCTTGTTTATGCTAAAAGCTCCGATTAATGAAGGAACTAAAATGAAATTAGAAGACCTTGGGTATAATGAACAAATCGAAACGTTTAGAATAGAAAATAATCTCAAAGAATATGGGATTGGCAGGGTCATTTCGGAACATAAAGAGAGATATATTGTAAAGACAGAAGATGGTGAATTAGAAGCTGAAATAACCGGAAATTTGCGATTTACGGCTAAAAACCGTGAGGATTTTCCAGCTGTTGGCGATTGGGTGGCCTTAATAATTTATGATTCAGATTTTTCTATCATTCATAAGGTATTTCCTAGATTTTCAACTATCTCAAGGCAGGCGGTGGGTCAATTTGGAGAAATACAAATAATTGCGACTAATATTGATTATGCTTTTTTGATTCAGGCTGTAGACAGGGATTTCAATATAAACAGGCTTGAAAGATATCTGACGATCTGTTATTCATCAAAAGTAAAGCCAATATGTGTGTTGACAAAATCAGATCTGATAAGCGATCAGAAGATTACCGAAATCATTGATTGCATAAATAAACGGATTGAAAATGTACCGGTTATTGCAATCAGTAATGAAACGCAAAGTGGGTATGATGATCTTAAAAAACTTATTGAAAAGGGGAGGACCTATTGCATGCTTGGTTCCTCGGGGGTTGGAAAATCGACTCTGTTGAACAATCTTTCCGGAAGAACCGTTATGAGAACAGATGCAATAAGCAGAAGTACAAACAAAGGCAGACATATTACAAGCCATAGAGAACTGATTGTACTGGATAATGGAGGGATTCTTATTGACAATCCAGGGATCAGAGAAGTTGGAATAGTAGATACAGATAATGGATTGGAGTCTACATTCGATAAGATAGTTCATTATTCACTAAATTGTAAATTCAGGGACTGTACACATATTAATGAGACTGGATGTGCAGTACTCGAAGCTATTGAAAAGGGAGAAATAGACAGGAGTTCTTACGAAGGATACTTGAAAATGGAAAAAGAGAGGGCTTATTTTGAATCAACAATAGCTGAGCGTCGGAAAAAAGAAAAGATTTTTGGGAGAATTGTAAAAAACTATAAGAGATACGGCAAATATTCTTCACTTATTTGAGTTTTAATATTCGGTAATAAATTTCATAGGACATTTTTACCATTTTTAAGGAAATGGTAAAGGATTATCGATGAATTCAAGTAATTTTCCTGATCCCAGAGGTAAATTATTAAATGTAAATATGTTATTAATTTACCCTTGGGGCATGGAGAACGATAATAAAAAGATTACCGGGAAGAATCAGCAGACTGATTCGGAATTTTTTCATTGCTTACCCGAAACCGCTTTTTTTCCAACTATTCTTTTCACATAAACGATTATTTACATTTCTATGGGGAGTTTTTCAACTAAAACCTATAACAATATCTATAGAGCAAGTCAGATTACTTCATTTGAGAATAAGTTCTATATTAAAGAATCAATCTTCATCCGCTCTCTTAATAATATCACCTGAAAAATAGACTATCAACCGATGAACTCTTTAATGAGGTTCAGGTCAGTTATTCTATAGCACCTTGAAATCATCATGGATACCGCGGATGGAGTGATATTCAAATACTGAGCGATTTGAGTACAGCGGAACTCATAGTAGCAATGAGCGTATAACGCAAAAAGCTGCCTGAATGTGGATTGTTCATTTAACCTTCCACGCATCCTTATATTTTCAGCCGTAAATTGTATACCTATGTTTATCTTATCGACTACATTCTCAATCGTGAGATTTTCCCTCAAATATTGCGCAATTCTCGCTTTGCGGATCCGATCCTGCTTAAATACCTCCTTAGCGAATTCGGCATCACCAATTACAAAAAAGTTCGAATTATGGAAGTCAAGGCTTCCTTTATTTGATTTCTGCATTAGTCTGACAGAATCAGGGATCTCTTTGCAGGGTGTAGCAATATATGTCTTGTATTCGGTAATCTGATCTGATCCACAGAAAAGATTGAGGACATCAGCTCTATCAATAATACTGTCAGTTTTATCATTAACTATTTCACTATGCCCACACCACTTGTAACTATCCAAATTTTCAATTGTGCAATCTCCACTACGGACCGGATTTAAATGAACATGACGGATAATCTCTTTTAAGTTATCTCCTTCCTGAACTACAATAGATGAGAACCGTTTTGCGAAAACCGATCCGAAGGTGTTGTGCATTTTGTTATAATTTTTAGCAAAAACAGAATTGAGTGTTTGCATAAAAAGGGATAGAGCAGGATTGGAACCGGCTTTAACAACCAGGTGATAATGGTTATCCATAAGAGACCAGGAGATACAGGTAAGCTCGTATTTTTTAAGATAAATGGCGAGCTGGCAGAGAAAAAAGAGTTTCAAGATAGCGGTACCGAGGATATGATAATCGGTGTTTCCGACAGAGGTGATCTGGTAGTATTGGTTGGGAGCTATAACTCGGGGTTTTGTGGCCATGGGGGTCCTCCTACGGTTTTGTTAAGGAGAGTGTTTTGGATATTGATATTACAATATCTATGCCAGTTCCCGAGGATAATCCCCCCAGAGATCAATTATTTAATGTCAATAGATTACAAACTCATCTCTGGGGAAATGAAAAGACATCTTACCCGCAAATAAACTATAACGGTCGTCGACATGGAATTACAATCCTCAAGGTTTGAAATTTAAGTAAAACTACTCTATTTTCATTGTAAACTTTTTGAGTAATATCAATCGCACCTAATACACATTCTTGGTTATAACCAGACAGATCGTATTCGTAAATCTTATGTATATTTTGGCTAAATATGAATGTAATCCTTTTGGATTTGAGCCCATTTATCGTAATTAATAGCACAGATCGTTACTTTCCAGTTTGCCTTATGAGTGTCGATTCCAATAAAAAAAATTGATCCGCAAAAGTCCAATTTTTAAAATTCCCCATTCTGAATATTTCCCTTAATAAAGATTTAGTTGTTTTTATCTTTATTAAACTAATTTGGAGATGCATTTCAAATGGATTCTTGAATTCACTCTTCTAACGTAGGAACCAAGTATTATTAATCTACATTGACTTTCTTTTATCCAAAGGATAAGATTAGAATGTTTGCACTTTAATGCATTCTAACAGGAGTAATTATGAGTACCGAAAGCAAAGAACTTGAAGTAAATATCAAAATGAAAGATAATTCGCCTATCATTGAACTTGTAGGAAAAATTATCGATGCGGATGTTAAAAAACTTCAAAAGAAAATTGATCAATTTTATAAGAAAGATATAGAGAAAGTATATCTTGATGTGAGCAATGCATCTTTCATTGATAGTCATGGACTAGGGACGCTTGTTTATTATCATACGTTGATGCAAAAAGAGAAACGTGAGCTGATAATTGTAAATAGAAATCACAACAAAGATTCATACCTTACCAGATTGTTCGAATTGACTAATCTGGATAAGGTATTGATTATTGTCAATAATTTGTGATGTTATTTCAAAGCTGATGAAATTCGGTCAAGTGCTTTTTCAACTTTATCACGCATATTAAAAGCACTTATACGAATGTATCCGTTTCCGCATTTACCAAAGCCTGAGCCTGGAGTACAAACTACATTAGCTTTTTTTAGCAGGAGATCAAAGAAATCCCATGAATCCATTTTGGTATTAAACCAGATGTAAGGTGAATTTTCTCCCCCGGTACAGGTATATCCAAGTGCAGTTAAACGCTCTCTGATTAATTTTGCGTTTGTTAAATAGTATCCGATTAGTTCATTCACTTGTCGCGGGCCATCTCCAATGTAAATTGCTTCTGCGGCTCTCTGAACAGGATATGAAACTCCATTGAATTTTGTTGTATGCCGTCTGTTCCAGAGATTATGCAGCGAATGTGGCGAGCCTTTTTTGTCGTACACCATACATGATTTGGGTACGACAGTATATGCACAACGAGTTCCAGTGAAACCTGCTGTTTTAGAATAACTTCTGAATTCAACAGCAACTTCCCGTGCACCTTCAATTTCAAAAATGGATTGAGGAAGTGATTGATCTCTCATAAAAGCAACATAGGCCGCATCGTAAAGTATTAATGCTTTCTCTTTGCGTGCATAATCAACCCATAGTTTCAGCTGATCTTTGGTTATAGTGGCGCCTGTGGGATTATTAGGAAAACATAAGTAAATCAGATCAACTTTCTGGGCCGGAAGATCAGGAACAAAACCATTCTTGTCTGTACAGTCTAAATATACCAGACCCTCATAACGACCATTTTGGTATTCAGTAGTGCGGCCGGCCATCACATTGGTATCGACATAAACTGGATATACAGGATCCGGAACTGCGATGGTAATATCATTCGAAAAAAGTTCTTGAAAATTACCCGTATCGCATTTTGCACCATCACTTATGAAAATTTCATCAGAAGCGATATCAGCATTTCTAGATTGATAGTCATATTTGGCAACTTTTTCTCGTAAGAATTGATAGCCCTGTTCAGGGCCATATCCTTTGAATGTCGAGATGTTTGACATCTCATCAACTGCTTTGTGGAAAGCATCTATACAGGCCATTGGTAATTCTCTTGTTACATCTCCAATACCAAGTCGTATAATTTCCACCTCAGGGTTGGTTTTTACGAACGCATCAACTCGATGTGCGATATCTGAAAAAAGATACGACGACTTCAATTTCAGATAGTTTTCATTTACTCTGATCATAATTCTCCTTATATTTATTTTTTTATGAGTAAGAAATGATAATTGAAGGCAGAGGGCTGTGTCAATAAAAAAGGAGCTCTATGATTTGTATATAAGGAGAAAATCTGAAGATTTTGTGGACCTGCAAATCTATTGGCGATTTTTATATTCAGTACAAATATTGTATATTAAATAAAATTTTTATCTTTTAACATTAATTTATAATGGTGATACTTATGCAGATAAAATGGCTTAATCCTGATGTCTTATTCAGCAAATTGATTTTAGCTGGAGATATTGGCGGCACAAATACAAACTTAGCTATTGTAGGCGAGTCAAAAGGGAATTTTACAATAATATTAGAAGTTATATATTCATCATCGGAGATTAACGGATTAATCGGTCCTCTCAAGGAAGTACTGAGTATTGCAAAAGAGAGACGTAATAATTTGATACCTACTGTTTGCTGTATCAGTGCTGCAGGTGCAGTTGTAAACAACTCCTGCTGTCTGACAAATTGCTCTTGGAGCATTGATGGCGCTGAAATAGAAAGAGAAATAGGTTTAAAAACTGTGTTAATCAATGATTTTTATGCTATCAGCTACGGTCTTTTGACATTTGATGTTAACAATCCAAAGCAGATCTGCCAGCTTAAGCATTCTGATGGCTCAATAACTTCAAAAAAGCCGGCAACAATAGCCGTTATTGGACCAGGGACCGGGCTTGGTGTATCTTTTCTTGTAAACCATAAAGGAGAGTATATTCCAGCCTGTTCCGAAGGAGGGCATGTCGCATTTGCTCCTATTGATGAAGAAAGCAGTGCATTTTGCAAGTATATGACATCTAAGATTGGTGCTGTACCCGGTGTTGAACTATTTGTAAGTGGACAGGGTGTAAAAAACATTTTTCATTTTTACAAAGATGTAAAAAAAATGCCTGTTCAAGGTTTGATGGCAGAAATCGATGCTACCCCCGATTCTCAAAAACCCGGTAAAATTTCACGAGGCGCCAATGATAATGAATATTGTCATGCAATGATGCAGCTTTACGTCAGGATGTTTGCAAGCGCAGCTAGTAATCTGGCTTGCATTACATTACCGTTTGGCGGTTTGTATCTTGCTGGTGGTACTGTGATAAAAGATTTAAAATGGCTCGAAGAAAATAATCTGTTTATGACGACTTTTGAGAAAAATTACAACCGCAATATTGTCCCTTTGCTAAAGAAAATACCGGTTTACGTAATCTGTGATTATTCTATTTCATTGTATGGTGCAGCAAATGCTGCTACAAAATTGATTTGAAAGATAGCTATTTGATCCTGTGGTTATCAATTACAGGATCAAATGCTTATTAATCTCATTCATTTTTCAACTGCAGAAAACGGCAAGTTTTAGTCACGTTTTAATATTTTTAGAAAAAAAGGTTTCTGGAAAAGTACAGAAACCTTTTAACTATTTATACCAACGGTATTATCTTTTAATTCCTATTTTTCTGTTTTCAAACCATATCTGGTGGCCATTCTCAAATACTTTGAGAGTTGATATGTAAGTACCCGCACCGACTGCACGTCCTCTTAGGTTATGTCCGTCCCAGTTAAAATTAAAAGCCTTTCCATCGTTTACCATTGTTGCATCAGCAACAGTGTTATTAAGTGCATCATATATCATAATTTTTGCACTAAAAGGTGATAAATCGATATTCTTTTTTGTCAAAACTTTAATGATAATTGTCCCGGGAAGTTTTTGCGGGTTCGGACCAACTTTTGACAACCAGACGGTTGGTGGTTGAACTATGTCAAGAATAACACGTCGATTTAATTCATTTCTTTGCGTTACGCCAGTATTATCGCAAATTCCCGCATCCTTATTAATCCAGATTGAATCGCCCTTTGACGCATACAAGGATGATGGCTCAATTTCTTTAATAAGATATATGTGCTGTGTACCACTGGAACTAATAGATGAAACTACAAATTTGTATTGATCTGATGATGAATTCGATAATGTAAACGGCCTCTCATCCTTATTTTCAGAGCTTTCTGAAAAAGTCACATGAAGTGTGTCTTCTTTTCTGGAGCCATCATCATTAAATTCACCTCTGTATAATTTTGCTGAGATAAGGACCGGGGCGGCGCTGTCTATTACTGAACCGGACCGTGCTTGAGATACACTTTTGAACTTCTGAGAAATAAACATTGCACCATTGGTAAAAATTTTATCCTTAGAGATCACAGTTCCCTGAATTGGTATGGAAACAACAGAATCACTATGCTTCGAAAATTTGTCAGGTTTGATTTTGTAAAGCGTTTCAAACCATTGTATTGTAATTTCATCGAGCTCTGAAATGTCAATAGATCTTTTAAATTGAACCATTAATGAATCTAAAATACCATCTGGATATGAATCTTTATACCAGGCTTTTACAATTGGAGCCGCTCCTTTTCGAAAATTAACTATTACAGGTGTATTTAATTCATGAGGGTGATTACCTACCAAATCAGATATAGTCCCTTCTTTGCCCCCAGGGAGAAGGCGTAACTTGTCTCCAGGAATAATCGTATTATTATTTATTGAAAATACAATTGAAAAAGAAGAATCATTCAAAGTCTCCTGAATCATCTGAATTGTTACTGAAAGAGTATCTGTAGTCCCTTCTTTAATGAGTAATAGTTGATTGCCGTTAAGAGTAGCTGGCTTGACTGCTTCAGAAAAGGTAAGGAAGAGAATATCTGATTCATCTTTATCCTTCTCAAGAACGGAAGCTGAGAGTAGAGCAGGGCCAACTCCATCTGAAAAGTTATTGCTATGACGTCGCTCTTTACCTTTTACATCAATGACAATAGTAACATTACCACTTGGCGTACCATCTTGACCAGATAAAGTTGCAAAAGGAACTTTTAAGACATTATCTGAAAGCTGACAATCAGCAGCCGGAATTTTGTATTGTTTGTCATTATACGAGAATTCTACAAAAGAGAGCACTTGTTCGATTTTAAACGTATCTGAGAGCGTAATAGTCAGAAGATCTGGTTTTAGGTCTCCATGGCTATCATACATAATGGCTGAAGAAATAAGCGGCCAGGTTGGCTTTGCTTCAGCATGGATAAATATAGAATCTGGTTTCAGGCCTTCCTGACTAACAATAACCCATGCTGTTCCGCCATCAACTTTGGTTATCATAGCTTTTGATTTGTCAGTTTCCGAAGGAGATATAGTTAAGACTTCTTCATTACTGCTTTTCCAGGTAAGGGCATTTGCATTTTCCATGAAAGTTCCGTAAATATCACGAATAATAGCATAAAGTGAGATGGAATCCTTATCTGTACCCATTATCAGGGAATCAAAAGACATATCTTTTTTAGTATCCAGAGTAACAGAATCAGGGATTAGATCCAGATGGTCAGGTATAGGGTAGACGGTAAAAGACAAGTATCCTGTTCGGTCCGAATTGGTTGTACTTATAAAAGTTATTTTGTAATCGCCAGGCATAAGATCCGTCAAACTTGCACTGTCAATTGTTACCCGATATTTATTTTCATCAACAATAATTCCACCATAATGCTTACCAGGTTTCAACATTTGTTCAGAGGAGAATTGAGGACCTTCTATATAAAAGTTTACGTTGGATAACTCCTCACCATCCGATAATCTTGTAAGTCCACAATCAACTGCTTCACTTTCGACTTGCTGCCATATATCATACTGCGTTTTGCCTGGCTCAAGCACTTTGTCTTTATAATAAAGCTCACCGCTGTTACGCAGATCCATTGATGTTTTAATGAAAAGATTGGAGCCAACAGGATTACGTTCTGCGTAAAAAATATCCATGTTGTAGATCTGTCCGTTTACAAGTTTTAATACATCTTTTGATCTATCCAAATTTAATGATCCAGTAGCACGTTCGTGAAGCCCACCAAGATCGATAGCCAGGATATTATTTACAAAAATCCAAACGTCATCATCTCCCTTGAAATCAAATTGCAAACCCAGACCTTCACGGTAGACAAACTGCATGTGCATTTCCATTGTAAAATGGAAATTGTGAAGTGTTGCAGTTGGTGATTTGGGGTCTGTATCATTAAGGTATTTTATGTTATTGGGGTTATCAAAATTGTCCAGAGGGAAAAAACCACCCATCTTATCTGAGTCAAAAAACCATCTTCCATCGTAGCCCTTTGTCATTATCAAATCAATACAGGTATCATTTTTCTTTCCATCAGGAAAGGTGATTGTTTTAAACCAGCTTTCAAGCTGTTTGGAGTTAAGAGTGTTGGCTGAAGGATCGTCTGTCAATCGTAACTTATAATCAGGTGCTGTCAATGTTGGCATTACCATTCCTTTTGAACCACTTGATGCCCCCATAGGACTGTTGAAGAAACTTACTTCATCCAACTTCCAATCGCGGAAAATTCCGGACACCTTTCTGGTGTTACAGTTTCCAGTTTTATTGGGAAAATTATTCGTTACAGCTGGAGCTCCTGCCGGAAATGGTTTAGGAAGGATATAAACAGTGTCACTATTACTGAACATGTTTATTAAATCAATGCCTGCGCCGTTTGACATTCCTGTTGATGAATAAGTTTGCTTTTCAAAATAATCAGTAAACGTTACATTCTTCAGGCTGTCGACTGGTCCTACAAAGAAATATCTATACCAGCCGCATATTCCATCCCTGATGCGCATCTGTATGGGTTTACAACCATTCAGGATGATTTTAGGTGAACTCTCAGGCCAGGGGTTGTATAAATTAATAACTTTCGATTCTGGTGGCTCTGCATATACAGCTGGAAATTTGGTCGTATCTTTATCAGGAATTACCCAGATGTCCTCAGCAGTAACTGGAACTTTTGCAAATAAACTATCTATTCTGAAGGTGCGCCCATAGTATACCCTTCCATTGAACACTTCGGGACCTATCCAGCTTACTAACTTGAAAGTCGTTTTACTGGTTTTGGTCACAGTTGTGTAGGTGTAATAGAACCAGCCTCCACCTTCTGAATTCATAGCGGTACCCGGATAATAATTGACTTCAGCATTTCCTTCCATTCGCAAAGAATCTCTTCTGGTCGGAGCATCATCATCTTTCATGGGGCTCAAAACATGAATTGTAAATTGTGCGAAAGTAGCCTGGACAAAAAACAAAACTAAAAAAAGACGGCGTAGAGATTTCATATATAACTCCATTTTGCAGGATCAATTTATCATGACTTAATTTAGGTGATAATCAAATAATCTTTGCCTAATATAATAAGTTAATTAAAAAGAAGCACAATATGTTCAACGGAAAATGATAAAAGTTGAATTTTTTCCTGCTAATACATAAGATACTCATAATTTTTTCGTAAAGATTGAAATTCATCAATTTCGCGTAAAAAGTATTTTTTAATAAATTTAAAAGATCATTTAAATTGATTTAAAGGCCAGGGGGCAATAAAATATTGGGGAGAAAAAAAAGTAGGTGAAAAACAAAGTACAATTTTATTCTATTGCTATAAATTTCTTATTTTTTTTAATGTATCAAAAAATTAGATTGCCCAAAGCTTATAACTGGGAAGACTTCCGAATTACGCATGGCTTTAAAATGAGAAAATCTCATCAATGGTATCCTGAAAATCTTTTACGAACTCAGAATCACCAAATTTGAGGTTTTTTTCAATATATCACTTAGCTCCCAATTTCATACATTCAAGCATAGCTTCACTTTGATTGCTGAAATCATTACTATATTCGCATCAGGAAATTCAGCGAAGATTTCCTTTATTGCCTGCTGCCCATCTTTAGGCATGTCTATGTCTAAAGTGATAAGATCTGGTTTGTGTTGACGACAAAGCTTTACAGCTTCATTTCCATCGTTTCCAATAGCAATTACATGGAAGCCCAGATTCTTTTCAAAAAATTGAGTAATTTGTTTTGGAGAAATTTTGAATCATCAATAATAATTAGTTTCTTTAACATTACAACCTCCGGTATTATTCCAATATTTTATCATAATAGCATAAGACGTGTGAACAGATAAGTATGATTTGTTAATGTGGAACTTAAATAAAAATAGTACCAGACAAATATTAGTCAATATCGTGTTTTTTCCTGAGATACCATTCAAAAGCAAAAAGTAAAAAAAGTATGACTAAAAGTAGCCAGGAACGTGTTATATTGAAATAGTCTTCGATTGGAACTCGCGGGATCATCTTTACTTTTTCAAAAAATTGATTTATAGTATTATCGGAATCGAGCCGCACTGCATGAGCAAATTGTTCCAGTAATTCTTTATTTTGGTTTCGAACATGGTATTCAGATTGGATTTGCCTTATGTTAACTGAATCGGAATAGTTGAATGTGTCTCTATCGTGAACCAGCTCGCAATTGTAAGCGTAATTGCCTGAATTGAATCTCCTGGTTTTAAAAAACTCCACCCTTGAACCAGATATGCTTAATTTACATGTGGTATCAAATTGAAAAGATGAAGTCGCTGATTTTATTGAGAATTTCATCTTTGCTTCTGCATAAGTTTTCAGATTTGAAGGAACGCAAAAAGCAAATACCAAAGAATCAATACTTTGTCGTTCTGAAACTGGATAGAAAAAAAAGGAGTTTTCCGCCTGACGAAGGAGTATCGTTTTAATAATTGTTAGTAATTGCTCGGAAAAAAAGAATGGTCGGTCATCATTTCCGTTAAGTGATAACGGCCAAAAGTCCCATCGCCAGAAGTCAGAGGCAGTCAATGCAACGAATTCATGTTTTTCAATGATTCCTTTAAAAAGAATGGGGACCGTATCACTTTTTTTATTGTTCGAACAAACAACTGAAAGTAAATCGATAGTTTCTTTTTGTTTATATTTACAGGCAAAAATTGAAGCGGGAGGTGGAAAATCCTTGATGGAAAAGTGCTCAATCGGGAAGAAATCAGAATTTCCAGCCTGTAGTAAAAAAGCGTCTTCCGGAGTTCGTTTTTTTATGCAATTTGCAGAGGGTGAACATCCAAGAAACAGGAGTAATCCGTTTGAAGTGAGCTTTGCGATGTTTATAGCTTCACTTTTAAAGATGATGAATAAATCAGAGGGCTTTGAGAGATTGCGATTTTCAATGAAATCCGAATCTTTTTGCAGAGCAATCTTAAAAAATCTGCTGTCAAGCGAAGCCAGCTGATTCATATATGAATATGTAAAAGAATGAGGTTTAATGAAATGAAGGAAAAAATTTTCGCAATAAACAGAATCCTTTTCGGCTGATGCAACAATTCTGTAAAGATGTTTTCCTGTACTTCTTTTGTTTATCGGTACCAAAAGAGTGGAACTGATATATCCTGAATCAATAGCTGTACTCTTGTGGTAAATTCTTTCATTGTGCTCAAATACCGAGATTCTTAGATTGTCTGGATTTTTAAAATAACCATTTGGAGATACCTTTAAAAAGACAGATGAATCACTGTCAGAAATAGTATCGCTTATTGTCACGTCTATGAACGGTTTGATTTTTGAAGAAGGGAGATCTACATAATATACAGAACGTTCCGTGTAGTCATCTGAATGCGGGTTGTTTTCTGTCCAATTTGCATCAGAAATAATTATCATATTCTGTGAATTTTTGAAGAATTTTGATTGTAAATCAGGAAAACTACTATGTAAATCATTAAATCTGATATCGTCACTCGAAGAGATTTTTCGTAATGAATCTCCGAAAAGAAAAAGATCAAATTGTGGAGCATCTGAATGAGACGTATTACTCAACAGAAGTTTCTTTGCAGCTGGGATTACTTTCGTTTCGGGGTAAAAAAGGTTCATGCTTAACGAGCCATCGATTAGCACTGGTATAGTTGGCTTTTCAGGTGAAAGTCTCTGAAATTTGATAACTGGTTCCAGAAAAGCAGCTATAATACAAAGTAGTATAAGTACCCTGATGAAAGAGAAGCCTACTTTTTGTTTTATTGATAAAGAAGAGCGATAGTAGTAGCTGACAGATAAAAGAACCGCTATAAAACAAAGTATTACAAAAAATACAATGAACCCTATCATTTTGGCCAAGTTCGTGACAAAATAGTGTCTTTTTTCCAGTATCGATCGTTCTGATTGGGGTAATCAGTTGTATAATGAAGTCCCCGGCTTTCTTTTCTTTGAATAGCGGATGTGACAATTAATTTAGCGGTAGTAACTAAATTGCGTAATTCCAGCAGACGTGCGGTTACTTTAGTCCTTCGATAAAAATTGTCAATTTCCTTTTCCAATAATTGAATTCTGCGGAGAGCCCGGCCAAGTCGCACATTTGATCTTACAATTCCCACATAATCCCACATTACAGATTGAATTTCCTTGAAATTATGTGAAAGAAGAATCCACTCTTCATTGTCAATTGTGCCACTGTCATCCCATTCAGGAATCAGGGCAGATTGAATAAAATTGGTAGATTTCAATCTGGTTCCTGCATCATTAGAAGCCCGTTTTGAATAGACAAGCGCTTCAAGCAGGGAATTAGATGCAAGACGGTTCGCACCATGTATTCCTGTACAGGCTACTTCACCACAGGCATAGAGATTTTCGATGCTTGATTTACCATTAACATCAACTTTGATTCCACCGCAAATATAGTGAGCAGCCGGAACAACAGGAATCAGATCTTTAGTTATATCAATGCCAAACTCTTTACATTGAGAGTAGATGTTAGGGAAATGGGCACGTGTTTTTGCAGCCGGTGCATGTCTAATATCAAGATAAACACAAAGTTCACCGGAAATTTTCATTTCATTGTCAATAGCCCGGGCAACGATATCACGTGGAGCTAAAGATTTCATCGGGTGATATTTGTCCATGAATTCTTTACCTGCTTTATCGCGCAGTACTGCTCCGTAGCCTCTGAGCGCTTCAGTTATGAGAAAAGAATTTGCTTTCTCATGATACAGAGTGGTGGGATGGAACTGTATAAATTCCATATTTGAAATTAATGCGCCAGCTCTATAGGCAATTCCAATTCCATCACCTGTAGCTATTTCAGGATTTGTTGTATTTAAATAAACTTTACCTGCACCACCGGTAGATAGACAGGTGATTTTTGATTGGATTGCAAAGATCGATTTCGAAATAGTGTCAAGAACGTATGCTCCATAGCAACGGGTAGGTAAACCGGACTTTTTTGATATATGATAATCAGTTATAAGATCAATTGCACAAAAATGTTCAAAGATTTGAATTGATCTATTTTCTCGGGCATATTTAAGAAGGGTTTCTTCTACTACTTTCCCGGTAAGGTCATTAGCGTGAACAATGCGGCTTTTAGAGTGTCCGCCTTCTTTCCCAAGGTGTAAAGAATACTGATTGCCATCGGTTTGGGTTTTGGAAAAATTTACCCCCCAGTTCACGAGATCTTTTATTCGCGAAGGTCCTTCACTTACAAGAATTTGTACCGCTTCTTCATTGCATAATCCTTTACCTGTGGTAAGCGTATCATGAATATGACTCTCAAATGTATCATTAGTATCTAAAACACAGGCAATACCGCCCTGAGCATAATTCGTATTACACTCTGAATCATTTTTTTTTGTAATAAGGATTACAGAACCATATTTAGCTGCATTGATAGCATAGCATAAACCTGCGATTCCACTACCGATTATTAAAAAATCAACATTTTTGTTCATTATTGCAGAAACCTTTCTCCTTGAGAATGAATTAGCAACGAGAATAGAATCAAATATGCTCTTCCATAGTTGTCTCTTGTAAGGATAGACGAGCGATTTGACCTAAATAGCCGCCATGATGACGTAGGCCGTATTGCTCACGAGTAAACTTTTTCCTTTCCATGAGCACTAAAGCGAGTGCATCTCCTATAGCAAGTTGAACTGTGGTTGATGAAGTAGGAGTAAGACGTAGATAACAAGGTTCCTGGATCTGTCCCATATTAATAACAATATTGGACAATGCTCTTATTGTGGAGTCCGGGTGAGATGTTATACTGATAATTTTATCAATACCAAAATGGTGTGCAAGTTCCAGCATTTCTATTACTTCTCTTGTTTTACCACTTGTAGAAAAAGCAAGGATAACATCTCCTTTAGATAACAGACCAAGATCTCCATGGGCTGCTTCACCAGGATGTAAGAATGATGCAGGTGCACCGGTAGAGCAGAGCGTTCCGGCAACTTTGCGTGCAATGTTACCTGCTTTTCCCATTCCGGTAGTAATTATCTTACCTGAACATTTTTCAAGTATCTCTACTGCTTTTTCGAAACTATCATCAAGTGGAATACTCATCAAAGCTTTAGCTTCAGCTTCAATTATTTCTCTTGCACGTTTCAAAATTGAATTCACATTTTCCTCATATATCTGAATTTTTTCAACGAAGCAGAAGACATTTTTATCTTTTTTAAAATGTCGCTTCTTTTTGCTACCTAAAAATATATATTAATTTAATCACAATTCATTTTTTTCAAAGTTTATAATTGCAAACTATTAATTCTATGTAGTATACTGTATATTTGTATTTACGAAATAATATCTGGATATTACATGAAAATACCCATTTCGCTAAAAATAGTTTTATTCTTAATCATTTTGCCTGTTTTTTTGCTGGCTGATCAGGAAAAAAGCATTAAACAGATGGTGTTCGAAGAACAGCGAATTGAAGGAAAAATTCGTCGTCCTCAGCTAGTACTTATAAAAGCTGAACAGCGACCGGAGTTTAAACCTATGGTAATGCAGAGTTTTAGCAGAAATAATAATATAACGGGATCCATTAATGAAGATATAATAGAAAAATCTCCTTATGACGGACCGTTTTTATTTGATGGGACTAAAATTAAATATTATGAACCTTAATGCTAACTTTTTGATTATCAATAGATTAGAATAATATAATTTATAAATCAATGAAAATTAATCATAAAAAGATCATAATCTTTTTAGAAGTATTATAGGAGGATTAGATGGAATTCGTGGCGAAAATAGTTCAGGCATTCAGTCCGAAAGCTGATGCATTCCTTTTTATGTGGGCGATTCTGACTACTGGCGTTTTTGCGCTTGCAATTATCATTGAACGCTTCATCTATTTGACAATGCGTCAAGGGTTTAAAACTGAACTCTTTGTAAAAAACATCCTTTCCTGCGTTGAAAAAGATGACGTTACATCAGCAATAGCACTCTGCAAAAAAGCTAAAAATATGGCTATTGGGCAGGTAATTAAAGCCGGTGTTGAGGAAGCTGGGGCTGGGGCCGAAAGAATAAGAAATTCCATTGATGAAGCAACTTTAAAAATTGTTCCTCAAATCGAGCAGCGTACAGGCTACCTTGCTGTGATCGGTAATGTCTCTACTTTGCTTGGTCTGCTTGGTACTGTTTTTGGACTGATTATGTCCTTTGCAGCTGTTGGGCGACCAGGAATTGATGCTGCACAGAAATCCGAGCTTCTTGCAAGCGGTATTGCAACTGCTATGAATTCTACCTTCCTGGGACTATCGGTTGCTATTTCCGCTATTATTGTTTACTCACTTTTGAAAGCTAAATCTACAGCGTATCATTGATGAAATTGATGAACATTCTCTCAGAGTCTTAAATGCACTGGTTGAAAGATCATTTAAAACTCACAAGTACCATATTAGTGCAGCACAACTTAAAGAGGGCGTTGGTACTTCATATTACTCATAATAACATAAAAATTTATACTGACAACAAAATGATAAAGGAAATTAACATCTGATATGGAAATACTCTTCGAAGTAGGCAGATGTTTTTTACCATCGCATGAAGCGTTTGTTTTTTTGTGGCTTCTTGCTGCTATGGGTGTAGTTGCTGCTTTTATTGCCCTCGAACGTTTTGTCGCAATCAATCAGCGATACAGATTATGATGCAGCCCAACTTTATACCAAATTAAAAGTGCTTATAGAAGAAAAAAAATACGATGAAGCATTTAATTTATGTGCCTGCAGTGGGAAACGGGCTTTGCCCAGAATTTTAGGTGCTGGAATTCGAAAAGCTCAAATAGATCCGATCCTTGTTACAAATGGAATGACTGAAGAATCTATTCACATGACATCTGCCTTAGAAAAACGATCTAAATTATCTTGTCATGATTAGTAATTCCTCAACATTGCTCGGGCTTTTAGGTACCGTTTTTGGTCTGATTATGTCTTTTGCTGCTGTTGGGAGACCTGATATTGCTGCGGTTGAAAAAACAGCTCTGCTTGCATCTGGTATTTCTGCTGCTATGAACTCCACTCTTGTTGGCCTTTCAATTAGTATTATTTGTGTTGGTATCTATGCCTGGCTTAGGGCCAAAGTTGAATCTGCGCTAAGTGAAATTGATAGATATGCAGTTGCGACTATCAAGTTATTCAATCCTCCGGATTTTAAAATGAAAAGAATGAGCATTGTTAGTAGCAGACATTCAGAAGAGGATGTTGCAGATACCGACGTTACACCGATGCTTAAATCTAATGGTTATGTTGATTCCTTTCCTTTTAACTTCCTCTGAATTTGTAAAAATAGGAGCTATTGAACTGAAGCTCCCCGAAGCGACTCAAGGTGGAGGTGGCGGCGGTGGGGGGAGTACTCAATTGCAGAACCAAAAACTTGATGTAGGAATCGTTGTTACTTCAAAGGGATTTAATATCTTTAGTTATTATAAAAATGAAAGTAATGTTTCTCAAATTAACACGCCTGATATTCCAATCGTTAATGGAGAATATGATTATACTGGATTAAATGCAAAATTGGCCGAAATTAAGCGCAAAGCACTGATAGAGATGTTAAAGGCCAATGTTGGACCTGTTCCGGAAAATGCTAATTTGTATCAATTGTACCATTCTTTTATCAACTCGGGATTTAAGTGGAACAAAAGTTTTTCCAGATCATGAAAGTATAAAAATCGTTGCTGAAGAAAAAATGAAATACCAGACCGTTGTGGCAGTTATGGATGCTGCCAGAGGGACTCGGACTCCTGATGGTAATGTGACTATGTTCCCGAATGTTTCGATTGCAGGAGGAATTGTCCAATGAACCATCGATCTATTAGGAGAATGAAGAAAAAAACGTGGTGATGGGATAGTTAAGCTTAATATCACTTCGATGATTGATATGTTCACTTTGATGGTTGTTTTTCTTCTTAAGAACTACTCATCTCAGGGGCAGTTAGTAACGCCAGCAACTGGACTGCTTCTTCCTACTTCTTCAATTGAAAAGAATGCCACAGAAGCTCTTAGTGTTAAGGTTTCTCGCAATACAATAATGGTCGAAAATGAGATAGTCATTGACTCCGTTATGTATTCTTCAGTAATTAATCAAAAAGATTTTATGATTGAGCCGTTGTACAAGGTTCTCAATCGTCACTGTGCCGAGGCAAAGAAGTCTGCCAGTCTATTTAAAACAGAATTTTCTGGTAAAATTTCGATTCAGGGGGATGTTGAGATCCCTTATAACATTCTGACTCGTGTTATGTATACCTGTGGTCAGGCTGGATATCCAACGATGAATCTTGTTGTTTACAGGCGGGGATAAATGGGGAAAACAAACCAATCAGGCATTTTCTATATGCAGCAGGAAAATAAACTAAGTACTGCTTTTCCAAAAGAATATCGACGTGGGCTTTTCAGTCGTTTTGAACGTAAATTTTTTCTGATTTTTGCCGCATTAATTTTTATCGCCTATTCGACTATTGTATTGCTTATCTATTTTTCTAAAAGAAACCACCGAGCCAACAGAGAAAGAGATTCTTAAAATTCAGGAGACGGTATGCTCAGCTGGTTCTGAATCAGCCTAAACCCAAAGTTGAAATAGAGGAAGAAAAGGCAGAGAAGACTGGATCTAAAGAAGAGGTCGAGACTGCGCAAAAAGAGGAAAAAACTGAAGAAGTAAAGGTTGATCGAGAGAAGGAATCTTTTACAGAAAAAGAACAGCGAAAAGAAGCAGGGAGTGAAGATCGGCGTCAGATTCGCAATGAGGTTTCAAAACAGATACAATCTTCAGGAATTTTTGCTGCAATAACTGCTACAAGCGGCAGCGGTGGAGGTAGTGCGATTGAAAGTGCGTCAGATCTTCTTAGTTCTGCCAGTGATGGGATGGGTGATCTATCAAATATCAATATTTCAAAGGGAACATTTGCTTCGAAAAATATTGAGCAGACAAACAGTATTGAACGCAAAGGAAATCGGACTACTGATGTAGGAATTCAAAAAGAAAATGTTGGCAAAGCAGAAGTTTCGCAAGTAGCAACTGCTGCAAGTGTGAATATTACATCTGCACCGCCTGAAATTACAGGTGAATCATCCAGTCATTCTGATAGAAGTCAGGCTGTTATTGGACGCACAGTAAGTCGTGAAGCACAAAGATTGAAACGGGTATATGAAGACTGGCTGAAAAGAGATCCTTCTCTAAGCGGACGTTTAACAGTTAAATTTACAATTCTTCCTTCGGGCTCTGTCTCTTCTGTTTCAATTGTAAAATCTACGACGAATAATTCTGATTTCGATGAAACGATTTTAAGGTATATAAAAAGGTGGCAATTTCCTGAAGTGGAAAATGGTAGTCCTGTTGAAGTCGTGTACCCATTTATTTTTGAAGGACTCTCATAAACGTTTATTTTCTGATTTAAACTTAACTGGAAGTTTTGAATATGAAAGAACGTAATGGAGAAAGAGTATTGAATATCAGTAATGATATTCTTATCGATCTAAGTACTTCAGGTATTGCGTTGCTTTTAGATGAACCAGAAGAAACGGGCCGCATGCTTACAGTTCATTTAAATGAACTGAAATTAAATGCAAAAGTCATTTATTCCCAAAAAAGAGAGAATAAGTTTCGGGTCGGAATACAATTTGAAAAAACTGATACTGATTTAGAAGTAAAGCTTATAGATATTATAGATAGGTTTTCAAAAGGGATACCTTTAAGAAGTTACATAGAAGAAGAAAACCCGAAAGTAATTCATGACTGAAACTCGCTGGGAAGATGCCAAAAAGTCTCATAAAAACAACAATAAATTAATTATATCCACCTTACTGCCTATATTTGTCATTACAACTATTGTTATTATTAACAATAGTGATATTTTTTCAGGCAAAAAAAATGAAACCGTCAAGGAAACAATACCTTCAGATTCCCTTTTGCTTTGCTCATCAATTGATTCAGAAGAGACTTATTTCAGTGAACACAATGAAAATTTAGAAAAAGATCAAGAAATTTCAGTCAACACAATAAATTCGAAAGATAGTGCCCGCAAGGAAGAGTCAAAGGGGAAAAATGACAGCAGATTAAATGTAAGTAAAGGACACGAAGAAAAGAAAGAAAAAAAAGAATTTGAAAAAATTTCGGAAGAAAAGGTGACAACTTCCGATACTCTTGGGCATGTAAAAGATAAAATAATGCACAATAATATTTCTTCACAACAGTACTCTATTTTACTCCCTGGAGTGCAATCAAAGGTAATTGATCGAAAAGATATTATTATTTCGTTGGCGCTTGAGCTATTTTATAATGATACATCTGAGACCCGTGAAGTTTTAATCAGAAGAGATGTATTAAAAGTGATTGCACAGAAAGTTATTCAAAATAAAGAATTTTCTATGATAAAGAAGGAACTTCTTTCTGAAGAACTTAAAAATGAAATGAACCTAATTTTTGACCGAAAGACTCTGGTAAAAGTAAATATCAGGGAATTTCAAATAGAAAAGGCTACTGCACAATGACATTACTTGATATACTTGGCTTTCTTTTTGGTTCCAAGCAGGATAAAGATGTAAAAAAATTACGTCCTATTCTCGATCGTGTAAATAGCTTCAAAGATGCTATTCATCAATTAAGTGATGATGAATTAAAAAATAAAACAGCTGAATTCAAAGAGCGTCTAAAAAATGGTGATACTCTGGATGATTTTTTACCGGAAGCATTCGCGGTCGTCAGGGAAGCTACCCATCGTGTTCTTGGTGAAAGAAAAACTGTAAAAGACCCGGTTCATAGGTGATATACCATTTATGGCGCACTTTGATGTCCAGGTGATGGGTGCGATATCTTTACACCAGGGCAGAATTTCAGAGATGAAAACTGGTGAAGGTAAAACACAGGTTGCGGCTATGGCGGCATATCTGAATGCCCTTAGCGGCAAGGGTGTTCATGTTATTACTGTCAACGATTATCTAGCGAGACGTGATAGTGAATGGATGGGAAAAATATTTAAATTTTTAGGGTTAACTGTCGGGTGTCTTGATATAACGGAACCAAATAGTCCTGAACGAGCTGCTGCTTATCGGTGTGATATAACTTATGGTACAAATAACGAGTATGGTTTTGACTATCTCAGAGACAATATGGCTACTTCATCCTGAGCAATGTGTTCAGCGGCAGTTAAATTTCGCAATTATTGATGAGGTTGACAATATTCTTGTTGATGAAGCAAGAACGCCGTTGATAATTTCCGGTCAGGTCGCAGCGTTCAAACAAAGAATATGAGGAGTTGAAGCCTCGTGTCGCAAAAGTTGTACAGCGCTCAAAATCAACTTGTTCAGAATGTAGTTGGTGAAGCAGAAGAGCTGCTGAAACCGGAAAATAAGGAATACGAAGCAGGAAAGAAGCTGCTTATTGCCAAAAGAGGAGCTCCCAAGAATAAAAGACTTAGTAAACTTCTTAAGGAGCAAGGTGTTGCCAAATTGGTTAAGACAGTTGAGACTGATTATCATCGTGATCGAAAACTTCATGAACTTGATGAAGAATTGTACTTTACAATTGATGAATCCGGGCATAGTGCGGAATTGACCGAAAAGGGGCGCACTTTGATTGGTGGGACAAATCCCGATTTCTTTGTTGTTCCCGATCTTGCTGAATTAATTGGTGAGATTGACAAAGATGAATCTTTGTCAGAAGAGGAAAAAGCTCCAGAAAAAGAAGATGCTCATCGAGATTATGCTGACACGTTCCGAGACGAATTCACTCTGTCAGTCAGCTTCTAAGGGCATATTCGCTTTTCGAAATGCGATGTTGATTATGTGGTTCAGGATGGACAAATTTTAATCGTTGATGAATTTACTGGTCGTATTCTTCATGGACGTCGGTACAGTGAAGGTCTTGCATCAGGCACTTGAGGCAAAAGAGGGTGTCAAAATTGCAGGAGAAAATCAGACACTTGCAACAATTACTTTCCAGAATTTTTTCAAAATGTATGCAAAAGTTTCCGGTATGACTGGAACTGCTAGTTACTGAAGCTGCAGAATTTCATGAAATTTATAAACTCGATGTTGTTACTATTCCGACAAACCGTCCGCTAAAACGTAAGGATTTTCATGATGAAATTTACAAAACACATCGTGAAAAATACAATGCAGTTGTCAAAGAAATTAAAGAGATGCATGAGTTGGGACGACCGGTTCTTGTTGGTACGACATCAATTGAAAAATCAGAACTGCTCAGTAAACTTATTACAACGGTCCGGGAATCGAGCATGAAGTACTAAATGCAAAGCAGCATGCCAAGGAAGCTACTATTGTTGCTCAGGCAGGAAAATTAGGTGCTGTTACTATTGCAACAAATATGGCTGGTCGTGGTACAGATATTGTACTTGGTGGTAATTTTGAGATCATGGCCAATAATGAGTTGATAAAAGAGAATATGATCCTGAGGAATTGACTCTTGAAGAAAAAAGAGAAAAATTTGCCAAACTGTTTGAAAGACAACAGGAAGAACACGAAAAGTGGTCGAATTGGGTGGTTTACATATAATCGGAACTGAACGTCATGAGAGCAGACGTATTGATAATCAGCTTACGAGGACGTTCTGGTCGTCAAGGGGATCCTGGATCAACAAAATTTTTCTTGTCGCTTGACGATGATCTTATGAGAATTTTCGGTTCTGAGAGAATCGCATCTATTATGGATCGGCTTGGTGCGGAGGATGGGGAAGTAATCTCTCATCCGCTTGTTTCAAGAGCGATTGGAGATGCACAAAAACGGGTTGAAGGAAGAAACTTTGAAATTCGAAAACATCTCGAAAGATTATGATGATGTGATGAATCTTCAGCGCAAAGAGATTTACGGTTTGCGTCAAAGAATTCTTAGAGGAGAAGATCTAAAGGATGAAATTCTTGATCAGATAGCTTCAACTCTTGAAGAAATTATTTTTCGCCATACTAATGATGGAAAATATCCTGAAAACTGGGCTTTATCAGCACTTTATGCTGATCTTACAAACTACCTTTGGTGTTATCTATAAGATCAGTGACTCTGAATTATCATCAAAAACGCAGGATTCTTTGTTTGATGATCTATGGAAACTGATAAAAGAAAAATACACTGAAAAAGAGCAACGATTTAGCGTTTCTATTATGCGTGCAATTTGAACGTGGTGTTTTTCTAATGGTAATTGATAATCTTTGGAAAGATCATCTTTATGAAATGGATCATCTCAAAGGTGGCGTTCAATATCGTGCATACGGACAGAAAAATCCTCTTTATGAGTACCAGCGAGAGGGCTTGAAAATGTTTGTAGAGCTTCGGGACCAATATTGCTCGTGAAGTATCAAATTACATTTTCCGACTTGAACGGGTTGAACAGTCAGGCTCCGCCACCTGCAATGATTGCACCATCTCAGACACTCCATGGTGATTTCAATGTGTTTCTCAAATGAACCGCAGAGGCAGGCTGTGCTATGCCGGTTCAGAATTCAGCTCAGCCGGCGAAGATGATCACCAACAGAGCTGCAACCGCACCGCATCCGGTAGTTCGATCTGCTTTTCAAGTCGGAAGAAATGATCCATGTCCTTGTGGAAGTGGTAAGAAATTTAAGAAATGTCATGGATCTGTATGAAAAAAGGGCTATTTATCACCTTTGAAGGTATTGATGGTTGCGGAAAAAGCACTCAACTATCAATGATCTGCAAAAATTCTTTCTGAGTCAGGGATACTCAGTTGTTGTCTCAAGAGAGCCGGGCGGAACAGTTATTGCAGAAAAAATTAGAGAGATACTTATTTCTCCAGAACATGCTGAAATGGTTAATGAGTGTGAATTTTTGCTTTATTGTGCGGCAAGGGCTCAGCATGTTCGTGAAAAAATTATTCCGGCAATTGAGCAGGGAAAAATTGTGCTTATGTGATCGTTTTCAGGAAGCAACTTTTGCTTATCAGGGGTTTGGAAGAGCTATTCCACTTGAAATTTTGACCAGCTATCAATTCTTATGCAACTGGTGGATTAAATCCAGATATGACGTTTGTTTTTGATCTTAGTGTGCGATAGTTCAATTGTCGAATGACAAAGATGAATAAAATAAAAGATCGGCTTGAACCAATGGAAAAGACTTTTTCGAGACGAATTCGTCAGGGCTATCTTTCTATGGTAAAAAGTTATCCAAAAAGAATTCATATTAGTAGATGGGAACACAGAGTGTAGAAGAGCTATTTCTGACCAGGTTATGAAGTATACATTAAAGAACTTTTACTAAAATGTGAAAAATGAATTGAAAAAAAGCCGGAATTTTTATTGCTACCTGATGTATTTTTAATAATTGAATTTTACCCTATTGGGAACAATTTAAAGGTCATTAGCGTAGTGCTGTTCTAATCATGGAAAACAGGAGTTTGAATGGATAATCAGGAACAAAAAGAAAAACGTCCCCTTTTCGGAAAAATTCCGATACTTGGTTTAGTTATTCTGGTTGTTGTAATTGCAGGACTTCTTATCGATTCTACCAGAGCCGATGGAGATAGTTTCTATGCTGATATTGTTCGGTTAGATAATGTTGCAACAAAGATTCATCAGAACTATGTCGAAGAGATGTCTTCAAAAGATCTTGATTGACAATGCAATTCAGGGAATGATTCATATTCTAGATCCGCATACGACCTATTTTGATGCAAAAGACTATGAAGAATTAAAAATTCACACCGAAGGAAAATTTGGTGGACTTGGAATTCAGATATCGATCCGTGATAAAGTACTTACTGTAATGACTCCTATTGCTGGAACACCTGCTTCCCGGGCTGGAATTCAGTCTGGTGATCAGATTGTAAAAATTGAAGGTAAAGTCAACGGCCGGCATAACAATTGATAAAGCAGTGAACAAACTCAGAGGTGAACCTGGTACAAAGATCACCATTGCTATTCGACGTAATGGTGAAGCGAAAGATATCGATTATACAATGGCACGTGAAATAATTCATATCAAATCCGTTCCTTATTATGGAATTGTTGATGATGATGTAGGATATATTCAACTTCAGACTTTTTCTGAAGATGCGGGTGCAGAGGTAGAGAAAGCAATAAAAGAACTTTTGAAAAAGAATCTTAAAGGGACTAGTTTTTGATTTACGTCAGCAATCCAGGTGGACTTCTTCCTCAGGCAATTGAAGTTGCTGAAAAGTTTCTCCCTAAAAAGTCTTTAATTGTATCGACACGAGGAAGGGTTCGTGGACAAAATAAAGAGTCATATTCATCTGCACAGCCGGTATTGCCTCTGGATATTCCAGTAGCAGTACTTGTTGATTATGCAAGTGCAAGTGCATCGGAAATTGTTTCTGGTGCAATTCAGGATTGGGATAGTGGAATTAATTGTTGGTGACACCACATTTGGCAAGGGTTCTGTTCAGAGTATTTTGCCTCTTGATCCAACACATACAATCAAATTAACTACAGCATTTCTATTACACTCCTTCTGGTCGTTGTATAAATCGTCCTGAAAACGCGTGTTCGTGGAGCTTCAGGTGATAACTGATTTCAGTGGAAGCTGACAGATTCTGACTTCAAATCAGATTCATCTCGTCTAAAAAATCGAAAATCGATACTACTACTTATAAAACCAAAAGTGGAAGAATAGTGCATGGAAGTGGTGGAATAATTCCTGATACGATTGTTAAGTTGAAATTCCTATCTTTGCCAATCAGAGCACTTCTCGTAAAAGATCTTTTCTTTCAGTTTGCAAATGTTGAATATCCGATTCTGAAAAAGACGTAAAGTAAAGATAGATAAGGATTTTACTCTTGGTGAAGTGTGTTGAAGGATCTTTATCAGCTATCTCGATTCTACTAAAGTTCAGCTATCAAAGTCTTGCTCAGATGCGTTTTGAAGAATTTAAAATGGGTTCAGGAATAAAAGACTCTCTTGACTCAACTGGAAAGAAGATTACCATTTATCCTGAATTACCAAAACTTTCAGATTCTGAATCAGCTGAGATGAAAAAGTTTCTCAAAAAATAGATTCTATTCTTGTTGATGAAAGCAAGACGTGCTCTTGCCAGTAATGATAGTGAGATACAAGAAATATATTCGTGATGCACTACTCATTCGTGAATTTGGGCAAGACCACGAAGTATATTACCGTTCAAAGCTTGCTGGAGGATGCTCAGTTAAAGGCAGCTTTAGCTCTTACTTTCGGATAAGATCACCTATAGTGCTCTTTTAAAACCAAAAGTAACGTGGCAAGGTAAATGTAGAAGAGAAAAAAAGTAAATAATTTCATGGGTGATTTCGGTTTTTGACTGTTTACTTAATGTTGAATGATGCATTTCTTTGCTTAAGTCTTCGGTGAAGTTTTCCGTTAAGCACCCGCAAAATAATTAGAACTAACCACAACGTTTACGCACAATCATAGGAGCACTTATGATCAACAAAATGCGGGAGATGGCTCCCACTATAATGATTGTTATTCTTGTCACTTTCGTTATAGGAACGATCTTCTTTAACTGGGGTATGAATGCTGGTGGGTCGAAGAATAACTGTATCCGCGGCAGGATCTATTAACGGCAAAGAGGTTCCATTAAGCGCATTTGACCAACAGGTAAATGCTGAACGTCAAAAATTACAGGAAAATCGTGGTGAAGTACCTCCTTATCAGTACCATATGGTTCCACGACAGGTTTGGGAACAGCAGGTTCAGAGAGTTTTGAACTCAAGGATATCATTGATAAACTTCAAATTAGTGCTACTGCTGATGAAGTATTTGAATATATTAAAAACAATCCCTTACCTGGCATTGATACTGCTTCCAAATTTTTCAGACAAATGGTCAATTTGATACTAGCAAATATGTAAAATTTCTTAATGATCCTACAAATTATGATACGTATCCCTGGTTAAGAAATGTTGAAGAGTATACAAGACAAAGCTATAGTTCCTTCTCAAAAATTCGAAAAAATTCTCAATGCTGGTGCTATTCCTTCCACGTCAGAACTTGAATATGAATATGATCAGACTAATAGCAAAGTTGTCTTTGAATATGCAAAAGTAAATAATTTCATGCTGACTGTTGATTCACTGAAAATTCAACGATGCTGCTATCGAAAAATATTATACATGCTCATCGTGATTCTTTTATGTGTGAAAATCAGATTGAACTTTATTTCGCAAAATTTCCGAAAATAGCCTACAGCAAATGATGATAAAGTCTATTATCAACAACTGGTCGAACTAAAACAAAAAATCCTTGCATCCGGAAAGATTGCTGAAACCTTTGCTGAAGAAGCAAAGATTGAATCGGATGATGAAGGAAGTGCTCAAAACGGTGGCGATCTTAGGGTTGTTTGGAAAAGGCCAAATGGTACCGGAATTCGATACTATTGCTTTTTCAACTGATACTGGAAAAATTTCTGATCCTGTTAGAACTCAATTTGGTTATCATATTATCTTGTGTTGAAAGTAAAGAAGCAGGAGATGGACAGGTTAAAATAAAAGCCCGTCACATTTTGAAGAAAATTGTTCCAACTATTGAAACACTTGATCTACTTTCGAAAAAGCAGATAGTCTAAAATCGACAGTGGATGAGAAGAACTTTGTTGAAGTTGTAAAAACATTTCCAGGGGCTGAAGTTGATTCCACCGGATTATTTAAAAAAGGCGAAATGATTCCTAAAATCGGATATGTTTCAGGAATCGGTCAATTTGCTTTTGGAAATGATAAAAATAAAATTTCAGAACGCTTGGAGAACAACGACGCTATCTACTTATTCTCTGTAAAACAACGTACTAAAAAAGGTATTGTGTCATTATCTGACATTAAGCCAAAGGTGATTACTATGATAACAGATTCCCTAAGAAAGGATGCTGTTAAGGAGTATATAGTAAGTTTTAAGAAAAAATTGAATGATAGCACATCGTTGACTGCATTAAAGGATAGTGATCCTAAATTGTTTTCTGGGGTAACTGATACAGTTTCTTTAGACGGTTACATTCCAGGTATTGGTTACAATTCTAAAGTGGCAACGATTGCATACATGATGAAAGAAGGAATAATTTCTACTCCAATCGAATTTGAAAAGAATTATTATCTGGTTAAAACTTTGTGGAAAAAATCAGCTGATAAAATTGATTGGTCTTCTCCAGAAGTTAAGCAGATCGCAAATCAATTAAAACAAAAGACAATACAAAGGACATACTATAACTGGTATTCAAGCTATAAAGAAAAAGCTAAAATAAAGAGTAATATTGATATTATTTATGTTGATTGATATTGCGGATCGATTATAAAGGTTACACTATTATATGAATACTTTATAAAAGAAATCAGTTCGATAACAACTATATGTTGATACAATACCAAAGGTTCTGTTGATTTTTCAATAGAACCTTTTTTTTATTTAGATGGAGAGAATATTATGAACTTGCTTCCACAAGTAAAAGAAAAAAACAACGGTGATGGATTTTTTTACTTTGAAGAATACGTTCCTATTGTCATATCGACTGACAGTTATATCGATTTTTCAACTATTGAATTACTTTCTAAAAGATTAGAGATCTCAACTACCAGGAAATTTCCTGTTACTACCTCATTAAAAAACGAAGAATACAAATCGATTGTTATTTGTTGTAGCAATAAAAATTTTGATAACGAAAAATATACGCTTTCCATCAAAGATAACAAAATTACTATCATAGGAGATTCAAATAAAGGCATCTTTTATGGGACTCAGACACTTGCTCAGATAGTTTCTTTGAATCCAGTAAAAATTCCATGCATGGAGATAAATGATTCACCAGATTTTGCTCACCGGGGGTATTATCACGACATCACAAGAGGGAAAGTACCCACTCTCGAAACGCTCAAAATGCTTGTTGAGAAGCTTGCCTTTTACAAGATTAATGAATTGCAACTTTACATAGAGCATTCGTATGCTTTTAGAGAAATTCCCGAATTATGGATTGATAAGGATCCTATAACATCCGAAGAAATTTTGGAATTGGATTCATATTGTAAAAAATATTACATTGACTTAATACCATCACTGGCAACCTTTGGTCATCTTTATGAACTATTAAGAATCAAACGTTTTGAGCATCTTAATGAATTAGATATTAAAGCATCAGAACTTCCTCATGACCTATGGGATCGCATGGCCCATTATACAATCGATCCTTTAAATAAAGAAAGTTTAGACCTTATTTCATCAATGCTCGAGGAGTATCTTCCGTTGTTTTCATCGAAGTACTTTAATATATGTTGCGATGAAACCTTTGATTTGGGGAAAGGGAAAAATGCGAAAGTTGCTCAAGAGAAAGGTGATGGAAGATTGTATGTGGATTTTTTGAAAAAAATCATTGGAATCGTAATAAAACATGGAAAAATTCCAATGTTTTGGGGAGATATTGTTTTACGCCACCCTGAATTAATAAAGGAAATTCCTTCGAATACAATTTTTCTAAACTGGGCATATGGCGCGGATGTTACAGAAGACGCTACGGCAACATTTTGTAAAGCAGGGGTACAGCAATATGTATGTCCTGGTGTTACTGGATGGAGCAGATTTGCAAATGATATTAATTTCGCCTCAAAAAATATAAAAAAAATGATCCAATATGGAAAAAAGTACTCTGCAGATGGAGTATTAAATACAGATTGGGGTGATTGTGGACATGTTAATTTTATTTCAAGTTCGTACCATGGGATGATTTTTGGAGCGTCATTGTCCTGGAATAGCGATTCTTATTTAACTGATCAGGATTTTGATTGTGCGGTTTCACAAATTGAATGGAAAAATCAAACCGGAACTATTGCAAGCAAGCTTAGGGAATTAGGCAGCCTTTGCTTTTATCATTTTGGAAATTTGTATGCATGGGTAAAAAATAAAGATGGATTATGGAATAAAGAACAAGCTGTTAAAGACCTGTCAATAGAAGTATTATCAGAAAATTATGACAAAGCAAGCAGAATTCTTGAGGAAATTTCCGAGATAAGAGCAGTTTCTGGTTATAATAAAGATATTAATTTCAGAGAAATAATGTGGAGCGCAAAAGCAATTCGGTGGACAATAGCTCTCCTTGTATTTAAAAAAGTAAATGAATATCATCAAGCAGGGACTATAATTGTAAGCAAACAAAAATTGATTGATCAGACCACATATTTATGTGATGAATTTAAAATACTTTGGAGGAGCAGAAATAAAGAATCTGAATTATACAATGTCGTAAAAATATTTAAAGTAGTTATAGAAAAGTTAAATGATATTAATGAATAGTTATGGTTGAATTGTTGTCCATTACAAAGTATAATCTTAATCGAATCTCTTCAGCATCTGAATTTCTAACCTAAAGATTAATGAAGTGGAACAAAAATGAGAATATTAGTTGTTGATGATTCTAATACGATGAGATTATTACTTGTAAAGATGTTGCATGAAATGGGATATACTGAAATCAATGCAGTAGCCAGTTCAGAAGAAGCGATTCCACTAATTTGGAATGAGCAATTTGATGTTATTCTTTTAGATTGGAATCTGCCTAAAATGTCTGGACTCGATTTGGTAAAATATTTGAAGACAATACCTAATGCGCAGAAAATCCAAATAATAATGATTACTACTGTACATGATCGCTCGGCGATTTTAAAGGCGCTTAAAGAAGGAGTGCAGGGATATATTTTAAAGCCAATCGCGAAGGATGTCCTTTCTGCAAAATTACATGAGATCAAAGAAAAGAAAGCTGCTGTAACTGAATAAGTATTCAGGAGATTAACATTTAATGGTTCTTGATACAATTGACAAATTACAAAATTATGCCTCTATTCATCCTGGGATCCCTGCCGTCATAGGATATATAAAAAAAACAAACTTTAGCTTACTTTCATCAGGTAAGTACGAAATCGTTAAAGGGAAAATTTTTGTAACAGTGGATAATTCAGATGGAAAGGGCCTTACAGGTGCTAAACTGGAAGCCCACAAAAAATTTATTGATATTCAATATGCTATTTCTGGTATAGATATTATCGGGTGGAAATCAGTTTTTAAATGTCAAAATCCACAAAACCCTTTTGATGATTCGAAGGACATTCAATTTTTTTCAGATGCTCCGGATACTTGGTTAGATGTAAAAGAAGGAATGTTTGCACTTCTATTACCCACAGATGCGCACGCACCACTTGCCTTTGAAGGTCAGGTTCGTAAAGCAATATTTAAAGTTGCAGTAAACTGGTAAAACAACGAAAATGATAAGGACGTTCGGTTGAAGCCCTTATCTTGCCAAAATTAGTGCTTAAAAGGAAAATGCCTTCCACCCGGAATCGGCGGTATAGGTGCTGGAGGGACTGGCGGATGTCCAGAAACATGTCTTTCATCACTTCGATCTTCCACTCTATTATGTGATCTGTGACTTCTTCCCGGAACTGGTATGGGAACAGGCATTCCTGGAACCGGTGCAATAATTGGAAGAGGAGCAACTGGGGCTGGTGCATGGCGTCCATGATGGCTATGGCCATGATATCCAGGCCCTGGAACCGGTACAGGGACAGGCATTCCAGGAAATGGTACTGGAATGGGCAAGGGGATTGGAGCATTAACAGAAACAGACACGGAAACATTACTTTTTGAGCTGCGATTATGTCGATGCTTCACTGGCTCATCATATTCTTCAGAATAATTATCGTCTTGTGAAATTGGTTCAGATTCTTGAACAGAAACAGTTTGAGGCGGAATTGGTACCGAAACCGGTACAAAAACCGGAACGGGAACTGGAATTGGTACGACAGGAAAACCGAATGCAATTTCATATTTTTCACAAATTTGAGGAGTGAACATATAACCTACTCTTCTAAATTGATCATACTTAAGTTTGGCTGGTTTTTGAGGAGCATTGGAATAAGTAATGGTTGTAGAGAAGCCTGGATAAACTTGAACAGGTTCTGAAAAATTGGCAACATTATAGACTACAATGTTGCCGTCAAAAACATGTACATCTGTGGAGCCCGTTGTTGGAGAGTATGATACATAATAATGGCTTCCTCTGGCTTCTGCATAGGCAACGGGTGTATAAACTATATAAGTAAAATCATTTGACTTACGATGTTTAATATCCGAAAGGATGCCGCCTGATAGAACTATAGGAAAAATGAATTTTTTTCTTCCATCAGCAGAATCGATAATCAAAACTTTTGAATTTGGTTCTATAGCAATTTTACTTTTGTTTTTAAAAACGATTTCAGCTGAACCGTTTTGGGTTTGTAAAGTATCTCCGAAATAAACAGCACTATTTTTTTTAACAGGAGTCCATTTATTCTCTTTAGTAGAAAAGATGCTTACATCACCTTTAAATTTTCCTACTTTTCCAAATATAACAGAGTTATTTGTGCAGGAGAAATTTGATATAATTAAAGTTATTAAAATTAAGTATAAATTTTTTTTCATATTCTATTACCTCTTCAAAATTGATTTTTAATAACTTGCAACAGAAAGTTCCTGAAATATACAAATTAACCATGTTTATTAGTTGAAAAATAACTTTCTTTTTTCTAATAAAGAAAGAAATATCAATGAAATTTATTGAATAATTTTATTGATTATCAAAGTTTTTTGGAGGACCATTTTTTTGGAAAGGGAAGTAATAGCCACTGAAAAAATTCCAGAAAGATTCTTCCTGTGAAAAGAAAAATTATAAGTAAAATTATACTGGTAATAATTATTGCAGTAAGTGCAAACGAATGTTTGCCCTTAAAAAAAATTATTTTTTTAGAAAAAAATTTAGAGTAGTTTGTTAGCATACTATATAAAATACAAATTTTATAAGCAAAAATTCTATAAACTTTTTAAATAGAGTATATTGTTATATAAAAGATTTTTGTTTACGGTGATTTCATTTTTTATTATGACTTCACAATTCTCAATCAGAGGTAACACTGAAATGAAATCAATAAAGACAATTATCCAAGCAGGCGCAGTGGTTTACAAAAAAAGTGAAAATAAGATTCAATTCCTATTAATAAAATCAAGTAAAGATGCTGCAAAATGGGTTTTTCCCAAGGGACATATCGAAGCGGGCGAAACCGAAGAACAAACAGCTACTCGAGAATTGGAAGAAGAAGCAGGAATAATAGGGAGAGTAATATCCTATCTTGGAATGATTGAATTTGAATTTGAGAACAAATATGTAAAAGTAAAATACTATCTGCACGAATTTGTAAAAGAGAACGGACCAGGTGAACCAAACAGAGAACCAAAATGGTACTCTGTTGAGGAGGCAACTGAAAAAATAAGTTTCAAAGATTCGGAAAAATTGATTGAAAAAGCTTTAAAAATGATAAATTAGAATAGAATCATCAGTGTAAGTCCTTTTATCTAAAAGTGATAAAGATTATATTTAACTCTTTGTGATTTGAATTTTAAATTAACATTCGCATTACCGGAAGCTTCGGAGATTTGCTGATGTCAAAGGCATCATTTACAAGTACAGATGTAGAAATCGTTAGTGAAAATAAAGTCGATTCAGAAATAGACTATCGGAGAACCGAGTTTCTTAGTGCCATTGTTTCTGCTTCAACCTTTGCTCCTCCAGGGGACGAAATTGACACGAATCTAAGATGCCGGAAGCGCCCTGAACGCAAACAGTGTCATGGATTAATACGGGTACAACTGCAGGAAGATCCTGTCGAATTGAGATGGTGGTGTCCGGTGTGTGGTGATGGGGGGGCAATTCACAATTGGAAAGGAATCCCCTGGAAAAGGACACATTTAAAAAACGCTCACGGGAAAAAAGACAATGCTTATTGTGAAGTAATTCTAACCCCTAAAGATTATGATCTCTTGAAGGAAATATCAATTTTAGATCTCGAAGCAGAAAGTGTTGTTCATAATGCCATTACAACTAATGATGGAATCTTATTAATGGGGAAAATCAAGTGCATAGATACTCTAATTGGGTATATCGCATTCGAGGCTAATCATGAGCAAAAACCCCGAAGACAGCAGATGCTTAACAAATTATTCGATAAAATATGCTCCATACTCAGCACCAAGTGGTAATCCTTTCCAACCTGATTCATTTTAGTATTGATTATCCTTCGTTTCTACTTATATAATTAAATAAATAACTGAATGTAAAAGTACATTATACTCGTATCCTTTTTGCCTGCTTCATTTTAGGTTTAATATGGAAAAGACTCGTAAAAAGATTCCGATCTCACTTCTACGCCCAGGAATGTATGTAGAAGAAGTGTATAATGAAACTGGTCTTCTCCTCTTTAGCGCAGATACCTTGATTACCGGTTTTTATCAAATCGAAAGTCTAAAAAAGCAGGGAGTCGCATTTTTATTTGTAAATATTAATAAAAGTAAGGAAATAGTAAACCAGATCGAAGAATTTACATTTGAAGATGATAATGATCTTTCTAATACAAACAGACTGATTATAGAAAGTACTGAAGATCCAATAGCTGAGTACCATAAAAAACTCAAGGAAGCTTTTAGCGTGAGGCAAAGGACTGTATTTGCTGTGAAAAATCTTCTCAATGACGCGAAAATGGGCAAAACGTTTTCGCTTCAGACTGTAATATCATCTGTTGAGGAAATAATAGATCAGGTTTTGGAAAATCCAGACGTTTTTATGAGAATTTGTCAGTTAAAAAAACATAGCTACAATACTTACATACATTCAGTTAACGTTTCTGTGTTGATGGCCGGGTTTGCTTCTGCATTAGGTTTTTCAAAAGATAAAACCTTTGACTTGACTATTGGTGGAATTTTACACGATATAGGAAAAATGAAAATACCAGAACAGCTATTAAAAAAAGGTAGTGTCTATACAATGCAAGAAATGGAATTAATTCGCCGCCATCCTACAATCGGTGTAGAAATTTTAAAAAAGATGTCCCTTAAAATTCCAGAAACATCTTATAAAATTATTGAGCAGCATCATGAAAGGTTTAATGGAAGTGGATATCCGCAGAAACTAAAAGGCAAACAGATTTGTGAATCAGCAATGATTTGTGCTATAACTGATGTATACGATACTTTAACTAGTGATACCGGTTATCGCAGACCCTGTCTTCCTCAAGAAGCTTTGGCAATTATATTCCAAGGCGCCGATGAGGAGTATCCCAGAGCGATGGTCGAGCATTTTACGAAAATGATAGGTATTTATCCGGTTGGCAGCTTTGTCAGACTATCCTCTAAAGAGATGGGTGTTGTTATAAAAATCAACAGAAACTTTCTTTTGTATCCTCAAGTAATGGTTCTCTTTGATTCAAATAGTCAAAAATTACAATTACCGTTTATTCGGAATTTATCAGAATCGGATAATAAAGAGGAGTGGAAGGTTGAGTGCACATTGAATCCAGAAAATTATCAAATAGATATAGACGAATATGTCAATGCGGTATGATTGGGTATTTTCTGAAGAGTAAAAAAGTAATGAAGTTTAGTAATTTCGGAGGGGAGAGGATTCGAACCTCCGGTACAGTGTAACCCGTACGGCGGTTTAGCAAACCGCTGCCTTAAGCCTCTCGGCCACCCCTCCAAAAATTGGATAACTAATATAATTTCTTGAATTTGTTAAAACAAGCATCAATTTTTACAAATTTAAAAAAATGATATTATAGAGATAAAAAATTTTACAATGCAATAATTTTTCTAGTGCATTGTTAATGCTACAGATGTATACTTACATTTTGCACACGTGTGTCTGATATTTTCCGGTTCTTTATATGCCGCTATTATCTCCTTGCCTTATTCTTCAGATAATACGGGAAAAAAACTTATGGATCGGAATGATATCCATTCCAGTGCGTTATGCAGGTTGGTATTTTTTTCGATGCCTTTTATTATGTGTTTTACAGAAAAAGTGAAACACAACCTGACATCAGGAGTAATATGGAAAGTAAGGATCTCAAAGAATCGTATTATCGTTATCTTAGATATTTTCTAGCCAAAGATGAAACTACTGCGACTGCCTACGATAAGTATATGGCATTAGCATATTCAGTTCGAAGTGAAATGGTTGATAATTGGATACGGACTCAGAAGAGATATAGTGAACAGAATGTCAGAAGAGTGTACTATTTGTCAATGGAGTATATTTTCGGCAAAAGTCTACGCCAGAATATACTGAGCCTGGATATAGAGGAACCGATTACCACTGCAGTTAATTCATTAGGATTTTCTATTGATGAGCTATACAGACAAGAAGATGATTTTGAGTTAGGAAATTCCGGTAAAGGGCGACTTGCAGTATGTCATCTTGATTCTATGGCCACACTAGGAGTGCCTGCAATGGCGTATGGCCTAAGATATGATTATGCTCAATTTCAGCAGGATATCCGTAATGGTCTTCAAGTTGAGAAGCCTCTGGACTGGCTTCACAGAGGGCATCCATGGGAAATTATAAGGCCAGAGTATTCGTGCACGGTCAATTTCGCAGGAGATTGCAGACCAGAAGCATCTATGGGGACAACACTTGGACCTTATGAATGGAAAGGTGCTGAACAGGTCCATGCTATTCCTTACGATGTTCCAATACCAGGATTTAAAAATGATGTAGTTAATACATTACGATTATGGTCGGCCAGAGCTTCCGAAGAGTTTTTACCTGATTATGCTAATCATAATGATTATGTACGTGCTTGTGAAGAAAAATCGCATCTTGGCAGAATAACAAAAGTATTATTTCCTGAAGAGGATGTCCGCCGGGCAACCGAACTACGCATGAAACAGCAATATTTCTTTATTAGCGCAGCATTACAAGACATAATCAGAAGATACAAAATTAGAAACCCCGATCTTAACGATCTGGATAAAAAAATAGTAATTCAACTGATTGGAAGTCGCTGTGCATTGGCAATTCCCGAATTAATGCGTATACTAGTCGATGTAGAACATTTACCATGGGATCGTGCATGGGAGATCACTAAAAATGTTTTTGCTTACACAAGTCATGCTGTTTTGAGAGATAATTTAGAGATGTGGCCAGTTTACAAAGTGGCCCAGATTTTACCACGGCACATGCAGATTATCTTCGATATAAATCAGATCCATCTTGAAAAGATCAGAAGTACGATGAGTTTAGAACCTGAAATCGTAAGAGATCTTTCGCTAATTGAAGAAGGCGAAGTTAAAAGAATTCGTCTGGCTAATTTAGCTGTAGTTGGATCATTTTCAGTGAATGGAGTATCCAGAGAGCAATCAGAAGTGTTAAAGCAGAAGCTTTTTCCATCTTTTTCATTGGTATTTCCTGGAAAGTTTTCGAATAAGTCATCAGGTATTTCCCTTCGCAGATGGTTACTTTGTGATAACAAAGAATTATCAGATCTGATTACAAAAAACATCGGAGATGGATGGGTAAAGGAGGCAACAGAGTTAAAGCGTTTAGAAAAATTTATAAACGATTATACTTTTCTCTATTCGATGCAGGAAATAAAGAAAAGAGCTAAAGCGCATTTATCAAATTATCTTCAAGAAATTATTAAAAAAGATGTTGATCCAAACGCACTCTTTGATACACATATTGGCAAAATTCATCCGTATAGACGACAAGTGTTGAATGCCCTGTATATTATTTACAGATACTTACAAATAAAGGGCGGTATAGAATACCCATGCAGTCGATGCTTTATCTTTTCGGGAAAATCATCACCTTCTGATTTTCTTGCAAAGCAGATAATTCATCTTTTAAGTGTTATTGCTGATGTGGTTAATAATGATTCTGAAATTGGTTCAAAGATGAAAGTTGTTTTTATTCCAAATTTCGGTATAAGTTTGGCGGAAAAGATTATAACTGCAGCAGATGTTAATGAGCAGATCCCTACTGCCACATTTGAAGCTTCTGGAACATTTAATTTAAAATTTGCACTTAATGGAACTATTACTTTGGCAAGCAGAACTGGTTCAAATCTGGAATTAGCTGATATGGTGGGATTAGATAATATTTTTCTTTTCGGTAAGTCGTCCGAAGAAATCATCAATATGACCTACTATAAACCGAATGATTTGCTTTCAGCTGATCCACGATTGAAAAATATATTTTCGTTTATTGAGAAATTATTGAGTACAATAAACGATGGTACAGCAATTTTTCCTTTACTTTCAACCACAAGAGATACAGACAGGTATTTTGTGCTCACCGATTTTGACGATTATGTAAAAACACAGGATACGATAGACAGAATGTATATTGAGTCCTCAAAATGGTCAAAAAAATGTCTTTTAAATATTGCACGAGCAGGGTGGTTTTCCAGTGATCGTTCAATAAGAGAGTATGCTCAGGAGATCTGGAAAGTACCTACTTTATGAAAAAAGAGACAAAGCTCAGCGGAATACCTGTTGTATCAGGATGGGGGATAGGTACCGCATATTTTGTCGGTAGAGCTGTACAACAAACATCAACAGTTTCGATTTCTCGTCAGGATGTTGGTGACGAGATTATGCGCTTTAATGAAATACGCGAAAAAGCTAAAAAAGATTATCGTCAGTATATGACCGATATTACGGATACCACATCCAAAGTTGATGCATCAATTCTAAATATTTATGAGCATATTCTTGATGACCCTGCATTTATCGGTCAGGTAGTTGAAACTATTTCCACTAAACTCTACGATCTTGAAACTTCAATAAGACTAGTATCGAATGATTTTATCAAGCGATTTGAATCTGCAGGAACGACCTATTTTAAAGAACGCAGTAGTGATATGGTTGAAATCTGCGAAAAACTTATTTCTTATCTGTATAAGGATGATGGACGCGCAAAAACCTTTATTGAACCTGTTGTTCTTGTCGTACTGCGTACATTTACACCAACGGATATTCTCTCGTATGATAAAAGCAGAATTCAGGCAGTTATTACTGCAAGTGGTGGAAGAACTTCACATGCAGCAATTCTTGCACGTTCATATTCAATTCCTGTTGTTTCGGGTATTAAAAATATTGCGGAAAATATACGACCTGGTGATCAGGTTCTTGTTGATGCAGAGAAGGGCGTTGTCTACATCAGACCAATACCTACAATTGTCAGCAGGTACAAGAAGCAGGCATTTGATGAGAATGCATTTCAGGCTTTAAAAGAAAAATGGCAAAGACCTGTTTACACCAAAGATGGTATTCAAATCGATGTACTTGCTAATATTTCTTTACCTGAAGATGTAAATGATGCAAATGAACATGGTGCTGATGGTATTGGACTTGTACGAACTGAATATCTGTTGTCAAATAGAAAAGAAATGCCATCAGAAGATGTTCAGTATGCTTACTACCGAAGCATTCTTCAAAAAACAAATAAAAAACACTGTGTTATTCGATTGATGGATATTGGTGGAGACAAAGTTCCTCAATTTTTTGATATGCCGCTTGAGTTCAATCCATTTATGGGATGGAGAGCTATACGAATTTTTCTTGAAAGAAAAGAACTTTTTGAAGCTCAGATTTCTGCGATCATGAGAGCGGGAGTTGGTTTTGATTATTCAATAATGATTCCGATGGTTACAACATTACAGGAATGGCTTGAAGCTAAAGCTTTTATTACTCAGATCGCCTCAAAATTAAATGTGAAAATGCCCAAGTGTGGTGTTCTTTTTGAAGTTCCTCTGGCTATTCTCGAAATGAACACTTTTATGCGTGAAATGGATTTCGCATCGATTGGTACCAACGATCTGATACAATATCTCAGTGCTGCCGATAGAAATAATGCAAAAGTCAACTATCTGTATAATCCGATTGAACCTGCATTCCTTCGTATTATTCGTAATGCAATCAAATGTGCAAATGATAATGGTATGCCATTATCAATGTGTGGAGAAATGGCTGGTAACCCTATGCATACCGTTCTGCTAATTGGTCTTGGTTTAAAGCGTTTTAGCGTCATTCCAAGAAATATCCCCTTGATTAAAGAACTGATTGCAAATGTAAGTTTTGCAGAAGCAGCTGAAAGTATATCTCATATTGACGCAATCGAGTCAACTGAGGATATGTCACAATGGCTAAAAGGTCTCAATAAAAGATTACTGGGTGATGTACTTCATTCGTTACCACTCACCGTTGATGTTTAAAATCAATTAATTGTTTTGTTGATTAAGTACATTTGGCTCAAATCCCAATGCATTTGCATATTCGCACGATACCTGAAGTAACTACATTTTGTTTTGGTATTTATTACCAAAACAAAAAAAACTTCTGAGCCGTTTTTATGTTTACATTGATAAAAATTCAGCAATTAGCATTGATAGGTGCAGGATGTATTTTTCAGAATAAGCCGGTTGAAATTTTACTGATAAGATCATAAAATCTGATTCAGATTTATTCAGGAGGAACATGGCAGGTTTTTATTTTGTCGCAGCATTTACCTTATTTGGAGTTTTTATTTTATTTCTTGTCGTGAGTCGTACACTTAATAATTGTATAAATTTACTTATAAAACTTGAATACCTTATGCAGAAAGAGCATGATTTGAAACTGGAAGCTCTTGAAGTCCGCAAATTGATGGAAGAACAGATGCAATCATCAGAGCAAAATCAGGAAGGGTAAAGCGGTAATGACTGGTAAGAATTCAAAAGGGAAAATATTTGTTTTTTCAGCTCCATCGGGTGCAGGCAAGACTACATTACTAAACTATCTCCGGTTAACTATTCCAGATCTGGTGTACTCAATCTCAGCAACTACTCGTCAACCCAGAAATGGAGAGACTAATGGTGTACATTATTTTTTTATCACTGAACAGGAGTTCAAGAATAAATTAGAAAATGACGAATTCGCTGAATGGGCAATAGTGCATGGTAATTATTATGGCACACCGAAGTCTTTTATAGATAAAACTATCGCTCAAGGATTACATATAATAATGGACATCGATGTTTTTGGAAAGAAAACTTTTGATAAATCATATCCAGATGCAGTAGGTATTCTGATCTTGCCCCCAAGTATGGAAATTTTGGAAAGACGGTTGCGAGGAAGAGGAAGTGAAGAAGAGCAGACTGTTCGCATACGGCTAAAAAATGCAGTGTCCGAGATGGAGTTTGCTCAAACAGAAGGTAAATATGAATTTACAATAATAAATGATGATCTTGAACGGGCGAAAAAGGAAACTGAAGAGTTGATTTGCTCATTGATAAAAAAAAATCAGGTATAATAATTCATTCACAGATCAGAAATCGATGCTATTGATATGAGCTTATTTTTGTATAAAGCATCTGTAATATATCTGTCATTCTTCACAAAAAAATGCTTCTGCAAAGGACGAGTAAACTCACACAAGTTGAATTTGACAAGCTAACCACAGGCAGAACGTGTGTATAATGCTAAGGTAATGATGTCAAGATCCAAAATGTACTCTGAGTGCGCGTCGTTTAAATTGATTTTAGTATCAAAATTTCTACTCTGCACACAATCATCTAACATTTATCAGATTATTTTTAAGTATCAGGAATTCATATTGTTTAAAAGAGCAGGATACAATGTTTTATTTGCCGGGTAATTAATTATTTTCATTTTTATTATGTTGTGTTTGTATTTCGGCAGTTAAAAGAAGGGTTTTTCAGATGCTTTCTCAAATGTTGAAACAAAAGGAAACTGAGCGATTACCTGTTCAGATTGGAAATTATAAGATAATAGGGAAAATTGGTAAAGGTGGAATGGGTGATATTTATAAAGCCATTCAAGAGCATCTGAATAGAGTTGTAGCTCTTAAAGTTCTGTCCCCTCAATTATGCCGGGAAGATGAATTTACGAAGAGATTTGAAATTGAAGCAAAAGCGATTTCTCTTCTTCAGCATCAAAATATCGTTAATATCTACGAGTATGGTGAAGATCAGGGAATGAGGTTTTTTGCTATGCAGTTTGTTGACGGTACAGATCTTGGAAGATACATCGCAGAGAACAAGATGCTTCCTGTTGGACAAGTGATTGATTTTGCGAAACAAATCTGCAGAGGATTGCGTTATGCACACAGTTGCAATATTATTCATCGTGATATTAAACCGCAAAATGTACTGATTGACAAAAGTGGTGTCGCAAGATTGAGTGATTTCGGAATCGCAAAAATATTCTCTGGAACAGATATCACTCTGACTGGGTCTGCGGTCGGTACACCAGAGTATATGTCACCAGAACAGGCTCAGGGGAAAAAACCTGACTTTCAGACTGATATCTATTCACTTGGGATATTGATGTATGAAATGCTTACCAGAAAGCCGCCATTCTCAGGTGATAATCCAATGGCTATAGCTTACAAACAAGTACATGAACTGCCAACTCCTCCATCACTAAAACGGAAAGATACTCCCAAGCGTCTTGAACTTATAATTTTAAAAGCTCTGAAAAAAGATAAACGGGAACGTTATTCTACAGTGGAAGACATGCTTAACCACCTTGATTCCGTTGATACTCAGGAAAGAGTTCAGCATACAACTGTATTCTTTAAAGCATTTCAGAAAAAAGAAAAAAACGATACTGAAACTATAACGCAAGATCGCCGAATAACTGATCGCCGAAATGGTGATAGACGCAGAGATCAATCTACGTCAATCTTTTCGGCTCAATACTGGATTGACATGGTGCGGGTAAACTGGATTACCTGGATTCTTTATGCTGTATTATCTGTACTGGTTGTAAAGCATATTTATTTCAAGTGATGCAAAAATGGCAAATGAAAATGTTTCCACACATGAAAAAGGTGATCAGGGGGAAAATCAGGCTGTTGAATACCTGATTTCGAAAGGGTATTTAATAATATGCAGAAATTTTCGATGTTCAAGAGGAGAAATCGACTGCATTGTAAAGGATCCGGATGGAATAATTGCTTTCGTAGAGGTTAAGTCCTCCAGCGGAGGTTCATTTGGCAATCCGGTATTCTGGATAACACCCGCAAAACAAAGAACTTTGGCAAGAGTAGCACAAATTTATTTAGTAGAACACCGTTTGACGGGGTTACCTTGCCGATTTGATGTTATTGCTATTTACAATGGGAAGCTTGATCATTTGAAGAATGCCTTTCTGATCAAATAAACAGGAATTATAAATAGAATAAGAATTATTTTTATCGATATATTTTATTGCAATAAAGAAAATAACTGTCCGTTTTTAAAGGTTTTTTGATTATGAATTTTATTAAAGAACTTAGCTGGCGTGGAATGATCCACGATGTTACACCTGGAACTGATGAAAAGTTAACAAAGGATAGTTGTGTGGGTTATGCAGGTTTTGATCCAACTGCACCATCTTTGCATATCGGACACATGATTCCGATAATGTTACTTGTTCATTTTCAGAGGTGTGGCCATAAGCCAGTTGCGCTTGTCGGTGGAGCAACTGGTATGATTGGTGATCCATCAGGAAAATCTGAAGAACGTAAACTTGCTTTCTGCTGATATAATCGCACATAATCAGGAATGTATCAAAAAACAACTTTCAAAGTTTCTTGATTTTTCAGGTAATTTTGCTGCTGAGATTGTAAATAATTATGACTGGTTCAAGGATTTCAATTTTCTGGAATTTCTTACGTGATGTTGGAAAACATTTGACTGTAAATTATATGGTATCAAAAGATTCCGTAAAGAATCGCTGGGAGAATGGAATTTCATTTACAGAATTCAGCTATCAGCTGCTTCAGGCATACGATTTTTATTATTTGTATACTCAAAAGAATTGCGTTTTACAAATGGGCGGATCTGATCAATGGGGCAATATTACCTCCGGAACTGAACTGGTCAGGAGGAAAGCCGGTGGGGAAGCGTTTGCTCTGACATGTCCTTTGCTAAAAAGAGCCGATGGCAAGAAGTTTGGGAAATCAGAAGGGGGAGAGAGTATTTGGCTCGATCCATCACTAACATCTCCGTATAAATTTTATCAATACTGGATGAATGTTGCAGATGAGGATGCGCATGCTTTATTAAGAATTTTTACTTTACTGTCAAAAGAAGAGATCGAACAACTTGAGTCTGAACATATAAAGGCTCCTCATGAGAGGCCAATGCAAAAGGCACTTGCGAAAGATATTACAATACGCGTTCACTCAGAGGCCGATTACCGTGCATCAGTTGAAGCTTCAGAAATACTGTTTGGTAAGGGGACTACTGAATCTCTTCGAAACTTGTCGGAAAAAGACTTCTTATCAATTTTTGAAGGAGTACCAAATGCGACTGTTTCAAAAGGTGAAATTTCTCAGGGAATTAATCTCATTGAACTTGTTTCTGAAAAAACACCGTTGTTTCCTTCTAAAGGTGAAGCTCGCCGCATGATCTCTCAGGGAGGGCTTTCATTAAATAAGGAAAAGGTCAATGATGCTGCACTCAAGATTACAAGTGAACATCTTCTGAATGGTAAATACTTGCTGTTTCAGAAGGGAAAAAAAAGCTATTTCATTATTAATGTTGATGAATAGGTATTTGTATCTGTTTAGAATAGCAAAAGTCATATTTTTAAAAATATGAACTTTACGTGAGCAGACCAAAAAACGAAATGTAAACCAATTCTGTTTACTCTTTGGGAAAATTGATGTTTGAAGTTATTTCATGATTGAAAGTAGGACAAATGTATTTCAAATCTGTGCTCTTAGCAGTGTTTTTTTTAAATTGTTTATCGATAGCACAAAATTCTTCATCAGCGATGCTTACAGTTATTGCCAGTGGAGAAGCACATGGTATGGTAAATGCATGTGATTGTCAACTTGACCCGGGCGGAGGATTGCCTAAGAGAGCGCATCTTTTGAAAACATTAGGTTCCCGAGAAAACTTTCTGTATGTAGATGCGGGAGGGTTTGCGGCTGGTGGTCTTTATGATTCCTATACTGAAGGCAGAAAAGCAGATTCGATTAGAACAGTACAGATGATTAGAGGTATGGGAGTACTTGGTTATGATGCAGTTGCTGTGGGTGACGATGATCTGCAATATGGTGTTGATTGGCTCTTACAGAAATCGAAAAAAGCAAAGCTTCCGCTGATTTCTGCTAACTGTTTTAGTACAGATGGGAAACCAATTTTCCCGACGCATGTTTATATAAAAAAAGGATCCAAAAAAATTGCAATCACTGCTGTAACTACTACAGAAAAGATATTGCAAACTGATAAGAAAGTGATAATCGGAGATCCGTATTCTTCTTTAAAAAAGATCTGGAAAGAAATTGTTGACAATTCAGATTACCAGATAATTTTATCGCATTTAGGTAATACCAAAACAGCAGAATTGGCAGATTCTCTACATGATTGCGATTTGCTTGTTAATGGACACCGAAAAAATGAAACAAGTGCAATTTCGTTAAAAGGTGACATACCTGTTATGCAGTTTGGTTTCCAGGGTAAGAGTATGTCATTTGCAGTTTTTTCGACTGATAAGAAATTTCAACTTGAGAAAAGCGGATGGCATATTGTAGATAATACATTACCAGATGATAGTACAATGTTATCAGCAATAAATATTCCATCGAAAAAAGAACAGACATCTGTATATGACCTCTATATCATGAGTCAATGTCCTTACGGAATCGATGCTTTAAAAGAATTCGTCAGATTTCTGAACAAAACTCCAAAAATTGAATGGAATATTTGGTTTATCGGAAATATCGAAGATGATACAGTATTGACATCCCTTCATGGTCCTGAAGAGGTAAAAGATGAGATGGTATGGCTTGCAATTAAAAACCTGTATCCATCAAAATGGTATGGTTTTTTGAAGATGCGTGCTGATTCGATAATCCCTACTGAATTGATACTCAAAAAAATGAGTATACCGTTTGATGAAGTTGATAAATGGATTGCAAAGAATGGAAATAGTCAGTTGGGAGGTCATTATTTACGGTCAAAACGAATGGACATTAAAGCGTCTCCGACTTTACTGATAAACAATATGCCTTATGAAAAGACTATCAGCAGCAGCCGTTTGCTTAAAGATGAATGTGAGCATACAGATAAAAAATCAGCACAATGTAACTCTTTACCGCAGTGCATAGATGATACTGATTGCAAACAGAAAGGGAAAATTGGAAAATGCATCGATAAAAAGTGTGTATTCAAAGATGCTCTTCCATTCTCATTTTCAGTTATAATAGCAGATTCCACTCGTCAACATCCTGAAAAAACTGTGATTGCGACTACAGAAGATCTTTTTCCTGGTGCAATAATTGAAAAAATTACTATGAATTCCAATGCGGGTAAAAGTTTAATTAAATCGTTTACGCCAGAAGCGCTCCCTTTTTATTTGTTTAATAAAGATGTTAAACTGGCTCATAATTTTGATCAGATAGAAAGTGGTCTTATTGAGAAAAATGGGGCTATGGTATTTAAAAAGGGCATTACTCGTTACAATTATTTTTACAAGCGAAAGCTTGAAAAGGGGAAAACGGTACTTTTTATAGATCCTTTTTTCAAGGAAATTTCTCAAATTTTAAATTTCATTCAAAGTGATTCTCTTTTGCAAAAAAAAATAACTATTCTTCCGGTAATCTATGATGATCCGCAAAGTGATCAATGGGGTACTGAAGAGGGGTTCAGACAAGAGGAAGCTCTTCGGTGGATTACAATGGAAAAATTCTTTCCTGAAAAATACAATCTTTATCTTGGTGAATATGCAAAACTACCAGGACGGTCTTATTGGTTTAAAATGCTTGAAAGTATTGGTCTTTCGAATGACTTATTTGTAACTAAATTGAGAGCAAACTCAGATATCCTCTTTTCTTATTGGAAACAGCTGGTCAGTTTGTCTGTGCATGAACCGGTTGCAATCCTATTTGATAATAGAGAGATTGCGATTACTGGAAGTAAAAAAGAACTTGAAGTTTTATTAATAGAAAAGAGATAAAACTAAATAATAATTATAAATAAAATAATTATTTATGAGAAGGGGGTATTTTTTTGTAATTCCCGGATTATGGGTGCAGAGGAGGTTTATCATCAATTACGCCATCATCTCCCGAGCCTGATTTGGACCCATTGCCACTTAATAAGAAGGCCAAAACACCTGCAATAGCTCCACCTGAAACTCCCCCAATGAGCATAATTTTTGAAAGTTTCGATTTTTTTCTACCATTATCTTTTGTAGCATTTTTAAGTGCCGTTGCATCTCTTTCTGCAATTTGAACCTGCAATTTGTTTTTTGAAAGTAAACTGTCAAGAGATGGTAATTTATCTAAATGCAAGTCAGTATGTATGTCATCTGAAGAGTCGGAGCCAGAGTAGCTTTTCAAGATCTGTTTTTTTTCTTTTTCAACAATGTTTCGAATATAATTTTGCTGGCTTTCCAAATCATCATTAGTAGAATCTGCAATCTGAGAATAAGCTAATTGATTACAGAGAATAAATGGAAGAAGAATCTCATGAAATCTGGTTTTCATATAAGCCAAACTTGAAAAAGACCAGTTATGAAAGTCAAAAGTTTAAAAAATTGAATGTAGCTCCAATTGATATAATACTCTGAGAATTTTACGATCGTCAAAAGAATTGATTTACTCTAATTATATCATTTTAAGTATTTAATTTCAATGATGATAGTAAAGATCAACTTTTATAGACCAGTATAAAAAATTCAAAAACAGAAAAATGGTTAACAAAAATTCGATTAATCGGTACGGAATGTAATTACAAGAGCGGTGAATTATAAGCAATGAGACATTTTAATATCATGTACCTTGATACGTTTTCATGCACTTAAAACATTGTCACAAGAATCGTTTGATGATATGATTATTGATAATTCTATTTGTGAGCTATGAGATCAAAGAAAAAAAACTGGAAATAGATTATGATTCGAATCAGCCTCAAAATTCAATATAGCATACTTGTATCTCTTTTATTAATAAGTGCAATTGTCACGATCAGTTTTTTTGCTCTTGATCATGAAAAAAAATCATTGATAGAGGAACGCTTACTTAGAGGAAAGGCACTGGTAAGAAATCTGGCAACGGCAAGCTCTGAGGCTATTTTATCTGATAATGAGCTAAATTTGTTTTCATATTGCAAGGATATTGTGGACCACAAGAGACTGACGCACAAGAAGTAAATATTATGTCAACAGAAGGGAAGTTTATTGCACATAGTCGCCCTGAAATGACAGGAAAACAATGTTCTGAAAAGGAGTGTCAATCTGTATTAGCATCAGAAAAAATATGTATCCAATATCGAACCACAGGCGAACAAACACTGCTCTATATTTCTTCTCCAATGATTGTGATGAATAAAAAGATCGGATATGTAACGGTTGTAATGACAAATGCATCTATACAAGGAAAAATAACAGAAGTAGAAAGAGATATTTTACAGATTTCAATTATAGCTGTATTGATCGGATTGATGTTTACCTTTATAATTGTTCACTTTTTAGTTGTTCCAATACGGAAATTGCGTGAAGGAGCTTTGATTGTCGGGACTGGGAATTTTGAACATCGAATAATTATAAAGAATAAAAATGAAATTGGAGAACTAGCGATAACTTTCAATAAAATGGCAGAATCGCTTCAGAGAAGTAAAGAACAGTTAGCATCTTTGAATGCGACAAGCCGTGCGATTAATACAACAATAGAACGTGATCTTGTTATAAACAAAACCTTAGATGCTGTAGAAAGTATAATAAGGCCACGCCAGTTTTTAATCTGTCTAATAAGTGATTATAGTATACAAATAGTAGCATTATCAGGGTTTGATCCTGGTATAATTTCACCAGGAAATTTGATCCAATTACCAGAACAACTGACACAGGATGCAACCGAAAATGGGTTTGTAATTTCCACTACTTTTAATAAAATCCAGCTTTTGGGATCTCATAATTCGATAGAATTATGTAATACAAAAAGTAATGAACGGTTAATAATTCCCTTAAGATATGAAAATTCAATTCGAGGTTTTTTTATTGTTAACGGAAAGAAAGATGGAACGAAATTTACCAATACAGATAAGGAATACATTGAGATCATCTCTTCATCTACAACAATTGCCTTATTAAATATTGAATTGCTTAATGAAACTGCAGAAAAAGCACGAATGCAAACTGAGCTGGAAATGGCTGAGACTGTTCAAAGAACATTATTTCCTGAAAAACCTGTAATTACAAAGGATATTGAAGTTTTTGGTTATTTCAAATCTGCAAGTGAAACTGGCGGTGACTGGTATTATACACTGCATGATCAATTTTCCAAGAGCTTGTATGTATTTATTGGCGATGTGACAGGACATGGAGTTCCAGCTGCTCTTAATACCGCAACAGCTTACAGTTTTGTGCATACTCTTAATCTGGTCAGGCATAATCTCATAAATATGTTAATTAAGTATCAGCAGCAAGCTGTTGTCGACTCTAGAATATTAAAGAGTGTAGCTGGATTAATCAGCCCTGTAAATGTGCTCAATTTACTGAATAGTGTTTTATTAAAGAAATCACAAAAAGCATTTTTGATGACATTTTTCTCTACTTTGATAGATCTGCAGAAAAAGAAGGTCTATTTTGCAAATGCAGGTCATGAGATGCCGCTGATTATTCGAGGTGACACGAAAGAAATTGAACCACTTGTGTCAAGTGGAGTGCGTTTAGGAGATCAGAGTAATGTATCATTTGAACAGAAATATATTGATATTCATACTGGGGATACGATCATATGGTATACAGACGGAATTATCGAAGGCGTTAATGAGCAGGGTGAAGAGTATGGAACAAGAAGGTTTTATAGGACAATAAAAAAAGCGGCCGGAATGAATTCAACAGAAGAGATATTGAACTTTTGTATTGATGATTTTAATAGCTTTATCAATAATCAATCTTTATTGGATGATGTGACTTTAGTAGTCGCTAGAATAATTTCATAGTAAGTTTTAGCTGTTTAACCTATGATTTAAGATGTAGATATGATTATAAAAGTATTGTACAATAATTATTGATCTTAAATACCAACTTTTGAGATGTAAAATGAACCAGAAGAATGAAAAAAAATGTAAAGTTGCTCTGATATGGAGTCAATTTGGACAATTTGAACATTTGAGATGTGATTTGGAAAAAAGTGGTTTCGAAGTTGAGACTTTTTCTTCTGATAAACCGGATATTTTTACAACAAAAAATGGAAATTATTTGGCAATCCTTGTTGAATCATCTGAATGGGTGGATGCGTATGGTATTTGTGATCCGATTCGACAACAAAGTTCTGCTATTCCAATTTTTTTTATTATAAATAGTTTACCGACCAATTATGTTGAGAAGGCGTTTACAAAAGGTTACCCTGATCATCTGATAAATGTAGGTATGCCCGAATTATCTGATTGGGTAATCCAAAATATACATAAGTTGACCAAAAGTGACATTTCCGGAATAGAGTATTATTCGAAAGCGACCGAATCATCAATATCTTTTACTGTAAATAATTCAAAGATGAAAGATCAATACATAGACCAAATAGTAAAATATGTAAGTACCAGAAAAGTTCGTGAAAGGGTATTACATACGATAGCAGATATATTAGACGAGATGATTACTAACTCGCTTTTCAATGCACCAACTGATAAACATGGGGATTTCCTGTACAAAAATTATGATAGAAAAGAAAAAGTGGTGTTAACAGAGGAACAATCTTCGGTTTTAACGTGTCTAATAGATGAAAGTAAAATCTTTCTTTCAATAAAGGACCCGTTTGGAAGTTTAACAAAGAATAAACTGATGTCCTATTTAAGTAAAGGTAATTCCAATACACAGGTCATTGTGGAGAATAAAAAAGGTGGTGCAGGAATTGGAATTCATACGATTTTCAGATTATCTCATAATCTTGTGATAAATATTATACCTGGAGTTTTTTCTGAAACAATCATTTGTATTTCTAAGGAATCAGATATTCTGAAACAAGATAATGCATCGTTAGATATTTTTGTCCGGGAGATATAATGACCGGAAAGTTTACATATACAAAAGAAATTATTGATGATGTATCCTTGATTAAACTTATGGGAACAATTGATGAGGATTGCTATTTGATAGATGTGTTTACAGATACATTGAATAAAATAGCAATCGATCTATCAGGTATAATTCGAATTAATTCATGCGGTATTCGCACATGGGTTAATGTGATAGGACAGATAACACAAAATCACAATGTGATCTTTATTGAATGTTCTCCAGTTACTATAAGACAATTTAATATGATCGCGAATTTTGGCGGTAAGGGAGTAGTTCAATCATTTCATCTGCCTTATTTCTGTGAGCGTTGTAATAAGGAATTCGTTTTTAAAGCTGAAACGAGAGAATTTCTATCGCGACCACTTCCAATGAAAGCAACAATGTACGTGTGTCCTAATTGTAAAGGGTATTTAGAATTCGATGATATAGAAGCAAAATATTTTAATTTCATAATGCAATATAGAAATTTATGAAAACATATCAGGTAAAGCATGAGCATTAGATTCATTTTTGTTCTATTGGTAGTAACGTTTATTTTTGAAGAAAAAATATGCGGAGAAATACCAAAAAGTAATAAACAGGTGATCAAAAGCAATTCAAACGATTCATTTTCTGTTTCGCCGCTTTTCCAACAAATAATTAATCATTACAAACTTGCTCTGGAATCTTATGTTAAGGGTGACTACCCTAATGCAATTATCTATGCACAAAAAGCACTTTGTCTGGATCCCCTCGAAGAAGAATGTTATCTATTGCTTAAACAAGCAAAAGCCAAAATTGGGATCATCGAAAAAGAAAGTGATTTGAAAGATGCATCTGTGACCAGTTTCAGCGATCAGCAGAAAATTTTTCAAAGTGGAATGCAATTCTATTTGCAAAAGGATTATGATAACGCCAAACGGCGTTGGGAATTCTTAAAAGTAATCAATGATACATTTCCTGAATTAAAACGTTATCTCAATCAGTTATCAAAAGAAATGGGAGCTGTAGATTCGATTGAAAAAATTAATAATAAAGCTGATAAATATTTTCAGCGTGCTTTAAAGACATATAATAGCGGTGATAAGAAACATGCACTTGCTATTTTAGACACTACAATTCAAATATATCCTCAGCATGTAGAAGCAGTAGCTTTACGAGGCAGAATCAGACAAGAGACTGACGAAGAGTTTCAGCGTATTCTCGAACATGGAAAAGCCCTTTATTCTGTTCGCTCTTACAATAAGGCAGTTGAGATCTGGAAGAATGGTTTGTTATTACCAACTGATGTGAGTACCCTGAAAACGCTTATTCAAGAAACTCAAAAACAGATAGCTGAAATTAAAACTGTTTATTTAAAGGAGGTTGATGATTGTACAGCCAAAAACGATAATGTTTGTGCATTGGAAAAATTAAATAGTGCACTGGAGTTGACTCCGGATGATACTGCATTGATAAAACAAAAAAACAATATCCAATTGAAAAAAGAATCAGAACGAAATTCCTTGTATCAAGCTGCAATAGAAAAGTGGAACGGCGGTGATTATAGTAAAGCTGCAGAACTGTTTTCTCAGGTTTTATCTATTGCACCTGATTATAGTCCAGCCAGGGAATACCTGGTTTTATGCAATGAAAAGATCAGAAAACAGCAGGTTGCCTTAACTATTGAGGGATACAGAAAAAAAGCACTTGATATGGAGCAGCATAACAATCTTAGTGAAGCTCTTTATTATTGGAATCAGGTGCTTACTATCGATTCTTCTTCTGCGGATGCTGACAATGCGCTTAAAAGGCTGGCTGAGAAACTTGAATTAAAACAGAAATCAATTTCAATTGAAAATATGTACTCAAAATCAATTGACTATTATAAAAATGGAAAATACCAGGAAGCAAGAGATACCTGGAATAGAATTTTGGAAAAAGATCCGGTAAACACTCAAATAAAGCATATGTTGTCTGAACTGGAACTAAAAAAACAAGCTCTTTTGCAAAGGGGTGATAATTTTTGCTCAAAAGGTCAATGGGTCCAGGCAATCAAAGAATATAATGATGCTTTAAGGACAAATCCGGGAAATCAATCAATTCAGGAAAAAATAAACTTTGCCGAAAAAAAGAAAATTGAATCAGAAGAGCAACAGACTGTTTTTTCAGGAAAAAAAGTTATGGTAAATCAAAAAGAAAATGAAGAATTATTCAATAAAGGAATTGAATTTTACATGGCTCAGAAATTTAATAAGGCACTTGAAAGCTGGAATGCTGTTCTGCAAAAAGACCCGGATAATGCTCGTGCTCAATCTTATATCAATAATCTGAAAAACAAAATGAAAAAGTTGAATCAATTATGAAAAACGTGCACATTTTCCTTGCATTCATAAGTTTCTTATCAGGCTGGTGCATAGCTGACGAATACCTGACTCTACCAAACGAGAAATTTGGTTCACGTGATAATTACAATGTCATATCTGCTATCATTAATGGCGATCAAAATGTGTGGATAGGTACTGAATCTGGAAATGTTTTCAAGCTGTATTCTACTGATAATCAATGGAAAACAAAAAAAATTGCATCATTACCGAATGAGAAAATCCTATGCCTTTATTGGGCTGATTCCATATTATTGATTGGAACCGATAAATCAGTTTATAGTTTAAATAAATCAATCGATAACCAGAGCGTGTTACCTGAAAAAATAATGGATCTTCATGATCAGATAGTTATGATATGTCAGGTGAAAGATAAACGTTTTATCGTTACAAGAAAATCTGTATTTCAGGGGAATGAATTTAATAAGAGTACTTTTAAACAAATCGAATTTACAAGTTCCAAAAATTTAACAATTCATTCCGCTTTTTCAAGTTTTGAAAGGATCTATATTGAAACGGACAAAGGGTTATTTGAATTACTATATGACTCCAAAAATCCAATAAGAATAAAAAAAGATAATTCATTAAATGGTGTACAATTGATATCTGGAATTTACAGAAATGGCGAAATGTGGTTTGGAACTTCATTTGGGTTGTTCTCATATAAAGGACTTGATGCACTCTGGAATAAATACGACATAGATAACGAAATTCCTGATTTAGTTATTTTGTCATCTGCATGGTTTGGACAATATCTTTTGTTAGGCACAATGCGCGGCCCTGTAATGTTTAATGCTGACAACAATCAATGTATTAAGATGTCTTTACCTGACACATTAGAAGATGTGCCTGTCAGTAATATACTGAATTATAATAATAAAATAGTAATTGGCTTTTCGGGAAAGGGTTTGTTAATTAAAGATGTGCCGGAAATACCAGGTATTTATTTAAAAAAACTCGAATATAAAAAAGAAACTATACTGATTCATGGTACAGTTTCAGGAAATAAAATTAAATCTGTAAACTTTTTCTACAGTCCTAACATATCACCACTGATGAACATTGCCAATTGTTTCAAAATTAAATATGCAAAAGATAAAACAGAAATTTCAGGAGTTTGGGATATTAAGGAAATTACTGATGGCGATTATATTCTTGGAGCAAGAATTGAAAATCAAAACGGAACTTCCAATACAACATTACAAACGTTATCCATTAAGCAGAATAGAATTGAGATTATTCTTGATCAGATTCCAGAATATTCGTCTGTAAACAAAACCACAATCAGTGGAATCTGTTCAAATAGTTTTAGACCTATTATTAAACTTTATCCAAATGGGTCTGATATTCAATATCAGAATGAAAGAATGGGGTTCAAAGGATCGGTCGTTTTATCTGAAGGAATCAATAGAGTTGTAGTTACAATGTTCGATCCAAAAAATGGCGAGAAGATAACAGAAGTATTCAGAAATGTCATCTATGACAATATGCCACCAAATCTTACCGTTGAACCGCTTTTTATCGCCCGTGATTCGATTTTAAATTTACAAGGTAGATATTCTGATGATAACCCTGACAGAATAGAAATATCTTATGGTAAAAATATAGTTAGAAATAATTTAGCTTCAGCATCTTTTACTATTCCAGTTAAAATTTCTTATGGGAAAAATGAATTGAAATTATCTGCTTTTGATAAAGCAGGAAATAGAGTTGATAGGAAAACAACTGTTATATTTGATACTGTGCCACCATCGTTTGCTTATATTGAATGTCCAGCGTATACCCATTTAGATTCAGTAACAGTCACTGGATTTTTTACAGAAAATAATGTTGAATCAATTTCCATTCTTCCGTTCAGTAAAAACGCAGATATTGATATGACATCCGCAAAATTTTCAGGGAAAATTCCTCTTCATGAGGGACCTAATGCAATTGAATGTATTATTAAGGATTTGGCAGGGATGACAGCAAATGAAAAAATCTGGATTACCAGAGACTATACTCCTCCGATAATTAAAATGGACTCAATTCCACATTTTTTTTCAAAACCTACAATTAAAATACATGGATTTGTAAACGAAAAATATTTTAACACTGTAAAGGTTTCAGATTCTGATATTCTTGTGGACTGTAATCAACAGGAAAAAAGTTTTGAATTTGATTGGCATCTAAAGTCAGGAAAAAACAGGATTATCATTACTGCATTTGATCTAGCTGGAAATCAATCAAATGATACCTTGCAGATAATCTATGATCAGAACACAGATGTAAATGATTCTCTAAAATCATATAAGGAAATACAAAAGATTGTAAATCGGCTTGAACAAGAGAATGTCATACTCAGACAGAGAATTATTAATTGTGAACAGTCCAATAAAAATGATGTCGCATCGATAAATATTAACAAAAATCGTTATATTATTTATAAAATTAAAAAAGATGAAACATTATACTACCTGTCTCAGAAGTTCTATGGTAAAATAGGCTATTATCAACGAATTGCTGAATTTAATAATCTTAACGAAAAGGATTCACTCATAACGGGCCAGGAAATCAAAATACCAATTATTGGAGATGACTTTTCACGATCTGTGTGGTCTGATTCAGCTAAAATTTTGTTTGTTAAAATTAAGACTCAGGTTGGTTATATCAGAAAAGATCCAGATTTAAAAGCTGCGGTGGTTGGAAATCTCATTAAGAATGACATGGTAGAAGTAATCGAAAGAAAAAATAATTGGTATAAAATAAAAACTGCTCAGGGTATTGCGGGTTGGATACAGAATAATCTTATAGAGAAATAAAGTTTATGGATAAGAGTTATAAAAATATAGAACGGTTATTATCTAATGGAAATACAGATGTAAAAAATCCGAAATTGATATTCGGTCAATTCTTGATGGACTTCCTGATCCTGCCATTTTCGTTGATAGAAACGCAAATGTAGTATTCTATAACGCGACATTTTTTGAGTTTTTCAGTATCAGGCCTCGACAACTACAAGGATTGATAGAGCAGAATGAATCGTTTGTAGATGCAATATTTACACTATTCGATATCAATCCTGAAGTAATTAAAAATGTTTTTGAGTGTCATACTGTCAGACATGTTCCGGATGTAATTTACAAAAGTGATGATGGCAACATTTTCAAAGGAATGCGAAGTTACATACCTGTATTAAACAGTGAAAAGCATGGTCTTGGAATAATCATTCATTTCAGGGATTTTTCTCCAGAAGCAAAGATGCAGGAACGTTACGAGAAAGTTCTTATCGAAGAAAAAGAGTATGCAGATGATTTAGAAAAAAAAGTATCTGAAAAAACTGAAAAATTGACACAGGCTCTAAAGGAAGTTACTTTATTATCGAGAACTGATGCCCTCACAGGTTTATTAAACCGGCAAGTCTTTATGGAGCTTACTCAAAAATCTCTGGAAATAGCTAAAAGATATGATGAAGGTTTGGCTATATTAATGTTTGATTTAGATCATTTTAAGCAGGTCAATGATAATTTCGGACACCAGGCTGGTGACAGGGTTTTGCAAGCTTCGACAAAATGTTTAAAACAAAATATTCGTGAAACAGATCATATTGGACGCTACGGTGGTGAAGAGTTCGTAATGTGTATCAAAACCAATTCATTGGAGACTGTTGAACAATTAGGAAACAGGTGTCTTGAAACTGTGAGGTCTTTACCGATGAGCACAATTGTCCCGGGGAAAAAAGATATATTAACAATCAGTATAGGTTGCGCATTATATCCCAAAGATGGCTCAACTGTTCCGGAACTGATTAAATGTGCTGATGACGCACTTTATCAGGCAAAAAAGAATGGGCGAAATCAAATGGTATTCTTTTCTAAAAATAATAGCTGATTTTACAGCTGTATATCTTTTTGCAAAGAGCTCTTCCGGAAAAACTCATAAATACCCAACGTAAATAACTGTGCAGGTTGTCTGTGCTGGTTATTAAGCAGATTATTAATAAAAGCAGACAAATTATTTCTAATTTCAAATATGTCAGTTCGAATTAAACGGACTGATTGTTTTATGCAATTACAGGAAGCACAATTTTAAAAAGAGCCCCTCCCAGATATGATGAATCGACAATTACTGAACCGCCATGCAGTTCAGCACAAGTCTTAACCGTTGCTAAACCGAGGCCTGTACCATGAGGTTTTGTTGTGTAGTAAGGTCGAAAAAGATTCTCACGGTTTTCCTCTTTGACCCCAGGCCCGTTATCATGCACTTCAATGCAAACATGATCCCGATTGTTTACCAAACATATCTTTATCTTTCCTTTTGATTCTGTAGCATCTGCTGCGTTGATCATAAGATTGATAAGGGTTTGTTCAATCAATTCAGGATTAATTTTCAGATAAAGAGCACCATGCTCTTCGAATTGAATATCACACGGCTTTATTCTTCTGTGTATCATAGCAAAATCGATTGTCTGGCGAATAAATTCGCAGAGTTCAATATTTTTCATCGAAATTTCTGTACGAACTTTACCTATACTCTGAAGGTGAGAAGCCAATTCTACAATTTTAGAATATGATTTACTGATGCGCTCTATATGAGCTTTTTTGCTGTCAGGTACCACATCCAATAATTCATTTATATCAAAGTCAACAACACATATGACATTGTTGATATCATGGGCGATACCAGCTGCAATTGTTCCAGAAAGAGTACGGCCTTGTAAATCAACAAGCGCTTTTCTTTGAAGTGCTAACTCCTTATTTTGATTTTGTATTCTTAATAATAACTGATAAACAAAAAAGAAAGAGATACTCCCAGTAATCAGAACAAATAAAAGTCCTTTGAATAATTCGATATTTTGTAAGCTCATCATAGAACTGGAAATTTTTACCGCTAATAAGCCTGACAGCCAGATATATAAACTGCATATAAGAATATACCCGCCTGAAACAATAAGGGATGTTTTAAACGGTCGCATAATGTTTAGAATAGCACTTTCGATGAGTTGCTTTACAGCTAATTATGTGTCAAAACAATGCTAAAAGATAAAAAACGAACGATTAATAAATATACAATAAAGAATAATAATTGTCATTATAATAAATTGATTTTATTATTTCCTTAGTTTACAGGAGACTCTAATAAATGATCGACTACTACTAAAGGTTAGTAGAATTGTGGTAATTGGTATGTGGTATCTACTTCAAATCATATGTGCGGCGTTTGGCAATTCGTTATAAAGCGCATAGATGTGAAACAGATATTCAATTTTTATAGATTCCCAATGTTTTTTTTGATTCCATGATGGGTTAAATATCGAATAGATGCATCGATAGAAAGAGAAAGAATAGCAGAATGATTGATTTGATAATTATCGATATGAATCCAATAGTAAATTAGACAAATCAATTTTAGTTTCGATCAGTGTTGTTATGTAAATATACACAGAGATAATCAACTATCCATTTTTAATTCGTTCGCAAGCAAAACTTCATAGCTACACAAATAAAAAATAGTTGCCAAATTAACAGGCAAATCAAATAAAAGCGTGGACATTGCTGTCCAGACTTTTTGCTCTCAATGCAAGTAAACAACAATAATTGTCATTATATTGTAGAAGAGTGCATATAAATTCTGGGAAGATGGTTTCCTGATCATTTAACTACAGGTCTTGACATTTTCTAACATCTGAAAGAGACCAGTTGGCTAACAAAGGAAAAATTGTGAATTCCAGGGGAGATTACTACGGGTGAAAATAGTAATCAGAATAATTATCTATTAAAGGAGGTACTATATGTATCAAATCTCTGGTTGTTTTAATTTATTAAAATGTTTATGTGTGGTACTTGCATTGTGCTTACAAATGCAAGCTCAATCAAAACCAACACTCAAAGGGACCGATCTGGTTATTAACGGTGAATCCTTTTTTGCTGCAAGCAATATTGCATCGGAGCTAACCAGACTCGCCCGAGCAGATGGAGTTCTCCCTTCAAATGAAAGTTTCAAGCAAATCGCTGTTTCTGGCGCCTATATTTCTCAAATTCTGGGTTATTATAAAAACTGTAACCCAAAGCCGAAATATCTATTAACGGATGGTGGGGGTAACGACCTGATGCCAAGCTGTGGCGGTACACCTACTGCAGAATGTACAGTAATAAAAAATTGCAGTAACACATTGCAACAGTATATTTCTGAAATGAAAAAGGGCGGCACTAAAAAGTTTCTTTGGATGTGTTATCCTGATCCACAAGGTGCTAGATATGTAAATTTGAAGGCTAATCAGGATGTCTGGGCTGTTGAGACTAAAAAGATGGTTTTGGCAAGTGAAAATCCAAAAGGCCTCTGGTTTGATATGCGGACAGTATGGCAAGGTCATTACAGCCAGTATACTTCTGATGGTATCCATTGTACAAGTGCGGGAGGTACAGCATGTGCTGAAGCATTCTGGAAGGTGATGAAAGAAAACAATTATGCTTTTTTCGACACAAATACCACATCAATTAATAACGAAAACACTGTTAGAAATACAAATTTTCTACCAGTTGTTTCAAGTCAGCTTGTCGGAAATGGTAATGTCACGGTATCATTATCAGTTGATAAGCCATCCAATATCAAAATGCAATTGACAACTCTTTCCGGTCGGAATGTTTTTTCTGCGGATCGGCAAACGGCAATTTGCGGTCCGCAAACAATTATGTTTCCAATCGGCACATTATCGAATGGAATATATTTATGTAAGATTCAGAACGGTAATTTGACAAATCAATCAAAATTGATAATTGGTAGATAGTAGACTTTTAAAAAAACAACTTCTCTCAACAATATGATATCATTCACTTTGTCAAGCCCCCGACCATGGGATGGGGGCTGTTTTGATGTCATTAACGGGGGCCGGCGAATTTGTGTGTTGAAAAGGATGGTGATGCTTTTCTGGAAAAGATGATGTCCTTGTAATTACGGACCGCGCTTGACTGAATCAGGTACGATCCAAGCAGTACACTTTTTCAGTGAATTGCTTTTTAACAGTCATCATCCGCAAAAAGAGTTGCAAGAAAGTATTCTCCTTTGTTATCCATAGAAGCTTCCACGAACTGGTTGCTTTCTAAAAAAAACGGATAAGCTACCATTAAACCGTTCTCGTGCAAATAGGTAATCCAATTACATTCCGCCTGAATCAAATTTACATTTCGTCTGCTTGAATGGCTGATTCGTAAAATATACTAGTTATTCCCGATTCGACATTGATAAATAATATTCATGAAACCGGGTAAAACACAAAGTGAATCTTTGTTAATTTTATATCGGGCTGCTATTGCTTGTAAAATATTAGCATTGAAACGTTCTTTAATACGTGGTTTCATTTTTAATATTTCTATGTGTAAAAGCTGAGTGTCAAGATAGTGCTTTGATAATTATTCGAAATTATTTTGAGTCTACCCTGATAGGTCTTATTAATGATTTGTAGTTTTCTTGTTTAATATGATTTTTTTTTACATCGGAATGCAAAAAAACTTGATGTAGTATACGGTCTTAGTACTTCTTTCTTTTTTTATGTTATGGATAAAACCAAGGCATAAGTAAAATCTTATCAAACCTATGATTGCACCTCTTATTTTAAATCTAACTTGAACCACTTTTTGTACAGAGTCGGATGTGATTACAGTCATCATTATCTGGGATAAATCATTATGGAAATGAATCTTCAGGAACAGGAATATATTTCACGAATAAATCGAGTAATGGATTATATTCAGGCGAACTTGAGTAAACCGCTTACGTTAAGTGAGCTGGCCAGGGTAGCTTTTTTTTCTCCATATCATTTTCATCGTATATTCAGCTCATTTACTGGTGAAACACTGAATAGTTTTATTCAACGTTTGCGCATTGAAAAAGCGGTATCTCTACTGATTACGCATCCCACAAAAAGTATCACGGAAATAGCATTTGATGCAGGATTTGCAAGCTCTGCATCGTTTGCTCGTTTATTTAAAGAATGCTTCGGAATGAGTGCAACCGAAATGCGATCAGGAGGGTATAAAAATTTCAGCAAGATCTGCAAAGCCGAAAGCAAGAATGGCAAATTGAAAAGCAAGAATGGAAAAGACTCAGATCTTTCTATAGGGTATTTTTTAAGTAACATTGACGGAGGCGCCGACCGTTCTGATGAAAAAACAAAAATCGCAAAACGGAGAAATACTACTATGTCTGGTGTAAAAGATGTAAAAGTAATTGTAAAGGATGTTTCATCAATGACTGTCGCTTATGTACGTCATATCGGGCCTTATAAGGGCAACAGTAAATTATTTGAGGATATGTGGGGAAAACTGGTGAAATGGGCCGGCCCACGGGGGCTCATGACACAGCCGGATTTAAAGGTTCTTAATGTATATCATGACGATCCAGAGATTACAGATGAAAATAATCTGCGAATGAGTGTCTGTATAAGTGTCCCGTCCGAAACTCCAGTTTCAGGTGAAATAGGAAAAATGGAAATTGCGGGAGGGAAATATGCAATGGCTCATTTTGAAATTAGTGAAGAAGAATTTCAAATGGCCTGGGACTATGTATACGGTCAATGGCTTCCAAAGAGCGGGTATCAACCCGGTGACGGTCCTTGTTACGAACTTTGCCTGAAAGATCCTAAAAATAATCCTGAGCATAAGTACATAGTAGAAATTTGCGTACCTGTACAGCCGCTATAAACAAAGAAGAGAACCCGCATAATGGGTTCTCTTTAAGAATGTCCTAATAAATCTCTTACTTAAAAACAAAATTTACAAGTTTATCTCAGTGTTGAAACAAAACACTTGCATACTGTTCAAATGAACAGTATATTTAATACCATACATGCAAAACTGGAGGATAAACCATGAATCAGACAATTGCAGCAGAACAACCAATACAGATAACGCTTCCGTTATTTCAACCGCTTCGGTATTGGACTCCACGACCGGTCTCAATGCAGACCTCTATGCGTCCTGTCAAAGTGCGCATCTACACTTTCGGCCAAAGGTTTCAGTATGAAAGGTCGGGTTTGTTCATCAGTTCGATGGCGTGCGTATGATGGTAATCGCCGGTAAAATTATAAAAAATGAATCTATGGTGAGAGTGTAAATGGGTGGCAATGAACTGACCGCTGAGCAAGAGCGGGTAGTTTCATTTATACAGAAACACCGCCAGCAAACCGGGTTTCCTCCCACTGTTCGTGAGATTGCAGAGGCGCTTGGTTACCGTAGTCCCAATAATGTCCGACAACATTTACGACTGATCGAACAGAAGGGATTTATCAAACTGCTTCAGGGGAAAGCACGCGGAATAGAGGTCACAGCACCAGAATCAGATAATGAAATTGAGGTTGATGGGGTAGGAGTCCCGTTAATTGGCTCTGTAGCTGCGGGTGCACCAATCACTGCGACTGAAAACATTGAGGGTTATATTACACTAGATAAATCGATCTTTCGGGGTGATGATCTCTTTGCACTGCGAATTCGTGGCGACAGCATGTGCGGTATCGGTATTCTCAATGGTGATATTGTTGTAGTTAAAAAGAAAGAACAGCGCAGAGCATGGTGAGGTTGTTGTGGTGGTAATTGACGGTGATGCGACGATTAAAAGGTTTATGAAACAGAATGGCAAAGTGCTGCTTCACGCTGAAAATCCAGCCTACTCAGATATAGAACTGTTATCAGTAAATTCAATACAAATTGCAGGTAAACTTGTCGGGGTAATAAGGAACAGGACGTGACTCGACCCCTTTGCTAAGGGGCATGAAGTGTTTTTATAAAACATGTTACACCTCGCCGTTCCTTGGAGAGTGGGACAAAGAGTAGTAAAATGGATACATTACAAAAGTTACAACTACTCTCCGATGCTTCACAATACGATCTGGCCTGTGCGTGCGGAACAAATAGGAACGACCGGCGTAAGCGCGGTAGCTGATGGCGCGTGGCTTTATCCGGTATCGCTCCCTTCGGGCGGGTACGCTGTAATGCTGAAAACGCTGATGTCAAATACGTGTGTCAATGATTGTAAATACTGTCCTTACAGAGATAGCACCGATGTACGTCGCTGTTCGATTGGGCCGGATGAAATGGCCAGAATATTTTTTGATTATGTACAGAAGAAAGATGTTTACGGCCTTTTTTTGAGTTCTGGTGTGGTCAGAACTCCAGACCACACGATGCATTTACTCAATGATACGGCGCAAATACTTCGCGACAAAACACGAATACCGGGGATATATTCATCTTAAAGTGATTCCTGGTGCATCCGATGGAGCGATTGAGGAGTCATTGGGGCTTGCAAATGCGGTGTCAATAAATATAGAAACTCCGGGAATGCATCGTTTTACACGCTGTCGTCTAAAAAGGATTATTTGCGCGATATTATTCATCCGTTGCAGTTGATTAGTAAACTTACTGCCAGAGGGGCAAAGTACTCCCGTGTAAGGCAAACGACGCAGTTTATTGTGGGCGCATCAGATGAAACCGATGCGGAGATTGTCAAATATACCACTGGATTATACGATAAACTGGCACTTGAACAGGGTATACTTTTCAGCTTATCAAAAAGGTCTGGGTGATAGTCATATTCCAGGCGAGCAAATAAGTACTACTGAAGATAACGAAGCTGGATTTGTAAGGGAACACCGTCTTTATCAGGTTGATTTTCTCTTCCGAAAGTACTCTTTTACTTATAACGATATCTATTTTGACAATAACGGCAGACTGGACCTGAATACAGATCCAAAGATGGTCTGGGCACGACATCATCAGGAATTCTTTCCTGTAAATGTTAACCGGGCTTCTGTTCATGATCTGCTGCGGGTTCCAGGGCTGGGACCCCAAACGGTAAACAAAATTATATCAATACGCAAAGAGAAAAAGTTTTATCGCAGCGATGATCTTCCTGTACGGGGGAAACGGTTGCAATATGTTAAACAGTATGTTAATTATTGATTTTTTATCTAAGGACATTGTTCACATGTTGTATGATCTCACCTGTATATCCCCTCTCTTTCCTCTCTATAATTAAGAGAGGGGAACACAGTGTGAGTAAAAATAAAAACCAATGTTCGTTCAATACACTTAAGGCGGTATTTACTTATATTATGGAAAGAAATGCTCTGAAATCAGTACAGTTAAAATGTGTGCAGTGAGTTTTTTCGCTTCAGTTATTTCTTTGTATTGATTTTAAGCCAGGTACAATAATAGAATAGATACATTTTTACATACAAACAATAAGAAAGGTTTTCTTCGAAGGAGATATTATGCGGGACGATTCACAGGAAGGAATTATCTGCCAGAGTTGCGCTATGCCGATTCACAAACAGGAATATTTTGGTACTGATCAGCATGGCAGGAAATCAGATATGTACTGCAAGTACTGTTTTCAGCAGGGGCATTTTACTGAACCGGATATCGGTGTCAATGGCATGATTGATAAATGTGTGGGGTTTATGATGGGTTCAGGAGTAATGCCTGAACAACATATAAGAGAAACACTCTCTGTGGTAATCCCATCATTAAAACGCTGGACGGATTGATAGTGGTATCTGTTCAGAATGTAATAAATTCGTTTTGGTGAGCTGACAAAAGTTTTTAGGTAGATCATCATTTCGCACTACTGTTACGAGAGCTTTTAAAGTAGCTCTCATATTTTGTAGAATGTATAAGCGGTTATTTTAAGGAATTCCGTTTTCACAGATACACTCTCAAGACAGAATTATGGTTGAGGTGGTAATGCAGGCTTTAACATTATTGAACAAGCAAGTCTTTATTGGTACAAGTGGCTATTCCTATAAAGATTGGGAAGGGATACTGTATCCGTCGGGAGTTAATCAATCCGACTACTTGTCAATATACGCAAGTGAGTTTTCTGTCGCGGAGCTTAATTTTACCTATTACCGGATGCCTGAAGTATTTGTGACCCGTAGAATGGTCGAGGTGACCGGTAAGGAACTTCTGTTTTCTATAAAAGCCCACCAATCTTTGACACACGAACAATCGGCTGCAACACTTGATACCAGTTGTTCAGATTTTATTAAAGGGATAGAGCCCGTTATAAATGCAAATAAACTGGGAGCTGTTTTACTTCAGTTTCCGTACAGCTTTCATTACAAAAAAGAATGCCGCACCTATCTTGATGTCTTGTGCAAGAAGCTTTCGTTTCTGCCATTATGTGTGGAATTCAGGAACGGGTATTGGCAGCGTGAATCGGTGTACAGGGAGCTGCGCAGTCGTAATGTCGGATTTGTAAATGTTGACGAGCCTGATATCAAAGGGCTTCTCAAAGCAGGATCAGTTGTTACTTCTGATATCGGTTATGTGCGGTTTCATGGCAGGAACACCGCGAACTGGTGGACAGGTGATAATGTGAGCCGTTACGATTATTGTTACAGTGATAATGAACTTAAAGAATGGATTCCACGTATTATGGATATTGTAAATCAGACAAAAATTGTACTTATCGTATTCAATAATCATTCGAAAGGACAGGCGGTTCAGAATGCGCGCAGAATAAAAGAACTACTCGAAAACAATAGCGTAATTGAAACGATTGATCAATGATAATTTCATATAAACATTACATTTAAAATTGAAGAGCATGATAAAATGAAGAATCTGATATTCATAGCAGTTGGTGGGGCGATTGGAGCTCTTGCCCGATACGGAATTTCTAAATATGTTAATCAAGTCTCAAGTGGAGCATTTCCCTGGGGAACGCTGGTGGTTAATTTCATTGGACTTTTTATTATCGGTTTTCTTTTTGAACTTTTTGAGCGTACGGTTGTGCCATCTGAAATTCGATCTTTTCTTACAATCGGCTTTTTGGGGGCTCTGACAACATTTTCAACATACGGTATTGAAACAATAAATCTTTTGCGTGACGGAGAGTATGGGCTTGGCTTACTGAATGTGGTTTTAAGTAATGTTGCAGGTATCACACTGGTTGTAGTAGGAATAATAGTTGCACGGCTTGTAATAAGAGTCTGATCTGGAGGAAGCAAAATGATATCATTTCAGGAAGTTGTGCTTGTAAGGGTTTTTATCAGTGAAAATGACAAATATGAGGGAAGACCTCTTTACGAACATATCGTTTACAAAGCAAAAGAACTGAATATGAGCGGAGCGACAGTCTTACGCGGTATTCTTGGTTTTGGAATGCACAGCCACATTCATAGTGCGAAGCTACTCACCATTTCAGAAGACTTACCGCTTGTTGTCGAGATTATAGATTCCGAAAAAGGTATCGAGAAACTGATGCCTTTTCTTGACAAGATTGCTCCAGGTAAACTAATTACAATTGAAAATGTAAAATTAGTAAATCATATAAACGAAAAGTAAACAATGTGTGCTAAATTCAAAATATCGTGTGTATTATTATGATAGACAGAACAATTCTTCATATTAACATTGTTAACTTTTATATAGCGATTGCCCGGGTGCTTGAACCAAAACTTACGGGATATCCTGTTGCGGTAAGGGTGTCGGGATCACGACGTGCGCTGCTTGATGTTTCGAGTGAAGCGCAGTGTGCTGGAGTAAGTCGCGGAATGAATGTGGAATCCGCAAAACGGTTATGTTCCGATCTTGTTGTGGTTGATCCGGTTCCCTCTGAATATGAAAAAGCTGAAAAGTATCTTATTAAAAAAGCATCGGATCTTTCACCGCTTGCTGAATCAGCAGGCCCGGGGCACTTGTTTATTGATCTTACCGGAACGCAACGGCTGCATGGCTCCGCGGTAGATACCGCCGATTCTTTACGCAAACTAATCAGAAATGAATGTCGAATGGACTGTGCGGTGGGGGTGGCCGCCAATCGTCTTGTAAGTAAAGTCGCTACAAGGGTTATCAAACCTGATGGTCTTTGTACTGTCATTCATGGTTGTGAAAGAGAGTTTATGGCGCCTTTACCTGTGCAGCTACTGCCGGGCCTTGAAAACCGTATCATGCAGCAATTACTTCAGTTTAATTTACGAATAATCAGAGATCTCAATCGTATTCCTCTTAAATCACTGGCTTCGGTGCTTGGTCCATCTGCTTACGAAATAAGCCGTAACGCGCATGGCATTGATGACACCCCGGTACGTGATCTGGTACAGCCTGCTCCTTCTGTTACAGAAAGCTGCAGTCTTAGTGAGCATACAAATGATGATTGCGAAATTTCCGGGGCGCTTTTTCATCTTATTTCCCATGCCGGTGCTCGCATTCGTAAAATGGGGCTTGCAGCAGGCAAAATCAGATTGTCAATTACCTATGCTGATGGCACACAAGTGTCGCGGATCGTACGCCTCTCAACACCTGTCAGGGGGGATCTGAGTTTATTTGAGCAGTGTTCGCTTCTGTTACGCAAATTGTTTGTACGTCGTGTGCGGCTCTCAGAACTGTCAGCCGAATTTACAGACCTTACATTCCCTTATGGACAGGTCGATCTCTTTTGTGACAACGAAAAGGAGGAAAACCTTATGACTGCAATTGATTCTATCCGTAATAGCTTTGGTGAAAACGCGATTCGTTTCTGGGGCCGCCAGAAAACTGCTTAAAACACACTTCATTAATTCAGCTGGTTGTATGTCTTTATTATTCAGTGCTGTAAGTAACTTCTCGCTCCTCCGGGGGATCCATTCACCTGAGGTAATCTGTAAAATCGCACAAGAACTTGGGTTTACAGCTGTCGCATTAACAGATCGTAACAACCTGTATGGATTTCCTGCTTTTTTAAGAGCATGCAAAGAGTATGGACTTCAGCCTGTGGCCGGCGCTGAATTAACTGCTCCTGATGGCGACATATTGTTGTACGCGGAAGGAGATCATGGATTTTCAAATCTCTGCCGAATCATAAGTGAAAAGCACTGTAATGAAAATTTTCAGCTGTGCTCATCAATCTCTGTTGATAGCAGGGGAATTCACGCGGTTACAGATAATATACCGTTATTGCGTATGCTGCATGATAAATGTAAATCATATTACCGGATGCGCTCTCCAAAAATACCTCCGCCTGAAATTAATAAATGGGGAATATCCTCAATAATCATCCCATCTATGGTTTTTCTTGATGAGAATGATTTTAATCTTCATCGGATACTGCGGGCAATAGATTGTAATACAACTTTATCGCGTATTACATCTGCAGATATAATAGATAAAAAATACCTTTTTTCATCCTGGAATGTGATACAGGAGCGCTTTGAGGTCTTTGATAAAGCGATAGATGCAACTTTACACCTGGCAGAAGTATTGTGCGACAATCGATTGCTTGAGGAACACAGCCCTCTCATGCCGGTGTTTGAAGGGAATGTTGCCGCAGGAGAACTGCTTCGGCACAAAGCGTATGAAGGTGCAATGCAGCGTTACGGTGACCTTTCCGAAGCTGTGGTGCGCAGGCTTGACTACGAATTAGATATTATCGGAAGAAAAGGCTTTTCGGATTATTTCCTGGTAGTTAATGATATTGTAAAGCAATCCCCCCGCACCTGCGGCCGTGGTTCCGGAGCAGCCAGTATTGTGGCGTATTCATTAGGAATAACCAATGTTGATCCGATACGGTACAATTTGATGTTCGAACGATTTTTGAATCCCGGCCGTACTGATCCGCCTGACATCGATATCGATTTCGCCTGGGATGAGCGTGATGCTGTACTTGACTACGTTTTCAAGAAATACACTATCAGGCATGCTGCAATGGTAGCTACTCATCAGACCTGTGGAGCGAGAATGGCAATCAGGGAAGTGGCCCGTATTTACGGACTCACTGAGAATGAGATCAGCCGCATTACTAAGAACATACCTTATTTTATTGATCTTCCGGAATACAATGATAAGCTTATCGATATTCTTAAATTATGGCCATCAATGAGCAATGTAAACTTCGATCCACCATGGCCTGACATTCTAAAAGATGCAGGTAAAATTATTGGAATGCCCAGAGGAATTGGTACACATTGCGGCGGCGTTGTGATTACACCTATGCCTATTAACACCGTTGCACCGATACAGTATTCCGCAAAAGGATATCCTATTTTACAATGGGAAAAAGATGGCGCAGAGGAGATGGGGCTTGTCAAAATTGATCTGCTCGGCAATCGTTCTCTTGCGGTGATCCGTGATGCGATAATAAACATAAAAAATGAAAACAGCGAATTTAATGAAAAAAAGTGGGATCCTCAATCCGATCAGAAAACCATAGCACTCCTTTCCAGGGGGGAATCAATCGGGGTGTTTTATGTTGAATCTCCCGCAATGCGGCTTCTCCAGCGTAAAACCGGCGCTGGAGATTTCGAACACATGATAATTCATTCATCTATTATTCGCCCTGCAGCAAATAAATACATACAGGAATATGTAAGAAGGCTTCACGGGACTCCTTACACTGTACCGCATCCATCTTTACTGGAAACACTTTCTGAAACCTACGGAATAATGGTGTATCAGGAGGATGTCTCAAAAGTGGCTATTACATTTGCAGGTTTTTCAGTTGAAGATGCCGATATACTCCGTAAGATCATGTCAAAAAAAGCAAAGGGACGAAAATTCGAAGATTATAAAAAGAAATTTTATGAAGGCGCTGCGAAAAGGGGAGTGCATGTAAAGGTGATCGATGAGATCTGGGAAATGATGCTTTCGTTTTGCGGCTATTCATTTTGTAAACCTCACTCAGCAAGTTATGTACAGGTCTCATTTCAATCCGCTTATCTTAAAGCACATTTCCCGGCGGCATTTATGGCTGCTGTTTTATCAAACTACGGCGGGTATTATGTTACACAAGCTTATATCAGTGAGGCTCAGAGACTGGGGCTTATGGTACTTCCACCAGATGTTAACATTAGTGAGCGGCATTTTTTCTCTAAACAATCAACAATTTATGTTGGGTTATGTCAAATAAAGGGATTGACTGGCAATGCACAGGATCAGATTGTAAGATGTCGTAAAAAATATGGGCGCTTCAGTAGTATTGATGATCTGCTTTCCCGGACAGCAATTGACGAATCAGATGCGGAAAAACTGCTTATTGCAGGTGCATGTGACAACCTGTGTCCAGCGCTTAACAGAGCACAGCAGTTCTGGCAAATGAGGCGGTTCTACCGCACTCGTTCCGAAGGCGATGTTCCGGAGCTTCGTCCTTTAACTGCTATGCAGTACCTTAAAAATCAATATCAGATTCTCGGCTTTTTGACATCATGTCATCCTATCACGTTAGTAAAGGTTAACGAATACAAAAAAAGAATAAAAGCCAGCGAAATTGATAAGAATATTGGAAAACAGGTAACAATCCTGGGGTGGTGCGTTACATCAAAGACCGTTTCCACTAAGTTTGGTCAAAATATGGAATTTGTGACTTTCGAAGATGAAACCGGTATCTTTGAAACAGTTTTTTTTCCGGAAATTTACAAAAAATCAGCCGCAATACTCTCAAGGCTTTCCGCTTTTATCGTTTCCGGGAAGGTGACTGAAGAGTTTAATGTGGCAACTCTGATGGTACAACGTATTGAAAGACCTTGATTTTGCAGGGTTAATAACTGCGGAGTTATGTTGATTTGACCCAAAAAATAATAATCGAAGGATAATTCACCATTTTAAGAGATTGTCGATTATATTATTATATGTAGTGATTGCCTGTTGAGCGCTTCAAAGGCAGTTTAAATATCTGAAGTATTCATGATTTGTCTACATGGCATAATGCGAATAAATAAAGGAGGGAAACATGTGGAAATTAGTTTTCGGATCTCTATTAATGATGTTGTCTTTTACATTTGCACAGTCCGATACTGCGAATGTAAATGAAGCCCAAAAAAACAGTGAGCCAGCCGCTTCTGCAAATGACATCGTAATAGTACAGGCTATTCTGGATCAGTGCGGTATAACTGATCGCAAGGCCAGTGATGCTGCTGTATATGAAAATGGCCGCGCAATTTCCCTTGATCTTTCAAATAAAGATATAACAAAGGACGGAATCAAAACGCTTCCCGCTGATATTGGCAAACTTAGCGGATTACAGACTTTGATTTGTAAGAACAACAGCCTGACTTCTATTCCACCAGATCTTTTTAATTGCAGTCAGCTCAAAAAAATTGATTTTAACAGTAACTCGATTACGGAACTTCCTCTTGAAATTGGAAGGCTTTCAAATCTGATTGATATTGATTTGCGTTACAATGAACTCGAATCATTACCCTATACTTTAGGCAACATACAACCACTTCGGAATCTGCGCTTATGGGGTAATTTACTTACAGGAATAGGCGAATCGATTACTTCGTTACCAGCATTAGAAGAATTGTATTTGAAGGACAATCGCATTACATCGCTTCCCATTAGTATAATAAAAATGAAATCTTTGAAGTATATCGATGTTGAAGGAAATAAATTATGTAATGTAGCTCCACAAATTGATACATGGTTAAAAATAAAGAATAAATCCTATCGACAGGGGCAAAAATGCTGGTGATTTGATTTTATTAGATCGATAATCCGTGATTGCTTAATAAGGTTTATTCAAAATTGAAGCAGAGTTTTTAAAAGAAATACTATCATATCAGACATTTCGTTACAGATTTTCTAATTTCATTTACATGAAATAATAGAAAAACAATAAAAAAAGCGGCACTTTTTGTGCCGCCTAATTTCGTGATAGTTAAATATAAAGAGAAGTGTAGTTCTATTTTACTTTAATTATGATGATGTCTGTTCTGTTCGTCACGGTGTCTATTTTGCTCGTCACGCTGCCTGTTTTGTTCATCTAATTGTCTATTATACTGGTCACGTTGCCTGTTTTGTTCGTCTAAGCGTCTATTATGCTCATCCCGTTGTCTATTTAATTCATCGCGCTGTCTGTTTTGTTCATCTCTCTGCTGATTGAAATCATGATGACCGCCATCATGTGGTCTATCCCGATAGTATTCATGATGATAAACTTTTTGTGGCGGTCGATGAAACCTGGGACCAACTGGTCTGGGTTTGTAATAATAGTGATATCTTCCATGATTGCTTTTATCATGTTGTCTGCTCCAATATGGAGATCGATGGGGGGTATAAAAATGGTGCGCATGGTGTAAATGACAATTACGATGGCAATACCCGCTACGTACCATCCATGGGCCAAATGACCAGTTACTGTTCGAAGTGTGGAAAAATACCTGACGATACCTCAAAATATGATTGCCACCGGAAATGCTCCACTGGTACTCAACACTTGCCTTTTCATCTCCTCTATCCTCGTCTCCCTCAAACCACGCATCGCCATCATCAACATATTCCTGATTATTAGAATACTGCGCATTTACACTTATTTGGACATCTGCTATAGCCGAGACTGGTAATAAAATTCCGGTCGCGATGATTAAAAAACGGTTCATTTTACCCTCCCCATATTGGTATTAAAGGAACTTGTATACTCGCTTAATAGATGCTTATGATAAACAAATCCGCTCATTCATGATCAAATATATAAAAGGAACTAAATATTTCATTATTTATTAATGACTCTTCACAGCTAATCAACCACTTATTATTTTAGGTGGATGAAAAAAAAATCCTTTAAACTAAAAAAATAATCTATGTCAAATCTTTTAAGATTATTTTTCAGACTTTGGTTTTTAGGCATTATTTTTATTCTTGCAATTTCAGGGTATATTCTGTATAGTGGTATTTGGGTAATACGTTTAATGCAATCACGAAAAAAAAATTCTTTCGCTCTGTTATTAATCGTTCTTCTTCTGATCTTCAGTGGAATATATTATCTCTTTTTTCCCACAAGTACTGTTCATAACGAAGTAGAAATCACTATTCCCCGGAATGCGAACATTCGACTGATAGCAGACACATTAAAGCAAAAGCAAGTTATCAATTCGAAGAATGCTTTACTTATCTGGATGAAAATAACTCATCTGGAAAGGAAAATTCAGGCTGGCAGAGCCAAATTTTCAACTGGCGATGGCGTTCTTCGTGCCTCCAGAAAACTCCTTAAAGCATATGCGATTGAATATAGTGTTACGATTCCGGAAGGTCTGACAATAGAACAAACTGCAAGAAAAATACATAATGTTTTCAATCGCATTGATACATCGGTTATTATTAACCTCTGTAAAGATTCTTTGTTTATCGCCAGATTAAAAATCAATGCACCTACCCTGGAAGGATATCTCTATCCGAACACCTATCGCTTTCCTGATAATGTCAGTGCGAAAGAAATCATAATAAAGATGGTTAATTCTTTTGATAAGGTATATAAAGCACTCGTACCAAACAGAAATATCACCAATAAATTTACCAAAAATCAAATTGTCACTATCGCGTCAATTGTCGAAAAAGAGGCTGCAATTCCATCTGAACGTGAGAGAATTTCTGCTGTCTTCCACAATCGTATTCGAATGGGATACCCTTTGGGTGCGGATCCAACTGTAAGGTATGCTTTACATAAGTTTGATGGTCCTCTTACAGTTTCAGATCTGAACAATTCATCACCTTATAATACTCGTAAATATAGCGGACTTCCTCCCGGGCCTATCTGTTCACCGGGCAGGGGTGCTTTGCAAGCGGCAGTATCTCCAGCAGAAACAAAGGATCTTTATTTCGTAGCAAAATGGGATGGGTCAGGTGCACATGACTTTTCTATGACTAATGTAGAACATAACAGGAAAAAAATGATTATTCGTCAAAAAAATGAGCAGAGGAAAAAATTAAAAAGCAAATCACTTGTCACAAAGGGCGCTAAATGACCTTTTTGAAACCTGTTTCTGTTGTGTTGTTCTTATCTGTTATTTTTTCTCATGCTTATTCAGAACAGATGCTTCAGCCAAGGCGATTAGTCGATGCACATACTGCAGGCGTTTTACCCAGAGCAAGCTTTGATTTTGATTCACGCATTTTCTCTGCCGATTCTAACCTTGGTGCTGGAATAATCATGGGAATAGCCGTTGGGATTACAAACAGGTTGAATATAGGAATCAGTTATGGTGGGGAAGGTCTTGTAGGAAGAGGACGTCATGCGAGGTTTAATTCGCTTCCAGGATGGCTGTTTAAATATAGAGTTTTTGAAGAGAGTTATGTCGGACCTGGTGTTGCCTTTGGATATGACCATCAAGGATACGGCGGTATTGCTGATACTAATGAATTTGAATATAAGGGCTACATATATAAATCACCTGGATTCTTTCTGGCAATAAGCAAAAATTATCTTTTATTCTCAAAGGTTCAGTTCGGACTCCATACGGCAGTCAATTACTCTATGGAAGATTTTAAAAATGTAAAATGGCCAAATGTATACGCAGGAATTGACATGTCGATTAACGAGGAGCTTGCGATTGTTTTCGAATATGATTTTGGTTTCAATATTAAAGATCATACTCCCGGTGAACATACAATATACGCAGATCCTCGAAAAGGGTATTTAAATAGCGGAATAAGATGGGCATTCTCGCCAAACTTTTTCATTGAATTTGATGCAAAAGATCTGCTTGAAAACCGTAAAAGAAAAAATGGTTCCACTCTTGGATGGAGTAGAGAGTTGAAATTTGTTTATTTTACATATTTCTAATTTAAATTTTTAAGTAAATTAATCGTATTACATGTATTTACAGACAGGTCAATTACTATGAAATTACCGCTGATTTTTTTATTGATTTTCGGCATATTGGGATCTGCAAGCTTTGGTGAAGATGCTGTTTCTGGCAATAAGGAGGAAGCTTCGCAGAAAAAGTCGACCGTAATCACAGACTCTTCTCAGCAGATTGCTGATGTAATCGTTAATTCTAAGATACCAGTACTGGTCGATTTCTGGGCTGCATGGTGTGGACCATGTAAATTGCTTAATCCCATTATCAAACAGCTTGAAAAAGATTATGACAAAAAAGTCTTGTTCTTAAAAGTGAATGTTGATGTTCACCGTTCAATATCAGCATATTTCAGTGTAAATGCGATTCCTGCTGTCTTTATTATAAAAGATAAAACTGTTGTGAAAATGATTCCTGGATTACAGCCAAAAGAAACGTATGCGCAAGCATTAAATGATGTTCTGGGAAATAAAAAAAATACAAGTGGTAATCCGGCAGATAAATGAAAAAAGTTGAACTTCTTGCGCCAGCAGGCACTTATGAATGTGCTGAAACTGCGTTTAAGTTTGGTGCAGATGCAATATATATTGGGATTGGTCAATTAAATCTTAGAGCTCATTCCCCTAATTTTTTGATTGAAGACCTTCCGGAATTAATGGAACTTGCAAAGCGAAACAATAAAAGGGTATATGCTGCACTGAATCTGATGCCGGATCAGAGCAAAATTCCTGATGTAAAAAAGACACTTGAGAGTCTGAGAGAAAAAAAATGTACTCCGGATGCTTTTATTATCAGTGACCCGGGAGTTTTAGAACTTTGCAAAGAATACCTGCCTGAAACCGAATTACATTTGAGTACACAAACAGGAACGTTCAATTTACTATCGATCAATTTTTGGAAAAAACAGGGCATATCCCGTGTGGTGCTTCCAAGAGAGTTTACTATTGAACAAATAAGTGAAGTCTGCTGTTCTGGTATAATGCAAACGGAAGTCTTTATCCATGGTGCGATGTGTGTTTCTATATCCGGAAGATGTTTGCTTGGTGCGTATATTGGCCAAAGGCATCCAAATCATGGCGATTGTCCTCAGCCGTGCAGGTATAAATATAAAATTGAAATTTTAGAAAAAAATAATAGAGAAACTGAATGGATAGATGCTGAAGAAAGTTCTGAGGGTGTATATCTTCTTAATTCTAAAGATCTATGTACAATAAGTATACTTCCTCAAGTAATTTCTACTGGTGTAAATTCTCTTAAAATCGAGGGCCGGAACAAAAGTACTCACTATGTTGCGTCGGTTGTCAGAGTTTACCGGGCTGCAATTGACAGCTATTATTCTGATCCCGCTGGGTATGAAGTGCATCCTGAATGGCAGAAAGAGCTTGAGAGTCTCGACCATCGGACTTATACGACAGGTTTTTACAATGGTGAGACTGTGCTGCAGGATGTCTTTTCTTCAAAATCTCAGGTTACATCGCGGATTATAGGTGTTGTCAAAGCAATTCTTCCTGGCGGATTACCTGTTATCGATGTAAAGAACAGCTTTTCTACAACTGAACAACTTGAAGTTATACCAGTTCAACAATCAATTGAACCATATCCTCTTTTTATATCAAAAATAACCGATCTTTCAGGCAATTCTTTAGAACGTGCACCTTCCAACCGCCTTATTATAGGGCATTCTGAACATCAGCTTCGTATTGGAGATATGTTAAGAAAAAGATGCTAACATCTTGATGTCTGGCGTACAGGCATTATACTTGCAGTTTGATGAATCATAAAATGTTTAGATAATATTTAATTGTCTATACTACATGTGATTTTCCTTACTCGCGAGTAACACTACCATGATTCGAGCTTATGTCGATTTTTCAAAAACGATAAGAGAATGGGACGGTTTCGGCATCAGCTTTCTTAATAGTCTCTGTATCAAGCCAGACCCTGTACCATCCTTGTTTAAATCAGAAAATAATCTCATTGACGAAAATAGCTTTAAAAAAATAGCAGAACTCATCTTCGGTCTTGATGGATTGAAAATAAGCATTATAAAGACGTTTATTAGCTTATCCAAACAAAAACAATTTAGTTTTCATTATAACGAAAATGATAGTGTTAACAAATCAGAAATTTCATTTACTCCTTTTGATCAAGAAACCAGCACATTTTGTGAAATGGCTTACAAAGCTTCCATGAGTTGGGGTGCAACAATTCAATTGCTCTGCACTTTCACTAATCCGCCTGGATGGATGACAAGACAAAAAATTACCGGTGGAAGAGACTTGGATCCATCTCACCGAATCGATTATGCCCATATTATGGCTGCTAGTATCAAATATCTACTAAACAATAATTTACCTGTTAAATATTTGTCAATTCATCACCATGGTGAGGATTGGCACAAATGGGATGAAAACGGACAAAAGAGTAATGATTTATTGTATTCTCTTTATTGGCCTCCGGAACAAGTCGCAGATTTTATTAAATTACTCAGACGAATGTTAGATAAAAATGACTTGGCTAATATAGCACTTACTTCTGGAGAAACATGTTGTTTAAGATTTACAGACTGGGGATATGCAAATGCAATTACAGAGGACCCTTCCGTTCTGGAATCTCTTGGCCTTATCTCTTCTTGTACTTCAACCATAGAATTCGACAACAAAACAATTGCTGTTCAAAGTTATGGCATTGATGAATTACAAAACAAACATCCTGGTCTTCGCTTATGGATTACAAATGATAGTTACTCCAGTGTCGATTCACAAGTTCTTTCACAGATAAGACATTTTATTTACAACTCAAGGACAAATGCTGTCTTTGTCGGAAATTTATTTAATTCTGCAACTGATTTAAAAGAAAGCCCTTTCCTATTTACATATGTAAATGACAATTTGTCAGTATCTGACTCTTACTATTATCTTAAAATCTTGTGTCGTGCCGGACAATCAGGGATGATGATCTGCACAGTAGCTTGTAATTTACCTGGTGTTTCTCTGATCGCCTTTTCAAGCAATAATACTAAAAACCATGATTCATTTGTCATTCTGAATGCATGTGCCAATGAATTTCTATTCCCAATTGAAATCAGAGGTAGTGTTAATGAAAGTTTCAATGTCTTTAGAACTTCTTCTTTTGAAAAATTCATCAATTTAGGAATAGTTAAAGTTAAGGAAGGAAAAATTAACTTCAAAATCACTCCTTTTTCTGCTACTGCATTCTATGGCGTAATCTGATTAAAAATATGTTAAATGTGTTAAAAGACTTGTTAAACAATTAATAGCTAATAAATGCATCGCACATCTCTTTTCTCATCTATTTTATATGCAGAGTTAATTCAAATCTCGTTTTAAGGTTATTAACTTAATTTTAAAAGGAAAGGTATTCTATGTCTTTCGAAATTCAGACAGGTATCAACATCTCTCATTGGTTGAGTCAGAGTTCTTTAGATAAGAATGAGCGTAAAAAACAATTTACATCTGAGGATGTCAGGCGGATAGCAGATATTGGGTTTGATCATGTAAGAATTCCTGTAGATGAAAATCAGCTATGGGATGAAAATGGCTGTATAGAAAAAGAAGTCATTGACCTTTTGAATGAAGCGATCTATTGGTGCTCAAAAGAGAATATCCGGTCAATTGTTGATATGCACATATTACGGTCGCATCATTTCAATGATAAGACTCAACCGAAGCTGTATACAGATCCTGATGAATTATACCGATTTGCTTCATTATGGAAAGGACTTTCAGAACAGATTTCCGAATGGTCGAATGATCTTGTCGCATACGAGATTCTTAATGAACCCAAGGCTCAGGATTCCAATGATTGGAATAGAGTAAGTAGTTTTGTTCTATCTATGCTTCGAAAAAAGGAAGCTAACCGAACTTTGGTACTCGGTTCAAACTGGTACTGTAAAACAGATACTTATGATGTACTTGATATTCCAGATGACAAAAATTTAATGTTGACTTTTCATTTTTATGATCCTATGTTAATAACACATCACAACGCATTGTGGACAAATATTGGTGAATATGATGGTCAAATCAAGTATCCGGGTAATCCGGTGAATGATAATGATATCCAAAATATTTCAGAACCTTTGAGAGATTCAATTGTTAAAGAGAATTATTTCTTTAACAGAGATACTATTATAGGCAAACTAAGATTACCTTTAGAAGTCAGAGAAAAGACGGGAAGACCTGTTTTCTGTGGGGAATTTGGGTGCATAAAGAAAACGCCGATTGATGTAAGAAAAGCTTGGTACAAAGATGTTATCTCTGTTTTTAATGAATTCAAGATTCCTTTTACGCATTGGGATTATAAAGGGGAATTTGGGATTTTTGATAGCAATTATAACGAAACCGGTATCATAGAAATTCTTCAGAGTAAGTATGTATAGACAATTGTTTTTTTAGATACTTCAAAACATTTTTTATCCTTTTATTTTTCAAACCTTTTGCTTTTTAAACAAATAACAAAGTATAATTAGGGGAGGTATACTGATAATCATCATTCCTGGAGCCGATTATGAACAGGAATATAATTCCCCAAAAGTTTGTAGTGGTATTGTGCTTGGTATTTATTCTGTCATGTTCCAAACAATACACAAGCATTGCTCCTGAACCAGATTCTTCTGTTTTCTTATTCTGCTCAATTCATGGCAAAAAAGATGATATTCCAAATGCGCAGCGGTTCGGTTTTTTTTCCAGCAGATTATGGGAAGATTATGAAAATAATCTCAGAGAAGAAATCAAGGTATTTGGGGCTGTTCCCGGGTATATTCTCTGGTATTTGCAAATGGGTGAAGGATTTCCCCTGCAGGTAGCAGAAAGCAACAAACAGTTGGGAATTTATACAGTTATAAATCAGGATCTTAAATCGGATCAGTTCTCACCAGAAGAGAATAATGGAATATTAAAAGAAATAATTTCTGGTAAATGGGATGAGTATTTTAAAAAACTCGCCTGTCAATCACGAGATCTGAACATGAAAATTTACTACCGATTCGGGTACGAAATGAATGGTGAATGGTTTTCCTGGGGAAAGAAAAGTAAATTGTTTGTCAAAGCCTGGAGACATACAAAAAAAATATTCGAAAAAGAAAAAGCGGATAACGTATTATGGATATTTAGTCCCAGTGTGGTATGGGGGGAGCAAACATTCGAAAAGGACGTAGACCCTTATTATCCAGGTAAAGATTACGTAGATATAGTTGCTCTTGACGGGTATAACTTTGGTGATCTTCACGATCAATATCACCGATGGGAATCTTTCGAGAAAGTATACGCAAACTCTATAGCAGGATTGATGAGCTATGGAAAACCAATGTGGATTGCTGAGATCGGGTGTCCATCAGATTCACGCCGTCATTATTGGTTAAGAGATTTCCTCGATTTTTTTGATTCAAATAATTGTTTTGAAGTGTTTCTCTGGTTTAATGAACATAAATCTGGTGAACCGAATTTCAGAATTGATGCTGATAAAGAGTCTTTACGAATATTCAGGGAGTGGACTCAAAGAACAAAGTATAAAATTTATCAGGATAATAAAGTCGCTCTTATCCCCTGACAATTTATTTTATCCGATACAAAAGCAGGTTAATTTGTACTATTGATAGACTTTACAACTAATTAGAAAAAAATATGTCAGAAAAAAATCTTGCGTGAAAACTACTCAGAATCTAATTTAAAACACAATGATCTTTAATTCAAGAGAAGGGAATCCCGTTTAAATCGGGAGCGGACCCGCCACTGTAAACCCTCAAATGTGTGTCAAAATAAGCCACTGTTTCGTCTGTGAAATGGGAAGGCTGACACATGGGATAGCCAGGAAACCTGCTTGAATCGACTCATCTCAACTGGTCTTCGAGGATAGAGACCTGAGGTAATACATAATGCATTATTATTTTCTGATCTTTTTCGTTTTGCCGCACTATTACGGCTCGCATTCTTTCCTTTCCTTGTTTTTAAAAAACAGCTGCAATTTTCTGGATCAATCGAAATGAATTATAGAAATATATTCCCCTTTCGTATTGGAAGTACATCTTATGTGATCCCGGATTCCATAATCCCGAATGTCATTTTAATGTCTGATTGTGTGGATGATATTGAGTTGCTTTTTTTTGAATCAGCCAGCAGTACATCTTTGCTATCGAATCCTGAAATAAAAGAATTAAAACAGATTGCCGAAAAGAAAAAGATTCGGTATTCAATACACTGCCCAATTGACATATATGATTGGGTTGAAAACAAAAATAAGATGATCTATTATTCTGAACAAATAAGGATACTATACGAATTGACAAAATCGCTTCCGGTTTCTGGCTACATTGTCCATCTGGATGGTATTAATAAAAATTCAAATGTAGATCAGATCACCAAATGGAAAGACAGTTCCAAGCAATTATGCACAAGGATAAATCAGATAAAAGATCTGGACCATTCTAAAATCTGTATAGAAAATCTACAATACAATCCATTACTTAACATTGGTCTTGTAGAAAGATTTTCATTCTCATATTGTACCGATATCGGGCATTTATGGAAGCATAACTATGAGTGGGAAAAGATCAGTAAAATGTTATTGAAAAAAACAGAAATAATTCATCTGCATGGAGTTTGTCACGATAAGGATCATTGCTCGATTAAACTCCATAATCAGAATCAGATAGATTCATTATTGTCAATGGTATTAAAACACTATTCAAATGTACTTACGATAGAACTTTTTAATTTGAACGAACTAGTAGAGTCATTGGAGTACTTGAAAGAATTATGGGAAAAATAACGTTAATTACAGGTGGAGTTCGCAGTGGAAAGAGTGCTTATGCGCTTTCCTGTGCAGAAGTATATTCTGGAAAGAAAGCATTCATTGCAACTGCAGTCCCTTTTGACTCTGAAATGGAAGCGAGAGTTAAAAATCATCAATTTGAACGAGGTGATAGATTTTTAACTGTAGAAGAACCTTATGAAATATATAATAGTGTTTCTGAAGTGAATGATTCCATAGCAGTTGCTGTAATTGATTGCTTGACAGTATGGCTTGGAAATCTTTTTTACAAATATGATAGCAATATCGAAATTATTAATAGTGAAATAGATAAATTTGTATATAGCATAAAAAAAAGTACTATTGATTTTTACATTGTAACCAATGAAGTCGGATGGGGAATTGTTCCTGATAACGAGCTATCAAGAAGTTTTCGTGATTGCAATGGATTTATGAATCAAAAAGTTGCTGCTTGTGCTGACAATGTTTACCTTTGTACCTGTGGAATACCTCTAAAAATTAAATGATTTCTATAAGGAGCTTTTATGAAAATTAAAATAGAACCGATTGTTAAGGATAGCGATCTTGCCAACAGAATTCTTTTTCATTTGAATGATTTGACAAAACCTCAAGGGAGTCTCGGAAGACTTGAAGAGTTTACATTAAAATACTGTCTCTGCAAAAATTCTGAGTTTTCTGATTTGAAAAAAATGGCGATTTACACCTTTACTGGAGATCATGGTATAACCAGTCAAAAGGTATGCCCGTATCCAAAAGAAGTAACTCGTCAAATGATTTTAAATATGATAAATGGGGGAGCTGCGATCAGTGTGTTATGTAAAAACACAGGTGTTGAATCATTCGTTGTTGATATGGGCGTTGATGGGTCATTTGATAATTTCCCAAAAGTAATTAATAAAAAAGTCGCAAAGGGAACTGCTGATTTCAGCATTGGATATGCAATGACTTTATCACAATGCAGAGAAGCAATCGATAATGGACTTACGCTTGCAAAAGAGTCCGGAGTAGATTTACTTGGCATTGGAGAAATTGGTATAGGAAACAGTTCATCTGCATCTGCTCTTTATGCAATGCTGCTTTCAATTGACAGTGATCTCACTGTCGGTGCTGGAAGTGGGTCTGCAGGACCTATGCTTGAACATAAGAAAAGAGTGATTAAACAAGCTGTAAATTTGCACTTGGAAAGATGGGATGGGAGTGCAATAGATGCACTATCACGTGTAGGAGGGTTTGAAATCGCAGGAATGGTCGGTATGATTCTGGGTGGAGCTGCTTCACGAATACCAGTGGTTGTTGATGGGTTTATTTCCGGTGCAGCTGCACTTGTTGCTCTGAAAATGGAGCCGGCAATTAAAGATTACCTCTTCTTTTCTCATGCATCAGCAGAGCACTTTCACAGAGCTTTCCTTGATATGATCGATATGAAACCGGTATTGGATCTTGGAATGAGACTTGGAGAGGGTACTGGTGCTGCACTTGCCATGCAAATAATAAAACATTCATTACATTTGTACCATGAAATGGCTACCTTCAGCAGCGCAGGAGTTGCAAAAGAGGACAAATGATTAAAAGCTGCATCACTGCCATAAGGACATTAACTGTATTCTCTGTGCCAGGAAAAGATACAGAAAATTTTCCATCGAGTATTCCCTTCTTTCCTGTTGCAGGTGGAATACTCGCAGGACTTTTATACCTTATTTATAAGGTCCTGCAGGTATTTCCTGATATCCCTTTCTTACCTGGAATTATCATGGTTGCAACCATGATTCTATTTACAGGCGCAATTCATGTTGATGGTCTGGCTGATGTCGCGGATGGTTTCGGAGGAGGGAAGACAAAAGAACGCATCCTCGAAATATTTAAAGATTCTCGACTGGGTACATTTGGAGTTATTGCAGTAGTTTTAGATATATTGCTTAAAGCAATTATGTATTCATGGTATTTTGAAAATTCGATTTTCATAGTAATCGGTATTAGTATTGTATGGTCACGTATGTCAATGGCAGCGATGCTAACTTTTTTTTCATCAGCAACACCGGGAAAAGGTATCGCATCATCATTTATAGGTAAGTCATATAAGTTTCAGATAATAATCTCAATAATATTTGTTTTGATACTAACATTTGCAATTTGCGATTATCGATTAGTGATCGTGCTATTTATATCTTTAATAATAGTTTTTATTCTATTTTCACTGTTATGTTTGAAAAAAATTGGTGGTATAACAGGTGATTGCCTTGGGGCGATAAATGAATTAATAGAACTGATAATATTGATAACAGGATGTATATTGGCAAATGGGCAATCAATAGAAGCTGTTTTTTGAAACAAATGCGTCAATTGTGGTCAATTTTATTCTGGATCTGGACGGGTTTGGATACATAACTCCAGATTTGTCAAACCCGTCAGACAAACAGATAATTTTACAAACCCAATTTTTCTTTTAGAGCATCAGGCGTAAATGGTTTTATCAAATAATTGTTGGCACCTGATTTTAATGCATCAACTACTTTATTTTTCTCTGATTCAGAGGTACACATAATTACTTTGATTGACTGAAATCGGTTATCGGCACGAATGTTTTTAAGTAAAGTGATACCATCCATTACCGGCATATTCCAATCGAGCATAATCAGATCAATTGGCATAGAATTACCTAATTTGGCTAAAGCCTCTTCTCCATCACCAGCTTCAACAATATCGTTAATACCAAGAGAGTTAAGTTGGGTTTTTTGAATACGTCTCATCGTAACCGAATCGTCAACAAGAAGAACTCGCATTTTTATATCTCCTATTATTTAGTTTTCAATACAACTTCCATGGAAAAAATTCCAAAAGAGGATGAAAACGGAACAATTATAGTTGGACAGTCACTTTGACCTGAAATTAAGTGACCTTTACCAATAATTACATTTGGAAGTGAAATTGACAAATTGTATTTTGAGAGATCTCGTTTTGCATTTCCTGCGATGATATTAGCAATTTCTCCAATTCCATCACAAAACTCAGGAGATTTTTCAGTGATTTTACAACCAAGCATTGAAGAAATAGTTTTGATAGCAACATCCTGTGGAAAGCTCAATGAGATTGATCCTTGCGCATCACCGGATAACCCTATAACTCCGGAAATATCATACAAAGGGTATGGTTCACTTTTCAATGAAGGTTTTTGTGGAGAAATATCAACAAAAACCATTTTTTTAAAGCATTGAATTGTAGCAGTTATAAAAGGGTTTACATAAGAAACATCCATGATAACTCCGATAGTTAAACTCCTCGCAGATGAAACACTGAATTGTCAGATTCTAATGCGAGAACAAGTTCTGATTTTTCTACTTCATATTCGACAAGGCGCATATATTCACTGATCATATCAGGGGTCATTTGTAATGCACTCACCAGATCCTTTTTACCGTCTGTTATAAGCCCTTCAAAGGAACCTAAATGAGAATTACATAGAATAAACTCTGATAGATAAGTTGCCATAGTTGCAGGCCTGAATTGTTCTGGAGCTTTCTCCGGGTTGTGATGGAATCTGATACTGCTTATAAGTGAAATATCTAACTTCCACAATTCAAGCAAAGCGCTTCCCATAACGCAATGATTTTCCTGCGGGACCAACTCCCGCTCTGCATCTAAATACGAAATTTCCTTTTTCAAAGCGTAGTCAATTATTTTTTCAAACTGCTCGTGAAAGAATTGATCATAGATCAAAATTCCAATATCATGCAATAATCCTGAAAGAAAAAAACCATGTTGTTCTTTTGGGGAAAGTGACAAACCCGAAGACTCCACTGCCATTTTAGTCAGGAATGCTGACGAAAGAGAATGTTTCCAAAATTGTCTGTAATCTAAAATGTTTGAATTTTTTGAGAAATTTCTAATCAAATTAACTGCAAGTGCAATATTACCCACTTCATTAAATCCGATTCGTGTAATTGCAATCTTAATAGATGAAATCTTACTTAAAGAAGTTGAATAAAAAGAAGAGTTGGCAACTTTTAATATTTTCGCTGACAAAGAAGGATCCTGCTCAATTATTCTTGCTAACATTGAGGCATCTCCTTCTTCAGAATTAATAAGTGTTTGTATTCTAAATGCTATTTCAGGAAGGGTTGGCAATTCAGTAATTTCTGATAATCGTTGCATCATAATTAATACTTCTCCACTATACCAGAATTTTCCTAAACCAACTCATTAATGCAAACATGTTTTCTTTTAATAAGTACAGTTTCACTTTAATAAAAACTTTAAATAGTATCATTTATTTATTATAATCTAATCTGATTTTTTAACCACAATTGTTCATACCGCTTTTAAAAATCAATGATTTACAAATCATTGCCAAAAGAACTATTTTCGTTATTAGTATATCATTAATATTAAAGAGAGTCAATTAGAGTTTAAGCGAAGATTGAATGGAAATCGTGATGTCATTATTTTTTCAAAAGATAGATAAAATTTTTTATTTAAAGATCACATTAAATAAAAAAATATGAGCAGTAATTTACTGCTCATAAACAGATAAAATTTGACATTATTTAAATAATTGAAAAGCTTTGTATAATAAAAGTGGGTTCCTGGCAAATGTCTTTAGAAAGACTCGTAAATAGTTAATTTTGTCAGGTTTTTCATTGGAAAGCGAGTCGGCTATACGGTCAAGAAATTGATCGTTGCCATTCTTTAATAAAAATTCTTTGAGTGCAAACGAACGGTTTTGATTTTTACCAAAAGTTTTTTTCCAGATTTTTTCATATTCCGCCAAACCGACATAATCAACTTTCCCATTTGAAAATGCCTTTGCCGCAACCAGACCTGCGGTTTTGCCTGCAAATAGTGAATAACTGATACCGGCCCCGCTCAGAGCGTTTACCTGCCTTGCAGCATCTCCTACTAACATTACACCTTCTTTATTTAGCGGATGTAACCATTTTGTAGCGGGAATACCACCACAATGATAATTGTATACCCTCGCAGCAGGGAATTCTTTGTTAATAAAACGATCGAGTAATTCACGTGCTTTACCAGCGTAACTGCTTGATCCCGAAATTCCCAATCCTACATTAGCTTCACCGATCCCTCTTGGAAAAATCCAGGCATAGCCGCCAGGGGCAACCTGTGTACCTGTATAGAAAACACATGTTTCCTTGTCGATCAAAGGTGATACAACTCTTGCGAAGGCACTAGATTCGATGTCCTTTAACGCAAGTGATGTATTCCATCCGAAACATCGAGCAAGTTTAGATTCGACTCCATCGGCAATTATTATTACTTTTGCAAAATAGTTCTGATGAGGAGTGATCAATTCATAGTTGTTAGTGTCGACTTTTTTAATCGAAGTGACAGGCGTGTTGGAGTAGTAGGTTGTACCCGCTTTTATTGCCATTTGAACTATATCTGAATCCATTTTTTCGCGATCAAGAATGTAACTTTTTTCTATATTGGCAATTTGAACCTGAATACCACTTGGCGAGACCATTATTGAACGCTTGACAATAGTTTTTATCCATTCAGGACGTGGCTCTATATAAGAAACTAACCCCTTATGGCCAATACCTTCACCACAACGAACAGGAATACCAGCTTCTGATTTTCTTTCAAACAAAACAACCTTCAGACCCGTTGAGGAAGCAGCATAAAGAGCAGCCATACTCCCCGCAGGACCTGCTCCAACTACGGCAATATCAAAAGAATTGTTCATATTATCCTCATACATTGTAAATAATCACCTAATTATTATTTGTCTTGAGTGCCGAAACTGGACATACTGTAACGCAGTTTTTGCACAAAATACATTTCTTCTCATCAATTATAAGAGATTCCAATAACGTCAGTGCATCCGCTGAACACACACTAATACAGGTTCCACATTGATCACATCGGTTCGTGTCAATTTCAATATTCATTTATACGCTCCAGGAGTTTTTTTGTATCCCTTTTTAAATCTCTTCTGTTAAGCGCTGGATCAGAAAGAATCGCTTTGCAAATGGTCGCAGCTTTTTCTCTTTCGCCACACTTAAAATACATTGTAGCTTCTTTATTTCTTGTTACAAGTGAATTGTAAATTCCGTTACCTGTGTTTGCATAAGAGTTCGAAAGTTTATTATAAGCAAGTGCTGCTTCAAAATACTTCTTTTTTGCTTCAAGAAATTTGGCCTTATTCCAATATACAAAACGGCTTTCAGGAAATGATTGTTCAAGTTTTATTATGAGATCTGATGCCTGTGTATAATCTGATTCTGTAACGTAAATATCTGATAAAGACAGTAATGCTGCGTTTTTTGTAATACAAGCACTTTTGCTACATGATATTAACTTTTCTATTCCCTCTTTTTTACCACCTGGATACCAGAACATGACCCACCAGAGACGGGTTCGCAATTCAGCTTTGGCGTAATCATATAAACCCAGGAAAAAATCCACATCGGTATTACTGGAATCCAGTTCTTTTGCATCTTTCATTATTTTCAAGGCATCTAAACCATTCTGCAATGCACTCATATACATTTTACGCCTAAGAAAATAGGTCGAGTGAATAGCTTTTGAAAAACCCATCATGGTTTTACTGTAGCTTGAGACCCCATGTTTTTTTTCATATTTATTTATCTTATCAACAGACAATGAAAACGTTTTCAAAAACAGGGATGAATCAACGGTCATCTCGAGATCCACATCTCTCATTCCAAGAGCAGCCAATTTTAAAACAGACGCAAGCGGATTTTCCGGATCTGTTGAAATCAACGAATCGGTGAGATTAAGAGCATGGTTAAATCGACAGTTAATAATATCAAATGTTACCTTATTAGTAAATTCTATTTCTTTCTCCGGGACACAGAATGCCAGAGTATTAACTGAAAAAATAAGTAGAAATATTAGAATAGCTTTATATTTCATTTTGAGAGGGTACCATAGAAGGATAAGAAATACCATGTCTTTTTTTAAAATAGATTCTGGTCCCATAAAAAATAAAACCCGATAACAAGAGAATGTAAGGCATAAGAATACAAGCTATTATCATACAGATTCCGCCACCTATTTTATAAGTGGCTTCCATCATAAATCTCTTCGCGTAAAAATAATAAATTATATAAAATGGAAGTGATACAAGCGCGCAGATACTCGCAATGTAATCTTTGGTAACTATTGAAATTGAAAGCGATATTATTAGTAATAAAGTAGATAAAAAATGCGCTTTCATAAGTCCTAAAACAACCGCAGTAGTTCGTTTCCCTTCACTTTCATCTCCTTCAACATCAGGAAGTGTTGAATTGATAGATCCAGAACACATTAAAAGAAAATACGGTAAAGAGGCAATAATAAATTCTGAAGTAAAGATATCTTTGCCGCCAGCCCACCATCCAACACCAAAAGCTATACAACCATATCCAAATCCATTAGATATAAAATCAAGGAATAGTCTTCCGGAAAAGAAAGTAGGTTTAAAACTATAAAGAACGCCTGTAGCTAATGTAGCTAATGAAAAGAACGATAACAGTGGGTATTTCATAAAAAGAGGGAATCCAACAGTTATAAATGATAAGAAAATTACTGAATACCATGCTTCTTTAAGACTCACAACACCCGAGGCAATCAGAGGAAATCCACCATTTTTTTTATCAACATTGATATCTGCGATTTGATTTAAAATGTAAACAACACCAACCGAAAGAGAAAACAGGAAAAAGAAGAAGTAAACTTCAGGAGTCGTTGTTTTCCAGATTTCTATTATGTTTAGATTGTCTTTTGCTTTAAAATAGCCGAATGCTGAAAAACCCCAGACTGGAACTAAAAGAACTGGCCTCATTGAGAAAAAAAAGTCAAAAAAATGGGGGAGTGCTTGTTTATAGTTCATTCTGATTTAAAAGTCGGATAGTTAATATTGAAGCGCCATTTATAATATGCTCTGCTTCCTGTAAATGTCAGAAGTATAAGCACACCATACTCAGGTTGAAATAGTACAACAGTTGCTGATAAAAGGAAAACAGGCCATTTAAATGCTCTGAAAGCAAGCTCTTTGCGTGTGGAAAATGCAAAATAGCTGAAGAAGATGACACTTATCGCAGCAGGTACTATCATTACCCAGGAATTAAACTGCAAAAAGAATGAAAAAATCAAAGCCGCAACACATAAGACCGCGGAGGATATGGCTGTATTCTTTTCGCCATACTTTACACAAAAGGTCATTTTTCCGGTAGAACGATCTCCTTCCTCATCTGGAACTGTTGTCGCAAGAAAAACTGCGCCATTTGCAAGTGTAGGTCCTAATGAAGAAATGACACCTTCCAGCAGCTGATTAATGGAAAACGATTCTGTATAATGCGCACAATACCATCCGACAAGATAAGTAATCATTCCATGACCAAATGCGTTTGCTAAAATACCGCCGATTGATTTATTCTTGAGAATTGCAGGTGGAAAGTTGTATAAATAACCTAAAAATAAACTAATCGCGAAAAGTACTATGAATACCTTTCCATATAAAGCCGCTATTAATAAACCTGATAGAGCACAAATGATAGCGAGAACCCATGCTGCTTTTACAGATATAAAACCATTTGGCAAGATAAAAAGCTTGTGATTAATTCGATCGCTTTCAATATCTACTATTTGGTTTTCGATATAAATAGAAGCTACAATTAAAGAAAATCCGGCAATGATCATCCATAAAAACGAATAATGCTGGATCAAACTTCTATTAATAAAAAAACCACCAGAAATTGCTTCTGAAGAACCGGTTATCCATCCTAGAAGCAAAATCGTCCAAACAGGTGCTAACAGTGGTATTCTCATTAGAAAAAAGCCATCCAATAGCTTTTTTATTGATAACTGCACTTATAATATCCAAATATGAAAAACTGAAAAATATTTTAATTGTTTCACGATAATATAAACTTTGCTCAATAATGGAAGTATTCTGAATATAATTAGTTTCTAAATATTTCTTTTCAAGGAAATTTGATAGTATTACTTATAAAGGATAATGCCCTAATGGAAATGGATTTGAATATATCCAGGCTTTTCCATTCTTATACGCTTCGATCCTGTATACTCCATTTCTATTGTCAATATTAAACAATGCGTTTTTTCCGTAAACACTATTTATCACTGCACTATTTAACAGTAATCGGATTTCTGCTTTTTCAGACAATTCAACAATAAACGATTTTTGCTTTGAGCAACATGAATTTATTCCAGGCGCATATACTTCTCCGTTGTCACATAGTATTCCAATTTTCGAGCCTGTTGCGTCGCCACGTCTAAAATTGCTTATAAATGAATTCCCATTCTTCAATGCTTTTAGCAATGCTTGTTTGGTAATTGAAAAGTTTTTCGTATCAATTGTACTTGGCAGATAAACATGGGTACGTATACCTTTTAATTCAACCTTTATGGGGAAGACAACAAATGAGAATAAGCCTGCTCCAATTTTTCTTGTATGTGCATCAACACCACCAATCCCGCTTATAAATTGACTCCTATTCAGGTTGTCCCATCGGTGCAATAGTTCTGGGGGAGCAGATTCCAAAAAACGTCGAGGGTATAATATTCGGAAAACACTACGCCATGATCTTAGTTGTTCGATCCATTCGGACATCTGATTCCAGATTTCAAGACCATCATAATCTTTTACATCCCAATCTGTCCAGGGATAAGGAGGAAACTTACCAATATAGTTTCTTTTCTCTGCTGGATGTGCTATGAAACCAATTCCACCGGCATTTCTGACGGCAGTGACATAATCCTGAGGATTGATCAGCGAATGGTATACTTTTGATACTCCGATAGCAAGATAATGGTTTAAGTTTGCAGGATCCTGGTGCTCATAGCCTACTAAGACAATCACGTTATCTTTTATGCCTTCATAGCCATCTTCTAATCCCCCCAGGGACATGTGATCGGTTACTATTACATAATCGAGTCCTACCGCATGTGCGGCATTCACTAAAGTAGGATAATCTATACCGCCATCAGAGTATTTTGTATGCAAATGTATAGTACCGCATAATTCTTTATAAGGAAAATTCTGATTCTGCATTCTATTCAATTAACCTTTTACATCGTTTATAAATTAACTGTTGAATTTTGTTATAAATTACTTCACTCTTTAAGGCAAAAGTGTGAATCGATTAGTGAATCTTGAAGATATTTTATTTTTATCATCAATAGTTGTAAATCGTAACAAATATAGTCCTGAACTAATCCGTTTTCCGTTATTGCTTTTTGCATTCCACATAATTCGGTGATTGCCGGCACTCTGAAGTCCTCTGACTTCCTTTTTCCACAAAACTCTGCCTAACTGATCAAATATTTCGAATCTAAGACGGTCTTTTGATCCCAGTGGAATTGTAAATGGAATAACAAGAACTGACCGGCAGGGGTTAGGATAAAGCATGCCTAAAGAGTAGACAAGAGAAAGATTTTTTGAGAAAAAGTTTTGAAGATATGCACTGTTAGAAGTGATTACCCACCTGTACTCTGTTGAATGTGCGTCAATACTTACTGAACCGCTTTCTTCAAATGATTTGTTTACAGGATTATAAAAAACAGTTTTGAAATCTGAAGGAAAATCACCCGAATGCTCAGCTGCATATGTAAAAACAGATCGACTATCTGAATTGTTTTGCAAAGCAATTTCTTTCGCGAATCCACCATTGTTAATTTTTCCAGTCACGAATAAACCATTTAGTTTATTCGTTGTGCGATCAAAAAAGGCGATTTTTTTGTTTAAAAAAGTTGGAGCAGTGGGATAGTATCTTTCCTGCATTCCAGCAGAATAGCCACAGTGAATATCTTGTAAATTGGTTCCTTTATCATCTTTACTGTATATTTTCACCGACCAAAATCTATCCATCTTTTTTGATAAAGTTTTATTAACGGGTGATAACAGATATGGGCATGGAGGAAAATTTAATTTAACAGTATCCATACATGAATTAAAAATTGTGTACCCGTCTTCGTAAGAGATCTTTGCGTTTCTGTCATGCCATTCGGCTTTCGAGTATGTGGGAAGAAAAAATTCTGATGCAGAATATCGCCCATCGCTTCCCTTCGTCCATTTGTAAATGTTTAACGAGTCGCTGTTCTTTGTACTTTTAAGAATATCTTCCAGTTTCATATCAAAATGATAGGGAAGTCCAAAATCATTCCATGATAAAGGAGGTAATTTGATTTCAAAAGTGTCTTTTAAGGATAATGTTACTCCAGCGCCGAAATCTATTGTTTTCGAATTCAATGTTTTTATCCAGACAATTTTGCCTGGAGTAAAAGTAAACAAAGCGCTCGTTACTTGTGAATATTCAACCCAGTTCTCCTGAGAATTTTCCTTTGTAGAACACCATCTGAACAATCGCGCATAGTGATTATCGTATAGACTGTCACTTTCTTTTATGTTAACCAATATCGATTCCGGTTGATTGTGGCTCAAATTTGCAGTTACAAACAGCGGAAACCATTGGTTAGGTATCGTTGTTTTTACATCAGAACTTGCCCTGAATGCTCTTCGGGAACAATTAATAGTGTCTTTGTAAACGCCATCATCCACTATAAAATGTATACGGACTCCGTTTTCTTCATTGATTATATTCGAATTTGTAATATTAATGACTTTTTTAGGATCTGATATTCCAAAATAGCCAGAATCTGCAGCAGCATTGCTTCCATCACCTCTGCTATACCGACAGATCCATTTGACATTCCCTGAATTGTCTTTTATAGAAAATGTATCTGCTATATTTTGTCTCAGAATAGCTATCGTATCGTTCTCTTTAATTGTAGTAACTGGTTTAATAGTATCAATTAACAGCATAAAAGGATAACGCAGATCGTTAGTCAAAGTATAAATAGTTCTGTTTAAAGTATCTGCTTTACTTTCAAAAACAACATGTGGAATTCCATTGATTTCACGATACATTCTAATTTGAGATGGTTTAATATTAACAGGATAAGTTAAACCAATATTGAATGGCAATGTGTTTTCTTTTTTAGCAAAATAAAAGCCTTTGTTTGCAACCTGAAAACCGGAATAAGATGTATTAATTACGTGTGTTTTTATAGTATCAACAACCGGAGGAATTGTAACATCGGTCCATAACTTTATCGTTCCATTCGCTGCAGTAATTGTCTTTTTACCTTCCTCAAAAATCGTTACGGTTTGACGAGCAAAGGAGGGTGTTGTGGTATCAGCCATCGATGAAGAAACTGGTTTTGACCAGACACCACTCTCACTTTTTGATAACCACATAGCTACCTGATATCTTGTATCAAATAGCACTGAGGGAATTTTTACAGTTGTGATACCACAAGGTTCAGTAGCATCTACTATTTGAATAGTGTTTACATCGTGTATTCCATCTGTCGAGTAGGTTATTCCGATAAGTATGCTATCTCTATTTACCATATCAAGACACCATGAAACATTAAAAACATTTAAGCTGGTATCAAATTCCAATTTCTTTAAGATTATTTTATTTGGTAATGTATCACTTTGAGGTGGAGGAGTGGTTACACTTACTCGTGAGTCTTTGGAAACACCAACCTTGATTCCATCTTTGGTCATTAATCCAGCACCAAAGAAATAGGTTGTATTGGCATTAAGACCAGTAAATGAGTACGAATTATTTTTAGCGCTTAATTGTACCGAATCATACTCTATATCAGAAATCGCCGTTCCAATTGGAACTTCTTTTGAACCTTTCCAAATAAATATCTTTGAGATTGTAGTATCAACTATCAATGGCCAGGTAAGAACAATTTTTCCTGGAGATACTGCTTTAGCGGAAAGCGCAACAGGATTGGTAATAGCAGATTTTGTAATAAAAAATCCGTTTACAGCAGAACTTGTTTTCTTATTAACGCCTTTACAAATTAAAGCATAACTCACCTTTAGACTATCGGCAAACAGGGGATTTTGGATTTTATAGCTGATCTGATTTACATTTAATCTGCGCAGCACCTTTGAGGAATACCAGATTGTTGGCGGTGCATTATAGTTGATTGATAGTGTGTCTAAACCATACCACAATGCCAGTGAATCTATTATAGTAGTATCAATCGCCAGAATATTACCAAAAGTAAAAGTTACCGTATCTCCTTTGTGATGATTACCGGAAACGGCAACTGGATTTACAGGCGTAATAGTGTCACGCATAAGCGCGAAGCAGCCATTTGCGGGTGAAAACTGCGATATTTTTTTGTCTTGCCAAATAATACCATTCATGAGACCGTAAATACTATCGTATGGTGGAAGAGGGATGGTATCTATATATGCAGTGTTTTTGAAAATGGTTGATGGATACACTTTTACTCGTATAGATGATGATGATAATGGCGATACAGGTAGAGAATCAGTTCTGTACCATACACCTAAGGAATCTGCTATCGGAAAAGGCAATGAAACATCAACATTTGAAAGATTCAAGCATGTTACGATAATCGATGATGGCTTCAGATACTGTGCTTTCATTCTAATCGGATTTGAACCTTCACCATAAGCGTATATCAAATCATTTTGAATTATTGAGTCGATTCCTCCTGGTCCAGTTACAATTAACTTTAAACTGTATTGCCCCGCTTTACTGTATACGTGAGTTGGATTAGCAGTAACACTCAACGTTCCATCACCGAAATCCCATGTTCTTGCGGTGATCGTTCCGATAGATGTATCTGTAAAAGCAACTGTAAGCGGCAGAGCTCCGGAAGTAACAGAACTTTTAAAACCAGCTTTTGGTCTGGGCTCGACTAAAAGAGTTGTAGTAAAACTATTTACAGTATCAAGCGTATTTGTAATAACACAGTAAATTCTCGTTTTATTATCTATCAATGATAGGTTATTAATAATAAGAAATGTGTCTGTTTTTCCAGCAATTATGCTATCATTTTTAAACCATTGATACAGTGGTTTCGGGTTGGCGATTGCACTTACTTTGATAATAATACTGTCTCCAACGTATTTTGTCACAAGCGTATCTGGCTGAAGAATAATTAATGGTTTAGAAAGCTCTTTTGCCACATTAAGAACACCTTCTTTACTGGTGTCACTGCCCGCGACATTGGAAACTATACAATAATAAGATGTTCCACTATCAATTAAAGGTACATTTGTTAAAATTAGCGTACTGCTGTCTTTTACTATGACAGTATCTTTTGCAATGCTTTTCTTGTGCCATTCATAATGAAGAGGTGATGTACCGGTGACTTGTACAGAAAACTGTGCATTTGTTTTTTCATAAATAGTATCACTTAATGGTTGCAAAGTAATTATTGGCTTAACAGTGCCTACGTGAAGCTGAACAGTAACGCTTGTATCAGAACCGGCACCATTACTAACAATACAATAGAAGGTTTTGCCACTATCCGATTTACTTACATTAGATAACACCAGCGTATCTTTACTGGAAAGAGGAGTGGTGGACAAAGAACTAAACCATGCATACTGAATTGGCTGTGACCCTTTAGCTTTTACAGTGAAAATAGCATTTTGAAACTCTGGAGCAGTTGCATGCACTGGTTCAACTGTTATAACTGGTTTTGCATTTTTTACAGATAAAATTGCATTGCTACTTGTTGCGGAACCGAAAGAATTAGTTACAATACATTTATAAACTGCACCACTGTCTACTTTAATCGTCACATTAGGGATATAAATAGTTGGTGTATTTTGAACTATTAAAGTATCATTTCGATACCAGGAGTAGCTTAAAACATTTGAGCCGGTCGCAACAATTGTAAATTTGCATGTGTCACCTTCAGCAACTGTTTGAGAAATTGGCTCGGCAGTGATAGTTGCTGGTGTATTTACAATTAATGTTGCGCTGTTACTCTTGACAGTACCAGCACTATTAGAAATCGCACATATAAAATTAGCTCCACTGTCAGCTTTTGTTACACTCTTAAGTATAAGAGTTGAAGTCGTTTCTGCGGGAATCGGAGTATTATTTCGAAGCCATTGAAACTTAGTTGCATCGGAAGAAATTGTAAATGTCGCGTTGTCCTTTGCAAGAACAGTAATGTCTTTAGGTTGTATGGAGATTACAGGTAAAGCCAAAACTTTTATTGTGAACTGTTTCTGAATACTATCACCGGCACTGTTCTTGGCCTGAATACGTATATTTAAAATTCCTCCTGCTGGAAAAGAAATCTCTTTCGTTGTTTTAAGAGTGCTATATGCCATTGCGAAAAGATCATTATTTGTGGAGCCTGTACCATTTGAAAGAGTATAAGTATAGTTTTCATTTACATCAGGATCGACTACAGATAGTGTTCCTACGACAGTTCCCATTTGATCGTGCTCAATAATTGTATCTCTCGATAAAATAATGTCAGTTGGCGACTCATTTACATTAGTTACGGCAATATTAAATGTCTTAGTGATCGATCCTCCAGCACCATCAGTCGAACGCACTCCTATAGAATAACTGCTTTTCAACTCGAAATTAGGAGACTTTTTGATTTTTAAAGTATCCTTGCTAATAAAAAAACTGCTGTTGTCAGTACCACCTGCTAATGCATATGTAAAACTTTCTCCAATTGTATCGAGATCAGATGTTTTAAAAATTCCGATAACAGTGCTGTCTGGAACATTCTCTGCAATAGCAGTTTTGGTAAGAGATATTTCTGTCGGGTTATGATTTTGAAGTTCCCAGCAGCCTAAATCCGACTTTCCTCGTACATTTCTTGGTTGATTGCCAATATCAGCCAATGGAGCATTAATAGAATCTATCCTGTTTAATGCCGGTGAGGTTTGCTGAAGATTCCAGTCTGTTGGTTTTGTACGAGAGGTTGCAACTTCAAATTTAGGGTCTACATCGGTTATACAGGTTGAATTTACACCTGTAATCGGCTGAGAAAAAAGAGAATTGTTGATCTTAGTTTCAATAGCAGAAATGGAGGTCAAATCTGTAAGATTTGAAAAAATACAATTGTTAACTGAAATGTTGTTAACGTTTATAACAGCTTTTCCCAATAAAGACATACAATTATCGATAGTGCAATTTTTTAAAGTCAAAGCTGGTGAACTTCCCCAGTTAAAAGTTATTAATGTATCTGAATCGTTAGTGATAAGGCAATTTTCAAAAAAAAGTTTTGGAGGTTTACCTGTGAAAATTAAAAATTTGTCTGTGTAATCTTTAATTGCACACTGGTTGAAAGAAATCGTTGAATCATTGTCGCCACATGAAAAAGGCAATATTCCTGAAAAAGTTAATCGCTCAAAATAAACATTGTTTTTATAAAAGAAATTGTAAAAACGATCCCCATTATTATTTACAATTATGGGAAATTTGTTTGGATCAGTCGTATTACTGATGATGAAAATTGTTCCAAATGCCTTATCGATATATTTTTTGAGGATTTCTTTATATGCAGAGTCTTTTGTTAATAAAATAGTATCCACATCTAATCCAATATCCATTAAGCAAGTATCGAGAGTTCGGTAGCTAACCTGGGATATTTGAGCTCCACCAGGATTAACAGTCACTTTCTTTGCAAAGACATTACCTGCTAAAATAAGCGATATAAATAAAGCGATTAAAATTAAAAAAGAGAAATTTCTTATTTTAAACTGTAAAAAACCAGTTCTCATAAATAGCTTCCTTAGATGTTTTTCATAAAATGCAGTATTGGATTATATACGAAAGTTAGATTACTTTCATTATACAATATACATATATTTATAGCATATAAACATAGTAATAACAAGTTAATAGGAACAAATAAAATAAAGGTGGGGAAGAAGCTATAAACGTTTAAAAATGATTAAGGATTAGATTTGCAATTTGTATGCATCAGACTGTTTTTTATTACAGTTACGACGTTTTATTAATCTTGAACTTGAAACAGTTTTAGTTTTTTTTCTACTATGAAGCTGTTCTGGTAGATTAGAGCATAACACAATTGAAACTTGCTCAAGAATTTGTTTTATAAAATCGATGTGCCCTTTTTCGACTATCGGTATATTTCGATATTTAAGCGGTATAGGTGATGGATCACCAGTAATAATAATGGCATGGAAGGTCGGGGAGAATTGAATGTGCCGCATCTAAAAAATCGGTGCCTGACATTTTCGGCATGCTAAAATCAGTAACGATCAATTGTGGTATTTGGCCCTGTTCAAATCGTGAAGTGCTTTTAATGGACAACTATAAATGACCGTTGAATTTCCATTTTTTTCCAAAAACAATCTCATTATCTCTAAAGCACATTCCATATCATCTACTAACCAAACAGGGCCTTTCACAAAAAACCTCCTCATCGGATTTAGGTATACATTTAAATCCTCGCATGAATCTCTTCCTCTTAAGAGATCTTCATCAGGAAAGATACGTTTCTCTTGCTGCATCTGCAGCGTTTTTGTACTGTCGTTCGGGAATTATATTTAAAGCGATAATAACGAGTTCTGGAGCATCGTGTCCTTTTGCAAAACTTACTAGTTCGTTTTTTGATGCTGGAAAATTAGTTTTCAACAAATATTGTTCAACATCTATAGGATTAGCTTTTTCATCCATAATCTACTCCTTAATCAAAGGCAACCTTTTTCATGAATAATCAAAAAGCATACCAGACGGATTCTTAAATCTTCTATCTACTATTTTTCACTTGGCATTTAAATTTCATTAAGATTTCGCAGCTATATTGAGAACAAATCAAATATTTTTTTAGATTATGCTATCCGTTCTTTCAATTGTGTAAGAATTGCAGTCAAATATTACTCGTTTTATATATTTCTAAGAAATACAATACCTTACGCCATCACATTTAAAGAGTCGTGTTAACAAGTAAAACTATATTAAAATAGAATTAAATTATAACTTTAAAGAATTAATGTAAAACACTGTAAAACAAGGCAATACGATGAAAAATGCAATTCTTGTTTGAAAAATTGGATGAAAATAAAGTTCATTGCTTTCTTATGTGCTCATCACTGTTTGATTTTACCCGAAATGTTCGGTTTTTGTGGAGTGCGAAAAAACATTGACGGGGACTTATACACCTATGCATATGGAAAATTAATCGCTCCAAATGTCGATCCGATTGAAAAAAAGCCTCTTTTTCATGTTATACCAGGCTCTAAATCATATTCTGTTGCCGGTTTCGGGGTGTAATTTTCGGTGTGGTTTTTGTCAAAACTGGCAAATTTCTCAAAAAAAAATAACATCAGATGATTCTCAAGCTGGATTTCCAAGGTCACCTGAACAAATTATCCAAGATGCTATCCAGAATAAATGTGAAAGCATATCTTTCACCTATACCGAACCAACCATCTTTTTTGAGTATGCCTTTGAAATCGCTAAAGAAGCGAAAAAGGCTGGACTAAAAACTATTTTTGTCTCAAATGGTTTTATGACTCCACAGACAATAGAAACTGTGAAAAGTTATCTCGACGCATGTAATATCGATTTAAAATCCTTTAAAGAAGAATTTTACAAAAAGTTCTGTCAGGGTCATCTGAGACCGGTACTTGATTCAATTAAAAGATTACATGATTCGGGTATCTGGATAGAAATCACAACATTACTAATATCCGGTGAAAATGATTCACCAGAAGAAATAAATGAAATAGCTTCATTTATTGCAAGTATCGATAAAAATATTCCGTGGCACATTTCAAGATTTTTTCCACAATTTGAATTTGTCGACCATGAGGCAACTCAAATAAATACTATAAAAAAAGCTGAAAAAATTGGAAAGGATGCAGGATTAAACTATGTGTATGCTGGTAATATTCCTGAAGAAGCAAAAACAGTTTGTCCTAAATGTAGCGAAATTCTGATCAATAGAGATGGGTATAAAATCAAAAAAAACGTTCTTAATTATGGTAGATGCCCAAATTGTGAGTCTGAAATACCAGGTATATGGAGTTGACTGAAATTGTTATATTTTTCAATAAGTTACAGTTAATTGTAATAAAACATATGTCGCATAATACATATTATGTAAACATAGCTTTGTTAAAATACATCTCACTATTTCCTCCTTCTTACAAATTTTTACTGCATTTTCTTTTTTTTATCGTATTTTTTAATGGTACCCAAATTAGATTAGCTAAATTTAAGAATAACTGTATTCGAAAAGAATACAATTTTATAGTAACTTCATTCACTTTTAAAAAATGTTTTATTATATTAATATACTGGCACAAATTTTTTATTTTAAACGGTTAAAAAAGGGACTTCTTCATGCGAGCTTTTAAAAACGTCTTTCGCAACTGGATTCCGTTCACCATTCTGTTTTTCTGTTTCACCATCAATGTCCAAGCAATAGATTATCCCGATACTATGCAGATTGAGGTGACTTATTTTGATTTTCATGCAGACACAACCAATCCTGAATTTGAAGCAGCGCTTGTGCCGAGCTTTTCCATATTAGATACAGGAATGGTTGGGCATCGTCTTGATAAAGATGGTCTACCGGTAGTTGGTAACAAGCCATTTATGAATAGATACATCAAATATTGGTATAGAGAATGGGAAGATAGTGCCAAAGGAGATAAAAACATACCTGTATATCAGTTAACGGGAGATACTCGTGGATCTTACATAAAAGATACTCTCGTTAACTATGACACAGCGTTCATCAATATGAAATTCAAAGATACCCTAATCTTTAGGCATGATCCAACGCGACCTGGTACATACATTTATGATAATTCTGCTTTCTTTCCATTAGATGGCAAAGGTTTTGGTAATGAAGTTTCCGGACATATGCATAATTTTGCTTTTACTATGATGCTAAGTACTTCATTTAAGAAAGAATCGACAAAACAAACATTTTCTTTTACTGGCGATGATGATGTTTGGGCCTTTATTGACAGTACTCTTGTAATGGATCTTGGTGGTATACACGAGAGAGAATCTGGTAGTTTTACTGTAAGTAATAATCTTGCAATTGAAAAAGAGCACACATTTGATTTTTTCTTTGCTGAACGTCACTCTATTGCATCAAATATTCACATTGAAACGAATCTTTTCTTCCATAAAATTGATGATGTTGAGATAGAGGTTTCTAATGATAGTGTACATTGCGGAGATACTGTTTCTATCTTAGGAAAAATACGTAGGGATAGTGTAGACCGAGCTGATTTAGCAAAAACAATAACCTGGAAAGCATTGACTTTAAGTGGAAATGAAATCCAAACGTGGTGGACAAATAACAATGCAATGAAAAAAGGTGATTCTCTCTATTTTTCACCGACTGAAGCTTATATTTCAGCTACTAGCAATAAACCTGCTTTTGGAGTATTTGAACTCAGTTATACTGATAGTATCTTAAATGAAACAATAAAAGATACCGCTACTATATATATACTGCCTGGTAAACCACATCATTTAGTTATTGAAGCAACTGAAGAAATTCATAACTATCTTGATGACGATTCATTGGGAGTAGCCATGCTTGGGAAAGAGATTAATGAGTACCACGTTTATGGTGTTGTGCGTGATACATTTCAAAACTTTGTCAGGTTAGCTAATGAAACAAGCCAGTGGGGACAGATTGATCCCAATGTAGTAACTACTAATGCAGAAAGTACTGCAAAGCCTTACCATGGAATAATTGTTCGAAAAACGGGAAATGATGATACAACCTTTGTTTTTGTCAAAGAGCCTGATATTATTCCCGATACTGTCGAAGTGCAACTTTCTAATACATGTATTACAGATTTACGCCTTATGGATTCAGATGGGAAAGAAATTACATCTATCATAATGAGTACTGATGATGAAAGAACATATTATGTTGAAGGTCTTAAGAACGGTGTTTGGTCAAGAGCAACTGCGAAGTGGGAACTTTCCGATCCTTTGAAATCTGAAACTCCCCCACCCAATGAAAACACTTTTTGGAAATATTCGCCAACTAATGCTGGAACTGGCACTTTAAAACTTTCACGACAAGATGCATCATGCGACAAAGTAGAAAAGATTATTCCTGTTACCATAAATCTAGCACAGCCAACAGTGGCCATTCGCTTAATTACACCTCCAAATGAGCGTATTGCTGGAAAAACAATAATTGCGGAAGTTATTATCCAAAACTCAGATGGTTTAATTCCGGGACAGTACTGCTTTGGTGATAATGGAAATGAAACTCAAAAAGTTACCTATCAGGATACTTTGAAACAACCTTATAGCAGTAAAAGGCCTAACCCGACTATTACTGTTGATGGTAATACAACCGACTTAAACCAGGGATTGTCTGAATCAATCAAAAACAATCAGTGCTTTAATAACGGTAAAGATACTGTCGCATTAAAACTTTATTTTGTTCCTTTCAACAAAAATGATAGTATGCACGTTGTAACGGTAAATTTGGGGGGCAATAGACGAGCTCAAACGGATCCTTTTATCGTACTGCCAGAAAAACTCGATTCAATAGACATTACTAACACATCATTTAAATCAATTACAGGTACAGAACAATTTATTTCCAACAGCGAAGGTAAATATTATATCTCAGTCGGTTACGATAAATACGACAACTACTTGGGACCAAATACAAGTGATTGGAAGACAATTGGTGAAATCAGACCAACTTCCGATTCTGGCACTTCCAGATTCTATTTTGCACCTGGAAAGGTTGATAATTCTCAAAAAGGAAAAATTATCTCCTTTGTTCAAGTTGGTGAAAAGTTAGTTAGTGATTCAATCAATGTAGCTGTATCTGGAGTTCCTGCTGGAGTAGAGCAAGCAATTACACGTGATATAAACGGTAATGGTTTACTTGACCGTATCGACATTAAATTTAGCAAAGTAATTGATATCGAAGAAAATGCCATTTCGAGCTTTTCTGTAGTCTATTCAAGGAATCAATTTACTGTCCAGAGAATTGTTCCAAAAGAAAACGACAAATCATGGTATTACCTCTATATAGAAGAAAAAGGCTCTGAATCAATCGGTCAGACTGCCTGGACACCTACAATTTCTATTGAGAATCTTTTTGATGTTGAAACTATTACAAGCAAACTGACCATTGATGGTGCAGCTCCAGTTGTAATGGAAGCGGAAAAACAATCTGTTGATGCAAAAGATCCATCCAAGGATTTACTCACAATTACTTTGAGTGAAAAGGTTCTGCATTCAAAAAATAATGCAAAATTTTCTCCTGCAAATCGTCCTGACTCTGTTTTTAATGTCTGGGTTATTAACAGTAATAATCAATTTGAACGAGTATCTCTATTTGATAAAATCGTCGGGTTTGAGTCTACAACAGATAATTCTTTTGTAATAAAAATGACCAACGGAATCGATATTACAGATAAGAATTATATCAACATTAAAGATAATGACAGTTTAGTTATTGATCAATTGCGTAACTTTCCTTCGGATAATAACATTAAAAGAAGAGTAAAAATAGATCCAATACCTGGCGATGCGATTCCTATTCCGAATCCAACTTACACTAGTCTTTGAACACACCGGCCCTGGTGTGTTAAAAATGGTCAATGATGAAGTTGGAATTGGTTTTGCCAAACAAGGTAAAGGGGCTGTTATCAGAGTTGTACTTCCTGCTGCAATAGAAGGTGAAACAGTAAAGGGATATTGGAAAATTTACGACATAGCGGGCAATATTGTAAATACATCCCATAATTTTAACATCCTGGATGAAAAAACAACTGAAACCAGAGCAAGTAATTACTATGTTTACTTTTATTGGAATGGATCTAATGCCAAAAAGATGACTGTTGCTCCAGGTGTATACAAAGCTGTACTTTATTTTATTTATTCGAAAGGCAGCCAAAAAGATCTCCGTTATGTAGTAAGTCTTGGTATTAAAAAAAGAAAATGAAAAAATGACCATATAAAACAGGACTTTTTTTAAAGTCCTGTTTTTCTTTATTCAACCTTCCCTATTCAGTTTTTTTATTTTACAATTCAAGTTTTCATTTTATGTATACTCAAATAGTTTTTGCAAAGCTATAATTTGAGTATGCTTTTACAGAAAATGTCTTTTATCTGCCTGATCTTAATCTGCAATTCTATTTCTCAAATCCCTGATAGAAGCTATGATTATAATAGCAAAGGAATCGCTGCACTCAATAAAAATGATTACCAGAATGCAATTTTAAATTTTGAGAATGCATTGAAATGTTCCAACGTGAATGAAACAATAAAGAAAAATTTGACTAACACATATAACAATTATGCAATTGAATTATCAAAAAAAGGCAATTTCTCTGAAGCGTGTCTATATCTTGAAAAAGCATTTTCTCTTGAGCCAACCAGTTTACAAATCAAATCCAATCTAAAGTCATTGTACTTGCAAAAAAGCACTTTAGATTTTAACTCAAAAGAATATTCTAATGCGGAAATTATCTTGAAAAAGCTCTTAAAACTCGAAGAATGTAACACATTAGCACTCATAAATATAGGAAAAATAGCCTATTTAAATCAAAAACTATCTTTAGCGGAAAAATACTGGAAAAAAGCGCTAATGATTGAGCCTGGGAACAAAGAAATTATTCAACTGTTATCATCTATCCAGAAAGAAGGCAGGACAGAGGATAGTTTCAGTCAAGTACAGGGAGATATATTTGAAATTCACTATAATCAAGGTGTAATTGATAATGAAATCTATGAAATTAAACAACATTTAATGGATTGCTATAGAGAAATTGGGCAGGATTTTGGCTATTTCCCTAAGCATACGATAATTGTTTTACTTTACAAAGAAAGCGAATTTAGAGGCCTTAGGGATGTACACGACAAAGTAAGTGGGTTATTCGACGGGAAAATACGTATACCTGTTAATCTCAAAAAATATTCATTGCAGAAGCTTAAAGAAATTCTAAACCATGAATTTACGCACGCATTGATCTTTGATCTTGCTGGGAATGAATGCCCCATTTGGTTAAACGAAGGACTTGCTGTTTTTGAAGAAAGAACTGATTATGTATATGAAAAATCGATTATGAACAAAGCAAAAAGAACTAATAACACTTTTTCAATCTTACAGCTAAATAACAGTTCAACCTGGCGAAAAAGTAGTTTGGCACCTCTTGCGTATAGCCAATCCTACGTAATGGTAAAGTACATGATAGATCGTTGGGGTTTGTATGTTATTAATGATATTATAAGGCAAATACAAATGGGCAATTCTTTCGAGAGTGTATTGGAAAGCAAGACTAATTGCTCTTTGACTGAGTTTGAACAGGGCTGGAAAAAGAGTATCGCAGATTAATTTTATTACAGAGTGATTTAATTATGCAGTATTTTATCAATGTATGTATCTAATTTTTTAAACAAATCAATTACTTTCTGTGTTTGAGGGAGATGTTGTTTAATGATATCGTAGTAGCCATTCTGTTTGACCGTCAGAATGCTAAAAGAGAATTTCAGGTCGAAAATCCATCCTAATTGAACAAGTCTAAAATCGTTAATAGAATGCATTTCTGAATAATCTACTGATTTACCATTGAAAACAGCATTATAAACGTTTTCAGAAATTTCGGATAGTTCTTCTACTCCAAGACGGACAATTTTATTTTCTGCACTATCAGGGTTATTATAGTTTTCGGCAGTTATTTTAAAGATGTCAATTTTATCAGCATCACGGATAAGGCTGCAGAATACCAGCATTTCTTCTTCTAAATCACTCGGCAATTCACGTACGTTATGGAGTTGGATAGCTGTTTTTATAATAGTTTTTTCATTGTCTGATAAACCTGACAGAAGGCTGTATTTATCAATAATTTCTATAGCAAGTGACGCGTGATCTACTGATTGCCGATCAGAAAATGTGTTGTATTTTTTAAATTGTTCAAATCGACCAATGTCGTGCAACAATGCAATTATTATACATATATCGAGCATTGCAGGGTCCATATTTTTTATAGATTTACAAATACTTTCTATATTTTTACAAACACGCCAGGTATGCTCAATTTTTAATTTGGTTGCAAAAGTTAAATTATCATTTTGGGATAAATATGATTGCGAATATTCGTTAAACCATGTTTTTATGTTGAATAATGTACTTCCAGAAATCATTTACATTTAACCAATGAGAAGAGCTGAATGATTATCAATAACAAATATACCAAGGATAATAGTAAAATACCATAGTGGCTACTTAAAATAGGCGAATTATCTTTTGATATGATAGCAAAATAATATTTATTTTCCATTGCTATATAGATTTTAAAGGAGAATAAAAATGTCAGTTCTATCAGGTCCTAAGGGAACACGTGACTTTTACCCTGAAGACATGGCTTTTCAGCAGTACGTCTTTAACAAATGGCAAAGCACCTGTGAACGTTATGGTTTCGAATTATATGATGCACCAATGTTCGAAAATCTTGAAATTTACACACAAAAATCAGGAGATGAAATAGAGCATCAATTGTATACATTTGAGGATAAGGGCGGTCGGAAGATGGCACTTCGACCTGAATTAACACCTTCTCTGGCCCGAATGGTTGCAACAAAAGGAAATGCTCTGAAACGCCCCGTGCGATGGTACTCCATACCACGCCTTTTCAGATACGAACGTATGCAAAAAGGGAGAACACGAGAGTTTTTTCAACTCAATATGGATATATTAGGAATTGAGACAGTTGATGCAGATGCAGAATTGATCGCTGCCGTAATAGGTATGATGACCGATTTGGGCTTTTTGTCAACTGATTTCAAAGTACGTATCTCAAGCCGGACTCTTCTTGATGAACTCTTTATGGCCGCAGGTTTACAAAAAGATATGTTCGCCTCCCTGTACGCTATACTTGATAAGAAAAACAAGATTAGTGAAGATGATTTTGATAATGAAATGCAGAAGCTTATTAACGATTCTGATATAAGAAAAAAAATTTTTGCTATATTTAATGCAGAATCACTTGAAAAATTAATAAATATTGTTGGAAAAACTCCTGCAGTCAATGATCTAATTCAGTTGTTTACTTTACTTGATTACTACAAATTGTCTGAATTTGTCATGTTCGACATTGGGATTGTTCGTGGTCTTGCCTACTATACTGGTATTGTTTTTGAAGTTTTTGATATAAAGAAAAGCATGCGTGCTATTGCAGGTGGTGGAAGATATGATAAGCTGGTAGAGCTTTACGGAGGTATCCCTACTCCAGCAGTCGGTTTTGCAGCAGGAGATGTTGTGTTAGGAGATTTGCTAAAAGAAAAAGGACTTACTCCCCCGCTTCCACCACGGAGCAAGGTATTTATTGTCGCTTTTGAAGATGTAGAAAAAAAAGAAATTATTTCCACGGCTCAGGAAATAAGATCAGAAGGCATTTCATGCGAGTTCTCACTTAAAAATGTTGCTATTGGAAAACAATTGAAAAACGCGAATACAACCAGGTGTCTTTTCACTGTGTTTTTAGGTGGAGAAGAAGGTCTGAAAGGGCAAGTTCGAATCAAAAACATGATTGATGGATCGGAAGTGCTCGTTAATAAAATTGAACTGGTCAGGGCCCTCAAAGATAATTTAAATATTTGACTATAGTTTGTTTAACTAAAAGAATTTGCGTTGGTCGTTGGTCTTGTTTTATTGCTTCTATATGCCGAATAAGCAGCTGCAGCACGTGAAGTAGTATAGAGACCGTTGATTTCGGTTTTTATTTGATCCATACGTTCTTTAATTTTCTTCATAATAGAATTGTCAATAGATATTATTCTATTGACAATCATTTTTATTTCATGATCATACTTATTGTCAGAATCAGTATGTTTCAAAATGCTTTTCTCTATAGAATCCAGTAAATCATTTCTTTTCTGCAATGTACTCGTAATATTCTCATCTGAAAAGTCATCCAGCAATTCAGATGAAATTGCAAGAATGTTTTTCAAATTATACAACAGTTCCGAATTGTTTTTAGGGGTCATTGTATTCATCCTGTCACCACCACATTGTTTGACTCTAATTTCGCAGCTGATTCTTTCTTTACATTGATAATAGCTTCAGCCCATGCTCCACGAAGATTTTCAAGGTAACCAAGAATTTCAGAAACTTTCTCTTTCTTATTTTTAACACTGGCTTCAACAATTGACCGGAGCATATAATCATATAGACGATAAAGGTTATGTGCGATTTCACCAATATCCATTTTCAATGCACTTAAGAGTTCTGTAATCGCATCCTGAACTTTGAAAAGATGTTTTGTCCTTTCCTCAAGAAGTTTTTGATCGTCGAATTTTTCAAGAGCTAATTTACAATGTTTAATGGCTACATCGTAACAGATCAGAATCAGTTTACCCTGATCTGCAGTATCAACATTTGCGCTTTTGTATGCATCGTACCCCTGTTTCATATAGTTTCCTCCGGGTAGTAATTAATTTTGATTGCTGCCTAACGCATCTATCACTCTTGAAGCCTGCGATTGCATTGTACTCATTGCCTGTTCCATTGCAGCGTATTGTTTAGTAAGTCGTATTCTGTATCGTTCTATTTGATCATTAAGTTTTTCTATTCTTTCCGACTTTGATTTCATTGACTTACGCCAGGATTCCTGTCTTAGAGTAATCAATCCATCATGCGTATCATTTAATTTAGATATCGATTCATCAAGGATTGTACTTAATCCCTTTGAGAATGTAAACGTATTACCTGAAGCAGTTACAGCTCCTGGTGGAGCTGTAAGCGAAAGTCCTTTTGCAGGTCCATCTGAAAAACTCACTATATCACCTGTCCGTGCGTCAGATGTATACCATTCAGTACTGCCTTCAAGTTGTATGCGTAAATGTGTACTATCTACCTCCTCCAGGTGATATTTACCTGATTTGGTATCATTTGTACTTCTGCCTAAAGCAACAGATGTATTTTCAGAAACTCCCAATGTAGTAAAGATATTAATCAGATCATTAAAATGAGTATCAAAGCCCTTTTGGAACTTATCGCTATCTACAGTAAATTCGCCGGTCTGTGTATCAGTTTTAAGGCCAAACATTGTTAAATTGGTATATTTACCAGAAGTACCAAAAAGTCCGAATTCCTGTTTAATTTGCGATCTTACTTGACTTACAATGTTTTGCAGTGTGGAATCACCAGCCAATTCACCATCTGCGCTGTCTTCGTCATCAGGATCCTTGTATTTAGTAGCAGACTTTGAATACTTAACAAGTGCATTGTAAGCGTCTACAAGTTCCTGAAATTTTTTCTGAACAGCTTCTCCGTCTCTCTCCAATGTAAGAGCAACAGGCTTATCAACCGAAGTGTTTTTAAAATCAAAAGTTACACCGGTTATTGTTCCTGTAATTGAATTTGATGAATTACTCATGAAAATATTTTCAATACTATAATAAGAATCTTTACCGGCCGATAAAACACCGGCGCCTTCTGCTCCAGCGGTAGAAATACTGAATGAATGTGCAGCAGTACCTGTACTTAGTGAAGTAACAGAAAGCTTGGATGTGCCTGCTACTTTATCTTCAAGAATCAGGTTTCCGGTTGTTGAATCAATTGAGGCATCAACAGTTCCATAAAAGGATTTTTCTATACTGTTAAGAAAATCATCTATTGTACTGGAGGAAGTTTTAATAAATGAATTGGTAATGGCATTTCCATTATGATCTTTCCCGGTGAACTGTATTGATTCTCCGTCAGCAAGTGAATTAAAAGCACTATTGAAGTCAGATGTCGATTTTGTTACTTGTTTGATATTTCCTTTGTTTCCACTGGCATCTGCGATAATTCCAAGATCCTGAAGGGTACTGCCTGATTCATCGCTGTAGTTAATACCATTACTTCCAGTATTTTTTGCTCCCAAAACAAGGCGGAAATTTGTATCCGATATTTTAACAACGGAGGCTGATACCCCCAGTTTTTCTCCTTTTGCATTTGTTGCGCTGTTGATTTTCATTCTAAGATCTTGTATAGAATCATTATCCTCGATTGTGATTTCAACACCATCGATTTTAATTTTTCCAACTGAGATTCCCATACTTGATAGTGATGCAGTTTGACTTGTGATCCGACCATCTTTACTGATCATCTTCTCATTTGCGGCAAGCTGAAATACTTTGACATCATACTGACCATTAACAGCTCCTGCACCACCCTTTATGGTAACTGCCTTTTCATCGGATGATGTTGATTTAAAGAGATCGAATGAACTTGACTTCGATAAAGCGTTTACCTTTGTCTTGATATCAGATAGAAGAGAACGAATTTTAGAGTAAGCGTCTATTTTTACCTGATCAGTTGCTTTAGCATTCTCAACTTTGGTTACTTTTTGTTGCTCAATGCTAACCAGTGTATCAATTATGGTCTTCGTATCTATTCCGGATGGTCCGTTAATCGAAATACCCATAATTTTTCTCCTTAAATGCGTATGGAATTTTTTCTTTTTATAACTATCGGTAATTTTTTTTAAAAACTTTATATGAAGTTTAAAAAATCTGCTAAACTTGAATAGAAAAAAAATTTTAAGATTATCTTCAGTAAAAGTCATCAGAAATTTTATAAAACGATCAATTATTAATGAATCATTGTTCAGGTATAAACAGCAATATGAATATTCTACCGTATTGTTCTCATCAAGCAGGCAAAAATTGCCTGCTTGATGCAAATTTTTTTCCTTTTAAGTATATGATTTTTAGCATGTTTCACTTTAGGCATACAGATTGCATATATGCTGGCTCTGAAAGGATTCAGAAAATATGCATATCACATCAAGCACTCCGAAATTCAACTCAGATTTTCAAAACAAATCAGTTCAAAAGGTTGCTCATGATTTTGAATCGTTGTTTGCATCCATGATGCTTAAATCAATGAGAAAAACTCTTGATAACAATCCTCTGATCCCCCAAAGTTTTGGTGAAAAGATTTATACAGAAATGCTTGATGATGAATATTCTAATGTTTTATCAAAAAGCTCTTCCCTTGGTCTTGCTGAACTGATTGTAAAAGAATTGGAAAAGCAGGGAAATCAAACACTGCCTGTAAATCCTTCTTTGGATAAATTATGGATGCTTGATAACGCATTTATTCCAAGCCAATCACAAAGCAAAGGTAGTAATGGTAAAGTTAACGAATCAGCATTAGTAAAAGTCAAAAATTGGAAACAACTAATAAATGAAGCAAGTGAATTGTTCGGAGTAGATTCTAACCTGATATCTGCTATGATAACTCAAGAATCAGGAGGAAATCCATTTGCTGTTTCTAAAGCAGGAGCTAAGGGACTAATGCAGTTAATGGATACTACTGCAGCTGAATTGGGTGTAGCAGATTCCTTTTCGCCAAAGGCAAATATTTTTGGAGGAGTCAAATATTTACGGACGCTTCTGGACCGTTTTGAAGGAAATGAGCAGCTTGCTTTAGCATCCTATAATGCAGGACCTGCAGCAGTTGAAAAATATAATGGAATTCCTCCGTATAATGAGACTCAGAATTATGTTAAATCTGTGACTCGTCTCAAACAACTTTTTTCAAATAACCAAGGCAAATGATCATGAATAGCACCTATGAAGAACTGGTGAGAATTCTTTCTTGTGAATTGGAGCTGCATAATAATCTTGTAGAGACAGCAAATGTCTTCAATAAATCAATTCGTGAAGACAATCTTCCTCAAATCCAGAATTATACAGTTAAACATGATGAACTGATATGCCAACTTGAAAAGCTTGAAGAAAAGAGAATAGAACTTAGCGGAATAATAGCCAACAAAATCGGAATAAAAAAAAGAGAACCTCGCCTATCGCTACTTATTGAAAGCGCACCATATGATCTCAGGAGTACTTTGTCCAATGTACATTGTAAACTCAAAGAAAAAATAGACGAGCTATCAAAAATCACTGTATCAAACAGAATACTTTTAGAAAATGCTTTAACAGTGATAAATAGCACCATTTCTATTTATCAACAATCGCAGAAGAAATTTGAGCCCTACGGAATTAGAAAAAAAGGGAAAGCATTTCAAAGTTATTCATTAATAAATCGCACTGTCTAAATACAATAAGGGTGAATTATGAGTTTATTATCTGTATTAAATGTTGGCACACGCGGTCTGATGGCATCGCAGCTTGCGATGGATGTTGCTGGACAGAACATCTCAAATGCAGATGTAGAAGGATATTCACGTAAACGTCTCAACCTTTCGCCGGATTATCGATACGATTCAAATTTTGGTCAAATGGGAATCGGTGTCGAAGTAGTAAGCATTGTAAGGATGAGAAATACCTTTATCGATAATCAAATACGACTTCAGAATCAGGAAGTGGGATTTTACGATGAAATCAATCAATCATTAAATCAAATTGAAAATATTTTTACCGAACCCGGTGACACAGGAATCCAAACTTATATTGATCAGTTTTTCGATAGCTGGCAAAATTTAGCTAACAATCCAGCGGATATTTCTGCCAGAACAGTTGTCAAAACCAACGCAGAGATATTAAGTAATGTTTTCCATAACGTATCAGGAGAACTTCGGGATCTGAGACAGACAAGGAACACTGAAATTGAAGACCGGGTTGATAAAGTCAATGAGATAATTAAAGAAGTTTACAATATGAATCTTGAAATAGGCGCAGTAGAGCTGGGCAATCAGAATGCAAATGACAGCAGGGATAAACGAGATCAGCTTTTAAAAACGCTATCGGAAATTATTGATATCAATACTACTGAAAATGAACTGGGGCAAATAACTTTAACTACCAATGGTAACATATTGGTTTCTCCTGTAAACTTTCAACAAATTGAGATGACGACTTCATCATTTCAATTATCTGATGGTACATCGATGACAAAGGTTGGATTGCGCTTTTCAGATTCAAAAAAGGAATATGTTCCGCAGGGGGGACAAATAAAAGGATTGCTCGAAATCAGAGATAAAATAGTTCCAGAGTATGAATCCAAACTGGACACACTTGCACTTTCATTAGTTAAAAAAATCAATGATCTGCATATTAGCGGCTACAATTTGAATGGATACAGTGGAAACTCTTTTTTTGATCAGAATACTACAGGAGCTTCGGATATCAAATTATCAGCTGAAGTCCTGTCAAATGTTCAAAATATAGCTGCAGCTTCTGCTGGAGAATCAGTACCGGGAGTTACAAATGACAGTCCCACAGGATCTCATGACTTTGGCTCTCCAGCCATTCAACTCTATCGTGATCCCGCATCAGCGACTCCAACAGCTGCATCAAATATTGTAAGAGGATCAGTTTTGGTAAGATCACCAAGTGTTGCTTTGAAAGAAGATGTTGATTACCATATTGATTATGTCAATGGTACCATTCAAATGCTTCATAATGGGTATGACGCACAGGACTTAGATATTGATTTCCAGTATAGAACCGGAGGTTTTAATGGTCCTGGTGATAACTCAAATGCTATTGCAATTGCAAAGCTTCGTGGTGCCCTTACAATGAATCCTGATATACTAGGAAACGATACATCAACATTCTCGGAATATTACAGCTCTTTTATAGGGAATCTCGGTTTGAGTAAAAATGAAGCAAATTCAAATCTCGAAACAAGAAAATTTCTTGTAAATCAATACGAATCTCAGCAGGACTCCATTTCAGGAGTTTCGCTCGATGAAGAGATGTCAGACATAATTAAATATCAACACACGTATCAAGCTGCAGCACGACTAATAAGCATTGCAAATGAAATGCTTGATACATTGATCCGAATGTAATTGCTTCAAGGAGTAGCATATGCGAATTACTGTACAGGAACTAAATCGCCAGATGCTGCATGTCATAAACGACCGTAATTATGATATGTCAAAATTACAGGAACAGATTGCTACAGGGAAGCGTTTGCTTAGACCTTCAGATGATCCGGTGGATGTTGCAAATACACTCAAACTGGAAACAAAACTTAAAGAGTTCACTCAATTTAAAAAAAATATAAATGATGGAATATCATATATGAATGTCACAAGCACCTCTCTTGACAGTATGAATACGCTGATGCAACGGGCACGGGAACTTGCAGTTCAGGGTTCTTCAGATACTCTCAGTGCAACTGAACGCGCATATATCAATAAAGAAGCTTCTCAATTATTCAGACAACTGATCGCGCTGACCAATACAGAATTTAAAGGTGACTATATTTTCAGTGGTACACACACAAAAACGCCTCCCTATCAGATCGATCAATCATCTTGTTTAACTTTGGATGATTATACAAAAACAATATGGCTTATTTCAACGCTGCCGGTATGCCGGTTGGATCTACAGTTCAGTTGTTCAAAGGATTCGATAATTCGGCTATCAAAAATATAATCCCTGATTCATTCAAACTCAGTGTTGCCGGTGCAACATTACGCTGAAAATACCGATTATACAGTTGATTATGAAAATGGAACTTTAACAATTCTTAATCCGGCTTTGGCCATAGATGTCACACCTGGTACTGCAAATTATGCAATTGGTCAAGTCGCATTACAATTTGACAGTATCAGTACTGGTAAAGATATTTACGGTCAAACAATCTCCACATGGGGTGATGTTAATAGGGAAATTGAAAATGGAATTATTATGCCGATTAATATAAGTGCCGATGAAGTGACAAAAGATCCAAATACCGGTTATGATATGATAGGAACAATGATACGATTTGGACAAAATTTAGTTCAGAATAATCGTAACGGGGTTGAAAATGCGATTGATGAATTGGATGCGGTTTTAGTAATATGCTTTCTGCACAGAGTAAAAATGGTGCAAGAATAAACCGTTTCGAAACAACTCTTGACAGAAACATGGAACAATTTACATCAACATCTGAAATTCAATCGCAATTGGCAGATACCGATTTGGCAGATGCAGTGATGAAATATTCAACAGCTGAGAATGTTTACAATGCAGCATTAAAAAGCGCAGCGGTAATTATTAAACAATCACTGGTTAATTTTCTCTAGTAATAGGAAATTTTTGCCTAATTACTTTTGAAAAAGCTGCTAAAATTGTTAAAATTGCCCATAAATCAAATGGCATAGTGATTGCATAACCATAAGAGACGCAAGGAAGCAGGATAGGTCAGGAAGACCAGGAGTGCAGTTTACTGACAAATGCTGCAAGGAAGCAACTTAAAAGGGAGGGACCTATGCCTCGTATCAACCACAATGTTACCGCAATGGTTACCGGTAATGCGCTTAAACAATTGGACAGAAGTTTACAAAAATCACTTGAAAAGCTCTCAACTGGTCTTCGTATCAATCGCGCAGCTGATGATGCTGCAGGATTAAGCGTTTCAGAGCAATTACGTACTCAGGTTAAAGGACTGAATATGGGAGGCACGTAATATTCAGGACGGTGTCTGCACTTATGAATATTGCTGAAGGAGCCCTTATTGAAGTTGAATCGATGCTTCAAAGAATGCGTGAACTGTCAATTCAATCTGCTAACGATACTTTGACATCATCCGAACGCGGCTATATTCAGATAGAAGTAGCACAACTGAAAAATGAAGTTGATAGAATCGTTACAGGAACTCAGTATAATAGTCAACAACTGCTAAATGGTACTGCTCCCTGGGGTGTATCACCTGGTGGAATCTTACATATAGGACCAAACAGTGATCCCAATGCTGATACTATTCAATACACGATTCAACCGATGAATACAACTTCATTAGGAATAAATGGTCCGGCACTGTCATTAGCTACTCAGACTGATGCTACAGCTGCGATAAGTACCCTTGATGAAGCGTTATCAAGTGTTAATGCTTTACGGGCAGATCTTGGAGCTGTCGTAAACCGCCTTGAACATGCACTGACTAATCAGGAAAACCAGGAAACAAACATGCAAGCTGCAGAATCTGTTATACGTGACACCGATTTTGCTTCTGAAACAACAATGTATACACGTAACCAAATCCTCACTCAATCGGCTACATCGATGCTTGCGCAGGCTAATTCAGCTCCCCAGAATGTATTAAGCCTTCTTAAAGGTTAATTCTCTGTTTTTTTTCCAATTATATGTGCCTGAAAAAAACTTTCGGGCACTTTTGATGTTCAGATGTTGACACATTTTGAGGGAAATATCATTTTTAAAAGGTAATAATCTTTTGGAGTCAAGCATTTATGGGTGAATTTTTTAAGAATCTTGTCTATTCTAACGATGACATAGTAACATTTCCCTCAGGTATTCCTGGATTTGAAAGCAATAAGCAGTTTGTCATAGTTTCTATTCCAGAATATGCGCCATTTGAATGGTTGGTATGCATTGATGGCTCCCGTCTAAGGTTTGCAATCATTAATCCTCTCCTATTTGCATCTGATTACACTCCAAAGATAGTCAAAGAGCAAATTGAAGGCTTGGCTATTGTTAAACCTGAAGAGCTCCTGCTTTATGTAATTGTTACTATTCGAGAAAATCCTCTTGAATCAACCGCCAATCTAACAGGTCCTATTCTTATTAATCGTACAAAAAAAATAGGCAAACAGATCATAATTGATGATGATCGTTACACTACGCAGGAACCTATACTGAGGAATAAATGACATGCTCGTATTAACACGTAAATTAGGCGAATCAATTCGTATTGGAGATAATATCGTTGTCAAGATTGTCGATCTCGACGGAAGACACGTTAAACTCGGTATAGAAGCTCCTAAAAATGTAACCGTTAACCGAGAAGAAATCTATGAGAAAATTCAAAATGAAAACCGTGCCGCTTCTGCTGCAAGAGAAATAAATCTTCAGGATATTGCCCAACAATTCAGAAAAAAGAGGGCGTAGGTTAATTATCAGTTCAGATCAGCAGAAATTACATGAGTACTATTATCACTTGTATTGAACCAAAGTAATAACATATCCCCTTCCTTAGTGAAACATTCACTAAGTTCGGATCTGTTTGAGCAAGGTTCTATATCTTTATAGAGTTCTCTTGCCTTTTTGATTAATGTATTTTTTATCTCATTCATACTAAATATTATCGGTTAACTTCATTTAAAAGTTTATCTTTTTGGAAAAATATATTATGAGTTCTACATCAACAACCAACAAAATAGTCTTCGCAATTACAATGGGTGATCCTGCTGGAATAGGCCCTGAAATAGCAATCAAAGCATTATCTGATTGCAGGGTCATGGAAAATGTTATCATAATTGGTGATATTTCTGTTTTGGATGATATTTATTCTAAATTAAATGTATCTAAACCACTGAACCACATTAGTTCAATAGATGAATTCAAAGATGGTTGTATAAATGTTTTAAGTTTAGATATTATTCACCCAGGTGATTTTGAGCCTGGAAAAGTGAGCGCGAAGTGTGGGCTTGCGGCATTCAGATATATAGAAAAGTCAATAGAACTGGCAAAAGCCGGAACTATCGCAGGTGTTGTTACAAATCCAATAAATAAAGAATCATTACACCTGGCTGGAATAAATTATCCAGGGCATACAGAAATTTTTGCTGAAAAAACCAAAGTAACAGATTATTCAATGCTATTTCTCTTAAGAAATGTTGGTGTAGCACATGTAACTACTCACTGTTCAGTTAGAAATGCAATAGATCTAATCTCAAAAGACCGAATTATAACAACCATTCATCTGCTTCATCGTGCAATGAGACAATTAGGAAGAAAAAATCCCAGAATTGCTATTGGAGGATTGAATCCACATGCGGGTGAAGGAGGTCTTTTTGGTGATGAGGAAATTAAGCACATTAAACCTGCTATTGATATTTGCAAGAAAGATGGACTGAACGTATCAGGCCCCTACCCGCCGGACACAGTCTTTATGAGGGCTTTTAAAGGCGAATTTGATGGAATTGTGGCCATGTTACATGATCATGGGTTTGTCGCTCTTAAATCGTTGGATTTCGAGCATGGTGTAAATATCACTATTGGTTTACCAATAATTCGAACTTCTGTAGGGCATGGAACGGCATTCGATTTGGTAAATAAAGGAATTGCTTCTGCAGAAAGTTTGATAGATGCTATTAACGCAGCCCATCTTTTATACGTAAACAGAAATATTTGAAAAAGAAAAGGTAAACATAAAAATTCATCTATATAGAATATTTTTCTTTTTCAACCAAATAAAGAATCACTTATATAAATTAATAGTCCATAAATAGCAGCTGTCAGTCCTGAATTGAAAACATAGATGAAGATTTGATTACTCTTATCAATGTTCATATTTTCTTGGTTTATAAAGAGAGTTGGCGATAAAACAGTGAAAAAAATAGAGTACTTATGCACTGCTAATTAAAGAGGACGTCCTCCAAAATAAAAACGGAGGACTTACATTTACATGTGTTAGAACTCTAATAGTTCTACATCGAAGATAAGGGTAGCGTTAGGAGGGATTACTCCTGCAGCTCCACGTTCGCCATAAGCAAGCTGAGACGGGATAATGAGAATACGCTGTTCACCGCGCGACATATCAAGTAAGGCTTCATCCCAGCCAGAAATAACCATTCCCGTACCAACTAAGAATTCAAATGGTTCGTTTCGGTCTCTTGAACTATCGAATTTTTTGCCATCGAGTAAAGTCCCGGTATAATGAACTTTAATATTAGTTCCTCTTTTTGGCTTATTTCCATCGCCTTTTTTTACAATTTCATACATAAGACCAGAGGCGGTACTGATTGCATTTGGATATTTTTCTTTAATAATTGCATTTTGTTCTTCTCTTAATTTCTTTTTTTTCAATTCTTCTGCCTCCATTAATTTGTTTATCATTGAATTAAATGCGTTCTGATCAGCTTTAAACTCTTTAGCATTTTCTCCAACTCTTACGATTTTTACAGATTCAATTCCATCACCAGTACTGATTGAGTTGACGACATCCATACCTTCAATGACATTCCCAAATACCGAATGGCGATCATCTAAATGTGGAGTAGCCGCAAGTGTGATGAAAAACTGACTTCCATTAGTGTCCGGTCCTGCATTTGCCATTGAGAGAACCCCTGGACCATTATGGCGAAGTTCAGGAACAAACTCATCAGGGAATTTATAGCCAGGTCCTCCAGTTCCATTTCCATTAGGATCACCACCCTGAATAACAAAACCAGGTACAACGCGATGAAACTTTAGTCCATCATAGAAGTGGTTATTATCTCTGGTTGATTTGATGGTACCTTCGGCAAGGCCAACAAAATTTGCAACGGTTAATGGAGCTTTTTCAAATTCCAATTTTAAAACAATTTTTCCTTTTGATGTATTCATCTCAGCATACATACCTTCTGGATATGTAGTAGAGCATGACATCAATGTAGGTGCGACTGTCAAAGCAATTAGTCCTTTCATGTTAATACTTTTATAAAAAAATTAATCCCAGTCAAAAGGGGAACGAAGAGGTTCTGATGAATCGTCCTCGATTGGAGTATCTTTGACTTGTTTAAATTTCGTTTCAATTTCAGCTTTTCTTCGTGCTTCCTCCTCTTTAGCTTTTTTCATTTTATCATCCCAAGCGGTACCTTTTTTCTGGTTCTTGAGAAAGTCTTCAAAATTTGTTTTCTGTTGATCAGGTGATTTGTGGTCAACGATCTTTTGAGTAGCAGGGTCGATCCACAATGAACCTTTACATATTGGACATTTAACTTCAAATAAGCTCATACATACTCCTCTGAAATTGGTATTCAGCGCTCTATAAAATAATATTGCATATGATATTCCGCCATAATTGTGCTATTACGAAATAACCTGCAAAATCGTAACGTTGTATTTGTACTGGGGGAAAAAGTAAAATCAGTTTTTCAGAAAAGATAACTATAAAAGTATTGCTCTGACATTTGCAGGGTAATTTTATATCGACCAAGCAAAGTTAGATCTGTAATGAAATCTAATTTATTAAAATTTTATTAATAGACTTTATTAAGAAAGACAATAAATAAAAATGAAATGTTGATCGAAGAGGTTGAATAAATTATTATACAAGATATAAAAACGATATCTATGTCGTTCAGATAAAAAAAAGAGAGTATATAAAATCAAAGTTTATGGCGAACGAACTTCCTTTTGATGGCTTTAAGGAATTAATCGAAACACCACTTGAAAAAAAAGATTCCAAGTCGTTTAATTCAATTAAAAGAATTTTTCTTGAAGAGCGCTCAGTACAACAAGCTCCGTTCAGCACGCTCTTATTACGATTATCAGGTAAGGAATTCTCGAACAAAGAAGCGATTTCTCATTGGCGACGTATTTTAGAAAATAAAAACGGAATCGAGCAAAAGATTGGAAGAAACATCGGAATTCAAGCTGCAGTTATAGATTATTTTGATCAGCAGAATACAGATGAAAGTTTCATTAACCCCTTTTCCGCTACTCAACCTGAGACAATCTCTACAAAAATTAGTGAAGAATGGATCGAAAAAATATACACTCCTGGATATCACCTGGAAAAACTCAAAGAAGAAATGTCTCGCTCTAAGCGGTATAAACATGCACTTAACTGCTATTTTATTAGATGTTGATGAGTTCAGAAAAATTAATGAAGCACTCACCTATAAAGGTGGAGATCAGATTCTTACTCTCATCGTTAAAATTATTAAAAAAACCATTAGAACTGTAGATATTATAACCCGTTATTCTGGTGATCGTTTTCTCCTCATTCTCCCTAATACAAATAAACGGGAGGCTATGGAATTAGCAGAAAGAATACGGGAAAATGTTAGTTCAAGAACTAATAAAATTCAAGATCTACCTGGAAAAGTTACAGTAACTCTATCAGTAGGACAATGTACAAAAGATGATTCATCTTCTGACTTCTTAAAACGTCTGGTAACGATCCTCGAAGATGGGAAAAAAAGAGGACGCAATACTGTTTACAGCTTACCTTGAACAATGTATAAATATAATACATTATGATTAAATCATTTTTTTCTATAACTAATTGAGTACAAGGTTTATTATATTTAATAAAATTTGAATTTTGTATTCAACCTCGGTCAAAGGCAGAAGAAATGGATATCGGTGGCAGAGAAAAGAAAAACTTTCATGTAATCGATGTAGTAGGAAAAATTGACAGACTTAAAGACTCGATTATTTTAAAATCCTATATTAATACATTACTTGAAAAAAATGCAAGTAATGTTGCTCTAAATCTTGAAGCAGGTTACCTATCTAGATAGCGGTGCACTCAACGTCTTAATCTACTGCCATAATGTGCTTAAGAAAAAAGGTGGAAGCCTGGTCCTCATTGAACCAAATGAATATGTTCGTGATGTTCTTGAGGTTGTAGGGCTTAATAAATTGGTCAAAATTTACTCTTCCGAGGAGGAATTCGACAATGAGCTTCAAAAAGCTTAGTTTGCTTCTGATTGTTGGCCTAATAATGGCCGGTTGTAGTCCTAAGAGTTTCATTAAACCCAACCAAGTACAAATTGATGCGTATATACAGTCAAATCCAGATCTTCCTGAACTTGACAAATCCTGTATCTTCGATGGTCGTTTTGAAATAGGTATTTTGCAGGAAACACTAAAATTTCTACTTGGTGAACCAATTAAATCAGAAACAATCAAACAACCGTGGGCTGTTCAAGAAAAATGGTTTTACAAAAGCGGTAACCAAAAAGTGTTTGTTATTGAAGATAAACATGTAGTTGGAATCCTTGAGGAAGAAAAATAGTTTAAAATAGAATTTGTTCCGGCGAATTTGATTTTTAAACACAATTTTCTTGCTATGTAAATAAAAAAATAGCTTTTTAAAGGCGGAAATCATTTCCGCCTTTTTTTTAAGCTTTATTCTGGGAAAAACATGCATACTCTCGATATTATATTCTTAGTCCTTGGGATAATTTTCCTCGTAATAGGCGTTAAACGTGGTCTTAGTGGCGAAATTATTCGTGTTTTAGCAATGGTACTTGGATTTGTATTTGCATTTGTATACTATAGCGATGTTGTCACTTTTTTTTCTGATATAAAAACTCCTCTTCAAGTAAAGAATGCTGCTGCATTTGTAGCTATCTACATAGTAGTGGTACTGCTTATACTTTTTTTGGGTTGGATAATAAAGAAATTGATAAATTTTACTATGTTGGGATGGATAGATAGAATTTTGGGAGGTTTTGTTGGTTTATTAAAAACAGCTCTCCTTGCTTGGGCAGTATGTCTTTCAATATCGAGTTTTCACATAAAAAGTATACAAACTGACTTTTCTCAATCTATAGTTTACTCTTCATATAAAAAGCTCCCGGAAAACCTGCATTTAAAAGCTCTTGTCAAAGCGAAGCACTCTTTACGAAACTTTTTCCAGAGTGATAAAGAATCCATTGACAAAAAAAGGCAAATATCGGAAAGTATAAAAGAAAAGAGACATTCTGGAAGAATAAACAATCAAAAACATCTGGAGAAGAAATGATCGTATTGGTTTTCGCTATTGCAGGGCTCCTGTTAGGTTCTTTCTTTAATGTTCTGATTTGGAGATTACCCCGAAGTGAATCGATAGTTTTTCCATCATCACACTGTCCTAACTGCAATAGAAAAATCAGGCCGTGGGAAAATATACCTGTAGTTAGTTATGTCTTTTTAAGAGGAAAATGTTCTGGATGTAAAACCAACATTTCATTAGTATATCCGATTGTGGAAATTATTACAGCTTTACTTACAGTACTTTTGTGGTATGTTGTAATTCCGCACAACAATATCACATGGATAAATGGAATTACGATCTCTTTACAGTCACTTTTTCTTATATTGATGATTCCCGTAGCGGTTATTGATTTTAAGCATCAGATAATCCCTGATTCTATTTCAATTTCTCTTCTTGTAATCTCTTTCCTTATATCATTTGTCCCAGGCAGTACGACACCACTACAATCACTGCTCGGTATTCTATCTGGCGGCGGAGTATTATGGGTTATAGGTAAGATAGGATCAATTATCCTGAAAAAAGGTGATGCGATGGGTGGAGGAGATATCAAGCTTATGGCAGCAGTAGGAGCACTCTGGGGGCCCGAAATCGCACTTATGAGTATTGTTTTCGGTGCGCTTTTAGGGTCATTGGCAGGAATTCCCATGCTGCTTTTTAAGCGCGTTGAGGTTGATCATCGTATTCCATTCGGCCCATTTTTAGGAGCAGGTATTTGGGTTTCTGTAACAGCTGGATTCTTTATTGTATCCAGTTACATAAGTTTCATTGACAATCTTTTTTACTTTTAAATAATCTCATTTAATAGTAAAGATGAAATTATTCTAATTGTTTCTTAAAACTAATAAATTGCACTCTTAAATCGGCTATTTCACTTCGTAGTTCTTTAACTTCTTCTTCCAAAATTAATAAACGATCAGATTTAGCCGTTGGCGGTGTAAAACTGGTTTGAATAGATTGTTCGTTGGCCAATGAAAGATCTGGCATTCCACAAAACAGGTGCATAAATCTACTTTCCTTACGCCCTGCTTGACGTGGCAATTCCGTCACAAAAGGTCCATCATCGCGTTCTATCAGAGCTCGAATAGTCTTTTCTGCTTCTTCAAGTGATGAGAAAGAAAACAGCCTTTCTGTTCGAGTGCGGATCTCCCCTATTGTTTGAGGTCCTCTAAGTAGTAATATACAAAGTACCGCTATTTCCTCTTTTGAAAAAGTAAAGAGGCTCCTGAGATTGTGTTCGTATTTTGGAACTCTTCCTCCAACACTGGAAAATTGCCAGCTTAGTTTTTTATCTCTCAAGGTATCTATTGCTGCTAATACTTCTTTCTCACTGAGATTCATTACCGGCTCACGGTTGGATTTTTGATTGCATGCATTTGTCAAAGCGTTAAGTGTCATTGGGTAATACTCTGGAGTCGTTATCTCTTTTTCTATTAATGATCCAAGCACGCGAGTTTCTATTTCATTTAGTGTCAAATTCATGGTTTCCTCCTTTTTTATCTATAAAATTTAATTTATTGTGCATGATCTGCAAAAAAAGTATTTATCATTATCATAAGTATGTTCAATAATTAGCATTGATTAGAATGAAAAATGAACGCATTTTAGTACTGGGAGCAATAAAAACATATACAGCCTTTTTTACAGGCGATTCAGATTACACATCCAATTCTATTAACAACGAAAAATTAGCTGGTGAAATAATCGAAGCAAATAATAATTCTTACAAACACTAATTCGATATAAACAAATGAAAATAGAAACAAAAAAAGCTATACTAAGACCATGGTTGCAAAGTGATGCTGACAGGCTTGCGGCAATTGCGAATAACAAAAAAATATATGATAATTTACGCGATGCATTTCCTCATCCATACACAATCGATGATGCGAAACATTATATAGCAAAAGCTCAGGAACTGGATGCCACTTCCAATCTTTTTGCGATCGAAAAAGATGGCGTTGCAATTGGAAGTATTGGAGCTTTTTTTAAAAGTGATGTCTATAGGAAAAATGTTGAAATAGGGTACTTTCTTGCTGAAGAATACTGGGGCAAAGGATTAATGACCAGTGCGGTCTTCGCATTTGTAAAACACCTGTTTTTAAATTTTGATATTATAAGAATCTATGCTGAACCATTTGCAAGAAATAAAGGATCGAGGAAAGTGTTAGAAAAAGCAGGTTTTAAACTCGAAGCTGTTTTGAAAAAAAATATCATTAAAAATGAAATTATCGAAGATAGTTGTATTTATTCTATCCTGAGAGAAAATCTGAAACAGATTTTTCTATAATATCTGCTGCATACCTTCAGTTAAAGAATAGTGCAGAAACACTTCATCAATGTAGGAGTATTTTATGAAAAAGAAACTCATAAGTTTGTTAACTTTGTTTTTGATTTTAGCTGTTGTTGCTATAGGGTTTACTGCAATCACAATTGAATCAAAAATTAATTCTATTTATTATCTGGTCATTTCAGGAGCTGGATTACTCATGATACTGATCTCTTATTGTTCTAAATGTCCGGTACGTTTGACTGATTGCAAACACCTGATCATAGGCTCGCTGACGCTATTACTTCCCAAAAGACAAACAGGACCATACTCTTTTTTTGATTTTTTTATAACCACTATTGGATGTTTAGGTATTATTCTTTATCCACAGTTTTGGCTGTTTAAGAATATGCCGTTATTATTTGCGTTCTGGTTTGGATCCATACTGTTTATAATTGTTGTCACTTTATTTCAATGCAAAATTTGTGGAAACAGTAATTGTCCAAATTCTTTTATCCATAAAACAAGTGCTAAAAAAACAGTTTAGAAACAGATAAGTAATTCTACTTTGTTAGAATGGAAAGTGTTTTATACCCGCTCACCCAGAGCCCTTAAACCTTCAAAGGAACGAGGATCTTTCTTTTAGCGGTTTCCGGTACACTTACAACAAAATTTTAGAATGATTATACATTCTAACAAAGTAGAAGTAATCTTAAAAAAGTTATCCGTAAATCGGATTTTCTCTTCTGCAGAGATTATCCTTTTTTAATAGGCTTATAAATGCTGAAGGTTGTGCGCTCTATTGTAGAAAAAACACTTCATTTGGATAAAAGGTTCATCAGTAAAAATTAACAGGCAATAGTGAGCACCATATAAAGACATTTATTTTTTAGATACTATGAAGTATTTTAAAGAGTTGAAGTTTAGATAGTAAAACAATGCTCAGTTTCTATTGAAAAGAATGTGTGGAATAACTTTGAGCAAAAATGTTTCAGAAGATACAAAGCAATACAGATGTTAAGATTTAGCAGAAAAGAAATATGAGCAAGATCAAAGATTTCCCTGATTCTATAACAATAAGCAATCCTCAACCGCAACTTGATTTTGTAAGTTTTGGCATTTGGTTGGTCGGTTCCCTTTTAGGAAATACCTGGCGTTCACAAATAATAACAAAAAACGGAATGAATCCTCTTGTTGATCCTGGAGAGGGAAACATTTATTCTATATGGCATTCAAACATTCTTGCGCTGGCTTATATCTTTCGTAAAACCAACATATCGGCAATGGTTTCGAATAGTAAGGATGGAAAACGAGCAGCTGCCATAGCGGCGAAATGGAATTACAACATCGTTTATGGCTCATCAAGTAGACAAGGCCTTTCTGCTTACCGTCAATGTCAGAAAATATTAAAAGCAAATGGTAATATTGTAATTACGCCCGATGGACCAAAAGGACCCAAAGAAATAGTCAAAACAGGCGTAGCTCATTTATCTTTTTTGTCAAATTCACCCGTTATTCCTCTTTCAGCGGAACCAAAACATTTTTGGAGATTGAAATCGTGGGATCGCATGATCATACCAAAACCGTTTTCCCGGATAAAAATATCTGTTGGAGAAATAATTAAACCAGCTGAATACAATAAAAGCGAAGAGGGAATCGAGCTGTTAAGAAGGAGAATCGAGGAAAATCTTCATGCAATCACAATGGCCTGAATCGACATATGTTCTGATACCATCATATAAATCAATTGACAGTCTTAAAATATTTATTCCTCAGTTGTTGAAAATAGTACCAAAAAATAAAATTTGTATAGTTGATGATGCATCAATGGATGGTACAGGTCAATTCTGCAATGAAATGCATTTAACGTACATTTCGCATCCTGTAAACCAAGGAAAAGGTGCTGCACTTGTGTCCGGTTTTGCATTTCTTATAAAGAAAAATGCTCACTGGATAATCACTATGGATGCTGATGGTCAGCATTCGCCCGAAGATATTCCTAAATTTTTATTGTATGTTAATCGATATCCGGAAACCGGTATTTGCATTGGAAACAGAAAAAAAACTGTATCCTCAATGCCTTTAGCGAGGATCTTCTCAAATGTGCTTACATCCAGAATCCTAAGCATAATTTGCAGATGTAAAATTTTGGATAGTCAATGCGGGTATCGTATTTATTCAGCAGAACTTCTTAAAAGTATAAATATCAATTATAAACGATTCGAAATGGAAACCGAGGTTATCATGAAATCGGTAAAATCAGGATTTCCTGTCTCCTTTATTGATGTGCGAACATTATATTTGGATGGTCCAAGCCACATTTCTCACCTTAAAGACACTATTCGGTGGGTTAAAGCCGTAATAAACATATGGATAGCAAATGGACAATTTTTCAAATAAACACTAATTTTAACCTCTTATTTCATTCATGACCGAACATTTAAATCCAAAGATTGCAGCAGAGCGCCTTGTCAAAAAACTTCGGGAAAAAGGCATTAGCGACGAAAGAGTTTTAGACGCTTTTCGAAAAGTTCCACGACATGAATTCGTTGATGGAGCTATGTATGCGCAGGCGTATGACGATAATGCGTTACCCATTGGTTTTGGGCAAACTATTTCTCAGCCATCAATTGTTGCACTTATGACCCAGCTTCTGGAGCTTAAAAGAGATGAAAAAATTCTTGAAATAGGTACAGGCACTGGATTTCAAACTGCAATTCTTGCACAGTTTTCTCGACGTGTTTACACTATTGAAAGGCACCGTGAACTTGGTGATGCAGCGCGAAAAAGACTGAGGGCGATGGGATTCGCTAATGTAACTTTTAAAGTAGGCGATGGTAGTAACGGATGGCTTCAACATGCACCCTTTGACAAAATAATCGTTACTGCAGGCGCTCCAGTTGTCCCACAAACACTGTCCAATCAATTAGCTGTGGGAGGAAAAATGCTTATTCCAACAGGTGACCGCCAGCACCAGGAATTGCTGTTATATAACAAAGACAATAAAGAACTTACATGTAAATCAGTGGCCGATGTTGTATTTGTGCCTCTTGTTGGTGAACATGGCTGGGAAGAATAAAACAGATAGGGAAATTTCATGATAGCAGAAATATTCAAAACGATAATCGATTGGTATATGATTAACATTAATTATGGTACCATTGCCCTGCTTATGGGATTAGAAAGTACCATAATTCCTTTTCCTTCAGAATTGATCGTACCTCCTGCTGCCTGGAAAGCAGCTCATGGTGAACTTAATTTTTTTGGAGTAATAATTTCTGCATCAGCCGGAGCGCTTTGTGGTTCTCTTTTTAATTATTTTTGTGCTCGCACATTAGGAAGGCCAATTCTTTACAAAATTGCCTCTACAAAATGGGCTCATTTAATGTTATTTAATGCTGAACACCTTGTAAAAGCCGAAAATTACTTTAAAAAACATGGTAACCTTTCAACATTTCTTGGGCGACTTGTTCCTGTCATACGTCATTTGATCTCTATTCCTGCAGGTATTTCCAGAATGAACATAAAGCAATTCTGCCTTTACACGATTTTAGGCGCAACATTATGGAATATTATACTTACCATGTTAGGGGTTTTTCTTTATAACCAAAAAGATCAGCTTGAGAAATACTACCATTATATAAGCTACATCTTACTCGGGGCGGGTATTCTTTTTATAGTATTCCTTATCCATAAAGGTATAAAGAAAACATCAAAAATAAAATCAACTCCACAGATTGAATCAAACACGATGATCAGTGAAAATAAAATTGCAGAATAATTTTTTTGGATACACTTTTAATGTATCCAAAAAATTATTAAAAATTAAGAAGTATACACTCCCAATGTATTATCAGCAATAATATCCCACGAGAATGATTTTTCAACTGCTTCTCTTCCATTTTTCCCCATCCACCGGGCATGCTCAAAGTTGGCAAATAAAGAGCCAATTCCCCATGCAATCGACTCAGGATTCGCATATACCTTGAATCCATTAACATTGTGCCACACGAATTCAGTTCCGTTGTGAGTTGCAACTACTGGTTTTCCTGCAGCCCATGCTTCAAGCACTACAATTCCAAAAGGCTCATTTCTACTCGGTACAACAACACAATCGCATGCTTTGTAAATATCAACTAACTCTCCTCTTGGGAATACTCCGTAAAACCTGCAGGCATGAGCAATGCCAAGATGTCTTGCTGTATTCTCGATATATCCTTTCATATCTCCTTCGCCAGAGATAATAAATTTCGCATTAGGGTGATATTTGAGAATGTAAGGAATTGAGTGGATAAGAAGATCCGGCCCCTTTTGAGAAGTAATTCGACCTACAAAAAGAGCTGTTGGGTCCATTGGTCCAATACCATAGCGGTTTTTGACAGATCCTTGATCAATAAAGCCGTTAAAATTCTGGTAAGAAATACCATTGGCGATTACATTTGCTTTCCCATCGGGGACATTGTAGATCCACACTATTTCATTTTTAAGAAGCTGCGAGACAGTAATGACTTTATCGGCGCAAAAAGTACCATTGCGTTCATGATCCATTATCCTTTTTGATCTGCCTTCATAAAAATTGTTCCCACACCGTCCATATTCTGTGGAATGAATAGTAAAAATTCCTTTTCTGCCTCTACCCTGCTTTATCCAGACCATTGCATTAGCGGTCATCCAATCATGGGCATGAACGATATCAAAGTGAGCACCCATATAATCTTCACTATGAAAAACTGCATTAACGAATGCTCTACACATATTGTTCACATCATCGATAATGTCATTTGCCCCCCCGTAAGGAACGCGATGGTAATGGACGCCGTGAATATTATCGTATTGCCAATCACCATTCCACCTCATTCGGGTGAAGACATGAACCTCATGTCCTTTGCGTTCAAGAGCTGCGGCAAGCTCTGTTACATGGACCGCGACTCCGCCTAATGAAACAGAATGAAGAGACTCCCAGGCAAGCATAGCAATACGCATAAACGTAACTCCTTAGTTCTTTAAATTAGTTGGGGAAATGTATTTTTCAGCTATACAAATTAAGTCATTTAGATATGAAAAAGTTTACAACTAAAAAAGAAAGACCGGTGTGAATAATTAAATAACCAATACAAGATTTATCAGTGACTCTAAGCCCACTCAATTACTTACCCTTGATATTTCAAGATAATTTATGTAAATAAAGGTGTCAAATTATAATGTAAAGACTATCTGAATATGATTACAAAGAGGAAGCTAATTCAATCATGTTTTCATTGCATGCTTTGTTGGAGGGATACCTGGCCCACGCATGGAGGCTTGAATTTTAGTAAATTCAGCACCAAAAAAAAGAATTTGTGAAGAGTAATAGATCCATAGGAGCATAAGAATTAAAGATCCAGCTGCTCCGAATGAAGAGGCAACAGAACTATTAGCAAGATAAACGCTGATCAGAAATTTGCCTATCAAAAAAAGAAGCGTTGTGACTGAAGCCCCAATCCATGCATCATACCATCTGATATTCGCATCTGGTAAGTATTTAAATATTGCAGCAAACAAAATTGTAATTACACCAAAAGAGACTACATAATTTGCCACCCATAATAATAGGTAAAAATCTTTATTAATACTTGTTATATAATTTCCTAAATAGGATAATACAGCGCTAATACTAAGTGATACAAGCAGCAGAAAGCCAATAACAATCACCATACCAAGTGAAAGAAAGCGGGTTTTAAAGAAAAACAAAATTCCCTGTTTGGGTTTTGGTTTAACATTCCACATTTTATCAAGATCTGTTTGCAGTTCTGCAAAAACACCGGAAGCGCCTACTATTAAAGTAATGAAACCGATAATCGTGGCTTGAAGGTTGGTTCCACCTTTCTGAGTACTGGCGATTGCGGTTTGAATTATTTCTGCGCCTTGAGCACCTATAAGGCCTTTTATTTGGAAAAATATTTTCCCGTGGACAGCCTGTTCGCCAACAACAAGACCTGCAACACCAATAATTATGATTAAAAGAGGAGCAATTGAAAAAACTGTATAAAAGGCGAGTGCAGCTGCTAACCTTGGAGCCTCATCATTAATCCATTCCTGAAATGACTTTTTTACCATTATGAAAAGTGTTTTAAACAATTACGTACTCCGACAAACTGACCGGTATTTTAAATTGCAAACATTCAGCCAGAAAAAGGGGTAGCATTTCGCGACCCCTTTTCTTTATTTCATCTTAAGGAAGAGGTTTTTGGTTAATATCCTTTTTACTGATCTTTTCATCAGCTTTTTCTTTCAGGTCCAAAGGAATATTTTCTTTGGCAGGAGAAACCTTGTTTTCTACTGCTTTCTCCACTTCCTTCTTTGGAGTAACTATAGGTTGCTGCTCCTTTACAGCTGCTTTTTCTTCGGGTTTCTTGATTACATTTTCAGGAGTAATGCCTTTTTCTTTTGCTTTTTCATAAGCATTTTTTGCAGATTCTTCCACTACGCTCTTACCCTGTTCCATCATTTCTTTTTCTTTTTCCTGCACTTTCTTAAATGTCTCACTTGCGGGAGCTCCAACTACCTGTCGTTCCGCTCGGGTTTCAGGGAAAAGTACCCCTAAAGCCAACCCAAACATAGCCGCTGCAAAACCGACAGCAAGTGGTTTATCCTTTATCATTTCTGCAACAGATCCCCCTGTCTCGCGGTATCTCTGGGTTGCATTTTCTTGCCATGAGTAACCGTATTCTCTACCTTGAGACAAGCGTTCATGAGCGGCTTGTTTTTTTTGTTCGATTGATTCTTTAGCTCTTTCCTTTCCTGATTGGAAAGATTCCTTTGCTTGTTCAAAACCACTTGACAAAGATTCTTTAGCAGCTGAAACCTTTTCGCTTACTTTTCGAGTAAACCCGCCTGTTGTCTCCCTTGTTTTTTCTTGAGGTGCTTCAGCTGAAACCTTTGCCTGAACTCCTCGGCTTTCCAGAAATAATAATCCAATGCCTGCTCCAATCAACATGAGCGGTACAGGATTTTCCTGGAAAGATTGATTGATTCTTTTTGCTGTATTTAAAAGAGAATCCTGTGCTTTTTTTCTATTCTCCGGTACCTGGAACCGATCGATGAAATGATCTACCAAAGTGCGTGGATGAAGTTTGTTTGTCAAAGTGTCAAAAAGAACATCCATTGTATGGCGGGTTTCATCGACATCATGCTCTATTTCATTAGAGCTTTTATGATTCCCATCAGGGTTCTCCGGAGCCCAATCATGAATGGCAACATGACCATCACCTATGACTATCTTCTCTTCCTTGAAATCCATTGTTGATCCTCCTTGAGTGTGTGAACTGTTTTGTTTGGAGTCAATGAGGTGCGTTTAAAGGTATTTATTGATTTTGACACAAGGAAAGCACCAATACTCCCAACAATCACTGCCGTAATCAGAGGCATAAGCCACATAGCTATTCCTGAACTTACTCCTGCTGCTAACAAACCCTGGTACCCTAAGAATGTTAAAGAAGTAATCAAGAATAGAAAACCTGTAAAGAGAACTAATCCCCCAGCGAATAACATCCCTGTATTTTTTGATAAAACTGAAATTTTTTCGTTTGTCTCAGTTTTAGCCAGTTCTATTTGCTGACGGATCATAATCATTACTTCATCACGTAAATCCTTCAGCAAATTACCCACAGATTCAGTTTCTAATTCTATATCCCTTTCATGTACAATATTCATTTTTTCACTCCCTTGAAAAATGATTAATCATGGGATCCGATTTTAAGAAATCGTGAAGCGGCAAATCCGGCCGCCATCATACCGCCTATTGTCAAACCAGGATGCTTATGAGCAAAATCATTTACTGAATTGAAAATGTCTTCCGTTTTACCTTCTTTGAAGTAGTGGGAAGCGGAGTCTAATTTATTTGCAATCACATCAGTATACTGGGCTAAATAGTCATTTTTTTCATGAAGACGATGTGAAGCATCCCGTATCGCATCAGATAAATGATCAAGTTCTCTTGATGCAAATTCTCTGCCTGAGTTTACAAAGGAATCACCCTGTTTTTGAAATTCTTCTTTAATGCGGGCATTTGTATCTTGAGAAGTATCCTTTTTGAAATTTGTATCCATTTCATCCTCCTTTCATTTTTCTACTAAAAAAATTACGGAGGTATAAATGAAATTCATTAGTTTTTTTCAGAAATCTTAATCAAAATTTCATTTAAATCCAACAGGTGTTGTTGGCTTTGAAAAATATTTCAGGAATTTTTATGGCTGAGAATTGAACTTACCAGAAGCAATGAAATGGAGCCAAAAAGAATAAACCAACCCCACTCAAGTGAAACGATTGAATTAATATTAGCTTTCAAAAAGCTATTTCCGAATGAGTATTGATCCAATTTTTTATTTAAATCGTATAAATGATATAACATTATTACACCAAGAATAAAGGCCGGAAACCAGAGGTATTTAGATTTACCAAAAAAGGAAAGTAGTCCAGCCAAAAAACTCAATAATATAACTACAATTCCTGACCCTACCCATCTATTGACAAAAGAAACAGAACCTTCAAATGGCATGTCAACTACAGGGCAAAATACTCCTATAAGAACAAGGAATGCACCTGTAAAACCCAAAAGATTCACGATTTTATTTTGATACATTAAAACTACTCCAAAGTTAAATTTATAGTTCAACAGGCTGCTGAGAGTAACTTCAGTACAAATAAAGCAATATATGGTTCATGATGTACTTTCTTTGCGTTTCCATTTCCAGATTTAAAGACCGTATAACATTTTATTGTGATGTTCCATTCAAAACTCCTCCAAAACTATGCCATTTTACTATATTAATTTGAATATTAATTTAAGCAGATATTTAAATTCATGTAATGCTAGCGCGAATTTGATTTTAAATGGGAACAATTTTTGAAAATTGATTATCGTACATCTGAAGATAGCTATTTTCCTCAGAAAAAAAAGTTGGTGAATTGATGAACAAGTTGGTCTACGCAGAATTGCTTCAAGCATCATTAATTAATAACGCGAATCGTCCTTGCCTTCATATTAAACGTGAAGGACAATACAAAAGTTGGACATATTCAGAATTTCACAAAGATCTTAACCGCCTTTGTTACCTACTTCGAAAGCAAGGTCTCAAAAAAGGAACCAATGCGGTAATTATTGGAGAAAATTCACCTGAATGGATTATTGCCTTTCATGCTATTTTTTTAACTGGGGCATGCAGCGTACCAGTTGACCCTAATATTCCGCCCTCTGAAATTGAATCAATAATATCGATCACCGAAGCAAAAGTAGTTTTTTGTTCAAAAGCTTACCTGCCTTTTTTTAGAGTTCTTAAAGAAAAATATTCATTTATTGAAAGAATTATTATACTTGATACTTCATCGCAAGAAAAAGAACCCCGATTTGATAGATATTTAAGTCATGGCAATGAAGATCGAGATGCGTTTAACCTGGAGTTTAAACCAGATGATCCGATTGCAATTATTTTCACTTCAGGAACTACTGGTAACCCAAAAGGTGTAGTATTGGCTCAGAAAAACTATACTGTAGTCTCCAGGTATGGGATTCCCAGAATGCGAATGAATCAAGAGGACACTGTTTGTGCGGTTCTTCCGCTTCATCACGTTTTTGGTTTCGCCGCCTGTATTGCGGCACCAATTGCTTCTGGAATGGATATAGTATTTGTGCCTTACTTGAAAGGACCACTCATTCTGGAAGCTCTCCAGGATAAAGGGGTTACCATGCTTCCGGCAGTTCCCAAGATGATCGCTCTTTTTTATGATAGTATTCTGCATAATATTAAAAAGAAGGGGCCGTTAGTTCGTTCGATTTTTACCGGGTTAAAGACAATATCAGTTGCTGCGGGCGACACTTTTGGTACTGGATTTAAACGGGGGCTTTTCTCAACAATTCATAACAGCTTTGGAGGAAAGCTCCGCATAATCATTTCAGGTGGTGCTGCTCTCAACAAAAAGTACTGGCATGGATTCAGACAGTTTGGGTTTAATATTGTAGAAGGATATGGATTAACTGAGACTTTTGGGCCCATTACTTTATGTCCTTTAAATGATCCTCGTCTGGGGTCTGTTGGAATGATTTTAAACGAAAATGAAGTAAAAATCATCGATCCAGACAACTCCGGTCTCGGAGAAGTACTTCTAAGGGGAAATTGTATATTTTTGGGATATTACAAAAATGATAAGCTCACTAACGAGGTAATAGATAACGAAGGCTGGTTTCACACCGGAGATCTTGGTTATCTGGATAATGATGGCTTTTTGTTTATTAGCGGCCGCAAAAAGGATGTGATTGTCCTTGATACAGGAAAAAATGTCTATCCTGATGAGCTTGAAGATTACTATAATACCTCTCCTATTATTGAAGAAATTGGAATTTTTGGAGTTAAACGTGATGAAGGGGAAATTGTTGCTGCTGTAATTGTACCATCAAAAGATGTTCGAAAAAACAATTCTCTTCAGAAAGCATCCGATCTTCTTTTCGAGGAATTAAATCGATTGGGTAAAACGCAACCGATTCACCGTCGAATTTCAGACTTTGTCGTTCTTTATTCGCCACTTCCCCGAACTACTTCTAAGAAATTAAAAAAACGAGAGTTATTAAAACTATACATGTCGATAAAGAGAAAATCTTTCAATAAGAGCCTTCCTGAAGAACAACTTTCAGCTCTTGAAGTAGCTCTGATGGACACTTCTGAATACAAAAAAATTGTCGATGGAATTGCACTGGTATCACCCAAAATAGATGTGCAAATAATTAATCCCCGGTCAAATCTTGATATTGACCTTGGAATTGATTCTCTTAAAAAAATAGAGCTTATTAGTTTTCTTGAACAAAGTTTTTCAATTTCTGTTCCGGAAACGATTTTTGAGAAGATGGATAGTGTGAGCGATCTTGTTTCTCTAATTCGTGAACAGGCCCCAAATGGTTCTCAGTCTACTTATGACCATATTTTGAGTATTAAAGACAGAATTCTTTCAGATAATGTTGAAGTTATTAACTTTCCAAAAAACTCATTTTTCAGGCGTGCCGCATTTCCAATCATTAAAGGGTACACTGAAAGTACAAATCAGTTTAAAATTTATAATTCTATAAATTTCAGCTCACTAAGAAATCCATTTATCTTCGTTTCAAATCATTCGCACCACCTCGATGTATACTGGATCTTACACTCTTTATCTCCACAGATTCACGATGATACATTTTTCATCGCTGATCCAAGTGTACAACTATATCGGTCAATTCCTTACACTTTCTTAAGAAATCATATACTTGAATCTGAACGGTCGGGAGATCCAATACAGGTATTAAAAAAATCTCTATCCATTATTCGAAATGGTAAGAATTTGATTTTCTTCCCAGAAGGGCAAATCTCTAAAACCAGTCATATCGGCCATTTTAAATCCGGAATAGGATTATTGGCTCGTGAAACGGGTGCTACAATAATCCCCATTCAAATTCAAAGTTCAAATGCCTGTTCTCAAGCCTCTGTATCAAAGGTAATATTTGGGGAACCTTTTACTATTCCTGAGCTTTTCGCTAAAGGTATTTTGCAACAAGATACAACCGCTGAAGAGATTGCAGATTACATTAGAACTAAAATTATCACCATTAAACCTGTTTCTCTTTTCACGGTTAGTTAAAATTCATGCCTGCATTTCATTTGTATTCAAGCAATCGTATTGAAAATCTTATCCCTGTTCTAGGTGACATTCTTTGTTTACCTCGGGATTCGATTTTTCAACCAGATACGGTTATAGTCCAAAACAAAGGAATGCAGCAGTGGTTATCGCTTCAACTATCGGAGCAGTTAAAAATTTGCGCTTTTTGCGAATTTCCTTTTCTTAATGCTTTTTTCAAGAAACTTTTTCTTAAGATCTTACCAGAAATCCCTGAACACCTTACTTTTGATCCTGAATTTCTTGTGTGGAATATTTATCAACAGATACCAAAATATATCAATGAAAAAGACTTCGGACCGTTGAAGGCCTATCTTATTGAAAACGATCCAGTTAAATTGTTTCAGCTATCGCTTAAGATCACCGATATATTTGATCAGTATTCAATGTATCGACCAGAAACAGTGTGTGCATGGGAGGATGATAAAGAAGAGGCCGGATGGCAATCCATACTTTGGAACGCAATGGTTAACAGTAAACCCTCTCATAGGATTCATCTTAGATCAATGTTGATTGAAAAGATTAACAACAATCAATTTGATCATACAACAATTCCTCAAAAGATCTGTTTTTTTGGGATTTCTTCCCTACCCTCTTATTTCCTGGATCTAATCGGAATTTTATCGAAAGTTACTGATATTCACTATTTTCTGCTTAATCCGTCTGTTGAATATTGGGATGATATCATCTCTGAGAAAGAACTCCAGAAGATATTGCGAAAGAAAAAACGCTTAATTCAACAAAACGTTACTACAGACAATTTACATTACGATATTGGCAATTATCTTCTCTCTTCGTTTGGTAGCTATGGGAGAGATTTTATATCGAGGCTTCATGAACTCGAATGCAGCGAAGACTCCTTTCCCGTTTCAATAAATCCTCATAATTTACTTAGTTACATACAATCAGATATTCTCACATTATCAAAAAATTCAGTTGATCAAAAAAAGGAGATCAATCGAAACGATAAATCTATTCAAATTCACTCCTGTCATAGTCCTTTAAGAGAAGTTGAGATTCTCTATGATAACATACTGAATTTTTTTCAGTTATTACCAGGTCTCAAGCCTTCAGAAATCATAATAATGGCACCAGATATTGAAAAATATGCTCCCTATATAAAAAACATTTTTGATGCCGCACAAACCATGAGGCTACCTTATTCTCTTGCAGATAGAGCAATAAAAGATGAGTCGGTCATCGTTGAAGGTTATATAGAATTATTAGAAATAATTACATCGCGCTTTTCTTCAACTTCGGTTGTTAATCTCCTTGAAATTGATGAACTTAGAGAAAAATTTGAATTGTCTGCTGCTGATATTACTTTTCTCAAAAAATGGATTAAATATGTTGGTATTCGTTGGGGTTTAGATGCTGAGTCAAAAGAGAGAATTTCTGTTCCGGCAACCGTTGAAAACTCCTGGGTTTCAGGTATAAACCAATTACTTATGGGATTTGCTCTTCCTGCGAAAGATTTAATGCTATTCAAAGGTATAGCTGGCAGCAACTTGATTGAGGGAAGTGCTGCTGATCTGTTGGGTAAATTTTTAAACTTTTTCACTTCATTAAAGAAGTTGCATGAAAAGGTACAACAGTCATACAGTCTTGAAGATTGGTCAAAGATTCTTTTGGATACACTGAATGAATTTTTTATGGTTAGTATCGATAAACAGTACGAAATTATAAATGTCAGTAAAGTTTTTTCTGAACTATCTTTGCCTCAGCAAGAGACTCATTTTGAAGAGAAAGTTTCGTTTGATGTTATAAAGTCTTATCTGCAGCAAAAATTAACAGCCACAAAGCTCTCTCAGGGCTTCTTAAACGGCGGAATAACCTTTTGCTCGATAATGCCTATGAGAGGTATACCTTTTCGGATTATAGGCCTTTTAGGGCTTAATGAAAGCGTTTTCCCAAGGAGAAGTCACAATGTGTCCTGGGACCTCATCGCGGCTTCTCCTAAAAAAGGTGACCGTTCGCTTGAAGCTGAAGATCGTTATGTATTCCTGGAGACCTTATTAAGTGCCCGGGATATTTTTTATATCAGCTATATTGGTCAGAACATTCAAAAAAATATTACCCAGCACCCATCTGTTTGTGTTGAAGAATTATTAGATTATATCAACAACAACTACCAATTAAAAAATGATCCCGAAAGTGATACTTCGCAAATACAAAAAGTTCAGACTGTTAGGGATTTCATTAGCTTCCACCATCGCCTGCACGGTTTTAACCCGGAATATTATAAGCAACGTGGTAATCTGTTTAGCTATTCAGATGAAAACTTATCAGGAGCAAAAACGCTGCTTGAGCCTAAACGATTGCCCGAAGGCTTTTTTCTTGAACCCTTATCACCGCCACCTGATGAATTAAAACTAATTACTCTTGACGATCTCAACAGATTCTTTGGAAATCCATCTAAATATTTACTCCAAAAGAGATTAGGAGTTTTATTCAGTACACCTGATGAAGAATTAAAAGAGAATGAGCCTTTTGAAATTTCGGGATTGGAAAAATATGGGCTTACAGGAAGATTAACTGACATAACGCTTAAAAATGCAATGTGTTATGAAAATTCTAATAAAAAAGAAATTAATGAAAACGCTTTTTATGAGTATTTCCAGGCTATTAATATGTTGCCGCACGGTACAGCAGGCCAATATTCTTTTAAAAAAGTGTATACTGAAGTCATTGATTTTACAGAAAAAATAAAAAAACTTCAGATAGATGATCGACTTGAAAACATTTCCACAACTATAGAATGCAGTACCGTAAGATTGGATTGCGAGATTTCATCTATCTGGCCTCAATACATGCTCTTATTTAGAAATGCAGCTATAAAACCAAAAGATTATATAGCTGCATGGTTAAAGCATTTGTGCTTAAATATTTATAATTCAAATGATTACCCTAAAACAACTATTTTAATAACTAATGATGCCGTGGTCACTTTCAGCCCAGAGCAAAATGCACGTGCTATGCTTAATAATCTTATAGAATTATTTATCAAAGGGTTAACTGTTCCATTGTCATTCTTTCCGCAATGTAGTTGGGAGTATGCGGAAGCTTTGCTGAGAAAACAAAAAACAAACGATGAAGCTCTTATAATAGCTTATAAATCATGGAGTAGTGAGAGTAAATACACAGTACATAAAGAATCTGAAGATCCGTATATCCAGATTTGCTTTTCTGATAAGAATCCGATCGATCAAAAGTTCACAGAAATAACTCAACAGGTATTTAATCCATTGATAAACAACTTGTTACTGACTTCGGACAAAGAGTAATAAATGGAAGTAACACTTACCAGAGAACATGTTCAACATACAGATTATCGCCTTTTTAACCTCATAGAAACGCCTCTTGAAGATCATAACCTTATTGAAGCGAGTGCAGGAACTGGAAAGACATTCACTATCACCCGTTTATTCATACGGTTACTGCTTGAGAAGCAGATGCCAGTCTCGTCCATTCTTGTAGTAACTTTCACTGAAGCCGCAACACATGAATTGCGAGAACGGGTGTATTGTCTTATAAAAGAAGCACTTGCCGCGTTTAAAACTGGTGAAACAGATGATCCCCTTTTAAAGCATCTACTTGATATTATTCCGGCTGCAACCGCTCAATCTCTTCTAAATAAAGCAGTTAACAGCTTTGACACCTGTTCGATATACACTATCCATGGATTTTGCCAGAGGGTTTGCTTTGACCATACTTTCGAGAGTGGGTCGACATTTGGAGCAACTTTAATTACTGATCAAAGTGATCTGATAAATGAAGCCGTTTACGATTTCTGGAGAATCAATTTTTACAATAACTCATTGTTATTTATCGGCTATTGCACAGAACAAAAAGTGTCACCGGATTCGTTTATTGAGCTATTTAATAAATCAAAAAACTTTGGTCAATTACAAGTAATTCCTGATCAGCAACCAATTGATTTCATTAATTTAGAAAAAGATTTTTTAAATCTGATCAATAGTTTAAAGAGCGAATGGTTAAAATATAAAAACGAAATTGTAATTCTTTTAAATTCAAAAACTTTAAAAGCTACAAAATATAAAGATCAAGTGATCACAAAAATGATTGCTTCAATGGATTTATTCTGCAACAGTTCTTTAATTGAGCCAAAATTATTTAAAAATTATGAAAATTTCACTTCATCGGTAATAGCTCTTTATACGAAGAAAAATGAACAGGTTATCACACATGCGCTGTTCGACTTATGCGAGGAAATTCAGAAAACATCAGAGCAATTGTGTGAGAAATACGAACAACATCTTGAATATCTCCAAAAGCTCTCATTAGAATTTATCAGTAAACAAATTACTGAAAAAAAATCAAAACTTAATCAACTTTATTTTGATGATCTGTTAACAAAGGTAAATCAATCACTTGAGAAATCAAAAGATGGAAGCAAACTTTCTGAAATTCTTGCACAGAAATATCGGGCAGCTCTTATTGATGAATTCCAGGATACCGATCCGGTCCAATATTCAATATTCAGCCGTATATTTTTTAACTCAGAATCAGTTACCTTCTTGATTGGAGACCCTAAACAGGCGATTTATGGTTTCCGCGGAGCTGATATTTTTACTTATCTTTATGCTGCTCAGCAAGTTACAAAAAAATATTCTCTTGCTACCAACTACCGGTCTCAACCTGAGCTCGTTTCTGCAGTATCATTTTTATTTTCAATCTCTAACAATCCTTTTTTGTTTGATAAAATCCAATTCAGACAATCTGATTGCGGTGTAAAGGAACATGCCGGCATTGAGATATCAGGTGTTAAGCAAAAGCCCCTGAAAATATGGTTTAAAACAAAGTCTGACGCTGAGTCTTCAAGAAATGAGTCTTCAATAGAGGTTGCAGTTGCTAAAGAAATTGCACGGATGATTTCTTCTCCTGAAAATACGATCGGATCACAACCAATTACACCATCGCACTTTGCGATCCTCGTAAGGAACAATAGTGAAGCGATAGGATTTCAAAATGCATTATCGAGTTTTTCAATCCCTTCAATAATTGATAGTAATGGAAGTGTCTTCGCTACGATAGAAGCTCAGGAGATTTACTATCTGCTTTGCGCTATAGCAGAACCAACTAATAGTAACTTGATTAATGCGGCATTTACGTTACCTTTTTTTGATCTCAAATCCTACGAGATCGAGCAGTGTCTCAAAGATGAAAAATCCTACGGCTATTATCTTGATCTCTTTGATAAACATCATGATCGGTGGCTGCATAATGGTTTTGATTCGATGATTTCTTCTTTTTTTAGTTCAATTCATCTCCACGAAAAGATACTTGGATTGCCATCTGGCGAAAGAAAACTGACTAACTATCTGCATATTACTGAGTTAATTAGCCGTGAATTCATAAAAAATCATCAGCGACTTAGTTCTCTTATCGGCTGGTTATCAGGAAAGATAGAAAATAGCACCACTATTATATCGGATGATGAAATCCTGCGATTGGAGAGTGATGAGAAAGCGGTCACAATCCTTACAATACATAAAAGCAAAGGTTTAGAGTTCGATATTGTCTTTTGCCCCTCAATTGCGGTTAGCGGTTCCGAACTAAGAGGAAATGCTCCCTATGTTTTTCATCAACAAGATACTACACCAGCATTGGTTATCGGAAAAGAACAGAGAGTAGAATACAGGAACCATGTAGAATTTGAGTTACTTGCGGAAAATCTTCGTCTTTTCTATGTTGCTGTAACAAGAGCGAAATATAGCTGTTATCTCATTTATCAAAAAACAGACTCTGCTTTAACATCGGCTCTCTCCTATCTTCTTTTTGGAAATGATGTTTCCTTTCCACAGACAGTACTGTTGAAAGAAAAGCTTAAATCATTATCAGAAGAAGAGTTGTGGAGACAAGTTAAAGAAATATGTAATCAACACCAGGCTATGTCTGCAGAGTTAATCCCTGAGGCAAATGTAACCATTACTCCTTCAGTTTCTCAAGATTTTCAACAATTACAATGTAAGAAAATTAAGCTCTATCCACCTGCAGCCTGGAAAATTGCCAGTTATTCCTTACTTGCACATTCTGCTTCAGAATCAAAATTTGATGAATTTTTTTATGATTTAAGCACTGATATTGATAGCAGTAATAAAAATTTAAGTAAGATGGATATATTTAACTTTCCTAAAGGTGCAAAAGCAGGGACCTTTTTTCATTCTGTTTTGGAAAAAACAGATCTATCTTTGATACCGGAACAGGCTCAATTACAAAAGCTTATCATTGATCAATTGTTTGTTAATGGATTTGAGAATAACTGGTGTCCTGTGATAATTGATATAATAAAGGCCCTTTCAGAAGTACCACTAACTGCAGAATGCGATGTATTCTCCTTATCTCAAATTAAATCTCAAGACTGTATCAAAGAAATGGAGTTTCTGTTCCCTCTAAATGATATTTCAACTAACGATATACTCCACACTTTTTCTGGACAGATGAATCTCTTCAATGATGGATATACCGGAGAAGGCCTTGAGTTTTCACCTGTTGGTGGATTTATGAAAGGCTTTATCGATATGATTTTCATGCATAAAAACAAATTTTATGTTTTAGATTGGAAATCTAATCATTTGGGATCAGATATCGATAATTACAAAACAGACGCATTAAAAAAGATCATGAATGAAGAGCATTATCACTTACAATACTATATCTATTGCACTGCACTCGATCAATATTTAAAAAAGCATCTCAAAGGATATCAATACCAGAAACACTTTGGCGGTGTTTTTTACCTCTTTTTGCGTGGATTAACAGTCGAAGGGAAAACCGGAATTTTCTTTAACAAGCCCGAAGCAGAGTTGGTAGATAAGCTTTCGAGGGTTCTGATTAGAATTTGATGGTTTTAGAGATTGTCTTTATTGATATATATCAAAATGTCTGCTGATGATCTATCGTAGTTTACAATTAATAGAATGTAATATTTAACTTTTAGAGCACATCTTCTTGCATTAATTGATCAACAGGGTACATATTTAATAAGATACAAAATTCATTAAATAATTGTAAATAAACATTATACAAATATTGATATCATTTAAGATTGGAAGCTAAATGCGAGCTTTAGGTGCTTGCAGGAGATGATAGATCGAGTCTTTGGATGAGAAATGTATGTTATCTGGCCATGATTTCCCTGTTTGGCTTCATTACTCCATCACACGCAAGTGATTCTGATTGGCAGTATTCTGTTGATGCTGGCTTGAAAATGTCTTTAAGTACATTTTCAAACAATTGGAGTGGAAATAATATTGGTACTTTTATCTGGGCATCTGATCTTGAGGCATCCGTTCAGAAAAACTTGTTTAAGTGGCTGGAAAATGAGGAAAAACTTAACATTTCATACGGACAGACATCGGTGCAGAGTAAAACAGATAAAGAATGGTCGTCCTTAGAAAAATCCGAAGATGAGATAGAGTTTTTATCAACAAGCAAATTTTCTATTGGCAAATTGATAAGTCCTTGTATAAGTTTTCAATTGAATACTCAGTTTATTGATGATGAAGAGGAGTTTAATAAGCGTTACTTAAATCCTTTACTATTAACAGAAAGTTTTGGAATAGTACGGGTATTTGGCCAGAAAAATAAAGTTTTCTGCAATGTTCGGCTCAGTGGGGCACTTAGACAGGAAATAAATCGTTTCAGCCAAATTATAGATGATTCAACAGAAACTGTAGTAGGTTATAACACGATAATAAATAATGATGGAGGTGCTGAACTTGTGACAGAATTCAGGTGGAAAAAAGCGGATCATTTTACACTTACAAGTAAATCAACCATTTTTCAGGCACTGATCAGGTATAATCCCCAAAACCCACCTAAAAACGAGTATTGGAAACATCCTGATGTTAAATGGGAAACAATTATTTCATCAAACATTACAAGTTTTTTGCAGTTCACGTACTATTTTATGTTAAATTATGATCGGGAGATTGACAATCACATTCGTTATAAGCAAACTCTTGGAGTAGGACTATCATTGTCCTTTTCTAATTGAGCGATAATTAGTAGATTATAATTAGATCAAAGAAATCAGGAGAAAGTAAATTACTAAATTATTTATTTCTCAAATACTATTTACGAAAACAACTCATATTAAGCGATTTACTTAACCCTAAAACCACCTTTTTCCAAGGAGTACCACGATGCATACTGCTATTAAATTGAAACAAAAAGTAACTTCAGATAAAATCACCATTTCAATTCCTGAAATAGCAAAGCTTAACGGTCGCGAAATTGAGATAATTATTCTTGTTGAAGGAGAAATTGAAGACGCAACAAATCCTCCAAAAGCGATTCAAAATTCACATGTTGCTGGTTCACTTATTTTAGATGAAGAAGCAATGCAGGAGATTTTAAATAACAGATTCAGATGAGTCGAATAATCTGCATTCCTGAGTTGAATAAAAGCGGAATGCAGAATTTAAATGTACTTAAGGGTTCACTAATCGAGACTTTCTTCGGAAACCAGCTTTTCTGCTAAACTTTTTATTTCCTCATTTCCGCTGAATCGTACAGAAAGAGCAGTTGATAATACTCGAGCAAGATCTGGAGCCTCTCCAGTTCTTATTTTTTCGTTGTAAATTTCATTATAATCAGAAGTAACTCGCAACTTCCAATTGAGATCATCAATAATTCCTGGTTTGTTATATATTTGCTCCATCCCAAAAAGATCAGGAAAGAACATTGAGACATTGCGGGCTGGCCCAAGAAACAATTCTGTTAGCATCGCGTCACGAAATTTGTATGGATCTCTCAACGATTGAATAAAGGATTCCCGATCTTTTTCAGAGCTTAATTCAGATGCAAGTAATTTAGAACGAGCTGTATACCACGGTGTTGATGCTTTTTCTTTGACTAATAATAGTAAGGGCTTGGTATCATGATTACCTGCCATTATCCAATCTTCTGGACCAGTGTTTTCTCTGCGATAAATATCATTAGGGTTATTGGGATCTGTTTTTTGGGTAACACAAAATCGGCCCAGTTTTCTATTGGTCATAACTGCTCTTAGTGGATTAGGCCAGGTACTGAGTACTTCACATAAGATATCTTCTTTGTGCAGGTTATGAGAATAAGCTTCTTTTAGAATAAGATCGATAACTGTAGCATACTGATTTATCTGTTCTTCAGTAAGGTTCTGTTCCCATTGCTCACCGTAGCGAACATATTTCGGGTCTGGATTTAACTGATCTTCTCTAACAATGGAGAATTTTTTTAAAGCAGGATGATCTGCTAAATTAGGAGAAGAGAACAATCTTGCTCCATTTTGAACTGCAGTGTACGGGTTATCTATATCGCTTCTGTAGACCCAAGGGCAAACAAGGCCATGGGGATGATCAATGCGCAGTCCATCAAACTCATTAAGGAGCTTTTTTACTCTTTCCAGTACCAATTGAAGTGCCGGACCGATTTTTCTATCTGATGTGAAATAAAGTTCTGGATTTAAAACAGGATACCCCCACGGTTGTCCATCGATATTACTTCTACTAGGAGGTGCTCCCAAGAGGTATTCGGGGAGAAACAGATCATCCCACGACCAGATGTCCTGATGAGAAAAGCCAATCTGCAAATCGCCATAAAAATGCAACCCAATGTTGTGCGCTTCATTACGAACTGATTCGTGCTGCTCTTCCAGAAGAAATTGTCCAAGAGCAAATTGTTCAATAGCAGAGGAGTATTCATCTTTAATATCTTCAATTCGTTTTATTTTAACAGGATTTTTATCTTTTTCAGAATTACGATATAAATGGCTATCAATAAAAGTCCTATCTGGACCATTCCAGAGTGTCCAATCATCGGTTTTGTAGAAATTAGTAAGCGCCTCGTAAATTGAATCTCGTTCAAACCAGTTAATATTAGTTTGGTTTCGTTTTTGAATATATGAATGGAATTTGTTTACGAGAGAAGTGTTTTTATCTTTGGATTTTAAATAATTATTATAAACGGTAGAAATGATACTTTTGGAAATATCATAGGAATTGATACTATCTACCAAAGCATCGTTTACATTTAACCGGTCTTTGTATTGTGCAAGGATTTCATTGAATTCATCGCAATTTAACAATTCCGGTAATGATTCACACAGCAATGATGGAGAAAGCGAAAGAATGTTTCGAGAAAAGATGGTACTATTATATGGTGAAATATCTTCCCGGGAGGTTTTTCCTTGGGGTCCAAATTGTATTATTGTGAATCCAAGCTGTTGAATAAATTTAAGGAAATCTCTACCTCCACGACTATATGGAGAACCTCTGCCGATATCTTCATCGGGATAACCTGGGAACGACTGATCGTGTATAGACAGAACGAACCTATCAATACCGAGTCTTTTCAAAGCCTGTTTAATGAGAGTCGTTTTGGAAGATATTTTCTTCATAAGTATAGATTAAATCCTTTTTTAATATGAAGGTGTCTACTATAAAAAAGCAAATACAAGTCCTATAAAAGATTTATCTCAATCAAATAGCAGTTCTATGGAATCATAATAGTTCTGTTGAGTTAAAGCTGTAACGATGACCGTGTTACCAATTATTTTTCTACTTTTAATTCTATTTTTCAAAACATAATTCAAATGATTACAATTAAAAAAGCTGCTGTAGTAGTTCCGCCAATCCAGGATTTCTATTTCACCTATCACCGATTTTCTGCTCTTGGGGCAAGAATTGTTCACAAAATACTTGAGAACTTTGTTCCCTCTCCCCTGTTCTACAATTTTCCACTTTTAAAAAACAAACCACTTTCAGCAGAAATACCTGAAAAAATGCTGTATTTAAGAAAATTTATAAATGAAAATGAGTACAGCAAAATATCATATTTTACTAAATACAAACATTTCGGGCCCTCAATTAGCTCCTGTGCTGATGAGATTCTCAATGCAGAAGTCAACATGTGTCTGATCTCCTGTTTTGCTTTCTGTTATTCTCATACTGCTATTGAATTGGCGAAACAGTTAAAAAGCAGAAATCAAGATATCCTTATTATTGCCGGAGGCTCAGGAGTAAGTGCAAATCCTGATTTTTTTCTGAATTCCGGGGTAATTGATTTTGTTGTATCAAATGAAGCGGAAGTTTCGTTACCAATGCTTTTGAAGGCAATTATTTACAACTCATTTGCGCTCAATTCAATCCCAAATATTGGTTGGAAAGATAATAATAAAAATGTTTTTTCAGAAACAAAAGCCTACACTACTTCTGAAGATATTGAACCAGTTGTAACAATTACCGAAGAGAAGAAGAATACAATATACCTGTCGACAACAGTATCAAGAGGATGTACCTTCTCATGTCAATTCTGTTCAAATAGAATTTCACAAGGTTCCAATTTTAGAACAGTAAATAGTGATATACTGAAACAAGAGATTGCTATTCTCGCTGAAAATCTCAAGGATAATAAAAAGCAGGTATTTTTTAATTTTGAAGATGATAACATTTTACTTGACTATGAATACTTGAAGAAGATAATAATGTTTTGTAAAAATCAATTTAAAACCATCTCCTTTTCCTTTGAAAACGGTATTGATTATCGACTTCTTACAACTGAACATTGCCTGGAACTTATACAGCTTGGCGTTCGCCAGTTTAACTTTTCAATAGCGACAACAAACCATTCCATTTCTAAATCAGAACACAGGATATTTGACTTTTCTATCCTTGACAAGCTATATGAAATTACCCGTAAGAATAATGTCCCGGTAATATCTTATTTTATATGCGGTTTTCCTGATGATAATCATGAAAGCATAATAAAAAATTTACTTTATTTGTATAAAAAACCAGGCATAATCGGTATATCTCTGTTCTATGCGGTACCAGGCCTGATGAATAGTGATCTAATAAATGCAAATATACTCCATCCATATCTTTTTGCAGGATCTTCAGCATTTCCATGGAACAAATCTCTTTCTACCGAAACACTAATAAGTGCCTTTCGAATATCTCGATTGGTTAATTTAATAAAAGCAGCTGATCAAACAGAATCAGATAAGGAATTAATCAGATATATTTTTGAGAAGAAAAAACTTTATACATATGTTAAGGATAAAAACCAAGTTTTAAAATTAGCTGAAGTGGCATACCAGGATGAATTATTTGTAAATAAGTTTATTGAATCTTTACTGCAGATTTAAAAAATTGATGTAGCTAAACCAGTTCAAGTTTTTAATGAGCTGGATTGATTCTAAAAAAACAATTTAATTATAGGTATGCTTGGACTAAAAAAACTTACTGAATTATTCTAAAACGCATACTGATTGTGGTACATCCATCCTTAAGACAATGCTTTCCGAAAGAGTGAAATTATAATCTCTTCCCGAAGGTCCTTCAAAACCAGCGCTAAGATCCTGCCCAAGAACGATGGAAACATATTCTTTGTTACTTGCAAGAAGTACTCCGCCTTTTTTTATAGCAGGTGCCTTAATAATACCATCAGTTATAAGAGATTTTAAATGATCGATTTCGAGAAGCTCTGCTTGTGGATACCTTCGAAATAATTTATTGTACAGAGGTGGAGTCAAGGCAAGTGAATAAGGACCGTGAAATCCTGAGTCATCAAGCTTGTCCACAGATGCAATAATGTCTTCAATCGCCTCACCGACTTGCTCCCAGGCTTTCAGTTTATATTTTAAAGTTCCTTTGCCATTCAGAAGCCCGGTTAATCCTAACGAGTTATTACCATACAAAAGGATTTCATCTTCCTGTGCAGCTATCTCAAGAACGCTTTTAACAAGAGTGTCAACATCCATTCGAATTCCTGATTGCTCAAAAGTCGCAATAGAACGTGCAGAAAAGACGAATGTACCATTAATAACAGTGAGGCTTCTATTATCAGGAGTTGACAATTGAATATTATTATTATTATGAGAATGTTCCTTCCCAGGCAATGACTGCAACCCTATACCGTAGGGACCTTCAGTGAAAATTAATTTACGTGTGCTTAATTGATTTTTAGCAACTTCTATGATGGTATCATCTATTAATTTCCAGGTCGAATCGTTAAAAGGTGCATCATTTCTATTGAGAAGGTCTGACATATATTCTCCTTCGATACTATTGTTTCAGATTTCCTATAGTTGTAAATGTAACTGAATCATTTTTTTCTGAAATAGAACCATTACCTGTTTTTTCTCTGATTTCATCTACTTCAGTTGCACCTTGTTTCATAAGGTCAGTCTCATCAGGAGAAAGTATCTCTATTAAACGTTGGAATTCACCTTTATGGACTCGTTCTTCATCTGCAATATCCATAAGAACAGCTTTAGCTAACTCATTATCTGTAGCATCTGCGATTGAAGCATATATATGGACAGCCTCTTCCTCTGCAGAAAGCGATAATCTAAGTGCACGTAGCAATTCTTGTTTTGACATTTTTCTACCAGGAGTCATTCCAATAAACGGGTTTGCAAATTCCGGCATTTTTCCCTCCATGTAATTTGAAATATTCTATTCAGTTAAATCAGTTAATTTAGCAAGTACCATTCCTACAGGGTAAAAAGCAATTACATATATAAACATTTGATTTATAGGATAACGACCGAGTTCAATACCAATTGAGCTTTTTTCGCAAAATAGAAATAGTTTGATATTTGTTTCTTATATAGATCTCTTAAGTAATGTGTATGCTTTTTGCTTTTTACCGCATTGAATTTTCATTTTTGTTATTCTCAAGCATTTATTGCTCACTACGATTTAAATACATTTTAGCAAAAAATTACCTTTTATTTGGAGGTCCAAAATGCCAAATTATGGATTAATGCGAGAAGTGCCATTACCCTTTGATACAGTACTAAAAAAATTACCAATTGAACTTAGAAAAAAAAGTTTTGAAATAATTTCAAATGTAAGAATAGATACTGAATTACACAAATATATCGGTGTCGATTTTAAAAGATATGCAATTTTAGGTGTTTGCAATTTCCCTCTTTCTTACAAAGCTTTGATGAGAGATGACCTTTTCGGTTTGGTTTTATCTTGTAATATTATTGTTTTCGAAAAAGAAGATCGTACTGTTGTCGGAGTGATTCGCCCTTCGGTCTTCACACCCTTATTGGAAAATGACTACCTTAATGATGGCGCAAACACAATTGAAAAAAAACTTCTTGAGATTTTGGAAATTCTTGGAAAAAAGAGATTTTTAAAAGAAAGGAAAAAAGAATCCACCCAACCAGATACTGTTGTAAAAGCCGTCGCTTAATCTCTTAAAATAGAAATTTATTTTTTGATAACGCCCCCAGCGAAGGTAGTGTAACCCCTTGAGGAGTACATTCCTTTGCTTGGGAATAATAATCAAGACCAATTTGTTTATTGCCCATTTGCATAGATACCAAGGCTAAATCAAACAATATTTTCCACCGCCTATATTTGATGTTTGTCTTGTTAACACAATCGAGTGCACTCTGAAGCATTATATGCGATTCTTTGTATTGCTGCTTTCTAAACGGTATTGCAGCAAAAAAGAGATAATTTCCTGCTAAACCATCATAATCATTCGCTTTTAAGTATATTGTCCTTGCTCTTTTTAAGTTTGATACAGCCTTTTGATATTTCCCATATTGAATAAAAATCCGAGCTTTTACAGTTAACCAAAAGGCTTCATGAACATTATTTTTTGAATAGTTGTTTTTTTCGTAAATACGATAAGCGATATCTGGAAGTCCCCTTTTAACGTAAAGAAGTGCAATATATCCTGCTGACATTGATGCTTCTGCTGTATCACCATACATTAAAAGTGCTTTATTTGATTTTCTTAAATATATCAAAGCACTATCATTCTTTCCCATTTCATAATATATTCTTCCGATATTAAACCAATAATTTGCTTGTAATTGCGGTGATTTTTTAGATGCTAATTTACAAGCTTCCTGATAATTTGTAAGCGCACCCTCAAAATCTGTATTTATGAAACACTTGTAGCCCCTACTCCCGTAAATTGCCGGATTATCTTTCTTTAAGAAGCTTTTTATACTTCCACATCCGCTTACTGTAATCAACATACAAAAGAATGTTAAACTACAGAATATACGAAACATATTCTCTATTTCCTTGAGACTGACACTGATAGCAGTTTTATCCAAATTGAGATCGAAACGATCTTTATTATACACTCGTAACATTCTGAGGTGAAGTTTTTAATATTTATTTGCTTTTAATACAGATAAGTTAAACTGTATTGACAGGTAAGATTAAATTCAAGATATCAGCTGACAGGAAGTAACAGTTACCGTTACTTAATAAATCTATTTGTTTTTGGTAGGATATTACCCTTTAAATTGAATTCCTCCAGTTATCAAAAGCCCCCCAGAAACGATCTCTTGATGAATGGTCAAGTACGGAATAAATAATTGGCTCTTGAGAAAATCCAAAGATATCTACAGCAGCTTTACATTTTTGTTTTCTTTGCGAGGAGGTTAATTTATCAGCTTTTGTTAATACTGGGAAAATGGGCTTAAATAATGATTTCAGCCAAGGATAGGCTTCTAAATCTGCTTTTATACCTATATGACGTATATCAATAAGCCAGATAATCCCCAAAAGATTAGGCCTTTTCGTGCAATAATCAGCTATCAATGTAGACCATCTTGTCTTTTCATCACCTGAAACTTTAGCATAACCATAACCGGGCAAATCAACCCACACCATACTATTGTCAATTTGATAAAGATTAGCAAGCGATGTTTTCCCGGGAGTTTTTGAAGTCTTTGCAAGTGCGTTGTTTTCAAGCACATGATTTATAAATGATGACTTTCCGACATTTGATCTTCCCATGATCGCAAACTCTTCCCCTTTGGGAGTCGGCAATTGTTTGTAATAAGCTGAAGATGTGATAAAAAGTGCTTCGGGACGTTTGTGTTTTACCTGATTTGATTCTCCCACCATTTCTCCTTATATATAATTGTCTGTAAAATATATATTGAATTAATCGATCTGATTCTTTTTATTTAAATGACCCATATTTATGAAATGTTAAGTTTTAGACAGATACATGTATTCCAATAAGAGTAAATTGTAGGAACAATCTTCCAAAAAGTATTTTGAAAAGAATTATAAAAAAAGTAAATATTACAATTAAAAGGATTATTCATGTTTTTTGAAAACATTACACTTCTTGAAAATGCACTTGAAAAGAACCTGCTTCCGCCCTTAGAAACATTTCCTTGTCCTTATGATTCTGAAAAGCATGGCAGTGGTGTTATACGTATAGTTTTTCCTGAGTTTACCTGTGTATGCCCTAAAACCGGATATCCTGATTTTGCAACAATCTCGATTTTTTATCTTCCTAAAAAGTTATGTATTGAACTCAAATCTTGGAAATTATACTTGAATTCATTTCGTATGATCGGAACATTTCATGAAACAGTAACCCATCACTTTTTCGAGACCTTAAACAGAGTCCTTGTTCCACGGTGGCTTCTTGTGGTAGGTGATTTTTTTCCTCGAGGTAATGTTGATACAACAGTAGTTTTTGAAACACCGACAGATCGTCCAGCAGGAGCCGATCTATTGATATCGCCTTTACGACCGCATTGTGTTACTATGTAAGACTGATGTGCGAAGGAGAAGTCGTTTAAATTCAACACTTGTGTCTGTTTCTGTATTTTCCTTCCCCAGAGATCAATTATTAAATATCATAATTATTAAAATAACCTCTGGGGAAGTTGTAACTATAGCGACTTATTTGTTTCAATTTTTCATAATTAGTGTATTTTGATCTTAGAGAAGTTTGATAAATTACCTTGCGAGCTATATAAAATTCAATTCAAAGAGTATTGCCATTTAACCGAAACCTACATTTTGCAGTAATTTTTGAACTAAAATAAGGTATTCATCATTTTTAATGGGGATTTTCTATTGTTAACTCAATCCATACACCTTTAACAAGCCATTTCCTTCTTCCTTTTTAGAATAATTTCTACTCTGAAGGATCACTCTTCATCCGCTCTCTATAATAATATCACCTGAAAAATAGACTATCAACCGATGAACTCTTTAATGAGGTTCAGATCAGTGATTCTATAGCACCTCGAGATCATCATGGATACTGCGGATGGAGTGACATTCAAATACTGAGCGATTTGAGTACAGCGGAACTCATAGTAGCAGTGAGCGTATAATGCAAAAAGCTGCCTGAATGTGGACTGCTCATTTAACCTTCCATGCATTCTAATGCTTTCAGCCGTAAATTGCATGCCAATGTTTATCTTATCGACTACATTTTCAATCGTGAGATTTTTCCTCAAATATTGCGCAATTCTCGCTTTGCGGATCCGATCCTGCTTAAATACCTCCTTAGCGAATTCGGCATCACCAATTACAAAAAAGTTCGAATTATGGAAGCTAAGGTTTCCTTTATTTGATTTCTGCATTAGTCTGACAGAATCAGGGATCTCTTTGCAGGGTGTAGCAATACATGTCTTGTATTCAGAGATCTGATCAGATCCATTAAAGATATTAAGAACATCAGCTCTATCAATAATACTTTCAGTTTTATCATTAACTATTTCACTATGACCATACCACTCGTAACTATCCAGATTTTCAAGCGTACAATCTCCACTACGGACCGGATTTAAATGAACATGACGGATAATCTCTTTTAAGCTATCTCCCTCCTGAACTACAATCGATGAGAATCGTTTTGCGAAAACAGATCCAAAGGTGTTGTTCTTTTTGTTATAATTTTTAGCAAAAACGGAATTGAGTGTTTGCATAAAAAGAGATAGAGCAGGATTGGAACCGGCTTTAACTACCAGGTGATAATGGTTATCCATAAGAGACCAGGAGATACATGTAAGCTCGTATTTTTTAAGATAAATGGCGAGCTGACAGAGAAAAAACAGTTTAAAGATATTAGTACCGAGGATATGATAATCGGTGTTTCCGACAGAGGAGATCTGGTAGTATTGGTTGGGAGCTACGACTCGGGGTTTTGTGGCCATGGGATCCTCCTACGGTTTTGTTAAGGAGAATGATTTTTGATATTGATATTACAATATCTATGCCAGTTCCCGAGGATTGTTTCCCCCAAAGGTCAAATATTAATTGTTAATATTTTGAAAAATTACCTCTGGGATCCATAAATAACCTATTATAGCCTATTTCTCTGCCTTTAAAAGCATGTCCCTGTAATTTTCTACCTCTTTACCCCAATCTTCACCTTTTCCAATTTCTTTCCGCTGTTTTCAGTAATCCAAATGTATGCACAATATGTCCCTGTGCCTACAAGTCGATTCTTCTTATTATATCCATTCCATGCACCATAGAACGAACTACCATATTTTTTCATTTCTTGAGAATAAACAATATTTCCCATAATATCATAAATAGTACAATTTACCTTAATATCATCCATATCAACTGGATTTTTAGGGCTCGCTTTGATTGCTATACAATATTCACATTTTGTAATTTCTTTCGGAATTTCGGAAGAAATTTCAGTTTTATTTGGTGTAAATGGATTTGGTCCGGCAATTACTTTCCATTCAGAAGGAGGCCATATGACATCTATGCTGACCCTTCTATTAAAAGAGTAACTCTGTGCAACTTCTCTAACATCTTTTAAATTTGTTTCTGGATTAATCCACAATGTATCACCTTTTATTACTGATTCAAAATTGTCCTTGTCGATTAAAAATCTATAAGCAGTGTCTTTCGAATCCAGGTGATTCAGTTTAAGGATAAATTGATTATTCTCTTTTTTATGGAGAAAGATAAATGGTTCTGTTCCAAACGATCCGTTTACCTTTTCAGATAAGATAACCACCAATGTATCGTATTGGCGAGTCCCATTACTCAGTAATACTCCTGGCAGTATTTGTGCAGAAACTGCAACTATAGCAGCGCTATCTTTTACTAAGGATGTAACAGGCAGATCTGAAAATTCCTTATATGTAATTTTAAGATCCATTCCCGGATTTGTTGTAACTGTATCAGGATAAATTATTTTTCCGTGAATAGGAATACGTATAGTTGAGTCATTCAACTGTTCAAGAGAATCGGCGGTTATTGTCTCAACTTTGTTAGGGTCGATATACCACTGGATTTTAATGTTATCTATTTCGTTTCTATTTACCGCTCTCTTAAATCTTACTTTAACGTAATCTAAAAAGCCATTTGCATCTTTGTCAAAATAGAAAGCTGAGTTAACTTTAGCAGGCCCTTTTTTTATAGTAATGATGACTGATCTGTTCAAATTATGTGGCAGATTAAAATTAAGATCACTTATTGTTCCACCTTTACTTCCAGGCATGAGTCGCAAAGCATCTCCAGCGGCAGGCCGTTTTGCAGATTTTATCAGTTGTACACTGATTGCTGTATCACTCAGGAAACTGTTTATCTTATCAATAGTTAGCTCGATAGTGTCAGATGTATTTTCTTTAATCAGGAGCAGTTGTTTACCTATAAGGGTTGAAGGTAAAACTGGTTCTGAGAAGGCTAAAAATAGAATATCCGCTTCGTCGCCATTTGGTTCTAATATAGATGCAGATATCAATGCCGGCCCTACACCATCAACAAAAGATTTTGTATTTTGTTTCTGGTTACCATCAACTGTCAAATGAATGCTGACTTTTCCAGAAGGACGACTATCGGTTCCTGTCAATGAAGTAAATGGAACAGAAAGTTTTTCATTCTGCTTTGAGATCGAACTTGATGGTATTGAGTATGTTTTTCCATTGTAATTGATAGTTACAGAATCGCACTTTTGCCCATCAGCAAAATCATCCGTCAAAATAATGATCATCATATCTGGGGTAATATCACCGTTAGTATCAAGCATAGTCGCAGATTTTATTACCGGCCATGATGCAGATGCTGAGATAGTTACTTCAATGCTGTCACCAAGAATACCCGGTTGGCTAACACGAATAATCGTTTTGCCAGATCCGATATTGGTGATTTCACCAATCCATCTGCTTGCGCCAGAATTTACGTTTGCCACTTGCAAGTTACTGCTGTTCCATACTGCGCTATCTGCATATTTTATAAAATTACCATTGATGTCACGAACAACCGCAAACAGAGTAAATGTTTTCTGATTTGATCCAAGCTCAATTGGTTCGACATATTCATCATTTGTACGACTGAATGCAGTTGTATCGAGTATAATGTCGACATGATGGCTTTGTTGACCCGAAGAGCAGGTGATTTTCGACTGAGCTCCAATGTAATCATTTGGATACCCTCGGATATTAGCGTAAGCTGTATTGCAAATAGTATCCCCCGTACAGTCATTAAGAGTTGCTTTAACCCACAATTGCAATGAATCATTTGGGTCGAGCACTGTTTCTCCGCTGACAACAGGCCATTTTATATCACCATTTTCATACGTTGCTGTCAGTTGCTTCCCTTTTTGTGCACCAGTAATTACGGAGCCTCCGGCAGATTTAAAGCTGAGATTTGAAGGTAACTTATCATGAATTGACATGTCAAATGTAGCATCGAGATGACTGGACCAGTTTACTATTTTTGCTATTCCGACATCGTTAACAAGTGATTTTACTCCGGCATAACCTGCACGAATGTCAATTCCGGTCTGTGTTACACTTGGCGAAAGTGCAGATGTATCGCCAGCCCACAAGCTTATAGTATCGCCAGATAACCTTACTTTAAAATCAAATAATGGTGGATTTCCGTTAAAGTTTTTATATGAAAATCGCTGATCATTTCCTACCTGTTTACCTGAGTTGTAGAATTGTACCAACATATCTCCAAAATCTTTTTTCATTTTAATTTCAACATAATCATTGCCACTATTTCTTGCTATAAGAGAGAAAAAAGTGTAATAAGGAGGAAAGAATGTTCCGCCGAAGGTTCCGTTTGTTCCGTAAGAGTATTTGTATACCATCATTGCATTGATTTTATCATAAATAATAGTATCACTACTTATGGTAAATTTTCCTTTTCCTGCCTTATCAATCCAGTCATTGATATCTGATGCTTTATTGACAATAGTACCATGTGTCTGCTTGTAAGCTATTTTGTATGTTACTGTATCATTTTTCTGATAGACAGGCTTATCTGAAACCTTATACATAGTGGTTTGAGGCGGTGGTGGTGGTGGAACAGAATCACAGGTAACTGTCACAGCAACGCTGTCATAGATGGGCGATTCTTTGTCTGCTGAAATCCAGGCGCGGGTCATAATCTTTTTATTTTGCATAGGACAAGAACCAGAAGCTATTGCGATATACTTTAAACTCCCCTTCTGTTTTATCTGAAGTTTTGGGATTGTCCAGGTAATAATGTTTCCATTTACTGTAGCACTTACTCCAAGTGGAGCTTCTCCAATGAATTTGCTAAATGTAAAACCTGCTGGAATGGTGTCGTAAAGTTTCACATTAGAGACTTCTCTCCCGGGTAATGGGCCATCGCCTGCGACTCTTCTCCATGTGTATCCATCCCACTCTTCAATGAGGACATTATTTACAGTATGAGATGCAGCCGAGCATTCTTTTGGCCCCCATCTATCAACTGGGACATCCGGATTGTCCGGATCGGTCCAATCGTTTGTTACCGGCCAGTATTTTCCTCCATCAGTATCTATAGCTTTAGGATCCCAAGACCAATCATCATCCCATATTACATCTGTCCATGGATTTGAATTAAGAATCCAAACCAGTCGTAACGGCATAGTTCCACCGCGGTGAATATATGCTGGACTTCCGGCATACCAATCCAGATGAAAGTTTGTAGTAGTTAGATTAATTGTCCTGTCTGGATCAGTTGGATCTGAAAATTGTACAATTATCCTTTGGTTCCATTTCTTTCCGTTTCCATCATCGCCGGGAGAAACGTTTTCCTGAAGTAATTTGATGTAGTTTCTGTCAATTCCTTCAACTATTGATGGTTTAACTTCCCATCCGCTTGTACATCCATCCTTATCTTTGTAACATTGTAATCCTGCATCAAATAGGTAATAAGAAATTCGGTAATTTCCATAATCAATGTATGCTTCATTTGCATCATGGAAAAGTCTAAAGCGCATTGTGCATTCTGCGCTTTTGCTGTCAGATGGAAGAGCACTGTGTGAAAAGGAGAAGTGAACACCTGAACGCCCACCATTGATCCAGCCCGCTTCAGATGTATTTTCGAAATCGATTGTAAATTGTATCTCTTTTTCAGGATTGACCATGGTATTTGAAGCTGTTTTTTTAATGACAAGTGCTCGTTTGGCAATATCCAAATAATTTCGTTCCATCACAGAGTTGATATTATTTGGGTATTCATTCGAAGTCCATCCGCTTCCATTGGAACATGATATTGACACTTTATTTCTGTATTGTTTCTGATTCGCTGAACCAATCTTTACAACCAGTTTTACTTGCCCTTTCGAAGGATCGATTCCAGTAGCGGTTTTGAAACCTGATAATTTTTCGATATTCCAGGTAACCGTGTTAGATGCAGCATTGAAAGTACCCCCACCCGTACTTGAGATGTAAATAAAATCTTTATGTAATGTATCAATAATTTTTACGTCTTGTGCGTCAAGTGATCCAAAATTCCGGTAATCAATCGTATAAGTAACCGTATCTCCTTCAAATGCAAACGTTTTATTTATGTCGAGATATACTTTTGTGTTCGCAGTTGGTTTAATTTCTGAAGGCGACTGATAATTTCCTGATAAAAGTAGTAATCCAAATACGCGAAACCATCCATGAAAATAGTGTGGGTAACTTGTCAGGTATTTACCACCGCTATCTGAATCCCATTTTATCTCAAGCGATCTGTATAACTCTGGAATAAGCTTAAAATCCTGCGCTACAATCGCAGACGGTGAACCTGTCGAGGGAACCCAGTTAATAGGAAATACGTTACCTTTTAGAAGTTCACCTTTATTATCATACCAAAATTTTAATGTTTCAATTCCCCAATAAGTTGTATTCTTATCACCACCTGCGTTTGCCATGCATGGTTTATTCCATGGTTGCTGACGTTTATCCCAAAGAAAGTTCGCATATCTTTTCCCCATATTCATTTCATAAGTATTACCACTATTTTTAACCTGATGAGAAATGGGGTCCCAACTTGTAGAAGGATTACCATGCCAAACGTAATTCATTATAGTACGCCAAGCAAGCCGAAAATCCTCACCATCTGAATAATCACTGAATGTTGGCTTGCCATCAGTAGTCATTTGAACTTTACCTCGAAAAGGAATATTATCATCTTCTTCCAGCAATTGTCCCATAAGCCAATCACATGATGCTTCAACGCGTCTGAACTGTTTTATATTCCATGCATATTTGCTTGCATCCTCTTTTTCTAAAAAATCAGCAAATGCGTGAAAGTATGAAGGAGCTGAATAATCGAAATATGTTTCCTGAGGTCCTTGAGCTTCAGGAACGACTGAAAAACCGCTTCGCATTTTATCGTTGGCCCAATTAGTCAATTCTCCCCATGAATCACCACTCTTTAAATAACCATCGAATCCAACATCTCCACTAACATATTTTATACCGTTTAATGCGTAAACAAGAGTATCAGTAAATGCTTTTAAATATTCTATTGTTTCTTTTTTATATGAAATCATTTCACCACAGGCATCTTTTATACCCATGAATTCGCCCCACTGTAAATACGCCATAAATAAAGCAAATCCAATGTCAACATCACCATCTGTCGCAGTATTAGTGTTTGATCCTTTGTATCCAGGAAGACGGCTGTAATTATAACCAGGTGATGCATCTTTACAATCACTATATCGCTTAACCTTATTCATTCTGAAATCATGTATCCAGAGCCAGAGCCCATCAAACGTTTCTTTATCTGCCATTGCAACAGCTGCAAGTAATGCATATCCATCCCCTTCCGTACAATCGCAATCGGAATTGAATTTTATGTAATCCACACCATCTACTGCACCTCCAGGCTTAAACGCTCTGTTCATCATAATTTGATAAGCATCGCGAATTGTCTGCTCCATCTCAGCATGAGTAACACCAACACCTGGCTTGGTGCCATTGTTTTCTAAAATTCCAGAAGAATTTTTATAAGGCTGAAACTGTGGAAATGGAAAAACAGGATTTCCTGAATTGATCGAAACCTTAACTGTTGAATTTGCCTGTAGTGCAGATACTAATAGAATAGAAAACATCAGTATTAAAAATGATGAAAGATTGGGACCGGTCTTCTTTTTCTGAATCATTGTATATACCTGTTATTTATTGTTGTTTAAACTATTATCAATATTTATTTAATTCACTCATATTCAATTACATCTTAACGTTTTTACTTTAAAATTATTAGTAAAGAAGCCAAATAGACACAACATACACAAAAACAATTATCTTACATAAATTATAACATATATACAATAATATACGATATGCGTTAAAAAATGCATTGACTGAATTTGCTTCTTATTTGTGATCAGTTTTAAAAAACAAGTTTAGAGTTTTTGCAAGTATATTGCAATCTTTAAGCGTTATCAAATGAAATTGTAAGATTTTCTTCATATGGAATCGTACTTTGTTACTATTCACATTTCAAACTTTTGAAATTGGTCAGATAAAAGTTATATTATCAATATTCAAGAAGGAATTCTCTTCAGTAAGTAATTGAAAACACGTGTAGCTTCATTGATTTAATCCGGCAGAAATGCATTTTAATTCTTAACTGAATAGAGATCTTTACTACTATTCAAATCCGGAGAATATATGAATATTCAGAGTGCAATCAAAGCTGTCGTAGCAGGGACAGATCTGACTTTAGAACAATCAATAAACGTCTTTTCAGAAATTATGAGCGGTGAAACGACTGATGCGCAGATTGCTGCTTTTGTAGTTGCATTACGTATGAAAGGCGAAACTGCTGATGAAATCACTGGCGCAGCATCGGTAATGCGTGAAAAAGCAATCCATATAACGTCTGCAAAGAGAAACAATCTTGTTGATACTTGTGGTACAGGTGGTGATGGAGCAAATTCATTTAATATTTCAACAGCTGCAGCCTTCGTTGCCGCTGGTGCAGGAGCAGTTGTCGCCAAGCATGGTAACCGCAACATCTCAAGTAAATGTGGCAGCGCAGATGTCCTCGAAGCTTTGGGTGTAAACATATCTGTTGCTCCGGAAATAATGCAAAAGTGTCTCGATTCTATCGGTATTGCATTTCTCTTTGCACCTGCACTTCACAAGGCAATGAAACATGCAATTGGCCCAAGAAAAGAGATCGGAATACGGACAATATTCAACATGCTTGGACCATTGACAAATCCCGCCCTTGCTCCTAACCAGTTAATGGGTGTTTACTCAGCAGATATCACAGAAACAATGGCTGTAGCTCTCAAAAATATGGGATCGCAAAAGGCATACATTGTCCATGGGTTAGATCCGCTCGATGAAGTATCAATTTCAAATACTACAAGAGTATCTGAAATCAATAACGGAAATATAAAAACTTATTCTGTATCACCTGAGGATTTCGGAATTACAAGAGCACCTGTCTCTGCAGTCGCAGGTGGAACGCCATCCGAAAACGCTGAAATTATCCGAAAGATTCTTCAAGGAGAAAAAGGACCTCAAAGGGATATCGTTATATTGAATGCTTCGTTTGCAATTGCAGCTGCCGGCATTACCGAATCTCCTGTAGAAGCAATCTCAATAGCCAATAAATCAATAGATAGTGGAGCTGCACTAAACAAGTTGATTGAATTGTCAAAAGCTACTACTATCATAAAGTAATATTAAAATTACATCATCAATAAGGTAATATTCGTAAATTGATCCTGCTCTTAAGGAGTGTGAAATGAGGTCAAGTCAGGAATTTGCCGATTTTGTTATTGATCAAATTTCCAGTGCTGGTAATATTAGTTTTAGAAAAATGTTTGGATCATATGCAATTTATTGCGACAGAAAAGTAGTAGCATTGATCTGTGATAACCAGTTGTTTGTAAAGCCTACCTTTTCAGGAAGAAAATACATTGGTGATGTGATTGAAGCTCCTCCTTTTAAAAAAGCAAAAAACTTCTTCTTAATAACCGAAAAAATAGAAGATAGTGAATGGATGACTGGTTTGATTAAAATTACCACTAAAGAGCTCCCTTTACCTAAAACAAAATACAAACGAACAAAGTTAACAAACTAAATTTTTAAGAAAGTTTTTACATGGTTAAAAAATGTATTTTTGTTGATGCGACATTTAATAAAAGGTGTTCACAATGGAAAAACCGGTACTAATTTATCCAGATACCTATCCAACCAATGAAGTATTATTTCCCTATTTGAAGGGGGCAAAAAATATTTTTTTAACTCTATTTGAGTATTTGCACTCAAACTTTCCCGATTTTTGTGAGAATTGGAAGTATTACAATGATGGGAAAAGCTGGTTACTTAACGTTTCCAGAAAAAAGAAAACTCTGTTTTGGCTATCAGTTTATGATAGTTCTTTTCGAACCACATTCTACATAAATTCAAAGTCTGAACAAATTGTATATGATAGTCAGATTCCACAAAATTTTAAAGATCAGTATAAAGCATCATCCGATAAAAAAATTCGTGGTATAACACTTTTGTTGAAATCTATGGAAGACTTTGAAATCTTTAAATTAATTCTGTCTTTAAAACTTTCATGTAAATAATTCAGCCTGTTTATACACTTTGAAAAAAGAAACATAATGAATTATAAAAAAGAAATAGAAGAGCTCGAAAATAAAATTCTGTCTGCATTACAGAACCGGGATATAAAGACTATGGAGGAATTGCTACATGAAAATTTACTTTTCAATTTGCCTTCAGGTCAGACAGTAACAAAAAAATTGATCTGGAAAATTTGAAGACTGGCATAATATCAATAAAAGAGATCAATGCTTTTGATCAAATTATTACTACCGTTGATGATATCGCCACAGTAGCAGTTACTTATTGCTTAAAAGCTGATCTTGCAGGAAATACGATAGATGGAGTGTTTCGATATTTGAGGGTCTGGAAATTATTCAAGGATGGATGGAAGGTCATTGCTGGTAGTGGAACCACTATAAAATAGACATTTTAACACTCTATTTTAAATCAGGTATTAAAGAATTCAGATTTTTTTTAATCGTTATTAAAATGAAAACTTCTGTTTTCAATTAAGGATGAAAACAGAAGTTTTTGCATTAAGCAATATTTTCTATTTGTCTTACCATTATTATTCCATCAATCGTTTTTAGCTTTTCAATAATTCCACTGGGTATTTCGCCATCAATATCAATGATATTATATGCAAAATCTCCTTTATGTCGATTGATCATGTCTGCGATATTAATTTTTTCATTTGCCAAAATAGTACTTATCTGGCCAACCATATTTGGAACATTTTTATTAGCAATAACGATACGTTTCTTTTTACCAAAAGAGTCTAACTCACAATCTGGGAAATTAACCGAATTTTTAATATTGCCATGTTCCAGATAAGCTTTTATTTGATTAACTGCCATAATAGCACAATTATCTTCTGCTTCTGGAGTAGATGCTCCTAAATGAGGAAAGGAGATCACATTATCCATCTTTAGAAGATCTTCATCAGGAAAGTCAGTTACATAATAAGATACGATACCCTCTTTTAGTGCCTCTTTTAAATCATCATTGTTTACTAATCCTCCACGGGCAAAGTTTAGAAGACGCGCACCTTTTTTCATGATAGCAAAACGTTCCCGGTTCATCATGCTTTTCGTTTTGTCATTCAAAGGAGTATGTAAAGTAATATAGTCTGATTCAGCAATAAGACTTTCAAGTACTCGTGCTCTTTTTACGTTTCGTGATAATCCCCAGGCAGCCTCAACCGAGATAAAAGGATCATATCCTGTTACCTGCATACCAAGTTCCATAGCATCATTCGCAACCATTACTCCGATTGCACCAAGACCGATTACACCAAGTTTTTTACCTTTAATTTCAGGACCTGCAAAATCTGATTTTCCTTTTTCAATTAACTTCGGGACCTCATCGCCTTTACCTACAAGACCTTTCGCCCAATTAATACCTGGAATTACCTTTCGTGATGATAACAACATTCCTGTTAATACAAGTTCTTTAACACCATTTGCATTTGCACCTGGTGTATTAAATACAATAATTCCCTGTTCAGAGCACTTGTCAACAGCAATATTATTTACTCCCGCTCCGGCACGCGCCACAGCTTTAACGGTTTTCGGTAAACTCATATCCAGCATGTTTGCACTTCTCACAAGTATTGCATCTGGATTTAATATTTCCGAAGCGATCTCATAGTAATCTCTTGGAAAGAGGTCGATTCCGATAGTAGAAATCTTATTTAAAGTTTGTATTTTAAACATCTTGACTCCTGTTGTATTCCATTTGATGAAGGTTAATTAACGGTTATCCTGCTCAAATTTTTTCATAAAATCAACAAGCTTCTTTACACCCTCAACTGGCATTGCATTGTAAATACTTGCCCGCATTCCCCCTACTGATCTATGACCTTTAAGATTAATAAGGCCTTCTGAAGCAGCTTTTTTGAGGAATTCTTTATCAAGATTTGCATTTGATAACACAAAAGGAATATTCATCAGTGAACGGAACTCGGGAACAACGGTTCCTTTATAAAATTTAGAATTATCAATGAACTCATAAAGAATGGCAGCCTTTTTCTCATTGAGCTTCTGTATGGCCGCAACGCCACCCAGCTCCCTGAGCCATTCAAATACTAATTTAGCAATGTAAATACTATAACAGGGTGGAGTGTTGAACATTGATCTTTCATCTACATGAGTTTTATAATTGAGCATCGTTGGTGTAATGTCAAGAGCTTTTCCGACGAGATCATTTCTTATAACAACGACTGTAACTCCTGCCGGCCCGATATTTTTCTGAGCACCTGCATAAATTAAACCAAATTTTTTGACATCGTATACTTCAGAAAGAATATTAGATGACATATCAGCGACAAGAGGAACGCTGCCGGTATTAGGGATCTCTCTATACCTTGTTCCGTATATTGTATTGTTTGTAGTGATATGTGCATAAGCTGCATCAGGATCAAACATGTTGGAGGTTAATTTTGGTATATAGGTAAAATTTTTATCTTCCGAAGAAGCAACCACATTGACATATCCATAACGCTTTGCTTCTGCAATCGCTTTTTTTGACCATACACCAGTATTGACATAATCAGCTTTCTTCTTAGCTCCTAGTAAATTCAGGGGAATCATTCCAAACTGCAGAGATGCTCCACCCTGCAAAAATAAAATTTTATAATTATCAGGTATTCCCATTATTTCACGGAACAAGCTTTCAGCACCAAAAATAATCTCTTCATACTCAGGAGTACGATGGCTCATTTCCATTACAGATTGACCCGATCCTTGATAATCAAGCATCTCCGACGCCGCTTTCTTCAATACCGACTCAGGAAGCATTGACGGTCCAGCAGAAAAATTGTATACACGTGCCATAAAACCAACTCCTTTGCAATTATTGTTAATTGTCAATGTTAATCTTTATTAAAGCTGATATAATTCTCAATTCACTTGTAATATCGATATTCCTTACAAAAATGCCTTTACAGGATATCTTTATATGCGTTGCAGAAAAATTAACAATGCCCTTTATTCCACCTTCAACAAGCCTTGCAGCTGCCTCCTGTGCAGCTGCTTCCGGAACAGCAATAATTCCAAGGTTGATGCCCATTTTTTTAACAACTTCTGTGATCTGATACGCTGGAAATACGCTGACATTTGTCTTAATTGTCTCTACTTTGTTAATATTCGAGTCAAATCCAGCTACAATCTGGAATTCACCAGGAAAATGCTGGGCATGTTGAAGTAAAGCACTCCCGATTCGACCTAAACCTACTATGCAAGTAAGTTTCTTCTCTTTAAGTCCAAGGTGCGTTGCAATTTTTTCTTTTAATTTCGCGATCTCATACCCCGAACCACTGTTTCCAACTCCACCAATAAAACTTATGTCTTTACGAACATTGTGTGATCCTATTCCAACTTTTTCTCCCAGTTCTGTAGAAGAAATAGAAGTCATACCTGCATGTTCCAATTCAACAAGGAATTGATATATCGTGCAGAGTCTTTTAACAGTAGGTTGTGGAATAGTGTTCATTTTCTGCTCATTGTGAAATGTTTCACATCTAAAATACAATAAACTAACTTTTAAGTCAATTTATATTTTAACAAAACTTATACAATTCACTTTTAGGTGTGAAATATTTCACAAATATGTATCCTCTGTTTTTAGTTAATTCATTGACTATAAGCGCTGATTATTGCATAATTTAAAGACATTATTTATCCCCATATCCTAAAGGTTTACTATGATAGATACCATCGAAGTAAAACGTCGCCTCTTAGCTCTTTTGAATGATCAAAAGTTAGTTGAAGATTATCTTCTACAATACGGTCCTTCTATCGATATCAAACATATTAAAGCTGTAAAAGAAAAATTTAAAAACAATGTACCCGTAGAACTTGATGAAACGACTGGCGATGATCCTGTTTTTGACATATCAGTAAAGTGCCCAGTTTGTTATAATAGTGAAATAATCAGTCATGAGCTTAGGGCGAAAAGTCAACAGATTACTCAAAGTAAATTTCTTGTTCCTGTTTATCTGGGAGCTGGAGGATTTAAAACAGTTGATTTTACCTTAATCGCTGTAACTGTATGCCCTAAATGCCTCTTTGCATCTCCCGACAGAAAAGATTTTGGACGCCATGATAACACCACACATTCCTATCAAAAAACTCAACTTTCAAGCAATACTATAACATCTCTTCAGGAAAAGGTAAATGAACGTAAATCTCTTCTTAAAATAACAGATAACTACCTTGAATATTTTAAACGCCCCAGAAATTTTGAAGCTGCAATAGACAGCTATCGTTTAGCAATATCAAAAGCAAAGGTCGAAGCGTGGTATGAGCAACCATATTCCTTTTACAAATTAGGGGCATATTCATTACGCATTGCTAAAATCATGAAAGATAATCTTTTAGATAACAGTACGATTTTTAAGGAGGCTTTAGGATATTTTGAAGAAGCCTTTCGTACCTCTAATTGCCCCTCTGAAGAAATAGAAATGCAGGTTATTTATTTGATTTCCGCTTTATACCTTAAATTAGGTGATCAGAAAAAAGCAAATTCATATATTGCTGTATTTAACAACCTGCACAACACCCGAATAACCGAGATGCGGGCAAATCCAAAACTCAGTGCGATTGTTATTGACAAGTGGGCTGAAAAGGCTAAACGGTTGTGGGAAGATCGAGACGATCCTACTCTTTTTAAGGATGATTAATCCTTGCTTCCAATTAAATCATGTCTATTTAACTTATCTCAAAAAAAATTGATGGAGATTGGCTTTAAACGATAAAGTTAATGCACAAGTCAAGCACTCAAACCTTCTCGAGTATAGCATCTGCCAGAATATATTTTATTTTCAATCATCTTTTTTCATTTTTGCATATATTTCCTTATCTCTCAAGAAAGATATCCAACTCTTTCAGTAATTCTTTACATGCAATTATAAGAGAATACCAATGAATATTGCTGTTGTGTAAAAATGAAAGACAGTAAATAAAACCTAAACTCATTTCGAAATACATGTTAAAAAACTTTTAGACATTATAATGGAGCACACTTGAAAACATGCAAATTTGATAATGTTGAGATAACTTTATCACATCCGATTCAGTATTCTTCTGAATGGATTGGACAAACAGAACCAATGCGTCAACTTTTAGCTTGCTGGTTGGTTCTATCAGAAGATGATTTACCTTTGACACCAAGGATAATTGGCTATCCCGGTATTGGGAAAACAACACTTGCTATCGCAGCTGCAAAGCAACGGAATCAGGACGTTTTTATTATGCAATGTACATCAGATACGCGTCCTGAAGACCTTCTGATTACTCCTGTGTTATCTGAACAAGGGAAAATAAGTTATCATGCAAGCCCGCTATTATCTGCTGTTATTACTGGAGGTATAGCTATTCTTGACGAGGGCAATAGGATGTCTGAAAAATCCTGGGCTTCACTTGCGGGCCTTTTTGATAATCGTCGCATTGTTGAGTCGATCGTAGCCGGAATTACTGTACCTGCACATAAAGAATTTAGAGCTGCAGTGACTATGAATGAAGATTCTTCAACGTTTGAAATACCTGATTATATTATGTCACGATTACAACCTGGCATTCAGATTCCTTTTCCCGGCAGGGAGGATGAATTGAATATTCTTTCGTACAGTCTTCCTTTTTCTGCTACTGAAGCGTTGGAATTGTGTGTTGATTTTTTACAGAAAGCTCATGGTCTTGATCTCCCCTATTCTGTGCGGGATGGAATAAATGCCTTGAGGTACGCAGCCAAAATGAAACAAGCAGATCCGAAAGCGGACATGTCTTTACTATTTCGAAATGCAATTAGTCAAATACTTGGTAATGAAGCTCTTGATTTAGAAAAACTTGCTGCGAAACGTAAGTCAGCAGGTGAAAATATTCCTACAATGAATCTTGGTGAATTTTTCTTTAATGATGATAACGATCTAAACCCGGATCTTAATGAGGATGACCAATAGTGAAGTTATCAGAACAGGTAACAGTTCTCCCCTTTTTGCATGGTAAATCAGCATTTACTCATGAAGTGAGAAAGCTATGCCTTAGCGGTCACTTCGATTGTATAGCCGTTGACATTCCAGAACTGTTTCAGAATGAATTATTCGATGCTGTAGAAAAATTACCTTTCATCAACGCAGTTATGGCTCGCGAAAACGACACCGTTTTTTACATACCTACTGATCCTTGTGATCCTGCAATAGAAGGCATACGCCAGGGTTTCCAAAACCACACACCAGTTTTCTGCATCGGTTGTCCCGATCTATCAGAGCCGACCGAATTGCCACCTCTTCCGGATGAGTATGCATCTGTTCTGTTTGGATTTGATATATACAATACTCTTTGCATAGAGACTATTGGAAGTCATCAGAGCGATTTGCAAATAGAGAAGGCGGGACTATTCATTGCAAATCGTATCCACTCTTTGAAAACGAAATTTAAAAACATTCTTGTACTTGTTCATTATCGAAATTTTTTAAAAACTGTTCAATTTTACAATATGGAAAAGACATATAATTTAACTTTTTCAGATGCACCAGAGTATGAATTCCTGACAAAGCCAATTAATCCAGATCATCTCTATTTTGCTTTAGGAGAATTACCATTTATTACCGGTAAATTTGAAAAGGAAAGGTATGATCCTTTTTCCAAAGAATTTAACATTATTGATTCTATAAAAGATCTGTTCCGTGAAACAAGAAACGAATATTTCGATCAACAGGATGAAATCTATTCTCTTTCGCCAGTACGTATTCAAGCTGCATTGACATTTTTACGCAATCTTTCTATTATGTCTGGTCAATTCACCCCTTCACTTCTTGATATTGTAGAGAGCGCAAAAGGAGTGGGTGGCAATTCCTATGCGATTCGCATCCTTAAAAGTTCAAAGTATTATCCTTATTTTCAGGTTGATGCTCAGGATTCAGTTAACATTGGTATAAATAAAATATCTGTTTCTGATTGGGGAAAAGGCCTGAAAGCTGTTAATCTATTTAGAGATTTTCATTTTCAATGGAGATCAATTATCATCAGACCAGATCCTTCACATGATCTGAAGAAAAAATTCAAATATTCATGGAATCCATTCAACATGTGTTCACATGTACCAGAAGATCGTAAAATTGAAAACTTCAACAGTCATTTGAGAACAAAAGCAATAAACGTAATATCAGAAGATTTCATTAAAAATGAGAAATTTCAATCCTCAGTAAAAGATGGTATTGATGTCAGGGAAACTTTAAGGAACTGGTATACTGGTGATATATACATAAAAGAGCTGCCTCCATTCAAAGGGAAAATAGATACAGTTGTGATCATTTTTGATTCTCTTCACGATTCAAAATACTCTCATTGCACAACCTGGTATGCGGAACACAAAGAGGAATCGACACTGTCCTTTTATGCAACAGACCCATTTGAGAATATGATTGGTCCAGGTATAGCAAGATGCTACTATGGTGGATTATCTCTTCTTTTTCCTCCACGGGCAATTCCGAACATTTTTGAAATTACCGAACAACTTAATTTAGCAGATTTAGCTACACGGTTGACCTATGGTGCAATGCTCTTTAGTAATGAGAAAAACATAGCCTATGTATCATCAAAAAAGCCTTCAACGGAGTTAAAGAATATTGCCAGAAAACTTAAAAAGCACCTGATTTGGCTTCCATTGTCATCCTTTTCAAATGAAACCTTGCGAAAACTTCGCCGGTTTCATATACTTAATGGTAAGGATGTAAGAAGCTGGGCACACCGATTTATAGGCGATTAATAAGAAATTTTAAAAAATCAATAAAATTCAAGGTAGTGGTGAAATATTGCTTCTTAAATGTTTCATATCGATTGAGATAGTTCTTTTGCTAATGTTGTCTCCCAATGCTGGCAGTAACTCCTCCGACTCTCTCTTCTTTACAGATATAGAAAATCAATTGAGAAGAGATTATCAAATTTGCACTAAAGACAGTTCAAATGTCTCTATGAAGCAAATCCTCCAGTGGAAAAAAGATATCGATAGCATCACTCAATCACCTGAGTACTCTTCTATTGTCAAAGAGTTTTATGTCATTAACAAAAACGACTCTAAAGCTTTGCCCTGCCAAATAGTATTATGGTACCGCAACCAATTACAATCAAAGCACAGATTTGACAGCCTTTCTCTGGTCAAAAAGTTAAAAGAAGATGGGCAAATTTCTGATTCTCTCGTAATTTCAGCAGAATTAACTAAAGTAAGAAAGATGACCTATGATTACAAAAATATTCCATTCGGGATTTCCAAAAAGGCCTTTTTATTTATAGCAAAAAATGCAGGTTTAACACCTCTAATCGACGAAGGAAAGTTCATCTGCTACGAGAATAGTGATGACTCTGTTTTTAAATCGGTGGCTTTTCATTTTGATAACAAAGGAAAATTTTTCAGCTATGAAATAGAAAGTATTTCATTACCTCTGGATTCAGTTGATTCTCACATTCGCGTATATCTTGACAAACTCACAATGTACTTTCAAAAAAAATTAAACCAAAATCCTCAACAAAGTAATTATATAGGCAATTTTGAAATAGTTCAGGGACAGTTATCAATTAGCAAAATGTGGGTTGTTCAAAACACTAAAATTTACATTGGAATAGCTGCTTTTAATGACCGTTACTACGCAAAAGCTATTATCATTAATTATGATTTGTAATACAACGATTCCACATGGTTTCACTCCCTTAAATGTTAAAATTAAAATGACAATTTAATGCATAATGTTGCAATTATCAACAATACAGAGATCAGATCAATAATCAGTCTGCCTAAAAAACCATACAAGTTGAATTCCTGGTCAACACGTGTGATAAGTTTATGTGCAACATGTTTTTTTTTCATACAATTAGAATTATTTTAATGCGTAAATAAGTAAATATTTTAATATTATACATCGATTTTAAGTTGGTAACAATGTAAATATGACCACTTTCGACTCTGTAAAAATTTTTAGATGGGGAGATATCGTAATAGGGTTTATTTTACTTGCAGGTATTTTTTTTTCTATACCATTACTTAGAAGCAACAATCCTCAAGAGGTCGAATTTTTTAGAGATAACGAAAAAATTGCAAAGTACCCACTGTTTGAAAATCGTGAATTAACTATTCAGGGTCATTTGGGTAATCTAAAAGTAAAAATTTTCAACAATTCCGTTAGCATTATTAATTCTGACTGTCCTCATCACTTGTGTATCAAAAGTGGTCCAATTCGTTTTCCAAATACACAAATAGTATGTGCACCAAACCATATTCTCATAACAATTAAAAGCTCTGAAAAAAAGTTAGATCTCGATGGAATTGCCCGTTAAATCAAACCAATCTGAAGTATTTACAAAAACTACCTGGTTACTCATTTCAATTGCACTTAGTGCATTTGAAATGTTACTACCGCGAATACCTGTGCTCCCCTGGCTTAAACCCGGCTTAGGAAATATTATTACAATATTATGGATTATTAAATTCGGTGCAAAAGATGCTCTCCTTTACTCATTTTTACGTTCATGGATAACCTCATTTTACTTTGGTTTTTCATTTACCTCATTTGCCTTAAGTCTTGGTGGTGGCATCTTTTCAACCGCGATTATGGGAATTCTCTGGCAAATATTAGGTAAGCCAAAAATAATAGGAATGATGGGCCTTGGTATGCTTGGTGCCTTTGCACATAATATTGGCCAGCTTTCTATTATCTATTTTCTTCTTGCACACAATACTTTTGTGTTTTACCAGATTCCATTTATGTGTGGAGCTTCACTTGTATTTGGAAGTTTAGTTGGAACATTCGCATTTATATTTAGAAAAAGTTTATTGAGATCTGCAACCAGCACAGATGTACAAATAGTACAAAAGAGAATAAAGAGCTTACAAATTTCTCTTTACAGTTGTATTCCAGCAATAATTGTTTTTATGATCTGTGTTTCACTTATTTTTATTGATTCAATTATTCTGCTAAGTGGAATTTTACTTGTAATAACTATCATAGTACAATTCATAAAAGGATTTTCAATAAAGAATATCCTTTTCCCTCTTCGATTCTGGATGTTGTTTTTATTTATAGGAATTATCTATCTGTTCTTTTCCTATGGGATTAAAATTGGTAACCTGCCATTTATCACTTGTGAAGGCGTACATGAAACTGCAATTCAATTCTGCAGATTATGGATTTGGATCGAATCTGGGATATTACTCAGTTATTTTAATTTTCATGTATTCTTATTTCATACTTTACGAATAATTTTTCCTTCACATAGTTCTACTCTCAGTGCAGGATTAGTAACAATGGACCTGTTTCCCGAGATCATCCAGCTAACTAAAAATAAAGATGTTATGGTGAAGTTTAATTTTTTTAGAAAACCATTTTCTTCTTTCTGGATATTATTTGAACATTTCCTTACACATATAGAAAGAATCGTTGTAAACTATTTTTTAAGTAAACATGAAGGCGAAGAAATGTTTATTGAGAGTAAAATTAAAACATTATGAATTCATGGATTTTTTAAGCGATTGTAGATGTGAAGCTATATGCTCTTTAATTTTAACGTCCTCTCCATTTGCAATTTCAGATATTACTTTTGCAAACGCTCTATTGTTTTTTTTGAAACAGCTTAAAGCAGCTTCTGTCGTTTTAAGTCTGATTTCCATTTGCTTAGTCGATGAAAGAAACTTTGCCTTTTTCATTGAGAGAGAGATTAGCAAGCATGCTGATTCAGGTTCTATATCCCCATACTGCCCAATAAATTCGATTACATTTGTCATCAAATTGTAATTGTTCAGATTTTCGAATCCCTGTACAGACAGCTTCAGTGTAGTGATCGGGTCCTTATGACCACCCGCTATGCAAAACCGGAAAATGCGATCCCATTTTAAACGATCATTCTTAACTACCCCAATGTATGTTTTGATCAAACGGATAAACAATTGATCAGCATGATTGCACGCGACTGACGCCCACGCATCTAAAAAAGTATTATCATCTTTTGTGTATTCTGAAAGCAATATGAGATTTTCCAGACCTTCATCGTTATTGAAAAGAACTATTAGATCTGTCAAGTTAAGCATGGGAATGCGCATCGGTGGTTCAATCTGATTGCGGATTTGCTGAACAAATGTAACTAATCCATTCTGCACATCAGGGATTTTGCAATATGGTTGAATTTGTTTTACAAATATGGAAAAACTATTATCATATTTCAATCGTGCTGCAATATTTTTCTTTAAAGCATCACCTTCCTTACATTGGATAAGCATAAGGCAGTGAAATGCCTGATCTCCAGGTATATTTTCTCCTAATAAATATACTGACCTGGCAACTTCAGCTTTGACCTCGGGATCTGTATCTGTATCAAACAGTCGAAGCATTTGCCAGGTTTCCAGATCAACCTGTCCCAATCGTGTAGCAGCTCTGCAAAGCATCAGTTGGAGATCTTTATTTTTTTCTTTTTTTGTTATGAGAGATATCATTACATGATGTTTATTAATTGTCTCAAGAATTGGGAATAAAAATTCAAAGATCGGAATAAGGAGAATATTTTCAGAATTACTTTTAATAATGGAACTTATATCATTTGCAATAATTTCATTTGTCTTTTCATTCCACATTTTGTTCTTGAACAATGTATGTGCTATTATAAATTCAAGTATCAGCTGGTGATTGAAACTTACAAAAACTTCTGATTTCTGTGAATCTTCCCTAATAATTTCTAATTGAACAAAGGCTTGATAAATTCTGCATCCAACTTCGCCTGATGTATCGGTGATTTTATTAATCAATTGATTTTTTAGAATACAGTATTTCCCTTTTTCCCAAAAAAACAAAGCAATATTCTCAATTATTTTAATAATATCTTCATATTCTTTTTGAGAAAATATTCTGATTACCTCATTTGCAATTAATGATAAAAAGTTAAAATACATATCTATGTATCTTAACTTATCAGTATTGTTTATGGATTTACCACGATTTACTTCGCAAAACAATTTAAGTGAAAACGGAAACTGGCATAGCTCGCGAACTCTCTGATTCATAGTTCCACTGACTTGATATTTTTCCGAATAATTTTTAAAAACGATATCAAGATTTGGTCCTCTAAAAAGTGAACTTTCGTCGTCAGGGTGCCACTGTATTACATTAATTGACTTTGACCATGTGTAATTAAAAATGTACTTCCAGACATAATCTCTACAGTTCATTACCAGCTTAATTGGCCCACTTATCAAATGTACTAACAAATAATGCAAAGCTTTTTTCATCTCTTCAAGATCTTCGGCTTCATCCAAACCATCAATCATTATAATGCATTTTTTTCTATTGGTATCAAGCATGCCAATGAAATCTTCAATTTTTTCTTGTAAATCAATTTGATAAATATTTTTAAAATACCCGCATACATTTTGGTAAAGAGACGCTTCCTGTTGCAGGGGAAATCTTAATCCAGTAAAAAATACGGCATGTTCTTTTGACCACTGTTTTGCCAGTTTACAAAATAAACTAGTTTTTCCAGTTCCTGAGGGAGCAAGGTAGCAAATACCATTGCGATCCTCTGCTAACAAATCGGATATAATTTTTTCACGACCAGTTGACTCGTATTGTTCAGGATAGTAGATACCTTTTCCGATAAGATCGATTTTTTTTTACAGTCATCAGCAAAATTTTTTTGTAAACTGTTCCATTCCATACGATTATAATAACTTCCTTTTCACAGATAATGCTCAAGTCATCATAGCTTAGATATGGTAGCATAAAAGGACATTTTTTTCAACAGATAGTCTTCTCATTTACTCAAAAAAACTGCTTTTTTTATTTAAAAATGGTAGAAAAAGTGTTCTATCACACGTTAAAAAGAAAGATATTGCTGTTTTATGCGATCCTTGGCTGGAAAAAAAATGGTGCAGATCAGAAGCTTTAAATTGTTTTTAAAATGATGAAGATGTATTTACATTAAATAGTTCGTGTGAATCAGTCTTATTCATATACCGAAACTATATTGTAAGTTTTCATTTTCAGATAAAGTGTTTTTGTGGTAATTTGAAGTAATTTGGCAGCTTTTCCTCTGTGTCCATTTACAATACTTAACACATGGATTATATGCTTCCGTTCCATTTCCTTAAGAGAATAATTTTGTTCTCCGGTTTCATTAACCATTGATCTATCAATTATTTGAGGAGGTTCAGGTTTTTTTATTTTCAAAAAAGATAGATCGTCATTTCTGATAACCTTCCCTTGCGAAAGAATGCATGTGCGCTCTATAACATTTTTTAACTCTCGGACATTCCCCTTCCATTCATAAGATTGTAATAGATCCATCGCACTGCTATCAAATTCCTTCTTAAATTCCTGTGCTGCGATAAAGCTGTTTACAAGTAATGGAATATCTTCAATTCGATCCCGCAATGGGGGAACAAAAACAGATAATACATTCAAACGATAATAAAGATCTGCACGAAACTTGTTCTCTTCTACAAGTCTCTCTAAAGGCTGGTTAGTTGCACAAATAATGCGTACATTAAGAGTAATATCCTTTGTACCTCCAACTCTTCTTATTTCACCAGTCTCAAGAAAACGTAACAGTTTAGCCTGAAAGTGTAATGGAATTTCTCCTATTTCATCCAAAAAAAGAGTACCACCATCAGCAATTTCAGCAAGACCCCTTTTTTGAGATTTTGCATCTGTAAATGCACCTTTTTCGTAGCCGAAGAGCTCACTTTCCAAAAGTGTCTCAGAAAATGAGGCGCAGTTTATCGCAATGAATGGTTTATCTTTACGTGGGCTTATTTCATGAATAGATCGTGCAACTAACTCTTTTCCTGTACCGCTGTCTCCCAATATCAAAACAGTTGATTGGGTTGGAGATATGCGTGCTAGAATGCTCTGCAATTCCATCATGACTTTACTATTTCCAATAAGCTTTCCACCGTGGCCTTTTTTAATTAATTCATTCCGAAGAATCTTCAAGTCAAGTTGCAAGTGCTGGTGATCTATTGCACGCTCAATCTGAATAATCAATTCATTAAGTGAGTAAGGTTTTCGAACGTACTCGAAAGCACCTAACTTCATACTTTCTATTGCACTCTCAAGTGTTGCATTACCAGTGAGAATAATAACTTCGGAAGGAATACCTTCTGACTTAATTGTCCTTAAAACCTCCATGCCATCGATTCGAGGCATTACAATGTCAAGCAGAACGACATGATAAAAATCCTCTCTCAACCTGCTAAGAGCACTTCCTCCATCAGCAATAGCCTCAACAACATATCCAGCACGCGAAAGTTCATTACTAAGTAATAATCTTAGTGATGCTTCGTCATCAACAACGAGGATTTTCCCTTTACTCATAACCAAAACCTACTAAAACAAATCTATTTAATTTTTTTTCATGAATTCAAGAACCACCGTAGTCCCATTTTCGTGATCACTTAAAATATCAATACTTCCATTCAATTCTTCCATTATTCTATGACAAATTGCCAGTCCCATCCCTGTTCCTGATCCAACTTCTTTTGTAGTAAAAAAAGGATCAAAAACCTTCGATATAAGATTCTGGTCTATACCAGGTCCATTGTCATTTACACTTACAGCGAAAAATCTTAAATCATCTCGTGAATTTGCTTTGGTAATAATAACAAAATTTCCTGGTTCACAAAAATCTATGCAATTTGTAAGTATATTAACAAATACTTGTTCAATCTTTGCAGAATCACCTATGACAATTACTTCACTTTCAATTTTATTTTCTACAGTTATGTTTCTTTTTACTAATTTTGCATTTACAAGCTTTATAGCATTCTGAATACAATCCTGTAAAGGAATTGGCGATGCCAGGTACTCACCACCCTCGCGCGCGAATCTCGACAGATTCTCCACAATATCTCTGCATCTTAGCGCTTCCATGTTGATGATCTGAAGATATTGAGAAAGTTCAGTCTGATCCATAATTTCGTTATTAGCTACTCTATCCATTATTGCGCTTGAAAACCCAAGTATAGCAGTAAGCGGATTATTCATTTCATGAGCAACACCAGATGCAAGTGTACCTATAGATGCCAGGCGTGCCGATTTGTAAAGCTGCTTTCGTGCAATCTTCTGTTCTTCCTGAATTTTCAATTGTTGAGTAACATCTTCCATGGCCATAACAAACCACAAACCAGTTCCTTCATCACCAATGTAAACAGCTTTCATATTTACATATATAGTACTATTTAAATTAGGACCCACAAGACGAAAGACTCTTTGTTTTACAGATACGTTTTTTTGAAGTGAATTAATGAAATGCTCAAGTACAGAATGTTCTTCCTCAATAACATATTCAAAGATACTTTTCCCTACAATTTCCGATTTGGAAATACCAAAAGTTTGTCTGAAAAACATATTACAATCAGAAATTTTTTTCCCCGAATCCAGCGATATGTAAAGGTGAGGAAAGTTTTCATAAAGGGATTCGAACCTCGCTTTTGATTGAGATAATTCTTTATGTAAACGCCTGTTCCTTAACAGCGATTTCACCCTTGCTATCAATTCATCCCCTGAAAATGGCTTGGTGATATAATCATCTGCATATGAAAGGCCTGTAATTTTATCATTCTCATTACATAGTGCAGTAACCATGATTATTGGAAGAAATTCTTTTGTAGATGACTTTATTTTACTTGCAACTGCAAAACCATCCAAATCTGGCAATATTATATCCAAAAGTACAAGATCTATGCGCTGTGTTTTAACGGTATTAATTGCCTTCTGTCCATTTTCAGCAACAATACTTGTGAAGCCGTTCACATTTAAAAGAGTTTGTATAAATTGTGCCGCTTGCTTGTTGTCATCAGCAATAAGTATTATTTCATCACTTGTTTTATTTTGACAATTCATTGATTTTCTCACGAAGTATTCTTATTGCTTTACCCCTGTGGCTAAGTAAATGCTTCTTTTCTGATGGCAGCTGTGCGAATGTTTCGTTTTCTCCAACAGGGATGAATAACGGATCGTAACCAAACCCGGCACTTCCCTTTAGTTCTAATCCTATATACCCTTCACATACACCTTCTGCACTTATGTATGTATCGGTACCTGTTTTCAAAACCAAAACGCATTTAAAACGTGCTGTTCGTTTTTTTGGTTCAATATTTTTCATTGCAAGTAATAATTTTTTATTATTACCCTCACTGTTACCTTGTAAACCAGCATAACGAGCGCTCCTCACTCCTGGAGCCCCATCCAGAGCATCAACTTCCAACCCAGAATCATCTGCTAAAGACCAAATACTCGAATGTGAATAGACCCACTCAGCTTTTATTAACGCGTTTTCTAAAAAATTTTCCCCGTCTTCATTAATTACTGGCAGAGGATCCCACACTTCATCCATGGGAACCAATTCATACGGTAAACCATCAAGAATTTCTTTAATTTCCTTTAGTTTACCTTTATTTCCTGTTGCTATAATAATCTTTCTCATACATTTCCTTATCGGGAAACTACAATATTGACAAGTTTTCCTGGAATAACAATAACTTTCCTTATTGTACCCTGATCAGCATATTGCTTGACCTTTTCGATTTTTAGAGCAGCCTCTTTCATTTGCTCCTGAGATGCATCTCTGCCGATGGTAAATTCACCTCGTAATTTACCATTTACTTGTACAACTATAGTAACAACATGATCAACTGTCATCGCATCATCATATTCCGGCCATTTTTCATCAATTATGAAACTTTTTTCACCCATTTTTTCCCATAGTTCATCGGCAATGTGAGGTGCATATGGAGCAATCAATTTTACAAGCACTGCAAGGTCCTCTCTAACTGCTCCATTCGTATTTAACTCATTTATATATTCCATCATTGCTGCAACTGCAGTATTAAATTTCATGTTCTCGATATCATAAGTAACTTTTTTGATTGTCTTATGACGAATTTTCAGATTAGGATCATTTGATGGCATTTTGTCCTGTTCAAATTCATCAACAAGACGCCATACACGACGAAGGAATCTGCTGCACCCTTCGATAGCACGTGGATCCCACGGTTTTGGCAATTCGAATTCACCCATGAACATTTCGTAAAGCCTCAAAACATCTGCACCATATTTCTCTACCACCTCATCCGGGTTCACTCCGTTAAGCATTGATTTGGCCATTTTCTGAATTTCGACTTTGAGTATCTCTCCAGTTGCTTTTAGATAAGCCCCATTATCTTTAAATTCAACCTCGTCAAGTGAGTGATATTTTCCAGCTTCATCCTGATAACTTGCTGCAAGCACAGTTCCCTGATGTCGCAATTTCTTGAAAGGCTCTTTTGTAGAAACGTAACCCAGATCATAAAGCACTTTATGCCAGAAACGTGAATATAACAGATGCAAAACTGCATGTTCAGCGCCTCCGATGTAAAGGTCGACATTCATCCATTCCTCTTCGGCGGTCTTTGACCACGGCTCTTTATTGTTTTTAGCATCTAAGTACCGTAAATAATACCAACAGGAACCAGCCCATTGAGGCATAGTGTTTGTTTCTCGTTTTGCTGCTCCACCACATTTTGGACATGTTGTATTTAACCATTCTTCTATAGTTGCAAGCGGCGATTCTCCCGTACCTGACGGTTCGTATTTCTCTACTTCTGGCAGCATTACCGGTAGCTGTTCTTCAGGGACCGGAACTGTCCCGCATTTTTCACAATGGATAATAGGAATCGGTTCTCCCCAATATCTTTGGCGTGAAAATATCCAGTCTCTAAGACGGTAACTTACCGCACTTTTGCCAAGCCCTTTATTCTCAAGTTGTGCGGTAATTTTCTTTTTAGCTTCTGCAGTCGTCAAGTTGTCAAGATTATCTGAATTTATGGCTATGCCTTCTTCTGTAAAAGCTGCTGATAAATCTACAGCTGAGCCATCTTTTGGCTTAACAACCTGAACAATCGGAATATCATATTTTGTTGCGAAATCGAAGTCGCGCTCATCATGTGCTGGAACAGCCATAATTGCTCCTGTTCCATAGGTAGCGAGAACATAATCAGCAATCCAGATAGGTATTTTTTTATTGTTTACAGGATTAATTGCATATGCACCTGTAAATGCACCTGTTTTTTCTTTGGCAAGCTCTGTCCTCTCAAGATCACTTTTTTTTCGCGCTGCAGCTTTGATACTCTTCTACAGATTTTTTTTGATCCATCAGTAGTAATTTTATTTACCAAAGTATGTTCTGGTGACAAAACCATATAAGTAGCACCAAAAAGAGTATCCGGACGAGTTGTAAATACTTTTATTTCTTCACCTTTGATAGGACCTTCAGCTACTGTAGAATACTACTTCAGCACCCTCTGATCTGCCAATCCAGTTTCTCTGCATAGCTAAAGTTGATTCCGGCCAATCAACTTCTGAAAGATCCTCCAGACAATCGGTCTGCATATTGAGTAATCCTAAGAATCCATTGCCGCAGATCTTTTCGTCTCCACCTGTGCTGCCGCAACGATCACATTTTCCCTGTGCAACCTCTTCATTTGCAAGACCTGTTTTACATGATGGACACCAGTTGATTGGCATTACACCCTGATAAGCAAGCCCCTTTTTGTAAAGCTGTAAAAATATCCATTGTGTCCATTTGTAATAATGCGGGATCTGTTGTATTTACTTCCCGATCCCAATCATATGCAAATCCAATTGAATTAATCTGCCGTTTAAAATTTGCAACCGCTTTCTCAGTTGTAACTCTTGGATGAATTCCTGTTTTAATAGCATAATTTTCGGCCGGCAATCCGAATGCATCCCATCCCATTGGATGAAGCACATTCCATCCCTGACATCCGTTTAAAACGGGTTATAATATCAGTTGCAGTATAACCTTCACAATGACCGACATGTAAGTCCTGATCCAGACGGATATGGAAACATATCGAGTGCGTAAAATTTTGGTTTATCGGGATTAAAGGTAGTTTTGAACAGTTTTGCATCTGCCCATTTTTTCTGCCATTTTGGTTCTATTTCATTTGGACTATAAACACTCACCTGATATCCTCCAGTATCAGAAATTTTCAACTTCATTTAACTTGGAATAGATGCAGTAGCACCTTTACGAGTTACACTCAAGAGCTGCCGCTTTGTTTGCAAAAGACAAACAGTATTCAATGATCTTTTCTTTTTGAAGACCTGCAAGCATATACCCAATAAATGCATCTCCTGCTCCAGTTGCATCAACAACTGTCCATTTACATCCGTGAACAGTAATCCGCCTGGTACCATCAGCATACATAGCCCCACTCTTCTCCAAGTGTCAGTACGTACTTTTCCATCCGGATATTTTTCAATAATTGTATTGATAATATCTTCTTGAGTCGTCTTTCCAGAGAGCATCTGCCCCTCTTTTTCATTAATTATCAGCATACTTATATTTTCCAGTGCATAAGAGAATACGTCTGAACTCATAGGCGCCGGATTAAAAACGATTTCAAGCCCATATCCGCTGCCTGTGACTAATCAGATAACCTACATTACTTATCTCATTTTGCAGCAGGATAGATATCTTTTGTTTGACATTTACTCAGTACAGTATCAATTTCTTCTGTTGTAATATCCTTATTGGCCCCACCATAGATAACTATCGAATTCTGACCGAATCGATCTACCTGAACAATTGCATGACCTGTTGGTTTTGTTGAGGTGAAAATATTTGATGTATCGACACCATCATTTTTCATATTTTCAACCATCCAAAGACCATCATAACCAATTTTTCCAACATGACAAACACTGCCCCACCAGCCCGTGCAATTGCAATTGACTGATTCGCACCCTTGCCACCGGCATACATGGAGAAATCATCGCAAACAACAGTTTCTCCCGGACTCGCACTGTGGTCGATTCTATACACATGATCAATATTAAGCGACCCAAAGTTATAGATTGTCATTTAAGACTTCCTTCTTTAAAATCCAGATCAGTCTTAAAATACTCAATCGTCTTCTTCAATCCCTCTTCCAGAGTAATTGTTGGTTTCCAACCGAGTTTTTCACTCGCAAGTGATATATCGGGTTGACGCTGTTTAGGATCATCTGATGGCAAGTGGATTGAAACAAAGATTAGAGGAACTCTTTGTAAGCGAAATCACCTTTTCTGCAAGTTCCTTGATTGTAAATTCACCGAGGATTGCCGATATTTACAGGTCCCAGAATATCATCTGTATTCATCAAGCGCATCATACCTTCATAAGATCATCAACATAACAGAATGAACGTGTCTGAGAACCATCTCCATAAACGGTAATATCATTTCCCTTTCAATGCCTGAACAATGAAATTAGATACAACACGTCCATCATTGGGATGCATTCTGGGGCCATAAGTATTGAAAATTCGCATAACTCTGATATCAACTTTATTCATACGATGATAATCAAAAAAGAGTGTCTCTGCAACCCGCTTTCCTTCATCGTAACATGACCTGATACCAATCGGATTGACATGACCCCAGTAATCTTCCTTTTGAGGATGCACATCCGGATCTCCATAAACTTCGAGCGTTGACGCCTGCAGTACACGCGCTTTGACTCTCTTAGCAAGACCAAGTACATTTATTGCACCCATTACATTGGTCTTAATTGTTTTGACAGCATTGTACTGATAATGAACTGGAGATGCAGGACAAGCAAGATTGTAAATCTGATCGACTTCAACAAATACAGGAAATGTGATATCATGGCGCATCAGCTCAAAATTATGATAATCCATCAGATGTTCAACATTTCTTTTTCGTCCTGTAAAGTAATTATCAAGACAGATCACATCATGTCCTTCATTTACAAGCCGCTCACAAAGATGAGAACCGAGAAATCCGGCGCCGCCAGTGACCAAAATACGTTTTTGTTTCATCTATATCTCCTGTTTTAAACCGCTGTAATCTGTACATCTTCCATTAATTGCCATACTTCATCCCGGGTAATAATGCCCGGTCCTTCATGAAGCGCTTTTGATGTACCGCAGGCAACTGCCATACGGCACATTTCCGAAAACGAAAAATTTCTCTTGTACGCTACAAGTAAACCTGCAACCAGAGCATCACCACAACCTACAGTATCATTGACCTTTATCTGAGGAGCAGAACAAAGTAAACAATCATTTTCATGCACTGCGATCATCCCATCACTACCTAACGATATGAAAGCATAAGAGATACCCATATCCAAAAGACGTTTACCTTTAAGCGCTATGTGGTGTACCCCTCTTATTTGTTCATCAAACAGCATTTCCAGCTCGTCAAGATTCGGCTTGATCATGATTGGACGTGATCTAATTCCCAACTTTAAAGCATCATCTCTAGAATCAAGTAATGTATCGTTCCCATTTTCTGAACATAAACGGACAAGTTTATTATACATATCACTATCAAAACCGTTAGGTAGACTTCCTGAGAAACACCAGAAATCATCTTTTTTGATATGTCCCGATACATAATCTATGTACTCATCTTGAATGCGTACAGGAACTTTATTGCTTAAACTGTTTATATGAGTGATACTGCAAGAGTTTTTTTCTAAAATTGTGGTATTGACACGCATGTTACCAGGTATGGGTATAAATGCATTACCAATTCCCTTGTCTTTCAAAAAAACTTCTGTTCGCTTAAGATCATTTTCTGGTATTAACCCGGTGACACAAACCTCTTCACCAAGCAATGATACCACACGCGCAACATTAATTCCCTTACCTGCTGGAACTGCGTGACATAAAGAATTTGTTAGAGTTGAACCTGATTGAAGATAATCAACTTTATAGATAACATCCAAAGCAGGATTAAGTAATGTACAGTAGATCAAAAAAATTCCAATCTTAACAAAAAAGTTGATATAAACATATTAAAATACGTTTTTTCCTTCATCGCTTCAATGTTATAGTGAACAATCAACGGATAATGCAGATGATATTAAATATTCATTTGAGGTTGATACGCGCAGGAAAATGAGCAAAACAGTAAAAAAGACAAGGCTATCTGATGAATTTTCAAGTAAACAATTTGATACACTAGAAGGTTAAACTATCTACCATTAACAGCACTTTTTGATTTCCCATCACTGATGGGAAATCAAAAAAATCATTTTAAATCTACTGGGTAGACACCTTTTGTACCGAGGTTTCCACGAGTCTTTGAATAGTAGATTGCCGAATCTTTAATACTATCTTTTTGAACTTTGGTGGTTTCCTGAGCTAAGACAGGAGAGCTGGTGTTGGAAGGTTCTAAAGCGAAGTTATTCTTCTGATTGTTGGCATTGTCGATGTTAAAAACGAAATAGCCGACAACAACAAAGCCCAAGAGGAAAAAACTTACTGAAAAAAGAGATTTTTTGATTAAAGAAGGAAAGATACCGATGCTTGTATATTGTTTTTTAGCGTTGCAAACGCGTAGGATTTCCTTATCAATTTCCTTCGAAGTAATTTCACCCAAAATATCAGAGGTAAAAAAAGATTCTTTTTCTTTTTGATACTGATCAAATTCAGACTTACACTCTGAACAATTTTCCAGATGAAATTTAAATTGCGCAGCTTCCTGTTCTTCGAGCTCGCGGGAACAGTACAACAATCCGATTTCTTCCCACTTACTGCACGCCATCGATCCCCCTTTTTTTCAGTTCTTTTCGAATGTTTTTTAATGCTAGACGCATTCTTCCAAGAGCTGTATTTATTGGACAATTCATGATTTCTGCAATTTCTTTAAACGGTACACCACCAAGTTCCCGTAAGCAAGAAAACCTCCTTTTGTAAGGGATCAAGTTGTTCAACAGCATCATTTATCACACCACGTAAGCTCTGGTTTGATAACTGCTGATCTGGTGCTTCAATTTTACTCCCGATTGCTCCTTCAGCATCCTGCTTGTGATCAGTTTCCACCTTTGCATGTCTGAAAAAATCGATCGTTCGTTTATGAGCAATACCAAAAAGCCAACTAAGAAAATTCCTTGAGCGATCAAATTGATCTGCATTTCGCAACGCTGCAAGAAATGTTTCCTGCAATAAATCTTCGGCAATCTCTCGATCACCTGTCATCCTTACAAGAAAGCCAAATACTCTATTCTTGTATTTATCATAGAGCCCCGAAAAACCTCGGGGATCACCTTTCAACCACAGATCAAAAAGAATTTGATCTTCATCGTTTGTTTGCTGTTCCTGCATATATTACGTCTTTTCCAGATCAAATATTGTTTGTAATTGTTATTTTTCTACAAACTGCCAGGAGAACAGAATTTCTAACCTGAAAACAATCACCAGATCTCCACACTATGCCCGGCAGCATAAGCAGATTTTTTCTATATTCAATATATTTAATATTACATATTTAGATCATTATTTATTCTCATTATTTTTCATCATCCATTATCTAAATTCACTACTGTGCACCTATTTTTTTGACTTTTTACCTCCTTAAATTCGATTTTGATATAGCTTTTTATACCTAATCAGTAATTTGCAAAGATCAGACCGCCTTTATCTATCTTTCCTCATGCGACATTTCTTCTTTTATTAAAATGTTCCCAGGATCCATTTTGAATGCATTTTCAAGGTGCTTTTGGTACCCTGCTGAATTTTTTCGCAGTTTTGCAATCTTTGCCAGCCCTAGCTCTGCAAGAGCAAACTTAGCATCTATTTCAAGAGCCCTTTTGTAGAAAGTCTCTGCCCATTGAATTTTATTCTGAAGCAAATGCGTCTGGGCACGTTCAAAAAAACTTGATGCATTTTCAGGCTTGATGTAAGCAATTTCTTTATACACATCAATAGCCTCCTCATATTTTTTTTCAACTCGCAATGCCATCGCCTTTACCATCAACGCTTCGACATTTTCCGCATCTACTGCCAGTATATTTTCGACTGCATCCTGAGCTTCTTTGATATTTCCGTTCTCAACTAAACATTTTGCATAAAGTAAAATGTACCTTTTATCATTTGTTTGTTCAGCCAACATCTTAATTTCTGAAAAGGCTTTTTCTTTTTGGCCAGATCGTGAATAGATCTCATAAAGTTCCAGACGAACTTCATTGTTATCCTTTGCCATATTCTTTACCTTCACAAGTAAATCCATAGCGTCTGACGTACGTCCATTTTGCAAATAACTTTTTGCGAGATTTGCCATTATCATGGGATCATTGGGTGTTATTGTATTCGCTATTTCCAGATAAACAACTGCTTCATTTATCTTCCCCATTTTCAATAGAAGCATTCCTAGTTGACGATTAGCTTCCATATCCTGAGGCTCTTTTTCTGCATACATTCTGAATGATGATAAAGCTTCTGCATCGTTTTCCATTTTTAAATAGACCTTACCTAATTCAAGCCAGACTACAGGAATAGATGAAGCAATTTCAGTAACTCTCTTAAGAGCTGATATTGACTTGGAAAATGTTTCTTTATTTTCTGAAAACAAAACCCCTAAACGAAGGAAGTTTCTGTAGTCATCAGGAAATTTTTTACAGTTATCTTCATAAATATTTATTGCAGACACTTTATTTTCGCGTTCTATCAGGTATGCTTTTTTGTAGAGAATATCTCTATCCTTTGCGCCTGTAATAGGTAGTAACTGATTGATCATTTTGATTGCATCATTCGTTCTTCCACTTTTTTCATACGAATCGATTAACATTGTATAAGCTTTTATTTGAGATGCTTTTTTAAGTTTACGCTGCAAGAGTTTTTCCAAAGCGCCAATTATTTTTACATCTTCATTTATCATTTTACAACATTCTGCATATTGGAAAAGATTATCCTCCGAAGTGTTTTCTCCAAGCAATCCCAAATACCTTGCAGCTTCTTTATAATCATTGTTTTTATAAGCGTATTCGCCAACTGTTTTTAAAATTTCAGCATCAGTTGAATCTTTCGCAAGAAATTGTTTGAAAGCTTTAATAGCTTCATCAGTTTTAAAACTTCTCAAATACAGTTCACCAAGAAATTTGTATTCGTTAACGGCTTTGTTATTCATCATAATTACTTGTTCATAGGAGATAATCGCATTGTTAACATCTCCAATGGAGGCCTGGCAAGCTGCTAATGCAGAAAGCGCCTCGACATTTGACGGTTCCTTTTGCAAAGCACTTTTATACATCTCTATTGCTTTAGTGGACATTTTCTTTTTCTCATAGATCATTCCCATTGTTGTAAATGTGCCCACATCTGCATCACCTGTTTGTATTAAACTATTCAAAGCATTGATTACTTCATCTTGAAGACCTTTGGCTATAACAATTTCTGCGTACCTTTTTTGTATTCCTTTAACAGCAGGGTTTAATTTCATCGCGATCCTATACTCATTTAATGCATCATCGTTTTTCTTTTCATCGTAATAAAGATCACCAAGTGCACCATGTGCGATTTCACTATCAGGATTAAGAGACAAGTATTTTTTAATGTAAATCATTGCCGAGATCATATCACTATCTGCAACTGACAATTCGTAAAGCTTGAAAAGTAGTTCAGTATCCTCATCTTTGATTGATAGTAATTCTTTATAAAATTTGAGCGCTTCTTTTACATCCTTTTTCTCCTCAGCTTTTCTGGCTAACCGCAGGCGTGAATCGTAATTATTTTTATCGACTGCGATTATTTTGTAATCTATATCAGACAGTTTCTGAGAATTTTTTGTTTTTATGTAGCATTCTGAAAGCATTTTCAGGCATTCAATACAGTTAATTTTTTGAATGACAATTTCGAGATTATCGATAGCACCTTTGTAGTCATTTTCACTAATAAGAATTTTGCTTAACACTTCTCTTACTTCAATCAACTGACTATTCAATTTGATTGCCCGTATAGCAGATGACTTTGCCTGTGGATACCTGTTCAGATAAAATTCTGAAATTGCCTTTCCCTCTAAAGCATCAGCGCTGCTTTTTATCGAATTGCTTTTATCATACATTGTTAACGCATCTGAATACTTTTTAGCTTTGAGATTGTATTTGCCAAGATTCAGGTAAATTTCCGGATCATTCGGACTTAGTGCAATCATGGTTTCAAATGTTTGTTTTGCCTTATCTGTAAGACCAGAGCGCTCATAAAGCTCCGCAAGCTTAGCGTAAGCTTCGACATTGCGTTTATTTAGGGTAATAGCATTTTCTAAACTCGAAATTGCCCTTTTCAAATCATTATTTGCACTGTACACATCGGCAACTAGCAAGTAAAGATCAGTTACAATAGTAGCCTTTGAATCATTTTCAGAAATTACTGATAGATTATTTAAAGCGCTTTCATATCGTTTATTACTGATCTCGTTTCTAGCGATTTTTTCGTATGAACGTAAAACTTCTACAGTACTGTTTTTATCCTTATTGTTAACAACTAATTTATATAAATCAATCGCATCCGATAATCCTTGTTGTGATTCTTTGGAAACAGCATAACAATACAAGTCTTTCATTGATAGTTCATTTAAAAAAGCTTTGGAAAATGAATTTAATGAATTGCTATAATCTTTTTTATCAAAATATACGCGACCAAGTTCTGCATGGTACTCACCTTTATCATTTTTGTTAACTGCATATTTTAAATAAGAAAGTGCTGAGTCAAGAGAACCTGCTTCATGAAAACATTTGCCTATTTTGAAAGCCAAAGCCTCATCTGATTTACTTGAGTATGTTTTCTTTAGTAAAGGTAGTGCCTTTGTGTAAGATTTATCATTATAATAAATCGTTCCTAATTCCTTGTTTGCAATTGAATTTGCGGGGTCTGACTGAATTACCTTTTCAAGAGCTGTCTTCGCTTCTGTAGAGCGGTTTAAAGCAATACACGCTTTTGCATATTCCCAGCTTGCTTCAGCTGCAAAGTTTACTTCCAGGGCTTTTTTGGCCATATTTATAGCTTCTTCCGGTTGTTTCAGATTATTGTAAACTGTTGCACAACCTAAAAGCGATTCGTAATCCTGAGGGTTCAAACGCCATGAAACGAGAAAACATGCTAAAGCTTTTTCATTCATTCCAGTTTGAATATTTGCTTTTGCAATTTTCACCCATGTTTTAGCATCACGATCAGTAATCGCAATCTTCTCATCTGCATAATCCAGAGCATCTTTATATTTTCCCTCAGAAAACAGCTTGTCAAAAGTACCATCTGCAAAGACAGCCATTGGCCAGTAAAAAAGGAAAAGTACTGAAAAGATTGTTTTTTTGATTGTCTTACCGATCATTTACTTTCTCCTTTATTTGCATCTATTGATTTTTATCCTTATAATAGAGCAAATATTCAATATTAGAGGTGAAGTTTTTTACTAAAGCGTTTAAAAAAAATATTTACTATTCAAAAATGGTACTTTGTACCTCAAATTAACAGACACAGTACTGCCGTAATGAATTAAGCTTTTGCTTGAATAATTCCCAATTAAATAAAACACCAGGATCAATTTTTATATCTTTGCGTAACCCTAATTCGTTTGCTTGTCTGCCTGCAATATCTTCGTGTCCGACATAGGTAAACTGCTTGTTATATGTTTTCTCAAGGTATATTGATAAGTCAGATAACGCATCATATTGTGATGCAGTAAATCCGCTATCCGCAGTTGCTGTCAGCTCTATACCTATTGAAAAATCATTGACATTTTTTCGATTATCCGGAGATGGCATAATACTTCCACCGCAATGCCAGGCCCTTCTCTCTACAGGCACTGTCTGGAAGATATCTCCATCTCGATTTATCACAAAGTGACTACTTACACCATAGTCACAGAAAATTTTAAGAATTTTTCCTATCTCATAGGGAGCCTGAGGGTTAGTTTCTATTGCGCTTATGTAATGAATAACTATTGCATCAAATGCTTCATCAGACCTTTCGTTCCAAAGGCAATTTTTCCCTGATTCTGCGATGAGGCTCCCAATAGACAAACCATCAACTACATAATTGTTTTTTATATCGAGTAAACATTTTTTAATATACAAAATTCACCGATCCTTTTATAAATCCTTAGTTTATATAAATATATTCTACAATTAAAGATAACTTTTGTATACTAGTTGGTAACACAGTTGTATAATTGTTTTATTTAAAAAGTTACTTTTTCTGCTGCACTCAATTGTTTGGAAACTATTTTTTTAATAATGGAGAACAATACAAAAACAATTATAATAACTGCCGGAACAAAACGTTTAGGTTTTGCCTTTGCGCAAACCTCATTATCTATGGGCTATTCTGTACTCCTGCATTACCGATCTTCAAAAGGTGATTCTGAGCAACTCTTAAAGAAATTTCCAGATAGGGTACATTTCATACAGCAAGATCTGGAGCAATCACCAGAATGCATTATTAAAAAAGCGCTCTCTTTAAACATCGAAATTGTCGGCCTTATAAATAATGCTTCCCAGTTTTCCACAGGGAATTTATCCCAGCCAGATCATTTTTTAAATATGCTCTCGATCAACACTGTCGCTCCATTGCAATTAAGTAATGCATATTACAAATTGGTTGGCTCAGGATGGATCATTAATATTACAGATGCAAATATTCATCACCCAAATTTAACATATCAGAATTATAGAATTTCAAAATTGTTTCTGGAAGAAATTACTCGTCAGCAGGCGATCCTCTACGCACCTAAAATAAGAGTTAATGCAATTGCACCAGGAGCGATGCTTTCTTCCAAAGGGAAAGAAGCTTATTTTGCCACTCTATCCGAAAAAATACCTCTCCGTTCAACTGGAAATCTGCAATCTCTCACCAGTGCGTACTCGTTTTTAGTGCAAAATGAGTATATAACCGGACAGGTATTACGTGTTGATGGTGGTTGGAGTCTTATCTGATTACTCCTCTGCCTGCAAGTTTTTCGGAAAACGCACTAAAAGCAAAGGCAAAATTCTTTCAATATGAAAGCTAATCTCCTTAAAAGATTTCCGATATTTATTAATTGATCCTCCAATAGGATCTTCAATATTGTTCTTTTTTGTTCCCGGTTGAGGCCACGCGCCTAAAAGAAAAGTCTTATCTTTAATTCTCGGGAAATAGGTAAGAATAAATTCATTGTGCAGAATTTCCATAGTAAATACCAGGTCGCATTTAACCAGTTCTTCTGGTATTAAAGGACGCGAACTGTGCATTGATAAATCAATGCCCTCAATTTTGCAAATGTCAATAGCATAATCTGATGCAGGATGCCCTTCAAGACCATGTATACCCATAGAGGATATAGCTATATCGGATCTTTTTAAATCATTCAGCTTTTTTTTAGAATTCCCTCTGCCATTGGACTTCGACAAATATTGCCGGTACAAATAAAAGTAATCAATGCCATCTCAAATCCATGTTAAGGTAAAAGGCAGATCGTTTTTCGGTATTAAATAGATAACATAGATCAATAAGTATTTTAACGATGCGGCCATTTGTCAATATTTCCTTTTTTTATCCTGTTGTTTTCTTTCTACAATAAAAATACTTCCGGACCGAAAAATAGATTTGGAAAAATTCTATAAACCTATATGAGTAAAAATATATTTTAAATTTAATATTAAACAGGAGAACACGAATGGCATTGACAAACGAAGAAAAAGGTCTTATCGAAGAAGCGCTCTCTTTATATGTACAGTTTATAGCTCGTCAGGCATCTCAGCAACAGGTTCAACAAATAGCAACAATCGCCCAGGGAATTATTAAAAAGCTGGATTCTGTAGGTGGAGCTCCAGGAAAAGGTGGAAGTAAACCAGCAGGAATTACTGATGAATGGTTTAAAAATGTTTGCCAATCCTGCGATAATCTTACTCCCGGCGGATGCACTGACAAGGTAACTGAGAAGTATCCAGGGAAATGCGATCCTATCCTTCATTTTGAACGGGAAAAATTATTGAAAAAAGCATAGTGATTATTGATTAATAATTACCTCTTCAACTTTGCAGTGGATTACTTATTTGAAAACTCAAAAACTTCTGCAGTTTGGTTGAATTTAATGAAACATCCCCCATTCTTGGGGGGCCATTTTTCTCCTGTGATCGCAGAATTCCTCTTAAACATCTATCGTCGTAAGCATTTCTCTTCAAAACCCAAGCCCCGATATCGAATAAACTAAATTTTTGCGGCCCACCCAGATGATAAACTCCTCTAAGATCATTTTGAATGATTTCTAATGTTGCTCGAAATATATCTTCGCACGAAATGCAGCTGCGCCATTCATCATGAAATAGTGTTACAGAAAGATTTTTTTTTAATCGGCTATCAATAAAATCTATCGCACCTTTATCTCCTGTTACTGAATCTCCAATGGGAAGTCCAAGTCGGAGTATTGTATGATTCGTACATTTCTGAATTTCATGTTCAGCTGCGGCAATTGACTTACCAGCAACACTAACTGGATCCGGGATGCATTCTTCTGTATAACCATTTTTTAAATTATGCTTACCTGAAAATACAAGATCAGAGCTCATATAGATTATTTTTGATTTCTTCTCAAATAATTCAGCTATTTTTTGACTGCCTGTTGTATTCATAGCGTAAGCCCACTCAGGACGCTCTTCGCACACATCAAGATCGCACACACCGGCGCAATGAATTATGTGTGTAGGTAAGAAATCGGCTCCAATTTTTTTTAAAGTATCCTCATTGGTGATACATAGAGGAATAACATTATCATTTGAAGGCACTTTCATTTTCGGAGAACGGATTGCCAGAATCTGTGATGATGGATATATCTTTGATAAATACTTGTAAATCGGATAGCCGTGAATTGATGTTACCCCAGTAATCAGAAATCTTTCGAACACTTCTTAATCCTTAATGAGAGAAATTGAAAATAAATCATTTTTCATAATTATCTTAATTTTTTCAAACTATTTAATTTTTTGTTTAACAGATATTTAAATTTCTCGAAAAAGAGAATGGTTAGAATAATTTTGCGGCTATACATTGTCAACAAAATATCAGAAAGCAGCTCTTTTATTGGCAGGTTTTACTATAAGTTTATACGCTGATCGATCCTGACATACTATTCATTCATTTGTAAATTTTTTTGACTATAAAAAAGCTTATAGTCAGACTGGCATATTTTTAGCAAAACTATCCTCTATAGTATAGTAATGAAGTGATGTTGTTAATTTAGGCAAGCCGTTTGCACTGAATTTACCGAAGTTATAAAGTTCTCCTCCAATGTAAACCATTTGTGAAGGACTGACATAGTGATTCGACAAATTCACCACGAGCGGAAATTTGTGAGGTAAAGCTAAAGATAATAACATCGGCAGTAAGGGGCAACTTCTATGGAGGGGTTTATATGAATAATTCGGAAGTAATCGAAAAATTATCATCCTTGATGAAAATTGATGTGGATGCAATCAGAACTTATGAAAAAGTAATTGAAAAGATTCCTGATAGTGATATCAAAGATCACCTGGTCAAATTCAAAAATGATCATTTTAAACATGTCAATGCTTTGGAGGCAGTTATCAGAGATCTTGGTGGAACTCCACCCAAGAGAGATATTGATCTTAAAGGCTTATTCCTTACTGGTGGTGTTATGTTAGAGCAGCTTTTTAACTCAGAAAATGCTTTGCGGGTCCTCAAGTCTGGAGAAGAGGTAATTAATAAAGCATACGATCAATCTGTTACCAAAGAATTTCCTGTGGAAATCCGCTCTCTTCTTGATATACATAATAGAGATGAGCTTGAACATTTACGTTATATCTCCTATGCAATAGATGTCCGTGTATGGGAAAAAGCAGCCTAATTTCTTAAAAAAAAAGCAGACCAGATTAGCGTCTGCTTTTTTTATTTCAAAGCATTAAATAATTTATTCTTTCCTTTGATCCAAAGTTTCCGTCGATCATTTTCTATAAGCCTTTTTTTGTAAGCAAAATGATTGATATCCTTTTTTCCATTATTGAATCAAGCAATGCAAAACACATGAGCGTTTTTTTTACCAGAATACGTCTATATAACAGATATCTAATATGATTCAAAATGCTAAAAAGGAGATAAAATGAAAAAAGTTATTATCGCATTCGCTGCCATCATTCTACCAGCAACTCTCTTTGCAGATGTTCAAATTAATTTCAATGCGACTGGATATACATCTGTTCATAACGGCAACAATCCCGAAGAAGAACAATGGTTTGAAGGTGATGAATATAATGGCAATTCAAGAATGAGTCTTGAATATCAGTGGAGCTCCTCCAACGGAAACAATGCCTTGCAGTTTCGTCAAGTTAATTTTTTCCCTTTAACTGGTGCCTGGGTTTTTGGCCCCTGGGTGATAAAAGACCATTATTGCCATAACTCCTGTAATATTCATCATGTACACAAATACTACCACCACAGATCCCCCGCCCCCCAATGGAGAAGAGAGTACAGCAGAGTTGAGCACCGGCATATTTACCATTATGGTCATCAACCAGTGTACCGCGATCATCATATTCACCAAGCTCCAGTGAAAGTCTATCATCATGAACGGTATACTCACTCTCCAAAGCAAGATTGTTCAAGGCCCAATCACCAAAGATTTGAAAAGAGATCACACGGCTCTTGTGAATATAACAGACCTTCGCATAATAACTATGGACGAGTAGAACACAAAAGAAATCCGCAACCAATCCGCGTAACAGAAAGAAATCGCAATTAGTAAACATTTTTTTAATAATAAAGGAATTGATCATGAACAGAATTTTCATTGTAATCTTATCAATATCATTACTATCATTGTTTTCAGGATGCGAGTTTCTTTATGAATATAGTGATGAAGAGGTTGAAGTCGAAGAAGAGTATGTTTATATCCCTGAAGAGGTTGAGTATATAATTGATGAACATGTAGATGGATACAGCATGCCTCCTATCAGTCGGTATGGATATACCTTGTATCCAGATTACTCTGAATACGATCCCCGTAATCTTCCATCGTATGTTTCTGCTGATTTTAATGGAGATGGATACAGCGATTACGCCTATATGTTTTCAAAAGTTTATTACAGTGGGCACGATTGGTATCTTAAAACAAAAATGCTAATAGTTGTCAGCACATATCATTCATATGAATTAGCTTCGGAAATTGATTTGGGTACAGTTTCTAATCATGAATCAACTCCAGTTGAAGAATATTGGGCGATTCGTCTTCTGAAGAGAGGCACACATGTAATTACGTCTACTCAGAATGGGGTTGAAAAAAAGATAACTGTCGAGCTTGATAACGATGGTGTTTATCTGGCGAGCATTGATCCGCAGGAAAGAAGTGTTTTCTATGTAGAAAGAACTGATGTTCATGAGATTCCGCTGGATTTAGGTGTAATTGCTAAGAAGAAAATTGAAAGCCGCGCACAACGAGTAATTAAGCTGTGATAACCTAAAATTCTTTAAAAAAGTCTTTTCTTTGAGCTGCTCTTTTTGAGTAGCTCTTCTTGTATAATAATTCTAATCATCTATTTGCATCCATTTAAAAACCTCTTATATATTTGCCCGAAACGGATATTAATGACATAATTAATAAGTAAAATTGAATTTTACCAAGGTAAAACTATGCAATCATTTTCGATCTTAGATTTTTTCAATCTATGTGCTGGATTAGCCATCTTTCTTTATGGAATGCAGCAAGGTGAAAAGAATCTTAAACAAATTGGTGGTTCTCAGCTTCAAAAAATTATTACCTTGATTACCCGACATCGAATAAGTGCCTATTTCGCTGGATTTTCAATTACATTGATCACACAATCCTCTTCGGCGACCACTGTTATGCTTGTTGGACTGGCTAGTGCACAACTTATGACACTTGGTCAATCTTTGGGCATGATCTTAGGCTCAGATCTGGCCACCACGATTACCGTTTCTTTATTCGCTTTTAAATTCTATCAAATTGCACCATTTTTAATAGCATTTGGTTATCTAATATCCCTTATTTCAAATTCAAAGAAAGTATCAGGATCCGGCAAACTTTTATTTTCTTTAGGGTTTATTTTTTTTGGTATGCATATGATGGCAGATTCTGTTTCTTTTTTGCAAACAGAGCCGTACTGTCAAAAAATGATTTCATCGAGTTTTAACAATAGCTGGTATGGTCTATTTGCCGGAACAATTATCACTGCGCTCATCCACAGCAGTGCAGCAACTCTTGCGATTGTTATTACACTTGCTCAAAGCTATCAGGACATTAATGGATACTCGCTTTCTCTTTCACAGCTTTTTCCTATTGTTCTCGGTGCAAATCTGGGTACTTGCGCAACGGCATTAATTACCACTGTTCGTGCAGAGCTTGAAGGAACAAGAGTCGCATGGGCTCACTTTTTCTTCAAATTCATTGGAATTGCAGTTGTTTTCCCATTTTCCAATTTAATTCAATTTGCAGGACCTTTAAATAGTGTTTCAACACCTCTGCAGATTGCAAGCTTGCACATGCTCTTTAATTTTATTATCTCTTTTCTATTTCTTCCTTTTTTGCACTATTTTGAACAATTCATACTTTTTTTGATAAAGCCATCGAAAAATTTGCAATCGCGTTATCAATTGAGATATTTATCTGATGAGCAAATTAATTTGCCAGGTCTTGCCCTGTCTCAGTCAACTAAAGAGGTTAACCGCATGGGTGAGCAGGTAGAAGAAATGCTAAAAAAAAGTCATACTATGATTAAGACATTCAGTACAAAAGAAATTCCGGTTATTGATGACCTCGACGATGAAGTGGATTTTCTATACGAAAAAATAATTGACTATCTGACACGCATGTCAAGACAAGAATTAGACATAGAACAAACATCGCAAGTTTACAGATTGATAATGATTACTGCGGATCTTGAGCATGTCGGTGATACAGTTTCAAAAAGTATCTCTTATCTCCTTAAAAAAATAGAATCAAACAAAATTTTTCTGTCACCTGAAGGTAAAGCTGAAATTGCTGATTTTTATTTGAAAACTATAATGAATTTTGAAGAATTGATAAATGCATTCTCAGCTAATGATGATAACCTTTTTCAAAATATTATAAATAAAAAAGCTGAATTCAAAACTCTATTCGGGCAATTATTTGAGAACCACATGAAAAGGCTCTACATGGGAAAGAAAGAATCGCTCCAAACGACATCCATTCATAAAGATTTACTTGAAGAAATACAAAGAATTAATCATTATACATTTAGGATTGCCCATACTTTTCTGAAAGATAACAGGCACTCAGATGAATCTGATAAAAATGCCCGACCAGAGCCTGCTGATAAGATTTTAGAAAAACAGACATTACAATAGTACAATTTGACAAAGGCTTTGTTTTTTTTAAAAAGACATCTTGACTGTACTGAAGTCAATTAATATCATCCTGAGAGTCATTTTCAAGAGTAGGATGAGCCCTCTATTCGCTCATTAATAAGGAAAAAGCAGTTTACATTTGTGGTTAAAAACTCCTCCCACAAATGTAATTTTATTTTGTATATAAACAGAACTTTAATATTGAAGAATAATGACATTTTAGAAATGACAAAACGAAATGTTATTACAGTTTCGAATCATTCTTCATTTTCATCATCTTCAATTTCATGTGGCTGAAGCCGCTCTGTTTCTGCAATATATTCTTGTAATTTATTTTCTTTAGAATCGAGATATTCAATAACGTTTGAAGTTTGTTCTTCATTCAGAACAATACGTGTTTGTCTGGTAATACGAGCTTTATAGTCCCAGGACTTGAGGACCTTATCAGTAATTTCAAATGCATCTTCAATGTTTACAAACCGTACCAGCTCTGACCTCATTGCATAGCATACATCTTCATCAAGACAAGAGTAATCTGCAAGATTGCGAATATGAACTCTTTTAACATCCGCTACTTTTGTCACACGATAATACCCTGTAATGAAGTATTTGTCTTTAAAATCAGAATTCGCTCCGGCGTATTTAGTCATAAAGAGAAGATATCTTATTTTGGATTTAAAAAAAGCATTTCGTATTTTACTTTTGCTACACCCAAAAAAACCGTAGGTCCCCGTTTCGTAATTGGGTTCTGGTGTAATTTCAGAAGGAATTTCTTCAGGAATTTCACGAATTGGAATTTCAGAAATCGGATCACTCGCATAGAATACAATCATACTTGTATTAGATGCCCGATAATCCTGCCAGGAAGCACTTTCTAAAGATCCTTTCATGACGTTAAATGAAGTCATGTTACACACCCCTACCGGAAAAAAGTGTAAAAAAAAATGAAGCCCGTATAGAATACGGGCTTACCAGAGATTTCAAATAGAATAATAATACTGAAAAGATACAATCTGTGAAATTTTAAAGTCAAGGAATCACATCACAAAATTATCATAGCATCTCCATAGCTAAAAAAACGATATTTTTCATTTATCGCTTCTTGATATGCTGTCAATAGCAATTCTCGGCCAACAAATGCACTGACTAACATAAGAAGAGTCGATTTGGGTAAATGAAAATTGGTAATTAATCCATCTATTATCTTGAACTTGTATGGAGGTAAGATCATTAGTTTTGTTTTCCCTGATGATCCGCATAATTTACTACTATTAAGATTAGCGCAATGTTCCAAGACCCTAACCACTGTTGTACCAACTGCAATTACTCTTCCACCATTTGCTTTTGTTGCCATTATTTCATTTGCAGAATCAGAAGATAGTTCATAAGTATTCTTCATGAATATCATGATTACTGGGGTCATCAACTTTGACAGGACGAAAAGTTCCAATTCCCACATGCAAAGTTACATAGCTGATATCAACACCCATTGATTTAAGGTCATTAATTAACAACTCAGTAAAATGGAGGCCTGCGGTAGGACATGCAATAGCCCCCTTTTTGTCTGCAAAGACAGTCTGATAATTCTCTCGATCATTCTCATTATCTTCACGATTTATGTAGGGAGGCAGCGGTAAATGACCGTATTGCTCAAGCATTGCTTCAATAGTCAATTGCTCTGATTGATCAACAACCCGCACTAAACGCCCACCATCATGAAAAACTTTCTCAATAAGCATTTTTGATTTTTCACATCCATTAATATGAATGACAGTGCCCACTTTCAAACGTTTAGCAGGTTTGGCAATCGCTTTCCAGGTAAAATCATCAACTTTCTCTGTGAAAAGGAATTCGATAGAAACTCCATTTTCCTTTCTTCCAAACAGTCGCGCAGGAATAACACGCGTGTTATTATAAACTAATCGGTCACCGGGTTTTAACAAAGATTTTATTCTGTCAAATACAAGGTGAGCAATCTCTTCATTCTGTTTATTTATATACAAAAGCTTGCATTGATCTCGCTCTGAAAGAGGAAATTGTGCAATAAGCTCCTCAGGTAAATAATAATCAAAATCATCTGTTCGCATTTATCTATTTCTACTCCGCTTTGCTCCGAATTTTATCTATTTTAAACAGAAATTAATTAATTTTTACTAAATAGCCTAAAAATATAATATTGGTCTCCCCTATTTTTGGAAACAGGAATTTTCCCGAGTAAGAATTAATTATCTTTTATAGTTTACAGGATGTTTACTTGAAGGACTAAAATTAGTCATTAGAATGTGAGTTTATAGTATTCATTAGGTTTCTCTCTTTTTCGGTTTCTCTCATACTTATGTGAATTGATTCTTTTACAATCTCTCAAAATTTAACTACGTTTCTTCATAGTTCGATATTTGTTTAAAAAAGAGATAGCGTTTCATTTCGATACATCAGAAGTGAAACATATTCTAAAGATGATCAAAAAAAATTGTGTCAATTAATTGTAATACATGGATAATTCAACAGGCACACGAATTGCTTTTCAGAGCAAAAAAACAAATTATTATTTTTTTCACTTCATACATTTAACTGGAGGTAATCTTATGAATGTCAAACCGTTAGAAGATCGAATTCTTCTCAAACCTATGGAAGCAGAGACAAAAACTTCGGGTGGAATAATTATTCCCGATGCCGCAAAAGAAAAGCCTCAAAAAGGTGAAGTAATCGCCACAGGTCCAGGAAAAATAAGCGATAAAGGGCAAAAAATTGAGATTTCATTAAAAAAAGGTGATAAAGTCCTCTATGGAAAATATTCAGGGACTGAAATTGCGATTGATGGTGAAGATTACCTGATTATAAGAGAAAGCGATGTTTTAGCAGTCATCTAATCTCTTCATTAATACAATTCATAAAATTTCTCAATGAACACATATAAAAATTTGCAAAAGGAGAGATCAATTTATGCCAGCAAAAGTGCTTTCATTCGATATTACAGCTAGAGAAAAGCTCCTGAATGGAGTTGATATACTTGCTAATGCTGTTAAAGTCACATTGGGTCCCAAAGGAAGAAATGTAGTACTTGAGAAAAGCTGGGGAGCCCCTACGGTAACAAAGGACGGTGTGAGTGTTGCAAAAGAAGTGGAACTTGATGATAAATTTGAGAACATGGGTGCTAAACTAGTAAAAGAAGTAGCATCGAAGACTTCTGATATTGCTGGTGATGGGACGACTACTGCTACGGTCCTTGCACAGATTATTGCTCACCTTGGAATAAAAAATGTTACCGCTGGCAGCGATCCAATGGCAATTAAACGAGGGCTGGATAAATCTGTAAAGGCCATTATTGATCAACTTAAAAAGGATTCACGTCCAGTAAGTGGCAAAAAGGAAATTGCTCAGGTTGGGGCAATCAGTGCTAATAACGACCAAACAATCGGAGATCTGTTAGCTGATGCAATGGAAAAAGTTGGCAAAGATGGAGTAATTACCGTTGAAGAAGCCAAAAGCATGGATACAACCCTTGAGGTCGTAGAAGGTATGCAATTTGACCGTGGATACCTTTCTCCATATTTTGTAACTAATTCTGAAAATATGGAATGTGTTCTTGATGAACCAGTTATTCTTATATATGACAAAAAAATAAGCGTAATGAAAGACCTTCTCCCTCTGCTTGAAAAAACAGCACAAATGGGAAAGTGTTTCTTGATAATTGCAGAAGAAGTGGAAGGTGAAGCACTTGCTACTCTTGTTGTAAATAAACTTCGCGGGACTCTTAAGATCGCAGCTGTTAAGGCCCCCGGCTTTGGCGATCGCCGTAAAGCAATGCTTGAAGATATTGCTGTACTGACAGGCGGTATTGTGATAAGTGAAGAAGCTGGATTCAAACTTGAAAACACAACGATTGATAGCCTTGGTAAAGCCAAGAGAGTTGTTATCAACAAAGACAATACTACCATTATTGAAGGTGCAGGCAGTAACGCCGATATCAAAGGCCGTGTTAATCAGATTCGTAAACAGATCGAAGAAACTACCTCTGATTATGACCGTGAAAAACTTCAGGAAAGATTGGCAAAATTAGCAGGTGGCGTTGCGGTATTAAAAATCGGTGCTGCTACCGAAACTGAGATGAAAGAGAAAAAGGCTCGCGTTGAAGATGCTCTCCATGCCACCCGCGCTGCAGTTGAAGAAGGTGTTGTACCTGGTGGTGGAGTTGCTCTTATTAGAGCTACTACAGCTCTTGACAATATAAAACTCCAAGGAGATGAAGCGATTGGGCTTGATATTATTCGCAGGGCCTGTGAAGAGCCCCTTCGTTTGATCGCTGCCAATGCGGGAAAAGAAGCTTCTGTTATTGCAAATGAAGTTAAAAAGAATAAAGGATCTTTTGGATATAATGCTTTCTCAGATACTTATGAGGACCTTATGGCTGCAGGTGTTATTGATCCGACAAAAGTCACACGCACAGCTCTTGAAAACGCGTCAAGTATCGCAGGACTTATCCTGACAACTGAATGCATTATTTCAGAAAAATCTGAGAAAAAAGAAAAGGTTCCAGGTGGAATGCCTGGAGCTGGGATGGATGAATATTAATAAAAGCTGTTAATTTTTAATGTGGATCAGATCTCGATTTGATCCACATTAAAATTTCTTTTAGCCTGCCCATTTTTTATTGCATTTAAGACATATCCACACTCTACATCCAATATATCTGATCTTCTCTAAAATATTCAGTTTTTCTGCATTTTTATAACTTCTTGCCCCGCACCAGGGACATTTTACACTTGTTCCTGCTACTTTTTTAGGTAGTTGTTTTCGTAATGGCATGATTCTCTTTACTTTCTTAATGAATTCGATTTGAAATTTTAATGACTTTTAAAAATGAGTGTTAATATACGTTCTGGATTTTAAAGTATTATACTTTTATAAAAGTGTTCAATCTACATTGTAAGGAGATTGGTAATTTCTTAAAAAAAGTAGTCGTAAAATTAAAGCTATATAAACAATAATGAGAATAACACAATGCGAATTAAATATAAAGTGATATCACTAAACGAACCACCTTGCTGGGCAATAATGGTGTACGCCTGATAATATGATGTTTGCGGTAACAAATAGGCAATTATCTTTATACATCGGGAAATGCCTGTATTGGCCAGCTGTATTCAGATAAAAGAAAAACCGGATATGATGAAAATACGAGTACTATTAAAGTAACTATTTTGAAGGGCAATAAGAACCAATGAAGAGACCTAAGATTGTCAATGTAATGAATTGAACGGCTGCCGGTAAAATCAGTGCAAATGCAGAGTCTTGAAAAGGCAGTTTAGTAAAAATGTAATGTAAAAAACAGAATTTTCTGCCATTGGTGTTATATGTTTTGCATAAAAATTAAAGCTTTCATTATTGAGCCTTGGTACAAACCCTTTAATTCTGTACTTTTTTTAATTATGCTAAACTATTTTCTTTTACCTTGATAATGACCCGTGCTTCTGAAGTATCAATTATAATACTATTTTTATATGCTTGTTTTTACCTAAATTAGCATAGTAAGTCGTTCTTTCTTGCTCATTTGAAACAATGACTTTCACATTCAGGCTTAAATATTTACCAGTCTGACTCTCACGGGATTCCTCTATTGAGAATTTTTTGGGATGGATTATGGAAAAAACAGCATCTTTCAACTGTTTTAGATCAGATCCAATTACTTTATAGATCCATTCACATGGATACTGAATTTGAATTTTTTTATTATTTTGCATATAATTTTTTAATCAAAAAAAATAGGGTTCAAACATTTCAGCCGAACCCTATTTTAGGTAATTTGACTCTTATTCGATTACTTCTACAGAAATACTCTTTTCAGCTGCATTCCCCAGGTTGTCCGTACACTTTATATTGAAATTAAAGGAACCTTTTTTATCAAATACTATTGGCCCAACATAGGGTTGTTCTTTTTTATTATCGAAAGAATACCAGATTCCACTTACACCAGTTGCGTTATCGGTTGCAGCGAGAAACAGAGATGTAGAAAGTGGAATTTTGACAGATACTTTGTTTTCGCCTTCAGATAAGTTAGCCACACTGAAAGTTTCAATGATCTTTGGAGGCGTATTATCGACTAATACTACAACATTCTGCGTATCTTCACTATTGTTTACATTGTCTACAGCTTTAAATTTTATTAAATATCTGCCATCTTCATGAATTGAAAAAGGCTCTGAATACTTTGTTGAATTAGAATTACTAATGGAATAATATATTTCTTTTACTCCTGATAAATTATCCAGAGCATCTATTGCTATTTTACTTTGTGAATTTATAAATATTGTACTATAATTCTTAAATACTGGTCCTGATATGGTGTATTTGCTTTGAGGCGCTGTAATATCCAAAATGGTATTAAAGTATTTTACAGGGCACACATTCCCCTTTTTGTCAATAGCTCTGATTCCTACAGATATCTTACCGCTGGGAGATGATAGTGAAAAAGGTTCCTGGTAGTTAGAAAATTTTCCATAAGATAGAGAATATTCGATTTTTTCCAAACCACTTTTATTATCAGTTGCGTTGATTTTAAGCACAGTTCTTTTCGATATATAATCGATTCCATTTTTTGAACTGAAATAATCACCGTCAAATAATAAATTTGCAACAGGAACAGTATTATCAATTGAAAATTGGATCGAACGTTGTTTCTCGGCGACGCCAACATTATCAACCGAATAGAAGGACACTGTATGATCACCATCTTTCAATCGTGTGAGATATACAGGGTAGTTGCCTTTATTAAAGCGTTCGTTTTGGTCAAAACTATACCAGATTTCTTTCACACCGGAAAGTGAATCTAAAGCCTTAAATGTCAATACTTGATTTTTGCTTAAAATCATTTCGGGCAGAAGTTCTGTTCCGTTAACAAATGATTTAGTCACAGGAGAAGACAAATCAACATTAAATGAAACAGCCTGAACATTACTGATATTCCCGACATTGTCAACTGCATAATATCTAACAAGGTACTGTTTTCCATCATTAAAAGGCAATGTATCCTTTACGATGGTAAATTTGCCGCTATCGATAGATACATATATGTTTTCAACGCCGCTATACTTGTCGTTTGCAGAAAACAAAGCGATCAAACCACGCCCGTAAAAATCTTTCCCATTAGAAACGAATTTGGTTCCTTTTAGGCTGATTCGACATCTTGGTCTTTCACCATCAGCAGTAAAATTTAATAAGTTTGTGTCTCCTTTATATGTATCAATCCACTGCAGAGCATGAATTCCGGAAACGTGCAATTGAAATCCTTTTGAACTATCTTTTGAACTAAGGAGGTAAGTTGGGGATGAGGAATCAGGTGATTCAGATAATTTAACAAAGAATTTCTTTGCAACTGGCCAGTATACTTTCTTGTTTTTAGTATCAAAAAAGACCTTTTTCTGATGCTGTTCCTGAGCGAAAACGATTACAGAAAAAAAAGTCACTACAAATAAGATTAGCGCAGCTTTTCTCATTTTTCCTCCTTCTTTAATCTCATTTTATAATCGAGAGTATATGAAAAACTATTGATTAATTTCACCTATGCAGGAGTATTTGTCATTTGTGGCCAAAAAAGGTGCTAATCTTAATCAGCAGGCCTTTTAAAATTGTAAATGGCGTACATACTGATAAGGCGGCATCAATGTGCGGCTTATCAATGAATTATCTTTAATATTTAAATACAATATAATTCCATGTAAATATCTATGGTACTGATCTTTTGCAAAAAAATTAAAAAAAGTAACAAATTATACATTCTGGAATTTTTAGTATTATTTGGAGTGCTTTCCCCTTATTTGATTTTTATTCAGCAAATTGCACATATATAGTAATTCGGATAGAGTGTATTTTCAGATGAAAAGTCCAGGACTTATTATTCTATTGAAAATTACAGTATTTATAGAAAAACATTTCTGAGAAAGATGATTTTTGATAAAGTTTTGTAACGTTTAATTGTCAAGGTGCTTATGAAAAGTCCATTGCTATTATTTCATTTGTTTATACAACTGAAGAGTTGATTCAATTCGGCTTATAATTTTTTCCCGTAAATGAAGTGGTGAAATAACCTCAACATCATTTCCGTAACTTAATAACATTGAATAAACCCACTCGTCTTCTGGATAATGAGCCACTACAGTAATGAAACCATCATCAGAAATGGATTCAACTGAGCCATAGAAAAATTCTTCAATCTTGTTTTTTGCTTGTGGGGCAAATCTTATCTTGATTGGAATGGCGTTTTTAGAATAGTTTTGAAAAAAATCTGATTCGTTATAAACTTTATTTTTCCGTATAAATGTCTGATCATTAATTTCGCAATGAGACATTCTCGATAGGCGAAACAAGCGGTAATCATTTTTATCTCTACAGAAACCATATACATACCAAATATTCATTTTTAAGATTAAAGTCATTGGTTCAATGAGTCTTTTAGATTCTTCACCCATCAGATTACGGTATGTAAAATACAAGAGTTTTCTCTGAGATAGTGCCCGATTAGTCAGTTGTAAGTTTTTTTTTCGATCAGGAGATTCACTCCATCCTGAAAGATCAATAAGTACATTTTCAAATTGCTGCTGAACGTAATCCTTTTTGTCTTCCGGAACAAGGCTTTCAATTTTTTCGATTGCCTCATTTACATCTTCATTTTTAAAAGTTGTACTAATTCCTTTAAGTGCCAGGAGAATCGCAGTCATATCATTTATACTAAGTAGTTGTCTATCAATCCTATAATTATCAGAAAGACAGAACCCGCCTTTTTTTCCCTGATAAGATATCACCGGAATTCCAGCTGCTGCAATTGCCTGGATATCACGGTATATTGTTCTTATTGTGACACCATATCTCAAGCTAAGGTCACGTGCTGTAATCAAAGGTCTATTGATAAGCATTACTATTATTGATAACAAACGGTCTATTTTCATAATTTTGCCTGCCCAGAACTAACATTTGTTTAAAAAATAAACCAGAACAGGTTATAAGTGAAATGTATTCTTCACAATTATTTGATTTACATTAAATTAGGGTTGTATAAATTTGAAAATTACAATAAAGAATTTATATTGTTCTTCTTTTTTGTAATATCTGATCGAATTTTTTCTTATATTAAAGGATAGAAATAAATTCGGCATATACACAGGTGAAACTTGCAATTTACATTAAGTATATTTTTACCGAATGTATACAGATTAACATAAGGTATTATAAATACACATTTTGGAGTTTGTGATGACTACGAGCAGTTTTATAGACAGATTCTTTACCGTTGCTATGAAAATTCATGCATACTGCACTGATAACTACATATCTAAAGAAGATGCGAAACTGTATGTATATATATATGTAAAAAGTACCGAATCTCCTGATGCCATAGAATATTTCAGCCAGGATTGCAGCACAGAAATTGAGGCTATTAAAACGCTGTTAGGTAATGATCCGTTTGAAGCAATAATATTAGAAGACCCAATTACTCCACAGGAACTTCAGAATGCTTATAAAATTTTTGTAAGTAAATCTTTACAGAAATTAGAGCGCGATATTCAACTCGAATATGGGCTTGAAAATGTTTTCCGTGGTGAATTACTGAATCGGCTTCGATTTCATACTGATGAATCATTCAAAAAAAAGCATATCAATTTCTTTATGAGAAACATTCTTCCTGGCATTGCAGATTATACTGATGCAAAAGTTAAATTATCTAATATCAATTATCAAATAAAAACCGCTAAAGAAGAACAGGAATTGAATTTACTATTAAATAGCTGATTTTCTGCTCCTATTTACTTTTAAATCATAAACCCCTCCCCTGTTATAATCAACGGTTTGTTTCATCCTATCCTATTGTATTCTCTTGTATTACTTCCTTATTTATTGTAGACTTTATAATTCTTTTTTTCAATAATCAAGAAGCAGATTTCACAATGCAGAATTTTCGCACTCCTTATAAAACTCTTTTTACAATAATCCCACTTTTCATGCTGATTATTTCGATCATTGTATCTCTATTATGCTCTCAAAAGTTTCTGTCTATATTGCTTTTCTTCGCTTTGTTTTTCCTTGTAATACCAATTTTAATAATTGTTTACAGGACAAAATGTTTACAGAAATACCACGCTATTTTAGATTTGATGCCAGAGCTCATTCTAATCATTGATTCTGATGCAAAAATAGTAATGAGTAATAAACGTACATCAGATTATTTTGACTTAAAAGAATCCTCTAATGGTCAAAATGCTCTTGATTCTTTTTTAAATCAAATTGATAGAGAAAAATTTCTGAAACTGATCGAAGTCGTTAAAAAAGAAAAAATAACGCACAGTATTGAATGTACGATGTTAAAAAAGAACAACGATCTATTCGAGGCTGAAATCAGTTTGTTTTTGATAGCAGATTCCCGTGAAAAAACAGATTTGCTAATCCTCATAAAAGACATTTCTGATTTGAAAAATGAAAAGAAGGAAAATGCGAAACGTGAAGAGCAGAATCGAGCTATTTACAAAATGGAGGCTATAGGTCAATTGGCAGGTGGCATAGCACATGATTTCAATAATATTCTTGGCGCTATTTCCGGGTATGCAGATATAATTCAAAATCTTTATAATAGTGATGAAAAAATAACAAAGTATACCAAAATGATCATTTCAGCGGCAAGCCGTGCATCCGAATTAACCGGTAAATTATTGATATTTTCCCGAAAAAAAAGGATGCAGATGTTGGCATTCGATGTTCATACGATTCTCTCAGAAATCCAGGATTCACTCCGCATCTCATTAGATAAACGATTTAACTTTGAATTTAATTTTATGGCGGAAAACTCAGTAATCATTGGTGATGTAAGTCAATTTCATAGTGCGATCACAAATCTGTTATTTAATTCACAAGAAGCAATGCCTGATGGCGGAACAATCAAAATTGAGACATCTAATCATTTAATTGATGATCTATTTTCAAAAAAACATGATTACTCTGTAACACCAGGTTCTTACATTTTAATTCAAGTTTCTGATACTGGTAAAGGCATTGATAAACAGCTTTTACATCACGTTTTTGAACCTTTTTTTACAACCAAAAACTCTGTTAAAGGAACAGGTTTAGGTTTGGCCAGTGTTTATGGTACGGTTAAAAGCCATCAAGGATATATTGACGTAAAGAGTGAAGAAGGGAAAGGTACAACATTTACAATTTATATCCCGGTATGTGGAAGAAAAGATAAGAATAATTGTAAACAAACAGTTATGGAACAACAAAATGCCAGGCATATTCTTTTGATAGATGATGAAAGCCATGCACTTGATGAAGCAGTAGAAATTATTTCATGGCTTGGATACAGAGTTTCAATTTCACACAATTGCCAGGATGCTTTAAATATCATTAATGAACAGAATGTCGATTTGATAATTATTGATATAGTTGCCTTAGATAGCAATGGAAGAGAGTGCCTTGAAAGAATCAGGAAGATAAATATTTCGGTAAAAATGCTGCTTTCAGTGGGATCAAGGAATTATGAAGAGGAACAGGTATTATTGAACAATGGATTTACAGGAGAAATCCTGAAACCGTTTATTTCATCCCAAGTAGCTCAAGCAATAAACAGTGCACTCAGTTCTTAACTCCGGAGAAACTATCTATTCATATTTTTTTGTTTTTACTCTGATTGCACTTTGTAATTTTTTTATAATATCAATCGGCTGTGTCCTTTATACAAATCATCACGTTTTTTCTGAGTTTCAGAATCCTGCATATATTCGTCAAAGGTTGTCATTCTATCGATGAAACCGTAAGGGGTAATTTCGACAATACGATTTGCGATAGTATTTACAAATTGGTGATCATGCGAAGTAAACAAAACCACTTCCGGATAATCAACAAGCCCCGTATTAAGTGCAGTAATCGACTCAAGGTCAAGATGATTTGTCGGTTCATCAAGAATGAGTACATTTGCACCAGAAAGCATCATTTTAGAAAGCATACACCGTACACGTTCACCACCTGAAAGGACCTGAATATTTTTTAGGGATTCATCACCGGAAAAAAGCATACGCCCAAGAAAGCCTCTGATGTAAGTACTATCTGTTGATTTTGTAAATTGACATAACCAATCAAGCACAGACAAGTCTTTATCAAAATGATTACTATTTTCTTTTGGGAAATAAGATGGAGTGATGGTCACCCCCCAGGTAACTGTTCCTTCATCAGGCTCTATCTCTTTTGCAAGTATTTGAAATAACGTTGTTTTTGCTACAGTACTCGGTCCAATAAAAGCAATCTTATCACCTCGATTTACTGTAAGGCTAAAATTAGTCAGCACTTTGTTTCCGTCAATAATTTTGCTAACATTTTCTACAGAAACAATATTTTTTCCGCATTCTCTCTCAGGTTTAAAATTAACGAATGGAAACTTTCTTGAGGAAATCGGTATCTCATCAAGGGTTATATTTTCCAGCAATCTTTTTCGTGAAGTAGCTTGACGAGCTTTTGATGCATTTGAACTGAACCGCGCAATAAATTCTTTCAGTTCAGTAATCTTTTCCTCTTTCTTTTTATTCTCATTTTTCTTTTGTGATAATGATAGTTGACTTGCTTCATACCAGAAATCGTAATTGCCAACGTAAAGCTGAATTCTTTGATAATCAATATCAGCTATATGTGTACATATTTTATTAAGAAAATGGCGGTCATGAGAAACTATAATAACAGTATTTTCAAACCGGTAAAGAAATTCTTCTAACCATGTAATTGATTCCAGATCAAGATTGTTTGTCGGTTCGTCAAGCAAAAGAATATCAGGATTTCCAAAAAGCGCCTGCGCCAACAGTACACGAACCTTCTGACCGCCCTCAAGTTCCCGCATCAGCTTTGAATGAAATGATTCGTCAATTCCTAAACCGTTAAGTAATATTGCAGCATCGGATTCAGCTTCCCATCCATTCATTTCAGCTACAGCCATCTCCAGTTCCGATGCTTTGATTCCATCACTTTCATCCATTTCAGTTTTAGCGTAAAGGATCTCTCTTTCTTTTAAAACTTCATAGAGCTTTGAGAAACCCATAATAACGGTATCCATAACTGTGTGATCGTCAAAAGCAAAATGGTCCTGACGCAACATAGCTAATCGCATATCCGGGCTTTTAATAACATCCCCGGAGGATGGTTCAATTTCTCCTGATAAAACCTTTAAAAAAGTAGATTTTCCTGAACCATTTGCGCCTATAAGACCGTAACAGTTTCCTGGAACAAATTTTAACATTACATCTTTGAAAAGAATTCTTTTTCCAAATGCAAGAGTGATATTGTTTACAGTAAGCAATTAAATCGCAACTCCTTGAACTTTTGACAAATATTTTAAAATAGCGATAGAATATAACTTATGGGGTATGATATATTACGTTTTATTATAAATTACCTTTAAAAAAAATCATTATTTGCAGGTATTTATATCTGACAAGATTATTTATGCAGTACAATATAAATTAATATAAAAATAAATAAAGTCCTGATATAAACAGGACTTTACGCATCATAAACCTGTTTTCATTCTTATAGTAATTGGAATGTAACAGGTTGAAAAAATTATTTTCCTTGTTCTCTTTTGGCAATCTTAGCCCATTCATCTTTTAGTGTAACGGTTCTATTAAATATTAATTTTTTGTCTACTGAATCCGGATCAACACAGAAATATCCCAATCTTTCGAATTGAAAACGATCTCCAGGTTTAGCATTGGCAAGCGATGGTTCCAATTTACAGCCACTCTTAACTAGTATTGAATTAGGGTTAATATTGCTGATAAAATTTCCATCAGGAGCATCATCAGGATTTTCTTTTGAAAAGAGATTTTCATAAATTTTTACTTCAGCATTGACTGAATGTAATGCAGAAACCCAATGAATAGTTGCTTTAGGAGATCGCCCATCAGGAGCTGAACCTCCTTTAGTCTGAGGATCATATGTACAGTGTAATTCTTTTATTTCACCAGAATCCGGATCTTTTACCACCTTAACACAAGTAATAAAGTAGGCATAACGAAGACGGACTTCGCGTCCTGGAGCAAGACGAAAGAATTTTTTAGGAGGCTCTTCCATAAAGTCATCACGTTCGATAAATAATTCTTTCGAGAAAGGAACTTTACGAATTCCTGCACTTTGATCTTCAGGATTATTTATAGCTTCAAGCTCTTCCAATTGTCCATCAGGATAGTTCGTTATTATCACTTTTACTGGATTTAACACTGCCATCGCTCGATTAGATTTTTTATTCAAATCTTCACGTAAACAATGCTCAAGCAGTGCAATATCAACAATACTATCACGTTTTGCAACTCCGATTCTTTCGCAAAAATTTCTAATGGATTCCGGAGTATAACCTCTCCTTCGCAAACCGGCGATGGTTGGCATTCTTGGATCATCCCAGCCGCTTACATATTCTTTCTTTACCAACTCAAGCAGTTTACGTTTACTCATTACCGTATAGGTGAGATTTAAACGGGCAAATTCAATCTGTTGGGGATGATGAATGCCTAATTGCTCAAGAAACCAGTCGTAAAGTGGCCGATGATCTTCATATTCAAGTGAACACAAGGAATGAGTAACACCTTCAATTGAATCTTCCAGACCATGTGCCCAATCATACATAGGGTAAATTTTCCATTTTGTGCCAGTACGATGATGAGGAGCGTGCATAATACGATACATAACAGGATCACGCATGTTCATGTTAGGACTTGACATATCTATTTTAGCCCGTAATATTTTGGAGCCATCAGGAAATTCCCCGTTTTTCATTCTTTCGAACAAATCAAGATTTTCCTCGATCGATCGATTTCTGAAGGGGCTGTTTATGCCTGGCTCTTTAAGTGTACCCCGATACTCGCGAATTTTTTCAGCGGTAAGATCATCAACATAAGCTTTTCCGGCTTTGATCATCTGAATCGTCCATTCGTACATTTTATCAAAATATGATGAAGCATAATACAAATGTTTACCCCAATCAAAACCTAACCATTTTACATCATATTCAATTGCTTCAACATACTCCTGCTCTTCTTTTGCAGGGTTAGTATCATCATAACGCAAATGACATTCACCACCGAACTCCTTTGCCATACCAAAATCGATGCAAATAGCTTTCGCGTGCCCGATATGCAAATGTCCATTCGGTTCTGGTGGAAAACGGGTAATAACCTTGTCACCCCATCGGTTTGTCTTAATATCTTCTTTTATCATTTCACGGATAAAATTAGGCACAAGCGCAGCTTCTCCCGCGTTGTTGTCAGGTATAGAATCTTTTTTTTCTTTACCGGGATTTTCCATATTTATAGCCTCTATTTAAATTGACATATTTTTAATATACACTATTGTTTACTATTCGTAATCCGCAACAACTCTGTCAGTTTTTACTTTTGAAATGAACTCTGCGACTTTTACATGCTCAGGATGTTGTTGATAGATCTGAAGATCATTAATGGCGGTAAATTCGCTGTACAATACCACATCGTACGCTGCATCACTCACATTGAAATTGATACCAACTTCGATTTTTTTTATCTGAGGAATATATTGGCGCAAATTTTCCAACATCATTTTTATTTTTTCTGCGTTTTCTTTTTTTGTTTTTTGTTCAAAAAACGGATTTAGTTTCCACATGACAATATGCTTTATCATTGTCCATTAATCCTTTTCAATTCAATTTTTATTCTTTATAAAATCGATTGCTTTATTTATTCTTCGAATAGCACAATCTTTTCCAAGTGCAGTCATCAATTCAAACAGTCCAGGTCCAAAACTTACACCACTTATTGCTAGTCTTGTCGGATGAATAAGCTTGCCCGATTGAGTGGAATTCTGTTCAGCTAAATTTTTATAGAGGTTCTCCAAAGTATCATGAGTAAACGGCTCAAGATCAGCCAGTTTTTCTGAAATTTGCTTAAGAATACTAATGACTTCCGGATTAAAATTCTTTTTTGCTGCCTTTTCCTCATAGTTTTGTGGATCAACAAAAAAATATGAACTGTTTTCAGCAAGCTCGGTTGTTCGTTTAGACCTGGTTTTAAGCATGTCAATAATATGAAGTAAATTCGGATCATTTACTGAAGCAGTTTCACTTATCCATCCTTTTTCTTTCCACAACGGAAATATTTCAGGAACCAGTGATGAAGCAGAACGTTCGGCCATGTAAAGGCCATTCATCCATTCCAGTTTTTTCTCATCGAGAACAGATGCCTTTGGTGAGATCTGATTAATTGAAAATGCTTTTATCATATCATCTACAGTCATTTTCTCACGATCATCACCTGGAGACCAACCCAGAAATGCTAAAAAATTAAAGAGCGCTTCGGGAAGAAAACCATTTCGTTTGTAATCCATAACGGAAGCAGCGCCTTTTCTTTTAGAAAGTTTTCCCCCATCAGGAGAAAGAATTACCGGGAGATGAGCGTATTCTGGACGCTGCCAACCAAATGCTTCAAAAATCAAGATATGTCGGGGAGTCGAAGCAATCCATTCATCCCCACGCAAAACATGACTAATTTCCATTAGGTGATCATCCACTACGTGTGCCATGTGATAAGTTGGAAACCCATCAGATTTAATTAAGACAAGGTCATCTAAGATATCGCTGTTGTATTCAATTTTGCCTCTTATCAAGTCTTCAAAAGCGACGGTTCTTCCAGCAGGAATTTTAAACCTAATTACATAGGGTGTTTTTTTCTCGAGATTTTGTTGAATTTCACTTTCTGTCAGATTCCGGCATTTACGATCATAACCTAAAGGCTGCTTTGCTTTTTCCTGCTGCTCACGAACAGCAGCAATTCTTTCAGGAGTACAGAAGCAACGATAAGCATACCCTTTATCAACAAGTTCCTGAGCATACTTTTTGTAAAGATCGATTCGTTGTGATTGAATATACGGACCATAATCACCCCCAACTTCAGGCCCCTCATCCCAATTGAGTCCCAACCACCTCAGACTATCATAAATTTCCTTAAGTGCACCTTCAACAAATCGGTTCTGATCAGTATCTTCAATACGCAGAAGAAATTTACCACCACAATGTTTTGCGAAGAGATAGTTAAATAAAGCACTTCTTGCGCCCCCTACATGGAGATAACCAGTTGGAGAAGGCGCAAACCTTACACGTATTTTTTTATCCATTTTTGAATGCCTTTGTAATGGTTTGAATAAGTAAGGAATATAAGTTTCGAAACGCAGACAATAAATAACGCTTGTAAAAAATTCTTAATTGAGTTATTGGAAGTTAAGTAGTAATAATACTGTATCTGAATTTATCTTGATCACTATTTAGAAAACGTCTATTTTCAATAGTCCAATAATAAATTATATTAAAACGGTAAAAGAATTTGAACAGAAGTTGATTTTGATGCTTTAGAAAAAAAATTTATTATTATACTATAGAATATTTTAATTAAATTTTAAAGCAGAAACAGAGCCCATGCAAAGAATCAACGGCATGACACTTGCACCTTTTGTTTCAGACACTCCAAAGGACTCTAAGCAGTATGAGTAATGCCGAAGAACTTGAAACGTCTGGCTTACAGCGTAAAAACGCTCAAATAAAGCTCTCTCTTCCAGATGCATCAAAACCCATACCTTTAGGTTCAGGAATAATTAGCGGCATTTTAGGTCAAGGCGGAGCCGCAGTACTATACGAAATTAAAAATAAGGATCTTGGCTTTCAACGAGCGGTTAAACTTTTAAGACCAAACCATAACCAGGAAAGCCTTGAACGTTTTCTTAAAGAGTTCAAAGTTTGTGCACAATTAAGTCATCCAAATATTCCTGTAGTGCACACTGTCGGTCAATGGCACGGTATTCCTTACATCGAAATGGAAAAAATTACCGGTTTTTCTCTCCTGGAGATGATTACAAAGTTTGCTCCCCTACCAGTTGGGTTAGTTACTGCCATCGGGATATCTATTTGCAAAGCATTGGATTATATTCACCACTGTCGATATGAAATAGATAAAAAAGATTTTAGAGGTTTTTTACACCTGGATCTTAAGCCATCTAACATAATGCTCTCAGATTCTGGAGTTTTAAAAATAATGGACTTTGGGATGGCGACCCCTCTTTTCGAAGCAAAAAAAGGTTTGCATCCTGATTCCAGCATTGGTTCCTCACAATACATTGCTCCAGAAATTTTATTTGGAAAATCTGTCCCCGATGCGCGATCAGACATTTTCTCTTTAGGCTGTATTCTTTTTGAATTGGCAACCGGAACAAGAGTTTTTAGTGGTTCAAATATTAATGAAATAATGGGCGTACGAAGAAATCACGCCATCCCTTCAATTAAAAAAATTGATAGGACCATTCCTGAAAGCCTTATCAAATTAATAGAAAAATGTCTTTCGTTGGAAAAAGATGGCAGACCTGATAATGCCTTATCCGTTCGCAATCAACTAGAAAAAATTCATAAAACTCAGACCAGTATTTCAGCTGATGATGTTATTTCTCTTTACATTAAAAAACGCAAATTAAACGATCCTTTTAACTTGCCCCCACCCTCAAATCATACTACAGCTTCAATTCTATATGTGAGTGGGATTATAAGTGCTATTTGTGTAGGATTCCTTGCATTCACTATACTCTGGAAACAGAATGATTTTAAACAGATGAGAATTTCTACCATAAAAGGCATTCAAGCTTTATCGCCTCTTTCCAAAACAGAAAAACAATTTTTCACCACTACAAACGAGCAACCATCAAATATTAAAACTAATACTGAAACAAAAGTTGATGCGGATCCTCAAAACCAACTTTTGACTTCTGATATGCACGATTTTTATGCATCTCAACTAAATCCGACCCAAGCCGCATTGATGGATACACTCAGAAGTAAATGGATTAATAGACAATTTGATGAATTACGGGACTTTATTGCTAAGCTTCCTAAAGACCTTTCGTCAAACAAGGAAGTTCTTCTTTATAAATTACGCTCAATGGGAAGAAATGGTGAGGAGTTAGGGACCGCTCTTAATGCACATATAATTAATGATGGTGAATACTATTTTCATAAAGCCAGGTTTCTTTCTGGAAAACAGGAATATAATGGAGCTATAGTTTGTCTTAACAAAGCGGAATCGATCCCCAGCGAATTTATTGATAAAAACATTCTAGGGACCGAAATTCAACTATATCGTTCAAGAAACCTTACTGCTCTGTTCCGCGATAATCCAACTTCCGAAAACCTCAATAATGCAATGACCGCCTGGCAAAAGCTTTTAATAATTGTTAAAGACCGCCCTAACAGCATTCAAGCTCGTGAAGCTTTGAGAGAAAAAGATAATCTTGCAGCAGAAGCTTCCTGGCGAGGTATTAAGTAGCACAGAGTTTATTACTTTTTTTCATGTCGCTTTTCATTTAAAATTATTCTCTTAAATAAACATTTTTATTCTCTTTAGTCTTCTTATTATAGATAGAATTTATTCTCAGTTCTTGTAATGTTATCAAAGCCGATCAGCTTACCCAAATTTCAATTTTACAATCTGTTTGCAACTCTTTTGTGGTGGTATTATATTGCATGTGGTTTTTTCAAAAATACCTCAATAAGCTCTATTTTTCCCTTTAAAGGGAATCGAAAACCAATTGGTATAAAGTAGTTCTCTACCGGATTTATTTGAAAAACTCCAAAATGAAATCATTCTATAGAACAAAGGATTTTATTTTTTGATTGCACTTACTAATAATAAGATAGACCAGTACTGGAATGAGATGGAAAAATTAGAACTTGATGATGTTCCGACACTGGTTAATAATTTAGGGAAAAAACAGCCTTATATACTTACCTATTTGATGGCAACCGGGAACGATATAATAAGCCAGCCGGAGAGAGAAGCACTTCTTTTTATGGGTGTGATGATCTGGTACATAGTGGGTCGTATTGTCCCTGAAGTTCCCGAAATTTCTGGAGATACGCTTGATGATTGTGAAGACAAAAATGTAGAAATGCTTGAATATCTCGCAGGTGAACCAGAAGCAGAATTCATGGATACAGTTGACAAAATTATGACGAAATATCACCAAGCGGAATTTCTTCGCTATATTATCGATCGCTTATTGGAGGAACCTGAAAAGGGTATAGAAATTAGTGAGGACAATATGGGAATGATGGTCATATATTTAAAAACGATTATCGATTGTCTTGATTCAGCAATTCCAGAATAAAAAATCTAATTGACAGTTCACATTTTTTTACAATGACGCGGCAGACGCAAATTGACTTTTACTACATTCTACGCAATATTATAAATTTTCGTTTTTTTTACAATAGATATCATTGCAAGAATCAGCGGCTACATAAAAGAGCAACTTATTGATTCATGTTCAAAATGTATTTTGTATTTTAGTTTTATTATCATTAGTGCCGGTATCGGTTTCTTCAGTTTTACTTATAAGACGATATGACGGTTCACCGGAGTATGCGCCCGGTAACGCGTTTTTTAAACAGCTTTCGCACTAATAAGTATACCTGTAAGCAATATGTTTTTTTTGTTTTAATGAGCTTCGCTCCAATTTCTTCCGATTCCACCATCTACCTTTAGAGGAACAATTAAGTTGTAAGCATTGCACATCTTATTTACTACCCATGAGCAGAACTCCTCTGCTTGATTTTCAGGGATCTCAAACACAAGTTCGTCATGCACCTGAAGCAGCATCCGGGCATTATCGCAAAAGCCATTGATTTGATCACTAATTTGATTCATGGCAATTTTAATTATATCAGCGGCAGTACCCTGAACAGGAGTGTTTATTGCCATTCTTTCAGCTGCTTCACGAATAGTCCTGTTTTTAGAATTTATTTCAGGATGGAAACGTTTACGGCCAAGCAAAGTCTCAGTAAATCCAAGTTCCCTTGCTTTATTAATAGTTGATTCCATGAATTTTTTAATTGTGGGGAATTGTTCAAAATATTTATCAATAAACAATTTTGCTTCAGCAAAGGAGATTCCCAGTTGTCGTGAAAGGTTGATCGGACCCATTCCATACATCAAGCCGAAATTGATAGTCTTTGCGGCGCGGCGCATTTCTGAGGTTACCATTTCAGGAAAAACGCCATAAATCGCGGATGCGGTTTGCGTATGAATATCCTGATCATTTAGAAATGCTTGAATTAAAAACGGATCTTCCGACAGATGAGCAAGAATTCTAAGTTCGATCTGAGAGTAATCGGCAGAGACCAGCATGTTTCCTTTTTCTGCAATAAACGCCTGTCGGATTCGTTTACTGGTATCAGTTCTGACAGGAATATTCTGAAGGTTAGGATTTGTGCTTGATAGTCTACCTGTTGCGGTTATTGTCTGGTTGAATGATGAATGCACTCTCCCGCTTTTTGGTAAAACTTGCAGTGGAAGTGCATCGATATAGGTTGACAGAAGTTTCTGACACTCTCTATAATCAAGTATTTTCTGAACTATCGGGTAATCAGGAGCAAGTTTTTCAAGAATGTCAACGTTTGTTGAATGTGCACCGTTTTTAGTCTTTTTTGCAGCTGGTAAATTAAGTTTATCAAATAAAATTTCACCAATTTGCTTTGGTGAATTCAGGTTAATTTTCTCTCCTGCGATTTCAAAAATCTCTTCGGATAATTTGTCAAGTGCTGTTTTATATTCTTCAGACAGTTGTTTCAATAGATTGGTGTCAATGAGCATTCCATGCCATTCAAGTTCCGCAAGAACTGAAACGAGCGGCATCTCAATTTCAGTAAATAGTTTCAAACAGTTTTGCTTTACTAACTCACTTTCCAATTTTTTCATTAAAAGAAGTGGAAGACACCCAATTTCAGCAGCATACTCAGCTGCCTTATCAAGCTGTACATCTGCAAATGTTTTTCCTTTTTTCTCATCAACAAGTTCACTAAAAGGAGTTATACCTATCTCCAACCACTCAGTAGCCAATACATCCAGATCATAGGTACGTTTTCCCGGATCGAGCAGATAGGCAGCTATCATTGTATCAAATGTGATACCTTTCAGACAAACGCCTTCATTTTTCAGAATCTGGTAATCGTATTTGAGATTTTGTCCTATTTTTTTGATTGATGGGTCCTGCAAAATTTCACTTAAAACATTAATTACTGATTTCAAATCACAATGTGAAAGTCCAATAGGAATATAAAATGCCTCATTTGGATTGATGGCAATTGTAAAGCCAATAAGATCAGCTGCTCTGGGGAGAAGACTTGTAGTTTGTGTATCAAGGCACATGAAACCAGTTTTCTTTATTGTATTTATTATCTCTCTAATCTGATTAACCTCTGTAACTATACTCACTTTGGGTTTTAATTTTTTCGATTCACCAAAAAGTGGATGTTTGAGAAAGGAGATGAGATCAAGCTCCTTAAATAGAGCAAGACACTTTTCTCTGTCGGGGTTTACTCGAAGCAGATCATCTATTTCCAACGCGACATCTATGTCACACTTAAGAGTTGCGAGTTCTTTACTGATTTTAAGGAGTTCTTTGTTTTCATTAATTTTTTGAACCAATTTGGGATTTTGTAAAACAGATGGATTATTAAGAATGTTTTCAACTGACCCACCACTTTCAAGTATTTTAATAGCAGTTTTAGGACCGACTCCGGGTACACCAGGAATATTATCTGAAGCATCGCCAATGAGTGCAAGATAATCGACAATTTTTTCCGGGCTTACGCCCATTTTTTTAATTACATCTTCCGTATTAATCAGCTGCAGAGTTCCAGTTCCATCGGGTGCAAGCATTTTTACTTTAGGCCCGATAAGCTGCATTAAATCCTTATCTTTTGTAATTAAAAAAACTTCAAAGTCACTATTTGCGGCTTTATTTGTCAGACAAGCAATTAAATCATCAGCTTCCAAACCATCTTTCTTAATTATGGGGATATTAAAAGCAGAGATAAGATCTCGAATTAAGGGCATCTGGATTTTGAGATCATCAGGCATCTCCTCACGATGGGCTTTATATTGCTCATACATTTCATGCCGAAATGTTGGAACACTGCTATCCATAACAACAGCTAAATACGGACAGGAATACTTTTCAATCAGACGTAGAAGATAGTTAGTAAACCCAAAAATTGCACTCGTAGGCAAACCTTTTGAATTAGTGAGCGGGTTTTTTACAAATGCATAATAAGCACGATATACTAAAGCATGACCATCGATTAAATAAAGTTTTTTTTCAATCATGAAATTCCCATAACATTTAGGATGTAAATCGAATATTACAAACCATAAAATACGTTTGCGGCGTTAAAAAGATGTTATTCGATAACTAAAAAGTTACTATAGTGCATAGTTGCTTTCAGTATTTAAGTCATCTTCTTTACTGAATTATTAATTTTTTTTGCAAAATTATAATATGTTTTACGTGTAACAATCAGAAAACTTGTATATTTTAGTTAAAAACTTTATAGTAAAATCTTTTTGTGTAAGGATGAGACTATGGGTAAAGACTTTTGGACAGACAGATCAGTGTTAAAAAGATTTTTTCGTGATTTTTTCATGAGGGCCATAGAGGATAGTAAAGAATCGCGATCATTTCTTTCCTTTAACAAACAAATAAAAGATCAGGAATCATATTCCCCACAGATTCTAATTTTTCAAGGTGAAGACGGTTTTGGTAAAACGACTTCAATTGCGCAATGTGAATCGATTGTTGAAGAAATCGGGGCTGAGCTAAAGAAACCTGTTACGACAATAAATATCGATTTTGAGAAAATATTTACTGATAATTTATTTATCCCAACAGACTCCGAAATGCTTATTGATCTGATGTTTAACTCTTTTCAAAATAACTCTGATATTTCCCAATATTTCAGCAAATATAGAGATTATAAGGAAAAAATCAAAAAGATTTCTCATCAAATTGAAACGTTTATAAATGAAGAATGGCCCGGTGAAAACCAGGAATTCATTGGACAATCGGAAACATCTTATCAGAATTCCTTCAGTAACTGGCTCTTAACACGACTCTCCAAACAAGATTGGGATCTTTATACAAATACAGATAAATTTCTATCAGATTCCATTGTTAATGGGATAATAGACGCATCAATGGACAGGCCTTTTCTCCTAAGTTTTGACAATTATGAATGTCTGCCGAAAGAACTTGAATCGTGGTTCCGCCAGAAATTTATTAAACAAATTTATGAACAAAAGATATCCGTAGTGACGATCATTTCAGGAAAAGGAACAATATCACGAAATTATAGAAATAATTTTCCCGAAGAGCTTGTATTCTTTTTCGATTTTGACAATTTGACTTTGACTATCAATGAAATTTCGAATGTATCATCGCATATGCGTTGTAATTTGGCAGATAATGAAATTTACAATCTTGAAACCTATACCTCCGGAGTCCCATTAGCTGCAGTTGACGTACTTAATTGTATTAAAAATGGTTCTTCTGTTTCATCAATTATTACCCAAGAAGTGAATACATTCAAAAATACCCGGGAAATCATTCAATCTGTTGCAGACCGATTTTTGTTAAGTGATGACCTTCAGTTGAAATGTCGCGTTTTCACACTTGCAATGATTGACTACTTAGAACCCTGTATTATAGCACAACTTTGGGGAATAAAAGATTCTGAAGTCTCTTCTACGATTACAGATTTAGAAAAGAAATTTTCTTTTATTTCAAACAAAAAAATTCACCCTGCAGTTCGAATTATTTTAAGAAATTTCTTACTCAACGAATGCAAAAATGAAAATTCAGAATACAAAACATTTTTACAGTGCTATCGCAATATATGTAAAGGTCTTGCAAGTGCCTTGTATTCAGAAACATTTAAAGCTACATCTGCAAAGGATAGATATACTGATAAGAAATATCTGCAGACTTTACATAACCTGCTCAATTCCGCTTTATGGACATCTATAGATGATGCATTTCAATTTTTAGCTGGGTATTATATTGAGCTATACTATTTTAATCCACATTTTATTTCACTGCTTCTAAATAGATTTAAGGAATTCTCTGATTTATTTACACCTGAGCAAAATTCCGCTTTGAAATTATATGCTGCAAATTTGAAATTTCATAATGATGGTTTGCCCAATACAGCATCTATTGATATTTGCGAGTTGTCCTTAGTTGATTTACTTGAGCAGAACTCAAAATCAATGACATCTTTTCAGCTTGCCATGATAGCAAAAATGAAAGGTGAATTGAAATATCGATCTGAATACTCTTTTGAAGCTATGGAAGAGTATAAAAAGGGCTTCGAACTACTTAAAGATAATTCCATTGATCGCTCTCTTCTATTTACAGATTTTCTGTATTTAGGCAAAAAATTTCAATCCATTAATGATCTGAATTTATCCATCGAAGCTTTTTTGTTTTCTTCATCTATCAACCAAAACAGTTTTTTACCACTGTATGAAACAGGGCTCTCAAGAATTAAGCTTTCTGAATACGGGCAAGCTGTAACAGTGCTATTAGAGGCAGTAAGAATAAATCCTGATCATCAGGATGCATGGTATAATTTAGGTCTCTCCTATTCTGATTTACAGGATTATGAGACAGCTGTTGAATCATTTACAAAGGCATCTGAAAAGGGCCCATCAAATGAGTTTATTTTATTTGAAATGGGTAAAGCTCTTAACAAATTAAAACGTCATGAAGAAGCGATAAGCGCTTTTTCAAAAGTTGTCACCATTAACGAAAACCATAACGAAGCATGGTACATAGCGGGACTTTCTTATTCTGCAATAAACAATTCTGATGAAGCAATAACAGCGTATAAGAAAGCACTTGAAATTAATCCTCAAATGCTTAAAGCTATTATTTCTCTTGCCGAAGAATACTATACAAAAAAGAATTATTCAGAATCTGCCGAAATGTTCAATAATGCGATTAAAATAGATAGTAATAATTATCAACTATGGAGTAAAAAGGCAAAAGTTTTGTATGAGGCAGGAGACTTTGAAAAGTCAGTTGAAGCAGGAAAGAAAAGTGTTTCATTTTCGGTGCGTGAACTAGATCCATGGATGACTTTGGGGAATGCTTATGTTGCATTGAAGGAGTACGATAATGCGATAGCAACATTTAAAGAAGCATCTGAAATCGAACCCTGTAACCCGCAGATTTGGAATTTAATCGGCAAAAGTTATTTCGCTCAAAATAGTATCAATAAAGCCGTACAAGCTTTTTCCACTACAATAGAACTCAATCCATCAATGGAAGGCCCCTGGTACGATTTAGGTCTGTGCTATTCTGCGCAGGAAAAGTTTTCTGAAGCTGCGCAGGCGTTTAAAAAAGCATCTGAAATCGAGCCCCAAAAAAGCGAAATATTGATGCAACTTGGTGATACAAACATGTCGCTGGAGCAATTTACTGATGCAGTGGCAAGCTATTCTAAAGCAGCCTTGTTAAACCCTCAATCTCATGAATTATTTTACAAAAAAGGACTTGCTTGTTTACGAATAGACGATCTGGAAGAAGCTATCGTTTCCTTTGTAAAAGCAGCTGAAATTTTCAATTCAAATTGTGATATCTGGTATCAGATGGGGATCGCCTACTTCAGCGCAGGCCATTTTGAAGAAGCGTTACAAGCATTCCAAACTGCGGTTAGTCTTAACTCATTACGTCCGGAAATCTGGACGCATTTGGGGATTACAAAACAGAATCTGAACAAATATGAAGAAGCAATTGCTGATTTTACAAAAACAATTGAACTTTCACCTGACGATGGAAATCCGTGGATAAGAATCGGTTCGTGTTATTACCAAATGCAAAAATTCAAGGATGCGGTGAGTGCTTTCAAAAAAGCGCTGATTTTCGAACCAGGAAATATCGATATTATGCAACAAATTGGTCTTGCTTGTCATGCTGCCGGAGATCTTAATACCGCTGTTGATTATTACAGGCTTATTACAGAAAAAGAACCCTCTTTAGCAATCCCATGGTTTAATATGGCTTTAGCCCTACATGGTAAAGGAGACTATGAAGATGCTATCCAGGTATACAAACGTGCGATCAGCATTATGCCAGACAATTCTGATATATGGTATAACCTTGGTCTTGCCTTCCACAGTAACAATGAACTTGACGAATCAATAAGCGCTTACCGTCAGGCAGCGAAATTGAATCCTGAAAATCCTGATATCTGGTTTCACCTTGGAATCGTATTTAACTCACTTGAGCATTATGGTGAAGCAATACAAGCTTATCGAAAAGTAATTCAAATCTCATCGGACAATATTGAAGCCTGGTTCAATCTTGGTTTATCTTATTATATTTGGGGACAATATGACGATGCGTTAGAAGCATACGAGAAAGTCATAGAATTAAATCCGGAATATTATGCGGCTTTGGCAAACCTTGGTACGACTTATTATGCCTTGGAAAATTACGATAAAACTATTGAATTTTGTCAAAAGGCTCTGAGTTTTAGTGATGACCCCTCAACACGAGCCTATCTGATAATTTCTTTTATAAAAAAGTCAAACGACGAAAATGCAGAAGAGCAGTCAGGAATCTTACTCTCTTCGAAATTATCTCAAAAAGACATTTTAATAATTACGGATATACTCAAAGTATACCAATCCAAAAATGATACAAATGAAATTATCGATAACCTTCTTGAAAAATTATGCATCTCTACAGAAACTGAATTTAGTGCCTGAGATATATTGATTAGAATATTACCAGTTTTTCTCTTTCAAGGCTATAGAGAGTACTTTCTTGTACTCTCTATATGTTTTTTATAATTACCTAATTTAAACAGGTGCTTTATTGCGGGCTTTATTTCGCTGGTTCAGAAAGAGAATCTTCATTGGTCTCAGGTTTCATTTGTTCTAAGTCTTTTGCATTTGGTACTGAGTCGTTCAATTCTTCTTTAGAAAACAATTCATTTTCCTGCGACTCACTATTTGCATTTTGTAAGCTATCAGTAGAGGTTGAATTTTCATTTTTCTTTTTTTCATTTTGATCAACTGCTTTCTTAATTTTCTTTTGCGATTCTGTTTTCTTACGTAATGCATCGAGTGCTGCTAAGGTATCTTTAACTATTTTAATGCGAGGTTCAGCAGCATTCGCGCAATAAATCGTTTTTTGATACTTTTCACAAATTTTTTCATACAAAGATTTGGCAGTTGTTTTCTTGTTAAGGACATTATCTGTAAACCATGCTGCTGCATAGAGGCTTTTCGGTGCTACATCAAGATCAGGATAATTTTTGTAAATAGAATAAAAGGAACGAATAGCACCTTTAACATCATTATTAATATAGAACTGTTCCTCAGCAAGTTTATAGGCATTGAGAGCGGAATCTTGGCGTGTTTTAACAGTAACAGCTATATTAAGAAATTTCTGTGCCTGTTTTGCATATTCACTTGAAGGAAATTTTTTAATTATCAATTTGAACAAACTATCGGAATGAATACTGTCTTTTAAATCAATTTTAGCGGTAACTGCAGCAGCACAAAGTGCTTTAGCTAAAAGCGAACTATCTTTATTAAGAACACTATCATTTGTCAGTTTGATAAATTCATAATATGCTGAATCTGGTTCATCAAGATCGTATTTAAAAATTTCACCTATAAGTACAATACGATTACCTCTATCTGCAACATTTTCTGAACTATTGTTTATATTATGCCTCAGAGTATCCAGTCTTTTCATGGCTGTCAAACGTTTTGAAGCAGGAATTGAAACGGAGGTATCAGTACTTTTTGCAGCGAGCTGGAAATAATTCATTGCATCTTTATATGATTTTTTTTTCAATTGATAGAGTAATCCCAACTGGTAATAAGCTTTCCCTTTAATATTTGTTGTATCAGTAGTAACAGCAGTACTATCAGAAATTTTATCTTTACATATCAATTTAAAAACTTCGATTGCATTGTCATACTTACCTAATTTTTTTAGAATGAGACCTTTTTTAAATAAAATTTCCTCATTATGGGTTTGATAAAGGCGACTTGATGCCATGATTGAGACTAAATTTAAAGCATCTGACAATTTATCAGTTTCGATATAACATTCCAGAAGACAATCGTCAAGTTTATATGAATGTTCCGGAAAATCCTTTTTTCTTTGTACAGATAAAAGCAGTGGTATTGCTTTTTGGTATTGTTTCATATCAATATAAAGTTTTGAAATCCGGTAAATAATTTCAAACCGTTTTTGATCAGAAACACCTGATTTCATGGCTTTTTCCAAAAGTCCAATCGCATCAGATCTCCCTTCACGCCGAATGGCGATTTCAACAAGCAGCATGGTTACTTGTTGATTTTTATCGAATTCCGGGTATTTTTTCAAAACGATTTCCAATGCTTCTTCTGCTTTGTCGAAATTACCCTCTTCTATATAGCATCTACCGAGAAAAATGTAAGATTCTGGAATAAACGGGCTGGTCTGGAATTCCATCTGAAGCTCTCTTAAACGTCTGATTGCTTTTTGAAAATCTTTTTTATAATAATAAGATTTTCCCATCAAAATAAGAGCATCATCATGATATTTCTTCTTTTTTGGAAATCCATCTTTTACTTTGATCGTTTTTTCAATTGTTCGTTCATATTTTGTTATTGCTTCGGAAGGAGCAGTAACCAAAAGGCTATCTGGATATTTCTTTGCACTTTTGTTATGTAATACCAGGGCTTCATTAAACGCAGTTTTAGCGTTATATAAAGTATTAAAGTACGCGCTACAACTTACAAGTGAAAAAAAAGCCGGAAGAAGCAAAACGTATCTGAAGAGCTTTTTGCCGGTGTTGACCTTTATAATATCCATAAGAAATTTACTCATAATTTCTTTCCCTCCAAAAACCAAAAATATATCGGGATGTTTACGCAAACAAAATTAGTTGATACCCTATCAAAAAAAATAGCTTCAATTCAGATTATTTTATATTTTTGAATGTATTTCAATTCTTAATTATTATTCATTAATTTTACATGTTCCTCGTATCCTGTGCTGGAAGGTTATATTTTTAATCAGATGAGCAATTTAAATTTGATTACAATGTTTGCTTTTGTTTTATTGTTTTTCTGCAACGAATCCTTTTCTAACGATATTTCTGGAAATTCAGAAATTGTAACTGAAAACCAACCAGATTCAAATAAAACAAAATCAGTCAACATAACTAAACATTCTGATTCGATAAAATGTGATTCAACACTATCTAAGGACCAGAAATTACATTTACAGGCAGATCGTCGAAAAGCTTTTATATTTGACAGCTTACCGGATTATTATGAGCCATTCTTTGTTTCCTCTCCAGAAATGTATCGTAAAGACGCTATCGCTCTGGCAGAAGAACTTCGATTTCATCCGTTAATTGCAACCGCAAGATTAGGGCTATCCAGCAGTTTAAACCGCTACCTTCCTTACGGACTAGTCGCTCCAGCAACTAAAGTATGGACAAATGGCATTATTCCGGAAAATTTACCATTTAATTCATATTCTTTGAATTTTTCTGATCAGTTTTCCACAGAAACAGAAGCTATTTCGATACAAAACAGTGGGATCTTTTTACTTGACTACCCAATTAAAGCACCGCTTCCTGAAGCTGTTATCTTGTGGGAAAATGGCGTTTTTGACGAAAATATTCTTGGGGTCCGTATTTCCCGTCCATTGTCGCATAATATAATGTTAAGTGTATTTTCAAATTATCGTTTCTTTAAAGGTATGGAATTCAGCCATGATGGAAACGATGTATATACTTTTTATTCTGGTATGTACAAAGATAGTTCAAATAATTCCCGATATGGCTACAACCCTGAAGTTAATGAACATACAAGCGGAGCCCAGATAGCATATTTAGGAAATCAGGGCAATTCTTTACGTTTAAAACTGCGGTATAGCGATTTGGCTAACGAAATAGCACTCGATAAATTTTCAATTGATAGTAATCAATTGTATCAGAAACTCCATCGATATCCGCTTCGACTCGATATATCATCAAACGCAAACAGATTTAAAGGACTATTTTGGGATATCGGAGCAACCTACTTGAATGTGCCTGTTGTAAAAATAGAACCTGATTTTAGTACAGGAAGAACAATTCCTTTACGCAGCGATGGAAGTATTAACAATCTTCTTTTATCGTTACAATCAGGCAAAGAACTCAGGAAAAGTGATTCTGCCGGAATTTCTTTTTTAACATCATGGGGAAAAACTGAACAGTTTGACAGATCTTCCAATGAGAATCTATTATTCAGCCCTCGGTTATTTTACAAACTTTACAATACAGGAAGTCATTCACAATTTCATGTCGATGTAAAAGGTGGTGTTGAAATTGGAACTTCGAAAGATTCTGTTGTCATTTTCCCTTCATGGCATACAGGTATTGTTTTGACAAGAGGGGGACATGAATTGAGAGCATATTTTGAACAGGATAATATTTCCAATTCAGTACCTCTGGACACGAGTACTTATTCAGCGCCACAGCTTCTTGACAACTATTTTAAAGGCGGTATTGAATATTATTTGCATTCCGATAAAGCACAGATTCTTTTCGGATACCAATTTCTCTCAGGGATTAATAACTCTTCAATTAGTAGTGTCTGGCCTGCCGGTATACCTCCTTATACACAGCCGCGATCAGTTTTTATACTGTCACCAGCGGTTGGGAGATGGAAAGGGTTTGCGCTATCGGGAACAGGTTTCTTTTCAGATCAGAAGCCGTATATCAAAGCACAGAGCCGTTTATCATACGTATTTCATCCAATGTCAACAAGTGAATATATAGATATTAATTTGGGTTTCGAATACTGGAGTGAGAGAGATCCGATAACGTTTGCAGGCAGAAATGACTGGAATAAAGCTTTTTACAATTTAGATCTGGAAATAGCTGCTCACATTCTGAGCTTTCGATTGTTTTATAAAGTTGATAATATTCTCAATCGGCAATTTGCTTACGCTCCTGGTTACTATTCTCCAGGCCTCACATTCCGATGGGGATTCAACTGGTTTATCCAGAGATAAATATCTTTTTCCCATATATCTTTTTTTGATACTCAATAGCACAAAAATAAACCCCCAAAGCAACCCTGTTCCCGTATTTATTAGTTCCATTCCAGTAAATAATGGTGGGTTCAGAAGGAAAAACAGTCGCATTTTTCTTCCACACAATTGATCCATCAATAGTAAAAACATAGAGTGTAATGTCACTCGTTCTCTCAGCTTTTTCTATGGTAAATTGAATTGCTTTTTTACTTGCTATATAATTATCTGAAGAAATGCAATATTTTAAATCTGATGTTTTCTTATCTGATAGATGAGATGAATCTACAACTAATTTGCATGCTTTTAAGGCATCAGGTAACCCATATCCGTATCTGTAATCGATTGTGGTTTGCGCAGGTAAAAATGAACATGATTTATACAACGCTTCTCTTATTTTTTTATTGTCTCTCATTCCCATTGATTGCATAATCAGAGCGCAGGCTCCAGCTATCAATGGTGTTGAAAAAGAGGTTCCATTTCCACTTGTGTAGGTAGAATTTCCAGTAGTTACGGGTACTATAACTGATACACCTTGAGCAACAACATCAGGTTTTAATCGCCCATCTGAAGTAGGCCCGGTACTGCTAAAAGGTGCTATCAAACCAGTTGAATCTACTGCACCAACACTAATGACTCCATCAACATCCGCTGGAGCACAAAGTGAGCCTTCCCTATCAGAGCCCTCATTTCCCATAGCATTGACAATTATCATACCCCGGTTTATTGCACCCTGAGCTGCTCTTGAAACAATGGTGGTTACACCATCTAAATCGCTATATTGATAATTTGCATCTTTACGTTTCGTACTACTATTCTGAATCGTCACTGTATCCTGAAACCCATCACGATAACCAAGAGAACTGGATACGATATCAACGCCAAGGCTTTCAGCCCAGACAATCGCAGAAGCCCAATCATCTTCTTCACTATGTATTTCCGTTTCTAAGCCGCTAACAGAATCGTAGTAAGTATTTTCCGTCCTCGCTAATGCAAACTGTGCTCCCCATGCAATACCCATGAATTTGCCAGGATCATAACCAGCTACAAGACTCAATGTTTTTGTCCCATGATCATCATTCTGGTAATATGGATGATTTACATTTCCAAAAACAGAATCCGGATCTTCGACAGATGTATCATTATCTATAAAATCATAGCTCGCTTTAATTTGGCCCTTATTTACTTTAGTGAAAGCATTGTGTTTCAATCTGAACCCTGTATCAAAAAAAGCAATCAGAATACCTTCTCCCGGGGCTTTAAAACCCCTTTCATCCATAAGATATGAATGTGCTGAAGGAACATTCATTGATTGTAATTGATTATAGGATAATCCATATTGACCAGAATTAATATTTTTTTTTTGCAGTTTAATATGCGATTTTTCAATTCCCCTTGAATATATGGATACGGGCTCAATACGTTTTACAAATGGGAGTTTTCGGATTTGATTGATCTGCGAGGATGAGACAATAAAACTGGCGGCATTTTCCCATTTGAATATGTGACGTAACTTAGCCCCTAAAGACTCTATTTGCTGGATATATTCATTATTAACAGGAAGATCATCTGAGTTTTCTATATAATTAACTTTAAGACGACGAGAATATGTTCTTAAGTTTATGTTTTCTTTTGTAAGTTGTTTGTCTGTAAAATAAATCCAAATTTTTGACAATATCTTATCTTCATTATTTTTTTTACTTCCGTCAAATTGGCCATATGTTTCTGTAAATAGACAACTCACAAGGAAAAGAAATACAAGGTGTTTCATATCATATTCCAAGTGAAATACAAAAATTTGACATACTGTTCCGAATTATGAAATTCAAATGTCCAGACAAAATCGTGATACGCTTACTTTATGACGACAATCTCAATACGCCGATTCTGAGCCCTTCCGGCAGCAGTTCTGTTATCTGCGATTGGATTTGTCGGGCCAAAACCCACAGCTCTTATTTTTTTTAAGTCAATACCTTTTGAGACAATATACTGCTTTACTGCTTCAGCACGCATTTGTGAAAGCTGCATATTTTTGGAATTATTACCCAGCGAATCAGTATAACATCTGACTTCAATTTCTACTTCCGGGAATTGTTTCAGTTGTCTTATCAGCGGTTCGATATATTGATAAGAGTTGAATGTCATTTCAGGTCCATTATTTCTGAATTGAACATCCCGAAGAATCTGCTGTTGAGGAATAGTAGGTTCTTTTTTGACACTATCCGGGCATCCGTCATCATCCATGAAACTGTTAATTGTTTCAGGCTGAAGCGGGCATTTATCATTGACATCATTAATTCTGTCATTGTCATTATCAAGCTCCGGACATCCATCTTCATCCTTAAACCCATCGAAGTCTTCAGATTCATTGACGCATTTATCAAGAGTGTCGACAATACCGTCTTTATCATTATCAAGTTCGAGACAACCATCGGAGTCCTCAAAACCATCTTTATCTTCAGCCATATTAGGACATTGATCTTTTATGTCTCCTATTCTATCACCGTCATTATCAGGATCCGGACATCCATCTTCATCTTTAAACCCATCAATATCCTCTGCCAAATTAGGGCATCTGTCCTGAGTATCAAAAAATCCATCCTTATCATTATCCAAATCAGGACACCCATCACTATCTTCAAAACTATCTAAATCTTCAGGATCTTTCGGACACCGATCTAACGTATTCTTCATTCCATCACGATCATCATCCTGTACAATCATAAACCCATTCCAACCAAGGATAAATTGAGCACCATAGGAAGGAATAACACCTGTAGAGTATTCATAACCTTTAGCAGCACCAGACTGTGGTTTTTGATTTACACGTGCATGAGCTTTTTTTGATGAGAGTGAAAATTCACCTGCCAGTTGAAGATACAACCCGGATGGTGTATTGATTTTCAAACCAGGAGTCAGCATTAAAGGATCATCTGTAGGATTAATATCTGTCGAGAGATTCTCCATTCTGGTTTCTCCAGACAAATCCATGAAGATTGTCAAAAAGTTCAGCGGCATATATTCAACTGCTATACTTGCAAGAACCAGATTTCTTTGGTCAAGTTTTGATGCGGTCGCGCTTCCTCCCGCATTTAGATGCAATTGTATTGGAAATCGCGATTGAAAAGCTCCTATGTCAAATGACAACAGCAAGAGACCGGTTAACGTCGATGAGCCAGTTGTATAGTAAGATGTGTTTTCAGAATTTTCTATTATATAAGAATGTCTTGGAAATATTCCATTTTTTTTGATTCCAGTAGGAATTGTACCCGAAATATAGTATCCCTGATGAAAACCTTTAAGCTTCATTGGAGTCTCGATTTTGGTAGAAAACCTCAAATCACCAATACCGCCATCATTAACATGTGATATTCCTGACCAATCATAATAAAACGGTAGACTGATTCCAACGTTTAGAAATGAAAATGGCGATACAGATAGAAAGAAATTTGATGAGAAGAGTCGTGCTGTTTCAATAGAAGACTTATCTACTACACTACCATCAGGCGCGGTAATCGATTGATATGAATCGTTTACAACTGGCCCTTTTAAATAATCAGCAGATTGTTGAAAGCCAAAACCAGTACCAATATTTAGAGCCCCTTTCTCGCTGACCTCTGCACTATATGTACGAAGGGCACCGGTTTGTCCATTTGTGTTTATTTCCAATGCATAAACAGTTGAACAAACCAGAATGGTCTCTATTGTTGTAAAACGTAGTATTCTGAGCAGTTTTGACATCAATGCTCCTTTAACAAGGAAATCTTTTTCTATTGTTTTCCTTAAGATAATTTTTTCACATTCAGTTTTAAAGTATACAAAGTTTATTTATAGACAATTTGATGCAAAAGTGTAGACTTGTAAAGAGTACCTTTTATATACTTATTTTTTTCTCTCAATTTCTGCATATTACCTCCTGAATGCCTTTTAATCAGAACAATGATTTAAAGGCGAATCGATTCAAACACAATAGAATTATATACTTCTGATTTGAAAAAAAACACAAAAGTTCTACTCTGTTCTGAAAATTTCTATTCTATTGTTTAGCTGGCGCCCAGGTATAGAGCTGTTATCTGCAATTGGTTCAGAATCGCCTTTTCCAACCGGGATCAGACGTTCTTTGGAAATGCCCCTTTGTACAAGGTAATTCAAAACAGAATCAGCCCGCATTTTCGTAAGTTTAATATTATTTTCATAATTTCCAGACTCATCAGTGTGTGCACGAATTTCCAGTTTAACCAAGGGATATCCTGATAACGATTCATAAAGTTGATCAAGAATTCTGTAGGCACTCTGTACTATCTTTGCGGTTTTTGGTTCAAAACCAACACCCGAAAGAATAATTTTTCCCATTTTAATTTCTTTAGGCAAAGTTTTTTTACCAGGACACCCATCTTCGTTTTTAATGCCTGCAACATCAGGGCACTTATCAAGAGTGTCAATCATACCGTCAAGGTCATTGTCAATATCCGGACATCCATCCTCATCCTCAAACCCATCTTTGTCTTCAGCGATTCCAATGCATTTGTCAGAAGAATCAAACACATTATCAGAATCATTGTCAATATCCGAACATCCATCAACGTCTTCGAATCCGTCAATATCTTCAGGGTTGCCGGGACACTTGTCAAGGCTGTCAATCACCCCATCAGTATCATTGTCAAAATCAGGACATCCATCTTCATCGTTAATTGAATCAAAATCTTCTTTTTCATCAGGACATCCATCGACACTATCCTTAACGCCATCGTTGTCATTATCCAAATCCGGACATCCATCACTATCTTCAAAACCATCTGCATCTTCGATTTGCTCAGGACATTTATCTACTTTGTCAGATACAAGATCTCTATCAGCATCCTGATCACCTAAAGCACCGCTCCAGGATAGCTGCAAAGCAATTTTCCATGCAGGTTGCATTTTCGAAGTAATTAAAAAATCTCGATTCTTGTCTACATAATCAATATTTTTCTTTGATGTAAGGCTTATTCCACCAGATAAAATCATCATTGCACCCGCTTCAGTGCTTACCGTAATTCCAGGGGTGATCCATAGTGGATCATTTGCAAATGCAGACCTTTTTGAAATGGTGCAAAACCGATTTTCAGATGTAAATTCAGTAAAGAAAGATATTCTTTTGGAAGGTTTAATTTCCAAGGCTCCTTTAAGTACCAGAACATTGTCGATAGATTCATTTGTGGTAAATATACAACCGGTATTTAAATAGAAAAGCAGCCAGTTTGCATCTATCGTAAGGAGCGCTTCTATATCGAAATCAACACTTTTTGAAGTATAATACGAGATCGGTTTCGCTTGTTCATTACTATCTGTATGTTCCTCGTAATAATATCCGTGACGAGGCACAAAGCCACTTGACCTGCTACCAGTTGGCACTGTCATTGCGCTTAAAATCGCTGCATTTATTTTTCTATGGCCTGGGATTCGGAGTTTGCTGCATATCTTAAGATCACCTATGCCACATTGCGGAGAAAAATTTTCCATTATATCAAAATTCAGAGGAATAGAAGTACCAATATCCCAAAAATCAGTTAGTCCATACCCTATACCTGGCTGAAATTGTATAACTGTATTTAAAGGTTTTATCGTATCTTGTTTTCTTATAGTATCGTTCTTTCGGATGACTTGTTCGACGTAATTCTTATCGCTCGCAAAATCCATATAGGATGACACTGTAAGTTGCGTTTTGCCAAAAGTTTTCGCAGAATTAACTGAAACCAATCCTGATTGTCCACTCATATTTATTGATGGGCCATTTTGACTATTAATAGCAAAATGCAACACCAGAAGAAAGATAATGCTTACATAAAAATTCATGCTGTACCCATCAGCAGAAGTTCTGCCAGAGTTTTGATTGTTAAAAAAAATTATACCTGAAAAATACAAACCTTATTTGTAATATGAATCTATTATGGCTATTTAGAATATCTACTGTAAAAACTTGGTTGATTATAACCTTTCTCTTTAAAAAAACAGGCGCTTTGAATCAGCACCTATCATATGAAATAATCAAAAGGTAATAATCACTCTCAGGTATTTTGGTGTATGATCAGGAGTCTCTTACGAAATAATAAATTATTGATATAAAAAATGCTAACTCTATTTTTCAAAATACTATTATGTTTTTAATATGCAAATGATCGAAAAACAGATTTATCTTTAAATTGCTAAAACATTTTTATATAATCTTTGTAATAGATGGCGACTCAAATTTGAGGTTATTCATGCAAATTAATGAGCAAATCAAAGATAAGATACAGCACATAGCGAATCTACCTACTCTTCCACAGATTGCTTCCCATCTGATAAAAATAATAAATGATCCACTAACATCTTCAAGTGATGTAGCATTTATCATCGGACAAGATTTATCACTTAGTGCTAAAGTTTTACGACTTGCAAACAGTGCATTCTATGGAGTTCCAAGGAGTATTACAAATATCAATAGCGCAGTTGTAATTCTCGGTTTGAAAGTTCTTCATACCATGGTACTTGGATTAACTGTTTTTGATATGTTTCCCGAAAATAAAAGGACTGCGAATCTTTTCAATCGAAAAGCATTTTGGTTACATTCTCTGAGTTGCGCATTAATATCAAAATTTCTTGCCACCAGAATAAGAAAATTTATTTTGTTTGATCCTGAAGAGGCTTTCTGTGCGGGCTTATTGCACGATATTGGGAAAGTAGTTATGGAACAATATCTTCATGAAGATTTCCATAAAGCACTTGAGACTGCCCAAAGAGAAAAGATCTCCATGTATGATGCTGAAAATGCGATTCTTGGATATAACCATACACATGTTGCCGAATGGCTAACAGAATCCTGGGGTTTGCCTTCAGAGCTACAATTGCCTCTATTATTTCATCATACGCCTTCTGAGTGCTGCCAGTATCAGGATATTGTTACACTTTGTCATTATGCCGACTGGCTTTGTTATGAGTTAGGGATGAATAACGATAAATATGATCCGCCAATGCTTGACCTTGAGACGATCAAAATTCTTAAGCTCGACAATAAGGATGTTGAAGATTTGAAGGATCTTTTCAAGAAAGAGTTGGAGAAAATGTTAGTTTTCTTTGACATTGCTATGAATAAGTGATGAAAAGATGAGAATGGTAAAACGATGGTTTATTTCATTTTCCCCAGAGATCATTTTGTAAATACGTGATTATTTTACCCCAGAGGCTCAAATAAAATTACCATCTCAAAATAAGCGGTGATTTGATTCAACATGCATTACCGTTTTTAACCGAAACCTACATTTTGCAGTAATTTTTGAGCTAAAATAAGGTATTCATCATTTTTAATGGGGATTTTCTATTATTTCTCAAACCATACACCTTAAACAAGCCATTTCCTTCTTCATTTTTAGAATAATTTCTACTCTGAAGGATCACTCTTCATCCGCTTCTCAATCGAAATTTCACTGGAAAACCAGATTAACAACCGATGAACTCTTTAATAAAGTTCAGATCAGTGATTCTATAGCACCTCGAAATCATCATGGATACTGCGGATGGAGTGACATTCAAATACTGAGCGATTTGAGTACAGCGGAACTCATAGTAGCAATGAGCGTATAACGCAAAAAGCTGCCTGAATGTGGATTGCTCATTTAACCTTCCATGCATTCTAATGCTTTCAGCCGTAAATTGTATGCCGATGTTTATCTTATCGACTACATTCTCAAGCGTGAGATTTTTCCTCAAATATTGCGCAATTCTCGCTTTGCGGATCCGATCCTGCTTAAATACCTCCTTAGCGAATTCGGCATCACCAATTACAAAAAAGTTCGAATTATGGAAGCTAAGGCTTCCTTTATTTGATTTCTGCATTAGTCTGACAGAATCAGGGATCTCTTTGCAGGGTGTAGCAATATATGTCTTGTATTCAGAGATCTGATCAGATCCACTAAAAAAATTGAAAAGATCATTTTTGTTAATAATACTGTCGGTTTTATCATTAACTATTTCAGCATGACCACACCACTTGTAACTATCCAGATTTTCAATTGTGCAATCTCCACTACGGACCGGATTTAAATGAACATGACGGATAATCTCTTTTAAGTTATCTCCTTCCTGAACTACAATAGATGAGAACCGTTTTGCGAAAACCGATCCAAAGGTGTTGTTCATTTTGTTATAATTTTTAGCAAAAACAGAATTGAGTGTTTGCATAAAAAGGGATAGAGCAGGATTGGAACCGGCTTTAACAACCAGGTGATAATGGTTATCCATAAGAGACCAGGAGATACAGGTAAGCTCGTATTTTTTAAGATAAATAGCGAGCTGAAAGAGAAAAAACAGTTTCAAGATATCGGTACCGAGGATATGATAGTCGGTGTTTCCGACAGAGGTGATCTGATAGTATTGGTTGGGAGCTACGACTCGGGGTTTTGTGGCCATGGGGGTCCTCCTACGGTTTTGTTAAGGAGAATGATTTTTGATATTGATATTACAATATCTATGCCAGTTCCCGAGGATAATCCCCCCAGAGATCAATTATTTAATGTCAATAGATTACAGTTTTATCTCTGGGGTCATTGTTACCCAATTACCTATTCTTTTTTGCTATCTAACCGCCATTATTATTGCCCTGAACTTTTCGTAAATTCATCTATCAAAAATCATGAACATGACTATACTATCTGAACACAAATATTAATCCGGTATCTCCTATCCTTCAGAATTGAATTTCCGTTGACCTATTAAGGTACATTACCCCTTTTCCCTGCAGCAACCCTCTTTTGCGTACATATATTATATATAAATTGAAAACAATAGTTTACGTTCCTTTTGGGATATACTATCAAAAACCCACTGATCAGACTGGAATGACTCCTGTCTGTGCGGACTTTAAAAATTGTAAAGACGGTTATCCATCGCGTGCTTGTATCTTTGTGGGAGATCACACTCCTTCGCCTGGTGGTGAAGCTATAACGTGGGTTCCGGGAGAAACCTGGAAATTCTTCTCGCAATTCTAATATTTTTTTTATTACTGCGGACGCGACCTAGGTCGCGTCCACTTTTCCTTCTAAAAATTATTTACCACTTCTACTGCCAAATGTATCATAATTATGCTCTTAAATTTCCGGTCTATATAGTAATTAAAAACAAACTATTTTAGAACAACCTGACCATGAAATTGCATTTGCAAATAATTCTAAAGGATTATTTAATTAGCTATTTGGGTCCGAAGTAGCTATCTGATATGGACAAGAAAAAACTTTAGTCAATTATGGTTGTTATCGGATAACCGATACATTTAGTTGCGTTTTTTTAAGAATAGAAAATAGCAACTTATAATGGAAATCATAACCATTTGACAGAAGAAGGCTCGATTTAAAACCATTGCTGAGAAGAAATTGTCTGTAGATATTAACATAATATCTCTCATCCCTTAAGGTTGAGCTTTGTCCAATCAGACTATTTTTAAAATTTTTCTTAAATCCCATAAACGATATTTTGAAGTTCTACCTTTTAAAATTAATCTATTATTCCTTTCATAAATTACCTACATCTTAAATGAGCCGAGTGGAACATCTATTATTTGAAAATGAGGATTTCTTCTAAAACGCATTGTAGAATCCTTATGCTATTCCTTATAGTATTTGTCATAAATTAAATTTATAATTAAAGCTCATTGAGAGAGAGGAGATTAATAATGGTAATTTACAATATTCACCCGGTGAACCCACAAAAAAGGTATCTTGACTCTACAGTTCACATTCTTAAAAATGAAGGAGGGATTGCAGTCTACCCTACTGATACTGTTTATGGAATGGGATGTTGTGTCAGTAATCCCAAAGCAATTGATAAGATAAGTAAGATCATGAATAAAAATAAAGATTTTCTCTTTTCATTTATTTGTAGTGATTTTACCCAAATATCTGATTACGTTCGTCTGTCTAATGCACATTTTAAACTAATGAAAAGATATCTCCCTGGACCGTTTACATTTATTTTACCGGCGACGAACCTGGTTCCTAAAAAGATCAATCCAAAACGGAAAACCGTTGGCGTCCGCATTCCTGATTGCAAAGTAGTTCTCAAACTGATTGAATTGCTTAATGAACCGCTTGCGAATACTTCAATTAATATTCCTGATGACATGAGAGGTAATCCTGAAATAATTCGCCCGGCTGTTCTTAACGAAGTCGATGTGATGCTTGATGTTGGTTTGTTAGGTGATCCTACAGGCTCAACGATCATTGATTTAACAGGTGAGTCTCCTTCAGTCGTACGTCAAGGTAAAGGAGAGTGGAAAGAATAATGGAATGCCCTTGAATAGTGCATCAATTATTTTTTATTCTTTATTGTTGATGTTAGACTAAAAGCTTTAATCAGGAAAATTACTATGGGAAAAGAAATTGAAAGATTAATAGATATTGTAGCGAAACTACGTGCTCCAGGTGGCTGCCCCTGGGATAGAGAACAAACACATAAAACTATTCTATCATGCCTTCTTGATGAAACATACGAGTTTTTTGAGGCAGTTGATGAAAACAATGATCATAAAATGTGTGAAGAACTTGGAGATTTACTTTTGCAAGTTGTTTTACATGCACAAATGGCTGATGAGCGGCAAGGCTTTTCAATCGAAGACGTCGCTCGAGAAATTAGTGATAAGCTGATTCGCCGACATCCACATGTTTTTGGCAATGTAGAAGTCTCGTCATCGAGAGAGGTTCTACATAATTGGGAAGCAATTAAAAAAACAGAAAAAGGCAAAGAACATCGAAAATACCTGGTTGATGATATTCCTCAGGCTCTTCCAGCTCTTTTCAGAGCAGAGAAGATGCAAAGGCGTGTAGCTAAAGTCGGGTTTGACTGGAAAGATATTAGGCCTGTTTTGGATAAAGTTGAAGAAGAGTTCAGGGAGTTCAGAGAAGCTATTCTTGAAAATAATGATGAACATACCACCGAGGAACTTGGCGATATCATCTTCGCATTAGTAAACTTGGCGCGTCACCATAATATCAGTGCTGAGAATGCTCTACGTTGTACAACAAATAAATTTGAACGGAGGTTTAAATTTATTGAAGATAAATTTAAAGAACTCGGAAAAGATATAAACAAAGCCTCTCTGGATGAAATGGATAAATACTGGGAAGAAAGCAAGTCAATTGTTGGATAAATTTTGAATTCAAGAAACTTGCACAAGTAAATTATTGCATTTAAAAAATTCTGTTTTGTGCACCTTTTTTACAATTGCGTATTTTGGAGAATCGGTATCAGTTTTTTCCACAATAGACATCTGCTAATTCTCCGCTTTCCAGTTTAACTTTCATTCTTTTGTATTCTTCACCTTCGTAAAGATCACATTTTTTCAAATCTTCATCTGTTATTTGCAAAACTATTCCGTTAACAACTGATTTATTGTCTTCTATCAGATCAGGATATATTCCGTCGTTAAATCGACGATGAATTTTGCGGTATCCAATTAAATTATCATTAAACCCTTCAATTTGTCTTGAAAAAACATTTATCTGTATTTGTGGATCAAGTAAAGTTCCATATACAAATAATTTTATCATTATTTCCCAAATTCAGGGAAGGAAGCAATGTTGCTGGTTGAGATAACATATAGAATTGTTTTATTCTTAGTATCGATTAATTCCATAACTGGACTGTTCAGATGAATTCCCTTTACTTTGCAATATTTTTCAAAAGCAGGATAAAACTTGTATAGTCCTGTTATATATGAAAAAAAAGAACGAAGAGGAAATTTTCCAACAATGCAATATGTTTCTTTATATTCTGCTATTTTCAAAGGAGGTTTTACAGAGATAAGTGAATCGGTAAAGATTCCACATATACTCCTTAAACTATCGGCTGGTGAATAGTGAGGATTATCATAAAACAATGCAAACCCGCCATTTACTTTAATGTTCTTATCAGATTTTATCGATTTTAGTACATCATTAATTCTGTACCCAACAGCCGAATAGGAACCTTTGTATTCTTTATATACCAAATTATATGGTCCACGATTTTCCTCAAAAAAGTGAACTTTGTCAAATATTCCGGCCTGAAAAGAGACAAGAGATGATGCAATAATAACAACAGCCGCAATAATTGAAAAAGATATTTTTAGCATTAATAAACCCTTTTCTATGCAGCCTGCAAAGCAGCATCATCAAATTTTACAGAAACAATAGTTGAAATACCCTTTTCCTGCTGAGTGACTCCGTAAAGCAGATCTGCAGCTTCCATGGTCCGTTTGTTATGAGTAATAACAATAAACTGAGTTTTTTCAGCGAATTTTTTGAGTACTTTTACAAATCGTCCAATATTCGCTTCATCAAGAGGTGCATCCAGCTCATCAAGAATACAATACGCTGATGGTCGTACAAGATAAAGAGCAAACAACAGAGATATTGCAGTAAGAGCTCTTTCTCCACCGGAAAGTAATTGCACACCACGCATCTTTTTTCCCGCAGGTCGCACATTGATGTGAATAGGCGCTTCAAGAGGATCTACATTTTCTTCAAGAGAAATATGTGCCTCTCCGCCTTCAAACAGTGTTGTAAACATCTCGACAAAATTTTTCTGCACCTGCTCAAAAGTTGTGAGAAACTGAACACGGGCTTCTTTATCAAGCTTTTTGATTGCTCTTTCGAGTTCATCAACTGCAGTCTGAAGATCATCACGCTGAGTTGTCAATTCCTTCAATCTCGCACTTTCGGTTTCGTAATCCTCGAGTGCAGCCATATTTACCTGACCAACATGTTTAATTCGTTCTTTAAGCATGGAAATATTCTGAACAACATCACTATCTTCTTCGTCAATGACAGGCAAATTCTCCGGAGGTGAATCAAGATCGATTTCGTATGCTTCCCAGATTTTTTCCCTTATTCGTCGCTGATCCTGCTCATCACGTGTAAATTTAATTTCGAGATCATGAACCTGATTTGAAATCGTTTCAAGTTCAGACTGATCCGTTTCTCATTTTTTTTCTGAATTCGTCAATTTCAAGAAGTTTCCCATTGTAATCTTCACGTTCAGAATCACGAATTTTTTCAAGATCAAGACGAATCTTGATTTGTTTATCAAGTTCATGTTTAAAGGAATCCATTTGATTTTCAAGATCCGCAATATCAGAAAATGCCCGCTGTTTATCTTCACTTTTGCTCTGTTTACGGTCACCACAACTCTTTATATCTTTTGTAAGCCGTTCAATATCCTGTTTATCCTGAGTGATACGATTTTTTAATCCGTGTACTTCAAGTTCAATATTTTTTAGATGTTCAACAAGAGATCTACGCTGTTCATCCATAGAACGTACGCCTGCACGTGCTTCTTCAACCTGCGATTCCAGAATATCTTTACGACTCTGGGAAGTTGCAACCTCTGCTTCGCTCTGAGAGATTCTTTCTTCAAGATCATTGATTTTAGTAGAATAAATCTTGCTAATTCAGGATGTAAATTCTGTATTCTATTTAGAATATTTTGAGTTTCATTCTCATAATGTTTAATATTGGTCTGCTGTTCCTGCTGCTGACGCTGACCTTTATTAAGTTTGTCATCGACTTCAATCAGTGCAACTTTTGCTTCATCACGATTGATAATACAGATATCTTTATCACTGATAATCTGAGTGTATTCATTTCCACATTTTTCAATATCGAGAGTTAATTTCTCAATCTGTTGTCTTCTTTGCAGAATACCGGCTTTTTCTTTTTTAGCATTTCCGGCAACAACAGTTCCGTCATTGCGACAAATAACTCCATCACGACCAGCAAAAAGATATCTGTGATATGATTCGCAATAGACTGATGCATTGCAGTTTCTGCATCATCAGTAATCAAAATATGACTCAAGAGTCGATCCGCAAGTACTTCACATCCTGGTGCAACTTTTACAATTGATCGAACATTTACTCCTGTATGCATTCGTGTCTGATCATGTGCAGCGTTTATAGAGATGAAAGTCGTTCTAAAGAAACCATGCAGGCTTCTCCGACTTTTTCTTTTTTCAACTGGTCAACTGCATCGCGCAACTGAGCTTCGGTTTCAAAAACAACTGTTTGTACAGCTGTACCAAGTATTTTTTCAACAAGTCCAACAAGCTGGTCATCCGAAACAGATGATCAGATCCGCAACAATTCCTTTTAACCCTGGGACTTTTCTTGTAAGAAGCTCCTTTACGCCAGCATCATATCCTTCGTAAGCAGCATCCAAGACCTGCAAGAAATTTCAGTTGAGATTTACAGGATGAAATCTGTGCCTCAAGATGTTTTTCTCTTTCAACAAGCTTCTGATATCGCTGATCCTCTTTTTCTATTCGTCCAAGGAGCACTTCTCGTGATTGCAGTAGATTGCGATTTTCGTTATCAACATTTAGCAACTGCTGTTCTGCAAACATCAATCGCTTCCTGATATTCCTCAAGCCGCATTTCAAGATTCTGCATCTCCCGCTGATCACGTTCACTTACGTTCAAGTGAATTATTCAAGATTGGTTTTCAGAGAGCTCAAAATATTGCGAGTTTCACCTAGCTGATTGATAAGATCAATCTGATCACGACCAAGTTGATCTGCTTTCTCACGCTGCAACTGCATTTTTGAGTCAAATTGAGAAAGTTCATCGGTTGCACCACCAACTCGTTCCATACTCTTCTGAAGCTGAGTATCACGCTCAATAATACTTTTCTCAATCTGCGTACGTAAACGGCTATTTTCTTCAATCTGCTGATCTATTGTCAGTACATCCTGATCAAAACGACTAACATTCTGATTGAGATTTTTCAATCGTTCATTGTCAACAGAGATATCCCTATCAAGCCGATGATCCTTTCATTTGATTCACTCACATTGCGAGAAGCAATTTCTAAGTTCCTTCTCCTTTTCAAGTGTACTCAGCTGCATTTTTTCAATACGGGATTCATGCGGTAGCAATCCAGCTTTTAATGATTCTCTTTGTAGTCTTCCAGCTCTGTAAGTTTCTGCTTACGTTCCTTCATAGCAGAACCAAGTGTCAGATACCGACGATTCTCGAAACCCACTTCAAGTGCCTTTAAATCATCAAAATAGGTTTTATACCGTTTTGCTTTTTCAACATGACGCGCAAGCATGCGAACCTGGCGATCAGCCTCCTGAACCTTATCGTTGATACGAAGAAGATCCAGTTTGGTTTTCTCAAGCTGACGTTGACTTTCTTTTCGACGCTGTTTGTATTTACCAATACCAGCAGCTTCTTCAAATAAAGTACGACGCTCCTCTGCTTTATCACTGAGAATCGCATTGATCATTGAATTCTCTATAGTTGTATAAGCACTGCTTCCAATACCAGTATCAAGAAAGAGATGATGAATGTCACGGAGCCGGCATGGTACTTTATTTACACGATATTCACTTTCACCACTTCGATATATTCGACGGGTTATTGCAACCTCACTATATTCTACAGGAAGAATACCACGATTGTTTTCGATCGTAAGCGTTACTTCAGCCATATTGAGTGGCTTGGCGGTTCTGCGTTCCACTGAAAATTACATCGGCCATATTGGCGCTTCTAAGCACTGTCGCTTTCTGTTCACCAAAAACCCAACGAATAGCATCAACAACATTGCTTTTACCACATCCATTTGGACCAATAACTGCGGTCATTCCCTCGCCAAACTTCGAAGCTCTGTTTTATCTGCAAACGATTTGAAGCCAAAAATTGAAAGCTTCCTTAGAATCATGTCATTTACCTCTATTCTAAAATATTTGTCTGACATTTTTAACTGCATACACAATAGATTGCTATAAGAACTCTTTCAAGATACAACATCTTGGGCTTACAGTCAAGTTTTGTGACTAAATTTTTTCCCTTTTTCTCTACACATCTGATCACTCCTCTTTTTTTGGCCTTTCAAACTAAATAAAGAACCATTCAATTGAAAGACCTAAATATTGTATAATGATAATAATAAAAGCGCAATAGATTGTGTTTGCTTTTTTGCACGTCTACAGATGTAGTTAAAAAGGTAATATTTCAAGTTTAATGGGACCTTAAAAGTATATAGTTCAAGTTTTGAAAATTCACTCAGTGTAACATTATAGGATTAACCCAGATTTTGTCATAGAAAGTGATGAAGAAGATGAATTCATTGAGACAGAGAAGATTGTGCAGTGAAAAGGCATCCCCAAAGGTAGTACGTCGATGATCTGGAAAAATATTTTGTGACCAACGTATTCATTAGATTTGCATTTTTCTATTGCAAATTCTGGAATTAAGCTTATCTGGGCATAGTGCCGCACGCTTCAGTCCCATTTTTTTTCATCGTGAATGGCAATGCTTTTTGTTTTAATCGAAAGGTGGATGTGAAAATTAAGTCAATAATCTTTGATTTGAATAAATATTCGAAGATCATATTTTATGAAGCGGTATCCATTTTTATCTGATTAGCCCAATTGACCGCATTGATATAAAGTTCAGCAGCCTTCAGGTATTCCAGATTGATTTTGGATGAAAAGTGTCTAAATTGCTCCCAGTCACCTTTCTCATACGAAATAATTGTCTTTAGAATGTTTGATAGAAAATTTTCTTTTCCCATAAGAGCATCTTTAACATCTGATGCAAGCGGAAGACTATTAACAATTTCTTCCATAGGCTTATTAAAAAACACATCGATACATGAAAAAAGCCCCATCAGAAAAACTTCAGATTCACGATCATCACATCCAATTATCCTGGTTATCGTTTCACCAAATTTTGCACGAATCAACACGATCCAAACCAGTTCCTCAGGTTGATCTGACCCAAGATCACGGACTAAAATAAATGATATCCATTTCTGTATTTCTCTCAAACCTAAATATACCAAAGCTTGCTTGATTGACTTTATTTCTGTAGTTCTTCTGAAAGCTGCAGAATTTACAAGACGCAAAATCTTATAAGTCATAGAAGGATCGCGTTGAGTAATTTGTGTCAATACATTTACATCCGGCTCCACTTTAGAAACTTCATTCAACATTTGGAATTGAGCGAATTTTGATGGGGTGATCGCTTTCCCATCAACTATGAATGGCTTACTGAAAAAATAACCTTGAAAAAGAGTATATCCCCATTTTACAGCATCTTTAAACTCTATTTCTTTTTCAACTTTTTCCGCAAGAAAGGTTAGATTGCGGAATCGCTTCAAAACTTTGACAATTTCAGTTCTTTCATGTGGACTTGTTTTCATAAAATCCACTTTGATAATGTCGACAAATTTGTAAATATTACCGTATTTTTCAAGAGAATCAAATGTAAAATCATCCAGCGCTATTGTAAATCCATCGCTTCTTAAATTCTTACATATTTCAGTCAATTGCTGGTTTGGCTCAACATTTTCCAATATCTCAACAACAAGCGCGTCTTTGGAAAATAAGTGTGGTGTATCTTCTTTTAGATGAGCATAAGTAAAATTTATATAAGCTTTTTTGTTTTGTGTCAGTGATTCCAGGCCTAAGACCAGAAGTGAATTAGTTATCAATGCAGAAGTAGCCATATCTCCATCGACATCTCCAAAAGCATTTACCCTACTGCTTCGATAGAGTAATTCATAAGCCACAACTTCTTTATCTACACTAAATATAGGCTGTCGTGCGACAAAAACTTCCATAACTTTCCTCAACCAGTTTTTTCAATTTCGAACTGATCTGTTGCTGTTGATAATACAAAGTACAAAAATGCTTAAATAATTAAAATCATCAAAACACATAAACGAACTAATAATTCACTATCAGTTCTCATTATACAATTAAAATGCTATAAATCAATAAACCCTCGGAAAATGTTTATTCGAGGTGAAATAAATTATGGAATTGGTCAGAATAAATTCATGATTGTCTTTTATTTAGCTGCATTTGTATTATGATCTTTTATCATAGAGCAGCGCAATAATTATTTTATACAGTTTTACTTCTCATTTATCGCAGAGTTTTAGAGAGGACTCGATCAAAATGCGTACAGTATGTATTAAAGTTGGCGGATCAACAGTCGACGCTGAAGGACTTTTACGGGAACTCGGTCAGAGTATCAAAAAACTGCTACCTGTCTCATTTCCAATTGTAGTACATGGTGGAGGAAAAGACATTGCGCGTCAATTAGAACTGATGAATAAAGAATTTACATTTATTGAAGGTATGCGCGTTACCGATGGTGAAATGGTAAAAATCGTTCAGATGGTATTATCTGGTGATGTAAATAAGCGAATAGTGAACTCTCTTTTAATGGAAACTGTTCCCGCATTAGGGTTCAGTGGTGTTGATGGAAACCTTTTTAAAGCATCTAAGATGCTTATGCGCGGGCAGGATATTGGTTTTGTCGGAAAAATAGACACTGTAAACACTTCTTTAATTGATGTAATGAAAAAAAATAATATTGTACCGGTAATTTCGCCTATATCACGCGATGAAGAGGGTTGTATTTACAATGTAAATGCCGATCTTGCGGCTAGTGAACTTGCAATGGCTTTGAAAGCCGATGACCTTATTTTTATCTCCGATGTACCGGGAGTTCTCATCGATGATGTAGTGCGTAAAGAAATCCATACAGATGAAATAGAAGGGCTCATTAAAGATGGATATATAACCGGCGGAATGATTCCAAAACTCCGAAGTGCTGCCGAAGCAGTACATCGCGGCGTCGGTAAAGTACACATTTGCGGCTGGATAGACAGCGAAACTCTTAGAAATGAACTTACAACCGCGACTTCTTCCGGAACAGTTATTTACAATTAATCACCAGGTGTCAGGATAATATGAAAAAAGATATCAATTCAATGTTTGTCCCTGTTTTCAAACGATACGGTGCCCCTTTTATTAAAGGAAAAGGCGTTTACCTGTATGACTCAGATCAAAAAAAATATCTCGATTTTGGAGCAGGTATTGCCGTTAATGCGCTTGGATATGCCCATCCCTCTCTTGAAAAAACAATTAAATCTCAAGGTGCCAAATTACTACATACGTCAAACCTTTACTTTTCTAAACCACAGGTTGATCTTGCTGAAATTCTCCTGAAAAACAGCTTTGCAGATAAAGTTTTTTTCTGCAACAGTGGTACTGAGGCAAATGAAGCTGCAATCAAATTCGCTCGAAAAAAGGTGCCTCTATTTCCAAAGACAAATACCATATACTTTCATTTATTGATGGCTTTCACGGCCGAACTTATGGTGCACTTAGTGCAACTGCTCAGTCCAAGTTTCATGAGGGTTTTATGCCCATTTTTGAAGGCTTTCATTATGCTCCATTTAATAACATTGAAAGTTCAAAAGAAATTCTCGATAAATTTTCCTTTGCAGCAATCATTGTAGAACCTATTCAAGGCGAAAGTGGCGTTCATGCTGCCAGTAAAGAATTTTTATCTTTTCTTAGAGATTATGCAACAAAAAATTCCATTGTATTAATTTTCGATGAAATACAGTGCGGTCTAGGACGAACAGGAAAACTCTGGGGATATGAGCATTCTAACATTATTCCCGATATCATGACACTTGCAAAACCAATCGGAGGCGGTCTCCCACTGGGAGCTGTCTTATGTAATGAATCAGTTGTCCAGCCACTTTCTGCAGGTGACCATGGAACCACCTTTGGAGGAAACCCGCTTGCCTGTGCTTTAGGTGTAGAAGTACTAAAGATAATTTCAAAGAAAACATTTTTAAAAGATGTTCAGTCCCGGGGAAAATATCTTAAAGAAAAACTTACCTCTTTAAAAAATTCCTATACCTGCATAGAAGAAATTCGGGGCGAAGGCCTGATGATAGGTCTTCAACTTTCTATAGACCCGCTGCCGATCATTAGCAAATGCAAAGATAACGGCCTTCTTTTAATCAAGGCTGGACACCACACTATCAGATTCATTCCGCCACTGATAGTGACAAAACAAGATATCGACAAAGCCGTGTCAATTTTTGAAAAAACTTTAAAAACTTTTTTGTGATAATCGATACTAATTCTTATTGATAAAGGAAAGAAAAAAATGGAAAAAGTAGTACTGCTCTATTCGGGAGGACTCGATACTTCAATCATGATCCCCTGGCTGAAGGAAAATTATCATTGTGAAGTAATCGCAATGTGTGCGGATGTTGGTCAGGAAGATGAACTGTCTGGTCTGGAAGAAAAGGCTTTAAAAACAGGCGCTTCAAAGCTTTACATTGAACATCTCACCGAAGAATTTATTACTGATTGTATCTATCCGACAATCAAAGCTGGTGCTGTTTACGAAGGATCTTACCTTCTGGGTACAAGCTTTGCCCGCCCTCTTATTGCTAAAAGAGCAGTTGAGATTGCTCACAAAGAAGGTGCTACCGCCGTTGCTCATGGTGCTACTGGTAAAGGTAATGATCAGGTTCGGTTTGAATTGACTGTTATGGCTCTGGATCCTACTCTGAAAATTATCTCCCCCTGGAAAGACCCTCTCTGGACTCTCCATTCCCGTGAAGATTGCATTGCATATGCGGAAAAACGTAATGTACCAATCTCTCAATCGAAAAAACGAATCTATTCTGAAGACCGAAATATCTGGCACATCAGCCATGAAGGTGGTATGCTCGAAAGTCCTGGAAATGAGCCCACTGACGATGTTTACACATTGTCAAATACTATTGAGAAAGCTCCAGATACTGCAGAATACGTTGAGCTGACATTTGATAAAGGTATTCCTGTTGCGCTCAATGGAAAATCACTCTCCCCTATTGAACTTTTGAAAGAGTTAAATGAAATCGGCGCTGTGCATGCTATAGGGCATGTCGATATGGTTGAAAATCGACTGGTAGGCATTAAATCCCGTGGTGTATACGAAACTCCAGGAGGTACAATCCTCTATTTTGCTCATCGGGAACTTGAAAGGCTTGTTCTTGACCGGGACACTAGTCACTTTAAGGAAATGCTCGCAATCAGATATGCAGAACTCGTTTATAATGGACAATGGTTTTCTACTCTCAGAAATGCCCTCGATGCATTTATTGATGTGACGCAACAGAATGTCACAGGCAAAGTTAAATGTAAATTATACAAGGGAAATATAGTCGCTGCTGGCTCATCGGCGGAAAAGTCACTGTACCTTGAGGATCTGGCATCATTTACCGATACAGCTCTCTATGATCAAAAAGACGCTACCGGTTTTATTCGTCTCTTTGGTCTTCCTATGAAAGTAAATGGTCTGGTCGAAAGAAAATTCGGCTCATCAAATTGATTTTTTATGAGGAACTGGTGAACTACACCAGTTCCTCATTTACTCCTTCTGTAAAAATTTTAAAATGAACAAAAAAACTGATGCAATCATTGTAGCTGCCGGCTTAGGTACCAGGTTAGGTTTTCAAATTCCAAAAGCATTTGTTCCCTTGCACAATCGTCCTTTGCTGTCCTATAGTCTTGAGACTTTTCTCTCTCACGATTTGATCAAAAATGTGATACTTGTCATTCCAGAAACTATGTTCGCTGAATCCATTGAAAAATTTTCCAATGAACGGATCAAATTCGTTATAGGTGGAAAAGAACGGTGGGAATCGGTACGTAATGGAATTAAAGAATCTCAATCCGATTGGGTTTTAGTGCATGATGCGGCTCGCCCTTTTGTCACTAAAGATATTATCGATTCTATTATTGCTAAACGTTCCGATTACCGATCGGTTATCACTGTTACACCAGTCGTCGACACGATCCGGTTCTTTTCAAACGATACTGCAGGGGCTACTGTTGACAGAGAAAAATTGGTACGTGTAGGTACGCCTCAGCTTTTTGAAAGAAAACTACTCAATGATCTTTTCGACCAGATAAAACCTGACAGGTCACCGCCAACTGATGAAGCAATTTTAGTCCAAAATGCTGGTATACAAGTGGGTATCTCATGGGGAGATCCAAATAATTTTAAAATAACTACCAAGGCTGATCTTGAAATGGCCCAGGCACTTTTGACTCTTAAAGAGAAAAAATAAAGGGGCCTGTTTAGCCCCCGTTATTAAGCATTTTCAATTAATTTATAATAATCCTTCAGAGAGGTTTCACAAGCTCTGCATGAGTCTACACAAACACGACAGTGTTCATGCATTCGAGCATGTTCCTGACATAAAGCAGCACTGTCCTGTACGATTTGCAAACATGATTTCACCTGAGCCCGCAATGAGTTCCAATTTGGATAATTCAGACGTGACAACACCTTCCCAGTTGATATGCAAATATCCGAACAATCGTTGGTCAAACGAATTACATCCCTCAACTCTACCGCACTCTGTTCATCTGCACACGCATCCGCACAAGTGACACAAGTCTGTCCGGTGTTGAAACATGCATTGATCGCATTTACTAAAGCATCGAGTTTTGGTTCTGCAACTTTCTGAGGATGTGTCATTACTATATCTCTGGTATAATTCATAGCCTGCCCTTGTTAATTGACAATATATCGATACTTATTTTCATAAGTATCACTGATCTTATACACACTGCAATTAACAGGCCGTAAGAATTATCCTGACACGTATTAATATTTACTAAGTATAGCTCTAATAAGCTCCAATTTCCGCGGGTACTTGTACTTTAATCTTTTCGATTTTTCTGCCCTTAAGTTTACCTGCTTTATAAAAAAACCGTATATAATTGACTATAGATCGCCAGAACTCATCAAAAAAATTAGCATACATCAACCCAATCAGTCCCAGTTTGAATTGAAACAATAAAATACCGGATAACACAATTATTATAGCGGTTCCCACTACCTGAGTCATTAACATCCAGCGTACATCTCCTGTCCCTCGTATCGCATTTCCAATCACTACATTTATCGCTTTAGGAAACATAAGTATTATAACTACCGGCATCATTGCAACCAATTCATCAATAACGGCTATATCTCTTGTAAAAATGCTCAATGTAAATTTAGGAACAGCAGCAAAAATCAAACAGACAAATACGCAAAATATTATCGAATAAAATGTACATATATTCCCAATACCCAGTACTTCATTTTTTCTGTTCGCTCCACAGCTATGCCCGACAAGTGTCATCGCTGCAGTTCCGATTCCTATGTATAAATTAAATGATAAAGAAATAAGTGTACAGAGTATTCCATACAGCCCAGCACTGATCTGATCATGCATATTTAACATACGTACAAGTACAACCTGTGCACCTGTCCAGAGCATGAATTCCAGCCCTGCCTGTGCTCCAAAGATAAATACTTTTTTATAAACACCTTTTTGAGGCTGTAAAATTCCTTTGAAAGTTAATGGTAAATATCCATTCCTGAAAACTTTTCTGTAAAGAAGGATGTTACATATAGTTGCACTGATCACCGATGAAATCGCAGCTCCTGTCAAACCAAGCTGCGGCAGACCAAAATTTCCAAAGATCAAACAATAGTCAAGAAATATGTTGAGAATCGAACGCAATATAGTATTGGTCATAATTGGTTTTGTTTTCCCAATACCCTGAAAAATTGCCCCCGCAGCTATATTCAGTCCGCCAGTCAAAAACATAAGCGAAAACACCTTAACAAATTCGACACCAGACTTGAGTATCTCATCCGATACCCCCATAACCATCAGGACATGTTTGCCAAAAAACATCCAGAAAAAACAGTATCCTATAGAAATCAACTGAGTATAAAAAATTGAACTTTCTGCTATCTTTACCGCTGCAGTAGTGTTTTTCGCTCCAATTGAATGTGCAATCAAAACAGTGGTCCCTTGGGATAAAGCTATTAACAATGTAAATAGCATGTTCATAGGAATCATTACATTGTTTATTGCACTGAGCTCTTTTAAATCATAATGACCTATAAATGCACTATTTATGAAGGTCATTATGTAAAATGCCATGCTCTGCAAAATAACCGGCAATCCGATTACAAATATTGATTTTGAGGTAGCTTTAAAAGATTGGGTTATAATAAAATTCTTATACACCGATGGAAATCCTTTTTGAGTGCGCATCTAAAATAATTAGAAAATTGAATGGGTGCGGGGAAATAATTACTATCAATTGTTAATGCTTGAAGTGTTGTAAAACAATTGAAATCTACTTAATTATTTATTCTTTTTTTCTCTTTTTTTAGTAAAACAAATCTCTATCTTACAATAATCAGCTTATCTTTTAGAAGAATCTGGCCCTTCAAATCATAAATAACGTAGATATACAATCCGGAAGCTACTAATTCATTTTTCATGTTACGTGTATCCCAGAGCCATTGAGGTGCATGTGAAGGATCACCTGTTTCAAAATGAATTAAGATGTTTTTCTTCTTACTATCAAACACAGGATTACTGTTCATATCAAAAATTCTGATCTTTACATCATTAATTCCTCTTTTTAATACATGCAAATTCTTAAACCAAATTCCACAAGGGCCGTTCGCATTACAATGTCGTAAATCTTTTCCCGGCTTGTAAGGATTAGGATATGTATAAAATCCTGTATTCCCCGTAAAAAAATACCACTCGAACTGAGAGAAGGTTTGTATATTAGAAAAAGGCAGATTATCTTTTGTATTGTAGGTGTAGGCAGATGAAAAACCTGAGAATTTACAGTTTACGCTATCATTACTGAAAAAACCATTTTTAGGCGTTATTATCACACTTAAACTGTCAGATGCGATAGTAATTGATGAAAAGTTGCCTGATTCTCTTGAATATAAAGAACTTATCTGAATACTCCTGTTCGAAGATGATGTATCGGTATCAAATGTTCCTTGCTGAATTGGATCAGAAAATCTTATAGTGATCTGCGGATGAATTTGATTGACTGAAGCTCCGTTAACAGGAACAACTGAAAGTATTCTATTTTCCTTTACCCGATAACTCCATTCTATATCATCTTCATTTGATAAAGAATCAAAAATTGCTGAAGGTATCCCATTGTGATTGTTGTCAATTGAATACCCTGAGTAATTTCTTACTGAATTACTGCGATAAAGACAATGTATGCTGTCCCGGTAAAAAAGTTTTTGCGCGATTCTAAACGTGACATTATTTGCGTTTATCACTATAGTGTCAAAGTATAATTGCCGGTCATCGTTGTATCTGGACCTAACTATTAATGTCCTGTTATTTACTTTCGATGTATCAACTGATCGTGCATAGACCGGCGCTGAAAAAGACAGCACAATTTCTGGCTTTTCGTATGTAACATTGGTATCACCTTGCAAAGGAGTAATACCAAGTAAGGTAAATGTACTACTGTCAACTTTCATGCCAAAAGTTGTATCTGCATAAGAAATTATAGTAAAATTCCTGTGTATATCCAGATTGTTTGGCCCGCTTGGGGTAGTCGCTCTATCATAAACAGCATTACTTATGTTAAGTGCCAGCGAATCAGTTGGAATAAACAATCCCTTCGGCGGCAGTATCCCATACGCCGGACTTTCTTCTAAATAAGCACTGGATATATCCAGTTTAGTGTAATTCTGACTCCAGCTGAGATTTGTATTAATCGGACGTATTATACCTGTTTTTTTATAATCCTTTATACTGTAAATTTTAACACCAGACAAAACGGAAATTGAATCAACTGGCTCAGAAAATGATACTTGAATTGATGCATGAGGAGGAAATGAACCAGGTGTAAAAGCACTCCTTTTCTTCAACCCCCAATAAGGTACATCATTTATAAAATTAGTCTTTACATCAACGATAACCGGCAGATCATTGTACTCTAATTTGACTGGTATAATTACATCGCTGTGCAATAATTCGTCTGTTTTAATTATAACGGTATCATAGATAACACTATCTCCAGTCATATTTGATGCAGATATGATATAGTTAATTTTTAGCGGTTCAGCAGGATTGAGTATTATTTCTTCTGAACCGAAATGATTTTGAGAAGTAATCCTGCGGTCATTTATGATAATAGTAAGCCACTGATTATCTTTACTTTTGATTTCAACATCCTTTATTTTCATGAAATCGTTCCCACTGTTTACTATCGGCATCTCGATTGTATCATTCATCGGGCTTCCTGCTATCAATGATATATATCGTTGCAAAGTATCTTTAGCCCTGCAAAACCCCGGATTCACAATCGAATCTACTGCAAGCCAGGGAGTTTTCAGAAAAAATCGTAAACTGTCACTTTTACCTGTCCTATCCTTAACAATAACAATAATCTGAGAATCAAGAACTGTTGGCACTATTTTAAATTGCGACTCAGCTTTATTTGTAATAAGTGAATCGGTAAATGTTTTTGCAATTAACTTGTAATGTAAACTGTCCCAGAAATAAACATCAGTGTCATTAACACTTACATTCAAGAGCGTTTCGATTCCTGCTCGTATTCTCATTGAATCATTGTTATACACTCGTTGTGAGGAGGATTCTACATACCTGATGTTTGGTGTGTGATTTATTGCAATGCTCATTTTGCGCTGTACCATCGTATCGGGATCACGTGCAGCAATTATCATTCGTAGTGAATCGTGCGGTTCCAATGTATCGCTTACTATCAGGTATTTTCCATTACTTCCCGATTGTACAGAATCGAGAAATACGGTACTCCTCTTCAGATACCCTTTAACCGATTCTGGATCGTTTGTATCCGAAACATTGTAAAAAAATTCTATAGAATCTCCACTCTGAATAAGAAAAGATGTATCTTTGGCGATAGTTATGGTATCTTTCCATCCGGAAACACTCATCTTTGTAGTCAATTGAGGCAATGAGTTTCTTGCGGTGATTGTTATTGTTTTAGATTGCCCGTACCATTTCTGAAAATCCCATATCGAAACAGTACAAGTTACCATTGTATCATAAGGTAACGGGAAAAAATTAACAGCGCCCAGCGACTTTTCTGTACCAGCAGAAGTAAAAGTTAAAACAGTATCATGAGATAGCCAGGACCCTTTTATGCTTACCAGATCTCCAGCATCCTGATCACGCACTTTGACAAATGCCTTAACGGTATCTATTCTTGACATTATATTCAAATTGCTGCTGAACGTTACTCCTGTTCTGGTTTTATTCCTCACAGAAATCGAATCCAGTGAGATAATGACAGGTTTTACATTCCAGCTGACATTTGCTTCTGATATTACAGGTGTTAAGATTGAATCGCTATTATTTGCATTTTTTCTATTTATCTTTATACGATACTGATAAAATCTGCAAGTTGTCTTTTGTAAGTCCATTGCAGATTCGGTCGAAAAAGATTTCCATGGAGCAGAAAGACATTGCTGATAACTACAACCCGTTCGTACAGAATCTTCAAAATTCCACGAACTTGTATCTGAAATTTCAAGTTTTAAAGGAGCATAACGCAATGAATCCTGATAGTTAATCGATAACGATTCAATTGGAGAGGTCCAGAACCCGTTTTTATGCCGTATTCCTCTATATACAAAAATTGCTCCTTGATTACTGAGATGATTTTTCCAGGTCACTCCCATTGTTCCGGCACTATCCAAAATACAGTTAATTGCGGCAGTAAAAATATCTGGTGTGGATATCGGCGTTCCATTTTTGGAATAAGTAAACTTTTCAGGCGTGCCAAAATTTCCATTACTGATTGGGTACCGTATTCCTTCTATCCCTGAATTGCCATCACTATTTATATCGCCCTTACATACAATAAGAAGATATTTTTCGTTTGACACAGCCCTGCAGGATCGTATGACTCCGTTAACAATGTTGCCGGATGTCTGTTGTATGGAACCCCCGTTCAAAACGATTCTATCGATTTTTAAGCCGTTTACATCCCAATAAACCAGAGCAAACTTCTGGTTTCCATATGAAGCTATACTTGCATTGTCAACATAATAAAAGCTTGTATCTGCTACAATCTGACCTAAAGAATCCGAAGGACCGCCTGTCAAATCTTTCGAATAAAATCTGAAATAAAGATACTTTTCTCCTTTTGGTTTTCCTTTATGCCATGACACAAGTATTGTCCCCTGCTTATCAAATGCAACTGAACAGTTTAATATTGATTTTCCTGAATCAGGAATACCTGTTGCAACAGTACTTGAACCTGCTTTCTGCAATACCTGCCCATTTGAATAAATTTTTGAAATCTGAAGGGTTGCCATATCTTTGCTGTAAACTACTAAGAAAGTGTCTTTTTCCAAATGGCATTGTGAGGAAAAAAGCCATCCGGTGGTATTTGATGAATCAAGATCAATAAAGGTACTCCCATTATGTAATCTCAAATACCTTGTACTTCCCGATCCTTTTTTCAAAAAAGAGAGCAGATTCCCAGTTTCACCCGCATCTCCATTAAAATAGCAATCGTTCGGAACATCTGCGTCACTGAATTTTGTCCAGTTTCCTAAAGCAACTAATCCGTTCTCTGCTATTCTGTACTTTCTCCAATTAATTACTTTATGTAAGGTATCAATATTGAAAAACTGAATTGTATCTTTACGTTGTATTATATCAGTTTGAAGTGTGGTATTTGATATTTGAAAAAGAGAATCTCCGAAGATTTTTACATTCCCATACTCTTTTACTCCAAGTGCAAGACTACCATTGCTAATGAGGCTGGAGTCTGTAATTCCATCGCTTTTTATAATAAATTGATTCCGGATAACCGATCCTGAGAACACACTTGCACTGTTTACGAGTATAATCAGCGACAGTAGTAAGAAAATTTCAGTATTCTTCTGAATAATTTTCCTGATCATGTTTTTTCCGGATAAAAGACTGCTGTGAAATTTCATCGGTAAAATTTTGTTCATGAAGATTTGCTTCTTTTTTCCACTCCCGCAAGCGCCGCTCTTTTATGATTTCTACCGCTCTTCTTTTTTTTGTCGCTTCAATCAGTTCATTTTGAATTTTAACTGCTTCAGCTTTTAACGTATCCACATTTCTTACTGCAAAGGTCAAATCCTGTTTTAATTTATACCTGTATGAGATTGAATACCTGAGCAATAGAGGATTTAAAGCATTGTTCCTCTGTTCTTTTTCGGACCGCTGAAAACTTTGCAATTCATTATGAATTTCATTTATCTTTTTCTGAGCTCCGATTATACTGTTGTTTTTTTCTGCAAGAAGCAACTTAATTTTGTCTTCTTTCTTTTTTCTCATATCAAGCAACCCCTCAAGTCTGAATCTGAATCGATTCATCACTTTGCTCCAACAATTTTTAGCAGCTCTTTAAGTTTCAAGAGGCTCTCTTCAAATGTAGTTTTATCGCTTCTCATCTGTTTTAAAAACGATAAAAGAGGTTCGTGCAGACGAATGGCTTTGTCAACTCTTTCACTTGTACCCGGTGCATAAGCACCGATCTGTATCAAATCTTCATTCTCTTTATATGCAGCCATATAATCTTTTATCATTCCCGATACTTTCAAATGTTCTTCCTTAACCACATCTGACATACATCGCGATATGCTCTCCAGAATATCAATTGACGGGAAGTGATTTCTATGTGCAAGCTTTCTTGAAAGAACAATATGCCCATCAAGAATACTCCTGGCCGCATCAGCAATCGGCTCATCCATATCGTCGCCATCTACCAGTACGGTGAATAGCCCCGTTATGGCACCTTTCTCAGAAGTTCCTGCACGTTCCAAAAACTTAGGTAACATCGAAAAAACCGATGGAGTATAACCTTTCGTAGCAGGTGGTTCTCCAATCGCAAGACCTATCTCTCTTTGCGCCTGTGCAAGTCGGGTTGTTGAATCTACCAGAAAAAGTACATCTTTACCAAGATCCCTGAAATATTCAGCAATTGAAGCTGCAACCATTGCTCCTTTCAATCGGATAAGGGCTGGTTGATCTGATGTAGCAACAACCACCACTGATCTTTTTAACCCTTCCTCACCAAGATCCCGCTCGATGAACTCCCGAACTTCACGCCCTCGTTCTCCTATGAGTGCTATTACATTTACATCTGATTTACAGTTCCTGGCCATCATTCCCAACAGTACACTTTTTCCAACTCCGCTTCCTGCAAAAATCCCTATTCTTTGGCCTTTCCCTATTGTAATCAGAGAATCGATCGCGCGAATTCCTGTTTGGAAATGTTCTGTAATTCTCTTTCTTCTTAATGGATTTGGGATTGCTGAATAAACTGAGCGGTAGCTTTTAACCTTTACTGGCCCTAAAGAATCCATTGGCTGCCCTAATCCGTCAAGCACTCTTCCCAATAAACTATCTGCGACACCAATTAACAGAGGCTGCTTTGTACCTACAACGGTAAGCCCTGGATGAATTCCTTCTATCGGTCCAAGAGGCATAAGAAGTGTTCGATCCTGCCTGAAACCTACAACCTCCGCGTCTCCTATTTTCTTTCCGTTCTTTTCAATTTTACAAACGTCACCAACCGATGCGGAGGGCCCGGTAGATTCGATTAACAGGCCTATTACTTCGGTGATTTTTCCATGAACACGCATTGGTTCTGCGTTGATTATTGCCTGAACATACGGTTGTATTTTATTGTCAACATTCATGGTGCGGTTGATCTTTCTTACTCAATTTAGCAGAGCTCTATTCTTCCATTTCTATGGTTCTGCCGTTTCACTCTCCCAAACCTTTTCAATAAGCATGGATAGTTCCTCAATCTGAACACCCAAACGTCCATCTACTATCCCTGAATTTGATTCGACAATGCATCCCCCCTGCTCTATGCGATCATCTTTTTCAATTATTATCTCTTGTAATCTATCCGCTATCGGAGCCCAGTAATCTTTTCTCCCCGATACCTTTTCAAAATCAACTGGTGATATTCTTATTACAAGATGCTCTCTATCTCCTATATATGAAATAGCTTTTCTTATTACCGAAAGTACTATCTCATCATTTTGTTTTACCTCGCAACATGTTATCTTTTTAGCAATTTCAAAACAGAGCTTTAATAACATATATTCAGCATTCGCGTAAATCTGTCTCTTTTCTTTTTCAAGATTGGCAAGAAATTCACCCGCCATTTTTTGTATACTATCGACCTTTTCTTCATATACTCTGGTTACTTCAGATTTTCCTTTAAGAATTCCCTCAGCTATTCCTTCTTCCCGTCCCTTAATGTATGCTGATTTCTCTTTCTCAATGGTACATTTACACTGCTGATCAAGTTTTTCCTGTAATTCCTGAACTTTCTGTTCAAGTGATATTAGTATACTTTCTTCTTCAGTGATCTTTTTTTTACTTGGACTTCCAGGAACATCAAATTCCTTTAACGGTGGGGCATGTAAATTGTAATCTTTCGATTGCTCTTCTTTCTTTTTTAAAATCTTTCGCAATCCAACACTTGCAGGATCTTTCGATTTGTTAACAAGCTCGATCAGAGAAGACATGTTATCTGGTGTCAAAGGTGATGTACTCATGGTCTCCTCCTGTTATACAACAATATCCTCTTCACCACCACGACCGCTGATAATAATCTCTCCATCCTCTTCAAGACGTCGAATCACATCAACAATTCGCTGCTGAACTTCCTCAACATCTTTCAATCGAATTGGTCCCATAAAATCCATATCTTCTTTAATCATCTCAGCTGCACGTGAAGACATATTTCTGAAGAACTTCTGACTTGTAATTCTTCTGATGCACCTTTGAGTGCCATTGACAGTTCCTTTGTATCAACTTCCTTGAGTACTCTCTGCATCGAACGGTCATCAAGCAGCAGAACATCTTCAAAGACAAACATGAGATTTTTGATCTCTGTTGCAAGCTCCGGATTTTCCCTTTCAAGATTCCCAAGAATATTCTTCTCTGCACCGCGATCAACATTGTTAAGCAACTCAGCAACAGCTTTGACACCACCGATTTCAGAAACATCACCACCAAAGAGCGATTTCATCTGGCTGACAAGAACTTCTTCAACCTGATCTAGTGTCTCAGGAGATATACTTTCCATTGTTGCAATTCTTGTCGCGACATCAACCTGCAACTCCTGTGGTAATGCAGAGATAATCGGAGCTGCATTTTTTGCTTCCATATGTGCGAGAAGCAAGGCAATTGTCTGTGGATGCTCTTTTTGAATGAAATTTACAATCTGTTTTGGATCAATATTTTCAAGAAGATTAAAACCGGTAGTTCGGATAGTCTGCTGTACTTTTTCAAGAATTTCCTTTGCTTTACGAGGTCCAAGTGCAGCTTCAAGAATTTCTCTTGCATAATCAATACCACCCTGAGTGACGTACTGATGAGCCATTGCGAGGTTATGAAATTCCTCAAGAACAGCTTCACGGATCTCCGGTGAAACATTATCAAGTTTCGCGATCTCTGTTGACAGACGTTCAACTTCCGATTCGTCTAAGATTTTTAAATATCTGTGAAGATGCATCTGATCCTAGTGCAACCATAACAATTGCAGCTTTATTTGGTCCAGTCAATGACGATATGTCAATAGATCGGCCATCTTTGTGTGGAAGCCCTTTCTGATCGTAGCTTTCCTTGAAAAAATCCGGCTTTTCCCTTGTTCTCTCGTTCCACTTTTTCACTGTATTTGTCAAAAGGTTTTCGGCCCGTCAATTCACTGAATTTTATATCAGTGTAGATCTATTTCTAAGTAATTATATACCTTAGATTTACACTATTCAAGGAGATATTATTTCTTTTTACGTTTATTTGCAACCGGTTCATCGAAGCCATTGACGAATAATCGATGCAATATTTACCGGTTCCTCACGAGTAAGCATCTCCACTCGCTCAAGTATTTCAGAGCTCTTACGCATCTCTTCAGGAACTTCCTCCTCAACCGGCTCTTCTATTCCAAACTGTTCAAAAGCCGGTACTGGCGGATTCATTGCTTTGGCTACTGTATTTGCAAGATACCAGAGGAATGCGATAAAACTAATACCAATAAGCTCCAATAATACAGTATTTTATCCATTCCAGAATCTGTTTATCTTTCTCACTTTTTCGCATCTGCAATCAGTTCATCACGAGCGTATTCATTGTCAAATTTTACTGCTGATACAACGATCTGATCTCCCCGGGTCAGATCATATCCGACCGCATTTTTCACAATATGCTTCAATATTCTGAATTTCCTCAGTAGATCTGGCCTCATAATTGGAAGTTTTTCCATCCTTTGACATGCTCATAGCGACCATCAACCGCAACTGAAATTGTCAGCCGTTTTACATTGCCCATCTCCTGAACTAATGTGCGCCACCGTTTTATCAATTTCGTAATTTGTCAAAGACCGTTCTTTCTGATTATCTCCATCAGGAGCATTCTTTACATTTTCATCAATACGTTCCTCTGAACGTACAACCTTGCTTTCAGGATCATACTTCTCCATGTTTTTTTCAACTTTATCAAAGTCAAGATCACACGCGATCTTTACATAAGCTTTTGATGGTCCCAGAACATTTGTCAACAGCTGATTGGCTTTGTCTTTCAAGATACTTTTCCACATTTTGCTGAAGTTCCATATTATGAGAACTTGCAAGTGCTCCTTCATCCTCATTAAACGGACTTGTCAGAAGTTTTCCTTCATAATCAATTACTGAAATATTCTGCGGATTTAGACCATCAACACTTGATGAGATAAGATGTGTTATTCCCGGATCTGATCTTTTGAAAGAGTTGCTTCCAGGAGTACATTTAACAACAACCGAGGCTTTAGCATCTTTTTGATTATCAAGAAAAATCGTCGGTTCAGGAATTACAATATGAACCCGTGCAGCTTTTTACCTCTTCTAGTCCCTCAATTGTCCTTTGAATTTCTCCTTCAAGTGCGCGTCTGGCATTTAGTTTTTGAACATAATCGGTCATACCAAAATTCGTTTTATCAAACAGTTCATATCCCAATCCATGCCTTTTGGGTAATCCTTCACGCGCAAGAGACATTCTTACTTCATATAGTTGTTTTGCATCTACAAGAATCGGTGTTTCCATTATTGTCAATTTTGTATTTGTAATTTGACTTTTGCAGTTGTTCTGTGATCGATGCCACTTCATCGAGCTCAAGATTTGAAAAAAGTACTTTAAAACCGGTCTCACTTTTTCGTGGAATTTTGTGACCACAAGAGTAATCCCGTAAGTGCAAGTGCCGTAAAAACGACAAGTGATGAAGTAACGATTTTCTGCTGAATTGAAAGTTTTCGCCAGACAGCTGCAATCTGAGCAATAAGTTGTTTAAAAAATTCCGACATTGCATTCTCCCCGCCTGAACACAATCTCTTTATTATTAAGTTTACAATCTGATTCGCATTATTTCCTGATATGCATCCATCACCTTATTTCGTAACTCCATCATCATGTTGAATGCAGTACTCGCTTCTTCAACAGAAGTCATAACCTGATGCACATCGGTGATTTCTCCTGCAACCATTTTTTCGATAGACTGATCAGCTTTTTTCTGCATTTCATTAACATCAGATAAGAAATTGTTCAACGTATCCTTGAAAGAAGCTCCGCCCTGAAGGGTTCTGAACACTTTTTGATTTCTCAATGAATCCCAGATCTTGTAGTGGGACCTATTGGATTAATCTGATTCATAGCATTACCTTCCTGTAAAGTCAGTGTACCATTTTCACACGTACGTGTCAAATATTCCACCAAGTATTTTTGTTTGTACCTTTGGTTCTCTATTTTAGATCGAGATATTTTTTGCCGCTGATATGTCCTGTGAATAATTTGACAATTTTACCTTGATAGGTGCTTTCTGGCTTATTGGTCCTTTGGCTTCTGTCGAGCAATCCCCTGACGCTTCCGTGCTTCCTGAGTCAGACTTAACAAATTGAATCCAGGAATCATTATTTCCGCTAATTCCCTGCGTATTCACCTTTATTCTCCCTGCTTACAACTGAATAGCCTGCATATACATCGATTTTGTTGCATTGAAAGCGGTAACATTTGCCTCATATGCCCTCGTCGCCGCAATCATATCAGTCATTTCCTCAACTACATTGATATTAGGCATTGCAACATACCCCTTTGCATCTGCATCCGGATGTGATGGATCATATACCATACGCGGCGGACGTGAATCCTCCCGTATCTCCGCTACATTTACCCCATTCCCAAAAAACCGCTCATCTCTTGGAAAATCCGATGGAGGAATTGACAGATGATTATCCTCAGACTGCGTTCCCTCAAGAGACTTTTCTTTATTCAGAATTCGAACATCCTGTTGATCCCTATCTGCTGTAAAGACAACAAACTGACGTCTGTATGGTCCCCCCTGATCGGTACGCGTAGTTTCCGCATTTGCAAGATTCGATGAAATTGCGTTCTGCCGTATTCGCTGAGCACGCATTCCCGATGCACTTATGTCAAGACCTGAAAAAATACCTGTTAATGGCATTTTCTTCCCTCTTTATTTAGATTGAATTGAACGCCCCTGAATTGCAGCATTCATCTTTTTAAAAATTCCCTGTCCATATTTAATTGCGTAATTAAAAGCGATCTGATTCTCAGCCAGTTTTGCCATCTCCGTGTCAATATCTACATTATTTACTCCGCTGGGTAGTGTCGGATCATTGGGATGATATGCTTTAGGATTTACACCAGATAAATCTTTTCTCCCCAATGCCACATGCTTTTCATTGGTTATACTGCCTTTCAATCTGGTTCGATCCAGTGCATCTCTAAGTTCACTTTCAAACGACACTTCAAGGCGCTTATAACCGGGAGTTGTAACGTTTGCTATATTGTTGGCAATAACTTTACTTCTCAACATCGCGCTGTCTAAGGCTTTACTTACAACCGGCAGATTGGTTTTGTTGAAAAGCATATCGCTGAGCATTCATTACCTCCATTTAACCATGTAAATTGATCGCCGATTATTATATGCAAGCTCCATGCCACTAGTCACGGCTTCCTTCCCCCTCCTTTTTTATCACATGTCTCTCTGCTAAAACATTGATTTAAAATAAGATTTACTTTCAATTCTTTTTTTCATCATTTGATACAGAGAACAATTTTCCCCCTTATCAGGATTTTTTTGCCTCAGTGTCTCACATCTATTCTTATGTGAGTATTTCCAAGAAGGAAAATTGCTAAACCAGAATTTTCAAAAAATTGGTACTAAATTAACTTTTTAGTTTTAGCTTTTTATGATTCATTTTTTACCGCGATACGTAATATAAGAGAGTTTTATAGTGTTTTTCACAGGAAAAGGGGGAATACTATGGACGGAAGAGATGTTAATCGTGAAATTAACATGGATCAGAAATTATTTGCACAGTTTAAAACCTGGAGCCTGGTATTGGGGATAGGTATGCTTATATTAGGCGTAGTTCTCCTTTCTCTTTCTGCTGTCACTACAGTATTAACAGTCTTTATACTGGGTATCGTCATGACAATTCGAGGGCTGTTTGATTCTGTACACGCGCTTATGGCTTTTAGAGAAAAAGGCTTCTGGTATCGGTTTTTTGAAGGAATATTGTCAATTATTATCGGAGTCTTGTTATTCTCACAGCCTTTGATAAGTGCAGCAACGATCACCTTTTTAGTATCGTTATTTCTGATTGCTTCTGGACTTTTCAGAGCAATTGCGGCCCCCATGGAACATGAACATCAATGGGGTTTTACATTTTTTGGAGGAATAATATCTTTGATTCTGGGTGTATGGCTGCTTGCTAATCTGTCAATAGCTTCGATATGGTTTATAGGAACTCTTGTGGCAATTGAAATCCTGGTTCAGGGATTTATTATGACATCATTGCCCTTTGCTTATAAAACAACAGGAACCTACCATAAACCATCCGGCGAAGCATTTGCCCGATAATGCATTCACTGCCAGTTGTTAAACTGGCAGTGAAGTAAGTAAATTTTACCTGCTCATACTTGAATACCGGTGAAAATAATCTGATCGCAGCTTTTTACCTGCCATACCAGCAACTGCTAAAGCTCCGCCATTAATCATAATTTCGATTCCTACCAATACCCCTAGTGCCATAAAATTATTTATCGGCCACATTATAACTATTGCTATACTCATTATCAGTGATAGTAAACCACTAACCGCTACCCACCCGCGATTGGATGTCTTCTTTACTCCAGCTGTTATCAAATTGCTGATACCCCCTAAAGCAAAAAGAATAGCAAGCAGAATCGATAAAACAGATGAGCCAATCCCTGGATTGATAAGAAAAATCAACCCCGTTGTAAATGCAAACAGACTCAGTGGTAATCTCCACCAGTTGACTTTTTTATTCAAACTGTGTTTCAATTCTATAAGTCCCCAGATACTAAGGCCTATTCCAATTACTACAATACTTAACCAGCTTGTAAAGGCAGCCAAAAGTATTATTATTATTCCTAAAATTATCTGCCCTGCTCCTATTGGCATAGAACCAGTCTTTTCATTTTGATATAGCCCGCGATTGTTATTATTGTTATTATTATCCATATTATCCTTCCAGTCAAAAAAAATCCTTTATCGTATCGTGTTTACAGCCGCTAATATCCAACTGTATCTGGAGGTGCAGTCTGATGAAGCTACCCATTCCATAAAAATTACGAGTAATCACAATCTCAATTCCTATTTTTCTGTACTATATCATTATCGCCCATTCAGAAATGAGCAATTACCATTCAGAAATGGGTAATTACCATTCAGAAATGACTCATCCCCTGAGATTTTGTCAGTTCTGCAAGGGATTGTATCTTTTCTACATAAGATTCTGCCATTTCCGCATGAGTTACTATCAGTTTATATATGGGTGGCTGTGATTTCTGCGTGGGTATCTGCTATTTCTGCGTGGGTATCTGCTATTTCTTCACGGGTTTCTGCAATTTCTTCACGGGTTTCTGCAATTTCTTCACGGGTTTCTGCAATTTCTTCACGGGTATCTGCAATTTCTGCATGGGTATCTGCAATTTCTGCATGGGTATCTGCAATTTCTGCATGGGTATCTGCAATTTCTGCATGGGTATCTGCGATTTCTGCATGGGTATCTGCGATTTCTGCATGGGTATCTGCGATTTCTGCGTGGGTATCTGTGATTTCCGCGTGAGTGTCTGGTGATTCTGAATCGTTAAGGCAACAAGGCAATGCGGATTTCTGTAGAAAAAAAAGGACATCGCTGGATGTCCTGCATGTACACTAATCAATTTACTATAATAACTTAGGGATACCACCTGAAAATATTACCTGTATCAGGGATTTTTTGATTGATCATTTCGCTTGCATCTGTTAATCTATCCAGAATACTCTTATCAATTTCGTATTTTATTGCATTGGTATTTTGTTTTACCTGTATACTGTTTCTTGCGCCAACAAGAACCGATTGAATCCCCGATCTCTTAAGTGTCCACTGAATCGCGCATTCTAGAAGAGACTGTCCTGACTCTGATGCGATGCGTTTAAGGTCCTGAACTCCATTGTAAACTTCTGGCCAGATCTCTTTTTCAAAAAGAACTGTCCCCCGGCGATGGTCGGTCGATTCGAAAGACAATTCACGATTAAATTTACCAGTAAGTATTCCCTGTGCAATTGTACTGTATGGAATAACAGCAACTGCGTTCTCTTTGCAAAATGGAATCAGCTGTTTTTCTGGAAATCTCCACAAAAGATTATAACACATCTGGTGAGCATCGATTCTTCCCACGCTCATCACTTCCTTCATCTGTTCAACACTGAAATTACTGACACCGATTCCCCGTATAAAGCCTTTCTCCTGTAAACCAACCAGTTTTTCCATCATTGCCGGCAAATTCCCGTTTTTCTTAGGCCAGTGTATATAAAAGAGGTCAATATAATCGGTTTTCAACCTTTGTAAACTCTGCTTAAGTAAATTTTCAATCTTTTCCGGAACTGTATACATCATTTTCGATGCGATAAACAGTTCTGACCGTACTTTATGCAATGCCTTACCAATTAACTCTTCAGAATGACCTTTGCCGTACGCCTGAGCGGTATCAAAGTGATTAATGCCCATGTCAAAAGCTGTTTTTAACGCGTTGATTGAATCGGTATCTGATTGATTACCCCAATCTTTTCCTCCGATCGCCCAGCACCCCATTCCTATTACAGACACATTATTTGAAAGTGATCCGATTTTTCTGTATTCAATTGACATTCATTCGCTCCTTTATTCATTCCCTAAAATTGATTTCAAAACATTCATCAACTCACTGTTTGTAAACGGCTTTTTAAGTACACCATCAAACCCATGCAGGGGAAAATCAGTTATAATCGGATCATTTGAGTAGCCACTGAAGACAACTGCTTTAGCATTCGGATCGAAACGTTTCAGTTCTCTTACCGTTTCTTCTCCTCCCAGACCTCCGGGAACTGTCAAGTCGATGAAAACAAGTGAGAAGGGGTTTGAAAGAAAGGCATCTTTGTAAACATTAAGCGCATCTACCCCATTTTCTACGCTGACCGTTTCAAAGCCAGCTCTTTGCAGTAACCGCTCAAGGACCACCGTTACTACAGCATCATCATCCATTATCAGTATACGTCTCATCACATCCATTTCGTTCAGTTTTTCATTTATTGTTTTGTTTCTGTTTTTTATATCAACAAGAGTATCAATTGTATCGATATACTTTTATTATGCTGAAACATCCCTTAAATATAAACCAAAGCCTCTCAACGAAAGAATTTTTTTGATTCTCTTTATCAAAATTTATTATATGCAAATTCAACAGAATATATAAAATTTTTAAATTCATTTTGTTTACTTAAGATACTTAACATAAGCTGATTTTTTTGGCCTTTTATTATTTAAGAATGTATTTTCCAGACGTAATCTAACAATCTGGAGCTATAATGGAAAATGCAGTAACTGAAATTCTTAAGGCGATTGGAGAAAATCCTGAACGGGAAGGTTTGAAAGATACACCTCGCAGGGTTCGGCAATCTTTTGAACATTTAATGCAGGGATACAAACAAAACCCTGATGAAATCTTGAAAAAAGCGATTTTTCACGAAGAATGCAACCACATGATCATAGTGAGGGATATTGAGGTTTACAGCATGTGCGAGCATCATATGCTTCCTTTCTTTGGGAAATGTCACATTGGATATATCGCTCAAGATCGGGTTTATGGTGTAAGTAAATTAGCCCGTCTTGTGGATTGTTTCTCCCGCAGACTCCAAGTCCAGGAGCGGCTTACTCAACAGATCGCCTCCAGTATTATCGAACCTATCAGTGCTGAAGGAGTTGGTGTTGTAATCGAAGCGCAGCATTTATGCATGATGATGCGAGGAGTTTCAAAACAAAATTCAAAAATGATTACTTCTGCTATGCTTGGAAGTTTCAGAAGAGAAAACTCAACTCGCAGTGAATTTTTGCGGCTGATTGGCATGGAAAGGACCTAATTCCACCATCTGTCGTGTAAAGGCGCCTGGTTTGCAGTCTATTACCCTGCGGGGAAAAAACTTCCCTGCCCTCTCTTTGTTACAGCCCTCCAGGCCTTTTCCTTTATAAAAAAAGCTTATCTTCTCTTTCCCAATCTTACCTTTTATCTACATTGACAGCTAATTATATTACTTCCTGATTATGGAGAAAAGTTTGCGTATGTACTTATTAACGGGGTAATTTTTTATCCTGACATCCGTAATATTCAATACATAAAATAGTCACCTCAATCAAATCCACTTAACGATGAAATTCAAATTAAAATCCGATTATCTTCCTGCAGGTGATCAGCCTGAGGCAATTGATCAGTTAGTTGATGGTATTAAAAGTGACGTCCGCCATCAGGTCTTACTTGGTGTAACCGGCTCCGGCAAAACATTTACCATGGCAAATGTAATTGAAAAGGTACAGATGCCAACACTTATCATTTCTCACAATAAAACTCTAGCCGCTCAGCTCTTTCAGGAATTCAGAGAATTCTTTCCGGAAAATGCCGTCGAATACTTTGTGAGTTTTTATGATTACTATCAGCCGGAAGCTTACATTCCCTCTACTGACACATTTATCGAAAAAACCTCAATGATCAATGATGAAATCGATAGGCTACGGCTTAAGGCAACAAATTCCCTGCTTTCACGTAAAGATGTGATAATTATCGCAAGTGTATCCTGTATTTACGGTATTGGTTCACCGGATGCATATCTTGCGTCCAGTAAAAAAGTGAAAATCGGAGATCATATTGATAGAAGAAAATTTCTGCTGAGTCTGTCAGATATGCAATACATCCGCAACGACATCTCCTTGCAAAGATCTACTTTTAGAGTAAAAGGTGATGTTATTGAAATACAACCGGCATATGATGAAAATGCATTGCGCTTTGAAACTTTTGGTGATCAGATTGAGGCCATCAGAACGATAAATCCTACAACCGGTAAAGTGATTGGAAACCTTGAAGAAATTACGATTTTCCCGGCAAAACACTACATGGCAACTGATATTACCATGGATAGTGCTATCGCTCAGATTCAATTGGAACTCGACAAACAGCTCGAAAAATTCCGTGATCAAAATAAACTGGTTGAAGCACAGCGCCTCGAGCAGCGTACCAATTACGATATAGAGATGCTCCGTGAAGTAGGTTATGTAAATGGAATCGAGAACTACTCCCGAATTTTTGACGGCAGAGAATCTGGAAGCAGACCGTACACGTTAATTGATTTTTTTAAAAAACCCTATTTGCTTATAATAGACGAGTCCCATGTATCAATACCTCAGATTCAGGGCATGCATAATGGTGACCGCGCCCGTAAACAGACCCTTGTTGACCATGGCTTCAGACTCCCTTGTGCTCTTGATAACCGCCCCTTGAAATTTCCTGAATTTCAATCGCTTTCTGATTTTGTTGTTTACGTATCTGCAACTCCGGGTGATTACGAACTCAGGCAAAGTGAAGGTCTTATAGTCGAACAGGTCATAAGACCAACGCATCTGGTCGACCCTCCCATCGAAATTAAACCAGCCACTAATCAAGTTGATGATCTTATCGAACAGCTACGCTCGACTGTTGAAAAAGGTGAAAGAGCACTGGTTACTACGCTAACAAAAAAAATGTCTGAAGACCTTACTTCGTACCTTGAAAACCTTGATTTCAAGGTACGGTATCTCCATTCAGAAATCGATACAATTGAACGCACTGAAATTCTGCGTGATTTACGTAAGGGAACTTTTGATATCCTGATTGGTATAAACCTCCTCAGAGAGGGACTTGATCTGCCGGAAGTATCATTTGTCGCCATTCTCGATGCTGACAAAGAGGGGTTTCTACGTTCGGTTAGATCAATTGTTCAGATTGCCGGTCGTGCCGCGCGCAACATTAACGGTAGAATTATTCTGTATGCGGATGTTATGACCGATTCTATCAACAAGGCAATAAGTGAAAGTTCACGAAGAAGAAACAAACAGCTCGCATACAACGAAAAACATAACATTACTCCGAAAAGTGTTGTTAGAAAAATCGATGATGGTATAATGTTATATAACAACGAAGCTCAAACTACTGATTACCTGAAGGTAGCTGAGGATAAAAAAACTTACGGATCAAAACCGTCCCGAAACAAGAGCAGTAAAAAGGGTAAACTTCCGGATCAGATAAAGGATCTGGAAAAAGCAATGATGGATGCTGCTAAAAAGCTTGATTTTGAAAAAGCAGCTGCTTTACGGGACAAAATTGCACAATTACGGGGACCAAATGGATCTTGAACAGGCGCGAAGTAATCTGAGTAATACAAATATTGATAGTCTTATCGCCGCTCTTCGTGTTCTGGCAAAGGGCGGCAAACTCTCTGATCTTCAAAACATACTTACCCTTGTTAAGAATCCCAATATTTCTGTTCACCTTGCCGCCGTTCAAACTGCAAGCTCATTGATAAAAGAAAACCTTATCACCTATTTTCATGAGATTGAACCTGTGGTCAGGGATAAACTTGGTAAATTGTTACAGTCTCTTGACCCGTCAGTCGTAAATGAAATTGGGAATGACCTTTATTCCGAAAACGAAAGCCGCAGACTGATCGCGGTACAGGTACTCGGTCTTCTTAAAAAGAATCCGCAGCTCAGAGAAATTCTTGCCAAGCTGATCCATAACAGAGATGTAAAAATAAGAGCTACAGCAGTAAACCTGTTAGGAAAAGTGATAGGACCAAACGATCACGATCTGATTTTATCATTGCTGAACGATAAAGATTTACGGGTAAGAGCAAATACCATTGAAGCACTGGAAAGTCTTAACAATAAGCGGCTCATACCGATTCTCCTGCGCTTCCGCAAAGATAGTAATAACCGTATCCGTGGCAATGTGCTTAAAGCCCTTTTCACTCTTGGTTATACAGATATTGAATCCGATCTTCTTGAGATGCTTAAAAGCACCAACCCTCTCACGCAGGCTTCAGCTATCTGGGTCGCATCCAAAATTAATATCTCAAATCCAATTATCGAGGATGCTGTCGCGTACTGTCTTTTATCTGATAGTGAGGTTGTAATTACAAATGCGAAAAAAACTCTTTCTACTTTAAAATCTCCCCGGGCTGCCGGATATGTTAAATACTTGCATCTTACCAATCAGTCCTCCTCCTAACCTTTCATTTTATTTCTTATTTTATCTAAAGTTTTTTTTCCCGATACCGATAGATAATAATGAGATGTAATTGAGTCCCTCTTCTTGAGGAATTCGAAAAAAGTTAAACAAGGGGTGGGATCCAGGGATGGATGAGTGTTCCAGGGATGGAAAGAGCCCCCCGAAATAAAAGAAAGGCAGGTAAGCCATGAATATCTCAAGAGCACTATCGGCTTACGGGGCCAAACCGTTTGAATCTACTGGTAAAACCAGTAAGAAACAAGCCCCGGAAAAAACGGCGGCGCTTGTTCCACAGGAACAAGTCGAGTTTTCGCAGGAATCACAATCAATCCAAAAGCTTCGTGAAGCAGTTGATGCCACTCCGGAGATTACGGATTCAACTTGTGGAAGAACTTAAGCAGAAGATCAAACTAAATGGTTATCCTATAGAAACCAAGATGTACAAAGCTCTCGAAAAGATGATCGATACCAAAGTTGTATAAAGAAATCGCCCCAATTTTAGATACCCTGGTTGAAGTTTTTTTCTTTCAATCAGGGTTTTTTCTTGCTTTTTTTTTAGTCTTAACCCATTTTATATCACTCTTTTAAATTGTTGCTCTGGTGGCGGAATTGGTAGACGCTGCGGACTTAAAATCCGCTGACCTTTACCGGTCGTGCCGGTTCGATTCCGGCCCTGAGCACATTAATTTCATTTGAAAAACTCACCCATTTACAATTCCAGTTTTAAATTCTTGTTTTCAGACTTAAGAAGATAATTCTTCTTTTCTATATCATAACCCATCAAAATCAAGCAAATTTCATTGTTTGAATAAAATTAATTTTGAATATAAAAAAAGGTTCGGGAGAATCAATCTGCCCGAACCAATCACAATTGTAAAATGAAATCACAGCATTATTTGACCAGAAGACTATCCATGGTACCAGGAGGAAGAGGTGTCAATGAAGTATCATTATAAGCCACTTTTGCTTTCTTTATCAGACTATCTACATATGCGGTGACAAAATCATTTTTTCTTTTCATTTCGACCATAAACCGTACATGGTTTTTTACTTCTTCATAGGGTAAGGCTTTACCTTCTTCTTCACCGGTTTTTTGAAGAATAACATACCCTACATCGGTAGAGATAATTTCGCTTACTTCACCTTTTTTGAGTTTACTCAAAGCATCTTCAAGTGAGGGTTTCAGGTCCCCTTTTTGAAACCAGCCGATGTCCCCACCCATTGCTCCATTTTTGGAATATTTCTTTACAATTTTTTCTATTGAACTTCCATTTTTAATTTGCTGTAAAGCGCTCTCAACTGTTTTTTTAATGGAATCATTGTTTTCTTTCCCTGAAGAACTGTTTACGGGAAACATAACTTGATTTGCCCTGATTTTTGAATTTGAGATGTACTTACTGCTGTTTTTTTCATAAAATGCCTGACACTCTTCTTCCTTTACAGTATCAACATTCTTTAACAGCTGTTTCAAAAATGAATCCATCACCATTCCTTCGGTGAACTCCTTTTTCATCCCTTCTTCCGTCTGTCCCGCAAGAGTCAATTCTCTTTGAAAAGCTTCTTGATCTGGAAATCTTTTTTTCAACATTTCAAAATTGTTATTTACAACAGAATCACTCACCGTAATGCTCTGTTTTTTGGCTTCAGAAAGAATAACAATATTGGAGACCAGTTGATATGCAGCAGCTTTATAGAGCTCTGAGCCCATTGACTGAAAAGATTTTTGCGGATAAGCACGCACTAATCCCTGCCGAAGGATTTCAGCAGCCTGATTAACTTTTGCCCTGGAAATTGATTCTCCATTTACAACGATTGCCGATTGTTCTTTATCAACCTTTTTACCACATCCTGCCAGACATAAAAAACAAAGTGCTAAGGGTAATACCCTGTTCATTATTTGCCTCACTTTTCTATAGGGATAAACTGAATTACGATTTACTAAAATTTGACGAGCTATTCATCCATCCAGCCTTTGCGTTTAGCAATTCTGAAAAAAGCATCAATGACGGCTGGATCAAATTGTTTTCCACTACACTGGCTCAGCCGCTTTATTGCCTCATTCTGTCCTAAACTGTTTCTATAGGGTCTATTGGAAGTCATGGCTTCAAACGCATCTGCCACATGTAAAATACGTGCCCCTATTGGAATCTGTTCACCTTTCAAACCTTCAGGATAACCTGCTCCATCGTAATGTTCATGATGGTAAAGAATAAGTTTGTGAAGGTCACGAAGGAAAGGCACATCTTTGACTATATTTGCTCCCAATGCGCTGTGGGTCTTCATAATTCCATTGAACTCTTCATAAGTTAAAGGACCGGGTTTATTGAGAATATATCCCGGAATTCCTATTTTTCCAATGTCATGAAGTAAGCCTGCATCTCGGATGATCCCGACTGTTTTCTCATCAATATTCATTTCACGGGCAATCTCTTCGGCAATGTTCATTACATTTTCAGAGTGACCGTGCGTATAAGTGTCTTTTGCATCAACCGCAATCGCAAGAGCTTTTATTGTACGGATGTAATTTTCCTTCATATCACTGTAAAGCTTTGAATTTGTCAATGCAATTCGCGTTTGACTTACAAGACTTGAGAGAAGTGCTTTTTTTTCGGTTGAATTAATTAAATCTCTTGAAGCGCCAAAATAAACTAGTCCAAATTTGAACTCCTCCCAGCATACTGGTATCATAAATTGAAATTGTAAAGGAGTTTTAACCTCACCGGCACTTGTAGCACTCTGTAACAGAAATTTCTTTATCGATACCCGCCGTTCAATTATTGTTGTATTGGCAGCTTTATTATATCCTGTGATGGTTTGTTTACAAATGTCCTTGAGCATCTTGTCTTCAATCAGTCCTCGTGACCAGTATAAAAATTCGTGGTTGCGACGCTGCACAATCAGAAAACCGATTACGTCAATGGGAAAATGTTTTATCACTGTTTCGAATAAACAATTAATAACATCATACTTATCAACTATACCCATCAGTTGCTCAGAGTAATTAGATATGAGCATTAATTCATCAAGTTTCTGATTTATAGAAGAATAAAGATTTGCATTGTTAATGGCGATTCCAGCCTGAGATGCAAGTACATCAATAACATTGAGATCTATTATTGTAAAGGGGTCTTTTTCGTCTGAGCGGCCAAGACTAACAATACCAATTATTTCTCCTGATATCTTTAGCGGCACAGAGATGCCAGAGCAGGTGGTTAGATTTGATAAATTTAAATTCGTTGAGGGGACAGTCTTGCCATTTGCAATTAGGAGTGATTTCCCATGCAGGTAGACCCATTTTGAAATCATCCATTCAGCGGGATTTGTCAATTGCGACCGCTGGTTTTCCGGGAAATTACCTTTGTGTCTGACAATAACCAGTTCGCCATTGTCTTTATCGACAAGCTGTAGCATTCCATCGTCTGCCCGTGATATCTGAAGGCAGTATTGGAAAGTAATATCAAGCAGTTCATCAAGATCGTGAGTCGATGTCAGTTTACTTGTTATATCATAAAGCGATACAAGTTCATTAAGGACTATATTTTCTCTGGCAAGTCGGGTAGCTTGAATTGCCTGATTGATTTTTTGACATAATATTTCAGGTTGATATGGTTTGACAATGTAATCAAAAACGCCTTTGTGAATCGTTTGGATTGCCAAATCAATATCTTCATGCGTTGTTGTTATTATAAATGGAATGGAAGCTGATCTGTTTTTAGTAATATCAATAAACTTCATTATGTCAAGTGAAGGTGTTTTGAGATCGGCAACAATTATGCTCGGATTTAGATGCTCAAACATCTCCGCTAACTGAAACCCATCATTGGCTATTGCAGTTTTAAAACCTATGCTGGATAGAAGACTGGATAAGGCAGAACTATAAGCCCGGTCAACATCAGCAAATAATACAAGATGCTCTTCTTGAGAACTCATTCCAATCTCAAACTCTAAACTTCACCATCTGTACATCATACTCATCTGATAGGTGCCAGAGAGCTGATGGGCAGTATAAGCGAAATCTATCCCCGCTTTATTTGAAAAAAATTGCAAGCCTGCACCAAAATTGAATTTTCCTTGTGACAATCCAGCTCTTAATGCTACTCGGCTCATTATTGAATATTCAAGCCCCAGCCTTCCATTACTAAAAAGCAATTCAGGGTTTTTATGTACTTTTTCCTGTGAAGGGATCTCTATTTTTTGATTATTCGTATCTGTTTCTTTGGAATACTTGTTTATTCCTTCATTTGACAATAAGTCGGGCGAAGTATACCCGATTCTCACTTTACCGTAAATATAAGGAATTGCTTTTTCCCAGCCAAGTCCCAGTCTGATATGTGTATATGAATATTCTCTATAATTCTCACTCCAGTAGGTATAATTAGAAGTAATGTTTTCAATCTGCATTACAAGTGATATTCCGCTTACTTTATGATAAACTTTAGTACCCGCATCCACCCCTATTCCATAACCTGAATATTCCAATAATCTGCTGCGACGGCCATTAAGCGCTAATCCTGCAGAAACTACCCAAGCTGGCGTAACATCAAATCGGTGTCCAAAACTAAAGCGTACGTATATATCTGAACAGTTCCGTATCTTATTTGTTGGAATAAGGGTATGATTTTCAGTTTCGGGACTGTTTCGATTATCTTCAACATCTGGGATGTAAACATAACCTGCGGTAATCCCGATCCCGTTTTTTGTTCCGGCAGGTCCTGAATAAGAGAGTATGGAAGAACTGAATGTATTCTGATAAAAATTGGCATAAGATAAAGTCAAATTGTTGGATGTATCAAAAGGAAGATTGGCTGGAGAGCTTCCATAAGCAGCACCTGCGCTTAGACTTAAATCTGCCCCTCCCAGTGAAGCAGAAACAGGCAAGAGCATCAATTCTCTGTTTAAATCAGCATACTCGCTGTATTCTGTAGTTGCAAAAGAATAAAAACTAAAGCTCAATAATGCAGTTAAAATTCTCTTCAATTGATTTTTTATCATAGGATTAAAATAACTCCGTTACAGTACTTTTGCCTATAGTTATTAAATTTTATTACGTTTTGATAAAAGATAATGTTTAAAAATTAATATCAAATGTATATCTTTATTGACTACTCTACTGTTATGGTTCTATTTTCTACACTTAGAGGGCGCATGGCTCAGTTGGTTAGAGCGCCGCGTTCACATCGCGGAGATCGCAGGTTCGAGTCCTGCTGCGCCCAGTTTTCATCTTCTTTTTTTATGCCTGCCATAGTAGTATATTATTGGGTCTTTAATATGAGGATAATTTATGGTTCCTATAAATAGAATTTACATAAAATACGCAGTGTTTTTTCTTCTGATCCATTCTCTTTTTAATTCAGTTTACAGTGATGAGTGCATACTTTTCAATTCACCGAAACCTGGGAAAATTATTACTACTCCCCAATGCACATTGTCTTTGGAATCTACTTGCAAAGATATTAAAAAAATTGAACTCCAGGCGAGATACTTTTCTCTTTTCAGTGATACTGCCAATATTGTTAATATAGGAACCCTCGACAAACCCCCATATCAGTTTGTCTGGGACATATCTTCTCTTCCTAATCAACTTTTCGCGGGAGTTGCCTTTTTAGCAGAAGTATACCATAAAAACGGAAACATTTATGACATAAGAAGAGAGGGTGTCTTTTTCGCCCACCAGGCTATAATTTACAAGAGAAAAACAATCGTCTATGATTTTCCAGGTTCAAGAAAGCTCTCAAGTGATACTATTATAATACCTGGTAACCGCGACAATCTCTCCATAAAATCTTCAATATACTGGAATGAAAAGAATCTTACCTTTTTGATTGCTGTTGATGATCCTTTTTTTCACTCGAATTTGCCTAAAAGTGCACTCTCCGATATTTGTGTTGAAATAATGCTGGATCCGTCAATCAGCCGTAAACCTTACCCTAGTAAAGAAGTTGTCGCATTTAATATACCTCTATACGGAATACCTTACATTATTAACTATAAACCTGCCTTTGATGAAACTGGTACGTTTAAACTCATTTCTAATTCATCCACCTGTGATTTCCCTTATTCAATTTTCAAAGAAGATTATAAAGGTTATGAAATCCTCTTTCCAATACCCAAAAAAATCTTTGGCGGTGTAATCCCGGATTCTTTAACATGTAATATTGCATTAAAAGTCATGGATAAAAATAATCGTCTAAAAACTGTATCATGGGTGAGGACCAACCAGTATGACATTCATAGTCCATTTGTATGGAATACTATTGTCCGCCTTCCAAAGCCTTTTTATAAAAATCGTATTCTGATTTTTAGTGCTGGCTTTATTGCCGGTCTTATTTTCATTACTCTAATCTGGATTATCATTAGTTATGCTCGAAAACCCAAGCTAAAAAAAGCAATTGAAAAAACTGAAGCCGAACAAAAGCTATTTGACAATCTGAAAGAAGCTATCGACCGTCAAATAACCTACAAAAATATTACAAACGAAATTGTTGCAAAAGAACTTCATATTTCTCCAAAAAAACTCAATAACCTTGTAAAAAGATTAACAGGTTATTCCTTTCACAACTACCTTATGCTGGCAAGAATTGAAATAGCAAAAGAACGGCTCCGTTCTTCTTTCTGCAATGAATCAACTATTGCTGACGCATGCGGATTTAAAGATGAAGCAGAATTAGAAAAATATTTTCTAAAATTCGAACACACTTCTCCTGCTAAATACCGTGAAAAACAGCAAGTAACCTGATTCCAATGATTTTACTCTCTTTACTGCTTTGAACCGAAATTCAGCAGTCGGTCAGGTTGAAGAACAAGTAATCTATTGTCACTTCGTTCTAAAGTATCCAGTGCAGTAGCACTGTTTATTTTTATAAACCCTTTGCGCGTAAATGATTTCAGAGTTTTGTCACTTTGTTCTTAAAGGTAATGTTTTCCAGTGCTGTAGCACTGTTTCTATATAAATGTTTGCCCTTTCGAACATATCACCTTTGGATATGCCACTCAAACTCTTCAACCATTTCCGCATTCACCCTTCGCAGTAGCTACGGAGAACGGTTTTTCTTACTTCCGACTGCGGAAATTAAGTTGAAAAGCTCTGAGATCCATTGCTGGTAAAGATAGGGGAAAAAAAAACACAATCTTCTATTTATGAAGGATCAGAATTATTTAAAAGGTGATTTAATAAGTTCATTTTAGCGGAATAGGTAACAGTAAAAGTCAAGCCATATAAGGTATGTGGCAGACTTTATATCGCATTAATAATTGTTTTGTGGTTGGCTGTTTACGAAATCAATTCGGATCGTGAATTTCTGTTTTCATCTGCTGTTTTGTGCGTGTAAGATTTGTCCGGTGTAATGCCTTTTGAATTTCAATATCTAATTGATTTCTATCATAAGGTTTTGTAAACCACTTCTGAATACACATCTCTTCAATGCTTTTGTGATGAGGTGGATAACCAGAAACGACAAATATTATAACATCATTTTTTATGTTCCGTATTGCTTTAATAAAGCTATGCGGGTTTTCATTTCCTAACTTCCAATCCATAATCACAACTTCGATCATATTTTGATTTATGTTCATTCTCCGTAAAGCTTCTTCACTATTCGAAGCTTCAAAAACTGGATATTTGAACTCCTTGAGAAAAATCTTCAATACTTCACGGATTTTTAGATCGTCATCTAAAAGAAGAATACCCGGGCACTGTCTGTTTAGAAGTAATACTTTTGTATCATTCTCATATTCTGTATCATCACTTCTGGGGATATCTATTTTGAATACTGTTCCTTGATAACCACTTTTCTCTACCTGAATACTGCCATTATGAAGCATTACTATTCTGCGGACCAGTGCTAATCCTAATCCGGTGCCTTTACCAGGTTTCTTAGTAGTAAAAAATGGATCAAAAATCTTTTCCGTAAGTTCAGGAGGTATTCCTGTGCCGGTATCACTTACTCGTATTGAGACCATACCGCTGTCTTGTTCTTTCTCAAGAGAACAGGATACTGTTATTCTTCCCCCCTCAGGCATAGCATCACGTGCATTACCAATCAAGTTTTGAAATACTCTCTTAAGGTAATCCGGATCACCCTGAATCCATAATGTTTCATCCAGAATTTCCAAGTGTACAGAATAATTTGGACCTAATTGATTTGCCAGTTGAGGAATTATTTTATTGAAAAAATTAACAAGATTGATATTTCTGTAATCAAGCGGTTTTTTTCTTCCAAGGGCGAATAACTCTGAAATTAAAAATCTGGCATCAGCCATTGTTTCATTTATTAATTTCATTCGGTCTTTTGTTAATGGCTCCTCACTTTCGCGGTCAACCTGCGTGGTTATGTCATTTACTGTTTGAAGAATATTGTTAAAATCATGTGCCATTCCACTCGCCAAAGTACCTAACGATTCCATTTTTTGAAATTGGAAAAGCCGGTTAACCATTTCTTCTCTTTGAGATATTGCTAATTCCCTATCGGTTACATCAGACATCAATCCCTCGAATGCTGCGTTCCCGTTTTCCTCAACCGCCGCTTGTATTACACAATCCACAAATTTTCTATTACTGCTAAAATCATGTATCTCAAAAGTACCTTTAACACCAGATCTGTCTAATTTCAATGAATCTGGATTAGCAAGAAAGCTTCTGATATTTCTGCCTACCAATACTTTGGCTGGAATACCTAAAATTGCGTGGCTGGCTATATTAGACCATAGAAAATTACCATTACTATCGAGTGTAAATAACATTTCAGGCAATCGATGTACAAGGTTATGATACTTTATTTCAGAGGTCACTACTTGTTGAATTGTTTTGGAATTGTTTCTTGAAACAATACTTCCCAGACTGGCAACTATTACTAACAATAAAATCCGAACTGTGTAATCCAATACGATTACCGATAAAGGCATACCCTTATTTGCAAAGAAGAAATAAAGAATCGAGTATCCTATAACAGAAAGTATACCGCAGAAAATTGACAAGCTCGAACGATGATGAAGTGTTGTAAATGTAATAGCCATAAAATATGCGCCATATAACGCACTGGTAACTACTGATAAACCGGAATTATCCAAATAATAAGACCACAAAATTAATGTAATTACTAAAACATCTAAAAAGGTCAGAACAAAAACGAATGACCCTTTTTTTGTCTGCCAGTTTCGATTGAAAAGATAATAACAACTATAACTGGCCAAAAGTATTACCACAATCGCCTGAACTATAAAAGCTGCTGTAGAAGTTTTATCTAATAACAATCCTAGTAAAGTAATTGTTCCATATAACCCGGCTATTATCAATCGCACCCATGAAAGCCCTCGTTCCGATTGAACATCCGCCATAATTATTGTTTGAGTTTTTCCCAGATATTTTTTTTGAGTTTCAAATGACATTCTATTCCTCAAATCTGTTCATAAGCTATTGAAAACACTTTCTTATTATTATACTGCGAAAAATTCTTCAATGATTATAAATTTTATATAAATAAGAAAAAAATAGCCATAGTTGATTATACATAATATTTTAAACTACATCCACTATTACAGCTGACCATAGCGTTTTTCATTGTTATGATAGTATTGTTAACATAACAATTTTTACAAATTCACCAATAATTTTCTTGATAACGCTGTTTTGAGCAGCCAATTTTAGTGATAGGAATAGCTAAAATAATTATCTTTTTATAATTTTACCAGATTATTTCTCTTCCCAGTAATAAGTATTACTTATAAAAGTGATCGATCCATCTGAAAAAGTAAATTTAACATCAATTTTCTCAGATATTAAAAATGTCAACAAGCCCGATGATGGATGGCCATAAGAGTTATTTTCTGAACATGAAATAACCACTTGGGTAGGATTAATATTGTGAATAAAAAGAGGTGAAAAATTGGCACTTCCATGATGTGGTGCAACAAGTATATCTGCTTTTAGATCAAAGGTATCGAGAGCGATTATTTTTTGAGCAGACGAATCAATATCAGATGAAATAAGTAATCTGGTAGCCCCATATTTTATCAAAAAAACCAGACTGTTAAAATTACGCTGCTGAGTCAGTAAGGAAGTGTCTTCAGGCGGCCATAAACAATGGATGTCCAGACCTTTCAATGTTCTTATTAAATCTCCTTTTTTCACAATTTCAAAACTCAATGGTCCTTTCCATTTGGTACAGATTTTCCGTAAAAATGCGGTGTCTTCATATTGATTTACAGAAATTTTTCCAGACCAGTTTATTGAAGAATCTATTGAGATTAGCCCTCCGCAATGATCATAATCACTATGAGATATTATTATCCTTTCAATAAACGGTTCACCAAGTCGATAATAATTCCTATTAAAACTGGTATATTCTTCTGCAGGTCCAATGTCCCAAAGAACGGCCTTTTTCCCCATAATTCCTATTTGTGAGAGTCCCTGCCCTATATTTATCACAGTAAAAGTAAATTCTTCATCCGGTTTTACAGGTTCCATACAGAACGTGAAAAAGACAGCTGAAATAATAACAGTAATTCTAAAATGTAAAAATAGCTTTGCATTCAAGTTTAAACCCCTTTACTTTTTTATTCTTAATTGGCCAGTTTATCTGAAAATGAGATTCAGATTTTTTTGGAAGGTGAATAACTGAGATTAATCCTGGCTGGATAAGATAGTCTGAAAAATCCCTGTGAGTTAACAACTCTATTAAAAGACCGACATTCAATGCAGGTGAAATTAAAAAATCAATGAAATTTTTATTATATAAAAATGAGATCTCGTTGCGGCTCAGTCCCAAATTGCTAGACCATTTTAGTGAGAGCATTTTACAGGGATAATAATCAAAATCAGTGTTTAACTTTGCAGATTCAACACTATCTTCAAGCAAGATGGTTGAAATTTCAGTAGACCATCGCACTTCTTTTGTAACTCCCGAAAACCTGATCGCGCCATCGATTCTGTAGATATCCCAATTTTTCAAATTGAACTCTATCTCAGGAATCAGCATGAATTTCCGTGAGTTATTGCTTTTTGTCTGGATTGTAATCTTTGCAAGATTAGCAGCATCTGAATCAGCTTCAGATCTTGACCTTAGATTATGAGCCACTCTACTATAATTGAACTCTGCTTTTTCAGGTAAATAAATCAATTTACATAAGACTTCTCTGTCTTTTCCGCCTAAAATTGAATTGAAGTAAACAGGAATTGACTTAGGATCATCTGAATCGATTCCGGCATATATTTCTGTCTTTATTAATCGTCTATTTATTTTTAATCCTCCTGAAATACAGGTTTGTTTTTCATTCAAAATATCAGAAATCAATTCAGATACTGTAATCGTTAACGTGATCTCTTTATGTATATCTATTTCCGAATAAAACCCGGCAATTAATTCTTCCGGTTGTTTATGAATTAATGAAATCAGTTTCCAATTGTTTTCTTTTTGTGATTTGCTGGTTTGATATGAAATTTTCATTCCGTTCCATGTTCTATTCTTTCCGTAAATCCAGTTTGATAGTACAGAGCTATCTTTGCATTGTTTTTCGCCTGGAAAATTACCTAATATCAGCCCCCTGTCAGGTAGCCCATCTATGTTTCCTATTTGTATTTCGATCGTAGGAAATGGTTTTGTCTGAATTAACCTATTTTGCCACCTTGCATTATAATTGTTAATCTCAGCCCTGGCAGTAAGACGGGTATTTCTGACTGGCTCCATAAAAACATTTACTCGACTATAGGTAAGTGAGCAATTTTCTGATTTATTCAAGAAGGTTAATTGCCCTTTATAGGGACTTTCAGAAAAGTTGAAATTTAGAATCGGTTTATACTTAACCAGTTCAGGAAAATCTTTAAAAAAAGTGTCTATTTTATTTTTATTCCATGGTTCATACTTACTTAACTCCTCATCGGTAACAGGTAAATCGTAATCAATTTCGGGAAATAAATTTCTCAAAAAAATCAGTTCACCAGAAGGTACTGAAATTGGCATGGAGTAGAAGGATTCTATTTTTTGCCACTCTAATGAATCAAGAATTCCTGCTTTCAGCATGATATTTGCGTTTTCAGCATCGATTGGAATGATATTATCACTTACTGAATAAACATTGAAAATCAAAACACCAATAGATAATGCTGTCAGCAATTTCATAAATTTAAGAATCTCACCATTCAGGTTATTACTATATTTCAGGTAGTTTGGAGTTTTCTTTGTAGCAGCAATTCCTGTACTATTTATCTTTATTTCTTTTTGTGTATTTTAATTGATCCAGACAGAATTGTATTTTTATCATGATAAGTAATAGCGAGACATTTTAATAAGAATTTCCAATGAATAAAAACCCCTCATTGTATTTTCGATTACGATACTTGTTCCTCATCTTAATCTTTTTTACTATTTGTATTAATGCCGATAGCAATAAACCATACCGTTTTGCCCTGGTTCTAAGCGGCGGAGGAGCACGAGGACTTGCACAGATTGGAGTATTAAAAGCTTTTGAGGAAGCGCATCTCAGGCCTGATCTCATTGTAGCTACAAGTATGGGTGCTATAGTCGGAAGTTTTTATGCTGCAGGCTTTTCGGCAGACAGCATTAAAACGTTAGCACATTTAGTTGACTGGGATAATATTTTTAGCAACAAAGTAAATAGAAAAAAACGTTTTTTCAATCAGAAAGCAGAACCTGAAAATTACCTTTTAGAATTGCGCTTTGATAAAGATCTCAAACCTCAGCTTCCAAATTCGATCTCTTATGGACAAGCAATTTACAATTTTGTGGTCCCTTATCTTTTGTATCCTCAATATTTGGCGAATAATGATTTTAACAATTTACCAATAGCCCTAAGGGTTATTGCTACCGATATTTTAACCGGTCAACAGGTGGTATTTTCAAAAGGTAATCTTGCTACAGCAATCCGTTCTTCCTGTGCAGTTCCATTGGCATTTTCTCCGGTTTCTTTTGAAAATATGCTGTTACTTGATGGGGGGCTTTCTGCAAATCTCCCGGTAAGTATTGCAAAAAAAGATAATCCAGAACTTATTGTGGCAGTTGATGTTACCTCTCCGATGTGGAAAAAAGATGATCTCGAAAATCCAGTTAAATTTGTCGATCAGATAGTCGCTATTGGAATAAGATCACAAAAAGAAAAAGACAGCAGTAAAGCAGATATACTTATCGTTCCTGAGCTGGCAAATTTAAACAATGTTAATTTTAACAATTTAGATTCACTTATAAAAATCGGCTATAAGGCTGCTAAAGAGGCGATTCCCGCAATTATTAACAAATTGCAAAATAATGGAAACCTAAGCCTCCTCACGTCACAATCTGACACGGTATCACAACAAACAACCATTTCCAATACTTCACAAAAAAACATTTCTAAAGATCAATTTAGAATTAGTAATTTACAGGTTGTCGGGAACACAATCACATTACCCCATCTGATAAAAACTGCTTCCGGTATAGGCAAAAATGATAGTTTATCCACAGAAAAAATATCAAAAGTAATTACCTCGTTGTATTCAACTGATTTATTTGAGAATGTTAATTTAGAAGTCGACAGTTTAAAAACACTAAAAGTGATGGTTGAAGAAAAAAATTATTTGCGGGTAAAATTAGGGATCAGGTATGATGAATTTCACCTTGCAGAAGGATTTATACAACCCGCATATGAAAACCTTTTTGGTTTGGGAATACGGGCATTGCTTCATTTACAGTATGGCTTACAAAGGGAAAAGTATTCTCTTGAGTTTCAAACGGACCAGCTTTTTTCATCTAACTGGACTTATAACCTTCTCTTTCAAATGTACTTTTCAAAGGATAGAATTTTCGAAAGAGAAGTTATTTCAAATGATTCAACTTTGACTGAATTTATTGATCTTCAGGAAAGAACTTTAAGGAAAACCGGCCTGATGGCATTTATAGGTACATCATTGGGAAAATCGACACTCCTTGCGGCTGGAATAAAACTTGAACGATATAAAGTTCAACTATCCAATAGAAGTGCCCTCAGCGACTATTTTGGTCTTCAGTACGAAACACTTCCCTATTTTATCTTAAAATTTAATATCGATTCCATGGATAAATACCCGTTTCCTACTTCCGGGATTCGCTATTTTTTTGTAATGGGAGCGACTGGAAAACCAGTTTTTTACAATCATAATTTTATCAATTTAGCGAGTAGCATTGGTGGAACTTTTTCGATAAATAAAAGACACTCCTTTTCTCCAAGGTTTCAGTTTGCATGGGCCTCTGATGAGCTTCCGGAGGTCGAACGGGTATATTTAGGGGGAATGATTCCTGAAGAACGGTATAGAGAAATGAGTATCTATAATCTCATACAATTTATTGGTCTCACTCCTCGGGCGATGTCAGGCGATGTTTTAGGGCTTTTTCACCTTGATTACAGGATTTGTTTTTCAAAGAACTTTTATCCTTGTTTATTGGCAGACTGGGGTTATGCCTGGGATAAAAATGAATTTAAAACAAAATCTGCTTTAAAAGAATTTGTAAATAATGCAGCATTGGGACTGGGATTTGGAATTAATTATCAATCTTTTGCCGGACCTCTGCGGCTTACCTTCGGGCAAACAATTAAGTCATTGAATCAAATGGGAATAAAATCACAGGGGATCGTTTATTTTTCTGCCGGTCATGATTTTTAATAATTATATTGAAGTCAAAGCTGATTTGAGGTACAATAATAATGTATAGACAATTGAACCTCAAGCTATCAATTGCTCCATAATATATTTTTCGAAAAACAGGTATAAACCGAACAAATCATCATGCGTATAACTATAGCCCCAAAATTATTCATAGGATTTTTAATTGTCATTTTCCTTAATGTCTTTTTTCTGGTTATAGTTTCGAAATTAGAAAATGTAAATAGCAGTGCAAAAATCCTTAAGAAGCAAAATGAGATAAAAAATTTTTTACTCAGACTCAAAACGCTTCATAGAGTTCAGGGACCGAGTGTTATCAGCTACGAACGTATTGGAAGAATCGAGTCGGCAGATAACTTTAAGGAAATGAGCAGCAAAATTATCTCCATTCTTGATACAGTAAAAATCCATATTGATTCTGTTAATAATCTTGACTCTTCAATTTCAACTGAAAACAGATACAGTTTTAATAAACAGGAACTCAGGAGTCTCAAAAAAAAAATAGATGACATTTCACTTTATAACGGCATTTATAGTAATATGTTTGATAGTATCGTTCAGGCACACATGACTACACTTCCTCTTCAGAAAATCAGTGTCTGGCGTAATGTTCTTAACGATGCAGATTCCAGGCTTTCTATTTCTCTTGATTCTGCAGAACTATTAATTGATGAACAAACGAATATCAGAATTAAAGAGATCGAAACGCGTGTCAATAATGTAAAACAGGTTACGCTGTTGATTATCAGTGGAGTCACCTTATTTGCGATAATTTTTGGAATCTTCTTCTCCGGGGCTATTACCAACGCATTACGGAGACTTAAAGAATCTGCTAGTTCTATTGGAAAAGGTGATTTTAATTTTGATCCTTCCGGATATCCCAATGATGAGAGTGGTGATCTCGCTACCGCATTTTTTCAGATGGCGGTTGATCTAAAAAATGTTCAGGAAGAACTTATCCATTCCAAACGGCTTGCTGCGATTGGAGAGATTGTCGCCTCTGTTAATCATGAAATCAATAATCCACTGATGATTATTTCCGGTAATGCGCAATTTCTGGAAATGATGATGGAAAATTATCCCGATGAGTTAAAAGAGCGGGTTAGAACGATTCTGGAAGAAACTGAACGAATTTCTATGGTAACACGGAAGTTAAGAGAAATTAAAAATCCAGTTGTTGAGGATTACACTTCAAGTGGTGAACAAATGATCAATCTTGATAAATCATCAAATTAATTTACATTGAAAATAAATGAGAAATAAATTACTAACTCTATTTCTGTTATTCATTATTATTTTTCTCTACGGATGTGCAGGTAAAGTTTTAACTTATGAACAGCAGTTACTTTCTGAAGCGGACTCACTGTTTCGCATCGGTAACTATGAATACGCTAAAGTAAAGTACTCCCGTATTCGAGATGCTCATCCGGAGACTGAAGCTGCAAAAGCTGCTCAATTTTATTTGGGGTACATTAATGTTTATTATGATAATCCATTCGCCAATTGGGAAGCTGCTTTAAGAGAATTTAAAATGTTCTCTACTCTCTATCCTCAGGATAACAGAATCGGAGAAGTCAGTTCCTGGATTAGAATTCTTGTGGTAATGCAATCTTTTAAAAAAGAATACCAGGGGACTTCTCTGAAGCTTGAGCAATTCAAGAACAGAGAAGCTAAAGAAACTGATTCCAAAGCTTTGCTGCGTAAATTAAATATTGACGTAATTACCGAATCATTGAAAAAATGCTATGACGACCGTGATTCACTTGTCAAAAAATCCAAAGATCTTGAAAATGTTATCCTTGACCTTGAACGTAAATGTCAACAAGCTGGAAAATAGTTTCAGAAAATGAACGAATTACTCCTTAGAAAAGAAATCAGTACAATAAAAACCATTGTTGTCAAAACCGGTAGTAGAATTTTAACTGCTCCTGGCCATGAGATAAGAGTTAAAAAGTTAGTTGATGATCTTGCACTTTTGCACAAATCAAATATACGGGTTATTCTTGTATCCTCAGGTGCAATTGCACATGGTATGCGAGCTCTTGGTCTTCAGACTCGTCCGTCAACGATACCCCTGCAACAAGCATGTGCAAGCATCGGTCAGAATCGTCTCATGAATATGTATGAAAAGTTCTTTGAAGAACACAATATTCTCATTGGTCAGGTTCTACTCACCTGGGATGATTTGCGAAGCAAAAAAAGATATCTCAACTTAAGAAATACCTTTTTCCAGCTGCTTGATTCTAATGCTATTCCTATTGTTAACGAAAATGACTCCGTCGGCGTAGAAGAGATACAATTTGGCAATAATGATATGCTTGGGGCACAGATTGCACTTCTTGTTCAAGCAGATGTTTTTGTAAATCTTACCGATGTAGGCGGGCTCTATGATAAAAATCCCCATACTGATAAATCAGCAAAACATATCCCCGTAGTCACTCATTTTTCCTCATATATTCATAAGCTTGTAAGTGAAAAGAAAACAGAAATCAGTGTTGGTGGAATGTCAACGAAATTAAAAGCTGCAGAAATTGTAACACGTGCCGGAATCTTTTCCTTGATTGGCGATGGCTATGATCAGCATTTAACCAGCGTTCTTTCTGACGAAAGATGTGCAACGCTGTTTATCCCATCCGAAAAGAAAATGTCATCCAGACATCGCTGGATCGCATTTACCGGACAGGTTAACGGCAGAATATCTGTTGATGACGGAGCCCATAAAGCACTGGTTGAAAGAGGAAAAAGTCTTCTTCCTGCAGGTATTAAGAGTGTCAATGGTTCATTTAAAGCTGGTGATAAAGTAGATATTCTTTCCAGAAAAGGGGATCTTATTGCCAGTGGCCTTGTCAATTATTCTGCTGATGAAATCAAACTTATACTGGGATGTAAATCTTCAGAAATATGCACTAAAATCGGCCATAAAAGGTTTGATGAAATAGTACACAGAGACAATTTGGTTTTACAATAATTCTTAACCAGGATTTTTTATTTCATGAGTTCAAATCTAAGCAAACAAATCGATGTAATTACAAGCAATGCAAAAAAAGCTGCTCTTATATTACAAAGTGTCAAGCCAGCAATTATCAATAAAGTCCTTCTCACTATGGCAAAGCTCCTCTCTTCTGAATCTGATCTTCTTAAAAAAGAAAATGAGAAAGATCTTATCCAGGCAAGGAAAAACGGTTTATCTTCTGCGATGATTGATCGATTGACAATCTCCGATAAGGTAATCACATCGATGATTAAAGGTCTCAAAGAAGTTTCACAGTTAAAATGCTCTATTGGCACGAGATACGATGATCGCATACGTCCAAACGGCCTCAAAATTTGCAAAATGAAAGTACCTATCGGTGTTATCGGAATTATTTATGAATCACGCCCCAATGTTACTGTCGATGCTGCTGCGATCTGTCTCAAATCTCATAATGCAGTTATTTTACGTGGAGGTTCAGAAGCATATCATTCAAATATGTTTTTGAATTCGTTATTTTCCAAAGCTCTCAAAGCAGCCGATTTACCTGAAAACTCCATTCAAATGATTCCATCTACTGACCGGAGCGCAGTTGAACTATTGCTCAAAAAAGATGAATATGTTGATCTCATTATTCCTCGCGGTGGAGAAAGTCTAATCAAAATGGTTGTCGAGAATTCCCGGATACCAGTGATCAAGCATTATAAAGGTGTCTGCCATATTTATGTTTCTGCAAAAGCTGACTTTGAAAAATCTTTACCTATCGTAATCAATGCGAAAGTCCAGCGACCGGGTGTATGCAATACAATTGAAACCTTATTGATCGATAGTAAATTGCCTGTTACAAACAGAAAGAGCATAATTAATGCTCTTATCGAAAAAAATGTAACTCTTTTCGGCGATTCCGAGACATGTAAACTTTCTTCTGAAATCAAGACTGCAACTGAGGAGGACTGGAAAGCAGAATATCTTGATTTAAGGCTCGCGGTAAAAACTGTAAATGGCTTACAAGAGGCTATTGACCACATAAACACCTACAGCTCTCATCATACCGATTCTATTCTTACTGAATCAAAACAGGAAGCCTTTGCATTTTTGCAGAAAGTTGATTCCGCATCAGTAATGGTGAATGTCAGTACACGTTTCGCAGATGGCGGTGAGTATGGAATGGGATGTGAAATAGGTATTTCTACTGACAAACTTCACGCCAGAGGTCCTATGGGCGTAGAGGATTTGACAACATACAAATGGATTGTAGAAGGTAATGGACAGATAAGAGTATAGTCTATTTTCCTTTAAAAAGCTTTCCTGTTTTTCATTTCACGTGTTATTTTTAATATAATCACTTCAAAAGCGGGATAAATATGGAACTTATCGATTATGTAAAGTTTGATGATAAAGGCCTGGTAACTGCAGTTGCGCAGGATATTTTTACAAATGAAGTGCTTATGGTTGCTTTCATGAATAAAGAAACACTAATAGAAACTCTGCAGAAAGGTGTTATGATCTATTTCAGCAGGTCGCGTCAAAAGAGATGGTTCAAAGGAGAGACATCAGGACATGTACAGAAAATTCGCGAAGTGTATATCGATTGTGATGGTGATGCACTTCTCTTTAAAGTTGAACAAACCGGAGCCGCGTGTCATGAAAACTATTTCAGCTGCTTTTTTAGAAAAAATATCGGAAATAAATGGGAAATTGTTAAAAATAAAATTGAATGAGGCATATATATGATTTCAACAGATTTTTCTCCTTACGTCGAGATATCACTCGACAATTTACTTCACAATGTTCAACAAATCCGTACCTTATTACCCCCCGACAAAAAAATCCTCGCAGTCGTAAAAGACAATTCCTACGGCTGCGGAAGTATTCAGATCGCCAAAACACTTGAACAACATGGGAATGTTAACTCCTTCGCAGTCGCCAGACCTGATGAAGCATTTGCATTACGTGAAAGCGGTATTAAGGGTTCGATTCTTGTCCTTGGCAGAGCTACATTATCTCAAGTTGATAAAGGAGCTCTCCAGAAAATCACCTTTACTCTTAATGATCTTAAAGATTTCGAAATCTGGACTCAGTGTAAAAACAATATCCATTTTCATTGCAATATTGATACTGCAATGCACCGTCTCGGGCTCTTGCCGCCAGAAATTCCAGATCTGATTAAAGCAATTAAGTCAAATAGTAAATTTCATCTTGATGGAGCCTTTACTCATTTAGCAAATGCTGATGAACCTGACTCCCCTACCGTTGAATGTCAACGTAGTACTTTTTTTAAATGTATAGATTTACTTAAAGCGAGTGGCTGTAAAGACCTTGAAATTCATTATGGAAACAGTGCTGGTTTAATGTGTTTCCCGCTTACAGATTATTCCATGGTTCGCCCTGGCATTGCTCTTTATGGTTGCCAGCCTGATCCCAATAGAAAATTCTGTCTGAATTTAAAACCTGTACTTTCTTTAAAAAGCTCTGTTGTAAAAATCAAAAAGGTTCCTGCTGATACACCTGTCAGTTATGGCGGGCACTATATTACATCTCAGGAAACCTCTATTGCTACAATTGCTATCGGATATGGAAATGGACTTCCAAGAGTTCTTTCAAACAAAGGCTTTGTTCTGATCGGTGGTAAACGGTATCGTATAGCTGGTAATATTACAATGGATTATATAATGGTAGATGCCGGTCCGAATCCTGAAATAAAAGTTGGAGATGAAGTTGTTGCTATAGGTACCCAGGGTAATGAGCAAATTACGTCGGATGAAATAGCTCGGATGGCAAATACGATCAGCTATGAAATTCTTTGTAATGTAAGTAATTCCATAAATCGTCATTACCTTTTTAATGATTCAATCGTACTCAATAAAAGTGGTGATATTTATTAAGCTTTCTGTTGATAAATGTTTTAATTTTTTGAGTGCAGAAATTGTTGAGTCAAAAGGGCTGAATTATGTCATTTTTATTTAAAGAGGTATTTGCACGTGGGAAAATCACTGAAAAGAAAAGGTCAATTCTTGTTATAACGCTCAGTTCTGAAAATTGTAAATCCGAAGCGAAGCATAAATGTAATTCCGGTTGTGGCGCATGTTCGGAAACGAACAACAGTCAGATTGTATCCATTTTTACCCCTGAAGCGAACAAGTATAGTCCTGGTGATGAAATCTCTTTTAAATATTTTAATATTAATGATGCATATATGACTGCTATTGCTTTCGGTTTACCTATCGGATGTTCATTGTTAGTTATTGCTTTGTGGTTTATTAAAGCTCCTGAAAAAATAGAATCAATTCAAGCATTGCTTTCAATAGGTGCTGGCTTTGGATTCGGATTTTTTCTTATCTGGATTTTAGATAATTTACTTAGAAAAATATTACCTGCAACAATTCTAACATCACCCAAAAATTAAAGAGCAGAATAGAGAAGAATTGTTCATGGAAGAATGGCTTGATTTACCGGAACTCATCGATAAAACCCAGGAATATATTGAACTAGGGCTTTACGATGAAGGTTTAGAACTTCTTAATCAATATGCAGAGATGTATTCTGATGAGTGGGAGATACATTTTTTGTTTTCCCGTATTTACTCAGAGATGAATCAGCCTGAAAAAGCGGTTCCCTACCTTCACAAAGGATTAAGAATCGAAAAGACCAATGCAGATTGCCTGCTGGGTCTATTTTATGCACATGCAATGATGAATCAGATTAAAAAAGGAGGTCGATACCTCCTGCGTGCTGAAAAATATCATCCTGATAATGATATGGTAATCGCGTCTCTTATCTGGTATTATGCTGAAATAAATAATTATTCTGAAGCAATTGCTTATTACGAGAAAAGCAAACAAAACGGCGATCTCAATCCGGAAGCTTTGCGTAATGGCGGACTTGCATATGAAAGAACTGGCGATTATGCAAATGCTGAGAAATGCTTTCTTGCTGCTTTAGAATTGAATCCTCAATATGATGAGGTCAGAGATCTGCTTGCGGATCACTACATATTTCTTGAAGAAAATCAGAAAGCAATTGATCTCTATAAAAATGCAATAAAAGATTCTCCTCAAAATATCCGAATGATGTCGCGGCTTGTATTCTGTTATTCTCAGGCTAATCAACTTGAACAGGCTTCTTTTATTGCTAAGGATATTGTCCGCTGCTACCCCAATTCGCCAGTTGGCTATGTTGATCAAGCATATGTTCATCTTAACAATGATGATTACACTAAAGCAATCGAGTGCGCCAATCAGGCAATCGATATCGCTCCAATTGATCCGGAAGCTTACAGAGTCAAAGGAATTGCTTATTCAGAAAAAAGCGACAACGAAAACGCTGAGCAATCTTTCTCTAAAGCAATTGAACTTGACAGTTCTAATGCAGAGATTATCCGCGACTACTATCATCATTTAAGAAAAATTGGGAAAAATGAAGAAATGGAAAAGTGGGTTCAAAAAGTCATTGAGCTTGAAAACCCTTACTGCATTGAAGATTACTGGTTTCTTGCAGATTATTATCGGGAAAAAGGATTGAATACAAAAGCTTTCAATTACCTTCACAAAGCTTACAAAAATATGCCTAATGAAAAGGACCTTATTCCGCCAATGGTCGATATTCTTCTTGAACGTGACCATACAGCCTTTGCTCTTTCGTTTCTTAAAAACTATGTTGAGAAACAGGGGTGGAATGAGATTATGGATGAGTTTGCCCGTCACAGCAGATTTAAAGGTCGATGGCTGCAAGAGGGAATCCGTTTTTTACGTTTCTGGGCTGATAAGCCATCCAATTACCAGAAATTCATTTTCAATTTCTTTATTAAAAAATTTCTTTCCCTTTCTCTATTTGGCCTACTATTTATTTCTCTCTTACCAATTTATCTGTTATGGAGCTGGAAAGGTCTCCTTATAGGTTCTGTCAGTTATTTATTTATTTTTCTTGTGTACATCGGAATTTTATTTTTTGTTAAAAAACGTTTCTTTTCAAAAAAGATTACTATTACACCAGTCATTCTAACATGAACAAACCTCAACTCCTGTTACATATTTGCTGTGCACCTGATGAAGCATGGGGAATTACTGTTTTGCAGGAAAAATATGATTTGCATTGTTTTTTCTGTAATCCAAACATCGCGCCGCTTGAAGAGTACACTTTGCGGCTTAATGAAGCTTCAAAAGTCGCAAAACACTTTAGCATTCCATTCGAAACTGATGAATACCAGCCAGAAACCTGGAAAGAAGCTATTGCTCCTCATAGTAACACTCCGGAAGGTGGTGAACGTTGCAGGGCATGCTTTCTTTTGCGGCTTAAGCGTACAGCAGAGTTTTGCGCCAAAAGAGAAATATCAGAGTTTACAACGGTAATGAGCGTAAGCCCTCATAAAAATATTACAATGCTTAATGAAACCGGGCACACTGCCGCTGATCAATTTTCGGTAAACTATCTGGAAACAAATCTCAAAAAAAATGATGGTTTCAAAAAAAGCATTCATCTCAGTCACTCCCTTGGCCTTTACAGACAGGACTACTGCGGATGCACACTAAGCAAAGCAGAACGAGATATCAGGGTTGCACAAAGAAAGAAATCTCCTGATTAAATAAATGATTGCTTGCTGTTTTTAATTGTGTGATATATTTTACACACTTCTGATCGGGGCGTAGCGCAGCCTGGTAGCGTACTTGAATGGGGTTCAAGTGGTCGCTGGTTCAAATCCAGTCGCCCCGACCATAAAAACCTTCAGCTTACTATCATTTAATTCACCACAACCTATTTATCCAATAGTTCTTAATCAATACTACTTTCATTTTTATACCATTCACCAAATCATAATAAGAACACAGTTTTTTTATCATAAATCGGGTTCTATTTTCCTAAAGAACTTGCCTTCACCGAATATAATATGGAATGCGAGTGAGGCACTCTATGCAGCACAACTTCCATAACTCAACGAAACAAGCTGAGAACAATTACCCCGATAATCGCGACGCAAGTTCCAATAATCGCCTGGATAGGAATTTTTGATTTATAATAAATAACTACTATCGGGATCACCAGAAGCGGAGACAGACTTGAGAGTGCTGATACTATACCTGCGGGAGTGCTCTTTAATGCTCCTATAAAGCAAAGCATACCTAAAACCGAACCACACAAAGTCCCACCAATTAAAGAACCTGTTGTAGTTCTGACTAATGGAAATTGTCTAAGCATAAAAGGTAATTTACCAGAAATAATTATAGCTATACTTGTGATCAAAGCGGCTGCTCCTATTCGAATGGTTGTCGCAAATATCGGATCAAGATCCGGAGCCGAAAGAAATGCTTTTCTTGTAAATGCAGCACCCATTCCCTGACAAATAGCAGCTATGATTCCGATCAGATAACCCTTATAAGAAAATTGGCCTGGTTCACTTGAAATTGATATTTGTTTTTTCTTTTCTGAAAAAACAAATATCATCAAACCACAAACGATTATCATTACACCATACAATGGAATCAACCCAATTATTTCCCCGAAGAAAACCCATGCAGAAATCATAGAGAAAATTGGAAGCAATGCGAGCAATTGAGTCGTTCGGCGGGGGCCAATAATTATAAGAGATTTGAAATACAGGTTATCTCCTATAACTAAGCCTAAAAGTGCAGAAATCGAAAGCCAGAAGCAATCCGAAAGCTTTGGAATAGCAACTGGATGAGTTTTAAAACAAAAAAGCACGAGAGCTATAATTATCAAAAATAAAGAAGAAAGCAATAAACGATAAACATTGACCGATAGTGCGCCAATTTTTTGTCCTGATTTGGTAAACAGAATGGCACTAAATGACCAAAGTATTGAAGAGCTGATTGCTAATAAGAATCCAGTATATAAATTACAATGACTCATCAAAAGTTCATTTATAGATAAACTTAAAGATGAGAATAATTATGGCAAGTACAAGAGTAACAGCATTTGATAAAATAACAGGTAACTGATTTTGCAGAATGCCATAAATCAACCAAAGAATCACACCTAAAGAAAATAACAAAAACATTCCAAGCGATAAGTCTTTAGTCGAATGAGTTTTCCAAATTCGAATCACCTGAGGAAAAAAAGAGATTGTCGTTAGCGTTCCACCCATCAAACCGATCAAAGTAATATAGTCCATTTAGTACTCCATTTTTACCATTAAAAAATACATTCTGCAAAATCATTTCTCCCGTTTTTTTCTTTGCAAAAGTATTCAGAATAATAAGTATATTAAATAGGTTTATCAAAAAATTTAACTTTTAGGAGAAAATGATGTTCGGATGTCATTTAGGCAAATTATTTCAAGTATCAATTGCTGGTGGCTCATACCAGGAAGGGCTATCCGCTATCATCCAGGGTATTCCTTCTGGGATGCTTTTTACTGAACAGGAAATTTACGGTGATCTTCTATTACGAAAACCTGGCGCAGATGAGTTGTCATCACCAAGAAAAGAACCTGATCTACCCATAATCTATACTGGAGTGAATGCAGCAGATACAATCGAAGGTGCAGGTAATGAGAACCATACAAATGGAACTCCTTTTACTATCCTCATTCCGAATCTTGACAGACATTTTATCCATATTAAACAGTATCAGGATACAAACAGGACACCTCGTCCGGGTCATGCATCTTTTGCATCCTTTGCTAAATACGGTCCGGATGATGATGCGATTGGGGCTGGCATTTTCAGTGGTCGCTATACTTCGGCAATAGTCGCAGCTGGTTACATTGCCAAAAAGATTCTAAAAGCCGCAGGAATAGAGGTATTTTCTTATATCAAGGAAATGGCAGGCGTACACTGTCCTGATATCGCTTCATCTGTGATCCGACAAAAAGTTGAATCCTATAAAAAAATGCGCGCTGATTATGATCCATTTTACCAGGAGCTCTATGTCAAAGAACGCCTGAATATGAAAATGCGTTACCTGGAAAAAATGGCGATTTTAGCTCAAGTCGAAAAAGAAATTGATGCTATTCGTGATAAAGCGCGCACGGCAACTCGTCAGGAAATCCAGGAAAAATATGATGTCCATAATGTGCTTAACTGTCCGGATCTTCAAGTTGCTCAGGAGATGGTCGATGCGGTGAATCATATCAGCTCCAAAGGTGACTCTGCTGGCGGTGTTGTTGAGGTTATTGCAACTGGAGTTCCTACTGGACTTGGTGAACCGGTTTTTGATAAACTCGATGCAGAATTGGGACGAATGCTTGGAATAGGTGCAGTAAAAGGGGTTGAAATCGGAGCTGGTTTTAAAGTTAAAGATATGACCGGTTATCAAAGTAATGATCGAATGCATTCTGAGAACAATAGAGTTATGTTTGATTCCAATAATGCCGGAGGTATTACTGGTGGGTTGGCAACAGGACAGGACATTGTTGTAAAACTTGCTGTAAAGTCTACGCCAACTATAGATAAAAAACAGACAACTATCGATAAGTATACAAAGGAAAACAAAGAACTTGCGGCAATAACCCGTCGCGACCCAACTATTGTAGCCAGAATATGGCCAGTCGCGGAGAATTATACATCACTTGTTCTGCTCGATCACCTGATCATGCATTACGGTTACCAGAATTTGCGGAATATAATTTCCAAATAGCATTGATTTCTTTGCTCATGGCCAAATTTGCCAAGCCATGAGCATTTCATTTCCTTTTTTGATCCGATTCTACTTGCAATTGAGCTTTACTGAAGTTTTGTTCCTCTTCTCAGATCATACTATTTCAAGTCAGAACATGTTTAATTTGTCAGGATGTTATGCATGGAAATGTTTCGGATTTTTGCGACCGGATTTATACTGTCTTTATCTCTTTGTCTTGATATAGGTATTGTCAACACAGCCATTATAAATACTGCCATTCGTAAAAGTTTTTTTCCTGCATTCTTGATAGGGCTTGGCTCCTGTTTTGGAGATCTGATGTATGCATCGCTTTCAATTACCGGGCTTGTGGTCCTTTTCACCTATCCTGTAATCAGGATCATTTTTTGGATCGGTGGAAACGCATTTCTGATTTATTTAATTATCATAATGGTCAGAAGAACAATAAATAAAGAATACGCTTCTCCCCCAGTAAGGAAAATATTTACTGATAAACCCCTGAAATATTTCTCGACAGGCCTTTTACTTTCAGTAACATCCCCGACCACTATTTTGTGGTTCATTTCTGTAGGAGCATCTGTTATTGCAAGTCAAAACCTCACTGCATCTAAATTATCTCTTTTACCATTCTTCGCAGGATTTTTTACAGCTGGACTTGTTTGGAGTTTCTTTCTTTCACTTCTGATCTCCACCAGCAAATATTACCTTGGCGGTCATATAGTCAAATATATTTATTGGCTTTCTATAGTTATGTTGATGATTCTTTGCGGCTATTCAATAATTAGGGGCGTTTTTTATTGGGTTTGAAGCTAAATTAACCCAGCCCAATATTTTTTTAAATAAGAGAGCTATTCTTCTATTCCTTAGAGTACTATTATAGACCAACAATTCAATTTTCGACATTATAAAGGGAAAATTTATATGCATATTAATGTATAAAAATCGTAGCGCTTTCCAAAAATTAAAAAAAATCAAAGGTGAGATAAATCTGTTTTATAAGTTATGAATGAATTTATAAAGATTTTTGATAATAAATCATTAGGTTTTTATTCTATATGAACTGCAATTTGTTATATTAACACTAACACAGAAGCTGTATTATACAACAATGCAGGAGAACCTGAGGACTTATATTATGCGTTTAAATTCAAAGATCAAGCTGTTAAGTGTTTTTCTCCTTTCTCTATCCCTAAACATTTTTGCTCAAGTGCCAGCAGGAGCTTTGATGGATGCTCCACCGGAAGATCAACTACCTGCTGAAGAAACTTTACCTTCAACGACTGATACAACGACTGACATTGAAACTCCCCCTCCAGTCGAAGAAGTGTCTTCAGTTTCTGAAATTGAACCAACTATTACATCTAAGCATATCGGCCCCCCCTCAATTCTAATAAGTCGTCCAGTTTACGCTCCCTATTCTGAAGAGGAAAAGACTATGTATATTGCTTCAATATCAGAAGCATATTTTCACTTTAAATTAAGCGGTTTAAATGGACATTACGTTTATCCAATCGAAAAGATTGCAAACAGTATCCCCTATTTTAGAGACTATACACGCCGTATCTCGCGTAACGCTTATATCGAATCTGCCCGCCAACTTGGTGCTTCATATCTTTTTTATCAGGAATATGAACCACAAGGAAAAAAGGTCCGCTATAATATCGAGCTATACTCAATCGATGATAACAAAAGGTTGTTGTCAAAAAATGCCATTATTAATCTTCAACAATTTGAGACAGGATTAGATGAGTGTGTAGCCGCAATAGTAAACGCACTTAAAATAGATCTTTCAGGTAATAGCAGTGAATTTCTAACTACTCCCGTTCTTGGCACCAATTCAAAAGTAATCGAAACATTGGGAAATTCTTTTGCATCTGCAGGAAATTTAACTCAGAAGAAAGCAGAATCCGTAGTTGATGAATTTATAAAGATTGCGAATGACAACAAAAAAATGCCTCTTGCAAAATACATTGCGGCTTCAGTCTGTTCACGGGCAGGAAAGCACGACAAAGCAATCAGTTTTCAATCTGATCTCGTTGCAACGTTTGGTTCACAAAACCCTTCATTATATTTTGATCTGGCCGCATACTATAAAGCTTCAGGAAATTACAATGATGCTCTTGACGCTATTGACAGAATCTCATCGAAAGATCCCTCTTACAATTTAATTATCCTCTCAGAGAGAGCGGGAATCTATGAAGCAAAAGGTGATTTAAATAAGGCACAATCTGATTATGAAAAAATGTTGTCGGAGGATAATGAAAACGGAGCAATACTTTTCAAATTAGCACTTGTTAATACTGGACTCAATAATCTAAGTGCAGCTTCCAATTATCTTTCCATGGCCGAAAAATCTGGATACAAGCTCGATAAAAGCAGCTATTTTGATCTTGGTATACGCTATAGTTCGCTTGGAAATGCAAATGATAAAGCTATTGATGCGTTCAAAATGAGCTTAACTTTGCAACAGGATTATGAAGATGCCTGGCAGGAACTTGCAAAGTTGTACTTGAAGATGAATAGACAAAGCGATGCGGCTGAGTGTTATGTAAATCTATTTCAAATAAACAATGAAGCTTACAAAGATGACCTTCTAAAAGCAGCTGAGCTCTATGAAGAAATTAATATGACTGATAAAGTTAAGGATGTCTATTCATTATATCTTGCAAGAAAATTTGTAAATCCATCAGTTTCTGTTAAATTAGCCAAACTCGAAGCTCAAAGCGGAAATTGTGAAAAAGCAATGGATTTAGTGTTTAATCTTAACTCTAATTCTTCTGTTGCCACCGAAGTACAGGAAGTTAATAAGATGTGCGGAAAGCCAGAGCGCAGAGTGGTAGTTCAGAATGATGATCAGCTTCGAAAATCATCACCTGCTGTAGTATTATGGAGAATCATTTCCGGAGTATTAATGGTAGGAGGTGCTGGTGCGGGTTATTACCTGGATACACAGATTGGTGATAAACAGAAAACTTATCAAAGCTCTCTTAATGTAAATGAAATTGACAAGCTACATACCGATATAAAGAATTTCACAACACTTAGAAATGCTTGTTATGGAGTTGCTGCGGCTGGCGGAATCAGTCTTGCATTGTCAATTACTATACCTATCATTAGATCTAAATAAGTGAGGCATTACTATTATGAACCAACTAAAATTTCTTACATTGATCTGCGGCTTGCTCTTTCTTTGCGGATTAATTTCCATATCTTGCACCAATGTCGATTTCAATAATCCTCTGGACAAAAACGGCACCAGTGTTGATACTTCTGATGTTAATCATAATCATATTTGGGATATTGATGAAGATGATGATAAAGACGGAATACCGAATGGATATGAAGATGATGATGGAGATGGAGTTTTCAATAAAGATGATCCTGATTCAGAACTTCATGTCAAAGATACTATTCCCCCTGTTTTCAATAAACCATCACATGATACCGATACAATTGCAGTTACCGTTGAAGAAAAGGACAGTACAGTATTTAACAAAAGGTTAAATGAGATTATAAATAGCGTATCCGCTACTGATAACAAAGATGGTTTAAAAGTCGAGGTTACTCAAGCAATTTCTCGCATAGCTACTGGTGTTTATCCTATTACCTACACTGCACGAGATTTGGATGGGAATACAGTTTCTATCACTCGTTATGTCAATGTTTATCAACCATCTCAAAAAGATATTACACCTCCATTAATCACTACTTTCGGTAAAGATACTATAAACGTTGGGGATCCCATTATTGATGGAGCTACAGCTTTCGATGTAGGAGATAATGCAACCGTAGCTGTAACTAAAACCGGTACTGTAGACGTAAATAAAGCAGGTTCGTATTCCCTTACTTATACTGCTGTTGACAAATCTGGAAATAAAGCTACCTTAACAAGAATTATTGTCGTTAAAGAAGGGGCAATTATTGATGATGGTAAACCAGTGATCACTCTTAAAGGCAAAGATACTGTGACAGTTTATTCTAAATCTGAATTCGTCGAACCAGGATATACTGCGTATGACAAAGAAGATAAGGATATATCTGACAGTGTAAAAGTAGATACAACTGAATGGGAAAATGCATCAGGTCCTGGAACTTATCAAATACACTACAAAGTACAAGATTCTGATGGGAATAATGCTGAAACTAAAACAAGATTTGTAAAGTGGCTTAGCTCAGATGGTGATAGGACAAAACCGGTTATTTCTGTTGAAGGTGGAATAACAGAAGTCAAAATGATAGTTGGTAACTCCTGGGCTCTTCTTGAACCAAAAGTTACTGCCAATGATAATAAAGATGGTCCAATAACCAACAAGATTACAAAAGTTAGTGATGTAGATAGTTCAAAAGCAGGAACCTATTACGTCACTTATTCAGTAAAAGACAATGCTGGAAATGAAGCATCACTGCGTATTACCGTTATAGTCACTGCCGGTGAAATCGATATAACAAAACCGGTAATTACTATGAACGGAAAAAATCCCGATACAGTTGCTCTAAAAGAAGATGGTACTTACACAGATGCTGGAGCTACAGCGACAGATAATGGAAAATCTATCAACGTTACAAAATCTGGGAGTGTAGACATGGGTAAAGCAGGTTCATATACCCTGACCTATACAGCAACTGACGCTTCAGGTAATTCAGCATCAGTAGAAAGAAAGGTTGTTGTTATAGAAGGTACTGTTATTGGTGATTTGCTGAAGAAATATAATGTACCAGCTTCCAGTCCCTTGCCCTCTTTACCCAGCAAAGCGTTTACAAAAGTTACTATTGATGGAACTGGCGGTCCATCTCTATCTAATGTAAAAGATATGCAATTTAACTGGAGTCTTGAAAGAAAGATCATGGATTATTTTGCAATATCAACCAATGATGGAAAACCTGGCTGGAGTGTGCCACTTACTATAGACGCCGGCACATTAGCATCCCCTAATCCTACATTGACTCTCGAAAGCACTGGATTTACAGGTCTAGATGGAGAATATTATGTTACTATGTATGAGACTGACAAATTAGTCTGGGTAGAAAAAAATGGTAAGTTTGCAATAATCTGGGAATAATTCAGATTTAAGTGATTTAATCTCCAAGCAGGAATCTTTGTTTGATTCCTGCTTTTTTATTTGAAAATATCTGAATATAAAAACATACAGTTTGAAAATATAGCTTTCAATTAATACTTATAAGCAAACTTATCTGGTATTTCGTTTTGCTGCGGGTTTAGCTTTTTCAGCCAGAGGGCGATGATTTTCACCAGCTTTCTTAAGCTTCAAAATAATTTTTTCAGCTTCTTCAAACGGGACTGTGACAAAAGAGAAGTTGTCAAATATTTCTACATCATCAATGAGTCTCATCGGTGTTCCGGCTTTTTTGACAATGAAATCCACAAGTGAGCGCTTGGAAAAATTAGCGGAACGTCCTTTTGCGATGTAAAGTCTGGTCCTTCCCTCTTGATCTGTAAATTTCTTATCCCGTTCAGAACGTTTACCTACCGGAGTTAATTTTTTGTAACTGCTTTTATCAAGAATCTTTCCAAAAGAGTGCTGCAAAATTGCCGCAATAGCATCACGGGGATCACATTCAGCCATAAGAGCATCTGCCCAAAGATGAAAACTTGTTTCCTTTGCTGATTCAGCTGCTATAATTTTTATTTCAGAATTTATTCTATTTACTCTTGCATCAACAATCTGGTCTATACCAGGTACTTCTTTGCGTTGAATCGATGCTTTTGTTATTCTCTTTATGAAGCCAAGTTTACTGAATTCATCCGGAGTTATAAACGTTACAGCTGTTCCCTGATTTCCAGCACGCCCAGTTCTTCCTATGCGATGGATATAACTTTCTGGGTCTTGCGGCAGAGAATAATTAATTACATGGCTCAAATTACTGATATCGATTCCTCTTGCAGCAACATCGGTAGCAACCAGCATAAGCGTTTGTTGCTTTTTGAATTTGCGTAGAATTTGTTCACGCTGTGCTTGAGAAATATCCCCGTGAAGACCTTCAGCAGCATATCCACGGTCGATCAGTTTTGAGGTAAGTTCATCGACTTCGATTTTTGTTCTACAGAAAATAATCCCATAGAATGTCCTTTCCAAATCAATGATTCTGCACAGAGCTTCCAGTTTATCATGTTTAGCAACCTCGAAATAAATCTGATCTGTCAGATTTGTTGTAAGATTATTCTGTGCTTTGACATGTGAATATTCTTTCATATAACGGGTAGCAAGCTCTTTAATCCTTGAAGGCATCGTCGCAGAAAAAAGGCATACTCTTTTCTTTTCAGGAGTATGTTCAAGGATCTCTTCAATATCCTCTATAAACCCCATATTGAGCATTTCATCACCTTCATCAAGAATGACGTATTCTATTTTATCAAGTACAAGCGTTTTTCTGTCAAGATGGTCCAGTATTCTTCCCGGTGTTCCGACAACAATGGTTATACCTTTTTTTAATCTTGTCAGTTGCAACTCAATCGATTGTCCTCCATATATTGGAGCACAACTTATTTCTGTTTGTCCTTTAAGTGAATTGATTTCTTCCGCTATTTGAATCACCAGTTCACGAGTCGGTGCTAAAATTATCGCCTGAGGAAACTTTGATTGTGGTTTAAGCTTTTCAATCAGAGGAAGAGCAAATGCTGCGGTCTTTCCAGTTCCAGTCTGAGCCTGTGCAACAATGTCTTTCTGATTTTCTAACAACAATGGGATTGTTAACATCTGAATTTGAGTCGGCTCCTCGAAGCCTTTTGCTTCCAGAGCACCAAGAGTTTTATTCAATCCCAGTTCTTTAAATTTATTCATGACCATCTTTCTTAAAAAACATAAAAAAATTGTTCAAATTAAAAATGCAAAATATATCCAAAAATACAGTTTTGGCCTGAGGGGTAGAAAATAGGTTATGTACAGAAAAGAAATAGAAATATTTTGCAGAAACCAAAAGAGAAATCATTGCTCACGAAAGTTATGTATATGAATTTACTACAATTACGACTTTAGTACCCATTAATTTCAGCCCTGTTGAAGAAATTTTTAATCACCAAAAGAACATGTGCAATTTTTATTCATTTCTAACACCATCATTCATAACAAATTATCTGATCTCATTTTCATAATTTTTAATTATAAACTTAAAAGTTGTTGATGGGATAGATTCATCACCCTCGATCCATATTTTCCCATCCATTGCCTCAATAGCCATCTTGCTAAAAGTCAATCCAAGACCGAAATTCTGACCTCGTATCGATTGCGCAGCCGAATGAACATTAAGAAATTTATCAAAAACATCATCTCGCATTTCTGGATGAATATAAGAACCCTCATTGGTCACGGCTGTAAGCAGAGAATCATTTGTCTTTTCCAGATTCACAATGATATTACTGTCCGGAACAGCAAATCGTAACGCATTACTCACAATATTTGTTAAAACCCTGATAAAAAGATCCTTGTCAGAACAAATGACCATTTTTTCAGGTTTATAAGTAATCTCAACTGTTTCAAATATATTAAGTGCATTATTAACCATCTTGTTTACATCGAATATTTCTCGACGAGCGATAAGTGACTTTTTTTCAAAATTCGTTATATCTATCACATTCCCTATTATCATCTGTATCTGCTTGATTCCATTCTCAGCTGCATCCAATAAACGTTTCTGAATAGAACTGCAGGAATCTTTCAAAGTATCATTGAGCAGCTCGTATGCTCCGCTGATTACCTGTAATGGATTTTTTAAATCGTGGATAACCATATTAAAATAAAGATCTTTAATTTGTTCCGTTCGTTTACGTTCCATTGCGGTTGTGGCGACTTTTGAAAAAAGCTTTAAATCAAGTGGTTTTGTTAAAAAATCAAGAGCACCTCTTTTCATGCACTCCAAAGCAATATCCAGACTATCCTGTGATGTAAACATCACAACCTGAATGTATTTGTTTTTTTCCTTTATCATCTTTAAAACATCTATTCCATTAATATTAGATCCAAGATTTACATCCAACAAAACGATATCAGGTATTACTTTTTTATCGATATTCATTAAAGCTTCCTGTGCACTCAGCACAAAATCTGCTTTGAACCCTTCCGTTTCAAGTAATCCACATACTCCTGTACATATTGAAAATTCATCGTCGATCAAAAGTACTGAAGGTGAACTGTTATTCATGTATTTCTATCCTGACTATTTGTCCTTACAAATACTCTTAATTATGAGATATAGCTGAATTCTAAAAAAAAATGAATACTATTTCTGCTTTTATGATCTATTATCATGTGAATCTATAATTATATAACTGTTTTTTTTTAAGTAAAGATTATTTGTTGACTTTCATTGTTTAACTGAAATAATTTGCTGCTATACGTTTTAATTTCTTTTTAAAAGTGATTCTACATTTATCCACCTTCCACCTTTTCGCTAAAAGCGAGATTAAATCGAAATGCAAACATGCCAATAAAAAAGTATTATATTTAAGATTTTATTTATTAATAATAGTTTTAGGATCAGCTACAATGAATTCTACTGACTTAAGTATTCCATCTCCTGATGAAATAGAAAATTGCATCTCCACTTTAGATAAGTTGATTAAAAACAGTACTCATCTCGCCCATTTATCTGAAGATCAACGAATAGCTCTCTTAACTGCTGCAGGTAAAATATCAAGACCTGATCGTAAAGAGAAAAAAAAAATCAATAAAGAACAAAATAAAATCCAAAAACAACAGATTGTCGCTCACGAAAGAAGCATTCGTGCAGCAACTGGCATTAGGAAAGCTCGTGAAACAGCAGTCTTCATAGCTCCAAAGCAGATAACCTGTACTGAAAAGAATACGGAAAACTCTAACGAGTTAAATTCTCCTCGCACCTGCTACGTTTGCAAGAAAGAGTTTACACGTTTACATTTCTTTTATGATTCGATGTGTCCGGAATGTGCAGATTTTAATTATCAAAAACGTTTTCAGACCGCTCCGCTTAATAACCGTGTCGTACTGATCACAGGCGCGCGCCTGAAAATTGGTTATCAAGCCACCCTCATGTTATTACGAGCTGGCGCCTGTGTGGTAGCAACAACACGATTCCCTGTAGATGCAGCGCTGAGGTTCTCTAAAGAAAATGACTTCCATTTATGGAAAGACCGATTGCAAATATTCGGTCTTGATTTACGCCACACACCCAGTGTTGAATTATTTTGTAATTTTATCGAACAGAAATATGACCGGCTTGATATCCTTATCAGTAATGCCGCTCAGACCGTGCGACGACCTCCAGGGTTTTATGCTCATTTGATGTCAAATGAAAATCTGGCCTTAAGTAATCTTCCTCCAGACGCACAGTTGCTTCTCGATCAATATCAAAACTGTACATCTCAGCTTCTTTCTTTTTCCAATAAGGATCTGTCCTCAGAAAAAGCTCTTCCAGTCGCATGGAATGGAAATGTCCCTGGTATCGGAATCCGCTCCTCTGCTCAACTCTCTCAAATCCCCTACTCTTATGATAATTCACTTCCTGCAGATACCGTTTTCCCTGTCGGAAAATTGGATTCCGACCTGCAGCAAGTCGATCTACGTAAAACGAATAGTTGGCGTCTGCGGCTCGGTGAAGATGAAATAAAAACGACTGAAATGCTTGAGATTCAGTTAGTAAACGCTGTTGCGCCTTTTGTCCTCTGTAATAAACTGCTTCCTCTCATGAAACGGGATTATACTGGTCAAAAACACATTGTTAACGTTTCCGCAATGGAAGGCAAATTTTTTCGATGGAAAAAAGACGACCGCCATCCGCATACTAATATGGCCAAAGCGGCACTCAATATGATGACACATACATCTGCTGAAACGCTTGCTAAATTTGGTATCTTTATGAATGCTGTCGATACTGGTTGGGTAACAGATGAAGATCCTGCCTATTTAGCCAAACTCAAACAGGATCTGCATGATTTCCAGCCTCCTTTGGATATTGTTGATGGTGCGGCTAGAGTCTGTGATCCTTTCTTTTATGGAATCAATTCAGGTCATCACTGGTATGGCAAGTTTTTAAAAGACTATTTTCCTATTGATTGGTGATTATTTTACATATTTATTTAATGTAATATTTTTCATTCAATCTTAATTTACAAGCATACTATACCCTTACAAATTATCATTTTCAAATAAGCATTTCCCCCCTGCGTATACTTGACATCCCCCCTATTTTTCCAAAACGCTTTCATTGCAATATAGACCGAATTTAAACCGCAATTATAATGGCGCGTCAATTTCTATTAACTCTTTCGGAGGAGACCCGATATGAGTATGTTTAAAGCAAATCCAGTACACTGGTTTGAAATACCTGTACTTGACATATTAAGAGCAAGGGATTTTTATGAATATGTTATGGATTGCAAACTTTCTCTTCAGGAAATAAAAATGATGAGAATGGCTACTTTTCCGGTAATAGAGAATACCAAAGGAGCTTCGGGTGCACTTGTCCAGGCAAAAGGTTATGAGCCTCACCATTCAGGAACTGTCGTTTATTTCTCAGTAGAAGACATTGACACTGTTCTGCTGAGAGTTCAGGAAAAAGGTGGGAATGTGCTAATCCCAAAAACCAGCATTGGCGAATATGGGTTTATTGCTCACTTTGAAGACTCAGAAGGTAACCAGATAGCGCTACATTCAATCACCTAAAAAAAACGGCTTCGGAATTTCCGAAGCCGTAACAAAAAACAATTTAGAATAAATTACTTGATAAACAGCATTTCACGATATTTCGGAAGCTGCCATACATTATCTGGCATACTGGCTTCAAGTGCATCGACATGTTTTCTAACATGGTCCATGTGAGGTTTTAAATTTGAGAAGAAATAAGCTGCCTTTTCCTCAAGAGCCATAGAGTGAGCTTTTTGAAGTACCGCGTTCATCTCTTTAAGATTTTTTCTGATATAGTAAATATCAGCAGTTATTTTTTCAAATTCTTCTTTTCTATCATCTAAAGCGCCATCAACTAATGATGCTGTCTTTGTTTCAACCATATCTTTAAGCATCTCAAGACTATGTGCAAGATCAGTCTGATATTCATAAGCCACAGGAAGCACCTGTGTATTTACGATTTCCGAAAGAGCTTTTGCTTCGATGTCAATGATCTTTTCATACGTTTCCAAGCCAGATTGTATAGCGCGACTGCAGCTCCACTTTTGTAAAGACGCCCTGACGTTCGAAAAGATCAATTGATTTTGGCTTTACAAGAGCTTTTAAGTGCTTCCGGTGATGAAGCAATATTTGGAAGTCCTCGTTTTGCAGCTTCTTTTACCCATTCTTCCGAATAGTTGTTTCCCTCAAATAAGAATAGTCTTTGATTCTTTTATGATTCCAGATAACGCTTTTAATACGGCAGCACTGAAATTCTCTGATTTTGCAGCTTCAGCCTTCACTCGTTCGGTAATAATCTGTATTGAATCTGCAACGATAGAATTTACAACCGTAATAGCAGTCGAAATATTCATTGAACTTCCAAGTGCTCTGAATTCAAATTTCGCTCCAGTAAATGCAAATGGTGATGTTCGGTTTCTATCGGTAGAATCTTTAATAAATTTAGGAAGCAGCTTTACACCAAGATCAATGAGATCCTGTTTTTTAGCTTTTTCCATTTTTCCACTTTCGATCATATTGACAACTTTTGTCAACTGTTCACCGAGGTAAGCACTGACAATTGCAGGAGGAGCTTCATTCGCACCGAGACGATGTTCATTACCGGCAAAAGCAACAGATGCTCTCAGAAGATCTGAATGATGTGTAAACTGCATGAATAACAGCATGATAACACTGCAAGGAAGATCAGATTCTCTTCCGGTGTATCACCAGGATTAAGAAGGTTGTTCCCTTTATCATCAGCCAATGACCAGTTAAGATGCTTTCCACTTCCATTTACACCTGCAAAGGGTTTCTCATGAAGAAGGCAAACTAGACCATGACGATGAGCAACTTTCTTCATAATATCCATTAACTGCTGGTTGTGGTCTGCTGCAATATTTGACCTTTCAAAAATCGGAGCAAATTCATACTGATGAGGAGCTACTTCGTTGTGACGAGTGGTTACTGGAATACCAATTTAAATGCTTCCTCTGACACTTCATGCATATAGTTGAGAACACGTTCTTTAATAGATCCAAAATACTGATCTTCAAGCTGCTGCCCCTTTGGAGATGGTGCACCAATCAAAGTACGACCAGTTAACAAAAGATCGGAACGCATCCGATAATATGCTTCATCAATAAGAAAATATTCCTGTTCTGGACCACAAGTTGAATAGACCTGCTTTACATCACTATGACCAAACAGTTTAAGAAGATCTAGTGCAGCTTTATTGATTGCTGCATCAGAACGAAGAAGCGGAAGTTTCTTATCAAGAGCTTCACCTGTATAAGAGATGAAAATCGTTGGAATCGTCAAGTGTTTTCCCTAATTCAACTTCAGTAATATATGCAGGTGATGAAGGATCCCACGCAGTATATCCACGAGCTTCAAATGTCGCACGTATTCCACCGGAAGGAAAAGAAGATGCATCAGGCTCACCCTGGATCAGTTTGCTTCCCGTAAACTTTTCGATGACATTTCCACTTGTATTTATACTAATGAAAGAATCATGCTTCTCTGCAGTTAATCCAGTCATTGGCTGAAACCAGTGGGTATATGAAGTTAGCACCTTTTGAAATAGCCCAGTCTTTCATAGCCTGTGCAATTTCATCAGCTTGAGCCATGTAGAGATCACAACACCTTCTTCCTGCCACTTTTTGAAAGCCTTAAAGGTCTTTTCTGAGATCATCTTCTGCATAGTGGCTTCACTGAATGTGTTCGTACCAAAAAAAGTAGAAACCTGTGAAGGAAGTGCTTTCTTAACTATGCTTACTGGTTCGATTAACTGAGTTACCTCACAACGACTGTTCATAAGTACCTTTCTGAAAAGTTTGGCAGTTTATTTTTACAAAATTTTCTTTCGAATGTTAACAGTACATATTTGTATCACGCTTCTATTCATTTACTAAAATTTACTACATTTTCTTTTATCTTGCAAACTTTTTCAGACACAAAATGTGCTTTGTTTTAAAATATACTTGTTATTGTAAATACCGATTACATCACTGACTGTATTTATGTTATTGTATTTGTTATCGTTATAGCACGTGGATACATTTTTGTATCACTGTTTTTTAACCTATAAATTATTACGTTTCTCATCAATATTTCTGGCATGCTTCTTGAGTTTCTTTTCCCTTTTTTTATTGAAAATTTTCCGAAAAGGATTAAAAATGAAAGCAATTGGCATTTGTATTGGTGCTTCTTCTATCAAAATTGCAATAATCGAGAAAAATCTTCTCGAAATAAAAATTATTGAATCAAAAAGTATTCCTCATCTCTGTAATCCTCAAAAAACCTTTCTTTCCATTATTAAAGATCTCTCAACTACAACATTCGATTACGGTATGATTACCGGAAGGAAATTTAGAGAAAAAATTAACCACACTTCCATTACCGAAGCAGAATCGATAGAATATGCTCTTGATTTCCTTCGAAAAACTGGAAATACTACTCCTTATAAAGCAGTCGCCAGTTTAGGTGCTGAAAATTTTATCGTTTATAACCTCAATAATTATGGGAATATTACCTCAATAGAAACTGGCAACAAATGCGCATCGGGAACTGGAGAGTTTTTTCTGCAACAGATTCGCCGCATGAGTGTGGATATAAGTGAAGCTGTTAATCTGGCTCGGGAATCAGATATCTACAAAGTCTCTGGAAGATGTTCTGTTTTTTGTAAAAGTGATTGTACTCATGCTTTGAATAAAGGCGTGCCAGTTGGTAGAGTTTGTGCAGGTCTCTGCTCAATGATTGCCGATAAGGTTATCGATCTCCTTGGCAAAAATAGCTCTTTTCCAATACTGGCTATCGGTGGAGTAACTAGAAATCATGCTGTAATGCACTTTCTGAAAAAAAAGGTTCCTTTTCTGACCATCCCAGATTCCGCAGATACGTTTGAAGCACTAGGAGCAGCTTTCTATGCAATGGAAAATTGTCACGAATTTTTTATTGATAAAGAAAATATCTTTAATTTTAACAATCATTCTTTTGATTTACATTGCAATATTACTAATGGACATAATCTTGTCTCATTCAAACCGGATATAGTAGCACAAGCTCATGAAGGGGATCAATGTGTTGTTGGATTAGATGTCGGTTCAACTACTACTAAAGCAGTACTTATGCGGCTCTCAGATAATGCAATCGTCGCTTCTGTTTACCTAAGAACAAGTGGCAACCCGGTGAAAGCTTCTCAGGAATGCTACAAGGCACTTGAACGACAGCTACCTGTAAATTGCTCTATTCTCGCAATCGGTACAACAGGCTCAGGGAGACAAATTGCAGCATTGCATGCACAAACTCCTGCTGTTGTCAATGAAATTATTTCCCATGCTACAGCTGCTACCTTTTACGATCCAGAAGTAGACACGATCTTCGAAATCGGTGGTCAGGATGCCAAGTATACTTTCCTTGTAAATGGCGTTCCTGCAGATTATGCAATGAATGAAGCCTGTTCGGCTGGAACAGGCTCCTTTCTGGAAGAAGCAGCAAAAGAAAGTCTTAATATTGATTATAAAGACATAGCCGATATCGCATTGAGAGGAACAAAACCTCCCAATTTTAATGATCAATGTGCAGCTTTTATCAGTTCAGATATAAAAAATGCGACAAACGAGTGTATTGACAGGGATAATATAATTGCTGGATTAGTTTATTCGATTTGCATGAATTATGTAAATCGTGTCAAAGGTCAAAGGCCTGTTGGAAAGAAAATATTTATGCAGGGAGGCGTTTGCTATAACAAAGCAGTACCGCTCGCAATGGCAAATCTTATTGGAAAGGAGATAATTGTTCCTCCGAATCCCGGTTTGATGGGTGCTTTTGGCGTTGCGTTGGAAACAAAAAATCGGCTTACCCGGGGGCTTTTGAAAGAATCTTCATTCGATTTACATACTCTTGCTAATCGTGATGTCAATTATGGAAATTCTTTCACCTGTAATGATCAATCCATTAAATGCAACCGTAAATGTGAAATCACCATGCTGATTTTTGACAGAAAAAAGTATCCTTTTGGAGGAGCCTGCAATAAATATTACAATTTGGTCTACAATGTAACTAAAAATCCCAGTGAATTCAACTTCGTAAAGATAAGAAACGACCTGCTTTTTAATACGTTCTCATCACTTGGTTCCCAAAATACTTCTATTAGTATTGGTATACCCCATTCGTTTCTTACCTATTTACTTTTACCTCTATATTCACACTTTTTCACCTCTTTGGGATGCAAAATTATATTATCCGATGATGTAAATCAGGAAGGAATTAAATACAAACGTACGTCATTTTGTTTTCCTGGTGAAATATCTCATGGCACTTATTACAATCTTTTATTGAAAAAGCCTGATTTTATTTTCCTTCCTAAAATTACTGAACTTTTTGTTGATAATTCTCAAAGCAGAAAGCCTGAACATCAGAGCACATGTCTACTTTTGCAAAGTGAACCATATTTTATTAAAAGTGCATTCAAAGAATTAAAAAATAAACCTCAAACTTTATCACCACTTCTTGATTTTTCTCAAGGCTTTGATTCTCAAAAGGAAGCATTTATAAACATTGGTTTAACATTAGGCAAATCGGTTTCGGAATCGACAACCGCATATGATAGAGGTATTGAGAATCTGAGAATGTTCAATAAGGCTCTCAAAGAAATCGGTTCAAAATTCCTGGAATCCTTAAATAATGATAGTTCTCAAAAAGCTATTGTTCTCTTTGGAAGACCTTATAACGCATTTGCAAATGAAGTGAATTTAAATATACCTGAAAAGTTTGCTTCACGGGGTATCCATCTGATTCCATATGATATTTTGCCTTTTGAAAATGAAAACTTGAAGATGGTAATGTGTTGGGCTCTCGGCCAGAACCTGATGAAAGCATCAGTTTTTGTTTCCAATCACAAGCAGCTATATGGTACCTATATAACCAATTTTTCATGCGGACCAGATTCTTTTCTTATCACCTATTTTCGAGATATAATGGGTTCAAAACCATCTCTCACCCTTGAACTTGACAGTCATACAGCTGATGCTGGAGTAAACACCAGAATTGATGCATTTCTTGATATAATTGATAAACACAGGAAAACGACCAGACAACCCACTGTAAATAAATGTTTCTCCCCTGCATCGCTTGTAATTGATAAGGGCAAATTTGTATTCTCAGGTAAAGATGGTCTTAAGCTGCCTTTAACTGATAAAAAAGTACACCTTTTGTTCCCATCAATGGGAGCACTGTCAAGTGAAATAATTGCTTCTGTTTTTTATGGTTCCGGTATTAATGCATCTGCTATACCTGTCTATAACATGGATATTCTTAAAAAAGGAAGAAGTGTCAGTTCTTGTAAAGAATGTCTTCCTTTACTACTAACAACTGGCGGTTTACTTAACTATTTGGAAAAGCGGGAAAACAATGATGAATTTGTTGTTTACTTCATGCCAACAACACCTGGTAATTGCCGATTTACACAGTATCATGTTTTCCAGGAAAGATTGATTAAAAATTTAAAGTTTGAAAATGTAGCCTTTCTAAGCCTAACTAATGAAAATGGATATTCAGGTCTTTCGACAAAATGTATGCTCAATTCTCTGAGGGGATTAATCATTGCAGATATAATGGATGATATAAAAAATGCTATCAATGTATTAGCAAAAGACAAAGAATATGCACTGGATATTTTTTCAAAAAGTTGGCAGATTATATTAAATTTATTCAAATGTGGAACAGATAGTGAACTTTATTCCACATTACAAAATATAAGTGCAAAATTTTCTGAAATTCCTTTAAAGTATCCTATATCTGAAGCAAAAAAAGTTGATCTTCATGGAGAAATTTTTGTCCGTAGGGATGATTTTTCCTGTCATGATCTTCTAAATCATCTTGCAAGTAAAGATATTTTAGTTAAACGCGCACATACTCTCGAATGGCTAAATTATTGTGATTGGAATGTACAAAATGGTATTTACAAAGCTGATTTTAGCATGATGGATTGGATCAAATTCAAAGCTAAAGATCTCCTGAGTAGAAGATATGAAAATAAAATTAAAGGAATTTTTTCCAAATCTGGGCTTTATGAATTTGAACCAGTAGATATCGATACAATAATTAAATTTGGAAAACAATTTTTTGATGTACATTTTTCTGGAGAATCGATTCTTGTTGTAGGTAGTTTTTTTAAAAACATAATTAAGCATTCTTATGGGTTGATCTCAATTGGTCCGTTTGCTTGCATGCCCACCAGAATTATTGATGCAATACTCTCAGCAGAAGCTTCAATGGAAACGAAATTAACATTAGACCATAACTTAGGATTACACAATATTAACGACCTTGATTTTATTTCTCTACCATTTTTGTCTATCGAAACAGATGGGAATCCATTTCCACAAATAATCGATACCCGTATTGAGACATTCTGTTTACAAGTAGAACGATTGTGGAAAACTGTTAATGAATCAAAGTATCCAAAAACTCAGTCATTTAAAACAAATTATGAATTCAAGTAACCCTTTTAACAAGTTGCACCTTTGCAACTTGTTTTAGACTGTTGCCAATTTGCAACAACTCACATATTTCTTCCACTCCTAAGTCTTTGATTTTCAATAAGAATTTCACCTCTTTAGCTGGCATAATAAATGCTCACTTCAGCATTACATATCTGACTATCAATAAATACTGACAATACAACTCTTTCAAAGGTGAATTTTTAGTGTTAAAACATTTTCCAGATAATCGCCCCATAATCTGTTTCCATGGTTCTCCTGGAACTGAAGACGATTTCTTACCATTACAGAATCAATTAATTAAGAGTACAATTCTTCCAATGAGCCGAAAAGGTTATCCAAGTCATAGCAATCACGCAATTGACCCATCTGGAGCTTTTATTTTAGGATATTCCTGGGGTTGCAGAGAGGCATTAGAATATTCTTTTAAGAACATAAATCAAATCAGTGGAGTCATTTTAATTTCACCTTATTTGATAAATGTAAATCGCAACAGCATTTCTAATAACTTATATAAATACTTATTTAGATTCAAACATTTGGCAAAAATAATTTCTCATCGAGAGATAATTAAGTTTTTTAAAGTAACCTCATATCCTGGTACTGTTCCATCAAACTATTTCGATAACCTAATATCGTTTGCAAATACAAGTACATTTTATCGAAGTATATGCGAAAAAAACGAATCACAGCAGTATTCATACGCTTCTATTCTCCGTGCTATTAACAAATGCGACATTCCCATTTACATCATATATGGTGAAAAAGATATCTATACCGACATCAAAATCAATGTATCATTGATTAAGAAAATCTCCCCTGAATCTTTATTTTATGAAGTAAAGAATGGCGGTCATGCATTGTTATGGACTCATACATTAAAGATATCTGAAATTATTCAGAAAATTTTGAAAACAAATTTACTTTTTCAAGAAGATACATCTTCCATTCTACCTTGTTTTCAAAAAACGCTGATCTTACGGTAATTATATCTGGAGATTTCGGTATGATAGTTAATGAAAATAGCACAGAGCTTACAGTACGCTCAGAATCTGGTATAAAAGGCTACAATCTATACCTTTTGTCAAAAGCATCGATTCCCGTATCACCCTGGGTAATTATTGGTAAGAGTACATTCAATCAATTTTGTGAATATTCGGAAATTAACCATCTAATTGACAGTGCGTTACAACAAATAAATAATATGTCTTCACCTTCAATAATTCAGGAGACTGAATCTAAAATTCGAAATTTAATTCTTTCAACTCCTCTTCCAGATGACCTTGAAACTGAAATTAAAGAAGCATATCATTATTTAAATTCCAATAGCATTGCGGTGCGTTCTTCAATCGTTGATAAAAACGATCGTAATTATTCTTTTGCCGGATTACATGCCAATTTCCTTTGTATTTCCAGTATTGAGCAAATAATTTCATGTATTAAGAAGTGTTGGATATCAGCTTTTTCAGTACAAGCTTTAAGTTATCGCCTACTTAACAATTTAGATAAAAGATCATCACTTATTGAAATCGCTGTTATTCTTCAGGACATGGTTCAATCAGAGAAAAGCGGAAAATTGTTTACTACTGATTTTTTAGAAAATAGTGACCAAACGATTATAAGCGCGATGTATGGAATTTTTCAAGATTCCATTACATTTCAAGCTGATAAGTACATTGTAAAAAATCAAAAAATAGCATCGATTGGCATTGTGCAAAAAAGCACTATGAATATACCAGATCAAACTGCTTGTAACATCCTTACTGTTTCAGTTCCAAAACGATTACAAATGATGCCCTGTCTTACAAATTGCGAAATAATATCACTCGCAATGATTGGAAAAAAAATAGAATTACTATTAAATTCTCCTCAGGAAATTGAATGGACATGGGCACCATCAAAAGGGTTCATTATTCTTCAGTCTCGGCAGATAATCAACCGCTCTGATACAAAGTCTATAGGAAATGATAAGACTGCAAAAAATTGCAAGCTCAATGTAAAAGGACTTACACTCCCATTAACATTTAGTTTAAAGAAGTTATTTTACTGCAATTCCTTTTTTATTTTGAGTAAATTTTTTTGGATTTCTAAAAAGAAATTAAATGAGCTCATTCCATGTCTAGATCAAATTTACGGTTCAATGTTTGGTAGGACATACTTTAACCTGAAAAACCTTCATTATCTCTCCTCGTTTATTCTTCCAAATTTAATTTTAAAAAAGAGAAATTCTATTCCTGAAAATACATCGGCAAACAATTCACAACCTCCTGTAAATTGTACCTTTAAGAATTTTTTAGTTGCTCTAAATTTTTTCTGGTTTCATTTCAGGATTAATCATCTAAAAAGGGACTTTTGTGATTCTTACGAAAGAATACTTAGTAAATACGCGCGTTATAATCTGAAAAATTTGTCTGTAAGAGAGATTTGTGATATTTATTTTGTTTTTGAGAATGAAATACTGAAAAAATGGATATTCCCTTCGGTTAACGATTTCTTATCCATGTTTTATTTTAAGTATTTACGTTTTCTCACGAAACGTTGGCTATCGCATTTAGGAATAACATTAGAGCAGTTGATTCAATTAACAAGTGACAAATCAAAAAATAATGAAACATTTAAAAATGACATATGCAATAACAATTCTTCAGGAGATATTTACGACAATCAAATTGACGCGTTAATAAACAGTAATCTCCCTGCATTTAAAAAAAATATTTTTAGATGGTTTCTTGAAAATACAAGGAAAACTGTTCAAAATAGAAAAATTATTCGTTTTTACCGTTCACAAATTACATACTTTGCGAATTATTTTTTCGACACAATGGGCAAAATTTATTCGAATCAAAAAATCATTGGTGAACCAGAAGATATCTACTATTTACATTTAAATGAATTGAAAAGGACTTTTAATGATTCTTTCTATGTAAAAAATATAAACTCCTTAATTCATCACAGAAAAGACCAGTACAGAACTTTTAAAGAGATAACGCCTCCAGATCGAATCATTACAGCCGGTCCTGTTTACTTTCTCAACAATTCTGATAACTACCAAATTCATTCTCTCAAAGATGTTCCTCCTGAAAAAATAAAAGGCATTGGGCTTTCAAATGGAATAGCTGAAGGCAAGGTAATGATCGTAACTGATTATTGTGATGTGCAGAAAATAGATGGGAATATTTTAGTTTGTAAAGATTTGAATTTTAAATTCATTTCTGCATTAAAGTCTTTTTCAGGTATTCTCATTGAAAAAGACATATCTTGCTCACATTTTGGAACAATTGTAAGGGAAATTGGTATACCCATAATTACAGGAATAAATGATTTGACTAAAAAGTTAAGAACTGGCTTATTCATTAGGATCGATGGTACAAAAGGGCTAATAGAAGTAATAAGCCAATCGGAAAGAAAGAGACATCCAGTAAAATATCCAAAAATCAACAATAAAATTATGAATAAATTTGATATCTGATTTAGTTCAAGCTCTATTGGAAAATTTTGAATCTAACAACTTCAACAAAAAAACACTTCACATAACATAATTCCAGCTTAAAATAAAAATGCCCGAAAGGTAAGTTTCAGGCATTTCATTTTATTTACCTACACCCTACATAATCGGCCCTGCTATATAGAAATTATTATCTCATTTAAAAGGTCGGTCGTACTCGAAACCTGAAAAGTAAAATAATTTTATTTGTAATTTCGAAGTTCTAATTATTTAGCATGAATATAAAAAGTGTTTTCTTTCAGAAAACACTTTTTATAAGTACAAACCGTAAAGATAAAATTGAGATAGTATCGAATGGATGAACTATACAATGTATGATGAAGACGCTGCATTTCCGCCTCTTCCAGTCCAATTGGTGTGAAAGAATTGACCTCGAGGAGTATCGATACGTTCATAGGTGTGAGCACCAAAGTAATCTCTCTGGGCCTGAAGCAAATTTGCAGGAAGTCGCGCGCATCTAAAGCTATCATAAAATGAAAGGCCCGCTCCCATTGCGGGAATTGGGATACCTAATAAAACAGCATTCGAAACTACTTTTCTCCAGGATGATTGACAATCTATCATAACAGATTTAAAGAATTCATCCAGAAGCAAGTTATTTAGATTTGAATTACGATCAAAAGCTTCTTTTATCTTATTCAAAAATGCGCTTCTGATTATGCAACCTTCACGCCACATTAAAGCAATACCGCCAAAATTAAGATGCCACCCGTATTCTTTTGCGGCTTCACTCATAAGCATATAGCCTTGAGTGTAAGAAACAATTTTTGAAGCAAAAAGAGCTTTACGGATATCTTCTACAAATGATTTTTTATCACCGATTGACCTATCGGTAGGACCTGAAAGAATTTCAGATGCTTTAATTCGTTCATCTTTAAGAACGGAAATATTGCGTGAAAAAACTGCTTCCATTATGAGAGTGACAGGCATTCCCAAGTCAAGTGCACTTATTCCAGTCCATTTACCAGTTCCTTTTTGGCCAGCAGAATCAAGGATTTTTTCAACCAGAGGCTGTCCATCAACATCCTTAAAAGCCATAATTTGACTTGTAATTTCTATCAAGTAACTATTCAGATCTCCATGATTCCAATCGTCAAAAATTTGATGCATTTCATCATGTGAAAGCTGTACCCCATCTTTCATCAACTGGTATGCTTCACTAATCAATTGCATATCACCATACTCAATTCCATTATGAACCATTTTTACAAAATGACCTGCGCCATCCTCACCAACCCAATCACAACATGGTTCACCATCAGGTGTTTTTGCACATACTGTTTGAAAAACATCTTTTACATACGGCCAAGCATCTACATTACCTCCAGGCATTATCGAAGGTCCATGCCGAGCCCCCTCCTCCCCACCGGAAATTCCTGTTCCTATAAAAAGGATCCCTCTCTCTTTGAGAAAGTGTGTCCGACGTATCGTATCATTAAAGTGAGAATTTCCTCCGTCAATTATGATGTCACCTTTTTCTAAATGAGGCAGAAGTAATTCGATAAATTTATCAACAACTTCCCCTGCTTTTACCATCAGCATTACTTTTCGAGGTCTTTTTAACAAGCTTATCATCTCTTCGATTGAATAAGCTCCAATTATATTTTCTCTGCCTTTAGCTGCCCCATTTAAAAAATCATCTATTTTAGAAACCGTCCGGTTATGAGCAACTATTGTGAACCCATGATCATTCATATTTAAAATAAGGTTTTGACCCATAACAGCCAAACCCACTACTGCTATATCGCCTTTTTTTTCCATAAAATATCCTTTAATTGATTATCGATTTATTAATCTAATTAAAGATCATAACATACTCAAATTTAGAGTAATTGAACATCGATTGAGGGATAATTTTTTTACTTCAGTATTCAAAATATTTGCCCGGATTTGGTTGCCTTACTTTTTCTTTGATCTAAAGCAGCAATTTTAGTTCTATTTATTTCATAACGATTATGTTTTTACAATTATGTTCATCAATTTCATTTTTTTGCATTTTATTCAAATCCGTGTGACAAAAGAGATCATTTATTTTTTAAAAGTGATATTGCTTTATATATTCTCCTCTTTCTATTTTATTCATCTCTTTTTAATCACCATACCGGAGTTAAACATGCAAAGTTCATTAGAAGATCCAATTCCAGCTTCTATAAAAGAAACAATTGTACTATTTAAGGAAGAACTTTCTTCTGTTACTTTTCCCGATGTTAGTGAGAGTATACTGGAAGATTTGGCAGAAAAAGTCAAAAAAAATGCACAAGATTTAGAAGAAGCTTATACCAGAGTTGCTGCCATACGTGATACATTGGAATCCAGTCAAAATGAGTTACTTCAAAAATGTATGCGAGGTCTTGCTTATGCTAAAGTCTATGCAGAAGATAGCGAAGATTTATTAGAAAAAATTTCTAAAATTAATCTCGGGAAATCTACTAAAGCACCTAAAAAAACCGCAGCTGAAAAGAATCGTGTAGAAAAATCTGAAAATGTTGGTGCTGAAGACAATGATTCAGAAAAGAAAACCGTAAAGCAATCCAAAAAGGCAGAAGCAGTTCAAATTGAAACTACCTGATTGAAACATACTACGCGCAGTTTTATAATACTTATATGTTATACTAAATAGGTAACGTTTAGTATAACAGTATATTTCCAATTTTTAGAATTCATTCAGATTACTTGCAACATTTCCTTCACCTGAAATCAACGGAAGATTCTTTAAATGGCTGGTTCAAAATCAGAAAAAAATACAATTTTCATAGTCGGACAACGCTATATTAGCGAAATGGAACCTGAATTAGGTCTTGGAACTGTCCTCCAGGTGGATCACCGAAGAGTCACTATTGCATTTCATGATGGAAAAACAGTACGAATATATACAAAGGAAAACGCACCGTTACGAAGAATTAAATTCAAAGCTGGTGATTCCATACAAGTTGTCGGAAGCGAATCGTTGACTGTTGAATCTGTTGAAGAACGTGATTCACTTGTGTATTACCATACCGGAAAAGGGGTAATATGCGAAATAAAATTGAGCAGTGCAAATAAGATAACAGCCCCGATAGACAGATTGTTATCCTCGAATGTTGATTCAATAAATGATTACAATCTGAGAGCGGATATACTTGATTTACGGTATAAAATAGCAGATTCACCGGTAAGAGGGTATGTAGGCGGCAGAATAGACTTAATTCCTCATCAAATCTATATTGCAAATGAAGTATCATCCCGTTTTGTACGCCGCATCATGCTGGCAGATGAAGTAGGATTAGGAAAGACAATAGAAGCTTGTCTTATTCTCCATCGTCTGATAGTGAGTGGAAGAGTATCACAGGTGTTAATTATTGTTCCTGAATCGATGGTACATGTCTGGTTTGTTGAACTTTTAAGAAAATTTAACCTTCTATTTTCAATTGTTGAAAATACCGAAGAAGAATTAGAAGTGAATCCATTTTCTTCATCTTCACAGCTGTTAATTGGAATGAACTATTTATCAAGTTCAAAACAATTGATAGATAAGGCAAGTGAAATAGACTGGGATATGGTGATAATTGATGAGGCACATCATTTAGTGCAAGGCTCAGAGGAATTTAGTGCAGTAGAGAAGATATCTCAAAGAGCAAAAGATCTTCTTCTTTTAACTGCAACGCCCCAGCATTTTGGAGAGCAGAATCATTTTGCGCGTCTTCGTCTTTTAGATCCATCAAGATACTCAAGTTTCGAAGAACATTGTCACGAAGCAGATGAACACCGGAAAATTGCAGAAATTACAGGAAAAATTCTTGACGGAATAGATCTTGAGGAAAAAGATATACAGCGAATGCAGGGTCTTTTACACTCTCAAAACATAGTATCACTTCTTTCATCAGTCCGCAATACCGCACTTTCTGATTCTGATCGCAAACAAATCGTTGCGGAAATAATAGACCGTCAGGGGATTGGGCGTGCATTATTCCGAAATACAAGGACAGTTATCGGCGGATTCCCCAAACGCAATGTATCTGTTGAATTAATGAAAAGTACTGCTGCTCAAAAAGAAAACGTAATAACAATATTCAACGAAGATTTTACGAAGAGATCTCCTGTTAAAAAACGAACCTTTACTAATGATCCTCGGGTAGAATATCTTGCGGAACTATTAAAGAGAACAAATGAGGACAAGGTTCTTGTTATTTGTAGAAGTAAATTTACAGTTGTAGCCCTTGATGAAGCGCTTCAAAAACAAATCAACGTAAAAACGGCTCTCTTTCATGAAGACCTCACATTGCTCCAAAGAGATCGTAATGCAGCGTGGTTTTCTGAAGATGAGGGTGCACGCATCCTTATTTGTTCTGAAATCGGCAGTGAAGGCAGAAACTTTCAATTTGCTCACCATCTTTTTCTTTTTGATCTTCCTGCTAATCCAGAACTCGTTGAACAGCGAATTGGCAGATTAGATCGTATAGGTCAAAAACATACAATTGAATTATATGTTCCTGTTCTTTCTGCCACTCCAGAAGCATTCCTTGCTAAGTGGTATAATGATGGCCTGGGAATTTTTAATCAAACCGTTCCAGCAGCTCAAGAAACGTATGAACGATTCAGTTCAGAACTCAATACAATTCTCTTTTATTCTGAATTTATTTCTGAAAAAGTAATAGTGCAAATTGCAAATTTAATTTCGAAAACCAAAGATGCGGTAACAGAGATCTCATTGAGACTCAAAAGTGGAAGAGATCGTTTACTCGAGCAACATTCTTTCAGACCTAAAGAAGCCCTGGAACTGGTTTCGATGATTCGCACATTCGATGAAGATCGATCTTTAAAAGAAATAATGAAACGTCTTTTGAAATCAAGAGGAATACTTGCTGAAGAATTTCAGGAGGATACCTGGAATTTACTTTCAGAATCACAACTTGACGAATCATTTCCCGGACTGAGCGCATCCAGATCCATTGTCACCTTTAACCGTTCTAAATCTTTACATAGAGAAGACTATGAATTTTTGACAATCGATCATCCTGCTGTAACTGGTGGAATTGATATCTTTATCAGTTCAGATACAGGAAACGCCTGCCTCGCGTTACAAAAGCAAAGTAAAACACCTCAGTTACTGTTAGAGACGATATTTACTGCTGAATGCATAGCGCCACCATCACTTTTCATTAGTCGCTTCCTTGCTCCTGTAGTCATGAAGATAGTTGTGGATAGTAAAGGCACTGATCTATCTGCTTCACTTTCCGGTGATTTTTTCACTACTCTTGAACATGTAAAAACATTTCCATTTATTGATAAAGTTGAATTTAAACAGCAACTATTCCCCTCAATGATCAAGCGGGCAGAATCGATAGCGTTAAAAAAGTGCGAAGCTATCATAAAAGAATCCTCTTTAAAAATCGAGAATACTGCCGGTTCGGAAGTAAAACGATTACGTTCGCTAAAACAGATAAATCCTTCTATTTCAGAGCATGAAATAGCTATGGCGGAGCGTGAATATTCTGAACTTTTAGAAACAGTTATAAAAACATCACCGCGTTTAGAAGCCGTAAGATTAATCTGGTGTCCAGGGAGAAAGTAAACAACTTTATTACAAGAACAGTTGTATGAAAAAAGAATGCCTGATTATCAGTTTTTTGATTGTCTATGTAATAATGTACAGTTATTCTTTTGCCGAAGCAACAGATACAAATTTACTTTTAAACGATTCTTCCAATAGAATCAAGGATACCTGCACAAAAATCCGGATCATGTGCGTTGGAGATATTATGACGCACTTTCCTCTGGTAAGTGCTGCCAGAGTTGGAAAAAAAGGTGAATACGACTTTACCTCGCAATTTGAAATGGTAAGTCCTCTTTTAAAAAAAGCGGATCTTGTTATCGGCAATCTTGAGACGGTTCTTGCTGGTGACCATTTCGGATTCAGCGGATATCCACAATTCAATGGTCCTCAGGCACTTGCACCATGTTTGAAGAAAAGTGGTTTTACAGTGCTGACAACAGCGAACAACCATTCATTTGATCAGAACTTAATAGGTCTTAAAAACACTTTACATTTATTGGATTCGATTAACCTTTTACATACTGGAACATTTTCAAATAATAGAACATCGGAGAAAAGTCTGATAGCCACAGTAAAAGGTATTACTATCGGAGTTCTGTCATATACATATGGAACAAATTCCGTACTATCAGATCGCCTTCAAAAACATATAAATATTATTGACTCTGCATCAATTCTAAAAGAGATCAACTTTTTACGGAAAAAAAATGTTGCTATAATCATTGCATCAATACATTTCGGCACTGAATACTCATCACAACCTTCTGATGAGCAGAAAAGAATTGTTACTTTTTTGTGGCAGAACAGTGTAGCAATCATATTTGGCCACCATTCACATGTTTTACAACCTGCAGTTTTTGATTCACTTAACAACAGGTATGTGATTTTCAGTTTAGGGAATTTTTATAGTAATCAATTCGGAAATAATCGAGAATTTGGAGGCGTTTGTGATATCACCATTTCCAATTGTCTTAACAATTCAGTTTTTCGAATAGAGAGCGCTATAATTCATCCTACTTGCGTATATCACTGGAATGATACCAAACGTACCCATTTTAATATATTATTACTGAATAATATACGGGAAAGTAAACTTAATAGTTACAATCCTGGATATATGATGAAACTTAGCGACACAATAAAGTATTTTGACCGATTTCTGCACGGCCTTGATGGAAATTTCAATTATGAACCTCTCCAGAAAAACTCTTCATCTGATAGCTGCAGGTGATATTCTCATTCATGATGCCTGTATCGAATCAGCTTTTAATCCGGAAAAGAATTGTTATGATTTTTTCCCGATGTTTTCATATATACAGAGCATAATTAACAAAGCAGATATTGCACTATGTAATTTGGAAACTACAATTTCCGGAGAAGAAAAGGGGTTCTCAGGGTATCCCAGATTTAATGCGCCGGAATCTCTTTTAAAAGCAATTCGTGATACTGGTTTTACGGTTGTAAGCACTGCGAATAATCATTCAGTTGACTTCGGTGAACACGGTATACTATCAACAATTTCAGCATTGAAACGCAATGGATTGTTATACTCAGGCACATCTGAATCGGCGGATCCTGAGATCAGAAATTTAATAATTGAGAGTAAGAGTCTAAAGATAGGAATAAACGCTTATACATACGGTACAAATGAAAACCCTGTTCCATCAGACCGGAAATGGTTGATAAACATGATAGATTTTGATCTGATATCATCTGATATTACCAACCTGCGTAATCGCGGAGCAGATGTAATTGTCATTTGTCTCCATGCAGGTGAAGAATATCTCACCACACCAGATCAGACACAGATTGCCTATGTAAAACAGCTTCAGAAATTAGGTGTAGATGTGATCTTAGGTAATCATCCTCATATCGTTCAACCTGCGTTTTTTGATTCTACCAAAAACAAATATATTATCTATTCAATAGGTAATTTACTATCTAATCAAAGAGGATCAATGCGCGATACGGGTGTCCTTATAGACATTACAATTGAAAAAACTGATAATGCATTCAAAGTAAATAATATCGAATATCATCCTACTTATGTTCATCGCTGGGAAGAAGCGGGGAAATACCAGTTCCGAGTAATTCCATTACGAAATTACAAATCAATCGGAAGCGAACTGCCCGAATTTCCATTTGAAAAAGCGGAGAACCTTCTTCAACAAGTCGAAACACAACTGGGGAAAAGTATTTAAATTCTTTTTATACTTTAGTGATATGACCACTACAATAGGCCATCTTTTGTTGAGCTGCGATTCAAAGCGGATTTGTTTTCATAGAATCAATAACAGAAGAGAATTGCTTTTTATTTTTATCATTTAGATTTACAAGTTCTTCATGAGCATCTTTTATCAAAGCTTCTATTTCCTGAATCGTTTTTTCAGTACCAAATGACAATTCGCAGGCAATTTTCATTTTTGGAGGAGGGCCATTGTCAATTTTAAGTACTTTGTTAAGCCCAACATCTATCAAAATATTAACACATTGTTTTGAAGGCGAGCAGATAACTACTTTTACATTAGTAAGATCAGCATTTTTTTTTAAATGCACAATTGTCCCGAGAATTGTGCTATCAACATGGGATGTTTCGGACATATCCAGATAGAGAGTTCTCAAAGTCGGATTCTTAAGAAGAAATGAAAAGAGCGCACTGATTTCGGTGCTCATTTCCCAGGTTATTTTCTGATTTAATTTTACAATTGCATACTCCTGAAACAGAAAATAGAAGACTTTTCCTCCTATCATCATCCACTCCGATCTTGAATAGAACTCGATCTCTTCTGCTGAGAAAGACCATTTCCATGCAAATTAGCAAAAGATTCTTTTATTTTACTATGATTCATAAAGGAAAATCAATGTTTTATTCATTAGCAGTAATCTGAAAATTCATATTTGATAATTTCAGCCATATTAACATAAAAGAATGATAAACAAAAAGTTTATTTCTCATTTTCAATTTTGGAAAGTTGAAAATAAAATATCAGAAAAAGAATATCCCTGATTGTTTTAGCCTGTATTCAAAATGTCACCTAAAATTGCTCTCTTTCAATGAGGAAATTAAATGAACGGTTTTAATTTTAGGGAATTTGTTTCTAATGCAATAGGAAAACATTCTATTATTAATTATATGCCGGCAGTTTGTTAAAAATAGAGATCACAAACTTATCTTTTTACTTCTTATTTGTTCACAGACATATTATATTAACAAACTGTAATTCTTTATGTTTTAGGAATTATTCAATTTACTATCCAAGCATTATTTAAAGATTTCAATTTTCTCTATTCGCATCAAAACTGTTTATCCATCTTATCTAAATTCAAAGGAGGCACTCTATGACACGTACTATTATGCATTCAATAGCAACAGTATGCATATGCGGATTTCTTATGACGGGTACGAAAGCGGGACTAATCTCTATTGAAAATTTTACTGATATGAATGATGCTGCTTTTATCGATTTACCAGCTTCCAATTTTCTTTCTACTGTAACGTTGGGGGCATTGACAATATCTCATAGTCCCGATGTAGTTAACGGAGCATTCGGAACATGGCCCATTGGGACCGCAGAAAATCCGGGAAGCGGGGATGGATATACTGCCACTGCAGCATTTGGATTTTCTCCATCAATGATTTTAGATTTTAATTTGCCACTGTCGTCTTTTGGAGTAAGTTTTTTTCATTTTAACCCGAATATTTTGGATAATGACCTTGTTAATCCAGCACATTTGTTACTATATGATGGATCTCACGGAACTGGAAATTTATTAGGTGACATTTATAGTTCCGGGTTTAATTCAGGGCTCGGGTCATTTGGGCATCAGGATTTTGTTGGTTTAACAAGTGAACAAACCAATATCCGTTCTGCGATTTTAGCTGGAACTGGTTCCAAAAATGGATTTGGTGTTGATGGATATGGAATTTCTACTATGACGAATTCAGTTCCTGAACCAACATTATTATGTTTGTTAACGTTATCAGCAATTTTCTTTGGTCTTACAAACATATTCAGGAAAAGAAAACTAAATAGTTAATCAGTTGATCCTATTTGGTATGAAATAAGTACAATTTTTTGATCATACAACCTCCTATCAATTAGTATTCCTATGGTTAACATAGAGGTGATTAAAAATGTTAGCTATAGGAATAGTATATTTACCTAATGAATAAAAGAACTTACCCCAAAATCTGCATTGCTTCATTTGTTCAGTATGCATATGACATCTGGTATCTCTGTCGAATTGACCGGGAGGAGCTTATAAAAGCAGGTTTACAGTGGGAATCTGCTGAAAAGCTTTATCTTTTATTGCAAAAGCTCTCTGATGCTGAAGCGAACTATCAGATTGCGAAACAAGATATTTCACTTTCATGGAAAACACATCAAGAATACATCAAAGAATGTTGTAAATTACGATCTTTTCTTTCTGAAAACATCCGCTTGTCTTTGCGAATCCTAAGAATAAAATGCAAATTTCCCGCGCTCAACAAAAATTGGAAACCCGAAGATCTCGTTCAGAATCTTAATGACCTCGTATGCATTTGCAACCTGAATAAGAATATGCTTGAAAAGGTAAATTTCGATTTTAATCTCTCCAATGAGGCCGCAGAAAAAGTTTCAGAACTTGCAAATGCGATTACATCGTTACGAATATCAAAAGAAGATATTTTACTCAACGAATTAGCAGAGCGAAACCAAACGTATAGAGAACTACATCAGCTGACCAAAGAAATCTGTCTTTTCGGAAGAAAGGCATTCATGAATAACCCCGAGAAAAAGAAAAAATACAGATCTGCCCGATAAACCTAAAAAACGCAGATGAAATACGCCTCCTAACCCCCACATAGAGACGTCCGGCCGGACGTCTCTACAAGAGGGAATTTAGGAAAAACAGGTTTAATCACAATGTGATTAAACCTGTTTTTTGGCATCGGGAATAACATCAGGCCTTTCGGGAATAACTTCAGTCACTTCGGGAACCGTTTCAGTATATTCAGGAACTTTTTCAGTACTAACTGGAATGACTACAGTATGCTCGGGAATAGTTACAGGCCTATGCGGGACAAATTCAGTACTTGCTGGAACTGGATCAGTATGCCCTTTATAAGAAACACCATTTAAAAGTGACATATTTTAATAATCGAAGAGAGTAGGAGAATCGCTTATTGTACTGACCAAAATATAGCATACCAAACTGTAAATAGGATAAAAGTACGCATGTTGAGGAGTTATCAATTTTTAATTATCCATTTTCAATTATTTAACCTATATTTAAATACGTCATGGCTAACTTATTCCATTCAATATCGCCGCAGCCCTTCCGTCCAGTTTTTTCTTAATCACTTCCCAACCAGGCATTACCTGTCTCATCAACTTAAGGATGCTTTTCATTCGATATGATCTTTTGAATAAAAGTCTCCAATATTGATTGTGAAATATATTTTGGATTATTTTCGTGCATTTTTTGCCCAATTTCAATTGCGTTCTTCATTTTGATGCCGCCTTTAATATGAAGTTCAATAATTAACTGTAATCCCCACATAGTTCGTACACCCAATTTTTTACAGAAGATTCTTAAATTCTTATCATTAGTAATGCAAACGAAACGATTTCTCTTTGCAGTTAAGCAACAAAGATTATCAGGAAATGAGGTGGGCATCTGTAATTCCGCCGCAGTGAATGCATCCTCAAGTTCTGGTTCGACCGGAATCAATCCAAGAGTACTCAGTTGATCTTCATCTTTTATCTGTTTCACTTCATCAGTAACAACGCTTATTATATGTAATGGTCCAATATATTTTGATATCAGTTTGAATAGGTTTGAATCTGCATTCAGATATCAATCAGAACACAAGCATCTATGATCATTAATTCAGATGAATCTGGAGAAATGGCCATGAGATTGAGTCCTAAAAGAATAGCGCACAGTAGCGGACAGTGAAATAATTTCCCTGAGCGGCCTGCAAATTTTTATGTGATATTACAAAACTCATAAACATTCCTTCATTGTCGATGATGTAATTTAATATAGCTTAACATTAGATAAATTCTAAGCTTTAGGATAATTCAGTGTTTGGTTAAATTGTTGTTGTAAGTCAGATAGCTTAAAATGCAAACGATTTATTCGCAACCAAATTTGAATCAGATAAAAGTTCCATCATTTCTTCAACACTGATCTGCAATATTTCAGCACCACGTGAGATCGAAACATCTTCAGCCTCAACTGCCTGGCGGGTAAGCAGACTCAGGCGGTCTTCATAAAAATCAAACCGTTCCATACCAAATGGTTCGGGTGAGCTGGGAGATGGCTCCTCTTTAAATGGAAGTTTTCTATGATATCTTGCCTGATAAGCAGCATTAAATTTTATCCAAACACTCTTATCTGCAAGCTCATTTTCGATCAATCGATAGAGTATGGTTTTGTAACTTACATGGAAAATCCTTTTTACTTTCATAACTCGATCAAGAGAAGGAATACCTCTGGCATCATTCCATTCCTTTTTGAAACCATCATCAGGGAGAAGAAAGTATCCTGCAAAGGTATTTGCCTCGCATTCCTCACTTTCGTTCTCCGAGTCTTCTTTAACAGAAAAACTACCGAGATGCATTAACAAATGCCCCAATTCATGAGCAGCACTAAAAATCTGCCGCTCCACAGAGATTCTGTTCCAGTTATTTACAACCACAGCAGGCCCTCTTTTATCCTCATTGATCGCAAGGCCGAAAAAGACATCCGATGCATAGGTGTATGGGTATACTTTAATCCCTGCATTCTCTAAAAGCCCGCAGATATCATGTATTGGTTCACCGTCCTTGAGTCCAAGAATTGTGCGTGCCTTTGCAGCAAGCTTAACGGGCGAAAGGCGGTCGGTACTGTTAAATGCTTTTGCAAATTTGAAATTCACATGTAAATCCAAAGTCTTTTCGAGAAAGTGGAAATCATCAAGCCACCGTGACACATCAACCAGTATCTGCTCTCGTCCCTGAATCTTTTTATTTGCCCGAAACCGTACCGAAACCAGTTCATTTACTGGACTGAAAAGATCTTGCAGCTTTACTTCTAATGCTCGGGCGATCTGTTGAAGGGTAGAAACACGCGGTGGATTCTTAGCACCCTCAATATTTTTAATAGCAGGAAGTGATACACCAGCAATTTCGGCCAATGCACTTTGACTTATTTTTTTTGCAGAACGAATCCTCTTGATATTCGCTGCAAGGATTTCGATATTCATACAACTCTCCTCAGTATAAATATACCATTTACATACATTTCGTACAACGGTATATTTTATTAAGCAATTATGGGCCAAATTAACTTACTTGAATGCATTATTCAAAATATTTAAGCTTTTTATAGTACTGTGTATACCACATTTTTAAATAATCAGAATAGATAAAATTCGCCAATCGTAGTGTGATCTCATTTTGTATGCACGGGTGCACAGTCCGTGTGGACAATAGAAAAAAACGTGGGCCATGGCTTAATACATTAATAGTATCCTGTCCATTGCCGAATAAATTTATCAGGACTTGCAGCCTGAAAATACAGGATATCTTGATTCAGAAAATGTGTAAGTAAGCACAATAACGTCAATTGTACAGCATGGTGCGTGGAACGGCAAAGCCGATCTTATATCCACCACGCAGCACATTGCGTCATTAGATTTCTGACCGCGTCTTCCCTAATCTATAGTCTCGCTGAATGAATTGTAGGTCGCAAATACTCAAAAACAACTAAACTCATTGAAACTATTTACCGATAATAAATTACAGCTACTAGCGATCATCTTTTGTGATGTTATGGATAAGCAGTAAAAAACAGTTCTCCTGATTAGAGAAAAGAGAATATCATGTTAATTCAAAGTGTATCTGCATACAGTTTCATGTACAACAATCAAAATTCCAGCAGTTCTGCGACTAATGATTCATCATCAAATGGTGGTACAAACAGTTCTACTGCATCGGGGAGCCAACCTATGCGTTCATCGCAGAGTTATTATGATATTCTGGATATATCAGATATCGACCTGGGCGATGACAACACCCTTGATGCGCAGGATATTGAAGCCGCCTTACAAACTCCTACATCAAAAATGAAAAGAAGTATGCGCCTCTCAATGAGCCTGGCTTCAGTAGAAAAACAGAGATTCTCTAATATCGGCTTCGATTCCCCATTTTTAAAAAAATCACCTAACGAATTTATTACAAAGGCTGCACAGATTTTCTCTGCTTATCTAAATCCTGCAATGAGTGGTGGAGATGATAAAGTGTTTGCCTACGCAGGTGATGACTTTGAAACTGCTTTCAATCATTTTGTGAGAGATCAATCAAAACAATATGCGTCTGGAATGGCTTCATTCTTTTCTGAAAATGGCGTGGCAACTGATGAACAGGTAAATAAACTGGTTGGTGAAATAACACAGGTAATAAAAGAATACGGTACTCAATTGGCTGCTGGGAAAAACATAACTATCGATGACCTCACATCAAAACTTCACATCAACGGTATGGAAATGAGTATCGGTGATATAAATAAGATGGTTAAAACAATCAATGATATCAATCCATCAAAGATGATACTTGATTCACATGCCGATTTTGCTGTAGCCGGACTCGGTGTTGCCAAGATGAAAGCATTTACGACTAATACATATTCTGAACCTGTCGCTGAAATGATAATGAAAACATACAATCAGAAAGTTACAGAAGAGATTAATAAAAACGATGTTGAAATTCTACGATCAAAAAAGAGCTCTAAAAAAAATAACTTTATTGAACGATATCTCAAGGGGAATTCTCCTGAACTTGAGAGTAAAAAAAATACTAATAATTCTGTGAATCCCTATTTTAAACTCGATTCCCAGTTTAAAGGCAGTGCAAAGGAAACGATTTTTAAACAGTTTTCAGAGATCAACATTTCAAACATCGATAAAAGTAAAGAGGATTACGATAAGGCGGTTATTGAGTTTGAAAAGATTATGAAACAATGGGAAGAGAAACGGGGCTATGGGTTATCATCCAGAGAAGTATTGAGTAATGGGCTAAAGATATCTGCAGCATATGAGACTCTTGATGGATATATCGGTTTAGGAATCGATTCTGAGACGTGAGCTTGTTTTATTTCATAAGTTATCGAAGTACGGTTCTGCCTTAAAAACGGGCATTTTTACTGCTACAAGAACGAAAAATTTTAACCTGTGTGAAAAATTTCCAGGTCTTCCTTGACACCTGAGGCGTTTAGGCATTACCCACGGATTCCACATCAGAAGTACGGCGATTTGTTCTCTATCTAATGTGATAAATTAAACATAACAGATAGAAGAAAAACGCTTCTTATTTATTTAGCCATTCGACTTGAGTTTTTAGAAAAAACATGTCGTTTTTTTACAATCGGTTTTCCATCCCAAATACCATTTTTGTTCCTCAACCATTTACTTTGAAAAGCGAATCAGGAGGATTTGTCAATGTCACACGAACATATTATCATTCGGAATGCGCATACCAACAATCTCAGAAATATCGATATTCAAATTCCAAAACATAAGCTGGTAGTATTTACAGGTGTCAGCGGATCAGGCAAGTCCTCCCTCCTATTTGACACGATCTACACTGAAGCACAGCGGCAGCTCATTGAAACGTTCTCAACTTTTGCACGAACCAGAATGCCTAAACTATCCCGCCCCGATGTCGATGATATTATGAATCTTTCGACTGCTATTGTTATCGACCAGAAAAGAATGGGCAATAATCTTCGAAGTACGGTAGGAACAGCTACAGAAGTAAATACCTACCTGCGCTTACTTTACTCCCGCATTGGACAGCCATTTATTGGTCCATCATTTTTATTCTCTTTCAATCATCCGGATGGTATGTGCCCGCACTGCCATGGTTTGGGCAAAGTAGTACAATTGGATCTGGATCAATTTCTGGACAAAGAGAAGACTATCGGTGAAGGAGCTATAACGCATCCGCACTATAAACCGGGGAATTATTTGCACAAAGAACTTATGGCTTTAGGGCTCTTTGATGCGCAGAAGAAAATCAAAGATTTTACTCCGGAAGAATTACAGTTACTTCTCTATTCTGAACCATTTGCCGTGAAGAATTCTCGTCAGACACTCTCCTATACTAAAACATTTGAAGGTATTGCACGCAAACTTGAAAAAGCTATAACCGGTAAAGCTGAAGATGAACTTCCTGACGATGAAAAGAATGCCTATACAAGATACTTTATCTACTCAGAGTGTAATGAATGCAAAGGTACCCGTTTAAATGAGAGAGCGTTGTCGATTAAAATAAACGGATTATCTATAGCAGATATTTGTAAAATGGAGCTTACCGATGCATTTGAGTTTATTACCTGTATTCAGGATGAAATTGCGACACCTATCTTGCGTAAAGCTCAATTCCTTCTTGAGCAACTGATTCATATCGGTGTGGGATATTTATCGCTGGACAGGGCAGTATCGACTCTTTCCGGAGGTGAATCACAGCGAGTCAAAATGGCAAAGCAGCTTGATTGCAATCTGGTTGACATGTTGTATGTCCTCGATGAACCATCCATTGGCCTTCACCCAAGAGATACTGAAAAACTGCTCAAAATTCTTAACCAGCTTAGAGAGAAAGGAAACAGCGTTTTTGTCGTCGAGCATGATCCGGAAATAATCAGAGCTGCAGAATGGATAGTCGATATTGGTCCCAAAGCGGGCAAAGATGGCGGGAAAGTGGTGTATTCAGGCGAAACAGAAGGAATCAAAGCTGTTGAAAGTATTACCGGTAAATTTTTATTCTCATCTACAAGACCAGTGTATCAAAGGAGAGCTCCAAAAGAGTTCTTTGAAATACGCAATGCATCTGCAAATAATCTGAAAAACATTTCAGTACAGATTCCTAAAGGGATTTTAACTTGTGTCACCGGTGTCGCAGGCAGTGGCAAAAGCAGTTTAATACATGAATGTTTCGCTAAACAGCACCCGGAAGCGATTGTTATTGATCAATTACCTATCGGAAAATCATCACGCGCGAATCCTGCGACCTATATCGGGGTATTCGATCTGATCCGTAAGGAGTTTGCATCCGCAACCGGTACTGATGCATCACTGTTCAGCTTTAACAGCAAGGGAGCTTGTCCGAAGTGCAACGGTCAGGGCACAATCAGCTTTGAACTTCATTTTCTTGATTCGGTCAGGACTATTTGTGATGAGTGCGAGGGACAGCGTTATCATGCAGATGTCCTTCAATATAAGTATAAAGGCCGAACGATTGCAGATGTATTGAATATGACTGTAAATCAGGCGCTCGAGTTTTTTTCTGTTCAAAAAATAAACAGACATCTTAAACTTTTGCAGCAAGCAGGCCTTGGCTACCTTAAGCTGGGGCAATCATTGAGCACATTATCCGGAGGAGAATCTCAGCGGCTCAAAATTGCAGTAGAGCTCACCAATGAAAGCAACATTTACATTATGGACGAACCTACCACCGGTCTTCACATGTCAGATATTGATAATTTTTATTCAATTGTGAAATCATTAGTGGACAAACATAACACGGTTATCATTATTGAACATAATCTTGATATTATCAAATATGCCGACTGGATTATCGATATCGGACCTGAAGGAGGTAAGAACGGAGGAGAGGTAATTTTTTGCGGGACCCCGGAGGATCTGGTTAAATGTGAACGGTCTCACACGGGAAGGTATTTGGGTGGGTTGTTGTGATTGGTGTGATTGGTAGAGACGTCCGGCCGGACGTCTCCGCAATTGCGGGGTGCAATTGTATAAACGTCCGGCCGTTGCATAATGTATAAACGTCCGGCCGTTGCATAATGTATAAACGTCCGGCCCGTTGCATAATGTATAAACGTCCGGCCCGTTGCATAATGAAGAGACGTCCGGCCGGACGTCTCTACGGGTGCAACGCACCAACCGTTTGTCTATTTTTTAATCTAAATACATACGCCATTATTTCTGCTACCGCGGTGAAAAATTCCATTGGAATTGGAAAACCAATTTCGACCTTATCGAACATTGCGCGGGCAAGCGGTTTATCCTCAACAACAGGAATATTGTTTTCTTTTGCTATCTCTTTGATTCTCTGTGCAATAGAAAGCTTTCCCTTAGCTACTACAACAGGTGCATCACTTTCTGAAGGCTCATATCGGAGCGCAATTGCAAGGTGTGTGGGGTTAGTAACAACAACCGTAGCTTTAGGAACCTCATCCATCATTCTCCTTCGGGCCATTTCACGCTGTAATGACCTGATCCGCGCCTTTACCTGCGGATCTCCATCCATGGATTTATGTTCCTCTTTAACCTCCTGCTTTGTCATTCGCAATTGTTTCTCATGATCGTATCTCTGATAAGCGAAATCTAAAATAGCGATGATTATCAGGACCAGTGCTATTCGTAAAATAACCTTAAAGGCTACCCCGCAGGTGAATGTCCAGATTGTACCAACTGAGGAATCGGAAAGGAGCAGCATTTTGTCGAATTCGCCTTTTAAAGTCACATAGGCGACAACCCCGATAATTGCCAGTTTTAAAATGTTTTTTATAGTTTCCACAATAGAGCGCATTGAAAAAAGACGACCAAAACCTTTGATAGGATCGATCTTTTCAAATTTGGGGATAAGAGGCTTAAGAGTCAGGAGAAACCCGATTTGTATGATATTAGCAACAATGCCTAAAATCATAATACTACCGGCAATAGGCAGTATTATCTTCCCCATCAGGATGATACTTTTGTGCGAAAGCATCACTATACGCGCTTGAGTCATTGTCGTATCTGAGCAGTACTCAGTAAATTCGACAATACATTTACCAAGCTCATCAACAATCCAGGGGCCCATCCATTTGAGAAGACAAATGCCAGCAAGAAGCACTACTACCGAATTGATTTCGGTGCTCTTTGCGACATTTCCTTTTTCCCGCGCATCCTGACGTTTTTTGTCGGACGGCGCTTCGGTTTTTTCTTCTGATGAATCTGCCATTTGTTACCTGTTATAACGGCCGTTGAAGATATAGAGACGTCCGCCGTTGAATATATAGAGAGAGACGTCCGCCGGACGTCTCTACGGGCACGCCATTTATACAACCATCATACGCCATTTAATACAACCATCACGCCATCAAATACAACAATCGCCATAAATCCTGAACCAATATTTCAAATGTTTGTTTAAACAGGTTCGCAAGCATTCGGTAAGGCAATGATCATTATTCCCAAACCAACTAATATTTTCAGCGGTAATCCAACAAAAAAGATATTGATCTGCGGGACTGTCCGGGCAACAACACCCAGTGCTATTTCAGTAAGCATTAATGTCACATAAATTGGCGCGGCGAACCGTAACCCCAAAATGAAACATATTGGCAACCATTGTTGTAATATGAAATGATTCCTTTCCTCCCGGAATATGCGCTGTGAATAAAGGAAGCAGTTCGAATGATTTTTGAATGGCCAGAATGAGAAAATAATGACCATTAAATAATAAAAACAGAATGGTAAAGATAATCATTTGAAATTGGCCTAAAACCGTAATCGGTTCCTCAGTGAAAGGGTCAATTACCTCAGCAAAGCCAAACCCGATTTCAGTATCGATCAATTGACCTGCGAACTGCACCGCAGTGAAAATAAATGTGGTCACAAAACCTATCGCCAGTCCCACCATCGCCTCTTTTAATACCAGCATAAAAAAAAGCCCTAATGAAAATGCCTGGGGTAACTGTGGCTTAAGGCTCATCACCGATGTAAAAAGAATGACTGATAAGTAAAAGTGAAATAGCGACTTTAATCTGGGGAGGTACTTGTTGGTGAACCAAAAATAGGAATCAAAGCAATAACAGTACTGATTCTCACAAAGATAAGGAGAAAATACTGAATCTGATCGACATGAAAAGGGAATCCAATCCACTATTTAATCACTTTCCCGATCAGATCAAAGAGTCCAGCCATGTAATCGACCATAACAATAAGCATCCATGGCAGTAAAATCAAGAAAACCAAGATCATAACCAGGATTTTAGGAATGAACGTTAAAGTCATTTCATGAATCTGAGTGACAGCCTGAAAAATACCGACAATAAACCTACCACAAGACCTGCAAGAAGCATCGGCCCTGAGACCAGCAAGGTAACCCAGATGGCCTGACGTCCGATATCGATAACCGTACCCGCTTCCATTAACAATCCTTTCAATTAAACGATGTAACAAGTTGTCTTACAATCAGATGCCATCCATCAACCAGAACAAACAAGAATAATTTTAAAAGGCATTGAAATCATCACCGGTGGCAAGCATCATCATACCCATTGAAAGCAACGTACTTGCAACAATCATATCAATCACCAGAAAAGGAATAAACAAGATAAAACCGATAATAAAGCCGGTTTTTAACTCACCGGTTATAAATGCAGGAATGATAACCTCATAACGGCAAATCATTCACATTTCTAGGTGGAGGCATTTTGGAGATTCTCACAAATAAGCCAACATCTTTTTCATTGACCTGACGAAGCATAAAATTTCTCACCGGATTTCCAGCTAAGCTTAATTGCTTCCTTGAATTGAATCTGCTGATTTATATAAGGTTGTATTGCTTTTTCGTTCATTTCAGTAAATACCGGCATCATAATAAACAAGGTCAGAAATAAAGCTAATCCGACCATAATCTGATCAGGAGGCATAGTTTGCAGTTCCAATCGCCCGTCTCAAAAACGAGAGTACGATAATGATTCGAACAAAAGAGGTCATCATAATCAAAATTGAAGGTGCTAGAGCCAGAATGTGACCAGAAAAAGAATCTGAAGAGTGTGGTTACATCACCAGGTTTATTGGTATCAGCAACCGACAATGTAAGTTTTGGTAAGTACCTGTGCACTAAGTGAAGTTAGAAGTGGACCACAAATGATGATCAACAGAGAACATTATCGAGTAATTTGTTAAAATTTAACCATTTAAAGAGAGCTTCTTAAATATGTCTTAAAGCCTCGGCGTATCTATTTCCGATAACGATAAAGAAGAGTGGAATCTGCCTTTGAAAAGTAAAATCATACCGTTTTTTTATTCTTTCCCATAAAGTTATTGAATACATCTTTAAATTGCATAACCGATCCCCCACCACCCTTTGATGAAGCGATTAGATCGATAGCTTTCTGACCCTCTATTTTTTCCAAGAAGTACAATCGATGTCGGAGTTTGGCCAAGTAAATAAACAGTATCCATCACCCGAACAAGTATTGCATTTCGATTCTGCCCAAACTGAAGAGCTTCAAGAATATCCATTGATCCGCCTCCACCGATTCTTGAAGAATTTCCGAACCCTACTTTTTCTACAATCCAGGCAACCGCAAGAATATCACCCCTATTACAATTGCAAGATAAAGGGTTATTCTCAGAATAACCCAAGTATAACTTTCAGACTCTTTTTTTGAGATAGGCAGGAACTATTTGATCATCTGTATCTTTTGATCCTGTACCGCTTGCCTGTACCTTCTGAATATCGAAATTACCGATGTTGTTATTTCTGAATGTTGGGCAGAGTACGGAGACTAATAACAAAGCAGTGAACATCAATATACTCTGAACAACCACCTTTTTTCAAGTTTGTTCTAAAAGACACTTAATAATTCCTTTTATGAGAGTTTTCATGTATGTGGTTAATTTGAATAATTCGTTATTTTAAAAATCGCAGTTGGATTTCGAAAAGCTAATTTAAAGTTATGATAATTCATAAGTTATGAGTTGCTATTCTTTCACCTGATGTGGGTGGATGCATTCGTTTATTGTATTATTCAAGTTTCAGTTACGCCCCTTGTAGAGACGTCTGGCCAGACGATCTCTACAAGGGGGCGTATTGCTATCTCAAGCTCTTAATTCTTTCCTCCGGAGAAACGAGTGACACGATCCGGATTCCAAAACTTTCGTCGATGACAACTACCTCACCCCTGGCGACAACCTTGTTATTTACAAGTAAGATCAACAGGTTCACCTGCCATTCGATCTAACTCAACGATAGAACCGGGGGCAAGTTCAAGTATTCTTTTAATTGAGAGCTGAGAACGTCCAAGCTCAATGCTGACATCAAGGTCAATATCGAGAAGCATATCGATATTTTCACGAGGAACATTAACAGGAACCCCTGCGATATTGGTCTCTGAAAGTGAGAATCGGAAGCATGACCTGAATCAAACGATGTAACTTTCGATAATTCATCGATTTCAGACATATTCAAGCCAATATTGCCTGATGATTTTTGAATAGGAGCAGAAGATGGAATTTTTTTCCACAATCTGATCACCAAAAGCTTTTGGAACGATTACCGAAAGATATGATTTTTCGAACTATCTTCGATCTCAAGCGATACTATGAGCATATCAAAATCATCTGAGCAAATATGGTGCATCAAGATCAAATTCAAGCACTTCGATCGGTTCCGCAGAAGATGGAATTCCCATTTCTGATCCCAATGCAGTCGTATAAGCACCCATCACCTGATTGAAAAGCTCTCCAATAGCATCTTTGTGATCCTCACTGTATTCTGCACTCCCATCACCCATCATCATCAAATCAGAAAGGAGGGCGACATCCTTTTTCTGAATTATTAGAAAACAATCACCTTCAAAACCGGTTTTAAAGTCGAGTTTGAGCGAGAGGGCAACAGAAGGAATTTTTTCCTTAATTGTATCGAAAAATCAGCGTTTTCGACATGATTCAACAGTGAAGGTGGTTTTTTTATTGATCACCGTAGAAATCACTGTATTAGCCTGTTGAAAAAAGAGTTCTAATGTGCTACTGTATCAGTTCATTTCGGTCTACTTCAGGAGTTTCCTGAGCTGTATCAGAAGAATATTCCCGAACTCCCGCCATCATTATCAAACCCATTTAAAAGGGCATCAATCTGTTCTTGAGAAAGTATGTCACTCATTGCAACCAGGAACCTCCTTCTCAATTATTTTTGTAATACGAATAGCTTTTTTTCTTCCGATCAAACCTGATTTTGCTGCCAGTCTTGGTTTTACCCTCAATCTGTACCGAGAAGATCGCTATCATATGGTTTGTCCAGACAAAGCACATCACCTCGCTGCAGCTGAAGAAGATCCCTAATTGTAAGAGATGTCTGTCCGATTACAGTAGCGACATTCAAATGAACATCCTGTAATTTCTTCTTCCATAACAGAACGTGTCTCATGGGTGGATAAGCTCTGTGAAGACATCCAGGATTCACCAGAAAGATTATTAATTACACTTTCAAGAAGCATGTAGGGAAAACAGATACTCATAAGCCCGGAAGCATTCTGCATACGCACTTCAAGTGAAATAAGAATTACTGTTTCTCCAGGCGGAGCAATCTGTACAAATTGGGGATTAGTTTCGTATGCCTCAATTTTTGGACTGAATACACCGACATGCTCCCAAACATCTTTGAGATCACTCAAGCTTCGTTCGACAATACGATGAATAACATTCTGCTCGATTAAAGTAAGCTCACGGTTTTGTTCAGAAGGCCTACCCTGACCACCAAAAAGACGGTCGATAATGAAAAAAACCAGTGATGGATTTATTTCCAGAATTGCATTGCCTTCAAGTGGTTCCATTTTAAAGACATAAATACAGCTAGGGTTGGAAATGGACATTACAAATTCAGAATAGGTTAATTGATCAACACTGACCAGCTCAATTTCAACAAAGGTTCGTAAGAAATTAGTGAGAGTAGTTGAAAATAGGCGAGCATACCCCTCATGAAGGTTCTGCAATGTTCGCATCTGATCCTTTGAAACGCGATCAGGTCTGCGAAAATCATACAAGGACATTGATTTTTCAGAGTCACTGCTACTCTCTGTACTAGCACCAATCATTGGCCCTGAAGGCTCTATACCAATATCCTGCTCTCCACCCTGAGAAACCGCTGAAAGCAGCGCATCAACTTCATCCTGTGATAATATGTCACTCACAGCATTGTCCTTTTAAACGGTTTTGCTCATCCTTCGATGTACCTTAGGATAAGCGGAAACGTAAAACTTGAACCTATTATCAGCAATTTTACTCATCTTTCAACCAGTTCTTCCCACTCAAGCTGATCCGGTCTTCCGCTTGTGGTGAGTTTAATCAAACCATGAGCTCTTTTATACTCGCATCATTCGTTCTGCTCACCCTTCGGCTAAGCTCAGGATGAGCGGGACGTAAATTCGTTACAAATCCATCCTTACTGAATGATATAATTGACTATATAAACGTCACGGATCTTCCCCTCCTCCACAGGAAGAGAATTATTTACCATGCGTAAAAGTTCTTTTCTGATTTTATCTTTTGCATCAGGATCAGTTACTTCTATAAGAGTCAATTTTGATAAATAATTGATAAGGATATCTTTTATTTTGGGCGATCTTACTTCAATTGCCTCAGCAAGCGCTGGATATTTGATATCATCATATTCAAACGCCACTGCAACTTTAAGGAACCGTTCACCATCAGTACCCGCAATATTCACAAGTGCTTCAATTGGTTTTTCTCCAGTTGTCGCTCCAACATGAGCTGAAACTTCCTCTTCATTTTTGGTTGAATCTACTCCATGTTTGGAATCAAGCTGAACAACTTCTTTTTTAGGTGATGTAACCTTAAATAAAACAAATGCAATTGCAGTATTTACAACCAAAACTCCAGCTAACAGAGCCATAAACAGGATCTTATTGCCATTCTGATTTTTTGGTTTCTCAGGTTTAGTTTCCTGAGCAGGTGCCTCCTCAGTGGCGGCTTCTTTCTTTTTCTCTTCCATACACAAACACTCCTTTAATGGAGAGCTCAACCCTGAGGTTATTTAAGAATATCATCAGGATTGAATGAGTCATTTGAACCATCACGTTTAACAATCTGAACGGCAGTATTACATAACTGCCGGTATTTTACCGTTTTACGTATAATTTCCTCAAGTCCGTTTTTAACGATGATTTTTTTGCCATTCGACAAAGTAATCACCGTATCCGGAGTAGCTTCAAGTGTTTCAATGAGTTCAGCATTAAGAATAAACTCCTGTCCATTTAATCGACACAGTGAAATCATGAAGTACTCCTTTTTATATAAAATTTATAACCCAACAGGTTGCAACATATTACGCCCAATAAACACTCTATAAATTCCAATTAAGCGAATCTTATCATAATGTCTTATAGTATGCAAGTATTTACATGATTTTATTGGATGTTATAGTAAATTTGCAAACCCAACCAATCACCCGCTCCTTTTTCTATTCTTTCACCTGATGGGTGAATGCATTTGTTTATAGTATTATTCAAGTTTTAGTTACGCCCCCTGAATCCCTTGTAGAGACGTCCGGCCGGACGTCTCTACAAGGGATTCAGGGGGCGCATATTTTAATTCTGAACAGTAACCAATTATGCAAAACAAACTATCATAAAAATCATCTTACCAACTGAACCAGTTCCTGTAACATCTGATCACTTGTCGTAATCACCCGCGCATTTGCCTGATAGCCGCGCTGAGTAGTAATCAGGTTTGTAAATTCAGTTGCCAGTTCAACGTTAGACATTTCCAAAGAACCCGGTTTAATTTTAGTTGCAGAACCGATACCTGGCCTCTGCAAAACCGCATCACCAGAGTTATTTGATTCAGTATACATGCTGTCGCCAATTTTCATAAGTCCTGCAGGATTATTGAATTCAGCAACATAGATCGCTGCGATAGCTTTATTGACACCGTTTGTGTATACCCCTGAAATTTCACCTCTTTCATCGATAGATATTTCCTGCAATTTACCCATAGGATACCCGTCCTGATCTCGTGCAACCGTTGTTGAAGGGGAACGGAACTGAGTGATTCCTTTAAATGAACCAGGGGTCCCTACATCAAGACTAACCGAGACAACGTTGGAACCATTCATAGGGTCAAATCTAAAACCGGTTGAATTATCATCAGCAGTAAAAGAAGATGGAGAACCATCCTGTCCGAATGTAATCCGTCCCCTGTTTCCACCTAAAATCTGCTCACCACCTTCAGTAGTAATCTGCCATAACCATTCGTTTGGTTGACCTGAATGAGTGAAAGTGGTAGTAATTGTATGCGCATCACCAGACTCATCATATACAACTATAGATGTGCTTTGTACTCCAGTATTTCTGGCTGTCTGGATTTCTGTAAAACCCATATTAGCATTGAAATAGGTTGGCGCTGTAGAGTTATTATTTGCATTCGATGCAGTAATAGAAACACTGGTGACAGCAAAAGCTTTTTCCGGCTGTCCACGAATAACAATCGATCCATCAGGCAAACGGTCATCATCAGTATTAGTTGAATTCATGCTAGCTGAGGGATTATTATACGTTGTCCCATCGGTTTCAGGTAAGCTGAATGCCTGCTGAATACGGTCGAGTAGATCACCAAGAGTATATACAGAATTCGCATTTGCAGGATCAGCATAAGAAACTGAAAGCGTTGAGATATTTTTTCCACCAACAGCCCCATTGATATTAATAACATCACCAGTTTCCAACCCTAAGCTGTTTCCGCTGGAATCAAACGCTGCACTTAAAAGAGTATTTGCGGTCGCTGGTACTCTTAACCCTGTAACTGTATGCGAACTGCCTCCTGGAATCGAAGGAGGGAAAGTGAATGCACCGGTTACATAAGAATTTGAACCTGGTCTTGAACTGGAAAGTTGAAGACCATTAATAGGAGTTGCATTATCCTGATTGGCATCTATAGTAAAATTGCCATTAGTAGCATTTACTGAAATGAAATTGCTGCCCGTTTCTGCTCGTAAATAAGTTTGTAATTGCGTTGCCAAATCACTAAGAGTTGTTGTCGCAGTAACTGGAATACGCACAGAATTATGCCCTGAAATTGAGGCAATGATACTATCACCAACCTGTATACCCAGATCATTACCATCTGTATCAAAAAGTGAAGTCAATCTATCTGTATTAGCTGCTTGAGTGATGTAGCGATTTGAGTGTGTTATCGTTCCAAGCCCTTCGGAATCTGAATCAAGATTACATGTGTACCGAATCTCAGTTGTTGCTCTGGCTGGAGCTTTTTCACCATACGGAATTCGTAGATCACCGATTTTCGATCCCGGAGGGTAAGTCCCATCAGTTGACGCAGTCATTCCCTGGAGTCGGAATCCGTTGGTTGGAGAAACCAGATACCCTTGTGCATCGAGTTGAAGAGCACCGTTTCTGCTGTAAAATGTGCCATCTCCACCGGCGAATGCAAAGTAAGCTTTTCCCTCAAGAGCTAAATCGGTTATCTGCCCGGTGGTTTGAAGATTACCCTGACTCAGTATAGTATCGATAGAACCAACCTGCATCCCCAAACCGATCTGAAGAGGGTTAGTACCTCCGGCATTTCCCGCCGGACGTGAAGAACCCTGAAGCAGTTGAGCCATTGATTCTTCGAAAGTTACCCGACCTGATTTAAAGCCGACAGTATTAACATTAGCGATATTGTTACCAGTTACATCCATTGCAACCTGGTGATTTCTTAAACCGCTTATTCCGGCATAAAGTGATCTGACCATATTTCCTCCCGATCAGCCGGCATCGCGAACTGCTGATTGCATCAGTCATTCTGCAATCAAAACATCCTTTCGAAAAAAACGAAAGGTCCTGTTCCCCTAATCCGCAATTACCGCGCTATCAATGTTTGTAAAAACGTTTTCCTTTAAACTTTCACCATCCATGGCCGTAATCACCGTCCTGTTCGGGATATTTACAATGAATGCGAGATTCTTCATTAGAATCAATGAATCCCGCGCTCCCTTGCTGGCAGCTCCCGAAACCGCCTTTTCCAATTTGCCCATTACTTCCGGTGTGAGATCAATATTTCTACTCTTTATCCTTGTTGATGCATGAGCAGAAAACTTCAACTCACTTATCTTCGAATTCAGAATCTGCGAAAATGCAGGCTCTGTTTTCTCCTTGATTCCTTTTAATGGACTGCCCTGTCCATTAATCTGACCCGGATTTACAACACCACTTCGGTGTGCTGCTATCCGCTGCTGCGTTTCAAGAGGAATACCATCTGCTTTGTTGATATTCATGGCTCCCCCCCTCAAGTCGCCGATGGTTCAGAGATGTCAATTATATCTGACAAACTGACTGAAATTCCGCCGACTCTCAACCGCGCATCTCCGCCCAGATTCATTACTCCGGTAACCGTACCTTCCGCAAAAGAATACAAGGTTGGATCCTGGTTCTGTCCGGCTATACGAATGAAATACTCACCTGCTTCTGCAAAAGAGCCGGTAGAAGTCTGTCCATTCCATGAAAAATCGGCAACCCCGGTATCATCTGCAACCGCAGTTGTACTGTAAACCGTATTCCCTTTCTTATCAGTTATTTCAACTGCCACCTGAGATCTTCCACCAGTGTTGATACTGATTGGTATATTCTCGTTATCTTTATTCTGGTAATAAATTGAGTCCTGACGAACGCGAATGTTTTTACCGATCATGGAAACTGCGGTCTGCGATGTAATAATGTTAGCTGAACCGGTTGTCCCTGATGACACATCCATAACATTGCTTAACGGCAATTCCTTACCACCGATCTTAACGACTGTCCCATCACTGTTAAAACGTACTCCGGTTATGGTATCCTGGACAAATGCATACAATTCCGAATTTTTATCCTCCCCATCAATGGAAATTGTATACTTTCCACTGCTTACCAATTCCCCGGTATCCGACTTCCCATCCCAGACAATCGTCTGTGAATTCTCGCTATCCTTCTCGTTGGCAGACATAGATCTGACCATATTTCCATCTTTATCCTTAATCCGGATAACAGCCTGATCTGAGTTACCGAGATTGATGCGCAATTCCTCTTTCTGGCCAGCTTTCGCCATCCAATTGATCTCAGTCTGTTTTAACCGCACAATCTTTCCAATCATCGAAACTGCAGAACTGTTTGTAATTGATTGAGCGCTGTTCTTCTGAGCATCAACAGTGTCTTTAAACGAATCGCTAAGCTTGCCGATAGCAGACTCGATATTGCTACTGCTTTCCAGTGATCTGAACTGTGCCAATTGTGAAACAAACTCAGTATTTTCCATCGGATTTAATGGATCCTGATATCGAAGCTGAGTTACCAGAAGTTGAAGAAACTGATCCTTCCCCATCTCCTTGGTGGCGTCTTTAAAAAGTCCTGATGTTCTATCACCGGTCACTGAACTAGTTTCTGTATCGACAAGACCGTCATCGCCTATGGAAGCCTTTGCAGTATACGGCTCAGAATATTTATTCGCTAAACTTGCAATGTCACTAATCATAGTTCACCTCCTCTCTTAAGCAAAGTATTCTATGGAATTATTTCCAAATCTTCGTCCGGTTTCGGCAGATGATACCGGATCTGTATCTTCAGTATCTACCGATGAAGCTTCTGCTGAACTGGCTATCTGATGCTCAGGATGAGCTTGATTATTTAAAAACTCCCTGCCTGAATCCGCATCTTTTCCACCGTTCTGCACGTTGACATCAATTGAACCGGTCTGCAGATTATGCTGAGCAAGTGAATCTTTTAAATTCTGCAGATTGCTTTCCACAATCGCCTTTACCTGCTGATTCTCAACCTGCATTCGTGCAGTGACCACATCACCCTCAATACGAATCTTAAGTGTCACTTCACCAAGAGCTTCAGGCCGTAACTGAATCCGCACTTCAGTTACTCCGGAACGCACAGCGGAATGAATTTTATCGGTGATTTGATTGACCACTGACTGTTCAAGTGCTTTGTTAATGTTCAATGGAGATTTTATCTCCTGCATAACGTTATTTTGGTTCTGATGCATTCTTGCTGCCAGTTCATTGACAGAAATTACCTGCTCAGAAGGTTTTACCTGCTGTGCAGAAACATCACGGGCCAGAACGCCGTTTGCAGCTTCCTTAAAATCAAGATCTCCACTCTTTTCTGCAGCATCAGTATTCTCTGTGCTTACTTTTTCTTTCGCCTCGATCTTGAGCATAGCACGAAAGGTCTGTGCATCGAAAGTATCAACTCCGGCACTCTGCTTTTCTACGGTAACAGGGACTATCTTTACCGCTGAGGTTTCAGGAGTATTTTCTTCAACAAGTTCGTTAAGCTTTTTAGCAAGCTGAGCGATACTTGAGTTGTTCTCTTCAGCATCAAAAACGCCAGTTAGAATTTTCCTGGCTTGCTCAACAGGCATGGAAAGTTCTGCTGGATCAATAGCCTGAGGGATCCCCGATGAAAAAGGAATATCAAGTTTAGCTGCAATATTATTCTGTACTTCTTCAGATTTACCGAGCATATTAATACCGATTTCGATTTTAAAAAGCTCGGTCTGAAGCTTTGTAATCATCTCCGCAGCTTCTTTGGGTTCAATCACTTTTTTCCCTGTATCAATCGGTTGATCCTGCGATACAGCCACCTCAAGAGCATTGATAATGTTTTTGAGATTGTGAACGATTTGAGCAAACTGTTCAACTGTTTCACTATCGACAGAATCAAAAGCGACCTGATCAAGACCCGGAGCAATATTCAGTTGCAAAAAATCAGAAATATCAACCAGCGATTCTTTGATCAGTTCTGAAGCCTGCTCGCTTTGACGTGAATCGTTTTCGGTTGGTTTTTCATAAACATTGCTATCATCTTGATTTTCGAAAGCCTGTATTTGCCTGTGTTCATTATCGATGCGGTTATCCGAATCACGAAATTTATTTCTGTCAGTTTTAATTTCTTCTCTGTCATGAGAGACGTTACTCTGATCAGATGAATTTCTGATAGAAGAATGCCGGGCATCTTTATTACTGCGTGCTATCTGCTCATACGTTTCTTTAAAACGTGCTGCAGATGATTGTTTGTCATTCTTACCGAACCCCATAACAGAATCTTTTTGCAATTGATTCTGAACATGGTCCATCCGGCAGGAAGCAGTTTTTTCCATTGATCCTCCCATAGTAAAGAGCATAGCATCAGTTCTCATACGTTCACCTCCTTTCTATTGAATGTTAATTGATATAGTGTTTTCAACGTGACCGCCCCAGCCGTTCGGTGACCCTGGCAGCTTTTTCAGTTGAAAGTGCGGACAGTATTTTTGCTTTTTGTCTATCGTCGTTCATTGCGTTCAGCAGTTTTGACGCATAATCATCAGGCATTGTTTCGATAATCTGTGCTGCCTCAAGCGGTTTCATGGCAGTATAGACCCGTGCCTGATTTTTGAATTTTTTATTTTCCAGAGAATCGCTCTTTGATACAATTTCTTCTATTTTAGAACGTTGTCGTTCAAGCACACTCTGTTTTTCTTCGAGTTCTTTCTGAAGTAAATCAATACGATCCTGTTGCTCTCTGAGTTTCTGTCGTTCTTTTTCGATATCTTTTTTTTCATTTTGCAGAGCCTGAAATGTGCGTGATTGAGTTATAAGAATAGAATCGGTTTTTTCTGTTCTTTTTATGGTTTGGATTTTCTTTTGATCTTCAACAGCTTTTTGAGGAACTCCATATTCAATGCGCAAGACGCCGTTTGCGAATAGTATAGCGGCGTAAAGAAGAGGAAAGGAAATAATTCCAACAACCCCAACGATTATAATGTTTTTAAATTTACTCATACAATTCCTCTTATGCGTATAGCATTCGGGATGGTGAATATGCAACGGATATGCCAAAGTGAATTTTATTGTAAAGAAAAAAATATTGCAAGTAAAATCAATATGTTAAGAACCGGATGCATGCAGAGGACAGTATCGATTAAAGGTTGAATTGAGATAACACAGGGAAGCATCTACCTGCAGGGGGCAAAAAGTGCCCAATATCCAGCTTAAGATGTTCTTTGGCGGACAGTGAAACGAACTGTATGACACAGGATAAATCCATCTCTGATAAGAAAAAATTCTGCCCCATCATCCACAAACGTATCAGCAGCCTCAGCTTGCCATTCCAGAAAGGCCATTTCTCTACTGAACAATCTGTTCAAAAAGAGATAATCAGCATCAGGAATTTTTTCCTCAAGTAGTTTCGCGAATTTCCGCACGCCCTCTCTACTGAAAAAAATGCCAAAGGTAGCAAGAAGAGAACAATTTGGGGAGTAGTTTTTTTTCAATATCTTCTATTTGATCCCAGTCAAGAATGAGCAGAAGGTGATGTTCAAAAGCTCTTGTGTCGTTCTCATTTGCGAACCATGCTTTTTCTTTAGGAAAATTCAGGTATTTGTGTATAGCTTAATGTAATGATTGGTCCATGGATACTTGGAATTATTTTTGCGATTAAGTAATAGAGATCAAGAGAGGTATCTATGCTTAGATCTGTAAGTGATTTGTTGAACTTTATGGTGTTTGGAATCGACAGCTATCTTGGGCCTGTGAGGGACGTCTATTTTGATGATTCTGAATGGGTACTCAGATATATAGTTATAGAGATGTCAGAACCTGCCATTTCTTCTCATCACCTTATCTCTCCATTATCTATAAAAGATATCCGATGGGAACAAAAAGAAATACATGTAAATATCTACTATGATAAGATAATAAACAGCCCCGAAATCGATATCAATTTGCCAATTTCGAGGCAAAATGAGATCGCTCTTCGCCGCTATTATGAATGGCCAATCTACTGGGGACAATCTGAGTTTTTTGAAACACCTCCACTACCAGGTTTTCATAAACCCAGTATACCTTTCGATGAAAGCAGCGAAATGTTTCCCGAAGATGAAGAGTATGAGCAAATGAGAGAAGAACCTAATGGTGAAGAGTTCATGGAATCGGAATTTGCCCGTTCGGAAGAAGATGTCACTTACAGTAATAATTTGCGGAGCCATTCTGAAATTACCGGCTATCGAATAAAAACTGTTGATACCGATAACTCTTTTGTCATAGATCTTATCTATAACGATTCTGACTGGGTTGTAAATTATCTAACCTTAGATGTAGGAAATACATATTCTAAAGAGTTTATTCTCCTTACAATCAGATGGATTTGTGATATAGACTGGTCGAAATCAAAAATAAAGGTTACTTTAAATCAGGAGTGTCTTGATAAAGCACCGCGGCTTTCTGAGGATCAAAAGATAACAAAAGAGTATGAGAGAAAAATAAATCTTTATTACGATTCTTTTAACTATAATCTTTGATTTTTTTAAAAATAAAAGTTATTACACTAACGTAATATTTACAGATTTACACCTACCTCCTTCTTTAGGGTAAAGATGCACGAGATCCGTAACGGAAAAACATTCTGTTACGGATTTTTTATTTGTGTTTTATCTAAACGATATCAAAATATCATAAGGATTCAATTCGTAGTATAAATGACGGCTTAAAAAGCTGTCACTACTTCATATGCCTCCTTCTTTAGGGTGAAGGTGCAGGACCCTCGCTGGGCTGGAAAACCGGCGGGGGTCTGTTTTTTTACAACTGCGGAATTTAGGTTTAGGTCTCCTGTAAAAACGACATAAATGTTTCAGAATTCTGGAATTCCACCATAAATTCATCTTGAAGAGAAGGAATATCGGGCTCATCAATCGGAATGTTCTCTTTTTGAAAGATATCCCAGATCTGAGCATCTAATGTGGGAAGTCCGCTACGGCCTGAATGCCCAAGCCCTGATAGATGACAGATATAATTAGCCAGGCAAACCGTTGCGATAAACACTGGTTCCTTTTTCGAGTCCCATGGATTGTGATGAAAAAGTATTGTTTCGGAAATCAGTTTAGGTAAATTCCACTTTTCTGCAAGCCATGCCCCTATTTGTGAATGACTGGTCCCGATAGTATCATTCTCGGCCGTTTCAAGGCTTACCCCATTAGAGCTCTTTTGCATTATAATCTGGAATTCCTTATTAAAGTACTGGTTGAGAATAACTTTACCGATATCATGCAAAAGCCCTGCTACAAATGCTTCTCCGGCAAATCGTGAACGATAATTTCTTGCAAGCATCCTTGATGCAATACCACAGGCAATTGAGTGTTCCCAGAAGCGGGAGATATCAAAGCAATCTGAATTTGTCAAATTTTTAAACACATCAAAAACTGACAATGAGAGTCCCATATCCTTTACAGTATTAAAGCCAAGTACAACAATGGCCATATTAACAGTAGATATTTCTCTTGGGAATCCGTAATAAGCCGAGTTCGCCAGTTTTAAAAGCCGGGCAGTAAGTGCCTGATCAGTAGAAATCAATCGTGAAAGCGCTGCAGCAGAAGTCCTCGGATTGTCAATAAGCTCGATCATCTTGGATACTACCGTAGGCAGCGTAGGAAGACCGATGATACTTTCGGTGATTCTTTTTATACGAATTGTTTCTGGAGTAAGTATTATCATGGTAAAACTCTATAATAATGTTTATTTACGCTTCTATATCGACAATAAGCCCCTCATCACTGGAATTTTTTTGGGGAGTGTTATTATCTGTATCTTTATTCCGTTTTTTATTTTTTTTTCTGGAATCTTCTTTTCTTTGGTTTGTTTCAACAATTTTCCCCTGAGTGGCTTCAGTTTCAACAGGCATTGAGAGTTTTTTTTGATTTTCTTCACTGGCGATTTTTGCGTTTTGTTCCTGGTAGACAACAGGATTTTTGTGGTTATCATTCTGATGACGGTCAATCTGGGGCAGATTGTTTACTGATACATTAACATTGACACCGCTCATCGCTCCCCTCCTGTTTTTCAGACGTTAATACGTTGGAGCAGCTTGGAACGAAGCTTTAGTATTGCTTTTGAATGGATCTGACTTACTCGTGACTCTGTTATATCAAGTACAACACCGATCTCTTTAAGTGTCAATTCTTCATAATGATACAGAGCAATAACAAGCTTTTCTTTTTCCGGTAAATTGGTGATAGCGTCTTTAAGTATTTCCTTGACTTCAGTAAATCCTAATTCTTTAAGAGGATTATCACTTCCCGGATCCTCAATTGTATCTATTATACGTAATTCTTTTGATTCAGAACCTCTGTCAGGCATTGCTTCTTCAAGTGAAATGATCGTAGTCGGAGTCACTTCCGAAAGCATTTCTTCATATTCCTGCATGGTGATTTTCATTTCTTCACAAACTTCATCATCATAAGGAGCCCGTCCGAGTTCATTTTCAAGTTTAGCAAATGTTTTTTGCAATTCTCTTGATTTCTGCCGAACTGAGCGTGGAACCCAGTCAAGTGCACGAAGTTCATCCAGAATAGCCCCACGGATTTTATGCCCCGCAAAGGTTTCAAATTTAAACCCCCGTTCCGGTTCAAAGGTCTCTACCGCTCTGATCAGGCCGAGAATTCCTGCGCTTGTCAAATCGTCGCGATTTACCGACTTGGGAAGATTAATCGCAAGACGATTAGTAATATACTTAACAAGGTGAGCGTATTCGACAAGGAGCTTGTCTTTTGCTATTTTCGATCCAGTTTCCTTATACTCCCGCCACAGACTTTCTACACCGGACATTGTTCTCTCCACTGAAAGCGCATTAGATTATTTTTTCTTTTTCTTAATGAGTCTCTGATAAGTAATCTTTTCTTCAGCAAACGGTAATTCCGGACCTCCGGGAACACATTTTTCGTTTTCTGTATGAATTCTCTGGACTAAACCACCTTCCAGAAGATTACTCTTATCTTTAATGTCAAAATCAGCCAGGACACCTTTAAAAATGATATCCCCAAGAATAAAACCGGTAAACCAAAACAAAGCCCCGCCAAAAAATGCTTTTATCAAAGCAGGAATCAGATATACCGGATTAAAAAAGTCCAGACCAACCATATTGATTATCAGGATCAGGAAAAACACTGACGCACCCAGAAAAAACGCTCCCTTTTTAATCCAATAAGTCATACTACTCAATCAGCTTTTTTTGTGTTTTGTTCCAGAATTTCAGGAAAAATGATTCTTTTCTGACAACATGAATACCACTTATCCGCCGTACAATGTCTATTACTCTGTTATTAAACTGTTCGTGTCCCTTGTCAAGTACAATCAGTTTCTGTTTTTTAACATATTGTGGGACATCACGATTAACAGGTAAACTTCCAAAAAAATCCACTGGTCTCTTTAAGAATTTTACCACTAATGTATTGAGTCTGTCAAATGTTTCATTTGCCTCACGATCCGATACACACATATTCACAACAACACCGATTTTTTCACACCCCTTTTCATATAATACCTTTACCATCGCATAAGCATCCGCAAGCGATGTCGGCTCCGGTGTCATCACCAGCAGGGTTATATCGGTTTTTGAAGCGAATTGAGTAACCATAGTCCCTATTCCAGCTCCAGTATCAACAATCACATAATCATATTGAGATTCAAGCCTGACAAATTCATGCTGAAACATTTCAAGCCGCCCATGATCCAGATTAGCAATCTTTTCCAGTCCCGATGCACCAGGGACAATATCTATACCCCCGGGACCATGATAAACAATCTGCTCAATCGAACATTTGCCATCAATAAAATGGGAGATATTTTTTTCCGGAGCTATACCAAGAAGAATGTGAACATTTGCGAGCCCCAGATCCGCATCGAGAAGCAAAACTTTCTTTTTAAAAGATAGCAAGAAAGACTGACAAAAAGAGTGCGATATTTGATTTTCCCACTCCGCCTTTACCGCTTGTAACAGCGATACTTTTACCTTCCGAATTGCCTTTTGTCCTGCCACTCTGAGAGGAGGTAAACTGTCCCCTGTTTTCCGCAAGTTCCCGTAATTTCTGTGCCTGATCGTTCACAATTCCTGCCCTCCCAGAGACGTTTTACAAGACGTGTCGATTGAGCAAGTTCTATGTCATCAGGAACACTTTGTCCGAATGTCAAATACGATACCGGAACCCTGCTCTCATTTACAATATTGAATATATTCCCAATGCGCACCGTTTCATCAAGTTTTGTAAAAAGCAATCGGTTGATATTCACCTCTTTGTAGCGCTGCACTATGTCAAATAGATCTGAATCCTTTGTGGTAGAACTGAGCACAAGATGGATTTCATCAGGATGAAGCTTTTCTATGAAAGTAATAAGTTCTTTCATGTGTTCGGTATGCCTCTGACTTCTCCCGGCAGTATCGACAAAAACAATATCATCCTCTTTACATGCTTCCAGTGCTTCAGGAATTTCATCAGGTGAAAAAACCACCTGTAATCCTACCTTGACAATGTCAGTAAACATCTTTATCTGCTCAATTGCGGCAATTCTATAGGTATCAGCAGTGATTATTGATACTTTCTTTTGTTTGTTAATACAGCAATGTGCAGCAAGTTTCGCAAGCGTTGTTGTTTTCCCAGCTCCGGTCGGACCTACAAACGCAACTATAACCGGAGAACCTTTCTTTAACTTAAGCGGCCCTGAAACAGGGAACATGCCGGTCAGCGCAGAAATAAATTTTTTCTCTATCTGGTTTTCTGCAAGCATAATATCTGAAGAGCTGATTTCTTTAATGAGCTTATGAGCGATATCCGGCTTTACTTCCGATTCAATCAGCTTCTGATATAAAACAGCCCAGCTGCCGGTGAAACCATTTACCGATGTAGCAACCGTTTTTTCTTTGAGAATAGTATTTACAAGCTCTTTTAGTTCAGAAACATTCTGCTTAAGCTCAACAATTTCATTTTCTTTACTTACATCATTATCAGAAATCGCCTGACTTGCTTCTTTGTTAATAATCAGTTCTTTTATATCTCTATCAGATGTCAGCCTATCCTTCTTATTTACGTTTTTATTAAGGAGATCTTTTTTTGCTGAAGTGCTCTGGGCTGAAGGAGGCATCCATGGACGCACTTGCGGCGCATCCACTCTGTTTGTATCAATGATATTTGAAGGACGCGGACGGCCATAAACTCCCGGATTAGTCATTTTTATCGGCGGAAACGGCTGCTTTTGCTCCCGCAGATTCTTCATCAATTGCCGCAGTAACCTCAATCTCTTCCTGTGCACCGAGAGAAAAAACTTTTTTCGGCAGTTTACGGGTCTTTAAGAATGATCGCCTCTTCGCCCAACTCTTCTTTAATCTGAATCAAAGCTTCACGCATGCTCTTTGCGATGTATTTTTTTATTCTCATAATTTCCCATTTACTGATGTTAAGAAAGTGAAATCATTCCAAGTGATCGGATCTCTATTCCGGAGACAATTTCATTGTATGACAAGACAACAAGATCTCTATAATTATTTTCTGTTAATTTTTTAAATTGACTTCGAATAGTTGGTGAACACAATACGACAGGTAAATCTCCTGTAGACTTTACAGTCTCAATTACCTCACCAGTTGCATCCAGAATCCGCGAGACATCACCTGGTGAAATTGCAAGCCGAAATCCACTATCAGTTTCCTGAATCGAACCTTCAAGTTTCGCTTCAAGATTAGGATCAAGTGTAATAACCGGAATAATATTATCCTCATTTTTATAAACATCACAAATCTGTGATGAAAGCGCGTTACGAACGTACTCAGTGAGAATCTCAGGATTTTTATTTCTCTGGAGCAACATTTGCCAGTGTCTCAAGAATCAACGCAAGATCTCTGATTGAAACTTTTTCGCGAAGCAGATTCTGTAGTATCTTATGTACATCACCGACAGACATCATAGCCGGAATAAGCTCATCAACAACAGTAGCATTTGTTTCTTTAATATTATCAAGCAGATTGCGGACTTCCTGACGAGTAAGGATTTCATGTGCATGCCTTTTTATTACCTCTGTCAAATGAGTTGCAAGTACTGCCGGAAGTTCAACCACAGTATATCCCGCCACTTCAGCATCATCTTTTTGACTTTCAGTAATCCATAACGCAGGGAGATTGAAAGCAGGTTCCACCGTTGGAATACCACGCATTTTTTTTGTCACCCCTCCCGGATCCATTGCCAGATACGCACCACTCATCAGTTCACCTTTACCAACAAGAATTGTCCGTATCTTAATACTGTATTCATTTGGTTTCAACTGAATATTATCCCTTATACGAATTGGAGGAATAATCACACCTAGTTCAGTTGCTAATTGCCGTCGAATCATCGTAATTCTATCAAGTAAATCCCCACCCTGCTTTACATCAACAAGAGGAATCAATCCATACCCTATTTCCAGCTCCATTGGATCAACATGAAGATAATCTTCAACTCGTTCCTCTTTGGGTTTGGAAGCAGCAGTTTCAGCAGGTAGTTTTTTTGCATTTTCTTCCTCTTTTTGCCTTTGATTCCCATATACGCTGCTGCTCCAACTGTAGCTCCAAGAATCAGAAAAGGTATTTTAGGAAACCCTGGAATCAATGCGAATAAACAACATCATTACACCTGCAACACCAAGTACTTTTGGCCGGGAAAATAACTGAGCAGTAATTTCATTTCCAAGATCATTCTGTGAAGCTGCTCTGCTGACAAGAATACCCGCACCAACCGAAATCATAAGTGCAGGAACCTGAGTAACCAGACCATCACCAATTGTCAAAATAGTATAGGTTGAAAGCGCAGTCTGGAAATCCATACCCATTTGAGCAATACCAATAATAAAACCACCGATAATATTGATGATGGTAATTAGTATTCCAGCAATCGCATCACCACGGACAAACTTTGATGCTCCATCCATTGCACCATAAAAGTCAGCCTCTCGTGAGATCTGCGATCGTCTGAACCGTGCCTGCTCTTCATTAATCAACCCAGCATTTAGATCCGCATCGATTGCCATCTGTTTACCTGGCATTGCATCCAGTGTAAATCGTGCCGCAACTTCCGCAATTCGTCCTGCACCTTTGGTAATTACTATAAACTGTATAAGTACAATAATAAGAAATATTATCGCACCGACAACCATATTACCTTTTGTAACAAAAGTTCCGAATACCTCAACAACATGCCCCGCGTCCGCCTGACTTAAAATCAGTCTGGTTGTAGCCACGTTAAGCGATAATCGAAAAAAGGTAACGGTCAGTAAAAGTGATGGAAATACAGAAAACTCAAGCGCTTCCCTCGTGTACATCGATACCAGAAGGATTATGAGAGCAAGACATAAGTTCAAAGAGAGCATTATATCCATCAGAAATGTCGGCATTGGAATAATCATTACAAGCAGAATTCCAATGACTCCAATAACTACTATAAGGTCTCTCTGACGGCTCAGATTCCTTACAAAGGGAGAGTTTATAACGTTAGTAACCCCAGTAGCAATATTGGAAGAATCCATAAAGCTGATCGATCCCCGGGAAATAAGCACTTTTTCATATAACTTCTGTATTGAAAAATGATTATAACATTTATGGATATTATTGGGGTATAAGATTCTTTGAATAGGATTGATAGGATTAGCAGGATGAAAGATGGATCAGGATGAAAGGATGATCAGGATAGAGAGGAGATAAATGCAAAAAGCGTTCGGCAAGCAGTATAACTTTTCTGGCAAGAAATACGAAATGTGAGATTATTGTGGATTTGTTTTAAGAATGATACCGATCTGTTTTGACGCACAATGAAAAATCCGTACTTTTCAAGTAAACAACAAAGTTCTTTTCCGGAAAAGTTACGCAATTTCCCCAACAGATACCTCTAAGCGGGTAACTAATACTTCATCTCGGACTTGCCGAAGCAGCAAGTAAGAGATTTATTGTTTTTTGTTTTTTTGGTTTCCTGATTTCCGATTAGTCTGAGTCCGGAGTCCTCGAAGGACCCTTCGACTCTCGAAGACTCGGCTCAGGGTGTACGGTTGTGTAGATAAAACGATCGTATTTTAGAACGGGAATTCAGAATGAAAAAGTAATACCCTAACCATTCAGGATTATTATTTCCTTTAGCGGAGTTGAAAATGTGGTGAAACCCGGATCGATCAACAGGATCCGCTATCCATTAAAATAAGGGATTTGAGGGTCATTATCGGGGCGCATATCTGTTTTGATGGTGCGGGAATAACTTCAGGCCTTTCGGGAATAACACCAGTATGTTTGGGAATAACATCAGTATGCTCGGGAACTATTCCAGTTATAAGCTGGAACTGTTTCAGTATGCTCGGGAAAAGTTTCAGTATGCTCGGGAAAAGTTTCAGTATGCTCGGGAAAAGTTTCAGTATATGCGGGAACAAGTTCAGTATTAGCTGGAACAGGATCAGTCTTTCAAAAACGCCCCCGAAATAGGGATAGACAGGGAGTGTTCAGATATTTCTGTAAACCTAAAAAACGCAGATGAATTTAATTTTTCTTTTCGGTCTGAGGCGGGCTAAAGCCACGCCTCTGAATGAGTGAAAAGCCTGGTAAACCAGGCTGGGAATAAGATAAGAATCTAATGAAAATTGTCGCTGATTGCAGATGGACAAGATAGGTTACAGTAACGCAATAATTTTATACCAGTTAAAACATCGGAACCTTCGACTCCTAACTAACCCGGTTTACCGGGTTTAACTTTCATTCAGAGGCGTGGCTTCAGCCCGCCGAAGATTCGAATTAACAAATATGTATTTCCATTTCATAATTTAACCACATCCTCGTTCATACCAATAGTCTATCTTTTAAGGCATAATAGGTAATGACTCCGACATTATCGCGTTCCTTCATTAATGTGGTTTCGGATTTACTAATCACATCAGCAGAAATATGTTGCTCTGTAAGCCTGGTCAGAATTTTAGCTGAAATTTTGGCTTTTAGGGGGAACGGAAGCTCTTCTTCTGTGCAGATAAGAAAATCCCAGTCACTATTGGGCGTGTATCACTGCGAGAATGACTTCCAAACAATAAAATCTGCATTATGAAAATCGCGACAGGTAAAATCTTCCCGAATAATTTTAACCGAAAATTCTTTTTTTCTTCGAATGTCATGTCGGCAAATAATTCTCCTGGCAAAATTCGCATCCTATACATCAATCCTTCTACTGTCAACCCGACATTTATGTCGCATTGGTGAATAAGACCTCCTTATATATTACCTTGGTTTCAATTAAACGGTGTACACAGAGAAAACTACTTGCATTTCTGGTTGTGTGCCCTCCTCAATTACTGTTTAAAAAATCTATTTATATTTTTCACCCATTTATCAAGAAGGTAGCCTATGTCAAAAGTGTTTAAGAGATGTTGTGTACTGCTGTTAACACTTGTCTGTGTTACAGCTTTTAAGACAAACGCACAGCAGTTTAATTTCAGAACTCACGCTGGTAAAAAGCAGGTACATTCCTGGCGGGATACGACATCTTTAAAAAATCAGGATGCAAAACGCAGTCGGGTTTTATCAAATGCCGCAAGCAGTCCATACGTATGGGCACTCTTTTCAAAACCAATGAGTAATCAAATAAAACGCAGTCTGGACTCGATGCATGTTCATGTCCTTGGAACAACTGGACGTCAGGAAAACATCTTTGCCTACAAATTAAAAATCAGAGGAAATCAGGATGCTATACTGGATCTTCTAAAACAGAATACTTCATTTATCAATTTTGTGGTTGAAGTTGCCGAAGACAAGCTATCAACAACAATTCAGAAAGCAATTGGGACAAAGTCACCAAATGATACATTACGCATATCAGTGATGTTTAACAGTGATATTTATAAAGACAGTATCATTGATATATTTCAGAACTATGCAGATTCTATAGTTTTTGAGGGCAAATCATTTCCAGTGAAAACGGTAGTGCTGGTTTCAAAAATTAAGAATATAACCCTGATTGCATCATTGCCTGATGTAAAAACAATTGATCTGTTTTTTGCCCCTAAACCCGCACTTAATGACGCAAGACAATTATTAGGAATTGATTGGATGCAACAACCGGTAATGTCATTGCAAGAGCCGGTCTATGATTTCTGGCTTGCAGGAAAAAGTCTAACCGGTGAAGGTGTCACTGTTTCCAACGGTGAAGGGGGTATATATAAACATTTAGGATTGTGTGAACAAAGTGTGGATGGAAATGTATACGTCCGTTTTGATGACGCACAGGGTACAAAATTCAATGATGATTGGGGTTTCACTGATCATGGTCTCCATACTGCCGGAATTATTGGCGGCAACGGATGGGGTAGTCAGAATTTTCCATGGAATACAAACAGAACAATGAATTTTTATCGTGGAATCGCTCCAAAAGTAAAATTTGGAAGTTATCCTGGTACAGATGTTAACAGTCATTCGTTTGTAGGTGATCCGGGATATTATACTTAGTTCTGATGAATTAAAAGATGAGTATCAAAGCTGTCATGCAACAGATACAACTGCGAATTATAACAACATTCTTGTCGTTGCCGCCTCAAATGCCGGGTATCACTCACATGGAGGGGTTCAGACAGGTTATTATTCTTTAGAACAGAATAGCAAGAATGCCACAATTGTCGGTGCGACTGGTAATACTGAATACAAAAAAGCCGATTTCAGTAGTATGGGTCCGACACGTGACGGGCGAATCAAACCTGACATTATGGCTCCAGGATCAGGCAGAATAGGATGGACCCAATATTCAGTTGAAATCGATTCTATTTCTTTAGTTAATAATGGTGTTAAAAAAACCTGGAATTTTAATGCTGGAGATCCTACCTTTAATGATTGGTCTTATGATGTGGTGAATCCAAATGTAAGCAATGGAATTTATAGCTTTACAACCGGTCCTCACGATGACTGTTATATGTTCAGTCAACCAATAACGCCACAGATTGTCAGTGATATTTGGGATACATTGGTCATACGAATGAAAGCAATTCCGCTTACATTGCCTATTAACAGCATGAATATCCAGATTATGCTCAAACGACCAACAGATGTATTTGCAAAAGCAGATAATCCCTATACCAATGTCTCAAAAAATGTATCGATAACACGTGATTGGCAAACAATAATAATCCCTTTGTCGGGTGATCCTTTTACAAGATCAGCTAATGGCGGATGGGCATCAGGGGATATACTTGAACGAATCAGATTGGATTTTGCTTCTCCATCCAGTGCGATAACGTCTCTTGACACAGCGAATACCGCAATCAGTTACGTTCAAATGGCCGGGACATCAATGGCATCTCCGGTTGTTGCAGGAGTTGCAGCTCTTATGATGCAAAAGTATGGTGAGTATCTGAAAAAAGAGAATACTAAAAACGGTACCACGCTTAATATTCATAGTAACCCGATGTGGAATTCAACGGCACGCGGGATTCTCATTCACACTGCAACAGATATGATTGACCTGTCTGGCACAAGTAAACAACATCCGAATCCGGATTTTGAATTTGCCGGATTTCCAGGAACAACAGATATCTATACGGAAGGACCGGACTGGGCTACCGGTTGGGGAATGGTAAACCCAGAAAGAGCATTAGAATACACCAATCCGAAAGTAAAGTTTTTTGAAAGTTCTGTGGATGCAGGTCAACTTAAAACATTTAATTTTTCACTCCCTTCATCACAAAGACCAGTAAAATATCGTATAACACTTTGCTGGGATGATCCGGCAAAACAGGGTGTAAATGATGAATCGACGGCATATGAGAAAAAGCTGATCAATGACCTTGATTTATATATCAGACATGTTGCATCAGGAACAATTATCAGGCCATGGACGCTTTATCAGACTAACGCGATGCATGGTAATTCCAATACTGTTCCAGCTGATGGTCTTGATCCGGTTACACCTGACATAATCAGAAATAATGTGGCCGTGCGCGGAATTGACACTCTTAATAATGTTGAAGTAGTCGATTTTCAAAACCTGACAGCCGGTAACTATCAGATTGTCATAAGTGGTCAGAAAATTGTTACCGATCAATCACCGCAGTCGGGTATCAATCAGGATTTTTCCTTGATATTTGATGCTACACCCGATATCAGTTCTCCTTACGATCTCTCCGTGGTCGCAACTACCAGAAGTCAAATCAATCTTTCATGGAAAGATAAAACATCTGGTACAAACAACGGTTTTTTTATCGAACGTGCAACCGGAAGCGGCGCATTCTCGCAGATTGCATCTGTAGGCCCGACAGTTACATCATACAGTAACACCGGACTTTCACAGAATACAAAATACCGTTACCGAGTCAGAGCAAATACCGCGAATGGTTACAGTGATTACACAAACATCGATTCAACTACAACACATACAAATCTTGCACAGGGAAAATCTGTCACAGTAAGCACATACCAGAGTGGTAATACTGCAGCAAATGCTGTTGATGGCAATCAGACATCAACACGCTGGTGCGCATCATCTTCATCAATGAGTCAATGGCTGAAAGTTGACCTTGGTGGTTTACGCCCGATTTCCGGATGTGAAATAGTGTTTGAGAAAGCAGGTACAAATGGGGATTGTAACGATTTTAAAATCGAGACATCGAATGATAATTCTACCTGGACAACATATATCAATCTGCCATCGAACACCAATACAGCACAAACACAGGCACATAACTTTACAGCTTTAGCACGATATGTCCGTATTACAATCACTGATGCACCAGGCTCATACTGGGCAAGTATTTTTGAATTCAGAGTGTTTGGTTCACCATGTCCAAGTCAGGTAACCGGATTGACATCAACATCGGCTGATGATAATCAGTTAACACTCTCCTGGCAGCCTGCATACGGTGCTACATCGTATATGGTTAAAATGGCAACTGCTCAGGGCGGTCCATACTATACAATTGCTACTGGATTGACTTCTACATCATATACCACAACAAATCTTGAACTTGGTGTAGATTATTACTTTATTGTTGTAGCAGTAAATGCATCCGGAGCAAGTGTAAACTCTGCCGAATATGCATCTTCGCAAGACTGGGAAACTGTTCCGAATGCACCTTCAGCATTGGGTACAGTAGAAGCATCGCAATTAGGGTATATTCTGACATGGAGAGATAATTCAAATTGTGAAAACGGTTTTGAAATTGAGCGCAGGGAGTACGGTAGTACAACCTGGGCGTATCTTGGTTACACAACACAGAATCAGACAACCTATGAGGATTATAACGTAGAGTCTGGTACAATTTATGAATATAGAGTTCATGCAATGAATTCTGCCGGTTTTTCTGCAAATTCTCCTGTTGCAGTTACTCTTCCCCGAACACCATCATTATTGAGGGCAGAAGTATCAGGTACTGACATGATAATGTTGTCATGGGTTTGTGATGGATACAATGAGAGTGGATATATTAGCGAAATCTCCACTGATGGAATAAATTTCACCGTCGTGCGAAATGAATTCAGAACATTTACCTATGTTACAGGTCTGACGCCTAACACATACTACTACTTCCGTGTAAAGTCAGTAAATAGTGCAGGTGAATCCGGCTATTCAAATGTTACAAACGTTTCTATTTATGACCCATGTTATGGCAATCAAAGTGGTTATTGGTTAACTAATGGATATGCAGGCACAGTATTCGGACTTGATCCGGCATATTCCCCTGGATCAGAATACTGTAAGGCTACCGATGGTGATATCAGCACTTACTATGATTATGCATCACCAGATGGCGGATATACAGGACTGGATCTTGGTACTGCTAAAAAAATTGGTAAAATCCGGTTTTACCCCCGTTCCGGATTTGCTTCACGAATGGCAGGTGGGAAATTTCAGGGTTCAAATACATCAAGTACCAGCGGATATGTAGATCTTTACACCATCCCGTCAACACCATCAACGGACTGGACGACAGTCAACATTTCCGCATCAACGGCATATCGATGGGTACGGTATATTGGTCCAAACAATTCGAATGGAAATATTGCAGAGGTGGAATTCTATGAACCTGTCTATACGTATGAAGCAGAAAACGCATCTCCATCAGCTTCTTCGGTAGGCTACAATGTATCATCCGGTGATTACCAGAATAGCAATAGCGCATTTGTCCAGCTTTCAGGAACTCCCGGGGTTGGCGCCTGGATGCAGTTCTCTCTTGCAAATGTCCCTGCAGGCACCTATAATATCACAGTCTATTATAAAGCAAATCCCAATCGATGTATTTTTCAGGGATCGGTGAACGGGACCAATCAGGGTGGAACATGCGATGAGTATAGTTCAGGTACTGTTTATCAAAAGACATTCAACATGGGTTCGAAGTCTTTAAGTGCCGGTAACCATACAATCAGATTTACTGTTACCGGTAAAAACGGGTCCAGTTCCGGGTATGCGATGACAATAGATAAAATTGTTCTGACCCGGCAATAGTTACATTAATGATTAGTAATGTCTTAAGCAGGGGAAAATCTTTTCCCCTGCTTTTTTATTTTCTTCCCGCAGTACAGTAAAACCATTGTTCTTACAGTAAAACCATTGTTCTTACAGTAAAACCATTGTTCTTACAGTAAAACCATTGTTCTTACAGTAAAACCATTGTTCTTACAGTAAAACCATTGTTCTTACAGTAAAACCATTGTTCTTACAACGAAAACATTGTTCTTACAGTATTAAAATATGCTCTTACAATGCTAAATTTTGCTCTTACATCAATAACGGTGGTCTTACACTCATTTTTTATTTACAAATGCTTAAGTAATTCACACTTTCAATGATTAAAACGGTCATTTTTACTGGTTTCAGATCAAATTCATAGCCTGCAGGAGGGAAATTCAGCTTTGTAAGAACAAAATTAAGGTCTGTAAGAGCAAAAGTATACTTGCTTCATAAGAATTTCAGCGTGTAAGAGATCCAGTTTTGATGTAAGAGATCCAGTTTTGATGTAAGAGATCCAGTTTTGATGTAAGAGATCCAGTTTTGATGTAAGAGATCCAGTTTTGATGTAAGAGATCCAGTTTTGATGTAAGAGATCCAGTTTTGATGTAAGAGATCCAGTTTTGATGTAAGAAATCCAGTTTTGATGTAAGAAATCCAGTTTTGATGTAAGAGATCACGTTTTGATGTAAGAGATCACGTTTTGATGTAAGAGATCACGTTTTGATGTAAGAGATCACGTTTTGATGTAAGAGATCACGTTTTCATACTCCTCACACCCAGAGCATCACGAATGTACAAATCAATTCGCATTTTTAATTACCATCATTTACAAAGTTGAAGTTAATTTTTCTTTTCGGTCTGAGGCGGGCTGAAGATTCGAATTAACAAATAAGTATTTCCTTTTCATAATTTAACCACATCCTCGTTCATACCGATAGTCCATCTTTTAAGGCATAATAGGTAATGACTCCGACATTATCACGTTCCTTCATTAATGTGGTTTCGGATTTGATAATCACATCAGCAGAAATGTGTTGCTCTGCAAGCCTGGTCAGAATTTTAGCTGAAATTTTTGCTTTTAGGGGGAACAGAAGCTCTTCTTCTGTGCAGACAAGAAAATCCCAATCACTATCGGGGCGTGCATCACCACGGGAATGACTGCCAAATAATAAAATCTGCTTGATGATAATCGCGGCAGATGTAAACTCTTCCCGAATAATTTTAACCGAAAGTTCTTTTATTTCTTCAAATGTCATTGAGGTTTTCGACATAGTTAACAACTTTCTTTTTATAGTATTATTAAAAAATATGTTTTTCAATCAGCATAAGAACGGAACTTCTATAAAGAATTCGAAAAAGAGGTAAAAACTGTTTTTCGATTAGTAGATTCCGAAAAAAACAAAATAATCATCTCCATTTTAAAATTTTTAACCCTCCAAACTTCACAATCCCAGGATAGGAAATCCTGGGCTGATAAGAAATAACCCCGTCGGGGTAAGGAACTGTAACAGTCTGTTGTCGCATCACTTCCTCATTTTTCATTCTTCATTCCTCATTCTAAACTCTTCACTCCTCCCTCTTGCCTTTTCCCTAATTACCTATTAGTTTCTCAACTTACACAAATTTCCTTTTTCATCTGATAAAAATAATGAGAATACTTCATACAGCAGACTGGCATCTTGGAAGAATCTTTCAGGGCATCCATCTTACTTCCGATCAAGTGTATATCCTCGATCAATTGAAATCTATTATCCGTGAATCAAAGGTTGATTTGATAGCAGTATCGGGTGATATTTACGACCGCGCGGTTCCCCCTCCCGAGGCTGTCAAACTTTTGGATGATACAATCTCATCCTTTATTTTTGATCTGAAAATTCCCATGATAATAATTGCGGGAAACCACGACAGCCCGGACCGGCTTAACTTTGGATCACGTCTTTTTGCCGCGCACAATCTCTTTTTAAGCGGATCGCTTCAATTCCCTGTAGACCCTATTGTTTTATCTGATGATAATGGGCCGGTACATTTTTACGCTCTCCCCTACGCTGAGCCATCTATGGTGAGAGAATTGACTGGTAATCAGGAGATCAGAGAACATAATGACGCAATGAGCACTATTATTAATGGTATAGAAATAAACAAACAAACCAGAACAGTTCTCTGCGGTCACGCTTTTGTCCAGGGCGCGGATATCTGTAAAGATTCAGAACGGCCGCTGTGCATTGGGGGAACCGGTTCAATTGACAGCGAAATCTTCAGTAAATTTACCTGTACTATTCTCGGGCACCTTCACCGCCCTCAGGTTGTAGCGAATTCGTCGATTCATTACAGCGGTTCCATTCTACCCTATTCCTTTTCAGAAACAGATCACAAAAAAAGTGTTACATTATTGGATATTGACAAAGATGGCAAAGTTACTTATGAATACATTCCACTGCAGCCAAAGCATGCGCTGCGTATTGTTAATGGAATGATGACAGAGATTATTCAGGCCGCGGCTCACGATTCAAAACCTGATGATTATCTTCTTGTAAGACTTCAGGATAAGGAACCGATTCTGGATGCAATCGGCAAACTTCGAAATGTCTACCCCAATGTTCTTCTGATCGAAAGACCCGGTTTGGAATCAACCATTTCTGATTTGTATGAAACACGGGTTGATCACCGTAAACTTTCTGATGAGGATCTGTTTGCGGCATTTGTCTCCCAGACAACCGGTTCAACGCTTACCGACGCGCAGGCGGAGTTTTTCCTGTCAATAGTCGAAAAGGTGCATCGCAAAGAAAGAGAGGCTTCAGAATGAAACCGCTCTTTTTAACCATGCAGGCGTTCGGGTCCTTTTCAAATAAAGAAACAATCGATTTCAGTATTCTCAAAAACCGTTCACTGTTTCTTATTCATGGTCCCACCGGATCAGGGAAAACGACAATTCTGGATGCGATCTGTTTCGCTTTGTACGGTGAAACCTCAGGCAAGGATCGCGCTGCTTACATAATGAGAAGTGACTTTTCTGATGAATCTCTCCAGACTGAAGTCTCCCTGACCTTTTCGATCGGTAAAGATATATACCGTGTTTTGCGCATTCCTGAGCAGGAACGTATCAAGCGCCGGGGTACCGGAGTGACAAAAAAAGCCGCATCCGCTACTCTCTGGAAAGTTAATTCGACTGAAGATAATTGTGAAGAAAACATTATCGCAGACCGCTGGAGCAGAGTAACAGAAAAAATTGAGGAGTTACTTGGCTTTCGCAGTGATCAGTTCCGCCAGGTGGTCATTCTTCCACAGGGTGATTTCAGACGCCTTTTAAGCGCGAACTCTCAGGAACGCCAGGAGATCCTCACTATCCTTTTCAAGACTGGCAGATTCAAACTGTTTGAAGATGAACTGAAGGAAGCCGCGAAAGCAATCAGGACACAATATGAAAATTGTACCAACCAGCTCCAGTTCCACTTCCGTGATTCAAACGTAAACTCTCTCGATGAGTTATCTGATCTTCTGGTTACAACTGATAATTCAATCAACTCTTTGGATAAAGATCTGAATACTACCCGGGTGGAAGAACAGTCTGCTTTGAAAAAACTGATCGAAGCAAAAGAGATAAACGCCAGGTTTGCGGAATTGGATGATGCGAAGAAAAATTTCGATCTGCTCACCAGTGAAAAAGAATCATTTGAAAAGCTGTCGCAACAGATTGATTTAATAGAAAAAGCATTGCTCCTTGAAAACGAGTGGAATCATTGTATCCAGATTGAAAAGGATCTGAAGAAAATTCAGGAAGAGCGAAAAGATGCGGAGATTAAAACAGAGCAATATAAAAAGGCAAAACAGCAGCACGAGTTGATTCTCAATAATGCTCTTGAAAAGAATTCCTTTCGTGAAAAGTATATTCATGAACTCGATCTTTTGAAACAGGCAGAGCCTAAACTGTTATTAATAGAAAAGCACCGTTCCGATATCATCATTTCCCGGAATAAATTGAAGGATATTACTGACCAAAAAGAGAACAAAAAGGTTCACCTTGAAAAGGTTCGAACCGCTCTTCAACGCATCCTGGATGAACTCTCGGAACGCCGCGAAGCAGCTTTGTTACTAGAAAGCAGAAAGCAGAAGATACTTGATATTGAAAAGTTTATCTCAGAGCAAAAAAAACTTGATGAATTAAGAGGCGCGCTTAAAAGGATACTGTCTGCATTAGAAAAAGCAGATAATGACTACCTCGCGCTTATTGAAAAAATTGATAAATGTAAGGCAGATATCGAAGAATATGACAGACTGCGCCAGGAATATCAAATAGCGGCTCTTGCAGGAAATTTATCTCCCGGTTTACCTTGTCCTGTCTGTGGTTCTACGGAACACCCGGCTCCTGCTCAATCGAATACATTTATTCCTGATGATCAGAAGCTTGTCTCAGTCAAAGAGCATCTTAAACAGCTTGAGAATGAAAAAGAAAAACAGCGCGAAATTTTTGAGCAGAAGCAAATCACTGCCGCAAATCTTAAAAAAGAGATCTCCCTTATTTCTGAGGCGCATCAGAATAGTGCTTTTAGGGAAATTTCTTCTGTTTCAGATCTTCTGAAGAAAGCCAAAGAATCTGTTGATGAATCATTGGATGCGGGCAAGCGTATTGAAAAACTCACCGATGATAAATCACGCGGTGAAATCGCTTTAGCAAACACTGAGAAAGAGCTTGAGAGTTTGTCAAATGGTCTGTCTGAAATCAATGCAGAACTGCGCTCCACAGAGGCAATGCTTAAAAGTATTGAATCGGATATTCCTGCCGAACTTCAGAATGTTTCATCGATCACTAATCTTATAAGTAAAAAAGAGGATGAAATCAAGCAGCTTGAGACCGCTGTTGAAAAGGCCAGAAAAGAGTTTGAAATTTATAATGAGCAGTATATTATGTCAAAAGCGTCTCTCCGGAAGCAAATTGACACTGAAGTTGAAATGGTGAAAAAGGTCGAATCTGTCAAGAAGGCTTTTTCTGCGGAAATTCAGGAAAACGGATTAACTGATCTGGATCATTTTATAGCTGTTTTAAACAGGAAAGCCGCATTGCAGGATAATAAACAGAAACTGCAGAATTTTTATATAAAGCTGCATACCGCTGATGAGCGCTTGCAGCGCGCTAATGAAAAATGTGAAGGTTACACGGCAGCAGATATCAGTATGATAGAAAACGTATGTAAAGACCTCCAGGCAAAAGTTGACTCACTCACTAATCAGATTGCATCCCTGAGACAAAAACGTGAGTATCTTTATAATAAAAAAGAATCAGTAATAAAAATCAAAAATGAAATTGAAGCTCTTGAAAAGCGTTTCGGGATCGCCGGAAAACTTCATGAAATAGCATCGGGAAACAATCCGTTAAGAATGACTTTTGAAAGATTCATCCTTTCATCTCTGCTTGACGAAGTTTTATTTGCCGGAACCCAGCGGTTAAAAATTATGAGCAGCGGCCGTTTTGAGATGCATCGTGCACGATCAAATAATGATTTACGGACTTCGGGCGGTCTCGACCTGCAAATCTTCGATTCCTATACAGGCACCTCCAGACCGGTTGCATCACTTTCGGGTGGAGAAAGTTTTCTGGCAGCCTTATCACTGGCGCTGGGTCTGGCAGATATAGTACAATCGCATGCAGGAGGAATTCGGCTGGAAACAATTTTTATCGATGAGGGATTCGGCAGCCTTGATGCAGAAGCACTCGATTTAGCTTTCCAGGCGCTTTCTAATTTAGGACAAGGCGGCCGGTTAGTGGGAATAATCTCACATGTCTCAGAACTCAGAGAAAGAATCAACACCCGTCTTGAAGTACTATCCGGCAAGAACGGTAGCAGTACCCGTTTCATTATCTGAGGCGCATCGCGCCTTTTAATGGGGTAACCACCATATGTGGAAACTACCCAGTTATTTGTAAAATTAGATTTGATTCGACAGGATATAAATCCGATCCGCTGCAATGAAAGTAGATAGCATTTCGATAATGTTCTTGACTCCTATAACACACATAACACACACTGAATAATTTGCATTTTAATAAAACTTTGTAATATATTAAACGTCGATCTCTCAAATAAAGGAGTAAACATGAGAAAGAGTATTATTATTGCCGTTGTTTTCTATTGCGTAATGGTTCTTTGCATGTCACTGGAATCATTCGCTTCGGATGCTGCTGTAGATAATGCGCCACTTGCCAAGGACTCACTAAAACTTATGACTGTTGAAGAGCTGGCCAAATACGATGGTAAAGAAGGACGGGCGGCATACGTCGCAGTTGACTCAGTTATTTACGATGTTTCTACATCAAAATACTGGAAAAATGGTGAACATAAAAGAGGATTAAAAGCAGGAAAAGACCAGTCAGCAATGATTTCCAAATCACCTCACGGCAAAAAAATATTAAATAAAGTAAAAGTGGTTGGAAAATTAGTGCCTGCTGAAAAATAAAACCCGGGGATTTTCAGCAGATTTCCTCTCTTCCATAAATTTCTATATGAAAAAAAATACTATTCTAAAAATTATCAACATAGTTCTATTTGTTGCAGTTTTTCTACAATTTGCAGGGATCATAACTCTACAATTCTATTATGCAGAATGGATAATGGATATACACAAACTGAATGGATACTTTATTGGATTGTTAATCGTGCTTCATATTACTTATAACTGGAGCTGGGTAAAGAGTAATTTTTTTAAAACTTCAAATAAAAAGTAATATGGAATCTGTCATCTGTTATTTCCTGCCACAATATCAAAAAGAGATGAATGAAACTACTATTAGTTAAACCGGATGCTGAGCGGTTCGCGCTCAGTGAATGTGAAAAAAAAGGTATTTCTGCAATTTTACATTCAAAAGGTGTTATTGAGATACTCTCTGAATTTCCTGAAAACAGTAGCGATTTTTGCTTTCCATTCTGGTTTCTGCCTGACGCAAGTGAATTACACACAGGATTGAAATCGAATGGTGTTTTACAAGTAAGCAACTGGTATTGTGAGAACATCCGCAATGAAAGAGTTGAAAATAAATGGAACTGCTTCTGGTTGACATGCACAGAAAATGGATTTACATCTGATTTTTCTAAATTCGATAAGCTTATAAGTACTCTGAAAAAGCGGGTATCAAGAATCGCCAAATTAGCAGATAATTCATATCCACCGTGTGATACAACGGTGAGCGGTCTTTTTATTGTCGATACAAAATCACCCGAAAAACTTATTGTCGCACGCAAAGCACGGTTCTTTGGACAAAGACGAATGAAAGATGATCCGTCAGCACCCTCCCGATCTTATTTGAAAATTGAAGAAGCTTTTTCAGTGTTTAGTAATTCCCCAAAGTCTGGAGACATCGTAGCCGATCTTGGTGCTGCGCCTGGAGGGTGGACATGGGCTGCACTTAAACGTGGAGCACAGGTCTATGCAATCGATAACGGACCTCTGAAAAAAGGCCCACTTAATCATCCCAGTGTTCATCATATAAAAAAGGATGCTTTTATCTGGCAGCCGCAATCGCCAGTTGACTGGCTCTTCTGTGATATGGTTGAGCAGCCGTTCAAAGTGTTGGATAGAATAAAGGACTGGTTCTCAAACAGATGGTGCAGATGTTCTATTGTTAACTTTAAATACGGATACAGCGATCCGGGAAAAATTATCGATCTTATTTACAGTTCTAAAGGCCTTATTCCCTATACACAAAAGCTCCTGTGCCGGCATCTTTTTCATGACCGGGATGAGATAACCGTTATGGCTCACCTCAATGACTCTTAATTGTTTAATCTTTTTTTAATTCTTTGCCGGATTTTTTCTCCATAGAAAAGTAAGAGTAAACCAGTCAGTATCAATCCAATGCTAGGCATAAGGAAGGGAACCGGTGGTTCTTTGCCTATAACTATACCGATAAAAACAGCAATGATCGGATTAACAAATGAATATGTTACCACTCGATCGTTCGGCTGGTGCTTCAGTAAATAACTATATGCACAGAATGCAATAGATCCTAATGTGGTTAAGAATGCCAATGCACCCCATGATTCGGTCGATATTGATTTCCATGAAACATCTGCAAGTGGGTGTGAAAAATTACAAAAAACAATAGATAGTATTCCAGCCGTAGCCGATTGAATACCCGTATTAAGAATTACATCTGAAGGTAAAGGCAGCTTTTTACTTAATGTCGTACCAAAAGCCCACGATATAACTGCTAAAAATAAGAGTAAAATATAGATGTCAACATCGGGTACAATCTTATTTCCTCTGTAAAAAAGCAAACCCGTTCCGACTATACCAACCAGAGCGCCGACCAGAGTAACAGGAAGAATTTTCTTTCCTAAAATTAATTTGTCAAATATCAGAACGATAATCGGTACCATACTGATTACAAGCGCTGCGATATAACTATCCACTTTTAATTCACTAACGGTAACCAGTCCGTTTCCACCGACAATTAGAGCGAACCCGATTATTGCTGCATTTACTATTCGAAATTTATTCGGCAAAATGCTTTTAAGGCCTTTTACATTCACAATAATAGAATAAGCAATCAATCCGATTCCTCCTAAAAAGAACCTAAAACCAACTACATACAGTGGATCTATGGTCGTGACCGCAACTTTTATGAAGTAATAGGTGGATCCCCATACAATGTATACTGTAGCATATGCGAGTAGTAATCGAAATAACATTGGTGCCCTTTATTTTGTAATTTTTTTTCTGCAGGAGCATTTCTTGTAAATACAGGTGTACAAAATATATCGGGTTTCTTCATCGATAAAGCTTCGATTTGTTAAAATACGATTCAGTTTATAAAAGCCAATCCAGTCTCATCAAACAAAATTACCACATATTTATACAGTTAAAAAATATTTGCAAATCAAAATCTGCATGGTATCATTTAAAAAACAGAATATTACATAAAAACAAAAAGGTATCAGGCCGAAATGGGAATAATTGATAAAATTAAAGGCGAATTCATTGATATTATTGAATGGCCAAACAACGATAAAGATACTATTGTCTGGCACTTTCCACGATATCAGAATGAACTCAAGCTGGGAGCTAAATTAATTGTCCGGGAATCGCAAGTTGCTGTCTTTATCAATAAAGGCACTATTGCAGATTTATTCACACCAGGTATGTATACTCTCCAAACAAATAATCTTCCAATACTCTCAACACTGAATGGATGGAAATACGGTTTTAACAGTCCATTCAAAGCAGATATTTTCTTTATTAACACCTGCCAGTTTGTTGATCAGAAATGGGGAACAAAAAACCCTATAATCATTGATGATAAGAGATTTGGAATGATAGAGATCAGAGCGTTCGGAACATTTACTTTTCAGGTTAATGATCCAAAACTTTTCATTAGAAAAATTGCCGGTACCACTGCGCACTTTTCGAAAGAAGATATTGGAGGTCAATTAAAAAGTCTTATAGTCGCGAAGTTTTCTGATGCTATAGGAGAAGAGAATATCCCTGTTGAAAAGTTTGCTGCAAATCTTGATGAACTTTCACAGATCGGGCAAACCAGAATAGAAACCGAATTTGCGAATTTTGGTTTAAAAATAAACCGGTTTTTTATCGAAAACATTTCCATGCCGGATCAATTGAAAAAAGAAATATTTGAATACAGCAGATTGGAAAAAATAGATATGCAGAAACTTACTCAATTTAAGACCGCTGTCAGTATTGACAAAGCAGCTGAGAATCAGAATAACTCAATGGGAATGGGTCTTGGAATGGCGATGGGTTTTGGTGTAGGCGGCACTATGGCAGAAACCTATCAGCAATCAGTTAAATCCCAATCGTTTACAGAAGATTCGAAATCACCTCCACCAGTTCCTTCCAATTCGTATTACATTGTGATTGATGGGGCACAGAATGGTCCTTTTACAATAGAACACCTTACTCAACTGGCTTCACAAGGTAAGTTCAAACGAGATACACTGGCGTGGAAAAACGGTTTAATTGACTGGCAAAAAGCCGAATTGATTACTGATTTTTCAGAGATTTTTTCCTCTATTCCTCCACCCCTGCCTTGATCGTGAATGAAGTACTATCACGGCATGTTTTTGACTATTATAAGTATCTTAACAGGTGAGATGTTTACTGGTACACTGAAAGTGGTGGGTCGGTTCTTTTAGTATTCTTTTGATTAAAATGGAAAGTCGAATAGATTCCGGCAACCCAATCATCGCTTTCCTCTGTCAAACCGCGTTCTATGTTAAGTATCAGATCAATATTTTTTATGCTTCCATAGATTTGCAGTCTTGCTACAGAATAATGTGCGAGTTCAGTAGAGCTAAGTCCGTTGTACATGCCACTCAGATCCGCCTGAAATGCCCAGAAAGGTGAGACTCTTTTGAAGACTGATAATCCATAGGGGATTTCGTCGGCCTGGCTGGATCCCAGTTTATATTCTACCGGGCTCCCAAGAGGCGCTAAACCGATTCGAGTTGAGATAATAAATGACGTATCAATTTTTTTTGACAGAGTAAATAAAAGCAGGTAATCGGACACCCCGGTACCAGCTCCCGCTAACCCGTTACTTTCATCATAATTGTGATTATTGTCCCATATTGTAAAAGGCTTAGCACTTGAAAAGGCGACTCCTAATGTAAACGCGATCGCCGGCAGCCAGGTGCGTTCTCTGAGGAGGCGGATTTTCGTTTTAAATCGCGGTGTTTTTCCTCCGATATTATGAACATTTTCATAAGGGAATTCTACAAAAAGATCGGTTAATTCCAGTTGAAGTGATATTGAATTGCAGGGGTAATAGGTAAAATAAAGCGGGATAGATAGCATCAGGCGTTCTTTGAAATGCGGATTTCTGACCCGTGGCATTTCTGAAGTATAGTAAGACATGAAACCAGTCTGAAAATCCCAAGCCCCTTTTTCCTTAAAATATGCATCATCCATCCGTGAATACATGTATCCACTCTGATGGCCAAAATTGAAATCTCTTTTACTTATGGTATTAGAGGTGTCAGGTTGGGCAAAAAGAATTGTAGAAAAAGCTAAAATATACAGGATGTGGTTAGTTTTCATTCTAAATATTATTTAATCAGGAGCTTTGATATAGTTCCAGCTAAATATAATATAGGGATACAAATAATAAAAAAGTGTTCGTAAACACGAACACTCTGATTATTGAGAGAACTTGCCGGGAAACTCTTATGAGCCCATTTTGTAGGTATACACCTGATCTATTCCACTTGTAACTTCATATCTATCAATTGTCATTGATATCAGTGCATAAGATCCATTATCAAGATAATCGACCAGTGCAGGATGACAGAATGAAAAGAGTTCTTTTGTGGCGTTTGCTGATTTTAAATCGACCTGTTTTGCGTTTCCTATCACAGATACAGCAAATGTTCCTTGCACATCTCTGCTGGAGTCTGGTCTATTGTCAATAAGCATTGTAACAGTTGGATTATTAGCGATGTTTTTGAATTTTCGGCTTTTCTGTGCGGTCAAAAAGAACAATGATTTCAAATTATTGGTAGCTGTAAATGCCACAATTGATGTACGTGGTAAGCTGTTTTCGATTGTAGCGAGAACGCCGAATTGTTGATTGGTCATAATATCATAAATTACTTCATAAAGTTTATCCTGATCCATCTATCCTCCTGCCATTAACAATGATTGAATAATACAAAAGCTTCTAAATATTGGATTATATCACAGTTCAAATGAAAGCACAACAGTTTTTGGTAGCAGCCTTAGGCAGGAAGGTCAAGGAGGATAAGTATAAAAATCCTCCTTGAGTGAGAGAGTTATTTGCCTTTCAATACTTTGTCGAGAGTAATTTCGAAAATCAACATGCTATTAGGAGGAATTACCGGTGGTGCACCTTGAGGTCCATAAGCGAGTTCTGGTGGAACAAAGAAACGATACTTTGCTCCCTCACTCATTAGTTGAATTCCTTCAGCAAGCCCCGGAATAGTTTTATTTAGATAGAGCGGAACAGGATTATTGTTAGGAGTGCTATCGAACACTTTGTTATCAGAAAGCATTCCTTTATAGATCACCATTACAGAATCATTCAGAGTAGGTTTTGCGCCTTTGCCTTTTTCAAGAACTTGATACTGTAAGCCACTGCTGGTAGTTTTCACACCAGATTTTTTCTTATTTTGAGTTAGAAAATCATCACTAGCTTTTTTGTTTTTTTCTGCTAATGCCTGCTCTTCTTTCATAGCTTTTTCTTGCACTTTTGTGGCAAAGGTCTGACGCATAGAGTCTGATTTGAGAGAATCTATCTCTGATTTTGAATTACTAAGTGCCTGCTCCAGACCCTTTACGAATTGACTAATCTGAATTTTAGTATCAAATTTTCGCAATTGCGATCCGACATCTCTTCCCAGGATATAACTGATTGAGTCCTGATAATTTGATAAAGGGGCGTTATTTTTTCCATTCTTATTACCTTGTGCAATTGCAAATGCTACTATTACTGATAATAAAAAAAACAAAAATTTATACTTCACAGTTTTCCCCCATTCGTAGGTATTCTTTACAAAGCATTAAATGTGATTTGTAGTCTTTATTTTTATTGAGAGCAAAACCAAGCCCAACCTTATGGTGAAATTGTATTTTAAGTTTGAAAATTATTATTTATATATTTCACAGTAAATTTTATTCAGAACTTTTTATTAATTTCTCTCTAAAAACATCTGAAAAAATTAGTATCGATTCAGATAATTAAATGATTAAAAAAATCAACCTATTCAAAGGTCACTAATAAATGGCAATTCAAGATGATACCAAACAATCTTCTCAAGACGTGCCTATTGATTCTGAATTATCACGAGAATCCATCAACCAGATCGAAATAGCGAAAGAACCAGCCATAACTGAGAAATCTTTTGATCGTTTTAAGGAAGACTCTCTCATTTTTAATCGAAAAGCATTGCTGATTTTATTAGGTCTTATGGGGCTCACCTTATTCTTTATGGTGAAAATTTTTATCGTTCCGGTGATTTTAGCCATCTGTTTTACCACGCTTTTCTATCCTCTATACATCTGGTTTCAAAAGATAACCCACGGCAAAAAAGCCATCTCTTCAATTTTATGCTGCCTTGCACTCTTTTTTGGACTCCTTATTCCTGTTTACCTGTTAATCCAACTGATTGCGAATGAATTTATCAATTTTTACAATATCGCCGAACCTCAAATAAAAGAGATTGTGCATAGAGGTGATAACAGTCCTGTGAGTCGCCTCTTACAGCATCCTTTTTTTGCATCTTTACATTCTATAAAGATCGACTGGGAGAGCATTCTTTATAGTGCCCTGAAAGCAGCTGGACAATTCGGATCAAGTGTTATCAATAAAACATCAACGGAAGTCTTTTCGCTTCTCTTAACAATGGCTATAATGTTTTTTACCATGTTTTATTTTTTCATCGATGGGGAGAAATTTTTACGGAAGCTTCAATACCTAAGCCCTTTACGACATGAATACGATGAGTTATTATTCAAGAGATTTCTCATGATCTCAAGAGCTACGATTAGAGGCACTGTACTTATTGGATTAGCTCAAGGGACATTAGGTGCCTTGACATTTCTCATTTTCGGCATTAAATCCTGGTTGCTATGGGGTTTTGTCATGGTAATGTTTTCTTTGATACCATTTACAGGTGCATGGATGGTCATGCTCCCGGCTGCAGTGCTTCAATTGATTTTCGGACACTACTGGAAAGCTGCAGGTATCACACTTATGTGTATACTGGTCGTCTCAAGCATCGATAACATTCTTCGACCGCGCCTGGTGGGGAGCGAAGCAAAAATGCATGATTTAATGGTTCTATTTTCTACTCTTGGAGGAATAGCTGTTTATGGAATCATGGGGTTCATTATCGGTCCTGTAATAGCAGCTCTTTTTATTGCTTTACTTGAAATGTACGGAATGGAATATAAGAATCACCTCAAACCCTCAGAAAATCTATAAACATAGTATCTTTCCAGAGGAAAAATGATAACAGAAAAAAACGCACTTGAGCTTCTGCATAAGTATGCAATTTCTCCTCAAAGGATTGAACATTGCATTGGCGTTGCTGAATTTGCATTTGATCTTGCGACTCGAATTCATAAAAATCATCCTGATTTATCAATAGATCCGGTTAAAATAAAAAGAGCTGGGTTGCTTCATGACATCGGCAGGTGTCAACCTGGAGATCATGAACTCAACACTCTGTCAATATTAAAACAGGAAGGACTTGATGATATTGCCGCAATTACAATTCATGGCAGCATTTATGAAATTATGTTGCTAAGAGGCATAGATAATCCAGAACTGTTACCAAAAACTATCGAGAATAAAATAGTAGCTTATGCTGACAGTCGATTCAATTATAGATTGGTTACTCTGCAGGAACGATGGGCAGAAATTGAGAGTCGCAGAAAAGATGAAACAGAAAAAATCAAATCTTTGAGGATGTCAAAAAAACGGTTTATTGAAATGGAAAAAGAGATTGAATCGTTATGTAATAAATAGTGAAAAATGTACATTTAATCTTCTCCTGTCAAAGGTTTTCTTCGTAGATCTTTCTTCTTTGAACTCTTTTCTTTGCGTATCCTTCGTTTCGCTTTAACACGTAAAGAAACTACTGTAGAGATGCGCGGCGGTTCTTTCTTAGTTAATTTTTTAATTTTCTCTCTTAGTCTGATAAGACAATCTTTTTTGTTTAAGTACTGACTGCGTTCTTTTCTTGAAATAACCACTATCCCTGTAGGCCGGTGAACTAATCGAACAGCGCTTTCAGTTTTATTTACATTTTGTCCGCCTTTCCCACTTGATCGGAAAGTGAAAACATCGCACTCCTCCAGCAGTTCATTATCATCATCTGGTATTTTGATCATCTTTTTACTCTCATCACTCATTTTTTTTGCCTCTGTACAATTCATATTCATAAAGTTTACATTCAATTTGACCACTCAGAAAAGGTATTCGCCGGTTTGACTTTAAACCGATTTTACCTATCAGATTGGTATTACCTGTAAATACATATCCACGATATCCGAGACAATGATGTTTAAAAAAAGATCCGATTCCTCTGTAAACGGATTCAAGCTCACTCTCCTTTCCAAGTCTAAAACCGTATTCAGGATTTATTATAATAACACCAGTTCCCTCAGGAATAGTGGTTGCATCGTATTCCGAAGTAGTAAATCTGACAACATCCTTTACACCTGCATTTTCGGCATTTTTTCGGGCAGCCTCAACGGCCTCCATAGATATGTCAGTTGCAATAATTTCTTCTTGCAAAGGTCTTTTTATCTGGGCAATCGCGTTTTTTCTGGTTTCATTCCAGATCTCTTGATTAAAAAGCATCGTATGTAAAAACCCGAAATTTGTCCTTAATAACCCAGGAGCCTTGTTTATGCCGATCAATGCCGCTTCAATTGCAAGTGTTCCACTGCCGCACATCGGATTAATGAAGTGCTCTCCCCTTTTCCATTTTGAAGCAGCAATTACAGCAGCTGCCAGAGTTTCCTGCATTGGTGCACCTAAGGGAATCTTCCTGTAACCACGTTTAGACAGCGGCTCTCCTGAGGTATCGATATATACCCTGCAGGCATCGCCTTTCCAGAAGAGATTTATTACCGCGCTATTTTTTTCCGGCCCGCTATCGGGACGTCTTCCCTTTCTTTTTGATATCCTGTCAACTATTGCGTCTTTACATTTTAAATTTGCAAACCGCGAATCTCTTATCGTTGGGTGTTCTACATGGGAAACAACAGAAAAATAAGTATCTGGTGACAACATTGTCTCCCAGGGGATTGCATTGACATTTTTATACAATTCGTCTGGATTTGTACATCTGAAATATTTAATCAGATACAAAACATGATGAGCCGTTCTAAGCCACAGATTCAGTCTGTATGTATCATTGTAATCACCTTCTGTCTCTATCCCTGTCAGTCCGGTCCAAAGTACTGGAAACCCAAGTGCCTTTACCTCTTCTGCTAAAAATGAAGCTAATCCTTTTGGAGTTGTAATAAGTATGCTATTTTTCATTTTTACGTTCTTTTACCTTTTTAAAGATTAATAATTCAGCAGGTTTAAAATAGGTTGTGCAAATGTATCCTTTTAAAATTTTATTCTATTTTACCCCTGCAAATAACCAGCAATCAGATAGCAATAATTCAGGAGAAACACAGATGAGTTCACTTTTAATAAAACATTAGCAATAGAACATCTTTTTATTTACGAATGTGTTTTATCACACGTAAAACAATAGAAGACAACATTTTAAATTCTGTTACATTTTCATATAAAATTCTTTTCTATCGAATGTTAATATGGATAGTAATGAAAAAAATGTTTGTTAACCGGTGCCAACATGTTATCATTTATAATGAATTATCAACAAATTATAAGTCTATTAAGAAAAGTTTAATTATGAGTTTTGATGAAAAAAGACGATTTAAAAGAACACCAATCATCTTTAATAATGATGCAGATATTGAGATAGATCATACTTATGGTCTTAATCGTAAATCATATTATAAAGTTCTGGAATACTCCGAATACGGTTTGTCATTCCTTGTACCCTTTGAAGATGGATATTTTCTGGTAGGTACCCCATTAAAGTTTACAATCACACAGCCGTCTATGAAATTTCGAAGAATTTTTACAGGAGCTGTACGATATTATCATCCTCTGTTCATGGATGGAAAAAAGTATTACCAGATCGGTGTAGAAGTTTTAACTACCTACCGTGATCTCCAGAACAAAAATATGAATCTTCGTGCTGAGCGAATAATTCCATCAGAAAAAAGTAAACGTATAGTCAGAATTATTATTGATAATGATAGCTATGAATTTATTCTTGCCGATTTCAGTAAATACAGCGCTGCTTTTTTTTGTGACGATGATGATTTAATAAATTTCAGTGTCAGTTCAACAATTCTTATTAATTCTATTTCGGTTGATGATTTAAATATTTTCAGCGGGATCGCTACAATCATTAGAAATTATAAGGATAACCAGGGGCGAAATCGTATAGTTTTCCAACCGAGAAATGAGCTGATAAATATTGACGCAATAAACCTTCATATTGTAGTAAAAAATGCTATCACTGAGTTTAACGAAGCAAAATATTTATATGAACAGAATGCTTCTTTAGAGAACAGATTTAAAACAGCGGTTTTTGATCTCCGTTGTTTTCTGGAAAATGTCCGCCGTATTCTTGACGAACCCAAATACCAGACTGCTGAAAGTGAAGCTAATCAACTTCTTCGGCTTATCTTTCCTGATTTTTTTATGACAATGGATTCACAAATTACAATTATCGATGATATTATACGTGAATTATCTCTTTCCAATGAATCTCATTTGATCTATAAAAATTATTTCCAACAGAACCTTTTAAACTTGCTTTTACAATCACCTTTTAATCATATATGCTATTTCAAACCTAATGGATACCCCGGCGATTATGAGATGATGAGATTGAATCATCTTAATGCATTCTCCGGACCAACACTTTTCTCTAAAATACTGAGCAAATATACTACGTCATGCACTTTTGGAGAAGCTGCAAGAAAACGAACTGAACACCTGAAAAATATTCTTTTTAATTATCTGAAAGATAATCAGGACCGGCCTGTCAATATCTTCAGTATTGCGTCAGGTCCATCACTGGAAATTCAGGAACTTATCTCTCAACATCCGGAAGTCACAAATAATGTCACTTTTACTTTACTTGATCAGGAAATAAAAGCGCTTCAATATTCAATGGATAGTATTTTTGATAAGAAAATTAAATATAACAGTGACATAACTGTTAATTTTATACATAATAATCTTCAAAATTACTTGCGGGAAATTACACAATCTGGGATTCAACCTACTTACGATATAGTCTATTCATTTGGACTTTTTGATTATTTTGACAAAGCATTGGCGCGATTTGTTATTAACAACATAAAGCCTTTAATAAAACAAAACGGGAAAATCATTATCACCAACGCATCACTTGACAATAACAAGTATAGAGTGTTGATGGAATACGGCTTTGACTGGTACCTGATATTTCGCAACAAAGAAGAATTGAAAGAACTTGCAAAAGGTAATTTTTTGTATGAAAATATATCAATTGATGAGATTGAAAATGGAATAATAAAGTTTCTAACGTTAACAGTTAAGGATTGACATTATATGAAATCCGATACAAAAAAAATGATAGTTAAAGTTCTGGAACAGGAGATTCGGATTCCAATTGATACTATTGATCCATCTGTCCCTATTCGAGAACAAATCAGCATTGATTCCATGCAGTTTATTTCAATAATCGCCCGGTTGGAAGTTGCACTTGAGAAAACGATTCCTATATCGATAATGGGTGTTTCTACGCTGGATGATTTTTTTTCTGAAATGGAAAAATGTGCTAATTAAATAGTATTATTTTTTTAAGTAAACTGGATTTCGCATCCATGCTTTTTAATACGAAAGAATTTGATTTCCAGGGTATTTTCTATAATGATACCCATATTTCATGTAAAGAATTTAAAACAGCAGTTTTTTCTCTTGCAGATTATATAAAAAGAAAAAATTCTGGAAAAAGTTCGCCATTTATATATCTGGTCGCTGATAATCATCCCAAAACGATAATTGCCTATTTTGCTATTTTACAAGCTGAATTCTCATGTGTTCTAATTGATCCAGATTGGAAAACACTTGAATGGAATTACATTCGTTCAGATACACCACCATCAGCAATAATAAGAATAGTTCAAGAAACATCTATTTATGATTTTTCTAAAGATATACTCTTTTTACCAGGTGATCCGTCACATTCATTTGATGAAAAACGCGGGTATACAATTGTATATACAGCAGCAGAAGATGGGTATCCTAAAGGAGCACTGCTTTCTCAGCATAATCTAATGACTGATGCATTTTCAAATAATATTGCAAGTCAGGCAAATTGCGATGATGTCATTTGTGCTCTATTACCGTTAAGCCATCTATTCGGATTAACAATTGGAGTCATTGCTCCGATTCTTTCACATTCCGGGATTCTTGTTAAAAATGTTAAAAATATCAATGCGCTTGAATCTATAATGGATGATTTAAAAAAACATTCTGTTTCATATTTCTATACTATTCCAGTTTTAATTTTTCTTCTTAGTAATATTCCTGATGTTAAAGACAAGTTAAAAAGTCTGAAAATCGTGACGACAGGTGGATATAAATTACCGGAAACTGTATTTACAAAATTTAAGCGGAAATTTGATTTGGAAATTCACGAGGGCTATGGTCTGACAGAAGCATCACCGGTTTGTTCGTGGCATGCACCGGGGGATAAAATAAAAATAGATTCTGTTGGCAAGCCATTTAGCTGTTGTCAATTCAAAGTTGTTGATGACAAAGGCAATCTGCTATCAATCAATGGAATTGGAGAATTGTGTGTTAAAGGTGAAAATGTTTTTGAAGGATATTATCGGAAACCTGAATTCACAAAAGCAATCATTAAAGATGGCTGGCTTCATACAGGTGATAAAGGTAAAATTGATAGCGACGGATATATTTACATAACTGGGTTATTAAAAAATATGGTTAACGTTGGAGGCCGAAATGTGTATCCTGAGGAGCTGAAAAGATTACTACTCCTGCATGAAAACATAAAGTCGATTGATTTGAGTTATACAGATTCGCCATTGACCGGAACTAAAATCGCAGCAATGATCAGCATGAAAAGAAACACTCCTGATTTGCAAAAGGAGTTTATAAAATGGTGTATCCAAAATATTTCTGCTTACAAATTGCCGAAAATATGGAATTTCTCTGATTAGATTATCTTATTTTTAATGAGGTTTAATTGAATTTGTTTGAAGTGTTCTATTTTTTTCTGATAATTTTCATTTGAATAAATCCTTTTATATAGATTTACAATCCCCTCTTCAAGTTCTTCTCTGGTAATTTTTGCGGGGATAAAATTAACATTATACCCTGTACACTCACTCCAGTCAGTTTTAATCAATCTGTTTTCATTCTCCAGTTTCGCCCGTAAACGAGTTCCAGGGAATGGGGTCATAATAGTAATAGATGCGGCCCACAAGTTGTTATCGATAATAAATTTTTCCAAATCATTAAAAACTTCTTTTGTATCAGAATCAAGGCCAACAATAAAAGCTCCCATTACACCAATACCGTAGGATTGGATTTTCTCGATATTTTCTTTATACTTGGATAATTTTGAGTATTTCCAGTTTTTAGTGTCAAGATTCTTTAAATTATCCGGATTAATACTTTCTAATCCAATGAAAAGGAATGTACAGCCGCTTTTTTTAGTTAACAATAAAAGTTGTTCATCGTCAGCAATTGATATATCAGATTGTGCGTGCCATTTGATGTTCAAAGGAATCAATTGTGTAAGTAATTCCATAGATCTTTTTCGGTCGACAAGGAAATTGTCATCAGAGAACACGATTTTTACATTGCCAAGGTGTGCTATTGCAGTTTTTATTTCCAGGATGATCTGCTCCACTGTTTTTCTTCTGTATTTTTTTCCAAAAATTTTTGAAGCTGAGCAGTAATCACAATCATGTGGACAGCCGCGAGTTGTCTGAATATTCACTAATCTGTAAACATTTTTCTTGAGGAGTTCGAATTTTGGTATCGGTGATTCACATATGTTTATCTCGGAATTTGATTTGTAAAAGGGTTTCAAATTACCAGCTTTGAAATCCTCCAAAAGCTTTACCCATACGTCTTCAGCTTCACCAATAACTACACTATCCGCTCTTTGCTTTACTTCCTCCGGTAATAAAGTCGGATGAATACCACCAAAAACAACAGGTATTCCTTTTGACCTGAAAATATCGGCAATCTGATAACCTCTCATTATCTGTTGAGTCATTGCTGAGATACCGACTATATCAAATTCCTTTTCGAAATCAATCTCAGTGATATTTTCATCAATAAATTCAATACTATGCTCATCAGGGGTCAGTGCGGCAATAGTCAACAAACTTGATCCCACCCCTGACCACAGCTCTCGATAGGCACCAGTCTCATTTGAATTAAACCAGAAATTCATTAAAGATTGATTTTTAGTAGTAAAATTCACTTTTGGAGATACTAGTAAGATATTCATAATCTTTCCAGTGTAAATAAGATAATCTATTGAAATTTTAATTCTTCGATTATATGATTATATCATGGTAAAATCAACAGTCAGTCCTTTGAAAGAAAATCTCAGTCTTAAAATCCCCGAAGAGTTCGCCACTAAATATTCAGATGAAATTCTTCGCCTCAATGTGAGCTCTGCCCAGTTCGTAACTTTACTAGCTCCAGTATTATTTTTACTGTTTTTTTTTACAGGTATAGATTACCTTTTTTATCCGCAGGGACTTACAGAATTTCTTGTAATTCGTATTGTAGTATCATTTGTCATGTTGTTTCTTCATACGCTCACCTATCAGAAGAAGTTTGAGAAACTCTGTATCTATTTATCATCATTGACACTCATTATCGGTGGTTTAGGCATTGCAATAATGATAAGAAAAATTGGATATGAAAGTCCATACTATGCTGGATTGAATTTGGCATATTTAGGTACTCTTCTTCTACCCTATTCTATTTTGGGGTCATTAATAACCTGCCTTCCAATTTACCTTTTCTATTTGCTGCCAATCCTGATGTTTGATTTTGATACTTTAAATCTGAAATTATTTATAAGTAATAATCAATTTCAGCTTTTTACAATTGCAATTGTGTGTTCTATAAATTACATGAAGTACCGAAACACGAAAATGCTTCTCCTTAATAAATTAACAATACAAAAGCAGTCTGATGAATTAACAAATCAGGAAAACGAGAAACGTCAGTTTATTGCCAATATTTCTCATGATCTCAAAACGCCTCTTTCAATAATCAGTGGTCACGTTGATTTCATTCGTCCCTCATTCTCTTGCGGAGCAGTCGAACTGAAATATCTGGATTATATTGACAATTCAATATTGCAAATTAACCGACTTCTTGACATGCTCATTTCAATAACACTATTGAATCGCAAAGAAGAAAAGCCATCGATTGAATTGTATGATTACCCTTTGTTTGTAAAAAGTTTCTGCGATCATTTTAAAGTACAGGGACAAAATCATGGTATTTCATTCGCAACAGAAATAATGGATGAGAAAATCGTGGTCGGAAGTGATAATATCTGGCTTGAAAGGATATTAGGGAATCTTATTCAAAACTCGTTCAAATTTACTGTTCCTGGTCAATCAATAAAAATAAAAGTGTACCGAGATAATGAGTTTATACATACAGAAGTCATCGATACTGGCTCGGGAATTCCAGAAGAAAAACTAAATCATATTTTTGAGAGAAAATACCAGGCTGATGCAGAAAAAAGCCACCTCGGTTATGGATTAGGTTTGGCGATTGTAAAAGAAATGGTATCACGATTGGGTGGAACAATTGATGCTCATTCCAAATTAGGAGAAGGCACAACAATGCATTTCTGTCTTCCAGTTCATTGCGATCAATTCGCTCCAGTCAAAAATGGTCCATACGAACAAACAGAAAGACGTTCTGGTGTTGATCGTCGACAAAATAGTCGGGTTAAGTTCATTCAAGAACAGATAGAACATAATTCTTTGATATCAAAGATCACCATCGATATCACTCAATTCGAAAATATAGATCCAACTTTACGTTCAATATTAATATGTGAAGACAACCATGGACAATTGCATCTCCTGATTCAAGCACTTAAGGACAGTTTTAATCTTATAATAGCAGAAAACGGAAAGCAGGGTCTTTTAAAACTGGATCTATACGGTTCAAAAATAAATCTTATAATTTCAGATGTCCGTATGCCTGAAATGGATGGATTAGAATTCTGTAAACAAGTACTTACAAATGAAAAATATAAACAATGTCCATTTATTTTCCTCACATCTTATACAGATGAAAAAGAACAGCTTACGGGATTGTCTTACGGCGCAACTGATTATCTTCAAAAGCCATTTAATAAAGCTATTCTTATAGAGAAGATCAATCATTGGTTATCACGGCGCGAACATGAACAAATCCTTGCGAACCTTGTTACATCGCTGGAAATTAAAAATCAGGAAGTTAGTCAACTGCGTTCGATTATTACTCACGAAATCCGTAATCCTCTTATGATTCTTAACAGTATTCATTATAGCCTTACAAAACTTAAAAATCATTTTTTTGACTTATCTAATGAAAAGGAAAAAAATTATTGGGATTCACTTAATAACATATTTAGAGTAATTAATTCCATAAATGGAGTTCTTGATTCCGCTAAAATCATTGAAAATGGTATCATCAGTACTTCGATTCAGAAAGAACAAATATCAACGATTCTTGAAAATGCAATTGAAGAAACTGCTCATTTGAGATCATCAGTCAAATTGCAAATCAACAATCCCTATGATCAATATGAGTATGTTCTGTGTGATCAACTTCTTTTAACTCAAGTATTTGTAAATTTAATCCGTAATGCTATTGAAGCTATTGCAGAAGGTGGTGTTGAAAATGGGGTTATTACTATAGAAATTGCTAAAAATGACAACTGCTTCAATTTTTATATCTCTGATAATGGCGCAGGTATACCTCAGGAAAGAATCAATAACCTTTTCCAGTATCACTATACAACCAAGCAAGATGGAACAGGAATCGGGTTGTATTTTTCAAAACGGATTCTGAAAGTACATGGAGGTGATATAACGGTTGAATCACAATCTGGTAAAGGCACTGTCTTTACAATCAGTTTGCCTATTGGGAATACACCTTCTAAGCAGCAAAATTTTGATACAACAAAGATAAAAATTTAGCTACATTGATGTACATATCAGTTTTTGAAATGTTAAGAGTACTTTACTTTTTATATCCATACATTAAAAACACTGTATAAACCTTCGATTCTCCACTTTCATTTGGTTTGGCTATTTTACTTGCAGTAATAGATTCTATACTCTCAAAACCAGTTTCTATCATTGTCTTTTCAATTGCAGCTCTATCAAAGCCAAAATGGAATACACCATCTTTATTATCATGAAAAGTTCCATCTTCACTATCTAAATCTGCAATACAAATTATTCCTGATTTAGTTAAGGATGTAAAAAAATATCCAAACAAACTTTGAATATCGTTTATATGATGCAATGTCATGCTACTCACTATTAATGAGTAACTTCCAGTATTTACTATATCTCGTTCTGATTCAATATGCAGTGTTTTTACATTGGCGACATTCATATTTGTTAATTTCTTATTTAGAATATTCAACATACCTGTCGAGCTGTCAATGCCTGTTATTGAGTTTACATATTCATTCAAATTCAGGGTAAGCAGCCCTGTTCCACAACCGAAATCAAGCGCATTCATGTCTTTTCGTAAATTGATATTATTTATAATCGCCTGACTTACATCATTGGCTAACTGTACACGCACAGGATGTTCATCCCATGAAGCTGCATCCTTATTGAAATCTCTTCTACCGTTTGTCATATATTCCTCTGATATTGAATTATTTTGCTATTCGTGGATAATAGTACAAATGGCCATTTATCTGTTCACTCATGGTAAAATAGCCATTAGATTGTTTATCCCAGGCAAGTGATTCTCCCTGCTTCTCTTTAACATATGGTAATTTTTTCGGCGTTCGAGAGAGAGCTTTTCGAACTGATTCACCAGGACTTCTTCGCCAATAATAAATTTCATGATAATTTTTCATTATTATTTCTGTTCCGGATGAAGAAATATCGGCAGCGACTACCATCGAAATGTCAAGTGTATCTATGCATTTCATGGTATTTACTTTAGTTAATGATTGAGGATATCGAGTCTGGTAAACTCGAACCTTTAAATCTCTTTTAGAAACAATAAAAATATCTTTTGTGAGCGGATCTACCATCAACGCTTCAGCATCAAATTTACCATCAGAATATCTGAGACGTATCTTATCCACATTCTGAACAATAATAATATTTTGTGAATCAATGGCTGAAAGATCTGGTTCAGAAAATCTATAAATATATTTGATATCATATTTCGCTTTATTATCGCCAATATCACCAACATAAATATAACTGCATGAATCCAAAGGACCCGGTCCGGTTGCTATATCCTCCCAATCGCGAGCGTGACAATTTAAAAGGTGGCACTCACACAGACTTTTTCCTTTTTTATTTATCACAAAAAATCTGCTCTTATCTCCAGAATCATTATGTACATACAGCGCGTCTTCATAAATTTTACTGACCGCTATTCCAGAAGCTTCTTTTATTTCACTGTTTTCAATTATTCCACAGTCAACTCGTTCTCCAAATTGAGCATTTGACATCAAGGTTACCATCAAAGTAAATAACATGACTTTGCTATGTAAATTTGTCATCAAATTCTTTTTAAACATTTTCCAAACTCTTATTTTAATCAGAAACTAAAACACGAATTTTCTAAATTTTGCATAATAACTTTAATCAAGCGGGAAAAATGGTTAGCGAGCAGATTTACTCACATTTTAAATAAATATCATCATTGGCATTTTCAACTACTGACATTTAAAATACAATATTAAAAAGTAAAAATAGTAGAGTTTAATTGAAGGTACCTAAAAACAAATGTGCTTTAGTTTTTTAAGAAGGAATTACCCGACAAGATCTATAAGTTCCCCTAATACTCTATCCTGAATTTTTAGTGCTTTGGCATTCATGGTATAGATATTTTTATTCAGTTTTAAATCAGTGAGTTCTTTTGACAAATCGTTTTCTGCATTATTTTCCCGAACGTTGGAAATCTTTGTACCAACAGGAAAAACTTCGGTCTGTAACACCTGTATAGGGGCATAATTATCGGTGTTTATATTGGCAATATTTTGAGAAGTGGCATTCTGAAGATTAACTGCAGCATTCATTGCTGATGTATTTATTGAGAGATCCATATTATCCCTCCCATCTATATCTATTAAAAGTATACTACATAAATTGTATTTTTTCCATAACTTCTAAAAAAAAATATCATTTTTTTTAGGCACCAATTGTAAGTATATGAGGATAAGTATGTTCTGCCAACTACTTTTTGTTTTCATCCAGTGCAGATTGTGCTGCAACAGATACAATAGGATCTGCGAATCCTCTATGGGCAACATCTTCTAATGCGCTAATTGCCCGTTTATCTTTGATTTCACTTAATCTATTCACAGCTTTTATTCGAACTCGCATAGACCCAGCGTGTTTCAAATCAAGGATATATACCTCAACCATATCAATTTTTTGATCCATTTCATTTAAGATTTCAATAGAATTCCAGCGAAGCCAATAGGATTTCTCATAAGGCCATTTTTTGATAACATTGTTATTTCCCATATGCAAATTATAACAAATGCAATCAATCATTTCTCTACTGATTTCCTGATCAGAAAGAAAACTTTTTATTTCGTCAAGGATAAGTCCTTTATACGATGCTAAAGCATTTCTGTATCCAGGACAACGTTTAGCATTGTTAACAGCTTCAATAACATCATCCTCATCGTCGTCCTTTAATTCAATAATGGCATTCAAGAGGTAAGCTCGTGCTGAATATTTTTTCAATTTCGCAAGCCCCTCAGCGATTTCCTGCGCATCATTTAATTCATTTTTATCAACTAATATCATGCACTTTTTTATAAGTTGTGAAGGGTTCCCTCTATAGCCATTACTTGTAAGCTCAAGAAGAACTTGTTTCTCATTTTTTGAAAAATCAAAAAAAGTCGAATATAGCAACCAGCTAAGTAAAATGCCTGCAATAAAAATTAAGGATACTCCAATTTCGACCCTAAATTTTTTATTCACCTGTATTAGAGAAATGAATTCTCTCATCTTTTTTGAAAAGACTTGAAAATACTTTAAAATCAAGGTTAAGCTCTTCATAATAAATGAGTGTACAACTGGATGCTTTGCAGTATTGAATATTGCTTTATCAGTTTTTTTAATAAAAGTGACAATCGCCTGAAATGATCTGGTGATTTTTCTACCGATTTCAATTTTATCTTCATTTTGTGAAATATTATTTATCGTTGCTTTTTTTTCACTAAAAGAAGGCGATTCAAGAATTTCAAGAAGTTCTCGTGCAGAACTGATTCGATCGTCTTTATTAACTTTCAATAAGCTATAGATAAGCTGTTCAGTTTTGTCATCAATATCAGGCAAAACCTGCTTTATTGGTTTATAATCTCCTGTCAAAGTCGCGAAAAAAGTTGCTTGTAACGTGTCACGTAAAAAAGGATGTATACCAGTCAACATTTGATAAAAGATAATTCCTAACGAAAAAAGATCACTTCTTTGGTCAATTACTGCGCCATCGATCTGCTCCGGTGACATATACCCTGGAGAACCGATCGTAATTCCTTCTTGCGTTGCTAAAGAAAATGGAGCTTTTATAACACCGAAATCAGATAATTTGGAAATTGCAGTTTTCTTATCGATAAGAATGTTCGCAGGCTTAACATCCCTATGGACAATACCGGTTTCATGGGCATAACTAAGAGCAGAAGCAATATCGGTTAAGATCGTTTTTGCTTTAAGTTTATCAATTTTTTTTTCTCTTTAAGAAGCTCTTCCAGACTTTCGCCTTCAATATATTCAAACGCAATCCATGGAAACCCATCCTGTTCACCAGCATCATATACAGTTACAATTGAGGGGTGCCTAAGTTTTGCAGAAGCCCTGGCTTCAAGTGAAAATCTCTCAAGATAAGTATCACGAATTTGAGTATCAATTTGATCTTCTATAGCAATGATTTTAACTGCAACTGGTCTTTGTAAAACTGGATCATTGGCAAGATACACCCGTCCCATTGCTCCCTTACCCAGAAGCTTTAAAGGAATGTACCTTCCAAAATTTAGGCTATCTATGTCAGACACTTCTTTTTCTTTCACTAATAATAAAAGTTTAGTTATTCTGGAAGCCTTAAAATACAATAATTCGAAGAGATTAAAAACCTTTATTACTGAACAGAGATTATCTTTCCACATCCAATTCGCTGCCCTACATTGCCATTTGGTTGGGTTCGAAAATCATCAGAATGCGAGAATAGGACGATAGTACGGTTTAAAATAGAAAAAGAAGATGAATCAGAAACATCAATTAGATAAGTGCTTATATCAATATCAGCTTTTCCATTTCCACCAGCTTTGATATTAGGAAGATCGCCCGCATGATGCTGACCAGGGGACATCCATGGTGCACCATGTTTTTCAGAATTACCAGGATCAAAATCTTTGACATCTTCAGATGAATCACAGCTTCCCGATTCCAAAATATGAATTGCATACGAACTTTCAGGTAATAGTCCCTCAATAGTACCCGTTATGACCAACCCGCGATCTTTTTCTTCATGAAATTTTATTATTCCTTTTATTGTATTTGTAGCATATCCTTCAAGCACCGCCTGAGCAAGAGCCTGCTTCTCCTGGTTACCAATACCAATTTTTTTTAATTCGCCACAACCACATAGAAATGAGCATAGAATCATGCAAGCCATAGAAAGTGGGAATGTTTTCATTTTGCCTCCGATTCTGATCTTTTTTAGATATCAAGAAGAAGACTGCAATACATATACCATTATCAGTAGTTCACTGGTAAACTATTGTCATGCCAGAAACATGACCATATAATAGTAAAAGATGTACAAAAGTTTCCATATATCAATACTATTTCTTCTTAATTGATTAAAAAATATGAATGCGATTTTTTTCAATTCACATACATTCCTAACAAAAGAAGTTGAGAGCGCACTTCGAAAACATCCAGATCTCAATGTGCTGACAGTCAATATTCCGCAACATCCATCGGTTTCTTCTGTTGATTCTATAATCGATCAAATTAAAGTTTTCTTTCCTTCACTTATATTTTCAATAAATGATGCCGGATTTGATTATGATGGCAAATTACAAAGTATTCTTATAAATAAAGGATGCTATGTTGTAAACTGGTATCACGACTATCCTTTTTACGAAGAGCTCTTCTCTGGAAGAAAGATGAATCCTTGCAAGGAACGAATAGATTTTGTATCTGAAGAGAGCTTTCTTACAGAAATGCAAAACCGCAATTTAAGTACTTTTTTTTTACCACTTGCAACTGATCCCCAATTTTTTTCGAATTTGCCAAGTACAATAAAGTGGGATGTTTCTTTTGTCGGAAATTCAAGCAGTTTTTTTATTGATAGCATAGTAACAGAAGAACGGGGTAAAGAGGTACAAAAATTACTCCCGCTAATGGGCATGCTGAAAAAAAAATATTACAATGATTCGACTTTTAACGTGCGAGAATTTTTAATCAATAACAAATCTGAATGGCAAAGTAAGACAAACCTTCCGGATGAAGAACTGTTATTTATTCTCGAATGGCTGTGCGGCTATTTTTATAGAAGAGATTTCATAAAAAGCATAGACAACAAATATTCATCAAATTTTACCTGCTTTGGTGATGCAGATTGGAAACACTTTATAAATCCACTACATGTTTCAACTGCAGCTTGTTATTATACAACTCTCCAGGATATTTATAAATCAACAAAGGTGAACCTCAACATCAATAGAATACAGATAAGGACTTCCTTCACTCAGAGGATTTTCGACTGTGCTGCATGTGGTGCATTCATTTTGACTGATAAAAGAAAACTTAACGATGTTTTGTTTACTACCAGTGGAGCTAAAAAAAATCTCATTCAATTCTCATCTTTAGATGAATGCTGTGCTCTAATTGACTACTATCTCAAACATGATGATGAACGTATAGAAATTGCCGAACGCGCCAGAAATGCTGTTCTTCAATACCATACTTATGATATAAGAATCAAAAAAATTTTCGAAATTTGCAAAAATACATGGCAAATTTAATAAAATTCAGCGCCAAACCTTAGCAAATTAAATTTGAGTACAACCTTTACTTTTTTTATTAATTCTGATATACTAATAAATTGCATAGACTACAACCTGTTTTCAGGAGTTAGCAATGAATTTCGAAAAGAATCGGCAAGAGCTGCTAAAGCAGATTTCGCAATATAAAAGCCAACACAAGCCTAAAAAAAAGATAGAAACTAAAAGCTTTGTCTCTCAACCTACTGAAAAAAAACGATGTGTTGCAATCTTTGGAGTTCAATCGCTTTTTACAAAAAGTATAACGGACCTTCTTGAAGTCAAGTATCAGGTAAAGCAGTTTGAAAATACAACTCAAATAATAGATACATGTGCAGAGCTATCAATTAAGAATTTGATAATAGATATTGATGAGACATCAGGACTGAAATCAGCTATAGAAATAATTGGTAATCTCAAAGTAATTCAACCAGAAACAGTTTTTTTATGCTGTACAAAAGATAGTACCTCCCCAAATGCTTCAGCAATAAAACAAAAGGGCGGAATAATCATTGACAAACCTGTAAATGCCACTCTTGTTTACAAACAATTTAAATAGAGTTTAGAATTCATAATCTTTGATCACATTCATCAATGAACTGTCAGGAGGTATGTACTTTGTACTGCATGTGTATTCCCTCGAAGTTTTCATCTTCTTTTTAAATTTTGCATGAAGATAAGACAAAGTTGAATCAGCAAGTGCTTTTTCCATAAATAATCCAAATATCGGAAGCGCTGTCTTACACCCTTCGCCTAAAGCTGACGTTCTGAAATGGATACACCGTTCCTCTCCCCCAACCCATGCACCTGCAACTAACCGTGGTGTAATTCCAACAAACCATCCATCAGAGTGATTTGATGAAGTGCCGGTTTTTCCACCGATATCTGTATTATATCTGAAAAGATCATAGGAATAGAGCGCTTGAGTTGTACCTAGTGGTTCAGTCATAGTACCTAGAAAAAGCCTTTGCATCAGAAATACAGTTTCGTCACTGAGTACCTTTTCCTTTTCAGCGGAGAATTCTGCAAGAGTTTTTCCAAATCGATTCTTTATTTTTGTGACAAGTATTGGCTTTACTCGATCACCTCCATTTGCTAACGGACAATAAGCAGTAACCAATTCGAGTAAGGAAACATCACTTACACCAAGACAAATTGAAGGTACAGTATCGATTGGAGATTCTATTCCCATTTTTTTTGCATACTCAATAACTTTTTGCCATCCGATTTTTTCAGCAATCTGAACACTTGCACTATTTAAAGATCGTGCAAAAGCATATTTCAAAGTAACTTTCTGTTCTGAAAAATTCCAGTCTGCATTATGTGGAGCCCATGATTTGGGAAGACCATTTTCAATGTATTTGATGAGAACCGGTTGATCAGTTATACTATCGCAAGGTGCATATCCATTGTCAATAGCTGCTGTATAGACAAAAGCCTTAAATGTAGAACCAGGCTGCCGCTTTGATTGCTTAACATGATCGAATTTAAAAAAATTGTAGTCTATTCCACCAACCCATGCTCGAACCATACCATTCTGAGGATCAATTGCAACAAAACCCGCATGCAGAAACCGAAGATTATAATCAACCGCATCTCTCAAGCTAATAACGCTGTCAACTGGCCCATTCCATGAAAACAGTACTCTTTTTTCTTTTTTGTTAATGTAAAAATCAACAGAATCAGGTTTATCCTGATATTTGTTCACTATGTTTTTGTATTCCCAGGATTGCCGCATTATCATGTCAACAAAACCATTAATTTCTTTATCTTTACTGTCCACCCATGGATTGAGCCCTCGCCAGTGTTCATCAAATATTGCCTGTAAGCACTTCATATTTGCAGATACAGCATGCTCTGCGTATTGTTGCATATGTGAATTGATCGTTGTATATATTTTCAATCCATCTGAATAAATATCATAATTGTGCTCTTTCAGCCATGGTTTGAGATGTTCAACAAGAGACTGCCTGAAATAGAAAGCTTTTCCATCACTTACCTTTTCAAAACGAAGTTGTAAACCAAGAGAAAGTTTACATAGCGAATCATATTCAGAAGAGGAGATGATACCATGTGTTTTCATTTGATGAAGTACCACATTTCTTCGGTTAAAAGCCCGTCTTCTGTTTACTACTGGATTATAGGTAGTTGTCGCTTTCAACATTCCTACAAGCAAAGCACACTGTTCCGGTTTTAGATGTTGTGGAGTTGTGTTAAAATAAGTTTTTGCGGCAGTTTTAATTCCGAATGTATTGTTCCCAAAATCAACAGTATTGAGATAAAGAGTGACAATGTCATTTTTATCAAATATCAATTCAAGTTTAAAAGCATTCATCATCTCTTTGGTTTTTACGATGAAAACTCTTAATAAAGGAATTTTTCCCAATAAGCCATTTTTATTTTTACCTCTGGTCCTGTAAAGATTCTTTACTAATTGTTGAGTTATTGTGCTGGCTCCTCTGGGATTACCTCTGAATACATCCGATAGAGCTGAAATTGATCCATATAAATCAATGCCAAAATGCTTATAAAAACGTTCATCTTCTGTTGCCACCAGAGTCTTTATCAGCATAGGCGAGATTTCGCTGTAATGAACCGGTACTCGATTTTCATAAAAGTATTTTCCAAGTAATACTCCATCCTCGGAGTATACTTCTGATGCGATATTAGGCTGTGGATGCATAATTTGTGAGATCGAAGGCGAATTACCGAAAAGCCATAAAAAATTGATTTCTATAGCAATGAGTAAAAATGCGAAAAGCAAAATCGTTCCCAAAAGCCATCGAGCCACTTTTATGTAAATCGATTTATTTTTTGCAAAGAAAAAAGAACTACTCTGAAGAAATACTTTTCTGGATAAAACCAGCAATAAGTTTAAAAGCCTGCATAACTTACTATTAATTTGCATATGACATAAAACCTGCCCATCTTTAACGAGGGAGTTAAAATAATTAACGCCATCTTATTACAAGAAAAAAAGTATATTATCATTTGCAAACACAGTATAGCATTTTAAAACATATACAAGCGTTGTAATTTCTTTCAAATCGAAAACAATTATTGAACATATAGAAATGTTTTTTAAAGATTGATTGTATATAACTATTTTTTAGAAATTGTATAAATTTTTAACTCAGGAGAAAACATGTCAATCGCAACACAATTCAACAATGTGACAGTCATTCCAAAAGCAAACATTTACTTTGATGGGAAAGTTATCAGCCACACAATATTTTTTAATGATTCATCGAGGAAGACTCTTGGTTTAATATATCCAGGGGAGTACAAATTCGATACAGGTGCAGCAGAAATAATGGAAATTGTTGCAGGAAGATGCAGTATTAAACTGAAAGGTGAAAATAAGTGGAAAATGTATGAAAGCGGTACATTTTTTAAAGTTCCGGGAAATTCTTTTTTTGAGATTACTGTGGAAGATGGGGTAATGGAGTACATTTGTTCATATGAATAGGAATGAGATGGAGTTAGGAGAGTGAGATATGAGATGAATCAGGAGTGGAAACATCTTCCATAGAGATCACTTGGTTGTTTTGTTCCCAGAGATAATTTATTTATTTTTGACATTTAATAATTCACCTCTGGGGTTTATCTTCTCTCCAGCAAAGCTACTGATTCGATATGCTCCGTCTGAGGAAACATATCCACTCCTGTCACCTCAATAAGCTTAAATTCCTTACTCAAATATCTCACATCTCTCGCTAATGTTTCCGGATTACACGAAACGTATACAAGCCTCTTTAATGTCGATTTGTAAATTGATTCGATCCCTTCTTCATCTATTCCCTTTCTGGGTGGATCAATTACCGCACATTCAAATTCATTCTGTGTGAAACGAGGAAGCATTTCAATTACATCTCCACTGAAAAAGTGAACATTTTTAATTTTGTTGAGTGTTAATGCTACTTTGGCAGCACTCACCGACGCTTTGTTTTCTTCTATTCCGATGACCTCTTTTGCTTTTGATGAAAGCCAAAGTGCTATGCTTCCAACACCGCTATATAGATCTAAAACTCGAGAATTAGTAGGGATAGAATTGAGTACTACATTATAAAGATTAGGTGTCTGATATGGATTTACCTGAAAAAATGTTGACATTTCTAATTTGAATTTAATCTTTCCTAATAATTCCTTCAGATAAGGTCTTCCCCACCAAACATATTCATCTGATCCTAAAACCACATTAGTATCTCGAGTATTAACGTTCTGTACAATTCCTACAATTGTTCCTAATGCTCCGATACGTTTATTTACTATATTTAATAGCATTTGTGATAGGCACCTGCTTCCTTCTGGTCTTCCACCATTAGTTACAAGTCCTATAATAATTTCCCCAGTACCAGCACCTTTTCGTAACACAACATGCCTGAGAAATCCTTTTCGGCTTTTTTCATTATATACTGATAGTCCGTTTTTGCATGCCCACTCTCGAATTGCGTAGGCAACTATCGAAAGCGCCTTATCCTGTATAAAGCATTCATTCTGGTTTACCACTGCATGTGTATCTCGTGCATAGCATCCAAGTAATACCCTGTTGTTCTTGTTATTACCGGTAAAAGAGAAAGGCAATTGAACTTTATGCCGATAGTAGTATTGTTCTGGACTCTTAATAATTTGAGGTTCAATATTCCACTTTGAAAATAGTTCCCGCAATATATTTTTCTTGATCATGATCTGTTCTTCATATTTCTTATCAAGAATAGAGCAACCGCCACAATTTTCAAAATGTTCACAAATGTTTTTCATTGTATAGTATTTGACCTTTATTAAATTTACTTTCAGTAAAAAAGCTCAGATCATTCTTTTATGTGATTACTAATGAGTTCGTTTATCCAAGTCAGAAAGATAATTTATTACCTGAGGGAAAAATGATTGAAACAGCTGGTCAAACTTATCATAATGAAAGACTAAATCTTCCCATGCGGTATCGATTCCAGGTTTGTTCTTGATTTTTGATTCAGTTCTTTTAAAAACTTCTTTTAAGTTCTCTACTGAGCCATATGCAAGCAGAATATCATGAGTTCTCATTCGTTCAGAAAATATATAGAACTTTTCGGGAAGTCCGCAAGGCAGCGAAGTAAATGATAAATAGACAGAATTAACAAATTCTTTTATCTGGATGTCAGTAAATTTTCCCCAATGTATCGTAAGAAAATGGTCAAAAAAAATATCGATCACAATTCGCGAATAATGACGATATTTACTAAAGATCAAATGAACCGCAGAGCTCGTATCAGCATGTGTATCTGTAAACACATCAATCTTTCGATGATTAATGATTGCATTCACGATTCCAGAGCTGTAATATTTTGACAATTGATTATTACCGATGTGAATAAAATCCGCCAGTAAGCTGCCGATATATGATTCAGTTGTTTGCGATGACAGGAAAAGGTGGGCAAGGTAGTTCATAAAGTCATATTTGTACTTTTTATCTGAATATTCACGAATTTAACGAAAATATAGTTTTTTGGGATCTTTCATGTGTAAAAACTTATTACATCAGGTATTTATTTCGTAGTATTAGTAGATAGAAATGAATCATCACTATCGATTAAATGAGTTTCATTTGTATCAAAAAATAACCATCGGAGGTCCTATGAAAAAAGAAAACATCAGAAACGTATTTATAATCATTCCGATTTTGGTATCATTTTTAGCTTCTATCGCCATCTCACAAAATACGTCAAACCCGCAGAATGGTGATATGGGTAAATTTTGGAAAAAACAGACAATCACTGCAGAAGTTGTAAATGTCGATAAGAAAAGATCAGAAGTTACAGTAAAGGGGCCGAAAGGCAAAGAAGCCACTTTTGTTGTAGATAAAAATATAGATTTGTCAAATGTCAAAAAAGGTGATTCAATTCGCGCAGAATATTACAAATCAGTTCTGCTTGATTTGACAAAACCTACTCCCGAGCAGGAGAAACAGCAATATACGATTTTAGAGACAAGAAAAATCGCTCCAGCAGGAGTTGAGATTGCAGGCGGAAGTCTTCGCCAAATTAAAGCAGTTGCCACTGTCAAAAAAATTGATAAAGCCAATAATCAAATTGTTGTTAATGGACCTGAAGGCAACGAGTACACCTTAACTGTTCCTGATAAAAAGCTGTTAGATGTTGTTAAAGAAGGAGAAAATGCTGTAATTACCTATACAGAAGCATTAGCAATTACTCTTGAAAAAACAAAGTAAATTCCGATCCTTATCTATTTACATATTTCTTAACCCCTCATTATGTATTTTTTCTGTTCTGCGACCATTTACAATATGAGGGGTTCTTTTATTATGAGTGAAATTCATTTTAAAAAATTGAAGACAATGTATCTTTCTGCGCCAACTAATGAGTATTACAGACCAGAGATTCACATTGAAAAGGGTAAATGCGAAATTTCATTACCTGTAAAAAAAGATTTTTATCATGCTGGTTCTGCTATTCATGGATCAGTTTATTTCAAAATGCTTGATGATGCAGCTTATTTTGCGTCAAACTCTTTAGAAACCAAATTTATGCTCCTCACAGTATCCTTTTCTATACAATTTATTCGACCTGTAAATTGCGGAATCATTCGGGCTGAAGGCAATATTCTGCAGTATGGGAAAAGAATAATTTTCGCTGATTCTGTATTGTTCGATTATAAAGAAAGACTCTGTGCAAAAGGCAATGGTACATTTACCAGAAGCGAAACACCATTATCTGAGCAGTATGGATATAAATGAATCAGTAAGCAATTAATTCCGGTAAGAGTTCTTTGCTGAAAACCGGAACTTTTTCATTTATACCTGCCGATTTCAATACATTGCAAACAATCTCACTTGCATTAACTATGTATACTGAACAGGCGAATCGTGTTGCGCGGTCAATTATTCTTTGTAATAATTGAATTGTCGCACTGTATACATTTTGTACTTTTTCCATATTGATAATGCAAATATTTCCATATTCGACTATTTGTCGCATTGCTTTATTGAGTTCTTTTTCAAGGTCCCACAAGGTAAGATAAGGTGGAATCACTATTTTAATCGAATTAATTACCTGATCTTTTACCATTTTTATTTCCTCTTTAGTGACAGTACTTACATTTATCTTATCGAAATCTTTTGATTAAAACTTTAGTCCAAATAAATTTCTTCTGATCCTTTCTTTGTACAGATTTATATTCATCGATACAAAAAGTGACATCTTATTCGTAATCTATATTTCTATCAAATCACTAAAAAAAATATATATGAAAAATAAATTTCTTATAATTCCTCTTATCGGTATTGGTGATGTGCTTATGACAACACCGGCACTTACCGTGCTAAAGAAAAATAAGCCGGAATCAAAAATCACCTATTGTACAATGAATAAAGGTACCTATGAGGTATTGAAACACAATCCCTTTATAGATAACCTGGTTTACTATCCATTTATGGGGAAGCATAAAATTCCATCGATTTTCAACTTCCTTAAAGAACAGAGTTGCAGACATTCAACGAGTATCAATTTTTATCCATCAAACCGCATTCATTACAATATTGTTTCTTTACTTACATTTGCGCCTCAGAGAATCGGTCACACTTATTCACAAATGAACTTTTCACAGTTAAACTGGCTAAAAAACAAAACGATTCAGGAAGATGATTCGCTTCATTGTGTTGAAGAAAATATCAGACTCCTCCGCTTTTTGGACATAGATATATCCTCCAACGAAATCCCATCTATGAGTATTTTTCTGGACCCCACAGAAATCAATGCAGGTTCTGAATACCGGAAGTTAATATCACCTTCTACTTGTTGCATCGGAATACATGCTGGAACAAGTGTAATGAAAGGGCATGTCGCACGAAGATGGCCTAAAGAACATTTTTTACAATTGATAAACAGAACCCAGGACGCTCACTTTCTTCTGTTCGGTTCTAACGAAGAGCAAGAGACAAATCAGTTTATATTTGAAAATGCAACACCGGGTAAAGTTTCTCTTGTTAAGGATAAGTCTATCCGCGAAGTAGCATCAATCATTCGGGCGTGTGATTTTTTTGTTTCTAATGATTCAGGCCTGATGCATCTTTCGGCTGCTGTTGGAACACCTGTTATTGCCATAATTGGCCCGACAAATCCTGTTTATATTAAGCCCTGGAAAGTCCCGCATAAAATCGTTTCTGCACCTGTCAGTTGTTGTCATTGCTTCAGATACAGCCCAAAGCCTCTGAGCTGTTCAAATGATTTTAAATTTCAATGTTTATCAGAAATTACTGTAGAGATGGTTCAGAATGATGTTGAGGAATTCATTCATTCCTTTGGATTGCGGTCTTTAGCTTGAACACCTCGGGGAACGTTCATTAAGAATTCAATCCCCCCCCATAGGCTTCCTATTACTCCGATAAAAGTAGCCATAAACTGCATTATAAATGCCGATTCAACTGGTATTCCAATCAAACTGAATAGACTTCCTCCGATTGTTTCTCTTACACCGAAAGGTAGTGGTATTATCATAAAGAGTGCGATCAAAGGAATAAAAACAAAGAAGTATACGATGTTTTGTGAAGTAAGAATTCCTAATGCTGCTGCAGAAAAAATATGGGTTGATATCCGAAGAGCCTGAATCAATAATGATAAAAAGCCGACACCTATTAGTAAAGGTAACTGATGAACAGTAATACCAGTTGCTGAAATAACATCAATGAGAACTTGTTTTTTCGGAATAGGGAAAAAATTTATTATTGCTATTACAATTCTGCGCAACCGCCTCATCGTTAAAAACAATAATACAATAAACATTAATATCAGTAAAATAAGAGTAATTCGCGCAATAAACACTTCGTTTGGATTGTGTAATTCACCTTTATATATCAAAAAGAAACATCCGATTCCCGCAAAGATTGAAAGTGCAAGTAAACCTGCGAACCTGTCAAGAAATGTTGCAGCAAATCCTAATTTCCCAAGTGAATGCCTTGTTTTGATATATGCAACTTTTATTGTATCTCCGGCAAGTGTTCCAATATTATTAAAAAACATTCCGATATAGTAAAGCTCAAATGTTTCTCTGAACGAAATTGTCACATCTTTACGATGCATAATCAGATGCCACTGAATTGCTCCAAGTATGATACTAATCACACATGCAATCAATCCATATAAGGCATATATCAAATTAACTTTTTTAAAGGTGGAAACTATGTTATTCCACCCAAGCTTGTTGATTATAAACGCGATAACAGTAAATGTGATCAGGTATTTGATTATCTGTACAGCGGGTTTGGCAATCGAAGGTGATATATAACGATTGATAAATCCGTCTGTACTTTTCTTCTGATTATTTTTCAGCATAAGAAACTCAATTACGATTTGACTATTGTTTTCCCGATCAAATCTTATCCTTTACATTTATAACAGGTCCTAAATTAAGTATTCAGCACTGGGGTGATGAACAAAAATTCCAAGTGTAGAATGCTCCGGGTCCATCTGTAAACCAGACGTCAAGGAAATTCCAAGTCTTTCCTCTGCTCCTATCATTTGGAAAAGAGCTTTCTGATCCTCCAGTGATGGCAAAGCTGGATATCCAAAACTATATCTGCGTCCAACTGAATTATCTATCACTAAGGCTTTCCGAATTTCAGTTGTGATTTTTTCAGCAAGAGCTTCAACAAGATAGTTAGCTATTCCGTTTAGTAAAAAACCATTGCTGTATTTTTCTTCCTTCTGGAAAAGATTTCTGCACTCATCCCCTATTTTACGTCCGATTGTTACCAATTGTATACTAATGAGATCGCCCTCAGGACGGAAGTAATCGGTGATAGAGCGGTTTTGTTTCTTGGGCATCCGGGGAAAAGTAAAGGAATACAATTCACTGCTAAAATCATCTGGATCGAGCACAATAAGACTATCCTTATCAGTAACCACCGGAAAGAAGCCATAAAAACCCCTTGCATCTATAAGCTCTTTATTGATTATCTCCTTTTTTAGAGCTTCAAAAGAGGGTCGGAATATTTTATCTTTTGTCTCTTGATAGATGGGTTTATCTAAATTTCCCCCACCCCATTCTGCTTTAAAAAGTGTTTCGGTATTAATCGAATCGAGTAATTTATTTGTGTCCCATACAAGAATTTCACCTGTACCCCAGAATGGCGGCTCTATGGTCGCATTGTACTCAAGAGGAGGTGCATTGTGTTCACATGTTTTTGCGATATGTTCTATTTTTTTTATTTTCGAACCGGAAACTTCGCCTGGTTTGAGATTTTTTAAGTTCTCTAACATACGGGATGCATCAAATGCATCTTTGGCATAAAAAACTCCACTTTCGTAGCACGTTGAATCAAATAACGCAATGCGTTCAGCAAATTCTTTATTTACAGCTGCACCACCAATGAAAATAGGGACTTTTATACCCAGTTTTTGAAACTCCTCTACGCATAATCGCATTTGTCTGGAGGTAGTAACCAGAAGTGCTGATAAACCAACCGCGTCAGGCTGTTCTTTTTTTACAGCAGAAACAATTTCTTCAATCGGAACCTGTTTCCCAAGATCAATTACTGTATAACCCTGATTTCGCAGAATCGATCCTACCAGATTCTTTCCAATATCATGTACATCGCCGTACACCGTAGCGAGAATTATCTTTCCTTTCGATACGCCTTGAGAACCTTTCATATGAGGTTCCAGAATTGCCACCGCATCCTTCATCACCTCTGCAGCCTGCAGGACAAAAGGCAGAATCATTTCTCCGCTGGACATTTTATTTCCTACTTCCGCCATCGCTGGAAGAAGAATCATATTGAGAATATCCTGTGCGGGCATTTTACTAAGTAAATTATTAATAGTCTCTTCCAGATCTCTTCGATCACGATTTATTATCGATAACCTGAGTTTTTCTTCTGGAGAAACCGCAACTGCATCTGTTTTCTTTTCTTTTACTGATTCCTCTTTAGCAGTATCAAAATACTCTACAAATTTAGCGAGTGAATCCGGATTTTTATTAAAAATCAAGTTATCGCAGAGTTCAAGAATGTGTGAATTATACTTTTCAGAATCATCCAGGTGTAAAGGATTGAAAATAGCAGCATCAAGTCCAGCTTTAGCTGCATGATATAACATTCTGTTGTTCAGGAATCTGCGTGCTTTGGGTTTTAGCCCAAACGAAACATTGCTAACCCCCATCACTGTTCGAATTTCTGGCATTTCTGTTTTTATTCTGGCAATAGCTTCAAGACTCAATTTCGCAGCATCAGCTGTTTCCGCTTCACCTGTAGCCAATGTAAATACAAGCGGGTCTATATAAAGATAATTTTCAGGAAGATGAAATTCCCCGTAAGCAATATCGCGCAGTCTTCGGGCCAGTTCCACTTTTTTATCAACTGTTTTGGCCATCCCGTCGTCATCTATTGTCAAAGCAATCACCGGGCATCCAAATTGGACAGCGAGAGAAAGAATTTTTCTTGCTTTATTAGCGCCTTGTTCCAGATTGATTGAATTAATCATTACTGAGCCAGGGTTGATTTTTAAAGCGCTGGCTATTACCTGTGGTTCAGTACTATCAATGCAGAAAGGGGTACGGCTGCGATCTGATAAAAACCAGACCAGATCTCTCATGGTTTCTGATTCGTTATCTTTCTCGTTTACAGCCACACATATATCAAGAATCGCACTTCCAGCATTGCTTTGCTCCAGTGCAATCTGGAAAAGTTCATCTTTGTTATTAGCGAGTACCAGTTCCTTGGTTTTTTTCGAACCCTGAGTATTCAGTCTCTCTCCTATTATAATAGGCTTTTTTACAGACTCAAGATTCACTCCGTCAATTCCTGTTGAAACCCAGCAATGGTGCTTGATCTGCTTGCGCTCTGCAACTCTTTGGCCTTTTAAAATTTCTGATACAGCTTTAATATGAGCAGGTGAAGTTCCGCAGCACCCTCCAACAATATTCAATCCATTAACAGTAACCAGCGGTTTTAAAAGCTCAGCAAAATCCGAAGGCTGTAATGCGTAAACCGCTTTACCATCGACATTTCCTGGCATACCAGCATTAGGCAATGCGGCTACCGGAACAGGTGATAGTTCCAGAAGCTTTTTGATAGAAGGGCTCATCTCAGAAGGCCCCATTCCACAATTTATTCCAACAACTGAGATCCCCAGTCCTGTTACTGCTCCTAAAAACGATTCAATGCCGCTCCCTAATAACATTCGACCATTACTATCGATTGTTATCTGTACCTGTATAGGAATTTCTTTACCGATTTTCTTAAAGACCTGTTTGATCCCTTCTACCGCAGATCGAACCTCAAGTAAATCCTGTGATGTTTCTATCCGAATAAGGTCCACACCGCCTTCGATCAAAGCTGTCGCCTGTTCTTCGTAAATTACAACGAGATCATCATAAGAAACCGACGACAGATCGCTATTTTTCGCAGAAGGCAAATAACCGGTCGGGCCCATTGATCCACATACAAAATATCCTTTATTGTCTGCTGAAAATTCACTTATTGCTTTCCGGGCATTCAATGCGGCCGCTTTATTTATTTCATGTACTCTGTTTTCAAGCCCGTATTCCTTAAGTTTTGCCCTGCTCCCTCCAAACGTATTTGTCTGAATTACATTTGCACCTGCAGACAAATAATCTTTATGTATTCGGATGATAGCTTCAGGGTAGTTTACATTAAGTATTTCATTACATCCAACTGCATTCTTATAGTACTCTTTTGATACAGCAGCTTTCTGAATCTCAGTTCCGACCGCTCCATCAAAAATTACCGGGATCCGGCTTTCAATCATTTCTAAATAAGGGTGTTTCATCACTTATCCTGAGTAAAATTTACTGTTTTAAACCCGTTAAAATACTTAAATACAGCTCCTTGGACAAATTTCTTATTGTTTTTTGATTGACCGGAACTTTTCTTTTCACAATTTACTCATAGACTTACTAATTACAACAACATATAATCTATTCATTATGATAAGCGTAATTGTTTGTTCCCGACTTTCGCCTGAAAACGATCTCCACTTTCGAAATATTTCGAAAACAATTGGTGATGAATTTGAATACATCCGGATAGATAATACTGACAATCAGTACAATATCTGCTCCGCTTACAATGAGGGTGTAAAGCGTTCCCGAGGTGATGTACTTGTATTTATCCATGAAGATGTTTTTTTCATGGAAAGCAATTGGGGTAAAATTCTCAATTCAAAATTTACTGATCAATCCATTGGCTTGATCGGTGTAGCAGGCTCACAGTACCTTTTTAACAATATTGCCGGATGGGTTGCTCCCGGTAGACCTTTTATTAAGGGTCAGGTAATTCACGAACTTAACAATGGAAAAACCTATAATCTTACTGTTTTTTCATGGGATAAAGATGATGCAGATGTCGTTGCGGTTGATGGTCTTTTCTTTTCCATCCGCAGGAATCTTTTCGATAACATCAGGTTCGATGATGTAACTTTTAATGGTTTCCATTTTTATGATCTTGATATTTGCATGCAAATCAGAAAAACCCATCGTTTGATTGTTACAAAAGATATTCTGCTTAAACACCAGTCTGGCGGCAGTTTCAATGAAATATGGAAAGAATATGCCCAGCGCTTTCTTCAAAAGTACAGTACTGAACTTCCAGCAAGCTGCGTTCAATCAATTCCTGACATTTCCCACCGGATTTCATTCGAAAATTTTGATCTCAAAGGAAAAGCCCCGCAAATCACCATAGCTTAAATCAACCCTTTTAAAAATGCACCTGTTTTCCTGAATGAAAGATGATATAGTGGATCGTAAACAGTCTTACTGATTTGTTTATGATGAAAAGAAATCTTGATAATATTATTTTTGCTAATAATTTTGATAATGAGCAACATTGCTGAAAAAAAAGGCATGTCAATAGAACTGATTGAAAGTAAAAAATGAAAACAAAAGCACAGATATACGGAATCGTTGCAGCAGCATTATTTGGAGCAAGTGCACCATTTTCTAAACTTATACTTGATGACATGTCCCCTTTACAACTTGCAGGTGTACTTTATTTAGGTAGCGGAATCTCGCTTCTCATTGTTAAACTAATTCAAAATTTATCACATACTGTTAGTGAATCCGCAAGACTTGAAAAAGCAGATTTTCCATGGCTCTTTGGCGCAATAGTTTCAGGAGGTATTCTTGCTCCCATTTGCCTGTTGATCGGACTCTCAAAAACTCCTGCCGCTACAGCTTCTATATTATTGAATTTTGAAGCAGCATCAACAACATTTATTGCAGTAATTTTCTTCCGGGAACAAGTCAGTAAAAGAGTTATTTTTTCTCTGGTATTTTTGACACTCGCAAGTTTGATACTTACCTTTGAGCCAACAGCCAGATTTGGCATTTCATGGGGAGCGTTTCTTATTATTGCCGCATGTATATTTTGGGGAATAGACAACAATCTTACCAGAAATATTTCTTCAAAAGATCCGTTAATCATTGTTATTGTAAAAGGCTTAGCTGCAGGATCTCTTGTGATATGCGCAAATCATTTGATGGACTGTGCGGACTTGTAAATGATTTTATGGGTAAAGAGCCATTGTCCGGAAATATCTTTGTATTTGTGAACAGATTCTGTAACCGCATGAAAATATTGCAGTGGGATCGTCACGGATACTGGTTGTTTTACAAACGTCTTGAGCAGGGTTGTTTCCAGCTGCCAGTATTTTCAGAACATCCGCAGCCTGATTGTGCAATCACTTATGAACAATTGATAATGATACTTGAGGGCATCGATTTTACAACAGTAAAAAGAAGAAAACGATTTACAATAAAATAGAATTAAACTATTTTAACTGTAAATCATGAACAAAACAGATAATTCTACAGTATCAATATCTGAACATAAAAACCTCGAGGCGAAATATCTCCAAACGCTTCATGAACTTCAATGGTTAAAACGGCAACTGTTCGGAAGTAAATCAGAACGTTTTATTCCCAATGACCAGCAGACAGAACTCGAACTTGATGTCAATAAAAATGCAGTTGAAATAGAAGAACAGAATGTCTCCTACACTCGAACCATAACAAAGAAGACCTCCGGACATAGCCGCACCGAGATTCCGACACATCTTCCTTACGATGATATTGTTATTGAACCTAAAGGAGATGTCAGCGGTTGCGAAAAAATAGGCGAAGAGATAAGCTGGGAATTTGAGTATAATCCAGGAACACTCTTTGTCCGTCGTTATATTCGCAGTAAATATGTCAATAAGGCAGAGAATAAGATCCTTATAGGTGAACTTCCCAATAGACCCGTAGACAAAGGAAACTTCGGTCCCGGAATAATGAGTACCATTACAACAGATAAATACCTGTATCATATTCCTCTGCACCGTCAAAGGGAAAAATTTAGAAACGAATATCAGATTGAATTCGCAGAATCAACATTCTGTGATATAATCGCAAATACAGTATTCTGGCTGAGGCCTATTTACGATCTTCAAAAGAACAGATTAATTCAGTCAACCTATATTCAGGCAGATGAAACACCCATTCCTGTCTTAACGAAAGGTAATCACGGGAAAACACATAAAGGCTTTTACTGGGTGTATTATGATCCGGTTTTTAAAAATGTTATTTTCGAATACAAAAGCGGAAGAGGCCGTGAAGGACCTAATGTATTTCTCAAGGATTTTAGAGGCGTATTGCAGGTCGACGGCTACGGCGGATATAATGAGCTTGCGTCACTTCCACATATTACCCGCGCGGGTTGTATGGCACACGTGAGAAGAAAGTTTGAAGCTGCACTTGACAGTAATCGAAAGCCATCGGAGTATGCTCTATCGGTTATCGGCAAATGGTTTGATATAGAGCGTGAAGCTGCAAAGCATATGCTTACTTATGAGCAGCGATGTGATATGCGAAATGACATTATGAAAAATGAATTTGGGTCATTTAAAGAGTGGATGATAAATGAGGCTGCAAATCATTTGCCGAAGAGTCCTACACGTAAAGCGATAGAATATGCGTTAGGGCAATGGGATGGGTTTAATGTGCTATTCGAAGATGGGCGTGTGGAATTAAGCAACAATCTGGTCGAGAATGCGATCCGTCCTGTTGCACTAGGAAGAAAGAATTATATGTTCAAAGGCTCCGAAGACGCTGCGCAGAGAGGTGCTGTTATTTACTCGGTTGTTGCAACCGCAAAGCTCCACGGAAAAGAGCCCCGGGAATATATTAAAACATTGCTCGAAATGCTTCCAAACGAAAATTGTCCTCGGTCGATAAGTATCTTCCATGGAATATTGAATCGCAAATTAAAAATTAGTGCACTTTACCGTATACTTACCTACATTTAGAGCAAATCTCACCATTTCCCAATTCAATTCATCTTTGCACTTATTACATGTAAAAGGTTGAATTTTCATGCATTGCTCCTAATAGTTACATACATCCTTAAGAAATCCTGCAACCCATGCAAAATAAGCAGCTTGCAAGGGAGGGATGATTATCAATCGTATACAGGAGGATCGATGTGTTCTAAAAATAAATTAACAACCTCGTTATCACTAGTTAAAACTTCTCGAAATGCGATTCCGTTAGTAATCTGCCACTGTACAACAAATGTACCGCTAGCATCTGAAAAAACACCTCTTACCACACCATTATTCTGATCGTAAAAATGAGTTCCAAGATATTTTATTTTTTTGTTAACTCTTTTACCCCATGCATTATACATATACCTGGAATCCAGACAATATTTTTTTTGTCCTACTTTTAAAACAATGGACTTTACATAAGTCTTTGGAAGGGATCGATCTACCCCGTATATTGGTCCATTATTTATTTGGTACACCGTTTTTTTATTATCATTTTTACAATACTGAATATAAACTTTTGAACTATCAAACAGCTCTTCACTGATGAAAAAAGTTACCGAATCATTAATTGTTGCTACATTATCAATTGCATAAGTGGATAAATAAATCATAGTAAGTAATAATAAAAAATAATTTTTATACATTTAAAATTCCTTTATGGTTAAAAAAGTATTGTTAAGGAAGAACAATCAATTTGGCTCCATTTAAAAGTTTAATTGCTTCACGAATATCAGGAGGCTGAATAATACAACCTTCTAATGCTTCTCCTGGGTGTTGCTTACTATCACCATGTATTCTGAATTCAGATCTATCAAATGTTTCAGTACTTTCATCTGGTGTCAACTTAAGGGTATTTGGCCCTTTACTATTAGTTGAGCCAGGCTCAATATCCCAAGCGCCTTCTGGGATTGGACCAACATTTTTAATATCCTGCATTTCAGAATTATTCTTTCCAGCACCTTTACCAGAATAGCCAGTACTAGTAGCAATAACATCTCCGTTTTCATTGATCACTGTTATTTTACCACCACTTTGTGAATAAATTACAATTCCATCTAACCCTGAAGGGTCGATGAATTTAACAGGTGAATTATACACATAACAATAAAAATTCACATTACCCCCACCTAACCCAATTGGATCCTCACTCAAAAACCTCCCCATCTCCGGATCATAGTATCTTGCTCTATAAAAATAGGTCCCCAGCTCCTTCTCCCACTCCCGGCTTGTATACGTAAATGGGTTCCACAGCGTACTATCACCACTCTCATCGGTAATTATCCCAAACACACCGTATTTGTATTCTTTTACAGTATTTCCAGTGCCATCAGTCAAAGCCGTAACAGAACCTAATCCATCCTTCACGTAATAGTAATTGTTACTATCGCGATGCATCATAAGCGGATCATCTATTCCAGGACCGAAGGTGTAATTTGCTATCAGAGAATCTTGGCTGTCCATCTCAAGAATCATATCTTCACCATCATACCGTAACTGTGTTACGAAACCGTTTACCTCTTTAGAGACTCTTCTTCCGATTGCATCGTATTCATATTTGACCAGTAATCCTGGTTTACGAACCTCGGTAAGTTTATTCTCGATATCCCAGACAAAATGGATTGTATCATTTGTAGCTTGGGATATCTTTTCAGTCATGTTTCCATCAAGATCATACCGGTAGTAGCAACTGTCATCCTCAAGAAGCTGATTCAGTTCGTTATGCACTCTGTTATCATTGAGCCAGTTTCCTGCAGCATCGTAAGCAAACTGTTCCAGCGGGTTCTTTACGGAAGGATGCGTTTGAAATGACAGATGCAATCATAGGTATAATCATGTGTATCTCATCATCATTTACAAAAACATACCTTATTTGTATTTATGAAATCTGAAAATCTTTTTCATTTCTTTTTCAAACAAGTCGGCATCAACCTGGTAATTATTTCCACTAGTATCGACGGTATATCCTTTCTCATCAACATAATAAATATTTTCGGGTATAATTAACTTGGCACGTACCATATTATGGTTAAATTGAGTTGTAGTAATAGGAATTAATAATTGTTTTATTCTATAGATAGCGCTTTTATTCATTACAATCTTATTTAACTTACCAGCAATTTCGATTTTATTAATGTTCACAGGTAAGAATGTTCTTACTTCAAATGGCAGATAATATATTTGCATTTGATATCCACTTGGCCTACTATCCCTTGATATTGCCATACAGTTAAAAAAAACTACAACAGTTATTAATAGTAAAATTATTGAAATAATTTGTTTCATCATTGCCTATCACTTTCATATATAGTTCTTGGCTTTTCACCCAATTCTGTGGTAACAGGGTTTTCATTGGTTCTGAAATTCACATCCTCATCCATTTCACCAAATGCATGGCCTAATTCATGTGCAAGGAGTCCTTCGGAGGATGATTTCTTATATCCACCCTCAATTTCAACTTCTGGGTGCCAATTTAGATCAATTCTAATAGTTTTTTCTCTAGGGTAATATTTAGCATCTTCCCAATCTTGATCAATTCGATATGTTTCTTTTCTTTTTTCTAAAATTTCACACATTGCATTACCATGTTTCGTGCTTTTTACTTTATTATAAACTTGTTTGATCTTTTCTTGAAAAGTTGGGCTCCCGCCGAATTTCACTTTGTAACCAAAAGGATCGCTATAGTTAGTGGAAGAATTATATACATATCGATAGATATTAATATCACCACCCCCAAACCCAATTGGATCCTCACTCAAAAACCTCCCCATCTCCGGATCATAGTATCTTGCTCTATAAAAATAGGTCCCCAGCTCCTTCTCCCACTCCCGGCTTGTATACGTAAATGGGTTCCACAGCGTACTATCACCACTCTCATCGGTAATTATCCCAAACACACCGTATTTGTATTCTTTTACAGTATTTCCAGTGCCATCAGTCAAAGCCGTAACAGAACCTAATCCATCCTTCACGTAATAGTAATTGTTACTATCGCGATGCATCATAAGCGGATCATCTATTCCAGGACCGAAGGTGTAATTTGCTATCAGAGAATCTTGGCTGTCCATCTCAAGAATCATATCTTCACCATCATACCGTAACTGTGTTACGAAACCGTTTACCTCTTTAGAGACTCTTCTTCCGATTGCATCGTATTCATATTTGACCAGTAATCCTGGTTTACGAACCTCGGTAAGTTTATTCTCGATATCCCAGACAAAATGGATTGTATCATTTGTAGCTTTGGATATCTTTTCAGTCATGTTCCCGTCAAGATCGTACCGGTAATAGCAGCTGTCATCCTCAAGAAGCTGGTTAAGTTCGTTATGCACTCTGTTATCATTGAGCCAGTTTCCTGCAGCATCGTAAGCAAACTGTTCCAGCGGGTTCTTTACGGAAGGATGCGTTGCATTGAGGATCTGATAAAGTGGATCGTAAGTATAATTATGTGTTCCATCGTTATCGGTCATACTGGTGCGCATCTCGTTCTTATCGTATCTGTAATCATAATGTTTTACATTGGTACCATTCCGGTCATAATGCAATCCTGTCAGACTTCCATTCTGGTTGAACTGATATGATGCTATTATGCCATTTGGCAAGCCGAGAGAATCGATCTGTCCATGAGTATAGTTGTAGGTAAACTCTTTTCCTTCCGGACTGATAATCTTTGATAGCGCGCCAGTTATCGTATCATAAATGTATTGTGTTATTCCGGCAGGAGAGGTCATCGTTGTCACACGTGAGATGACATCGTATGAATAAACAGGATCACCAGCCGCACAGGCGACCTGTACTGGCTTTGCCTTTTCGCTGGCAGATTGAGTAGTGCTTTTCTTTAGCGGATCTGCGCCTGTTACTGATGCGCTCTTTTCCTTTATTGTATCAGCCGGGAAATTCATATCAAGAAAACCTGTCTGCTCATGGTGTACAGGATCGCTCAATTTTCCATCCCTTAACTCCAGATACCTATAATACAATGAATCAGGTGTAAATGCACGCGCTCCGTTGATAATTATTAACGTATCGAGATTTATCACTCCATTTACTTTATCACCTGCTTTGAACAGATTCAATAATGAACCACTGATGGCAGTATCAAGAACTAATCTTGTGCTGTCATTCCAAAGCACTGTAAATTGCCGTTTCAAATCCGCGCTATCTGAACTGGCAATTTCAAATGTCACCGCATGCAATCCAGGTAGTTTCTCAGAGCTTTCAGTGTTTGCCATATACACTGGAAAACGACAAGTATCGCAAATAACAGTATCTTTTACAATCCTGAATATCGTCCCCGAACCGAGTGCTGCAATCATCGATGAACTGTCTTCACTTACTACATTCTTGTTATCAAGAATCAGATTACCATGGACACTGTTAAGCGTTTTCACGTAAATAGTACCCGCACTGGCTCCGCTTGCGGAACTGTTTTGAAGGATTATCTGATCGATTGTCTTTGTATGAAGCGCGATTCTCCCCCCGCCTCCTGCCTGAGCAAGAGTACTTGCTGTTCCACCATTCGCTATAATCGACCCGGTACCAGTAATATTATCAGCAGTAATCCAGATACTTCCACCAGCACCAGAACCAACATCCTGAACTGCATTCAATCCATTAGCGGAAATCAATCCTTTGTTAATCACTTTTTCAGCATTTATGCAAATGATACCGCCGCCTTCCGCACCAGCACTCTGTATTCCACCGCCAGAACCGGGTAATTCAGGAGTACTATAATTACCATACTGTAAGCTTGTCGCTTTTCCGCCTCTTCCCGCGTGAGTTCCAGCGATATCAGGTGTCCGCACATTGGATGTTGTTAATGCGCCATTAATTGTTAATCCAGCCGCATACCCTTTGCCAGCAGCATCAATTGAGCCAAGGCTATCAATGATAATTGTCTTTGCATCCAAAGTGACTTTCGTAAATCGGGGTTTTATTGTTCCATTCGGATTTACAAGCGAATTATGAGTGATTTTTCCATTAATAATCCTGATTGTATCCGCGAAAAGTGTATCGTGATTCATCACGACAGTTGAGAGTTCGTTGATGGTAAGATTTTTGATTCGTGCTTTACCGGTAAACTCAAGGGTACTGTTTCCGCGCAGATTAATATTTTTCCCGGTATCTGACATAGCAAATGTTGTAAATGCACCATTACTGAGATTTAAATCAGATTGAATATTCGTCTGATCATTGTTTATGATTATTTGCTGATCAGATACAACAGCAAATTGGTTTATATCGGGGAAAACTTCCTGTATTATATCGCTTGTATATATCTGAATAGAACCTGGTTGGTAGCCATTTACTCTTATTTTAGAAATTTCCAATCCGCAGTAATGCTTTGTAGTGATGGCAATGCGCCCGCCTCCTCCGTATGAAGGAGAATTTGCGCTTATAGATCCTGATCCATTTACAGAATCAGTTACTATAAAAACTCCACCACCACTGCCAGTAGTATTATAAATATCAACCTGCTGCTGACCATCAGCTTGAATTATTCCATTCAATGTAAATTTATTTGCGGCTATTCGGACTAAACCTCCACCGCTGCCGCCGTAATATGTTGTATAGCTTCTGCCACAAGAACCTCCACTGCCAGGTTCGTTGGGATTAAATGGATCTCCATAGGTCGGGTTTGATCCTGCTCCATATCCTCTTCCTCCATAACTGCCTGCTGCAGTATTTACACTTCCAATCGCATTACCTAATGTCCGGGCTCCCGTCCAGGCTCCGTTTATATAACGATCCCCAAGATACCCTTTGCCATTGACATCGATCTTTGAAGTACTGTCAATCAGAAGATTATCGGTGATCAAGGTCAACCGATAATCATGAGCAGTATCCGCGCCGCGGTGAGTGAATGTCGTATTAGTTAAAGCGGTTATCGACCCACTTGAAATGATGCTGTCATTTCCTTCGACAATACTATTCGTGAATGTAATCGTTCTGCTCTGTGTTTTTCCGTTGAAAGTAATTTTGCTATTGTTGGTGATAATGGTGTCTATCGTTGCATTACCGTTGATGCTGATATTGGAATTTGTCGCATGTAATGAACGGTAATGATGATCGCCATTAATTGCCAATCCATTTCCATTTATCTTTAGTGCATATCCATCGTAGGCGGTGTCACTTATTACTATTCCTATCGAATCTGTTCTGCTTACATTTAAAGCATTGTTCATGACAAGCATACTGTCACTTGCTGGTGGAACAATAATAACGCTTCCCCTCTGGCCATAACTGGGATTAGCACAGTTTGCTTTTACATTTGCGCTATTGAATGCATAGTAATCCCTTGCAAAGACAGCAACCCGTCCCCCTCCACCATATTGTGGTGAACTGGCACTTATTGAGCCGATTCCTATAATACTATCGGCTACTATAAGTACTCCACCACCACTACCAGTACCATAATAAAAATCAGCATAATTTTGACCATCAGCTTGTATTATTCCATTCAATGTAAATTTATTTGCGGTTATCCGGACTAAACCTCCACCGCTGCCGCCGTAATATGTTGTATAACTTCTGCCACAAGAACCTCCACTGCCAGGTTCGTTGGGATTAAATGGATCTCCATAGGTCGGGTTTGATCCTGCTCCATATCCTCTTCCTCCATAACTGCCTGCTGCACCATTAATACTTCCAATCGCATTCCCTAATGTCCTGGCTCCCGTCCAGGCTCCGTTTATATAACGATCCCCAAGATACCCTTTGCCATTAACGTCGATTTTTGAGGTACTGTCAATCAGAATATTATCGGTGATCAAGGTCAACCGATACTCATGAGCAGTATCCGCGCCACGATGAGTGAATGTCGTATTAGTTAAAGCGGTTATCGATCCACTTGAAATGATGCTGTCATTTCCTTCGACAATACTATTCGTGAATGTAATCGTTCTGCTCTGTGTCTTTCCGTTGAAAGTAATTTTGCTGTTGTTGGTAATAATGGTATCGATCGTTGCATTACCGTTGATGCTGATATTAGAATTTGCCGCATGTAATGACCGGTAGTGATGATCACCACTAATTGCCAATCCATTTCCATTTATCTTTAGTGCATATCCATCATAGGCAGTGTCACTTATTACTATTCCTATCGAATCTGTTCTGCTTACATTTGAAGCATTGTTCATGACAAGCATACTGTCACTTGCTGGTGGAACAATAATAACGCTTCCCCTCTGGCCATAACTGGGATTAGCACAGTTTGCTTTTACATTTGCGCTATTGAATGCATAGTAGCCCCTTGCATAGACAGCAACCCGTCCCCCTCCACCATATTGTGGTGAGCTGGCACTTATTGAGCCGATTCCTATAATACTATCAGCTACTATAAGTACTCCACCACCACTACCAGTACCATAATAAAAATCAGTATAATTTTGGCCATCAGCTTGTATTATTCCATTCAATGTTAATTTATTTGCGGTTATCCGAACTAAACCTCCACCGCTGCCGCCGTAATATGTTGTATAGCTTCTGCCGCAAGAACCTCCACTACCAGGTTCGTTGGGATTGAATGGGTCACCATAGGTCAAATTTGAACCTGCTCCATATCCTCTTCCTCCATAACTGCCTGCTGCACCATTAATACTTCCAATCGCATTCCCTAATGTCCTGGCTCCCGTCCAGGCTCCGTTTATATAACGATCCCCAAGATACCCTTTGCCATTAACGTCGATTTTTGAGGTACTGTCAATCAGAATATTATCGGTGATCAAGGTCAACCGATACTCATGAGCAGTATCCGCGCCACGATGAGTGAATGTCGTATTAGTTAAAGCGGTTATCGATCCACTTGAAATGATGCTGTCATTTCCTTCGACAATACTATTCGTGAATGTAATCGTTCTGCTCTGTGTCTTTCCGTTGAAAGTAATTTTGCTGTTGTTGGTAATAATGGTATCGATCGTTGCATTACCGTTGATGCTGATATTAGAATTTGCCGCATGTAATGACCGGTAGTGATGATCACCACTAATTGCCAATCCATTTCCATTTATCTTTAGTGCATATCCATCATAGGCAGTGTCACTTATTACTATTCCTATCGAATCTGTTCTGCTTACATTTGAAGCATTGTTCATGACAAGCATACTGTCACTTGCTGGTGGAACAATAATAACGCTTCCCCTCTGGCCATAACTGGGATTAGCACAGTTTGCTTTTACATTTGCGCTATTGAATGCATAGTAGCCCCTCGCATAGACAGCAACCCGTCCCCCTCCACCATATTGTGGTGAGCTGGCACTTATTGAGCCGATTCCTATAATACTATCAGCTACTATAAGTACTCCACCACCACTACCAGTACCATAATAAAAATCAGTATAATTTTGGCCATCAGCTTGTATTATTCCATTCAATGTTAATTTATTTGCGGTTATCCGAACTAAACCTCCACCGCTGCCGCCGTAATATGTTGTATAGCTTCTGCCGCAAGAACCTCCACTACCAGGTTCGTTGGGATTGAATGGGTCACCATAGGTCAAATTTGAACCTGCTCCATATCCTCTTCCTCCATAACTGCCTGCTGCACCATTAATACTTCCAATCGCATTCCCTAATGTCCTGGCTCCCGTCCAGGCTCCGTTTATATAACGATCCCCAAGATACCCTTTGCCATTAACGTCGATTTTTGAGGTACTGTCAATCAGAATATTATCGGTGATCAAGGTCAACCGATACTCATGAGCAGTATCCGCGCCACGATGAGTGAATGTCGTATTAGTTAAAGCGGTTATCGATCCACTTGAAATGATGCTGTCATTTCCTTCGACAATACTATTCGTGAATGTAATCGTTCTGCTCTGTGTCTTTCCGTTGAAAGTAATTTTGCTGTTGTTGGTAATAATGGTATCGATCGTTGCATTACCGTTGATGCTGATATTAGAATTTGCCGCATGTAATGACCGGTAGTGATGATCACCACTAATTGCCAATCCATTTCCATTTATCTTTAGTGCATATCCATCATAGGCAGTGTCACTTATTACTATTCCTATCGAATCTGTTCTGCTTACATTTGAAGCATTGTTCATGACAAGCATACTGTCACTTGCTGGTGGAACAATAATAACGCTTCCCCTCTGGCCATAACTGGGATTAGCACAGTTTGCTTTTACATTTGCGCTATTGAATGCATAGTAGCCCCTTGCATAGACAGCAACCCGTCCCCCTCCACCATATTGTGGTGAGCTGGCACTTATTGAGCCGATTCCTATAATACTATCAGCTACTATAAGTACTCCACCACCACTACCAGTACCATAATAAAAATCAGTATAATTTTGGCCATCAGCTTGTATTATTCCATTCAATGTTAATTTATTTGCGGCTATTCGGACTAAACCTCCACCGCTGCCGCCGTAATATGTTGTATAGCTTCTGCCGCAAGAACCTCCACTACCAGGTTCGTTGGGATTGAATGGGTCACCATAGGTCAAATTTGAACCTGCTCCATATCCTCTTCCTCCATAACTGCCTGCTGCACCATTAATACTTCCAATCGCATTCCCTAATGTCCTGGCTCCCGTCCAGGCTCCGTTTATATAACGATCCCCAAGATACCCTTTGCCATTAACGTCGATTTTTGAGGTACTGTCAATCAGAATATTATCGGTGATCAAGGTCAACCGATACTCATGAGCAGTATCCGCGCCACGATGAGTAATAATTGTGTTATTTAAAAATTCCATCGATTTACTATTTATAGTATCATTAAAAGTAATGGTACTGTTGTTTGTTATGATCGTATCGACAAATGAATTACCATTAAAGCATATTTTTGCATTTATTGCGTATAATGCCCGGTAGGAATGATCACCGTTTATAGTAAGATTTCCTCTGATTTTTAAAGAATAACTATTATAAGTCGAATTACTTATTACTAATCCCGTACCATTTTGATCACTATGTGCAATAAACTGCACTGTTCGCAAGCTATCATTTTCAGGGTGATCAATAAAAACTGTTCCATTCTGTCCGTAACTATTACTTACAGCCGCAACATTCTCACTATTCAATGTAAATACGTGACGCGCTACTATCGCGATTCTACCTCCGCCACCTTTTTCTGCATTGGCATTGATAATGCCATTTCCAGTAATGCTATCTGCAGTAATCGATATACCGCCACCACTTCCGCCACCATAGCCCCAATAACTATTGGTATTCGTTCCATTGGCCAAAATCGAGCCGTCTATATCTAATCGTTTTGTAGAGATCTTCACTAAACCACCACCATCTCCGCCTTGAACATCTGTATATATTCTATCGGTTGAACCACCACTACCTAATTCATTAGGGTTTATTGGATCTCCATAAATCGGATTTGCACCTGTACCGTATCCGAGTCCACCGTAACTTCCTCCTGCGCCATTTGTACTTCCGATAATATTTCCAACTGTTCGCGCTCCAGTCCATGCGTCGTTAACAAATCGGTCTCCTGGGTACCCCTTTCCAGATACATCGATAGAGCTGGAATTATCAATCGATAAAAATTCCGTAGTTAGGAAAAGACCGGAAGCCCCCTGATTATGAGTAATTACAGAACCTTTTCTTAACACAATGGATTTTAATGTACAATGGCCATCAATAGTAACAGTTGAATTATCAAATAACAAGGGAACATTTTTGACAATAGAATCGGTTATTGAGTCAATTGAAATTGATACATTCTTAAATACATATCGTGCATTCAGAGGATCTGCATAAAGACCATTATCACCAAAGTAAACAGTACCGGAACCACCTAATTTTGCTCCAAATCCTCCGCTAAAGTAAATAGCATCATCAACATTAAACCTTGAATAATTGCCGTAAAGAGCGACTCTTCCACCGCTGCCTCCACCACCGTTCCTGCTGCTGCCACCAGTTACACTCAGAGTACCTTTACCATTAATTGTAGAACTTTCTATTGTAATTGAGCCGCCGCTTCCAGCACCTCCATCGTTTGAATTTTCGCCATTAGCAATAATCTGCCCATTGAGAAAAATATTTGACGCTTTGATATACACTATACCTCCGCCATTGCCACCTCGTGAAGAATCTGCAGAACCTTTTCCACCTCCGCTGCCAAAATCAAGTGGCATTGACGGACTGCCATATGGGTTATTGGTAGTACTGTCGACTTCTCCACCTTTACCTCCATAACTTCCGCCACTTTTACCTAATGCGCCCTTTACAAATTTTCGTGTTAATGCAGGTACCGAATCATGGGCACCAGCATATCCCTTTCCAGTGACATCAATCATACTGGAACTATCAATAGACAGGGATTCTTTAATTTCAAGCACTATTCCTCTATCAGAAGTATCTTTGATGTTATCATGTGATAGTACAGCCCCATTAACGAGCCGCAAACTATTGAACTGGTGTTTTCCATTTATAACCACTTTACTGCCGTTGACGATAACATCTTTATACTCATATACCTGGTTATCTGCATCAATATTTAATGAATCATCACTGAAAGTTATGCTACCCATTTTTTGAGAATTGATCTTATTCTGCTTGTCCATGTACACAATAGATCCGCTTTCACCCCCAAAAGAACCACCATAAGCGGAGACATCAACAGAACTGGACAGAGAATACCGTAGTACGATTCTGCCGCCACCACCGCCTTCAGGCATTTCAACTCCCTCCAGACCATTTCCACCATTGGCGCTGATATAGCCAGCCCCATCTATTACTGTAGCATCGATGATAATACTTCCGCCAGCTCCAGCACCTCCGTTATCATTTGCACATGATTCTCCATTTGCGGATACAGTTCCGTTAAGAACGATTCGTGGAGCTCCTAAGTAAATTACTCCGCCTCCATTAAAACCGGCATTCCCATTAGTACCGCCACCACCACCGGGCAAAATTGGCCAGAGATAATTATCATAGCAATGTGCAGCAAAACCTATTACTGTATTTTGCATGCCCCAATCGAAAATAAAAGGGCTGCCGCGTCCACCATGGCTTCCGCCAGAGCCTGCATTCGAGCCACTGATAGTTGTTCCATAATTTGTTATTCCAATATTTGATGTGTTCCCATCACGATTTCCTCCAGGATATCCCTTGCCATCGACATTAATGGATGATGTATTGTCAATGACAATTGAATCTGAAGCAGTTATGTTCATCTTATGGATTGTAGCAGCATCGGTAGGTAAATGTGATATTGCCGCACCGTTTACGAGTCTAATACTTTTGAAATGATGCGTTCCGTCAACAATCACATTTGCTCTATTAATAACAATATCTGTATAATCTCGTGAAAAATCATCCGAGCCAATAATCAGATCATCGGTTATTGTATCCTTCATCAATACACGAGTAATATTTTCTTTCACTATTCGCCCTGCAGTATCAAAGGTGCGATTGACCGTATGTGATTTGTTTTGGGCAAATGTCATATTCCCGGCGTTGTCATAACCAAAACGGGCGAATACTGAATCTCCCGTTACTTTCTCAATAAGATTGCCCAATACATTGTATTTGTAATTGATACTCTGGTTCCGTCCATTAATGTAGGTAATAAGAGCAGAATGTTCGTTATAACTATATTGTTTAGATATTCCAAGGTGATTAGTCGATTTGATCAAATTTCCTATCGAATCATATGAGAAGTATGTGCGATTGCCTTTGGGATCAATAAGCGTATCAAGGAGACCATAATTATCATATGTATATCGAGTCACGTCTTGTGCGGGATTTGTTTCGGTCAGCAAACGGTCCATGATATCATATGTATAGACAGTCGATCTATTGTCTGGTGAAATGATACGGTTCAGATTTCCACGCGAATCATATGAGTATGTTGTCGTATCATTTGAAGGTGTTATACTGTAAATGACACGGCCGAGCGAATCGTACACTGTGCGCGTTACTCTGTTAAGAGGATCTTTAATTTCGGTAGGTAAATTACTTTGATATGCGATTTCAAAAGTATCATTACCCGGTTTTAAGATGCGAGTAATATGTCCAAGTGTATCATATTCAAAAGAAGTACTCTGGCCGAGTGCATTCGTTATTGAACTTATATAATTGACGCCCTTAATTTTTACATAATTATACAGGGTACTGTCACCTGTCGCCAGATTATTTTGCCTGATAAGATTGTTTTCATCATCGAACATCTTTTTAATAATCAAACCATTTGGATACGTAACGGTTGATGCAGAACCACAGTTGCACGAAGAATTGTTGTATTCATATAATGTTTTCACTATTCCTGAATTTACTTCAGAAAGTAATCTGCCGTAAGAATCAAAAGTATACTCTTTACCTCCACCTAGATTATCACTGAAAGAATATTTATCATCAGCTGCCGAAAGTTTATAAGCAGGCATATATGATCTATAATATATTGTTGTTGAACATTTAACTGTGGTATCAGTAAAAACAAGATTTCCCATTGTCCTTGTGCCGCCACCTCTAAGGAAGTAAAAATAATCGATTCTAACATCTCTTTTACTTTCAGGAAGGTCATTTACAATCCCGTTATCAGAACTGCGTTTATAATTGGTTATCAGACCAGATGGAGATTTGGTTTGTACAATAGATCCGAACTTGTTATAGCTGTAAGAGCTAAAAGCGCCAGTGCTAAGTTTTTTTGTTATTGTCCGGTGTTTGTCATAAGCGAATTGCCGGACTGGAATATTATCAGGAGTTGTAATAGTTTTCAAATCACCAGCCTCATCGATCTGGATAGAAGTTATCCGTCCGTACTGGTCTGTTATCCCTGACAGTTTTCCTTCAGAATAAAATAGTTCAGTAAACTTACCCGATTTAATATCAGTAATTTTATGTAAAAGCCTGCTGCCAGAATAATAGGAATAGATCGTGGTATTGTTATCCAGATCAGTTTTTGATAACAAAAGTCCATTTGTATCATAGGTCTCTTTCGCTCCATTTGATAAATTCCTTATCCATTCATTATTAGAAAGAGTAATGTAGTCATTTACATCATTTGCGCTGATATATCTGTCAAGAGTGCGATTGTACCAGAAAATCTTTCCCTGAAGTCCGGAACCTATAATGCTTATATGTGAATCCCAAAGACTACCTTTTGTTTCACCTAACCCTGTCGCATATGGCCGGTGATCTCTGATTGTATCACCTGTTTCACATGAGATTGGTAGTCCGGTTTCTTTTGAGCGGTATGCACTTCCAAGCCAGTTAAATGATGCAAGTTTTGTCTTGCTTTTAACCAACTCATTGACACCCTCAATACTCCATCCAGAACCATAGGGGCTATTCTCTCTATTGATAATAGTTTTAAAGCCATAGTAATAAGTATTCCTCTGAATACCCGTCATTGTATAGAGATATCTATTTTCAGGTAGATCTGATCGATATCGGTAACTGCCAGGGTTTAGAATATCAGAAGCAATATATCCATACGGATAAAGTCCTGTTTCCAATATGTTAACCGAATCACGCATTAAGATAAATGATAAATTATAAGGAGCATCGGGACCATAAAATCCCCATGTTTTCGAAATGCCCGGAACATAGATATTCCAAGCCATATATGTTGGAGTCATCGGAATATATGATGACCCATATGTAAATACAGAACGAGGATTTGCAGCTGCACTCCAGTAGACAAGTTTTACATCTATATCTGTAAAGGCTTTTCCTCCTGGTATAACATAATCAAGACTCAAATCTCCAGTCTTTAATGTAACTTCTGATGCACCTGAATTAACAGGGCATTCTTCGTTTTCATTCTTTGTATCTGCATCGTCGTTTGGAGTATCTTCATCTTCATGGTCATCATCATCGAGATCTTTATTACTATGCTCATTTCCATGGTATGTACTAAAATGAATTACTTTGAATTCAATACTATTACCATCTTCAGTAACATACCCTGTTCCTGCTGGATCCCAGAGTGCTGTTTGCTCATTAAAATAGGTAATTGGAACAGGTGCTCGAGCAGAGAGCCTATTAAGATTAGGTACACGAACAGTTATTGAATCAGTAAACGTTGCTCCATTTGGCTTGAGATCTACACAAAATAGAAAAAGATCCATTTCAGGTTGAACATTTGGCAATTGATCAATATCAGAATATATTGTAGCAGAAATACTTGTCTTCTCGTTCAATGCTGTATGCGGAATATCGAACTCAACACCATTTGAATGCAGCATAAATGAAGTATCTATACCAGAACTCACTGCCACGGTCTCAGTGTTAAGCGGAATTATCATGATCGGATCTAACTTTAAATCGACCGCAGTATCTGCACTAATCAACCGCATGGCAGATGTAAAACCCGCATGCTCCACTTTCACCCGTAATACATCAAATCTACCTGTTGGGAAGCTATAGTATCCTTCACTATTCGTAATTGTTGATATACCATTATCAGCAATCGATACGGTCGCACCACTTATTGGTTCTAAAGTCATTCCATTAATAATCTGGCCATTTACCATTACTCCCCGTATATTCTGATGGTATGTGACATGTACTGTATCAGCACTTAATTCACCACTGCCTGATAAATGCCTTCTAATAATTAGATTTTCGCCCTCGGCCAGTGATTCACTCAATTGACTGGTTTGTGTAACATTATCAATTGTCCAAACAACTTTTACAGGGTTACTATTGATTTTTGCACCATCTATCGGGTAGATGATTTTGACTACTGGATTTTCACTTTGAACAGTTACAGTAAGGTTTATAGCACCAATATTTCCTGCACTATCAGATATACTGGCATTGAACTTGTTGAGTCCTAGTGAAAGGGATTCTGATTTCCTGATCTGCCAGATTGCTGAATCAGAACCGATGCTGAATTTACTCGTGACTTCCTTATTATTAAGGAATATTCTTAAAGATTGCAGATCCACACCTGAAGTTAAATCAGACCACCTAAGAATAATTTCTGGTGTATCAATCACTGATTCTATAGAACCTGATGGTATAAAAGAAAGCAATGGTTTCTGTGTATCAAGCATAACCGAAATTGAATCACTATACATTTCACCATAATTATTGGTATAACTACGCACAATTGTATTTATACCATCGACAGTCAAGGTTTCTGTAGTTTGTGTATTCTGTGGAATGTTATCTACAAGCCATTCTACTTTTGAAATTTTATCTTTAGTTTTAAAGCCATCATAAGGTGAAACGATTTTAACTGATGGCAGATGAGTATCCAGAAATACACTTAAAGTATCATACCCCCAACCGCCATCAATATAAGCATATCTGTATATGGTATTCCAACCCTCATATAAATGCTCAGTTGTATCATAATCCTGAATAACACCATTTATGCTCCACTTTACTGATATACTATTTTCCCGGAAAGTCACCCCTCTTTGAGGAGATATGATTGTGACGACTGGCTTAACAGGGTTTTCACAGGAGATATAATACCAATAATAACCCACATTTCCTGCACTGTCGGATATCGAGGTATAGAGTTCATTCCATCCATAAGTTAAGGGATCAAACGTATTTATTTGATATAATGCTGAATCCCGCATATAAGTAAATCGTGAAGTTATATCGATTCCATTCAAATATGCTTTAAATGACGTATGGGAAATTTCAGAAATGTTATCACACCATTTTACTTTAATTGTTGATCCCTCACCAGGTATCATTATCGGTTCTGGTTGTACCTGTATCTCAAATTCAGGTGGTAATATATCAAGTACAACATGCACTGAATCGTACCATATTACTCCATTAGTATCAGTATAGCTTCTCCTTATTATATTATTACCTTCAATAAGGTCTTCACTTATAAGTTCTGATTGTGTTTCCCCATTTATTTTCCATTCGATATTCAGAGTCCATTGATTTGTTATAAAGCTATCATACGGCCAGGTGATTTTAACTGGTGATGGAGTTGAAGCATTGTATACAACATATATTGTATCAGCGCCAATATTTCCTGCTGCATCGGTATAGCTACGGATAATCGCGTTATCACCTTCTGTTAATGTCTGCGTAAGTTGTGTAGTTTGCGTTATTACATCAACAGTCCAGGTCACATTTACCGTATTTTGATTAGTGATAAATCCATCCAATGGCGAAGTAATCGCAACTACTGGCGCTTGCGTATCGAGTGTAACGTGTACGGTATCGGCATCGGTATTCCCTGCGGCATCCGTGTAGCTACGAATTATCGAGTTATCACCTTCAGTTAAGTTCTGTATGAGTTGCGTCATTTGTGCTATCCCATCAAGTGTCCAGGTCACATTTACCGGATTCTGATTGGTAATAAATCCATCGACTGGTGAAGTAATCGCAACCACCGACGCCTGCGTATCGAGCGTGACGTGTACTGTATCAGCTCCAATATTTCCCGCTGCATCGGTATAACTACGAATTATCGCATTATCACCTTCTGTTAAGTTCTGTATGAGTTGCGTCGTTTGTGCTATCCCATCCACTGTCCAGGTCACATTTACCGGATTTTGATTAGTAATAAATCCATTTGCTGGTGAAGTAATTGCGACTACTGGCACTTGCGTATCGAGTGTAACGTGTACGGTATCGGCATCGGTATTCCCTGCGGCATCAGTGTAACTACGTATAATCGCATTATCACCTTCAGTTAAGGTCTGCGTAAGTTGCGTTGTTTGCGACGTTCCATCAACTGTCCAAGTTACATTTACCGTATTTTGATTAGTGATAAATCCATCCACTGGCGAAGTAATCGCAACTACCGGAACTTGTGTATCAAGTGTGACATGTACGGTATCTTCTCCAATGTTTCCTGCTACATCGGTGTAGCTACGAATAATCGAGTTATCACCTTCAGTTAAGTTCTGTATGAGTTGCGTCGTTTGCTCTATTCCATCCACTGTCCAGCTCACATTTACCTGATTTTGATTAGTGATAAACCCATCCGCTGGCGAAGTAATCGCAACTTCCGGCGCCTTCGTATCGAGTGTAACGTGTACAGTATCCGCTCCATTATTTCCTGCTGAATCGGTGAAACTACGGATTATCGTGTTATCACCTTCTGTTAAGTTCTGCGTTAGTTGCGTCGTTTGCTCTATCCCATCAACAGTCCAGATCACATTTACCGAATTCTGATTAGTGATAAAACCATCCTCTGGCGAAGTAATCGCAACTACCGGCACTTGCGTATCGAGTGTGACATGTACTGTATCCGCTCCGGTATTTCCATAATTATCAGTAAAAGTTCTCGTTATACTGTTCGCGCCTTCAATTAGAGTTTGAGATGTCTGCGTGCTCTGCTCAATACCATTTACCATCCATCTGACCGTAACCGGATTCTGATTAGAAACTGCTCCCTCAACCGGAGATGTTATCACTACTACCGGATTTGTTCTATATACAGTATACGCAACTGCTACTGATTTTAAGTTCCCGCAACTGTCCGATACAGTAGCACTAAACGTACTTGTGCCATTGGGTAAACGATTTGACGACCCCATCTGGTAGTAAGCGCCGCTGTTGCTTTGCGTAAATTTATTTGTAATATCTACGCTATTTAAAAGAACTTTAAAGGTTGAAAGCTTTATCCCCGAAACTGTATCTGAGTAGACAATCGAAACATAGGGAGTATCAACCCTTGATGTATCACCATCATGAGGAGTGGAAAAAGAGATAGTGGGCTGCGTACTATCAACCTTAAATTTACATTCTGTATGGGTGATATTCGCTGAGCGGTCAGCGATATCCGCAGTGATAGTGTTTTGTCCTTCAGGGAGTTCCATTGACACAGGTATCTGCCATACTGCAGAATCACCATTTACCTGAAAATAGGAAGTCCGATCGGTACCCCTTACAAAAATCCGTAAAGTGCTTAGATCAACTCCAGCCATATTATCACTGAACTTTACAACCACCCTGGGAGTTTTCGTTGATAGATATGAGCCATAGGTTGGCTGCGAAATTCTGAGATTCGGTGATTGAGTATCCGCTTCATAGAAAACACTTGGCTGTAACTCCACTTTTTTTGCATGTATAGTTCCGGTAAATTGAGAGCGGTCATGAAGCACTACCTTTGCGTTTGGAGCACTGTAAGCACCATAAAAAACACCATTAAAACCAAGATATACAGTGTTTGTGCCTCCGGAATAAAAGCTAACCGCGTAACTATTCTGACTTTGAGTAAAGGAGGTTACCACTCTGTCGCCGAAGGTCAAATCCCCTGAGCAATTGACTTCTATTGTACCGTTTGCAGGAAATGCTAATCTTAAATCAACATCATTTCCAATCCGCAGTGATTTAACATTATAAACACCACTCTGGAATGTAACGGTTGCTCTTTCCAATATAGTAATGTTACCATAATTGCCAGCCTGAAATACCCGGGTGCTGTCAAGAGGGACTGTGATATTCTGAGTACCGGTTGAAAATGTCTTTGTGGGAATCGTATAAACGGGAACCGGGGTATTCGGTGATAGAGATCCGTTTACAACTACCCCAAAAGTTCTGTTAATAAGCCCGCCGGCGGTGATATTGCCATTTACGATGCATCGGTCATAAAGATTTACATTTCCGGTAGAGAAAACCGGACCATTTACCCGCGCATCACTTCCGATGTTAATTACCGTTGATGACCCGATCCACCCGCTCCCATCAGTGCCGGCTCTGTCGCCTATTCTTAGAGAATCAACAGAATACACGATATACTGAGGCGGAACATTCGTTGAAAAACTATCAAGACTCAGGCAAAGGAGAATCGCCGAACATGCAAATAACAGTTTTTTGGGGCAGATTTTCATGTTTCCCATTCCGGAATAGATGTGGTGATTTCGGTCAATGTACAGATAATATATAAGAGATAGAATTCAGAGAAGGCAGACAGGTAAAACGGATGTTAAAAAAAGAGTACTTGTCATTACTGCTATTATCTGAATAGAATCTGTTAATTTTCAAAAACGAACAGCAGTTTATAAATAAAAAAGATACATAAATCCATTAAGTAAAAATGTAAACGGAAGATTAATTTACTTTGTTGTATTTTATGAATGCAAATGTTTTTTCAACAAATGATAATTTCTGCTCTTTATTCTTGAATAACAGGCCGGAAAACTTCTAAAGTAAATTACTAACGCAGATAACGCTCCACTTTTATGAAAAATGTATCTCCAAACCCAATTATTCTGACAATCTGCATTCAAGCCCTTTGCATAAAGAAATTATGCTGTCTTCAAAAATCTACCCGATGACTTCATTATTACTCCGTTGTTTCATCACAGAGCTTGATTTGATATTTTGGCAGCCTTGGGGTTTCAGTAGTAAATGCACTTGTATGGATACCAATATTCATTAAGAACAGAGTCACACGAACTGAGCCAGAAAAGAAAATGTTTTTGGAATATTTTCTTATCAGGCAGCGGTTTGCTAAACCACAGTACACAAATGCCAGCAATAACATGCGACTTCTTTAATAGTATCCAGGTCATGATTATACGCCCGCGGCATTAATCTGACGAACCATACGTCCACTCTCATCGTACTCGGTACGAATAGCCCGCACTCTTACCTGAAAGGAATCAGATTTGTTTACCGTGCGCTGATATAGTAAAGACAATTACCCCTTCGCCGCAAAAAAAATTCCTATCATTTACAGAAAAATCTGAATACTCCCTGTCTATCCCTATCTCGGAGGTATTTTTGAAAGACTGATCCTGTTCCAGCTAGTACTGAACTTGTTCCCGCATATACTGAAACTTGTCCCGAGCATACTGAAACAGTTCCAGCTTATAACTGGAATAGTTCCCGAGCATACTGATATTATTCCCAAACATACTGGTGTTATTCCCGAAAGGCCTGAAGTTATTCCTGCACCATCAAAACAGATATGTGCACTCGATATTGGCCCTCAAATCCCTTATTTTAATGGATAGCGGATCCTGTTGATCGATCCGGGTTTCACCACATTTTCAACTCCGCTAATCGGAAATGATGATCCTGAATGGCAGGATATTAGTTTTTCGTTCTGAATTCCCGTTCTAAAATACGATCGTTTTATCTACACAACCGTACACCCTGAGCTCGAGTCCCCGAGAGTCGAAGGGTTCTTCGCAGACTCAGGACTCAGCCTAATCGGGAAACAGGAAAACTTCCCTCCGTACACCCTTGTATGTTTGTTTATACAATGTTCATTTAGTGGTGTTAGTAAATTTTCTTTTTTGTTTCTTTTTTCTTTTGTTGATAACTGTTGATATGTTAATAACTTTTTTAATGAGGGGTAACCAAACAATTTCAGCATGGTTTTTAAGCCATTCCATATCTGATATTTATACCTGGCAGTTGAGGGGGGGTTTACCCTTGGGTTACGAACCCGCAGCTCAGTTTCCCCCTTCTGATCAGGTAAAAGTCGCTTAGTAACATGGTCCTTGAGACCGCATCTACAAGAGTGATGTTTCCTGGTTACCATTTTTTGGGTACATACCCTATTAAAGGAGCAGCAGTTATGAATAATTATTTTCTCGGTTGTGATGTGAGTAAGGGGTACGGTGATTTTATGCTTCTGAATAGCTGTAAAACCAGGATAGAATCCGGATTTCAGCTTGATGATACAACTGAGGGACATAAGAAGTTGTGTAACTTTCTTGATCTGTTTTACAAGGATCATAAAGATGCTCTGATCTATGCTGGCCTGGAAAGTACTGGTGGATATGAGAACAACTGGCTTGCGTTGTTCAAACGTCTTAGTGAGGCATATAGTCTCAAAGTTACCCGTGTTGATCCTCTTGCTGTAAAGAGATATCGGGAAGCCTGTAAAAAGCGCATTATTACTGATGCTGTCAGTGCACATGTAATAGCTCATTATCTGAGTGCGTTTCATCAGGAGCTTAACTTTGAACAGGATTTCGAATTCGGAGCTATGCGCCGTCAGTGGAATCTGACCCAGCTTCTTATTAAACAAAAAACTCAGTTGGATAACCAGCTTAGTTTTCATTTGTATCAATCGAATCCGGAACTGGTAAAATATTGCAAAGATGGAATCCCCAGGTGGGTTCTTTTGCTTCTGAGTAAGTATCCCACGGCTCAACAACTGGCGCGTGTAAAGGTTGCTGCTCTGGCTAAAATACCTTATGTCACATCTCAAAGAGCTGCTGAGCTTATTGAAAAAGCGAAAAGTGGTGTTGCATCCTGTACGACCTCTGTTGATGCCATGATAATCAAAACAATAACAGAGCAACTTCTTAATCTTGAGAGCACTATAGCAGAGCAGAAGAAGATGATTATAAATAACACCAAAACAACTGAAATCAATCTTCTTGCTTCGATACCTGGAATCGGCGATTATTCGGCAGCTGGACTTATTGCAACCATAGTTACAATTAAAAGATTCACAAATACAAAGAAACTCGCCGCATTCTTGGGTCTTCATCCGATTTTTAAGGAAAGCGGTGATGGCAGAACTGTTTCGCGTATGAGCAAGCATGGCCACTCCCAGCCACGGGCGCTTCTTTATATGGCTGTGCTTTCGGCTCTGAGTTGTAATCCAGTGATAAAGAAAACTTATGAAACCTGCATTGAAAAAAAGATGGCTCCAATGGCAGCAATCGGTGTTTGTATGCACAAATTTGCTCGGATTATCTATGGTATACTTGCTTCTGGAAAACCCTTTGATCCCCAAATTGATCAGATGTATCAGAAGCGGAGTAAAAAGTTGAAAAAAACAGTTTGTGAAAACAAGCGTCGGCTTCAGCCTTATGACCTTGATGCCCCTGTTTCTAAAAAACAGAACCAAAATAGAAGGAATGCAAAGGAATGTAAAGTAAAGGAAAGAGAAAGCAAGCCTCAAAGGAATAGTATTCCTGCGTGCGAGGTCATTGCCCCTCTTTCCGGAACTAAATCTAAAAACAAGCAAAGTAGAATAGCAAGGGAAAATAGTACAACTCATATTAGCACTATCATAAACACACTTGTTGAGGTTTAAATTTATGTTCATTTTACCTAAAAAAAGTATTGACTTTAACCGTAGTAACTGAGCTCGAGTCTCCGAGAGTCGAAGGGTTCTTCGCAGTCCTTAGTCTTCGCTCCTTCGATGACTCAGGACTCAGACTGGGCGGAAATCTGCCAATCCGTATATTCTGAACTCGATGACTCAGGACTCAGACTGAGCGGAAATCCACCAATTCGTCTACTCTAAGCTCGAAATTTCTACATCCAAGAACAATAAAGGTATTAATTTCGTTCTCCATTCCAAATAGATAATAATAAACGAAGTACCCAAACAATCTCATGACTCAGTCTAATCGGGAAACAGGAAAACTCCCCTCCGTACACCCTGAGCTCGAGTCCCCGAGAGTCGAAGGGTTCTTCGCAGTCCTTAGTCTTCGCTCCTTCGATGACTCAGGACTCAGACTGAGCGGAAATCAGCCAATTCGTATATTCTGAACTCGATGACTTAGGACTCAGACTGGGCGGAAATCTGCCAATTCGTATATTCTGAACTCGATGACTCAGGACTCAGACTGGGCGGAAATCAGCCAATCCGTATATTCTGAACTCGAAGACTTAGGACTCAGACTAAGCGAAAATCCACCAATCCCTATACTCTGAGCTCAAGAAGTCTACATCAGTATCAAGACAGACTCTAATGCTTTTGAAAATAGAGACCATCTATTGAGTTGCCACTGAATGAATCAATAACTATTTTTGTTGCTCTATTTTGGTCTTCGCAGTCATGATCCGAGATAAAAATCCAGACTGCGGTCAGTATCCACTGGAGAATTCATTCAGGTAGATCTTTCATCACTGGTGATGAAATCAGATTGACTTCAAATCGGATCAATAAGCCAAAAATCACAATATATTCTTTTCAGCGGATGTATTGTGCGTTAATCGGGATAAAGCTGGAAAAGAAGAGGCACTATTACCTCAAGCAATGTAGTAACAATGGTTTACAGATCTGCATACAATCAAAGCAGACTATAGATAATTTCAATATATAAGACGTGTCTCTACGCAAGGAGGATCAGCGTGAACATTGTAGTATGCATTAAGCAGGTACCTGGAACGACTCAGGTTAAAATCAATCCTGAGACTGGTACCCTTATCCGTGATGGTGTTGAAGCGGTAGTTAACCCCTTCGATGAATACGCCATTGAAGAAGCGATCAGAATCAAAGAAAAGGTCGGCGGAGTAATAAAAGTGATAACCATGGGACCTGCACAAGCTGAAAATGTTCTTCGCAGTGCTATAGCAATGGGCGCTGATGAGGGATATCTGATTACGGATCGTGCTTTTGCCGGATCTGATACCTGGGCGACCTCTTATACTATATCTAGTGGAATTAAAACTCTTGGTCCTGTTGATCTGATTATCTGCGGTAAGCAGGCTATTGATGGCGATACTGCTCAGGTTGGCCCTGGTGTGGCTGAGATGCTCAATGTCCCCTATGTTGCCTGGGTTCGTAAAGTTGAAGAGGTCTCTTCTTCATCGATTAAAGTCGAGCGTCTTATGGAAGAGGGATACGATATAGTTGAAATGCCTTTACCCGGCTTGATCACTGTAGTAAAGGAGATCAATACTCCACGAATGGCATCATTAAAAGGAAAGATGCGGGCGAAATCTGCTAAAATAAATATCATCGATGCAAAAGCATTGAGTGTTGACAGCAGCAAACTCGGTCTCAAAGGCAGCCCTACACAGGTATTGCGTTCTTTTGTTCCCGAACGTAAAACCGGCGGAGAAAAAGTAAGCGGTGAAGTGCCGATGCTTGTGGAGAAAATCAAGTCAACCATTCTCGATTTAGGCGTAGTAAAATAGGAGGTTTGCACATAGTATGGGAATCAAAGTTGATCTGGAAAAATGTATAGGGTGCAGCCTCTGTGTGCGCTCTTGTGCCGTTAGTGCGATAAGTATCGTAGACAAAAAAGCAGTGATTGACACAGCAAAATGTACTTTGTGCGCCGCGTGTGTAGGCGCCTGTAAAAAGTACAACGCTATCTCAATTGAAAAGGAAGCCGCTGAACATGGCGTTGATATCAGCCAATACAAAAACATTGCCGTTTTTATTGAACAGCGTGATGGAGTAATAAATGGGGTTTCTTATGAGATGCTTGGCGAGGGACGTAAACTTGCTGATCAGCTTGGTGAGAAGCTTTACGCGATTCTTCCCGGCCATAATATGCAAAAAGCCGCTGAAGAGCTCATTAAATACGGAGCTGATAAAGTCTTCTATGTTGATGGACCAAATTTAAAAAATTTCCAGGATGATACATTCTGTAAAATCATCGCCGATTTTATCAACCAGGAAAAACCATCAATATTTCTCGCCGGAGCAACAGCTGTCGGCAGGTCATTCATTCCAAAAGTAGCCGCACGTGTCTACGGCGGCCTTGTTGCCGATTGTACAAAACTTGAAGTAGATACCGATCGTCGTCTTCTCCTTGGTACTCGCCCCGCTTTCGGTGGAAATCTTATGGCAACAATTATCTGCCCGCATCACCGCCCGCAGATGGCAACGGTTCGCCATAAAGTAATGAAAGCCGCTGTCAAGAATGAAAACAGAACCGGTGAAGTTGTTGTACATGCACTTGATAACACTTCAACATTTGAACGTACAAAAATTGTTGACATTATTAAATCAGTTGAATCAACAATCAATATTTCCGAAGCGGATATTATCGTTTCGGGGGGCCGCGGAATGGGAAATTCGGAAAAGTTTCAATTACTCCGTGAACTTGCTGAAGTGCTCGGTGGAGCGGTTGGAGCAAGCCGCGCGGCTGTTGACAATGGCTGGATCCCCTATTCTCATCAGGTAGGCCAGACCGGTAAGACGGTTTGTCCGAAGCTTTACATAGCATGCGGAATCAGCGGTTCTGTTCAGCACATGGCCGGTATGCAGTCTTCAGATTATATTATTGCGATTAATAAAGATCCTAACGCGGATATTTTCCAGATTGCAAATCTGGGTATCGTTGGTGATCTCAATGAAGTTGTTCCTCAGTTGACCAAAGCATTCAAGGAAAAATTGGGCAAGTAATATATTGTCTTGTAAAAGTGATGTTACCGAAGGCATGGTCGTTTGGCCATGTCTTTTTTTTTAACTTTGATATTCAAGATTTGATATTCATTATTCGTTATTGTTATGCACGGAGCGAACAAAAGAAATATCGAATAGTAAATTACGAATCTTGAATATCGAAGTGAAGAATGTGATATTCAGAAGACATGGTCGTTTGGCCATGTCTTTTTTTTATTTTTGATATTCAAGATTTGACATTCGTTATTCGTTATTGTTATGCAAGAAGCTAAAAAAGAAATATCGAATAGTAAATTACGAATCTTGAATATCGAGGTGAAGAATGTGATATTTCAAGACATGGTCGTTTGGCCATGTCTTTTTCTGTCTACCATAATTAACATTTCAAAAAGTTTCGCTCATCCTGAGTTCCTAATCGAAGGTTGGTCATTTTGTCTGGCTTGCACCGAATTTGCAATTTCTTGTTCTTGCTTATAACAAATTTCTAAACGCAATTCCGCTCACCCTGAGCTCCCAGTCGAAGGGTGTACATTTTGTACAGTTTGCATCAAATTCGCATTTCTTATTCTTGTTCATCACAAATTTCTAAACGCAATTCCGCTCACCCTGAGCTCCCAGTCGAAGGGTGGTCATTTTGTACAGTTTGCATCAAATTCGCATTTCTTATTCTTGTTCATCACAAATTTCTAAACGCAATTCCGCTCACCCTGAGCTCCCAGTCGAAGGGTGTACATTTTGTACAGTTTGCATCAAATTCGCATTTCTTATTCTTGTTCATCACAAATTCCTAAACGCAATTCCGCTCACCCTGAGCTCCCAGTCGAAGGGTATACATTTTGTACAGTTTGCATCAAATTCGCATTCCTTATTCTTTGTTCATCACAAATTTCTAAACGCAATTCCGCTCACCCTGAGCTCCCAGTCGAAGGGTGATCATTTTGTACAGTTTGCATCAAATTCGCATTTCTTATTCTTGTTCATCACAAATTTCTAAACGCAACTCCGCTCACCCGTAGTGCTTAATTGAAGCATTGACGTTTGACATCTCGAATATTCCATTATTCTTACAATGTGTTCATCCTTCGACTGGGAGCTCAGGATGAGCGGTTGTCTGGTTTGTCTTTTTCGTTTTCATTACAAATTAGACTCGTGATGAGTTTTTTGTTCTGCATTATCTCATGTTTACATTCCCAATTCCGCTCACCCGTAGTGCTTAATTGAAGCATCGACATTTGACATCTCGAATATTCCATTATTCTTACAATGTGTTCATCCTTCGACTGGGAGCTCAGGATGAGCGGTTGTCTGGTTTGTCTTTTTCGTTTTCATTACAAATTAGGCTCGTGATGAGTTTTTTGTTCTGCATTATCTCATGTTTACATTCCCAATTCCGCTCACCCGTAGTGCTTAATTGAAGCATCGACATTTGACATCTCGAATATTCCATTATTCTTACAATGTGTTCATCCTTCGACTGGGAGCTCAGGATGAGCGGTTGTCTTGTTCGTCTTTTTCGTCTTTTTCGTTTTCATTACAAATTAGGCTCGTAATGAGTTTTTTGTTCTGCATTATCTCATGTTTACATTCCCAATTCCGCTCACCCGTAGTGCTTAATTGAAGCATCGACATTTGACATCTCGAATATTCCATTATTTTTACAATGTGTTCATCCTTCGACTGGGAGCTCAGGATGAGCGGTTGTCTTGTTCGTCTTTTTCGTCTTTTTCGTTTTCATTACAAATTAGGCTCGTAATGAGTTTTTTGTTCTGCATTATCTCATGTTTACATTCCCAATTCCGCTCACCCGTAGTGCTTAATTGAAGCATCGACATTTGACATCTCGAATATTCCATTATTTTTACAATGTGTTCATCCTTCGACTGGGAGCTCAGGATGAGCGGCTGTCTGGTTTGTCTTTTTCGTTTTCATTACAAATTAGGCTCGTGATGAGTTTTTTGTTCTGCATTATCTCATGTTTACATTCCCAATTCCGCTCACCCGTAGTGCTTAATTGAAGCATCAACGTTTGACATCTCGAATATTTCATTATTCTTACAATGTGTTCATCCTTCGAACTGGGAGCTCAGGATGAGCGGCTGTCTGGTTTGTCTTTTTCGTTTTCATTACAAATTAGGCTCGTGATGAGTTTTTTGTTCTGCATTATCTCATGTTTACATTCCCAATTCCGCTCACCCGTAGTGCTTAATTGAAGCATCAACGTTTGACATCTCGAATATTCCATTATTCTTACAATGTGTTCATCCTTCGACTGGGAGCTCAGGATGAGCGGTTGTCTGGTTTGTCTTTTTCGTTTTCATTACAAATTAGGCTCGTGATGAGTTTTTTGTTCTGCATTATCTCAAGTTTACATTCTCAATTCCGCTCATCCAGAGTTCCTTTTCAAAGAGCCCATCTTAACAAATACATCCTTCAACACTTTCTGAGCTTGTTTAATATCTTTCCCTTGTACATAATAAGCAATTGCGGCTTCACCTATTGCCCATGTACCCGCATACGCCACTCCGGCTGAGATTACTGATCCGTATCCAGGAAAGATTATCTTCACCAAAGCGCGTGAAGCTTCACGAAATACAAAAGCACTGCCGATATTAACACCTGCAGCAGCAATAAACTCGCGTGCATTTTCAAAAGTCAGAGAGCGTCCGGCAACATATCCAATTGATGTAATCAGCCCTATTTGCAAAGAAGTAATCGGGAAAATATCAGCAACAGGGACAGGGACCGCTGCGATTCCTGAACATAACGTTGCGGTGGAATGTATTATAATCCGGCAGGTTTTTTCCCTGGCAGAAATAACATTTGCCATTCGTGCGAACTGTATCTTTGCTTCGCGTGGAAGTACTTCAATCAGATAATTTACAAGAGTATCGATGTTCCATTGTTTAGAATATACGATGTTTCCTTTTTCATCGTATTCTGTATATGAACTGGTTGGAATTACTTCCGGTGAAACTATTCTTTCTGATTTAAAAGCAGCTTTGAGGGTGTTAACAGCAATAGAAATGTTTTTTTCCTTTTTTTGATATGGAGGATCTCTTTCAGAAAGCGGATCAAGCTCGTCGACCTGAGTCACAATTCCTATAACAGGAGGTAAAAAGTTTTTCTTGCTTTTGACATATTTCAGAACGTCTTTTACATTAACAAGGTCTTCAGTGATTCTGGCATCGATTTCCTTTGCTTTGCATAAAAAAAGGAGGGCATCAGGAACGACATTGTCAATAGCAGTGTAAATATCTTTCGTTGCATTTTGATAATTTTTAGATTCCGGAAGCGATCGGTCTCCAAGACCTCTGGTGTCAAGAAGATTCAGCGTACCGCGGGAGGATTTCCAGGTATACCATTTGGCGCTCCTGGTTTCTGCTGTCACAGATCCGACCGAAGCGATTTTTTCCCCAAAAATTGCATTGAGTAATGAGCTTTTCCCTGCGCCTCTTCTTCCAATTATCATCAGACATGGTTGCCGCTGATCCATTACAAGCTCCCTTAGAATTGCGATCTCTTTCTGCATGTTATTTACTGCTTTGCCAGGGAGTTTACCGATAATTTGTTCAAAAACTTTTGTCATTATGTCAAAGTTATCACTTTTTTCCACAGCGCCTCCCCTGTTTACTATAATCTATTAACTTTATCTCTTCAAATCATAGTCCTAAAACACACTTGTGGTAAAACTATAAAGAGATTACTATTTTGTATTCATCGTTTAGATAATTAATTTTATACGCATCGCGCCTGTTTTTAATAATAAAGGTCACTCTGAACTCGTATCAACTATTGAAATTTGAAATTTTATTCAGTATTTTTTTAAACAACCAATTTTTTTTCAGAATTTTACTTAAGGATCTAATAGAGACAATTGAATTTAACAGTAAAGAAAGTATTCAAGCGCAATGAAGCTATATTTTTATATATTGTCCTTAGGGCGATTCGGAATTGCTGAAGAAGCTGGTGAAATTACTAATCTTTTCTTTCCCAATGACACGCCGCCGCAGAACGCTGAGATTTACGAATCCCCAATTTTAAAAGAGGCATCTAATCAGCTTAAAGCTTATTTCAATGGTAAACTGAAAGCATTCACATTACCTCTGGCCCCCCGTGGGACAGAATTCATGCAAACAATCTGGAGATATATAAGTAAAGTTTCTTATGGAGAAACTGCAAGCTACAAAGAGATAGCGATTTCTGCCGGAAATCCCAGGGCGGTCAGAGCAGTAGGAATGGCGAACAATCGAAATCCAGTCCCGATTTTCATTCCTTGTCATCGAATAATCGGCAATAATGGAAAGTTAGTTGGATACCGTGGTGGTCTGGAGATTAAGGCGAGACTGCTTGAGTTAGAAAAATTGAACCGGTAATATTTAATGTCATTGGACCCTGAGTTCCTAATCCAAGGGTGAACAATTTTATTCTGCTTGCAACAAATTTAAATTCTTTGTTCTTGCTTATCACAAATTTCTAAAGGCAATTCCGCTCACCCTGAGCTCCCAGTCGAAGGGTGTACATTTTGTACAGTTTGCATCAAATTCGCATTTCTTATTCTTGTTCATCACAAATTTCTAAACGCAATTCCGCTCACCCTGAGCTCCCAGTCGAAGGGTATACATTTTGTACAGTTTGCATCAAATTCGCATTTCTTATTCTTGTTCATCACAAATTTCTAAACGCAATTCCGCTCACCCTGAGCTCCCAGTCGAAGGGTGTACATTTTGATCTGGTTTGCAACAAATTGGCATTTAAAAACCGCTCACCATTAGTGCTTAATTGAAGCATCGATATTGGACATCTCGAATAATTCATTTTTCTTACAATGTGCCCACCCTTCGACTGGGAGCTCAGGGTGAGCGGTTGTCTGGGTCGTCTTTTTCGTTTTCATTATGAATCACTGATCGTGATGAGTCATTTATTGAAGGGTGAGCGGTTGTCAATTTTCGTTTATAGTGTAATTACACAATGGCAAAAATCCTAACCGCTCGTGGTGAAGCATTCACTATCGTTACACAACTATATCTACTTCCTGCAGAAACCCTGTCCCGCCACTTTCTCTTAACCACAATCCGGTCTCACGAACAAGACCCGCTATTTCATCTTTAGTTACAATATCGTAGTCTGTTTTCCCATGTCCTGTGTACAGGGCACCAATGTCCTTTTCTAACAAAGAATGTAACTGGTCATTGCCAAACGAATCTTTTTCCCATATTTTCAGTTTCGAAAAAACTGAATCATTCTCATCTATCCATCCATTTTTATCATTATCGAATTGTGCTAATTCAATAAATCCGTTTCCATTTGAGGGGCCAAAGAGTTCACTTCCATTGTCAATAACCCCATTTCCATTCTTATCATAAGCAAGAAAGCCACTTCCAGCAGAAGGTGCATGGATACGTTCCGTTGTTCCATCTGCATTAAGATCAAAATCAAATTTTGTTTCTGAAAGGGCAGTCCCCGTTCCTGAAAAATTTACAACAAGCGGGTCAATCAATGCATCACCTGCTTTTAATGTCACTGTCACTTCAGAGTGTTTCTCACGATTCATTTGCAAAGATGCATCAAATGTTATTTCAACACCCTTATCTGTAGTGATATTTCCTTTTGCAGAGAATGTAAATCCTTCATTTGAATGATGTACTTCTTTGTAAAAGTAATCGATTCCCCATCCCTGTAGGTTTCTATTCGGCCTATCTGATGGTTCTCTCGTTGTTTTGACAGGAGGATTATTATTCGTATCTGGTATTTGAAAATCTCTGTTATCAGAACTTTTGAGTTTTCTCACGTCTAAAATTTTAATTTTTTTCCCTGTGAACATCTCCACCAGATCTTTTATGACTTTCATTCGCAAACCTTCAACTGAATCATCCATCAGTTCGTCAATAAGATCATTCTGTTGATCATCAGGTGGAATATTATTTTTTGAATTGATATGCGGGCTATTTGCTTTTGTCGATGTCTGCAATCGATCTTTTACTACTGAGGATTCTAATGATAGTTTTCCATTCTCTACCTTTTTTGTAGTAGATACATCTTTAGTGTTGTCCCACTTTCTAAGATACTCCTGCTTTGAATCATATGAATAATCAAGTTGTGATGAGGTGAGTGAAACAGTTGATGCATTGATTCTCATAACAAGCCTCCATGCAAAATATCTGATTCTTTTTAATTATTATCGGGTAATTAACACCGGACTTGAATAATACTTAGGCAACAATCTTACTTTCATTTAATTTTTATCTTGACTCACCCTATTTCTCAATTTATTATGTAATATTAACTTTTAAAAATCGTAATAATAGGTTATCTAATCGACTCGCACTCCAAATTACTTTCACTTGTTCATATCCAACAACATAATTTGACTGTAAGTAGCGTGTCACCGAACCCTTATAAAGGAATTGTATGAGTTTTAGTTCTCTCGGGCTTCCTGAGCCAATTCTCCAGGGAGTCTATGCATCCGGTTATTGTACTCCAACAGAAATTCAACAAAAGGCAATCCCGATGGCTCTTGAAGGCAGGGATATAATTGGTTGTGCGCCGACCGGAACTGGTAAAACAGCCGCTTTTGTATTACCTATTTTGAGCCACTTTCTCCAAAATCCACCAAAGTTTCGAAAGAGTGGCACTCCTCGAGCACTGATTCTAACCCCTACTCGTGAACTTGCGTTGCAGATTGAAGAATCTGTAAGTAATTATGGTACGTATACAGATACTCAGGTAACCGCAGTTTTTGGCGGGGTAAGTATTCAAAATCAATTACGGTCATTAAAGGAAGGGGTAGATATTGTAATCGCTACTCCGGGTCGTCTTCTTGACCATCTTCAACGCCGCAGCATTAGTCTATCGCAGATAGAAATACTTGTTCTGGATGAAGCAGATAGAATGTATGATATGGGTTTTATTAATGATGTTAGAAAAATCACATCAAGAGTGCCACAAAACAGGCAAACATTGCTTTTTTCTGCAACTATGTCCAGAGAAATTCGTTCGTTGATCTCAGAATTACAGAAGTCTCCTTCGTACATAGAAATCGGCGTTCCATTTTCACCGGCAGAACTGGTCGAACAGCATTTCTTTTTTGTTCCTCAACCATCAAAACTTGACTTATTAGTGCATATTCTTTTAACAAAAAGTATTGATTCGATGATTGTCTTCTCCAGAACCAAACATGGTGCGGACCATATAAACCGCCGCCTTCACAGAGAAGGAATCACTTCTGAAGCCCTGCATGCCGATCGCACGCAATCTCAACGTCAAAGGGCACTTGATGGATTTAAAAGGCGGGATTTTCAGGTCCTTGTAGCCACTGATGTTGCAGCGCGCGGTATTGATATTGATAAAATTGCATGTGTTGTCAATTTTGACACTCCTGCATTTGCTGAAGATTACATTCATCGCATCGGGAGAACCGGCAGAGCTGAACAAAAAGGAATAGCACTTACTTTCGTTTCTGAGGATGAAAAGAAAAATGTAAAGAAGATAGAGTTCCTGATTGGAAAACAGTTTTCTCTTGAAGACTTTCCCGGTTTTAATGTACCATCAAGAGTCTCTGAAAAAGAACCGGAAATCGCATCATATCTTCAGCGGAAACGTAAATATTACAAAAAACCGCTTTTTGCTTTGCGATAAAAAAATTACTCCATAATACAATCATATGTGATTATACTTATGAAAAATGATTCCGATCTGGTTTTTTCAACCAATCCAGAACTAAATAAGCGCTGTAACCAATGTAAACAATTGATTGCAGCATGCAAGTGTAGATCAATTTCATCTTCTGTTGATAAATCTTCAATTTGTGCTGTTCTTCGGCTTGAAAAAGCTCATCGCGGAGGTAAAGAGGTTACCATAATCGATCGCCTGCCGCCCAATGAAGGATTTCTCAAGAATCTCGCACAAGACCTGAAAAAACATTGCGGAACCGGTGGAACATACAAGATCAATGACAATTCAGCTATAATAGAAATTCAGGGCGACAAAAGAGAACAAATCAAAAAACAGCTCGAAAAAATTGGTATTAAATGCAAATAATTATTGACGCAGATGCTTGTCCAAAAGTAATAAAGGAAATTATCTTCAGAGCTGCTGAAAAGAACTCGATCAGTGTTACTCTTGTGGCCAACAGTTTTTTCCGCATACCTCCAAACCCGAATTTTAAACTGATAACCGTGCCAAATGCATTCAATGAAGCGGATGATAAAATCACTGAAATCGTTTTACCAGGTAATCTCGTTATTACCTCGGATATCCCCCTGTCTGATCGAATCATAAAAAAAGGTGCATTTGCTTTGGATTCACGTGGCAATTTTATTTCTGAGCATAATATTGGAAGCCGGCTTGCGGTTCGAGATCTATTGCACGAACTCAGAGAATGTGGTTTGCAAACCGGCGGACCTCCACCTATCAGCACTAAAGAACGCCAGCAATTTGCACAGGCTCTTCAGTACTTTATTTCTCATAATGATGTTCCTTGATAGCTGCATTTTTCTGTTCTAACATTCTCGAATTAATTAGAGGAAAAAATTTAAATAATCGGAACCATATTCCGAATGTATCAGATACTGTTTTCCGATTTCTATCTTTTTTGTTCTGCAATTATTCTCATCGCACTTATAAACTAAATCCTTAAAAGGAAATTAAGGGCTGACAAGCACCATGAGGATGAGTTATATTACAGATCATATTTTTGAAAAAACTATTTACATATAAACATACACAAAGAGTGGACATAAATGAGTTTAGCAGTAGGAATCATCGGGCTGCCTAATGTCGGTAAATCAACTATTTTCAACGCGTTATCAAATGGCAAGGCTGCCGCGGAAAATTACCCTTTTTGTACCATTGATCCAAACCATGGGATTGTAGCAGTTCCTGATAAGCGCCTGAACAAGATCACATCTCTTATCCCAACCCAAAAAGTGGTCCCTACGTTTATGGAACTTGTCGATATAGCCGGATTAGTTAAAGGGGCATCAAAAGGAGATGGTCTGGGAAATCAATTTCTTGGCCATATTAAAGATGTCAATGCAGTTGTACATGTTGTCCGTTGTTTTGAGAATGATGATATCGTTCATGTAGAGGGTTCAATCAATCCTGAACGTGATATATCAATCATCGATACCGAACTGATGCTTACCGATTTAGGCACTGTTGAACGCGGTGTTCAAAGAACAGAAAAAGTCGCCAAAACAGGTGACAAAGAAGCAGTTTTGCGTTTATCTGTCTTTAAAAGAGCACAGGAAGCACTTTCTAAAGGTATTCCAATCAGAAAAGAATTCAAGGATCCTTCTGATTTAAAAATTCTTTCAGAACTTCATTTGCTTACTGCGAAGCCAGTACTCTACGTAGCTAATGTAGATGACAATACACTTCAGGAGGATAATGACGCTGTTGTAAAGGTCCGATCTATTGCTTCACAGGAAAATGCTGGATGTATAAAAATCTGCGGTAAACTTGAAGAAGAGCTCGTCGCATTATCAGATGAGGACAAAAACCTTTTTCTTACAGACCTTGGACTCAAAGAAGCAGGACTTTCGGTATTGACTCGTGCTGCTTATACACTACTGGGACTAGAAACATTCTTCACCGCAGGAGAAACTGAAAACCGTGCATGGACAATTAAAAAAGGGGCAAAAGCTCCCGAAGCTGCGGGTGTCATACACTCCGATTTCGAAAAAGGTTTTATTAAAGCAGACGTGTATTCCCTTCCGGATCTTGAAACTTTCAAATCTGAAGTAGCTCTACGTGCTGCTGGAAAAATCCGATCTGAAGGTCGTGATTATGTGGTTCAGGATGGGGATGTCATGTTTTTTAAATTCAACGTGTAACAAGATAATCTTTTGTTAAACGCCTGTCCCAATACCTTAAAACATATACAACTTGTCTTCCGATGGAACTACTTGCATAATGGATTCAGCTGATTCTCATCCAGTTAAGAAACGGCGTGTTAGGTATAAAGGTACTCACCCGCGCCGTTTTGAAGAAAAATATAAAGAACTGCAAAGTGAGAATTACAGTTCAGATATTAACAAAGTATTGGCACGGGGACAAACTCCCGCGGGTACCCACCGGCCAATATGTGTTGATGAAATAGTAAATGTTCTCCACCTTCATCCTGGAATGACAGGTCTTGATGCAACTATCGGATATGGAGGTCACGCACAGGTAATATTATCTAAAATCAAACCTGGCGGGCATCTTTTTGGAATCGATGTTGATCCAATCGAATTGCCAAAGACTGAAAACCGATTACGTAAACTTGGCTTTTCGAATGATTCTCTGACAATCCGCAGAATGAATTTTGCAGGCATTCCTCAATTACTGCCGCTAACCGGGGGAGGATTTGACTTCATTTTGGCAGATCTTGGAGTATCATCGATGCAGATTGACACTCCGTCGAGAGGCTTCTCTTTTAAAAACGATGGGCCGCTTGATTTGCGACTGAACCCATCTCGCGGCCAGCCAGTATCGTCTTTACTTAAGTCACTTAGTGCCGAAGTTCTTACTGAGATTCTAATTGATAATGCAGATGAGCCGTATGCAAAGAAAATCGCCGCTGCCATTTATAATACTCGACAGGATATTGATACCACGCGTCAATTGGCATCAGTTATTTCTGCTACTCTTTCAAAATGTTCAGTGGAAATATCTAAGGATGAAATAAAGAAATCTCAGCAAAGGGTTTTTCAGGCGTTGAGAATTTTTATCAATGATGAATACGGCGTCCTTGATCAATTCTTATCTCTTCTTCCACTATGTTTGAAAACTGATGGGAGAGTTGCCATCCTCACTTTTCATTCTGGTGAAGACCGAAGAGTAAAGAAATCTTTTCTGCAGGGATTTCGAAGCGGTATTTACAAAGAAATTGCTCGCGAACCCTTACGACCTTCACCACATGAACGCCATTCAAACCCAAGATCATCCTGTGCGAAATTGCGATGGGCAGTAAAGTCGTAATGACTTTTTACCTTTATATTTGCAAAAAATATGATTAAAAGCTATATTAATGGCAGTTTTCTTCAATTTACACTTAAGGCTCACAACCCCACATTTAAAAGAGCATTGAAATCTAAACCAGAGCAACTTATCTATGTTTACTATGAAAAAAATTATTGTAATACTTAAATCAGCTTTCAATATAATCTGGAAAACCATTGCATTCCTCTTATTAACTTATGCAGTTGCCTTCTCTATTGCCGGCACGGTGGCAATTGTTTATGCCTATAATTATGTGATGAAACCATTGCGGGAGGTAAAAGCCTTAAAGGCAGCTAATCCGCAAGAAACAGCATACATGAAACAATACAAAAAAGAACTTGCAATGAAGCAGCTCTCTGATACATTAATTCAGACCTATATTCCAATCGACTCCATCTCACCATATCTTAAAAACGCTGTACTTGCAGCTGAAGATGATGGCTTTTATACTCATCCTGGATTTGATCTTGAAGCTATTTTTTCTGCGTATGAGTACAACAAAGCTCGCGGTAAGGTAAAAAGAGGAGCTAGCACAATAACTCAGCAACTGGCAAAAAACTTATTTCTTGATAATAGTCGGAATTTCGAAAGGAAAGGCAAGGAACTGGCTTATACTTTGTTAATGGAGCGTTACTTAGGTAAAGAGAGAATTCTGGAACTGTACTTAAATTATGCTCAGTGGGGAAAGAATATTTTTGGTTGTGAAGCAGCAGCAAAACAATATTTTAAAAAAAGCTCACATAATCTTAGCAGAACTGAATCTGCCCGGCTTGCAGCGGTATTAGCGATGCCATCGAAAGTCAGCCCCAACAATGTTCATTCGCAATTTATTGCAAGGAGAGTAGCTGTAATTGCGAATAATCTGTATTTGCATGGTGCAATAAGTGATTCTGGCTACCTGAATCTCACAGGTATATTGCCACCGGGGAAAAATGATTCCTTGAATACGGATAGTTCTAAGATCAATATTATAAATGTTTTACAAGACACTCTAAAATCAATGAACATATCTGATAAACCAGTCAACCGCTAGACGGGCGACTTCATCTAAAGCTCCCGGCTCTTCAAAAAGGTGTGTAGCCCCAGTAACTATTTGCATATCCTTAGCAGGTGCGTTAATAGCTTCTAAAGCCCTCTTATTGAGTTCTATTACCGGGTAATCATCACCGCCAACTATTAATAGTACAGGCACTTTTACCTGGGGTAAATATTGTGCTGCAAGATCCGGTCTTCCACCGCGGGATACAACTGCTTTTATTCCATTCACTTTTACCGATGCAACCAGAGCTGCTGCTGCACCAGTACTTGCGCCAAAATAACCCAAAGAGAAATTTTTTGTATCCGGATTTTGCATAAGGTAATCAGTTGCACCTTGTAATCGTCTTGTAAGCAGTTCAATATCGAACCGCAAACCGGCATTTATCAGATCTGAAGTTTCCTCTGATCTTGTTAGCAGATCAAATAAAAGGGTTGCATATGCTCCTTTGTTAAGATACTGAGCGACAAAACGATTTCTTGGACTAAACCTGCTGCTTCCACTACCATGTGCAAACAATATCAATCCCTGACTATTTTCAGGTATAAAAATTGTACCATTAAGTTGGATATCATCGGATGGTATAGGAATTTTTATTTCCAGTTCATTTTCTCTCTCTATCTCCATAAGTATACCTCAATACAGTTTCTCTTCTATATCTATTTACAAACCGCTTTTTATATGTAAAAAATTCAAGTGAGATTTGTTTATGATAATCTAAAAAGCAATAAGCAGGCCGAACAAGGGCGGGTGAACAAATTGACATAAGAGGGATTGCATATTTTTTTACTAACAGCAAAACCCCAAGTACCTGTGACTCGAAAAAAAAGGGGCCCTAAGCCCCTAAATATGTAATGCGAAATTGAAAACCAGATCAATGAGAAAGATACATAATCTTCGCTTGTTTAGATCCGATCGCCTTTCCTTTATCATTCTTTGCTGTTAACATTAGAAAATATGTGCCACTAGCCAGTTTTCCGATTGACTTTTGACCCGGCTGCCATGTAAAAGAATTCATACCTGGATGTATTTCGTTTATCTTAAAATTCCAGATACGACGTCCTAAGGCATCAAACAACTGACAATTTACAAGATTAACTCCGGACAGAGGCACAGTAAATTTGATATGTAGTGCGCCTTTGAATGGATTAGGATAAATTTTAAGCAGATCAAACTTAAGTCCGAGATTTGTCTGAATAAATTTGCTCATAAAAGCATCGTCACCAACTAATAACCATCGTTCGGTATTCGATTCACCATCTATATCCACATTGAAACCAGAAACTGCATCTTCAATAGTTCCGTTAACCGGGTCGAAAACTTGTATTTTTAAACCGGAACTGATTTTTTCTACTACTTTACATTCTATTGTGTGTTTAGCTTCTTCAGAATTTTTAAAATTAATTCTATAGGCAAATCCATTCGATTTACCACCTGAAATATGTATCCCGTAAGAATTATTGTCTTCGATAATACTCATATTCAGGTTACCAAACGATGGAGCCGATGGAATGAGAGTTTTATTAATACCTTTAGAGAAACACCCGATATACAATTGACTCAACTCTTCATCTTTTGAATGTCCCTTTACAATAACACTCCAGTCAATTGCAGCATCTTTCTTTTGCAAAGATATCTTCGATAATACTGAAGGCAGTGGTGGAAATTTAAGTTCAATTTCTTCATCAGTTGAATTATACACAGTATAAACATTATTATTTTCTCCAGACACTTCTGTTTCCGGATCATATTCGAGTTGATTACGGATATATTCAGATCTATGAGGTTTATTGGTATTCATTTCCCATTGCTTGAAAACAAGAGAATCTGCTTTTCCACCTGTCGTTTCAATAACATCATCGAGTTTTATTGGAAATTCAAAAGGAACTGAAAAATCAGTCCAGGATTTAGCAGGCAATTTAATTGTATAGTTTTTCTTTAAAGACAATGTCCTGGCATTCTTGAAAACCAAAGTAGCTGCTTCACGAGTTTTAATCCATAAAAGATTTCCAGGTTTGAGGTTAAACAGAGTATCCTTATCCTTTGAAGTACCATATTCAAGCCACTCAACCTTTTTTGTATTATTATTATTTTCTGAAACCCACTTAAAAATGCGGAATTTCGTATTATCGTATTTTTTTTCTGGTCCCGAAAGTGAATCAAAAATCTGAGTAATATTGAAAGAACTAAGCTCATAATGGATATTAAGCGGATACCATTTCATCTCTTCTGTTTTTATTACAACATTTGGATTGTAAACCATTCGAGATAAATTGATCGTATCCGTAAAATGTCCATCAGTTACGATCAACAAAGCTCTCACCCCGGAGTTGATATTGACATATTCAGAATTTATTCTGTAGATAGAAAGTGTATCTTTCGGATCATCCCCTATTATATCTATCTCTGACTTTAAGGTATCGGCTCCAGTCCCATACATGAAAATTGTCTTCACATTAGTGGTATTATCTCTGATTTTAATTTTATAGAGCACGTCATTTGTCTGGGTAAGTACACTATCACCATTATCTTTTGTAATTTCGACTGTTGGCCGAAAAGTATCAATCATCAGTATTAATGGATTTTTGTGCTCGCTTGGTTTTATAAATACTGACACAATACTATCGGAATTATTATGATCTTTAGGAGATACTAAATTCCATATACCTTTTGTTATATCAAACTCATATAAATTGATATCGCTCTTTTTGTACCCATTCGGAATAGAATCATATCGCAATCCAAAATGCAATGCCGGGGTTTTTGATGGGTTTTTAAACTGAACGCTTTTACTTACAGGAATAAAACCCGTGGGAACTTTCTCTTGCGGTAAGGAAATGAAATTGAGAGTATCCTCATAATAAACATCATCATTGGTTGTCCACGTACTATCTTTCCACATGATTACACTGTTTTCAAATGCGGTAATTGTGTCTTTTTTCGGAAAATAAACAATACTCATCCATTTTGCAGAAGGGATATAAAGTGGCTTTTTAGAGGAATCGGTTGGATTTGCCCAATCGGTAATTTTATCAGGTGAATTTGATCCCCTTAGCCATAATGCAATGTAGTATGTAGCATCGAAATCAAGTTCTTCTCCTAAATCTATTTCGTAATTATAAATTTCCGTTGGCGAAGCTGTAAGAAGAATTCCTTTGGGATTATTTTCCACAGTATGCGCTGCAGTATCGTAGTCTTTCTTGCCAATAGAATAATCTATTTCAAAGTGTTTTTTATCCAATCCTGTGGTATCAATGATATATTGCACACTGATAATATTCCTTGATTCGATAAAATCGATTCGTTGAATGTCTATTGTATTTTTTATATCTTCAAGATTACTGCTGCTTGTTTTAAACGAAGCACTTGAGTTCTGAGTGATACTGGACCATATATTTTTCTTTATCTGCAATCCAAAGTTATAAGTTGTATTTAATGATAGCTCGGTAATGGCAACTGATTTCTTAGAGCCTCCTATAGTCACATATTTGTGGCTTTGGAAAAGCGAATCAAATGACCTTACAAGCGGGACAGTCTCTTTACCATACCAGATTCTAAAACTATCAGCTACTACGGCAGAGATCCATTTCAGAGGGATTTTTGTAGGCCCGATTCCAATGGCTGAATCAAGTTGAAGCAAAGCATCATTTTGTGGAATTGGATAACCGACTGTAACTTTTTCTTCATTTTTCGGGCTGTAATTTCCATTTATTCCCCTTACATATACACCCCAGTTAATAGCCTCTTCTTTGTCGGAAAAAAGTTTATCTTCAAAAGCCTTACTAAATGTACTTGATGGTAAACCCAATTCAGCAACAGGTATTATGGTTTCATTATAAGGCGCTGCTTTCCCATAATAAGTTATAACGGATGATATTTCTTTTGCGTTAAGGTTTTCGATGCCTGTTATTTTCAGATCAACTTTTCCAACAGCCGGTTGAGTAATAGTACATTTAAGTGGATTGGAAAGAATATCTGTAGCGCATGTATATACTTTAGCTCCCGAAGTTGTATTAAATACTGGTAGTGTATCAGGATTTTTCCAAAATGGAGTTGCAATAAAATAGAGGGTGTCACATGGCTTATCACCCATGATAATTGTTACTGTTGAATCGTAAGTATCTGCAGTGCCAGCTTTAGCCCGTATTACACTTATAGGTATTTTGAAAAGATTGGGAGAATTGCGATCTGGTGAAGATGGGAATTTTGACTCCTGAAACCAGATTCCAATCGAATCAACGTATGCCCCACCATCGGGAGTTGTTGGTAAATTTATAAAATTTGTGATAGTAAGTTTTATTTTTGTCCTATCTATAAATGTACCTTTCAGATTTACCGAATTATATACCTCTCCTGCGTTCCTTACAGTTACAACAATATTTGGTGTAGTAACTGATCCTTTTGAATTAGTAATAATGCAATAATAATTTCCATTATGTTCAATTACTGCATTTGAAATTGTATAGATATTCGTATCTGAATTGGGAATCTCAACATCATTTTTATACCATTTGAAAGAGCAGTCCAAACCTTGTACAATGACATGCAGTGAACCACTTTGTCCGACTCGTGTTTCCAATTTTGGTGTAAAGTCAATAAGTTTTGGTTTACCATTTTCAAGAATAGTTAAGATCGCATTGTGACTTCTCGTGCTGTCCCCAAGATATTTTACAACACAATAATAAGTTGCTGTGTCAAGTGTATCCTTGGATACCTTTGTCAATGTCAGACTGGAATTATTAGTTCCTACTTTTTTGGGTGTGGTTTCCCCATTCTTTATCTGATACCAGTTGTATTCCAATGACAGAGGAATAGTTCCTTCAGCTTTAACCGAAAAAGAGGCGTTTTCGCCATCGTAAACAGTTAGATCAGACGGCTCAGTAGTTATCCGTGGAGCATTTTCTGATATTTTAAGTGTATCTGACGCACTTTTTACATCTCCTGCAGGATTCTTTACTACGCAATAGATTACCGCATTGTTGTGTTCATCTTTTCTGACAGACTTAATTATAAAAACCGAGCTAAGCGTATCAGCTGCTACTTCAACCCCTTTTAAAAACCAGTGATATGACAATCCTATCTGATCAGCTGACACACTAAACTGTGCATTGTCTCCTGTTTTAAAAGTAAATGATTCAGCTATATCATTTTTTAACACTGGTTTCTGATAAATGCGCAGTATTACAGTGTCAGTACTGATGATATTATCACCATTTTTGATAAGACAATAATACTCCGTACTGTCTAAATCTATTTTTGCGTCAAACGATAGAATTGATGTATCTGACAAACTAGTTTCACTTCCTAACCTGTACCATGCATATACAAGTGCATTTGTTCCTATTCCAGAAGCTGCAACTTTAAAGGTGACTGTAGAATCCTCAATAACGGTATCACTTTGGGGCTTTTGTGTGATCTGTATACCATTATCCAGTTTCCAGCACCCAGCATCATAAATCGTTCCCCGGTCCACTCCGGCAATATCTGTTTTCAAACCATTAGCAACCGTACTCAAGCCGATTTTGTAAGCACCGGATTCAGCCCTTATTTTCCAATGCGAAGGTAGAGTCCGTGGGGCGGCTTTCACATAGATAGAGTCATCGGCAATTCTCTGCACACAAGTTTCCCCGTAACCTGATTTACTCTCCTGAATGTATGAATAGGATGTTCTTGATTTAAGGTTATTGCCTGGAAGGACACCTGTATTGCTGAAAATGCAATTAACAATAGAAAACCCTGAAGAGGCATCTTCATCAGTACTGAAGATAGCTTTATTGTTATCAAATGTACAATTGATCATCTGCAGATTGGGACTGCCCCAGAAATTCAACCGAAAAATTGTATCAGTATTATTTGCAAACAAGCAGTTTCTAAAAAATATTTTGCGAGGAGAATCTCCCTGAAGATTAAAAAACTCGGAAGTATAATCTTTAACCACACAATTATCAAAGATTAAATCTTCTGCATTTTGCCCATTGTCAAAAGAAGTTGTTCCTGTAAAGATTATCTGTTCAAAAAGAATATCGTTATTAGTAAAAAAGCCATAAAGAGAATTAGAGGTATGATTTAAGATTGGAAACTTGTCAGGGTTACTTTCATTACTTCTAATAGTAATTCTCTTTCCAAGGTCTTTTTCTAAATTCGCAGTAACAGAATAAGTATGTTGATCTCCAATAAACAAAACAGTATCTACATAAGCAGTAGGATCTGATTGTATTTTATTAAGAAAGTCATCAAAAGACTTATAGTTTGCGGTTCCATCAGCATCAATAGTAGCATACTTTGCATTAACTATTGAAATTAGAAAGAAGAATACAACATAAAAAGAATAACAAAGATTTCTCCAGCATTGTTCCCGTAACATGTCCTTTGCCACCTTTATTTTATCGTTTAAATTAAAATCAAGCCAATTACTATTATAATATATACTACAATATTTTTGAAAACAATTTTAGCACTTTAGTTTTTGTATTCTAAATTATTAAAATGGTTTTATTTTTTTTAAACTCTAAATAACTGTGTTGATCCAAATCGAAAAGAAGCGGCTTCAAAATCATCCGGAATTGGTGCAACTATCTCCATTCTTTTGTTTGAAAACGGGTGCACAAATGAAATTGAAAAAGCATGCAATGCATGCCGCTCAAAACACTTTATAATTGAATATGCGAATACTCGGTCCAGTGGGTTAATTCTTAGTAGTCGATCGCTTCCACCACCGTATAATTTATCCCCTACAATAGGGAATCCCTTCGCACTTGCATGTACCCTGATTTGATGAGTCCTGCCAGTCCTTGGTTTAAAACAGATTGCTGAAATCCCGCATTTAGATTGAATAACCTGATATTCTGTTACCGAACTCTTCCCTTGAGGCGATGGTGCCCTTTTTAATGGATCATGCCGGGATCGATCCAGTGGTAAATCAATTATGCCGGAATATTCCGATGGTGTACCGATGCAAAATCCGATATATTTTTTTTCAATGGCTCGGTTTTGAAAGAGTGAAGCCATAGCGACATGTGATTGGTTTGTTTTTGCAACAATCAAAACGCCAGAGGTTTCTTTGTCAAGACGGTGAACAATACCGGGACGTTCCGAATTGAAGCCATCTGAAAGAGATCCGATTTTTTTCACTAATCCATTTACCAATGTACCGTCATGATTTCCATTGCCGGGGTGAACTACAACACCTGCAGGTTTGTTTACTGCAACCAGATATTCGTCTTCATAAAGAATACTGAAAGACACATCCTGCGGTTTTATATGTGAATTATTGGTAATAGATGGTTCAAATACTTCGACAATGTCGTTTTCAGAGAGGCGTGTGTTTTTTGAAACGCCAGTCCCCTTGACAAGTACTTTCTCATCTGAGATAAGTTTCTGAATCTGCGAACGCGAAAGTCCGGCAAGCACCTGTGTTAAGTATATGTCTATACGCTTACCGGTATCCGGTCTTGTGATTGTAAATGTCACTTTATCCATTTATATTCCAGAATAGAATCTATGCAGATTTGCTGCTTTGATCAGTTATATCAACCTTTAAAGGTTCAATACCTGATTCGTATTTTTTCCGTCTTTTCTCTTCTGTAATGAAACAAAAGATCAATATCGCAACACCGATTGTAATATAGATATCAGCAAAATTAAAAATTGGCCAGTAAAGATCTGGCGAAATACCAATCTTAATAAAATCGACAACACCTTTTTGAGCATGGATAATCCGGTCAAAAAGGTTACCTAATGCCCCGGGGAATATCAGAGCGATTCCCCAATGCATTAATCGTTCCCGTTTGGGAATATTGTGATAGTAAAATGCCAAAAGTAACATGGCCAAAGTATTGAAAACAAAAAAGAACTGATTTGTAGGAAATCCAAAAACTAACTTTTTGGGATCAAGCCCAAAGATAGCTCCTTTATTGTAAACAAGCAACATTTGAAGATAATCGCCAAAAACTGTATGTGGCATACCATAAGTCAGATATTTTTCCGCAAGGAATTTCGTATACCAATCAAGAAAAAAACCTATTAATGCGACCGATATCAACACGACCCATTTGAATTTCATCTCTTTAATCATATATCTCCCTGAAAAAACCATAAGTTATATTTCGATCGTATTTACAACAAATTTTCTGCAACAACGATTTTTGCAGAGTACTTTATCATTCATGATCATGTTAGCGGTTTTGAAAATTACACTTAATAAAAAATAAGTACATGCAATGTAAATTAAAAGATTATTCATGAAACTACTACTATCTCTTTTGAAAATTGTCAGAATTAATAATGCACTTATTGCTGGATGTGCAGTTCTTCTTGGCTATTGGCTCTCCAGATCTGATCTGCCAAGTATTTCTCTGTTCTTGCTTTTCTGCGCAGCCCTTGTTTCAACTGGGTTCGGCAATGTTATAAACGACATCAGGGATATTGTATCAGATAAAATAAGTCATCCCAACCGGCCCTTACCGCGCGGAGATATTAGTTTATCAAGTGCATGGATCTACTGCATTTTTCTGGCGATTGCCGGCATCGTTTTCTCTTTTTCAATTTCTTTTACTCATGGAATAGCGACTCTACTACCATTGATTATCTTGACTTTCTATTCTTTTTTCTTAAAAGGTATTCCCCTTATTGGTAATATTGTAGTCGCATCACTTGTAGCTTATTCCATTCTATTCGGAGCAATTAACGCGGATGGCTTTGAAACACTTATCATACCGGCAATCCTGGCGTTTCTCCTGAATCTTTCACGTGAGATTATTAAGGATATACAGGATGAAGAAGGTGATCGTGCAACGCAAGTATTTACTTCGGCAAAACTTCCATCATCACTTTTGAAAGCTTTGATTTATTTGTGCTCATTACTTTATTTCTGTTTACTATTTATACCAGCACTCAGCGGTGATTTCGGCGTAGTTTACATTTTAGTATGTTCAATCCTCATTCTTCCGATTCACCTTTTTAGACTTTTTCAAATTAGTTCTTCGACATGGAAAAACCGGCTTCCACGCATTTCGTTTCTGTATAAGATTGAGATGATTTGCGGACTTTTATCTCTCGCGGCTGACCGGTTGTTCTTACTACTAAGCTAAATCAAATCGAGCTATTATTTAGAGTTTGCTGACTGCCGAATATCGCAGGGTTACGAACGGTTTTAGGGCTTTCCAATCCAATGCTCGGTCACCCGCCTGTTATGCCTTACATCCGATTTCTGTACGTCAGATCTATCTTTTGCATACGACTTTCTTCAGATTTCCAATTGCTCGGAACACCCTTGTCTTCTGCTAACGGTTGGTCTCCGTCTACGCCCGCTTGGGACTTGCACCCTGGAGAGTAGCGCCATGCATGGCACACATAAAAAAAGGGCAACAATAAGTTGCCCTTTAATAAACCGAATATTTGAAGCTTTGATAATTATTCAGTTACTTCAGCTGATTCTTCATCAGATGCCTGCTCTTTTACAGCACCTTCACCTTCCTCAGCCTTCTTCCCTTTTTTAGGAGCTTTCTGTTCTACAGCTGCTTTGATCGGGAATTGTGCAAGATAATCTTGCCACAACTGGCTATCTTTATCTTTAAAATATTCTGTAATGCTAAGGACGATTTTGCGTCCTTCAAGATCAAATTCAATTACTTTTGCAGGAGTCTTATCACCAATTTTATAAATACGAGATGGCTGATTGACATCCTGTCCTAACTGATTAAGAGGAATAAAGCCCTCTACTTCAGCAGAAAGATTAACAACCAATCCTCTATCAAGAATTCTGGCGATTTCGCATTCGGCAATTTCAGTTCCCACAGAAAATTCTTTAGCAAGATCAGCCCATGGATCATCGGTCAATTGCTTAATACCAAGAGAAATGCGTCGTTTTTCCTGATCAACATCAAGGACCTTTACCTCAACAGTATCACCTTTTTTGAGCATTTCGCCAGGATGATTGATTTTTTTAGTCCAAGACATATCAGAAATGTGAATTAAACCATCAACACCCTCTTTGAGCTCAATAAAAGCACCAAAAGCAGCTATATTGCGAACTTTTCCTTTAACAATACTGTTAATTGGGAATTCAGTAGGAACTTTTTCCCATGGATCGGGTTCAAGTTGTTTGAAACCAAGTGATATTTTCTGATTTTCTTTATCAATTTTGAGCACAACAGCTTCAACAATATCACCAATACCAACGATTTTAGAAGGATGTTTAATATGCTGTGTCCAAGACATTTCAGAAATGTGGATAAGTCCTTCAATGCCCTTTTCAAGTTCCATGAATGCACCGTAATCGGTAATGGAAACGATCTTTCCACGAACACGTGATCCTTCAGGATACTTTTCTTCAATACCCTTCCAAGGATGTTCGGTAAGCTGTTTTAAACCTAGAGAAATTCGTTCTTTATTTTCATTGAAATCAAGAACTTTAACTTTTAATTTATCGCCAATAGCAACGATTTCTGAAGGATGATTGACTCTTCCCCATGACATATCGGTAATATGGAGCAGACCGTCAACACCACCAAGGTCGATAAATGCACCGAAATCGGTAATATTTTTAACAGTACCTTCTCTGACCTGACTTTTATCAAGTTCAGTAAGGATTTTTTCGCGCATAGCGCTGCGGTCTTCTTCAAGAATAACACGACGAGAAACGACGATATTTCTGCGAGCTTTATTTACTTTAATTACTCGGAATCTGAATGTTTGACCAATAATAGCATCCATATCGGGGATCTGGCGCAAGATCAATCTGAGAGCCAGGTAAGAAAGGCATCGACACCAAATAGATCAACAACAACACCACCCTTGATTCTACGGAGTAATCTACCTTCAACGGTTTCCTGATCTTCGTAAGATTTGTAAATTCGATCCCAGACTTTCAGGAAATCAGCTCTTGATTTGGAGAGAATGATCTGACCTTCACTATCTTCAACCTGTTCCAGAAAAACATTGATTTCATCACCGGGTTTGAATTCATGAACATTTTTAAATTCAGAAATCGGGATGATACCTTCTGATTTGAAATTAACATCAACAATCACTTCTTTATCAGTGATTCGAAGGATTTTTCCACTAACCACCTGACCTTCTTCGATTCCTTCAAGTGATTTGTCATAAGCTTTCAGGATTTCCTGGACCTGGCCCGGTTTGTAATAACTTTCCTCGAAATCAGACAGGTCAATTTCAACGCCTGATGCATCGAAACCTTTGAGGGACTTGTTTTCGTCTACCTTTGAATCAGACATATTAAAGGTTGCTCCATAGTAGGGTTAAAGGTTAAAGATTTAGTTTTACTACTCCACATTCTTTACATTTATAATGAACTGAGTTGTATTATTATCATAAACAGGAGTTATTTACTTGTACATTTTTTGCTTTTAACACTATATAACGAACTTGTTCATCAAATGACATACCAGTTGTATCTATCTCCTCCGCATCCCTTGCTTTGTACAGAGGACTATTCTCTCGTGTCGAATCCTTATGATCCCGTATTGTTAGTTCTTTCTTCAAATCGTCAATTGACTTAACAATTCCTATTTTTTCAAAATCTTTCAATCGCCTGCGTGCACGCTCCTCAACAGAAGCTACCATAAAGAATTTTAAATCGGCGTTTGGAAACACAACAGTTCCAATATCTCTGCCATCACATACAATGGAAGTTTTATTGCCGATATTACGTTGCTGTTCTACAAGTGCATTTCGAACAACCAATGGAGCACAATAATCAGAAACATTTTTTGTCACTTCATCATTACGAATTGCATCGGTAACATCCTCACCATCCATCCATACCTTTATTTCAGGTGGTGAACCAGAAAAAGAGATCAGTGTATTTTTAGTCAAAAATTCAAGAGCTGAAAAATCAGTAGCGGCAATTTTTTTACGGAGAGACTTAAGAGTGATTACACGATACATAGCACCGGTATCTAAGTAGGTAAACCCTAATTGAGCAGCAACCGCTTTAGCTGTAGAACTTTTACCCGATCCTGCGGGACCATCAATTGCAATTATCATCAATACCTGATTTGCTATAAATTGTAAAAATAATTTCACGAATATAATTTATAACAAACAGTATTTCAAACTAATTATAAAATATCGTAAATAGAAAACGATTCTATTTGTCATTGTCGATCGGTTCCGGAGTCGTTAACTTATCATAAAATTTTACATACTCGTCCTTGTCGGATGAATCCCTCAATGCAATTGCAACTCTTGGATGTTCATTTAACATTCCTGTGACCATGTAGGGAATAATATAACCCCATTCGATTTGTTTGCTCAACGGGAGATAGTGGTTTTGAATTAATTCAAGAATTGGACGCATCTTATATTTAGGATTCTGAAGAAAGCTTAAAAGCAGTTCCAGACAACAATTTCCCGGCCCCCTTCCGATACCGAAAACTGAAGCATCCAACATATATGCGCCATCAATAATAGCCTGAATAGTGTTTGCAAATGCAAGCTGACGATTATTATGAGTGTGGATACCTATTGATTTTCCAGGTAAAGCTTCACGTATTTTTTCACAAGAAAAGTAATATCTTCAGAGTACATTGCTCCATACGAATCGACCACATATACAATCGGAACATCAGTTTTGCTCAAGTCGTTAAGGGCTTCATCAATTTCTCGATCGAGATTGGTCGATACAGCCATAATGTTAACAGTTGTTTCATATCCTTTGTCCATAATCATATTGCAGAGGTCAATTGCTTTATCTGACTTCTTTTATATAGCATGCGACGCGAATCATCGAAAATGGTGATTCAGATTGTTTAGCAATATCCTTTGCACTCACTCTTCCAATATCAACCATACATGAAAGTTTACTCACCGGTTCAATACCATCGATCACTTTGCGTATATCATCATCATCGCAGAAACGCCATTTACCAAATTTAGTCACATCAAATTGATCTTTAGATGCTTTATATCCAATTTCCACATAATCGACACCTGCAGTCGCATAACGCCCTGTAAGTCTCCCGGACAAATTCATCTGAAAAATGCCATTGATTTATAAGACCACCATCACGGATTGAACAATCCATGACCTTTATTTCCGATTTGAACATATTCGCCTCCTTAACATAATTAAAGAATTCAAAATTTTTAGACTAATTTGGTTACAAAGCATTATAAAATAATTATTTCCGCCATAAGAAAAAATAACGTTCTCTATTTACGCATAATCTGTAGGTTCCGCAGTATTATTTTATAACGCTTTAGGACATAAGTATTAATTACATTATATATATAGTTCATTGGAGAATTCATGGTTTCAAAAGAAAAAATTGTTGAAACACCTTGATCATTGCCTAGATGATACATCTTTCCTAAAAATTCCTGGACAAAAAAAGGGGAAAGTTCGTGATACCTACGACCTTGGAGATCGGTTACTCCTGATTACCACTGATCGTCAAAGTGCTTTTGACCGTGTATTAGCAAACATTCCCTTTAAAGGTCAAGTACTGAATCAGGTAAGTGCATTCTGGTTTGAAAAAACTCGCACATATTGTTAAAAATCATGTACTTTCGATTCCTGATCCCAATGTAACCATAGCAACAAAATGTAAAGTCTTTCCAATAGAATTTGTTGTCAGAGGTTATCTCACTGGTTCAACCGATACTTCTGCCTGGACTCAGTATGCAAAAGGTAGTCCGCAATATCTGCGGGAATATATTACCTGATGGTATGGTTAAAAATCAAAAATTTGACAAGCCGATTTGACACCCACAACAAAATCTGATGCACATGATGAATCGATCTCTGCTGAAGAAATCGTTTCACGCGGAATTATTGATGAATTGACATGGAAAAAACTCGAAACATATCGTTTTTAATCTTTTTAATTCGGAACAGAAGTAGCAGAAAAGAATGGACTTAATTCTCGTTGACACAAAATATGAACTGGGAACAGATGATAATGGAGATATTGTTCTCATCGATGAAATTCATACTCCCGATTCATCCAGATACTGGATTTCTGAAGCATATCTTGAAGATTTCTTTCAAAGCAGGAACCAGAAAATATTGATAAAGAATTCCTTCGATTGTGGTTTAAAGATCATTGTGATCCTTATAAAGACAACGTTCTTCCAAAGGCCCCTCCGGAACTGGTTTCTGAGTTATCCAGACGATATATAAAACTTTATGAGATGATTACAGGAAAGGATTTTGTTACAAATGATAAGTGTTACAGTTAAGGAGAGAATGCTAAACAATCTTAAATGTGCTGGAATTATTTAGAAGATAAGATAGCAGAAAATCACTTTAGAAACGTAATTTTTATTTGGTATTCATTATTATAAGTGAATTTAACTATCTTCAATACATATACCTTCAGGGTTCATGATGTATCATATATCCTGATGCGATTTTTAGAAAATGAAAAAGAAAAATTATAAATTCGGAGGCATTAATGGCTTCAGTCAGTTCCGATCTGATGAGTACAATAGTTAGTCTTTGTAAAAGACGTGGTTTTATATTTCAGTCAAGTGAAATTTATGGTGGTCTGAATAGCTGCTGGGATTATGGTCCCCTTGGTGTTGAATTGAAACGAAATGTAAAAGAAGCATGGTGGCGTTCAATGATTACTAATCGCCGAGATATCGTGGGTATTGATGCATCAATACTAATGCATCCCAAAGTATGGGAAGCATCTGGTCACCTCTCCGGTTTTACAGATCCGCTTGGTGGATTGTAAAAAATGTAAAGAACGTTTTCGCGCAGATCATCTTGAGAACCTTGAAAAATGCCCTAAATGTGGTGGTGAATTAACTGCAATACGTAAATTCAACCTGATGTTTAAAACATTTATGGGCCCTGTTGAGGATCAATCTGCAACCGTTTATATGCGGCCCGAAACAGCTCAGGGTATATTTGTCAATTTTCTAAATGTACAGCAATCAGCCAGAATGAAACCTCCTTTTGGTATTGGTCAGATTGGTAAAAGCTTTCAGAAACGAGATTACTCCTGGTAATTTTACCTACAGAACACGTGAATTTGAACAGATGGAAATGGAATTTTTTGTTCCTCCATCAGAAGATCAACAGTGGTATGAATACTGGAAAAATGCCCGGCTTGAGTGGTATATTAAACATGGTATCAGCAAACCGAGAATCTACGACTAGTGAACATGACAAAGGTGAACTTGCCCATTATGCAAAAGCATGTGCTGATGTCGAATATAAATTTCCATTTGGTTGGAGTGAACTGGAAGGTATTGCAAACAGAACAGATTTTGATCTGAAAAGGCATTCAGAAGCCAGCGGTAAAAGTCTTGCCTATTTCGATGAAGAATCAAAGCAGCATTATTTTCCCTATGTGATCGAGCCAGCAGCAGGAGCGGATCGTGCGACACTTGCATTTCTAATCGATGCCTATGATGTTGAAGGTGAAGGTAAGGATGCCCGTACAGTCCTCAGATTTCATCCGTCACTAGCTCCAATAAAAGTTGCCGTTCTGCCACTTGTAAAACGTGATGGTATGCCTGAAAAAGCTGAAAAAATATTTAATAACCTGCTTGACAATTCAATCAAATCGTTTTTTGATGTCAATTCATCAATAGGTCGCAGATATGCTCGCCAGGATGAAGCGGGTACGCCATTCTGCGTGACTGTTGACAGTCAATCATTGCAGGATGATACAGTCACACTTAGAGAACGTGACAGTAGAGAACAATACCGTGTAGCAGCATCGAGTATCGTTGAAGTAATTTCCAAAAAATTAAAGGAATCAAGAATATGACCATACAGGTCAATGTAGTGATGGGTGGCCCATCAGCTGAATATGAAATATCTCTGAAATCAGGTCGGGAAGTAATAGCCAATCTTGACAAGAACAAATACAGAATCAGAGCAGTAATTGTAACTAAAAGTAAGGAATTTTATTCTTGCGACATCAAGGATACAATTCCATCACCGGAAGAAATAGCGGCCCCGGAAAAATCGAATCTCTTTTCCGGTCCTTTTCTGCCATCAAACAGTTCCTCTATTTGGAATAACTGTGATACCGCATTTCTTGCTCTTCATGGTGAATTCGGTGAAAATGGCATTATTCAGGGATACCTGGACACATTAGGAATTCCCTATACCGGTTCGGGGGTCTATGGCAGTGCTGTTGCCATGAATAAGATTGCATCTAAATACCTGTATATCCAAAACGGACTTGCATGTTCCCCCCTATTCTGTGTTTGGTAAATATTTTCCTCAAATAACAATTGACTCAATTATCCAGAAACATGGGTTTCCATGCTTTATCAAATGCCCTCAGTCAGGATCAAGCCGTCTTATGGGCAAAGCAGAAAATAAAGAGCAGTTAACATCTTTACTTACAGAACTGACAAATCATTCAGATGAAGTTTTGATAGAAAGTACGATTAACGGTCCTGAATTTACATGTGGAATAATTGAAATGCCAGACGGATCTTTGAAAGCCTTTCCACCCGTTGAAATACGTCCAGTCACATCCTCTTTTTTCGATTTTACAGCCAAGTATTCTGACGGTGCCTCAGAGGAAATTGTTCCAGCTCCATGACCTGAGGAAATGCTGAAAAGAATTCAGAACATTGCGATTGCAGCTCACAGGATCCTTGAATGCAAAGGTGTTTCAAGAACAGATATGATTTATCAAGATGATACATTCTATGTTTTAGAAACTAATACGCTTCCTGGAATGACTCCTAATTCTTTGCTTCCCAAAGCATTCAAAGCAACTGGCGGAAGCTATTCTGAATTACTTGATACATTAATTCAATCGACACTCAAAAAAAGTAGATCATAATGTGTTTTATTTTAGGCATAGATACTTCGTCTATTGACATTGGCATAGGTTTATTTCAAGATTCTGAGCCAATTGCCAGCTATTCAAGATTTATCAGAAACTCGCATGCAGAACATATCGCACAAGTTGTTGAGATGTTACTTGAAATCAACAATGTCAATAGCGGAGACATTAAACATATCGCAGTATCTGTCGGTCCAGGTTCATTTACTGGTTTACGCATAGGTATCTCTTTTGTTAAAGGTTTCTGTTTTAAAAGAGATGCTGTTGTTTTGCCTGTGTCATCTCTTGAAATTCTGTCATACGCTGCCAGAAATCATAGCGGCAGAATCATTTCCGCGATTGACGCGAGAAATGATGACGTATTTTTTGGTTCATTTGAAGCTAAAAACGGAATCATTCACCGTTTAACAGAAGATTCAATTGTAAACATATCAGATTTCAAATCTTTTCTGTGTAAAGACGATATCGTTGTTACCGATAAGATGGGATTTTCGCGAAGTGTTGTATTTAATTCTCTTAATAATTTGAAAAACGTACTTCCTGTTGAACAGTATCATCTCCAACGAGGTCTGTTTTGCTCTTTAATAGGAGCACAATCGCTTAATTCACCGGAAAAATGGAAATCAGAAATGGAAATAATCCCTAATTATCTGAGGTCTTCATCAGCTCAAAAACAATTGAAAGCATCTGCCTGACGGTAGATGAACAAGCAATGACATTACAATCTCAGAAAGTACTCTTATGAGATCTTTACTACTTATAATTACATTACTAATGCCTGCATTCTCACAATCAGTTGTTGATACTGGTTCAATTTATAAAGCTAAAAATGATACTGGTTCAATTGCTAAAGCTAAAAATGATACTGGTTCAATTGCTAAAGCTAAAAATGATACTGGTTCAATTGCTAATGCTAAAAATGATACTGGTTCAATTGCTAATGCTAAAAATAATACTGGTTCAATTGTTAGGACACCAACTAATACTGGTTCAACTTACAATAATGCCACTATCCTCGATAAGAAAAGTATAAACACAAATGGAAAAGATACCACCATATCAGCTTTAAAAGCTGTTCAAGATTCAACTGTTCAGAATATCCCCACAAAGCAGACTGATTCGCTAGATACTATTCATTTTAGAGGATTTTATGCTGGAATAGGAGCTGGTTGGTCTCTGGGAAGTTTTGAAGCAATAGATATTTGGGAGAAAGCGCTTCCTGATTCTCTTGGGCATTTACATTTAAGTTCTATATCATTACGTCAACTATCGGATTCGACATCACCGGATTCACTAATTCGCAAGGGAGATACATCAAGTTTACGTTTTACTATCAAAGATAAGCCTAGCGCCTATAATATGGCATTTCCGTTATCAATATCTTTTACAAAATTCAGAAAAGATGATCGCTTTACCACATCATTCATTTTTTCACTCTATTCCAAAAGTCAAAAGACATCAGTTTACCTTTTAGATGATTCACTTAAAAGGCGGATTGATCTGCGTCAAAAATTTCTTCTTTACTCACTTGCATTAAATCTGAACTATGCAAAACGTATTCCCAAAATTTACTTCAGTGTAGATGGAATCGATAGAACAGATCTATTATTAGGATTAAGTATTACTCCCCTAATGAGAATGAAAACCACCAATTCAATAAAAAGATATTCAGATGATAACAGAATCATTGGTATTGAAGATACGATCAGATCAAATTTAATTAGTACTGATAGCTATGGCCTTTCTTTATCTTTTCGTACGGGCGTTTCTACAGTGCAAAAGCTCTCTACAGGGGCATTAGAAGTAGCTTTACTTTACACATGCTCATGGAATGATTATTTCTACCACAATGGTGAACATATTCGAATCGGTGCTCTTAACAAAAATCATGAAAATTCTGATAAACCTCTTGATTTTGTTACCAACCGTTTTGAAATTACTTTTTCCTTTTTACATCGAATTGGCAAAGAGAAATAATGAATCTGTATAGTCCGGACATAGAAAAAGTTCATTCCGTACTAATGAAAGAATTTAAAAAATATCGCACACCAGTCGTCGATCTGATCAAAATTCAAACCAATGATCCTTTTAAAATTCTAATAGCAACTATTTTAAGTGCCAGAACTCGTGATGAAATCACCGCTGCGGCAGCAGAACGATTATTTAAAAAAATATCAAGCTTTGATGATATTGACAAAACTGATGTTGCTACAATTGAAAAACTGATCTATCCAGTTGGGTTTTATCATGAGAAAGCAAGTAACCTGAAGAAAATTCCGCATACTATACGAAATAAATTTGATGGAGAAATTCCACAAACCGTTGAAGAATTAATCGAACTTCCTGGCGTTGGGCGAAAAACAGCCAATCTTGTAGTCGCGATAGCTTTTAATAAACCAGCCATATGTGTTGATATACATGTTCATCGTATATGTAATCGATTAGGGTACTTAAGAACAAAAGTTCCTTTGCAAACAGAAAACACTCTCAGGGAGCATCTTCCTGTAAAAATATGGAAGAGTTTTAATTCCTGCTTTGTTGCATTTGGCCAAAATACCTGTACCCCAATCAATCCTCATTGTAATACATGCCCAATCTTGCATTATTGCGACCGGGTTGGAGTTAAAACGAAATATTCCCCTCAGTAATTCTTTATCTGTAAAAAATTATTTTAAACTACCATTGTAATACCCTCAGGTATCACAATGGTATAAATTTACTCAATTATTTTTTATACAATCGTTTTTTCAGCTTTCTGCTTTGAATAACAACAGGAATCAATAATGCCAAGCCGACACCAGTTCCGCAATGACTCTGCGGCTCCTGTTCATCATTGTCTATTGCCTTGCTTATAGTGCCTTTGCCAAGACTATTAACTGAATTCTGAGCAAATTGCATGTTGTCCTTTGTTAGTGGATGGGGATAAGTAAATGGTTTGTAATTTTTATTTTCTCGAAGGAAATAATCTCTTCCTTCTTTGATATGTTCACGAGTCAATCCACGATTCTGAATATAAGGTACTGCATCTTTACCAGACACAGTATTGTTCCATATATACAACTGATTAATTTGGTCAATACACGGATAAGACTCGCAATAATATCGTGAACCTTTTTTATTGAAAGAGCGATAATCTTCTAAAACAATAGGATAGGTGTAATCTCCTGTTAATTTATTATTGAAAATCACACCAGTACCTCCGCGGATGTAAATTCCCTGAAAGCTATGCCCTGAAAAAACTGAATTGTTGTAGATTTCATAACTTCGACTTCCACGTCCATATTCAAAATTACCATGTGCATCTATAGGCGCAGTATTAAGCTTAGCATCATCATGAATTTCATTATAACGAAAAACATACCTTGAACCATGATTTGATCCAATAGAATGCCATGCTCCTGAAGATGCTGAATGTGTAAACTTACAATTCTCTACATAAACTGCGTTATCAGAACCAAGCGTTACCGGACGATTCCATGAAGCATCATTGTCACCATAAATGACAATATCAGTTATTCCATTATCAACAAATGTACAATGATCAATGACTCCCTTAGCATTACCATATGTTTCTATTGCTCTATTGCGACATCGTCTGAAAGTACAATTGTCAACTCTGAACTGAAAATTATCTCCTACAACATATATCCCGCCACTTGCATTGCCCCCGTCAATAGATAAATCGCTAATTCTCACGAACTTTCGGGACTTTCTTGGGACAGTAAAAGTATAGCCACCTCTTACTTTTGATGTTATTATCGTAGCTGAAGAGCCTACACCTTTAATAAAAACATCTTTGCTTATCACCACTGGTTTATCAAACAAAATTTTACCTGATGGTAAAACAATTGTAGCCCCGTCTTGTGCAGTATTTATTGCATTTTGAATGCCTATACGGGAACCTTCTGCTTGAATCACTTGTGCGAATACATTTACTCCTATTAACATAACAGAAAATAAAATGATGCAGCCAAATTTAATGGTTTTCAATATTAACATCCCTTCTTAAAATGAAATAATAATATGATTAATAATATTTTATTAATTTTTGTAAACACATTTAAACCTCCAAAGATTGTAGAATGTTATTTTTTTTAGATTTACAATTTAAAACAAATTGTTGATAGACATTACTACTCTGAAGATGAATTTTAGAGGTAGAAATATGATGTTGAAATTGATTTAAAATTCTTCTATTAAAAATGATAAATAAACATACAACCATGGATAATAGTTGTTCAACAGATAAAGGATTTTTTTTGTCAATTACAAATGCAGTCCTGTCCGGTAGAGGCGCCTGACCGGACGCCTCTACCGGATACATTCCCCCACCGACAAAAAATCTATTTACACAAAAAACCTGACACGCCCCCACAAATCACACACCATGCAACTATCCACCTATTCGCCCGCAAAAAGATTCTGAGAAGCGGTTCTTATTGACTTAAAAGTATTGAAAAAATCTGGAGCGCACGACTTAGCAAAAAAACACATATACCCAAGGGTATGGACAATATCCCTATCTTGCAAATAAAACCGGTTATTCGTGGCGCGAAATCATTTACAGTGTAAGTCCAAATGGTGAAATTTTCGGTGTAAAGGCTTCAACCCGTGGTATACTTTTCAGAGTACCTTTTTATTCAAATTATTTTCTCAGAGTACGGATTTGGACATTAGTAACATTGCACAACAGGCGCTTGCGGTACGGGAAGAATCATTTGTTGGAGCCGCCTGTATCGATCTTTTCGGGCTGTTCAGTGAGATATCGTCTGATTTGTGTAACTATTATGCAGTTGATAATTTCAGAGATAAACGATACTGCCCGTTGGGCTAAGGAATGAAATCTTTGACATCCCGATTAGTATCTTGCCGATTCCTTTTCTCTAACTTCTAAAGTCAAGAATCGATATTTTCCTTCTCCTGTTATGTATACAAGAATTTGTAAATGATAATTAAAATAACGAATAATGAATATCAAATCATCAATATCAAAGTTCTCAAGCTCGACGTTCGGGTTAAGGACATAGCTTGTGTATGGGATCAGGATCTTAAGATCTTAATGGCAGCTTATCATTTATTGGGATCCTTAACCCTCGGCCGAATGCCTTCGGGTTAAGGATGAAAACGATTGCTCAGAAACTATTCGAGAAGCAGTTTTTGCATTTGAGGAGCACAACCAGTCGCCTGGAATTTCATCACATACAGGCCACCTGGCAAATTGTTCGTCGGAATGATCGCCGGATTCGATACGTTTTGTCGCACCGAGCGGACAACGGAGCCATCCAAAGAAACAAGAGATAACACCCCGCTCTTCCCGTTCGCCCAGGCTGCTCCCCCCTTACGGGAAATTTGCGGCATAGCTTGCCGTACTGCCGTAGGGGGAACGTTTGCTTGCATGGTCGCATAGGTGAGGTCAAAGGTTCCTTGCCCACCACCTGCCTCAACGAGAATCTTGGCCTCATACATCTTTCCCATAGTCAGGTTCAGGCTTGCCCATTTCTTGAAGTGTTCAGTAAGGGAAATGTGCCCACAATTGCGTGCCTTTTGGCGGACGCTGAAGAACTGCCAGAATGTTGTATTCCCAATGATAGAGGGCTTGTTGACACGTTGAAACTTGTAGATCTTGTATGTTCCACCATCGACCTCGAAAGAGCCCAACAATTGCCCTCCACCTGTGGGGGGATTTGTACCATACCAATCCTCGACAATATAGTACTCCACAAGCGGATCCTTTGTCCACCCGTAGATTCCGATGAACGAATAGCCGCCGCCCGATCCCGTCTTAGTGAACGCGTAGTCAGCAACGATGTTTGCGTATTTGTCGTGAGTTTGAGTCGAATTCCACTTCAGACCCACGCGGGCGAGGAAGTCTCCAGCATTGTTCCAATCGGCTTTGAAGGCGGCGCCTTTACCGTAGACGGTCATATTCATAGCTCCCCCACCGTCGTGCCACAGTTCATAGTGGTAGCCACCTGCCACGTCGCCGGTGCCATCCCTGTTAAAAGTGTTGCCACCGCTTAACTTGGTGGTTTGGCTACAAGGATCTATCTGGGCGTTAGTCTGAACCGCGCTCAGTGCCAGAAACGCTGTAGCCACTGTTCCTCCGATTAAATTCATGATTCTCTTAGTGTGTTGAATCATAAATTAACCCTCCTTTTTTTTGTGATGTGAAAAAAAATCGATTTCGTGGTATCGTTGTTCCGAAAATAGGCGACATTTGTATTAAAAATGCAGTTTTTAAAAATTATACTGAATCAAAACTCTCTGTACAAGGTACATCTTAGGTTTGTTTAGACTTCAATTTAATTTGTTATCTGTTTTCAGGTGCTGACAGGGAATCTGATTGTGAATGTATATATCTCCTGACCATAAGCACCTTTACAACCGCTTCGATTTAAGCGTTGCCATGTTCTTGTTACCTGCTTCAGCTACTCCACATAATATACCAAAATATGGTTTGAAAAGACTGAAAAAACAATTAGCGAGTTTTTGATGCGTTGACCCGGAAAGTTCTGCAAGGTTTAGAAGAATCAATGCAAATCTGTTTAAAAAATGGCACAAATAATACCGGATTTTGTTTCTGAATCTGACGAATTTAGAAAGGGCATTGTTGTTTTCAGCGAGACAGGTGCTTCCGGCTATGTGTGACAAAGGAAGACTCGCACCGATTTATTTAACAAACAGGCTAATTTACATCGTCAATCTTGTGGCCTGAACTTTTTCAGTTTTCCAATGTTGAAATAGAACTGTCAGTAAATAAATAAAAAAAAATCATGCATTTTCATTTCTATTTAGGTAAATTAACAATTCGTACATATTTTGAATTAACAATTAACCAGTCTCCACTATTCAGGAGGTAAATGATGCAATCAGCTTCTGTTTCACGAATGTGTGCTCTGATTGGCGGTCTGACAGTTTTTGCTCTTTCTCCTTTGGCTGAACAAGCCAAAAGCAAGATCATCACAGAATGGGATCTGCAAACCACGAAGGGTGCCGTAAAGATTCTTGGCGATGGTGCTGCGAGGTTCGAAAAAGCCAATCCTGGCTTCAAGGTCGAGCAATCTCATATCCAGAATGATGCATACAAAACCAAACTGAAGATTGCGTTTGGTGCAAATCAGCCGCCTAGCGTGTTCAGTAGCTGGGGAGGCGGGCCGTTGAAAGAGTATGTCAAGGCCGGTCAAGTTGTCGATTTGACTAGTTACCTGGCCAAAGATGCCGCTTTTCGTAACCGTTTCGCGTCGGCCGGTTTTAGCTCGGTCACATTTGATGGTAAGATCTATGGCGTGCCTGCCGAAAATACCGCCATGGCTGTCGTTTTCTATAACAAAGAAATATTTGCCCAAAACAACCTGACGCCTCCAAAATCTTGGGATGAGCTGATGAACGTGGTGAAAGTGCTGAAGGCGAAGAAGATTGCGCCGTTCGCACTTGCCAACAAAAACAGATGGACAGGTTCGATGTACTTTGTCTATCTGGCTGACCGCATTGGCGGATCGCAAGTTTTTCAGAAGGCTGCGTCGCGTGCGCCTGGTGGTAGCTTTACTGATCCCGCGTTCATCGAGGCTGGTAAGCGCATTCAGGAACTCGTGAAGGCCGGCGCCTTTGCTGAAGGTTACAACGGTCTTGACTACGATGTAGGTGCGTCGCGTCGTCTGCTCTATTCCGGGAAAGCCGCTATGGAACTGATGGGCACCTGGGAGGCATGCTACAATCCTCAACGAAAATCCAGCTTTCTATAAGAAGCTGGACTTTTTTACATTTCCCAACAGTCCCAGGCGGTAAAGGTGATCCGAATGCCGTGATTGGAACCGTTGGCGACAACTTTTTCAGCATTTCATCCGCTTGTAAGGACCCGGAAGCGGCGTTCAAGCTGATCCAATCGCTCACTGATGATGTATCCGCACAAGCTCGTCTCGATGATAAACGTATCATTCCAGTCAAGGGACTCAAGACAAACGATGCATTCCTCAATCGCGTTATGAAGCTGGTGGCAGAAGCATCGAATGTCCAGCTCTGGTATGATCAGGAACTTTCGCCGAACCTCGCGCAAGTTCACTTGAATACAACACAGGCTTTGTTCGGACTTTCGATTACACCGGAAGCTGCTGCGCAGAAAATGGAAGATGCCGCAAAGTCGGAAGCTAAAAAGTGATCTCTTTGATAGAAACACAGGACAAGACCATTGACCTTCAGAGCGGTAGTTCTCAGGGAGAACTACCGTCTACAGTGGCCTATCACGATATAGAAATAATGGCCACACCCAGACACGAGAGGTTCAGATCGTTCAGACCTGCAATTTCCATTATGGTATTTCTTGTGCCAGCTGTTTTTTTTCTCATTGTCTTTCTTCTTTATCCGCTGCTCAGCAGTTTTCAACTTTCGTTGTTGGACTGGAATGGCCTTGGAACTGGTGAGCGCTTTGTCGGAATGGCCAACTGGTTGCGCCTCGCTCAAGATCAGCTGTTCTGGAAAGCCTTGGGTAACAATCTCAAGCTCGCCTTTTTTTCCGTGTTGATCCAGATGCCGATTGCCCTGATTCTAGCTGTAGTTCTTGATGAAGCCAGCAAGGGCTCGCGTGTATTAAAGATCCTTTACTTTCTACCTATGTTGATGTCGAGCGTGGCGCTTGGTGTTCTGTTTAAGAATGTTTACGATCCGAATTTTGGGCCGATTAACGGATTTCTCAGTGCGATTCATCTTGACGGATGGACTCGTGACTGGCTCGGTGATCCGCGTCTGGCGCTCGGTTCGGTTATCGCGGTTGTTTGCTGGCAAAACATCCCGTTCTACATGGTGCTTTTTATTGCCGGTCTGTCGTCGTTTCCCAAAGAATTGAGCGAGGCTGCCCGCCTTGACGGTGCGAGCGAATCAACGATCTTTTGGCGAGATAAAGCTGCCACACCTGCAGGGAACGATCAGAACCGCCATCATGCTTGCGGTAGTCGGGTCATTGCGCTATTTCGACCTGATTTTTATCATGACAGACGGTGGCCCCGAGGGTGCATCAGAGTTGATGGCAACCTATATGTTCCGCACCGTATTCAGCTCGTTCCAGCTTGGGTATGGAAGTACCGTAGCCTCGGCAATGTTCCTGATTGTCACCCTTGTGGCGGCAACTACCATGTGGCTTACCCGTCGCTACGAAACGGAGGTCTGAATGAGTTCCCCGATTACAACAGCGTCAAGCATGACGGAGCGTGGCCGCTGGTTTACACGTATTTCTTTACCAGTTCTTGGCTTGTTCTGGTTGGCTGTGACGACACTGCCGTTCATCTTTGTACTGATGACCAGCCTGAAGTCCCAGCTCGAATCTTTTTCCAGCTCAGTCTGGGCTCTTCCAGAAAAACTGAATTTTGAAAACTACGTTGCTGTGTTTCAAGGTGGTTTCTGGACATATCTACGCAATAGCGTATTTGTACTTGTACTCTCGATTGTGTTGATTCTTGTCATCAGCTCAATGGCGGCTTATGCATTTGCGCGTTTGCATTTCCGGTTTAATAAACCACTATTCGCACTGATCGTGGCCGGGATGATTGTACCGATTCATATCACCTTGATTCCCATTTATCTATTAACGCGAAATATTGGTCTGTACGACACTCCTTTTGCACTGATCGGGCCGTATGTAGCGATGTCGCTACCGGTATCGATCTTTATTCTGACCGAATTTATGCGGCAGATTCCCAAAGAGCTCGAAGAAGCAGCGAAGCTTGATGGTTGTGGTGCTTTCAGAATCTTCTGGAAAATATTTCTCCCGCTTTCAGGTCCTGGATTGTCAACTGTGGCGATCTACAACGGCATCTGCTTATGGAACGAATTCATCTTTGCCTATGTGCTGACCTCATCACCGGCCTATCGGACTTTGCCACTGGCGGTCTGGGATTTTCAAGGGCAGTATACTTCCAATATCCCGGCGATTCTGACCGTTGTTACGTTGACGTCCCTGCCGTTGATTGTAGCCTATGCATTTGGCCAGGAACGTATTGTCAAAGGAATGATGGCTGGTGCAATCAAAGGCTAAAGTATGGCTTGTACAATTAGAGGCTAAAATATGACTTGTACAATTAGAGGCTAAAATATGACTGGTGCAATTAGAGGCTAAAATATGGCTGGTGCAATCAAAGGCTAAAGTATGGCTTGTACAATTAGAGGCTAAAATATAACTGGAGCAATCAAGGGCTAAAGGGAATCATGCGATTTCGCACTATCTAACCTGGAGGTTATCCAGAGATGCACAAAAATAATCAGGAAAAATTATGACCAGTATTTCTCTTCGCAATATTCAGAAAACTTTTGGCAAGGACACACAAGTCATTAAGGATGTCAATCTGGACATCACTGATGGCGAGTTTTGCGTCTTCCTGGGACCCTCAGGGTGCGGCAAATCAACTCTTTTGCGCATGGTTGCCGGGATCGAAGACGTGACTGCCGGTGAACTCAGGATTGGCGGTATTCGTATGAATGAAGTGCCGGCGGCCAGGCGGCAAGTTGCCATGGTGTTCCAGAACTATGCCTTGTATCCGCACATGAGCGTCTTCGAAAACATGGCGTTCGGGTTACGTCAAGCCAAAGTAGCCAAAAAAGAAATTGATCAGCGTGTTAGAGAAGCAGCGCAGATTCTCCAGCTGGAATCCTTGCTGGAGCGCATGCCGCGTGCTCTTTCCGGAGGGCAGCGTCAAAGGGTGGCGATTGGGCGAGCCATCGTGCGTTCTCCAAATGTTTTCCTGTTTGATGAGCCTTTGTCCAATCTGGATGCCGCATTGCGTGTCCATATGCGTTCTGAAATATCACGACTACACAAGAAATTCAATCATCACCCCAGCGCTATCTACGTTACACACGACCAGACCGAAGCCATGGCCATGGCTGACAAAATAGTACTGTTGCGAGCGGGGGCCGATATGAGAAAATACGGAAGCGTTGCTCAGATCGGAACGCCTATGGATTTATACCATCGACCCTGCAACCGTTTTGTTGCCGAATTTCTGGGTAGCCCGCGAATGAATTTTCTATCAGCCAGTGTGGAGGAAAGCAGCGAAAGTGGTCTGAAGCTGCGCCTTTCAGGTGGTGAGATAGTGAAAGTCCCGTTTCTTGACCGTGGCCTCAATCCCAGAGCAAAAGTAACGCTTGGCATTCGTCCAGAACACATGCATCCACTTTCTGCAAATGACCCGGATTGTCGCCTGTCGCGCCCGGTCAGGCAGGTCGAACGTTTCGGCGAATACAGCTACGTCTATATGAACTGGGACTCTTCAGAAACCTTGATTGCGAAAATTCCCGGTGACTGCTTTCGCCAATGTGGCCGAAGTCATAAGTTTGGGATTTGATCCGGGAAATTGCCACGTATTCGACGAAGAAGGCATCGCGTTGCCTCGTATACAGTTGGGTAATTCAAACCGCTAATTATTTTTCATTCGTAAGCCGCCAAATTGATGGTGGTTGAAAAGCTTGGAGAATACAAATGACTTTAGTATACAAAAACGCAACGCTTCCGATTTCAGAACGGGTCTCAGACCTGCTTTCCCGGATGACTCTTGAGGAAAAAGTTGCCCAGATGCATGCCTTCTGGCTGATTCTCTCTGAAGACGGAAAGCATACTGTCCGCTCCGACGAGTTTGCCGGGACATGGTGATGCTGAGAAGATGAAGAAAATGTTGTTGAACGGTCTGGGTCAGATCTCCCGTCCTCAGGGAAGCCACAGTGTTGATTCCAGACAGGGCGTTCGGGCCCTTAATCGTCTTCAGAAATTCATGATGGAAGAAACGCGGTTAGGTATTCCCGTCATGTCACACGAAGAGTGTCTGGTCGGATTGATGGTCAGAGGTGGCACACTGTTCCCGTCGGCGCTGGCCTATAGTGCGACCTGGAATCCTGATCTGATCAAGCAGGCTGCAGAAGTTATCGGCGATGAGGCGCGCAGCATTGGTTGTCATCAGGGGTCTGTCCCCGGTTCTTGACGTTTCTCGCGACGTGCGCTGGGGGCGTACTGAAGAAACTCTTGGTGAAGATCCTTACCTGGTCGGTGTTATGGCCACACGCTACGTTCAAGGCTTGCAACGCGACAAGCGAGATCTCCTGGCGACGCTCAAACACTATGCCGGACATTCGTTTAGTGAAGGAGCGCGCAATCATGCGCCGGTCCATCTGGGTTGGCGGGAACTCAATGATACCTTCCTGCTGCCGTTTGAAATGGCGGTCAAAGCAGCCAATCCCGGTTCAATCATGCCTGCTTATCATGATATCGACAACGAACCTTGCCACTCATCTCACCATCTATTGACGCATGTTCTGAGAGAACAGTGGGGGTTTGACGGGCTGATTGTTGCCGACTATGCTGGCATAAGTCTTCTTTATCAGCACCACCATGTGGCGGCAGACCGGGCCGAAGCGGCTGCATTGTCCTTCAACGCCGGACTGGACATTGAGCTGCCAGGTGACGACTGTTCGACACAAATCACAGAGGCCATCAATCGTGGTCTGATCACACCTGCCAAAATTGATGAAATAGTTAAGCGAATTCTGTTGGAGAAATTCAGATTGGGATTATTTGAGCATCCTTATACCGACGAAAACGCCATACATCTACGTACTCCCCGTGCAATCGAAACCGCAAAGGAAGTCGCCAGGCAGTCAATTGTGATCATGGAGAATAACGGTATTTTGCCACTGGTTCCAACCAGAGCGATGAAGCTTGCTGTCCTTGGCCCGACGGCAGACGATCCTTTAGCCCAACTGTGTGGTTACAGCTTCCCGGTACATTTGATTCTGAGTGAAATCAAGGAAAGTACATCTGATATCGTGACCCCCCTGGCCGGACTTCAACGCGCGTTTGGTAAAGACCAGATTCTCTATGCAAAAGGTGCCGAAATTCTTGAAAAGCGTCAGTACGGTGCGCCGGTCTTCCCGGGTGACGTACAAGAAACGGTAAGCCTGGAGAGAATCTCTCCAGTTTCTAAGAGAACGGATCTCATACCGGCTGCCGTGGCTTGCGCGCAAAGCGCTGACGTCGCCATCATCTGTGTTGGTGATCTGGCAGGCCTGTTTCAGACCGGTACAGTCGGTGAAGGTTCAGACGCGGATAGTCTCGACTTGCCGGGTGTGCAGCAGCAATTGCTGGAAGCCGTTGTCGCCACCGGGAAACCAGTGATCGTCGTCATGACCAGTGGTCGCCCATACAATCTGCAAGGACTTGAGTCGAAAGTGGCAGGCTTCGTGTGGGCTTTTGCCGGTGGTCAGGAATGCGGCAACGCCCTTGCGGATGTTCTCACTGGAGCTATTGAACCATCGGGTCGTTTGCCTGTTTCCGTGCCCAGGAATGTCGGCGCTGTCCCCTACTACTATAATCACAAGATGAAGAGTGCCGGAACGCCGGTCGCCTTTCACTTCGGCAGTCGTTACCCCTTCGGCTATGGACTGAGTTATACGCAGTTCTCGTTCTCCGATCTTATCGTTGAGAAAGAAGCAATCGACATTGATTCAGGAGAAATTCGTGTCAGCTGCAAGATCACGAACACCGGCTCTCGTAAAGGTGTCGCTATACCGCAACTCTATGTCCGCGATATGCTGGCCTCTGTGGTTCGTCCGGTCAAGGAACTGAAGGCTTTTGGTCGTGTCGGGATGGAGGCGGGACAGTCGATGAACGTGTCTTTCTGTGTTCCGGTCGATATGCTTGGCTTCACGGGCGCTGAGGGTGTCCGTATCGTGGAACCGGGTGCATTCGAAGTGCAGATCGGGGCTTCGAGCGCCGATATCCGGTTGCGTAAAACGGTTGAAGTCATCGGTCAGAAACGCGAGCTGGCCAAAGACTGGAAGATGTTTAGCGAATTTCACGCAAGTTCCGAGTGCTGAAGCAAGTTTCCTGATCTATGAGATACAATAGAGGATGGTTTGCTCATAATGCAAGAGATGTAATAAGCAGGTGCAAAGCACAATTACCTCACTAAACAGAAAGTTTGTTATAAAAATCAGTATCATTTGTTAGTATAACTGATCAACTTTTTTGGGGGAAACATCCGTACATACCCTGCACAAGATGCACTCAGAGTGATCATTTTTATCCCAAATGGTCCATTATAAAACATGTTTGGGAAGAAAACATAATGTTTCCCCTATAGGGAAAATCGAAACGTTTGGCTGGCTATATACTACAATAATAGAAGCTCTACAAGCTTCCGCTCAACTGACAAATTTGCAAGGGCTTTATCACTTTTCATACTTTACACTTCGCTCTTCAAACTTTCTAAAAAAGCCTGGAGGGCCTTCATTTTTGTAGAAAAAAGAAAATCCCGCTATTCTCATTCCCTGTAGGGGAATCCTTATAAATTCAGGTGTCTTTTTGCAAGATGCAGCTACAGATTAAAATGTCTCCTTTTGAGTGAGCTGGTTCTGAACCGGAAATTCCAAGTACAAACATAGAACCGCCTGGTTCTGAACTCCGGCGAGCTGGTTCGGAACCAGGAATTTTGAGTTCAGAACCAGGCGATCGGAGTTCGGAAGTACCCCTTTTTTGACAAATTAGTCAAAACAGGTACTTCGGAACCAGCCGCAGGTAGTTCAGAACCAGGAGCAGCTGGTTATTAACCAGGAACTCCTAGTTCAGAACTCAGGAATATCGAGTTCGGAACCAGGCTGATGGAGTTCCGAAGTACCTTTCGCGAGAAATGGACAACAACGATCTATCTTTTTTGTTCAGATTGGGAATTGGATGATGAACACAATTTAAGTCGCCAGAAATCCTGCAATGTAATAATCGACTCAAAATTAATCAATTAATGATGCTAAACTAAAAAAACATTAACTATAACAGAATAAGACCCCTTTTCATCAACGTAATGCCAGTCCATATGATTTACAGAGGAATTCAAAATGTTTGCAGATAGTTTTATTAATTATAATTTGATGTCGAGAGTTATGAATAGTGTTGATATGATCAATAATTTTTCTGTGTCATACATCTTGAATTTGATTAATTTTACCTGAAATGCTGAGCAAATCTCATTCAAAATGACTTTTTACTATCAAAACCCATATTATATTATGACAAGTAATCCAAAAAAGGAATTAAACGCTAATTGAGAATAGAATTCTTGATATTTAAGCAAAACATATAAAAAAGTTAGTGAGCAGGTATTATCCATAAAAAAGGATTGAATGTATGGAAAAAGACAGAATAGAGATCACTGGATTATCACGACATTCCTTTATAACATTTGCAATTTCTATATCCATGTTATCTATCTATTTTGGTTATTTTTTAAATGTTAATCATTCAAGAAGTATTCCTGATTTGATATTCGCATGTATATTATTGACTTCTATTCTTCTTTTATTAATAAGCATTACTTTGAATTTAATAGCGTTGAAAAAATGTTTATTCTCTTTTTACTGGCTTATACCATCATTGATAATCTTAGGGTCAATAATTCTGAGCTTTAACAGGATTATCTTATGACTACATTATTAAAATGGATTATGTTCTCTTTAATAACATTCATAATTATCTTTTTAGCACTGTCTCATACAAATACAGTTTTAAATAATGAATGGCGATTAGAATCAAGTTCTCAAAAATTTTTACAAGATAGCCTCCTGACAGAAGGATATCTACCTAAGGTTAATATGAGATTACGATCGACGATGTTTCCATTTGTATACAAGTGGAATACAGGTGCATTTTGTAACGAAGCACGAGGGAAATGTTTTATTTCACCCTTTGGAAATTTCAAACCATTCGGTCAATTTTCCTGGAATTGCATGGGATGCCCGGAAGTGCCTGTTAAGGCATTTAGTAGCTATACTGGTTGTGGAGATATACTATCCGATTTATTATTAAATGCAAAGAGAATTAATCTAAAACAAAAGAATAAATTAATACTTTATGGTGAGGACTGGAATATGACATATAGAAATTTTTCGGGAAAATGAATTTGCGTCTCAATTGCGCTAAGCATTATGGTGTATTTAATATCTAAAAGCGCAGCTTCGGCAATGGCTGAGTCGTTGATTAATCTGGTCGTACCCCAGAGGACCATTTGCTTACATTCAGACCCTAATGTGTTTGCTACATATGTCAGCCTCCATTTTGCCCTACGGGACAAGGATGTTCTTTTGTTGTAACAGTTTTCTATAAATGTATTGTTACTCTGGGACAATAAAATAATTCTGATTTTAAAGACATGTTTCATTAAAAAACCATAACAAATAAATTCTCATTTTTTCTGATCCCGTAGGGATCATCTATTTATAGAATACAATATAAACAAAAAAGAATTCTCGTCCCGTAGGGACGATATATCTATTGTATATTATGCAAACCATATTTCTCACTATCAAAAATCTCAAATTTTTCTAAACATTCCAAATATTCTTCTCTAATTTTTTTTGTTTATGATGCTCTCCTGGTTCTATGAAACCGTTTTTTTACTCCACAATATTCTTACAGCTATTTGTTTTTAAACACTCAACTCAGAATTTGCACATGAACACCTTCGATAATGATTATAGCAAAAATTAAAATTGCAATCCGCAGAGTAACAGATTGACGTATTTAGTTTAAATATGTAAAATAAACAATGTCGTATGACTAAATTCAGATCACCTGACAAAGAGTATCAAGCAGGAAGTTTTCGCTGTGCAAACCCTCTGAGACACGATGGGAGCAAGAAAATCCGAATCAATCTGAAAAGTGAATATTAAAAACGAATGATACTAAAAATCCTGACAATCACAATTCTATCAATATTCACTGCGTTTGGTCTTGATACTTTGGTAGCAGTGCAGAATAATGGTTTCAAGACTGAATATGAGCTGACTTATCGCGAAAAATTTGGCCATCGATTAACAGTTTCACTCTTTAAGAATTCAGTTCTTCTTCGGCAAAGTAAGACATATATCACCCATAATATTTATCGGTTTTGTGCTGGTGATGTTAACGCGGATGGTGTTCTTGATGTCTGTGTGGGGCTTGAAAAGACAACGAAATTCGACCCCAAATACTGTAAAAGGTTGTTTATTTACACGCACAGAGACGGCGTTCTATCTCCTCTCTGGATGGGTTCTAAAGTCGGGAACAATCTGATAGATTTCCATGTTACCAGCAATAGAGGCAAAGTTTCCATTCGAACCATTGAAAAACTTCCGTTAGGCGGATTCGCCATTGGTGAATATAGATGGAAATCGTTTGGTTTAGCTTGGCAACGCTATATAACAAAGGGTATAGATTATGAAAAAGCATTGGCAATTTTCAAGTTTTAACACGCCAGGATTATACTTGCAAGTTTTATCAATTTCATTGCTAATTGGACTTTCAGGAGGTTGTACCGAAAAGAAAAAAGTCGACATTGCTGAAGTCAAACCAGTTATGTCAGACCAACTGAATCCTATTGTTGATACAGAAAAAATGCCAGACTTTCCAAATGAACAACCAGCAGATAACAGCAAATACTATAAAGACTCGATCTTTATTGAGTTCTTTACAAAACCAATTACTCCTCCCCCATTCGATTTTACAGTTGATTGCTCAAACAAATCACTGGCAGAACTGCGTTGTTTGCGAAATGAAATATATGCGCGACATGGCCATTTGTTCAAGGATGCAGTTCTCCGAGGTCATTTTGATCAATATAGATGGTATCAGCCAATATTTTGGGATAAGACATTCACTATTACACTTACTCAAAAAGAGCAATGGTTTATTGACAAAATATCCCGTCTTGAAAAGAAGCATCTTGCAAGAAACTACCTGAAGACTGGTGACGCTATCGTAGCCAACCTAGACAATATTGTAAATACGATACAATTTCAGAATATTCCTGACACGCTGATGCGCGCGTTTTCGAAAAATGGTTTTGGTATCGTTGCAACAAAACATGAGCAGTTGTTTCATGTTTATGATAAAAATGTCTATGATTGCATTCCACCCTACATAACCACAGATCTTTTTCTTCAGCTTCTTCATATGCATTATAGCAATTTGATGAAAAAACTTGAAACCACGATGCTCTATGCGAAATACGAAAAAATTCTTAAGAGTAATCGCGATTACTCTTTACAAATAGTCAATCAGTATTCAAATAACGAATTGTTGTCTGTAGCTGGTGGTTTTGCAGCAACTTATTTCGCTATTGCCCACCATCTCTTTACCGGTGAATCGCAATCGGTTCCAGAAGATTATCGCACTATGTATAATACAGAGCTGCGAAAAATCGATTCTCATTCCGATATGGGCTCTCTCTTTCTTGACTATGCCCTTTTCGATTACACACAGCTTGTACCTCGTGGCCATTACACCCATACAGATGAACTTACTCGTTATTTCAAGGGTGTTAAGTGGCTCCTTACTGCCCCTTTTATTATTTCAACCGATCAGGGTTTATCAGCTGCAATTGTAGCCGCATATACGCTAAGAAATTCAGGTATTCAGGAATACACAGAAATAGAAAGTTTGCTTAATTTCCTGACTGGCAAGCCTGACAATCTTTCATTATACGATCTCGTTAATCTTCTCGAATCTGACTACCAAAATTCAGATATGCTATCACTTATTACACCTTTGCGACTTAAAGAAATCCGTACCAAACTTTTATCTAAAGAATATGAAAAAATTTCTACATGCGCAGTCTCGAAGGTTGCGGATGAAGAGCTTATGAAAAAGCGTCTGTATTTTATGAGTAGCAGATATACTTTTGATGCAGAAATTTTGCAACGACTTGTTCACTGTCTTGCCCCTGAGCCCAAACGCCCATTTCCGAAAGGTCTTGATGTTTATGCGGTGCTAAAAAATAAAAAAGCAGAGAGTATTCTTCTTAAAGAATATAAAGACCAGAATGCATGGCTCCAGTATAAGGATACACTATCCGTACTTCAGAACCAGTTTTCTACCTTCAACGGGTGGAATGAAAATGCATATAATCAGCGAATGGCTGTTTTTACTTCGTTATTCCACAAAGAAAAGTCCTATCCGTATTTTATGCATCTTGACGCATGGAATACAAGAACTCTTATAACCGCATTAGCAGGTTGGACACAGTTAAAACACGAAGTTGTATTATATGCCAAGCAGCCGACCGCAGCACAATGCGGAGAGGGGGGCATTCCGCCACCAATGCTTGTTGCCTATGTCGAGCCGAACATTGATTTTTGGAAGAAAGTTAATGAGCTTATAGAGGCTTCATCAAAAACTCTTTCCAGTTTGAAAATGGAAACCGCTGAAATAGCTTTCATTCACAAAGAGATTTCGGAACTTGCTTCATTTCTTCTTACTATCAGTGAAAAAGAACTCACACGAAAGGCCATAACAGAGGAAGAATATGACAAAATGGCCTATATCGGTGGTCAAATCGAAAGCATTACCCTCACGATAATGGATACAGACCATTTTGAGCGAGACGACCCCGAACGCCAGATTGGTATCATTACAGACGTATTCACAAATAATCAAACTTGTCTTCAGGAAGCAGTCGGTTATGGGAATGAGATATATGTTGTGGTTGAGATCAATGGACTACTTTACCTTACACGTGGAGCAGTCTTGAGCTATTATGAATTCAAGCATCCTTCTGCCGATAGAATGACAGATAAAAAATGGCAGGACATGTTGGAAAAAGACGAGCAACCTGAAATGCCGTCGTGGATACAGCCTGTCTTTGTACCGATACAACCGCTAAGATCTAAACCGGCGTATTCGTACCTCTTTCCTGGCGGTTGTTAATTAATGAATTGGCGCAATTCACTTTTTATGGTTCTTGCAGGCAGTTCGTTTCTATGTACTTCCTGCACAAACACGGCCACATATACCTTGCAATTTGGCGGTGATGTTATGCTGGATAGAGGAGTTGCAGAAAAAATTAAACGTGAAGGTATGCATAGTCTGTTTTCCTATGTTAGGCCAATTTTTAAATCAGGTACAGTGTCTATCGTCAATTTTGAATGTACACTGACAGAAGAAACCACTCCAGCTGAAAAGAAGTATGTATTTCGCGCTCCATGTTCGTTAGCTATCGCCCTGAAAAACACCGGAATCACTCATGCGAATCTTGCTAATAACCACGCACTTGACTACAAAAAACAAGGATTTGCGAATACTTGTCGCAATTTAGAGAAAGTAAATATCGTTCCGGTCGGATTATCGCATCTTCCACAGCACAATCAATTCGATAGTTTGAAATTCGCTCTCTTTGGTGTAAATTTGGTTGAAGATACATGCCCAGCGGAAAGAAACAAATTCATTTACCAACCATCAGTGCAGTCGTTAATTAAGAATATAGCCGAATACCATAGCAACTATTCTGAAGATGTGATAATCATAAACATTCATTGGGGTTTTGAATATCGTGAATTTCCAACTTCCGCCCAGCGGATCCTCGCACACAGTTTAATAGATGTGGGGGCAACAATTATAGCCGGACATCATTCTCATACTGTTCAGCCTATCGAGTTCTATCAAGATGGTGTGATTATTTATAGTCTTGGCAACCTTATATTTGACCAATCATCACCAATGACACGACGCTCAATGGTTGTATCCGTAGACTTTAAGAGCAGAAGAATTCACAACATTAGAATTTTTCCACTGATGATCGATTCTTGCATTCCTCGACAATGTTCAAGATCAGATTGGGGCGAGCTTGATATTATCGGAAGAAGCAATGACAGGATAATTTGGAAGTTCGTTGAAGTGAAGCCTCGGGTTTCCGAAACAAGAAAAAGGGTAATGTCGGTGGAATATTGAAAAAAATCAAAACAGGAGAAGCCCCCAAGAGGAAGAAATTGATACCGAATATGATATGTAAACTCATTGAACATTCATTATTGTAGATATCAATTATCAAATACACACACATTTTTCTGTAATGGAAAAAGCTGTATTCAAGGTTTATAGATATTTGTTTCAAAGAATTCTGAATATAATTTATAAAAACAGGTTTTCAGGGAAGCCTCCATATCTGCGGAAAGGGTTCAACCCACCTTTGCTGAGTTCTGAAAGATACACCTTCTTTCATCCTGTGGTGCAGATACCGGGAATAAGCATATGAAAGGAGGTCCTCATGGGCCCGCCATTACCGACGCGACCGAACCTGAATTTTCTCAGGAAACGCGCCAAACAGCTTCTTAAAGCACACAAGTCTCTAAATCCGGCAATCTGTGATTATCTTCGTAAGGTGAAACGGTTCAGCACTATGAGCAATGATGAGCTATTCACATCTGATATCACTTTGCTGGATGTACAGTATGTGCTTGCTATAGAGTATGGTTTTACAAGCTGGAATAAACTTCGGGATTTTATATTACAAAAAGGAGAAACTATGGATAGTCAGCTAAAATTAACTGTAGATAATATTGATGTACATCTTGAAAATCTTGAGCCTTTTATTGCTGCAAGTTTTTATTCATTCAGCGATTCACCAGAAATTGAAGCAATAGATAAATTAAAACGTTGGGCTCGTCCGAAAGGTCTTCTTGAAAATTTAGAAAAACACCCTATCTATGGCTTTAATAACCCCAGCCCCATAGAAGCACGTCGATACGGGTATGAGTTCTGGATAAAACTGGATAACTGTGTTGAGCCTGAAGGCGACATGCGTATCATTGAGTTTTTTGGTGGATTTTACGCGGTTTGCCGATGCAACCATCTATCAGGTATTGGACAACACTGGAATCTGCTTACGCAATGGTGTCAGAAGAGAGGATTACGCATCGGCACTCACCAGTGGCTTGAGAAGCAAATCGGGGAAAATGATGAAGGCCCGATACTTGACTTGTATTTACCATTGATCGAAAAGTGAGTTGTATTCATTGTCAAATACATGAAAAGCCTAAGTCAATTTGAGATAAAAGGCTTTTCCAAACACTCGTTTAAAACACGAATACTGGGTTTACTTTCATTCATAGGCGAGCTTCAGTTCGCCTATGTGTTAATTTGCAAATACTTTAATTTGATTTTAAGGATTTTTACCTGTTGAAAAGAAACACACTTTCAGTAATCAAGCCAGTATTTTCTGTTTCATTAGTAATTTCTATAACGCTTGGATTGTTTTGTTGTGATAGAAATAGCGGGGTTAAAAATGAAAATTTTCTTCAAAGTAATCAATTGATGAATAAATTTTATATTGAGAATTCAAATGTGGAAGTAAAAGATATGAATAAAAATGAATGTTCAATTGAATACGATAGTTCACTTAATGCTTTTATTGTGAAGTTATTAGGAAACATTACAAAACAGAATATTTATGAGTGTCATCAGAATTTCGAAAAAGCAATTAATGAATATTGCGATAACAAAAAATTTAATATTCTTTTGTATATGGATTATGAATCTCATACGTTGGAAAATGTGAAGCTGATCCGGTTTTTAACGTCAACACCCAATTTTCAAAACTCACTCAAAGCTTCCGCTGCAGTATTTCCGAATTCCCCCAACCCTGGTATTAACGGAAATGAAGGAAATTTTTCTACTACGGAAGATGCAGTCGAATTTCTTAAACAAAAATATTGAGTTATTAAACAAATAAATAAAGCATATTTCTATAATACAAATACAAAGAATCTACAAATTATAGGTACAAAACGCTACCATCGCCCCCCCCCTGCCCTGCGCAAGTTTGCATCTGTCTGCCTGATTATGCTATATTAACCGACTCTCTGATTGGTTCGCTATACATTAAAAATCATTCTATTTTATTAAAATATTTAGATACGCATTAAGCATTTTCATAATAGTGCTATCATTACTACCTTTGATAAATTTAAAATATGAAAATTAAACTTACTTCAGAACAACAAGCGATTGTAAATCATTCACATGGCCCTGCTCTTGTATTTGCAGTTGCAGGATCAGGTAAAACTACTGCAATGGTTCATCGTATTGAGCGATTGGTTAGAGAAAAGATTTTTCCTCCAGAAAAGATTTTAGCTACATCTTTTAATAAATCAACTGTTAACGATTTAAAAAAACAGCTAAAGCATCAATCAAACTGTTCACTAGTAAATCTGAAAACACTTCATTCAATAGGTAATGAAATTATTTTGCTCGCAAATAAGTTAAAGACACCTCGTTATTCAGAAAACGGGGGACAGGATACACCTGATGGTCTTCAATACATAATTCTCAATGAAGCAAAGAAAATTGCGAGAGCGCAAAATACTGATTGGAAAAAGGAACTCGATACCCTCAGCAGTGATGATTTCCTATGTTGGATTGGTGCAAAGAAAGGAAATCTTGAATATTGTGATCTGGCCACCGCCAATCTTCCTAGATCCGCATTACGAATAGCAAAGCAAGCTAAGGCTCCCAATGGAATGACCTGGTACCTTGATCTGTATTGTCTTTACGAATACTGCAGAAATAAAATTAATGCTATTACTTATGATGATATGTTAATGACTGGTTGGGAATTCTTACACAGATATCCATCTTTGTTACAGGAGATGAGAGGCAAGTACCGGTGTATCATGGTTGATGAATTTCAAGATGTCAATCTTGCACAATCTGAAATTTTAGATCTTCTTTCTTGTGGAAGGGATGGTATACGTGAATACATGGCCATCGGTGATGATGACCAGACAATTTATGAATGGCGTGGGGCAAGCCCTCAGTTCATTTTGAACTTTGAAAAAAGATACTCTGCAAAAAAGTATATAATGAGTGATAATTTCCGGTGTAAAGCCACCCAGGTATTTTTAGCGAATTCGATCATTAAACATAACACCAAACGAGAAAACAAACACTTGACTTTAACCCAGGGTTTTTCTGGTGGTACTATGCTTATTAGTTGTAATAGTCAATACGAAATGGCGAGTAGAATGGTGGATGATATACGACTTCATCTCCGCAATGGTAAAAAATTAAATCAAATCGTTGTTTTAATAAGGACTTATGATCAAACGCCTTACCTTGAACAAGCTCTGGTAAAAAATAAAATACCGTACAAAATCGAAGGATCATCACCATTTTACAAAAGAGCTGAAATATCTACAATACTAAGTTATTTATCAATTGGCGATATAGAAAACAGGCGTTGCTCCGGGTCTATAAGCGAAGCCGAAGAGGTTGAACTGTGCAAGCGACTTATACGCATTTGGAATATTCCGAAAAGATATTTACGAATTGATATGTGCACCACTATACTTAATAGAGCTAAACAGAATGGATGGACAATTGGAACCGTATTGAAAGAAATGTCTTCCTATGAACAAGGTTTAAATGAAAACCAGCGTGATAACCTTAACAAACTCGGTGAATTATTATTATGGCTAAGTCATGAAAATACTTTTGCTCAAAGTGCTCCAACTATTATTTCAGAACTGATAAAACGCATAGAATATAAGGAATACCTTTCTAAGGTTAGTGCAATTCCTGAAAGTGGGCAAGCTCAAATCGCAAACATCGAATCTCTTAGACAATACTCAATTGGTAAAGGAAATATCCGGGAATTCTTACAGCACATTCGAGAGCTCGCATCTGCATGTGGTGATACTCCAGATTCTATTGTAAACCCTTGTGTACTTTCTATAAGAACAATTTATCGCGCAAAGGGTCTCGAATGGCCAATTGTTCTGGTACCACATTGCAATGAAAGTTATTTACCACATCCAAATGGAAATATTGAAGAAGAAAGGAGATTAATGTATGTCGCGGTCACCCGCAGCAAAGAATATCTATACTTATACGAAATAAGCAATATAAATCCATCTCTATTTTTAGTTGAATCAGAAGCAGATAAAATCCTTTCAAAAGTTGATAAGCTTATTCCTATTTTCAATTCAAAACCGGAAGTATGGAATGCGGATCAATTGGTTACCCTGATAAATTCAACATACGATTTCAATCTCTACCGTTATTTTACCATCTGGGCACCTCATTTACAACATCGGTATTTTAACTTTGACTATATTTATAGAATGGCAAATAGACTTGTGCGTATTGGTCGGTTCTTAATAAATCGTAAACCATCAAAAGTTCTTTCTATAACTACCGGCCATATTGAACCATGGGAGGAAATATCTCCTTTTAATGGTTCTGAACCTGAAATTAAAGAATTTGATGGATTAGATCAATTGATTGCTCAGATCTCTAAAACACATAGTAAAAGGCAATCTGTTTCTACTAAACTAAAAAGAATGAATAATTTTGAACATGGTTCAAGAGTGCGACACCCTGTTTTTGGAGAAGGAACAATAGTAAATAAAACATTCGATTCTGGTACTGGTACGATTGAAATAAAATTCGATAATGGAACGAAAAGAAAATTATTATTGGATTACGCCTGTAACAATGGAATGATTCAAATATAATTGTAATGACAATTATCAAGATATTGTCGTTCGCTGTTTTTACAGATGCATGACTTCAGTCCAGCCTTTTGAAATCTTTATGAGCCTGAAAGGCTCATAAATATCAATGAAGGGCAACGCCCTGGAGTAGCGTAATTAACTGATATCCCACGATTACATGGTCAGGCATAATTAACCAATATCCCATGCTTACATGGTCAGGCATAATTAACCAATATCCCATGCTTACATGGTCAGGCATAATTAACCAATATCCCATGCTTACATGGTCAGGCGTAATAACCAATATCCCATGCTTACATGGTCAGGCGTAACTAACCAATACCCCATGATTACAGGGTCAGACATAATCAACCCAATTCCCATGCTTACAGGGACCCAATCCCACCCTTACAGAGCCATCCGCCCGCAAACTCCTTTTCCAATCCCCAATGCAGCAATACACACAACCGCTCCAATCCAATCTCCCTTTACAGTAAACGCCTCTGATGTCGCAATGATAATCATTATCATGGTAAAGGTTATATTCACAGCCTTCTTTTTCAGATAATAGTCAATTATAAATCCGCCTACTGCAAACAATGTAAACAGTCCCATATATCCGGATAAATTCATCATTACATTGTACGAATGGTAGGTTGCATAATCCGAAAAATTATCAGCTTCCAATCGAAATGACTGAGTTATTTTTAATACAGCACTGATAAAAACCCCACTTATCAGCAATATTCCAGAATACATTTTTTTCCAATAAACGAATGAATACGCTGACAGACCTGAAATAATCCCTGCAAAGGCAATTATCATATTATGTAAATCAGGATTTCTCGAAACAACAATAATTTTTGCGATCTCAAGACAGAATGGGAGTGCTAATGACAAAAGCAGGAATAATTGTGACAGCGTTTTTTTAAACAACCTGGAATTTTCAACTGCCAAATACGTAAATATTGCGGTTATCATCAGATTCCATATATCGTTATTGCCAAATGCGAATAATTCGTTTACATTATTTTGCAAGCTAAACAATTTAGAATGCATGTAACTGATGTTAAGTGATAAATCAAATGGCCGTAGTTTATCAACAAACATGATGATTAGTATCAACTGTAAAAATTGGGTTTCTTTTCCCTGGGGAATCTTTATTTTTTCAAATAATCTTAATCGGGTTCCCAAAAGAGCGACTGCCACACCCACTGCTGTGCCGATTGTATTGGTGGCAATATCGGTTACAGAAGTATTTCTTGTTAACGAGAACAGTTGAATGGCCTCAACTATGGTACTGAGCAAAAATCCATAAAAAATTATCCCTATTATTGGACTAATTTTTCTTGCGTTACTAAATCTCAGCATGCCAAACAGGCCGACAGGAATAAAGAATAACACATTTTGCACAATATCCGAAATCAATAATCCATTAGTGCATATTGAATCGAAAGGAATCCATGATAATCGTTTAATCTTATCAAGTACTATTTGAAACCAGGTGAAATCGAAAGGTATTGTTGTTCCATAAATAATGTATATCGAAAATATGCAAAACAGAATCAGGTAGTTTTTTTTACTCATTTATTATTTGCCATTACATTCATTTTCTGATGAGGCTGGTTGTTATTAAAATGCGTAACCGTTCAGAGTTCGTTCCGGTATCTTAAAATTATAAAAATAATAATTGATTATTAAAATGATAAGCGATCAGAACAACAGATTCCATAAATATGGATATTTGAGTAATCGAATTATGTCATTTTAATAATTCAAACAACAACCATATGTAGTCAATAGTATTTATTTCAGGAAAGAGTTTACCAGTAGCAGTATCCCCTGTTTTCCCATTAATTTAATTAGAATATTGTTAACGGATCATATCATATACTGGTAATATCTTGTGCAACGATATATTTTTTTTCCTTTCATCTAAACCAACTCGCACTGAAATAATTTTCATACGAGAAATAGAAAGGCCTTTTCAATGAAAAATTTACCTAATATGGTTGCAGGAAGTATACTTTGCTTTTCTGTTCTTTCCTGTAGTGCAACTGAACCTGCCAAAACAAAACCAGCTGCTCTTAAAACGCAATCCGACAGTATCAGCTATATGATTGGTCAGGATGTTGGTAAATCACTCAAGAATTTCAAAAGTGATATCACAATGCAATCGTTCATTAAAGGTGTTGAGGATGTTCTGAAAGATCAACAACCACAGATTACACCTGAAAAGATGAGAGAGCTTCAGGCGTCATTCAGCTCTCAATTACAGAAAAAGCAGGAAGAGCAGGCAAAAGTTACAGGTGATAAGAATAAAAAAGCAGGAGAAGCGTTTCTTGCAGAAAATAAGACAAAAGCAGGAGTAAAAACAACCACCAGTGGCCTTCAATACAGCGTTATCAAAGAAGGTACAGGTGTAAAGCCCAAAGCTACTGACAAAGTAAAAGTACATTACAAAGGTACACTTCTTGACGGGACAATCTTCGATAGTTCTTATGATCGTGGAGAACCTGCTTCTTTTACTCTCAATCAAGTAATTCCCGGCTGGACAGAAGGTGTCCAATTGATGACTGTTGGAAGCACTTATAAATTCTTCGTTCCTTCAAATCTCGCCTACGGTGAACGTCAGGCTGGTCCGCAAATCGGTCCTAATTCCACATTGATTTTTGAAGTTGAATTGATCAGTATAGAAAAATAAAGATCCTTGACTGCTTCTTTATTAAGAAGCAGTCTTTTCTACTACTCACCTACCCTGCTGATTTTCTCTGATTTTTTAACGATACTCACTTCTCAATTTTACATAATGATTATACAATTAACATTATTGTTATCATTAACTTATATATTTTTAATGAAACAGGCATGATTCATGAAAATCGGAATATGCGGTAATATTGACCTGAACAGGTTTGCGGAAGAACTGGATAAGAAATTTCCGGATCATGAGCTAATAGTTGGTGATCCTAAACTGTTTTCTGATGAGTTGATATCACCGGTAAAATCTTTATGTGATGTTGATTTCTGTATAGTCGCACTTGATTGGAGTCTGCTCGCAGTTGATTCTTACAACTATTCATGGAATGATAATTTCGATGCTGTGGTGGAAAACTTTACCATACGATTAAATGCAGTCAGGAAGTATATAGAAGCATATCGGGCAAAAAGCAGTTCTAAAATTTTTCTTTTCTCTCCCCTGTCAGACAATGCATCGGCAAACGGGTTCCTGACAAGACTTCTTCAGAATTCATCGTATGATCTTTTCGCGGCGCACCAGAAAAGTTTCAATACTTTGTGCGCATCAATTACCGATCTTTTTCCAGTTGATATTGACCTCATTAGTAACCGTATCGGGCAGGATCATATTTTTGATGTATACTCGGATCAACGGTCATGGTCGCAATCATTTTTAAAAGCTATTTCTGACCATATTTGCAAAATGATAGTGCAATTTCAAAGATATCCTCTTAAATGTCTCGTCCTTGATCTTGACAATACCTTATGGGGTGGAATTATCGGGGAATCTGGAATAGATTCGATCAGGCTTGACAATAAAGGTCCTGGAGCGGCGTATAAATATTTTCAGTACGAGATTCTTAAATTGTATAAGCAGGGTATTATCCTTGCTATTTGCAGTAAAAACAACACCTGTGATGCACTCGAAGTGATCGAGCAGCATCCACATATGGTAATCAGGCCATCTATGATCTCTTGCTTTAGGATCAACTGGGATGACAAACCAAAGAATATGGTCAGTATCGCCGCGGAACTCAATATCGGACTGGATTCCATAATGTTTATTGATGATAATCCTGTTGAGCGCTCACTCATGAAAAATGTTCTGCCTCAGGTAGAAGTTCTGGATCTTCCTGAACATCCTGCTCTGTATGCTGGAATGTTAAAAGAATGTAGCCGGTTCTGGCCTGTACAATTAACAAAAGAAGATATCGATAAAAGCAAATACTTTTCTCTGGATCGGATTCGAAGAATTTCTGAAAATTTATCAGACAACATCGAGAACTTTCTCAGGTCCTCTGAACTTATTATTAGATTCAAACCGGCCGATAAAAATTCAATCGAGAGGATCACTCAGCTTTTTAATAAAACTAATCAGTTCAACCTGACTACAATCCGGTATTCACAAGCACAACTTGAATTATTATTGAGTGATCAAAACAATCACCTGTTTTGCATGGAAATGACCGATCGTTTCGGTGATTATGGGGTCATTGCTGCTGCACTATTGAAGGGAAACAGCATCGACTCTTTTGTTTTAAGTTGCAGGGCATTTGGTAAACAAGTGGAAAGAGCATTTTTAGTCTGTATTTTGCAGTATCTAAAAGATAAGGGCAAAAAAGAAGTCCTTGGATATTATGTTCCATCTCTAAAAAACAGTATTACTAAGAATTTTTATGAAAGTTCGATGTTTGAGTTAGTGGAATCAAAAATGAATAAAAGCATATGGAAATTGGATCTTTCAGCTATTCGTATCGGGATTCCTGACTGGTTTACTTTGAAAAAATAATATCATAAACAATAAAAACTTTGCAATAAGAAAGATTATACACATGGGAAACTCTCTTCTGATTGATTTTGAAGATTATAAACCGGGGCGTTTTGAGTATTTGACAAAGTACCCATTCGCGCGTTCCATTTGGGATTTTTTAATAACAAATGATAGTATCAATTTGATGTCCAAGGCAGTATCAGACAATAAACCGGCTATTTTCTACCTTCTTGAAAAAATAGAATCGGATTTTGGTACCTGGTTAAGTTCTAAGGAATTTCCTGGTGATGATGTTTGCGTTCTGGTAAACAATATGATTCTGCAGATAATGGAATCGAGAGGATACGAACACTTCTCATGCGGGCTTATGCCATCTGCAAAGTACATAAAATCATCAGGTGTATATAGGGAAAAGGTTCTCATCACCAACTGAGTATTTCAAATGATCTTTTTTAGGTACTATAATTGCAAATCCAAATATTTGTTCATTGATACCTCTCTATGAATCAGATCTCTATACTTATAATTCAAAAGCACGAAAGTAATTATGAGTACACCATTTTATTATCGTCCTGAACTTATTAAAAAAGATAGCTCAATAGTCACCACTGATATTTGTATTTACGGCAGTACACCAGCAGGAATAACAGCTGCGGTGCAAATAGCCAGCGTTAATAAAAAGGTTATTATCTTCAGTTCTTCATCATATATTGGTGGAATGACGACTTCAGGACTTTCTGCTACAGATGTTGGAAATAAGGCCAAGATTGGTGGATTAGCAAAGAGATTTTATCAAGAGGTCGGTGCCTGGTATGGGATAGAAGAGGGGTGGTTTTTTGAACCTCATGTTGCTTCAGAAATATTTTCAAGCTGGCTGCGAAAATGGAATATTCCTGTTTATAATTATCAGTGGATCAAGGATGTTCACAAAGAGGGAACTGAGATCATCTCAATAACAACCGAAAGCGGTACAACATTTAAAGCTTCCATTTTTATCGATGCCAGTTATGAAGGCGATCTGATGGCAATGTCAGGTGTACGATATACAGTTGGGCGGGAAAGTGATGATCAGTATGATGAAATTTACAATGGTGTACAATATAACAGCAGACATCATAATTTCATACGGTTTATAGATCCATATAAGATTCCCGGAAACCGATCAAGTGGTCTTTTACAGGGTATAAGCAGTTTACCAGCGGAGCATCAGGGCATAGGTGATTCCTTGATTCAGGCTTATAACTTTCGTCTTTGCATTACAAAAAGTGAAAACAATAAGATTCCATTCCCCAAGCCTTCATCATACGATCCGGAGCAATATGAACTGCTCAGACGCTATATCCATAGCGGCATATTCGATATCTTTTATCTGGTAAGAAGTATTCCTAATAGTAAATCAGACCACAATACCTGGGGGGGGTTTAATACTGATTTCATTGGGGGCAATTACGAATGGCCTGATGCATCTTATGAGAGGCGCGAGCAGATTTTTCAAGACCATGTAAATTATCAGAAAGGCCTTTTTTATTTTTGTGCCAACGACCCAAATCTACCAGATTATGTTAAAAACACAGCGGCTTCATGGGGTTTAGCAGCAGATGAGTTCACTGATACCGATAACTGGCCTCCTCAGCTTTACGTACGTGAAGCACGTCGAATGATCTCCGATTACATTATTACCGAGCACAATGCGATTGGAAGATATACTCCTGATGATTCAGTTGGTTTGGCATCCTACAGAATGGATTCTCATAATTGCAAACGAGTAGTAAAGTTCGGACGTGTTATAAACGAAGGTGATGTGGAAATTTCACCGCTTGCTCCTATTCCTATCCCTTATCGCTCCATTCGCCCAAGACGCGAAGAGTGTACCAATTTACTTGTGCCCATTTGTCTAAGTGCATCACATATCGGGTATGGAGTTGCCAGATTAGAGCCGGTCTTCATGATTTTAGGGCAATCGGCCGGTATTGCTGCATGTGTTGCTCTCGAAAGTGATAGAATTGTTCAAAATATCTCATATAGCACACTGGAATCCAAATTGCGGCAAAATGAACAAATCATAGCATAGAGAAAAGACGTTTAGTATACTACAAAAGCGCTCCAATTTATTCTCAAACTTTCCCAAAAAAATGAGTTATTTTTGTGTTTTTAATGGACATCTTACTATTTTTGTACAATAAAATAAACCACTTAAACGGTTTACAGCACAAATCGTAATTAATCTGAATTCAAAAGGAAGGACTTGTTTATGATAAAAAAACTACTATTTGGCACTTCTTTGCTCATTTCACTCATATCTTTTAGTACCTTTTCACAAAATCTCAGACCTTCAGCACCAACCCATTATTTCTATACTCCAACTGCATATGTGAATAAACCGTTCTGCCTTACGGCATCACTGCATGAAATTTCTTATAGTTTTCCTGGAAAATTCCAGGTTCAGGCATCTCTTTTGGATAATATTGGAAGAAGTGATTTCGGGGGTAAATATGCCATTCTCGACAACCTTAGCGTCGGAGCAGGTGTAGCTTATAATCTTGCACATTTAGGGAGAGGTAAGCATGGAATTATGGCAAGGGATCATGCGAAACCAAGATTTGGTACATATCTTGCCATTGGCCTTGCAAGAAAACCCAATTTTGAATGCGCGATAACACCTCATATGCAAGTAGGTGACCGGGTTTCTGCCGGAGCTGATTTCGGGCTTATGGGAACTCCATCAGAGTGGGTATCGTTCATTGCAGAAGTCGGTACTTCATTTGATTTTCATGATCAATATTTTTATTTAAATACTGATGGCGGTGTAAGAATCCATCCACCTAAACTTCCCTTCCTGTATTTCGACGGCGGTGTTGATATTGAGGAGTTCCCAATCGGGCATGATTCACCAAGCGTTGCTCCATATATCGACTTTATCTTCGCAATCAGGACCAATTAGTAAATTTGACATAGGAATGTTCAGTCGAACATTCCTATCACCTGAATTCTGCTATTTATCGTGGCGGATGTATAACGATCTTTTTTATTTTACTTTTCACATTCTTTTGGCTGTAAGAATTATATGCGCTTACCTGATACAAATACACATTAGGGCTGAGCATATTACCAACCTGATCTCTCCCATCCCAGGCAACTCCATTATTTGCATTTAAAAAAACTCTCAATAGCCTTCCACTCAGAGAATAGATTTTTATATAAAACACCGCAGGCTGTGATGTTATGACATTACTGTTTGATCCATAGAAGAAAAACCGGGTAGTTTGGCCAATTCTGAAAGGATTGGGAAAATTAAAGACATGATCAAGTTTGAGGTCATTTTTATCGGTAATTTCAAGTGAAAATGTTTTCATTGACATATTGCCAGGGAAATCCCGTGCATAGATAATTAAATCATACTTACCCGGTTTAATGCTTTTATCCTCGATCTCTACAGATGCACTTCCCTCCTGAACACTTCCTGTTTTAAACTGGAATTTGCTGTTAATATTTCGTTTGCTCAAAGCACCATTGATCTCATAAATCAATCCCTCATCAGGTTGATTGCCTAAAGCATCTATTCCGCTTTCATCATACAAATCAATCTGGAATCTGACAGGCAAAGAGGACGTAATGTGATCAGTAAACGAGACATCACTAAATCCCTGATTGGAATTATCATATACAGGTCGAATGGTGATTCGCGGACCTGTACTATCGTTTTTGTTAAAACCCGCTGTATCAGTTCCTGAAAAAATGAGATTTGTATTCACTCCAATTGCAACCGACATCTCTTTCTCGACCCATGCATAGCCGGTAAGCTTTACGCCAGGTATGTCAAATGTAACTCTTTTAGGAAGATTTACAATCTGTTCGAATTTACCATTTTGTACAGATGTTTTTCCCTGGAAAACAGGTGCTCCGGGCATCAGGTATTTGATTGTGTTATCTTTTCCACCATCTTTTCTTAAATTTGTATCTGGAACATTAAAAAGGCTCAGATTGATGAATGCTGATTTTGTTCCATTTCCGAAATCGGTATCAATTGATTTATCAGCTTTTCTGATGGATCCGGTTATTTTAACTTTTTGAAGTGCTTTCATTGAGGTAATGACAGCCCCGGCTGCATCCATTACATTCAGTTCTATTGACTTTTCAGGCCGGACCATTTGCAATGATGGATCACCAAAGAAGGCGTATGCACTTTGAGAGGAATATGTACTTTTAATTTTTGTCGCGTAATAAGCAGCTCCAATAATGTTGTTTGATACATTGAAAAGGTCAGTGTAAAGTGATATTGCCATATTCTCATTTGAAAATGCATTTGCCAGGCGTGTGCTGGAAATTGCTATACATGCACCACTATTTGGCGCTTTAACTAGAGCACTGCTCAGACACTCGACACCTGGTAAATCAAACCGGCCAACATCGCAAGAGAAGGAGGCAATAACCGGGTACTGTTTATTATTTCTCATCGATAATACGTTTTCATTTTTCAGAACTTTCTCATCTGCCCATTGTCCCTCAGAACCATGTCCGAAAAAATTAACATAAGCAACCCCGTTGTTAATTTCATTAAGAAGAGCCTGAGTGACACCCGGCTTTTCATCCACATAGTTCCATTCAAAATCAAACTGATATAGTTTCCGTAAATCTATTGATGGACAGTTTGAGAGAATAATATCAGCAACTCTTTCGGTAGATACGTAATGTTTGATATCATCTTCATCTTTTAACTGCATATCATCATCAGCAACTAAAAGTGCACGGTTACGCCAAGATCCAAGATCTGTTCTCTCAGGGTCTTCCATATCTATTATTTTGTTTACCATTGCTGCCGCTTCCGCTTTTGCTTTACATGGAAAACGCCCGATTATTAGCTGAGGTTTATCAGTAAAATCATAGTCATTTTGATGTTTCGGCTCAAGATAGCTGAAATAATCCTCCTGAAGCGTTTCTCCGTATTGATAAATAGGAACGAAATCAATTTCTTTGGTTTGATAATATTTCGGATCATAATGTCCATTACCCATGATAACAACATAAAAAAGATCACTGCTGCCGGACCAGTTTCTTTTTACATATGCAAGAAAGTTTCTTATTGCAGTCGGGTCCTTATTTCCTCCTGAAAAGCTTTGAAATATTTCATTTACATCCACTATAACAGGATTTTTGAAACCGAATTTAGATTTATGTCCGGCAAGTATCTGACTTTCAGCAATAAATTGAGGATGAGTGATGATCAGGTAATCTGTTTTGTACGAATTATTCCGTAAATCATGAACTAAATACTTATCATTTTGCAAATTATTAACTTGTATAAATTCAGGCGTTTTAAAGAATCCGTTTTCATTGAATGCGTAATACCTGATTCCTCTATTCCCTGTATCAGACCAGCTATAATTTACAGTCCGGAATGTATCAACTAAAGACATCGTTGTTTCATCGGAATTGATACGAAAAAGATAAATTTTTTGCTTTGTCGGATTACTCAGTCTATAACTGATAATACCCTCTTCATTTACTGAGAATATCATCTTTCTAATTGTATCACCTGTAAGTAAAAGTTTACTCTGGTATTCAAACAAAACGCTGTTCAGCTCACAATAAGATGTATCATAGTCTGCTAAAAAATCGAGTTCCAGTGAATTATTCTTCCAATTATAAATAGTATCAGCTATTCCATTGTCAGCTTGTATTGGTACATTTCCATATTTCCCCTTTATACTTCCTTGCATTGGCGTGTAATATGTTGTGATACTTCCCAGGGATGAAGAATCAAGAGATGGCAGATCAAAGAAATAGGTAAATCCATGATCTTTATTATCCATTTTTTTCCATACCCAATTATTACCCCCATATTCCCTTTCTTTTGCATGAAGGATAGATTGTTTAAAAAACTTTCTATTTACAAAATATTCACGGGGAATGGAACCTGAACCAGGTTGAATAAACTTTTCAATCGTCAGCCCATTCTGGTTTTTGATTGTCATCCAATAAGTTCTTGATTCATCATAAGGATCGATTGAAAATTCATAATTACTTTTATACGTCCAATCAGATAAACTTGATACAAATGCAAGAACGTAATCGTTTGTATCGATTGTACCATTTCCATTTTGATCATAACGGTATAACGGAATCTCTGTAATTCCATTTGGAATCATTCCTGCTTCTGGAGGTTCTTCCGGAAGTATTCCTTTATATGAAGCAAACAGTGAGATACGTGCTATAGGACAATTCGCGCCCAATTCTCTGATTATACTGTAACCAGTTATTTTAATAATGCCATTCTCATCCGTCGTTCCTTCATTGACAAGATTATGACCATCACCGATTTTGAAACAAACTTTTTTCTGCGAATATTGTAATGGATAGTTTTCTGTTGATTTTTTTGCTAAATTGCTCATTCCCCAATATTGAGCTACAGAATAATTGATAAGGAGACTTTTGAGCATTTTAGACATAGGGGATTCAGAGAGAATTCTTCTGGAATTAGAAGCCGGAAACCGGATTGTTACTTTACCGCTTAAAAGCACTTTAGTGTTTATCATATCGGAACTGTAAATAACAGGCCGAATAAAAATATGTGCTATTCTTATTGATCCTATAGTTGAGTAGATCGGTTTACTTATCCATTCAGATTCAAAGTTGATTTGTATTTGTTTGCTGCTGTCTTTTTGCTGTAGCGGTGGATAAAAAAGGTGAATAGATTCAACGTTTTCTACATTCTCTGAAATATCAATCTCCCCCTCTTGTGGAACTCCGATGCAAAAAGAATAAGCAGGTAAAGCCGGTGTTCCATAAGACCCAAGTACAGCATTTTGCCCTCGAAAAGAAATTACTGTATGCAAATTATTTTCAGTGCTTACAGAAACAGTATCCATTGAATTAATTTTCCATTGCAAAACCATTTGTTCAGATGAATTCTCGATAATGGTGAGTTGAGAATACCCCTGAAAAACGATAGAAAAAACACACAACATGAGGCAAAATATTCTCATAGTGCCCATCCGGGATTATTGTTTTTATATCAATTTGCCTGAAGAGGATACTACAATTACGATTGCGGGAATACAAATATTTACAAATTTTAATTGCGGAGATTTTGATTAAAGCAGGATTCTAACCTGCTTTAATTAAATATGAGAGATATTTTATCGGGGTGGATGAATTACAATCTTCTTTATTTTGCTCTTTATATTTTTTTGATTGTAAGTATCATAAGCATTTACCTGATATAAATACACATTAGGGCTGAGCATGTTACCAGCCTGGTCTCTCCCATCCCAGACGACCCCATTGTTAGCATTTGAAAAGACTCTCAACAATCTTCCACTCAGGGAGTAAATCTTGATATAAAATACTGCTGGCTGTAATGTATTCAAGGCAGTATTTGATTCGTAAAAGAAAAATCTGGTAGTTTGACCCATTCTGAAAGGATTAGGATAATTAAATACATGATCAAGTTTCAGTTCATTTTTATCAGTAATCTCAAGTGAGAAATCTTTAATTGAAATGTTGCCAATGAGGTCACGTGCATTTACGGTGAGATTGTAAATACCTGGTTTTAACTGATTTTCCTCTATTTCTACAGAAGCACTTCCCTCCCGAATATCACCGGATTTAAATTGGAATTTGTTATTGATAACCTTCTTATTCAAAATGCCTTTAATTTCGTAAACCAAACCTTCATCAGGACCACTCCCTGTTATGTCAATACCACTCTCATCGAAAAGATCGATCTGAAATTTAAGCGGCAGTGAAGAGGTAATCCGATCAGTAAAAGAGACATTCACCTGCCCTATTGCTGCTGTATTTTCATAAACAGGTCTGATTGATATGAGAGGGCCTGCGCTGTCGGTTGTATTTCCGTTTGTATTAGCGGTTCCTGAGAAGATGATTTTTTCGTTAACGCCAATAGCAATGGCCCGTTCCCTATCTTTCCAGGCATACCCGGTAAGCTTTACTCCTGCTTTATCGAAAGTCAGATTTTTAGGAGTGTACACGGTCTGTTCAAACCGTCCATTGCGAACGGCAGTCTTTCCAAGGAAAACAGGTGTTCCCGGCATTAAATATCTTATTTTGGTACCATCATTTCTTTCATCTTTTCCGCCATCTTTTCTTGAAGCAGAATCAGGGGCATTAAATAAGCCAAGTGTAATATAGGCAGGCACTGTTCCGTTGCCGAAATCAGTGTCGATCGAATTATCCGCTTTACGGATGGATCCAGCTATTTTTATCTGCTGCAAAGCCATAACAGTGTCAATAGTGGAATCAGTTATAGTAGCGGCATTCAAATCTATCGATCTTTCAGGATTGATGAATTGTAATGACGGGTCACCCAAAAGAGAATAGGTATGGTGACTGTAACTGGCGCTTATTACTTTGGACATATAAAAAGCGGCACCAATGCTTATTGATAATGAATCAAAGACTTCAGAGTAGAAAGTCACTGCTATATGTTCATTATCAGTTGCATACGCAAGACGTGTACTGGAAATTGCTGCGCAGGCGCCAGCGGAAGGTGCTTTAACAAGAGCACTGCTGAAACATTCCGCACCCGGGACATCGAACCTGCCCACATCGCAGGAAAACGAAGAGATCACCGGGTACTGCTTATTATTTGACATAGAAGATATATTGTCACTTGTTAATACATGTTCATCAGCCCATAAGTCATCAGATCCATGTCCGAAATAATTAACATAAGCCACACCATTATTGATCTCATTGAGTATAGCTCTGGTTACACCAGGTTTTTCCAGAGCCGCATTCCATTCATAATCAAAAAGGTATACCTTTCGTAAATCCATCGACGGCCATTTTAATGAAATAACATCTGCTACTATTTCAGAAGACGTATAGTGAGATTCAATGCCATCAGATAGTTTCCCCTGCATATCATCATCAGCTACTATAAGCGCACGATTACGCCATGAGCCAAAATCGGCTCTCAGAGGATCTTCCATATCAAGTATCTTATTAACCAGCACTTCTGCTTCGGCTTTTGTTTTACACGGAAGACGTCCTATTACAAGCTGCGGTTTGTTATCACTTTTTGTATCATTTGTATCCACTTCCAGATAACTGTAATAATCTTCCTCAAGATCAGAACTACTTTGATATATTGGAATAAAATCAGGTTCATTTTTTTCTAAATAATTTTTTGGATCATGATTACCGTTTCCCATTAACAATACATAAAGCAGGTCACTTCCACCAGTCCAGTTTCTTTTAACATAGGCAAGGAAATTCCTTATTGCGGTAGGATCTTTATTTCCTCCCGAAAAGTATTGAAAAATCTCATTTACATCGACAATGATCGGATTCTTAAATCCCATTTTTTCTTTGTGCGCCGCAAGCACCTGACTTTCTGAAATAAAGGCAGGATGCGTAATAATCAGATAATCGGCCCTTTGAGCAGCTGAACGAAGATCATGCACAAGATACTTATTACTCTGCAGATTTATAACTGATGATAATTCAGGACTTTTTATAAAACCGCTATCATTGCAGGCGAAATATTTAACCCCGCTATGTCCCGTATCTGACCAGGTATAACTAACGGTTCTGAAAGTGTCTACAAGAGATACTTCCGTTTCACTTGTATCTATTCTAAAGAGATAGATTTTCTGTTTTGTTGCATTACTGAATCGATAATTTACAATACCAGTGTCATTTGAGGAAAATATGGGTGTTCTTACCAGACCGGAGTTAGCTAAAAGTTTACTTTTGTATTCAAACTGTATTGAAGACAATTCGTAATATTCATTGCCGCTACCGTTAAATTCAATTTTTACATTCTGGCTGTCCCATTTCGGAATTACATAACACAGCTCAATAGAGTCCCGTTTGAGTACACTGTGTCCAAAAGAAATACCAAGATTTTCACTTCCATAATTCTGATTTGTCAGCGTCAGTTTTCCAGGAAAACTTGTGTCAACTATTGGTAAATCAAAATTATAGGTGAAAGTACGATCTGAAGGGGTGAGTTTTTTCCAAAACCAGTTATTTCCACCTTCAGATTGGCTCTCACGTAAATTAGGCTGCCTACAAAAGCTTCGATTAATAAAGTAGTCATTTACAACAGTATTTTTTGCTGCCGGCTGAGTAAATTTGTTCATTGTCTTCGCATTCTGAGATTTCTCAAATAGCCAGTAAGTTCTTGATTCATCATAAGGATCGATCCGAAATTTAAATTCATTATCATAGTACCAATCAGAAAGGTTCGACACATAAGCAAGCAGATAGTCATTTTTATCAACAAGTCCGTTTCCATTCTCATCGTACCGGTATAAAGGAATCTCACTGATTCCATCAGGTATTTTCCCTGTATCTGGCACAGTTTCAGGAAGTATTCCCTTATACAAGGCATAAAGTGCAATTCGGGAAATGGATCTGGAAATGCCCAATGCTTTTATAATGGTATCTCCTGTTATTTTAATGATACCATTTTCATTTGTAGTACCTTCGTTGATTGACTTGTGACCATCACCGATTTTAAAGTAAACCGCTTTTTGAACCGTCTGCAAAGGATAACTTTCAATAGCTTTTTTATTGAGTTTTTTTACTGCTCCCCAGTTCCTGGCAACAGAATAATTGAGAAGCAGCTTTCGTAACATTTTTGACATAGGCGATTCAGACATAATCGCTTTTATTCCCGGTGATGATGGAAATTCAATGGTAATTTTCCCACTGCGAAACACCTTGGCAATCCCTGTTTCTGAATCATATATAAAAGGCTTTATGAAAAATTGAGCTGCTCGTAAAGGGCCTATGTTTGAATATTTAGGCTCACAAATCCATTCAGACTGGAAGTTAATCTCTAATTGCCTGCTGCTATCACTTTGTAACTTTATAGGGTGAGTAAAATGCATTGTTGAAATATCTTCTGTCTGTAAAGAAACATTAATCGTGCCCTGTTGAGGAACACCTACAAAAAATGAATATGCAGGTGCGGATGGCGTCTTAAATTTGCCAAGTTTTGCATTCTGCCCTATAAATGAGGGTATCGTATAAGTTTCTTTTCCAGAATTTACAGTTACACTATCTATCCCATCTATTTTCCATTGTATAACCAACCGTTCCGGTGTATTCTCAAGTATTGTAACCTGTGCAAATAATTGTCCTGAAATAATAAGGAGCGCAAGCAGAAGTTTTGAATGTTTTCTCATAGTACTCTTTTAATTTAATTGTTTAAATTTCTTTTAATAAAAAAAGCAAAATCACAGAAACCAAAAATAGTATCTTTTCCTATTATATACTAATAAAGTCATAGGTAAATACGTTTTTTGACTTGGATTATTTCGTTTAAATCAGGATTTTAAAGCGCCTGAATAAAATATCTATGGATAAAAAAGAGTTGTAGAGGAGCTTTTGGCTCCTCTACATTTTACTATTGAACTTGCTCGGCAGAAATCTTCCGTCCATTTCCCAGTACAAGATCATACCATCTGAAATGATCTCTATCGCTTTTCTTATTTATCCCTTTTTCCTTTAAAGATAATAAGAGTTCATGCACTCTCCTGGCCTGAAGAATGAAAGTCTCCAAGTTAGCTTCAATAAGTTGTGGAAAAGGAGAACCATCAGTCTCGATAGACAAAAATGGGAAACTATCAATTTCCGAATATATGTCAGCTTTCTTTTCCCAATCTGGAAGACGTTTCTTCCCTTCAATATTCATCTCCCTTTTTAGTATTGCTTCCGCTACACGAGAAGGCATACAACCAAATGGGCCGATTGATAATATTCCGCAACTATCATGAAGTATTTCCCTCAATCCAAGACCTACCGTGAGAATGGCCTCACCTCGAAAGTTTTCATTAATCAAGTGGCTTACCCCGCGAATTGTCTTGTCAACTTCAACCATCTCAAAAGCATACAGTTTACTTTCGGCTAAGATTAACTTTATCCTTCTCTCCCACCACTCCTGAACCTGAGCAGTCAATTTCATCTTAACCATATCTTTAAATGTGAAGACTCTCTCTCCTAATCCTGAATTTACGACATAATTACTGTAACACATATACTCTGCAATCGGCGCGACTCTGACCATAATTCCATGGCTTTCCAGATAATCGACAATATTTTTGCGGGAAAATTCATCTTTGCGAACAAATATCTCTCCGATAAGCGATACAACAGGGACCTTTTCCGGATTTTTCTTCAGCTTTATTCTTGATAGCCGATTTGCTGCCATGGAAAGAAGCGAAGACAAACGCACTGATAAACGCCCTTCAAAATATGAAAGGATTTCTTTCCAGATCTCCTCAAGTTCATCCAGAGCAGCCTGTCTGCTCACTGCAGCTACTGAAAGAATGCTGCGAATGTCACTGAAAATGTCAGAAATTACTATTGCCTGCCATCCTTTAAGCAGTGTCTTTGTACCCATTCCCCCGTAACCATTTTCATCAGTTATAGGTAGAACAGCTGCATTTGGCAATTGATTTTTCTCAATAAGATATTCTAAGGAGGTACAATACTGCCCCAATCTGCATGGTCCTCCTCCTGTTGCCATAAAGAAAACGGTTACAATGGTTTTGTCTTTCCGGTTTTTAAGATACTTTAAATACGAACCAGTCGTAATGATGTAAGGCAGACATTCTTTACAAGTTGTGTTTTTTCTTCCCTCAAGAAGAACATCCTTATCTGCTACTGGTAAAGCTTTCGCGTTTATCCCCATGCCTCTTAAAACTGCAGCTGCACCTTCTGACCCATATCGTCCCATTGAAGGAATTACGACCTCAACATTTTTGTGATTCAACGGATACTCAATACCTTCTGATGATGTAACCCGTATATTTTTCCCATTTACAATAAGCAAAGCCTGTTGAAATTTACTTTTCTCAATTTTTACCCTGGAAAGTCTGCGGTATCGCAGTATAATATCTACTGCAGCTTCGATTCTCGTATCGATTCCCGCATCTGCAGTGTGCTGGTCTAATTCAAGAGTCAATGATGGTTTTTCCTGCATTATCCTTCTGAAATAGTTTATCAGAAATGAATCTGGACCACAGGAAAAATTAGTAATATAAAATCCAAAAAGATTTTCCCTATCCTTTACAAACTGAGCAGCCTTCATAATTTTCTGCCCCATTCCCCAAAACATCTTATGATGTACTGGATACTCCGAAACAGGCAGCATATCATGAGGAATTATCATGTAGCCCCTTGAAGCCACTTTATGAGGAATGCCCATATTTGCATCACCAGTAAATGCGTTGTATGGTCGGCCGAAAAGTACCACCCCAAACGTTTCTTTGTTTTTATCAAGGAAATCCAATGCTTTTTTCCCATGATCCAGAAGATCTTTTTCAAATTCCCTCTGTTTTTTGCATGCATAACGGTAAGCGTTACGGGCATCTTTTTCACTGACACCCATTTTACGGGCCATTTCAATTATTTTTTGTTCCTCATTCTCATAGCCTTTGTCAAATCTGAGTACAGGAGATAATATGACGGCAGCTGACTGTTCAAGTTCTTTTCTGAAAGTTGCCTTCAAGTAATACGGCTCACCTTGTACGAAAACACAGGTTTTGCTATATGTAGGTACATTTGGTACTTCGATCTGTGCAACTTGTGGAAGAAAAATGTAATCAGGTTTTTTCTGTAACAATGCAGAAAAGCTCCCATGGCTAAGTTCAGCTGGCAGACAAAATGCCGCCTCAATACGGGAAATACCTTCAGGATCTATCAAATCAGAAAGAACAATTCTGAACCCTAGTTTATCAAAAAAATTAGAATACAAAGGATAAAACGAATGTGTCAGAAAAGACTTTACAATCCCTACTGTTTTGACTGCTTTGTCTGGAAGAGATGTTCCGGGATTGACTCCATAAGTCTCATAAAGCAGTTTCTGCCTGATCGCCACAAGATCGAATTCTTCAGTCTTAACCTCACGATTAAAACGTAAATTATAGTACCTGTTGCAAACACCACCAAATGGGTATATTTTGTCATCTATTCTTATTCTGGAAATTTCACATTTACGGTCACATTTCTCTTTCCCGCCCTGACAGACAAAACTGTTTTCCTTTATCGCAGTACGTGAAATCAATTCGTCAAGTTTAAATGACACCTCTTCAGTCATTCCAAGCTTTAATCTATTGTCTACTTCAAGCGCAACCCCAAATGCCCCCATCAAACCAGGATCTGGCGGAACAATGATCTGAACATTCATAAGTGAAGCAATTGCTACAGGAACCGCTTTATTGTAACAGACTCCACCCTGCATAAAAATTTTCTTTCCTACCGGTCGGGAACCCTTTACGCGATTGAGATAATTCAATCCGATAGAATAAACAAGACCTGCAAGAATATCATTCTTCTCTATACCTTCCTGACCAGCAATTTTTATATCGCTTGAAATAAATGCGGAGCACTGATCGGTGAAATTGGGGGGTGATTTGCCTTCAATTGCTCTGGGCCCAATCTCTTCGGTTTTAATATTGAGAGATTCCCTGGCTGATTCTTCAAGAAAAGAACCCGTTCCAGCACTACAAGCCTCATTCATTGCGTAATCAGATGGAACCCCACCAGTGAGAAATGTGTACTTTGCGTCCTGCCCCCCGATTTCAAATATTGTGTCAACATCTTTATCAAAGTAGGTTGCTGCAGTAGCATGGGCAATTATTTCATTTATGATATTATCCGTTAATGCATGCAAACCGGAAATCTGCCTTCCGGACCCGGTTACACCTAAACCGGAGATAGTAAATACAGCATCACCAACTTGAGTTTGAATTGATTTATAACATTCTACTGAAGCTCTGATCGGATCACCATTTGTCCTAAGGTATACAGATGCAAGGATCATCTGGTCTGATCTTCGCATAAGTACAGCTTTCGTTGTGGTTGACCCGACATCGAGACCCAGAATACAATTATCACCCGGCTCAACGGTTCCTCTTCTGCTTTCATGAAAATCAACTAAGTGAAGAGCATCCCGAAGCGGCCTGTGCATTCCAAAAGAATTGCGATTTCCTACAATCAATTCTTCAACATCCGAAGGGATCGGTTTACAATGATGCTCTGAGGCCCAAATTGCTGCCCCTAATGCTTCAAAACAATCCGCATGTGCAGGTGTCTCAAGCCGTGAAAACCTCTTGCCAAGTATCTCCACCATCGCCTTATTTTTTGATCCCCCGCCAATAATTATCACATACTCACTCGGAAGATCCTTGACCAGGTCAGATATCTTGTCAGCCATCATAAGACAAAGACCTGCAGCGATATTCTCCCTTGATTCACCCTTGTTTAGTGCATGTGTACAATCGCTTTTACAAAACACACTGCATCGGCCTGCGATTTTATGCGGTACACCGTTCGATGCCATCTCAACAGCCTGATCGAGAGTCAAGTTCATCCTTCTTATCTGCTGAAGAAAAAATTCGCCTGTCCCTGAAGCACACTTATTTCCTGAGTGCACTGCGTTTATACTACCTTTTTTATTAATAGTATAAACAAGCTGAGTCTCACCACCAGAACTGATTATCATATCCGGAAAACGCCCGTCCTCACAGGTGAATGCTAATGCATGTTCTACAGCTTGCGGTTCAGAAATCCCTGTCAGATCTATATGATTACGAAATGCTCTTCCTGTAACCGCGATTCGATCGATATTTGACCTATCTATCTTCTGGATAAAATCAATTAGTGCTTTTCGTGGATTACCCTCATGAGCACAACCGTAGGTATTTTCAACATGCATTTTCTTATTATGAAAATCCACGGTAACACATTGCATTGTCGTTGACCCAAAACAGATTCCAAGTGTCTTCATTATATTCTCTCTTTTAGTTATTCTAATTGTGCTTTAAAAAAATGAACTTCTACGCAATTCTCAAACCAATTCCTTTTTGAGACCTGAGGTTACCAATAACTATTTTAGTCCAGAACTTCATAATATAAGTTTCGAATTAATATTTGTAAAAACCGGAGTTTAAAATATGTACAACGAAAATGATAAACAATCCATAGAAAGATACTCATCCGCAATCACACTTTCTGATATGGAAGTCTTTATTTTCCCTGAATTGCTCTACTCTCTTATGCTTGCCAATATAATGTCTCCCCGATTATGGAAATGGAAAAATGACCCGTGGTTTAGCGCTATGCACAAAATGAATCCTCAACGAAGAATTCAGCGACTTAAGCAGTATATTATGGATCACTTTTCCTTTAATCTCGACCTCGATACCTGGGGACTTACCAATAAAGAGAAAGAGCTGACTAGATTCAGAGACTTCATTGATGAAAACATTCTGTCTGAAAGCAATGCTCTTTTCGGCTATGAGGGAGACAAATATTATTTCGATATCGATATCAGAAAACATTTCGGATTGGACAAATATAACTCTGATATCATTCCTTATTGGAAAACTGAAACCCTTGAAGCAATGGAGTCTTTCAAATATAAAGAAGGCTATCCGGCAGGAGCAGGTGAGTGTGTTTCCTTGGCAGCCCTATATGCGTCTAGCGCTTTTACAGTGGCAGAAATTCCGCTTGAGTCAATTTACATGTTAGCCACTCCCCTGCACTCTCAAAACTTCTTTGATGTCAGTGATGGAATCTTAACCAACAATCGAAGAATCGTAACAAAAAACATGTGGTTTAATGGAACTGAATTGACTGCCAAAGCAAGACGGGCACTCGAAAATGAAAAAGTCACCATCGTTGCACATAACTCAGGATATATACATACAGTTTACGATTTAGCAACCATTTCTTCCAAAGCATATAAGAATCTCAAAGAAAAGCTGAAAAATTACCTGAAAACCGATATTACCTTCGAAATACTTGCGAACTTTTTACGCCAAAATTCTCAACTGCAAAAATGCTTTCAAATCGCCCACAGTTGTTGCGGAAAACCACGCTATTTACCTGCGGAAAAAGCTTACCAGTACGAACACTCAAGCAAATTTAGAGTCGGCGATGCAACTCAATCAAATCTTCTCCATGAGATAGAAGAGGATGAATATTATACTGCTCCGATCCCGCAGCGATTGGTTCTTGGCGAACTGGAACTTTTCTTCAAAGAGAATAAAGTGATTGTCGACAGTACAACGACTGTTGAAAAACTTAAAAACTCACTCCGGCATGGATGTATAAATGTTGAAGAGGTCATTCGTGATCTGATTGCCTTCTGTCGCATCAATCCCCGTTTACCTGAAACTCAGAAAAACTGGCAGAACGTTGAACCAATTAATCTCGACGGTGTAAAAACATCAGAAGAAGCAATTGAAAGAATAGAGTCTTTTCGCAAAAGCAATATCTCTGCAGACCTCGCGTTCAGCGCATTCAGAGATCTTTCCCGCTCTCCATGGAAACCTTTTCTCAAAGCCGCACTTGAACGCAATCCTGTGTCTTTACTCGGAATGAGCAGTTTGGATATCGATCAGGCTTATCAGAAACTTATCTCTTTTGAAAACGAGTCAATCTATGAGGAACCTGCCCGTTTAGCTCAGCCCGATGAAATATGGAACTATAACCGTGGTGATGGTTTAGAAAAAGCTATCTGCTTTATCAATTATATAAAAGGCCGTTTCCCGGAAGACAATTTTTCCATGGAAGGTGATTCAACTATACGAGTCCATCTTAGAGAGAAAGATTATATATTCAAATCCTGTAAACAGATCAGCCTTCCCGAAAAAAAAGATTTTGAATTATAATTAATTGATGTCTGGCCTTGTAGAGACGTCCGGCCGGACGTCTCTACACAGGCCGGACGTCTCTACAAGGCCAGACATCTCTGCAGGTTTAATGGTCTGATGCGGTAGACGATATCTCTATTTTGTCTTCACGCGAATGTATATCAGAGTACAATATATTTACTTCAGCGTCAGTACCGGATCTGAATTTCTGCATTTTATCCAGTTCCGCAACTGCTGTCCCATTCTTCAATGCAGTTTTATACTCTTCATTATAAAATATCTCAATCGATTCGAAAAGCGGGTTTCCATTGAAGTGCATTGCCATAAGGGAATTAATTTCTGGCATTGTCAGTGGCCGTGATTTCGCATCACGTCGTAAATGCTCGAGTTTCGATAGTTTTGATGAGAACAGTGCCTTTACGTATGCTTCACCCATATAAACCCCTCTCTTTCAAAAGTCTTTGCTATATTAATCATTTTTTGAATTCTACAAACTTTGTCCGGTTACATTAACAGGCTTTATTTCACACCCGCAATCCAATCTTGACAGCAGCTCCTTGTACCAGCGTAACGCTTTCTCAATCTGGCTATTTAGCGATTTTGTACCCCACAAGATATTTATTGTGTAACAGGTATCACCGGTAACTTTTGATCTCATTGAATCCTTTACCGGATTTGCACAAGGACCCGCATTATCACAAAAACACAATAATTCTTTTAAATCTATTTCCTGACCAGTGGAATTGAAAACATATTTTTCACCCTCTCTACCGATCCTTATATGAAAAGGAGCATCGATTCGGCTCCGGTCAACTACACTGATTGGAATCCCGCTGTGATAGGAAACAAGGTTACCAATGTCAATAACAGGGTTAATCCTTGGCAGATTAGAACTCTCAACAGTCTTTTGAAGATACTCTGAAGATGGTTTTCCGCGGCCTGCAGGTTTATATCCGCCAAACCGCAATAGATCACGTATACTCTTCTGAATCTCATCTGTGTACTGAACCGGTGCGGCTGCTTTTAAAGAAATTAAATCTAACAACCAATCAGTGTAGACTAACTGAGATATTTTACTATGAATACATTCAAAAGCAATTGCTTCTAAAAAAGGATTTTTCTCAACAGTAATTTCCAAATCAGTTTCCCTTTTTATGCTGCAAAAAAAGCATTATCAGTGTTAAAAACAATTGATAATGCCATTTGATAATACTTGCAGGATTATTTTCAAAGTCCGCTATCAGGATCTTTCAAAAACGATTCGCCCGCCGAGAATAGTGCACGATGCAAATCCTTCAAGTTGCATGCCTTCAAAAGCAGTATTTCTGCCTTTTGAAAAGAAATGGCTTGGATCTACTTTCCATGATGCATCAGGATCGATAATGGTAATATCAGCTGGTGCACCTTGTGATAATGTCCCTCCAGAAGAAGAGAGGATTTTATTGGGCATGACACTCATTTTCATAACCATATCTGAAGGCTGAAGGATACCTTTCTTTACTAAGAAAGTAAGCACAATTCCAAGAGATGTTTCAAGTCCAATAACACCGAATGCAGCAGCATCAAATTCCACATCTTTCTCTTCAGGAACATGTGGAGCATGATCACTGGCAATTACATCAATTGTACCATCGATAAGGCCATTGATCACCGCTTCACGATCACGTGCAGTACGAAGGGGAGGATTCATTTTTTTATTTGTATCATACAGCCCGACATCTTCATCTGTTAATGTGATATAGTGAGGGCAAGTCTCTGCCGAAACCCGAACGCCTCTGCTTTTTGCATCACGAATCAGCCGTACAGAGCCCGCAGTCGACACATGAGCAATATGAATTCTGGCCCCCGTGTACTCAGCCAGCATCAGATCTCTTGCAACAGTCATTTCTTCAGCTATACTGGGAATTCCACGAATGCCAAGACGGGTAGAGACGATCCCCTCATTCATGTGTCCCTTTTGACTTAAACCACTATCCTCACAATGACAAATAACAGGAACATCAAATGATTTTGAATAATTAAGCGCATTACGCATGATATTGGACTTCTCAATAGAGCGCCCATCATCGGAAAAAGCTCTGGCACCTGCTTTTATCATTTCGCCCATTGGAGCAAGCTCTTCGCCTTCAAGATCTTTGGTAATTGCGCCGATAGGCAGAATGCGGCATGGACAGTTAAGACCGCGCTGTGCTACATATCTGATCTTTGATTCTTCATCGAGTACAGGATTTGTATTCGCCATACAGGCAACGCTTGTAAAGCCGCCTGCTGCTGCTGCCTGAGTTCCCGTAAGAATTGTTTCTTTGTCCTCACGACCAGGCTCACGTAAGATGAACATGCATATCCATCAACCCGGGAATCACCCACTTGTCCCGGGCATCAATGACACGCGCATCCGAAAGCTGATTCTCAATATTACGGCCAATAGCTTTAACACATCCATCCTCAATAGCTAAATCGGTAATTTCATCTATTTTATTTACAGGGTCAATTACTCTGCCATTTTTAATCAGTAAAGAACCAGGTATTTGTGAGTCGATCGGATAAATAACCGCTCCATTCTGTTTTTTAAGCATATTCTCCACCTCCAAGCAGGTATAAAACTGACATCCGCACCGCAACACCATTTGTCACCTGCTCAAGAATCACTGAATTCGCTCCATCAGCAACATCCGATGAAACCTCAATACCCCTGTTAACAGGCCCGGGATGCATGATCAAAACATTCGGTCGTAAAGTAGACATTTTTTCAAGATCAAGGCCATATCGTTCACGGTATTCACGTATTGACGGGAACACTCCGCTCGACTGACGCTCAAGCTGAATTCTCAACAACATTACTACATCAGCTCCATCCAGAGCTTCGTCAAGATTATCGGTAATTGTCACTCCAAGACTATCTAAATGCTGTGGGAGCAATGTCGGCGGACCACAAAGAACCACATTCATGCCCATTGTAGTCATTCCCCAGGCATTGGAACGGGCGACTCTGCTATGAAATATGTCGCCAATAATAGCCACTTTGAGTCCCTCGAGTCTTCCAAGTTTTCTCCGTATGGTCATCATATCAAGAAGAGCCTGAGTAGGATGCTCATGTAAACCATCTCCAGCATTTACAATTACAGCATCAGTGCACTTTGTCAAAAAATACGGTACGCCTGCAGATGCATGACGAACAACAACCATATCAATTTTCATTGCTTCAATATTCTGAATGGTATCTCTGAGCGATTCACCTTTGTTTATTGAGCTGGTTGATGCTGAAAAGTTAAGAGGACTTGCGGAGAGCCGTTTTTCGGCTAATTCAAACGAGATGCGGGTTCGAGTGCTGCTTTCATAAAACAAATTTACAATTGTTTTCCCTCGCAGCGTCGGGACAACAGGAATCTCTCTTTCCAGGACCTGATGAAAAGAATCGGCAGTATCTAAGAATTAGAGTAATATCCTCCTTAGAAACGCCTTCAAGTCCGAGAAGATGCTGGATATGAAGCCCCATTTGTTATTTGCCTTCCTCCAGTTCCATAAGCCACATTGAATCTTCATTATCAATTTCATTTACTTTTAATGCAACTTCCTGATTGGGAAGTGTCGTAATTTTCTTTCCTACGTAATCAGCTCGTATTGGAAGTTCCCGGTTTCCCCGATCAACCAGCGCTGCAAGCTGAATTGTCTTGGGCCTCCCGTAATCCATTAACGCGTCAAGTGCCGCCCTGACTGTCCTTCCGGTATACAAGCACATCATCCACAAGTACAATATTCATCCCATTAATATCAAATGGAATATCAGTAACTTTAACACTTGGCTGCTTCAATGCCAATACGATAATCATCACGGTAAAAGGTTGCATCAAGCGTTCCGGCAACTATGTGAAGGTCTTCCAATTGATTGATTTTTCTTGGCAATCCGTTGAGCAAGAAATACTCCTCGTGTTTGCATCCCTACAATTCCGAACTTCGAAAAATCCCGATTTCGCTCAAGAATCTGATGCGTTATGCGGGTGAGCGCCAGATCAAGAGCCTGACTGTCCATTAGGAGTTCTATTTTTTTCATAGTATGTCAAAATAGTATGACATAACCCGTTTGCGCAAGACCCATTATTGAAAGTTTTTTATAATTCACTTGTAATAATTTTACCGTAGTAGAATAGAATTTCCATACACGATTCAAAAAAAAGCGCTCATTTTATCACTCCTCCGAAAAGATCTGCTTTGGTAAAAAGAATTTTCTAATCAAAAAAATGAGCTTTTAACAGGTGATTTTTCAAACTTGTGTAACACAAAGAAATATTACTCATTATCAAAAAAAAATGACCTTTTTCGTTTTACTCTTTATCTATTTTTAATCAATTCATCTGTTATTAATAGCTGATTTTAAGCTGCTTATGATAATTTCAAAGAAATGATCCGCAAGGAGCTAATCAATATGATTTCACAGCTGCGAAGCAGGAAAAGTATCCGTAAATACAAAAACACCCCTCTTGACCCCCAAATAATGGATTTACTAAAAGAAGCAGTTCTTCTTTCACCTTCATCAAGAGGAATAAATCCCTGGGAATTTATATTCATAACTGATCCTCAACTGTTGTCAACATTATCCAAAGCGAAGATGCATGGCTCCGGATTTCTCGCTAAAGCCCCACTGGCTATTGTTGTCTGTGGCAAAGAAAGCTCTTCTGATGTTTGGGTTGAAGACTGTTCGATTGCATCAATCATTGCTCATTTGACAGCTCACTCCATCGGTCTTGGCAGTTGCTGGATTCAAATTCGCAATCGAAACCATAATGCTAATACAACATCTGAATCATTTATTCGGGAAGTATTACAGATCCCTTCTGATATCAGAGTTGAATCCATAATAGCGATCGGTTTCCCTGATGAAGATACTCAAGTCAACGGAAAGCCTGATTATTCAAAAATTCATTTGAACAGATTCTGATTTGTTTTGTACTAATATTTGTTCTTTACCATTTTGAAATCTGATGCAGAAATGTAAAACTTTCGCATTTACATTACATTTGCTCCCGAAAAACCACTCATCTTTTCCACCCTCCAAAAAGGTCTGCTTTGGAGGAGAAATTTTCCTGAATCGATGATGAGCAGTTTTATAGTTAATTTTTGAATACAGTACAATACAGCAGGATCTTACACTACGGAGAAAAAACTTAACCTTAGTAATTGGCATATAATAATTACTAAAATTACCCTATTATGACAAATACAAGTAACGCTTCTACAAAAACAGAAAAACTCTCCAAACGCATAAAGTTGTTTTATGGAGTCGGTGATATTGGTAACGCGACCAACAACTCGGCGTTTCAATTTTTCCTGATGATTTTTTTCACTGATGTCGCATTAATCGCTCCCGCCATTGCTTCCAGTGCTCTAATGGTAGCCAAAATTTGGGATGCGATAACAGATCCCCTCCTTGGATGGATCTCTGATAAAACCAATTCCCGCTTGGGTAAGAGAAGTATTTACCTCATTCTCGGCGCAGCACCACTTGCCATATCCATAATGCTTGTCTGGTTCATCCCTGTTGGCTTGTCTAATACATCAGCATTTGTCTGGATCTGCCTGTCGTTCATGTTTTTTGGCACCATGTGGACAATCACGAATGTCCCCTACTATTCGTTATCAGCGGAGTTGACCCGCGATTACGATGAACGCTCAAGTCTTACGGCTTACCGCATGATCATGGCTGTTCCGGCTTATATTCTGGGAGCGGCACTTACACCGGTACTTGCCGGTGCTTTCAGCAGTAAACAGACCGGTTACCATATTGTCGGAATTGCCTATGGTTTACTTGGGGCAGCAGTATTGTGGATTGCTGTTTTCGGGATCAGAGAAAAGAAAGTAGCAATTGTAAACAACTGCCAATCTTCCTTTAATTTAGGTAAAGAACTCCTGGCAACATTTCAAAACAAACCTTTTGTTCTTCTTCTGCTTGCCTTCTCAATTTCCACAATCGCCTTTACTTTAACTCGAACTTTTATCGCTTACTTTTTAACTTATAATATGGGAATGGAATCAAAAGTACCTGTTGTTATGTTTCTGATGCTTGCATCAGTCGTAGCGGCGCTCTTTCCCTGGAAGATTATTTCCGATCGATGGAATAAAGGTCCGGCATACGCGTTAGGGCTCATTATTGGCGCAGTTGCAGTAGGCTCAAGCTTCTTTTTGACAAACAATGTTTTATGGCTTATTTACCCTGTGACAATTATAGCAGGTATAGGCTTCGCAACAACCTGGGTCTTCCCCTGGGCAATGGTCCCGGACATTGTCGATTACGACCATGCTCATTCAGGCATTTGCCGCAGTGGACTTTACTTCGGAGTATGGGGACTGACAACGAAAGTCTCTGAAGCCCTGGGGCTTGCGATTTCCGGATGGGTTTTGCAATTCAGCGGATATGTGCCTAACGCAACTCAATCACCAACTTCATTACTATTTATAAAACTGTTCTTCGGACCTGTGCCCGCTTTACTTTTCATTTTATCGATTCCTTTTCTAATCTGGTATCCTATCACCCGTCATTCCCATACAGAAATAAAAAACAGGATTAAATTGCAAATGGCAGGCACGAATGTCTGAGCAATCACCCATCGAAGTAGGTATATTATTATGAAATACGCTTCATTCTCGACATATAAAGGACAACTATAATGGATTCATTGAGGGTTGCAATTGTAGGTTGTGGAAGAATTTCCGAATTGCATGAATTAGGGTATCGCGATTTCCCGCATGCTAAAATTGCTGCTGTATGTGACATAAATAAAACTGCGGCTTTAGCAAAAGCTCGTCTTTGGAATGTCGATATAGTTTATAATCAATACGAACAGGTACTTGAATCGAAAGATATCGATCTGATTGAGCTGATTGTCCCTCATCACCTCCATGCACCTATGGCTGTTGAAGCTTGCCGTGCCGGTAAGCACGTATCAGTGCAAAAACCGATCTCTCTGACTGTAGAAGAAGCAGACCAAATGATCAATGCAGCATCAAATGCAGGTGTATACTTTCGTGTTTTTGAAAATTTTGTATTCTACCCACCAATTGTAAAAGCAAAGCAGTTGATTGACAGTGGAACTATCGGCGAACCACAGATGATCAGATTACATTTTAACTCGGGAACACTTGATTCCTCCTGGAAAGTCCCGCTTAAAACCTGGCTTTGGCGATTCGATGATAAAAAATGCGGCGGCGGTCCACTGATTTTTGACCACGGCTTTCATCTATTCTCTGTCGCTCATTTCCTGATGGGCCCTATTGAACGGGTCAGCGCATGGATTGATAGTACTCCGATAATAATTACAAAGTCCGTTGATGGGCCTGCGACAGTAATGTTGAAATTCAAAAGTGACCGCAAGTACGGGGTCATGGACTTCGCCTATACTCCACAGCTCCGTATTAAATCTCAATACTATGCAGATGATAATCGTATAGAAATTATCGGAGATAAAGGCATTATTTTTATCAATCGATGTACAGCTGAGACTATCAGTTTTCCTGCTCTTATGCTCTTTAAAGATGGTATAACATCTCCCATTGAAGTCGAAAGAACTGATTGGAAAGACAGTTTTATCGATTGTACTCGTCACTTTGTCCAGGCGATCAGAAATGGTACCTGCCCATCCCTTGATGGTGCTACTGCAAAAGCCGTTCTCCAGGCATCTCTCGCGGCACATTACTCCTCAAGGGAAAGAAGAGAATTTGACATTGAAGAAGTCGGACACTGTTAAAAACCCCGCTTCAGGGCGTTGCCCTTCGCTGAAATATATGAGCCTTTCAGGCTCGGGAGGATACCGCTATCTCCTGCCAAATATTCTCGACCGAAGGCGTTTTATTTATCTCTAATAATTCACCAGCAATCATTCAAAATTCAACAATCAACCGAAGGTTGTCATTTTCCTGCGGCCCTTATAATCTGTTCCTGGCGGAAGTGGACACCTGCATTAGTGATTTTTCCCGTTTCTATATCGTAAAACGCTCCAATTACCTTGAGTTTACCCTCTTTAATCAAAGAGCGGATTTCTGCACTGTGTTTCAATATATCTTCAATTGACTGCCACACATTTGCCTTTATTGACTTGTCAATAAGGTCCTCTTCACTGATCGTTTTGAACTGAGCCTGTACCAATGCAACTGCTGGCTTTATATTGTCAACCAAGCTGAGAATATTACCTTCAACGTTTGACCTTTTAACAACCGCAGTAACCGCTCCGCACCTGGTATGCCCAATGACAATAATTAGAGGTGTACCAAGATGACCAGCGCCGTATTCAAGCGAACCGATTTCGCTTCTGTCAGCAATGTTTCCTGCCACTCGTACAACAAACAGATCACCTACTCCTACATCAAAGATCGCTTCAGGTGGAACACGTGAATCTGAACAGCTTATAATTGAAGCCAGCGGTTTTTGTCCATCGCGGGCAGTCTTAACACGGGTTTCCATATCATAATGAGGATGAACACTGACTTCTTCTGCGAACCGTTCATTTCCTTTGAAAAGACGTTCTATCACCTGATTGGGATCGAGAGATGGCGATTTCACAATTGCAGATGATGCAGGCTCGTTACTATGAGCTATTCCTGTTAGAAATATAAGCAAAAAAACCGAATTTCTGATTTTCATTTTTACCTCGGAATTGTGGGTACTGAATTAGATACTCATTATTCTATAAAGCCCTTTTTTTGTCAATGATAAAAGAGGCAGGTAAGAAACCGGTTGACTCAGATAGTTACTATTAAGTAATTTAAGTGTTCCATAAAAAGTTTTGGGGCTGTAGCTCAGTTGGGAGAGCATCAGGCTGGCAGTCTGAGGGTCAGGGGTTCGATCCCCCTTAGCTCCACTAAAAAATTAAGGCCGTTGAAAAACGGCCTTTTTTATTGAAATCCCATAGACTTCACATCTGGCCTCCACTTTTCCCCATCTGGGGATACAACACACCTCTCTGGGCATCGGTTACACCCGTCTGGGACAAGTGATCCCCGTTTCTGGGTATCACTTCCACCCTTCTGGGGAACAGGTTGAGGTGTCTGGGATATGGTTTTGCCTGTCTGGGGACAATTGAAGCAGGTGGTTAGTTTTCCATAAGATTCCTAACCACCTAAACAAAGATTATGCAGTTACTTTTTCCTGCTCAACTTTTGCGGATTTCTTTGGGGATCGGCGATAATACATGCTTGCATACCCATACAATCTGGCTTTATTTCCTCTGAATACAAATTGACCGTATGCCCGTATCTCATCGAGCAAACATTTAGTATAGGTATACGCTTTGTCACGAATCAGTTTGGCTTCACTCATCTCCGCAGAAACGGCTGTCGATGCAGCTAAAAGACGAGCCATTACGGAGGACATCTCCTCTGCCTCATCGAGCATTTCCATTTTAAAGGAAGGAATTGCAGACAGCAGTGCTGGATTTTTCTTTCCCAATGCAGCTATATTGCTAAGATCTTGTACCAAATCCTGGTACCCGGTTCCCTGGGCGATTTCGGCAAGTCTTGCCAGAAGCGAATCATCTTTTCGATACGCGAACTTCATCACATGCATCAGTTCATCCCAGAGCGTACGTGCTTTCGGCAACCGTTCAAGAAAAACTTTCTTTGCCTCTTCAACTGTAAAACGTTCTGTAAACCAGTTCGCTTCAGCTTTACGAAGAGCTCCCGCTGAATCTATAAGCTCTTCTACGAAATTCCAGTCCAGGCCAGCTGCGATCAGTTCATCTTTGTCATTTACCACCCAGTCATAGGTGTTTTCCGCTTCCTGCGCCAGAGTATCTGAAGGAACAGTCAATGCGATCAGTTCACTTTCAGGGGTCTGCGTAATCTTAGGAAGCATTTTGTTGTAGGATTCATGATTTCCCATTCTTCTCTCCTTTCATTTGGTTTCAGTAGTCAGTAGTCAGTAGTCAGTAGTCAGTAGTGAAATGTGCCAACCACAGATATAAAGAACAGTCTGTCAATTCCATCCGTGAATGACTTTTTGAAATCTATTCAAATCGGAAAAACTGCATCAGTTTTACACTGTTTTACAGTTATTTACAACAAAGGGAAACAACCGGGAATTGATTATTTATAAGCCGATCCACTATTGATAGGTAGAAATTGTAAAACAGGAAAGTGGATTCTGGTGCTTTGCGTTTTTATCAATATACAATTAGGAGAATATAACAAGCTAATTTAAATGCAAACTTATTCTTGTTCATTCATTTTTATAAATCTGTTTTTTCCATCTCTATCTTTTCTTATCGGTATCGCTATCGGTATCGCTATCGGTATCGCTATCGGTATCGCTATCGGTATCGCTATCGGCATCGCTATCGGCATCGCTATCGGCATCGCTATCGGCATCGCTATCGGCATCGCTATCGATTTCTATTATCGGTCATCAAAGAGTCATAGGTTCTGCTGGAGGATAATCGCTACACGACAAAAATTTTGATTTCTGGTACTTGCTTAGCAAATCGTCGAAAAACGATACCGATTGCGATACCGATGTGGCATTCAGCACCTTTTCATAATTTTAATGCTAACCACTTGATTAATTAAAATCATCTGCAATCTTTCATAAAATGATCGAAACCGGAGATCAGAATGATGTAATTTATAGGACTCAATTTTCTGGGGTCTGATAATGGAAAATCAATTGTTAGAAAATCTTCTTTTCAGTTTCAATGCAGTGATACCAGTCTTTCTGATGGTCCTGATAGGAGTGTTTTTAAAGTACAAAAAAGTACTCAATGAACAATTTTCGACCGGATCCAACAGGCTCGTCTTCACAATCGCCCTCCCTGCGATGATTTTCGAATCAATATATAGTGCTGATTTTAAAAGCATCTTTGATCCAAAACTTATCTCTTTCAGCATTGTAGGAACTTTGCTCCTGACCATTATCGTTGGTATAGCGGCCTTTTTTTTCTTATCTGAAAAAAAAGCCTTCGGTTCATTTGTCCAGGGATCTTTCCGCAGTAATTTTGTTATAATTGGCCTCCCCCTTATTAAAAATCTCTCTGACACACTCGGATCTTCATCGGTTTCCAAAAGCGCAATAATCATCTCATTTATCATGCCGCTTTACAATATTCTTGCGGTGATCATCCTCTCTTCATCATCAACCGATAAAACATCTGGCTGGCATAAAAACCTCCTTAAAGATATTGCTAAAAATCCGCTTATTATTGCTGTCATCGTTGCACTGCCATTCTCTATTTTCAATCTACATTTACCAGTATTGATTGAAAAGACCATCTCCTATCTCAGCGCAATTGCAGTTCCTCTGGCATTGATTGACATAGGGGCTAACTTCAGTCTGATGGGTTTTCTGGGCAATATAAAACTTGCTGCCATAGCTTCATTAATCAAGATTGCCCTGTCACCGCTGGTGTTTACTTATGGAGCATTTCTATTGGGATTCAGAGGAACTGATATCGGTGTACTTTATATTCTTTTTGCTTCACCTACGGCAATAAGCAGTTATATTATGGCAAAGGGGATGAAAAATGATGCCACGCTGGCTGGAAATATTGTTTTAATTTCTACTATGGGTTCCTTAATAACCATATTTTTGGGGATTTTCATTCTGAAGTCATTCGGATTGATTTACGCAACCAACTGAACATCCGATTCTTCATAATCAATACAATAAAAAAACGGCCTGAAAGAATTTCAGGCCGTCACCAGTACATAACCCTCGAGAGGAAATTACAGCAATATGGGTAGGTTTTATTTACGATTTGAAGCGGAAGGCGCCTACAAAGATTAGCTTTTTTCCCCTTTCGTGTGATGTTGATGGTTTTAATTAACTGCCTTTCTTTAAAGCACATTCCATGCCATAATTCAAAGTCATTTTTCCAATCACCATAACTCATTCTTTTTCATCTATTTATCCATATACTATGTTCAGCTGAATTTTATTATATGTAATATTAGTGATGCATATTTGCTACGTACTTTTGTGCGTTGCAATTTTGCGACAAGTGGTTGAAAATATGCTATTAATAAAAGGAATAATTTCTTAAGACGAAATTCAGTGGATGTTTAAACGAAATAGCAGAATAAGAGAGCACCCCAAATATTATCCGATCAAACATAAAAAATGATTGTCTACCATTCTTTCGATAAAAGCCTAAGTAAATCAGTTTCGATTTTAACTTTTGAATCGGGGTTAATTTTCTCTCCATCAGTTCCAGTCACGTAAAAGACATCAATTGCTTTTGCAACCCGGGTGGAGAGTTTTGCAGAAACTATGTTTACCTCGCAAAGAGTAAAGCATTGCGCAATTCTGAAAAGAAGCCCATGCCGATCAGGCGTTCTAAGCTCAATTACAGAGTACCTTTTCGAAATAGAATTGTCGATTATTATTTCAGATTCTTTTTCATTGGAAATACGGTGTGGTTTTTCAGGATATAACCTCATTCTCTCTTCTATCAATTGACCTGAGGTGCATGTACCGTTTGTAATTCTCTCCCATTTTCTGATGATATTCTGAATTCTCTGTTCAGAAGAGATCTTTACAACATTATCCGGCTCTACACTAAAAATATCCAGTACCCTTCCATCATCAGCTGTGGAAATCTGTGCGGAGAGAATATTATACCCCTCCGAAGAGAGACATCCAACGATATCTTCAAAAAAGTGAGATCGATCATAACCACCAATGATTAGGCGTTCAAAACCAGTAAAAATCTCAGTTTGAACATGAATAGTCTTTTTATGGGGCAACTTTACGAACAAACGGTCATATAAATCAATGTTCGTTTCGTATTGATTCCCAACCACAAAGAAACTTTTATTTTCAAAATATTTTCTCACCCGTTCATAAGTAACTTTGAGTTGTATGCTTTTCCATACAGTCCATGTTTTTTTTCCAACACTGCGAATATCAACTATTGTTAATAAATAAAGCTGATCAAGAAGGGAACTGTTCTGGATTTCCTCAGCAAAAGCAGCAACGGTCTGCTCTTCCGGTTCCCGCTGAAACGCCAGTTGAGAAAGATCAAGATGATGTCTGATAAGGAAAGCGATCTGATCTCTCAACGATTCGTCAATCCCCAGCCGATCACCAATATTCATGGCGATATGTGCACCGGAATACGCATGATCTCCATCCAGCGATTTTCCAATATCATGGAGGAGCACTGCCATTCGGAGAGGAAATAACCCCGAAAGTGAATTTACTATTTCACGGACCTGGAGTTCAGAATCGTTGTGTAAATCATCCAGCAACGATAACGCATAGAGTGTATGCTGATCGACTGTAAATTCATGATAGGAATCATATTCAACTTTGCATTTTATCGATCTGATTTCCGGAAGCAAAACATCCAGAAAGCCGGTCTCATACATATTTGAGATAACTCTCCCGATTGCCGAAGTAGATGACATCAGCTCGATAAACAGCTTATATACCTCATTTGATAAGTTAACATTAGAAACATTTTCAGAAACTGTCCTTATTTGATTCTGCAACCTGGTTCCCGGGAATGACTGATATTGAATCGACAGCAGATACACACGAAGAATCCAGCTGCATGGATTTTCGTCAGTTGGAGGAGCAGATCCTGTAGCTGTCAATATTCCATCAAGGAGTTTTAAGTTATTTCCAACTGATATAGAACTAAAATACCATCGAAGTCTTTTAAATGCAGACCGCGGTACGTTTTGCTTTTCAAGATAGATTTTTAAGAGTTGTTTTATATCAAATGCAGTTTTGAAAAAGAATTCCATCAATAGACCAGCATCATCGGATGCAACATTTAAAAATTTAGCCACAGGCTGCTGTTGTGAGAATTCCAGAATATCAAGTCTGCGGTCAGACACAATGTGTAAAGCACAACGTAACTTTAACAAAGCCTGATATGCATTCAGGAATTTGGCACGGTTGCGATGATCATAAATCAAGGAAAACTGCTGTTCCTGAAGAAAATATTTTTCTTCATACACTCTTGTTCCCCAGACAACTCTCTGACAATCCCGAAGAGTACAGATTCCGCTCTTCAGATGCGGCTCTACGAAATAAGGGGATACTTCATCGTATATTGCTTCCTTGAGTGCGGTGTTCATTTCATTTACAAACCAGAGGCGTTTCCGTTCAAAGAATGGTCCGATTACCTTATGCAAAAGCTGCCTGAATAGAAATCTATTGCCTGTTAAATATCTGGCGTCAAGAAGCGCAGTATCAGTTGCAAGGTCCTCCCCAAGAATTCTTTTACACTCTGCTAAACTTCGAACAACACAGCCTAAAGGAAAACCCATGTCCCATAAAGCACGTACTAAACAGGCGATCGGCTCATCATTTTGATTTCCCTCATACAGAATTAAAAGATCAATATCGGAATGAGGACATAATTCAAGTCGCCCATAACCTCCTAAAGCGACAAGCGTGACTTTTCCATTGATTTTTTTTAAATGATCCTGGAAAGTTTCGATAATTTTCTGATCAATTGCTTTGACATAATTTCTAATTGCCAAAAATGTGTCTGAACAGAGCAAATCTGCTTGAAAACATTGTCTACGAAGAGCAGTCAATTCATTTTTTTTTGACATACTTTACTTTAGAATTCAAAACCGTTTTTATTAAAGTGCATCAGATCCTCTTTCCCTTGTTCTGATTCTAACAACATCTTCCAGCGGAAGAACGAAAATCTTACCATCTCCGATTTTCCCTTCAGTACCGGACCTTGCAGCGTTTCCAATAGCCTCAATAGTTGGTTCCAGATATTCATCATCGAGAGCGATTTCCAGCTTTACCTTTCGAACAAAATTAATCTGATACTCATGCCCACGGTAAATTTCGGTATGACCTTTCTGTTGCCCGATACCCTGGACATCTGATATGGTAAGGCGAAATACTTCAATCTTACTCAGTGCATCCTTGACAGCTTCAAGCCTTGATGGCTGAATTATAGCTATGATGTATTTCATTTTCCCCCTCCTCCATGTTATTAAAAATTAATCCAGTATCACGTATGTCGCGTTCAGGATAAGCTCCGATTTTATGAATCGATAGGTCTGCTCCCCGAATCTCATCGTTTGTACTCATACGGATCCCGCAGCTGTTCTTTAATACAAAATATACAATTGAGCCTGTCACCAGAGCATATACAAGAGCAATTAAACTTCCTGTCAGTTGTGAGAAAAATGAAACTCCACCGATTCCTCCGAATGCTTTACTTCCAAATATCCCGGCAGCTATTCCTCCCCACGTTCCGGTTATTCCATGAAGCGGCCAAACCCCTAATACATCATCAAAGCGCATCTTCTCGGTTTCCCACCTGAAACCAAATATAAAAATCAATGAACCCAAAGCCCCAATGAAAAATGCCCCAAACGGATGCACAATATCAGATCCTGCGCAGATTGCGATCAGTCCAGCTAATGCACCATTATGAACAAAACCAGGATCATTTCTGGAAAAGACAACCGCGAAAATTACTCCGCCAACCATGGCAAACAGTGAGTTTACTGCTACAAGTCCGCTTATCCCTTCAAATTTCTGTGCGCTCATTACATTGAATCCAAACCAGCCAATTGTAAGTATCCAGCTTCCCAGTGACAAGAAAGGAATGTTTGAAATCGGAATTCCAACACTTCTTCCATTAACCCATCTTCCTATTCTTTGACCAAGAAGAATAACACCGGGTAAAGCCAGCCATCCTCCCATGGAATGGACAACAACAGAACCGGCATAATCGTGAAACGGCGCTCCAAAAGTAGTACTCAACCAGTTTTGGAAAAAAGGATGCTGTCCCCAAATCGCGGATTCAAAAAGTGGGTATACAAATGCAACAAACACAGCCCCAGCAAGTACCTGAGGCCAGAAGCGTGCCCGTTCAGCAATTCCTCCTGAGATGATCGCTGGTATACAAGCGGCAAATGTTGTCAGGAAAAAGCAGTGAAGCAGATCAAAACCGCGTGCTCCAGGAACCGCAGTTCCATTGAACATGTTTATGAGAGAATCTGCACCAGCCAGAAAGTTTATTCCGTATGCAAGAGGAAACCCGATGCAGAAATAAAGTACCGTTGATACAGACCAATCGGTCAGTATCTTTACAAAAGCGTTAACCTGATTTTTACTGCGCACAGTTCCCGCTTCTAAAAAAGCAAATCCTGCATGCATGGAAAAAATCATCACCGCGCCTATCATCAAAAAGAGTACATCAGCGCTAAACCTGACACTCTGAACTGCTTCATTCATGAGAATGCCTCCCAGCATATTCTAAATATTGATACATTTTTGTCACTGACCATTGTTTAAAAGGACAGCAATAAAGGTCGCTCTATGGCAACAAACATGCCAAGAGTCACAATTGCCTTTTTCTGATGAATTTTGGCAGGGGATAATAGAATTGTGGTTTTTTAATAAACAATAGAAAGCACTTTTTTGTACTTTTTATTGTTTATAGTACATTTTTGTTGAAAACAGTTTTGTTATTCTCTACATTGTATCGAATGTCAATTTTACTGAGAGCGCTAACTCACGTGCAAAGCACACTCACTGCTTCCTGATGATAAACCAAGTGAAATTCCAAATTCATTTGAAAGCTCGACTGCATGACGCAATTCTTCGATTTTCTCCTGAATATCACTATCCTGGATCATTTCACTTTTTTTTAATTGTACTGAAGAAAAAGTGGTTAATAGATACATTTCAATAAGTATATGTAAACCATCTATAAGCTTTTGTATATCATAAGATTTTTTACTGCTATTATCAGTGATTCGTTCGATTATTTTCCGGTGGAAATCAATCACTCTCATTTTCTTCTGAAATTTCTGTGGTTCATCGTAAGCTGCTTCAATCCTTTTCATGAACCCATTCAGAAACCTGGGTATTTGTAAGGAATACTCCACAGGTGAATGTGAAGATAAAAATTTAGTGCAATAATCAATAAGTGCCTCATTCAAATCGTTGTAAACAGTGTTGAGATAGGTATTCCTGTATTTCCTGTTTTTCTTTTCAAGAAGAGCGCGGCAATTTTCATATTCTGAAATCATCTTTTCAAATACAGATTCTACTTCCTTGATCGTCTGCATTATTCGTTCATCAGCATCTTCCACCAGCGAAAAGAAACCTTCTTCATCCACGGGAAGCGAATCCGGCAGCTGAAGAATCTTTTTACAAATAAGCACCCTCAGTGCTTCTTCTATATCAACATCTTTCCAGATCGATTGACATGTTTTCCTATAATTTCCGGAAATTGTGATACGCTCCATTTCCCAGGCCAGTTTCTCTGACAACCTGGTTTCTAACATTTTCTTTATCGTTTCCGCATGGGAATGAGATGCTGAAGAGCAGGAGAAGAATATCCGTACTGCAATCTGATCATTTTCAATGTGCAATGCAGGAAATCCGCTGATTCCAATAAGCTGTTTATTTGCCTTGACCGGTACAGATTTTAGAAAAGGAACATTCCATGATGTAAATACAGCATGCTCATATTGTTTACAGCCCTCTTCCCAGACAGTGCCTCTGAGACCGGAGTTGTCGCAATGATTTGACTGTAAATCAAAAAGAGTCCTGAATGAAAAACGGGTATTGCCGGATGAATCAGTAACCCTGATAACAGGCCAAAGATGCTGGGGTTGTGAATTTATTTTTATATCTGAAGGATAAATCAGAACATCATACAGATTATACAAAAGAGAGCAAATCGCATTTAGAAATGGCCCATTTGCGTAAAATAAATTTGAGCAGATATCGTCTATTACTCTTTCAGGATCAAAGGTGAGTTCAATTAACTGTCCCTTTATTTCGTTGACAATAATTTCCACTCGCTGTTTCCAGAATACCGGTAACAGCCATTCCCAGTAAAAAGAAGGCACTGAATTGTATACTTCCTCACCCATGGTAATCACAACTCCATCATTGATATTTTCTGGAGAATAATTGTAAGAAACGGGACAGGTCGTATTACCGATATGAATAAGATCAGGATATTCGTTTTCGTCGATCTTATCTTCTGTCGCTAACAATTGCGCTTCTTTGATAAACAAAAACGAATCATTGTCGTTCATTTTAATTGCGTTGGCCAATTCCCGCCTATTCTTGACATTGTTTAATTTTTCAGAATAGAATTCCTCAAGAGCCCAGTTTCCAATGTATAAACTTCTTCTGGTTTTGTGTTGAAGCAAATTTATATGTTCACATATCTGACGGTTATGTCTGATAAACCGAAACCTCTCACCGACAGCTTCTTTTACAAGTGCATCTTTTATAAACACCTGAAAAGCTCTATCCGGATCTTTCTTTTCAAGATCGATTTGTCGATTTCTGATCAGGGTCATGCCCTGAAAAATAACCTCTTCTCTTGCACGTATTACACCCCGTTCAGGATCAAACCACGGGTCTTCCCATATATAACAGCATCTGGATCTAAACATCGCCTCAACCCATTCAGGACGGATTACAGCGGCAGTGCGCCCGTAAATTCTACTCGTCTCAATAATTTCATGAAATAGAACCCATTGGGGACTCTTTCCTTTTAAAACCGATGAGGGAAAAATGCGAATACCGTCAGCGTGTATTCCGTTGTAGATGCCATTATCAACCCGATTGACAATGCCCTGAAAAAAACCTGATAAAAGACTTTTATGAATCGCCTCATATGTTGCAGGTTGAGAATTATAATTAATGAATCCCCGGTTAGTTCTGCAAATCATCCTTATCTGCTGATATGTATCAAACCACTCTTTCATTTTTACAGGTGACAACTGATTGACATTACAAAAATGGTGAAATTCTTTACTGTTGGTCTGTTTTTTAAATTTTCGAGCAGCTATCCAGATAGTTAATAAACGCATGAAATCAGATTCCGGATGCCGAAATCTCATTTTCTTTTCATCTGTTCTCTCTGAGAAATTTACATGTGGATCTTCTATGGACAATCCGGCAGCGATCACCATAAGTTCTCTCACGGCCTTTTGTTCTCTTCCGTAAATGAGTATTCTGGCTACCGAGGGGTCCAGCGGCAAGCGGGCCATTTCTCTTCCCAGAGCTGTTATCTGTCCTTTTTTGTTAATTGCTCCGAATTCCTGCAGTTGTCTTACAGCACTCTTAATAGCTTGAAAAGATGGCCTCTGGAGAAAAAGAAATTTTGCAGGATCACCCAAGCCCAAATTGCACATTCTTAAAAGTACACCAGTTAGATTCGACCTCTGAATTTCCGGTGTAGTATATGTTTTTCTGGACAAATAATCTGATTCAGAGTACAACCGGATGCATATTCCATCCTGAACCCGCCCACAGCGTCCGGCTCTTTGATCTGCGGATGCTTTAGAGATCTTTTCTATAGGCATACGACTTATTTGTGCCGCAGGCTCAAAGCGAAGCATCCTGACAAGCCCGCTATCAATGACAAAACGAATTCCAGGAACAGTAATTGAAGTCTCAGCTATATTGGTCGCTATTACAATTTTACGCTTATTATACTTGCGAAAGATTAACTGTTGTCTGGTTTCCGGCATTCGGCTGTGCAAAGCAAGTAGAATTCCTGAATCTTTAATAACAGGTTCCAGACGGTTCTGTAAATCTATTATGTCCTGAACGGTAGGGAGGAAAACAAGAATATCACCTGGTTCGCCACAGTCAACAATCTCTTTTATTACTGATAATGCTCCTTCAATATAAGAATCCATGCTCTCCCCTTTCCATAATTCGATTACCGGGCGATATCGAATTTCGACTGGAAATGTTCTTCCTGACACAGAAATTATTGGTGCATTATTGAAGGCTTTTGAAAACAAACGGGAATCGATTGTCGCAGAAGAGACAATCACTTTCAGGTCGGGACGATTGACAAGCAATGGTCTGAGATAGCCTAAAAGAAAATCAATGTTAACAGAGCGCTCATGTGCCTCATCAATTATTATCGTATCATACTTTCTGAGCATCGGATCACTGAGAATTTCTCCCAGCAGAATTCCATCTGTAACAAATTTAATCTTTGTTTCGGGGCTTATTTTTTCTCTAAAACGTACTTTAAAACCGATTTCTTTACCAGTTACAGAGTTGCAACTTGTGGCGATATAATTGGCAAGAGATATTGCTGCAATTCGGCGCGGTTGAGTACAAACAATACTTTCTCTTCCTGCCTCCAGGCAAAACAAAGGTAATTGCGTTGTCTTACCGGAACCAGTCCCTCCTGTAATGATAGTTACCTGATTTGCCGTAATCGCGTCGAGAATTTCTTCTTTTCTTTGAAAAACAGGCAGATTTATTTGATATTTGAAATTCATAATTCTCTAAAAAGTTGAAATTGTAATATGGAAAAAATAGATTACGTTTTCAAACAGTAATAATTGGTTTTTTAACCGGCTCGGCTGGCAGGGAGTTATTGTATCAGTATATCAGAATTTATTTGAGCATGTATTGCCGGTCCCATTTCATTTCCAAGCGGATGAAATTTCTGCCGCTTTTCTTTAACATCTAATAAATGGACCGGACCTGCACTAATCTGGAAAGATGGCTTTAAATTATCTGTGAAGATAGGGGAAATAAAAGGAACAGAAGCAGATATCTGACTGAAAAGAAGCGATGATGTTCGAAGTTTAACTGGCTCACCGTTTTTAAGAGCTCTCCATGTGTATGGCTTTCTGTAGGTAAACGACACACCTAATTTTGCCGGATTGGGCCCATTCATTTCGTATGATATCTCAATGCCAGATTCAAAAGGTGAGGATTCAGGTAATTTATACTTTAGGAAATGATTTCCCTGGATCCAGGGTTTAAAAGCAAAATGGTTTAATTGTAAATCTGCATATATTTTTCCACCTGCCGCAATAAGTAATTCTTCAGATAAACCTTTTGTTACTTCGAGAGTATCAGCGTTGTTATTAATAAAATACTGTTCATTGCCTTTTTTAATGTCAAGCCATCCCTGAACATGCAATGGTAATTGAAGAATATTGCGGTATGTTATTGACGAGTACATTTCCTTTTCATATATAGGATCGCTGTGATACTTTGTTACATCTGTTAGACCCCAATAAATGGTCTCAATTTCACCTGGGTTATACTTATATTTAAGTGTCAAATCATATTTGAGATTTTTAATTGGTTCCCATCCCCCCCAAAAAATCGCAGTCGTTTTAAAGTTATCCCATGCGCCAGTTTCAAGGAACCATTTTATTTTATCTGTTAATTCGTGTTCAAAAAGTAATGCGAAATAATTCATGGTTAAATTATCAGATTTTGAATCTACTTTACCAGTTATTGACAGATTATCGGTAAATTGTCGCTTCATTTTAACATTAAAGTAGTAATTATTGATATCGACATGATCGCGATGATTCCAGTACCTTTTTTGAAAATCAAGATCAGAGTTCAACGTGAGAAGTGTTTTTGGTAAAGATATAGTCACTTCCTGTAAATACTTATACCCTGATTGATATACCGGATCGTAGGTAATCGGTTGAGAAACCCAATTTCCATATTTAAACAGAGCACCTCTGATATTTGCATTTTGAAATTTTGCTTTATACGCCCCAAAGTAATACTCACTTATTGCATAAGCTCCAATATCTTTGTATGTTAAACCCTGATTGTATTTACCTGATAGAATTCCGAAACTGTTTTCAAGTCTATCGGCATAACTTCCAAGATGTCTGAATCCTCCACGAAGCTTGATTTTGTTGTTAAACAGATCAATTTCGCTCCCTGCGAAAGTCATATGTTCTCTGTTAATCGCAGTTTCACCTTCTAATCGGCTGAAAAGATATTCTCCACTTTCACTTCCCAAATCAGCCCATAGGCGTATTACATTACTTTTATCGGAATACTCCTGTTTTGAAAAGACAGTATCTTCAGCATAAGTAGCAGGTGTAAGTTTATGTTCATTACTGTTTTCTATAAAGTTAAACAGGCAGTAATTCGAACAATCAAGGGGGATATAAACACTTTTAGAAAATTCATTACTGTCAGGCAATGAGAATGAGAATAATAGTGTTGATGCAAGGAGTGAAAAAATATGTGTCATAGTTTTTTCCCAACACTGAATTGATATCCCAGTTTCAGTCCTACTGACGCCAGATAAAAATATTCTGGAGAGGTAAAAATTGCACCTGCTTTTACGGGTAAAATCAAATTGATCTTTTTCCAGGGATGAAAGACAAGTGCAGCACCAGCCGCCAGGCCATACTCATTTTCCCAGGAAGCAATGATTGAGGCATTTTCGATAGACTGCAGGTCTTGCTCTTTAATAGCCCAGCCAAGTAGTGAAATAAGCGCTTCAACTGAAAAATAATCACTTGGTTTTAACAATTCATAGTTGCATGAGACTTCCAAATTTAACATTTTCTTGTCTATGTTAAGAATATCGGAATGAATCTTACCATAATCCACCGAAAAATTAATTGTCATTTTTTCTGTTCCTGTTGGACATCGTAAACTGCCACCAAAACAGGATACAGGTTCCCATTTATCATTTTTTAACGGTATCTGCAGAGAGGGACTGCAATAAATTCCAAATGATAATTGTGCTGCTATATTGAAAAAAGCGATTAAAATAACTATACAGGTTTTATTAATCATAATTTTAGTAAACGTAAATAGATTTTATTCTGAACGTCTTTTTTTAAAAATGCCAATTAAATATAATAAAATGCCTGATAAAAACAGAATAAAACTGGTAATTACAAACCAGTCGCCGTGTTTTGAATAAAATGTATCAGCATTTTTTAAGCTTATATTTCCATTTATAATCGTCCTTACATATAATTCAGACTGTTTGTCCACCCTCCCGAAAGGATCAACCAGCATGCTAATACCTGAATTGGCGCACCTTACAACCGATATTCTGTTTTCAATCGCCCTCATCCGGGCCATAATTGCATGCTGGTAAGGCCCGGAAGTCTTTCCAAACCACCCATCATTAGTTATGGTGACAATGAGATTAGCTCCATTTAGCAATCTCTTCTGAACAAATGACGGGAAGATAATTTCGTAACAGATAAAAGGTGCTGCTTTGATTTTCTCGTTAACTTTGAAAATCGTCGGCAGTTCACCGCGGTGAAAATCAGCTTCACCCAAATTTACCCGCGAAAGTAGCGGTATAATATTCTCAAAAGGCATTATTTCACTGAATGGAACCAGCTTATTCTTATTATAATGCAGAATTTCACTGGAATTGGGTTCAAAAAGAAATGCTGAATTATAAACATAATACTCATATGCTGAACCCGCTGGACCCTTATCCCAATGCAGCGCACCTAATAAAAGAGGCGTTTTTGTAAAATCCGCCCATGATGCAACTTGACTACTTAGATCCGGTCTTCGTTTGAGATAGCAAAGTAAAGCACTTTCAGGCCCGACAATAAATTCTGGCTTGCTTTGTGATGCATCCTTGATCATCTTTTCAGTTATAGAAAAAGCACTGTCTAAAGAGTTATTTCCCCAATGGAACTGGTCAATATTCGTTTGTATCAAAGCAACAGAGGATTTTTCTGCTTGAATTGGTTGCTTTATATTGAAATATCCCCAAATGGAAATACCAATCATTAAAAAAACAAGTAGTGATACATGCAACCATTTCTGTATAGTATTTTCTTCTTGCGAATAATTGACTAACACTTCCCAGATTAGAATATTTCCTAACACTATCAGGTAAGTCAATCCCCAGACACCTGTTATTGTTGCTAATTGAGCAAGCGGCAGGAAAGGTGTTAACGAATATCCAAGAAATGCCCAGGGAAAAGAGATATCTCCCAAGGTACGTAAGTAATCAATACAAACCCATATAGCAGGAAAGATAAAAATATAAAATCTTCCAGTTACCTTATAAGTCAGACGGAAAAGCATTCCTGCACAAAGATAGATGGTTCCAATAGCAATCGATATGAGAACCAGGCCAAGTAATATCAGGTGCCATAAGCCCTCAGCAGTCACAAAACCAATCCAGTAAAACTGAACTAATGCAGCAGAAACAGAATAGAGAAATGTAAAAAGAACAGCCTTTTTAAAAGGCTTAATGAGCGAAAAGCTCATGAGAGGAATAAGAATCACAAAACTCAGAAAAGGAAATGGTGCAAAGAACCATTTGAATTCATGATTAAATGGAGGCAAACACAATGCAAATGTAAAACCGGTAATCAGAGGTATCCACCACCGGTTTTTCGAATTACAATAGTCAGTTAGTTTTTTTATTATTATTTGCAGCATCTGAACCCGACATAAAAATACTTTCTGCCTTTCTGAAGCAGTAGTTTTGAATCACATTTACTTTCATCTCTTCCGTTTTGCCATGAGCCCCCATAGACATAAGCACTCTGATTTTCTCCAAAAACCCACTCTGCAGCATTTCCGCTCATATCAAAAGCACCCGAATTCCCTGTGCATTTCGGAAATTCACCGGAAGGAGCTATTTTATTTTTAATATAGACATTTCCTATTGTGTTACAGTTATCTTTTTCAAATTGTTTTCCATAAGGGTAAGGTAGATCATGCATCCCGCTCATGCAGGCATTTTTCCACTCATCTTCTGTGCACAGATGTTTCCCTTGATCTATGCAAGCTTTTTTTGCATCCTCATAGGAAACATTTACGCTTGGTAATCCGCCCTTTTTCCCTGGGAACTCATATTTATCGATACAGAATTTGTACTTCTCTATTGTGCGCATTTCATCAGGACAAATGATAATTTTAACGGTGTCGAGGCTGTATTTGTCATCAGAATCTGTAACCTTGAAAATCGCATTTGAATATTTCTTAAAAGCATGAACGACAACACCATTCTGATCTGATGACCAGTCATACTTTCCATCACCATCAAAATCCCATTCATATTTTACAATATTTTGTTCCTCATCTGTCCCTACGCCTTTTAGTTTTATTTTTTTATCCGCACTACCTACAATATCCTCTCCCGCATCAACATTCGGTTTTGAATTAGAGACATTTACAATAGCACTATCTTTCCATTTTGAGCCATCATCAGTGGTTGCAAAAAAACAAACAGTTTTCTTTCCGGACTTTGAAAATACACAGGTAACTGATGTGTTGGATTTGGAAACCGAATCCGGTTTTCCATCACCATTCAGATCCCAGCCGTAGGAGATTATTTTACTATCAGAATCGAAGGCGGTTCCCTTTAATGTCAAATTGTGATTGATCTTTATATTGTACTCTCCACCCGCATCAATCATTGTTTTATTATTTACGATTAAAATACTTTTTTGTTGTGTGGCAACATTGCCATTTTCGTCTGTTATTCTGCATCTGACAATCGTTTTTCCTTCTTTTTTGAAAACATGCTTCTGTATATTGTTTGCTGATTGTACTTCAAATATTGTATCGCCATCAAAATTCCACTCATACTTGATTCCAGCAACATCCTGCCTTTTGGTACTACATTTAATTGAAACTGTATCACCAACATGTACACTATCAGAAACAATAATAGCCTCTATTTCAGGGCCGTCAGTAATAGTAACTTCGACCTGAATTGTATCTGTCAGATGATGCCGGTTCACAACCTCTAAAGTGACAGTATATTTGCCTGATTTGTTCCAGGACCAGACTATTTTCTTTTCACGTAAAAACCCATTTCTCGATGGTACATCCCATATTCCATCATTATCCATATCGAAATGAACCAACAAGGAATCACCTGGTTCACTAAAATCGTTACACTCTGTAGCGTCAAATAGAATTTCTGAGCCTACTTGACCTGATTTGGGAGAGATCTTCAGAACTGCTTTAGGAGGCATCCTAACCTCTATTTTTTGTGAAGTAGAAACGATTGTCCCGGTTTTGCTGTCTTTCATTTCAACATTTATTTTGTAATCCCCTTCTTTTGAATAAATAAAGGCATTACTTGCAGTTGCACTAAATTCGTCTTTAGAAGGAAAATCAAAAATTCCATCACCATTATAATCAAACCTGAAAAGGTAATTCTCCTTATTTTTATCGTTTTTAATGGGATTGGCTGAAACTACAGTACTCCTATTGACAGCAGCGATTTTCGGTGTAGTTAAAATGACTCCCAAGCCGCTGATCACGATTAATGAATAATCAATACTGGATACCATTGAATCATCATCTCTTACATGTAATGAAACGGAAAACTTGCCTGTTTTCTTAGGAGTGAATTTTATAACACCTGTCTTATTATCGATTATTAACCCACTTGGCGCATTGGAAATACTGTAAAAAACATCCATACCTTCAGGATCAACTGCCTTTACTGTGTCAACAAAAATACCATTTAAAGAGCACATCTCTTTTGGCATTTTTATCCATTCAGGAGGCAATTTATGTGCAGCTGGAGACTGGGCTATACATCCAGATTTTGACAAAGCATTATCAATCAATGCTGCTGATAACGACCCTTTCAATTCAAATATTTCACTTTCACTTATTGCTTCAAGCTGCCCCGGGACCTTATATGTAAATTTCTGATGAGTACAGGAGGGTATAACTGTTTGAGCAGCAGCGTTTCTAATAATAACCGAATCGTTTAATGCGGATACTGATAATGTGTTCCAGTCCTTATTATAAGTCAAAGCCACATCACCATTTGGTACAGCACTCAAACCGTTTGGTGTATTTATTTGAAAATCAAGTGAATCACTTTTTATCTTCGTTAAAAAAATGTTACCATTCTCAAGAGTAATGCCAATTGCAAGTCGATTAGATTCTTTTTTCACGGTTCCGGAATAATTGACTTTTGTCCCGCTGTTAAAATACAGTGCACTGCCATCAGGTAATAATACCTTCACTTTTGAATTTCTGGAAACAATGATCTCATCCAGTTCATTAATAGCAGTTCCATTTTCCAAACTTTTACTTACACCAGCTCTTATTAATTGTACATTTCCTTTTACTTCTGCAACTTTTGACAAAGTTACCGTATCCTGATGTGAACATGAAAGCAGAATCAGCATTACAGAAAAGCAGATCATCGTTTTTAAAGACATAAAGCGCTCCAATATATTTGTATCTTTACATTCTGTTTCAATAGGGTAATTGATAAGAAATAGCTGGTATTATTGTATCTATTAGTATGCAGGAAGGCAACACTTATATATGTGAGATGTATTTACAAAGGCAGTGATCAGCTGTAATAAAATTCAATCATACGCTCTCATCAAAAACTTTCGCGAATCCATGACTTAGATCTTCTGCAACAGCATCTGAATTATAAAAACCTTTTTTTACTTTTTCTTTAATCTGCTGCATAAGTAAATCTCGATCATTGATAGAATCTTGCGGAACATCATGCCTTTGCTGCGGTTTTGATTTCCTATTTTCAAGAGCCGTATTCGAAGAGACATTCTTTTTTGGATGGTAATTCGAAGCGTGTCCCAATCCCTGGACAAACATTTTAACGATCCTTCTAAAGTTTTTATCACAAAATACCGAATAATCAAATGTAAGGATTTGCCATTTTTCTCCTACTTACCTTATAAAAGGGGATTGAAGCTTGCCGGCTTCAGCCCTTTTTTATTATCCTCATACAAAAACTCCTTTTAATATTATCGGCTGTTTTTCAAAGAACTTTAATTTTTTTTCACCAGTTTGAATTTCATTTCAGAAACTTTATCATTTTAAACATTTTTACCTTGTTTTTAAGTTGAATGATCATTGTGTTCTATTTATTTTGATACAAACTTTTAATAGAGAATTTCAATTAATCAGCCTAATGAAGCGAATTCATAGCATAAGCGGCTGATAAAAGCTCACGATGATACTATTTGATTCTTTAACAATACAAAGGATTACTTTTTATGAAAGAGAAAGTACAATCAGTTATCAATGAAATCCGGCCAAATCTTCAGGCTGATGGTGGAGATATCGAATTAGTTGATGTGACTCAGGATGGGATTGTAAAGGTTCGCCTTAGAGGTGCCTGTCACGGTTGTCCTGGAGCAGCAATGACACTTAAAATGGGTGTAGAACGTTTGCTCAAGTCAAAGATCCCAGAGGTCAAAGCTGTCGAAAACGTTGGCTGAATTATTTTATGAATCAGGCATTTTCTCCAACTGATGTTATACATATAAACGATAGCAGCGCCTGGCGAACTGCATGGACGAAATTTCCTTTCCTTGCTTTCTGCTGGGCAAGCCTTTTAATTGTGGGAAGCCTTGAGTGGTTGATTTATTATCTGATCTACCCGCGGCTTTTAGCAATTAATCCAGTTGTAGATCGAGTTGCGGAATTGGGTTTTCTATCCTTTTTTGCAATTCTCCTCTGTGGATTGCTTCTGATAACAGTTACCGTATTATCAGGATTTGATCTGCTCTATCCGCATAACAAGAAATCTGTAACAGTAAAACTATTATTTCCTATTGCGATAATAATAGGACAACTGTTCCGAGTTAATCGAAACCGGTTAAGGACATCTTTTGTCAAAGTGAATAACGCGATGACTATCGCGCAGTCAAGAAGAATCAGAGGTGATAAGATTCTGGTACTGCTTCCCCATTGCCTTCAAATTGATATTTGCAATAGAAAAATTACCAATGATGTCAACAATTGTGCCCGTTGCGGCAGATGCGCAGTTGGAAAATTGGTTGAATTTGGTGAAAAATACGGACTTCACATAGAAGTTGTAAATGGAGGAACGCTTGCCCGCAGAAGAGTTGCGTCTTTTAAACCAAACGGAATCATTGCTGTCGCATGCGAACGGGATTTAACATTAGGTATTCAGGATGTTTACCCTGTTCCGGTTTATGGTGTTATTAATGATCGCCCTAACGGTCCATGTGTAAACACTTGTGTTGATATGAGTCTGGTTGAAGAAGCGGTAAAGTTTTTTAGAAAAAAAAATTCTTAAAAATAAACACCTCCTAAATATCTCCTTTTAAGCTACAGATGTTACAGAGAATAATTCATATTTTTTTCTGACCACAGAAGGCGTTTAATGCACAGAATCGGAATGCTGTGTTTACCTATTCTGTTTATTTACCAGTGGTTATCTCTTGATTGTTTATTCGATTTCTCTGTACTGTATTTCATAAGAATAGCCTTGCTCAGTAAGAAAAAGTTGACGTTTCATAGCAAAATCCAGTTCCTTGGATTCTCTTGTCACAACAGAATAAAAAACAGCCTGCTCATTTGATTTTTTGGGACGTAGGATTCTCCCAAGGCGCTGTGCTTCTTCCTGACGAGATCCAAATGACCCTGAAATCTGAATCGCTACATTTGCATCAGGTAAATCGATCGCGAAATTGCCTACTTTCGACAAGACCAATAGCTTGATCTCTCCAGTGCGAAAAGCATTGTACAATTCATCTCGCTTTTTGTTTGGCGTTGCCCCGGTAATCAAGGGGGCATTACATTCACTTGAAAACATTTCCAGCTGTGTAAGATATTGACCGATAATAAGCACCTGATCCCCTGTGTGCGTCTGCAGCAACTCTTTAACTACTTTTACTTTAAAAGGATTCTCATAAGCAAGGCGGATCTGCATTTTAGGTGAAAGCGACAGGTATCGCAGTTTTTCAGATTGTGGTAAATCAACTCTAATTTCCACACAACGGGCAGTTGCAATCCATCCCTGCCGTTCAAGGTCTTTCCATGGGACATCAAATTTTTTCGGACCAATCAATGTAAACACATCCTGTTCATGGCCATCTTCTCTTATAAGGGTGGCAGTTAATCCAAGGCGCCTGCGTGCCTGCAATTCAGCAGTAAACTTAAAAACCGGTGCGGGCAGAAGGTGAACTTCATCATAGATAATCAGGCCCCAGTTTTCTTTGTTAAAGATTTCATAATGAATAAATGGATCTGTTTTCTTTTTTCTATATGTTAATATTTGATAAGTAGCAAGTGTGATCGGTTTTATTTCCTTTATCTCACCACTATATTCACCTATTGCATCATCACTGATTTCTGTTTTATCAAGTATTTCTCTTCTCCACTGATGCGCAGCGGTTACATTTGTCACAAGTATCAGCGTTCTCCGCTGTAATAAACTCATTGCATAAATTCCCACTATCGTTTTTCCTGCTCCGCACGGAAGCACAACAACGCCGCTGCCTCCGGGAGAATCTGGACTTCCAATAAAATTCTCTGCAGCAAGTTTCTGATACTCTCTGACCGAAAATGCATCACCTCGGCGAGTTATTGGCCGAAGAGTAATTGGATACGGGTCCCCGTCTACATATCCTGCTTTGTCATGAGCCGGATATCCAATTGCAATTAGTGATTGTTTGATAATACCGCGGAATTCTGCTGGTATCGCAACTCTATTCTCATCAACTGAGTGCCCAATCAAATTGCGAATTTTTGGATGAAGAATCAAATGATGTAAGAGAGCAGAATCATCCGAGTACAATACTAAGCTGCCATTAAAACTCTCTATTGTAATCTTTCCAAATCGGCCCATCAGTTCATTTATATCGTCTACAACATTCTGAGGAAGAGGATATTTTGAGTATTGTGATAAATTATCGATAACTTTCAGAGGTGTCATACCTAATGATGCTGCGTTCCATAAGGAAAGGGGAGTAATAGAGTACGTGTGTATGTATTCCGGGCTTTTATCTAAATGAGCGAAAAGACTGATTGCATTTCGTGCATCGGCAAACAAAGAATTGTTTACTTCCAATAAAATGGTGCTATTACTCTGTACTATCAAAGGATTTTGTGGATTCATGATCTCGATTCGACTTTACTTTAAAGTATTCATTTTCATTATCTGTTTAAAATATGCCTTACATAATTGTTGAAAAAAACAATTAATATAAATAATTATTAAAATTTTGCTACTGGATGGTTTGAAAAAGTGACATTTATTATGAACAATCAAAATAATATTTACCCAATATTTGACCTTGGCTCTGCCCTAACGTAATTTAAACCTTTTGCGTTTCCTTATACGAGGATAACGTTGAGATATTGTGGGGCCTTTTTTTTATTATTCAAGTTTAGGTGATACCATGCCCAATGCAGTAATTGTCGGAACCCAATGGGGTGATGAAGGTAAAGCAAAAGTAATAGACTATCTTACCCAACGATCAGATATTATTATTCGTTTTCAGGGTGGAGCTAATGCAGGACATACAGTAATTGTTGATGGTAAAAAGTTTATTTTTCACTTAGTACCCTCAGGACTTATGTATCCTGATAAAATTTGTATAGTTGGAAATGGTGTTGTCTTTGATGCTGAACAATTTCTTCGTGAAGTAGATGAACTCAGCGAGCACGGGATTTCTGTTAAAGATCGGCTTTTCATTTCTGACCTGGCGCACCTTGTACTTCCCTATCACAAAGCTCAGGATAATGCGTCCGAATCCACCATGGGTAAAGGTAAGATTGGAACTACCGGCCGTGGTATTGGTCCAGCTTATACTGATAAGGCTGCTCGTACCGGCATCAGAACGGGAGATCTTCTCGATTGGGATCTTTTCGTTTCAAAATTCAGGATTGCTTTCCAGCAAAAAAAATTGCTTATAGAAAAATTTTACAACTGCGATTTTTCTTTGAATGAATCTCAAATTATTGATTATTACAAAGGAATTCGTGAACGGATTCTGCCATTTATTATTGACACATCAAATTATCTGTTCGACTCGGCACAAAAGGGTAAACAGCTGTTGTTCGAAGGTGCTCAGGGGACATTCCTGGATGTTGACCATGGCACATATCCATTCGTAACATCTTCAAATACAATTTCCGGCTCTGCATGTTGCGGGTGTGGGATTGGTCCGACTATCATTAATCATGTTGTAGGAATTACAAAAACCTATACAACACGAGTAGGTAATGGCCCATTTCCTACAGAACTTGAAGATGAGACTGGTGAGAAGTTGCGAAATGAAGGTGGAGAATTCGGAGCGACTACCGGCCGTCCACGCAGATGCGGTTGGTTTGACAGTGTTATGGTTCGTAAAGCTATTCAGCTGAATGGCTTGACACGTCTTGCACTGACTAAGTTAGATGTACTTAATAACCTTGATGAGATCCAGATCTGCACTCATTATGAAATCAACGGGAAAAAAGTTGATCAGTACCCTACTAACTACCAGGAACTCGAAAAAGCAATTCCGATTTATGAGGCCCTTGAAGGCTGGAAATCAGATATTTCATCTTGTAAAAAAATGTCAGACCTCCCTTCAAAAGCAATTTTCTATGTAAATCGTCTTCTTGAGTTGTGCTATAACATTCCTGCCTTGATGGTTTCAATTGGGCCAGATAGAAATCAGACTATAGAAGTAGAGCCGCTTAAGTAGAATTCCGGACATTCGAAAAGAACAATAAGAGGCCCTTATGTACGTATACATTTGTATTCAGCACAGATACATTTGTAATATGTACTTTTCAACCAAGATAAAGGGATCCAGGTTATGATTCTTGTAGAAGTCGCAAATACTTTTCTTGTAAACATGGGAAAAGATTTTGTCATTTTATTGCGCAGTTCTGATGATGAACGTACACTTCCTATCTCAATAGGGCAATTGGAAGCTCAATCAATTGCTATTACATTGAATAAAGTACCATTTCCCAGGCCTTTGACACATGATTTATTCAAATCTGTTCTCACTGAATTAGACTGTAAATTAGTTTCTGCAATAATTTGTGAACTTACAGATGAGACTTTTTATGCGAAACTTCTTTTCAAAATCAAAGGTAAAACAATTGAAGCTGACAGTCGTCCCAGTGATGCAATTGCGCTTGCATTGCGCTACAGCGCACCTATATATGTCGAAGAAAAGGTGATGGATGCCGCAGGTGTCATATTGCCTGAAGAATCAGAAAAAGAGGAATTTACACATCCTGAAAACAACATTTCAAAAGCAGATGATTCAGATCCATCTCTGAGCCCACTTGATAAATTACAGAAAAAACTGGAACGGGCGGTTCTCGAAGAGCGATACGAAGAAGCTGCAGAGCTTCGTGATGAAATAGACAAAATGTCTAACTCCAATTAGTATTATAAATCAAGCCTTTTAAGGCCTATTCTTCGTAAATAGCACTATGAGATGCTGTAAGAGACCACAATTGAGGCACCTGGAAATGTGCCCCAATCAGGTCTTATTATAAGGAAAATATTCAATTATAAAAATTTTATTGCAAAGCCTTAATTGCATCTGCAATAATAGCAATACCTTCTGAAATCTTCTCTTCAGGAGTGTGGGAAAATGCCAGGCGGAAAGAGTTGTTCTTGACTCCATGAGGATCGAACGCGCTTCCAATAACAAATGCAGCACCTTTTTTCAGAGCTTCCTGAAAAACTTTAGAAGAATCCATTGACTCAGGCAGAGTTACCCAGATGTAAAAACCACCTTTGGGGTTTGTCCATGATACACTGCCAGGCATTTTTTGTTTGAGTGCGTCAAGCATAATTTTAGCGCGCCGGGCGTATACATTTCTCATTTCAGCAACATAGGGTTCCAATTTTCCTTTTACCAGATATTCATAGGCAAGGATTTGTGTAAATGTTGCGGTACATGCATCCATTGATTGTTTTGCCAATTCGCATTTTTCCACAATCTCAGTAGGTCCAAAAAGCCATCCAAGCCGGAATCCAGGTCCAAGGATTTTCGCAAAAGTCCCAACATAACAAATAGGAACAGGTTCATTACCTGCGGTCATTGCTTTCATTGTTTTTGTAAGTGGTTTACAAGCATCATCGAAATAGAGTTCTCCATAAGGATCGTCTTCAAGCAGCACAAGATTTCGTCCTTTGAGAAGCTCTAAAAGTTTTCGTTTTCTATCTTCACTGTAAACTATCCCGGCCGGGTTATGAAAATAAGGACTAAGATAAAGCATTTTTATCTGTGAAGCTCTTGAGTTAAGAACTTCTTCGAGTTTTTCAAGGTTAATACCTTCATCATCGATTTCAACTGATGCAAGATTGGCCCGGTAAGATTTGAAAGCCGCTATTGCACCTATAAAGCTTGGATATTCTGTAACAACAAGATCACCTGGATCCAGAAGTACTTTTGATAATAAGTTTATGGCTTGTTGAGCACCAGTAGTGATTATAAGCGATTGTCCATCCATCGACATACCTTTATTTTTAAGGTATATCTTTAATTGTTCTATCAGTGGCGGATGCCCTGGAGTTGGACCATATTGCATGGCTGTTTGTTTTGCCTCAACACTCAGGTTATTGTAAAGATCATCCACTACATTTGTAGGAAAAAGAGAATTCGCCGGCATTCCACCTGCGAATGAAATGATTGACGGATCAGCAGCCAGCGCCATCAGACGACGAATTTCTGATGATCGCATTCCTTTTGCACTTGATGAAAAATCCACCATAAGAATACCTTTGAGAAAAAAACTTAATTTAATAGTCAATGAAAACAATAACGCATCGTTCTCAAGATCTTCCCCAAAAAATACTAAACGATTCTTTAGAGAAAACATTAATTCTATATATAAAACAATTTTTCATTATTATCACGCACTTTTTCAAGCAGAAATTGCGTTTTATATTGTTTATATAAAATATTATATCATTTATATTAATGGTCTACGTTTTTTCATTTTGCGTTCATTTTTTCAGGAAAACAAAACAGGTCTGAATATATTTGATATATCAGTACACCAGTTTACTTAATTTTCAGATATGTAAAAAGATTTATAATGTTATAATTTATTGTTGATATGGAATTTAACAGTTTTTCAAAACAGATGTATTATGCGTAAAATCCGGATTATTTCTCAAATTGTTTTTTTTCTGACCTTTTCAATCTTAATTTTACTTATCAATTCCTACCCCCTCGCATACCGATTCGAAAGTAATATTCTTTTAAAGCTAAATCCTTTGACAATGCTTTTGGTTAGTCTTTCTTCTCATTCTATCGTTTTTGATTTTCTAATCATTTCCAGCGCGGTTCTTTTGTTTACAATTCTTTTTGGCAGAATTTTCTGCGGAGCAATTTGTCCTTTAGGAGCAATGATCGATTTTGTTGATCACCTGTGTACAAAGGCACGTTCAAACGAGCGGAGGCCTCCAATTTACCTCCGCAGGCTGAAATATATTTTTCTTAAGCATTCTGCTCCTGCTTTCGATTTTTGGTGTGCTTGTACCATTATTCTTTGATCCACTTTTATTAAGTACGCGGTTATTTACATTTATAGTTGACCCCTTATTGAGAATTATTTACAATAGCTCAGTTCAGGTTATATCAGTATTTTCCCAGGGAACAGGAGATTACTTATATCAAACATTCCCAGTCTCAATCCCCTTATATTTAGGACTAAGTCTGACATTATTTCTATCGGCGATTATTTTTGCAGGAACTTTTTGGGACAGAAGATTCTGGTGTCAATATATCTGCCCTACCGGGGCTTTCTTAGGAATTATGAGCCGGTTTTCTTTTTTCAGGCGCTATGTGAAAAAAGAAAGTTGTAATTCCTGCTTGCGATGTACACGTATTTGTCCGACAAGAGCGATAAATTCTAAAGATGTTCAGAAGACATCATATTCAGAATGTATAGTATGCGGACTTTGCGCAGAGCAAAAAAACATTTGTAATATATTTTCAATCAAGAAACCATCCTCGAACTATTCTTTACCTCTTGATATTAAACGAAGGCATCTCCTTGCCGGATTAGCTGGTGGAGCATTGCTTCTGCCTGTATACAAAGCAACCGCATCTACAAAAAGGGATGATCACGGCAAACTCATCCGACCGCCAGGCTCACTGCCTGAAGAAGAATTCAGAAACAGATGCATTGCATGTGGTGAGTGCATGAAGGCTTGTCCAACAAATGCGCTTCAACCCTGCATGTTTACTGATGGATTTAGTAAACTTTACACGCCTAAAATTGTACCTAAAATCGGGGGATGTGAAGGCCAATGCGCATTATGTGGTAATGTTTGTCCCACAAATGCAATTAGAAAAGTTTTGCCTGAAGAAAAACCTTATATTAAAATAGGAACAGCAGTTATTGATCGGCATAAGTGCCTTGCATGGGAACAGAATAAAGAGTGTGTCGTTTGCGATGAAGTGTGTCCATTTAATGCAATTGATTCCCGTGAGCTTGACACTGTTGGGGGAAAATTCAAGGTACCAATTGTAAAAGAAAATTTGTGCATGGGATGCGGCATGTGCGAACATCATTGTCCGGTTAATGATTCAGCTGCAATCAGTGTTTACCGTTTTGGAGAGAATCGCAAATCAAAAGGTCCTTACGTAACCGAACATCAAAAGCAAAGAATGACGGAAGATCGTAAAAAGACTGGTTATGAAACGGTAAATCAGAATAAATCAGAGGTCAATGAGTCGCAAAGCAGTAAAAATACACTGCCGGAAGGCTTTTCAGAAGAGAATACCAGTGAATCGCCGGAAGGCTTTTTAGGCGATAAAAAAGAGGAATTGCCCGAGGGCTTCACAGAGTAAAAATATCGAACGGCAATTTATTTTAAGACAAAAGAATAACCAGGAGAATAGATTCACTATGACTTTATCACGCCGTACATTCATTGGATCAGCTTTAGCCACCGGGGTTGCCGCTACAGTGCATAATGATATACTGGCACAATCTACTAATTCAAAAAGCGATGTATATGTTGGTAAAGGAACTGCTGCTGAGATTATTCCAAAGATTTTTGAAAAGCTGGGCGGAGCATCACGCTTCATAAAAAAAGGTGCCCGAGTTCTTATCAAACCGAATATGAGCTTTGCAAATCCTCCCGATTGGGGCACTGGCACATCACCGGAAGCGGTTTACGCAGCAGTAAAACTCTGCCTTGAAGCAGGTGCAGGAAGAGTTATTGTTTGTGATAACACATTACATGATGCTGCACATTGTAAAGAGAAAACCGGTATTGTAAATGCTATCAAAGATCTTAAAGGTGCTGTTGTATTCACCCCAAAACAAGATTCAATGTTTATCACCAAAACCGATTCCAGAGCTAAAGAATTGATTTCAACCGATGTTGTTCGGGAAGTATACCAAGCAGATTTTCTTCTTTCACTACCGACAGCAAAATCGCATAGTGCAAGCGGTGTTTCGTTAAATATTAAAGGTCTTATGGGACTTGTAAAAGAACGTGGCTCTTTCCATCGCGATATGGATTTGCACAAAGCAATAGCGGAACAGCTTTACTATATCAAGCCACATCTTTGTCTCGTTGATGCGTCCCGTGCACTGATTGACAACGGTCCGGCAGGTCCCGGTAAAGTAGTAGAACTCAAAACTTTTGTTGCGGGCATCGATCCGGTAGCTGTTGACAGCTACGCAGTTACACTTGCATCATGGTATGGCAAAACTTTTGAAGGTAAGCAGGTAAAACATCTCAAAGAAGCTGCAGCACTGGGTTTTGGCAATGTTGAATCTTCAATGATCAATGAGATTACGGTTTGATAATTTTTCCTTCAGTTCTTTGAATTCTTGAGCTCTGTTTTGGTGCGGTTGGTAAACTAATATGACTTAGAACAGTGAACTCAGAACGAACAGCGAATTTTTTTATCTGCGATTAGTCTGAGTCCGCGCCCCTTCGACTCTCGAAGACTCGAGCTCAGGGTGTACGGTTGTGTTGGTGAATCGGTTGCATTCTGGAATGCAGAGAACTCAGCGACGGATGGTTGTGTTGCTAAACTAACTGTATCTTAGAACAGAAATTTCAGAATGAACGGTTGGTTTCGAGATTGAATTTTCTTATCTCCGTTTAGTCTGAGTCCTGAGTCTGCGAAGGAGCGAAGACTGATTATGTTCTGGGTTTATATATTGAAATGTTCTGATGGCTCATATTACACAGGACATACAGATAATCTTGAAAAACGTATGTATGAACACGAATATGGAGCACATGAAACATCATATACGTTTACGCGTCGGCCTGTTAAATTAATGTTTCATCAAGCATTTCAAAGTAGACAAGAAGCCAAAGAAGCAGAAAAAAAGATTAAGGGTTGGAATAGAACCAAAAAGGAAAAGTTGATAACTGGTGAATGGGGTAACCCTTCAACTCTCGAAGACTCGAGCTCAGGGTTTACGGTGGGTTAGTGAATCAGTCACATTCGGAATAATGAGATCTTAGGGTATTCGGCAAGATGGTAAATCGATTGTATTCAGAATGCTGAGAACTCAGGGACGGATAGTTGTGTTGCTAAACTGGTCATATCTTAGAACAGAATTTTCAGAATGAACGGTTGGTTTCGAGATTGATTTCCTATTGTCCGACTAGTCTGAGTCCTGAGTCCGCGAAGAACCCTTCGACTCTCGAAGACTCGAGCTCAGGGTTTACGGTGGGTTTGTGAATCGGTCGCATTCTGAAATACCGAGATCTCAGGGCGGATGGTTGAATAGTAAAATCGTAAGTATAAAACCAAGTGATTAAAGGAATTAAATGTTTAAACGATTAATACTTTGCATCCTGGCAATAGCACTTATAGCAACTGCCTCTCCCCTCTCCTGGCAAACATTTTCAAATGGGAAAATATCCTGGATCTGCTCTTCAAACGATATTTACGTTTTCTCAGCTGATTCCCGGACTATCTACCCACTTGTTCTTGATCAAACCCGGACAGTAGGAAAAATTTCAGACATTGTCCAATACGAGCAGACGCTTCTTATATCAACTGAAGCGGGTGTTTATCAAATCGATATGTCAACTCAATCTATTGAACGCATCTCCTTCCCTAATGAAAAGAATAAGGCCGGGAAGGTTGCATCTGATATGGATTATCTGTGGGTTGCGAGTGATGATACATTGTATCGTTTTGACAAACTTGGCCGAGAATGGATGTCTTATCCATTCAAAGGGGAAATGCAAACAAAAGCTATTCAAAGTGATGGTACTATCGTTGAATGCTTCACTGAAGACAATTTACTTAAATTCGAAATAGCTACAGAACGTTGGAGCATAATAAAAAGCAAACTAAACATTTCCGATTCTGTAAAAGTTATCCGTAAATCAGAAAATTTATTTGCTACCAAAGGTCATCACTTTTTCAACTATGATAAAGAGCTGTCCTCCTGGAATGGAATTGACATAGGATATACCATAACAGACATTATCCCGGAACAACCGATTTTTCTATGTGGAGCTAATAAAGTATTTCAAATCGACAAAAGAAGCTCTAAAGCTCTTGACATAAAGCAAACCGAACAAATACTATGTTTTTCAAAAGAAGCTGATACCCTTTACCTTGCTTACGAAAATAAAATTATCAAATTTAATACAGTAAGTAATAAGACAGAAATCATCGCTTACCCTCCGCAAGTTGTAGGTTCTCAAATTTTAAAACTAATCTCCAGGAATTCATTTATCATTGCAGCATTTCCAAATAGTATTGCGATATATGATGGAGAACGACGCGGCTGGAAAATTGATCAAAATACTACCAGAAAAAAAGTACAACGATTTTCCTGGAATGAAGAAGGTCCTCGAATTCAGTATTCACCCGGGTATTATTCGACATTAAAAGGTCAATTCGAAAGTATGACCTCATTAAAAACAAATGGATACGAAAAAGATACCACATACAAGAATGGGAAGAAAATAATTGATAGTACATTGTTAGTGTCATTCGCGCTTCCAAATTATATTGCTGATGTAAATTTACACACATCTGACCCTAAAGATCGTACTGCGGATTTGTCATTTAGTAATTCAAATACATCTGTCCCCCCCACAAAAAATTTTCGATACAAAGGTTTAACTACCGACTATTTAAATCTCATGCAAGCAGGCACTTGCAACAGCAATTTTTTACAATCTCCAGCACTACCTCCAGTTCAATTTGAAGGTGGACAAGCTGTATTTTCAAGCAGTAAAAAGCTTCCAGATCGAGACAGAAATTATGTAAAAGCCGGAGGTGGAACCGGATATATAACAAGTCAAACAAAGTGGAAAACACTCTCTTTTCGTTCAGACGGCAAATATCTGCTTAAAGATACCACGACAACTGATAGTACATTAAAAACAAATGATACAACTCAAATAATTCCAGGGACACTGAAAGTATATATTGACGGGACGCCTTTAGATGAAGACAAGTATACCTATATTTCAAGAACTGGAATTTTAAGGATAGATCGTTCAGCTCCAGTCGATCCTGTTTCTCTTATTACCGTTTCATATACTATCCAAACGATTCCAGATGCAGGACTTGCCAGGGTAGAATTCATTCCAGATAATAATTTTGGGAGATTATACTATGGCGAGTTAACAGTCTCGCCAGTAAGCTGGTTCTCATCACGTACTGGTGTCATAAAGACCGAAGATGCTGAATCGAATGTCATTGCACATGTTGGTTTACCTTTCGAACTCCGCAAAAAATCTCCTAATTTAATGCTAAAGTTCACGCCTGATTTTAATTACAATACAGAAAATGGTTCGACTGCAAGCGGTTTATCCTTACAAAGTCGTGTTGGTAATAAGATGTCCTTTGTTTTTGATGGCCAAATGATTGATACTGATTTTGTACCGACAGATACTATCTCTCATGGGTATGGAATGATTAGAAATGAGTATTCAACCAAAGTTTCTTATGATGTATTGCCGGAAATTCCTATTAGTTATTCACAACATTCCTATAATGCAGAGTATGGGAAAGAAACCAAATATAGTTTTGATGGTGGCATTCATTTTACAAAATATCCATATCTTGATATTAATGTCAGCCGGAATGTACTCGACAGTACCAGTTCAGATACAAATAACATCTTTGACAGCATCTTTCATATAAAGGATAAAATTGGTCTTCGTCTTTATGAAAGTTCATCAGATATGTTCCAAAAGTATTTACATGTAAAAAAGTTTTCTTATGAAATCAGCCATTCAGAATACCAATATAGATCCTTTACTGATTCGCACTTTTCCAATGGTAGGAGGACAACCGGATGGTTTTCGTTAATGCCTATTCAACAGATAACTGTGTTAGGTGATTTGATTTACAATAAAAACGACAATCAACTTACACTTCCATCATCTTCGGTATCTCCTTCTTTTGAAATCCAAGTGATCGATGTCCCTGTTGGAATTGATTTCACAGGTCTATATAATATTATCTTTAGTAAGTACTACGATTTACATTATTGCACAGATACACTTAATAGAAAAGTAGATGTGAAGATCAGGCCTGGACAATGGTTCTCTCAGCTCCGATGGTTATCACTGCAAGGGACGATAGACCAAAGAATCAGCAGTACTCTTTTAACGAATTCGCCATCTCTTAAGTCTATCATTTTAGCAAAAGGAATCAGTACTGGCGATATTGATGTTAAAAGCATTGGATTGTCAATTTTTCCAAACGATGCAATTTTATTTAAAAACGATAATAGTTGGAAAGAATCAGATTCAGCTGATGAATTTAAAACGACCAATGATTTTCAATGGCAAATCAACAGAAGAAATATTTTGCAATCATCTATTATATATACCAAGGCAGATTATTATTCCACTATTTTCATGTTAGGTCATGACTACTCTGCTACATCATGGTTACGTATCCTTCCAGAAGTAAACGGCACTTATGAGACGGATTCTATCGGAAGAACGATTTCCGGTGGTCCAAAGCTCTCATCGTATATCTCATTTGTTTCTGACAGGAAGTTCCTCAGAAGTTTGCTTAACATTCAGTCATTTAACTGTAAATGGAATTTTGATCATAAAAAGGTCCATTTAATAGACCCTGATATGAGTTATTCTTTTACGTTACGATTTATTATTCGTCCAAAAATTCAATTTGTCAATAATGAGCAAATCGAATGGGAAAACGGAAAATTCGAATCTTTTTCTGGAAAATTAACCACAACAATATTCTTTTAACAACCAAACGGAGGTTACTATGAACATACTTTTTAAAACGGTTTTTCTTGCTGCATTGCTCATTGGTTTGAGCTGTAAAGTAACAACAGATGACAATTCAGATAATAAATCGATATCAGTTTTCAGAGTTGCATCTGGTGATATAGGAAGTTGGAAGGAAAAAGCTGATGGCGGATATAGTGGAATAGTAAGTGATTTAGCGCAATTTCTAAACGGTGGAAAAGAAATATATGAAAAACACGGCATTGTACAGGGATTCAATCAAAGTTTGGCAATAGGCGCAGATGAAAAGATTATGGGATCTACAGTATTAGAATATCCATCTGCAACAAATGCATCAGAAACATTTAAAGAACTGGGTGCGAGTTACTTTTCGGACAAACAAGCAATTTCTGGCTATACGGATACTATCGCTGTGATTGGAAAAAACACTCTTAGCGGATGTAAAGCTTTTGCACATTTTGGTGTTTACTTTTTTGTATTAGAAGCAACAGGATATGCAAACAGGGCTGATGCCATTGCAGCCATAGGTGATTTTTTAAGTCATTTTAAAAATAAGGCAAGCGACATAAATTAATCCTTTTTCACTAAATAAAGAGGTGAATATGAATAGATCCCGTCGATCATTTCTTCAAACAGCAGTAGCTGGTACTGCAGGTGCTACACTTCTTAACCCTGTTAAGTTATTTGCTGCACCGGAGGGACAAACTGCCTGGTCAAATGGAATGCAGATAAATCCATCTATTGACAATAAAAGAGTCGTTTGTTGTACTGATCCTACAATGTTCAAAGATATAAATTCTGCCACATTAGCTAATACATTTCTTAAACAAAACCAGGCAGCAAATAGTTTACGTGTAGAAGCAAATTTAGATGCTATGGTGATAGCTCTTTCGGGTAAGGCATCCGCCTCAGATGGATGGGGAACTATTTTTCGTAAATCATCAACAAAGCAATGGTCTGAGGTCAAAGTTGCAATTAAAGTAAACTGCATAAATCCCGAAATTATGCATAGAATTACCATCATCAGTAAAGTGTGCAAAGAATTAATAAAAATCGGAGTCCAAGGTTCAAATATTACTGTCTATGATGCTTGTCATAACGCATCAGGAAGTGGTAAATACAGTGACTATATTAACAAGGACCTCCCTACCGGTGTCAAAGTATTAGATGGAGGTAAAAATAATACATCCTCTGTTACAGTTGGTACATCCCAAATGAATTGTGCAAAAGTAGTCACCGAGAGTGATATTCTTATCAACTGCTCGGTAAATAAAGGACATAGCCAAACAGATAAAGGTGGCTTCACACTTTCGATGAAGAACCATACTGGAACTATGAAATTTTCTTGTCCATCTCTACAAGAAATGATCAATCAAAATAAAAGCGATGCGATTATAGGAGGAAATCCACCACGTCAACAGCTTTGCATTGTAGACTCGCTATGGGCTTCTGTCGATGGACCATTTGGTGCTGCAGATACTCTTCCAGCCGCTCTGATAATGGGTACTTTTGGTCCAATGGTTGATTACGGTGTAGTAAAAAAAATTCGAGAACCAATCATGAAGGCAACCCATAATCAGAGTGCAATAAATACCATTATGACTGGCTTTGGATACTCCGGATCAGATTTACAATGGGTTGAAGTTACTCCTGCAGTTTCAGTAACAACTCTCAATAAAGAAAAATTTACCCGTCAATTCAAAGTGCGATTAAATGGGAATAATTTCAGAAATGCGATAGTTGAATTTATGCTTCCTTCTAATCATTCACCATTTAAGTTATCCATATTTGATTTAAAAGGTTCGCTTGTTAACAATGTTCATTTTCCCAGCGCTACTGATGAATTTGTATGGAACGGTTTGACTAAAGCTGGTTTACAAATTACACCAGGGAAATACATTTTGCATGTTCACAATGAAGATTTTTCCATTGTTGAGCAGTTATCAGTAATAAATAGATAATCTGTATAAACCATGGAGAAGTGCTTTTCTGCTCCATGGTTTTATTACTCAAATGACGAAAAACGAGGTTTAAAACGACCATTTTTTCTACACAACTGAAAAAGTTGATACTAATTTAAAAATGTATTATACTTAATTTTTAATTAAAGTTTTTGTTTTTGTAATTAGAAATCAATTTAGTCCATGAAATTTTCTCGCAGAACATTCTTGAAAAGCTTAGCAGCAATTTCAGCTACACCTCTGATAACAGGCAATTTCTCAAATATTTATGGAATGCATACCATCAGGCTTACTAAAGGACCTGGCAACAAATGGCCTGGCCGCGTGGTAGTAAATTATAATAAAACCGCCGCTATTGGATTAAAGGTAAATCAATCAATAGTGAATAAAATGATTGATGATTCAATCGAGTTATTAACAAATCAAAAGAGTATCGGAGCAGCATGGAAAGCGATCTTTCCTGAATCCCTATCAATTAATTCCAAAATTGCAATAAAAATCAACATACTTAATTCAGGAAATCCTGCACCTCATCCTTTTTCAGTAATGGCAATAGCTGAAGGACTTCAACAAATGCAATTTGATGGAAAGAGCTACCCTGCTGCAAACATAACCATCTATGATGGAAATAATTTTAATTCAATGGAAAGTGCCGGGTATACTGCCGAAAGATTTCCCGGTGTTAACAGGATCAAAGATAAGGCGCAAAGATATCGTGATGGTGTTGACAAACTTGGTTATGCCAAAAGTTTACATGATTGCGATTTTTTAATAAATGTATTCAGTCCAATAGGTCACAGCGACACCTTCGGCGGCTTCACTTTAGGATTTAAGAGCCATTTTGGTTCATATTCGCCATCATATGTCGACAATGCACAGCCCTATATGCGTGATATCAACTGCAAAGGACCCATCTTCAAAAAAACAGTACTTTCTATTTGCAGTGGGATTTTCGGTATGAATGAGGGAAACGGTCCGGCAGGAGGTAAAGATGATTATCTGACCTATTCAAAAAAAATGGACCCTACATCAAAAAACAACAATCCTACGACTATTATCATGAGTACCGACCCAATCAGCTGTGAATTTCAAGCCATAAAAATGATGCGTATGAATAAGAATAAGCCCTATTCGATACCATATCTCCCCAATTATCTAAAAGCATCAGGTGGTGTATCTGGCAATTTATGGCCAGTTTACAATATTGGAATAATTGATGAAAACGCTATGGACGTAAGAAAAATCGTTAATAACCACATTGTAACCGAATCTTTCTAAGCAGTCAAATTCTCTGCAATTAAATTTTTAAAAAAGCTCCAGTATGAATTGTGCCCTGTGGATTACAATTTGCACCATTGTAATATTAACCCAGTATTTGCAATAGAAATGTGCGAATCTAATGAATCCATTTGCCACAAAGGTTTTCGAACTTATTGACATATTACCTTTTGGTGTATCTCCTCGTTTCGCAACCTTTTTAACTTAATGGATTCATTGTCTTCCTCACTTTCTATTGTAACTATGGACTACAAATTCCAATGGAAAACTTATTTTTCTTATTCTTCTCAGGAGGAAAAACATGGCGATTATTGCGGTAGTTCTGGAAAAAGATTTCGAGGATTCAGAATATAGCGGACCAGCTGAGGCTTTCAAAAAAGCAGGACACGAACTGGTACATATTGGTTTGCATGGAGGTAAAAATTTGCAAGGTAAAAACCATCATGTTTCTGTGATCACTGATACTTCTTTTTCTGATGTCAATGCAAGCCAATACGATGCGCTTTTTATCCCTGGAGGCTATTCCCCTGATCGGCTTCGAGTTGATGCAAAGGCGGTTTCATTTGTCGAGCAGTTCGTAAAAAGTAATAAACCTGTTTTTGCTATTTGCCACGCTCCACAACTACTGATTACTGCAAATGTTTTGAAAGGCCGTACTGTTACTGGCTGGAAATCAATTATTCAGGATATTAAAAATGCAGGAGCAACATTTGTCGATAAAGAAGTAGTTAAAGACGGCAATTTAATTTCAAGCCGCAGCCCGGAAGACATTCCAGCATTTAATAATGCCTGCTTAAGTATGCTCAGTGAAATTTCTTCAAAGCATTGATAGATACAAACCAGTTTTTATCTGCAAAAGGGGTTATCTTACCCCTTTTTTCATTTTAATCCGGTAGTTTTGTAACTAAATTTATGATAATATGAAATCAAAAAAGATCAGAGCTTGCCTTTCCAGCCACATATCCGCTTGAAAACGCCCATTGTAAATTAAAACCACCACAAGGGCCATCAACATCGATCAGTTCACCACAAAAAAATAACCCGCTAACAATTTTGCTTTGCATCGTATGAGGGTCTATTTGTTCACAACTGATTCCTCCCGATGTAACCATCGCATTTGAAAAGTTTTCAACAGCATTAATTGAAAGAGGGATTCCGGATTCGATTATATCCAGCAGTTTATTTTTTTGCTCACGTTTCACATCAGCTGCCCTGATCTCATTATCAATATTTGCAATAAATAAAATTTGAGAAACCAATCTGGCAGGGAGCATTTCACCTAAGAGAATTCTTAATCGTTTGTTACCCATCTTTTGTTGAGCCTGAACCAAAAAAGTACTGAGATTCTCTCTTCGTTTGTCAGGCAGAGGACGTATCCGCAACCGAATCTGTTTTGATTTTTGCAAAGAACGGGAAACATATTTAGAAATATCAAGAGCGGCAGGTCCGCTTATTCCTTTATGCGTAAATAAAATTGAACCTCTTTTTTTTATAGATCTGAGCAGAGGATCTTCAATATAGGCAATTGCATTATCAATTGATAATCCAGAACACATTGCGGGCCAATTTTCATTTGTAAGGAGTCCGCAAAGCGCGGGAACAGGAAAATTTATTTCATGCCCGACTGCCTGAGCCATTTTGTATCCACTTCCATTTGAACCTAATTCTGGATAACTCTTTCCTCCTGTAGCCATTATTACTGCTGAGGTTAAATATGTATTCTCTCCTGCAGATATTCCTGACACTTTATTTTCTTTAACTATAAGGCAATTCATTTCGCAATCAGTTATAATCTCGACATGATTTTCTTCTGCTGTTTTCATAAGGCAATTAAGAACATCTGTCGATTTCTCCGAAGCTGGATATACCTGCAGACCATTTGGTGCGATTGTCTTCAACCCATGTTCTTCGAAAAAATCTATCAAATTGTCAGGAGAGAACTGTTTTAATGCGCTTTTTACAAAATTTTCCTTATTATCAAACGCATTGATAAACTTATTGAGAGGTGTTTTATTGGTAAGATTACATCTTCCACCACCGGTAGCAATCAGTTTTCTGCCGGTTTTTTTCATTCTTTCGATCAATAACACACTTTTTTTACTCTGTGCAACAGTGATAGCTGCCATAAGTCCGGCTGGTCCAGCCCCACAAACAATACAATCGTATTTTTTATTACTATTCATCATTATCTTCTTTTCAGGTCAATTACATTCTTGACATATTCAGGAACAGGAATGCTATCTCGATAGTAACCCATTTTATTATCAGGTTTTTTTGCCCCATGGAAATCAGATCCACCGGAGTATTTGAGATCCATTTTATCTGCAAGTTCTTTTAGAAAAAAAATCTTTTCATCTGTATTATGAGGTGTAAATATTTCAAGTGCATCTAATCCCCTATCTTTGAGAGCTTTAATAAATCTTTTCATTTCATCTTCACTGATATTAATCAATCCTGGATGTGCAAGTACCACGGTAGCTCCCGATTGCTTTAATACTGAAACGATTTCTTCAGCATTCAATCTGAAACGTTCAACATAAGCCAAAGCACCTTTTATCAAATATTTTCTGAACGCGTCATCAATCGATAGAGCTGCTTTTTTTTCAACTAATAATTGTGCTATATGCGGCCTTCCAACAGATGTTCCTGTTGCGTATTTATTAAGTTCGTTTACAGAAATGACTATTCCAAGTTTGCATAATTTATCAATAATCAAAGAATTTCGTTGATTTCTCGAATCCCTGTATTTTTTAAGAATACTTTCAAGTGGTTTATATTGTAAGGGTATATTCAAACCGAGTATATGACAATTTTCTTTCGGGAAAACTGCTGAAATCTCGATTCCAGGAATTGCAGTTATGCCGATTTGCCTGGCATAATAGATGAAAGATTCGAGACCTGATGTTGTATCATGATCACACAATGCAACAGTATCAATTCCGTTTTCTTTTGCGAACCGGACGATCTGTTCAGGAGTAAAAGTACCATCAGATTCAGTTGAATGGACATGAAGATCAATCATGATGATTATAAGATATTATTTATGATAAGTTAAATCAATCAAAACGTACTAATAAATCTGATTAAAACAGATCCGTTCAAACATCCAAGAAAACAGAGTTTCCTTATCCGGAATTCTATAGATATCATTAATTATCCCTCGTTTTTCATGTTAAAAAATCATCCATTGCTTATAATAGGAATACATTGAACTCATTACTAAAACATAATATCCTCACATAGAAAACAGTATTTTTAATTTACTGATAATATACTATACAGTTAATAAAAAAAATTGATCTGATCCTATTGACAATTTTATCTCATTCTCAAAAAAACGATTTCATTTTCTTTTTCGTAATCTTTAATAGAAACTGAAATGTTAATACTTGTCATAGGCTTACAATGGAGTATTATATGTCACAATTTGATGAAACCCTTGCAAATCAAATTAAAGATAGATTTCGCGCGGACAGTAGAATCGATCCATACAAGATTACCATAGAAGCGAATAATGGTGCTATTGTATTGTCAGGCACAGTGCCATCAGTAACCGCTTACAATGCGGCAGAAGCAACAGCCTGGGCATTTTATGGTGTTATATCAGTTCGCAATAATCTGAAAATTATTTTCCCGGAAAATTTTAAAAAACCATCAGATTCAGTTGTAGCCGATAACCTTCGACAACTCTTATCCTGGGATCCGGAACTGTACCTTGAATCGATTACCATTTCTATTGAAAACACATCAATTTTTCTAAAAGGTTCTGTCGGTTCATTTTACAAAAAATTTCACGCAGGAGAATTAGCAAAGAACTCGACATCAATATTTACGATCAGAAACGAACTTGCAGTTGTTCCTACCAGTAACACATCAGATTTAACTGTTGCACAATCAATTACTAAAAGTATTGATTATTACGCGATAGCAAATATCAATAATTTAGCAGTTGAAGTGCAAAATGGTCATGTAATACTTCGAGGAACGACACCGAACCAGACATCATACGATGCAGTAGAAGATATTGCACGGTATACTGATGGTGTAGTTGATATTGATAATAGGCTTACTATAGCGGAAACATTATGAGTAGAATAAATAATGATAAATGAAAAGGCTGAAGGAAGGAAAGAACTGTACCTTGATCCCTCATGGATTCTTTGTAAACATTCGATTTATATGCCATGAGTTATTTATCAGGTGTTCATTGGTCTTCAGCCTTATATTTGATGCTAAAGTTTACTTTTTCTCCTTTATAGCGCCACATGCTAAGCGTTTTCCTGAAGCACCTGCAGGATCTGTAATGTAGTCATCCGGATTTTCATGAATGACAATAGAAGTACCTGTACTATTTAGAATTGTATTCTTTTCACCTTTTTTAAGTGTTATTAATTGTGTTAAAATTTTTGTCTTTACAGTTCCATTATCTTCAACCTGGATATTAGGAAAATCTCCTGCATGAGGCCCTTTTTTATTTAAGAAACCATGCATTTTCTTATCTGGATTAAAGTGTCCCCCGGCTGTTTTGAAATCAGGCGAATCGCATTGTCCTTTGTCATGAATATGCAGAGCATGTATACCAGGAGGCAATCCATGTAGATCCAAAAGCAAAACAACCCCACTGTCGGTCTGATCGAACTGAACAGTACCTAAAGAGTCGCTTTTATCATTGGTTAAAACAGCTATTGCTTTTTGAGCAAATGCAGAGGAAACACAGGAAATCATCAAAAGAAGGGAAATTTTAGTAATCAGTTTACATTTCACAATGCGCTCCTTTTTTGGTATAACAAAAAGCAATTCACAGTATTTTTATGTTACAGTGAATCGCTTTTCAAATGTGAGGATAAAAAGTTTTTATGCAGCTTCTTTTTTCTCCCAGGAAATAGTTGACGCCCAGGCTTCAAAGGTCTTTAAATCAGGAAGCATCTTTTGAAGTGATTCGATATCAGCAGCATATCCTCTTCTATTCATCCAATCGAACATCATTTCGTAATCAGCACTCACCTGATGTAAAGACTCTACAGGGATTTCCTGATAAGTAACTGTCTTACCGATAACCTTGCTTAATACTTCAGCCATTTGTGTTCCAGTAACTTCATCACCAGCCAGTTCAATAGCTTTTCCTATAAATATATCAGGATTATTAAACATGAGTGTCACCATTGCGCCAATGTCATCAACTGCCAGAAGTTGCATTGACATTTCAGTTTCAAGTGGAAATGGGAAATTACCATTATAAATATTATCGAGCATCTCAGAGGCCAGGAGATTTTCCATAAAATATGTGGGACGCAATATGGTCCATTTGAGATTCGATTTTTTTACATACGTTTCAATTTGGAATTTACTTTCATAGAAAGGGATTCCTGTCTTCCTTTCTGCCCCACCAACGCTACTGTAAATGAAATGCGCGACACCAGTTTTCTTCGCAGCATCTACTAATGCCATACCTTCTTTTACCTCGACGTCAACACCTTTTCCCCAATATTGCTGTACACTGAAAACACCATATACACCTGATACAGCTGGTTCTAAAGTAGACGGATTATCAAGATCACCCTGGATGATTTCTGCACCAAGTTCTTTCAACTGATTTGCTTCAGGCTTATCTGGCGACCTTGTCAATGCTCTCACTGACCAACCATCAGCAAGCAGATGCCGTGCGACACTGCCACCTTGCTTTCCAGTTGCTCCGGTTACCAGAATAATTTTATCCTTTTTGTCCATATCGATTCTCCTTTTACGAACACCGATGCCAGAATCTTATTAAAGCGAACCTCACCATAAGAATCCTATTCTTGGATACGCTGAAGATTGGCTTCTAATAATAACTACGTAGTATCTTATGGAAATGTTTTAAAGGAAAGTAAATTTTCTTGACGGTTATTAGAAAAGAGGTAAACTTAATCGCTTTACAACCTAGTCATTAGCCAAAAATCCACTAATTAATCTATTCTTTAATAAATCCGCTATCGCTGAACCGACGACTTGAATTCCGTGAGCTGTTTTATTATCTACCCTGATATTCTTTTCTTTTTTTGAGCTGATATCAAAAAAATCATAAAATACAGGTTTATCTTCATATCTGTAAGCATACATCGTAATATTTTCATCCTCATTTTTCTTTAACCGGACTATATATACCGATGATTTCTGGGAACCAAGCAGATATTCCCTTAGAGATGGATCTATAGATTTATCTTCTGTCGCCCTCTTATTTAAATTAAATCGAAATTTATGCAGAAAATCTACACCCCATAAAATCCCTGAAAATGTATAGAAGGTTGTATCATTACTATTTTTTTCATAAATATCATACATAGGCCGAACATAAGCAGTAAGAAAAAACTGCAGGGTAGATCCTTTTTTATCTATTGTTAAAGAAACCGGATAACGTATTCCATAAGCTTGCTTCAATTCGCCTTGCAAACTTAAAATTTCCCCCCTGAAAAGCTCATTATCTCCCGGCAACCCATTTACAATTAATTTCACATCCTGAGCAGTGCTATCAGAAAGCAAAGGATGCGAAGCGAGAAAAGCATTTTCCCTTTGAAGCTGCATTTTTAAACTATCAAGCAATATTTTCGCACTATCAATTCTGGTATCCTTTTTTCTGAATTTCTTTTTTTGATACTTGAAAATATAGCTTTGAAGAGTATCAATATTTTTAGATTTCATAGCTATTCTAAATTCATTATGAATTGAATCTATCTGAGAGACTTTGGGATGTTTTTTCACCCCACTGTTTTTCTCTCTTGTTTTGTTTGCTATTATTTTCTTTGAAAATTCACTACTGTCAAATGTCCCTGTTAGTAAGATCTTTGCCCGTGAACACCATTCTTTATCGATAGAGTAATAGTCACAATCATTGACAAACTGTTCAAGAGCAACAGTGTCTTTTTTTTCTATCGCCCTGTTAAAAAAATACTTGCATTTCATGCTAAAATTGAGTTTTTCAGATTCATAAACGTCATTCATCACAGAGTCAATACTATTAACATGACCGATCGATTTTCTAAACCCGTAACGAATCACTTCTCGTTTGTCTTTATATTTCTCCTCAAGCTGTTTGATTCTGACAAGTATTTGATTCACCGTATTATTAATTTCATGTCTGTTCAGTTCAACTATTTTTTCTGCCTGAATGGGTATATTTAGCGCTAAAGAATCCGATTCACGTATCAGACTATGCAGATTATGGAGTAACTGACAATAGAATATTTTGTTGATTATAGAGTCACGATTGAGTATTGCTACCCTGTGGCGTTTACGACAGTACTTTTCATATTGATCGTATTGAGGTAATATCCTTTGCAAATACTTTTCCGATAAATCAAATTGATATTGTTCGTAAAATTTTTCAGATGAATCGATAGATTGCTCGACAGATGCGATAATGCTATCACCCTGAAGCCGATCCTTTTTTACGTGTTTTGTAATAAAGTAAACAGCTGCTCCAGTTATGACAACACCTGCTGAAATTCCTATTGCAACGCCAGCAGATGAATTCTTTTTATCATTATCCTCGGAAGCATAAAGAAAAGATGAACAAATGAGAACTACAATCAAACCAAAAGAAAACGACTTAAATACACTCATTACAAATTCCAATCAAACACCAATTTTTAAGAACAGATCATGTTATCAAGATAGCAGCCATAGTACAAAAGTAAAAATGGGCACCAAAGCACCCATAATTTTTAATATGATTTAGCCCAGATAACGCGTCTTTTTGAAGGCTCTCCAGTGATTACACACTTTCCTTCCTCTTCTTCTGCATCAAGTGGTATACATCTGATAGTCACATTGAGATCATTTTTTATCATGCGCTCAACCTCAGGTGACCCGTTCCAATGACAAGAAGCAAATCCCCCATGAATTTCCGGCTTTTCCTTATTCGCAGGAGTGAAATATGCATAAAATTCATCTTTAGAATCAATTCTCTTTGTATTCTGATCGCGAAAACTTCTTGCTCTCTCCAGAAGTGAATTCTGAATATCATCAAGCACATTGGTAATAGTTGCCAGGAACTCTTCTTTAGATAGACTATAACGATCTTTGCGACTTTTATCACGGCGGCCGACGAATACAGCATCATTAGAAATATCTCGAGGGCCAATCTCAAGATAAACAGGAATACCTTTCTTAATCCATGACCAAACTTTATCGCCACCACGACCTTCTCGCTTATCTACTTCAACAACAATTTTTCTGCCATAGTAATCGATTCTGCGAAGTTCGGAGGCAAGCTTTTCACAATACTCAATGACATCTCCCCCACTGTCATCACTATGCACAACGGGAAGTATTGCTATATGAGAAGGAGCAAGGCGCGGCGGCACTATCAACCCATCATCATCACCATGAGTCATTATCAAACCACCAATAAGCCTTGTTGAAACACCCCAGGATGTTGTCCAGGCAAAATCTTCTTTTCCATTTGTGTCAAGAAATCTGATATCTGATGCTCGGGAGAAATTCTGACCTAAGAAATGTGAAGTACCCGCCTGCAAAGCTTTACGATCCTGCATCATTGCCTCTATACAATAGGTAGATACAGCACCAGGAAAACGTTCACTTTCAGTTTTCTCTCCCTTGATAACCGGCATTGCCATATATTCTTCTGCAAACTTTGCATATACCTCAAGCATTTTCATTGTTTCTTCATTTGCTTCCTGCATCGTAGCATGAGCAGTATGCCCCTCCTGCCACAAAAATTCCGTTGTTCGCAAAAAAAGCCGTGTACGCATCTCCCAGCGGACCACATTTGCCCATTGATTGATAAGAAGAGGAAGATCACGATAAGATTGTACCCACTTTGCAAACATTGCCCCGATAATAGTCTCTGATGTCGGCCGAACAATAAGCGGTTCTTCAAGTTCACCCGCAGGAATCAGTTTGCCATCCGGCCCTGCTTCAAGACGGTGATGAGTTACAACTGCACACTCTTTTGCAAAACCTTCAACATGCTCAGCTTCTTTCTCAAGAAAACTTTTTGGTATAAATAAAGGGAAATAAGCATTCTTATGACCGGTTTCTTTAAACATTACATCAAGTACACGTTGAATATTTTCCCACAGCATATATCCCCATGGCTTAATAACCATACAACCGCGAACTGGTGAATTTTCTGCTAAATCCGCGGCTTTGATAACCTGCTGATACCACTCCGGGTAATCCTCATTACGAGTCGGAGAAATTGCCGATTTCGGTGCACCTTTAGTCTGAGCTGCCATGTACATCTACCTTTCATAAATCATAGTTATATAGATGAAGAATATACAAATTGCCAATGGAAATCGGGAAGCTCAAAGGGAGGTTTGAAATGATCCGGCAATAGGTTTACATGGACATGGTTGGAATATGAATTAAAAGATCAACTATTGAGAGCCAAAAGGCACCCCAGAGGTAATTTATTAAACTATTTATAAATTACCTCTGGGGTAAATCTCCAATCAATTTAAAAAATCAATATTGATTGAACCAATCATACATTTGACAAAAATTCCGATTACTCAAAAATGGGACAAAATAAGCTGCCCATTTCGCAGATAAATTCAAAATCATTATCCCTGAATAATATTTATATCCATAATTAGATAAGAAATTCTACTTTTTTCATTTACTTTCAACTGTCCATGTATCATCGAATCCCACTACGGTAACCAAATGATCCAGACTTGTACCCGCATTTTTACTTGTATAAGTGTCGTTCTCACTAAGCACTATATTGCCTGCCTCAATAGCTATAGTAACAAGTTCACCAGCTTTAAGCAGTGCTTTAATATTTTCAATATCTTCATCTGTATTTATAACGCAATAAAAGAGTGTCGATTCATCATGGCGGTATAAAGGAGCCTCTCTGAATGCTTGTTCTGTGGGCCAGTTTTTGACATTGTCATAAATAATCGGAGCTGTTTTCATAGTGGAAATTCCTATATCATTGAGCACAAGTGCTGCAATATAGGCCATTGAACCATTATCGCTTCCTCCATTAATCAAATTGTAAATAAAATCCGGACTCATGATTTTATCTTTGTACCCATCTTCTATTTCACCGTTTATCCATCGTGCCCCCGACAGGTTCCATCCCTTTGATCTGGCAATATTATACGTTGCAAGATAGTAACCCAGAGCCCATGCTGTACAAGAGCCCTTATTTTCCTGACTTCCAATGGGTGGGAAATAATTTGATGTTGAATTATCAACCTTAGCCTCAGAAGCTAATTTGGCTAAATAAATATTTTGCAACAATACTTTATTTAAAACTTTGATTTTATTATCGTTAACAAGTTGCTGAAACTGTGTTTTCGGCATCCGTGCAGGACAGGGAACGTAGCCAGAGAGATCATCTTTTGTCAGAGTACGTGAAGTTAATTTGTAACCATTTGATAATGCTTTTTTAGCTAATTGAGCATTTGCAGCGACTGTCAGATTCCGCAAAATAAACCGCGAGGTACTCCCATCAATAGTATATTCAGGGAGAGTAGTGTCGTTCACAATTTGAACAGGTGCAGAGGAATAATCATCATATATTTCTAAATAAAATTTGTTTACCTTCAAAGTTCTGTTTAATCCTCCATCATAAATTTCCATGAACACATTCTCATTCTGCAACGGTAGAAAATCAGTCAAATCAAAAGCAATATCCGTGGATGGAAAAACAGTGGAATACCCACCATAAGTTAATGATGGGTAATTTAGAAACCGTTTTACTTTTCTTGGTGAAATTGAATCACCAACACCAAAGTTTATCGAAAAATCCCCTCTGAAATTTCCCTCAACCTGAAACACTGCCAATACCCGCGGCTGATATGCTTCTTTAGGAGCAAGAAAGTAGGCAAACGAATTACTTTTCTTAAGCGCATCATAAGTCATGTAAAATTTTCCATCCATCACATGCTCCCAGTCGCGTCCATACTGATAAGTTTTATCACCCCATGAATTAACGATCTTAAAAGCACCTTTATCCATAACTGGTATTGTATCCATTACTTTAGAGTTTCCCTCCGAAATCCACAGTTCTCTTTTATTTCCAGTATTGTCAAAATACTCCTGAGCAGTTTCAAATTCGTTCTTTATCGTAAATTCTAAAGAGAGGCCCTTTGCAAAGGGAATATCCGTATAACTACCGTAAGCGTCATGATTCTCAAACATATAAGACTTGCTTGCAGTCTCTACCACCCATCCCTTGTAATCACCATTATAGCGATAGTAGTGAATGCGAACACAACTATCTTTTACTGCAGATGTAACAAATACTTGCTTCTGAGCAACAAGGCCTCCTGCTATAGCCATAATTACCGCTGAACCGGGCTTAATTCCAGTTATAATACCTTTATCATTTACTGATGCAACAAATTGATTACTACTTTGCCATGACAAGCCCGGAATCGGCATTACAGAAGAAATCAGAATCGATAGAAAATCTATCATTTCACCAACCTTTATGGTTTTGTTATCACCAGGAATACGCAACTGATCCAAACCTGAAACAGGCTTTGAAATATAGAGTGTTTTGTTGCCCTCTAAAAACCAAACTTCATTATAGCTTAAGAGATCAATACTCTTGAGAAGAGATACATCTGTAAAGTAATTAAACCCAAGATTGTTTTTCAGAACAGCCATTTGCAGTTCCCCGTCATCTCTGACAGAAATGTCAGTATACATTCCAAAAGAATCTGTGTACTTAAACTGCTGCAAGTGCCTGAAATCATAAAGTGTGTCGTTGATAATAGAAGCATCACCTTCACCGCCTGATTCTGGTAATGCATTGCCAACCAAATAAACGCCATATTCTTTATAACTCTCAGCTGTATTTTTTTGGGTACGATAATGAATTCGAAACGTATTCTTATCCTGTACCCTTACAACAACCTTAATTTCTTTACAAATCTGATCGCAAGAAAGTGTGACCTGTGTTGTTCCACAGGAAAGTCCTTTAATTATCCCATTATTTTCAACTGAAGCTACTTGAGGATTATTCACCCTCCATTGGAGATTGATTGTCTTTGCTGAATCAGGTGAAATTATAGTTTCTACCTGGTATTCTTGACCGATAGTCAGATATAACTCGTCTTTCACAATTGTAATGTTTTGTATCTTAACTGGAACTTCTGGAGTATTCTGCAAATCCATTAGGGAGTTTTGATTACAGGAAATAATAAAGAAGATGGCAGAAATAATAGTGACTACAAAAAGATTTTTTAATTTCATTGTGCACCTCAATTGTATTGGAGAAGTAGATTCAAAATTCAGCAACCTTAGAGATAATTACCTTCCATGTTTATAATAATCCCGGAGGAATTTTCACCTTTTGGGATCAAGGAGATTAAAACTTAAGAGTACATTTTTTACCGTGTGATGTACATATTTTTATGTTTCAAATCATCTTGCACAACTTTCAATCTGCTTACGGGGTGATCTCTTCTTTTTATGGATCTGGTATTTTAATTGCGGTTATAACATCACAGCAATGGGTCAATCAAATGTTAATTGACTTTACCTAAACGAGGAGGATTGTATGTCTATAAGAGGGAAAAATATTGCATTGATTGCTATTCCAGCTACTATCGCTGTAGCATCAGCAGGTCTTGTTGCCCACCATTTTATTAAAAAAAAAGAGATCATTCCTGAAGAAGTCAAAACTGTAACGAAGAATGCAGTAAAGGATTTCGAAAACACTGTCTCAGAGTTAAAAGATGCTATTGAAAATAAAAGTGTTATTCAGCTGGAAAAGAATATTGATAATGCAGTAGAAAATGCAAAGACAAGTATTGACAAGATTGCAACTGGAATAAAAGTACAATTACAAGAAGTACAAGACACACCATCAATTAATCGTGTTCAGGCATCATGAAGATATTTTCAGGTAAAAGGATCTGGCGGCACCAGCAGTTTACTGATTTTTTTAAATTGTAATGTACAAATAATAACATTCATGGTTATAATGTAAACCGATTTAAAAGAGGTTAACTGCTGGTTTGTTCTGATGATAATTATTATTGGATGAATTATCTATTTCTTATATATAATTTCGTTTTCATTCTTTAATATGATAGTATACATCGATTTGTAAATGGGAAAGAGGAATGAATCATTGCTTTTGGTTCGAATTCTTGAAAGCCAGCCTATTATTTAAGGGTCCCCAGAGATAAGTTTATTGATTGTTGACATTAAATAATTGACCTCTGGGGGGAAATTATCCTCGGGTACTGGCATAGATATTGTACTATCAATATCCCAAAAATATTCTCCTTAACAAAACCGTAGGAGGAATCCATGGCCACCAAACCCCGAGTCGTAGCTCCCAATCAATACTACCAGATCTCCTCTGTCGGCAATACTGGTTATCATATCCTTGGATGCGACACCTTGAAATTGTTTTTTCTCATTCAGCTTGCCAATTATCTCAAAAAATACGAACTCACATGCATCTCTTGGTCTCTTATGGATAACCATTATCACTTGGTTGTTAAAGCCGGTTCCAATCCTACTATATCCATTTTTATGCAAACGCTCAACTCCGTTTTTGCAAAAAATTTTAACAAAATGAACAATAGCTTCGGATCGGTTTTCGCAAAACGATTCTCATCGATTGTAGTTCAGGAAGGAGATAACTTAAAAGAGATTATCCGTCATGTTCATTTAAATCCGGTCCGTAGTGGAGATTGCACACTCGAAAATCTGGATAGTTACAAGTGGTGTGGCCATGCTGAAATTGTTAATGATAAAACTGACAGTATTATTGATAAAACTGATCTACTTAATTTTTTCAGTGGATCTGATCAGATCACCGAATACAAGACATATCTTGCTGCACCCTGCAAAGAGGTTCCTGATTCTGTCAGAACAATGCAGTCATCAAACAAGGGGAGCCTTGACTTCCATAATTCAAACTTTTTTGTAATTGGAGATGCCGATTTCGCTAAAAAGGTATTTGAACAGGATCGGATGCGAAAAGCGAGAGTGGCAATATATTTGAGAGAAAATCTCACGCTTAAAAATGTAGCCGAAAAGATAAGCATCGGTATACAATTTACTGATGAAAACATAAGAATGCATGGAAGACTCAATGAGCAGTCTACATTCAGGCAACTTTTTGCCCTATACGCTCACTGCCACTATGAGTTCCGCTGTACTCAAATCGCTCAGTATTTGAATATCACTCCATCCGCAGTATCGATGATGATTTCGAGATGTAATAGAATCACTGATCTGAACATCATTAAAGAGTTCATTGGCTGTTAATTCAATTTACGGTGACATTACAATAGAAGAGCAGATGAAGAGTGTTTCTTTAGTGCAGAACATATTCTTAATCTTATTGTCTGTAGAATCGGAAAACCTTTATTTTGGTTAAGCATTGAGTTATAGTAGAAAAATTTGAAATCAAATGTCATTAATTATTCCAAGAATAACTACAAAATTTGGGTTTCGAATAAACGGAAATACATTTCTGATCAAACTTCCGTTTATCTCAAGAATATCAACCGATAGCTCTGGTTAAGTTATATAAAAAAAATTCACTACCATCCCATAGAAAAGTGGTGAAATTATGCTAAAAACGCTATTTCCTCAGAAAAATCAACCATCCGCAAAGTGGATTTGTCAAAAAAAACTGTGAAAACATACAAAATCATTGGCATTTCCTGTGGGATGGTAGTGAATAAAATTCAATATTACTATCCTCTGAGGTAAATTAATAACTTATGGACATTTAATAATTTACCTCTGGGGATCGTCACCGGACCGAATCTATTATCCCCCCCCCTAAAACTATCTCCTTATCATACAAAACCACTGATTGCCCCGGTGTTATCGCTTCTACTTCATTTTCAAATCTTACATGCAACTCATCATCCCTCACATACGCTCTACACGAACTATCTGCAGTAGAATAGCGAACTTTTGCTGTAAGCGTTTCCGAAAATAGTTCTTCCGAAAACAAATTGAACTGTCGGGCAACAAGATCTCTTCCTTGCAAATCTTTTTTCTCTCCCAAAACCACCGTATTTGACTCTTTATTAATTGATACAACATACAGAGGTTTACCTCCTGCAATGCCCAACCCTTTCCTTTGGCCGATAGTATAATTTATAATACCTGTATGGTCACCAAGAATTTTGCCTTTAGTATCGACAAATTTTCCAGGCTTGCATTCTACATTGTTCTTTTTTAGGAACCCCCTGTAATCGTTATCAGGAATAAAGCAAATCTCCATACTTTCTGCTTTTTCCGCGACAGCTAAATTTTCTCTTCTGGCGATTTCTCTTACCTCTGCTTTGTTTATATCCTGTAAAGGAAAGAGAACTTTAGAAAGACATCTTGAAGGAATTCTATATAGGAAATAACTTTGATCCTTTTTAGAATCGGGATGACGTCTGAGAAACTTTTTGCCTTCGATTTCTGCAATTCCAGCATAGTGTCCGGTTGCGATATAATCAAAATTACAGGAGATTGCATAATCATAAAGAAAACCAAATTTCAGAAACTGATTACAGCGAACGCACGGATTTGGAGTTCGACCCAGTTTGTATTGTTCAATGAAATCCTTAATCACTTGGGAATATAGATGATCTGAAAACTGAAGAACATAATGAGGGATATCAAGCTTATCGCAAATTTTGCGAGCATCGCGTGTTGCATCCGGACCGCAACAACTGGCAGTTCCGTCTGTATCTGCAACTCCAAGGCACATTGTTGCTCCAACTACACTATATCCCTGCTGCTTAAGTAAAACAGCAGCAACAGAGGAATCGACTCCGCCACTCATGGCAATTAGGACTTTTTTTGACATCTATACCCTGAGAATGAGAAGAAAATAAATTTGGAAAATATAATTAATCCTTTTCCAAATCCAGAATTTATTCGTAAAAAAATTTTTATTTGTCAAATCATTCTAACGGTTCATTGGAATCGCTTAATTCCTCTTCAAAGAACACCTTTAAACGTTCGATACCATCTTTAGCGAAAAATATCAGATCATCAAGATCTCTAAAGCGAGTGGGATTAATTTCAAGAAGAATCGAATCTGAGTACTGATACCGTGCAAGTTCAGCACAGTATTTCCTCCATGGAGCCAGGCCATCTCCAAGCGGAAAATGATCTTCCGGCCCTTCACCGGTTTCTATTGTATCATGCGCATGTACATGTTGTACACGAGCAAGAAATTTATCATCTGGCAACTCTTGTTGTTTTTTAAGAGAAGAGGAACGGTAAGTATGTCCAAAATCCCAGCAAATACCCATATCAGTATCTTGAATAAGATCGAGACAACTCTGGTAGGTATCACCAAGTCTGACCATTTCTCTATCGGATGCATCCCAGGGAGTCTGTGTTTCACAAAGAGGAATAATACTACTGAATTGACTATTACAAGTATCATCTATCCATGAAAAAAAAGCTTTCGCATGAGAGATTGCATTTCCAATGTCCACATAATAAGGTTCAACTCGTGCTCTGCCGCCATGGAACACATAAGGTACTGGAAATCCGGTTAGCTCACTGACTTCCTGCGCAGTACTCAACATCTCGATAAGGCCAGGCATTTTAGATTCATTAAAAATTTCAGGTGATAATTCTTTATAAAGGTAAGGATGTAAAGAAACAAACAACCCCTCGTTAATAAATACACGTGTTATATCAAGAATAGTATCGGTTTTAGTCTCCTCACCAATAGGTAATTCAATAAATGATACACCGGCCTGCTTCAGGGCAATTGCGACTTTTGAAGGTTCAGCGAATCTCTCAATCCATTTGGGATCAAACAAATCATTCAACTGCAATTTTTGCCCGTAGTAGATCATTCTACCCTCTTTTAAATAAAAGTTTGTACAGTATTGTAACTACAATTTATTGATAATAAAGATAGATATAGCAAATTTCATGAAATATTTTTATAACTAAAGGAGTTAATACATGCTTCAACATACAAATTTTAAATATTGCCCCAAATGTAGCTCTACAAATCTGATTGTAGTAGAATCAAATGGAATGAAATGTTTGGATTGTGATTTTGTTTATTTTCATAACACTGCGTCTGCTGTCGCGGCACTGATTGAGACTCCATCCGGGATTCTTTTAGTAAAAAGAAACGATGAACCAAAGAAAGGATGGCTTGATGTTCCAGGAGGTTTTGTAAACTACAAAGAATCCCTCGAAAACGCACTCCGAAGAGAGGTCAGGGAAGAACTATCCATTGATTTACAATCTATCGAATATTTTGGTTCTTTCCCTAATGTCTATAAATATGAAAAGGTGACATACTTTACAACAGACATTTTCTTCAGATGCGTTTTGAGTTCTGTTCCAAAAGCTATCCCTAATGGAGAAATTAGCGAAGTTAATTACTTCTCAGTAGAGCAACTTCCTTTTAATCAGCTCGCATTCGATTCTACTAAAGAGGCCCTTGTAAAGTTCAAATTGTTAAAAGCATCTGCCTGAGAGACTGCATCAAATAGCTGCTGAAACTTGTTGTTTACAGTATTCTATCCACATAGTTCGATAGTGGGCTTCGAGTTTCTTTGCGTATGTTTTCCCATTGCATAATTCCGATGTGCGTAAGATTGACCGAAGTTCTTTTCGTAATTTATTCAGTACATCGATATTACCAGCTGCATACTGCGCTTTTTCAACATATTCCTCTTTCGTATATGCAATCCATTCTTTCATTCCGCTATTGCTCAATACACTGCTTACCATTCTCCCCGCATGGCGATCGCCATATAAAGTTATAACTGGAACTCCCATCCATAATGATTCACAAGCTGTTGTATGCCCGCTCCAAGGAAAGGTGTCAAGCTGACAATCAATTAGATTGTAAATATCTAAATAACCCTTCTGAGGAATTTCACTTTGAAAAGTAACTTTGGATAAATCAGTATTACATTCATTCAACCAAAGCCTAATTCTTGTAATTATAGATTCGCACAAAGTAGTTCTGAAAATAAGCAGCCGCGAATCGGGAACACTGTTAAGAATGCGCCCCCACAGCGCAATTACTTCCTTATTCAGACGGGCAGTAGTATGTAAAGAACCGAATGTAACAAAACCATTCTTTATTGCCGGTAAATCCAACGGTTCAGGCGAGTTTTCAGGCGGTTCATAACAGCAAAAGCATGGATCCAAAGTAATTACTTTTTCAGTATAATTATTTATACTTTCTACAGTATCGGTAATCGAATCTGATATTCTATAATCAATTGTATCAAGGCCGGTTGTACAGGGATATCCAAATGCACTCACCTGGACTGGTGCAGGATGCAATGCAAAGGTCCCGAGGCGATTTCCACTCATATGTCCAGCACAATCTACGAGAATATCTATCCCGTCATTTTGAATTTTACTGTAGAGCTGTTCATCGGACATCTCCTGTGTCTCGATCCAGTGGACAGCTTGTCTTTTGAAACATTCCGTTTTACTATCTCGGTGCTGAATATGAGCATATAAATAAATATCAAATGTATTACTATGATATCTCAGAAAGGATTCAAGAAATTGCGATGCAGGATGTTTACAGAAGTCAGGTGACACATAGCCGACTTTCAATCTTTTATCAGGGTTTTTGTCATTCTTCCAAACTTTTTTGACAATAAATCTAGAGCACCATTTTTTATGCAGATTAAAAACTTCTTCGTTACTATATTTTTCATTGTAGTTTGCTGACAATAGCAGATTATGAACCGCATTCTCGTTAGTAGGGTCATTTTTCAGAACGGTAAGAAACATCTCTTCCGATTTATCTATTTCTCCGGAAACCTGGGAAATTTCACCAAGATTCAGGTATGCACTATTCAATGCCGGAGAAAATGTAATTGCATTTGAAAAGCATACCGCTGCTTCATCCAGCCTGTTCCACTCTCTCATGATCAGACCCAGATTGAAATGGGCTTCAGAAAAATCACTTTTGACTTTCAGAGCCCGTACATAGAATTCCTTGGCTACGGGATCATTCTCTTTTTGTCGATATAAATTCCCCAATCCATTCAATATTTCCGCTGATTGCGGATATTTTTTTAGATTGTCTTCCATTACTTGAATGGCTTCATCATACCTTTTAGAGGCGGTTAATGCATTTACATAATTAGTTACAATGGTAATGTCGTTGGGTTTCAAACTACAAGCCTGTTTGAAACAGTTGATAGCTTTTTCCTGTTTTTTTGTTATCTGAAAAAGCGACCCAAGATTGTTATAGGATTCAGCAGATTCTGAATTTATCACAATGGCTTTATTTAGGCACTCTATTGCATTATCATAGTGAGCTGTTTCCCTGTAAATCATTGCAAGTGTAAAATAAGATAAAAAATGATCAGGTTTTTCCTTTGTGGCTTTCATGAAAAACTCTATTGCAATTTCAAGCTTATTAATCTTTCGGTACATTTCTCCCAATAAAAAATAACAATCACTTGCAGAGTATCCTCTATCCAAAGCTTGATTAAGGAGACTAATAACATCCTCAGCAGGTTTATTTCCTATTTTAAACGAAACCGCAAGTTCATAGATGATCCTGCCATCATCAGGCTTATATGCAGATGCTTTTTGCAACCAATTTACAGATTCATCAATTTTCCCGGACTGCCGGCATGCAACTCCCAATAAAAAAAGAATATCGACCATCCGGGGCGAGCTTTCGATAATTTTATTATAAAGAAATATCGCTTCCTGGAAATTCCCTTTTTTATGGGCATAAATCGCATTATTAATCAGATCTTGTTGATTCATAATTATTTACATCCTATTTCCATTTTAACCTATCGTAATAGTTGTGTCAATGAAACAAAACGTTTTCTATAAATCATGGCAAAAGAATAATCCAAAGTGTATTTTCATGCACCTTATGAATACACAACCGCATTTCTATCTGGCGCCGTTACGAGGTGTGACTGACTACATCTTCCGCAATACCTTTGAGCGTTATTTTGGGAATTTCGATTATCTTCTGACTCCCTTCATCCCGACAGTAAAAGGATCAACTGTCAATAGTTACCACATCAGGGATATTTTACCTGACTATAATGATGTCGAACGGGTAATACCTCAGATAATTGGTAATGATTCAGCAGACATTATCACTCTTGCCAATCATTTTGCAACACTCGGGTACAAATCAGTAAATCTTAATTTAGGATGCCCGCATCCGCAGATCACACGGAAAAAACGTGGTTCAGGTTTGTTGCCATACCCCGAAATGATCAGATCTATTTTGGAAACTGTTACATCCAATGTTAATTGTACCATATCCGTAAAGGTTCGCCTTGGACTTAACAGTAAAGATGAGCTGGAAAATGTAATTCCAGTATTTAACCAGTTGCCTTTATCAGAAGTAATAATACATCCACGCACTGGTTCTCAAATGTATGATGGTTCAGCGGATATCAGCTACTTTATAAAGTATAGCCGCGCTATCAATCATCAGGTAACCTATAACGGGGATCTCTGCTCCCTGGATGATTTCAGGTGTTCCTCTTTACTGATGCCACAAATCCATAACTGGATGATGGGTAGAGGAGTCATTTGCAATCCAAACCTTTTGAAGGAATTCAGATTTAATCAAAGCATTAAAATTGATATTAAAGCATTAGAATCTTTTCACAATGAAATTTTCGCGAAAAATCGGGAAAAACTTTCCGGACCATCTCACCTGTTAGGCAAAATGAAGGAGTTGTGGACATATATGGCGAAGTCCTTCAATAAATCGAAAAAAATTCTGAAACAAATTCAAAAGAAAACATCTATTGAAGGATATCTTAAAGCAACTCAAGAGGTTTTCAATGAAGAGCCGGCCAATACTACAATACTTTAAGCTTTGTATAGACCACTCTCTGATCTCATCAACTCTAATGATCTTTCAACTTTGAAATCCAAATTGTAAATAGCTGCGATTATTTCCCTGTCTGCAATAGTAAGAAGACCGAATGTTGGGGGCATATTTTTATCCAAAGGACCCTTCAGATGACCTGGATTCATGAAAAGTTTTCCATCCTCAAGTTTCAATTCTTCTTTGTGAGTATGACCATGAAGAATTATATCTGATTTCATAACATCATCATTAGTCAAATCTTTTTCGATACTGTGAACAAGCATTATGGATACACCGAGAACATTTTCGAATACTTTCGCAGGTAAAGTTCCATTTCTGTACCGTTCATCATACACTCCGGGGACCTGAACCATATCCAGAAAGTATTCTCCCAGACCAGCAACATCATCATAGTCATCGCCTAAATGATAAAGAGCGGCGATTTTTTGACGATTTACTAACCAATCCACGGCATTATGTAACAGCTCTTTATTTCGATGTGTATCGCTGACAATCCCAATTTTCATAAGTAAAATCCTGTTCCAATGTAAGTAGAATCCTGTAAAATATCTGCATTGAAAATGCAGATATTTAGAATTATAATGAGTTCAAAAAACTTTTTCTTTACAGTTTAATTCTCCTCCCATTGGCAACAAAATTTAGATTTCCTTTAAAGCTACCTTACGGGATACGATTCTGTTCATCAGTGTGCCGTATTCTTTCAGATAAAGTTCGGCTTTCTGAGCGACTATCGGTCCTGTATAGCCGAATTTCTCATCAAGTACTTTATACGGCGCTGATGCTCCAAAACGTTCAAAACCGATTACTTTTCCAAGGGGACCTACGATTCCCTGCAGTGCAACAGGTAAACCAGCTGAAAGTCCAAGAGTTGGAACACCAAAGGGAAGAATTTTCTCTTTATAAACTGTATCCTGATCTAAAAATACCGCATCAGATGGAACTGACACAACACGAACATTAATCTTTTTCGTATTTTCAAGTATCTTTGCACTGTCAATCATGGTCGCAACTTCTGAGCCATTTGCGACTAAAACCAGATCAGGTTGACCGTTGCTTTCATATACAATATAAGCACCTTTTTTAATGCCTGCTATTGAATCGGCTAATCTTGTTGAGCCTGGAAGATCAATGATATTCTGGCGTGAAAGCAATAAAGCAGATGGACCCTTAAATTCAACAGCTGCTTTCCAGGCAACAATAGTTTCCGCTCCATCAGCCGGACGCAGCACAAACATACTCCTTTGACCTTCAAGATTGGCCATCTTTTCAAGAAGACGAATCTGTGCTTCCTGCTCAATTGGCTGATGTGTAGGACCATCTTCACCAACCCTGAATGTATCATGAGTAAAAACATATCTAACCGGCAGATTCATTAAAGCTGCCATTCGAATCGCAGGTTTCATATAATCTGAAAAAGTAAAAAATGTCGCACAAACAGGAACGATTCCCCCATGTGCAGCAATACCATTCATCACAGCTGCCATTGTTAATTCTGCAACTCCAGCCTGAAGAAAAGCTCCCGAGAAATCATCTCTTTTCAACATTTTTGAATTTTTCAGAAAACCATCTGTTTTATCGCTATTGCAAAGGTCTGCAGAAGAAACAATCATATTTTCAAATTTTTTTGCAAATTCAGCCAGAACAGTACTTGAAGATCGCACGAGTTGCACTATTAGATTTGCATTCAATTTTTTCCCAATCAATTGAGGGAAGTTGGTTAGTCCAGAACTTGTTGAACTTTTCTGCAAGTTCCGGATTTGCTTGTCCCCATTTTTTCTCCAAAGCTTTTCGTGCTGCAGCTTTTTTGATTTTCTGTTTTTTCAATTTTGCATAGTATTCCGCAACATCATCAAAAATGACAAAAGGATTCGAAGGATCACCACCAAGATTCTTTATAGTATTCTCCACTGATGCTCCCGCTTCAGAAAGCGGCATACCATGAGTAGCTACTTTTCCCTCATAACTCTCTCCCGACGCAGTTACTGCACCTTTCCCCATTATAGTCTTACCTATAATCAGTGTGGGGCGACTTTTTTCTTCATTAGCTTTTTTAAGCGCAGCCCGAATCTGATCCTGATCATTTCCGCTAATGGTGATAACATTCCAGCCCCATGCCTTATACTTTTGAGCAGTGTTTTCACTGGTGACATCATCGACCTTTGTTGACAATTGCACATTATTTGAGTCATAAAACATTATCAGATTATTTAATCCAAGATGCCCCGCAAGACGCCCAACACCTTGTGAGATCTCTTCCTGTACCCCACCATCAGAAATGTATGCATAAATTTTGTGGGACATAGCTTCGCCAAATCTGGAAGTAAAGAATTTTTCAGCGATTGCAGCTCCCAACGCCATGGCATGTCCCTGACCAAGAGGGCCTGAGGTGTTCTCAATTCCTCGTTCGATATGCCTTTCGGGGTGACCAGGAGTTACACTCTCCCATTGACTGAATTTCTTGAGGTCATCAAGTGAAAAAAAACCGCACAAAGCCAGCTGAGAATACAACATAGGAGACATGTGCCCCGGATCGAGAAAAAAACGATCTCTGTTAGGCCAATGCACATCTGAAGGATCATAATTGAGGAATTCTGAATATAAAATATTCATAAAATCGGCACCCCCCATGGCGCCGCCCGGATGTCCTGATTTCGCTTTTTCAACCATCGCAACAGACAAAATTCTGATATTATCCGCAGCCCTGCTTATTACACTTCGATCCAAAAGATTCTCCTTTCCATTATTGTTGGCTCAGGGAAAGCATAAAATAATTCTTTTCAGATTCGGCTGGGTAGGAAATCACCGTTAAACGGCATGATTATTGAAAAAAAGCTTCGTTTGACTAAATGAAGGATCAAAACGAAGCTAAAAACCCTGATTTTATTACAGAAGATTAGCAGCGAGTTCAGAAAGACGGGATCGTTCGCCTTTTGTAAATGTTATGTGTGCTGATACTTCCTGTGATTTGAATCTTTCGACTACATAAGTTAAGCCATTACTTGACGAATCTATGTACGGATTGTCAATCTGATATGGATCACCTGTAACAACGATCTTTGTACCTTCACCGACCCGGGTAATGATCGTTTTTATTTCGTGAGGAGTAAGATTCTGTGCCTCATCCAAAATAAGATACTGGTTATGAATTGATCTTCCGCGTATATAAGTAAGCGGTTCTATCACAAGTATCCCCATTTCCATTAGTTCCCTGAACCCTCTGATATTTCTGCTCGCACGGTGATCGTTGCGCATAATCAGTTCTACATTGTCTACTATCGGATACATCCATGGAGTCAATTTTTCCTCAATCGTTCCCGGTAGAAATCCTATATCTTTACCCATAGGAAGCGTCGGCCTTGAAACAAGTATTCTGCTGTACACATTTTCATCAACAGTCTTATATAAACTGGCAGCAACAGCAAGAAGAGTTTTTCCGGTTCCAGCTTTCCCTACAAGAGTAACCAGCTGGATCTCATCATTCATCAATGCATCCATTGCAAAAATTTGTTCTTTGTTTTTGGGGTTTATTCTCCAAAGTCCTTCTTTTGATTCTGATGCTATTCGCACGATCGCATTCCTGGCAAGATCATATCGGCCAAGTGCTATCTGACTGGGATCGGAATTATTGATTAATGTGACATATTGATGAGGATAGAATTCCTCTTCAAGTTTGATAGTCCCCTTCTCCTTAAAGTGAACTAATTGCTGATAATCAACTCTGACATCCTTAATTCCGGAATACAATTCCTGAATGTCCACTTTTTCAGATTCATAATCCTCCACATCCAGCCCCAAAGCATCAGCCTTGATGCGGAGATTGATATCTTTACTTACAAAAATTGTCGGAGTAGAACCAGCGTGCTCCTTTACATCAAGTGCGATCGCAAGAATCATGTTGTCTCTGTTTTTATCACGCAATTCATCAGGCAACCTTCGCAAAGTTGCCCCGGAGCTTATCTTTACATAGAGTGTTCCCCCGTTATCAAGTTTGATACCTGCCGAAACCGAAGCCTGCTGCCTTAATTCGTCGAGATATCTGGATGTCTGGCGGGCACTACGTCCTATTTCACTTACATCCTTTTTGAAGTGATCGATATCTTCAATGACAGTAATAGGAATAATTACATTATTCTCATTAAATCTGAACATTGCCTGCGCGTCGTAAAGAAGCACTGTTGTATCAAGTATATAATTCTTCATTGTATCCCCTGTTTCTCACCTTTCGCATATCTGATTTCATTTACGACTGTTTATCAGGTTGTTTACAAAAAACGAGCCTTAATTGTTCATGATTCCTGATAGTTTCTCTGTGTATTTCTGATAATAACTTACAACAAATTATCCTACTTTGAATACGTTTAAGACGTAAAAAAAGTATACTTCACAGATAGCTGTATGATTGTAAACATTATTCCTGATTATTTTTCTTTTCAGATATCTTCTGCAAAAGAAATAGATTCTGCCAATCGGCTCAAAGCATTTCCTTTCAATCTATACACCCGCCATTCTTCCCTGTGTTGAGCCCCTATACTTTCGTAGAAATTAATGGATGGTTTGTTCCAGTTTAGACAGGCCCATTCCAATCCCCAACAGCGGCTTTTTAGTGCCAGTTTACTCAGATACACCAAAAATGATTTTCCAATCCCTTTACCTCTGAATTCCGGCTTTACATATATATCCTCAAGAAATATTCCCGGTTTCCCAATAAAAGAAGAAAAGTTATAGTAGTACATTGCATACCCGGCGGGTGTTCCCCTATACTCAGCGATAATGACTTCAACAATTTTCCTAATGAAAATTGCATCTCTCAGAGATTCTTCTGTAGCATGTAATTCTGTAAGCAGATTTTCGTAATTAGCAAGCTCTTTAACAAGTTCAAAAATCAACTGTAGATCAGATTTTTCTGCAAATCTCACACTGAAGCCACTACATTCATCTGTACTCATAATAACTCGCTGTTTTCAATACACATTATTTGAAAAAGTATGAACCAACTTCTGCTTAGTAAAACCAAATATACTTTACGAAAAAAAATCATAAACTGGAATTATTCTGTCTTTAATACTGGAACTCGAATTCCTTAGAAATTTACAGCCCATTTTTTCATAAAAGCCACTCGTGTTCGGATCAACAAATATTCTAATATGTGAAATATTTCTCTTTCTGATCTCTTTGCACAGGTCAATAAACATTTCTGTTCCAAACCCTTGTCCAATACTTTCTTCTTCAAGGAACATATGATCCAACCAGTACCCGCGTTCAACTCTAACATTTCCGAACAACTGATCCTTATCAACAAAGCATAATGAGTAAAAGCCTATAATCGTATCAGTGATTAGACATTTCACAATATTTTGTGAAATATACTGATCTGTAATCGTTAGTTCGTGAATCCATTTTTGATAGTATTCTTCAGGATAATGCCAGTGTCTTTTGGCAGAAAAAGCGATTTCAGTTAAACGAGCTGCATCATTATGATACGCGTATCGAATCATTTCAAACCTTGATTATATTTTTTTGTTAAATATCTGTAGCTCTACTTAATTGTAGTATTTACCTGCAATAATACCGGATGAAAGTTTTCCTACTCTAAAGTAAAACCTTCCATTAAAATAAAATGTTTTTTCACAATATTCTTAATTTTAAGATCGAATTATCAGTTCTTAAACATTATTATAGTAGTTTTTATTAAAATTATTGCGAGAGTAATGAAAATTAAATAGGAAGCAGTGTCGTTTCTTATTGAATGAAGGCTGAAAGAAATTTATATTCTAAGTCTTTTGAAACTTATTCCTCGCTATTTTACGTTTTACATTTTTTACCTTAGAGGAGTCTTTGTATGTCAAGACCCAAAGTACCACATGACGGTAACTCCGCCTGTGCGCATGTAGCTCATGCAGTTAACGAAGTTATCGCAATATATCCAATCACCCCCTCTTCTCCTATGGGAGAAATAAGTGATGAGAAAAGCGCTGCCGGTCAGAAAAATATCTGGGGAACAATCCCTCAGGTTTCTGAACTTCAGTCTGAAGCGGGAGCAGTTGGAGCAGTACACGGAATGCTCAGTGCTGGTGCATTGACCACGACATTCACCGCATCACAGGGTCTTCTCCTGATGATCCCAAATATGTACAAAATTGCTGGTGAATTGATTCCGACAGTTTTTCATGTTACTGCACGTGCAATTGCATGTCAGGGTTTATCAATTTTTGGTGACCATAGTGACGTTATGGCTGTTCGTCAGACCGGTTGGGCAATGCTCAATTCAACAACAGTTCAGGAAGCAATGGACTTTGCCATTATTGCACAAGCTGCAACACTTGAAGCAAAAGTTCCATTTGTTCATTTCTTTGATGGTTTCCGTACATCTCATGAACTTCAGAAAATCGAAGAACTTACTTATGATGATATGCGTGCAATGATCGACAATGAGTCTTGTCCATAAATTCCGCGCTGGTTCAATGTCACCTGATCATCCAATTCTCAGAGGTACAGCTCAGAACCCTGATGTTTATTTCCAGGGTCGAGAAACTGTTAACAAGTACATTGCTAACTGCCCTGCAATTGTTCAGAAATACATGGACAAATTTGCAAAACTCACCGGTCGTCAGTATCATCTGTTTGAATACTTTGGTGCACCTGATGCAGAAAAAGTTATTATTCTTATGGGTTCCGGTTGTGATACTGTTCACGAAACCGTTGACTACCTTATGGACAAAGAATGAAAAAGTTGGTGTGCTTAAAGGTTCGTCTCTATACGTCCTTTTGATGGTACTGCACTGGTAAATGCACTTCCTGCATCTGTTAAGAAGATCGCAGTTCTTGACAGAACAAAAGAACCTGGTTCTGTTGGTGAACCTCTTTATGAAGATGTACGTACTGCTATTGGTGAAGCAATGCAGAATAAAGACTGCAAAATTCAGTATCATGGCCGTTAGTTATTGGTGGCCGTTATGGTCTTGGTTCTGCTGAATTTACACCTGCAATGGTTAAGGGTGTTTTTGATGAACTCAATCAGCAATACTCCGAAAAATCATTTTGCTGTTGGTATAATCGATGATATTACCGGCAACTACATTTCTTTTGACAAGATCATTCTCGATTGAATGCGAAGATTGTTATCGTGCTCTGTTCTATGGATTGGGATCAGATGGTACCGTCAGTGCCAACAAGAACAGTATCAAGATCATTTCCGACAAAACAGACAACTATACACAAGGATATTTCTCCTACGATTCAAAAAAAGCCGGAACTGTTACCGTATCGCATCTTCGTTTCGGTAAAGAACCGATCCGTCATCCCCTACCTGGTTACAAAAGCAAACTTTATCGCATGTCATAACTTTTCATTCGTTGAAAAAGTGAATATGCTTGACAACCTTGAAGTGGGTGGCAGTTTCCTTCTGACCTCCGAATATGATAAAGACACAGTCTGGTCAAAACTTCCTGGCCGTGTTCAGAAACAGATTATCGATAAAAAAGCCAAATTCTATGTTATCGATGCATTCGGAATCGGTCATGAAATCGGTTTAGGTGCACGTATCAATACAATCATGCAGACAGCATTCTTCAAGATCTCCAAGGTTATTGATGATAACACTGCAATCGAATCAATTAAGATATGCAATCAAGAAAACTTACGGTAAAAAAGGTGATGCAATTGTTAATATGAACATTAGTTCTATTGACAAGGCACTCGCTAGAGTATTCATCAAGTTTCATATCCATCAGCACCAACCAATCCTGTTGAAGAATTCAAAGCAGTTCCTGATCATGCACCAGAATTTGTCAAGAGATGTTACTGCAAAAATTATTAAAGGTGAAGGTGATCAGCTTGCCTGTTTCAAAGATTCCTGAAGATGGAACCTGGCCGACAGGAACAACTCAGTACGAAAAACGTAACATTGCAGTTGAAATTCCTGTTTGGAACCCAGCAACTTGTATCCAGTGTCATCGCTGCTCGCTGATCTGTCCACATGCAACAATTCGTCCAAAAGCATATGATGCAAAATATCTTGAAAATGCACCTGCAGCATTCAAATCTGCAGATGCAAAAGGTAAAGAACTTGTCGGATCTGAAATACACTCTTCAGGTTGCACCGGAAGATTGTACTGGTTGCGGTGCATGCGTTGAAAACTGCCCGACAAAAGGTAAAGGCAATGCAATTGTAATGCAGCATCAGACTCCTCTACGTGAACAGGAAGCAAAGAACTGGGAATTTTTCCTTTCAATTCCTGACACAGATCCGATCAAAGTTCGATGCGGGAACAGTTAAAGGAAGCCAGCTTGTTCGTCCGCTCTTTGAATTCAGTGGTGCATGCGCAGGTTGCGGTGAAACTGCATATGTTAAACTCTTGACACAACTTTTTGGTGATCGTACATTCATTGCAAATGCAACCGGATGTTCATCAATCTATGGTGGAAACCTTCCTACAACTCCATATACAAAACGTGCTGATGGCAGAGGTCCAACATGGAATAACTCACTGTTTGAAGATAATGCAGAACTTGCATTCGGAATGCGTTCTGCTGTTGACAAATTTACATGAATACGCAAAAGAACTTGCATACTAAGAATTATCGCCGATGGTTCTGAAGGTGCTGAAGTTAAGACTGTTCTTGGTGAAATCCTTAACGCAGATCAGTCAACAACTGAACTTATCGAAGTACAGCGTGGACGTGTTGCTACAAGCAAAAGAAGACCTCTCAAAGAGCAAATCTGCCGATGCAAAAGAGCTTCTCACTCATCGCAGATTACCTTGTCAAGAAATCAGTCTGGGCAGTTGGTGGTGACGGCTGGGCATACGATATCGGTTACGGTGGTCTTGACCATGTGCTTGCTTCTGGTAAAAATGTAAACATTCTTGTTCTTGATACCGAAGTGTATTCAAATACTGGTGGTCAATCATCAAAATCTACTCCTATGGGTGCCGTTGCAAAATTTGCTGCTAGTGGTAAAGCCGACTATCAAAAAAGATATGGGTATGATTGCGATGAGCTATGGTTACATCTATGTTGCAAAAATTGCTATGGGTGCAAACCAGAATCAGGTTGTTAAAGCTTTCATGGAAGCAGAAGCCTATAATGGTCCATCACTTGATTCTTGCGTACAGCCACTGTATTGCTCATGGTATCGATATGTTGACTGGTTACAACGAACAGAAACTCGCTGTTGATTGTGGTCACTGGCCATTGTATCGTTACAATCCAGATCTTGCGCTTGCAGGTAAAAATCCGCTTATCATCGATAGTAAAGATCCAACACTCTCTTTACCTGATTATGTCTATAACGAAAACCGTTATAAGATGTTGCAGAGATCGAATCCTGAAGCTTCAAAACAGCTTATTGATCATGCTCAGAAATCAGTTGTTGCAAAGTTCAAGATGCTCAAGCAGCTTGCTGCTCTTGAAATGTAAATAACTGATAATAATTATAAAAAAAGACTGGTGGTCGAAAGATCATCAGTCTTTTTTTTGTCTGAAGCAGATTTTGATGTAATTAAAATCAATCGACTATAGTAATTTGAATATCCATAACATTGGTTAATGTAGGCCCTGTCTTGACGAGATCACCAGTCATACTAAACAAAGTATAACTATCATGTTTATCAAGAAACTCGCGTGGATTTAGCCCCATTCTCCGGCATCTATTGATAAATTGACCATTAACTATAGCTCCCGCAGCATCGGTGGGACCGTCGTTTCCGTCTGTTCCACAACTGAGTACGGTAATGTCTTTACGATCCTGAATTAAAAAAGCAAGTGCAAGCGCAAACTCCTGATTCCGGCCTCCTTTACCGTAAACCTTCCCCAAAGTTACCGTTGTTTCCCCCCCGGAAATAATACACAATGGTTTTGACTCTTTTCTAACAGATATCTTTTCGATTATCGCATAATATTGATGTGCAGCTTCCCTTGCTTCACCATAAACAGAGTCCTCGATAACAATGCTTTCATACCCCATCTCTGATGCGCGATCAGCAACTGCCCTTAACGCACTTGTATTGGAACATACAAGAACAGAAGTTACTCGTTCAAAGCAAGCTTCCCCTTTTTTTGGTGTTTCATTCCATTTACCATCTATCCCATCCATAATATGCTGAACTACTGCGGATGGAATAAGCGGTTTTAGATTATACTTTTCCAGAATCAAAAGAGCGTCGTCAAAAGTAGTCGGATCAGAAGAAAATGGCCCAGAAGCTATTGTATCGAGATTATCTCCAATTACATCAGAAACAATTAAGTTCATAACCTTTGATGGAAAAGCTAAAAGAGCAGCATTTCCTCCGAACAACTGTGTAATATGTTTACGGATTGTATTTATTTCGTGAATTGAAGCCCCGCATTCAAGCAAAATCTGATTCGTACGGATCAAATCCTCAATAGCTATATCATCGGTTGATAACGACCAGAGAGCAGATCCCCCTCCAGAGAGCAGCGCTACTATGAGGTCATTTTCACCTGCATTCTGAAGAATTTTTCTAATTTTCTTAGCGCCATAAAACCCGTTTTTATCGGGTAACGGGTGGCCGGCTTGAATTATTTCGGTTCGTTCTGAATTATTCTTTGTTGTATGGTCGTATTTGGTCACCAATAAGACTTGTCGTATATAATTTCCCAAAATGGGATATACTGCGCTATACATTGAACAGACAGCTTTTCCACATCCAACCACATATATGTTTTCGATTTTCTTGATATCACAATCGAATACGGTTTCATTCTGTGAAACAACAAAAAGTCGATCTTTAATTAATTTTAATGCGTTCTCAATCGCTTTTTTAGGATCAACAGCAGTTAATGCATGCCTAAAAAGATCTATCAGGGGAGTATTTTTCATTATTTAAAAATAGATAAAAAGAAAGAAAGGTGGGAATTTGCTTTTTCATTGACACAATTTAAAATTTTTTATACAATTAATAAGAAACGAACTTTATCACCTACCTCCTTCTTCTTTAAATGGTGTGCAGCATATACTGCATACCATTTTTATTTCTATCCGCAATTTAAATCTATTCTGTTATCGGTTCATATCTTGCGTATAAAAAGTTTTGTAGGCTAATTGTTTGGAGAAAACCGCTTTTTGAAACATGGAGACAAAAGATGAGAAGTCTAAAATTGAAGAGTGGTTATTCAATACCGGTGATGGGATTAGGAACATGGCTGTTAACCGGCAAAGATTGTTATGAAGCAGTGACCACAGCGCTTGAATGTGGGTACACCCATATTGATACAGCTGTTGCTTATGAAAATGAACTGGATATTGGCAAAGCCCTGAAAGATTCCAATGTCGCTCGTGAGGATCTGTTTCTTACATCAAAGGTCTGGTATAGTAAATTAAGATACAAAGACGTAATTGAACAGTGTAATCGATCTCTGGATTATCTGGGCACAGATTACCTGGATTTGCTATTGATACATTGGCCTAATCGTGCAATTCCTCTACAGGAAACTTTAAAAGCCTTTGAGGAATTGGTTGAGTTACGAAAAGTAAGGAGCATTGGAGTTTCAAATTTTACCATTCATCATCTTCAAGACACTTTAAAATTAACAGCACTTCCAATCTCCACAAATCAGGTGGAATTCCATCCGTATCTTTATCAAAAAGAGCTTCTTGACTTCTGTTTCCAAAATGGTATAGTACTCACGGCTTATTCACCATTGGGTCATGGCAATGTATTTACAGATGAACCTTTTGTAGAAATTGCTGAAAAGGGAAAGATTAATCCCAGTATACTCGCACTTTCCTGGATCCTGACAAAGAACTGCATAGTTATTCCAAAAGCAAGTACAGAAGAACACCTGAAACAAAATTTGAAAGCACTTGAGATTATTCCTGATCCCGAAATAATAAAGCAGATCGATGATATCAATGAACAACAACGAGTTATAAATCCATCATGGGCAGATTTTAATTACTGATAAAATTTTCAAAATACTTTTGTTTCTTCAATGCAACAAAAATTAATTCTATCAATATTATGATAGGAAATTCGTAAAACATTTCTCCATACAAACTAATTTAGTGGAAAATGGTACTATGGTGTAACTTTAGAAATTCTTTTTTTATGTTTTAGATAAAATTGAAGAAAGAGACGTGTACAAATGTATGAAATCAGTCCGGCACAAATGGATACAATTGTCACTCCAATTGTGTATGTTAATAGAACGCCGCTAAAATGTCTGAATATCTGAAGTAAAGATTCTTCTGTTATTTTTATTGAAGAACGGTCCAAATCAACAATCCAGCATGACAAAAAAAACCATAATGGCATCGTAAAAGGATTTGCTACCAGTGTACCTATGAGCGCTGCAGGAATATTGAATTTAAAAAAAGGTGAAATCAGAGCAATTGCAATAGCACCTAAACCAAAGGTTGGAAAAACACCAATGAAAACACCTATTCCTACGCCTAAAGAGATTTGATGCTTGGAGGCCCGCAAGGCAACCAATTGTTTTATTTTTAACCTGATTTTTTTCAAGTTATCAATTACAATTTTTTTTCCAGGAAACACTAGCAGTCCCTTTACTGATACCAGCATTACTCTTTACTTATATTCTATTGCTGCTGGTTTTCGAACCGCTTTTCTCACAAATACTGGGATATATATAAACTTATATGGAGTTCGGTTCAGCTTGTAACCATTCAAATTACATTTTTATCAAAAAAAAAGCAATTATTTATTACTTACAGATTGTTTGATTTTTTCTGGTAATAAAATATAATTTAATAAATAGATGATTAAAGGTACTGCATGGAAATACTTATAATTTTTGTTCTAATTTTTATCAATGGCATATTTGCACTGGCAGAAATAGCATTCGTCTCCTCCCGCCGGGAAATTATTGAATCTTATGCATATCAGGGGAAAAAAAATGCAAAATTAGTTTTGAAGATGATGGAAACACCCGATCGTTTTCTTTCTGTCATTCAAGTCGCAATTACCCTTATAGGCATCATCTCAGGTACGTTTAGTGGAATCGCAATTACCGATAACTTATCAACCTTTATTAAAGGTATCTCCTTCATTTCACCTTATGCCGATACGGTTTCGCTTTTCTTTGTTGTCACAACAGTTACTTACCTTTCTATTGTATTGGGTGAATTAGTCCCAAAATCAATCGGTTTAAAAGATCCGGAGAAATTCATATTAACTTTGATACCCTTAATAAATATTTTTTCTATGATAATGAATCCGGTAGTTTCATTCCTTAGCATGTCAACAAAATTGATACTGCGAATTATTGGATCCAAACCCAGCAAGATTAATGATGACAGTGATCCGATTAAGGAGATCCTTGGGTTTGCGAAAATGGCAGCGATTAAAAATAAAATAGATCGTGAACAGGAAAAGATCATCAAGAACGCTATTACTTCCAGGGATCTGACTGTTAAAGATATTATGGTAAAAAAAGCGGATATGCGTATATTGACTACTGATATGAGCCCTTCAGATGCTTTAGTTACAGCCCATGTTCATCACCATACACGCTATCCTCTTATTGATAATACAAAGAACGGAGAAATAATTGGTTATATAAATTTTAAAGACATCGTTAATACTGTCCGTCTCAATCCCCTGTCTCCTTCACTTACGGGAATCCGCAGGCCCATCGAATATGTTTCTGAAAGCGATAAGGTTACTGAGGTACTTCATCACCTGATAAGAGTACACCAGCACATTGCAATAGTACGGTCAAAAAACGGAACAGAAATTGGCATGATCACCCTTGAGAACATATTGGAAACATTTGTTGGTGATATTAAGGATGAATATGATATTCCGCCAGAATATCTTTACGAAATAAATGAGAATCGACTCCTTGCCGGTGGAGGTATAACACTTTCGGCATTAAATGAACGACTTGGTCCGGTTATTCCTGAACTAAACAAGACATTATGTCAATGGCTTCTTGAAATTTCTACAGGAAAACAGTTGAAAATAGAGAGTACTGTAAATTACAAAGGAATACAATTTGAAATCCGCAAGATGAGCCGATCGAAAATAAGCGAAGTAATAATTGATTTTTCAGAAATTTCGGTTCCTAACAGTTCAAATTAATACGACCACATCTATTTTTTTCACAATTATTCTTTATCAAAAAAGTTCCTATAAAGTCGCATTGTCTCATCAGCACTAAAAGAGACTTTATTTTGTAAAGAATATTTTTTTACTGCTTTTGTAAATTTTTTAAGCTCATTGGATGAGATCGCTATGCCTTTGCTTTTTAGAATAGAATCGATGCCACTTCTTCCACTGCGGGAACCTGCTATAAAATGAGATTCACTGTGTCCTGTTAATTGTGGATTGTAAGGTTCATATGCAGAGCTATTTTTAATTTGACCATGGCAGTGAATCCCTGATTCATGAGTAAATATATTTTTACCTGTTACCGATTTAGAATCGGGAATCGGCAATCTTGAAAATGCTGCAACTTGCTTACAAATAGAATTTAACTTACTGCAATCAAAAGATATTTTCAAATCAGTTGCACATATAATTGACATTACTACATCTTCAAGAGCCGCATTTCCAGCGCGTTCTCCAATTCCATTAACGGTTACCGATGCCAATTCTGCACCTGCCTCCAATGCCGATACTGTATTCGCTGTCGCCATGCCAAGATCATTATGGCCATGAAATTCTATTGGAAAATCAGGATTTTCTCTTTTTAATAAGGAAATCAATTGTATTGTCCTTATTGGGGAAAGAATACCGACAGTATCAGCAATTCTTAGATGTGAACATCCATGTTGGTGTGCACAATTAACAAATTTAAGTAAAAATTCCATTGAAGCCCTGGACGCATCCTGAGCACCAATTGATATACAGGTAAAATATTTTTTCGCATAATTCGTCAATTTTTTAATACTATCTAAAACTTCTTTTTCATTAGTACCGATAATACTCATGTGTAATGGTGAAGATGGAAATGTCAAATGGACTGCTTCACACCCACACAAATACGCTTTTTCGATATCGTGAACTCTCGCTCTGCACCATCCAATGAATATACAATGTGGAAACTGTATTCTTAGTTGTTCAATATCTTGACTTTCCTGATCACTCATTGCAGGTATTCCAGCTTCAAAAAGCCGAATACCTGCATCAGATAACATATTCACTATATCGATTTTTTCTTTACGTGAAAAAATTACATCAGGTGCCTGAGCACCATCTCTCAATGTAGTATCTATCAGCTGTACTGTTCTTTTCATAAAAAGTCACTTAAAATCTATTCAGAAATCAAATAGTCCTCTGCTGCTTTCCCATTAGATAATTCCTCAAGAATTTCATCGATTTTTTCTTCTGTCACTTCCCCATACCAATAGTTTTCAGGATAGATGACCATTACCGGCCCTTTATCACACAATTTAAGGCAACCAGTCATGGATACCGCAACATCATCCATCCCACGGTCAGACAATTCACCTTCAAGATATTGAATCAGTGAACTCGCTCCTTTTTTACTGCAGACACCCTGAGGCGTGCCAGACATCCTAAAACTTGAACAGACAAAAATGTGATGCTTTGGTTTTTTCATAATACTCCATATATAAAGTTAATAAGTACGCACATTATTTTTATGTAATTATCCACAAGGTTTGTTATTGCATCCGCCACCATTACATGATTGTACATTTACAACAGGAACAGGATCATACCCTGAACTCAATGCGGTCAGTGCCTGATCTATAAGGCCTTCAGTAGTAATGACACGAATTCCTGATTCAGAAAGTATTTCTCGCGGCGGTTCTCCTGTTTGGTAAACCAACAGAGCCTTACAATCGCGTAATGTACCTGCAAGTTCGAGCCATCGGTCAATCCCAGAACCTGGAACAGGTGCTTTTCTTATTTCGATTAATGGAAATGTTGTATCCTCGAAATTATAAATGTAAAATTGATCAGCTCTTCCGAGATGTTCATTTACAAGTATTCCTTCTTTGCTGGCTACTGCTATATTCGGTCTGTTATCTATGGGATTTTCAGGCATCATTGAAATCTCTTTTAATAGTTTCATTGTCATTTCATTGTTCTGATTTCCTATTTTCCCAGCTGCATCTGCTCTGCACATTGCACAATGATGAACAACAGTTATATTTTTTGATACTTCCCATCGAACTTTCTGCATAAGTTCATGATCCGGTTTACTAATATTTGCAAATTTGGTATCATTTACCGGATGTAGTGGAAGGCAATTCATCACATCCACATTCAGTTTTTTCATTTTTTCACTTATTTCAACTATATGGTTTTCATTAATACCCGGAATTACAATAGAATTTATTTTAACATTGATACCGTATTGTTTTAGACTTGAGACTGCCAACAATTGACGTTCCAGTAATATTTTTCCAGCGTCAATTCCCCTGTAGATTTTCTTCCTGAAACGAACCCAGGAGATAATCTTAGCTGTTATTTCAGGATCAATCGCATTGATGGTTACAGTCACATGTTCAACACCTATTCCTGATAATATACCTGCATACTCGGCCAGATTAAGACCGTTTGTCGCAACACAAGTGATCATCTCAGGATATTTCTCCTTGACTAATTTCAGAGTATTAATTGTATATTCCGGTTCAGCAAAAGGATCACCGGGCCCTGCAATACCCACTACACTAATTTTACAATCAATCATTGGAATGACTTTTCCCAGATAATAGATTGCCTGCATTGGAGTTAAAACTGCAGATGTAACACCAGGACGGCTTTCGTTAACACAGTCATACAATCGATTGCAATAATTACATTGAATATTGCACTCTTTTGCAATTGGCAAATGGATACGTCCATGTGAAACTGCAGCCTGAGGAGAATAGCATGGATGAATAGTATTTGTCATTTTTCCTCCTTAAAGATAGCTGTAACCGTCAGGTATACCATCCTGCTTACCTGACAATAATGTATTAACAATGTTATCAAGCATAAGCATCGCGCCATCATAACCAAGGTGCAATAATCTAATGGCCCCAAAACGATCATGTATAGGAAAACCTACTCTTACTAATGGTATTCCCAGTTTTAGAGAAATATGATTTCCTTTACCAGTACCAATCATTATGTCCGGTCGTAAATTTCTTACAGCGTTCTCAATAGTATCGAAATCTGCATCTTCACATAAAGTCATTTTTTCAAATTGTGCTAATGGAATATTGTTTTTAATAGTTGAAGAAATTTTGCCTTCTGAAGCGCATAGAATCGGATTTAATCCAATCTCAAGACAAAATGCTGCGATTGAAGGGACCATGTCTTCATCTCCATATACGAGTGCTCTGACACCGCTGACATATTTATGTGCATCTACATAAGAATCAATGCACCTTTTTCTGACATTCAGTATACTTTCAGGAATATCGTTTCCTGATATTTCAGATAGTGCACTTAAAAACCTGTCAGTGGCTTCTATACCGACCGGAGTATCAAGTATCAAGTGCTTTGTCCCAAAAGTATTGAAGAGATAATCACCCGCCCCTGCCTCTCTTTTACTTCCAAGTTCAATAAAAATTGCTTCTGGAGAACCTGCAGAACGAATATCATCCGGTGATGTACCTCCGGGAGGGATAAGTGTATACTCATCCCATAATCCTCCATCAAGTGTTTCGGAATAATCGGGAAGCACAATCGGCTTTAATTCAAATTGTCTGCAAAGTGATTTTATATATCTGATATCTGCAGGGGAAATGATTGGCGGAGCAATAAAGAGATTACCTTTTTCACTGATATCTTTACAATAATACCTGATAATTTCATTTACAGTTTCATGGAATCCAATTCTATGCGACAATTTGAAAGATGGCGTTGAAACTGCGATGAGATTACATGAAATTTTATTTCTAATCAGTTTGATCATTTTATGAACATCATCGCCTATCGTTTCAGTCAAGCATGATGATGCGATTCCGATTATCTCAGGATGATACTGATTGATAACATTATTTATAGCCGCCAAAAGATTGCTTTCTCCACCAAAAATTGCCGTTTCTTCACTGAAACTTGACGAGGCGATATCCATCGGCTCTCTGAAATGACTTATAAGAAATCTTCGTATATACGTAGCACATCCTTGAGAACCATGTATAAGCGGCATACAATTTCGAATTCCTCTAAAAGCCAGACTCGCACCTAATGGAGTACAAAGTCTGCATGGGTTTACAGTCACATATGGATCTTTATTCAATCGAAAATGCATCACGTTCTCTCCTTCTCCATTTTACAAATTTCCATACAGGACTATTTAAGCTGGAATTTACCTCACGAGCAAAATTGACCATTCCTTCAAAACCTGCCAGTCCAATTTTCCGTTCATGATTGTGATCACAAAACCCGATGCCCAGCTTATATGCGAGCGGTCTTTCTTTTACACCACCAATGAACAAATCAACTTTCTTTTCAATTAAGAAGCTTGATAGTTCAAGTGGATTTGAATCATCAACAATTACAGTCCCGTTTTCACATACCTTTTTCAAAGCTTCATAATCATCTTTATTACCTGTCTGTGTGCCGGCTAAAACAGTGGATATTCCGAGATGACGCAGTGCTTTTACTAGTGATATAGCTTTAAAAGCACCACCAACATACAGTCCAGCCCTTTTTCCCTCACAGTTATTTCTGTAATCATTGATAAGAGGTCTGATTAATGTAATTTCATTTAAAACAAGATTTCTCGTGTTGTTAATAATTTTCTCATCCTTAAAAAAATCTGCAACATCATACAAAGCCTTTGCAGTATCCTCAATGCCAAAAAAAGATACTTTGACGTGTGGTATTCCGTATTTTTCTTCCATCTGTTTCGCAAGGAAATTCATCGAACCTGCGCATTGAACGACATTCAATTGCGCACGATGAGCTTTCATTATATCTTCAACGCGTGAATCACCGGTCAAAGTTGCTACTATGTTAATTCCCATTTGTTCGAAATACTTTTTTATCACCCAAAGTTCACCGGCTATATTAAAATCCCCAAGAATATTTATACTTTTGGGATAGACCGGACCTTCATCGAGACCGATCAGCTTCATTAGGGAATCACAAGCGGTACGATATCCATCCTTCTTTGTCCCCTTAAAGCCCTCTGATTGAACAGGTATAACAGGTATGGAAGTATTCTTCTGAACCTCTTTACAAACAGCTTCAACATCATCTCCGATGATCCCTGCAATACAGGTTGAGTATACAAATGCAGCTGCAGGTCTATTTTTTTCAATTAATGTGTATAAGGCTTTTTTTAATTTTTTCTCACCTCCATAGATAACTTCTTTTTCGCGTAAATCAGTACAGAAGCTTGATCGATGAAGTTGTCTGTCACTGGACAATGAACCCCGGATATCCCAGGTATACGATGCACAACCTATTGCACCATGAACGAGGTGAAGTGCATTAGTAATCGGATATAGAACAACTCTTGATCCACAGAATGCACAGGCCCGCTGGGAGACTGAACCTGCAGTACTCGTGCGATCACATTTCATTTGAAAAGAATCAATTCCCTTCTGAAATATTTGAGGTCTGCGTTCTACCAGGAAATCCAATTTTTCTAATGTCACTTTACACCTCTTTTCTCATTACATTATAAGCTCGAATTTTTCTTCCGGGATTGTTTTATCATACTTATCCATGATTGCGCTAAGCATCCGTTCAACAAGTCTCAGTGCACCGCGATATCCGATTGTTGGAAAGTACTGATGACCAATTCGGTCGTAAATCGGAAACCCTATTCTGACCAAAGGAATATCTTCATCATGGGCAATGTATTTTGCATAAGAATTACCTAATATCAAATCCACTTTTTCGTTCTTAATTAACTGATGAAAGTAGAAGTAATCAGATGATTCCCGTACGTTCATATCCTCAGTTCCTGCAGCTTCATGAACTCTTTTTATAAACTTTTTGCCCGGTGTACCTGTAATAACATGCCGGACATCAAAACCGATATCGGTAAGGAACTCAGTTAACGGTACAAGATGATCCGGATCGCCAATAAGTGCAACTTTTTTCTTATAGAAATACTGTTGCATATCAGTAATTGCATCGAGCAATTGCCCGCGTTCGTATTCGAGTTCTTCATTTATTGACCCGCCAAATCCACGAATCATATTGATGAAATTGTCAGTAGCTCGAAGGCCGATCGGAAGTTTGATAGTACACATGGAACACCACATTTAGTATCAAGTAAAGTTGCACCTGGTCCTGATGCAACCGTTCCCAATCCAATTGTCGCTTTTGCAAATCCGATTCTTTTCAAATTCTCAATTGTAGTTCCACCTTTTGGATACATTTCATAATGTCCCGTCTGCGGTCCGTTTAAAACACCTGATGTATCAGGCAAAACTACAGCATCAATACCCATCAGACGAACAATCCTCTTTATTTCGGCCATATCTGAAGGCTCTACAAATCCAGGAATAATATTGATATGTCCGGATCTGTTACCTTTTGTCGCAAAACCTTCAACAATTCCCTTTATCATGTTTGCAAAACCAATAACATGCGATCCGATATAGCTTGGTGTACTCGCCCGTATAACATATTTACCTTCAGGAACTTTCCCTTCATCCTTTGCTTTCGCAATAATCTGGGGTACATCATCACCAATCGTTTCAGAAAGACAGGTTGTATGTATCGCAATTACATCCGGTGAATATATTGTAAACTCATTTGTAATTGCATCAAGAAGATTTGCCTGTCCTCCGAAAACAGATGATCCTTCAGTGAATGAACTCGTCGCGGCCATAACCGGTTCTTTATAATGTCGTGTCAAAGCACTGCGATGATATGCACAACATCCCTGTGAACCGTGACTATGAGGAAGACACTTATGAAATCCAAGCGCTGCATACATGGCACCTACAGGCTGACATGTTTTTGCAGGTTGAATAGTAAGCGCTTCACGTTCTACTATTTTTTCTGGTGTATGTCGAAGCAGCATATTTTTCTCCTTATTCCCATCCGTAATTGGCAGTTAGTTGTGGTTCTTTATGCCAGGGTGCCTTAATCATACTCCAGATCTTAGTATTTAGTATTCTATCGATTTCCTTGTAGAAGTTAATCGCTCCTTTGAAACCGGCATACGGTCCCTGATAGTCATAACTGTGAAGCTGCTTCAAAGGAATACCACGTTTCTGAATCACATATTTTTCCTTGATACCAGCACAAAAGAGATCAGGATGATACTTCTCAATAAGCACCTCTGTTTCATGATGATTAAGATCATCAATAACAAGCGTGTTCTGATCCATCTCAGGCATCATTCCTTCATAATCACCAAAACGTATTCCTTTTTCAGAGAGTTTTTTAAGTTCTTCTTCACTTTTTCGAGGACGGTAATTCACAGGATCCGTCTCAACTGTCAATTCTTCAATATTTCTTGTATCAGCATCGACTTTATTGTCGGAATCACTTTCCGTCCTTCATAGTCGTCTCTATGTGCAAACTCATAACCTGCTGCAATTGTCTTTATACCTATTTCATTAAGTAATTCCTGATAATGATGAGCACGTGATCCACCAACAAAAAGCATAGCAGTTTTACCTTCACATCGTTTCTTTACTTCATCACGCACTTTGTTTACTTCAACCATTTCGATCTCAATAAATTCCTTAACTCTCTTTATCAGATCGTTATCACCGAAGTACTGTGCAATCTTCATTATTGATTTTGCACTTGCTTCTGCTCCGATAAAGTTAACCTTAAACCAGGGTATTCCCCATTTTTTCCATCATGTCTGCCATATAGTTAATCGACCGGTGGCACATTACAACATTCAAATCAACATTCTGAGCACTTGCGAATTCATCGTAGGTTGAGTTACCGCTGAATGTCGAATGCAGAGTAATACCGATAGCCTTTAAGATTCTTTCAATTTCAAAAGCATCACCACCGATATTGTATTCCCCAAGTAAATTCATAATGAATTTACCGTCTTTTTTCGTATCTGATTGTCCAATTACATCAGTAAATACTTTATTATTTGCAATATGATGTCCCGCAGATTGGCTCACTCCTTTGTATCCTTCACAACTGAATCCGAATATATTGACTTCAGGATACTTTTCCTCCATTTCCCGGCATACTGCATGAACGTCATCACCAATGAGTCCAACCGGACATGTTGAAAACATTCCGATTGCTTTTGGATGAAATAAATTGATCGCTTCTTCAATAGCTTTCTTCAATTTCTTTTCGCCACCAAAAATAATGTTCTCATCCTGCATATCAGTCGACATTGCGTAGGGCATATAATTTGGATCTGATTCTGTGTATGGCCTGGTCTGATTTCTCCTTGTCAACCAGCTATAAAATGCACATCCAATTGGCCCATGTGTAATCTGAAGAATATCTCTGGTTGGTCCAAGGACTACTCCTTTACATCCAGCATATGCACATCCCCTCATGGTAATAATACCTGGAATAGTACGCACATTTGCCTGAATTTCAGGAACACTCTCCTTTGCACCAACTTCATTGACAATTATCTGCTTTAACCTTCTCCGTGCTATTTTTGCAGGATATTCACTCGTTAATTCCTGTTTAATAGCAACAGAAGCTTCATTTTCTGCCATTGTGGCCTCCTTAGATTTCGTCAAGTACACTGTCACCCTCTTCACCGGTACGCACCTTGTATGCTTCACTTATAGGTAATACAAATATTTTCCCATCTCCGGATTTACCAGTGCGGTTTACCTCAATTATTGTATTCACAATCCTTGTCACAAGCTTATCCGGTGCTACAATCGTTACCATCCTCTTTGGGACAAGCCTCTGAGATTGTCCAAGCTGAGCAATTGCTTCCTCATATCCTTTTTCTGCTCCCTGGAGTACTTTGAAATCAACTACACCCTTTCCTCGTCCAAGACACTCCTTTGCGTGCATCGAACTTATCCCCGCATTTGAAAGAGCTCTTTTGGTTTCATTTATCTTATTCATTCTGATTACAGCAATTACTTCTTTCATACTCATACCTCCTTTTTTTCACTATCGGAGGTTTCCTTTACACCAGAACTTACTGTATAGACTTCGCTTACAGATGAAACAAAGATCTTTCCATCACCAAACGAACCACTCTCTCCGGTTCGAGCAATCTTCATAACGGTTTTTATTACAAAGTCCTTATCTCGATCCGGAACAACTGTCAAAAGCATCTCTTTTGGTATTTCATCGTAAGTTACCTCACCTATTTTGATTCCGCGTTGCTTCCCGCGACCAACTACACTCACTTTTGTAACTGCGGGATAACCAGCCTCCATAAGAGCTGCTAAAACTGCATCAACTTTTTCCGGACGTACTATTGATCTGATCATAACCATAGATAAATTCCTTTCTGTAGTATTTATTATTAGTTAGCAATTCCGTATTCTATTAAAAGTTTTTCCAGTTCGTCAGTATGCATAGGAGTAGGTATTACAAACATTTTATTCTGATCAATTTTTCTCGCAAGAGTCCTATACTCATCAGCTTGAGAATTTGTTGGATCAAAATCGATAACAGTTTTTCGATTGATTTCAGCTTTTTGCACTATATTATCTCTGGGCACAAAATGGATCATCTGAGTACCAAGCTTCGTTGCAAATGCCTCTATCAGAGCCATTTCGTTATCTACTTTTCTGCTATTACATATTAATCCGCCAAGACGCACTCCTCCAGCTTCAGCAAATTTTACAATACCTTTACAGATATTGTTCGCTGCATACATCGCCATCATTTCTCCTGAACAAACGATGTATATTTCCTCTGCTTTACCTTCTCGAATGGGCATGGCGAATCCCCCGCACACTACATCACCCAGTACGTCATAGAATACATAATCCAGCATTTGCGATTCTGCATAGGCTCCTAACTGCTCCAGTAAATTGATCGATGTTATAATTCCTCTTCCAGCGCATCCCACTCCTGGTTCAGGCCCCCCAGACTCGACACAAATAGTTTCCTTGAAACCATTCTTTCTTATATCCTCCAATTCGATATCTTCACCTTCTTCTCTTAATGTATCAAGCACAGTTCGTTGCGCAAGACCGCCCAGAAGTAAACGTGTTGAATCTGCTTTTGGATCACACCCAACAACCATTACCTTTTTTCCTGCTTCCACAAGACCTGCAACGGTATTCTGTGTTGTTGTTGACTTACCGATCCCGCCTTTACCATAGATAGCCACTTTTCTCATGCGATTCTCCTTCTTTACGTGGTATTATTGTTTTCACGTCTATCTTGATATGCAATAGGTGTGCCGAAATTATTAACAGTCATTCTTCTGTTATTCATTATTAGTAGAAGATCAGTATTTCTCCCTTAGTTATTAAGTAAATCCATTTCAAATTACAAAAATGTTCAGTCAATTAAGGCGCAACAAATACCTTTTGTTAACGTCAAAAATTGTACCTTTTCTATCATTCAATTTACCTGTAAACAATCTTATTGCCCATTCATTACAAATCTCACTACACTATATTCACTGAAATTCATAAATGTATACAAATACAATTTTGTACTTGCACTTTTTTATTCCATGGCCGCACCTGGCATTTTTAGAAAAGCTCGACAAATACAAATTTGTAATGATCGAATATTAACAATTACAAATTTGTACTTTTTAGTAAGAAGAGAATATCAAATTCCTTAAAAATTCATCAATTAAACGAATGGCATAAATATTGCAAATTTTCGTTTCGTTAATTTTATAAAAACAGTTTGAACAGGTTACTTTTACATAATTTCTATAAGTCTTTACAGGATCAGTGCAATGTTTTCAAAACTATTTTTATTCCTTATCCTGGTCTTATTATTCACGGCCCAAGCTCAAATTTCACCAGCTGTAGCCGCTAATATGAAATTTACCTTTGAAGAGATTATCGATTCTTTTTCTAAACACACCGGTTTCAAAGTAACACCTGTATACGGTTCGTCCGGAAAGTTAATTACTCAAATTAAAAATGGAGCTCCATATGATTTGTTCATTTCCGCAGATATTGCATTTACAGACTCAATCGTCAGCTTCGGTCTGAATTATAATGAACCACGTATTTATGCTTTTGGGAAAATTGTACTCTGGACAATATATGACTTTGATTTGTCTAAAGGAATTACTATTCTTACTGAAAACAGAATCAAAGCTATTGCTATTGGAGATATAAAACAAACTGCATACGGTCCTGCAACTAAAAAAATCTTACAAAGATTCGGCATCTGGAAAAACATTGAATCGAAACTGGTCTTTGCAGAAAGCATTACTAAAGTAACTCAATTCATCGTGAGCGGGTCAACAGACATAGGCTTCTCTGCTAAATCTATGGTTTTATCAGGGCAAATGAGAAATAAGGGAAAATGGATCGAGATCGACTCTACACTGTACGATCCTCTCCCCCACACTGTTGTCATTCTTAAATATGGTAAAGACAACCCGGCAACTGAAAAACTATACGATTATATATTAAGTAAAACTACACAAAACATCCTTAAACGATATGGATATGGTTTGCCATGAATTTAATTCCAGGTATTGTATTTTCAATTACCAGTGATGAAATATTTGCTAATATCAATTTAGTCTGTGAAAATAGTATCTATAGTGTATGCACTCTTTCCGATGAACAGATACTGTTTTACCAAATTGGGTCACAAGTAATAATGGCCTTTAAAGAAACTGATACTCTTATTTGTATGCAACCTGATTGTCTTATCAGCTGCCAGAACCGATTTTTTTCCACTATTTCTCAAATCAATTATGGCCCTGTTGTTTCGAAAATCATTACTAATTGCCATGGGTTTTCTATATCTTCTGTTATCACAAGCAGCTCAGCACGTTCTTTGGACCTCTCAATCGGCATTGAAGTAATTTGTATGGTAAAATCAACTTCTATACTTCTGAGATAATTATGGAGATCAATTATACCCCTTTATTTTTAAGTTTAAAGCTCGCATTGCTTTGCACTATAATTTTGACATTTCTAGGAATTCCGATTTCTTATTGGTTATCTACTTCAAATTCCTTTCTGAAAATGTCTATCCGTTCAACTCTTCTGCTCCCTCTTGTTATTCCTCCTTCAGTTCTCGGCTTTTATTTTTTAATACTTTTTAGCCCAGCTTCTCCCGTTGGAAATTTTATTGAAAACATTTTTCATTTTCGGCTTGTATTTACATTTCAGGGACTTGTAGTCGCATCGGTAGTTGCAAGCGCTCCATTTATGATCAACCCGATCATTGCTGGATTCGAAAGTCTCCCATCTTCTCTCAGAGAGGCCTCTTTTTCACTTGGTAAAAACGAATTTCAGACATTATTCCATGTGTTAATTCCATCGATAAGGCCTTCTCTATTGATCGGAATCATAATGACTTTTATTCATACTTTCGGAGAATTCGGACTTGTACTCATGATCGGTGGCAAAATCCCCGGGAAAACACTAACTGCTTCAATAGCACTCTATGACCATGTCGAATCTCTTGAATATGTACTTGCTCATCACTATGCTGCCGTAATCACCTTTAGTGCATTCTTATCGTTGTTACTACTTTTTGTGTTAAACAGAAAGATACCTTTTAATTATGATTACTATTAATGTTGAAAAAAATCTGTTTACCTCAAAGGGGAAAATACCTCTTCATGTAAATATGACTATCAATAAAAATGATTTCTATGCATTTTACGGTGCATCCGGAGCGGGAAAGACAACAACTCTCCGTATGCTTGCAGGATTGACTAAACCAGATAAAGGAGAAATTATCATCAATGGCCAAACCTGGTTTAATTCTGGTAAACGAATTAATATTCCTGCCCACAAACGAAATATAGGTCTTGTTTTCCAGGATTATGCTCTCTTCCCAACCATGTCTGTGCGGAAAAATCTTGAATTCGCGGCTCCTAAAAATTCCAAAATGATCGATTCTATTTTGGAAATGATGAATTTGAAAATGTTGCAGAACTTCAAACCTTCACAACTATCAGGAGGGCAATGTCAACGTGTCGCGCTTGCCAGGGCTTTGGTTAGATCACCTGAACTATTACTTCTTGATGAGCCGCTATCAGCTCTCGATAATGAGCTTAGAGAACATTTGCAAAATTTGATTTCTGATATTCATCATACTTTCCATCTAACAACTATCATTGTATCACACGATATCAGAGAAGTTTTAAAGCTATCGACTCAGGTGGCCCATTTTACAATTGGACAAAGTGTAAAATGTGAATCTATTCATTTATTTACAGAACAAATTAGCTCTGATCTGCACATTATAGGGACAATTCATGATATTCTTGATTCGCAAGATATCATCTTACATATTGGTAATACCCGAGCAGAATCGAAAGTAAGAATTACTGAACCACATACATTCACAATTGGGCAGAAAGTCCTGATAAAAGCAGTCTTTTTGAATCCTGTAATAATTCCTTTAGATAATGGAAACAAAATTCATAATCCAATTATCTGATGTAATCTAAATAGTACTGCTTTCATATAAAATAAATTGATAAGGAGATAGTTGATATTCAGTAGATTGATATACCATCGACGGCATCTTCGTACCCTTTCCGTTCCATATCTCTTCTGATGAATCAATGATTTTCTTCCCTGAAAAATTAATAACTCCTGATTCTAAAGTAACAATACTGTTATTGAAATTCATAATTGCTATCAATTTTTTTTCGCTATTCTCCCGCTCAACTATTAATACATTCTTGTCACGAATCGCATTTGCGTGAAGACTTTTCCGGGATAGTTTTGATAACAGGCTATTATCTTTTCGCATACTGATCATTTTTTTGTAAAACTCAAGAATTATTCTGTGCTCCGGCTTTTGAACAGAATCCCAGTCAATCTTGCATTTATTAAATACATCTTTAGTTTGTGGATCTGGTGCCTGTTGGTTACCATGCATATCTGCGAATTCCCTTGCCCGCCCTTCACGAACAGCCTGTACCAGCTTTTCATCACCATGACTAATGAAATACATAAAAGGTGTATCTGCCGCAAACTCTTCACCCATGAAGACCAAAGGTATGTAAGGCGCTATAAATAGTGCTCCAGCAATTAACTTTAAAGCACTATCCGGTATAAGATGTGATACCCTCTCTCCCAATAACCGATTACCGACCTGATCATGATTCTGCAAACAAACAATAAATTGCTTACCTGGAATATTATCAGATGATGTCCCGTGGTGACGTTTACGATTTTCGGAATAATCCCAGGAATAAACAAACCCATCATTATAGGCTTTTTCCAGATGATCAATTGAACCGAAATCGCCATAGTAACTTTTCCGTTCGCCAGTTACCAGTGAAATAATTGCGTGATGAAAATCATCATTCCACTGCGCATCTAGTCCATATCCATTTAACTCATACGGAATTATAACGCGAACATCATTCAAATCACTTTCTGCAATTAAAAATCTTTTCCTGCCACTTTGAATTGAAAATTGTTCAGTCTTTTCAGCCAGCTCACGGAGAAAATGATTACCCCCAAAATCAAATATTCCATGTATCGCATCAAGTCTGAATGCGTCGATATGGTAATCCTCAAACCACTCTATAGCATTCTCGAAAAAATAATTCCTGCCCCATCACTCCAGGAATCATCAAAGTTAATCGCTGCACCCCATGGTGTATGGTATTTTTCCGTAAAGTAGAATCCATACTCATTGACATATGTTCCTTCTGGCCCGAAATGATTATACACAACATCCAGTACAACCGATAGCCCTTCTTGTGACACTCATCGACAAATCGTTTTAATCCATTAGCACCTCCATAGGAATTTTGTACCGCAAAATGATATGCTCCATCATATCCCCAGTTTCGCTCCCCAGGAAATTGTGCAACAGGCATCATTTCAATTGCTGTAATCCCAAGTTCTTTGAGATATTTGATTCTTTTTTCAACACCTTCAAAAGTACCTTCCTTTGTAAATGTCCCTATGTGCAATTCGTAAATAATATATTTTTCAAGTGCAATTCCTGTCCATCCACTGTCATTCCATGAGAAATCATTTGAAATCACCTCTGATGGCCCATGTACTCCCTGTGACTGAAATCGGGAAGCAGGATCAGGACGATCGACAGTGGAATTTAAACGGTAAAAATACCTTGAACCAGGCTTTACAGGTGCTTCGACATTCCAATATCCATACTCATCAGCTTTCATTGGAATTAAAGTATCTTCCGGATAAATGACCTTAAGTGAGACACTTATACAGCGGGGAGCCCATACAGTAAACCTGGTTAGGCCACTTTGTAAATAATGTGCACCGATTTTCATCTTTTTACCATTTTTTATTGATTGTAGTTGGATATTATTCCTATTCCTGAGCTATTTTAATCAAAATAGTATCATCTTAAACTACTTGACATAAACACTTATTTTAATATATATCGTAATGACTAATCAATATACTTTGTTTTTGATTCAAGCAAACTTTTAATGCCCTGAATTGGAATAATTATCCATTCGGGTCTGTTGTTCATTTCGTAATTAAGCTCATACACTGCCTTTTCAAAGAGAAATGTGTCAAGTAAAATTCTGATGTCATCTTTATTGTTTGGAACAAAATCCGCCCCTCCTACATTTTCAAGATATGCTTTCATATAAACCCTGCAAACATGCTGATACCAGGGATCAATCATTCGCTGTAACTGTTGAGTATCGTTTTGAGGAAAAGTCGAATTAATCATAAGTGGCGTAAACGCAACATAATGGAATGATCTAAGCATACCGGCAACATCTCTGAATGGAGATCGCTTCAATTTTCGTTCTGATAATGGCCTTGCCGGTTCACCTTCAAAATCAAGTATAACGAAATCTTTACCAGTATATAAAACTTGTCCCAGATGAAAATCTCCATGAATTCTAATTTTTGTAGCATCGATCTTCTTTCTGACTATTTGCTTCATTTTATCAAGTATAATTTTTTCAGACTCAAGAATTTCTTTTGCCTCATGTCTGAATTTTTTACTATATACGATTGCCTTCTTCAAGAAGACGAAATACACGATTAACAGTGCCCTGAAATGACTGATATAAAGAACGCTGATAATTGAGAAAATTTCTCAGGCTTGAAATCAGCTTGATCGGTTCTTGTACTTAATGCACAATGTAACTCTGCGGTTCTTTTACCAAGTAAAGCAACCATCTCAATAAAAAACTCTTCAATCAGGTTTTCCGAACTTTCAAGATCATCTACTCCCATCTCCTCTACAAGTTTATCTTTTTTAAAACCAGTTACATTTGTCTGGTTTGATAAGATCGATTCGAAATAACGAGTGATCATATCTATAAAGTAGTTCCAAGCATTTCCACTATTTTCAACAAACCCTTGAAGAATACCAGCAGTCATTTTTGCCCCAGACTTATCACTATACTCCAGAGACCCTGCAAAAGGCGGGATATTCTCATACCCTGTCATCTCATCAATGAACCTTAACACATCGAGTTCAGGATTTGTCCCCTCCTCAAGGCGCCTGTACAACTTAAGAATAAAAGCATCATTATAAATAATGGATGAATTACTTTGCTCTAGTTTTAACGGCTTTGAGATAATTGGCTCATTAATTGTGTCCAAAATAGGTTTTAATTTCTTTCCAGGTAAACCATACAATTCGCCATGCTCCCCGGAAATTTTCCCCCTCGAAATAATCATCTGTAATAATGCCCGATGCACTGCCTCATTATGAGTCCCATCAAAAAGAATTCCTTCTGACGAGCCTACATTTACATATGCTAACACTGAACCAGTAATTATCTCACTTTCCTGTTGTATTCCTTTTACATCAAAGGATACCGGTAGTAAATACAGATCTTCACCACCTTCCAAATACTCAACTCTTAAAATTAACAATGATGAATTTGAATCACTTTCAAATATTCTTAAAGATTCCATTACAACGACTTTATTTATTCTCTTTGCTTTCGCTCCAAACCACCGACATCTTATCAGATAAGCTGGAAGAACCTTTTCCTCCATTTCACGAAGCAGAGTTCCGGAAAAAACCTCTTCCCAGGAATTTTTAACAGTAAACCTCATAGGCTTTTGTTTTGTGGGAGTAATCTCCTTTTGACTTTTCTTTAATTGAAGCCAATAATATCCGTATGATCCAATAGTAATCAAATAAGGGGTTTCATGAATTTCAGGAAATTTGCTTCTACCAAAAATCTCTTCGGGGAATAATCCTTCATATTTACTCAATGTAAGCTCTGCAACTTGACTAAACCTGGACAAATTGACGATTATTAAAAGTTGTTCGTCTTCATACTTTCTTATGAAAGCAATCACTTTAGGGTTATCAACAACTATAAATTCAAAAGTACCTCTACTGAATGCCAGGAAACGCTTGCGCATTGAAATCACCGTACGCATCCACCATAGAAGAGATGAAAAGCTGGTATCCTGATTCTGTACATTTAACGATTCGTAATGATATTCCGGGTCAATTATCACAGGTAAATAAAGACGATGAGGATGGGCATCAGAGAACCCGCCATTCTTATCGGAACTCCATTGCATGGGAGTACGCACACCATTTCTGTCACCCAGATAGTAATTATCTCCCATTCCGATCTCATCTCCATAGTAGATTATCGGAGTACCAGGCATTGAAAACAGTAGAATGTTCATAAGTTCTATTTTTCGGCGATTATTTGCCAATAATGGTGCAAGACGACGTCTTATGCCCAGATTAATTTTTGCCTGAGTATCCTTTGCATAAACCCGATACATATAATCACGTTCTTCATCAGTCACCATTTCTAATGTCAATTCATCATGATTTCGCAGAAACACTGCCCATTGACAATTAATGGGAATATCGGGGGTTGACTTTAAAATATCAAGAATCGGAAAATTATCCTCCATCTGAATCGACATGAACATCCTTGGCATCAATGGAAAATGGAATGCCATGTGACACTCATCACCATTTCCCATATAAGATACAGCATCCTCGGGCCACTGATTGGCTTCCGCTAGTAACATTTTATCTTGGAAATGAGAATCTACATGAGCTCGCAATTTTTTTAAAAAGTCATGTGTTTCTTTAAGATTTTCACAATTGGTGCCCTCTTTTTCAAAAAGATACGGAACCGCATCTAACCGCAAACCATCAATGCCCAGAGAAAACCAAAAATCAATTACTCTGAATAGAGCCTTGTGCACATCTTCACTTTCAAAGTTAAGGTCCGGCTGATGAGAATAGAACCGGTGCCAAAAATATGATTTCGCAACCGGATCCCAGCTCCAGTTTGAATCTTCAAAATCTTTAAAAATGATCCGCGCATCTTTGTATTTTTCAGGTTGATCACTCCATACATACAAATCTCTAATCGGTGAATTCTTTGGGGCTCGCCGGCTGCGCTGAAACCAGGCATGCTCTGATGAAGTATGATTTAACACTAATTCTGCAATTACTTTTATTCCCCGATTGTGTGCTTCCTTCAATAATTGCTTGAAATCCTTCAAAGAACCATAATCAGGATTGATATTGAGATAATCGGATATATCATATCCATCATCTTTTAACGGTGATGGATAAAATGGGAGTAACCAGATTGCCGTTACTCCCAATCCCTGTAAGTAATCCAATTTCTGGGTAAGTCCATTAAAATCACCTATTCCGTCTGCGTTACTATCTTTGAACGCGCGGATATGCAATTGATAGACAATCGCATCCTTAAACCACAGATGATTATCAACTGAACTGGAAATATCTGTTTTTTTTATTTCATCTTTTTTAATCACATTTCACCTATGGGAAAAATGTAATCAGATATGACTGTGATTATTTTTGGCTTTAAAGAAAATGAATCGTTTTTGTACACTGATAACTTATTTACCTTTTGAAAACAGCAGAGATTTATTCTATTTAACATTTGATATCCTCTACTATTTTAAAATGCCAAGTGCCATGCTATTAATTGTTTTGAGCAATGGATGTTCCAGATTATTAGGAAACGTTTGGAATAGCTATTGCAACAATTTTTCTTCGAAGATAGAATCAACAGATCGCCAGGAGGCTCAGTAATGTCAAAACAGAAGGTGCGGTTTGTAGAACCTATGGGAGCTCCTTCTAACGTTTTTGCAAAATTTATGAACATCCCTCTTTTAGGCCCTGTCTTCTTAGCAACTACCGCTAAAAAAGAAGGCTTTGATGTTCAAATTTACAATGAAAATATACTTAAGAGAAAAATCTCTCCTGCCGAACTACTCGAAACCGATATTCTCTGCCTTAGCTGCATAACTGCTACTGTCGAGCGGGGAAAAGAAATTGCCTTCCAATACAAACAAATTCGAAAACAGCACAACCTCCATTCACGTGTTATTTTCGGAGGAATTCATGCAAGCATGCTTCCCTCGGATTTTGACTCCGATAGTGACCAGATTGTATGCGGTGAAGCTGATTCTATTTTTATCGACATCCTCAATAACAATATCAAAAATCCCATTATTCAAGGAAAACCCCTGGATGACCTTGACACTATTCCTATTCCAGATTTCTCTTTAGTTAAAAACTCTCATTTCATAAATGTCTGGCCTGTTATGACCTCTCGTGGATGTCCTTACCACTGTAATTTCTGTTCCGTCACTAAAATGTTTGGCAGAGATTATAGAACTCAAAGTATTGAACGTGTTCTCGATGAAATTATGCAGTATAAAAAGGGCTGGATTTTCTTCGTCGATGATAACTTTACCGCTCACCCCTCAAGAAGCCATTCTCTGTTCGATAAAATGATTTCCTATAATTTCTCCATACCCTGGACTGCTCAAGTAAGAGTCGATACTGCAAAGGATATCTCTCTTGTCCGTAAAATGTATAGAGCGGGCTGCAGAATAGTATTCATTGGCTTTGAATCCATTAACCCCTCAAGCCTTCAGGTCATGCACAAAAACCAAAATTTGCAAGACATCCATAAAGCTATTTCAATATTTAAAAAAGAAGGAATCCAGGTACATGGAATGTTTATGTTAGGAAATGATCCCGATACAAACGAGATTTTCAGTGCTACTTCAGATTTCTGTAGAAAAAACAAGCTAAATTACGTACAGTATAGTGTGCTTACTCCTTTACCTGGAACCGAAGTTTTTGATTCATTTGAAAAACATGGGAGGTTGATTCATAAGAACTGGAGTCTTTATGATGGCCTTCATGTCGTTTTTCATCCTAAACAGATGAGTGCCATTGAACTTCAAAATGGAATGATCAAGTGCTTTAAATCTTTTTATTCATACTCAAATGCAATTAAAGACAGCATTTTGACTAGTATGAATGTCTTTTTAAAGCATAAACAAAGCTACTCTCTTTTTCGCCAAAACTATTATCCTGTGTTTATGAAAATAATTGGCAAATCAATAATCCATAGTTGGATGAAAAGCAATCTGGCGTATCTCTCTTTTCTTAAAAATTTGAAATAATTGTCAAATTCTGCACAAAAACAAACTCCTCACCTATGTAAATACTCTTTTTAGTATGTAATGAATAATTGTATCTATTGTAATCACACCTGCTCTATAATCAGAATCAGTTGAATTTTGCACAAAGCAAACTTTTTTTCCAGTACTGTGCATAAGGTAAAGGATTTTTACGATTTCAATAGTTTTTTCAGTAGACAGTAACATTGAATTACCACAAGCCAACCCTTCCATTGTAATATACTTTTGGTTACATAATGGTATTTCTTTTACCTTTTGATTTGACATCGCATTTACAAAACTATTTCGGTCACTGTATGCATTGTTGAATTTGTTCTCAAAACAAAAAATATTTCTTTCTCTTTCTGCTTTGAGAGATTGGTTATCCAGGGCTGAATACACCCTCCCATATAAGCTACTATTTATTTTTATTTGCTCAACCGTTTTATTCAGTAATACATTCATACCGCTTACAAAAAGTGATCTCCTCAGTGATTCACCAATTAATACTGTACCGATTCCACCGACAATCATTCCGCGAAAACACATTATCAATCCTAAAAGCATTATTAGCATGCACAAAAAATTTCCTGAAATTACCATAGTTTTTCGCGACCAAAACTCGTTTTTGCAAGTAACGAGAAGTAATCCCTTTAGTACTCTTCCACTGTCAAGTGTATAAATCGGTAATAGATTTACTAGCCCCATACAAAAATTGATTACTAATACAATTTTTACTGATAACTTCAAATCAATAGACAAACTGATCTTTCCTACATGCAAATTAAATAGATAGAGTGTAAAAACAGATGCAGCTGTGAATAAAAGTCCATAAATACCGGAAAGAGCAGTGAATAAATTTCTGAAATTTCCTTCATAAATTTCTTGATCACTCCCGAATAAAAATAAAGTATATTTTTTAACCGTAAACCCCATCTTCTTACAATAAAGGGCTCTGATAATCTCTCTAAAAAAAACGAAAAAAGAAAATGTAAGAAAGGCTACAGATGAACTAATCCAGCAGTGGACTATTGACATTTGTTTATAGTAATATGGCAGAATAAATTGTGCACACAATGCTGATATAAGAATTATCGAAAAGAAATAATAATTATCAAAATGTATTTTAATATTAAAAACTTTTATACACAATCTATTCATAATGGTAACTTAATGAGGCCCTGGTTAATAACATTTGAACTACGCTGAATTCAGGCATCACTGATATTATTACTATCATTGATAGCAGCGCCCGTAGCTTTTGTCATGTTCTTTATCAATTCAAATTCTGCCTTAAATAGACGTATTGCCTTTGCCCAACCACTATCAGTACGATTTTTTTCCTGAACTTTTTTAGTAAGCAACGATGAATAAATTGACAAGGCTTTTTGTGCACAATTTAGCTTTGAAAACAAGTTAGCAGTATTGATAGCCGATTGCTTCATCTTTTTAATTTTTCCATCACTTAATTCCATAAACCATTTCAGAGCTTTACAGTACTCAAATACATTTTCTGACTGTAGAAGTTTTCCATTAATATTATCCTGAACTACGTCACCAATAGCCGGACTATCAAGAGCGATTACTGGTAATCCTGCAGCCATAGCTTCTGCGATTACTAATCCTTGAGTTTCTGTTTTTGATGCGAACACAAAAATATCCATCGAGTGATAGACATCTACTAAATCCTGACCAGTAATCAACCCCTTATAATGGAATCTATTTGAAAGCGAAACATCACCTTCGAATATTTTACATACATCATCCGCTGATGGCCCCGTACCAGCCACAATAAAATGAACCGAATCATTACTCTGCATAAATTGATAAATAGCTTTAGCTAAAAAGTACACGTTTTTCTCTGGCGCAATTCTACTGACAAACCCAATAACAAAAGCATTTTCAGGTATTTTACAAATCTTTCTGAAAAGTCTTCCATCCCCCTTTTGAAACTGATCTACTTCGATTCCTGTTGGGACAATATCAATTTGTGCTTCAACTCCCCTTTTTTTTAATTCAGATGCTACACTTGTGCTTGGAGCAAAAACATGATCGCACAAATTAGCGTAACCTGTAACTAATGCAATGACAAACCTCTTTAGAGCAGGCGAATTCCCCGGTACATAATGTGTATAGGATTCATAATAAGTGTGGAATGTGTAAACTATTGGAATTCGATATTGCGCAGCGATTCGTAAAGCCGAATCACCAAGCATAAATGGGTGCTGGGAATGAACTATCTGGGGTTTAAAATCATTAAGAGCGGAATTAAGTAATCCTGGAACAGGTAATTGAACGGAAAAATCAGTGCCGTTAAACTTTTGCAAAGCAGGAACTCTAATTACGTTTTTTTCAGTTTTTTGAACATTTTCATATGTTGGAGCGACAATCAAGACATTATGTCCTAACCGAAGATATTCACTTGAAAAAATTTCGACTGATCGTTCTACCCCGCCAATAAAAGGAAGATACGTATTGGTCATAAGGAGAATGTTCATTCAGTTACTTTCTTGTAAGGAATATCACATTGAGTTTGGTTTTTTTCTGCTATTATTGATTGAGTTCCGGGGATATTTATTATTATTTGGGGTTCACCAGTAAACCATTTTCCATCCCATTCAACATGAATGCTATCTTTTAGCAGTTTCAAAGATACCTTTACCGATCCGAATTTTGTTAACGTATAACCAAAATGAGCTTCTTTTACAGAGGTGATTACCTTTTCACAAAAGCCTTGACACAAAATCAGAGAATTGTTTTCTTCCCGCACAAAACAGTTGCGCACAAAAATTATCCACTCCGCGGCAGCCCAAATATGCTGTCCATCACCCATGCAGCCGCTTTTCAATTGGGGATGAATTGCTTCAGGCCACTGTCCTGTCGGTGAAGCCAGCGATGCAATCGATTCGGCTAAATCCAGAAATTTTTGATCAGAAGCCCTTAAAAACACCTCCGCAATGTGAAGCGTTAAATAGGGATTGATACCTGAATGACTGATATTATGATAGAATGCATTATCAATACAACAGTTTTGGAAAAGGTAATCAGCAGTCAAAAGTAACCGCTCGTCAGTCGGGCTCCATATTTGTAAAGGATATCCAACAGCAAGCGAACCTACAGAACCGCTGTCTGGACGACGGAAAGGTGAAGCTGGCATTATCGGCCGACGCAAGGGTCCCGCAGCATGACTTAGACTTTGGTCAATAGACTTTAGCCAATCATCAATCTCTTTTTCTATAATATGAATCAGTGAAGTCCTATTCCAGGTGGTCATCATTTCAACAGCCGCTTTTAAACCTGCAATACACCAGAAATTGTCCCAGTAGTAATAATCGTTTGGCCCGAGGTGTTCTGCACTAAATCCGGGAGGTAAAAGGCCATTGACAAGTGGTTTGTCTGACTGAATTTTTCTTTTTTTAATAATCCATTGGCACGCCTTACTAACTGGCTCATACCACTCTATGTGATCTGAATCATTTGCCATTTTCATGTACCTGTTTATCGACCACAACGCTTGCCCATTAGAATCCCATTCGCCTTCCTGTGAAAGAAAATACCCATCAGAGGTTTGACGTTCAAAAAAAGTTTCGACAATATGCAGTGCACGTTTAGGTAATTCAGCACAAAGTAAAGCACTTATGATAAAAGCTGCATCCCGAAACCAAAACCTTCTGTAAGTGTAAGGCCCTGCATAAGATTCCTTAGGAGTATGGATAATCGTAGAATAAAGAGCTATATTGAATAATTCTCCAAATCGTTTGTAGTTCAGATTGCATTGGGCTGAGCCGATTAGATTTTCTTTCCAGAGTTCATTAGCAGTAATATTAGGATTCAAATTATGTTTTTTATTTTCAGTTAAGGGAATATTCACTTTAACAGCTGCAGGGTCTTTTGAGGAACACTCGAAAGCTGCTATAGCGGTAGCCAGTCCAACTTCACAGTTTACATTTTTTTGATATACCGGAGCAGTTGAATGAATCCAATGAAACACATCACCATGCTTGTAATCAGAAAATCTTGTAAAGGCAGGTAATTTATCAAAGAACACGAAATGTTTATTGTTTACGAGCCAGCCTTTTTCAGATTGCAAAGATTGAATCTGATGCACAAAACTTACCCCCTCGGGATTGTAAGGACGCAAGGAAATGACCAGCAGCCCCTTTGAGGGGACTTTAGCGTTCAATTTGAGCTGACAATAAGGAATTCCGTTATTTAACTGCATTTCGATAGTGGATTGGAGCGAAATGTTTTTTTCTGAGAAGCTGCTTATCACTTGAATATTGGAATCGGTCAATAACTTCTGTTCGCCATTAGGCAAACGGGAAGGAATCAGTTGAACGTTGTTATTTAAGATAACCCACGCATCGATTGACCAACTGTCAAAAAACGGCATCAAAAGCCCCCTGGCATCGACAATTGGTAAATCGAAAATACCAGGAATTCCTACCGCTGTCCAGTTACGATGAGTGAGGTTAATATGGGTTATAGAGAATGCTCGCGGTATGAAAGATCGGTCAAGAGGATCAAATTGACGTTCCGCCCAGTATGGCCACACCCAATCGAGATTGTGCTGTATTACCGCACTGTTAATTAGACCCCTCGCATGAAAAACAGCTCCAGCTCTCATCAGTTCAACAGGCGCCCAAACCTCTGATGGTTGCGCAAACTGGTTGAATTTCGACAAAAGCGTTATAGGGTCAATAAACCCCTGTGCCCGAGCTACTTTTTTTAAAATAAATTTCCAAGGAAACCATTTCCACCACATTATGCGCCCTCCCCTGCTTATTGGAGTGCAAGCAAAATGCCAAAAGAGTATTTACAAAAAAAAAGGGAAACACTCATGGAGCATTCCCCCTTTTTTCCAATTATAGAAAATAGGGATTTATTTTTCTATTAATGAGGACCTTTACCCTGATTATTACCAGGCAAGTAGATCATTCAGGGATGTTAAACTCTGGAATATTGAGTAGCCATCTGGTTTTGCTGAAGACTATCTCCCCTATCCCTTGCTTTACTTATACGCAGATTTCTTCCCCCAAAGTTTGCATCACTTAATTCAGTTATCACGGTATCCACATACGCATCCTCTAACTCGATAAACCCAAAGCCCCTCGGCCGTCCAGTCTCTCGATCATTAATCAATGCAACCGAGTGAATCGGTTCGTATTTGGAAAAAAATTTACGTACATCTAATTCTGTTGTTCTGTAAGGTAGGTTACCAATGTAAAGCTTCTGAGACATACAACTTCCTTTGAAAAGGTGAAAAATTGAATTTGTGCGAGAAGGACAGATCCTGTCTCTATTAAAAAAAGAACTTTTTATCTTGCAAAATCCGTTCCATTTTTTTTATATCTATCCGGATTGTAATTCAGCAATATGCATGCCCTTTTTTGCCCCCCTTATCCCATCCTTTTATCCCACAATTCTCATTTTTGCTAATAACTATTCTTCCTTTTTAAAAAAGACTGCTTCTCAAAATGGGAAACCTCCTCCTCTCACTCTCCCGCCTCCATTTTCGCTTGATTTTATCGAATCCCATTGTTATCATAAATTTAGGCACTTAATCGATTAACTAAACCGAGAGCTCTTTTTATGCGCATACTATCCATCTCTTCACTTATCCTTCTCTTCTCTTTGTCCCTTTTGGCTTCTCCTAAAAGGGTTTCTCCTTCTTCATTTTCACTCGTACCTGCTCTTCCTCTGGATAACTCTCTTCAAAAAGATAAAAATAAGTGGGCCGTTGCCTTCTTTGATCTCTACCTGAGATTTCGCCTCGAACCCCTTAAAGAACTATCAGTGGCACCTCATGACTCTCTCTATAAATATGTGCCATCTATGGCCTCCTACATTCCTAACTCTGAAAAAACCTATTACTCTTTTGCTCAACAAAACAATTATGCTCATATTCTTATACCACAATTCGAAATCAACAAAAACAAAACTGTTACCTTTTATATCGATGTTGTTTCTGTTCAGGCACGAACTTCTATTGCATCTGTGGAGAAAGAAATTTCTTTCGAGCAGATTCCTCGTAGTATCGATTCTCTTTTGATAGAGTTGTTTTCTGTAATTAATTGCTCCTTATCCGACCAGAGCAAAAGATTTTTCCAGATCTCTATCGCTGGCTCAAATTTTAAATCTATCAGGCAATTTGGCGAAATTTTGTATTCCCAATCCAGACCAAATCCCCCAGAGATTACCAAATTAGCAAATGAATATGAAAAATGTATTCTGAAAGACCCTACAATTCTTATCGCTCACTATCCTTGCAGCGAAGCCATGATGAAAGCAGGTCAATTTGATAAAGCTGCCAAGTACCTAAAGGAACTTCTTGATCTTACTCCTCTTCACACCGATTTATATATTCCATTGTCAGAATCTTATCGAAAATCAGGAAAAATTAATGAAGCTTACGGAGTAGTCGCCAAATTTGATCAGATGGAACTAAAGACCGTTCCCTACTTATGCGAAAAAGCGAGAGTTTTAGAAATACTTAAACAAAATACCAGCGCGTTTAAATCCTATTATCAAATACTGCAGATTAATCCAGAGCACTCGGAAGCACTGTTGTTTTGCGCTCGATATTATAACAATGATGCTAAATACAGTTCAGGTTTGCCCTATGCAGAAGCTCTTATCAAGGCTGATTCATCAAATGGTTATGGACACTTTGAGAGAGGAAGATGCTTACTTGCTATGGGAAGAACCGATGCCGCCTATAATGCACTTCGAAAAGCATCGATTCTTAATCCCAATGACGCAGTTCTATCAGAGTATGCAGGTGATGCGCTTACAAAATTAACCAAGCATACTGATGCAGTAATCTGGTATAAAAGAGCACTAAAAATAAATAAGAGTGATTTAAACCTTCTTCTTAAAACATCAAAATCAATGGAGAATGCCGGTAATCCTCAGGAAGCACTTGTACTGCTCAAAAGCTATTCTTCCGTTTTTGTAAGCTCTCCTGTTTTCAATAAAAACCTTGGATTGATGGAATTTTCAAACAGTAATTTTCAAGCAGCAATCAATCCATTGGTTTTCTACCTGAAAACAACGCAAAATGATTATGATGTGCTTTTAGCTCTTGGTAAATCGTACGAAAAAACAAACCAGGCTGATCGAGCACTAACCTGCTTACAAAAAGCGGCAGATCTCACTAATGATAAAACTGATTGTAATTTAGCTATCGTTCGTGTTTACATTTTGAAAAAAGATGCTGCATCTGCCCAGAAATTATCGAAATCCATTATTTCCCGCAGTCAGGTTAAAACCGCTTACAGCCTTCTTGGTGACGCATACCAAATCAGTGGAAAAAACAAAGAGGCTCTTAACAATTATCTCAAAGAACGTGAACTTCACGGTAATAATCCTTCTTTACAGGAAAGAATCGCACGTCTCCAATTTACAATGGGCTCTTTTGCACAAAGTTCTTTGGAGTATAAAAGACTCCTCCGGATCTCCCCTGAACACCCTGAAGCTCGTTATTATATCGCTCTGATTATGTTAAAAAACAGAGATCTCGATCATGCAGAGGACCTGCTGAAAGAAGCTTTTAAATTTGGTAAAGCAAAACCGGACCTCTTGTACTCCATAGGAAATGAATTCTATTTAGACAAAAAATACAAAAAAGCAATTGATTATTTTGAAAAGGCTATAGCTCTGGATTCAAAGCTTGAAGAAGCAATAGAAAAATGCGCCCTTTCAGAAATCAATCTGGGTAACGAAAGCGCAGGTGCTGAATATTATATCCAGCTTTTCTCAATTAACAATTCAAAATATGCTCACCTGTTAGCTAAAGCCGGAGATTTGTATAGAAAAAATAACCTCTCAGGCAAAGCAATCGCAGCATATATGCTTTTCTTAAGCAAAGGATTCAGTGATCCACATGTAAATTCAAACTACGCAGCACTTGAGTACGATTCGAAAAATTACCCGCTTGTGTGCACTCTTTTGAAAAATGTTACTCCTAACACGATAAATGATAAAAAAACTCTTCTATTACTTGCGGATTCACGTTGTCAGACAGGAGATTACAAGGGATCACTGTCACTTCTGGAATACATTTTGTCATCTGAGAAACAAAACAGTACTGCTATAAAAGTTTCTGCAGTGGCCTATGAAAAAACCAATAATATTGCGAAATCAATCGACATGTATGAGCAATTCCTGAAACTGCGGCCTAAAGATAAAGATTTCAGTACCTATTCATTTCACCTCGGTCAACTATATGAGTCTCAGAAAATGCCAGAGAAAGCAATAGATCGATATGAACAAACAAGAAAACTGTTTCCTGAAGACTTGAGAAATCATGAACGCCTCGCAATACTTTACATGAGCAAATCATTCTGGAAGCAGGCTCAGGATGTACTGGAAGCTGCATTGCAATCTCCGGAAGCAAAATCTCAATTCTTTAAAATGGTTGCCCAGACCTATTCCGCCCGGGATAACCATAGTAAAGCCATTTCGATGTATCGTACGTATCTTGAAAAAAGTCCAAAAGATATTACTGCCTGGAAAGAACTGGGGAAAATATATTTCTCTTTAAGTCAGTATACTGATGCAATCAATTCTTTTGATAATGCTCTCCTGATTACCCCAAACGATTATGAATCGAATCTGCTGTTGGGAAAATCTTATGTTGAATCCGGTAATTATAAAAAAGCAATTATTCCTCTTGGACATGCAAAAAAGGTAAAGCCAAACGATCTCACTATCATCGAGTTATCTGCCCGTTGCTATCGTAATCTCAATGAAACGTCCACTCTTACATCGATTCTTAAAGAATGGATTACCCTTGATCCGAAGCGATATGATATAAAAGTCGAACTTGGTTCGGTTTATTTAGATGAACACAATATCGATAAGGCGTTATCATATTTACTTGATGCAGTAGCATTTCTTCCCTCCGAACCACGTCCGCATTTACTTCTCGCACAAGTTTATGAGTTACAAGGCAAAGACAGTCTTCGCCTGATTCACCTTAACAAAGCAGCTAAAAACGGGATTTCCAGCTGGGAACTTAATTTTCAGTATGCACGGTATTTCCTATCCAAAAACAATTACAGCGAAGCAGAAAATTATCTTAATGAAGTGCTCAAGCAAAAACCTGAGCACGCGCAGTCTCATTTCGAACTTGCGTTCATAATGAATGAAAAGAAAAACAGTTCGGAAGCTTTGACAGAGGTAAGCGAAGCCATAAAATATGATAAGTCAAATCCATTATATTACTCTTTTATGTCGTACCTGTATAGCCTAAACAACATGAAAATTAACTCGCAGGAGGCAATCGATTCCGCTCTGAAATCTGGCTCCGATGATCCGAATGTATTCTATTGGTTAAGTCAATCTTTTCGAATGAATAATCAGAAGGAATCAGCTTTAAAGAATATCAATAAAGCATTACAACTAAATCCCGACTTTGCAAAAGGATATGAAGTTCTTGGTGATATTTACCTTGAATCTTTTCGTTTCAAAGATGCATCGAAAAATTATTTCCTGTCCTGGGAAAAAGGAGGCTATAATCCGGTACGTGCTTTGAAACTTGGAAATGCATTATCCTATAATATGCAATACGAGGAAGCAAAAGGGTTTTATGATGCAATAATCAATCATAACGATCCATCTGGTGAAGCGATTTATAGAGCAATCTATACCTATTGCAAATTTGGTGATTTAAAAAATGCACAGAAATTACAAAAGCGATTCAGGAAAGATGATGCGCCATGGATTCAACTCGCCCAGGGAATCATCTATGAAACAGAAAATAATTCTGAATCCGCTCTGATTGCATACACAATTGCATTAAGGATCGCTCCTCAGAATCCTCTTATTTACAGTGGTTTTGGCCGTATTTACTCTCAACGCAATCAGATCGATTCCTCTATAACCAATTTCTATCGTTCTTTAGCAGACTCTCTTAATATGCAAAACTACATCGATCTTGCTACCGCCTTCCAGGTAAAGGGGAACCTCGATAGTGCATTACTCTATTATTCTCTTGTCGATAAACGATACCCTCAACATCCATGGATACAAATGTATATTGCATCCGTACATGCCCAAACAAAAGACCATAAAGCTGCTATCGCAATACTGCGTCGTGGTATTGGATATCATCCTAACGATCCGATGCTCCACTTCCGTCTTGGCCAGGAACTCGAATATCGTGGTACTTTTGAAGACGCGATTTCTGAATATCATCTGTCTTTAAAAATTGGTGATGGGCAGCCTATCGAAGCACTCAGAAATATTGGAACAATCTATTTCCAGAAACTTGTCAATGACAAAAAGGCTAAAGAATATTACAAAAAGTATGTCAAAGCTGGTGGAAATAAAAATGAGATCGCTGATGCAATGAAAAAACTTGAGAAGATTTGATTGTATAGCTATCTGGAACTCACCATTCCAGAAAGCTATTTTAATCCTGTGTACTATTTATCAATAACAGGTGACAAGACCTGAGGCATTTTCTTTTCAACAATAAAAGAATTTACATTGTGTTCTTTTCGAATGCCTATACGACCATTTGTCCAATCGTTAATAAATCCTAAATGATTCAACCCCGAATAGACTAAATAGATTATAATTACAAATCCGATTACTTTTGGCCATGGTGATTTTTTATCAGCATACATGTCGGTCAAATCACGTTTGGCTCCCGAAGGTAAAGCAGCAACTTTTGTGAGGATATTGCCAAAAGACACATTAATTTTTGCTTTTGCATTAATTGCCCACCCACCGGCATCGAGAATTGGCCCCAGGTTTCGTTTCCGTAACTTGATATATGCAAGGACAATTGACGGTCCAGATATAAGTAGAATAAGGCCAAGCACGGCACCAATTATTGCAATCGGGCCTAATTTAATAATTCCTGTTACGTAGCCCAAAATAGTTGCTAAAAAAGTTCCCAATGCACCGGCTGCAACACCTAAAGCCGCTACAATTCCAATATCCAGTTTTTTAGTGGGTACCGTTACAGGTTCTATCTTGCTTTTATCGATGTTTGCGGCAGTATCTGCGGTTCGTGCTAACTTAGAATTTGAATGAGCCTCAGCATTCATAGCTCTTTTGGCGACCTGAGATTCGATCATCCTTACCAGATTTTTGTAAGGTAACCAGAAGGCCTGGCGGATACTAATCGGATTCTCAATAATCTTTGTAACTGTCGCATCCCAGTCATTTCCTGCCCTATCATAAAAGACGCCATTGCGGCCGACGATGAGATTTTCAGAATCACCATTTGTAAAAGCAGCGACAACGTTTTGTTTTTCCTGACCGCCTCGTCGTTTACACTCGCAATAAACAAGATATGTACCTGCCATTGATGCCATACCACTATGTTTATTGATATCTTCAACCTTGATACACAAGTGACAGCTTCGCTGATCGAGATAAAGTGTACCTGCTTGAAAAATGGCAGGTCCGCCTTTCCCATAAAAATCCTGAAAGTTTACAAAATTAGTTGTCAGCTTGTATATATCCCTGTTGTATCGTACCAGTTTCTCAAGACTGATCAAAGCCTCGAATGTCTGCCTTTCCGAATTGTCTTTTTCAATAGCTTCAACAGTTTTTTTGTAAACTGCCTGATCAGTCATCTCTTTTATTTCTTTAACATCTAATGAATCTAAATTAGCGGAAGGTTTTCTATTTTGCCAGCCGATGACAGGTTCAAAAATTTTTAATATATTTTGCCAGTCATTCTTTTCAAGCTTTTCTGTGTCGCCAAGAAGCGGCTGAACTACAATTTGATTAAATTTACTAATCTTATCAATCCAAAAAGGATTGATATCCTCTTGTAGAGAGAGTGGACAACGCGGCTTGATGCGTGCTAATGGCAAATTCATCATTTCTTCACAGTTTTGAGAAACAATTTTTCCTGCAATTAATGAGAATTCTTTTTCATCACCATTTAACGCATTGATTGAACGCTCATCAAAATCAGCGATTTCACATCTTGCAAAGTAATCGTTTATTTTATCGCGAATTTCTAAAAGAACTTTTAAGCCTTCAAGCGTCGTAGACCCAAGCGGCAGAAGAGCAGGATTGTTCTGGGGTTCTAAAGACCATTCAAGAAAACCGCGGGCATTTGTAAAAAAGTATTCAACCTTTTCCAGATTAATTCCAGGTTTTCCCGAACGGTCTATTTCTGCACCTGCAACAGAAATTATACTCTTAAGTATCTTTTTTGCAATTGCATCATTCTCAAAAACATCTTCGGTTATTATGCCATCACCATTGAAAATCTTCTGAGAGAGGATCTTTTCAACAGAAACTGTATCTGCTACAGAAATTTTATCATCAGCATTTTTGCCAAGTGCTGTAAGCACATTTCGAGCTGCAGCGATAAGCTTTTTACCTTCATCACTGTTTTCGTTAATCTCACTGATCGATAGAGACTCAGAGCAATTAATCAGATCATCTGGTTTTTTCAGAAGTGAAATAGTCCACTTTATAGCAGCAATTAACTCATTTGCCCGAATTCTTCTGTCTCCATCAGTATCTATCAAAGAAAGTGTACGATTGTCGAAATACACATTATCTATGGGACAAGCAAGTGCTACCCACAGTTTCTGATCAAGATTTTCAAGCTCAAATAAATCCGATCCGGAATCAATCTTGACCTGATCAAATCCGCCCGCACGAAAGAATCGCCATGAATGTTGATTTACACTTTGCGATTTGGCTTTTTTCATAATATTCCTTAAGAGACATTTTTGTTTACAATATGCAAAATCAGCTTAGTTTGCGATTGAATAGGTCAGTGATAGACCGACCGTTTCCCTATACCGAACATCACGATCGATTTCGCGATCATACAAAAGCTGAGCATATACATTGAGCATGATATACTTTGTCAGAACCACACCAACTGTATTCTCCCATGAGACATCAGGATACCGCCAGTAGTCTTCAGCAGGTGTATTTTTAACCTTATCTTCTTTACTACTAAAAAGAGCTTCGTATACTTTGATTTGAGAAATATAACTTATGCGATTATCCCTGGCTGCTGCCTTAAAATCTGTAACAAGCTCCAATCCGCCATCATTCACTACCTTATCCAGAGGTTTAATTGAATCCGGTAGCAACTCATTTCGGTCGATTAATTGACGAACAGCACCACCCAGACGTGCAGACCACATAACTTTGTCACGTTTCATAATGTCATATAGAGCTCCGAAACTCTCTGTTATTGTCAAAGGATTACCTTCACAGTAATACCCCGAAACCCTGGTATCTGCAAACTGAGTAATCGCGCGCGCACCAATAAACGGATTGATAAGAGATGGAAAAGTGAAACGTAGAACTGATTCGAAATCGATCAGATCACTTGATTTTTTAAATTTTTGCCACTCTTTCTCCCCGTTTGCCTTCTTTTCCTGCAAGGTTGTCTGACCAAAGGCAAGCTTCAGTGTGTTCTTGTCCGATATCCACTTAGTAAATTGTTTTTCCGCAGTTCCATTAAACTGCCATCCCCAGGACATCGCACTGAATTCACTTCCATCCCAGTTATCACTGTAACTGTTTAGAGTCAAAGTTAGATTTGTTAAGACAGAGTATTTCCACTTGTTTGCAGTCCCTGTAGTATCCAAAGCAAATGAACAGCTTAAAGCAAAAAAAATGGTAACCGGAAAAATTATCTTTTTCATAACTAAAGAAACGGCCTTTCTGATCAGGTATTATTTGAAATTTTAAATTAATGCTAATTTAGAATATTTGAAACAACATAGTCAATAGATTTGCATGAATTTGTCATGTATGATAGAACATAATTGACATGTAGGAGACAGTAGTACATCGATGGTTATCAAAAAAATAAAGCTATAACTAAAAATAAATCAATCAACCATAGAAAAAAGCACCGACCATTTTATGTCAGTGCTTTTTCAAATTTGAATTAGCTCTCACTTATTTTGCGTACTTAATAGTAGCAGTACCTGTCGCATTAGATGATACTGTATTCATTTTGACAAGAATGTAAGCACCTTTATCTGTCTTTATGACTAACACATCATTCGCTTCAACTGTTATTCTTCCATCCCCTACAAGTGATGCATCAAAGAGCGCCTGTACACCTGCTACTGTAGTTGTACTTTCAAAAGAACCGGCAGGTACTTTATGGAATTGAGTTGCATTTGGTCCAACCCATGTTTCAAAAGCAGTAATACCACTTGAAGTTTTAGCATACGCAGGGTTCATAATAACAGGGCTATTTACTCTTTCAGAGTATGTATAAACAATATCAACACCTGAATTAGCTAATTTCGCAGCTGCAGATTTCATTATCGTACCGGCATCCAAATCAATAGAACTACCAACTGTTGCATTGTCATGAGCACCAAGAGAAACTGTTTGAGTTGTCAAATCACTTATAGGAGTTGTACTTCCTTGTACATGAAAAGGAAAGTTTACCTCAGAAGTTACATCCGTTGTCGCAGAAATTTTCAAATTATAATCATCTGTTTTTGCTCCAGCAAATGCTTGTATCGCAACTGAAATGTCTAACGATTTCTTATTATTTTTTGGTGTACCAGTAACTGTTATTTTGGATGGCTCTACTGCAACTCCTGCAGCAGTATAAATTTTATACGTAACATTTGTAATTGAATCGCTAGCTTCAATTTTACCAGTTACAGTTACTGCAGTTCCAGATCCTGCTGTTACCGTACCGATACTTTGTAGAGTGATTGATGGAGCAGTACTCTCCTCCGGATCAGTCAAGCAACCGTTTAAACCGATTCCCAAAGCGGCAATCGAGACAACCAATAATTTCTTAATCATAAAACCTCCTAAAATATTGTTGTTAATAAAGAGCAATTCAAAAAAAGCAGTCACTTAGTATACAATTAATGATTCCTAATTTTCAATAAATGTTTTAATAAAGATTATTTGAAAGATGAGTAGAAAATAAACTTTTTCTCACTGTCTCCAACACTGATTCCGCTGAATGTTTTCGAGCTCAGTATTGCTCCAGACTTGTCTAACGCAGCGACATCCACAGAGTAAGGTCCTCCAGCTTTCACCGGTATGCGAGCAATCTGGACCGTTTTCGGAAGTAAAAAGCAGGTTCTTGTATCCGCCTTTTCCATTTGGTCGGTTAAAATATCAGTTCCGACATTTAGCAACAGATTTACAAGTCCATTCTCATTTTGCATTCTTGCTTTTGCTTTTTCTGCCGCGATAGTTCTCAGCACCACCCGTACGATCGTGCGTGTCACCGTAATACCTTTTGTATCTTCAAGGTACTTTTCAGCCTGTTTCTCAAGGTCATTTATTATGTAAGTCTTTGCAGGTTGCGCAGTACCCGAACAATGAACCGAAAAACAGTCAGTTTGCGATGAATACTTTTTGACACCAGGCAATGCCACTTTTAAATGGAAAGTTGTTCCTGATTTGGTTTTCTCCCCTTTTTCAGCCTTAACCAACTCCTCTTCAGGTAACGGTGGAGCTGGGAATGCCATTGTTGCCTCTTTGCCATTAGCTTCTTTGTGATGCAGAATCAGCATACCATCCTTAACATACGTTCCCCACCACATATTCTCCGCAAGCGCCGGTCCCCGCCCTGCATATCCAATAATAATGATTTCAGATTGTTCATTAGCAACTCCGGGCACACTCTCTTTTGGTACAGTCGTGCTAAGATTAAGAAGTTTACAATCAGATTCCCTGTTATTCATCTGAAACATGTAATAAGCGTAATCATTGATCTGATGAGGAAGTGCCAGCGGTCCCTTTTTATATGCCTCAACTGATTTAAACAGCGATATCATAGCATCACTGTTTTCTCTTTTCGAATCGTAAAGTATCGAAGAGACATAGTGAAACATCGGATCGTTTGTATATTTTTCTTCTTTTCGCGCCTTTCGTTCCCACTCATTAAAAAGCAACTGCGTCCGTCTGGTCTCTACAAGCGCATCTTCAACATTCGTTTTTCCCAGATAGTTAAACCCTATAAACTGATGCATAGTCACCAGCTCATATGGTTTACTTCTGTAAGGACGGACATTATCATTTATTACTACTGCGGCTGCTTCATTGGTTACCGAGCGTGAAAAAAGCTGATCATAAATATCCGCAGCATTTAAAAGATACCTGTTGCTTGAATCATACATTTCTGCAAAATGATACAGCATTCCTATGTCCATATAGTAAAGTAATTCACTATTTTTGCCATACAATTTCGGATTACTTTTTATTTTCTGTATAGCCGGCAGGAATTCGTTATTCATTGTAGCATTAACAAGTTTTTCAAGACGTGCTGTACTTTTGGTAGTACATGAACTAAATGACATAAGAAAAATAAGCGCTAAAATAAAAAACACTTTTCCTGACATGTATTTAAGCAATTGTTTACCCCAGGTAGTCATTCGAACAATTTACAACAAAAAAAGCTTCACACGTTTAGCTCTATTTTAGCAATCCCGCGACTTTGAAGCTCTCTTTAGAAAATTATTATTTACACCTATTGAGATTAAAATTTAATGTTTGTCCGCTCGACGTATTTTTTAATCTTTTTTTCACCAATCCACACTGTCCTATGGCTTTCAATTTCCACAAGCTCAAGATTTGTCTGATAAAAAACTACCGCCTTTTTTCCTTCCTGATCAACAATCGTGTTGATAGTACCAATCATCATCAGATCAGCCCCTGTTTCTTCGCCCGCTGATTTTGCAGTTGTTGCTGATGAGTTTGCAGCCTGATCACCTTTTTCATCGCGAATCTGATCCCGCTCATTTTTGTTAGCAACAAAATCAACCCGACCAGAGTTAAGTAATGCTCTTTGAACATCCTTTACAAATGTTTCCGAACTGATATGTTCATGTGACTTATTTTCAATTTTACCAACGATTACAACAGGTCTTTTATTCTCAGATTCCCATTTGAAAATCCAGCGCTGATTCAGGCAATCTTTTATCATCTCATCAGCGACCAAACGTGAGTCGGAATCATTCCATCGACCAGTCAAATCCATAGTTGAGTCACTCTGAACACGGGCAACTTTTGTGGAACATCCCATAATAAATAACGGTAAAACCCAAAACAGCCATTTTTTAGAAAACCGTAACATATATCCTCCTGTTTTTGTTCTCAATTTAATCGCTTTTCATAACTCAATGCAATAAAATACCTCTTTATCTTATCTCATACAAATACTTGTGCTACTTATTATTGCATACTACCGCTGCTTGCTGTCTAATCCAGGAATTAGCCTGACGGATCACTTCATTTTTAGCCGCATCTGAAGTTGAAAAATAGTATTGACGATGAGAGCGTCCTGCAAAAAGATCCCCGTTTGCAGAATTCGCTTCAAAATGTTTCATCTGCTTGAGGCTCTTTTCCATCACCTTCATAATTGGTTCCTGTCCCTGTACTGAACTTGTCGCTACAATCACAAGTACTTTTTGATAAAGCAAATAATTAATATCGAGAGAAGCCGTATATGTCTTTACAAATTCATTTTTGTTTGGATCACCATTGATTTCCTTAAGATATTGAGAGTTTGATCCAATTATCGGCTCAAGCTCTCCTGCCTTGGGCAACGACGTAATACATTCTTCAAGGATTCTCTCACTAACATCTGATTTCCCATCAGCAGTCGAGGTTCCATGTATAACGGTAATATTTTTATTCTGTGTACTTGAATTCCCATTTTCCTGGGCAATTGCCATATAAGTAAGCATTGATATCAGAAAAATTACTCTTAAAATGATTTTCATATTGAACTCCTATGAAATAATAAAATTTCAAATTTATCGGTTGTATTCGAGTTTCTTTACTCTTTTAAATTTATCAGAAATCAGCACGCTGACTTCCAAACCACCAAATTGATCTCGCGTCTCATTTAACACGTAGGTAAAAGGCAACCTGAATCGAAGTTGAACCGACTCATTTATATCGAACAGAAAGCCAACATGAGCTGTTGCAGAAGGGCCGATATTATCACCAAAATCATCAGTCTTATCAAAATATGCCGCCCCAACTCCAATACCTAAAAATGGTCTGAAATCACTTTTGGACAGGAAATAATCAACTCCTATATCACCGCCAAAGTTAACACCTGGAGCAAACCAGTTCGCATCAAAGAAGATGCTTACACGATCTTTAAAGAAAACCGAGTTCACAAAAGATACTCTTAAAAAATTTTCTGACTCATCCCTGAGCTCATCATTGATCGCTGCTACGCCACCTACCCCAAGCCCCCAACCATACGTTGTGAGCGGAGAGGTGTATACCCCCTGCTCTGATGGATCAGCAGCATATAGCAGATTATTGCACAATGAAAGTACTACTGTCATTAACAAAATTTTTTTCATAAGCGCACCTCATCTTAAAATGGTTTGTTCAACATTCATCTTATAGACGCAGTGTTGAAACAAAAACGCTCACAGAGTGAATATTTTTTACAATTTATAAAATATCATTTCAGGATAGCACTCTCTTCAACACTATTTGATTAGAATGTTTTCAAAATTCCTGAATTTTTAACTTTTTGAAAAATAATAAGCATATGTTCTTTTAAGGTGCAGAATTTGCTAAATAAAAAGTTCTAAATAGTTCTCAATATTACGATTAAAAAATTGTTATGTCAAATATGTTCATTCCATTTGGAACATTAGCGCTTTTCATCTGTTTTTAATAATTTAATAAATTTACTTTTATTATTTATGGATATCTTTTATATTGTTGCTAATATTATATAGTAGTTATAGTTAATGCTTCTAACCTAAATTAACCTTCAAGGAGGGTATAAATGAAAAGGTCAACTTCCTGGAAAGTTGCCGCACTTGCTGGTCTCGCTATGGCCGCGCATATTAGCGCCGGTTTTTTGGATCTTACCCAAGGCTATAATGTCATTTCTTTCGGTAATGCCGACATTTTGAATTCCGATATTGAGGGAAGAGTAGCTGTGGGAGGTGCTAATAATGTAGTTAATAGTTACACAATCGGACTAAAAGCAGATCCGGCCAAATCCCCCTATACAATTGTTTCAAAAGGGAATCTTAGCCTCACTAATGGTTCAGTTTTCAATGGCGGCGTTTATGCTGGTGGAGATGTTTCACTTCAAGGAGCCAACGTAAATGGCTCTGTTGTCGAAAATGGAAATAACTTATCCTCAATTTTTGATTTTGATGCAGCAAAATCTCAATTAACTGATTTTTCTAACCAATTGAACTCTACAGTTTCAAACGGTACAGTTACTGTCAATAACGGGAATATCAATTTAATCGGTACAAGTGATGTAAATTTCTTCTCTTTAGATGCTAAATATCTCAAGTCAGATTGGGGAAATAACCTTTCATTTCAGTTAAGCAATCCGAATTCAGTCTCAATTGTTAATGTTTCCGGTTTGATTGGAGTTGATCAATTCAATTTGAATTTGTTCGGTAATAATATTTCAAAAACTCTTTTAAATTTCACACAGTCAGATGATTCGTTCAAAATTCTGGGCAGCCTTAATGCAAGTGTTCTGGCTCCGAATCTGGATCTCAGTTTCAATTATGGGAATATTAATGGTCAGGTCGTTGCCAACTCTGTTTCAGGTCAAAGTCAGATTAACAAATTTCTATTCGATTACAATCCCCCAAGCTCAGTTCCTGAGAATTCCATAATGTTTATGGTAATTATCGGTACATTAGGGTTATTCATTATCGCTTCAAGAAAAAAGATTCTTGCTGTAAAAAAATAGTTTTTACTATTATTTCTAATATTACAAATCCTTTCTTCTAAGTACGAAGAAAGGATTTTTTTTTAGGAAGATTATCTCAAAACAAAAAAAAGTCGTCTATTACCAGTTATTATTTCGGCATGACCTAAATTCTGGGCATCTCCATCAGCTAAAGATTAGTTGTTTTTCCTTTATTAAACAAATTTGGAGATTCTTCTTTTTTACTTCTAAACTTACAATCTTTTGGGTAACTATTGGAACCAAATAATCGTTTTTTTATCCCCAGAGGTAATTTTGTAACTCATTTACATTTAACAATTGACCTCTGGGGTGATTTTATGTGATTTTCCATTCAGAAAAAAAATTGCGGAATTTCCTCATCCTAAACCTACACTCTCCACTCAATATCTGTCACATCGTCATATCTTATCCTAAATCAGTTTCCGATCACCAACAAAAACATTTCAATGCAATTAATGGAATTTTCAAAATTTCAGTTTCATTAAATTCGATAGCATATCATGAAAGTTTTATTTTTTACTTCCAAACGAACATTCTAACAGGCAATTTGGATTTGGGTTCAAATGGTAAATTTACTGTCTATACAGGGGACAATTGCAGTCATAATTTCGACAGAATAAAGGTTAGTTGTAAAAAAATTTCCTTAAAGCACATACTATTTCTTACAGAAACTAAAAACCTTTCAACATAACAGAAAGATCAACTCCCAGCCGGAAAACAATCTCTTCTTTCAAAACCATAGTAAAAGGAATTTGAACTTTCAAACTGGTATTCTTTCCTATCTCGGTAATAAATCCTGCATGAAAATTTAACAAAGGCGAAAAAGCATCTCTGAAATAACTATACGTACGGAACTTATACTCTGCACCTAAACCGGTGCCTAAATACAAATCTGAGACTCCATTGCTCTTCTTAAAATCAATTCCTAAATTTAAACCGCCGGATTTTTTTGAAATCAATGAAACCAGATTTGCATACATTGAAATCCGCTCATTAATGAAGAAATCATTTGTGAGTTGAATGTTGAAATCATTATCCAGCTCTTCACCTTTTTTAGAAAGGAAAAAGAATCCAGCACCGATTCCTGGAGAATAGGTGTACTGCCTCTGCGGTTCAAAAGAAAGGTCATTGGTATCTACATTATTTTTGCCTTTTATTCTGCTCTCAGTAATTGTATTTGGGATAAACATTGAAGATGTTATACGAAAAGCACTTTTTTTCTTAAGTACAAATGAATACGTCCCGACATCCCTGCCGCGGGCATTCACAATTGTATACTTGCCACTTTGCAATGAAACGAATACTTCCCTTTTTCGTTCTTTGAAAAAGTCCGCATAAACATTAAGATAATCCTCACTCAATACAAGAAATTTACCTTCGCAATCACCGCCGATCACAATACCAGCTTCGCTTTTACCTAAATTTGCAAGTACAATTTCACCTTGTCCGGTTATATTAAACCGGTATACCGGATGCTGCACTTCACCGGTACTCAGAGCGCTCGTTTCGATTGTCTTTCTGTATGCATATTGATACACTTCATTCAGTGTTACCTGATTATCAGATGAAACATCGGCACTGCCATTCAATCCATTTATTAGATGAAAAGTAAAAATGGAGCCTTTGAGTGTTTCAGATTCCAAAGCACGTTCGTTTGCTGATGCAGAAGCTATGATTACCTGTCCCTTAACAAGTGATCCACTGTTCTGAAGATAAAAAGGCTCAGCCCTCTTTCCACCTTTATAAGCAGTTACAGCCCCGCTCTGACACGCATCAAAAATTGCTATGCGAAAAGCTGATGGGAAATGTGAAATAACAGCCTGCAGTTTTTCCAAAGAAAACCTGGTTTTACTGAGTAGCAAACTGTTTTCATCAGCATGTCCACTGTAGTACAGTAGGAATAAAGCACGGTTCTGCTCACCGCGCGCTTTGATTTTACCGGCAATCTTTTGGATATGTTCATTGATTTCTGAACTGTCAGGTGAAAGTAGCAGTGTCGAATTTTCTTTTGAGAATTCTCCAAGTCCCCGCAAAACAGCTGCAATCCGCTGAGCATCCCGTTCTGCATATCTGAGCTTGTTTACAGTCGGACCTCCATTGTTCTGACCGATTATCAGAGCATATCGAATTGGTTGAGAAAAACTCGTAACTGCCACAACCAGCAGTAACAGTAAAATTCGCACTTTATTTACCTTTTCAAAAGAATAGTCTGAACTCTGGTTTTCTTTGGAAAATGTTTACCTTTTAAAACCTCTGATAAACTCTGCAGATTCTTTTTTGCAGAAAACTGTTCGATTATCCACTTTTGAAGCTCATTTGTTTTCAGTGGAGTATCTGAAAAAACTATTACCACTAATTCATCACTTTCGACTTCATCAAACTCTATACTCCCCGGGAAAGCAATCTGGCTCCCTGCATTTGTAAGCACGCTGCAATCCTCTGAATTCTGATCAGGATGATAAAACGAAACCGTACCGGATCCATCGACACTCAAAAGGCTTACAAACTGATTACTTTCTGAAGTGTAAAAGACCTGAACTTTATCTCCGCTTTTAATCCGGTATTCATTAGATCCAGGCATAGTACTGCCATCTCTTTGATAGGCAAATGTTAGCGCGGAGTTTCCTTTATATTGAATACCAGTCCCGTTTTCGCCCCAATAGTTTTTCAGAACAATTGGGGTTATAAAAACGCCCAAAAGAAGCGTCGCATAAACCGGAACGAGTACTGGACGAGTAATAAAATCATTTACTTTCTTCCACCATGAAACTGTTTCTGCCGCTTTTTGGTGTTGTCTAAGTGCTTCGAAAGGATAAACTCTTAAAAAAGACTCACGCTCTTTACTCAATGATTGATAGTAGGCGAAACAGGCATTGCACTCATCGAAATGCGCTCGAAGAGAATCGGCCTTTTCGCCATCGATTTCATGTGCAAGGAGTTTTTCTATTAATAAACGCTGTGGTTCAGTGTGTTTCATAATATATCCTCCAGTGTCAGACCAGATGTAGCTGCTTTCCTTTTAAATGTAGTCAGATGCCGTCTGATTGTTGATTCACCCATCCCCGTCAACTCCGCAATTTCCTCCTGCTTATATCCATCAAAATAGGTATATATAACAACCTGTCTTATTTTTTCATCCCACGGATTCAGAAAATATTTCATAACCTCTTTTGCAACCATCCACCGATCCTGAGGTAATCCGCCTCGTTCGGTACTGTGTATCTCTTCCTCAAAAGATTCACCTTTTTTCTTTCGAAGAAGAGAAAAACAATAATTCGTACTGGTACTCAGGAGCCAGGAGTAAATAGATTCTTTTTTCTGAATGGAAGAAAGCGAATCAATTAGTTTCATGAAAACCTCCTGCGTTGCATCCCAGGCTTCATCATCAGATTTAAGAAACCGCAAACACCGTGAATGTACCAATGATGCATATCGTTCATAGAGAATTCGGATCTCCTGATTTGACTCATTTTTATTTCTGTTCATTTTTTCTACTCTAAATAGACGTTTTAAAATGGAAAAACCGCTCATATAATCTACTATTAGCCCGGCAGAATGTTAAGAGGGGATTTTTGAGGGAAATGGGTTGGTGACGGACTCTGTTTTTGCTTTTATAAAAAAGTAAAAAGAGAGTCCGTCACTTTTTTTACTCGGCTCAGAATGCGCGGTCGTGTAGTTGTATCGGTCGCATTTTTAAAACTATGTCCTCAGTACGAATTATCGGATTATACCGTTTAGTCTGAGTCCCAAGTCTGCGAGGGAGCGAAGACTATCTTGTAAACTGTCCTTCGGTTCTTCGAGGGGTCTTGGTGAAGAACTATTCTTTTTTTTGGCTTTAAAAAGGTAAAAAGAGAGTCCGTCCTTTTTTTTTCGTTTCGCGCTCAGAATGTGTGGTCGTTCGGTTGTATCGGTCGCATTTTTAAAACTATGTCCTCAGTATAAATGATCGGATTTACCGATTAGTCTGAGTCCCATGTCTGCGAGGGAGCGAAGATTATCTTGTAAACTGTCCTTCGGTTGTTCGAGGGCTCTGTGAGGGATTAGTGATGAAATATTTTTTTCGCTTTTATAAAAAAGCAAAAAGAGAGTCCGTCACTTAAATTGCAATGCAATTGGTTTATTTTACGTGAAGAGAATATTTAATTTCCTTTTTGGGTTATGCGCTTAGCCGCATATAGTACTATATTTTTGAAATATAGAGCCAAATCAGTTCCTTCCGTTTCTTTTTCCTAGCCCAAAGGGCTTACTGTCTATCAGCACAAGGTTTCCTACCTTGTGATTACAAACATACGAATCGATCCTGTTTGAAAACTCGTAACCCTCAAAACCCCGAATCTCCTTTCCCATAAGTAATCATTCTTATCTTCCTCCCCAGATCGTCATACTCATATTCAGTATAATTTACCAGTTGAAACCCTTTTTTCTTCTTTTTTCGGTCTGCTGTTTTATATAAGTAATCTCTTTTCAACCTTCCCGAGCTATCGTACACATAATGGTTGAACTTTTCAACAAAATTCCACTTGTCAAATCCAATTATATTATACTGATAAATAGGATTATTATGAACATTATATGTTATCAATTGCGAAATACGAAAGCCTCCCCGCTTATCAATACTATACTCCGCGACAATATTATTAAACGAATTAAGATAATATTTTCTGATTCCATTTGAATCTACAATGCCATTGTTCTTTGGAATTGCTTCTGTGCAATTACCATTTTTCCTGAACTCTACCTCCTGCCCTGAAAACTCTTTATCGCCAGAGCATTTCGCTTTATCAACTATCTTTTTACCCCATTCATTTAATTGAATAGTATGCATGCATTGAGACTCGAGATCCACATACCTTCTGGTGTTATGCAACCTGTCAGAGGTAACTATCAACTGGTCAACAGTATCACCTTTTTCTGTTATGGATACAACCTTACTTATTGTTGTATCACCCAGATACAGGTATCGCTCATACTCTCTTATTGGCCTTTTGATATGAATATATCTGATTACACTGTCAAGATTGGATGTACTTCCCAAATAGAAATACTCCTTAATATCAAGAATATAACTATGCCTTGAGATATCTGACATATCAGGGGTGATATGCGGCAGGTTCAGGGAATGTTTTTTGATAAAATACTCAGGCTGATAGATATTTTCATCTGCGAAGGCTAAACCAATACATATAACTACATATAAAAGTAATCTCATAATTTCGCTCCTCCAATGTTTGTGTAGAGCAAAATTTTCACCACTCATTTGGTTTAACTTTAGCCTCTCTCTATTAGTCAGTCGCATCCTGAATATGAGAATCTAAGGGTAAACCGCTGCGCAGATTTTCCGTTTAGTCTGAGTCCTGAGTCCGTGAACGAACGCCCTTCGGCAGTGCTCAGGGTATACGGAAAGTTGGCGGGAATCGTCAGATTAATAAGTATACAATATGTATCCAAATGATTTACAATGTCCATCCTTCGACTGGGAGCTCAGGATGCGCGGAAAGGTGTTGGGAGTATCGAGATAATGGATTCCCGTTTCTTCGGTTATTTACAATTCTCAATATGTTCATCCTTCGACTGGGACAGAATGTACTGATATACGTTCCGTTCGTATTAACTGAGAACACATAAAAAAAGGGAGATTCATTTCTGAACCCCCCTCATTACAGAGAAAGAATACGTATGTCAAACTTCTTCTATAGCAACAAGCGGCTGATCCTTCTCAACGGTCTGTCCATCAGTTGCCAGATACTTTAAAATCCGACACTTTACAGGAGTAGATATTTCATTGAAAAGTTTCATAGCTTCAACTATACACACCTTTGAACCTGCGCTAATAACATCGCCTTCCTTAAAAAACTGTGGTTTCCCAGGGCCGGCAGATGTATAAAACTTGCCACCAATAGGTGCATTGATCGTTTTGCTATATGCTTTCGGCTCTGCAGCAGCTACAGGGGCTTTCTTTTCAGGTGCAGGAGCAGCAGCCGGCATCGGCATTGAAGCGCCAACCGCAGCAGAACGCGTACTTGCCGGTGCTACACCGGAAGGACGGACTGCAATAGTAAACTCACCTTTTCTAAATACTAACTCGTCAAGAGTAAGCCCTTCAATTTTCTCCAGTAATTCACTTGCCATACCCTGAAAGTTTGTTGGCACAACAGGTGTCTGTTTTTGTGCAACCGGTTCTGCAGCAGGTATTGCCGCAGGAGCAGCCTCTTTCTTGACTTCAGGCTGCATTTTCCTGATCTCTATATCCGCAGGAGTTTCCGGACGCTGATCGGGAGCCATTCCGCGCCATTTGAAATACTCCAGAGCCGGTTCTGGAAGCAATACATACGATACGATATCCTCTTCATGCTCGATAAATTTAGCATCGATACCATCGGTTGCTTTTGGCAACATTGGCGGGATTTTGTCAGCCGGACGAAAATCGATCGGTTTTTCATCACCAAGGACCATCTTTACAAAATTTTCGGCAATCGGAGCCGGCGAACGCCCGTACATTACCACGGACATAATCCTTAACTTCGTTAGGGATCATCTTGTAACGTTCACCTGCGATAATATTCATAACGGCCTGAGTACCGACAATCTGACTTGTGGGAGTAACAAGAGGCGGAAAGCCGAGGTCTTCACGAACCCGTGAAACCTCATCCAGCACTTCAGGGAGTTTGTCAAGTGCTTTCTGCTGGTCAAGTTGTGATTTGAAATTAGAGATCATACCGCCGGGAATCTGATGAATAAGAATACCCGGATCGATAAAAGCCTGAGCTGCACTCGTTTGTCTTCGTTTTGGGGCCAAATCATCAAAGTACTTTGCAATCTTTGCAAGAGCATCGATATCAAGTCCAGCAGAGTAATTTGTTTCCGCGAAAATAGCAGCCATGGTCTCAACTGGCGGCTGTGATGAGAAACCTGACATAGAAGAAATCGCACAGTCAATCGCACCTGCGCCCGCTCGTACACCTTCAACATAGGTAGCCATAGCCATGCCACTTGATGTATGGCAATGCAATTGAATCGGAATATTCAATTCCTTGATAAGCGCACTGACAACTTTTTCAGCTGAAATTGGAGAAAGTATACCTGCCATATCTTTGATACAAAGCGAATCAATACCCAGGGCAACCTGATCTCTTGCATATTGAATGTATTTCTCAATTGTATGAGCAGGAGAAATTGTATAACAGAGAGTACCCTGAGCGTGGCCACCGTGTTTCTTTACAGCTTTAATAGCCGCTTCAAGATTTCTGGTATCATTGAGCGCATCAAAGACGCGGAAAATATCGATACCGTTTTCGCAAGCAAGAGCGACAAATCTGTCAACAACATCATCAGCATAGTTTTTGTAACCGACAAGATTCTGTCCGCGAAGCAACATCTGCAACGGAGTATTCTTTGCCTTAGCCTTGATGGTGCGCAGCCGTTCCCAGGGATTTTCTCTAAGGAAACGCAGACAAACATCAAATGTCGCCCCACCCCAGCATTCAAGAGAATAATAACCGACATTATCAATAATGTCGATAATGCGGAGCATGTCATCGGTTCTCATTCGTGTAGCCCATAAAGACTGATGAGCATCACGCAACGTAGTATCGGTAATCCTCAACGGGATCTTATGAAGCTTGTCCTCAGTAGATTTTAAATTGGTAGTCATTGAGAATTCCTTGTTTTATTTTGTAAATTTACCCATCGCAGCGAATTTTTCATAACGCTTTGCAATGAGCTTTGATGGTGAAAGAGCCGCATATTTCTTAATATGCTTTAAAACAACATTCCTAATCTCTTCAGCGGTTTTCTGCGGATCAGTATGCGCTCCACCCACAGGCTCCTGAATAATTTCGTCAATAACACCCAGCTCAAAATGTGATTTAGCAGTGATTTTTAAAGCTTCTGCTGCCTGAGGCGCAAAAGTTCCATCACGCCAGAGAATTCCCGCACATCCTTCAGGAGATATCACCGAGTAAACAGCATTTGATAACATTAGTACAGAATCCCCAACAGCGATTCCAAGAGCACCACCACTTCCCCCTTCACCGGTAATAACGGTAATAATCGGTACAGTGATTTTAAACATTTCTGTTAAGATTTCGGGCGATCGCTTCATGTTGTCCGCGCTCTTCAGCTTCAATACCGGGGAATGCTCCCTGAGTGTCAACTAACGTAACAATCGGAATATTGAATTTCTCAGCAAGACGCATAAGACGAAGAGCCTTGCGATACCCATCAGGTTTTGCCTGTCCAAAATTCCGCTTTATATTTTCATCAAGGTTTTTTCCCTTGCTATGTCCAATCAGCATCACTTTCTCTTTGCCAAGCATAGCAAATCCGCCGACCATCGCATGATCATCACCAAAGTGACGGTCCCCATGAAGTTCAACAAAATCAGTGAAAGCAAGATTAATATAATCGTACAACACCGGACGCTTCGGATGACGTGCTACCTGCACAGTCTGCCAGGGTGTAAGATTATCATAAATTTCTTTTTTACGTTCAAGCAAGTTTCTGTTCGAGCTCGTTGAGCTGAGAACTGAAATCACCTTTATTATCAGTCGAAATATTTTTCAGTTTCTCAATCGCCTTTTCCATTTCAGCAATCGGTTTTTCAAAATCGAATTCGCTCATGTTCAATCCTTATCGGTTATAATATGAAAGGATTCTCGAAAGCGTCTCTTTGAGATCTTTACGATGAATAACCATATCCAGAAAACCATGTTCCAGAACAAATTCTGATGTCTGAAATGAATCAGGCAGTTTCTGTTTTATTGTCTGTTCAATAACTCGTCGTCCTGCAAAACCGATCAAGTGCACCCGGTTCAGCGATATTTATATCACCAACCATTGCAAACGATGCGGAAACACCGCCGGTAGTAGGATCTGTCAGAACAGAAATATACGGGAATCTGTTTCTCATCAAGTCGTGCAATACCCGCACATGTTTTCGCCATCTGCATTAGAGAAAGTATTCCCTCATGCATACGTGCACCACCAGATGCAGAAAAAATTATATAGGGCAGTTTGTGATCATAAGCATAATTGGCAGCAAGTAGAATTTTCTCCCCGGTACCAGAGCCAAGACTTCCACCTAAATAACGAAAGTCCATTACCGCAATAGACAACTGGAATTGAGTTGATTTTTCCTAATCCGGTGACCACTGATTCATTCAAGCCGGTTTTCTTGACAGCTTGCTCAACCTTTTCAGTATAAGGGCCTTTTCCATCAACAAATGACAAGGGATCTGATGGCCGGATAGTCTCATTGATCTCTTTAAAAGTACCGGAATCAAGAGTGATACCGATTCTTTCGTATGCAGTAAGCTTTCCATGCCAATTGCATTTTGGACAAACGTTCAAGTTGTTGACGAAATCCTGTTTGAAAATGTGTGCATTGCACGATTGACACTTAATCCAGATTTCATCAGACTGTTTTTTCTGTGCATCCCGCTCGGTTTTGGTTTTTATAAACCAGGGCATTGTACCTCCAGTTCAGGTATTTGCAAGATACAAAAAGAGACGCATCTGTTAAATGCATCCCATTATTCACATCAACTATTTGTTAAGACGAGTTACCAATGCTGCAAGCTCATCATTCAGAGCTTTTGGCAGTCTGTCACCAAACGTAGCATAGTGTTCTTTGATACCTTCAACTTCTTTCAGCCAATCCTGCTTATTGACACTGAGAAGTTCCTTCATGTCTGCACTGGAAACTGAAAGACCATTTGTATCAATTGCATCGGCTTCCGGCAGATAACCGATAGCTGTCTGAGCTGCTTTGCCTTTACCTTCTGTTCTCTCGAAAATCCATTTGAGAACACGGCTGTTGTCTCCGTATCCAGGCCACAACCATTTACCTTCTTTTGACTTACGGAACCAGTTAACAAAGAATATTTTTGGAAGTTTATCAGCAGTCAGTCTTTGTACCGATTTTCAACCAATGTGCGAAATAATCACCCATATGGTAACCACAGAATGGTAACATCGCAAATGGATCACGACGAACAGTTCCTGCTTTAACATCAAGAGCAGCAGCAGTTACTTCAGATCCAACAATTGAACCCATGAAAACACCATGATTCCAGTTAAATGACTGATGTACAAGAGGAACTGTGCTTGGACGGCGTCCACCGAAAAGAATCGCACTGATTGGAACACCTGCAGGATCTTCCCATTCAGGAGCAATTGCAGGACACTGTTCTGCAGGAGCAGTAAAACGTGCATTTGGATGAGCTGCTGGTTTTGTCGCTGTCTTAGGATCCCATTCATTTCCATTCCAGTCAATCAATTTACCAGGAGCATCATATCCAATACCTTCCCACCATACATTACCATCTTCTGTAAGAGCAACATTGGTATAAATGGTATTCTTTTCAATTGACTTCATTGCATTTGGATTTGACTCCATTGAAGTTCCAGGAGCAACACCAAAGAAACCTGCTTCAGGATTGATTGCATAGAGACGTCCATCTTTACCAAATTTCATCCATGCAATATCATCACCAATTGTTTCTACTTTCCATCCAGGAATTGTAGGAATCAACATTGCAAGATTTGTTTTACCACATGCACTTGGGAATGCTGCTGCAACATACTTTTTCTTACCTTCTGGATTTGTGATACCAAGAATAAGCATGTGTTCTGCAAGCCAGCCTTCATCACGTGCAATAACTGAAGCAATACGAAGTGCAAGACATTTTTTACCAAGAAGAGCATTTCCACCGTAACCTGAACCGTAAGACCAGATCGTGCGTTCTTCTGGGAAATGAGAAATATATTTCTTTTCAATTGGAGCACAAGGCCATTTGCCGTTATCTTTTTCGCCTGGATGCAAGTGGCTTACCAACAGAATGTAAACAAGGAATAAATTCACCATCAGCACCAAGAACATCAAGAACCTTTGTACCAACACGAGTCATAATATGCATATTGACTAACAACATATGCTGAATCAGTAATTTCAACACCAATTTTTGCAATATTTGAACCGATTGGTCCCATGCTGAAAGGAATAACGTACATTGTACGACCTTTCATACAACCTTTGTAAAGAGCCTTTCATGGTATTCTTTAATTCTTCAGGATCGATCCAGTTGTTTGTAGGACCTGCCTGATCTTTGGTTTTTGAAGCGATGTAAGTACGGTTTTCAACACGAGCAACATCAGATGCATCAGATCTGAAAAGAACACATCCAGGCAAGTTTCTTCTGATCAAGTTCTGTTGCCAGACCGCTATCAATCATTTTTTTAATCAATTTTTTGTATTCATCTTTTGATCCATCACACCAGTATATTGAATCAGGCTGACACATTTCAGCCATTTCTTTTACCCACTGCTGCAGTTTCAAGTTGGAAGTCATAAAACCCTTTCGATATAGTTGAAAAAAAGAACTAAAATTTTGGACAAAAAAAAAGACCAGAGAATTGCTAATTTTTTAGCAGTTCCTTGGTCTCACTTCCTCTTCACGCTTATGGCGATAAAGGACCTGATACCTGTTATTTAGTTCCCAACCTGTGGATATGCCAAACCACGGTTCATCATAACACCTGCTGGGAAAATTAAAGATATAAAAGTGCCTTGTTCGCATGCAAGAAAAATATTATAAGGTTTGATAATATTTTTGCAGATTAATCGAATTCGGGAGGACGATCTAAGGTAAAAACAATCATTTTTTCACCAGTCGCGGTACTGATATCAGTATGAAGGCTCCTTACTCTGCGCCGTGTCAGGCTTCTGATAATATCTTCCAACATCGGTCTTCCATTTTCAATCAGTTCAATCCTCACCTGTTTAATAAGCTCCCGCGCCCTTACATTTCGATCAGATTTCACCAACGCGTGCTCAGCTTTTGTAAGAACTCCCTTTAATCGGACAATGATCATATCATCAATCAGGTAGGTTTTCGTTTCCAGTGGCCCTCTTCCCATATGTTCTTTCTCAAATTTCGTCATAGCATCAGAAATCTCAGACTCTATCTGTCCTTTGGACTTTTTGAACAACGGTCGGACCATCATTTTTTGCATCCTGAACAATAATTGAAGGATTGTTTTCTTGAATATATATAAATGGTGTTATTCAAGGTGAGATTTCAGCAATCGGTATCGGTATCGGTATCGGTATCGGTATCGGTATCGGTATCGGTATCGGTATCGGTATCGGTATCGGTATCGCAATCGCAATCGGTATAGGTAGTCAGTAGTCAGTAGTCAGTAGTCAGTAGTCAGTATCTTAGTTGATAGTGATGCCTACCTTCGTTGATAGTAATGCCTACCTTCGTTGATAGTAATGCCTACCTTCGTTGATAGTAATGCCTACCTTCGTTGATGGTAATACCTACCTTCGTTGATAGTGATGCCTACCTTGGTTGATAGAGATGCCTACCTTAGTTTATAGTAATGCCTACCTTAGTTGATAGTAATGCCTACCTTAGTTGATAGTAATGCCTACCTTAGTTGATAGTAATGCCTACCTTAGTTGATAGTAATGCCTACCTTAGTTGATAGAGATGCCTACATTCGTTGATAGAGATGCCTACATTCGTTGATAGAGATGCCTACATTCGTTGATAGTAATGCCTACATTCGTTGATAGTAATGCCTACATTCGTTGATAGTAATGCCTACATTCGTTGATAGTAATGCCTACATTCGTTGATAGTAATGCCTACATTCGTTGATAGTAATGCCTACATTCGTTGATAGTAATGCCTACATTCGTTGATAGTAATGCCTACATTCGTTGATAGTAATGCCTACATTCGTTGATAGTAATGCCTACATTCGTTGATAGTAATGCCTACATTCGTTGATAGTAATGCCTACATTCGTTGATAGTAATGCGGTTTGAATATACCCACGAACTTTCATGGAATGTTCTTAAAGACTATCTTAACGAGCAGAGATTTCAGGCTATTGCGGGTTCAAAGAATGTTACGAGTCAGGCGTTTAAATCCGGACTGATTACAAACGGTGCTAATAGAACAAATTGCATGCGTAAAAAATTACTTTTCAACTGCAGATGTTTTATGTTTAATTGGCCGCAACTCCATCCTTAACCCTACTGCATGACAAGCTTTAAGATAGGTCATAATATTGCAGTTGTCCCCATTTACTACACGTGAGAATTGTTGCTGTGTAAGACGAGCTTCTTTGGCAACTTCCCCTTGAGACTTTCCCTGCTTTTTTCGTTCTTCATTGAGTCTATAGGCCATCTCCAACAGTTCACGCTCTTCTTCGTAAAATTCCTTTAATTTTGGATCTTTCAACTGTTCTTTTAGATATTTGTCAAATGATACCATTTATAACTCCCTTGCAGATTGTTCATTATACCGGTTTAGAAAATCCATTCTGCACATTTTCGCCAGAGCAATCTCACGAGCCGGAACTTTGTCTGAAGTTTTATTAAAATCATGTGTAAGCACTATCACATCCCTGAAGCAGAAAAAATAAAGCACTCTAACCTGATCACCAGTAATCTTCATCCGCAGTTCGTGAATCCCATCTTCAAGAAGATCGGCAAAGGGACGATGCAGATTCATCCCATGTTCTTTCAACAAACCATCCATGCCAATGCTTTTGCCCGTTCCCGTTCTTTTAAGCCATTTAAGAATGATTCTATTGAACACTTTCCATCAATAGTACGGTAAAAAAGGACTTCTGAACTGAATTTATTTCCGGGAAGGAATGTTATCGCTCTTGTACCAACAGGTAAAAACGCCAGTGGCGCGGATGTAACTTTTAGCAAATACAATTTAAAGGCTAAAAATATAAAAACGCAGTCTCTGATGTTGACCTATGAAGCCGGCTGGACTGGAAAATTCGAGATTACAGAAAAAATAACCTCTTTAACCAGGGAACCCGATACTTCTGTTACCGTATCTGTTACTAAAATCAGTGCAGACCTTAAAATGATCTTTAAATACTCCAAACTCTCGACTATCAAGAAGTCTCATGAAGATGCGCTCATATGCTCTGAACTGGACAACTGCTACCTTTTCAGCGGCAGCGAAAGCGGTCCGGTTTCTGTTTCGGAAAGTACTGAAACGCAGACAAAAAATTGTAAAGATGAAATGCCGCTTATCACTACCTACAAATACAGTGGAAGCGCATCTCTTGATAAATACAATTTAAATGTCTCTGCGACATTGACCCCATGGGATAGTAATGATGTTTCAACTGACAGAAAATATCACTTAACGGTCAATGCATTCCCGGAATTTTATATCCATACCGATTCTAACTGGCCAAAAGGCGTAAGTCAATCTTACGATTGCTCAACCAAATCCTGGAGACCAGATACAAGTAACATAGGGCCTTCAATCAGATTAGATGAAGCTGAGCTCAAATTTATTAATGCTGCAGAATTAGAGGCGTACTCTGAATCACCGACAACTGCAAAAAGCTGGAGCTTTACATCAACAAAGACTTCTGAAGACGGTTTGACGGTTGAGGAATATACCGCGACTCTCTCGATTCAGCCGTAAATGTATTAATTGGAAATATTGAAATAAGAAGCCGGATGCAAAACTAAATACCTCCCTAAATGAGGGAAGTGATGCATCTGGCATTTGTTAAAATTTTCCAAACGCTCCATTCCCTTTCAGCCGCATACTTTCGCAACCCGATTCAGTGTCCTTGAGAAAGTATCTCTTTTACCCTTCCAACACTCCCATCCTCTAATCGTACCTTTATTCCGTGGGGATGAGTCGGAGAATTAGTCAAAATATCTTTAACGATACCTTTTGTTAAAACCCCGCTCTGCTGGTCCTTTTTTAAAACGATCATTACCTCGGCTCCCCGAGTTATCCTGCTTCTGCTTTGTCCATCCATCGCGTTTTATCCCCTTCCCATTATTCTGATTGGTATTGACATTAACCTTCTTGCGTTTCAATGTTTCTCCTGCGGTATTCGCAAGCAACTGCTTTACTTTATTTCTTTTTACCGCAGCAAACGACTCTGAATGAGTCACTTCAACAAGCCCCAGATCATCCTTTGTAAGAGAACCTTTTTGTGAAAGGAACCCTACGACATCTGCCTTGCTGATACTATCACGTTTTCCAAGATCGAGTACAAGTGTCACCCAATCCATTTTGTCAGGCAGTGGCAGCCCCCGGGAAATTTTCTCAGTCTCCGGCCGGTCTGGAAGATAGGATGGTAAGAGTTCATTTTCTGAAAGGATAATATAGGTAGTTCCCGTTGCGTTCATGCGCGCAGTTCTTCCATTACGATGAATAAACGCAGTTTCCGTTGATGGCAGATGATAATGAACAACAAACTGAATCTCTGGAATATCAATTCCCCGCGACGCAAGATCGGTAGTCACTAACAGATGATAACTTCCATTGCGGAATTTCATCAGTGCTATTTCACGATCCTCCTGTTCCATTCCACCGTGATACTTTAAAACATCTATCGTTTTTGATTCCAGAAACGTAACCACGCGGTCAACCGCGTCACGATGATTACAGAAGACAATCGTTGACTGGTTACCAATATATTTGATCAGGTCCAGCAGTGTTTCAAGTTTATCGGCTGATGGAGAATCGACTGTTTTCAATGTAATGCGCGGCTGCATTTGTTCATCTTCAAACTTAACTTTGAATACATCGTTCATTTTGACAAAATCAGGTATGGTCTCCATCTGAGTGGCAGAAAGACAAATGCGCTTCTTTATTTTTTTACACTGGTCAATAATAAACGACATCTCTTCAAGAAACCCCAACTCCAGACATTTGTCAAATTCATCAAGTATCAGCATCGAAATCGCGGAATAATCGAATCGTCCTTCCCGCATATGTGAAGCTATCCTGCCTGGTGTTCCTACCAGAATCGCAGGAGCGCTTCTGAAGCTGCTCTTTTCTGCATCAATAGAATGACCTCCATAACTGCACATTATTTTCACCGGTGAATGCATCGATTTGTGAACATCGCAAATCTGCATGGCCAGTTCCCTTGATGGCACAATTACAAGAGCCTGTACGCAGGGTTTGCGGGGACGATCATTTTGCACCGGAAGCAGATATGCCAGCGTTTTTCCCGATCCGGTCGGAGCATGAATCAGTGTGTTACGATGCGTATATATAGCGTTAATCGCCTGTTGCTGCATCTCATTCAACGATTCAATATTGAGATTTTTCAGAGACTGTTGTATCACGTTCGATGCCCTTTTTTCATTAAATGAGAATTTGTACGAGGCTGAAATATACCTTATATCCAATCGGCATGCGATTTACTTTCATTGTGGCGGACTAAATCAAATGCATCTTTACAAATATTTGGGTGGTACTACATGTAGTTATACCCATTAAAAGGCGCGACGCGCCTCTACCCATCCGCTGTTCCTTTGAAAGTAACCAGGCATACCTATTGCCTTTTACTGTGATATGGAGACGATGCATGCAACTGCACTCGAGTGGCTTTATAAATCACTTTATCAGCGTGGTTTGAAAGAAGCTATTTGCGAATACGTTCCGGGTGCAGATAGTAAACGGTGCACGTATGAAGAATTAGCTGTTCGAAGTGACTCCCTTGCCCGAAGTTTTGTAAACCATGGTCTGATCCATACAAGTCAGATAGCATTGATTGCCCGACCATCTGTTAATGCAATCACTACTGCGTTAGCGGTTATAAAAAGCAGTGCAGTACTTATGCTGATTGATACTCAGTTTGATGATTCATCATTGATATATGTACTTAATGATGGTTCACCAGCATTGATATGTGCCGATCCGGACATTCTCGATAGGCTGACAAATCTTTTGACGCCAAATTTGCCCCCTCTTCTTGATCTTGAAAAGATTGAATCCAGATTTGAATTCACCGGTGAACTACCTCAAGTCAGCCCTGAGAGAAACGCTCTGCTCTTCTATACATCCGGCACAACCGGCTTTCCAAAAGGTGTTCCTTTAACAATAAATAATATCTCTTTTGAACTCGAAACATTGGCAAAGTTGCAATTTCTAAAACCGGATGACAAGGTTCTACTTCCTCTTCCGGTTCATCATGTGTATCCATTTGTAATTGGTATTCTGACACCGTTATATATGGGCCTTACACTTATTATTCCCGCATCGCTCAACGGTCCGGATCTGATCAATGCTATCCACACGGAAAAAGTTTCCGTAATAATTGGAGTACCGAAATTCTATCGGGCTCTTTACGATAGTATTGCGCTTAAAATTAGCAGAAGCAAATTTGATTTTATTTTTCATTTGCTGATTCTATTAAGAAAACATGCTGGTATTCGATTGGGATCTCTTCTGCTGCGCTCATTACACAACCGGTTTGGATCACGTTTACGGGTTTTAGCATGTGGTGGAGCACACCTTGCGCCTGATCTTTTTTTACAGGGCTTGAAGCTATCGGATGGAAAGTCGCAATAGGATATGGCCTTACAGAGACTTCACCAATAATAACACTGAGTGAACCAGGTAAAAGCCGTCCGGGAAGTGCTGGGTATCCTATAAAAGGTGTTGATATTCGAATCGATACTTCAAATACACAACAAGGAATCGGTAATAATGCTGGTGAGATACAAGTACAAGGACCAAATGTTTTTAAAGGTTATCTGCATAATCAGATGGAAACCAGGGAATCATTTACCAAAGATGGCTGGTTTAAAACAGGTGATCTGGGATATTTTGACAATAAGGGATATCTTTATATTATAGACAGGTTATCATCGGTAATTGTCACTGAAAATGGTGAGAATATTACACCCGAAGAGGTAGAGTCTGTCTACGAAAAACATCCATCATTACAGGAGGTTGGTGTTTTTCAATACGAAGGTAAACTTGTCGCGCTGATACTACCGGATTTGAAGGCAATTGCAGCGGAAGGATTTGGTATCAGGGAAGGTGTTCATATAGCAATCGAGGAGCAAAGCAGACTTTTACCTTCATACAAACAGATCACCGGATTTTTTACTACCATTAAGGAACTGCCACGAACTCATCTTGGCAAAATAAAACGTCATCTGCTCTTACAAATATATCTGCAGAAAAAAGAAGAATCTGAAAAGACCCAAAACCATGGTATCATCCCGATTGACTCAATGTCCAATAGTGATCGTCAACTGCTTCAAAACACGGAAGCATCACAGGCATGGGAAATACTTGTAAAGCGGTTTCCTAATCACTTACTCACGCCAGATTCACTTCTAAGACTTGATCTGGGAATAGATTCTCTCACCTGGCTTGAACTCACCCTTGAGATTCATGACATTACAGGAGTAGAAATCAATGAAAATGATATCGCGCAAATTACTACAGTCCGGGATCTTCTTTTGAAGGTTGCACAAAAGTCCACATATTCAGTTTCAGAATCAGCTGACCCTTTCTTTCATCCCGAAAAACATCTCAGCACCGATCAACTGAAGTGGCTTGAACCCCTTGACAGGACACACCAGATTTACAGATATCTATTATATCAAATGAATAAAATGTTTCATCGTATTTACTTTCATCTTACCGTTGATGGTTTGGAGAATGTTCTTTCTGCCGGACAATGCATAATCACACCGAATCATGTCAGTTTTATTGATTCCTTTGTTATGGCAGCAGCTCTTCCCTATCCTTTTCTTCTTCATACGGTCTGGGCTGCTGGTGTTGAGGTCGCTTTCAAGAATAAACTTAACACTTTTGTCAGTCATTTAGCTGGCGCGATACCAATAGAACACGGTCTGGGTGCCCGCTCTGATATGGCTTTAGCTGCAACTGCTATTGATAAAGGGAATAATATTATCTGGTATCCGGAAGGAAGACGGGCTCCGGGCAACAATTTTCTCCCTTTTCGTTCAGGAATCGGACTTTTGCTTCAGAAAAGAAAGTTGGATGTCGTTCCGGTTATAATACAGGGAACGGGAAAAACGATGCCTATTGGTACAATAATCCCCAGACCTGTTCATGTCCGTGTTACTTTTGGGAAAGCATTGTCGGTTGCCGATTTGGAAGAAAATTCGAGTGAGCAGGCAAAAACAGGTTATCAGAGGATTGCTTCGGGATTACAGAATATGATGGGAAGGATGAGGAAGGAAGTAGTTTAGCAGTCAGTAGTTTAGTAGTTTAGCAGTCAGTAGTTTAGTAGTTTAGTAGTCAGTAGTCAGTAGTCAGTAGTCAGTAGTCAGTAGTCAGTAGTTTAGTAGTTTAGTAGTTTAGTAGTTTAGTAGTTCAGTAGTTCAGTAGTTCAGTAGTTCAGTAGTTCAGTAGTTCAGTAGTTCAGTAGTTCAGTAGTTCAGTAGTTCAGTAGTTCAGTAGTTCAGTAGTTCAGTAGTTCAGTAGTTCAGTAGTTCAGTAGTTCAGTAGTTCAGTAGTTCAGTAGTTCAGTAGTTCAGTAGTTCAGTAGTTCAGTAGTTCAGTAGTTCAGTAGTTCAGTAGTTCAGTAGTTCAGTAGTTCAGTAGTTCAGTAGTTCAGTAGTTCAGTAGTTTATGAAGTAGATAATTTGTAACCTCAGCATACAAGAACTGCTCATTACTCAAATTGACTCCGGTTTTTTGACAGTTTAAACTCCAATTTAAATGCAACGATATTTAAAAGCGAAAAAGATAGCAAAAGTAAGATTTGCCTGATTACTGATTACTAAACTAAGACAACCATCCCGAATCATATGTGTACGACAGTTTCGCTTAACGCTGTTTTGGTCTGAAGAGTAAGGCAAACATACTTGTCCCCCAAATGCCCCAGGCAAAGCTTGAATTTTGGGAATTTCAAGAGAATTCTCTTCCGTCCGTTTGACATTACAACATATTTCAGTTAAGCTGCCTTACGTATTTCTTTATTTTCGGATGAGAAAGCATTTCTGGTGTTAAGTGCTTCTTTTACCCCGGTGAAAGGATCTCTCGCTCTTTTTTTCCAACCAGTAGTAAAAGTAATAGCTGCTATAGTTCCGGTGAAACAGCTGACAATTAACCCTGCAAGCCAACCTGGAATAACGCGTGCAAGTGCAAAAATAGCTGTTACAAATAGTAAAACCAGTGTTACGAATCCACTGATAATCCCTGCACCAAGCAGGCCAATAGTTACTTTGCTTGCTTTGAGATCAGCTTTTAAACCGGCTTTCAAATGATCTATCACGTTTTGTATTATTTCAGTAACTTTTCCACTCAAAGAACTAAGCAGATCCGATGAGGGTTTATTAAAGATCTGACTAAGATTAAACGCATTCTGATCAGAGTTTTTTCCGTTTTCTTCACTATTAGACATACATCCTCGCAATTATTTTACAAATACAATTTAGAATATTCGGTTGATTATTATAAACAATGGTTATGCAAATCGGGAGCCAGATTCCACAAAAGTGCGCTCGGCCTATCAAAGAAACGCAAACATTTTATTTCACTGTCTTATTGAAATTCTATTAAATCAGAACGGATGTTTCCATTCTCAATAATCATAATACGGTAATTTTTTTCATCGTTCTTCGCCAGAAAGTATCTGCCAGACTTTTTTATATTCTCCGCCTGTCAGAGTTGAATTTTTGGGTTTAGCCTTTTCCCATACGGTTATATCTGATTGCTTCAAAAATGAGCGTGCATTTTGAACTGTTGACAATTCTTCTTTTTTAGTTTTTCTAAATTCATTTCCAAGTGTTTCTGCAATACTTCTGGGAACGGAATTCATTCTTAACAAAACACCTTCTTCGGTTTTAACACCATGATAAATCATCGCTGGAATCATATTGATTTGACGTTTTTCAGTTTCAGATAAGCTATCAAAATCAATTCCTGATAAACGACTCAATGCTGATACTCCCCACGTACCACTATTTACCAATGTTCTATAAATGGCTCTACATGCAGCAGTTAAAGCTTTCGTTTGATTTTCTCCACCCTTAAAAAATTCCCGAGCGATTTCTTCAATGCTCTTCCCGTTAACCCATGAGTTAGTAATTTCAGCGAGCTGTTTATGTTCAATTCCTTTACCGGTTACATCTTCCAAGTTTTCTTTTAATTGTGGTATTCTTAACATAATACCATAAAGATCAGCCATTCCACGGGTCTGTTCACCAAAAAGGCTCTGAGGTTTCCAGTCATTAAGTGTAAGTTTATTTTCAAGAGAATTAATTCCGGCTAAAGCGCTGCCAATTCCTTCAGGAGAAAACCCTGTCATATCTGCTAATGTTGCCTGCCCGGGGTTTTCAGAAAGCTTGCGGACATAATTTTTTGTTACTTCTAATAATTTATCAGCTTTTTGTTTCTCTGCGGGCCTGTTTTCCAGCTGCCCATACCCAAAGGTGTTACGAAGCAATTGTTCTGTATCGGAAAGTACAATGTCCAGATTTTTCTTTTCATTCCAAAGATGAGCAACATAGCAACGGAAATCTTCCCACTGCTCATTCTGAAACACTGTTTCCAGACTATTCAAATTTCCAGCAATTTCAAGATCGTCAAGCATCTTAACAAGTTGAGAAACCAGCTCTCCCGTTGTGCGGGCCACATACTCGATAATCTCACCAGGATTATTACCTGCAGCAATACCAACAACTCCAACACTGTCATGTCCCATCCGGCCGGCACGTCCAGCGAGATTCCAAAATTCTCGTGGCGACATTTCTTTACCATAAGGGTATTTATTGGTTGCCAGAAACACAGATGAAACAGGGAAATTGATTCCCTGGGCGATAGTTGTCGAAGCACATAAAACCCGTAGTTCACCCTCTTCTGCCAGCCATTCCATCAATGCCCTAACTTCATCCGATAAACCAGAGTGATGTACACCAACACCATATGAAAGCATACCAATAAGTTCAAATTCCGGACTTATCTCGGCTTTTAAAAAGTTTTGTACTAATTTTATTTTATCAGTCAGCGGACTCATTATCTCCACTGTTTCACAGACTTTCCGAGCCATTAACCATACCCACTCAGTATTATTAGCTACGGCGATACTGGTACCACGATTAGACATAATGCGTGCCATTGCAGCAGTCTGCATTGTCAAACCATCCTGTTTCCCCTTTTTTATTACTCTGCTTCTTGTAACTTTTAGGGGCTTAACATCACCAACAAAATGTTCACCACGTAAATGAATTGTTTTTGGCGTAGTAACAAGTGTCTGGTATTTCAATCGCCAGCCTGATTTTACTGAATCATCAGATTCCGCTTTGAACATCCCAACAATTCGGTCATTGGGTTTCCACGGTGTCGTTCCAAAGCTTATGGCTCGTCCAGCATTGACATCATGTGCGAGCCATCGCGCGAGAGTTCCCGCCTTTTCCACATAGGGCATTAACAAAAGAAAGTTTGCGGAGCTGCATTCGCCTTTTATTGTTGCAAGAAGTAATTCGATTCGCAAACCACGACTTTCATTTTCAATATTATGGGCTTCATCCATTACGACAAGTGCAAGCGGGCGCGAAACTTTTTTGTTTCTAATAACTAACTGTAATTTCTCTGGTGTTGCTACAAGTACATCAAAGGAGTCCTCTTTTTTTGTTTTTGCCAACATATCTTCTTCGAATGCATCTATTTCAACCGCACCAGTCAATTGTTCCACATTTACGCCGATCGGTTCAAAATCCCGCCGCAACCTACGAGTTATTTGAGCCGTCAGTGCCTTTGTTGGTGCGACATACGCAACCCAACCTTTTCCAGTTTCACTTTGATCAAACTGATTTAATGCCTGTAGAATTCTAAACTGTGCTAATAGCGTTTTTCCTCCGGATGTAGGCATATCAATAACTACCGCAGTAGCCGCCTGATCAAGCAGCCCTTGCTCCTGAATTGCGGCCTGTTGCGGAGGTAACAATTCAAACATTGCCTGTTGTCTGGTAACTTCCTTTACAAATTTTGTTACTCTGGAATTAATTCGCCGCGCAACCCACCATATTGAACCGGTAATCATCTGACGAGAGGCTATATGCAACCACCGTAATAAAATTTCCAGCGGTGAATCAACGCAAGCTGCCGAAGCGGCAATTGCCGACTCAAAATGTTTATTCACCAGTGGTATGATACCGGCAGGTTCTCCCTGCAATATGAATACTGCCAATATTTCCGTTGCCTTTGCCCAATGGTAAAGACTTATTAAACGCAAAGCCATACTCCGGGTTTCAGCATTCGGTGAATCACTTAAAACATCAGCTTCATAGGATTTTTGATCATCCCGTAATCCGGCAATTATTGTACTGATATGTTCAAGATCATCCCAGCCTCGTTTTCTGAACAGTCTGACCCAACATTCAAAAAGTCTATAAAGCAGCCGTGTATCCCACGATACATCCGCAATAGATGATATTTGACATGCCTGCTCATTTTCACTATACCACCGTCGTAAATCTGTCCAGCGATCACCACAGTACGCAAGAGCAGAAAGATGCAGGATATGTAAAATTTTCTTCTCTTCTATTGATGGCAAATCAAAAAGACGACGCATTTCAAATGCTCGGAATGCGCCTGATGCGCACTGCTCTCTTAGTTCCTGATTGCTTGAGGTTGGATTTAGAAATTCGTTCATCCCTTCAATAGCAGCCATTTCGTAAGCCATTGAAAGCTTGTCGAGAAGTTCGAAATCTGATTTAGAAAACGAAAAATCAAAACGAATCTGCGAACCTACAGCTCCATTCACTAATATCTGGTTTGCTACTTTGAAACCTTGCTTTAGTTGTTCATCCCCTATAGCTTGTACAGCCCAGTGTCTATCAATCCGTTCAAGAGATGCAGTAGTTACATTCATGCCGCACCTCCACTTTTTGTTTTCATAACTTTGGTACTTAAAGAAGAGATACTTTTTTGCGGTAAATAGACTGCGAGCAGTTCTATCTCCATATTGGGATCTACACTTTTAGAGAGTTTTTCCACACGAATTCGCAAATCTTCCATGTTTGGAGCTACATCACGTACAAGAAATCCGAAAATCCTGACATTTGCATTGCACTGGAGATATCGCCTTGCAGCGTTTTTATACCGTGATTCCCAAGGTGATTTTATTGCCCGATACGCGAGATATTTAACAAGATCATCTTTTATTTTTACATCACCCTTGAGATCTTCAACCTGTTGCTTCAAACCGGTACGGCCATACATGGTTCCTGGTGGATATTTGTCTTCGGCAGACGTTTTTACCTCTCCGAAACAAAAGACCTCTCCTGTACCGTTGTTCTGGAAACCAACCAGATCGGCACCAGGAAGACTTGATCCACTCTTTCGTTCGTCTCTTCCATCCGGCCACGGGAAGAAACAGTTTTTATGATGTACCAGATACGATTCTGCCAAAGCCTCACCTACACGCCAATCTTCCGGTGGTTTTGTATCAACGAGTAAACGTTCTATTTGTGCCTTCTCAAAACCAGTTTCTGCTAAACCTTCAAATAAGGATTGAAGGTCTGCTTTGCCGGGAGTATCAAATACTACATCTGCAACAGGGCCAACCAGTGCCGAATCCAATTCTGTTTCAGTATAGGTAAACCCATATCCTGAAACAGGAAAAGAACCAAGCGTATAGTTGATTGTCCCTGCGGCGATACTCATAATTACAGTTTCCGATTTTTTTTATTATTTAAAACTGCGAATAAAATACAATTTCAGAAAAATGATAAACTCTATTTTTTTTTATAGATACTTAAACTGGTGCTACAACGGTTTCCTGAGTTGCAGTTGGTTCTACATTTTGTGTTTGTCGATTTGGAAAACCTAACCTTTGACAAACCATATCAAGGAAATCATAATACTGTTCACATTTAATCAAATCTGTTATGGAGACGGTGTCGCTCTTTAGTTCTGAAACAATATGGATTGGCCGTTCTTCTTTTCCATTAATCCCATTTAAACCACTCAAACATGCATTTGTAAAAGTATCTTCAAGTTCACCAGGAAGCATGAAAATGTTTATATCCTGTCGCATATCGTTTAAAAATTTATTTATGGTTTGATGATGTTGAATATCTACTTGTGACAGTTTTTTTATTCTAAAACTCTGTTTAATACTTTTCTTTAATTCATGTGCATTAATTTGAGCTCCTAAAGCATTCATCTGAGTTACAGTCGTATCAATACAGTTTTGTAATTCAATGGCAATCTCAGTTTCTGTTGTACCAATCTGCCCTTTAACTGCATTTAATCGATTCCGTATTGGTTCTGGTTGACTTGTTTTAGTTAAAAATTCACCGAACCCTCTTAAAAAGAAATCAAAATCAGAAAGTACAAAACACGGAATATTTACTTCATGTAATTTTTTAAAATATTTACAAAATTCTGATTTTCCGCCAACTGCAATAATTGATAGATTACGGTCATTAACCCAATTTACACCTAAGCCTTGCACATCCTGGCCATATTGTTGCGCAACAGCTTCAAGAACGTACTTATCACCACCTTCAACCAAAATAACAGCATCAGCAAAAAACATTTCAGTGTTTTGAGCTTTGATAAGAATTTGTCTATCACTTGTCTTACTAAACTGAGCATTTTTAGCCTGTGTCCCATTTTCGTTTGACTTTGTCACAACGATTACATTGATATCATCATGTGCAGAAGTAAGAAATTCAGTTGAATGAGTTGTGATGATTACTTGATTTTTCCCACCATCAAGAAAATCATCTAAACGGTTAGATATTACTCGCCGCGCTTGTGGGTGCAAATAGAGTTCTGGTTCCTCAATAGCAAGTAATGAACAGGAGCAGTGTGCTATCTGTCTACAATAATAATCAAATAACCCAATAATTACAGTACTTTGAATACCAGAGCCTTTTTCTGATAATTGGCTATTATAGCCATCATTTACATAAATCAAAGATGATTTATAGATGTCTTGTTTACTTTCTGGATTAAATTGAAAATTAATCTCAGTTTGAGGAAATGCGACCTTGATTCTACTGTTATTTATATCGTCCTTTAATTCTTTAAACACTTTATTAGATGCTGCTCTTACTCGACAAAATGCTCTTTGTAGCTGCTTATCATTAGCATTAATAGACTTTTTTAAAAGTTTTCCATACCATGACCATTGTGAAAGACGAAGCTGATTTTGCGGGTCACGAAAAGAGGGTATAATTGCACTTTGCAATAATTCATTACGAATGGGTGCTTTAAAAGCCATTATCCAATCTTCGTTTTTATTTTCTCTATACAAGAAACGAATATCTTTTTGCATATTGCCTTTTAAATCTAATTCTGCACAAAATGCGAACGCATAATGAAATTTATCACCAAATTCATTCTCCATTGTACGTTCAAGACGTTTTTTGGGGTTTATCCATCGCTTATCAGCTTCACCATCCCTACAATCAAAAACCTTGTGTAAGTCATTCCAAAAGTTTGAATCCTTTAATGCATATCTAACTTTTTGGTAATCCTTCGTATGGACATAATATCCAAAACAATTGTAAATCTCATTATAATTAAGTTCTTCATCATCATCTCGGCTTAATTCACAATAGATTAAAATTGGTTCGCTAATATTATTCTGATAGAAGTCATTTTCAGTAACATTTTCAGTTTTTTGGTAAGTTGGGCTTGATTCCCCAAGTAGAATATCAATTGCTCTGATAATACAACTCTTCCCCGCATTGTTCTTCCCGACAATTACATTTTTCCCCTTACTGAATGTAAGATTCAGCTCTTTAATTGAACGGTAATTACTTATACTAAGACGGGAAAGATACATACCTACTTCCTTTCATTAGTGATAGAAACGGTCATTTCAAGCGGAAAGGTATCAGTTTCATTTTCAAGAAATTATACCTTTTTCTATTATTTCATGATTTACCACAACCCCGCTTAAATCCAACTCCCCCTTAAATGCCCGTTGACTTAGCGAACCGTAAAGATTCTCCAGCTCGGTAAGACTCTGGGTGTATTTGACTTTAAGTGTTTCGATTTTTTCGACTATGGCAGCGAATTGGTTTTGAAGTTGTAACGGTGGAATTGGAATTATTGTTTCCTTAAGTTTTTCCCCTGTCAAATGTGCTATTGTTGCCTTGCTTGTCACATTTTTAAATCCATTCCATAAAGAATAGAAATAAAAAACATATTCTAAATACTCCTGGCGAATTATTTTTTTATTTACTCTTACACGATGCAAAGCTTTTTGAAAATACACATCAGTTTTTTTGCACTTCCAGATTGCACATCTCCCAATTTCTCCGCCTTCACAAACTAACAAATCTCCATATTCAAGTGAAAATTTGATTTGTTCATTTTCATCAAAATCCATTTGCTCAAGCATATCAAAATCAAAGGTAAACCATCGTACATTTGAATTACCTATATAAAACTTCAAATAATTACCAGTAATGTATTGTTTATCACGCATTTTACCTAATCTTGTATCTGCTATTTCATCAATTCTTTTCTTCTCCCACCCCTTCTCATTCCTCACCGGATCCCCAAACATCTCCAGAAAAGTACTCTTCACAAGTTCATCCAACGCCTTGATACTCTCTTTGCGTTTGGCAATAAGCTTTTCCGCTCGGGTGAGAACTGTGGCTATGCGGATTTGATCATGGTAAGATGGAAGTGGAATCTGGACAGCTTCAAGGTTACCTTTAGTAATATGTTTTAGCCCAACTCCACCATGTGATTGGTTTATGATATACTGTAACGTATTATTTAAAGCGATTTTCAAATACAAGTCATAAGCCAACTTTTTTTTCAGTTTGACATTGAAGATATGCTGATTCAAAACAGCATCACCTCTGTTCCAAAAGAATGCACCAAAAGAGGTTCCTGGCGTACCTGACCAAGAGAATAATAAATCTCCATTTTTTACAAAATATTTTTCTTCAATAGGGCCATTATAATAGTTAAATACTTTAGTTTCATCATTAAGGTTTTGAATTCTTATTATCGGTAATCCTTTGTCACACCACTCGGTTGGTTTGAATGCACGCCCATTAACCAACTCACAAAGATTCCCAATTTCAATATTTGAGAATTTCATCCCAACATCCCCTCAAGCTCACTCAACTCCTCATCAATCTCATTCTCCATCGTCTTGAGCTTGTCAAGAATCACCCTCGGTTTCTCATACACAACCTCTTCAAACACATCCTCTTTGTATTTACTCATACGAGAGATCATAATTTTCTGCTACAATCTCTTTCTTCGGCACAAAGAAAAATTTCTCTTTGCGATCACTTATCTTTTTTCTGATCCCGCTTTTTATATTGAGTTACAATATCCTGAAGATCGCCATACCCTTCAAGTTTTGTCCGTTTGTCATCAAGAGTATAGCCATCACTTTGCATATCGTAAAACCAGACATTCTCGGTTTCACCACCTTTGGTGAAAATCAAAATCGCGGTACTTACTCCGGCATAAGGTTTAAATACTCCGCTTGGCATTGTGATAACGGCTTTTAGTTCACATTTTTCAATCAGTATTTTTCTGGCTTCAACAAATGCATTACCGCTTCCAAACAAAACTCCCTGCGGCACAATAACGCCGGCAGTTCCTCCCATTTTAAGCAGATTATAAATATTTTCGACAAATAGCAGTTCCGTTTTCGTCGTACCCAATTGTAACGATTCGTTGATATCACCTTTATCAATACTACCGGTAAATGGCGGATTCGCCATAATAATATTGTACTTGTTGGATTCTGTAAAACCTTTACTTAAAGTATCTTTATAATCAATATGCGGAGTATCAACGCCGTGCATCATCAGGTTCATCAACCCCAACCGCACCATGGTCACATCGATATCGTAACCATAAAGACTATCATTCAGAATATCGCTTGCTTTTTTAGTCAAAAGGCTGCTTACCGAATTGCGAATAAAACCATCTTCATCGGGTTTGAGATTTTTCTTGTATTTATCAAGCTGGGTCACAATATACTGATATGCACCAAGCAAAAATCCTCCGGTTCCACACGCTGGATCGGCAATCAGATTTCCCAGTTGCGGTTCTACCAGTTCGGCAATAAGTTTTATAATATGACGCGGTGTTCTGAATTGTCCATTCTTACCGGATGTGGCAATTTCAGAAAGAAGCATTTCATATACATCACCCTGAATATCCTGAAAGGCCTGTCCGACCTTCTTTGCTGCATCTTTTTCGATCTCCGACAAATATCTCTTCAATGGTGGACATTGCTTCAACAAGAAGAGCATGGTTTGGGAATAATAAAAACAGCATTTTTCATATGATGAGTAAATGGCGATTCATCTCCGTTGAGCTGTTTAAGAAAAGGAAAAACCTTCATCTGCACATGAGAAAGCATCTCTTCAGCGGGCATTCGTTTGAAATGGCTCCAGCGAAGAGTCTTTTTATCTATCTTTCTGTTCGGTTCCCGGGATTGTAAATTTGCCGTCAAATTTTGAGGTATACTTTTCACCCGTAAATTCAGCATCAGACATCCGTTTCAGATCAAGATCATCCAGCCGTTTCATAAAGAGCAGATAGGTAATCTGTTCAATGGCGGTAAGAGGATTAGAAATTCCGCCGCTCCAGAATTTATCCCAGAGTTGATCAATTTTACTTTTAAGTTCCGAGTTGTTTTGTAACATTTATGCTGCCAACTTTCCTGTTAGTTCTAAAATTTCATTGATTTCCGCAGGAGTAAACAAACCCCGAATTCCCTGCGGATGCAATATCGTAAAAGGTGATTCAATTAGATCCCGCTTTTGCACGGTCTCTTTTTCCAGTATAAATTCTTTAAGCAGATTTAAAAAATCCAGTTGCCGGGAACTAAGATTCGTGTGGCTATGGATAAACTGTTCAAATGCCTTCGTTACTGTTTCAGGGAAACTTTCCAGAATTTCGAGACCTAAAATATGCTTAATAAACTGAATAAACTTTGCTTTTCGGTTTTTATAAACATTTTTAAGTAAATCTTCGGTGATATGCGGATGCTCATCATGCAGCAGCGTAGCAAGTTCACTGGCTTCTTCTTCGGTAATCTCTTTTCCCTCTTTGATTTTTTGTAAAATCGGGTTACTCTGCAGTTAAGTTCCATAATAAGTTTCTCGACCATCTCACGATACTTGGAAACACTCACCGCCGAGTGTTCCGGCCCAAATTCCACCATTTCTTTTGTTTTTAGCGTATCGGTAAAATCAAACTGCGCTGGCCCGAATCCATCACCACCGCCCGTATCCCGGTATTTCATAAGTGGAGATAACTTTTCCGCAAGCTCATCAAAGGTGTCATCAGTTGCTTTTGCCCAGTAATTATTTGTTTGAGCTTGTTTAATAAGGATTTCTTCCTTTGCAACAATATTTACCGATAATGGTAATTCACCAATCTGTTCGATAAGATTATCCTTTAAGGTTTCAAATTTCTCTTTTTCATCAGCCAATTTTGCCAGTGATGTCTCAAGTAGATCTTTCTGAAATCGCATTGCCTTAAAATCAGTTTGCGAAACAGTTCTAAACAGCGGTTTTATTGAAGTTCGTAAAAACTCCAATCTTTTCATGAGTTAATTTTATCCAGAAATTATCATCTCTCGATCTTTTGTAAATCTGTTGCTGCTTCCTGAATAACCACGGAGTTTTGTGGCAGTTCCTGAATCTGTTTTCGAAGTTTTGCGATCTCTTTTGCTGCAATTGAATCGTTTTGTTTATCAATAGCCTTTTCAATTTTATCAAGACGGATACCGACAAAACGCACCGGGAGCGGAATCTGGGCTGTAGTTTCTTTACCTTTGGGATTGAGCTTAAAATATTCAAAGTTATCCCAGCAATCCAGAATCAGGAATTTGTCTTTTTCTGTACACCAGGGTTTTATTTTATGGGATTCCAAAAGCCGTGTGCCACGGCCGATCATCTGCCAGAATTTGGTGTAGGAATAAACCGGTTTTGCAAAAACAAGATTCACCAGTTCTCGGATATCAATTCCAGTATCCAGCATATCAACACTAAGAGCAATTCGCGGCATATCATTATTTGTAAACTGATCTAAAAGACCACCTTTGCCATAAACCCGTGGATCATCCGATACAAGTACTTTCGCCAGTTCACCTTTGTATTCAGGATAAAGAGAATCGAAAATTTGTTCAATTCGTCGTGCATGTGACATAGAAGAACAGAAAAAAATTGTTTTGCCCGGAAGAACACCATTTGAATCTTTAATGCATTCTTCCATGAACTCTTTGACAATAAGAGCATTGGTTCCTTTATTGATGACTGTTCTTTTCAAGCTCGGTACCTTCAAAGTTGATCTCTTCAACCTCTTTTCCTTCAAGGATCAATCGTTTCTGATCTTCCAAGTGAGATGGTTCGTTTGCTGATACCTTCATCCTGAAATTTGGTGTGTATTTTCATCACCTGAAAATTGCATAAATAAGGTGGTATGTTATTAACCGCTTCCTCGTAAGTATAGGCAAACGTCGGCAAACCATCATCACAATTAAAAAGCTTAAACGTGTTGTGATCAATAATATCTGTTGGAGTTGCAGTCAGTCCAAGACTAATTGCTTTGAAATAATCAAGCACTTCTCCATAGGTATTGTAAATAGAGCGATGACTTTCATCAATCACAATCAAATCAAAAAAATGAGGTGAAAGGCTATTTTCATTCATCTCTGATAATATTGAGCATTGTGGGATAGGTTGAAATATAAATACGGCGATCTTTGGCAATAAGCTTTTCACCCTCTTTGGGCCAACGGGGTTCATTGGGCAAATGTTCTTTAAAGGCAGCAAGTCCCTGTTCGCGCAAAGCAATTCTATCCACCAGAAACAAAACCCGTTCTACATGACCTGCACGCATAAGCGCATCAACAAGAGCAATACAGGTTCGTGTTTTTCCTGTTCCCGTGGCCATCACCAGAAGAAAATTCCCTTTTCTTTTTTTCAATTCCCTCCATTACCGCACGGATTGCACGGATCTGATAATCTCTTCCTGCAATTGAAGTATTGATAAGTTCATCAGCTAGAGTCTTTTTTATTATCCCGAATATATTGGAATCGCTCTAAATCATCACGAGTAGGAAAACCAACTACTTTTCGGGGTGGGTAATTTTCTAAATCCCAGAAAAAAATCTCAAGTCCATTGGTATAAAAACAGAATGGTAGTTTACAGTTAAACTGTTTTTGAATGTTGTAACAATACTGCTTGGCCTGTTCCCGACCGATTGCAGCATCTTTTGAACTCTTTTTCGCCTCAACCACCGCGAGTGGTTTTCCATCGCTGCCTAACAGAACATAATCACTAAATTGATGTCCCTCATAAGGAGTTCGCGGTTCAGCTACACCTTCCGGCAAAGGCACGATAATATCAAATTCCTGTGAAACTTGAGTAAGATTGTTTACATCCCATCCAGAGGAAAGAAGTTTCTTGTCAATGAGTTCTTTGCGGGTTTCAGATTCAGTTTTCATGAGTTATCTTAACATAGTATTTTTTTTTAGCAAGCGCCAGTAATTTGGGTACTATGTAAGTATACACTTATGAGTAGAAATCGACCGCATTTTTACTGCTGCCCGTTAGCATTCTTCTTTTGTGTAAATTTTAACAAGTCAAATGATATGCAAATAGAAATTATGTGCTAATTGAAGACTTTATGTGAGCCTGTCAAAACTCTTGTAAATAGGAATTTTGATATTACTTAAATCTTTTGGGATCTGGGAGCAATTAAATCTTGGATTTTAAACCCTTCGAATTCGGTGGGTTTAGAATAAAAGTATGCCACATAAAGTTCACCCGATAGTACCAAAACTAATAATCATCGATCAATAACTATTTATCCCGATTTTTTCATTTTACGCCCCATCTAAACAAAAAAGCCCCCACCTTCAAGGTAAAATGGGCTGCCTTTTTTAATAAAAGGCCCCACCTCCAAGATGGATTGCCATGATAAAAATTAAAAATGGCTTCCTAAAAAAGACCTTTGCCCCCCTTTTTCACTGAAATGCGGTAATAAAAACCATTTCAGGGGTACCGTTTCCGGTGAAATGCGCCCGGGTTCATGCTGAAATGCCCCCCATTTTAGGTGAAATGGCCCCCCTCTTAAGGTGGACAAGCCTCGAAAAAAGTTTATTTAGGATAATTATGTGATAAAAGAACTGAATTTATTCGCTGAATTCATTTATGCAGATCACTTTTTTAATCTGTCGGTATCGCTATCGAAACGTGTTTATGATTGTCTATTGCGATTTAATCTCCAATACCCATTCTCCTTTCACAGAGCGTGCTCCTGTACCTGATTAGCCAGCAACAATAATCCATTCGATTAGCCATCTCTTGAGGGTTGTATTTATATTAACAGCATGTCACGCCACCATGATAAATGGTACACTCGCCTCTTCAGCGATCCCCGGATTGTAGAAGAACTGCTTCGGTCATTTGTTAATGAGGATTTTGTTGATGAGCTGGATTTTACTACAATCAAAAAACTCAATACGAAATTCATTCCAGTATCTGAAAGATCCCGCCATGCTGATGTAGTCTTTGAGATAAAATCACATGGACGATCGGCCTATATCTATCTTTTCCTTGAATTCCAATCAACTGTCGATCGGTTCATGGCACTACGAATGGGACGGTACCTATTTGAATTCTATGAGGAAATTCTAAAATTTACTAAGAAAAAAACTCTGAATCCGCCATTTCCGATACTGATTTACAACGGAAACGATACATGGAATGCGCCCGAAAGATTCAGCGAATTACTTAATCCGTCTGCAATACCCAAAGAGTATCTTCCAGAATTCCGTTATTTCAAGATTGCAATAAATGAGATACCTAAACGTGATCTTGTAAGAATCCGCAATGCAGTAGCGGCTGTTTTTTATATTGAAAACAGCAACATTACTGAAATGACACGGAACTGGAAAGAACTGGTTTCACTTTTAAAAACAGTATTTGATAAAAATGGTATTGAAACAATCAGAGCGATATTGGATCGTATATATCAGATTCATGAGCTACCTGCTAATTCAAAAACTATTAAGAAGATTGAGGATTTAACTGAGGTAAAAAGTATGTTGGAAACAAATACAAAGAACTGGGAAAAAGCGGTCTTTGAGAAGGGTATCAAAAAAGGTATCAAAAAAGGTATTGAAAAAGGTATTGAAAAAGGTATTGAGAAAGGTATTGAAAAGGGAATAGAAAAAGGTATTGAGAAGGGTATCGTGAAAGGCATCGCGAAAGGAATTGAGAAAAATCAGGCTGATATCGTTGAAAAAATGGTCGTAAATGGTATGAGTAATACTGACATTCGAAAAATTACGGGTATGTCGCTTATGAAAATTACACAAATAAGAAAGAAAATTACCAAAAAGTAATATTACGCAATAGCGAAAAGCGAAAATATAGAATTATTAAAGAGAACGCCCCACCACCCAAACCGCCAATCAGTGTTTATTTCGCATTCAAGAAAAACATGACAAATATGAAAGTATCCCGGTTGGGGAATTTCGAATCACCGGATGCAAAACTAATTATTCTTTAATTTCGGCATCTCATCCCAGGTTTTAACGTTTCAGAAGAAGTTCACATATATTGCGGCTTTTCTGAGTAGTGCAGGTTATATTCTGATACAAATCATAATAGCTATTTTACATTATCAACTTCTGCTGAAGATTTATTCCTTTTCGCATAATGCAACAAACCATCGATTGACAGGTCCTCATCCAGAATTGGCCAGTGTATTCCGTATCCTGATGGTGAAATCTCATAAGTATTTCTTTCATTGTCGGTTGCGTTTTTTAATTTACTTGAGATTTGATCAATAGGAAATTTTCTGACTTCTTTATCAATTGTTATCACAAGCAGATTATAGTCGAAATGTACATCAGATACTTCATGCATTTTATTCATCCCGTATTCCTCTCTGGAACTCTTCCCACTGCTCAACAATATATTCAAAATGCTGAAAAATGATTTTTTTAATATCTCTTTTATCATTTGTATTCATATTATAGCTGAACGCTTCTTTGATCCAAGCAGTGGTGTATTGTTCACTATAATGGATGTTTAGGAGATTCATGAACAAATCTGGATATTTCAGCTATAAACTTTTCAGTATCATTAAACCAAGGGGATACATCATTTTTCTCAAAGGTAAAAAAAATCCCATAATCGCTTTCCTGCCTTCGGTCAAAAAGGTCGTTGTAAATAGCTGCAAATTCTTTGGAAACAAGTTTAGTACGAACAAAATGATTGATAAACAATGACCTGACACCAGAATGTTTTGCAGAAGAAAATCCATATTTATGAAGCAATGCGGAAACTGCATAAAAACAGCTAATAATAAAGCCTGTTTACACAAGTATTCCAGTGTGATGTCTGTGCAAGAATTCTGGCTTCATCAAGAGATTCGTACGAACGTTTCAGAAGAAGTTCACATATATCGGAAGGAGATTCTTTCACAAAAGAATGCCCTCTTTTTGAACAGCCTGAAATAAAGGGACCTCTTTATAACCAGGATCACTCCAAACTTCTTTACTCTTTATCATCGAGCTTATGACCTCACCGGTTTCCCACTCAATCTCATAAAGGGCATGACGAATCCGGTCACAGCGTGCTGTATCCACCTCGCCATCAACAAGAACTAAAAAATCCCAGTCCGAACCATCCACGGAATCCATCCGTGCTCTGGAACCAAACAGGATAATATCCGCTGAAGGTTCAAGCTCTTTGACTTTACATTTTATTTTTTCTATAAAATCTTTTCTCATAGGTATTCGTTTTTTATCTCAAATATGCATTTCGATCCTCATAGAAAAAAACTCCTTACTAAGAATTCGAAAAAATAGGGAATTTGTTTGTTCAGAAGATATTTGGGACAAGTGAGTTAGATGTGTGTGTGAAGAGATGATATAACTCAGAACTGGAAAGAAACAATTTGAGGGAAACTAATGCTTGGAAATTAAGTGTTAATCAAAGATTACTTTGATATGTTTTAATTCTTTTTCATTAAATACTTTTTCTCTTATATTCAATTGCCATTTTTTGGATAGTTTATTCAGCATAGTTTTCATGTATATTTTCCTATCACTATCTTTCAAGCATAGAGTAGCGATTTCTGATGCTGATCTTATATCTTTTTCTTTCTTTCTTAAATCAATTCTCCGATCACAAATAAGTATTTTTTGTAAAACAAATGCTTCTGGAGCCGGCAACTTAATAAACATACCTTCAAATTCAAAAGTAATGGTATTTTCCAAAAGTATGTCGATGAAACGTATTCCTTCTGCTTTGATATGATAAGCCTTTATCTCATATACATTCGGAGTTTTACCTTTTCCTTTTTCATTTGTAATAAATTGCACTTCTAATTCAGGATGTTCATACTTAATAAGGCCATCATTGTCGAATAAAGTATCAAAACCTAAGTTCTTAAGTATTAAGTCTATATCAATATCGTTTTTAGTTTTCAAGTCCTGGTTTATTCCAAAGTCAATGTCTAATGTCCTTAGTGTCGATAGTTCATCTGTATTAAATATTCTTTTGTAAAATATTTGGCACCAGCTACCGATTAATATTATATCATTCAAAGCATTTACTTTATGGAATTCTCGTATTACATTCAATGCTAATTCAATCTGTTCAGTCTTGCTTTCGTACAATTTTGTCGACTTCCTTTAAATCTTTTTCAACTTTTTTCAATTTATTTTTTAATTCTATCTTTCGTTCAAATAGATTTAAGAAATCAATGGCTAATTGGGATTTTTTAGGGCCAATGTAATTAAATTCAAGTTTATTACCTACTCTATGGACAAGGTAAACATAATCGAGTTCATTTCTTTTTTTAATTTGAAGTGTCTCGTGAGGTAATTCATTTAACTCTTCTAAGTATTTTTCTTTCAATCTCCTAAGACGATCTCTTTCCTCTTTTAAAATGCCCATTACTGCACTCAACTACAACCTCCTTTGCCTAACATAGTACTTAAAAATATATCATGTTAGGCAAATAGAATGCAATATCAATATGCCTAACATGTATGTATATATTTCGAGTTGTTAGGCAATTATTATGAACTAAATACTCGAATTCTGTCGGTGTCGCTTTCGCTATCGGTATCGCTATCGCTGTCGAAACGTGTTTACGATTGTCTGATTCGGGTTCAAAATATCACTTTCCCCCTTAACGAGAACACACACCGTTAACTCCTTAAATCATTTATGAAGATTGATGCCGATTGCGATGCCGCATGTTTCTGTCGCTTTCGCTATCGGTATCGCTATCGAAACGTGTTTTCGATTGTCTGATTCGTGTTTAAAATATCACTTTCCCCCTTAACGAGAACACACACCGTTAACTCCCCGAATCATTTATGAAGATCGATTGCGATTGCGATTGCGATTGCGATACCGATACCGATACCGATACCGATACCGATACCGATACCGATACCGATACCGCATGTTTCTGTCGGTATCGTTATGCGAATCATATTTCCAAATACAAATAAAAGCGGTGCTTCAACAAAACTCCTTTTCAGTCGCACTATTTTACCATAATTATTGCTCAATTAAGTATTTTAATCTTCCATGAAATTGTTAACAAACTAAATCAAATCATTGCGTGCATTACAATGTCTTTTTCCTATCACCAGCTTAACCAACTACATAAAACACACCCCTCATGGCGGCTTCTGCGTGCTGATAACGCTCCACTGATAATTTCCTTTCTGAATTATGCATTTGTTCAGCAAAATATACGCGTAATGAATCAGAATGATCTTGTTTCAAAGCTTGAAGACACTTTATATCAGTTGCGACAGACGGGAGGGGAAAATCTATTCCCTAAAGCAGCTCAGGCATATCTTGATGATTGGGCAAAAAATGAGAACGGCTGGTTACGCAAATACTATCCTGTTGGCTCGGATGAACCACATTTCGACCTTACTCCCGCGACAGAAAAAGTACTGACCTGGATTGATAGTCTCACCAATAGAACTTTTGTAGGAACAGAATCCAGACTTCTTACCATCTTTGAACTGCTCAGACAAATGGTATTAGGCGCCGAAACCGATGCGCAAACCCGTATAGCCGAACTGGAAAAACGGAAATCTGAGATCGATACTGAAATCGAAAGCATCCGCAGAGGCGATCTATCGATTATGGATGACACTGCATTGAAAGATCGCTTTATGCAGTTCAGTTCAATGGCCAAAGAGCTCCTCAGTGATTTCCGTGCTGTTGAACAAAACTTTCGGCAGCTTGATAGTGAAGTACGCGAGAAGATTGCTACCTGGGATGGCAGTAAGGGTGCGCTACTTGACAGAATCTTTGGCGACCGTGATCTGATTACCGATTCCGATCAAGGGCGCAGTTTCAAAGCATTCTGGGATTTTCTGATGTCATCACAGAGTCAGGAGGAATTTTCTGAATTACTGAAGATAGTATGTTCCATGAGTGCGATAAGCGAATTACATTACGACAGCCGACTCCGCAGAATTCATTTCGATTGGCTTGAAGCTGGTGAACATACACAAAGAACGGTAGCCAGTCTATCACAGCAGCTTCGCCGCTATCTTGACAGTCAGGCTTATCTGGAGAACAAACGCATAATCGAGATACTGGAGAATATTTTAAAAAATGCAGCGGTTGTCAAGAATGATATACCTTCAGGTACATTCATGACAATCGATGATTTAGGTCCAGATATTCATCTGCCAATGGAACGTCTTCTGTATTCTCATCCACTTTCAATAGAAGTCAATTCCTTAATTGAAATGTCTGATGGTAGCGATATTGATTCCACAGCTCTTTTTGATCAGGTTTACATTGATAAAACTCAGTTGCAGGCCAATATTCATAAAGAATTACAGACAAAAAAACAGATATTACTCAGCGAGATAATCGATCTGTATCCTCTCAACAGAGGACTTGCGGAACTGATAACATACATTGCAATCGCAAGTGAGGATAAGTTGACTGTTTTCGATGATTTAAACCGTGAACAGATTCAATGGATTGATAATTCTGGTAATGAGAAATCGGCTTTTATTCCAAGAATCATATTTAGCAGGATTTGATATGTCAGAACAGCAAACTTCCAGTAACGCCTTTTCAGTTGTCATGGTGAATCTGCTTAAGGGTGTACTCTATAGAGATGACAATCCGGTTCTCTGGCAAGATCTTCTTTCTCTTCAGGCACGGGCCCGTGATTACGCACGCGAGATTGGACTCGAACTGGTAGTCCAGGAAGATGAGGGTTTTGCATGGTTACAAACCAGACAATCTAATGAACAGGAACAGGATGAAAAAATACCACGCCTGGTGCAAAAACGGCAACTCTCCTATCCGGTAAGCTTGCTTCTTGCCCTGTTAAGACGTAAACTTGCCGAACATGATGCCACCAGCAGTGAAACAAGGCTTATTTTAAGCGTGGATGAAATCGTCGCGATGATCAGGATATTCCTGTGCAGTGGATCAAATGAGGTTAAATTAATTGATCAGATTGAAACACATATAAATAAAGTGATCGAGCTGGGTTTTGCCCGGCGTTTGCATAATGACAATAAGAAAATCGAGGCACGAAGGATTCTCAAAGCTTTTGTCGACGCTCAGTGGCTCAGTGACTTTGATGTAAAGCTTAAAAGCTATTTAGTTACTGTTCAGAATTAACATATGCGCCTCCTGAATCCCACTCCTTTGAGTACTTCCAGGGGGCGCCCGCAGGGGACTTTTGAGGATGCAGATTTTTGATAATATATAGAGTTTTTACAAGTTTCCCTTCGGGGCGACGTATCGAAATACCCGAAGAGGTTGATTTAGGGGACGATAAATTTCGTGTTACAAAAATACAGCTATTTTGAACAAATACTATTTAACAGCTGAGTAGCATAAGTCGTTAAAAAGATAAATTCCGGTAGCAAAAATCATTTAGATCACAATTGGGAAAAAATGTCTGAAGAACAAACAGAATTCGAATTTGCTGAAAACAATGCTCTTAGCAGGCTTTCCGTTTAGATCGCATGGAAGTACTCAACTGGGGAACATTCCATGAAAAGGTCTGGGTATCTGACACCCTCCTCTGAGAACTCTTTATTAACGGTGATATAGGTTCCGGGAAATCAACCATAGTCGACGCGATTACCACTCTTCTTGTCCCTTCGCAACAGGATTTCCTATAATAAAGCTGCAGGTGCGGATAAACAGGAACGGTCACTTCGCTCCTATGTTCAGGGATATTATCAAGCTCGAACGAAATGAGAGCGGCTCAGGAGCAAAACCGGTTGCCTTACGAAAGCAAAACAGTTATTCAGTACTGCTTGGTAGTTTTTAAAAACCGCGGTTATATGCAGACAGTAACGATTGCCCAGGTATTTTGGCAAAAGGAACTTCAGGGGCAACCAGACCGTTTCTTTGTCGTGGCAGATTGTGACCTTTCAATTTCTCAGGACTTTTCAAACTTTGGTACTGACATAAAAAATCTCAAAAAAAAGCTGAAACAACTCAAAGGAGTGGATGACATATACGAAAGCTTTCCACCCTACAGCGCGGCTTTCAAAAGACGTTTCGGGATACAGAATGAGCAGGCGATGGAGTTGTTTCATCAGACCGTATCCTTGAAGTCAGTAGGAAATCTCACTGAATTTGTTCGCACCCATATGCTTGAGGCATTTGATTCTGAGAGCCGGATCAGTGCGCTCATCACTCACTTTGATGATCTCAACCGGGCCCATGATTCAGTACTAAAGGCAAAACGTCAAATTGAACGATTGCAGCCATTGGTGACCGATCTTGACAATTATGCTCAATTTACACAAATAGCAAATGATCTTCGCACCTGCCGTAATGCACTCAGTTATTTTTTTGCAACTATCAAGCAGGGCCTGTTACAGAAGAGACTCGGTAACTATCAGGATGAGCATCAAAGAATATCGGGCAGAATCGAGCAGATCAAAGAACAGTATTCTCAACAGCAAAGTGAACGTGATAAACTCAGACAGGCAATCGCGGAAAATGGTGGTGATCGTCTCGAACGGTTGAAAAATGATATCATTCAACTTATGGATAAAAAATCCAGCCGTCTACAGAGATTCGAGGAATATCAGTCTCTGGCAGAACAGCTTTCTATTCCCTCGCTCTCATCCGTTGATACATTTGTAGAGAATCAGATTCTTGCGAAAGAAAAAATCGCTCTTTCGTGAACAAGAAGAAGCTGAGCTTCAGAATCAGAGAATAGAGGCAGAATTTGAGTTCAAAACGATACGTGAAAAACATCAAAAAATCGATCTGGAACTTCAGTCTTTACGTAAACGACGCAGTAATATTGATTCTCATCAGATACAGATCCGTAAATCCTTGTGTCAGGAAATAGTGGTTCTGGAAGATGAAATTCCATTTGCCGGTGAACTGCTCCAGGTGCATCCGGAAGAATTATCCTGGGAAGGTGCTATCGAACGCCTTTTGCGAAATTTTGGTTTATCAATGCTTGTTCCGGAGCGTCTCTATGCGCAAGTTTCAGATTGGGTTGATAAAACCAACCTCCGTGGAAGAATAGTTTACTTTAAAGTACCCCAGAAGCAGCACAGTTTGACAGTATCTCTTTACATCAGGATTCCCTTGTCCATAAGATATCCATAAAGCCGGACAGTGAATTTTACTCCTGGATGGAGTAAGAACTCAGTAAGCGGTTTGATTATGCATGTTGTAAAACCATGGAACAGTTCAGACGAGAGAAACTTGCGGTTACTGTTTCCGGACAGATAAAGACAGGTGGAAACCGTCATGAAAAAGATGACCGGCACGATCTTGAAGATCGAAGCAGGTATATCTTAGGGTGGAGCAATGAGGCTAAAATCGCGCTTCTTAGAAAAACAGCTCAAATAATTGAAAAAGAATGCTCAAAAGATCGGGCTGCGGATAAGTTCCATACAAGAACAACATAAACAGACTGGCGACCGTAAAATGCTACTGGTTAAGCTCGAGAGCTTTACAAAATATGAAGATCTCGACTGGCAGTCTGTTGTGCTGCAAATTGCTGAGCTGGAACAGGAGAAAAAACAGCTTGAGAGTTCATCAAATATTCTTAAAACGTTAAGTGAACAGCTTACTCAACTGGAACGGTCGATAAAAGAAACCGCCGATAAGCTCGACCAAGAAAAACATAACAAATCGGTAAACGAAACTAAACAGGAGCAGGTGCAATCTCTTATTAGTGAATGTAAGGTTATCATTGATGAAACCGATCAGGCAGCAATCGAGCCTCTTACGGATAAATTCACCTCCATGCGTGATGAGGCACTTGGAGAACAGAATATAACTGCTGATAACGCTGACAAAAAGCAATCAGAAATGCGCGACTGGCTGCAGAAAAAAATCGACAATGAAGAGAAACGTGCAAAAACGGTTGCTGATCGTATCATTAAAAATATGCAGGATTATCGCCGTGATTATGTCGCGGAAACCAGTGAAGTGGATGCTCAGATTGAATCGGGGCCTGAATTCAGGAAAATGCTCCAACAGCTTCAGGCCGATGATCTTCCGAAATTTGAACAACGGTTCAAAGCACTCCTTAATGAAAATACGATCAGAGAAATTGCCAATTTTCAATCCCAACTCAACCGTGAACGTCAGGAAATAAAGGATCGAATCGAAAAGATTAATCAGTCTCTTGGTCAAATTGAATACAATAAAAACCGATACATTGTACTTGAGGATCAGCTTAATCCCGATATCGAAATCAGGGAATTCCAACAGTCCCTTCGTGCCTGTACTGAAGGATCACTGACCGGCTCGGAAGAGGAGCAGTATGCTGAACGGAAATTTCTCCAGGTGAAGTCAATTATCGACCGGTTTCGCGGTCGTGAGGGGTCAACCGATGTTGATACACAGATGGACAAAAAAAGTTACGGATGTACGTAACTGGTTCTCATTTGCTGCATCTGAACGCTGGAATGAAGATAACAGTGAATATGAACATTACACCGATTCCGGCGGCAAATCGGGAGGGCAAAAAGAGAAACTTGCCTACACGGTTCTGGCAGCCAGCCTTGCCTATCAGTTCGGTCTTGAATGGGGAGAAGTGCGCTCCAGAAGTTTTCGTTTTGTGGTAATCGATGAAGCATTTGGAAGAGGCTCTGATGAATCAGCCCGATTTGGACTTGAGCTTTTCAAAAGACTAAATCTCCAATTGTTAATTGTCACTCCCCTTCAGAAGATTCATATTATCGAACCGTATGTTTCAAGTGTCGGGTTTGTGTATAATCCTCAGGGTCACGAATCGCTTTTACGAAATATCACTATCCAGCAGTACAAAGAAGAAAAAGAAAATAGAAAAAATGAATCAATGGACATCACCGAAGCGCATCCGATCGATACTTGAAAACAAATGGAACCGGGGGATCTTTCTGCAGGAAGCTTTATTTCCAGAAAGTCTTTTCCCATTACGCATTCCACTGCGGGGACCAACTGCCGCAGAACTGAGCGATCATTTCAGTGAAGCACAATCGTGGGTAAGTCAATTTATCAATGATGGGAAAAAAAAGGGTTTTGAGGTCCAATGGCAGCAGATTAATCATCGACTGCTTGGAACCAATGAAATCCCAATCGCGGTTCAGTTTGATTCACTGGAACAAGTAGTTAAATACCTTGGGAAAAGCAGTGATTTTGAGCTTTTCACCAAATTGACCGATCAGCTTCTTCAACAATTCCCTCAGTTGAGTTTGTGGCTTAAAAAAAACTCTTTATCGGTAGTAGAACTTGCCCCTGTATGGGAAAAACTTATCAATGTTGCTCACTGGATTAAAGATCATCCAAGACCGAAGATCTATATCCGCCAGATGAGTATCCCCGATGTCGATACCAAATTCGTTGAAAAGTATAAAAAGCTGCTCGGAGAATGGCTTGATCTGCTTCTTGATACTACGGCTATTCTCCCTGAATCTACTGGTGTAAAGGGATTTGAAAAGCGTTATGGGTTTCTCAGTAAACCAGTGCAGGTCAGGTTGCGCTTTCTCGATAGAGATTTATACATACAGGGTTTATCCGATCTCACCATACGATCCGATGAGTTCAGTTCTCTTGAGTCAAAAGTAGAAACTGTATTTATTACTGAGAATGATATCAACGGGCTTGCTTTTCCTGATGTAAAACTGGCGATGGTACTTTTTGGAAGAGGTTACGGGTTTGATTTTCTGAAAGACGCGGGATGGCTCAGGGATAAAAGAATTTACTACTGGGGAGATATTGATACACATGGTTTTGCGATACTTAATCAATTCCGCAGTGTTTTTCCGCAGGCAGTATCGATGTTAATGGATCGTGAAACCCTGACAACTCATAAAGAACAATGGGTCAATGAAAGTGCACCTGTCTGCGCAGTGCTTGAGAATCTTACAGAAGAGGAACTATCCCTTTATAAAGATCTTGTTGATAATAGATATGGAGATTCGGTGCGTCTTGAGCAGGAGGTTATTTCGTATGTTCGTTTGATTGATTACTTGAAAAACATTACGAGTAAATGAAATTAGTTGTTAAATTGTGCAGACATGTTGAAAGATACTGCAGAAAGCCCTTTGCTTTGGTGAAAAGTAACAGAATGCGAAAATTATTTATCATTTCATTTCGGCTTCTCAACCCAGGTTCTGTTTAAGAGCTTCGTTGCAGCATTCTCTTTGTTAACTCCCCCCACTGTTTGGAAAAATAAGGGATTTTTTCCTTTTCGCATTGCGATTTTATCTCCAATACCCATTCTTCTTTCATAGAGACATGCTATAGGACCTGATTAGCCAGCGACAATAATCCATTCGATTAGACATCTCTTGAGGGATGTATTTATATTAACAGCATGTCACGCCACCATGATAAATGGTACACTCGTCTCTTCAGCGATCCCCGGATTGTAGAAGAGCTGCTTCGGTCATTTGTTAATGAGGACTTTGTTAATGAGCTGGATTTTTCTACAATCAAAAAGCTCAATACGAAATTCATTCCGGTATCTGAAAAATCCCGTCATGCGGATGTAGTCTTTGAGATTAAATCACATGGACAATCGGCCTATATCTATCTTTTCCTTGAATTCCAATCAACTGTCGACCGGTTCATGGCACTACGAATGGGACGGTACCTATTTGAATTCTACCAGGAGATTCAAAGATTTACTAAGAAACAAACTCTGAATCCGCCATTTCCGGTACTGATTTACAACGGACACGATACATGGAATGCGCCCGAAAGATTCAGCGAATTACTTAATCCGTCTGCTATACCCAAAGAGTATCTTCCAGAATTCCGTTATTTCAAGATAGCAATAAATGAGATCCCTAAACGTGATCTTGTAAGAATCCGCAATGCGGTAGCTGCTGTTTTTTATATTGAAAACAGCAATATTGCTGAAATGACACAGAACTGGAAAGAACTGGTTTCACTTTTGAAATCAGTATTTGAAAAAAATGGTATTGAAACAATCAGAGCGATATTGGATCGTATATATCAGATACATAAACTGCCTGCTAATTCAATAACTATTAAGAAGATTGAGGATTTAACTGAGGTAAAAAGTATGTTGGAAACAAATACGAAGAACTGGGAAAAAGCGGTCTTTGAGAAGGGTATCGAGAAGGGTATAAAAAAAGGTATTGAAAAGGGAATAGAAAAAGGTATTGAGAAGGGCATCGCGAAAGGAATTGAGAAAAATCAGGCTGATATCGTTGAGAAAATGGTCTTAAATGGTATGAGTAATACTGACATCCGAAAAATTACGGGTATGTCGTTGAAGAAAATTACACAAATAAGAAAAAGAATGACAAAAAAGTAATATTACGCGATAACAAAAGCGAGAATATAGATTTTTTGAAGAAGATACCCCACCACCCGAACCGCTAATCAGTGCTATTTTACATTCAATAAAATGATGACAAAGATGAAATTATCCCGGCAAGATAATTTCGGGTTACATCACAAAATGTATAGTATCTTTAATTATGAATCACAGATTTATTTCAATTATTCTTTGGAATGTAAAAATATTTAAATCAGAAATCCTTTGAGTTCGACAGTCCCGCGTCTTGAAATCTCATGATATTTTTCCCGGCAAGCACATTAACTCATCCGGCATACTCATTAACTCATCCGGCATACTCATTAACTCATCCGGCATACTCATTAACTCATCCGGCATACTCATTAACTCATCCGGCATACTCATTAATCCATCCGGCATACATATCAATCAGTCCGGCATACATATCAACCAGTCCGGCATACATATCAATCAGTCCGGCATACTCATGTCTTGTCCTGATATATGTTTACGCCGTCTCAAAAGGAGCTGTAAATGGAAATCAGAACGAAGGATGAACATTGTAATACATTTGTATGCTTAAATCGATAGCGATGCCGATAGCGATACCGACACCGATTAAAATCAACATATCACTGCTGAATCCCTTATATTATTGAACAATTGATATGTAATATTCCACAAATGAACAGTAAACCTGGATAAAAAAACAAAAGACAAGGACATCAAGCAATGTTTATTACCAAATATATCCACCTGTTTTCATTACCTGTAGTAATCCTTATTGCATCAGTCACATCCTATTCTACCAGCCTTGAAAACCGTATCGATTCACTGATCCTTAAAATGAGTAATGATGAAAAGATTCAACAATTGATAAACAATGATTTTATGACAACACCTTCCAACACAAGGCTCGGCATTCCAGGCTTTGTCATGAATGACGGTCCACATGGGGTCAGATCAGAACCAGCATCCTCCTTCCCTACGGGGATCGCTGTTGCGGCCACCTGGGATAAAAGCTTCGCATTTAAATTAGGTAAAGCGATGGGAGAAGAGTTCTGGGCATTTGGGATACATCAGCAGCTTGGGCCGACAATTGACTTGACACAAGATCCCAGAGCCGGACGAAATGCTGAATCCGGCGGTGAAGATCCCTACCTGTGCGGACAACTGGGATTCAATGTTACAAGGGGAATTCAAACCACACCGGTAATCGCAACTGTTAAACATTTCATGGTTGAAGGAAAACAAAGCAACCGTACTACGCGAAATGAGATTTTTACCGACCGATGGGCAACTGAACATTACGGGTATAATTTCAGGACAGTCGTTCAGGAGGGCGCGGTGATGAGTGTCATGGCCTCCTACAACTTGATTAACGGTACATACGCAGCTGAAAGCCGTTACCTTCTCGATACTCTTTTACGTCAAAGATTTGGCTATCCCTTTTATGTTGTTTCAGACTGGGCTGCAGTTGTTAAGAACCGGTCAATGCAGGCAATAAATGGCGGAACCGACCTTTGCATGGGGTCAGATGATTACAAGAACCAGTTGCCATCACTTGTCGCAAACGGATCTGTCTCCCAGCAAACATTGAACACAGCGGTTAAAAACGTACTCAGGACTAAAATTGTTTCCGGTATGCTTGATTTTTATCCGACCGGAAACAAATCTTTTGTCAATTCAACAGAACATCAGCAGATTGCCCGTGAAGGCGCACAGAAATCAGTTATTCTTCTAAAAAACAGTGATGGTATTTTACCACTGAAAAAAAATATCAAAGTCGCACTTATCGGTCCGAATGCCGATCAGGGAAATCTCAATTGTTTTGGCAGCAGTGAGACATCTCCGGTTTATTCTGTGAGCATAAAGAAAGGGCTTGAGAATAAGATTGGTCAGTCGAATGTTATCTATGAAAAAGGCTGTGATATCAACAGTACAAGTACCAGCCGCTTTGGAAATGCCAAAAATGCCGCTTCACAAGTTGACATAGTGATTTTTGCCGGTGGCCTTGATTATACACAGGAAGGCGAAGGGTACAGCGCAGGTGATTTTGACGGCGGAGATCGGTCAAACAACTCGACAGTTCTTCCTGGAAAGCAATTGGATCTCATAGACACGCTTGCATCAGTAAACCCAAATATCGTTGTTGTCATTCAAAGCGGTGGTGTCTGCTCAATGCATCGAAGCATCAATAAAATGAAAGGTCTGGTTTACTCTTTTTACGCAGGAGAAGAAGCCGGAAATGGAATAGCCGATGTACTTTTTGGCGATTACAATCCTGCCGGACGTATGCCGGTTACCATGCCTTCCGATGATTCACAATTGCCGGAATGGAATGATAATTTTACAGATGATTTCGGATGCGGCTATCGCTGGTTTGATGAGAAAAAGATAACCCCCGAATTCGCATTCGGGTTTGGATTAAGTTACACTACATTCGAGTATAGCGATCTCAAGCTTTCGTCAACTTCCGCTCCAGCAGGCTCCCCTATTGAGGTGAGTGTAGATGTAAAAAACAGCGGCTCGATTACTGGCGATGAAGTAGTTCAATTGTATATAAGCAATAAGGGATCAAATATATGGATGCCTGAAAAAGAGTTGAAAGGTTTCGAACGAATCACTTTTGGCGCAGGCGAAAAGAAGACTGTTACATTCAATTTGACTTCGGATGATTTTTATTACTGGGATGAGGGATCGAAATCTTATAATGTAAATTCAGGGACCTACATTATAAGTACTGGTGGTTCATCTGACAAACTTCCTCTTTCTGACACTCTGGAATTGACATCTTCAGCAGGTAAAGCGGATTTGAAAATAACAGAGATTTTTTCCGTACCACGCTACCCGAAAAAGAATGACATTGTACACTTTTATGCGCTTGTGAAAAATCAGGGTACTGCGGAAGTAAAAGCATCAGACCGGTTCACTATTACTTATACATACAATGATACGAGCATTGCTTTCACAAAAGATATTGCATTCAGCATTCAACCGGGACAGGCTAAGCTTATCGCATCCACTGAGGGCTGGAAAGCTGCTTCAGAGGCGTTTATACTGAAAGCGACAATCGATACTGACAACTCCATTGACGAATGGATTGAAGAGAACAATTCGTATAGTAAACAAATCAGTGTTCCGGGTGTTATTTTAGAATCGGCAGTTAGAAAAAAACAGACTAATAAACATATTTTTTCCATTACCACAAACAATAACAATGGAATATTTTTAACAATAAATACACATAAGAATTCTGTCAGCAAGTTGATTATCAGCGATTGTGCCGGCAGAAGTGTTTTCATTGACAATCAGCCTTTTACAGGAACAAAACGAATCAATACAAACCAGCTGGCGAATGGATTGTATTTCGTTGAGTGCGTGTCAAACGATTTACGTTTCGTGGATAAAGTATTGATTAAGAGATAAAATTATTCTACTATTTAGAATGATTGAATCCCGGAGTAACAATGAATTCACCTGGTTTGATTATTACCAGATTGAAACGCTCATCGCTCGCCCTTGCAGATTGGTTTGAAAGTTAACCTTCATGGTTTCTTGATTAGAACAACACTTTTTGTACTCTACACTTCAACTATACTATTTTAGATTCTTACTAATTTACGATCGTACTATTTGTCTTCCAAAGCAGCAAACTCAATGAAAAGAAGCGGAACAGCTGACCTTCCTCTCCATTACGGAAAAGTTCCCTCCTGGCTTTACGACCGCATGCGAGCCCTTGGCAAAGGTATTGTAACTGCAATTGTCGAGGAATACGGACCTGATGAAGTGTTGACGCGTTTATCCGATCCTTTCTGGTTCCAGGCACTTGGGTGCGTTTTAGGAATGGATTGGCACTCTTCCGGGATAACCACCTCAGTTATGGGTGCTCTAAAAAGCGCTATCAATCCTAATGCTAAAGAACTTGGAATCTATATCTGCGGCGGACGGGGTAAGTATTCCCGCCAAACACCTCAGGAATTATCAGAAATTTCCATGCGGGAAGGCCTGAATGGCAATGAATTGATACATGCATCAAAACTCAGTGCTAAGGTGGATAACAATTGTATCCAGGATGGATTTACACTCTATCTGCATTCATTTGTCCTATCAAGAAATGGTAAATGGACGGTGGTCCAACAAGGGATGAATCCCGAAAGTAAAATGGCGCGGCGATATCACTGGCATTCGTCATCTCTAAAATCATTTGTTTCCGATCCGCATACCGCAGTTATCGGGACAAACATGGGTACAATACTAAATCTCAGTGATAGCCGGGCACAGGAAGCACAGCAGAGCATTGTTGATTTCGTAAGTCATCCGGTTCAGAAACAGCTTACCGAACTGCGTCACCTTAGCATGGATCGTGCACACCAGATAAGTGAGTCCCTTGTAAATTCGAAGCGCCTTGGAGCGGTGCTTGCAGCAGCTCACGATTCTTCTCTGTCTAATTTTACTGACTTTTTACTTTTAAAGGATGTAGGCCCGCGTACCATCCAGTCACTTGCGCTTGTCAGCGAGGTTATATATGGTAAACCTTCCAGATTTGATGATCCCGCAAGATTTGCATTCGCGCATGGGGGGAAAGACGGCTTCCCATTTCCAGTCCCGCTTAAGACCTATGATGAAAGTATCAGCGTTCTTGAGAATGCTGTTAAAAAAGCAAATATCGGCAATAGCGAAAAGTTAAAAAGTTTACAGAAATCACATAAAATTACTCTGGCCATTGAAAAGAATAACGATCCGTTTGCGGATGTTAAAAAGGTAATTCACTACGAAAATTCTCAATCTCATAAATTTGGTGGAATGACAGTCAAAGGACCTGCAAAGCCGCCGATTGAAGGAGAGCAGCTCTCGCTTTTCTAAAGTGATTTGCTTATTCCCGCATACTCTAAATCAGTGTAGGTATTATATTACAATATGCAAAAGTGAATTACCTTTTAATTATCTATTAAAAGAATCTGAAAAGAAATCATGAATCAAAAAAATAAAAATACTACCAAACATAGGATTGAATTTTCTGATTCACGATTACTATCAACAATTAAAAATGAATCCATTGATCTGGTGGTGACATCACCACCTTACCCGATGATCGAAATGTGGGATAGGTTGTTTACTTCTCTAAATCCGCAAATCGGTAATTCGCTTCAACAGTTGAATGGATTGATGGCTTTTGAACTTATGAATCAAGAGCTGGATAAGATATGGGATGAACTGGCGAGAGTTGTAAAAGAAAGCGGATTTGTATGTATCAACATCGGTGATGCAACCAGAAAAATCGGTAAGCATTTCCAATTGTATTCAAATCATTCGCGGATAACTTCTAAATTTATAACACTTGGTTTTCAACCCCTGCCAATAGCACTTTGGAAAAAAGCAACTAATGCGCCTGACAAGTTTATGGGTTCAGGAATGCTTCCCGCGGGAGCGTATATCACACTTGGACATGAATACATACTTGTATTTCGAAAAGGCGGGAAAAGAGAGTTCAATACCGTTGAAGAAAAAAATCTTCGGAATCAAAGCGCATTTTTTTGGGAAGAAAGAAATAGATGGTTTTGTGATTCCTGGGATTTTAAAGGAGTCAAGCAAGCCACAAATAATGAAAATGTACGTGAAAGAAATGCCGCCTACCCTTTTGAATTGCCCTATCGACTAATAAACATGTATTCCATAAAAGGAGATACCATCCTCGACCCTTTTCTCGGTACAGGCACCTCGACATTTGCAGCAATAGCTTCTGAAAGAAATTCAATTGGAATCGAATATGATGAAAATTTTTCCACTTTAATTAATGATGGCTTAAGGGATCTATGCAAAACAGCTAATCATGCAATAGCAAAGAGATTACAAGAACATATTTTATTTTGTGAACACTACCTGAAAGAAAAAGGTACTTTTAAACATAGGAATGAATGCTTCGGATTTCCTGTGATAACAAAACAAGAAACGGATCTTGACTTAAAGCACATTTCCAAAATTATGTCTGCAGATCTTAAAAATATAATAGTCGAATATCAGCCGATAGAATTTGCTTCATGCGTTTCAGGTTGAAATTCTGCATAGATAAAGATGCAGAAAATTATCTTATTGAACGACTGATAATTTAAAATGATTGATTACCTGTTTAATTTTTTATAAAATAGAAACTCAGTTATAAATGTTTAAACGAACCAGAGATAGACATTTGAATCTGATAATTAAATTAACAATAGTATTGATTCTCACTTTTTTAAGTTTTTGCGGCAAAAAGTCGCCATCTGAACCTGATGCACCCATTGTAGTATGTAAAGGAGATGAAAGCTACCCCCAGCATACAAACGCCCAAAGGTTTGGTTTTTTTTCGGAAGATATCTACATAGATTATAAAGCCAGTTTGAATACTTTTACTAATAAATATGGAACACAACCCGGTTATATCCTCAGATATCAGCAGATCGATGATGCGTTTCCTACTGAATTTGTAAATTTCTTTTTGAGTCATTCTATCAGCAGTGTTATAAGCATTAACGTTATTTCAATGAAAGCTGGAAAGAGCCGTAATGATACATTGCTTCGTGAAATTACCTCAGGAATTTGGGACAGTACTCTTAACAACTTCGCCGAACAGGCCAGACAAATCAACGGCAAAGTATATCTGCGTTTCGGCTATGAAATGAACGGGGACTGGTTTGCGTGGGGGAAAAAACCAAAAGAATTTATACAAGCATGGAACTACGTTCACCAAATTTTCACCGGAAAAGGTGTAACGAATGTCAAATGGATCTTTTCTCCCGGAGTTTTGTGGGATGGTGCAACTATTGAAAATGACCTGATAAATTATTATCCCGGAGATTCAGTCGTCGACATTATTGGCCTTGACGGTTACAATTTTGGAGATATTTACAAAGATGGATATCAGCTTCACTGGAAATCATTTCAGCAGATCTTCAATGCCTCCCTTGATGCAGTAAGCAGATTTGAAAAGCCCTTATGGATAACAGAAATAGGTTGCGTATCAGATCGCCGCAGACCTGAGTGGCTCAAAGATCTGTTCTTCTTTATGGAAAGTAATCCGTGTATTGATGCCATGATCTGGTTTGATTGCCACAAGGAAAACGAACCAGACTTCCGAATGGATTCAGACACCTCATCATTCAACCTTATAAAGAAGTGGCTCCAATAACTCAATTTACAGAAAAATTTTCGGGTGGGCTAAAAGCCATACCTCTGAAGGAAGAAAATGCCTGGTGAAACAGACTTTTCACTGCCAAAAGATCTTTTGTCTACTGCTGTTTTATCAATTTTATTGTTAAGAAACAAGATTCAAACTGATTGAGATTAGAATAAAGCAATCAGTCTGACTCACTTTCTTAACAAAAATTCAATCATGTTACCCTATGAACAGTTCTTAACAGCTTAATATTTTTGTAACGTCGCCAAGATTTCATAATTTATTCTGTCCGGATTATCATATTGTGGTAATATTTCGTGGAGTCTTTCTCCTCTGGAAATAATCCCGAAGTCAAGATTTTTATAATTCCAATATGAAAATCCGATATTCATCTCTTCAAGTACAGATAAGAGATCATTCATCCATAATAATTGTAAATTCATAGGAACCGGTGCATAAACCCCGAATTCACCACAGAAAATGGGTGCATGATATTTTCTTCCAAAGTCAATAACGTTCTCAAATTCTTTAATAAACCGATCCCTATTCCAGAGGCCGGCAGAATGAACAAATCCGTATTTACGAGTGAAACCCTGCCCGTAATCGTCTGGATATACTCTTTTCATACGGATTTCAGGTTCATGAACCCACGGAGCATACTGATGAGTAAAAAGAAGCGGTTCATAGAAATGAAAACTGTAGATTATTGAATCTAAATCAAGTGGAGTCATTTCATTATAAGTCGAAGGCCAGTTCCACATATTTGAACCGGTAATAATTGGAGATGCTGGGGCGAATTTACGAATCACCTTGCAAAGTGAATTTTTAATTGAATTCCATATTTTAGCATCAGGCGCAACGGGTTCATTCAACACTTCAAAAATCAAGCTCTTGTTTTCTCCATACCGTTCAGCGATATAAGACCATATTTTTTCTGTTTTCTTTAGATATTTTGGATCAGCAAAAAGCCTCTGAACTGGTTGTGCAGTATCGGCGAAATCATGCCCAGGACACTCGTGTAAATCAAATATCAAATATAAGCCATTTTCATTAGCGTATTTTATTGCATTATCCAGGTGAATAAATCGCGACTCATAGGGTTTTTCTTCCTCATCAAAAAACAAATAAGAATCGATTGGAATGCGGATATGATTGAACCCCCACTGTTTTACCTGATTAAAATCATCTTTACTTAAAAAGTTTTTCATATGATAATCGACTGATCTGAATGCACCTGGATCCTTTTCCTTAATTGCATCGACCTGACTCAACCAGCCACCAAAATTTACTCCACGAAGTCGTTCTTTCATGATTATATTCCCTGTTTAAATTCCATAACTTATATAAGTAGCTACTAATGATATTAAAATATGTAATGGGATGGCCATCCATATTTAATGTAATTATGAAATATCGAGAGAATTTTATGATAAAATCATTATATTAGATTACATTCATTTGTATAATTAAAAGCCTAAGTTTTTCTTCTGACCTGTTTTCAAATATTTACAAAGAGGATCATCCTTTTAATGAAAATAAATATATTGATTATCGCAGCTGCTGTACTATTAGTTTATGTTCTTCAAACAAGTGCACAATATATAAATCCCCTTAAAGGTGATATTGGAATCCATGATCCTGTAATGATAAAACAAGGGTCAACTTATTATGTCTTTGGTACCGGCAATCGAATCGCGATGAAATCATCTACAGACAGGATTAATTGGAAAAATCGCGGGTCAGCGTTTTCATCAGGCGCAGAGTCCTGGTCCAAAGCTTTAGTTCCAGGGAATAATGGAAGCGATATGTGGGCTCCCGATATAAGTTTTAGAAACAATAAATATTGGCTTTACTATTCAATATCAAGTTTTGGATCGAATGTTTCTGCGATTGGTGTCGCGACCAATCCAACACTTGACCCATCTGCATCAAATTACAAATGGACAGACCTGGGCTTAGTCATAAAATCTATAAGCAGCAATAATTACAACTGCATAGATCCAAATGTATTCGAAGATACCGATGGTACACTATGGCTTGCTTTTGGATCATTCTGGAGCGGAATTAAACTTGTCCAGCTCGATCCTTCAACAGGAAAGCCATTATCATCAAATCCTACAATTACATCACTTGCTACTTATACCGGTACCGCAATTGAAGCAGCATTTATAACGAAATGGGAAAATTACTATTATCTTTTTGTTTCGTGGGACCAGTGCTGTAAAGGAGTGAACAGTACTTACAAGATAGCGGTTGGCCGCGCTACAAAGGTCACTGGTCCTTATGTTGACAAAAACAACAAGGCGATGACATTAAATGGCGGCGTACTGCTCTGGGCGGGGGATTCACGATGGAAAGGTCCGGGTCATCAAGGTATTTTCATCGAACATGATACTATGTTTGTTGTAAATCACGCTTATGATGCTAATGATAATGGCATATCAAAATTAATCATTCGTCCTCTCTACTGGACAACAGATGGCTGGCCTACCTATACACCTCAAGTCTCAGAAACATCTTTATCTATACAAAAGAAAGCATGTTTTAAATCAGCAGGACCATATATAGTACTACAAACAAATGAAAAAATCGATGCTGTTTCAGCTGTAAATAATATCTTTTCTATAAAGGGCGAAAAGCTTAATCCGGAATCGATGGGTAAAAAAAGGACAAGAGTTGTTATCGTTAAGCCTGATTGATCATGAAAATGCGCTCTTCGTAAAAAATATTAATCTATACACAATAGAACATTTGTAATTAATCAGACCATTTTCATTCATTTCATAAATTTTGATAAATATTCTTCTTTAAAAAAGAACTTTCATATCAGATAGTTTCCTTTATATTTTTTGAGAATGAAAACAAACAAAAGTGAAGTTCGTCTGCAAAGTGAAGCATGGGTGCTTTATATTCTTGAGTGCGCAGATCAATCGCTTTATACTGGTATCACTAACAGGCTTTCATTACGACTGGAAGCTCATCAGAAAGGAACAGGCGCAAAATATACCCGAAGCAGACTTCCGGTAAAACTAGTTTACACCGAGAGCTGCAATGATCGCAGTCATGCATCAAAGCGTGAATATGCTGTAAAGAACCTTACCAGAAGTCAAAAACAGGAACTCATAAAAGCAACTGAATTCCTCCAAGATTTCTCAAAAGACACAGGATTACACATGTGAGCAAAAAGCATAATAAAAATAAACCATATACAGCAATGTTCCGTTTTTATGAGGAACTCAATGACTTTCTTCCTGAAGAGAAACGCAAAACCACTATACTTTACAATTTTGATGGTAATCCTTCGATAAAAGACGCAATAGAGGCACAGGGCATTCCCCATACTGAGATAGATATGATTATTGTCAATGAGGAATCAGTCGGATTCGATTATCATCTAAAAAATGGTGACCACGTGGGAGTCTATCCTATGTTCGAGAGTATCGATATCTCGCCATTAGTTAGGCTTCGGGAACATCCTCTGAGAGCACCCAAATTCATTCTTGATGTACATTTAGGCAAGCTTGCACGATTAATGCGACTCTGCGGATTTGATACTCTCTATCGAAACGATTATGATGATCCGGAAATAATTGAATTGAGTGTCTCACAAAAGAGAATAATTCTTACTCGTGACCGCGCGCTTCTTCACGCTCGTATCATCACGCACGGATACTGTTTACGCTCCATGAACGCATCAGAACAGCTTTCAGAGGTGATCCGGCGATTTGATCTTAAAAGTATAATTGCCCCGTTCAGCAGATGTCTTTCCTGTAACGGGACTCTTCATTCAGTTGACAAGGCAAGTATTTCTGATCAGCTTGAACCCAAAACAAAACTGTATTACGATGGATTTTTCCGATGTGATGGATGCGGTAAGATATTTTGGAAAGGGAGTCATTTCGAAAAGCTGGAATCAGTTGTAAAGAAATTCAGGGATAATAATAAGTGACGGACTATCTTTTTACCAATTTGAGAGGGACGTTTGAGAGGGACGGACTTTCTTTTTATCAAAATGACTGCTATTAAGAGTTTCTTCCTCAATAAACAGGCATAAATGTTGCGGCATTTTTATTTCGATTACCAAACCCTATTTGGAGGAAATAAAAATGCCTCGTATGCCGCGACTGGAATCGCCCGGATCACTCTACCATATAATGGCCCATTCCATTGAGGGAAAAGATCTCTTTCTTGATGATCAGGATAGAAATGAATTTCTTTCCCGATTTGAAAAAGGACTTAAGAAATGCGATTTTCAGTGCTACGCCTGGAGTCTGATGGATAACCATTACCATTTAATAATCAGGTCCAGTGATCTGCCTTTGAGTAAACTTATGCGCCCTTTGAATAGTGGATATGCACAATTTTACAACAAAAAGTATAAAAGAAAGGGATACCTCTATCAGGACAGGTTCAAATCGGTTCTTTGTCAGGACCAGGACTATGCGATGGAACTGATCAGATATATTCACCTTAACCCGTTACGGGCAGGACTGGTCAAGACTCTTGAGCAGCTCAAAACCTGGGCCTGGTGTGGTCATGGGTATCTTCTGGGGATAAAAGGTGCCCGTGGAGAACAGTTTCAAAACCGAATTGAGTGTCTTCGCAGGTTTGGAGACAATGAGGTTGGTGCTATTGAAGCGTATCTAAGATTTCTGGCACAGGGGTGTAATGATGATATGACGAAAGCAGGACAATTATCGATCACTGAAGCTACAGAGATAGCCGGTTCCCGCAAGGGTTGGCCAGCTGTTATCGGCACTCCTGATTTTGTAAAGAATGCCATGGAAAAGTACAAAATGAATTTAAATCGAAAGCACCGGAAGGCTGATTACATTGTGGTGTTGGATACCCTATCAGCTAAAGTATGTATAGATTATGGTTTTACAAACGATGAACTGTTCAGAAGAGGCAAAAAGAACAAAATATCCGAAGCCCGTGCGGCTTTTTGCAGCCAGGCACATCTGGAAGAACTTATTCCACTTTCGGTGATTGCCAGATATCTCAAGATGACGATTTCACCAGTTTCCGTTCTTGTTCAGAGGTCGCAGGTAAATAGGTCCAACGCCACTAAGATAGCTTCTTAAAAAACAAACCAAAATAACAAAAACTGCGATTTGCCCGACCTACAAAGAAAATCCGTCATTTCTAAAATTTTTTTTCGAGCTCACAAAGTGGGTATTTTTTCTTTCCCCACCCAGAATAGAAGTGAAAAATTCGTGCTTCGCGTTGATTTGTAAAGCCAAAACGAAAAGGGACGGACTAATCTTATTTTTATAAAGGAGAGGGACGAACTATTTTAATTGAACAATTAAAAAATTAGTCCGTCACTATATGGAAAATACAATATATCTATGAATGGCACTATTACCTACGGCATCGATCTTGAAAAAACATCTGATACCATGGTATGTGCAACTGGTCCTATTTCTCTATCTTCAACAGGAGAAAAAGTTGGAACATTACAATTGCTCTTTTCAGCAGATGTTCGGCTTTTTGATAATGATGGGAAAATCATTAAAAAAACTGGCGATAAATAGTAACCCAGAATTGTCCTGCTAATTTTGTGAATAGTTCTTTAGTAGTTGTGATTTTTCAGTCATACAAACAGATTCAGGTTACGTAGATTTTTTTAAATTTGCGTAACCTGGTCGTACCACTATCGCTCAATGCAAATTTTCTCTTTAAGATGACAAAAATAAAGGGACATACTCATTTTATTTAATAAAAAAAATAGTCCGTCACATTCTCACATTTTAAATATCTGCTCAGTAAACAACCGCAACAAATCTGAAACTTGATTTTTTTCACATAAAATAAGATAATTTTACTGTAATAGACATTCTTATTGCGAATTTTATAACTGAAGTAGAATAATTAGAAACTCAAAATCACATTTCAAAAATCTTATAAAAGAGAATTACATAATGAATTCAAAATGTCCCATGTTTATTGTATCTGTCCTATTTTCCTTTGCAATCACTGGATGCAATGAAGACTCAAATTCATTATCGGTTTCTGAAAACTCGCCTGTTTGTATGTGGTACTATGATTCTACTATCACCTCTACAGACGGAAAGATTCTATCGATGAATATGACATTTGATATTAGACAAGATAGTACTTATGTAAGGAGTTCGAAACTGATAATTAACACTAAAGTTATTTATGGTGCTGATACAGGTACCTGGATATTATCAGGCTCAAATTTTATCAGGAAAAGACTCGCGACCTGGATGTCAAATATCGCCACTGGTGAATACGAACGGCTTACACCTTCATCACCTGTTGATACATTGCAGATTGACCTAAAAAAAGGTTTACTGTATTTCTCTGAAAATGAAGTATTTAAGCGTAAATAAGCTTTTAGGATAACACTCCATTTTAACCAAGATAAATAGTGCGCAGTCCAGAGAAAATTTTTCCGATTTGGCACTCACTTAAACCGGTGAGTGAAATGGGACAGGTTTTTTTTATCTATTAAACAAAAGAATAGTCCGTCCCTATCTGCTGAGGGATTTTGTAAAAAAGGACGGCCCTGTTACAGAGCCATCCTTCTTATCTAATAAATTTCTTTTTTTTACTGCAACACAATTCCAGAAAAACTTTTATCTTTTCCCTGCTGCAGCTCAAGAATATAATGTCCAGATGATACATTACCAAATGTAAAATGATGGACATCTACATTCAGTCTGCCGCAATCAATATCCGCTGCTACTTTACCATTAAGATTGATCAGTTTGAGCTTTACATCAGCTGCTTCGCTCACATTAAAAGTAACTGTTCTGTTATTTACAAAAATGGTTCTCCTGGAAGTTAAACCGGCAGCTGCCGCCAGTTTACCCCGAATCGATGTTACATCAGAAATCTTCACTAACCCGATTTTTGTAGCATCTGCACCAGTTGACCATGCGCTTCCTTCAGCATTGAAGTTGGACAATGTATCATTGTCAACTCTTATATTATCAAAAAACAATGTACCAGTGTATTTATCACCAGCAGCATAATATTGAAACAATATCTCTCTGACATCTGTTACACTGCTCGCTCCAAACGCTGAAATCGGAATAGAAATAGTTGTCCAGGCACCCTGCTCAATTTTGCTTAAATCTATCAACTTAGTTGTTGCCGGACTCCAGGTATAACTGCTACCAACTTTGATTACCATTTGCATCTTAAGATTAGTACCACTGTTCGGCTTGACATATAGATCAAAAGAGACATCAGTCTTTCCTGTAAAGTTTTTGGAAAAGCTTGTTCCTAATTCAAAGTAATTGGTGCTGCCAGATGGAACCGGTAGATCAGTAATATCAGCTTTCATTACATAGTTTCCACTCATCTCTTCAATGGTAACATCCTTTATCATAATATCGTCTTTATGTTTATTAAAAAGAGCCTCAAGTGCCGGAGCCGTTGTCGAATAATCACCAAAAAATGAATTGGCTTCTGACATAGCCCAGCTCATTGCGCCTGCATAATTATTACTATACGCATAATCAAAAGCATCAATGATTGTTTTGCTCGTTTTCAGTGGCTGTTCACTTGACGGGCCAGTCTGACTTGTACTCCAGCTTTTTGCAGGAAATTCACCTATAAGAACTGGTCGATCCATATTCCAAAAACTTGCAGGATTGTGAAATGGAGATACCTCTTGTCCAGCCCATTCAGGGTAGTAATGAGCCATGTAGAAATCAAGATAGCCATCGTTGTCGCCACCAGCAGCTTTCAATTTACTATCGCTATATTCAGAGGTAAACTGAAAACCTGCGATACCAGTAGAAACCATCTTTTTAGAATTGCGATGAACAAAACCAGCTATCCTGTTTGTTATTCTTAGAATATCATTTTGAGTAATTTTCTTTGTAACGTGTGTCCAACCTGCGGAAGCCAACATACCTTCCGGTTCATTAAATACTTCCCAACACATTACTGCAGGATGATTACCAACACTGTCAAGAATTGGCTTAAGTCCTTTTTCAAGATAGGTAGTGATATTAGAAGTATCTGTGAAGAACTTGTAATTGTTATCGAGGTTATAATCGCTGTAAGCAGCTTTACCGGTACCATCGCCAGGAACAAGCATATCAAATGAAAAAAGACAAAGATCGAGGACCACTCCATAAGCATATGCGGTGTCAAGTGTTTCTCTTATGTTTGAAATAGTTCTTGATCCAAGGCCGGTTACTGCACCTGTAGCATCAATTTTTGGGCAATGAGAGGCATCTGTGTGAAGCCACCATCGCATACAGTTACCTCCCGCTTTCCTTATTTTTTTAACCTTATCAAGAAATGAATTCATATTTATTTTTGTATCGCCAACATCGTTGCCAAAAGATGTAGAGCTCAACCAGGCAATATTCATCCCCGATAAAAACCGCTTTTGTCCATTAATTACCGCCCAATTTCCACTCATTGAATCTTTGGTAGTCTGCGAAGGTGTCGATGCCCCGACCCAGGAAAAAATACCTAAAGCTATAATAATCAGCCCCTTTTTACACCTATCCATTTGCACTCCTTAGATTTTATTTAAGATTTCTTTATCTCTATTTTATTTTGTATATAATATAGTAGCATTTTTTAATTATCTATTGTTTTTTTTGTTTTTCCAGAGATCTTTTGCTCTCTCTCTATTAGATTTATCATTGCGATTCCCTTCGCCTTGCATATGTCACATAAGTGTATTATGTAAAAACAATCTTGCTAAGAGTAACAAATAGCTTTTTCTCTTTAAGATTTACTGTATTATATTGGATAATAAAGGTTATTTCTGAATGATAAAACGTACTATAATGAACCAAAATAATTTTAAATTTCAAACTGAACAATTTTCGATTCAGTACTCAAATACGGTTTTTCGCTTTTATCACCCTTCAGATCTTGACGAACTCATTGATACGATTTCAGATGAACAGGCGCTCAAAGACAAATATCAGCCATATTGGATGGAACACTGGCCATCTTCAGAAATATTCTTCAAGTATTTGATGGAACTCAAATTCCCTAAGCGATTGAAAATTCTTGAGGTTGGTTGTGGTTTGGGAACGCTTTCAACTGCCTTACTTGCTAAAGGGCAGGATGTTTATTCGATCGATATATCACCCGATGCGTGTAACTATTGTCATGCTAATATTATGAACAATGGTTTTTCTCCACAAGTCTTTTGTGCAGATCTTAATACCCTGCCGACATTGAAAAAATTTGATTTAATTATTGCATCAGATCTTCTCTATGAGGACCGTATGTGTGAGCTACTATTGAATGCCTTTGATGCTCTTGTAAATTCTGATACCAGAATCTGGGTCGCAGATCCATGCCGCAGAGGGTGGAGTCTTTTTAAATCGCAAGCGCAAAGAAGATCCTATTCAGTAAAAACACTTCATTATCACACATCAAAAGACTCGGTAAATGTAGAAATTATCGAATTGAAAAAATTACTTTAAAGAAGAGAGTGCAAATCCGCTTTTTTCCAATACGTCTGTCAAAGTAGATCGACTAACAGCTCCCTCTCTGATCATCATACAATTATTGTTTTTGTCAATCTTTACCACCGTAGATGGCGGTGATGGTGGTAGTAAACCTGCATCGATCATGAAATCTATTTTGGAGTTGAAGGTATTATAAATGTAATCAGGATCGGGATTGTATTTTTCACCGCTGATATTCGCACTTGTCGAAAATATCGGAAAGGAAATAAAGTCAAATAAACTTTTTACAAACTGGTGATCTGATACGCGAATTGCAACTGTATCATTTTTCTTTTTTATTGGAAGAACCAGTGTCAATAGACCCGGCCATAAAGTATCGGCAAGGCATTTTGCAGCTGGCGGCAGGTCTATTTCCATTGAGGCGAATATATCCAGCCTTGATGTCAGATAAATCATAGGATTCTCAGCCGGACGATTCTTGATATTGTAAATTCTTTCATTAACATCCGGCAGTAGTACGTTTCCACCTATTCCATAAATTGTCTCAGTCGGATAAACAAAAACAGCACCGCGCTGGATTTCATCAGCCAATCTTCCCAGCTCTCCGGATAGTATAAGATCTTCAAGTTTTATTCTATCACAAGTCATTATCGCCAAACTGTTTCCTATAATCTTTCATTTTGATTCTCAGGGAAGCATCAGAAATCCCCAGAATTTCAGTAGCAAGCAATGCTGCATTTTTTGCATTGCCTATTCCAACACATGCAACTGGAATACCGGCAGGCATCTGTACAATAGAGTAAAGTGCGTCTTTACCGTTAAGTGGTCCCCCATCAGCAGGAACACCAATTACCGGTAGTGTTGACATACTTGCGATAACTCCTGGCAGGTGTGCGGCGAGCCCCGCAATCGCAATAATTACAGAAAAGCCCTGTTCCTCTGCGGTTAAAGCAAATGCACGTATTTTATTTGGATTTCGATGTGCAGAGATAACCATGGTTTCGAATTTAACTCCAAATTCAGAGAATACGCCTTCAGCTTTTTCCGCGATAGGAATATCAGATTTCGATCCTAATACAATTGCGACTTTTGAACCCACAAAGTACTCCTTAAGTAAATGATTCACCGTACTTATTGATAAACTTTTGCATTATTCTTTCTCAAACGATATAAACCTTTTGCTCCAATGTCGCGTCTGAAGATCTTTCCGTCAAAGTTTATTTCCGCTACACCTTCATAAGCAAGCCCGATTGCGTCTGTCAAAGAATCCGCCCACGCGCTGACAGCCAGAACCCGCCCGCCATTGGTAATATAGTGATCATTTTCATCTAATCCGGTACCACTATGATAAATGTCAAGATTACTCCGTGCATGTTCAGCATCCTCAATACCAGTAATCACTTTTCCCTTTTCGTATGATCCGGGATATCCTTTGGATGCAAGGACAACTGCAACACAAAACCCTGACTGTATTTGCCAGGATGTAGTAACAAGATTTCTTTTTGCGCTGGACATGAACAGTTCATACCAGTCACAATTGATTAACGGTAATACAGCCTGAGTTTCAGGATCACCAAAACGGCAATTAAACTCAACGACCTTAGGTCCATCAGATGTTATCATTATTCCAGTATAAAGAATCCCCTGATACGGGCATCCCTCCTTTTCCATAGCTTTCAAAACAGGAACAACTATTTCCTTTTCGATTCTTTTCAAAAGGGCATCATCAACTACCGGCGCTGGAGCATAAGCCCCCATTCCTCCGGTATTTGGCCCCTTATCGCCATCCCCCACTGCTTTATGATCCTGCGCAACAGGCAATATTTTGAATTTTTTCCCATCTGTAATAACAAAAACAGAAGCTTCTTCTCCGGACATTTTTTCTTCAATCACAACCTTATTACCTGCGGCTCCGAAGCTTTGTTTGTCAAATATCTCATCCAGTGCCTGTTGTGCAGCCTCGATCGTATCGCAGACAATCGCGCCTTTACCAGCAGCTAATCCGCTTACCTTGATTACAATAGGAGCACCCTTCTCTTGTAGATATTTTTGAGCAGCTTCTTTATTTTCGAACACTTCATAAGCAGCTGTGGGGATAGAATATTTTTTCATCAGATCCTTTGCGAACGCCTTACTCCCCTCAATTCGTGCCGCAGCTTGAGTAGGACCAAATATTGTCAATCCCTCTTTTCTGAATGTATCCACTATTCCCTCAACCAGAGGGACTTCCGGACCTACAATGGTAAGATCGATCTGATTCTCAGATGCCCAATCAGCAAGGTCCTGCCAATTGGAAATCGGCTTTTCTACAAGCATGCACCCATCACGTTCCAATCCAGGATTTCCCGGATACGCATAAAGACACAATGGCCGATCAGATCGTAAGAGCGCTTTCAAAATTGCATGTTCTCGCCCACCACTGCCAACTATGAGCACGGAGTTCATAAAGTCCAAAGAGATCCTCCTCAGATCGAGTTTCTTATCAGCTAAAAGTGCATCATAAAATAGCACACTGAGCATTAATAAATCAACCTCTCTCACTTTTACCAATGAGTTCTATCAATCGGAAATTGATAGTCAATGAAAATTCGAAATTTTAACAATCAAAAACTTTAGAAGACCTCTTTTCCTATTATATTATGTATAAGTTTTTTCCATGATCTTTAAACCTGATTCCGAGGCATAAACACTAATAACTAATTAATCTTTTTTATGGAGTATACATGTCTATTAATACTATTAAAATTCTTCTACCCCTTCTTAGCGCCACTTCATTTGCTGCTACTTCGATTCAATTTAATCAGATCGGCTATGATAAAGCAGGTCCTAAAACAGCCATTTTTCAGATTGATGGGACATCAAGTTCAGCTGATTCTTTCACCGTTTTTGATAAATCCAACAATAGTAAATTTAAGGGCAAAGCCAGAGCCGCTGTTGATGGATGGAACAGTAAAAAGTATCAGATACTTGATTTTTCGCAATTAGAATCTAATGGAGATTATTATATCGAGTGTGGTGAAACAAAATCATCCCAATTTACAATAGGCGATCGTATTCTTTTCGATAAAACCGCTTCATCGGTTGTCAGTTTTTTTAATAAAATGCGTAGTACTGATAATGACCATGCAGTTCCATTCTTCAGCGATTCAAGCAAAACACATGATGTCTATGGAGGATGGAATGACGCAACAGGTGATAAAGGCAAATATTTATCACATTTATCTTATGCCAATTACTTCAATCCGCAGCAGATACCGTTTGTCGTATGGTCACTATTGAAATCCTATGAGCTTAATTCATCACTTTTTTCTTCAATGACTCCCAATATCCGTAGTGAAGCTGCGTGGGGAGCAGACTATCTTTTACGAGTACTCGATCCCAATGGTTATTTCTATATCACTGTTTTTGACGGCTGGGGTTACCAGAGCCGTCAGATTTGTGCATGGTCAAATGAAGAAGGAAATAAAAGTGCTGATCACCAGGCTGCTTTACGTGAGGGCGGGGGGATGAGTATCGCTGCGCTGGCTAAAATCGCACGCACTGGTATACATGGGGATAGCTCCACAAGTCAATACCTTGCGGCTGCTGAACGTGCCTATAAACATCTGAAAGAAAAGAATAAAGATTATATCGATGATGGGAAAGAGAATATAATAGATGATTATTGCGGTTTACTTGCAGCAGTAGAACTTTATCTGACAACGAAATCAGAAAATTACCTCAATGATGCCGAGAGCAGAGCCAGAAATTTGATTAAACGTAATAGCTCCGAAGGCTGGTTTTATTCCGATGATGGATCACGTCCATTCAATCATGCTTCTGATGAAGGCCTGCCGATAGTTGCTCTTATCGAATTTCTCTCAATAAAAAGCAGTATCAGTGATTCCGCGAAGGCAGTATTAAAAAACGCTGTCTCATGGTATGTAAAAAACTCAATGCTGGAAAACAACCCTTTTAATTATCCCCCACAAAAGGTATTATCGATCGGCTCATCATCAAATTCGAATATTGCGCTGAATAAGACTGCAAAAGCTTCACAAAGTGAATCTTCACCCTATAATGGACCCGCGTCGCAAGCTTTCGATGGAGATAAGAATACACGCTGGGCAAGCGGCTCACCGTATCTGGATTCCTCATGGATTCAGATTGACCTTGGAAACAGTTATCAAATCAGTAAAGTAGTACTGAACTGGGAAGCTGCATGCGGAAAGGAATACGAAATCAGAACTTCTCTTAATGGTGAAGAGTGGACTGTTGCTGCTACTGTAAAAAATGGCAGCGCCGGTATCAAAGAGATCTCCTTCTCACCTGTTAATGGAAGATATGTCAGAATGCAAGGGATCAGTCGATCTACAAGTTATGGCTACTCTCTATATGAATTTGAAGTGTACGGCGGAACTGCGGAAAAAGGCAAAATTGTCGAACAATATTTCATACCTCACAGCAACGAAACCGGCTACTGGTGGCAAGGTGAGAATGCACGCCTGTCGTCAATTGCTACAGCAATGTTGATGGCCGCGCAAATACAAGGATTGCTTGATCAACAAGTAAATGCAGATGCTAAGAGAGTTGCTACTTCAATTCTGGATTGGATTCTGGGGAAAAATCCTTTCGGCGTTTGTATGATTTACGGATTTGGCCAAACAACGTATCCTTCTTATGAAAGCAAAACTGGTATCGCTAATGTTAAAGGTGGTGTTTGTAATGGCATCACTGCTGGAGTTACAAATGAAGAGGAAATTGCATGGATACCTTATCCTGCAGGATTAGACTTCTGGAAAAACTGGAGATGGATCGAACAGTGGTTACCTCATGATGCCTGGTACTTGCTTGCGATCGCTCAACAATCTAATCTTATTGATAATCCATATTCTGTAAAATGGAAAAAGAACTCATTAAATCGACTTTCGCCAGTTCAAATTAAAGTAAAAAACAATTCTCTATCTATCAAAATACCAAATGTAATCAGATCTGAAGAGTGTCGGGTAGAAGTAGTTGATTTAAAGGGTAGGACCATCCAAGCAGATTACTCTTTTATTGCGGGAAATGAAATAGCCCTGAGGCTGAGATATTTTGCATCCGGGATCTACTTTGTAAGAGTAAATGAAAACACTGAATGGCAGAAATTTTCAGTGGAATTTTAACATTTAATAATAATTCCCGCACACAATGTGTGCGGGAAAACAAAGATAATTCAGAAGACAATTTAAGCCGCTCGTTTTTTTTCCCACATCCGGGTTTCCAAAGCATTACTAACATATTCAAGATGCATTTTTTCATCCTGGTAATTTCGGCTAAGTACCGACAGAATATCAGGTGGGAAATCTTGCCCGACAGCATCTTCGTATGATTTATTTGTAATTTTCTCTCCGCTTTCCAGACTTTTTAAAGCACCTTCAGTACCAGTAATACTCTGAAGTGCAGTCATTCCACCCAGGAAAAGACCACGAACATCTCCCGAAGTCGATGGTGCAGTGCCACCGAGACCGGCAATTATTCTTGACAAAGAATCTACATGACGAGCATGATCATCACGAAACCCTTTTATTGTATCATGAATACTTTCCTCAGTTATCTTTTTTAAAGCGGAATCATAACTTTTAATAGCGTCACTATCTAAGTTGCAAATGGAAATGATTTTTTCGATGATGTCACTTATGAGCATAATCCCTCCGAATTTTCTTATTTGAAAATGATGACCGGGTTAAAAGATTTTTTACACTATAATAATTTTTTATAACACATCTGCAAACCTGTAAGTATACTAAAAAGATTACTGCAAAAACCATTGAATGCACATAATATGCCATAAGAATTATGAAGGTTAATCTGAAATGAGGCAAAGTCGAAAATTAGTTTTTTGTGTGAAGTATGTAGAACTTTTATTTTTGTAAAATAAATTTTTCCAAGCACTCACATTTAGTCTGAGTTTGAAAAAAGTTCTAAACTAAACAGATGTAAAAGGGAATGACCTTACCTGATATTGGTGGTTAAATAGATAAATCAGAATGGTAACGTGCTCCTCAGACAAATAATTAGTTTTTCCACGGAAAAGCACTTACATCAAAATAGAATATTCTTCTTTCCGAAGAAGAAATGAGCTCAAACTCAATCATATCATATAATTTTTTATTTTCTTTCACAATGGTTTGACCAACAATCCGCCAGTCCTTACCTTTTAATCCGTTTTTTTTACTAATAAAACTATATTCAGCATCCATGCCTTCATCCTGTTTACTAACGCCAACAATAACAACAGCATCATCTATCGATTCTCCATCCCCTCCCTGAAAAACAATTTGCGGAGCTTTCTCCTGCTGAGTTCGCAGATCAGCTGTTTGACGGCTGGCACAATTTATTAGAATCATCATCATTAAAATTGTAAATAGCTTCAGCATACTTCTTCCTTTTTTGAAATCATGATGTTAGGTATTTAGCAGAAAAGCGGAAATCAGACATATTTATACATTAATATACTTTTATCGGCAATTCCATACAACTCATAATATATAAAGAACTACTTGAAGAAAAGTGTCTTTATTGATACTATCATAAATGAATTTTCACTGGAGAATATAGAGGAGGTCACATGTCATCCACATCGGATAACCCATCACGCAATCCAGGTATGCAACCAGATGAGGTATTAACCTGCAAACTTGAAATAGAAGGCGATCTATCGGGCCACAAGGTTAAAAATCTGGAAGAAGAATTCACCGAAGCATTATCAGCGATGACTTACAAAAAAGTTATTCTGTCTTTTACATCTGCTAATAATATCGATTCGCCAGGTCTTGCTCTTTGTATTGGACTTTACAAAGAATGTCAAAAAAGAAAGCTTGAATTTGAAATAGTAGCAAATCAGGAGATCTGCAGGATTTTTAAGATTGTAAATCTTGACCGTGTTTTACCAATTAAGGAGTCAATTGATGCAAGAAAATGACATGATCAATGATCTGATTCAAGAATCAAGAGAGCATCTCCAGGAAATAGAGCCTATTCTTCTTAAACTGGAAAAAGATAATAACCTTTCCACAGAAGAAATTAACCAGGTTTTTAGAGCGATACACAGCATAAAGGGCGGGTTCGGTTTTTTTGGATATCAAAATATTACATCTCTGTCTCATTCAATGGAAAATATTTTAGCTCGAATAAGAGATAACAATCTAATAATTACCGAAGATCTGGTTGATGCGCTATTTAAGGGCATCGATAAGCTCAGAATTATTTTTGATGATTTTGGCAATTCAGATTCGATTCCAATTGAATCTGAATTGAAAGCTTTATCCCCTTTTACAAACAATAGTTCAACAAAATCAGATTCAAATAAGGTAAGAGCAGCAGATCTTAAAACAGAAGTGCTCAACTATCATAAGCAATTATCAATTAAAGCTATTGATGAGGCCATTAGCAATGGAAAAGCCATGTATCAGATTTTCCTACATTCTCAAAAAGACCTCACCTCTCATCAAATTACCCCATCGGATCTATTTGACACATGGGAAAAATATGGAAAAATCATCGACTTTACACTTGATTTAAACAGCATTGATGGTTTACAGGGAAGCAGTGCAGTTGATATGCTCTACTCTGTTATATTCGCCTCCGTTTTAGAGCCGGATTTGATAATTATTGGATTAGGTGTAAATGCTGAGCAGGTTCGTATAATTGATTCTCAAAAATTGAAAGCAATAGTTGAAGGTAAGGAAGAAAAACAAGAGACAGTTACAGCTGATTCCAAAACTACTCCTGCTAAAGATCAAAAAAACATTGATGAATCTCTTCGTGTAAAAGTAAGCGTACTCAATAGCCTTATGAACCTTGCAGGAGAATTGGTTTTAGGAAGAAATCAACTTATTCAACAGTTCAGTAGAAAATTATTAGATGCAATTGACGTTGAAAAAACTACTGATGAATTCTCAAGAGCAATAGAACAAACCTGCAAAAGCATAAAGGAATGCCATAGCAGATCACCAGAACTTCTGGATCAGGTGATTTCTTTGGAAGCAACACGTCTTTCAGATATTTTTTCAAAAGTTCTCTCTATTCAACTTAAAGAACTAAGCGGAGTAAATTCAACTTTACAATCAATTGATTCGGTTACCAGTCAACTACAAGAAAACATAATGCAAACGCGTTTGCAACCCGTTTCTGTTGTGTTTAGTAAATTTCCAAGAGTCATCCGTGACCTATCACGCAAATTAGGTAAACAAATTGAACTGAATATAGTAGGTCAAGATGTTGAACTTGACAAATCTATTGTGGAGCTTCTCTCCGATCCTCTCACTCATTTAGTAAGAAACAGTGCTGATCATGGAATAGAGATGCCTGAAGAGAGGATTAAAGCTGGAAAAGAGGCAACAGGATCAATTTTCCTGAGCGCATTTCAGGAAGGCGGCAAGGTAGTAGTTAAAATTGAAGATGACGGCCAGGGACTTGATATTGAGCGGATCAAAGAATCTGCAATCGCCAAAGGCATTATTACAAAGCAATCATCCCAGACTATGTCGCCCAAAGAGCTACAACTCTTAATAATGCAGCCTGGTTTTTCAACAGCTCGTGAAGTGACCGATATTTCAGGACGCGGAGTAGGCATGGATGTAGTCAAGTCAAATATTGAACGGCTTGGCGGTACCATAGAAATTGACTCTGAATTCGGTAAGGGAATGACTGTCTCTTTAACTCTCCCATTAACACTTGCAATCATTCCCTCGCTTATCATTTCAACTGAAGGTAGGACATTCGCTCTTCCTCAGGTGGGTGTTGAAGAACTTGTCCGAATAAGATCTTTTGAGGTAACAAAGAAAATAGAACAAATTCAGGGCGCAGAAGTCACCCGACTCAGAGAAAAACTTCTTCCCCTTGTCAGATTATCCGAATTGCTCGATTTGGACCCGACATTTATTCATCCAGTTACAAAAGAACGTATGATGAACAAGCGCTCACGCTGGTCTGATCGACGAGGAGTACCAATTACAGATGACAATGCAAGCGAGACTGACGATAAACCGGTCGGAACTGAACGAAGAGCCGGAGGGTCTGACAGAAGAGCAAACGTTTCTAATGCAGTAAAAATTGTCGTTGTTAAATCCGGTCAAAACAGGTATGGATTGATAGTCGATGCCGTTTATGACAGTGAAGAGATCGTTGTAAAACCACTACCAGAGTATTTTAAAACAACACAAGTGTATGCAGGGGCTACAATCTTAGGTGATGGGAAGGTTGCGATGATACTTGATCCGGTGGGAATAGCCACAAAATCCGGCCTTAAATTCGTTGACATTGAAAAAGAACAACTTAAAGAGCAGGACAAACGCGCACAAAAAGCTGCTGCCAAAACAGAGGAAATTTTGCTCTTTGATAATGGTTCCAATGAGTGCTTTGGGATTAATTTACAAACAATTGCACGAATTGAAAAAGCAGACCAGTCTGAAATACAATATGTTGGTTCAAGTGAATTCATTAACAGAGAAGGTGGCAGTTTTCCTCTAGTGCGTATTCATAATTTTCTACCTGTTTCACCACCTAAAGAAATGACTCACGAATTTTTTCTTATACTTCCCAAGCAATCAGATCGTAAAATCGGGATTATTGCCCAATCGGTTTACGATGTAATAGAAACAACATTAACCATAGATACAAAAAATATTAAAGGTTCGGGAGTAATGGGGTCATCTGTTATTAATGACAAATTGACGATTATTCTCGATATGCCATCATTCTTAAATTCTGTCGAACAACATCTCGGAAATTAATATGAACAAATCATTCATTACAGTTAAAATTGACAACTACTTGTTTGGTATCGATGTAGCTCTTGTACGTGAAGTAAATCGCTATATTGACATCTCGCCTGTTTCTCTATCTCCTGATTTCATTTCAGGCTTGATGAATTTAAGAGGACAGATTATCACTGTTATTGATCCTGGCGTCCGGCTCAATCTTGGTAAGCGCCAGTTGGATAGTACTACCCGATGTGTAGTACTTAAATCGGGGGCAGAATTAGCCAATTCTTCACTGTCTTCTTCACTAAATGAAACTGTCGGGATTCTTGTAAATGCAGTTGGCGATATTATCAGTGTAGATGAAGATACAATTGAATCACTCCCTCCCAATTTATCCGATTTAGATAATGAGTTTATAAGTGGAGTTGTAAAATTGGAAAATGATCTACTTGTAATCTTGAAAGTCGATACAATTGTGAGAAATGATAAAAAAGTGAACCTTCAAACTACTATAAGTTAAATTGACATTCAATTTATAAGGAGACCTACTATACGAATTAAATCATTAATGTTCTTGATTGTTGATCATGAACCCATAGAGAAACATTCAAAGGTTAACTCTTGATCCTAGAAGTTACTATGGGAACACATCTTTTTTAAATACGAAAATAGATTCACATTGTATTCTTTAAGGTAATTTGATGTCAATTAAAGCTTTTGTTATTGATGATACAGTGACTTATAGGAAAATAGTTTCAGAAATTCTATCATCTATACCTGAAATTGATTCTGTTGGAACAGCTCCTACTGGCTCAATCGGTTTAAAAAAAATTTCTCAATGCAATCCAGATCTCATTTTTCTTGATGCTCACATGCCTGAAATGGATGGCGTTGAAACTTTAAAGAAAATTCTCACTCAATTTCCATCTGTTAATGTTGTAATGATAAGCAGTATAAGTTCAAGAAATACAAAAGATACAATAGAAGCACTCCAGAGTGGAGCTATCGATTTTATCAGTAAGCCAGTTGGAGATGACCCCGTTCAAAATAAACAGCAGCTGAAGAATGATATTCTTCGTGTAATTCGACTTGTAGAATTACGAAAAAATACCAAATCAGTATCCTATGCAAAGGTTGCTGACAAACAGCCAACTCCTGTTCAACAACCAGCAAAATTAACAAGTCACCTGATAAGCCCCCTCTTTCCTTTCGCAGTGTGTGTTATTGGTGTTTCAACAGGCGGACCTGAAGCTCTGAACAAATTGATACCTCTTCTGCCAGCTACTTTTCCAGTTCCGATTCTCCTCGTTCAGCACATGCCGCCATTATTCACAAATTCATTAGCAGAAAGTCTCGGGAGAAAATCTAAACTAAGGGTAATCGAAGCACCTGAAAATGAGGTAATTAAATCGGGCACAGTCTACATCGCTCCTGGTGGGAAACACATGGTAATACGATCGATAGAAGGCATAAACATAATTGGACATAATGATTTGCCACCAGAGAACAGCTGTCGTCCATCTGTAGATGTTTTATTCAGATCGGTTGCATCAGTGTATGAAAACCAGGGAATTCTGGCAATAGTCCTTACTGGAATGGGCAATGATGGATGCAATGGTGTTCGGACCCTAAAAAGAGGCAAATGTTATTGTATTACTCAATCTGAAAGTTCATGTGTCGTTTATGGAATGCCAAGGGCAGTCGATGAAGCTGGTCTCTCTGATATTTCTTTGTCGATTATAGATATTGCAACTGAAATGATTCACCTTACTCGCATATAATTTCTTTTCGGTAAAATGTAGAATGACTAAAATAGAAACAAATGAATTTTTTTTGGTAAGAGATTTCATAGAAAAACATTGTGGAATCCACCTTGATGAAAACAAAATCTATCTCATTGAGACAAGATTAACAACACTTATGGCAGAAAGCGGATGTAAAACCTATTCGGAATTTTACTATAAAGCAAAAAATGACCTTTCCAACAGGTTGAGAGAGAAAATAATTGATGCAATTACTACAAACGAGACATTATGGTTCAGAGATAACTCCCCTTTCGTAACATTCAAAAACTTTTTTCTCCCTAAATATCTGAACGATATTACTTCAGATAAAAAGAAAAAAATCCGTATCTGGTCTGCAGCATGTTCAACTGGTCAGGAGCCATACTCTCTTGCTATGTGCATACTTGATTATTGCAGAATACACCAATCGCTCAGACCGGAACATTTTGAAATTATCGCTACTGATATTTCTCCTACTGTTCTTTTTATCGCTCAAGCAGGCAGATACGATTCTCATATCATGTCCCGCGGTCTTTCTGATGAATATCGCAATAGATATTTTAACTGGGATGGAAAAGTATGGCTGATAAGTGATGATGTCAAAAAGATGGTCACCTTTAAAAAACTCAACCTTCAGGACAACTTCACTTCCTTTGGTAAAATGGATCTTATTTTTTGCAGAAATGTCCTGATTTATTTTTCAGAGGAGCTGAAAAAAAATCTGCTGAAGCGATTTGCTGATCTCCTTCGCCCGGCTGGTTACCTTTTTTTAGGTTCATCGGAGTCAATCTCAAACTATAGTTCAGAATACATTATGCAAAATTTCGAAAAATCACTTTATTACCGGGTAAAATAAACTATGATAATCCTGACTATTGACGACTCAAACACTGTAAGAGATGTAATTCGAAATGCAGTTGAAGTACTTGGATTCCAATGTCTTGAGGCTGAAAATGGCGAAAAAGGTCTTGAGATACTTGGTAATAATTTCAAAGAGATCAGTCTCATTCTCCTCGATTGGAATATGCCGGTTATGGATGGTATGGCGTTCTTAAAAGCTGCGAAATCATCCATCGATTACAAGGACATCCCGGTGACCATGGTTACATCTGAGAACGATAGGGCTAAAATATTAAGTGCTATCAGTGAAGGTGCTAAAAATTATATTGTCAAACCATTTACGCAGGATGAAATTATGAAAAAAATACTTGAGAGTCTTGGAATTGCTTAATTTTTTGCATAAGGTTTGATTCCCAACGCGATAAATGCTTCTCCAACTGTGTAAAATGAGCCTGAAATGCAAATTACATCTTCATTTCTGTTAAAAGCACTCTTTACAGCTTCGCTGACATTGGTAATTACTTCACATTGTAATCTATTATCAATTGACATCATTTGATTAAAAAGGTCTTCAGGATAGGCAGCTCTTGGTATTTGTGGTCTGGTAAAGATAAGATAATCAGCAATTTTTCTATAATTCTCCAGAATGCCTCTTGTATCTTTATCTTTCATTATTCCCGTTATGATACAGATGCTTTTACCTGCATACTTTTTTTGAATACCATCTACTAATACAGACGCAGCATTGGGATTGTGACCTACATCTAAAATAACCGTTTTATTTCCCATTGACATTATCTGAAATCTTCCGGGAATGAATGCTGATGCTAACCCATCATAAAGAACTCTGTAATCGGTAATATTAATTGACCGCAGAGCACTTAACGCCAGCAATGCGTTGGTTAATTGAAAAGATCCCCGCAACGGGACTTTGTATTCGTTACCATTCCAGGAAAACCGTAACCCGTTTTCATCATCACTGATCAATTCAGCATCAGAATTCTTTACAACATGAAGAGGTGCATTTTTTTCATTACAGATTTGACTGGCAAGATCAAGTACCTGTTTTTCATTTGTGTGCGTAAATATTAATGGCCGGTTGTTTTTTACTATGCCAAGTTTTTCGTTTGCAATAGAGAGTATTGTGGGACCAAGATATTCCATGTGATCCAGATCGATTCTTGTTATAACACTTACCTGAGGATCTATTATATTTGTTGCATCGAGGCGTCCACCAAGACCAGTTTCAAAAATAGCCCATTCAACATTGTTTCTTCTAAACAATTCAAAAGCCATCAATGTTGTGGCTTCAAAAAATGTCAGTTTGAGTTCATCAATAACCTTCTGCTGCTTTAGATAAACGTCAATCCACTGCGATTCATCTATTGGAGAGCCATTTATAAGGAATCTTTCCTCAAAAGAAACAATATGCGGAGACAGGTATAGCCCTGTTTTGAAACCGCTTTTTCTTAATACAGATTCAATATATGTACAGGTCGATCCTTTTCCATTTGTACCCGCAACATGAATAGATTTATAGTTCAACTGCGGATTTTTATATAGAGCTGCTGCCTCTCGTATTCGTTCCAAATCATACTTGATACCACGGTTCGTAAGAGAAAAGAGGTGCTGACAAATAATAGCTGCTTTACTCATTTTTACCAATCAGAAGAAATTCAAAACAAATTTTGTTCAAAGACCGCTGTTAATCCCCGTCTAACCATCATGACTGCAATTGCAGCCAAAAATAAACTTGCTATTTTAGAAAATATTTTGGTTCCGGATGTTCCCATCAGTTTAATAATCAATTCCGAGAGAAGAAAAATTGTCCCCGCAAAAATGATATTTAATACAGTTGCAATTGCTGTATAGAAAAATCCATGTTCACGTACAAGAAGCATCACTGTCGTGAGAACTGCAGGTCCAACAATCAAAGGAACACCCAAAGGAACTGGCCCCAACGCTTCTGATGCGACCTGCTTGTCGGGCTTGTTAGTTGCCAAAAGATCGCCAATCGAGATTAAAAACAGAATAATTCCACCTGCTATCATAAAATCATCGACCGTGATCCCAAGCAGCCTGAGAATTACTTCACCAATGAATAAAAACAGCAACGCTACTATCATTGCTGTAAATACAGATGATATCAGAAGTGTTCGTCTGTTCTTTTTGTCAAATCCATCGGTTAAAGATATGTATATAGGTAAAGTACCAATCGCATCTACCGCGACAAAAAGCGGAACAAAACACAGCCAGAATGTTTTGAACTCCATATTTTTTTTTCAACCTCAAAAAATGTAAATACCAGACTTTTCACAGTATTTACTAATTTATTATATGTCTTATTTCACTGGTGTCCGGATATATTATTGCATTTGATAAAGAGAAGAAAACAGCTTTGTTTTTCCATAAGAAAACGGACTTTCTCTTTGTACACTTTACTATATAATTTTCGTTTGTTTTAACCAACTAATTTTTATTGAGCCGGACTGTATATAACTTTTTAATAAAGAGCTGCTCCGGAAGCATAGAATAACATTACGTTTACCTGATCATTTTCTTGATCGATTCATGAACATAACTGTTAGATGCAATATAACTCCTACTTTGAGGTGTAAGAGCATTTCCATCCAAATCAGTGACCCTGCCTCCAGCCTCTTTAAGAATAACTACTCCAGCTGCATAGTCCCAGATATTATCATCAAGTTCCAGCAATACATCCGCAATCCCTTCAGCAATATAGGTAAGATTTCTAATCGATGCGCCAAACATTCTGACATTAAAAACTTTTGGAGCAATTTCTTGGAAAATTTCTATTTTCCTTTCAGCTCCTGATTTGAAACCAGAATCAAAAAGCAACGTACATTCATCAGGACTGGTAATAGAGGAAACAGATATGCGACTATTGTTTTTATAAGCACCAGAGCCAAGCTCTGCAGAGTATAAAGCATCTTCACATGGAATATAGATTACACCTCCGACAAATTCTTGTCCCTTTAGAATTCCAATTGAGATGCCAAACAGTTCCATGCCCCTGATAAAATTATGAGTACCATCAATAGGGTCAATTACCCAGGTAAAATCTCCCCCATTTTGACTCATGCCGGATTCCTCTCCGACAATATTGTGATCAGGCCAGTTTGATTTAATAATGCCAGCAATCATTGCTTCAGCTCTCTTATCAATATCTGTCACCAGACTCTTATCGGCTTTCCTTTCAATCTTATTGTTTTTTTTAAAATTTTCAGATAATAAAATACCAGCTTCACGAGCAGCTTCCTCTGCAACAGTTAGTAGTTCTTTCATAATGTATCCTGTATTGATTCTGTTTGATTTTCAATAAATTGTAGACTAAAATCACTGAACCAATAATATAGATTCAGGCATTTCAGCCTATGTCGGAACTGAGGAATTTTAGATGAAAAAGAGAGTACTGTTATTTCTGGTTATCTGAAATCCGCCCCAACATTCTCAATAATCCATCCAAAATTGTAAAGGGATGAGGCGGACAGCCGGGAATATAAAGATCTACAGGTAAAACAGTATCGACACCATCACAAACTTCCTCATGGCCACGAAAAATTCCACCTGAAATCGCGCAAGCTCCCGTAGCTATGACTATTTTGGGAGTTGCAACTGCTTTATATGTTTTTTCCAAAGCAAGTTTCATATTTTTGGAAACAGGTCCTGTTACCAGAATTCCATCAGCATGCCTCGGCGATGCGACAAATTGAATTCCAAATCTTCCCAAATCATATCCGACAGTATTAAGAACATTGGTATCAGCTTCACAAGCATTACACCCTCCGGCACTGACTTGACGAAGTTTAAGAGAGCGGCCAAATAATGCTCTCATTTGTTTATCAAGTTCAGCCTTTAGTACCCGTTCTTTATTTCCTACGATAAGGTCTATTTTGTTTCGGGCAGCAAGCCGATAATCATTTGTGAATGTAATGCACTCAGTTGAACAGACATTGGAACAATCACCGCAAAACAGACATTTTCCAATGTCAATTTCGATTTTTTTATCTTTTTTCTGCAAAGCTTCCACCGGGCAAGATGAAATGCACATAGAGCAGTTCTCAGAACATTTTGATGTGTCAATATGCGGGTATCCCCGAAATCTGTCAACAGGTGTTGTACGTTCCGAAGGGAAAGGCATCGTCCGGTGTTTCTGCTGTAATCTTGCTCTTATAATATTAAACATGTATACCTCACAAATCAAAACCGCAGTAGGAAAGATTAAAGCTTTTGTTGCAGATAGGAAAGTCGCTTATCTCCTGATTCCTTAAGGCAACAGCTAAACCTGGCCAGTTATGAAAAGAAGGGTCAACAATCTTATAATGTACGATCTTTCCCCTCTCATCGGTCTGTACTGTATGGCATATTTCACCACGCCATCCCTCAACTAATGTCACTATCTGACTGCAAGGTGAAAGTTCCCCAACAGAATTTTTTATTGATCCAGCAGGTAAAGCCTTTAGTAATTCATTGATGAATGCAACTGAATGCTGGATTTCAAGCCACCGAACGTAAGCACGGGCAAAAACATCTCCTGTATGCCATGTTGACATAGGAATATGAAAAAACTGGTATATTCCATCTGGAAAATCTTGCCGTACATCGCATGGAAGATCACTTGCCCGGGCAGCTACTCCAACCAGACCTATATCACGGGCAACAGCTTTCGTTACAGTTCCAGTTCCATCAAATCGGGATAAAACTGAAGGAGATTCCCAGAGAAGTGAAACTGCATTCTCAACATCCTTTGCTGTAGCATTTAATCTTTTGGTAAGTTCAGATGCCCTCTGATCGTCAATATCAAAATTTACACCTCCCGGCTTAACCAGAGATCTGCCAAAACGGCTGCCACAAATAAGAGCAGTCATATTCAGAAAATCTCCTCTCAAACGTCCGCAGTAGGAAGAAGTAGGTAAAAAACCAACATCCTGTGCAAGAGCTCCGAGATCTCCTGTATGATTGGCTAATCTCTCAAGTTCAAGCGCAATTGCACGAATCGCCTCAGCTCTTGGCGAAATAAAACAACCGGAAAGGCCTTCCATTGATTGACAATAAGAAACCGAATGAGCAATGGCAGTATCACCTGCTGTATTTTCTATATAATAGATCAATTTATTATTCGGACTACCTAATAGATGTTTCTCTATTCCCCGGTGCTGAAAGCCGAGGGCAATTTCCAAATGAAATACATTCTCACCATGGCATTGAAATCTGAAATGTCCAGGCTCGATTATTCCCGCATGCACCGGACCTACTGCAACTTCATGTATTTGCTCTCCCGTAATTTGATAAAAGTCAGTCACCGCAGGCTGTATATTTTCTTTTTTTGCCGATGTGTATGATTGTTGATATCTGACAGGCTTCAACCAGGGATGATTTTCAATGGCTATTCCCCATTGTTCAGCCATTTCACGTTCGAAAAGTTGAATAGATGGAACCTGCTTTGAAAGTGAATGCCACGTGTCATCTTTTTTAAAAAAAGTTGACCCGATTTTCAATGCACTTTCAGCACGATCAGATAACACGGCTGTTATTTTGAAGGTATTCTCATTATAAGGTGATGCAAAAAAAGCGCTCATTGAGCATCCTTCAAGCATTGCAGAAATCAATGTCGATCGGAAATCATCAATCTTTAAAAGCGGAATGCGAGACAATGGAATTGACTGACAATTGTGAGTTTTAAAAAAGTCTCTTTTTTCAATTGATTCCAAATAATCTCTGTCTGTACTACCGATGCATGAATCCATATTATCCCTGCAATTCATTTACCAATGCTATTTGCGGCTGTATCAAGAATATTCCAAAGCCAGTCGGGCATATAGAGTCCGAATACTACTAATACACTGAGACAGCTAAATACTATTATTTTGTCTGAAAAACTGCTTTTTATTGGCTTTTTAAGTACCGATGTGCCAAATGTCACTTTCATTATGTGTTTGAACGCAGCAATGAATATTACTGCAATAGCGAATAACAAGTATGCCAGCGTAACATAACGCCCCTGATCAAACACGGTTTTTAGAATCTGCAATTCGCTCATAAAAATTGCAAACGGTGCCACTCCGATCAAAGCTGATGTTGACAAAAGGAAGCATGTACCCCACATTCTGTTGGAAATTATAGCACCGCGGATTTTATCCATATCGTAAGTATTATGTGATTGAACAAGTTTACCTGCCGAAAAAAATGCAAGCATCTTTGCAAATGAGTGATTGAACGTATGAAATAGTGCTATAGTGACTCCAATCCCCCCTAACCCTACTCCAGTGGCTATAACTCCAATATGTTCTATACTTGAGTAGGCGAGAAATCTTTTAATATCTCTTTGAGATGGAATGAAAACCATTGCAGTACCTATTGAAAACAACCCAAAGAAAAGTAATAATGCGCGAGCCTGCCCACTCATCCCAAGCGAACCTTCAACTAAGGGAAGATATCTGAAAATTGCATACAAAGCACAGTTTAGCATTACAGCTGAAAATACTGCGCTCACCGGTGATGGTGCCTGACTATGCGCATCGGGAAGCCAGGTATGCATCGGTGCAAGTCCTGCTTTTGTACCAAAACCTACTAATACAAAAACGAAAGCAGCCAGAGTGATACCTTTATCAAGCAGTGCTGAAGTAGCTTTTAATTCTGTCCAGAGAAGCGTCGGCTCAATACCTGTTGTAAGTGCCTGTTGGGAAGCTGCTGACAGCAAAAGCGTTCCTATTAACCCGAATGCGATGCCAACTGAACAGACAAGAAGGTATTTCCACATTGCCTCAATAGAAGCAGCATGGCCTTTTGTTAAAATCAAAAATGCAGATGCAAGCGTAGTTGCTTCGATTGAAACCCAGAGAAAGCCCAGATTATTTGTAAGGAAAACTAGAGTCATCGTAAATAAAAACAGATGCCATAATCCGATGAACCGTCTCATTTTATTGGTTTTTACAGTTGATTGATTCTCCGGTTCAAAATAACCTATCATGTAGATAGATGCCAGAAAGAAAACTATTGAAACTATAAGCAGCTCAAATGCTGAAAGCATATCAGCAAAAAACAACTTACCAAATGCGAACACTCTGTCATTCTTCATGACATTAAGGAGAAGATTTACACTAATAAAAACCTGTAAACCGGTAAAAAAAGGTACTATTCGCAGTAACACCGAATCACGTAACGGTACGAAGAATAAACATGCTCCTAATAACGGAACAATAAACATTGTTATTATGACAGAAGTATGGCTTAACATATGAATATATCTTTCAATCCTTCAGAATAACCTATTCTCGTAAAGTCCCCAGTGATTGCGTGCTAATACTATCGAATTCCCTATTGATATGATAAATTACAACACCCATAACAAAAACACCCACTACCACATCTAAAAGAATACCTAATTCTACAAGCAAAGGACTTCTGACTGAAAGTGAAACTCCAAAAAGGTATATACCATTTTCAAAAACAAGATAACCGATAATCTGGGTTAACGCTTGTTTACGAGCAATAATCAGAAACAGACCACATAAACCAAGTGTAATAGACGCAGGAATGAGAGGTGATGAAAATATCGGATGATGTGCTATAAAAGCATACGCTACATAAGATAATATTATCGATACAACCCCTGCAGCTATCGATAAAGTGTATCCAACATAAGGAGCAATTTCTTTATTGACAGCTACACCTCGTAATGCTCTGAATAGCAATAAAGGAATTACCATACCCTTGACTACAATTCCTAAAAGAGCAAGAATCCAGGTATGAGGATTGTGAATGGATTCACCTGAAAATATCGGAATGAGGCCTAATATAAGACCTTGTGCTCCCACAGTTCTGATCATCGCCCCTAAACGGCTGGAGCTCAATAGATACAAACTGCTGATCATCAGTAAAACTAATACAAATGAAAATAGCCCGTGTATCATACGCCACCCCGTGCTGCAAAAAGGAATGCAAGTAAAGAAAAAGCTCCAGCACCAGCCAGAAGTTGAGGAACTTTATTTAATCGAAGACGGGCCATAATTGATTCAACAATGCCCACAATAATTGCACAAAGAAAAATGGAAAAAAACATTATTGGATATCGTAGTAGCGTATTTTCAATATGCACCGGCATTATTACCTGAACAAATATAGCGCTGAACAGCCAAAGCTTTACAGCAGATGAATACATTATCCATCCAAACTCCGGTCCACTGTGATCTAAAACCATTGCTTCATGAATCATAGTTAACTCCAGATGCGTATTTGGATCATCAACCGGGATTCGTGCATTTTCCGCCAAAAGAACAATGAAAATGGCTACTCCAATCAAAAGCGTTGCTATACTCCATTGACCGGTAGCATTCGTGAATGCATCTGCAAGTGTCAGATTACCGGTAAACTTAACAAGGCATACCAGTGCAACCATCAATACCGGTTCTGCAAGCATTGAGAAAAATGCTTCACGGGATGCACCCATTCCTTCAAAAGCTGACCCCGTGTCAATTGCTGCTATAATCATGAAAAAACGCATAACTCCAAGAACATATACGAATAAAAACAAGTCCCCATCAAAACTGAAAAAACTTCTGTTCCCGATTTGAGGAAGAATCGATAACGCAATGAGCATACAGGTCAAACCAATTATTGGACTTGCGCGAAATATCCAGGAGGTGGTTCTACTGTAAACTGCCCCTTTTTGAAATAATTTAAAAAGATCATAATAGGGCTGCAATAAAGGTGCCCCGCACCTTCCTGCGAAAATTGCCTTTACTCTGGTAATAATACCAAACAGCAGAGGAGCTGAAATCAATGTAACAATCGGTGAAATATAATCAATAGAGTTCATAGTTTTATAATGTAAATGTCACAATTAGTGCGGTTATAGCTGCAAGAGCGATATACATAACATATGCATGCACTTTCCCACTTTGAAACCACTTTAAATGCGAGAAAGCTTTCGCGATTCCTGAAAATACTGGATTAAATATTTTCCTCATAAATTGATCTTCAATTTCACTATGAAATGAACCATGCACAGGTAAATAACTTTCCGGCTCCAGCAATTTTGTCCGCGGCCTGAGAATACTCGAAAAAAATCTTACCAGAGGCTCGGTAAATGAAGTAGCTGTATATTGCATCCGTGCAGTTGGTTGCGCATAACCGCAATCCCAGGTAATCGATTCCGATACAGTTCTGTTCTTTAAAATTGCTTTTCGAACTACTATAAACAAAATAACAAGAACAGAAAATAAAGCAGACACAATGAGAATCCCATCAATACTTTTATTTACATGATTTAATTGCGATAGAATAATCCTGGAATCAACAGGTAAAATGGTACTGAGCGGTTTTACAAGTATGCCATTTATAAATGCAAAACATAAGCTGACCATAATACAGGCAACAGCTAAAATAAGCATTGCAATTTTCATTATCATTGGAATTTGATAATGAGAATGTTGTAACGCTACCCGCGGTTCTCCAAGAAACATCATTCCAAAAGATTTTGTAAATGCGACGACCGCTAATCCGCCTATCATTGCCAGGGAAATTACTACTGCTAATCCTGCAATATTCGGAAATACTGCTATTCCGCTGATTCCGAAAAGTCCTGCGACGTAGATTAAAAATTCAGATAGAAAACCATTCATCGGTGGAAGTCCGCAGATTGCAAAGGCACCAAGCAAAAATGCTGCCCCTGTAAATGGCATCTTCTTTATTAGTCCACCCATTCTTTCCATATCACGAGTTCCTGTAGCATGAACAACTGAACCTGCACAAAGAAAGAGCAAACCCTTGAAAAATGCATGATTTACAATGTGAAGAAATGCTCCTGAAAGACCAATAACCGCTATAAACAAATTTCCACATGAAAATCCAATGAGCCCGATACCCATTCCAATCGCTATAATTCCTATATTTTCAACGCTTGAATATGCAAGTAGACGTTTAATATCATTCTGACAAAGTGCAAAGAGGATTCCCAATACGCCGGATATCACTCCAATGATTATAAGTGTTATTCCCCAGGATACCTGAGGTACACTTAAAAATGATAATGTCCTGAGAATACCATAGATTCCCATTTTAATCATGACTGCAGACATTAATGCACTTACATGACTGGGTGCAGCTGGATGTGCTTCGGGAAGCCATACATGAAGCGGCATGAACCCTGCTTTACAACCAAAACCTATAATGGCTAATATAAAGAGTACCGACGAAAGCGAACCGTTTATTGAATGTAATCCTATTCCGGAAAAATCAAATCCGTTTCCAGCCTTAGCCAGTATGAAAAATAATGGAAAAAGAAATGCAACACCTGCGTGTGATGCAGTGATATAAATCCATCCTGCTTTTTGCGATTTACTATCTTCATGCTCGTACAGAACAAGCATCAATGATGAAATTGACATTAGCTCCCAAACGACAAGAAAAAGCAAGCCATTATCTGCAAGCAGAATAAGAATCATGCTTATTATAAGAATATTGAATGTAAACCAGGTACTGCCATTTCTTTTTTTATCCTTTGTAAGATAAGCTGTTCCAAACAATGCGGCAGATATACTTACAATTAAAAGTGGAATCATGAATAATGCAGCAAGAGGATCAAGATTCAGAGAGAAATTCCCTCCAGGAATTTTCCATGGCGCGACAAAGGTCATTGCATTACCGCTTGTTAAAACCCGGACTACAGGAAAAAATAGAATTGAAGCGCCTAAAACCGTACTGCCGCAACCCAGCAAATTCCCGACATTCCTTTTTCCTGAGAATAAAGCCGACAGACCTCCTGCAAAAATAACAAGCAACGATGTAATTATTAACATAAATATCTCAAACCGGATTTTGAACAGAAGTTCTTATTTGTTGCTCGATTTCACGAATTTTTTGTAGTATTTCATTTCTGGTACCCTGCATCCTTAGTACTGTCCTGAACTCTTCATCTCTCAAAACATACGATAATCTTGATAGTAGATGTAAATGAGCCCTTATTGTCGGACTGATAATAGTAAATAAAGCAAACACCGGTTTACCATCAAGAGCACCAAACTCAACTGGCTGCTCCAAAAAACAAAGCGCAACTGATGGTTGAGAGACATGAAGCACAACCGGCATTCTTGCATGCGGCACTGCAATACCTTCACCGATAGCAGTTGAGCCGAGGTTTTCACGTGCAAGCAATACTTTGTAAAGAAAATCCGAATTGACATTTTCTGGAATCCGGATGACATTCACCATCTCTTTCAATACTTCTTCTTTGGTTTTACCGCAAAGACGATAAAAAATCCCACCGGAATCAAGCGATTCCGCAAGACTCCGTGATGCATCATTTTCACTTTCCGGCTCTTCAAGTAACTCCGGCAAAAAATTGATACGCTTACTTGTAGCCCATTCTATCACTTCTGTACGATTAAACCTATATTGATCATTAATTTTATAGGCAGGTATCTCTCGCTGACTAATCCAGCGATATACAGTCTTCTCTGAAACAGCAAAAATGCGAGCTATATCTTGAACAGTAAGTTTCATAGTACCCAATTCTGGAAGTATGTGCCCATAATAGGACACAACATGATTTTAGTCTCTGTAAAATATATTTATTGCATATTAAGAGCAAATATTCCCCAGTTTTATTGATTATAATTTTTTATCAATTTCATTTTTCATAGTCTCATCTTCTTTAATAATTGATTCTGTATCTGCAGATGTTGATACTGATTGTACATTTACCTTTAAATCTTTTTCCAGGCTATCTTTAATCAACAAAGTATCTGCATCAGACAATCCGCTGTCTTTTATTGTATCTTTGCTGTCAATCGATCCGGCATTTTTTTTATCATCATGCAACGCAATTGCGGCTTTCACATCCCCGCCAAGAGCACGTCTTATAAGTCTTGATCTTTTGTAAACATAACGGGAATTTCTTAGTGGATTAAACCTGATCGGATTTGGAAGGACAGCCGCAAGTAAAGCAGCTTCGTGTTTATTCAATTGTGATGAAGCATGATGAAAGTAAGTCCTGGAAGCTGCTTCTATACCAAATATTCCATTGCCCCATTCAGCAATATTCAAATATAACTCGAGAATTCTCCTTTTTGACAGAGTTCTCTCGATCCGCCAGGTTAGAATAGCTTCATGCACTTTCCTAACAGGAGTTTTTGACGGCGATAAAAAAAGATTTTTCGCAAGTTGCATAGTGATAGTACTTGCACCCATCGCGATCTTCTTCTTTTCCAAGTTCTTCTCCATTGCCTTTCTCATTGCATCAAAATCAAAACCATCATGTTTCCAGAATTTTCCATCTTCGGCTATCACCACAGCCCGCCTCGCATCCACAGAAATAGAACTGAGGGGAACCCAAATCTGCTTTATTGTAATATTCTGGTTTTTATTTTTCCACTGCCCTTCACGATATTTCATAAATGCAGTTTTTACAGGATTCCTGTTTTTATATTGCTTTACATCCACAACAAACATAAACCAGGATAGATCCGCAATCAGTATTATCAAAAGTATAACAATTACTTTTAACCATAGGGGTTTCTTACTCTTTTTTCTTTTTGCCATTCAAGTCTTCCTTTTCAATGCAGCTCACTCTCAAATTCCATATTCAGTATTATATCTCGTTACTTAATCCCCTAATCAGTTTTGATTCCTATCATTCTTATAAGAAACATAGCATTCCTTGTCATTGAGGGCCCGCACTTTATTTTGTAATCAAAAGTAATTATATGATCCTGATAGTGTTCTTCAAAATGATAATTTAAAAATTTTGTTTTATCACTCTCTGATAGATTGCAAAGAGCCATATCATGGGTAGAAATTATTCCAATTGACATTTGATTTGATAGCGCATTTAACACTGCAACTGCACCATCATGACGATCTTGAGAATTAGTCCCTCTAAACAGCTCATCTAATAAAAAGAGTACTGGTACATCGCTCTTTACAGCTTCAACTATTTTCTTTATCCGCAACAGCTCTGCATAAAATGTCGAGACTTTTGACGATAAATCATCATTTATTCTCATTGAGCTATGTATTTGCAAAGGAGAACAATAGAAATATGAAGCACAGACTGGTGAACCCGAATAAGCCAGAACAAGATTCACTCCAATCGACCTTAAAAAAGTACTTTTCCCAGACATATTCGACCCGGTGATTATCGCGACTGAACCTCCCTGTAAAAGATCCAAATCATTCTTTACACAAATTGTCTCCTTCAATAATGGATGCCCCATTTGTCTGGCTTCAATTCCGGATTTGTCTTTACTTATTATTGGAAAAGCCCATTGTGGATGCTCAAATCGAACTATAGATAAACTTGCAAGTGTCTCAAATGTACCAATAACTTCTATCCAACGGCGAAAATACGAACCAAATCTAAGCTTGATTTTATCAGCTTTAATTGCACAGCGCGCATCCCATAGCCAGACTGCATTTGCCAACATTAAAGCCATCGCACTCGAACGGACTTCCGCGGAATTGATTACTTTAGAAATATCTTTCAATATTTTCGATGCCTTAATGTCTTTCCCTGTTATCAAATCTTTTTTACTATTTACTAAAAGTTCAGAAGAAAATTTCTGGTTTTCTATCGTTTTGATCAGATGTGAATAGGAAAGCAGAAGCGAACCATTTTTTTCGAATGCCCGGATCGAATTTGCAGTTTTTGTATAAGTCAGTCCCCAGATCATCAATTGTATTGAATACATCAAAGCAAAAAAGAGCAATGTTCCATTTAATAGTAAACCAGTGATTCCCACCATCAATGATAAATAGGGAAATATTCTTAAGAGGAAAGGTGTAATGATATATTTAAATGTGCTTGTTTTTTTTTCACTCCACGTAAGAAATGGTTCAGGATTATCCCCTGTTTTTGCCGTTAACCCATATACCTCCAGTTCTTGCCTCCAGTCAAGTAAGCCGGAAAGCTCTTGTATCGCACTCTGTTTTTTTAAAACATTATCAACACTAATAATCTGTTCCTGAAGACTCTTCGCAAAAAACGCGCGTCCATAAAAAGTATGACAGGTGCATAACCATTGATACACCGAATGTTTCCCAAACATGTCCAGATCCCACGAAAACGCATGATCATGATCAATAAATTCTTCACCACTATCTCTAAACTCATCCCATTCACCCGAGCACCGCTTCAATCCCATCTCATTAATTTTCAATACTTTTTGGAGTCGATCCCGTTTGCGATACAAGTCATTATGCCACAGCACGGCAGCTGCAAACACCGCACACCCTGATAACACTTCTATTGTCAAAAACGTGTACTCATTTGACCTGTATAGCAATACAGCTCCGATACTGATAACAATAAATATCGCAAATCTGATATTACTTATTCGCTTGATTAGTTTTTGAATTGAGGAGATCTGTTTTGTAGATCGATCAAACCTGCATTTATACTCAGTAATTGCATCAACCACCTGTTCTTTTTCTCCATTTCTTTTTTTTACATATATTAATGCATTCAAAATAAATTACAAAGTATTCATATCCAATTTTTAAAAAAGGCTAACCGGAAAATATTCAGATAAAACAGTATAAAAGTGAAATTTGGAAAGTAATCAATAAGCAAACAACTGAAAAGCAACAAATAAATAATTATCTAAGAAACTGGTCATTTTCCAATAAAGCGACAGATGCACATCACTACTTAACATATAGCATTAATGTATTCTCAAGCAGGGAAATGATGATCTGATTATTCTGGAATGTTAATGGTGCACAAAAATGAGATGGGCAATCATTGAGCAGATAGCTGTGCATGCAGCCTTTTTGCAGTTTTTTTCGGAAGTTTTTAAAGCCAGTTAAGCCAAATGTTCTGTAATGCAATTGTTATTATTCTTCTAAGTAATTTGTAGAGCAACGGTTATATCTTTTTCGATTCCTTTTACTGTATTAAGCTCAATCCCTTTGGTAACGATTCTCCAAAAATTTCACTCTGTTCTTCTTCGTCAAGCCTTCCTCCCTCCTCAACAAGTGAGATAAAATGGGGAGATGCTTTGTGTTTTTTCATAAATTCAATCACCTGCACTCTTGTCTCAGGATCAATGTCCCGATAACGATCGTTTGTCTTTCTGCACAGCTGCATTAAAGCAAGAAAAACCGTCGCATTTGCTTCTGGCAACTGTGCCAGTTTCTGTGCCCACTGTGAAGCAGATTCAGAATCAACCAGTTCATTAAGCGGTCCATATAATGGAATTCGACATCCTAATCTCCCAAGAGCCCAGATAGCGGCCTCCGACAAAACATCTTTGTGTAAAGCAAGCTCACAAGCTCTAATCCCCAGTTCAGTCTTTATACCTGCGGGTAAATATTCAAGTGATCCAAGAAGCCTCCAAATTTCCGCTAATTCATGAATTCCGAATTTAACTTCTATTTTGGTTTTTGACTTCCGCTTCTGCTCATTTGAACCAGATATCGTTTTCAGAGAAGCAATCAATGGCTGAGCCAGAGCACGTTGCTGCCCTGAAGCAAGCCCGCCGGCAATTCGCCGCCATAATATCCACCACTCAGCTTTACAAGCTTGATTTCTTTGATGAATAATACCTTTCTGAATTAATTGCCAGGTTTGTTTAACTCTCCAATCGTCAACTGCATAACCGTATCCGGGACGCAGCGAAAATCCTACAAAATTCAACCACCGTACCTCATACAATGGATCGCGCCCCCTTCCTTCTTCGATTTCCATGAGAATTTCCCAGAAATATCTCAATAGTGAAGGCGGCCAGCTGTTGCGGCCAATACCGCTTGTCTGTTCAATCCGTTTAATTAACTCCTGAGGTGGAACAGCAATGGCAGAAGAAGGACAAAATGTTGCAATTATCAACTCACGGCAGGCAATAAGCGTTTCATTGTCAATCACACCTTCCTGCTCACCAGAACCCGTATGAGCTTCAACATCTGTTCTTGTCGCTGATCGAACGTCAAACTGCAGTTTCCAACTGCGATTACCTTCTGTTTCTGTGCACCACAAATCAAGTGTACCTATTTCAGTAAGCTTTACATGGAGCATTACCTTGACCGTGCCAGCTTCCATCTTTTTCCCTGAACGCAATACTGTCCTTATTGGAGGTAAAGAATACATCTCTAATGGATCAATATCGACAAGTTCTCCGGGTGCATCTGTGGTCCTGCGGCTTGAAACATAAAGAGGAAATTCAACCGGCTGACGAATAAGCAGATTGAACGTTCTCGATTCCAGATCAATATTCTGCCCTTCCTGCAAACCGGCCGGAGCAAGACACAGTGCCCGCATTTCATTCCCCTTTGTTTCAACTCCTATATAATAGGAACGGGCCAATCCTGCAGAAATCCGTACTCCTTCTCCACGGCGAACCAGACCAAAATAAGCAGCTCCCCTGGCAACAGCAAGCTCAGGATTCTTATTTTCAAAAACAACCGGTTTCCATGGTGTCGTCCCGGTTGAAAACCATTTCTCCAGAACACTAAGAATTCTGTCCCGAATCACTACCGATGTAGTTACACCACCATTAAACAACACTATATCCGGCCGTGCCGGATCCGCTTCTTTTGTATTGGAATATTGAAGTGATGATGTACGATGAGCTGTCAGAAACTCAGCAAGATACTTTGTCACGGCTGGATCTGGCGCATAGGGTAACCCGAATTCCTGAAAACCTGATTGACGCTGTGAAGGCTTGTCCTCAATATCAATGAATGGGAAATAACCGTCAATCAATATTTCATGTATTTCTTTTTTATTTATTTCCACTTGTAAGGCACCGCCAATAAGAGATGCACCTGTGCCCGGAATTACTACTGTCATCTTTTCCGGCGTATCTTTTCCTAACAACAGTTCCTTTGCCTTTTGACAGTTTCTAACCAGTGATCCAAATTGCCTTGGTGTTAATTTTCTTCCCGCTAAATGATTTTTTTCTATATGATAAGCAAGTGCAAGATCAAGATTGTCTCCTCCGAGTATAAGATGATCCCCTACTGCAATACGATGAAATTGTACAGCATTATCCTCACCCGGACGAACCTGAATAAGCGTAAAATCAGTTGTCCCTCCGCCAATATCACATATGAGAATTTTCTGCCCGGGATTTACGAATGTCTGCCAGTCACGTGAATGCTGCTGAATCCAGGCATAAAATGCAGCCTGCGGTTCTTCCAGAAGTACAATTCTTTGTAAACCAGCCTGCGATGCCGCTTCAACAGTCAATTCTCTGGCAACCTCATCAAATGATGCTGGCACAGTGATAATCACATCCTGATCAGCCATCGGATTTTCAGGATGATCATAATCCCAGCAACTACGTATATGGTTCAGATATCGCGCAGTTGTTTCAAGTGGCGAAATCTTCTCTACATCGGGAAGTGCATGCCAGGGTAACAACGGCGCAGTCCTGTCGACACCAGAATGACTTAGCCATGATTTGGCGGAAAAAATTAACCTTCCGGGAATCTGAGCTCCATGGTCACGTGCAAAAACTCCCACAGCTCTTTTCGGATCAGAACCTTCATCCCACGGCAGATGTAAAGCACCTTCAGAAAATTCTCCTTCTGCCGCTTCATAATGAAATGAAGGGAATAAGTTTAATGATGAAATTTCAGACGATGCACTGATCTGAAGAATGGGAAAATCTTCAACCGATAAAGGCTTATGATTGGTATCAACAAAAGCTAATGCGGAATTTGTAGTCCCAAGGTCTATACCTATTATATATCTGGATTTCTCACTTTTTTCTGATGTAAAATTCATATAGCAATCATGTTATCCCAATAAGTTTGTAAATATAAAATTTTTCTTACTCATTTTTATCTCGCACACTAAATTCCAGTTTCCAGGAATCCTCAGAAACCGCAGATTTGCACCACAATTCAAACATTCCCAGTTCAGTTAATTTTGATTCAAAATGAACAGGAACATACCCTTCAGTAAAGCGTTCATCCGCTGGTAAATGTGTTTCAAGTGAATCTGTTTCTTCCAGTTCCTCTTCATTCCAGCTGCTCAGTATATCCCCCGGGTTGTCCTTCTTTCTTACTGAGGAACTAAAAAAGCGAAACTTGGCTTGCTCTCCTACCACTAACCCAATCTCTTCCCCTGGAACTTCAATCTGCGTTCCCTCTTCCATACCAAATGGAACTATACATAAAGCATTCATCGGTCGTTCAATCCCCGGAACCGCAGGTCCTGAAGTTTCTATTCCTATATAATAAGAGCGTGCAGTTCCTCCACGAATACGAATACCCGTACCATGCTTTACAAATGTATAATACGCCCCCCCTCGCGCAACTGCATAATCGAAATCAGGAGTGCTTTTAAGCGGCTCAATTGAATAATCATCAAACCAGCTCTGAATCACTTCTATTAAACGATTACGAAACGGCGCCGCTTTAAATACCCCACCATTAAAAAGCAGATGTGTAGGCCGGATTAAGTTTCCATTCTCACCATGTGCACGTAAAAAGTGTGCTAAATGCCTTGTAATGCCAGTATCTGATTCGAAGGGCAAACCCAATTCTCTGAAACCGCTTACTGCACGACGTGCAGGTGAAACATCCTTTTCACAAACAGGAAAAAATCCGTCAAGTAACAGAGACGTAATGTCCTCAGCATTTAAATCAGCTGATACCGTGCCACCGATAAGTTTGGAACCCCTGCCAAGGATTGTCACCGGAGCAGATTCCGGGCCATCTCCAGATAACAGCTGCTCTTTTGCAAATCTGCAGGAATGCCACAAAGAAACTGACTGCCATGCGTCGAGTTGCACACCTTTATCAGCAAATACATTCCTTGTAAAGTGAGCAAGAGTCAAGTCCATGTTATCTCCGCCAACAAGAATATGATTCCCTACAGCTATACGCCTGAGAACAAGATCCCCGTTTTCTTCTCCCACCCCGACAAGTGTAAAGTCGGTCGTGCCTCCTCCAACATCACAAACCAGAAGAATATCTCCGACTTTCAGATGCTCTCTCCACTTTTCACCGGCTTCAGCTAACCATGCATAAACTGCCGCCTGGGGCTCCTCAAGGAGCACTAATTGATCCGGCAAACCAGCTTTCTGTGCAGCTTCCATCGTAAGTTCACGCGCACTAGCATCAAAGGATGCCGGCACAGTCAGAACAACATGCTGTTCTGCAAGGGGCGCATCTGGAAACTGGGTGTTCCATGCCTGTACCATATCCTCCAGGTATTTTCTTGATGCCTCAACTGGAGATATTTTCTGAACTTCTGCAGGTGCATTCCACGGCAGAATAGAATTTCTCCTATCAACTTTACTGTGTGCAAGCCATGACTTTGCAGCTGATACTGTTCTCATCGGAACATCCGCCGCCTGCTTACGCGCCAGTTCTCCTACTGCATACCCACGCTCTTTTTCCCAGGGCATATCATAAATACCACTATTTTGCTCAGCTTCAGTAGCTAAATAGCAAAATGACGCAAGAGAATAGCGATTCTCAAGAGTTGATGGACCGGTAAGCTGCATAAGGGAAAGAAGCTCCACAGGAGCGTTCTCCTGTTCCATATTTACATAAGCAACTACACTGTTCGTAGTCCCAAGATCAATTCCAATAGCATACCGGACAGCCATATTTTTGTCTCCTTGTTCAGAAGAAAGTAGAATGTTTTTAACTTCCCACTAAAATGAGCTCATTATCATTTTGTTCAAAAGTCTTTACGATAACTCTATTTCCGCTGGTGCAATAACATCTGATGCTGTATCATTCCCCCGCCAGACTGGAAGTTCCACTTTGGAAGCCTTCCACCCACGATGCCTCAATACCCCTTTGTAAGGTGGATTTCCTGTTAAATTTCCTGTTAAGCGATACTGCTCCGGATCGAAACCCTGGGGTACTGTAATGGTCGAGCCCTCTTCATTGGTAAGAAGTGGCTCTATACCAAAAACCCTTGTAAGGACTGTCGAGCAATCACGGTGTATATCACGAATAGCAGCACCAATCTGCGCATCTGTGTATCCATCTATTGACTCTTTAAAAAAATCCACAAGGCGTCCTTCACGCTGTAATAATGAAACGATTTGAACGGCTTCACTTCTCCCCTTCTTTTCGATCGGTTTTTTGACTTCCTCTTCGACCTTTGCTTCCTCTTTCTTCCCTTCGTAAACTTCATTCACCTTTTTTGCAAATTTTCCATTAAAAAATATCCAAAAAAATGAGCGTATGGCAAGATCGATCCGATTCATAAAAATTCCTTTCAGAAATAGACAAGATCAGATATGAGTGCGCTCATTGCTGCACAATGATGACAATTACTCATGCCAGATAATATAAATATGAGTTTTAAACGAGTTTTAGAAAATAAATGACCATCAAAACTTTATCAACTATAAATATGATCATACCTGTTCGTGAGTTTAATCTATCACTTAACCCATTTTGAAAATCCTCAGAATTTTATTAACTCAAATCACAGTTATTTAACAAATTATCAGATAAGCAGTTTCTGTTCAGAATTAACATATGCGCCCCCAAAGTCCTCCCGCAGGGCGACGCATCGAAGTACCCAAAGGGGTAGATTAGGAGACGATAAATTTCAAATTACAAAAATACAGCTATTTAAAACAGATACTAAGTAAAAACAAAGGTTTGAGATAATAAATTCAGAAGTAGGACTAAAGCAATAAAGAGTCCAGAAATTAGTCGAAAATAAAACGCTAATTCAGAGAAAATTGAAGTATCGACGATTAAAATAAATCTTTAGTGTTGGTACTAAATATTACATTGTTCCATTACTGACTTTTCATCATCATAAAAGCTCAGGTATTCCGCAGCTCCCAATGCCTCGATCGTTTCCTGTATCCACTTTTCAACACCAAATGCATAGCAGTGACCTTTAACCAGATTGATTTTTCTCGTTAAATCAAGGAGAACTTCAGCCCCCTCCTGATCAATGAGTTCAAGATTGGAGAAATCAAAAATGTAGTTTGCAATATCCGCAGATGGATTAAACTCTATACACTGATTAAAATTAACCCCGCGAATCATTTCACCGGAAATATTTATTCGGTATAAATTATCCTCAACCTGAGCAACGAATAAAAATCCAAGCTCATTTCCAGAAATATGTTTTTCCCAAATATCACTACGTGAAATTTCAAATTCCACATCGGTAGCATATATAGCCAACACTTTATTCAGATTGAGAGCTTCTAACATTTCTCTCATCTTTTCACTTACATTTACTAATGCCATTGATCCATTACCCTCATACACTTTTTTTCTAATTCTGATAATCAATCCCAAACCAGAACTGAAAAGATTCCGTGTATTAGATAAGTCAAGCACTACATTTACCTTGTCCTCAAGGTTCTCATTTATCATACATTCCAGATCGCGAGTATTGTACATAGTTATTGCATCTGGAAGAGTGATCCATAAACAATCCATTTTGTGTTCAATTAATACTAAATCTGGTGAAGTCATTTTTTATCCTTCAGATTGAATTCCACTATTTAAAATACGGAACCGCTTGTTGGTTAGTTTTTCAGTAACACTATACTTGATGTCATATAAATCCAGTTCCGTTCCTGCATATATAATACCCTGTACATGAACAAAACCAGTATATGTCTTGGGTCCCTTCAGTTCATTTTTCAACTCCTCAATCTTTTGAACAACATACTTCACTTTTTGACTGATTTGATTGTATGCGTCAACCCACTTTTTGACTTCTTCCCGATGTCGGGCGGTAATCTCATCGGCTCTTCTTAACAGTGCTGCTTTTGTCTGCAGTTGCTTTTCTATTGGCTCGAGCTCTGTTCTAAGCTTCTTTTCCAATATGCCCAGCTCTTTTATTTTTTCCTCAATTGCCGCCTTCTGTTTGTCAAACAGTATCGCTTTTGTCTGAGCACCTTTTTCTGTTCCGATATTTTTTACCGTTATACTCTTCTCTGCTTTAACTTCTCCACCCATGATACTTGAATCAGGTCCATGTCCACCCATAGTCTCACATACGCAATTACAATGAAGCAGAAACTTTTCAAAAGTAATCATCCCTTCTGTAACCAAAGTTGCTTCCTGAGCAAAACAAACAGTTATCCCAAGTTTGGCATTTATCAAGGTGTCACCTTTTCCCAATATTCCATTCTCAACAATAATTTTTCCTTTACGGGAAATTACTCTGGCTGATTCAACATCACCTTTGATATGGACATTTCCATCCGCTTCAACTGTAAAGCCTGGATGAATATCTCCTGCAATAAGAACATCTCCGCTGAATTTTACGTTTCCGACATTAAAGTCAATATCACCATTTATATTCAATATTTCAATAACGTGAATATGTGAGTCCTCTTTGCATATAATACCAGTTTTCGAAGCTAATAGCTGCTTACCATCCGCTGAAAGCTCGGTGTTTTTCCCATTAGGAAATTGATGGTCTTTTCCGGGTTTGGCCGGGATCTGTTCCCCGTTCAAACTAAATCCCGGTTTTCCAGCTGTTGGGGGATACTTGATGGCTATTACTTCTCCTTTAGCAACAGAAGTAAAAGACTTTATATCTCTATAATCAACAGATCCATCTGACCTTATTTGCGGCTGCTTACTGGAATCTAATGGAATCTTGAATTCTATCTTTGCATCTTGCCCATCTACGGGAGATGTCACCTCTGCAATCTCAAAAGAACCATCCCACTTGTTCTCGTTAATAATTTCTTTTATCTGATCCGACTTTAGCCCATGAACAACACCTTTTCTCTTTAAATAATAAACAAGAACTTTCTCTGAAGGTTTTTTCCCCGTTGAGAGATATCCGGAATTAACCTTTAAAAAAGCTTTTTGCGCTGTAACTGTAACCTGAAGATATTTCTCTACATCGGGATTGTAAAATTCAAACAGCGGACCTATTCGCTCAAAAACTCCCCGGCCTCTTGTTATTACATCCTGAAATTTGCCACTATCAAAATTCATCACATAAGAATTTTCGATTGCACTGTTAATAATATCCATTCGCAACATGTCTTTATCAGCTTTTCCAGCTTTAACATATACTCCATCAGGACGTTCTTCAACAGGAACAAATTGCTCAAGGGGATTTACCACAACTCAATGATCCTTTTCATTGCAGATAGTTTACTTCTTTTTACTTAAGGCATAGAAAACATTTTCCTTATTATATTCCACTTTTTGATTATCGGCAAGCAGTTTATTCAGCTTATTTTGGCCTCAGTCCTCGATCCAAAAATTCGCATCTGTTCACAAAACACACAGTCTGCTCATTTCATACCTCTCAAAGATAAAGATTACATTTAAGATAATGAAAATATTCAGGATTAATTTCATTTACTATTTCAAAAAATTTTCTTTGCTTTGTTAACGGCATTTAATATCTTAAATTACTTTGCCGTCGCGGCACCCCTTCATTATTGTAGTGGTTGTCCGTATTATGTTTCATTTAAAAAAGAGGTTTTGCAGTATGCCTACAGGTGTTGTAAAATGGTTCAATGAGGCTAAGGGTTATGGATTCATTTCACCCGATGATGGTTCTCGTGATGTTTTTGTTCACTTTTCAGCCATTCAAACTAATGGGTTTAGAAAACTCGAAGAAGGACAAAAAGTAGAATTCGAGGAGGTTGATGGAGCAAAAGGTCCTAATGCACAGAACGTAACCCCTGTATAATGAACCTTCCGATAAAATAAATATATTTGTTTATGGCCTGTTTTATTCTCAGGCCTTTTTTTTTCTACACACCAATATTCACCAACGTTCGACCAATACTATTAATAGTACCTACCAGCTTTGGATGAGAAACCTCAAACCCCCTCGCTGAAAACGACATAACATCTAACGTCTTTTGTAATAAAGCAGGATTTGGATTCTCCCTTGTAGCTTCCTGAACCGAAATTTCTGCATGCTTTGCAATACTCCTCGCATCTTCAGAGTATTTTTCTTCAAGCAAACCGATCTCACTTTTCAATTGATTGACCAGATCAACCAGTTCTCTTTTCTGCTCTTCTGATAATGCTTTATTTATTGCAATCTCTTTCTCTATCCTATTAATTGTGTCGTTTACCATAACAACTTCTCCGGGAAAGAGTTTCTTATATTATTTGTTTATATAATCTATATATTACATATTCATTACTACTTTTTCCACAATAATTATAAATTATATAACTTCAGTAGTAATTGTTTTTTTTACTCGCCAATTTACCATAATATTTATGATTTATTGGCTTAAAAAGATTGATTGGAAAAATTCCCCTACCTTTAAAAAAGATAAGGGAATGAAGAAGTTGGAAATCCGCTATTTACGTTGCAGAGGTTTGTATTTTACTCTATGGGGTTGATCCGCAGTTATACCCAAACGCTCTCGACGATTTTCTTCATAAGAAGCATAGTTACCTTCATGATAAATTACAGTACTATCTCCCTCGAAAGCAAGAATATGCGTAGCTAATCTGTCAAGAAACCATCTATCATGGCTGACCACAACTGCGCATCCGGAGAAATCACTGATAGCTTGTTCTAATGATTGTAGTGTTTCAACATCAAGATCATTTGTCGGCTCATCAAGTAATAATACATTGCCGCCGGTTTGAAGAAGTTTTGCAAGATGAACCCTGTTTCTTTCACCACCAGATAGTTCCTTTACAAGTTTTTGCTGGTCAGATCCACTGAAATTGAACTTTCCCACATACGCTCTGGAATTCATCTCTGTTTTCCCCAACATTATTATGTCATTTCCACCGGTAATCTCTTCAAACACCGTTTTCTCTCCATCGAGAGCATCTCTTGTTTGATTGACATAACTGAGCTGAACAGTTTCTCCCACTAATAGGTTGCCGCTATCCGCTTTTTCCTGATTGGTTATTATTTTTAACAAAGTACTTTTTCCCGTACCATTTGCGCCGATTATTCCCACAATACCTGCTCGTGGTAAATTGAATTCAAGGTTTTCAAAAAGTAACTTGTCACCATAAGCTTTAGTCAAACTTTCTGCTTTTATCACAACATTCCCAAGCCTCTGGCCATGAGGGATTACTATGTTTGCCTGAGTGATTTTATCAGTAGTCTCCTGATTGCGAAGTTCTTCATATGCATTGAGACGAGCTTTTCCTTTTGCTTGCCTTGCTTTCTGAGAAAGATGAACCCACTCAAGTTCCTTTTTAAGTCTTCTCTGACGAACCGATTCTTCTCTCTCCTCCTGAGCAAGTCGTGAAGTTTTCTGATCAAGCCAGGAACTGTAATTACCTTTCCATGGAATACCCCGCCCACGATCAATTTCCAGAATCCAACCGACCACATTGTCAAGAAAGTAACGATCATGAGTGACAAGAATTACCGAACCGGAATATTCTCTAAAAATCTCTCCAGCCATGCGACAGATTCAGCATCAAGATGGTTCGTTGGTTCGTCAAGCAGTAACAGATCCGGTTTTTCAAGCAATAGCTTGCATAATGCAACTCGTCTCTTTTCTCCACCAGATAAACTCTTTACATCTGCATCACCCGGAGGCAGCCTGAGTGCATCCATAGCTATTTCTAATTGTCGGTCTAATTCCCATGCATTTACAGTGTCAATCTTATCCTGTATTTTCGCCTGACGATCCAGAAGTTTCTCCATCTCCTCGTCGGACATGGGCTCTGCAAATTTGTTGGAAATCTCTTCAAATTCGTCAAGTAATTTACGTGTATTCTTTACCGCAAGCTCTACATTTCCCTTAACATCCAAATTTTCATCCAGCTTTGGTTCCTGTGGTAAGTATCCCACTGTCCGGCCGGATTCAATCCACGCCTCTCCCTGAAATTCAGTATCGATACCTGCCATTATTTTCATAAGTGTACTTTTTCCTGAACCATTTACACCGATAATTCCTATCTTTGCACCATAATAAAAGGACAAGGATATCTCCTTGAGCACTTCTTTCTTGGGGGGATATACTTTAGTCAACCGATTCATGTAATAAACAAATTTTTCAGCCATTTGCCTTCCCTCAGGATTTAATTAATCTTAAGTACAAATTACAATTCTGCCTAAACTACTATTTCCCGCGGTTGGAGAGTAGAAATTTATGTGAGATCAGAAAATTGTTAAGCAGGATACAGCACTTGAACAAACACAAACAATAAATTCTATTGTATTCGAATTTCTCTGTTCAATATTATTGTTTTTCTGATTATTAATATTAAGGTTCTATTTAAAAAAGCTGTATTTTTGTAACACGGAAAATATCGTCCCTTAAATCCACCCCTTCGGGTACTTCGATGCGTCGCCCCGCAGGGGGACTTATAAGAACTCTATATTGGCCCTCAAAAGTCCCCCTGCGGGGCGACGCCGAAAGGGTGGATTTAGGGGGCGCATATGTTAATTCTGAACAGATACTATTTAGCAGATTAGTGAAAATCTATTATCAATAAGAATCACTTCTCCAGATCTGATAAAAGCAGGTGTGTGTGAGAGGTGATGAATGGATCTGGGGTATCAAGGCAAGTTTAAATCAACCATTTCTGATACATTAAATACAGCTCATAATCTTTTTTAGTACTGGTAGAACACTTGCCAAAAACTCCATAACCATTTTTTTCTTCTCAAACGAAAAGACACACACACCTGCCTAAATAAAATAAACATTACCATAAAATAGCCGCAACAGGTGATAAAAGATTTCGTGTACAGTTGTACACGGCTGTGGATATTGATTTTATTAGGTATTATAAAAGGGATTACTATTTTATGTCAAATTCAAAAAAATAGCCGGAAATAATCCTCCTTACAAATGTATTTTTCCATCCAGTTTTATTTGAAAACCTCCAGATATTTCCCATAACCCTCCTGCTCCATTCGTTCTTTCGGAATGAATCGTAACGCTGCCGAATTGATGCAATATCGTAATCCTGTCGGAGCTGGCCCATCATCAAATACATGCCCCAAATGCGCTTCACTACTGACGCTCTTAATTTCTGTTCTTGTCATTCCATGACTGCTATCTTTATTTTCAAATACGCTATTCCCCTCCAATGGCTTGGTAAAACTAGGCCAGCCACTAGCTGAGTCGAATTTATCTTTAGAGCTGAAAAGTGGTTTCCCTGTTATTACATCAACATAAATACCTTCCCGGTGATTGCTCCAATATTCATTATTAAAAGGTGGTTCGGTGCCACACTCCTGAGTAACTCGATATTGCATAGAAGTTAATTTTCCCTTTAATTCATTCTGATCACCTGTGCTCATAAAACCTCCTTAGAAGTTTACACTTCCGGTTCTATTATGATTTCGAACTAAAAAACGCCGATATTATAATTACTTAAAGCTCTCATTACTAATTTTTTAATCTTATCCTATGGAATAATTTATATACATCAGAGATAACAAATGATATAATATCGATGCAAGGAGAACTTATGAACAAATTTCTAATTTTAATACTGCTTTTCATTGGTATTAGTGTCGCACAGAACCCTGTTATTCTTGTCATGAAAACTACTGCAAAACAGGGACTCGAATCCGAAACAAATGCATTGCCTGAAATTGTTGGTTCAAAATTATCACGTTTTCAAAGCTATCGAATTATTACCTGGGATGAGATCGAAGAGCGTATTGGAAAAGAAAAAATGATCGAAATTAACCGCTGCCAGGACAGCTCATGCATTATTAAATTTGCCGACCTTTTAAAACAAAACAGATTAATTCCAAATTATATGCTTTTTTGTTCAATAGCAAAATACAGTTCCGATTATACTGTCACGTTAAAAATCGCTGATGCTATTAATGGTACTATCTTTGGAATGGTTAGTACTACCATATCAAACCTGGAACAATTTCATTCCAGTGGCATAATAGAAAATATTATAAGAAAAGTTCCTGCTTATGCATCTAAAAAATCCTCAGTTAATGAAAATGTCCCATCATTTCCTGGGCTAAAGGCTCTGGGCATGGATGAGAACTATTTTTCTACACTCACCAGAAACATGTCTGAATTGAAATCATATATCAATTTTTTCAATTATCATTACGATAGAAAGAGTATCCTGATAAATTCCTCTCAAACAATTGACACCCCCTCTTTCCCAATGATTTCTGTTTACAAACCAGCTATTGGCGATACAACCGTTCAAAATGCTTCCATTGCGATAAAATTTAATGATAGTATCTCAAAAAGTCTTCCTTTAGCTCCGTTTTTTACACTTTTTTTTAAAGGTAAAGACAATCGTATAAATCAGATTATACTTAAAACAGCGGTCCCCTCTCAATCACGCTTTGGAACAGATTATGGTGATCTGAAGAAAAAAGTACTTGATAAAATTGAAGAATCTGAATTTGTTTTCAATAGAGCTGACAGCAGTACTGGCTTGTATGGCGTCAACTATCACTATTTTTACGATTTACCTTCAAAAAACTCACCTGTAAGTATATCATTTATTGCCGAATCGGAATCATTTACAGTTACTATTGCAAAGAAATAGAAATGTAAATGAAAAACTTCTACTTTTTATTGTACTGAAAAACCTCCGATTCACCATTTCCTGCAGTCCATCACATTACTGAGTTTTGGTAAAAATCCGGTATTTTTACTTCTATTTCTCTAAGAAAGATTGAATCACCTGGTTCTACAATAATAGAAGCTCTACATTCTTTATAGAAATTATTATGTTTTAAGTAGATGAAATCAGCTCTAATTCTAACATTCACTTAAACTATGTGTATTTTATTTAACCACGGACATAGTGTTTCGCTATACCAATCAAAACTGCCAGATTATATATTTGGTTCTGAATAAGGGATAAAGGATATGAGCCAAAACCATCTCACCGATTTTTTAGTCGAGCTGGCCAAAAATGAGGTGAGGTTTATAATCTGCGGAGGCGTTGCTGCGGTTCTACATGGCGTTGAACGCATGACTTTGGATCTCGATATTACAATTGATATGGAATACTCCAACATCGTCAAATTCCTTTCTGTTGTCAAGCACCTGCAACTTGTTCCAAGAGCCCCTATCCCCTGCGAGACATTGCTTGATCCGGAAAAAATCAAAGTTCTCATAGAGGAAAAAAATGCGCGAGTATTCACTTTTACGGACAAGGAAAAGCCCTGGCGGCAGATCGACGTCTTTTTAACAGATGATAATGCATACAACCGCATCATTTCCGATACTGAAATTATGATAATAGGTGGTTACAGAATGCAGGTCGTTACCAAAGAGCGCTTGATTCAAATGAAACAAGCAATTACTCCTGTCCGCGAAAAAGACATCCACGATATCCAGATACTCACGAAAATGCAGGATAAGAGATGAAAAACTACGGTGCTGATTCCCAACAGGATACAGATCCCGACCCTTTTCGCAAATCAATAGAAAACCTCTCTTGCGAAGAATTTGACGGCCATACAGATTTTGCATGCCTTAGCGCCGAAGATAAACTGCACTGGCTTTCTGAAATCGCTCGTTTTTTCTATGAACAACACAAAGGTAAAATTCAATGAGTAAAGATATTGTATGGGCAATCTCTTTTGGATTGTTCTTTCTCCTCTGGCTTATCTTTCCTCAATATAAACTTGTATTCACAATTATCCTTTTGATGCATATTCCTGTTCTTGTATGGGGAATCATTGATCTGCGAAATTGTTTTTTTTGCAAATCATACTTTCACAAAGCAGGCGAAAAAAAACAGCTTGCTTTGACATTTGATGATGGTCCAGATCCGGACTGTACTCCTGAAGTTCTTGATTTGCTTGATAAATATGATTTTCGGGCAACATTTTTCATCATCGCCGAAAAGGCTGAACGCTTCCCTGAAATCTGTCAGGATATCATTAAGCGGGGACATACTATCGGTTGCCATGACCTGAATCATTCATTTTTAGCAAACTTTCGTTTTACAAAACAGATGATAAGGGAAATCGGCACCGCCCAACAGATCATCAAATCCATCATTGGAAAAACGCCTCTTCTTTACCGCCCGCCTGTGGGCCTCAGTAATCCGCATCTGCGAAGAGCTCTCTGTCAATTAAAAATGAAATGCATCGGATGGAGCAGCAGCGTTCGCGATTCCGGTAACCGCCGCATTCATACGTTCAGGTATTTTCATCTGATGGCCAGACCGGGCTCGGTGATTCTCCTTCACGATGTACTCCCCAAACCGGAAACTAAGGAACTGTATTTTATGGAACTGGAAAAACTCTTTATGCAGATACAACAGGATAATCTTACCAGTGTCACGGTGGATATGCTTTTCCAGGAGAAGGCTTATAATTAATTGATAAATATCAGGTAAGATTTTTGCTGATAGTAAATTGATCTTTTCTTAAATCCCAAAAATGGAGTGCCCATGATTACACTATCTCTGCTTTTTTTAGTAGCCGCTATTGTTTTTTTAGGATTCTGGATCTCTGGATTTGTGGTCTCATTTATCGGACTTGCTAAAATTTTATTTCTTATAAGCCTTGGGCTTTTTGTTTTACTGTGTAGTATCGGGGTTCTCAGTAAGCCGCCTAAAGTGTAAGTTCACTTTTACTAAATTATCCATAGAACGTTCATTGAAAGAGTATCGTATTATTTTTCAATGAACACTATCTTATACCTTAAATGAATATGATATTCGATTTTGTGGGTGTTCAAAAAGGCCTGTAGGGCCTTAATTATTGTAGCAAAAAGAAAAATCCCCAATCCTCTTTCCCTGGAGGGGAAACATTATGAAACAGGTTTGTTTTCCAAATGATAGGAATTCACCTGATCATCTATCCAAAATCAGCTCATTAAATAGATCAAACAACATGGTTACTAACTTATAAAGTAATCATCATGTTGTTTGTTGTTCACTTTCAGGCCACAATCTCGTTTACAGTATCACTCATTTGCGGAAGCTTCTTATTCCAGCCTGTCTCCTGTTCATAGGCAAAACCAATCTGAAATAAACGCTCTTCCTCCCAAGGCGGGCAAATAATCTGCATACCGACAGGCAGATTTGTCTCTGATGTAAATCCGCACGGAACACTCATTCCGGGAAGCCCCGCAAGATTAGCAGTAACAGTATAAATATCCGCTAAATACATCTGCAATGGATCATTTGTCAGCTGTCCCAATTTAAAAGGAGGTACCGGTGATGTTGGAGTTATGATACAGTCAACTTTCTCAAATGCTTTGAAAAAATCCTGCTGTATAAGTCTTCTGACCTGCAAAGCTTTCAAATAATACGCATCATAATAACCTGCGGAAAGTACAAAGGTTCCCAGCATAATTCGACGCTTGACTTCCTCACCAAATCCTTCTGAACGCGAACGGATATACAGATCATTTAGATTCTCCGGCTCAGAAGCCCGGTACCCGTAATGTACACCATCATAGCGTTCAAGATTGCTTGATGCTTCAGCAGTTGCGCAAAGATAATATGCCGCTATAGCGTACTCAGTATGTGGAAGACTTATTTCTACAACTTCAACGCCTTGCTTTGCAAGAACATTGATAGCATTATTGACAAGCAGCTTTATTTCCTTATCAAGCCCCTCCTGGAAATATTCCCGGGGAATACCCACTTTCATGGCCTTAACACTTTTACCAAGGGATGCGCAAAAGTCAGGAACGGCTTTATTGGATGATGTCGAATCGTGAGGATCTTCTCCGGATATTACATTTAATAATGATGCCGCACCCCTTATATCGCGGGCAAATGTCCCCACCTGATCAAAAGAGGATGCATAAGCGATCACGCCATAACGTGAAACTCTGCCGTATGTTGGTTTAACCCCGACAAGATTACAAAATGAAGCCGGTTGACGAATCGAACCCCCGGTATCGGTTCCCAGTGCCCCCGCACACTCCCCTGCTGCAACAGCTGCGGCCGACCCACCAGATGACCCACCTGGTGTTCTCTCCAGGTCCCAGGGATTTCGGGTTATTTTATATCCACTGTTCTCGCAGGATGATCCCATCGCGAATTCATCGAGATTTAATTTACTTATAAGCACCGCGCCCGCATTTGTAAGCTTCTCTATGACTGTTGCATTGTAAGGCGGTAAAAAGCCTTTCAGAATTTTCGATGCCGCAGTGGTAGAAGTACCCTTTGTACATATAACATCTTTAATCCCGATTGGAATACCAAGCACAGGATTTGATTCACCATTTTGTATTCTCTTATCAGCTTCATCTGCTGCTTTCAAAGCCTGTTCGTACATAGGAGTAAGAATAGCACCTATTTTACCGTCAACATTTTCACATTGATTGATATAGGCTTTAGTCAGTTCTCTACTGGTTATCTCTTTTGCGGACAGTGCTTTTCGTAAGCTGTCCATTGATTTGTAAATCATTGTTCCATCATTACACATGAGAAGCTCTCATTTCTGAAATATTTCCTGATATCACTATTCTCAATTTTTTGACTAATCTTTACATTTCCACGTTTTGTCAGGTAAGCGTATCACCCGTTTTTGTTAAAACATTCCACAGTGAGTTCTTATCAAACCCGCTCGTACTCTCAATCCGCACATGGTCGTTCCACATTAAAATTCCATACTACTGAGCTTGTCGAACTATTCGACTTCAAGTCCTTATCAAACCACCCGTGGCTCAATCCGTTCATGGTCGTTCCATATTAAAATTCCATACTACTGAGCTTGTCGAACCATAATCCTGAAGAGGTGATTTAAATCACCTTCGGAATAACAAAATGATCCATCTTCGCCTCAGGCGCGTTCGCAAGTAACTCGTTTACTGTTAAACCATCTTTTGGGATATCTTCACGATTAGGCTTATCAATATCAAATGGATTACTCAGTGGAACCACCTCTGAGGTATCTATTTCTTTTAGTTTTTCGACATAACTGACAATATCAGTAAGCTGTCGGGTGATTTTCGGCAGATCTTCATCATTAAAAGAGATCTTTGCCAGACTGGCAATTTTCTTTACCATTTCCTGTGAGATTTCACTCATTCTTTTATATCCTCCAGGTTAGAAATAAAACCTGTTAAAAATACCATTTTACGTTAATTGAGGCAAATTCGAAAGTCGTGCGTTCCGGATATTTTTTCCTGCCTTCCAGATTAATTTTACTGTATTTCAGATTCTTTCTCTTCGATCTAAAGTCATTTATTGGCCGTTCAATTTTTTTCTAACGCTTCTATCTTCTGTTTTTATGACTTTTCTTCCCCATTTAGTGGTTCTAACTTCATTTTTATATCATAATAATTTTTTCAGGTGCTTCTAACTCCTTTTTTTCACTCTTTTAGGCCCCATTTACTCGATTTTATTTGAATTTTACACCTTTTAGATTTTTTTTAGCACTTCTAAGTCGTGTTTTGTACCCTTTTGGGCCCAAATGCCCAATTCTAAGTCGATAGAACTACCTTTTGGATTTTTTTTTTGCACTTCTAAGTCGAAGAAAGCGCTTTTCAGATTTTTTTTTAATGCTTCTAAGTCGATAGAAGCGCCTTTCAGATTTTTTTGCGGGCAAATAGGTGGATAGTTGCAGGGTTTGTGATTCTTAGGGGTGTGTCAGATTTTTTGTGTAAATAGATTTTTCTGATTATTAATACTATAGTTTGTAGTTATGGTTTTCACTCTCGCTCCGTATACCCTTGTATGTTTGTTTATACAATGTTCATTTAGTGGTGTTAGTAAATTTTCTTTTTTGTTTCTTTTTTCTTTTGTTGATAACTGTTGATATGTTAATAACTTTTTTAATGAGGGGTAACCAAACAATTTCAGCATGGTTTTTAAGCCATTCCATATCTGATATTTATACCTGGCAGTTGAGGGGGGGTTTACCCTTGGGTTACGAACCCGCAGCTCAGTTTCCCCCTTCTGATCAGGTAAAAGTCGCTTAGTAACATGGTCCTTGAGACCGCATCTACAAGAGTGATGTTTCCTGGTTACCATTTTTTGGGTACATACCCTATTAAAGGAGCAGCAGTTATGAATAATTATTTTCTCGGTTGTGATGTGAGTAAGGGGTACGGTGATTTTATGCTTCTGAATAGCTGTAAAACCAGGATAGAATCCGGATTTCAGCTTGATGATACAACTGAGGGACATAAGAAGTTGTGTAACTTTCTTGATCTGTTTTACAAGGATCATAAAGATGCTCTGATCTATGCTGGCCTGGAAAGTACTGGTGGATATGAGAACAACTGGCTTGCGTTGTTCAAACGTCTTAGTGAGGCATATAGTCTCAAAGTTACCCGTGTTGATCCTCTTGCTGTAAAGAGATATCGGGAAGCCTGTAAAAAGCGCATTATTACTGATGCTGTCAGTGCACATGTAATAGCTCATTATCTGAGTGCGTTTCATCAGGAGCTTAACTTTGAACAGGATTTCGAATTCGGAGCTATGCGCCGTCAGTGGAATCTGACCCAGCTTCTTATTAAACAAAAAACTCAGTTGGATAACCAGCTTAGTTTTCATTTGTATCAATCGAATCCGGAACTGGTAAAATATTGCAAAGATGGAATCCCCAGGTGGGTTCTTTTGCTTCTGAGTAAGTATCCCACGGCTCAACAACTGGCGCGTGTAAAGGTTGCTGCTCTGGCTAAAATACCTTATGTCACATCTCAAAGAGCTGCTGAGCTTATTGAAAAAGCGAAAAGTGGTGTTGCATCCTGTACGACCTCTGTTGATGCCATGATAATCAAAACAATAACAGAGCAACTTCTTAATCTTGAGAGCACTATAGCAGAGCAGAAGAAGATGATTATAAATAACACCAAAACAACTGAAATCAATCTTCTTGCTTCGATACCTGGAATCGGCGATTATTCGGCAGCTGGACTTATTGCAACCATAGTTACAATTAAAAGATTCACAAATACAAAGAAACTCGCCGCATTCTTGGGTCTTCATCCGATTTTTAAGGAAAGCGGTGATGGCAGAACTGTTTCGCGTATGAGCAAGCATGGCCACTCCCAGCCACGGGCGCTTCTTTATATGGCTGTGCTTTCGGCTCTGAGTTGTAATCCAGTGATAAAGAAAACTTATGAAACCTGCATTGAAAAAAAGATGGCTCCAATGGCAGCAATCGGTGTTTGTATGCACAAATTTGCTCGGATTATCTATGGTATACTTGCTTCTGGAAAACCCTTTGATCCCCAAATTGATCAGATGTATCAGAAGCGGAGTAAAAAGTTGAAAAAAACAGTTTGTGAAAACAAGCGTCGGCTTCAGCCTTATGACCTTGATGCCCCTGTTTCTAAAAAACAGAACCAAAATAGAAGGAATGCAAAGGAATGTAAAGTAAAGGAAAGAGAAAGCAAGCCTCAAAGGAATAGTATTCCTGCGTGCGAGGTCATTGCCCCTCTTTCCGGAACTAAATCTAAAAACAAGCAAAGTAGAATAGCAAGGGAAAATAGTACAACTCATATTAGCACTATCATAAACACACTTGTTGAGGTTTAAATTTATGTTCATTTTACCTAAAAAAAGTATTGACTTTAACCGTAGTAACTGAGCTCGAGTCATCGAGAGTCGAAGGGTTCCTCGCAGCCGGGGGGGTATATTTATGTGTAAAATTTTTCGGGGTCAGATTTTTTTTGTAAATAGATTTTCTGTTATTAGTAGGGTCATCCCTCACGTATCCGGCAGAAGCATCCGGCCGGACGCCCCTACCATGGTACAAAATTGGAATTTAAACAGTCTGCTGCCCGGTACTTTTTCTTGTTCTTCGAGCCTTAACTTTAGAACCAACCTCTGTCAGTAACTCATTTGTCTCACTGATAATTGTTGCATACGCTTCAGGATTAAACCGTTCTATTGTACCTAAGTGGATAAGAATTTCATACAGCACTGATCTTATAGGTGAAACCAACGTTTGCAGTTGTGGAAGATCGAATGACGCGTTCTGTTCCAGTTTTCTTGAATTTACTTCCTCGAATTTACGTTGCGCAGTTTCCAGATCGGAGAAACTATTTTCAAGGCTAAGCATTTTGATATGCTCCTGAAATTCCGGTTTCTTCAAATCAACTAACAATGCGTTTATATGATGCGATTCGATATCGTAACTCATGTTGGCAAGACCGGTATTATGCTGGACTAACAGTTCATAAATCCGCTCTGCAGCCTGCGCTTCACCAGGCCGTGGACTATGTCTGCTTCCTTTGACATATTGCAATACCTGATTATAAATGCTGTCTCTTTTCTCGTCTGCCATTGACGGCGTTTCTTCGAGCATTAACTGAGCCTTTTTCCCGGATCGTTCTTCAAGTGCAGATACTTTCGACTGCATATCTGCATTGAGCTGATTAAGCAGAACTGCTTCCTTAGGGGCTTTACTGATTATGACTGAGAGTTTTTTCGCGGTTGACGCGACTTCCGCGGATAACAATTCGGAACAGGCAACTGATTTAACCGGCAATTTTGCCTCCTTGTAGAATGTTTAATTATGGAAATTGATGATTGTGATATTTACTTTTTGAATATAACAAAGGAATTTGCAGTGAGCAATGATTATTTAAATTTGGGTCCTGTTGGGGCACATTGCAACGTGTTCAATCGATTATTTAATAAATACAATTCCAGAGTATTGCGGTGCAATCAGTAGAGTCTGTCAGTACATTGGAACCATCTGGGGAACACGCTACAGCACTGACACAATCTCTATGTCCGGGAAATGTTTTCAAAAGAAATGGTGATTGAGGCATTCACGTCTGCACGGTATTTAATTCTGATTCCCCCGCACCATTTACAGCACTAACCGCAAAAGCATATAGCATTCCGTTAAATAATTTTATTTGTATTGATGACGATGTTATTCCCGTTATTTTTGTTTCGCTGTTTTTGTAAACGGTACTCCATTTTGATAATAAACATTATACGTGATAACACCAGGAATCGAATTCCAACTTACCATTGCGCAACATGTCTTTTAGACGTTTTCATAATATCGGATCTGACTTTCATCGTTTTTTAGAAAAGAAATTGTCAGTTGTCTTATAGTAGCTTTTCCTCCATTTTCAATCAGTTCCTTAATCAATAAAGGTTGATATAAATGACTCATTTTCATTTTGTCTTGTATGAATGATTTTAAATAAATACAGGTCAACTTTACCGGAACGAATAGTACAAAACCATGATGGATTTAAAAGCTCTATTATTATTGAAGTTAAATTTATTAGAAAAGATATTTAGCAGATTTTCTGACAGGCCTCACACCAATTGCCCGATCCCGCCGGGAATGACGAATTGATTAATGTACTGTACTATGAGAGGAGAAAAAAATATTACCTATCAAAGCCTGTCATCCTGCTCACATAAATCATTGTTCAGACATTTTCCCGAGCAATTCCCTCTACAAGGAGCAATTAATACATAGAATTTTGAGTTTCGGTGAAAAGAGATGCTTCGGTGTTGAATCGGCTTCGTTTAATCCCGAAATTAATTCGGGACTTTCAGCGAGTTCATTCAGAAGTAAAGATACTTTGGTGTTCTATATTGAGATTTTAGACTTCTGAATAATCCTTATTGTTGTATGCTGTACCGTTAGCCGATAATTGAATATATACAAGTGTGCGCTTTTCTTGTTTTGTATTGGCTTTTTTTTAAACACACCCCTTATTAATGGCCGAAATTCTACTATAATTTTCGAACGGACTTATTGTATATAAGTAATAATTTAATTACATCCAAGCGTTTGAATTTCTAACGATTTTTTATTCTTCAATTCATCAGCTAATTGTTGCTGCATTTTAGTTATATCCTCCATTGAGCATTTATTATACCAAATAGTAAAAAGTAAGCATGTATTTTTAAAATACCCACCTTCAGCTTCCTTGACCAATATTGGACATAATTTTTTAATTACCTCAACATAACAACGGCCACATGTTAGATATCCTACATTAGAGGCTGCTACACCAGAAGCAAAGTACATTGAAAATCCTTCGATAGCATTAAGCAAATCACCGAATGACTCCGATTTGCGCAAGGCCTCAGTATCTTCTTTCTCAATTGGTTTATTATTCTTGACAAAAATAGCGTTTTTTTCAACTTTTATTTCAAATTTATCTAAAAAGTGCCCATTATTCGCTTCCATTTCTTTTTGAAATTTTGTATAAAGAGGAATTATTTTTTCGGCAAAAAATTGGCATTGTTCACCAGCAATCTTAAATGCGTCACGTTGAGAATTTATTTTCAATGCTTTCTTGGCAATCTTAAGTTGCTCAAGGCCTTTAAATGCTAAAAATGTTAAAATTGGGCCTGCGGACAACAAATATATTGTCTGAAAAATCTCATTAACATTTTTAATTATGTCCATCATTGCTCATTCCTCCTTAAAAAGTTTTTAAAACAAATACCATATTCTTTTTGTTTTCATTTCAAAAAATAAACTCTATAATTTCTTTTGCGGTACGCCAGAAGTTTTCCGAAGCGATAGCGTAGGAAAATTTGGGTGCAGCGATAGCGAAACCTGGCTACCGCTGTTGTAAGACGTAAACCTGCCCCTGCCTTTCATCTTTCGCCGCCTCATAGTTTCTTTTTAGGAAATACTGAGGTAACTTTTGATATTTTGAACATTATTTCCATTATGTCATAAATGGAGTATAAACTTAAAAACAATACAGATAATTTAACTACAAATAGCAATTTAGTCTTAGTATTACCAATAGTTATAATAGGCAAATTAATATTTTCGAAAAAACAAACGAATATAGATAGGCAAAATAAAATAAAGACAAATTTTGTCCCATCTTTTAATTCATCATGTAGATTATCAATTAGTTCAAATTGTTTTGATTTCGCTTCATCAGATATGCTAGCATTGTTTACCAACTGATTTTTAATACTTTCTGTCATCGAGTAAATAAAAGCAAGAATTGTGAAAATAAAGCCAAGCAAAATTCCCAAGAACTGTATAAGGAAATCAATTTTGATTATAGATATGTTTTTAATGTCAAATAAAATGCTTATTAATAATGAGAGAACAATTGCAGTGCTTAAAATTAGCACTGGTTTTAAATGATATTTTCTCATTTCAGCTTTCCTTATTGAAATCCATTAATTCTTTTATTGTATCTAAAAGTTCATCGAAAGCTTCGTCATCAGGATTCCTTAAAAAATATTTTTTTATATTAAAAATGCTTTTTATTTTTTGAACGATGCCATTTTTCTGAAATGCCATTGCATACTGCCCACCACCAGCAGAAATGTATTGTATAAAATCAGATACGTTATCCTTTAGTACTTTTAATTCTCCATTTTCATTTTTTAACTCAACATTAAATTCAGTGTTATTGAATAGAGCTCGTTGGTTTTTTAATAATTCATTTGCTTTTATTTGCCCACCAAAGAGATTAGGTGATTTTAAGTTTAACTTTAAAGAATATATTTTATCAGCCTCTTCAACGGTTTCCCAAAATTTACTTGAATGAGTAACTTCTGTTATTTTAACTGTAAAATGACTTTTCATCATTTTTTCAGTAAAATAATTTTCAAGAACTTTTATAGCAGAATTTGTTGATGCAAACAAAGTAGTGTTGTTTTGAATTAATATTGACTGACCTTCTAAGTCAAATATTACATAAATGAATGGGAAATCTTCAGATTTAACCTTAATGATATCTTCTTCTCTTGGTTCATAATGGGGAACAGATTTGCATTTGGCAAATTTTGTTATAAGTACCTTTTGTGTAACGTCTTTATAATGATAAAGCAGGTATTTTTTACCTTTTAATAATATATCAAATTTTTTATTCTCTCTTAAAGATGTAAATATACCTCGAAAAAGCGCGACTTTATCATTAAAATCCTGTAAAAGTGAGCGCTGTTGTGTTTCGATTACAAAGTACCTGTAAGATAAAAATTCGATACGTTTATGCTTCTGTATTCCCATTTATCGGCCTTCTATTGTCTCAAATAGTTATTACACGTCTTTCGGGCGTCTTCCTGTTTTTGGGGCAGGTTTATGTTTTACAACTTCTACAAGCCGCAATGCGGCCTTGCAACCCATTGGCGCCCAAGGCGAAAAAATACCTCATTGACACCTTCATTACCGTTTATCAAAATAATTAACAAAGAATAACATTGTCAATTTTCTATCAAAAGTATTATCTGCAGTGAATAAACACAGGTCAACTTTACCGGAACGAATAGTACAAAACCATGATGGATTTAAAAAGCTCTATTATTATTGAAGCTAAATTTATTAGAAAAGGTATTTAGCAGATTTTCTGACAGGCCTTACACCAATTGACCGATCCCACCGGAAATGACTAATTGTTTAATGTAATGGACTATGAGAGGAGAAAAAAATATTCCCTCTCAATGCCTATCATCCTGCTCACATAAATCATTGTTCAGACATTTTCCTGAGCAATTTCCTCTACAACCAGCAATTAATACACATAGAGCGGTGAAAAGATATGCTCCGTTGGCAATCCCGAAATTAATTCGGTACTTTCAGCGAGTTCATTCAGAAGTAAAGATACTTTTGGTGTCTATATTGAGATTTTAGACTTCTGAATAATCCTTATTGTTGGTGGCCTGTGTTTGTCCTGGGCTCTTATTTTCCCGCGCACTTCGATCCCATTTAAATTTTTTTGAATAAATTTCCTCAATATTTTTCCTGCTGTTATATGCCGTTAATTCCGCTACGTTAGCCGTCAGCACGGATGCTGGCGGGGCTTCTATATTTTCTTTCCAATATAAAATACATACCCATAATAATCTTTATATTTATTATAAAGTACAGGCTCCATGTTTTTCGTATTTTATAAATTCTTCGGCTGATTTATTACCTTTGTATTTATCCAAAAATATTTTTTGTGCTGTTATTTCCGGTTTAAAGAAATTTTCAATCCAGCAAATCTCAGGTAATATGAATGATGCCATAACAACATAGCCTGCTTTTTGCATTTGAGCAATTTTATTTGGAATGGTGTCTATTTCAGGATATGCTTCATTCCAAAAATCAAATATTTCTTTTGGCCGTTCTTCTGTAAACCATGATGCTTCAGTAACAGCAACATAGCCGCCTTTTTTCAAAAACTTATTCCAATAATTCATACCTTTTTCAAAACCAATATTATATATTGCTCCTTCACTCCAAATAAGGTCTAATTCATTTAATTGAAAATCAAGTTTATCCATTGAACCAATAACGCCTTTAACTCTGCTTTGAAGATTCAATTTTTGTGCATTGTCATTTAGTTTGTCGATAAAACCAGGGAATAAATCAATGGCTGTAATATTCCCTGGAGTGTTTTGAGCCAAAACTATAGTTTGACCTCCAGTACCACAACCAAGATCAACAATGTTTGATTTTTCGTGTATATTATCAATAAAGCTCAATGCTTTTATTGTTGCTTCCTGGCTTCCTGGGCCTTGACGATCCATACTGGAAAAATATTCGCAAATTAATGCAATATCAAAATCGTGAATATTATGCTCTTCATCGCTCATTTTGTGTTCCTCCAAGAACTTCATGATGTTATAGTTATATGCCTCTTGTCTTTTGCGCCCCTCTTTTTATTCCTAAAGAGTGTTTGCCCATGCAATGTCTTACAACTCTTAGGATTCTATCCGCAGCGCCCACAAAAAGCCCCATTTTAAGCAAAACCCTCAGTTGCGTTGCGGATAGAATCAAGTTGAACGAAGCCTGGTACCCGCTCTATATGGGTATTGTATTCAGAGCTTTATGCCGGAAGTCATTGTTAATATAATAGAACTGAAGGATAGTAAGTTGCTTTTTGTATTTTCGGAAGGAAATTTTATCAGGGAATAAAACATTTTGGTACTTAATTGCCCTTGTAAATGACTTTTAGAGAATAGCAGCAGCATGGCTGAATCCCGAATCGCTTCCGCAAAGATGCTTGCAAATGTAACAAACAAGTCCTGATCTACGCTATATGCCGGTGCATTTCGTTCTGCCGCTTCGGTATCACTTTTGTCAGAGGCAGATGTGTACTGCGACAATTAATATCAATCCAATTTTAATACATTTCAAATCCAAGATGAGAATTTAAAACGCAGAGCACACAAAGGACGCAAAGGGTAAACGCTTCGCGTTTAAAAGAATCCTGGTCCAATCCAATGGTGGTTAAGACAGTCTCAATTCTGTAAACGCGAAGCGTTTATTCTTTGCCAGCCCACCGCAGTAGTCTGCTACGGATGGCGGGCGCCCTGTTTTTATCTCTTCTCATCTCTGCGTTATTTCCTTTGCGTCCTTGGCGTGCTCTGGCCCCCCTCCGTAGAAGCTACTTCGGAGGACGGGCGTTAAAATTCTTCTATTTTTCAAAATTTGATTCTGTTAAACTGTTTACTATCCGTTCAACTCCATCTTTCAGTTTCGCAACATGAAAATTAATAATCAATCCCAACTTCTTATGGCTTAACCGTAAATACGATAATAGTTTTTGACGGTCAATCGCTGTTACGAATTCTTTTGCCTTTAAATCCGAGCCCCAGTTTGGTAGAAATTCTACATATATTTCTTACCTGGGGAACAATTACTTTTCCTTCAACCAATAAATCCAATCTTAAATCTGTACCAAGTTTTATATCTTTATAAGGTATCGGTACAGGTTGTTGTCTTAAAAATTTTATTTCTCTTAAACAAAGTTCATGGCATAATGCTTCTTCGTAAACAGATTCTAATAAACCGGGGCCTAATATTCTATGAACTTCTATTGCTGCACCTATAATCTTCCGTGAAATCTCATTCTCCTCCATAAAACTCTTTTTCCCACTTTGTCTTTGTTTATCTCCGCGCTCACGATGAGAGCTCCCAACTGGTAGGCATATGGGCACCAACCCCTTGCAAGTCCGCATTGCGGCCTTGCAAGGAGTTGGTGCCCAAGACGAAGAATTGCGTCTTGGGCACCATTACCATTTATCAAAATAATTAACAAAGATTAACATTGTCAATTTTCTATCGAAAGTATTATCTGCTGTGAATAAACACCGGTCAACTTTACCGGAACGAATAGTACAAAACCATGATGGATTAAAAGCTCTTTTATTATTGAAGCTAATTAGAAAAGGTATTTAGCAGATTTTCTGACAGGCCTCACACCAATTGCCCGATCCCACCGGGAATGACTAATTGATTAATGTAATGGACAATGAGAGGAGAAAAAAATATTTCCTCTCAATGCCTATCATCCTACTCACATAAATCATTGTTCAGACATTTTCCCGAGCAATTCCCTTTACAACCAGCTATCACTTCGCAAAGGGAGCAAATTTCATCTCTTTACCGGTTCTGGTGGTTCATTTGGGAACCTGCAACTTTCGTCAAGATATTCTTTTTCTTCTTCAGGTATTGTCCCGTCAAGATAGCGATTGTCTTCCCAGAGAAGTTCCCAGCGAGAGGGATGTTCTTCATGATCAAATTCCAGATATTTTCTATGATACATCCCAAATTTATCAACAAATTCTGGACGTTCTTGCCTTTCAATCGCGATTTCTGTATTTGGAAATTTATCTCCAGCCAAAAAGAATGAAGGGCATCCACTCTTGAAATCAAAGGGGTTCCAAATACCGGTTATTGGAATTGTGTCGCCAGTTTTTAAAATCACTTTATTGATTTCTGGGACATAGTTAAATGATTGTGGTACGGGAAATTTCAACCATTCATCTGTTAAAATGGATGGCCACGACCACCTCCCACCCTTATGCAATGCATGAGCCATTTCAATTGCTTTTTCAATCCATAAAAACAATCCTCTTGATTTCTGTCCAAGCATACTTACTCCAATCCAATCCCAATTATACTCATCCGCTTTCCGTCCCCGAAAACCTTGTTGAAAAACACATATACCGTTTATACCTCTAAAGCGTTTATAGCCAGACTCCTTGTTACCCGAAAGTATATACTCCCTGCCGGTTACACCGATATTTATTGCCTCGTTTAAATATTTAAGATTTTCAATATCAATATCTCTGACATTAGGGAAAACAGATATTGCCTTTTCATAACCTTTCTCAATTGTCTTCAGAAATACAATTAGGCGTTCCAAAAATGTAATCGATGAATACTTCATCAAGTTCCAGACAATCGTTCGCACTTGTTCCGGTATCAGCTCATAGTCGCTATCGGATACTTTTGTCTTGATGTTGGGAATGCTTCCTCCCCATGTCATCAATCCCATTTTCCGTAACTGCTTTGATGTTGGTACTTTTCGGGCTTCAATTTCTACGAATAAATCATCTTTACTCATTTTAACACCTCTGTTTTTTCACGTCTTGACATTTAGACAACTGTCACTCGTGTTAACCAGCTTCTTTTCCAGTTTAAGGGGATACCTTTACCGCCTCCGGTGGTTCGTTTGGAAAACTGCAGCTTTCGTCAAGATACTCTTTTTCTTCTTCAGGTATTGTCCCGTCAATATAGCGATTGTCTTCCCAGAGAAGTTCCCAGCGGGAGGAGTGTTCCTGGTAGTCATAATCTAACCAACCCTTATACAATTCTCCAGAATCTTCATCAAAAAATTCAGGGCGTTCGAACTTTTCAATCGCAATTTTTGTATTTGGAAATTCATCACCTGCTAATAGGAATGAAGGGCATCCGCTCTTGAAATCAAAAGGATTCCATATACCGGTGACTGGAATTATGTCGCCAGTTTTTGCAGACAGTTTACTTTTTGAAGTTACAAAATTGTAAATATCGGGAGGTGAATATATTATTCTATCATTTATATATCTTGATGGCCATTTCCAGATACCACCAAGTGTCAAAGAGCATGCTATATCAATTGTTTTTTCAATCCATACATACAAACCTCTCGATTTTTTACCACGACTTCTACTGGCTCCAATCCACTCCCAACTATACTCATCGGCTTTTCGCCCCTGAAAACATTGTTGAAAAACAAATATATTTATAAGATGTTGATAACCAGCTTCCTTTTTACCAGAAAGTATAAGTTCCTTTCCAGTCTCACCGATGTGTATTGCTTCGTTCAGATATTTAAGATTTTCAATATCAATATCTCTGACATTAGTGAAAACAGATATTGCCTTTTCATAGCCATTCTCAATTGTTTTTAAGAATACAATTAGGCGTTCCAAAAATGTAATCGATGAATACTTCATCAAGTTCCAGACAATCGTTCGCACTTGTTCCGGTGTCAGCTTATAGTCGCTATCGGATACTTTTGTTTTAATGGTGGGAATACTCCCCCCCCATGTCATCAATCCCATTTTAAGTAATTGCTTTGATGTTGGTACTTTTCGACCTTCAATTTCTACAAAAAAATCATCTTTACTCATTTCAACACCTCTGTTTTTTCACGTGTTGACATTTAGCTATCTATCACCCGTGTTAGCCGACTTCTTTTCTGGTTTAAGGGGATACCTTTACCGCCTCCGGTGGCTCAGTTGGAAAACTGCAACTTTCGTCAAGATACTCTTTTTCTTCCTCTGGTATTGTGCCGTCAAGGTAGCGATTGTCTTCCCAGAGAAGTTCCCAGCGAGAGGGATATTCCTGGTATTCAAAATCTAACCAACCCTTATATAACTCTCCAGAATCTTCATCAAAAAATGCTGGGCGTTCTAACCTTTCAACCGCAATTTCTGTTTTAGGGAATTCACTACCTGCTAAAAGGAATGAAGGGCATCCGCTCTTGTAATCAAAGGGATTCCATATGCCAGTCACTGGGATTACTTCACCAGTTTTTGCAGATAGTTTATTGTCTGCTGAGTGATAAATAAAAGAGTCTGGCGGACCCAAATGAATCATTTTATCGGTTAGCGTTGATGGCCAAGTCCATCCGCCACCTGTTTCAACAAGAAATGCAATATGAATTGCTTTTTCTATCCATACATACAAACCTCTTGACTTCTCACTTCCGCTTCCTTGACCCAGAGAACTCCAGTCCAGTTCCCCACGCATCCTGCCTGTAAAAGCAAAATCAAAACGGCTGACGTCTCGAAGTAACTTATAGATCGCGGATTTATTGCCGCCTGAAAGCAACATCTTAATAGCTGTGTCAATTTCTAAATAGGATTCATTGAAACTTTTCAAATTATCAATTTCAATATCGCAGACTTTCGGCTTCCTTCCTATATGATTTTCATAAGATTTGATGATTATTGCAAGCATTTCTTTCAACTGTTTCATAAAAGTAACTGATGAATATTTCATCAAATTCCATACAATAACCCTAACTTGTTCCGGTGTTAGTTTAAAATTGTCATCAGACACTTTTGTCTTGATGTTGGGAATACTTCCATCCCATGTCATCAATCCCATTTTCCGTAACTGTTTTGATGTTGGTACTTTTCGGCCATCAATTTCTACGAATAAATCATCTTTACTCATTTCAACACCTCTGTTTTTTTATCAGTATCAAGTTCTGAAACCCTTGCAGTAGTTGAAAAGGCAAGGTTTCCTTTGGGAGCTATTTCCTGTGCCTTTAAATGCTGAACTGTGACTTTCTTTTCCGGGACATTAATATTTAAATGGCTATTGCCCCAGTTAGTGGGCTTTTTTTCAAGCATACGCACTTTTTTCAGAAAGCGTTTATTCTTGCCATGATTAACAAAATCAACAAGGATCTGTGTTCCGCCACCGTGAAGATACTGTCCGGAGGCTGTGTTTGACGGATTGTCTTGAATCTTCCCTGCAACCTTACCCTCCCATACATACAAACCTTTTTTCTCAACAACATATTCAACATACACGCCGTTTTTGCTCCATGACTCCAATACAGCATATTGTTCCCGCCACTCCTTCCCATCTTTTGGCAGTTTATAACACCACCAGATCCCTTCTGCCTTGCTGAATTCATTCGTCTCATCCAGTACTCGCCAGATTTTAGTTTTCGGAGGAAGTTTCACCGCTCGTATCGGCCCACTAAATGCTTCGATGGCTTCATATATGGTCTGATTTTTCCCGTTGGGAAGCTTGTGTTCCTTTACAAATTGTCCTTCCGTTAAATCAGGCCAACCTTTTCGCCATTTAAAATTTTCCTTTTTCGTCGGTGGAAACTCCATCCTCTCCACAACCCACTTCTTGCTTTCTTCAACACTCTCAACCAACCGCGCTTCGATCTCACGAGTACTGCTTTTCATAGTCTGCGGGATCTCATTCCATTCACCTCTGTACATCTGATCCTGAATCGAACTGAGCTTTGATTGAAGCTCCTTGACCGCTTCCGGTATCATCTTCTCGCCTTCAATCTTCAGTATAACGAGACCTTCGCGAATTTGATCAAGACGCTCGACAAAGGCCCTGGGGAGAAATATGCCAATTTTTGCCTTTGCCGTGGTTATTACAGTGTCAAGCCGTTGAAGCAACCAACGCCACCGCCCGCGAAGATCTGCGGTATACTTTGTTAAATTAATATCTTTGATGAACTTCACCGCATCCCCGGCGCCGATTCTGTTAAGTACCGCGACAAAATCCGAAATTTGCAATGCCTGTTTGCCTGCATTGAGCAACAGCCGACCAACTCCTTTGATTGCACCTCCAATGACCGGAATCAACGCAAATAACAGAAGAACAAGCGTCAGCCACTGGAGCTTATCCTTGCGTTTCGCTTCTTCAAGAGAAAGCCCGATGGTAACCATAATTATGTCCCGCACCGCAGTCACATCACCGACAACCGGAATCATCCCGATTATCGCATCGACAATTATCTGGCTCGTCGTCTGCTTCTGATTGAAACTTCCTTGAAGCGTTCCAGTAACCCATTGAATTGAATCTAAAACGATTCCTTTTTTCTCGGGGGGCTGTTCCGTTTTTGCGGTTGCATTTGTAACTATGGTATCCGCATCTGCCTGGGAAAATGAAGCTTTGTATTCGGCGTTTTCAACCAGATTCACCGGCTTGAACTCGCGGGCATCCGGCTCAAAGCGGATACGTTTGGGCGTGCTCTTTAGCCCGGTTACCGATGCATTTCCGGTAGTGTCAAGAGTACCTTTTACTGTTGTGGCATCGGCAAGTTCAATTTCAAATGGAGCTTCCTGAACGGGTTCGTTATCGTGGTAAAACCGCTCAATTGTAATAGTAAGCGACTTATTTTGTTCCTGCTCTTTCCTCCAGTTTTCCTCCCATTCAAGCGCCTCATGCGACAAGCATCGTCCGGTCAAATATCTCTCCGGAATCGGCTCATCAGATTCATCAGTGAAAAAGTGGTGCCACTCCGCTTTGGTGTTAAGATACCCTTCTGTATACAAATGCTCGATAAAACGATAACGAAACTCGATTGCGACAAGGTGATTGTACTGTTCATACTGAGGGTCTTTAACATTGGGCATAAGCATGGTGATTGAAGTAATCTTGACAGGGTAAATCGTATGCTTGAAATAGAACTGTTTTTTCTTCTGTTCTTCCGAGTATTGCAGCCAGAAGATCTCCACCCGGTTGATATATTCATCCCGGTCAACCTTAACACGGTAGAGTCTCGGCAGAAATGCACCAACTTCAAGAACCACCTGAAGAACCTTGTGTTTTGCACCCCAGGGGGATAATGACCACGGGTCTTCGGGCTGTTTACCAGAAATTTCATGAGCGAATTCATGTATCTCCCACAGGTTATCCTCCCCGCATTTGGTGATGGGGCCGGGAATGATTTCCTTTCTGTGACGTATTCGCATGTATGCTGGTTCCGGCATATCTTTTACTCCTCATCCTCGCCGGTAGTGATTTCAACTACTCTGCTGCCTTGAGCGCAAAATACAGCCCGATAGCGGATAACCTCTTTATTTTCAGTGATAACAATCATCCTGCAGGTCAAGCAACACAGCTTACCGTCAATACGCCAATTTATGAAATAGATTTCTTTTATTCGCTTTTCATACTTCTTAATCATTACCTTGAGCGACTTGCCAAAATCCGGTGTCCATGGTGGTACGGAAGTCAGGACATCGGGAATATCCTCAATACCCATATCGGAATTCTTCCAGTCGCTTCCTTTGGGCATATTGATTAGCTGTCTGATATGGTTTTTTATCGAATGCACCAGTTTTACATTGTCCGGCATTTTAGTAGAGACATCCGGCCGGATGTCTCTACTAAACAATGCCGGTAATCCGTCAAAGGTGAATCCGGTAATATTATCCCTGAGTCCCATCAAAATTTCCAAAAAAATTGTGAGAGAGAGGGCGATGCGGTTATTTCATTCCGTTTTCTATTTGTTTGTTTTCCAATTGTTTTGTTCTATCAAAATACTGTTTTCCATCGTTCTCATTCATCCTGTTTTTGTCAATTTTGTTTATTTCTTTTGTCTTCTCCCCCGCGCCTGCCAGTCCCCCTGAGTTATTCAGTATCGGGGGAATTATACCCACCGCATTACTATTGTAGAATCACATTTAATTCAGCACAATCAGTAAGTCCGTTACTTTCAGGTATAAAGATTATTCCGAAGATGATAATCACATTTTTGACAATACAATGAAACAAGCAGTTTTTTTGAAGATCATAAAAAAATTGAAGTTAAGAAAAACCCATTTAGAATGGCAGTATTTTACTGAGGGCTGATTAAATAATTATTTCGGTATAAATTCCGTTGTATCAAGAATCACGGCGAGGTCGAATCCAATACACCTATATCTTTTTGATCCTGAATTTCGATGGTACTCCTTTATCTATATGTTCCCATTTACCATTTCTAAATTCTTCATAATTCGTAAAATTACACGGGATTCCATTTGATTTTCCGGGATCAATATTATCCATTAATTGAAAATGCAAATGTGGAGCTGTTGAATTTCCTGAATGCCCTACTCTTCCTATTACTTGACCTATTTTTACCGTTTCACCTTTTTTCACGTAAATAGAATTTATTTTCAAATGAGCAAATAAAGCATATACATTTTCAGACTTTTTTATAATGATATAATTCCCTGCTACTTCCCGATATTCAGCTTCTCCAGATTCAAATCGTTTTGTTATTTTTCGCATATACGCGATATCATTTCTTAAATTTACCGGATCTCTTTCAATTACTCCATCTTCGATCTTTACAACTTCACCATCAAATGGTGCATATATCTCACTTCCCCATCCATAGCATTTATTAAGAGGAACACCTTTGATCAAATAAGAGAGAACTGTTGAATTATAAAACTTATCTATTCTACTTCTTCCATCGACACCAACAAAATCATAGGCATAGGTTTCACCATACTTATCAATACCGTGGCTGGGGATTTTCTTGCCTGGAGTATTCGGAGTTATCCAGGTTCCTCGCACTGGCAAATCAATCGTAATTGCATTTCCCATAGATGTAGTAATCCTTTTCTGACAACTTCCATTGAGCGCGATTAGTAAGGAAATAAAGATAAGAAAAAATATTTTCTTCATAATAATAATCAATAATGTTTTGTGCTCTGGGGCGATGCGCCAATTTCAATATATAAAGCACTGGAAAAAACTTGCGCATAACGGGTTGTAAACAGCCGAAAGTGGTTGTGTTGCGCCTGCGACAGGCATTTTAGCTTTTTTGCTGATGTTTGTCTCTAAACTGAAACCTACCATTATGTTTTCATTTCCTTGCTGCCATCTTCTTATTAGCGCGCCATCTTAATATGGTTTGTCTCAAAGTAATTCTGATTTCCTGAGAATGGATTCTATGATTCCCTTTGAATCTTTACCAGATACATTTTCTCCTTTGATAAGACAAGCAAACGAATATGTCTTGTCATTATTTGTTATATAGCCAACAAACCATCCAATACTCTGGTTCTTTATACCATTGTAATTTGCTTTACTGCTGCCTGTTTTGCCGTAATAAATACCTTTTGAAGTTTTGTTAATCATCATTACTTCTTGTAGAATGCGTTGCGATTGAGCAGAAAAGGGAAGTTCTTTATTAACCAGTTTTCTGATTAGTTGTGCTTGTTCTAAAGGAGATATTTGAATCGATTTCTTTCCTTCACTTGGCAACCAAAAGTCTTCTATGCCAGATGAAATATTCTTATCCCCATAGTTTAAAACAGAAATCCATTTTCCCATTTTCTCATTACCAATCTTACGAGCCAACATCTGAAAAGCAGGAACACATGAGACTTGAAAGGCTTCCTTCAAAGTCAGATCTTTATTCCACGCTGGAAAAGACTGTGGAATACTGTCCCACTTGTAAAAGGGCATGCAAGCAGAGTCTATAATTTTACACTCAACTCCGATGAGCGTATTCCATATCTTAAATGTTGAACAAGGTGAATATCGAATAGAAACCGCAATAGAATCTGGAGTAATAATTTTACCAGATTCGCACTCCACGAAAACACAGGCTACATGCTGGTTTGAAATTGCGTCCTTTATTGCATTATTTAAGGATTCGTTTTCCGCAAATGAACAGAAACACAATAATAAAATGATCGGTACTATTCGGAATATCATGGTTTCATCCTTCCTTACTTATTTATATCTGTTAGGGGGTTCGACGTTCTCTTTTACACCTTTACTACCATCTATCAAAATAATTAACAAAGAATAACATTGTTGTTTTTTTATTAAAAATATTATCTGCAGTAAATAAATACAGTCAACTTTACCGAAACGAATATTACAAAACCATGTTGAATTTTGAAACTCCATTATTATTGAAGATAAAATTTATTGGAAAAGGTATTTACACAGATTTTATGACAGGCTCTCCTTTGCCTTTTCATATTTTAAATTGTCCTAAAAGCTCTTTAAGCCCCTCCGAAAGTTTAGATAATTCCTCGGCACTTGTCTTTACCTGGACAATTCCTTTTGCAGTGTCGGCAACAGCACTGTTTACACCGGCAATGGTTGAAGAGACCTCCGAAAGCCCGGCCGCTGATTCTGCTACATTTTTTGAAACTTCCTGTGCTCCTACGCTTACACCGCTAACATTTTTGGATATTTCACTTACCGTTGCACTTTGCTCTTCGACCGCACTTACTATTGTCTGGGATATTACATTTACCTCTTCAATTACTTTAGATATTGATTCAATTGCTTTTATTGCAGATTCGGTATTGGTTTGCATGTCTTCAACTTGTTTCTGTATTTCCTGTGTGGCCTGAGCGGTTTGCTTTGCAAGCTCTTTTACTTCACTCGCTACAACGGCAAACCCTTTTCCTGCTTCTCCTGCGGATGCTGCTTCTATGGTTGCATTAAGAGCAAGAAGATTGGTCTGATCGGCTATATCGTTAATAACCTCTACCACTTTTCCTATTGATTTTGCAGCATCTCCGAGCTTACCCATTACCTCTTTACTATTTTTGGCATGTGTATTGGCCTCAGATGCTATCTGCAATTCTTTTTGACAGTTGCGCGAGACTTCATTGAGCGATGAGCTCATTTCTTCAATCGAAGTGGCAACACTGTTTGCGGATGATGACATCTCTTCAGCTGCCGAGGAAATAGTATTAGCATTTGTCGTTGATTGTTCTGTAGCAGATGCAACCGCTGATGTTTGTGTACTCATTTCTTCGGAATTTGCGGCAATTTGAGTGGATACTGCGGAGAGTTCGGTGGATGAGGAAGCAATAGTGTTGGCATTGCCGGTTATAGTGCTGATGATACTCTGAATTTTTTCAACAAATAAGTTAAAAAAGCTTGATAGTTCTCCGATTTCATCTTTGCTTTCAGCATTAAGACGCTTTGTTAGGTCTCCCTCACCTTCAGCAATATCCTTGATCATCCTTGTTGTTGTTACAATGGGATTAATGATAAAAATTTTATTCAGAAAAATAAATATGAATACAAAAACAACCGATATAATAGTTATCATCAATAATAACACATATGCTGTATTGATTGCTTTATTACTGATTTTATTTTGTTTTTCGCCAAGTTTTTTTAAAATCATCTGAAAATCTCTGGCGTTGGAAACCATACTGACATCACATGAATTCAAAGCGGTGAGATCTTTTGTGCTTATCATAATTTTTGCATATTGTTCGAAATACTTCTGGTAATTCAAGAAAGAGGAATTGAGATTTTCAAGCAAACCGCTCTCTTTTTGAAAAGCATTGCTCTCTTTTAAAGCACCGATACTCTTGAACATTTCAGCGCATAAATCACGGTGTTTTTCTAATGAATTTTTTTTATCGTTGCCGTAAGCACTCAACCCACGTAATTGAAAATTCTTCTCTTGCCGTCTTACCTCAAGTAACTGTGTATTTAAAGCAGTTATTTCGCTTAAATTTAAACTTATCGAATTAACCGTAAATAAACCGTAGAAACCAGAAAGACCGGAACATACTACCAATAAGAAAAAAACGCAGGAATTCAAAAGCAATTTCTTGCCTACAGCAACATTACGCCAAAACACACAGCCTCCTATGTTAATTTGATTTCGCGTGCATTCTTTTGGTAGTATATCATTGGCCGGGCAAATTGACTACAACTCCTTGCGGTACAGCCGCAGTATCGGCCGTAAAGCAATGTTCTCTCCGCTTTACGGCCGGTATTGTAGCTTGACGATGTTAGTGGCCTGTTTGACCACCGTTTATCTTAATGCGCATGGATGCGCTCCTGCTCATCCAGTTCTTAAAACATTTCTGAACTGTAATTTTTCTGTATTTCTGAATTTTCTTTCGACTTTTACATTCATTTGTCATCTGGGAGTATTTAATATACATAATCAATTCGCTTTTAAATATCGCACTTAACAATTAATAACCTCATCAAAGCCATGATCTTTCTATGGTGTCCTAAAAGCCACCGCAATAGAGGTTTTGTTCAACGTTTCTTAACTAAACGACATTTACTGGAGCGTACCCGCGGAAACGAATGTGATGCAGCCCGAAGCGTAGCTGAGCGTTCAGCTAATGTTATGTGAAGTAACAATTTTTTATGCAAAATGATCTTCTTCACTATTACTATTCCAGATATATTCTAACGAATGAGATATTTTATTTGCAACATCTATACTGAAGTTATCTTTTATAAAACCTAACGCCATATCAATTCCAGCTGTTATACCGGAAGATGAATAATACTTTCCATCAACAACCCATCGTGCTTTTCTGATCCATTTGACATCAGAATTTTGACTAATGACCCAATCAAAAGACATTTTGTTACTGGTAGCTTTAATGTTTTTTAATAAACCGGTTTTGGCTAACAGTGCAGAACCAGTGCATACAGTTAAAACCATATCGGATTTTTCAGTAATATTTTTGAGACTTGAAATAAATTTATCGTCGTCAACTAATTTTCTGGTTCCGAATCCACCTGGAATTAGTAAAATATCAAAACTATTGATATCATCAAATGACTTTGTTTCAATCTCAAAATTTGGTTTCGTTTTAACTTTTCCACCATTTAGTGAATAATAATCAATTTGATAATATTTATCAAGTCGGCTCAATATGTCAACCGGACCAAATGCATCTAAAAGAGTAAAGTCATCGAATAAAATTACATTAATATTTTTCATATATTCAGTACCTATATTTTGAAAAGTTAAATGGTCATTTCAATCGTCAAGAGTTGCTCAAAATGTCATTGCGGCAAATATACCGGAACGAGTATTACTAAACCATCGTTAATTTAAAGGCTCCTTTATTAAAATCAATACACCTGTCTATGAGCATTGTTTACACAGAAGTACACCATGCATTCTTATTACCGGGCACATACATTCTCTTAGCCCGCCGTTCTTTAATTCTTCGATTTAATCAAGAAATCCACATCGATTGAATTTATGTTCAATCCTTCAGGATTTTTATTTCCTGATAATCTATTAAATAAACAAATAATCTTAGTTTTACCAGATTGATGAACATATAGATCCACCTTTGTCTTTGAATTTACTTTACCGAATTCAGCTATTACCTGGTTTAAAGAAATAGAAGTGGAATCATTTGTCGTCTTAAATATAAAGACTTGCTTGTCTGAATCATATTCCGCATCGATTCCGTTAAGATGTATTTTGTACTCTTGATCCTTATTCAATTCTTGAATATTCATTTTAATTAAAGCATCGAGACTATCACTCGTAATTCCATAGGTAGTACTGCCTGCCTTTCCAAACGAGTAATTAAACCATTCATTATCTTCATAATCTTTTCCCCAACGGACTTTGTATTCGAAACCCAATTGATCTACAAATGCTTTAGGGGTGAGACTGTCTCTATGAGAGGATATTCCGGAATAGACATTTAGTTTTCCGTAGTCAAATAGATATTTGGTAATTGAGCAAATATCATCTTTTACTTTGTTTGGAATATCTTTGTTGTGAGTGCTGAGTTTTCCTGAGACAATAAGTCCGTTCTCATTTAAAATCCTATCGAGTCTTGCTTTTTGATTCAAAAAAGCAATATTGAATGCGCTCCAGGGTCCGAAGGATGAAAGAAAAGTAAGAAACAACAAGGTGAGTGGAATTGCAATTAAGTTTCTATTCTTTCTGATGATCATAAAAATCGTGATTAAAAGTAGCCATACAGCTAAAAGAAGAACATAAAAACGCCTGAAAGTGATTCCGTAGTCCATAACCCTTTGGTATATTGCAATCCCTAAAAGAATCAGTAGAGGAAGTTGAAGGAAATAAAAAAATCTGCCAAACCAATAGGTCCATTTTGAATTTTCATCTTTTTGGAAAGGGAATCCAATAACTAATGATGTAATACCGAAAGCGGCAAAAGATAAGACAAGATAGGAAACCATACCTTCCGGGAGTTTCCATTGTAAAAGAATCTTCCCCATGTAAGCATATAAAATAGCGAGGTATATTGTTGTGAAAGGAATCAATACATAGATCGAAATGTTTTTTATCCACAGGGGTTTGTATTTTAGAAGATTTTCTTTATTGATTAGTCGCGGCACGCCTGCAAGAAAGAATAATGGTAAAAAAATCCACAGTGTCAATATTACAATTCTGATTTCCTGATGCTCCAGTAATTTGGTTTTAAAAAGAGTATCGATAGCCTTAAGTGCTGCACTGGAACCACCAAGAATTACAGTAGTATATAAGGCTGTTATGTTAATTCTTGAAAATAGAGTGATATGAAAGTGCCAAAATAAATCATCCCCTTTTATGTAATCCTTAATGCATACAAGGCAAAACAAAAGGGATATTGATAAAAAAAGCCAGAATTGAGAAAAGTGATATGCAAGAAGTTGCGAATTTGGTAGCGAATAAAAGTATATACCTGCAAGAATTATCAATAATCCTTCGAATAAATATTTCAGATTCCTTTTTATCCAGTTTGATTCAAAGAGCAGTTGGATAGCGTAAAGAACCGGGACCGATAGCAAGATAGCCATGAAAAGGTTCCGGGAGTAATACTTTAAAGAAGCCTTTTCATATATGTCCATATAAAGATGGTTTGCAGCTCCAATGAGCAGAAAAAGGGTAAGTATTGGAAATCTTGAGACCGTTTCTCTGGTTGCTTTTATCAAATCTTGAATCGAAATAAGTTTAATTTTCATTCATCTTTTCCTTGTGTTAAATTCCGGCTTTTTTCTTTCCACCGTACGCTTTGATAAGCTAAACAAGCTGCTCAACTCCCACTTTATAAAGGATGTGAAACAACTCAACTACAAATTGGTATTTATCTGGCTGTATCAATAATTTTGTTCAGTAAACCAAACCGTTTCAAACAGGAAATATATTCTGCAACACAGTATGGGTTTTGCAGGTCTTTTTCATCTAAGCCCCGAAAGGCACATAGTTCATCCCAAAGCATACTGCTACCCTCAACGCAGAAAAAACCTGATATGAGATCAACACCTGCAAAGATTTTAATACCTTTGAAAACCTCGTCCTGATTCTCATATAATGTTTTCCCTTTGCCGGAGTTCTTAACAAAAAAAGCCACTGGTGATGGCGTTTTACCAACAGGTATTTTCTCTGCCAACGGCTTATTGTTCAGTATATTTTCAGTAACCATCTGCAGTGCCTCTTTATCATAAGTCTCGATCACCGAATAATTGTTGGAGAGATATGCAACAATATCTGCACCTTCCTTGCGATTCGGGAGCAGTATATCTTTATACTCGTTCCATGTAGCTTTCCATGCTTCAAGCATTTCTGGTGTTGCTTCTTGCATTAACATATTTAAACCTTGGGTTAAATTTCTGTTACGGGTAAGATTACAAGAATTTTGTTTTGTTATGCAGCCTTATTCCAATTTGAAATCAGGAATATCTTTTAAATGCTTTTTTATTAATGAGTTTTCAAACGCTCCCAAAGCGGGAAGTTTGTATCCAGTCAAAGTCGTATAATTTGCATATCGTAACTTAAGAATGCTGACGATATCCTTTTCAGAGGATTTTCCACTTTCCAAATTGATAGCAAGGCTCCATGCCTCAGTTATTAGTGGTTTGAGTTTTGTTTTAATTTGAATCTGGTCAACGGAAGAATAAAAATATTGCAGACGATTAATGTAACAAAACAACCCGTAAATAGGTATTCCTCCACAAATTACTTCTGCTAAATGTGCTGAAATTTCGGCATCCATTGAAATCCGTTGTTTTTTAGAAAGCACAGTCTCATCATATTTATGCTTAAGCTCATGGGTAGAAACATCTCTGATTATCATTTTAATAACGTTAGCATCTGTATTAGAGAACTCTTTCCGAAGAAGAGTCCTATAGATATTGTTTGCTCGGTTAACATTTAATCCGAGTCCAATATTTTTCCACAATACATTGGCAGCCGGTTTAAAAGATTTTGGGAGCGAGTCGGTTGATAAAACTACCTTGATATCGTTCGTTTCGTCGACAATATATTCCGAAGTTAAAGTGACATTGCTATCTGCATAGGTTGCTTGACCCATTTCAAAACCTATCAGCGATACGCCTACACGTTTTTGCATCAAAATATCTGAGATTCCTAATGTGTCTATAGGAATTATAGTCTCAAGAAGTGAGTAAATTGCGCAATGATTCATATCCATACTTAAACGGAAATGATAGGGTTTTAAAATCTGATTAACACTTATCATATACTTGTTTTCTAAAGGTGTCCCACTCACATATTCTTTAAAACGGTTGATGTAATCGGTAAAAATGGATGTTGAATTATTAGGATTTGGGAAAACATTTCCAAAGGACTCCCAAATTTTATTCTCAAGATCTGCAGGAATGGTGCGTCCACGGCTTAAAAGCGTAAGATAAGGGAGCATTGCATTACTCATGAATACCGATTTATCTATGGACTTTGAAGCAAGTGCCAGAGATATGATTTTTTCTGCGTCACCTAAAATATCGTCCCAATCACGTGTTAAAGTTTCCCAAATGCCATTCTCGATTTGAAAATCCGAAACTCCATAAGACCGAGCAAGCGCATGGATATGCTGTCTCTCACCAATTTTCTCGTAATCAATACCTGCACCGGTTAAAAGAGCAAAAGCCATATAGGTTGGATTATTTGAATCTGCCGAACTGCTTACTATATATTCCTGAAAGTCCCGCATTCTTATTGCGGTGAAAACTTTTACAGCATCGTATTCTTTATAATCAGAAAAAACCTTATCGTATTCTGCCAGGAAGGATTCATATTTTTTCTCAAAATTCCTGCGGTCGTTTATCTTGATACCAATTTTCGAAAAATCGGTTTTTTTTAATTGTTGAAAAGTTGGCAGTGCACTTTTGCTTTTCAACACGAATAATTCCAAATCATCCAAGGTATTCCCAAAAGAATAGACTGAGAATAGTGTTATGAGCGAAACGGCTGTTTTTATTCTTGAATGCATCTTGCCCTTCTAAATGATTTATTCCTTAAAAATGGCCTAATATTTTGCACGACGTTCTACAATGCCGAAGTGGCCGTCTAAAAATATTTTAACCTACCACCAGTTCCCAGCGGCCATTTGCGGCGGAGGGCAGCATTTTCAAAAAATATTACGACCGCTTCGCAAATTTAAAAGAAAATAGTCAAATAGTCAATCCCGCGACAGCCTCACAGAGAAACCGCAACTCTTGGGGTTCGTGCTCTTGAGAATATAGTCGTAATCGGAGAGGAGGATACGGCAGCTCGCAATAGACGAGTTATTTGTGCTGCTCCACCAGTAACCGATTTCATTCAGGAATAAAAACGAACTATTCTCGATACGACCAAGAGAACCGCCCGGAAGGGCCGAAAAACCAGTAGCGTTATTCAACATCGATTCGTAACCGATGCTCCCTTTTTGTGTTCCTCCAAATGATCCATTTGAAACCCAATCTGTCTTTGCAGCCAGGGATTTTGCAATCTTGTTGCCTGTAATTGTCCCATCCCAATTATAGCCTTGGGCAATCAAGTAGTTCTGCAAAGTATCCCATTCTGCATCAGACGGCACATGCCAACCCGTCGGTGCTATTTTCTTACTATTTACAGGACTTACAACATACCAGTTATAGAATGCTCCGTACTTTTTGATGCTATCTGCATTTGTCGTGTTATTGTAGTAGCAAAACTTCGGTGTTGTGTCATTCTTCCAGTTTACTGTCGATGTATCAAATGGAATCGCCGACCCATCGTTATACTTCGTTACCCTCAGATTCTCCACCATCCACTCCTGATTACCTATCTTTACCGTCTGATACACATTCCCATCGGCATCCGTTACCGTTCCTGCACTTGCAATCATCTTTATCTTTATCCCGGTTGTATCTGAATTGTCCTGAATACACCGATAATTCAAATACCCTGTTTTTGTTGCTGCTATAACGTCATTTTTTGCAGCCATGACCTTTGCCTGCTTAGCCAATGAATTTGAAAATGAACCTTGAGACAATTTTGCACTTACATTTGATGCCCCGCCAACCGGATTGCCTTTCAACACAATCTCACTAATACCCGATTTCACCTTGTACAAATAAATCCCTGCTCCATGATAAGGAAGCAATATAGAAGTGCTTCCTGCATCCAAACTCTTGCGCACTGTCGAAAGCAATTTGCCGCTAAGGTTAAACGTCGCAACCTCTACGACAGCCCGTTCCGCAATAGACAGATTTAAGAGATTTCCGGATATGAACCCGGACAGACCGTTTTGCGGCAACTTGCCATTGACAGGAAGAACTGCGGATGTTGTGGTAAGCGTAAAACTCCCGTCGGCACCGGAAATTGCCGTCTGCCCGCCTTTTTCAAGCTGCACGATAGCGCCCGCAATCGGTGTTGTGCCAGTATCCGTTACTGTCCCGCTGATATTAGCCAGGCAGAAAGATAAGCCCACGAATCCTGTCATTAATGTTTTAATTAAGATCATAAGCCCTCTGCTTTGTTAGTTGTTTCTAATAAAAAATGATTTCTTAATGATCGATTCCTTATTATTTCTTCACGCGCCATTCTTTATTTTTGTCTTCAACGAGTAGCATTGACACCAAGTTCTTCCAAGCCGCATGCGGCCTTGCAATGAGTTGGCACCCAATGCGAAAAAAAACCTCTTTGACACCTTATTACCATTTATCAAAATAATTAACAAATTATAACATTGTCAATTTTCTATCAAAAGTATTATCTGCAGTGGAAAAATACAGGTCAACTTTGCCGATCCCGAATTCACTTCTGGCTTAAGTCGGCCTCGTTCAATCCCGAAAATTAATTCGGAACTTTCAGCAAATCATTCAGAGGTAAAGATACTTTTAGTGTTTAGTTTGAGGTTTTAGACTTCTGAATAATCTTTATTGTTGTTCAAAATAGCCCCACCGGAATTAAACTTTTACATATTACACTTAAATGTTCATTCAACTTTCTTTGCAATAACATATACATGCCCTGCGGGGTATTGATCAATTTCCAAGATGCATACATTTGCATTGGTTATCATTAATTACTCTTAAATTTTCATTTATTCCAATTGTACCGTAACCAAACGTATCATTATTCAGGTCACCAAATTGTTTGCCATTTTCATCCAAAAAAGAGTAATCTTCTTTATCACCATAATCATCACCGAATGTATAAATCAATATACCTTCAGATTTAAGGTGATTACATAGTTTTGCAATGACAGTTTCCTGGTCTATCATTGGCACATGAAAAATGCTGTCCCAGGCAATTATCAAGTCATAGTCTTCTTTACTCTCCCATTTACAAACATCCGATTAATTCAAATTCCACATTTGGATGGTTCGCCTTAGCTAATTCCAACATTTTTTCCGAAACATCAATACCTTTTACTTTAAAACCAATTTCAAGTAATTTGTTAATTATTCTGCCACCACTTCCACAGCCTACATCCAAAGCTTTATGATGATTTTTACAATATTGAATTGCTCGTTTCAATCTGTTTCATTCCATAATTTGAATTGTGATGATGTTCGTGCCACCATTGGGCAACCTTATTATATTTCATTCCAATTATTTCTGGTTTCATAATATTTCCTAAAATTTTTTCTTTACTTCTTATTAATAATTCCTGTGGGGTATTTAAACAACTACCCGCGGTACCAGTTTATAACTATAGTATTTTAACCGTACCGCAAATCAGACTTTACAAAATTTTAGGTTACCACTGTTTTGTGTGTTCTTTATGGCTCAGTTTTTTCTCCCGCCCCGCGCTCTCTTTTGTATTTTATCATAATTAATTTACTTTTTATTGTAAACAGATAACCCCGCTGAATATTCAAGTCTGAGCGTATAAGAACCATTATGGTAAATTCTTTTTTACCGAATAGTTGGTTTTTATTTCAGCCTTCTTTTCTTCATGTATTTAATTATTACCTATCTATCAATTTTAATTCCTCAAAATGTTGTCAGATATTTGTTTTCTTAATTCTCTTGCCAATGTCGGTCCTCGCGTCCCAAAGGTTCTCTCTAAGCCCAATGCGCGCGGAACTATTTCTTGAATCACTCAATTTCAACTATCTCTTTTCCATCCGCATTCTTAATTTTGCTTGAAGCTCTACATTTGCATCCGCAAAAACCCAGAACTCTCCTGCCCATTTTCGTGATATTGCATTACCTGGCGACATGTTAGTAAATACAAAAGTTAATTTACAATTTTGAGGGTTTGAATCATTCGAGAGTATTCCAATATTGAAATATTCACCTTTAATCTGCTTTTCTAAGTAATTCAGACATTCATTCCTTGAAATACCTTTTTCATCCTTGATACTGTCAATTACTATCTTTTCGGCTACCAGTCCATTGCTTCTTATTTCAGAAACCGCTTCATCTCCTACCCAAATCTTATCCACATTTTTTCCTGCCTTTGCAATGTCAGAATTTTCCATAACATTGATATGGCTATACTTTGTTGTAACGCAACCTATTGAACAAAGTACAAGTGAGACTGCAAATAAGGTCTTGATAAAATGCATTAATAGTTCCTTTCTTTTTTATTGTTTTTCTTTCCTCGCGCCCATCTATTGTATTGAGGCAAAAAGGCCTTCGCAAGGAGTTAGCACTCAAGGCGAAAAAGTACCTCTTTGACACCTTAATTACCACATACCAAAATGATTAACAAAGAGTAACATTGATAGATGTGCTACCTTGTTTCTTATCCTGTGATGCTCTTTTCTTCTTAATTTTCCTAATTTGTCTCTTTTTTAATTAATCTTATTGAAAAGCCCGCGAACAATGCATTAGTAGCCATTAATATTAACCTATCATAATCAAACCCCAAACCATAAAACCAGGCACTTGAGTAATTACCAGATGATGTCCACCAATTGCATTCTTACCTGCGATCTCAAATCCATTATCTTCCTGAGGTACACTGTATTCCCTTGTTCCTCTGTACATTCTTTGACCACTTGGGTATGCACAAAATTCTGTTGCATTATTCTGCGACAAATCATTACCGACAACACCAGGGTCAGATATGTGTATCCCATCCTGATTGTGATGCTAATGCTTTACCGATTCTATTTTCATTTAAAGAGTTATCCCAATTGTAATTGTGTGATATAAGGAATGATTCAAGCTCCTCCCAATCTTCCTTTGATGGGACACGCCAACCGGTCAGGGGCAAGTTTTTGAGAAGCTACTGCATAATAATTATACAGTGCTCCAAATGTTTGAATAGTATCCTGATTTGAGGTATTATTATAAAGCAGAATGCTCCTATTGTATCAAGTCCCCAGGTAATTATTTCACTTATTTGATTTATTTTTTCTCCGTCATTATATCTTGTACATCTAAAATTTTCTGCCATCCATGTTTGATTACCTATTTTTAATGTCTTATACTCATTTCCATCAATATCGGTCATTTTACCATATACGATTTCGTATTCTGGTGTGTTTACAATTGCTTTATTGCATTTCAGAGATAATGATAAAATGACTAAAAGGAAAATACCTAATATCTTGTTCTTATATCTATTGCCGAAAATTATCATTAAGTTTTATACCTTTCATTATATTCTGCAATGCATTTCTTATATCTTAAATCGAGAAGCATTTCTAACAACGTCGTGTAAAACAGCCAAAGCACCTATATTGCGCCTGCGGCAGGAATTTTGGTTTGATGCTGTTGCGTTCATACTCTAAATATATAGTATTGCTGTTAATTATTTGCTTCTTTTAAAGTGTCAATAAATATTGACGGCTTCCAATTGTGTAAAACAATTAAAACCGATTTTGCTCGGCTAACACCAACATATAAAAGTGCTCTTCCGTCTTCTATACTTTCGTCAGATAGGTCTGCGTAAATGTAATTTCCATTTTGTTGCCCTAAGTACATTTGGTATGGAATTTTATTTTCATTAATTTGATTAAGAATAACAACCTCATATTCCAAACCTTTTGCTTGATGAATTGTGTTTATTGTAATCCCTGCTACACCTGATAAAGTTTCTATGTATTTTTCAAAAGTCCATTGCGTAGCTTCTTCATGGTCAATTAGACTTAATAATTCCGCAAATGCAGAATGTGAAACTTTAAAAACTGTATCGAAAACCTTTTGTACTTCACTTATGCCGTCTGTTAAAGAAAGTTTTTTATCAATTTGTACAAACTTTGAGATAAGAGAATTTGTAATGTAATTATATTCAGTTTCTCCAAACACTAAATTGTTTTCTAAAACGTGTAATTCAATTGCTCTACGAATTATTCGTAAACACCTTACGGTGCTTGAATGAGAAAACCTACTAAGGCAACGAATTAAATTAAAAGTTGAATTGTTTAAACTTTTATGAGGCAAAGCCCCTAAACCAACAATACGAAACTTGCTTCTAAGAGCTTTGCTAACATTTAGAGCATCTCGCCATTGTAATGAAAGGATTGCTATTTCAGACGGGTCAACATTTGCTTTATTCACGAAGTTTTCGACTAAACATTCAAGAATTCTGTTGTGATCGTCTTTTTTCGTTTGCTTGAAAAGCACTTTGTAGTCAACAGCTTTATATTTTGATTCGTTTTTCAATTCAGGGTGATTTTTAAATAACGAAGAATATGTTTTTATTATGTTACTTGTTGAACGATAAGTTACTTCTAAGATTTCGATTGGTGCTTCAAAATCGTTAGAAGCCTTATCAAAAGCATTATCAATAGCACCTGCAAAACGATAAATTCTTTGTTTTTCGTCTCCAACCATAAAAAATGTACACGTTTTTTTCTGTTGAATTGCTTTTAATATTTCATACTGATAAATGTTTGTGTCTTGGAATTCATCAATTGAAATTTCATAAAATTTATTTGCAAGAGAAGTTACTACAAAATCGTTTTCAGTTATGATTTTATATGAACGATATAAGATTTCATTAAAGTCAATCGCTTTCTTGTTTTGAAGAAAATCGTAAAAACCATTTGCTACTGTTTGTATATCTATTGAATTATTCCATTCAACAGTTGTGTCTAAATTTCCGCCAAGTGTTTTTTTAATTTTGTTTAGCTCGTCCAATGGACTAATTCCTAAATCCAAAGCCTCGTTTTCTTCAACAAATTCTATCAATTCCTCATAAGAAACTACTCTTGGCCTGTGCCAACCATAAACCCAACCAAATGGGCGCAAAATAAATTCCAAACAGAAACGGTGTATTGTTCCAATAAAAACCTTGTTGTCTTGGTCTGCTAAACGAAAAGCAATTTCGTCCGCACCTGCGTTTGTATATGTGATTAACGCTAATGACTCGTGAAGTGGAATTGTTTCTAACTTATGCTGTGCTCTTGCAATAAGTGTTTTTGTCTTGCCTGAGCCCGGGGAAGCACTAACAATAGTGTTCCCTGACATTTCATAAACTACTTTTCGTTGTTTATCGTTGAGCATTTTTCACTTCAATATTTTTGCATTTAGCAATGTGCAAAATTGCATCTTTAATATATTCTGGCACATTGAAATCTTTGTCAATGAGCAAACTTAATTCTTGAGCAAATCTTCCTTTCATTACAGTTTGGTCGATTCTGCTAATTAGTTCGTCTGCCCAATTTTCTTCTGCGCCTTTGGTGGCTTTGACTAAATTGTCAAATGATTTTTTATGATTTAGTTTTTCAAAGCAAGTTTTTAGATAACCATTGTTTGTTACTGAATTTGGGAACAAATCAATTTCTAATGTCTTCGTTCCTGACATTACCATAACTCTGCCCGCTATTTCAAGCTTCTTAGCATTTGAAATAGCGGTCGTTTCTGATTCTTCCTCTTTCAATTCTGCACAATCTCCGTCAATAATAGCAACAGTAGGAATTTCAAGATTATTGTTTTGTACGATTTTCAAATATGGGTCGAAATATCTGCTATGAATTGGAATTACTGAAATGTTGTGTTCAGTAAGATTTATTCCATAAACTTCCTTCGCAATTGCAGGAATGATAAATTGTTCCCCAACACCTTCAACATAAATAATTGCAGATGCAAAGAACATTTCACTTCTTGTTGCGTCTAAATAACGTTTGAGTAATCTGTTTTCTCGTTCGGTTAACAGACCATCCTTGAATGGCGAAAAAGCTTTTACTTCTTTTTCTTTGTTTTTGTATAAAACATTTAAGTTTTTGTAATCGCAATCACTTGCAATATGAGTAGAATGTGATGTCATAAAAACTTGAGTTGTTTTCAAACCATTCAAATTTGCAAAAAGTATTTTTTGTAATTGTGGGTGAAGATGTGCTTCAGGTTCTTCAATAAGCAAAAGATTTATTTCGTGTCTTTTGCTTGAATTTTCTAATTCAGAAATGAACAAACTCAGGTACAAAATGTTTTTTTGACCCAAACCTAAAATTTGAATTGGAATATTGTTGTCAGGGTCAGGACTGAAAAACAAATTTAATTGACTCCAAGCGTCAGCATCATAATTTGAAAGAAAACTAATGGCTACAGGGAACGAAAAATATTGCCCTGCAATATCGGCTCCTTTTTTTTGTATAGTATCTGATAAGGTTGGAATAAAAGGCAATTCGTTTAATTCAGTCGAGGATTTTTGTAAAATTTTTTTAACGCTTTCAAGCTCTGTTTCTGCTTCTTCCCTTGATTGGCAATATTTGCTTAACAACGATTTTGTACTGCCATGTAAATCGGCATTTATGTTACGGAAAGCATTTATATAATAAAGGTTTATACCTTCTAAATCTTTAAATGTTATTGATGCTGATTTTTCTATCAGTTCTGCTAATTCAAACGAAGTGTTACCTGCAAATAACCGCCAATTAAAGTCGTTTAATTCAATTTTTTCAGGCTCAGCTTCGTCTTCTGTAAATTTGTTTTTATGTGCGTACACATAGGTAATTCGTGCTGTCTTGTCGCTTGTTTTAAATGCGTGAAAAGTTGGAAAAGCTGCAAGTTTTTCACTATATAGTTCAATTGAAATAAGTACATAGTCATCAATTGTAACTGTTTTTTTGTACCCGTGAAAATCCTTGAGTTCTAACTTTCTTGTGTTATAGGAAAGTTCTCTATCAAGCACAAGTCTAATTGCCCAATAAAGATTGCTTTTGCCAATGTTGTTTTCTCCGATAATCGTTTGAAATCCCTCTGAAAAATCAATTGAAAAATCTTTGAAATTTCTAAAGTTTTGAATGGTGATGTTTTTAATGTTCATCTTAGATACTTTCTTTTAACGAGTTTTTACAGTATGTCGCATAACTCTTAGGATCCTCTCCGCAACCTTCACAAAAGACCTCGTAAAAACCACTTACTGCAGATAACATTGGGGATAGAATTAATTTGAACGAAGCCTTCTATTGTCACCCACACCTCTATAGGTATTGTCTCAAGCGCTTTACCTCTGAATTACAATTAATATAATAGAAGTAAATAACAGATATATTGATTTATGTACCTTTTAAAGTAACTTTCCTTGGAGAGAGAATAGTTTTCCCATAGTACCTCTTGAAAAGCCCGTTCCGGGCATGCATTGGCAAGGTGCTATTTTTTATTGCTTCGAGCTGTCTTTTGTGCGACAACTTGGCTTTCAGCAGATGATTCACTAAATCAAAAAGCAATACCAATATCCAATAAACTATTAATTGATAAGCCAATCCTTTCATATCTTGCTTCATACATTTGAAAACCAGGCCCAATTGCCAACCCAACGGATAATGAAAAAGTTTTGAAGAAAAGCCAGCGGTAAGAAATACCTAATAGTATGGGGAGTATATATTCGCCTTTTATCAGGTATTCAACACCAAGCATAGGTGATAAACAGAAACTATCATATGTTCTGCGGAAAGTAAAATTGCTCTTTTTAAATCACATAAAGCATTAGTGAAATTTACTATTACGCCTTCATATGGTTTAAAAGGCGGATTTGCGTGGTGGCCGGAATCAGTATTCTCATTTGGTAGTGAAATCGCACCAGCATTTATCGTCAGTGATAGAATTCGACTTGGATTTTATTATAAAAACAATATGCTTTTTTCTTACAACCCGGTATTTGTGATGCTCAATTCTGTAGGAATAGTTACATCTTTTGCATGGTGAAGAACGATTGATCTTGTCACGTTAAAAAAAGAGGAGCAATGTCAAGCTCTCTCAAAATTTTTATCGCAGATTCCGGGACCGGGTAGGGTTTTAACCTATCGGTATCGGTATCGCAATCGCTATCGAGTCCCCAATCTCGAATAACAAAATATCGAAAATAAATAGGTATGATACCGATACCGATACCGATACCGATACCGATACCGATGCCGATACCGATGCCGATGCCGATACCGATGCCATCTTATCTGTCCGACAATTTAGTGGAGAAATACTACGCCCCGATGATTATCTTGTGAAGACACTTCGGATTACAGGCAGGCTACCGGAAACCAATGTTTTCCACATAAATCATGGGGTAAGAAACCCCATGCTAAAGGAAAATAAACCCTTCGGGTTAAGGACCTTAAAAAAATTAATCCTGATGCTCTTACACTAATCCTGATGCTCTTACACCAATCTCGATGCATTTACACCAATCTCGATGCATTTACACCAATCTCGATGCATTTACACCAATCTCGATGCATTTACACCAATCTCGATGCATTTACACCAATCTCGATGCATTTACACCAATCTCGATGCATTTACACCAATCTCGATGCATTTACACCAATCTCGATGCATTTACACTAATCTCGATGCATTTACACTAATCTCGATGCATTTACACCAATCTCGATGCATTTACACTAATCTCGATGCATTTACACTAATCTCGATGCATTTACACTAATCTCGATGCATTTACACCAATCCGGATCCTCTTACATATATCCCAGATGCTCTTACAGACCTGAATTTTGCGTTTACATCAATAATGGAGGATTTACACTCACTTTTTATTTACAGATGCTTAAGAAATCAGCACTTTCAGTGGTCGAAACCATCATTTTTACCACTTTCAGATCAATTTTATGGTCTGCAGGAAGGAAATTGAGGTCTGTAAGAACAAATTCGAGGTCTGTAAGAGCAAAAAGGTACTTGCTTCATAAGAATTTCCACGTGTAAGCGATCCCGGATTGATGTAAGCGAGCTCGTCTTAATGTAAGCAGTCCAGTTTTGATGTAAGAGATCCGGTTTTAATGTAAAAACCCAATAGTAACCGAGCCTTTCGTAGCTTCCTTCAAATATTTGAAAACTAAAATAGTGCTCGAAAAAAAAGATGGAACTAAAGAGCGATTAATCTTATCACGTTAAAAAAGGAGATGAAATGGCAGGTCCTGTAAGTGATGAATATATCGGTAAACAAGCAGTGCCTGAAATTGAAAAGACAACTGAAGCAAGACCTGCAGAATGGGAAACAGAAAGAAATGACAAAAATCCATTAAGCCCAAATTGTCCATTAGAAAGAGCTATGAATTATTTTTCAATGGACACTAAAGATTATTTTTAATTGAAGCTGTTGTACTCGATTGTGTTTAAGATCAGAAAAGGCCTGTAGGGCCTTAATTATTGTAGCAAAAAAAGAAAAAACCACAATCCTTTTTCCCTGTAGGGGAAACATACTATGAAACCAGGCGTTTTTACACAGCTGTATGTCCAGATTATATTTGCGGTGGAAAATAGAGAATGTTTATTACGTAATAAAGAACGTAATGATGAAATTTTCAAATATATCAGTGGAACTATTACTAATCTTAAAAACAAATCAATTATCGTTAATGGTGTAGAAGATCATATTCATATTTTTGTAGGTTTACACCATACGATAAGCATTTCAGAATCGGTTGGCACCATTAAAAAAAGCTCATCATCATTTATTAATGACAAGAAAATGTTTTATGGCAATTTCTCATGGCAAAGGGATTATTAATGGAAACAGTGCATAGCACTGGATTCTTTACCCTTAAGGAACGGAGTGACAACATGGATATGGTGCATTTACCTATAGCCGTTCTCAGTTAGAAAAAGTATATCGATACATTAAAAACCAAGAAGAACATCATAAAAAAACAACATTTAGGAATGAATACATCGCATTGTTAGAGAAATTTGGTATTGAATATAATGAAAAATATTTATTTACATTTTTTGATAATTAAAGCTTACTTTAAATTGTTTCCCCTACAGGGAAAACCGGAAAATGTTTCTGTTAAACTTAATCTACAATAATGGAAAGCGCTATATTAGAACCGGTGCCCTGCACCGTATTCCTCACGCTTAAGGAACGATAGTGACAACCTCTACAAGCTTTCAAACGGCAAAGATAAAATCCAATTTTATTTAATCTTTTATGATTGTTAGGCTAAACTGAGAAAGATAAATTTTTACTCGGACGAAATTTAATATTTTGGGTGCTTTTTTGTTATGTAATCATCGGGAGTGTAAATTGTATGTTTGGTGATATTAAAGGAGTTGAGATTGTCTGGCAAAATGCATCTGTTTTTTTTCAAAGCGTGTTGACATTACTAATCGGGTATTATTTCGGGACAAAACAAGCAACTTAAATTTAGGAACGTTAGAAAAAAAAGAACGTATTATTCCCCTTTCATTTTACAACATGCAACCCAACGATAATCTAAATGACAATGATATTTATTTACTCCAAGCTTACTGTAATTGGGCCATTGGGGAAGAACTGGCCCCAGATCGCGTAAATCTTTAACCAACAAATTCAACTTTTTTTGCACCTTCATTGGCAATTTTGATATCGCTTTTAATGATTTCTTATTTATGATTACGATAAACGATCGATTTACCATATTATCAATGTAATCTATATTTTATTCACAGTCCATACTTTTGGGCAACAGTTTTCCTATCACACACAAATAAGAGACCTGATCAATCACACTGTCTGGTAAATGGGACTCAGCGTTCTTTATCCGCCCCCCATTAGCGTGCAACCGAAATAAACGGTATCAATGTAAAACAATAACACTTCCCTGATCGTTCCTTATTAAAAAATCCAGATCACCGTTCCTTAAAAAAATCCAGATCACTGGGGGGAAGTCAGCGCTCCTGCGCGAAGAGGTCGTTTGAAGCGCACCCAACGAATCCCCAAATACAATCTTCCAGTATACGACACTAATAGCATCTGTATAGAGATTTGCTTGTTTTGTTACCTAAGGACCTCTCCCGCATAGGAATGCGACCTCCAGTTGTATTGAAGCCTTTCAATGGAACACCTATCAGGGAGGTATTTTTTCCCTCGTTCATGCACGTAAAATCGATTGTTTAACCCCCGTCTATGATCGTTCCTTATTAAAAAATACAGATCACCGTTCCTCATTAAAAAGTCCAGATCACTGAGGGGGGAAGTCAGCGCTCCTGCGCGAAGAGGTCGTTTGAAGCGCACCCAACAATCTTCAGAATAACTGTTTTCCTATCACACAAATAAGAGACCTGACCAATCACACTGTCTGGTAGACATCCATCGTAGCAGCAGCAATATTACTTATTTTAAACCTTTCCGCATAAGCAAGCCCATCTTTTCTCATCTTTTCACAAAGCGCGTTATCATCTAAAAGCAACTTAAGTTTTTCCCCTATGTCATCGATATTTTCCGGATCGATATACATTGATGATGGCCCGCCGGCCTCTTCAAAGCACCCGCCGCGCGTGGTAATTACCGGTGTCTTTGAAACCAAGGCCTCGAGAATAGGTATCCCGAAACCTTCAAAAATGGATGGATAAACAAACAGCTTTGCTTTTTGATAAAACGCGGGGAGATCTTCCAATGGTACATTGTTAAGAATAAAAATGTTTTTCATCCGATTCACTTCAATGTATGCCTTAATCTCATCACAATAAGGTGTCGCTCTGCCGATAATTATTAGAGGTATATCGATTTTCTTCTGTCGCATTGCCTTTACGACACTCAGGATATTTTTTCTCCGTTCAATTGTGCCCACATTCAGAATGAACTCATCAGGGATTTTGTATTTACTGATAATTTCAGCTTTTTTACTTTCCAGAACGGGTTTCCAGAAGAGAGCATCACAGCCCAGATAAACAACCCTGATCTTATCCTCTGCGATTTTGCAATGTTTGATAATATCTTCTTTTGTCTGTTTACTGATAGTTATTATCCTTGATGCATTACGCACCGCGTTCGCAAGCTTCATTGTATAAACCTGACGATCGATAAACGGATACAGATAAGGATGATGAACAAAGATAATATCACAGATCGTCACTACCGATGGAATCCCGGTCTTTTCTATTCCAAACGGGATTTCATTACTTAAACCATGAAACAGATCGATCCCGTCTCTTTTAATCTGCCCTGGAATCCCATGTGTACGCCAGAATGATGATAGCTGCTTGAAAGGAAATCTATCCGGACCCTTGATAAAGATATTATCAGCTTTGTAAAAGGGAGTTGACCGTTGCGGCTTTGGTGTATACAGATGATACTCATGGTTTGGAAAATGCTCAGAAAGTCCAGCGATTATTGAGCGGCTGTAATTACCAAGACCAGTTCTGTTGAAAAATGCTCGTTTTGCGTCGAAACCTATTTTCATATCCGAAAATCAACCTTAATGTTAAATATTGCAAGTGTCATAATTGTTTACTGATAATTCACCTAAAAAGCCTGACCTATATCAAATTGAAATTCGTAGAGACTCTCCCCACTTTTTCTAAACAACTTAAAACCTACATCCATTCGAACTATCGCCAGCGGAGTTTTTAATCGCAGCCCCGGACCAACACTCCATCGCAAATCTTTAACTATATGTTTGATACCCACGTTTGACGGATACTCATAAACATTTCCAGCATCAATAAACACCGCACCCTTAAACCACCAGACAATCGGAAACCGCATCTCAATAAGATTCGTCGATAACAAAAGCCCTTTACTGCTATGCAATTCACTTTGAGAAAAGCCTCTCAAAATTTTTGTTCCCCCGATTGAAAACTGCTCCTGAGGTGGAACTTCACGATGTTTAGAATCATAGGAATAAATCCACCCCAGTTTCAACCCTGACCCAAAAGAAAGCGCTTTCCATTTCCAATAAACCGAAACATCATTAGTCACTTTCAAATACCGGTTTGAATTTGTATCCGTTAACCCGGCAACATCAACGGAAAACAAATTGTAAATACCTTTGACAGGATCCATAATATCATTGCGGGAATCATAGATTATGTCTGTACCAACGATTTTAGAGAGATTTTTAGGTATCGAATCAGTATTCTTCCCACGAAACCAGGCCATATCCTCATAATTAAATCTCAGATTGTAGGCCAAGTGAGAATTTGTCTGGTAACTTAACGATAGCTCAATACCCCTGATCAAAGCACTATCAAGTTTCTTATTTACTAATCGATCAAGGTAAAACTTACTTGCAAACTGAAGAGGTATACCGAAAAACCATGGAGTTGAATAGGTTATATCACTTTTCTGTTCAGGAAAAGAAAGATCTGTAGTAAATGAAATCTGATGACCTAACGCGAACAGATTACTATACGAAGTCTCTAATTGCGCTCGCAGCCCTTCATAGTATTTATAATCAGAACCAAAATACCTGTAGCCAACACCTGTCTGAAGCTTGAAAAAATCAGTTTCCTGTACATGCACGGTTACCGGATAGCTTTCATTGTGAAGCATATTTTCATTATCGGATTTCTCAGTATGCTCAATCTGTACAGCATTCAGAAGATTGGTTCTGTAAAGATTCTGTTCTGATTTGTGTATTTTATCGGAAGTAAGAATATCACCATTTTTGAATTTCAATTCCCGAAGCACATACTTGGATTTCAGTTTTTTTATACCATCAAGCTGAATTTCACCAACTCTTATCTGAGGCCCGGGAATAATTTCGTAAATTACTTTCGCCTGATAATGGGCTGTATCATATTCAAGTGAGTACTTTACTACTGCATCCAGATACCCTTTGCTTGAAAGAGAATCACTCAAGCGCTGGATATCAGTTTGGATAGACGTATTAACCAGATAACCACCATATTTCATTGAAAGTCTGGATAAAATTCCTGTGTCAATAATGGTATTTAATGGCCGGATTTTTACAGAACTGATTGTTGTCCTCGGTCCCTCATAGATCTGAAATACAAGGTTTACTCTTTCTTTAGCGGAATCACGATCTATCGAACAGATAGTAATTTTGTTATCCAGAAAGCCCTGATTTTTATAGAATCTTTTGAGCGCATCAAGATCAGAACGCATCCGCCATTCAGAAAATTTTACTTTCGTAAATACATTGCGGGGTTTCAAATACATTAACCCTAACAACTCACGACTGGAAAAGGTAGTATTTCCCTGAAAACGAAGCTTCCTTACCTGCCAGCCCACAGAACGCGCGTAATCTTCTCTGAAAAGAAATGCGATAAGAAAAACAAAAAGTATATATCTCCACTTTAATCTGTGCAGCATAGATTAACAGCCGCTCCTTGAAAAGAACTGGCTGACCAGCAGAAAAGCGCGATATACTTTATTTACTAATCTTAAAGATAAGATCAATTCCTGATTCACCTTTGCTCTCCGTATTTCCACGAAGATAAAAATACTTAGTCAATCTATAAAAAGCTGAAATTTTACGTCTGCTAAGATTTGCAATCGCAGTTTCATACGACACTATCAACTTCGGAGAAATTCTTTTGGTTACTTTTACTGTCGGACTATTCTGAGATTTCATATCAAAAATATCGCCGCTGAAATCGATCCTGTCGATATCCAGAAATTGCTCAAGCTTTCTTGTCCCTAACCCCAAAAGGCTTTGCCCGGCAAAAGCTCTAATCCTCTGCTTAAGATCCCCACCAACCGCTCCAAGCTTCTGCCCAAAAGTTAAAATACTTATAACGTCTGCTTCCGTAAGGCTTCCGGAATATGATGAGAGCTTGAATTCCATTTTCTTTAAATTTCCGTAGATATCCAGTATCATCGTATCTGTAACTGCACTGGAATCAGCAGCAGTATATAAAACATCTGTTTTTGCTTTGATAGCTATGGATGGGTTAAAAGTATACTGATCATAATTAGAAATCTCACCTTTTGAAATGGTAAATTGCCTGTCAAGGTAAAGAACATACCCGTCAATAACCGACAGTTCACCTACAAAAGTCGGAGATAACGCATTACCAGTAATACTTATATCAGTGGCAATTTCCATATACCCAAGATTGATATCAACAAGCGGATTTTCGATACAGTTTACTTTTATTCGCAAATTCACTTTTTTTAAAAAACTGTTCTCATCTTTTTCCAATTCATTTGAATTGTTTATCTGATCGAAAAGATCAGCAAGACGAATATCACGAATCAGACGCGTAGCCCCAAGATCAGCTGTACCTGACAGTAAAAAATCCGATTTCCTTCGGGAGAAAGAAAAACGAAAATCCTGAATCCTGCTTGTTGCTATATCAGGTAACTCAATCGTCGCATTCTTCAGTTTTCCACTGATTGCAACATCCTTTATACTATCAGGACTCCAGATTAAAAAACCAATCGCATCCAGTGATCCGCTACCCCATTTCCCCTTACACTTTGAAATAAGTACCGTATCACTATTCAGGACAAACTCTGCATCTATCGGCCCAACCTGCGGCTCAACGCCATCTATAGCGAGCTTTCCTTTTTCAAGCGATATTTTACCGTTAACTACTGGCCGATTGTCTTTGAAGCTCAAAGTTCCGTACCCATTGATTACCCCTCCACGAACCATCTCATTGCCAGTGAACGCATTTAATTCTGAAAGCCCCAGCCTGGACACTTTGAAATCTAACTTAGTACCATCACCAGTGAACTTACCATGGGCGATATCTAACGGTGTCTCCCCTTTGATTTCTGCCAAGCCACCATTACTCAGGTAAATAGAACCATTATTAATGTGAAATTTTTCTTTCCCTACTGATCCCTGAATTTTTGTACTATCAACTTTTAATGAATCGGCGGTGATTCTCCCGGTTTGGATTGAGTATGCGATTTGTGGTTTCATTAATGATCCAGAAATTTTCGAATTCATATCAACAGCGGCCACACTGAAATTTATCTGCTCATTAGAAAATGAACTTTTCTGTAGATTTGCAACCCCTCCTAATCGCCAGCCATCCTTAGAGAGATCCATATTAACTGACAGGTAAGAGCGTCCATAGGCTCTCCAGCCGGGGCCTAAAAACTTTGAAATAATCCCAATATCCAGATCCTTACTCTGCACAAATACATTTCCAGTTCGATTATGATCATCATCAATTTTCCAGCTTTTCCCTGGCCGCAGTGGTAAAATGCCTGCAGCAAAAATTCTGGAAACTGAATCAATGAAAAGATATGTTGAATCAAACTTCAGTAAGGAATCCTGTAGCGAAATTTGGCTTCTGATACTCTTCACCCCAATCCCGCTATACCTTGCATTTTCTGCATTGATCACCAATGAACCCTGTGGATTTTTTAATGATCCCTCAACAGAAGATTTTAAAGAAATTACCCCTTCAATATTTCTTAGATTTGGCAGCCACTCATGGAAAACCGCGATGTTGAAATCTTTTGATAAAACCGAAGCGTTAATAGAATCAGTAGCTAAAGAGCCATTTACTTCAATAGCTCCTGCATCCATAATTACACCATTTTTATCATACCCGCCTTTTATCCTTACATTCGCCCCGATTCCACTTCTCTTTTTCAGATAATCACCAATGTTTAAATCCCCATCAACAACGATTCGTGATTTACCTTTTGAAAGCATTACATTCTGAAATTTTAAACTATCAAAACCCTGTACGGAAATTCTTCCAGTGCACCTGTCTGCTACATTGATTTTGTATCCGATTCGTTCACCATCAATTTGGAAATCCATATCAGGATTGGCTAAAGGCCCGGAAGCTTTCACTTTAATTTTTAGATCACCCCTGAGATCACTTTTCTTTAATAGATATCGTGACACGGAGTCCAGATTTGCACTGGCTGAACAAAACATTTTTTCAAGGATAACCTTTTTATCTATAGATATAGTAGAACTAAGTGTATCGATTCGCGTGGAATGCCATCTAAGATTATTACTCTCTATTTCAGCTTTAATGATAGGACTATTTATCCGCCCATCAATAGATGCATTAAAAGAAAGCTTCCCATCCACTTTTTCTTTACAAAAATATCGGGAAAGCGTGTAAATATTTGTAATATCACCAGAGATAGTTCCAGTGATTGCTCCATTTTTCTGAACAGAACCATGCCCCCCCAGCTGATTATTTGCCCAGAAACTGCTTATCTCCCAGGCATGATCCTTGAGACCTAAAAGGATCGATAATGATTCATTTGAACTTTCCTGAATAGATAATTCAACTTGAGCTGCTTTGGGTAAATCCCTGTATCCCTTACCATTAACGTGGATTTTCAGAGTCGCTGTGTCACCTGGAATTTTCTTAAGCTGATCGATTCTATCACTGACTTTTTGAAGTCTGATATTTTGCAGACGCGAATCGAAACTGTATTTGTCTACCTTAGGATGAAAAGAATTGAGCTGGAAAATGCTGACTTTCCCATTCATATCAATGTCCCCGAGCTCACTTTTGGCAAATACATTCAGATGAATGCACTCTTTCAAGTCAGTTCTTCCATTTACAGCGATTGAATCTATTTTAATATCTTTATAGGAAATATCTTTTCCTGACAGTCTCAACGAATAAAGGGGCTTTCTGAAAGTCCCGGTCCAATCCGCTTTTGCCTGAACATGTCCCTGACTGCCGAATCCCGGAACATACGTTTTAAGAGCGTAAATCGGCAGAACGTTGCTGGAAGTAACAGCATGAAGATCCCATCTGTCGTGGTAATTGAAAGGAATCTTTCCATATCCATTGAGTATTGTATTGCTTCCGGCCGCAGAAACTTTAGAAATGTATAATGATTTTTTGTTGATAGATACCTGCGTCTCAAGAGTATCGACAGTTCCATGCCACCATTTGCTGTAATAATATCCATCAGGTACCTTTAAAGAGATTACCACCGAATCAAGCCGGGGAAATTTTATCAAACATCTGGCGGAATTTGCGGCACAATACATTTCAAGCAAGCTATCATTATAGGTAGCATATAATTCTTTTAACCGTATAGTCCCGATTTTAACTTTCCAATCACGATTGGATGGATGGTTGAATTTAAAATCGGGTCGCGGCATAAAAGGAATTTTGTACACTCCCTTTTTGGTCACTCGAAGATTCGCCTCAAATCGCTCGGAGTGTACAGAAGTAATACGTAGCTGTTTTTTAAGAAGAGCAGGTAGATAATAGCGGACCCTTAGTTTTGAAATTAATACAAAAACTTCCGGATCCTCTTTATCATTGATTCGAACATCTACCAATTCTAAACGGGAAAACAGATTTGATTTGACCTTCCCGACCGTAATATTTCCAACAATTATTTTATTGAGCTCTGCACTGACAATATTTACCGCTTTCTGCTGAACCGGCGGTAATAGTAGAAACAAATAGAAAAGAGTTCCTAAAATAAAAAGGGAGATTGCAATTATAGTAAAAGCTATAAAGATTATCTTAAGTGGCTTTTTATTCATTATGCCGATCAGGTAATTTTGATTAAACTTTCACAAATCACTAAACATACTTAGTGCTGCTGAAGGAATTAAAACATTTAAATGTGTAAGTGATAAAGGATATCTAAAAGTACCATATTACTAGTAAATATATCCAGAAAAAAACATTATTTAACGATTACATAGTAACAAATCGTGGTCCTGAAAGGAAAAATATTAAACGATTCTGTTTTTAGAAATGGTAATTATATAAAAGTGATCCAGGACCATCTAAAAGCGCACTACATATTTTATTCCAGGCATTGATACCAGAAACAATCATTCATATTTAAAGTAAATAGAATCTATGATCGACCTGACTCTTCCGACATTATGCCCATTGCTGCTTTATGCAGAAACTCATTTCCGTTTTTTCAAAGGTTTCCCCAGTCTCCTTCGAACAAAAGATTCTGAAATCCTTTTTGATTGTCCACGCAGAATCGATCCGGGTGAAAAAATCCCTATAGTTTTGATAATAAACGATTTGCCAAAATCACCTGTAACTATTCATGAAGTAAATGTCACTGTTAACCAATCAGGATTGCCAACAAAACTCTTCACATTCAAAGCGGATAAAGAGAATGAAATAGCCCATGAATTTACCGCGACCCAAAAGGTATTGCGTTTTTTTATTGATAGAGAATCGCTTCCTGATAAACTGATCTACATCAACTGCAAGTTAACAATCACCATCAATGGTCATAAGAAAATAATCCTCAATGATAATATCCAAACATCTTCTAAGGCACCTTTTTCATGCTTCCTTTCTAATGAACAGCTGCCGGGGAAAAAGTACTGCTCATTAGGAGATCTTCATTTCCACTCCCAATACTCACAAAGCCATGTTGAGTTCGGCCCGCCGCTTATCGCAGCCGACTCGATCGTAAAAGCGTCCGGTCTTGATTTTATCGCCATCACCGATCATTCCTACGATCTGGCCTGCAAGATGAACAATTACCTTATTGAGGATCAGTCGCTCGAAAGATGGCACTCTCTGCAGTCTCAGATCAAAAGCTCGAATTTTTCCTCAATATTTTTACCCGGTGAAGAAATTTCCTGCTTGAATGATTCCGGAGAAATCATCCACTTATGCGGTATTGGAATCTCTCAATATATTCCCGGTTCAATGGATGGAGCACGAAGAAAACGGGTGTTTTCATCAAAACTTACTATAAATGAAGCTGTTACACTGATTAAAAAACAAAATGGTATCGCTTTTGCCGCACACCCCGGCTCCAAAAAAAGCCCCTTACAATCACTGTTCCTTAACCGCGGCAACTGGTCTCAAAAAGATATCAGCTCAAACCAGATAGATGCTGTTCAGGCTTTCAATGGCAGTTATAAAGAAGCCTGGGAACGGGGTAAAAAGCTTTGGATCAACGCCTTAATGCAAGGAAAACGACTCTCACTGGTGGCTGGCAATGATGCACATGGGGATTTCAATCGCTATCGGGCCATTAAAGTACCTTTTATCAGCATATTTGAAAATTTTGACCGGTTCATGGGATTTGGAAAAACCGGGGTCTATGGCCAGAATCTATCGCGTGATAATTTGTTAAGTGCGATCAGAGAGGGAAAAACCTTTATCACTACAGGTCCTTATGTATCGATAAATTATTCAGCCGATCCCACCGATCACGCTATATCAATTAATACCATATCCGACCACAAAAAAGAGTTCTTTATCCACGCAATCAGCACCGCTGAATTTGGAGCGCTATCCAAAATTGCCCTCTTATGTTTTTATCGAGGTAAAAGCGAAGAAACGCCTCTTTTTTCAAGATGTTATAGTAATGAAAATTATGAGATAAATGAACCGGTAGCGTTGGAAACAATTAAAGATCTTGTTTATATCCGTGCGGAGGCAACCAGCAGGACAAAGGATAACAAAACGTGCGCGGGGTTTACCAGTCCGTGTTATTTTTGATATCCGTGCGGCCGCAGGAAATTTCACATAATCACCAATTGCGCCTGTAACGCACCGGCCTCTTTAATCGCCTGCAATATCGCTATCACATCACGCGGTGCAACACCTAAAGAATTAAGGGCTTGGGCAAGATCTGAAACGGTGGTTGTACTATCAAGCACCACCATATCTGCATCCTTCTCTTCAACAGCAAGATCCGAATTGGGAACAGTGGCAGTTTCCCCCATACTGAACGGCTGAGGTTGTATTGCTTCCGGGTTACTGACTACCTCAACTTTAACGCTTCCATGAGTAACTGCAACCTCTGAAATTTTAACATTACCACCGGCCACAATCGTTCCGGTCCGTTCATTGATAACCACTTTTGCCTGGGAGTAAACATTAAAGGAGAGATTCTCTACTTTAGAAATAAATTCAACTAATCCGATATAACTCTTGGTAGAATCACGGATTAGAGTGGTGTAATCAAGCGATATGGTTGCAGCATCGAGCGGCTTTGAAAGTTTTGTTGGCAGCCCCTTACCCAGTTCAGCGTTAATCGCCTCAGCCATAGCAACCGCTGATGAAAAATCGGGATTGTACAATGAAATTGATAAGTCCTTGCCATCCAGGAGATTAAATTCATACTCACGCTGAACAATTGCTCCCCCGGGTATTCTACCAACCAGTACATGATTTTTCTTAATCCGATTTAGACCATAGTCACGGATATCATAACCACCAGTTGCAAGTGAACCCTGGCAGGTAGCGTAAATAGTTCCATCTGTGCCCTGTAGAGGCGTTATAATCAAGGTACCACCCTCTAAGCTTGTTGCATCTCCCATTGATGAGACAGTGATGTCAAAGCGCGTCCCCTTGCGTTTAAAAGGAGTAAGCGTCCCGGTAACCATCACTGCAGCAACATTTCTCACCCGCATACGTTTATCCTGCAGCTCAATTCCCATATTTTTTAGCATGTTAGCGATAGTCTGCTCGGTAAAAACGGTCTGCGTTTTATCACCAGTTCCCGCAAGACCAACCACAAGACCATATCCAACAAGCTGAATATCCTCTAAGCCGGTTATAGTAGCAACATCTTTGATCCGAACATTCTGCTGTGCGTTGAGCAACAGAGCGATCGCAAACAGAATCAATCCAGCTTTAATAAGTTTCATTATTAGTTCCTTCTAATTTACACAAAAAACCTAAGGCAGTAGTTTAGTAGTCAGTAGTCAGTAGTTTAGAAGACCACGATTACTGATTACTAAACTACTGATTACTAAACTACTGATTACTAAACTACTGATTACTAAACTACTGATTACTAATCTACTGACCACTAATCTACTGACCACTAATCTACTGACCACTAATCTACTGACCACTAATCTACTGACCACTAATCTACTGACCACTAATCTACTGACCACTAATCTACTGACTACTAATCTACTGACTACTAAACTACTGACTACTAAACTACTGACTACTAAACTACTGACTACTAAACTACTGACTACTAAACTACTGACTACTAAACTACTGACTACTAAACTACTGACTACTAAACTACTGACTACTAAACTACTGACTACTAAACTACTGACTACTAAACTACTGACTACTAAACTACTGACTACTAAACTACTGACTACTAAACTACTGACTACTAAACTACTGACTACTAAACTACTGACTACTAAACTACTGACTACTAAACTACTGACTACTAAACTACTGACTACTAAACTACTGACTACTAAACTACTGACTACTAAACTACTGACTACTAAACTACTGACTACTAAACTACTGACTACTAAACTACTGACTACTAAACTACTGACTACTAAACTACTGACTACTAAACTACTGACTACTAAACTACTGACTACTAAACTACTGACTACTACTCTACTTAATTAAAAAATCCAGTTAATAAATCTCGCCAAAAGGCCTGGACGCTGCCCTGAATTAGCAACACCTTTTCCTGCATATGTTATTTGTGCATCAGCGATACTCGATGAATAGATGACATTATTTGTTTGAATATCCTGAGGACGAACAACACCCGAAATCTTAATCATCTCTTTTTCCTCATTAATTTCAACGACTTTACTTCCTTCGATCACCAGATTTCCATTATCCAGAACTTTGATCACCCTTGCAGAAACAGTCGCAACCAGGCTTCCTTCTCTGGATGTTCCACCTTTTCCGTCATAACCCACTTTACTGCTTCCATTTGCGCCAAATGCTGGCAAAAATGATAATTTTCCTGATCCACCATCAGCAGCTACGCCCATGCTGTTTTCTTTACTGGTTTTAGTACCACTTTCACTGCCAGCTTTTGCTGATTCAACTATCAAAATTGTCAGAATATCATCAGCCCGAACAGCCCTGTGATCAGAATAAAGGTTTCCCACAGGTGCTGAAAACGCATTAAAAGTTATTGTGATAAAAAGGATTAGACATTTTTTACTAAGGTTTTTTAGCATTATTAGCTCTCCTATAAACTGGTGACAATACCTTTGGATTTTACTAAAACTCTCACCAGGCGATGACTTGCGGCGTTTTCCACCCAGATTTTTTCACCAACTTTGCCCGGTTCACGTGCGACTGCACCTACTGAAACTCTTACACTTCCATTACTTGCAATGATTTTTACCGGATCGCCTTTTTCGATTGCGGGAATCTCATCAACATACTGTTTATTGATAAGTTGGCCCACTTGTATCATCCGGACTGCTTTTTTACCTACTACTTGATCCAAAGCATCGTAAGGCGTTATTCCAAGGTGTGTTATATCAACGCTTTCTATTTTGCATTTATCGCTGGTGATCACACTATTCCGTTCAATTGCCTCTGAAGCTACTACAACAGGCATAACCACTTTCAGATTACAATTAACAGTAATTCTTATGTTTTTTGATCCCTGTATAACTTTCATAGGGAGATTAAACTGTCCGCGAGGTTTATTGGTTAATAAATTACTGAACTGTGTTTTGAAAGGTTTGTTGATGATTTTAAAGCTCTCAGTCTCGTTCATAATCGTAAGTGTATAATTATCCAATGGCCAGGCGATCTCTTTACTCAGAAATTCTACAATATCCGGTCGTATATCAGCTATAGTTTTATTTACAAAATCAGTTTTGACCCGGGTACGCACAGGGCCGCAAACGGTTATCTGCAGAGAACTAAACGATGGTTGCAGTTGGTAGGTCAGAAGATCATCTCTGCCTACAAATCTTGAATACCCAGCCGGAGCAGCATCTCCGATAACAAATTCACGCAATCGAGCATTGTTTTCAGATCCGGTTTTACATTCAATCGAAGCGACATCGGATAGCCGGATAATGGTATCATTCACCATCACTGAATCTTTAAAAGTAAGATGAACATCTGCGGCTTCTACTGTGGTAATCAGAAACAATAGTGTTATTGGAGTTAAAGTTTTTTTTCTTATTGCTTTACCTCCAAAAAGCTTGAGCATTTCTATTTTTCTGATGATCATACTTATCTTCACTCTTCTTAATAATGCTTCCCCTCCAGGGAAAAATTAGTGCTTCGATTAATATTGATCTCTACAATAATGGAAGCTCTACAAGCTTCAAAAAAATTAGCTAATATACAAAAACAGCAGTTACTCCCTTCTCACTCTCACTCACAATCCTTCCTCCTCTACCTTATCCTCTTTCTCTATCTCTTTAAATTATTAGCCACTTGAAGCATATCCTCGCCTGCCTGGATCGATTTGGAAATAATCTCATAGGCACGCTGAGCACTGATCATATTTACCATTTCATCGATAACCTGAACATTTGAACTCTCTGTAAATTTTTGCAATATTGTCCCAGTTCCTTCTTCACCTGGCATTGAGATAACCGGATCTCCACTTGCATCACTGGCTGAAAAGAGATTCCCGCCAAGCGAGCGTAGTCCGGAAGGATTAATGAAACGGGCAAGCTCAATCTGACCGATTTCAGTTGAAGTTTGCTCACCAGGCAAAATGATTGATACTTTTCCATCCTGTGATACCTGGAGATTTGTTGAACCTGAAGGAACTGTCATTGATGGAGAAATTGGAAAGCCACTCGATGATACAATTGTCCCATCGCTTGAAAGTTTGAAAGTTCCATCTCTTGTGTAGGCCGTGCCACCATCAGGAAGTGTAATCTGAAAAAGACCTTCACCCTGGACTGCCCAATCAAGTTCATTTTCGGTTCCGCTCAGAGGTCCCTGTTGGAATATTTTCTGAGTGGCGGCAACTCGTACTCCAAGACCGGTTTCAATGCCAGCTGGAGTCATACCACCTTCAAAATTTCTTACTCCAGGTTCTTTCATTGTCTGGTACATCAGATCCTGGAATTCTATTTTAGAACGTTTAAATCCAACAGTATTAACGTTAGCGAGATTGTTGGAAATTGTATCCATATATAATTGTTGAGCTTCCATTCCGGTCGCCGCAGTCATCATACATCGAATCATATTTTTCTCCTTATTTTGAAAGGATCAGGCAAAGACTTAGCCCGGATCACTTATTAACTAGTTTATCTTCCCTACCTGATTAACCGCTTTTTCCAGAGTTTCATCCTGGGCGTGTAAAGCTTTTTGATCAGACTCGAAGTTTCTGTAAGCGGAAATCATTGCGACCATATTTTTAATGATGCTCACATTTGAGCCCTCAAGATAGCCCTGTTGAATTGCAAAGCCTTCGGAAGGGATCTCAGAATTTTCAGGCAAAAGTGGTCGAATCATGCTGTCGCCTGTTCGGACCATCTGATAAGGTTTTTTAAAATCAACTACTTTAAGAAATCCCTTGGTTTGCCCGCCCTGAGTGATTTCACCTTTATCGGAGACATTGACAGGGAGATTGCGGTCAACCCTGACAAATCCATCATTACCCATCACCCGGTACCCGTCAGAAGTTACAAGTAGTCCCTCAGTATTGAGAGAGAAATTTCCGTTTCTAGTGTACTGAACACCATCAGCAGTCATGACCGAAAAAAAGCCTGAACCGTGAATGGCCAAATCCAGTGGTGAAGAGGTTTGTTTCATTGGACCTTCAGCATAGTCGATATAAACCTCATCAGTTTTGATCTCCTGATTGGCGAAGGGCTGAAGTTGATCGTTGGCGAGGTATTTTTGATATGTTTTGGTAAAAAGATTACTCTGTTTATACCCGGTAGTATTCACATTGGCCAGATTATTTGCGATCTGATCCTGCTTTTGCATCAGAGGTGTCATGCCCATCGATGCGGTGTAGATGCCTTGAATCATAGGAGAGCTCCTTTTGATGAGTCCATTCGCGAGGAAGATATGCATAATGTGTGCCACAAGTGAGCGTTTGTTATAACTCTATGGTTTATGTTAAAATGGAGTTTTTAATTAAAGTGCGGATGTATATTGAAAGCACGAGGAAATTACCTCATGAGGGGAAGATTTTGCCTATGCAAAAAGTCCACAACGACCAACCATTATTAATCAAGCGCATGTATAATTTATTTTACCTGCAAGGATTACTGACGAATAAAAATTTGAAAGCAGAGTTCATCACTGTAAACCTATATTCGTATGCATCGGAAACCCACTTAATTGGTTTAGTTTTTTAAAAGTATATGTGCCATGAAAAAGCTGATTGCAAAGAATTGAACCATGCTGTAGAATTGCAAGAAATATTTGTTCTGCATTATTATGAATAATTTTACTTTTCATATAAGGAGTTTCTCGATGAATTTTACGAAAGTTATGTGTCTTTTCCTTACAATCACCGCAGTAATAGTGGCACAGACTGCTCCGGCACCATCCTTTTCTATCACACCTTACGGACTGGTTCAATACCGATTAAGAGCAAATCTTACTTCGCAGACTGATACGGCAGATGTCAAATCAAAACAGAATCTATATACAAATCAGATCGGTTTCTACGCAGGATTTAAAGCAACCATTGGTCCTCAGTTGAAACTTCAATTCCAGATAGGTAATGATTGGATTACCACCGAAACAATAACTTATAAAACAAACAACAATCCAGATTATTCGAAAAAAGGATTGTTTCCTTATTTTCACCTTGCTTTCGCCAATTGGAATCCGGGGCCATTCGCACTCTCATTCGGAAAAATTCCTGTAGAAAGTTTCGGACCTCTTGACTTGCTTGAGCGATCGATTGCCACCAATACTTATGGAAGCAGCGGTTCTATTGGTGGAGCTTCTTTTGTTGGATGGCAGACCGGAACAAATGGTTCCCTCATTGCAATCAAAGCTGAAGTTCCTATACTGAAAAAGACAACTAAACTTGCTGTAAATTTGACCTATTCAATAATTAATGGTGATTCCTCTTTAAATACCGTTCGCGGACAAAGTTTATCCCCAAATCCAAATAGCAATCCCAATGAACAGTTATTTATTCTGGATGTCCCAATAGTGCTAAAATCTTTCACACTGGTTCCACAGTTTTACACAGTTTTAAATCGCAATTACAATACAACCATTGAAGAAGGCGATAACGAGTATGGGGCTGGTTTATCAGCAATACTAAAAATTGATAAAGTATCACTTCGTGCAAAGAGTGGTTTTGCAACGTTTGGCAATGGTAATTCCCGTGGTACAGACCCTGAATATCAGCATCTTGGATTTATCGGCGGTATTGGAGCATCAGCGCCAGTAGGTCCCGGAGTAGCAAATCTTGAATTTATTGTTAGTACTGATAAAAACACAAAGGTTGATGATTCGCGATATGTTTATCCATATCTGGATGTAAAATATGCATATAATGCTGTTAAATATCTGGATATTATTCCAAGAATCCGATTGTTTGTGACAAAGTACAGTGAGATAAATGCGCTTGAACACCGCATAACCACACGGCCGGAATTGATATTTCAGGCAAAATTTTAAATCGAGAATCGGCCAAAAACGGAATTGTAGAGACGTCCGGCCGGACGTCTGTACAATTTCCGGCCGGACGTCTGTACAATTCCACCCGCCCCAAATGCCATCATTATTGTGCCACAAGGAAAGAGATAAAAAATCTTCTTGTTTATATACCGATCGGTAGGTATATTGAAACATTATGAGTTCAGAAACGAAAAAAAGCATTCTTTCCAAAGCAACACACCTTTTTTCCGAGCAGGGTTATGACTCTGTCGGTGTTAATGAGATTGTTCTGCAATGTGGAATAACTAAACCAACCCTTTATTATTATTTTGGAAGCAAAGAAAATCTCCTCAAAGCCATTATCACCGATAATGGAGAAACATTAAGGACAAAACTTCATGAAAGGTGTGCTGCACAAACTGATTTTGAGAAAAAGCTTGTTTCAGTTGCTGATGAGTACCTGCGATTTACATCAGAAAACAGGGAATTTTTCCGTCTGTATTTGTCTCTGATATTTACTCCCCCATCAAACAAAGCATTTAAGATTGCCAAATTGGAAGCAGAAGCAATTCAGGCGTTTATCGAAACCATCTTTGACGGAGAAACAAATTACCGGGATAAAAAAAGTTTTTTTACAGCTACATTTATCGGTCAAGTGAATATGTTTTCGACACTGATTCTTAACAATTACATTTCTTATTCTAAAACCTATGCAGAAACTCTTATTACAATGTACCTCAACGGAGCAAGGAGTATTGCAAAATGAAACCTCTGACCCGCAAAATTCATCTTGATTATCTGAGGTGTTTCATTATTCTGCTTGTCGTAGCGTTTCACACCTCTCTTTCGTTTATGTCAAAAGCCCCAGCCTGGTGGTATGTTAAAAGTGATACAACAAGTATCCTATTTACCATTTTTGTAATCATTACAGATGTTTTCATGATGCCGATTTTGTTTCTAATTTCCGGTTATGTATTATCAATCCAATTGAGAAATATCGATAGTACAGCCCTATTACTAAACAGAGTTAAAAAGTTAGGAATCCCCTGGATTATTTGTGTTCTTATATTTTCACCATTTTTCTCTTTATTAATGGCAAGATCGCTTGGCAACAATCTCTCCTACTCTGAAATAATCACGCACTATTTTTGGACAGATTACTATTCTCAAGGACCATACTGGTTTTTAGGATTGCTACTAACATTTTCAGCTGTCATCATTTTTCTAAATCAATTCGAGAGTATCAAAATCCGATTTCAACAAATTCCAAATGTAGTAATCTGGTTTATGTTATTTATTTTCCCGCTGCTTGGTTATTCAACAGGTTCATTCTTTTTTGGAACTGATAACTGGGTTAATCCATTCTATATCTTGTCATTTCAGCCATCCCGTATTTTGACTTACCTGAGTTATTTTTTAGCAGGCTATATTCTATCGGAAAAAGGATATAATAAAGTAAATAGCATTGGCAGATGGTTAATTGGGACGCTATTATTAGTGGGAATATTCACTATTTTAAAAGGCACATTTGAGGGGACGACTTCGTTTTCACGATTATTCATATTAGGAAGTATCTATGCAGGGTTAGTAATCAGTATGTCAGCTCTATTGCACTCTGTTTTTTTTAAATACTGGAACAAGCGCATCAAATTGTTTTCTTTTTTAACAAATCATTCTTTTATGATCTATTTATTTCATCTTCCGATACAAGTGCTTGTTGCCGGATGGGTAGTTAACCTTCCAATATCTATTTATGGACGATGGGCAGTTCTCTTCATCTCAGTTATTGCTCTGTCAATAGGAGTTTCATATTCCTTGATGTTAGTATTGAAAGCAGGATCACAACAAGGTCGGAACTGATATTCCAGGCAAAATTTTAATTTTTGCAAATAATTATCTATATTATAAAGTATAAAGTAATAGTGTAACCCTCATCAAAATCAGTGAGGTTTTTTCTATACAGAAGATATCCTCCAGTTAAACATAAAGAATACTATGAAGAATAAAATGCATCTGTTGTTAATCGCGCTGATTTCGACTGCTATCACAGTAAATTCAGAATACAAATCAATTGCTTTGAAAAGTGAAATCTCCAATGTTCAACCATTTACGGGTATTGTTTTCTGGACAGATAATGAAAACAATCGTACCGATGCGATTCAGCTCGAATTCTCTTATATGCTTTATAGTGATGTGGTGAAAGAGAAAGGAGTTTACAACTGGTCTTCTGTTGACTCATTACTTTCAGATATAGCGTCAAGAAAACATCAGGCAATTCTGCGATTCCGTTACTCCTACCCAGGCTATACAAGAGTTAATGTCAAATGTTGTGTATAGCACGCATCCCTTTTTTTAATCAAGCTGCTTTACTTATCTCGATTCCATCGACAAATTTTATACCTTCAATGACCTTATTAATAAGTTGATGTCCTCTTAATTTCCTCCATTTTCTGGATGCTCTGTCCAGAAGTTTATATACCATTAGTAATGTTGTTTCCATTGTGCCATGTCCTCTGGTCTTATTGGTTCTGTTTCGCACTGTTGCAAAGGTTGACTCTATTACATTTGTAGAACGTATATGTGTCCAGTGTTCTGCTGGAAAATCATAGAAACTGAATAAAGACTCTTTATCCTTCTCAAGACAATCGATTGCTTTAGGGTATTTAGCTGAATACATGGATATGAAACGTTTATAGGCTATATTTGCATCCTTACTGCTCTCTGCCATGTAAATTTGATGAAGCATAGATTTTGCCTTGCATTGAACACCTTTAGGCAATTTATCCATTATGTTTGCCGTCTTATGTACCCAACACCGCTGGCATCTGGTTTCTGGATATACATTCTTTAACGCATTCCAGAAGCCCAATGCACCATCCCCGATTGCCAGATTAGCAGCCTTAAGCTTTCTTTGATGTAAATCACGAAGTAAATATGACCATGATTCAGTGCTTTCCCGGTATCCACTTTCAACTGCTATCAGTTCTTTTCTTCCATCCGCCAATGCACCTATTACTACCAAGGTACATAGCCGATTATCATCGTGTCGTAAATTAAAGTGGATCCCATCTGCCCAGATATAGCAATAATGTTTATCGGATAAGTCTCTTTTTTTCCAGGTATCATATTCTTTTCCCCACGCAGCTTTCATCTTTGTAATATTCGCTGGTGATAACCCCTTCACATCTGAACCCAATAAAGACTCGACTCCTTCAACAATATCATTCGATGAAATTCCTAATAAATAGAGCAATGGAACTGCTTCATCGACACTTAGACTGCGACGCATATATTTAGGAACAATTGCACTTGAGAATTTTACTCCACCTTTACTTCGATCTCTTGATCGAGGAACCTTTACAGAAAATGTCCCTGCTGTAGTTGTAAATGGACGTTCTTCATGGTAACCATTGCGAACAACCGCAGAAGATCCATTCTCAAGGCGTATATGGCTATGATTGCTTATGAAAGTCTGTATTTCAGCTTCTAAATATATCTTAAGTATCTGTTGCACACCTTGCCTTGCAATTTCTTCAATCGAAAGAGATTGTGGTATTTGAGTCTTTGGGAAAGTATTTTCTTTCATAGGAGCGTATCCTTTTTTTGAGTTTTTATTTTTTCGCAACTATAAAATACTCGGGATACGCCTCCTTGTAAATTCTATCTCATACACAACATTTTAAAATAACTCGCTATACAACTGCAGTTCCTCAATATATTAAACAAATGACCGATTATCATGAAACCAGCGGTTTGAGTGAGGGCTTGCAGACCTACTTTCCTGATTGGCAAAATGAAGAGCTGAAAAGATTTACTCTTGAATTCTATACAAAGTTTGCTGAGCGATATGATAATGACCCAAAACTTGCTTTTATCCAGACTGGCTTCGGGTTGTGGGCAGAATATCATATTTATGATGGACCTTGCATAGTAGGAAAGACTTTTCCTGACAAAGAATTTCAAGCACAGTTTTTTCGTCACCTTGATACAACTTTCAAAACAACTCCCTGGAGTGTCTCAATTGATGCTGCTGATACAGATCTATCCCTTTTTCAGTTGTATAGTAATCTCAAAACGCTTCACTTTGGTCTCTTCGATGACTCTTTTCTAAGTGAAGATCATGGAACGTATAATACCGATTGCTGGAACTTTTTTGATCGCAAGCGCTATTTGCAACATCCAGCAGGAGGTGAATTTAGTTACTATACAGATGCTGATCAGAAACTTGCTCTGAGCACAAGCGGACCACATAATATTTCGTTCGAAACAGATGCTCGCAATTTTCATATCAGCTACATGATAGGCAATGATCAGCCAGCGTATCAAACGATGTCCCGGATCAAAAGTGCGGGACTTGCTTGCGGATATAAATTCAAGATAGAGAAATTCCAGGCTTCAGACGATTCATCCATTGTGGAAGTAAAAAATACGGGTGTTGCGCCTTTGTATTATGATGCATTTGTCACAATCAACAAAGTGCGTGCAAAAGAGTCACTCAGATGTCTTGCACCTGAATCAACTATAGTTTGTCATATTGCACATGGCGATCCGATTCCGGCATTAACAATAGAATGTGACCGTCTTATTGCTGGTCAAAAGATAGAATTCGAAGCAGATCTTTCAGCAACGCCTGTTCGCAACCATAAAAACAGTATTAGCCCTATGCACAATCGAAATACAGTTTCTATCTACACTCCTGATGGGAGATGGATAGCAACGCAGAGAATTAATGATCAGTACACAAGGAACAATACGGAGAATTTTATATTCAGTAGATACCACATTTCCCCTGGTGTATACCTGATTGCCGTAAATGATCATTTAAAAAATGCCCACATCGAAAAACGATTATTTGTAAAGTAGAAGATCTATTGGTTTTGAAGATTTATATTTTCTATATAGTCAGTTTTCATTCTTTTTCACTTTAAAAAATAGTAGTACGATACATGTACCGAATTCCGCTTTCAGATAACCGGCATTTTTGCAGATCGGAATCCGAAACCTGATATAATGCAATTGTTCCAGGTTGCATTCACTCTGATCTCTACCGCAATGGCCTTATTCCACATCCGTATGTTGGTGAAAATGAGTTAGCCCTCGACTGAATAGAAAAATCAGACTGGATTTATAAGAATAGTTTTGAGCATTCCCTGGATGATTTGCAGAGGCACCATGTGGATCTTCCATGGCCCTTCAAGTCCACTTAAGGTATTTGAAAAAATTAGTTGTTATCTATAGATCTGAATTCTTATATAATCAGAACACTTAATTCTCAGAATTAATTGCATTTGACATTTTTACTATTATATTATTGAAAAAAGTGTTTTAATTAAAGATATTGATGAGTGATTAATTTTTATGGCATTAGTTAAAACATTCACTTCTTTTTAGAGAAAACATAAACCTAATAATTGTCCAGTAATTTAGAAATGAAAGGACCACGGTTTTATGAAAGTCGGAAAGAAAACAATTTTTTCTGCAATACTGGTAGCTGGATTCATTGCGAGTGCATCGGCTCAGAATACATTGACGCTCTCTATTGATTCAGCAAAATCAACGATAAAAAGAGCTATATACGGAGCACTCATGGAAAACTGGGGCAGAGGTATCTACACCGGTATCTATGTTGGCAGAAATTCATCCATTCCAAATACTAATGGCATGAGAAACGATATCATAGAAGGGCTAAAAGATTGCGGGATATCGAATTTAGAATTCCCGGGAGGATGTTTTGCAGACGATTATCATTGGAAAGATGGTACCGGCACCTATACCAGCAGACCGGGTGGAGACATGAGAAACGGTTTGGGAACCGATGAGTACATGCAGCTTTGCAAGCTTATCGATGCAGAACCCTATATCTGTGCAAATCTGAAGACCGGTACGCCAGATGAGATGAAACAATGGATAAACTACATAAATGCTAACAGTTCTCATCCGGAATGGCATGTGAAATATTGGAGCATGGGAAACGAACCCTGGGGTTGTGGTGGAAATCTCACTCCTGAGGCATTTGCCGATCAATATAAAAGATTTGTTGCTGCGGTTCCTACAATAGAAGGAAAGCCTTTGGTACGGATTGCTGGCGCGGGGGCTAGCGGGACTAACTGGGTAGATGCAATATACAAGGTTAACAGCGCAAGTACAGTGGATGGGTTTTCAGTTCATAGATATTTGGTTAAGAGCTGGGATAGCTATTTGGCTGGTCCAAGTTTTAATTATTCTACATTCCAGTTTCATGAAGTAATAAAGATGGCTTATGATGTTGTGCCTTTTGTTAAATCATTTGACAATGCTATGAACAAATATGATCCGGACAAAAAAGCAGGTTTGATGTTTAACGAATGGGGTGCCTGGTACCAGGAAATTGCATCGCAAGGATATACATTTTCCCAAAGTACAGTACGTGATGCACTCATTAGCGCAATCCATCTCAACACATTCAATAATTACTGTGAACGGGTTCACCTGGCGTGTGTAGCACAACCAGTGAATGTAATTCAGGCAATTTTTCTCACCGATAAAGCTGATCAGAACAAGATGGTGAAAACTCCTGTTTATTACGCATTCAAACTTTTCAAAGTTCACCAGAATGCAAAGAAAATACCTATTACACTGCAAAGTGCTTCTTTTAATCAAAACGTATCAGGTACAAACTTCAATTACCCATATCTGACGGCCTCAGCATCACTTGACAGTACAAAAAATGTAAACATTACAATAAGCAATGCTGATCTTACAAATGCCCAAAATCTCACTATTCAGCTTGATGGCACCTCGAGCTACTCTTCAGTAACCGGAAAGGTTATTACTGCATCTGCGGTAACAGCGCTCAATGATTTCGATAAGCCGGAGCAGGTCAATATTCAAACATTCTCAAGTGAAAATTATTCTCTTTCTGGCAAAACCCTCACTGTTAAAGTGCCATCGAAAAGCGTCATATTGCTGACATTGACACCAACAACATCAGCCATTAATTCGCTATCGGCGCAGCAGAATCGAAACGTTTTTTCCATAAAAGCAGCTCAGGACCGAAGCGTTATAATTAATTATGCGGTACTACCTAAATCATCTGTAAAACTAACACTTTTCGGAATTGATGGAAGTATTATTGCAAAAACCTCAGTGATTCCTCAGCAAAGTGGGAATCAATTAGTGTGGCAACCACAGGGTTTAAAAACCAGTGGCGGTATGTATTTAGTGCAGGTAGAGAGCGAAGGTGTTTCGATAAGTAAAAAGATTACTTTCACACGTTAAGTTACTGAAATGTATTTGAATATCAAGGTGAAGCAAATTTTTTAGAAAGAATCCAGATTTTCTGGATTCTTTCATTTACGCAATAAAAATTCCGTTCCGTATCGCCTGCAATCTTTCGGTGTCAATATACTCAGCATCCGGAGTTCTCCCCCACTCTTTTTTGATTGACTCAAGATACAAAAGGTCATATACCGCACCGGGGCGAGGATAACTAGCTACTATATAGTGAGGCTGAGTTTTCTTTTCGCCTTCCTGTTTTTCGTATTCGGGACGAACACTTTCGGCGGTATTTAAAGAATTGCCGTGTTCAAAGATAATCTCATCCATCTTTTTATAAATCTGTTTACTTTCATCATACATGCCGTAATAGGAAAGCATTTGGGCCAGAACATAATTAGATGCAATCCATACATCTTTACCCTGATCAGAATCAACAGGTGAGCCGTCTTGCTTTCGAGCAGTTGCCCATCCCATTGGAGTACGATTGTTGATAAAAATCGTCTTTAAGAGACGTTGTACTCGATTTTCAGATAAGAAAGGTTTTTCTCCCATGGCGATCCATTGCCACAGGCCGACGATCTGGTCTGTAAACACATCGGTACATCTTCCCTCTCCATTTACACCTGTACAGGTGAGATAATATGCCATTTCATTTCCATTTTTATCAACGGTTTCAAACCAGAGTGAATCGTAGACTCTGAATGCTTTTTCGTAAATAGATTCGAATCGCGCTTTTTCGGTATAGTCATTTGCGATTTCGGCCATTCTGATCATTGCTTTCAGAGATGCTACAAAGAGATTCGCATCATAAGCATCAACACCTGCGAAAGGAATATTATCATAGGTATTTCTTACTTCACCCGGCCTGCCTTCAGGGATTCCATCGTTATCATAATCAAGACTCATTAAATAATCAAAACCCTTTTTGAGAGTCTTCCAATTATCAATCACGATGTCAGTTTTTCCGGTGTATTTGACATTACGAAGTACGCGAAGAGCTAATTTGGGAAAAAGGTCAACCCAATAGGAAGTATTAAACCATGTATATTCAGAGCAGTTACGTAAGGGATCACCAAAAGTTAATGATCCAAGATCATGAAAAACAGAACCGTCTTCTTTTTTTGATGCATATATATGAATATCCGCACCAGGTTGACGGCCCTCTTTTTTTAACATTTCAAGGTATTCCTGCTGCAGAACAAGATTACCAACATATTTGTTGTAAAAGCGAAATTCATTATCTTTCTTATTTATTGAATCAATAAACTTTTTACACAAATCAAGTTCAAATTTCGGAAATACAGAAAGTAATAGTTTAGAGTAAAAGTCAACATCTGCAGAGTTATTAAATGGATAATCGAAACACTCGAGGAATCGCGCCTGTTCATTTTGATCCACAACGGATGCGTTTGACAACAAATAACTGAGTTCATTTAAAAGCAACCGTTCAGCTACAAGTATACTATCCTTATCATTTCTATACATAGGTTGGCATTCGAGAGATTCATAAATATTTTCCTGAATTTTCAATGTCCGCCCGAACCATTCCGGGAAATTATTAAGGGCATCGACTGCTAAATCTTTTGCGCGAGTCTCTTTATTCTGATAATCGATAACATACCTGCGTTCAATAGAAGAATTGCCAGTATATCTTTGATTGGGAAAATCCAAAACCTTTACTACAGGTACAGAAATCGATTCATTTGGCATAACCGTGGCAGTGATACTGATAGCTGCTCCATAATCATTATCTGGTTCAATAGCGTTGGAATGGTGAAAAGATCCATCAGGATTAAGTACCAGATCCTGTTTGAAGGTCCGCATTTTGAATGCTTCTTGTAAATCAATCTTTATATCTTCAGATTGAGGTACCGCGATAACCATTCTATCAGCACACTGTGTACTCCCCATCTCGATACCAGAGATTCCCTGATAAGAGAACTTTTTATGGATCTGACCTTTGGCAGCAGAGTATCCTAAAAATGTATAGTCCTGTTCGCAAGGCCGGCTGTTCTTTTTTGTTAAATTTACCAATGAAGGCATCGGGACTACAATTGTAATTTGTTGAGCAGATTTACTTTTATTACTCAGAACATATTGTTCAACAGTTGCAGGTATAAACTGATTTTTTTTTGAAAAAAGAGGGGGTATGATTCTTCGTGTCACTTCAGTTTTACCGATCCGATAATGCAGTTGCGCTATGGGTGTAGCCAGAGATAGTGAAACGTTTTTTAATGAAATAGAATCGAAGTAATAATTTTGTGGTAAAGGAAAATCATCCGGGCTTGTGAATTTATCAGTTCTATATGATGTCAACATACGAGGAGATGATCCATCTACTGAAACAAAAGGTATTGATGCCATTTGGAATGGGTGGTCATTTAAAAAAATGAGTGACCCTGCATCAATGATTCCTGTCGCCGCACCATAAGGAGAAATGATTAGAGAGAGGGAAAGAGTACCTTCTTTAGCAATCGCCTGCGGAGAAGCAACTGAGAGATAATGTCCCTGGTTGTGCACTGCCATCTTATTTTCTTCATAGACATTCTTTATCCGGTTACCTTGAAGGGTAAAAAAACGACTAATTTTTTCAAAAATTGTCTTTTCATCATTGGATGAGATAAAGAGATCGGGAGATTCTGCTGCGGACGATGTGATTTCATCTAATTGTTCTGTGCTTGTGCAGTTCATAATGTTTCTTTTTTTAAGAGTGAAAACAGATTTTATTCAATTTTTATATATAATCTTTAATAGTTCAAATTAGAAAATAGTTTTTTGTTTCATAAATTGATCGAAAATTTAGTAGTTGTAGTCAGCTTCAGGTTCATGGATTTGGCAGATTTCACGTTTCCTTTTTGTAGTGCTGAAATGGAAATTGCGCAATTTTAAAGTTGATTGCATAATAAAGTTTTCGACTATCAGCATTCTTCTGCAGTTTTTTGATTCAAAACTTTTGATTCAATAATTCATCTCTGGGCTTTTAAAGGTATTTTTTACATTTTAGGATCTTTTATGAAGTTCTAAATCAGATTTTATGATTTTTAAAATCTTTTTGATACTCCTAAGGAAATTTTTGCACTTAAAAAAATCTTTTTGGTACTTCTAAGGAAATTTTTGTATTAAAAAAAATCTTTTTGGTACTTCTAAGAAAATTTTTGCATTAAAAAAAATCTTTTTGATACTTCTAAGGAAATTTTTGTGCTATTTAAAACAATTTTTGCATGTTTTAATTGAGATTTGCACCTTTCAGATTTCTTTTTGCACCTTTTAAGAAAAGTTTGTTGATTTCAGATTTTTTATTAGCTAACTAAGTTAAAAGTCACTCATTTTAGATTTCTTTTTGTGCATCTAAAATAGTCTGATAATGATCAATCCTCTGATCCACTCGTTTTCAACTATTATTTCACCACTGAAACCCATATAAATTTACATGTCTTTCCGGTATAGCTGCTTATATCCATAATAATACATAATACCAAATAAATATAAAGAAATTTAGATTGTAGCAATTGCGTTTGTAATATGAATGTGTTAATTTTGAACCTGAAACAGTTCAAGTCAGAGGACGAGAATATTAAAAGGGTAGTTGCGAAAAAAATGACAAACGGAATAATATTCGATTTTAATGGAACTATTCTATGGGATACAGAATTACATAATTATGCCTGGGATCGTTTTTTAGATAACCATAATATTGTGTTATCCGACAGAGAAAAAGATGTAGTAATACATGGAAAAAGTAATTATGAAATCTTCAGCATTTTGTTTGAGAAACAATTAAGCGATTTAGAGTTTAACCAATTATCAGAAGAAAAGGAATCATTATACAGAAAATTATGTATAGAAAACAATTTACAACTATCTGATGGTTGTATTGAATTGTTTGAACAATGCAATGAAAGAAAGATCCCAATAGCAATAGCAACATCGTCCTTAAGAGAAAATGTTGATTTTTATGTAAAAACGTACCATTTAAAAAAATGGTTTACCGAAGACAATATTGTTTATAGCAATGGGAAAATTAAGAGTAAACCAGACCCGGAAATGTTTAATATCGCAGCAAGAAAGATGAAACTGAATTCAGAAAACGTTATCATTTTCGAAGACTCATTTGCGGGAATAAAAGCAGCTGAAAATGCGAAGGCGGGGAAAATTATTATTGTAAATTCCATCAATAATAATTATTCCAGATATAATTACAGAGTAATAACTTCCTTTAGAGAAATCGATCTTAAAGAAATTTTGTCTTGACAACCGCTCCCAACCTGAAAGAAACAGCCGATTCAATTTTATTTCAAGATGGCTCAACTTTCATTCTGTAAGCATAAGGACCATGCACAATTTTGATTAGTTATACAATCTCCATTATTTTTTTGCTACAAGTATTGTTTTCATCTCAATCTACTGGAAACTGCCCATTCCTGAAGTATTTTTGAATTAGAAAGTTTTAAAGGGAGAATCAGGACAATTATGAAAAGAAGTATCGTTTTATTATCTGTTGTTATATTTTTATCTCTAACCGGGTGTCATAGCTACAGGACAATAACTATTTCAAAGTCTACTTTACAAGAGCAGATCAATAAAAAATTCCCCATTGATAAAAACATGATCATCGCAAGATTCACCCTTGATACTCCGGATGTTTATTTTACAAACCAGAATATTGGAATAAAGTTGAAATATAAGGGTATTTTTCTTACAGAGGAAATCAATGGATATTTGGATGTCAATGGACGGATTGCGTATAATCAGGGTAAGGGGGCTTTTTATCTGGCCGATATAAATATAGAAAAATTAGAAGTAAATGGTTTAAGCTTTTCCGATAATAATAAAGTTATAGATGTCATACAGAACATTGCAGATAACTGTCTTGATGAGTTTCCCGTTTACCAGTTTGACCAGAAAAAATTCAGACAAAAGATAGCTAAAATTTTTCTGAAGGAGTTAACAATAAAGGATGAGGAACTGGTGATAAAACTGGGAAGAAGATAGTATCGCCGATCGAATTTGACCTCTGCATAAAAAAATTCAGAGAACCGTTTAACCAAGTTGTTCAAATTTATCTTACCATTTCTTTTTCAGTCTGGTCCTCAGAGTTGGGAACAGGTTGATTGCATTATAACAAAAAAGCTGGTCTCCCGCGATTACAACTACGAACAAACCCGGAGTTTGCTTAAATAGCAGCTGTCAGCTATAAATTTTTGAAAAAGTAATCTGCCAATATTTATAATATTAAAATCATCCTGGCTTCAAAAAAATTATCCTTAAAACAGGAGGCTCTATGGGTTACTGGGGATATATCTTATTAAGTGTATGGCTTATACTCTCCGGGCTAATCTCTCTATTAAACATTCATTTTTCTGGATCAGCCAGTCTGTTGCTTGTCCTCAGCCTGATTGCAGGAATACTGATTTTTGTGGATGGTATTAAAAGTAAGTTTAACCACAATCTTGGCGGTCTATTTTTAAGTATCTGGTTAATAGCATCCGGCCTGGTAAAATTAACCAGCCTTCCTGTTTCATCGTCTATACTCTCGGTAATTGCAATAATTACGGGAACATTGCTTTTACTAAAGAAATAGATACTCACCATAACTTTACAAATGTAGAATTTTCAATCACTACACTGTTCGTTCAAAAGCCTCTCGCTTATACTAAACTTATTTTCTAATTTTCGGAACCAAATGGTTACATATTATTGGTATTTTCTCTTAGAAGAAATGTGTATCAACAGTTCTAATTTTTATTTTCAAGCTTTTAAAGATGATATTGTTTATATTTATGATTACAATTTTATTGCTAATTATTATACTTAAAGATTGAATAAATCTCAAACAGGAGTTCTCTATGCATAAACGATTATTACTTCTAACAGGAATAGTCGCTTGCACCATCAGCTTTTCATCAGCAAAAGACCTTACAATTTCACCATCTGAAGACCTTGCAACAGCAATGGAATCTCTTATAGCAGGTGATGTTCTCATTCTTCAAAACGGAACTTACAATGTAAACCGTACGATTAACTTAAGCCAAAAAGGAATAGAAAGCAGCCTTATAACAATAAAAGTCGTAGATGGAGCCAAACCTGTTTTAGATTATTCAAAACAGCCACTTGCCGATGCAAGCAGAGGTATTCTCCTCACTGGAGACTACTACTATATTTTGGGTTTAGAAATATGTTGGGCTGGTGATAATGGTATTAAAATCGAAGGAAGCCATAATACAATTGAGCGTTGCGTATTGCACCACAACTTTGATTCCGGAATCCAGCTTGGATTCGGACATAAATTTTCTGATACACACCCTGGGATTTCTGAAAATGATGGTTCCTACTGTTCATACAATCTGATCAAAAATTGTGATTCCTATCTAAACTATGATGTTACAGGGCAAGGCGGGAATGCAGATGGATTTGCCTGTAAAATGCATAATGGAAAAGGCAATGTGTTTTATGGATGCAGATCATGGAGAAATTCTGATGATGGCTGGGATCTTTATGAAACCGATTTTGCAGTTGAGATTATCTCGTGCTGGACATGGTTTAATGGTCATGATGAAGATTTTACAGAAAATATAGCTGTTGGAAAAGTCCGGGCTAATAAATCGAGCCTTAGTGTACAAGGTAATGGCAACGGAATTAAACTTGGTGGAAATGGTACAGGTGGTTCTTCCAAAGGTATTCATGTTGTCAAAAACTGTATTTCCTTTGGAAACAACATTTCCTCATCAGTGAAAGGTTTTGACCAGAACAGTCATAGTGGCGGTGTTATAATTTACAATTGCCTTGGTTTCAATAATGGCTATAATTTCATGTTTGAGACATCCGGGAATCCGGCAGCAATATTTAAAAACAACGTCACTATTAAATTTCCCAAATTAAACAATTATGAATTCGCATCCAATTCAGTACTATCTAATAACAGTTGGGATCTTACAAACATTACAGCAGACACTAACGATTATATCAGTCTTTCCGAAACAGATGCGAAAGCGCCTCGTCAAGCTAACGGCAGTCTGCCCACGAATAATTTTGCACGACTTAAAACCGGCAGCGACCTCATTGACAAAGGTGTGAATGTAGGTCTCCCCTATGCTGGAAGCGCACCCGACATCGGTCCCTTTGAATATGGCACTGTCGGCGTAACGAAATTACCCGTACGCCAGTTGAAAACAAGCGCATCTATCAAAGCTAAAAAAATTGTTCTGCTTAACGGAAATAAATCACTTGATAACAGCTATGATACGTATACTATTGAAGGTAAACTGGTTAAAAAAAACATGCATTCGCTGATGAAGAATATGTTTACACAAGGTGTTTATATTCTCAAAAAAAAGGGTATATAGGTTCTTTCTGATAACGTGTTCATTTTTCGAACAGATGCAGTGTCCGGAGAATATAATCAATCTGTTCGATTTCATTGTTTCTAATAGATGATTCTATTTTGATTCTTCCAGTTCAACAGTCCTCTCTCACATAGAAATTTCGTTTCGCTCAAAAATCTCTTCTGAAATTTCACTCACTACAGTTATATACTTAAAACAAGACAATCGTCTTCCCTTCTCAATCATTACATTCAACAGCACCTTTTAAAATCATTTAGAAACTGTACTTAGAAAGTTGAATATGATTTTGCGATTCTTCTATCGAGACATCCCTGTACTACTGCTATGTCTTTTTTTATTAAAGACAGAAGCTCCAGGGGATGGTTTACCCGGAGAATTTCTTCTGAGCAGCAGATGGCGAGACCTAATGTGGTATCAGTCGCCGCTGAATAATCCTGCTTACCTTTCAGAAATCAATAATATGACTTTAAGAGCAGCAATTTCACCGGTTCTTCAGGGGGCATATACTCTCAGTGAAATTGGTTTAGCAGCACCGATTCTCTTAAGACAATCTGCCGGTGTATCGCTTATTATGGAAAATGATGGAACAGTAGAAACTTCCCGATTTGATGAGACTGCAAACCGTCTGGTGACAAGTGGTTCTACAATCAGTAATAAAAACTTTTTTGGAATTTTAAGCTATTCGCTTGTACCCTGGCAAAGGCTAAGTACAGGCATAAATGTAACAGTAGCTCGCCAGACCAACTTCGGTCAACCGCAGAGCGGTATGGGAATAGATCTGGGCGTTACATGGAGAATTTTAGCTCTTAACGATAGGCAGAACCATCTGATCGGATTATCAACAATCAATCTGATCCCGGTTGCGGCTGACAACGATAATATTCCCTATTCCCGTGATTTAAAGGCTTCGATGGATAGCAGATTTTAGCGAAAAGTCGATCGAAGCAGGCATTGATATAGATCTTCGGGATTTCTGGGCCCGATTGGAAGCATTCAAAGCCAAGGGAGATCTCAGAGCTTCTGTAAAGGAGCTTGAATGGGGTGTATCTGGAAGAACCGGATACTGGATTAGAAATACGTTTGGTTTTTTCGGACAACTCGGATTTGATGAACGGGCACTTGAATACTGGGGTTTTGCTGCAGGAATCAAAACGCCTCTTTCAAAAAACTATGGATCTGTAAAGGCTTTTTATCAGTATAATATCAAAACTGAAGGCGATCTGGCTTCCTCGCATACTTTTTATCTTTTCTGGAATTTCGGAAAGCACCGTAAGGACTTATGGAAAAAGCAGATCCGTGATACTTCTGCCCCTGCTCTCATAGACAAACTCAGAAGTGTCCGCGGAGTCAATGTTGAAGAGGGAGAAGGAATATATCCGGATAACAGCATCTCAAGTTGCTGTCAATTTCGCTTCGGGTAGTGCAGAGCTACCCCTGGATGCGATTCCTGTTCTCAGAGAGATCACTGCTTTTCTCAGGCACCACCCTGATCATCCGGTAACAATTGAAGGCCATACCGATAATGATCCTATAACCGGTAAATTAAAAGAAAAATTTGCAAACAACAAAACATTATCACGGCTCGATGTCAGGCGGTAAAAGATTTTTTTGTACAAACTGAGAAACTTTCGGAAAATTGTTTACTGCCATTGGTTATGGTGATTCCAGACCTATTGCTCCCAATGATACAAAAGATAATAAACGTAAGAATCGCAGAGTACTTGTTATTATAAAAAAATAATTTTTTTATGAAATCATTATTCAATCCTGTTGACGTACAGAGGTAAAGTTATGAAAATTAATTCACACATTGCATTTATGATCCTGATTATGTTCAGTTTAAAATTGATTGCACTAGCCCAGATTGATATCAGAGATACAATGTGGGTCAAGGTAACGTTTTATGATTTCCATGCTGATGGAAGTAATCCGGAGTTCAATCCTGATGATAACGGCGGTGTTTATAAAGGTATGGTGATGGATACACTAAACTCAGAAAGAAAACCAATTGTTGGATCAAATATTTTTTTCAGTACATATATTCACAAATGGTTCAAGCCGTGGGCAGCTGGTGATTACACAATTCCTGTTTACAAAGGGCCGTCAGGAGAATATGATCATACGGCTAAAGTTGATTATGATACAGCTTTTAAAAATGTAGTTATAACCGATTCGCTTCCTTTTCTTCTTACTAAAGACAGTATTTATCAGTTTGAAAGGAGCGGTACAAATGGTACTTCTAAGTTCTCTTGATTGATAAGAGAGGTTTCGGCAACGAGCCTGCGGGTTATCAGCATAACTACTCATTTTACAATGGAACTTCACACATTTTTTACTTTCAAAAAAGGATTAAGATTTGATTTCCTTGGTGATGATGATGTTTGGGCTTTTGTAGATAAAAGACTTGTACTTGATCTGGGAGGTATTCACGCTTCTCAAAGCGGTACTATAAAGTTGGACAGCATAGGTCCTGCACTTGGGCTTGTTGAAGGTGAAGTATACTCATTTGATTTTTTCTATGCAGAGAGACACACGACGAAAAGCTGTATAAAAATAACAACAAACATGATAAACCGTACAGATGGTACTGGTCCGAAAGTGACATCTGCGATAATAAGACCTAATACCGATATTAACGGAAAAGATACAATGGTAGTTAATTTCGGTACCCCGATACTTTGCACAGATCTGCTACAAGTACCTCCTGAAAGTTCATTTGTATATACAAGTGAAGGTGTAAATTTAATAAAAGGATCTTTATTTAGCGGGACCTGCAGTAAACAGTATATAAGTTCTGTAAAAATTCTTATAAATATATCCAGTATCACTAAGCAACAGAATGATAGTATTGGGTTTAAAGTGAACAGCATAAATGTGACAGATCCAGAGGACAATCATCCGGTTTCTGCTATGAAAGTGAAAGTTGTAATCGATCGTAAATCGAGTATTCAGGTTACTGGATTTCCTTCACCAGCATCACCTGATATTCCCTTCAGCAATCAAATCCGGAAAGCCTATTCATCAATAATAGGAGATAATGCATCAGGTGTGCTCATTGGGCTCTATTCCAAAATTCCGCTTCAACTTATCAGCGGAACGGATAGTTATGGCTGCGCCGATATCTATGATGCAACAGCAAATCTTGTCGCTCACAATCTTCAACTAAAAGCTTCCGGAACTCCTGGAGCCTACGGAATATACTGGAATATCAGAAACAGGAATAGAAGGATTGTAGGTAATGGAACGTATCTGGCGATAATCAAAACCAAATATTACGATGGTGAAAACGTTGAAAGAAGAGTAAAGATAGCGGTGTCCAGATAGACGATTTTTTAATCAAAACTCTTCCAATTAGCCCTTCGCATTAATGGAAAGTAGTTATTATCAATCTCAAACCCATTTCCAGTTTTATATGTATTTAGCAAGACCGGAGTTTTATGTGCCAAGGCCGATAGAATACACTGAATGTATCCAGAGTCCAATAGATTAATGCTGATGATGTTCTATTGTCTAAAATTATACATTGGAAACTTTTCTCATTGACTAATACCTATGCCTGAATCTATCTTTTACCGTTTGTATTAAAGAATTCATCAACATTTCAAATTAATTTAATTGTTATTACAAAATTGAATCCCTATGTCTACTCAACACACATTTTACCACCTTTTCAGTATGGATAAGAATGAAACACCAAGAGCCATCAAATGCAATTAATACCACTGTAAACAACGACCGAATAAATAATTTATGTAAAGATTTTCTTCAACCGATGTTTGCTGCAATGCCAATTGGTATTGCATACTGCAAAATGATCTACAAGGATGATAGTCCTCAGGATTGTGAATTTATCTTTGTAAATACCGCATTTGAATCACTGACCGGATTAAAAAACGCAAGTAAAAAAGTGATATCTGAACTCATTCCCGGAATTCACTCATCAGATCCTGAATTATTGGAAATGTTGGGAAAAGTGGCATCGAATGAGAAAATAGAAAAAGGTGAAATTTATATAAACGCTTTGAATCTGTGGTTTTCAATTTCTGCGCACAGTCCTGAAAAGGGCTATTTTATAGCGACAATTGACCTAATAAATGAGCGCAAGCAGAATGAA
>CAVTJU010000010.1:0-17098 GCA_963735155.1 uncultured Fibrobacteraceae bacterium | reverse complement strand
TAATAAAGTTTTCGACTATCAGCATTCTTCTGCAGTTTTTTGATTCAAAACTTTTGATTCAATAATTCATCTCTGGGCTTTTAAAGGTATTTTTTACATTTTAGGATCTTTTATGAAGTTCTAAATCAGATTTTATGATTTTTAAAATCTTTTTGATACTCCTAAGGAAATTTTTGCACTTAAAAAAATCTTTTTGCTACTTCTAAGGAAATTTTTGTATTAAAAAAAATCTTTTTGGTACTTCTAAGAAAATTTTTGCATTAAAAAAAATCTTTTTGATACTTCTAAGGAAATTTTTGTGCTATTTAAAACAATTTTTGCATGTTTTAATTGAGATTTGCACCTTTCAGATTTCTTTTTGCACCTTTTAAGAAAAGTTTGTTGATTTCAGATTTTTTATTAGCTAACTAAGTTAAAAGTCACTCATTTTAGATTTCTTTTTGTGCATCTAAAATAGTCTGATAATGATCAATCCTCTGATCCACTCGTTTTCAACTATTATTTCACCACTGAAACCCATATAAATTTACATGTCTTTCCGGTATAGCTGCTTATATCCATAATAATACATAATACCAAATAAATATAAAGAAATTTAGATTGTAGCAATTGCGTTTGTAATATGAATGTGTTAATTTTGAACCTGAAACAGTTCAAGTCAGAGGACGAGAATATTAAAAGGGTAGTTGCGAAAAAAATGACAAACGGAATAATATTCGATTTTAATGGAACTATTCTATGGGATACAGAATTACATAATTATGCCTGGGATCGTTTTTTAGATAACCATAATATTGTGTTATCCGACAGAGAAAAAGATGTAGTAATACATGGAAAAAGTAATTATGAAATCTTCAGCATTTTGTTTGAGAAACAATTAAGCGATTTAGAGTTTAACCAATTATCAGAAGAAAAGGAATCATTATACAGAAAATTATGTATAGAAAACAATTTACAACTATCTGATGGTTGTATTGAATTGTTTGAACAATGCAATGAAAGAAAGATCCCAATAGCAATAGCAACATCGTCCTTAAGAGAAAATGTTGATTTTTATGTAAAAACGTACCATTTAAAAAAATGGTTTACCGAAGACAATATTGTTTATAGCAATGGGAAAATTAAGAGTAAACCAGACCCGGAAATGTTTAATATCGCAGCAAGAAAGATGAAACTGAATTCAGAAAACGTTATCATTTTCGAAGACTCATTTGCGGGAATAAAAGCAGCTGAAAATGCGAAGGCGGGGAAAATTATTATTGTAAATTCCATCAATAATAATTATTCCAGATATAATTACAGAGTAATAACTTCCTTTAGAGAAATCGATCTTAAAGAAATTTTGTCTTGACAACCGCTCCCAACCTGAAAGAAACAGCCGATTCAATTTTATTTCAAGATGGCTCAACTTTCATTCTGTAAGCATAAGGACCATGCACAATTTTGATTAGTTATACAATCTCCATTATTTTTTTGCTACAAGTATTGTTTTCATCTCAATCTACTGGAAACTGCCCATTCCTGAAGTATTTTTGAATTAGAAAGTTTTAAAGGGAGAATCAGGACAATTATGAAAAGAAGTATCGTTTTATTATCTGTTGTTATATTTTTATCTCTAACCGGGTGTCATAGCTACAGGACAATAACTATTTCAAAGTCTACTTTACAAGAGCAGATCAATAAAAAATTCCCCATTGATAAAAACATGATCATCGCAAGATTCACCCTTGATACTCCGGATGTTTATTTTACAAACCAGAATATTGGAATAAAGTTGAAATATAAGGGTATTTTTCTTACAGAGGAAATCAATGGATATTTGGATGTCAATGGACGGATTGCGTATAATCAGGGTAAGGGGGCTTTTTATCTGGCCGATATAAATATAGAAAAATTAGAAGTAAATGGTTTAAGCTTTTCCGATAATAATAAAGTTATAGATGTCATACAGAACATTGCAGATAACTGTCTTGATGAGTTTCCCGTTTACCAGTTTGACCAGAAAAAATTCAGACAAAAGATAGCTAAAATTTTTCTGAAGGAGTTAACAATAAAGGATGAGGAACTGGTGATAAAACTGGGAAGAAGATAGTATCGCCGATCGAATTTGACCTCTGCATAAAAAAATTCAGAGAACCGTTTAACCAAGTTGTTCAAATTTATCTTACCATTTCTTTTTCAGTCTGGTCCTCAGAGTTGGGAACAGGTTGATTGCATTATAACAAAAAAGCTGGTCTCCCGCGATTACAACTACGAACAAACCCGGAGTTTGCTTAAATAGCAGCTGTCAGCTATAAATTTTTGAAAAAGTAATCTGCCAATATTTATAATATTAAAATCATCCTGGCTTCAAAAAAATTATCCTTAAAACAGGAGGCTCTATGGGTTACTGGGGATATATCTTATTAAGTGTATGGCTTATACTCTCCGGGCTAATCTCTCTATTAAACATTCATTTTTCTGGATCAGCCAGTCTGTTGCTTGTCCTCAGCCTGATTGCAGGAATACTGATTTTTGTGGATGGTATTAAAAGTAAGTTTAACCACAATCTTGGCGGTCTATTTTTAAGTATCTGGTTAATAGCATCCGGCCTGGTAAAATTAACCAGCCTTCCTGTTTCATCGTCTATACTCTCGGTAATTGCAATAATTACGGGAACATTGCTTTTACTAAAGAAATAGATACTCACCATAACTTTACAAATGTAGAATTTTCAATCACTACACTGTTCGTTCAAAAGCCTCTCGCTTATACTAAACTTATTTTCTAATTTTCGGAACCAAATGGTTACATATTATTGGTATTTTCTCTTAGAAGAAATGTGTATCAACAGTTCTAATTTTTATTTTCAAGCTTTTAAAGATGATATTGTTTATATTTATGATTACAATTTTATTGCTAATTATTATACTTAAAGATTGAATAAATCTCAAACAGGAGTTCTCTATGCATAAACGATTATTACTTCTAACAGGAATAGTCGCTTGCACCATCAGCTTTTCATCAGCAAAAGACCTTACAATTTCACCATCTGAAGACCTTGCAACAGCAATGGAATCTCTTATAGCAGGTGATGTTCTCATTCTTCAAAACGGAACTTACAATGTAAACCGTACGATTAACTTAAGCCAAAAAGGAATAGAAAGCAGCCTTATAACAATAAAAGTCGTAGATGGAGCCAAACCTGTTTTAGATTATTCAAAACAGCCACTTGCCGATGCAAGCAGAGGTATTCTCCTCACTGGAGACTACTACTATATTTTGGGTTTAGAAATATGTTGGGCTGGTGATAATGGTATTAAAATCGAAGGAAGCCATAATACAATTGAGCGTTGCGTATTGCACCACAACTTTGATTCCGGAATCCAGCTTGGATTCGGACATAAATTTTCTGATACACACCCTGGGATTTCTGAAAATGATGGTTCCTACTGTTCATACAATCTGATCAAAAATTGTGATTCCTATCTAAACTATGATGTTACAGGGCAAGGCGGGAATGCAGATGGATTTGCCTGTAAAATGCATAATGGAAAAGGCAATGTGTTTTATGGATGCAGATCATGGAGAAATTCTGATGATGGCTGGGATCTTTATGAAACCGATTTTGCAGTTGAGATTATCTCGTGCTGGACATGGTTTAATGGTCATGATGAAGATTTTACAGAAAATATAGCTGTTGGAAAAGTCCGGGCTAATAAATCGAGCCTTAGTGTACAAGGTAATGGCAACGGAATTAAACTTGGTGGAAATGGTACAGGTGGTTCTTCCAAAGGTATTCATGTTGTCAAAAACTGTATTTCCTTTGGAAACAACATTTCCTCATCAGTGAAAGGTTTTGACCAGAACAGTCATAGTGGCGGTGTTATAATTTACAATTGCCTTGGTTTCAATAATGGCTATAATTTCATGTTTGAGACATCCGGGAATCCGGCAGCAATATTTAAAAACAACGTCACTATTAAATTTCCCAAATTAAACAATTATGAATTCGCATCCAATTCAGTACTATCTAATAACAGTTGGGATCTTACAAACATTACAGCAGACACTAACGATTATATCAGTCTTTCCGAAACAGATGCGAAAGCGCCTCGTCAAGCTAACGGCAGTCTGCCCACGAATAATTTTGCACGACTTAAAACCGGCAGCGACCTCATTGACAAAGGTGTGAATGTAGGTCTCCCCTATGCTGGAAGCGCACCCGACATCGGTCCCTTTGAATATGGCACTGTCGGCGTAACGAAATTACCCGTACGCCAGTTGAAAACAAGCGCATCTATCAAAGCTAAAAAAATTGTTCTGCTTAACGGAAATAAATCACTTGATAACAGCTATGATACGTATACTATTGAAGGTAAACTGGTTAAAAAAAACATGCATTCGCTGATGAAGAATATGTTTACACAAGGTGTTTATATTCTCAAAAAAAAGGGTATATAGGTTCTTTCTGATAACGTGTTCATTTTTCGAACAGATGCAGTGTCCGGAGAATATAATCAATCTGTTCGATTTCATTGTTTCTAATAGATGATTCTATTTTGATTCTTCCAGTTCAACAGTCCTCTCTCACATAGAATTTCATTTTGCTCAAAAATCTCTTCTGAAATTTCACTCACTACAGTTATATACTTAAAACAAGACAATCGTCTTCCCTTCTCAATCATTACATTCAACAGCACCTTTTAGAATCATTTAGAAACTGTACTTAGAAAGTTGAATATGATTTTGCGATTCTTCTATCGAGACATCCCTGTACTACTGCTATGTCTTTTTTTATTAAAGACAGAAGCTCCAGGGGATGGTCTACCCGGAGAATTTCTTCTGAGCAGCAGATGGCGAGACCTAATGTGGTATCAGTCGCCGCTGAATAATCCAGCTTACCTTTCAGAAATCAATAATATGACTTTAAGAGCAGCAATTTCACCGGTTCTTCAGGGGGCATATACTCTCAGTGAAATTGGTTTAGCAGCACCGATTCTTTTAAGACAAGCTGCCGGTGTATCGCTTATTATGGAAAATGATGGAACAGTAGAAACTTCCCGATTTGATGAGACTGCAAACCGTCTGGTGACAAGTGGTTCTACAATCAGTAATAAAAACTTTTTCGGAATTTTAAGCTATTCGCTTATACCCTGGCAACGTCTAAGTACAGGCATAAATATAACAGTAGCTCACCAGACCAACTTCGGTCAACCACAGACCGGTATGGGAATAGATCTGGGTGTTACATGGAGAATTTTTGCTCTTAACGATATGCAGAACCATCTGATCGGATTATCAACAATCAATCTGATCCCGGTTGCGGCTGACAACGATAATATTCCCTATTCCCGTGATTTAAAGGCTTCGTGGATAGCAGATTTTAGCGAAAAGTCGATCGAAACAGGTATTGATATAGATCTTCGGGATTTCTGGGCCCGATTGGAAGCATTTCAAGGCTAACGGAGATCTCAGAGCTTCTGTAAAGGATCTTGAATGGGGTGTATCTGGAAGAGCCGGATACTGGATCATGAAATACGTTTGGTGTATTCGGACAACTCGGATTTGATGAACGGGCACTTGAATACTGGGGACTTGCTGCAGGAATCAGAAACGCCTCTTTCAAAGAATTATGGTTCTGTGACGGCTTTTTATCAGTATAATATCAAAACTGAAGGCGATCTGGCATCATCGCATACATTTTATCTTTTCTGGAGTTTCGGGAAAAACCGCAAGGACTTATGGAAAAAGCAGATTCGTGATACATCTGCCCCGGCTCTCATAGACAAACTCAGAAAAATTCACGGTATCAATGTTGAAGAGGAGAAAGAATATATCCGCATAACAGCATCACAGGTTGCTGTCAATTTCGCTTCAGGCAGTGCAGAACTTCCCCTGGATGCGATTCCTGTTCTCAGAGAAATAACTGCTTTTCTCAGGCACTACCCTGATCATCCGGTGGTAATTGAAGGCCATACCGATAATGATCCTATTACCGGTAAATTAAAAGAAAAATTTGAAGACAATAAAACATTATCACAGGCTCGATGTCAGGCGGTAAAAGATTTCTTTGTACAGACAGAGAAACTTCCGGAAAATTTGTTTACTGCCATAGGGTATGGTGATACCAGACCTATTGCTCCCAATGATACAAAAGAAAATAAACGTAAGAATCGCAGAGTACTTGTTATTGTAAAAAAATAATTTTTTTATGAAATCTTTATTCAATTCTGTTGACGTACAGAGGTAAAGTTATGAAAATCAATTTACGCATTGCATTTATGATCCTGATTATGTTCAGTTTAAAATTGATTGCACTAGCCCAGACTGATATCAGAGATACAATGTGGGTCAAGGTAACGTTTTATGATTTCCATGCTGATGGAAGTAATCCGGAGTTCAATCCTGATGATAACGGCGGTGTTTATAAAGGTATGGTGATGGATACACTAAACTCAGAAAGAAAACCAATTGTTGGATCAAATATTTTTTTCAGTACATATATTCACAAATGGTTCAAGCCGTGGGCAGCTGGTGATTACAAAATTCCTGTTTACACCGGGCCGTCAGGAGAATATGATCGTACGGCTAAAGTTGCTTATGATACAGCTTTTAAAAATGTAGTTATAACCGATTCGCTTCCTTTTCTTCATACAAAAGACAGTATCTATCAGTTCGAAAGAAGCGGTGCAAACGGTACTTCTGAGTTCTTCTGGATCGACAAGAGAGGTTTCGGCAACGAGCCTGCAGGTTATCAGCATAACTACTCATTTACAATGGAACTTCACACATTTTTTACTTTCAAAAAAGGATTAAGATTTGATTTCCTTGGTGATGATGATGTTTGGGCATTTGTAGATAAAAGACTTGTACTTGATCTGGGAGGTATTCACACTTCTCAAAGCGGTACTGTAAAGATGGACAGCATAGGTCCTGCGCTTGGGCTTGTTGAAGGTGAAGTATACTCATTTGATTTTTTCTATGCAGAGAGACACACGACGAAAAGCTGTATAAAAATAACAACAAACATGATAAACCGTACAGATGGTACTGGTCCGAAGGTGACATCTGCGATAATAAGACCTAATACCGATATTAACGGAAAAGATACAATGGTAGTTAAATTCAATTCACCGATACTTTGCACAGATTTGCTAAGTGTACCTCCTGAAAGTTCATTTGTATATACAAGTGAAGGTGTAAATTTGATAAAAGGATCATTATATAGCGGGACCTGCAGTAATCAGTATATAAGTTCTGTAAAGATTCTTGTAAACATATCCAGTATCTCTAAGCAACAGAATGACAGTATTGGATTTAAAGTGAGGAGCATAAATGTGACAGATCCAGAGGATAATCATCCGGGTTCTGCTGTGAAAGTGAAAGTTGTAATCGATCGTAAATCGAGTATTCAGGTAACAGGATTTCCCTCACCAGCATCCCCCGATATTCCATTCAGCAGTCAAATCCGTAAAGCCTATTCATCGATAATCGGAGATAACACATCAGGTGCGCTCATTGGGCTCTATTCCAGAATTCCGCTTCAACTTATCCCCGGAACGGATAGTTATGGCTGCGCCGATATCTATGATGCAACAGCAAACCTTGTCGCGCAGAATCTTCCACTAAAAGCTTCCGGAACTTCTGGAGTCTACGGAATATACTGGGATATCAGAAACAGAAACAAAAGAATTGTTGGCAATGGGACATATCTGGTGATAATCAAAACCAAATACTACGATGGTGAAAACGCTGAAAGAAGAGTTAAGATAGCGGTGTCGAGATAGACGATTTTTTAATCAAAACTCTTCCAATTAGCCCTTCGCATTAATGGAAAGTAGTTATTATCAATCTCAAACCCATTTCCAGTTTTATATGTATTTAGCAAGACCGGAGTTTTATGTGCCAAGGCCGATAGAATACACTGAATGTATCCAGAGTCCAATAGATTAATGCTGATGATGTTCTATTGTCTAAAATTATACATTGGAAACTTTTCTCATTGACTAATACCTATGCCTGAATCTATCTTTTACCGTTTGTATTAAAGAATTCATCAACATTTCAAATTAATTTAATTGTTATTACAAAATTGAATCCCTATGTCTACTCAACACACATTTTACCACCTTTTCAGTATGGATAAGAATGAAACACCAAGAGCCATCAAATGCAATTAATACCACTGTAAACAACGACCGAATAAATAATTTATGTAAAGATTTTCTTCAACCGATGTTTGCTGCAATGCCAATTGGTATTGCATACTGCAAAATGATCTACAAGGATGATAGTCCTCAGGATTGTGAATTTATCTTTGTAAATACCGCATTTGAATCACTGACCGGATTAAAAAACGCAAGTAAAAAAGTGATATCTGAACTCATTCCCGGAATTCACTCATCAGATCCTGAATTATTGGAAATGTTGGGAAAAGTGGCATCGAATGAGAAAATAGAAAAAGGTGAAATTTATATAAACGCTTTGAATCTGTGGTTTTCAATTTCTGCGCACAGTCCTGAAAAGGGCTATTTTATAGCGACAATTGACCTAATAAATGAGCGCAAGCAGAATGAAAAAGCTCTGCATTTTAAAACCGAGCTTCTCGAAGCACAATTAAATGCTTCCATTGAGGGAATCCTGATTGTTGATAGGCAAGGGAAAAAGATACTTCAGAATCAGCGCACTATTGACCTCTGGAAAATTCCTCAACACATTGTAGATGATCCCGATGATCAGACACAAGTCCAGCATGTTCAGCAAGTGACAAAAGATCCCCAGCACTTTGTCAATAAGATTATCCATCTCTATCATAATCCGGATGAAACAAGCCGTGATGAGGTAGAATTGATTGATGGTACTGTTCTCGATCGTTATTCAGCACCAGTTATTGGTAAAGATGGTCACAACTATGGCAGGATCTGGGCATTTCGTGATATTACAAAACGCAAACGTAATGAAGAAGCATTACGGCAAAAAACAGCGCTTCTTGAGGCTCTGCTGAATTCAACTCTCGAAGGCATTATGGTTATGGATGAGCATGGTCAAAAGCTTATCGAGAATCAGCGGACAATCGACCTTTGGAAAATACCTCCAGAGTTAGTAGGCAATTGCAATATCCCTGGGCGCCAAGAGCATATTAGAAAGATGGCTAAAAATCCAGAGTTATTTAAGCAAAATATTTCTCATCTCATTGGAAACTCCGATAGAACCAACCGTGATGAACTCGAACTTGTTGATGGAACAGTTCTTGACCGGTATTCAGCGCCGGTTGTTGGCGTAGATGGGCATTATTATGGAAGGATCTGGACATTTCGGGATGTCACTCGAACGCAAGCGGGTCGAAGAAGCTTTACGTCAAAAAACCGCGCTTCTTGAAGCACAGCTGAATTCCTCGTATTGAAGGTATTCTGGTAGTTGATAGCCAAGGGAAAAAAGTTATTCAGAACCAGAGAACCATTGACCTCTGGAAAATTCCGCAACACATAGTAGACAATCCGGATGACCAGGTGCAGGTTCAACATGTACAGTATATGACTAAAAACCCTGAAGAGTTTGTTGAGAAAGTTATTTATCTTTACCATAACCCTGACGAGACAAGCCGTGATGAAGTAGAATTAATTGACGGCACTATTCTTGACCGGTATTCAGCTCCTGTCCTTGGTAAAGATGGACATATACTATGGCAGAATCTGGGCATTCCGCGATATCACCGAGCGTAAGTTAGCTGAAGCTAATATCGCTGCAGAAAAAGAACTTCTGTCTGTTACTCTTCGCAGCATTGGCGATGGTGTAATAACCACTGATATCCGGGGTAATATTGTTATCATGAATAAAGTAGCCGAAGAACTTACCGGCTGGCAGCAACATGAAGCTCAAGGCAAACCACTTGCAACTCGTCTTTATTATTGTCAATGAAATCACCCGCAGTCTTTGTGAGAATCCAGTGAAAAAAGTACTTTCAACCGGACAGATTGTCGAATTGGCAAATCATACTCTTCTTATTTCGCGCAATGGTATCGAACGGGTTATCTCCGATAGTGGTGCTCCAATTAAAAATTCAAATGGTGAGACAATCGGGGTTGTTCTTGTTTTTCGTGACACAACAGAAAAACAGAAAATGCTTGATAATATGCAGCGCATTGACAAGCTGGATTCTCTTGGGGTTCTTGCAGGCGGTATTGCGCATGATTTCAATAACCTTTTAAGTGGAATTTTTGGCTTCATGGAAATGGCGCGCAAGGTAAGTACCGATAATAAAACTGTTACAAAGTACCTTGATAGAGCGCTGACGGTCTTTAATCGCGCAAGGGCTCTTACTCAGCAGCTTCTAACCTTTTCAAAAGGTGGTGCACCCAAGAGAAAAACCGGCAATTTAGGATATGTTGATTAAAGAGAATGTTGTGTTTGTGCTTTCAGGCTCTAATGTCAGTTGTGAATTTGATATCGCTTCAGGACCTCTGGCTCTGTGATTTTGATGAGAATCAGATCGGACAGGTTCTTGATAATATTATGATTAATGCTCTTGAAGCAATGCCTTTAGGAGGCAAGATCTATATCAGCGCTGATAATATAACTGTTCAGGAACTGGATCTTCCCATCGATCAGGGGTGGGAACTATGTTAAAATCTCAATTGCAGATACCGGAGTAGGAATACCTCAGGAAATACTAAAGAGAATTTTCGATCCTTTCTTCACAACTAAGCAAATGGGCAATGGATTAGGTCTTGCAACTTGCTATTCAATTATTCAGAAACACGACGGCTGTATTGATGTAGAATCCATACCAGGTAAAGGAAGTACTTTTCATATCTACCTACCGGCATCACAAAATGAATGCTCACTAGTCAATGGCATAGTCTCCTCTTTGCAGCATACCGGCAACGGCAAAATATTGCTAATGGATGATGAAGATTTAGTCCGAGAGATCGCTGGTGAAATGCTCAGAGATATGGGATATACAATTATAGAAGCAAGAGATGGTGAAGAAGCTTTGCGACTTTGTGAAGAAGCGAAAGAAAAAGGCGAGCACATTCACTGTGCATTTTTTGATCTGACAATCCCTGGCGGTATGGGCGGCAGAGAAGCAATTGTTAAGTTACGGCGATTCGCTCCTGAAATGCCGGTTTTTGCTTCGAGCGGCTATTCAGAGGATCCGGTTATTGCACGACCTGCTGATTTTGGATTTACTGATAGTATCCGTAAACCATTCGCGCTTGAAAACCTTTCAGACTTATTAAATAAGCATTTTAAGCCGTTAAAATAATACTATGTTGCCTATCTAAGAATTGATGTGGTGTGAAATTATTTTACCCATTTTTCTCTTCCAATTAAATTGTAAAGAGTCTGCCCTCTTTTTACATACAACCTTGTAAAAGTATTGGGAATATAAGTTTTAACCACAGCGGTTCTGTTTTGTCGAACCGGAGTTTTAAAAGTAATAGATGTAATTGTCCCTCTCATTGATGGTCTGGGCAAACTGTCAACTGGTAGTGCTTTGCTTTTAGTAACTGTTGGTCCCATCCAGCTGCTTATGGCACCTGCTGTATATACAGTCTTAAACTCAAGTGACTGAAGATAATCAGCAGCACTTTGAGCTCTTCTTCCTGAAGCACAGTATATGATTACAACCTGTTCCTTTCCTATTTTTCCACACTCAGCCTGAAACTGTGTCGGCCATGGCAGGTTGTAGGGTTTACAAATATCGTTACCGATCATTGATGAAAGTTCTGATTCGTTACGAACATCAATCAAAAGAAAATCGTAAGGTGAACCGTTAACCATAAGATTTTTCAAAGAATCCTGAGATATCGACAGAACTTGAGAAGATACACAGAATAAAAAGCTACATACAAAGAAAAATGATCGATACATTTGCGTTCCTTTTTAAATGATATAAGATCATCGTAAGTGCATTATGCTCACACCTGTAAGAACAAATATTCAATTTGCATTCTGATTGTGTGACTTCAATTTCCTGATACGATGATTTTAAATAGTACTCTGAGCAGAAGACCTTTACTTTATATTCAACCTTTCTTAATCAGCCATTTTTGCAGAAGAAAAGATAATTCTGTCATTTTAAACGGCTTGACGATACTGCCAGAGAAGCCATGATCAAAAGGTCTGGCGACTACAGGATCATCTGAATATCCGCTTGCTGCAAAGATAACCGCGTCGGGTCTGACCTTGCGCATTTGAAGGACGATCTCTTTACCTCCCATCCCTCCGGGGACAGTTAAGTCAAGTATACACGCAGTGAATTGTTGTCCATTTTTTTCTGCGTCTGCAAACAGATCCAATGCCTCTTGCCCACTTCCGGCTTGCACACATGTAAAGCCCATTGTCACAAGCATCTGATTAATCACTTTGAGAATAAACTCTTCATCATCCATGATAAGAACAGTGCCGCTTCCGCTGAAATTAGCCACCGGATCGAGATCGTTTGTTTCAACAGAATTTGAAGATGCTGGAAGAAAAACATGGAAAACAGATCCTTTCCCCAGTTCTGATTCTACATCTATCCAACCGTTATGCCTCTTGATTATTGAAAATACAGTTGCCAGTCCGAGACCATGTCCTTTCTCTTTTGTTGAAAAAAACGGATCAAAGATTTTATTCAGAGATTCCTTAGAAATACCGATTCCATTATCTTTTATTGAGATTTCGATATACCTGTTACCATCCGAATGAACTTTACTTTTTCCAGATTTAATGGTGAAATTAGCAGCCGATACTTCGATAATTCCCCCATCTGCCATAGCCTGTTTTGCGTTGATAATCAGGTTATCAATTACCTGCTCCATCTGATGTTCATCACAATCACATGGCCAGAGTCCTGTTTCAATCGTAAATTCACATTCAATATTTGATCCGCATAGTGCAAATTGAGTGCATCTTCTGATAAGTGGTTCAAAGCTGATAGTCTTTAAAACTGGCACACCACCCCTTGAAAAAGTCAAGAGCTGCTGAGTCAGTGCACGTGCGCGTTCAAAAACTTTAATTGAGTCATTCAGATACTCTATTACAAGATCGATCTTACCATCAATAGCGCTGATTTTAGCGATCTCCAGAAACCCAAATATTCCACAAAGTAAATTATTAAAATCGTGGGCAATACCTCCTGCGAGCACACCAAGAGACTCGAGTTTTTGAGTCTTTTGCATTGAATTCTGAAGTTTCAATTTTTCAGTCATGTCCCGGAAAACTAAAATCACCCCTATTATGTTGCCTTCATCGCTTTTTATTGGAGCGGCGCTATCAGCAATTATAATTTCAGTTCCATTTTTTGACAAAAGAACAGAGTAATTTGCCAGTTCAACAGTTTCACCGGTTTTGAGTACTTTCGATACAGAGGACTCGCATGCCTGACGAGTTATTTCATTTATAATACTGAAAATTTTATCAAAAGGTTGTCCAATTGCCTCTTTTGATTCCCATCCTGTCAGATTTTGGGCAACATTGTTGATCATGAGAATTTTACCATCTGTATCAGTGGTAATAACACCATCGCCTATACATTGAAGAGTTATTGAAAGGAATTCTTTTTCTGCCGCAAGGAGCCGCTCTACTTTTTTATACTCAGTTACATCATGAAATGTCCAGATTCTGCCATAGTTCTTTCCATCTTTACCTACCACAGGCCCAGTGTATCTTTCAAGCACAGTACCATCATTTAATTCAATTATATCACGATAGGCAGCATCTGAGTGAGTAATGAGATACTCAACGTGTTCAGCAAACTGTTTGGGATTATTTGTCATTTGCTTAACATAGCGAAGCTGTTGTTTCGAATCAGTACTAGACTGTACATGGTCAGGGATTTTCCATATCTCAGATACGCGCTTGTTCTGAAGAATTCGTTTTCCTGCTTCATCGACAATAATCATTCCATCTGTCGTAGAATTCAGCTGAGCTTCAAGAATAGCATTTTTATAATTAATTGCCTCCTGATTGTCACTTGACTCATCTTTGGCTTCTTCAAGGATTTTTATTTGGTTCATCAGTTTCCGGTTCCGAAAAAAAAGAATCACCATAATAGCCAGAAATATGACCAGAAGACACCACATTATCACCCAATCAAAATCATATCCAAAGATTTTGATCCTCCTCTGTTATAGTCTGTTGAATAATCGTTTGCAGAAAAAATAGTTTCTTATAAACACAGAAAAAAGGTTTCCACCAACCTGCCTGGAATGTCCCTTTCTTCACGACTCTTAAACAATTGATAATATAATTGTACAATGAGCACGCATGTTTCCAGCAATGATTAGTTTTGAGGAAAATAATTCTTTCGCTTCTATTTACATTAAATTTGATGATCCTTTTCTATAGTAAAAAAGAGATTATGAATTCAGCAAAAGAGTCAGGCAAACTCAGTGTGAAATAACATAAGTGGGATGAACTTTTTGGGCGCGAACAGACAGAGTGATACATTACCTCAAGTATCATTGTGTATGCAATCAGTAATAAAGAGAAGAACTTACGATATAATTAAGAGGATTGTGTGATCAAGTGAATTTAGCTTTTGAAATAAGTTGAATAACATTCATGGTTCGAAGCCTGATTTTAATCAGTACAGGAACCATGAACGATTATTCGTCTGAGTAAAGATTTAATCTTTAATTAATTATAGAATTGCTCGTTACTTTCCATTCTTTAACATGTAAACACCAGAACTAAACTTATTTTGTGCCATTTTGTCTTCAATACATTTAGTACCACTCATAGGTATTCGACCAAGATTTCTTCCTTTCAAGTCATACAACGTAGCAGCATCAATTGAATTGTGCCATTGACCTGGAAGGTGAAATGAAGATATTTTGGATATCGTAACAGAATTAGAATGCATATTGTTTTTCTGATGTAATGAAATGGATGGATTGGAAACCGGTGTTGCATTTTTGAAATTTGTTGTATGAAGGATCATATTTTCCTTAATAGTTGTTGCATTCATGCCGGAACCATGAGTGCCTCCCTTAATGATTTTAAATTCCACCAGATCAATATTTAACTTTTTCAGGGTATCTCTCATAGCACAATTGTAATTATAAAGTGGTCCCATCGTAAAATCGTTATCACCAGTTATCATACGGACTTTAATTCCTAATGACTTGATTGTTTCCGCATTCTTTTTTGCAAAAGTAAATGGATAGCTGTTTTCGTTGAAATACTGTCTGTCACTGCCAAAAATTCCTTTCGGAATCGATTGATCAAATGTCTGCTGGCTGAGGGTATCCCGGCTCACGAGCGGCATCGTCAGGTTCCAAGACTCCCACAAACTATATTAATATCAATCCAAGCATAAGGGTACCAAATCCCCCCATTGACATTCCCTCTATTGCACGCTGATTAGAATGACTTTTGTACGATAGGTTTCATCAATTTTCGGAATGAGTTCTTTAATGATAGATAATTAGCATTTGACTGTACTAATCTTTTTGAATCGCTATGAAAATGTACTTCCTCTGCCATTGACGAACACCACAATAACAACGAGGGATACGCTTACTGTTAATTCCGTTCTGCAGAACGCTTCCATAATTTCCACAATTTGAACCTTCATTACCCCCCATGCCATGTTCGACAAGCGGATACCGGTCGGTGGTTCTTATTATAATTTGGTGGAAGATAAATATTATATCCAATATCGACATACATTAAATTATGTAATAGTAGCATGTGTCATACCTGTCGGTAACTGATAACGGTTTTATTCCATTGTTAATTCCCCATTTGTGCAAAACTGGATAAAAGCAGCAAATAACTGCTGATATGGTAAATACAATTGATCCCCTTCTCATAGCATCTCCTTTTTTATTGCATAAGAATTAATTGTAGGTATTGATCATTGGTTAATTTATTTAGATCATATTGCCTAATAAGGGACGGCTTAGATGCTCTTATCCCTTATTGGGATAACATAATAGAAATACCATGGGATTTCATTCTTTTACTTTGCTTTTTGATATAAAAGTGTGGACATGTTGTTCCACATAGCAGATAAGAAATAGGCAAATTCATCCTTAAACGGAGCAAAAGGGACGGACTGCTTTTTTGGGCTCTTTTATCAGGTCACCTTTGAAATCCGCATACTCAATCAACGCTCTGCATTTACATTAACATTTTTAGATTATTCAATTTCAATATCATATTTTTCCAGTAATCCCGCTATTCCATTGAGCGAAAAGCGAGCCTTCTTTACTCGATTTATTTCCGGATTAATCGAATAATTAAATGAGGTACGAAAATCAACTTTCTCGAGATTTGTAGAATTGAACACTGCATTTGTAAAATCACACTCATCAAAGATCGAACCGCGTAAATCACTTCCAGTGAAATCAACTTCATTAAGTTTCAATTTTTTGAAATTCTTTTTCTTCAAAATTACCTGGTAAAAAGAAGAACTATTAAGATTGCAGTTTTCAAAATCGACTGACAGATCTAATTGGTTACAATTTTCAAAATGCAATCCCAGCATTTTACAATTCTTGAATGTAATATCTCTAAGGGTCGTTCTATTAAATGCAGCCATAACTAAATTACAATCGCTAAATTCACATTCCACAAATATGGTATCTGTTAAATCTGTGTTCGAGAAATTACAATTAATAAACTTGCAGCATTCATATTCTCTTTTGATATTCGGAGAGCTACTGAAATCCACTCTTTCAAAAATATCAGTTGTATTCACCGGGCCTCCCTTATTTTTCGAAAATTCATTCTTTCACATGTATTGATAATGTGTCAATAGCACTTTTTAAATTTCGCATAAGCATACCCCTACCCTCTTTTGATAATTGTGAAAAACAATTCTCAATGTGTTGTGCCATAAGTTTTTCAATTTTCCCAGCCAATAGCAAACCTTTTTCAGTCAAGCTGCAGTTGATCTTTCGTCGGTCTTGCATGTCATTGCACCTTGCCACAAGCCCCTCTTCGATAAGAGAATCAATCACTCGTGTCAGAGTACTTTTTTCAAGTCCTACTTGTTCGCTCAAATCCTTCATTTTCAGTTCCGGCATCTTTAAGATCACCATCAGCACTCGCTCCTGAGTATTATTTATGGATAGGCCAAGCTGGCCGGCATCAAATGTCCTGATAAGTGTCCTTCGATACA
>CAVTJU010000009.1:0-18255 GCA_963735155.1 uncultured Fibrobacteraceae bacterium | reverse complement strand
TTTTGCCACCTACTGGTTCAGTTATGCTCACGTTTTGTTCCCACCAACAAATCCAGTAACACTCAAGGTACCGTTACGTACTGCTTGAATTGTTTCTTTAGATAATTCCATTTCCACTAGAACATAGCTGGGAAAAAACTTGCGAGTTGTTTTCAACTTTTTACCGTTTTTAACCTGAACTACATCCTGTGTAGGCATCAGAACCTGTTTAATCTGTTCACCCATCTCTCCAGATTGAATGAGCTCATTAAGGTAAGTGAATACCTTACCTTCCTGTCCAGAATATGTATGAACGACATACCAACGTGCAGCCATCGAAAGCCTCTAATTACAAACCGGATTTGAGAAATAACCCGACGATAAACAACAAAGCTTTATCGCAGGCATACACAAAAATTGAAATAGCAATACTCAGAATAATAACGAGTATTGTAGCTCCAGAAACTTCATTCTTTGTTGGCCAACTAACTTTGATCAACTCAGAACGAACATCTTTTAAGTATTGTATTATCTTCTGCATTTCAAAAACATCACTTTAACAGGCCTGGAGGGACTCGAACCCCCAACCAACGGTTTTGGAGACCGCTACTCTACCAATTGAGCTACAGACCTAATTGATTGTGTTTTGACTAATCCGTTTGCCAAATATAAAATATTCAGCAGTACTTATTTCGCTTCCTTATGCACCGTGCGTTTCCGTTCGAATGGGCAATATTTTTTAAACTCCACTCTCCCGGAATGCTTTCGTTTGTTCTTAGTAGTCTCGTAATTACGTTGCTTACAAGAAGTGCACTCAAGCGTTATTTTTTCTCTTGGCATAATAGTTTTTTCGCTCTATAAGATTTTTACGGATATTATTCAATAATTTCAGTTACAACACCAGCACCGACTGTACGACCACCTTCACGAATTGCAAAACGCAACTCTTTTTCCATAGCGACCGGTGCAATCAACTCAACTTCCAATGTAGAATTGTCACCAGGCATAAGCATCTCAACACCTTCTGCAAGCTTCAAACTGCCGGTAACATCTGTAGTACGGAAGTAGAACTGAGGACGGTAACCACTGAAGAATGGAGTATGACGTCCACCTTCTTCTTTTGACAACACAACAACTTCGGCCTTAAACTTTTTATGTGGAGTGATAGTTCCAGGTTTAGCCAAAACCATACCACGTTCAATATCATTTTTATCAACACCGCGAAGAAGAGTACCGATATTATCACCTGCTTGAGCCTGATCAAGAAGTTTACGGAACATTTCAACACCGGTAACAATGGATTTACGAGTTGGCTTCAAACCAACGATTTCTACTTCATCGCCGACTTTTACTGTACCGCGTTCTACACGACCAGTAGCAACTGTACCACGACCAGTGATTGAGAAGACATCCTCAACTGACATAAGGAGAGGCTTGTCAACTTCACGTTGTGGAGTAGGAATGTAAGAGTCAATAGCTGCAAGAAGATCAAGGATTGGCTTTGCCTTCACTGGATCTTCTGGATTTGTAAGAGCTGCGATAGCACTACCACGAATGATAGGAATCTCATCTCCAGGGAATTCATATTTAGAAAGAAGTTCACGGATTTCGAGCTCAACGAGTTCGAGCAATTCCGGATCATCAACTACATCAACTTTATTTAGAAATACAACAATGTAAGGAACACCGACCTGACGAGCAAGAAGAATGTGTTCACGTGTCTGAGGCATAGGCCCATCAGCAGCGCTAACAACAAGAATTGCACCGTCCATTTGTGCTGCACCAGTGATCATGTTTTTTACATAGTCAGCATGTCCCGGACAGTCAACGTGTGCATAATGACGATTTTCAGTTGAGTACTCAACATGCGAGGTTGCGATTGTCAGAATTTTTGTGTCATCGCGACGACCTTGTGATTCAGATGCCTTAGCTACTTCATCATAGGAGATAAACTTGGCCAGACCCCTGACAGCAGAAACACGGGTAAGAGCAGCTGTTAAGGTTGTCTTACCATGGTCAACGTGTCCGATCGTACCGACATTAACGTGTGGTTTGGAACGATCAAATTTTTCCTTTGACATGGAAACCTCTCAGTACATGGTGGATTGTTTAATTAATATTGTTTATCACAAATTCAAATTACTTTTTATCTAAGTTCTTCAGTAAATAAGCCCACGACGGGACTCGAACCCGTGGACCTCATCCTTACCAAGGATGTGCTCTACCAACTGAGCTACATGGGCACAAATAAACAAGCGGGCAATGAGATTCGAACTCACAACAGCCACCTTGGAAGGGTGGAGCTCTACCATTGAGCTATGCCCGCAATTTATTTAATGGGCAGGGGTGGGTTCGAACCACCGTAGGCTTACGCCAATGGATTTACAGTCCATCCCCTTTAGCCACTCGGGCACCTACCCATTTTAATACTGGAGCCGATGGAGGGAGTCAAACCCCCGACCATTCGATTACAAGTCGAATGCTCTATCAACTGAGCTACATCGGCTTATATCCTGTAGAAAAAAGTCTTTCAAATATAATTGATGATAATAGGTGTGTCAAAAAAAATATAATTTTTTTGTAGTTTGATTTTTAGTGTGCTGGAATTGAATCTTTCCTTAAAAACCTTTGATCTATTATCTCTATTCTCTTTTAAATTAATTCAAATCAATCGTAAAAGAAACTCCCTTTATAACGTTTTTTCTACCGAATTATTTTCAGGTATAATCAACCGTAAACTGACGCATTCTCAATGTATCAGATATTTTTCCAAAAAGTAAACTACCGTTTTTTCCTCATAATCTTTATTATTCTTTTTATTAAACCCATGCCCTTCATCTGAAAAGAGTAAATACCACACGGAAATTTTGTTTCTCTTCAGAGCGTTAACTATCTGTTCAGATTCGTAAGCCGGCACTCGCGCATCATTTGCCCCTTGAACAATGAGCATCGGCCTCTTTATTTTTTCTGCACTTGAGAGGGGCGATATTCTTTGTAAAAATCTATACATCGAAGGATCCCGTTCATCACCATACTCCACTCTTCGCAAATCAACTCTGGAACCACGCGTTTTTTGCATATACGTTATAAAGTTACTTATACCATAAAGATCTATTCCTGCTTTAAAGTGTTCTGAGTAATGAATCATTGAAGCAAGTGACATATATCCACCATACGATCCACCCATTACTGCAATACGCTTTTTATCAAGAGATTGCTGTGAATCCACCCAGTCCAGAAGAGCACCAATATCCTTAACCGCATCTTCTCTCCTGTAGCCATCATCAAGAGAAAGCCAGGTTTTTCCATAACCATTACTCCCACGTACATTAGGCGCCAGTACTGCGCATTGAAGAACTGATAAAAGAAAGGTTATCTGCGGACTGTAATATGGCCAGAATTGACTTTCAGGACCTCCGTGTATGATTATAACTACTGGGAAAGGGCCCCTCCCTTGCGGTTTATAATAAAAACATGGAATCATCCTTCGTGTACGATTAATTGAATCGAAAGTTGGATAACTTATGACAACCGGTTTTTTCATCATTGAAATATCCGGATTGATAAGATTTGTCCATTTTTTTACATTACCAGAATGTATGTTTACAGAATAGATTGCATCAGTTTCAAGTGGCTGATTAAGATTAAATGCAAGTACACTATCTCCAGGTAATAACCTGAGATTTCCAATAACTCCTTCTGGTATATCTTTCATTTGTTTTATTGAATAGTCCCTAAGATGAATCTGATAAATTTTTCCATATCCATGTTCATTTGTAGAGACCATGCAAACAGAGCCATCTTTGGAAAGAGCGAAATCCCTTATGTTCCAATGTATATCTTTTGTTAATGGTTTTTGTTCTCCTTTTTCAAAATTGAGATAATAGAGAACCCGGTGTTCGGTATTCTTATCTGATGTATAGAATAATCCTTTGCCATCTCTGGACCACATTCCAAGGTCAAGAGCCATTTTTGATGTGTCACTTCCACAAAGGGGAGTCAATTCTTTAGTTTTAATATCAATGATATAGTATTTCGATTCATTACTTGATATGTATTGAGAAATAAGTAATTTTGAATCATCCGGAGCCCAATCTTCAATTCCCCAGGCACCGCTTTTTTCCAGCAAGGGAGCAGCTGTTTTTGGTGTGTCAATAGAGCAGATATAAATTCCCCAATCCTTACCATTTTTCATTGTACTTGCAAATGCGAATCTGTCACCTTTATTTGACCATACGCTATTACCGTTTTGCGAAATGCCATCAGTAATTAGCCGCGATTTATGGGAAATCAAATCAAATGTGTAAATCTGATTTATTTCATTACCGCTGCTGTCTTTTTCGAAAATGAGGCAGTGATGGTCCGGGTCAGGATTAACTTTAGCATAGAATATGGGATTTGTATCAAACGTTAATTGCCGCAGTTCAGAGGCTGGTTTATCAATACAAAAAAGCTGCATCGTCTCTTTATATCTTCTGGAGACAATTAATCCGCCATTCGCTGTATAATCAAGTAATAGTACAGGGTCGGTTTTTTGCAGCCTCTTCATATCATTTTCTATTCGATCGGGTATGGGAGGAATGGAATCCTGAGCAAAAAGAGGTAGTAAGTTTAGAATCAAAAAGAAACATACATTCACGATTATGGATGAATTTGTCATAAGTACCTTATGTTTTGTGTAGTATTAGTCTGAAGAATAATATGAAATTGACAATAATATATCAGTCTCAAGAAGATTACTTTCTTCTAATTGGTCCATACGTGATCTGAGCAACCAATTGAGGATGTAAAATTCGCGTTTGATCATTAAGATAGTAGCTCAATTGCAATCCTACTGCTGATGTCAACGTTCCGAATTTTTTATAAATTCCTACAGTACCTGAGAGTGTCAGAGGAACAACAGATATATCTTCATACCTGAACAATGAATAACATCTGACATGCCAATTAACGAATGGGTTTATAAATAATTTCGGATGATTGGTGTTGAACGCGAAAGCTGCGCCAATGTACGGTCTGACTGTTCTATAGCTGTCTTCAAGGTCATAGTCCGTGCTTACATCTTCCTTAAAGATAAAAACATCAGCCTCAATACTTGTAATCCCCACAATTAAAAAAGCTCTTCCAGCGATATACCATTTGAACAACCTTGCTCCGATTCCCATTGAAAAATTGTAAGAAAATTTATCGTCAATACAACCTATTTGTGTTACCACTTCTCCGGAAACCAGTTTTTTTCCACAAATTGCACCAAACATAGTAAGCATCTGGTCTGGAAATTTTAAAAAAACGTTGGCCTTAGATGTATCACTTTTCTTTTTTTCAAAATCATAATAAGTGCCTTCTGCAAAGGCAACTGAATCATGCCGAAAGCTATTGGATACCGATATACCAAATTCTCCATAACGCGCCTCTTCCCCGCTTTCGATATGAATTCTATTGTTGTTTGCAAGCATAGATGAAGAAAAATGCTGCAAATGGCTTTCGGGCAGGCAGTTGCATAACGAAAAGACACCAATGAGCACTAAAAGCAGACTATATTTTCTTTTTAGATACATGAAGCACTCACTTTTCATTCATTTCTTTTTCTCCGTGTACTTTGTCCCCTCTGTGAGAAATTCCTTTATTTGGCTGTATACAATTCGGAATGTCTCTCACGGAGACCCCTAAGTGCACAAAGTACACAAAATTTCGATAAATCCAATTTTCTGCTAATTTAGTTTTGACACTGCTGAGTTGAATCATATTGTAAATAAGCATCCGTTTTAAAATGCTTGTCAATCCAATTGGATATTCGCATATTTACATCGCACATATTATTATTGTGTAAAATTAAACCATTACGCGATTCTGTCCAGCAGCAGTCAGAACCGCCGCATGGCCCCTGGCACAATTTATAAGTATAGAAAACATCTATTTTTATTATTGAATCCGGAAAAGACCGCAACCTGTTATTAGAAAGATCTAAATGCTCAAGAGCTCCAAGATCACCGATTTCATTGGGAATAGTATCGATTCCCATTCCGCTGAGATTTAAAGAATGCACCCTCTGATCCATCCCGATCTCTACTACAGACGAAAATTTTGCAGACGGTATTTGATTGGCCTTGAGAATCGCAAGTACTGCCAGTGAATCCTTTGTGGAAGACCCAGGGGAATATGAATGCACCCTTTTGTTTTCGAATTCATGTTCTGGAGCAAGTAGTGAACAGTGTACCATTAATAGAACACATAAACACACCCTTTCTGAAAACTTCTTAACCATTATTTATCCTTATAAAAGCCGATCCCCGTTAACAAGTGTTCAAGTTTTACCAAAGATAATCAAGTGTACAGTTAAAAACAGTATTTCTATTAAGAATATAGCAATAAAAATAAAATTCAGTGCGTCTTGCTAATAAGCATTTCATAAAGTGTTTTCTACAGGAAAACACCAGAAATGACTCAAGGTAATGGTAGTATAAGATGGCTGTTAAAGATCATATTGATTTTTAATATCGATATGATCTTTAAAAAGAGCATTGAAGACAATGGTGAACGTTGCAATAGTCTGAGTACAAGTGCAGCATTTTTCTTTGGAAATTTATTTATCCCATGCCGTTTACTCAGGTATTCTACCCTTCGGCCAACCCTGGGATAAATAATGTTTTCACAAGAAAGCTTAATTTGAAAAGATACCTACTTGCCCTTCTTAATCACTTTGTCGACAATTCCATAAGTCTTAGCTTCTTCAGCAGCCATGAAAAAGTCACGATCAGTATCTTCCACTATTTTTTCAAAAGACTGGCCAGTACAATCAGCTAAAATGTGATTGAGGTCATCCCTCAACCGCAGCATCTCTTCAGCCTGGATTTGAATATCTGAGGCAGGACCAAACATGTTTCCTGAAATCAAAGGTTGGTGAATAAGAACTCTTGCATGTTCCCAAATTGAACGTTTACCTTTTGTACCTGCAGTAAGAAGCACAGAAGCCATGCTCGCAGCCTGTCCCATGCAAATGGTGGCAACATCTGACTTTACATATTGCATAGCATCAAAGATAGCGAACCCAGAAGAGATAACACCGCCGGGACTATTAATATAAAGTGTGATATCATCATTTTTCTGAGAATCAAAATAGAGGATCTTTTTTACAATTGATTCAGCAGATTCATCATTTATCTCACCCCAAAGAAAAATCTCCCGTCTCTTTAGAAACTGCTCCTCAATTTCCCTCCCAGGCATCATGTTTTTAAGAATATCATCTTTTTGTTCTTTATCAGCACCCATATCATCTCCTCCTTTATTTATCAATTCTTATAGTACTCTATTAATATCAAGGGAAACAGCTTCAGCCGACACCAGGCATTCAGTAGTTCCATCGGGTAAATCTTTAAGAACAATACCCTCTGATGCCAGTGAATTCCTGATCTGATCAGAAAGCTGAAAGTTTTTCTCTTTGCGAGCTTTTCGCCTCAATTGAATTTTACCAATCAAAAACTCTTTTAATTGTACTGATAATTGCGTACTGGAATCAAATATTATTTTAGGTCCTTCGATAGTATCAATTGTTTCAGTTACCTGCTCTTGAACAGCAGAAAGATCGAGCGCCAAAATTTCATCTGCTTTGAGAGCACACTGCCTTCGAACTTGCGGTTCTATAGCAGTATCTTTGAGAATATCCCACAAAGCAGCAATCGCACGCGGCATATTCAGATCATCATTGACAGCATCATAGAAGTGCTGCAAGACCTGTTCAACACGAGTGTTATCTACAGGTTTATTCTCAACCGATACCGGAACACTTTTCCTGAGATTTGAAAGACTATGAGCCGCTGCTTTTAACCCTTCAATCGAAAAAGATAAAGGAGTTCTGTAATGAGCACTGAAACAAAATAAGCGATACGCCAAAGGCGGAATACCCTGATCTTTAATAGAATCAAGAGTAACAAAATTATTGCCCGATTTTGCCATTTTGCCTTTATCCAGGACCAAAAATTCTCCATGTGCCCAATATTGAACGAACTTTTTTCCGGTGGCAGCTTCGGATTGAGCAATTTCGTTTGTATGATGAACCCTGATATGATCCGCACCGCCACAGTGAATATCTAATGGAAGTTCAAGATATTCCATTGACATAGCACTGCACTCAATGTGCCATCCGGGAAATCCTATTCCCCATGGGCTATCCCACTCCATCTGGCGCTTTTGATCTTTAGGAGAAAATTTCCAAAGAGCAAAATCAGTAGCAGAACGTTTATCCCCCATGTCCACTCTCTCCCCTGCACGCAGACTCTCAGGATCGAGACGAGCGAAATCACAGTAGGATGGGAATTTAGTTGTATCGAAATAAATGCCATCTGAAGTTTTATAGGTAAATCCGCGTTTTTCAAGCTCTTTTACAAGATTAATCATCTGCGAAATATGCTCAGTCGCTTTTGGCCACACATCAGGATCGAGGATATTGAGATCTTTGATATTTTCCTTGAATTTACTTGTGAAGAATTCAGCGATCTGCCACACCGATTTTCCTTCACGCTGAGCGCCTTTTTCCATTTTGTCATCACCAGAATCAGCATCTGATGTAAGATGGCCGACATCGGTGATATTCAGTACATGTTTAACTTTGTAGCCATGTGCAAGCAACGCTCTTTTCAGAACATCTTCAAAGATGTAGGTTCTAAGATTACCTATATGAGCATAGTTGTAAACAGTCGGACCACAGCAATATATTCCGACTTCATCATGTACCGGCTTAAATTCTTCTTTGTTCCTGGTTGCCGTGTTATATAGATACAGCGGTTTCATCTAAAACTCCAGATCAACTTTCCCTGATCCCTTTGTTACTTTACCGATAATTTTAGGATCAAAGCCTTGCAGCTCCTGTGACTTTATTACCAAATCTGCATCTAAGGGCTTGACTGCCATCACAAGACCAATACCCATATTGAACGTATGATACATTTCTTCACTTTCGACATTACCGGCCTTCTGCATAAAACTAAATATTGGATCAGGCGTCCAGTTTTTTGTATCTACTGCCGCATTGCAATTATCCGGCAAAATACGATCGACATTATCCTGAAAACCACCGCCAGTAATATGAGCACAGCCTTTTATCAAATTCTGCTGCATAAGATTCCATACAGGTAAATACGAGCGGTGCGGCCGTAAAAGTTCCTGACCAAACGTGGTGCCCGTTGCTTCGAAAATATCAGAATACTTTTTTCCTGCTACTTCTGTGACTATCTTACGAGCAAGACTGTATCCATTTGTATGCAAACCATTTGATTTCAACCCGATCAGAATATCCCCCGCTTCGATTGTGCTCCCATCGATAATCCGATCTTTATCAACGACACCAACAATGCAACCAACGAGATCAAATTCACCGGGCTTATAAAGGTCAGGCATCTCGGCTGTCTCACCGCCGATAAGTACACACCCTGAAGCCTTGCAGGCTTTTGTCAAGCCAGAAACAATCTTCTCAGCCACTTCGGGAAGAAGTTTATGAATTCCAATATAATCAAGGAAGAATAGCGGCTTCGCACCAAGAACAAGAATATCATTGATACAATGATTAACTATATCCTGCCCGATCGAGTCATGAACTTTGGTTTCAAAAGCGATCATCACTTTAGTACCGACACTATCGGTTGATGAAACCAGAATGGGATGATTGATTCCAGCAAGTCCACTGATATCAAACATACCGCCGAACTGACCGAACTTACCCAACACATGGTTATTGTAAGTGGAAGAAACCAGTTCACCAATTTTTCCTTTAGCTTTGTTCCAAACTGCGACATCAACACCAGCATCAGAGTATTTTAGAGATTTTGCCATACTACTTTCCGCGCATTCCTATTATATATGAATTGAAAAAATGTTTTTTCCGATATTCAGATTCAGGCAACTATACACTATATCATATAATACTGTGTTGATAAAGAAATCATTGAAATACAGCCACTTACATATCAACACGCAGCGTAATCATCAGCTTCGCAGCCCGTTTGTTTATAGATCTTTATCATAGAAGCCAGAAACGTTTTAATATAGGTCAGGTCAGAAGGAATAGTCAATCAGAATAGGGGCACTTGTAGAGGCGTCCGGCCGGACGCCTCTACAAGGCGGGACGCCTCTACAAGGTAATGTGCCCTTACTGAGATAAAGCGCTTATTAATGTTTTACATCCACCGTTTTTTATGAATTCTGAATGATCATCCGCAGTAATAAATTGTTGATTTGTGATTTTACTGCAGAGAATTTCAGAATCAGTCGATTTATAAAACAATTTCAATATTTTTTTTGCACAAGTATTGTTAAAATATGGAGGCGTTTTATGGGGATGCCTTTTGCACCAATCAAGATTTTTCATCCAGATGGCAGCAGCGAGAGCACCACAGGCATTACCGCTTAATCCAAGTCCACCGGCAAAACCTGCAACCATAACCATCTCTTCATCAGTAGCTCCCATGCGTTTTGCGGTTTCGCAAGCGCAATTTACCTGCGTTCTGGTTGAAGGCCCCGGTACAAAAGACAATCCTTCATGCGCTGCTTTAATCGCTTCCGGGACCCATTTCTCGGCAAGGTTGAAACAGAGACTGTTCGTTATGCCGGTTTTAAACACGTTAAAAGTAAACTTAATCATATCGAAGAGTCTTGTCATGTCGTAACCTGTTATTTCCCGGCAGTTAACTGTACCTGCTGTTACCGAAAAAGATTTCATCAGATGTTGTGATGTTATAATTGCTGCTGTTACGGCCTGATTTTGGTCTCGATATCTCCGGAAACATTCCGCTCCTACAGCCAGTGAAGCTCCCCATAACATACCGCATTGATGCCCTGTTTGCATTAGTCCACCAGCCAGAAGATCTGAGGCTCGTTCCTCATTCTCCTTTAAATGACCGAATTCACGGTTTAAAATGAAAAAGAAAGTGCGTGAACATGTACCACAAGTTTTGAAAACTTTTTTTGTATCTGAAAAATCTTTAGAGTTGTTCATGTTTATTCCTTCCTACACAAGTGATAAATGAGCAAAGCTATACAATAAATGGCTGGAGAAAAGACACCAGAAATTTAAAAATTTTACCTCTTGTATATCAAGACTGGATCATTATAAAAACTTCATAAAAAATATATTCGCTAATCCATGGTATTTTCATTTTCTGCTTCAAACTTCTCATTTCAAACTTCACACTTCGTACATTTCCATTCCTGCCACAATTGTCTTTCCCCCAATTTCCTGTTCCAGTAACCGTGCCAACGCACAGAGCCTGCTGCGCTTCGCCATGATTGACAAACCACCCCCCTGGCGGTCCGGGTAGTAATTTTGCCCAATCAAGAAGTCCTTTTTGATCTGCATGGGCAGAAAAGCCGTTGAGTGTTTCTATATGCGCTTTGATAAAATATTGTTTATCTTCCATAGTAATATGCCTTTCACCATCGATAAGTTTTCGGCCTGGTGTACCAGCCCCCTGCCAACTTACAAACATAATGGTTGTTGATGAATCTCCTGCGAAATTTTGAATGTGCCCTAAAATCCGCCCTCCATTACACATACCTGAACCGGCGACAATAATTAATGGTGGTCTGATAGTGCTGATCGCCTTTGATTGCGCAGGGGTAATCGCAAATGATAAACCTCTGAATTCGAGCGGCAGATCACCGCTTGTTATTTTCGCGTTTGTTTCGCTGTCATAACAATCGCGGTATCTTCGGTAAATGCCGGTCACCTGATCGGCCATTGGCGAATCAACAAACGTTGGTACCGGCGGAATCCGTTTCTCTTCGACAAGTGAATTTAAATGGTACAGTATTTCCTGTGTACGACCAATCGCAAACGCGGGGATGAGGAGAACCCCTTTCGATGTAATCGTTCTTTTTACAATTTTTTCAAACTCATCAACAGTGTGCTCGCGATCTTTATGCATTCTATTTCCATAAGTCGATTCAATCACCACTGCATCTATCGGGTCAATCCATTTTGTGAATGGATCACGAATGATCGGCGTATTGACAACTCCAATATCACCGGAGAAAAGTATCCTCTTTCCTTCTGTTTCTACTAACACATGAGAAGAACCCAGTATAAGTCCGGCATCACGTAGCGTAAAACATACATCTTTTATCTGCATGGGAACATTATAGCCGATGGGCATACATTTCAGGTAAGCTGAGGTAACTGCGGACTCATCATACAGTAGCTCTGATTCAGAGTGAATTCGCGCGCTATCACTCCAGATAATTCTGGCGATTTCGCACGTCGCGTAATGTCCATAAATTATACCCTGAAAACCAGCTTTTATAAGAAGCGGTAGTCTGCCAGAATGATCAAGATGACCATGTGTTAATATAACCGCGTCGATTTTAGAAACATCAAACTTAAATTCGCTTTGTTTTGAAAGAGAATCATTTTCCTGCTGCAAACCGCAATCGATAAGAATCTGTGTGCTGCCAGATTGCACGTGGATACAGGAGCCAGTGACCGTACCGGCAGCTCCATAGAAAGTGAGATGTATCGACATGGTGGAGTATCTCCCGTGTTAAGGTACTGTGATGAGAGGATAATATAAAAAGAAAAAGTGTGGGAATTGAAAAAAACAGGAGAATTCCGTTTCTCTACGTATGTTTTATGAAAAATTTTTACGCTATTGACAACAATTTTTTGCCCCGATGTTATTGTAGTGGATAGTATTACCAAGACTTTTAGTCATGATTGCAGTATCTGTTTTCATATTCATTCAGATCCAATTCATACAATTTTATATCTCTCATAAAAACGATATTGAAATCGTTTTTTGATTCATTGATTAAAGTGTCAATTACCTATTGTGATAAAAGAGTGCAGGTTTCCTGTAATCTTATTGTTATTACCAGATTTTAACCGGGTATAAATAGACACAATACAATCTGCAATTTCAAATTCCGATTTTTTAGTGTACCTGAAATTTTGTTGTATAACTTTATTTCCCTTCAAGGTATTGACAATCAGAGTTAAATGCGCTATATTATTTGTAGCATGCTACATTTTTAATAGCAGTAATATCTATTAACATTTGAAGCCTTCAGGCTCAAGGAGGTAAACATGAAATACCTATGGACAACAATCTATGTAAAAAATCTTGAAGAATCCATTGCTTTTTATTCCAACCTGGTTGGACTTAAAGTACAGAAGCGTTTTCCTGCGGGACCTGGGATTGAAATAGTTTTTATGGGCAATGGAATGAAAGATGAAACTTTGGTTGAACTTATAGCAGATAATAAGAACAGTAAAATTTCTTTCGGTGAATTCATTTCAATTGGCTTTGCAACTGATTCTGTTGATGCAATGCTCGATACAGTAGAAAGTAAAAATATTCCTGTACACAGCGGTCCTTTTGAAACGCCTGGTTTCAAATTTTTTTGTATAAAAGATCCGAATGGGCTCAATGTTCAATTTTTTCAGCAAAAATAAATAGAACCGCTATTATCTTAGAAGATAAACAGAAAATACGGATGTCCGGAGAAAGGACATCCTAAATATTTTACAAACTCAGGAGTTTAAATGTCGATTCCAAATCCTGGAAAACCTGTTAGAGGATCTAAAACAGGTGTTCCGATCATGGCACTTTTTGATCTACTTGGCAGAAGCTGGGCAATGGGAGTCATTTGGCAATTGCAAAATGGTCCTTTTACATTCAGAGATCTTCAGGAAAAGTGTGAATTGATATCACCTTCGATTTTAAACAGCCGAATCAAAGATCTTAAAAAAGCCGGTATTGTAGAGCGAACACTTGATGGATATCAATTAACAAAACGAGGGAATAAACTCATTAAAATTTTACGTCCATTTGGAGACTGGTCAAGTGAATGGGCAAAGGAAGTATTCGATTTTACGGAAAATAATTCGAAGTCATAATTACTACAGAGATTATTTAAAAAACCCATCCTCACTATCCTGTTAGGTGTAAACATATACCAGGACAGAAACTACACATTCAAATACATATTTTGAATTTGGTCATCAATGATTCAAACCGGCTGAATGTTTAGTCGCTTTGGATTTTATATCGTACACCTAACGTTTTCAGGTAGATTACTTATTGAAAATGCTTTCAATTTCACTAGTCAGATAGATTAGTAACCCTCGTTTGACTTAACTTTCACATCATACCAAACTGATTAAAAGTTCAAAAGAATTATCAGAAAAAATGAGACCGACTGGAAGTTATAAAAATTTTAAAAAAACTCTTATATCCCTAATCGGTCAATAATGTTACGAAATGATCTTTACTTATCAGTTCAAAGCAGCATTGTAAACGCCTTCTGTATATGCAGCGACGGTATTCCAGTTATATTTATCTTCAACAGCAGCCCTTCCGTTACGGCCGAGTGCACGACAGTGATCATGATCAGCCAGTAATGAACCAATACCATGAGCCAACCCGCCAGGATTTGCGTCAACCAGGAACCCATCAACGTTATGCCACACGAATTCACGCGGTCCACCAGCTGTTGTCGCCACTACAGGTTTTCCTGCAGCCCATGCCTCGAGTGCTACAATTCCAAATGGTTCATTGCGGCTAGGCAATGCTACAATGTCAGCAGAACGTACCAGCTCGCTATACTGTCCTCGTGACAAGCTACCAAGAAAACGGATAGCATGAGTGACTCCAAGCTCATTAGCACGATTCACCACAGCATCTTTCTCAGGACCATCACCGGAGATAATGAACTTTGCATCAGGGTAGTAACCGAGTACCATAGGAACAGCTTCAACCAGAAGGTCCATTCCTTTTTGTTTAGTTATACGTCCTGCAGCAAAAATCGTTGGGTCAAGTGGGGCAATACCATAACGAGCTTTAACCGGACCTGGTTCGAGATAGCCATTGAAATGCTGGTATGCAACACCGTTCGGTACCACATGGATTTTCCAATGCGGTACACCGTAAATGCGCTGGAGTTCATCAGCCAGAAAGCCGCTGACAGAAATGATCATTTTGGCGTGTTGACAAGCAGCGGCTTCGGTGTCTCTAATCCACCTGGCGAATCCATCATAGAAGATATTGCCGTCCCGACCATATTCAGTAGAATGCATTGTCAGAATACCAGGTGTACCAAAGCCATCGTTTAGATATTTAAGCACATTTCCGGTCAGCCAATCGTGGGCATGAACCAGTTCGAATTTTCCAATAAGTGAAGTTACTTCATAAAAGCGGTGCGCCATTGCCTGACACATCCAGTCCATGCACTGGACAAAATTATCACTTATTCCGTGATCAACGCGATGATAGTGTACACCATCAATTCGGTCGTACGTATTCTGTCCCTCTTTGCGGCGAGTAAATACATGTATCTCATGTGCCCGCCTTTCGAGACCAGCAGCAAGTTCTGTAACGTGTACGCCCAATCCTCCGATATTAATTGAATGTAATGATTCCCACGAAAAAATTGCCACACGCATGAAAGCCTCCTTAAATGATAAGTGTTTTTTTTGGGAATGAGAGAGAAATGGTTCTATAAGATTTATACAAAAGGAAATCCAAAAATAGCATTATGTTCAGCAGCCATTGCCTCCTTGTATGAGAATTTTTTTTCGGGAATGAGAGGAAGGAAAAAAACTTTCACCATCAAATATAGTCTTTGGTGGATTTAGTCAAACAGTTTTTTTTAAAAAGATGAAAATTGTTTTTAAAGAGATTCGATTAATTAGTATCTGTTTAAAATAGCTGTATTTTTTAACACGAAAAATATCGTCCACTAATCCCCCGCAGGAGGATTTAGGGGACGCATTTGTTAATTCTGAACAGAAACTAATTATTATTTAATTGTACTTTCTTTTCAGAAATAAGCATTCAATTTTAAATTGTTTCCTGTTTAACATAACCCGGCAAAGCGCGCCTCCTGCATTATCATTTTCATACCGAAACAGCTTTTAACAAAACCAGAAATTTTGATTTGTATGGCAAAAAGTATACACTATATCGATGATCGTTCAGTTTATATACCTGTTTCTTATTGCAAAAAAATTGCAATAACAGATAAAATGTATTTATATTTCAGACAAAGAGGAGAAACGAATGGCAAATACCGCAATAGAACCCCACCTTACGATCTTACGGTCACAGGGATTGCGGATAACTCCTATCGTAACTGCAGTTCTGAATTATTTATCTGAAACAAAAAAGGTCAGCACTGCAAATGAACTACGAGCTGAAATGAGTCAAACGCTTGGTTATGAAGTAGACAATTCAACTATCTATCGGATTTGCGAGCGTTTGATGATATGCGGAGTGCTGTGCTCAATGCATAAGTATGATGGTATCATGCGCTATTTTCTTTGTTCACAACCAGAAAATAGAAAGCACCACCACTTCATTTGTACGCGTTGTCTCAAAGTACAGGAAGTGTACTGTAATGTTGATGATAAGATCAGAAAAGTAATCTCTGAGAAGCTTCATGGAATCGTGGAGAAAAAATTTATTCAGGTTGAAGGTATCTGCGAGGAATGTAAAGAATGAACAGCCCGAGCAGAAAGCTTGCTACCTTTTTCTTCTCAATTTATCTTGCATTTGTCTTCCTTATTGTCGAACCGGCACATCACCATGAAGACGGTGAGACCCATAACGACTGTTCCTTTTGTCTCATAGCATGTTTGCCTGTGGAGAATGTTTCACATTTCGTACTTCCTGACTTTAACAGTTTTCCTATTGAAGTATTTATAATTCAGCATTCCCGGTTGTTATCAAAACCCCGGATACACCTCAAATCCCGTGCTCCTCCTGAAAAGTATTCCCCAGCAACTCTGGTTTTTACTATCATTTAGTAGTCAAGAAAGCGCCTTGATAGTTATTTCACTGTTTCCGGATATCACTTATTTACGGATTCTTCTGTTTATTATGAATCTGGATCTGTTCTTCTATCACCTTTCATCAGAGTGAATTCTGGCCTGGTGTTATTGATGTTTGCTTTTTAACCATTACAACATTCATGTAAACGCTATCAGAGGGAAATCATGAATCAGTTATTATATTGTACTATCTTTTTAAGACTTTTAGCAAATCTTGTAGTACCATCCTCTGCCGGCGTTTCCAATCCGGACCTGAGAGCCATCGGTCAAGCATTTGGTACCTACACTGATAATACGCTTGCAGAAGCGCATAAAAAATTTGCTTTGACTCTTGGAGAAACTGAAATTGATCTGAATGCTGCCCTTAATCCGTATTTCATTGGAGCCTTTGTTCTCGCGATAGACGGTGATGGTGGTATCGAAATGGAGGAAGCTTATGCATCGATGCTACGTGGTTTGCCTCTCAATCTCGCGATTAAAGTTGGAAAGTACCGATTGAATTTTGGTAAACTTAACCAAGTCCATCCGCATGCATATCCTTTTATTCGAACGCCCCGTGTGCTTGCACCCGAAGTAGCGCGACTACTTCCTGGTGTGGAAAGTTTCAATGATATTGCAGCTGAAATTTCATCATTAATTCCAGTATTCGGGAATTGGGCAACAACTCCTTCAGCTGATTTTCTGGAAGGTAGGTCATTCCATCCTGATGAAGCAGCGATAGCGCACGGCTGGCTTTCGCATATATCAAACACATTCAGTACAGGGCATGCACTTTTTGATATCGGAGTTTCAATAACCCAGGGAATAAATAATGTTGAAACAAATAGCAAGACCACTGTCTTAGGTTTTGATGCAAAGATGGAGATTATTGCATCGTCTGTCAATACTCTGACAATCGGAAGTGAACTACTCTATAAAAACGCAAACATCACAGATACAGCCGGCCAGATAAGCGGTGACAAGCGCTATGGATTTTACGCATATATAAATAATCAATTTTATTCACGTTTCAATGCGGGTCTTCTTTATGAGCAATATGAGAATCAAGACAAACACAACAGTACAGATCGATCTGTCAAGCCATTTGCAGGAATTGCTATTTTTGAAGAAAGCACAGTTCTTCGGGCTTCCTACGAATATTTCATTTCAGGTGACAATCTAAAAACCAGTACTGTTGAAGTGCAGTTGCTTTTCAGTATGGGACCACATAAAGAGCATCAACATTAGAAAACTTATTCCGAAAAAAAAAGAGCGCTTGGATAATTTTACCATCAATACAATAAATCTATAACTTTCACATGGAGTTTGTATGAAAAATTTACTTCTTATAGCCTTGATCGTGATATCAGTCGTGACTTTCTCAAGTGCATCAACTGCAAACAGCAAAAATGACAAGCTGATATTGACTTCATTTTACCCAATGTATATAATGGCGATCAATATCGCAGATAATGTTCCTGGAA
>CAVTJU010000008.1:0-11757 GCA_963735155.1 uncultured Fibrobacteraceae bacterium | reverse complement strand
GTTGAATGTGCTTTCTCAAGTCCAAGAACATTCCTGGCAAATTCAATTACTGCACACTGCAATCCAAGGCATATCCCGAAATAGGGTATGTTATTTTCACGGGCATATTTTGCTGCCAGAATTTTACCTTCAATCCCACGATCACCGAAACCAGGAGCTACCGACTATTCCCTGAACATCTTTAAGACCAATTGGAATAGTTCTCCTCATTTATATCTTCGGAATGAATAAATCTGACTTCAACAGCACATTCATTTACAGCACCTGCATGAATAAATGCTTCATTGATTGATTTATAAGAATCGGCAAGTTCAACATATTTTCCAACAAGGGCAATACGAACAAAATGTTTTGGGTTTTTCAGTTTTTATAGAAATTGTTTCCACGGCTCCAGATCCGGTTCATTCTTAACAGGAAGTGCAAGTTTTTTCAGTACAGTAACATCGAGTTTTTCCTTCTGCATCAGGATGGGTACCTCATAAATGGTAGATACATCAATCGACTGAACAACAGAATCAAAATCAACATTGCAGAAAGAGCAACCTTTCGGCGAAGATCATCAGTGAGCTCACGATCAGTTCGGAGTACCAAGAATATCAGGCTGAACTCCGTTTTCAAGCAATTCTTTAACAGAATGTTGGGTAGGTTTTGTTTTCAACTCACCGGATGAAGGAAGATAGGGCACCAGGGTAAGATGAATGTAAAGTACATTATTTGCTCCCAAGTTCCCATTTTAACTGACGAACAGCTTCAATATAAGGTAATGATTCAATATCACCAACTGTTCCCCCAATTTCAGTAATTACAATATCAAATTTATTCTTTGTGCCCAGAAGTTGGATTACATCGTTTTATTTCATCGGTAATATGAGGAATTACCTGTACGGTCTTTCCAAGATAATCGCCTCTGCGTTCCTTATTAATTACCGATTGATAAATCCGTCCGGTAGTAACATTATTTGCCTGTGAAGTAGGGACACCTAAAAATCTTTCATAATGGCCCAGATCCAGATCGGTTTCGGCTCCATCTTCAGTCACATAGCATTCGCCATGTTCATAGGGATTTAAAGTTCCAGGATCCACATTGATATAAGGATCCAGTTTTTGAATGGTAACCTTATAACCACTTGCCTGCAAAAGTTTCGCTAGTGAAGCTGAAATAATACCTTTTCCCAGAGAAGAAGTAACACCGCCTGTAACGAAGATATATTTTGTGCTTGACAACCCGAATTAATTTTAAGTTTGGGCAAAAGTAAATAATAAATCGCAAAGCCTGAATTATAATGTGTATAAAAATAAAAATCCCGGTTATGAGCAATTCCGGGATTCAAAAAAGATCAATACAGAATATTTTTAACTCATCGAGAGCGTCTATCATTCTGATTTTGAGTTTTAATTGCTCTATTTTTTCTTTAGTTTGTGTGATTTTATTATTTACATCATCAATCATTGCTTTGGCATTTTTGGATTTTGCAAAAAAACCAATGTTATTTTCCCAAAGAGTAATGTCGCTCTCGAGCTGTTTCAGTTTGTTGAAATATTTATCACGCTCAATTTGCATCCGGTGCTGAGAATTAGGTTTATGAACCATGTCATCAACCCGGTTTTTAAATTTGAGTATTGATTTCTTATTCTCATCAAGCTTCAGCTGGTCAAATTTAGTATTCAGTACAATCCGGTAATGTTCCTGTATTTCATTCTTATTCTTCAGCGGAACATACCCTATTTCAGCCCATTGACGCTGAAAATCCTGTAATACCTTCAGATTTTTTTCCACATCTGCAGTAGGCTCGAACTTTTCTATTTCTTCAATAAGCTTATTCTTTTTTTCCAGGTTCTCTTCGTATCGGGTATCAACCTGCGAATAAAACTTTACTTTATTTTCAAAAAATGAATCACAGGCAGCCCGGAACCGTTTCCATATTTTATCCGATTGTTTTAAAGGTACAGGCCCAATCTCCTTCCATTTTTTCTGCAAGGCAATGAGTTCATCGGTTGTTTTCTTCCAATCAGTGCTGTTCTGGAGTGCCTCAGCCTGAATACATAATTCAGTTTTAAGTTGAAGATTATTTTGTTGCTCTTCGCGATTTAGAGAGTAATATTCTCTTTTCTTCAGGAAGAAACCATCGCAAGCTTTTCTGAATCTTTCATAAACTTCCGTATTGAATTTTTTGGGTGCAAAACCTATTGTCTTCCACATCTTTTGCAGTTCGATCAATTCAGTCGATTTTGCTTCCCATTCCTTATGATTCAGAGGTTCAGCTTACCAGAATTTCTTCAGCTTTTTCACAAAGCATGAGCTTTTCGTCATAATTCTTTTTCTGATCGTGCTTGAGATTAACAAAATATTCCTGATGCTTACGATTAATTGTTGTAGTGGTTTCTTTAAAACGATCCCAGATTTCAGACCTCTTTTTTCAATTGGAACAGGTCCGATCTCGCGCCATTGATCATGTAGTTTTTGTAACTTACGGAATGCCTCAACAACTGATGGCTCCAGAAGTAAAGATTCAGCAGTTTCACAAAGAACTGTCTTAGCTTCAAGATTTTTTCTCAGATCAAGGTCACGAAGTTCTTTGTTGATTTTGATATAATCGTAAAAAGCTTCAACATGGTAATGATATGATTCCCAAAGATCTTTAATGTTTTGTTGAGGAACAGGACCAATCTCTCTCCATCTGTTTTGCAGTTCACGAAATTCCTGAAAAGTTTTATTTAAAGATTCCTGACTGTTAACAAGTTCCTTAATGTTTTCAATAATCCTGTATTTTTCTTCAAGACTGGTTAATTTTTCATCATCAACTTTCTTGCTAACATCATTTCTTAGATCCCGGTAATTATTCAGAAGTTCTTTAAGTTCAATTTCAAGGGGTGTTTCTTCAATTTTAAAATCTTGAATCAGGCCTCCGTCTGAAAGAAATCGCTTTCTTATCTCTTCAACTTCCTGCTTATGTTTTTTATAGAAAGATGATTTTATGGCATCAACATCTTTCCTAATATCGGCAATCATTCCTGTCCCTACAATTTCTCTCAGGACTTTCACCAGATCTTCTTTGGATAGCTGGGTATAATCAATATCTTCCCTGGAGTATTTTGAAGGAGTAGCTTCACCACTATTTTTAACCCCTTTCATGGGATTGTCAACAACTTCATCAATGACTTCTACAGGAAGTTCAGTGGCAGGTAGATCATCAGAGGCGATGAACCTTTCTTCATTTTCAACCCCGAAATGAGGAACTATTTCCTCTGTATTTCCAGTAACTGTTTTTCCGTCAGCAGACTGAGTAACGTCATTTACTTCAGTTTCAATTTTGCTGGTCTCTGTTATTACAGTATTTCCGGAATGCTCAGAAACAGACTCTGTATTATCAGACATCTTTCCCGCATTAGTTTTCGTTTTCTTCTTTTTAGCCGTTACCGGTTTAGCCTTTGCTTTAGAGTTTTTTGTACTCTTTGGCTTCTTATCCTTCGTATTTTCGGTTTTCCCGAATTGTTCATCCAGAACAGAGCTCTTTGGTTCTTTTTTAGTCATAACCACATAGGTTGATTTACTGCTGCAAACTTTATGCTTTACGAAATTAAGTATTAACCGCTAATAGTACAATCTTTTTACCAATTGTCCCAAATATTTCGACAATATTCCATCTTAAAAATTTGTTAAAATGCTGATTTTATTCAGGTTTAAGCAGAAAACAAAATTCTTTTCCATTATATCAAGCCGTATTAAATCCGTTAACATTTATTTTTGGATATTGTTTGTTTACAGACCAGTTATTTTAAATCATTCTCATTAAGTATATTATTTTTGTATAAAAAATGCGAATCGACATCCTCACAGTGCTTCCGGAATTACTGGAAAGTCCCTTTAATCATTCTATATTGAAGCGGGCAGTTGCCAATGGTATTGCCGAAATCTTTGTTCATAATATACGTGATTATTCCACAAGTAAACAGAAGCAGGTTGATGATTATGCCTTTGGAGGCGGAGCCGGAATGGTAATGGCCATTGAGCCAATTGACCTCTGCTGACAAAACTGAAAAGTGAACGCAATTACGATGAAATCATCTTTTTAACTCCCGATGGTGAAATGTTTAACCAACAAATAGCCAACCTTTCTGCCACCAAAGAGAACCTCATTTTGCTTTGTGGTCATTATAAAGGTATTGATCAGCGGGTTCGCGACATCTTGATTACACGCGAAATTTCAGTAGGTGATTATGTTCTGACGGGAGGTGAACTGGCTGCGGCAATTATCACCGATTGCGTGGTGAGGATGCTTCCGGGCGCTATATCGGATGAAACATCAGCGCTTGACCGATCAGTTTCAGGATAATCTGCTTGCACCTCCGGTTTATACCCGTCCTGCAGAATATAAGGGATGGAAAGTACCTGAAATACTACTCTCCGGAAGACATATTGACATTGAGAACTGGAGACATGAGCAATCCGTTGAACGTACACATAAATTAAGGCCGGATTTATTAAAAGGTGAAAAAGAATAAACGTAACGATCAGAGATATATATCTCTTAAAGTACGCGACGAGTATACCAGTATCAATCCAAATATAATACAGGCAACACCAATGATTGAGCTTAAATTATAGTCCTCATAGAAGGGGTTGATGAAGAGGAGTATTGCAAATAAAATTGAAAAAAGCCCGGTTGTCAGCATGCTCCACCATTTGTCCATATAGGATATCATTCGAAACGAAGTGAATATCTGAATAGTTCCAATAACAAAAGCCCATAAAGCTAAAAAAATCAGAAAAAAAGCTTTCGCCAGCTGTGGGTTAAAAACGAAAAAGCAGCCCATTAAAATATCAAAAGCACTTTCAACGAGCCATAAGCGCCAACGTGGATTAGTTTTTCTATGAAGAAATGCACCGGTAAATATCATACCTCCTGAGGCAATAAGGATCAATCCGAAAGAAATAGCCAGAGAACTCTTTATCAATGGATATTGCATAATCAGTACTATGATTCCAAAACCGATAGCTAATATCCCTTTCAAAGTCAGTAGCCACCAATTCTTGAATAACCTGATTTGCATGTATATCGTATTTAAGAACCTAAAAATAGAAAATATTACAACTTAATTCGAGAAAGCAATTAACATCTTTCAATTTACATTTTCGATGACGATCGCTTAACTTCACCAGATAGATTAATATTCAATATGTTAACTAAAATATTATGAAGTGATCATAAGAATGTTTGATAAATAGAATGTTAATAATTATATAAGTACCAGAAAAATTTTCATTTTAATCGTCTCAGGTATACACTTGAATAAGAATTGTTAATCAAAATTTTTTACCGGAAAAGAAAAGCTATTTAAAGCTTTGAAAATTATTGGAACATGTTTCGTATTTCAGCTTAACTGCATCATATTTGAGAAATGCCATAGTGGTCAGATACACAAATTCCTGTTAATCAGGCTTTGATATTACAAATTTCGTTGTATGGACAAAACTTACAATTCTCAGGATCCGCTGTCTGCTTGAAATTCACAGACGGATCGAATAACTCAGAAATTACCTGCTTTAAGCGATGAGTAAACTCAGGGCTGATAGTTCTGAAATCGTCTATGAATGATTTTTTTCTGTTCTCAGATTGGGCCACCCTAATTTCAAAATCAGGTTGATAAATGTCACGGACAAAAAATATTGTAGGCTGAACAGGCTTATCAATGCCAGACTCTAGTATCATTCCAGAATACAGGAATGTTTGCATAATAGCCTCTTTTCTCTTTTTCCGTCATCCGAGAAAATATCATCTACCGACTGGAATGAATTTTCTCTTCTGCCCGTTTTATAATCAATAACTCTTAGAACACCGTCTTTTTCATCAAGCCGGTCAATATAGCCACCGACTGTATATATTTGATATACTATCATTGATTGGTATATTCCAGGTATACCGACTTTCTAAAGACTTAATCCGAAAGGGACCATTTTCTGCATCATACTTTAAAATGCCATTAATGTATTGCTCTATAACTTTCCGGATAATGATATTTCTTCCATGAAAATCGCTCTCATTAATCTCTTTCCTGTGAAAATATTCTTCACCAAATGCATTATTCAATGCCATTGAGATCACGGAATCATTCTTCCGTATTTCTTCAATTTGTTTTTTCTCAACAGTTAAATCAATAAAACTGCCATATAAAGTGGCCATTGTATTATGCAAAATACTTCCAAAAACATTAGCCTCAATCTGATCTTCAACTTTTTTCGGTTCCTCAATGTCTTCGATATACTTATAGAAGAAACGTAATTTACATTTCAGGTACGTATTAATTGCACTTGGTGACAGTACAGTTTTTCCTTCTGGTGACCTATATTTATTAAGTTTTTGGTCAACCTCTGAGGAATGGCTTCCCAGAATACTTCCTGGTTTTTGGGGTACTATTTTATAACCAATGTTAAGTTGTTTGATTATTATGTTTTCATTATATAATAACTGAAGAAGATACCTGCTCTGCTCACCTTTTTGTAAACCATCGGCCTTCGTATTATAAACCATGATCAACTTTTTAGTCCGGTGAAGCAATCGATAAAAATAATATGCATATATGGCATCCTGATGTCTGATTGTAGGGAGCCCAAATCCTTCACGCAATGCAAAGGGGATAAATGAAGGAACATGACCTGATTTGGGCAATTTTCCCTCATTCATTGACATTACAATAAGATTTTCGAAATCAAGTGTACGGGTCTCAAGAATTCCCATGATCTGCATACCTACCAATGGTTCTCCGCTAAATGGCACAGAAGTGCCGCTTAAAATTCTTCGCAGAAGTCTTATGATAGTTGACAATTGGAGCTCAAGTCCTGAATTCTTTAGTTGTAACTCAAATCGCGTAAGTATTTTGTGTACATGATAAAGAAGCTCAATCTGCCAGGCAAACTGAATTGATTTTGCGCTTGTCCTGCCATGTTCTGTGCTATTACCTCAATAATTTCCCGAAGATATTTGCCATAATTTCCATTTTGTTCCGGCATGCACAAAATTTTTTCCAGAATAGGAATATTAAAATCAATATCTCCCTGGTCGATAAATATAATATTTTCTCTTGTGCATCTTTCTTCGAAAGCACTGAGTGACTCCGCTGGAACCAGGCTAATAAGCAATCCATTCTTAAGTACATTAAAAACATCTTTATAATAAAAGGAGAAATTTTGATTTTTATTTAAACGCTTGTTAAGGTGTAGTTCCGATATTGAAAAGATTAAACTATACACCGGCGTATCAATGAGAGGATATCCCATGGATATATTTACCTTGTCAATTGATGTAGGAATTGCATATAATACAGCGGGTAAAATCCTCTCATCAGCCAGTATGACTGCAGTTTGTGATGGCTTCAAAATTTTTGGCAGCTTCAGATGCTGCAAGCAATAATCAAGTGATTTCGCCTGAGAAATATTAGAAGGTACTGCAATAGTTGTTATTTCTGGTTTTACATTCGGTTGCGATACTTTAAAATCAATAGGCTGTGGGTATCGTGTAAGGTATTTGCGAAGAAAAAAACCGGCTTCATGAAGCTTATTTTTTATGTAGCTTTCATCATAATCCCAGAAAAAAAGTGTATCAGCGTTGATTTTATAATGGTCGAAAAGAATCTCTTCGCAACGGTTTAAGGCATTGAAACCAATAAAAATTAACTGCTTTGATTGAAATACATCAACTTTATTTGTTTTAGAATTCTCTATTGCCGACCTGTACGCCATACCTTCGTATGCAATGCCATCAGTTTTTAATGACTCTCTAAATAATTTGTAAATGGTAAACAACTTTTCGATAGTAACTCAAACTTTTCTTTCTCCGCTGAGTCTTTAGCTGTTAAATAAATATCCCAAAACTGACGGATTATATCAATCTGCGCTTCATCTAGTGACGATTGGTAATCTTCGAGTGATTTCAAATCGGCAATATTCCTGAAAATAGCCGATGCATCAACAAGATATTTATCAATATCATCAAAATCAGACAATATCATCTCACAGTAATAATAGAAACTATCGAAAGTCTCATTTGATCCGGTAACCTCCTTATATATCCTGAATAACCTGAAGAGTAGAGTAAGCTGGTCGGCTGATTGAAGCCCGCTAAGCTTCCTGACAAAATCGGAAATTGTATAATAGTCAGGAGCCCATAAAGGTTTCTTTATGAGGTGCGAAAGGTGATCATTAAAAAATAGCTGCGCACGGCGGTTTGGAAATACAATTACCGTATTACGGAAATCCCCCTGATTCTTTTCATAAAGGTAAGCTGCAATATCTTCGAGAAAGAAGGTCATTAATAAATCAGATTAATGAATTTTTTAAATTTACATTTTCTGTATAATTTTTTCCCTGCCACAGATCAAGTTCCTCCATGCGGTTTTCAATCCTTCGTAATACCTGATCGTATCTTAGTCCACCCCATGTTTCCGACATATTATTCCATGGTTGCGTTTCGGCAGCAAGCCGCTCAATTACAAAAGCAGGATTCAGAAAACTCAGAAACTCACAAAGAAATTCTATATAATCTTCCAGTGAAAATAAATCGAAAGAGGAAGGTGATCTTTTAAACTCTTCTGCCAGTTGTGTCGCCCTTATTATCTGCAATTGATGAAATTTTACCGTATGAAGAGGCAGAGTAGATATCGTTTTAACCGATTCCATCATTTGAGATCTCGTTTCACCCGGAAGACCAAACATGAAATGAGCTCCACATTTAACACCATACTTTTGAGCCAGGTCTAAAGCAACCAGCGAATCCTGAAAATTATGTCCCCGGTTTATTAGTTTAAGTGTTTCATTATAAATTGACTCAATACCAAATTCAATCACCACATAATATTCTTTTGACAAATCCGCAAGATATTCCATAATAGGCTCATCCACACAGTCGGGACGGGTACCTATTATTAATCCCATTACGTCTTTATTTTGAATCGCTTGCACGTAGGTCTTTTTAAGATATTCGAGCGAAGCATAAGTATTTGAATAAGCCTGAAAGTAAGCGCAGGTATTTAATTGCTGATTTATACCTGTGAGCATGAAACTCAATTCCCTCATTGATTTGCTGGTTGATAGATTTCTCAGGAGTGCAATAGGATGGATTAAATGCTTCATTATTACAAAAAACACATCCCCCTGTTCCTTTTGTCCCATCCCGGTTAGGACAAGTAAATCCGGCATCAATGGTAAGTTTTTGTATGCGGTGGCCGAACTCCTTTTTCAGGTAGTTGGATGCAGCATTTATCCTTCTTTTTGTTCCCCAGATATATTCGGTCATCGGTTTGCGGTATAACAGCAGCGGATTTCCGCGCACGTTCTGAACTGCCGTGAGTTTTGTTTGATTAAATGTATTAAGTTTTGCGATCTGTCAACACGGCATTTGTTTATAGCACGTGTTACCCGCAGTTGTAATTTATTAATTAACCCGATGATTTTATCAATAAACTGTTTTGATTGTGGTAATAACCGCTTTACAGTTTCCTGATCAAAATCAAAGATAATCAAAATGATGTAATTGGTCTTCAAACCAACAATTGCAGGCATGTTAGTTATTTATGCTGATTACTTCATTTTTATCGATATACCAAAGAAATCCTTTGACCTTTTTGGACTCCATATCATGAATACACCTGCAATAATCCATTACCTGGCGTTTATGGTCTTCAATATTTCCTTCCTTACCTGATTTATAATCGATAACATGCACTTCGTCCGGAAATATAACTACTCTATCAGGCCGTTTAATTCCGCCTGAAGGGAGAATAATATCCTTTTCTGCCATAATAGTACCCGTTCCATTGAACCAGGCAAGCATCGTATGGTCCTTTAAGCAATCAAGCAGATGTATCTTAAGTCTGTCAGCTTCCGTCTCATTGAGGAGACCATCCAAAACAGCCTGTTTAACAGATGAGTCTATATCCTCTGTTGTTTTTATTACAGATAAAATACCATGCAAAACACTGCCTCTGACAGATCCTGTGGGAGTAGTAGTCTCCAGATTTTGAAAATAATCAAGTCCCCTGGTTCGAAAGAACATAGTGTCCATAATATTAAGATTCTCCCCTTCAGTAAAAAATAATTCCTCTGAAGTATCCGGTTTAAGGGTTTCAACCTGATCCTCTTTTGAATGGACTTCATAAATGCCTGTTAGGGGGTTGAATTCAGGAAATTCTGATAGATTATTGGCAAATGCATCATAAAGAAGATCACCAACATTTGAAATACGTCCCTCTTTATTCTCAGCGAAAACCGGGAATACGACCATAGTATCCATTGCACGTGTAAGAGCTACATAAAGGAGATTCAGATTGTCAACGTGCGATTTGAATAGTTCGGAATAATATTCTGAAGCAAACTCACTGTTTCTGAGGTTTTTATTATAATTCAAAGGAACAATCGGTAAATAATTTAAAGATTTATTCCTGGTTTCTGCCCATAAGATCGTTTTTGGTTTCTGATTAAGATCCCAGTTACAGAATGGGATGATCACGCCGCTAAATTCAAGTCCTTTTGCCTTATGGATAGTCAGAATGCGAATGGCATTCTGTGATTCAGCTGAAGAAACAGTTTTAAATTTTCCGGTATCCTCCCAGTATTCAAGAAACTTTCCCAGGTTACCCGGATTTATTGCTATATATTCATGCACAACGTCTAAAAGTCCATTTATATAGGGTATCGCGCTTAGAGAATTCCTTAGATTAAAAATATTGATAAGACGCTCGGTAATATCGTATAGAGGAAGTCCAGCCAGTTCGTCTATTTTCTCATAAAAATCAAGAGGTAAAATTTCTTCAATACCCGATGCAGACAGATCATTTTTAAAGAGTTCCAGACACGAACTTACCGGATCGATGCTTTCCTGTATCAAATGAATCCTATAGAAACTCAGCACTCTGGCAATTACAAGAGAATCTGCCGGGTTATAAATATATTGCAGAAGAGCAATAATCAGATTCACTGTATTGGAGACATCCAGGAAAAGTGATTCTTCAGAAATGATATTAAGTTCGGTGTGAAAACACTTTTCAGCATTTAATGAAATTAACAGATTGGCAATTGTATGTCCCTCCTTTTTATTTCTTACAAGGATTACAATTCCATTCTGCGAATAACCCCTGTCAAACATTAGATTGATCTGATTGATCAGTTCGTCTTTAAAATACAGTTTATCCTTGTTTAGTTTCCTGGACCTGATAAAAATGAAAAAAGATGTGACCTTTGTTATCGTTCTTTCTGATGAAATCCTGCCTGATATCCTTGAAAATAGTTTCAAAAAGTTCTGTATTAATATTGTGCACTGGAGAATTGCTCAGCAAATCATCAAGCTGCGATTTCAATCTTTTTACCGCTAATGGAAAAATGAGGTTATTAAAACTTACAATTCTTTCGCTCACTACGCCAGTTAGTTTTCAATTCTTCATAGAAAGAATACCAGAAGGATATTCATTATTTATGTGGTGGGCTAATATTTCCCAGTCGCTATTTCGCCAACGATAAATCGATTGTTTGACATCGCCAACCAGGGAGATTCTGAAATCGCTGGGAAAGAGAGTTGCTAATGAGAGGTTTAAAGTTGCTCCATTGAAAAGCGGATGTATCCTGAAATTCATCCATCAGGAAATGACCATAACGGTTTCCCATTTTTTCATAAATAAATGGAGCATCATTCTGATGTATAATTCTGTTAATGAGTAGGTGGAATCACTAGAAAAATACATTTTTTGTAATACGGTATCTTTTAAGTA
>CAVTJU010000007.1:0-35084 GCA_963735155.1 uncultured Fibrobacteraceae bacterium | reverse complement strand
TTTTCAGTCATGTCCCGGAAAACTAAAATCACCACCTGATTATGTTGCCTTCATCGCTTTTTATTGGAGCGGCGCTATCAGCAATTATAATTTCAGTTCCATTTTTTGACAAAAGAACAGAGTAATTTGCCAGTTCAACAGTTTCACCGGTTTTGAGTACTTTCGATACAGAGGACTCGCATGCCTGACGAGTTATTTCATTTATAATACTGAAAATTTTATCAAAAGGTTGTCCAATTGCCTCTTTTGATTCCCATCCTGTCAGATTTTGGGCAACATTGTTGATCATGAGAATTTTACCATCTGTATCAGTGGTAATAACACCATCGCCTATACATTGAAGAGTTATTGAAAGGAATTCTTTTTCTGCCGCAAGGAGCCGCTCTACTTTTTTATACTCAGTTACATCATGAAATGTCCAGATTCTGCCATAGTTCTTTCCATCTTTACCTACCACAGGCCCAGTGTATCTTTCAAGCACAGTACCATCATTTAATTCAATTATATCACGATAGGCAGCATCTGAGTGAGTAATGAGATACTCAACGTGTTCAGCAAACTGTTTGGGATTATTTGTCATTTGCTTAACATAGCGAAGCTGTTGTTTCGAATCAGTACTACGACTGTACATGGTCAGGGATTTTCCATATCTCAGATACGCGCTTGTTCTGAAGAATTCGTTTTCCTGCTTCATCGACAATAATCATTCCATCTGTCGTAGAATTCAGCTGAGCTTCAAGAATAGCATTTTTATAATTAATTGCCTCCTGATTGTCACTTGACTCATCTTTGGCTTCTTCAAGGATTTTTATTTGGTTCATCAGTTTCCGGTTCCGAAAAAAAAGAATCACCATAATAGCCAGAAATATGACCAGAAGACACCACATTATCACCCAATCAAAATCATATCCAAAGATTTTGATCCTCCTCTGTTATAGTCTGTTGAATAATCGTTTGCAGAAAAAATAGTTTCTTATAAACACAGAAAAAAGGTTTCCACCAACCTGCCTGGAATGTCCCTTTCTTCACGACTCTTAAACAATTGATAATATAATTGTACAATGAGCACGCATGTTTCCAGCAATGATTAGTTTTGAGGAAAATAATTCTTTCGCTTCTATTTACATTAAATTTGATGATCCTTTTCTATAGTAAAAAAGAGATTATGAATTCAGCAAAAGAGTCAGGCAAACTCAGTGTGAAATAACATAAGTGGGATGAACTTTTTGGGCGCGAACAGACAGAGTGATACATTACCTCAAGTATCATTGTGTATGCAATCAGTAATAAAGAGAAGAACTTACGATATAATTAAGAGGATTGTGTGATCAAGTGAATTTAGCTTTTGAAATAAGTTGAATAACATTCATGGTTCGAAGCCTGATTTTAATCAGTACAGGAACCATGAACGATTATTCGTCTGAGTAAAGATTTAATCTTTAATTAATTATAGAATTGCTCGTTACTTTCCATTCTTTAACATGTAAACACCAGAACTAAACTTATTTTGTGCCATTTTGTCTTCAATACATTTAGTACCACTCATAGGTATTCGACCAAGATTTCTTCCTTTCAAGTCATACAACGTAGCAGCATCAATTGAATTGTGCCATTGACCTGGAAGGTGAAATGAAGATATTTTGGATATCGTAACAGAATTAGAATGCATATTGTTTTTCTGATGTAATGAAATGGATGGATTGGAAACCGGTGTTGCATTTTTGAAATTTGTTGTATGAAGGATCATATTTTCCTTAATAGTTGTTGCATTCATGCCGGAACCATGAGTGCCTCCCTTAATGATTTTAAATTCCACCAGATCAATATTTAACTTTTTCAGGGTATCTCTCATAGCACAATTGTAATTATAAAGTGGTCCCATCGTAAAATCGTTATCACCAGTTATCATACGGACTTTAATTCCTAATGACTTGATTGTTTCCGCATTCTTTTTTGCAAAAGTAAATGGATAGCTGTTTTCGTTGAAATACTGTCTGTCACTGCCAAAAATTCCTTTCGGAATCGATTGATCAAATGTCTGCTGGCTGAGGGTATCCCAGGTCACAAGAGCAGCATCGTAGGTTCCAAGACTCGCGAACATATCCGGGTGCTTGAATCCAAGCATAAGGGTACCAAATCCCCCCATTGACATTCCCTCTATTGCACGCTGAGTACGATCAGCTTTTGTACGATAGGTTTCATCAATTTTCGGAATGAGTTCTTTAATGATAGATGATTCACATTTGACTGTACCGTCTTTTGAATCGCTATAAAATGTATTTCCTCTGCCATTGACGAACACCACAATAACAGGAGGGAATTCCTTACTGTTAATTCCGTTCTGCAGAACGCTTCCATAATTTCCACAATTTGAACCTTCATTACCCCCCATGCCATGTAAAGAGTAGACAACAGGATACCGGTCGGTAGTACTATTATAATTTGGTGGAAGATAAATATTATATCCAATATCGACATTCATCAAATTACTGTGATACGTAGCATGTGTCATACCTGTCGGTAACTGTGAACCGGTATTATTCCATTTGTAATTCCCCATTTGTGCAAAACTGGAAGATAAGCAGCAAATAACTGCTGATATGGTAAATACAATTGATCCCCTTCTCATAGCATCTCCTTTTTTATTGCATAAGAATTAATTGTAGGTATTGATCATTGGTTAATTTATTTAGATCATATTGCCTAATAAGGGACGGCTTAGATGCTCTTATCCCTTATTGGGATAACATAATAGAAATACCATGGGATTTCATTCTTTTACTTTGCTTTTTGATATAAAAGTGTGGACATGTTGTTCCACATAGCAGATAAGAAATAGGCAAATTCATCCTTAAACGGAGCAAAAGGGACGGACTGCTTTTTTGGGCTCTTTTATCAGGTCACCTTTGAAATCCGCATACTCAATCAACGCTCTGCATTTACATTAACATTTTTAGATTATTCAATTTCAATATCATATTTTTCCAGTAATCCCGCTATTCCATTGAGCGAAAAGCGAGCCTTCTTTACTCGATTTATTTCCGGATTAATCGAATAATTAAATGAGGTACGAAAATCAACTTTCTCGAGATTTGTAGAATTGAACACTGCATTTGTAAAATCACACTCATCAAAGATCGAACCGCGTAAATCACTTCCAGTGAAATCAACTTCATTAAGTTTCAATTTTTTGAAATTCTTTTTCTTCAAAATTACCTGGTAAAAAGAAGAACTATTAAGATTGCAGTTTTCAAAATCGACTGACAGATCTAATTGGTTACAATTTTCAAAATGCAATCCCAGCATTTTACAATTCTTGAATGTAATATCTCTAAGGGTCGTTCTATTAAATGCAGCCATAACTAAATTACAATCGCTAAATTCACATTCCACAAATATGGTATCTGTTAAATCTGTGTTCGAGAAATTACAATTAATAAACTTGCAGCATTCATATTCTCTTTTGATATTCGGAGAGCTACTGAAATCCACTCTTTCAAAAATATCAGTTGTATTCACCGGGCCTCCCTTATTTTTCGAAAATTCATTCTTTCACATGTATTGATAATGTGTCAATAGCACTTTTTAAATTTCGCATAAGCATACCCCTACCCTCTTTTGATAATTGTGAAAAACAATTCTCAATGTGTTGTGCCATAAGTTTTTCAATTTTCCCAGCCAATAGCAAACCTTTTTCAGTCAAGCTGCAGTTGATCTTTCGTCGGTCTTGCATGTCATTGCACCTTGCCACAAGCCCCTCTTCGATAAGAGAATCAATCACTCGTGTCAGAGTACTTTTTTCAAGTCCTACTTGTTCGCTCAAATCCTTCATTTTCAGTTCCGGCATCTTTAAGATCACCATCAGCACTCGCTCCTGAGTATTATTTATGGATAGGCCAAGCTGGCCGGCATCAAATGTCCTGATAAGTGTCCTTCGATACATGGAAATTTGATCCAGAAGAGCTAAAAGTCCCATGCCTGTACTTTCGTTACTATCAACCATGCAAGTTTCCTTTTACTCACGAGTCTTAAGATTGTAATCTCCACCAAAATGTAAAATTTTTTATACAAAGTATAATTATTGCAGACAGATAAGCAACTTTTGTTGTGCAATTTCTCAAAATTAAAAGATAGTCACTACCTTTCTTTGTTTCCATAAACTATTTTTAAGGCATATAGTTGTATTTTCAATCATTGTAATCCCTCCTAATTAACCGCAAGAGGACATATGAATCTACAAACGAGAACTTTCATAGGTATTTACTCCAGAATTAACTACCTAATCAAAAAGCTACTTTTCATGCAGATCAAAAAATGCTCGCCTTCCGGAAAAACTTTACAACACTGGTGAAAGATGAATAAACCATTCGCCTCAACCAGAACGATCGCTCAGATAAATCCGGTAAAAGAAGCACTCACATTGGCTCAGTTGAATCTGTCCCATAAGAGGCAGAATTATAATAAAGAAAGAAGAAATAAATTTGACATTTAATGTAGAAAGAGATTCGCAATACAATAGTCAAGTATACTTAATCCTATTTTCGGTCATTCCGATTTATTGCTACAGTCGTACTTTGAATATTTACTATTGTAAGGATCAAAACAGGGTTTGTCAACTAAACGGAGGATAATCTATTGACATTGTATGGAGGTATACTCCAGGATTTTTTCTCAATTGAAGTGTAGATTGTTAATGATAGTATTCTATATCTTTATCACAATAACGAACAGGGGTTTAAATGTCTTACAAATTCGATATGTCTAATGTTAAGGATTCATTAACATATCTGTATAATTATGTTTCTGAAATGACTGGTGAAAAAGCATGGAAATGTGATCCAATTATTTCTGATTCCCCAACGGAAACATCGATTAAATTTCCGCATCCAAATGCCACCAGCAAAGATCTAAAAGGGAAGAGCGAGCCTTTTTCAAGTCTTTACATTCGCCTGCAAAAAAGTGATTCTTCTCAATTAAGTATAGAACTCACATATGATAATAAAAAAGCGATATCCCGTATTGGTGATATGCTTCAAACCTGGAATAGAACTACTTTCGATAATTATTTAGGGATAGTAAATAAACTCGATTGTTTCAGCTTTAAAATGCAGGTAAAGACCACCTACAAAAAAACGACTATTGCAAGTAAATACGAAGACATTTTTATTACTCCATCAAATTCAGTAAACTTTACTGATGTTGTTCAAAATTTTGAAAAGGCCACAACCTTAAGTAGTAGTACCGTTGCGGTTGAAGATGGAAACGCAGTGAAAAGCAAAGTACCTTGTATCATAATTTGCAAAGACTTTTCAATTGATAATCTTGCATTAGAACAATCGTCTTTTAGCGATGATGTTAAAGCACTTCATGAGCTAATGCTGATAGAGCCGAAAATCTTATCAGAAAAGGATCTTAAAAAAACGACCAAAATGCGAAAAAAAGATGATGAAAAAGATAAATTTTACACAATTGTTTCTAACCGCGTTGATCAACAATTCTATTGCCGATTAACTAATGCAGAATTTCAGAGAAAACCAGAGCATTTTGGTATACAGGTTTGGAATATTGAAACTCTCGAAGAGAAAAAATATATAAGAGCGGCTTTAAAATTGGTCAAAGAAATTTAAGTTATACTATATTAACTCAATCCATTCAAGTCAGGTACTTGCTATTTTTTTTATGCAATGCCTCATTTACTCCTGCGTGTACTTTCAAAAGTCATCGCAGGGAACCTGGGATGGCGCTGAAGAAATAATTCTTAAATTTCGCTTAATTATTCAACATTTTTTTGCATACTGACTCCCCGTCTCCAATGCAAGAGCCTCAGGAGATCCAATTTATACCGGCTAACGCCCCAATTTGAACTGAATTATTCATCCTGATTGCATATTGCTGAAATCAGGTAATTTATTTTTTGTGAAAGCGATTACAGAAGTCAAAGCGATGCATATTTTTGCATATCGATGACCAAATCTGGACGGGTGCAAATTATTTTATGGTGACTACGAATAAATTGACAGTGACAGGAGTAGACAATGAAGATGTATAAGATCCCCGTGTATGCGGGTGATGGTATCGGCCTTGAAGTAACTGATGAAGCAATAAAAGCCATGAAGGCAGTCGCAAAAAAGTTCGGGTTTGGACTCGACCTGCTTGCCCTCCCTTGGGGACACCGTTATTGGAAAGAACATGGCAAGGTGGTTCCGGATGATTATCTGAAAATTCTCAGTGATTTTCCAGCCATTTTTCTTGGAGCTATTGGTGATCCGGCAAATGTGCCAGACCATATTACGATACGTCCACTTATAGAGATGCGCCAGAAATTTGATCAGTACGCAAGCATGCGACCCGCTAAATTATTTCCAGGTGTTCGCACACCTCTGGCAGACAGGAAACCGGAAGATATCGACCTCATTGTCATTAGAGAAAATTCCGAAGGAGAATATATTGATGCCGGTGGATTCTTCAAGACTGATACTGAAGATGGTGTTGCCTTGCAAACAGCAATTCACACCCGCAAAGGAGTTGAACGTATCATTCGCTTTGGGTTTGAAATCGCACGAAAGCGCCCACGTAAACGCTTTACTCTTGTCACTAAATCAAATGCTCTCAAATTTGGTATGGTTTTCTGGGATAAAGTACTTGATGCGGTCCGGGGAGATTATCCTGACATTTCTATTGATAAATACCATGTTGATGCGATGTGTATGGCACTTGTTCAGAAACCGCAGCACTTTGATGTTATCGTGTGCTCTAATATGTTTGGTGATATTCTAAGTGATCTTACTGGTGCAATCGCAGGAAGCATCGGACTTGCACCAAGTTCAAATATCAACCCTGAACGTAAGTATCCTTCACTGTTTGAACCGGTTCACGGTTCAGCGCCGGATATTGCAGGTAAAGGCGTCGCAAATCCATTGGCAGCCATTAGAAGCGCTGCAATGATGTTAGATTTCCTTGGAGAAACCCAAGCGTCTGCAGTTATTGAGAAGGTGGTCGAGTCATGTGTGATAGATGGTAAAGTACTCACCCCGGATCTTGGCGGAAAAGCCACTACAAGTGAGGTCGGTTCTGAAGTCGAGCGAAGAATACTTGTGTTTTGATTATACTCTATTTGCAGTTCTGGACTGATAAATGGTCCCGCCATTTACAGTCCTCATTAAATAGACAAAAATCAGGTACATAGCATCAAAATTTCACAAGCCACAACATGGTAGAGCGCTCAAGGAAAAAGCAAACGTGCCATTCGCAGCATAAGCGTTCTCTTGTGATTTTTTTGATTAAAAGATGTGAAAAGGTGTAGTAATCTCAAGAAGGACTTCATGTGCATACCAGATCGACCAGCAAATGTGAGCAGATGAACAAAGTAGGATTAAGCAATAGAAGAGTCCGTCCCCTTCTGACTTCAGCCTTTTTTAGTGACCACTTGTTTCAACAATCTGCCTCATTTATCTTTAATCATGCCTCGTACTTCATCAAATTCTATGACCGATTCTCTTGAGCTGTTTCACCCCTTAATCCAAAACTGGTTTAAAAACGCTTACTCGCTACCAACCGATGTACAACAAAAAGCCTGGCGTGCAATTTCAAATTCTGAGCATGTTTTAGTTTCTGCACCAACCGGTACCGGAAAAACGCTGGCGGCATTTCTCTGGGCACTTAATCAGTTGATAACCGAAAAATGGAATACCGGTTCAGTACAGGTTCTTTACATTTCACCACTTAAGGCACTCAACACCGATATCAGAGAAAATCTTCTCAAACCACTTTTTGAAATTCGCAAACAGTTCTCTATTAATGATCAATCAATGCCCCTCATAAGAATAAAAACCCGAAGCGGCGATACACCGCTTAACGAACGTAGAAGCATTGTAAAGCACCCGCCGGAAATACTTATAACCACTCCTGAAGGTCTCAATATCATATTAAGTTCACCGCGAGCACGTACTATTCTTAAAAATTTAAAAACCGTCATTTTGGATGAAATTCATGCAGTCGCTTCTGATAAACGCGGAGCATTGTTAAGCACATCAATCGAACGGCTGGTTCTACTCAGCGGTGAATTCCAGCGGATTGCGCTTTCTGCAACAGTTAAGCCGCTGGACATGACGGCCAAGTTTACAGGTGGCTATTTCCTTGTAAGAAATTCTGATACAATCAGCTATAAACCGCGCCCAGTTACTATCATAACTTCTGATTTTAAAAAACAATATCAACTACAAATTGAGAATCTTCAACCCGCTTTTAATGGAACTGCAAATAAAGATTCATTTTGGATTTTGCTTGCAGAACGTTTGATTTCGATAATGCAGCGCAACCGCACGACTCTCATTTTTGTAAATAACCGGCGATTTTCAGAAAGAATTGTGATGTATATAAACGATATGACTGATAAACAATACGTTTACTCACATCACGGTTCTCTTTCACGTGAGTTACGCCATGAAGTGGAACGAAGGCTAAAAGCCGGCTTACTTAAAGCTATAGTGGCAACCAGCTCATTGGAAATGGGGATAGATATTGGTGAGATCGATGAGGTAGTACTTGTTGGTACTCCATCAACTGTATCGTCAAGTCTTCAAAGAATTGGCAGAGCGGGTCATTCAGTGCACAAAATTTCCCGTTGTACCTTCATTCCAACAAATGGCCTTGATCTGCTTTACGCAACTGTAGTATGCAAAATGGTAAAAGACCGCGATATAGAAGCAATTCATCTGATCGAAAATCCACTCGACATACTTGCGCAAGTACTTTTGTCAATTAGCGGAACGGATTCTTTTTCTGCCGATGATCTTTACGAATTCATCAGAACTAGTGCAACATTCATCACATTACCCCGAAGGCAGTTTGATCTGGTAATAATGATGCTTACAGGTAAATATGGTGAAACACGCATTCGCGAACTTCACCCCCGCATTTTAATTGACGATGCCAAAAATCGCATCAAAGCGAAAGATGGTATGCTCTGCCTGATCTATAAAAATGGAGGTACAATTCCTGATCGTGGCTATTTCAATTTACGTATAATAAACACACAAGCTAAGATAGGCGAACTTGATGAAGAATTTGTCTGGGAAAGACGGATTGGCGACACATTTCTGATGGGTGCACAGCATTGGCGAATAGAGTCAATTGATGATCAGAATGTTGAAGTATCATTATGGCACGGTCGGGCATCAATGTCTCCATTCTGGAAAGCTGATACCCCAAACAAGTCATATCATATTGCACGTAAAGCATCAGAATTTCTTGAGCAATGGAATGATTTTACAAAAGATTCATCATTTACAGATGTACTTCAGACTGAATACAGTTTAGATACAGCCGCTGCTGCATCTCTTTGCTCATATCTTGAATATCAAAAAATACATACAGGACGAATTCTTCCACACCGTCACCATATCATTATCGAACATGTCAAAGAAACCGATTCAGAAAATGAACCACACACAATTATTCATACACTCTGGGGAAATGCAGTCAATTATCCTTTTATGCTTGCTTTATCAGCAGCCTGGGAGGAGCGATATAAGAGGCGGTTGGTATCATTTACATCAAATGAAGCTCTTTTTATTCAGGAAATAATAACCGCTGAGGACATTACATCATTAGTAAATGCAAAACGACTCGAAAACCTGCTGCGAAAAAGCCTTGAACAGAGCACATTTTTTGGAGCACGATTCAGGGAAAACTCAGGGCGTGCACTTCTACTCCCCCGTTCCGATCCGCGTAGACGCATTCCATTCTGGATTACTCGTCAAAGATCAAAAAAACTTTTTAATTCTATTCGGAAATATTCTGATTTCCCAATGACAATCGAAACGTGGCGAACTTGTCTTCAGGATGAATTTGATCTTTTTGCACTCTCAAATTTAATAAAAGAGATAAGTAGCGGAGAAATAAAAATATCCTCGGTTGAATCATCTGTTCCATCTCCTTTTTCAGGAACACTTCAGTATCAATTCACAAACAAGTATCTTTACGAAGACGATACCCCACACCGGTCATCCAGTGATACTTCTCTTTCACAGGACCTTCTTGACGAAATTACGAGATCACCTGCTCTGCGCCCGGCATTCGCAAGGAATGATGTTACAAGTCTTCAACAAAAACTACATCGGACAGCTGAAGGTTACAATCCGGGTAATCCCGACGAACTTATCGAATGGTTAGATGAGAGAATTTGCATCCCTATAGACGAATGGCAATTCCTTCTTAATGCAATCATAAATGATTTAAATTTCTCGAAAGATAAAATTCCTGAGTTGATAAAAATAGAAACTTTGATAGTCAAATTACCAAATGCAGCCACAGAGTGTATCGTAACATTTAAAAATGCAGCTATTCTTTGCAGAGTATTCGAAATTAAGCCAGAAAACATCATTCAACTTGCTGATAACAATGCTGATACTGTCCTACAAATTTCAAAATTAATAAAAACTGCAATAGCTGAATCGGATGAAGAATGGCTTTTTGACTGTACTTCACTTATATCACAATGGCTGACTTTTTATGCACCAGTCAAAATAGAATTTCTTTCTCAAGTATTCGGATTCGAAAAGGAAGCTATCATACGCTTAATTGAGAACCTTGTAAACCAAAAAACGATCATCACCAATATCACCATCAAGAATGAAGGCAGTGATTTTATTTGCGATTGTGATAATTGCGAACGTCTTCTTCACTTAATCCAAAAGTCTTCAAAATCTGGATTCAAACCTCTTCCAATTGAAAATTTACAATTATTTATTGCGCAAGTACAGGGTATTACTCAAAAGAAATCTGGGAAGGAAGGCCTGCAATCTGCACTAGATAAACTTTTCAATTATCCATTGAAAGCAGCTCTATGGGAAAACGATGTTTTTCCAGCCCGTATTAGTAATTACCAAACTAACTACCTTGATTCGCTGCTTTCTGCAACCAATCTCGAGTGGTATGGATGCGGAAGAGTGCAATTATCATTTCGCCTTTTTGAAGATAGAGAATTATGCTCCTATAACCCAGGTGTTTCAAAAGAGGAAATTGGTTTTGAGGACTATAATGCCAGGTATTCGTATAGTGACCTTCTTAACAAAAGCAACGTAGATTCCTCTTCATTTTCTTCTGTTTTCTGGAAAGCAGTATGGACAGGCTTTCTGAATAGCGATACTTATGAATCGATACGCAAAGGAATTGCTCTACAATTCGGAAAAGAGAATGAAGTACCTTCTACAAAGCAGTTAATTCCGGAGATCGATTCTTTTCATCGTAAACGCCCAATCTCATTTAACAAGTGGAAAACGACACGATTACTTCCAGGAAACTGGAAAATTATATCAGTACCTGAGTCCGAAGATGATCCTGTTTACCAGAACGATCTCTGTAAAGATCGTATACGAATATTACTTTCACGTTACGGCATTATTTTCCGTGAATTACTTACAAACGAACTACCCGGATTCCAATGGCCTCAGATCTTTAAAACTCTTCGCATTATGGAACTTTCAGGAGAAGTACTAACCGGTCATTTTTTCGATACGATCCCTGGATTACAGTTTATAAGCCATGAAGCATTCAAATCATTACAGAACACATTAGACGAAAATATAATCTACTGGATAAATGCAGCAGATCCGGCATCACTATGCGGGGTCAACATTCAAAAATTAAAAACCCATCTACCTGAGCGGCTATCAACTACTCACCTTTTTTATCATGGTAAACATTTGGTAATAATTTCCAGAAAAAAGGGAAAAGAACTGGAATGCAAGTTTACTCCTGATTCCAAAAGCGCGATCGAGTATTGTTCAAAGGTCAAAGAGCTTGCAGAGAGAAAAGTATATAATATAAATCAATTGAAAATTGAATTAATCAATAATGAGTCCATTTATAATAGCCCTTATACTCCAATCTTTACAGCTGCAGGATTCACAAAGGATTACAGGTATTTAAGTTACTGGCCGGATTGATATTACAACAATATCACAAGAACATGGCCTTCATATCTTATCTTTACAGGCTTTTTACTCTTTTTTAATGATAATATTACCTTAAGGATCATGGAAGGATCGGTTTTGCTTTTATCTACGGTGTGTAATTTATCGTTAAGTGACAAGAGCTGTCTGGGCAACAAAGCTCAACTAATTACGTTCTCGTCTTAAGTTATCTAAATTGGTACTGTACTATTTTTATTAAAGCCAAATCATTGTATCGTATTAAAAAATAAAATGTTACGACTATTGTGCTATTTTTTGGAACAAAAAAAGTTTAATCTTGTACTGAATTTTCTCTCATCCTGCGACTATCTTCACTATATTATACCTTTATGATGCAGCGGATCGAATTTTATGATGATTTCCGGAACTATCTCCGGGATTATTATGACTATCAAAAGAAACGTTTTCCACATTTCTCGTATCGTTTTTTTTGCAGAAAGGCTGGCTTAAAATCACCTTCGCATTTTTTCGAGATAATGAATGGAGAACGAAAGCTTACATCAAAGATGCTTGGTTCTTTTATCAAAGGTTTAGGACTCACCGAAAGTGATTCTCGCTATTTTGCAATCCTGGTTAATTACAATCAAAGTAAAAATAGTGCTGAAAAACAACAGCTTCTTGTCCAACTACGGGAATTAAAGAGAAAAGTAAAGCAGGCACTTGTAACAGCAGATTATTATGAATACTATTCTAAATGGTACAATATTGCTATCCGCGAACTGGCATGTATTATCAACTGGAATGATGATTATGAATCATTGGCCAAATCGATTATTCCACCTATAAAGAAAAGTGAAGCGCATGAAAGTGTAGATTTCTTGATTAATGCAGGCTTTCTCAAAAAAGAAGGCGACCGCTATATCCAGACCGAACCTGCAATTACCAGTGGTTCGGAAGTGAGCTCTCTCAGTATACGAAACTTTAATAAGTTCATGGCTGAATTGGCTCAAAATGCTATCGAAGAATTTTCACCAGCTGAGCGTGATATCCAGAGTTTGACAATAGGTATTTCCAAAGAAAGTTTCAGGTTAATAAAGCAGGAAACTCAGGAATTCCTTACCAGAATTATTCGAATTGTCGACGATGATAAGTGTGCCGACCAGGTATATAATGTGAATATACACCTTTTCCCGTTGAGCGTACCGCAATCAGGCAGGAAGTCACAAAATGAATAAGGTACTGCTCATACTATTATCTTGGCTCATTGCAATGTATTGCAACTGCTCAACACCTTCTATTGCAGGAGGTTCAAGTCAGCAGGGCAACGGCATAGTTATGGGCAGTGTAGTTTCAAAAAAAGGAACTCCCGCTATAGCAACACAAATTCGCATTCGTCCGATCAATTTTGTGCAGGAACCTGGACAAATAAAAGTTAAAAGTGACAGCATATTTGATGCAATAACCGATTCAAAAGGTCATTTTTACATTTCTGGGATTAATCCCGGCAGCTATTTAATTGAATTTAATGATCGGACTTCCTCTGCAGCACTTGTAAAAACCACCATCGAAGAGCAAGATAGTGCTACTGATGTAGGTACCATTGGCCTGAAATCTTATGCGCAAATTTCCGGTGTTATCAATGCAGATACAACCAAGCCCCGCCATTCGCTTTGTGTACAGGTCTGTGGACTCGAACGTTTCACAATTATAAACGATGACGGCAGCTTTACTCTCAGCGATTTGCCGGAAGGAAATTTTGATTTGCAAATTATTACTGTCGATTCAACGATTTCCCCTGTGAAGATATTTAGTGTCAACGCTCTATCAGGTGACACGACATCGCTTGTCATTCCATCAGGCTGGCGCTATTCACGCCCACTCTATCTCAATACAACCTCATCAGGCGCAAATGTAACCGAAGATATTGTAAACTTTCCAGTACTGGTTAGATTGACACCAGGCAATTTTAATTTCAGTCAATCAAAAAATAACGGAACGGATATCCGATTTGCAAAATCAAATAACACCTCCCTACCCTACGAAATTGAACGGTGGGATTCTGTAAATGGATCAGCGGAAATATGGGTTAAAGTTGATACCGTTTATGGCAACAATAATTCACAATTTCTGATGATGTATTGGGGAAATAAAAATGCTGTCGATAGTTCAAATAGCGTAACGGTCTTCGATACCTCTGCAGGATTTTCAGGAGTGTGGCATCTAAGTGAAAACAAAGACAGTTCGTTTGATGCAACAGTTCATGCTTTCAATGGAAAGAATTTCGGCACAACGACAGTGTCAGGAATCATTGGTAATTCGATCAGGCTTACAGATGGGAACCACGCAAAGATATCAGGACTGCTTAATTCTCCATCCAATATTACTCTTAGCGCCTGGGTAAAATCTGACACATCTTCTGGTTGGGGTCAGGAAATTATTTCAATAGGTGATGCGGTTTTAATCCGGCTGGATGATTTGAGCGGTATAGGAACGACCGGAAGCTATTATGTTGATACTGTCAATTATACAACAACCAGTTCAGGTAAGTGTTTGGCTAAAACTGGTTGGCATTACCTCGCATTCTCAATTAACAATACTACACACGTCCAGACGCTGTATATGGATGGTTCACAATACGCAATTTCCCAAAACACAAATTCAATCAACTACGCTGGATTAGGGACTGATACGTATATAGGTATCCATGGGAACGGGAAAAAGGTTTTTAACTACAATGGCCAGATCGATGAGGTTCGCGTCTACAACACTTCTGTTTCCCCTGCCTGGATTAAACTCTGCTTTAAGAATCAGAAGGCGCATGATGATTTGGTACGATGGTGATAAGTAACAAGATTTATGCAGAGATTAATTACTACACATGCGCATTGTTGATTCGGTTTTCATATAATTTCACAGTATCATAGTATAATTCCATGATGATAATGCTGCTGGTTAATTATTCCTATTATTATATGTCGCGCATTGAACGTGTTTTCAACCCTGATTGATTGTATAATTTAGAGTGTAAGGTTCTGTTCAGATACAACATAGAATTTACATTTTCTTATTTATCCTTTTCATCCCATACCAGACATATATCTGTATTTACTTTTTTAAAAAACATATAGTACAAATTTTATTAATCTGGAATATTGACGGATTTAATAGTAAACTTTATTTACAAATTTTTGTAGTTTCAAAAGTCCGTATTTGAGAAATATCACTAACATCACACATTTTTCGGGTTTTTATTATGATCAATCTTCATGGTTATCGAATTAAGGAAGAGATCTTTAAAAGTTATAATTCTACTGTCTTCCGAGCAAATCGAGATTCAGATAATACTGCTGTCATTATTAAACTATTGAATAATGAGTACCCGTCTGAAAAAGAGTTATCTGATTTTAAAAGAGAATTCGAAATTACAAAAAAGTTAAAAGGCAATGGAATCATAACAGTATATAATATTGAGAAATTTAATAATAGTCTTGCAATAATAATGGAGGATTTCGGAGGTGAATCAATTTCGAGATCATTGAAATCCATAGAACTCGATCTACATGAAAGGTTATCACTTGCAATAAAGATAACTGATTCACTGATGCAGATTCATCAGCAAAACATCATACATAAAGATATTAATCCGGCAAATATTGTTTGGGATAATAATGCAGATGTAGTCAAGATTATTGATTTTGGAATATCTACTGAGTTAAAAAGGGAAATTTCCCAATGTATTAACTTGAAAACATTAGAAGGAACCATTCCTTACATATCACCAGAACAAACAGGAAGGATGAACAGACCTGTAGATAGCAGATCTGATTTATATTCTCTCGGCATTACTTTTTATGAATTATTTACAGGGACATTACCTTTCGATAGTGAAGATGAAGTTGAGATTGTATATTCCCATATTGCTAAAATTCCAATCCCTCCAATAGAAAAAAAGCATGAAATTCCTCAAATACTTTCTGACATTATTTCTAAATTGATAACCAAAACAGCGGAGGAGCGCTATCAATCTGCCTTGGGATTGAAGAAGGATTTAGAATTTTGTCAAAAAATGATCAACTCAAAAGGTAGAGTTGAAAATTTTACTCTCGGACAAAATGATATGAATGACAAATTCCAGATTCCTCATAAATTGTATGGCCGAGAAGAAGAGATAGATATGTTGATAAGTAGTTTTGAAAGAGTTGCAAAAGGCTCTTCAGAAATTATTTTTACAAGCGGGTATTCAGGAATAGGAAAATCTGCATTAATTAATGAAATTAGTAAACCTATAGCCGGTAAAAAAGGATACTTCATTTCTGGTAAATATGACCAATTAGAACGAAACATCCCATATTATGCAATCACCCAGGCTTTTCGTGAATTAATCAGTCAATTGCTCACTGAACCCCAACACAATCTAAACATATGGAAACGCAATCTACTCGACACATTAGGAAATAACGCACAGGTTATTGTGAATATAATTCCTGAATTAGAGCAGATAATCGGATCCCAACCGCCAATGATAGAGCTTAACCCTGTTGAAGCTCAAAATAGATTTCAAATGACATTCTGTGCATTTGTTAAAGCATTTGCTCATCAGGAACACCCTTTGGTTGTTTTTCTTGATGATCTCCAATGGAGTGATCTCTCTACTCTTGACTTACTTAAGTATCTATTTTGGTCAGGTAATGCGCAACATATCATGTTTATAGTAGCTTACAGAGAAAACGAAGTCAAATCAGGACATCCACTATTGCAATTCATTGAGGAATTAAAAAGTAATTATCAGAATTCATTACTATCAATAAATTATCTTACTCTGAAACCGTTAAACAACTCTGTCGTAAATCAATTAGTAGCGGATACACTACATAGAGATCCAGAAGAAACTGAATCGCTAACAAAAATTATCTTTCAAAAGACAAAAGGGAATCCTTTTTTTACAAATCAAGTAATATATTCGTTGTATTGTCAGGGCGCATTTACATTTATTGCTGAAACAGGTAAATGGGATTGGAACCTGGAAAAAGTACAAAAAGCAGAAATTAGTGATAATGTTGTCGACTTCTTAATAAAAAGCCTTGAATTATTACCAGCAAAAACAATCGAAATATTGAAATTCGCATCATGCATAGGGAATAAATTTAATTTGAGTACAATAGCATCAATTTGTGATCAATCTGTCAGCAGTCTTGGCAAAAAGTTATGGATAGCACTCGAAAAAGAATTGGTCTTCCCATTAGATGACAATTACCGTTATATCAATATAGAAAAAGCTCCGTCTGGTATAGAGATGCGATTTTGTTTTGTTCACGATCGCGTTCGACAGGCTGCATATACATTGATTGCTGACAATGAAAAACCAGTAATGCATCTGAAAATAGGTCAGGAATATCTGAAGGCATCCTTTCAATCAGAAAGTATGAATAACATTTTTGATATTGTTAATCAGATGAATTCCGGCAGAGAACTGATCAAAGATAAAAATGAGCGTAATGAGTTATCCGATTTAAACTTCAGAGCAGGGAAGATGGCTAAAAAATCAACAGCCTTCTCAACTGCATCTAATTATTTCGAAATCAGTAAATCATTGTTGTCAGAAGAGGAATGGGAATTACTACCGGATAAACGGTTCAACTTATCTATAGAACATGCAACAGCTGCTTTATTATCAGGAGATTATAATAAAGCTAATGCGATTTGTGAATATCTGTCAAAAGTCGCAGTCAATATCCTTGAAAGGGGAGCTATTTCTAATATCAAGGTACTGATACTCGAGTTTCAAGGAAAACAATCTGAAGCAGTAGATGAGATACGTAATGTGCTCCGATTATTTGATATTAAGTTGCCTGAAAATTCTCAGGAAATCAATCAAGGAATACAGGAAGGCATTGGGAAGATGCAGATGCATATTTCTAAAACTCCAGTAGAGGAACTAGTAAACCTTCCTGAAATGAAAGATCCTCAAAAGTTGATGATTATGCAGTTACTTTTTCAGGTCGTTCCCCCAGCTCTTCAAACTAACCCACCACTTTATATTCTGGCTTCTCTCATGATGTTTGATTTATCTTTGACATATGGTGTTACCGTATTTTCAAGTAAGTGTTTTGGAGATTGTGGGGTAATTCAGGGTTCAATCCTATCTGATTATCAAACCGGTCACCGGCTTGGTGAATCAGCATTCGCTATAATTAAAAGATTCAAAGCGGATTCTTTAAAACCTGCTGTATATTTTATTTTTACTTACATCTCACATTGGCGAGTTCATTACGATGAAAGCCTCAAATATTATGATATGTCTTATAAGATTGGATTGGATACAGGTGATGTCCTTCATGCAGCTTATGCGATTGCTCATAAAGTCCATCTGCAAATAAATACCGGGAAATATTTAAACGATTGTAAAAAAGAAACAGAAAATGCAATTACTTTTCTCAAACAATCAAAAATTGCAATGCCATTATTGTTGGCCAAGATAGTTGATTTATCAATTCAGAAATTTCAGACGGTCTCACAACAGAATAGCGATATCGATTTTGAAAAACAAGATAAAGAAATGTTAACAGTAATTGAAAATAGCCATAATTTGCCCTTTTTAGGCAGATTTTTTCAATACAATACGTTTATAAACTTTATCCATGAGAATATGGCGGCGGCTGAAAAATGGAATCAAATGGCTGAAAGTGTTATATTTGCCGGAATGTCAGATTTTCCTATTCCAGACCATTATTTATTTCAAGGATTGATTATAATCGAAAAGTGGTCTATACTATCAGATGAGGAAAAGAATAAAGCTAAAGATAAGCTTTTGGAAATTCAAAAAAGAATGGAATATTGGGCTAACAATTGTCCAGCAAATTTCGCCCATAAGTATTATTTACTTTCTGCAAAAATCGCAATTACCCAAATTCAATCACTTGAAACAATAACCGGTTTTTTTGACAAATCAATAAGCACAATTGGTAAAAATGATTTTATTCATATGCGTGCATTGAGTAACGAATTGCAGGGAAATTTCTGGTTAGAAAAAGGTAATGAGACAATTGGGAAAGCATTCATTCGAGAAGCACACTATTTTTATAATCAATGGGGTGCGTTACAAAAAGTTGCCCTGTTAGAGAAGAAATATTCTCATTATTTTGCTACACTGGATGATAATCATCGAAAAACAACAAAATCACATACTACTACAGGTAGTTTTATTGATTTAACATCTATATTGAAATCCACCCAAGCAATTTCCAGCGAAATTAAAATTGAGAAGCTCTTAACTACCCTGATTAGTATAATTATTGAAAATGCGGGAGCTCAGCATGGATGTCTACTACTTGTAAAAGAGAAAGATGATAGACTGTATATCGAAGCATTACAGAATATTCAAACGGGAAAAATTCAAGTAATGCAATCAATCCCGTATACCGAAAGTAATGAACTCTGTCAGGAAATTGTGCAGTATGTCGCTCGAACAAGAGAGAATGTGATCATCAATGATGCCTGTTCTGAAGGTAAATTTCAAAAAAGTCCATATATTTTAAAAAATAAAATAAAATCTGTACTATGCATGCCAGTTATCTATCAAAATAGTCTCAAAGGTGTTGTCTATCTTGAAAATAATCTCGCAGACAATGTATTTACATTAGAAAGATTGGAAATTTTGAAGATTTTATCTTCACAAACTTCTATTTCCATCGACAATGCAAGATTATACGAAAACATGGAAGAAAAAATTGAAGAGAGGACATTACAATTAAGAGATGCAAATGACAAGCTCAAAGAATTATCTCTTCATGACCCGTTAACAAATTTACACAATAGAAGATATACATATGAGTATGTATCTGATTATGCCAGCAAATTTATAACAAATAAAGTTCGGATTATAAACAACTGTGAAAAAAGAGAAACGTCTCCCAAAACAAATGTGTTAGGAGTGTATTTAATCGATATCGACCATTTTAAAGAGGTGAATGATACTTATGGACATCAAGCCGGTGATATGGTTTTAATATCTATATCAAAAGTTCTAAAAGATTTGATCAGGTCAAATGATTTTATAATTCGTTGGGGTGGAGAAGAATTTTTAATTATACTGAATGATACAAAACCTGAATATCTGACAATTTTTTCAAAAAAAATAATTACCACAGTTAGAGATACTCCAATCGAATTGCCAGAACATAATAGAATATTCAAAACCTGTTCTTTAGGATTTACAAGTATACCTCTGATTTATGATAATCCTGAATTGTTAACCCTTGAGCAGACAATAAATCTTAGCGATTACGCATTATATTGTGCAAAAGAAAACGGAAGAAATTGTGCGGCTCATTTTAAATTGAATAATGAATATATTGCCGATAAAAATATTAAGGAGTGTATAACTAATCTTTCCAAATGCACAAAATTGGATCAAGACTTTTTCAATATAGAATTCATTAATTAAGGTGAATTTTATTTACAATTTGTTCGTGTGAGATGATATTGCACAATAGAGATGAAAAATCGGGAATCAAGAAAGTTCAGTTGAAACTTACGAACATGCAATCGTCATAATAGTAAAACCATATCTGAATGGCTTCAATGATTTATTATTAATCTCAGTTTGAGGATTGTTCTTCTAATAAGCATTGCCATAATTGCGCGCCCATGAACGCTGTTTTTCTTTTTTCGTTATCGGTTCCATCAGGTTTGTTTCAATCATGATGTGAGATTCATAACTGTGACGTTCACAATAAAACAATTTTAGCGTGTAAAGATTATTTTTTTTCAAATCCGTCATTTTATCAATGTCAAATGTATCTGAAGCAGCATTGTGCATTCCGCCAAGATCCATTCGTAACGAATCATTTACAAATGCCCAGACGTCATCATCGCCCTTAAACCTGAATGTTTGTCCGGGGATTTTAATAAAGGGATGAATCAGTACCATAGAAAATGAATAGTTATGTTTCGATGCATTTTGTTCTGCCATTGACCATTCATTACCAAATCCACGATTGTCAAGGGGAAAGAATGAGTCACTTGAATAGTGATACATACCACCACCAACATGTGTAAATAGAAGAGAATCTTTAATCTCGATATTAGAAAATGCGGAATCAAGGAATCTAAATCCTCCGGATGGATTCTTAACTGTATTAGTATCTGAATTAACTAGCCAATCATGGTCTGGTGCCAATGTTTTATAATCATACGTTTTAGTATAAACGTGTATGATTGTATGTGTCAAATATTTATCTGGTCTAAACCAGTATTGAATATAGTAATTCAACATTAGATTATTGATTACAGAAGTTCTTACAGGGATACCATTTACTAATCGTCTTTCTACCATATTTTTACAGACTGAACCTGGCACGTTTCGCGGCTGTTCAAATTCCGGATTTGTTCGATCGGAATGGAAATCATAATAAGTAACCGGGACCCACTTAGTATCAGGAAATTCAAAAACCGTCACATTACGATTTGATATAACCTGGTTAAGAGGCGTTCGGTATTTATTTGTAGAAACATTTTTTTTAAAATACGATATTGTCGATAAAGAATACTGTTCCATCCCAGTCTCAATCACATCCCAGTCGACACTGAAATCACCAAACGTTTTTTCTGTTGCTGTATACTTATTGCTATTCTTGACAAGCAATGTCATATTATCAATATTTCTACCGCTCAATCTTTCAGTTGAAATTTTATTGAGAAAAATTCTCATTTCATTGATCTTATATACGTTTTTATTAAAAAACGGAATGTTACGGGCATACTCCTTCCCGTCAATTTGAACAGAATAAGTCTTTTTGGGCAAACTGACAACTACTGTGACAGTTGCTTTCGAATCGATCGATAGTAATGCTTTCCCTGATGAAGCATTTGTCATATACCCAAACACCTCTTTATTCAAAGATGTTGAATATGGATTCTTATCACCCCATCGTAAATTAACTGCAACCCCTCTGATAGAATCTCTTGTATTAATCATGTTATAGCCAAGCTGGAAAAATACTGAATAGTTTTTCGCCGATGTATCAGTCCGCCCCCACTGCATATCAAATTGCCATTCAAGAGTATCTTTTGACTGATCCTCAAATCTTTTTCGGAGCATCGGACGCATCGCATTTGTTCCATCAGATGAAAACAAGACCAATTCACTATAGATTTCAGATTTATTGTTTCCTGTATCCACTTCAATCCAGCCACTATCAATTGTCTGTTTGTTTTTTCTGTTAAAGTCATCATAAATCAGATAATTTTTGCTTCTGTATTTGGCCTGCTGACCATCAATAAGTTCCTGTGCAAGAAAAGTCATCTGTCCATCTGAAGCATAAAAAGACTGGATTTTCTTTACTACATTATCCTGCATGCTCAACAGAGATGAAGAGCGGGAAATTAAGGAAAGACCAATAGTAAAGGTCGCAAAAAATACAAACATCACAACTACAAGGACGTAGCCAGATTGATTTTGATTATTCATAATGATTTCCACAAAAGGTAATTTTCTGGAGAAAAATAGACATCTGAAAATACCATTAAGATTTTAATATGCATTACCATAATTACGCGCCCATGAATGCTGTTTTTCTTTTGATGTTATCGGCTCCATCATGTTTGTTTCAATCAGGATGTGAGAATCAATACTATGACGTTCACAATAGAATAATTTAAGATTGTAAAGGTTATTAATTTTGAGATCTTCCATTTTATCAATACTGATTGTGTCCGAAACAGCAGTATGTATTCCACCAAGGTCCATTCTTAAAGAATCATTTACGAACACCCACACATCATCATCTCCTGTAAATCTAAATATTTGACCTGGAATTTTGACAAATGGATGTGATAAAACCATAGTGAAAGAATAATTATGCGATGATGCGCCCAGCTGTAACATGTTCCATTCGTTACCAAACCCTTTAAAGTCAATCGGGAAAAATGAATTATTTGAATAGCGATAGATGCCATCGCCAATATGCGTAAAAAGAAGTGAATCTTTAATTTCTATGTTAGAAAATGCAGAATCAAGAAATCTGGTTACTAAGCTGTTTGGAAATTTAACCAGACTTGAATCCGAACCTGTAATCAAATCAAAACCATTGCTGGTTTTATAAGCACTTGTCTTTGTATACATGTTTATAAGATTATGCGTCAAGTATTTATCAGGTTTAAACCAGTATTGGATATAATAATTTAACATGAGACTATTGTTATTAGAAGATCGTAAAGGAACACCTCCAACAAGCCTGTTGTTTACCATTCCTTTTCGTGGTTTGTATAGACTTGAAATCATAGCCTGTTCAAATTCCGGATTTGTTCGATCAGAATGAAAATCATAATAGGTAACCGGGACCCACTTAGTATCCGGAAACTCAAAAACCGTTACATTACGATTTGATATAACCTGGTTAAGAGGAGTCCTGTATTTATTTGTAGAAACATTGTTTGTAAAATACGATAATGTCGATAAAGAATACTTCCCCATCTCAGTCTCAATCACATCCCAGTCGACATTGAAATTACCGAACGTTTTTTCTGTTGCCGTAAACTTATTGCTATTCTTGACAAGCAATGTCATATTATCAATATTTCGGCCGCTTAATCTTTCAGTTGAAATTTTGTTGAGAAAAATTCTCATTTCATTGATTTTATATACATTTTTATTGAAAAATGGAATATTACGGGCATACTCCTTTCCATCAATTTGAACGGAATAGGTCTTCTTGGGCAAATAGACAATCACTTTGACAGTCGCTTTCGAATCAATCGACAGTAACGCTTTCCCTGATGAAGCATTTGTCATATATCCAAACACCTCTTTATTCAAAGATGTTGAATATGGATTCTTATCACCCCATCGTAAATTAACTGCAACCCCTCTTAGAGAATCTCTTGTATTAATCATGTTATAGCCAAGCTGGAAAAATACTGAATAGTTTTTCGCCGATGTATCAGTCCGCCCCCACTGCATATCAAATTGCCATTCAAGAGTATCTTTTGACTGATCCTCAAATCTTTTTCGGAGCATCGGACGCATCGCATTTGTTCCATCAGATGAAAACAAGACCAATTCACTATAGATTTCAGATTTATTGTTTCCTGTATCCACTTCAATCCAGCCACTATCAATTGTCTGTTTGTTTTTTCTGTTAAAGTCATCATAAATCAGATAATTTTTGCTTCTGTATTTGGCCTGCTGACCATCAATAAGTTCCTGTGCAAGAAAAGTCATCTGTCCATCGGAAGCATAAAAAGACTGGATTTTCTTTACTACATTATCCTGCATGCTCAACAGAGATGAAGAGCGGGAGATTAAGGAAAGACCAATAGTGAAGGTCGCAAAAAATACAAACATCACAACTACAAGGACGTAGCCAGATTGATTTTTGAATTGCATTAAAACTCCACTAAAAACTTGTTTTCTTCCGGATTAAAACTTCCATACTTTGAGAATAACGTCTGTAATGATCCTTTTTTAATGGATGAATATATTTCGGGTCAGGGACTGCAACTCTGGAACGAACATATATGGTCGCATAATGCATCGTATTCCATGATCTAGTTACTGTTTTTGTTTTTGTAAAGAACATAATTGCAAGCGAGTCAATATTCTCTGCGAGGATATTGAGATCTGAATCCAAACAGAAATTTCCCCCCTTAAGGTAATATTTGCAAGTCCGCTGGGCAAAAATGACATCTCCATGCATGATAGCAGCTTTTGATGTCAGCAATATCTGATTGGGAGTTACACTGGTATTGACACCTTGTCTAAAAGGTGCATTGTTATATGTATCATTAATTTTCAAACTGGTAAGTTTATTCAATCCATCAATTTTCCAAAGATCACTGATTCCTCTGAAAAGCACTCCTTTATCGACCGGAATTTTATCGGTTGTTGTATCAACAACAAACTCCTGACTTGCATTAAAGGGATTTGACCTGATAAGAATACTGTCTTTTTTTGTTACACCAACCTCGATAATTGTTACACCACTATCAGGCAGATAGGCACCAGCCTGCATGATTTCATCACTTAGGCGTTTACAAGTATAATTGGCATTCTGATTCATTTCAGAAATAAGATCCTGAGTATTATAACTTTTTGCAGTTGAAACATACAATCTCAATATACCAACAACAAGGATAACAGATAATGAACCTGCAATGAGTATTTCCATTAGTGTCAAGCCACTATCATTTATCTTCTTCACATACATTCCTTAACAATTAAAAATTCTTCGCAATCGCAGTATTCACGACAATTGAATCTTTAGGTCCTAAATATGCTGTAATCTGTACCTTACGGATATTAGGACGAACAGCTCCAAATTTGTCTTTTGCACTGGTCATTTTCCATACAAATTTAGTAGGAGGATTCGCAGTATTATCCCATATTGTAGTATCCTTCAACTGTGCAAACTTAGCATAATTTGTTGCAGGATCCATACTGATCAGAATTCTGCATTGTTCGATCTGTTTTTCTATAGATTGACATGCAGAAAGTGTATGGCTATAACCACTTGTACGTTTCCAGCTCTGGAGTTGCCAAGGCAGAATCAATCCTGCAAAAGTCAAAATTATCGCCGCCGTAAAGACAATCTCCAGCATCGTTATTCCCTTTTCCGATCTCACCAGAACTCTCCTTATCGAATAAATCCACTTCTATTTTTTACTTAAGTAGACTTTTACTCTGCCAGTGCTTGCAAGTGTATGAATCGAATCACGTCGCCCTAATGGACTATTAATTACTACAGCACCGCCTGTTTTCGCGGAACCATCACCACGAAAGACTATTACATTATCTGTAATCCCACCATTTACCGCTGAAGGTATTATGAGCTTAATTCCTAATCCCAAAGGTTTCGGAGCCAAATAAATCTTATCAGAACCATTCTCATACCGATTATTACCATTAATATCAAAAAAAATGGCAATCTCTTTTTTTGCATATGATGCAGAAGAACCAGTACCTGAAAAAAAATAAACGCCACAATGAACCTGTGGATCCGCCATTGCCTTACTCTGAGCCAGCTTTATAGTCCTCTTTATTTCATCTGCAGTTGATTTGATTCTAAGATAATCCAAAGTATTTCTACCTACAGGTACCGCAATTGCAATTGTAATCATTAAGATCATCAGGGTAATGATAATCTCTAACAAAGTAAATCCTTGATTTTTAATCTTATTAAATGAAGCATCCACGATCTGCATTGTATAATAACCTGGTAAAAAGCTTAAGAATTTTCAGATAAGTATCCGAGGGAATTTAATTCATTTATCAACTAGCAAGAGATGCATACGGTTCTTTCCCCCAAGTTAAATATTTTCATAATTGTATAGCTGATTGTGGAATTTTTCAATAGATTTTTAATAATGTATTTAGGGAAACATTCGAAACTACACATAAATCTATTTGATTTGGAATAGTTTTTATATCAGAAAGGAAACGGGAGTGAAATTAAGAAAGCTTAATCACTCCCGTCTTAACAATCAGGATTACATTGGGGGGAGTTATTGTAATCGCTGAAGGTCCTTGAATCGGTATTGATTTATCATTGTAACAATCCAACAGGACAAATATCTGATTTTGTTGATAAGCTGGCCACCTCTGACCTGTAATAATCAATTTCCTTTTACAATAGAAACGTCTTTTTATGCACCGCAAACCACTGTTTAAAATGATTCCATTTTTCACTTAAACTCAACCAGATGATCATCAGACCGCTGGTTCATGTAACACAAACGCACCCAATCAGCGCTTTGTGCCCTGCTGAGAATCCGCACTTCATCAATACCACCCCTGAAATAACAGTAACCTTCACTTATGGGGATTGAAATTTCTTTCGAAAATCTTCCAATGTACAGATCATTTATGTCACTTCTGGAGACTGCATTTGGCCATATATCAATAGTACTGTCAACTACAACCCCATTGCAGTAGAGCAGTTGTCTACTCCCCTGCCGAACACCAACCATCTGCACCCATTGTTTTATAGATGCAGGACTATTAGTTACCTGCCATTTGTTTATCTCACCGAACTCTACAAATTCCCACAAGGGTGAATTGGTCGCTATGCTTTTCGAAATGTAGGACGATCTTAAATAATACTGTTCGTAACCCTTTGATAAAACACAATGTGATAAATTATCAGAGGTATCCAGAAAAACCCAGGCACAGATTGTATAAAAACCATTTTCTGAGAAGTTAATTTTACTTTGTGCAGTATTCGGCATGGTAATATAATCAGAAATACCATCAAACACGCGACAATTTCCGATTGCTCCTTTAGCAATCTTTGTATCAGTTTGGTCAGATGAAATGCCGTTGTATTTATTAACTGTTGCATCATGCACCAAACCTTCTACACCACTTCCCATATGCCATACTCCCTGATAACCATCAGAAGAATCAAATACAATTCTTTTATCGTCCAACGTTTCTGTCGCATTCCCCCAATACATAAAAATTGACTGTGCTGAATTATCGCCGACAACAGTATCAACTTTGACCCATATTTCGGCACACTGGGAAGCCACATCCCACCGCTCGATTTGATGAGGAAGAATTTTAGCAGCTTTGCTTGTAAAAACAAGGTCCCCTCCATCATTACGCGCCTGTAAAAAATTAAAATTACCGCTGTTCAACCGGATCAGTACTGGGAAATTGTAAACATTACCGTATACACCTGCACCTGACGTTGTTGTATTAAGCCCTATTTGTCGGCTGTATTTCCAAAGTGGAAAATTGATAGTCGTAGTAGTTCCAGATTCTACAATGATTTGATCACGAAGTATATTGACTTTGTCATTTCCTGTCGAAAGAATTACGGAAGTGATAATTCCTGATGGAACATTGTCGAGTAATACAGAATGGTCATCTCCGATTAACGCATAAATATCGGTACCCGGTATGTAAACATACCCTTTCGAAGCAAAACTGTTCGAAAAACGAGCTAAAATAGAACCCGACTTCTTAAGTGTCCCTTTCGAGATTGCCGTAAGAGAATCATCTTTAACTATTATATTCTTTAATAGAACACTTGTTTTTGCATTTCTATCTCGTGCCACTATTACATACCGACCGGAATTGACCTCTTTAAAGCAATAACTCCCATCAACATCAGTAGTATCAATAAAACTTGCACTAAGCGAACTATCGAAAATCGGGTCGTAATTATCTGGAAAAAGTTTCACAATTATTTTTGATGCAGGCGTATTATCACTATTTTGAATGACACCCGCAACACCGTTTGTGGTTTCAGTTGTAGCCCCGGCAAGGTTCTGTGTGCACCCAATAGTCAGAAACAAAGTGATGAGAGTGATGGATATAATCCAGAAAATCGATAGTAATAATCTCACTTTATCCCCCTTTTCACATTTGTGAGGGGAAAGAACTGAATATTGAGTTGATAGGTACGATCAGAATCGGAGGATTCATTTACTAATGACACAATTGATCGTCTGAACTCTGTGATTCGCTCACGAATTTCTTTAAAATCAATTTCGTTTATATTCATCGTAACAGTCGAGACATCGCGAACCGATTTATCATGCCGATCAATGGCTTCCTGTGATAGCCTGATAGTCTGCTCCTGAAATGCGGCTATTGCTGCCGAATGCCACTCATCCCCGGTTGTAACCGCAATATCGGTGAGTCTGTACCTCCCATTGTCATCTTTACTGATGAGTCCAAGTTGTTCCAGAAGACGAACTGATTCACTCGCTTCCTTAGAAGATATAGGTGGCGAAAGCTGCTTTCCCAAAAGCGTAAAATCTCCTTTGAAATCGAAATATTCAAGCACAGACCTGACGACCGGATGATACCAGGTCCGAAAATACTCATACTGTTTTTCGATTAACTGATGTTTTTTTACATATCGAATTGACAACAACCTTTCGAACAGTAATTTGCTTTCATTCTGAGAACGAGCCTTGAGAAAATGAACAAGCGTTCTGAAATATTCCATCTCATTTCCAGTAAGTCCACAGAATGTACATACGCGAGGGATCGACGATTCTGATAGATGCCGCGTTTTTAACATGATCTTAAGCAAATAACTTGGATCGATTCCTACTTTATTACCAAAATAGCGGTAAGAGAAAAAAAGCTGCAGTCCCTTACGCTCTTCATAAAAATCCTTGAGATAGGAACGATAATCGAGATATTCAAAAACGGATTTCACGCTAACACCACCTCGATAAATAATTCTTTTTGATTATTTTTTTTCAACAACAACAATCAAAAGATTATCAATTCTGGTAATAAATTAAACAACTCTTTAAATATAACAATAAAAAGGAATATCTGCATTCAGAAAAGGGAAAAAAAATGGACATAGTTGTCCACTGATTTGTTTATTATAGATGTTTTTAAGTAATTATGAAAGAGATGAAGGTTAATTCTGGTGCTGTAGATGTCCACAGGTTGGATTTGCCGAAAGAGAGGTTAACCATTATTATTACTATTCCCCAAAGATAATTTTACAAATTATTAACATTCAATAATTAACCTCTGGGACAGGGTTTATTATCTCGGAACTGGCACAGATATTGTAATATCACTCTCCAAAACTATTCTCCTTAACAAAACCGTAGGAGGATCCCATGACTACCAAACCCCGAGTTGTTGCTCCCAATCAATACTACCAGATCTCCTCTGTCGGCAATACTGGTTATCATATCCTTGGATGCGACTCCTTGAAATTGTTTTTTCTCATTCAGCTTGCCAATTATCTCAAAAAATACGAACTCACATGCATCTCCTGGTCTCTTATGGATAACCATTATCACTTGGTTGTTAAAACCGGTTCCGATCCTACTATATCTCTTTTTATGCAAACACTCAATTCTGTTTTTGCAAAAAATTATAACAAAATGAACAGTAGCTTTGGATCTGTTTTCGCAAAACGGTTCTCATCAATTATAGTTCAGGAGGGAGACAACTTAAAAGAGATTATCCGCAATGTACATTTAAATCCGGTCCGTAGTGGAGATTGCACGCTTGAAAATCTGGATAGTTACAAGTGGTGTGGTCATAGTGAAATAATTAATGATAAAACTGACAGTATTATTAATAAAACTGATCTTTTCAATTTTTTTAGTGGATCTGATCAAATCACTGAATACAAGACAGATATTGCTACACCCTGCAAAGAGATCCCTGATTCTGTCAGACTAATGCAGAAATCAAATAAAGGAAGCCTTAGCTTCCATAATTCGAACTTTTTTGTAATTGGAGATGCCGATTTTGCTAAGGAGGTATTTGAACAGGATCAGATCCGAAAAGCGAGAGTTGCGAAACATTTGAGGGAAAATCTTACGCTTGAGAATGTAGTCAATAAGATAAACATTGGTAGACAATTTACTGCTGAAAGCATAAGAATGCGTGGAAGGTTAAATGAGCAATCCACATTCAGGCAACTTTTTGCCCTATACGCTCACTGCCACTATGAGTTCCGCTGTACTCAAATCGCTCAGTATTTAAATATCACTTCATCCGCGGTATCCATGATGATCTCGAGGTGCTATAGAATCACTGACCTGAATCTTATTAAAGAGTTTATTGGCTGTTGATCTTTTTCCATTATGATCATAGGTAGCGGATGGAAAGCATTGTTTAAGTTTAAGAATTTATTCTCTTCATGAGAAAGAATCTATAGCATTAATGGGTTAGCTCCAAAGTTATTGTGTAGAAAATCACTAATGATACAATACAATTGATCTTGTTTGGAAGTGGCAATTACAAAAACTGTAGTTTCGTGGAATCTAAACACTCGTTCTAATCAGTTCACAAAGAACTCTATCTAAAAGTTTGTCTATTGTAGTACAAAAATTACAAATGTCCCCAGAGATAATTTTAAAATTTATTTACAATTAAAAATTTACCTTTGGGGTTGAACATCAGAGAACCTTATGAATTCAATTTTCATGGCCGAATTTACAGTGGTCCTGTATTAAGAATTCAACAAACACATAGTGTCCACTTTCTTCATACTCCACAAAAAAAGCAGGGAAACTGTTTTCCCTACTTTCCTCCTTAATAACCTGCTCCATTTTCTAATAGTAAATTCTGACGTATTACAATTTACCGAGTGTAATAAAAAGACCCCGTTGAGAGTTGATTCCCATTTGAAACTTTAACGATGTAAGGGCCATCAGATTGTCTCAATGGACGCCACATAATTTCGTTTGTATTCACTACTTTTCTGTAAACGCTCTTTCCTGATAACGAAAATATAGATATCTCTGTATTTTTAAAATTGCTATTTCCAAAAGTAATTTTTACTGATCCCTTATCCATTATGCATGACAATTGATTCGTTATATTTTTATTGTTTGCAAAATATCCATTGTTAACATTAGTTATTAGATTGCCCGTATCTAAAACCGTTGAACCAAGGTATGACGAATCTATACGAAATAATTCAGTTGCACCGGACGCGGTCATGGTCCAAACCGATGTACCGGCTGAATCATACTCAACTGCGGAATTTCCACCCATACCTTTACACACAAGCGTATTACCGTTTGGAAGCCGATTTATTGAGCCCTCATTTCCAGCCATCCCTGAAATAGTTATACTTTTTAATGGCGTCGATGGTCCAAAAGCATTTCCAGCAGTTCTTGGATAATTGCCATTTTTTGATGGTAGTTCCACTTCATAGCCAATTCTTGTTTCATTACTGATAACTAAAATATTTCCTGCTCCAGGGAGGGGTTTTCTTGTGCCAGGGAAAAAGTTAGGTATCCACGCTGCTGCATGCTGTCCGGACAGGTATTTTGTTCCTGAACACCCGTAGTTAGCCGGATTTCCCCATCTATAGAGAATATCTCCACCTTTGTTATATTTACCACCAGTATGTCCGGATGCTTCTTTTGTAGTAGTACTGTGATCGATAACTATAAATTCATTGAAATATTTCAGATCAAAAACTAACAAATCAAGTTGCTGATTGTATCTAACATGGTTTGCATGCAACCATTCTTTTCCAAAGCCACCCATTCCACCACCCATTCCGCCTTTATTGATATCAAGCAGTTCAGGCTTATCAGTCCCGCTGGTAGTTGAATGCTCAAATGCTTTCCATTCCCATTTTATATCCGCAGTTGTCGCACCCGTCGGTTTTATCTCTACTATCTTTTCTGCAATAGTTCCATCAGTTTCGATTGTAGCAGCGACTGTAAAGATGGTGGGTAATTCCTTTATGTCATTTGTCGTATAATAAAAAGTGCAATCATGATGTGGCATATACTTACTGCTATGGTATGGAAAATCCCAGGCAACTGTACCATCCCATTTTATTATTTGAAATCGCCCTCCTGTCAATGCGAGGAAGCCGCCTTGAAAAGTCCCATCACCGTAATCTTTATTATCAGTACATGGAAATAGCACACTGCTGTCACGAAGAAGATACGCATGACTCATCACTGAGTATTTACTTGTCCAGGTATGAATCGTATTTCCATTCATATCCTTTAGATAACACTTAGTTCCACTTGCATAAAAATTATATCCCGGAAATGGAGATCCAGCCTGGGACTGGCTTATGCAAAGTAATAGTACTCCGCTTAAAACACATTTTAAAAATTGGTTCATTTCTATGCTCCATGTATGAATTTTTTAATAAATTCCTGGGAAATTTCGTTATTATTAAATTCCCCAATGTTTTTACATATCAATATATCAATATTTTAATTATATGAGAGAAAATTGTTGCAAAAGAATAAATAGTCATTCTCTTTTGAGAATAGATCACCATCATTAAACTGATAACAGATTATTTCACAACCTTGTCTGATCACAATATTGATCAATGAGTTATTGATGAAACAAAATTGATTTACAGTTAATTATAATAATTCGAAATTCAAAGTTTATGCTATTGCATCTGAGCCAAAGGAACTTATTTGATTCACAATGAATACTATTTTTTGAAAACTATGCTCTATGTCATCTCATTACAAAAGATAGTAGTTCTGAAATTTTGAATCAAATAAGTTCCTTTGGCTCAGATGCAATAGCATAAACTTTGAATTTCGAATTATTATAATTAACTGTAAATCAATTTTGTTTCATAAAACTCATTGATCAATATTGTGATCAGACAAGGTTGTGAAATAATCTGCTATCGCGTGAGTGATGTATTCTCTAAAAGAGATATGACTATTTATTCTTTTGCAACAATTTTTCTCTCATATAATTAAAATATTGATATATTGATATGTAAAAACATTGGGGAATTTAATAATAACGAAATTTCCGGAATTTATTAAAAAATTCATACATGAAGACTTAAAATGTGTTTTAAGCGGAGTACTATTACTTTGCATAAGCCAGTCAGGCTGGATCTCCATTTCCGGGATATAATTTTTATGCAAGTGGACACTGACCTAAAGGATATGAAATAGAAATACGATTCATACCTGGACGAGTTGGAGTTCAGCATCATGACTCCTTCGTGACCACGGTGTGCTATTTCCATGTACTGATAATAAAGATTACGGTGATGGGACTTTTCAAGGCGGCTTCCTCGCATTGACAGCAGAAGTCATTGGATTCGTGTCCTGGATTTCCAGTACCCATAGCAGTAAGTACCATCATGATTGCACTTTTTATTATACGACGAATGACATAAAGGAATTACCCACCATCTCTACACACTGCTCAACTGGAAGCTGATGTACAAGATAATTGAGCCAAACCGACGGTGGCGACTGCAATAAATGGGAATGGAAAGCATTTAGTTACAAATACCACGGGACTGATAAGCCTGAACTGCTTGGTGCTAGAAAAGGCGGAATGGGTGGTGGAATGGGTGGCTTTGGAAAAGAATGGTTGCATCAAAACAGTGTTGGAGTCAATCACAACTTGATTTGTTAGTTTTTGATCTGAAATATTTCAATGAATTTATAGTTATAGATCACAGTACTACTACAAAAGAAGCATCAAAATATGGTGGTAAATATAACAAAGGTGGAGATATTCTCTATCAAGTGGGAAATCCAGCTAACTACAGGAACAAAATACCTGTCGGACAGCATGCAGCAGCGTGGATACGTTTCCCTGGCACGAGAATTCCTGGAGCAGGAAATATTTTAGTTATCAGTAATGAAACAACCTGGCTGTGAAATAAATACCAGTGAAAAAATGGCAACCCAAGAACTGCTGGAAATGCTTTTGGACCATCAACACATAAAAAGTATAACTATTTCAGGAATAGCTGGAAATGAGGCTCAATAAATCGGCTTCCAAACGGTAATACGCTTGTGTGTAAAGGTATGGGTGGAAATTCGCAGTTAATATGATTCAGCCGGTACATCGGTTTGGACCATGACCGTCAACTGAATTATTTCGTATAGATTCGTCATACCTTGGTTCAACGTTTTACGGGCAATCTAATAACTAATGTTAACAATCGATATTTTGCAAACAATAAAAATATAACAAATCAATTGTCATGCATAATGGATAGGAATCAGTAAAAATTATTTTGCAATGACAATTTAAAAATACAGAGATATCTATATTTTGGGTCAGAACAGTTTTTTTACAGAAAAGTAGTGAATACAAACGAAATTATGTGGCGCTCATTTGAGACAATCTGATGGCCCTTACATCGTTAAAGTTTCAAATGGGAATCAAGAACTATTAGAAGCGGGTCTTTTATTACACTCGGTAAATTGTAATCGTGCGAATTTACTATTAGAAAATGGAGCAGGTTATTAAGGAGGAAAGTAGGGGAAAACGGTTTCCCTCTTTTTTTGTGGAGTATGAAGAAAGTGGACACTATGTGTTTGTTGAATTCTTAATACAGGACCACTGTAATTCGGCCATGAAAATTGAATTAATAAGGTTCTCTGATGTTCAACCCCAAAGGTAAATTTTTAAATAAATTTTAAATATCTGGGGACATTTGTAATTTTTTTACTACAATAGACAAAGCTCATGTTCTTTGTGAACTGATTGGAGACGATCTGTTTTAGATTCCACGAAACTACAGTTTTTGTAATTGCCACTTAGAAAATCAATTGTATTGTATCATTAGTGATTTTCTACACAATAACTTTGGAGCTAACCCATTAATGCTATAGAGTCTTTCTCATGAAGAGAATAAATTCTTGAACTTTAAACAATGCTTTCCATCCGCTGCCTATGATCATAATGGAAAAAGATCAACAGCA
>CAVTJU010000006.1:0-40444 GCA_963735155.1 uncultured Fibrobacteraceae bacterium | reverse complement strand
AGCGATAACGAAGACAGGAAGGTGGTTGGAGATGGAATGGTTAAGAAGGTTGTATGCGTGAAGTGGGGATACCTGTATATGTCAAGACTGGCGTTCATGGTCAATGCACCCGAAGAACCAGGTATACAGGAGTCAGAACAGCCATACGAGCGACGAAGCTGGGTAATGCCAGCAGAGCAAAGGGTTGTAGGAAGATGGATACGGAGTAAAGAGACATGGAAACAACACCAGCGTTAGTGTCCTTCGGGACTAAACAAGCAGGAGAATGCGAGATACGCAAGTATGGAGCAGAACCGTGTGTCTGGACAGACCGTATGTTGGCGGCTCTTGATAAAGGAGTGAAAGGAGGTACATGGTTTAGTTTGATTGATAAAGTAAGCCCAATGATTAATCTACAAGTATCATACCAAGAAAGTACGCAAAAATCAAGGAGCACCCGGAGTCGATCACGTAACCATAGAATCATTTGGCAAGCAGCTTGATTCGAATCTCCAAAAGCTGCACAAACGGAACAGGAGATGGAACATACCAGCCACAGATGATACGTCGTAAACTAATTCCTAAGTCAGGAAAGAAGAATGAATATCGTCCGTTAGGTATCCCGACCGTAAGAAGATCGAGTAGTACAGACAGCATTACGCAATGTAATAGAACCGATCTTCGAGAAGGACTTTGCCGAACATAGTTATGGCTTCCGTCCCAAACGAGGATGTAAAGATGCATTGCGAAGGGTTGGTGTACTGCTCAAGCAAGGATATCATTATGTTGTTGATGCGGATCTGAAAAGCTATTTCGATACCATCCCTCATGATAAATTACTTGACCTTGTCAAGGAAAAGATCAGCGACGGGAAAGTTCTTACTCTCATTCAGAAATTTCTTAAACAGAAAGTATTTCAGGAGATGAAAGAATGGGTACCAGAAGAAGGCTCTCCTCAGGGTGCCGTTATAAGTCCCCTGCTTAGCAACATATATCTAACCCCACTCGATCATTTAATGGTTGAAAAGGGAATAGAGATGGTACGATATGCAGATGATCTGGTACTTCTTTGTCGCAGTCAGGAAGAGGCAAACAAAGCACTTCAAATACTAAGCGACTGGACAAATACAATGGCTCTAACTCTTCATCCCACGAAGACTTGCATTGTCACTGCTGTGACTGAAGGATTTAATTTCCTCGGGTATCGCTTTGTAAACAATATCCGTATTGTAGGCGATAAAAGTATAAGGAAACTTAAAGACACTATACGCAACAAAACCAAACGCAGTCGAGGGGACAGCTCTTGAATGTGATAATCCATGACGTAAACAAGACGCTACGGGGATGGTTTGAATATTTCAAACACAGTCGCCCATGCTCATTTACACCTTTGGATTGATGGATTCGCATGCGTCTACGAAGTGTTCTTCGTAGACAACTCAAGATGAAACACGGTGCATGGGCTGGGGAGAACAATATACGCTGGCCAAATGCCTTCTTTGCTGATCACGGGCTTTACTGCTTGGTCAAGGCCCGTAAATTAGCTTTCAACCCTGTAACAGGTAAAACCATCGACTGGAGAGCTGTATGCGGTCCCGCTAAGATGAGCGGGATGCCTGTACAGTTCGGAGGGAGGGGAGATCGGGAAACCGATCTTTTCTACCCCTATCGGTTGTTATCTTATTTGCTTTATTTTACATGGGGTGCACCCATGTGTTCTATTTATCCCATAATCTATAGAGCTATAAGATCCTTTTCAATTCAAATCCCCAAACCCATAAGTGTTCCTCTCCTTCACAAGCAAATGCTCGAACCGTTTCACCTGCATTGCGGCCGTAGCCACATGTCACTGCATCCGAAGAGGAAAGAGTCTTTAATGGCACTCCATTCAGAGAGAGTATCTGGCTGGCTGAATCAAAGGCCAGGGTTATATTCTGTATTCTGTATCTCTTTTCGCTTTCTTTATCGGTGGAAAACAGCTTTTCGTTCATTTATTATTTCATAAGAACCTGTGCGCTGGAGCCATTCCGGAGGAGGTGTTTTTGGAATGAATTTTTCACCGAAATAACCGGTGATTATACCTTTTGATCGCAGTAAAATTACTTCGTGTTTACCAATACTATGAAGTTCCAGTACCATATCCTTGAATTGTTTCCGGGGCACCGGTATTAAATCAAAAAGTCTGTATTGAATCAGAAATGTGGAGTCAGAAAGTGGCAGGAGGCGTACTGGCATTCCGGAAAGGAAGAATTGCAGATTATCCTCTTTTATCTGCATTTTTACGGTTCCCTCTCTGGTTTGATAAAAACCGGCAATCTGGTTAAGTCTCTTTGCGGATATTTTTTTTGTCTTCATAGCAGGTAACTGCAGTTTTGATATTTTTTTCCCGGTTTTAGCCTGGTAAAAATGTTCCAGGATTTTATATCCTGCCTTTTCAGGAACAACTGAACCCTGTTTCAGAATTAACAGTCAGAACAATACCCAGTCTGGAATCGGGAAGTGCAGCAAAAATAGTATAAAAAGGAGGAATTGTCCCCTCATGAGAAACAATCCTCTCTGGAATATAAGTCTGATTAAGAAGCCAGTAGCAAAGACCGATTGGGTAGAAATCAAGAGGGATATCGGAATTCTGTGGAGTCCACATTTGTTGAAGCGTGTTTTCATTTAGTATATGAGTATTATTAAATGTTCCACCACAAAAAAGCATTCTGACAAAAAGTGAGAAATCCGCAACGCTGGAAACTATACTTCCTGCTGGAATATCCCTGATATACAACGGTTTTTCTTCCTTCTCTCCGATATAACCTCTGGAAAATGCAGCCTTTACTCTTTTATCATCAAATCCGACAGCAGAATGTTTCATTCCCAGTTTTTGGAAAATGCTATCCTGTATATATTTAGAGTACGATCTTTTACTCACCCGTTCTATGATGGTACCAAGAAGAGAAAAACCGATATTGGAGTAAGAAAAGACTGTTCGGGGAGGATAGGCAACGTATTCATTTTCACAAAGGGCAGCAACCGTACGGTACATTGTATCGGCACCATCACCTTTGATATCCCCGATCATCTGGCCATTAGGAATATCAGATGGCAAACCTGATTCATGGGTGAGAAGATCTCTGATATTGATCTGGCGGCCATTAAAACGGGATTTTACTTTAAATTCCGGAAGGTAGGCTGTTATGGGTGAATCGAGGCAAATGCGACCCTGTTCAACCAGCTGCATGACAGCGGTTGCAGTGAAAAGTTTACTTGTGGAGCCAATCATGAATGTTGTAGAGTCGGTGACGACTTTATCCGCTTTCAGATCGGCATATCCGAAACCTTCCGAATACACCACGTTGTTACTATCTATTACAGTTACCGCCACACCGATTGTACCGGTCTCTTTTATGATTTGTTTGAGATAATGCTGGCTGAACCTGATAGCATTCTCATATTTATTGTTGCCCTCTTTTGCAGGGTTTATTTGAGACGAACAGCTTATAAGAAACAAAAGTACTATCCCCCCCAAAAAAAGCCTGTTTTTAGTGAATTGACACTTTAATTTGTATAAATGCAGAATAGAAAACATATCTGATTAATCTCCTTTTACATATGCAGGATACAGAGCTTCCTGAAAGATCAATGTTCCACCGCAGTCCCGGATAAAATTTACACAAGATTATGGTATAATACTGTATCCGGTCCTGCAATGATTCTTTTCCCCTGCCATGATATTGATGGGACAATCTTTTCATCTCTATTTTTCAGTGGCAGAACAATCAAATATGACAGACAAGGTAATCCATCCTCACTTATTACATCAGGGCATTCTTTACCGTATCATACAGATTCAAACTGATATTAATTAACTGATAATTTTATCATTTACATTTGTATCCGATAATTATAAACTATCTATTCTCAATGTTATATGCATTTTCTGTAACTGCATTTCCAGGTCTTTTTCAGACCATATATATAAAGCCAAGGTTAGAACTTATTATGAAAAATTTAAAAGTAACTGGAGGGAAGCGGGAATGAACACTCCTGATAATACATTTAGACTTACTTCGCTTCAGCAGGAGTTGTGGATTTCTCATGAGAGCCTTCACGAAAAGCATCCCGGTATATCATGCGGTGGTAAATACTTTTTAAATGGATACCCCAACTCGGACATACTGTTAAAAGCCCTGAAACTCAGTCTGAAGAGTCAGTCGCTTCTTACTGCCACATTGAGACAGGATGATAATGGTATACCTTTTCTGGAAACGGGTGTATTTACGGAACCAGATTTTCGAATTTATGATCTCAGAAACAAGAGTAATCCTCAACCTGCTTTAAATGAAATTCTGGATGATTTTACAGAACAGAAATTTGAACCAGTAGGGGGCAGACTTTGCCGGTTCGCACTGGTTTATGTCGATAATTGTTCATTGTTTTTAAGCCGTTTTTTTCATCTGGTCGCAGATGGAATGGTGTGTCTTGCACATTTTCATTTACTAAGTTCAATTTATGAAAAGGTTGGTACCGGTACAGAAGCTGACTTCGGGGAATCTTTATCCTGGCATAATGATGTTGAAGAGGACCTGAATCATATCGGTTCACCCCGTTATCAAAAGGATATTGAGTTTTATAAAAATTACCTTAGCGATCTTCCTGAGGAACGAATCTTTACGCCAAAGCCGGGAAGGATAGACAAAATAGAGGAAGTGGAACGCCTGGATCTTCAAATGTCTCTTGAGGCTACAGAAAGAATACGGTCTTTGACAAAAAATTACGGTGGAGGAATTACCAGAGTTTTAACAGCGCTACATGCCCTTCTTATTGCCCGTCTTTATGATCGTGACAAGATCTCGATCCAGACCCCGGTCAGATATGGTGAAAGAAAGGATATACTGAATATAATCGGGCACCGGGTCAACTTTATTCCAACTATTTTTGATTTCAGTAAAATTGAATGTTTTAAGGACTTAACAGACCGCATCGGGGCTCTGATGAGGGAGTTTCCAAAAAGAGTAAGAACTCCCTTTCAACACGCATTACGTAAAATGACCAGAGAACAGTCAGATCTCTCTTATATCTGGGATACTAATATCAATTATATACCTAAATTACCAGAAGAAAAGATGGGTGATATTGATGTTAAGGCTCTCTGTCCGGTGACAAGTAAATATGATCCGGTACTGCTTGGCATCTACATTATTGAAGGATGTTCTGAAGAGAATGGATTGCATTTTGATTTCGTGTACAGCGAAAATCATTTCTCGGAAAAAGATATAAGAAATTATCTGAAACGTATCGATAAGTTAACTATACAAATACTGGAAAATCCAGATAGAAAGATTGAAGATTTCGATATACTGACCGATGAAGAAAAAGCAGATATTGCTGCATGGGAAAAAGGAACTACTCAGGAATTTCAGATTGATACAATAACCGGTTTATTTGACAAAATAGCACAGATATATTCATTCAACCAAGCGGTATGCGGAATACATGGTGAAAAAACCGATTACCGGTCGCTTAAGGAAAGATCTGATTCCATATCAGTCTGGCTTAACAGTTTAGGAGTTGAGCCGGGAAAGGTTGTTGCGGTTCTGGCATCCCGTCATTTCCGTCTTCCTGAACTGATTCTTGGAATTATGAAAGCTGGTGGTGTATATCTTCCTGTTGATCCGGCCTATCCATCGCAGAGAATCAAATATATCCTGGATGATTCCAAAGCACAGATAATAATAGCTCTGGATGATAGGGTGCCCAGGGAATTACAGGTAAACGCAATTCAGCTCCCGGACCTGCTCCCGGCAGGAATTCCTGTCAAAAGGCAGAAAAGGCAGAATGTAAACGAGGCGGCTTATCTTATCTACACATCCGGATCAAGCGGCAGTCCCAAGGGGGTTCTGCTGTCCCATGCTGCTTTTATCAATATGGTACAGGGACAGATCTCTCTATTTGGGGTGAATGCTCAAGACCGTGTGCTTCAGTTTGCATCACCTTCTTTTGATGCTTCTTTATCGGAAATATTCATGGCTTTATTATCTGGAGCCAGCCTTTACACCATCAACAGGGAATTGCTTGATGAGCCGTGGACGTTGCGGGAATATATGATTGATAATGGGATCACTGCGGTAACATTTCCTCCCTCTTATCTGCGGCTTTTTGATTGTCAGGAGTTTCCCGGGTTAAAAGTACTTATTACTGCCGGAGAAGCTCCAAATGCTGAAGATATCAGATATTATGCAACTAAGTGTCATTATTTTAATGCGTATGGTCCTACAGAAACTGCTGTATGTGCATCATTGACAGAGCTTCAAGCTGATTTGTGCGGATCACCCGTGTCAATAGGACGTCCTTTACCCAATACAGAAATACTTATTCTTGACAGGAAACTCAGGCGAGTCGCACCAGGTATTCCCGGTGAACTTTGCATGGCGGGACCAGGACTTGCGCTTGGATATTTAAACCGTCCTGAGTTAACTACAAGTAAATTTGTTGAAAACTCCTTTGAGGGAACGAAGCGAATATATAGAAGTGGTGATGTTGCTGTATGGCTGGAAAATGGACATATAGCGCTGATGGGGAGAAATGATGATCAACTGAAAATAAGAGGACATAGAATTGAAACTGGAGAAATAAAATCGGTTCTCGAAGAACATAATGCTATTTCAATGGCGTATGTTTGCGCACTTTCCAGATCCGATAAACCTTCTGAACTGACCGCCTTTATTGTGTTAAGAAAAGATCATACTGTTACAGCAGAGAATTTAATAGAGTATCTCAGTGAAAAAATCCCCAGCTATATGCATCCTGCTCATTTCATAGCTATTCCGGAAATGCCTTTGACAGAAAATGGAAAAGTCGATAAAAAATCTCTGATGGAAATATATGCAAACAGAAATGGTATATCTCAAACCACAAAAAAATCAGAAATAACTGATGCAAAGATCAAGGCTGTAGTTGACTGTTATGAAGCGGTGCTTGGTTGTAGCATCACTGATACTGATCTGCATAAATCCTTTTTTGCGTTGGGTGGCGACAGCCTGAAAGCCATTGAACTTGTTAAAATATTGTCATCAAGAGCCGGTATCAATATTTCACTTCGCAGCTTTATGGCTGATTCGAGTCTGGAAACTATTGCTGCATTGGAAAGTAAAAATACAGATGATAACAATTCTATAGTAACGCAATCCAGAATAATCCCACTCACCAGGGGACAGCAGCAATTGTGGTTTCAGTCATTACTTTCAGGGTATGAAGCTCAGTATAATATGCCGCTTTCATTGAGCTTGTCTGCGGATGAGACCCGGATAGAAGAATTAATCGACTCATTTGAAAAAGCTGTGGAGTGTCAGCCGGTATGCCGCTTAAGAATCGCAGGCGATATGGAAAAGGCGCATTTCCGCCTTGAAGATTCTTCCGGTTTTAAAGTTGAAAAACTTGATATCTGTAATGTTAACGATAGTGAAGAATTATCAAAAAAGATCATTGATGACTTTGTTCACAAAAAATTTAATCTGCGCAGTTTACCTCTTATTCGATCAATAATGATACGAACTGCAGAATGCAAATGGCAATGGTTGATTGTAATGCATCACATTATTGGCGATGCGGAGAGCCTTACTATTCTTCTAAAGTCTACGATGCGATTTATAGGTGATAAAACTTTGGATGAATTATCCGCGCTGGAAATAAGCAAGTTTGCGGAAAGAGAACAAAATTATTTACAGGGAAAAGAGAGCGAAGAAGATCTCGAATTCTTACGGAAGCAGTTGACGCCACTTCCACCCAGGCTCAATCTTACCACTACTTCCAGACCTTCTTTTAAAAGCGGGCATGGGGATATGGCGATGTTACCATTAACAGACGAAGTATCTTCAAAGCTGGATAAACTTACTACTACCACCGGAAAAAGCCAACTTATTACATTTACTGCTCTGGTTGGACAATTTCTTCAGGTTTTGTGTAATGAAAAAGATATAGCTGTAGCAATGCCGGTAGGGCTTAGAGATCATGCGGACCTGTATCGTTACTGCGGATATTTTGTAAACACAGTTGTCCTTCGCATGGACAATCCTGCTTCTCGCGATGACAATACATTGATTGATGAATGCAATATTCTGTTAGATAAAGCTTTAGCTGTGTCAAGGTATCCTTTTATGCTGCTTCCAGCCGCTCTGGGAGAAAAGAGGCAACCCGACAGGGCGCCACTGGTTGATGTACTGATTACCATGATAGATGATTCAACTCTATCGGATATCGTTTCGACCGGTAAAGAGATTAATGGTCAAATTATGCCAGTCAGTCTCAGGGCCTCAAAGCTGGATTATTCCTTTATTTTACATGTGAAACAAGATAGAAGCCGTGAGCTTATTCTGGAATATGATACCGGCCTTGCCGATCGATCACAGGCTGAAAAAATTCTCAATATGCTATTGGAATATATGGGAGATTCCAACAGTGAGGTAATGAGAAATTCGTCTATATGTCAGGGCCTGGAGACTGGAAAAAGCAACAATCCGGAAACAAAAAAAGAGCCTGTTTATGGCAGCTATTCTGAAATTACCAAAAAGAAGAACGTATCAGATATCTGCTGTAATGGTGAATCAATTCAGTTACAATTAGCGGATGCCTGGCAGAAGATTTTAGGAGGCGATAAACCGGGTTCAGAAAGCAACTTCTTTGTCCTCGGCGGGGATTCGATCAAAGCGATCCAGATATGTGGAATACTTAACCGTCAGGGAATCCATATTGCAAATCCATCACACTTTTTTCAGTATCCACTTTTCGGGCAATTCTGTCTGGCTGTCCTGGAAAACGGGAAGAATAGCAGTCGGAAAATCAGAAAGGCAATGGCGGGTCCAATCCCAAAACTTTTACCCATGCAGAGATGGCTTTTTACCGAACATGCAGATCACTGGAAAAAATTCTTCATGCTTCTGCCTCTCAGAATAAAAGTGTGTGTCAATGAAGATGATTTACATCGAGCGTTTTTGAAGTTAACAGAACAGCATGAGGCATTACGAATGTCTTTTAGTCAGGGGAAAGCATGCCTGCTTCATAACGCGCCCGAACCATACTGGGGAAGATCGGATTTAAGCAAGAATATGAATATAGAACAATGTATCCGGGATACCTCCAGTGATTTGTTTGATAAAGTAGACCCGGAAGAGGGTAAACTTATTGCCGCTCATTTTCTTAAAGGGTCAAATGAAAGTTATCTTCTGATCGCAGGACATCATCTGGTGCTGGATACCGTATCCCTTCAAATTATCTGTCAGGATCTTAACTGTAATGTTAAAAATGGAGACCTGCCTGAAAGTTTTGATACTACAGGGATCGCAAGTCTTCTGTCCAGTAACAGTTTTTCTGGTAATGAGCTGCTTGATGAAAATGAAATCAGGTTCTGGAAGAATCAATTCTGCCAAGGAGCTGGAAAATTAATCTCTTTCAGAAATGAAGGTATCGACAGAGTTGCCGATAGAGTATCGGTGTCAAGAACCGTTTCTTTTGGAGGTTCAGCCGATGGAATCGACCAACGAAGCCGTATTCTGAGCAGTCTTGGCAAAGCCCTTTACGCATCAGGACAAAGAGAAAACCTTTTAGTTAAAATGGAGGGGCATGGACGGTCGGGAGTTTTTTCTGAAGATGACCTGAGCAGAACAGTGGGTTGGTTTACAGTTACCTATCCATTCCTTTTAAAGGTTAAGGAAAATGAAACCGAAATCCATGAATGGACTGAAAATTATTTCAGAAATTTGAAACACGGCGGTGCCACATATCAATTAGCATTAGAAAAAGAGGGTACAAAGCTGGCATACAGGGCATCTATTTCCCTGAATTACTTAGGCGAATTGAAAGACGCCGCTGATGATAATTCCATTCAAATATGTTCTGAATTTTTAAATGATTTAAGAGTTCCCGGTCTTCTGCATAATGATTTCAAACCTGATACGCCTCTGGATCTGACCGCTTTTATTGATACTAACGGTGATTTGCAATTGCATGCCTGGTTCTCATCGAATTGTGTGGAGAAACGGTGGGTGGATGAACTGATGCAATCGTGGAAGATGATACTTGATAATGAGAATAAGACCGCAGACAAGGCCCGCGATAGTGAATTGTCGCATTTCGCAGCTGTATGTATGTGTGACAAAGAAGAGATAGAATCGTTTTGTCCAGTCAATACTGCACAGGAAGGAATGCTTTTTCAATGTGCACTGGACGATAATGCTGAAACCTACACAGTACAGATGAATTTCCGGTTAAAGGGGCTGGTAAATACCGCAATTTTAGAAAAAGCATGGTTAATTGTATTACAACGCCACGAGAATCTACGCAGTCTCTTTCCCTTGTTATCTGATGGCAACTATACAAGACTGGTTCTGAAGAGGTGCCGTACAACAGTAGAGGTAAAAAATCTGATCAGTTTGCCCAAGAATTTACAACAACAAAAAAGAACGCAAATTTCAGGTGAACAGATAAAGATAAAATTTGATCTTCAGCAGGGTCCGTTAATCACCATGAATCTTTTGTCATACAGTGAACAGGACCATGAAATGAGCTGGTTTTTTCATCATATACTTATGGATGGTTGGAGTGCCGGAGTCCTTCTTGACGAGCTATTTAAAACGTACGAGGCACTTGATAATAACAATAAAATGCCTCTTTTAGCGTCTCCGTCAGTTTTGATGAATTCGAATAATAAACAGTATGATACATCAGACCAGACCAGCGCCCGTCAGTGGTGGAAAGAAACATTGAGCGGGTTTAAAAAGAGAACGTTTATAGCAGAGACTCAGATGAGTCAAGAATTGCTGAAAACTCCTTTAAAAGAAAAAGTGGTGATTCCTGACGCCGCAAATCTGGAGGCGCTTAAAAAATTTGCAGACAGTAATTCCGTAAGCCTTGCACATGTTTTTCAGACACTTTGGGGATTTATACTTGCATCAGAGAATAACAATAAGAATAGGGATGTAATTTACGGTATTGTATCAGCAGGAAGATCTTCAAAAACAGACAACATTGAGAAAATGGTGGGTTTGTTTATGCAGACGCTTCCTCTGCGGATCAGATGGTCAGATTCGGAAAACTTGACTGGTATAGTGCAAAAAGTGCGCGATCAGGCTCTAAATAGATCAAGTTATGAATTTTTACACCTTGCTGATATTCAGAAAACATCAGAGCTGGAATCGTCTTTATTTGACAATATTCTGGTCTATGAAAATTATCCCGTTGATACACTTTCGGTAAAAGATCGTTTTGAAATTTGTGAAGTTACTGGAAGAGAATGGCATCCGTACCCGCTTTCTCTGTCAATCGTGCCGGGAAAAAATTTCCATTTTCGATTTAACTACAGAAACGCGTTAATACCTGATGATAAAATTGATGAGATTGCCGAAAAATGGTTGAAACTTATCCAATTTGTTGCCTCCGAAGAAAACCTGATCTCTTCGCATGTTGAACAACAGCTCTCTTCAAAACCAATTGCAGAGTATAAACAATCCGGGATTACTGATGAACTTCTTTCAAAATTTAATGCAACCGGTCGGCCTTATCCATCAGACAAATCGATAGGAGATATTCTTGTAGACCAGTGCAGAAAACATCCGCAGAAAAAGGCATTCATAGCATCTGATGAAACTACTTTGACGTATGCGGAGCTTGAACGATTGACATCTGCTGTCGCTGCCGGGCTTAAGGGAATAAAACCCGGTGAGCCAGTGGCGTTTGCCATGCCAAGAGGTCCTGAAGCGGTCATTGTCATGGCGGCAATAGCAAGAGCCGGAGGATGCTATCTCCCTATTGACAATAAAAATCCAGGTAGCAGAATCAAAACCATGTTGAAAATTGCAGATTGCCGGACAGTTGTAACCTGGAAAGATGGAAGAGAGTGGTTTGATCCTGAGGATTTGACACAATTTACAATTTTTGATTATGATGATCTTGTCAAAAATGATCCGGATGATTTCAAAAGAAAGAATATAAACGGTGATATGCCGGCGTATATACTTTACACATCAGGGAGCAGCGGAGAACCCAAAGGTGTGCTTGTTCCTCATAAGGCAGTTTTGCGTCTGGTGATAAACAGCGATTTCTGGGATCTTCAGACAGGTGAAAGATGTCTTCAGGCGGCTCCATTGGGCTTTGATGCATCGACACTGGAGATCTGGGGTGCGCTTCTGAATGGTGGAACACTTTCGTTTGTAAGTGAAGAGCAGCTTTTAAGTCCTGGGGGATTGAAGCAGAAAATAATTAAAGATCGTATTACCATGATGTGGCTGACATCCAGTCTGTGCAACATATTTGCCGATGAAGATGCGGAAATGTTTAAACCTTTACGGAAACTATTTACCGGAGGTGAAGCATTAAGCCCGAGTCATATAAAAAAGATTGCCGATGCCTGCCCAGAGCTGGAACTTTATAATGGATATGGTCCTACTGAAAACACGACATTTACAACAGTACACAAGATAAGTGATAGCGAACTCGATGGTTCACCTATACCTATAGGACGGTCGATTTCAAATACCCGGGTCTATATTGTAAATGAACATCTTCAGGTCGTTGCCCCCGGAGAATGGGGTGAAATCTGTGCTGCTGGTGACGGGCTGGCTCTGAAATATATCGGCAGGGATGATTTGACTTGCGAATCATTCGTTCAACTGCCAGCACCTGTTAACGAACGGGTATACCGTACAGGCGATAAAGGACGCTGGCGAAATGACGGTGTTATAGAATTTGGCGGTCGAATAGACGGGCAGGTTAAAATCAGAGGATACAGAATAGAAATGTCCGAAATAGAAAACCGGATAAATCTATTTCCGGGGATAAAGGGTTCCGCAGTGTTAAGTATAGACAGAGATAACGAGATTCATCTGGTCGCTTTCATCAAAAGTGAAGATCGAAGTCCCGACAAATTGTTGGAATATCTCAGAAAACATCTTCCTGAATACATGATCCCGGAGCAATTTGAATACATAGATATGCTTCCGTTTACCAGTAACGGAAAAATGGATCGCAAAGCCCTGAAATCAATACTACAGCAGAAAGTGGAAGGTACTCAAGAAACTGCAACTGGTAACAATATAGAAATTAAAGTACAGAATATTTTCAGCGATATTCTTGGAAAGACTGTTGTTTCACCAGATTCAGATTTTTTTCAGCTTGGTGGTCACAGTCTCAAGGCATTGAAGCTGCTGAACAGAATTCGTGCGGAACTATGTAAAGATATAGATCTGCGAACGGTCATGGAAAATCCTACTCCGTCAGCATTGGCAAAAAAGATCATGGCTGAATCAGCCAATTTCATAGCACCGGAAATTAAAGTGCTCCAGACTGAAGAAAGTGAATTTATTCCGCTAAACAGTGCCCAGGAACGGATGTGGTTTCTTCAGAAACTGCAGCCTGAGAGCACCGTATATACTATTCCATTTGCTGCCAGGATAAAATCTGAAATTGAACTGCAAGACATTCAAAAGGTGTTTAGTCTCCTTGAGAATAGACATGAGGCTTTGCGGTTACGAATGCCGGAAAAGATGGAGAAGGCACCTTTGCTGCAGAAACTTGTGCCTACGGGCTCTTTGATTGTTGCCTATCACGATTATTCAAACATGTCTGACGCAGAGGCAGCAGTTAGTGATGCAATTTATAAGGAAAGGGAAAAACCCTTCAAGTTCGGCTATGATGAGCCTTTGATACGCCTGGCACTGTTTAAAATAAGTAGTAATGAATCAGTTCTGTTTATCAATATACACCATATAATATTTGACGGTGTTTCTGCATCGGTAATACTTCGTGAAATTCAACTCGCATTCCATGCTGTAAAGGAAAAGTGCGTCCCGGCCTGGAAAGAACTGCCTTTACGGTATAGTGACTATCTAAAAGATATCGCGGGTCATTCACAAACGACTGAAGAAATGAAACAAAGATGGGTAAAGCGTATGAGCCCATTGCCCGAATCTTTGCAATTGCCCTATGATATGAGAAGACCGTCAAAACAGACATTCAAAGGGGAATGCTTCAATTTCTCACTTTCACCGGAACTTAGTGACGGAATCGTAAATCTGTCAAATGATATGCATGTGACGGTATTTACAGTACTGCTCTCTATAGCGAAAGTATTTATTTACCGGCACACATCTCAGAAGGATTTTGTGATCGGCGTACCTGTGGCTGGAAGAACTGAGCCCGATCTGGAGGAGATGGTTGGTTTATTTGTTAATACTCTCCCTGTCCGGTGCTCCATAGAACCTGATATACCTTTCTATAATTTTGTAAAAGGGGTATCTGATAAATTCCTGGATGCGCTTTCGGATCAAAGTTTACCATTGGAAGATCTGATAAACAGTCTGGAACTACCGAGAAATGAGACGCGTAATCCACTGTTTGATATTTTAGTTGCTATGGAAGACAGTAGCTGGCATATCGACAGAAATGCGCAATATTTAAAGATGGAAAAATATTCTTTGCCGGGTCTTCACAGCAGAATGGATCTGAGCTTTTATTTTCATCTTGATGAAACAGGCATCAATGTCAGTATTGAGTACCGTTCCGATCTGTTTTACCATGCGACAATAGAAAAAATGGCAAAGAGGTTTACACAACTTGCTCAATCAAACATAAAGGAACCAGGAAAATCCTTGAGTTCTTTGGATTTGCTGCCATTGTCAGAAATACAACAGGTTATTCATGAGTTTAATTCTACCGATGAAAATCTCGACACAGAACACAGCATAGATGAAATGTTTCTGAAAGCAGTATCGAAATATCCTGATACTGTGGCTTTAAGAGATTGCAATGGTCAATTATTAAATTATTGTGATCTGGACCGCAGAATTGATTCATTAGCTTCTTACCTGTATGAAAATGGAGTTGGGAAAGCCACTCATGTTGCATTGTGCTTAGAGCGATCATTCGATCTGATCTCGGCAATTTTTGCTCTCATGCGTCTGGGTGCAGTTTATGTTCCTGTTCCGCCTAAAATCGTGCATAGTCGTATTCGATCAATGATTGAAGATTGCAAGAATCTGGTTATACTTACAAATGATCAGTTTTCGTCACTTTTTTCCGATTTAAATATTAAAGTTCTCAAGACAGATGATAACTGTTCAACTAAACCATTCAAAAAAGCACAAATCAATCCCAGAGAAATTGCATATCTGATTTACACTTCCGGATCTACAGGACGCCCCAAGGGAGTAATGATACGTCACAATAGTGTGCTGAACCGATTATTGTGGATGCAGTCACGTTTTCCATTAACTGAAAACGATGTGATTCTTCAAAAAACAACGATATCATTCGATGTGTCAATCTGGGAGCTTTTCTGGTGGTCATGGACAGGAGCATCTCTTACACTGTTAGAACCATCAGGTGAAGGAAATCCGGCGATTATTGCAGATGCAATATACAGGAATAAAGTTACGGTTATACATTTTGTGCCTTCCATGTTGAGAATTTTTCTGGAATATCTCCAGGATCATCCTGAAATCATTTCCAAAATTTCCACTCTGCGTTATGTTTTCGCAAGTGGTGAAGCCCTCGGAGCTGATTTAGTAACAATGTTTAACAATACTATAAATAGAGAATGTGGATGCGAATTACATAATTTATACGGGCCAACTGAAGCTACTGTGGATGTGACATGGTATCCGTGTATTAAAAGTGAACCTTATGTTTCAGTTCCTATAGGTAAGCCGGTCGCAAATACACAAATTTACATACTTGATGAATTTAAAAATCCCTTACCTGTAGGCCTTAAAGGGGAGATTCATATTGGAGGAGTACAGGTCGCTGCGGGATATATAAATCAGCCGGAACTTACTTCTGATAAATTTATCGATGATCCATTCTGTCCCGGCAATAAACTTTACCGGACAGGTGATTTGGGGTATTGGAATAAAAATGGTGAAGTAGAGTATTCAGGAAGAATGGACTTCCAGGTAAAATTAAGAGGATATCGTGTAGAACTGGGTGAAATTGAACAGGCATTGACTTCACTTAATGAAATTTCAGCCGCAGTTGTCATGGTGAACTCAATAAACTCTCTTGAGGCATATGTAAAAGTATCTGAAGGTGCTAATTTTGATAAAGAAAATATAAGAAAATCTCTGATAAGCAAACTTCCTGATTATATGATACCGTACATTTATCATATTGTAGAAAATATCCCGCTATCAGTAAATGGTAAGATAGATAGACGTGCTTTGGCGGCACAAAACACAGTTCCATCAAAAACAATACCTTCTGAAGGGCAAATACGGCTGCTTGATAGCGAAGTAATGAAAATATGGAAACTTGTTTTGGCGGAAAATAAAGAGATACTTGTTGATCAGAATTTCTTCGAACTGGGTGGGAACTCTCTTTTACTGATACGTTTACATGAACTCCTTGAAAAACAATGGCCGGGTGTTTTCACTCCTGCAGATCTTTTCGTTGCAACTACCATTACCAGGCAGGCTGAACAGATAGAAAACCGGACCGGTGGTCAATCCGTTAATGTCTCAGACAAGGAAGATAAGGCCTTTTCAAGAAGAGATAATATAGAAAAAGATGCGGTGGCAATAATAGGGATGGCACTCAGGCTCAGTAATTACGATCAGATTGATAATTTCTGGGCTGATCTGCTGGCGGGAGCTGACCGCAAGACTTCACTATCGGAAAACAGGCGTAAAGAGCTCAGACAGATTGCGAAAGCACTTTCATATCCCGGAGATATTAACAAGATTTCAGATGCGGCATTTCTTGATGATATATCAGGTTTTGACAATCGGCGTTTTGCAATGTCTCCCTCTGATGCTGAGTTGTTAGACCCTGAGCACAGGCTGTTTCTGGAAACTGTCAATCGATGTGTGGAAGATGCCGGTTACGGCGGCAACTGTCTGGAGGGTTGTCAGGTGGGAGTTTTTGCCGGCGCAGTGGTAAACAATTCCTATAAAGAAGCTGCCATAAGGTCTTTACCAGACCGCGCCGAACAGATTTTTGTCCTTAATGTTCCATCCAATCTGGCGACACGTATATCATATATAAAAAACTGGTGCGGACCGGCTGCGCTTATTGATACTGCCTGCTCATCATCACTGAAAGCTATTCATGATGCTTGCACGGCTTTGAAAAATGGGGAATGTGAACTGGCTGTAGCTGGAGGGGTCCGTGTTCTTCTGACTCCGATCAAATCAGGGAAATCATTTGCAATTGAGAGTTCCACCGGTCAGACACGCACATTTGATCATCGTGCTGACGGAACTGGTGCTGGTGAAGGATCTGTGGTATTTCTTCTTAAGCCACTTTCAAAAGCACTGGAAGATGGTGATTCGATACGGGCGGTAATCAGAGGTTCTGCTGTAAATCAGGATGGCAGGTCGTCAAGCATTGCTGCTCCAAACCCTGTTGCACAATCTAAGGTGATAAGAGCCGCCGCGGATGATGCCAATGTCGAACTTGACAGTGTCGATTTCTTTGAAGCTCACGGAACAGGTACTGTTCTTGGTGATCCTATTGAGATTGACGGCTTAACCAGGGCCTTTAACGGGAAATTCACAACAAAAAAATACATTTCATCTGTAAAAGGTAATTTCGGTCATCTGGATGCTGCCGCGGGAGCTATTGGTGTTGCTAAAGCAGTATGCGCATTGCAACACTCAATAATACCAGGTCAGGCGCATTTTGAAAAGCCGAATCCGAAGATTGATTTTGAACACGCTCCCGTACAGGTAGCTGATAAGAACATCTATCTAAAAGATTCCGTACATCCTCTGCGTTGCGGTGTTTCTGCTTTCGGATTAAGCGGAATCAATGCTCACATTATTTTAGAAAACGCATCTGTTCGCACTATGCCACCCGATGATGGATCGTGGATGATACTTGTACTTTCTGCAGATACAGCGTCAGGACTTCATACTTATGCCGAAGAAATAGTACGCAGTTGTTCAATAAACAGAGAGTGGCCTCTCCATGCTATAGCTGCTACACTGGTAAAGGGACGTGACAGTTTGAAAGAGCGTGTGGTCTTCTATGCCAATAGCCGTGAAGAATTTCTGAAAAAATTGCTGTTGTGGTGCATTGAGCCAAAGAGGGAATTACCGCAATTTGATAAATCGCAAAAGTTGTCTCCCTGCATGGTAGCCGGTATTCAAACAAGTCAGGAAGCAGAACGGATATGCGAAGCATTGATGGAAGGAGCTGAACCATGCTGGCCGGAGGGCAGACCTGTATACAGAGTAAATTTACCACCGGTACCGTTAAACAGGATAACTCACTGGGCACAATTTTCTTCTTCAGAAACATTACCAACTGAAAAGTTTCTGGGAGAAATGATTATCAGCCCACAAAACCGGATTTTCCCTGTACATGTAAATAAAGAATCATTCTGGCCGGTTTCTGAACATAAGCTAAATGGCCACGCAACCATGGTCGGTATGTGTTTTCCAGCTTTGATTGGAGAAGTTTCAAAGAAAATCGCGAATTTAACGGGAAGAAACAGCTCGTCGATTAAGATCGAAGGATTGACATGGGTATCTACACTTCAACCGGAGATACTTGAAGAAGGGTCTGTACAAATTGCTTTAATAGAAAACGATAATAATTTCATGGTTTCTCTTCAGGGGTTAAACAGAATAGACGGATGGCAGGAATTTACCAGAGCATCATTTGCTTTCATTTCACAAGAGAACAAAAAACTGGATCTTCAACTAATTCGTAAAGAAATGAAACCGGCAGGAAAAGAATTTGCGGGAAATGACAGAAGTGAAAGTCAGCAGGTAAAAGTAAGTGGACGATGGGACTGCAGAAAACAGGTCTGGTATTCAGAGGACCGCAGATGCATTCTGGCCCGCCTGGAACTTGACCAAAAATATCTCGATGATTTTAATAATACAGACTGGCATCCGGCAATGCTGGATGTTGCAGTCAGTCTGGCGCTTGATAAACCCGGCTTGATACCTGTATCATGTCGCGAAATAAACCTGCACAAACCTCATGGAAATCAGTGTTATTCTTATGTCAAAATTGATGATGATAATGATAAAACAGATAAATCTCTGAAAGCAACCTGTTTACTATTAGACCAGGATGGAACAATTGTAGCAGAATTTATTGATATGTTCTTTCTCCAGGCAGCAGCGCCAGTACCAAGACTTCACAAACTCACCTGGTATAAATCACCAGTTGAAACAACAGATGGGAATAAATCCTCAATAGAAAAAATTCTTCTATTGGAGAATGCTTCGGGCGCTACAGCATTATTTGACGATATAAGTGGAATGGGTGTGAATATTACAAGGATAGGCAGACCTGTTTCTGAAACTGAATACAGGCAGATTTCAGATCTGATTCACGAAAAGAAGTTTTCAACACTTGTCTACAGGATACCAGGTAACGGATTCAGGGTCTGGGAGCTGGCAGGTCTGATGAAAACAGTTATCAGTAAAGGATTGCGGGAAAAGTTGAAAATACTGATAACAGGTAAAGGCGCAGTAGCAGAAAGCCGCACTTATTCTTTTAATGATGATCCAATTGTCGCGACAGTTCCTGCGATGATGCTCTCTTTGTCGAAAGAGGAACCACGTTTAGTTTTCCGTTATCTGGAAACTTCGGACGAAGTGAATGTTTCCATAATTATGAATGAAATCGATAATCTTACAGATAGTGAAAAAAGTAAGGTCTACATTAACAATAACGGGGAAAGATTCGAGCAAAAGCTTATACCGGTTGTCAAAACAGATAAGCAATTTGCAGCGGGCAAAAAATACTGTACCGTTATTAGCGGTGGTCTTGGGGCAATGGCATTAACGCTTGCAGAAACCATGTCAGAACTTGGTACAGGAGGAGCATTGGCGCTGCTTCACCGGGGTGAATTTCCATCTGAAGAGCAATGGGAAAATCTGATGAATTCTGATGACCGTATCCTATCTTTCCGGGTATGTAAACTTTTGAATCTAAAAGCAAAAGGTATAAAGGTTAAAATTTATTCATGCGATATTACTGATGAGAGCAATCTTTCCACATGTCTTGATAGAATAAGGGAAGAGCTTGGTCCTGTTGGCGCAGTTTTACATACAGCCGGCGTTCCAGGTGATGGCTTCCTGATTGGAAAATCGCAGGAGAAATTCGAAAACGTTTTGGCTCCTAAAATCACTGGTACAAATAATCTCCACAAATTAACCTTAAATGATGATCTGGTTTACTTTATTCTGGCTTCATCGCGCACAGGACTTACCGGAGCGGCAGGACAGACCGATTATGCCGCCGCAAATGCCTATCTGGATGCTTTCGCACAGTGGCGTGTCGCACAGGGCCTTCCTGCACTTTCCATTGACTGGAACAGTTGGAAAAATATCGGAATGGCAGCCCGCTCAAGCAGTATTGATAACTCAATGCCCGGCCTTTTACCGGAACAGGCTTCGGATGTTGTTAAAAATGCGCTGTTATCAGGTGAAACTCAACTTGTAATAAGTATGACTGGTGAAGATCTCTCCGGTAAAAATTTACAGACAAAACTTATTCCTGAAAGCTGTATCAATGACAGAAGCAAGCCTGGAGAAGAAAAAAAGAATATGCCTTTCCAGGATAGAATTATGTCGATCATAGCCGAGGGCCTGGGTTATAAGAATAAGCTTTCCGAAGATGACGATTTTTATTCTCTGGGAGGAGATTCTATCACCGGTATGCATATTGTAAATCATATCAACCAGGAGGAAAAACTCAATATCAGTTTGGCTGATCTCTTTTCAAATAGCAGACTGGGCGGTTTTATCAATGCCATTAAACAGATGCAAAATGAACTTAAAGATAAAACGGAAAAATCTCCTGTCATTCCTGATCTGGATGAATATCCTGTAAGCTGGGAACAGCTGGCTATAGTGCAGGCAGAAACCAATCTTAATCCAGGTACAGGTTATAATCTTCCTCATTTTGTAAAACTTCCGGATAATGTCAACCTGGAAAAACTGGAGCTGGCATTTGATAAACTGGTAAAGCTGCATGAAATCCTGCGTACAAAATTCGACAGAATACATTCTGAAAGACCTGTGATGCGTATTCTTCCTCCTTGTAATATAAAATTACAAGTAATAAAAATCGAAACTTTGGACAGAAACACTGTTGAAAAAATTGTTACCCCGTTCAAGCTTGATAATGCACCTTTATTCAGAACAGCTATATTGGATTCAAGTAAAGAGGGGCGAGTTCTGTTCTTTGACATACACCACTCTCTTGCTGATGCGAAATCCATTGTTATTCTTTTATCTCAGTTGTTCAGTCTTTATAATGGGGAAAATATTGAATTTACAGGCTTGCAGCAGAAAGATGCTGCCTGGCTGCAGCAGAATGATAAAAATGATGATGCAGAAGCAGAAAAGTACTGGTTGGAACAATATAAGAACAATATTCCATATCTTGATCTACCTTCCGATTTTCTGCGACCGGTTCGCCATACATTCAGAGCAGGTTCAGCAAGTTTTATTATTCCACCGGAACTTGTCGCCGGTATCCGTTCTCTGGTGCGGCAGAATTCAACTACTTCATACAATTTTTTACTTTCTGTGTGGAGCATGCTGTTTGCCAGATATGCATCAACAGATGATCTGGTTATAGCTGTTGCAGCTGACGGAAGAGACAATGAAAAGCTCTGTAATACTCCGGGAATGTTTGTATCACTTATTCCTTTGCGCATGAAAATTGATGAGAGTGAAAGTTTTTCACAGTTGCTTAAAATAAATCAGCAGTTGAATACTGAAGCATTCAGGCATCGTTCATATTCCCTGAACAGACTTCTTAACAAACTAAAAGTACCGGCAAATCCCGATAGAACCGTTTTATCAGAGATCACCTTTTCTTACATGAATTTTGAAAATCCAAAATCTGCAGATGGTGATTTTAAAGCGCTGAACATTCCAAATCCTTCAACAAAAGCAGATCTGGCGATATTTGCAACTGATACTACTGAACTCTTGTCCTTTTCTATTGAGTATTATTCAGATCTCTTTACCGAAAAACGAATACAACGGATGTCGCATCATTTCCTTAATTTACTGCGACAGATTCTGCAAAAGGGATGCGATCTGCAGCTTAGATCTTTTTCGCTCATTGAGAACGAGGAAAAAGCGATGATTGAATGTTTCAAGTCGGGACCGGGTATGACATTCATTGATAAAAGCATTGACAGCCTGGTATGGATAAATACCGCGAAACAGGGGAATACAGTAATATGGAGAAACAGGGATGGCTCAGTATTAAATTGGAAAGATCTTGACCGGCGGTCGACAAAAATCGCTGCAAAGCTTAAAGAACTGGGCGTACAGGCTGGTGATGAAATATATCTGGATAACGGCAATCATTCCGATCTGCCACTACTCATGTTGTCAATAGCTCGCTGTGGGGCATTTTCGGTTCTGGCCACAGAAAACAAACTTAACAATGAAGCACGCTGGTTTATTACTGATAGCGAAGAGAATGATTGCCAGGGTAATACCGGCGTTCTGAACAGGCGATTTTTGCTCAATCAGAATGATACAATACAAAAGAACATTCAGTTTGACGTTCCTCCTGAATTTACTGCATTTTGCATTCAAGACAGTGATAAAACCCGGGTGAACATAAACCAGTTGACTCTTCACTATCTGGCAGGGCAGTTTCAGGAATGCGGAATTTCCCAGGGTGACAGGATTCTCTTGTCCGAAGATACTTTTACTCTTATTGGACAATTACAGCTATGGTCCTCACTGCTTGCCGGAGGTGCAATTGTCCCGGTGCAGAATGATTATCTGTCAAACCCGTTTCAATCTTTACATAAAATAAGTGCTATCGAAGCAGATGTGCTTATTGCCGAATCATCTGAATTAACCAGGGCCGATAAGAAAAATGCGGAAGTACTTTGCCGTTTCAAACGGCTTATACTTATTGGTGATGAAGTTCCAGACTACCATTTGCTAAGAAGCTGGGCGCAATTATGTCCTGAACTTAACATCGTGACAGCTCTGAGAATTCCGGGTTCAGCGTTTTTGATGAGTATTTCGGAATTCAGGGATGAATCTCGGGATTTTCTAAAGGCCGGCCGTCCTATGGCTTGTAACCAGATAAGCATTATCGATAATAATGGTATGGAATCGCCTATTGGAGTGTGGGGAAATCTTTTCCTAAACGGACTTGTAAATGAAAGTGTATCATCTGTAGAGCAGCTTGTTTTTGAGAAACCCTGGAAACGAACTGATATAGTTGCACGATGGGGTGACAACGGTGATATCGAACTGAGAGGGCTGGTGAAAGATTCAGACTGTTATTCTGCACTGCTGCGATCAGCTATTCTGGAAAAGGAATGTGTAAATAAAGTTGAACTGAAAAGAAATTCTGGCGGTGGATGGAATGCATTAGTAATTGCTGATTCCTCTTTTGATCCGGTACAGACAAAAAGGGCATTAAGGAAAGTACTTCCAGTACAATTGCCGAACTTTTCTATCGAAATGGTTGAAAATGAGAGAATACCGGTAAAAGCATATTGCGAAAAGAATATCTTAAAAAGCGAAACAGAAAAAAGGGTAATTCAGGTATTCCGTACATTTTTTAAAAAGGAAAATATCAGTACCGATGACAGTTTTTTTGATCTTGGGGGACACAGTCTTCTTGGTTTCCAAATAATAAATCAGTTGTCTGGAGAATTCAAAAAAGAGCTCAGTATTAAGGACCTTTACGAAAATCCGAGTCCTGCAGAACTGGCAGAATTACTCGAAAAATCAAATCACGATGCACTTACAATTTCAAATGCCCCGGTAAATAATACAGGACTCTATCCATTGAGTCATGCCCAGCAGAGACTTTACGTTCAGCATTATTCTGAAGGAGGATCTGTAGCCTACAATTTTACATTTGCCTTCAGAATAGAAGGCAATCTTGACAACGACAGACTCCGGGAGGCGCTTGGCAGGCTCTGTGAACGACATGAAATACTGCGGACTGCTTTCATGGAAAAAGACGGGCAGTTATGGCAGTTTGTAGACTGTGGAAAAGAATTTTCAGCGGATATCTCTTTTCATGACCTTAATGAGCTGACCATGGGTGATGCTTTGAAACTTTTTTCAGAGGATGCTGTGAAACCCTTTTCATTAGATAAGCCTGGACTGTTCAGGGTGCGATGCTGTAGAATTGAGGAGAAGATTAATCTGCTGGCGTTGACTATGCACCACATAATCGCCGATGGCTGGTCGATGCAGCTTTTTTTCAGAGAATTGATGGAATTTTATATGGGAGATGGAAAGACTGAGCTTCCTCCTCTGCAGATCCAGTACCGTGATTATTCGGTTTGGCAGCAGAACAGAGATTGGAATGAAGATACGGCTTACTGGAAAAAAGAATTGAGTGGGGCCAGACAAGGTGTAAATCTTCCTGCTGACCGGATTAACAGTGGATCCTGCCATAATTTGGGTGTTATACAGAAGATTCTGCCTGATCAATTGATGGGGCGGATCAGGGAACTTGCAAAGAAGAAAGCGGTTTCTCCTGCAACGTTGATACTTTCAGTATTTGCCTCTTTTCTATACCGGCTTACCAGGCAAGAAGATATGGTAATAGGGATGGGGGTGGCTGGAAGAGAGAAAAAGGAGCTGGAGGGACTGATAGGATTTTTTGTCAACATTCTTCCTATGCGTATACGGGTCAATGATGAAACCGATTTTAATGATCTTATTGATTCTGTTCATAGATTATCTGTTGAGGCGGTATCAAGGCAGGATTATCCCTATGACATGCTGATTCGGAATATTTCTCCTGATCGCAAGAACGCACGGGAAGCATTGATTAATGTCATGTTCGAGTATCAGAGGTATGGAGATTTATCTTTGGGAGGAGATGTACAAATACCAAATCTTCCGTTTTCAGTTTCGCCAATTTACCTGCACGAACATGATGATTCAGAAAATGTCGCACCTGCACAGGCAAAATATGATCTGACTCTGTTTATTCAGGATATGAAACCAGATTGCCTTATGAGAGCAGAATTTGATGCTTCAATCTTTAACGAAAATTCAATTGATTCCTGGTTGACTTTTATAGAGCAATTCCTGACCGGGATTACAGATGCATAAAGGATGGCGTACCATTGAAAGTTTCCGATTTTAAATTCGACTTATGTGTAATGCAGGATCAGCAAATGCAGGTATATCGGCCTGTTGAAAACGATTCTCTTGAAGATCGCTTTACAAGACAGGTCAGAGAAAATCCCGGCAGAATAGCCCTGGTGGGTGGTTTTGAAAAAATGTGCTATTCAGAACTGGATACCATGTCCCGTTCGATTGCTGCTTTTATCAAGTCAAAGGAATTGCCGATAGAAAGTAACATCGCGGTTATGGCCGGCAGAAAGCCACTTTTTATTGCCGCAGCACTGGGAATTTTAAGAGCAGGATGTGTCTATGTTCCTCTCGATCCCATACTCCCTTTGAAAAGAAGAGAAAAAATTGTGAAAGACTGTAAGGCATCTCTTCTTATTACTGATAAAGAGAATGCGGGTACAGCTCTTTATTTTCAATATTCCTGCAGCAGTCTACAATTTCTGCTATGTCCTGAAGTTGACAGCTTCCATGATGCCATTGAGAAAAAGAGTAATCTGATGTCGCTTGATCTGTGGGAGCATGTTACACAGTCCGGCGCCGACAACAGTTGGAAGAGTTACTTTAATGGAGAACCATTGTCAAAGGAAATTCTGCAGCAGATGGCGGATAATGCCGCTGGTAAAATCTGTCCAATTGATAATTCCACTCTAAGCATTCTGGATGTGGGAAGCGGCGGTGGAACTATAGCCCGTAAACTTATGGGAAAATGCTCTTCGTATACGGCTGTGGATATTTCCCGCAATGAACTGGAACGGGTTGAAATTCTGGGAAAGAGCATGCCCGATCTTAAGGTAACCACTCATCAGATGGAAGCTGCAGATATTATTCTGCTGCCTGAAAATGAATATGATGTTATCTGCTTTAACAGTGTCATCGAAAACTTTCCGGGATATAATTATCTGCGGCTGGTTTTAGACCGAAGTGTAAAGATTCTCAAAGAGGGTGGACGATTGTATCTGGGATGTGTCTGGGATCTGGAAAAGAAAGACCTTTTTCTGAAGGACCTTAAAGAGTATGGCGACAGATATGCAGACCATTCAGGTTTTGTTCGTCTCGATTCTTCAGAGGAACTTTTTGTACCTAAAAAATTCTTTGAGGACTGGCGGGACAGTTGTCAATGGGATGTAGATCTTCAGTTCAGCGTACCCGAAATAGATTCAAAAGAACTATCTGAATACCGCTATGATCTGAGTATCCTCAAAATCGGCAAAAAGGAAAGATCGAAAGAAAAGGAACCTGTAAACGCCGGCCTGTCAATCTTAAAAAACAATGAATATACCCGCAATGAAAATATCAATGCAGGTACAACAGCCTATATAATTTACACAAGTGGATCTACCGGTGAACCAAAGGGCGCGGTGATTGAACACGGCAGTCTGTTAAATCTTACCGAAAGTATTCAAACAACAATTTATGACACTGTAAAGGTGAATCCACCGTTTTCAATTGCGTTGCTGGCATCGTTTTCCTTCGATGCTTCTTTACAGCAGATTTTCCCGGCTCTTCTGGGAGGTCATACACTGCATATTATTTCTGATGAGATGCATAGGGATCCGGCTGCACTGCATGATTATATCGAAACAAATTCTATTCGTATATGTGATGGAACGCCGAGTTTTTTCTCGCTTATGCTTGACTACTGGCTGGAACAGAACAAAAGTTCATCGCTTACACATATTATTCTTGGCGGTGAAGCGCTGCGTGCTGATCATCTCAAAAAATATTATTCAATCAGTAAACACCGAAACAACAGAATTTTCAATGCATACGGCCCCACGGAATGCTGTGTTGATGCCTCTATTTTCGGTTGCAGTTATGATAATAACCAAGATTACCCCAGTGTCCCGATCGGCTGTCCGGTTTCCAATACAGAATTTTCGGTAAGAGGGAAAAACAATGAAGTTCTTCCCGACGGTATCCCCGGTGAACTCTGGATAGGTGGAACTGGCGTAGGGAGAGGTTACTATGGTGATCGTGAATTAACAGATGCAAAGTATATCGTACATGAAGGCAAACGATGGTATAAAAGCGGTGACATTGTAAGACGTCTCAAACAGGGTTGTTACTGCTATGTTGGCAGAATGGATCAACAGGTCAAAATCGGAGGGTACAGAATTGAGATTGGCGAAGTGGAGTCTCAATTGAACTCATGCCCTTATGTTAAGCAGGCTGTGGTACTTGCAGATGATTTTGGAAGCAATGGCCTCAAAACCCTGGCTGCTTATATTGTCCCAAATTCCGTTTTAGACAAAAAAAAGATCCGTGATTATCTTTCTGCTCACATTCCTGCCTATGCTATTCCGGGGCATTTTATTGAAATGAGTTCTCTGCCGGTAAGTGTCAGCGGGAAAGTTGATAAAAAAAGTCTGCCATTACCAACATTAGCTGATGAGAAACATGAAGTCAATGAGCAACCTCCAAGCGGAGAAATAGAGATAAAGTTGGCTGAGATCTGGGAAAAGCTTCTGGGACATAAGATAAGGGATATTAACAGTGACTTTTTTCAACTGGGTGGACACAGCGTCCTTGGAATTCGTTTAATATCACTTATTGAAAAAGAATTCAATCGGCGCCTTTCTCTTACACAACTTTTTAAGACATCCACAATTGCCACTCTGGCAGAGGTACTTAAAAATGATACATCTGGAAGCACAACTAACAGCTTCATTATACCTCTTTATTTACAGAAACCCACTGTTCCGGTATTTCTGTTTCATCCTGTGGGGGGAAATGTAATCTGTTATAATGCGCTTGCAGGTATGCTTAAAAATGAGTATCCGGTATATGTTGTAGAAGCGCCTGGTGTAAACGTTGACTGGCCTGTTCTGCCAACCGTAGAAGAAATAGCTGCGGAATATGTTAGTGCTATTTACAAGAGTGTTTCCGGAGGACCTGTCATATTTCTTGGTTGGAGCTTTGGTGGCCTTGTTGCCTATGAAGCCGTTTTGCAATATCGTAAGATGGGTGGAAATGTAGAAAAACTGATTATGCTGGATTCTGTAGCAGACAACAGTACTGCAAAAGATGCTATGCAGATGGATGAGAATGCTGTTCTGGTAAGGTTATTCAGTGAGCATCTTCCTATTGATGAAACGACATTACGATCAAAAAGCGGAGATGAGCGCCTGGAGTATCTGATCCAGTTGGGTATTGATAACGCAATGCTGCCAATTGATTTCAGCAAGCAGCGGATGAAAGGTCTGCTCAAGACGTATCACAACAATGCACTGGCTGCGGCACGTTACGTACCTCGGGTGTCAAATGAGAAGGCACTTTTGATACGGCCTAGTAAAAGAGACTATTTCAGCATTTACAATTCCCGATGAATTTCTTGCCTGGAAAGGTGTTCTGCAGGGAGGTGTACGTCTGGAATGGGTTGATGGTGATCACGAATCGATGCTCAAGGAGCCTTTTGTAAAGAAGGTGGGAGAATACGTTTTGGATTATCTAAAAAGTTAATAAGCAGATGAAAAGAGTAAGAAAATGATGATCGATAAAAAGAAAAAGCTGGCAATGCTTTTTCCGGGGCAGGGGAGTCAGAAACCGGGAATGGCATCGGATCTTGTCAGGTACAGTCCGGAAGCCGCTTGTCGTTTGAAGGAGTTTTCTGAGATCCTCGACCGCGATATGGATGAATTACTTTGCGGTGATCGATTATTCAATGATACTCGTTCTGTCCATATAGCCATGACCGCTTATGCAATCCTTGTTTTTGAATGGCTTAAAAAAGAACAAAAAATCGATCCTGCAATGCTGGCCGGTCACAGCCTGGGTGAAGATAAGCGCCCTTATTTGTTCTGGAGCTGTATCGGTTGAAGATGGACTGAGAGTGGCTGATGCACGGGGGAAGTTTCTTGCTCAGGCATGTGAAGAAAATCCGGGGGGAATGGTTGCCTTCTCCTCGTGTCCAACGGAACAGATGATAAATGAAATTAGTAAATGGATTGTGGACGCATCTGCGGAAAACAGTGTTTGGATTGTAAATATTAACGGACCCCGTCAGGTGGTCGCAGCCGGTGATAAGGATCTGCTGAGATTACTTACCGGCGCAATGGAAAATCTGGGAATGACCGCTACAGTTCTTAATACTACCGGCGCGTTCCATACTCCGTTTATGAATTCAGCTGCAGTAAAAATGGCTGCATTTCTGGAACAAATACCTTTTAAAGCGCCTGATATTCCTGTGCTTTCATCATCGACTGTTCGTTTACTTTCAGATCCGGGTGAATTGCGGGTACATCTGACACTGCAGATTGTCAAACCTGTCAAATGGCTTGATACAATGAACTTCCTTGTAAACTCTCAGATCAGTCACACTCTTGAAGTGGCTCAATCAGGAGGAATACTTACCCGTTTACTGAAAGCATGGCCTGATAATGGGATAACAAGTGAAATAACCGGTGATCTGCTGAGTGGACAGTCGGTGTCCGTTGTCCCATCGATCGGGAGTACAAATAAGAATAGAACTTTTAACATCTTGCCCTCCGCAGTACTTGCTACGGAGGAGGCCAGAGTGCAATGAGTCCGCAGAGGTCAAACGCTACCGCGTTTGCAGAATGAAGTTCTCATAAACGCAAAGCATTTCTCCTCTGCCCACCCTCCGTACAAAGTACTTTGGGAGGGGGCAGAGTGAGCAGAGAAATAAGAATAGAAATTTTAACGCCCCGTCCTCCGCAGTACCTGCTACGGAGGGGGACAGAGCACGCCGAGGACGCAAAGGTAGGACGCAAAGGTAGGAAATTTAGGGTTCAGAAAAATGGAGTTGACCGGATAGCTAACGGCTTAGCAAAGTGATATACAAAAATAAGAATAGAACTTTTAACGCCTTGCCCTCCGCAGTACTTGCTACGAAGGAAAACAGGGCCTCAATTCAATATGGAAAAAGAAAAAACAACAATCATTATTCTTCATCATGCCGGTGGCGCATCTCATCAATATTTGTCATTTGCTAATCAGTTGAAAAGAAAATTTGATGTTTATCTGTACGATATGCCAGGGCATGGGCAGCGAAGCAAAGAATCTCTGCTGGGAAGCATGGAAGAAGCGGTTTGTGATCTAATGCAGAAGATAAGTTTCATAGGAAATGGAAACTGGGTTGTTTTTGGTCACAGTCTGGGCTCTCAGTTAGCTCATGCTTTGGTAAGAATGCGCTTTAAAGATGGCCTTTCTCTGCCATCAATTCTTTTTGCTTCAGGAGCACCATCGCCTGTCAATAGAGTGCTGGAGAATAGATCAGATTTGTCCAGTGATGATTTATGGAGCTGGCTTTCAGATTCTGGAGGAATCCGCAAAGATATTCTGCATAACAGTGAATTCAGATCCTTTTTCGAACCTATCTTGCGAAGTGATATGAGAATCGTGGAAAAATATCATCCTGTAAATTTAAAACTGCCGGTACCGGTACATGTATTTTACGGAACCGCAGACGTGACTGAAGAGAATGCTCGCTCCTGGAGTCAGGATAGTGATTATCCTCCTATTCTGTATCCTTTTCCAGGCGATCACTTCTATTTGTTTAATTATTGTAATGATTTGTGTGAAATTATGGAAAAAGAGATAGTAAAGCAGATTCCGGTAATCTGAAGAATGTAATAAAATGAAGCACTTATGGAAGAATAGTTAGGTTTTTTGATCCTTATAAAAATATTCATTGAAAATGGTTTTATTTGATGATATAGTGACTTTTTATGCCTTTACAATTTTTAATTAACTAAATACTCGGTTATAACTTATACTCACATATTTTTTAGAATCAAACAAAGGGAGAATCATATGGAAGAAAAAAATAATTCAGCACAAAAACTCGTTAAAAACTATATGTGGTTTTCAATGGGGGCAGGTTTAATTCCAGTCCCGTTTCTTGATCTGGCTACTATTTCAGGTGTGCAACTGAAGATGCTTTGCGATCTTACCAATATGTATAATATTCCTTTTTCGGAAAACAAAGGGAAATCAATTGTTACAGCACTGCTTGGCTCTGTTGTACCTAATTCATTGGTGGGAAGCAGTGTCGGCAGTCTTTTAAAAATGATTCCTGTAATTGGTACAATCATGGGAGGTATTTCTCTTTCCATATTTGCAGGCGCAGCAACGTATGCAATTGGAAAGGTTTTTATTCAGCATTATGAAGCAGGCGGTACACTTCTGGATTTCAATCCTGCAGAAATGAATGAATTTTTCAAATCAAAATTCAAAGAAGGTCAGGGTATCGCAGAAGAAATGAATGAAAAAAAGACTGAAAAGTCCTGAAATGTAAAACCGACTACGATTATGACATGTATCCAGGTGCTTATTACTTCTACTTTATTAGAATGGAAGGTGTCTTATACCGATCACCCTGAGTCCTGAGTCCTCGAAGGATCGAAGGGTGAGCGGTTTCTGATACATTTACAATACGGTTTTTGAATGATTACATTCTAACAAAGTAGAATTACAGCATCTGGCTTTTTAAGATTACAAGTAATACTGTGCTTTTGTGTATTCACTAAAATCAAGGATAATACATCTTTCTGATCTGAAACGCATTCTCTTGACATCGTAGATAAATGCATTTGATTCCTGTAATCACGGATAATTGATGTATAATAGAAACTAACTACAGGTTACAGGGAATCCTTTTTTAATGCGGATTCGGAAGATCAAAAATGAAACAAATTCCAATATGACACTTATAGAGTTACTCAGAAAAGAATCGAAAAAGCCTATAGAGAAACTTTTGCTCTTCTCCGCACTGTCTGGCATTGCCAGCACCGGTTCTCTTGCGCTTATCAACAATGCAGCCCAGAATACCAAGAGTGATAGTATTAATATCAGTCAGGTAGTAATGTTCCTTGCTGTTTTGGGAATATTTGCGTTTTCATTCAAGTATATACTTATTGAAGGTATCAACATAATTGAAGATATTCTTAATGGTATACGTCTGCGTATCTCGGATAAAATACGCCGAACTGACCTGCAGAATGTAGAGTCGATCGGAAAAGCAACCATTTACAACTGCATGACACAGGAACTTTCGATGATTTCTCAGATGTCCATATATCTGATCCAGGCTATGCAATCAGCGGTACTCCTTATTTTTATTACAATATATGTGGCAATATTATCAAAAGTCGCAGTCGTTCTGGTTGTCATTATAGTTACAATTGGTTTTTTTGTATTGCATAAAAAAGACAAGTTAGTCCTTGCAAAGCTGCAGGATACCAACAAAGCAGACATTAAATATTTCATGACTTTAACAGATATTCTTGATGGTCTCAAAGAAATAAAGCTCAACCGCAAAAAAAGCTCGGATCTATTCGATGTTTATGGGAAAATCTCTGATAATGTCAAATCTCTTAAAATAGATGCGGGACACCTTTTTGCTCAAAACATAGTCTTTTCACAGTCCTTTATTTTTCTAACTCTGGGAGCCATTGTTTTTGTTCTTCCCCAATTTCAAGGTACATTATCTGATGATGTTTTAAGCACAACAACAGCTATGCTCTTTGCCATTGGCCCGCTTGGTTCTCTTATTTCCACTCTGCCTTATTATGAAAAAGTTAATCTTTCGGTTAAAAATATTTTTAACCTGGAAAAAGAACTTGATATGAAGGTAAATCATAATGAAATTCAGCCTGAAAATGACTTCAACTGCTTTTCAGGTTTTAAAAAGATCGTTGTTGATAATCTGTATTTCGAATATCTCAAAGGCCAGAAGAGGGATTCTTTTTCAGTGGGACCTTTCAATCTGGAACTGCATCGCGGGGAGACGGTCTTCGTAATCGGAGGCAATGGCAGCGGAAAAACGACTATGCTGAAGGCGCTGACCATGCTTTATAAGCCTAATTCAGGTTCCATTTATGTAGATGATAAACTTGTAGACAATACGAATTTTCATGATTACAGGGAACTTTACTCTGCGATTTTCAATGATTTTCACCTGTTTGAAAAACTCTATGGCATTAAGGGTATCGAACCTGAAAAGGTAAGTGAACTTCTAAGACTTATGAAAATTGAAGGAAAAACTGATTTCTGCGACAATGGGTTTACAGAGATAAATCTTTCTACAGGACAAAGGAAAAGGCTGGCGCTGATAGTGTCAATTCTGGAAGATAAACCTGTTTATATCTTTGATGAATGGGCTGCAGATCAGGATCCCACTTTCAAGGACTTCTTCTATGATAAGCTTCTGAAGAAATTAAAAGCAGCGGACAAAACGGTCATCGCTGTTTCACATGATGACCGATATTTTCATTTAGCTGACAGAATTATAAAATTGGATTATGGAAAATTAATCGAAGGAAAATCCTGAGTAATAAATATGTTACAGTCGAGAGATAAATGATTAAAATCTTAAAAACTAAAATTGCCAGATTCTGGAACAGATACCTTTTCAGTATTACATTATCACTACTGATATTCTGTTTTGTAATAGCTGTGTTTTGGAACCGGATTTTCATTTCAATTGATCCCGGTTATCAGGGTATTCGATGGTCACGTTTTGAAGGAACTCAAGTAGACGAAATATACCATGAGGGATTGCATATTATCTGGCCATGGGACAGAATGTATCTGTATACAACCAGAGTCCAGACAAATAATAACTCTCTTGATATTCTTACTACCGAAGGCCTGACCATAAAAGTGGACTATACTTACCGTTTTCATGTCTTCCCTGATTCGATCCCTGTTATTCATCAGGAATTAGGTCATCAGTATGCCTCTACCTTTGTAGAATCGGAAATTCAGGCTGCATCAATGGCTGTTATTGGAAATTATACTCCGGATCAACTCTACCAGATATCAACTCTTGTGGTGCAATCCACAATAAAGCATTATCTCAGCAAAAGACTGCTTTCACAAAACATAATCTTTGATGACTACCTTATCAGAAAAATTGTTCTCCCGGAGGTTGTCTCCAAATCAATTGAAAAAAAGATGGTGGCTAAACAGCTTGCTATGGAGTTCGAGTATAAACTGCAGGTGGAAACAAAAGAGATGGAACGGAAGAAAATCGAAGCTGAAGGAATCAGTCAGTTTGCGCAGATCTCCGGTATCCCGATTCTAAAATGGAAAGGTCTGGAAGTAACAGAAAAATTCGCCGAATCTAAAAATGCCAAGATAATAATGGTCGGTAATAATGAAAATTCTCTTCCACTTATTTTGAATTCTGATGAAAAAAAATAATCAATTGAAAAAAACTATTTCGGGGATTCAGATATGTATAGCATTTCTGGTATTGACGTTTCCTGTTTGGGGCGGTACCGGTACAACATCTCTGAAAAACGTAAATTTTCTTCCTATTTGGGTTCCTCAACCTCAATTTGCTGGTTACTATATGGCAAAGGAAAAAGGGATATATGAAAAATATGGTCTGGATGTCAACATAATTAATGGTGGCCACAACAAAGATACAAAAGAGATGCTTGTACAGGATAAAGCAGATTTTGCCATACTGTATTTATCTTCCGCAATTAAGTACAGAGCCCAGGGTGTTGACCTTGTAAATGTATCACAAATTTTCCAGAAATCAGCAATACAATTTGTATCAAGGAAATCATCAGGTATCGATTCATTAAATAAATTTCAAGGTAAAAAAATCGCTATCTGGCGCACTGTATTCCAGGAAACAACAGAAGGCTTTCTTAAAGAGTATGGAATTGATAATGAAATTTACAGAATTAACGGTGGAATCAACCTCTTTCTAAAAGGTGCAATCGATATCTGTGTCGTTATGAAATATAATGAAATTAACACGTTGTACAATCAGGGAATCGATTTTAGTGAACTTAACATATTCGATCTGAACAATTACAGGCCCGGTTTACTTGAAGACGGCATATACATGATGGGTGAGCGGTATAAAGATGATCCTGAACTGGCATCCGCATTCGTAAATGCATCAATCGAGGGATGGGAATACGCTCTGAAAAATTTTGACGAAACAATTGTGGTTATTTTAAGAATGCAGGCAAATGCAAAGGTCATCAGTAACAGGGTACATACAGAATGGATGCTTAAGTGCATGCGTGACATGATCTATCCTGAAGGAAAGACACAAATCGGACATCTGAAGGAAGATGATTTTAATACTGCTGTAGAATTTTTGATGAAATATTCGAATGTCAAAAACAAGGTAGATTATCATGACTTCTATAAAGGAGTCCGGTGATCTATGCTAAAATTCCTGAATACTGTTTTGCTTGTTGCTTTAACTGTTTTTTTACTGCTTATTGGAAGGGTTTATCTATTCAAAACTCCATTCTGGCAAAGTAAAATCAGCAATACCAATCTGGAAATGATAGAAAGCAATGTAAAGCAGATGGATCTTTTTTTCAAATCCGCTCAGCAGACTCCTCAACAAATGGCAAACCTTCTGGAAATTAAAGACATAAGCATTGATGAAATGCGGATAATTATGAAATCTGCTCTTATCAATGAGGAAGTTTTTGGGACATGTATCGCCTTTGAGCCCGGTATTTCTACCGTAAGCAAGAAATTTCATGCCCCTTACATGTATAAAAACAATGATTCAACAATCTTTAAAGATCTTAGTGATAACGATTACCAATATTTTTATCAGGACTGGTATCTGATACCTAAAATCCTGCAGAAAGCATGCTGGAGTGAGCCGTATTATGATGATGGTACTGATTCACTGATGATAACTTATTCTGTACCGTTTTTCTCTTTTAATGACTACAAACATGAATTCGCAGGAATCGTTACCATTGATATTTCTTTAAACTGGCTTTTCAAATACTTTAATGCTACTTTTAAGAAAAATCCATATAATGGATATTCAATGATGATTTCTGAAAACGGGACTGTAATTTCTGCGCCAAAAAAAGAATGGATATACAATCAAACTATTTACAGCCTGGCTGCTGAGGAAAACATGGATGTCTTACGTGATATTGGAAGGGATATCAAGAAAGGCAAAAAAGGTAAAAAATTGTTTGTCAATAAAGAACAAAACAAAAGCTATTATTTTTATTATTCTGTAATCCCCAGTTGTTCATGGGGTATTATCTATGTACTTTCGAAAGATTAGTAATTGTCTTGAGTAAAGGTGGGCGCGAATGGAAATTGCAATCGGGTATGTATTCTTATCATTTGTAGTTGGTATCCTGGGAAGGAAAAACATTCTGGGCTTCTGGGGTAATTTCATTTTTTCTCTCTTTCTGTCTCCTTTTGTTCCTCTTATCTTTGTCTTAATATCTAACAGTAGAGAAAAAAAACAGATTGCAGTGAAAAAGTAGATATTGTCACTGTTTCATCGGGGTAAATACTCTGCCCAATTTGAAAAAATTAAACGAAATTAGTATGCCCGAGTGTGCCATGGTCCCCCTGGACCATGTTTTTATTATTCAATTGCAATCAGCTTTACACAAATATTTACTTAAATAGTGTAGATTTACTGTTTGTAGCTTTTGTGTATAAGGAAAATATAAACGAAATCAGTATGCCCGAGTGTGCCATGGTCGCCCACGACCATGTTTTTTATATTCAATTGTAATACAGCTTTACACAAATATTTACTTAAATAGTGTAGATTTACTGTTTGTAGCTTTTGTGTATAAGGAAAATATAAACGAAATCAGTATGCCCGAGTGTGCCATGGTCGCCCACGACCATGTTTCTTTATTCAATTGTAATACAGCTTTACACAAATATTTGCTTTAATAATGTAGATTTACTGTTTGTAGCTTTTGTGTATAAGAAAAATATAAACGAAATTAGTATGCCCGAGTATGCCCGAGTGTGCCATGGTCGCCCACGACCATGTTTTTTTATTCAATTGTAATACAGCTTTACACAAATATTTACTTAAATAGTGTAGATTTACTGTTTGTAGCTTTTGTGTATAAGGAAAATATAAACGAAATCAGTATGCCCGAGTGTGCCCGAGTGTGCCATGGTCGCCCACGACCATGTTTTTTATATTCAATTGCAATACAGCTTTACACAAATGTTTACTTTAATAATGTAGACTTACTGTTTGTAGATTTTGTATAAAGCACGGTCCGGGGGACCACGTTAAAGAGATCTCCTATCCACACCAAAAGGAGAATTTTATGAAAAGAATAATGTTTTTTTCCACGAGCCTGCTGCTTATCACTACGTCGTTTCTACTATCCGGCTGTTCAGAACCATTCGAGTCAGAAGATTCCAGCACTGATTTTATCAGCCATGGAAAGGATATTACCGCTTCCAATACTGGTGTCCCGGCTGGTCACGTACTCTCCGATGTGGCATCTGCAATCGTTGTCACCGAGTCCTGGATCACTGCATCGAACAGCGGCAACAGGTATCTTGAGAACAAGAACTTCTTAAGTGGTGCAGGCCTGCAGATCAAGACCGGAAATTTCACTGTGCGCTACTGCAAGTTTAATGGCAAGAGCGGCGGCTCAGTCGAGTATGGACTTTCGAACGTCGTAATCGAGTATTGTGAATTCGATGGGCAACACCTGAATACCGGCGGCGATTGCGCAATCGGAATCGGAGGGCTGACCGCCCGACGACTCCATATACATAGGTGGCCCAGGGCCTTCTGGTCCGGTTGGGGCGACGTTCACATTGAGGAGTGCTACATTCACGATGTGACGGCCGATGGGGGAGATGCGCATCTTGAGAACATATACATTGCAGGTGTGCTAATCAGACCTTTGTCAGGAACAAGCTAATTACAAATGAGATACACATTAATGGTGATAGCCGGATAATGACCTCAGCCTCATTAGCGATTTACAACGAAGATTATTCGGTTGGCGCCCCATATCCGGCTTTTCCGGCGCTGGACAATATCGTTGTGGAAGATAACTATTTCGAGAGTGACGGCTATTACGCGATGTATTGCGGGGCTTGTGCAGGCAAGACTGGAGCTCATGCACGAAACATGTCTGTTACCGGCAATATCTTTGGTCGGCAGATGCATCGCATGTGCGGTGTCGCGGGAACTGCTGTTGCCTTTGATCCGAACCAGCAGGGGAACAAGTGGTTAAATAACACATGGGGCGCCGTTGGGCCTGGCTGGGTAGCAGGTGATCCGTCAGAGGGCGATATCGTTTCTGCACCAGGTGTTCAATAGGTCAATAGATATATGCGCATGAGTGCCCAGATCATGTCGACAATCAAAAGCACTGCGTACCATGGTCCCCCTGGACCATGGCTAGTTTACTAACGGCTCAAAGAAATAAATAATATCGAATAGTAAATGGCGAATCCTGAATATCGAAGTGAAATACGAAATTCGCATTCTTCAAAACTTTGATATTCTAAGATTTGATATTCGGTATTCTTAATTTTTGTTTTATTGTTAATTATCAGGATAAATTATGAGCATGACTGAAAGCGATATCTCTTATTTTTCTTCTAATCATTTGTACTGCTTTCTTTTTTATAAGTCTCCATCTAACGCTTGCTTAAGTAAATGACTGGCAAAATTAAGGTATCCGGCTGCGTATCTGACAATTGATATATGATTAGGAGATTGCTGTTTAATATGGAAAACAGGATGTTTATAGACAGGTATAATAGATAAAAACGAAACATTTTGTTGCGTTTCTTCTAATTGTAAGGAACCAGCTGTTACTGACACGTGAATTACTTTTAAAGAAAGTGAATCATTTTACTTGCTCTGTGCAAAGAAACACTTTATTTTATGTAGTAATTATGTAAACAGTTCCGGTTTACTGATATTTTTCTTTTTTTTTAACATTAGTCTTTAATTAACAGATACACTCATTATTGTAAAAGGGAATTGGGGACGTCGCAAAAGACTACTGACTTCTTTTTGTGAAAGTATTTACGGAACAGGTTCCTTGTTTTTGCTTTTGGTGTATCAGAAAAAATATAGGTCTGAATTTTTAATAAGAAACATAGAAAAAGATTTTTGCAAATTAAAAACCTAAACTTAAACATATCAACTTTATGGAGGTATTAGACAGAAAATTATGTAATGTAGAAAAAATGAATATTAGGTAGCAGTAATCGGGTTAGAGATTAAAATTTTAGGAACCTGATGATTACAAATTTATGAGGAAATGGAAGTAGGTTGTTTTGTGTCAAATGATTTATTATGGTAGAAAGGAGGATGATGATCGCATTTTGCAGTGCTACTTTAGTCGAAGTTTTTTGTGATTTATAGAATATAATACTTTTGAAAGTTTGAATTACAAAAAAGAAAGGTAAACTATGAAGAGAAACACTATATATTTCACATTTATCATCTTATTCATTTTTTGTTTTATATGTTTAGCAGGAGAAGCTGCTAATTACGTCTATTCCATGGACCAAATGTCTTGTGGTGCAGGGAGGAGTGTGTATAGTTCGACCTGTAATGGAACGATGAAAAAAAATATTAGTTATGTTGGCGAAGAAGGACATGTAATGTATGGTCCTTATGTCAATCTTCCAGTTGGACCAAAACTTGTATTTTTCAAAAATATTAATTCCGAAACAAGTTCAGGAGCCACTGTTGATATTCTGAATTGGCCAGCTGTTGCAAATCAACAACAAATATTTCAGCCCGGCCAGTCTATAACAATTCCCCTATCTTTCCAAGTTGATAATCAAAATGACGAATGGGAGTTTAGATTATATTCAAATGGGGCTGGGACTGTTTCTGTTGAAGATAAATCGTTTTTAACTACCAGTTATCCCGGTCATCCCTCTGTATGTGCTACAACTTACCCTGTGTACATTTATGAAGGAAACCAAATACAATTTGAACCAGGTAACGAATTGGCAAATCCACAAGATGCAGGAATATTGTATAAATATAGATCAAATCAAATGTCTTCGAGTACAGGTACCGTTGATGCTGAAGGTTGCCGTTTTGCTAACAGTGCTGATCATTCAGCTGGTCACTTATGTTATGGACCATATGTAAATAATCCATTTTATGGAGGTGAGCAGTATTATGTGACATTTGAACTATCAAGTATTAAAGATGATAACCTACCAAACGACTTAGTAGCTAGAATTGATGTAACGAGCAATTCTGGTAGTCAAATTCTTGCTGCAAAAGATATCAGAAGAAGTGACTTCCATAATTATAGCGGTAAAAAAGAAGCTTTTACATTGGCTATTCCTTCAAACGAGTATATCGGTCTAGAATTCCGAGTATACTTCTATGATTCTAATAACACATATGTCAAAGTTCATGATGTCTGGATGTTTAGCACAGGTGCTATTCCTGTTGGCACAAATTAATATTTATGATGCATTAGGTGAAAAGCTACAGTATGCCTAAAATACATTTTACAAGTTCAAAAGAGGCCTTTGCATAAGCACTGCGTGCCATGGTCCCCCTGGACCATGGCTAGTTTACTAACAGCCCATAGAAATAAATAATATCGAATAGTAAATGGCGAATCCTGAATATCGAAGTGAAATAG
>CAVTJU010000005.1:0-6076 GCA_963735155.1 uncultured Fibrobacteraceae bacterium | reverse complement strand
TTTTTTTATTGGACAGATTGATTTGTTTTTAATTTAAGATAATAAACATTTTACTTAATGCTTATGATTAAAAAAGAGGTAAGTTTTTTAAATAAGCTGGATAATTTTGCGGAGGATATTGCTGTATGAAGATTAGTGCTGGTTCGTTTCTCATTATGTCTGCGGTCACCCTTTCAATGGCAGATATTGCTGTTACCACAAATGCAAGGACAAATTTGCAGGTTACTATATACAGGGATTTTGGAATTGTTAAAGATACCAGAACTGTCAACCTTTTACAAGGTGCGAACCGTATCCGGTTTGAGGATGTTGCTACAAGAATACAGGAATCTACTGCTGAATTTACATGGAATGGAAAAAGTCCGCTTGAAATACTTGGACAAACCTATGAATTTGATCTAATGAGTCCAGTAAAACTGCTTGAAAAGTATATTGGAAAAGAGCTGGAGATAGTTCCATCAAATGGTAATTTTCTTGATACAATTCCTCAAAAAGCAGAATTGATCAGTATTCATGAAGATCAGCCTGTTTTTAGAGTCGGCACCAAAATTACATTCGGACAGATAGGGAGAATTTTGTTCCCGTATGTGCCCGAAAATTTGTATACCAAACCTACGCTCATTACCGATGTTGTCTCTCAGGAGCGGCAGGATATCGAGCTGATCGCTGAGTATGCTACTGACAGTATAAGCTGGAATGCGGTATACTACTTTTCTGCGAACACAAAGGACGCAACTGGAAAACTTGGAGGATGGATTCAATTTGATAATAGATCCGGTTTTGTATGCAAGGATGCTGCTGTCACATTTGTAGCTGGTTATGCTCATCAGGTTAGAAATGAGCAACAATCCCAAAATTTCAATAATCAGAGGAAAAAAGCAGGGGATTTTTACTTTTATTCAATAAATCATCCTATAACATTAATGGATAATCAAAAAAAGCAGATAGAATGGATTCCGGAAGTTAAAATTAAGTATCAACCCGGGTACTGCGCTGAATTCTATGATACCGGCGCGGTTTCAGAAGGTGAAGTTTATACTGTTGCTCAGATTGAGAATAAGCAGGAGAATAATCTAGGTTTGCCGCTACCTGGAGGAATTGTTCGAGTTTCAAAAAGCGATGTGCAACAAAATGACTGGTTCGTTGGAGAAGATCTAATAGATGATATAAAATCAAATTCATCATTTGAGCTAAAAATTAATGCAATTACAGACATTGTTGCTACAAGGAAAAAAATTAACGAGCAGGGAAACGGTTGTAACTTTATAATAGAGATAAAAAACAACAAAGAAAAAGAGTGTACCGTGACTGTACGTGAACCAAAATTGCATGGAAGTTCTATTGTTTCGAATGATAAATTTTCATTAGATGGTTCTACTGTAATTTGGAAAGTGCGAGTACCGGCAGGTCAATCATCAAAGGTTTCGTATAGTCTGCAGAAAAAAGGATAAAAGAATAATAGTATGAGTTTTGAAACGCAAAAAAACTTTCTGGGTAGGACTCAGACAATTGCGATGGCTGATATTCAGTCAGAAAAATGGTTGTCGTGGGTCAGGATTGGCATCGCTGCGATTTATTCTATCATAGCGATTTTTGCTGTACTTCTTGGCAGCACCTCTTTACAGGCATTTATTGTACAGGCATTAACTGTAACGGGTCTTTTTGCCTATAGCAGCTATTATCTGATTAACCATAGTCGCAGGTTGATGCAGGGTGCGTATCTTTACATACTGATCTTTTTTGATGTTTGTGTTGTTACACTTATAATTTGGTCTTACCATTTAAACAACCAGGATCCGACTTTTATTACAAGCGCAATTTACGGAGCATATTTTATTGCTATCGTATTTACTGCGTTGCATCACAAGACAAGTTTGTCAATTTACTGTGGTGTATTATCTGTTGTGGGGTATTCGATACTTTATCTTGTATTTCTTCATAATCAGCCCTCTCCGGTTGGTTTGACAAATGACTATCTTGTAAGGGTTTTCCTGCTAATGGCTGTTGCCGGATTAGGCAGCATTGTTTCACGTAATAATTCCAGAACTATTCAGCAGGTGATTTCATCAGAAATCCGGTATCACAATCTTGTCCATAGATTGTCAGAAATGTTATTCACACTGGATTCTCATGGAAACTTTCTCTGGTCGAATATGGCAAGCCACTCTATACTTGGAGTTCCGGCGAAGGTACTTGTTGGACGAAGTCTCAGAAGTTTCCTTGTAAATCCCGATCTGCTCAGGTTTGACAAAAATGGTATTAAGGGTACGTTTGAAATATATGACTTTACGGGGGAACGGAAATTTGTTGACTGTGTAATTCAGGGTTGTAGATGACGGGGGGAATGCGGCTTTTGAGGGTTTTATCTCTGATGTCACCGACAGAGAGCTTGCGATATCAACAGCGTGAAGAGATGGTCAACGGGTTGCCAATATCAGAAAATGGAATCGCTTGGAACACTGGCGAGTGGAATGGCTCATGATTTTAACAATATACTACAAACTGTCAACGATATTACGATAGTGTGAGAAGAGAGTCAGAAGAGCCTGAAACCATACAGCAGATCACACTGATCAAGGAGACGATGGCGGACTGCGCAGTTTCTGATATCGGAGCTTTTTGCTCTGGGACGCAAGAAGCCGCTTGATCCACAGAGCTGTAAACCTAACAGCATTTCTCGATGCAATAGCACCGCAATTTAGTAATCTGTTGGGACCTAACTTTTCCTTTATCGTGGAGACCGCTGATACTCCAATATGGGTGCAGGGTGATCCTGATTATCTGAAGCGCGTTTTTCAGAATCTGATTGGTAATTCCCGTGATGCGATGCCTGAGGGTGGAACGATAACTATAGCAGCATCATAATGACAGATGATACTAAGAATTCATCTGTCGTAATCAGGGTGAGTGATACAGGTACCGGGATTCCACTGGAGCTGACAGAAAAGATATTTGACCGTTTTTTACAACAAAAAAACCGGGTAAAGGAACTGGGTTTGGACTTGCACTTGTAAGAAGGATCATTATGCTTCACAACGGTACTATTATGGTCGAGAAGACAGGATATGAGGGAACAACATTCCGAATTGAACTTCCATTGAGTGAAGAAGGTGATGTTGAGAGTGATACGAAAGCGGTGCTAATGAATCGTATACAGACATCCATACTGTTGCTTGATGATGATCCTAAGATCAGGGAAGTACTCAAAATTTCCTGAAGGAGTTCAAATACTCGGTAATTGAAGCGTCCAATAGTGATGAAGCTGCTAAAAAGTTGAAAGCAAATGTTGATCACTGCGAGATCCTTGTGATGGACTGGAAACTGGAAAATGAAAATCCGCATATTGTCATAAATTCTCTTCGTGCTCGTAAAGAAGAATCTTATCGTTGTGGTTGTGTCAGGTTATGCGCCTCAACAGAAAAGCATAGAGTCGATGCAGATTATGAAGTGGTTTACAAAGCCCTATGATAAAAACCAGCTTGATATTGAACTTCAAAAAGCACTTCACAAATTAAGAAATGCATCTGGTGAAGCTGAAATTGAGGTCTCATCAATCAGGATCCCAGAGGAAGATAAAATAGAAGTGGGTTGTTAATACGGTAAGAAAGGGTAATTCTATTAACCCTTGCAAAATAAGTTAATTCGGACAGCTGCGTTATCAGCAGGCTTACGCCCCCTTAAGATACCTGTTGCTGTTGTCTGAATTTCTGAGTTGTAATTTTATTGAACCGATAGAAATATTTTTCCATCTCAGACACATTCTCAAATCCACACGCCTCAGCAATACCTGCTTCATTCCAGTGTGATGACCGAAGGCGCTCTTTTGCAATTTCAGTTCTACAATACATCAGGTAATTTTGTGATGACATGCCAGCAAGTTTTTTCAATTGAGCATTAAGTTTGTGCAGACATCTTCAGCTCTTTTGAATTTGATCTACAGTGAGATCTTTCTGGATAACTTTTTCCTCGAAAATCGCTTTTATAGTTTCAAATTGATGCTTCTCTTCTTCACTGAACTCAATTTTTGCAAGTTGTTTTGGCTTTCTGCGCAGTGATGTTATTGTCAATGACACCAGAAAGAAACAGAGCAGCCCGGCAGCAAATGAAAAAACAAAAATCAATAAGCAATTTTTCGAAAATGGTTTGTATCAAATTGTGACTTTACCCCATATACCGGGCAATATGATTCAAATATGTGGTTTGTTTGAATCCATGGTGTCCTTATTATTGAATTGGTTGTCTATTGTTTTAACGATGATATTGCATGTGAGAGAGTCGGAACTACACCATTAAAGGTACTCAACGGTATAGAGAAGAGTATGAAAAACCTTTAAAATCTCTTTGTTAAAAGAAAATTGATATTCGCAAGGCTGTATAGTTGATGGCAACCGAATTGCCATTTTCATCTGTAGTGGAATGGTAGAAAACCGATATGGTTTGCCGGAAAGTGGAACTAAATACATGAGAATATTGCTGTCGGGATAGCATTTGTGATTTGATGTGGTATCGATTAGAAGTTCCATACCCATTTGAGCCAAATTCTACGAGAAACGTTAGCAATGAATCTTGGGTCGGAAACATTCATAAGAATGGAAATTTCATTCTCATTCCAGTAAAGGCTGGCATTGATTTTAACAGAGCTGTTTTTGTTAGAAATTGCAAACTGTTACCGGAATATCTTTTGCACCGGTATAATCATAAGCGAAATGCCGCACTTCTTTTTTCAGAGAATTGTGTAGAAAAAATACCCGATCACGTTTGGCTGCAACGCTTTTCCCGTTTGACATTGATGCGATTGCGTATAAATTCAACACCACAGTAAATCTGGTTCGCAAGTCGACTTATGTCCCAGACATAAAGAAATGGATTGTCAGATACTGAGCCTAAAGACTAACAATTGGAGTATCAACATTAGTAACAAAGTACTGTGCCTGCAATTCAACATTTTAAATTCGACTACATGTTGATTGCACTTTTAGTGTACATGTCGGTTCGAGGATAATACTCCCTGATACCGGACTTGAAAATTGAATACATGAGTCATTAACTGATTGAGATTCAGTATTCGAGGAGAGACACAACAAAATCGAAAGAAAAGAAATAATTTTAATCTGCATATAAATTATCTACAATACCTGTGCGTAATAAAAATAGTTTAGATTACAATATAAATAGTTCTGGAGAACAGTTCGAAGAAATTATCTGTGAAATTTTTAAATATGGGCGTAGCTGGACTCGAACCAGCGACCTCCGCGATGTGAACGCGGCGCTCTAACCAACTGAGCCATACGCCCGTTAACAACATAAAATAGAACCTTCATCAGGAGCGTGTCAAATATTTATTGTAATCAAAGCGATTAAGTATATGACAAGATAAATTGATCGATTGGGGAACATCATTTTTTTAACCGGGTATAAGGCCCGATCATGCGGATATCCAAATGATATTTCTTGTCTCTTTGGTTTTTATCGGTTACAGAGTTATTTTAATGCTGAACATAAACAACAGGACTTTTGAAGAATGAAATGCTTTTTGAAGCAACAACAAGGCTTTATCAATGTTGGGAATATAATCCTGATTGCAGTCATGACATTAATATCACGGGGATATTCTGAAGCTGGTTACAAGTGTTTATGCGAATCTAATCGAAGCCTCATCGTGTCTCCACATCTGCTGCGTTAGGTTATTCTGATCTGAGTTTTAATGAGGGAGCTCTTCCGGGTTATTCTCCATCAAATTTAACAAACGATTCATTAAATCGGTGTCTCTTTCATAAGCAAACTATTCAATAATGAATCAGTACATCGACGCTTTCATTTGTGGATCATATTAATTGAAGAGCAACATTCTCTGTTGCTGCCGGGTACATTTTTATTCCCGATATTGATCACATGCGACTTTACTGCGAACGTTAGCTGGTGGCCCTGTGGTGATAAGAGTCCTACAATAACCTATTGTTCACACATATATTTTAAAGGTGTATATGGTTGAAGTTATGGTAATAATGGAACTGGTTAATCTTCATCTGGAATGCATTAGCAGTTCTCTCGCATAAGGTTAATTGATGATAGGGGA
>CAVTJU010000004.1:0-58649 GCA_963735155.1 uncultured Fibrobacteraceae bacterium | reverse complement strand
CTCGCAAGTTTTTTCCCAGCTATGTTCTAGTGGAAATGGAATTATCCAAAGAAACAATTCATGCAGTACGAGAACTGTACTAGCTGTTACTGGATTTGTTGGTGGAAACAAACCTCAGCCGCTTCGTGAAGAAGAAGTACGCAGAATTCTTGGGCAGACAGAAAAAGTATCCCGTCAGCAAATCTCTGAGGTGCCTTTTGAGATTGGCGATGCGGTTAAAATTAAAGAGGGGCCTTTCAAAGACTTTGATGGTGTTGTCGATGAGATTCACCCTGAAAAAGGCAAAATTAAGGTAATGGTGAGTGTGTTTGGAAGATCGACACCTGTAGAAGTCGATTTCATGCATGTTACTCCAATCAGTTGATTTTAACAGGAGTTTGATAAATTGGCTAAGAAAGTTGTCGGACAGGTCAAACTGCAGATCCCGGGTGGTGCTGCTAATCCTGCTCCTCCAGTTGGTCCAGCACTCGGTCAGCAGGGTGTCAATATTATGGAATTCTGTAAAGCGTTCAACGCACGTACTAAGGATTCTGGTGGTTTAATTATCCCGGTTGTTATTACTGTTTTTTCTGACCGGTCTTTTACTTTCATTACTAAAACACCTCCTACCGCTGTTCTTATTATGAAAGAATTGGGTAAAGATAAAGGCTCTGGTGTTCCTAATAAAGAAAAAATCGGATCGCTTTCAAAAGCACAGGTTAAAAAGATTGCTGAAATGAAATTTGCCGATTTGAATGCTGCTTCTGTTGAAGCTGCCATGCGTTCGGTAATGGGAACAGCTCGAAGTATGGGTGTTACTATCGCAGACTGACCTTTTGTCAGGACTGGTAAGATAAAGGGAGTTGAGTATTCATGAAACATGGTAAAAAGTATAACGCAGTATACCAGAAGGTCGACAGATTAAAAGAGTATAGTGCTCTGGAAGCTATTGAGTTTCTTAAATCTAACTCAACTGTCAAGTTTGACGAAGCAGTTGAGATCGCAGTCAACTTAGGTATTGATGCTCGGAAAAGTGACCAGTCGGTCCGTGGTGCAGCTGTTCTTCCCCATGGTCTTGGAAAAAACGTTCGTGTACTTGCTTTTTCTGCTGGGGATAAAGAAGCTGAAGCAAAAGAAGCCGGAGCTGACTACGTTGGTGGCGAGGATTTGGCAAAGAAAATCCAGGAAGGTTGGTTGGAATTCGATGCTGTTGTCGCTACACCAGACATGATGAAGGTTGTGGGAAAGCTTGGTAAAATTCTCGGTACTAGAGGTTTGATGCCTAATCCAAAAGTTGGTACTGTTACCATGGATATTGGGAAAGCTATCAGAGAGTTAAAAAAAGGAAAAGTTGAATTCAAAATTGAAAAAGCTGGAATTCTTCATGCTTCTTTAGGAAAACTCTCTTTTGATGCTCCAAAGATTCTGGAAAATGCTAAAGCCTTTATGGATGCAGTTAACAAAGCTAAACCTGCTACTGCTAAAGGGCAATATATTAAAAAAGTAACCTTAACCAGCACTATGGGTCAAGGACTTAAAATAAACCAGAATGATCTTAAATAGAGTCCGAAATAATTTAGTTGTTCATATAAAAAAGGTTTGAGGACAATGTCAACAAGAGCTGAGAGAACAGCAGTAATTGAAGAGTTGGAAAACGAGTTCCGTAATGCACGTGGGATCTTTATTACTAATAATAATAAGATCAACGTAGAGAAAGTTACCAAACTACGATCTGATTTACGTAAAAACGGAATCAAGTTTATTGTTGTCAAAAATACTCTTGCTAAGGAAGCAGCAAAACGTGTTGGTAAAGAGATCCTTAATGATCATTTCAAAGGACCTATTGCCATTGCTGTTGCAGCTAAGGAAGGTACTGCTCCTGCAAAAGTAATTAAAGATTTTCAAAAGGATAATAAAGATCTGCTCGGTTTGAAGGTTGCCTATGTAGATGGGTCAATCTTCAGTGCAGAAGATGCACTTAAACTGGCAGATATTCCGAGTCGTGAAGTTCTTCTTTCTCAACTTCTGGGTTGCTTGCAAGCTCCTATGGGAAAACTTGCTGGTGCTCTTGGTGGTATACTAACCAAATTGGTTGGTACACTTGACGCTGTAAAAGAGAAGAAAAGTTCAGCACAATAATCGGAAATTAAAAACGAATTAAAATTCATCTTATTTTCAACGGAGGTTCACTGTGGCTACCTTAACCAAGGAAGAAATTATTGATGCGATCGGAGGAATGACTGTTCTTGAGCTTTCCGATCTTATCAAAGCAATTGAAGAGAAATTTGATGTGAAAGCATCTGCACCTGTTGCTATGGCAGCAATGCCTGCTGGTGGTGCTCCTGCAGCAGCTGCAGCTGAAGAGAAAACTGAATTTGATGTTATTCTCAAAGCTGCTGGCGATAAAAAAATTAACGTTATCAAGGTAGTTCGCGCTGTTACTGGTTTAGGTCTCAAGGAAGCAAAAGATCTTGTTGAAGGCGCACCAAAGCCTGTAAAAGAAGGCATTCCTAAAGACGAAGCTGAAAAAGTCAAGAAAGAACTAGAAGAAAACGGTGCTACTGCCGAGATTAAGTAAAGATGCTTCTTTGGAGATGTGCAGATTATCACGCATAATAAATCTCTCAATTTTTATAAAGAATACAATATGACACGAAACACCTTGTATTAAAGGTGTTTCGTGTCATTTATTTACTTTTTTAAAGTCACATGTGTGGCTTCCAACATCGAGGGGATGTGCGAATGGTAGAGAGAAAAAGCTATTCCCGGATCAAGAGAGTGGCTGAACTTCCTAATCTTCTGGAGATCCAGACTAGATCCTACGAATTATTCCTGCAGCCTGACACTCCTCCACGTTTGAGGAAAAAACAGGGTTTGCATGGTGCATTTTTAAGTTTATTCCCAGTTAATGATGTCAAGGGATACTATTCTCTTGAATATGATGGGTATAAGCTTGGAATTCCTAAATATACTCTTAAAGAATGTAAAGAGAGGGGCATGACTTTTGCAGCCCCGCTTAAAGTCGATATGTCGCTTCTTGTTTATGAGCAGGATGGCGAAACAAAAAAGTTTGTCGAAAAAATTACCAATGAAGTCTATATTGGTGAAATTCCTTTGATGACCGAACGTGGTACTTTTGTTATCAATGGGGCTGAACGCGTTATTGTTAGCCAATTACATCGTTCTCCAGGTATCACTTTCGATGAAGCAATTCATCCAAATGGAAAAAAACTGCTTACCGCAAGGGTTATTCCTCAGCGTGGTTCATGGGTGGAGATATTGCTCGATGTAGATGATGTTCTAACTGTAAATATCGACCGCCGAAAGAAAATGCCGGCAACAATTCTGTTACGAGCTTTAGGTTTCTCAAGTGATGAGCAGCTTCTTGGTCTATTCCATGATACTGTCCGAATTAATGTCTCGGATGATAACAAAGAAAAGATTATCTCGAGTGTTAATGCTCGTACCATATTCAACGAAGAAACCGGCGAGATTATCATTGATGCTAATGAAGTTATCAATGAGGAACGATGGAAGAAATTACTGGAAAACGGAATTGATTATGTTGAAGTTTTAAAGGATGTTCCTAATCCGGAAAACATGGTCATTAGAAATACACTTGCTGCCGATCCCACAAAGTCAGAAGAAGAAGCTCTTTTCTTTATGTATGCTACTATGCGTCCTGGGGATCCACCAAATGTTGAAACTGCACGAAACCTCATTCAACGTCTTTTCTTTGATGAAAAACGATATGATTTGGGAAGTGTTGGACGTTACCGTATGAATACTCGTCTGGGAGTTGTACCACCGGATGATATTACTACCATGACTAAAGATGATTTTATAGCAGCATTTAAATACATTATTGGTCTCAATGCAGGAATAGGTTTCATTGATGATATTGATCATCTTGGAAACCGCCGTGTTCGTTCTGTTGGTGAACTGCTTTCAGCTCAGTTTACAGTAGGACTGACACGAATGGTACGTACAATTAAAGAACGTTTGAGTTTACGTGATACAGAAAACGTGACTCCGCAGGATTTGATAAATGCACGTACGGTTTCTACTGTTGTGCAGGCTTTCTTTGGATCAAGTCAACTTTCACAGTTCCTTGATCAGACTAATCCTCTGTCTGAATTGACACATAAGAGACGCGTAAGTGCTCTTGGTCCAGGGGGTTTGACAAGAGAAAGAGCTGGTTTCGAAGTTCGTGACGTGCACCATACACACTATGGTCGTCTCTGTCCTATCGAAACGCCTGAAGGACCAAACATCGGTCTTATTGCTTCTTTAAGTACCTATGCAAGAGTCAACGAATTCGGTTTTATCGAGACTCCTTATCAAAAAGTGGAAAATGGTGCCTTAACTGGAGATATTATTTATCTGACCGCTGATCAGGAAGATAACTATATTATCGCTCAGGCTAATACTCCGGTCGATGCAAAAGGTAAATTTGTCGAAAAATTGATTTTCGCACGCTACCGCGGAGATTTCCCTGTTGTTGCACCTCAGGAAATTTCCTATATGGACGTTTCACCGATGCAATTGGTAAGTATCGCAGCTGGATTGATTCCATTCCTTGAACATGACGATGCGAACCGTGCTTTGATGGGATCGAACATGCAGCGTCAGGCTGTTCCTCTTTTGCGTACTGAACCGCCATTTGTCGGTACAGGTCTGGAACATCGTGCGGCTGTTGATTCTGGCTGTATGATTGTTGCAAAGAATCCGGGAGTAATCGAAAAAGTTGACGCAAATAAAATTGTTATCCGTAAAACAAAAGATAAAGCAACAGATGATATCCTTGGATTGACTGAATTTGACACTTACGAACTCGTCAAATTCGAAAGGTCAAACCAGGATACATGTATTAACCAGAAAGTCTGTGTAAAAGCAGGGATGAAGGTTAAAGCTGGCGATGTACTTGCCGATGGTCATGCAACAAATGAAGGTGAACTTGCTTTAGGAAGAAATGTCACCGCTGCTTTTATGCCATGGCGTGGGTACAATTTCGAAGATGCTATTATCATCTCCGAAAAACTGGTTGCCGAGGACGTTTACACATCTATTCATATCGAGGTTTTCGAAACGGAAGTTCGGGATACAAAACGAGGTCCTGAAGAACTTACAAGGGAAATCCCAAATGTAAGTGAAGAAGCTTTGAAAAATCTCGATGAAAACGGTGTTGTCAGAATCGGTACTGAAGTAGAAGCGGGTGATATTCTTGTCGGAAAAGTGACTCCGAAAGGTGAAACTGAGCTTTCTCCTGAAGAACGCTTGCTCCGTGCAATCTTTGGTGAAAAGGCTGGTGATGTTCGCGATTCTTCACTCAAGGCGTCACCGGGATTGAAAGGTACTGTTATTGATACCCGTATCTATTCTTAGAAAAGAACGTGACAAAAGATCAAAGAAAAAAGATAAAAAACGTATTGACGAGCTTAAAGAGGATATCACTAAGCAGATTTCTGAAATCGAAAAGGTACGTCTTGAACGTCTCTCTGATTTCTTGACAGATACTGTCTCAAATGATATCTCAAATTTCCATACCGGTGAAGTTCTTGTATCGGAAGGAAAAAAGTGGACAAAAACACTTCTCTCGAAACTCGATTTCCGTAACATCTCTTTCAAAAACGGCCTTTGTCAGGATGTTGACAAAAACAATAAGGCTGAAGAGGTCCTTTACAGAGCTAACGACCTCATTGCCAAACTGGAAGATAAGCTCGATAAAGAAATCGATAAAGTCGTACGTGGTGACGAACTCAAACCAGGCGTTTTACAGCTGGTCAAAGTGTATGTCGCTAAAAAACGCAAATTATCTGTCGGCGACAAAATGGCCGGTCGACATGGAAATAAGGGAGTTATTTCTAAAATACTCCCTGTTGAAGATCTACCATATTTACCTGATGGCTCTCCGGTTGATATCATTCTCAATCCTCTTGGTGTGCCTTCTCGTATGAATGTTGGGCAGATTCTTGAAACTCATATCGGGTGGGCTGCAGAGAAAATGGGTCTAAGAATAGCAACACCGGTTTTTGATGGGGCAAGTTATGAAGATGTCCTTGATTTACTTGGTGTAGCCGGATTACCGAAGAGCGGAAAAATCAGATTGCGTGATGGGCGCACTGGTGAACCTTTCGATCATGAAGTAACCGTAGGTCCTATTTATATGTTAAAGCTCTGTCATCTTGTTGATGACAAAATTCATGCCCGTTCAATCGGTCCTTATTCTCTTGTTACTCAGCAGCCACTTGGAGGTAAATCTCAATTTGGTGGTCAGCGTTTCGGTGAAATGGAAGTGTGGGCTCTTGAAGCATATGGTGCAGCTTACACTTTACAGCAGATCTTAACGGTAAAAAGTGATGATCTCACCGGTCGTTCTAAAACTTATGAGGCGATTGTCAAAGGTGAAAATACTCCGGATGCGGGAATCCCGGAATCATTCAAAGTTCTCGTTCGGGAAATCAAAGCTCTCGCACTTGATATTGACGTGTTGACTGAGGAAGAAACCGCAGAATAAGTTTGTGAAATTAGAGACATCTTTTGATGTCTCAAATCCAGGGGGTTATACGTGGCAGATATGGCAAGCCAACTTGATAAAAAGGCACAAGAAATAACGGGGGTGTCAATCCGATTGGCATCTCCAGATACTATTAGAAATTGGTCATATGGTGAAGTAACAAAACCGGAAACTATTAACTATCGTTCTTTTAAACCGGAACGCGATGGTTTGTTTTGCGAAAAAATATTTGGACCAGTTCGTAACTGGGAATGTAACTGTGGTAAGTATAAAAGAATTCGTTATCGCGGGGTGGTTTGTGACCGTTGTGGCGTTGAAGTAACACACTCGAAAGTCAGACGTGAACGGATGGGCCATATTGAGCTTGCTGTGCCTATTATCCATATCTGGTTTTTTAAGAGTGTTCCATCTCATATCAGCTATTTACTTGGTCTTCCAAACACAGTTCTTGAGAGAATTGTTTATTATGAATCATATGTTGTAATTGATCCAGGTAACACCAGTCTTCGCAAAGGTCAATTGTTAAGCGAAGATGAGTATATCGAATTGGAAGAGCAGGACAAGCAGTTTGTTGCGAAGATGGGCGGCGAAGCTGTTCTTGAGATGCTTGCAACGATTGATCTTGAGGAGCTTGCAATTGATCTCCGTTCAAAAATCAAGCTGGAGTCTTCTGAGCAGCGTCGTCAGGAACATCTGAAAAGACTTAGAATAGCTGAAGCTTTTATCAGATCACAAAATAAGCCAGAGAATATGATTCTCAGAGTGCTGCCTGTTTTACCACCTGATTTGAGACCATTGGTTCCGCTTGAGGGTGGGCGTTTTGCTACTTCAGATTTAAATGATCTTTATCGTCGTGTTATTAATAGAAATAACCGGCTTAAGAAACTTATAGAAATCAAGGCTCCGGATGTGATTTTGCGCAATGAAATGCGTATGCTTCAGGAAGCTGTTGATACTCTTTTTGATAATGGTCGTCGTACTTTCTCTGTTAAAGGAGAAGGAAAGCGTCCTCTTAAATCCTTGAGTGATCTTCTTAAAGGAAAGCAGGGACGTTTCCGTCAGAACTTACTTGGAAAACGCGTTGACTATTCAGGCCGTAGCGTTATTGTTGTCGGTCCGGAATTGAGAATTCATCAATGTGGTTTGCCAAAAATGATGGCACTTGAACTGTTCAAACCTTTTGTTATTCAGAAACTCGAAGAAAAAGGGCTGGTTCAGACTGTTAAAAGTGCTAAAAAGTTTGTTGAGAAAGAGCGGCCGGAAGTTTGGGATATCCTCGAAGAGGTAATCAAAGATCATCCTGTTCTTCTTAACCGTGCTCCAACTCTGCACAGACTTGGTATTCAGGCGTTTTTTCCTGTTTTGGTTGAAGGAAAAGCAATCAGGTTGCATCCGCTTGTATGTACTGCTTTCAACGCCGACTTTGATGGTGATCAGATGGCTGTACACGTACCATTGTCTTTTGAATCTCAGTTGGAATGTCGTTTTTTGATGCTTAGTGCTAATAACTTGTTGAGCCCTGCTTCTGGACATCCGGTAATGACACCAACTCAGGATATAGTGCTTGGGATTTATTACCTTACTAAAATGGCTGTTAGTCGAAAGGGTGAGGGGCGAGCATTTGCTGATTCATCTGAACTTTTCTATGCAGTTTCAGATAAACAGGTTGATTTGCATGCAAAAATCAAAATTCGCCACCAGGGTAAAATTATTGAAACTACTCCTGGACGGGTAATTTTTAATACTGTAATGCCTGAGGGAATGCCTTTTCATAATGAATTACTCAATAAAAAGCGTGTTCAGGCATTAGTCGAAGAAGTTTACAAGAAAAAAGGAACAAAAATTACTTGTAAATTCCTTGATGATATTAAAGCTTTAGGATATGAGAACGCAACAAAAGCGGGAATTACCTTTGGTGCCGAAGATCTTGTTGTTCCTGAGGAAAAGAAAGAAATTGTTAACAAATCTATTGAAGAAGTTAACAGAATCAGAAAACAATATGATCGTGGTATTATTACTGAAGGTGAACGATATAACAAGCTTATTGACCTTTGGACTCATACGACAAGCCAGGTAGCTGATATCATGCATGATGCATTGGCTCGCGACAAAGACGGATTTAATCCTGTATATATCATGATGGATTCTCAGGCTCGCGGTAGTAAAGACCAGATTAAGCAGCTTGCTGGTATGCGTGGACTTATGCAGAAGCCACAGAAAAAAATTACTGGTGCGGTTGGTGAAATTATTGAAAACCCGATCATCTCCAATTTTAAAGATGGTCTTACTGTTCTTGAGTATTTTATTTCTACTCACGGTGCTCGTAAAGGTCTTGCTGATACAGCTTTGAAGACTGCTGATGCTGGATATCTTACACGGCGTCTGGTAGATGTTGTTCAGGATGTGGTTATATCTGAAGATGATTGTGGTACTTCAAAAGGTATTCAAATCGAAGCGTTAAGTGAAGGTGATGAAGTAATGGAACCGTTATGGACTCGAATTCTTGGGCGTACAACTCAGGAAGATGTCTATGATCCGGTTACTGAAAAACTCATTTGTCCTATTAATTCTTTGATTGATGAGGAGCTTGCAAAGAAAATTGAAAATTCCGGTATTGAATCTGTATTAATCCGTTCTGTGCTTACTTGTGATTCGATGCAGGGTGTTTGCAAACTTTGTTATGGTCGAAACCTTGCATCCGGTAAAAAGGTTGAAATAGGTGAGGCTGTTGGAATCATGGCTGCTCAGAGTATTGGTGAGCCCGGTACGCAATTGACTTTACGTACATTCCATATTGGAGGTACTGCTTCTCGTCTTATTGCTCAATCCAAAGAAATTGCAAAAATTGACGGATTCGCAAAATTCCATGGAATCGAAACTGCTAAGCACGTCAACGGTATTGTTGTCATGAACCGTTCTGGTGAGTTGGCAATACTTGACGAACAAGAACGTGAGCGGTATCGATACAATGTTCCTTATGGTTCTTTCATGAAAGTGGTTGATGGACAGAAAGTAACAAAGGGTCAGATGCTTTTGGAGTGGGATCCATATAACAATGTGATTCTTTCCCCTAAGGACGGTACTATTCAGTTTAACGATATTATAGATGGTGAAACGATCCGGGAACTTTATGATGAGCGTTCAGGTATCACGAACTTTGTTGTGGTTGAACATCGTGAACGTAAATTGCACCCTCATCTTCAGATTATGGAAGATGATAAGCGTATAGCAAATATCGCTGTTCCAACTGGTGGATATTTACAGATAAAAGATGGCGCTGCAATAAAAGAGGGTGATATTCTTATTAAAATTCCTCGTGAAAGTAGTAAGAGCCGTGATATTACCGGTGGTCTTCCAAGAGTTGCTGAGTTGTTTGAAGCTCGAAGACCTAAGGATTCTGCGGTTGTTACTGAAATTGATGGATTTATCGAATTTGGTGAAAACGAACGTGGTAACCGTAAAGTTATAGTTCGTGATGAGCAAAGTGAGGCTAAAGAATATTTGATCCCACTTGGAAAACATTTACGAGTACATGAAGGTGATAGGGTTAAAGCAGGAGATCGTCTCAGTGAAGGATCAATTGACCCGCACGATATCCTAAGAATTATGGGTGAAAACGCTGTACAGGAATATATGCTTGATGAGATTCAGGCTGTTTACCGGCTGCAGGGTGTGACTATCAATGATAAGCATGTTGAAGTTATTGTTGCCCAGATGCTTAGAAAAGTGAGAATTGAACGTTCAGGGGATACTGATTTTCTTGAGGGTGATGACGTTGATAAGAAAAAACTGCGTGAAGCTAATGAAAAAGTCATTGCTGAAGGTGGTGAACCAGCAACGTTTAAACCAATGTTACTTGGTATAACAAAAGCCTCATTGACTACTGAATCTTTCTTAAGTGCTGCTTCTTTCCAGGAGACTACGAAAGTTCTTTCCAAAGCTGCAGTAGAAGGTAAAGTGGATAAGCTCAATGGACTTAAAGAAAATCTGATCATGGGAAATCTGATTCCTGCCGGAACTGGGTCAAAGATGTTCAAGAATCTTCGGGTAAAAGATATGGAATCAGATGTTACTGCGGTGGATGAGCATGAAAATAGTGAAGATTTTGTCGATATTGGTGAACAATTATAAAAAAAAATATAATAACATTTGATTATTGAATAACAAATTATTATATTTAGTGACTGTCATTTTTTTGGAGGAAACACGTGCCTACGATCAGTCAACTTATACGTAAAGGGCGGGAAAGCCAGGCGAACCGGAGTAAATCACCTGCGTTGCATTCATGTCCGCAACGCCGTGGTGTTTGTACTCGAGTTTTTACAACTACACCAAAGAAACCTAACTCAGCATTGAGAAAGGTTGCTCGTGTTCGTTTAACAAATCATATGGAAGTAAATGCTTACATTCCTGGAGAAGGTCATAATTTACAGGAACACTCTATTGTTCTTATTAGGGGTGGTCGTGTAAAGGATGTTCCTGGTGTGAGATATCACATTATCCGCGGCGCATTGGATACTCAAGGCGTACAGAATCGTAAGCGGAGTCGTTCAAAATACGGTGTAAAGCGTCCTAAGAAATAAGGGATAAATATGTCAAGAAGAAGGAAAGCAATTAAAAAGGAACTTGTTCCTGATCCAAAATTTAATAGTACACTCGTAACACAATTTGTAAATAATGTTGTTCGTTGTGGAAAAAAACGTCTCGCAGAAAATGTCTTTTATGGTGCATTGACACTTGTTGCTGAGCGTACAGGTCAAGATGGTCTGAGTATTTTCAAGAAAGCTGTTGAAAATGTAAAACCAGTCCTGGAAGTTAAGTCTCGTCGTATTGGCGGTGCTAACTATCAGGTTCCTATTGAAGTTCCTAATGAAAGGCGTACTTCTTTAGCTATTCGCTGGTTAATCACCTACTCTAAAGAAAGATCAGAAAAGAGTATGGCTGAAAAATTAGCTAACGAATTCATACAGGCTTCAAAAAATGAAGGTGGAGCTGTAAGAAAGAAAGTTGATACTCATAAGATGGCGGAAGCAAACAAAGCGTTTGCACATTTTCGCTGGTAGATTTGATAGTTCTTTGATTTGCATACATAGAGTCAGCTGGTAGTGCTTTTATACCGGGGCACGGTGACCACAACCGATAATGTGGTGAACTTGTCCGGGCTGCGCGATTTAGCAGATTGTTAATTTAGGTAGTCTGGTTATGAGGGAAATATGAGTGAAGTAGTTGCCTTGGAAAAAGTTCGTAACATTGGGATAATGGCTCATATTGATGCAGGAAAAACCACCACAACGGAGCGAATCCTGTTTTATTCAGGGGTTTTGCACCGGATGGGTGAGGTTCATAATGGTAATACTGTTATGGACTGGATGGTTCAGGAGCGTGAAAGGGGTATTACAATAACCTCTGCAGCGACTACCTGTATGTGGAACGGGTATCAGATCAATATTATTGATACCCCGGGACACGTCGACTTCACTATTGAAGTCGAAAGATCTTTGAGAGTTTTGGATGGCGCAGTTGCCGTATTCGATTCGGTTGGTGGCGTAGAACCTCAGTCTGAGACTGTTTGGCGTCAAGCTAACAAATATAACGTGCCTCGAATCGCGTTTGTGAACAAAATGGACCGCATAGGTGCTGATTTTTATAATGTCATTAATATGATGATTCAAAAATTAGCAGCTAATCCAGTGGCAATTCAAATGCCGATTGGAAAAGAAGATCAATTTGAAGGTGTTATTGATCTGATAGAGATGAAAGTATTCAAGTATGATGAAGAAACACTTGGTACTAAAGTTATAGAAGAAAAAATTCCTGATGCATTATTAAGTGAGGCTCTTAAAAACAGAGAGCTTATGATTGAGAAACTTGTTGATTTTAGCGATGAATTAATGCAACAGGTAATTGAAGAAAAGGAAGTTGATTCTGCACTTTTGAAGCGAGCTGTAAGAAACGGAGTTTTAGCTAACAAGCTTAGTCCTGTTTTGTGTGGTTCAGCTTTCAAAAATAAAGGCATTCAACAGCTTTTAAACTCAATTACTGATTTTTTGCCTTCACCAATTGACCGTGGTGAAATTGAAGGGTCTGATCCGAGTTCTGAGGAAAGTAAAAAAAGGTTACCTGATGTAAAGCAACCTTTTTCTGGTATCGTTTTTAAAATTGCATCAGATCCACATGTTGGAAGACTTGCTTATGCAAGAGTTTATTCTGGAAAAGCAAGCTTTAAGGACATCTATTTCAATCCTCGTACGAAGGCCAAAGAAAAGGTTACAAGAATTTTCAGAATGCATTCTAATAAAAGGCATGCTGAACAATTTTTACAAGTTGGTGATATAGTTGCTCTGGTAGGACTTAAGGATACTAGTACTGGAGACACTATATGTGACCCAGGTTTTCCCATTGTTTTTGAAAAAATGGTTTTTCCTGATCCAGTATTGGAGAGGTCAATAGAACCAAAGAGCACAGCAGATGAAGAAAAGTTAGTTTCTGCTTTAAAAAGTTTATCAGATGAGGATCCAACCTGTAGAATTAATATAAATAGCGAGACCGGCCAGAGATTATTATATGGAATGGGTGAGCTTCATTTAGAAATTTTGATTGATAGATTAATTAGGGAATTTAACGTTGGGGTATATGTTGGAAAACCCCAGGTTTCATATAGAGAAACAGTTACAACAAAAGTAACCGAAGATTACGAGTTATCTCAACTGATTGGTGGTAAAAGCCAATTTGCACACATTGTTTTGAGTGTTGAACCGGTTGAGTCTTCAAAAGGTATTGAGTTTAAGCATACCATAAAAGATCCTGGTTTTCCAGAAGAATTTATTAATTCTGTGAAACAAGGGGTTCTTGAATCTTCAAGCGGTGGTTTTCTTTCAGGATATCCGCTTACAGGGATATCTGTAAATCTGAAAAATGCTTCTTATAGAGAAGAAGATTCGACAGAAATGGGATTTAAGATTGCCGCTACATTAGCGTTTAAACAAGCTTGTAATAAAGCAAATCCTGCGGTTCTTGAACCTATGATGAAAACTGAAGTAGTTGTTCCTTCTGAGTACATGGGTTCAGTAATTAATGATTTGAATAGTAGAAGAGGTAAAATACTTGGGATAAATGCCAGAAATGATGCTCAGGTTATTGATGCTGAAGCACCTCTTTCTGAAATGTTTGGATATGCAACTGCGCTTAGATCTTTAACTCAAGGTCGGGCAATTTATACAATGCAGTTCGACAGATATGAAGTAACTATAAAATCGGTACAGGACGAGATTTTGCGCCGAATTGGAAGAATGTAGAATAAAATTGTAAGAGAAGATAAAAAGGAGCATTTTTTCATGCCAAGTGAAAGAATTAGAATCAGGTTAAAATCATTTGACCACAACATTCTTGATAAGTCGGCTTCGGACATTGTCCGGACTGCAAAAGGTACTGGTGCCAGAATATCCGGACCTATACCTTTACCGACAGAAAAAACTATCTATACTGTTCTGCGTTCACCACATGTGAACAAAAAATCAAGAGAACAGTTTGAAACAAGAGTGCACAAACGTTTGATCGACATTTTAGAGTCTACTCCTCAAACAGTAGATTCGTTGATGAAATTGGATTTGCCAGCAGGTGTTGACGTAGAAATTAAAGTTTGATTTTAACATATTGGTACTACCAGCATACTGAAAGAACAGGTACGATATGCAGGGTTTGATAGGTAAAAAAATAGGAATGACAAGGATATTCAGTGACAGTGGAAGATCTGTAGCTGTAACTGTTATTCAGGCAGGAAACAACATCGTTCACCAGATAAAGACAAATGAGAAGGATGGCTATAGTGCTGTTCAGCTTGGATTTGAAGATGTTGCAGAAAAGAAAGTTACTAAGGCAATCATCGGGCATTGCAAAAAGAATTCATCTGTACCTACTTACATTGTCAAAGAGTTCGAGCTCGACAGTGAAGAGGAACAGTTGAAATCCGGACAGAGAGTTGGTATTGAAATCCTCGAAAATGTAAAGTTTGTCAATGTCGTTGGTATTTCAAAGGGACGTGGACATACAGGTACTATTAAGAGATACAATTTCCAACGTGGACGTGAAAGTCATGGAAACACAAACGTGCGTGAGCGTGGTTCCTCAGGAGCTAATACGTATCCTGCACGAGTGATGCCTGGACTGAAGATGTCGGGACATTCTGGAGACGAAAGAGTTACAGTTCGTAATCTGGAAGTAGTAAGTCTTGACAAAGAAGCGGGGTTACTCTTTGTAAAAGGGGCTGTCCCGGGGCGTAATAAAGGTTATTTATACATTAAGAAAACAAATTAAGTAGTACGTTTCTACCAGGATGAGCACTACAATGAAGGCTAAATTATATCAGCAGGATGGAACAGTAAAAGGTGATTACGAATTACCTGAAACTGTTTTTGGTGCAAAAGTAAATGAACATCTGATGCATCAAGTTATTATTCAATTACAGGCTAACCAGCGCCAGGGAACTGCAAAAACAAAGGGCCGTTCCGAAGTAAGTGGTGGTGGTAGAAAACCATGGCGTCAGAAGGGTACTGGACGTGCACGTGCAGGTTCTAATACTTCTCCAATTTGGGCTCGTGGTGGCAAGGCACATGGTCCTGATCCAAGGGATTATTATACAAATATTCCCAAAAAGATGAAAAGACTTGCATTAACTTCTGCATTGTCTTCAAGAGCTAAAGACGAAAAAATTATTATTGTTGAAAGTATTTCTTGCGATGCGCCTAAAACAAAAACTATATTGGCGATGCTCAAAGCGTTATCGGTGGCAGGTAAGAGAAATTTACTCATTATTGATAAGGATACAAAGAACGTTTTCTTATCAGGTCGTAATATCAGAGATCTTGATATTAGGCCAATTTCAGAGATTAATGCCTACGATATACTAACCAATGAAAATATTATTTTTGGCGATGAGCGGCTAATCGGTAAAGTACAAGAGGCGGTGGCACTGTGAGTAAATATCATTCAATTATCAGATATCCATCTGTAACTGAGAAAAATTCAGGTCTAAAAGAAACTCAGAATAAATATGTTTTTGAAGTCCTTCGTACTTCGACAAAACCTGAAATTAAAGAAGCCGTAGAAAAGTTGTTTGCGGTTACAGTCCTCTCTGTTAATACTATCCTTGTTAAAGGAAAGAAAAAACGGATGGGAAAGAATGTCGGTTATCGTTCGGACTGGAAAAAAGCATTTATCAGAATACAGGAAGGCCAGACTATTTCTAAATTTGGCGAAGTCTAACTTTAGAAATACACGAGAGGAATTGGAGTAATTCTATGCCAATGAAAGCATACAGACCGTTGACACCAACGCTTCGTTACAAAACAACAAATGCGTTTGATCAAGTCACCACAGACAAACCATTTAAGCCTTTGATTGAAATAAAGGAAAAAATTAATGGTCGAAACAATAGAGGTATAATTACCGTTCGGCATCGTGGTGGTGCTCATAAGAAGTACTATAGAATCATAGACTTCAAGAGAAATAAGTTCAATATTCCTGGAGTAATAGAAACTATTGAATACGATCCTAACCGAACATGTTTTATTGCACTGGTCAGGTATATTGACGGTGAGAGAAGATATGTACTTGCAAGTACAAACATGAAAGTTGATCAAAAGGTCGTTTCAGGTGAGGAAGTTGAGATTGCAGAAGGTAACTGCATGCCACTTAAAAACATACCACTTGGTACGCTTGTTCACAATATTGAATTAAGAATAAAAAAGGGTGGGCAGATTGCACGTAGTGCTGGATCGTATGCTGAGGTGGTTGCCAAGGAAAATGGCACTGTACAGCTGAAATTTCCTTCCAGTGAAGTGCGCAATGTTAATGAAATCTGCTATGCTACCATTGGACAAGTAAGTAATTCAGAACATATGAATATGGTAATAGGATCTGCCGGGCGAAAAAGACATATGGGAATTCGTCCTACTGTTAGAGGTGTTGCCATGAACCCGATCGATCATCCAATGGGTGGTGGAGAAGGAAAAACAGCTGGTGGAGGACATCCTGTTTCACCTTGGGGTCAGAAGGCAAAAGGTCTAAAGACCAGGAACAGAAAAAAGCCATCAGGTAAGTACATCGTACGTCGCCGGTCGAAGTAATAAGGAAGAGGAAAGAGAAATATGGCACGATCAATAAAAAAAGGTCCATTTGTAGACGATCACGTTGCGAAGAAAGTTGAAGAGTCGATCAAGTCTGGGCAGAAAAAAGTAATAAAGACATGGTCAAGAAGGTCGACAATTTTGCCTGAATTTGTAGGGCACACTTTCGCTGTACATAATGGAAACAAGTTTATACCAGTATATGTTTCTGAAAACATGGTCGGTCATAAGTTGGGTGAATTTGCTCCAACAAGGCAATTCAGAGGGCACAGTGGTGCCAAGTCCGATAAAACTGCAGCAGCGAAGAAATAATCCGAAGGAGGAAAAGTGGAATCTAAGGCTACATTAAAAAATCTTCGGTCTACTTCACGTAAAGCATGTCTTGTTGCTGATGCAGTCCGGGGAATGATGGTAGGAGAGGCTTTAAGTCTTCTCGAATTGAACGTAAATAAGAAAATTGCAATTGATTTCGCGAAACTACTTAAATCAGCGGTCGCAAATTTACAAAGCAAGCATACAGATGCAGCAATTGAGGTAGATGAACTCCGCATTAAAGAGATTCGTGTAAACGAAGGTCCGGTTATGAAGCGGTTTAGGCCTCGTGCCCAAGGCCGTGCGTCCGGAATTTTAAAACGCATGTGCCATATATCGGTCACGGTAGCTAATTAAACGGGAGGAGCTGTGGGTCAGAAAACGAATCCAGTTGGTCTGAGATTAGGAATAACCCGTTCATGGTTTTCGAACTGGTTTGCCAAAGAAAAATTTCCAGACTATCTATACGAAGATATTCTTATCAGAAACTATCTTAAAAAGAGGTTGGAGCATGGTGGAATATCTGCATTAGTAATCGAAAGAACAGCAAAAAGAGTTATTGTTGGTATCCATACATCTCGTCCTGGTATTGTGATAGGAAAGAAAGGTGAAGAAGTTGAAAGACTCAAGGGTGAGTTACAACATCTTACACAAAAAGAGATACAAATAAATATCAGAGAAGTTAAGAAACCAGAGATGGATTCGCAATTGGTCGCTGATAATATTGCCAGACAAGTAGAAAAACGTGTATCTTATAAAAAAGCAACTAAAAAAGCTATATCTACTGCAATTAGAATGGGTGCTGAAGGAATCAAAATTCAGATTTCTGGAAGACTTAATGGTGCAGAAATAGCGAGAACTGAGACTTACAAAGAAGGGCGTGTACCGCTCCATACTTTAAGGGCTGATATAGATTATGCAACATCAACTGCACATACAACTTATGGATGTATTGGTGTAAAGGTGTGGATCTGTAAAGGCGAAGTTATAAGTCGTACGGAGAAGCAGCCCGCCAAAGTTGGCGAAAGCATGAATGCGTAGAGAGGAAAATACAGATGCTATCACCGAAGAAAGTTAAATGGAGAAAAACTCAACGTGGTCGTATGCGTGGTTTAGCAACACGCTGTAATGAAGTCTCTTTCGGCGAATTTGGTTTACAATCATTGCAGCCGGGATGGATTGATAACAGACAGATTGAAGCGGCTCGTATTGCTATGACGCGTTTTGTAAAAAGAGGTGGCAAAATTTGGATAAGAATTTTTCCAGATAAACCTTTTACCAAACATCCTGCTGAATCCAGAATGGGAAAAGGTAAAGGAGCACCTGAAGGATGGGTTGCCGTTGTAAGACCTGGAACAGTAATGTTTGAGATGGCAGGCGTCAAAGAGGATATAGCAAGAGAAGCTTTAAGGCTTGCTGCTCAAAAGCTTCCTATACAAGCTCGTTTTGTTGAAATAGAGAGATAGGGTATCAAGTCATGAAAGCAAAAGAAATACGTGAACTTTCTAATGAAGAAATGGTCAAAAAGATTGATCAGTGCGAAGAGGAACTTTTTAATCTTCGTTTTCAAGCCAAAATGGGGCAGCTGGCTAATCCATTACAATTGAGATTTGTTCGTAAGGATATAGCTCGAATAATTACCATTTTAAATGAGAAAAAGTTAACTGAAAGTAAAAAGTAACTTGCAAATATATCCTGTTAGTATAAATGAGGAATAAGCATGACGGAAAGAAATGAACGCAAAGAGCGTATCGGTATAGTCGTGAGTGACAAAATGGACAAAAGCATTGTTGTCAAAGTTGAACGTAATTTAGTGCACGCTACTTATGGCAGAATAATAAGAAAAAGTGTTAGATATGTAGCTCACGATGAAAAAAATGAATGTAAAGTCGGTGATAAAGTAAAAATTTGTGAGACACGTCCGTTATCAAAAACGAAAAGATGGCGTGTTGGTGAAGTTTTAGAAAAAGCAAAATAAATATTAGCATATAACTGCTTAATTAGTAAGTTGAGGGAGACATGATACAGGTACAATCCAGACTTAATGTTGCCGATAACTCTGGCGCAAAAAAGGTCCAGTGTATTAGAGTTCTTGGTGGAACTCGAAGAAGATATGCTCAGGTTGGAGACGTTATAGTAGTTGCAGTAAAAGATGCTCTCCCTAATGGAGCTGTAAAAAAAGGAACTGTAGCAAAAGCTGTGATAGTGCGTACTACAAAAGAATATGGTCGTAAAGATGGTACGTACATTCGTTTCAGTGATAATGCTGCTGTCATTATTAATGATCAGGGTGAGCCAAAAGGAACACGAATCTTTGGACCTGTTGCTCGTGAGCTTCGTGAGAAAAAATTTATGCGCATCGTGTCCTTAGCACCTGAAGTGCTCTAAATAATGAGGAGTGAGTAAATGGGATTGCGTTTACGTAAAAATGATACTGTTCAGGTAATTACTGGTGATTATAAGGGAAAAACCGGAAAGATCCTAAAAGTAATTCCTGAAAAAAAGAGAGCTATTGTAGAAGGTATTAACATCGTAAAGAGGCATACAAAGCCAAGTGCTAAAAATCAGCAGGGTGGTATTATGCCAAAAGAAGCATCTATTGATATGTCTAATTTAATGCTTCTTTGTCCTAAAACAGGTAAACCTACTCGTATCGGTGTTAGTATTCTTGAGAATGGTAAAAGAGTGAGATTTTCAAAAAAGGCTAAGGAGTCGATAGAGTGAGTACAGGAGAAAAATCAATGCCCAGAATGCGGGAAAAGTACCATAAAAGTGCTGTACCTGGTCTCATGAAAAGATATGGTTACACCAATGCTATGCAAGTACCAAAACTTGAAAAAATAGTTTTGAACATGGGTGTTGGAGGCGCAACTCAAGATGCCAAAATGATTGATGAAGCAGTTGCATGTCTCAGAGATATTACTGGACAGAAGCCTGTAGTAACACGTGCTAAAAAAGCTATTTCAAACTTTAAGCTTCGCGAAAATATGCCGATCGGGTGTAAAGTAACACTTCGTTCAACACGTATGTGGGAGTTTCTAGATCGGCTTATTTCGATAACAATTCCTCGAATTCGTGATTTCAGAGGTTTACCAAAGAAGTCATTCGATGGTTTTGGAAATTACACTTTGGGAATAAAGGAACAGATTGTATTTCTTGAAATTGACCGTGATAAGGTTTCAAAAATTACAGGAATGGATATCTGTATCTGTACTACTGCAAAGAACAATGAAGAAGGATTTGCTCTTCTTGAAGAAATGGGAATGCCGTTTCGGAAATAAACACAGGGAGAATTGAAGTGGCACGTAAAGCACTAATTGAAAAATGTAGAAAAAAACCTAAATTTAGTACTCAAAAGTATACACGTTGTAGAAGATGTGGAAGACCTAGAGCTTTCTTAAGAGATTTCGGTCTTTGCAGAATTTGTTTTAGAGATATGGCACTAAGGGGTGAAATTCCCGGTGTTGTTAAAGCTTCCTGGTAGTCTTGATAAGAAAGGGTCAAAGAATGTTGACTGATCAGATTGCAGATATGTTCAATAGGATTCGGAATGCCAGTCAGGCAAAAAAGAGAACGGTAGATATCCCGGCTTCTAATTTAAAAAAGGAAATTGCTCGACTCCTTTTTGAGAATCATTTCATCAGCAAATACGCTTATGTTAATGATGGGAAACAGGGAATCATTAAAATTCTCCTGAAGTATAATGAAAGTCAGATCAATGCCATTCAAGGTATTAAGAGAGTCAGTACTCCTGGACGTAAGCAATATGTCCGATCTGAATTAGTACCTAAAGTGCTTAATGGCATGGGGATGGCAATTATCTCTACTTCCAAGGGAGTAATGAATGATCGGGACTGCCGCAAAATGAATGTCGGTGGTGAAGTAGTTGGACTTATCTGGTAATCGTTACTTCCAATTGAAATAGACATTGAAAGTCGCAGATTATAATAAAAGGAGTATAAATTGTCTCGTATAGGTAAAATACCGGTAAAAATTCCCTCTGGTGTCCAGGTGAGTATTGCTGGACAAAAGGTTGAGGTAAAGGGCAGTAAAGGTACTCTGTCAAAAGAAGTGCCTCATGATCTTTCTATTGAATATAAAGATAGCGAAATCAGTCTCACTCCGGCGACCGAAAATGAAAACGTTAAAGCATTATGGGGTCTTTACAGAGTTCTTATTGATAACATGGTGGTTGGTGTTTCACATGGTTATAGAAAAGAACTTGAGATACACGGTGTTGGGTACAAAGCCGAAATGAAGGGAAAGGATCTTAATATTAGTGTAGGATTCTCAAGCCCGAAACTTTTCAAGGCACCGAAGGGTCTTACATTCACAGTTGATAACCAGACCAAGATTATCATTGAAGGTATTGATAAAGAAACTGTGGGACAGGCTGCTGCTGATATAAGAAGAATTCGTCCGCCGGAACCTTACAAAGGCAAAGGTATACGTTATGTCAATGAACAAATAAGAAGAAAAGCTGGTAAGGCTGCTGGTAAATAAGTTAATTTGGAGATTGGAATGAATAACGCAAAAATAAGACTTGATGAACGGAAACGAAGAGCAAGTCGTGTACGAGAAAAAATCAGTGGAACTGCTGATCGGCCACGTCTTTGTGTAAGAAGAAGTCTCAATCATATCTATGCTCAACTTATTGATGATGATAACAAAATAACTATCATTCAAGTTGGAAGCACCGGGAAAAGCTTTTCTGAAAAAATCAACGGAAAAGAAATTTCTAAAACAGATATTGCAAAAATTGTTGGTGAGTTTATAGCTGAACAGGCAAAAGAAAAAGGTATAACAAAAGTAGTCTTTGATAGAAAAGGGTATCTTTTCCATGGCCGGATTAAGGCTTTGGCAGAAGCAGCCCGCGCTAAAGGGCTTGTCTTCTAAAGACGATGGAAAGGGGTCGAAGGTTTGAATAGCGAAGAAGTAATAACAACAAGTAGTGGTGAGTCCCAGTTGACAGATCGACTGGTTGCTGTAAATCGTGTTGCCAAAGTTGTCAAAGGTGGTAGACGATTTGGGTTCAATGCTTTGGTAACAGTAGGCGATGGAAACGGCAGAGTTGGTATTGGGATGGGTAAAGCTAACGATGTTACTGAAGCGATTCGTAAAGCTGTTGAAAATGCCAAGAAAAATCTATTTGATGTTAGTCTAGTAGATGGTACAATTCCTCACGATGTAATTGGCCATTTCGGAGCTGGAAAAATTATCCTCAAGCCTGCCGCTCCTGGAACTGGAGTGATCGCAGGAGGTCCGGCAAGAGCAGTACTTGAATTGGCAGGTGTAAAAAATATACTTACCAAATGTCTGGGTACTACTAATGCTCATAATGTTGTCAAGGCAACTTTGGATGGTTTGCTTAAGCTCAAAACTAGAGAGCAAATTCGTATGCTTCGTCAAATCCCAGAAAAAGCTAATGCTTGAGAGGTTGTGAAAAATGGCTAAAATTAAAATAACTCAAATGAAAAGTATAATTGGGAAATTAGAAGCTCAAAAAAGAACCATTCGCGCTTTGGGTTTAAAAAAAATCCGTTATTCTGTAGTGCATGAAGACTCTCCAGTTATACGTGGAATGGTTAATACTGTTAAACATCTGGTTAAAGTAGAAACAGTTGACGGAGAATAAAATGCTTAAACTAAATGAATTAAGACCAGCAGCAGGTTCAAAAAAGGTTGCAAAAAGAATTGGACGTGGAACTGGTAGCGGTAGTGGTAGTACCGCAGGTAAGGGTAACAATGGAGATAGAGCACGAAGTGGTTCTTTCACCAAATTGTATTTTGAAGGTGGTCAGACGCCTTTAACTCGTCGTTTACCCAAGAGAGGCTTTCATAGCCCTTTTAAAGAATATTTTCAAGTTGTAAATGTAGGATCTCTCGAAGTTTTAGATAATGGGAAAGAAATTACCGTTGAGGCATTATACGAAAACGGTCTTATTCAAAATGCCGGATTACCTGTTAAAATTTTAGGCAATGGTGATTTGACAAAAACCCTTACTGTCAAAGCTCATGCATTTTCAAAATCCGCAAAAGAAAAAATCGAAAAAGCAAAAGGGAAAACAGAGGTAATAAGCCGTGCTTGAATCTTTCAAGAATATTTTCAAAATACCTGAGCTTAGAAAAAGGATTCTTTTCACTTTAGGTATAATAGTCGTCTATAGAATTGGTGGGCATGTTCCGACACCTGGAATTGATCCACAAGTTTTAAACGAGTTTTTCGCACAATCTGGAAACTCTCTTTTTGGACTATACGATATGTTTGTCGGTGGTGCATTCAAAAGAGTAACAGTATTTGCTTTGGGTATAATGCCTTATATTAGTGCGTCAATTATTATTCAGTTATTAGGAACCGTTTTTCCTTATCTCCATAAATTGCAAAGAGAAGGTGGTGAAGGAAGAAAGAAAATAACTCAATATACTCGATATGGAACTGTATTACTTTCTATTATTCAGGCTATTGGTATAAGTATCTTTCTCCAAAGTATAACATCTCCAACTACAGGGATTCATGCGGTACACAGTGGAATGTTAGGCATCAAGTTTACATTGTTGACTGCATTAAGCTTGACGACGGGCACAGTTTTGATTATGTGGCTGGGAGAGCAGATCACCAATCGTGGTCTTGGCAATGGTATTTCTTTGATAATATTTATTGGTATTGTTGCTCGTTTACCCGATGCAGTAATTGGCGAAGTGCAGCAATTGTTAGCTGGCACAAGACATCCTCTTATGGAAGCTTTAGTACTTGCTGTTGTAATAAGCATGACTGCATTCGTTGTACTTATGACACAGGCAACAAGAAGAATTCCTATTCAGACACCGAAAAAAGTTGTAGGTGCAAAGATGTACGCAGGGCAAAATACTGTTTTGCCGTTACGTCTGAATATGGCTGGAGTTATTCCAATTATTTTTGCATCATCAATAATGACATTTCCAAGTATGATACAAAGTTTCTTTCCACAATCTCCATTGATGGAAGATATTTTCAACTGGTTTTCTCCTCAGGGATTTTTGTATAACTTTTTGTATGCATTGTGCATTATTTTCTTTACTTATTTTTACACAGCGATTATTTTTAACCCGCTTGATATTGCTGATAATTTAAAAAGATCAGGTGGCTTTATTCCTGGAATAAGACCTGGAAAGAAAACTGCAGAATTTCTTGACCACGTTTTGACTAGAATCACACTGCCAGGATCAGTATTCTTAGCATTTATTGCAGTTGCTCCTTTCCTTATTATGGGAAGCATGAAAATTAACTTTTATTTTGGTGGTACAAGCGTTCTCATCTGTGTTGGTGTAGCTTTAGATACACTACAGCAACTTGAGTCTCATCTGCAAATGAGAAACTATGAAGGATTTTTGAAAAAGGGAAGGTTGAGAGGCAGAAGATACTAATCTGTCTTAATTAGAATTTATGGGAAAAAATGATTCAATACAAGTCGAAGGAACTGTTACTGAGAATTTGCCAAATGCTTCATTCAAAGTGATGCTTGAGAATAAGCATGAGATACTTGCTCATATTTCTGGCAAGATGAGAATGAACTATATCAGAATACTTCCAGGTGATAAAGTGCTTGTTGAATTATCACCTTACGACTTGACCAGAGGAAGAATTGTATACAGATATAAATAAAGGGGTGTCACTTTGAAAGTCCGTGCTTCTGTAAAAAGAATGTGCAATGGTTGTAAAATCATAAAAAGAAAAGGCGTTGTTCGTGTAATTTGTTCTAAAAGTCCCAAACATAAACAGCGTCAGGGTTAATCAGGAAAACTTAAAGAGAGATTTAGAAATATAAGGGGGGTCCTAACGTGGCTCGTGTTGCAGGTGTAGATATTCCAAATAACAAAAGAAGTGAGATTGCGTTAACCTACGTTTTTGGTATCGGTAAGTCTTCTGCTCAACAAATATTGAAAAAAGCAGGAATCGACATTAATAAGAAGGTAAAAGATTTATCCGAAGATGAATTGGATAAAATCAGAAAAATTATTGATAGCGAGTACCAGACTGAGGGAAATCTGCGATCTAATGTGCGTATGAATATCAAGCGATTAATGGATATCGGAAGTTATCGCGGTTTACGTCATAGAAAAGGTTTACCTGTAAGAGGACAGCGTACACGTACAAATTCAAGAACTCGTAAGGGTCCAAGAAGAACTATTGCAAATAAGAAAAAAGCTCCAGCAAAATAATTGGTTTATAGGAGAGGTTTTAAGAAATGAATAAAGAGGCTACCAGCAGCACTACTAAAAAAGTAAAGAAAAAAGCTTCTGCTGAAGGGATCGCTCATGTCAGAGCAACATTTAATAATACGCTTATAAATGTAACTGATTCTCGCGGAAATGTTATTGCCTGGAATACACCGGGTAAATCTGGTTTCAAAGGTTCAAGAAAAAGTACACCATTTGCAGCTGGAATCGCAGCTGAAGTGGTTGGAAAACTTGCTTATGAAGCTGGTGTCCGTAAAGTTGAGGTTCATTTAAAAGGTGCAGGTAATGGCCGAGAGAGTGCTATTAGAGCTCTTGCTGCTGCAGGCATAAGGATTATGGCAATTAAGGATTTTACAGCAGTACCACACAATGGTTGCCGTCCACCAAAAAGAAGAAGAGTTTGATTTGGGAATCTCAATTGTTTTTACGTTTGAGAACAATTCTTAAAGTTAGAAATATAGAGGAGACAAGACATGGCAGTTTATCATGGCCCGCGATGTAGACAGTGTCGCAGGGAAGGTGTAAAACTGATGCTTAAGGGAGAACGTTGCAAGTCGGAAAACTGCGCAATTGAACGAAGGCCTTTTCCACCTGGTATGCGTGTCTCTAAAAGAAGACGGTCATCCACCGAATACAATATGCAGTTAAGAGAAAAGCAGAAGATCCGACGTATCTATGGAATACTTGAAAAACAATTTGAATTGTATTTCAATGCTGCTGCGAAGTCTACTGGGGTAACAGGTGAACGGTTATTGCAATTGCTTGAATTACGATTGGACAATATTGTTTATCGCTTAGGTTTTGCGCCATCAAGATCAAGTGCAAGGCAATTAGTACTTCATAATCATTTCAGGGTAAATGGAAAAAAGGTCAATATACCATCTTATCTGGTTAAAGAAGGAGATATCATACAGGTTAAAGAAAAGAGCAAAAATTTAGAACTGATACATAGCTCTCTTAAGACTGTACGAGATATTCCAGAGTGGATGAATGTAGACAAGGTAAAATTAGAAGGTTCTGTGATTCGTATTCCAGAGCGAGCAGCTATTCCGATTAATGTTCAGGAACAGCTCGTGGTCGAACTTTACTCCAGATAAAAAAAGGGAGAATATACTAAGATGAAATGGAAAAGCTTGATGATGCCTAAGGGCATCCAGATCGAGAATCCAGAAAATATCCCGAACTACGCAAAAGTAGTTGTTGAACCACTGGAGCGAGGATGGGGACATACAATCGGGAATTCCATTAGAAGAATACTAATGTCATCACTTCAGGGTGCTGCTGTTACTTCTATTCGTATAGAGAACGCAATGCATGAATACACGACAATTGATGGTGTTGTCGAGGACATTACAGACATAATTCTTAATATTAAGCAACTACGAATAAAGCTGTTAGCCGATCATGATGCAACGCTTAAATTGGAAGTCAGTGGAGAAGGTGACGTTAAAGCTTCAGATATTGAGAAAAATCCCGATGTTATTATTCTAAACCCTGATTTGCATATTGCTACTATTAATTCAGATGCTAAATTAAAAATCGAATTGAAAGTTTCTGACGGCAGAGGATATGTCGCTGCTGAAATGAACAGAAGAGAAGATGATCCTATCGGTACTATTCCAATTGATGCTCTTTTTTCTCCTGTTACTAAAGTAAACTATATTGTAGAGAATACTCGTGTTGGACAAAGGACAGATTTAGATAAAATCTTATTTGAAATCTGGACTGATGGCAGCTTGACTGTTGAGGATGCAATTGGTTTCGCAGCTAAATTGCTCTATGATCATCTGGAGGTGTTCATCAATTTTGAAGGCGAATTCGAGCCTGTTCAAGAAACTATACGAGATGAAAAAACAGAAAAACTCCGTCAATTACTTAAAATGAGAGTTGATGAACTGGAGCTCTCTGTAAGGTCAAATAATTGTTTAAGAGCTGCTAATATCCATACTCTTGCGGATCTGGTTCGCAATCAGGAATCAGATATGCTTAAATACAAAAATTTTGGTAGAAAATCACTTATTGAGTTAAATCAGGTGTTAACTAATTTAGGCCTTACATTCGGTATGGATGTAGACAAAATAATGGGACCGGTTCAGGAATAATACTGAATCGGACATAAGATTTAACATAGAATACAGTTTTAAGAGAAGGTAAGAACAATGCGCCATCTGGTATCTGGACGGAAGCTTAATAGAACTTCAAGTCATCGTCGTGCAATGTTGTCTAATCTTGCAGTGTCAATCTTAGACAAAGAAAGAATTACTACAACTCTTATCAAAGCAAAAGAAGTACGTGGTGTTGTTGAACGCCTGATTACCTTCGGTAAAAAAGGCGATCTTCATGCAATTCGACTTGCTGCAAGAAGAATTGGTGATAAAACAGTTCTTAAAAAACTGTTTGACGACATTGCTCCAAGTTACAAAGACAGAGAAGGTGGATACACCAGAATCATTAAAGTTGATGATAGAAAAGGTGATAATGCGCCAATGTCGATAATTGAATTAGTAGGCAGAGGCGGTGCTGAAGCTGTTAGGAAAAGAAAGAAAAAAGTCAAAACTGTTCAACCTGAAAATACTGCAGCACAGCCTGCAGCTGGTGAAAGTAAATCAGACTCAGAAAGCAGTTCTACTAAAGAATAATTTAGTGGGTTTTGACATTTATTTTCTGAAAGGAATTTTAAAATGGCAGTAAGCTATAAAGATTTAGGGTTTGTAAATACTCGTGAAATGTTTAAAAAAGCATTTGAAGGTAAATATGCAATTCCCGCATATAACTTCAACAACATGGAACAATTACAAGCTATAATGACTGCATGTGGAAAGTCAAAATCGCCAGTAATTTTGCAAGTATCATCTGGGGCAAGAAAATATGCTAACGCAACATTGCTTAGGTACATGGGGCAAGGTGCGATACAAATGGCTAGAAGTGAGGGATATAACTTCCCAGTGGCACTTCATCTTGATCATGGAGATACGTACGAACTTTGTGTTTCATGCATAGAGAGCGGATTCTCATCTGTTATGATCGATGGGTCACATCACTCGTATGAGAAGAATATCGAATTAACATCTAAAGTCGTTGAATACGCCCACAAATATGATGTAACAGTCGAAGGTGAATTAGGTGTTTTATCGGGTATTGAAGATGATGTGGTTGCTGCAAAATCAATTTATACACAGCCAGAACAGGTTGAAGATTTTGTAAAGAAAACCGGTGTGGATTCACTTGCAATATCAATTGGTACTTCACATGGTGCTTACAAATTCAAACCAGAGCAATGTAAAAAAGATGCTAATGGAATTTTGGTTCCTCCTCCACTAAGATTCGATATTCTTGAGGAAGTCGAAAAAAGAATTCCAGGTTTTTCAATTGTGTTGCATGGTGCAAGTTCTGTATTACCGCAATATGTTGATATTATCAACAAAAACGGTGGTAAACTTGATGCTGCAGTTGGTATTCCTGCTGAGCAACTTAGAAAAGCTGCCCGTTCAGCAGTTTGCAAAATCAATATCGATTCTGATGGTCGATTGGTGTTAACTGCAATGATCAGAAAAGTTTTTACTGAAAATCCTAAAGAATTTGATCCAAGAAAATATTTAGGACCAGCCCGTGATGAACTTGTTAAAATGATTATCGATAAAAACGAGAATGTCCTTGGAAGTGCTGGAAAAGCATAATTTAAGTAAATATATTGCTTGCAAATATAAGCCTGTCTTTTTAAGACAGGCTTTTTTATTATATATACCTTTCTGTTCATAAGGTTTACAGGGTGACAATAGAGGAAATGCTGCTTTTGATCTGTCATGAGCTTTATATATAAACTTGTACAGAAAATATTCAAAGTAAATTACATTCATTAGTGAATTGAATAAATAAAATAGGTTACCTAATGATAATATGGGTAATAGCGACAGATATCTTCAGTTGGGATCAGTGTAGAACAAGATTGTAAGATAAGAACTGTTTTCAAATAACGAAATTTTGTACTTGATTTGAATTGCATATTTGGTTATATTACCAAATGAACCGGTAAACGCAGGATATATTTTCATGAATAAAAAAACACAGGCAAAATTTGAAGCAAAAGCTTTAATCATTAAAGCAATGGCACATCCGACAAGGCTGCTCATAATAGATGAATTATCTCGTCAGGAGCACTGTGTTTGTGAGCTTACCCAAATGATTGGAGCTGATACTTCGACAGTTTCAAAACACCTTTCTATACTAAAAAATGCGGGTATCGTTTCAGATCAAAAAAGAAATCAGATGGTTTTTTATACTCTGTCTATGCCCTGTGTACTAAATTTCCTCAATTGTGTGGAATCAGTAATTCAGGAGCGGGCTAAAGCACAACTAGAACTTATAGAATAATTTTTTTAGATAGTATTTGGTAGATTTGCCAAATAACGTAATAAGGATAAAAAAATGGACTGGCAAAAAGAATATAAACCACTATTAATAATTATAGCTTTTTTTCTTGGGTTGTTTTTTCTTCCAGTGGGAATTCCACGTTTTGATAACGCGATCTTCGAGTCTCTTCAGCTGGTAAAATGGTATGCACGAGAACACGTACTTTTGTGTTTGATACCTGCTTTCTTTATTGCCGGAGCAATTGGTGTATTTGTAAGCCAGGCATCAGTGATGAAGTATACTAGGTGCTAAAGCTAACAAAATACTTGCATATGGGGTTGCTTCAGTATCTGGAACGGTACTGGCAGTTTGCTCATGTACTGTGCTACCGCTATTTGCTGGTATTTACAAAATGGGTGCAGGAATAGGGCCTGCTTCAGCATTTCTATATTCAGGCCCCGCTATTAACGTTTTATCAATCGTTCTTACCGCTCGTATTCTTGGATTTGAAATGGGACTTGCGCGTGCGATTGGAGCTGTAGTGTTTAGTATTATAATAGGACTTGCCATGCATTTTATATATAGAAAAGAGGAGGTGGCCAAAGCTGCGGCACAGATGGCAATGCCTGATGTTGAGGTGAAAAGACCACTATGGAAAACTGCGACTTATTTTTTTGTGATGATTGCTATTTTAGTATTTGCCAATTTCGGAAAGCCGATGAATGAAAGCGGTTTATGGCATGTATTGTATTCTAATAAGTGGATAGTCACCTCTCTTTTTTCTGTACTATTCGGAATAATTCTCATTGCATGGTTTAAATTGGCCTGGTGGAAAGTGCTTTTTGCAGCATTGCCTGCAGCATTGATTGCATTTTTTGCCCCTAAGGCAATTCCGTACGAATTTCTTCCTGTGGCGACTTTTGCTGCAGGTTCCATTGGATTATCGGTAGTTACCAGTACCGATAAAGGAGAAGTTGGGGACTGGTTTTCATCAACATGGACATTTGCGAAACAGATACTGCCATTGCTGCTCTTTGGAGTTTTAGTAGCGGGATTTTTATTGGGTCGTGTTGGACATGAGGGAGTAATACCCTCAGAGTGGATTAGCGCAGCGGTGGGTGGAAATTCGTTGAGGGCAAATTTCTTTGCATCGGTTGCCGGAGCATTTATGTATTTCGCAACTTTGACTGAAGTTCCGATTTTGCAAGGACTTATAGGAAGTGGTATGGGTAAAGGACCTGCGTTGGCATTATTACTTGCAGGACCGGCACTCTCATTACCAAGTATGCTTGTTCTTAATGGAATATTTGGATGGAAGAAGACAGTCACTTTTGTTTCACTTGTAGTGGTAATGGCGACCATTACTGGAATGTTATACGGAATGTTTTTCGCCTGAATGTACATCAAATGTTATCCAGGAATTTTAATAAGTAAGAAAGTGGGAAAATAGGATGAAAAAACTACAAATTTTAGGGACCGGTTGTCCTAAATGCAAAAAAATGGCAGAAGTTGTTAATGACGTAGCAAAATCAATGGGTATAGAGTATGAACTTATCAAAGTAACAGATATCAATGAAATTCTAAAATTTGGTGTCATGATGACCCCTGCATTGGCAGTCGATGGTGTAGTTAAGGTATATGGAAGAGTTCCAAAACCTGAAGAAATAAAGAGTATGATTGCTTAATAAACAGAGTTATTAACCGTCCCAGAGGTAAATTTGTAATTAGTTGACAGTTAATAATTGACCTCTGGGGTTAAAAAAAGGAGTATTTATGAGTGACTCATGTATCTGTAATTCAGCACCAAAATTGATTTTCTCATGTGCTGGAGCTGCAGATGTCGGAGAAATTGCCGACAGAGCAGCAAGAAAACTCCATAAGGAAGGTGCTGGGAAACTGTTTTGCCTTGCTGGTATTGGAGCCGGACTTAACAATTTTATTGAACAGGCAAAAGGTGCATCAAAAGTTTTGGTTATTGATGGTTGTCCGGTTGATTGTGCCAAAAAACTGATGGAAAAAAATGATATACAAAATTTCGAATACATCCGTATCACTGATTCAGGTTTAGAAAAAGGGAAAAGTCCAGCTACTGAAGAAAGTATCGAAAAAATCGCAACATTAGGGCGGGATGCATTAACATTAAAACAAAGAACTATTACAAGGAGTATGAGATGATCTTGTCAAAGGTATTAAAAATGAAACAAATTATGAATTTATTGATAATTGTTGTCTTCTCCGGGTTGAGTTACACTTGTCAGAGTTCGGAACCTGCTAAAAAGCCAAATAAAACTGATACTGAAAAAAGTTCACAACAAGTTATCCAAACTGCTCCCAAAAGTGACCAGAAAAAACTGGTGGTTTATTATTTCCATACGACTTTCCGTTGTCACTCCTGTACCATGATTGAACAATACACAAAAAAAGCTGTTGAAAGTGCATTTTCTGAAGAAATTAAAAGCGGACGGATTGAGATGAAGGTCATCAATGTTGAAGAAAAAGGAAATGAGCATTTCGCAGAAGATTACAAACTTTATACTAAATCGGTAATTATTTCCGATTTAAAGAATGGCAAAGAGGCGTCCTGGAAAAACCTCGATAAAGTATGGACACTTCTTGGTGATGAAAATAAGTTCAAAGAATATATTCAAACAGAAATCAGGTCATCTCTTAAAGGTTAAAAAATGAATTCTATTTTTGTAGATATAGGAGCCGCAATCTGGTTAGGAATTTTGACATCGATAAGTCCATGCCCTTTGGCAACAAATATTGCTGCCATATCATATGTTGGCCGTAAGGTTGACAAGACTCGTACAGTAATGTTTGCTGGGATTTTGTATACTTTGGGTCGGGCACTCGCTTATATTGCTGTAGCTATACTGGTTACCCGAAGTCTTCAGTCAATTCCAGGTGTATCGATGTTTTTACAAAAGTACATGAACCTGGCAATTGGACCATTACTTCTGGTTGTTGGTGTTCTTTTACTGGGTATTTTCAATATCAGTTTTGGTGGTGGTATTAATGGCAATATACAAACACGCGTAGACAAGATGGGCATTTGGGGATCAGGATTTTTAGGAATCCTGTTTGCCCTTGCGTTTTGCCCTGTTTCTGCCGGACTGTTTTTTGGCGCACTGATACCTTTGGCGATAAAAGGAAACACAGTTTTAATGGCATCTCTCTATGGAATCGGGACTGCAGTACCGGTTTTAGGTTTTTCGTTTATCTTGGCTTTTGCTGCAAATATGATCGGTTCTGCATTTAATAAGCTGACCAGTATTGAAAAATGGGTGAGATATATAACTGCTATTGTTATGATTGTTGTTGGAATTTATCTGATACTCAGGCATAACTTTGGGATTAACTTTTAGGATGCATTGGGAAAGTTGTCAGGTGTATTTTACAGAAAGCCTGAACTTTTCTCCAGCTCGTTTGAAAAGCTGAGGCAACACAATTCTCAGTGCTACATTCTGGTCCCCAATCTTTTATGAACGATTTACTTTCAGCTTTCGATGAAGTTTTGATCTTTAAAAAGTTCGCATTTGTGTATGATGATCAGTTCTTCTTTTGTCGGGGCTTCAGAAATATCCTTTACATGAGTCCTATATCAATTCTCACATGTTTAAGTATTAGCGCGCAAATGAAATTACATTAGAATTAGTTTCCAATAGTTGTAGACGGCTAATGCAGGATTTAGGGAACTGTACTATCTTCTTGGGAGAGTTTGCTTACAAAATGATTAATTGTGAAAGATCTTTCGTTATTCACTGTCAATAGAAGTCAGTTTAGGAGAAACTGAAATTCTTGAATTGATAATGACTACCATTTCGCCTTTGGGTGGTTTTTTACTAAAATGTCTGATAAGTTCCTCCGGAGTACCCCGTAAGAATTCTTCATGAATTTTTGTCAATTCCCGTCCAATGACAATGAAATTATTTGTAAAGAACTGATTCATTTCTGAAAGTACTTTGATGATTCGGTGAGGCGTTTCATAAAAGACAATGGTACGGGATTCAGTTTTAAACTGCTCAAATAAACGCAATCGCTGGCTGATTTTGTGAGGTAGAAAGTATTCAAATATAAATCTGTCTGTAGGCAAACCGCTGCATACAAGTGCGGTTAGAATTGCTGAAGCTCCTGGGATCGGGTAAACGGGAATATTTTCTTTGATAGCCTCGCGAACCAGATTGAATGCAGGATCAGCTATTCCAGGTGTTCCGGCATCACTGACAAGTGCAATTTCCTCCTGGTCTTTAAGCCTTTTTATAATTTGCGGAGTGACTTTCTCTTTGTTAAAATCATGATACGAAAACATTGGTTTCGAAATGTTGTAATGGCTAAGGAGGTTCCTTGTGTTTCGGGTGTCTTCAGCCAAAATCAAATCTACTTGCCCGAGAATCTTAACAGCACGATAGGTAATATCTTCCAAGTTTCCAATAGGTGTTGATACGATATAGAGCGACACTATAGCTTCCTTGACGTTTGTGGTTAAATGAAACCAGGGTTCTGCTCTTTAATGAAAGTATCTAGTATTACGCAAGCTGCAATACGATCTACATTTGTTTTTTTGCGCCGGACTTTTTTCTTTCGATATAATAATAGATCTGATGCTTTGATTGACGAATAACTTTCGTCAACAAAATGAATCGGAATAGTGATTTGTCCTTCAATAGTTTTAATGAATGTCCTTATCTCACCTGACATTTCTGTCTCATTATTATTTTCGTCGAGAGGTAATCCAACGATTAGATCAGAAGGGTTTTCATTGGCAATTATTTTAAGTATCTCTGAAACTGGATCATGAATTGTATTTCTGTCAATTGTGGTAAGCCCACGGATTATGGTGCCAGATTCATCCGTAACTGCAATACCGATTCTGCGGCGACCATAATCAATTCCTAAGAGTTTCATCAATGTTTTTAGTCCATGACATAAGAACTTCTAATGTAGACATATCAGTATTAGAAGATTTCGGTTTTTTATTGAGCAAGAAGCGAAATTTACCTTCTTTAAGATTGAGAACAGAAAAAATAGCATCTCTGCCTGTTAAGCCTTCTGAAGTAGCAGCGTAAATAATACGGCCAGAATTAAAATAAATCATGCAGAATGGTTTCCCTGTGTCAATGAGCAGACATCCATTTTTTTGCCCTGCTTCTATGTATTGAAGGACCTCTATAAGATTACCACCTGCTATTTCTCCTTCAAGAGCGGATGACTGGTTACTTTTCTGCATTTCAGCATTTTCTGTAGAAAGCATTAATGGGGTAACTATCTTAAAAAGGTCGCGATCTGAAAAAGAAATTCCAAAAAATGCCATTTTCGGCAGTATCGAACTGGTAAACATTGATGAGGGATCAGGTACATTGTAGACAATAGTAATAACTGATTCTGCGTTGGGCAAGGATACAAAAAACTTTTCAATAGTTGTGAAAATCGTACGATCAAAACGCCAGTCTATTAGAATCACTTCAGGAGTTTTCGATTCTATAATCGTTTTTACATTCAGTAGATCCGAGGCATATTTGACTTCAAAACCTATTTCTGTAAAGCACTTTTCAATAGTGATTGTATTATCTGTTAATGCTTCGTTTATTAATTTAGGTTCTCTGGCTATTATCAAAGCTTGTTTTTTTGCAGAAGAAACCAGTCTGGATGATGATTTTTTTCCTATGAGTTTGACTGCTATTATAATAAGTATTAGTAGTAACAGTACACTACCGATAAGAATGATTACTACTGAAGAGTTAGGAAAGAAGGAGGATGATTCTGAATCGATAACTTTACCGATCTTTTTTTCAATCCAGCCAATAGTATCTTTGTAAGCAACTCTACACCATGAATCACCTTCGGCTACAAGAGATAAACGTTCTCCTCGTTTGGCCATACCCAAAATTGGTGAATCAGGACTGAGAGTAAGGAGAATCTTGGCAGGCGATGATGTTACAAGAAAAACTTTATTGTTCTTTTTTTCTTCAAACGTTTGTTCAATAATAGGCAATCTTGATAGACTTTGTCTGGAAATCCATCTTTGAAGTTTAGATCTTTGAGAAACACTATCAATTTCTTTCGAAGTGTTTATCTTTTTAGTCGTACCGGTGTTATTATATGATTCAGAAAGTGGCTCATTCAGATTCTGATCGACAGCTGTAGGTGTCGGTTGATTGTCCGGGTTGCCTGTTACATTTGCTATTGGTGTAGTGGATTGCTCTTTAACTGTGTTTTCAATGTTTTCTATAACATCATTGGGTGTATACTCTGAATCATTTTGCACTGGAGGTGCATCAGGGTCAAAAACCTGAATATTTGAACTTTCAACCCATACAGGAACACCTTTAAAATCGATTCGATACCAATAATTGGAAACTAATAGAATTTTATAGCGTTCACCCTTCTGAGCTAAACCCATAAATTTCGAATTTATACTGGGTGCAAGGTAGAGTTTTGCTAAAAAATTAGTTACCTCTACCTGCTTTTCAGAAGACAGAGCCAGAGAAAAAATAAAAATGATAAAGAAACTGGCTGAACTGACTACTCTAAATGCCATTATTAGGAAGCTGAACCTGAAAGTTTTGATTTATAAATGCAAAATGATACTGTTCCAAATGCTGCTGCCACGATCAATAAAATGATAATGATAGCGATTGTGGATGAACTACCTGGTTTGTCAACAATTTCACCAGCTCTTTTCTCAAGCCATCCTTCGCCTTTACCCATTTTAACTTTGTACCATAAATCCCCGATAGCAATAATTTCAAGGTAATCGCCTTTTTTCGCCTGTCCGACAACCATTGATTTAGGATCAAGTTCCTGGTAAACGTTCACAAATGGTTTTGAAACGGCTACATACTGTTTAGCCTGGGAAAAAGAATTTGAAGCAAAAATAAAAATGGCTACTGCGGATAGAATCGATATCGTAAAAAACCTCATGATTACCGCCTCCTTATCTGGAAACTGATGAAATTATGGATTGTAGTTTTCTATTGAACCGTTCCGAATGCACATCACTTTGAAATTTTAATCGGACTCTTAGAAACCAAATTTCATCTGTAATGTGCGACGTTATCTCGTTCAATCGAATAGCGTCCTTTTCAGTTAGCACTATTCCTTTTGAATATAATTTGTGGATATGAAGAAAATCACGTAAAGTGAATTGATGGTGATCAGAAAAGACAATCTCTCTGCAAGGAAAGATATTTCGTGATCTAAGAGTAGAAAAAAAACGTTCCGGACGCGCAATGCCGCATAATGCTACAGGGTCAGGAATTTCCAGAGAATCAGAAACCGATCCGGTTTTTAGATTAACAAATCCAGCAAATTCCTGAAATAAAATGTAGATATCAAGTTCTGGAAAGCGTGAAGCAAGCTTTTCCTGTACTTCTAATAAGATAGAGGAGTTATCTTCTGTTCCTATTAGAAAAGCAGCATCTGCTCTATTAAGTGAATCGACAGGTTCCCGCAAATAACCTGCTGGAATAAGTGTATCTTCAAAAACTGTTTCACTGAGACAAACAATATCTAAATCTCGTTTAATTTTTCTATGTTGAAATCCATCATCCAGGACAAAAATCATTTTTTCATTTGAAATAGTGCAGATCTTTTTAGCGTTTTCCAGACGATTGGCTCCGATTCCAAGCCAGCTGTTTGGAACTGATCTATACAGCATCGCAGGTTCGTCACCACTGTCACGCCATGAAATCTTTTGGCTTGGTCTTGCAATTAAGGCACCTTTATTTGGTTTCTTATAACCTCGTGAAAGAAAAACAACTTCACGATTCAGGTTACTGAGTGTTTCTCCGACAAGTAAAGCAGAAGGGGTTTTACCTGTCCCTCCGGCACGAATTCCGCCAATGCTTATTACCGGGAATGGCAAGCGATAGGAAAGATCTGATCTACGGGAATACCGATTATTCCTGCTGTTGACAAAAGAAGCGTAAAGACATGAAAGTAAATTGGCTGGAAATGAATCAGCCAGAAACGATGGAAGTGGTGAACGATAGTTTCGATTATCCATATTTATTAATCACCTGCTATAGCTCGAATGACCCGGGGATTTCCTCCCAGATCTTTAATACATCTGGTATCTTTCCAATTGTTATTTGAAAATAATTTGATAACATCAGGTTCCTGATTGTATCCGATTTCACAGTAGATTGCACCACCCGGTTTCAACCACTTCTTAGCGCTTTCAGAAAGTAAACGATAAAAATCTAAACCGTCAACGCCACCAAACAGGGCCCGATGAGGTTCGAAATCTTTTACTTCACGATCAAGAGTTTCCAGTTCGTCAGCAGAAATATACGGTGGATTACTGACAACGAAATCAAATTTATTCTGTTCTTTCAAAGGAGTCATTAAATCGCAGCAAAGCAGATAAACACAGTTTTTAATATTTTGTCTGGCAACCTGCAGCGATTTGTAAGATATGTCAATAGCAATACCTTTCCAGTCCGGATTATAATCTGTTAATATCGATGCAATTATGCCTGAACCAGTTCCTATATCAATAAATAACTTGTTTCTTCCTTTTTCATAATTAAATACCTGTTCAACCAGTATTTCCGTATCAGGACGGGGTATTAGGACATCAGGTGTAATCAGAAATTCTCTTGAGTAAAAAAATGCTTTACCTAAAATATACTGTAAAGGCTCACCATTGAGTCTGCGTTCAATAATTTTATCTACTTCAGAAATTATGTCCGGGGGAATCGGTTTATCTGATTTTATGTAAAGGTCAGTGCGAGAACATTTCAGAAAAAACTCTAAAATCTCCTCAGATTGAGCAATCGCATAAGTTCCGATTGTCTTTTGTAATTTACGTTGAATATATTTTAGAGCCTCATGAATTTTCATCTAACCAATTCTTGTTAGAGGCCGCATTGGTTAACTTTTTCTTCAAGATCAGCAATCGCGAGCGAATCAATCAACTCATCTAAATCACCATTGATTACTGCATCAAGACTATAGAGTGTTAAGTTAATCCTATGGTCAGTAACCCTGTTTTGGGGAAAATTGTAAGTACGGATTTTCGCACTTCTGTCACCTGTACTTACCATACTTTTACGCGCAGCCGATTCCTCAGCTTCAATCTCAGCAATTTTCTTTTCATATAAGCGGGTTTGCAGAACTTTAAGAGCTTTGGCTTTATTTTTTATCTGAGATTTTTCGTCTTGACAAGTGACTACAATGCCGGAGGGAATGTGGACTATTCGTACCGCTGAATAGGTTGTGTTTACCGATTGACCTCCCGGACCGCTGGAACAGTACAAGTCAATACGCAGATCGTTTGGATTTATATCAACCTCAAACTCATCAGCTTCTGGAAATACTGCTACTGAAGCTGCAGATGTATGAATTCTTCCTTGGGCTTCAGTCTGTGGAACTCGCTGCACTCGATGAACACCTGATTCATACTTCAAAGTTCCATAGGCATTATCACCTTTGGCCATAAGAATGATTTCTTTAACTGCGCCAAGGTCGCCAAATGAAGAACTGAGGACTTCAATCGTCCACCCCTTATTTTCAATGTAGTGAGTGTACATTCGGTAAAGATCTGCCGCAAATATACCAGCTTCAGTTCCACCTGTTCCTGCCCGAATCTCTATAACAGCATTCTTGAAATCTTTGGGATCACGAGGAACCAAAAGGAATTTAACCTTCTTCTCCAGTTCGGGTAGAGCGGCTTCATTCTGATGCACATCTTCCTGGGCCAGGGCAACTAAATCTGGATCCGATTCACTATTCAAGAGCTCATGAGAATCTTCAATTGCTTTTACTGTCTCCAGATATTTGCGAAAGATGGGGAGGTTTTTTTGAGTATTGTTGTACTCTCTTCCCAGCTTCTCCATTTTAGACGGATCCGAAACCGTCTCAGGGAGCGCAAGTAATTCTTCCAATTCTTTATGCCGGAGGATAATTCCTTCGATTTTCTCAACCATCATCATATTACTGCCTTCAATGCCAGAGATGCTACTTCAAGTTGATCACGATCAGGTTCTTTTGTGGTTATCTTCTGTAACCAAAGCCCTGGTTTAATAAGAGTTCTTACAATAGCAATGTTCTGGTAACGATCTGAAAGTTTTAAAACTTCATAAGATGTACCAGACACCAGTGGAATAAGAAAAATATGAATAAAAAACCGGAACAGTACATTTGGAAATGGACCGAAAAAACTGATATACAAAGCATCAACAATTGAAAATAAAAGAATACAGATAAACCCTACTAAGAACAGGAAACTTGTACCACATCGGGGATGAAGGGTAGAATAGGGTTTCATGTTTTCTAAAGTTAAATCTTTCCCGTCTTCAAATGCAAATATGGCTTTGTGCTCGGCACCATGGTACTCAAATACTCTTCTGATTTCTTTCCACTTACTTATAAGATATAGATAACCAAGAAAAAGAATGATCCTAAAAACGCCTGCAAGAATATTGAATAACAATGCAGACTCTTTGGGAACAAAGTTAGAAAAAATCCACATCGGAGCATACATAAATAATCCAAGCATAATCACTAAAGACAGGCTTAAACTCAGGAATGAGTACAGTTTTTCAAGTACAGGATTAACCTTTTTTTCTTTGTTTCCAGATTGTGCGTTGATTTCAGCTTCTGCTATTTCAGCAGATCTCGAGAGTGCTTTAAAACCTATTACAAGTGATTCATACAAATTGATCGCACCGCGGATAACAGGCGTTTTTAAAACAGGATACTTTTTTACAATTGATACAAAGTTCTCCTGTTCTATAACTACTTCCTGAGGGTTTTTACGTACTGCCCAGGAAATTTTGTTTTTTCCCCGCATCATAACACCTTCAATTATGGCTTGCCCTCCAACCGTATTTTTTTTGGAAGCAGAGAGCATATGCATTACTGAAGAAATAATAAAATACAAATAGTATTGTATTTTCATTGAAGTCCTAATTTATAAATGTGTTTAGATAAAAAAAGGACAGAAAAGACATAGTGCCTTTCCTGTCCGAAAATTATAAGATGGAAATTAAGATTCCTGTTGAGATTTCTGGTAACGTTTACGGAAACGGTCCACTCTACCAGCGCTATCAATAAGTTTCTGTTTTCCAGTATAAAAAGGATGGCATTCATTACAAATATCAATGTGAGTACTGCCGATTGTAGCACTTGTTTCTATCTTATTGCCACATGAGCAGGTGAATGTTACCTTTTCGTACTTTGGATGAATTTTGTCTTTCATTAAGGTTCCTTCCAAATAGATCAAATGAATTAACAAACTTATAAAATACCAAAAAATAGAAAGAACAGTCAAGAATTAATTCAATATATTAATGAAAAAATATTCAACTGGTTTATTACTATTACGGCGAATCGGACGAAATAGTGAATGAATGGTAACTTTTTAATTGCTGATTGAATACTGTAACCAAGTCATCTGCATTTTCATAAATTACTAATTGTTAAATATTTGCGAAAAAAATATCCTGAAAAGAGGACTTGGATTCAGGTTTTATAAGTACTTTTTATATTTACATAAAAAGTACTTTAAAAAAATAAAATGGACAGTATAATTATTTATCGGATCATGAGTTGGTATTCTCCCATAGGTTATATCACGATAATGACCATAACTGAAAAATATACAATCAAAAATTCATCAATAAAGATCAATTGGGAAGGCTCGTTATTCTGTTATCATAGCCTAGCTATGGTAAATAGAGAATTTCTTGCCGAGCTATCCCAAAACCATGATTTTGATATCCGGCATGTGCCTTTCGAACCGGATCAATTTACACCAGATGTAAATTCAAAATATGCGATGATCAAGCCAATGCTTAAAGGTGAACATGAAGATGCAACAATTCATGTAAGGCATCGCTGGCCACCTGATTTTTCAAAGCCACTAAGTGGTAAATTAGTTGTGATCCAACCGTGGGAATATGGGAGCCTGCCAGTTGATTGGTGCAAAGAAATTTCACAAAATGTTGATGAAATATGGGTTTATACTCATTTTTTAAGGAAGTGTTATATCCGCTCCGGTATACCAGAAAATAAAGTTTTTACTGTTCCCCTTGGTATAGATCCGGATCTCTTCAATCCTGATCAGAAGCCTTCTGATTTGATTAGTAATATGACCGATGGAAGGTACTGTTTTCTATTCAATGGCGGAGTAACCCTGCGTAAAGGGGTGGACATTCTTGTGAATGCGTATTTAAATGAATTCCGTGCAGATGAAAAGGTATGTCTGGTACTGAAAGATTCAAACTTTTATGGAAAAAATTTGGCGGCCAAGATTCAGGAACTTTCTAAAAGAGATGATATCGCCAAAATCCACTATATTAATGCAAATATAGATCACTTTGATTTACCCGGATTGTATACTGCCTGTGATTGTTATGTTCATCCGTATAGGGCGGAGGGTTATGGATTGCCAATCGCAGAAGCACTTGCTTGTGGTAAGCCGATCATTGTGACTGGTGGGGGATCGTGTCTGGATTTTGTCGGACCGGAGATGGGGTATTTTGTTAAGTGCTCGATTGAGCACATGAAAGAGAAAAAAATTAGTAATCTTGAGACTGTCGATTATCCATTCTGGTTTGTTCCCGAAATCGGTCATTTACAAAAAGTGATGCGCTATGTTTTTGAAAACCAGCAGGCTGCAAAAGAAAAGGGGATAAGCTCAGGAAAAACATTCCGTCTGAAAAATTCCTGGACAAGAGCTGCGAAGATCGCCTCTGATCGTTTTTATTATCTGGCAGGAGTTAAGAACGATTGTAATGAAAATGAAAGTAAGCAGCTCATGCTTACATGTGCAATCAAATTATTAAAAGAAAATTGCTTTAAAGATGCATCAGCTCTTTTTACAACTGTACTACAGAATTTTGGTGATAATTCCATATCATACGAAGGCCTTGGATTGGTTGCATTTCAACAGAAAAAATATGCGGATTCCTTTGAGTATTTTAAGATTGCAAACCGAATCAGCCCTCAGGAACCTGAAATTATTCTTAACTGGGCAGAAGCCGCAAGACAATTGGGACTTTTATCTGATCTGAAGAATCCTGTACAGGTTACATTACAAATAAACCATGATATTGTAGAACTGAAAGCATTATTGGAAGAAATTGAAATGAAACAGTAATTACTGCTTACTATAAATTCCTATTATTTTGTATCCCAGATTATTATCATTAATCCAATCCTGATGTAACTTGAAATTCCTGACAAGTTCAGGATAATTATCTGTTAATGTGTTTATTAAAAACTGATTTGAAAATTTTTTCAGTTTTCCAAGTTCAGAGAGAATCGAAAAACTCGCCACGCATTTAAATCCAGCTTTCTGAACCATTTGATTTAGTGAATTACTATCAAAGTAATTGAGGTGAATGAGTCCGTTAAAAATCTGGTTTTCATCCCATTCTGCAAGGGATATCAGTCCACCAGCATTAGGAACTTGTAACAATAATAATCCATCATCGCTAATGACTTCTGCTATCATTTTTAAAAAATTAATGGGTTGATCAATGTGCTCAAGAACATCCATGCTTGCGATTAAATCGAACCGTTGTCCTTGCAGATATTTTGGGTTAAAAAAATCTGGTATTATTTTTAGTCCTCTTTTTAAAGCAATTTCAGCAGTATCTTTATTAGGTTCAAAACCAATACATTTGAGATTATAAGATGAAGCTACTTCTATCCCTGTTCCGATGGAACACCCAATTTCAAGGTAGGTTTCAGGAACTTTATGACAAAAGAGTAATGCTTTCTGTAATTCATATTCAAAACGTTTTTTCGCACATTGTATATATAGATCCTGTGATAATAAAGAGAGGTGATCTTTTGAAAGAGTATCAATATTCATCGATGGAGAGTCAATTGCATCGTGAGCCAAAGATGGTGAAGCGAAAATAAAGCCGCAGTTACTACATTTGCATATGGGAAAACGGTATTTCGTAAATAAAACCGAGTGTCCCGGGTGATTACACAAAGGACAATTTCGGTCGTGTAGTAATTTACTAATAATTTTACCATCAGGTGTTGATGGTAAATTGAATGCGAATTCTTGAAATGAATTCTCCAGGTGGTTTCTTCCTGTTACCTTTTCGTAATTAAAAGGATTGCTGCTCAATGATTGATCAAATTCATCTCTATGAATCGTTTTGAATGTCGGCAGCGAGCAAGACTCGTTTGCATTTAAATTGTCATTATATATCATGCCAAAACTTCTTTTAGATTAGATCTGACAAGAAAATCAGGTAAATACGATCCTTGGCCCATAGAGTGGTCATAATGTAAAGAAATTTTGGAATTGTCAAAAGATAATTTCAGATGTGACCGTACTTCTTCTTCGATACTTTTTCTCAATCGTATCAGCTCATCAGAACTGAGATAATCTGTGAAGGTAAAAATGTTGGCTTTATTCGCGGGATCTCCTTTGTAGTAAACTGCTGTGTTGTTATAAACAACTTCTTTGCAGTAAAGTTTATCACCGCTTTCTGGAACAGTATAAATCCATAAATTCTTTTCTTTATTTTCAATAGCCTGATCGTAATAGGATGTTCCGGGGTAAGGAGCAATTATGGTCACATCGAGATCATCAGGATGATTTTCCAGAAGCCACATTTTTGTTAGTCGAATAGTTTCATAAGATTCACCAGGATGTCCAATAGACATCAGAGCCTTTACTTTAAGTTGATTCTTATGGGCCAGATTGATGCATCTGGTATTATCTTCTACTGTTGCTCTTTTATGGATATTTTTTAAGATCCGCGGTGACCCTGATTCAAAACCTGACAGGATCCATCTGAACCCGGCCCTATACATGTTTTGTGCCTGTGACTCATTAAATAATTCAGATTTTACAAATCCCCGGAACCGGAATTGGACATCATAGTATTTCTTTAATTTGGTAAGTGCTTCCAGTAACTCAATAAAATGCGGATTTACATTCAATTCATCATCATAGAACATGAAGCCTGTATAATTGTAAGTTTCATAGATGCTTTTTATTTCGTCAATTATACTTTGCACACTTCTCATTCGTACTATTCGTAAACAAGGTGATTCACGGCCGCCGCAAAATCCACATGAAAAAGGGCAACCTAACTGTCCAATTAAACTTGTTGCCGCAACACCATCAATTGTATAATGGTAGCTTTTTAAGTCCACAAAATGCCGGGCAGGAAGCGGACTCTTATCAAATTCTTCATTGCTTAAAAAATTGACTGAATCTTTTTGATTCGCATCGATAATTTTAGGCGCAGATGGTTTTAATGCGGAAAAGATCGCCTTTTCACCGTCTCCACTTACGATTGTGTCAAATTCTTTCTCAAGTAATTGCAACTCTTTTCGTGCCCTTCCAAATACGTTGTTGCATATTTCTTTCTTTGCGGCAGTATGGACTAATGTTACATGAGGGCCACCCAGAATAATCTTGGAATCGGGTCTTAATGTTTTAATAACTGATGCAATTTCGACAATATGAGGCATCTGTGGTGTTGTAGCGGTAATCCCGAAAATATGTATGCTGTTATTTGACAAATACCTTTTAAGCACATACCTGAAATTGTCTATTCCGGAAAGATCTAAAATTTCAATATGATAATTTGAACTCTCAAGTACTGCAGCTATTTTCAATATACCTAGATTAACAAACACTCTTTCATTAAGCAAAAATGCTGAAGGAGGAATTATCAGGCATACCGGATCTCTACTGTCCATAGTCCAACTCCGATATAAAAAAGGTCAAATCCGTTTGACAATATATAAAAACACCAACCCCTCTATAAATATCGGCACGATAGGAATAAACTTGAGTACTAAATTTTACGTGCAAAAAAAATGCGAATGTTAAGTAGTATTATCAGTGCTGGATAATGATATTTCTTTTAAAGCGAAAAGTACTATGACAACTTTTTCTATAAGTTGCAATGGAAAGTGCTAATCGAAAGTATCCGTTTGCCACAAAATTGGGGTTTAATTTTATGCAGATCCCCTTTTTAAGAATTGAATTTCAGGAGTATTGTTTTTATCGTTTCTTATTTCTATTTATTATAGAATAGGTAGTCAATTTATGATATCTTGCCACAGAATAGGGGCAGGAGCATTATCAGAAATCAGCTTATTATGATTGTTAATTAAATAGTCAATTGCTTTTAAAAAATTATTGGGGTTTTGTGAATGGATAATTTCGTTTTTCAAATTTATCATTGAAATTTTTTGATAAATTTCGTTTCGATATTCGTCATTATGAATCATTTTTAATATTAATTCAACATACTCTTCTTTCGAGCAAGCAATTAACTCATCCAAGCCGAGGATCTCTAACGTAGCGGAAGCGAAGCGATTATAAGCGTAATCGCCTTTCCAGGTAATAACCGGTTTGTTAAGATAGAGCGAGTCGATGATGGTATTGAATCCTCCAAAAGGAAAGGAATCTATTGAGAATGCATTTTTTTGCATTTGTTTAAGATACATACTGTTCTCTAATGGTGGATAAATTTTTACATAGTCTTTCCCTAACAAGTTCCAAATGTCTTTTGCGAAAGGAATAAATGCATTATTCGCTTTGAGGCCGCCACCGGAAAAGAAATGGAATAGAATTTTTCGTTTTGATTTTCTTATCAAATCTATAAGGGCGTCAATCAAAGGCCATGTGATTTTTTGTGATGTCCAAGGACAATTAATTTGAATTGTTTCTTCGCAATCGTCAGTCTCTATAGGATCAGTCAGAGAATACTGTGGAAATACAGGAATTACACCAAGTCCTGGAAGAACAACAAGTCTTTCGCTATAATTTTCTGTTGCTCTTGAAAGATTTTCGGCTCTTTCACCTGTGATAAAGTAATCAATGCATGATCCGCGGGTGCTTGCAGGATGTCCATACATTGCAACTTGAATTGGAGCGATACGTATATTACTTAAGAAAATGCTTTCTGCATTCATCCCTATATCTGGATAGATTACAGCACTAAATGAATTATTGTCAAGGCAAGAGAGATCCATCCGGTCGCCAGTCATAGTGACATTGAGAATTTTTTCAAATAGATCTCGATCCATTATTTCTTCATCAGCTGCTCCAAGATTTACAAGTGTCAAATCGTAGTGACCTTTGAGACTGTTTATCATTGGAGCAAGACTGGTATAAACAGCCGATCTGTACCAGCGTCCGGTAATCAGTGCTATTTTTTTGTTGTCCGGATTATTACGAATACAAACATTTGAGAGCGATTGACGTGCAAGTTCATTTATCCTGCGCTTTATCAAATGATCAGAATCCGGATCAACATAAGTTGCTGGAAAATAGCTTGACCTGGCATTTTTATTGAAAAGCAGAAATCGGTCATCTATTCTGTGAAGATGCCTTCTGATTCGTTCCCAAGTATCTTTGTGACAATAAGAAACAACACTAACCCAATAATAGGACCACCATTGCGATGCAAAATAATCACTTATGTCAAATAACAGGTTTTGATCAATATCAAAAATCGTCCTTGGATTAAGTAAGGTAAGGACTTTGAAATAATTTTCTCTTTTAGTGGCAAGGCGAATTACCCAGGGGGTTGTTGTTTCGTAGTCAGAGATAGCTACAATGTTGGTAATTGCTGGTTGCAATTGAACATAGATTTCAAGGTGCTTTTCTGGAATTACAAAATCAGACTGACAGAAAAAATACATGAAATTTTCCACAAATGCATTGATCGTACATCTTTCGGTTGATTCCAGATTGTAATTTGTTTTTTCTTTCAAAAAATTTAAACATCGGATAAATTCTATTGAAAGTTCTTCGAATCGATGTGATCTAAATAAATCCGACCAAAGTTTCTGAGACAATGTACCATCACCAAGTTTGATAATTGATTCAGATTTATTTGTAATATCGCTGTGAATTTGCATTATTTAGACCTCATAGAGATTAATAAAACCGATATATTCCGATTATAGCATCTGGAGTATAGTAGAGTCGAGTATATAGAAAGAAGCAAATAAAACGCAAAATAATTTCAAAAAGTGCTAAAGTTTTTTTAAATGAGGCCGATATAACTATTAGGGTTTAGTGGCGCCAATGCAAAAATGGTTAAGTTACTCTGAAGAATCGGGAAGCTCTTAAGGGTAACAAGATACGGATGTCAAATTCACACAAGGGAGGATCGTATGATCGGTGGAGTTAATGTTGCTACATCTCAGATTGCTAGTATCTATAATCAGGGCAATCAACAGTTAGCAGATACACTTTCAAAAATTGCATCCGGCAAAAGGTTCCAAAATGCTGGTGAGGATCTTCTTGGATTTACACGGGCTAATAACCTCAGCCTTGAAATCAACTCCTATAATGAGGTAAAACAAAACCTTACCGCAGCAAAAACTATTTCTACTGCTGCAGTTCAGGTCGGAAGCGATGTTTACGAAGATTTGACAAAGATGAAAGACTTCGCTCAAAAGTATATTGATGAAACTGCTGGAGCTAATGATGCAACTAAACTTGCTGAATATAAGGCAGAATTTGAATCGTTAAAGTCAAGTGTTTCTTCTGCTCTCCAGAATGCCTATGTTGATGGAACTCTGGTGACTCAATCCGCAACAGCTCTAAAAACTGTTAATCTCGATCCAAGCGGGAATGGACAATTGGAAATGAACTTTTCTGCTGTTGCCAGTGATGCTAATGTCGATGCTTTCAATATCTCAAATATGGCTAATACAGACGGCATCCAGTCGGAAATCAATAATGCGCTTACTTTCATGTCAGAAGCAAAAGGGTATAATAATATCATTGATAATCAGATTAACCTCAATAATACTATCGTTAACAGTAAAGAAGCTGTTAAATCCCTCATAACCGACATCGATGAAGCTCAGAAATGTCTAAGATGCTTGATCAGAATGTCCGTCAGCAGGCCGCTATGTCAATGCTGTCACAGGCAAACATGTCCCGACAGGTTGTAATGAAACTTTACTAATTAAAGCAATCTGTAGTGGTGCGGATTCTCCTTTCAATCCGCATCCGCTCTGTAAATCCTCCATTGTCAGGATGTCTCAAATCTCATCCTGACAAGGAAATGGATGGGGTGTATGATCGGTGGTAACAATCCTATTACTCAACATCTTGCAACTGTTTACAGCGACTCTGCGAATTTACTCTCAGGTGAGATTGCAAAGCTCGCTTCTGGTAAAAATTATCAGAATGCCGCCGATAACCTTAAAGTGTTCACGAATAATATTAATCTTGAGATTGCTATCCGAGGGTATGAGGAGATAAGGTTTAACCTTGCAAATACAAAAATCATAACATCTGCCGCTGTAGAGACCGGTACTGTTGTGTATGAAAACCTGACAAAAATGAAAAAATACGCTACTGATTACATTAGTGAAGCTTCTGGGGCAAATGATCCGGTTAAACTCGATCAGTATAAAACCGAATTTGATTCTTTGAAGGAATCAGTAATCTCCTCTTTACGTAATGCTTTTGCAGATGAAACACTGGTTACTCAGACTGCAACTCCGGTAAAAACAGTAATGCTCGATCCTCAAAAGAATACTCAATTGACAATTGAATTTTCTGCTGTCGCAGACCAATCTCAGATTAGATGATTTTAATATTGCAACAATGTCTGATACAAATGGAATTGAAACCGAAATAAATAATGCTTTAACATATCTTTCCGAATCAAGAAGTTTCAATGCAATAATTGATCGGCAGATGGAATTTACCGGCCTGATAATGAAAGGGTAAAGAAGCTTTGCAATCTCTTGATTACCGAATTGATGAAGCAAAGGTGACATCTGAAGTGATTGACAGATCAGTCGTCTTGAAGCTGCTGGTGCAATGATTGCCCAGGGAAACATGATCACAGAGGGAGTTATTTCATTATATGGATGGTAGCTGCTATGTTGATTGATCATTAATAATTTGATGAAAATATCCAGATGACACGAATACCTTAAATAGTTCGGGGAAGCTCTGTTTAAGGTAATATCACGTGCCAGGGATGGTTATATAAACACAAGGGAGGTGTTTATGGTACCAGTTCACCATTGACGATTACTTCTGGTCGTCTTAACGCTTTTTTCAAAACTAGTGAAAATGAGCTGGTGAATACACTTAAGCAGAGTTGCGTCTGGAAAACGTATTCAAGTCCGTTTGATAATACTACAGACTATTTTCATGCACAAAGATAAACGTGAATCTTCCGATTCTGAAAGAATTCGCACTGATGTCGCAGAGGCATCAGCAATGCTTGATGTCGGAGTAAATGTTGGCGAAAAAGTATTTACAAACCTTCAGTAAAATGCGTCAAATGGTTGATGATTATTATGATCCCAATGCCACACAGGAAGAAAGGAATTATATGAAAGCTGATTTACTCAGCTTATTGATGAAGTAAATGCGTCAATAAATAATGGAATATACGATGGGAAAAAAATGGTCCAGGACACTTCTGCCTCGGGCCCTCTTAAAACAGTATTTCTCGATTCAAATAACCTGTCGCAGACCTTTTCCGTATCTTTTACTGCTCAGCAGGTTGCTGACCCGTCTGCGTTGACATTGGGATCAGGGGATCAAAATTGAGAATGTTTCAGCTGTTCATGCTGAACTTGAAAAAGCCGGTTCTTACCTGGCATCTGTCTCAGCCTATTCCCGGGGAATAAAATCGCAGTATAATTTGTTAATCAGAAAATTGAGACAACAAGAAATGTAGGAATCAAAATTGTCGATGCAGACGAAGCTCTTGAAATGGCCAAAGCAACTGAAAGTTCTATTCGACATCAATCAACTGTCGCCATGATGGCACAGGCCAATATTGTCAGGGCATCTATTTTAAAATTGCTTCAATTCTGATCATGAGATCGATAACTCTTTGACTGATAAGTGTTTTGTTAAAAACGAAACAGTCTTTGAGGTGATCGATTCTGCATCCAGATTCAAGTTTTTTAAAAGAATTTCAAGATCACCATGCGTGACAAATACATCTGGAAGACCAAATCGGAGAAATGTTTTGCGCTTTTCAAGATCTAAATCATTCGCAAGCTCAAGAAGTGCTGCGCCAAAACCCCAGCAACAGAATTATTCTCTATCGTGATAATTGCCGAATACCTGCTGAAAATAGATGAATATGACTACTGCGTCCAAGTGGTTTCACAAATCGAGCATCGATTAGTGACGGAGCAGAACCCCTGGGATTTTAAGTTGTCATTGACATCCTCGTGCTATTGTATGAAAATCTACCAATTGAAATAATTGCGATATCTTTACCTTCGGAAATTATCTGAGGTACTCCAATTGGTAATTTTTTAAAATCATTATCAAGTGGTATCCCACTCCTGCACCACGCGGATATCTGATGAAAACTGGTCCACTTGACAGACTCAACAGCAGTATAGAGCATGTGACGCAACTCATTTTCATTGCGTGGTGCCATTTGCACTGCGCCAGGAATTGTCCTTAAAAATGATAAATCAAACATACCATGATGTGTTGGCCCATCATCTCCAACCAAGCCTGCCCGATCGATACAGAAAATGACATGATGACTGTCAAGTGCGACATCATGCATTATCTGATCGTAAGTTCGTTGAAGAAATGTTGAATACAAAGTACTACAACCGGACATAATCCCTTTATTGCTAAACCGGCTGCAAATGTTACTGCATGTGATTCAGCGATTCCCACATCAAAAAAACGATCGGGAAACTCTTTACTGAATTCAGTTAATTTTGTTCCGTCCCGCATTGCAGCGGTTATTGCAACAATATCATCTCTTCTTCGTGCAATATCGACTATTGTTTTTCCAAACACATCGCTGTATGTAGGCTGCTTGTGTATTCGATTTTATTACTCACCGGTTGATCGCGAAAAACTGCCGACTCCATGATACTTTGTTGCATCATTTTCTGCGAAACTGTAACCTTTTCCTTTTTTTGTCACAGACATGCACCAATTGAGGACCATTTGCATTTTTGACAAATCGAAACAGATCGATCATTTCTGAAATATTATGCCCATCTATTGGACCTAAATAACGTAAACCCCATATCTTCGAAAAGTTTACCAGGAATAACAAGATGCCTGACTATGTCATCCAGACTGCTGACCAGATTGCGGATACCTTTACCTACACCTGTGTTGCCCAGACGATCCCAGATCTCGGTTTTTATTTTATTGTAACGTCTTGTCGGTAATTACTCTGGTTAGGTATCGCGAAAGTGCTCCAACATTTTTTGAAATTGACATTTCATTATCATTTAGAACAATGGTCATATTTGTCGAACTTGAACCTGCATTATTTAAGTCCCTCAAATGCCAATCCTCCACTCAATGATCCATCACCAATAACCGCGACAACAGAATGTGTTTGTTTATTGAGATCCCGGCCCATCGCCATGCCAAGTGCTGCACTGATTGAAGTTGACGCATGCCCTACTGACATAGCATCGTACTCACTCTCTGAAACTCTTGGAAATCCGCTGATTCCACCAAATTGTCGTAAGGTCGAAAACTGTTCTTTTCGTCCTGTAAGAATTTTGTGCGCGTAAGCCTGGTGTCCAACATCCCAGACTAATTTGTCAATCGGTGTATTAAAGACATAATGTAATGCGATTGTAAGTTCGACAGTTCCAAGGCTTGGGGCAAGATGTCCTCCTGAACTGCTTACAACCTCTATCATTAGATCACGGATCTCTTCAGCTACTTTCGATAATTTCTCAATTGAAAGAGCTCTTAGGTCTGCAGGAGACTTAATAGAATCTAAATGCTTTGATGTCACTTAAAAAAATTCCTTCTTACTTGCTTTGCAGAATTAAATTTTCTGGTTTGTTAGGGAAATGTTTTTACTCATCTGCGTAAGTTGTGCTTACCATCTTGCTATTAAGACTTTAAAGATGAATATATTTGTTACATTTCTTTGTTTGAAAATAAGTTCAAAATAGTGTTAAAACTTCAAATTACTAAAAAAAATACTCTTTGGTTTGAAAAAAAATATTCTTTGTCAAAATTCTTCCTGATGTTTTTATTGTCACTCTATCTATAATTAAAGATATCATAATGACTTATGCTTAGCAAGAACTCAATAACTTAATCCCTGTTCTGATCGCTTTCAGTGAACAAAAGTTTTCCTTTTTGCAGTAAGGTTAAAAAAATTAATAGACCTGTTATTCGAATACTATTTTTAACATTCTTTATGGAGGGTTTAAAATGTACAAAGTATACGTCGATGGCCAGGAAGGAACAACTGGGTTACAAATTCACGAACGGTTATCGAAACATTCAAATGTTGAACTTATTAAAATTGATCCTGATAAACGAAAAGACCCCATCGAACGTCAGAAAATTCTGAATAAGGCAGATATCGCATTTTTATGCTTACCTGATGTCGCTTCAAAAGAAGCTGCTGCAATGACAACTAATCCAAAAACCAGTCTGATTGATGCAAGTACTGCTTTTCGGACTGATCCGAATTGGGTTTATGGTATTCCGGAAATGAACAAACAGCAACGGTCTTTAATAAAAAATTCAATTCGTGTTTCCAATCCAGGTTGCTATCCTACTGGTTTTGTTCTACTGGTTCGGCCTCTCATTGAAAAAGGAATCATTAGATAAGATTACCCGATTACCTGTCACGCAATATCGGGATACAGTGGCGGTGGCAAAAAGTTGATTGCAACCTATGAAACTCCTGATGCTCCGAAATCATCTATTTAATGGCCGAGGCCGTATGCTTTTGGTCTTAAGCATAAGCATGCACCTGAAATGAAAATTATTCAGGTCTTGACAATACGCCTATCTTTATGCCGTCATGTGGGTAACTATTACAAAGGAATGGTTGTGATGGTTCCGCTCTTTTACCGGACTTTGTAAATCAAAAAATCATCACCTGCAGATCTTTATGAAGTATTCTCGACATTTTATGAACATGAAAAGTTTGTCAATGTTAAAAAACGGGTGCATTGGATAACCTGGACAATGGATTTCTTGAATCCACAAGGTGTTAATGATACAAATATTAATGAGATTTTTGTATTTGGTCATGAAGATCAGATTATGCTGGTTTCTCGACTTGACAATCTGGGAAAAGGTGCCTCTGGTGCTGCTGTTCAGAATATGAATATTATGTTGGGTTTTGATGAAGGCATCGGACTGGAGTAAGTAAAATTTTCGGGAGCTATTCACTTTTAGCTAAAGGTTTTAAACCGGGTAGCCCCCGGGCAGTACTTTGCGTATGCAAATATTTACAGGGGGCACCCGCGTAAAGCTTTCCTTATTAAGATAAAACACCCTCTTATCTTCTCGAATTTTCCTTAACAACGTGACGAGAATTCCGTTTTGTGCATGGCGACGGTTTTCCGCTTGTCGTAAAATTACATCGATATTTTTCTCAACAACATCCCTTGTAATTTCAAAGCCGGTGTGTATCGGCATATCATGCATCACCAGAGCTTTACTTCCCTCAAGAATCTCACTGTTGATTTGAAATGGCATCATTTTCGCGATACGCTCGTTTTTAACTGCTTCGTATCCTTTGTCATTGAAAAACTCCATGTCAACCCAGCTGTCAAGGTAAACCACATCAACAGTTTTAATCAGTTTTTTCAATTCCTCTTTCGAGATAGAACTGTCAATGTTTTTGTAATTCCCTGTGCTGTTCGCTAAATCCAGTACCGATTGATCAAACGATGGTTGGTTAACAATCGGTGTTATAGAAAGCAACTCTCCACCAACCCTTGGTAATGATTCCATAAGCGAATTTAAAACGTTATTTCTGACTCCAATATAGAGCATTTTTATCTTTAATGTACCGAATAGCTCTTTTACAGTCAAAAGATCTGCGAGTGCCTGGCACGGATGAAACTTATTGCAACATCCATTAATCACTGGCACAGATGAGTATTTCGCCATCGTATTGATATCTTGATTGAGACGTAAGCGGGCAACTATGATGTCGACATTTCTACCAACATATCGTACCTCATCCTGTATCTCACCAATCGCAAAATTGCTGTCATTCCAGTTCTGATGAAAGTATACTCCACCAAGTTCAACCATTCCTAAACCAAAAGACAATGCCGTTCGGGTGGAGGTCTTTTGAAAAAGCATGTACATTCGTTTAGTATTGAGAATATCTCTAAATTTTGATGGAGCACTTTTAATTTCGGACGCTTTCTCAAGAATCTGATTTATGAATATACTGTCATGGTCTTTAAGATTTAGTAAATGAATCATTGCTTTGAAACTCCCACTTCTCTTCAGAGATAGGTATTTTACAACAATTTAGCAGATTTGCATTATGCTGGATAGACCTAAGAGATGGATTTTTGGTATTTAAATCAGATTTAATATAAATCTTGAAGTTACCTATTACATTAATATAAATAATTCCCACAGAATCAGCTACTATGCAATATATCTGTTTTCATTAAGAGGCACTTGCGTCCGATATATTGGCTTTGAAAACCAAAATTTGTTAGAACTGCTTATCCAAATGGATCTTGATTTGAATCTGGCTGTCTTATTAGTCTTTTGACAGGTATTCCTCTCAAAAAATATTTGATCCCTGAATTATATTTAAATCAAGTAATAGTGGAGGTTGCAAGGAGTATTATAATGGAATTGAATCAGAATCCTTTGAAGAAGAACGACAAAACAAACAGATTGCATTCCGTTGCAGATGAGTACAATCTATTGGATGTTAGTCACCAAAACTTTACAAGAACATTTTCCCCTATTCTGAAGTCCCAACAGTCCCTTTTAACGATCGAATTGTTCCGATGCATACTCCATCTGAGGTCTGGATTACTGATACAAGTTTCAGAGATGGACAGCAGGCAAGAGCTCCATATACTGTTAGTCAGATTGTTGAATTGATATAAATTTCTGAATAAACTCGGTGGGCCAAATGGCATGATCAGGCAAACAGAATTTTTCCTGTATACCGAAAAAGACCAGAAAGCTGTTAGTGCATGTAAGGAACTTGATTTTAAATTTCCTGAAATAACTGCCTGGATTCGTGCGTCGAACAACGATGTAGAGTTACTTGAAAAAATTTGATATTGTAGAAGCGGGGGTGCTTACATCAGTCTCTGATTATCATATATTTAAAAAAATGAAATTGACTCGTAAACAGGCTTTTGATCAATATTGCGGTATTGTCAAGGAACTGTTATCGATGGGTATTCGTCCAAGATGCCATTTTGAAGATATTACCCGTGCTGATATTTACGGATTTGTGATACCCTTGGCAAAAGAACTGATGAAATTGTCAAAAGAAGCAAATATCCCTATTAAAATACGCATATGTGATACTTTGGGACTGGGTGTAACCTATCCTGGAACATCTCTACCTAGATCTGTACAAGGGATAATCTATGCACTTGGTGAATACGGCGGAGTCCCAGCTGAAATGATGGAGTGGCATGGACATAATGATTTCTATAAATCTGTTGTCAATGCTGGTACTGCATGGCTATACGGATGTGCGGCGGTAAACTGCAGTTTGCTTGGCATCGGCGAACGAACAGGAAATACACCTGTCGAAGCAATGGCTTTTGAATATGCACAACTATTTGGAAACACCAATGGTATGGATCTCAATGTTATTACAGAAATAAAACAATTCTTTGAAAATGAATTGAATGAGCAGATCCCTACAAATCTTCCTTTTGTTGGTAAAGATTTCAATACTACACGAGCAGGCATTCATGCTGATGGGTTGATGAAAGATGAAGAAATTTACAATATATTTGATACAAAAGCTATTCTTAACAGACCATTTGAAGTAGCAATCACCGATAAATCCGGTGTTGCAGGAATTTGTGCATGGATCAATGTGTATTTTGGTCTAAAAGATCAGGAAAAAATTGCAAAAGATGATCCTGGTGTAAAGAAAATTCAGGAGTGGGTTAAAAATAGAGTATGATCAGGGAAGAATTACGATTATCTCTGATTCGGAGATGATTGGAAAGGTAAAAGAACACCTTCCGGATCTTTACAATGAAAAAGTTGATGTTGGACAGTATTTGTTTATTAAAGAAGTGAACAGAATACAATGGATCCTGTGTATTATTATTAGTTACTTGTTAATTATATCAAAAATTAATATTCGTCAAATTTACAGATGTTTGCATTTTTTTACTCACAATCACCACTGAATAAGTCACCTTCGACATCTACAGGTCTGTATTTACAAAACAGTTCGGTTTATATTTGAAAGTGTATGAGTAATCAATTTTCCTTTTCATTATCGTGTCAAGATGCAAATTCAAAAGCCCGGGCAGGTGTACTTACAACTCCTCATGCTGTTGTTGAAACCCCAATATTTATGCCAGTTGGAACACAGGCAACTGTCAAAGCGCTTTCTCCTGCAGAGCTTGAAGAAGTGTGGCGCTCAGATTATTCTGGCAAATACCTATCATCTTCATTTACGGCCTGGCGATGAGTTGATAAAAGATGCTGGCGGTTTACATAAATTCGAGCATTGGAATAGGGCAATGTTGACCGACAGTGGCGGTTTTCAGGTTTTCAGTCTTCGTGATATTTCAAAAATTACCGAAGAAGGTGTCTGGTTTCAGTCGCATATTGATGGTTCTCGTCATTTCTTTTCGCCAGAACGGGTGATGGAGATCGAGCATAATCTTGGTGCTGATATAATCATGATTTTCGATGAATGTCCGCCATCCGATGCTCCTCCTGAAGCGATTGTTAAAGCGGTCGATAGAACTTTACGATGGGCTGCTCGTTGTCTTGATGCACATGTAAAAACCCCTTTTTACCACGGATTTCCACAAGCACTTTTTGGCATCGTTCAGGGTGGGACTATTCAGGGAACTTAGAGAGCGGTGTGCGAGAGAACTGGTTGCAATGGATTTCCCCGGATATGCACTGGGTGGACTCGCTGTTGGTGAAAAAATCGAAACTACCTACGACGTTGTTGATTTCTGCTGCTGATTTACTCCCTGCTGAGAAACCAAGGTATTTGATGGGTGTTGGTACTCCAATTGACATTCTCGAATGTATAGAACGTGGTATCGATATGTTTGATTGCGTTCTACCAACTCGAAATGCCAGAAATGGTTCTGTGTTTTCCTCAAAAGGTAAGGTTAATGTAAAAAACGCCAAATACACCAGGGATTTTGATTCTCCCATCGATAAAGAGTGCTCCTGTTATGCATGTCGTAATTTCAGCATGTCGTATATTCGTCATTTGTATATGGCTGGTGAGATCCTCGCCCTACGGCTGCTCACGCTTCATAATGTACATTTTTATATGCAACTCGTTAAAAATGCCAGAAAACAGATTCTCGATGGGACTTTTATGGAGTGGAAAAGAGAAACCGTCTTAAAAATGAAGACTAACGAGGCCTCTTAAAAAGTAACTTTATTCAAAAGTGCTTTAGAATCAAGAGAACATTCATATTTCTTGATCGAGAATAAATAAGGACTAATTTTGTTTATACTCTTTAATCTTAAATCTTATGACTTTTTTATTTCCCTGCAATAGTTATTGTGATTAAGAGTAATTTCTCTGCGTTTTCAATCTGAATAGATTGGAAAGTTCTTTTCCGGTTTTAAGAAAAAAGGTGCTGAAGAACATCAGAATCTTTTTTTTATCTATTTATTCTCAAAAATGGTTTTTGAAAATAACAATTTTCTATTGGCGGAAGAGTAATAGGACTGCCTTTATTCTGTTTCTATATAATACTAAATAATACTAATATTAAATGAACTCTAAAGACTGATAGTAATTCGTAGTATAATAAGTAGTATAAATAGAGTATAACTGTGGTGTTTTAAAACAAAACTAATTGCATTTTTTTCTCTGCCAATTTGAAGTTTTATTCGGTTTTGATAGTAAAACTCAGAGATACAGTTTAATGTAGAACTAAAATAGAAAGAGTAAGTTTTTGAGGTTGTAATTTTTGGTGTTTTTGAACATTATCTATTTCATTGCGTAACAACAAGTTACATGATTCATCAAAATATTTTTATTAAAATCTAAGAAAAGGTTTGACGAGTCTATTTAAATGTAGTATTTTAGAGACCTCTTTGAAAAACAAGTCTTTAAGTAACAACGAACGATAAATTAGATACAAAAAAAGTTGTGAATAAATTAAAAAAAGACTTTGAAGATTAGAAAAAAATTAGTATATTAGATAGTCTCTTCTAAGAAATTTAGAAGAGACCAGTTCTTTGAAAG
>CAVTJU010000003.1:0-1228749 GCA_963735155.1 uncultured Fibrobacteraceae bacterium | reverse complement strand
AATTCGAAAATCTGGTTCCGTAAATACACCCGTTTCCAGAAAAGGTATCCATTATCATCCTGTCTCAATGTGGCAGTAAGAAGCGACTGACTCTCGTGAAGCTGAATTTTCAGGGGCTTTAACAGTATGTCCGAGTTGGGGTATCCATTTAAAAAGTATTTACCACCGCATGATATAACCGGGATGCTTTTCAGGTAAAAGTTATCATGAGAAATCCACAACTCCTGCTGAAGCGAAGTAAGTCTAAATGTATTATCAGGAGTGTTAGTTCCGCTTCCCTCCAGTTACTTTTAAATTTTTCATAATAAGTTCTAACCTTGGCTTTATATATATGGTCTGAAAAAGACCTGGAAATGCAGTTACAGAAAATGCATATAACATTGAGAATAGATAGTTTATAATTATGGGATACAAATGTAAATGATAAAATTATCAGTTAATTAATATCAGTTTGAATCTGTATGATACGGTAAAGAATGCCCTGATGTAATAAGTGAGGATGGATTACCTTGTCTGTCATATTTGATTGTTCTGCCACTGAAAAATGAAGATGAAAAGATTGTCCCATCAATATCATGGCAGGGGAAAAGAATCATTGCAGGACCGGATACAGTATTATACCATAATCTTGTGTAAATTTTCCTCCGGGACTGCGGTGGAACATTGATCTTTCAGGAAGCTCTGTATCCTGCATATGTAAAAGGAGATTAATCAGATATGTTTTCTATTCTGTCCATTTATACAAATTAAAGTGTCAATTCACTAAAAACAGGCTTTTTTTGGGGGGGATAGTACTTTTGTTTTTCTTATAAGCTGTTCGTCTCAAATAAACCCTGCAAAAGAGGGCAACAATAAATATGAGAATGCTATCAGGTTCAGCCAGCATTATCTCAAACAAATCATAAAAGAGACCGGTACAATCGGTGTGGCGGTAACTGTAATAGATAGTAACAACGTGGTGTATTCGGAAGGTTCGGATATGCCGATCTGAAAGCGGATAAAGTCGTCACCGACTCTACAACATTCATGATTGGCTCCACAAGTAAACTTTTCACTGCAACCGCTGTCATGCAGCTGGTTTGAACAGGATCACATTTGCCTCGATTCACCCATAACAGCCTACCTTCCGGAATTTAAAGTAAAATCCCGTTTTAATGGCCGCCAGATCAATATCAGAGATCTTCTCACCCATGAATCAGGTTTGCCATCTGATATTCCTAATGGCCAGATGATCGGGGATATCAAAGGTGATGGTGCCGATACAATGTACCGTACGGTTGCTGCCCTTTGTGAAAATGAATACGTTGCCTATCCTCCCCGAACAGTCTTTTCTTACTCCAATATCGGTTTTTCTCTTCTTGGTACCATCATAGAACGGGTGAGTAAAAGATCGTACTCTAAATATATACAGGATAGCATTTTCCAAAAACTGGGAATGAAACATTCTGCTGTCGGATTTGATGATAAAAGAGTAAAGGCTGCATTTTCCAGAGGTTATATCGGAGAGAAGGAAGAAAAACCGTTGTATATCAGGGATATTCCAGCAGGAAGTATAGTTTCCAGCGTTGCGGATTTCTCACTTTTTGTCAGAATGCTTTTTTGTGGTGGAACATTTAATAATACTCATATACTAAATGAAAACACGCTTCAACAAATGTGGACTCCACAGAATTCCGATATCCCTCTTGATTTCTACCCAATCGGTCTTTGCTACTGGCTTCTTAATCAGACTTATATTCCAGAGAGGATTGTTTCTCATGAGGGGACAATTCCTCCTTTTTATACTATTTTTGCTGCACTTCCCGATTCCAGACTGGGTATTGTTCTGACTGTTAATTCTGAACAGGGTTCAGTTGTTCCTGAAAAGGCAGGATATAAAATCCTGGAACATTTTTACCAGGCTAAAACCGGGAAAAAAATATCAAAACTGCAGTTACCTGCTATGAAGACAAAAAAAATATCCGCAAAGAGACTTAACCAGATTGCCGGTTTTTATCAAACCAGAGAGGGAACCGTAAAAATGCAGATAAAAGAGGATAATCTGCAATTCTTCCTTTCCGGAATGCCAGTACGCCTCCTGCCACTTTCTGACTCCACATTTCTGATTCAATACAGACTTTTTGATTTAATACCGGTGCCCCGGAAACAATTCAAGGATATGGTACTGGAACTTCATAGTATTGGTAAACACGAAGTAATTTTACTGCGATCAAAAGGTATAATCACCGGTTATTTCGGTGAAAAATTCATTCCAAAAACACCTCCTCCGGAATGGCTCCAGCGCACAGGTTCTTATGAAATAATAAATGAACGAAAAGCTGTTTTCACCGATAAAGAAAGCGAAAAGAGATACAGAATACAGAATATAACCCTGGCCTTTGATTCAGCCAGCCAGATACTCTCTCTGAATGGAGTGCCATTAAAGACTCTTTCCTCTTCGGATGCAGTGACATGTGGCTACGGCCGCAATGCAGGTGAAACGGTTCGAGCATTTGCTTGTGAAGGAGAGGAACACTTATGGGTTTGGGGATTTGAATTGAAAAGGATCTTATAGCTCTATAGATTATGGGATAAATAGAACACATGGGTGCACCCCATGTAAAATAAAGCAAATAAGATAACAACCGATAGGGGTAGAAAAGATCGGTTTCCCGATCTCTCCTCCCTCCGAACTGTACAGGCAGATTTCCCGCATACAGCTCTCCAGTCGATGGTTTTACCTGTGACAGGGCTGACAGGCAGATTTACGTGCTTTAGCCAAGCAGAAAAGCCCATGATCTGCAAAGAAGGCATTTGGCCAGCGTATATGGTTCTCCCCAGCCCATGCTCCGTGTTTCATCTTCAGTTGTTTCCGAAGTACACTTCGTAGACGCATGCGAATCCATTTATCCAAAGGTGTAAATGAGCATGGACGACTGTGTTTGAAATATTCAAACCATCCCCATAGCGTTTTGTTTACATCATGGATTATTAAATTCAAACTATCACCACGGCTACGTTTGGTCTTGCTGCGTATGGTGTCTTTAAGTTTCCTTATGCTTTTATCGCCTACAATACAGATATTGTTTACAAAGCGATATCCAAGAAAATTAAATCCATCCGTCACAGCATTGACAATGCATGTCTTCGTTGGATGAAGAGTTAGAGCCATTGTACTTGTCCAGTCACTTAGTATTTGAAGAGCTTTGTTCGCTTCTTCCTGACTGCGACAAAGAAGTACCAGATCATCTGCATATCGTACCATCTCTATTCCCTTTTCAGCCATTAAATGATCAAGTGGGTTTAGATATATGTTGCTAAGGAGGGGGCTTATAACGGCACCCTGAGGAGAACCCTCTTCTGGTACCCATTCTTTCATCTCTTGAAACACTTTCTGTCTTAAGAAATTTCTCAATGAGAGTTAGAACTTTCCCGTCGCTGATCTTTTCCTTGACGAGGTCAAGTAGTTTATCATGAGGGATAGTATCGAAATAGCTTTTCAAATCCGCATCAACAACATAATGATATCCTTGCTTGAGTAATGCAACCACCCTTCGCAATGCATCTTTACATCCTCGTTTGGGACGGAAGCCATAACTATGTTCGGCAAAGTCCTTCTCGAAGATCGGTTCTATTACATTGCGTAATGCTGTCTGTACTACTCGATCTCGTACGGTCGGGATACCTAACGGACGATATTCATTCTTCTTTCCTGACTTAGGAATTAGTTTACGACGTATCATCTGTGGCTGGTATGTTCCATCTCCTATCTGTTTGTGCAGCTTTTGGAGATTCGAATCAAGCTGCTTGCCAAATGATTCTATGGTTACGTGATCGACTCCGGGTGCTCCTTGATTTTTGCGTACTTTCTCGTATGATACTTGTAGATTAATCATTGGGCTTACTTTATCAATCAAACTAAACCATGTACCTCCTTTCACTCCTTTATCAAGAGCCGCCAACATACGGTCTGTCCAGACACACGGTTCTGCTCCATACTTGCGTATCTCGCATTCTCCTGCTTGTTTAGTCCCGAAGGACACTAACGCTGGTGTTGTTTCCATGTCTCTTTACTCCGTATCCATCTTCCTACAACCCTTTGCTCTGCTGGCATTACCCAGCTTCGTCGCTCGTATGGCTGTTCTGACTCCTGTATACCTGGTTCTTCGGGTGCATTGACCATGAACGCCAGTCTTGACATATACAGGTATCCCCACTTCACGCATACAACCTTCTTAACCATTCCATCTCCAACCACCTTCCTGTCTTCGTTATCGCTTTAACACGCTACCCCTCAGCGTTAACGAACAAATCTACATTAGATATTTGGACTTCGCACAGTCACGGCAGGCTCGTCGATCAGGCTGGCCGAATCGAGTTCAACCTTGCGGCTTATGGACTGGTCATTCATCTTCTGTTGCTCCCCACCTCACCTCACGGTGACGCAGTTACAGTTGATTACGGGCCGGAGAGCGTATGCCCGAAGAGGACTTGCACCTCTTTGATTGTATGCGCTTGTGAGCGCACCGTGCCACGGTCCCCCGGACCGTGCTTTTATACACAAATCAACAAACAGTAAATCTACACTATCAAAGAGTAAGTATTTGTGTGAAGCTGTATTACAATTGAATAAAAAAAACACACTCTGGCATGCTAATTTCGTTTAAATTTTCCAAATTGGGCAGAGTATTTACGGGTTACTGTATCTTGCAAGGCGCACCCGTGCATCTTTGTATCCATTATTAAACTATCTGTGTCAGAATATCATGTATTTACTGATGGGCAGGATATTGGTATTGTATTAAGCCATGGTCCAGGGGGACCATGGCACTCGAGTTTTTTCGATTGTCCACAGGTCTGTGAACCCGTGCTGGCAGTTACTAAAGAAGTGCGGGCAATTGTTCATCGGTGATTATTCACCTTGACATAGTTAGTCACCATTGCCAATTCACAATCGCACACTATTTAATATTGTAGCCATTACTGTAAATTTGGTATTCTGAAAAAAGATTTCTCGTTCTTGCACACCAATTCGGCAATATTTCCAAAAGCGGAAAGCCCCACCCGGAAAATCAAGATTTCTATCAGAACCTGAATGGAATGTACATGTTCCATTTATTGTTCTTTTGTGGTCTTAAACTATTTCAGATTAGCTTTTGTCACTGTGTTTGTATTTAACCATCATTATTTGTCATTATATATTTTAATGACCGTAAATCTTTTCTGACAATATATTCACTGCTTCATCAGATACTGCAAAAAAGCAGATTAGCTATTTGTTTAGGGAAATAATATGAAAAAAACAGTATTGATTCTATGCATGTTGATTTATGCTTTCCCGATTAATGCACAAGAGATACAACTTACCATTGAAGAGTTGCAGAATGACACGAATAACTATCTGAGTTCGGTAAATTCAATCAAAATTGATCAGAACGATAAAATAACAATCGTTGGTGAAAGAAAGAAAAATCACCTGATTACTGGAACTCTGGTGAATGAGATGATCTCCATTAAAGATACAGGATATCCAAACTGTGCAATTATGCATTCTCAAGATGAATACAATGCTTACTGTACTTATGACAGCAGTCTCAGGGTACTTCCTGAAGGTCACGACGGCGGATTAGCCGTTTTACAATGGCAACGTAATAAGTTCAGTCAAAATGTCTTTATTGGTAATATGGATAGAAGTTCAAAACTTGCGCATTTGTTATTCGAATCAGATTGTTACCTAAAAAAAATGATTATGAATAAGAAATGGTTTAAAGTCAGGAAGATGGAATCTTTTCCGAGTTACGTTTATATGCATTATAGTGCTCTTGCAAACAATGGAGAATTCGGAAGCTTAACAAGGTTTAAAACTGTATTTTATTTTATTCCGGATACAATTGAGATTCGAAACAATAATGGGATAAAAGAACTTGTTCGAACGAGTTTCAAGTTAGTTCCTATTGATGAATACAAAGACAGCACAATCATAGATGTTCCACATGAATGGTCAAAAAAATTCAATAAAAATTATTCAAAAATTATGAACAAACATCCGGAACTGAAAAAAATTGAAGATGTTTTCAGCCTGTATTATGCAATAAAAAAATATCGTGGTACTCTTCAGCAAGAAATTATTGGAGGGAAAGAATTGCTGCCTGTTCCAGAAAAGATTAAGAGCTTGAAGTTCGCCGACATTATCGAGGTCCCCAGCCCTTTAATCAATAAGCCGGGCAGAATGTTTTTCTGCTGGATACTTTTATCAGGGGCAATTTCATTTGATTACCATAGCGCAACAATAATCGAGAGTAATCCTTAATCAGGTGATAGTTACTTTTACACCACGTCTATACAATTGCGTCTTTGCATCCATTATTAAACTATCTGTGTTAGAATATCATGTATTTACTGATGGGCAGGATATTGGTGTTGTATTAAGCCATGGTCCAGGGGGACCATGGCACTCGAGTTTTTTCAATTGCCCACACGGTCTGTGCACCCGTGCTGGTTATTGCTTTAAACATTGTTGAACTGAACAGATTGATATCTGGGCTTTCAGGAAAACCGTGCTTCGCACGTGTGCACCCCGTGTAAAATAAAGCAAACAAGATAACCCCCGTGCCACGGTCCCCCGCGTGTGCCATGGTCCCCCGGACCGTGCTTTTATAAAAATCAACACCCAATAAATCTACACTATTAAGTAAATATTTGTGTGAAACTGTATTACAATTGAATAAAACAACCTGGTCAAGGGTGACCAGGGCACACTCTGGCATGTTAATTTCGTTTAAATTTTCCAAATTGGGCAGAGTATTTCCAATAAGATATCTCTGCCGGCTGTTGAGCCCCTAATTACTAAATACAAAAACAACATTCTTGATGCTTTTTGTTATATTATAATCAAGTGAGTTATTACTATGCGAATATTACAGATTAAATTGATCCTTATTTCATGTCTTTTGGGGTTCTCTCTCAATGCGCAGACCTCAACTCCTATACCCATCCAAGATAGTAGTAATCAGGCTACCCAGTTTTCTGCCGATGTCAGTTCATCAGGAACCAATGGAAAGCCACTGAATGCTGTAATTGAGGGTATTCAGATTACTGCAGACAAAGGCACTAAACCAGAGGAAAAAATTGTATCAGGTTATTTCATCTTCCATGATAAACCTTCCAGCTACTTTTACAAAGTAAAGACACGGGAAAAGAAAATTATTTTTGAGTTTAATGATGCGACAACAGGACCGAAAGAGATCCCATCAATTGCAGAACCACCTATTAAAGGTTTTTCAGTTATCTCAGAAACCGTAGATATTAATGCATCTAAGGGAAATACACCGGATCTTCATAATCGTATTCAGGTTATTTTTGATTTTGATAGAGTCCCTGATATTAAGGTTAATGATGATTACAGTATTATAATTTTCAGTTTCAAATGGACAACAAATCCATCACAGGTTTCACACTATGCTTTGAAAAAGCCGGCAAAGAAAGTCTTTTGGTGGTCGTCAACTGGTGTCGGTTTGGTTGGCGGAGGAGCTGCTCTTGTCTATTACTACTATTTTCTCAAACCGGATGATGCGCAAAGACCTCTTGATGATCTTGATGTTGCTGATTTGCCTGGACATTAATCGCCCCTAAATTCCCCCAGTAGAGACGTCCGGCCGGGCGCCTCTACTGGGGGAATTTAGGGGGCGTATTGCAAAAAAATTAAATTTCACCTTCGTTTTTAAGAATTAATCCAACGACAAATTGCGATTTCTTTACTAACCGATTAACTAACGCAACACCGTCAGTTTCTGATCAAACTGCCCAATTGATTTACCATGATCATCATAAGCGTTCATTTTCAATATGTAAACACCACTACTGACCTTTTTTCCACTGCTGTTTGTTACTCCCCAGCGTAATGAGCGATCGCAACCAACAGTCGATTTCTTTCTATCAGTCATATGCCAGACAGTTCTTCCCTGCATATCTACTATAATAAAATCAATCTCCTTTACTGGTGAGTAAGGCAGCGTGTATCTGATTATCACTGAATTGCGTATTGGATTCGGAAAGATTTTTACCAGTGCCAGTTGATACCGTATGGAATTTCCTTTAAAGTTATTGATAAATGCTGTACTGCCGGCAAGTAGTTGATAAAAATTAGTTGAGCCGTTTTCTACGTTTATGGTAATACTGCCTGCGCTGTCAGCATGATTCAAAGTATTGTTCTTTTCATCAAAAATTGCTACATTAGTATTTGGATTCCAATTGCCAAGTGATTCCAGTGCACATCTGATCTGCTGCGATTCACCTGAATTATTGGTAAACGCCAAATCGTAAGAACAACCGCCATTGAACATTTTGTTTGTAATCATATGCGCACAGATTTTTCCTGAGCTATCAATGACACCTGCATTTATTTCTTCGAGCGATGGTGGAAGAGGATAGTATTGTGTTTTTGATAAATGCGCATCTAAACCACAAAATATCGGACTCATTGTGTGCCCATCCCGTAAGTGGGGAATGACTTTAACGACCCAACCGTTGTCTGATAGAGGTTTGGGCAATGATGGCGGCTTCAAATCAGGTTTTGTCAGTGATGGTGCGAATACAAGGTAAATTGTATCTTTAGTCGGGTTCCATGCTGTAAAGCCATTTTTTTGTTGTGCACTCATTATACGTGTTGGATCTGAAACTCCAGCACTATATAAACTGGGGATATAAAATGCAGAAGCTGTATATCGCCCTGTTGCTGCATCCATTTTCCATTCATAGAACTGAACGGAGTCAATTTTCGGTGAATAGACTCTTGAGGTCGTAATGATATCTGATAATTTCATATTGAAATGAAAAGGCAATCCAAAATCGGTCCAGTTTTGCGGAATAAGAGGTATTTTAACCGTATCGGTAAAAGACATACTGATACCTGTACCCAGAGATATACTCAGTTTATATCTGGTTTTGATCCAGAGCAGTTTACCTCTTGACAATGCGAACTCATTTTTCTTTTCTGGCGAATACTCAATCCACTTACTGCTGGTTGCAGCATTTTTTACTGATGGATACCAGCAGAAAAGACGCATGTGCTTGGCATCATAAGAAGATATTCCTGCACTAATGTATATTTGTTTAACGACACTTGACATTGAAGTTGAGTCAAGTATTGATGATACTTTTAAAGGAACCCATTTAAACGGGTTGGTTTGCAAAGTATCACATTTTGTAATACGAACGCGTCTTGATAGGTCAAGTGCTGTGATAGTGTGTCCATCATAAGCGTACACTATCGACCGTGTCCCGTCATCATCGATATATTGTTTCTGAGAATTTACTATTATAGTGTTTTTACATTTGGACATAGTGGCATTCTGGCTGCGATATCCTGATTTAAATAAAGGATCTCCTCCCTTTGCACATTTATAGTACCATGTCAGATTCGCGATATTATCCACAATATTTAAGGTATCCTGATAATCGTTAGTAGCATTTGTTAAAGTGTCCCGTTTGCTGATCAAAGAAATTAAAGGCGGTTGCGTATCAACTAATGCGATAAATGGCCGGTAGAGGTCTGCTGTTTTTACTGAAACAAACCGGCTGATGGTATCAATAATTGTTAGTGGCTCTACAAGAAAATTGACTCCGTCAAAACGATAGATACGTACATCATTTATTGTATAAGGAGCAGGAATCGCAAAGCATTTCAAGCCTATAAATAATGAATCTGATATTGAAATCTGGGAAAAGCTGAATCCATTACTGACATTGATAAATCCGCTTACAGAAGATCCTGTAGGAACGAATGTACTGATTTTTGCGGTAACCGGTATCGGTTTGGTTACATTCATTGCTGGCGTTGTAAATTTAATGGTATTATTTACCCACAGCGTGCTATCTTTGACAGTCTTAAAAGTATAATGTACCGTTTGTGATCCGAATGGAGGAATATGAATAACAGTTCTGGAGTCAGGTGTCACATCAGTCCACTTCTCATTTGTTCGTCTTAACCGCATTTTGATTGTATAGTCGGTATTAAATTCAATTGCTTCACGGAATGTTACCGTTGAAGTGCCACTGTACTGTAATACATCAGAAATTTGAAACACCGCTGAATCTCCGGCAGCGTTAGTTGCGGTTGTATACGATATACCGATTTGAAGACCCGCCGGAGAATTCGGGTCAATAGTCCAATTAACAATGATGTTCCCGTTTAGTGAATCAAACGTTGCATTTTTTATCTTGATTGAGTTACTGATCATCGCTGCGACTGCATCAGGTGTGGAATCACTGGCGCTTGATCCACCAGTAACATTTGACCACAAACCATTTTTGTATATTTGAGCTGCAAAATAGTACCGTGTGTTATGGTTTAATTGATTAATACTGTAAGAAATACTATCGATGCTGACATTTATACTGTCAAGTCCTGTGAATGAATAATCTAAAGGAATGCTTTTTGTTGCGCTGTAATAAATCCGCATTTTTTCAATCCCGGTCTGCTTATTCCATGAGAGCCGAATCGTATTGGCATTTACAGAATGTGCTTGCAGGGTAACAGTATTCACAGGTCGGGCGTGGCCTATATTAAAAAACGATGCCACCGGAAGGCTTTGTAACTTATTCTTCCCGATGAGTATCACTGCACAGTTGAGTTTTTGGACATCTGTATTGAACTGATTGTCTATCAATTGATGTATGAATCTGCCTTTTACAACTGCACTGCTGAAACTCTTCGAGTCCCACTTTTTAACCCTGATCTGTTTTGAAAAATCAGGGATACTGTCAATACCTGTACCATACCAGAGTGCAACCGAATCTACGGTTTTCCAGTCAAGCGTCTGGATGCTGTCGATAATAAAATTCACTGTATCCAGTGGTGCGTAGCTTCCGGAAAGAGTCAATTTATTTTCCGGTTTTGTCGTATCTCTCATCAGTACGATACAGCCATTATGGGAGGCAATAGTCGTTGCTTTTCCATCATTCCATACAATCTGTGTTGTAAAACCGTAGCTTGAATCCGGAGGAGCTATTGTATCAACGGTGACCGTATCGTAAAATTCAGTCGCCTGCCCGCTAAATTGTGCCGCAGAATAAGTTTTGAACAATTTAACAGGAGATGCGGTATCGGCAGGAATTGCATTGATCTTACTGAAAAGTTTTATGCTTATTGCGTATGGTATTGAAGGAGGAGCTGTTTGAAGGGTGCTTAATTTACTATAATGTAATAGAATCTTATTGGAAGCTATCATCCTGCCGCTCATCATGAAAGGATTGCCCTCTGTCGGATAAGCTCTGATCGTTTTGGTCATGCTGTCAATACCACCGGGGCCCTTGACTATAAGTTTTATTATATAAGTGTTTGGATCTTTGTACATGTGTACCGGGCTTGATGAAGTGACACTTGAGTCAATAGAGTTGTCCCCAAAAGACCACTTCCAGCTGGTAATATCACCTGTTGATGAATCAGTCAGGACAACCGAAAGTGGTGCTTGTCCGACAGTATCCGATACATTAAATGATGCCCGAACCTTTTTGAACACAGTCAGCATCACTGAATCACTTTTTATTGAATCACATACTGTTTTCGCAACACACCGGAATAGTGATCCGTTATCCTCTATTCTGGTTATTATACTGTAAAATGAATCAATAGCGCTTGGAATTGGAAGCCAGCCAGTTGTAACGCTTTTCCTGGCATACCATTGATAACTTACGTCATTTCCACTTGCTCTGATTGTAAATGTTGCAGTTCTACCTTCGATAACTGCCTGGTTGACTGGTTTTAAAGTAAGTGTAACAGGTATGCACATTGTAAAATTAGCGGCATCACTGTAGGCACTGTCACATTTTGATATGACCTTACATCGGTACTTACCGTTTTTCATTGTTGTCTGTACTGTAAAGCTATAAGATGGTAAGTTGGCATCTTTTATGGAAATCCACGTTACACCATCAGAACTGTTTTCCCATTGAAATTTATGTGTCGTATCATTTGTAGCAACAGTGAATGTAACCAGCTTTCCTGCAGGGCAGTCAAGAGCATTTGCAGGTTGTGCTGTTAAAGTCACCGGTTTACACAAATCAAGGTGTACCACGATACTTGTATCACTTCCAAGTTTATTAGAAACTACACAGCGATAATGTGTATTGGAATCAGCAAGTGATGTTTTAAAGCGGTAGATTGAATCTTTAGAGTTTCCAGGCGCGATGCTCCAGGTTATATCATCAGTGCTTTGATACCATTGCCAGTTTAAAGAATCGCCAAAGGTACCGATACTGAATGTTGCGGTATCAAGAGCCTTAAACTGCATACTTGCAGGTTCAAGTGTAATAATAGGTTTGGAACGAAATGTAAGTACCTTCTGTCCGGTTGCCCGCTGATTTTGATAATAAAGCTTTATCCATTCATTGCTATGAGCTTGATTTTCAATGCGAACCTCGTCAAGATACCCTCGCCAGTGTGAACCACCCGAATCAGGTCCCTCGGTTCCGGAACGGTAGCTGTCTGTATTTCCAATGATTATATCTGCTGCAGTTTGACTTCCCCAGGACATTGTCGTATCACCAATTTTTACACCATCGACATACAATACAGTCTCATTTGTCTTTCCATTTGTAGAGGATAGTGCGACATGGTGCCACTGATTTGCAGAGAACATCGACCCGCCGAAACTAAACTCTGTGCTGCCATTATAAGTACTAATACCTTTGGGAATTGTATTGGAAGAATAATTAAGTTCCCAGTAAACACCTGCTTTGCTGCGTTTGGAAATAATAGCTTGCCAATAAGTCGTATCTCCATCCCATTTAACCCATGCTGATAATGTCATTTTTTCATCTGATGGGTTCCATGCACCGGTAGGTATGGCATCTCCAGCGCCAAATTTATGGCCTCGTCCAATATAGCCGCTATTATCTGTATTTGATTTGATACTATCATAACCATGATGTAACCCGGTGGCGTCTTTATAGTAATTGGCAGTTCCGACACCACTCTTATCATTTTCGGATAGATGATATACACCAGTGTATCCGTTCGATTTCATGAAGACGTTTGCGCCATTTGAACTATCAGCGGTGGTGCTCTTTCCCCAATATAGGACAATGTATTGTAACTGTTTATTGGGGAGAATTGAATCGGACCTTACCCAAATTTCAGCTGTATCGTTTGGACCGGCATTATTGCTCCATCGTTCAATTTCATAAGGCAGATGGTCACCGGCACTGTTTGAAAACCTGATATCGGCACCACCGGTTTTGACTGAATCAAAAAAAGGAAAATTAGATTTATCAAGTCTGATCAGAATTGGGAATTGTTTGAGTACAATGGTTGTTGGTACTCCCGAGGATGAGGTGTTAATGTAGATGTTAAGGGAATGTTTCCATGTACTGTAATTTTCCTGTCCTGCAACGTTACTCCACAGCAACGCGATTATCGAAAAAATATAGGCAGAATAGCGCTTCACGTTTGGGACAATCATACTGGTTTTCCTTAAAGCACCATTAACGGAAATTTATGAGGCGTCAAACATTTTTCACATATGGCTTTTCGGAGTTAATTTACGCTAAAACCGATAGATTGTCAAATTTTATAATGATTTGATGTGCTGATTTTACTGATCTTTTTTTCCTTGGCGATTGTTAATTGTCTAGCGATATAGTATGGCTTCAGTGTAAATAACTCGGCAATCAATTATCGAGCAAGAGGATAGAGATGGGATGCAACGTTTGCTGGAATATATTTCCCGTTGTCCCTTCAGCCTTACTCGAATGATTAGCACCACCAACAAAGAAGGCGATATTTTATACCGTTACCTAACCACCAATGCGTTGTCTTTCAGATAGCAGATGACCAGGATCTTACTGCTGGCAATCCATGGAACTTTGAGGCGTTTCCTGGCACGGGTATCATGGTCCCCCGGACCGTGCTTTTATACAAAATCTACAAACAGTAAATCTACACTATTGAGCAATTATTTGTGTGAAGTTGTATTACAATTGAAAATAAACATGGTCGTGGGCGACCATGGCACACTCTGGCATGCTAATTTCGTTTACATTTTCGTTTCCTGGCAGCACAATGACACAATGTGCACGGGTATCCTGTGTGAAATAAAGTATACAATGATAACACCCGGGTGCCATGGTCCCCCTCGACCATGCCCGGACCGTGCTTTTACATACACAATATAAACAAACAGTAAATCTACACAATTAAAGTAAATATCTATGTGGAGCTGTATTACAAATGAAACTAAACATGGTCGTGGGCGACCATGGCACTCTCTGGCATACTAATTTAGTTTAAATCTTCACCAAACTCGTACAGCACAATGACGCAATGTGCACGGGTATCCTGTGTGAAATAAAGTAAACAATGATAACACCGGGTGCCATGGTCCCCCTCGACCATGCCCGGACCGTGCTTTTACATACACAATATAAACAAACAGTAAATCTACACAATTAAAGTAAATATCTATGTGGAGCTGTATTACAAATGAAACTAAACATGGTCGTGGGCGACCATGGCACACTCTGGCATGCTAATTTCGTTTAAAATCTTCACCAAACTCGTACAGCACAATGACGCAATGTGCACGGGTATCCTGTGTGAAATAAAGTAAACAATGATAACACCGGGTGCCATGGTCCCCCTCGACCATGCCCGGACCGTGCTTTTACATACACAATATAAACAAACAGTAAATCTACACAATTAAAGTAAATATCTATGTGGAGCTGTATTACAAATGAAACTAAACATGGTCGTGGGCGACCATGGCACACTCTGGCATGCTAATTTCGTTTAAAATCTTCACCAAACTCGTACAGCACAATGACGCAATGTGCACGGGTATCCTGTGTGAAATAAAGTAAACAATGATAACACCGGGTGCCATGGTCCCCCTGGACCATGCCCGGACCGTGCTTTTACATAATATAAACAAACAGTAAATCTACACAATTAAAGTAAATATCTATGTGGAGCTGTATTACAAATGAAACTAAACATGGTCAAGGGTGATCAGGGCACACTCCTTATAAGAAATTTTCTATAAACAATTTATAGCACAAACTATGTCGAAAGGAAAGGTGCAGACCGGCATACTTAACTCACGATCTTCTTCTAAAATCCCCTACCCTGAAATTTAAGAAGATGATTGTATCCGCTCTGGCAAAGCGGGTATTTTCTAAAATGTGACAGCAAAAAAGAATAGCAACAATTATTTATAGTAGGATAAAGTAATCATCACAAGTATCATCACAATAGGAAAAGAGCTGCCCCCTCATGAAAAACACTCAGGGATTCCGCAAAGTAAGTATCGCCACGCTGATTCAGGATGCATATGACCTGAAGGCACACATCGAAAGTGATTTTGATACGCTTACCAAAGCCGGTTTCGATCCGGACAAGATACAACAGTTGTTACTAATGGCACAGGAAGTCGAAAAACTGGATGTACAATACTACTTGTATAAAGATGATTACCGCTGCGCGACAAAAACACTTGACCAATTCAGGTCTGAATGTATAGAAATCCGAACAGCCTTACGTGAAGCATTGAATACTGCTTTTAACATTGTAGAATTGAACCGTTCAATATCCGGGCTTTCACGGAAACGTGCATCAGTCGATATCTCCCAGGATCTGCTTGACCTTGCAATTCTTGCTGAAGGCAAGATGAAAAGATGTCCGGATCTACCTATTGATAGTGAACTGATTGCAAAAGCCCGTCAAATGTCAAATGAGCTTTTGCAAAGAGTAACACAGCATACACTCAATCATCCATCCCTTTCGACGCTGTATACACAACGCAACGAAGCTATCAATCAGCTGAAAGCCATTATAAAGGAGATCAGATTATTCGGCAGATTGGCATTACGAGGTAATCCAAGAGTCAAATTGTATCTGGTCCGATAAGGGGAATTTCTATTCAGCTCTGTCTTTTCCATTACAATCGAGTATTATTTGATAATTTCTCATTTTTTTTGATTTTTACAGATTCTTTTTAATCGGGCGATATCACAGGAAGGCCGGGCAAGTGTTCGGGAAGATGGGGCGACTACTCAGGAAGGTCGGGCATGTGTTTGGGAAGCACGGGCAATTGCTCAGGCAGGCAGGGCAACTATTAAGGAAATACGGGCAACTACTACGTGATGCGGGGCACCTGCTCAGGAAGGTTCCGGACAGTCCCAATGGACACGGTACTCCCCAACAATTCCTGAACATCATTTATTTCAGATTTGCCTGGATAAACAAATATATTTAGAATCTCATTACTGTATTAAAATGTAGATAAAACCATTACAAGTGTTTTGACTATTTCATATGCTTCACCTCTAATAAATACACATTAGGTTATAAAAACGATGATCGTATGCTCCATTAAGCGCTTTGTTTTACTAATAGCAGTATCTCTTTTTTTGAATTCCTGTATTAATGATAAATCCATTACTTCGTTTGATCATCACGTTTATATTTGGCAGCGAGTCTGGACACCGTCAATTGACTCTTCCATATTACATTCACACTCTGAGTTTTCTGTACTACATATACTTGTTTCTGAAATGGAACTTAACGGCAAAATTATCGATATCAATCCGGATTATTCCTTTTTAGTTTCCAATCAGTGCAAAATCATCCCCGTTTTCAGAATAAATGGCCAATCACCTGATTCATCCTGGAATACAGTAATACTTCATATTGATACCATTATTAAACAGATTAAAGAGAAGAATGTACCTATTCAGGGAATTGAAATTGATTATGATTGTGCAAGTTCAAAATTATCCAGCTACGCAGTTGCCTTACACAAAATAAGGCAATCGATCGATAGTAATTTATCTTTATCTATAACAGCTCTTCCTTCATGGATAAACGAACCCAATTTACCTCTGGTGCTTATAGAGTGTAACTATTCAGTTTTACAGGTACACTCAGTAATTGGTCCACAAAATGGTATTTTTAACAATAAATTTGCTTTTAATAATATCCTACGATATAACTCCATAACACCCGTTCCTTTTCGTGTGGCATTACCCGCGTATAGCTCACTTATTCAATTTGATGAGAGTGGTAAAGCTGTCTCGGTTGAAAATGAGATTGTCAGAACTTTCAGAAATCGCTCAAACGCTAAAGAATGTGAAGTCGATCCAGTGATATTACATGATATGATACAGAAGATAAACAGAAAGTCATTAAAAAAATTAAAAGGTTATGTCTGGTTCAGATTACCAGTAATAGAAGATAGGCGCTCATGGGCACTACCAACCTTGCTTTCGGTTGTAAATAATGAGAAATTATATTCTCATTTAAAAATTATATCGGAAAGAAAAAACGGGATTTTCGATCTGAAAGTGAAAAATGAGGGCAACATCGATGCAAAGATCTCCTCTATTGACGTATCAGCGGTAAATTGTAGCATAGAAGAACCCTTATCAAATTTCTCAATAATAAAAGTGCAGCATGCACTTCGATTCACTTTATTATCGCCACTCAAGATAAAAGCTGGTCATACCATTCCTGTTGGATGGCTTAAATGCGATAGTATAAAGGAGATAACTATTCATGAAAGTAAATAATTGTGTATTAATTCTCATCCTGATTGGACTGATAAGATTTTCAATTTATGCGTGTGGTCCATTCTTTCCCGAGCAATTACTTGTAGATAGAAGCTCTACATTAAAATACTTGCCTGATGGTACTTTTGCATTTGAAGCATCTCATCTATTACCTCCCCCAAAAGATACATTTATTCCGGATCAAGCTTATTATTGGAATTACGATCCCATCAAATCACGTGAGAAAATTGAAGAATTGTGGTTTGGTAAAAACGGGGTAGAACTTATTCAAAAAATGCGTCTTGAACGTAAATCTGAAAATGCTTATAATGCCGGAACTGGTTTACCAGAAGAAATTCGAAGCTACACTGCAGGAGTAATTGCTTATTATAGTAATGACTTTGAAGAAGCAATAAAGCGTTTCGATATCGTACGGAAATTACCAAAGGAACATCGCCAAAAAGCAGGACTATGGGCACAATACATGACTGGACGTTGTTACGATGCTATTGGTGATACTGTAAACGCTATAAAGGCATTTAGATCGGTCAGAGCCATCGCTTTGCAAGGGGCGATTGATTCATTAAAACTGGCAGTAGCAAGTTTCGGCGAAGAAGCTCGTATTTATTTGAAAAGTGATAACTACCCAAAAGCTATTTCTCTTTATGCTGAGCAAGCTGCACAAGGATCGGAATCAGGTGTTTCATCACTTATCTTTGTCGCACGGAAAATCATCTCTGACGATTCACTGTTAACTAAAACACTACCTGATACACTATGTCAAAAGCTACTCTTTGCCTATTTATATTGCTACAACAATGTATTTAACGAATCAGAGGAGTGGTCCGATTCGGTAAGTTCAAAAAAGTTTTTGCACATTATTGATATTGTAGAGCACTCTAACCTCAAGCTTGTCACTGGAATTGATAGGCTTGCTGCTGCGGCGTATCGTGCCGGAAGATACGATCTTGCAGAAAGAATGTGCAAAAAATCTAACACAGGGTTATCATGGTGGGTACGTGCAAAATTAGATCTACATAAAGGTAATGTAACAAGTGCCGCGAAAAATTACCATGAAGCAATTATATACTTTCAAACTAACAATGCAACAATTTATAAAGGTATTGGTTACGGATACGAAAGCGCAATAAATAGAGTCCAGGCAGAGCTCAGTGCTTTAAATCTTTCAAAAAATGAATTTAAAACAGCTATGGAATTACTCTATAAGTCATCACCTGAACATTGGATTGATGCTGCATATGTTGCTGAAAAAATATTAACAGTTGACGATCTAAAAAGGTTTGTTGATGAAAATGTCAAATTATCAAATAATGATTCATTAAAAGTTGATTCTTATGAGTTTTCAGAAAACTCATCTGCTGTTCTTCGTTACCTCTTAGCCCGGCGTTTACTTCGTGAAAAGCATTTTAAAGATGCGCTAAAATACTTCGATGATACCCGCATAAAAGAAAAAGCTAAACGGTACATTGAGTATTACCAGAAAGCAAAAGCATCAAAAGGTGTAAAGAGCGCGTCTTACTGGTATAAAACAGCTGTACTCGCACGATATGATGGCATGGAGTTATTAGGATATGAGCTCGATCCTGATTACCGTACTTTTTGGGGTGTGTATTCATTAGGTTGTACCGACTATAGCATAGCACATAGCGACTATATTACTTCAGAAGAATACAACCGATTGCGCAAATATCAAGTTGGCCCCAACAAGCGATTTCATTATCGCTATCTTGCAGTTGACTATATTCACAATGCAGCATCTCAGGTCCCGCCACGCTCTCAAGCATATGTTGCTATGTTAAGCAAAGCTTATTGGTGGATTTGCAACCACGACTTTGATTTATCTCAGGATCTATATAGGCAATATGTACACAATGGAGCGTATGTACCATGGGCATTTGGCCATTCAGTTCCTGATCCGGATTTTGATGCAGCACAAAAAATGGCGAAAGCAGAAAGAATAAGAAAAATAAAATTAACAATTAAAAGAATTATCGGGCATATAGTAAAGTTATAATTGTTAATAACAATCCGCTCAGTTGCTTGAGTAGATAAGATTTGTCTTCCTGATGCATCATAAATTCTGATCTGATGGTATTGTGGCTTGTCTGTAGTTATAACCAATGCTTATTGCAATTATCAGAGGACAGCTGCGTATGATACTTCTTATAAATATGTTAATTATTTTTACTCTGCGAATTTTAATAATTTCGCGGCACGTATACCTGAAATAATCCGGAATAAACTTTTTTCGATATTTTATTGTCAATTGATACCGGTGCCATCCAGTAAGCCTCACCAAATACTAAGTGAACTGTACTGTGACCGGGTATATTATTTACAGTGTAGCTGCCTGTTGCAGATTAAGTGAGTACGAGTGAGAGTGTCAAAGTGAGATAAATTGTCTCACTCTCGAATTATCTCGCTATTTTAAACATTACATCCTAAATGTATAATTCAATGTCTGTAAGATCTTAATTGTTAACATTAATGTTTTCCTCGAATCAAGCTGCCCGGTCGCTCCAACAATAAAAAGATCATTCTCAGGAATATAAAACGCGACAGTTCCTGTAGAACCGGAATGACCGATCATATTTCCCATCTTCATCAGATTTGTTCCATACTTCAGCGGTACAAATTGAATCGGATTCCAGTTTTTATTTTCATCCAGATAGCTTTTGGGAAAAAGTTTACCAGTAAAATATGCTTTCAGAAAGATCATCATATCATTACTATTCGAAATCATCCCGCCAGTAGGCCCTTCGGAGGCAATGAACTTAGGACGCAATTGCGGTTTGTGCTGGTAGTAAAACGGTGCAAAGCCATCTTTCATATGAGGCTCAAGTAAATAGGTGTTTTTCAGATTGAGCGGCTGAAAAATATATTCACGATACAATTCAGGGAGAGTTTTACCGGTTACCTTTTGAATAATCAATCCAAGAAGCTGATAATTACCATCGGAATAAAATGCTTTTCCAGGTTCACCAGGTTTGAAATGAGGTTTGAGGTGTTTTAAATCAGTAAGGATGTCCTTTATTGTATAAGACATATCTCTTTCTTTTCGAATATTTTCTTTGCTCTTCTCTCCCCCTGCACCTTCGGTAAAATAATCAGGCAAACCTGATGTATGAGACAAAAGCTGCCGGATTGTGATCTCTTTTGAGTAATCAACGTTGTCGATAATGTCGATACTGTCAAGGATCTCTCTTCCAAGATATTTGCAGATCTTATCATCAAGGTTGATAAGGTTCTTTTCCCGCAATTTGAAGATCACTGCTCCGGTGAACAGTTTGGTAATGCTCGCTAAAGAAAATTGCGTATTGGTATTCATGGTTCCCGCTGAGGCTGTCAATAGAAGGTGACCATCACCGGACCCAAGGGCAAAAGTCGCCCCATAGAGATCATTGGAGTCAATTGACTCTACAAGTATTCTCTTTAACTTTACTTCCTGTTCTTTATTCTGTGATTGTGTTTGCACACTACTCGAACTGTCTTTCGAAGCAGCTTGCGAAGAGGATCTGTTCACAAATAGAGTTAGCGAAATGAGCAGGATGATAATTCTTGTAAGATTCATATTTCCTCCGAACAAATAGTAATAACTTCACCGATATCGGTAAATGATCAAAATTGAAAGTAAATTATATTATGGATGATATGTCATAAACTGGAATGTTTAGATTGGATTTTCTGTTCTCAATCAGAAGACATTTGATTTATTTTTTTCATCTACCCTTTGGTGCGAAGTTCCTTTGTATAGCGATCACCAGAACGAAGCGGTAATGGAACACCCTTCTCCATGTAAATGGAGAAGGGTGAATGATACTTTAAAAGAGGTTACTCTTTTTCAAGGCTTTCTTCAGATTACTGATCACATCCTCAGGTGCAGTCAGCTTTATAGATGATTTTGATAATGCTTCCGGTACTGAAGACCGTGCAAAATCACTGCTTCCGGCAATCTGCTTGAATTTGACGAACTTGTATCCACCATAGTTTGCAGTATCACCTTTAAGATATACCGTTTCCTGTGCTCCCCGCCCCATTCCCTGAAGTATAAAGGTATTGTCTTCTGCAGGTTTTAAAATTAATGATGTATTATCCAGGAGGCTAAGTACTGTCAACACTCTGATTTTTGATTGTGAAAGGGTGTCTATATAAATGCTCAATTCAGGGTAGCCGCTTGCTGCATCGGAGTATATTCCAAGGATATCATCTACCTGTGCAGGAAGCGTATCTCTCTTTGAGAGAGCATTACCGATAACTTGTCTCGATATCGCAAATTCATCTCTGCTCTCTGCACAAAGGACTTTTTGGCCCTTGAGAAACCGTACTCCCAGACGGATACCTGGAATGACCGCTCCGTCAATATTAAAAGAGAACCAGTCATCAGCATGATAGACCATCGGTATACGTACTGCATGCGATCTTTGGAAATAAAGGGTATCGTTTTCGAAATAGAGATCAAGCGGAATATCGTTGAGGATACAGTAAGAACCTGAAATTAATTTTTTCTGGAAATCTGGTACCGTGGCTGTATGTGGTACGCCTGGAAGATCCGGTTTTTTAAGGTTTCTGAAAATCTCCGCAGCTTTAATGAGACCATAGTATGCGATCTGATCGGGATAGAAGTCCTGCTTGTTGGCGGTTACAAAAATGCCCAGGTTCACATCTTTTGCAATAAGTAATTTGCTGTTATATTGGCTGACATTGCCACCATGTCCGACAACCTGACCCAGATAATCGAAACTCCCGTTTTCAAGCATCCAGCTCAATCCGAAATTATAGGGACTGAAGTACCTGTCAAAAAGATTCATGGGCAGGAAAATGCTGTGCGGTGTATACATATATTTTAAAGTAAATGGGTACAGAATTTGGTTGTTCCTGACTTTTCCATTATCGAGTATCATTTTTATAAAACTTGCCATATTTCTGCTGCTTGACGCAAGAAAACCGGCTGGATTATCTGCAATATAAAGATAGGGGCTCAATTCGCCACTGGGATTGTACCCTTTCGCAAGCAATGATTCATGATCGATCACAGGATCAAACGAGGATTCCACCATTCCGCACGGTGATAGAATATTATTATAAACGTAGTCTTCATATTTCTGCCCGGAAACCCTTTCAATAATCAAACCAAGCAGTGATACGGCAAAATTCGAGTAGGATGTGATAGTATTAGGGAGATAGGCGGCATATTCATTCTGTGCATACTCAGGATACAACCGGTAGTCTTCAGCGGGATAACTGATATCAATACTGTTTGACAATTTATCTCCGAAAAGCCCTGACTGATGAGCCATAATCGATCGAACGGTAACTGGACAGCGTGTAAACATATGATACTTGACCGAAAAATCGGGAATATATCTTTGTATAGGCGCATCGATATTGATTAACCCTCTCTGGACAAGTTGCATGATACCTATTCCAGTAAAGAGTTTTGTTATGGAACCAATATGAAAGAGACTGGAATCTGTTACCGCAATATTTTTCTCCTTATCGGCAAACCCGAAACCTTTCTGATAGATTACTCTATTGTTATCAACAACAACTATCGATAGTCCGCTCGCGTTATTCATCTCCATTTGTTGAGTAATATAGGCATCCATTGCAGATTCAAATTTTTTAATTTTTGATTGATCTGATTTGCAATAATTGTGGTCTGAAAGAAAATCGTTCCGGTTATGTCCAGCGTAGATAGTGCTAACGCTGAAACAAACCACGACACAAAGAGCGCGGAGTAACTGTTTTGTCACGAGATCCTCCAAGGTTTATAGTTTAGTAATGTGGTTAATGCGCTTAAATCTTAGCGGAATTAAATAGATTAAGCGTTTTAAATATTTCGTCTGGTGATATAATTTATTTACGAATAAAATAACGGCTAAACTTTCTATCACAAGCAAAATACTTTTTTGCCAGCTTGTTAACGTTTTTCTGTACCAATAACCTTATTAATGCGCAGTACCAAATTCCGTCTGTACAATGGCGTAATGTGATGCGTGGTGGATAGTATTATACCCGATTTGGATCGGGCTTCCTTACACATGCGGTACAATTGTCTTATTGTGTCGATCGTTAATTATCTAAGCTATGTATTCTGGATTTTACGGATAAACAGGAAATCGGTTATGTATTAAGCCATGGTCCAGAGGGACCATGGCACTCAAGCTTTCTTGATTATTCACGCGGCCTGGGCACCGTGCGTTTTAGTTATTTCGTCCGGTGATAAAATTTATTTACGAATAAAATAACGGATAAACTTTCTATCACAAGCAAAATACTTTTTTTGCGGCTTTTTAACATTTTTCTGTACCAATAATTTTATTGATGCGAAGTACCAAATCCCGTCTGTACAATGGCGCAATGTGATGCGTGGTGGATAGTATAAATCGGCTTTGCCGTTCCTTACACCATGGCTGCACAATTGTGTTTTTGGAAAATACATTGCCTGAATCAGGATATCCTGGTTTTACCGGTTCTACAGGATAAGAAAGAGACTCAATTATTTCAATAATTTTTATTTTCATTTTTATACTGACCATCCAGATTCAGACATTCTTCACTCCGATACAATGGAAGTTGACTACATGGCTCTCTGGTGATTGCCATGAAAGGACTTTCACCTGCTAATACCCCGTGCCTTGCAAGACACACCAATTGCAAATTATTGGACTGTCGTGCTTTCTGTTAAATTACAGTTCGACATTAAATATCCGAATTCTGATGAGGAAACAAGTTACTTCATGTCAACAACAAAACTCTCAAACATAATTGGTTTACCGGCTGACGGGATTCTCAATAAATAAAAACCTGCACCTAAATTATTAACAGGTAATACCAATTGTGAATCTTTATTTAACCTCTTTTTCCAGACACATTTTCCATTTATCTGTAATATTTCTGCACTGGAATTAGCATTCCGATACTCAGCAGGTAATGATATGATATTGTTGTTAATGATGTGAGGTAAAAGTTGCTTCTGATACTTATTTGTAATTGCTGTATTTTTCAGAGAATAATCTATCAAAGTAAAACCTACGCTAAAGGATACATCAAAGACACAAAGGCTTTCTCCGTTATGAAAGCTGACAGGACCAATGTCCTCGCCAAGGATAAAGTATACTGGTCTATCGCACTTTTGAATCGAATCAGAAAATATTCGATTAATCTTCGTTGTTGAAATTGATTTTCCTCTGTACAAAGAGGTTGTATCTTTGATTAGAAGATACTTTTCGTGATTATTTATCGTGTGTAGTAATAACTGACAACTATCTTTACTATTGTAAATAATTGAACCTGAATCTATAAAAGTAAGTGTATCAGTAAGTACTTTTGGTGCTGTAAATATAGAGTCATAATATGAAGATGAGTAATATCCAGCAGAAACGATTTTGTAAATTTCTTTTCTCTGCTCTATTTTTATAGTGATCCTGTTTTCTACGCTATTTGAATTTGTACAATCAGAATTTTCTTTTCCAATTATTTTCCAATACACAATACCTGAATCTGATGCCCATATTCCCATCCATGACTGATAACTCGTAAAGCGGAAAACCCATTGATTACCTTCTGTAGCCGGGAAAAGATCTGCAAAAATTTCCCTGAGAATATTATAATAAAAAAACATATACTTTGCATAAGATCTCCTTATCTAAATGATTACAATAACTTTCATAGATAAATATCCCTATAAGATACAAATTTACATTCAAAAGTAAATCAACAATGAATTATAAAGACAGTAGACTGATAAACACCCCTGAGCTGAAGTCAATAGGTTGCAACTACAATTAATATAAAATTCAATGAATAAATCAGACCTAAATTATACAAATTATAAATAAATAATGTTTTCTGACAGAAAACAGCTACTGAGGAATGCTGAAAGCCTTTTACTTTTCTATCATTTGTGCCCCGAAAGCAAATTCATTTGGACCATTTGCCTGCAATTAAATATTTGATTTCAAACGGGATTGATGCGAATGTTATTACAAGTGGAGGCCTTTTACTTTTCTATATAGTATATTAAGAAATAATCTTTAACGATTCTATAGTATAGATTAATTTTAAAATACAAGGTATCTCACTTGTGACAATGAATACCTATCGATTCTTGAATTAACTGAGATATTATACCTGAATCAATCATGGTTAATTCAATCACGATACGAATCTTAAGACCAGAAAGTTTATATATTGCTTTATGAGAAGTCAGATAGTGTTTAGCTTTTTAGAGTTAGTAAAATTACTTGTGATTAGTTCCCGACCAAAGCAATGGATAAAGAATCTGATAATCTTTGCTCCACTTCTATTTTCTTCAAATTTAAAAAATCCTCCTCTGCTTCTTAAAAGTACTATAGCCTTCAGTTTATTCTGTTTACTGACCAGTTCTATTTATATTATTAATGACATTCAGGATAGAAAAAACGATGCTTTACATAGATTTAAATCAAAAAGGCCAATCGCCAGTGGACAGTTGAAACCGAATATAGCACTTGTTTTTGCTCTTATAATTTTTTTGGTAAGCATTGTGTTTTCATGGGGACAAGGTATAAGTTTCTTTTTGGTAATGTCCACTTATTTTATTTTGCAATTAGCTTATACAAAACTATTAAAAAATGTAGTTATAGTAGATGTAATGGTAATTGCTACAGGATTTGTTTTAAGAGTAATTGCTGGAAGCGAAATACTTAATGTTGAAATGTCTTCTTGGTTATTAATATGCACTTTCTTATTAGCATTATTTTTGAGTTTGAGCAAGAGAAGAAGTGAGTTGACTTCTGTACCAGGAAACTCACATTTACAAAGAAAAGTCTTGACAAAATATTCACCATACCTGCTTGATCAGATGATATCAGTAGTAACATCATCTACGTTTATAGCGTACATCCTATATACCATTTCTGATGAGACGGTAAAGAGAATCGGCACCAAGAATCTTATCTTTACAATTCCATTCGTAATGTTTGGAATCTTTAGATACCTGTATTTAATTCACAAAAAAGAAGAAGGTGAGAGACCTGAGATAACGATGCTCACGGATCTTCCTCTCATTTTCATTATTTTTCTATGGGTCTGTTCCTTATACATTATTATTTACTAGAGATTTTTAAAAATGATAACTGAAATACTAAAATACAAATTAAGAATTTTTTTATTCCTGTTTATTATAGTTGCTGTTGCAATTAGAGTGTTTTTTGTATTTGAACTGCCATACGGTCAGAAAGTCGAGATGAAGTTAGAAGGTTTGAATGATGAACCATCACATTTCAATTATGTTAAATTTCTCGCTGAATATAAAACCTTTCCAGTTCAGAAAATGTCTACACAAGATGACAGTGCGTTTATAAAAAATGAATTTGAGTATTATCAACCTCCACTTTATTACTTAATTTGTTCACCTTTTGCAATGTTTTTTGAAAATTCAACTGCGCTAGTGTTTTGCAGGCTTATCTCTTTATTTTTCGGGTTATTAACTGTATATTTCATTTACAAATTGATTTTACTGCTCGGATTTCCACCCATTTTTGGTTTATTTGCAGTAACATTGACGATGTACTTACTTTCTCCATCGTATTTTTCATCAATATGTTCTAATGATTCATTGAGTTGGTTATTTCCGGTATTATTATTATATCTATGTTATAAATTTGAAAAGCAAGAACCAAATCTGAAACATTTAATTCTTATTAGCAGTGTTTTAACATTATCTTTGCTAACAAAAACATCGAATCTAATTTTAATTGTATTTACTCTTAGTGTGTCATTATTTGATTACTTTCAGGGTAAAAAAAGAAAGGCATATATTTTAATAGCCGCAGCTATAATTGCATCATTATTAGCTTTACCGTGGTATTTGAGAAACTTGCATATTTACAATTCCTTGCTTGCAATGGAAGTAGGTTTTGGCCCGGTTCAAAAACAAACAATTCCATTTGGGTATCATCTTTATTTAATGTTTAGGGGTGCTGTTGGATATTTTTGGTTTCCAATGCAGCACGTTACTCAAAGTATAGGACAACGTATTCTTACATTGATTGGAATCTTAATTGTTAGCATTCAAACGATACTATATTTTCGATGGTCACTAAAATATAGTAGAGCTTACAATGTGTTTAAAGTCAATTTTTTACTGTTACTGTCAATACTTGCTTACATTAATTTACAATTGAAGTGGGGTAATCCGGAAGGACGGTATTTATTTACTGCGCTTTTTCCAATAGTCCTTTTATTTATTGCACCGTATCATAAAATTCTTTGTTCAAGAAAATTCATCTGGTCAATTATAATTTTACTAACTATTTGTTTTTTTCCGTATCTTTATTTCTTTTTAGTTTAATCCGATATTAGAGAGAAGACTTTAACGGATGATCATTATCAAAGAATGTAATCGAAGAAAACGGAACCTCACTACTAAATATGGCGGAACGATTTCGTGATGCGTTGGGGTTGCCCGTGTGTTGAGTAAGAGATTTTTCTAAAGTACTCCCTGAGAAGATTTTGGCTCTCCTCATCCAGTTCACAATATTACGGATATGACATGTTTCCATGTACGCATTGCAGTAAACTTTCTATCATTAATAAATTGTGTTGTTCTTCGCGTATTTGGCAGAATAGTAAAAATCAGAGATAGGATTTCTGATGTATGGTGTTTTTAAAAAGTGTCGGTACAATGACGCAATGTGCTGCGTGGTGGATACAATCACCGGTCTTTCCGTTCCACACACCATGTCATTAAATTATGGGTTATTATACTCAACTTATACTTTGTTTGAATCAAATATCCTGGATTTTCAGGATGGACAGGATACTTATATTAATAAATCAAGCCATGGTCCAGGAGGACCATGTCACACATTGCGTTATTGATTGATTGTCCACACAGTCTGCGCACCTGTGCGTCTTGTTTACTAAACTTTGTTTATCTATAGCTTTATTTTGTATCGGAGGGTTCAGAAATTCGGCACAGAATTCAGGATCGCGCCAAATTTCTGAATTATTCGGATTTCAATTTATAATTATTTATATTGATAAGCCAGAATAGAATTAAATTGAGAACCTGTTGATTGCCCAATTAGAAATTCATTATAACCCAAAGCACAGACATCTGATTTTCCATCATTGTTCAAATCAACCATCATTCTGGGGTGATCATTGACTCTCCAACCAATATTATAACAGTAGTCAGCAATCCACATTGAGGAGTTAAAGCTACTGCCTGTTGACAATCCGACGATTGTTCCACCATTCGCAAAACCAATAACATCTGCTTTGCCATCACCATTTACATCAGCCAAGAGTCTGGGATGACTTTCAACTCTCCAACCCGAATTATAGGAGAAATCACTTGTCCAGGTACTTGAGGCGAAACTGTTTCCTGTTGACAAACCAACGATTGTCCCACCATTTGCGAAACCAACTACATCTGCTCTGCCATCACCATTTACGTCAGCTAAGAGTCTGGGATGATTTCCAACTCTCCAACCCAAATTATGGGAGAAATCACTTGTCCAGGTACTTGAGGTAAAACTGCTTCCTGTTGACAAACCAACAACTGTTCCACCATTTGCAAAACCAACAACATCTGCTCTGCCATCTCCATTTACATCAGCTAAGAGTCTGGGATGACTTCCAACTCTCCAACCCAAATTATAGGAGAATTCACTTGTCCAGGTACTTGAGGTAAAACTGTTTCCTGTTGATAAACCAACAACTGTCACATCATTTGCGAAACCAACAACATCTGCTCTGCCATCACCGTTTACATCAGCCAAGAGTCTGGGATGACTTTCAACTCTCCAACCTAAATTATAGGAAAAGTCGTTGCTCCACATTTGTGAAATAAATCCATTTCCAGTAGATATGGCAACAGTAACACCACCATTTCCAAAACCAATTACATCAACTTTTCCATCACCATTAATATCAGCAACTGTTCTTGGATGAAAGCCTTTTTGCCATCCACCATCCTGTGCAAATTCGTGAATCCAAAGAGTTAACGCACCAAAGGTTTGTCCGTTTGAATTTGCAAGTGCTACGTTTACTCCGCTATTGGCTATAATAATTAAATCTTTGCGCCCATCACCGTTTACATCGCCCATAAATGTAAGATCCGGATCACGAGGTAAAGGATATAGCATTCGTACAGCAACTTTATCCCAGTCAGTTAATTGATATGGAGAAATAGAATAAGAGTTCATAATACTATTAGGGTCATTCTTATTAGGTGTCCGATCTATATGATATGATCCACCATCATCTACATTCGTATGCCCAAGTCCAACGGTATGACCAAGTTCATGAGTTAAAGTTCGAACATTGTTTGTATAACTTCGATTTGGCCAATCATTAGCTGAACCGGTATTATTTCTAATAAGAATTCTAGTACCAGTATGCCCATTGTGAGCATATTCTCCCCATGCAAGGTAGTTAGTGCTTCCATTCATTGATGGTTCCGATGTTTCAGATATGACAATATCAGCCCCTCCAGAAACTTGCCTGAAATAGAGACTTGATCCGGATGAATTCCAGTTTTTGAGTGCATCGTTAAGCTGATTCTGAAGGCCAGGTATATCAAGTCGAACTGTGATCAAAGCTACATGATTTTGATCTATTGGCCCATAATTTATGCATGTTTCCCATAACCACCAACCACTACAATCCTCGTATCCAATACCTCTTTGACTTGTTTTTTTAAGACTACCTGAGTTATTATTACTATGGAATCTCTCGTATGCTTGGCGAAGAGGTTCTTTATTTAATGCAATATCTCCTTCAATAAACAAAAATTCTCCATTCTCAGTTATCTTAGTTGTATCTCTTCCTTGTTCAGCAAGCTGCTTAAACAGTTCTGCATGGAAAGCAACATCATTAATAGTTGATTTTTCATCCATGGTTGAACTTGTTGGCAACTGGTTATTACAATTGGTTAGGAAAATAAAACATAGTGAAATTATCACAAAAACTATAGAAATTTGTCTTGGAAACATCTAATCTCCTTTTGTAAGTTAAATTTGTATTATTATTGTACTTGCGGATAGTTATAATTTTTGAATTTCTGATCAGCTCTCTAAAACAGTATTGAATTCAGAACAGATAAGATTTTTTCACTCCATTTCTAATCAAAGGAAAGTTTATAAATTTAAATCAATTCAAAACTGGAAAAGGCGTTTCGGAATAAAAACAATCCAATACACAAAAATATTCATATGAATGCAGAAAACTATTTATCTCGCGATGTAAATGAATGTAATTTATTCTTGTTCCTCAATAGCCGCAAACGCAGAGTCAGTAAATTTGAGTTGAACATGCAATAATCAGAGTCTGTATTTCGCAATCATTTTCTTATTTATGCATGTTTCAACGTTTACACAATAAATATGACGAATAACTTTGATGGCGTTATCATGCCTCCTGAAGTTGAACGTAAATCACCTGATTAACTCTTGAACTTGCATGAAAGTATCTTTTCTCTATACAAGAGCGTATACATATCAAAGATACAAATGAATATCGTCGGTACCATATCCACGAAACCGGCTTTCAGTGCGTGACGCCACGAGCAAAAACAAGAAAAACCGTTCCTGAAATACTTTCACAAAAAGAGATCAGCAGCCTTTTACGACATCTTCAACCACCTTACTCGCTTATTGCTGCACTCACTTATGGTTGTGGTTTACGTCTTAGCGAAGTATTAAATCTGAGAGTTAATAATTTTAATCTCAACAATAAATTGCTATCAGTTTGTTTTGGAAAAGGGGGAAAATCAAGGTATTTACCTTTACCTGAGAATGCCATTCCTGAAATTAACAAACAGATGTACTATGTTCGTAATCTGTATAACAAAGATCTGGAACAGGAATATGACGGTGCATTTATACCTGTTGAAATAGAGTAAAAATCTCCTGCTGTGGTCAGTGAATTAGAGTGGCAATTTTTCCTGCACAGGAATTAACCTATCTTCAAGAAACAAAAGAAAACCGGCTTTACCATGTCCATGAAACCAGCTTTCAACGTATGCTTAAATGTGCAGCCTGCAAAGCAGATATCAATAAACATGTAAGACCGCATATTCTCAGGCACTCGTACGCAAGTCATCTGCTTGCTGCAGGTTATGATATCCGTCAGGTTCAGGAATTGTTAGGGCATAGTGATGTCAGAACTACAATGATTTATACTCATACTTTAAAAAAAAATTCAGCCAAGTTGTCAAAAGCCCTCTTGATTTGTGATGTGATGATGTCAAAGAACGGTAATACAGCTTGTCAATGTAATGGGTGAATCTGTTAATTGTACAATCGTGTAAACAGCAAAGTATTCAAATATATCAGGTAAACAGGACTGTTTACATTGCACTATACGTAATATAAAGTACCTTTTGACACAGAGCAAGAAAAAAATTAATTTTCTAAATAAATAAATTTTTATTTTCAGCATTTATCACCTTCTTATCATACAAACGCAACAATCTGTTCATTTTTTTAAAACCTTTTAGTCTATTGTTAACTACCATCTTCTATATAATATAGAAATCTCTAATTTCAGATGACAATTATCAGAAATGCAAGTGAAAGCTGTTTTATTTCGTCCTAAAATACTATCATGAAAAATAGAAATGAATTCCCGATATCGCTTATAGAGTCTTCATAAAAGATATTATGAGCATTGGGCTTGTTTTGAAAAAGAAGCAACGTTTTTTGTATCTAACCTACTGCAAAACTGACCTATCCGATCTGCAATCAAACCACCCTGCAAATACATCATTGAGTGTGTACCATTTTTAATGATTTGTAGTTCTGCATTTGGTATTAACGTAGGAATTAATCGGGCTCTTGATTCTCTAACCGTTCTGTCATTATCACCGATTAACACAAGAACCGGACATTTCACCTGCAAAGCATCTTCACTACCTTCACATGTGGTTATTGACTTAACAACCTGCTTATACCAGTCAATATGTTTAAGATGCAAAAGGTGTCTTATAAGTTTTTTATCTCTACTGATGCCTGCAAAAGATACTTTTATAATTCCATTTACTAACCACTGGAGTTTATTATCTGATTGAGTAAGCAACGTTTTTGCTAATACCCTGCTTTTTTTGCGGTCATCAGAAGTAATATTCATGATAAATGTAGATACGAGCACAAGAGCCTCTACCCTTCGTGCATGTGAAGCAGCATATCGCAAAGCGATCCCACCGCCAAAAGAAACTCCACAGAGATATACTTTATCAATTTTCAGCGTATCAAGAAAGTCATCTATTAAAAATTTGAAATCATTCATGTCACCTCTGTAAATCGGTGAGGATTCAGGGAGATCGTAAGCGATAAGCTGAAAACGCTGCGAAAGTGAATGCATCTTTTCAAAACATCTCCCATCCAGAAATAAACCGTGCAGTAACAGAAATACCGGCGCTTGCGGAGAAGGCCCCTGGCGATAATAGTACCGGTGAGTTAGTTTACTGGTTTCAGAGTATAACTCCCTTAACTGCCAATCATTGGAGAGCGTACTTTTAGTCTGCGACGTTTTTTTTATGATTAGTGAATCAATTGTACTGTTTCGCGTTGAATTCGGCCCTAATCTCATTAAACCATTGAGTGCTATTTTTAACAGGTGTAATGTTATGGTATTCATGTTTATTAGTTAAAGCACATACTATACCATTAAGAATCTCCACATCGCTGTAACTCTCAATTTTGTATTTACTTATAAAGATCATTTTTTTTGGTGATTCCCCATTTTACTTTAAATATATTTAACCTCGAACTGTAATTACTAGTTTCCTGTTCATAACAGCTGTATTTTAGTAACATGAAAATTATCACCCCCAAAATCCTTCGTAGAGACGGCCAGCCGGCCATCTCTACGGGGAATTTTGTGGCGTGTTATGGACAGATACAAATCAGATACATCTAACTGTGCACTCTTTCTCAGAACTATTCTAAATGACTATAAAACAGACCATCTCTATACCTGAATTACTTGCACCTGCAGGCTCTATCGAAGCATTTCACTCCGCCATTAAAGCTGGTGCTGATGCAATCTACCTTGGCCTTAACGATTTTAATGCCCGTATGCGTGCTAAAAATTTTACAATTAAAACGCTTGCATACCTTGTCCCCTATGCCCATAGTAAAAATGTCAAGGTCTATGTTACACTGAACATTCAATTTAAACAAAGTGAAATCGAACCTCTCATTCATGTTTTTTATCAACTTGATCAGATAGGTATCGATGCTGTTATTATTGCCGATCTTGGAGCCATAAGTATTGCACGCCAGTATTTCCCTAAACTAAATCTCCATGGAAGTACACAAATGGCGATTCATAATAGTGCAGGAGTAAAGTTTGCCCAAAAGATAGGCCTCAAGCGAGTTGTACTGGCCAGAGAATTGAGCATTGACGAGATCTCAAAAATCAAAAAAAATTCCACTATAGAACTCGAAACATTTGTTCACGGGGCACTCTGTTATAGTATTTCAGGAAACTGCCTTGCAAGCAGCATTCTCGGAGGAGCAAGCGGAAACCGGGGGCGATGCACGCAAGTTTGCAGGAGGAAATTTTCAGCAAATACGGACGAAGGCTACTTTTTCTCGCCTCGGGACCTCTGTGCTATCGATTATCTGTCTTTTTACAAATCGACGGGAATCGCTTCTCTCAAAATAGAAGGCCGCATGAAAGGGGCCCAGTATGTGTACACAGTCGTTAACGCTTACCGTAATGCTATTGACAATACTGCTTATATGGAAGAAGCGCGAAAAGCTTTAACATTCGATATGGGAAGAGAAAAAACCACTCTTTTTCTAAAAGAAAAGTCAGCCACAATTATAGATCCGCAGCTTCCTCCAGGAACCGGACTTTTCCTGGGAACTGTACATGCGGTCGCTTCAGATTCTCTGTCACTGCCTCATACCGAACTTCTTGAACAGGGTGACCGTGTTCGCGTTCAGCCTAAGTCCGGTTTTGAAGGCAAATCGTTCACCATTCTATCAATTGTTAAATGTGAGAGCTTGATTAACATTCGTGTCAAAGATACAAGCGATATTTCCGCTGGTGATGAAATTTACCTTATCGGTAAAAAAGAATTCTCTACTCAACTTGAACAGAATACAAAAGTAAATGTTACTCCTGTTCCTTTTAAAGAAAAATATAATCGCGCGTTTTCTATCGTTAAAAGTAATTATCAGAGTCCCAAAACAGGTGCCCGAAATGAGTTATGGATAAAAATTGATAATCCAGAATGGCTTCAGCACCTGCAGTTTTCTCCCTGTCAGCATCTGATCTTTCGAGGAAACTTACAGCAAATGCGTAATTTACTCGCTGACGAATCTCTATTGAAAAACTGGCGCTCGCGGCTGTTCCCTGCACTTCCTCCGTTTATCTCTGAAAACGAAATTCATTTGTGGAAATCGCTGATTGTTGCTTTTAAAGAAAAGGGTATCAACAGATGGGCATGTGCAAACATAGGCCAGGTATCCTTATTCCCTCCGGATATAGAACTTGTCGCTGATAATCCAATCTGGGCTTTGAACTATTTCTCACAATCAGTCCTGCTTAACAAAGGGTTTAAATGGTTTACCTATTCAAGCGAAGATGACTATATGAATATCAAGTCCACACCCTCTGATAAAGGTATTCTGTATCTCTATAGCCATATACCACTCTTTATCTCTTTGATAGAACCAGCAATTACTTCTGGCAAAAGACTTACAGATCCATACCAGAACTCATTTATCACAGCCGCAAGAGATGGTCTCCATTATCTGATTACGGAGAAACCTTTATGTATTTTTCCGCGTAAAGAAAAACTTTCGACTACCGGAATACATCATTTCTGCATAGATCTATGTTTTGTCCAGCCGGATCCTCAAACTTTTGCATTGATTATCGAACATTATAAAAGCGGTACAAAAATTCCTGGAAGTGAATTTTACAATTTTAAGGCTGGTCTAAAGTGATTTATGATGGCTATACTGTTACAAATGCTCTAATATACAACTATTTTTGTAACTGACGAATTTACAAAAACGATGACACAGCGCGGAAGATCTCATGAACACGGTGATCGTATGTGTGAGCGGATAATACTTTCTGATAACCACGTTCTGCTATTGCTTTCCTTTCAGTTTCATGAAGTAAATAATAATCGATCAGCTCATGAAGTTCATCTGCATTTCTGAAAGTAACAAGCTCCTTCTTCTCCCCTGTTGTCTCAAAAAATTCATGTACAACAGGTTTTGAACTTGTGATACAAAAGCACTTGCACGCCAGTGAATCGAAGGTCCTTTGTGTAAATCCGTTTTTTATCACCATCCTGTTTATATCAATATTGATGCTGCACCCATTATACAGTTCCCTGAGTCCGCTGTAATAACCAACCTTAATGACTCTATTGGGATCTGTAAGCTGCTTCCATCCCTTATCCCCAACAACGGTAAAGCAATCATATTTTTTGACAAGATCTGTCACTATCTGTTTTCTGTAAAGATATCCGATAAAATGTTTAGCGATGAATACCGCTTTTTCAAAATTCAATTTTTCGGGGATTTTTTTATCTGACAAAAATGCGCGTATTGCCTTTTCAATATCAGTGGTATTGTCTTTATTGTATTTTTTTATCAGCAATGCAAGAAAATCCGCCAAAGGGAGGATAAGTTCATCGGTATCTATTAACAGCTCATCTATTTGAGTGATATATGAATTCCCAACAAAAACTACTTGCGGTTGATTTTTGGATTCAGCTGGATAGAATATCGAGGGGTCAGTTCCCAATGGAAGAAAAAATGCATTATACCCTTTAGCCCGCATTTTCGGCAGATAATCCATATCAGAAACAAAATCGATTCTGAATTGTGAAGGTTTGTATTTTTTTTTAAGTATTATCTCTTCATAAAAAGGATCATCAACGAACCAGTTTATATGAATGATTTTGTTCTGCTCCAAAAATTCGTTGACTACACCTTCTGTATCGATTCCCCATTCATTAGTAGTAAATAAGATCTGACATTTCTGTTCTTGAAGAATTTTAATCAGCAGCGAAACCTGTTCTAAAGATGGGTGAGATACAATATCAAGGCACACAGATCTGACATTTGGGATCCTTCTTAGTGCCGAAAGGGTTTCCGGCTGAATGAGAAATCCCTGGTTTAAATATATTAGTGTAATTGCCAACCTCCTTACTTTTCAATAACATATTACATCTGATCACTTTGAAAGTAAAGATTAAATCCAGAGGACAAAAAAAATTTTACTTCGCTTTAATTATTTTTTTGACTGTAAGATCGACAGTAGGTATTTTAAAAGGCTAAAATGATATACCGATTTATTTTTCATATACAGAGCCGAAAGATTGTTTGATGATCTTTTGGCTATTTTTATGATTACACCTTTCTGTAGTTTCAGGAGCCAATTGTATGAGTTATGACCAACAAGCGATGGAATTAAATGAAGCAATATGTTCCGTAAATCCCCATGTGTTCAATCTTCTTTCTGATCGTGGTAAAGCAATTTTCTTCCCCAAAAAAGGGATCCTTTCGCAATCCGCTGAAGCTAAAACCATGAAAATAAACGGAACAATCGGAACTGCACTTGAAGACAGCGGCAGCCCAATGGTCCTTAACTCCCTGAATTCTCTTATCAATCTTAAAAACAAAGAGGCTTTTTCCTATGCACCAAGTTTTGGACGTCCCGAGATACGGTCTATATGGAAAGATATGCTTCAGAAGAAAAATCCTCAGCTCAATGGTAAAGCATTCAGTCTTCCTATTGTAACAAATGCACTTACACACGGACTCTCGATGGCCGGATATCTCTTTGTAAATGAAGGTGATGAAATAATCAGCCCGGATCTTTATTGGGAAAACTACGATCTTGTTTTCTCCTATTCTTATGGTGCAAAACTTGTCACGTTCTCTACATTTGTAAACAACTCATCTTTTGGTATCAAAAACCTTGAAACTGCTCTCTCTTCGAAAAAAATCGGCAAAAAAATAGTCATTCTGAATTTCCCCAACAATCCCACCGGTTACACGGTAACTGAAAAAGAAGCATTGGAAATCAGAGATATCCTGGTTAATTCAGCTCAAAAAGGTAATGAGATTGTCGTCTTGATAGATGATGCATATTTTGGTCTTGTTTACGAAAACGGGATTCTTAAAGAATCAATTTTTTCCTTTCTTGCAGATGCGCATGAAAATATCCTGGCGGTAAAGCTTGATGGCCCAACCAAGGAAGATTACGTATGGGGATTCCGTACCGGGTTTGTCACTTTCGCTTGTGCTAAAAATTCTCCCGCATTGTACAATGCTCTGGAAGCCAAATTAGCCGGCGCAATCAGAGGTAATATCTCTAACGCTTCTAACGTAAGTCAAACTTTACTCCTTGAAGCATATCTAAGCTCGACCTATGATAATGAAAAAAAGGTAAAATACGAAATCCTTAAAAACAGATATGAGAAGATCCAAACAATTCTCAAAGCACGCCCTGAATACAAGCAATATTTTGTTGCTCTTCCATTCAATTCAGGATATTTCATGTGTCTGAAAATGGTTTCGAGTAATGCAGAGAACGTTCGTAAAAAACTTATCGAAAAATATAGTACCGGGGTAATTGCTCAGGGTGAAGTAATTCGTATTGCATTTTCATCTGTTCCCATTGACATGCTTGACGAGATGTTTGACAATATCTATAAAGCGGCACAGGATTGTCATAATGTCTAATTTTACAGATTTAAAAAACAATTCCATTAAAGGAATTATTTTTGATCTGGATGGAACTCTTTATAAAATGCAATGGTTTTTTCGTCCATTGATTACTGCAAACCTTCTTTCTACCTGCATGCGTCTCCCCCGTTTTCTGAAAATTCGGGGAACATTTTCCGGAATAGATATGAATTCCGGAGATGTATTGATAAATGCGATATGCGAAAAAGTTGCTTCTGTAGAAAATTGTTCAAAAGATGAGATTCGTAACTGGATGAACAATCAGTTCTACCCTGCTTTTATCAGAATTTTAAAGTTTTTCCGTAACTCCCGCCCTGAAATTAACAAAACACTTTCTTTAATAAAAAAGAATGGTTTGAAGGTTGGAGTCTTATCTGATTATGACTATGTTTCTGATAGACTTGTAGCTCTCGGAATCGATACATCCCTTTTTGATACAATGACATCATCTGAAAGTTTTGGCGCTTTAAAACCAGCTCCCAGACCTTTGCTTGAGATTGCATCAGATTGGAATGTCAATTCCCGGAATATACTCATGGTTGGCGATAGAAGTGATACAGATGGCATAGCAGCGCAATCAGCCGGAATGCACTTTTTGCAGATCACTGATTCAGAGCAAAAAAAAGAATTTGCCAAATGGGATAAGATCCGCTCCTTTCTATGTTCAATTAAAGAAGGATAAAAATCATGACTTTGATGACCTTTATCAAAATTAGTTCATGTTTTCTCTTGTTGATATTACTTGTAAATGCAACCCGTTCCGACAAAAAAGAATCTATTTCTTATGAAAACTACCGTAAAACCGGTGGAAACTCATATATTAAGCTGTCGGATGGATGGACAAATTACGAACTTACAGAAAATCCGGATGCAAAGCACACGGTAGTGTTGCTTCACGGGGGTACTATTCCACTTTGTATATGGGAACCGCAGATGAACGCATTAAGAAATGCCGGGTTTCGAATTCTGCGGTATGATCAATATGGAAGAGGATTTTCAGATCGCCCTGACACGGTATATTCCAGAGATCTTTTTGCCCGTCAATTAAAAGAACTCCTTGATTCTCTTAAAATATCAGATCCAGTCGATCTCGTTGGGCCATCATTTGGTGGTGCAATTACTGCAACCTTCGCTGCAAGATATTCTGAACGAGTTAATTCAATCATTTTTATTTCACCAGCTCTCAATGTAATCAATTCTAATTCTCCTTTAGCCGGACCGATTAAAATTATGAGAAAACCTGTCATTGGTACGTTTTTATATAAAACAATTATCAAAAGAAAACTTATTGAACGTGCCGGCAGCATTGCTCCCGGAGGGAAAGGATCTCCCTGCCACTCAAATTTTACAAGTCAATTTACATGTAAGGGAACCGACAGGGCGCTGCTCTCAATGTTTAAAGGTGATGCATTCGGGGATTACCGGGAACTTACCCGCACCACTGGAAAAAGTGTTCATGATATTTTACTTATCCATGGGAAAGCAGATAAGGAGATCACCGGTGAGATGATTGAGCAGATACAAGAAGATTTGCCAAATTGTCAATTTGTTGAATTACAAAAAAGCGGCCACTCACCTGGAACTGATGCAACAGATATTCTTAATGGAATTATCGTGGATTATATCTCAAAAGTTCAATAAAATTACCGTGCTTGCTGAATAATCCAGTTCAATGCAAGTATTAATCGATAAATCAAAGCGATCATCGAAACAAGAATACCATAGATTGCCGCCACGAAGAAATTAGAACTTTTAAAGAATGTCCCTATCTTCTTTTTTTTTCGGAAAAGCAAAATGCCGCCTGCAATGACTGCCCCAAATTTCACCACTTTTCCAATTATTGATAAAAATCTTTTCTTACTCATAACGATTCTCTTTCGAACTCTTTGAAGCAAAGATGTTAATTGTTTTGGTCAGAGTGCAAAATAGTAAATTTATAATCTACATACAATTGAATTTGATTTGATCTCCAGCCAGTGTAATAATGCAATTATTTCTTTTATTAAAAGGCTTCAGAAGGTATTTTTGAGGGTAATTTTTTGGAACTTTTGTCCAAGATTTTTTGTTTTTTTGTCTCTGTGGGGAAAATCTGAAAAACTTAAAAGGTGCAGATGGGGTACGTGCTATTGCATGCCTCATGGTCATATTCCACCATATGATTAAGCGGTTACATGATGGTGGACAAGCTCTTCCGATCAACGAACTACAATACTTTTCCAAAACCCTCTCAGCTGGAGTAAGTGCTTTTTTTGTTCTGAGCGGCTTTCTTTTATCTTATCCTTTCTGGGTTGCTTATTTTGAAAATAAGAATTTTCCAAGCTTCAGATTATATGCTTTAAAAAGAGCAGCACGAATTGTTCCAGGATACTATGTAAGTCTCACATTCTGTTTTCTTATGAGTCTTTTGCTTCTGCCGAATACGGTTAATCCTGTAAGCCGTTTCTTATCTGGATTGACCTTTACGAGTGCATTCCATTGGCAGACTCTCTTTCCGACAGAATTTGATGGTCCGCTTTGGTCTGTTGGATTCGAAGTTATCTGTTATTTTCTCCTGCCTTTTGCAATGATTGGTATGTTCAAAACAAGTAAGGAAAGAACCCTTAAAAGAGGAATTTTTTATTGGATAGGAGTCCTTTCGGTCGTATTAATAATCAACAATCTTATCCAGGTTTATGGCCAAACAGATTCTTTCAGAAAAAGTTGGGATTATGGTTTAACTGGTGGTGCGAAAGTGTGGTGGCCGCATTACAATCCTATTGGGTTCTTTGGGCAATATATTTTTGGAATATTTGCGGCAGGACTAACAATTATTATTGGGAAACGAAGAAAAGATTCTCCAGGTTCATATTGCTTTGATTTGATTGCATTGACAACAACTGTTTTACTTTTCTCACTGCTTTGGTCAATGCGTTATCAGAGTCCTTTCGCCCTAAGTTTTCAGGGGCAACCATACTATTATCCTCTTTTTCCGTTAGGGATCGGAATTTTATTAACAGTTCTTCCTCATACAAATTTTATGGGTAATTTTTTTGATAATCGTATTTTCAAATTAACAGCATTGCTCTCCTTTGGCCTTTATATATGGCATAATGTCATTCTGGAGTTTATAAAAATATTCTGGATTTCAGAATACTGCCATGGCGGAATGAATGATTTTACCTCGTGGTTTATAGTATCTATTATTGCACTTGTAATCTCTTACCTTGTTGCCGCACTCTCATGGAAGTTCATTGAGAAACCGGCTCTTAACTGGGGACATAAAAAGGCTCAAATAATAAAAGTCAGATATTTAAGAACCAAATATTTTGAAGCAGGATATCAACCATCAGTGCAAGTTAAACCTACTAAATCGATTATTAAAAGTTAAATGCCACGGATAGAAATCATCAAATGAAAAAATTATATGTAGAAGTTAATTTGGCAGTTATCGGAATCAAAGGTTATCTTTATTCATTAATAGCTGCAAAATAACTTTTCTATTCATTTTTTCTGAGTGAAAAGATGTTATTTTTATCAAAAGTACGAAAAAATTATTTCCTACTTTTATAGTCTTTTCTAATATATTATGTATTAAGACGATTTTAATTATGGAAAATAAAAAGCTGACAGAGAACAAACGTTATAAATCTATACAAGTTGATACCACGACCATATTAGGTTCTGGTACTGTTACAGGAGTGCTCGGAAAAGGTGGTTTCGCAACTGTTTATGAGATATGGAATCCAAAACTTGAGATAAAACGGGCAGTAAAACTTTGGCACCCAAATACCTCTCAAAAGTCACTTGAAAGATTCGAAACTGAAATTAAAATTACTGCGAAACTTCATCACCCCAATATAGTTGAAATTCATAACGTCGGAGAATGGAATGGCCTTCCCTATATTGAGATGGAAAAGATCAACGGATATTGTCTTAAAGATATTTTAAGTGAAAAAGGTGCTCTTCCTGTTGAAGTTGCGACTGCAATCACCATTCTCATCTGCCGGGCTCTTACTTATGCGGATCGACAGAGCTACATTCTGTATGGAGTTAAACGTAAAGGCATTGTGCATTGTGATATTAAGCCGGCGAACATAATGATCACCCGTCAAGGAATTGTAAAACTGACCGATTTCGGTTTGGCAACGCCGACAGATGAAACCCTTCACCTGGAAACCGATAAAGTAAATGGGTCTGTTCATTATTCTTCCCCGGAGCAACTTGAGTCTGTTCAGGTTGACCAAAGAACTGATATCTATTCGCTGGGTGTTGTGATGTATGAGATGTATTCGGGATCAAAAGCGTTTTATGCAAAGAATCTCGAAGATTTGATCCAAAAGCGGATCAAAGATATTTACACACCAATTCATCAGGTTTGCAGAGATGTTAATCCCGCTATAAGGAAAATCATCAAAAAATGTATGGCTTACGATCGGGATAACCGCTATGGCAGCACTCAGGAACTTCTTTTAGATCTCGAAAAATCTTTTTCAAAAATGACAAAGGAATCTCCAGAACGAATCATTTACAATTATTTCTGTAACTGTGAATACTTTGTCAATAAAAAACAGCAGACGTTCAGAATGAGATTGTTTTTTGTGTCTATTTTAATTCTTGCTGCAGTCCTCTTTTTTGCTTTTTATCATATAGGAAAAAATATTTTTGATAAGACAAGTTCATCTGCTGATGAAATCTCTGTTCAGACAATTGCAGAAAATTCAAATGTAACGACAAACAAGAGCCGGACTTCCGCACAGCAGCAAAAGCAGCAAATCAAAAAAGCGAAAACCCGCAAAAATCAGAAGCCAAAAAATCAGGAATTAAAATCCAAAAAAGCCGTTTCAGACATTAAGAAAATCAATTTGCCGGAAACTGCAGGAAAAAGAGAAACAGATACAAAAGTCGCCGTAAAAGCTGAAACCATCTTACAGCAAATCAGTACTGCTATACAAAAAAATGATTATTCAAGTGCAGAACGTCTTTTCAAATCCCATTCTTTAAATGATGGTGAATACTATCTTCTGTATGCACAGTACTTGAGTATAAGAGGGAAATGGGAAGAAGGTCTCTCTACAGCTGAGAAGGGATTACGTTTATCAACAATAAGACTGTCTCCTGATCAACATAGGGCACTCTATCTCTTTAGCAAAGCGAAATGCCTGTCAATTGCCTACAATATAACAGGGAATAAAGATCAGGGTGCAAAAGCTATGGAAGCATGGTATGATGTTAAATACTTATTAAAAGCAACCCCCTCCAATCCACAATACGTGTATGCAGACTCAGAAATTCGCAGGATAAATGAGACACTTCAAAATGATTAATAATTTTTCCGGTATTATTTCGCAATTCAGAAAAAATCAATTTGTAATTCAGCTAACTGTAACATTTTTACTCTTTCTATTTCAATATACAGTTGCGCAGGATACTGCAGCTATACAAGATACGACAACGCATGTCTTTACCCCATTGAGCGGAGCGTTACCATCTGTATTGATAGTGGAGAATTCACCTTATATTGTTGAAGCAGACATTTTTGTTTCTCCGGGTACAACTGTTTCCATTGATAGTGGTGTTGTGCTTCTTTTTAATAATTTTTCAGGTCTACATGTTCAAGGTTCTCTTTATGCAAAGGGAACTCCTCAACAACCTGTAGTATTCACATCGAAAAATGATACTTATTATAACCCGTATGCTTCAATAAGTGCGGCACCTTACGACTGGAATGGAATAGATATCTATGAAAATGCAATTGGAACCCATTTTGAAAACTGCGTTTTGCAGTATTCAGTTTATGGAATCAGGTCGCAAACCGAATACTTTAGAATACGTGATTGCCGTTTTTTACAGAATGGGAAATCAAACGTTTCGATCAAGCAAAATATCTTAGATGTCAGCACATCCCAATTTTCTTATACAAATACTGAAGAAAAGACAATACCAATCCCCCAATCGGAACCAGCACCTCAAAAGCCGTCAATAACCGAGAAAGAGGATAATAATCATCCATTTGGGAAAGTATTACGCTATTCGGGAGCAATTTGTGCGGTAGCTGGAATAACAGCCGCTGTCTGGCGTTATCAGAAGTATACAGATGCAAAAAGAGAATACGAAAACATTTCTCAAGATAACGATTTTAATAAAAAGAATTATACATCCAAAGATTGGGAAAAATCACGTGACAACTACAAAAGAGAGTCAATTCTTACAAGTGTTTACGGTGGAATTGGTCTTCTGGGGTTGTTATCATTCGGCCTGTCATTTACCTTTTAGAACAGCACATTATGAATAAAACATGTATATCTCTTCTTCTATTCTGCATTCTGGGGACATTGATTACCTTTCAGTGCGCACAGTATGAAAATCCTTATTTGAATCAAAATGATTCAAAAGCAGTTCTTAAATGTATCGGTGTACAAAAAGATGGGGTTATTTCTATTTTTTCACGCGATTCAATTGCAGTTGAAGTCTATTTGAGAGAACATCTTTCCAGGTATTCATTGCGTATTAAAAAAAACATTCTCTGGACAGATACAACTATTGAAGCTGCTTCTTTTTCAAAAAACCAGGCGGCCTTTACATTCTCATTATATGATACAGGATACCAGGATATAAAACTCATTTCCTATAGAATAGATGGAGATTCGATAACCGACTCGATGCGAATTTATGTTAAAACGCCTCTCAGTCAAAACTCTCTGAAATATAAAGCCGGAGATTCTGTTGAGCTTAGCACTAAACCGGTTTCAGAAAACGTCTTTTACATTTGGGATTTACATGATGGCAGTACTGTTATAAAGGATTACGTACCGACAACTAAATTTCTGGCAGTAAACGACCCTGCAAGTCCAATTGGAGAACTATATGTAACTTACCGATCCAAGGAAGTTACCTATCGTTCACCATCTTCTTTTTTTATCATTGAGCCATCAGCCTTACCTCAGATAAAAATAACCAGTGCAAATAAATCTGTTTCGGGAGATACGGTTTTCGCTTCTACGCAAACCTTTCAATTTATAGCCAAAGTCTCCGGAATTTCAAACGTTCAAAGTTATACTATCAACGATAAAAATTATGAAACTTTTTCAAAGAATACCGATGGTTCATTTCTGTTTTACAATACATTCAATAATTTAGATAGTGTTTCTCCTCTCAAAGTAATAATACAGATTAAAGATAATGCTAACAGAACGTCAATAGATACGATGTTTATAAAATTTAAACAGGACAGCAGTTCAATATTCATTATAAATCCAGAAAAAGATTCATCTACAACAAATATGCAGACCTTTTCAATTTTCGGAGGAGTCAACAACCCTGAAACCGGCAAATCAGGAGCTGTCTTTTTTTATGTAAACAGTAATCTTCAAGATGGATTTTCAAAGGTCATAAACAACTCCTTTTTTGGAACAGTCAAGCTTGACATAGGATGGAACTCTATCACTCTAAAACTATACGAAGATACAATTTTACAGGGAAACAGTATCGCGTCCATACAATTATCTGTCAAGTTCGATCCGGAAGCACAAGATACTCTCCCCCCCAAAATCATGTACATTCGAAGCGGCGATTCTCCACTTTCAGAGGATACAACAATCAGAACTTCACCCTTACAAATTTACATCGGAGTTCTGGATGAGAGTCCAATCAAAAATGTTACTGTTAATGGGATCCCTGCAACCATTGTCGATAGTGTCACTTATGGGGTACTGCTGCCATTGAAACATGTCGATAATGATTTGATCATTACCGCTTCCGATATCTTTGACAAAACAACCATAGATACTTTACATAATATAAGGTACAACCATAAACCTGTACTAACATGCGATTTTTCCAAGAATCAGGTTATTGTCGATTCCACCATTACGTGGAAAATCAAGGTGAGCGATGAAGATAAGGATACCTTGACAGTTACCGCCTTGATTAACGGAACAATAATTCAAATGAAATCCGATAGTACAATCTCCTGGACGCCTTCAGAAAAGGATATCGGCTGGCAGGATATTACCATTCAGGCCTATGATAATTATGAAAAGACCGTCATCACCTCCAGCGTGAATGTTTTAGAATCACCGAATTCCGATGTTGCGGTAAAATGGTTAACAACCACAGATGATATACCTGATGCTCTTATTGCTGGTGAAGACACTCTGACATGCAAACTAAGAGTAAACCCTCTTTCAAATTTGCAGCCATTTACTTTTACTGTCTTTATTCCAGACCTTAATAAAACAATTCACAACAGCACTGACAGTAATCTTCTATGGATCCCCACGATTGAAGATACCGGGTACCATCAGATTAGATTTACGGTTAAAGATAAAAAGGATAGCACTGACGTATTTACTGATAATATTTCGATATCTCCTATACTCGCCGGGTTACGTTTTGAAAAATCAAGCTTTTCCGGAAATGAATCCGTTCGCCGGGTTGAGTATAAAATTTCAATGTCAAGAAAAATGAATATCCCGATTACCGTGAGTTATGATATAAATTGGGATAAAACAACTGCCCAAAAAGCAGACTTTGCTCCTTCTGTCAAAGACAGTATAACATTCAATCCTGGTGAGCAGATCAAAAGCATTTTTCTGAATATAGAAAACGATAATATTTCTGAGCAGGATGAACAAATTACGCTTAGACTCCTGAAAGCATCTTACAAAGGATATCTTGAAGCGCAATCTTCATGTACTTACACCATACTTGATGATGATTATGTGACCTATTCGTTTGCGACCAGTCAGGCTAATGGAAATGAATCTGTACGCTCTTACTCAGTAGAGGTAAAACTTTCTTCCCGAAGTGATTCCACAATTACTCTCTTATGTGAAGTAGACACCTCCTATTCAACCGTAACCAGTGATGATTATTCATTTCAGGATAGATATAAAAAATTAACTTTCTTACCAGGACAGACCACAGCAACTATTCAGTTCCAGATTAACAGCAATGATGCTTTCAGTGAGCCTGATGAGGTCCTTGCATTTTGCTTAAAATCTGAAACACAAATTGCAAGGCCTGGAAATGTGGTCTTGTTTAAATACACTATAAATGGATCCAGAAATAGCATTCATATCAATTTAGATAACCCTTCATTTAATGATAGTGAATATCAGCATGATCTGCGTATCCAACTTCGTTCCAGCAGTTTTATCACCTCTCCGATATCAGTTTATTTCGAAGTTGATCATTCCACAACAACTGCTGACTCAGGTAAGGATTTTATTATTCTTCAGGATAGCCCTTTAGTTTTCAAGGAGGGTAGCTGGGCACAATATATTACTGTAAGAATCTTAGATGATTCTCAGGCAGAACCTAATGAAAAGATAGTTATCAATTTTACAAAAGCTTCTGCAGGTGCAATTCTCAATTCTGAAGCAACAAAGACCGAGATCACTATTACCGATAATGACTAGCCTGTTTTACAATCACCTGGCTTCTCAAGTAAATGCCCCAAAGGTAATTTAGCCACTAATTGACATTTAATAACTTACCTCTGGGGACATGGAAATAATATTTCCTATCTATTACAGTTCGCTTACATATTTTTTGATGCTTTTTTTATTTTTTAAAATTATTATTTATAAAAAAGAACCCCTTGGCTATTTTTGATTACAATATTTTGGTTGGAAAGATATATTTTTAGCGACTTTTATCTTTTTTTTTGATATATTAGAATAGATTTCAGTTTTTTTTTAAAATTGGGTTCTACCTGTTATGGAAACAATTTTCAAATATTCGGATTATCGGAAATATATTCGAGAATATGTCGGGTATATGAAATCAGTTCTTCCCTACTTTTCATATCGAACTCTTAGCGCCAGAGCAGGAATCAATTCTTCAGGTTTCTATCCACTCATTGTCCAAGGGAAAAGAGATTTAACAGCATCAACTATCGTAAAAACTTGTGCAGCACTTGAATTAAAAGATAAAGAAGCACAATACTTTGAGCAGCTTGTGTTTTTTAATCAAGCAAAATCATTAAAACTGAAGAACAAATATTTCGACAATCTGATTTCGATTCTGAATCAGCAAAAAACGTTAAAAATCGAAGAAAATCAGTATGATTATTATTCTGAGTGGTATCACCCAGTAATTCGGGAACTTGTTGTTTATTGGGACTTTAAAAATGATTTTCGAACGTTAGGCCGGATGCTCAAGCCGGAAATAACAGAGAAACAGGCTAGGGAATCAGTCGAGCTGCTCATAAGGTTGGGATTTCTGAAGTTTGAGGATGGTACGTATATTCAAACAGCTCCAGTAGTAGTTACGGGTCCGGATATAAAATCGCATACAATACTCAATTATCAGATAAGCTTATTAAAGCTTGCAATCGAAGCATTTGATCGGTTTGGCCCCAATGATCTTATCTCCAACGCATCGACAACTTTCAGGATATCAAAAGAGACTTATGAGCTTTTCAAGATCAAAAATCGGGAACATCGTAAGGAGTTACTGAATATTGCATCACAGGATCAGAATGCTGACATGGTTTACCAGTTAAACATGAATATGTTCCCGTTGTCTAATCCCAAAAGAAAAGGGAAATTCTGATGAGATGCTGTAAATTGATTTTTGTCAGTTTCCTGGCAGCAATGTTTATTAGATGCAGTAATCCATCCGTTGCCGGTGGTGGTACTGATACAGAATCGAGCGGCGGCAGGCTGATAGGATCAGTTGTAGATGTAAATGGATTGTCAAAAAATAAAGTTCAGCTGCAGCTGATTTCTTATAATCACACTCCCTTTTCAACAGATTCTATTTTTTCTGCATTTGCAGACGATTCCGGTCATTACACTTTCAATCAAATCGATACTGGTATCTATAATCTTGAAGCGGTAAATGGGGCACACGGGACAAGGCTTCTTTTACAAGGGATACATATTACCGACAATAAAGAAACCCGACTGGCACCGGAAACGCTGCAAACACCAGGTTCAATACATATTGCTTCCGGATCGCAAAATGTTTTGAATAAAGTTCTCTTTATACCCGGTACCAGCATTTCAGGCATGATTGACTCTTCAAGGGATACGATTATAATAGATTCAGTTCCGTCGGGAATTCTTCCCCCCGTACTCCAATCAGATATCTCAGGTAAAGATATAAGTAAATTAACAGACACAATTCGCCTGCACCCGGCGGAAACGGTTACAGTCTCCGCGTATTCACAATGGGCAAACTCCTGTAAAATTTACATTAACAGTTCTTCTATTGATCTCACGGGAGGGATTGGTAAGTTTCCCCTTCTGGTGCGGCTCGATCATACTACATTTGATTTCAATCAGGTTTCGGCGGATGGAAAGGGTCTTCTATTTACATCGAGTAAAGGCAGACAATTACCATTTGAAATTGAACGATGGGATTCAGTTGGTACAAATGCTGCACTATGGGTGTTAGTTGATTCTATTTCAGCTCATAATTCCTCTCAGTACATAAATTTATTTTGGGGGAATTCTAAAGCTGACAATTTTTCATCGGGAAAACAGGTTTTTGATACAACGCTTGGTTTCAGAGCGGTTTTGCATGTTAATCAGGAATCTCCCGGAGTTAAGAACAGAAACTTGTATTCAGATGTAACTGTGATGGCCAATCATGGTGACGATTTCATCTATGCGCGCGGCCGTGAAGGAGTCAGCGGGTATGGGAAGAATTTCGACTACAAAGAAGAAGATTATATTATCATTGACTCGTTAAAAGATTGTTCATTTGGAACAGGCCCTTTTACGGTTTCTTTCTGGTACCAGAAGGATTATCGGCAAAAAAGTAGTCTTTTTTCATTTTACTATGGTGAAAATGATACAATACCTTTCGGAATCTCATTTGACAGCTCTGGGACAATCTCTATCTGGAATTCTAAAGATACATTGATTAAAGAAAAACTCCCGGAAGATACCAGTTGGAATCATCTTGCTCTGATCAGATCGAATGCGAATGAATTGACATTATATATTAACAGTACTGCGATTAAAACCGTTCCTTTTACAGTAAATATAACTACTTCCAAAACAGGAATAATTTTTATTGGCTCAGATATTAATGTAATTGCGGGCCGAGATTTACTTACCAGATCTTTTCAGGGGGCAATTGATGAGTTTAGGATTGAATCAGTTGCTCAAACTGAAAATTATCTGAAATTTATTTATTATCAATCATCTGCTTCGATACTGGAATTCAAGAATAAATAATACAGTATAATTCCTCAGGCCACAATGCTCCTGTGGTCAATTTTTTGCTGCTTCTTTATATAAATTACAAACCTTTTCTTAATACATTAATTATGAATTTACGAGGTAAGACTGTACTTATAACCGGTGCATCCTCAGGAATTGGTGAAGCTACCGCAAAAGCATTCTCCAAAGAGGGTTCGAATTTGGTACTTATAGCTCGTTCAGTTGATAATTTAAAACGGGTTGCAAACGGATTAAGTACCACCAATCTTGTAATTCCAGCAGATATTACCCAAAAAGAAGCTGTTAAAAATTTGATTAATCAAACTCTTTCTACATTTAATAAAATCGATATTCTTATCAATAATGCAGGAGTGGGTTTATCTTCCTTTATTGAAGAAATGAATGTTGACGATCTAAGAAAGCTATTCGAAATAAATGTGTTTGCTCCGCTTGTGCTCACTCAAGCTGTTTTGCCTTCCATGATCGCATCCGGAAGTGGAAAAATTATTAATGTTTCATCGATGATAACAAAAATTGTCACTTCGGGAAGTGGTGGATATCGAGCCAGCAAATTAGCTCTCAACGGTATTTCAGATGCATCACGATATGAGCTCAAGAAAAAAAACATTCAAGTTGTTACAGTCTATCCAGGCTTAACTGCAACTGATTTTTTTAAGCATAGTATGGGAATAAAAGCAAATGGAAATATGATAAGTAAATTACGTGGCCGTTCTCCGGAGTTTGTATCGCAAAAAATAATTGAAGCAGCAAAAAAAGACTATCGAGAAGTATATATGAGTTTCATTAGTCTTATCAGTGCTAAACTCTCTCTACTTTTTCCCACTTTTATAGAAACTCTTTTTAATCTCAAAACAAAATTAATAAGGTTCTGATTATGAAAAAGCTTGATACCACCTATATAATCAGATTCAGATTTGTGTTCCTGATTATAACAGTTCTAGTGAATTGTCAACCAGTTCCGATAACAGGACGAAATCAATTGCATTTGATTCCGGATTCTCAGATGCTTGCTCTTAGTTTTGAATCGTATCGAGAAGTCATTAAAGAAAAAAAGATAATCAAAGAGGGAAATGATGTAGAAATGGTGCAAAGAGTAGGAGAACAGATCCAAAATTCAGTTGAGCATTTTTTTCAGAGCCGGAAAATGAATACTTTTCTTAAGAACTACAAGTGGGAATTTGCTCTGATTGAGGATTCAATTGCCAACGCCTGGGCTATGCCAGGTGGGAAAATCGGTGTTTACACAGGGATATTACCTGTCACCAGAAATGATACTGGTCTTGCGGTAGTCCTTGGACATGAAATTGCCCATGCAGTCACAAAGCACGGGGATGAAAGAATGTGTCAGGCACTTTTTGTAGAATTGGGAGGAGTTACGCTTTCGAATGCTTTATCTAAAAAACCTGATCTGACACGTAAATATGCGTTAGCTGCTCTTGGACTTGGGGCTGAAGTTGGAGTACTTTTCCCCTATAGCCGTTTACAGGAGAGTGAAGCTGACCAGCTTGGTTTGATTTTTATGGCGATGGCCGGATATAACCCTCAATCGGCTATTAACTTTTGGGAACGTTTTTCTACTAAAGGAGAAAATATTATTCCAGTGTATCTCAGCACTCATCCATCTGATAAACGACGGATTGATAATATCAAAAGAAAAATACCTTATGCAATGAAATATTTAAAAAAGCCTTGACTATGAAATCATTAAAAATTGCAATGTTGAGCCCTGTAGCATGGAGAACTCCACCCAGACATTATGGTCCCTGGGAATTGATTGCTTCACTACTTACTGAATCCCTCATACAAAAGGGTTTTGATGTTACTTTATTTGCATCTTCGGATTCTATAACCAAAGGTAAATTGGAATCAGCTATTCAACGGGGGTATGAGGAAGACCGTTCAGTTGACCCTAAAGTGGCAGAGTGCCTTCATATTTCTAATTGTTTTGAAAAAGCATCACAATTTGATATAATCCATAACCACTTTGATTTTTTGCCGCTTACCTATTGCAAACTCATATCTACACCTGTGGTAACGACAATACATGGTTTCTCATCTCCGCAGATTATTCCTGTCTTTAAAAAATATAATGATGTTGTTAACTATGTTTCAATCAGCAATTCAGACCAATCAACAGAGTTGACCTATTTAAGAACCATCTATCATGGTATCGATTTATCACATTTTACATTTATTAACAATCCAGGATCATATCTTGTTTTTCTTGGAAGAATGCACGCGGATAAGGGAGTTATCGATGCTATAAAGATAGCTAAGAAAGCTGGTGTGGAACTGGTTATGGCTGGTATTATTCAGGACCAATCATATTTTAATTCATTCATTGCACCCGAAATCGATGGAAAAAAAATCCACTATTTAGGAAGCATTGGTCCGAGTCAGAGAAATGAGCTATTAGGGAACGCACGTGCGATGCTTCACCCGATTCATTTCAATGAACCGTTCGGATTATCAGTTGTTGAAGCTATGGCGTGTGGAACTCCTGTAATAGCTTTTAATCGGGGAAGTATGCCTGAGATAATTACCAATAAAAAGAATGGTTTTCTTGTATCAACAATCGATGAAGCAGTTGAAGTTGTAGCGCAGATTTCAATAATAGATCGTCATTTTTGCCGAAGCACAGTTGAAAAGCGATTTTCTTCTGAAAGAATGGTAAATGATTACATTGAAGTTTATAGTCAGATAGTAAAAAATTGACTAAAGTTGCCAAAAACTATATATTAACAATATATGAAATATTTTATCCTTTTGATAGGTGGTTGATTTTGATACATTATAGAATACTTTTTTTTGTTTTATTCCTGATAACAATTACAAACGTTACATTTAGTTCAGACGATGGTACGATGGGTACTATATATACAGATGAAAAAGTGGTAACCTCTTGTACACTTTCAATAAAAGTCAGTACTGTTCAGTCAATTGAAAGTGCTGCCCCCAAAGCTTTGGTTGAGGTCTTTCTCCTTAATAAAGATGGCGAACCTATTTCCGGTGGGCAGATTGGATTGACAGCTACTGCAGGGACTTTTATATGTAATGAAATAAATATGGATGATAAAACCTGTTTCTTCTCTGGACCAGATGGTAAAGCAAAGATTACTTTGATCAACATTCCTTACAATTCGCCTGTAAAGATAAAAGCTTCATATAATTGTGGTGATTATGATGTATACGCAACTGGCAATCTGTTATTAACGAAACGAACCACACGCAAGAAATAGCCTCTCTTCTTAGAACAATTTTGTACTTTCTCGACACAATTTTGTAGCGAAACTCTGTGCCTTTTTGCTTTTTTAATTAAAAAAAAGGGGTGCAACATTTTTCCTTTTTTTTTTATAAAAAAGTTGTCTATTTCAAAAAATTAAGTTAATTTCTGAGGCTGTTTAGGTGGTCTGCTCAGGCATTGCCAAAGCTTGAGTTCAGAGAATAACAAACGATAAATACAGAGTTAAGAAGTATACTTTGTATACGCAAAAAATTGGATTTAATGGTTAACAATATGGCCAAAATAAAAAGAATAGACATTTTTACTTCAACATATAGATAAAACCGAGGTAGTAAGGAATGAAAAAGCAGGGTTTGTACGATCCTTTTTATGAACACGACAGTTGTGGCGTGGGTTTTGTTGTAAATGTCAATGGCGAAAAATCTCATCAGATTGTAAGTGATGGTATTACGATTCTGAAAAACCTTGCCCATCGTGGTGCGATTGGTGGAGATTCAAAAACTGGTGATGGTGCAGGGATGCTCATTCAGATCCCTCATCAATTCTTTACACAAGAATGTAACAAATCAGGCTTCAAATTACCAGAAGCAGGTAGTTACGGTGTAGGAAAGCTTTTTCTCCCAATGAGTGAGGAGAAACGAAAAATAACCAGATCGCTCATTGAAAAGACAATCAAATCAGAAGGTGGTACAATACTTGGCTGGCGAGATGTTCCTGTTCGGCCGGACTGTTTGGGAGAGATGGCCCGATCGATAATGCCTTTTATGGCAGAGATCTTTGTGACGTTTGGTGCACTATCAGGTGATGCACTTGAGAGGAATTCTATATATTACGCGCAAATGTATTGAAAGTGAAGCAAAAAAGCAGCAACTTTCAATAGAAGATCTTTACATTCCCTCTTTCTCAAGCAGAACAATAACCTATAAAGGGATGTTTGTTGCCCCTCAGTTTGAGTATTTCTATCCAGATCTTGTGGATTCGGAGTTCAAGAGTGCTCTTGCTTTAGTTCATCAGCGTTACAGTACTAACACATTTCCTTCGTGGCCTCTTGCACACCCATTTCGAATGATGGCTCACAATGGAGAGATCAACACATTGCGCGGGAACATCAACAAGATGATTACGCGTGAAAACAATTTAAGTTCTCCTTTGTTTGGTGAAGATATTTCCAAGTTACTTCCGATAATTGATCTTAACGGAAGCGATTCTGGAATTTTTGATAATGTTTTTGAGTTACTATCATTAAGCGGCAGATCAATTGAACATTCAATTATGATGATGGTACCGGAGGCATTCGGATCCAAGTATCATATCTCTGAAGACAAGCGTGCGTTTTATGAATATCATACGGCAATTATGGAACCGTGGGATGGTCCGGCGGCAATTGGATTCACCGATGGAGTCAGGATCGGAGCGACTCTTGACAGAAATGGCCTTCGCCCAGCCCGTTATGTTGTAACAAAGAGCGGAAAAGTAGTTGTTGCAAGTGAAGTTGGTGTACTTGATATAGCACCGGAAGATGTTCTTCAAAAAGGAAGACTTGCACCAGGTAAGATGTTTTTGGTAGACACATCAAAAAACAGAATTGTCTATGACAATGAAATTAAGTCAACTATATCACGGCGTAAACCATACCGGCGCTGGCTTGAACAGAACCGTATTGAATTGAAAGGGCTCTTTGAAGTTCCCGGACCAGTTGACATAGATCGTGAATCTCTCTATCGACGACAATGGATTTTTGGTTATACTTTAGAAGATATCAAAGTTCAGCTTCTTGGTATGGCAGAGACCGGTCAGGAACCGGTACATTCAATGGGAAATGATGCAGCACTAGCAGCACTTTCTGATCGTCCGCAGCTTCTTTATAATTATTTCAAGCAGCTTTTCGCACAAGTAACCAACCCTCCTATTGATCCGTACCGTGAAAATCTGGTTATGTCACTGATGAGTTATATCGGTCGTGAAGGGAATCTGCTTGATGAGACTCCGATGCACTGCCATCAATTAAAACTCCCTCATCCGGTACTATCAAATGATGATATGATGAAACTTCGTGCCGTTGACATTGAGGGGTACCGTTCATGTGTTCTGCCGATTCTTTTTGATGTAAATGAAGGAGAGAAGGGGCTTGAGAATGCTCTGGAAATTATCTGTAAAACAGCCGAAGAGAAAGTTGATGAAGGATACACTCTCCTTATTCTATCCGACCGTGGTGTTGATGAATCCAAAGCACCGATTCCGGCATTGCTGGCCACAGCTGCGGTACATCATCATCTGGTCCGTTCCCAAAAACGTCAAATGACCGGATTGATTATTGAAACAGGTGAAGCTCGTGATGTAATGCATTTTGCTACACTTGTCGGTTTTGGGGCAAGTGCGATAAATCCTTATCTGGTGTTCGAAATTACTCGCTGACTTAAAAGAAAAAGGCAAGATTTCAAGCCGTCTTGAAACCAGCTTTGAGCATTACATTACTGCAATTAAAAAAGGGTCTTCTTAAAAGTAATGTCAAAAATGGGAATTTCTACAATTCGCAGTTACCGTGGTGCTCAGATTTTCGAGGCAATTGGTTTACATGAAGATTTGATAAACAAGTATTTTCCGGGAACTTCCTCACGTATCGGGGGAATCGGGCATCGATATTATTGCAAAAGAAGTTATTATGCGTCACAAAGCGGCTTTCAGTCGTGATGATTACGAATTAGAAGCACTTGATTCCGGAGGCAATATTCAGTTCCGTATGTTTTCTGAAAAACATTTGTATAGTGCAGAGGCTATTACATCCATACACAAAGCTGTACGTGAATCCAATTATGATGCATACAAACAATATGCAGCCAGGATTAATGATGCGAGTAAAAATCTCTGTACCTTAAGAGGCTTGTTTACATTCAAGAAAAGAGATCCGATACCATTAAATGAAGTTGAACCAGCAGAATCTATTGTCAAAAGATTCGTAAGTTCCGCAATGTCATTTGGTTCCATCAGCAAAGAAGCGCACGAGAGTGTTGCTATAGCCATGAATCGGCTTGGTGCAGCAAGCAACAGTGGCGAAGGTGGTGAGGATGAAGAGCGCTACATACCGCTGCCCAACGGCGATTCGATGAAAAGCATGATAAAGCAGGTCGCTTCGGGACGTTTCGGAGTAACAAGTAATTATCTTGTAAATTCCAAAGAATTACAAATCAAAATGGCTCAGGGTGCAAAACCCGGTGAAGGCGGTCAGCTTGCAGGACTTAAAGTTGATGACACTATCGCAAAGAGTCCGTCATTCAACACCTGGTGTTACGCTTGATATCCCCTCCTCCTCATCACGATATTTATTCAATTGAAGATCTTGCGCAATTGATTTTCGATCTAAAGAACGCCAATCAGCGAAGCACGAATTTCTGTAAAGCTTGTTGCAGAAGTTGGTGTGGGAACAGTTGCCGCCGGTGTTGCAAAAGGCAAAGCTGATATGGTTCTTATCAGTGGTCATGATGGCGGAACGGGTAATTCACCAATATCATCAATAAAGCACGCTGGAATTCCATGGGAAATTGGCCTTGCAGAAACACAGCAGACTCTGGTGATGAACCGTTTACGTGACAGGATCAGAGTTCAGGTGGACGGTCAAATGAGAACGGGACGGGATATAGTGATTGCAGCTCTTCTTGGAGCTGAAGAGTATGGTTTTGGTACAGCCTCTCTTGTTTCTCTTGGATGTATTATGATGCGTAAATGCCATGTCAATACATGCCCGGTGGGTGTTGCGACTCAGGATCCTGAGCTTCGTGAAAAATTTCGCCGGTAAACCTGAGCATCTTATGAATTTTATGATGTATGTCGCCCAGGATGCCCGTGAAATCATGGCATCAGCTTGGTTTCCGGACAATTGATGAGATGGTTGGCCGGGTTGATATTCTTGATGTAAATGAGTGCAATAAAGCACTGGAAAGCAAACGGCCTTGACTTTTCAAAAGTCCTTGCAACTCCTGCTATACCTGAAGGTGGAAGCTCTGCGTTGTACGACTAAGCAGGAACATGATTTTTCACTATCTCTCGATGGTGAACTTATTGAAAAAGCAAAAGAGCAATAGAAACAAAGAACCCTGTTTCAATTGATATGCCTATTCGAAATTGCAACCGTACAGTCGGAGCAACACTTTCTTCAGAAGTATCCAAAATATATGGTGGTAAAGGTCTTCCTGCCAGATACAATCAAATGTAAATTTACAGGTTCAGCAGGTCAGAGTTATGGTGCATTTCTGGCTCCCGGAATTACCTTTGAGCTCGAAGGTGATGCAAACGATTACTTTCGGAAAAGGTTTATCCGGTGGTAAACTTATAATCTACCCCCATAACAAATCAACTTTCCGTCCCCAGAACAACATCATTACCGGAAATGTCAATCTGTTCGGAGCGACCAGCGGTGAAGTGTATATCAACGGTATGGCTGGTGAACGTTTCGCAGTCCGCAACAGTGGTGCAACGGCTGTTGTTGAAGGTGTCGGTGATCACGGTTGCGAATATATGACAGGTGGGACAATCGTCGTACTCGGACGTACCGGTGTCAATTTTGCTGCAGGTATGAGCGGCGGAATAGCTTTTGTTCTTGATGAAGATCAGCTTTTCGATACAAAATGCAATCTGGAAATGGTTGACATAGAACCAGTTATCGATGAGAAGGATCGTGCGCTGCTTTTGAGTTTGATTGAGAAGCATGTAAAATACACCAATAGTGAACATGCATCACGTATTCTTCGCGACTGGACTGAAATGCTTCCACAATTTGTCAAGGTTATGCCGATCGATTATCGTAAAGCTCTTGAAAGGCTCAAAAAGGCAGAGGCTAAAGAAACTGATGTAGTTGCGATCACTGAGGAGGTTTTTAGATAATGGGTAAGACAAACGGCTTTTTAGAGTATAAGCGGGTTACCGGCACTTATCTGCCTGCATCCGAGCGATTGAAAAACTATAATGAATTTACAATACCAGTAACAGCGGATGTGCTTAAAAATCAGGGTGGGCGCTGTATGGATTGCGGCATTCCCTATTGTCATGCAGTAGGATGTCCCATTTACAACCTTATTCCTGAGTGGAACGATTGCATTTACAAAGGCGATTGGCGTGATGCATTGATGCGTCTTGAATTGACCAATAATCTTCCGGAAATTACCGGAAGAATCTGTCCTGCGCCTTGTGAAGCTGCTTGCACACTCTCTTACAACAGTGCTCCGGTGACTATTAAACAGATAGAGCTTGCCATTATTGAGAATGGATTTAAAGAGGGTCTTATTATTCCTCGTCCACCGCGAAAAGAAACCGGAAAGAAGATAGCAATAATAGGAAGCGGTCCTGCTGGATTAGCAGCGGCTCAGCAGCTCCGTCGTAAGGGGCACTCGGTAACACTTTTCGAAAAGCATAATAAAATCGGTGGTCTTTTGCGTTATGGTATTCCTGATTTCAAGCTGGAGAAGTGGGTCATTGATAGACGCATGGAGCAGATGCGCGCAGAAGGGGTTCAATTTGCAACCAATGTAATTATCGGTGAAGATATAAGTGCTCGTTACCTCCAAAGGACTTATGATGTCGTACTACTAACCATGGGTGCAGGTGAACCGCGTGATCTTAATGTAGCAGGGCGTGGTCTGGATGGGATTCATTTCGCTTTGGATTATTTGGGTGAATCGAACCGGCTTGTCAGTGGCGAAATAAGTAAAGATGATCAGAAGATTAATGCTAAAGATAAAGTAGTCCTTGTAATTGGCGGCGGTGATACAGGCTCGGATTGTGTCGGAACCGCAAATCGTCAAGGAGCAAAGAAAGTTTATCAATACGAAATCATGCCCAAACCACAAGTATGGACAGAATCTACAAATCCAAATTGGCCCTTCTGGCCAAATATACTCCGTACATCTTCTTCACATGAAGAAGGTTGCGAGCGGGACTGGTCAATCACCACACGTCAATTTAATGGTAAACATACCCGTGTTGAAAACGGAACATTTGCCAGAGTCGAATGGAAGAAAGGTGAAAATGGTCAGTTTAAAATGACCGAAATTCCTGGCAGTGAATTTACAATGAAAGTTGATCTTGTTCTGCTGGCTATGGGATTTGTTCATGTTCAGCATAGTAGACTACTTGAAGATCTCAAGATCGATTATGATCAGCGCGGTAATATCAAATGTATAGATAACCATTTGACTTCATCAAAGGGCGTCTTTACTGCCGGTGATGCCGGTACAGGGGCATCACTTGTTGTTCGGGCAATATACCACGGGCGTCAGGCTGCCCGTCAGATCGATGAATATCTGCGTAGTTGACCGGTACTATTCAGGGAAGTCGGAACAATACTGTTCCGACTCCTCTATTTTTTTGCTAAATTTAATTCAACCTTCTATCCATAATCCTGATTTAATTGAACTTCTCTAACAACTGATTATTGTTTTTTGTATCATTATTTGCATAAAGAGCTTTTATCCTGATCTCCCGATTTTATCAAGAGGATAAACATTTTATAAGAAAAATAGGACTACAAACTTTGCTACAGATGTGTTTCTATACATATGTATTTGAATACAAGAAATTTACCTGTTTGAAAATTTTTGAGCATAGTTTATATTTTTGGATCAAATTTGCCCCCATAGCTCAGTAGGATAGAGCACAGGTTTCCTAAACCTGGTGTCGCCCGTTCGATTCGGGCTGGGGGTATTTTAAAAAAGGCACTCGAAACCAATAGAATCAAAGGTTTGAGTGCCTTTTTTATTTGAATTTTACCACTTTTGTCTATCCCAGATTCTATCCCTTTTCCGCTTCTTTTACTACAGTAAGCACCCATTCCTTGGAGTCTCGGCAAGAGAAGATCTTGACCAGGATTTTTTTGGACTTTACTACTTACCTAAAAAAGGGTATATTTTAGATATGGCCCATAAGATTCTGATTAAAAAATCCGTAATTAAGGGTATAGGCAAGATCCCACCACATATTCAGAAGAAATTCAAGGCTTTGGTGGAGGTACTTCAGGCATCCGGGACCAGAGGAGCTACGGGTTGGCCGAATTTTAGCAAATTAGATGGTAATAAGTACCACTGCCACCTTACGTACCATTATGTGGCCTGTTGGACAGAGGAGAAAGGAACTTTAACAATAGAGGTGTACTATGTTGGCAGTCGCGAGAGCGCACCATATTAATATCCGTCTGAAACCGAGAACTCCTTTGAAAGTGGTTCAGGCAATCCGTGAACAGTATTCTAAATATATCGAAACCGTGAACGATGAAGATGATTCGGAAGAGCTGGTGGATATTAAAACCACCGATTGGTACAAGAAGATGGATTCTGAGATGAAACCGAAGGATTATCTGAAGACCTATCGCAAAGCGCGCAATCTCACCCAAAGTCAGCTTTCTGAAATGATCGGTGTAAGTGTTCCGTACCTTTCGGACATGGAAACGGGGAAAAGGACGATCAGCCGGAAAAAAGCTAAGGAATCTGGCTGAGATCTTTAAGTGCAATCCAGGAGTGTTCATTTAGCCGGCTTAATCTTTCAGGAAAATTTATATGGCTGAAGAAATTTGTTATTTATGTAGCAAACCGATTCCAGAAGGTGAAAAACCTTCAAGTGGGGTGAATTTACCCTGTTTTTGCTAATTCAAGAGAACCTGCAAAAACCAACAGTTCTACATCCCGATATTATTCTTTTTACACCATTTTATTATCACATCTTCATATTTTTGGTTTTTGTACGCAGCCCATTTTTCCTCCAATTTATGTTTAATAATATCTTTGCTGAATAATTTTTCTCCAGCCTTACACATTACATTCGCAAGCATATCTTCACTGAGAGTTTCGTTCTTAATTGTTTTACAAAAAGATTCCATCATTTTACGTTCATTACATTGTTTTGAATCTGGAAGAGGAATGTACCGATCACAATCAGTTGTCAATGTCTTTGCGAGCCCAAATTCATCTTTATCAACGCTACTAATATAGAAGCTACTACTATCAGCAGCTGCAGCAAGTGCATCAGTACTGACACTTATGACAACTCCATTTTCTTTATCGTAATAATAGGAAATATTATCGAAATGCATTTGTACACTTTGCACTAAAAAACGAATATCCGGTTTCATTATCTTCCCCTTTACTCAATAATCGTCCAATTATTAATAGAATTTCACCAGGAGTACTATTTGTAAAAAACGATTGTTTTAAGGCTTAATCCAATTAGTTGAATGTGACTATACATAGTTTGTACAGCTTTTGGCGTGCCATAAATAGGAGGACTAATTTAAAATCCTGATGCAATTAAAATCTTTTCAGATTAAAAAATCGAGCCTAACAGGCAGACAATCGGGTTTTCATGACTATAAAAAATGTGAAATATCGAACCATTTCTACTGCGAAGTATGAATGAAGTGTAATTAAAAATTTGAGTGGTAAAAACTACCGGATCGCAATAATTTGCAATCCAGTAGTGGATCTCTTGTGTTAATCTATTAACTTTGATGCAATCGTTGCAACATGCTTTCCCTGGAAACGCGCACCAGCAAGATCTGCTTCGCTTGGCTGCCGTTCACCATTTCCACCTGCGATAGTTGAAGCCCCATAAGGAGAACCTCCCTTTACTTCTTCGAGCCCCATCTGCCCCGCGAAAGTGTAAGGTAAACCAACATAGATAAATCCAAGGTGAAGCAAAGTTGGAATAAACGTGAGAATTGTAGATTCCTGACCACCATGCTGTGTTGCTGTGGAAACAAAAACGCTTGACACTTTTCCAACCAGTTTTCCTGTAGCCCACAGAGCCCCTGTTCCATCCAGAAAAGATCTCATTTGTCCGACCATATTACCATATCTTGTCGGTGTGCCGAAAATAATAGCATCGTAATCAACAAGTTCTTCCACTGTTGCTACAGGATCTTGTCTGAAATGTTTTCGAGCTTCGGCGATTCCTATTTTTTCCAAAATACTCGATGGCAATAGTTCTGGAACAACTTTCATGGTAACTTCAGTTCCTCGAACTTCTTTTGCTCCTTGCGCAACCGCTTCAGCCATTTGGAAAATATGACCATAAGCAGAGTAGTACAATACTAATAGTTTCATAATACCTCCTTGAAAAATGGAGTATATAAGTGATCAATTAGTATGCCAAATGGGAATCAGCTCATTAATTTAATTTATTTTGATCCAGGCACCATTCCAACACGACATCAGCCTGTTTAGCTGCCGCGACCATCACGCAAGGAGCAAAGGGCTTCTTATTCTCCCCTACTTCAGAAATTCCATCGCCAATAAGATAGAAATTATCGCGAACTTTTCTTGTAATAATCCGGTCTGTCTTTCCATAGCCGCCTATTCCGCTTACGCTTACCAAAAGCTTATCGCTTGCAATATATTCTTCAGCAAGCATTGCCTTACTTTCAGCGTTATCGAAGGCTTCAACGATGCATTGACAATCTGAAAAAAGGCTCCGGACATTTTCCTTTGTAATGCGGTCGGTATATATCAGGCATTTAGCTGCGGGATTTATTTTCCTAACCAGATTTTCAAGACATTCTACTTTGTATTTACCAATATCATCCGGGAAATATTGCTGACGGTTCAGATTTGATACAGAGACTTTGTCAAAATCGGCGATAACGAAATTTTCAAAACCGCTCCTGACAAGCGCAAGCACACAGTTAGATCCAAGTCCACCTGCACCGGCTATTCCAATTTGTGCGGACCGAATTCTGGAGAGTTGAGATGACGTATAATAAAAACTCGAGACATCATTGAAGTTAAATGGTTCTGAGTGCTGCAATGGTCCGCCCTTTTAATTTAATTATTTTTAAACCGTTTTTTGTAATATGCTAACTCAATTTTCTGCATTTAAATATAGTAAATTACCAGTCATGATTAGGAAACCAGAGTCTTTATACCCGTAATATATCCAAGTGAAAAAAGCACAATAATCATAATTCGTAATGTTTCATATACAAGTTACACTTCCCCTTCAGCAACCTTTTTTAATAATTCCAGGGCTTTAGGCCACATCTCACTGAACATCTCCGCAAAATCATCCTCAGCGTCTGCATCCACCTGAAATTTTGTAAATCCATTCTCTTTAGTGAACGAATAATTCTCATATGCAGGTGCCCATTTTTTGACCTCATCGCTTGAAGTGTCTTCTTTATCGTTCAAAATATAACCCAGATGTTTTATGGAAATGAAAGAATCTTTTTTACTTTCAGCGATTTCTGAAATCATTCCTTCTCTGAACCCTTTTTCATTTCTGGCTAAAAATTTTATTGAGTCTCCTTTATTCCATCCGCCCTCAAAATATGATCCCTCATGAAATGCACTTGTCCATTCCCGGTATTTTTTGTCATTAACCACTGCATCCCACACATCTTCGGGCTTTGCATCAATCATGATTTCAAAATGTAGCTTTTTCATATTTGGCTCCTTTTTTAATTATTACGGAAATTAATCTTTTAAAATTTTAATCCTCTCTTCCTACTTCTAACAATCATTAAACACAGTGCTCACCAATTCCTAACAAAGTTCATCTATCTTTTTACCTGTAGACAAGTTAAAAAAGGAGATTTAGATGGTAAACCTGCAGATCGATGTAAATGATTTGGAATGTAAACTTCAGGCGATGTCCCAAATTGTCGAGCATGCCTTTGAGCAATCAGTCAGTTCCTTTATAAATGCTGATTTATTCAAAGCAAGAGAGGTAATCGATGGAGACAAGCCCGTAAATGCATTTGAGATTGAAATTGATAATTTAATATTTGACCTGCTTGCCTTCAGCGGGAAAACACTTTTACCTGATTCATTGAGAATGATTCTTTCGATTCAAAAAATCAATCCGATGCTTGAGCGTATCGGTGATCATGCTGTAAATATCGCTGAATCCGCAGAAACACTATCCTCTCAATCTGACGAATACAATTTATATGACCTGCAGCTTATGGCAAATAAATGCCGATGGATCTTACATGATTCATTACAGAGTTTCTTTGAGAAAAATCTGATACTTGCTGAAGATGTCCTCAGAAGGGATGAAGAAATTGACAAATTAAATGTCTCAACAATAGCAAATGTTAAAGCTGATGTACTGAATGAATCGAACGTGTCTTTTGAAACTGCGGTTGAAATTATCCGTATCAGCAGAAATCTTGAACGAATAGCAGATCTCAGTTTGAATATCGCGGAGGAATCTGTGTTCTCTAATATGGGAAGGGTTGTAAAACATGGTGAAATGGAAGGAGTTAGGCAGTAAATACAAAAAAGACAAAAACACAAATAATAAATGAACAATGGGCTAACAATTGGCTAACATTCACAATGAATTTTCTTTTAAGGAGCTAAAAACGATGAAAAATGAAGTAGTGTTAGTAATAATGATTATGATTTTCTCAGTTTTTCCGGTTTCAGCACAAGAGGATACCAATTCCTTTATAGGTAATAATACAGGTAGTGATGAAAAAATTGAAGATCTGAAAGGTAAGGTCAGCGGTCTGGAGGAAGATTATCTTGCGACAAAACCAACTGTGGAAAAATTATCAAAGATAAAGGTATCCGGTTACCTTCAGGCACAGATACGTGTCGCGACAGATACCGCAGGTCAACTCAATAGTGATTACACAAACAAATACGATATTGGAGAATTTCAGGGAGGTAAGTTTCCATCAGCGGCAAATTCGGTTTTTCAGCTTCGACGAGCACGGATAAAGACCGCGTATGAAACATCACTAACTCAAATGGTAATTCAACTTGATTGCCTACCCTTTACAACAGGATCTGCAGTATCATCAACCTCTCAGGATACATCTAAGAAAGTGACGACAAAAAGCAGCGCCTTTATGAGTGGTGGCGGAGTCTCAGTTAAAGATGCATATTTTCGGTTCACAGAACCATGGATAAAAAGTATTGCGATCAAAGCAGGTATTTTCGATCGTCCATTTGGCTATGAGATCTCCTATTCATCAAGTATGCGGGAATCTCCGGAGCGGTCCCGAATATTTCAGACACTTTTTCCGGGAGAAAGAGATCTTGGATTTTCGCTTGAGTATCAGCCTTCAGATAATTTACCAGCGAATTTACGATGTTTGAATTTCAAAGGGGGATTCTTTGCAGGAAACGGAATCAACATCGAGTTTGATGATCTTCGTGATTTTATCGGCAGGTTGGGATTTACAATACCTCTTGTAAGTTACAATTTGTCTATAGATGGTGGAGTATCAGGATATTTTGGTAAAGTTCGCAATCGTGCGGATTCACTTTACGAAATCAAAAACGATGCATGGACCGGGTCAGCCGGACATAAATGGAAAGAGTTCGATCGGCAATACGTTGGTGCTGATTTGGAACTATTCTATGGAAATATTCCAGTTCTTGGTGGAGTCTCTCTTCGGGGTGAATACATTCAGGGAGAGCAGCCCTCTTTAAAATCAAGCAATGTATCTCAAAAGACAGATCAGGCCTCAAAAGAGCCATTATACAAGCGAAAGATATCCGGTTTTTATGGAATAGCGGTATTGAATATCGACCCGATCAAATGTCAGGTAGTTGGCAAATACGATTTTTTTGATCCCAATAGAGATCTGTCAGAAAAAAAAGTAAAATCAACTGCAGATATGCAGTACTCTACCATTGGAACCGGACTTATTTACCACTGGAATGAAAATATAAAATTAATGGCCTATTATGATATGGTTAAAAACGAAGAAACATCGGTAACCTATTTCGATAATGATGTCAATGATAATGTTTTTACTTTCAGGGTTCAGTATAAGTTTTAATTATTAGATGTAGATTAATGTTTTTGTAAACAATACATAAGGAGTTTAAAATGATAAAGAAAAGTATGGTGTTGTTATCACTTTCAGTTATAACAATTTCTGCGATTGTATTTGCAGCTGCAACAACAACGATAACAGTAAAGGGTTCAGATACAATGGTTATCCTCGCACAAAGATGGGCAGAGGAGTTTATGGCTAAAAACGGCACTATATCGATCCAGGTAACAGGCGGTGGTTCCGGCACTGGAATATCAGCGCTTATAAACGGAACTACGGACATTTGCAATTCATCACGTCCGATCAAATCAAGCGAGCGGGAAAAACTCAAACAGCGTTATTCCACACTTGGAGTCGAGATTAAAACTGCGAGAGACGGCATATCTCTTTACGTTAACGAATCCAATCCTGTAAATGAACTGACTTTAGACCAAATCAAGGCTATTTACACAGGAAACATAACTGACTGGAAACAGGTTGGTGGACCTGAATCGAAAATTATCGTTTACGGTCGTGAAAACAGCTCAGGCACGTATGTGTACTTTCGTGATGAAGTGCTCAAAGGGCAGGATTTTACAAGTACAATGCAGTCGATGCCGGGGACAGCCAGCAGTGGTGAATGCAGTTTCACGCGATGTAAAGGGTATCGGATTCGGAGGCGCGGCTTACGGTAAAGGTGTAAAATTTATAAAAGTAAAAAAAGATGCGGCATCCATTGGGTATTTACCAACTGCTGAAAATGTCAAATCGGGAGCATATCCAATAAGCCGTTACTTATATATGTATACAAAAAACCGACCCACAGGTGCGATGAAGCAATTTATCGACTGGATCTTGAGCGATGAGGGTCAGGCAATTGTTTCTAAAGTCGGTTATTTTCCAATCAGATAAGTTTACAAAATTAATTATGAAATTATTGAATAAAAAGCCTGGTTCAAAAAGTGATTGCAGTGAAAAAGCAGCGAAGCTTCTGCAATCACTTGCTCCTCAGGATTCGGAATTTACGATACAAGAGTGCGATAATAGTAATAATGCAGATATTCTTGTAAAACGAAGTTTCAAGCCTGTGGAGTTTGTAATAGAACATTTGATACAGATTACCGCATTCATTTCTCTTGCGTTTATCATACTGATCTTTGTTTTTGTTTTTCGTGAAGCATCGTCAATTTTTAATCAAAAAGCAGTTCAAACATCGGAAATCGTTGAAGCTTCGGAAACATACGGTGAAGAAATGCTGGGCGAAAACGATCAGTCAACGATAACCAAACAATCACTGAATGAAACTCAAGAATCTAAACAATCATTCTGGGATTTGTTGGGATCGATCTGGCAACCGGTTTCTTTACAGCCAAAATTCGGAATCTGGTCACTTTTCATGGGCAGTATAAAAGTCGCCTTGATTTCACTACTATTCAGTGCACCCATTGCAATCTTAGCAGCTCTTTATACTACAATGTTTGCACCTAACTACATCAAAGAAACGGTCAAGCCTGTGATTGAAATTCTTGCAGGATTTCCCTCTGTAGTCATAGGTTTTTTTGCTATACTGATAATAGCATCTCTTTTGCAAAACATTTTTGGATATCAATATCGGCTTAATGCGTTTGTCGGCGGGTTAGCGCTGTCGATTGCAATAATTCCGGTTATTTTTACAATATCAGAAGACGCGTTAAAAGCGGTTCCGAAATCTTACATTGAAGCCAGTCTTGCACTTGGAGCGGAAAAATGGGAAACAGCGCTTTTTGTTGTTCTTCCTGCTGCTTTACCCGGAGTTTTCGCTGCTATACTTTTAGGAATCGGACGGGCAATCGGAGAAACTATGATTGTTATCATGGCCACGGGTAATGCGGCCTTTTCCACTCTAAATCCATTTGATCCTGCCAGAACCATGTCAGCAACGATTGGGGCTGAAATGGCTGAAGTTGTATTTGGAGATTTTCATTATGGAGTACTGTTCTTTATCGGAGTGATTTTATTTGCAATTTCGTTTCTTATCAATTTCACCGCGGAAATATTCGTTCGCCAACTTGTTATGAGGCGATTCAAATGAATTTAAGAAAAGCATTCCTTCGCATGCTGGTTCCGGCTGTTTGCGGTTTAAGTGTAGTAGTAATACTCGCTCTGGTAATTACTTTATTAGTAATAGTTTTTGTAAATGGTATTCCGAGTATAAGCTGGGAATTTTTAACAAGTCCGCCCACAGATGGAATGACTTCCGGAGGTATTTTTCCTGCAATTGTCGGTACCTTTTTTCTTGTCATTCTAATGTCAATAATCGGGGTCCCAATAGGAACGATAACTGCGATTTATCTTTCTGAATATGTTACACAGGATTCTTTCATCATAAAAATAATCCGCTTTGCTGTTAATACACTTGCCGGAATACCATCGATAGTATTTGGTCTTTTTGGTCTGGGCTTTTTTGTTCAATTTGTCGGATCAGGAATGGATACATTCTTAGGTGGAACTACAGTTAAATGGGGACAACCAAATATCTTATGGGCAAGCCTGACAATGGCAGTACTGACTTTACCTGTAGTGATCGTTTCTGTGGAAGAATCGATAAGAGCAGTACCACGTGAAATACGTGAGGCAAGCCTGGCATTAGGGGCGACTCGTCTCGAAACAATTTTTAAGATTGTTTTGCCTGGCTGCAGTACAGGAATACTGACCGGTACGATACTGGCTGTCAGTCGTGGAGCTGGGGAAGTAGCACCGATTCTATTTACAGGAGCAGCGTATTTTCTGCCTCACCTCCCCTCTTCGCTTTCCGATCAATTCATGAATCTTGGATACCATTTATATATAATGTCAACTCAATCTCCCGATGTCGATGCAACTCGCGGGATTCAGTATGCAACAACACTGGTTTTATTATTATTAACATTTATATTTAATGCGACAGCCATACTGTTTCGTTATCGTATAAGGAAAAAAGTTTTCAGTTAAGATAATTCATATTAATTGAAATGATTAATTGACTTTTTCTGTGCAGATGGTTCTTAATAGACTTTTTCACTGATGTTACTAAAAGGAACAAAAAAGAAATGTCTCATGAGCATATCCTTGTCATAGAAGATGATGAAGATATTCAAATTCTTATTCGTCATAATCTTCAAAGAGAATCATTTAATGTCACAATCGTCTCAACAGGTGAAGATGGGCTTAATAAAATACGTAAAATGCAATTTGATTGTTTGTTGCTTGATCTGATGCTTCCAGGTATAGATGGAATTGAAGTTTGTCGTCACATAAAAAAAGACGATAAGCTCCAGCACCTCCCAATTATTATGGTTACTGCTAAAGGAGAAGAAAGTGACATCATTACAGGACTTGAATTAGGCGCGGATGATTACATTGTAAAGCCTTTCAGCCCTAAAGTTCTTATTGCCCGAATGCGGGCGGTTATGCGGAGAAAATCCTCTGAAAATTACAATACTTCCGCAGTTTTGAATGTTAATGACTTTGAAATCCACCCGGGAAGACATGAAGCTAACTACAAAGGTAAACGACTGGATTTAACTCATATGGAATTTCAGGTACTCCATCTTCTTGCCAGTCAGCCTGGATGGGTGTTTACACGAAATCAGGTAATCGACAGCGTACGATCAGATAATTATCCGGTAACCGACAGGTCAGTAGATGTAATAATAGTCGGTTTGCGCCGTAAACTTGGCGAGGCTGGAACTATGATTGAGACTGTTCGGGGTGTGGGTTATCGGTTTGCAGAGCAAGGTTGAAAACAATGCGTATTCGTAAATTAGCCTGGCAATTCTTTCTTGTCTGCTTTGTGATTATATCTGTAACTATATGGATTACAACCTGGTATTCTGCCAGAGTGTATAATCAGCTCTATCTGGAAAATACAGTCAATGATGTTTCCAGATTCGCCTATCTTATACAAAGACAATTAACTGATTATATTTCAGATCCAGACCGTCATGGTTCACTTGATAGTTTATGTAAAACAATTGGGCATTCGATCTCTGTGCGCATTACAGTTGTCCTCCCTTCAGGAAAAGTAATAGGTGATTCACAGAGGAATCCTGATTCCATGGAAAATCATGGTAATCGTCCGGAAATATTGAAAGCATTTAGCGGTGGAAGAGGCGTTCAGCAAAGATTCAGTACAAGCATGCAGGATGAGATGTTGTATGTTGCGTTTCCAATTTTTACATCTAATAAAACAGCTGTCGCTGCATTGCGAATGTCTGTATCAATTAACGCCATTAAAAAGCAGGAGCGTCAGTTTTACCTTCGGGTTGTATTTGCATCACTTATTATTTTTGCATTGCTTTTACTGGTGAGCTATTTACTTTCAAAACATTTAAGTAAACTAATCAGCCAAATTACCGAAGGTGCTAAAAGATTTGCATCTGGTGATCTGAATTTCAGATTGCCTGTCGCTCACGGCGAAGAACTCGGTGTATTAGCATCTTCACTCAATAGAATGGCTTCAACACTCGATGACCGTATCGTGACGATAACCCGCCAGCATAATCAGTCAAAGGCTATTTTAAACAGCATGACTGAAGGTGTCATTGCTATTGATGCACAAGAAAAAATCATATCCATAAACCCTGCGGCAGCCAGTCTTTTTAGCGTACCAGATGGTTCTGTAAGTGACAAATGGCTGCATGAAATCATAAGAAACAGTACGCTTCAGAGATTCACTACTCACGTATTATCAAGCGATACCATTGTAGAAACTACATTTATTCTGCATACACCCAATGGTAATCTAAATGTAAATGCTTCGGGGACAATACTCAATAATGAAAAAAGCGGACCGGAAGGGGCAGTACTTGTTTTTAACGATATTACCAGATTAAAAAAGCTTGAAAATATCAGAAAGGAATTTGTTGCAAATGTATCGCATGAGTTACGAACCCCGCTAACATCGATAAAAGGGTTTGTTGAAACCATTCAGACTGGCAATTATCAACTTCCTGGTGAGGTATCGGAATTTCTGAATATAATTTCATCAAAAACAGATCGTCTGTGCAGAATTGTGGATGATTTACTTTCTTTATCGTCTATTGAGCGGGATTACGAGCATCATGAGATAAGCTTCATAAATTCAGAATTGAAAACCGTTCTGGAGGACGCAATAAAGACATGCACTGGAAAAGCTAACGAAAAAAATACCAGAATCCTCTTGTCGATGGAGCAACCAGTTCAGGTTGTTATGAATACTTCTCTTATAGAGCAAGCTATCGTCAACCTGATCGATAACGCCATTAAATATAGCAATGAAGGCAGCGATATTGTCATATCAGCTAATAAAAGTGATCAAAAAATAATCATCAGTGTTTCAGACCAGGGAATTGGTATTCCACGCGAACATCTTGACAGAATATTCGAACGTTTTTATCGCGTTGATAAAGCAAGGAGCCGTAAGCTCGGTGGGACAGGACTTGGATTGTCTATTGTTAAAAATATTGTTGCAACCCATAATGGACAGGTATTTGCCGAAAGCGAACCGGGTAAGGGATCGACTTTTAAAATCATTTTACCAGAAAAACAAGCATTCCAGGGATAATTATGACACAGAAAGAAAATATACGATTCAAAATCAAATGCGATAATGTTAATTTTTTCTACGGCCGTTCACAAGCGCTCTTCAACATTTCACTCAATATACCTGACAAATCAGTAACTGCGCTTATTGGGCCTTCCGGATGCGGAAAGTCCACCTTTCTTCGGACACTTAACAGAATGAACGATACAATTCCTGGTACAAAAGTGGATGGATCGATAAAGCTTGATAATATAAATATCTATAGTAAAAATATCGATGTAGTCTCATTGCGCAAACGTGTAGGTATGATTTTTCAGAAGTCAAATCCATTTCCTAAAACTATTTATGAGAATGTTGCGTATGGTCCGCGTCTCCAGGGAATCTCTTCTAAAGCGGACCTTGATACTATTGTAGAAAGCTGCTTGCGCGGGGCAGCCTTATGGGAAGAGGTAAAAGATGTCCTTGGCAAAAGCGCATTAGCTCTTTCCGGTGGTCAGCAGCAGCGTCTCTGCATCGCCCGCGCACTTGCTGTAAAACCTGAAGTATTATTAATGGATGAACCTGCAAGCGCTCTTGATCCTGTATCAACATTCAAAATTGAAGAACTTATAGATGAGTTAAAAAAAACTTACACTATTGTCATTGTTACCCATAATATGCAGCAGGCTGCCCGGATCAGTGATTATACCGCTTTTTTCTATATGGGAAAATTAATCGAAGTTGATGCGACAAACGCAATTTTTACTTCTCCGAAAATCAAACAAACGGAAGATTATGTAACCGGGCGGTTCGGATAACAACAGTATACCTGATTGAAAATTCGATATCTGGTTCTTATAATTATGTTCATTTGAGATTACCAAAGGAGCACCTTGCGTAGAGCGATGTAAAACGGGTTGTATAGGTTTCAATATTATCAGTAGAAAATTAAATGCTCGAAAATGATATACTCAAAAATGATATAGTGGAGGGAAAAGATGATCTTGCAGTTAGGGAAAGAAATCGACCACATAAGAACAATGATTATAGAAATGGCTACTCTTGTTGAAGAATCGGTGCGAAATGCAAATGAGGCATTTCTTAAATTGAATATCGAGTTAGCCCATTCAGTCATTTACAAAGACAGCGAAATAAATTCCATGGAGATCAAAATTGACAAGGAAGTTTTTGAATGTCTGGCATTGAAAGCCCCGGTTGCAAGTGATCTCAGATTCCTCTTTTCAATTCAGAAAATCAACAAGGATCTGGAGCGGATCGGAGATCATGCGGTAAATATTGCTCAATCAGCGATAAATTGTAATAACTTACAACAGCCTATGGTTGGTCATGACATTGAACTAATGGCATCATGCACTATCAATATGCTTTCAGATTCAATAAACAGCATTGTTAAATTAGATACACAATTAGCTTTAAAAGTACTTGAGCAGGATGATCAGGTTGACAATTTAAATAAATCGATTACTCGTGAAGTTATTAATATGGTGAAAAAAAATGCAGCATCAGTTGAAGGTGCGCTGGAGCTCCTGAGAGTAAGTAAAAATCTTGAACGCATAGCGGACCTTTCTACAAATATCTCAGAAGATGTTATTTTCCACGCGAACGCGAAAGATATCAAACATGCTAAGTAATTAGTGTTTATTCAAAATAGATGTATTACATGAAATTTATCGCCACCTAAAATTCCCCGAAAGGGACTTAGGAAGCGCGCATGTTAATTCTGGACACACCCAGAAATCATTGATACCCTACCAGAAATCATTGATACCCTACCAGAAATCATTGATACCCTACCAGAAATCATTGATACCCTATCAGAAATCATTGATACCCTATCAGAAATCGCTGGTACCCTATCAGAAATCGCTGGTACCCTATCAGAAATCGCTGGTACCCTATCAGAAATCGCTGGTACCCTATCAGAAATCGCTGGTACCCTATCAGAAATTGCTGGTACCCTATCAGAAATTGCTGATAACCGAGCAGAAATTATAAATTCCCTGAGCATTCATGATTTCTGCATGGGAGTACGTTATTTCTGCATGGGAGTACGTTATTTCTGAAAGGGAATTTATCTGTTGATATATGAGGTTTTGCGAATTCATTGTGAGTTTCCACGATTTCTGTATGAGGTTGTGTTATATCTGCGCAGGTTGCGATGATTTCTGCACGGGAGTTTGTGATTTCTGCATGGGAGTTTGTGATTTCTGCATGGGAGTTTGTGATTTCTGCATGGGGATTTGTGATTTCTGCATGGGAGTTTGTGATTTCTGCATGGTTTTTCATCATCAAACCTGCGATCGAAGATTTGTCGGGCCTGCACTGAAATTATAAACCGCATAGCCATCAATTAAGAATCTCGCCCCTGTTTTTCCCCAAAAAAATTACTTCACAACTCTGCATTTTCCATTCTTGTTAAGGACACATGTTAAGTTGATTGAATTAAATACCTTATTAAGTTTACCTTATTTATATTGCATAGTACTAAATAATTACTATGGAATAACCCAACATGAAGGAGTAATTATGATGAATTCAAAGCTGGCTGAAATTCAAGTTCTAATCCAATTTTTATGTATTTAAAATATTGATTTTTATTATCCAACTGGTTACTATTTCTGTTCTCAGTTATATATTATTTGGATTGTATAATTGTATACTTAGATTATAAAATGATCAAAAAACAGATTCGATCATTAAGGGAGAATTTTATGATGCAAAAACGAAGTCACTATTTGTGGTTGAGCTTTCTCACAGTCTTATTTGTGAGTATTTCCGCTCTTGGACAAGCTCCTTACAGAGTCAATCACCAATACGAAGATACTGTACGCATTGCTATCATCTGGAATAATCCTGAGGGATACGATTGCAGTAATGCAAGCTTGCATCAACCAGTTGGGCAAAAAACACGGGATTTCGTTTTAAAAGCACTTGATATTTCTCAAGTTCCTAACATAAGAGTTCTCCTTAATACTACATCAGATAAGGTTTCCTGGTCAGAGGTTGAAAATCTGTGGGGAGCAAGCCGGCTTCCGCATGTAATTGTCCATGTGAATGCTGGTTGGTCAAATGGATGGAATGAAGGCGATCTAGAAAATACTCTCAAGGAAGCAGTACGTCGAAAAATAGGCGTCGTTTCTGTTGGCGATGATGCAGCAAATTTAGCAAATGAAACATTCGGATTCAATAATGTTAATAATGTGCCCCCTCCTTTAGGAGATGCTCTCACTATCGATTCACTCTGGATAGGATTGCAACGATCAAATGATAACCGGCTTAAAGTATATGATAGAAGTGGAAATCTGGAATATCCAGGAGCGAATGGGATTATTTCCAATACTGTTGATAGAATATTAAGCGGCAGAGAAGTAATGCAGTTTTTGCCTCGCAATAAAGGAAGATGCCAGGCAGATGCGGATCGTTATACGGTAACAAGACCAGATTGGTTAACAATGCTGGGATACCAGCAGGGATTTCTGAATGGACAGGCACAACCAGCTCGTGGCGGCGACCAAGATCTTAACGTGCTTGTGGCGATTCAGGATACTGTTCAGGATCCGGTACGCGGACCAACTATTCGTCGCGGTGTTGCGGTTTCTTTCCAACCACAGTTCCTCGCAAATTCAGTAGCTTCGCAGCAGATTGTCTATGACGCTATAATGTTTGCATCTCTTGCTCACACACTCTCTGTACCTACATCACTGATTATTCAAACAGAGGATGATACAATTACAGCTGGTGATATTGACAGCCTCAAAGCATTTATCATCGATCAAAAAGGTGATACTATTAAAGATCCTACTGTCACCTCAAGAATTACCTGGGACTTCATTTCACTCCGACCTGGTGACCGATTTGTAGGCAATAACTACGGTGAAACAGTGAGATATACTGCTGAACAGGCGTATCGTTATGTTACTATTTACGCAGAGTATAATAATAAAGGAGCGATAATCCGGGATACCGCCCGTATCTGGGTTCGCCCTGGTCCAGCGCACCATCTGGTAATTGAAGGCTCCTCAACACCTCCCGATTTCGGAGATAATCCAATTGGAGGAAACAGCTCAATTACAATAGGACCGGCACAAACTGAAGCCCGTGGGTTCGCGGTTTTGCGTGACAGGTTTACAAATCGGGTCTCATTCTCAACTGTAACCAGATGGGATACTTTGACCCCGTATGGTTTGATTACTGTAAGAAATGGAACCGCTGCTATTGGTGAGGGTATTGTCACAAAACGAGGTAATCCCGGTATTACCTATTTTAGAGCAGTAGATCTACCCACCACATTCATGGATACGGTAAAAGTTACAATAGAGAATACGACTTATGATTCTTTACGAATAATGCAGTTCAATATTGCCCAGGGAAGACTCGAAAGAATCTACTCTCTTACCATGCGAACATCAGATACGACAACGCTCTATGTCCAGGGATTACGTACCGACCGCATTGGTCCTCCAGGTTCTGGTGGCTGGGTGGATGTACCGGGAAACTGGAACATCTCAATCAATTTACGGACCAATCCCACACCTCCATCAGGGCAGAATGCCTGGCGTTTTTCTCCTGTCGATACTGGGCATGGTACCATTTCAGTTAGATTGACAGGCACAAGCCCAAGCGCTTCAATTCCAGTTGTTTTTACTACCGGAGTTCCAATATCTCTTGTGCTCTATCCGATAAAAGGCAATCCAGGTACAACAGCTTCTCACCCGCAACCGCCAATTGTTTCAGATACTGTTACAGCCGGGGCTGTTTACACAAAATTATATGCAAAACTTTTCGATTCATATTCAAAATGGCTCTCAGAATACGAGTCTGATTATACACTTTCACAGCAGATAAAATGGTCAGTTACTCCTGTCAATGAAGTAACACTGTCAGCTTTAACCGGTTATTCTACGACATTTTCCTCTACTCGTGCCTACCGGCTTGTGCTTGTAAAAGCGACATTAAACAATTTATCCGATTCAATGTATCTCTACATCAAGCCAGACGCGGCGCATCATTTGGTAATTGAGGAATCTGCGCAGATTAAAGATTCAATAAATGACGATCCTCTGTCTGCGCTGGTTATACGGTCAGACCAGACATTAGGGTATGATTATGCCATACTTCGCGACCGGTTTGGAAATTTCGTAGACTATTCAAAAGCAACCAAATGGCTCAGCCTTGACACATCGGTCTTTAAAGCTGACAAAGGATTGATTAATTTAGGTGAAGGAGTTGCACTTAGGAACTCTACAGTGGGAAGTTCAAAGATGGTCGCGATCGATACCGTTAAGAACTTCCAGGATACAGTTCCCGTTGAAGTCCAAAATATCAACTACACAAAATTAAGAATTTATCTGCTTGATAACGGTCCAAAATACATTGACAGTATTGCCGTTCGTACTGATGAACAGATCAAATTGTATGTTGAAGGTATGCGATCTGATAACCAGAGTTGGGAACTTGTGCCGGCAAATTGGAGTACCACCGGTAATCTAAAAACCAAAACTCAAGTGCCCAGTGATATGGTTAACAATTGGATTATCATTCCGGATTCAGTTGGAACTGGCTGGATAAAAGTAACCAGAGGTACAGCGGTTCCTGATTCAGTTTACGCTGTCTTCCTGCCCGGACTTCCAGGGAAAATTGCGATATACAAGGAAGTAGGCAATCCTCTTGTCCAACATCCATATTCTACAACAAAAACTGATACCATTATTGCGGGAATACCCACACCGCTCGTTGCAAAAGTATTCGATCGCAATGGAATCTGGTTACCGGCATACGAAAACGACGCCACAAGTAAACAGCTGATTTCATGGACGATTGTCAAAGTCAATGGAGTTGCACCTGCGGATTCACTTAAATCCCGTGATGGATACATAAACACCTTTACACCATTGAATGCATACAATACATATACAATTACAGCACGGTTTAAAGAGGGCGATAAAGATCCGCTCACAACACAAGTCACATTCACCGTAATTCCGGGAGCGGCACATCATCTGGTAATTGAAGGAACTCCAAATATAACCGGTTTAGCGCTTACCGATGATCAACCCCTGGGTTCGATTGATTTTGGTAAAAAGGATACGGTAAAGACCGCCTATGCCATTTTGCGTGATATAAATGGAAATTTTGTATCGCACTCTACCAGTACCGACTGGAAGAGCCTTGATATCTTAATAGTTAAAGCAGAAGAAAGTGTTCCACAGGTTGGTGAGGGAAAGGTTCTAAGAATTGGAACTATTAACCAGACTAAAGTGGTTGCAACAAATCGCCTGAATCCTTTATTAAGAGATACAGTCGACGTTGTACTTTCTGATTTTTCTTACGATTCACTGAGAATTGTTGTAGATGAATCGACCAGAATCGAAAAACTGACCATGAGATCTGATCAGGATACCACTCTCAAAGCACAAGGCTTGTTATCTTATAATCAACAATGGGTATCAGTCAGCGGAGATTGGGTATATATTACTTCAACTGGCAAGACGATGAATTTACTGAAATCTAATTTTTGGGATTTTGCACCAGGTGATACAGGCCATGGAAAGATAATTCTGTCAATGGGAAGCTCTGTTCCTGATACGATCGATGTAACAGTTCTGCCAGGATTACCATCGAAACTGGTTCTTTACGGTAAAGAAGGACCGGTAGATGGCTCGAATCCACCTTATCCAAATCCGACCGATACTTTGATCGATTCAGCCGGTGTTCCATTTCCTGTGGTTGCAAAGATTCTGGATCATAAAAATGTATGGTTGCCTGAATACGAACTGGAAAGCAACAAAAGTAAACAAATTCACTGGGCTGTTCAGGAAATGCCGGGATTTGATTCAACAGGTAAAATGGATGATTCCATCGGTCACGCACGAAGATTCTTACCTGTTAAAGCGTATCAGTCTGTCTACATTATTTCTTCTCTGTTATACAATCAGACAATCATTCGGGATACAGTTCTATTGAAAATTGTTCCTAACAAACCCGCACAGCTGGTTATTGAAGGCAGTCCAAACTGGAAGAGTAGCCCCAACAAGCCAAATCCGATCGATACGGTCATGGTAACTGATAGTATGAACAATACATCGGTTTATGCAGTGTTAAGAGATTCTCTCGGTAATTACGTAAACTATGCTAATGTAAGTGAATGGGGTGTTGTAAACAACGATTCGATCATTACCATTAAAAAAGGCAATGTCAATTTAGGTGAAGGTGTTATCGAACGAAAGCAGATGGTAGGTACTGCAAAAGTATTCGCGGTTGATGTAATAGGTTTTCGTGATACTACAGTAGTAAAACTACTCCCTTATCACTACACCGCACTTCGGATTCTCAGCGGGAACGTTGTCATAAATTCATTAACAATGAATACCAATCAGGATACAACGATCCGGGTTCAAGGATTACGGTCTGATACAGCTTTATGGGAGGATGTAGATGCTAAATGGGAAACCAGTACCAATCTGAAAACCCAGCCGCCAGCTCCCGGAAAAGCACATCTGTGGTTTTTCTCACCAAGCGATACTGGTACCGGTTGGATCAGAGTTACATTGGGAAATGATCTGGTTACAAAACCGGACACAATAGACGCTAAGTTTACAATCGGGCCTCCGACCAGAGTGACTATCGATATAGTAACTCCAAAGGATCAAAGAATCGCAGGCGAGCCGATTATCGCTGTGGTGACAATTTACAACCAGGACGGTAAAGTACCCGGAGAATATTGTTTTGATATGACTCAGGTTAGATACAGCGATATTCTTGATCCAACAGGAAGACCAAAACCTTTTGTAATCCTGAATGGAAAAGATACGGTATACCTGTCCAATTTGACTGACAAGCAGTGTTTCCATAATGCCGTTGATACTGTTGATCTGCGGCTTTTCTACGCTACGCAAAATACTGATAGCCTTCATCAGATCATAGTCAACATAGGAACCATAAAAGCAGAAACACCGCCATTCGAGGTGCTTCCTGGAAAGCTTGATAATATCGTACTAGAAAGAGATGGGAAAGCGGTACTGGATACTCTGGTCCTGACCTATCACGACAAAGATGTAATGGTCGTTGCAATTGGATATGATAAATATGGAAACCGGCGCGGTCCTGAAACAAGTAACTGGAGTTCAGACCCAACGATTCCACCAATCATTAACCCTTTGAAAGTATCCCGAATTCTGTATGATGCTTCAGGTGTTATTGACAATACCTCCGGAGTATTGAAAGCAAATTCAAATGACTTCCCGTTGATATCAAGCAAAACAGTTGTCAAATTGACCGGGCCACTTGCTCAGGTAAAGACAGCAATTACCCGCGATACTGATGGAGATGGTTTACTTGATGGGATCGACTTAATATTTAATAAAGGTGTTACACTGCCTCAGGGATTCCTATTCCCGGGAATGACTATTCAGTACAATAATACTATTTTCCAAATAGACAGCATAAGCGGTAATCATGGCCAGAAAGACACGATATGGCATCTGGTATTAAAGGAAAATGTAACAGAAGTTCCTCAGACGGCCTGGACACCTACCATATCTTATGCAGGTTTCAATCCGCTTCAGTTAGAATCAATTATCAATTTAAAAACAACAGATGGCGCCGGCCCTGTAATCTGGAAAGTAACCAAACAGATCAATGATATCGAAGACCGCAAAAAAGATCTCATAACAATCGAATTTAGCGAACCGGTTGTAAGAGTAATTGATGGAAGTAAACCTACCAGTGCTGATGCACCTTATAAAATGTTCTATGTCTGGGAACTTAATTCGGAAGGCAAATACGTTCGTGTCGATAGTGTTCTTATAGGTATAAATAATATTCTCAGCTATAACGGAACACAGCTGCAGTTTTTTACTTCCAATGGTGTTGATATATCATCCAGATATTTCTTCAGCCTGACGGATTCAATTCCATATCTCAAAGATGTCAATGGCGGTGCGGGAAATACTCCTGTACTCAACAACCGTAAATCTATGGTGCTGATTATTAATACTAAAAATCCGCCGCTCTACTCTGTACCGAATCCTGCTGTACCGACATTCCGCCGTACAGGTCCGGGGGTTTTCAATATCGTTCATGAAATGAATGCACGTTCGTGGGTTCGCACTGATAATGGAGGCACTGTTATTACATTCCCGATTGTGCTTCCAGACGGAAATGAAAAAGATCTGATTCGCTTACGATGCCAGGTAAAGATTCATGATATCGCCGGTAACCTTGTTGCCTCAAAAGAGCATCCTAACATTTTTACGACTATTCCACAGGGAGCAATTGGAAATACAACTGTCTATTCTATCGATCTCTACTGGAATGGTTCCAATTCTGAAGGAATGAAGGTAGCTCCTGGTATTTACAAAGTAGTAGTTACTCTCGATTACTCTGGTGACCCGAAAATCCTTAAGAAGTATAAAGACTCCAGACATGTTGGATTAATAGGAATTGGACGTTAAGATTTACTACCAAAAAGGGGACATTCAGTCCCTTTTTTTCTTGAGAATAGGAATTTATTACCTTCAGTTGTATATTTGAATAGATCAGTAATAATCTAAAAAATCTATAGTAAACAGGGGAATTATGCACATCAGAGAGATACTCGGTAATAATCATATATCATTCAGTTTTGAGTTTTTTCCTCCAAAAGATCAGACCGCATCAAATCAACTGTTTTCAACAATAAGCGATTTATTTCCGTTGAAACCAGCATATGTCAGCGTAACCTACGGTGCGGGGGGATCAACCAGAGAATTGACACATGATCTGGTTATACGGATTCAGGAGGAGACCAACCTGACCGTTGTTTCTCATCTGACTTGCATTGGTGCATCAAAAGATCAAATACATGCTATTCTCGATGATTATAATGCTCACAACATTTCCAATATAATGGTTTTACGTGGAGATCCGCCTCGGGGTAGCTCTACACCACTTTACCACCCCGATGGCTTTAAGCACGCTGCAGAGCTTGTCGCTTTTATAAAAAAGCATTATCCTAATATGGGTATAGGCGTTGCCGGCTTTCCAGAAGGCCATCCGGAAACCCAAAATCGCCTTAAAGAAATTGAATTGCTAAAAGCGAAAGTAGATGAAGGTGCTGATTACATTTGCACCCAGCTTTTCTTTGACAACAGGGATTTCTACGATTTTCGTGAACGATGCCAGATCGCCGGTATTAACATACCTATACTTGCCGGCATTATGCCTATAGCTACTCGTAAAGGGATGGAAAGGATGGCCGAACTATCACTTGGTACCCGATATCCTGCACGACTGCTCAGAGCGCTTTATAGAGCAGAAGATGATGAGCACTTTGAGAAAGTAGGAATTCACTGGGCAACTGAACAAGTCCGTGATCTTATTGACAATGGTGTCAAAGGAATTCACTTCTATACACTTAACAAGTCAAAAGCTACACTGAAAATTTATGATTCTCTTGGTGTGACCAGCTCAAGCAGTTTCAGTAAGTCGCACTAATTGTTTTTACAGATTATTTGCTAAAAAAAGGCAGGTTATTTCCTGCCTTCTTTATGCTTTCGATGCAGCTTTTTCTTTCTTCTTCTCTTTTTTCTCTTTTACTGTAAGTTTTGGTTTGTTGTTCTTTGTCACACCTTTGTCTTTGTTTTTTGCCATAACTGATCTCCTTTATAATTGTAAACCAAAGCTTTTCTACACTACCCAATTAAATTTATCGAATTGTCTGTGCAAAGTCAATATATATCTTGATCATTGATATGTATATCAGTTGTTTAAGACTGAAAGGGTCCTCTTTTTATTATATAAGGAGGGTTATTCGATAAAGTAATAAACCCAAATTATTCATTGGAGAGCAATATCAATTTTTTCCGGAAACAATAGACTATTTAATTGCTCCATTTCGGCTGAATATTTAAACTTGATTCTGTATAACAGAAAAAGGTCTGATGGACTCCACTATTGTAGCAATAAGGAAAGCATTACCAAATAACAGTACATAACACAGGAAAAAACGGCAGTGACAATGTTCTACAAATTCATTACGGGTAACAGATCAAGCATTCTCTATTTCATTTAAAGATATCTATTCACATGGTATAATAAATGAGAGTAATTTTTAACACATGAGTTTGTCATAAAGGTATTTTTAAAACCTCTATGTGGATTCTATTGGCTCTTGGCTCAGCGACTATTATCGGATTTTATGAAGTTCTGAAAAAGCATGCACTTCATAATAATGCGGTTTTACCAGTCTTATACTTTGGTACTTTGACCGGTTCTATTGTTTTTTTGTCGTTTAATTATTTTCATTACTCTTCTGATTATTTTTCACTTTGTTTCCAAGGTCATATTCTTATTTTTGTAAAGGCGATTTTAGTGACTGCCGCATGGATATTAGGATTTTTAGGTCTAAAGCACCTTCCGATTTCAATTGCAGCTCCATTAGGAGCTATTGGGCCAGTTTTTACATTATGCGGTGCTATTTTTGTAATGAATGAGCAACTGACTTTCATGCAATTAACAGGCTGCATAGTGATGATTATTTCGATTTACTTCTTTTCTCAGACTGCACAGAAAGAAGGTATTTGGCTATTTAAGAATCGATGGGCGTTAGCGTTAATAGGGTCATCTTTTTTAGGAGCAGTAAGCGCGTTGTATGATAAATATCTTGTTCCGCAGTATGGAGCAGTGCAAGTACAGTTCTGGTTTACTGCTTATCTTCCGATTGTTATGACACCGTTTATGCTTTTTATGTGGTTCCCATCCAGAAAAGTAGATCTATATTTCTGGCGCTGGTCAATACCGCTTATCGGGATATTTCTCATTGTGGCGGATTATTTATACTTTCATTCGATTACACAACAGGGAGCTTTAATTGCGGTAATAGATTCTTTGCGAAGAAGCAATCTGGTTATTGCATTTTTTATTGGTGGTATACTTTTTGGAGAGATGAATATTAGGAAAAAAGGACATGCTCTTTTAGGAATATTATTAGGAGTGATTTTAATTATCGCCGCTTAGAGAGATGTTGCTTTAAGTCCGGTAAAAGAAATCACTTGCTTTTACATGCTCTACCGAAGTATACTTTGCGAAAGCAGCCCTGAAATAATAGTAAATGACAAAAGTGTTACATTTTCATTTGTGCAGAAAACCTTAAATCAACCAATATCAAAAGCATCAAAAAGGCCTAATTAAGGAGATGATCTATGAATCTAAGCCGGGCAAGTTCCAAAGGCGATATTGCCACTGTAAAGAAACTTGTGAATGAGGGCGCCGATATTAATTCTACTGATAGTAGTGGGCGTACTGCTCTTATCGAAGCAGCCTGGGGTGGTCATAATGAGGTTGTAAGTTTCCTGATCGAAAAGGGAGCTAATGTCAATGCAAGTGATGCTGCTGGATACACAGCAGTAATGCGTGCAGCTGAAGACGGACACGACGCAGTAGTCAAAACGTTAGTTAAAAATGGCGCGGATGTTAATTTCTGCGGAAAAGTCCGCGGAACTACAGCTCTCATGTTAGCTTCTGAACAAGGTCACTTGAAAGTTATTGAGATCCTTGTCGAAAACGGTGCTAAAATCAATGCGCTTGATCAGTATGAAGAAACAGCAATCGCCCGCGCTTACCGAACTAATCAGACTAAAGCCGCAGAATACCTGGAATCCAAAGGCGGAAGAGGAAAACCGGAACGTAATACGTTTACTTACAATGACAAAGACATTCGTCCTTCAGCAAAAACCGCTATTCCTCAATGGAGTGCTGCCGCAAATGAAGGCGGTTTTGATGAAGATGATATTGGTACAGAAGGTTCCTTTGATGATGAATGATAGTAATAAAGATGCCCTGAATCACTTTCGGGGCATCACTTTATGTCAATACCATCCTATCAGATTATCATTCGTTTCTGACAAATTTTTCAGATTATTCTTAACCTGCCTTTCAGATCTGTTTGCATAACAGTAAACACAAAAATGTGTGCAGGTGTCATACCTGCCAATATCCTTGCTCACAATGCACCTGCAATGCTCTCTCTGCCCTGGATCTTTCAGATCATATATCGCATCGTGTTCTTGTTTAAGAAGATCGGTCTGAAGATTGTGTTCACCAAAAAAACTCATGATCTGAGTATCTTTTTGAAATGTCTTGCAAATATGTGATGAATCGATACAGGCACCATGATAAATTCCATACTTTTCAAGTGAACGCGGCTCTGCACAGGTGTAAACAGGTATTCCCCATCTACAACTCATATCTTGCAATCCCTTTCCAATTATCGAAACGGTTTCTTCGGTAAAGTCGAACACGTTTATTGATTTATTATTCATGTTCTTTTTGACTTTTTCATAATGAACCAGAAAACTGATTGTCAGGCGACACGTGAAAGGGGCAATCTGATCACCAATGCGTCTGATCTTTTCAAGTAACATATCTGCATTGATTTTATCTGTCAGAATCAGCGGATCAAAACGCCAGAGCACACGGTCTTTACCAATTATGGATGAAAGCTTCTTAAATGTTTCTATTCTTTTATCCAATGAAGGAATGCCGGGCTCAAAACCATCCTCTTCATAATCGTTCAATGTATAATGAAAAAAATATTTTATATCTCTTTTCTCAAGCTCATCCAGATACCCGATCATCGGCTGTGGATTTTTTGACCAGAAAACAATCAGCTTTACCCCCTCTAATGAGATGATCGATTGTTTATTATTGAAAGGATTTATCCATCGTAAATATCCGGATTTCAACCTGTTTACAAACCATTTTGAGTATAAAGCAGGAATATCAGTAGAACGGCTCGCTGAAAGGAATAGTGGAGCAATTCCTTCTGTAATGACACCATTATCAAGTGTCACTCTGGTCCTTGGCCATCCTTTGAATTTCAATCACATCCCCTTTGAGAATAAATCTCCATAGTACATAATACTTTTACATTAAATTATTTTATACGACCTATAACTCTGCCAATGCTTACCCTGTGCGAAGTCGAAGGAATTCCATGTCAAAAATAGCTGTAATCAACCCCTTTGTCACTGACTTCAAGCTCTATGATGAGTGGATGCATCCGCTCGGTCTGTACTTTTTATTGACATTGCTTAAAAAAAACGGACATGATGTATCGTTTTTCAACTGTCTTCAACAAAGTTCAAAAAATTCTCAAAGAAAATTCAGCACCGGTCGTATCGATTACGTGGAAATTGAAAAGCCGGCCATTTATAAAGAAATCAATCGTAAATATAAGCTCTACGGAAAACCTGAAGATGAATTGAAAAAATTTTTACAATCGATTCCATATCCAGATCTGATTTGTATCGGAAGTATGATGACCTACTGGGCTCCCGGAGTAATTGAAACAATCAGAGTAATTCGCGAACTCTTTACTGATATACCAATTATAATTGGTGGAATCGCAGCACAGCTTATCCCGGATTATTTTAAAGCACAGGTGAATAATTGCGTAATCGCAGGTTCATTATTTAATTTGAGCAGCAATAATCTTCCGATCTCATTGACACAATCATTATCTCCTGAGGACTTATTGATTGATGCACTTTCAATGGAAAAAAGTCCTCATGGAGCCCTGCTCCATTCTCTGGGTTGTCCACTGCTCTGCAGTTATTGCGCGTCAAAAAAGCTTCAACCACAATACATTTCACGTCCTCTTTCTGTTATCACTAAAGAAATTGAATTCATGATAACACAAATGGGGATAGAGGATTTCGCTTTTTATGATGATGCACTACTTTTCAAACCAGAACTCACATTAATTCCGTTTCTTGAATATGTCAAAAAGGAGCATTTTAATGTGCGTTTCCACACTCCAAACGGACTTCATTTACGATTCATCAATGAAGATCTTGCCCATTTATTGAGACAATCTGGCTTTAAAACCCTTCGGTTTGGGTATGAAAGCAGTGCGCCTAAACACCACAATGATACATGCTCAAAGGTATTTCGCGATGAAACAGCTAAAAAAATTAATATCATTAAGAATAGTGGTTTCTTTCCATCTGAAATCGGCATTTACATTATGGCAGGACTGAGAAACCAAACCCCAGCGGAAGTACTGGAAGAAATGGACTTCATCGGATCACTCGGTGTCAATGTTAAACCGGTTTTTCTTTCCCCTGTTCCCGGAACCCTTCTGTTCCATGATTATGTTCAACAATATCCGCAGCTTCTTTCGGATCCGTTGTGGCATAATGATTCATTCTTTATTACCACACTTCCCGGATGGGATTCCGCTCATGTGGAAGAGATACGTTTGCGGGCCCGAAAACTCAATGCGGATCTTTAGTTTCGCTCTCATCTTCCTGATTTCGTATTTCTTTGACCAGAGAAGATCTTGCTTTTTCAAAAAATTGATAGATATTCGCCTGACGATAATCCGGATAGGTCCATGAGAAGAACCGATACTGCCCTCTTTTATAATGCAGTGTTACTTCGCCATAAATACCATCACTTAAATAAAGCCGATGATAAAAATCCTTAGTTGTCGCGAGAACTACTTTGTCACGGGAAAGATATCCAGGGTCAATATTCACTTTTCTTTTGTTATTTTCAGCAAGTTCGCTCTCGATACTATTCGTAAATAACTTTATGGCAGGTAGTTCTGCCCTATCAATAAGATTTTCATATGATATGTATAATTTCTGTAGATTCTCCCCCATTTCCGCAGAATAATATTCTGACCAGGAAAAAGGAATCGGTCCATAAGTACATTCTCGTTTGCCAAATTTGTCATCCAGTCTTTTTAAAACATTATCAGGATTCAGTGAGGATTTGTACATTACAGCGATAAATATTTTAACACCAAGTGGCTTTGAGGGTATTCCCATGTAATCTGACCTTTCTATAGATCAAAAACGCTTCCAATAAAGACCTAAAAAATATTATTATGTCTAATGGATAAGTATTTAAAAATTTATGTATTTCCTAATAATTTGAATTAAAATTATTCTGCAATACAGTGGCTACAGTTTTTGATCTCTGATATGATAAAAAACTATAACCTAAAAATGATAGAGAACGGAATATCCAAAGTATCCATTCATAAAATAACCGGCTTTCAATTATTTAAAATTAATGATATCAGAAAACGGAGAAAGAAATAGACTCGACCACTATTTGTCTGGTTACCAGAATTTAATTTAATTAAAGTTTAAATCAATGTTCCTATACATTGTAGATGGAGTCTCTTCTCTGAAAGTCACCGCTGCTGAAGAAACAAATTACTTTGATCATTGAGGGTGAAATAGCATAAATATCGGCATTATTTTGGGATCAAATTATCATTTTTAGGTACCCCAGAGATGAATTTGCAACTAATTAACATTTAATAGTTGATCTCTGGGGCAGTATAAAAAACGACTCTTCTGCTCTAACGCACTCCAAACTTCCATCTTCATAATTCATTATGAGCCTCTGAAAAAAACCTTTTTGTTCACATTTTTGTAGAATTTTTTTTGCGATTATCATAACATTTTGCTGGAAGATTATACAACAAAACGACATGTTAACAGTATACAATCTGTCGTAGTACTTGACTGGGATTGGGGCTATTTGTAGTTTTTAAACCGAAAATTCCTTTATTTAATAGGTGTAAGTGTTTGTTACACCGGTTATAATCAGCGTCCATTCTAAAAGGTGTCTGAAAACTAAGATACTAATTATAAGCTAACACAAGCTTTTACAAAAAGTTTAGGCTTTGATCAGTTAACGGGGAGCTTTTTTTGTCAAAAAGATTTTCATTTAAGGGCGGGATCAATCTACCAGGTAATAAGAATCAGACAGAACAATGTGCTATAGAAACATTCCCTCCGCCCTCCTTTATAATTATTCCTCTTCAACAACATATAGGCACAATAGCCCATCCGATTGTTAAAAGAGGTGATCACGTAACTATTGGCCAATTAATCGGCGAACCAGCAGAACAAGATAGCCTTGCAGTACATTCATCAGTTTCAGGCGAAGTTCAATCTATCGGTCTATTTCCACATCCAAGTGGTAGAAACATTTTGGCCATAGAAATTTTAAATGATTTCAGAGATGATAAAGCGAATATTCAACCTTTCAGTAGACCATGGAGAGAAGCTGCACCTGAGGAACTGATACAGAAAATTCAATCTTCAGGTATTGTAGGGATGAGTGGCGAGGGTACTCCAACACATCTGAAATTATCACCATCAAGTAATAAAACTATAAAAACGCTGATTATCAACGGCGTTGAATGCGAGCCCTATTTCTCTTCAGATTTGCGTCTGATTGTTGAAAAAACAAAAGATCTCCTGAACGGGGTTTTAATTGCAAAAAAAATAACTGGTGCTAAGGATGTTCTTATCGCAATTGAAGATAAGCACGCAATTACGTCACAAGCACTATCTTCATGGCTGTCCGATTCACAGTTTAAAGAGATTTCCCTGGTACGTATTCAACCAAAATACCCCAACGGAAGCGAACATCAGTTGGTTAACTCGATCACGAAAAAAGACATTCCATCAGGAGGTTCGGCTGCCGATATTGGATGTATAGTATTAAATGTAGCTACGGTCATTGCTATTCATGATGCAATTATCGATGGGAATCCACTTTATCAGAGGGTAATATCAGTTTGCGGTCCGACTATTAAATCGCCAAAAAATCTTCTGGTACGGATGGGAACGCCTATCAGAGAAGTGCTTGATTATTGCAAAATTGATCTTAAAGAGACAAAAAAAATCATTATGGGTGGTCCAATGATGGGATTGGCGCAATCTGATCTTGATACCCCGATTATCAAAACAACAACCGGTCTTTTTTGCTATGATCAGGTTACCCCGGCACTGGAAACCTCTCCTTGCATTAACTGTGGAAATTGTGCAAAAGTCTGTCCCATTAACCTGATTCCTGCAGAAATCGCCAAACATGTTAAACAGAATAAATTGCGCAAAGCAATTGACTGGGACATTATGGCTTGTATAGAATGCGGTTGCTGCGCGTTTTCCTGCCCTGCGAAAATAAATCTTGTTCATTATATAAAACTGGGAAAATTCAATATACAGAGAGAGAGTTCGATGACACGTTCTGAGCAGTACGTGTTGTCTAAAGGTATTATTTCAAAATGACAAATCTCACAATATCACAGGATAACAAAACTGAGTTGGAAACCGGCACAATGACTTCTGAGTGCCGGCATCTTCATTTATCGTCATCGCCTCATATACGGAATTCTCAGACGATACCAAATATTATGAAGAATGTAATCATTGGATTAATTCCAGCTTCACTTGCGGCTGTTCTGATATACCGTCTGGACGCATTGATTCTTATTTGTTTAAGTATCACAACAGCAGTTGTAACAGAGTGGGGTGTTTGTCTTATTCGTAAAAGCCCTAATTCACTTAAAGATTACAGCGCAATTGTCACTGGATTACTTTTTGCTCTTACGCTACCGCCGCTCACTCCCTGGTGGATGGTAGTATTAGGATCGGCTTTCGCCATTGGAATCGTAAAAATGCTATTTGGTGGTTTAGGTAATAATTTTATTAACCCTGCTCTTGCAGGACGCGCCCTGTTAATGATCTCCTTTCCGACTATAATGAGTACAAGCTGGAAAATACCAGCCTGGGGGACAATCTCAGGTATCGATAGCCTCTCTTCGGCCACTCCACTCGCTAATTTAAAAGAAGTTATTCAAGGAGGAACTATTGAGACTTTTGATTTCTCAAATAATATCCTGCATCTCTTTATAGGAAATGTAGGAGGCTCTTTAGGTGTTTCGGGATTTGCCCTACTCCTCGGAGCATTATGGTTACTTTACAAAAAGATTATAGGATTAAAAATTTCTCTTTCTTATATATTGACCTTTTTTATACTATGCTGGTTATTTAATGGAACAGGAGAATTGTTTACTTCTGCCGCATTTCTTATCCCTGCGTTCCAATTGTTAGCTGGAGGACTGATCCTTGGCGCTTTTTTTATGGCCAATGATACAGTTACATCACCGATCACTCCTACAGGGAAAATTATTTTTGGGCTTGGCTGCGGATTGCTAACCTTTGTTTTTCGAAAATATTCAAACATTTCTGAAGGTGTTTGTTTTTCAATTTTGATTATGAACCTGTTTGTTCCGATCCTCGAGAAGTATACTAAACCAAGGATCTTCAAAAAGGCTAACTAATCTTATTCTTAAAAAGGAATCCGATTTGGGAAATTCAAAATTCGGCGCAATTAAGTCTATACTGCCTGGAGTTAACTGTGGTGCATGCGGTTATCAAAATTGTGCAGAATTCGCCAGAGCTGTTCTTCAGGGCACAGCTAAACCTAATGCTTGTATTCCTGGTGGATCAAAAGCAGCTCATACCATAGCCGATATACTTGGAGTTGTTACAACGCCCCCGGATCCGGTTATGGCGGTTGTCCACTGCAAAGGTGGAAAAAAAGAAAGTTTTGATAGAGCAATCTATGATGGTATTCAGGATTGTAATGCTGCAACGATTGTCGGTAATGGAGCAAAAGTTTGCCAGGATGGTTGTTTAGGATTAGGAACATGCGTTAGGGCCTGCCATTTTGATGCAATGCATATAGATGAAAATGGCGTTGCAATTGTAGATGAAGTAAAATGCACCGGATGCGGTCAATGTGTAAAGAGCTGTCCTCGGAAAATCATTTCATTGATACCAAAGGTACATAAAATTTTTCTGGCATGCTCAAATCATGACAGAGGTTCAAAAGTCAAGAGTTATTGTACTGTTGGTTGTACCGCCTGTACACTATGTGTCAAAGCTACTCCTTCTGGTGCTATATCTATGAAAAACAACATTCCAGTTCTTGATTATTCATTAAATGAAAATTTTATACCAGCCGCCTATAAATGCCCATCTAAGTGCTTTTTTGATTTGATAAATCGAAGACCCAAAGCAAACATTGATACCAAATGCGATGGGTGCGGAGCATGTATAGAAGCTTGCCCAGTACCTGATGTCATTACAGGTGAAAGAGGAATGCGACATATTGTTGATAAAGAGAAATGTATCGGTTGTGGTCTTTGCTTAAATACATGCCATGTGCATGCGATATCCCTGTGGGGTGCAGGGGCAAGTATGAAAACGAAGTATATGCAAATTAAAAAGAGATAGCTTCATCTGATATTTGTATTTTAAATCGTAAAACAGTAAGAAGAATTTTTCTTTAAACCCAATTCTTAAAATTAAAAGTGTTTCTGGGGGTACATTAATATTTACAGACTCCAGAGATAGTATGTTTAGAAGTAACAAAAACATTCAATTAAGTGACATTAAATGATTTACCTTTGGGTATTATAATTACGCATCTTTCCCAAATTCCCATTCTACCGATCCCAACCAGTTCACTATACCTTTCCCAACGACCATATCTCTTTATGAATCAAACAAATAGCCCCAAAATCCCCAAGCTGTAGGGTATTTTCCCCTTGACACACAACCCATTGTTAGTGTATAATATTTAAAGTCACGAGCAGAATCATTTTACTTGGAACTTTTTCATTACCAATTCTGACTTGGGAGGTCTACATGCAAGTTTCAAAAATATCGTGTACCCAGTGTGTTCATTACAAGAACTGCTCTCAAAAAACAAGAATGTTTATCAATTACTGTGGCTCTGATATCAAGCGGGTTGAGAGCTCAATCAAGGATGCAGTGCTTGAATGCAGGGCTCGGAGAGGGCACCTTTTTAATCGCGGATTTTTTGTTGATGCTACTACAGATCCATCAATTGAAGACATTGTCGTTTCGATCACCTAAGAATATTGCTTGCCTGCACCCCTTTTCCATAATATAATTTAACCGTTGGAGTTAAAATGCTTCATTACAACGATGATTTTGGTTTTATACAAAAAACAAAGGCATTAATCCTGTTTAAGTATGCAGTTAAAAGTTTTATTTATATTAACCCTTTTTGTAGTCATAATAAGTTGCGCACCAGCTACAACTCACTATTCTTTAGATTCTGAACCGTCTACACTTGCACCTGATAGCATTTCAGATATCTCCAGTACTGGTATTTTCGAATCAGAAAGCATAGATTCGCAGGAACTTTCCTTGGATGAAAGAATTGCTCAAGCTGAGTATCTTTGTTCCATTTTAAAATATCATGAAGCTGACTCGGTTTTACGTCAAGTCCTTGCGGTCATTGAGGATGCCAATGAAAACGATACAGCATCGATCTCGACTGATCAGTATGTGGAGACTATAATCAATGTCTACACAATGATGATGCCGCAGGAATATATTCCCGATGATATCATGATGCTTCAATTTAAAAATCAAATGCTTCACTCTCTTGACTCTCTGAGTTGCTCTCCTGAAGATAGCGCGATTATTGGAAAGTTAATTAGTCGCAAAGATATAAAATTTGATGTCCCGCTGGTTTGGAATGACAGAGTCAAAAAAGCGTTGAATTACTATGTTTCATGAAAACCAGATACTATTTCTAAGTGGTTACAGCGTGCAAGTATTTATCTACCCCGAATGAAGAAAATGTTTGCTGATAGTGGTCTCCCTGAAGATCTAGCTTATCTTCCCTTGATTGAAAGTGGCTTCAATGTGCAAGCTTACTCTCGCGCTCATGCTTCAGGAATTTGGCAATTTATTTCTTCTACAGGAAAAATTTATGGGTTGCGCCACACTTACTGGCTTGATGAACGTCGTGACCCTCTTAAATCAACTACTTCAGCCATTCGTTATCTGAAAAAACTCTATGCTGATTTCGGAAACTGGCATCTTGCACTTGCAGCTTACAATTGTGGTGAAGGAGGAGTTGCCAGAGCTATGACAAAATCCGGGAATGCTGATTATTGGCAATTACCACTTCCTGCGGAGACTAAAAATTATGTACCTGCTTATCTTGCAGCTTTAACATTAGCTAAAAATGCCGACCTTTTCAATTTTTCTTACAGTGCTGCTGATACATTTTCATACGACACTGTTTCTGTCAATGACTGTGTTGACCTAAGATACATCGCGGAAGGAATCAACATAGATTATGATTCTCTGAAAAAACTCAATCCGCAGATTCTTCACTGGTGTACACCTCCTGATGTGACAAATGTTAGCCTGTACCTTCCGAATGGATCAGCTCAGATATTTAAAGATTTCTATGCTCAAATCCCTGATGATAAGAAGGTAAAGTGGTATGCATACAAAGTGAGACGAGGTGATATTTTACGTTCTGTTGCACGCAGATTTAAAGTCTCTGTCGATGCGATCCGGCAACTCAACCGGATTAAAAACGGTAGAATAGCCGCCGGTAAAATTCTTTACATTCCCATCCCTGCAAATAATACCGATATAAAAGCAATTGATTCTTTATCAGTTGCAGAGAATGAGAATACGGATAATACTGCTTCTCCCAGAAAAAGGGCAAACTCTTCAGTAAATCAATCTCAGAAGATCCGTTATGTGATTAAGAAGGGGGATACAATTTCTGAAATAGCTGAATTGTTTGATGTTTCGATTGAAGATATACAGGACTGGAATAATTTGGGCCATTCCAGGATAAGGGCTGGCCAGATACTTACAATTTACTCTCAAAAAGAGAGAAACTCGAACTCTGGTATTACCTCCTACCGTGTACAGGAAGGTGATACACCGTACTCAATTGCAAAAAAGTTTAACACTACTGTTGACGCGATTGTGGAAGTAAATCAGCTAGATGAAAATAATCCTATTATTAAAAAAGATGAGCTACTAAAAATCAATAGCTCTAAATCCAAAGGAACAGTTAACAACAGAAGCTCAGCTCAAAGCCTTAAGTATGTAGTCGAACCAGGTGATAACCTTTTTAGAATTGCGCAAAATTTTTCAGTGCCGCTTGACGAGCTTTTAGAAGAAAATGATCTTTCGGAAAATTCAAAAATTTTTGCAGGTGATATTATTCAAGTTCCAAGGCGTTATAATAAAATTAAAAAACATTTGGATAATATTGTATATTACGAAGTAAAACAGGGTGATAATCTCTGGAACATTGCTGAATCATTTGGAATTCCAGTGAAAAATTTATATACAGCAAACCATCTGAAATCCAGATTCAGTTTTGATGCCTGGAGATACAATAAAAGTCGTGAAAGTGGGGGGATTGTGAGGAATATCAAAAACTGCTGATAGTCGCTATTCTGCTTTCTTCCAATTGTCCTTGGGGCAATATTTAGACTGCACTTAAATGGTCAATGGCTCAGCGTTCGACTCTTTACATCAGGTCAGTTTAAAAAAAGTAGGATTAGTTCGGGTAGAAGGTGTTATTAATCAGTCCTACGAATTTGTTCGTCAACTTCGCTCTCTTCGTCTGATAATTCTATTGCAGCTGTTTTATTAAGAATCGATTCACCTGGAGGAGCAGTGGCTCCATCACAGGAAATTTACATGAAGTTCTCAATTATCGGCGTGAAAAGAAGCCTCTTATTGTAAGCATGGGTACTGTTGCAGCATCGGGTGGTTATTACATCGCCAGTCCATCACAGAAAATTTTTGCTGATCCGGGAACATTAACCGGTAGTATTGGTGTCATTATGACACTCCCAATGTTTGAGGGATTGGCAAAAAAAATCGGAATTGAAATGCGAACGTACAAGGCTGGGAAATTCAAAGATATTACTTCACCCTACCGGCAATGTAACAGCCCCAGGAACAATCTGTTCTTCAGAGCCTTCTTGATGATACTCACAATCAGTTCATTTCAGATGTTGCCAAAGGCGAGAAATGTTACCTTTTGATACGATTAAAAGTAATTGCTGATGGAAGAGTATTTACAGGGCGACAGGCTCTTGCGGTACACCTTGTAGACACACTGGGTGGATTTCACGATGCAATCGCTTACGTAAAACATATTACGGATTATCCGATAAGGCTAAAGTGGTTGAACGTAGTGAAAAATCAAGTTTAATTCGAGAATGGCTTGTTGAAGAAACGGTCCATATTATTTCCCCAGATGTATCAGGTGTTTGCGAAACCAGGTCCACAATTTCTGTTGAGCATTCAATAAATGAATGCTTTTTTTCTGCGTATTTGATATAAAAATATCTTTTTCATTCTTTTAAATTTAATTATAGCGTTTTTAATCAAAAAAATCAGAAATACTCTGGCGCAAACGGGTTGTCACGAATGATATTAAAGAACAATTTAAAACAATTAAATAAAAATAAGTGCCTAGGTGTCATAATTATATTCTTTTGCTGGAAGGAGGATGTATGAGTATTCAGAGTTTGTTGGATGAAGTTGAAGTTTTGAAATCAAGAGTATGAAAAATTCGAACGTGGCAATAAATCGGCGGGAACAAGAGCTCGAAAAGTCTTCAAAATATCAAAAAAATTGCTCAAGATCTACGAGTTCAGATTCAGGATACCAAGTAAAACAGAAGAATAATACCCGACAATATTAACAGGGTAAGGGGAAGGAATTCCCCTTTTTTATTTATAACACAATATTCACGATTCCAAATCGTAATATCATTCGAAAATTCTAAATACGTTGTGCTCAGAAATGCGGGGGCCCCATGCTCTGTTTTTTATTCTGAGCATAATTAACCATTCAAGTGTTTTTCAAATTCTAACGGTGGTAGATTTATGAGTCAAACAAACAATTCTTTCATGTTAGAGGTAAAAGGCCTCAACAAAAAGTTTGGTGAAGTCCATGCCGTTAAGAACCTTAATTTCCAGATTAAAAAAGGCGAAATTTTTGGATTTTTAGGTCCTAATGGTGCAGGCAAAACCACCACAATGCGTATGGTTACCTGCTACATTCCTCCAACATCAGGGTCAGTTCTAATTGATGGTCTCGATCCGCTGGGACATAGCATGGAAATACGCAGGAAAATTGGGTACCTGCCGGAAAACAACCCACTCTACAACGACATGACCGTTGAAGAGTATCTTACCTTTGTCGGTGAAATCAGAGGCATTAAAGGTAGCCGCTTGAATTCGAGAATCGAAGAGATGTTTACTGTCTGCTCGCCTTACCAAAATGGCCCGCAGGCAGATTGGTAAGACTATCAAAGGGGTATCGTCAGAGGGTCGGACTTGCACAAGCGATGCTCCATAACCCCGATCTTCTTATCCTCGATGAGCCAATGTCTGGGCTCGATCCAAACCAGATTGTCGAAATTCGTAATCTGATTAAAAAAATGGGACATGAAAAAACAGTAATCTACTGTTCACATATACTCTCCGAAGTAAGTGCAACCTGTGACCGGATTCTCATTATCAATGATGGACAGATTGCTGCAAGCGGAACACCCGATGAATTGACATCACGCTCTGGAAAAGGCAACAAATACCAGGTCCGGATCAAAGGAAGATCGTTTTGATATTGAAAGCAAACTTTCTGCGATTCCTGGTGTTGCATCTGTTGAGATTCAGAATGCAGCAGCTGAATGGATCACCGCAGAAGTTGTCTCAACATCACAGGAAGAACTTGGTGAAGGCATTTTCAGATGCGCAGTTGACAACAAATGGAGTCTTTCAGAGCTCAAACACGAATCGGTGAGCCTCGAAGAAGTCTTCAAACAATTGACAAGGGGATAAGCCATGGAAAATGTACTGGCTATTTTCAAAAAAGAATTTAAATCATTTTTCATATCACCGATCGCATACGTATTTATTACCGTGTATCTGGTGGTAACAAATTTCCTTTTTTTCCAGGGATTTTTTATAATTAACCAGGCTGATATGCGTGGTTATTTTGGTCTGCTTCCCTGGATTTTTCTTTTCTTTGTACCTGCAATCACCATGCGCAGCTGGGCTGAAGAGAAAAAGGTTCGTACACTGGAACTCCTTCAGACATGGCCTGTCAGTGATATTCAGGTGGTCGCTCGGAAAATTTCTGGCATCATTTCTGTTTCCTTGCAATTGCAATTCTTCTTTCACTTACAATTCCAATTACGATCTTTATGCTTGGTTCACCTGATCCAGGTCCGATTATCGGCGGATATCTCGGTGCACTTCTTATGGGTGCAGCATATCTTGCAATCGGATCTGTGGATCTCTTCACATACCGAAAATCAGATCGTTGCCTTTATCCTTGGAGTTGTTGCAACTTTTATTCTGTTTATCATCGGGAATCAATTTGTCACACTTATGGCACCTCCAGCCAGTAGTGCCGGTCCTGAGCTTATTTGGGACTTGGCAATCATTTTGAAAGTATCGAACGGGGTGTAATCGATAGCAGAGATATTATCTATTATCTATCTGTTATCGGCTTTTTCCTGTTCCTCAATGTTCAATCACTTGGCAGCAGAAAATGGGAATAAACTTTTCTGGAAATGAGAATGATTATGGAAACTAAAAAAATTAAAAATCGTACAGAACTTGATTGTCTATATTCTGGCGATCCTTGCACTGATTGGTGTTGTCAATTATCTGGCGACCCACTGGTTCAAAAGGATCGATATGACCGAAGGTAAAGAATACAGTATTTCCAAATCAACCAAAGAATGTACTAAAAACACTTGATGATATTGTAAACATTAAGGTTTTCTTTTCAAAAAATCTTCCTCCAAATCTTCACAATACCGTGACCGATGTGAAAGATATTCTTGCTGAATATCAGGCGTATGCCGGAAAAAATCTCAAAATCACATGGGAAGATCCAGCAGCAGATAGCAGCGCCAAACAGATTGGCACGCAATCTGGGTATTCCTGAAATTCAGCATGCAGACTTTTGAAAAAGATAAGCACAGGTAATCAACTGGCTATCTTGGAATCGCAGTGCTTTACGAAGACAAAAAAGAAGCACTTCCTGTTGTACAGAATCTTCAGAATCTCGAATATGATCTGACAATGGCTAGTAATGAAAGTCTCACGTAAATCGATTCCGAAGGTCGGAATTGTCAAAGTCGATTCAATGCCTGAGCTGCCTCCTCAGTACCAGCAGCAGCAGCAACAGAATCCTGAAAATCAGACAACAGAACAAAAATTCGCAAATGTGTATCACACAGCTCAGAAACAACTACGAAGTGTCTACAATTGATCTGTCAAATGGCTCACCTATTGACTCTATCAATTAAAACAATCATTGTGCCTGGTACCGCGACTCTCAATGACAAAAAGCTGTTCGAAATCGATCAGTTTTTCATGAAAGGCGGCAACCTTGTTGTACTGGCTGATGCAGTAGCGATCAATTTTCAATATGGTGTCAATGGCATGCCGGTTGAATCAAATCTTTTCAGCATGCTTGAAAATTATGGTGTAAAGGTTGAAAAAAATCTGGTGCTCGATGCATCCTGCGGACAGGTTGAAATTCCTCAGCAGGTCGGGCCATTCCAAATGAATGTTCCGGTTCGCCTACCCCTATTTTGTCCGGCTTAGTGCAGCAAGTTTTGCAAAAGGAAATCCAGCTGTTTCACCATTATCAGATGTTGTGTTTCCATGGGTAAGCTCACTTTCAGTGCTTGTTGACAATGCAAAGCAGTGATGTAAAATCAACCGTTCTTGCACGATCAAGTAAGAAAAGCTGGCAGGCTATCGGGTAAGTTTTAATCTCAATCCTCAGCAGAAATGGGTTGTTACCTGATCAAACAGATCTGAAAGAATCCAATCTCGCGGTATTTCTTGAAGGTAAATTCAAAAGTTATTTTGACGGAAAACCAATTCCTTCTGCAAACAATAAGGCTCCTGGTGATACACTCAGTAAAATCAATCTCAGCACTCCACCTGACATAAATCGCAAAACTGTAGCCTCAAATGCAAAAGGCCGTCTTGTTGTTATAGGTGATGCAGACTTTGTTGCTGGTCAGAATGCAACACAGCAGAATATTGCGATGCTTGCAAATCTTGTCGATTGGTTCTCTCTTGATAACAATCTGATCTCGATTCGTACCAGAGCTATAAAGACCGTACAATTGATGCTGATATGTTCGCAAGCGATTCAGCAAAGCCAAATGTCATCAGAATAATTAACCTTGCGATTATGCCCGTCGCAGTAATTATTATCGGGCTTATTATCTTCCTGCGCCGTAGAGAAGTAGTTCCGGTACAAACGACTGTGACAACAGATAAACAGGAGGATAAGAAATGAACACAAAAAAGCTCCTTATTTTAGTGAGCATTGCTGTTATCGCAATTTTAGCAATTGTATTGAATGAAAAGCTCAGCAGCAAAGAACCTTCTGAACAATCTTTGAAGTTCTTCGATGACAAGATTGGTTCTTTTGTCATCAAAGATTCCGCCGGAACCGTGACACTCCGAAAGAAAGGTGATGTCTGGGTTGCATCGAATGGTGTAAATGGAACTGAGAATCAGGGCCACAAAGAAGGTTCTACACAAGCAGTGACCTGTTTCAGGCGATTTCCCAACCGATAGTGCATCAGTTGCAATTGCCTTGAGAAGATTTCCGATATGAAACGCTCAGTTCTCATAAGTGAAAATCGTGAAAAGCAGGCTCTCTTTGAAGTAGATTCGGTAAAGGGAATGTTCCTTGAAGTATTTGATTTAGGTGGAAAATCAAAAGGCGCTGCGTTTATCGGAAAGAGCGGTCCTGACTGGAACAGCAATTATGTTCGGTTAATCAGTTCTGATCAGGTTTACACCGTTGAAGGTGGAATACGATACTCCTTCTTTACAGAATTGAATAGATGGCGCAATAAAGTCATGATGTCATTCGATAAAGAATCCGCCAAAACCATCACAATGGTCGCTAACAATGGCTCTGCCATCAGTCTGACAAAAGCTGATTCCGGTAAAGGTTGGAATATTAGCGCTCCGGTACAGAGTCCGGCTAAAGCGAATGAAATTGACGGAATACTTTCGACCTTGTCACGGTTGAATGCAACTGATTTTCAGGATTCTTTGATCAGCGATACTGCTTTAGGATTCACAAAACCAGAACTTGACAATATCTGTTGGTCTTGCCAGTGGTTCCAAAAAACTATCCATTGGAGCAAAAAGAGCTGATGGTAAATACTATGCAATGATTGAAGGAAAAGAGACTGTTTATATTGTTGGTCAGTATGACTTTTCCAATCTCAATAAAGATGTTAACATTTTAAAAGAAGAGCCTGTAAAAACAGCGGATACAAAAGTCCCTGCTACTCCAACTTCTCTTATAAAGAAATAACTTTTTTCTTTTGATTTGACCAGTGTTCTTTCGGGAACACTGGTCTTTTTATATCCAGATAATAATATCTGTTTCTACTTTGCTTTTCTGTGAAATAACATTACAGCACTACTGAATACAACAGCTCCGATAACTGACATACCATATATTTCATTTGTTAAATGTCGAATCCCGGTCCCCTTAAGGCAGATCTCCCGAATTGCAAACATAAAATATTTAACCGGATTGATCATGGTCATTTTTTGTACCCATATGGGCATATTTTCGACAGGAATGAAAAATCCGCTCAGAAGAATAAAGAATATAAGCAGAAACCAAATTAGAAACAAAACCTGCTGCGGGGTACGTGCTATGGTAGATGTAAGGATTCCAATGCCAAGTGAAGACACCATGTAAAGCACAGCAAATAACATTAACAGGAATAAATTGCCTCTGAAAGGAATCCCAAACCAGAGAATGGTAAAAATAATGAATACAATCAGTTCTGCGAATCCAATCAGCAAATACGGAATTGTTTTACCAAAGATAATATGAATCGGTTCAACAGGTGTTACCATCAGCTGTTCAAGTGTCCCTTTTTCCTTCTCTTTGACAATGGACAGGCCCGTAAGCAAACTAGTCACCATTGTAATAAGGAGCACTACAAGCGCCGGAACCATGTACCAGGTTGATTTTAAAGATGGATTGAAAAGAATAACCGGATTAACAGTAATCGGAATGACTGTAGTTATATCAATGCCTTTTTTTACAGCTTCATTTTTCAGATAGTTACTTCCCCACTGAGCAATAATTGCATTGATATAACCACTTGCTACATTCGATGAATTCGCATCCTGCCCATCAATTAAGAGCTGCACCTGAGCACTCCCTGAAGTTCTTAGATCACGATCAAAATGTTGCGGAATAGTTAATCCTATTTTTGCTTTTCCATTATCGATTTGCTCTTTCATTTGAGAATTACTTTCAGAATTTCCGTTGTATCTAAACAACTCATTATTCCTGATCGATTCTATCAGTGAGCGACTGGATGTAGAATTACACTGATCAAGAATTGTTATCGGTGTATTCTTAACATCAGTTGTCAATGCATACCCCATGATAAGTACCTGGAGTATCACCGGAAAAACCATCAGACGAATTGACAATTTGTCGTTTTTTAAATGTAAAAACTCTTTCCAGATCATAAAAGCAATAAGTTTCACAATTTTACCCTGAACCTTTTTATTGCAACCAAAATTAGAAACAAGCCAATGAATGTCAATAAAAGAACTGGTTTTAACAGAACCATAATTCCTACACCCTTAAGTATAATCCCTCTGATTATTTCAAGAAAATAGGTCGCCGGGACTAAATAAGTAACCGCCTGTAAAAGAACAGGCATACTTACAATGGGGAAAATAAAACCGGAAAGAATAATTGTAGGAAGCATTGTTGCCGGCAATACCATCATCATGGCAAGCTGCTGCGTTGAAGCAATTGTGCTGATAAGTAAACCGATAGCGAGAGAGGTAAATATGTAAATCAAACTGGTCAATACTAAAAGTAAATAGCTTCCCTGAACATGCAAACCAAATGCTACACTCCCTACCAGCATTATAAGTAAACCGTCAAGTGAAGCAATAAATATATACGGTATAATTTTACCAAGTATTATCTCTTTTGGATGCAGCGGTGATACAAGGAGCTGTTCCATTGTTCCGAGTTCTTTTTCCCGTGTGATAGTCAACGAAGTAAGCAGTGCTGAAATCATCAATAGAATAATAGCCATAAGACCGGGAATAAAGTAAAGTGCACTCTTCTGTTCTGGATTATAAAGGACTCTGGGTTGTACAGAAATCACCGTTGGTTGTTTTATATGGAGAATATCAAGCGCAGATTTTGTAAGCAGAGGCCCTATTGCGTTACGAAGTATAGTCCCGACATTTGGATCGGATCCATCAATCAATACCTGTACATCTGCCCCTTTTCCACCTCTACGAAGATCCTTTGCAAAAGAAACCGGAAATCTCACAATTACTTTTGCATGATATTTTTTCATAAGTTCATCAGGTTGTTCATTTGTTTGTACAATCCCGAGTACAGAAAATAAGGTTGATCCATCAATATCGCCTGCAATAGTTCTGACTTCATTTGACCATGAAGGATCTTCTACTATGACAGGAACCTCTTTCAAATCCATAGTTAAAGCGTATCCATAAAGAAACATCATAAGTACTGGCATAGCTAAAATTATCATGAGTGTCTGCCAATCTCGCATTATATGTCTGAATTCTTTAATTACAATTGCATAGATTCTTTTTAACATTGTTAATCCTTTTTATTTCCTGAAGGATTCACTATTTTGATAAACGCATTCTGCAATGTTGCTGTCCCAGTCATTTCTTTTAATTTTCGAGGAGTATCGATTGCTGCAATTTTTCCACTTACCATAATCGATATTCTATTACAATATTCTGCTTCGTCCATATGATGTGTAGTAATGAAAACAGTTGTGCCTTTTAATGAGAGAGCTATTATGAAATCCCAGAATATGCGTCTGCTTACGGGATCAACCGATCCGGTGGGTTCATCAAGAAAAAGTATTTCTGGTTTGTGAAGATTGGCACATGCAAGACTTAAACGCTGCTGCCAGCCCCAAGGGACTGAATCTGTTCGCTTGTTAAGGAGATCTTTCATAGAGAGAAATTCTGTCATCTCCTCTATTCGATCTTTTAGTTTTTGCCCTTGCAATCCATAAATTGATCCATACAATTTTAAATTATCCAAAAATGAAAAATCAGAGTACAAACTGAACTTTTGAGACATATAGCCGATCCTGCCTCTTATTCTATCGGTTTCTTTCATGATATCGAAACCGGCAACGGTTCCGGTTCCGCTGGTTGGTACAAGTAAACCACACAACATGCGTATGGCGGTGGTTTTTCCTGCTCCATTCGCTCCCAGAAATCCGAATATTTCACCTCTCTTTACAGTAAAGGATATATGATCTACAGCAGTGTAATCACCGAACCTTTTTGTCAGAGCATTAGTTTCAATTGACATCATAGTTTATCACCAGTATTTTTAATTTTCTTCATGATTTTTAAATTTCAGGTTACATCCTATTTTGCATCTTCTTCAGAAACAAGTAGAAAAAACAGATCTTCTATACCGGGTTTGATTTTACATACCTTTACAGTAGTCCCCAAAAGCCCTTTAATTTTTTCGAAAAGCTCCTCATTACTTTGAATCTCTTTGCGGACAACTGCATGAACAGCTCCACCAGAGGGATACATTAACACGAGCCCTTGGGGAACCTTTGTATCTTGAGGACAATTTATTGTATAGTCTTCATTTTCTACTTTGTATATATCAAATGGATAACTGTCAATCAATTCAGATGGTGAACCAATGCGAAGAATCTCTCCCTTATGCATGATCATTAGTGAATCACACATAGTTGCTTCGTCCATATAGGGTGTTGATACGATAATTGTTATCCCCTGCTTTCTGAGTTCTTTGAGAATATCCCAGAACTCTTTCCTTGAGACCGGATCAACTCCTGTAGTGGGTTCGTCCAAAATAAGCAACCTGGGCGTATGAATTAATGCACATGATAATGCCAGTTTTTGTTTCATACCGCCACTCAGGTTCGCAGCCCGTCTGTTCTGAAAATTTTTAAGACGTGAGAAATCAAGAAGACGGTCCATCCGTTCTTTTCTCTCTTTTGCTTTGACTCCATATACATCTGCAAAAAACATCATATTTTCTTTTACCGTTAAATCCTGATATAAAGAAAATTTCTGCGGCATATATCCTATTTCTGATCTTATCTTTTGTAAATCTTTCGTAACATCATTTCCCATTAAAGATGCCGATCCGCTGTCTGCGCTTATCAATGTGACAAGAATTCTCAGGAGAGTTGTTTTGCCTGCGCCATCAGCTCCAATTATTCCGTATAGATTTCCTTGCTCGATAGAAAAAGACACTCCCCGGAGTGCATTCTCACCTGCATAATTTTTACTAAGATTACTTACATCGATAGACAGCATATTATCTCCAGATCTCGACAGGCAATCCACGCTTGAGTAACCCTTCCCTATTCTCTATTGTAACTCTGACCCTGAAAACGAGTTCATTTCTACTCTCGCGAGTCTGAATGTTTTTAGGAGAAAATTCCGCTTCATTACTGATCCATGTGATCCTGCCAGGAATAAACTTTTCTCCAAGTCCATTTCCAGAATCATAATCCATTCTCACTCTGAGATTCTGTCCATATTTTAAAGATGAGATTATTGGCTGAGGAGCGAAAAAGTCTGCATATATTGTATCGTATTTGGTAATTTCGAAGACCGGATTTCCTGGTGAGACTATCTCACCGTTGTTACGATATCTTGTGGAAATGATGCCTGATGATGGAGCACTGAGATAACAATTGCGAATCTGATCATCTGTCTGAGCAACCCGTGCCTGCATCCCCTTTATTCTATCGATATGTGCAATCAATGCTTTTTGGTTCGCGTCAAGACGAAGTTTTGCTCCATCAAATTGCGTTTTGAGATTGTCTCGTTGCTGAGTGGGAAGAGCTCCCATTTTTGATAATGTATCAACACGAATGTATTCCCTCTGTGCACCATCAACATCATTCTGCCCTGCATTAATATCAACCTTTTTTGATTGAATATTCGCCTCAATCTCACTGATATTAGCTTCAATTTCTTTCTTTCTCAGAATCAGTTGTATAGTGTCGACAATGGCAAGTAACTCCCCTTTTCCAACCGAATCCCCCTCATCTTTAAGGACAGATACCAGATTTCCCTGAACGATTGAAGATACCATAAACGTTTTACCCTCAATAACTGCAGATCCAAGAAACCCGTCATTTTTCTTTTGTCCACACCCCAGACCTAAAAGCAAAAAAACCGATATAATCAAAATTATTTCTCTTTTCATTTTTTATCTCCTTAATGATAAATACCTGAACTGACATGAATTTCTGCTGTTAAAAACGTATATCCATTCCTGATGCATATAATGCATTCAGAACTGCTATCCTTTTCGTAAATTTTGCCTGTTCCATAAGAAGACCTGCCTGTAAATAATTGGTAACAGCTGATTCATAATCGATATCGGTAATCACGCCCGATTTCAAGGAATTTTCAAGTGATATCATCAACTCTTCAGCAGCAGTCATGGAAGCTTTCGAGGCAACGATCCGTTCATCAGCACTCCGTACCTGCATTCTCCACATGTTAAATGAACGATTCCAACTGTCAATACTTTTTTCTTTTTCTATTTTTATTATAGCGCTCTGTTTACTGATCTGCGCTCTTTGTGCTCTGGTCTTGCTCCCATTAAGGATATTCCACTTAAGTTGTGCCCCGAATGTAATGTAGTCCATGAATTCACCTAACCCCAGATTCAGCCCTGGATTTCCAACCCTGTATCCGGCAATTCCTGTTACAATAGGAAGACGCTGTGACATCATAATCTTATCAGAATATTTCAATTGTTCGATATACTTGTCATAAGCACTTATTTCCGGTCTTGCCATTGTAATTTCATCTGGTATTTGTAATGTATCAACCGAAAAAATTCCAGTCTGAGGTGTTAATGAATCATCTTTGATATTTATCAACCCTAAAAGTTCAAGTTTTAGAGAATCAATCTGATCTCTGGCAAGAATGTAATCTAACTGAGCGGCTTTCAGTTTTGCCTGTCCCTCAAGAACTCTTGATAATACCACAACTCCACCTTCCTGTAGTATTTTCATCTGTTCAGTATATCTTGCCATCTGTTCAATGCTCTTTTTGCGTACCTCAAGCTGCTTGCTTGAAAGATCCCATTTGAAATACATTGTCCCCAGGATAAATGAGTATCTGTTCTTTGCAGCTTCTAAATTCAGCTCTTTCCCAAGCTTTGCCGTTTCTTTGATTTTGATATTATTATACCTCGATCCCCCAGTTAAAAAAGGATACGACAGATCTACACCAAATTCTGTTCTGTCGTTCTGTCCAGTTTTACTCCTGAAAACATTTCCTCCAATATTTATCTTTGTTTCTGCATTTTCGGTTACATAGTTAAATCCTGCAGAAGCATCCAGGGATGGGAAATATGCACTCTTTGCTTCAGCTATTTCCGCTTCAGCCCGCGAAATTTCCTCCGCAGAAGACCGCAAATCATAATTGTTCTTCAAAAGCAACTCTTGTGCTTGCTTAAGTGTCAATTCACCTGCGAAAGTTGACAATACTATGAATGCAATAATTAGTACTATTTTCATTTCTCCGGTTCCTTTATCATTATGCCATGAAATATTGTTTCTAATATGCAATCAATCCTTTTCGTATAATATTCCTCGTCAAATGCAAATTTAAAATCATATTGCCCTGCTAAACTCTCTACTACCGGCTGAATTATGAACGTAATCATACACATCCCTATCAGATTCAAAAAGATCTGAATCGGGTCCATTTTTTTTATTGTCCCCTTCTTCATCTCCTGTTCAATGGCGAATATGATCCCTCGAGGCAATGTCCCTAAAGTTGATATCAATTTTTCAACTAATTTAGGGATTACAGTTCCCCCGTCAGCGATTTCCCTGATAACAAGCCGTATAAAAAGTGGATTCTCACTCATGGTTTTTACATATCCGGTCACAAATAGCCGCAAATACGACTGTAGATCAGGAACTTTTCCAAAACTCAATATATCCCTGCCTATTGTACCCCACAGGGTTTCAGCGATCTCTCTAATTGATGCTTCATACAATTTATCCTTAGTGCGGAAATAGTAATGAAGCAATGCTTTATTCACACCTGCGCGATCAGCGATATCCTGCATTCGGGCGCCCTTTAAACCAACCCTGATAAACTCTTCTCGAGCCGCTTTAATAATTTTCTGTTCTGTCTCTTCCATTTTTTACCCAACTGGTTTGACCGGTTTGTTTAACCATTTAGTTAAATAATACAAAAAAAAGATGAACATGTCAACATCTTTTGATATTTTTTTTATTAAAAAGAAAAGATTCTTTTGATAGGAGGATTTGATAGAGGGCTATTGTATCTTTTTTCCCAATAATATACGATCGTACCTAAAAATCAGTTTCTTATTAATTCTATTATGTGTTACGAATGCATTGTTCCATCAAAAGTAAACAATTTCATCAGAGGTGAGTATTTTTGGTACTCCTTCGGTGAGTTTTGAGCCTCTGGTAAGTAATACTGCGCTGTTTTCTTATAAACAGATTGTGAATATGATCATTCCAGACAACGATTTTGTTTCTCCCTGCGTTCTTTGCACTATAAAGCGCTTCGTCTGCCTGAGAGATCAGAACATTAATCGAAGGACAACCAAGCTTTAAGGACGCAATACCTGTACTTATTGTTACGGATATGCTTACGCCTTCATATGAAATAACAAGGGCAGCAATTGACCTTCTCAAACGTTCAGCGACCTCTTTGGCGGTATGAAGAGGTGTTTCTGTCAAGAGAACTGCAAATTCTTCGCCTCCATATCTCCCAACAATATCAATACTTCGAAAAAGTTGAGTGCATAGATTGGCGATTGATATCAGCACCTGATCTCCAAATCCATGGCCATAAGTATCATTAACATCTTTGAAATGATCTATATCGAACATCAAGGCTGAGAGCGGATGGTGATATCTTATAGAGCGAAGGAATTCATTGTTGGCGAGCTCAAAAAAATGCCGGTGATTAGTCAGCCCAGTCAAAGAATCGGTGTCAGCCCTTTTCTGAGCATCTTCAATCAATTGGCAGTTACGAATTGCTATTGCTGCTTGACGAGCAAATAATAATAACAGTTCCAGATCACCTTTAGAAAAATGGTTTGACAAATTTGATTCAATTACCATCAACGCACCAATTGGGAAATCATCTATTGAAAGCGGCACAGATATGCAATGAAGAACAGGGCAAGTTTCCTCTTTATCTATTACGTGATTATTCTGTATTAAAAGTGGTTCTTGTTTGGAAATAGTAGTTCCGATTATGCCATCTTCAGTGGAGACTAAAGAATCCTTCTGAAATGGTGAATTTTGGGAAGCTACTATTCTAATAATAGTTTTTTTTGAATCGCACTTAGCTAAAACACCTCCTTCAGCATGAAGCAGAAAAATTGCATGATTCAAGATTTTTGAGTACAAACGTGTAGAGTCGTGTTCAAGGAGGATATCAGTCAAATTAGTACGCAGAATATGCAGTTCACGGATCCGTTCTTTATCGCGGAATTTACTATACAAAACAGCATTGAAGTCATCATCTTTACCTTTTATCATGCCAATCGTCAATGCCTTTAATAATAAGTATAGAGATAGACTTCGAAATAAATCAGCGAAAAATAATTTTGATTCAATTGACATAGAAACCAGTGATGATAAACTGCCGGATAGAAAAGATGCCCCAAGTAGCAAGGCTATGCTTGTTCCGAAATCTTTTGCGTTTACTTTAAGTAATACAATGTTAATAGTAGTAAAGATGATCACCGATAAAATCAGACTCTGTTCAGAAATTATATTTTGACAATACCTGCAATATGTGGAATACAATCCAATGAGAATCAGAATGCTTACCATAAAGGTAACTGTTAAGAGAGTAATAAGCAGAACACTTTTCTTTAAAAACTTTCCCGCTAAAACAGCGACCAGAAAAAAAACGTTTCCCGCTACGATGCCAAAGTTTTCGATTTGTGAATTACTGACTGTTACATAAACCGGTCGTAATGAGCTATTGATAAGTATCATTATGACATACATGACGAAACCAGAAAAGGCAAACGAAAAACCGATTGCCTGCAGCATAGGATTTTTAGAAAAAGCTGTTTCGGTTTTTGTTATGAGAAATATGACCCAGGGGATTACTATTCCAAACATTAATACTGCAGAATGGGCAAAAGTGCTATTGAAAAAGAACAGGACAGCATAAATCACAAAGAGCAAAAGCACTTCAAAGGACATGTGCATTATATTGCCTGGAAGCATTCGACTCATGCGTTGGCCTTTATGAGAACAAAATGATCGATGTTCGCCCTCGGTAAATTACGATGAGATAAAAATTTGCAACAAATATGCCATTGCAAAAAGCATTTTGTCTTTGAAAGCTTATATTCCTATAGAAGAGTGTACCCCTGAGCTCTTGTTCCTGTCGAAGGGAGCTCTTGTTCCTGTCGAAGGATTATCTCAAAAATATCCCAGAAAAGTTACTCGGTGGCAAATAAAGTGCTTCTTTATGTAAAAGATAATTGTTTATACTAAAAAGCGGAATTTCCTGGCCGTCTCTTATTCTATTCTTCCAGTCAGTTTCATCATTGAACCACATCGTTGCCAATCGCAATTTTTCACTTTTGTCATTCAGTATTTTCTCAGATGTCCAACCTATGGCGCAGCTGTAATTATTACTTATCAACATACGTTCATACTCAGTTTGGATGACACCAACTAAAGTCCCCTGTGCATGATTTTTTGAAAGATCTGCCAACAGTTTTTCTGCAATTATTTTAGAAACAGGATCATCTTTTCGGTACAATATTCTTACCAGTTTAGTGTCTGAGAAATCGGTAATTTCACCATTTTCTTGAAATATTTCATTGCTGTCACTTTCGACCGCACTAATCAATTCACCTTCGGCTTTGATAAAATTTTTAAGAATCTCAGAACGGTTTATTGTGGATATTAAAAGCTTTCTTGATGATGGTTCAAGGTTATTGCAGGAAATAAAATAGCGGTCTTTCGTAATAAGATCGATAACACCGCTTTTTGCCAGATTGTTACGGGCATATTCCAGCTCGTTACCGTTATTTAAAACAACTGCATCGTATTTTTTTAATGAAAATGAGAGTAGAGGATTGGATTCACCCCCGGTTTTTATTAATATTTTATCAAGGTATCCGCTGATTTTGCCAATTTTATTCTTTGCCAACGTCACATCGTTCCCTGATTGCTCTTCGATAAAATACGCTCCAAGCCGTACCGTACTCCCCAGGAGACGACTAGTGCGAACCCTTTCAATCGCATTTGAATCTACTTGACTTAACCGTAGCTGAACCGTATTCTGGTCAGTAGCAAAAAAACCCCGTACAACAGCTTCCCTTCCATCAATAAACGCCCTTACACCTTCCACATATCTGAATAATGCCAGACCTTCAGCAGGATGATTTTTTATCAGATTTGTCCAGTATTCTATTATATCAAGAGCTGAGATAATTTTACCTTTGCCATTTGTGACTTTACCATTAAGGCGAAGTGTGATTCTTCTCTCTGATGAATCAGCTATCATCATTACACTGGCACTATCATTTCCGAATGGATAGATTTCAAACAGAGGTGCAAAAATCTCATCAAGTGTTCCCCGCGGTGAGTAGATTCTAATACTCCCACCATATTGAGGAATAACCGTATCAGCCTGGTTAATAGAATCAGCGGAAATTGACGAATCAATCGTCTTTTGAATTATATGTTCGACATATTCTGAGGGCTGATTGGACAATATCTGAATCTGCTTATCTACTTTACCGCTATCATTAACTGGTAATATTTTGACAAATACCTTTCCGCCCTCCTCATCCTTCACATTTGTGGATGGATACTCTTTGAGAAACATTCTAAACGATGAAAGAAATTTCTCTCTATCCCCTTTTGATAAAAAATCTATCGAATAAGTAACTGTGTCACCCTGAGATTCACTGATCCTTGGAGAAGCCGCACTGTTTTGTGTATTCTGTACGATGACCTGTTTTGGTGTGCAACCATACTCAAAAATTATCAGTAAAGCTAAGCCAGTGAAATATGCCAAAATTTTGTCTATTTTCATCATCTTCCTTCATCATCACAATTAATAGGGACATTTAATCTGTTCTAAATACCTCAAACCAAGCCGCCCCCGGCAATAATAAGTTTGCTGACTTACTCACAGTACAATGGCTTTTGAATAAAGAATTGTACTTTCATTTTTGAATAATTAGTAAATATATGTTATTTTTCATTAAAAATTAATAGTAGTAATCAGTTTTCTTGGACTTATTCACTTTCAAAAATTTAGTTTTAACCATCCAAGACCCTGTTTTAATGAATCGCTTTGATCTTCACATTTTTTATGTAAGACAATCCGAGAGATCACATGCAAAATCAAACTGCCCTGATATAGGAATTCCGAAGCAAGATGTGAGATATCCATATTAACAATTAACAATAAATTACTCAAGTATTTGAAATTGTCGTACTTAATTGTAAAATTTCAACATGCAATTCAATGATAATTACCACGGGGCCATATAAATATGACAAAGAGCCATTCTCCAATGAAAAAGATTTTTATAATCATCACAGCAATTTTCGTTATAGCGATAGTAAGTGTTTATCCAGCGTTTCTGATAGGTAGATACTATGTAAATAAATATTTTGATGATTGGGGGGATAGACTTGTCAATCTTGAAAAACGCGGCTTGCTTTCCAGGGAATTTGGCGCAGGCTGGCAGGATGTTTTGACAAATGATTCAATGCTTAATGAAGCTGCACGGATCACAAAGGCTCAGAATAGTAATTTTACAGATAATGAAATTAAAGTTGTTGACGGTATCACGCTTTCAGATTATCCATCTTTATCCATAATTGAAAGACTCAGAGAGGTAAGCCAATACTCAAACGCGATCGAAATTGTTGATAGAAACGATAAACTTATAGCTACCATTCGCACTGATCACCAAAGGGCAAGAATCAGTGAATTCCCAAATACACTTATTACCGCCATTATTGCTGCTGAAGACAAGAACTTCAGGGAAAATTGCATGGGATTCGATTTCGAAAGTTTTGTTCGCGCGGCAATCCGTTCTGCAATCAGTTCTGTCAAGTCATTTAAAAAAGTTTCCCCAAAAGGCACCTCGACACTTACTCAGCAGGTGGCAAAACTATTCATTTCAAAGCTTGATGAAAAAGGCATGCGTAAAGTAAGCCACTCAGTTGACCGGAAAATACGTGAATTGAAACTTGCTGTCGCTTTACGAAAAATGTATTCCTCTGATGATATACTTGAAGTATACCTCAATCACTGCGTCACTAGCGATAATGGAATGATTGGTTATAAAGATATCGCTCGTGGACTTTTTAATTCCGAACTTAACAACCTCACTGATGCTCAGTGTATTTATCTTGCCAGAATGGTCAAATGGGGCAGAAATGTGCCTTCAAAAATAATTGCCCAATGCAAGATTGATATGCCTCGAATGGGAAAAGCACTGGGATGGGATGAATCAAAACAGGCACGGATATTATCTGAAATCGACACACTTACTTTCGCCAAACCGCGTCGGGTCAATGGTACATACGGTCCCCTCGTCGATCTTGCGAATGAATTCTGGTTGCTTACACTTAAGAAAAACGGCTCTACCAGTGAGCAGCTTTCTCAAATGAATCTCATCGATCCAAATTCACTCATACGGAAAAAAGGTAATTTACGTATAAAACTCACCATCGACCTGTATCTGCAGCAGATGCTTGAGCAGCTGGTTGCAGGGCGCGGTTATGGCCCGGATACTACAATTATCGATGAAGTGCGGATAGGAAGTTCTTCTGATACAATTGTGAGTACGGAAAAAATGAAGGACACTATCAGAGCACATCGTGTTTTACGGGAACCGATTGACTTTAATGAGCCCGGATCTGCATTCATTACAAGCCTGAATCCCGGTGACAGTGTAATTGTAAATATCAGATATAAAAAAATCGGAGAAAATGAATATAAAAGAAGTAACTTTTTTTATGTACGCCGGCCGGTTATTGTCAACGGGCAATATTTCTCATATTGTATTATGGATTCCCGTACCGGAAGCCTCCTGGCATATCATTCAAAAGACCGCCTCGGATCAAAACTCGCCTGTTTGCTTCAAAACCGCACTCCTAACGGTTCTTCGACTGCAAAACCGATCCTGAACGCATTGAATTTTGACATGGGAAATTTTCATCCCTACCAGCGCTGGAATGACCTTGAACCGGTTGACAGTCAGGTTGCCTGGAGCAGGGATGTTGAATACAAAAGCGGTAAACCAATAGGTGTAATTTTTAAAAACAGCGCTGTCAGAGGGATAGGTTATCCTGTTCACAATCACGGAAGCATCTTTGAAGGATGTCAACATATTTTCGATCTGCTCGCGACATCCAATAATATTCTCGGCGTTGAGACTGTGTATAGATTGAATCGTCAATTATTCGATCAGCATGGAGATATAGTTCCTGATGCATTCCCGATTGTTCAGTTCTTCTCACGTATCGGCGCATTCTCCCGATTAAAAGATTCACTTGGACTTGCATCGGTTACCGGAGTCCGTGTTTACAAAGAACTTGCAAAAATCGTGGGTATAAATATCGATTCTACTGTCGCCTATGGTAAAAAAGTTCCCGTTTCTGACAGCCTTTATTCAATTGCACTCGGAACTCTTGAGATGAATATTTACGAGCAGATGCACATGTTTAATTGTCTTTATAATAACGACCTGATCGAGTACCCCGCTGATCATCCCTCGCTTGTTATCAGTGAGTTAACACTCAACGGCGATACGGTGCAGCTCAATGATACCATTCGCAGGTATCATCCTTTTGCCGATCTCAATAATATCAGACCGTCTCTTTTAGGACTGCATAAGAGGCTGGTATCAAATAGAGCCGATGGATTGACCGATTACGATATCAGTTATACTTCTGATAGCATTACGACGAATCAGTACTCACCTGATGCCTTTACTATCACAGAGCCGCTTTCCAACTTCGCTAAAAGTGGTACTTCAGATGATGTAATCCGGCCGTTCAATGAAGAAGTGTCAACAAAAAACCGTACCAATTATGGGCTGTGGAATGCAGTAATACGGGTTGACTTCTCAAAAATCAGAGGATTTGGTGATCCTGAAATAAGAGATATTACCATTGCCTGTGTGGGAGAATGCAATTTCAAATTTACCGGTGAGAGAGATGGAAAAACTTTACATAAATTTATTTCAAAGGGATTACTGCAGGCAGGCGGAATCAAGTCTCCCGAAAGTTACTTTACACAATATGAACGCTACCTCAAAAAGGTGACTCCAGAGACTGAAAATTGCGGCTCGGAGAAACTGAATGAAATAATCGACACTGATATAGAAAGAAGAGGTGATTGACAGTTCGTTAGCTGTGTTTGTGTTTTTCCCTGAATACCTGGTCTTTAACACCTTTACTGATAAAACCCGATCGCAATCTGTATTAATTGTAAATTTTACAGCTTCGATCTGATGGTACAGCTTTTGCCTCAACATGTTTAGTAGCAGCCACTTATCTGCAAAAATGTTTTATCAGGAGGAAATATGAGACAAACAAGTATATGCTTTCTTTTCTTACTGTCATTCATTTTTATGTACCTGCCGGCCTACTCAGATGATGCAAAAAGTATCTCTGATGATGCTACAAAAATCGTAAACGATGTCTTCAATAATAATAGCGAATCGATTCCTAAATGGTTGCTTGATAAAGCTCAGGCAGTTCTTGTCATTCCAGATTTTAATAACGGTGACGAACAAAATCAGGGAATTTTCTCCGTTCGCACGGGTGATGATAACTGGAGTCTTCCTTCAATGGCAAATGTCACTATTACCGGCTCCCTTTCCGATGATGCTGAATCGATAGTCATCCTTTTCATGAAAGGAAAAGGAAATGATAACTTACGTAAAGGCAACACAATCGTATCTGGTAATGGAGTCAAACCCGGACCTTCAGGCAATGTAAATGAGAATGATTTCAATCAACCCGACAACGATGTCGTCTATGTTTACTCTTTAAAAGATAAAAAAGCGACCGGTGCTGCGCTTCAACAGGTCGCAGTTACTTCCGATAATAATGCTAATAAAGAACTATACGATAAAGATACATCGGTCGAACAGATTATTAATAATCAAATAGAAAATCCGCCAGAAAAAGCGGTACAGTTTCAGGCTACGTTAAATAATCAAAATTCCGGTAAATGATAACAGATATAAGTTGTCCCGTTTACGTTAATTCAGCACGAAGCCACGTTCGTGCTGAATCTGCTTTTTTACTTATCACTTAGCAGATCAAAATTCAAACGCTGCTGTGGTTCCGAATGCCCTGTCAGCAAAGTAGCAATCGATTTTCACAGGGTTTATTGTTATTCCAACTCCACCTGTAAAGACATTTACTTTTTTAATTTCCTTCCATCCACTTTGGAAAGATCCCGAAGCACGGGAATATCCCGCCCGAATACTGAATTTATCACGTATCACCAGATCGATACCAGTTCTGAAGACATATACATTCTTTACTTTTTTAGCAAACAGGCCAAGAATTTCACAATCTACGGGCAAACTGATACGACTTATACCACCTTCCAGCGGAATATGATAAGTAACTCCTAATGTGATTGTACGATCATTTTTCTCCAGCCACTCTTTAATTTTTTTGGTGGAATTTACATAGTAATAAACTGCATTGTTAACAGAATCGGAGTTCGGCAGGTACTGTTTTTCAACAGAATCCTTGACCACCGGTTTTTCTTCGGTCCAAATATACCCTGACAGGTTTTTCATTGTCAAAGCGAAATCAAGATTTTTCGCCACATTGGACTGATACAAACCCGCATCGAGCAGCAATCTTTTCTGCTCAAGCTGTGCGTTATTAATTGCACCTAAATTATTAAAGGGGCCCAAGGGTCTGTTTTTCCAGCGGAAAATTTCATAGCGAATGTTAATACCAAAATCAACCTGCCCCGCTTCGATTGTACCACTGTTGGTTTTGGCAGGGCCGAATAATACTCCTGACATATTAACCACAAACTCATTCTGTGTTTTGTGGTCGTCACTTTTTAAATATCGGTAATACCCCCCTACTGCACCATCTCCAGTACTGTAAGCAACACCAGTGGGGATAATGTGTCTGTCAAATATCGAGTCTCTTCCATAGCCAATCGAAACATTTCCTTTGATGGCTTCGTTTTTGTTTAAATAGCTGAAAATTAAAGCTGGATTTATCATCCCAGTTGCGATATCAACTGGATACGAGATAACAGCACCGCCAAGAGATTTAGTTGCAGCACTGTAGAAACCATTGGGTGTAGAGATCAAATCAGGTTCAGTTGCTGATACGGTAATTGCAAATAGCAACAATATGAATTTTTTTTTTGAATAGAACATATGGCTCCGCAAGACGTTTCTTGATAAAACTCACCTCAGATTATTGTAACCCAATAGGTGTGCAATTCCAACATAAATATTAAAATGATATGTACATACGTTCTAAAATACACCTGGTAGTTTTAGAATGATAGTGTATTATTTGCTTTCATGGTCTGTAGCAATATATTTTTGAGATTGAGTCTCATTCTTAGGAGTATTCAAATGAAAAAACCGGTTGCTGAAACATTTAAAAACCGATTCAGAGAGTATCTCAAGAGCAAAGGTTTGGCCTGTACATCGCAGCGTGATGCAATTCTTGAATACCTGCTCAACGATTCATCTCATTTTAATGCAGAGACACTGATCCGGGCGCTGCAGAAAAGACGAATGGCGGTAAGCAGGGCAACAGTCTACCGGACACTTTCCCATTTAGAAGAAGCTGGATTTATAAGAGAGGTTGCGCTCAATGCAGATCATACTCATTACGAATTTATAGGCGAAACAGCTCACCATGAGCATCTTGTTTGTGAAATATGCGGATCGATTATAGAATTTTCGGATCAGGAACTTGAAAACCGCATAGAAGCTATCGCATCTGATCAGAATTTCGTTATTACTCGTCACACAGTTCAGATTTCAGGGATTTGCGGGAGATGCAATGAAAAATAAAAAACACCAGAGGATTCTTGATGAGTGCATAACATTTCTGAATGTAAATGGAATCACGGTAAATGAGCAGCTGCAGAATTTCCTTAAGTACTTTTTATCCACCGAAAAACACCTGTCAATTGAGGATCTGAAAATATACATAAAAGAGAACAATCTCGAAATCAGTGACCAGCAGGTCAGGGATACTATGGCGCTGCTTGTGGAATACGGATTCGCAACAGAAAAGGATTTCGGTGATGCTATTTCCCGCTATGAGCATATGCATTATGGTGAGCACCACGATCACCTTTACTGTTTTAAGTGCGGGAAAATATTTGAATTCTACTCACCGCTCATCGAAGAGGAACAGCTCAAAGAGGCCGCTGCCAACGGTTTTCACGCGTTTTCACATAAACTGCAGATCTATGGCTTATGTGACAAATGTTTTGGCAAATCTTCGAACCAGATGCTTCCGCTTGCTATGGTAGAGAGTGGAGGGAGATTCAAAATCAAGGAGATCTCAGAGGGCAATCCGCTCATTGGATCAAATTTCAGGAAAAGAGTTCTGGACATGGGCATTATCCCGGGACTGGATGGAGAAGTTTTGACAAATAATAATGGTCGCATCGTCGTAGTAGTAAACGGGATGCGCATGGCCCTTGGCAGAGGAATGAGTCAGTCAATTAATGTGCTCCTTATAGAATAGGGTATTTATGATAAATCTAAATGACTGTAAGCAGGGTGATGTAGTTAAAATAATCAGAGTACAGGGTACGGGGCTGCTCCGTAAACGTCTTCTTGAAATGGGTTTTATGAAAGGCGCAGAAATAGCAATCGTCAAATATGCGCCTTTGCGTGATCCAATGGAAATTACTATTGGAGATGCTCACATAAGCCTGCGTTTGAAAGAAGCAGCCATGATCAATGTAGAAAGAATAGATGAGTTTTGAATTTATTATTAAAAAATTTACAGAGTAAAACAACCAGTTTTCATCTTTGTTAAATATTTTCTTTTGAAAGCAAAAATGGACCACACTACCGGAATAGAAAAAAATAGCAAGCTTACCGAAACTATAGCGCCCCAGCAAAGCAGTAAATCGGATGTATTTACTTTCGCTTTAGCTGGAAATCCCAATAGCGGTAAAACATCCCTCTTTAATTCATTGACAGGTGCCCATCAGCATGTGGGTAACTGGAGCGGTGTGACCGTCGAAGTAAAAGAGGGGGAAGCAAAATATAAAGATAAAAAATGTAAAGTTATTGATCTTCCGGGCACCTATTCGCTCAGCGCGTTCTCCATGGAAGAGAAAGTTGCTCGTGACTACCTTATGCAGAACAAGCCTGATGTAGTTATCAACGTGATTGATGCGACAAATCTTGAGCGCAATCTCTATCTGACTGTACAGCTTATGGAGCTTGGAATCAGACCGCTGCTCGCATTTAACATGTGGGATGAAGTGCAGTCGAAAAATTTGCAGATCAATATTGTTCTTTTATCTAAACTTCTTGATGTCCCCATTGTGACAACAATTGGCAAAAGCGGTTCAAACTGTAAACAACTCCTTGCGGCCGCATTTGCGATTGCTGAAAAAAATGAAAATGTTTACACAAAGCACCTCTGTGATCTTCCTAAAGAATTGGCGGATATAATTACAGGGATTTCAGCTGACCCGCTGTTTACATCTTTGGAGCTGCCTCCACGCTGGACCGCAATGAAGCTTCTCGAAAATGATCAGTTTGTTATTGAGGCGGTATCAAAACACGAAAAAGCTGAACAGCTTTTCAAAAATATAAAAAATCAAGTGTTATCAGTGCAGAACCTGCTCGGAGATGATCCGGAGAGTTTGATCGCCGAATCACGTTATGGTTTTATCGCCGGTGCGCTAAAAGAAACTCTGAAAAAGCCAGTTGATAACAGACTGGAGATAAGCGACCAGATTGATAAGGTACTTACACATCCTGTCCTGGCTTTCCCTGTTTTTTTCCTTTTCATGTGGCTTCTCTTTCAGGTTACATTTGTCATTGGTGCTTACCCTATGCACCTGATAGAACACCTGATAAACTTAATCGGAATTGCATTTACTAAATGGATGCCTGATTCAATTGCAAGAAGTCTTATCGTCGACGGAGTCATCAGCGGTGTCGGAGGTGTCGTGATCTTCCTTCCCAATATACTGATTCTTTTCTTTGGGATCGCGATCATGGAAGATACCGGTTATATGGCGCGCGCTGCGTTTATTACAGACCGGATCATGCATAAAGTCGGTCTACATGGGAAAAGTTTTATACCAATGCTCATGGGGATGGGTTGTAATGTGCCTGCAATTATGGCAGCACGCACTCTGGAATCAGAAATCGACAGAAGAAAAACAATCCTTTTAACACCGCTTATCAGCTGTTCAGCACGTTTACCGGTGTATGTACTGCTTGCCGGAGCGCTTTTTCCCAAAAACGCCGGCAATGTTATTTTTCTATTTCAATTTATTTTTGGGACACTCTCGTTTTTTATCATGGCGTACATATTCAAAAAGACGCTCTTCAAAAATGAGGACCATCCATTTGTCATGGAACTCCCCCCCTATCGGCTTCCGACCATGAAAAGTGTTCTTATTCACATGTGGCAAAGAGCCGGGCATTTCCTCAAAAAAATGGGTGGCGTTGTACTAATTGTTTCTATTTTGATCTGGGCCTTAGGGAAATTTCCTGAAAATAAAGAATTGGAAAATGAATATCTGCAAAAAAGCAAACTTGTTGAAACATCTGCAATCTCTGAAGATTCAAAGAAACGTACTATCGATTCTCTTGAAGCATTATACAATTCAGAACATATCCATCAATCATATATCGGACAGATCGGTAATATACTCGTTCCCTTTTTCAAACCGCTTGGATTTGACTGGCAGGAATCAGTAGCGCTTATGACAGGTTTTGTGGCAAAAGAGGTTGTTGTAAGTTCGATGGGAGTACTTTACGCATCGGGGGATAGCGGTGATGATCGCAAGGAACGTCTGACTTCCGCAATCAAAGAAAATTTCACTCCCCTTAAAGGGCTGGCATTCATGATGTTTGTTCTGTTATACACGCCCTGCATCGTAGCGCTGATCACTGTCATACGCGAACTCAAGAGCATCAAATGGTCGATCTTCTCAGTCGCCTATCAGATCGCTCTCGCGTGGGGTGCTGCATTTGTAATCTATCAGGGTGGTAAGTTATTGGGATTCAACTGAAAGCATGATTGTTTATTGACATATCAAATATACAGATGCATTCATTTCAGCATAATGGCTGTGCTATATCTACTGGTCAACACCTTTTAAGACTATTTTTTATAATTTGCTTGCATTGAAAACATTCATTATTAATTTTATAGATACCTACATAATAATCCTACATGCAAGGTCCTCTTGCAGACAATTTGGGTGAAGCGGAAGGCGCCAGGTGAACAACCTGGCGCTTTTAATTTTTATACCAAGCGATGTGGCTACAAGAGCTCAATACCCGATCTTATCATGGGTAAATGATTTAAGATCTTAAAAGGTTAGTATTTTTAAAATTATCGGAAAAAGCTTGGAGAATCTTCATTGTTGTCGCAAACAAAATACCCAGTCTGAAGTAATAAGTTCAAGCATCTTACATATTTTCCATTTCCCACATATCCTTCAGAAGTTAAGTTTCACCATAGTAATACCTGTGTTTTTGGCAAAAGCTCTCAAATCCGAAGGACTTCAGTTCATCTCCAGCATGACTTATTTTTAGAAACTCATGATTTAAGAACTGATGCCTGGACACACAAGCAATAAAAATAAAATTAAAAAAAGCACCGGTAGAGAAAGCAGACTCTTATGTCAATTTTAGAAACGCTTCGGTTTAAATCAAGTGAAATGAAAAATCAATTGATTATCATATACTACGCTTACCATAATCCTAAGGTCAAGCTACTGCCAAAAATAATTGTCCTGATTTGTATAGCGTATGCTTTAAGTCCCATTGATCTGATCCCTGATTTTATTCCAGTGCTTGGCTATCTGGATGACTTGATAATCATCCCGGCACTACTTGCGCTGGCTATCAAATTGATTCCAGAGGAGGTAATGGATGAGTCAAGAAAAATGGCTGCTGCACACCGGATATCTCTCAAGAAGAATTGGGTATTTGCTTTAATTTTTATCAGTATATGGATTGTAATAGCAGGGGCTATTATCAAAGCGATCATATCGGCGGCCCGATGGGATTGGTAAAGACGTCCGGCCGGACGTCTCTACCGATTCCATCGACAATAAAAAAAACGGATACCCGCAAAACGCGCGTATCCGGCTCTTCTGGGTTCTCTGCTAATTACTTAACAGATTGTATCGTGAGTACCTTGTCTGTACCCACGGTACTTTTTATTTGTAATATCGAAAATCCTTGTGAGGTTTTGCTGAAATTAAGTGAAGATGTAAATTTACCTTTATCGATGGTGGCCAGTTTCCGATGATAAAAATGAAGCACATAGGCCACATTGAACAAAAACAAAGGATACATGGAATTCCCATGTCAATGAACCTCTGTTAAAGAGGTACTCCGTTAATGAATATTAAATTATAGATTCATGATTAAATTCAGGTACACCGATTGCAGAATTCTATATCTGTTCCACCTGAATCCTTCTGTGCATCAATAGCATTGATATGTTTGCAAAAACAGCTCACACTGCGAAGATATTCTATCATTAAAAGGCAAAAAAATGATCAGTGAGCAGCACCCGCCAAAAAATGTAAAGCACATCATTACATTGGTGTTTATCACTGCAATAGTCTTCCTGATTGCCGGTAGTCTATGGTTCTTAAAGAGATCTATGGATAATGCTATTAAAGGCATACCCGATAACACATCACAAACAGTAGATATAGATTCAGCCGGTGGCGCCTTTGAGCTTCATCTGACCGAGAAAGAAAAGAGGTGGCTTCGTGAGCATCCGGTTATAAGTGTAGTGCAGGACCCCTTTTGGGCGCCGATTGAATTTGCCGATAAGAATGGCAACCCTTCCGGTATATCAGCTGAGTATCTTTCACTCGTTGAAAAGCGGTTAGGGATAACTTTCAAGAGAATAACAAAACTTAGCTGGCAAGAAGCATATGCGCAACTGAGACGCTGGAAAATTGATATGACCACATCAGTGACTGTTACACCAGATCGAAAAAAATTCTGGGCTTTTACCAAACCTTATTTGAATATTCCTATTGTCATGATTGTGCGTAAAGATGTCAGCTACATTTCAGATATGAAAGAATTATCCGGGAAGAGAGTTGGGGTAGTAAAAGGATATGTAGCTGAAGAATTAATTGCCCGAGGATATCCCGATATTCAACTTGTGAGGGTCAAGAATGCGGAGGAAGGGATCAGACGCCTGCAAAAAAATGAAATTTTCTGCTATATCGGGAACATGCTTGTTTTGGGCTACTATTTGACTAAGCTTAATGCAGTTGATCTGAAAATCGGGGGGACGACCCCATATAAAAACGCTTTATGTATGGCAGTGAGGAAAGACTGGGCTATTTTTGCCGGAATTCTTCAGAAAGCATTGGATTCGATTTCCGATATGGACAAAAATAGAATTTACAATAAATGGGTTCCTGTCAAATTTGAGTACGGCATTGATTTCCGTTATCTCTGGCGGGTGCTGCTGGTAGCGGTGATTATAGTCGCAGTGTTGATATTCTGGAATCATAAGCTCTCTGCAGAAATAAAGAGGCGTAGAAAAGTAGAAGATGCTTTACGTGAAAGTGAACTGTTTTTTAAAGAATCTCAACGGGTTGCCTTTATCGGTTCCTACAAATGTGACTTCATTTCAGACAGATGGGAGTCATCCGAGGTCCTTGACTCAATATTCGGTATTGGTAAAGATTACAAAAAATCCATTCAGGGGTGGATCGATGTTGTACATCCGGATGATATGGATATGATGAGACGGTATTTACTGGAAGAAGTAGTTGCCAAAGGAAAACTGTTTAATAAAGAATACAGAATTATGCGGAAGAAAGATGGTGAGTTAAGGTGGGTCAGCGGTTTAGGGAAAATTGATAAGAATCCGGAAGGTAAAGCAGTGAAGATGATCGGGACCATTCAGGATATCACAGAACGTAAGCTTGCGGAAGAGGAATTGAAAAAATATCGGGAACATCTTGAGGATCTTGTCGAACAGCGCACGGCTGCACTGATTATGGCCAAGGAGGAGGCGGATGTTGCCAATCGTGCGAAGAGTACATTTCTTGCCAATATGAGCCATGAATTGCGTACACCGCTTAATGCGATACTGGGATTTTCAAAGCTTTTAGCCAGAAGTTCCGATATAACAGAAGGGCAGCGGCACTATCTTGAAATTATCAATCAGAGCGGCGAGCATTTATTGGAACTGATCAATGATGTGTTAGATATGGCAAAGATAGAAGCCGGTAGAATGAATCTTATTCCCGAAATTTTTGACCTTGGGAATACAATCGATCGTGTTTACAATATGATTCGTTTACAAGCGGACCATAAGGGAATACAACTTACTATGGAAATTGCCCCATCTATTCCAAAGTTCATAAAGACCGATGAGCGTAAGCTCCGCCAGATACTGATTAACCTTTTGGGAAATGCGGTTAAATACACAAAACAAGGCAGTATCCGGCTGAACATACAAACGGTAAAAGGGGATCCTCTGCATTTACGTTTCTCAGTACAGGACACCGGAGTGGGTATTTCAGCAGAAGAACTCCCTCGGATATTTGAACCTTTTTATCTGGCGGGAAATAGAATGGCAAAAGAGGGCACCGGGCTTGGCCTGCCGATCAGTCGACAATTTATACATCTTCTTGGAGGTGATATTTCTGTAGAGAGTCAGCCCGGTAAGGGGAGCACTTTTACATTTGATATTGTTGCAGAAGCACCTGATCTTGCTCACTTTAAACCGCAGGTGAATCAGAACCGTGTTTTGCATTTAGCTCCTGTTCAAGCGGATGGGAAAGAGGGCAGTTATCGTATTTTGATTGCTGACACTCAGGATTTTGACAGGACACTGCTGCATGATCTTCTCGAAACTGTTGGTTTTACGGTGCGCGCTACAAATAACAAGCAGGAACTACTTACGATAATAGAGCAGTGGAACCCGCACTGTATTTTGCTGGATATAACCATAGCAGAGAAAGAAGGTTATGATATTGTAAAAAAATTTCGTGAGATGGGGCGGCAGAGAAAGGTTTTGAATCAGATACCAATCATTGCTTTTTCAGCTGGTATATCTGATGAAGAGCATAATACTGCATTAAGTGCCGGCTGCAGTGATTTTTTACGTAAACCTTTTAAGGAGGAAGAGATTTTCGCTATGCTGTCAAAGCATCTGGGTGCGCGCTTTATCTATGAGGAACAGGAATTGCACCAACAAGAAGTACCGGTAAGCCGAGAAGCGCTACAGCAACTCCCTGAGGAATTGCTCAATGAGCTCAAGCAGAGTGTACGCTTTTTAAATGTTGATGCCGATCTTGTTCAACGTATTCGTCTTGTAAACGCTACACTGGCTGATTCGATAGCTGCTTTGGTAAGTAATTTCCAGTATGCTGAACTGATGGATCTTTTAAAATCATTGCAGTAAATAATAGTCGCCAACTGGAAGAGTATTAAGATGAGTTCAGGAATGGGAAGTGTGAGTAAGGAACATGGTACTATTCTGGTAGTTGATGATCAACCGCGCAATATCCAACTATTCGTAACAATTCTAACTCAGCAGGGATATTCGGTCAGAGGCGTAAATAGCGGTAAAATGGCCCTTGAATATATTGCACTGAATCTTCCGGACCTGGTTCTTCTTGACATTAAAATGCCCGATCTGGATGGTTTTGAAGTTTGCCGTCATTTAAAAGAGAATCCCGCCACAAGTGATGTTCCAGTTATATTTTTAACTGCCCTGTCAAGTATTCAGGAAAAGGTTACCGGATTCACTCTTGGTGCTGCTGATTATATCACCAAACCCACTGAACCCGCAGAATTACTCTCACGGGTCAAAACACATCTTTCTCTTTACCTCACGCGTAAAGAACTGCAAAAGCTCAACGCCACTCTGGAACAGAAAGTTGATTTGCGGACAAAGGATCTCGCATCAGCAAATGATGCCCTCAAAAAAGAAATTCAATATCGTACACAGACACAGGAAGCGTTGTTGGAAAGCGAGAAAAGATTCAGATTGCTTTATGAACATGCTCCTCTTGGGTATCAATCCCTGGATAGTCAGGGAAGATTCATTGATGTAAATCCGGCATGGCTTGACATGTTCGGGTACAGCAAAAACGAAATCATCGGGAAATGGTTCGTAGATCTTCTGCCTCCTGAACAGATTCTTACATTCAAAGGCCTCTTTTTAAAATTCTTAACCGCTGGTGAAATTCATTATTCTAAATTAGAGATGATTAAGAAAGATGGCAGCAGATTACTTGTCAGCTTTGATGGCAAAGTTGGTCTTGATGAGAGAGGGCAGTTTCTTCAGACCCATAGTATCGTCTCAAATATAACTGAGCGCATTTTAAAAGAAGAGCAGCTTAAAGCTTCATTGAATGAAAAAGATGTGTTACTTGGAGAACTTTACCACCGTACCAAAAACAATATGCAAGTAATCGTGGCATTGCTGGAAATGCAGGCGGGAACTACTGAAAATGAAGAATTACAAAAAATCATTCAGGATATTGAATACCGCATTAAAGCTATGACTCTGGTTCAACAGAAAGTGTATGAATCTAAAAATCTATCAAAAATAAATCTTAAAGCGTATCTTTCAGATTTAGCTCATTTGTTATTAAATGGTTTCAGTTCACCAGACCGGGAAATACAATTAGAACTGGATATGGAAGAGCTTTGGGTCTTAATCGATATCGCGACTCCCTGTGGTCTGGTTGTCAATGAATTACTTACCAATTGTTTCAAACACGCATTTCCCAAAGACTATGCAGGCATAATCACTATTCGTCTTCATCGCCTTACCAATAACGAAATTGAACTTATCATCGGTGATAATGGAGTTGGTTTTTCCTCTCAATTTGATTTCAACAATGTAACGTCTCTTGGTTTGCAGCTGGTAATTAACATTGTAGATCATCAGTTGAATGGTGAAATCAGTGTTGATATTACCAATGGGGTACAATGGACCATCCATTTTCGTGACAATCTATACAAAGAAAGGATTTGATATCCGGGTTGTGTACAGACGCCCGGCGGGGCGTCTCACGGCCGGGACGGATATGTACAGACGTCCGGCCGGACGTCTCTACAATCCCCCGAAATCGAAATCATCAGGGAAAACAGATTGTCACAGACGGTTTAATAATAAGACCGGTCAAATTCAACTCTTTCGGAAGAGGATAAGGCTGGTTATAATCATCATATGTATAAGAATCAGAAGTTCTGTCGAATCTCCCTTCTACCTCGTCAAGATCTATCTTACAAATAGGAACCATGAAATCGACATTGATCATTACAATACCGCGTCCGGGCGCAATTGAAATACCCGCAAAAGGGGTAATGCCTATGCCATTTCCTTTAAGAGTAACGGTATGCTTCTGTTCCAGTTCAACAGTCGCAAAATGTGCTTCAACACTGAAACCGCCTTTAAACGAAACTGTCTTTGCTGGACTTGTATAGGTTTCTACTTTACCTCCAATTATACCATCCATAACAACAGCGGAAAACTCAGGATCATCATATTCATAACTGAACTGGTAGAGATTGCCAGTTCTTTTATCGTAAAGAAACATCTTCCTATTGCACCAAATGCCATCCAGGGGATCGGGCGAACCATGACTTGCCCTCCGAAATTGAAACCGAGAAACATTCTGGGAGTGCCGACATCTGAGATCACCCAAGTACTCGTCTTTCATATTATCATAGACATCCTCGAGATATTCATTAATTTCAGCAGGTGCAAAGAATTGTAAGCCAAAATCCGCACCAATCCCTATCAGATGGGACTTGTACTTTGGGGCAGGTTTTTCCTGGACAGTGGTAATTTTATTGGAATCGCTGGATACCTGTTGAGCGACAGTACTTTCAATCGAAGGCTGTACAATTTGAGTAGAATCAGCCTTTTGCTGCTGCAATGATGAATCATTTGGAGTATCAGCTATTACTTGAGGTAAAGATTCAGATGAATCGGCAGTGCTCTGATCAGCAGTAGCCGCATTTTGATCTGTTGTTTCAGATATACTTCCCTGAGAAAAAGCAGCCGTACAAACGGTCAAAACACCTGCAAAGACAGCAATTGCAAAGCGATTCCGAAAAATCATAGAGCCTCCAAAAGTATTTAGGGTGTAAAGATACGATAAGACAAAATATAATTGTTTTACTTTTAATTGGATAGGGGGAATCATCTATCTCTTTTTACGATCTCTTTTTTATGTATCATGTACCAATGAGCAATCCATAAAAAGCCCGTCTGTCATTCCACTCAGGGTAAGAATATCTGCTTCGGGCGACTTTGTAAATATACCGTTCTCATGGACAAATCTTATCCATAATCGACTCTATTTCCTGCTGCGAAGTTCAGATAATACTACGCACATCTGACAATGCTCTATATATCCTTGATATGCACACTGAGAACAGGTTACCATTTTTCAACAGTTCTTTTGTAATTTTTTTTACACTTTGCTTTATCGCATAATGTATATCCATTAACGAACTGGAAATGACACACTGTAATTCCTGCATAATAACAATCCGGTTCAGATTTTCTCTTTCCATTTTACAGATTTTTTTCCTGAATAGTTGTTTGAAGGTTACTTTTCTCTATAGTTTTCTGAATAGTCGTTTTGATGTCACTTTTCCCTTTGGTTTTTCGTTGCTATTGTTAATTGTTTTTCACATGTATTCACAACCGGTAGAAGCCGGCGAATACATAATAAACCTAAAACTCATCCGAAAGGAGTCCTATGGCACTGACACCTGAAGTATCACAATTAATTGAAAAGATGATTGCTGAAGTAAAAAAGGATGTATATCGCCGAACAGGTATGAGTCTTAACAGTTTCATAGATACGTTCAGTAGCATTCTTGCTCAACTGAATAAAGATGAAGCGAAGCTTGTTGGCGCGGGGTTCAATCCCAAAAATATTCCTTTGTATAAAGGTTTATTCGAGGTGCTTACTTTAACAATCGGTGAACGGCGCGGAACTGCCGACAATCAGGGGGGGCGGGTTAATTTCGATCAGCAGTACGCGCTTGCGGAGCTTGATAGAAAACGTCTGATAGTGGTGGCGAATTACATTGAAGAAATGCTAAATGATAAAACGTTAACACGTCAGCTGAAAGAGATCGCGAAAGGCAGCGGCATACTTGATACACTTTGCGATAACATAGCCCTTCTACCTATTGTCAAAAACAATCCGGAGCTTGCCGCTCAGATCAAGCCGGGTCAATTCGAAATAACAGAAAGCTATTGTGATGAGGTCCGTAAACGGGCGGTGGAACTACTTGAAATGAAAGGTTTTGTTGTAGTGCAGGGTATTCCTCAAAGCGCGACGGTCGACCGCCAGAATCGCTTGTTAACACTCTGTATGAACGCTATTTCTGATATCAAAAGATACGCTAACGCGGCCTTTTTTGATGATAGCGAATATTTTAATGCAAATTACGTCCGTCCCTTCCGTAGATCATCAGCAGAATCTGATGAGGGAGACGAGGATGAAAAGAGTAAAGAAATGGTAACGGCGTAAAGGATCCTACCAGAGATGGGCGCACAACCCATCCTCTGGTTTTATTACACTGACGATACTGTTCATTGAATTCTTAAATTCTTTTTAAGACTCGACGATAGCGTTCTTAAATTTTCTTCAAGACTTGACGATACCGATGGCGATAGCGATACCGATCTAAGATTAGACAATCCGTATAGTTCTCCCGCGATGCTTTTACATTAACCTGAATGTTTTTACATTAACCTGAATGTTTTTACATTAACCTGAATGTTTTTACATTAACCTGAATGTTTTTACATTAATCTGAATGCTTTTACATTAATCTGAATGCTTTTACATTAATCTGAATGCTTTTACATTAATCTGAATGCTTTTACATTAATCTGAATGCTTTTACATTAATCCATTTTGCTCTTACAGTCCTGAATTTTGGATTTACATCAAAACGGGAGCGATTACAAGCACTTTTTATTTACAAATGCCTAAGAAATTTGTGATTTCTGGGGTTGAAACTGCTACTTTAGCTGATTTTTTGTCATTTTTGAGGTCTGCAGGCAGGAATTTGAGGTCTGTAAGAACACCATTGAGGTCTGTAAACGCAAAAGTATACTTGCTTCATAAGAATTTCAGTGTGTAATAGATCACGGATTGATGTAATAGATCATGGATTGATGTAATAGATCACGGATTGATGTAATAGATCATGGATTGATGTAATAGATCATGTTCATGTTTTGATGTAACAGATCATGTTTTGATGTAACAGATCATGTTTTGATGTAACAGATCATGTTTTGATGTAACAGATCATGTTTTGATGTAACAGATCATGTTTTGATGTAACAGATCATGTTTTGATGTAACAGATCATGTTTTGATGTAACAGATCATGTTTTGATGTAACAGATCACGTTTTGATGTAACAGATCACGTTTTGATGTAACAGATCACGTTTTTAAATTGTTGGTTTCAATCGGTAATAAATATGGTTCATCCCTGCGTGTGCAGGGAACATCCAATTTTGAATGATCTCTGCAATGCTGTTCTCGGTTCATCCCTGCGTGTGCAGGGAACATATGTGATATTTCAACCCTACCAGATCGGCTTTCGGTTCATCCCTGCGTGTGCAGGGAACATACTAAAAGCTATTTCCTTGATTTCCAACATTTTGGAAACATCTAAAAAACCTACCGATTTTTTAACGTGCTTATTCCATAATATAATTTCAAAGAACTTACTTTACAAACTATATTAATTCTTCTCTGCCGGCAAAAACGAAACTAACTTCAACCCATCCATCTCCACCGGAACTCGCCTGTTCTTCCCATGCGTCACAAAATCAAATCCCGACTCTGTATTGGTACTCCAGGCCATCACCGCATTCCCGTCCTCAATAAAAGCCTCCACCTGCTCCCATAACATCTCCCTCACCCGCTTTGATAAATCCCCAATATATACACCACAATGTACTTCTATTAAATAAACACTCAGGCGGCCTTTCAGCCGATCAGGCGCGTTCTCAACTACGATGACCAGCATCCCCAACCCCCTCCTCATTTGGTATCGCAACCGCTACGGCTTCATCATGGGGTGCCGGTTTCTCCAATTCACCCGCCGCAAGAATCTCTTCAATAAACGGAATAATATCCTGCATCACTTTCCACTCGCGAAATGAATCCCGACACGCAAGCCGCACCTTCCGCTCAATATCAGTTGTTTCCCTGGAAGCAATCTTAAAGGCGATCGGTACCACAGTCTGAAACTTGAATACATCCGCGATATCATAGACAAACGATTGCGGTTTACCGGTATGAATGAATCCGATCGCCGGAGCATAACCCGCCGCTAAAATGGCGGCTTCACAAACTCCATACAGGCATGATGTAGCCGCACTTAACGCACGATTGGGAATATCACCCATATTCCATTTTTCAATATCATAATTGCGCCGCTCCCACTTGACACCATACTGCGCAGCAAGCATCTGATACATATTCCTGACCCGCGCTCCTTCAATGCCGCGCAACTGCTCAATGCTTCTCCTCTGCGGCGGCTCTTCACCAAATCGTATCGCATACATCTTACGTACCACTTTAAGCCGCGCCGTTTCATCCAGAGCAAGCTTCGCCTGATACAAAAGCCGATCCGCTCTCGCCCCGCCCGGTTGACCTGCGGCATAAAGCCGCACACCGCCCTCACCTACCCACACCAGTAAAGTTCCCACCCGTGAAGCAAGCACTACCGACGCATGAGAGACCCGCGTTCCAGGCTGCAGCATAAGACAGGCAACCGATCCCACCGGTATCTGTGTCCGGACACCGTTTTTGTCAATCAATACAAATGCGCCGTCAAGTACATCCAGTTCCCCATATTCCAGAAAGAGCATTGACACCCGCTCTTTCATCATAATAGGTTTCGGAGGAGGAAGTCCGTTCATAGTAATCGATCCTTTTCTCCATAGAAAGCCCGTTCCTCATTGAGCTTCAGTATGGTCCGTTCACGTTCTGATACTAAAAAGTTCCTTATTTGTTCTTCTGCCGGTAACTGAGTCAGATATTTTGAAACAAATAATAAATATCGAATATTGAATAACGAATCTGGAATTTCGAAGTAAAATACAAAACCTCAGATTTATTGTTATTCGTATTTTGTTTTACATCCAGCTTGTAGCATACTTAAGTAATTCTGATGAAGGTGAAACATCGGTGACTAACAGATTTTGAGCTTTTAGTAATTCATCAGATGGTGTCTGATGAATTTGAATTCCAGATTTTTTTAAAACACCAACGGCATCATTCATACCACACGAAAGATGTGGATAAACAGTATAAAACTGACGATAATTCCGTAATGCAGTAACAGAAATTCCCTCCACACCTTTTGATTTCAATTCTTCAGATAAGCTTTCAAGTAATCCCAAGCCATATTTTGCTCTATCAGCGCCATTCTGCTCATATTCCACAATATGCCTTCCAATGAGCCAGTTGCGTACAGTAAGCATCCGGTTGACCGACTTGATTGCGTTCTGCTGAAGAGTATTGTGAAGTTTAAGAATTACTTTAGATAATTTGCTGAAATCACTCATACATTCGATAACTCCCTGTTTTGTTGTATTGAAAGATTTCGAACTACAAAATTCCCGCCAGAAAATCCGATTGCTATAATCGCGCCGCTCAACCTTATTTACCATACTGAGAGGTAAGCTCTGATACATAATCCTGCCCCGTTAGCCTTCTATGCCGTGTAATTTCTGCTTTTGGATGAGCACTCTTTAACGAATTGGTAAGTTCAGGCGGGGCAGCAACAGTCCATTCAAAAAGACAGAATGAAATCATATGTTCAAGCTCACGCTTTGTGCACCTGTCTTTATTGCATGTTTTCAAATAAAACATTTTTTCTTCAATAGCCTCAGTCTGTGATAAGGTTGTCAGATGATTAGTCCGCTGAATTTGTGTCACCAATGGTGACACAAATTCACATTAGGCATACGCATTGTAAGGCTGTTTTATTCTGTAAAGACTACGGCGGTTAACCCGCCCGTGCATCAGGGATTTTAGCGCTGATAGATTCCACGAGTTTCTCAACTGTCCCTTTACCCCATTCGGATGCAGCGATTTTTCCTGCTGATGTAAAAAGAGCTGTAAAGATTAATTGCACCGTCTTACGAGCATCAATCCGCAGCCGAAGGCTTTGGAAGAACCAAATCCGTTAAATAATGCTTTTGTAAATAATACCGGATCAGTAACAACTAATGTACCTGATAAATCAACACTGCTGAAACTGATTTCTTTTGAGCTTTTTTTTTAGTAAATGTTGTTTGTAAGCAAAGACTTCAATTATCTCCGGATTTTTAATTTGAAATCCAGTAGTCTTTCCTTTATTCGATAACCAGTCAATAACAGCGGTCTGCATTTTTTGATTAATTATGTCCGGATCAGTTATTCCATCGGTTTTTGCATGATGTTTTGCGTTCATCAGAACATCCCTGCTATTCCTTCAGCTTATTAACATATTACAGTTCCACACTATTTCAAAAACCAGTTTAGTTCTAAAAGCGATTTTTGCAGGATAGTCTTTCTGATGAACTTTGAATTACCGTCAATAGGAACGGGGACTTTCTCTGAAACTACATAAAAAATTGGCAGTCCCCGCCGAGTAGATTCAAATTTCAGCTGTTCCTTTTCGAATTCCTGTCGAAACAGAAATGTTCGGTTTCCATCAGAATCATCCGGAAACAATCTCCAGATTAACTGATGCATTCGCATAAATACCGCCTTGAATCGCTTTCAGAAACTTCATTTGCGTAAGTACACCATTCTCAATACGAACTCGAGAGAAATACATTACTCACCTCCTTCGATAAGCACATGCTCAAGGCGTGATGCAAACTGCCATTTTACTTTTATCAATTGGCTCATCGTACCGTTCGTGCGTTTGTTGAGGTATTATATCCTCGGCGTCATTCTCCCAACAGCACCTTGTTCAAGAAATTGGAATATACCGTTCAGTTTGCATCTTCACTGATTAAATGAAGCTTCTAAAGGTGTCAAGACAGCTTTGTGAAGTGCGTTTTGCAAACCATTACTGTAAATAATCCGTGGTTTCAAAGGTGCTGCAAGTGGGCAGGATTCTACGTCCAAGATAAAGGACAAACGATGGTTTTGCCAGTTTATCCTCCGCAAGCTCAAGTGGATAAGGCAACCACCGTTTCGCATACGTAATGCAACAACGCACATGAATCACACCGATATTCTCTTGATGTCAAAATAGTACCTAAACGATCCTCACCAATTATCAATTCATCACGCCGGGTACGATCTTTGAACTTTCCTGTACTATCAGGAACCTGTACCGTATGGAAATCTTTTAGTAATTGTACCAATGCTAATTACTTTTATAGCAACATCGTACCCATTAAATAACGATTTTAGAATTTCTGTTTCATTACGGCGCAACCCAAACGCAGCTGATATTAAGCCCAAAATTGCTGAAGCGGCTTGGATATGATGAGCTTCTCCTTACCTCGCCTACAGCAATATCACCCCAGGCTGCGAATGGACCGTAAAAGCCCTGAAAACAAGGAATTTTTCCACACACTTACTCCTTGACGAAATTAATCAGTTCTGATATAGAACCAACGCCTGTAAAGCTGGCATTGAATTCTTTTCGCTGTGGGTTATCGAGTTCGTATACTTTATCGATATTATCACATGTTGCTTTCAACGCCTTAACAGCATCATCTCCGTAGTTTGATCCATTTATTGGCTCTAGGAATGCCACAGATAAAACGAGGTTGATCATTTCCTTTTTCTGCCAATACATAGGATGCCCATGAACGGCTTCCGAAACCATTCTGTTTACCTTCAGGTGCAACTTTGACTGACTGCTTCAACAAGAGCGCCAATAGTATTTCCAGCAAGATCGGTGTTTTTTCCCAGGTTCCCGACCAGTAAATCTTTGTCAATGCAGACATATGTGTAAAAGAGAGCTGACGCGAAGCCGCTTTCACCGATATGAGCAGCACCTTGACTGTCGTTATCATTGTTAAGATCATCAACCGCAGTGAAATTGTCATCTTCAGTAACAACAGGGTGTACACTTATCGCATGTGCGACCTGACATGCAGCATCCATATCATATTCTGGGTTTGATGCAAGCATTCTACCAAATAATCGAGGTGTACAGCTCTTTCTGATTCACGGAGAAACAATTTCTCGCTTTTGGAAGCACTCTTTCGTTTTGCAAGTTTAGATGAGGCAGCAACAGTCCGCCTGCTCATCAGGATGAAATTGTCAAGTGTTCAAGCTCACGATCTACTAATTTCTCCGGATTTTTTTTATCCTCTGCTTTTAATTTGCCAAATACTCCAGCAATCGTTTTACTCCATTCTTTGGCATCTTTGGGTTTAATAAGATGCTTCAAGCAGTTTTTTATAAATATTTAAACCCAATACTTTTGTTCTTGTTCCTATACGTTCAGATAGCGCTGATTTGAATATATCTGAAGTTCTCCAGCATCTTTTTAAACTTTGCGAAGAAATACGTAGCCTGTCAACGCCGCCCATTTTCGCAGTTTTCGGACGCCCCATATCATCACGGTTAAGATTAGATGGTGGATATGATGTTAAAATGTGTAACTGAATAAATTTGTTCATAATAGTTTTTCCCATTTAATTGATTGTTAATTTGTTTTCTGTTTTAACGATAGATGCTGAAAATATTCAATCCCCCAACGTACTAAAATCCGTTGCCGGGGACTGCATCAGTATTACCGTCTATAATTTCTTTCATCCAATGGAGGATATTATCAGCTACAGAAACAGGGCTAACCGTTTTGTCGAGCAGCTTAATTGTTCTGATCATTCTTATGTACATCTCGTCAAGAGTACGGCTTTTTTGCAATTGGGCAAAACGTAATTCACTTACTGGCGGTTTATCACCTTCTGCACATGACTCGGCAAACAGTTTTCCATTGTCATTATCGATATGCGCGATGACACCTGCAACAGCAGCAAGACCAAGAATATTTTGTTCTGTTGTCCAATAGCCTGCAAGTTCATAACATAAATACCGGAAAGCTTCACATAACAAAACATCAGCTGGGGTTTCCGCCCTTCGTAATTCTGCACGCCAGCCATGATTTTCTTTTAGCAATGACCACCACACAAGAAGCTTTGATTGATCACTACTGTTTTTAAAAACAGCATAACGCAAGCTCATGCGACCTCCTTCTGTAATAAAATCTGAAGTGTTTTATTTTTCGGACTTCTAAGAATACCTGAAAGTGATTTTGATGCTGCGGCGATTCGTTTCATATTTTTTTGTTCATCTGTATTCTACAGTGCATATTCATCAAAGAGTTTTTCAGCTGTTTCGATGACAAGATCTTGCCAGTCTGAGAGTAACGATGCTGTATCCAGATCATTTTCAACCGCATTAGTATTTGTTCACCAATTGTAAAAAATGATGCCTCAGTCTGTTCATAAAAAGATGCTTGAACAAATGACATATCACCTTTTGCATCTTTAGGCCGCTCAAACCACGCTGCTTTTATCTGGTCTTGTAACAGTTTGATAACATCTTCTGCTGCACTAATTAAAAGCTGAATTATTTCAATGTAGGACAATCGTTTACTTTCAGGTAAGAGAATCAATGGCATTGTTTGATCATACCAACACCGGGCCTTCATATTGTCCATGTCATAACCAAAGCACCACATTCTTGGATTATGTATACCATCGATTTTAAAAACCTTTTGTCCCCAAAAAGAACTTATTACAAGTGCAGCCATCTCATTACTATTATTTCCAAATATTAATGATATCCAATCTGGGTATGAAAGCCACCCTGTTTTCCTTAGTTCGCAATCAGGCCAGGTAGAACCATCTCTTTTCTTCCTGCTCTCTATATGGACTTAAAGAATGATGCCACGAAGATGAGTAGCTAACGCCATAATTTTTTCGCGTAATAACCAGTCCATATTACTCCTTCTTCTCTACAAATATCACAAATACCTTCCTTGAACGTTTTTAAACGTATTCTTCGAGGCATATCCCGCAATACATTTGTAATGCATGTACATCTTGAGGATAGACTTTTTTCTATTTTCACTTGTATAAGTAGGTCCCATCCAAGGGAAAATATTCATAGTTGCTTTAGAAGCATTTTCGTTAAAGAATTCATTATATGAAATGACATTAAGCCATAGTTTTTTCCAGAGTGCAGAAAAATTTTCTTCTGGTAAAATAAGTGTAGTCAATGGCCCACCACCTCTTAACCCAGTGCGATTTCCCTGCCCTCCAGCAGGAGCATTTACCTGTAAAGTAAACAAAGCAGTTGCAGTACATTTGGGACATAAACCATTTACCGCATCTCTCTTTGCAAAGTGGTCCTGATTCTTTTTTATTCCATTTTCACCAGGCGCATCAATCAAAAGAGATCGAATCTTTGATTCTTCACAATCTTCTGGCAACTTAAAGTCCTGCATAAAAGCAGGACCATTTTCATTAACCAACTCAAAAGCATCTATAACTTTTTCGAACACACTTTTCAGTGTTTCACAAGATGGAATTTTATTCCAATACTCTTCCATTCATCATCATCTGCAGGTGCAAATGTTGTTGTATTACTGCCAATAAGAAATTGATATAGCGCACCACGGAAATCTGGTCGACGTACAACAATCTCAATCACAGGATTTTTACTTTCACCAATTTCCCATGGAGCAATTGTGCAAAGTGTATTGTCCGCCCGACGTACGGGAATCCATTGATCTTTGGTAAGATTCACCTAATCCGCCTCTTTTAAACATGCACCCCATCCAAGATGCGGATCATAATAATCTGATATTTTTTCGTTAGTTAAAACCAAACTGCCTGATTTTTTACTTACCACACAAAGTTGATAGAACTGCAACTGTTTTCTTTCCATCTTTAGTTGATCAAATAGTTTTTGTTCATAATCTGACAAGTTGTAATTTGCTCGTTTCCAATCCTTAACAGAGATAGATAGACAACTCCAATCCCATTGATTTTCTTCTGTTTCTGCATAAGGTACTATCTGTTCATTTTCAATAACTCCCAAGACGATACTGAAGCTATCTTCTGTAAGACGAGTCGATATAGTAGTATCTTCATCCCACCCTACTTTTGCAGCATTTTCACAATACCCTTTTTCAAGTAACAAGGCATTAAGATCGCCCATAGATTTTTTGGATCTATCCATACCGTCGGCCTTACACTCATTGTCAAACAAACCTTCAGGAGCATCGAAAGCTGCACCATAGACATCCTCAATTAAACTGCGGGCATCTTCAGGCATGGTCCACCCTTTTTTTTCATTTAATACCTTCATGGTTCTCCAAAGCACACCTGTGTTTTGATAAACTGCCGCAGTTCCAGAAAATTCACCAGTTAACCACGTCGCATCTGCATTTTCTGTGAAAGTTGGGCAGTGGACGAGTACTGGAGAGCATCTCTCATCTTTAGTACAAGTTTCTGTTATGTTTCCCCTTGTGTCTCGAATATGGCGATGAAGTCTGCCCGCTCTCTGTATAAGTAGATCAACTGGAGCCAGATCTGAAATCATTGCATCAAAATCAAGATCAAGTGATTGTTCCACAACCTGTGTAGCAATCAGCACTCGCCCTGTTCGCTCTTTTTCGCCCGATAATTTCCCAAAATTTGCAATAGCAGCATTCTCAATTCTGATTCTGTCGATCATCGCAAATTTACTATGAAAAAGGTCAATCTTTTCAGAAGAGAGCCCTCGGGTAATTAAATCATAATAGGTTTTGCGTGCATCGTTTACCGTATTGCGAATCCAACAGACACACTCGCCATTTGCAGATTTTTTCTCGATGTATGATAAAACTTCTTCATAAGAATGAAAAAAATCCACGGCTACTGCTCGCTTAACTTCATTTCTGGTTTCAACATGTTCTGTTACAAAAGCAGATTTACCAATCTGAGTAAGCAACGGAAATGGGGTATTGTCAATCGTTAACTGTTTTGCCACATCGTAAAGTATTTGTAATATTAAATTTACAAGTATCAGGATCTATTCCCTTTTTAAACGCATCAATTAATTCTGCACGTTTCTTAATTGGTAATGTTGCTAAGGAGAATAACTGAACCCCCACCCTGTGCATGTGCAGTAATCAAAACAGATAGTAAATGTTCCATATACGAATCATAAGCATGTACCTCATCTGCAATAATAACTTTTCGGTTAAGTCCTAACAGCCGTAGCGATTGGTCCAAGCAGGAAGAATACCAATTAAAGCCTGGTCAATTGTCCCTTCACCCACATCCGCAGCAAGCTTTTTTTCTGTTATCAGCATACCAAGCATTACAATATGCATCTGCAACTTCATCATACTCTAAGTACTCTTTTGATACTGCTGTATAGCGATTCTTCTTTTAGATTCATTTGCAGATACTTCCGCGACACTGCTTTCAAATCAGCGATGCGATCATTTTTACCGTACAACTTTCGGTATGCCTTACTCATGAACACCGACATCGCGTTTGCAGTAGCCATTGTTGCAAACCCAGATATATACCATCAGCATCACCATTTGCCATTATACGTGAAGCAAGAATTTACACGGCTGATTTTTTTCAACGCCGGACGTCCTTTTTGTGATTTTCTTTACCGCTGTTCAAAACCATTTCTGCATACTCTTTTCTGTAACTGTGTTACCTGAAATGTGAAATAACGTTTGTATATTTGCGAATTCACATTTGTAGTTTGATATCCACCTTGCATTTTCAACATCATCCTTATCTATTAGCAGATCCAATTGTCTTCCAGTATTCAGTATGAATTCGCCTCTGACAGCAATTCGAACATTTCGCTATTTCCCGATCCAATCCAATCTGCAACAACAGCGATCCTGCATTTTTTCCAACTTATTATGTCGCTGATCAGTTATTCTTCTTTTTCAACTTTCGCATGATCATTATTTGCAATTCTTATTTGAACATACACTGTTAAATAATCTTGCTGTTCCAATATTTTCATTGCTGAAATAACTTGATGCTTTAATCCGAGCATCTCCGCCTTTAGCCGTAGACTTTGGACATACCATGAACCTGTGCTTGGTTAATCCGCTAATCGATGTTTTGAGTGAGTATTGGAAACAACTGACTCAGATAACACTTTATGCCTTGAGTTATATTACCCGGATCCCCACGCCAAATACTAAATCCTGCGTATCATGGCGTTCTACATATATCCCAAATTTATGCCCAGAAAAATCAACACTACTGAATACTTCAGGAATTTACCTTTTGAACGTATTATAAAACTTTCCTATGTCATTGATAAGCATCAAAAAATCGTAAACAGAACTTGAACCTTTTCAGGTGAAAGCTCCAAACGGTTTGCAAGCTCTTTGCATCTTTTGGATTCAGGAGAGAGTAAATGATACGCTACCGCCGCCACAGTCTAAGCAATGATACGGCAACAGATGATAATCATAAGTCCCATCATCGTTCTTTTTCGCTTTACCCCAATACTTATAATACGATTCATTCATTTACTTTTTTTCCACCTTAAAAATAACAAACAATACTAATCTACCTGCCCCCACTCTCAAAAAGTGCTAGTCACAATTACTTTTCATAATTCTTTTTCATTTTTTCTTATCATTCCCCTTATTTCCTTCCGCAATCCGCAGGGTTTACCACCTCCGCCTCGTCACCCCAACGGAGAATGTCCATAATTAGCTCCCGACTTTGACTTTAGGAAATCCTTAAAAGCAAGGTATTATCCCTATTCGATAAATTGCCACTGCTGCTGAGGGTGCCACTCTTCCCGGTGCTACTTCACATGCAGCGTATCCGGTAAAAAGAATTTCTGCATAATTAATTGCGTCACCTGAAAAGATTCCATAAGAGCCCGCAATATTCCTTATCAACAACAGCTCTCGAATCAACTTTGCATCTTTTCCGGTGCATTCAGCTTTTGTTATTCTATTCACCGCAAACGTGCGTAGCGATTCAGTCTTGTCGACACCAGAGCAATCCAGATACCAGTTGTCGCGATAACGCAAGAGAGTCTGAGGAGAAACCGTTCTATTTTCCGGAACTGAACCCCGTACTTTCTGATGTGTAATTGTTAATTGCTTACCATATAAAACAGCTTCACTTACTGTCCGGAACATTTATTCATCTGTTTTTCGTGATGCGATAGGGATCATTTTGAATCGCTCATGCCAGGCCTTAAGAGTAATTTTCTGGAGGCTTAGGAGCCGCTCCACTCTCTTCCTGAACGCACTGAATGCTTCAGTCAAATAGCCGTTTTGAAATCCTGTGGCAATACTTTCAAGACAGACAAGCGCTTCAAGTTCTTCAGTTTTAAACCAGAGCCCGGGGAGCTCAAAGGGTTCATTCTCGTTTTCAGGGATATATTTATAGCCTTTGTATTTCGGCGAGTAGACAAGAGGAGCGTTGAAATAACTACGGAGGGTATTAACCAGTCGATAAAATTTAGCTTCAGATCCGCAATCTAATCTTCTCATCAGTTCGTTTTTTGCCAAATAAGACCGACTGTCCGCTAACATACGATGTAAATAGACCAGATTTTCCCAGTGTCGCATTTTACAACTCCGCATATACCGCGAGGTGATACAATATAATTTAAAAAGCCAAGTTTAGTTCTGTAAGCCCACAAACCATAACGATTTTAAGCATGGATACTCTTAAAATCGACTTTAAATATGCGAAACCGTCAATAGAAAACCCTTCGATACTTCGCCCTTCGGTGACTCAGGACTCAGTACTCAGGGTGAGCGGTTATTAGAAACTTTCTTCTCAAAGTAGAATACTACGTCATATTTAATAAAAAGAACTGAGACGCGATCCCCGCAGCAGAAAATTTCGAAAATGTCCACTGTTTCATCCCTGATTTTATTGGATATTCTGAATTCGGATAAAATTGGTTGATTTTTTTTTGGGCGCATCGCGCCTTTTAATGGGTGAACGATAACACAACGGTCGAATCCTCATGATCGATGGAATCAATTTTGAGGGTTTAAATCACAACGCATCTGTTTTCGAAATAATAATTCAAATCTGTTAATTCCAGATCTGATATAAAGGTGTGCATTGGGAGTGTTATACACATGACTGTACGGGCACATTCAACTAATCAGAAAACACTTTCTCCATGTCCAGAATCATTGCGACTTTTCCATTACCGGTAACCGCCGCACCGGCAAACAGCGTTTTATCAGCATTGAGACCTGTCACAGACTTGACAACAATCTGCTGAATCCCAAGGATCTCATCTACTCCGAAAGCGCGTGATTCCCCTTTGAAATCAACCGTTACTACGGCACTATCAATAAACGTGTGATATTCTTGAGATGAAGGATACCCGAAAATGTCGGAGAGAAATCGGAATGGAAGAGCTTCGCCGCGTCTCATAACACATACGCCTTTATTTGCAATATTCAGGAAATCCTCTTTTTTTGCATTGAATGCTTCGGTGATAGTTTCAAGCGGCAAAATGAAATTTTCTTCGGCTATACGAATAATAAAACCGTTAATGATCTGTGTACCAACATTTTTAGGCGCAAGAATTGTAAACTCCGCCCCTTTTCCAGGAAAATTTATTATTTTGATTTTACCGCCAGCTTTTTCAACATTCTGACGTACTACATCCATTCCTACTCCGCGCCCAGAAATTTCAGTAACTTTTTGTGCAGTTGATACGCCGGGCAGGAATATGAGTTGAACTATTTCCTCATCACTTATGGACTTACCCGATGATAACAGCCCAAGGCTTTCACCTTTTTTTTTCAGCGCATCAAGATTTAATCCCGCGCCGTCATCGATGATTTTCAGTTCAATAAAGTCAGGCAGTTCAGTTACGTTAATGCGCAGCGTACCTTTGGCCGGCTTTCCCACTGATTTGCGTTTGTCCAACGGTTCGATGCCGTGATCAGCCGCGTTACGAACCATGTGAATAATCGGCGCTTCAAGAGTTTCTATCAATGATTTGTCTACCTCGATCGAATCACCGGTAATTTGCAAATCGATCTCTTTACCAGATGAATCAGCGATTTCTCTGATTATCCGCGGGACCTTCTGAAGAATTACCCGTAACGGTAATTTACGAATTGCCATAATGCTTTTCTGAAGGTCATAGGATAATCCGGCGAATGAATCGTTAATTCTGCGGAACTCATCGGAGACTGAGGAAGCTTCCTGAAATGACACAATGCGTTTCTGAAGATAATCGAACATTTCTCTTACCACAATCAGATCACCTACATGTTCAAGAAATTTATCGATGGTTTCTTCCGCTACGCGCATTGTTTTTTTCTGAGTTTTCTCCTCTTTCTTATCACTTAGCGGTCCGTTTGATGTTGTGGAGGAATTCGCAGTCGCGCAGTTGCCGCCTGATAGTTTTCTATACTCATTTGTAAAATCGAAAAGAATATCATGCAATATTGGATCATTTCCTACTGTGGAGACAATGACATGGTAATCATCGAGAACTTTGTCAACAAGCGCTTTACATTCAGACCCTACCGCAGTATTCTTCAGATTCAAAAGACTGGTAAGAACCTGTTTAGTAATTTCATCCGACAAGAATTTATCAGCCGGTTCTTTAAGCAATTCAAGCAGAGTTGTCAAATCCTGTGGATTTGTTCTGTTCTGCGAAATGATTGTTTTCTCTTCCGCATTTGCTGGTGAAGACAATATGAGTGATTGTGCTGACTTTAAAATATCATCGAATTTTACTTTAAGTTCGGGGTATTTCTTCTCAAGTAAAGTGCCTAAATCAAGCAGCTTCTGTAAAAGTTCTTCTACGTTTTGAAAAGCCAATCCAGTCTGATTGTTGTTGCATGACTTTACTTTATTAATGATTTTCTCAAAATTATTTACATCATCAATTTCAGAATTACCTGACTGAGTTCTTCTAAGTATACCGATCAGCCGGTCATTGCCTTCAAGAAGCGCATTGATAATGTTTTTATGCGGTTGAAGTATACCCTGGCGAATTTTGTCAAGAATCGATTCGAGTTCATGGGCCAGGCACTTTGTTTTAAGCAGTCCAAAATAAGCGGCATTTCCTTTAAGTGAATGGATTGGACGGAAAATCGCATTAATAATTTCCTTATCAGCAGGATTTTTCTCCAGTTCGATAAAAAGAGTTGGTACCTGTGACAGCATGTCAATCGACTCATCTAAAAATTCAGATAATAGATGAGGGTCGACTCCTGAAAGGGTTCTATCCATGGTTTTCCTCTACTGACTGAGATTTCATAAATACAAGTTCTTTTAGTTTTCTTTTCCACGAATTTAGAATTGCTGTGGATCCTTCCACAGCAGATGTAAGTTCCGACAAGTCCTCAAAAGGTTTAAAAACACATGTATCCGCCCCCAGACGCATACAAGCGAGTGCATTTTCAAGTGTCACATACCCTGTTATCATAATAACCCGTGTCATAGGGTAATCATGCCTTACTTGACGAAGGAGTTCTACACCATCCATATTCGGCATAATGATGTCACTTATGCAAATATCAATTCGCTTAACAGCGAGAACACCGAGTGCAGCAATCCCGTTTTCAGCAAGTGTGACTTCATAGCCGCAGGCCTTGAAATATACACCCAGACTTTTTCTGATTTCAACTTCATCGTCGACTATTAATAGTTCAATACTCATGCGTCCTCATTTTTGTAAAAAGGCAATGTTATAATGAATCTTACTCCACCTTCCGGACGGTTTTTCACCTCTATTTTTCCACCATGTTCTTCAATAATTCCCTTACTTATCGATAAACCCAAACCGGTCCCCTTATCTCGAGATTTGGTAGTGTAAAACGGAAGCCAGATACGATCAAGAACCGATTCGGGAATTTGCGGACCATCATTATCAACATATACAATCAGGCCTGAATCATTTGCCTCTGTTGTAATAACAAGCATTCCGCCTTCGTTTTCCATAGCATCGGCAGCATTAACAAACAGGTTGACAAAAACCTGTTCGATCTGCTGTTCATCAGCAAGCACCTCCGAAAGTTTCTCTTCGCCGCAGCGTTGCACTTTGAAGTGTTTCAATTTATTATGGCACAATTCAAGTGCGGCCGTAATGCAGTCTTTTATATCGCAGGGTTCCTTTGTCGTATTTCCTGAATGCGAATATGTTTTAAGCCCATTGACTACCTTCTGTATTCTTAAAACGCCGGCTTTAATATTCCCTAACAATGAAGGAATGTTATTTCTTGCAAACATGACTTTTTCCATAAGAGATGCTTCGGCTTGTATGTTATCAAGTAAGGGTTCTATGTCGCTCCAGAGTTTGTTCAATGTCTGTGCGCCAACCGAAATGAAAGTCGCCGGGTTATTGATTTCGTGAGCTACACCCGCGCTAAGAGTTCCTAGTGTAGCCAGACGATCTGCATGGATAAGCGACCTTGCCCGTTCTTGTGCAAGCGCTTCCATTTCGTTTGCATACCTTCTGTTTTCGCTTCTGATTCTGTACAATTCCAGATGCATTTTAACTCTTGCGAGAAGTTCTTCACGCTGAAAAGGTTTGCTTATGTAATCAACTCCGCCCGACTCGAATCCCTTTACCTTGTCATTTACCGTGTCAAGAGCAGAAAGGAACAATACCGGAATTTCATTAAGTTTTTCCGACGATTTCATCCGGCGGCAGGTTTCATACCCGTCAATACCGGGCATCATTACATCCAACAGAATCATATCCGGTACAGCCGCTTCAGCAACTTCTATCGCACGTTCACCACTCGATGCAAATAGCAATTTATAATTGAATTTTCCAAGAAATCCGGAAAGGACATTGAGATTTGTCGGACTGTCGTCAACAAGAAGTATTTTAAATCGTATCGTCATTCTGATTTCCTTTTAACTTCAAGATCTCCTTGACGATCTTTGACAATTCATCATCTTTATAATTTTCCGCAAGCGATTGAATGTAGCGACCGAACTGTTCCAGGGAGCAGCTTTTTACAAATGTCTTTCCAATCGATGCGATCAAATCAAGGTCCCCCTGGCTAAGAGCAGAGGTCAACCTGTTTAAATCTTCCTTTGAAATTTTTTTTGCAACCTCAGAATTATCGAATATGCCTGTTATTTTTTGGGGAGTAACAGTCTTATAAGTAAGTATAATCCTGTCACCTGATATTTTGCATTTTTCAAAAACAGTTCGTGCATTATCGAAATCTGACTTTCGAATACACGATTCAAATTCGGAAAGGTAAGATGCCATTTGACGTTGAAAGATACCTGCTGATGCGCCTTTAAGTTTATGTGCTTCTTTGAGAGCAAGTTCAGCATTTTTTGCATTGAGGGCATGTTCAATTTCGATCATCTGATCCGGCAGAGCGTTACAGTAATTATTAAGAACAGTTTCAACGCTTACCCGATCAAAATCCAGAATTTCCATTAGTTTCGGTATTGACAGGAGTTCATCCGTTTTATCATCTACCGGTTCAAATGTTGTTTGATTTATTTTTCCGCAATTCAAATTACCTGTCCATTTTTCAATAGTAGATATCAGGACTTTGTGCAGAACAGGTTTGACAAGGCAATAATCCATCCCCGCTGCGATACACGCACTATTTTCTTCCGCCAAAGAATTCGATGTCAAAGCAATAACCGGAATGTGACAACCAGAATCTTTTTCTTTACTTCGAATTTTCATTGTAGCTTCATAGCCGTTCATTTTTGGAATTTGACAATTCATCAGAATAAGATCATAAGTATTTTTCTCCAAAGCTGCAAGACATTCAATACCATTGGCGGCGATATCGCATGCCATACCTGCCTTTTTTAAAGAGACCATAATAAGTGTCTGATTCATATAATTATCTTCGACAAGCAGTATACGTAGTTTATCATTTCTTCTATCATTTAAGCTGTGCCTGGTGATCAGACCTGTCTGCTTTGTTAAGTTATCTTTCTTATCTACCAATGACAATAGGCAATCACGAATATCTTGAGCGGAAATTGGTCTGATGAGAAATGCGGCAAAACCGGCTTCCCTGGCAGCAGCAGCATCTCCCTGCCTGCCTTGTGCTGCCAGCATTACAAGTGGAGTGTTGGCGATTACTGTATCGTTTTTAATCTTATTGCAGAGTTCGAAAACATCAAAACCCGCTTCGTTCGCATCCAGAAGCAATGCTATAGTAGTTTTATTTTGTTTTTCCTGTTCATGCAGAATATTTATACAATCATTAAAACTGCTGGCTGTAAGGACATTACATTTGAATGTCTCAAGTAAATCGGCGAAGACTGTACGGCGTTCTTTATGCTGATCAGCAACAAGTACATAAATTCCCTGAAGATCTTTCATTGTCGTCCCTTTAAGAAACGCTTGATCAGGCTTGTTGAAAACCAGAGTGAAATAAAAGGTGGAACCTACCCCTTTTTCACTAATTACTCCAATATTACCACCCATCAATTCAACCAGCTGTTTGGATATTGCAAGCCCCAGCCCGGCTCCGCCATACTTTCTTGTATTTGAAACGTCGACTTGTGAAAAAACTTGAAAAAGTTTCTTCTGATCTTCACTGGAAATTCCTATTCCGGTATCGCGAACGGCAAATTTTATAGTTGAATTCATTTCACTCGATTCAAAAAGCTCTATACTTACCACGACCTCACCATGGTGGGTAAATTTTATGGCGTTGCTTACAAGATTCAAGAGAATCTGACGGAGTCGAGCAGGATCGCCGCGAACATAGACAGGTACATTTGCATTGATAAGGATAATGAACCGCAGTCCATTCTTTTTAGCTTCGATATTTAAAAGCTCACCCACACTATCGATTGTTTTTCTGATATTGAAATCTATCTTATTTAAAATTTCAATTTTTCCAGACTCAATTTTTGAGATGTCAATTAAGTCATTGACCAGTGTCATTAGCATTTCCGCCGATAAATAAACATTATCAGCAAAATTGCGCTGTTCTTCATTAAGGCCGGTTTCTTTGAGCAGCGATGTAAACCCGATGATTCCGTTGAGTGGAGTACGAATCTCATGAGAAATATTAGCCAGAAAAAGACTTTTTGCGCGATTCGCCTGCTCAGTTTTGACACGCGCATCTTCCAGTTGTGTAGTCATTTTTTTTTCATTCTCAAGCGCTTTGCTCATCTCTTCTTTTATATGCATGCTTTCAAAAGCGATACCGATACTGAAACATAGCTGCTCCAAAAAGTTAATTGTCGATTCGGAAAACCGTTCACATTCCTTATACGCAAGTTGAAGTATTCCTACAATTTCTTCGCCTGCTTTTACAGGAATGATAGCCATTGATCGAAAACCTGCTTCAACACAAAATCCATTATGATTATGAGTAACTATATCACATTTGTTACTTTTGAATTTCGATGAAAGATTGTTCGTCCAGAAACTTCCATATTCAGTAAAACACTCCCCGTGGTTTACTGTCTTTTCTATTACAGCACCGCAAAAACAGAACAATATCGATCCAGAATCTGATGATGCATCATTCTTATTGTCAATAAGAGACATGTGTTTAGCAGTGAGTTCATCAGGCAAGCCATAGGTGATAAAATGGGGAAATTCGCAATCCATGTTTAGACGCAATGCCACAACATCCAAATCAAAAAAGTCTTTTATCTTCAAGAGAATATTTTTTACCAGATCCTCGTCGCAATCATTAGTGCGATAGAGCATATCTATAATCTCAAGCGTAAGTGACTTTATCTCCCCCCTGATTCTGCGGGTAGTTTCAGTTGAAAACATGGAAATCGTAGTATCAATCAGGGTTCTGAGCTCCTGTCCGTTGAATGGTTTGCAAATGTACCCAAATGGTCCTATTGTCTTCATATGTTGAACAGTTTCCACATCGGAGGAGTCGGTTATAAATATGACAGGCACAGGATGCACTTCAATGATTTGGGTTGTGGTCATTATGCAATCCAATTTTCCTTTAAGTAACATATCAATAATTACAAGGTCCGGATGATTCTTTTTGACAAATTCCAGCGCATCATCACCAGAGGATACAATTTCAAACTCTCTGTAACCGATCGAATGTAACATATTACCAATGTCGGTTGCTATTTCGGAATCATTCTCTACGATAAGAATTCTTTTATTTTCTGTTGTAATCATATTCATTTCTTTCAGAAATGCACGGCCATGGTTAGAGACGTCCGGCCGTTAGAGACGTCCAGCCGGACGTCTCTACAACGGCCGGCCGTATATACAAACGACCACCGTTTATGAATTATCATTAATAATTTTGATTATCGTTGCGGCAATACCTTGAATCGGTGTTACATGTTCAGCAGCACCAATTTTTACCGCTTCACCCGGCATACCCCAGACCACACTTGTAGCTTCATCCTGCGCTATAGTATGCGCTCCAGCTTGCCGCATAGATAAAAGTCCCTGTGCTCCATCCGCACCCATACCAGTGAGAATCACGCCCACTGCATTTGCTCCGGCAAATTTGGCAGCGGAGTTAAACAGCACCTCGACACTTGGCCGCTGATGAAAAACCCGCGGTCCATCTTTTACTTCCACATAATAGCGTGCTCCGCATCGATGGAGCACCGTATGGTGATTTCCCGGTGCAATAAGAGCGCTTCCCGGCAATACCGCATCGCCATCCTTACATTCATGCACCTCAATTTCGCAAACAGAATTAAGACGATCAGCAAATGATTTTGTAAACATTTCCGGCATATGTTGTACGATAACTATACCGGGGGTAGTTTTTGGCATCTGTTTGAGAAGCAATTCGATTGCTACAGTCCCGCCGGTGGAAGCGCCTATCATGATTACCTTATTAGTTGTTCTTGTCAAAGAAAGTTTTTCCTGATTGTGAACAGCAATATTTTGACTGATACGATTCATTTTTTCAAAGCTGACCAGCGAAGCGGCCCTGATCCGGTCTATCAAAATATCAGACATATCACCGATTGTATATGATTCACCTGGTTTTGAGACAACGTCGATCGCCCCTGTATCAAGCGCCTCAAGCGCCATAGTACTTCCCTTCGGGGTTAACGAACTTACAATGATAGTTGGGATAGGATAATGCTGCATAATCTTTCGCAAGAATGTCAGACCATCCATTTTCGGCATTTCAATATCAAGAGTCATGACATCAGGCTTACATCTGAGAATCTTGTCCCTTGCAATAAAAGGATCTGCCGCGGTTGCAATAACATTGATATCCATAGCTTTGGACAGCTCGCGTGAGAGAACCTGTCGAACAACAGCTGAATCATCAATGACAAGAACGTTAATCATGATTATACATTTCTGATTTTTTCATTTGATATCACTAAACATAGCACTGCTATTTTGTTAATTATGCAACACTTATTGACGAATAATTTATTCTCTTTAATTAGTATCTGTTTAAATTAGCTGTATTTTGTAACACGAAAAATATGCTCCCTAAATTCACCCCTTCGGGTACTTCGATGCGTCACCCCTCAGGGGGACTTGCGCAAGAACTCTATATTGTCAAAAATCTGCATCTAAAATTTCTCCTGCAGGCGCCCCCTGGAAGTACTCGAAGGAGTGGAATTTATAATGCGCATTTGTTAATTCTGAACAGAAACTGATTAAAAAAGTTAACAAAAAGTTGTCCATCCCTTAATCACCTATAAAGTCAGCTATAAAAATCACAGGATTACCTTCAACCTCAAGCAGAATTGCATTTTCTTTTTTTAAGTCAATCTCAAGACACTCCTTATTAAGAGACATCGGAAGGCCTTGTTCGAACTTAGGTACATCACCAAAAGCCGCTGTTAAAAAGTTTCCTGTGATCATATTTAGTAATTCTTTCATGGCATCCGGACCTTTATCCCGCGCCAGATCCCCATTCTCATCGATCCCAAGCATATTTGCCGCAGCCTGAGCAGCAAAGCCACTGTTTGCCCAGAGATGAAATTCTCCAGACTGTCCTCCAGTAAAGATCAAAGAAACACCTTCAAACTGATCGGGATCAGGTAATGAGCTATCGATTTCTTTGACTTTATCAACAAACATGTAAGCAGCTTCAGCAAATATTCGGTTGATTGTTTGAAGTGCAATTTCACGCAATTTATCCATTCCAATCTCCCAGTGTATTGAGAATTGTTTCTTTCAGTTTTTCAGGTGTAAACGGCTTGCGTAAATAGCCTTTTATACCTTTTTTCTTAAGTTCATCGATTCTGGTTGAACTTCCTTCAGTTGAGATGACCACAACGGGAATATCACAAAACTCCGGATGAGTAGTTATGGTATCGATAAGTTCCACACCATCCATCTCAGGCATGTTAAGATCTGTAAAGACAATATCTATCCAGCTTTCTGTAAGCTTTTCAATTGCATCCCTGCCGTTAACAGCCTGCATTATTTTATCGATAGGGAGTCTGGTCATGTTAAGTGAGCGTTCCAATACTGCACGGATTGTCTCAGAATCATCGACGATCATAATGGAATAAGCCACAAACACCTCCTTCGAATCGATATAACCTGACATACTATTATCATAAATCAATCCTTTCACCTTTACTAGTAACCCATGTAGTACCACTGCCGATTTCCAGAAAAAGGGTTCGTGGTATGTTACCCCCAACATTTTCAGTTGCAATCATAATATTATTTTTCCAGAATAATTTACGTGCAATGATTTCGTTGCGTTTTCCAATTGCGAATAGATCCGTATCGTTCCCAAAGACTTGTGCCCCTCCTGCGATCACGACTCGCAATGCACTCTTTTTTGCCCCAAGCTTATATGCCTCTTCAAAAAGCAGTGGAATTCCGGTATTGCCAAACATCAATGGGTTTGCATCTGCTTTCTTTTCGTCAAAAGTAGATACGGGTAGCATATAATGAAGGATCCCGCCTATTCCGGCATCAGGATCGTGAATGGCAACACCCAGACAGGATCCCAAAGCATGAGTGACAATAATGTCGCCGGGAACATCGCTGAGTTTCATATCAGATACACCTACTATATATTTCATTATACACACACCTTACACTTTACAATATATTGATGGCATAACCGATTTAAATCCGCTCAAAATACCGGTCAAGCTTTCTGCATGTCCCACGAAGAGATACCCTCCAGGTTTAATCAATCTGTAAATTTCTTCAAGTAATCGTTGCCGCACCTTGTTATCGAAATAAATCATCACGTTTCGGCAGAAAACTGCATCAAAAGGTCCTCGCATAAGAAAAGGTGGTTTTGAAAGATTTAATCGTGAAAAAGTTACCATATTCCTCAATTCTTCATTTACAACGAATACTCTTTTCCCACCCATTTCCAGATTATTAAAAAAGCGTGTCACAAATTTCTGTGGAACATTAGATATTGATTGATATGAATAGACACCTTCGATGCATTTCTTCAACACACGGGTTGAAATATCTGTAGCCAGTATCCTTACATCAGCATCGCGATCACTTAACTTATCTGCTATTGTCATTGCCAGAGTGAAAGGCTCCTCGCCGGTTGATGAAGCAGCAGACCAGAAACGGAACTTCCGCTGCCCTTCATTAAACCACTTATCTAAAGTAGAACTGATGAATTCGAAATGTTGTCCCTCCCGGAAAAAACTGGTTACGTTTGTTGATATCACATCGAGCAGATTGATGATTTCACTATTGGTAGTATCACCTAAAAGAAAGTCAAGATATTCTCTGTGGTCATCAATCCCAAGTTCTCTCATTCGTTTTCCAACCCGAGCAGAAATAAGGGCGACTTTATTTTCGTTTATGTAAATTCCACTTCTGTCGTAAACAATTCGCCTGAATTTTTGGAAAACATTAGTATCCATTTTCGCCTCTTTACTCCGGAAATTAAAAGAGCCCGCACAGGCTCTTTTCTCGTTCTTAAAATTCCTTCAATACATCTTCATTCAGAGGAATTAATTCCTCTGCGCACTTCTTACTGTTTGTTTCCGATCTCTTTAAGTTTTTTTTGCCATTACCATTTTTCCCATTATTGAGAATGGTTTTAGCGACCTTTGATTCAGGAACAGATGTAGTTTGGCGGTTTATATGCTGAAAAGAGATAGCCTTTTTCTGAATTGCTTGAGAAAGTGCAAATTGGGACACCATACTTTGCAGTTCCTCTGCCTGAGAAGAGAGTTCCTCAGCAGCGCTTGCCGACTCTTCTGAATTAGCTGCGTTTTGCTGGGTTACTTTATCCATCTGTGCAACAGCAGTGTTTACCTGATCAATACCTTGGGCCTGTTCCTGTGAAGCAGCCGCGATCTCAGCGATCAGGTCATTTACTTTTTTAGCACTACCCGCAATAGCTCCGAAAGATTTTGAAACTTCATCAGCAATCTGAACCCCGTCCTCCGCATTCTTTACGGATTCAGAAATCATATCCGCAGTGTTCTTAGCAGCCTGAGCGCTTCGCTGCGCCAGATTTCGAACTTCTTCGGCAACAACCGCAAATCCCCGCCCGGCTTCTCCAGCCCGCGCTGCTTCGACAGCCGCGTTAAGAGCAAGGAGATTTGTCTGCATAGCGATTTCGTCAATTGTCTTCACGATTTTTGCTGTCTGATCACTTGATTCTTTAATTTTGTTAATTGATCCGGTCATCCGTGCCATTGCATCTGTTCCTGTAGCAGCATTACCATTTGCTTCAGCCGAAAGAGACTTAGCCTGGTTGGCATTTTCAGCATTCTGCTTTGTCATTGACGACATTTCTTCAAGGCTTGACGATACCTCCTCAAGTGAACTGGCCTGCTCGTTTGCGCCCTGTGCAAGACTCTGGCTTCCAGCGCTTATCTGCTGACTTGCAGAGGAAACCTGTTCCGTTGCTTCAGAGACCTGGGTGAGCGCAGTATCGAGGCTCTCTATAACTCTGTTGATGTTATCTTTCATTTTGAGAAATTGGCCCTTATATTCATTCTTCAAGCGTTTGGTCAAATCCTTATTTGCAGCTGCTTCGAGCACTACTCCGCCGTCGTCAACTATCAAATTTTTCATTGTATCAACAAGTGTATCCATTGAATTTGAAAGTACTCCGATTTCGTCTCCGCGATTCATTGAGAGTTTCTGATCAATTTCACCTTTTGCCATATCCTGAATTTTTGAAACGACTTTTGATAACGGATTACTTATGCTGATGGAAAGGAATAGTCCTAATAAAATACCCACTATAGAAGCAATTATAACACATATAATTAAAATGCTTCGCATCGACGCATAGATCTTATTGCTTTCATCATACATTTCCTTACCTACATTTTCTTTCAAACTTGACATTTCACCCATTGAATTGTCAACATCATTAGCTTCGGATTTGATCGCGTTTAACGCTTCGATAACTGCTTGATCCACTTTCACGATGTCCTGCTTGTTGATAATCGATACAAGACTCTGAATTGTTTTGAAATATTCATTATATTGATCATTCAGTTTTTTCGCAACATCCTTACCTTTTTCTGTTGTAAGGGTCCCTACTGTTAATTCCAGTTCAGATCTCAAACTTTTATCATAATCATTGAGTGCCTTTTCCAGATTTTCTCTCTCAGTAGAATTTTGAGCCAGCAACATTCCTCTGTAAGTACGACCAATATATGCAAGGTCGATGTTTGCTTCTTTGACATGGCTTATTCCAATCAGATCATTGACATAAAGTGTATGAACCATCTGATTAAGTTTTGCCATATTGCTTATGCCCAATAATCCTATAACAAGCGTGATAAGAGCAACCACAACGAAACCACCAATCAGTTTAGGACCGATTTTAATATTGTTCAGCATTTAATTCTCCCCTTTTAATTACAATTAATAATTTCTATTTTATTGAACATTATTTTAATTTTTTCATCAGAATAGAATAAAGCATGTTAACAGTTACCATGTGGCTTTACATTCCCGATAATTGCCGCATTTGTCCTCCTCGTGCGAGATTTTATTATTGCTATAAATATTTACTCCGCTTGTGCTACATTCTTAATGGCATTCAGTTCTCCGGTTGACATTACTTTATCAATATCGAGCAGAATTTTGACGTTCTGACCTATTTTTCCCATTCCGAGGATAAATTCCGTATCGATAGATGAACCGAATGAAGGTGTTTCTTCAATATGTTCAGCCTTGATGTCAAGCACCTCTTTGACTTCGTCAATGATGATGCCCATTGTAACCGTTGCCGACCCATTTGCTATCTGTACCACGATAATACAGGTTTTCTCATTGTCATTAGCCGCTTCGATTCCGAACTTTTTCCGAAGATCAATCACTGGAATCACCTTACCACGCAGATTGATTACACCTCGAACATATTCCGGAGTACGGGGTACTTTGGTTACTGCCTGCATCTGAATGATTTCCTGCACTTTGAGAATTTCAAGACCGTATTCTTCCTGTGCAACCCTGAATGTCAGATATTTGCCTGCAAGCTGTATTCCGAGATCGGATTTTTCGGCTTCGGCTTTCTTTTCATTTTCAAATGTCATTGTGTATTTCCTCCTTGGTTCTTATATTTCTGAATTGACACACAACAGAATATTGCTATCATTTTCAAATCATCGATTCAAATAGCAAATAGCAAGACTTAAAGAAATCAGAACTTCAATATTCAAGATTTGTTATTTACTATTCGATATTTCTTTTTCTGCTCCTTGCCATCTGACCAAAGACAACGCTTGAGCCACCATTGTGTGAGAACAACGAGTGTGAGTGTGAAAGAAAACAGTCACTCTTACTCTCACTCTCCATTTTCCTCTCCCTACTTACTTTTTTCTCCCTCCGTCATCCTTCAGCCATCTTGACAATCCCTCCGATGTCAAGAATCAGGCTTACACGGCCATCGCTCATGATCGCTCCACCGGTTACACCTGCTATATCGCCGAGTTCAGTACTTAAGCTCTTGATAACTACCTGCTGCTGACCGATAATTTCATCCACATACAAGCCGATTTTTTTCCCAAACATATCCTCAACAATCATCGCAATACCCTCTGAAAATTCCCATTTACTTCTGTTATTGCTCAGGAGTAAATCAAGATGGACAAGCTGAATCAGTTCATTTCGAACCTTAATCATCTTGCATTTCTCCATCACAGTATCAATCTGACCAGAATCCGGTCGGAGCGATTCGATGATGGCAAGTGTGGGAATTATGTAATGGTTATTGCACGACCGTACGATCATTCCATCAACAACAGCAAGTGTCAAGGGTAACCTTATCGTGAAAATAGTGCCTTTACCTGGAGTAGTGGAAATTTCTACTGAACCGCGGAGTGCCTCAATATTTCTACGCACGACATCCATACCAACACCCCTGCCGGAGACATCGGTAATGACTTTCGCGGTTGAAAATCCCGGAAGAAAAATGCACTGATAGATCTCCTGATCGGTTAAATTGTCCTCGCTTTTACAGATGCCTTTACTGATAGCTTTTTGCAGAATAGCTTTTTTATCAAGTCCTCTGCCATCATCGGACACTTCAATAAAGATGCTTCCAGCACGGTGATAAGCCTTAAGCTTGACCATTGCTTTTGCTGGTTTTCCTGTATTCCGTCGCTCTTCTTTAGATTCAATACCATGATCAATAGCATTACGGATCATGTGAATAAGTGGATCGCCTATATTTTCTACAACCGACTTGTCAAGTTCAGTATCTTCTCCTTCAGTAACAAAATCGATATCACGTTCACACTTTTTGCTTAAATCCCTTGCTAGAAACGCGCCATCTTCTGAAATGTCGATTTTACTGAAACCATCCGCAGTGACATCGCCAGTTCCTGGATCGAGCGCAGGATAGAATTCGCATGTGCAATTTTGGTATGAAGACTGCTGTCGTTTATGGAAGCGATAGTAGGATGAGCATAAATCATTGATTCTGCAATAACTGCTTCACCGATTGTATCTACCAGCTGATCAATTCGCAAGACCGGAACACGAATTGTTTCTTCTATACTTTTCATCTGGCGAGATGCGGTTTGAGTAGCAAGAGCACTTCCCACGATACGGGACGAAACGTCTTTCTCCTGGATAAGAATTTCTCCAATACGTCTTTTGTCTCCTTCAACTTGTAATGTAAGTGCATTTTTTACATCTTCCTGTGTTGAAACTCCAGAGTCAATCAGAATTTCTCCAATCTTTTTGTTTGGTGGTACAACAGGAATTGAGCTGGGAATTGAGCAAACAAAAGAAGGGTCAGTGAGCCTGTTCATTAACGATAAATAAGATTCAGGTACTTGAAATGGTAATCCATCTACTGTTTTTTCTACAGCCGCAAGTAAATCTTTCAAATTATCATTCGAAGCAAGCAAAAGATCAATATGTCCCGAATTGAGAATTATCTCCCTTTTCCGGACCTTGTCCATCAGACTTTCCATACTGTGTGCCATGGAACTTATCTCTTTTTGCCCAAGACATCCGGCTACACCCTTAATAGTATGCCAGGCACGAAAGACTGTATTGATGGATTCAGCATTCGTAGGATCAGTTTCAAGTTCAAGAAGCAATGTTTCGGCGCTATTCAGATGGTCGCGCGATTCCGTTATAAAATCGCCCATCATCGACGCTTCACCAGTGAATGGATTACCTCCATAAACCGGAACAATTTCAGGATTATGTGGTTTTGATTCAGGAGGCTTTTCCTGTTTTGTATTTTGTTTGTCAGGTTTTGCCGGTTCTGTTTTACAATTGGGATCGATGCGTCTGTCGCTTCCCGATGGTTCGAATATAGTTTCGCGATCATTTTTGGAAACAGGAATGTATTCGCCCGAAACAAGTTGCGAAATTCTCTTAGAAAGAAAGTCTTTGAGTCTGAAAAGGTTATCAACAGTTAACGTGCGTTTCTCAAGTCTCTCCTCCACCTCATGAATAAGTGCTGAATATTCACTTAGATCAAGAACTCCAAATTCACCTTTCCATGTATGCAAGATACGTTTAATCTGGTCGACATTTCGTGACCCACCCTTGTCAAGATCAAGAATAAGCGCTTCAAAATCTTCCAATACGATTTGCTGATTCGAGGCAAACTTTATTATAAGGTCTTTTATTTCCTCAAGTAAGGGCGGGATCGAAATATCAGATTTTGATACGTTTACATCATTTGAAATTGATGGTTTATATAAATTTTGATTTCTTTCATCATTTTTATTTTCAAAGTCGAACAGCCCTTTTGACAATTTATCAACACACTCACTAAGTTTGCGGTAACCGGCGTTGAAATCCATTTCACCAGCTATCATAGTGTTAATTAGTTTTACACTTCTTCTGGCCAGCGTTTTGAAGGCAGCTGGAATATCAGGTTCTACATCGAATTTTTCGAAATCACAAAGTATGCTGACAAGAACGGAAAGGTCTGTTTTTTCAACAAGTGGCAATCGACCGGCAATGTGATCAAGTATCGATTGAACGGATGTAAATTTACTCATATGGAATCTCCTATGCTGATGTTTTAGGGATTCCGGGTATTACCAATCCAAATGAGTTTCGCCATCGTTCTACACGCCTGCGTGCCTCTCGAACTATTCCTATAAGCAGCTCCATCTCGACAAATGGTTTTGTCACATAATCCACTGCACCAGCTTCAATACATTCAACAACATAGGTCATTGTTGAAAAAGCGGTCATAATTATTACATTGCACAACGGGTTGATTTCCTTTACTTGACGAATTACCTCTACGCCCCGCATTTCAGGCATTACGATATCGGTCAGAACTACATCAAAATTATTCTTCTTAAAACGCTCTATCGCCCTCAAAGGATTAGTTTCTGTAACGGTTTCAATCCCGTCGCATTTGAACATAACCCCGAGTGTTTGAAGAATATTTTCTTCATCATCAATAATAAGAATTGGTGAAATCATTTATGTCGTCACCTTTCACTCGACAATGAAACGTAAAGTTCAGCATTAGATTCTCAGTTTTTCTCCTGAGCGAATTAATACCCGCTGCAGTTTTCGTCAGAGATGGACAACTTTTTTCTACTTAATTAAAAGTGGAAAAGATTGTCTGTCCCATTTGAAAATGTTGTTCAACCGGTTCATAAAAAACGCAGACTAAAAAACTTCCGAGGGTAACTATAATCCTTCGTAGCTTTCAGAAACGATTCCCATGAAGCATCCAGTACTACAACAATAAAAGAAAAATTATAACCGAATGGCCAGACATTGTCAATGTCTGAACGGAATCAGGAAAATTTTTACTCCTTTTTTCTGTTCTTGATTTTTGATTAAATATTCGATACGTCTATGCCGGAAAGAGACTATGGAGGGATTTGTACTACCGTATTTAATTGGTTTTTATAGAGTTTACAAAAACCAGTTTTTGACTAATTGCTATATGCTGTATAAAGGGGAGGTTTTATTATTCTAATTGGCTATGAAACCAAATAATAAAACATTTGTCATATCATAGTGGGCCCGATAATTGGCAAGATGCCCGATTAATTCACACAAGATAGAGAACGCACTGAATGCTCCAGTCAAATAGCCGTTTTGAAACCCTGGAGCGATAGATATATCCGGCCGGATGAAAAGGCACCGCAATTAAAAAAGTAAACAGTTCTTTTGACCAGTGATTTATCCTTAAAGCTGTAATGAATGAAGGATTTCCCATTCACATTCGAACACTATTACCAATTAATATGTAAAAATGTATCCCCCTCCGCTTGCCCCTGCCCCGTGTGCCATCATGAGAACGTTCATGCCTCTTTTCAGTTTACCCGTCTCAATTGCCTCATTAAGGTTAAGCGGAGCCATCGCCGCAACAGTATTTCCGTACTTATGAAAGCAGCTCACGCTCTTTTCCTCCGGCAAACCGAGCATTTTTAGTTGATCTTTCCATACGAGATGGGTCTGATCACTTGTAATAAAGAAATCGATATCATTGATTGTCAAATTAGAAAGCTCAAAGAGTTTTGATGAAATGAGCTTGCATGAATCAAGTACTGATCTGTGTATCTTTTGTCCATCAGGCATATTCAGATTGAGAATTTCTTTATTAAATTTTTTTGTCTTGTTCAGAAGTTCAGTTCCAAAAGGTATAGAAGCCATAGCGCTCAGATCACTGTCGGTATAAAAATAGCTGCATTTGAAATGCTGTTTATCACTGTGGCCAAGAAGCATCGCCGCAAATCCATCTCCATTGAGAAATATTGTTCTGGTGTCTTTCTCCGCTGCAGCTTGACGTGAAATTGCAGCACGGTCACCGCCAAGAATAAGTACATATTCATCCCCTGCATTGATCAGACTCAGTCCCAGTTCTGTCGCATGCATAAAGCCGCTGCATGCAGCAGAGATATCAGTACACGGGATACCTTTTCTTATGCCAAGCCGTTCGAGAACACGCAACGATGTCGCTGGTATAGCGTGATCTCCAAATAACCGGCTGTAAATAATCCGGTCGATCTTTTCAGGATCGATTCCCGAACGCTCAATACACTGCTTTGCAGCAGTATAAAGATACTGAGATACCGGAATACTAAGGGATGCATGCCTTCTCTCTTTAATACCGATTGAGAACTGTACGGCTCTGTCGGAAGCAACCAGATCGAATTCGTCGATGATATCCTGATTGGTAACCACTTTTTCCGGTAAAGCAGCACCAGTCGATATAATCTTTGCAAATCGCTTGATATTCAGAGCTCTTCCTTTGGGATAATTCTTCGATGAATCGATCATTACTCCAGCCATTACTGCTCCTTACTTATGAATCTCAGAATGAATTATATCGACCAGATTGTTAATTATCATGCTATTCTCATCAGGATTGATCATACCAATATTGAAGGCTTCAGAAAATTTAAACCCAAGTTCCACAAGGGCCAGTGAGTCCGCTCCCAGATCATTGATAATATGACTTTCAGGTTTCAATTCTCCCTTTTCAAGTCTTAAATAATCAGTTATAATCGGTGTGATCTGATCAAGTATCTGTTCTTTTGTCATTTGATTGTCCTTTTCTTATAATTAATTTACCAATTGTTACAATTCATATTTGTATACGCTCATCTTTTCGATCATAATTTCCTCCCCCAAAGCAGCCTATTACGAGGATGAACACGATGAGCGGCTTATTTTTTTCAGTTCAAGCCTCATATATCAATCCGCCGCCGCTGATCCCCTCTCCTATTGACAATAGCATAACCTTGTTTCCTTCAGGGATTCGTTTATTATTAAATGCGTTGTCAATAAGTACAGGAAGCATCGCGGACATAGTATTTCCATATTTTTCAATAATTGACAATGTTTTGTTCTGTGCAATGCCCAATGTACTTACAATTGCCTTCCATAAGCGCATATTGTTTTCAGTGACCAAAACCAGATCAATATCATTGAAAGTTAATCCAGTTGCATCGAGCATTTTTTCCGCAGTTACTTTCAGTGCTTGAAGAATAAAATCCTCAGCGACTTTCCAGTTCCCGGCATGGTACTGATCGTATAGTATTTCGTAATTTTTCGTCTCGTGAATATCTGAGGGAATATTTTTACAATGAGTAAACCCTGTAAAAAGATCAGCGAATTCATAATTACTGAAAAAATAGGACGATAGTATGTGCTGCTTATCCGAAGGTCCAAAAAGAACTGCACCCGCACCGTCACCAAAAAGGAATGCGGTTCTTGGATCCGTTCTGCTCGCAAGGCAGTTGTTGATCCCCCCTGAGACTATGAGAATGTAAGAATCTCCGCTGTTAATTGCTGCCGATGCCAGGTCGAGTGCCTGAAGAAAACTGTTTGCTCCTCCATCAACATCAAATGAATGAATCGCGTCGGGGCAGTTGAGTTTTTTCTGCAGCAAAGAAGCAGTCATGGGAAGCACTTTATCGCCAATAAACTTATTGACAATTAGCTTAGAAAGCTGTTCTGGTCGAATCCCGGCTTTTGTAAGACAAGCTATTGCAGCTTTGCATAACAGATCACTATCTGCACTATCATCTGAAGCGACCCTGCGTTCCTTTATACCAATTGTTTTTTGAATAACGATATCGGTTACGGAATGGTTGTATTTACTGATTATATCCGCATTAGTAACCACGTTTTCTGGAAATGCACTTCCTGTCGCTATTATCCTGCACTGTCTGTCAAATATATTTTTCTTGATTTCAGGAAAATAAAACTGATTCATATCACTCTTTCTGTTCTTACATTAAAGCCTTGAAAAAACCCGCTATGTCATCTGCCAGGCGAGGAACACGGAGGATATTAAGATGACCGGATTTATACTGCATAACGTTCGTTAACCTCCACTTTTCAATCAACTTGTTATATTGTTGTAAATCTGTTACCTGATCATACAGCCCATAGATAAGGTTTACTTTTTTCCGGTCGATATCACTTTTTTTAGCACCAACCGGTTCGAAAATCGTAAAAGCTTTCTGTACATCTTCTATTGAATATCCCGCAGTAATATAATCTTCTTTTATAGTCCTGCAAAGTGGAGAATCCCATACAATATCAGTGAAAGCTGCAGCCGGATTGATGATTTGCAAACCCCTGATTTCTTTGTATATAGTACTCAACATTAGAGAAACGGCTCCTCCCATGCTGAAACCGGTAATGAAAACTGGTTGGTCACTGTTATTTTCAAACCATGTATACATCTGATACATTTCACAAACGGCCTGCCTGAAAGCATTTCTTGTGCGGACAATATCAGCGCTCCAGAAATACTCTCCACTGAAAAGACTGTTTTCAGGTTTACGTTCATAATGGAATGGCAGCGCCATCATCTTTACATCAAAGCCGGCTTTATTCAATCCGTTTATGAGGAATTTGTATATATCCCTGTTATCCTCAAAAAGTCCGTGCAAAAACAGAATAGCAGCGATTGACTTTTCTGTTGATGCAAAGGATTTAACCGAAACGATATCGTTCTCCGGATAGCTGCTTTTTATGGGAGAAAGAAATGTGGTATCTTTATCGGTTAATAATTCAAGGGGGAAATCAGTTTTTTTAATTGTTAAAATATCGTCTAAAAGTTCACAATTCAGTTCGTCAACAGAAACGGATGGATAGTGGTGAACTTTTTCAAGCTTTTCCATCAGGATTTTTTCCATTACGATTTTATCCACATACCGTGAACTGGCTTCATCCATGTCGACAGCCTCCTGCAGATTCATAAGCCAGGGTAATGGCATATTTTTCAGTACTACTTGAAATATGACGAATGGTTCTATTTTCGATAGTTAAAGGATTAATCAGGCAATTTATCATTTTAAAATTCTTTTTACCTCCCCATTTTCCAACCTTTACTACCGCCTCTTTGCATGTCCAGAGTCGGTTTACTTCCTGCATTCTTTTGTTTTTTTCCAGTTTATTTACAGAAAATATTTCATTTTCGTTTAATACAGCGTTAATCAACGCTTCCGGCCGCTGCTCATACTGTTCAACATCAATACCAACAGCGAAACCGGCGGCAATCGCAATCGCAACTGTTCCCGAATGTGAGATCGAAATAGTTATCCCATTATGATTTGAAAGATACGGAGCACCGTTCTCATCTGGTAATATTTCATTCTCTTCCGGACACGGCGTGTTGAAAAAGCTGCTCACTGCGAGTTTAGCGCCTATACGCCCTGCAAGCCAGTCTGCTCTGCGTTTGGTTATTCGGCAGCGTTCGTAAACTTTTTTTTCGCTTGCAGTAAGAATAGTATCAGAAATAGATTCATTTTCAATACATTCTTTTATACACTGTATATTTACTATTGCATGTTTCACATGAATAGGAGAACATAATTTTTCTACAACCGCATCGATTGCCGCAATTTCCGGAATATTTATTGATGAATTCTCCGGAAAAGTGAATTCCTTACATAACATATAATTTCATCTTCATCATCAAGCATTGCAATATCATATATGATTTTTTCATCTGTTTTACTTTTCGCTTTCGCGTAAATCCGGTATTTCCCATCCGATTTAGGAATTTTATTAACAATAAACTCCTCTGCACCTGATGGAAGGTAAACCTGATTAGTTGTTAGAATTCCATATACCGCTCCTGCCTGATGTATTGAATCAAGAAAACAAGGATTCAATAAGAGTTTCTCAAGCGGATAACGCGGATTTGTGAGCTGAGCTATTGGGAAACGGATCTCCGTTATAAGACCATCATTCCCCCAAAAAACAGTATTATCATTTTCAGAGTGTCCTTCCCGTTTAGCATCATTGAACAGAGGTCCAAAAATGACATTTTGTTTAAACCGGAATGCATCATTGAGAAGTTTTTTATAACAGACTTTCTTTAAATCACCAGTAAACCACTGTTTCGGATCCTCATTTACAACTTCACTGTTTCCCCGAAAGATATCAGATGTACTGTATATTCTCATCTGTTTATCCTTTGAAAGGACTGTTTTTAATGGAGATTTAACAATCATGGCAAATTCATTGCCTTTTTTTCTAATCTCTATTGTAACATCCCGAGGCTCTTCCCTGTATAATTTAAAAGCATCGGAAAATTCGATATTTTTAAAAATGCAGGCACCAGTTTTCTTTTTTGTAATAACCGAAAGAGATTCCGCCATCATTTCCATAAATCCGACACCAGGCATCAATGGAGTTCCTGAAAGGCGATGCTGATCAAGCAGAACATCCCGTTTTGGAGAAACTCTCCTGTGTACAGCACATACACCCTCTGAATCACATTCGAGTCTATCGATCATTGGAAAACTTGTCAAATCAACTGAACACATCATCGGATCTGCAACCGCACCTAGACCATTATGGATAATAACATCTGCTTTGTCAGAACAGGTGGCAATCTCTCTGACAGCAGCTCGTGCACCTTGCTGGGGGTCAAGAAGATTAAGCCCCATGGTTTCAGCGTTTTCTTTTACAAATGAATTTTTCCAGGCCATACCGGTTTCCCGCCAGCCCGACCAGATCAGACTTTTAGCATTAATCCCCTGACGTTTGTACATTCGTGCCCAAAAGTTGAGGAAACAGTTCGCAGCGGAATAATCGACTTGAGCCGCATTTCCAAATAAACCTGAAATCGATGAAAACGCAATTACCACCTTGAGTGGATCATCTTTACAGAGACTACTGAGTATATACGCGCCGCTGGTTTTTATACTATTTACAGTATGGAACTCTTCGATAGTCTTCTGCTCAATCGTATGACTTATCTCGACTCCGGCGCCGTGAATGATACCTGAAATAGCTCCAAACTGTGCACGCACATCATTAAGGATTTCTTTTACCCTGTTTATTTCGCGAATGTCCGCATTGTAATAAGCAGCACGGCACCCACATTTTTCTAAAAATTGAATAGTACGAAATATTTCAACACTCTTTTCAATTTTTGTAAATTCCCGCTCAACCATAACCGGAGTAACACGCTTGTTTTCACCTTTTAATCTGTCACGAATGATTATCTTCTGTTCCTGTAAATTACTTTCATCCATATCAGCGAATAATTTTACATTATCTACAAGTTCAGTTCTTCCAATGATAATGAATGTAGCAGGATACTGCTGTGCGAGTTCGCAAATAACCTTTGATGTTATACCGGCTCCTCCCCCGGTGACAATTACAACATCATTCCTGTTCAGTACCGGGCTACCGTTGTAATAATCGAACGGACGGTCTTCAGTGATAATTTTTGCACGGCTGTTTTCTTTATAACCAATCTCAACCTCTTCGCATTCAGAACAGATCTCATTTTCGATAATTTCAGCCAATATTTCAGGCTTTTTACCATCCAATTGCCCCGCATCGACGATAGAAATAGTTGATTTACTCCACTCCCTTTTCAAAGCTTTGTAAAAGCCGTTATAAAGACCAAATACAGGGTTAATAGGTGAATTATCATCTGTATCAATACCAAAAGTCCCATCAACAGATAAAACTGCAAGGATTCTGTGAGGGATCAGATTGTTTTCCTGAAGGTATTTACTCATCGCAAACCTGCAATCGGCCGCACGGGAGATCATCGCGTCAACTTGCGCAGGTCCCTGTGAAACAAACTCAACTTGTTCTGTACCACAACCGGTAATGTCAACGAGTATATCAGGAACACCACCCATTTTTAATTTTGAAAATACTTTGACTGTTTCTTCAAATTCACCGTTCATTGGAAATACAGCATGTTCAACACTCTTCGTTTTAGCGGAAAAGTATTTAACTGTTTTCTTCACAAGATGCTCATTATCTCCAATTACAAGTAATCTCTTATCAGCCAAATTGATTGTTTTTTCCTTCAATGGAGCGGATGTAAACGAAAGTACCTGTCTTGCAAGATCAATTGAATCAAACCCAAAAGCAACTTTGTTCCAAATGGTTTCGATTGAAGCTATAATTCCGCCCAGCTGATCATCATTACCTATTTTCCATTCGCCTGTCAAATGAAATGTTGAAATTATTTTTGATTGAATCGATTCGATGATCTCATTTTTCAATCCCAAATCGCTTTTAGTCCTGAGATCCATTTCAAGCATTTCCGGAGGATATGATGTATTCTCAGTGAATATCTGAATGACTTTTTCCTGAATAGATAGTAGAGACAGAGGTTCCTTTTCTGAATCATCAATTATCAATGCTGTCTGCAAGCCGTTGACAACCGATCTATCATTGTTTGTATCCGGAGCTGTAATAGAAGGGTTTTCTGATAGTTTTGAAGTAATAACAGTACCAATTTGCCCGATCGAACTATTCTGGGTTGATTGCATATTGCTAATATTTTTACTGAAAAGTTCAACAATATGTTTGATAGTCGGGAATTCGGAAATTTTAAACCCGACTTCGTTATTTACTCCAAATTTTTCTCCAAGTATTGCAAGAATTGTTGCCTGCTTTACAGTGTCTATACCCAGGTCAGCTTCTATTTCCATTTCCGGCTCAAGCATCTCATCAGAATAACCGGTTACTTCACTTACAACTTTCAATACTTCTCTTTTTACATCCGGTTTCGTTTCAGTTGATACAAGGATGTTTCGACGGTCTTCTGATGCAGTTGATTTATAATTCTCAGCAGATATTATATCACCAGGTTCACTGCATTCCTGAAAATGGCTGAAAAGTTCAATTATATGATTGACTGTTGGGAATTCAGATATTTTAAACCCGGCCTCATTATTGACTCCGAATTTTTCTCCCAATAACGCCAGAATTGTTGCCTGCTTTACAGTGTCTATACCCAAATCAGCTTCTATTTCCATTTCCGGCCCAAGAAGTTCTTCTGAATATCCGGTTACATCACTGATCACCTTCAGCACTTCTTTTTTTACATCAGTTCTTTTTTCATCTGCTACCATAATATTCCGACTGCTATTTGCAGTCAGAAATGGCTCATCGAGTATTGTTACAGATGCATTACTGCTTTCAGGTGAGCTGCTGAAAAGACTTACAATATGATTGATAGTTGGGAAATCGGAAATTTTAAATCCATTTTCCTTGCTCATTCCGAACTTCTCACTAAGCAAAGCAAGTATTGTCGCTTGTTTAACTGTATCAATACCAAGATCAGCTTCAAGTTCCATATCCGGTTCAAGCATCTCTTTTGGATAACCGGTTACATCCCCGATTACTGAAAGTATAGCAGATTTATAGTTCTTTTTAATAGTTGAAGCAGTTGAAACTAATTTATTCTTTATTTCATTGACAGTTTCAATTTGAAAACATTCTGATTCGCTCTCGTTAGGTCTTTTATTATTGAAAAAATCAATAATATTCTGGATTTTAGGAAATTCTGAAATTCTGAATCCCCCATTCCTATTTACATCCAGTTGTTCTCCGATTCTTGCGAGAATGGTTGCTTGCTTTACTGTGTCGATTCCAAGATCGGCTTCAATCTCCATATCAGGAGCAAGCATATCAACAGAGTACCCACTGACTTCAGCGATAATACTAAGTACAACATCTTTGACATCTAAAATGATAGATTGAATCAAATTATTACTTTTTGTCTGAGGTTTCTCTTTGCTTACATTTATAATATCGGTCCTGGGAGTAATAACAGTTTCAGATCCGATCGGTTTCTTCTTTCCAGAAGCAGATCGGTAGGAAATATCGATCTGAGGACGATTACAGATGACCGATCCAGGTTTTGAATCCTTTACTACCAAAGTACGTCCGCGATAAGTGATTTCCGGTTCACTGATGCCTGAGATTGAAGACAGCCATTTTTTATAAATCTCCTGATTGGAAATTCTGGTATCTTTATCAGCAATTTTTTTCAGGAGTAAATAATTTCCCTGAGATCCAAAACCAGCAGCCATTCTCAGAGCATAGGTACATTTGTGATCCCCGCCTTTAGAGAGCTTTAGCCCCTCCAGCACTGGGTCAATGACTTTGTGATTTACAACAGGTGGAATTTTTGAATACTGGAGCGACTTTGCAGCTGCGAAGTCTTCGATAGACGCTCCCATTGTATGGCCGGTCATTCCTTTGGTATTACTTATTTCGATTTTTCTAAAATCATCTCCGAAAACATGCCGCAGCGATACTGCTTCCGATTCAGAGCAACCACCTCTTGCAGGAGTATATGTTTCATGAGACATATAGAGCATTTGATCGGCCAGGCGATGCCTATCGATATGATGCATGTTCTCCATTTTGCTCATGAAGACTTCGAGCTCTTCAGCATATCGGGAAACATCAAGTTGACTTGGATGCGCAGCGGTATTGAAACAATGTGAACCCATTAATTCACATATAGGAACTACGCCCCGCTTTTGGCATTCAGATTCAGTTTCGAGTACAATACCTATTGCTCCGGAACTCATTATCATTCCATTGCGTCTTTTGTCAAACGGTATAGCAGCTTCATAGAGATCGGCTTCCTGTGTACATGCTCCGGTACTCAGAAATGCAGCTCCAATGTAGGGCAATGTTGATTTTGTACTTGGGTCATCAGCGCCAATAACGATCATTCGTTTAACACGTCCACTTGTGATCATTTCTTCTGCGAGTGTCAAAGCGGTCGTAGTTGATGAACAGGCGGCGTTTATTTGAAAATTAGGGCCGCGCGCATTAATCAACTGAGCGAAACGGTTGTTTGCCTGTGAGGAAATCTGATTCATCAAATGGTGATTGAATGTGTAAACATCATTCTCAGTAGGCCGATCACACAGTCTGGAAAAATTCAATGCATACCAGTCAGCCAGTATCTTTTTACTTTCCTTATCAGAAATTTTTTCTAATATAGCTTCATAAAACTCAAAAATTTCACTCTTTAGCTTGTTTCCCAATTTGTAACTGAGATGCCGTGAAACCTCATTTATAACAGGGTCAAGCATTGGAAAACCGTTGGCAAATATAATTCCTGTTTCACTCTGCATTTCCTGAGGTAAAACCCATCGTTCAGGTAAAAGACTTCCAGATGATGTTTTCGAGTATTCATGAATCAATGGAATATGTGCATCCCTGAGGGCTTCGTATCCCGCTGCGATTGCCATTCCAATCGCGCCGCTGATATTTTGAATATCCTTCTTTTCTATAAGATAATCATTAAGTAAATCGATCTGGCCAATTTTTCCGGCAAGCTGAATAACTTCGTTGATCGAATCGAGCAAATGGAAACTTGCCCCTTCTTCCGACTTGTTAAGACGGGATATTTTCATTTCAACAAGAGCTTCACGCTCTGCGTCCGTTAACCTTTCAATGAAATTTCTTCCTTCGAACAGTTGTTGACAATTGTCATCTCTGAAGCTTCTCTTGAAAGATCCGGGTAATCCGGCAGCAGTACCACTGTAGACAACGTTTTCTTTGTTAACTACAGGCGAAACGACTGAATTAACTTGGAGATTTTCTGATTGGACTGCTTTAAAATTCGTGTTAACATTTCTGACATTTTGAGGAATCGGTTCCACCTTTATTCCAGCAGTAAATAACCTGCAAAGCATTTTGTGGAAAGATTCTATCGATGAACCGGTTTTATTATCTGATGTCAGAATAACAGACTGCGTACCTTCAAGTATTTTTTTCGTTAATGATGAAAGCACATTTCCGGGACCAACCTCCACAAATAACCGTATTCCATCATTATATAGCTTCAGTACTGAATCTACATAGTTAACCGTACCAGTGATCTGAGTGGATAGGAGATTCCGTACACTTTCACTATCTTCGCCATAATACTCATTTGTCTGATTTGCAATAACCTTTACACGGCTATTCTCAAAAGTTGCTGTTTCAAGATATTTTTTGAATTTGTCCTCTGCCGGTTTCATTAATGGTGAATGAAACGCATGAGACACATTGAGACGAACAACTTTAATTTTGATTTTATCGCAATGCTTTATAAGGTCTTCAATATCATTTGCGTCGCCACTGACAATTGTTTGTGAACCGCTGTTTATATTAGCGATAGTTAAACCTGGGTTTACAGAGGCAATCAAGTCTGATGCCTCATGTCTTCCCATCGCCAGTGCGGCCATCGCTCCAGCTTTACTTTCTTCAATAGTTTCGAATGATGTACCTCTAGCAAATATTATTGGCAATGCCTCTTCAGAAGGAATCTTTCCAGCAGCAGCAAGGGCAATAACCTCTCCAAGACTATGGCCTATCATTACTGAGGGGCGTATATTCATATTTTGAAGTACACTAAAAAGAGCCAGATCCGCCGTCATCATTGCAGGATGAGTATTTGCAGTTTTTTTCAGGAGTTTCTCTGTTTCTTCATTACCACTAATAGATGAATCGATCAGATCAGTTACTGTTTTTCCAGTTAGTTTTCTCCATTGTGCATCAAATCTTGAAAAAACAATTTCTGCCGGAGAGTAAACACTCCTGATATCAAGGAGCATATCGGCATACTGTGATCCCTGTCCGGGGAAAAGGAACGCCAACTGGTCATTCGTAAAAGGTACTTCACTGCTCCAGAATATTCCTTTCAATGCAAATTGATTGAGTTGATTAGGATCATTTATGTTGGCCTTTATCACCTCACATGTTTGAAGTAAGTTTTCAACTGAATCAAAGGAAAAAGCTAATCGAAATTTCTTATGAGGATCAGCGCACAAACACTGGTAAAGATATTCTTTATTCAAAGTGGATTCGTTAACATTTTCAGTAAACTCATTCATTTGAGAAACAATTCCGTCTGTCGTATCAGAAGAAAAGAAGGCAAAACGGCTCTTTGTTCCATTGTCATTCTTGAGTGGATTATCCTTAAAGCTTACAGAAGCGAAAAATTTGGATCCTGTGTCGGTATAATCCTCTCTTCTGTATTCCTGCAGAGTAATATGGTAATCTGCACCACCGAAACCGAATGCATTTACTCCGGCTCTCCTGGGGTGCGATTTTCCTTTCCATTCGAGAGCATCCTTTATAATATAGAAAGGTGAATCTGCAAGATTCAATTTCAGATTTTCTCTTTCAAAGCCCGCAGTCGGAGGAAGAATTTTATGGTGAAGAGCAAGTACGGTTTTTAGAAATCCTGCGATTCCGGCGGCCGATTTCAAATGTCCAATATTTGATTTAACAGAACCGAGTCCGCAGAATCTTTTTCCTGTAACTCCTAAATTCGAAAATGCCCTTTTCAAAGCTGTAACTTCACTAAGATCTCCCACTTGAGTTGAAGTTCCATGTGCCTCGATCAGTTCTATTGTATCAACTGGATAGCCAGTCATTTCATAGGCGCGTTGGATCGTTTTTGCCTGCCAGAGCTCGTTAGGAGCCGCAATTGCTTTACCTTTTCCATCACTTGCCTGACCATATCCAGTGATAACGGCGTAAATTGTATCTCCGGAATTGATTGCATCTGAAAGTCGTTTAAGAACTACCGTACCCCCACCTTGACCAATAACAAAACCGTTTGCTCGCTCATCAAATGGATATGAGCCATCAGGTGACAATGCATTTATTCCTGAAAAATAGATGAGCCCGGCTTCACGATTCAGCATATCGACAGCGCCACAAATTATCGCGTCAGCCTCGAAACTCCTCAGCTGTTGTATTCCGCAGATTATAGCAGCCAGTGCTGAAGCGCAGGCGGCATCGATTACATACGCATGCCCATGTAAATCAAAAACAGAACAGATCCTCGAAGCAATAATGTTCGGCAGAATACCGGGAGCACTGTCCTCAGTAACCGGAAACGTTTTACTGAGTATCTTTTTGTGAAGATCACTTATGATGTCACTTTTTTCCTGCTTTGTTAGCTGTGACCCGAAAATGGAGTTCTTGTTCAAATGGTGTGTAAATCTCTCAAAATTGAATCGTTCCTGAAAATCATGGTGAAGAGCACCGATCATTGTGTTACCCATAAATACAGAAACGCGTTCTTTGTTAACAGAATCCAGTGCACCACCTGCAATTGCCTGACGGGCAGAAAGAAGGCTAATTTTCTGGTTGTCATCCATATGCTTTGCTATTGCAGGCGCGATTTTAAATTCCCGGGACTCGAAATCAAAAGATTTTACATTTGCAGTAACAAATGTATATGTTTTGTCCTTTTTATCTATTTTTCCCAACATTTCAGGTCGGTAAAATATTTCACTATCTACAATGTTGTCATCATGGCGTTTAATGGAAACATGTTTATTTACAATATTATGCCAGAATTGATCAATATTTGCCGCATCGGGAAATACTCCCCCCATTCCCACGACTGCAATTTTATTGTCAAGGATATTCTTATCTGATACCATATATTTTCGTTCTGCCTCTGAAAAAGAAAAGTGTGAAATGAGTGGTTTTACAAGTTGACACTTCGCAATTTTTTTCTATCGATTTTCCCCATGTTGTTCAAGGGAAATGATTCAACAAACTCGATTGTTTTAGGAACCTGAAAACTCATAAGATGTTCTGCGACATATTTGATTAATTCGCGTTCAGTAACAGTACTTTCAGGTTCCTTCTGAACATAAGCCTTTACAACTTCACCATAGAGAGTATCCTCTACCGCGACAACGACCGATTGCGAAACGGCATTATGTTTGTCAAGAACAGCTTCGACTTCGAATGGTGAAATCTTTATACCTGCGATGTTAATAATATCTTTGATTCGTCCGGTCATAAAAAGTTGATTGTCTTCTGAGACATATCCTTTATCACCGGTTTTAAACCATCCATTTACAAATACCCGCTTATTCTCATCCGGTTTGTTTAGATATCCTTTCATCAGACTGGCCCCTCTAACGGCGATTTCTCCAACTTTACCGATAGGGAGTGGATTATTGCTGCTATCCAGAATTCCGATTTCGATCAATGATGGGTCCGGACAAACACCCATGTGTCCCGTGCCCTGTGGCTTTTGTCCAACACGCCATACAATACCACAATCAGTTTCTATCAGTCCATAACCTTCGTTTAATACAATACCGGTAACCTTTTCCCACTTTTCCATCAGTTCCATTTCAAGTTTCGATGCAGCACAAAAAGCAAGCTTCAGTTTTTTCAATGACTTATGATAACCTTCAAACCGCAAAAGCTGATGATAATGAGATGGAACTCCGTAAATATGAGTGACATCATATTTATCAATCGCTTCGCTACTTTTCCTGGATGGAAAGATCGAAGAATGTAGAGTTGAGCCTTTGTAGGATTGTCAATGGTATGAGAAAAATTGATCCGAAGCCATGTGAAAACGGGACAAACCAATATGGCGTGAATGTTCATCAACAGGTTGCCAATAAAGGTCAGTGATCTTGGAAAAGTTATTATGACTTCCTTGTGTAAGCATCACCCCTTTTGGTTCACTGGTTGTACCTGATGTATAGTAAATGTAACACACATCATCTTTTTTCCAGACAAACGGTAATTCCTCTTCATCTTCGTTGCTAAACGTGTCATATATTTCATCAAGATCTGTCTCATTTAAAACCGATGTTTTTCCTCTAATTTCTTCCGGAATACTCTCTTTTTTACAATGTGTCACAAACAGTTTCGCATGTGTTTCGTTGATATGATATCGGACGCCTTTCGGTTGTATCAGCGGATCAATCCAGCATGAAACTGCCCCAATAAACTGAGCACCCATATGAACAATTATCGCATGAATACTGTTATAAAGATGTATGGCGACGATATCACCGCTCTTGATGCCGCAATGGCGAAGATACATTGCGAATGACCTCACTCGAAAACGAAGTTCTTTATAGGTTATTTTCTTTCCGGAATCAATTTCGATAAAAGCTTCTTTCTTATCTGTATCAACAGATAGATTAAAGAGAGAATCGCAATAATTCATAGCAGCCCCTTTTTCAATACTCTTTTTTCTTTGTAGATTAAGCCAGAGTTAGTTCTGATACTCTGCAGACTAGAATAGTTGTAAATGATAATTACTTTCCATAAATTAATTTTTTGATAATAGAAAATACAATTAGTTAATTAACTTTTGTGTTTATTTCTGTAAATTTTACATAGGGCTGTTGACCATTTTTTCTTACCTACATTTTTGTATCATCTTTATTATTCAAAGGATAATAACCTTGTGCAGCAGAGAAGTGATATTTAGAGGATTAACAGTGATAATCTCTATAACAAAAAATATAAGTACAGTAATATCAAAAGATAAACAAGAATTGATATTGATTTACTATACAAGAATATTCAGATGATTACAACAGCGAGTGGTTCACTTTTGTGCTGTCGATAAGAAACAAATCAAAAATGAACTATGCTGAGAAGAAGATGCTATATTTCACTGCCTTTAAAGATCTCCCTTACTTTCCAACCGCCATTACATTTGTATCTTTTCAAGATATAGCGGCGGGCATTATCTGTAAAAATTTTAAAATATACGCATTCTTCACTATACCACCGATCTTCTATCTCAATAATTTCTAATTTGTTCCCCCTAAGCCAGATTCGAATAGGCTCTTCTTTTTCGTTCGATTCCACTTTTACTTTGATTTCCATAGTTAAATTATACCGTCTAAATAAACAAAACTATCGATTCTCTTTTTTGAACAGTTATGACTTTAATCGAATCTGGACATATAAAACGATAAATCAGGTGCAATTTCTCAACCATAACCCGTAGTGCATGATGTTATTTTTATCAAGACTTATCATTTCATGCTTGCAAGTCAAAAGGACAAAAATTATGCAATACAGAAATTTCGGAAAAGATGGTTGGAATGCATCAGTGATCGGCTTCGGTGCAATGCGACTTCCTACTCTGGATGATGGGAGTATCGATGAAGATGAATCCATCCGTCTGATCAGATATGGTATTGACCATGGAATAAATTACATTGATACCGCCTACATTTATCACGATGGAAAAAGTGAAGGACTTGTCGCAAAGGCTCTTAAAAACGGGTATCGTGAAAAGGTAAGGATCGCAACAAAATCTCCTGGCCACCTGATTTCCTCTGGAGATGATTTCGATAGAATACTGGATGAACAATTAAAAAGGCTTGAAGTTTCTAAAATTGATTACTATCTGTTTCATGGAATTGGTAATCAGGGTCTGCAGCAAATAAAAGACTTGTCCCTGTTTTCAAGAATCGAAAAAGCCAGAAACGAGAAACGTATTGGCCATATTGGCTTTTCCTTCCATGATGATTTAAATGCATTTAAAAAAATTATTGATAGTTATGATGACTGGGAATTTTGCCAAATACAGTATAATTATATGGATATCAATAACCAGGCTGGTAAAGAGGGACTGCTCTATGCGGCATCTAAAGGCATTTCAGTTGTTATTATGGAACCTTTACTTGGGGGTAGACTTGCCAGACCACCCAAACCGATTGATAATCTTTTCAGACAAAAAGTTGGACTACTGCGGACACCTGCAGAATGGTCTTTACAGTGGATCTGGAACCACCCCGAAGTCTCAATAATTCTCAGTGGTATGAATAGAATGGAACAGGTACAGGAAAATATTGCATCAGCAGAAAAGGCACTTCCTGATATTCTTGATAAAGTTGAATCAGATTTTATAGAGCAAGTCCGGAATGAATTTACTAAAAGGACAATTATTCCCTGTACGAAATGTAATTACTGTATGCCTTGTCCGCAGGGAGTAATCATTCCATGGAATCTGGAACAATATAATGAAGGCGTAATCTTTGGCGATCCTGGTTCGCCGCGATTTGTTTATAATACCTTTATGAAACCAGAAAATAGAGCTTCTGCATGTATTAACTGCAAATTATGTGAAAAAAGATGCCCGCAACAGATCAAAATCAGTGAGTGGATGCCAAAAATCAAAGCCGTCCTCGGTGAAAACCAGCCTTATCCGATATAAAACAAAATTTGTCTGTTTACAACTATGTACAATATTGTATAATTTTTATTTAACTGTTCGTATACTCGCTCTTAGGGGAGTACTTATTACAATTCATTTTTCTTGGATTTTTCAGGATACACAAATCCTGGATATTTCTGGCATTTCCATTTCAAATACTTACGTTTATGAAAATTATACAGTTAATCATTTGTTTTTTAATTTTGTCCATTTCATCTTCTGCTTTAGGGAAACCACGCGTTCTGGTTTTGCATTCCTACCACATGACTGATTGGACTAATCAGGAACAATTGGGAATAGAGTCAGGTCTGAAAGAATTCCCATCTATAGAGTTATTTGTTGAATATATGGATTCAAAAAAGAACACGTCCAAACAATACCTTGACCTTATTGAAAAGGTGTTTGCCATTAAATACAATTCGGTTTCATTTGATCTCATAATAACTACAGATAATAATGCACTTGATTTTATTCTTAGCCACCGCAATAACCTCTTCAATTCTTGTCCGATCGTATTCTGCGGAGTAAATGAGTTCTTTCCATCTATGCTTCTTAGGTATAAAAACATCACCGGGGTTGTAGAAAATGTTAATTTTGATAATACAATTGATATCGCTTTAAAAGCCCGCCCCGATTGCGATACTGTATTTTTAATTTGCGATAACACCGAAACGGGACTAATTAACAAAAACGATGCATTGAATGCACTATCATCCAAACATATAAAAATTCCCATTGTAATACTCAAGGATTATTCTTTAGAAGATCTGGGAAATCGCCTGCGAAATGTTAATAAAAAAGAAATTATTCTCTACATCTCATTTTGGAAGGATTTTACAGGTAATACAATATCGCCCCAAAATCTTGAAACAATTTTTAGAAAAAGCAATGCTCCAATTTTTGGCAGATCTGAATGGATGGTTAATAGAGGTATGGTCGGAGGATTCTGCGCCACCGGTTATTCTCAAGGATATTCCGCTGCGAAACTCGCCACTCAAATCATCAAAGGTAAACCGATCGATAAACTTCCAATCACTACTAATAGTGAGAACAAATATCTGTTCGATTACCATGAATTGAAAAAGCATAAAATTCCGTTGCGAATAGTACCTAAAGAGTCAGAGGTAATTAACAAACCCTTTCCAATCAGAATTCCTGCTGAAATTCTCACTCTGCTAATCATTATTTTTTTATTACTGATTTTGATAATAATTCTTCTCTTCATTTATATCAAAATGAGAAATAACTCAATGCAAAAGCTTAAAGATAGTGAAGAGAAATACCGTCAATTTGTTGAAGTAACTGATCAGGTAATCACTAAACTCGATGCTCAGTTCAAGATCACCTTTATCAACCAAAAATCAGAAAAGTTTTTTGGTCTTTCTCCAATAGACTGTACAAAAAGGAGTATTTCAGAATTCATTCATCCGGAAGATCGAGTACTGCTTGTAAGTAAACTTCATGATTCAATCCAGAAAAACATTTCAGTTACGACGATAGAGAATCGCGTAATTCACGCAAAGGGCGAATGTTTCCATTTTCTCTGGACCATCAGCACTCTAATTGACAATGATGGTAAAATCATCGGTTTAAATGCTTTCGGCCGTGATATTTCTTCCTATAAAGAAATGCAAAATCAACTGCAGCAAGCACAAAAAATGAAAGCTATCGGGACTCTCGCCGGTGGAATAGCTCATGATTTCAACAATCTTCTGGCAGGCATTCTTGGTTATGCCGAAGTAATTCTACTGGAATTATCCCCTTCTCATCTGTCATATCCACATATCCAGGAAATACGGAAAATTGCTTTACGTGCGCGCGATCTTACAAGACAAATCCTTAGTTTCAGCCGACAAACGCCCTTTGATCCTTATCCCGTCCAGATACACGAGATAATTAAAGAAGTAATCTCATTATTGCGCGCAACAATTCCTGCTACAATTAAAATTACTACAGATCTGCAAAACACCGGACTTATCTTTGCAGACCAAACAAGAATTCATCAAATTGTCATGAACCTTTGTACAAATTCCTTTCATGCAATGGAAGAAAAAGGTGGTGAACTCTCAATTTCTGTAAACCAGCAGTCAATCTCTGATAAAAATTCTTTCGACTTACCCTCTGGCAATTATGTAGTACTTTCAATTAAAGATACCGGTACCGGAATACCATCAAAACTTCAACCACATATTTTTGATCCTTTCTTTACTACTAAAAAGAATAACAGGGGAACAGGACTCGGATTATCGGTAGTCCATGGTATTGTAACAGAATTGAATTCTTTTATCCGCTTTAAAAGTGAATATGGCAAAGGCAGCTGCTTTACAATATATTTTCCTTTATTTAAAGGTAATGTTATTAAATCCTCTACAACAGAAATTTCCATTCTTAATGGCAACGAAAATATTATTATAGTTGATGATGAAGAAGTGGTTGCCGGCAGCCTTAATGCCCTTTTGAAAAAACACGGGTATGGCACTCATGTTTTTACAAACAGTAAACAGGCTCTCGAAATGATCAAATCCGGAAAATTAAAAGGAGATCTCCTTATTACTGATCTGACTATGCCTGAAGTAAGCGGCTTGGATCTGGTTAATGAAGTATCAAAATCATTTCCTGAACTGCCAATCATCCTTTGTACTGGCTATAATGACATGTACAGCAAAGAGAAATTAGATAAGTCGAAAATTGTCACATTAATGATCAAACCGGTTGATATCGACAATCTGCTGAAAACAATCAGATCCGCATTTGAAAGAAATACTATTTCACAAAACAAGGGTTAACGATCTGCTATCGTTTACAATTACATCTGTTCCCCTGATTTTTGCAGAGCTTCTGTAATTTTTTTCAAACCATTTACATCCCGATTCACCTGCTGCTTTAAGACTGAAACGCTGTATTCTCATAGGAAACATTTTGCATTCCCGCAGATTTCCCTTAGAAGCAAATTCAACGATGTACATCAGGGATAAATCACTTTTGAAATCTTCATATCCCGAAATTCCTTCATAATCGTTAATCAAATCCCCGCAGCCATAAAAAATCAATTTGTTTTTGTAAATTTCGATTCCTTTTGGATGATGCGATGAATGACCGTGAATACAATCAACTCCACAAAAATCAATCGCAGCATGAGCAAGCTCAATCTGATCACGAGGGATTTCATATCCCCAGTTCTCTCCCCAATGAATCGAAAGCAAAATAATATCGTTTTCCCGTTTGTTTCGCTTTATATAATCAGCGATTGTTTTCAAGTACCAATCTGGATCACTTTCAAACAGAGCAACTCCGGGTTTATTGTCGCTTGATGCCCATTCATCAGGAATGCCACTGCTTTCTTTACCTAAAGCAAATACAATCAGCCTGCTACCGGAAATAGTTTCAATTACTGCTGGCATAATTGATTCAAAACGATCTCTACCAGCGCCGGCGTGTTTAATAGTAGCTCTGTCCAGATTATTTAAAGTATCGGATAATCCATCGTACCCCCAATCAAGAACATGATTATTTGCCAGAACACAACAATCTATTCCTGCACTAGTAATACAATCAATATTCTCAGGACTCATCCGGTAATTAATGCCCTTGTCTGGCCAATAATTTTCAGAATGGGTAATACTTGTTTCAAGATTAATAAGGCGGGTGTCAGGGTGCTCATGATCTAAAAGAGAAAGTGCATCACCCCAGATATAGGAATAATCGTTTTTTCGAGGAATCGGGCCATTTACATTTTCAGCAATGGAAATATATTCCCGGGCATCATTTACATATGGTTCGTATAAGTGAGGTTTGACAGGATGAGGAAGGATCTGATCAATTCCCCTTCCAGTCATAACATCACCACAAAGAAAGATTTTCATAAGAGATCACAATCCCCTTAAACCATTACTGCTCAGGAATGTATCTCATCTGCTGATTTATCTCATCTGAGCTTCAATAACCTTTGCCTCTTGAGAATCAGGACACTGTTCGATCAGTTTTTTCCAAACCATGTTTTTTGATTTGTCTTTATTTTGTTTTTCATATACCAGCCCCAATTTATAAAGAGAAACGCACATTTTGTTGCCTTGAGGATATTTTTTGATATAAGATATATATCCCTTTTCAGATTCGGCATACTGTTTTTTAGCATAAAGACATTCTGCAATCCAGTACTCTGAATCCTGTGCAATAGGAGAATTAGGACATTTGGCAATAAGATCGTTGAAGCTATTTATTGCAATATCAAACCTGCCAGCATTGAAATCACTCATTGCGATTTGAAAGAGTTTTTCAGCTTCCGAATTTTTACTGCTCTCATTTACAGAATCAGCACTAAGCCGGGCATCGATTTTTTTCTGCACCTGGGCGGTTTTCTCATCGATTTTTGACAGGCGCATCTGATTTTCCGATAAATTACCATCGATAACAGAGACTTTCCTATCAAGCTCGTTGAATCGGATTTGCTGATCAGCTCTCAAAAGTCTAATCATTTCACTCTGCGACTTCTGCTCCTCAAGTACCTTTTTTTGTAAACCAGTCATTTCATTTGAGAGAGAATCCACTTTGGTCTGAATTGCACGTAATTCCTGAGTTCTAAGCATAGTCAGATTGGAACACCCCATAAGAAAAATCAATACTGCTCCTGTAAAAATACTTACGAATAAACGAATCATAGCATAAATCCTTTGTAATAGTAATCAGCCTATCTGGCCAGTACTTTAAATTCACCACGCCGATTTTGTGAATGACAATCTTCCTGGCGGCAATTTGGCGTTACAGGCTGTTCTTTACCAAATGAAGTTGTTTCAACACGGATCGGCTCAACACCAATATTTAAAAGATACTCTTTAACAACCTTTGCACGGTTTTCACCAAGCCCCATGTTGTATTCAGATGAACCCCTCTCATCACAATGCCCCGCAACCAGAATGCGAAGACCGGAATTTTCCTTCAGAAATGTGGCTATCTTCTGCAACCGTTCAATTGCATCAGATCGCAACTGGAAACTGTTATAATCAAAATAAATCGTTTGTAATGCTTCTTTTACTTTTTGAGCCAGCTCTTCTGAAAGAACGGCCTCTTTAAATGTCGCATCATCCGATGTATCGACATTGGAAAATGGATTGACTTCCTGAAAAGATGTATCAGCTTTATTAGTATCCTGTACCAGTGAAGTCTGTTTACGACATCCGATAATAGAAAGTAACATTACACACGCAAAAAATATTGATAACACTCTCATCATAATACCTCCTGAAAAATCAATATCCTGACCAATCCGGCATTTTTACATCTCCACTGAAGCTAACTTGACGAACTCTACTTCCATCCGATTTTACTACATACAAATTGCTCTTCCCGCCAACAGCATTGGTAAAAGCGATAAGAGAACCATCCGGCGACCAGGTGGGGTTCTCACTTGTCCCTGGAAGATTAGTAACTTTAGCAGCTCCGGAACCGTCTGAATTGACAATCCAAATATCAAATCTGCCGCTTTCGTTCATTGACATATATGCAATCTTGTCTCCTTTGGGAGACCAGGATGGCGAATCGGAATATTTTGTTTCATAGGTGACTCTACGCTGATTTGCTCCATCTGCATCCATTATATAAATCTGCGGATTACCAGTACGGTCTGATGTAAAGGCGATCTGATAACCATTGGGAGACCAGGATGGCGCAGTATCAACTCCATAAGCAACTGTCAATTGTTTGACGTTACTTGCATCAGGACTGCAAGTGTAAATATCAAGATTCCCGCCTTTAGATGATGCATACGCAATAGTACCATCAATCGGATTAACATCGGGTGAGGTCTCTATACCCCTGCTGGATAAAAACGCCTTTATCGAACCATCAAGAGTCGATCCTGTATAAAGATTCGGCCTGCCTTTGAGATATGATGTCCAGATTATTCCACTCTTAGAAATAAAAGCGGGGAAAAGGTTAATGAAACCATTATTTGTCAATGTTTTCTGATTGTATCCATCAAAATCCATTATCGCAACATTCTTATTTTTTCCGGAAGAAGAAACATAAACAAAGCGGCTCTCGAAAATGCCCTGATCACCAAAAAGCATCTCGACAACCTCATTACAATACCTGTGCACCATGTTCCTGACAAGTTTAATATCGCCTTTGTACTTTTTACCTATTATCAATTCTTTCGTAGCCACATCCCGCAGATTACAATTGAGAGAAATTGATGTCCCATCGATTGTATAATCGCCATCGATATAAATCCCCGCATTCTCAGCAACAAATGAAGCACTGTCATAGGCCTGCATTGATACCACATGAAACCTTCCACAAAAATCAAGATCCCCGGCAATTACCGACGAAGGCTGATTATCAGCTATCTGCTTACCATTTGTAGATTTGAACTCAATTACACCTATCGGAATACTGTCAAACTTGCTTGCATAAACTTCCAGATCAAACTTTTCGGCATAGATCAAAGATGCTATCCCTGCAATGAATACAAATAAGAGAACATATCTTTTCATATAAATCAATTCCTGGTTGGATTAAGAGTTACATTAATATCAACACTCTTACTGTTAAACCCAACACTGAGCTTACCAAAAGGTGCTGCCAGCCGAACCGCCCGGATTGCAAGATTATCAAGAGTCTTATCACCACTGGATTTAAAAATGGTTGGCTCAGAAATACTACCATCACTAAATATCGTAAAAGCGACAATGACTTTCAATTTTTTGTTCTCAGAAGGAGGATTCCAGTAGCGCTGAATTTTATTCTGAACATTGGTAAGATACCAGGGATACTTAAAATCGCCAATGGCAGCTACCTGTGCCGGAGCGGGTATTTCTTCCAGCAGTGAGGCCAGTTCGTCAAGAGATTCATCATTCTGCGCAGCCTCATTTTTGGAAGGTGCTTTTGTATCCTTAACCTTCGAAGCTGGTCCAGGGACTTTTGCCGGCTCAGGTTTATTTTGGGCAATTCGCTGCTTTGGAGCATCTTTAGAAACAATCGCTTTCTTTGGTGTACTGGGTGGCACTGGTAAACTCACCAGCTGAAATGTCTTTGGTCGATCAAACTTCTTAGGTCTCCAAAGCATGTACCCCATTATAGGAAGCCCAACCAAACAAACAACATGGAACACAATAGAAATAACTATAACTGACCAGAAGGATATTCCCTTGCCTACATCTCTGTTAATGTATGGAGCAATAGAATAATTCATCAGAATCCACCTGTTGCATCGAGCGGCTGAGTCAGAAAACCAAGTTTCACAACACCAGCTTTCTGAATGTCAGAAATTACTCTGACGACCAAACCATAAGGTACTTTTTTGTCTGCATTGACAAAAACAGGTATTTCAGTCCGGCCTGAAAAAGCCTCTCTAAACTGTCTTCTGAAAATCAACCAATGTCACTTTTTCCTGATCAATATAAATCTCATTACGCCCATTAATTGACACCTGTATTGATTGATTTGCCTCGACATTTTCCGAATCAGTTTTTGGAAGATCAACCTGAACCCCCTGAGTCATCATCGGTGCCGTAATCATAAAGATGATCAACAGCACAAATACGACATCAATAAGATTCGTCAAGATTCAGATCGCTGATTGACTTGACGTCATCGAACTCTTTCTCGTCTACTCATATTCCACTCTCCGTTTTTATAACCTCTGCTGCGGTGACTGAGGACGTGCGGTTTGCTGCTCAGAATAGAATAAACCGAAAATTTCACGTTTTAGCCTTACAAAGAGTATCTCTTTAAATTCATCCATCTCATTTTCAATCCGCTCGATCTGATGATTACAATAATTGAAAAAGAAAAGAGCCGGTATTGCAACAGCCAATCCCATAATTGTGGTAATAAGCGCCTCGGCAATACCCGGAGCAACCACCGGTAGACTTGCCGATCCCTGATTACCGATATCAAAGAATGCATTCATGATTCCCCAGACCGTTCCCAAGCAGCCCCAGAAATGGTGCAATACTACTCATCATCGCAAGAAAAAAGACACCCCTATCAAATGTTGACACAGCCCGATAAACGAACTCTCCAGATGCTCAGATGCCATAGCGAACTGACTCTGCAAAAAGAACGACCAGTCCTTAACCCCCGTATGAGTCCTTGCATCCTCAATAATTCTTCTGTATTCAACAGAACCGTTTTTGCCAATTTGCGCCACTGGAGCCTCCAAGTGAGCTTGCATCCATCTTTTCAATATCAGCAATACTGGACAGTGATGCCAAATTTTGCTTTGAAAACCCTATTTCCTTTTGCAATCCTGCCCAGTACAAACATGCCGGTTGAAGATAATAGCCCAGCAGATAAAAGAGAAAAACAGCAGAGCCAGTATAATGAGACGTGCCACCCACCCTGCACGCACAATCATCTCGACTAACGGTGTATCCATGTAATCGCTCCTCCTTAACACATGCAGACCAAGATAAATTTTATTTTTCCGGATCTTCCCCGGTACAGCCTCTCTTAACATTTGCCCCTTTCCGGTAGATCGCAATTAAAATCAAAGTCGCTATAAAAATAACTACTTAGAGATTTATAAGTCAAACTATCTTACTTCAAAATACAGGCCATTCAAATTATCAGTTGTTTCAAAATGAATTCCATTCTAAAACGAAATCCTTATATCAGCTATACAAATACTTTTCAAGTGCATTTTTTTCCACTCTTCCAATGCAATTCCAGCCCGTTTACAAAGTAGTCTCTTTTTTCTCCTTTTTCCCAATTCGCTTTCGACTTCCCTGCTCCAAAGCTGGAAATAAACCGAAATGAACATTACTCGGACAAAAAGGTTCAACCGGCGATGATGTAACATGGTTAAGAAGCGCTCCTAACGCAGTAACATCTGGAGGTGGACATAAAGGTGATCCCATCAAGTCGCTTTGCACGCAAAAAGTGCTGCTAAGATGTCCTGTTGCAATACTCTCAGTGTATCCCTCATTTCCACACAACTGCCCTGCCAAAAACAGATCTGGGCTTATTTTTAAACGAGAGATCCTTCGAAAGCAGCCGGGGTGAATCCATATAGGTATTACGATGAATACTCCCAAAACGTAAAAACTCTGCATTTTCAAGACCCGGAATCATCCTGAATATTCTTTTCTGCTCAGGGATAGTCAGACGTGTCTGAAAACCGACCATATTGAAACTCTCACCAGCCTGATTCTCTTTTCTTAACTGACACAGTGCAAAGGGCCATCTTCCCACTCCTCGGATCATCGATACCAATCGGTCGCAATGGTCCAAATGTTAATGACTGATATCCCCGTGAAGCAATCTCCTCCACCGGTAAACAAGCTTCAAAAAAATTCTCATTCTCAAAATTTCTCGCAATCACCTTGTCTGCTTCAGTGTAAGTGCATCGAAAAACCTTTTATACTCCTCCTCATTAAAAGGACAATTCAGATAATCACCCTCTCCCTCCTTCCACCGTGAAGCAAAAAAAGCGATATTGTAATCAATTGAATCTGCAGCGATAATCGGCGCAATTGCATCGTAAAAATTCAGGGAAACTGCACTGAATTCATTTACCAGCCAGCTGCATAAACCTTCAGAAGCCAACGGTCCGCCAGCAATGATACATAGATCAAAGCCTTCCGGAAGCGATGTAACCTCCTGACGAACAAGAGTAATTCGTGATTCTGCACTGATTCTTTCCAAAATATCTTTTGAAAAATTTTCCCTGTCCACAGCGAGTGCACTTCCCGCTGAAACCGCCGTTTTATAAGCTGCCGCCAGAAGCGGACTGCCAAGCATCCCCAGTTCGATCTTAAGCTGCCCATGCCCGGAAGGCAGTTCCTTTGATTTTAGAGAATTCGAACAGACAAGCTCCCCAGGTAAACCAGTCGAATGAGCCGGAGTCATTTTCAAAGGACGCGCTTCAAAAAGAGATACTTCTATCCCGTTTCTTGACAGCACCAGAGCAGCCTCACTGCCCGCCAAACCTGCCCCAATTACTGCAACCTTACTCATATTTACTATTTTTTCCGATCTGCCACAACAGGTTCACCATCAGCGAAACGTTACTTGAAAACATTAGTATGATGCTAATGTCCCTGGGGGATCTCATTTTCTAATTCCCATCTATCAGTATTCAATGCGTACTTAATTTGTATTTTGAATAATCATCAGGTTTTTATTTATAAATTAACCAGTGGAATGCTGTTTAAAGCACTCCCCCTGGTTGATAGTTACATATTTATCACTCCCGTGGAGAAAGCCCTGCTCTCATCCCCGGAAAATTAGAGGTGCAAGTACCAGAGGAAAGCAACATTCCTACTCTTCACTTACGACTTCTGTCTGCTGCGCCTGCCCGGGAAGTATCAGCTCATCTTTGCACGAAGGACATTTCAGAAAACTTCCTTTACGTTTTGTTTCTTTTTGAACAAGAATCGGATACCCGCAGTGACCGCACTTCTGATCAATGGGCCGATCCCATGTCGCAAATGTACACTGAGGATAGGCATTGCAGCCGTAAAACATCTTACCCCGACGGGTTTTTCGCTCGACAAGAGTTCCGCTGCACCCCGCTTGAGGACAGTGTACCCCGGTCGATAATGATTTTGTGTTCTTACATTCAGGAAACTTGGAACATCCTAAAAAGCGATTTCCGTTGATAGTAAGAATTACCATAGGCGAGCCACATTTATCGCACTTTTCCTCAGTCTGAACAGCTTCTACTTTTTCCAGTGGCTCAGTATATTTACAGGCAGGAAATCCCTGACAGGCGAGAAATTTACCATTGCGACTCCATTTAATAACCAGTGGATGTTCACCACATTCCGGACAGATTGCGATCCGTAATTTCCTGATTCTGGGCTCTTAAATCTTTAATACTCTTTTTTACTCCTGCAAGTCTTCCGGAGAATGGTCCATAAAAATCTTTTAAGACCTGTACCCAGTCAGCATCACCAAGTTCCACCTTATCCAGAGAATGTTTCCATATCAGCAGTAAATCCGACCCCAAAAACCTCCGGGAACTCCTTCACCAGAATATTCTTAACCATGAAACCGACTTCAGACGGTATAAAACGCCTGCTCTCTAAGCTCCACATATTTTCGTCTTTTCAAAGTATCGATAATCTGTGCATAAGTACTTGGACGTCCGATACCCTTATCCTCTAAGCTCCCGAACAAGTGATGCCTCAGTATATCGAGGTGGAGGTTGAGTGAAATGCTGTTTATCAGTAAGAGTTTTTCAGAGAAACCGGATGCTTTTGGCTGAACATCCGGCAAGACGTTCGTTTTCCTTGTCACCATTCTCAGCAACATCATCGGTGCTTTCATCGTAAAGAGCCAGAAATCCATCAAACTTTATAATTGAGCCAGTTGCACGGAATATACACCCATCACCGTCAATATCGACTCGTGTAGAATCACTGATCGCATTTTCCATTTGTGAAGCAAGAAAACGTTTCCAGACAAGATCGTAAAGACGATACTGATCCTTAGACAAATAATCTTTCACTCTTGTCAGGTGCGAAATCGACATTAACCTGCGATGGCCTGATCGCTTCATGGGCATCCTGTGCATTTTTATTTTTCCGTAGACTCGGACAGCTTTTGGCAGATGGCGCTCACTAAAAAGTGAACCAATAACAGTACGGGCATCCTTAAGAGCTTCCTCGGCAATACGAGTAGAGTCCGTTCTCATATAGGTAATAAGACCAAATGACCCAAGATCACCAAGCTCCAAACCTTCATAAAGCTGCTGCGCAATCATCATCGTCTTCGCAGCAGAAAACCCAAGTTTTCTGCGCTGCTTCCTGCTGAAGCGTACTAGTGATAAATGGTGGATATGGTTTGCGTTCTTTTTCAGTACGGGTAACATCTTTTATTATGAAATTTTTTGATTTCAACCGCTCAATAAGAGTGCCTTGCACTTGCACCATCCGGAATCAGAGGCTTCTCATTATCACTATCACCCTTGTTTCCATCAACAGAGAGTAGTTTCGCAGAAAAAGCGCTTCCCTGATAATCAAACAACCCCTGGATCGACCAGAATTCCTTTTGAATGAAAGCCTTCACTTTCCTCTTCACGTTCACAGATAAGCCGCAAAGCAACCGACTGTACTCGTCCTGCACTTAAGCCTCTGAAAACCGTTCGCCAAAGAATCGGTGATACCTGATATCCTACGATTCGATCAAGAATACGTCGGGCCTGCTGAGCATTTACCTTGTTCATATCGATCTCTCTTGGATTATCGATAGCTGCAAGCACTGCACGTTTGGTGATCTCATTGAACAACACACGTCTTATCGGCATATTGTCACTTTTAATAGATTCTGCAACATGCCAGGCAATAGCTTCCCCTTCGCGATCAGGGTCGGGTGCCAGAAATATATCATCCGCTTTGGAGGCCTCATCTTTAAGCAGTTTCAAAATTCGTCGTTTACCTTTTGATGTGGTATACTTGGGCTTGAAATCCTGCTCAATATCAACTCCCAAGCTCCTTTTCCGGGAGATCGATAATGTGGCCCATAGTTGCTCGCACCGCAAAATCCTTCCCAAGATACTTGGAAATGGTTTTACATTTTGCTGGTGACTCTACAATTACCAGGTGCTTGGCCATAGATGCAATTCTTCCTCTTTATTAATTTTTTAAAACAATTTTCTTTTACAAAGACTAATTCTTCGCAGAAAATCAAAACTCACGCATTTTTTATTCCACTTACTATTCGACCTGCCGGATTACGAATAGTTTCCTAAAATCGTCACATCTTTGTAAAATTTTAACACATACTTTTATACAAAACGCATTAATTTTCACAAAAATGTCAAAAGAACTACAATATGATTGATTGCGGTGGAACATAGCAAAAAAAAGAGTTATCCAATAAAAATATTCACCAAAAAAAATTAATAATCTGATTACATTTTTTTAAATTGAGATTGACTCTTTTTCTGAGATCATTTTGGAGAGCACGACTATTAATTTCTAATTCTACTTTGTTAGAATGGAAAGTGTCTTATACCGCTCACCCAGAATCCTGTCCTGAATCATTGAAGGATCAAAGAATCAAAGAGCTTTCTTTGAGCGGTTTGCGGTACAGTGATTTCTATCCTTGACCAGTCCCCTGCTGCATATCATTTTCTATGGTCACAAAACTTCCACAAGGAGCATCGATGAGTCCTAAAGATTTAGCAATGAGTAATCTACTTGAAAAAATTCAGAAAAACCCCTACCCCGGCCGCGGTATTGTAATCGGCAAATCTGATACTTCAACATGGCAAATAATCTACTGGATTATGGGCAGAAGTACTAACAGCAGAAACAGACGTTTTTTAATAGATAATACCACACTGCGCACCGAACCGGTCGATCTGAGCCTGCTCACCGATCCCAGCCTTATAATCTATGATGCAATGCTTGAACTCCCTGGTATATATATGGTAAGTAATGGCGACCAAACCCGTACAATCTATAATTCAATTCAAAAAGGCGAAACCTTTGAAGATGCACTTATGAGCCGTGACCGTGAACCCGATTCGCCTAATTTCACCCCACGAATCAGCGGTATAATTGATACTCGATCCCTATTTCCTGTAGTAACACTCAGCATTCTAAAAGCTAATTCAGTCGACTCAAGTTGTTCGGATCGGTATTTTTATAGGCCTGCACTCCCTCAAAGCGGATTTGGATATTGTTTGACAACGTATATAGGTGACGGTAACCCGCTCCCCAGTTTTTCTGGCGATCCACTGCTGCTCCCTTGTACTGGCACCCCTGAAGAGATTCTTAACACCTATTGGTCTGCACTTAATGAGGAAAACCGGGTGTCGCTCGCAGTAAAAACGATCTCTTTAAAGAATAATCAAAGCAGTATTCTTATCCGGAACAGACATCAATAGGTTAGCCTTTTGCGCCTGGTGTTTTTCTGATTATTTATACTTGAGTTTGTAGCTATGGTTTTCACGCTCGGTCCGAATACTCTGAGCTCGAGTCCTTGAGAGTCGAAGGGTATTTGATAATCAGTCTTCGATCCTTCGCCAGATTCAGGACTCAGACTTTTCGGAAATCGGGAATGCAAGCTCGAAACAACCGTTAGCTCTGAGTTTTCAGTGTTCTAAGATATGACCAGTTTAACTACACATTCGCATACCCTGAGCTCGAGTCTTCCGAGAGTCGAAGGGTAGTTGATAATCAGTCTTCGATCCTTCGCCAGACTCAGGACTCAGACTAAACGGAGATAAGAAAATCCAGTCTCATAATAACTATTTGTTTTACAGGTTTTTAGCACCTTCTCGCAGGAATTTATTCACTTTCTATCACAGGATTTGAATATTCTCGCAAGAGGTTAGGGTACCTTCGCAGGAGTTTTTTCGATTTCTCGCAGGTGGTTTAGCTGTTCTCGCAGGAGATTCAGCTGTTTCTTGCAGAATTTTGGCATCTTCTCGCAGGATTTTGACCACTTTCTATCAAAGGATTTGAATACTCTTGCAAGAGGTTAGAGTACCTTAGCAGGAGTTTTTTCGATTTCTCGCAGAAGGTTCAGCTGTTCTTGCAGTTGTTTTTTAAATTTCTTGCAGAGTTTCAGCATCTTCTCGCAGGAGTTTTACCATTTTCTATCAGGGTATGAGAGCGTAAAATTTTCTGTGTGAATGGATTTTCTGATTCTTTATACTCGAGTTTGTAGTTATGGTTTCACGCTCGCTCGAATACCCTGAGTTCGAGTCCTCGAGAATCGAAGGGTACTCATGCATGCATCTTACAATATTATCAGTGTGTCCTGTGTAATATGAACCATCTGAACATTTCAATATGTAAACCCAGAACATATGACCAGTTTTCGCTCCTTCGCAGACTCTGGACTCAGACTAATCGGAAGCCAAAAAACTGAGCTCCCGCTGTATAACCCTGAGCTTGAGTCTTCGAAAGTCGAAGAATACCTTACCTATTCAATCTCCATATTTCAAAATTAAGCAGCGAAGCAAAAGTAACCCAGGCCAAATATGGAATTAATAAAATTGCGGCTCTTTTAGAAATGTTCCAAAATGAAAAAATTGTTGCTAAGATTGCAATCCATAAAACGACTATTTCGATTAGAGCAAAAAACGGCTTTCTCATACAAAAAAACAGAACCGACCATAAGAGATTTAAGGCAAGCTGTAGTGAAAAAATAAAAAGAGCTTTTGGTGCACCACACTCATTTTTTTTCTTGTAAATCAAATATGATGCAATCCCCATTAATGCATACAACGTAGTCCAAACAGGAGCAAAAACACTCGATGGAGGATTAAAGGAAGGTTTTTTTAATGTCGAATACCAGGTGGAAACCGATTCAGCTGTGCAAAGACTGCCTGCAATTCCAACTCCTTCACAAATTCCAATAGCGGTGAGTAATGAAATGAGATCATTCCTTTTCATAGTCCCCTCCTGCTTTTTTAGTAACGGATACGAAATTCCGTCTCATTCTCGATTATAGGTATCTCAGTGGCTTGATACCCCCTTACAAAAGCAAGCGTCGGGCCTTCTCTTATACTGCTTTCAAAAATTTCCAATTGCGACACTTCACCCTGAGCCTCAATCTCAACATCACCATCCATTGTATTTCTGGCCCAACCACTCACTCCAGCCTGCTCCGCAACATCCTCTACAAAAGATCTGAATCCCACTCCCTGAACCCGCCCACTGACCAGAATCGATAGACGTTTCATATACTCTCCTGAGCTATTTTTTAGAAAAAAAGTTCAGAATCAATGTTAAAACAATACTAAGTAGAATTGAAGTAGCAATAGGGATGTAAATTTTAAATTTTCCACTTCCGATCTGAATATCACCAGGCAATTTACCTAAAGGAAGCTTATCAGATACCAGAAAGATCATTCCAAGCACAACAAGAATTACACCTGCCAAAACCAGAAATCTACCAACTTCAAGCCAGTTCATATACGCTCCTTACAGAATACAGTTTAAGAGTTTTCCTCATCTGAAAGTAAAAAGAGGTTCTGTTGAGAAGTCTGAGCCCCCGGGGGAACAATATTGAAATATTTGTATGTTTTCAAAGTCACCTCCCGACCACGAGGCGTACGTTTGAGAAATCCAGATTGAATTAGAAATGGCTCGTAAACCTCCTCAATTGTATCCGGCTCCTCACTGACAACAACGGCAAGTGTATTTAAACCAACAGGTCCACCATTGTAATGCTCAATCAAAGAAAGCAGTATTTTTCTATCCATTTCATCTAGACCGTTTTTATCCACCCCAAGCATAGAAAGAGTTTTATCTATAACTGCAACCGATATCTTTCCATCCCCTCTGACCTGAGCAACATCCCGACACCTCCGTAATAATCTATTTGCAATACGCGGAGTACCACGAGAGCGTTTTCCAAGCTCAAGCGCAGCCTTGGGTTCACATTCGATACCCAGAATACTTGCAGAACGCAATATTATCGTCTGAAGTTCCTCAGCAGTATAATAGTTGAGCCTGCATACATACCCGAACCGTGCATGCATCGGTGAAGTAAGCATTCCAGCTCTTGTGGTAGCACCTACAAGTGTAAATGGCTTCAGACTCAATCTGATTGCCCTTGCGGCAGGTCCTTCACCAATCATAATATCAAAAACAAAATCCTCCATCGCCGGATAAAGCGCCTCCTCAACCACATGATTCAACCGATGAATTTCATCGATGAAAAGTATCTCCCGTTCACCAAGATTCGTGAGATTTCCGGCAAGATCGCCTTTTTTTTCAAGCACCGGCCCGGAAGTTATCTGAATGCCGACACCCAGTTCGCTTGCAAGAATACGTGAAAGAGTTGTTTTTCCCAAGCCCGGCGGACCACAGAAAAGCACATGATCCAAAGCGTCGCCTCTTTTTTTGGCGGCTTCAACAAAAATGGTCAAATTCTCTTTTATCGCGTCCTGACCGACAAAATCACTAAAATGCTCTGGCCGCAAAGACGCATCAAGCTGTTCATCATCCTCACGGTTCTCGCCTGAAACAATCCGGCTTTCATTCTGCTCACTCATACCTTATCACCTACAGTAAACTGCCCCATTGCACCGTGAAAATCTGAACGCTTGAATCCCCCCTGTACGACAGCTCTCTCAAGTATCGCACTTCTGAAATTGCTGTTTATATTTTTACATTCAAGCCAGCGACTGTTTTCCAGCATCGCTTTCTCAAAAGAGACATATTCCAATTCACAATTCTGAAATTGTATATCCGCTGCCTGACATCCGGAGAGATCACAATTTTTTAACAAAGTGTAGGCGACTGCGGATTCACACAGTGTCGCACTGGCATAATTACAATTGTCTATTTCATTATATTCCAGACGCGCACCGGCAAGATTTGCCTTTGAAAATGAGCAATCGTTTATATTGTTCTTGACTATTTTTGCTGATTTAAAAATGGCATTGTAAAAGTCGCACCTGAGTATTTCGCATCCGGTAATATTTGTATCGACAAAATTAACTCTTCCAAGCTCACAATCCCTCAAAATGACATTTTCCAGATTGCACCTCTCAAGATCACTATCAACAAAATCAGCTTTTTCAATTTTAGTGGAAGTAAAGTCAGCCCGCTTTAGATCTGCATTTCTGAAAAGAGTGTATTTGACATTTCCTAAAGGAACTCCCCCTATTTTTGCAATAACCATCTTTGCACCACTCATGTGTGCATTCTTAAAATTAGCTTTCTGAAGATTACTTTCGCTGAAATCGCATCCGCTCAGATTACATTGACTGAAATTAGCCCCGACAAGAGTACACTCTTTGAAATCAATTCCACTCAGATCTGAACCGGAGAAATCGGCTCCCGAAAGATCTTTCCCTCTACAGGACAAGCCCGTTCTGAATCAATTGACGCTATCATTTTTTCGATTCATATTACCTGCAAAGCTTTTCTGATCCATTCCTCAACAGGTGCATCCGCTGCCACTAGTCTGCTCAACCCGCGAAAGCGCCTTCAATACCTGTTTATCATTATACCCTAGAGAAATCATTGCTTCAAATGCTTCATCCCGACACTACCTACAGATTCACAAAATGTATCGGTGTACGCGGTGAAAGTCTGATGGTCGAAGACTGAAACAGAACCAAGTTTTCCTTTAAGTTCCAACACCAGGCGCTGTGCGGTTTTTGGCCCTACACCAGGAATTTTCTCAAGCCGTGATGGATCAGCAGCATTGATACTATTGTACAAGATCATTAATTGAAATTCCAGAAAGAACACTAAGTGCAACCTTAGGGCCGATTTTTGTAATTCCAATCAGCTGTCTGAAAATATCTTTTTCTGTTTTTGTAAAAAAACCATACAATTTATGAGCGTCTTCTCTTACCTGGTAATGAATGTAGAGTTTCACTTCGTCCCCGGGCTCAGGAAGCTTTTCGTATGTTGACAAAGGAATACCCACCCCATAGCCAACACCATGCGCCTCAACGGTAACATGAGTCACTTCTTTGTCACTCAGAATTCCGCGAATATAATCGATCATACAATGATTAACTTTCGTGAAAAGGATATTACTGGAAGATAATTGTAAGTAAATTATTGTAATTACTTTACAATTAGTTTTTTACATGAAGTTCTTGCGTTTCCTTTTTGAATCAGAAGAGTTTTTCCTGCATTGTAAAAATCACAAACAGCAATCGCAAGTGCATCATAAGCATCACTTTGTAAATGAGTCTCCGGTGGCGATAACAGCATCTTTATCATATACTCAACCTGATCTTTTGTTGCATTTCCATTACCAGTCACCGCTTTCTTTAACTTCCCGCGGTGCATACTCCGAAACCGTAGCTCCCGGCTTTCTTTGCAGCCAGCATCGCAACACCCCGGGCATGGCCCAGTACAAGTGTAGTATGAACATTCTTACCATAAAACGCCTCTTCAATACACACCCGATCAGGTGCATGCACTCTGCATCTTTATCTTCAAGATTATCATAAATAAACTCAAGCCGATCAGCAAGCGCACTTGATGCATTAGTGGTAATGACCCCGGAATCAACCCATGTGACCGAATTATTATTTGTCTTGATAACACCATATCCAGTAACAGCAGTCCCGGGATCAATACCAAAAATAATCATTTCTCCAGATTCTCCAGATCACTATCTGAAATATCAAAGTTTGCATACACATGCTGTGTATCATCAAGATCATCAAGTGCTTCCATCAAGCCGGATCACTTTCGCGACATTCTCACCCTCGACTTTAACCGGATTCTCAGGAATTTTTGTCAATTCTGCCGAAACAGGAGTGATATTTACTTTCTCAAGTGCAGTCCTGACATTCTCAAACGTTTCCATTGCTGTAAGAATTTCAAATTCTTCTCCATCAAGAGACATATCATCAGCACCAGCTTCAAGCACAACTTCCATCAGTGCATCTTCTGCCATAGCATCCTTTGCGACTCTGATAATCCCTTTTGATTTGAACATCCATGCGACACTGTTGCTCTGCCCAAGATTTCCACCATGTTTTGTAAGCGCATGACGGACTTCAGAGACAGTACGGTTTCTGTTATCTGTCATACTTTCGATCATCACAGCAATACCAGCAGGTCCATATCCTTCAAAGAGAATCTCTTCATAGGTTACCCCTTCCAATTGTCCAGTACCTTTCTGAATCGCAGATTCGACGTTCTTTCCCGGCATATTTGCAGCTCGCGCACTTGTCACTGCAGAACGAAGACGAGGATTGGAATCGGCATCTCCTCCACCCATTCTTGCCGCAATTGTTACTTCACGAATAAGACGATTGAACAGTTTTCCGCGAGCTGCATCAACTTTTCCTTTAGCGCGTTTAATGGTTGCCCATTTGGAATGTCCTGACATGTTATTCTCCTTTTATATAGTAATGTTTTGGTTTACATTGCAATTACAGGCATTTACGCCATAAAATCCACAACACACTAAATCAACAATCAATTAGAATCTAAAAATTTCAGTGGATCTATAATCTCGAAATCTAATAATCAGGAGGATGAAAGTAAATAATCTTTCTTATAATATGGATAAAAAGCCTGCTCAGCTTCATTTGTATACCATTTCTCTGGGGACACAATTGATGGAAGGTAATGGACAACCCAGAAATACCGATGACAAACCATTCAATTCCGAGGTAATATCAGTAAATGAGAATCTGCTTCTGGAAAGTCCTCCGGAGATCTCAGGTGACAATCCCTTGAACGCGGTAAGAATATCCTGTGTCTCCTTTGCAGTCCATAATGCGCTATCCAATAGCTGAATCCGGGTACCAACAGTACCCTGAATAACCTCCATTAATAATGAATAATGAGTACAACCAAGAATTATGCAATCAACTCCAATATCGATCAGTTCATAAAGATAATGCTGCGCTGAAGCACGCGTAATGTCCGTGTCCAGCAAACCCTCTTCAACTAACGAAACAAAAAGAGGACATTCTTTTCCATAGACCTTGATATCCGCACCAATACTCTGAATTGCTTTATTGTAAGAACCAGCTCTAATCGTTGCCTTTGTCCCAATTACACCAATTTTTTTCTCTGCTGTACGTAAGACCGCAGCTCGCGCACCAGGTAAAACAACTCCTATAACTGGAATATCTTTTGCCTTAGCCTCAATCTGCTCCAATGCAACTGCGGACACCGTATTACAGGCAACAACAAGCATCTTGATATCCATTTCCAGAAGATAATTGGCATTCTGCATTCCAAACGTGCGAATAACCTCTTCAGAGCGATTACCATAAGGAGATCGTGCAGTATCACCAAAGTATATAAGCTGTTCCCCCGGCATCAACCGGAGAATCTCTCTGGCAACTGTTAAGCCCCCAAGGCCTGAATCAAATATTCCAATCGGTCGTGGATCGCTCATAAACCAGTCTCGTATTTTTCTTTGAAACCTGTTATCGCCTTGTATATTGCTGCCGCGATCTGATTTTGGAATTTCGGATCAGTTAAGAGCTGTTCCTCCGAAGGATTTGAAAGAAAACCCGCTTCAACTAATATCGATGGCATATATGCACCATTAAGTACCCAGAAATTTGCCTGTCCCACACCCAGATGTAATTTTGGGATCTTATTACCAGTTGTTGACTCAAACTTCTGATCAAGCAGAATACAAAGATCCTGACTCTCTTTAAGGAACTCATTTCCAGCAAGATCAATCAAAACATTATGAAGATTGCTGTAATTCTGCGGCCTGTCTTCAAGCTCAATTACCGCGTTTTCACGCATCGCGACCAGCTTATCCTCTTCATTCTTCGCCTGAGATAAGAAGTATATCTTGTAACCGCGCGTATTTTCTTTACGTTTTTTATTACCGGGAACTGCATCAGCATGAACACTGATAAAAAGATCTGCCTTTTTATCATTCGCGAATTTCGTTCTCTCACTTAAAGGTATAAAAATATCCCGCTCTCTAGTTAAAAGGACCTTTAAGCGGTTCTGCTTTTTCAGCATGTCTCTTACCTTCAGTGCAATACTCAACACGACATCTTTTTCTTTTATACCAGTAATTCCGATCGCCCCGGGATCTTTTCCCCCATGCCCCGGATCCAAAACAATCCTCTTCAATCCTTCTGAATTAGGTTCATTTTCGATTACTGCAGAACTATTTGCCGGTTTCTTTGGTGCTACTGCTTTTATCTTCTTCTGGCGCAGAGCAATCAGCAGTGTTCGTGAATCCTGAATATAATCGATAACCGGCTCCTCTATTTCCCGGATAAGGATAAGAGAAACTTGCGCTGATTGCTTATATTGTAAAGCAAAAAGTGAATCAACTAATCCAATTCTGGTAGTCTGCTTTACTCTCTGAGTATCAATTGTACCACCAAGAAAATTTATGGTGAGATTCGGATAAAAATAGGTGCAGTCAAAAGGAAGCGAATCAGAAAGGGTAATCGACAATAATGTACCATTCTGTTTTTTTTCAACGGATGCCGAAACAATTGAATATTTACTATCATAAATGGTGATCTGATTTTTTTCTTCTGTACCAATGTTCTTCTTTTTATCTCCAGTATCAGCTATCAGATTTTTATCTCCAGAACCGGTAAGATGAACGTTCTTTTCTACTGTATCTAACTGAAGTTTATTTGAAAATGGTGGAATATTTTTTACGATTGCAAAAGGAAGATAGAGGGAGCCACCAACTCGTACTGGAGCACTGCTGGCTTGATAAATTACTCCATTTACTCGATAAAAAGGGTTATCCTGAATAAACCCAATTTGTGAACCCTTTTTTATGCAGGTCAGCTCCTGAAGATACCGGTTCCATTGACAGGTATATCCCATTTTTTCACAAAGAACAGGCAACGATACCAAAGGAGAAGAGCCCTTGACCTCCACTGATGGAATAGTTACCATCTGATCCAATGGTTTGATTCGGATTGATATCTGAGATGCCTCACAGATAGTAAAACCGATTATCAGAAATAATAGACTGATTGAAAAATACCTTCTCATAGCCCCCGACGATTTCTCACAAGCTGAGCGATTTGCCGTTTTGATTCTTCTTTCGCTATCTTTTGCCGCTTATCATATTTCTTTAATCCCCGGCATAACCCCAGTTCCACCTTTACCCACTGTTTTTTAAAGTAAACAGATAGTGGAATCAATGTAAGTTGCTTGCGGTCTACCTCATTGCAAAGATACGCAATCTGCCGTTTATGAAGCAGCAATTTGCGTTTCCTGGCAGGATCAGGAGTATACAACCCGCTCCTCTCATAGGTACTGATATGAAGATTGTTCAGAAACAACTCTCCATGAAGGCATTGAGCGAAACTATCAGCAAGGTTAATTTTACCAGCTCTGATTGATTTGACCTCTGAACCAGCCAAAGCAATCCCGGCCTCTACCTTTTCGATAACTTCGTAATCGTGATATGCTTTTCGATTTTGTGCTATTGTACTCATTGCCTTCAAAAATAGGTTCCGTCTGATTAAATAAGCAATCATGCAAATAGGGATTTATGCTTTTTTCTTTCTATATTATTTATATTGAGGGGATATTGCAAGAGTATAATTCTGGAATGAAAAGAAATGATGATTGTTGGCAGTTAACAGTGCCTTTTTTTCTGACTTTTGGATGTATTGATCCCCTTTTCTGTTATCTTTCTAACTACAATCATTTTAATTTACCGATTATTCTCTGTGAATATTTTTTATACATTGCCAATAGTGGCAAATTCCGTTATGAAACAAAAGCCACTACACGTCCAACAAGTACACGACGCATGAACTGTAGAACATAAGACTTTAACGAAAGGACCTCGGATGGATGATTGTATTTTCTGTAAAATCATAAATAAGAAGATACCAAGCCAGATTGTCTTTGAGAACGAATCAGTTCTGGTTGTCAGGGATATTACACCTCAGGCACCCACTCATTTATTGGCTTTACCAAAAAAACATTATGCCGGAGTTCATCTGGTCCCGGCTTCTGAAAGCGGACTATTTCAGTCACTTTTCTCCGCAATCAGTGAAGTAGTAAAAAAGGAAGGTCTTGACGAGAACAGTTACCGGTTGGTAATGAACTTTGGTGAAAAAGCCGGACAAAGTGTGCATCACATTCATGTTCATATACTTAGCGGACGCGCATTCGGCTGGCCGCCGGGATGAGTTTTTTGATCTTTAATGAAGTTTCAATTCTTCTCTGCACATCTAAATCAGAAGTAAACAGCTCCGACTTTTCATGTGCAGACCCTTCGTTTGTAAGTATTTGATATTTTTCTGAGCATCATTTGCATAATAAAATCTTTTCTTTTTTACTTTGTAGTACATTTACAAACTTCTTCATATAAGTAGTTACGCTACAACTTATCGAACCCGCCAATTATGATTAACTCGATGGAATATTAAAATACGAACGCATTGGATATGATTACCGATGACCACAGATATTTTACTTAAGATGTATTACAGCATGCAAATCAGTTACTATCAGTAACCTGGAAAAAGTAATTATAACGTTTGATAAATTTCTTTTAGAAACTATAAACCGGTAAATACTCTTGAATATTGACATATTAACAAGAAAATTATGATTTTCCTTTTATAAGGAACTTTTCAAAATCGCATTTTCAACAATTCTCTTTTCATTGGTAAATGTCTAATTTATATTACTTTGCAATTGGTTAACGAATTTGTCCTTTCACACAAAAAATTTGTATTTAGAATATCGAACACCTTCATAAGTGATTTTGTAAAATTGCTGTTTTGTTGCAATTTCACGATTAGGAATACATTTGCTATGCTTTAACAAAGGAGGAAATTGGTACACGCACGTACGATCGCTATGTATCCTTAAAAAAGGTAAAATGCTTTCACATTTTAACAGGGATTAACTTATGACAAAGTATTCAATTTTTATTCTATTTATTTTTTCAATCAGTTCTGCTGCAATACGGGATTTCTTCTCAGACACATTAACACAAAAAGACACATGTATGAATAGCATTATTCATAAGGTTGGTTTTTACGATCATGTAGCTGATGATGCAACGCAACCACGAAATTTCAAACCAACATATCACCACGCGGCTAATATAACAGGTTCAGACACAGGAGCCCTTTTCTATTCTTCAATAAATATTCAGGATATAGCAATGCGTGGTCGTGGACAAGTATCAAGAAATACTGATGGGTCATATATACAAATTGATGATGATATTTATGGAAGCATAAACAGATTATATTATCAAAAAATTAGCGGACCTAATAAAGGAAAAATTTACAAATTATTTACATACGAAACCTGGGGTGTTTATGCGTTGCCAGATGTTAATAAATTCGTATGTTTAGGAAGGCCAAATACTGGGGCTACAACAGTATATTGTGTATACATAGTAGATTTGAATTATGTTGATACTCCTACTGATTCCCGGTTTGTTGATTCATTTCAGGTTACAACAGCTCCAGGAGATACAATTGGCACAAGAAATTGGTGGCTAAATGGAATCAATGGAGCACGCTGTTTGGACCCAATTAGTAGCTTTAATGGTGTTAAGTGGGGGTTGGAACTCAGCCTTAATGATACTGCAGGTTCTATACCTCGTGGAACATCATTTTCAGGGTATATTGATATAGGTTTCAATTCGGCCAATAAGTTAAATAAAGCTGAATTGCACACATTTATTCGTCCAAATAAAATTAACTGCTCAGCTACAAAAAATTATGGAAAAATGTTATCTGCTCCAAATAGAATGACCAACTATTTTGTTAAATTTAAGGCATCAGATGGTACATATATTCGTGCGCGGGACCTTGGTGGAAGTACTACTTTCAGAAGTTTCGATTCTTGGCCTTATTGGGAATGTTTTAGCATTATGGATTCAACAGCTTCATTTGATACCCTAAAAAGTGGTGATCAAATTTATCTTGTGACATACAAAACTACATTTTATTTGAATAATGTCGACAGTGCTGGTCTAGGTAGTGTATTGAAAGCAAATGGAACAGAACCAAATCTTCAAAGATGTAAATTTGTAATAGAAAAAGTAGGTGCAAGTGTAGGTGATCTCATTAATAAAGATGACCATATTATCTTAAAGTCAGCTTTTAATAATCGTTATATACGGATTGACCCTACAAATAACGAAAATATATATATTGATGTATCAAGAAGTGCTGCTTCTGAATTCACATTTGAATTTCAACGGAATACAGACCTTTCAGAATCAAATGCAGAAAATGGGCAATGGATCGATCACACCCAAGTAGATCCAAACTCGAATTGGATACTTTTTCATGATATTCACCAGTCAACTATTGGAAACAGAGCTTATGGTTTACATAAGTATAATATCGGTTCAAATTATGTTACCGATTTAAACTCGAATGTATTTTACAATAGAGAACTCTGTAACAATACATGGAATAGTGAAAATATTACACATTTCTCATTCTCAGCAGATGGACAGTGGCTTTATGCATCAAGAAGTTTTGAATCAAGTACCAGAAGACCAGGTTTAGTTCGTATTAATACAGTTACTCAAGAACCAGAATTGTTGTACGATTTTTTAGCTGACACAACATATCACGGTGACTATAGAGGCAATTTCTGGGCTCATCAGGATCAAACGCGTGATGGGAAACTCATAGTTTATGATTTCGATTATAAAATTGATCCTGCTGACCAATGTGATTGGAGTATCCGATTATTCAATAATGATACAAAAGTTACAAAACTTTTAGATACGTTTAGTATGAAAGCTGTTCAACAAGCTCACATTGGTGGGACAACCCCTGCTCATCCCTATAATGCTCACCCAAGTTTCAGCCAAACAGGAAAATCTATTGGTTACCAATATGCGACAAAGATTCCAAATAGGTTAAGCAATGTTTCAGCTGTTGGTCTTATATTAACACCAACAGCACCAACGAATTTAGCTGCAGATACAGTTTCACAAAATCAGGTGACACTTACATGGACTGATAACTCATTCAATGAAACAGGTTTTTATATTGATCGATCATGGAGCAGTAATAATTTTAGCAGAATAGCTACAGTTGGAGCTGGAATTACAACATACACAATTTCAAACCTGGCTTCTAATACCGAGTACCATTTTCGAATTCGAGCTTATAATAGTTTTGGAGGATCACTTGTTTCAGATACTATCGTAATAACAACAAGCAAATTAATTTCTACAGGAAAGACTGCAACAGCCTCTACCAGTGAATCCGGTAATCCAGCAACAAATTGCAATGATGGAAACGATTTAACACGCTGGGCAGCCTCAAGTGGATCAATGCCGCAATGGTGGAAAGTGGATTTAGGAGCTTTAAAAACTCTAACCAATATTGAAATAAAGTTTGAGGTAGGCTCTGTCAGTGATGATTGTTATAATTTTACAATTGAAACCTCCCAAGATAATGTTTACTGGAAAACCATAGTATATCAAAATTCAGAAACTAATAAGGATCAAATTCAAAAGTATAATTTACCTGCGACTCCAGCCCCGATTCAAGCCAGGTATGTTCGCATTACAATTTATGATGGCCCGTGGACTTATTGGGCAAGTATGTATGAATTCAAAGTATATGGTAGATGATTTTTGATTACTTTTGAAGGGGCTCTCTACTGAAGGGGAGCCCCTTTTCATATAAACACTAAAGCAATTTATATACTATAATCTTTGTCCTCAATATGAGATTAAGAGGAACATGTCCGGACTGGAAATCAGATATAGTATTCCCGCTCCGAAACAGAAATAGAAAGTCTGTTGTAAATTTCACTATATATTTACTGTGATTAAGAATAAAAAAACCGTAAAGCAAAACTTTTACGGTTTTTTTTTATCAGGCCCGAAGAGCCGAAACACATGTATGGAACAGACCGCTCGAATTACAATCGGAGCGGCCTGTTGATTCAGGGTACCATCACATTTGCTTCAAACAGCGACTGGTAACAGTAGTAATACCATCAGTGGCTTTTATGAAAAATGCCGAATTGGTTAAAGATGTAACAGGAACATTAATTGTCCCGCTACCTTTTGCAAAGGTGTATCGTCCGATCGTTGCACCATTGAGATTAAAAAGTGAAACTTCAATTGTTGATCTGGTAAATTTACCAGGATTAATCATCAGGACGGAATTGCTCAAAGAAATAGTAGGATTGATAGATTGCCTGGATAGATTATTTATCACCGAAGTAGGCTCTTTACTGATAACCACAGGACCGCCATCAGGAACAGCTTTGAACATAACATATTGTTTTGCATTTACCATTAAAATAGAATCTTCAACAGGTTTTCCGTTTTGTGTGACAACCGCGGTTGTCCAGCCATCAGGAAGCGGACGACGAATTGTCAATGGATAGTTGTAAATTGAATCAGGCAGATTATCTGTAACAGCGATTGTAATGCTTTTTTCTGTTGAAGATTGTACTGAAAGAGATATAGCATTTCTCTCTTTTATATATCGTGCAACATTACCAAATGTCTCAACCCAGAATTTACTCCTGTTTTGACTAAGAAAGTTCAGGTGGTTTCCAAGTGCAGTCGAAGAGGTTGATGCAAAGCTATGATCCCCATCAACACCGTGGTGAAGAAAAACAGCCCATCCGTTTTTTGAAGCTGCAGAGTTTGCCTGACCATCCATATCAGTTGAAGCTCCATTTTGACCCACAATTATAGAGCTGATTTTATAAAAATCACTAGGTGTTTTATTCTCAACTTGACCGCTGCAAATACGTCCGGCGATATAATAGTTCTTCAGGTTGGTTGTAGAGGTGGGAATATTGCAGTTAGGATATGCAATCGAAACGCATTTTTCGCCAGGAACATTTTTAGTAATTGCTTCCCATGAAGTTTTACATTCAGCATCACTCATAGTACCTGCATGAGTAACGCTGTGACTTCCAATTTCATCACCTTGTGAAAATGCGTTTTTCGCTTTATCCCATCCAGGGAACATGCCTCCGCTGGTAACAGTGTACAGGGTCATATTATAACCTTTGCTTTTAAACAGCGGTACCGCTTTTGAGTATTGATTTCCAGTCCCATCATCAAAGGTATGCGAAATAGCGGCTTGACAAAAATTTCCCCATGTCCCTACTTCAAAGGGTGTTTCTACAGCTGCAGAAGCAGATAAAAACATTACAGTGGACAAAAGAAATGCAGCAATAATCATTTTAGATCTGTGCATAAAAAAGCCTTTCGTTAATTTATTTTCAAATCATTAATTCACCAATTCATCCCTAAAACCATTTAATTACATAATAGCGATAAAATAAGCATTTTTCAGTTAAAATTCAGGTAAATAAGCAGTTAGCAACTTTATAATTACAATCTTTTGGAGACCAACTTTCAATCACCATTTTTGTTGCATCAATTGAACATGATTTTTAATTTAAATTCAAATTGCAATCCCTTTATACAGGAGAGGTTTTGAATTCACTGACAATATCTGTGAATCTCAGTATATTGATTAGAAGTATTTCTTATCGATTGCATCGGAGATAAATTCCTATTATTCTTTAAACGCTACAAAATGCCGTTAGAAAATGTTCATAGTACAATATTGCAGAATCACTATTGTACAAACTTAGCCAAAGGAAGCGTATGCGTTTCATACTTTTTTCCGCATTGTTCATCATTACCACGGTACAAAGTGTAATTCCGGCATTGCCCAACCCGTATAAGAACACATTCTGTAATCCGATCAATGTCAATTATAACTTCTGGGAATCCTATCGTGAAGCTGCGGATCCAGGGATCATTTTTTTTAAAAATGACTATTATCTGTTTGCATCACATTCGGATGGTTATTGGTGGTCAACAGACATGGCTAACTGGAAATTAGTCCGCCCAACAGGTATAAAATTAACCGACTATGCGCCAACAGTAGAAACTATTGGCGACACACTCTTTTTTACTGCAGGTGGTTCCAACCTTTTCAAAACAACTGATCCCAAAGGCGGAACCTGGAGCACTGCGGCTACAACAGTACTCGCCACAGCCGACCCATGCATGTTTCGCGATAATGATGGGAAATTCTATTGCTATTCAGGATGTTCAGCAAATGGCACAATCGATGTAATACAAGCTGATCCATCCAGGAATTTTTCCCAAACCGGAAGTAAAGACATTTGTATAAGATCAAACCGCACAGATCATGGATTCGAAGTACCAGGTGATAATAACGAAAATTTGACAGGAGATTCCTGGATCGAAGGCTCATGGATGACTAAATACAAAGGAATCTATTATTTGCAATATGCGGTACCGGGCACAGAACTCAGGTCTTACTCCGATGGATGCTATACCGCATCATCCCCACGCGGTCCTTTTACTTTTTGTACCAACAGCCCAATATGCATGAAACCAGGAGGATTTGTAACCGGTACCGGACACAGTTGTACCTTCCTCGATGCTTTTGGAAAATACTGGCATGTTACCACAGTCACAATTGGAGCGGCGTATATGTTTGAACGGCGACTTGCCATTTTTCCCGCTGCATTTGACTCAACAAATATCCTGCATACCGATACCTATTTGGGTGATTATCCTCAGTACCTCCCCGGAAAAGCTCCGATTGATGCAACCAGTAATCTGGCACCTGGAGCATTGCTTTCATTCAAAAAAAATGCAGTAGCTTCATCGACACTCTCTGGAAAACCAGCTTCCAACGCATTCGATGAAGATATTAAAAGCTGGTGGAGCGCAGCAACCTCCAATTCCGGAGAATGGTTACAGGTCGATCTTGGAGAACAACGGGATATCGGAGCGATTCAGGTTAATTTTGCTGAGCAGGATATCACCTATACTGGCGGCAGAGGAACGTCATTTTCTCATAAGTATAAAATAGAATGTGCCGACAACTCGAATGGCCCATGGAAAATGCTTGTTGATAAATCGGCCAATACCCAGGATATACCCCATGATTACGTGATTTTAGACTCTCTGGTGAGAACTCAATTCGTTAAAATCACGAATGCAGGACCGATGCCCGGAGGCGGTAAGTTCGCAGTCCGTGATTTACGAATATTTGGTTATTCAGATTGTAATCAGCCAGCAGTTGTATCGTCATTTAGTATCGCGCGCAGCAACTCGGACAAAAGAATGGCAACTTTAACCTGGGATAAAGTTTCTGATGCACAGGGGTATATCATTCGCCTTGGTATAGCTGCTGACAAACTGTACAATAATTATCAGATCACCAATAAAGATAGTACAACTTGCATTATCAGAAGCCTGAATACCAATGTAACTTACTATTTCGCAATAGATTCCTATAATGAGTGCGGTGTGACCAGGGGAACCCTGGTAAAACGTGAGGACAATTTTACCTCAGAAATCCCAAAGTTTACCGTAGACAATTCTTCACAAAAATCTGGATATACAGTTTACAAAGTCATTAACAATCAGTTCTCTATTCCTGAAACTGTGAACGCGAAAGCGTTTGCAGTAAAAGCCTACGATATCTCTGGAAAACTCTTATTTAACATTTTGGTTAAGGAAAGATGTATGGACTTTTCTCAAATTGTCAGCAGATCTTCAAAACTGCTCATATTGCATGTCAAACCAATTCAATAATGATTACCAATGAATAAGGATAATTCGTTTATACTTTAAACAAACAACAAATCTAAACCGAATGTTTACCTATAATAGCATAGTGTTCCTTACCCTATGCTTAATTGTTTGTCCATTAAATCAGAATTGCCACAATTGTCCTGAATAAAGATGGGAATACAACAATTTATCTGTATTGTAATACCTTCAAAACATATAAATTGTATGTAAAATATTAATCCCTCTCACCGCCGCTCAATCGAGGAAAATTATCTGAACGAATTTAAATTTGATAAAAGCCTCCATTCTTCTTATATTAATACGATATAAGAAGATTAAAAGATAAATATGCGATTTTTCTTTTAACAATTCTAAATGTAGACTGTTATGTCTGTTTTGATTGCAGAAAATGGATAAATTGAACAACTAAAACATCTCATTTGAGGAGATTTATGCCCAGAATTCGTAATATGTTTTTTCAGTCAGATGTAAATCTATTAGGGATAATCTCTTTATTGGTTATTTTTAGTGCCGCAGGAATCAATGCAAATGTCAGTGTTACTACGCTATTTTCAAATTCAATGGTACTTCAGAGAAATACTACTGTACCAATCTGGGGGAAGGGCAGCAGCGGAGAAATTGTAACAGTGCAGTTCAATGGACAAACCAAAACCGCTACCACAAGCAGCAGTGGTAAATGGAAAGTTATCCTTGATCCGATGCCTGAAGGCGGTCCCTACACAATGACAATAAAGGGTAACAATACAATTTCAATTACTGATGTATATATGGGTGAAGTATGGCAATGTGGCGGTCAATCAAATATGGATACTCGCGTTGGTTACTATCCACATTATAGCAGCATTCAAAACAGCTATAATAATTCAATGCTCAGATACTACACAATGCGTCAAAGCAGCGCCAATAAAGATGGTTATACCACAACTAATGTCTGGGCAACATGTACAAATGCAACTAATATCAGCCGTCTTTCCTGTCTTGGTTTTTTCTTCGGCAAAGAACTACAGGCAAAACTTGGGAGCAAAGTAGCGGTGGGTCTGATTGTTTCCGCTGTAGGAGGAACAAAGATCGCACATGGTTAGACCCGCAAACCGTATCTGCACATCCGGAGATAGCCTCTCAGGATGCCTCATCGGCCCCTGTCCCAGGTTCAGGTTATAATTCCTGGATCGCTCCGATTGTGGGATGTGCTATGCGCGGTACAGTCTGGATGCAGGGTGAAAATGACCGTACCTCTGGTCAACAGGTATACTATGAAGAACGTTTTAAACTGCTCATCAATGGTTGGCGTAAACAATGGGGAATCGGTGATTTTCCTTTTTATTATGTGCAGCTCGCAAACGGTTATGGAGCGGTACAGACCACTGCCGGCGAAAATGCTACCGACATGGTAATTCGCGAAGGGCAACGCCTTGCATTAGCGCTTCCTAACACAGGAATGGTTGTGGCTATAGACGTTCTTAAAGCCGGTGATTCCCTCCATTTTAGTAATAAACAGCTTGCCGGTCAGCGCCTTGCACTTATCCCAAGAGCACGGGATTATGGAGAAAAAAATCTTGTTTATAGCGGACCTATGTATGAATCAATGACAATTAATGGTAATAAGATTAGTTTACGATTCAGGGATATTGGTGGCGGCCTTGTGACTAATGATAATAAGGCTCCTACTTCGTTTGCAGTTGCAGGAAGCGATAAAAAATGGTTCTGGGCTACAAGTGCCGAGATTCAGGGTGATATGATAATTCTATCTTGTAATGATGTTGCATCACCTAAATATGTCCGTTATGCTTATGCAAGTAATCCGGCGACAAATCTCTATAACAAAGAAGGTCTTCCCGCATGTCCATTTACAACCGAAGGTAACCAGCTGTCGCCAATTACAAGTGTAAGCCCCAAAAGATTAGTTGTAAATTCCGGTAACTGTAGCCATGACAACAGCTTCGTCTATTCTGTAAACGCCCTTGGCCAGGTAGTAAATACGACCCAGATAACAGGTTCACACATTCTTTTTCAAAAACATTCTAGAACCGGTCGCGGTCTTATTAGTTTCAAAAAGAGATAGTATTCAGGTCCTTTTTTTTACTACGGTTTCTTATCGGTATCACGAGGGGTGCATTAGTTCACATTTTTCATAGAAGAGATGATTTATGAAAGTTTCTTTTTGGGTAAAACATTTTAGTAAATATCGTATTCAGCCTTTGCTATCAGCAAAGCACCTTATTGCTTTCATTGTGCTGTCAAGTATAATCACCTTTGTCACCGCTCAGTCCTCTGCTTATAAAATTTTCATTATAGGTGATTCTACCGTATGTAACTATGCCGAAAGTAAGTATCCATGGGCTGGATGGGGTCAGGTGTTATCATACTTCTTTAAAAGCGGATCTGTAGTTATTGAAAATGCAGCAATCGGTGGAAGAAGTTCAAAGAGTTTTTATGTTGAAGGACGATGGACAACCAATGTCAAAAGCCAGCTTAAACCAGGTGATTATGTGTTCATCCAATTTGGTCATAATGATAGAGATTACTCAAAAGAAGAACGCTATGCAGACACTACTACCTATAAAAGTTATTTGCGTCTGTATGTAAATGAATCGCGTGATAAAGGTGCAATTCCTGTTTTTGTATCTCCTATGAATATGAATACCTGGAACGGAACTTCATTGCGGGAAGTCTTTACTGAGAGGGATAAAGGTGCTGATTACCGTGGTGCAATGATTAATGTCGCAGCAGAACTTAAAGTACCTTTTATTGATCTTGAAAAAAAATCTGCTGCTTTTATGAAATCAGTAGGTCAGGCTTATTGTACAAACTATCATTTTATGGGTTTACAAAAAAGCGAATATCCCAATTATCCTGATGGTTATTCAGATGGAACACATTTTCAGGAAATGGGTGCAATCATAAATGCAAGAATGATTGCTGAAGGGATCAGGGAACTTTCGTCTACTACAGAGATAGGAAAGTTGGCAGCTGTGCTTGCACCTCTCAATAAGGTAACAGTCAATCCAAATAAAGCTTCTACCGGCCTGGTAACCGTAAGTGGTGATTTTCCTCAGGGAGTAACTGTCACTTTAAAAGTAATGCCCAATTCTGGTCAAACTTTTCAATTCTGGGCGGATGCAGCCGGGAAAAATATCACTACCTCAAAACTCTACAAATTTGCTATGGGAAATTCACCAGTAACATATAACGCAATGTTTCAGGGAGGATATCAAGTTGCCATATCAGGTAAAAACAATCCTAATCATTTGCCAGAAATCAACTCGATCACTATAGATTTCAAAACGAGTCATTCTATTCTTAATGTAAATGCAAGCAGCATTATAAAATCAATAACAATATTTGATCTGCAGGGGAATATCGTCTATCAAGATCAATTCGATTCAAAAAATGCTTCAGTGAATGTAAAGAAGTTACACCCTGGTGTGTATTGCCTGAAAGTACATAGTATTGACAGTATACTCAGAAGAAATTTTACACTATAACTTTTGCAAGGTAACTCTCAATCTGCCTGAGTCCTTTTTGTAAACACTCAAGTTCCGGTTTCATAGGTGCAGAAAATAGACTTTCGATCATTTCATTTTCTGAAAAATAGATTCGTAAACTGTGAGTACCCTCTTTAGGATCACTTATCAATTCCGTTTTTTTGATCTTTTGTAATGGAATATAACGCGAAATACCACCATATCTTTTCTTTTTATCCATTTTCATATCACTACTGTCATCTTTAATGATTATGAGCTCTTTATCTGTTAAGATTGTCTGATGAACTAATGAAAGGGACCTCGTAAAGTACTTCATATATTTCACCTGTATATCCGGTTGAAAGAGTATCTGATTTACTTTACATCCAGGCATAAGACTGTCTTTTCCGTAGTTCATATATTTGTAATCTTGTCGGTTTAAAAAATCAAATTTTTGCAGTTCCGTCTGAAGCTGAATTCCATAATCAATAGAGAGTTCGATGTGATGAATAAGCAACCTGGTCTTTTCAATGATCGGTTTGAACAAATCCTGAACGACAGTATTAAACTCAACTGTAACTGAGATCAAATGGCCATCAACTACACCGTGGATCTTCAGCCAGGAATATAGAAGCAAAACTCCTAATTCTAAGTAGCTGATCTGGTAAATATTAAAGCAAACTGAATTAATCTGTTTATTTACTTTTTCCGCAATACAAATTCGATCGTTGAAAAGGCAGATTAGCTTTGGGTTAGCTTTTCGATGATAGTATCTTTCCGGAAGGATAAAAACAGTGTATGGGAAAGGAGTTTGAGTTGTGTAGATCTTTGCAAAGAAATCCCTAAACGATTCCGGAATATCTTTCTCATCCAGAATCAATCTGGGCCAAAAATCTGTAGCTTCTTTCATTTTAAGCGCTCCAATTTATGACTGTCCCAATGTTAAGCTAAACAACTAAATATCCCATTCACGTAGTAATTTGAATCTGCTATATATAGCAAAAGATACTGTTTAATTTCGAACATTTATTTATATATTCATTAGCTTTCATAGGTCAATTTTATATGGAAATATAATTTAACTGTTTCTATTACAAAAGGGATTGAGGGTATTTTACTTCAAAAATTTAGATAGTATTTCAATGCTCATTTTAATCAGTTCAGATAAAGCACGCGGATAAGGGACGGACTATTTTGTTATTAATTTATTTAAAAGGGACGGACTATCTTTTTACCAATTTGAGAGGGACGGACTTTCTTTTTACCAAAATGACTGCTACTTTTAGAAACTTCCTTCTCAATAAACCGGTATAAATATTGCAGCTTATTTTCTCCATTATCACGCCCTAATTTGGAGGAAATAAAAAATGCCTCGTATGCCGCGACTGGAATCGCCCGGATCACTCTACCATATAATGGCCCATTCCATTGAGGGAAAAGACCTCTTCCTTGATGATCAGGATAGAAATGAATTTCTTTCCCGATTTGAAAAAGGACTTAAGAAATGCGATTTTCAGTGCTACGCCTGGAGTCTGATGGATAACCATTACCATTTACTGATCAGGTCCAGTGATCTGCCTTTGAGTAAACTTATGCGCCCTTTGAATAGTGGATATGCACAATTTTACAACAAAAAGTATAAAAGAAAGGGATACCTCTATCAGGACAGGTTCAAATCGGTTCTTTGTCAGGACCAGGACTATGCGATGGAACTGATCAGATATATTCACCTTAACCCGTTACGGGCAGGACTGGTCAAAACTCTTGAGCAGCTGAAAACCTGGGCTTGGTGTGGTCATGGGTATCTTCTGGGGATAAAAGGTGCACGTGGAGAGCAGTTTCAAAACCGGGAAGAGTGTCTTCGCCGCTTTGGAGATAATGAAACTGGTGCTATTGAAGCGTACCTGCGATTTCTGACACAGAGGTGTAACGATGATATGACGAAAGCAGGGCAACTATCTATCACTGAAGCTACAGAAATAGCGGGTTCCCGCAAGGGTTGGCCAGCTGTTATCGGCACTCCTGATTTTGTAAAGAATGCCATGGAAAAGTACAAAATGAATTTGAATCGAAAGCACCGGAAGGCTGATTACATTGTGGTGTTGGATACCCTATCAGCTAAAGTATGTATAGATTATGGTTTTACGAACGATGAACTGTTCAGAAGAGGCAAAAAGAACAAAAGATCCGAAGCCCGCGCGGCTTTTTGCAGTCAGGCACATCTTGAAGAACTTATTCCACTTTCGGTGATTGCCGAATATCTCCGAATGACAATATCGCCGGTTTCCGCTCTTGTTAATAAATCACTGGTAAGTAAAAGTGTATCTGTGTAAGATATTTTTCTAAAAGCAAACTTTTCTTAAAACTGCGATTTGCCCGACCTACAAAGAAAATCCGTCACTTCTATAACTTTTTTCTGAGCTGCACAAGGGAATATTGTCTTTTCCCCAGAATAGAAGCGAAAGAATTTGTGCATCGCGTTAATTCGTAAAGCCAGAAAAGAAAAGGGACGGACTAATTTTATTATTAAAGCAAAAAATTAGTCTGTCCCTAATTATAAAGAAAGAAAGTAGAAATAAACAGTCCGTCCTTTCTGTCCGCCCTTTATACTGGCATAATATATGCTCTTTTTTTCTTAGAGAACCTCCGACGGGAAAATAGTTCTTTTTACATAAGGAGATTACTATGGGTAACCCGCTTGAAGATCGTCTCTCGCAACTTAAGTCTCAATACACTTCCGGTCAAAAGGAACTTGATAATTTACATCAAAAAGAAAATGATCTCCAGGTGACACTCTTACGGATCAGTGGTGGAATCCAGGTCCTTGAAGAGGAGATTACCAAAGCTCAACAATCATCCCAACGTCAACAGTCTTAACAAACTTGGAGAAAATTCAAGAGAAATTTAAATAGAAATGTTTTATCATATCCAAAAACTATGAAATCAATCATAGTTTATGTGTTTAATACATCGTCTTTTTAAACGTAAACAGCACTTTTTATCTTTGTTCGTAACGATTACCATCCAGTTCGCTTCCTCTTGACTTCCGTTTATTTCTTACGCCGCCCATTAACAGGGATTTCTTCAGTAAGCTTATCTAAACTCTTCCCAGCCCCTGTACCTATTTCTCCTGTTGTCTCGCCTATATCTGATCCCAATTCTCCAGCTGTCCTTCCAAAATCAAAACTCTGTTCAGTATCGTTTTTTCCCACTTCTTTATTGAACCGTCCAGTTGTTTCACTCAATTCAGAGCCCAATTCACTAGTTGCCTTTCCAAGGCCCGGTCCTAATTCTCCCATGGTTTTGCCTGTACCTTTTCCTATTTCTCCAGTAGCCTGACCTAATCCTGAACCCAGTTCTCCTGTTGTCTTGCCAAGTCCCGGGCCCAGTTCTCCAATAGTTTCGCCTGCTCCTTTTCCTATTTCTCCGGTAGCCTGACCTAACCCTTGACCCAGTTCTCCTGTTGCCTTGCCAAGACCCGGCCCCAATTCTCCAACCGTTTTGCCTGCTCCTTTTCCTATTTCTCCGGTGGCCTGACCTAAACCTGAGCCCAGTTCTCCTGTTGCTTTGCCCAAACCCGGACCCAACTCCCCAACTGTCTTCCCCAATCCTTGACCAAGCTCTCCTGTAGCTTTGCTTAAGCCCGGGCCTAATTCTCCTACAGTTTTTCCTGCACCTTTACCTATTTCACCAACCGCTTCTCCAACTGGTTTGAGGAGATTATTGAGGATTTGCGGATTGCGATCGAGAGTTTCAAGAGCACGCGATAATATATTATTCACCTGTTTTAGACGTACTTTAAGAATTGCCTGAGCTTCTACCCCCAAAATATCAACTTCGACCTTTTCGATCACGACATGCGCCCCAACATTGAGTTTAAGTAAATTAGCCAGTTGAGCACTTACCGCAACCTGCGCCTCCAGATTATCCACTTCGATTTTTATTTCATCAATTTTTATACTAGGTATATCAAGAAGAACATCAGGGTATTGCTCTTCAGGAAGATTCTCCATGCCAGCTTCCGCGACAACTTGACGAGTATGTTCACGGGAAACGGGTTGCTCACTTATATTCTGTGCCTCCTGCTGCTGAGGAGTATTTTGAGATTGTTGGGGGTGTTGAGGTGGATTTTGTTGCTGCTCCTGCTGTTGAGGTTGAGCTTGTTTTTTTTGGATTTCAAATTCCTTTTGACTTAATGATTGCCCTCCCGGATGAGATCTGTTATCATCGGAAATCAAATTATCCTCCCATGTAAACATTTATCTTTCAAACGCAATGTCCATAAAAAGAAAACCAGAAGTTCCTTATATTCTTAGTATTCCATCATCAATTGTTTAGAATTGTAAATACTATACAGGTATTCTCAAGTAAAGTACTGTTTAATCTGTCCAGATAGAAATCAATAGGCGATGGTTTCTGCTTTTCTTTTAAACATTTTCCTCCAATACTTTTGAATAAAGCATCCAATTTTTATTTTGTTCAATTCAATAGTGTTCTGTACGCTTTTCAATAGTATAAACCATAAGACTTTCTTCAACATATTACCTGTAATTCGCCTGAAATTAAGAACTCTTGATAAAACCCCAACCAGTGTAACTGACGCTATTGAGATTACCATCATTTTTTTTACAAACCCCATAGTTAAATCCATTGCTTAAAGTGAAATGAACGCTGTTTTTTATACTTAATAATGGTAAATGCAATTCGCAGACCGAATGCGAACAGGTTGTAAAAAAAAAGGTCAAACATCAATGATTGACCTTTTTTATTAAATTAAAATGAGAAATATTTCTGTTCTTTATGCAGCTTTCTCAAGACCACTTTCATCCTCAACCGATTTTCCGCGAGTTAATGCCGCAGACTTAAAAATAAACTTCTGAACACCAATCACAGCCTCTATAAGCAGACCACCTTCAGAAAATGTGTAAACTTTTCCTGACTGATAGCTATTTGTAATTCCAGCCCCGGCTTTCACAATAACCGCTGATGCGTTTGCGGCAAAGCCTAACTTATTCTGTTTAAATCGGTCAAGACCTGATTTGTCTGAAAAGACAACCACCTCAGTAACTGTTTCACCACCAACCTGCACCCCTAATGTCACCTGAACCAATCCTGCATATCCAATTAACCTTCCCTGCTCAAAAACCTCACCTTTTCCGTAACTACCTCCCAAAACTAAACTTGCCCTCCCAATGGCAGGAAAAACAGCATAGGCATAAGCGTTATCAAGCTTTTTTTTAAAATCAGGATTGTTCTCCTCAATCATCTTCAATGCACCCTGAATATCATGATGAAGTATGCGATTTGTGGTCTGCTCTTTTTCAATTCCAGAGATCACGTCCCCAGCTTTTTTGATAACAGAGCCTTTTCCATTCTTTTTTAATCCCTGATGCGCCAATTTCAATGCAGCTGATCCGACTGATTGAGGCAGGTGTTTTACTTTGTTAAGAATTCCTTCATGAGCATTCTGGGAAGCATCTCTTTCTTGACTTCCTTTCTTCTTTGTTTCCTCATTTGAATTAATTGACTCTTGATTAACTTCCTGATCTTTGTTTTGATTTTGTTCCTGATATTGCTCTTCTTTTACTTCTGCATCCTCCTTTTCTTTAGATTCATCCTGTTCCTTTGGAGAATCTGTCCTGCCATCAGTTTTAGGTAATGGTGGTACAAATAAGAAGTTTGATCCCCCCAGAGAAAGTTCCAATAGCATTCCCCCCTGAGAATATGCTTTTGCTTCAACTCCAGAAGGACTGCTTGTTGCGGTAGCTGCCGCTTTTACAATTACCGCAGAAGCATTTGCAGTGAAACTAAGTTTACCACGATGTTTAAATTCATCAAGTGATTGTTTCTTGTCAAAAATGATTAATTCTGTAAATGTCTGACCTCCGACCTGCACACCAACCGTTATCTGACTCATCGTTGCAAATCCTGCTGGTTGGCCTTTTTCGTAAACCTCTCCTTCCCCATAAGCGCCACCGATAACCACACCAGCTCTTCCAATTGAAGGAAAAACTGCATAACCATAGGCTTTTTCAAGTCTTTTTTTGAGATCTGAATGCTTGACCAGCAAACGATTGAGTGCTGCTTCAGTTTCTTCATGAATGGCTGTTTCAAGCATAAATTCCCTCCCTGAAAACGATAATTTAACAAAACAATTGCAGTTGATTATAAGGCAAAAAATGTGCCGGTTGGGAACAATTACTTAAATATCGTTTATTATTACTTGTCAACCCCAAACAACTTATCCCTCTTCTTTTCATAAACATTGCTTGACACATCAACGGATCGATTCACACCTTTACTTATATCTCTGACCGAATCCCCTAATTCCCCCTTCTTCACCCTTATCCCCTGGAATTTGTCAACTGAATCTGTTTCCCTGCCTTTTTCACTTTCTCCCGGCATAGCAGTTGTTTTTTTAATGTCTTTCGAACCAGATCCAGCCACTTCTCCTGCGGGCTTAAGCAGATTCTGCAAAAGTTCCGGATTTTTATCAATAGATTCAAGAGCTCTTGTAAAGATTGAATAGACTTTTTTTAACTTTACTTTACAAGCAGCCTGTACTTCGATCCCTTTAATATCAAGATCAACTTTAGCGATATCGACTTGTGCACCGATATCAATTTTAATAAAATCAGCAAGATCTGCACGAAGCGCTACTCTTCCGTTTAAATTATCCACATTCATCTTGATTTCTTGCATATTCAGAAGCGGGATATCAAGAAGAAAATCCGATCCATTATCTTCAGATAATTTTTCTGCTGCTTCTTCCAAGTTACAATTCTTTCCGCTTTGTAAATTTGGCAGCTGTTTATTATGATCACCCATACTCTGAAACATTTGTTCTGCTTGTATGGAAGATTCTTGACTTACATCGGGAATCTTTTTTCCATCTACATCTAAAATATGTTTAGAATTGCCTTCACCTTTTTGAGTATCTCTTTTCGTAATCTTTTTCTGATTCTGTCTTTTAGTATCACCATCATTTAACCAATCAATGAACTTGACAATCGGCTTAAAAACTTTTTGCAGTGGTTTTATTTTAAGCACATTATTACTCCATAGCACCCAAACATACACCCCGAATACCAATTGTAATCAGAGCTTTATTGAACATATCATTTATCAGTAAAGAGCAAATATCGTCCCAATGTTTGGACTTATTTGATTCATGTAGGATTGAGTTAGCTAAATTCCGGTACTAAAATAATCAAGAGAATAGATTATCCTGAGGTTGTAATATCCCAATATGTAAAATCTATTAAAGGGGGAAAGGAATACATTCCACATAAATATTAGAGTTAAGAATAAAAATTTATACTTATGTAGAGATGATCAGCTACCCACACAGAAGCAATCTCTACCTGTAAATTCATTTCTGCACGATCGCATTTATCAATTCGAATAAACCTAAACCGATAATCTCGATCGCAATTAAAATTATGACTATCCATTCCAGATAGTGACTCTTGCGAGCCGAAAGTAATTCGAATACTATTCGCGTATTTTCGCTTATAAAGTCGAGCTTTGTCGATAATACTTCCTGACGTTCAGGGATGTCAAAAAAATCCAGCAATTCCTGATATAGATTTTCGATTGCCTCAGAATCCCATGTTTCAGCAGGTTTATCAAATAAAGCCATATTGCTGAGTACCATAAAACGAGTCTGCATTGCAAATCCAATATTTTTAAGAATTTTTTTTGTTGACATGCGAATTCTACCTCGTATTCGGAGGTCATCGAGATATAGCGTAAATCCCTGCAGTGCACTATCTGTTTCGCGCTCAAGATGATCAAGAGCAACCGACTGAGCCAGAAGCATAGCTATTAAGCGCAATTGAATCGGTATCGCCTCCGAATCTTTCAGGTGTATTTCATTATGAAGAAAGCGATCTTCAGGAGCACCCGTTTCAATTGTTAAGCGATCCTCAACCTCTTTTTCCACATAAGGATCCTCGATAGTCTCTATTATTCGCGAAGAGACTAGCTTTGCATACTCCTCATCATAGGGAAAAAACACCACCGCACCAAAACTTGTTATCATCACCCGGTGTAAATCATCTACTTTAATGACAAGCGGATCCAAAAACTCAATAGTATACTCCTGAAATTTTTGACGAACAAGTTCCTCATCAACTGTTGATCGAAAGTACCATGCTTTAAATGGAATACGCATTTATAAACTCCATAATGAATATAGTAAGCAAAGTGGTAAATGAACTTTCATTAGAAAGTTGCAATGCATTGGGAAAGTTGCCTGATAAATAATTATATCATACTATCTACATGAGTGATAGTAAAAATTTAACTATTATGTGCCTCCGTTTAGATTATTATTCACTTTTAAAAGAATACGTTTATTCTCCTCCTAAAAATAATATCCAGTTTTGAATTTGAATAAATTACTTAGTTATCAGCAATATACCTGACATGCTTTTTCACCTGATCAAATGATTTGACCTCTCTATTGAGATAGTACTTAATCTTTGAATCGTCAAACCAGCAGCCCCCCTTTTGCCAGCCATGATCTTCGAGCACAATCTCACTTTCTGATTTAGTGTAGTCAATTGTGTATCTGGCGATATCTTCCCAGGTAATAAACTCTGATGAAAGTCCGAAGGTAACTGTTCGATTGTAGTTAGAAAATAGTACATGTTCGTAAAGTAAAGCCAGATCTCCTGCCCAGATAAATTGTGTCCCGTCATTTTTAACCAGGTTTACTGGTTCACCTTTTTTTACTTTGCTTACAATATCAACAAAACGTCTGTCTGGCTGCATAGGAGCCTCTTTAATGACTGGATTACCAAATGTATAACCTGGCCTGATGACATTACATTTTACATCAGATACTGCACCCAATGCTAACAGATAACTTTCTGTTGCTGCTTTTGTTGCACCGTACAAATCAAGCGGTCTGGTACTCATATCGGTTTTTATTTGTGGATATAAATCGCCCACAGCAGCGGTCGACGAAGTATAAAGAATATTTTTGACCCCATTGTTAATTGCTATCTCAAATAATTTTACCGATGGGAATGTGTCGTTTTCCAGCATGGCGGATGGAGTTTCCCCCCACCCTAAAGCAATATGGACAACCGCATCATTTCCCTTTACACCATTCGCAATTATATCATAATCAGTTATTAACCCTTGAAGCAACTTTATCCGGGGGTTATTGAGAAAAGCAGGTACTTTTTTAGGATTCCGTGCTAAAATTGTCACCTGATTTCCTTTTTGTACCAAATTGTTCACTACATAACTGCCGATAAAACCAGTTCCACCTGTCACAAACACATTCATGCATTTACCCTTTCATTGATTCAAGAAGGTTTGAAGACTAAAAATATTATAAGCACCCTATTCTACATTACTTATTTCTTATTACTATAGATCCAAAGAGTTATAGATATACCTTACACTGGCTTTCTATTTTAATTCATCATATCCATACAAACTGCATGAAAAAAATCCTTTTTTCTTCTATAATAGATATGTCCGGGATTGATCGATTTGTTCAAGCATAAAAATGGGACAAATATAAACGTTAGCAATTTTTTTATTATCAGTGTGGGGAAATCCGGTTACAAATTTTTGGTAAAAACAGCAAAAGTCTTTCATTTTTTCTGCTTTTAAAAGAATTTTTGTTTATATTATGATTACAATACTTGTAATTGATAGAATTTTCAATCCAAAGGAGTTTCAAATGAAAGCAGTTCAAATAGCTGTTACATTATGCTTCATAGCTTTTGGGAGCATTATTTACGCCCAGGATCAATGTAAAGTGGTCGGATGGGCATCACAAAATGGTGGAGTTACCGGCGGTGGTACCGAGACTCCTGTGGTAGTATCAAATTATAATGATTTTAAAGCGAAATTAACCTCCAAAACCGATAAAGTGGTACATGTAAGCGGTACCATAACGATACCTGCAGGCGGCAGAGTCACCATTCAGGATCAAACTGGTAAAACTATCATTGGACTTCCCGGTTCAAAAGTAATTTCTACTGATATGTCCGCGGATGGTTCAGGAATTCTCTATATCAAAAAATGTAAAAACTTTGTTATGCGTAATATGAATTTCCAAGGACCTGGTGCTTATGATACTGACGGGTATGATAACCTCTGCATTGATAACTGCCAGAATTTCTGGGTTGATCATTGCGAATTTCATGACGGAATGGATGGCAACTTTGATATAAAAAACATGTCAGATTTTATTTCGGCTACCTGGTGTAAATTTAGTTATGAGAAGCCGCCTAAAGCCGGTGGCAGTGGCGGCTCAGATGACCATAGATATTCTAATCTGATAGGTTCCTCCGACGGTGCAACAGATGATGCCGGTAAACTTAATGTCACTTTTTATTACTGCTGGTGGGGAGAAGGCGTAAGGGAACGCATGCCTCGTATGAGATTCGGCAAATTACATGTAGTAAATTGCCTTTATAACAGCACAGTTTCCAACCAGTGTATCCGGGCTGGATATAAAGCAGATGTACTGGCAGAAGGGAACTATTTTGACAAACAGAAACTTCCAATCGACGAATACGAGCAAGATTATACCGCAATCAAAGGTACCAATAATTACGGCGCTTCTGACATCACAAAGGGGAGTGCTTTCAAACCACCCTATACCGTTACTGTTGCTAAGCCTGCAGATATTGTCACTCCAATTAAAAACTGCGGCGGTGCTAAACTATCCAGCCCAACCGGTTGTTCATCATGCTCTGGAGGAACAGGTATAGACAATAACTCTTTTGCAGTTGAATCAAATAAGAGTACTCTTTTTTCAATCAGTGAAAATGGGAAAACACTAACAATTAAGAATCAGATAGTGTTTAATTCTAAGCAACCTGTAATAATAACCAATGCGCTTGGAGAAACAGTTGCCATGGAAAGCCTCTCAGATAAAATTGATATTAGTAAACTAAATAGTGGTGTTTACCTTTTTAAATCTGGAAATTACAATCGGATGTTCATAAAGAAATAGAAATCAACCATTCTATTATTAATGACTGACTCCAGGTTTTGACAAAAAAACTGGTTCTGATTAATTACCGCTTACCCAAGAAGGATAGGCGGTTTTTTATTATGATTACAATTTGATAAAAAGATTCAATCGTTTCTTCTTGCGTTTTTAGCAGGAGCGATAGAAGCGTTCCCTTTTCTTTTGTGAATCCAGATCAAGATCTCTTAAGACAAAAAATAGTTTTATAAAACCGATCTTTTCTTTTTCGAATTCAGCTGAACGTAAATGAGAAAAAAGTTCGAAAAATGAACAGGGACCGTATTGTGCAATAATGGCACCGATCTTCTCTTCCACTGAAAATTCTGTCGCAGTATTTTTCCTTTCAGAATTACGCTTTACTGTTTCTGTTCTTTTCTCAGAAATGATTTCAGAAGGTTTAATGCTTTTGGATATATCCGTATCAGATTTTTCTCCAAGTTGTGCATAGACTTTCTCTATTTCTTTGTGACATTCTTCTAATGTGGGGAACACTTTAAATGCAGTAAAAAACTTTTGAGCAGTTAAACTGATGTAGACTTCAGATTGGATACCAAACAAAATGACAATTGTATTATGTGATTTTAGCTTTTCCTGCTCTTTAAGCAGATATTCCCATCCTGCAACAGAAACCGATGTAATTTCTTTCATACTTAAGATGATTACATTTTTTCTTTTAGAAAGACATATATCAAAAGCTGAACGCAGGAGTTTCAGATTAGACTGCACGATATTTCCTTTAAGAGTAAGGAGTGCAGTGGGGATCTTTGAGATTCCAAATGATATGCGTATTTGTAACTCAGATGATAGCTGCTTATCCTGGCTGTTATCATGTCCAGTACTGATCTGTTGAGCCGAAGTTTTGGTTTTATCCATATCAGATACAGGTAACCTATTGGTTTTATTCATGTTTATTCGACCTGATCATTATTAGTATTCTCATCACTCATTTGTACTTTGTTAATAAATTGCATTTCTTTTGTTTAAAAAATAATTTGGGGCTGAACCAATTAATTTAAATTAACAATGTTCCAAGCTCTTTAATCAATATCTCTTCAAATTCAAATCCAAAAAGTATTTTCACCATCTGCAAAAGATCCTGTGGTAATATTATTTTTTTATTTTATATTTGGAACAATGCTGGAGGAAGAACATTTAACTTTTGATACGATTCTTGCTTCACTATCTATCCAGACAGTTATTTTATATTAGTTTCTAAAAGTGAATACCTAATAATCAAGGTGATTAAAAATGCGATACCAAATTACTTTTCTACTCATTACAGGAGCACTCTTAATCGGTTCTCATGCTGATGAACTCGATTCAATATCTGATCCCGGCCTTAAGAACTGTATCTCAAATTACCGGTATGGTTATTATAGCCGTGCTGTAGAGTGTATCAATGCAACTATGCAGGATCTGACCACCTTTCGGGACAGTCTGGAAGCTTATAAGATGTTAGCGCTATCATATGGCATGCTCAATCAGATCGATAAAGCCAAAGAGAATTTCAATATAGCACTTGACAAAGACCCTGCGATGGAGATCGACACTCTCGCATTCCCGCCAAATATCGCTCTTATATATAATCAGGTGAAATTAGAAAAGAAAATTACCCATGTTGAGTCGGATACCACTTCTCAACCTTCTGTTGTTCACAAAAAAAGAAACATTGTTCTCCCTGCTATTTTACTTTCATCAGTGATTTTGTCAACAGGTGGTGCTGTATATCTCGGCTATAATGGCTATCTTGCCCATGAGGATTATTCAAAGCTTAGGGGTAACCAGAAGAAAATGGATGAAAAGTGGGATGAATTTACCTACTCCGCAGCCGGAGGTGCTGCATGTGCTGTAGTTTCTGGAGTCGCAACATGGCTCTTTTTTCGAGTAATAAAAAGGAATGATGCAGTCTCTATCTCAGGTTGGAAAAATGGAGTTGCATTAGTTTATAATTTCTGATTGCCATCAGCTTAATTCTACTTTGTTAGAATGTATAATCATTCAAAAATAGTATTGTAAGTGTATCGAAAACCGCTCAAAGAAAGCCCTTCGATCCTTCGATGACTCAGGGTGAGCGGTATAAGACACTCTCCATCCTAACAAAGAAGAATTAAGTAAAGACTTTTACAAAGAAACCGGTCAGTTTTCATTTGACTTTTTCTAATTGTACCTGTAAGCGGGTTGTTTCACCATTCTTAATTGTCACTGTCTGATTATACATCTGAAAACCTTCCCGTTTCAAAACTACCTGATGATTACCCTCGACAAGCAATATTGGTGATTGGGTTGGTGCTGTTCCTACTAACACATCATCGATATATAGATTTGCCCATGGGTAAGAATAGATATGTAACTGGCCATTGCCCTTGACATCAGGTTTCAAAACAACAGCAAAAATAACTGTCTTTCCCTGTTCAATAACAATACTTCGCTCATAGGGGATATATCCAGCTGCTTTAGCGGTCAAAATGTGAGCTCCCGCAGACAATTTTGTCCCACTTATTAACTCGCTCTGAAAGAGTAGAGAACCATCGATAAAAACCTTCGCCTCTGAAGGATCGATTGTTACTTTGATTAACCCTTCTGAATCCTCTGATGTACTCACAAGCGATTCCTGATCTAAAGAAGTTTGTACCGGTTGGCGAACGGGTTTAATTTTCTGCGATTCTTTTGATTGTGCAGGCTGTTTTGCTGATGAACTGATAATTGCGTTATTCACTGGTTTGTTTATTGTAGCCTGATCTAATTCAGTAGAAGAATTCACCGACCGCTGGGGTATCTGATCTGGTTCAGGTGAAGCTTCTTTGGGAATATCTGTAACCTGACTGCCCTTTTCGTTTACAGTGTATTCTACTGCTTTGGAATCTTTCCCCGTTTGTAATTTGATAAAAACGAATCCAGCGACAAGTAGACAAATAAATAGTGCCGCAATTGTGATCGATCGACCAAACCGGGATCGAAAGCTGAAATCTATTCCATTCTGAATTGTTGGCTCTGATTGGTTTAGTTCCTCACTTTTTACCTGTTCTGCTCTTTTTGTTTGCGATTGTCCTACTGGCGATTGTCTTTCTGAAATCGGTTCTTCTGAAATCGGTTCTTCTGTAATCGGTTCTTCTGTAATCGATTCTTCTGTAATCGATTCTTCTGTAATCGATTCTTCTGTAATCGATTCTTCTGTAATCGATTCTTCTGTAATCGATTCTTCTGTAATCGATTCTTCTGTAATCGGTTCTTCTGTAATCGGTTCTTCTGTAATCGGTTCTTCTGTAATCGGTTCTTCTGTAATCGGTTCTTCTGTAATCGGTTCTTCTGTAATCGGTTCTTCTGTAATCGGTTCTTCTGTAATCGGTTCTTCTGTAATCGGTTCTTCTGTGATCGGTTCTGCTGCAGTCGGTTCTGCTGCAGTCGGTTCTGCTTTTAGATCTTCCTTAGATGGTATTTGCAAATGGTCATCTGCTTTATGTTTGTTGTGTTTTCGTGGCGGAGTATAAGAAATCGTATCAAAATCGATGTACTCCCACTGGTAATCATTTTGAGAATCCGTAGATAAGCGGCGAGGTTTATTGTCAACTGCAGCGTTGGGAGATTCCTGGATTGAACTTACAACATGAGAAACACCAATTTTCTCCTGCATGTATGCTGCGATCATCTCATCTTCATTTGTAATACCTCTGCAGGAAAAATAGTCCTGTAAAGCATCGATTACCGGTTCCAGTGATTGAGGTCGCTGGTAGGGATCTTTTTTAAGACAATCTTCAATAACCTTTGCGATCGAAAGGGGTAAATTGTTTACAAAATCTCCAACATTTGGAGCTTCGGAGTATTTTATTGAATTGAGCAGATTTGCAAAGTCATTTTCAAAAAAAGGATAGTATCCGCTGATTATACGATACAAAAGAACACCAACAGCCCAAATATCCCATTGTTTACCACGTTCTAAAAGAGCGCGTGCCTGCTCGGCAGACATTTCCTTATATATAATAGTAGTAGTTTCTGCCCATTCATCACTTTTAAGACCTACAATCTCCGCAACCACATCAGCCTGTTCTGGAGGCATAAAAAGAGGTGTGGTAAAATCATTAAGTACATTACTGAAAGTCCGTTCATAAGCTTTAGCTTGTGATAGCCCGAAATCAGAAAGGATAACCCGTCCGCATTTATCGATCAGGATATTGGATGGTTTTATATCACAATGAATAATCCCTTTTGAATGAGAGAAGTGTAGCGCCTGTAGAGCTTTTAAGACTATCAGAAGCCCGATTTCAGGATTAAAATCATTATCAGAGATCAATGAGTTAAGATTACAGCCATCAATGTATTCCATTACTATATAGAAATCATTTTCATATTCACCATAGTCAAGCAGTGAGATAATATTCTTATGGGACAGCATTGAGGCGTTCCGGATCTCGTTTTGAATCAATTCTGAAGAAAAGGAGCGATGTGCCTGATCCAATGCCATTTTCTTTATTGCAACGACCTGTTTTGTCGAGCAATCTACAGCACGGAAAATCTGGCTCATTCCACCATCAGTAACTTTAACTAATTCTGAATATTTTTTTAGTGAAAACGGCATATAGATACTTTAATTTAGGTTTAAAATTTGAGTATTTGGGATTGCACGAAAAATAATCAGTATATAAAATAAATAATTTTTTGTCTAATTGCGCATTTTAAATTCTTCATAACTCTAAATAAATTAATTTACAACAAACACTATATACTGACAATTGATTTGACAAATATTTTTTACCTTCCGCAAAATGATAAAAGGTATTTTATCTACCATAATTTACATCGTATGTTTCGCTGAACCTTTTTAAAAAAAACTATTCAGGGTTCTTGAAAAAAAACAATTCATAATATCTGCCTGCTGGCATGATATGTGATACTTTTTATCGGACTTTCCAAAATCTTCAGAAGTCCAGGAGGTTTTAAATGAAGCGTCGTATAACCTTAGTTTCATTATCGACTATTGTGTGCATTTTTTCCATCTTTTTTTTCTTTTTTGTTCATTGCAGTCGCGATAATCCTTTTGATGTTAAGGGTTCAGAATATAATCCGGGGTCAAAACCTCATGTTCACTTCGTAGACAGTCTCGTTACCGGATATCTCTATGATACGGTTCGAATAAGAATCACCTGGTCTGATACAGCACTCGGCGGTATCAAAGGTGCGATTAAGCGCTTTTTTATTGACTGGGATGGAACCGGGTCTTTTAAAGATAGTGTGAATGGTAATAGCCTTGATACACTAGCCATTGTAAAAACATTCGCTCCCAAAAACAACCGTATCAGAATTAAAGCTGTTGATTTTGAGAATGACACATCGTTAGTTGACAGTGCATGGCTTCATATTAAAACAAGTACTCCTGAAATTTCACTGATTAATTCACCTGCAACTGTTTCAAAGGGAATCCCTTTTACTATCAATTTAAAATCGACGGATACTGGTGGGGTAATTACTAAATACTCCTGGGCAGTAAATGAAAAAACTTTTTCCCGACAAACAGACTCAGGTTCTCTCACACTTACATTCGAAAAAGTCGGTTCTAAAACAATTTTAGTTAAGGCTCGTGATAATAAAAATATTGAATCAAATCAACTACTTATCCCTATCGAAGTCACAGACCCCTTAGATACTTCAGGGCCCATGATGGTTTTTGTGAACCCCGAAAATACCGATACTGTTCACAACAGCGACTGTGTCGTCTCCCTGCAAGTTACAGATGCAAGTGGTATCAGCGGAGTAATAGTAAATGATATCGCCATGCAGCCGATTGACACAGTTGGTCTGATCTGGCGAGGTACTATCCGCTTAAGAAAAGGTGATAATATCCTTACTGCAACTGCAATCGATACAAAACAGTATGCATCCACTGCCAGCGTACATGTTTTTTATTCTCCATCGGATGTCGATCGGACTCCTCCTCTAATTACCTTAATTGCTCCCGTACGCTGGACAGATACAGTTTATACCGATTCAACCATTATAAAAATTCTGGCCCGTGATGAATCCGGAGTGGCAGATGTTTTTCTTGATAGTCTGACTATGACATTCAATAGTACAGACAGTTCTTACTGGACATTCCGGCATCTTGAGGAAGGGTTAAATCGCTTTTCCATCCGTTCAATCGACCAGATGGGCAATGCCAGTAAAGACTCGCTCTCAGTTGTCTATACAAAAGGAGTAAATGATTCAATACAACCGGTTATCACAATCAGCGAACCCAGAACTCTTCAGCACATCGCAGACTCTGTTGTGTTAACCCGCGGAACAGCTACTGATGCCAGTACGATTTCTTTTCTGAAAGTAAATGGCAAAGATGCTGTAATGCAATATCCATCCTGGAGCGCGGTATGTGCTTTAAAGCATGGCTATGATACAATAACGGTCACCGCAGTTGATGCGAGTGTCAGTAAAAACAGCTCAGAAAAATCGGTGATAGTGATTCAAAACTATCCTCCAAAATTTACACAAACGCCTATTGATACCTTTGTCATTGTCAATACCAACGCGATTTTCTCCGCCACGGCCTCCGATGATGATGATTCAATAGCGTTCTCAATAAAGCGACCGGCTGCTTTGGGAACTACATCTCACCCTGTATCCACAAAGTCAAATGCCTCATTTACTTATACCGCAAACAAAACTGGCGTGGACACATTAATTCTTGTAGCCGCTGACCGCTGGGGTGATGTTGATAGCGCAAAATGGCGTGTTTTCGTCCGGTCTTCTTCAGACTCAACACCAGTTTTCACTACCGATCCCAAAGCGCTTCCCTATTCGGTAATGGCGCTCGATACTTTACATACTACGGTTCATGCCAAAGATCCTTACGAAAAATCACTTATCTATTCTGTTGTTAAACCGGCTCCGGAAGGTATTCTTATTGACAGCTTGACGGGAGCAATCACCTGGATTCCTCTGACAGCAGATACTGGAAATAAACAAATTGTTATTCAGGCAAGTAATGGAAACCAGAAAAGCACTTTTACCTGGAATATTACTGTTTTAGCCGAGAACGAACCACCGAAACTTGTTTCTCCCGGAAATAAATCTGTTAATGAAAACCAGATACTCCAGTTTAAACTCGAAGCTACTGATCTTAACAACGATTCGCTTGAGTTCTCATTCGGGTCCACTTTCCCGAATGGAGCAAAACTTGACCATAACCAATTCTCATGGACGCCCTCTTTTTCTAACTCCGGAGTACATAAAGTTGTATTCGTCGTAAAGGAAAAGAACAGAAAGCAGCCGTTAAGTGATTCTCAGACAATCTTTATTACCGTTATTAATAGTAACCAGAAACCTGTGTTCACCATTCTGGAAACAATCAATGGCGTTGTCAATCAGAAAATGACCTACACTTTGATAGCTACAGATCCGGATGGTGATAAAGTCACCTTCGCAATGATCGATGAACCAAACGGATCAGCGCTCGATGAGAACACGTTCACCTGGACTCCGGGATTTTCTGACGCAGGAACACGCAGTGTTAAATTTATCGCAAGTGACAAATTCCTTTCTGATACAATCACTGTTACCCTCAAGATCAAAAGTGTAAATGGTGCTCCAGTGCTGGTGAATCCTGTTGATAAAATTATCTCTGAAAATGAGCTTTTTGAATTCACTCTCGAAGCATCTGACCCAAACAATGATAGTTTAATTTTCTCTTTAAATAAAGATGCACCTTCAGAGGCTGAACTAAAGGGGAATTCATTCTCGTGGCGGCCGGACTATACTCAGGCTGGTACGTATACTATTACCTTTTATGTTCGCGATAATGTTTCTCCACCATTAACCGACAGCGCGACAATCAAAATCAAGGTTAACAATGTCAATGCTCCGCCTGTGCTGACTAACCCGGGGAACAAAATAGTCAATGAAAACGTACAGCTTGCGTTTGCTCTGTCAGCAACCGATGTTGACAATGATGCACTTTCCTTTACTATGACCAATGCTCCTGTTGGCGCGACTCTCGTTGATAACACATTCGCCTGGACACCATCATTTGACCAATCAGGCGTACACCAAATAACGTTTTTTGCCAGAGATAATACGGTTTCGCCGTTACGTGATTCACAAACCATTATCATTACAGTAAACAATATCAATCGCCCGCCGATAATTGCCGATTCTTCAGCAAAAGAAACAAAGGAAAATGAAACGTTATCTTTTCAAGTTAATGGATACGATCCCGACAATACACCGGTTTATTTCACCTCGCCTAATTTGCCATCTGGAGCGCGGCTCAGCCCATGGGGAGGATTTTCCTGGAAACCAACCTTCTCGCAGGCAGGATCTTATTCTGTAACGGTTATCGCTCGTGATACCATCAATAAACTAGCGATACTCAGCGATACAGCAAATATCACATTAACGGTAAAGAATGTCAATCGACCGCCGGTATTTACCGATCCAATACCACAAAGTATTGCTGAAACGCAAACATTAAGTATTCAGCTCAGAGCAAGCGATCCTGATACGAATCAGCTTTTCTTCAACCAAATTGATTTGGCATCGGGTGCGACACTTACACAAACCGGCTTATTCACCTGGACACCTGGATTGTCAGATGCCAAGGACCACTATATCCGTTTCATTGTTCGGGATAATGGTAATCCGTTTGTAGCACTCAGTGATACGACAACACTAAAAATCACGGTTACTCAAACCAATCCATCACTGCCGGTACTTATATTGCCAATCGACAAAGCATCCGCGCAACCTAAATCGGTAATGTTCAAATGGAGCAAGGCAACAGATGCTTCAGGTTACTTTATACAGGTCGCAAAAAGCTTATCATTTCTAAATAGTATTCAGGATTCAACCCTGACAGATACAGTAAAAACTGTAGCGGGCCTCGATAATGGCACTACCTACTATTGGAGAGTAAGGGCTCTCAATAATGGCAGCAGAAGTGAATGGACAACGGCAAGATCGTTCGCGACGATACCCGTTTATAAGTTAAATACAATTAAACTTAATGGGAAAGTTACTCCTGACAGCGGAACATACGATTCTGCAACGGTAGTTAATCTTACTGCTATAGCAAATCCTGGGTACCACTTCGCAAACTGGAATGAGGATGTATCGAAAGAACAAGACACAATAAATGTGATTATGGATAAGGCAAAAACAGTTACCGCAAATTTCGTTATTAACAGCTATAATTTGACAGTCGATGCTGGTTTAGGTGGTAAAATCACTGTGCCAAGTAGTTCATTCCCTCAATCTGTAAATCATGGTGTCGAAACAACGATTACGGCAGAACCAAATACCGAATATGATTTTGTGAAATGGACTGTAGATTCCGGGACCGCAATTATCGCAGATACAAATAAAGCAGCCACCACTGTCATATTAAAATCCGGTGATGCAAAGATCAAAGCTACATTTGCAATCAAAACCTTTACAGTTATGTTTGAAGAAGGTACTGGGGGAACTATTACTGGCGGAGCTAAAGAACAAAGAGTAGCCTATGGAGAAAATTGCTCTCAGGTAAAAGCAATGGCATATACTGGATACAATTTTAACGGATGGTCTGGTAGCCGGACAAGTGCCACTGATACTTTCACAGTTACCAATGTAACGTCAGATTTGATAATCAAAGCAAATTTTGCCCAAAAGTCTTATGATGTTAATTTTCATAGCAGCGAAGGCGGATCTCTTAGGGGTGGAGACTCAATCCAAACCATATTGCACGGTTACAGCAGTGAAAAGATTACAGCCGTTCCTGATGAAGGGTATGCATTTGATGGATGGGAAGGATATAGTGGGAAGGAAAATCCCCTAATCCTGGAAAATATTACATCCGATACGACAATCACTGCGAAATTCATTAAAACCTATTCTGTAACTTTTAATAGTAAAATGGGTAACGTTATTAGTGAATACACAGTACAAACTGTTCCACATGGTGGGAGTTGCTCTCAATATGCACCTTCTCCTGATAAGTTTTATACGTTCGCCAATTGGCTTGATGCAGAAGGTAATATTATTAGTACTGATGATCCCATAATAATATCTGACGTTACATCGGATATGGTTATCACAGCCTATTTTGACCCTCCGCATACAGTAACTTTCAATGCCGGACCTGGCGGTTCGATTAACGGAATAGCCGGGCAGACTATTACTCATAATAGTCCAAGTGAACCTGTAACTGCTGAACCAAGTTCTGGATATGAATTTGTTGAATGGGAAGGGATTGAAGAGAGTCTTGCAACGGCTAACCCATTGTACATAGAATCAGTTACTTCCGATATGACAATAACTGCGATTTTTAGAGAAATAGAAATTACCCCAGAAGAAAATATTGAGTAAGATAGATCAAGTAAGTGATAAGGTTAGAGGATTAAGCCTCAGCCTTATCGCCCCTCTCACACCACCATATAAACTTGTCCCTTCGAACATATCACCAGAGAAGATGCGCCCGCTCTTAACCGGGCACAGTAGTCAGTAGTGGTCAACCCAGTCCGGCATGCAGTGTACCCAGTCCGGCATGCAGTGTACCCAGTCCGGCATGCAGTGTACCCAGTCCGGCATGCAGTGTACCCAGTCCGGCATACAGTGTACCCAGTCCGGCATACAGTGTACCCAGTCCGGCATACAGTGTACCCAGTCCGGCATGTAGTGTACCCAGTCCGGCATGTAGTGTACCCAGTCCGGCATGTAGTGTACCCAGTCCGGCATGTAGTATACCCAGTCCGGCATGTAGTATACCCAGTCCGGCATGTAGTATACCCAGTCCGGCATGCATGTACCCAGACCAGAATGAAATGTAACCCGTCCGGCAAAAATATTCTGAGGAAGTACTGAGGACTATTCGAGAATATTTAGAATCTTCTGTATTTGATGTAAAAATACTATATACATAAAATTCTAAATACTCCCATTCTATTTAACAACAGGCGTAATCAAAACTTTGTTTTTAGGTGATATATTGATTAACGCCTTTTTATCATTAACAGATCGTTTTCTCAATCGTGTTTTATTTTCCGTTTACAATAGCTTTATAAATCCTTGACCCATCAACACCTTTGATTTTGATAAACCACACTCCGCTTGATAAATTATCGACAACAAATTGAGATACGAAACCATTAAGATCTCCACTCTTCACTACCCGCCCATCAACTCCGATAAGACTGTAGGATGAATACTTGTGAGAAACAGGTAGTGAGACGGTAAAACCATTTTTCATCATTGATAATTTCAAATAGCCGTTACCAGCGTTCGTTTGTATGAACTTAACCGGTGCAGAATCATTTGTTAATTCAAACCAGTTCATCATGTATGTAGCGGTTGCACCGGTGAAAGCGAATTTTAGAACATGCTTTCCGGTTGATACATTTAATGGAAACACACTCGTAGTCCATGCGGCGTTTTTCGGAATTGTCATACTGCCGATTTTTGTTCCATCAAGCAATATATCAGTAGTCCCGGTACCACCTTTGGAAAGAGCTCTTACCTTAATAAACTTTGTTGCAGCAGAAGCGTTAATTTGATACACTACGTACTCATCCTTGATCCCAGTAGAGACTTGAACGGCACTTGATTTAGCCTCCCGAGGATCTGCATTATCTCTGCTGGAATACGAGACGGCTATAGAATCGACATTCGCACCCCAGTAACGGCCATATTTGTAACAGGGAAGAGTTCCCGGCATTGCATAAGTACTATCCTTGTAATGTGTTGCATAACCAGTATCCGATGGGAAACCATATTCATCAGTTGTCGGTGAAGTAAGATATGGCTTAACTACTGCACCTGAAGGACTGGGAGTTGTCGATTGATGATTGAAAGCACTGGATTTCTGAAAATCAGAAACTGACCAGTTACAATGACTTAGATGTTGTTCACCATTAACAAATCTATCAAACCACCATTTAGTATTAGTTGCATCTATGTAGGTATTTTTGCCACCCTCTCCACCATCAGAGTGTGTTGTACCCCATTCAGAGATAAAGAGCGGCTGTTTTTTCAAAGATCTGGATAAATAGTTGGCCTCTTCTCCACCTGTTCCACTCCCGTTATTTACATAATATGCCTCAGGACCATGACTTGCCGCATAAAAGTGAAATGAATAGGCGATATTGCTAAAAGGTTTACCATCGCTGCCAGTTGGAGGATTTGCCATAGCGATATAGGGGAACTGACAATAGTACGGAGTTCCAACAATGATCAGATTATTATTTCCAGTACCCCGGATAGCTTTAATTACACTATTGAAGTAGGGTCGGATCGCATTCCAGGTCTTTTCAGCATCAGTCGGAGATCCATCCTTCGCACCACCAGCAGTATCCGGTTCATTAAACGGTTCAAATAAAATATTTGGTATATCCTTATATTTTGTCGCCATCTGAGTGAAAAAACTGACTGCCTGAGATTCCTCCTTATGTGCTTGATGAGAATGCCAATCAATAATTACATAGATTCCCCTCTTAATACCTTGATTTATAACCGAATCGCATCTTGACCAACTATTGTTATTACCATTATAAGCAACACGTATTACTGTACATTTCCAAGTATCAACCAGGGCATCTACAGTAGCTGCAGTATAGTACTGGTATCCAGGCCAGTCGATGGTACTCCAATAGAAACTCATACCACGGAGTTGGACAATTTTTCCGTTTTTGTTCAGCAAATATTCATCTTTTGTTGTGAGTTGACCATGTTTTTCAACCGGTGTCAGAGCGGAAACTGAAACTACAAAGAAGAACATAAAAGTTAAGGCGACCAATTTCGGGGATAGTTTAATAATCATAGGTGTCCTTTTTGAAGTGACAATGGATCAGTTATTAAGATCTTATGTACCTGATTTTGAAGTACTATCGTATTTTGTTCCGTAAATGATTCATTAGGTTCGGAAAAATTCTTTTTTTTTTACAAATAATTATTTTAATAGAAAGCGTAAAATCAATTTTTAAAGGTTAACAATCCATAAAAACAGACAATTATTTCGCATTGGTCATCCTCATCGATATCTGAAGGCGCAATTCAATTGAATTTTTATTACTGGAACGAGGAATTGAAAAGGTTAGGTGTGAAACAGATTGCCTTTGGAATCTTAGAGAGCAATATTATTACTGTAAGTTTTGAGGAAGTTTGATTTTTCATAGTTATGTTCCTTTCGGATATCAGAGCCTCATAGGGATTGTCGAGTAAAATTACAAAAGTATAAAGTACTTTATAATAACATCCTCCCCAGAGATCAATTATTAATTGTCTATTTTACACAAAATTACCTCTGGGGACTTTCTTTTGAGCCGTTTGATTTCCGAACATACCTGACACTATGCCGCGATTCAAGCATTTAATTCATTCTTTTGGTGTCAAAATCAAAAAACACAGGAGATGCAAACCAGTTTTCACTCCAGTTAGCGAGAATCGTTTTGCAATTCCGGTTTAGATACTTTCCTTGGGGTTTCTGGATGATTCAGATCTGGATCTGATCATCATCAGAAGAGCAGGTTAAATTATCATAGTTGAATACAAACAGGTAAACGTTCCTATCCAATTGCCTCTGGTTGTATTTACATTATCTTATTTCGATTTGCAGTCCTACTTTTATGATACCCGAATGGTTGGTAGTGACTTAATCTGTTCCATTTGTAATTGTCATTGAGGTCCTCCCCCAAAGGTCATTTATTCAATGTCAACTGCTTAAATAATTATCTCTGGGGTTATTTATATTGCCCACTGGAGCTTATCAAATTTTGTAATAAGTTTTCAAATTTTAAGGATACTATTTGTAAGAACTGCTATTTAGTCATGTAGTTTTTAATGAAAAGTTCAAATATTTTGATTTTTTAAGAAAATAGAACTATAATCCATACATAAGTAGACTAATCACGTTTATAATTTATTCATTAATAAATCAAGGCATTCGATAACGCTATTCTTGCGAAACGGTTAACCATTTTTTCTTCATATTGAAAATATTTTTTTCCCTGACAAACACTATTCATTTGCACTCTATCATAATCCAGCTGAATAATTTAAATTAACAACCGATGAACTCTTTAATAAGGTTCAGATCAGTGATTCTATAGCACCTCGAAATCATCATCGATACAGCGGATGGAGTGATATTCAAATACTGAGCGATTTGAGTACAGCGAAACTCATAGTAGCAGTGAGCGTATTGCGCAAAAAGCTGCCTGAATGTGGACTGCTCATTGAGCCTTCCACGCATTCTTATACTTTCAGGGGTAAATTGTATACCTATGTTTATCTTGTGAAGCACATCCTCAGGCGTAAGATTTTCCTTCTTATATTTCGCGACTCTCGCTTTGTGGATCCGATCCTGTTTAAATACCTCCTTAGCGAATTCGGCATCACCAATTACAAAAAAGTTCGAATTATGGAAATCAAGGCTTCCTTTATTTGATGATTGCATTGTTCTGACCGACAGAGGAACCTCTTTGCAGGGTGTAGCAATATATGTCTTGTATTCGGTAATCTGATCTGATCCACAGAAAAGATTGAGGACATCAGCTCTATCAATAATACTGTCAGTTTTATCATTAACTATTTCAGCATGACCACACCACTTATAACTATCCAGATTTTCAAGTATGCAATCTCCACTACGGACCGGATTTAAATGAACATGACGGATAATCTCTTTTAAGTTATCTCCCTCCTGAACTACAATCGATGAGAACCGTTTTGCGAAAACCGATCCAAAGGTGTTATTCATTTTGTTATAATTTTTAGCAAAAACGGAATTGAGTGTTTGCATAAAAAGAGATAGAGCAGGATTAGAACCGGCTTTAACGACCAGGTGATAATGGTTATCCATAAGAGACCAGGAGATACAGGTAAGGTCGTATTTTTTAAGATAAATGGCGAGCTGACAGAGAAAAAAGAGTTTCAAGATATCGGTACCGAGGATATGATAATCGGTGTTTCCGACAGAGGTGATCTGATAGTATTGATTGGGAGCTATAACTCGGGGTTTTGTGGCCATGGGGTCCTCCTACCTTTTTGTTAAGGAGAATGATTTTGGATATTGATATTTACAATATCTATGCCAGTTCCCGAGGATAACCCTGCCCCAAAGGTCATTTATTAATTGTCAATGTATTAAAAATTTATCTCTGGGGTAAAATTTAACCAAATAAGACAGTCGAATGATTATCGTAAAAAAAAGTTGCCCCAATTTTATTTAGCAATAACTCCCTTCAGTCCACCTGAACCCAGTGTTGCAATACCCCTGAGGACAAAGGGTAAAGAAAGTCCCCCTGGACAAGCAAGATATTTGGGTTCCCATACTGGGCCGAATTTTTCTTTAAAAAAACGCAGACCTTTAAAATTGTAGAAATTCTCACCATAAAAGAATATGAGCCCACCCAGTTTGCTCCATAATGGCGCAAGAGCTCTTGTTTCCATTCCAGAGAAAGGAGCCATTCCTAAATTGAACCACGAATAGTTCTGTTCCTTTCCCCATAATAGGAGTTGAGTGAAAAGATAATCCATAACACCTTGCGGAGCATTTTTACTGTACCTCATAAGATCTACTGAGAGTTCTTCTTTAGTTGCGCTTTCCCAGATATTAGAAAATGCATAATTATAGAGATATTTCTGACAACCGCAGTAGGAAACTGGATTAGATAATCCTCATTAAAATTTCAAGCAAGAATTTTTTTTTCTCCGGTATTCTTTTCACTCAGCCATTCATCTGATATTTCCTTTAATTACGGAATGATCGACGGGACATTCTCTTTATTTACAATTTCAAATCTTCATTCTTCACTTTCAACCCGTCTGATCGCATAACGTAAATATTTCTTTGCGCCGCCATCCAAATTGAAATCAGCCAAACACACTCGTGCCTCTTCACCCAATTTCATCAGCGATAATCCAACATCTATATATAAATTCAAGTATTCCCTTTTAACTCCGTAAAAAACCGGCCGACCATTGTTCAAATCCACCAATTCACGATATTTCCAGATCAATTGGGGGATAGCTGGTGCTGGATCAATTGGATCACCTAATGCGATCCAGCTTGCTCCTTGAATACCATACATAATGAATGCATCGTTTTCGTCGTCAAAGACAAATCTTTTATCGCCAAGTAAAGATAACTGTGCATAAGTATAATTGCTGGTTGTTAAAATCATCTTAACTTTGTCTATTGTATCTTTTTCATATTTTTCAAAGTGTCGTCGAGGAGCATATATAAGACGTAAAAACATGTAAGCAAGTACCACCACCATACTACCAGCTGTTGCCCGTAGAAATCTGGACGCATTGCCATTCAGACTAAAACGCCACCATAATTCATTTTACGTAAAGTATCGAATCAGCTGTATTTAGATATAGCAATACATGGTTAACACTTTTAATTATCTGTTGCATTTGCCAGCTATTTTACTGTATCCATTTTAAAAGAAAAAACACAATCAAAAAACAATAAAAGAGATCTTTTGTGCTTAACTATATTATGGTGCCTCTGAACACAAATTATCTAAAAAGGATAATCACAATGAAACAGGTAGCGTTTGAAAATTTTGTTCGCTATGTAAAAATAGATACACAATCCAGTGAAGAATCAACTGCATTTCCCAGTACAAAAAAGCAATTTGATCTGGCATATTTGCTTGTTGAAGAACTGCAGAAGTTAGGATTGAAAGATGCCTCTTGTGACGGGTATTGTTATGTAACAGCTACTGTTCCGGCAAATATTTCTAAAAAGTCACCCGTAATAGGTTTGTTTGCTCACCTTGATACATCACCGGAAGTAACTGGTAAGGGTGTAAAACCACAGGTAATTGAAAATTACAAAGGTGGTGATATCGTTTTAAATAGAGAAAAAAATATCATTATCCGTGAATCCGAAAATGAACATTTAAAAGAATGTATCGGGCACACACTGGTCACTACAGATGGTACCACATTGCTTGGATGTGATGACAAGGCAGGCATAGCTGCTATTATGACAGCTGTCCAACACCTTACAGAGCATCCTGAAATTCCGCATGGTGAAGTTTTGATATGCTTTACACCTGATGAGGAGACCGGCAATGGAATCACCAATTTTGATCTGTCAAAATTCAACGCTGATTTTGCATTCACTGTTGATGGCGGTTTTCTGGGAGAAATTAACAAAGAAACATTTTCAGCTGATTCTGCTATTATCGAAATTGAAGGGCGCGATATGCACCCGGGCTCCGCAAAGGATCGCATGGTTAACAGTATCAGAGCTCTCAGCTCGATAATCGCAAAACTTCCTGCGGAAATGGCCCCCGAAAAGACAGATGGCTATGAATCATATATTCACCCCATGCGTATAGAAGGCTGTGTATCAAAAAGCACTATACACCTGCTCCTTCGTGATTTTGAAGACACCGGATTAGACTCTCAAAAGACCATTTTACAAAATATAATCAGTGATGTTCAGAAATCATTCCCACAGGCCCGTATAACATTTACTGTTACTCCGACTTACAGAAATATGCGAACTGAACTCGATAAATATCCACATATTATTGAACGTCTTGAAACTGCTGTTAAAAGCACAGGAGTCAAGCCAGTCTGGACACCGATCAGAGGTGGAACCGATGGTTCGAAGTTGACGGCACTTGGACTGCCTACTCCGAATATTTTTACAGGTGGTTGCAATGCGCACAGTCTCACAGAGTGGGTATCTGTAGATGCAATGACAAAAGCAGCAGAAACTATAATAAATCTGGTAAGTATTTCCTGATAGACAGATATGTAAACCGTTCATTTTCAATCTGAAAATTATGACACAAAAGAGTTCACCAAAGATCACGCTTTTTACAAGTGCATTTAGTTCGTTTATCTCCACATTTCTGGCATCAGCGGTTACCATTTCTCTTCCGGCGATCGGTAAAAGTTTTTCCCTTAATACTATTGAACTTGGATGGATTATCTCATCGTATTTACTTGCATCTGCAGTAACTGTTGTGCCTATAGGCAAATTATCAGATGTGTATGGACTTAAATTTTTCTATAGTATAGGTGGCTGGACACTTACGATAAGCACTCTCTTCTGTGCAATTGCTCCTGTGCCCTGGCTTCTATTTGCAGGAAGAGTTGGGCAAGGAATTGGGGCTGCGGCGATTTCCTCAACAAGTATAGCGATACTTTCCAGGACCTTTTCACCTGAAAAGCAAGGTAAGTATTTGGGATTGAATATTTCAGCTACCTATCTGGGATTGACAACCGGTCCATTTTTCGGTGGATTCATCACTCAGCATTTCGGATGGCGATCTCTTTTTTATTGTATAATTCCTTTTGGACTTCTGATTACGTTACTGATTCAGTATGGTATCGCAAAATTACCCCCCTTGTCAAAAAAATCGCGTCTGGATATTTTCGCTTCGGTAGTATTTGGTGCCGGGTTAACTTCTCTTCTTTATGGATTGTCAGTAAAACCAGGAGTGATTGCACTCGTTTTATTGTGTACCAGTGCGGTATGTTTCGTAATCTTTATAAAAAGAGAGCTAACTAGTTCAAATCCGATTCTTGGTATAGCATTACTGAAACATGTGGGGTTTGCATTCTCAAATCTTGCTGCACTGATAAATTATTGCGCGACCTTCGCAGTCACCTATACACTAACCATATTCCTGCAATCGGTAAAGAATTATTCACCACAGGATTCCGGTCTTATTTTAATGAGTCAACCCATAATGATGGCACTTCTCTCACCATTAGCCGGGAGATTATCTGATTATCGTCAGCCAAGAATTATCGCATCAGCGGGAATGCTTCTCTGCAGTATCGCTCTCCTCATTTTATCTTTTTTGACTATTAACAGCTCCGCATTTCATGTAATAACAGGCCTTGTAATATTAGGAACTGGTTGTGCTTTATTTTCGGCTCCAAATACCTCCGCAGTAATGAGATCAGTTCCTAAAGCGAATTTCGGAATTGCCAGCGCGTTCATTGCTACAATGCGTATTGTCGGTCAAATGCTCAGCATCGCGATTGCCATGCTTGTTTTTTCAGCATTCTCAACAGAAAAGCCAGCAACCGAAGTGGATGTTATTGGCTTGATAAATGGGCTCCACTTGTTTTTCATTCTTTCTTCTGCATTATGCTGTGCGGGAATCTGGGTTTCCTTCGCGCGGGGAAAGATATCAAGTTCGGTCCATTGAAAACAGGTCCATTTTTTTAGTGTAAACCATGTAGGTTTACACCTTCAAATCTTATTTTGACAAACCTGATTTAACATTTATCATTTTATATACAATTTATTCTTTTTACTATTCTGATTTTTATTATTCAATAGATAAATCCCTGAAGAAATCCTGTTATCACGAATTCTATTTAATGATAAAACTCGTCCAAGTGGATCAAAAATAAAAGTACCGCGATAATTCGAAATGGTAGATTTGTCTGATACTCTTTTTGTGATAGAATGTTTGTCAATCACTGAGCTGCTGCCTGTCGATATGAACGAGAAATCATCTACAGTCAGATCTATACCACTATGACAATAGATACCTGCTTTTTTAACAGGAAATGTTATATTAGTTAACCTGATCAAAGTATCCCTATTTGCAACAAAGATATACTCAGCAGAACCAGCTTTTTTAATTATCTCTAATGTATCAATGTAGTAGGTTATTGCGCCTGTTCCTGCATCGGTATACGCTTTTCCCCTGATACTTTGCTTTTGAGCTGAGCTTGGAGATTCATTTCCAACCATTGTCCAATAAAGTTTATCTGCAACTATTGCAAAATATGCCCTATCTGACTGATTATTACCTTCCAGAATGAAACCGTAAATCTTGTTTGTACTTCCGCTCTTATGGCTGAAAGATGCTTTGCCTTTAAAATCATCGGCCAAATCTACATCCACGGTCATATTTACATAGGCGTTGTCAGTATTCCCCGTTTTGATTTTCAATTTTCCACTATCGATAGAAACATCCGACTCTGGTTTATCAATTAACCAATCTTTCGTTAACCCATTTTCAAAAGAATCAGAAAAGGAAATCGGATTTCCTCCTTGAGTAAATTCATCAGTCATAACGAAATCATCAGCAGCTACAATTGTATTTGGATCAACTATATACCCGATATTTTTTATGTAAGATCCAGAATATGTATATGTAGCTACAAAGTGACTGTTAACAAATACATTACACACCTTCCCATCCATACTCACCATGAGCGTATTCATTTCTGAATCGATAAAAGGCGTTGCTGTTGGATTAATATTCTCGCCCAATTTTCCGAAGTAAACGGCGTTTTCTCCAATCAAAAGGACGATTTTCTCTGATGTACCAGCAATTAACTCAATAAACAGACCGCAAAAAACTGAAGTTCCTGACCTGCTGATTTTACTGGAAACTGTAAAAACTGTCGGTTTATTTGTGAGTTCATGATAGACAAGTCCAGACTTATCCGTATCTGTGTTTTTAATGATAATTGTGCCGTTTTCAAACGATTTGTTAACATAATCTGGATCCGATAAAACCCAATTCAAGTTTGAATTAGCTCCGACTGAAAAATCATCCTGAAAAATCACTGCCCCCTGCACTATTACTACGAGACACAGTATCAGGCCAACAAATATTTTTGATAAGTTTTTGTTTGTCATTATAATTCTCCCATTCATGATTGGAATACTCCAGTTATTCTAATGCTGAAATAGGTAGCTATTCTTTAATAATTATACATTAGTAATTACAACAAATGTTAAATTCATCAAATTTTCTGTATTCGTTAGAATACAGTTCAGATCAACTTATATATCCATATTTTTACTAAACATCTATGACTTTTTTACGTCAGGTGCTACAGTGTATATACTGCGATATTATTCTGATTGACCTGTTAATATGTGTTGTAAAATAGGATAATACTATTTATTTTGACGTCTACTATATTAAATTACAGAAAAAAAATTTTACCTATATTATTCAAGCAAAATGAGACGTACTGAAAAACAAGTAACAGATCCCGATAGTATTCAAAAAATCATCAAAGATGCACTCGTTTGCCGTTTAGCAATGGTAGATGAAGACCAGCCCTATGTTATCCCTGTCAGTTTTGGAATAGATAAATCAGAGCTGTATGTGCATTCCGCATTACAAGGGAAAAAAATTGATATACTAAAAAAGAACCCGAAGATCGGTTTTGAAATTGAATCTGATATATCAATCATTTCTCACGAAATTGCTTGTAAATGGGGATTTCGCTATCGATCAATAGTTGGAACAGGGATTGCCAGATTTTTGACTGACGATTCGGAAAAACGATTTGGGTTATCGGTAATAATGAACCAATACTCAAATAAGAAATTCTGTTTCTCGCAAGAGATGCTTGACAGGACATTGATAATTAAAATCGAGATTCTATCAATGTCTGCAAAGCAGAGTGGATTTTAAACAGAAATTTTATTTCTTTTCTTCACTCTTAATCGGGACAAAAATCATCAAAGCCATCGCTGGAATAGTGGCTATAAAACCAATTACAAAAAGATAGAGATATCCCATATTCTCAACGATCTCTCCACCAAATCCGCCAAAAATAGTGGAAAAAACAGACATGAATGCAGAACCAATCGCATAATGCCCAGCCTTAAACTCTTTTTTGCAAGTCTGTAAAATATAGACAATTAATGCGGCATTCCCTAAACCTGCTGCAATCTGTTCATAAAAATAAACAGATCCAATCATTATCAGCCCCGAAGATGTTGTAGCAGATGGATGATGCCAGGCAAGCCAGATATATGCACCAATATTAACATTCATAAGTAAAGTAAGCGGCCAGATTGCTTTTTTCAAACCAGTTTTCTTGATCCAGAGACCACCTGCTGTTGTACCGATGATTGACCCTAAAAGACCTAACAGTCCGGTCATCCATGCAAGTTGAATGTTGGAAACAGATAAATACCTTTTGAGAAAGGGAGTTCCCATTGAAAAGATTATTTCATCCCCGATTTTATAAAAGATAATAAATACAAGACTCAGAGCAACTGCAGGTTTTGATTGAAAAAGTAAAATCGCAAGTAATGCAAGTAAACTATACGCAAGTGCCTGCACTGGGGTAAGATTAACGGAATGCAGGACAAAAAAGAGCGTAACCGCGATACCAATTCCACTTAGCAAAGCGATTTTCGCACGTTCTGCAGAAATTTCAAGATATGATGCGAAGGAGGCAAGAAAATCATTGAGAACTGTTTGTGCACTTTTTGTACCACGTTTTCTGGTACCATAATTCGGAATCGCCAAGGCATGGAAAATAGTAAACATACCCATGATAATGGCAGCTGCACTGAATCCATATCCCCAGGCAACATAAATATTTCCACCAGCAGCCATTTTCGAAACCATACCAACCGCATAGATAATTCCAAATTTCGCAAGAATCATTGAAATGCGATAAGCAAAAACCCTGTACCCGGTATATGCAGCCTGATCTTTAGGATCGGTAAGGCCCTCCATGTAATAACCGTCAATTATGATATCATTTGTCGCCGCAACGAATGCCAGAATAACAAAAAGAAATACCAGTAGTGAACTCGAAATAAATGGTGCAGCTGCGCTACTATTTACAAAACAAACTCCTGCAATTGCCGCTGTCAGTATTGTAACTATCGACTGAAACAACACCATCCATGCTTTTTTACTTCCAAAGATATCGATAAATGGTGCCCATAAAAACTTTAAATTCCACGGAATGCCAAGGAAATTAAGATATCCCAGATATCGCTCTTTCATTCCGATATCAGTGAAAAAGACCATTGACATAATACGCACTATTGAGAATGGAAATCCTTCAGTAAAATAAGTAGTAAAGCACCAGATGTTTGGTTTAACTTTTTCCCCTGGAGTATGTGCGGGTTGATTTTCCAGATTATTTTCTTTTTTTTGTACCTGATTTGTTTCAGTTGACACAGATGGTCCTTTTTTGAAAACCGGAATAAGATCTTTACAATGCAATAAAAAGACAACGTACTACTTAAAAATATACTCTCCAGCCAAACTCTTTCCAGATTATTAATACTTACTTTTTTTATTTCCTTCATGCTCTGCCCGGAGATGAATAACGATCTCTTTCAGACTGTCGATTTGACTTCTTGCAATTTCTAATTGAGAATAAAGTGCGGCAATATCTTTCTGAAATATCACATTATCCTGAACAAATTTTTCTCTAAATTCAGCATATTCCTGCACGGGAATAGATGTTCTTACTAATCCGTTTACATTTTCAATTTGACTGTCTATGTAAATTTTGCCTGATAAAACAAAAAAACAAACAATGACAACTGTTCCAATCGTAACAAGTAAATGACCGTACATAAAACTTGATCTGGAAGAAGATGGCCTTTTTATTTTTTGAACACCCTTTCGATCATTTTTCATCACAGCAGTAGATATAGCAGGATTCTCAGTTCGTGTTTCGTGCAGTTTTTGCCCGTCCATAGCCTGCCAGAATGCTCTTCCAGAAGAATCAGTTGATACTGTAACCACCTTTTTGGACTGAAGATAATTCAGGGCTTGGGCAGCATACGTCTCATCCAATTTCAAATAAAATGCTATATCACTTGTTTCAAATTGGCGATTAATGTTCTGCTGTAAAAAGAAGATTATTTTTCTGAGTGACTCATCCATCATAGAAACCCTGTCTTGTCATTTTACTTATTTAAAAGAAGTATGATAGAAGATAATTAAAGTAAAACAACTATCAATAAAGCATTGTAATATTGTAGTATAATATGCTTCGATAATCAAGAACGGTAAAAGGAAACCGTGTTCCTGCCATAGATCCTAAAAAAATGTCTATATTTTTAAGAAAAAGCTGATTATTTTATTTACAATAGTTTTTTGCAAAACATTGATTATAGTTAGAGGCGACTTAAACCCGGTTAATGCTGAAAAAAAATCGGTATCCAAGATTAGAAATCAATATTAGCTGATAAGTTTTTTTTCATTGGCGGGGATAATTATGAGATTCTCAATAGGCTTTTTTTCGCTCATTTTATTTTCCACGGGTCTTATCTCAGAGATTTATTCAGCCCCCCCTTCCAAATATCTCAGTAAAGAAAATGTCGATACCACAATCATGAAAGGATTTTATGTTTTAACAGAAGCCGCAAGTAGTGCTGGAGTGGGTTTCAGGCAGAAGGATGCTATTCAGACAGCAAAGCGGCTATCCCGTGAACTAAAAGACAAGGCTAAGGGCGACCCAAATGAGCGTTATATTCTCTGGAAAATAGGCGAACTGGAAGCGCAGATTCGTTTGGAAGAAAATGATTTACTTTTTCATGCCAGACAGCAGAATCAGATCTCAGTCAATAATTATATTGCTAAATACAATGTTGAAGTAGGTAAAAGCCGTCCTGATTTTGCGATAATGAAAAAAATACATGTTGAAATCGGTGAACTTGACATAAACAAGTCAAACGAACTTGCTGATTCATATAACAAGCGGTATAAAGCAATTTCACGCGAGGCAATGTTCTCAATTGAAAAGGCAGTTTTGGCAGGCGATGTTAAAAAGGCAAAAGAAGAACTGGGGTATTGTTTAAGAAATAAAACCTTCCTGGCAATATCAGATTCGAAGTATTCACAAATGGAAAATCGGGTCAATGCACTTGAAAATGCGTTCCTTGAAAAGCCGCTTATCGAAAGTGAAATCACCAGTGCAGAAGCTGCTATCAGACGATTCGATCTGAACAATGCCCGCACATACATTTCATCCGCAAAATATCGGCTTCAGACAATCTATCAAAATTTACCATCTGAAATTAGCACTACCCTCTCCTCTAAAATTGAAAATGTAAATAAAAAAATGGTCCGCAGAGAAGATTCTCTTGTAAATGTAAATATGTTTCTGTTAAGTAAACATGGGGTAAAGGCTGCCGATGACTATCTTCAGAAAGTCCTGAAACCCTACGGAGTTTCGCGTGAAAAGACCGCCTATGTTGATAGCGCCATTCTGATCATCTCATCTCCCGAAAAAAATAAAATGGCCGATGAAATTGAAAGCATGAGCCTCAACACTGAAGAGGAAGACCATACTTTTAATGATATTCGCGAAACTGCTCGCAGGAAAGCTCAGGCAAAAGTTGACAGCATAAATCGGGCAAATGAAGCAATCCTTAGAAGTATGCAATTGGAGAAAGAAAGAAATGACAGCATTATTGCGGCTCAAAATGAAATTAAACAGAGAGAATTTCAACGAAATCAGCAGATTGCTTCTTCCTTGACCATGGAAATCTACTCTCTGGTGGAACAAAACCACATTTCTGAAGCAAAGACTCGTTTTTCAAATTATAAGCGAGATCTCAAAAAATACTTAATCAATGATGCTTATGAAATTCTCGAAATGACCTTATCTCAACTGAGTGACGAGTCTCAGAAAAGTGAACAAATCACCTATATTGTTCCTGATCTCTCTTCAAAATCTGCCCCTAAAAACAATGGTTCCTCCATTTCAGCTCAAATTGTGGCCTCTTCAGAGCAGCCTAAACTTGAGGAAAATGAAAGACGCGCTCAGCAGGAAGTTATCGGAATTTATGCAATGCTTGAAAAAAATCAGATTAAAAACGCTTATAACCGATTTCTATCCATCAAAGCACCACTTAAAAAGTATCTTTCTGAAGAAGCTTATAATGTGCTTGAAATGACTGTTACCCAAGCTAATGAATATCAGCAATAAGTATTTTCATCTGCTTGCTATTATAAGGCATGTACTGAATTCTGCTTTTTTGCAGGGCAGTAATTTATTTTCCTGTATTATTTTTTCCAAAAACGATCAGACTTGCTACATTTTTCAAGGCAGTTCAATAAAATAGAAGTAGACAAATTAGAATTTCTTTAAATGATTTCAAGAGGTTTGTGATGAAAGAGATTGTAGTAGAATTATTATCTACATTGATAGCAGATAAAATTTCCAAAGTTGATATTGAAAGGTTGATTGAAATTCCGCCATCAGAAGAGATGGGCGACTTTGCCTTCCCCTGTTTCAGCCTATCCAAAATTTTTCGTAAGAATCCAACAGCAATAGCAGATGAATTGCAATCGAAGGCTTCACTTCCTGCTGAAATCGAAAAAATCACCTCCGTTTCAGGATACCTTAATTTTTTTCTAAATAAAAAAATTCTGGCTGAACAGAGTATAAAAGAAACCCAGCAGCCTGATTTTGGAAAACAGCGCCGAGGAGAAAAGGTTGTTGTCGAATTCGCCTCTCCCAATACCAACAAGCCACTGCACCTTGGACATCTACGCAACATGTCAATTGGAGAGAGTGTATCCCGATTACTGATTTTTTGCGGGGATGAAGTCATCCGCGCATCAATCAACAATGACCGCGGTGTTCACATTTGCAAATCTATGCTTGCCTATAAAGAATTAGGTAATGATCAGACACCGGAGCAGCTTAACAAAAAATCAGATCACTTTGTTGGTGATTTCTATGTTCTTTTCAGCAAAAAAGCTTCAGAAGATGAATCATGGAACGAAAAAGCACAGGAGATGCTCCGCTCCTGGGAAGCCGGGGACAGGAGTACCGTTGAGTTGTGGAAAAAGATGAACACCTGGGCTTTCGACGGGTTCAGGGAAACCTATAAACTTTTCGGTATACAATTCGATAAAGAGTATTACGAAAGTCAGATCTATAAATCCGGTAAGGAAATTGTTCAGGAAGGCCTTTCCAAAGAGATATTTACTAAGCGTGATGACGGGGCTGTAATTGTAAACCTCGAACGTGAAAAACTCGGAGAAAAAGTCCTGCTTCGCCCTGATGGAACTTCAGTTTACATAGTTCAGGATCTTTTTCTTGCTGTTCTTAAAAACAAAGAGTATTCCTACGACCGCTCACTCTACGTAGTAGGAAATGAGCAGGAGTATCATTTCAATGTACTTATCGCAATTTTCCGTAAATTAGGGTATTCAATTGCAGATAAGATGAAACATCTTTCGTATGGGATGGTAGAGCTGCCTGAGGGACGAATGAAATCCCGTGAGGGCACGGTTGTAGATGCTGATGATCTGATCAAGGAAACACAGAACCTTGCTGAATCGGAATTGCGTGAGCGATATGCTCTTTCAGAAGCTGAAATGAAGGATCGCAGTCTGAAAATTGCCCTTTCTGCTATTAAATATCAACTGCTACGAATTGATATCACTAAAAATATGATGTTTGATCCAAAGAAAGCGATTAGCTTTGAGGGTGATACCGGTCCTTACCTGTTGTATAGCTACGCACGGGCTTCATCTATTATCAGAAAATCAGGTAGTGAAAATGAGTACCAGATTCCCGCCCTCAATACATACGAAAGTAAACTAATCAAAAAACTCAATTACTTCCCTCAATCAGTAAATTATGCTTATGAAAAATTATCACCATCGATAATAGCCAATTATGCTTTTGAGCTGGCACAGTGTTTCAATGAATTTTATCATGCTTGTAAAGTAATTGGATCAGATGAAGAAGCATTCAGACTGCAACTGGTAAAATCATTCAAAATGGTTCTTGGTAATTGCTTAGGGATACTTGGAATCGAAGAAATTGATGAAATGTAATTGATTTGTTTCTTATGGACCGTTAGATCTTGAATAACAAAAGGATACTCTTTCGTTGGAGTATCCTTCATGAAATTACTTAAATGTAATATCTTTATTTACAAAAAAATCTTGCATTCATTCCTTTGCATACCTTTTAAACTACGCTCAATTTGATTTGCGTTATTCCAAGGGAAAACCTTGTGAAATCAAAATTTTATTTCTCTCATTGTGAGTAAATTAAAACATCCGCCCTCATGTACAATGATTAACCACTATACGGTTAGAAATAAAAGTCAATCGATGCAGCCATATCAAACCATGAATCACCCTCTTTTAGTTCATGATATCGCCTGGCTATGTAAAGAAAACCTTGACTGCTATTATGACGTCCGCGAAAGGTAACTGTTGAGGAGACTCTTTTCGCATAGAAAACGGTCCCTGACAGGTAAATAAACGGAGAAAATGTGAAATCATCACCATCATGAAAAGCAATTTGCATTGAAGAACCTAAACCACAGGAAAATCGAAACGGTCTGGAAAGCAACGGCACATATCCGATGGCGGGATGATACCAGAAGATAATACTTTTGTTTGTCAGTAAAATCTGTTTGATTGATTGCCATTTCATGCAGCCCGATTTCCATATAGTTATATCTTTTTACTATTGCAAAAGCTGGTTGAAAAAGCCACCATCGGTTATTTTTTGTCATACTGAAAATGAAGCTTAGTCTCAGATCTCTGCCCTCAGGCCCAACTGCTGCTTCCTGAATACTATCATCAACTCTATCCTTAATATCTTTAGCTCTATCGATCGAGTCCTCCACTTTGTCCTCTACATCTTCAATAGAATCTGATTTGGATGATAAATGAGAAATAGCGAAAAATTGCTGGTATGGTAAATTGTTTACAGCATATGACATGGAAAATCCCAAAAAAAGGATAATTATTGAGCAGATTTTCACCATTTTATTTTCCTTAGTAGATGGTTTTCAGCTGTAAATTGAGATAATTAGTATCTGTTTAAAATAGCTGTATTTTTGTAACACGAAAATTATCGTCCCTAAATGTCCCGCAGGGGGCCTTGTAAAAACTCTATATTATCAAAAATCTGCATCCTCAAAAGTTCCTCTGCGGGGCGACGCATCGAAGTACCCGAAGGGGTGGATTTATTGGGCGCATATGTTAATTCTGAACAGAAACTAATTAGTAAAAACAGTCTAAATGGGTGCTCGTTTTCAGCAATAAGAAAAAATAATATACATATGAAAACGATAGCAGGGCAATATGATTTTTTAACAGATAATTCAAATTATGACGTTCCAGAAAATCAGATTGCGCTTGTTTAAGTACAGAACGAAACGTACTTATCAAAGTCAATCCACTCTACATCAAATTTGCTTTGTGGCAGTTGTCCTGGGGTATATCGGAAACATCACCTTTATCAAGGAGACCATCAAAGAGAGACCATGCAATTTCGGTCTCTGCAGCACTTACAAAGAGAGTATGATCCCCACGTAATGCATCAAAAAGAAGCCGCTGATATGCCTCTGGATTTTCTGTGGTGAAAGTGTGTTTGTAACAAAAGTTCATATAAGTAGAGGTAATCTGCTCATCGGTTCCGGGAGTTTTTGTCGCCAGATCAGCAACAATTCCCTCAGCAGGTTGAATTTTAAAGAGGATCTGATTGGGTGAGATTTCTCCCTGTTCATTAAAGAGCAGTCGTGGGAGAGGTTTAAAGCGGATTCCGATTTCAGTACCGCTGCGGTGTACAGCCTTACCAGTTCTAATGTAAACTGGCATACCGGCCCATCGGAAATTATTAATTGACATTTTCAGTTCAGCAAAGGTCTCGGTCGTGGAATCGGGATGAACTCCGCGTTCTGCTTTATACCCTTCGTACTGGTATCGATGAATTTCTTCAATTTTTACTGGTCTTAAGCAGATTCATTTTCTGAATCTTTACTTCCTCGGAATTTAAATTACAGGTGCTTCCATGGTCAAAAGCGCAAGTAGTTGAAGCAGATGGTTCTGAACCATATCACGAATTATCCCGGTTTTATCGAAGTATCCACCCCGTTCAAAAATGCTCATATTCTCGAGTGCACTGATTTGAATAGATTCTATATACTGGCTGTTCCAGACCGGATTGAAAATAGAATTGGCAAATCGGAAAACCATTATATTCTGAACAGCCTCTTTGCCGAGATAATGATCGATTCGGTAGATCTGGTCCTCAGAAAAACAAGCAGCGAGTTCGCTGTTAAGTGCTCTTGCGCTATCATAATCATAACCAAAAGGTTTCTCTATAATCAAAGAGACTTCTTTTGAAAAGCCTTCTGCAACAAGTTCCCTTGCCGTAGGGGCATAGGCCGCAGGCGGTTGGGCGAGAAAAAAGATAATTCTAGTGAATGAATCCAGGGAATCGATATATTTTTTTAAACCTGGAATATACTGATGATAATGGAGATGGCTGGAAAATTCTTCTGAGATATTAAAATGGGATCTGAAAGATTCATCGGTAAAAGGAGTTCGACCACAGCCGATAATTGCGATTGAACTACAGATTTTTCCCTGTGAAAAAAGTGCGTCAAGTGCCGGGAGAAGTTTTCTGCTCGCAAGATCCCCCGATGCACCCAGGATCACTATTGCGCAATTGTGAATGTTCATCATTTTGCGTCTGACCTTTATTTTTACAGTGTAGATCATTCTCAAATGCAGCCGCACCCCTGCACATTCTGCATCTCTGATCAGAACACCATTGACAACAAAAACAATCTGGACAATTAAATTTCTTTTCACTCATAAAAAAACAGGGCCTAATCAAATTAGGCCCCCTCCATACTATTCCTCAGGAGAAAACTCATCCTTGCCTACACCGCATTGGGGGCAAACCCAATCATCGGGGAGATCTTCAAATGAAGTACCAGGAGCAGCTCCTGAATCAGGATCACCATATTCAGGATCATACACATAACCACAGGCATTACACACGTATCGTTTCACTAAAGACCTCCTTTACGGAAATTGTAATTGATTTATATAAATAATTTATCAGGGAACAGATCCAGCCATTTGTGCCTCAACACCCTTACTGAAATCAGTTGGCACAGTGAGTATTCTTGCACCAAGTTCTTTGTCGTACATGTAAAGTGCAGCTTTATTATCACCAATCATTTTCAGTGTTTGAACGATCTCGGTTGCATTCTGCTCTTCTTCGACCTGTTCTTTCACGTACCAATCAAGAAAGACCTTTGGTAGCATGATCCTTCTCAGCTATTGCGAGATCAACAAGATCATTGATGCTCTTGGTGATATATTCTTCATGCACAAGAGCTTGTTCAAATAATGCCAGAGGCGACTGAAAATCTCTCTGAGGTTCCTCGATGGCACCAAGCTTTACAGTACCACCCTTTCGAAGGATATACTCATAGAATTTCATCGAATGCACCATTTCTTCATGATACTGAACTTTGAACCATGTAGCGATGCCCCTGAGACCCGAGACTTCTGCATAGGACGACATTGATAGATACAGATACGCAGAAAACATCTCTTTATTGATCTGTGCATTAACTGCATCTTCCATCTTTTTGCTAATCATAAAAGGCTCCTTTTTTACATAATATAGCTAATAAGACTTGCCATAATACAACTCAGAAGTTAATGTTCATCACACTTGTCCCATATACCTTTTTCGATATGGCGAAGTCGTTCTTTATTAGCGGTATCGATCATTTTGTAAGCACAATCCCGAACAATACCGTAAAGTACTCCGCAACTATCATCTTCTCCTTTGCATATCACCCCTATCGGCACTAAAGAGCAGTTTTCTTGATAGTTCAAGAACGTTGAGGATGTTTTTTGTTTCATTGTTCATTAATTTTTACTCCGCAGAAAGCTTTAACCACCCCAGAAATGAAGCAAATGGTGTCACCTGTTTAGTGGATAAAATTCACTAAAAGGGAATAGAATTGAAACGGAGTGGTGTTTACTAATACATTTGTGTCTATACAGTATTGTACATTGGTCCGCAGTTTGCATTTCGATACCATAAGATACCCGTGTTCTTTGAAATTTTATTTTCCGCCGGATATGGTTATCGATAGTTCAATTACAAAGACCAAACGATATACATACCTGACGGTCTACCTCTTCAAGGAGGATTCATGAAATTAACAGTTCACGTATCCCGACTTTTAATAATTGTCTTGCCAATTGTCGCTGAAATCGGCTGTGCGGCTGATCGAAACGAACTCTCAAACCATAAGGATTCCATTCAACCAATCACCTCAGTCGAACAGTTTAATTCCATCATAGAAAATGCCGGTAATAAACTCGTTGTCTTTAATCTTTACGCAGACTGGTGTATGCCCTGTCATGTACTCGCACCCACGCTCACAGAACTTGCCACTGAGAATCGATCTAAAATCACCATTTTCAAGGTTGATACCGACCAGTTCCCCCAGATTACTGCCGCATTCGGTGTTACGGGCATACCCTTTGTCGTTTTTGTAAAAAACAAAAAAGCGATCTATGCACTCATTGGAGTTCAACCAAAAGATTCGTATACTAAAATCATTGAAGCATACGCCGATTCAACTAAAGAAAACATAAACCCCGCGGAAGAAAAGTCGAAGGCGTACAGATTAAAAACGGTAACTACCATTATCTTTTTCATCAATCTACCAGTGATAATGGCCCTCACATCCTTAAGATCCAAAACATTCTACTTAATAATCACCTCCAAACAAACACCTTTAACATCTTTTACAAACCCCATCCGCTTAACACCAGATGATGATCCTTTCCCGATAGCATTTGCATTTTACTGCTGCACCATTATTCAGGTGCAGCCTCTTTCCATTTCATTCATTACTCTCTTGAGCACTAATCAATAAACGAACGATACTGGATTCATTTGTTTCAAAACCAAATGATAAACACCTCTTCTCATTTGAAACAACCGTTCTGTGGAACGAGTAATTGGGTGGTTCACTATTTCTTAACGAAGATTGAAATGAGATCTCCTCAAGTGTCCAAATATTCTGTTTTTTGATTGCATTAATTGTCATTAGAAAACCAGCAATAATTATGATCGTAACGGCATCAAAGAAATGAATAATTTTCATCGGATTCCTCCACTGCACAATATAAAACGTGAAGGGGTAATAATAACAATTGTCATGCCGATTTATTATGTATTTTACATGCGGGAAGTTTTTAGATAGAAAGCAGATAGAAGTGCAAGTCAATCATCAGACTTGCACAAAATAAATTTCATTTTGTTGTCCAGAATCCATGGAGATTGCAAAATTCGCGTGCCACAACAGGAACATTCTCATCAACATAAAATACTGCTTCCGCTACAGTGTCACCTTCCTGGAAATTATGGCGCAGAACCTGATTTCCTGCAATCAGTTCAACAAAAAGGATATAATGCTCTTTAGTCATAGGGTGAGCAACACTGCCGACTTTCACAATTACTTTTTTACCATCACGCTCGATAACCGGAACATGCTTTTCTTTTGCAGCATCTACACTGTTTGGAATCAGTTCGTTCATTTCAGTTCCACAACAAAAGAGGACCTCTTCACCATTCCACAGGGCTTCAGCAACAGCTCCGCATTTGCCGCATTTGTAAACAGTATTCTTTTTCATTATAAAGCTCCTTTAGTAAATTTTATTAAGTGTAATATAATAACAAGTAAATCTATTCTCAATTTCTTTATTAAAAGTAATTTGAATTTACTGACACACTGATTTTAAACTTAAGCGAAATATTCCTGAAGCCCGGAATTGGTTGGAGCCATAGCTTTCTCACCTTTCCTCCAATTAGCAGGACACACTTCACCTTTTTCTTTATAGAACTGAAGCGCATCGACCATCCGCAGCGCTTCATCAACATTTCGGCCTAGAGGTAAATCATTTACCAATTGATGCCGGACAGTAAAATCAGTATCGATGAGGAAAAGTCCACGATATGCTATTCCAGCGTCAGAAAATAAGACATCATATGCCCCTGAAATTTTTTTAGTTATATCAGAGACAATCGGAAACTGTATACCTTCGATACCACCTTTCTTTTTCGGAGTGTTTAACCATGCAAAATGACTGAAAGGAGAATCAACACTAACAGCGATCAATTCAGTATTTCTCTGCTTGAAATCAGCAAGTTTTTCATTAAACGCGTGAAGCTCAGTCGGGCATACAAATGTAAAGTCAAGCGGATAGAAAAAAAGTACGATATATTTTCCCTTAAAATCTGACAATCGGAACCCTTCAATTATTTCAGAACCCTTTACGGCTGTAGCTGTAAAATCAGGTGCTGTTTTTCCTACTAATACTAACATTTTTAACTCCTTTGATTTATGGAATAATCGTTGTAAAGGAATCGATTATTTATGCAATCGGCATGCCACAAAAAAAAACATGATCCGTCAATAAATTACAGCGCTGCTCTGTATATAATTCACATTTTTAGACACTTGTGTATAAGATGTATAGAAACAGTTGGGTGTTGTATTATGTTCTAATATAGCGTCTGAATGTTTTCCGTTGAACGATGAACCTTGTCCTCCTCTGTAATCCATTTAAAATGCTGAGATATCAAAAATCTATTCCCTTCTGAAAAAGGCTATCGGTGCAGATTATACATAGAGAATTTACATATCATTTTTGGAACATGAATTGTGTGTATGGAACAAGAGAGGCTATTTATGAAAATCGAAAAATCACAAGCGATAATCAGAATCAAAGACCTGAAACTTCAGACTATTATTGGCTGTAATGATTGGGAGCGTCATAAAAAGCAGGATATCATAATAAATATCTCAATGAGTTTTAATCATCATGATGCGGTCGCTACAGATTCTATACAAAGTACAGTTAACTATAAAGAAATTAAAAATCGTGTATTAGAAGAAGCTGGAAAAACATCATTCAATCTTCTTGAAAAACTGACTGATCATATACTCAATATTCTAATGAGTTATCCTGTCGTATCGACTGCCTCAGTACGTGTAGATAAGCCGGGTGCATTAGGCTTTGCTGATTCTGTTTCAGTTGAAATCGAAGCAAAAAGAGAATCATGAATAGTGTTGCAGTAAGTATCGGATCAAATATCAACCCGCTGGAAAATATACAGAAGGCAATCAGTGTTTTATCAGCCGATCATATGCTGCAGAAAGTATCCGCAATAAGAGAAACTGTGCCGATTGGCTATGCTGATCAACCTAATTTTTTTAATTGCAGTGTGCTTTTAGAAACACCATTTATCTTTGAAAAGTTCAAATTCTATTTGAAAGATGTTGAAAACCAGCTTGGTCGAATCAGAACTGATAACAAATACGGGCCAAGAACAATTGATCTGGATATTATTATATGGAATGAAGAAATAGTGGATACTGATTATTACGAACGGGATTTCTTAAAAAAGTCAATTCTGGAAATTATTCCTCACTTGAAATGTTGATTAACATTATTTATGTCAAAATTATAATTGATTGATGTTTTTTTAACCTGATGTTTCGAAAATGCGACCACCTGCTTTATCAGCACATACCTGTATTGAGCTGAAAAAAATTAGGACGGAGATTCAAAACCGAGTTATTTTAGTCACATGAGCCCAACAATTTTCTATGAAGGAGCATATCGTTTTTTCTTCTTTTCTCGCGAAGAAAAACGTATACATATACACGTAACAAGTGATTATGGGGAGGCTAAATTCTGAATGGAACCAACCATTTCACTTGCTGTAAATCATGGAATTGCATCAAAAGATCTGATAGTACTATTAACTACCGCACAGATAGAGCGACTCGTGCCATGCTGCAGCCACTTAAGACTTCTCAACCACAATTCCCAGGACATCCTTTCCTCTGGATTCCCAGAAACTTCGATACCAGGTGGAGATACCAGCGCTCTCAATATCAAGCTCAGAATTAACATAGTGCAAATCTGCTTCAATAATATTCTTCATACATTGGAAAAAATCTTTTGAGTCTGTCGCAAACATAAAACGACCACTACCCATTACAAGCGATGTATATATTGTTTCCAGGAATCTTTTTCTTCCAGTATTTGCCCGCTGGTGAAAGTAATCATGTGGAGGATTAGGGAAAAAATAATAAGCGGCGTTAACTGTGCCAGGCTTCAGCAGTGGCATAAGTGCGTTAAAATTACTTCTGATAAACTTAACATTGTCAAGACCGCGGGTATTGGCATCGTTTATAGCGCAAAACAGAGGCTTCTGCGACACGTCAATACCAAGTATGTTGATGTGAGGATCCTGTTCTGCGCGGTTGCATGCCAGCATTCCTATACCACAACCGAAATCTATTTCAAGGGGATTGTCGTTCCCGAACAAATCAATTGACGTAAGAGATGGAAAACGGTCTGGTTCACGGATGATATCACCGCCGTACCAGTACCGTAAATATTTCTCTGCGACCTGCGGTTCTGGTGGATCTATGTATATTCGTGTTGGATGCCTGCCACGTGCCATTTTTGGAAAATATATCATTTCAGTTGCAGTTTCAGTACTTTTCTTAACGCACCAAAAAGTGACGGACTCTGTTTTTACCTTTTTAAAAAAGCAAAAACAGAGTCCGTCACTTTTTTTTCTTAATTTTTTTACCGTGCCTGGTTTCTTAAAAAAGTTCAATTCTGTAGCATATTCCACATCTGAGGTATTGATTCATAGTAAACTTTTTATTGCTAAATATTCTGTGGTATTCCGATCAATAGTAGTATCTGCCTGTTTATTCTTTTTAATCAGTTCATTGACATTTTCAACTCTCTTGGATAATGGAGGATGTGATGAAACAGCATTCTCAACCGGCTCTATTATACGCGGGATATCACCATATTTTTTCTGTAAAATAGTCAGAAACTCACTCAATCCTGAAGGATTCATACCTGCAAGTGCAGTATAAGCTACTGCGCAGTTATCAGCTTCATATTCATTTTCCCTGCTGAACCGCAGGAATGTTAATCCTTCCAGTAAAGAGGTAATCGCAGTGATAGAAGAGGAGTCACTACCGAATAGGATATCATTTACAAATCCAAGCATGTTCTGCTGAACAAGCATATTAGCACTATGGTGTTTGGTGATATGTCCGATCTCATGAGCAAGTACACCCGCTATCTGCGCTTCATTTTCCACAGCCAGGAGCAATCCTGTATATACAAAGACATGTCCCCCGGGAACTGCGAATGCATTTACCATTGTATCATCATTGATAATTGTGAATGTAAATTTAAGTAATGAGGAGCTCCAGTCTTTCTGAACCGAAGCAAGTCTTTGCCCAAGAGAATCAATATATACACTAACCTTTACATTACCTCTAAACGGAGGATAATTTACCTGGTCATTGATGATCTGTGCTTTAAATTTATCCCCCATGGTAATTTCCTCATCCTCTGAAAGAAAGAACGGCCTTATAGAATCACAGGTGAATAAAAAGATACTTAGTAAGGTAAGTATTATTTTGGAATAATCCATGTTTGTACCATTCTATTTATTTACTGATAGGATGAAACCACTTTCCTCTGATTGGAATTGGTGAGTGGCTATTGAATTGCTCGTTATTGAATTTAATTCATTAGGATAATAGTATTATAAAAACTAAAGATTATAATAAATCACTTTATAACAAAAATCAATCTAAAAAAAATTATTGACCATCTATTTTTTTTTGAGTATATTATTTGTATCATGAAATATGTTAATGAGAAAACAACCGTAGTCGTCGTAGGTGTCTTGCACAGTTAGTTGCAGGGGCGTATGACGATTATTGTTAAGAGCCCCTGTGAAAACAAGGGCTTTTTTTTTGAGTAAAATTATGAATATAAAAAATTACAAACTAACAAAACTCCTAATCAGCGCTATCACTCATATTGTGGTCGTCGTCGTGGTCGTCGTTACAGTAACACCACCGTAGGGGCTTTGTTGATAAATTTGTAAACAAAGCCCCCGCCGATAATCGACAGGGGCTTTTTCATTATATAACTTTAAAGGAGCATTTTATATGAATTTAACAGGAGCAGAAATCATTGTGAAGCTGCTCGAACGCCAGGGGATAACCATGATTGCCGGGATCCCGGGCGGTGCAAACCTTCCGTTGTACAATGCTCTTCACAAAAGCAAAATTCATCACATTCTCACTCGTCACGAACAAGCAGCTGGATTCATTGCTCAGGGAATGACCCGTACAACCGGTATAGTTGCAGTCTGTTTTGCAACTTCAGGTCCAGGTGCGACCAACCTACTCACTGCAATTGCAGATGCAAACTTGGATTCAATCCCGATTGTGGCAATAACCGGTCAGGTATCAGCGCCGCTCATTGGTACCGATGCATTTCAGGAAGTTGACACGTATGGAATGACCATTCCCATAACAAAACACAATTTTCTCATTCGTTCAGTTGAAGAACTCTTCACCGTGATTCCTGAAGCGTTTTCGCTTGCTGTATCAGGAAGACCCGGACCGGTGCTCATCGATGTACCAAAGGACATACAACAAAAGAGAATCGAATTTGATGAATGGCCACACCTTGGAAAAGCACTTGATTCTAAGCCAGTTGTTATCACCGAAATTGAAAAGGCTATTGAGTTGATTCATGAATCAAAACGCCCAGTTCTTTACATCGGAGGAGGGATGATTCACTCAGGAGCTTCTGATCTGCTAAACCAGTTCGCTCATAAAAATTCCATTCCCGTTGCCTCTACCCTTATGGGTCTGGGTTGCATTTCGCCATCCGATCCTCTTTACATCGGGATGCTTGGAATGCATGGCGCACAACATACCAATAGTATAGTACATAAAACGGATTTGCTCCTTGCATTCGGAGTCCGCTTTGATGATCGTGCGACTGGAAAACTTTCACATTTTTGTCCGAATGCAAAAATAATTCACATCGACATCGATTGCTCTGAATTTGACAAAATTAAAAGCGCTGATTTAACAATACGAGGTGACATAAAAGAAGCACTTGCAATTTTAACAGAAAAAATACCTCTCAACAAGCGAATGGAATGGAACTCATTTATTTCGAATGAAAAAAGAAATTACCCGTTCCCCAGAAAAGTACCTGATAATCCACTTCACCCTTTTAATCTGATTCATTGCATAGAATCTATTGTTCCTGAAAGTTCAATCATCACCACTGATGTGGGACAGCACCAGATGTGGGTTGCTCAGTACTACCCTTTTAAAAGACCTCGAACCCTTCTGACTTCCGGAGGCCTTGGGACAATGGGATTTGGTTTACCAACTGCACTTGGTGCTGCATTTGCCAACCCCAAAGAGAGAATTATCTGCTTTTCCGGTGATGGATCAATTTTAATGAACATTCAGGAACTTGCAACCTTGGCCGATTATAACCTGAATGTTACAATAATTCTTTTTAACAATGGTCATCTGGGCCTTGTTCGTCAGCAGCAGGAACTATTTTACGATAAAAATTATATTGCATCTAAGTTCATTACTAATCCGGATTTCTGTACAATTGCGCAAGGATTCGGGATCAGAAGTTATAATCTTGGTGGTGAAGAGGATATTAAAGCATTATTGCAACAAGCATTATTGCAAGAAGGACCTTGTGTTGTTAATGTCCCGATAGACCATAATCTTAATGTTTTGCCTATGGTTCCGCCAGGTGCTGCTAACTATGAATCTATTGGAGACTAAAATGATTAACCAGACATCAACTGTTATAGAAATTACCGTCAAAAATCATCCGGGTGTCATGTCACATATAACAGGACTCTTTAGCCGGCGGGCTTTCAACCTGGAAGGTATTCTTTGTGGTCAGATAGACGATGGGGATACAAGCATAATGTATCTTCTGGTCAATAAAGATGAACGTCTCGATCAGATTCTTAAGCAGGTGGAGAAATTATACGATGTCATCAGTGTTTTGGTTCGTGAAGACTATGATCACACGATCTTCAACCGGTTACAGGATTTTGTAAAGGGAAATGAGATGAAACATTAATGACAAAAGTAATTAACCTTTAACAATTTCTTTGTAAACAATACCAGGAGCTCAAAAAGAGAGGATAATTAATGGAGCGGCTTGATAAAATTTTAAGTAATTGCGGATATTGCAGCCGTAAACAGGCTCTGCGGTTTATGAAAGATCATGAAGTAACTACAGACGGCAAGCATCTGACTTCACCTGCTGATAAAATTGATGCAGGCAAAGTGCTTATTGATAATGAACCGCTCGATCACCCCAACGGGATTTTTATTCTTCTAAATAAACCTGTGGGCTATGTTTGCTCACATGATATAGCTGATGGCAGGCTGGTATACGAACTTCTTCCGGATCAATGGATGTACCGCAACCCTGTTCCATCCACGATTGGTCGTCTCGATAAAGATACAACCGGGGTGATTCTTATTACTGATAATACAAAACTTATCCATGTGCTTACTTCCCCCAAACGGACTATCGATAAAGTGTATCAGGTAACAGTTGATAAGCCCCTTTCGAAGGAGCTTATCGAATCGTTTGCTTCAGGTAATTTACTTCTAAAAGATGAGACCAAACCATGTCTTCCTGCTAAGCTTGTCATAATCGATGATACTCACGCTGAAATTATACTTCATGAAGGTCGATATCACCAGGTAAAGCGGATGTTTGCACATTTCGGTTATACAGTAACAGCGCTTCACCGGTCAAGATTTGGAGAGTATACTGCAGATAACATTAAAGAAGGCAGATGGGTTGATTTAGAAATGCCGAATGTTTAGGTTGCGGATACAAGTCAGACTTTACAATGAGAAATGATGAAGATACTGAATCCGTTGAGACAGAAATGATTGCACCGTGAGGAGGCATACTCAAAAGGAAGTATGCCAACGAGTTGGAAATTATTTTTGTAGGCCGGCGGTTCAGTTACATTAAACTAATTATGCCCGGGCTTTGTTTTATCGCCTTATTATACCTACCTTCTGAGATTCTTCGGTGTCACACCCACATCAGCTGCTTCAATCAACTGGGTCACCTGATTACCGCTGTAGTCATTATCAAATTTAAAGTAGTTTCCATTCTTTGTCCAGACGACACTGTAGACACACATTTTCTGCCCATGCATGAATACAGGATCATTTACGCACTCACTCAGGAGCGGGTGAAAGTGCACTGGAACCTTTTTGGCATCTTTACAGCCAATAGAAAAACACACCCGAAGAACAGTTGCTGAGTTCCAATCAAACGAATAATAAATAACGTGTGCTGGTTGACAGGCTTTAAGCAGTTCCGATGAATCCGTTTGTAAACCCAGGTCTGTTAACAGGCCTTTGTAATTAATTTTTTTACCAGCCGGCCTGTTTATCATGAAATATATGTTTGTAGTTTTATGGTAAAAATCGAACCCCATCAGGCCAAATGAATTCAATCCGAATCGTTTGAAATGCTGAATCGTGTTCTTCGCTGCTGATGGCAAATGAGATAAAGAGGAGAGCACATCCAGAGTGTTTGAACCAACAGATGGGGCCATCCAAATCTTGGAAAAACCGCGGTTCGCCTCAATGTCAACACCATAACCGAAACCACCACAACGCTCCCTGATTTCATTGAAAAGCGAAAAAACAGGATGACCATCATCGTTTTTAGTAAAGCCGCAACGCAGTGCTGTGGTTAGCGGATCAGGTTCTAATGTGTTCAACAAGTCCAGAAATCGAAGCGCTAAATCCCTGTGTTCATTCGATTTAGTGGTCATACGCATCGCAAGTGGAGATCTCATAAATTGCCCGGAATACGCCCTCAAAGCAGCCTCAACTTTCTGCCTATCAAAAGAGACTCCAAGATGCAGACTCATCTCCTCAAAATCTTTCAGTAGCTGCTCAATACTGATTTCGGAACTATTGTTTGATCCTTTGCTTAAATATTTAGTGTAGTCGATACCGATACCATCAAGATTGGCTTTCACCTGAGAATGGAACTGTGCCGGAGTCACTTCGAAAAAGCCCTTTATTACATCTGATTCGGTAACCTCAGTGGATCCGATCTTCAAAGCAAGTTGCTGGGCTCCACGGTGCAGCGACTTTCTAACCAGCTCTCGTTTTGAAACTGGTACGCGTTCAACAATTTTGGAATACAAAGCTTCTGCTGCGATACTCCATTTCATGACATTTTCCTTTCAATTCTGGTACTGATAATAGTATTATCCCACCAGCACCCTGATTCTCGTTGATATCTAAGATAATACGTATATGTAATACTTTCTGCAATTGGGAATTACAGTTTGGTTCAACATACAATCTAAAATCAGTAAATATTTTAGATGTCTTTGTCAATTCCCAATCGAATATAATTTAGTTTTATGATTATACTTTGAAATAATATCATTCAAAAAACCAGTACGAAAGTAAAGAAGCAGATTGCATTGTGGATTAAAACATGGTAGTTTGTCAAACTTATGAATATTTATTGCAGTGATTCGAAATCCTGAAATATAGAGAATAGTGCTAATTTCATGAAAAATATTAAAGACGCGGTAATCCGTTTAATGTCCAAAACTGATTTACCAGATGTATACAGAATTCAAAAAAACTGCTATCCTCCCTCTTTTATTGAAACTCCTCAAGTATTCAATGAAAAGAGAGCTGCATTCCCGAATGGATGTTTTGTAGCTATTGCAAACGGAATCTGTGCTGGTTATATCTTTTCACATCCGTGGATAAAAAGCAATCCAGTACCACTTAACAAGATATATTCTTTACCATTACACTGTGATTGCTTTCACATACACGATTGTTCTATTGACCCTGCTGCACGTGAGAATGGAATCGGAAAGCAGTTAGTAAATAAAGTTTTTGAAGTAGCACGCAAAAATAAAATTAACAGCATACAACTTATTTCTGTCCAAAAGTCACAAATCTTTTGGGAGCGTTTTGGTTTCAGTGTCTCTAGAAAATATTGCGATGATCTATATGTGTATGGAAAGGATGCTGTAATGATGTCTGCTAAATTACCTGAATAAAAAACATATCAATATACTTTACATTTGTAATTTACTTTCATTTTTCCAGGCATCTACGGTTAACTATATTCACCAGGTGCTTACCTTTTGATTATAACAACAAGTCGTTAAAGCTGCTATATGATATGTTTTAAATATATTACTTCTACTTGTTATGATGATTTCGAAAAAAGCATCTTTTAAACCACTCATATATCAAAATTAGGAACACCCGTCTTCTAAAGTTTATCTTTGCAGAGAGTGGATTCATATTGAGCGTTTTTTTGCTTATTATAAGACAACGACAGGTTTATCAGGTTTCGGTCCAATTTCATAATATTCTATTTCAGTCTTAATTTCATTACGCCGGCAGCACCAATCCTCTGTAGTCAAAATTCGACCACTACCGTCTTCCCATTCGAATGGATCCGGCAATTTATTATCTGGTTTAGATGTAACTGTAATTTTTTTGCAATTTAAATTTCTGTTTTCAACATTGAAGTTTAGAGGGACTTGAGCAAATAGACAACTGCAAAACACAAAATACAGTCCCAATATCTTTTTACTTATTCCTGTTTTCATGCTTTTACCTTATGCTATCGACTTGAGTTTCGTAAATATTTTACATAAAATGCTTTAGTATCTGATTTACTCTGCTGTCCTTACACATCGGAAACCTATAAAGAAATAAGAATAGTCCGGTGCACTGAAATACCGATTTGAACTTCGAAGATACGAAACATCATTTCCCCAGTTACCACCACGACTAACATGATAATCACCATTCTCCTCAGTCGGAGCAGTCGGTCCAGATGGATCAGCCATTACACCCCAGGAGTAATTTGACATCCAATCATGGCACCACTCCGAAACATTTCCAGCCATATCATAAAGTCCGTAACTGTTTGGCTTCATTTTACCAGTTTGATGAACGGCAAAGTTCGGAGATCCTAAACCAAAGATAAACGAATTATTACTCCATACCGCATACAAGTCGACCTCTGTCAAGGAAGTCTGGTCCTGATAATAATCCAGATTTTTTCCCCAATAATAATCGGTAAACGTCCCGCCGCGACAGGCGTACTCCCATTGTGCTTCCGTAGGCAAGTGATATCCGTTTGCGGATAGATTTGCGGTTGGATTTATCAGTACTGATTTTGATCCTGGTGTACCAGAAATTTTAGTATACAAATAAACAGTGTCATATCCATCTCTTTTACTTCGTTCATTACAAAACAAAACAGCATCGTCCCATGAAACTGCATAAGCGGGATAATCCTTTCCCAATCCATGAGTTAAGTTCCAATCGTTGCCGTAATTGACATACCTTTTTTTCATAAGTGAATCGAATTCTCCCTGCTGGACTTCTACTGTATCCATCCAGAAGTCATGGGTAAAGGTAACTGTATGCACAGGCTGTTCTAAATCAGAAGTCGGAAGGCCATCAATATACCCCCATATCGAATCGACTGGTTGACCCATTTCAAAATCATAACTTTTAGCAAAAATTTTCACCATGTTTTCTGAATACGTCAACTCACTTTCCTGAGAAAGTATCCATGGCTTAGATGTTATCATACTGATCAAAACATCATTTACTGTATTACTGATGATTTTTTTCAATGCAGTGCGGTACCCCTGTTTGTAAACTACAATCGTATCTTCATATCCAGCTTCTGCCTTCTGTAAATTATCTGAATAACTGAACGTCCCGCTTCGATTTTCCAGTAATGAAACGCCACCTCTGCTGCAATAAGCAGTAAAGAGCTGCGACTCTGCATCAACCGAGACTTTAAGTATATATATACCGCATACATTTTTTGGTAATTCTACAAACCTTTTACCAGCTGTACAATTGACATAATCTACGGAAAGCGCTCTGGCACCCTTGAGAGAAAATAAATCTATTGTTAGTAGTTTATGCGCCTTTGGTAATTGGATAATAAATCCCTGGGTTTTAAGTGCGCTGTGCACTGTAAATGTTGCCAGTGATTTAGAAAAAGAAGGCCTTTTTATAGGCGTATTTGATTTTAAAGAAAACGAACCATCGGGTGATGTCAATACAAAAATTTCAGGATGTCTCTTTAGTAATACACGCGCATTACTAATACCCGCATTGTTTCCGTCGGTAATTTTACCTACAATATCAATAACATCCGCTACAATAATCTGAAAACAAGAAAAAATGATAATCAGACAGGGATTAAGTGATCTTATCATATTGCAACCTCATATAAACGTAAAATTGATGTCTTATAAACTTTTTATTTCATAATGAATAATCAAAAAACTGATTCTTATCGTTAGTAAAATTAGCTTACGGTAAAACGGTAAACATGCTGCTTGTGAGTATCTCCCCTTTTGATATTACTTTTACCATATATACTCCAGCTGGAAAATAAGATACGTTATAGGTGAATTGACTTGTTTTTGATCGCATTGTAGCAATTTTCCCTCCGGAAAGGGCAAAAAAACCAACATCGCAATCTGACATATTCGTAAACACTACAACATTTTTAGTGAACGATAATTTTGGTAATTGCTTTTTAACTTTTGATTGCTGCCCTTTATAGCAATTACTGATATTCAATGCTAAAAACAACTCATTAATACCAGGGTAAGAGCTTGGATAATACATTATTTTAGCAGGATTAAAAGCCATCCCAAAACCAGATGGATTATTTTTCAAAACCAGTGAAGCTGTATCGACTAGATTTTTGCTGGGAGATACTTCACAAACTCTACTGTTTGATGAGGCACCGAAACCTCCTGTTCCTCCAGGATAAGCCTCGTGAACAAGCGTATTACCATTAGGTAAACGAAATGTGCTGCTCATATAATCAGAACGAAAATCTAATGAAGGTGAATATATCCATGTCGGAGATACCGGACCAAAAGCAGTACCCGATGTGTAAGTAAATTTACCGTTCACATCAAATGGCGGAATGATTTCAATAACCTGCGATATACCTTTTGGACTATTTCCATTAACATTATTATGGAAAAACAATATATGACCTTCTCCAGGGTATCCTTTCGGTATCCATGTTGGACAATGGAGAACACGTACTGTTGTATCTCCATTTTCAAGGTAGTTTTTTGATCTTCCCCATCGATAGAGTATATCTCCCCCTTTACCGAATTTACCTCCGGTATGACCTTTTGCTTCCTGAGTTGTAGTGCTGTGGTCAATAACATATACTTCACTGAATATTCGGGACGAAAATACAATCAAATCTTTTATAGAATCATAGTCTATACCATTTAAATGTACCCACTGCCCGGTGTAAAGCTCTTTAACAATAGATCCGCTTATGAGTTGCGGATTCCCCATAGCCTGCTCCTTTGGAGCCACATGATCAAGCATCACCCATTCCCAAACGATAGTACCCCCGCCTTTTTCATGGTCGGGTTTAATTTCGATTATCTTTTCTCCTAACATTGCCTTTGCTTTCGCACCATTATCTTTAATTGTACTGTCAATTCCTGCTGCTATCATCTGTGCTCTTGAATAACGCACAAATGATACAGCCAAAATGTTTCCATTGGGCAAAATCTTGAAATCATGATGAAGCATATATATCGAATCTGCAAGTTGATATGACCAGACGACTTTTCCATGTGCATCAATTTCATCAATCGTTCCCTGAAGCGGTGCTGCATTTGCTGGAGGAGAAATTTGTGTCGTACCTTTCATAATAGTTTTTACCTGCCCGGATCTTAATAGATTCCCGTTCGGTAAAAGATACGCTGAGTAGCCGTTCAAACTATCAGATAGTTTCGAATGATCCCAGGTAGTAATGACATTCATATTGCTGTCCAACAGATATGTAGCCTTGCCTGAATATGCCCCAAACAAAATAAAGCCGTCCGAAAAAGCTTCAGCTGTTATCATAGACCCCGCATAAATCAGGATTATGCAAAACGAACCAAATAGTTCATTTAATCGAGTCATCTTCAAGACCCCTTTTTAAAATTTTTATTTTAAATCCGGCTAAATTATAATACTAAGCTCTATTTTCTTTGTCAGTTCAAACTATCTAAACTGTCTACTTTCTATTAACATCATTTTTGTTCAATTCTTTTTCTTAAAACACACAATTTTATTCCGTTTTATTATCAAAGTATTTCCAAAAAGAAAACTATTTATATATGTATTTTATCAGATAATTGTACTTATTAGTTAATTATGTCCAGATAAGTTTTGTAATGTAATTTTTTTTCTTCAATCAATCACAAACTTCGGTACCTGAACCTCCTCCAGTCAGATATACTCTATAAAGAAGCACTGATTTTATCCCGTCAAGTATAATTGATTTCATCACTAACATTCGCATGTACCATTTTATATTTATGTATAATTGCCGGAATTCTTCAAAGGCCGTCAGACATATAACCTTTTCTCCTGTAGTCACATATCTGGTTTATACAAATTTAAAAGAAAATTTATTAGTTTTTTGGACAGTTTAAGAATGTTTTTTTTATGATTTAGGCTGATAATGATTCAAAACGTTCTTTAGATGCTTTGTATATAGAATTTTCAATTTCAAAAGATTAATGACATTAACTTATGTTAGCGATGTGTTTTTTTAATTATTATCAATGCATCATTCTTATCAAAACAGTAATTACTTGATTATAAGCAATTTATCATCTTTCCGCTGATTCATATAACACAACTTAATCCAGTCTTGTGAGCGACTTGTGTATGATATTTCGCATTCATCGAGAGTTCCTCTAAATGTATTTTTTCCATCAGCTTCTTTACCGATTCTGAGAGCTGAGGTATTATTTAGTACACCAACAGTACGAATGTCTCCTATTGTATTGAATAGTAAACTTATTCCATCGAAGTAAAGCCTGCAATTACTATTACCAGTTCTGTCAAAAACAACTGCAAGATGGTGCCAGCTGGTAGTATCTGATAATTTAAGCATGGTATAGAAACTGAATGTTCCATTATCCCCCCAGTTAATTCCTCCTGAGGCAATGGTACATTGAAACTGGTCTGAAAGATTAAATCCAAAATGCCACCCATAAGAGGCTGAGGGAAAACCTCCATTAGTCTTTGCAACCAATGCTTGCAATCCAGATCCTGCTCGTTTACACCATATACTTACTGTAAAGCTTGTATTTCCCGCATTCAGTATATCTCCAAACTCACAATATGCTGTACTATCCTTAAAAAATTGTCCTTTCCCAATCTCCCCTTCACTCTGTAAAAGCAAACCATTTCGCGTACCGGTATACTTGTTGTCTGTCACATCATACACACTGGAAGCAGATTCACTAAGATGCCATACACCCATATATTTATTTGATGTGTCAAATACAACTGATTTCTTTGTTGTATTTTTAATTTTAGGGTTACCATAATACATTGTTATGAACTGGGAATCATTATTCCCAAAAATTGTATCAACATTTACCCAGATATCTGCAAAACCGTTAACTGGATCCCACCGTTCAAACTCATAAGGAAGTATCGTGTTATCTACTTTTGTAAACATGATATCACTGCCATCGGATTGTGCTGCGCTGAAATCAAAATTATCATTTACTAATCTGACAAGAATCGGAAAATTTATCACTGTACCGGATACTCCAGCGCCTGTTGATGATGTATTCAACAGTATCGATTTTGTATATTTCCACATGCTATTAGTAATTATAGTAGTATCAGCCGAAAACACCTCTATATTGGTTCGAATTGCCGTGTACTGCGTATCAGAAACAGATACATAGTTTACAGATGAAATGTTACTGCATGGCACGGAATCAATTACAACGTAGCCTGTTGTATTTTGGGTATTTAATCCCGACTTTAAGGTAGTACCGGGAATATAGAAATAGCCCGATGAAAGTTTTTCCTTATCGGTAACTGCTATTTTAATAGCACCCGGTATGTCAAGTGTACTCTTTGGTAAAGATACAGTATCATATACTGTGGTAGTTTCCTTAATCAAACATCGTGTCGCCTGAGCTCTATCAATTGCAGTGATTGTATAGACACCAGAATCAAGTGAAGAAAAGACATACGCTCCAGAATCGTTTGTGATAACATATCTGACAAGATTTTTTTCAGATATCCCCGGAATAAAATCCGCAGGAATACAGTATACGATTGCATTTTGCGCTGCTGATCCATCTTTATGTACAAGTGTTCCATTTACACATGCATTCGGCGTGTTTGTCGTCCCGCCAACAAGTTCCTTCGGGCCAGGTCCGCATTGGCTGATTAAAAATAAGAGTGAGAATAGGACTACTGCAATCTTTTTCACTTTGATACCTTGTTCAATAGTTTAATCTCATTTTTATTTTTACTAAGCGGGAAGAATTGAACATTTAACTGATAAACACCTATACTTTTTCTATCCTGGTTTACAAGTTTAACGATATGTTCTTTAAAAGCTTCGATCTCACTTCGAATAATTGAATGCATCCGCTTTGATATTCCCATTGTTAGACCTGAAATATGGCGAATGTCGACTTCTACTTCATCAATGGCTTTTAATGCATTTAGTAGCATACATCTGTTAAAATGTCGTATCGCAATCAGCCCGATATCTCCTTCAGCAACTATCGCAGTATTGACTTGTTCATAAGTACCGATAGATGTCTTTTTAAGTAACTTGAGTTGTAAAAGAAGTTCTACTGATGCTTTTGCTTCACTGCAAGTAATCTCCGGGCGTACAGATTTTGCAAGTAGTTGAAAATCATCATTAAAATTGTACAGAGTAATGAGCTCACGGATGACTGCATTATACCAGTTACTGAAATAATCATATTGAGTGCTGCTTAATGTCTTTTCCGATACTGTCCCACGCATAACTCTGAGCGCTCTGTAAAGTTCCTGCTTTTCTTCTGGTGACTCAGTTTGATCGAAAAGCACAAGCTTTTTAAAATAAAGTCCTTCTCTTCTGTTGAGCCCTAAAGCATTGATGAATTTGTCTATCGATGACAATCCAAGATTACGCTTGCCATCAATTACGAGCTTTAGAAATACCGGTGATGATATTCCTGCCTTTGCATTAAATACCCTGTAAGAAAAAGTCCTATTCGCTTTCTTTTTAAAAGCGTAATAGTCCGCAAGGAATTTCCGGTAATCTAAATACTCAAAAAGTGAACGCATGAATAATAATATAAGGTATGGATTGACTTTTATCTGATATCTTAATGCGCATTATCAATTTTTTGTATCCATCTGGGATACAATACACGCTGTAATTCATTGATATACAACGCATTAAGAATCAGCACTTATAAAAATCGTAACATTTCGGATACAGTTGCTGTAGATTGATTTTACATCTTACGAACGATTTCTCGGTTTCTGTACGTCAAAACTGCGATTGCTCAAGTGTTATGGAAGATACTTTAAATTAAGCTGTTCCGCCTTTAGAATACTAACTCATCAATTCTTGCATTTGTAATTAATTTTCATTTTTTTTAATTCTTCAGTTCCAGCATACTCCCGAAATCCCCTCCAGACCATTGAGACGGTTCCTTTTTCCTTATCAATTAGAACCGTGTGCAGAATCGGTTCAAGCTCTAATTCTTCGCCGTCTAAAGAAAGTAAAAGTACCGGCCTATCACCTGGTAAATCAAATTCGAAGATCGGGTGTTTTGGATCCATAAACTTTAACTTTACATGTTCATTGCCGACTAAAACATGATCGCACATTCCATCAGAAGCACCTTGAAAAAACCTAAAATCTATCTGGTGAACATTACTTTCTGTTCTGGAATTAGTTCCTGTTATTGCATAAGTATACCGGGGAAAAAAAGAAGTTTTTGTCCAGCCAAATGAGACCGGCTTAGGAGCCCAGCTCCAGTTCCTGTATTTGTCTATTATAAGATCTGATGGTTTGAGAGGATGTTCCGGATCTTCACATGTCGGAACATCGATCTCAGTAAACATCTTTTTCGTGATCTTCAAACAAAAACCTTTGCCTATCGGATTTGGTGGATAATGCAGTATCAATCCATCATTGGTTTTGAATTCTCCACCATACGAATGCATATACCCGAGATCTTTTGATTCAAATGGAACAGGATCACTGAATTGTAATCCCCTAATCAATTTTGATTCTATCCTCCGGTCGCCAAAAACACTTATTATTTTATGTATTTGCCCAATATCAACTTCACAGTTAATACTATACGCCCTTTTTCCTTCAGGCGTATATGCTTTACTCAGTACGACAACATCAGTTTTGTGCTTAAAAGCGATTAAATCACTCTCTGCGAGAGTTTCTGAAGATAATTGGTTTTGCGGATCTGAAGTGATATCTGCAGAGCAGAGTGGTAATTGCTGAAGAGAAACGCGCAGCCTTTCAGTAGAAATCATATATGTTCTTTTAGCAATCAAAGAAAGGATAGGTTTTCCATCAGAAGCACTTCCAGGAATTAATGCTGTTTGCCAGCTCATTTGGCATTCCTTTTCGTTGAAGCTATTGTATTGAATTTTTTATCTCGGAAGCTGGGGGAATCTATTCCTTTCTATTAGAGAACCACTGATTAAAGCTATCGTACTTTATCTTGATCTGGTGTCAATAATCATTTAACAAATAAAAATCTGCTTCGAAAAACTGTCTACGACTAGCAACCCTGCTAATCAATACAGCTGCATGTTTCGGACTACCAATTACCATTTGTCCTGTTGAATATAGTACTCCTGAACAGATACGAATCTGGATCACTCTCCAATTCGGAACATACTTTCTATATCGTGTTTTGATAAGGTCTTAAACGCAACCATGGATTCTGTTTTTACAATGCCATCTACTTTTGTCATCTTTTCAGTAATCAATTCAGCCAGATCATCGCTATTTGCCAGCCTTAAAATAACCACCAAATCAAATCGCCCGCTTACCGAATACACTTCGGAAACGCCTTCTAAATTTGCAAGTTGTTCTCCAACATCATTAACCTTAGGTCTTTCAGCATTAATTAGTACGATCGCGTTGATCATCAGGTGGCCTCCATTGGATTCTGGAATTCAGAAAATTTATCTTAATTCATGAAAATATATTTTTTGCGCATAGGAATCAGATTGTTTTCGGAAAAGGATATTTTTCCATTATTTATTTGTCCCATCAGGTATAATAGTTAAATTTCCTCCATTGCGTGCAGACGCCTGTAAAGAGTAGATTCGCTTATTTTAAGGAGCCGAGCCGCATCGAGCCTATTACCTTTTGTCATTTCAAGCGCAGATCGGATATGCTGAAGCTCAATTTCCTCAAGTGAAGGGAATTCACCCCTGTGCGAGTTATTCGAAATACGGCCTGTCACTGTTCCGGGCAAATGATCAGGCAGGATTATCCCATCAGTACAGAGAACAGAAGCGTGTTCCAGTGCATTTTCCAATTCCCGCACATTTCCCGGCCAATCATAACGGGTAAGAACATCGACTGTTTCAGTTGCGAATCGTAATACCGGGATTTTGAGTTTACGCCTGAATTGTTCAAGAAAATATCGGGCAAGCGGCAAAAGGTCTTCTGTTCTTAAACGCAATGGTGGCATTGTGATATGCAACACACGTAAGCGATAGAGCAGATCCTCCCGAAACTTTCCTTCCTTTACCAGTGCATCTAAATCACGGTTAGTTGCCGAAATAACCCTGACATCCACTAATTGAGAATGCGTTCCACCAACAGGACGAATCTCTTTTGATTGCAGTACTCTTAACAGCTTGGCCTGTATCGAGAGTGAAATATCTCCTATTTCATCCAGAAATATTGTGCCTTTTTGAGCTGCCACAAACAAACCGATTTCATCATTTTTAGCCCCGGTAAAAGCCCCGGCTTTATGCCCAAACAGTTCGTTTTCAAGCAGTGTTTCCGGAAGTGCTGAACAATTGACAGCCAGAAATGGGCTATCCTTGCGATGAGATATACTGTGGATATGACGTGCAAGAACTTCCTTACCCGTGCCGGTTTCACCGGTTATGAGAATCGTTGTATCAAATGATGCGACTCGATCAGCTAATTCCAATATGTTTTGAAATGCTTTACTTCGGACCTCAATGCCTGACATAACACTTGGCTTTTGCGAAGCTTTCAGCTGCTTACGGTGCAATGCCAAAGCCCGTTGCTGCTCACGAATACGCTCACTTAGCTGCTGCACTTTTTTTTGAATATCTGCAGCTTTGAAATATGGCAGTTCCTTGTCAAAATTACTTCCCCACGAATAAATATCTTTACCTATCATGATGCAGCTGGGCGATTCGGTCCCTTGACACTTGGTTTCCATAAAATAAACATCTTTGCCAATACATGATGACATATAGCCACTTAAATACCCCGTAATCACCCAGCAGACTGCGTGTGTAGCTTTACCTATTTCATTTCTGTAAAGTTCAACCTCGGTGGAATCAGCACACGTAAGTTCCATTTCAAAGCTTCCCGAATTTTCATTATACTCAACTTTAGCAATATCAGTATAAGCCATACCCAGTATCTTAATCAGTTCAGCACCAGCTCTAATCAGCTCCATCTTACTTTCCCAATTAAACAGTCGCTGCATTCCGGCCGCATCCGCTTGCCCCCAAAAAAGTCCCTCACGGGTAATAATCCGCCGTGCCATCTCCTCACCGGTAGTCTCTATAAGATCTCTTCTAAACTGACCAAGAGCTGAAAGATCATGAATCAGCAGGCGCCTTCCCTGTAAACCAACGAATCCTGGAGAAAACTGAATAAGTTCAGCAATATTGAGATTAGTAGATTTCATAGTATATCATTTTGACAGTTATTTTCTTTCATTTTGACAGACCCAACCTGATAAATATAGCTTAATCGTACAAAAAAATCAATCTCCATAACAAATGAAAGCATGGCATAGTTTATGCATATTCAGGAACGCATATTTTTCAATCGCATAATTCCAGGAGCAACTATGAATAGTTCTTCAGAGAAAGGCCGCATTCGACTCATGGAGCTTCGAAATCGGGCCAAAAGACTCGGAGTAAGGGTTAGTATTGTAATGACCCGAGAGGACCTTATTCACCAAATTCAAACTAAAGAGGGTAACACAGCCTGTTTTAAAACAAATATTACAAAATGTCAACAAATTGATTGTTGCTGGCATTTTGAATGCCAGGGGTGGTAATTATGGAAAAGGTCTCTAGCTGTGCACGAGTCGCTCATTTACGACTACAACAAGTGGTTCCAATCTGTAACAAAGCCATAAGTCAATTTAAGACTGATACAACAAACGAAAAACAGATGGAAGTTCAAATCAATCAAGATGTATCCTATGGTGTTTATGCATGGATTGATTCTGATCTCTTTACCGAAACACTCGTTATCCTTTTAAAAGATCTTGCGAATTGCCCAGGTTCTGATGGATTTATCAGTTTAAAAATAAAACGAATCGGATCAAGCATTTGCCGCATTTTAGTAACAGGCTATGAAGAGGTCAATTTAACAGAATGCGAAGGACCTATGTCAGTTTCAGAATGCCCCATCAGTAACAGTGCTCTGGAGGATGCACAAACCTATGTAGCAATGCACGGTGGCTACATGCAAATCTGGAAAAAATCAGGTTCTTCCCAATGTCTTTTTGAAATTAATCTTTTGTGCATGAGCAAAAATTGGGAGATGGAATTGTGATACTCCTCAAGAATAAATCAAAAAGCAGTGAAGATTTAAACGATTTTCGTATTAACAATACGGAGGATCTTCCATATTCTTTCAGTATAGTCGATTCTCCGGTGTTCGGAAAAACTTTGCAAATACAATCGATTCCTAAAAAAATCTGCCCGGGTGATTGTATTTATTGTCCTTATGGAAGAACGACCCATCAGTTGGTCGATAGGGAGAGCTTCTATTCGATCAAAAAAACAATTAGTGAAATTTGTGAACTCCTCAAGCTTAATGATCAAATCAAATATATTGTTATCTGCGGACCTGGTGAACCAACTCTAAATGCGGATCTCAACTGGTTAATTGATAGTATTAAGAAGTTCACCTCACTTCCAATTGCAGTTAACACATGTGGGTCTTTACTCTGGCGAATCAGCGTTCAAAAAGATCTTCTCAAATCCAATGCTACATTTGTAAATATTGATGCAGCGGACAGGGCTGTTTATCATTGTATAAATAGATTTCATCAACTTATTCCGTATGATCGCTATATCGAAGGTATCATAAATTTCCATAACGCTTTTGCGGGCGATTTTTATGTTAGAGTGTGTCTTCTTGATGGAATCAATACTCAGGAAACCCATTTCTATAAACTTGCTGCTTTAGTTAAAAGGCTTAATCCTAAAGCGGTGTTTGTAAGTACAGATTCTTTATCAATTGACAAATCGCACACCTTTACTATTAACGATGAGCAGCTCCAGAAATTCGCCAGCTATTTCGGTCCTTCTGCACAGATTTTCGATATGGATGCAGCATTTAATTATCATTCACAATTTACATCTGAGCAGCTTGACCATTAATGAGTCAAGTATATATATGATTTACCTGTTGTTTTTAATATAAAATAGAAAGGAGTTCCATAATGGCTGAACGTTATTCTACTAAAGTCGAAAATGGTGTTGTCAGACTCTTTAAACAAAGTGGAGAACTTGAACGAGTCATATGCGCAGGCGCTTTAGATGCTGAAATAAAAAAAGATGAAGTCATTGTTAAAATGCAAGGGGGGAAAAAGAAAGTTTATAGTGTTCATGGTTTTTTTAAACGAACTCTTGAATAGAAAAGAAGATTCTCCCTCCAAAAAGTAAATTAATCTTCCCCGGACATCCCTTATCTTTGGTCTGGGGACATCTATACCCGCCTCCTTTCATGTTTCAAATATTATTTTATTATCTTTATAACTTCAAAGGATTCCAGTGCACATTCTTTATTTTATAACCTCACATGGTTACGGCCATGGTGTTCGGAGCTGTTGTATTGCTAATGCGTTCCCGTCTGATTATAAAATAACGTTCCATACCGTTCTCCCGGAATGTTTTTTTCAGGAAGAAGTCAAGCGCCCTTTTTCATACTTTCCAGGAGAATTTGACTGCGGTTGTATTCAATCAGATGGTGTTACTACCGATATAGAAGCAACTTTAAAAAAATATTCCTTAATCGCAGAACGGAACAGATCTTATTTACCTGATGAAATAAAATGGTGTAAAGAAAATCATGTCGACCTCATAATCAGTGATATAACCCCCTTTGCATTTGAAGTCGCACATAAATGTGGTATTCCGTCTATTGCAATCACTAATTTTACCTGGTATGATATTTATAAAGAATATCTGCAGTACAAACCGTCCTTTGCCCCTATCCTTGATAATGTTTTATCACAATACAAATATGCGGATCTGGCAATAGCTCTATATCCTTCTCTTTCCATGAACTACTTTCGTAAACTGTATCCGGTGTCTCTTGTTGGTAGAAAGGGCAATAATGTACGCAAAGACATTTGTAAAAAATTCGGCTTTTCAGAAAACAAAAAACTCGGATTGATATATGTCGGTAATTTCGGAATGTCAAACGCACATTGGAATCGTCTTGAAAACTTTTCTGATTGGGAGTTTTTAGGAGTTTATCCACTACCAGAAAGCCCTTCAAATTTTCACCTTATTTGCAAAGATCAGTACGCTTATCAGGACCTTGTAACATCCGCAGACACAATGATTGCAAAACTTGGATATGGTTCTGTATCAGAATGCATGTTGAATGGTAAACCAATTATCTATCTGCCCCGCAGTTTCTTTGCAGAGTATCCTGTACTTAAGGAGTCTATTGACAGTTGGGGTGGTGGCTACGTGCTTCCCGAAAAAGACTTTTATGAGTTAAACTGGACAAATGCTCTGAATCATTCTCTAAATGCTAAACTTGCGCCTCTGTCTCCCGATGGTGTTCAGCAAATAGTAAAAATCATCGATTCAGTAATAAAAAAGGGATAGTTCCCTGAGAAACCATCCCCTTTTACATCTTATTTATAAAAGGCTTATTTTTGACCCCTGATAAGCATTGCTTTCCCTTTTTGCTGAGTCCTTGTTAAGTACAGTCCGGATGAAACCGACTTGCCATTGATGAGCTTTGGAGTAACCGAACGCCCCAGAGGGTCAAAGATATACATATTTTTGTTATATGCATTTGACATACGTATTGAACCTGCATTTTTCACATACGGCTTCTTTACAGCAACTCCAGGTGTTGCAAAATTGAAATTATCAACGGTAATTTCCTGGCTTCCTTGACAGAATACACCTACTTTTGTTATCGCGAAATTTACACCCGTTAAACGTTTCAAAGTATCCCTGTTTGCTACAAAGATGTATTCATTTGAGCCGGTTCTCTTTATAATTTCCAAAGTATCAGTGTAGTATGTGGCCTGTCCAGTTCCTGCATCGATATACGCTTGTCCCCTTATACTTTGAGTTTGAACTAAATCATATGAATTAAACCCAGATACAGCTCCGAATCGTTTTCCGGCTGTAATAGCAAATGTCGCCTGTTCTTCCTGCCCATCGCCTTGCAGAACAAATCCATATGTTTTTGTATTAACTCCGCTCTTATGAGTAAATTCAGCCTTTCCAATAAATGCGGTTAAATTAACCTCTGCAATCATATTAATATATGCACTATCATTTTTGGTTGTCAGTTTTAATTTACCATTATCAGATGCATAAGCGCCGTCTCTCTGATATGGTGTCCAATCACAGCTTATTCCGCTATCAAAGTTGTCTGAAAACGATGATCGTTTCGTACCTTGAATAAACTGATCAGTCGCGGTAAAATCGTCAAATGTAGCTGTTGTCCCCTTGAGTGCTACAAATGCGAAATTTGTTCCAGGCGCATTCGTTGATTCATAATCAGTTAAAAAATTCTCATTTACAAATACATTGTATGTCGATCCATTTTTACTGATTTTAAGTACGTTTTCGGTTGGTTTTAAGTACGGACAATTATAACCCTTCAGAGTTTCATTTGGACCTCCGATAAACACTACTTTATCGCCGAGCAAAAAGGTCTGACCCAAAAAACTTTCTGTACTGAAACAAAGAGAGAAACCTGTAAGCGTGTTTTGATCCGCCCGCACAATTTTACTTGAAATCGTTAAAGTTGGAGCAGTATTCATTGTTTTGTAAACAAATCCAGCATTATTTTCTGTATTATTATTACTTACGACACAAACACCGTTTTTAAATTCTTTGGTAATAAAATCATTTGAACTGGTCCAGGCAAGATTAGAATTTGCTCCATTTGAGAAATCATCCTCAAATATAACAGCGCTGTTAGTTGATGAAACAACGCACATTATCACTCCAGCAAAAAAACCTGACACTTTTAAGTTCATCGCACCCTCCCTCGTTTTGTTAAAACAATTTTTAATTTTTTCATTCTGTATAACACGTTCATCAGGCCAGGTCATCTGAATTCCAAAAAGATACTACTTATAATGCCTTTTCGCATTCCAAACAACTATGCGAGTATTACTACAATTGCACATGCCAGCGAATCTGTTACACAAATCAAGATAATCAAATCAGCACCATGCTAATCTTCATCTTCAATAAGCATTTTAGCATTTAGTGAACGACCCTGCAATCTTTTTTTTATTTTTTTTCATTGACATAACGATTGCATTACTGTTACCTTGATTTTCTGGGCATACAATATTTACATATTATAGATTTATGTTGCCAATCAACATTTCTCGCCTTTACAAAGCAACATTTTTTCTTTGCTATTATCTAAATATACCAACTACTCTTAAAAGATATCCATTTTCTTTCCACTCAACTTTCTTCCTTTTTATATAGAAACCAATCAAATTCAGTTTGGGATTACAAGTTCAACCGGCCAACTCATACGGACTCCAAACGAGGACACTGCCGTTGTATCAATATTGATTGTCCAGCTTTTTATATTGTGTAATAAACTATCATCACACATTTCCAAAGGATCCTTTGCGCACAATTTTAGGTACACTAAACCTGTCCCCTGCCAATCGATATCCTCGATTTGCATTTTATTATCCGGAGCACGGACCTGTATTGCTTTTGATGTCAAGTACGTATCCATAGTATGACTAAATTGAACATAAACATCATACGTTTTCGTTCCGTCATTTGGAAGAGAATCACCCCATTTTCCAAAACGCAATACATAAGGCCTGCCATTCCACTGTCTCAAATCACTTTTTACTGTGTAATACTGAGGTGCAAGTACCGGATCAACCTGCATAACAGTATTTGATTTTTGCAGATCAAGACCAGTGTACACTGCACGGCTGCTGTCGTTTTTAAATAATACCACATCAAAGACACCTGATGGCGCATAAGTAAAACGGATTATTCCATTACTGTCAGCACGAGCCATATAAGGAGTTCCCGCGATTCGTGATTCAATAAAGTGTGGTTTGGTGGTATCCAATACTGAATGAGGTTCAATAGTAAAGCTTACCGCGGGAGATAATTGTAAATTAATTTCTGTGTCATAATTTACATTCATCATAAACAAAGCCTTGCTGTAATCTTTTTCAGCCACAATAACAAATTTTCCACCCTTAACTTGCTCAAATTTAAATTTTCCATTATCATCAGTAACCGCGGTATCAAACAGATGTCTCTTCACAACTACCATAAAGCCATCTTTGATAACCGTGTCTTCTGAATTCCCGGTTGAAGGATCATCGCTGTATTTTCCCAGAATCACCCGGGCATTGGAGACAACTTTATTTTCGGTATTCTTGACAATTCCAGTTATTTGAAAATTATTTCGCGTGTTGACACCCAAATCAGGATTTCCTATATCGGAGCCTCCACCACAAAATATAAATAGACTAAGGGTAATCAGGCTCCATAGTTTCCTTTTCACAAGTCCTCCCGTTCTTCTGATGTTCGGCTTTTCCGGTCAGTACTCACAAGAGGAAACAGCTGAAAGTTTAACTGGTAAATTTGATCTGCATCATTACTGTTGGCGGCAATGCTCAAAACTCTTTTCCGCAAATCACGGATCATCTTTACAATATGAGGTATTTCGGATCTGTTAAGCCGCAGCGTAGTTCCACTGACTTCACGTTCATCACCGGAAAATCTTGTCATCGATTCGGCACCAAGTTGTATCATTTGTCTATGGAATTCCACTACTTTGACGGATTTCACCCGCTCATCTGTACATAATGTCTTATCAATAGAACAGTACTTTCCATCCTTCTTTTCAACAAGTCCAATCCGCTTTAAAAGATGCATCGAATCAGCCGCATCAGATGAAGAAATCTGAGGGTTCAATACCCTCCCAATCCATTTCGATGAATTCTTGTAATCAGGCAATTCTACCAGCTCCCGAATAGCAAGATGATACCATTTCGAAAACACATCATACTTCTCTTCGTCAAGCCTTGATGGATTATCGGTTCTCCGCAATTCCGATAATTCATTTAGATATTTCTCTCTTTCCTCTAACGATGATGTCTGACTAAATAATACTAAGGTAAGAAAATAATGTCTCTTGATTCCCTCAATCTTTAATGCGGTGGCAAACCGATTAGCAGATTCTAAACTTAAATTGCGCTTACCATCAATAACATGTTTCAACGCAGTCGGTGATTTAAATCCAGCTTTTTGAACAATATACCTGTTTGAGAATACAGGACAACGTTGGCGCTCATACGCTACCAAATCCCTAAGATATTGACGATAGTCATAATAGGTGAAAATATCAGGCGATTCCAGTACTTTTTCTTCTTGATTTTCCATATTTATAGTATACATCAAAGAATACATATTTTGGCGAATTAGATACTCTTTTCTATAAATAATGTATTCTTCAAGAATACGCCTTCATAAACATCAGACAATATAGGCAGTGATGCAACTATTAAATCTATTTGTATTCAGAATTTTCTAAGGAAGAGCAAGAAATAAAACAAAGGATTTAAATTCCCAGATGCTTTCCATCACAAAACGGTTTATTTTTTGATTTTCCACATCGACACAATGTGACCCTATTACGGATCTCATAAGTTGTACCATCAGAAGACTCTATTGGTATTCCTCCTTTTACCCAGAGAGGGCCCTTAACATTCGAAGGAAAATCTTCAGTAATACTTATTGATTTTTCGAAATCTGGTTCAATCGGATTGCCAGTACTTTTATCTACAGCGACAAGCCTTCCAGAGGGACAATCGCATGACTGCTGGATAACTTTTGCCTTTGCGGATTCGTTATCTGATTTCTCTGTCAAATACCAGGTTCCTCCTCCGACATCACAGAATCGTGCTCCTGAACATAATTCTTCTGCATCTTTTAAATCGATACCGGGGCCTGAGATGTTTTTCGCTTGTTCATCGTATGTAGTTCGGCTGGCTGTTTCCTTTCCGTCAAAGTGTATTTTGGTATGTGAACCATCACAATATGGTTCTTTTGAAGTTTTTCCACATCTACAAAGTAAGTAGGTTGATTTTTCTGGACATTTTTCCCCTTTTTCCCATCTCACGGGGTAAAGCGCTTCAGTAATTGAGAGCTCTTTTTCCAGAGGAATCTTACCAGTAACAACATAGGGTCCATTTTCGGATATTTTGATCTTCTTTTCATCTGCCATTTACATTTCCATTACAATAATTGTGCATTATTAAAAAATATACTACGAAAATCTTTATAACGGAAATTCTTTTTGTAACAAGAACATCATCTATAAAGCACAATTTTTTATGAAAAAGTAATTTCATCTGAAAATCAGGGTAAATCCGCGTCCCTCTTCACGAGGAGGAATAGGAAACATTCTTTTGTATTTCTTCCGAAAACGCCAGCGAAAATGCCTTTTTATCCTCTTGTTCATCTTTCCGCCTATTTGTTCTCCAATTTGAGGTTTTTTATCGCAAGGTTATTTATTTCTAAACTATCGATCTTACCTTTTTTTAATGACAATTTAGCAATAGCGATTGATCCAATAGTTAAAAATCATATTACCAAAGCTGCAATTGATTGGGCGAAAATTGCTAATGCTAATACCTTCGAATGATATCTGCTTATGCAGAATTTTTTTTTAAATACATCATGGTGACATTTACAATATCCTTTAGGTAAATTAATCATTTTTAACTCCTTGTTCTTCATCGCATTAAAATGCGAAAGGTGTGCCACGAAGAACTTTTTAGCATTTAATTTGTCCAATCAGTTCTTTACCTGTACATCTTTTTACTTAATCGCTACAATAATTTTATTCATGTCTCGCAATGTATTAAATTATATAATATCTTTATCGATCTTTTACGCAACGCTTTATGGAGGTCCAGATCATGACAAAACAGTTTCTGCTCTTCATTTTGATTTTCTGCAGCACTGTTATTGCTCAAACAAAAGATGCCTATGAAACTGATAACACTTCCAAAAAAGGTCTCCTTGACCCATCTCATTTCTCTATGCACAATAGTGTCAGTTTAGGCATGGCCAGTAGCGGCTCTTCAGGCTTGAAATCACAATCACTTTATAGCACTATGCTTCAATACAAATTTCACGCCCCCGTTACCGTCAATCTTAATTTCGGGCTTCCTATCCATTCCACTATTTCCTCTGCTCAGAATCTCAATGTAAATAATCTCCAATCAATGGAATATTTTAAAAATATGCCAATAAGTGCATCTTTCTCCTGGCAACCTACTGAAAAGATGCTTTTTCAATTTAATTTTGAAAGAAATACTTATAATAATTCTTACTACGGATACCCTTATTCGGGATTATTTTATGAAGATTTTTTCCACAGACCTGAATTGATGGTAGGCACTGAAAATGCGGACAAAAAATAGCAAAGAATAAGCTCTCCTTTTTCTAAATAATACTGCTGGATAGAAAGCAGCTCTTATCTTTTTTCTAAACCACATCAGATTTCTATTCAGCAGTTCAGCTCTTAAAAAAAGTTTCTGATCAGCAGACCCCAAGTTCTCGTTCTATATCCAATCCAACCTTTTGCCATAACTCTCTAGTATGTATAGCCTGACCTCTACGGGGGCGAAATTTTATCATGGTTTGATCTATCCTGAGATCAATGCGTTCCTTATCTAATGAGTGATTCTTTGAAAAATAGTTATACAGATCGCATCGGGAATCCCACTTGAACTGTTTCGTTCTATTTTCGAAGTTTTCAAGCATATAAACCTCCAGATGAAAAGTTCTCTTTTGAATACCTTCTGCTGCTATTCATCTTTAATATAATAGCAAATCTTTATTAATTCCTGCAAATCATTTTTATTTTAATGATGAAGCAATAATCGTTTTGCAATCAATCTTAGATTGAACACTTCTTGCATGAGAAGAATCTTTTGTAAATCCAATTATGGTTGATCCTGACCCGGACATAATTGCTGCAATACACCCCTCTTTAAGCAGATTGGCTTTGATTTCAGCTAAACGTGGATATTTTCTGAAAACAGATATTTCAAAATCATTATGAATCAAAGGGAAAATTGCGCTACGATTATTTTCGCGCAAGGCTTGTATTAATCTGGATGTTTCTGAGACATGATTGCCTATAGAACAGTAATCTATTTGCTGATAAGCATCTCTGGTAGAAACGCCAAAATCCGGAATAGCCAGCAAAAAAGTAAATGACTGATTATGATCGATTTTTTCAATATGTCCGGTTGCTTCTGTATCAAATGCGGTATGTCCGGAAAAATAGAAAGGCACATCCATCCCAAGTTTTCGTCCGAATATCATTAATTGAGGGGATGATAAACCTAAGTTCCATAATTTATTGAGAATTTGAAGTGTTGTAGCAGCGTTTGCGCTACCCCCAGCTAATCCACCCATTACAGGGATATTTTTCTCCAGATAGATCCGCACATTTTTGCCAATTTTAAAATGTTTTTTAATAATATCCACTGCCATCCAGCAGATATTACCCGAATCACACGGAACAAGTGGATTATTGCATTCTAAACTCATTTTCGGTGATTCTTCAATGGTAATTAAATCATGTAAATCGATCTTGTGTTTTACGATACCAAGCTCATGAAATCCGGCAAATTCGCCATCGGCTATTTTACGAATAATATCAAGTGACAGGGTTACACGTGTATAGGAATGTTCAATCATGTTTTTTTCTTCTGTAAGTTGTTATGGCAATCAAAAACCAAGATAGCTCAATTTTCAAACATAAAAATTATCTATCATATTTGTTAAATTAGAAGTAAAATATAATCAACGTAAAAAGCCTATCAAAATATAAGAAGAGTAGAATAGATCTTAATTTCCGAATTTAAAATTTAGATTAGCAGGAAATAGTATGAATTTATGTGAACGACGCAAAAGCGCACGGGTTAATGTTGATTTCGTTACCGTAGAAGTCTATATGGAACTACCATCAACAACTGAACTTGCAGAAATATGTACCGTTATCAATCTAAGTATCAATGGAATGCGGTTTAAGTCCGATAGAAAATTCCTGCCAGAACAAATACTTCGGCTTACCTTTGTACTTCCTGAATCGATGATAATAATTAGATCAAATGCAGACATTGTCCACTGCTCAGAAGCTGAACGGAGGAAATATGCTTATGGTGTACAGTTTACTGGCATCGGGAAAATGGAACAGAAATTGATAAATCATTTTATACAAAAAACAATTGTCGATGAAGATTACAAGTAAATTTATTTGACTACTTTAATTCCTGACGTTATATTACAAATATGAATATAAATTGCTTTTCACATATCTCAACTCAAAACACTTATTCATATCTGAATACTACTCAGTCACCTCTATTTCTTTCTCTCCTAAGTCTATACCTACTACATCTATTCCTATGAATCTGAGCGGATTAATCTGAATTTATTCTCAAATAAAAAATAAATACCAAAGCCCGCTCAGAATCTGAGTGGGCTTTTTTTTTCAAAAGGAGCTTTTATGAATAAATATGTTCCATTTACATCCATTAATTTGAATGATCGTACCTGGCCTCAAAAGAGGGTCGAAAAACATCCAATCTGGTGCAGTGTTGATTTACGTGATGGAAATCAAGCCCTTGCCAATCCTATGAATCCTCAACAAAAAATGAAATTCTTTACTATGCTTGTCTCAATGGGATTTAAAGAAATCGAAATAAGTTTCCCCTCTGCATCCAGAGATGACTATGATTTCACCCGCATGCTCATTGATGAAAATCATATCCCTGATGATTGTACCATTCAGATTCTTACTCAGGCACGAAATCATCTCATAGAAAAGTCGTTCGATGCTATTTCAGGTTGTAAACGCGCAATTGTCCACCTGTACAATTCCACATCACCTGCTCAACGTGATATCGTTTTCAGAAAATCACCAAAAGAGATCATTGAAATCGCAACTGATGCAACTAAACGGATAAGAGATTTGTCTTCAAAGTTTAATGGCGAAATAATCCTTGAGTATTCGCCTGAAAGTTTCTCGCAGACCGAAATCAATTTCGCCTGCGATATCTGCAACTCTGTTTTTGACACATGGAAAACAGATCCAAATGAGAAAGTTATTATCAATCTGCCATCGACAGTTGAAGTGACTACGCCAAATGTATTCGCGGATTACATAGAATATATAAGTAGAAATCTCCAACATCGCGAACAGATCATTCTGAGCGTCCACACTCATAATGACCGTGGATGTGCAGTTGCTGCCGCAGAAATGGCTCAATTGGCAGGTGCCGATCGGGTTGAGGGAACGCTGTTTGGAAATGGAGAACGTACCGGGAATACCGATTTGATTACTCTTGCTCTCAACCTCTACTCTCAAGGTATCGATCCTGGTATTAACATTTCAGATATTCAACAGATCTGTGATTTATACCAGATCTGCACTGGTATGCAGATTCACCCCCGGCATCCGTATGCAGGAGAACTTGTTTTTACTGCTTTCTCTGGTTCACATCAGGATGCCATCAGCAAGGGACTGGCTCATTACAGTTCGAATAACGATCATTGGAATGTTCCATATCTGCCCATTGATCCATCGGATATTGGACGATCGTATGATGCAGTAATAAGAATCAATAGTCAATCAGGAAAAGGTGGTGCCGCATATATCATGGAATCCGCTTTTGGATTTCAGATCCCTAAGATAATGTATCCGGCTTTGGGTGCTGTAGTAAAAAATGAAGCAGATAGTAAGGGTCGGGAACTTACCAGTTCAGAAGTCAATGCCTGTTTCCAAAGAGAATTTATTAATTGCAAAGGCCCTTATCTCATTAATAACTTTACTATTATTCCACCATTTCAGAATATTCGAACTGTTGGAGATGAGAGCCAGAAGATTTCACTATCAGCAGAAATAACGGTTGATTCTGTTGTTCAAAATATCAAAGGCAGTGGGAACGGTATTATTAATGCATTGACTAACGCACTTAAGGATATTGGCGTTTTCATTTCGGTGAAATCATTCCACGAACACAGTATCTCCGAAGGGTCCGATGCTAAAGCTGTTGCTTATATTTCAATTCAGGACCAGAATTCAAATATTTTTCATGGTGTGGGAATCGATACTGATGTTGCATTTACATCTTTGAAAGCAATTATCAATGCTTTAAATAAGATGTATAGCATAAAATGATAAAGAGTACTGTTTTTTATCAAGCCACTCAATCCCGGGTGGCTGTTTTTGATAGAATATAAATATCTTTCCCTATGGTATTTTCCAGTATGCATCCCAGGAGATCTGCCAGTATTAACATCGTTTTTGTGGTGAACAGATTAATGTGTGTCAAGTCTTGTATATACCACCATTTTAAAAATTTCTCAGGTGAAGGGTACATTTGAGTTCTGATTAAAATTTTACTTGTTGGTTTAAGCAGCTTTTTAATTAATGTGACTTCCTTTTGAATGCAGCGAATATGTTCAACAACTTCACATGCGATTAATAAGTCAAACGATTCAAATTCAACCTTTTCACCGTGATTATATAGAGGATCATATGCGGTACAATTGTATCCATTTTTTTGAAATATAGTTGTGAGGACTGCTTCTTTTCCTGCACCGAAATCAAGAATCGACTCATTTTTTTTTGATATTGTCTTGACGATTTCAAAAACTTCGGTAAGATATTTTACATAGCCCTCATTATATATTGAATTGTTATGGAGATCATAGCGTGCTTTTTCATTAATGATGTCAAGATGAAACTTTTCCGGTACAAAGATCAATTCACAATCAGGGCATCGATAATACGTTCTGTTTTTATCTTCACAGAATTTTTCAACTCCGAAGCTTTCACATAATTTACATATCATACTAAAAATACTGACTCAACCTGTTTACGGGTATCTATACAGATTTTCCGGCTTTCTGAGACACATTTCATTATGTCAATTACGGGTACACTATTAAGTCTGATATTCAGCAGTGCTGTCCAGAATTCCCCGATTCCCTTGATTTCCATAAGTTCTCTTTTATTCTTTTCGAAACTGTGTATAGAATCATTACTTCTCTCTATAATAAAGCGGGTTAATTCATCTTCCATTTTCTTAAGTATTACTGTAAATCGGAAGCTTTCATCTTTAAATAGCTGATAATCCTCGTTTTTTGATATCATCACCGAAGGATCAAATGCTCTCCAGGATAACTCAGCACCTGTTTCATTATAATAGTGATCTTTTGTTCCGAATACTGGAAGTAGTGTATATAAACCTGCTTCGTTAAAAGTAGTTTTGAAGACATCACAATTTAGACCAATTGTTTCATTTGCTGTACCACGGATAACATTATAAACATCTTTGGGGAGAATCGATTTCAAGCATAGTTTTGATTTGCAATCATTGCAAAAGCAAGGTCTATTAACACAACGTCCAGCAAAAACATAATGATCACAGCCATAAGGACCAGTTTCCACCGGATTTGTCGACCCAAAGATTGCGAAAACTTTTTTTTGCAATGCAGCCGCAGCATGCATCAAAGCAGTATCTCCGGTAATGCAGATTTCACTGAAGGAAGTTAATGCGATTGTTTCTCTAAAGGTCAAATCACCTGATGATAAAATGCAGTTGGAGGACAGGTCCTCACAAATTTTTTTTCCAAGTTCAATCTCAGAAGGGGCACCAGTGATAATAATATCATATCCATCTTTAATTAACATCTCACCAAGTTCGATAAAATTTTCAACAGGCCACCGTTTGGCTGAATAGGCTGCCCCTGGTTGAAAAATTGCGATCCTTGAATTTTCTGTTAATCCTTTACCGGATAGGTAATATTTCGCTTTTGATTGTTCCTGCTCAGTCAGAGTAATTTGTGATGTAATTCTATCATTTACACCTGCTATCCTTTTGTAAATATCAGTAGCATGAAAACGATTGAATCTGCGTGCAAAAGGGATCGAGTAAAGATATTGGCTCCATTCATCTCTCAGTGCAAGGTTTCCCTCTCTTAGGAGCATTCCACCTGTGGTATCCAGAGCCTTAAGGATTGCAACCAGGTAAGAAATATATGAGTGTTGCGATAAATTGATTACTTTTTCAAATTTTTCATGTTTTAATTCTAAAGAGATCTGCTTTAATAATTCCAATCCACTTTTCCAGCTATCAGTGCGGGCATAATCACGCACAATTTTCCTTGGAAATTTGTAAATCTGATCGCAACTTTTAAAGTTGATTAAACCACCCTCAAATCCCTCTTCAACAAAAAAGGTTATATGACTCTGAGCATCTTTCTTTTTAAGTTCATCAAGAACCGGTAATGTCATAACAACATCACCTAAATTATTGGGGAGTAAAATTAGTATTCGGCTCATTGATTATTTGTAATCTCTTTCATCTCTGGTAAAAGTGCGTGATATTTCATATAATGCAAGTGCTATCAGTTCATCATCACTTAAAAACTGCTTTCCAATTCTCTTTTGAATTATGCTTATATATGAAGCAAAATCAGAGGGTTGGCTAGTATTAGGATTTATGTCAGACATGTAGGATTCCTTATTATTGTAGATAATAAATATAATTGTATTATCCTTATGTTTTCTATATGAATAAGCTACTAATGATTACCGGCTTATCTAATGGATCTTTTGTTTCATCTTTTTAGAAGTAGAAATTTGTAATAATCGTTTACCCTGGGAAATTTTGACAACATCTTTTAAACTCTTCATTAAGCTTTTTACCATTCAAAATATTGAATCTTTTTTCGCATTATATTAAGACGGTTTGTTTTAAAAAGAGATCAGTTCAAATTTACAAATAACTTTTTAGGCAAAATCTCTTATGTAAATCTCGGACATATTTTTGCTTAAGGGTAAACTATGTTGAATTAATGTAATTGTCATTTTAATTCTACTTTGTTAGAATTGAAAGAATCTTATACCGCTCACCCAGAGTACAGTTCTGAAGGATCGAAGGGTTTTCTTTGAGTGATTTCCGGCACACTTACAATAAGATTTTAGAATGATTATACATTCTAACAAAACACAATTAAAACGATTAAATAAAACTTAATACTACCCCAACACTATTTCTATTTTGTATAGATTATTTGAATCTGATGAATTTCCCATAATTTATTGCATTTTGACAATTCTCTTTATGATTATATTGTTAATTTTGGCAGAGTTTTTTAATCTTAGTAAAGGCTCGATTTATTTAACATTCGAAGAGAATAAGAAGGTGTTTATAATGCTCATTTTCCTTATTAATTAGCTTAAAAATCGTTTTTAGAAACTAAAAGTCATTAGTATTTAAAGGATCGATGGTGCATTTTTCTTATGTAGAAAATGGTTTCATTTTTGCCTTAATTATTTGTGTTTCTTTTTGGAATTTGAACACATTCATATAATCCAAATTTTGATGATTTTTGATTTTATCCAAGGGTTGTTTTTCCCTTTTTCAAGCTCCGCTTTTAACATAAACGTAGGGTTTTTGTAGGGGGATTTACTAATGTCAAACTCGAATAATCTCGATTGTATTTCACCATTATATAGCCAAAGGTACGGTCATTTTATTCCTGAGAATTGTTTTAAAATACTTTTAAGTATTGAATGTAAACGCACAGATCGATCAGGGAAACCCTTCATGGTAATGTTACTTGATCTATCTCAGTTAATAAAGCCAGATTATTTCACAAAAAGCAAATCATCGAAACTTCTTTTATACAAGATTTCCAAATCCTTAATAGATGCAACTCGGGGGATCGATATAAAGGGTTGGTATAGAGATGGTAAAGTAATCGGTATTCTATTTACAGAAATTTCTGCCGATGGACAGAAGAATGTCGTTGAAAAAGTTACTAATGCACTTTACTCATACTTTACAACTGATGATGTTGCTAAATTTCGCATTAGTTGTTACTGGTATCCATTCAATTATCTCAAGCAAAGTGCAATGTTTAACATATTTTTTCCTGATAATAATCAGCCCTCATTGAAACCTAAACTTTCAGAGATTTCAAAAAGGGCAATTGACATTTTGGGCAGCATTACAGGTCTTCTGCTCTTTTCTCCGGTATTTTTTTTTGCTTTCATTTTTATTCCATTAACATCTAAAGGTCCGGTTTTTTTTAAGCAAAATCGAGTGGGCAAAGGTGGACAGATTTTTAAAATTTTAAAATTACGTACAATGTTTTTATCAAATGATGAGTCTTTACATCGAAATTATGTCACGAATTTTATTCGTGGAGAATCTGTTGGTTTTATTAATAATTCTGGTAAAGAAATATACAAATTAACATGCGATAGTAGGATTACTTCAATAGGGAAATTTTTGCGTAAAGCCAGTCTTGATGAAATACCACAATTTATAAATGTTCTATTAGGTGATATGTCTCTTGTAGGCCCTCGCCCTCCGATTCCCTACGAAGTTTCGGAATATCATCACTGGCATTGTAATCGTTTACAATGCAAACCTGGGATAACTGGTTACTGGCAAACTGAAGGGAGAAGCAGGACAAATTTTGATAACATGGTCAGAATGGATATTAATTATATCAAAAGAAAATCTATTCTCCTGGATTTAAAGGTGATTTTTAAAACACCTTTCGTCTTAATATCAAGCAAAGGAGCATATTGATTTGCAGTTATTTTCTTTAACAATCGTCTTTTGTAAATTCTATTAAGCACTTGTATTCTATTTTAAAATTCGGAGGATTCTCTTATGTTAAACGTGGGTGTAATCGGTTTTGGTTATTGGGGACCTAATATCGTAAGAAACTTTTCGAGTATTGAAGGTGCAAAAGTTACTATGGTTTGTGATAAGCGCACGGATGCACTTGGAACTCTGAAAAATAATTTCCCTCATATCGCGTCAACTACTTCTATAGAAGATGTCCTAAAATCCACCAGTGTTGATGTTGTGGCAATTGTAACACCAGTTTCAACTCATTATGAACTAGTGAAACAAGCGCTATTAAATGGAAAACATGTTTTTGTCGAAAAGCCCTTTACTGATTCATCTGTTCATGCCGAAGAATTAATTGAACTTGCTAATTTAAAATCGCTTCTCATTATGGTCGATCACACTTTTTTATTTACAGGCGCAGTGAAAAAGATCAAAGAGCTTATTCGCAATGATATTTTAGGGAAAATTTATTATTATGATTCTACCAGAATCAATCTCGGTTTATTTCAACATGATGTCAATGTGTTATGGGATCTTGCACCGCATGATTTTTCTATCATGGATTACCTTATCGATGAAAAACCTGAAGCATTATCTGCCAATGGCATTGCTCATATCAATAAAATGGAAGACATGGCATATGTCAGTATTTACTTTAAAAATAATCTTATAGCACACTTTAATGTAAACTGGCTCTCTCCTGTCAAAGTCCGTACGACCTTAATTGGTGGAGAAAAGAAAATGCTTTTATGGAATGATGTTCATCCTGATGAGAAGCTTAGAATTTATGACAAGGGAGTCAATGTCGATAACAGGGAAAGTATATATCATCTTTTGGTTAGTTATCGTTCTGGAGATATGTGGGTTCCGCGTATAGATGCCACCGAAGCTTTAAATTTTGAATGTAAACACTTTATCAAGTGCATTGAAGATGGGGTTAGTCCTATAAACGATGGTTTTGCAGGCCTTCGTGTAGTTGAACTTCTGGAAGCTTGTAATGAGTCTTTGAGGAATCGGGGGAAGCTTGTCAAACTTACAAACCATACTGAATCAAAGCAAGTAAATTCCAGTTTTTTAGCATAATTGCCATTTCCACAATATTTGCTTTATTAATTACCTGATTACTAGTTACCTGCATTTCGTTAGACTTATAATCATGCTCATTAAAAGTCCCTCATTAAAGGGTACGTGACGGGGGAAAGGTGTATTTAATTGTATCTGTTCAAAGTATTACGAAAAATTAAGGCATGGTCAATGGTAAGATATCTTTTTGAGAAAGCAATCTCATAATGCAACACCAATGCCTCAAATGCAACTCTGTTTTTTCATATATGGTTTATTTTTGGCCGTTTTCCCTCAGTGCTTTTTTCTTAAAGTAATTTGATTTTTCTTAATCTCAGGATCATTCTTTGCAGTACTGACTGCAAGGAGAAATTGAATATCTATTCTGTATTATAAATATGATTCCCTTCCATGGAGAAATTATGAACATACCATTTCTTGATTTAGTATCACAGCATCGAGAACTCAAAGATAAACTGCTCGATATTTGTGATAAAGCCATTTCTTCTGCTTCATTTATAGGTGGTTCGATGGTTTCGAATTTCGAGAATGAATTTGCAAAGTTTTGTGGTGTAAAGTATTGCATTGCTGTCAACAGTGGCACTGATGCACTCAGATTTGCTTATATTGCTGCTGGTATTAAACCAGGTGATTTAGTTGTAACAGTGCCAAACACTTTTATTGCAACAACTGAGTCAATCTCCCAAACCGGTGCTTCACCTGTATTTATTGATATTGATGAAAAAACATATACAATTGACGTTTCTAAATTGAAACAGTATCTTACCAACCAATGTCAATGGGAAAATGGTAAATTACTTGATCGGATTAGAAACCGTCCAGTCACAGCAATTGTACCTGTGCATCTCTATGGTCAATGTGCTGACATGGATTTAATTGAGGACATTGGACGTGAATTTAACCTTTTGATTTTTGAAGATGCCTGTCAGGCCCATGGAGCTCAATATTTCTCCAAAGCTTCCAATTCATGGAAACCTGCTGGTTCGATGGGAATTGCGAATGCTTTCAGTTTTTATCCTGGAAAAAACCTTGGTGCATGCGGTGAAGGTGGAGCAATTACAACCAATAATGAAAAAATTGCCCAAACTACACGTATGCTTCGTGACCACGGACAGGCACAGAAATATTTCCACGATTTTGAAGGTTACAATGGAAGGCTTGATGCTATACAGTGCGGAATACTATCAGTAAAATTAGCCAGTCTTCCCACCTGGAATGACAAGCGTCGAGCTGCAGCGATGTGCTATAATGAATTACTAAAAAGTGTTCCTGATATAATTACACCTTTTGAATATGAATGGTCAAAAGCTGTATACCATCTGTATGTTATCCGCACAGAAAACCGCGATTTCCTTCAAAAAAAATTAAATGAGAATGGTATTGCAACCGGTTTACATTACCCTGTCCCTTTACATTTACAAAAGGCTTATACAAATTGTGGATTTAAAAAAGGTGATTTTCCAATTACAGAAACATATGCTGAAAAGATTTTATCTTTGCCCATGTATCCTTCCATCACAAAAGAACAACAGGAGTTTGTTGCCAAAACAATATCTGATTATGTTCTTTGAGTGATTTAAACAAATTGGTAATGTTTATGTTATTCATCTTATTTAACTCTATTAATTGGTAAGCTAAAATTTGTGATTCCCTCACATTCGACTGTGCAACTTTGGTATTATAGTTTTTAGCGTCTGCTCTTGGGTTTTCAATTGCTTTGAATACTTTAACAATAATCCATTTTCGTTTCCAATCTATTTCTCTATACTCCTCTTTCTCCTTGGCATTAACAAACAAATTGACATTCAATCACTTTCCTCTGAAATTGGAAGAGCTATTGGGAAAAATATCGGATGGTATACTGAAAGATGTTCTGTTCAATCGATTTTTATTTTCCTCATTGTCTTTACAGGTATAGCTATTACACTATTTACTTTGTGGCATTTACGCAATGAATGGCGTTGTTTTCTCGTACCTCTTACAGGAACTCTTTTTCTGATTACGTTCATTATAGTTAGAGCAATTTCTTTTCGCCATGTTGATCAACTTTTAAAAAAGCATATCGCTGGTATCCGTAGTATCTGGATACTCGAATTAGGTGGAATTGGGATTATCTTACTTGCAGAAGTAATTGAGTGGTAAATAATTTTGAAAAAAAGAGAAACGTAATTAAACCAACCCAAAGGATAATATATGTTTTTTAAAACACTCTATTATATGATTAAGCCACTTTTGCCCCGCAGTACTCAATTGATAATTAGAAGACTGTTAATAAAATTAAAAATGAATAGAGTAAAAAACATTTGGCCGATAAACGAAGTATCTAGTAAAAAGCCTGTAAACTGGCCAGGCTGGCCTGAAGGTAAAGACTTTGCATTCATTTTAACTCATGATGTCGAGACATCCAGAGGGCTCGATAGATGTCAATTGCTTGCAAAAATTGATAAATCTTATGGATTCAAATCCTCATTCAATATAGTACCTTATAAGTATCCTATTTCGCCTTCCACTTTGTCCTGGCTCAAAATCGAGGGGTTTGAAGTGGGAGTACATGATTATAATCACGACGGAAAGCTCTACAGATCAAAATTGCTTTTCAACCAAAGAGCTGAAAAGATAAATCTTTGTTTAAAAGAGTGGAATGTCAATGGATTTCGCTCTGCCGCTATGCATCACAATCTCGAATGGATTGCGGACCTTAATATACTTTACGACTGTTCCACTTTTGATACTGATCCGTTTGAGCCACAACCAGATCCAATTAACACCATATTTCCATTCTGTTATCAACATAAAAATTCAAAACGCTGTTACGTAGAAATTCCATATACATTGCCTCAAGATTTTACACTTTTCGTAATCATGAAAGAAATTGATAATAGTATTTGGGAAAGAAAATTAAAATGGATTTCAGAAAATAAAGGTATGGCAACGGTAATTGTTCATCCAGATTACATTAATTTTGATAGTAGCAAGCCCAATAGAGTTGATGAATATTCATTAAAATTATATGTAAACTTTCTAGATCATATTCGTAACGTATACAAAGACAGATATTGGAATCCCCTCCCCAATGAATTGGCTGAGTATATCAAAAAAATGAAGAGCATGAATCGATATTTTCAAAATAGTACTTTCAATCAAACACAGGTGCTTTCAACAGGAATATGAATTGTTTTATTTGGAATTAAATAGCTTTCAATTTAAAATCGAGGAATCACATGAAAGTATGCATGCTATCCTATTCTCATTATGAAACAGATAATCGGGTTAGGCGTTATGCTGAATCGTTAGTTTTACGAGGAGATAGTGTTGACGTCTTCGCCTTACGGTTAAAAGGGCAGATACGATTTGAAAATATAAGAGGTGTAAATGTATACAGAATTCAGGAACGGGAAAAAAATGAAAAAAAGAAGGAAGATTACCTGTTCAGGGTTCTACTCTTTTTGTTTAAGTCTTTTTTTCACCTGACGGTACGACATCTTAGATGCTGGTATTCTGTTATTCATGTTCATTCTGTTCCTGATTTCGAAGTTTTTGCGACTTTAGTGCCCCGATTATTAGGCACAAAAGTAATCCTTGATATTCACGATATCGTACCGGAATTTTATGCAGAAAAATTTGATTCTGGCAAAAAAAGCTTTTTTAAACGCGCACTGATTACTGTTGAGCACCTCTGTTGTAGTTTTGCTCATCATGTCATCATCTCAAATGATTTATGGCGGGATCTCATAACATCTCGTTCTGTCAAAGGGTCAAAATGTACCACAGTGATTAATTACCCGGATGAGACAATTTTTAGTAAAGATATTGATAAACCTGAATACGAGAATGGTCCCTTCACCATTATTTATCCTGGATCTTTGAATTACCACCAGGGAGTCGACATTGCGATAAAAGCAATGTATCGGGTAAGAGGAATCGCTCCTGAAATAAAATTTGATATCTATGGAGTAGGACCTTCGAAGAGTTCTCTTGAGGATCTTATTAAAGAGCTCAATTTAAAGGATACCGTTTCCATTCGCAAGCCTCTCCCCCTTGAAGAGATTGCAAAAAGAATGTCCTCAGCTCATTTAGGTATTGTTCCGAAACGGGCAGATGGATTTGGAAATGAAGCATTTAGTACAAAAATTTTGGAATTTATGATTTTAGGTGTACCAGTTATTGCATCCGAAACTAAAGTCGATCGCTATTACTTTGACGATTCTCTCATAGAATTTTTCAAATCCGGTGATGAAAATAGTTTAGCTGATAAAATAATATTCCTTTTTAGTAATAAATCAAGAAGAGATGAACTTTTTAAAAATGCTCTGAGATTTGCAGCTACAAACAGTTGGACTAAGAATAAATCACTGTACTTTAATATTGTCGACAAATTATGTGGCACTAATAAAATTTCTAAAGTTGAAGTAAAGAACGCCAGTGCCGAAGTTCATAATTATTGATAATTACTTTATTTCAAAAGGGTTGCTGGTAACAAATGGAAATTTCTTTTATCATTGTAAGTTGGAATGCCTGTAAATATCTTGAACAATGCCTTGAATCTGTTGAAAGAGAAAGTTCTGGTTTAGAGATAGAAATAATCGTTGTCGATAACGCCTCTACAGACGGATCTCCGGAGATGGTTCAGAAGAAATATCCAAAGGTTAGTTTAATCAAGCAAACTGAAAACCTCGGTTTTGCAAAAGCGAATAATTTGGGTTTATCTGAAAGTAAAGGTGATTTTCTTTTCCTCATTAATTCAGATATTATTGTTAAGAAAGACTGCATAAAGAGATTACTTGCATTTTTAAAGGACAATCCAGATGTTGGTATAGCGGGACCAAGAATACTGTATCCTGACGGTACTTTTCAAAGATCATGTATGAAATTTGTTAATTTATGGAGTTCATTTTGTATTGCAATTGGATTAAGTTCGATTTTTCCAAAATCCCGTATCTTTGGTGGATTTGAAATGGGATGGATAAAGTGGGATCAAACCTGTAATGTTGATATAGTTAATGGGTGTTTCTGGGCTATTCGCAGGACTGCTTTCGAACAGGTTGGTGGTCTTGATGAGCGTTTCTTTATGTATGGCGAGGATATGGATTGGTGCAAACGTTTCTCTGATGCAGGCTGGAAACGGGTATTCTTTAACGATGCAGAATCAATACACTTTGGAGGAGCAAGTTCCTCGAATAAACCAATACGTTTTTACATTGAAATGATAAAAGCAAATCTTCAATACTGGAAAAAGCATCATGGGAATTTACAAGCGTTTATCTGCTCAATTCTTTATACAATACATTGTGCGATTCGAATTCTCGGTTACTCGACTCTATTTCTTCTGGATAAAAATATTCGGGAAGTCTCGTTTTTTAAAGTAAAGAAAAATCTTGCTGTACTTTCTTTTTTATTCACAAAAACAAATGCATTTTAATCAGGATTCAACTATGCACAACTATGTTCTTATTACACCTGCAAGGAATGAAGAAAAATATATTGTCCATACTATTCAGAGTATAATTGCCCAAACAATTCAACCTTTAGCCTGGGTTATTGTAAGTGACAATTCTATTGACAAAACAGATGAGATAGTAAACGAATATGTAAACCGATTTCCTTTTATCAAATTAATCCGGGTTGTTTCAGAAAAAAAACGCAATTTTGGAGCTCAAGTTCGTGCATTTTTGAAAGGATATGAGTTAATCAAAGATCTTCAGTATGAGTTTATTGGAAACCTTGATGCGGATGTATCATTTGAAAAAGATTATTATAAAAAAATCATTGGACAATTTACACTTGACAATAAACTTGGATTAGCTGGTGGTTTCATTTTCGAAAAACAAAATGGAGTCTTCTGCTGTCGTAAACATAATTCCCCTGATTCAGTTGCACATGCAGTTCAACTTTTCAGACGCGAATGTTTTTTGAGTTTTAATGGATATGTGCCTTTGCGATATGGTGGTTCCGATTCGGTTGCTGAGACAAAGGTTCGCATGAACGGATGGAAAGTAATTGCATTCCCCTGGCTTGAAGTCCACCATCATAAGCCAACCCTTGGAGCTGAAGGTAAATATAATGGAGCTTTTAGGCAGGGATTAATGGATTTTTCGATCGGTATACCCTCTTTTTTTGAGCTATTACGGTGTTTATCAAGAGCGAATGATAATCCATTATATTCAGTTTGTCGATATACTGGTTACATTTGGGCTATAATTAATAGAAATCCTCGGGAAGTTGATATTGATACTATACGATTTCTTAAAAAAGAGCAGAAGAAAAAATTGTTAAGTACAATGGAGCGTCTGTTTACTTTTAAACCACAGCCAAAATCAAATATTCAATAACTTTAGACAATTAAGAATTGTGGATTAATAAAACGGCCATAAGAAGTACCTATTCAAATACTCGTTAGTACATCCTGTACTGAGATATTATACATACAGAGCTCAAAGTATTCTTTTTTAAAATTTTTAAGAATTACTAAATTAATTATAACTATCGATGGTTAAATAATTGGAATCAATGAGTCTTATAACTTTATTACTCACATTTACACTGGTTATTGCTGTTATTTTTACCAGTAGATTGCATGCTGTGATTTTGATTTTATGTTCGATTTGTTTTTTTTCTTTACAACATAAACTAATGTTGTTTGATTTTGATTTGCCAGTAGCCCGAGTTGTTATTATGGCAGGATTAATTCGTATTTTCTTAAGATCAGAGATTTCTGGAATAGCAATTATCAAATTAGATAAAGCAATCATCTTATTTACAATTGTCTCGTTTATAACCTTTTCATTACTTTATCCGACAACAAATTCCATCTTTTTAAAAATTGCTCGGATTATAGATTATACGGGCACTTATTTTGTGTGCAGGACTTTGATAAGAAATCTTGACGAAATAAAAGCAATTTTAAAATTTCAAGTATTTATCATTTGCATGCTTGCCATAACAATGATTATAGAAAATATTACTTTTAAGAATCCTTTGTCATCTATATTTGGGGCTATTGATTCTTCTTATATCAGAGATGGTCGATATAGATGCAAGGGGATGTTTCTAAACTCTATAACAGCAGGAATATATGGTGCAACATCCTTGCCATTTGTTATCGGATTATTATATACAGGTCGTATTAATCTCCTTTATTTTCTTATTGGTATTGGTGCATCATTGGCAATAGTATATACTGGTGTATCAAGTGGCGCTATTATTACCTTCGTTTTTTGTTTAATAGGATTATTAATGTGGTATTTTCGATCAAAAATCAATCAAATCTGCATTTTATCAATAGTAGTCCTGATTGCCTTACAACTATTTATGAATGCTCCGATATGGTATCTTTTCGCAAAAATAAGTACCTATATTGGAGGAACAGGTTGGCATAGAGCATATCTGATTGATCAGGCAATTGCATTTTTTGGAGATTGGTGGTTAATTGGTACTACTTATACTGCCCATTGGTTTCCATATGTATTAAGTGCACATACCAATCACGCGGATATCACAAATCAATTTTTACAAATAGGTATCGATGGCGGGATAATATCTCTCATTTTATTTGCTGTGATAGTTATTATCGCGTTCAGATCACTAAGCCACCCATTGGTTCAACTAAATAATAAACAAGCATTTGTTATCTGGGTCTTGGGAGTTTCACTATTTGGACATCTGGTTTCTTTCTTTTCTGTATCTTATTTCGACCAGATTGCAAACATCTTTTATTTGTTATTAGCAATGATCGCTACAGTTAACGAACAAATTGTACCTAAACCTATTTGATTATTTATGAAAAATAATGATTGCTTACATGTTCTTTTTTTAGCTTACTATTTTCCACCGGGTGGAGGAGCTGGTTCTCAAAGGCCTTTAAAGTTTACAAAATATTTACCACAGTTTAATATTAAACCAATAATCATAGCTGGACCTATAACGTATGATAATCATTTCGCTCCTGAAGACACATCTTTATGCAATGACATTCCTAACGACATACAGATCACAAGGATAAGCCCAACACCGAAAGTGATGAAAAATCTCATAGTAAAGAAATCGTTATCATTCTTTTTTGGGACAACTCCACACGAAAGATGGTGGGCTAAACAAGCTTTTTTTGAGGCGGAAAAAATTATTAGTATTCAAAAAGTCGATCTTATACTTGCAACTCTTGCTCCTTATTGTAGTGCAAGAGTTGCGCATTTACTAGGTGTAAAATACAAAAAACCGTGGATATTAGATTTAAGGGACCCATGGGCTCTTGATGAAAACCGAGTATATTCATCTGCTCTTCACAGAAAGATTGACTTGCAGAACATGCGAAGGGAACTATTAGCTGCATCTTTAATTATTATGAATACTCCTCAAGCAAAAATTCAGGTGTTAAATACTTTTCCCTCCTTACAGCATAAAAATATCGAAGTAATTACAAATGGGTTTGATAGTGATGATTTTCAAAAACAATTTCAGAATAGAAGTGATCATCATTTTAGAATAGTCCATACAGGATTTCTCCATACCAGTATTGGCTTACATGTAAAACATAATAACTGGTATTACAAAATTCTTGGAAAGTGTCCTCCATCGGTAAATTATTTAACAAGATCTCATCTATTTTTAATAAAAGCCGCTGAAAACCTTGTTGCACGTTTTCCGAATTTTTTAGACGACTTTGAATTAATTCTTGCCGGTCATAATTCAGAAGAGGACATTAGTATAATAAGGTCATCGGTCCTATTTAAGAATGTTAAGTTTTTAGGATATATACCTCATGATAAAACAATTGAACTTTTAAAAAGTACGGATCTTCTTTTCTTGCCAATGCAGGATTTACCTCCAGGGATAAAATCGACTATTGTCCCAGGAAAAACTTATGAATATATGGCAGCATCTCGACCTATTTTAGCAGCAGTTCCAGATGGTGATGTATGTGATTTTCTTCTGGAATGCGGTGGTAATGTTATTGTAAAACCTTCAGATATTACTTCTCTGGAAAAAGCTGTTGAATCTTTTTACATAACTTGGCGAAATGGTCATTCAAATTTGTGTTCCAGAAACTATGACTTTATCAAACGTTTTGATCGACGGGTGTTAACTGAAAGGTTGGCTTCTATACTAAAAAATTTACTATCGAATTGATTTTTATTGCATGTCAAATGAATTCATATTGACATTTTAAGTCACTCTACTTATTTACATTTAAAATTGCAATTAAATTCAATTTTTAAGTAAATAATAATTGAAAATATAAATACCATATCCTATAATAAAGCCGAATGAAACCACGTGTGTTATAGTAGATTCCTTTTTTGTAAACTTTCTATTATATTACACATGATAATTTCTCAAGTTTTATTGAAGGAAAGGTACAGTAATGCAGTTCTCGAAATTTTCTGTAGGTGCAAAAGCGACTTTCAAGGCAGCTTTGTTCGGTTCACTTATTTTCGGTTCACAAAGTTTTATTTTTGGTCAATGTTACTTAAATGAGCTTAGTGTAGTTTCTAATTCATCAAGTACGCCTGGTATTGATTCGATAAAGGGAGAAATCCGTTTTGTTGACAAGAGCAAAGGTAACGATGCGAATCCCGGAACTATGGAGAGTCCATGGGCAACTCTTCAATTTGCTGTAAACAAAGCTCTCCCGGGCTATACAATATTAGTTAAACCGGGCGAATACGGTTCATTAAATGAAGAGATCAATTTTAGAGCTGGTACCACTGGTAATCCAGATAAATGGATTACCATAAAGGGATATCCTCGACGAGCGGCTGTAGTTTTAAGTGGATTTAATACAATGGGTAATTCTTATACTGCAAAGGGTGCAGGATGGATCAGGATTGAAGGATTGACCCTCAAAAATGGTATTTTCGTACACAATACTCAGGGTGCGCCAATTGAAGTTATTGACAACAAATTTGATTTTGCGTCGTCATCATCATTTTCTTCGACCTCAGGTGGTTGTGCGATTTATGGTTCCAATTCCACTTATGCTACACAAAAAGGAATTGTAATCAAAGGTAATCACATATACGGTGCATCATACGGGGTTATAACAGGTCAAAATGGAAAGTCCAGGGACTGGCTTGTTGAAAATAACATTATTGAAAGATTAATTTACAGAAGTGGAGATATCGACTACGTCAGGATATTTGGTGAGGGACATATTTTTAGAGGTAATATATTTTTCGGAACAAGACATTCTGAAAAAGGTGCTGCACACGTTGATGGATTCCAGTCTTTTAATGAAGGAGCGCGTAATATCTTAATCGAAAACAACATTATTTCTGGTTTTGATGAAGGCATTATGGTCTCAACAACAGGAAGTGTAGGGAACAACAATTGGACGATCCGTAATAATATTTTCTCTGGTACTTATGCAGATAGTGTTGCTGGAGGATCTTATGGTATTAGCATACATGCCTCAACTGGAACTGCCAAAACATGGAATATAGTCAATAATGTATATGCTAATAATAAATACCATGGGATTTACTTGGGCGATAATACATCCTATATGACCGTAAAGAATAATTTCTTTTACAATAGTAACATGTATTTAAGTTTTAATAGCACAAGAGGCTATATGTATGTCGGTTATAATATGACTAACCGTACTGCAAAAAGTCCTATTACAACCGATAAGGTTGGTGTAGATCCAAATTTAGTTTTTGTAAATCCTGTTTCTGTTTATTCGAATCCTGTAAGCAATCCAAATTACTTTGAGCTTAAGAAAAACAGTCCTGCTATTAATGCCGGTGAAAGCTTATCTGGATTAGTCAACTCTGATATGCGTAATGTCAAAAGACCACAAGGTTCGTACTGGGATATTGGCCCTTACGAATATGTTTTACCGTAATAATTTACAAAACAATTATTATACTTTATGGATCTCCTTTCAGGAAAATGTAACTTGGTTTCATTCATATTTTTTTCTGACTGGAGATCCATTTTAAGTTTAAGAATTCATTTAAATTACACTGAAACAGAATCCCCTACTCGCCTTCCAAATCCGATTTGTATTCGGCCATGTTCACAATCATATCTATTTCATAAGCATATATAATTTCGATCTTTTGAATTCAATCTTGTCTACAACAAAATTCTATCTTATGTTAACCCCATTTCATTTAAATCTTATATACCTTCTGAGAGCTTTTATATTCTGATCTTAAGTTTACATTTGTTTTTTTACTAATAGAATTAAATTACAATTGCAGATTGGCAATTATTGTTCTCATTTTTATAACAAGAATGGCTATTGGATGGCAGCAATTAGTGTAATTATTCCATTGTATAATAAAGGTAAATATATTGAACGTACATTAAAATCTGTTTTAGCAGCTTCAGGCGTTTGGTGTGGAGGAGCTCAAAACCATGGTTTGGAATTATGGTTTATTAAATTCGATTCTATTTTGCAGAATTGTCCAAAAGAGTATAAATTTTTGCCTAAAAAATGGTTTATTATCAAGCCTTACATTCAGCCCATGTCCGGCTTGGAGCAGGTAAATTTTAGTGATGTTGAGTATCTCCTTAAGCATTTTCCCTTATTACAATCTTACACTGTTATCAGTTACTTGAGACTTCGTGCAAAACGATTTATTTACAATTACAATAATATATAATTCTCAATATATGACTGAATCATTATCTAAAGTATTAATCGTATGTCCTACGCTTGGTTTACCAAGTGAAGTCTGGCTTATACGGCAAATAGTTGGGCTAAAAAATTTTAAACCAACTATTCTAACATGGCAGAGTATGTTTCAGGAGAACAATTCTCTCCCTGTTACCAGCATAAGCACAATGAATTTCGATTTCAACAGGAGGATTGGCTTATCTCAAAAGGTGATGCGAAAACTTTTTGGCTTCAGTGGTTCCAATCTCTTTAGTCCAACACCATTTGAACACAAGTTCATCCATGAAGTTTTAGAAAAAATTAGGCCAACGGTAATCTTGTGTCATTTTGGTTACACTGCATTGCGGGTATTACCATCTGCTCGATATCATAATACTCCGTTAGTTGTTCATTTCCATGGCAGAGATCTCTCTGTGCTTCTTCAAAATAATGATTATGTACGGAACTTGAGAAAAAGCTTAGAGCATTTCTCATCATCAATTGTAGTTGGTAAACACCAATATAGATTATTAATGGAGAAATTTGGAGTTCCTGAGAGTAAAATTAATCTCATCCCCTGCGGTGTTCCAACAGATGAATTTACACCTAAGCCAGATTTTAAAGGGAACCAGGTGATTCGGTTTATATCCGTTTCACGATTATGTGAAGAAAAAGGACATATTTATTCTCTTAAAGCATTTTCGAATATTGAAAAATTTTTTTCAAATGTTGCATTCTCCATTATTGGTGATGGTCCCTTACGGGCTGAATTGCAACAATTTATAAACAGATCTAATCTACAAAGTAAAGTTATTATCGAGGGGTTTAAAAATCCAGAGTATGTGCTCAAACAACTTCGCTCATCTGATATTTTTATTCAGCATTCAATTGAGAGCAAATCAGGTTGGATTGAAGGATTCGGAGTGTCAATAGCAGAAGCATCTTCAGTTGGTCTTCCGATCATAGCAACTGCATATGGAGGAATTAGTGATCAGGTCATAGATGGAATTACCGGATACCTTATAGAACCTAAAAATATAGAAATGATGGCTGACCGCATGAGAGAACTGATTTTACACGAAAATAAAAGAAAACAAATGGGTATTTCTGGTAGAAATAGGATGATAGAATTCTTTGATACTAAGTATCAAATCTTTAAACTGGAAAAGGTACTATTGCAAAGTTGCAACAACTACTCTTCTGATTTTTTTCCAGATAGGTGCAATTAACAGCTGATGATTGAAAATAGACGATAGTACTACTTCGTAAATTGATTTGTCCATACAAACTTGATGTCATCTACAGAAGATAATTGTTATAATAAAGCATTCAATAACAAATGGAACAGTAAATGCAATCTTAATTAAAAAAGTCTTTTTATAGGCAAGATCAGAAATATAGACAATAGAAGTTAATTGATGAAATCATTTGACTTTTGAAGTGGGTTTAATGTGCAATTAAAAACTAATTGTTGTATTTGCCTTCCTTATAGGAAAGGTGGATATCAGAGCCTTAAGTGAATAATAAGATTTGCAGGTTAAAAGCACATTCATCAGCTATAGACTAAAGGAATACTATTTCGAATATCAGATCATCTAACTATGCAGAATTTTGATCTATTCTACTGCATTTATGTTTAATATCGCAACACCTTGATATTTGTAATATCGTAAATTGATTAATATAGAATGCTAACTTGCTTATGACGAATACTCAATCAACAACTCAATTTAAAAAACAATTTCCACGTAATTTATTTTTTCAATCTCTCTTATTCATTTCCCGTCTGGCAGTAGGGATAAGTCTCATTCCCTACTTGATAAATCATCTTGGAAGTGCTGCATATGGTTTAATCCCAATAGCTGCTATCATGACTGAATATGTCAATATTATCTCACAATCCATATCTGGTGCAATAGGCCGTTTTTTAACAATTGCAATTCAAAAAACGGATTATGTTGAGGCAAACAGAATTTTTAATACAGCTTTTTTTTCCTACTTAATTTTATCATGCATTCAAATACCTATTTTTACTCTAATCATTATCAATTCACAGTCTATCATGAATATTCCAGAAGCTCTTTACAAAGATGCTATAATTCTTTTTACTTGTAGTGCAACAGCATTTTTAATCAATCTTGCAACATCCATTTATTGTGTTCCACTATATGCTCAAAATAGATTAGATATTGCAAGGACGATTGAGATAATTTCACACATCTTGAGATTGGTAGGGATCATAACGTTATTTCTTATATTTGATCCAGCATTGAGATATGTAGGGTATGTAGAACTTGCAATTAGAATAATTGCAAGTACCTCTAATATCATTTTGGGGAAAATTGCTGCTCCCTATTTAAAGCTTAATATAGGTCATTTTGATTGGAGTAAGGTAAAGCAATTAACTACCATGGGTGGATGGCTTATGATTAGTTATATAGGTACTTTATTTACATTACGAATCGATGTCTTGTTATGTAATAAATTTATTAATCCCGAAGCTGCAGGTGAATATGCAGCAGTTACACCTTGGTCAAATTATCTGCGACAAAGTGCACATATACTATCTGGTGTAATCAGTCCGATGGCTTTGATATATTTTGCCCGTTCAGAAATAAATAATCTTATCAGAATGAATGATTTGGCAGTTCGAATACTTGCTTTATTTTTCACAATTCCAGTATGTATTCTTTGTGTCTTTAGTACTCCATTTCTGCGGTTGTGGTTAGGTGATTCGTATACACATTTGGCCCCTCTTGTAATAATATTGACTTTTCATTTATTCATAAACCTGAGTGTAGACCCTCTATTTAATATCCAAACTGTTTTTAATAAAGTTAAGTGGCCAGCAATTTTTACTTTGTTCATCGGCGCACTCAATATTGGACTTGCAATTTTCATGATAACTGTTTTGAATTGGGGCATGTACGGAGTAGCAATCACAAGTATACTAGTGTTGACGCTAAAGAATGCTGTTTTCACACCGATTTATGCAGCAAAAATTCTGCATTACCCATGGCACTTTTTTTTCCATTCTTTTGTGCCTGGACTGCTATGCTTTTGTTGTCTGATAGTAATCGGAATAGGATTAAATCATTTCTTTGATCCTCGATCATTATTTCAACTATTAAGTATGTCAACAATAATTTGCATCACAGGAAGTATAATCATGTGTTTAATACTTTCTAAGGAAGATCGTCAGGTTCTCATTAGTATCATTCCCGGTCCTCTAAAGCCACTCATAGCAAAATTAATCGAGAGTGATTAGAAGGAACTACTAACGCTAAAGATTACTTGGTTTTTAAGTAGTGTCTGTCCAGAATCTCCATCATTTGTCATTTCGACTAAGGGGAAATCTTTCATTGCCTCAATTTCATTGCTCAGATAGATTTCTCCTAAAGGTCGAAACCGCGTATAATAGATCCAACTCTCCTGGGTTGAATTTCTTTCGGTTAAAGAACGAAGTGATAAATGACAAAGTATATCGGACAAACAATAAGTACAATGCACACATCTTATCAGATAATTAAATAATTTCTTATTTGGTTAGTATACATTTTATATCCTCTTTTTTAAACTATACAAATTATTTGATTCTAAATCAAAACTATATAAAAAGAAGGGCGCAAAATGAATAATTTACCTGAGGGAATTGCCATAATTGGAATTGGATGCCGTTTTCCAGGAGCAACAGACCATCTTACATTTTGGAATATTCTCGAAGAAGCAAAAGAGTGTGTCCGTTTCTTTTCCGATGAAGAATTAAAAAATACGGGAGTAACAGTATCAGAACTTAATGATAAAAACTATGTAAAAGCAGCATCGATTATTGAAAATACCGATAAATTTGATTACTCATTCTTTGGAATAAGCAAAAGAGAAGCAGAGCTGATTGACCCTCAGCACAGGATTTTTCTTGAATGTGCCTGGCATACACTGGAAAACGGCGGTTATGGTAATAGGAATAATAGACCACTTACAGGAATCTTTGCAGGTTGCGCACCAAATGATTACAGTAAAAAAGTGTGGAAGGAAAATCTGGAATATGTAAATAGTGCCAGTCCGCTTCTACGACTTATCAGTGAGGACAAGGATTTTATAGCGACAAGAATTGCATATTTACTTGATCTTAAAGGCCCCGCTATGACGGTGCAAACTGGTTGTTCAACATCGCTGGTTGCTGTAAAATTGGCCGTTATGCACCTTTTAAATTATGAATGTGATATGGCACTTGCAGGCGGAGTAACGGTAAGGATTCCCCAGATCTCCGGGTATTACTATCGTGAAGGAGAGATTTTTTCTCCTGATGGGCACTGTAGACCATTTGACAGTAACGCTAATGGTACAATTTTCGGCGAAGGTGCAGGACTTGTTTTACTTAAGCGAATGGAAGATGCTATTAAAGACAACGATACAATCTATGCTGTTATTAAAAGTATAGCAATAAATAATGATGGGAATAGAAAAGTTGGATATACGGCTCCAAGTGTAGATGGTCAGATTGAGGTAATTTCTTCTGCTTTACAATTTGCCAACATTAAACCGGAAACGATTTCCATGGTTGAAGCGCATGGAACTGCTACTAGACTTGGCGACCCTATTGAAGTAACAGCACTCTCAAAAGTGTTCAGTGAAACTGATAAAAAGAATTTCTGTGCTCTGGGATCTGTAAAATCAAACTTTGGTCATTTGGATAGTGCTGCAGGGATCGCTGGGCTGATTAAGGCAGCTTTAGCTCTAAGAAACAAAAAAATTCCTGCCAGCATAAATTATAAATCACCCAATCCTGAACTTAATATACATCAAAGTGCATTTTTTGTACCCGAGAAAACGCTTAATTGGAAAACCTGGCTGGATCAGAATGGTAATCAGATTCCACGAAGAGCTGCTGTCAGTTCATTCGGTGTAGGTGGAACTAATGTGCATGCAATTTTGGAAGAGTATTCTGAAATAGGGGTATCTACCAAACAAGAAAAAATGAATTGCATAATTCTTTCAGCAAAAAACAATGAAGCTTTACATAGAATGATGGCTAATCTAAGTAGTTTCCTGAAAGGAAATCACGATGTAAATATCAGTGATCTTGCGTTTACTCTTACTTTTGGAAGAGAACATCTTGACTACAGGTGGTCTGCAGCATGTAAATCAATTGAGGAGCTTGAAAAAAGGTTGTCAGAAGAAGCTATGCATAGCGGTACAAATAGCTTTCGTAAACTACCAATTGTATTTATGTTTTCAGGACAGGGCAACCAATATGTATCGATGGGAAAGATTCTTTATTCACAAGAACCATTATTCCGGGAGAATATCGATAAATGTGCTTCTATACTTTTTAAATACAATGGAATAGATAGCAAGAAATTTTTACTTAGTGATTATAATGAAAATACCGAGTTCAATCAATCTATTAATCAAACTATTAACGCCCAACCATGCCTTTTCATACTGGAATATTGTACAGCGTTACTTCTCATTGAGTGGGGTATCAAACCATCGATTCTGATGGGACACAGTATAGGAGAGTATGTCGCCGCAACACTGGCAGGCATTTTCAAACTTGACGATGCAATACGCCTGGTTGCAGCCCGTGCAGAAATTATGCAGAGCCAAAAGAAAGGGTCAATGATTGCTGTTGGGGCAGGAGTCACTGAACTTAAAAAGTTCTTACCAGAAAATATCTTTGATCCTGTAATAGCCTTGATAAATGGACCATCATCCACTGTGCTCTCAGGAACTTCAGAAGCGATAGAGAAATTCTCAGATTTATTAAAGCAAAATGAGATATCGTATACCATCTTGCACACTTCACATGCATTTCACTCACCAATGATGAAGCAAGCTGCAGAAGAATTCAAAAAAATATTAAGCAATGTCATCCTTTCAAAACCGCAGATTCCCATTATGTCTAACGTATACGGAAAGATATTGTCAGATGAAGATGCCGTGGCCCCTCAATACTGGAGTGATCACATTTGCAAACCTGTCAGATTTTCGGATGGTATACTCGAAACACTTAAAGAAAAGCATATCTACTTAGAAATTGGACCGGGTTTTTCACTATGTTCATTGCTGAAAGGTCATCTTGCGGAGGACAATAAGGATACCATAGTAATACCGACCCTGCCACCGCAGAAAATGTTAGAAAGCTCTCCTGGCTTACTATACAATACAGTCGGTAAACTCTGGTGCTTAGGTATAGATGTAAATTGGAATTCAATATATCAACATAGCAATTGTAAAAAAATACCCTTGCCAGTTTATCCTTTTGAGCGCACGAGATGCTGGATAGGGTCCAAAACAGGCATTCCGGAAATTACAGAAAATATTACTTACAATAATGAAAAAAGGACCGATTTATCTGAGTACCCACCTTGCTTGTGTATCGAATCCGTTATTGGAATCTGGAAAGATTTTTTAGGAACAGAAAAGATTGAGCCTGATGATGATTTCTTTGCACTCGGCGGACATTCGTTATTGGCTGCACAGGTTTTGAACTCACTTTCTCAAAAGTATAATTTGGAAATTCCATTATCTTATTTTTATGCCGCATCAACACCGCAAAAGTTTACAGAAAAAATACAGGAGTTGCTAATTCTGAATTCCCGCACAGCTCCATTGTCACAGAAAATGCATTTAGTTACGGATAAAGTACCTTTATCTCCGGCTCAAAAAAGGCTCTGGTTTATCACACAAGTAGAACCTGATAGTGCAGCATACAATCTGCTTAATACTGCGAATATCACTGGAAATGTCGAACACCAAATCTTTTCATCTGTTATTAAAAAAATTACCATAAGGCATGAAACCTTACGAATGACTTTCCATAGTATAGATGGTGATCCGTATGCGACTATACATGAGGATTTTACACCTCAGATTACCTTTGAAGATTTTTCCGTAAAAAATTCTAATGATGCTGTAAAAGAAATCCACAATAAATTACAGGAATTGGCCAATAAACCTTTTAATCTCAGCGAGTGTCCTCCTTGGCAGATAAAGGTAATGAGGATCAATAATAATCAGTCAATACTTGCATTGCTGACTCACCATATAATTTCTGATGGCTGGTCTTTCAATATTCTATTAAATGAAATTAAGCATTACTATTATCAGATAACAAATAGTAAAAACGATGATTTTTCTTCTATTGAATACTCTTATGTGAACTACGCAATTTCAGAAAATGAACATAGTGACTCGGATCACTCTGAACACGAGAATTACTGGAAATCAACTCTCTCTGGAGCTCTCCCCATATTTAAGTTACCTCAATCAAAACAACGGCCTTTGAAACCTGATTATAAAGGTACAATTTCGCAAATTAAATTTCCTCCTGATTTCAAGGAGAAGCTTCAATCTCTTGTAAAGAATTCAGAAACCACACTCTTTGCGGGAATGGTTTCTATCTTCTCTCTTTTATTGCACAAATATGGAGCTGGTGACAAAATCATTATCGGTACACCTTATTCGGGAAGAGATCGATCTGACTTGGAAAGGTTAATAGGTCTCTTTATAAATATGCTCCCTATCAGTTTTGAAATCAGTCCTGATACAAAAGTTAGCGAATACATAGGAACAAACGGTAAAAAAATCAGGGAAACACTTTCTCATTACAAGTATCCTTTTAGCTCATTGGTAGATTTTATTAAACCCCCAAGAGAATTGAATATAAGTCCGATTTTTCAAATAATGTGTGTATACCAAAACTCATATCGTGAAAGTAACTACGATAACAACCTGATAATAAAGCCATTTTTTATGGACAGAGGAATCAGTGAATATGACATGACCCTTTATATTTGGGATAATGGATCTGAACTCAGCGCAGTTCTTGAATACTCACTTTCATTATTTGACACTGAGTTAATAGAGGATATGTTAGTTCATTTCAAACATCTCATGGAAATTATTGTTGCTACTCCTGATATTACAATTGGTTCGATACCTATTCTGATGGAAAACGATACAGATATTGTAGTACACAGTATTCAAAATGCTGATTATAAATTAGATGTGCAAATGGGATTATTGAAATTTATTGAACAAAATGTCAATAGCTACCCCGAAAGAATCGCTTGCTCATTTGGTAAAAAGCAATTAACATACAAGGAGTTATGGGACATCTCCGAGGATATTGCATATCAATTAAAGGGGATAGGAATTGGGAAAGGGAAACTGGTAGGTTTATGCATTGAACGTTCGATAAAAACTATTGCTTCTCTATTAGCAATAATCAAAACTGGGGCTGCATATCTTCCCCTCGATCCAGCATTTCCCGAAGAAAGGATAAAGAAGATTGTTGATGATTCAAAAACAGAATTGATAATTACCGATTTATTTACGAAGAAAATTTTTAATTCATATAAAAATCTCAAATTACTTGACATATCTACTCTATCAAGCTACAAACTCAGTAAATCAGTTGATCCATGCATTTGGCCCGAACATACCGATACAGCTTACGTTCTGTACACTTCGGGATCAACAGGTAATCCCAAAGGAGTAGAAATCTCTCATGGTGCACTACTTAATTTTTTACTTTCTATGAAAAAGAATCCTGGAATTGAAAGAAGTGACACTTTATTAGCTGTAACTACATTATCCTTTGATATAGCTGGCCTTGAGATATGGCTTCCACTTCTATGCGGTGCTCAAGTAAGAATTGTATCCAGAGAGGAAGCCAGTGATGGATCTGCGTTACTCGACGAAATTAGAAAAAATAAAATCACTGTTATGCAAGCTACACCTTCTACATGGAATATTCTCCTTGAAGCAGGATGGAAAGAAGCAAAAGGATTTAAAGCACTTTGCGGAGGCGAATATTATTCCAGAGATTTAGCTGATAAAATTCTTCAAACTGGAGCAAGGCTCTGGAATGTGTATGGACCTACAGAAACAACCATCTGGTCTTCATTATCAGAGATTACGCTGAATCATATGCCGATATCACTTGGATTGCCAATAGATAATACATGGTTCCTTGTTGTCGACAATAAAGGACTTCCTCTTCCCAGTTGGGTTCCTGGTGAACTTTGTATAGGAGGTTTTGGCTTAGCAAAAGGTTATCTTAATCAGCCTGAATTGACCAATACGAAGTTCACCAATCCACCCATGGGATTCGAATCTTTAGGAAAGATATATCATACAGGTGATTTGGTTTATAAACATAAAAACGGCAACCTGTTTTACATGGGAAGAATAGATCATCAGGTGAAGATAAGAGGTCATCGTATCGAACTAACAGAGATAGAATCACAAATTGGAAAATGCACACAGGTAAAAGATGTTGCAGTGTGGACTCCTGAGGATAACAATAAGGAAAAAAGATTGGTCGCATATATTGTCCTATCAGATAAGGAAAGTGAAAAAGATTTTCCATCCGCTCTTCAAAGAAAACTAAAGAAATTTTTCCCAACTTACATGATTCCTGAGTACATTGTAGTCTTGGATCAACTTCCAAGAACACCAAACGGCAAATTAGACAGAAAAGCTCTCCTTTTTCCGCAAGAAATGAATTTAACTTCAGATAAGAAAATTGTACTCCCAAAAAATGAATACGAAAAAGTTTTACTAGACATTTGGAAACGAGTACTTGGATTTTCAAATTTATCGGTTGATGATGATTATTTTGAAAGGGGTGGGAATTCTATACAAGCCGCCAGATTGTTTTCTAATATCGAAAAAAGTTTCAATCTTAGATTACCTTTAGCCGCTCTGTACGAAGCTCCAACAATTCAATTACAGGCGAAATTTATTATTAAGAATTCTGATAAAGCACAATGGGACCTGCTTGTCCCTCTGAATACAAAAGGAAAAAAGCCTCCGCTCTTTCTTATTCATGGTGCTGGGGGAAATATTCTGCTTTATCGTGATCTGGTAAAGCACCTTGGTAATGATCAACCAGTATTCGGAATTCAATCTATTGGTCTTGATGGGAAATCGCAACCATTGGTTTCTATCGAAGAAATGGGGAAACGCTATACAGAAGAGATTATTTCTGTTTATCCGAATGGTCCATACTATCTTGGAGGGTATTGTATGGGAGGCCTTGTGGCATACGAAATAGCAAGGAACCTTGTACAAAAAAATAAAGTGGTAGGATTAGTAGCTCTTTTTGACACTGCTGCATATTGGGTAGATCTTAATTTCATTGAAAAATTATACTTTATTTTTGAAAATGCAACGTTCCACTTGAAAAATATTATCAATGCAGATAAAGTAGGGAAATATGATTTTTTAAGGGACAGGACATTTGAAGCATTCAGGCGCATTTTGTTGAAGTTCCAGCGGGTATCTGAAACTTTTAATAGACATTCAGGTAAAACCACTCATACCATTATAGATGGTATAAATTTAATAAATCATAATGCGGCACGAATTTACAAACCGAATCCATATAGTGGAAGAATAACTTTATTTAAACCTGTGATTAATTTTAAATCTATTAAAGGAGAACTGATGGGCTGGGAAAAAATAGAAGCAGGTGGTGTCGATGCTGTTTCTCTTTCTGCATATCCTAAGGGTATTTTAGTTGAACCGTATGTCAAAGAATTAGCTGAAAAACTTAAACAGCATCTGTATACCACAAATGTAGATCAGAAAAGTTCAGAATTTACAGCAAGGGAATATTGCAGTGTGCCTGTACTGCAAAGTACCCGCACAGTTCCCATTGCATAATGAATCTGGCGAATAATTTTACCACTGAAAAATGCACTTTGTTAAAACAGATAACTTCAACATGCAAGATAAAGATTCCCTGACCTGAGCTTGCGATTAATTTTTCTATTATTGAATAATAAGAAGAAATTGTATGCTCTCATATCAAGATAATATAGTACGGGCACGTGACATGTGACCGTACTTTTTTCAAAGATTAATCTGATAGGCGATTCTTCATTTGTATAGTTTAATTTTGATAAAACAGATAGTCTCGACAAGCGAGATAAAAATGACCGGCACTGAAATCTTGTGCTTAATTTTTACTACTACTGAATAGTAAGGAGAAGGGGATGCTCTTATATCAAAAAGGCATCGTACGAACACGTGATCGATCTTTTTTTCAAAGATTAATCTAATAGGCAATTTTTTATTTGTATAGTTTAATTTTGATCAAAGCAGATAATCTCGATAAGCGAGATCAAAATGACCGGCCCTTAAATCTTGTGCTTAATTTTTGCTACTGTTGAATAGCAAGGAGAAGGGGATGCTCTTATATCTAAATAGCATCATATGGACACATGACCGTACTTTTTTTAAGATTAATCTGATAGGCAATTCTTTATTTGTATAGTTTAATTTTGATAAAAGCAGATAATCTCGACAAGCGAGATGAAAATGACCGGTCCTTAAATCTTGCGATTACATTTTCTACTATTCATGATAAAAAAAATGGGATACTCTCGTTTCAAGATAACATAGTAGAGGCACGATAAACGTGCTCCTATTTTCTTTTTTACAAAAATATATCTGACGAACAATTCTTCTGTTGAAAAGAGATACTTAGAAAGAAAATAGACAGATCATCTCGACAAAAATGATGGTCGACCTGATTTGGAGTACATTTGTCAGTTGAAAAATGTATTAAAAAAATAGGACTGTTTTGAATCGGACAATTTATTTTTCATCCTTTTTGATCGTATTTGGAAAAATAATACGTTTGATATTTTCTGTTCGGATTTGCATTAATACCATTTAAAATAACACCGAAAATTTTTTCTTTAAGAGCAGGGAATTCATTTACGATATTATTGAGCTCCGCAGTATTTGTTTTTCCTGCTTTGACAATAAGTACCACTCCTGATACTGAATTACTAATAATAATCGGATCTGAAACAGGGGAGAGCTGGCGGAGTATCGAATATAATCATTGCAAATTTAGAATTCAGAAATTTCATAATTTCGCCTAATCGTGACCTGGTCAGTAACTCTGTCGGATTATCAATTACTGAACCACGAGTAAGAAGAAAAAGATTGGGAAAAGTAGTAGATTGGATTGAAGAACTTAACATCTGCTCAGTAATCTGCTGATTACTAAAAAGCAGATCTGATAATCCGAATTTATTTTCAACAGCAAAAGTATTATGAAGAACACCACGATGCATATCAGCATCGATAAGTAGAGTTGGATTGTATTGCTGAGCAATCATAATTGCGATATTAGATGAAATCAAAGATTTTCCTTCTGCAGAATTATAACCAGTAACCAGGAAAGATTTCCCTCCAAAGGTCTCCAGTCGGTAGTTTATTTTTGTTCTAAGTAAACGTAATCGTTCATGAGCATACGTAGAGAAAGGACCAAAAGAGAGTAGCTTAGGATCGACATTTTTTGTTCGAGAATCTTTATTATTTTTAATCTTTTTCGCCTTAAATACCGGTATAGATACTAGGAGCGGAAAAGGCATCAGCCGTCGTAAATCCTCTTCAGAGCGTGCTCTTTTATCAAACCAGCTACCAATTATTGGCGGACCAAATGATATAAGAATACAAATAAAAAAGCCAAAAGTCAGAAGTTTAGTGAGTTGTTTTTTTATGGACGCATCTTCTGGAGGAACAGAGTAATCTAATATGTATATATCTGGGACTTCTGTTTCATCTGCTATTTTAGCCTGATTATATTTGCTGAGAATATTAGAATAAATCTCTGAATTGATCTGTTGCTGTCTTAATAATGCAGCCAATTGCATCTCTTTTTTTGGTAAATTTCTGAGTTGATCAATAGAACCCATTTTTTGTATTGAGGTTTGAGATAGTTCTTCTTGTTGTTTTTTTAAAAAATCTTTTATTAGAGGAACAGTTTTAGTAATTATTGCATCAATTTTTTGTTGAGTTTCTTTGACCAATGGATGCTCGGGAGAATATAGATTTGTAGCAAGCGCTATTTTTTTCTGAAGTAGCATATTGAAATCCTGCTGAAGAACAATTGCCCCAGGAATATTATGATTACTTAAAAATAGCAGAGCTTCGCTTGTTAGCTGATCATTTTCATTACCATTCAATTTTGAGATTCGTTGATAAATGCGATTTGCTTCTTCAAACTCTGCTGTAATAATCGCATTTTTTGATTCCATCGATGAGATATTAGAAATTGCATTTTGAGCATCAATCCCCAAACCTACCTTAGGATTTTCTTCCTTAAAAGCCCTAACACGGTTTTCATCTTGCTGTAACTGAGCCAAAGCGACCTGCAGCTGTTCATGCAACGCTTTCATTACTTCACTTGTTTTCCTCTTTTGAAAAGAAAGGTTTTTCTCTACAAACTTATCGGCTATAAGATTGATCGTTGTGGAGATCAGTTCAGGATCTGTACCGCTTATGTCAATAGTCACTACCCCTTCCTGCATTGGATCTCGCTTAGTATTACCCTGAATTAATATACTATTCTTTAGTTTTTCTACCGCCTCATTGCGGGGATAAATATGAAAATCGAAACTAAATGGTTTTTTTAAAAACTGTGAAGAAAACCCAAGCATAATTCCAGCTATTTTTAGAGTGTCTAATGATGATAACGCGCCATCAGTAAAAAGGTTTTTCCGTAAATCTAATTTCTTGTTTGTAATGGTAATCATATAGGAAGTTGATCTTTCATCAATCGAGAAGTGGTAGTTTCCTGGAATGACAGTTGAATCTATATTTACATATGAAAACAATGAAGATCTGTTTAGTTTGGGAAGAACAAAGTGAAGTGAAAGAGAATCAACTATCTCTCCCAAAAAATTTCTACTTTGAATCAGTTGAACTTTTCCTAACCCATTTGAAGTAGCTTCAGGAAGAACCAACACTGTGGATGGATTTTCTATTCCCATTAATACACTGGTTTTAAGTTCGGGCCGTATTTTGCCAAATGTTAAAACAAGCAGTAACCAGATTATCACTAATGTTGGAAATGAAAAAAATATATACAGTCTCCATCTCCAAAACAAATTGCCATAATATTTTAGCCAATACACATAATCAGGCTTATTTGGCAAAGGGTTATTCATTTCTTGTTCCATATCATTTATCCTTCCTCCATTCGTAAATGCTAACTGCGGCAAGAGTGCTAGAAAGGCCAAAGCTTAATATTGGTAAAACATCCTGCCTAAAAACATCCCATCCAGTTCTTTTTGGGCGATCTAACACCCGTAATACATCACCAGATCTGATTCCTAATACCGCAATAGGCTTAGTAATTTTCAACAGCTCAGATACCTTTTCCTCAATTATTATTCCATCTCGTTCCAACTTTATTTTTTGTATACCATCCTCCCGCACAGTGCCACCAGCTAACGATAATGCATACCAAAGGGTTGCACCGGGCGAAACCCAGTATACCCCTGGATTATTAAATCCACCCTGAAATCCTATCGAAATAACCCGCCTCACTTGAATACTGGAAAATCGCAAGAGCGGAACATAGGTTTCAATTAATTTCTGCTCAAATTCAGATTTGTTCATTTTTGTCACTTGCAGGGGACCAATCAATGGAAGGTCTACATAGCCATCTCCATCAATCGGATAAATTCCATTGGGAAAAGTATCAGGAATTACAGTAATTTTTATGGCATCACCATTCATAAAATGCCAATCAATAAGAGATGAGCGTGTAGAATCTGAATATGGCAATGTTAAACTCTGCACCTCCGCCCCATTTGCTTCTGTTGGAAGAGTAAAACCCAAGAGAATTGATGAAATTATAAATACAACTTTCTTTCTCATTATTGTATTCACCTTTTTATTAAGTAAAACCTTTATAATAACTGTAATTACTGCAGAATCGATTTTTAATTAGCCATAATCAGACCAATCGATCATAACAGAAACAGGATTGGGGATATTATTAAGCGATTTATTTGCCAATCACTAATTCGATATTTAAAAGAAATTTTCGCCATTGAACATTTTTTTCTTCTGAACACACATTTTAAAGATGTCCAGTATTTCACTTTGTAGAAGTAATTTCGAAATGTAAGAAATATGACGCACCTTATCATCAGATCAACAAAAAATGGAAATCAAATCTCCTGTTTAAAAAGTTAACATGCAAAACGCTCCCACTCATTTCACCATTGTAATGCCTTTAAACAGACTGACAACGGATTTTTTTGAATTATTGTCAAAATGTTGGTATACTAAGGATATAACAAATAGCCATTGATGTGATCTATGCCCGTTACATCATTCATCAGAATACCCAAAACGTTTACCTTGTTATATATTCAAGTCTTAAACAGGTCCAGTTTGAAAATTTCAAGTGATTTTTATGTTTGTTTCAACCATTAATGATTACTACGACATCGTCATAATAGGAGCTGGACCAGCAGGTCTTAATGCTGGTATGCATCTGATTGGTTCTAATGCATCAGTTCTATTAGTAGATAAAACAATTCCCTGGGAAAATCCTATCCCCTGTGCAGAAGGAGTTGGACGTCTTGGGTTCCATGAAGCCTTAGATGTGCGACAATCATGGATTCGGCAGGAAATCTGGTGCGCTTGCTACCATGCACCTGACGGATCTACAGTTAATTATACTGATAAAAACGGTGGATATATAATCAATAGAAACCTTTTGCAACACGATTTGGCAGAATCCATTGCAAAATCAATTGATTGTGCATTTAATTTCCAAGTCTCTTCTATATCAAAGTGTTCAAATGGAATTAGAACTATCCTTTTTAGTAATAAAAAAACAACCAGTGCAAAAGTAATAATTGATGCCTCCGGACCTATAGAAAGTTTTGGTAAAGAGGAAAAAATCGTCTGTAAACCCCAAGACCTTGAACCTGCTTATTTTGTGTGGGCTGAAAACATTACTATTGAACTGGATAGAGTACATATTTATACCGGTTCGCAGATTGCCCCCGGTGGTTACGCATGGGTATTTCCAAGGGGAAATGGTGCTGCAAATATTGGTGTTGTTATTGGAAAAAAATTTGTCAAAAACACTAACATACGAGCTCTCCTTGATACTTTCTTAAAGTCTAATTTCCCTAATATAACTATTATTCAGCGTTATGCAGGATCAATTCCCTGTCACTTTAAAAAGGGTCCAATAGCAGTTGAAGGGTTGATTAAAGCTGGTGATTCGGCGAGCACTATTAACCCCATATCCAGAGCAGGTATCAGCGAAGCTCTTCTTTGTGGGAAACTTGCAAGCAATTGCGCTATAGATATGCTCAAAGCACAGCACTCCTGGGAAATAAGCCGTGCCATTAGGAAATATGAAAAATCATGGGAGAAACACAGGGGTAATCGTCACACCAAACTATTTAAAGTAAAAAATTCCATGTATTCAGTTCCTGATCGCGACTACAATGAAGCAACTAAAACATTATCAACTATTCCACAAAGCGATCTTACCATGACTAAAATTTTTAGAGCTAGCTTAGGTCGATTTCCTCGCCTGGTCTGGGCAATGAGACATCTTATGTAAAAAGATGATTAGTAAAGTTTTTCCGTTTTTTTTTCAGAATCTTTGATTCTTTTTTAATCCTGTGCTATTTTAGACGCATGCCACTAGAAATTTATGCTATAAAAATCCCAGACGAACTTTCTGATACTGTTTTCGAAAATCTCCTGTCCTATTTCCCTCAGGAACGGGTAACAAAAATTCGAAAATTTCTTTTCAGAAAAAATGCACTCCATACCATGACTGGTGAAATGATCATAAGGACATGGATCGGTAAAAGAATTGGCGTACATCCGATGGAAGTGCAAATTTCAAGAGATTCATATGGAAAGCCCCACTGCTCTAATAGAGATGATCTTTTTTTTAATATCGCACATTCCGGTCAATGGGTCGCAGCTGCTTTTGATTCAGAAATGATTGGAATCGATGTCGAATTTATGAGAGATGTAGACCTATCAATTGCGAAACGATTCTTTAACAACAGAGAATATGAAGACTTGATGGCGAAAGATGCACAACAACAGCAAGCCTTTTTTTACGATTTATGGACTCTCAAAGAAAGCTATATCAAAGCAGAAGGTAAAGGATTATCTATTCCCCTGGATTCGTTCTGTTTTAACATTGATAATAATTCGATAAAATTTGAACTTTTATCCGGTGAAAAAAGAAATAACTACTTCTTTAAGCATTATAATTTTGACCCTCTCTACAAATGCGCTGTATGTTCCACTACAGGACTCTTTCCGAATGCAATAATTACTATTGATTTTAATAGCCTGTCCAATGATTTTGTATCATTATACAAGAAAATTCAAATGTCAAATAGATGATTCCAATAACATTTTTCTTTAATCGTATTAGTAGGTGAATTATTATTTTAAGATAAATAAGGTGCATTTATAAATTTTGAGGAGGACATATGAATTCAATGAAAACAACCGTATTGCTTGCGGCTCTTACGGGGCTATTGGTTATTTTTGGAAATTTAGTAGGAGGATCGCACGGTGCGCTCATCGCACTTATCTTTGCAGGTGTGATGAACTTTGTTTCTTTCTGGTTCTCTGATAAAATTGTCCTTGCAATGTACCATGCTCAGCAAATTGGTCCGGATGATGCTCCTCAGCTATTCCGTATTGTCCAACGCCTTTCAGAGCGCAATCAGATACCTATGCCGAAAGTTTACATTATTAATAATGAGACACCGAACGCATTCGCCACCGGCCGAGATCCCAATCATGCCTCTGTTGCCGCGACTGTTGGTATTTTGCGACTGCTCAATGAAGATGAGCTTGAAGGCGTTATGGCACATGAACTAGCCCATGTCCGTAATAGAGACATACTCACGAGTACTGTTGCGGCTACAATTGCTGGTGCGATAACTTACATTGCTAACGTTGTTCAATGGGGAGCGATGTTTGGGGGAATGAGAAATAGTGATGATGATAACGGCGGTGGCGCAAATATGATTGGCGCTCTGCTTATGGCAATTCTTGCCCCAATCGCTGCGATGTTGATTCAAATGGCCATTTCACGTTCGAGAGAATATGCTGCAGATGAATCCGGAGCTCGTATGTGTGGCAAACCTCTTTCGCTTGCAAATGCTCTTAACAAACTTTCTGTAGGAGTGGCTAATCATCCGATGCAAAATGGGAATCCTTCAACAGCGCACCTATTTATTGTAAATCCATTTAAGGGTGGTATCGCAGGCCTCTTCAGCACTCATCCACCAATGGAAGAAAGAATAAAAAGACTACAGAACCTTTCCCGGCAGATGTAAATTTAATCAGGCGGGTAAAATCCCGCCTTTATTTTATTCCCATTACACAACTCCTGAAGTTTTAAACAATTCTTAATTGCAAATCCGCCAATATCATTGTTAAAATACGCATGCACCAGTTTCCCCTCTTCTTTTTTTTGTTTAATCCATGTTGCCCATTTTAAAAGGTGCTCGTCAGGATAATCCCCCCCATATTGAGAATCGTATCCATGAAAACGTATATATATTAAAGGTGAAGTAATTACTTTATCTGTTTGCATTCCACCCATATCATGAATACAAAATGCAATATGCAATTCTTTTAACAAGGCTATTGTTTCATCCCGGTACCACGCAGGGTTTCGGAACTCAACTGCAAAGAGATTATCTTTTGGCAATAGTTTCGAAAAATGTAGTAAGCGTTCCGGGTCAAATTTTAAATTCGGAGGAAGCTGAACCAGATACACTGCTATTTTCTTTTTGAGTGGCTCAAAAACGGAAAAGAACCATTCCAGTTCACGTTCACAATTTTTGAGTTTCCTCTCATGAGTAACAAGACGCGACATCTTGACAGCAAATTTAAAATGCTCTGGGCTTCGATTGTACCAGCCATCTGCGGTCTTTACAGTAGGTATACGGTAAAAGGAGGCATTAAGTTCCACTGTAGGAAAATAGGTGCAATAAAATTCAAACCATTTTTTCTTAGCAATCGATTCTGGATAGAATACATTTTTCCAATGTTCATAAGTCCATCCTGAAGTACCTAAATAGATTTTACCTTTTTCCATCAAGTAAATTATTCCTGGTATTGATATTTTTTAAAATTGAGAAGGTCATCAGAAAAGTCAAATTTTACTTCAGGTGATTTATAGTTTCGACACACTACATACAGTTTTCCCGAATAATTTCCTTTACCCATAGAAGGAAGTATTATGTCAGATTTGTTTGCATAGACAATCAACCCATTTTCAAATTCCCAGACATAATTAACCGTATCTTTCACTGCTGGTGTAATCATTATAAAACTGTTAGCATTTTTTCTCTGAAGTGAAGGTTTTAACGCAAGCTTAACATTTACACACTGTTTTACTTTTGTACAAATATCCGGAAGAATAATATAGCATTCTATATTTTTTTTCCCGGTATCCGCAAAAGAACAGTTCACGAAAATAGGGCCGTTACTATTACTTATAAAGAAAACAGAATCTTTGGAATTCCACAACCTGTTATCATCGATATGAACAAGTGCAAAGCCTGATTTTATTCGTGAAGGTAGATGAATTCCGATCTGAATAGTAGAGAATATTGATGTGCTATCTGGTGCTTCAAAAAATATCTCCTCCAGATTTACCTTATTTGTATTATCTCTTATATAGTCAAATGATAAGAGAAGATACGTAGTTACAGCAATAAGAACTAAACTGGCCGAATATATTAGGCTGCGCATAGTCCCTCCAGAATAACTTACCAGTGAAGCGGTGGGTTTGTCAAATAATAAAGCGCAATTTCAATGCCAGCTGGATTGTGGGGAAAATTATATATGAAGAATGTAAAGCAACTTCTGCTTTCATCAACTAATTCAAAAATTGCTTTTGTATCTGCAGTAAGCGAACTCCGTTTTACATTACGAACATGCCGATTACAACTGCTCCATAGAAATCTGTTGTAATACTATCCCCGCTTGCTTTGCAACCGAAAGAATTCGTTCATCCCGGTAAAACTCCATAAAAACAACCCGCTTTATTCCGCTATTTGCAATAAGCTTAAAACAGTTCCAGCATGGTGATGCAGTGACATAGATATCTGCTCCATCTATAGCAGTTCCATTTTTAGCGGCTTGAATAATCGCGTTCGCTTCTGCATGCACCGTTGCAACACAATGGTCGTTCTCCATCATATGACCTGCTTCATCGCAATGCGGCAGCCCACGGATACTTCCGTTATAACCTGTAGAGAGAATTGTTTTATCTCTGACAATCACCGCGCCGACATGTTTACGATCGCAAGTTGCCCGTGTCGCTGCCTGAACAGCAATATTCATAAAATACTCATCCCACGAGGCTCGTCTCCTGACCGCACTTTTTACAATTGTTTCAGAATTTAAATTCGACACTGTTAAAGCCTTTCACAATAGTTAATTCGTTTCGAGACTAATAGCGTTTGCCATTTACATTTATTAAAAGCATTGTCCATCTATTTCTTCTATTCTTTTTTGATGTCTGCCGCCTTCAAATTCAGTCGCAAACCATACATCCATTATCTCAGCTGCAACTTGAGTCGGCGTTGTCCTTCCGCCAAGTACTAATATGTTGGAATCATTGTGAAGCCGGGACATTCTTGCCATTTCTGGCGTTTGACATAGAGCAGCCCGTACCTTTTTAACTCTATTTGCGGCGATTGACGCACCTATCCCTGTTCCACACATCAGAATACCTCTGGCGAATTTACCGCTCGCAACATTTTGAGCTACTTTAAAAGCAAAGGTCGGATATCCATCCTGAGGATCAAGTTTTTCTGCTCCTGCATCAACAAAAGGAATACAATGCCTTTGTAAATACTCTTTTACAAATTCCTTCATCTCGTATCCCGCATGATCGCTTCCAACGACAACAGATAATTTCGAATTGTGTAACATATTACCTCTCTAATAATGAAACTGTTCTGAAAATACAAAAATATTCTTTTGTATTCAACATAGTGCTAATAAATTCATTTCTGTTTTAGTTCACTTGTAAAAAAACCAACCCTCTTGCAAAATATCTGTAATTTATGAGAGTAATTCTTATCACCTCATTTTAAATTGTAACATTTTTTAAATATCATGAATCTAATCATTGGAATTCAACATGGAAGAACTCGATAGAATTACAATTCAACGTGCGATTAAAGGTGATAAACGGGCATTTAAAGCTATTTATGACCATTATTCCCCTTTTATCTGGAGAGTTTTATTTAAAATGGTTTCAGGCGATAAAAATCTGGCAGAAGAGCTGCTTCAGGAAACATTTGTGAAAATTCATTATGCTCTAAAGACTTTCAGGGCTGAATCTTCATTTGGAACCTGGGCATATAGAATTGCCTATAATGTCACCATGCATTCAGTTGAGAGAAGAAAAAGATACTCCGTTTTCACGCCTTATGAAGACCAAATCGCCGGTAATCACCGAACTGATCATTATGAAGATACTGAAATTGTACGCAAGCTGCTTAGAGAGTTATCTCATGAAGACCGTTTTCTGCTTATCGCAAAAGAGGTCGATGATTTCTCTTATGAAGACCTCTCAGAGATTACTAACATTTCTGCCGGTGCGCTGCGTACAAGACTCCACAGATTAAAAGAAAATATACGAAATCGATTGGTAAAAATTTTCCCGGAGGCTAAAGTGAAATGTTAGAGAAAGATGCTTTATATAATGAATTGACAGATGTGCCCCCTGTTCCAGAACACATTTTTTCTAATATAGAGAGTACTATTCACGCAAATACTTATAAACGTAGTCTGAAATATTCCCTGGCTGCCGCTATTCTCTTATCTATAGGCTTGTCATCCTGGTTTCTTAAAGATCACAAAGTACAAAATACAGCATTGAATCCAGAAATAGCTGGGGAACTCCAAATCGCTCATGATTTTGTTAACAATGAAGACACTTTACTTACACAATACGACCTGGTTTTACTGGATTATTAAAAGGAGGCATTACAAATTCATTTTCCTGAATCGTGATAAAAAGATATCTGATTTTGAAGTAATGAAATTTAATTACAGGAGTTTTTATGAAAAATATCGCATTTTTTTTCTCGTTGATAATTGCAGCTCTTCTCTTGACACCAACAAACAGTGTTTCACAAGACAATCCACCTCATCATCGTATGTGGGATGATCTATCATTAACAGGTGATCAAAAAGCCAAGCTGATGAAAATGCATAGCGAAATGCAAAACATCCGCAAAAAAAATATGGAGGAGCAAAGAGCACTGCGGATGAAAATAAAAGAGGAATTAACAAAAGATACACCCTCGAAAGAAACTCTATCAAATTATGCCAAAGAGCTTGGAAAATTACACAATACGCAGATAGAGAATAATATCGAGCACCTGATCCAGCTAAAAACGATTCTTAACAAAGAGCAATTTCAAAAAATTATTGATAAACAATGGGATAAGAGATCAAAAGGCCGTCCACATAAACAAGCAGGCTACCACCATAATGGAGAAATGAAAGGAAAACCCGGTTGCTCTGACAAGAATAGAATGGGTAATAACGAAGAAAACTAAATGTGGTAATTTCTGCAGCCACTCATCGCAGATGTAAAATGAAAAGCCCTCGCTTCGAGGGCTTATTTATTTCCCAACACCGATCTTAATCTTTTGATTAAACGGTTTACCATTACTCATTACCGCTCTGATATGAAACAGATATGTACCTGTTCCCACGTAACGATTGTTTTTATTTGTCAGATCCCAGACAATCCCGTAAAATCTTGAATTACCCGCATAAATCAATTTTAGATCTGTGCGAAGTAGATTTCCAACAGCATCATATACAGACACTTTCGCATAATTGGTTGACCCGCCAGGTGGATCTGATGGATCAATAGGCTTTAATGGAAGCACAGTCTCAATACTGATCATAGTGCCTTTATCACCAGATTGTGATATGACATTTTCGTAAAATTGTTCAACCTTTTTATCACTATCAGGAAATTTGATTTTTTCACCAGGAATAGCTGGATTATTAGTAGCAGTAATACTCTCATTTCCTATCGATGAAACTTTCAAAGAATCGGCCATTTCATCCTGAACTGCGGTAATAATATCTTCAATACCAATGCTGCTTTGCATTGAAACATCTGTATATCTGCCATTTTCGGGAGAAATCTTGGTAACCGAAGAGTTATAGGCTCTCCATCTAGCATTAAGTGCAGGACCAGTATAGTTCCCAAGCCGATCACGAAGTATCGCATAGACTCTTACAATCTTATTATCCTTACTTATTACTATTTCGTTAAAATTATCATCACCATTCATTTTTTTCGGAATTGAATCTTCAATTATTTCCAGCCGTACAGCAGGCCCCGCAATAACATTAATCACCAGTGTAGCCTCAGATGGCTGACGGGCAAGATTAGTCGGATCAGAAAAAGTTGCGATCAATGTGTAAGAGCCGATTTTATTTAGCGTTACTGATGTTTTTGCTCCTGTTGCAGGATCAGGATTAGACAGATTATCAGCCATCCTCCATTTAATATATTGGTCCATCTGTGATTTCCAAACGTTAACAGAATCAAACAGATGCCCATATACTGGAAGTTCCTGACCAGCAGCAACCGTTACCGATCCACCCAAAGGAGCATTCCCCCCAACATCAGGGTCGCCTGCTTTTCCGTACAAGCGTAATTTGTACGGAGCAACATCAGAGGTAACTTTTATCGTAAGCCTCGCTTCGGAAGGCTGACGTTCAAGATTTACAGGATCTGAAAAAGTTGCCACCAAATTATAAGTACCGGTATTATTAAATGTCATTGATGTATGAGCGCCGCTTTGTGGATCAGGAATTACATTACTTTCAAGAATTTTCCATTTTATATACTGATCCATTTGTGATTGCCATACGTTGGCCTCATTAAAAAGATGCCCATACACTTGTAACGAACTGCCCTTGGGAATTGATATTGAGGCTCCTAAAGGATCATTTCCATTAACATTTGGCTCACCGGATTTTCCATAGAGAAGCAATTTAAAAGGAGCGGAATTATCTATTTTTTTTGTATAAAGCGTAACCCGAACCTCGTTTTCCGGACCTGTTGGATCATTTGGATTTTTGAAGCGAGCTATTAAATTTATCTCACTTCCGGGCTCAGTAGTGGTAATTGTTACCTTTGGTCCTTTATTAGCATCTAATTTGGCTTTTCCTTTATTATCGACTATTTCCCAGGTAATCATCTCGTCGAATTCGGGGTGCCACACACCAGAACTATCAAAAACATGCCCATAATATGCCACCGGCTCACCAATCGGTAGTGAATCTGTTCTTCCAATTGGGGTGTTTGCGCCTACATCTGGTGTGCCAGGCTGTTTATAGAGACGAATGTTTGATGGAGAAAAAATGATATTAGTAGTGATTCGGATATGTGATTCTGCTGAATGTCGTTCTGCATAAAACACATCAAGATTATAGGCTTTTCCGTTCGTAAGGCCTGCAATATTATCAACCTGAAATGATTGCCGGGCTTCTTCGTGAATCCCTCCAAGATCAAGCTGCATCTTTTTATCGATAAAAACCCAAACATCATCATCGCCGGAGAAATCAAAGGTCATCCCCGGTTTTTTTACAAACTGATGTTGTAATTGCATGGTAAAAGAGTAGTTATGATTAACATTCTTCTTTTGGTTAGGATCCCCAATCTCTCTGTTCCATTCGTTTCCAAAACCTCTATTATCCAAGGGAAAAAACTCTGCGCTTTGGTACTCATACAACCCATTTCCGACATGCCGAAAAGGCAATGAATCATGAATGACAATGTTTTTAAATGAGGTATCGTGATCGACCTTGATTATTCCATTGTAAGTTACCGCTTGTCGATAATCTTTCTCCCACCCTTCTACATTTAATACAGGATCTCTAACATACCAGGCCTCTTTATATTCTGCATGAGGATCATACTCGGGAATAGTTGAGTCACCTTTAGCCCCCTCATCCCATGGCTTAAACCAGTATTTTAAATAATAGTTAAGATAAGGAGCAGAACCAAGAACTGGTTTACCATCATCGCCTAACGTACTTGCAACCATTCCAGTGCGCAACTGGCCAAAATGCCTTTGCTCAAACTCCGGATTGGTTCTATCTGAATGGAAGTCATAGAAGGTAACTGGAATATAAATCGTATCAGGATATTGAATTGCATGTGTGAGGTTGAAAACTGAAAAAAACAAAGGTATAATTAGGATGCGAAGTATAGTATGTTTCTTATTGTGCATAGCAGTTCCTCTTGAGGATGTACCATAATTGTATTCTCAAAACATAATATATAATAATACAGTCAAAATACTGTCAAAAAGATTGCAATGAGTATCAATTCCTGAAAGATACAGGCATATTATTTAGACACATTATACCAAATAAGTTAGTATTAAATAAGATAGAGCAGGTTCAAAATTTATTATCTGTTAAACTATTTTGCTCAGCTCGCGGATGTGCTTGTTTGTAAACATTGATCATGTGCTCTTTAGAAATGTGGGTGTAAATCTGTGTCGTACTTAGAGATGCATGCCCAAGGAGCTCTTTAACGGCTCGAATATCAGCACCTGCATCAAGAAGATGTGTTGCAAATGAGTGCCTTAGAACGTGAGGGCTTCTTTTCTTTTGCTGACTAACAGATGAAAGGCTTTTAGAAACTATCCGTTCAATTTGTCTTTGAGAAAGCCTTTGTCCTTTTTTATTTATAAAAAGTGGTATCTCCTGCCCTTCTATGTTTTTGCAATGCGTTCTATAAACACTCATAGCTTGTAGAGCTTCAGTCGTGACTGGAACGATCCTCTCCTTCCTTCCCTTGCCAAACACTTTGACTGTTTGTTGACGGAGTGAGATATCGCTTAGATTTAGAGAAGATAATTCTGAAAGACGAATTCCACAACCATAGAAGAATTCTACAATGCAATAGTTGCGGGTAGCTTCAAAAGTATTTTCAGGTCTCTGTAATAGTTCATCAGTCTGGCGTTGAGTTAAAAATACTGGTAATGGTTTATCAAGTTTTGGAGATGAAATCACTTTTACCGAATTGGTAGAAATTATACCCTGCTTAAGGCAATATTTTGCAAATGATTTTAAAGCTGCTATTTTTCGAGCTATTGAACGAGGTTTTTTCCCGTTATTTGATAGAGACATTATGAATGCTCTTAATACAGCTTTTTTCAAAGCCTGAAGAGGAGTAAGTTGAATGTTTTTTTCTTCACAAAAATTATTAAATTGATAAAGATCTCTTTTATAGGCATTTACGGAATGGTCTGAAAAGAATTTTTCTTTTCGAACGTAATCTAAAAATTTATTGATGTCTTCTAATAAAGAATCCAAACCATTTTCCCTTAAACAGAGCGAAACATATATTTTAATATACCTTTAAACAAAGAGGATTACACGTGGTAAAAGGAATAATTCTTGCAGGTGGCTCTGGAACACGCCTATATCCTGTAACAATTGCTGTTAGCAAGCAATTAATGCCGGTTTATGACAAACCAATGATCTATTATCCATTATCAATTCTTATGCTTGCCGGGATAAAAGAAATTCTTCTTATTTCAACACCTGAAGATCTTCCGCAATTCAGGCGATTGTTGGGCACAGGGGAGCAATGGGGAATTAATCTATCTTTTGCGATTCAACCAAAGCCGGAAGGACTTGCCCAAGCTCTTATTATAGGTAAAGAATTTATCGGTAATAACCGGGTTGCACTGATCCTTGGAGACAATATTTTCTGGGGGCATGGGTTGATTGATAATTTAAAACAGGCAATTGACAAAGAAACAGGTGCAACTGTATTTGCCTACCGTGTTAACGATCCGCACCGGTATGGCGTTGTCGAGATTGATTCCAATGCCCGAGCCGTTAGTCTTGAAGAAAAGCCCACAAATCCAAAATCGAATTATGCAGTAACAGGCCTCTACTTCTACGATTCCCAGGCATCAAAGTTCGCTTCAGAGCTTAAACCATCAGCTCGCGGCGAACTTGAGATAACCGATCTTAATAAAAAATATCTCGAAATCAATCAACTGAATGTAGTAACTTTTGGCAGAGGCATAGCCTGGCTTGATACTGGTACTCATGAATCGATGCTTCAGGCTGCAGATTTTGTTGCAACTATTCAGTCACGTCAAGGCCTTGTTGTATCGTGTCCCGAAGAGATTGCTTATCGTCTGGGGTACATTTCAGATGATCAGTTACTCAATCTGGCAAAACCGATGGTAAAAAACTCCTATGGCAAATATCTACTTGAATTGATTAACAAATAATTTGGATAAAATATGGAATTCGTCAAAACTGATTTTAAAGATGTATACTTGATTCAACCAAAAGTTTTTAGTGATAACCGTGGTTTTTTTCTGGAATCATTTTCTTCCCGTTCGTTCTCAGAAAATGGCATAAAGTGTATTTTTGTCCAGGACAATCATTCAAAATCAATTCCACAAGGCGTGCTCAGGGGACTTCATTTTCAAAAACCTCCATATACACAAAGCAAGCTTATCAGGGTAATTAAAGGGGCAGTCCTTGACGTTGTTGTTGATTTAAGAAAATCATCCTCTACTTACGGTCAATGGAGATCATTTGAGTTGTCAGAGGACAATTTCACCATGCTTTTTGTTCCTGCCGGATTTGCCCACGGATTTCTCACTTTGCAACAAAATACAGAAGTACAATATAAAGTTGATAATTTTTATGCACCAAACCACGACAGCGGAATTAGATGGAATGACCCAGTCTTAAATATCAATTGGCCGGTGATGGACCCAATTCTATCAGAAAAAGATGGTAAACTGCCTTTTTTCAGCAATCTCGAATCACCCTTTCAATAAATGATAAAAAATCGTAATTATTACAACGAGTTATATTCGCATATTCCAATTTCAAGGTACATCTCGGCTACATTAGGTTATACGATGTACTTTGGTACTAATTTTTGTTTTCTACTCGTATTACCGTTTTTAGTGGTTCCGATTTTACTTTCAAAAAGGATGCGCAATTTTTTTTTCCTAAAAGCTTACCGGTTTTACCTTCATTTTCTTACCCGGACATACCTTCCTCTTGTCAAAGTATACAAGATAATCGAAGAATCAGACATTCCTGCAATTACATCAGACAAACCGGCCATTTATATTGCCAACCATCGCAGCCGTCTTGATGGTCCCATAATTCTATCCGGCCTTAAGAATACAGGTGTAATAATGAAATCATCCTATGCACGTCTGCCGATTTTTTCATTATTTGTGAAGCATGGAAATTTTATAAGCGTCAATTCTTCTTCAATTGACTTATTGCAATCAGCGACGAAAAAATGTAAAGAGCTTCTTAAGAACGGAAAAAACCTGCTTATTTTTCCAGAAGGAAGCCGCTCCCGTTCAAATAAATTACAGCCCTTTAAAGATCTTGCTTTCAGATTATCTATCGAAACAAATATTCCAATTGTACCAGTTATAATACATACAGATTTCCCTTTGATGGCAAAGATTAAAAACAGTCTATTTCCACCATCTATGATGAAATTGACTATTAGAGCGCTCTCTCCTGTATGTTCTGAGCCAAATGAACGCTCTACCGAATATGCAGATCGGGTTCGAAAGACAATGACAATGGAAATAAGAAAATTAGATGCTGGCACAATCTGGGAACATTTATAAATACCAGTTACTTTGCATTAAGGAAATGATCATGAAAACCGAAACCTTATCTTTTAGCAAAGAAGACATTCTTTCCATTCTCCCCCACCGCCCCCCATTTTTATTTGTAGACAGAATAGTAAAACTGCTTCCAAACAAAATGATCATTACTGAAAGAGAAATAGTTCCTGATGAACCGCATTTCGCCGGACATTTTCCAAATAATCCGATCATGCCAGGAGTTCTGATCACTGATGGATTAGCACAAACGAGCGGTTTACTTTGGGGGCTATCAAAAAAATTATCCGGAATTACTCAGGAAAATAAACCAACCATTTTTTTTCTTGCTGCGGATAATATGAAATATACTCATCCGGCAGAACCTGGCGATATTCTGCGAATGACTGCCAGCATAGATAATAATTTCGGCGCACTTTTTTCCTTCACTGTTGAAGCATCTGCAGGAAAACATCTTGTTGCAAAAGGCAGCTTAACCTTAGCAATGCGTGAGAATTCCTGATGAAGATTCTTGTGCTCAGATCAAATCCCAGAAAAGATGGCTTTTCGCAATATCTCATCGATATCTTTGTTGAAGGAGCCAAAGGAAATGCAGATATAACCGATATAGATCTTACAACAAAAAAGTTAAACCCCTGTAAAGGTTGCTTCAAATGCTGGACGCAAACTCCGGGCTGCTGCATTCAGCAAGATGACATGAAAGAACTATTACAATTATTTATGTCAACAGATATCGTTGTCTTCGCTACGCCCCTTTATGCCTTCGCGGTAAGCAGCTATTGTAAGATGTTTCAGGAAAGAACATTACCTCTGCTATCTGGAGGAATTGTAAAAAACGCAAATGGTTCAGATGCAAATGCACTCAGGTTCCCTGATAAAATGCCTAAAAAGTTGGCAGCAATCATCGTAGGCGGACTTAAATCCAATGTTCATTCAAATGGAATTATAGCTTCGCTAAAGTCATATGCAGAAGGTTTCGGGATAGAATTTGCAGGGGTACTCAATCGCCCTGAATCATATATTCTCAAGTTCACTGACACTAAACCGAAGACTATTAAATGTATAGAGTCCGCATTTTTTGAAGCGGGACAAGCGCTCTCAATTCAAGGAAATCTGCCTGAAGAATTGCAAACAAAAGCATCGCTTCCCTTAGCTCCAGATCTCGAATACTTTCAACGCTATTCAAACATTTATTGGGGCTATGCAAGGCTTGTGCAAAAAAGAGGAGGCGATTTAAATGATGCATGCCTCCTTACAAGTCGAGATATTACTATATTGATCTATGAGATGGCCCGGAACATAGATTCCATAACAACAAAAGAAGTTAAGGCATCATTTCAGTTTGAATTTTCAGATAAAGAGATGATTTTCTCCATACTTATTAACAATGGAGAATCTACAGTAAAAGAGGGTTCTCTAAGCAACCCTGATCTTATTATCAGATGTTCAAGTGAAATCTGGGTTGGAATTATCAGAAGAGAGAAAGATCCCCTGAAAGCCTTGGTTGGAGGAGAAATTACATTAACTGGAAATAAGGATCTTTTTCGTAAATTGCACCGTTATTTTCCTCCGCCAAGTACATAATTCAGTTATGCGGCTTTTCTCACTGGTTCAAATTCAGTTCCATCGATATTCTTGCCATTTAGAATTCTGTCAACATCTTTGTTGTCAAGTGTTTCATATTCCATGAGTGCAGCAGCAAGCATATCCAGTTTCTGACGATTGAACATTAAAATTTCGAGAGACCTGCTTTCCTGTTCTAAAATGATACGCTGGACCTCCTCATCAATGACCCGGGCAGTGAATTCACTGAAATCACGAGGTTGTGATAACTCTTTTCCCAGGAAAGGATGCTCTTCAGCCTGATTATAAGTGGTAGGACCAAGGCGCTCGCTCATACCCCATTGACAGACCATTTTCCTAGCTATTTGAGTGATATGCTTCAGGTCTTCGGAAGCACCATTTGTCAGTTCTCCATATATTAACTTTTCGGAAGCCCTGCCACCCAGAGCGACTGCGATTCGAGCGAGAAGATATTTTTTACTTAAGTTATGCCTGTCGGCTTCTGGAATTTGTTCTGTGGCACCCAAGGCTCTTCCGCGAGCAATGATTGTAACCTTTTGTAAGGGGTCTGTTTCGGGAAGCAGTTTAGCAATCAAAGCATGACCTGCTTCATGATAGGCGACGATCTGTTTTTCTTTCTCATCAAGTTTATCTTCACGTTCAGCTCCAAGTAAGATTTTATCTTGAGCTTCTTCAAAGTCTTTTAAATCGACCTTTACCTTTCCTTTTCTTCCAGCAAGCAAGGCGGCCTCATTGACTAAATTTCGCAGTTCTGCGCCTGAAAAGCCGACTGTCTTAGCTGCTATTTTTTCAAATTTAACACTTTCATCCAAGGGAACGTTCAAAGCATGAATTCGCAGGATTTCGATTCTGGCATTTTTCTGAGGTGGTTCCAGGGTGATTTGCCGATCAAATCGTCCAGGTCTGGTTAGTGCCGGATCCAAGACATCGGGACGGTTTGTAGCGGCAATCACTACAACAGATTCATGTGGTTCAAATCCATCCATTTCGGTAAGGATTTGATTGAGAGTCTGTTCACGCTCATCATGGCTTCCTCCAAGCCCTGTACCACGCGTTCGTCCAATGGAATCAAGCTCATCAATAAAGATAATAGCCGGGGCTTCCTTTTTTGCTGTCTCGAACATATCCCGGACTCTTGAAGCACCGACACCTACAAACATTTCAACGAATTCCGATCCACTGGTTGTAAAGAATGGTACACCAGCTTCTCCTGCCGTTGCTCTTGCAAGTAAAGTCTTTCCGGTTCCCGGAGGTCCCATCAAAAGAACACCTTTTGGAATAGTCGCTCCCAGGTTCGTAAACTTTTCAGGATCTTTAAGGTATTCAACAATCTCCTGCAGATCTTTTTTAGCACTTGACAATCCAGCAACATCATTGTATTTACTTTTTACATTTTCTTTTCTGAACCGTTTAGCTCTTGATTTCCCAATCCCAAATATTCCACCTCCAGACCCTTTCATTTGATTTGCAAAATTTCTTCCTGCATAAAACAAATACCCCAAGAGCAGTAACCATGGAAAAACAAGTATCAGAAGACTAACCCACCAGGAGGACCCCTCGACAGGTTCAGCCTGATATTTCACTCCATTCATATCAAGAAGAGTAAAAAGGTTTTGATCTTCCATGGAAGGTTTTACTGATGCAAACTGAGTGTAGGTTATAGAATCGTTAGTATTGGCTCTTTTCTGCTTTACTTCATTTTTGAATTTTCCTTTTATTGCATCACCTTTAAATGTCAACTCCTGAATATTTCCGTTCTTTATCTGTTCTTTTAAATCAGAATAAGGTAAACTCATCCTTTCCCCAGATTCATATCCACCGGTCACTATTCGCATAAAAATTGCAATAACTATAGCCCAAATCAATAGCCGCCAGAATGGAACCTTGATTTGTGTCTGCTTCTGTTCCCTCTCGCCCGGTAAATTTCTTTTTTCTCCCATATCCATAGCACCATCCTTGTGAGAGGTTAGTATATTCATGGTAATTTTACCATTATTTACATATTATTATTCTTTGTTATTCAGCCCTCCACATTGAACTGCATTGAGATAGAAAAGCAAACTACATACCTCAGCCGGGTGGAAACAGGTCCTCTCTTCCAAATTAAATTTACCAATTATAATCTGTTATTTACCTATGTATTCCCATATATTTTGTAAACCGATTGAATTCTTAAAATATGGTGAACCATAAAACAAAGTACTACCAATAGTGCCCATTTTTCCGTAGTCTGTCATCCATGTAAAACCAGAAAAAATCACAAAGCAAAACAAATCTACCGTTATCCCAAAATCTGCAATAGTAAAATTGCGAAATCTAATTTATCCGTTGGCCATGTAAGGTTTTCAGCTCGTCAGCCATACCACCTTTTGGGTATGCCTCCTCAATACGTAACCTTTTCAGTCTCAACGGATTCATCATCTTCATCTCTTCCTATTGCAAAATCCGGGATTATTTTTATACGCACCTTTTTATAAATCGTTTACATCTCTATTTAAATCTATCATTCTCCTTATGTCGCTGACTGCTTTGCTTATAATATTTATCCCATGAATAATTTCTTCCGCAGTAATTGTTAACGCTGGAAAAATTCTAATTATTGTACCGTGTTTAATATTTAAAAGTAACCCATTTTCCTGCGCGAACAGAAGGACCTCCGAGGCATACCGCTCATTTGAAAACTCCAAAGCCCACAATAGCCCCTTACCCCGAACATCCTTTATCACTTCGGAATATTCGATCATGCATTCTTTTAACATTGTATAAATGATCATTTCAATTTGTCTTACTTTACTTCCAATATCAGATTCGACCATATAGTTTATCACAGCTGCTGCTACTGCACATCCAAGAGGATTGCCATTGTAAGTACCTCCATGATCACCTTTTTCAATTTTTTCTGCGATTTCATTCCTGACAGCAACAGCACCAAAAGGAAATCCTCCTGCTATTCCTTTAGCCATAGTGAGAAAATCCGGCTCAATTCCAAATTCCTCAATAAGAAATGCCGGCCCAGTTCTGTAAAATCCGGTCTGAATTTCATCTACAATTAATAAAATTCCGTTTTTCTTACAGATCGAAACTACATTTTCAACAAATTCCTTTTTAGCAACATTAACTCCACCTTCCCCTTGAATCAGCTCAAGTATCACAGCAGCAGTATCATTATCAATGCATTCTAAAAAGTTATCACTATCGTTATAATCAAAAAATTCGATATTAGGTACAAGAACATTGAATCTATCCCTTTGAATTGATTGACCTGTAGCAGAAACAGTTGCAAGCGTTCTACCATGAAAGCTTTTCAAAGCAGATAAAATCTTCTTCTTGCCGGTAATTTTCCGGGCCAATTTCATTGCTGCGTCATTTGCTTCAGCTCCACTATTGGTAAAGAAGATTTTATTCATCTCGTCGGGGAGTATCTTTATTAACTCCAAAAGTAATTTTGCTCTTGAAGGTGAATATGTTAAAGAAGAATTGGGATTATGTATAATTTTTTGACTCTGCTGTATAATAGCAGCAGTAATTGCCGGATGACTATACCCCAGACTTGTTACTGCCCACCCTGAAGTAAAATCAAGATATTCTTTTCCGGACTCATCCCATACTTTCGACCCGATACCCCTGTCTATTGATAAGAGTACTTTCTCACAAAAATTCACCAGATACGTATCTTCAATTTCTATTGTATTCATAATTAATTCCTTTTTAGACAAATAAAGACCCGTTCCTGACATTTGTTTGTCAAGATTACAAAGTTATAAAACTCAGTTGAAAAAATTATTTAACAAAGACGAAATCGAAAATCCGCAGCAGACAGGACGTTTGGCAAAACGTCCTTTAACTCTCCATTTCTGATTATTAACATTTTGTCTCCAAAATAAAAAAGGACCCGAACATTTCTGTGCGGATCCTCTTTTAAATTTAATTTTTATGATAAATCAAGATCCGCCAGGAAAATAACAAATGGCAGCTATACGGGCTGCTGCATAGCGGGCGGCTCTTATTAAATTACATATTTTTTTAATTATTATATTCATATCGAGAATATAATTCACTTTTTTTACTATATGTACACTTTTTTTATTTTTTCTTTGTTTACACTGTTTTTGAAATCATCATATAACCGCTCATCATTCAAACTCATGATGAGCGTCTTTGTTTTTACTATAAAGATTTTTATCAAAATAAGTAGACTATATAAATAAATTATACCCTGCGCTATCTGCTTTTTCCAGATATGAAGCAACGCCACCAATCTCTACTCCATCAATAAGTTCCTCTTTTTTGATTCCCATAATATCCATTGACATGGAGCAAGCGACAAATCGTACTTTACTATTCTGTGCTGCTTCCATAAGTTCCGAAAGAGAAAAAACATTTTTATTTTTCATTATTTTCCTGATCATCATTGTACCCATACCACCCATGTGCATTTTTGAAAGTACCAATTTTTTAGCCCCGCGAGGCATCATAAAACCAAACATATTCTCAATGATATTTTTTTCAACTTTTATGTTAATTTCTTTACGCAAAAGATTCAGTCCCCAGAAAGTAAAGAACATCGTCACTTCACTACCTGTTGATGCAGCACCATTTGCAATAATAAATGCCGCCATCATCTTATCAAAATCATTGGAAAATATAACCATTGTTTTTGTATCACGATTATTCACCGTGCAAAGTATTTATTTGTTTCGAGTTTCCTTTTTTAACACATGCGATATATGTACCATTCTCAGATCTCAGTGATAAAAGCGTATTTCCTGTACGTGAACACCAGGCAGGAATATCGGCTGCAAAGCCCATTTCCGTGGCCCTAATCTCAATAACATCGTCTTCTACAACCTCATCAATTGCTTCTTTGAGTTTCATAATTGGTCCGGGACATTGAAGACCACATGCGTCAATTACCATTTTCGTTTCAGTTTCTGTGTTGACTGTTTGGAGAATCGGCGGGAATACGCAAAATAGTATCTGTTCCCGAATTGGTCAGATAGGACCGAGTATAGTCTTGTATCCCCCGGAAAGATTCATTGTCTTAAAACCATTCTGAAGAAGTATTCTTGTCGCCACATGCCCGCGCAAACCAACCTGACAATAGACAAGCACGGGTCTTTCTTTGTCTATCTCTCCGATACGCTTTCTCAACTGATCAAGAGGAATATTCCGAGCATTTTCCAAATGCCCCATGGTGAATTCATCTGACGTCCGTACATCAATAATGGTACATTTTGATCTATTTTCCTGAAAATCTTCAGAATACCAGACAGGCATAATACCTTTTAGAATATTGTCGGCTGTAAATCCAGCAATATTAACCGCATCCTTAGCACTTCCGTATGGAGGTGCATAAGACAGTTCAAGTTCAGACAGATCTGTAACTGTCAATCCATGGCGTAAAGCAGCAGCTAAAACATCTATTCTCTTGTCTACTCCATCTTTTCCAATAACCTGTGCACCAAGAAGTTTCCCAGTAGTCGGAGAAAAAAGGATTTTAACAGAAAGCTGTGAAGAACCCGGATAATACGTCGCATGACTTGCTGAGTGGGTGTAGGACTTCAAATAGTCTATTTCAGCTCTTTTCGCCATTTTTTCATTCAGTCCGGTTACAGCAGCTGTCAAATCAAAAATCTTGCAAATCGCAGTCCCCTGAGTGTTTTTGTAAACAGAATCAAATCCAGCTATATTATCTGCAGCTATTCTTGCTTGACGATTAGCAGGACCTGCTAACGGCACCATTACCTTTTTTCCTGAAATGAAATCAGTAACCTCTATCGCATCACCAACCGCATAAATTTCTGAAATGTTCGTCCTTAAATGATTATCGACAACGATCGCACCGCGCTCATTGAGTTTTATACCTGAATTTTTAATAAAATCCGTATCCGGTTTGACTCCAATCGCCAGAATAACCAAATCTACTTTTACTATTTTGCCACTTTTAAGCTCTATTTCAATAATTCCAGATTCGTTTTCCCTGAAAGAATCCGCTCCATCATTAAGCAGCAATTCTACACCATTTTCTTTCAGATGTTGATGAATGAAATAAGCCATCTCCGGATCTGCGGGTGTAAACACCTGATCAGATAACTCTATCTGTGTTACTTCAATATTTCTGTTTCTAAGATTCTCAGCCATTTCAAGTCCAATGAACCCACCTCCGATAACAGCAGCGTGCTTGATAGAGTTATTATCAACAAGTAATTTTATTCTGTCCATATCAGGGATATTTCTCAGAGAGAGAATTTTTTTATTATCAATGCCTTTAATCGGCGGTTTAAGTGGTTCAGCTCCAGGAGATAACACAATATAATCGTACGATTCTTCATATATAGAACCATCGTGCAACACAGTAACAATCCTTTTTTCTGTGTCGATTGCCTTAACCTCCGAACGGATTCTAATGTCAATATTAAACCGGCTTGAAAAAGATTGTGGTGTCTGTATGATCAAGTCATCATGGTCTTTGATAACTTCACCTATGTGATAAGGCAATCCACAGTTTGCAAAGGATATATACTGCCCCTTTTCAAACATGATGATCTGCGCATGTTCATCCAATCTTCTCATTCGTGCACAAAAACTTGCACCGCCTGCAACACCACCCACTACTAAAATTTTCTTCATCGGTAAATCTCCACAGATATTTTTCTACATTTAATAAAATCATTAATAGATTATTTAGAGGAACTGAGGCGAATATTTAAAGAACTGAAAAAAAAGGGTGAACTTTTTATCACCCTTCTCCTGAAATAAATAATTTGTCTTATTCTATACTGTAAGGGCATTCATGTAAACCTGTTCAGGTTGAACACCTACAAATTCTCTTTCTATTTGTCCATTTCGAAAGATGATTACAGTCGGAATACCCGTAATACCAAATTGACTCGAAATCACAGGATTCTCATCGACATTTAATTTGTAAACCTTCACCTTGCCACCCATTTTTTCACTTATACGTTCAATGATAGGCCCCACCATTCTACAAGGACCACACCAGGGAGCCCAGAAATCCACAAGAACCGGTTGATTCGACTCAAGCACATCATTCTTGAACGTTGCATCAGTAGTAATTCCAGCCATATATCCTCCTTATTTTGAGTTTTATCTTTCAGTTCCCAAATATGCAATAGCCGTGCCAGGCAAACATTTAGTTTTTAAGCTCATTGCATCCTGTCGCAAACTATTAGTATATTGCAAATGCAACACTGCAATAGCAATACGGTGCAACAGTGTTGCACTTTTTTCAAAGGAGTAAATATGAATTGCATCGCTGATAGCTCCTTATCACCTCAATGTGTTGAGACTATTCTGCAAACTATTGTTGAAGGATTATTAGTAATCGATCAGGAAGGTATCATTAGATACTGCAATACAGCATTAGAAGAAATGACAGGAAAAACAAGTAAAGAACTTATTGGGAAAAAATGCTGCTCAGTAATGAACTCTCAATGCAGTCCGCCACCGACCTGTACTCTTTTCAAAAGTGGTGCAATTATCAACAAAGAATGTTTAATCCTGCACTTGTCAGGGAAAACGCTTCCTGTACTCAAAAATGCCAGGGTTTTAAGGGATACTCAAGGTGAAATAATCGGAGCGGTTGAAACATTTACAGACATATCCGTTCTCAAATCAACTGAAAGCCGATTGCAGGTACTGGAAGAAAGTATCAGAAAGAAAGAGAAATACGGGATTATTGGCAAAAGTCACCGGATGATGGAGCTATTCAATCTTGTCGAACTGGCATCAGCATCAAACGCGACAGTCCTGATTACAGGTGAAACCGGCAGTGGCAAGGAGTTAGTGGCACGAGCCATTCACAATGAGGGAGTTCGTAAAGGCAAACCTTTCATTACGGTAAACTGTTCAGCACTTCCTGAATCGCTTCTGGAAAGTGAGTTGTTCGGTCATGTTAAAGGCGCATTTACAGGTGCATTCCGTGATAAACCAGGACGTTTTGAGCTTGCGGAAGGCGGTACACTATTCTTAGATGAAATAGGTGAATTATCACCGCTTATCCAGGTCAAGTTACTCCGTTTTCTTCAGGAAAGAGAATTCGAACGAGTTGGAGATACAAAAACCAGAAAAGCAGACGTAAGAATAGTTGCAGCAACTCATCGTGATTTACGAAGAAGAGTAAACGAAGGCTATTTCCGGGAAGATCTGTTCTATCGGCTCAAAGTGTTTCCTCTTCACGTTCCACCTTTACGCGAAAGAAAGGAGGACATTGGTGCACTCGTTGAACATTTCATCAACAGATTTAATTCAGAAACAGGAAAACATATTACAGGTCTATCTCACGATGTAGCAGTTACCATGATGGATTACTGCTGGCCCGGCAATGTCAGAGAACTCGAAAATGCAATTGAGCATGCATTTGTCACCTGCCAGGAACAAACAATTGATATTTTTGATCTGCCGATTGAAATCAGAAAAGTCGAACTTCGCAACGGGTTGTGCAGAAGTGAAGGAAGAGAGATGAAAATGCCTGAAGTAAATGAGCTTCTAATTCAACATGGAAAAACAACCGATGAGGAATTCATCCGTATACTTAACGAATGTAATGGGAATCAAACAGAAGCGGCAAAAAGACTGGGCGTTGATCGTACAACTGTCTGGAGGAGATTAAAAAGACTCGGATTGTCCTGAGCAATACTTTGCTCCCTGGATACTTCCCTTTTGATCCATTATCTTATGAATTATGTTTAGCGATTCTGTTTTATTGGCACTCCAAACCGGAGCTATCAAACCGTGTTCAGGTTTTGAATCAGCCATCAGACGATGAATCAACTGATCTGGTCTGAGGTTATCCAGAAAATCACATAAAAATTCCGAATAATTGTATATGTCGAGTGTGTTTATTTCACCTTTCAAAAACAATTCTTCAAACATAGTACCTTTTATAATCATTAATTGGTGAATCTTTACACCTTTGATTTTGAGCTTGGATAACTCACGTGCCGTTTGAATCATCATCTCACGATTTTCCCCCGGAAGGCCAAGCATTACATGCGCAACGACTTCAATACCAGAATCGGCAAGCCTATTGGAGGTTTTAACGAAATCATTAAAAGTATGTCCTCTGTTTATTCTTAACAGAGTTGAATCGTGTGCACTTTGCAAACCCAGCTCAATACTCAGATATGTACGTTGATTAAGATTAGAAAGATAGGTAAAGAGTTCATCAGAAAAACAATCCGGTCGTGTCCCAATAGCCAGGCCGACTACCCCTGGTAAAGTAATCAATGATTCATAAATCAAGGATAGTTCTTCAACCGATCCATACGTATTGGAAAAGGGCTGAAGATAAGGGATAAATGCTCCGAATCGATTGGAATTATTATGTATTTTTTTTTGTAATTGAATATGAGGTGGTTCGATTCTGTTAAATGCAGGACTGAATGAGCGATTGTCACAAAAGAAACACCCGGTAGTGCTTTTCGAGCCATCTCTGTTAGGACATGAAAAACCACCGTTAAGGGGTATCTTTAGTACAGGAACACCGAATTTTTGTTTAATAAACTGTCGATATGAATTGTAATGATGCACTATAAAGAAATCAAAAAAATGGTGAAGTGCATGCAATTGAACTGCATGCACCAGATGATTTATTTGTTTGCCGCTCTTTTCTTTGCTTCACTTTTAAGATCAAGAGTCTGAGCTGCCGTATCACTGTTGAGATCCTGAAAATCATCCATAACATTTACAGGTTTGGTCTCAATACGTTTAGGCCCTGTAGTAGAACTGCTGCTGGTACGTAATTCCTTTTTTAGATCGCCAATCTGGTCCTTAGTTTCTAATTTAGGTGTAGAATTATCATCCGTTTTAGCAGCGCTATTTCCTTCCAGTCTATTAATCTGATTTTGAATTTTGTCTTTTCTGAGGACGTCATCAGTATACATCAAAGACTTTTTCAAGAGCTCAATTGCACTTGTTTTATCGCTCTTCTCAAGCAGCGCAGCGACATAGTTCTCATAAAAGGAGATATTTTCCGGCTTAAGTGTATTAGCAAGTTTATACTCGTTGAGTGCCTTGTTGATATCATTCTGACGCTTCCAGTAAATATTTCCCAGTTCATAGTGGACTTCTCCGTTATTGGGATTTACAGCCGAAACCTGTTTTAAATACCTGATAGCTTCGTCAAACTCTTTTCACCAATGAGACAACGGGATATGTTTACAAGGGCATCCTCGTTTGTACCATCAATCTCAAGTACCCTTTTATACTGCTCCATAGCCTGCTTAGTGCTTCCTGCATTTGCATACATTGCAGCGAGATTCATTCGGGCGGTAATATTCTGAGGATCAAAAGTAACCGCTTGAGTCAGGGCATAGAGAGCCTGCTCCTTCTTATCCAGATTTTCATAAGCGATTGCCAGATTAGACCAGACCTGAGAATTTTTGGGCTGCCATTGCAAAGCTTTCTTAAACTCTTCAACCGCATTGTTATTTCTTCCCCACTGAAGATAAGCAAAAGCCAGATTAAACTGAGCTTCAAAGTTATCAGGTTCACGGGAAACAACCTGCTTAAAAGATGTAACAGCCTGACTGTAAGCACCTCTTTCCAAAAGAGCCTGACCAGCAGCCATAAGACTTTCAATGGATTCAGCCGAATAAGCAGCTGAAATCACAACTAATAACAAAAAAAGTTGCCTAAACGCTTTATTTTGCATTTATAACCACCTTTCAATCATAGGGATAAATGTATGCAGGATTGCAGTATATCAATATAACAATACTTTAAGCTTCAAACAAGTTTTTGTTTAAAAATACTTTGCTTTATACAATAAAAGTGCTATAAAGTATATTGATTGTTTTTATAATCAAGAGTTGAATTTATTGAGGAAATTAAAATGAGTCAAGAATCCATGAAAGAATACCTTAATCCCCTTCTTGAGAGATATGCATCAAAGGATATGTCGTACCTTTTTTCTCCACAATATAAATTTTCTACATGGCGCAAGCTCTGGATCGCACTTGCAGAGTGTGAAAAAGAACTGGGACTGCCTATCACCGATGAGCAGATCAATGAAATGAAAGCTCATATCGAAGATATTGATTTCGAGTTGGCAAAAAAGTACGAGTCCCAGACACGCCATGATGTGATGGCACATATTCATACATACGGGGATAGCTGTCCTAAAGCTAAGCCAATCATTCATTTAGGGGCAACCAGTGCATATGTGGGGGATAACACCGATCTTATCCAGATGAGAGAGGGTCTTAAGTTACTTCTTTGTCGTCTGGCAGGATTAATCGAATTGTTAAGTACTTTCTCTCTTAAGTATGCCAATACCGCCACACTTGGTTTTACCCATTTTCAGCCTGCACAACTTACAACAGTTGGGAAACGGGCCTGCTTATGGATATATGATCTGATCATGGATTATAACGATATAGAACACCTCGTTGAGAATCTGCCATTTCGAGGCGTAAAGGGGACAACCGGTACCCAGGCATCTTTTCTGACGCTTTTTGATGGTGACCATAAAAAAGTAAAACAACTAGACAAAGTAGTGACAGAGCGGCTTGGTTTCAGTCAACCATTACCTGTGACAGGACAGACCTATACCCGCAAAATTGATTACCAGGTAGCATCGGTTCTCTGCGGCCTGGCTCAATCCTTACACAAAATAGCTAACGATATACGACTACTGCAGCATTTAAAGGAAATAGAGGAACCATTTGAAAAGAGCCAAATCGGATCATCGGCAATGGCTTACAAACGTAATCCGATGAGGTCAGAACGAATGACTTCATTAAGCAGATATATTATTTCTTTATGCCAATCACCCGCAATGACCGCAGCAGAACAGTGGTTTGAACGGACACTTGATGATTCCGCGAATAAACGGCTTTCCATTCCGGAGATGTTCCTGGCAGCGGATGCGAGTTTACTTATAGCAATTAACATTGCAGACGGTCTGGTTGTTTACCCGAAAGTGATTGCGCGCCACATTGAAGAAGAACTGCCGTTTATGGCCACAGAAAACATCATTATGGCATGTGTCAAAAAAGGCGGTGACCGTCAGGAGTTACACGAGAAAATTCGCACACACTCAATGGAAGCTGCCCGTCAGGTCAAAATGGAAGGCAACAAAAATGATCTTATTCAAAGAATCGCTTCTGATAAGTCTTTTGGACTTTCCGCAGAGGAATTGAAAGAACTGCTTGATGTCAAAACATTTGTGGGAAGAGCTCCTGAACAGGTAATTGAATTTAACGCTGAATGGGTCAAACCTCTTCTTTCCAGATCAGAGCATTCAGACCAATTCAAAAAATCAGTACTGAACGTTTGAGGATTATGTGCTAATTGACTATCATGTACATACGCCATATTGCGGACATGCGCATGGCCAAACTATACAGTATATCCAGACTGCAATACAAAAGGGTATTGCCGAAATATGTTTTACCGATCATCTGGGCCGTTACTACTTAACAAAGTTTCAAAAGAGGCGATACTGGGATTGGGGGATGTCTGAACAAGACCTTCCCCGCTATTATTCAGAGCTTTCTGATCTGCGGGAAATTTTCGGTAATCAAATAAGCATTAAAATTGGCCTTGAAATAGATTATATCGAAGGAGCTGAAGAGCTTCTTCTGCCAATCATTGAAGAATACCCTCTTGATTTCCGCATTGGTTCAATTCATTGCATACCGCATTTTGGCTGGAAACATCTTTCCGAATTTCAAGATAAAGCAACAGAACCAGTTCTTCTGGAGTATTTCCGTCTTGTTCAATCTGCTCTTAGCAGCAAGCTCTTTCATTCTATTGCTCATATAGATTTTATTTGGAGAGATACACAGACATTTACTTCTAATTCAGATCTTATCTGTGATCAGATCTATAAAACTGTGAAGACCGCAGTAGAAAACAAAACCTGTGTAGAGATAAATGCGAATGGTTTTTTATGGGCTCAGGCACAGCATACTTTACCAATAAACCCATTTGATTATTTCATTGATCAAATAAAAAGACTCGATGCCCTCATCACGATTGGATCTGATGCGCATGAACCTTATTATGTTGGCAAATCACTTTCTCCAATTATACAAATGCTGTTAAGCAAAGGTATAAATCGTGTTTGCCGGTTTTCTGAAGGCGAGATGTATGAAGAATCACTTGAATAAGAAAATATAATGTAAGGAATTAATCGAATCCCCTGATTGTACACTGTTTTACTTTTCCTAATAACAATGATTTGAAATTCTCCAAAACTGTGACCGGATATGGTTTAACGTTAACATAAGCGTTATCGAGCAGGTTATTGTTTGTCACAATTTGCTGCAAATAAATTTTCGATACACCGTTTACAAGGTCAGCTATAGTTTTTATCGTGTTATCGTCAATTAAGGGCGGTGCTACAGTTATCCTGATTTCAGCATTAGTTCCCATGGATTTGACAATCTCTATAGATTGAAAAATTCTTTCAGGTATGTTATTGTATTCCCCCCCTAATCTTGCGTACTGAGCAGGATCAGTTTTAAGATCCATCGCCAGATAGTCTGGTTTACATAATTTAACCATCTCAGGAAGCAGGCCATTGGTATCCAGTTTTATCTTCAGGCCTTTATTCCTCAAAACACTGATAATATCAGGTAATTTTTTGTGGAGTGTTGGTTCTCCACCAGTCAGAACAACGCCTTCGATTAATCCTGCTCTTCGATCTAAAAAGGAAAGAATATCTTTAAGAGGGACCGGCGGAAGCCTGTTAAAAACAATATCCGGATTATGACAATAGGGACATCGCAGGTTGCACCCCCGAAAAAAAAGGACGGTCGAAACCGTCCGGGGAAAATCTATGAATGAATTTTTCTGCCAACCGACTATTCCGATGTCCTCAGAAAGCGTTGTATCTTCAATAAGCATCTATTTATCAGGCCTTTATTGATTCGGGATCGACAACAAATTCACTTTCGGGAATTTCATCGACAGGCAGTTTTACTTTTGATTTCGATTTTCTGTTTCCATTGTCTTTCTCAACAGCTTTTGTCAAACCGAAACTTTTTCTCTCTTTGTATTCTGACTGCTTACCGGAATTCCAGTTTTGAACCGGCCGATAATATCCGACGATTCTCGAATAAACTTCCGTTTCATTTCCACAGGTTGGGCAGGTTTGTTGTTGTCCCTTGATATAGCCATGGTTTTGACAAACAGAAAATACAGGTGAAATAGTGAAATAGGGTATTTTATAATTGGAAGATATTTTTTTCACCAGTTCCTGGCAAACTTCAGGATCGTCGATTGCTTCACCAAGGAAAACGTGAAATACTGTTCCGCCAGTATAGAGGCCCTGAATATCATTCTGCATATCAAGCGCTTCGAAAACATCATCAGTAGCATTGACCGGTAACTGAGTTGAATTAGTATAGTACGGATTATCACCACCGGGAATAGTCATTCTGGCGAATTTGGCACGGTCAATTTTAGCCAAACGATAGGAAGTTCCTTCACCGGGAGTGGCCTCAAGATTGTATAGATGACCTGTTTCCAACTGGTATCTTGTCAATCGCTCGCGCATATGAATCAAAACTTTCGTAGCAAACTCTCTGGCTTGAGGATGAGTCATATCTTTGCCAAGGAAATTAATGGTCGATTCGTTCATCCCTATTAAACCGATAGTTGAAAAATGATTATTCCAATGTCTCAGGTAGCGCTGGGTATAAGGAAAAAGCCCTTGATCCATCAACTTTGTTATCACTTTTCTTTTGATTTCGAGCGAATCACGAGCGATGTCCATATAGCGATCTAATTGCTGAAAATAATTTTCCTCGGTAGTAGAAAGGTAACCAATGCGGGGTAAATTGATCGTAACCACTCCAATAGATCCAGTGAACTCATCAGATCCGAACAGCCCACCCCCTCTGTTTCTCAGCTCTCTTTTGTCTAATTGCAATCTGCAGCACATAGACCGAACATCGCTTGGATTCAGTGTTGAATTCATGAAATTCTGGAAGTATGGAGTTCCATACTTACCGGTCATTTTGAACAATAGTCCTGCGTTCTCACTATTCCAATTGAAATTTCTGGTAATATTGTACGTTGGAATAGGATAAGAGAATCCTCTGCCATCTGCATCACCTTCTATAAGTACTTCCAGAAAAGCTTTATTTATCATGTCCATTTCTGGTTGAAATTCACTGTATGTTTGGTCAAGGGGTTTTCCGCCAACAATGGCAGGCTGATCTTTGAGATCATCAGGTACAACCCAGTCTAAAGTAATATTGGTAAAAGGTGCCTGAGAGCCCCATCGGGACGGCGTATTAACACCAAAGATAAAAGACTGGATCTGTTGCTTTACATCTCCATAGGTTAGATTATCCACTCTCACAAAAGGTGCCAGATAAGTATCAAATGATGAGAATGCTTGAGCCCCTGCCCACTCATTTTGCAAGATTCCCAGGAAATTTACCATTTGTTGCACCAGAGTAGACAAATGCTTTGGAGGTCGGGACGAAATTTTATCTTTTACTTTTCCTAACCCTTCAACAATCAACTGCCGTAATGACCAGCCGGCACAATACCCTGAGAACATTGACAAATCGTGCAGATGAATATCTCCATTACGATGGGCCATAGAAATATCATGACCATAAATATTTTCCAGCCAATAATTTGCTGTAATAGCTCCGCTATTGTGGAGAATCAGTCCGCCTAAAGAATAATTAACATTGGAATTTTCATGGACCCGCCAGTCTTCTTTTTTAAGATATCCATCCATTGTATTGGCGATATCCAAAACAAGATCCTGTGTACTTCTGAGTTTTCGATGCTGTTCGCGATATAATATGTAAGCTTTTGCAATCCGGGCATATCCACCTTCGATCAGAACTTTTTCAACCAGATCCTGTATTTCTTCAACTGCAGGTATAGAATTGGAATGAAATTTTTTACAAATAACCTCATCTACCATTTTAGCCAGCGACAGAGCTAATCCAAAATCTTTGCAACCAGTTACTTCTGCAGCTTTAAAGATAGCGTTGGCAATTTTGTAATTATCATACGGGACCAGTTTACCATCACGTTTTCTGATTGTTGAAATCATTCTCATCCGCTCCTAGGGTGCATAATGGGTTTTAATACAGTGTACCACAACATGTGCTACCATTTGCTGAAGAGTATACAATATATGCCAGATAGTGTCAATGTAGTTTTTATAAAAAAAAATCCTGTTTTCAAACATGCTTGAAAACAGGATTTAAACGCAGAAATTCGTGAAAATTATTACTTATTTAGTTCAGTCTGCTGTGGTGGTTGTGCTCCCGACATATCTTTTTGAATTATATGAGGGGTAACAAAAATAATCAAATCTTTTTTATCCAGGCTTTTATTGGATCTTTTAAATAGGTGACCAATAATGGGGATATTTTTGAAAAATGGGATACCAGCTTCCTCTTCGATTTTTTCATTGGAAGTTAATCCCGCGATTACCACTGTTTCTCCATTATTCACAACGACATTAGTTTGTGCACTTTGCTCATTAATGATTGGAACACCTTCCTGTAACTGGTATGATTCCTTTTTGGGATTAAGTTCGAGTAGTATTCTTCCCTCTCCTGAAAGATGTGGTTTAACAGTCATTTGTGTTCCAGCATTTACATATTTTATTACCGTATTACCAGCTTCATCTAAACTTTTGATAGGAATCTGTTGTCCCATGAAAATTTTTGCTTCTTTATTATCAAGTGTTGTTATCTGCGGCTGCGCAACAACCTCACCCTTTGCATCAGAAAACAGATATTCCAGCGCAACATTCAAATTGTCCTGATTTATTATTCCATATGATACTTTATCCAAAGCGCCGGCAATAATATTTTGTCCCTTTGGTAAATGCTCTGCCTGAACACCTATATTTTTGTTAGTAGCTCCCCATTGAATCCCCAGACGTTGAGCAGCCCCTGAACTCACCTCGATAATTTTGCATGAAATAGAAATCTGAGCTGTTTCAATATCAAATGCGGAAATCATCTTACGGATCTGTTCAATGTTTTTATCTGTATCGTATATAATAATTGAATTGCTATGCTCAACAATAGTGACTTTTCCTTTTGATGAAAGGAGGCCCTGAATTGACTTTTCAATTTCATTTACAGGAGAGTGATTGATTTTTATTATTTCTCTTTTCAAAGGTGCAAGACTCTGCGTTGCATCAAGAGAAGCGGCTTCAGAGGTCTGTCTCTTATAATAATCTTCTGCTGTAAGTATATATACATAGTTCTCTTCGTTTATCAACGATAGATTGCTGATACGACAGACGATACTCAGTATTTCATACCAGGTCTTTTTGGAAACAGAAATAGAAACGGTCCCCTTCACATTCTCAGCAGCGACAATATCTACGCTGCTGTACTCACTCAGCTGTTTGAAAACTGATCGCAAATCTGCATTATAGACATCGAAAAAATCAATAACCTTTTCACCCGTCGAAAATCTGTCGGATGTTTCCTGACCTATGCTTTCTGTACCTGAAACCGCTATTGTGCAGATGGTCATACATAATAATAAAAATGCTTTCCTGAAAGAAATCATCTGGCCGCCTCCTGCTCCTGCTTTGTTGCAAGGCGAATTGTATAGGATCTTGATATCCCGTATTCTGTTATCAAAAACACCACCTTATCTTTGTAAATCTTTAATACTTTTCCATGGTCTACCGGATCATTTACCCTAAGTGCAAAGGGCTTTTTATTCGCTCTAACATCCTCAAACAGAGCAATTTGTTCTGTATTATCTATCAAGACTCCGACAAGTTTCAGATGTTCTACATTAGCACCATCCGAATCGCCGGTAGTGTCATTTTCCAAAGGCAGGAAAGGATCTCTTCCAACATGATTATATTTGATAACTTTTTTACCTTCGGGTTTTGATGATGTATCGGTGGTCGAAGTATCTGGGAATTCCACTGCACTGATATCATCAATAATAGGTTTTTCGGTAACTGGAGAAATGACTGCTTCACTCTTGTTGATTTCTTTCCAGATCTCCTGCGAAACTTTACTACTGTCACATATGTATTTCTGATGGATCCAACCAGTGAGCAAATTGAATTTTACATTATACCACAGGCCTTTCTTTTCCAGAACTTCAAGTCGATTCCCTAATGATAGTTTACCTTTTACTTCCGAGCTGGAGATAGGCTCTGCTCTTAAATTCACGTTATTCGCAATCACAATCATTGCTTCTTTTTGACTATCAGGTAAGATCATTTCGGTTACTGAATTCGCATTTTCGATTTTGTCATTAGTATAAGACACCTTGGTAATACTGCTTTTTTGATTATCATCGTCTTTTACAAAGAAAGCATTCTCATCCTTAACTGAGTTTTCAGCATCACCTGTGGCTCGTTTTTCGTAGTATTTCATATCAACACTATACGATGGAATTTTGTACAATTCTTCTTCCCAGGTTTCACCCACATCCGAATTCCATTGTGAAATTTTTTCTGATTCGGAATTATTTGAAAAGATTGTTACAGTATTTCCTTTTGTGTAAACGACACCGTTATTTGGATCACTTCTCCTGTTTAACAATATTGCGATCAGAATAGAAGGGTTCTCTTTTTTATTTTTTTCCTTAATTTTGATCGATTTAAAAAGAGTTCTTGACGGAATCGATATTTTGTTGTTTTTTAACCCTACGTATGCCTGTTGAATAGTAATATAAACCGTATCTTTACTTCTGACAACTGTGTTCTGTACTGGTTTATCCATTTCAAAATTTAAAGCACATACACTATTACGCTGTAAAAAACGCACATTTATAAGTCGTGCATATTCTGATTTCTGTTCGGTATTTGGAGTAGAAGGGGTTACATTAGTTAAAGTTTTTGAAACAGATTTTTCACTTTTATTAAAAGTACTCTTTTCTGATTCTGATGCACTCCAGTTAAAATTTTCAAAACTACTTCGTGATAATAGGGCAATCCATTGTGTCCCTTTTTTTTGAGTTTCAATTTTAATGTCAGTATCTTTCAGTATTTTAATATTCAGCTCAACTGAAGAAGTATTTTTCATTTCATTTACGCTAAGCTTTACGATAGGCACTCCATCTGAAAAATTTGTAAAGCTATATGAATTCAGGCCATATATGCAATTCTTAATAATTACTTTAACAGAATCATTATTTATTTTCTGAAACTGTGCATCGAAAAGAATGTCAGCAGCAATAACTATCGCAAGCCCTCTTGTACTTCCGATTACTTTTATATCAGATATAACTGGAAATGCAGCTTGCGCATTTAGAGCGCAAATGGAGATAACGGCTCCGATTCCAAATATTCTTTTTATAATTTTAATAAATTTTGCCATAATTACTTTTTGGATGAAAAGGTTGTCATCTCAAATTGAGATACTACAGTTTGTGATACTTCCTCTTGATCTCCACTCGTTTGTAAATCGTTAATATAATCCGGATTTGCAGCGATATTCATTGACGTCAGGTTTATTATCAAAGGAAAATTTGCCAGAAAGGCAAAGAATTCAGCTAGTTGATGATACCCGCCGCTGACTGCCATATTATAATGGTTTTCTATGTAATACTCCTTTTCTATATCCGGCATAGGATTAAATTTTGTAGTAGTAATTCCAGATGCACGTGCAACGCTGGTAATTTCTCTAAGCAATTTTGGTATTTCCTTTTGATCGGGAAATATTGATTTTAAAGAATCAAGTTTACTCTGTGCCGCTTGCAAATCTTCTCGAAGTTTATTCAGTTGCGGCTTAAGTGCTTGAATTGTTCGTAAAGTGTCCTGCTGAGCATTATACTTTTTTTCAAGTGTCTCAATGGCTTGATTGGTAGAAATATAGAATTGGTTATACCAAATTACTGTGCCAATAACTCCAATCAATAATATCAAAGCTGGAAGCCGGAATTTAGGATCTTTTAAATTTATTGCTTTCACTGTCTTCCACCCTCCACATTATTTGATGCAAAGGATTCACTCTGATCAACTGACAAGTTTACATCAGGATTAATAGTACAAGTAATAAAAAATTTGTATATATTTTGTTTTGAATCAATCTGCTCGATATTGGTGAGGTCGACAGCACTGATATAGGCACTTTCCTTTAGATTTGACATATAATTAGCGACATCTGGGAATGCGAACGTTCGTGCCTCAATTGAAAGTAACGGTGGAGTACTGTTTTCTTCTTTGACAGCAATCAACCAGGTATATGGAGGCAATCTGCCTGATAATTCTTCCATCAGTTTAACCCATTTTTCTCGATTTACATTAATTCTTTCGAGTGCTTTGATTTTTTCCTGTATTGTTTTTCTATCATTTTTCAAGGTAGTAATTTCATTTTGAATTGGACGATCTTGATTAATTTGATTTTCCAGAAGAGTTATCTGGCTATTATAATAGCTTATCGAATTTTGCTGAAACAATGTCCAGAATATAAGAGCCACGAAAAGAAGTGCCACTACCAGGCATGGATAAATCACCTCCCGTGGAAGTCGCAACTTCCTATGGTGAAACCGGTATTCAGCAGGGAGCAGATTTATTTCTATACGTTCAATCATTTAATCATCTACTTTCCGTAAAGCAAGTCCAACTGCAACTGTAAGCAATGCCGAAATACTCTGTGGATCAATATTCCCAAAAAGTCCAGGATCATATTGCAAAAAAGCAAGAGGATTTGAAATCTGTACTGCAACCTGATGACGTTTAGCCAGGAAATCGATGAGATTTGGAATATATGCCCCTCCTCCGGAGAGGACAATTCTATCTATTGCATCACTCTTTGTTGAACTTTTAAAATACGAGAATGCAAGGTCAATACCCGAAGATAATTCCTCTGCTGCGAATTCAATGCTCTGAGAAAATTTATTATTATCAATGGAGTCTCTGTTTTTGCCTTTTAGCAATAATGATGCATCTTCAGAATTAAGCCCAAGATTACGTTGAATTGTTTTACCAAAGTAATCGCCAGCAGTCGATATATCACGGGTTGAATGATAAATACCTTCTTTAATAAAAGTTACATTGGTGAGGTCATGACCTATATTGACAAGCGCAGTCACTCCGTTCTGAGGAAGATCAGCGGTTTCCAAAGCATAACAGTTATTTATTGCAAATGCATCCACATCAACTATCAATGGGCGCAGATGAGCCTCATATACCAGATCAATATAACTTTTCATTATGTCATTTTTGGCCGCGACAAGTAACACTTCGATCTCATTTGATTCGAGGTTTCTGTGAAGAATCTTATAGTCAAGTGTGATATCATCCACATCAAATGGACTCCTTTGGCCTGCTTCCCACAAAATCATCTCTTCTGCATTTTCATTATTCTCGTTCTTAAAAGTGATTTTATCAGAAATAATGCTGTTTCCAGACATCGATATTACCACATCTGTTATATCCGGATCACATTGATTGACCAGCTTGGATATTGAATCTATCAAAACATCCCTTTTTTTAATATCTGAACCTTCAATTGTACCCGGCGGAAGCTCTTTAATTCCTGTAGCTTCTAAATAATAACCATTTTTCTGATGAATCAACTTAACAAGTTTAAGTGAATGGTTTCCAATATCAAGCCCTACAGTACAGTGCGGCGGATTAAGTTTGTTAAGAAAATTCATAGTGCTCTTTAACCTCTGTAGACACAAAATGGGATTTACTGTCAATAGGACTCTATCCCACTTATGTAATCATACCTTTCGATTTTTTTTTTATCAAGAGATACAATCATATTCTTCAACAGTTTTATCATTAGGACCAGAAAAGCAAACTGTTTTTATTGCATGCTTCTCCTGATCCATGTAGAATCACCATGTGTAACTATTAAATTCAAAACACATTTTTTATTATCTGAAGCAGATTTCAAATGCCCTTCAGACATAATCGTTAGAAAAAGAGTATCCGCATTCATTTCTCTTTGCAGCTCCACTTTATACCACCCACCATCGTATGGCGTTTTTTCAATTATTCCACTCCAGGATGGTTCATTATGAAGCCTCTGCAAAGCTTGTTGTAAACCATACTCGCTTATAGCCATTGCTTTTCGATGATAAATCTGTTGCTGTTCCTGATCTCTGGAAAGTATATAAATGATCGACCCCCCTATAATCAGGAGAGTAGCTATTGCGATCAGTATTCTAATGACGATTCCACCTGTCTGCTGATTATTGTTTGCTATCTGATTCATTTTTCAACAATCGCTGGTTTAATAGTTTACTAAAATTTTTTCATACTGATTGAATAAGTTGCACCAACTTATCTTCATATTTAAGGTTGGTGATTTTCTTTATAATCCTATATTAATTATAGGACTTTGTCTATGCTTTTTCTGCTATCAATTTACTTGAATATAGTTGCACTCATAAACAGCTCATGGTATACTACAAATGTATGAAAAAAATAACTGTTGACAAAATTGAAGATGGAATGATTTTGGGTAAAGAGGTTAGTGGAAGTTCTGGAAATGTCCTTCTTTCAATAGGCACGCCACTATCTGCAGCTCTTGGGCGGCGATTGGCAAACTGGGGAATTTCAGCAGTTTATATAGAAGGTAATGAGGATTCATTACTTGAGGAAAATACTGTAACAGTATCACCAGAAGTATTAAAAGATCAACTCATTAACAAATTTTCAAATGTTATAGATAATCCGATAATGAAAAAAATTTTCGTTACAGTTTATCACTATCGAATACACAATAATAATTAGGAAACAGGTGTGGGAAATCAAAGCATTCTACATAAGATAGAAACCATTTCATCAATCCCAACTCTTCCGACTGTGATAGAACGGATTACGCGCCTTCTCCAGAATCCGAAGACATCTGCAGAGGAGATCGGTAAAGCTATTACAACAGATCAGGCCTTAGCAACAAAGGTTTTAAAATTAGTAAACTCTGCTTTTTACGGCTTTCCAGGTAAGATCAGTACTATTACTCATGCAATCGTAATATTAGGATTTTCTACTATAAAAAATGTGGTCCTAACGGCTTCTATTTTTGAAGCATTCCACAAAAAAGGAGATGAGTCAGCAGTTTTTGATCTTGAACAATTCTGGACACATTCGATTGCTTGTGGAGCTGCAGCGCAATCAATTGCAAAACACCTTGGTTTTAATGATAAAGAAGAATGTTTTATCGCCGGTTTACTTCACGATCTTGGCAAACTAATCTTATGTCAATACTTGCCGGAGGAATTCGATAAAATTTTAGCATTAGCCAAAGAGAAGAAAATTCTTTTTTTCGAAAGTGAACAGGAACTATTTGATGTTACTCATCAGGAAATTGGTGCATTTCTCACCCAACGGTGGAATCTTCCTCAGAATTTACAAAACGCAGTAAAATTCCATCACAACCCCCAACCTTCCTGTGATTATTACATGATGACTGCTATAGTACATTGTGCAGATATCTTTGTGCGGGCACTTGATTTTGGAAATGGCGGAGATGATAAGATTCCTGCGATGTCAGAGAATGTCTGGAAGAGTTTCGGGTTTGAAGATAGCTCTCTTTTAACCCTTTTTGATGCAATTCATGATGAGATAGATAAAGCGACTATTTTCCTTCAGTTTACTTGATTCTCTTCTTTTTCAATCTTCTCGTTTTCATATAATTTTCTTTTCAATTCTGCTCTCATCTTTTCATCTTTGGAAAAATCAGATGGCATTTTGATACTGGCTACAAATGTAAATATGGCCAGAATTCCAAATAAAATCAGTATCAAACCAGACAAGGAAATTTCAGATATTTGCATTCTATTTACCTTTCTATATACTTTGGCGGCAGTTCCTCATCATTAAAAGCATATAATTCCCTATCCTGACCATGTAAAGAACTAAGTGTGTCTCCTATACCTTTATTAAAAGTCATTATTCCCATTCTCTCGAATTTTATTAACATTACCTGCAATATTCCAAAAGCCATTTTACCAAGTTCAAGAACATTTCTGTTTCGATGGTTTCGATCTTCCATATCAACCTGAGCAGATCTGGATAAACCAAAGTTGTTAAAAAGATCTATGAGAAGCCCTATTTCAACTCCATAGCCTGTCCAAAATGGTAATTTATTAGCAATTTCTTTTTTTATGGCATATTCTCCAGCAAGCGGCTGAATTATTTGAGTTAGTTCAGGCATACAAGCGGATAGAAATGGTTTGACCAGAATCTCTGTTACACGCCCTCCGTAGTTTTCGAATTTCCCATCACCAATCAGGAGGGGACGTTTGTAATACGCCTTTACGAAATCAAATGAATCGTAAATCAAAAGAGGACCAAGCAAACCAAGAATAAATCTTTTGTCAAAATCCAGAATATCTGAATCAATAAAAAGTAAAATATCTCCTTTCGCAACAAATTGCGATTTCCATAAGGCAGTACCTTTCCCGGTGCTCTTCACTTTAGGCATCACCTCATCGATATTGTAGACAATAGCCCCCGCATTGAGAGATATTTCACTTGTACCATCACTGGAGTTTCCATCCATTACAATAATTTCATCTATTAGGGATGTTTTCTCTACAAAGTTCTCACTAATATAAGAAACTATGGTTCCAATAGTATCAGCCTCATTCAAAGCGGGTATCACAACACTGATACTGTTTTTTTTCTGAGCCTTTTTATGTATCAGAAGTTCAATATTACTGAATTCGGCATGATGAAACATTTTAAGCACAATATACTCCGTATCGCTCTTCTACAGCATATAGCTGAACTAATGATACATTCGAGGAATAGGATCTTCAATTATAAGAGTATCGTTTATCAAAAAATTTTATTATACTTTACGGGAAAACATCTGATCTTTCCAGCTGAATTTACCAAATATTCCAAAAACAACTGCACCAATGACTAATGGCAGTTGAATAATGGAAGCAGGGAAAATAAAGCGTTTCAGTTGATTCTGTCCGAAAATACGTATTCCGGGGATCATTAGTGCTGCTTCTCCGGCAAACTTTAAAATAATCATACCCATTCCCAACATGAGATACGAGGGAATGAAGATTCCTATGCAAAGTGCTGAAGCTATTGCAAGGTAAAAAAGAAATATTCCTGAAAGCATCAATACCTGTAATGGGTTATAATGAATAGTTTTAGATCCCCATCTTTTCCGCTGTTCAAAGACTCCCTTTAAGGTTTTTGTGGGAAGTGTTGTAACTATGCCGGATTCATTTGTCATGTATCGGATTTTCCACTTTTTTTGTCTCCATATTCTCTGTAAAAGCAAATCATCATCACCAGATACAACAGTACTGGCACTATGACCATAGCCGCCTATCTCTGAAAAAGCCTGTCTTCTGAATGCAAAGTTATTAGCATTTGAGTTTAGCGGAATTCCGGCCCCGATGGCAGATGCTGCAACAATACCATGTGACAGGAAATCAACCGATTGTAAACCCCAGAAAAAACTATTCATATCGTTTACTTCAGAATACCTGGTGATACCCTGAACAAGTCCGGTATCTTTATCAAATGTTTGATTAATCGTCTCAAGCCACTTCTTTTGCACAATACAATCTGCATCAGTAAAGACAATGATTTCGTTTGATGCCATTGCCACACCAACTGATACGGCATTTTTCTTCGGTGATATTTTCCCTGAAATTGTATCGATATGCTTGACGATCATATTGGGATGGAGTGATGCATATTCATTGGCGATATCCAAAGTCTTATCAGTGGATCGGTCATCTATTAATATCACTTCGTAGCGGTCTGATGGAATTGACTGGTGAAGAACACTGTCGAGACAGGATCTAAGTACCGCCTCTTCATTACGAGCAGCAATGATTATCGAAAAAGTATAGTTCCCATTTTCATTGTAAGTATGAAGAGAACGCAATCCCCTGTAAAGTATACAAATTACAAATAAGTAAACTGCACTGAAAAACAAAGATAAAACTAAAAACATAATTACTACAATCAATCTTTATATTTGATAAAGGCCTTTCTAATCGAAAGGCCCCAAATGAATTTACTTTTTAATCAGTGTATTACCTGACATTTCTTCTGGTTTTTCTATTCCAAGTAATTCAAGCATTGTTGGAGCTATATCACAAAGCTTTCCACCGTCTTTCAATGAGATATTTCCAGCCCCTACAATTGTCAAAGGAACTACATTAGTGGTATGGGCTGTCATTGGGGAACCATCCTCCAAGGTCGTCTGTTCAGCATTCCCATGATCAGCAGAAAGTATACAAACACCACCTTGAGCCAAAGCAGCTTCAACAACATCGTGAACGCAAGTATCTATCGTTTCGACTGCCTTGATAATTGCAGGCATTATTCCCGTATGTCCAACCATATCACAGTTGGCAAAATTGCAGATAACCACATCATATTTATCACTTTTAATTGCTTCCACAAGCTTATCTCTTACTTCGAAAGCGCTCATTTCCGGTTGCAAATCGTATGTAGCAACTTTTGGACTGTTAACCAGAATGCGGTCCTCATTGGGAAACGGGTCGTTTTTCTGTCCATTAAAAAAGAATGTTACATGTGCATACTTTTCTGTTTCAGCGCATCTGAGCTGCTTTAATCCGCTATTTGCCAGAACCTCTCCCAGCAGATTATTGTTTACCATCTCCGGAAACGCTTCTGTAAACCTGCCATTATCATAATAATGGGTCATTGCGACAAAGCATTTTACCAGACATTTGCGGCTGAATGTGCTGAAGTCCTCTTCTACCATAGCTTTTGTCAATTGTCTGGTCCTATCAAACCGAAAGTTGAAAAAGATTACAGCATCATTTTCACAGAGTCCGTTATAGTTGATTATTCTTGGTTTGATAAATTCATCGTTTTCACCAATCGCATAAGAATCCTCTATTGCCTGATGCCAATTAGAAACAGGCGTTCCTTTACCCTCCATAATTGCACGATATGCAAGTTCAGTCCGATCCCAGCGATTATCCCGGTCCATAGCATAATACCGGCCGATAACAGTAGCGACTCTTCCGATTCCGATTCTGTCGATTCCTTTTTGAAGAAAATCCATGTGTTCCATAGCAGATTTAGGCGGCGTATCTCTACCATCGGTAATTGCATGCACAATAACCCGGTCCAGATGCTGTTTTTTGCATAGTTCCAGAAGTGAAAGGCAATGCCGGGTTACCGCATGAACCCCCTCTTCCTGAATCAAGCCAATAAGGTGAAGTGTACCGCCATTGTGCTTTGCAAAATCAATCGCTTTTAAAAACGCAGAATTGGTAAAATAATCTCCATCCGAAATTGACTTATCTATTCGAGTCAGACTCTGATATATTATTCTCCCTGCACCAATATTGAGATGTCCCACTTCGCTGTTTCCCATATAACCTGCAGGTAATCCTGCACTCAACCCCGATGTTTCAATAAGCATAGTTGGAAACTTTTTTTCATATTCATCTGTATAGGGTGTCTTTGCTACATAAATAGCATTTGACGGTTCATCATTTCCTTTTCCCCAACCATCTCTCAGAATTAAACATACTGGTCGTTTTCTCATTTTTTATCGTGCTCCTTAATAAATTTTACTCGCAATTTTTTTATTTCTTTGCAGCAAGATAATATAGCTAAAATCCATGCTTTTAACCAGAATGTTTATTTTTTTCGTTCAAAATAACAGATAGCTTTATAGATGCTTGCAGAGCTTCAATTATTGTCGAAATAGGCAAGCCTTATGTTAATTTTTTATCTGCTCTATCTATTTTAGTAATACAAATTATAATTTTCCTACACAAATCAACCCGATCCAACTTTCAATACATATATATAAGTTATTATATTTGAATAAATTAGATAACTGGTTCATTAAAAAATTCCCAAGTATGAAATACCATCAAAATAGTAGGTCTCTTGTATCTGTGCATTGCATTCCTCATACAGTTTAAATCACTTATCTTTGCGAGTTTGATTGGGACCATTTTCAGTATACTATTTGGGGTCTTTTTATTTCGGTATCTGCCGGCATCGACTCAACTCCTTTCATCACTCTTTTCTTCTTTATGGATGATAAATATCCGATCGATTAAAGCTTTAACAAATAATTCCGGACCTCTTTCAAAACCAACTGATCTCATAAAAGATGACATTCCATTCTCTCTATCTCAAACTGATTTAAATAATCAACTACATTCAGCCTCGACTGTTCCTTATGTTAAAAGTATTGTAGCTTTCAATAAAATCTCTGATCACGAAATCAAAAAACTTGCCGGTGGGAAAATCATCTCATTACTCGGTTCCGGAGGAATGTCTGATGTATATCTAGTAGAAAAATCCCGGCAAAAAAACTACCGGGCGGTAAAAGTTTCCAAACCTGGTTGTATATCTGATTCTCTAAAAGCATTCAGAACTGAAATGCTGATTTCCTCCAGACTTGATCACCCAAATATAGTCAAAAGCTACAGAATAGGAAGCAGGCGCTCATTACTCTATATAGAAATGGAATATGTTAATGGGGCATCATTGAATAAAGTATTAAAGAAGTGCAGTACCTTGACAGTAGAACAAGTCCTATCAATCGGTATCAATGTCTGTAAAGCACTACACTATGCTCACAACAAGATATTTTCAATCGGCCCACAAAATTATTATGGTATAATACACAGAGATCTCAAGCCTGCTAATATAATGTTAAGTAAAGAAGGACAGATCAAACTCAGTGACTTTGGTATCGCGTACCCGGTAGTTTTCCCCGACCTGCAAACAGACTCACTCCCGATTATGGGAACCATGCCTTATTTGGCCCCGGAACAATTTGAAAATAAAAATATCACTTATCGAACAGATATTTATATTTTAGGAGTAACCTTATATGAGTTACTGTGTGGTGTACGAGCTTTTCCGCAGAGCAATATTTCCGAGTTAATCAAAGCAAAAAATACGGGATCATATATCCCGATAAAAAGCATTATTCATATAGACAATGCAATATCAAGCATAATTGAAAAAGCGATGTCCACCTGTCCTTCTGAACGTTTTTCCACCGCGCATCAGTTTTGCCATGCAATGGAAAAACTTCTTTGTACCAGGGAATCCGTAAAATTTGAGTTGTTAGCCTTAGTAAAAAGATTGTGGTATGAATAGTTCAAAACTCTATTTAAAAATTATCACCGGTTGCCAGGCGGGTAGAAAATACCTGCTCAATGAAGGTGCTACTACAATAGGCAGAGAAGCTAATAATACGATCAATTTCCCCGAAACTGAAACTTTCATCTCAGGCTACCATGCAATCATATATAGAAGCCCGGACCGCATTATCATTCAGGATCTGCAAAGCACAAATGGAACATTCGTCAATGAATCACGCATAAATGAAACAGAACTGTTTCCTGGTGATAAGATCGGACTTGGAAGATACGGGCCTCGTTTTTTATTTACAACATTTGAAGATGATACCGGATTAAATGAAGATCTACATAGAGAGTCTCCTCCCCTCCAAAGCAAATCCTCATCGGTAGAATGTATATCAAATAAAATCGATCAATTTGATCAGGATATCTACTTTAGTGAAAGTATGACATCCCGGTCACAGAGATCAGATGACTATGGAAATAACGCAGGCAAAATATTTAAAAACATAAAAAAGATCATACAAATAAAAAACATTAAGAGAAATTTTTCCTCTTTGTTATTATACTACAACTTACATGATAAGCGGTTCGAATATTTCAATTACGCTTTCCTTGCAATAACGATTCTTTTTTTTGTTGTCTGTTTTTTCAATGTAAATCGAATTGATTATCAGAAAACAACGCATGATAATAGTATTTTGCAGGTAATCCCTACCGATTCAGCAGACAGTGATAACAAGTACTATACAGATAATCCAGACTTGATATATAATGCAAATCAAATTGATATCAATCAATACTCACATCCGATCGCAGGCTGCATTGATTCTATTTTGAAAAGACTTGGAGAGAAAAATTATTCCATACCTCAAAATATGATTGATAGAGTGAATTATCATATTGCAATCTATTCCGGTCAGTTAAAACCAGTTATATCCAGATATATACAACGAAAGATCAGCTACTTTCCTATGATCTGTAAAATATTCCGGGAGAAAAAAATCCCTGTTGAACTTGCTTATATTTCGATGCTGGAAAGTGGTTTCAACCCGAAAGCCCTTAGCCACGCTGGGGCACGGGGTCTATGGCAATTTATTCCTGAAACAGCGAAAAAATACGGACTCACAGTTAATAATGATCTCGATGAACGAATTGACCCGGAAAAGTCCACCTATGCGGCTGCGGAATACTTAAAAGATCTGATTGGAATTTTTGGCGGAAAGAGCTCACTGATGCTCTGCCTGGCCGCGTACAATACAGGTGAAGGACGTATCATAAACATCTTGCGAAAAATAGATGATCCACTCCGTAATAGAGATTTCTGGTATATTTATAAAAAAGGCTACCTGTCAGAAGAGACTAAAGAATATATTCCCAGAATTATTGCACTCATGATCATTTCTGAAAACCCGCGTAAATATGGATTTGATCTGGTCGATAATTTCACAATAAAGTCTTATGAAGAAGTTAATGAAGTTTTTGATATTGACTATAGAGTTAAATAGAAAGGAGTATACTTACGCGAACCGCATCATATGTCTATTTAACTGAAGATGATTGGAAACAGAAGATATCTGCATTATTTAAACTCGCAGCTCCCTGTCAGCTTTGCCCGCGTAAATGCAATGTAAATAGAATGAAAAAACAGTCAGGTTTCTGTGGTGCTCCTGATCAACTTGTCATCTCGAGTATTTTCCCACACTTCGGCGAAGAGCCTCCGATAAGCGGTACTTGTGGTTCTGGTACGGTTTTCTTCTCACATTGCACGCTGAAGTGTTGCTTTTGTCAAAACTATCAGATATCTCATGAACACGAAGGAGATTTGTACTCAGTAAACGAATTGGCAGATGAGTTTCTCAACTTAGAAAAAAAAGGATGCCACAATATTAACCTTGTAACGGCCACCCACTTTCTGCCCTGGGTTATTTCAGCTCTCAAAGAAGCCGCTTTCAAAGGTTTATCAATACCGATTGTTTACAACTGCGGTGGCTATGAAACCGAAGAAGTAATTTCAATTTTGAATGGCATTGTAGATATTTACCTGCCAGATATGAAATATGGAAATAATGAATCAGCTGCACGCTATTCTCATGCCTCAGATTATGTTGAAGTAAACCAGAAGGCAATAAGAGCAATGTTTCGTCAAGTAGGCTCATTAAAAACGGATTCATCAGGTATTGCCTATCGTGGCTTGTGCATTCGACATCTTGTTTTGCCCGATAACAAATCTTCCAGTTTCCAAGTACTCCAGTTTCTTAAGTCGATGTTTGATCCTCAGGATCTCTCTATAAGCCTTATGGCACAGTACAAACCTCTTTTTCAAGCAGATAAATTTTCGGAAATAAACAGGACTATCAGTAAAGAAGAATATGAATCAGTGAAGAATTCGTTTTGCAATGAAGGATTTCAAATTTATTTCCAGGAATTATCAAAAATGGACAATGGATTTGTTATTGATTTTAAAAAACGTAAGAACGAGGCATTAACAGGTGATTGAATTTTTAATAGAGATACTTATAGTAACTTGAGTTTCTCTTAAAATTGTTAGCTGATTCATTTACTGCGATTTGAAGGGAACCAAACCCCAGGCGTTATGATCAGATAAGGTCCTTTTTTTTCTTTTTACTTTTATTTCCATTACCCATCTTTTCTGCACTCCTTAAAAAGAGTCTGGCAAAGAAATAAAATATCCCAGATAAAATCAATGATTTTAAAGAAGGACTGAACCAACGCACTTTTCTCTTTGACATAAAAACAGTTTCTTTTTATTAAGGTGAAGTCAGAATCAATTTATGGTTTTCGGATTTTCCATCTGAATAATTTACAATGGCCAGAACCATCCGGTTTTTGTTCACATAGGGAATAACCAGTTCTGATGTCGATATTGTAAAATGCTTCTTCGCAATCAGCTTTCCATCGATAGTCCATAATGATAAATAACCTGCTGAATGCTGCCGGTTTTTAAACTTACAAAGTATAGCGTTTTGTCTTTTGCACAGGTCAATTCCGCTAATCGAATTCTCATTATTTATCTTAACTGAAACAGTTTGATCATTTACAATAATGAGATCATTTCCAACACTGATTTTAAGTAGTCTTGGCAAAAACGGATAAGTAAACCGTAATTTCCGTTTTGACCAGTTAGCAGTATTGCATAGTATATTGTTCACTCCAAGAAGAAAATTAGATTCAAAAACGACCGAGTCCGGGCGAAGAATCACTTTGAAACTATCAGTATACATTTTCGCAGTCCCAACCGCACAGGGAAGATCGAGACCTTTTCCAAACAGATCATAATCGCTATTGTTAAAAATTGATGTACTTCCGACAGTAATACCAGGCAGCTGCGAATTTGAATCAGGATCCATCATAACAACAGATAGTGTTTCTGCTTTGTTAAAAGAATATACATATTCACCTTTATTTATATATTGCATCATTGTTGAAGGCTGAATAGTTTTTATCGCAGTTGAGGAATCGAATAGCTTTACTGTATTGAACTCCCAAGTTTTCCCGATATATTCAATATATACTCCCTTATAAGATCGGATTACATTTGCACCATGCAACATTCCGGATGAATAGGCTGCGGATTTCCAGCCATTACCATATCTTGCCATAATTGTGGTGTTATTTGCAACTATCGATTCGTTTGCAAAACTTCCGCGGATTGGAAGCGATATACTCTTTACTAATTCGCCGTTCGACCATTCGTAAACTCCACCATTTGTAGTAAATGAGTAATTTGAGCTTACGGATATCAATGTATCAGTTGTCATTTGAATGTCGTAGTTTACTATTGTACCCAAACCTGAAGCAGTTACAGGTAAATACCGTACTAATCCATTTGTTCCACTGACCCAGAATCCATTCAAATCAGTATTGGAAACTGATGATATTGCCTGGATTGATTTACCAGTTGCGTTAGTTAAAGAGAGCTGGTCTGTTTTGATTACCGTTCCCTCTTTTGAAATAGATGCCACAGCAATCGTTGTAATGTTTGTAAAATAGGCGAAATATAACAGATTTAATGAACTGTTTGCCATTACAAATGAAGCTGGAAGGTCTTTTTCAATTTTGAGAGTTGTGGCAACAGGATTACTCAATACCACCTTGGCACTGCAGCACTGGCATTCTTTCGGAGAAAAACGGGCAATTAAAATCGAAACAGCACCAGTTGAGTCGATTATCAGGCCTGCCGAGGAATCAGCAGTTCCAGAAGTAAAATAGCGGTAGGGTTTTTCATCACAAAGTTGTTGCGGAATAGTAATATTCATCGAATCCGATAAAAATTTCCAGTAGGTGTTGTTAAATACGGGGTGAAGAAAAACGAACCCATTACTCTCTTTTGTACAATCAGCGAAGCTCCGATTAACTATAGACATAAACGAGGCAAGAATCATAATAGCAAGTATTATAATTCTGCTGTGTAATTTTTTATGTCGTTTAATGCTTCTCATAGTTAATTCTTACGTTAAGGATAATATACATTTAAAGAATTTATTTCCTGACCGGAACTATTACCTGCTGCGCCTCCCGCCATATACAACGCATTATTAACAGTAACAGATGCAGCACTGAATACGGGTTCAGGTAGATTTTTTAAAGAGATCCAGACTCTACCGGAAGAATTCAAATCCAGGTATTCAAAAGAATCATAGATTAAGGCTTTATTCAAAATAGGACTATTAACACCACCAGCAACATAGAGACGCCCCTTATCTACCCATGCAGAAAAGAAACAGCTTGGATGAGACACTGAAATGGTATCGTAAACCTTATTTGTCTTCAAATCATAAACCAGCATTGTAGAAAGATTTACATTTTCACAATTGGTTCCACTAATAAGGTAGAGATGATCTTTAAAAATGACAGACTGATGATGAATGCGATTGTCACCATCAACCGTAGCGAGAGTATCTGTCTTTTTTGTCACTGGATTATACCTCAGTATTTTATTTGAGTTAGTCTCCATTAGATCAACACTATCTACTATTTTTCCCCCGGTAATCAGAATGCTGTTATCATAAACACATGAAGATGTACCACTTATTCCATAAGGGAGATTACCATTTAATACCCAGCCGGAAGCTGGATCATAAGTATAAACAGATGAAAGTTTCTCTCCATTTTCATTCTCACCACCGATTACATAGATTTTTCCATTTAGAGAGACAGATGATGCCCAGTAAATTTTTTGCGGCAATGTTGTACAATTTGACCATTTTCCTGTCCTGATATCGTACTTTTCTACAGTATTCGAAAAAGTGCTCATGCCGTTTTTAGAATTATAAATGATTCCACCGATACAATAGATAGTGGAATCCAGTTCTGCAGCACAGGCAAATTTTCTCCCGTTTGTCATTGATTGACAGGCAATCCACTTCCCGGTGGGGTGAAACGATAAAGAATCATAAATTTCCACATCAAAGCTATCCAATAATGTATCTGCATTTTCATCGATCGATTTTATGAATATTTTCTTTTCTCCAGGTGTTTTCCACTGATATCTGATTGTATCCGTTCCCCTGTAAGCAGAGTCTGTAAATGTAGCAGTAACGGAATGGCACACTTCATCTTTATCAATACTCCAGATAAACTTTTGTGGAGATCTTTTTCTATTTACGAATTTTACGGAGATTACAGCTGTATCAGCATTAGTGATTGTATCATTTCCATTGGTATTTTTAACACTCGGGGTAAATCTGCATCGATAAAGAACAGGCGGATATACCGTAATGCTTAACGGATCAGAATAATCACTTTCATTACTTTTATCAACAGATTTGACAAAATATGAAACCGTATGCGGAACGGTATCTGTCAGAACATCTTTGTAAACTGTATCGGTAAAAACAGTATCTTTTATTACAGTTGAGATTTTCGGACGATCATCCAGTGTCCCCCGGTATATTAAATACCCTTCAAGATCAGTAATAGGAAGACTATTCCAGCTGATTGTTACAGTTCCCTGCAATTCATTATGAACAATTTCCATTGTTTTAGGGGCAAATGGTTTACCAATAGTATCGATCTCCAAAGATACGCAAGAATCAATAACCGTGACATTATTTGGTGTAACAGTTACGTTGGAGATTTTCTTAACGGAATAGTTGTCTTTAGATATTTTTAGTGTGTAGATCCCTTTGGGTACAGTTGTTATTGCAAATTTTCCATTATCATCTGCAATGGCAGTATAAGAAGTCCCTGGGATAAACACAAGGATATCATGATCGGGTTGATTTACAATAATTGGATATTTAACACACCCTTCAATGCTTCCTGGAGGTAACACTGTGGTAGTACCTAAATCAAGTCCCTTTGAAGAATCGTAACTGAATGGATCTATGAAAGCCATTTTACCATCCGACGATTTACATACTATTGTATAAGTTCCAGAAGGAATTGTATCGAAGCTGTAATTACCTTTAGCATCAGTTGTCGTTGCACGGTAAGAATTCAGACTGTCAGCGTAGTATAATTCTACAGTAGCTCCATTTGCAGCATTACCCTGAGGATCAACTATATTACCAATTGTTTCAGTTCCTCCACCAACATAGGATTCATAAGTCTCTGTCCCTCCTCCACACTGAAGAAAATTGATTCCCAAAGAAATCAGGAATATGATGATGGATAGATTTAATTTCATTTTCATTGTTCTTTAGTATCCATCATCTTTTTTGTGAGTGGGAAGATCTGAAAATTGAACTGATAAACCCGATCGCTGTGATTGGGATCGTTTTTAGCCATCTCCAACAGATCACGCCTGAAAATCGCCAGTCTCTCTTCGATATTCTTAAATTGTTTATATGAAACATTTAGTGTTAAAGTCGAAATACAACGATCATTTTTATCGAATCGCTCAATAGATGTACTAGCCAGATCCATCATTGAACGCTGGAAATTATGTATTGATGCAAGCGATACAAAAGGGCCGGTTGTTAATGTCCTCTCAGCAACACAGTAATGATCTCCCTCTTTTCTGAGGAGATTGAGTTTAAGGAGAAGTTCAACAGCTGCCTGAGCCTGTTGGGGTGTAATTGAAGGGCTGATCATTTTCGCTAATGCTTCGTAATCACCATTAAAAGGATAATAGTTTAGCAACTCTTTTATCGCAACATTATACCACGTTGAAAAATATTCATTCTGCTCAGCTGTCAGTTCAAAAATTGATGACTTTCGCGAAGAAATCATTTTATCGTGGTAATATTCTCTCTGTTCCTGATCTTTGCATTGGTTAAAGTGAACCATTAATTCAAAATACTCAGTTTCCTGCCTGGTAAAGCAAAACAGTTCAGTGAACTTAAAAATAAGCTCATTTGAAATATTCCTTTTTCCATTTAGGATATTGGTAAAAAAGCCCGCTGATGCAAACCCGACTTTATTACAAATGTATCGATATGAAAAGAAAGGGCACTCTTTCTTTTTCTCTTTATAGAGATCACCCAGGAGAATGCGATAATCGGTATAATCAAATACATTCACCATAATATATATCGATATTAAAGTTGAGCGGTGTATTCTATTGCTAAATAATATAAATTTCGGGTCATTTGCTTCACGAATACTTTAATTAATAATAACAGGAAAATGGGGAAATTTCAATTATCAATAGTATCCCTACCTTTTGTGGAAGTATTGGAAAGTAGAAAAGCACACTCTCCATAGAAATATTCAAAAGATTTTTTTTATGGCATACAGCTTGCGCTATTTCAAATTAGAGACTTTAATTAAAGGTAAATATTTTGACATAATTTGCTCAATGAAAACTCATTGAAAAGCAGGTATCCGATGAACAAGACAAGCGAAAAAAAAGAAATCGATTGCAAGTCTGTTGTTTACAATGAAGAAGGAAATAAATTCAATCGTTGTGAGTTGGATGTACCTTTTGTACCAACACCCTACTCAGTTATTAATGAGATGTTATCTATTGCCAAAACAACCCCTTCGGATATTGTTTTTGACTTAGGATGTGGAGATGGGAGAATTGTTATCGCCGCTGCAAAAGATTTTGACGCCTTTGCAACCGGTTTCGACATCGATTCACATAGAATAAGTGAATGTTTGATAAATGCCCAAAAGGCAGGAATCTCAAAAAAAGTGTCGTTTCTCAATAAGAATTTTTTCGATATTTCGCTATCTGAAGCTTCGGTGATTACCATGTATCTATTAACAAATATCAATGTCAGACTCCGGCAAAAAATGTTTGATGAATTAAAACCAGGATCTCGTGTCATTTCTCATGATTTTCACATGGATTCATGGATGGCTGATTTTCGCAGTACTTTCGAAGGACATACACTTTATTTATGGATAATACCTGCAAATTTCTCTGGAAAATGGTCATGGCAGATGCCTGAATGCTATGGAGCTGATTTCTGTACTTTGGAAATTTCACAACACTTTCAAAAAGCAACTCTATCATTTCAGCATCCAGACATCTATACACCAGAATCAATCCTAATTAAAGGCAACCTTGTCGAGATAAGATTCCATTCGAATATAAAATCACGTGAAAAATTCTTTCTCCTCAGAGGTGCCATTGAAAATAATTCGATCAAGGGTATGATCATACAAACAGGAAAACCCATTAGCGATTGGTGTGCCCAAAGAAATCCTTCCACTGTAAAAGATATATCCTCATAGGAGGATAGTATTTACAGTGAATGACTTCTTACTGCTTCATAAAATTTTAATTGCATAAGCAGATGGGGCAGAGTATGATATTTCTGCCATTAATAAGATCATAGTTAAAAATGAGATTGACTTTTTCAATTAGATTCTCCATTACTGATGTTTTGGATTACGTGTATTCATTCCAGAAAGCCCAACATTTATGGAACAAAATTTCCTTCTCTATTATACCCTGTAACCATTCCAGAGAGAATATCTCCACCAGTAAAATTTTTTTCATAGCCATACATTAATAGTTCCATAAGTACATCTTTTATTTTATAATTTACATTATAGTAATACGGTCCGGGGCCATTTATTCGAGCGCTCTTTTCTATATATAATTGTACTTCATAGAGACCGGATAGTGAACGCCGCTATAATATCAGTTTCGATTAAACATCTATTGAGGGTTGTATTTATATTAACAGCATGTCACGCCACCATGATAAATGGTACACTCGTCTCTTCAGCGATCCACGGATTGTAGAAGAACTGCTTAGGTCATTTGTTAATGAGGACTTTGTTAATGAGCTGGATTTTTCTACAATCAAAAAGCTCAATACAAAATTCATTCCGGTATCTGAAAAATCCCGCCATGCTGATGTGGTTTTTGAGATTAAATCACATGGACAATCGGCCTATATCTATCTTTTCCTTGAATTCCAATCAACTGTCGACCGGTTCATGGCACTACGAATGGGACGGTACCTTTTTGAATTCTATGAGGAAATTCTAAAATTTACTAAGAAACAAACTCTGAATCCGCCATTTCCGGTACTGATTTACAACGGACACGATACATGGAATGCGCCCGAAAGATTCAGCGAATTACTTAATCCGTCTGCTATACCCAAAGAGTATCTTCCAGAATTCCGTTATTTCAAGATAGCAATAAATGAGATACCTAAACGTGATCTTGTAAGAATCCGCAATGCGGTAGCTGCTGTTTTTTATATTGAAAACAGCGATATTGCTGAAATGACACAGAACTGGAAAGAACTGGTTTCACTTTTGAAATCAGTATTTGAAAAAAATGGTATTGAAACAATCAGAGCGATATTGGATCGTATATATCAGATACATAAGCTACCTGCTAATTCAAAAACTATTAAGAAGATTGAGGATTTAACTGAGGTAAAAAGTATGTTGGAAACAAATACGAAGAACTGGGAAAAAATGGTCTTTGAGAAGGGTATCGAGAAGGGCATCGAAAAAGGTATCAAAAAAGGTATCGAGAAAAATCAAGCTGACATTGTTGAAAAAATGGCCTTAAATGGTATGAGTAATACTGACATCAGAAAAATTACGGGTATGTCGTTGCAGAAAATTACACAAATAAAAAAAAAATGACTAAAAAGTAATATTGCCCAATAGCGAAAAACGAGAATATAGAATTTAAAAGGGAATACCCCACCACCCGAACCGCCAATCAGTGTGATTTTGTATTCAAGGAAAAAATGACAAAGATGGAATTATCCCGGTAAGGTTATTTCGGCACATCACAAAATGTATAGTATCTCTAATTATGAATCACAGATTTATTTCAATTATTCTTTGAAGCGTAAATAATATTTAAATCAAAAATCCTTTGATTTCGACACTCCGGCATATACACCAACCGGTCCGGCATATACACCAACCAGTCCGGCATATACACCAACCAGTCCGGCATATACATTAACCAGTCCGGCATATACATTAACCAGTCCGGCATATACATTAACCAGTCCGGCATATACATTAACCAGTCCGGCATATACATTAACCAGTCCGGCATATACATTAACCAGTCCGGCATATACATTAACCAGTCCGGCATGCATTTCAGCCTGTCTGGTAAGCCTTTTACCGGTCCGGCAAAATAAAGTGTGGGAGTGTTTAGAATTTTCTGTATTTAGAAATGGTGAGTTATGAATCTCAGGCAAATGGGCAACTTATTCCAAATCACACCTGTTGGTTGTGGTGTAATCTAACGACCTTACGTAAATTGTTGGAGATCACAATCTTCTGGTTATTTTTCTAACAGAAGATTCAAACACAATATAGCTTTTGTAAAATTCAATTTATCACTGGAATAGTATTCAAAATTTTACTCGGTTATCCTCTGTAATCCTTGTACATACTTAATTCTGAATGTTATTTTGTGCTTTCAATCAGCGCGAGGTTTCGGATGAAATATACAAGTGGATCAACGGGAAGAATTTTTGTCGTTCGGTTTGAAGAAAATGATTCAATTTACCATGAAGTAGAAAAGCTCTGTGAACATGAAAATATTCAAGCTGGTATAATCTGGATTATTGGTGGAGTAAAAAATTGCGGTGTTGTTGTAGGACCTCGTAAAGACCAGGAGATTCCTTTACACCCCATAGTTAAACATCTCGCAGATTCTCATGAGATAGTCGGTATAGGTACCCTTTTTAAAAACCAGGAAGGTTTTACAAAACTTCATTTTCATGCAGGATTAGGCAGAGGTGATAGTTTTACTGTTGGATGCCCACGGGAAGGACTTGACTCATGGCTGGTTACAGAAGCTATCTTGCTTGAACTTACTAATGTTAATGCCAAACGGGTTAAAGACACTAATGGTTTTGAACTTTTAACAGTTTTTTCTTAATTTCTTCTGGTTTACTTTGTAATGCAAAAAAAGTGTTCCTACGATTTCAGCAAGCCTTCAAATGTAAAGACATTCAGAAACCATATTTACTCATATTTTGAAAAATACGGCCGGCAATTGCCATGGCGAACTGACTATAATCCATATCATATTTTCGTTTCAGAAGTAATGCTTCAACAGACACAAGTTGAAAGAGTTAAGCTTAAATTTCCTGGATTTATTAACAAATATCCTGATTTTTCAATGCTTGCGAAATCCCGGCTGGAAGATGTTTTCGAAGTCTGGCAAGGCCTTGGTTATAATCGCCGGGCATCAGCTCTCCGGGATTCTGCAAAAATTATTGTTTCTGACTACAATGGTATCCTTCCAGACAATCCGGAACTTCTCCAAAAGCTGCCAGGTATTGGTAAAGCGACTGCATCTTCTATCGTTGCCTTTGCATTCAATAAACCGGTCGTATTTCTGGAGACTAATATTCGAACGATTTTCATTAACCATTTTTTCCCTGATGACAATTCGGTCAGTGATGACCTCATTTTACCATTAGCCACTATCGCACTGGATAAATCCAATCCACGTAGATGGTACTCAGCATTGATGGATTATGGTACTATGTTGAAAAAAGAATTTGGGAATTTGTCAAAACAAAGCAAAACGTATAAAAAACAAACCCCTTTTAAAGGCTCACAACGACAAATGCGGGGAGCAGTCCTTAAATTGTTGCTCAAACATAAAAAACTGACTTTGGCTAACTTCGAACAATTAACAGAGTACACTCGACCATCTCTAGAAGAAATACTCCTTCAATTAGAAAAGGAAAATTTAGTCAAAGAAAATAAAGAATTTTATAGGATTGCAGAATAAGATTAATTGCGTAAGAAAAGTTCCTTCCATGGACATCGGGATTTTTAGAAATCAAGCCCGAACCATATCTCTTATGACAATACTAAATACTGGCAATCTGATCTCCACTGTGCATCCGGAAGCATTATCATTATTTCTGATTTGAATATCTCCACCATGCTCTTCAAGAATGTGTTTTACAATTGCAAGACCGAGTCCAGTTCCCTTTCTCCTCGTTGTAAAGAAAGGTTCAAAAATGTGATCCAGATGTTCCGGTTTTATTCCACTTCCCTGATCACAGATTTGAATACAGCTGGTCATTTCTTCATTGCAAATCTTAATATTGATCACACAATCCTGAGTACTATGCTGAATGGCATTATCAAAAATATTCATAAATACCTGCTGCAGTTTTAAAGGAACCCCGGAAACTATGAGCTTTTCTTCTTCAGATTCAGTATCGACAGTTATTTTCAAATTCTGATGTACACCAGAACTATTGTACAAATCGATTGTTTCATTAATCATCTCTCGAATATTGATTCTAGTCACCTTTGATCGTTCAATAGGTTTGCCTAATTCAAGGAGATCCTGCATCAATCGTTTTAGTCTGTCAACATGGGTGAAAATGTGTTCTTTATAAGGCATGAGTTCCTCTTTTTCACCGATTTCCTGAAAAAGAGCTTCAATGACAACAGAGATCGCATTAAGTGGATTCCGAACTTCATGCGCAACTCCAGAGGTCAAAAGTCCAAGTAATTTCAATTCTTTAGCTTGAGCAAGCTGAACTTTCATTTCCTCCTGAGCCCTTTGCAAGTCAGCGGCCCGCTTCTTTTCAGTCACATCCCTTGCGAGAATTGATAATCCATATTCTGATGGGTAAATGTCGGCATCAAAGTAATGAACGACAGAATCATTTTCCATGCAGAAAGAGTAGGCAACCGTTTCTAGTGATTGAAGAGATTGTCTTATAACATACTCGAAATCTCGTCCACTCTGAGTTGGAAACAGACTCGATAAAGGGCTCGAAATCGCATTTTTCACAGAAATTCCAGTAATTTCTTCCGCCGCTTTATTCCAATAAGTACATCTGAGGTTCAGATCAAGGGCGAAAAAAATATCGGTTATACTTTCAGCAAGCTGGCGGTACTTTTCTTCACTTTCCATCCGGGCAAGTTCAGCATAACGATGCCTCAACTGTATTTCAGCATCCGCCAATTCACGGCAAACTACCGGAACCAGCCTTGCCAGGTTCCCTTTTGTAACAAAATCATGAGCACCCGCTTTCATAGCGTAGACCGCAGTTTCTTCTTCGATTTTGCCGGATACTATTATAAAAGGTAAATTAACATTACTTTCTTTGAGTAACTCCAATGCTTCTAATGCACCAAAGCCGGGGATGATATAATCTGAAAGGATTAAATCCCATGTTTCATGAAGTAAAGCATGCCTGAGTTCTTTTGCCGATTGGATCCTTTTATAGTAAAAATCAAATCCACCTTGTTTAAGAACTCTTTCCAATATCAATGCATCATCTTCGGAATCTTCAATTACCAACGCTCGGAGTACTGTGCTCATTTTTCCGCTCCGGATCTTTTTAAACCGTTCAAAATAAAAAGTATTATTTATTTATCAACATATTCAATTTGTAATTTTAATTTTATTCAATGTACCATCTAAAAGTAAAACAGAATTGCAAATATAAATATTCTTACAGTCAATTAGGAGATTTTTTTATCGAATGAATATAATTAGTATCTGTTCATAATTAACATGCGCGCCCTCTAATTCCCCGTTCTGGGGATTCTAACTTTTAATAACATAGAGTCTTTACAAGTCCCCCTGTGGGGCGGTACCCGAAGGGGTGGATTTAGGGTGCGATAAATTTCGTGTTACAAAAATACAGCTATTTTAAACAGATACTAATTACCATCCGTAACTTATTTACAAATCAATTATTACAATAGCTGAAATGCCAAAATTAGCCGTTCAGTAAAAAGGGAGTTTACCTTCGAAAGATCTCTGTACTGGTAATTTGAACGGACAAAATTGCTGTTCTTTAATCAGAACCGATACTAATCAGAGAATTGAGAACGATACTATCACAACACAAATGATTTTTCTTATCCAACTTCAAGCTGTGCCTGAGCATCAACAACATCTCTATTTACAAGCAGTAAAGATTCGTGAAAACGGTCCGCAAGAAACGTATCCGGTACTTTATCCCGCAATGTACGTAGAAGTTGAATAGTCATTCGAAGAACGCGCACCAAATCCCCTTCAGGAACACCAAAGCTTTCCAGTTCTTTGAGTGTACATCCATTTGCCCAGGCGTAAACAGGTGCAGCAAGAGAAAAGTCCATTTCACGAATCGGCATGGTTATATTATTTCTGATTTCTTTCATTCGTAATTTATGAATAACCTTTTCCGCATCAAACTTAAGGATAAAAGTAGATACGGGGGCATTTTTGCGGCTTCTGCTTTCTTCGGTAATAATAGCAGCTAAAACAACAGGAAGCTGCTGAGCGGTGCACTCTTCGAAACTTCTGGAATAATATAACTCAGCAGTCTGTATTTCGTATCCACTTACAGCTGCAGCAAGTTTCCCTTTTTCTGTCAAATCCTGTTTGTCCAAGAAAGCCTGCAGACTGAAGAAACTTGATGCGACTGACAATCTGAGATTCTTCTTTACGATATGCTTTCGACATAGAGAATTCCCCACTGCGGAAATTATGAAGACTTTTTCTAAAAATATCGAAAGCATTATCACCGAATTGACTATAGAGATTAAGAATAGTCGAATATGAAGCAAAAAAACGGCTGTTTATTCTTTCATTTTTCCCATAAAGTAATCGTTCAAGATGCTTTGTATCAGTGGCTTCCGGGATAATCTGGGAATAGACAAATCCGACTTCATCCATTCCACGTCGGCCAGCACGACCAGCCATTTGATTATATTCACGTGTCATCAGATAATTAAATTCAACCCCGTCAAACTTTTCCAATTCGTCAAAAATTACACCGCTTGCAGGCATATTAACACCAAGAGCAAATGTTTCCGTACAAAACAATAATTTTATAAGCCCAGCAGTAAATAGACGCTCAACAATTTCCTTTGCGGCAGGAAGAATTCCTGCATGATGAAATGCACAACCGGATTCCCAGAAATTACGCATATATGTCAATCGGTCATAACCTTGCAGATTATAAAGGATTACCAATTCATCAACCATCTGACGTACCTTAGTGACCTCTTCATCGGTTAGCAAATTCAAGCTATGTTGTTCTGCATTATATTCACAGGCTCTTCTGTTGAAACAGAAATAAAGAATCGGCACCTGTCCTTTTCAAGAACATCTTGAACAATTCGCCGTGATGACGGTTTTTTTCGGAGAAATCGTTTCCGTTCAGAAGCATTCTTCACAGTACTTTCGGTGCAATACTTTTTATATTCATTATGCCAAATTTTGGACTATAAAAAGCATGCCGTAAGGGAATTGGTCGATGTGTCTCTTCTATCATAGTGATCTCTGTCCCTCGCACTGTACCCATCCAATGAGCAAGTTCATGAATATTTGGAACAGTCGCACTCAAACACATAAATCGAATCTCTCGTGGAGCAAGAATAATACTTTCTTCCCAGACAGTTCCCCGCTCCGGATCGTCAAGATAATGAATCTCATCAAAAACAACATAATAAATATCGGCAAGCCGTTGAGAATTTTCTAAAATCAGATTTCGGAAAATTTCAGTGGTCATTATCAGCAGTTTGCCATCAGGATTTATTGTCACATCACCCGTCTGAATCCCGACGATCTCATCACCAAACCGTTTTCTGAAATCACGATACTTCTGATTCGAAAGAGCCTTTATGGAGCAGTATAAATTACCTCTTTTCCGCGTCCCAAAGAAACATCTACGGCATATTCTGCAATCAAAGTCTTTCCACACCCGGTAGGTGCTGCAACGATTAATGATTCTCCACGATCAATAGCCTGTACAGCTTTTTCCTGAAATGGATCGAACTCAAAATTCTGATAATGCAAATATATCTCCTTAAGAGCAATAATCTTAACTGACAGGTTACACCTGCAAAAAAGTGTGATATTTAAAAATCAGGATCTATAAAGAACAACGAAGCTGAGACTTAATTTCAGATTCGCAAAGAATTGAGAGTAATAGAATATAGCATATAGCACAATCAGCACGAGCACAAAAAATTTAGCTTTATCATTTCAAAATTTCGATTGTAGTTTTCCTGAAAATAGCCTTTGATCTGCAGCTTATTCTAATTAAGCTAACAAAACTTATGCGAACATCTGCATAAAAATCCTATTTTTTCAATTTTCCCCTAATTTCTTCCACTTTTTTGTCCAGCCTTTGTATTGACACAGGAAAAATTGTCTTCACCTCCTGCTGCGCAAAAAGAGAAATTGCGAATTCCTCGATCATCATCCGTAATTGCGCTACTTCAGAATCATCTGCTCCAGGTAGACCTTCAAATTTATTCAACTCTATTCTGTATTTATTGAGTATTTCTCTTTTTTCATTAAATTTTGAAGGGTCATTGAATGCCCGTTCTATTCTATATGTAAAAGCTTTTAAAAATCGCGGATATTGTCTGAATATCTCGTACGAAACTAATCCATCTAAAAACCTTTCGATATACATCCGAAGATCACTTTTCAATTGTGTTTTTAGATTCTGTAGATATGTTCGGGATTCCTTAGATATCCGGGATAGGCACTCATTGAAAAGAAGTAATGTTTTTTCAACAAGCGACAATGCTTCATATCCAATTCCAGCGGTTTGTTTTTTTACCAGATCAACCAGTACTTCGAATTCGACCTGCTTTCGGGGTAGCTGCTCAGGCAATTTCAGGAGATGTTCTTTGAGAATCTTTAGTAATGCACTTTTTATCTTCTCCGGTCCCCCAAAAGGAGAACACAACAGTTTAATTTGCTGTGAAAAACGGATTTCTCTTTCGACCCAGGTAATTTCTGAAACAATTGCAATTTCAAGCAAATGCTTTACACCTTTTTTGTGCACCTTCACGGCTTCATCAGAAGATTTCATTATGATAAGATTGATAGTACCATCAGCTTCTGATAGGACGGGATAACCGTATAAAGGAACTCCATTTTCCGAAGATGCTATTTCTACAGAATCAGCAATATCACCAAAATCCCAAGCCTTAATTCCATATCGTTCGTGTATTTTAACTGCAGCTTTCCAACTATCAGTCCCATCTTGTGTTAATTTGTATGATAGTGCAGGTAAATTGCGCCCCGATGCAATGATATTTCCTTTGTTATCACTAACTTCAAAACGAAGAGAAAGATGAGGTGGAAGTACTTCTTTGGAAAAAGTATCCGGAGCAATATCGATATCATAAAGTTTTTTGATCACCTTTGTGACTGTTTTCTCAAATGGTTCCGGAGAAACGGTTAAAACAGACGCGATTTCCTGAGCTTTTTCATTTAGGGGCATCAGTTTTTTTCTCAGCTCTTTAGGCAAGTGTTTTAAAAATTCATAAATTTGATCTGGCCAAAGGTGAGGCAACAACCATCCAAAAGAATTACCGGCGATATAGGGAATCTCATGAGCCGGTATTGTCATCGTTACGCCATCATCGTCAGTACCTGGATTAAAAGAGTATTTCAGGGAAAAAGATTTTTCTCCAATCGCAACTTTATCAGGGATTTTTTCATTTTGATCAGGAACAGGTGTAACAAGTAAATCTTCTTTTGTCATAAACAGAAACTGATCGTCATGCTCTTTTACAAACCGATTCAGATCGTGTACAGATGAAACATCATATATTTTTGTGCTGTAAAAATCAAAAATAGACTGTTCGCCGGCAAACAATGATCTTGTCCTCAATTTGGCTTCTAATATTTCGACCTCTTCACGTACTTTTTTATTGTTCAGATAAAATTTATGGTAACTGCGTAAGTTACCCTCGACAAGCCCTTTCCATATAAAAACACTGGTTGCTTTTTTAGAATCGATTCTGCCATACCTTATACCATTATGGCGGGCAACCGGAAGACTGAAAACTGATACCGTTTCATCAGCCTTAACCATTCCTGAATCTTCATCAAAATACGGTTCACTATATGATCGCGAACATAAATGCGCCCCAATTTCTTCGAGCCACTGTGGTTTTATTATCGCAACAGTACGCGCAAAAACCTGCGAGGTCTCAACAATTTCATGACACATTATCCAATCAATCTTTTTTTGTCCGGCAAGTACTGACCCGGGGAAAATCAACACCTCTCTGCTTTTTGCTGCCGTAAATCGACCATTCTCATTTTTTAAAGCGCAATTTGTAAGCAGACCGGATAATAAGGCTCTATGTATTGTATCATATGATGCAGGCTGAAGGTTATCCTTGTATCCAGGCAGTTTTTTCACCGTTTCATGGACTTGCTGATATACATCATGCCATTCCTGCATTCTTATGAAAGAGAGAAAGTGTTCCTTACAGAATTTCCTCATTCTACCTTGCGTTTTAAGTGTCTGCCACTCCCGCTGGTAGGTATCCCATAGTTTTACATACAAAAGAAAATCGGATGCCGGATCGTGAAATTTTTTGTGAGCCGCATCTGCCTCTGCCTGTTTATCAAAAGGTCGTTCTCTCGGATCAACTATTGACAATGCAGAAGCAATAATTTTTACTTCCCGCAAAGCATTTTCCCTTTTTGCTGCAAGTACCATCCTGGCAATATGGGGATCAAGCGGTAACGCAGCCATCTCACGTCCTGTTTCTGTGAGATTATTTTCTTTATCAATTGCAGAAAGTTCTCTTAATTGTGCGTATGCTTCAGAAATCGATTGTCTTGAAGGCGGCTCAAGAAAAGGAAATTCTTCGATGCTTCCCAACCTGTGAGCAATCATCGAGAGAACAACACCGGCAAGATTCGATCTCTTTATTTCAGGTAATGTAAACTGTTCCCTTTGCAGAAATTCTTGTTCAGAATACAGTCTGACACATACTCCATCCATAACGCGGCCACACCGGCCCATGCGCTGTTGAGCCGCGGCACGTGATATTGGCTCTACCGGAAGCCGATTGGTTCTAAGTCTTGGCATGTATCGTAAGATGCGGGCAAGTCCGGTATCAATGACAAATCTGATTCCCGGAACAGTTATGGATGTTTCAGCGATATTGGTCGCGACCACAATTTTTCTTTTATCAATAAATCGGAAAATCACTTCCTGTTCAGATCTGCTGAGCCTCGAAAACAATGGCAATACAACTGATTCACCAAGATGTAAATCATTCAATTTATTACATGTTTCCCGAATATCACGTTCAGTTGGCATGAAAATGAGCATATCACCAGTGCCATAGAGATCTACTAAATCTTTGACAGCTCTTACTGCAGCATTTATGTAGTCAATATCTTCCTTGTCTTCACTGTCTTCACTTGGGTCAAGATAGAGTACCTCAACCGGATACATACGTCCTGAGACTTCAATGACTGGCGCGCTATTAAATGATTTTGAAAATAGTTCTGTATCGATAGTTGCAGATGAGATTATTACTTTTAAATCGGGGCGCGATGGCAGAATCTTTCTCAGATAACCTATGATAAAATCGATATTCAAACTGCGCTCATGTGCTTCGTCAATTATCAGAGTATCATACATTCTCAACAGAGGATCATGTTCTATTTCTGCAAGTAAAATTCCATCAGTCATGAATTTAATTGCGGTTTGGGGCTGATCCATATCACTGAAGCGTATTTTGTAGCCCACTTCATTTCCTAAAATACAGTTTAATTCCTGCGCAACTCGAGCTGCGATAGATGTAGCCGCGATTCGCCTGGGCTGTGTACAACCGATTTTACCGTTTGTACCCAAACCTGCTTCAAGACATATTACCGGAAGTTGAGTTGTCTTTCCGGAACCTGTTTCACCGGCGACAATGAGCACCTGATTTTTTTTAAGTAAAGATACAATTTTTTCCCGATGCTCAAGTATAGGCAGATTCGAAGAATACCTTGGGACAGGCCGATGCATCTTCAGTATATTAACTATTATTTGTTTTCTGGAATTCAATTTGTCGTTTACAGCCCTGTGATTGTTAATTTATTCATCAGATTACATACACTTATTTCGAATTCAGTGTAAATAAATTATTTTTCAAACTAAACTGGCAAAAAACTACACAATATATTTGATGACAACTGACGGGCAAATTATAATAGCAAAAGCATAGCAGCATACACATTATCTTTCTACATCAGAATTACGCTATGGCCTTGCTATTTGTAATAATTATCAGTGATTAGTAATCTCAAGAAAATAAATTTTCCTGTTTTCCGATTGTGAATTGTACTATTTTTCAATGTTACAATACTGAAGGATAAAGTTTAATGGTAAATCAACTCGAAGTTGTTTTAGTTGACGATGAAATTCAGATTACTGAATTATTGAAGACATATATTCAATGCTCAGCTAAAAATGTCAATATTCATACATTTAATGATTCTGAAGAAGCATTAAATTATATACTCAACAATCATATTGACATCCTTATTACCGACTACAAAATGCCCAAATATAATGGAATAGAGCTCATGGAGAAAGCCCCTCCTGGTGTTAATAAGGTGCTCATTTCAGGTTATGTTTCTGAAATCGCCGAAGAGCGTTTACTTCAGCTCAAAGCAGTTTTCTTTGAAAAGCCGGTCCCAATGAAAGAACTAGGCAAAATTATCTTTGAACAATCTAAACATATAATTTAGTTTTTTTCATTTACCTTTTTTTAATCCTGTTTGCATAAATTCGAAGTGTTCTCATTGTTTTTTTATCAATTACATTTTTTTTCCTGATAACAATTGATAACTGAACGTATCCTGATAATCTCCTCACCGGGAGCATTAATTATAATAGAGGTAATAACTATGAAAATGCTTCTTGTATATATCACCACAAAAAATAAAGCTCAAGCCACTGAGATCGGCCAGAAATTAGTCCAGGAACGAATTGTTGCATGTGTAAATATCATCGATGGTATGCAATCAATTTATTGGTGGGAAGGAAAAATCTGTGAAGATAATGAAACGATATTGATTGCCAAAACAAGTGATACATTATTCAATACCCTTCTTACCAGAGTGAAAGAATTACACTCATACACAGTTCCCTGCATTGTAGCTATCCCGATAGAAAAAGGTAATCCTGATTATATCAATTGGTTGAAAGATGAGATTCAATCATAACCGGGAAATCGCTTATCTGATCAGATTTTCTCTAACATTCTGGTCTCTGATCCCTGCTCAATGATCTCACGCGCATGTTTTATTGACATTTCTGAATCCCCACCGAGCATTCTCGCAATTTCGGTTATTTTCTCTTCTTTATCGAGCTTTTTAACTCTTGTAACGGTTCGATCAGCATTAGTTTCCTTATAAACTTTGAAATGGTGATCAGATAACGATGCAATCTGATGTAAATGGGAAATACATAATAACTGATGACTATTACTGAGCCGATACATCGCTTTACCTACTTCACTTGCTAATACCCCTCCGACTCCAGTGTCTATTTCATCGAAAATAAGCACCGGTATCTGGTCATTATCAGCAAGAACGCTCTTTATCGCCAGCATTATTCGTGAGATTTCACCGCCCGAAGCAGTCTTTGCAAGGGGAAGAAATGGTTCTCCCGTATTGGTTTGCACAACAAACTTAACTGTTTCAATCCCGTCAGGTCCCGGAGAAGAAAGCGGTTCCATAACAGTCGAAAGTTTACCACCACTAAATCCTAATTTGCTCATGATCTCACTGATACGATGATCAAAAACAACAGCACTCTTATTCCTCGCTTCAGTAAGCAGTTTCCCTTTAGATAGACATGCCTTTAAACATTGTTCAACTTTTTTTTCCAACTGTTCAAGATCTGAAGCCGCATTCTCCAATGTAGAAAGATCTTTTTCTATTGTCTTTTGTTTTTGAATTAACTGATCAAGTGAGCAATTGTATTTTTTCTTTAACCGCTGGATTCTTGCCAGGCGCGAATTAATGAATTCTATTCTTGCCGGATCTGCCCCGCTTCCTGATTTATCAAGATATGACCCGCAAAACGTTTCCAGTTCTGTAAAAGTAGCGAGTGCAGTCTCAACATCATTAAGCCAGGGAGAGACAGAAGCATCGTATTTTACAAGCGTTTCAAGCTTTTTACGGATCGTAAAAATTCGTTTCTCAATTGATTCGGCTCCTGAGCCAAGAATAGAGATGATTTCTGAAGCACATGAGATTCGCTCTGTAGCAGACGATAATAATGAGAGCTCTTTTTCGAGCTCATCCTCTTCACCACTGCGCAGATCGAGACTTTTCAGCTCTTTGTTCTGAAATTCAAGTATCTCTCTCTTCTCGGAAAGCTGAGCAGCTTTTTCCTTGTGAAATGTTAACTCCTGAAAAGCCTGATTGTACAAAGAAAATACCTGATCATAGTCAGATTTTTTTTCAAAGACATCAGGAAGATTATCGATTATCTTAATATGTTCTTCTTCGTTGAGCAACGATTGATGCTCATGTTGGCCATGAAAATCAATCAGAAAGTTACCAATTTGTTTGAGAGTGCTCAGGGGAACTGGCACTTGATTAATAAGAATACGGTTACGATCTGTCCGGGAAATTTTCCTTCTTATTATCAACTGTTTATCTTCGATACTGATGTTAAGGTCATCAAACAGCATCGCAAGGCCTCTTTTGATATTACTCAGTTCAAAAACACCACTGACCTCTGCTTCATCAAAACCTTTTCTTATCATATCTCCCGAAGCGCGTTCACCAAGCAGAAGTCCAATGGCACCAATCAGTATCGATTTACCAGCACCAGTTTCACCCGTAAAAATAGTGAAACCCTGTTCAAACTCCAGGGATAGCTCTTCTATTAATGCAAGATTTTTAATATGAATTTCACGGATCATAGTTTATGTGTTCCGTTGTTTATATCCACGTCCCCACTCAAGTTTGCGGCGTAATAGATCAAAATATGAGGTCTCAGCAAGCTGAATAAGATTGGTTCGTACACCACCATAAGAAATTACTATCTGGTCGCCACATTGTAAATGAATTGATTCAAGCCCATCAGCACTCAAAAGAAGATCTGGATTTCTTTCGTTGACGATAAGGCGTATACTCCTGTCTGAGGGAAGAATTATCGGCCTTTCAGTCAGAGAGTGCGGACAAATAGGCGTTAAAAGAAATGCTTTTACATTTGGTTCAACTATGGGGCCGCCGGCAGATAAGGAGTATGCTGTGGAACCATTTGGTGTTGCGACAATAATACCATCTGCAAAAAAATCGGTTATGAAATCATTACCATACCAGGCAGAAATAGAAGTCAACTTTGGAGTATTGATTCTATTAACAAATACATCATTAAGAGCATGAAATGTGCATATTTTTTCTTCATCTCTATAGAGACAAGTTTCTAAAACCATGCGACTGATTGTTCCATACTCGCCATTTTTTATCCTGGTGATATTAGCTTCAAGCTCTTCAGGCCCAAGATCAGTTAGAAACCCCAGTCCTCCAAGATTTACCCCTATAATTGGTTTTTCGGTAAAGCGGCACAGATGGGCAACGGAAAGAAAAGTTCCATCACCTCCGATAGAAATAATTGCTTCGCTTTTTTTTAGAAATTCATCATCACCATCGGCAACATAAGCTTCTGCCGGCAATTGTTTTTTCAGAAATGAATGAAAGATAATTTGTGTCTGATTTTTGTACGACCAGTCAATGAGTCTCTTGAGCACTAATTGAATTTTCGGGGACTCTTTATACGCAACAACACCAAAAGAGGTTATGGGATCTTTCATTTGTCTACCCTATATTCACAGATTTCAGAAAGTATCGTTTCAAAATCCGGCCACCTTTGCAATATGAATTCATCACCGATAGTTGTTTTCCCCAAACATTTAAGACCTGCGATTGCCAAAGGCCCACTTAACCAGACAGGATAATGATCTTGTATATCAAAGCCGTCAAAATCTCTCCCGCCTTCCATTACAATACCATCGGGCATTTCACCATGCCTGGCTCCCAATGTTCTGATGCAGGATTCAATCAGATCTATTCCATCAGGCGCATCGTTTCTGAGGTCTTCAAGTTCCCTGAAAACTGTTTGACTTTCTGCAAATGACGCAAGGACAACCATTGAAGGCAGATACGGGATATAGCTTTGTGCGGGCCTGCATTCAACCTTTCTTCCGTGAAGTTCACATTTTTGTATACTGAACATTCCTACTGATCCGAATGCAGTTCGGGCCGTTTCCTGTACAGAAACTTTACACCCCATTTTCTTCAGAAAAGTTATCACTGGTGAAGCCCAGGTTTCCAAAGGTAGATTGTTAATAACAAATGATCCTTTAGGAAGTAAACTCTTTGCCGTTATCATGATCGATCCCAGTACTTCATCTCCGGGAAGTGTGATCTCCACAATTTCCGATTTTGCTGTTTGCAAATCACTGAAATTATATACTAACTGATACTGCTGACCGCCAGACTGCGATGCACTCTTCTTTTTTGACTGCATCATTTTTATTCTTCTCGCAAGGGGATCAGTTTCTTTGATTATGGTGCTTTTCAAACTGATATCAAACCCGAATAATGGTGCTATATTTCTGATCGGATGCGCAAAATGAAAGTCAACCTGAAAACTGGCATTTTTGTGTTGCCCAAGTAAAAGCCCTGCCAGAGGAGCTACATCTTCATCGGTTATATCGATCTGCTGGTTCACTGCATCCGGGCTCTCAATAAGACTCAGGCCGGGATTACCACTATAATCATTTATTTGCAGAATAAAACCAAACTTTTTTGCTCTCGTCACAATAGATTCAAGACGCTTTGTACCTATTGACTTAAACGCAACCACTTTTCCCATTGATAACAGGGTATTGATTATCACATCTTTATATGGAAGAATATCATAAGGAATAAGGATAAATGAGGATGGGTCATTTTTTTCAGGATTGATTGTAATGGTATTGTCAGCACAATCGATTACAGCGTGGTCCTTAAGAATATCGAGCCACAGCCTGATTGCCGGTGTATCTGCGAAAGAAGCTATTTTAATAGTTCTTTTTGATGCAAGAGCAATAACTGCTGCCAGTAAAAAAAGATCCGGACTTGATGGAAGATCGATTTTACCCTGGATTGTTTTCGCAGGTTTAATGCTAAGCATTTTTTTTAAACCCTTTCACGTGCTAAAAAACCAAATTTTGTAAGTATTGCAATTGCCTTTCTGGCAATATCTGACGATTCAAATGCAAGTCGAATAGTACCACCTTCTCCTTCACGAACCTTTACAACTTCAATATCTTTTATATTTATCATTTGGTCGGATAATACCTTTGATATTGATGTAATAACTCCGGGCTGATCCTTTGCACGAACCAGAACTTCACTAAGTGGATTGATGAATCCTTTTCCGGAACTCGAAATCTTTGATCTGGTCTCGCGGGAATCATTGAACGCATCCTGCAATGAGCTCTGCTTGAGCTTTTCCTTGATATCCTTTACAATGGCAATCAGATCATCAAGTTGATTTTCAATAGCCTGCCTGTTGGTAACCAGAATGTCATGCCACATTGTATAAGGCGCAGAAGCGATTCTGGTCATATCTCTGAATCCGCCCGCAGCAAGAGTCAGTGTACCTGGAATTTTATTCTCTGTTTGACGGGCTAACAACACCAGTGCAACCGCAAGCAGATGCGGTACGTGACTGACTGTCGCAGCGATCTGGTCGTGGATTATCGGGTCAAGAAACAGAGTACGGCAGCCCAGCTTTTCATTTAAAAATACAGCAAATGACTTTTCTAAATCATTCGCTACCCCATTGGATGAACTCAGTACATAAATCGCATTCTGAAATAAAAATGGATCTGCAGCTTGCGGCCCACTTTTCTCAGACCCGGCCATTGGATGTCCACCTATGAAATGCACGCCTTCAGGAAGTTTACTTGCCGCTCGCATGATAAAATTTTTTGTGCTGCCAACATCAGTGATCAGTAGATCCTTGTGAAGCTGCATCGTACTCAGATTATTCAATACTTCAATTATTGTATTGATAGGAGAACATAGAAACAACAAATCCGTTTCCTTTACAACTTCCTCAAGATATCCATAGTCATGGCCTTCATCTATACATCCCAATTCAAGAGCTTTTTCTATATTTGCCGAAGAGGAAAGGCCGATTATTTTGCCCTTATATCCTGATTGCTTTAAAGCAAGACCAAGAGAACCCCCGAGCAGCCCTACACTGTAGATTGTTATTGTGCGTGGTGAGAAATCCATAGCTAAATATCCTGCCTTTTGAAAAGATAGGCTATTTCACCCTTCTTTGTTAAAGGGATTACCCAATTCATATAATATTCAGCAATAATATCAGGGTCAACCAGGTTTCTCACCATTCTATTTGCCATCGACTGGGTTGAGATGGTTTTTTCCCTGATTCGTTCAACGATTTTTTTCTCAATACTTTTGCGGGTCAGTTTTGCCAAAACAGCATCCTGAGCGTTATTTTCTATCAGAGACCTGTACAACTTAGTTTCGTTTGTATATTTACTTTCTGCGACATAAAGCGAACCATAATGTATCCTGCGCGCTATAGCTTGTATCGCGTAAATATCATGCTCAACACTGGAACCATATTGGCCATCATCTCCAGCCATACAGATACGGGGGATCAAATCAAGATAGCTGTGCAGAATTTCATCACTCTGGCTTATCAACTCATAATTTGTAATTTTCAAACCGCAGTCAGGGATCGTAACGACTCTTTGCGGTGCCGGCAAATCTTTGGTAAAAGGACGCTCTTCCGGTGCACAGAACCGGCCAAACCGTGCATCCATCTGTTCCTGCTGAATTAATCGTATTTCAAAAAGTGAATGCGATGTATCCCCGATAAATCCACTCTCTCCTTTTTTATATACTGTACTGTTTGTACAAAATTGAGCTCTGTCAATTAGCTTGGAGATAATTGTCTCTTCAAGTCCTTCCAGACGGGCAGCTATAAATGACAGGTCAAGACGTTCAGCAATCATTATTATCTCTACTACTGTTAATGTCCAATAAGCCCGTGAATTCTCTTACTCATTCAGTTTATTAGTATCTGTTCAAAATAGCTGTATTTTTGTAACACAAAATTTATCGACCCCTAAATCCGCAGGGGGACTTGTAAAAACTCTATATTATCAAAAATCAGCCTCCTCAAAAGTCCCCCTGCGGGGCGACGCATCGAAGTACCCGAAGGAGTGGATTTAGGGGGCGCATATGTTAATTCTGAACAGAAATTTATTATCTTTCCAAATCGATTCAGTTTATTATTTTCCCAAATCGATGCACTTTAAGCTTTCTATTGGATTCCTTATCATAGGACCATAGCACAAAGAATGTCCTGCCTACAATAGAAGATACCTGTATCGGGCCAATGTACCTTGAGTCAAGACCACCGGTCCAGTTATCAGCTATCAGAAAAGCATAGTTTTTCTTTACATAGTATTCAGTGACTTTTTTGTTATCAACAAGTAAAGAAAACTTCAGTTTTATCGAATGTTCCTTCATCGTTGCTGTCAGGTATTGATTAAGCTTATCCCAGAAAATCCAGTTAAACTGAAACTTTGCCGGAATTGTATCAATTGTACCTTTAAAAAGAGAAAATTCGTTGATAAAGAAATCGTTGGAAATGGTATCGTCTATAAAGAGATCGGTTTTCATTTCTATTTTGCTTTTTACCATTTCCTGACGGATTATTCCGGTTGCGAAAAAGAAATCCCTGAACGAAAGTGAGTCCAGTAACAGATGTGTTCCCTTTTTTGGTATTGCATAAGGTGAAAAGAAATCGCGCGGCGAATAACTTTCAGGAATAACTATCTGATTTTTTTCTTTTCCGGACAGCTTGAAATCAGATTTTCGGGAGTTAACAAGAACACCATTGTCAATTGCAACCGTATCTCCAGATGTCCCGGCAACTCTCAGACAAGCACGGCGGTTCTTTTCAAATGGATAATTTATCACTACTGGTCTGGCAAACGCAGGTCTGATTGTATTGCCTAAAAAAGAAATGTAGGGTAACCTGAAAACCAGAACCTGATCACCGTTAATAAGGGTTGGCACCATCTGGTTCCCTCTGATCGCAATACTGTCAACGATGCACATCTTAAAAAGAAATCCTGCCAGGACTACTACAAAAATCAATTTTATAGATCTGTAGAGGATAATACGGGAATCAGATACCCGTCTATCGTGCTCCCCGGTCATTTCTCTCTACTCCCGGCCAAGGACTGCAAGAAATGCTTCCTGCGGCACTTCCACATTTCCGATCTGTTTCATTCGTTTCTTACCCTCTTTCTGCTTTTCCAACAGTTTTCGTTTACGGGTAATATCTCCACCGTAACACTTGGAAGTAACATCTTTACGGTAAGGCTTTACAGTTGTGCGCGCAATAATCTTTGATCCGATTGCAGCCTGTATCGCAACTTCATACTGCTGACGAGGAATAAGATCCTTGAGTTTAGAGGTTATATTCAGTCCGAACTGATAAGCTTTTTCACGATGAACTATCGATGAAAACGCATCCACCGGTGAACCGTTGATAAGTACATCCAATTTGACAAGTATATCTTTCTCATATCCCATCAACTCATAATCCATTGATGCATAACCGCGGGAACAGCCTTTCAACTTATCAAAAAAGTCAATAATCATCTCTTGCAGCGGTATTTTATAATTCAAACATACTCTGGTTGGCTCAAGATACTCCATAGTGTCCATGCGACCGCGTTTTTCCTCACACAGTTTCATTATCGCGCCGGTATAATCAGTCGGAGTTATTATCTGCAACTTGGCTATCGGCTCACTTATTCCTTCAATCTCCTGCATAGACGGCATCTGGGCAGGACTTTCGATAAACACTTCCTCTCCACTTTTGAGAAGAATCTTATACTTTACGTTGGGAACTGTAGTGATAATATTTACATTGAATTCTCTGAAAAGGCGCTCCTGAACAATTTCCATATGCAACAGGCCTAAAAAACCTGCTCTGAAGCCAAATCCAAGAGCTGCTGAAGTCTCCGGCTCATAAGTAATTGATGAATCATTCAGTTTGAGCTTTTCAAGCGCACCTCTGAGATCTTCGTAATCAGCTTTGTCAACAGGATAGATTCCGCTGAATACCATAGGCTTGATCTCCCGATATCCCTCGACCGGCTCATTTGCTCCATTTAACCTGGTTGTTATTGTATCTCCAGTATTGATATCCGAAACAGTGCGGATATTGGCAATCACATATCCTACTTCTCCATTAGCAAGCATATCACAGGGGACGCGTCCCATTTTAAAATACCCGATCTCATCCACATCATATTCCCGGCCTGTAGTAAAAAAGCGAATCTGGTCACCTTTTTTAAGCAGCCCTTCAAATACACGCACATAAGCAACTGCACCCCTGAATGCATCGAATTTTGAATCGAATACAAGTGCTTTTAATGGATTATCAATGTTATCTTTAGGTGGAGGAATATCTTTTATCACACGCTCTAAAATTGGCGCGACACCCATTCCTGTTTTTGCGCTGCACCCAAGAATCGTTAATGGATCGATTCCAAGAAGCTCCGAAACCTGCCTGCGAACCTCATCGGGATGTGCTGATGGAAGATCGATTTTATTTAAAACCGGTATAATTGCGAGGTCGTTTTCCAAAGCAAGATAAATATTGGTAAGTGTCTGAGCTTCTATACCCTGACTTGCATCTACCACAAGTATCGCTCCTTCGCACGCAGCAAGCGACCTGGATACTTCGTATGAGAAGTCAACGTGGCCTGGTGTATCGATCAAGTTGAATTCGTATTCTTTTCCACCTTCCGATCGATACTTCATTCTTATCGGATGTGATTTGATCGTTATTCCACGTTCCCTCTCAAGATCCATATCATCGAGTACCTGATCCTGCATTTTTTCTTTGCTGATGGTACCGGTGATTTCTAAAAAGCGGTCGGCAAGAGTCGACTTACCGTGGTCAATGTGAGCAATAATACAAAAATTGCGGATTAATTCTGTTGTCACGTAATATTCCCTATGTACTTAGGATAGCTCATCTTATAAATTGAAATACCTGAGATTCATTTTCAGGCAATATGCTTTTCATTTACCAATTTTGGTAAAATATACTTTTTGGCTTGAATATAATTACATTCGAATTGGAATATATTACGATATTATAGAATATAAATTGAACCCTTCAGACAATACTTTCAAATAGTAAGGCAACTGTCTGCTATCGTTTTACGACGAAAATCCCCAGGGGTTAAACTGGTAAGCCTCTTGAATGTCCGGATAAAATGTGATTGATCATAAAATCCTGAGTCAAACGCGATCTGAGTTAAGCTGCGGTCAGATGGAAGAAGACTGACTGCATGATTGAGCCTTATAATCTCAATAAACTGTTGTGAGGATATCCCGACATACGTTTTAAATATCCGTTCGAACTGACGCTCTGAATAACCAGACTGGCTGATCAATTTACCATGTGAAATATTCGCCCCTTTCGAATTGATAATCATATCAACCGTAAACTGTACCATGCCAAGGTGAGTCCCATTTTGTGGAAGTAAATTTTCAATTATGAATTTTTCAACAATCTGCAGTCTATTTGTAATACTTTTACAGTTTAAATAGCGGTCTTCAGTTTCTGCTGCAGATTTCAGAACATCTGCCAGGTCAATTGCAGTATCGGTTATTTCATCCAGCGAAAAAGGAAACAATGCTTTCATCATGTGAGGATAAAAGTATACCCCTATTACTCCACTAACTGATTGAGCGGCTATTCTTTGCCATGATGTACTTTGTCCGGATACACAAAACAGCGGCTGAACCGTTTCACTGCCATCAATATTGTTTTTTTTGAATGGATTACCATAATGAAACAGGATAAGAGGATCACCTGTAGGATACACTAATTCACAATGATTAATATTCTCAACTTCATAAATCCAGTAATACTTTACAATATGTTTTAACTGACAGCAAGGATATTGTATGTTACAGATCATACCACCAGTTCACTTATGCTTCAATTTAAGCTTTATTGCCTGTAAATTCAAGTACTTCTTCAACACTCAGTGTGTCATATTCATCGCTTACAGTTGCATCCTTATCCATCCGGTCAACATAAAGAATACCATCGAGATGATCGATCTCATGTTGAAGACATCGGGCCATGGGTCCGCTCCTGGAAATAACTTCTTCCTTTCCATAACGATCCTGAAACTGGACTTTCACAGTTTCTGCTCTTTGTACCAGTCCACTAAACCCTGTAAAGGAGAGACAACCTTCCTCATCGGTTACTGATCCTGTAGATTCGATAATCTTGGGATTTACCAGCTCGATATATTCCCCTTGATAATCGATTACAGCAATTCTTTTTGAAACTCCGATCTGAGGTGCAGCGAGAGCCGCCCCATCATCATTGGATTGAAGAGTAAACCTCATTGAGTCGATAAGCGCATGAACTTTTTTATGAAAGACCGTGACCGGCGAAGCAACATTTCGAAGCACCGGATCACCAAACTGAATAATTATTGCTTTCTTCATAGCTATCCTTGTTTTTTGAAACTTTCATTGAGCTACTTTTTCCGAAACTAAAAATAAGATATTGTAATACTTAGCAAGGTGTTTTTCCATCATTAATATCTAAAAATATTTAGAAAAGTTTCTTTTCGCTCAATAATGTTTACAGATACAAAAAATCCGCTATTGATTTGAACTCTTTGAAATAGTACAATATGAATCATCTCATCTATGAAGTTATACTCAGGAGAATAATTATGATTGAAATAGTTACCGCTGCAATGATCGGTGTAGTTATCGGAAGTTCATTTTCTGTTATACTATTCCAGAAGAAAAAACGCTCTGAAAAAATTGCTAATGAAAAATTCCACTGGTATGAATCCATGCTCGATTCGATCCCTTTTCCTATATCGGTGACCGATATGAACATGAAATGGACATTTATCAATGCCGCAGCTGAAAAAGTCACGGGAAAAAAACGGTCTGACGTTATCGGAAAACAGTGTCATGAATGGGGAGCCGATATCTGTAATACTGATCGTTGTGGAATTCAAATGCTCAAGTCAGGAAAGCCGGTTTCATATTTTACTCAACCAGGCATGGATATGGACTTTCAGGTTGATGTAGTATATCTCACCAACGAAAGAGGTGAGAAAATTGGTCACGTTGAAGTTGTACAAGAAATAACTAAAAAAACAAGAATGATAAATTATCAAAAAAAAGAAGCTGATCAGGTTTCAAAAATCCTGGATGAAATTGCAGCAGGAGATCTAAAAAAAACCTACATGCCATCTGAAGCAGACCACTTCTCCAGCGAATCTGCTATTACATTTCAAAAAATTTCATCATCGATCAATAAAATGTCTGTAAACCTTCATTCTCTGATCGAGCAGATTACAAATTCAAGCAGCGTTCTAGGCAGTTCCTCTGAGGAGTCAAGTGCAATAGCCGGACAGATCGCATCATCGATTGAAGAATTATCAACTTCATTTTCGGAAGTTTCGAAAATGTTCCATGAGGAATTAGGAATGATAAAGAACTCAAGCAATAAAATAAAAACCATCGAACAATCGATGCAGGAGCTTCTTACAAATGCACAAGGCATCTCAAAAGTAAGCGAAATTATCAGCGATATCGCTGATCAGACAAACCTTCTGGCGCTCAACGCAACGATCGAAGCTGCTTCGGCGGGAGAAGCTGGAAGAGGATTCGCTATTGTCGCTGATGAAGTAAAGCTATTGGCAAAACAAACTGCCGAATCAACCCAGTCAATCAATACGATACTGGCAACCGTGACAAAACAAATTAACGACCAGGCAAAAGATATAAGTGAAATATCAACCATGGTCGAAAAACTCGATCAAAATGCCCTGATGTTAAGTTCAAGTGTGGAAGAGCAAAGCGCAACACTCGGAGAAATCGCAAAAGTCGCTGAACAGGCTAATCAAAGTGCTGTCGCTCTGGCACAATTAGGAACAAAATTGCATTCTGCAACTTCATCTTTTTCAATCTGATTTTCAAATAGAAGGAATACTATATGCAAATACCAAAGAGGACCCGAAGACCACAAATTGTCAATAAAAAGTGCGCTATTGAAGGCTGTGAGAACACTTTTCAGGGATCTTATTCTTCAAAGTATTGCCCGGAGCACCGTAATCCGCATAAACGCCCGCAAGTCAACAAAGCTGCTCCTGAAAGCGTTACTGTAAAGAATCAGATTCTTCAGCATAATTTCACCGAAGTCAAAACAGTAATCCAAACCTGTGCGCTGGAAGGATGCGGACAGCAATTTGAAGTTAAAGTTTTCCCAAAACAATATGTATATCCCAAATATTGCCCTGAACACCGTAATGAACAAAAAAGAAAAAGTTATCTGCTGCGACTTATGGCAGAAAACGAATCGCACCACAGCGTCTGATTACCGTGATTTTTTAAATCTTCGATGCGTAAATTTCTTTTTTGCAGCGCGGGCCGGCTTTTCATCAGAAAGTCCCTCCCTGCTTATCAGGGCTTCATAGGCCTCAGCCAGTGAACCTTCGTCACCTAAATACACCATTTCATTTACGATGTTCTTAAATGCCAAACCGAATGTATTCTTATTTTCATCCATAACTAAAAAGAACTCATCCTTTTTTCCAACTATCCATAAATCCTGACTATCACCCTCCATGGTCTCAAAGCGTTCTTTTGATGGATCTATAATTGTCTTTTGAATATCCGCTTTGTTTTCGGCTATCGCATTTAATTCTTCCTGTACCGCATTTCTGACCTCATCGGTATTCATATTTTACTCCTAAGATAATTATTTCTGTTCAGAATTAACATGTGCGCCTCCTAAAACCCTTGTAGAGACGTCCGGCCGGACGTCTCTACTGTCATTGAATACATTCAGATTTTTTTATAATAATAATTTTTCTTTCGCCAATGAGAGGCATACTCACATCGTAAACTTTATATTTGGGAAAGAGTTCAGCATCCTCGAGATTCTGACTCTTATACAAAACAAGACTTCCACTCTCCTTGAGGAGATTCAGAACGGTTTTTTTATACTCCGGAAGAATTCGTACCGAACGGCTTACAATGATATCAAAAGTTCCATAATACTCTTTTGGAATATCTTCTAATCGGATATCAAGAAAAGAGCAGTTTGTAAGATTCAGCCGTAAAGCACCGTTTTTGACAGATTGTATTTTTTTCTTTGTAGAATCAAGCAGTGTAAACCGGGAGTCTCCATAAATAATCGCAAGCGGAATTCCCGGAAAGCCACCCCCGGTCCCGAAATCCAGGACTTTTTTTCCTGTATAATCAACGCATTCTATTGATAGAAGAGAATCAAGAAAATGTTGTGTCCAGATATCTTCCGGATCGGTCTTTCGGGAGATCAAATTAATCTTCTGATTTTCTTCAAGAAGCCAATTATAATAACTGGTAAATTTCTCCATGAAAACAGTGCTGTTTGCAGTATGCTTTTGCAAATACTTTTCAACTTCTGCTTTTTTATCCATGATCTGTCTATTTTTTAATGTTAAACTTTGGATCTTGATTTCTGAATGGCGCGAAGAGGTACTCCAGACCATTCAGTTTAATCTCATATACTTCCCTGAGCATTTCACCAAGCGGTCCTGGTGGAAACCCTTTATTTGAAAACCATACAACATAGGGTTCAGGAAGATCAACAAGCCTGGTACCGGCATATTTTCCGAATGGCATCTTTGCCCTGGCGAGCTTTAAAAAATGCTCATGTTCCGGATTAGGGGTTTCATTAGTGCTATTCATCTGGTCGATTCCTAATTAATAATATTTTATTTTTCTCAAAAAATAGTTCTTAGCCGGAGTAAATAGTATGTTCAAAAGGAGATTGAAACTATTTTAGACAGGAATTTTTGTTCTTTTATAATAGAATGAGATTCCCTTATAAATATCGCTCATTTGTTCCCTCCGAAAAGGTCCGCTTTGGAGGAGGGTGTCTCTTATTGAAATTTGAGCATTTTTTAAGGTTTTTATTTGAACACAGTCTATTTAGCCTCTTATCCTGAGTACAATTAAAGAGAGAGCGGTTATATAAATTGACAAATTTTTCATTGCAGACAGCATAGATAAAGCAGCATTAATTGAATATGAAAAAATCCAACATTGTTCTCATAGGTATGCCTGGTTGCGGCAAAAGCACCATCGGAGTTTTACTTGCAAAGAAAACATCACTCGATTTTATCGATACCGATGTTCTGATACAGACAGTTGAGAAACGGTCGCTCCAGACAATAATCGATTCTGATGGCTACATGGGGCTACGGAGAATTGAAGAGAATACTCTTCTTAAACTTAACTGTACAAATCATGTGATTTCTACCGGAGGCAGCGCGGCTTACAGTGACGCAGCGATGAATCACCTTAAATTAAGCGGCATTGCCGTTTTCCTTCATGTTCAATTGACAACATTGCTTGAACGTGTCAATGATTTCGAAACACGCGGTCTGGCGAAGCGTCCGGAGCAGACTTTTGAAGATCTGTTTTACGAACGATTTGCTCTCTACAAAAAGTACGCTGATGTCACTATTGATAATTCTTATCTGACTCTGGAAGAGGCCTGCGAAACAATTATCAGGTGTATGAAATAGAAACATTCCATGTTTAATTATCTTTTTATTAATGTTTTTTTAATAATCAGAATCCTCCAATGACGTGTAGTGCTAAAATTTGTTGTGCACGGCGTAGAAATGTCCGGCTGAACGTCTCTATCATGCAGAGCAGATTTTTCGTTTTATTTCCCTGAAATTTTGAAATTATAATGAAGATGGTGAATCATACCACAACCCCAAAGGGGTGACTTTAATTTAAACCAGGGGTAATGCCCCTGGTTTTATACGACTCGAAAAAAATCATAGCCCTGTAAAGGCGTGATACGTATTCATACTTGATTAAATCAATGCTCAACATTCAGGTCCACTCTTCTTTATTTGGTATATTCCCTTCAGCCAGCTTAACCACTTCATCAAATTCATTCATTGAATATTTTCCATAACATAATAATTTTAGATTATCATTTCTTACTTCATCATTAATTTCTTTTATTCCTGAAATCAACCGGGATAACATTGCAATGTCAATTTTCCGAAAGAATTCATCCGTTTCGAGTATTTTCCATTGTTTTTCTTCCTCATCGACGGATGGCTGTTTTTTAACTAACTTTGATTTAAAAAAAATATTGAGAGTTTTTTTGACAATGCTTGAAGATGTACCTTCAAAATTACATGCAAGTAAATTGTTGACAATCGATTCCCGTGTCATTGCATTAAATAAAATTGCCTTTTTATACAATTGCTCTAAAAGTGCTTTAGGGATAATATACCAATCCTTTTTCTTAAGAATCTTTGTATAATTACTTCTTGTATCAATCGGGAAATTTAAAGTTTCTTCAGTATTATTTTTCTTTTTTGTCTTTTTATTGTATCTTACCAAATCATTGTCGAGTTTTAAAAAATCTATTGATTCTACATAATTTGAGAAATTTTTAAATCCAAATCTTTTTTCATTGAATGCACAATCAACCTGAAGCATTTGATTTTTTAAACTGGAAAGGTTTATTGGTGAATCATTTTTTGAAATTATTGATTCAAGCAGTTCTTCCGCATCTTCCTTTTCCAATGCGATTACATCTTCTTCTAAAGATTTATCACGAAATGTATACATGTATCGAGAACAGGAAGTTTTTACACATTCACTTAATGGCGATTTCGGTCCTATTCCAATAACTTCTTTTCCAATTTCACGTATTTTTCTAAAGAGAGGTGAAAAATCGGAATCACCAGTTGCAAGGACAAACCACTCAATATCATTAAACTTTAAGGCATACTCCATTGCATCTACAGTCATTTGAATGTCACTTGAATTTTTGCCACTTACCGGATGAAAATTATGCAACAATTCAAATCCGTTTCTATTCAATATTTCCTGGAGTTGATTTAAATTCGAATTCGTCCATTTGCCATATGCTCTTCTCACTATTACTTGACCAGATGAACTTAAGTCTTTAACCAGTTTTGATGGGCCATCTTCTTTGATCCAACTTGTAAGATTTTCCGCATCAATAAAAATTGCATATTTATTTTTATTCATTCCGTTCTTACTCTTTGCATAAAAGATTTATAGAGCTAATTGTGTCCTTATCGTGCTCTCATCTAAGTAAACGCACATTTTGTTTAACTCTAATCAATATAGATTAAATGATAAATTTGTCAAATACGGATTACCTTGCAATTTCTTTATCTCTGTTTGTCCGCAGTTTTCGGTTACTGAATACCCATGTCTACCGTAAATTCAGAAATACGTTTTTTGTTTCAATATTACTTTATAAGTAAATTCACTTCTGACTCTATCTACAGGTTTCTTCTGACACGCTCTTACCTTTTTTATTAAAAATAAACTTATTATTTGCATTGACATCTCTGACTATCCATTGTACACTATACCATTACTTCACTTTTCAAAGCGGATGAATATGCTGGTTACCTTTAGAAAAATACTGATCCCGAAAATACTGCAACCCATAGCAATTGCTGGCGGTTTTACAATTTCGTTCCTTAATAGCAATTTACTCTTTGGAGTTATTGTTACCGTTTTCACAATTTCGTATGTCATCTCATTGATTCCGACACAACCGAAAAAAGAACCGGAACCTGTTGACAATAAAAACGTCGGCAGTTTAGAATCGTACCTTGCCACTCTTGAAAGCCGTATCGATTCATCTTTAGAAAACAAGTTACAGATTATCCCGGTCCTAAATGAACAATTGCAATCAGTTATCAAGCAAACCGATGAGGCGGCCGGAGGTCTTACCGAAGCCTTTATGGGAATCAGTCGTCAAGCAAAGAAACAGCTCAATGAAGTACAGGAGCTCTTTGGAAATATCTCTGAAAATACAGGCGGAAATATTTTATCTCAGACACAGGAAAATCTGCAACAAATACAATCAAATTTCTCAACATTAACATCATATTTTGATAAATCAATCGAGATGATTTCAGAAGTTCTGGAGCAACTTAATAAAATCGATGCATTTGCAGAAAATATCGTTAAAATTGGAAAAACCACTAACATTCTGGCTTTGAACGCATCAATTGAAGCCGCCAGCAGTGGTGAAACTGGTCGGGGATTCAAAGTACTCGCTGCAGAAATCAACGTGCTTTCGAAAAAATCAAACACTTCAATAAATGAAATTACTGAAATAAATGAAAATCTTACTACGAAGGTCAATGAAATAAAACATGAACTCGTATCAGTACAAGAACATTCGAAAACCATCGAAGCAAGTACCAATGAACTGTTCAGTATGACAATAGGCAAAATCGGTAATACATTGCAGAATACCGCTGAAAAGATACAAACCATCGCCAAAGATGCCGAGGGGCTCTCAAAAAAAATCAGCCAGGTTGTGGTATCGATTCAATTTCAGGATATTACTCGTCAACAGATTGAACACGTAATAGCTCCGCTTGAACTCCTTAAAAATGAATTAACCAACACTATAGATGGATTATTGAAAATCGATCCTAAATCAACCTCTGCAGAAGAACTGTCTACCACTGATTCACTAATGAAGCAGTATACAATGGAATCAGAACGGGATATTTTAAAAAAGTTTACCGACCAGAATAAAATTTGACATAAATAACCAGGACATTCATAATGGGTAAAAAAATTCTTATTGCGGATGATTCAACTTCGATGCGTCAAATGATTGATTTTACGCTCACTGAAGAGGGGTATACCGTTGTCCAGTCTGTGGATGGAGCTGATGCTCTTTCGAAATTTACCGCTGATATCAACGTCATAATTACTGATTTGAACATGCCGAATATGAATGGCATTGAACTGATAAAAAAGATAAGGAGCGGGGCTTTTAATAAATTTTTACCAATTATAATGTTGACAACAGAATCTGAAGCATCAAAAAAAGAGGAAGGACAAAAGGCCGGAGCTACAGCCTGGATTGTGAAACCGTTTGCTCCGGAGAATCTGCTCCAAACCCTCAAGAAAGTGGCATGTTAATTATATGTCAAACCCATCTTTTAAAATTATCAACAAAACAGCCGTCATCACTATTGAAGGATCAGCGGATATTGATTCAATTAATCAGATCCATTCCATATTTTCGAAAGCTGCTGCCAGCAATTTCCCGGTTGTACTCAATATCGAAAATACAGAGAATTGCGATATCACATTTGTTCAATTGATCAGTTCGCTCTGTTATTCTCTTCATAGTACTGGTCGTAAATTGCAATTCAGTCAGAATACTATTCCTGACCAGCTTTTTAATACTATAAAGGCGAGCGGGTTTCTTTTAAGATGTAAATGCACACGGATAGATAAAGTTGATTGTCCTTTCTCAAAATTAACCAGTGCTGTTGAACTCAAGAAGGAGCCTTGATTATGAATACTTCTTTTCAAAAGGTATTTATGGAAGAGGCCCAGGAACTGTTTATCGCACTCGAAAATGATCTGGTCTCTTTGGAATCTATCCCGAACAACAAAGAGTTGATCAATAAAATTTTCAGAGAACTGCATACGTTAAAAGGTTCCGGCGCAATGTTTGGATTTACCCGATTATCTGAATTCGCCCACAAACTCGAAGCCCTCTTCGATCTTATCAGAAATGATAAATTGGGAATCAATCAGGAGATAATCTCAATATCACTCGAGTCTTTAGACTATTTAAAGGTTTTGTGTGATGATACTAATCAGAATGTAGATTCACAACGGGAAACATCTCTTACTGATAGCATTAATGTATTTATCCCGAAGACATCTGTATCAGATTTAACTCCGGAACCACAAGTAAACAGCTCAAGTAATATGGATTCTGAAAAACGCAAAGTTTATAGAATCTACTTCAAACCCGATCAGTCGATTTTTACAAAAGGAATAAATCCGGTTGTCATTTTTAAAAATCTGGAAGCACTTGGAGAAATCTACTGTTTTACTCATGAAGAAGCAGTTCCGCCTATCGATGAAATCAATCCGGAATTGTGCTATACATTCTGGACCTGTATTTTAATTACTGGCGCCTCAATCGACGAGATCAAAGATATTTTTATCTTTGTGGAAGGTTCCTGTGAATTATCGATCAGTGTGATTTATGATAATCTTGATAAAACAAATGAAATCTCCATTCCTATGATTGGTAATATTCTCCTGTCAAAAGGTGATATTACTGCGGAAGAAATCCAGACAGTTCTCGATAGTAGAAAACTTTTTGGTGAACGCGCGGTGGAAATGGGATTTACATCAAATGAAAAAGTGGCATCAGCGCTTTTTGAACAAAACACCATAAAAAAAATATCATCCGATATTCAATCCCAAAGTGCCACTACATCTATACGCGTTCAAAATGAAAAACTTGATGTACTGACAAATGCTGTAAGTGAACTGGTAACGCTACAGGCAAGGCTTACGCAATACTCGGGCGCGCAAAAAGATATGGAACTCACTACTATTACCGAGTATCTGGAAAAATTGACTTCTTCTCTGCGCGATACGGTAATGATGATACGGATGATTCCTGTTGAAGAGGGATTTACTTCGATGCAGCGGTTGGTCCGTGATGTAGCAAAAGAAGTACATAAAAAAGTAAAACTCTCTATCGTCGGCGGTGACACTGAACTTGATAAAGCAGTTATCGACAACTTAAAAGATCCTATCATGCATCTGATTCGTAACAGTATAGACCACGGAATCGAATCTCATGAAGAAAGAATTGCTTCAGGTAAACCGGAAACCGGACAGATTACAATCAAAGCGGAGCATCTTGGATCACATGTAATCATATCGTTAATCGATGATGGGAAAGGACTTGATTCACAGAAGATTCTGGAAAAAGCCCTTGAAAAAGGTCTCGTCTCTTCATCGGATACGCTGACGGAGTCTGATATTTTCAAACTTATCTTTATACCGGGTTTCTCAACAGCTGAGAAAACAACCAACATTTCCGGACGCGGAGTTGGAATGGATGTTGTCAAAAGAAATATTGATGCTATTCGGGGCGAAGTTTTTATTGAATCTGTAAAAGGTATCGGGACTACGACAAAAATGAAATTGCCTATTAATCTGGCAATTATCGATGGCCTTCTTTTCACCGTAGGCAATGAGCTCTTTGTAGTCAACATCTCTACAGTCTCTGAATGCCTCGAACTCACTCCGGAAATCAAGAAAGCTGCGGGTGGTCAGAATATCCTCAAATTAAGAGATACTCTAATACCTTTTGTTTACCTTCGATCTTTATTAGATATTCCCGGCAAATCACCTGAACATCAACAGATCATAATAATGAATACTCATGAACAAATTATCGGGTTTGTGGTAGACAGTGTCCAGGGGAAACATCAGACAGTTGTAAAGTCTACCAGCAGATTGTTCGCGAACGTAAAAGATGTAACGGGTGCGACAATACTTGGTGATGGTAGAATTGCTCTTATCCTCGATGCTAATAACCTTGCAAAAAAAGTTAACGAACAATTTCTGAATATTGAAAATGAACTTAAACCAATTATAAACACAACTGTTTAAATTTTATTCTACTCTAAAGGAGAACCGAGATGTTTAAAAAACTAAAGATTGGGGCTAAATTAATAGGTGGTTTTCTATTAGTCGCTGCGATTTCTATTATCATTGGTGTTTATGGTATCGTAAAAATGAATACTATTAATAATAATGGGACATTCCTTTACGAAAAAGCAACAATACCATTAGCAGATCTGGTAGAACTTTCAATGTCATTTGAGATGGTAACGCGGGATATCAGAGATCTCGCACGAGCAAAAGACCCGCAAAATAAAGAAAAAATAATTAAAGAAATTGAGTCAAATAGAAACAAAATAGCAAATGCAACTGATAAATTCGCAGCTACAGCTATAACAGAAGAAGGAAAAAAAGTTGTTCAGGAGTTCACAGATGCGCGAGCTAAAATTGGAGAGAACCTCAGCACTCTGTTTGCTCTTTCTAAAGATAATAAAGAAGCAGAAATGTTCGCTTTGATTGACAATGAATTTGAAAAGAATAGTAGCTCAGAAGAAGAGGTCATTTTGAAAATGATCAAACTTAAAACAGATGTTGCAATTGATATAGAAAAAAATAACAAAAAAACGGCTCAAAGTGCCTTATTTTTAATGACAACAATAATGATTATTGGTGTTGCACTATCAATAATAGTCGGACTGTTTCTCACCTTTTCAATCACCCGTCCACTTAACCAGGGTGTTGCTGCCATGAATGAAATGGCAAAAGGGAATCTCCTTGTAACATTTGATCAGAATGCATTGACAGCTGGTGATGAAACCGGGATTCTTACAAGATCAATGAAAATGATGACCGATAAATTGAAAGAAACTATAACTTTCTCTCTTGAAGCTTCGGAGAATGTATCTACAGGCAGCGTTCAACTTTCTACTGCTTCACAAGGGATCTCACAGGGCTCATCCGAGCAGGCTGCTTCGGTAGAAGAAATATCAGCATCTATCGAAGAAATGACCGCTTCCATTGGTCAAAATGCAGATAACGCGAATCAGACTGAAAAGATCGCCATGAAATCTTCATCAGATGCTAAAGAAGGTGGTGAAGCTGTTAAGATGACCGTTGATGCTATGAGACAAATTGCTGATAAAATTTCAATTATTCAGGAGATCGCCCGCCAGACAAATCTGCTTTCTCTTAATGCCTCGATCGAAGCTGCACGGGCAGGAGAACATGGAAAAGGTTTCGCAGTTGTCGCGTCCGCAGTCCAGAAGCTTGCTGAAAGAAGTCAGGATTCCGCTGAAGAGATAAGTAAACTCTCAAAAAGCAGTGTCGATGTTGCTGAAAAAGCTGGTGAAATGCTCAATAAAATTGTTCCTGATATACAAAAGACAGCAGAACTTGTCGCTGAAATCAATGCCGCAAGCGCGGAACAGAATAAAGGTATACAACAGGTAAACACAGCAATCCAGCAGTTTAATCAGGTTGTACAGTCCAACGCATCCGCATCAGAAGAGCTCGCATCCACATCTGAAGAGCTTTCTTCTCAGGCCGAAGGACTCAGAGACCGGTTGTCATTTTTCCAGGTTGGCAACAGCAGCTATCATCGTAAATCCGAAAAAATTCACAAGATAAGCCATCAGGAACATGTACCCACTTTTCATCCTGACACACATACCACATCACCAAAAACAAAATCAGAACCATCGTACAACATGACAAAAGAAATTAGTGAACCGAATCAGAAAACCGGAATCGCTATTAACATGGGTGATGATGAAGATAACAATTTTCAAAGAATATAAGGATGATATACTATGGAAGAAGTCGCAATTTTAAAGGAATCCGGTCAATATCTGACTTTTCAATTAGGAGAGGAAACATTTGCATTTGATGTCCTCCGAATAAATGAAGTGCTGGAGTTAACACAGATTACCCGAATTCCCGGAGCAAATGAATCAATGATCGGAGTGATCAACCTTCGGGGCAGTGTTGTACCGGTTGTTGATTTACGCAAAAAACTCAACATGTCTGAAAAAGATCGGTCAATTGAAACCGCCATTATCATCATTGATACAGAGTACGGTGAGGGAAAAGTAACACTTGGGGTTCTCGTTGATGCAGCAAAAAAAGTGATAATGTTAGACAAGTCACAACTTGAACCGCCTCCGAAGGTCGGGATGAATTTAAATATCGATTATATCACTGCAATTGGAAAACAGGACAACAATTTTATCATTCTCCTGAATAGCGATAAAATCTTTTCTGAAGAGGAACTGGTTGCCGCATCTGAGGTAAAAGAAGTACAGGAATAAATCACTTAATTCACATTTTTGCGTTTGTTAAGACTGGTTATAGAAAGCACTGGCTTTTCTATAATCAGTTTTATTTTTTGACGTCGTCTCGAATTTGGTGGCGCTGTATATTTTTTTAAGCCCCCTAATTTCAGGACGAAGTCTATTTTTTTATTGAGTAAACATGTAATTAATTTGTACAATTAATGGTATGTACAAAACAGGAGAGTATAATTTGATAGAGCTCACTGATAAGGAGTTCCGGGTTTTAAGCGGCTTTATTGAAAAGCAATATGGCATTCGTATGCCTCAATCAAAGCAAGTGATGTTGCAATCCCGTCTTCAGAAAAGAATAGCGGAGTTGGATTTTTCCTCTTTTAAGCAATACATGGATTTTCTTTTTAGTACAGATGGACGAGCTTCAGAGCAGGATCATTTTGCAACAATTGTATCGACACATAAGACAGAGTTTTTCAGAGAAAACACTCATTTCATTGCTTTGCGAGATGTTCTGCTTCCAGAGATACTTAAAAATGAGTTTAATCAAACGTTAACAGTCTGGAGCGCGGCATCATCTACAGGTGAAGAGGTCTATTCCATTGCAATAACAATTTATGATTATTTTAAGATGCATGGCAATTTGTATCCACAATTAAAAGTCTTCGGTACAGATATTTCTGACGATATAGTTGAATTCGCAAGAAAAGGAATCTATTCAAATAAATCAATTTCAACAATTCCATTGCAATACCGCAGCTATATTATGCGAAGTAAAGATCCCCGGAGACATGCGATTCGTATTGTCCCGGAAATCCGCAGATACACAGAATTTTTTTCGCAAAACCTTATAGCCCCGCATTACAATATTCCTATTGGCATTCATATAATTTTCTGCCGTAATGTACTCATTTACTTTGAAAGACAACTTCAGGAAGAAATCTTACGTCGCTTGACATCTCTTCTTGCTCCAGGTGGATTTTTAATAATTGGTCACTCAGAAACACTTTCCGGTATAGATCTGCCCCTTGAACAGGTGCAAATGACTATCTACCGGAAAGTCAGGAAAATAAAATGAAAAAAATACGTGTTCTCATTGTTGATGATTCAGCTGTTGTCAGGCAAACTCTTTCATCTATAATTAGTGAAGATCCTGAGCTCGAGGTGATGGATACTGCTGCAGATCCTTATCAGGCGGCAGATAAGATGCTAAAAGAAAAACCGGATGTTATAACTCTGGATGTCGAGATGCCGCGAATGGATGGGCTTACTTTCCTTAAAAAAATTATGACACAGCACCCTGTTCCGGTTGTCATCTGCTCCAGCTTGACAGTAGAGGGATCTGATACTATTTCAAAAGCGATTTCATATGGAGCTGTTGAAATAATAACAAAGCCCAAAATTGGTACAAAAGTTTTCCTGGATGAATCAAAATCCAGAGTATGCGATAGCATCAAGGCTGCCTATCAGGCTGATATCAGAAAACATATCTCATTAATTTCCAGTTTGTCTCCCAAGTTAAGCGCCGACGCGGTAATCGCGAAATCCAAAACTATTCTTACCGAGACAACTGAAAAGGTGATTGTCGTCGGAGCGTCAACAGGCGGAACAGAAGCGATCTATTCCTTTCTCCAGGCGCTTCCTGGTGATATACCCGGCATTGTGATTGTCCAGCATATGCCTGAGTATTTTACCGCATCCTTCGCGGAACGGCTTGATAAATGCTGTGCGATCTCTGTAAAGGAAGCTTCCAATAATGATACTGTTCTGAGAGGACAGGCTCTCATCGCGCCAGGGAATAAACATATGTTACTGAAGAGAAGCGGCGCGCGATACTTTGTCGAAGTAACCGATGGACCTTTTGTCAATAGGCACCGGCCTTCGGTCGATGTCCTTTTTCGTTCTTCTGCCCGATACGCGGGTAAGAACGCCATAGGGATAATTCTTACAGGTATGGGCGATGATGGCGCAAAGGGAATGAAAGAAATGAAAGATGCTGGTGCCTTTACCATTGCACAGGATGCTGACAGTTGCGTCGTGTTTGGAATGCCTAAGGAGGCTATTGCTGCCGGAGGGGTTTCGAAAATATTGCCTCTTAATAGAATACCCCATGAGGTGATTAGAATCATTTCGCAATCTATGTAGTAGAAGTTTTCTGTTTCTTTTCCCCAGCCTGAATGGCTCTCTGTCAATCAGCACAAGGTTTCCTACCTTGTGATATCAATGTTGCGAATTGATCATAGTGTTCCCTGAAAGGGATATGATTCGTAAGGAAGAACATCACAAAATAAAAAACTTTCAAAGATTAGTTCCTCAGTTTTCTCAAATACCATATTGAATCTTGAATTCAAGATACAACAGCACAGAAATTTTTTACAAAATCCTTACGTTAACTCATGGATAGGACGACTATAGAATAAACAAGACCGTTCCCTGATCCGTCAATCAGCTTTGAACCAATCCGATCTGCTTTTTACTATTACTGCACCGTTATATTCATAAGGCAATTTCATAAATTTAAATTCGGCTGTAATTTTATAACTGCAAGCGATGGTCATGGATGTTACACCAATAGCGCTCAAAGTTATCATCAAAGGCTCTGTTACTGGTGAACTTAGCCAACTATCACCATTAGCAATATGGTAGGGAACAGTAAAAATACATGCAACTGCAAATATCATTATTGGAAGAGCTCCTATAGAGTAGATTCCTGATCTTTCCCTGTATTTATAAATCAGATCCAGATTCCTTTTAACGTTTTCATATTTTCTGGCTTCATATAGAAATCCACTAATCGGTTCTTTGAAATAATTTACATATCCAGGCATCCACGTTTTGGGGTAAACAAGTTTTGACAATAGAATGGAATCTTTCTGAATATCAGTATGATACAGGTTATCCAGCTTTTCAATATTTCTCACAAGCACTCGTCTGATAGGAGGATACGATGAACAGTGTTTATAATAGTTTTCAAGCGTGATCTGCGAAAAGCTATCTATACAGAAGGTAAGCAAAATAGCTGCTGCTATATAATTTGTCATTTTGAGTTTTGAAAACTTTGATGCATATTTACAAGACATTTGAATTATCATACCCTTGTTTTTATTGCCTTTTCGTTCTTGTAATATAATTTACCCGAAAAACAACCATTCAAAAATAAAGCACTCACCCTTCCTTGATAAATCAGCCTCCTCTATCAGCCTTCATTGAGAGATTTCTGTTGGCAATACGATAAATCCCTCCAGCCAGATTCCTTCTTTTTTAAATGGCGGGATCCCGGCTATCTCTACTTTATCCCCCTCCCCTTTCGCAAGCCGTATCAAACCTAAGCCAGCGATAATTGCCTGAAGTTCATCATGGTTTGGTCTGAATAAAAACTCGATATGTTCTCTCTTTTTAAATTCTTCAAATTTTTTCTCAATTTCATCTTCTATACATTTCGATTTCGCTGGTAATGGTTTGTAAAGACATTTTCTCCATGATTGATAAGGAAACACCTCCATAACATCTTTGGATTTCAGTTTGCCGGAAAAACGGGAATATCCCCACTTTTCCAGAAGATTAAAAACTTCTATTGAGAAAGTAATAAAAGGGAGATAGTTTTTAGGTTTCCCGGTCGCGAAAGTACCGGTTTTACTGGGTGTATGCGTTTGCACTTCACAAACGCGGGCATGCTGAAATCCATTGTTTTCATCTTTCCATGCCTGCGGTCCGTCAATTCCAAGATATTCAATATTTTCGGTTTTAAGAATCGGACCTAAACGGTCTACTAACTGTGAAGCGTTTTCAATTAGTTCGTTATCCCAGCGTATATTTCTGGCGGATATCCCTGAGTTAGATAGTTCAAAGATGACAATCCCGTTATCCTTGTAATTTTTATAGGCGAGATCAAGGGATAGTATTTTCATAGTCTATGACCTGTAGGAAAGTGCTGATTCTATTAATAATAATATACCTAAAACGATTGTTGTGTATTATGCCATGGTCCAGGGGGACCATGGCACACGTGCTTTTGATTATTCACAAGGTCTGTGCAATCGTATGTACAATGACGACCTGAACTGACCTTTCTTCACTAAAGTTACGAAGGTTAAAAAGTTCAGGCCACACAAACTGTTGATGCAAATTAACACATCGTGAGTGTTTTTCTTTGTCAAACATTCTGTGCACCCATGCGGATATTCTTGAGCTTGATAGATCAAAGATTACAATCCCGTTATCCTTGTAATTTTTATAGGCGAGATCAAGGGATAGTATTTTCATAATTTATGACCTGGAAGAAAGTGCTGATTCTATTAATAATAATATACCTAAAACGATTGTTGTGTATTATGCCATGGTCCAGGGGGACCATGGCACACGTGCTTTTGATTATTCACAAGGTCTGTGCAATCGTATGTACAATGACGACCTGAACTGACCTTTCTTCACTAAAGTTACGAAGGTTAAAAAGTTCAGGCCACACAAACTGTTGATGCAAATTAACACATCGTGAGTGTTTTTCTTTGTCAAACATTCTGTGCACCCATGCGGATATTCTTGAGCTTGATAGATCAAAGATTACAATCCCGTTATCCTTGTAATTTTTATTGGCGAGATCAAGGGATAGTATTTTCATAGTTTATGACCTGTAGGAAAGTGCTGATTCTATTAATAAGAATAATATACCTAAGGCAATTGTTGTGTATTATGCCATGGTCCAGGGGGACCATGGCACACGTACTGACTTCCCCCCCCCCCCCCCAGTGATCTGGATTCTAATAAGGAACGGTGATCTGGATTTTTTTAATAAGGAACCAGTGATCTGTATTTTTTAATAAGGAACGATCAGGGAAGTATTATTGTTTTACATTGATATGGGTTATTTCAGTTTTCTGTATTTAGCCCTGTTAAACAAGCAGGATATTTACACAATCGGCACTTCTTATAAATGGCTACAGGGGCAGTATCACTAACATTTTCAGTCAAAAACAACTGTGTTCGTAAAAACTGCAGTATCGGTTGCAGTGCCGTTACCCGGATTACCGAAACATGCTCCACTCAAATGAATTGTGGGAAAAAAAATATCTCTTTCAAAACCGTATACTTGCCCGGCCCGTCAGTATACTAACCGGAGCCGTCAATATACATGGTGAAGCCGTCAGTATATTACAATGTGCCGTCAGTATACGAGTATCTCCCGTCACTATACATACTGAAGCCGTCTGTATACTAATCGGACCCGTCAGAAAAACAGGCATTAAAAAAATAACTACACTACCTTTTTTGATCTTCTTTCGGGTCTTCTGCTGTTTTGTTCACGGTAAAAATCGTTTCGATACCGGGCAGTTCGCTCAGAATAGGTATTCAACGAAAATATTGCCATCTTGCGCACAGCGATAACCAATACGTGATGAATTTATTGTGATGTCAAATCATTTTAATGGGATTGTGGGGTTGGTTGCGGTGAAAACGGCCGGTACGTTAACCAACGTACCGGTCTGTAGAGACGCCCAGCCGGGCGTCTCTACAGGAACGGGATCCTAAATTTATCTATTTTTATCACAATTCATAATGTAAATTGAAATCAGAATTGTCCTGATAAAGACAATTTGAAAAAATAGTGATCCCATTCAATTTTAATTTCTCGTCTAAATGACAATGCATGTGGTACACGCCACAAACATTTCTGAAAGCATGCAGGCCAAAACATTTCAGCAGTTTTATTACCTGGAAATTTCTGTTTAGCAGATTATTAATAGTTTTAGTAATAATTCATATCAAGAACACATCAACGGTTCAGATTAAATTCAGACCATAAATGAGATAATTACCAATAAAAGAGGGACGGCTGATGACAGAGATCGTTCTATCAGAAGAGATACGAAAGAGAATTAAACCGACACCGCAGGGTTCTGCGGGGCTTTTGATTCCGATGTGTATACTCTCAATGGCAATGTAATGCGCCTGCATGTTTTCTCTTGTCCTGCTTTAAAGTGCGGTCAGCAAATAAATGTCAAAGTCAAAATTCTTGAGCTTGACCGATTCTTTCTCGAAGATGGCAAAACCGTTGATGAAGGCTCTGATGATGACACGATCGCTGAATTCAAAGGCATATTACATAACAAAAACGGCAAATTCTTTTTTTCTGAAATGAAACCCTCTAAGCCAATCAACTGGTCGCAAACTCCTCCCTACCCCTGGTTCCGTGTAACATTTTCCCGCGAGAGCGATAAGGTGATTAATAAATCCGATAACGATACAGATGCTGAAACTTTTCCTGTTGTCATCGGTAAGGATGATGAGCCAAAGGAGAGTCCTGAGTATGAAATCGGATTTCTTATAACAAAAGATGATGGTACTCCGATCGGTAATCAAAGAGAGCTTGTAACTCATTTTTATGGGAGATATTCTTATCAACCTTTTATTGATCTATTTGACATTCATACCCAATTAGATTCTGTTAACCTGCTTAATATCACTAATGCACAGATGAAATACGTATCAGTTGAAACAGGTGATGATGAACCGCTTACAAAAGCAGCAGTGTCCTCAACCACACAGGTTTACGATGCAACTATCGAGGCATATAATAAGAAAAAACTTAACGCAATCAATGGCGCCCTGAAAGCAATTGATAAGCTTATTAAAAAATCGGACAATCCATGGTTTCAGCATATTCAGGCGGTAAATGAGTATTATAAGAAACTGGAAATATACCTGGAACATGTGCAACGATACAATGAGATGCGAAAATCATATTCCAAGATAAGTAGTGAATGTTTCACAATGGAAAGTGGATCACTGCGACCGATGGCGCAGGAGCTTAACAAACTTGAGATAGAGATTCATGATTACCTTCAAATATCAACTCGCACACCACAGATTTACATTGATCAAATCAATAAAAACATAGCTATTCTCACCCGTAACAAGACAATAGATGAAATACTCAATAACCCCGTAGTACAGATAATGGGTCTTTTGCCGGGTTCCGGTGTAGTCACTGGTATGCTCAAATTGATTCAGGGTAAATATACCGAGGGTTTTCAGGATGTGTTTGGGTCGATAATTAACTATGGCGGTTTTCTTAAGCTCGCGCGTGTCGCGAATGCTTATCGTAGATCCACAAAAGCAACTGTTGAGATGCTTTACTCCTACCGGTACCGTAAGCTGGTATCAACCATAACCAGTGTTGAACTAATGAATAAGATAACCGGGATGGCAATGAAACAATCGGGAGAATTTTTGGGTAATCTTTTTAGTACTGTAGGGTCATTTCGATCACTGAAGGGACATGTTGACAGTATTGCGATATTGCATAAGAATCGCGAATATATCCTTGATATGACGGAGAAGGCGATTGTTGGAATCAAAGCGGGACAGATTACTGATGCTTATTCATATTTGAAATTTTTAGATGGTCTAAAGAAAGTAAAAGCGACCGCTGACTTCTTTGCTCATATTCGATTGCTTCACGCCATAGTAAAAGTCGACAAAGATGTTTATACGGTAACTCTCGAGGCAATGGACGATGTACAAAAGCTACTGGGGTACAAGGAATTACCAGGAGTTAAGGATTTTGATTATCGTATAATTGAAAATACAAGAAATCTCTTTCAAATGTTAAATCAGAAAAGAGTAATAATTCAAGAAGTAATCGATAACCAAACCAGTACCTTCTCGACTGCATCATCGATCATAGATCATTTTAATGAATCTTTATTACAATACGATATGTTCGGCTTAAAAAGGAATGTGGATGTTCGTTACCAGAACACCCGTGAAGAGATGCTACTGGCTCTTGATGAAATAGCAGAGCTATGGGAAGCTGAAAAAAAGAGACGGGATGACTGGATAAAAAACAGTTATTATCTTTTTGTTAATTTCGATCTGACATGGCTACAAAAAAAATGGGTAAGTACAAATAAGAGCCAAGCTGCCGGAAGTCTGCCACAATCCCTTGAAACCCGCGTTTCAAATTTCATTCAGAAATTAAAAGGCCAAGTTGCTTTAATTGAATTTGTTGGCGTTAAAGGCCTAATTTTTGATCTGGAATTTCATATTCATAGATTAACAGAGGAAACGACCAATTGCATTTACGATTTTGACACGGAATATTTCTGTTCACGTGGGAAAAATCTGGTAAATAAATATTATTGAAAGGACAAACAATGCGTTTCTATATATGTATCATTCTTCTGTTTTGTTTTGCTAACGCACAGAAGAGATTTCAGCCAGAATATTTTATCAAAAAACATAATCTCAAGTTACCAACGATTACAAAAGAGATGCTTAATGTATGTGAATATACTCATACGAGCGATGGATGGATTTATTACTACAAAGGAAACACAGGACAATTAGATACTATTATTGAGAACCTTACAATACAGGGATATGAATATAGCAAAACAACACAAATATGTAAATATTTATTGGATACTGTTATTATAACCAATATTACCATTGGATTAGAAGCTGGAGATACTTTACATCAAAGCATGATAACTTACACGGAGAATTACAAAACAAAGCAAGCCTTCGATATAAAAAGGAATTGTATTTATCGTTCACAATTCGATAAGCGAGGAATCAAGCTCATGGATGTCAGAAAATGCCCGAACGAAAATGATTTCAGTGGCCAGGTTTTCAAAAATACAATTCATGCTGATTATATTGAATCTATTGAGGAATACCGTGGTAAAATCGATTCAAACTCAATACGCCGTTACTATCTTACCTCATTCGATAGTATTGCAGCAGATTATATGGTAAAGAAAGGAGAAGAACCATTTGTTGTCTGCCTTAATATTTATAATAACAGAAATCAAAACCAGATAAGCTACAGTTTCGAGATTTTCTCAAAAACTCATGAGGTTTTCGATTTTGATTATTACACCTATACAAATATCAATAATCTTCATCGGGTTTACCATTTTCAGGTTAAAAGTAGTAAAGCAAAAATCCGGGAATATGAATTGGTCAACTATACTGAATACGAATATGATAAGCTGGGAAGAAAAACAACTATGATAACGAGGGTTAAACCTGATCCGAAATACCAGAAGAAAGAATGAGTTTCTCTTGTATGTCCTCATTGCCGCAGTACACATCTGACTCTGACAAAAGAGATCCCCAAGCGCAAAACAAAGAACACCGGCATGTAGCATAGAAAAACCCGTTTCGAAGGACAAATCGTAACTACCTTTGCGAAAAGCAGTACTGAATAGCGCCTTGCCAAGACTATGCCTGGAACGGACTTTTCAAGAGGTACTATGTGATAAACGATTCTTTCTTTAAAGAAAATTTACTTAAAAATGTACATAAATCAATATGTTTGCTATTTACTTCTATTATATTAATTGTATAGAGGAAAACGCTTGATACTAAAACCATAGAGGAGTGGGTGCATTTAATAGCAATTAGCTTCGTTCAAATCGATTCTATATGCAACGTTATCTGAGGTGTGGTTAAACCGTGGCTTTTTGGGAACGTTGCGGATAGAATGCTAAGAGTTGGCTTCAAAAACAGGCACAATTGAATGGATAGCCAGCATGATGTCGGTAAGTATTACGGAAAAAAATAAAGAATGAACACGCGAGAAAAGCTAAAGCATACAGCCTTAAACGGCGATGGAATATTTATCTATGTTACAAATTATTCCCCTTTCTTAAAAGAGATTTAAATGGACACTATTATCGCATCGATCATTACAGGAATTTTAGGACTCATTACTGGAGGATTGCCCTTTATTGTTAATCATTTTAAGAATCGCGACACAAGGCCAAGATCCTACGTTGACCGAAATAGCGCAACAGATTCAATGTTCACTGATATGGAATTTTCAAGAAAAATGGTCTTCTTAGGAATCTCTAACACGTCTCTTGGGGGTTATTTTATTGATTTTTTAGATAAGATATCAAAAGAGGGAAAGATATTAAAATGGGAGGAAATTGACATTTATTTTTCAAATGATGATTGTGGAAGGGCATGGGATTCAAATTTTGATCATAAGATTGTGGGAAGCATTCAAGCAATATCAACTGCATTAACCAATCCGTTAATTAAAAAACTTGTACCAGCTTTAAAGAAGATTAATTTTTATCAAAACACATTGCCTTCATATTATGGTGGATCATTATTTTGCACAAAAGATAATGTTCCAATTGATGAATTTAACATTTGTTATGTGGTACATTATACGAATTCTGCAGATCGTGAAGTTAAAAGCTCATATTCTGAAAGATTAACAATAAAAGCTAAATTACATTTTAGTCATTATATGAATTCATTCTCATTTTTAAAGAATACAGCAAAAATATTGTTTCAATTAGATACTAATAACCTTTGGGAAATTAGTGCAGATGCCTGGGGCAATTTCGAAAATAGATTTGGTATCTATTCTACAATAATGGATAAGTTTATTGATTTTTGCAAAATCAGGAATACTGAACGGATAATAGATCTTGGTTGCGGAACCGGGCTTTTAACTTCGAAGATAATCAGGAAAAACCAACAAGTAAACATTCTTTTACTTGATAATTCTGCCCAGATGCTTTCAAAGGCTAATAAATTATTTTCTGGAAACGATAATGTACGTTCCATTTTATCGAACGCACAATCCAGTGAACCTCTTTATGGAAATTTAAAAACAAAAAGATACAATAAAATACTGACTGCATTTTCCTTGCAATGTTTTTTAAATCATAACGATTCTATTAATTCTTTTGTTACAAGATGGAAGTCGCATCTTAATGATTGTGGAGAAATAATTCTGCTTATTCATAATTCATGTCTTACTGCTACTGATTTTACCCAATATATTCCGTCTGAATTTGTTGGTTGGAATGATCCTTTGAGAGAAGGTATGCAAAAAGTTGCGCAGAATATGAATTTAAATATTCGAGCAGACTTAAGAAGAACTTTTGGGCTGCTTGAAATTGATAGTGGTTTTACAACAGCTGGTTTCACCAAAGTCGATTCCGCATTTTGCCTTTTTGACAGAACGATTGATGACAGAAAAGAAATGTGGCGAGTACCTGCTATTTTAAATTCCTTTTTAGATTTGAGGGATATGGAAAAGAATAGTATTACTATTAACCAGTTTATGTGTCACATTGACAATCTCAACTTAAATAGTAACTCAATGCCAACCATTGCCTATTTTGTTAAATATAGAATTAACGATAAATGTGTTACTAAATGCAAATAATTACAATTAATTATATTGCGCATACAATGTACGGAAGAAAAAAGCTCGGTTCATTTCTGATTGAATTGCTGAAAGTCCCGAATTTCCATCGGGATTGAACCGGGCTCGCGTCTGTAATAATTTTAATTCTGTTTAGGATCTACTTCTTCACTGCATCTTCTGACCTCCGGCCTTCTGACGACTTTCAGTTACAGCAATGATTCTCATAATACCCGGTTTGCAATGTGGACATATTCGCAGGTCATTTCCAATTTTAATTTTAATCAGTTCATATCACGGTTTTTTAGCAAACCGCAATCATACCGAAAACATGGCCCGTTGTCGGGCAGCAGTGAGGTATGCGCGTTATGTTAATTTTTGTTTAGTCTTTAAATTGAAAAGTATCTGCTTTATTCTTTATACCCCAAAGGGGTTATTTTCTTATAGCGCAGGGTTTCTTGCCCTGCGTAAATTGTTAACGCATTGAAAATTACCCTGTAGAGGTTATGTGTTTTTAATCCCAAACATAGCGTTGATTGAGACATTTTATCCCTCCACTGTATTATGAGTTTACATAAGCCTTTCAACCCTTCGTGAAGACACTTCGGATTACAGGCAGGCTACCGGAAACCAATGTATTCCACACAAATCATGGGGGTAAGAAACCCCCATGCTAAAAGAAAATAAACCCTTTGGGTTAAGGAACTTATAAAAATTAAACAAATTTCTTAGTTTTCAAGGTCAATAGATACAAAAATTAAATCGCTTCGTGTTGAATGAAACTAACTTAAACATGCAGCGGCAACCGGAACCCGGGAAACCATTGAGCAAGATGAAGATATACCGGCCCAAATAGAGCTGAACATATAGAAACTGACAGTTACTTTTCCTGTATGCCTAATTGTCGCAGTACCCATCTGACTCTTACAAAAGAAATACCCGAACGGCAAAACAAAGAACACCGGCATGTAGTATAGAAAAATCCGTTTTCCACAAATCGTAAATACCTTTGCGAAAGCATTACTGAATAGCGCCTTGCAAATGCAATGCACGTAATGGGATTTTGAAGAGATACTATGTTATAAACTATTCTTTCTCCAAAGAAAATTTACTAAAAATGTGCATAAATCAATATATCCGCTATGTACTTCTATTATATTAATTGTACAGTGGAAAACTCTTGATATTAAACCCATAGAGGAGTGGGTGCATTAATAGCAATCAGCTTAGTTCAAACTTGATTATATCCGCAAAGTTGTCTGAGTATGTGGTTTTTAAATGAGGCTTTTTTTGAATGCTGCAGATAGAATACTAAGAGTTGTGTGTAATTAATTTCCCCAAGGAAAAATAGCGGCCGGCGAAATAAGCAAGTGGATTTAACACAGATGAAGGAAAATGTTCATGATAAAAATAGATGCTGAGATTATCAATATTGATAAAGTGATTTGCAGTAATATTGACAAATTAGATAAGATTGACAGAGGATTATTGTCACAGAATATCTTATCTCAACTTAGAAATTTGATTGAGCATATTTCAATAAAAACGTACAGTAGAGGCCAAGATATCGAAATTACATATACAAACATTTCAAAGGCAATTGATTATGTAAAATCAAAAGGTGATTTGAACTTTTTGTATAAATTTCATAAGTTTTTACAAATAACAGCTTCTCATTACACCCTTGATGAAGAAAACTCAGAAAGACTGATGTTAAAGTATTATGAATATTTACTGAAAATAAAAATATATTCACAAACTATTCTTGGCCTAGAAATTCTCAATAATATCAATGCATTTCCAATAAACAATGATTCTGCAATGAAAGAATATTATGAAAAAATAGTGAAAGTAATTAACAAGCCAATAACAGCAAAAAAGTCAAATTACTATACCTATCGGTATTATATTCAAAAAATAAAACCTTTTTTTGTTGAATATAAGGTTTATTACGAAATCACATTTACAACAGCAAACGACAAATCAAGTAAATTCGATAGAATAATTGCTTTTACGAAATTAAATATTCCTCACAACTACGCTGTAAAGCTATCTATAAGAAATGATGAAATACCGATTTTTGGAAAAAAAATGCCAATTCAAATTATTGACTACTGGGAAGTCTCAATTCGCCCGTGTGAGCTTAATAATTTTGCTAAATTTTTTTGCAGTAATTCTGAGATACAAAGCGGAAGCCAGGAATATCGCAATTTGATGGAGTTTCTAACAAAAACAGGACTAAACCTTGCTGAGTTAATTGACTCCGCTGAAGATTATTACCAGAGCATAATAAACAATTTAACGCAGGGTTTGAAGACAATTCATTTCCTTGGTGTATTAGACAAATGCCGAGAACTATCAAAAAGTAATAAATCTGGGAGCAACTTAATCAGATATTTGCTATACAGAATGAATAATAAAGTTATAAAACGACAGTATGGGAAGGGAGAATGTGAAAAATTATCAAATTTACAATTTGATTATGGATGTATTCCGTTTGATCAAATGCCATTCAATTCTTCATTGAAAAACCATAACCCAAAGATTTCTGATTTATTCGATTGCATAGGCCCAAACAGTCGTGAACAGGAGATATTTGCACGGCTTATAAAAAACAATACCGAATCGAAAGGTCAGCTTTACACTTCTAAACAAGAAATTGATTGCTTTGTTAACATTGATGATTTAATTAAATTGTATAACAGTTCCCTATATTACAAACACACAAGCCGCAAATTGTATAACTACAAAGATAATATTTACATAAAAGGATATGAAGAAGATACTCTTCGTATAATCGAAAAACTTAAAAATTTGTCTTTAGCTGGTATCGAAAACTATTCAAACTCCTTTGATTCATGGTTGCAAACATTTTCCTATTGCATAGATTGTCCTGAAAAAGAAGTTGTTTTAAGGCAAATGTTTGAAAATTCAAAAGTGGCATTGATTTATGGCTCTGCTGGAACAGGAAAATCAACCATAATCAATCATATATCTAACTTTTTCAAGGATAATGACAAGCTCTATTTAGCTAATACCAATCCAGCAGTTGACAACCTCAAGAGAAGAGTGAATGCTGCTAATTGCACCTTTAAAACTATAGCGAAATTCTTATCTAAAATGGATTATACTGAATATCATTTATTAGTTGTTGATGAATGTAGTACCGTTAGTAATTCTAATATGCTTGAAGTATTAACTAAAGCATCTTTTAAATTGTTAGTTTTAGTAGGCGATGTTTACCAAATAGAGTCAATACTATTTGGAAATTGGTTTAATATAGCGCAGTCTTTTGTTCCGAATAAATCTATTTTTGAATTGACTAAGCCTTATCGTAGCAATAATCAAAAGCTCCTCTTATTATGGAATAAAGTTCGAAATATGGATGATGATATTCTCGAGCATATAGCAAAAAACAACTATTCAATTACCTTGAATGAATCGATTTTCGAATCTTCCGAAAAAGATGAAATTATTCTTTGTTTAAATTATGATGGGCTTTATGGAATAAATAATCTCAATAGATTTTTGCAAAGCAACAATAAAAGTAATGCTGTACAATGGGGCATACATACTTATAAGATTAATGACCCAATTTTATTCGATGGGTCAGACAAGTTTGCACCTTTGATATATAATAATTTAAAGGGGATAATAGTTGGCATCGAATTGTTTGAAAATGAAATACAATTCGATATTGAAATAAACAAAGCAATCAATCAGTTAGACGCTGAAGGCTATGATTTTCAGTTAATGGGACACTCTGATAGCGGTAATTCAATTATTCGCTTTAAAGTACAAAAATATGGTAACACTGATGAAGATGATGATTCTTCATCAAATGCCGTAATTCCTTTTCAAGTTGCTTATGCTGTTTCAATCCATAAGGCGCAGGGATTAGAGTATAATTCGGTAAAAGTTGTAATAACGGATGAAATTGAAGAAATGATTACACACAATATTTTTTATACAGCCATAACACGAGCAAAAGAGCAATTGAAAATATACTGGACACCAGAAACAGAAAACAAAGTATTGAAAAGTCTGAAAAAACGAAATAACCGAAGAGATGTGTCAATATTATCATCTAAATTTAATTTGTAAGGAATTTGATTTCCTAAAACAACATGTTTTGCACATAACCAAAGATAATTCAAATAACCCATTAGATTTGTATCAAATTACTTTTGAGAACTAAATCATTAAGGGGAAATGGAATATATTTAATTCATTGGATATACCAAGTAGAAGAACATAGGAGCCTCCGTAGAAAAAAGATTGGACAAATTAACACCATAACTGGCACAGCCTTAAATTTAGCAAATTTGTTTTAGGTAAATTAAAATATTATAGTCGCTAAACTTCAGGCGAGTGTGTCATACCGATATTTGTTCCTATGCAAAAAAATGAATTAATAGTTTTTTCGCCATAAAATCAGAGGTCTGAACTTAAAAAGTGTGAGGTATAATAACTACAAATAACCCAAAAGTGAACACGAAACTTCATTACAAATAAGTCATAATTTCTGTAATTATTTATAGTCTCCTCTTTCTCTCTACCTCTCCCTCACATCTTCAGGCAAATCTCCGCCCGCCGCAGCCTCAACCGCCAGCTCATCGCATCGTTCGTTTTCCGCATGTCCATTATGCCCTCTGACCCATTGAAAACGCACCGTATGTTTTGACAAAAGCTGCAGCAGCTTTTCCCATAGATCCGGATTCAGCGCTTTATCTTTATTATTGCGCATCCACCCGTTTGCTTTCCACTTGCGAGCCCAGCCTTTTTCGACCGCATTGACAAGATACTGCGAATCTGTAACGATGGTCACATCACAGGGTTCTTTCAGCGATTCCAGTCCCTTTATCGCACCCATTATTTCCATGCGATTGTTAGTCGTACTCCGGAAACCGCCTGAAAGTTCCTTTACACTATCATTAAAACGCAGGATCACTCCATAACCGCCAGGACCGGGATTTCCGGAACAAGCACCATCTGTATACATTGTAATTTTTTTCATTGATCTACTTTCTTATTCTTCTATATAATGAAACACTTACAAACTTCACTCTTCACTGCTGTTTAAAACAAGTACTCATTAAGTAAAAACTGTTCTGATTCGGGTACAAAGTATCAAGTAAACCCCTCTCCGTGTCGGAGAGATGACGAAGGGGTGAGGTTTTATGTGTCAAACCATCAGGAATACTATTGTAAAGCATGCTTCATAATGAAAGCCCATTTTATCTACCTTTTGCTGCATACATTGTAACCTCTCCCTTTGTCCCTCTCCAATGTGGCGAGGGGTTTTTTATTCTTATTGTATCAGCACACTGTAAACAGATCTGATTGAATGCATTTGTTTATAGTATTATACAAATTTCAATTACGCTCCCTAAATTCCCCGTGTAGAGACGTCCGGCCGGACGTCTCTACAGGGGGATTTAGGGGCGTATTGCCATCAGTACCTAATCGAAATCGTCGCAGCCGCCCGATGGCGATCATACGATTCTGTAATATTATTTTTCCAACTCCGGTCAATCGTAACAATGGAATAATTTGAGAAAACGTAAGCAGCATCGAATGTAATACTTTTTGACAAAATAAATGTAATTCCAGTGGTAAACATCTGCAAATTATTTTTATCATCAGTTATAATTGGATCAATAAAGAGCTCATCATCCCTGTACTCCGCATAAGGATAGAAGTCCAGTTCCTGATAATGATATCCTCCGCGAATGATTGCATTAGCTGCCTGCAAAGGCACTTCAATACCAATTCCACCGCCTGCTTTCCAATAAGAAAGTATTCCTTCATCAACGTCCGGATTTGGTGACCTGAAATTCAGATCAGCTGAAATAGTCGCGAATGGCAATTTGGTAGCTACACCGATTGCCCCGCTCAGGGATGATATCAGTTTGCCTGAATAGGTATCTTCATAATAGTCCCGTATTTCCTCTTCGTAATAAATAACTTTAGGAATTTCTATGCGGGCTCCAACTGAAAGATTGTTATTAACTTTGTACAATCCTCCGATACGCAAATCGTATCCGTTATAGTGAGTTTCCGCACTGATTTCCGTTCCATCATCGTACAAGCCCTTATGGGTATGTGAGAGTATTGATTTGTGTGATTTTTCAGTTCCATGTAAATAAGACAAGGTAACTCCGAACCCAAGCCCCTCAGCGACCTGCCAGCCTACAGCGCCAGACCACAGACCGAAATCACCGCTTGTATAATATCTGTAAAGATCATAGCGAAGAGTATCACCATAGTAAATTGTATCAACACCCGGAATAAGATCGATATAGGATGTGTCGCAATAAACATCTCTGCCTGAAAATTTTCGAATATCATTCAGGCTATAAGGTTTTGAATAGCCCAATGCGAATGCAAACCCGCCTTTGGTTGTAGGCAGAGCCCGTACAAGACCAATGCTTGTCAATTCCATCTGACTTTTAGCATACTCAGTCTTTTTCCCATCAAACATAGTCTCACCAGAAAGTTTTGAACCGCCAATTCCGATATGTACTTCTCTTATTGGTAAGAACGCCAGTCCGGCCGGATTCCAGAATGTCGCTGAATAGTCGTTAGCGATTGCCGTATAAGAATTCCCCATCCCCATAGCCCTGGTACCGATACCGTTCGTAGTCGTAAAAGGGGCCTCAGCAAATATCATTGAAACAGTAGCGCAAACAGCAATTATTGTCATTTGTAATTTCATAATCATCTGCTCCTCAAAGATCTGATATCTCTTCTTCTGACCTGCATAGTATCAGCATTTCCAGTATGAGTGGGGCCTTGTTGTATTTGTGGAGTAGGTGGTGTTTCAGTTACAGACTTCTGGACTCCTTGTGGTTCTGGCGGTTGGGATTGAGCCGGAGTTGAAGGCACTTTAATCCTTTTTCCGCTTGTACGGGAATCCTTTAAGTCTGCAGGCGAACTGGGTTTTGTTACTGGGCTCACTCCCCCACTATTTGATGATCCATTATTATTCGATGATCCGCCGTCATGGTGATTATACCCGCCACCATGGTGATTATCGTACCTGTCATAATCATGAGTATAATAATCACGCCAATTATTTGAGTAACGACAACATCCACAACTTGGATCATAATAATGGTATCGGGGACATCTACCGTAGTCATCCCAGAAAGCATCATTTCTATACCACCATGGAGTGTTATTATAAATAAACCAATTACGGGGATAGTACGTTTTATAGCAGTTAAGGCGAGGGTATCCCAAAAGATCTCTTTCCCAAACGCAGATCTCATGTTCTTTTTGAAGGACCGTGTCAGTTTTATGGACCACCTTAACTGTATCGCCAGTTGAATCAACAACAATGCTTGTATCTGGAACCGAACCAGTATCCTGGTTTGATTGATTCAGAGATCCAAATTGTGTGTAACAACCACCGACCAAAAGAAAAACTCCTGATACTATCAGTTTTTTCGCTTTTTTAAGATACATCTATTTCTCCTGAGTTATTTGTCTGCAGACAAAAATACTACGTGATTATCCGAATAACTAAATTCACCTTAAAAAGTTTACTATAATCTTTATAACAGAGTTCTAAAAATCGCAACAGGATTTCGCATGCCCCCTAAATCCCCCCTGTAGAGACGTCCGGCCGGACGTCTCTACAGGGGGGATTTAGGGAGGAGCGTATTGCTGCGTTCTTTAGTTTATTAGATATGACGATTTTGTGAAATGTTTCAGCTCATATTGTTTTTTGCTTTTTGAGAAATAATAGACAATAGTATCTCCCTGTTATATTTTCTGACAGCCTGATGCAAAAATAGCTGTAATAAACCATCAGGTAAAACGGTATTACATTTTATGTCAGATAGTCATATTATTCCGTCAGATCAAATAAATAAAAATAAGCTTCTTTTCAAAGCTTCATTAATCTTAGGTTCCCTGGGTGTCGTTTTCGGTGATATCGGCACAAGCCCGTTGTACGCCCTTCGGGAATGTTTCTCAGGACCTCATGGAATACCTGTTATTCAAGAAAATGTTCTGGGATGTGTTTCTTTAATTTTCTGGTTTATTGTTCTCATTGTATGTATTAAATATGTTGCCATCCTGATGAAAGCTGATAACAAGGGCGAGGGCGGAATTATTGCCCTTATGGCCTTGATCGAAAGAATTAGCCCTCAAGCAAAAAAACATGGACTTTTAATCTCCATTTTTGGGATAATTGGCGCGGCACTGCTTTTCAGCGATGCAGTCATAACCCCCGCAGTTACCGTTCTTAGCGCTGTTGAAGGAATAAAAGTAATCACGCCAGTTTTCCAACCATTGGTTATTCCATTCTCTATAGTTATCCTTATCACCCTTTTTATCATTCAATCACAAGGGTCAGCAAAAGTTGGTAACCTGTTTGGACCGATAATTTTACTTTGGTTTGTGATAATCGGGATCTTAGGAGTACTCGCAATATGTAAGGACTTCGAAATACTAAAATCATTAAATCCATATTATGCTGTGAAAATGCTTGTTACTAATCATCGTCAGGCATTATCGATCATGGGAACCGCATTCTTATCAGTAACCGGTGCAGAAGTACTTTATGCAGATATGGGTCATTTTGGAAGAAATCCAATCAGAACAGCATGGTTTACCATTGTCTTACCATCATTAGTTTTAAATTATATGGGACAGGGCGCTTATCTCCTATCTGCCAGTGGCACTCCGGATAATCTTTTCTACCGTTTAGCACCATCCTGGTTCATTTTGCCATTGGTGGTGATCGCCACGCTGGCTTCATCTATTGCATCACAGGCGGTGATTACAGGGATTTTTTCTTTAGTGCGCCAAGCTGTGCAACTGGGTTTCTGGCCTCGACTCCGTATTATTCACACCTCCGCTCATACTATCGGTCAGGTGTTTATTCCTTCGATAAATTTTATTCTATGTTTATGTACGATTGCCCTTGTTTTAGCTTTCAAAGAATCCAGTCATCTGGCTAACGCTTACGGAATTGCCGTATCCGCGACAATGCTCCTCACAACAATTATGGCAATTTTTATAGCACGTCAAACCTGGAAAGCTCATATATCTATAATACTTATTGTCTGGATCTTTTTTATTATTCTCAATTCACTGATTTTTTCTGCAAATCTGCTTAAACTGTTATCAGGGGGCTGGTTAGTGGTGCTTTTTGCGACACTGCTTTCTGCAATGATGCTCACCTGGGTGACCGGAAGAAAAATGCTCGGTCGGCGATTTGCATCTGAAGCTGTACCCCTGGCCCTTTTCGTTCAGGATATTGATAATTTGAAACCAATTCGGGTAAAAGGAATAGCGGTATTTCTTTCAGCGAATGTAGGAGGTACTCCCCGGCCTTTACTGCATAATTATAAGCATAATAAAGTCTTGCATGAAACTACACTTATTTTAAATATTCAGAACCAGGATGTACCTACAATAGCTCACCATGATAGAGCAACGGTTACTGATTACGGCCAGGGGATCATTCAAATCCTCCTGAAGTTTGGTTTTATGGAGACTCCAAATGTTCCGAAAATTCTCTCTAAAATCTCACTGCCCGGAGTTAATTTTGATCAGATGCAGGTTACCTATTTTCTTGGTAAAGAACGGTTAGTCATTTCTAAAAAGAAAAGTATGTTCCGGTGGCAAAAGCATTTATTTCAATTTCTTGCGCATAATTCTCTTGATGCGACAACGTTCTTCAATTTGCCTTCAAATAGAGTAGTAGAACTAGGAATGCAGATTGAATTATGATTAATTAGTTTCTGTTCAGAATTAACATGCGCGGCCCCTAAATCCCCCTGTAGAGACGTCCGGCCAGACGTCTCTACAGGGGGATTTAGAGGACGATAAATTTCGTGTTACAAAAATACAGCTATTTTAAACAGATACTAATTATTTTGATTAACCCTTATAACATGTTTCACTTGTTTGATTCAGTGTTGTATTTTTGCTATTTCACTTTTTAAAAATGGACCAGTTTTCAATGACCACTCTTCAAAAAACTTTCTTCTACGATAGACATGTTAGTTTAAATGCTAAAATTAGTCCTTTCGGCGGGTTTCTGATGCCCATTCAATATGAAGGTATTATCAAAGAACATAACGCAACACGTACCAAAGCCGCAATTTTCGATACCTGTCATATGGGTGAATTTATTCTAGTAGGCCCTGGAGTTGTCGAAGATCTCGAAAAAATTGTAACATGTTCAGTTGCGACAATGAAGATTGGTCAATGCCGCTACGGTTTCATCTGCAATGAGCATGGTGGTGTTATCGACGACCAAATCTTATATAGACTTGATAATAACGAATTTCTGATGGTAGTAAATGCATCAACTGAACCAACTGATTATGCTTGGGTTAGAAGCCATCTCTCATTAAAAACCGAAATTAAAAACATCACTTCCACAACCGCAAAACTCGATCTTCAGGGCCCTCTTTCGCCAAAGATCTTTCAAAAATTAATGGCACAGCCGATAAGCGATATGAAATACTATCATTTCAAGTACAACACTTATCGTGGAGAACGGATTCTCACCAGTAGAACTGGCTATACAGGTGAAATTGGATTTGAGATATATTGTTCAGCAGATCTTGCTTTTCAGTTCTGGGATGATTGCCTTAATGAAGGGGTAGTACCGGCCGGCTTAGGTGCTAGAGACACGCTTCGCCTTGAAATGGGATATCCTCTTTACGGACACGAACTTGACCAGAATACAAACGCAGCTGAAAGCGGTTTTTCACGTGCAATTGCCCAAAAGGAATGTATCGGATCTGCCTATATTCAGGATTCATCCAGGATTAAAAAAGCATTAGCAGGCATTGTGCTTGAAGGAAGACGCGCGGCCAGAAATGGTGATCTGATTGTCGATAAATCCGGAAAAGAGATCGGTCGTATAACAAGCGGTTCATTCTCGCCATCGTTACAGGTGGCACTTGCTCTTGGATACATTGATAAAGAATATTCATCTATAGGCACTGAACTTGTCATCAGAACTGATCGCAATGAACTAAAAGGTGTCGTCAGCGCAGTACCTTTTTTCACAAAAGCATCAGGTCGCGATAATATTAACAACTATTTATAATTCATCAATCAGAATAAGTACATTTTACATACACAGATATCAACAATAATTGTTCACTTTGCATAAAGGAGAGCTTCATGATTCCAGCAGACCGCAAATACAGTCGGACCCATGAATGGGTAAAAATTGAGGGCTCAACTGCTATCGTTGGGATAACCGATCATGCCCAGGATGCATTGGGAGATATCACATTCGTTGAGTTACCAAAGTCAGGGGCAAGTTTAAAAAAAGAAAAAGAATGTGGAGTTATAGAATCTGTCAAAGCAGCAAGTGATATCTATGCTCCAATCAGTGGAACAGTATCGGAAATCAACGAAGATCTCGAAACTGCTCCGGAAGCTATCAATAATGATCCATACAATGAAGGTTGGATTTACAAATGTACCGGATTCAAATCTGATGAGTACGATGCACTTATGGATGCCAAAGCTTACGAAGCATTTCTGGAGAATGAACAATGAGTTATATCGCTACCACTGATAAGCAGCGTCAGGAAATGCTTGGTTTATGTGGTGTAAAATCCGTTGATGAACTGTTCAATGATATACCTTATCATTTACGTCCACGTTCATTTTCTCTTCCTGAAGGTAAATCCGAACTGGAAATCTATTCCTTTTTTGAAAATTTATCAAATAAAAATTACTCCCATCTTATAAACTTTGTTGGGGGTGGATTTTATGATCATTTTATTCCATCCGCAATCGACGCACTTGTGTCAAGAAGTGAATTCTATACTGCTTATACCCCCTATCAGCCGGAACTCTCTCAGGGAACTCTTCAGGCAATCTATGAATATCAATCGGATATCTGCCGCCTTACTGAAATGGATGTTTCCAATGCATCACTTTACGATGGTGGAACAGCGTTGTATGAAGCAAGTCAAATGGCCATTCATGCTACCGGCAGACGAAAGATAATTGTTGATGGTGGTGTTAATCCAATTTACCGGAAAATGCTCCACTCTTATTCTGTGAACCTCTCCATCGAAATTATGGAAATTCCCGTTTCGCATGGCCAAAGTGATCGGTCAAGAGTTTTTGATTCTCTCGACGACAAAACGGCTGCAGTCATCCTTCAAAACCCCAACTTTTTCGGGGCGATTGACGACCACAGTGATATTGTTGAACGATGTCATTCCATGGGAATACTTGTTATCCAGTCTGTCTATCCGATCGCATTATCGCTTCTAAAAACTCCAGGAGAACAGGGTGTGGATATCGCAACTGGTGAGGGACAATCATTGGGTATTCCTCTCTCTTTTGGCGGCCCCTATTTGGGATTTATGGCTGCAAAAAAAGAATTAGTCAGAAAAATGCCCGGAAGAATTGTCGCCCGTACCGTTGACACCAAAGGCCGTGAAGGATTCGTTCTGTCTTTACAAGCCAGAGAACAGCACATTCGAAGAGAAAAAGCAACTTCAAATATCTGTTCCAATCAGGCACTTTGCGCTCTCAGGGCACACATTTACCTTAGTTTAATAGGGAAAAATGGATTAAAAGAAACGGCTCAGCTCTGCATTGACAAAGCACATTACGCCATTGAGCGGATCAAGGCTATCCCAAATGTGAAAGTCATGGAATCCTCCCCAACATTCAATGAATTTACGGTTAAGCTGCCTATTGATGCAGGAGAATGTGTGGGAAAAATGATTGACCGTGGTTTCGCCGCCGGATTCCCTTTAGGACGATACTATCCGGGAATGGAAAACTATCTGCTTATTGCAGTAACAGAAAAGAGAACAAAGTATGAGATCGGTCAGCTTGCTGAAACCCTGGAGGCTGTAGTATGTCAATAATCTTTAAGAAAAGTATAGAAGGCAGGAAGGGTGTCAGTTTACCTAAAAGTGATGTTCCTGTAAAATATGCTCTCCCGGCCAAATTTACCCGTTCAAAAGAAGCTCAGCTTTGTGAGCTTTCCGAACTCGATGTCGTCCGGCATTTTACTTCTCTTTCCAGAAAAAACTATGGTGTGGATACTAACTTCTACCCGCTTGGTTCCTGCACCATGAAATACAATCCAAAGATCACTGAAAAAATCGCCTCCCTTGACGGATTCTCATCACTGCATCCTTTGCTTCCACAGCTACGGAGAGGTGGTATGCTTACTCAGGGTGCATTGACAGTTATTTATGAACTGGAACAATTGCTCTGTGAAATAACTGGTATGGATGCATTCACTGCTCATCCAATGGCTGGTGCTCATGGTGAACTCACAGGTATGATGCTTATTGCGGCTTATCATAAAAATAAAGGAAATCGCAAAACCGAAGTCCTTATTCCCGATGAAGCTCACGGGACCAATCCCTCCAGTGCAGCAATTGCCGGTTTTTATGTTAAATCTGTTCCTACAACTGAAAATGGCACACTAGATATTAAAGCTTTGGAAAGTCTTATAAGTGATAAAACTGCTGCCATTATGCTTACCAATCCAAATACTCTTGGTCTATTCAATCCTGAAATTGAAAAAATTGCTGCGAATAGCTCACAAGTACGATGCAATGCTCTATTATGATGGAGCAAACCTGAATGCAATTCTGGGAAAATTTCGACCAGGTGATGCACACTTTGATGTTATGCATGTTAATTTGCACAAAACCTTTGCAACACCGCACGGTGGTGGCGGCCCGGGTGCAGGTCCTGTCGGTGTAAAAAAACATCTTGAGCCTTTTCTTCCTATTTCACGAATCGCTAAACGAACAGATGGTACCTATGCCCTGGACTATGATCATCCCAAATCGATCGGTTATATCGCCCCATTTTATGGAAATTTCTCTGTCTGCCTTAAAGCGTATGCTTACATATTATTGCAAGGTGCACAAGGGTTAATTGATGTAAGTGAAAATGCAGTTTTAAATGCTAACTATGTGTTACATTCACTTAAAGATTTCTATCATGTACCTTATATGAAAACCTGTATGCATGAATGTGTTATAAGCGCAAAAAAGCAGGGAGAAAAAGAGATTCATGCACTTGATATCGCAAAAGCTTTGATCGATCAGGGATTTCATCCGCCAACAATCTATTTCCCAATGATAGTCAAAGAAGCGATGATGATAGAGCCAACGGAAACTGAGAGTAAGGAAACTTTGGATTCGTTTATTGAAGCCATGAAAAAAATCGCTCATACAGCGCAAACAAATCCGGAAGAATTGAAAAATGCACCACAATCGACACCAGTTAGTCGGCTGGATGAAACAAAAGCTGTAAAGGATATGGATTTTTCATTCTGGATTTAAAACCAAAGTAAAGCGAAATACTACCATATTTTAAGTAAAAAAGAACATTTTTTTTCGTGGCGTTGTAAAAAAAAAAGAATATATTATACTTACAATAGAATGGACCCAAAATGGGCTTATTTTTGAAAAAGGGGTAATTTTATGCGATTAAATTTGGTTTCACTAATTGTTGCATTCTCTATTACAGCACTTTTTGCTGCTGATAAGTTCGTTGTCCCAAACAAAGATGGTGTTGGCGTTTATAAAAACGAAATTCGTCAACTCTATGAACAACCAATCTCTACTGTCGGCACTAGTGATCGACTACAAGTTCTTGGTACTAAGGGTGGCTTTTATAAAATTAAAGATGCAAGCGGACAGGTCGGTTGGATCGAAAAGAAAGAAGTAGCAACCGCAGGAAAAAGCAAAACATTCGTCTTCGATAATGCGGAAGTTGTTGGATATTTAGACAACCCAACACCTGTATACATTATGGATACAGATGATCCTAATGCTGACCCGATCAACCTTGACCGTTCATTTAAAGATGCTCTTCGTGAAAATGTCGATAAAGAAACCGTTGAACGCCAAGTCAAATAGTTAATTGATATTATTTAATGATAAAAAAGAGGAAGTTTAACTTCCTCTTTTTTTTTGACTTTTCTAATCTTTTTGAGCTCGATTTTTCTGATGATCTAAAACTGATTGTGGATAAAGTTGTTCAGAATTAACATGTGCTCCCCCTAAATCCACCCCTTCGGGTACTTCGATGCGTCGCCCCGCAGAGGGACTTTTGAGGATGCAAACCTTTGATAATATAGAGTTCTTACAAGTCCCCCTTCGGGAGATTTAGGGGGCGAAATTTCACAGATACTATTTAAAAGTTTCCTCTTCTTTTCTCTTCATTAATATTCGCCAAATTTTATCAACAAGTTCTCGTCCGCTGAATGGTTTAACTATAAAATCATCCGCGCCACTCGAAAAGCATTTCTGAATTTCATCATTTTGGGTACCTGCAGAAAAGAAGGCGATAGGAGTACCCCGAGTTTCCTCCTGAGTTCTCAGGATTCTGCAAATCCTGTAACCATCCAGTCCTGGTAAGTAGGAATCCATAAGAATAATTGAGGGCCTATGTTGCAAGGCTAACGTAAGACCTAGTTCTCCAGTTTCAGCTACTAATATTTCAAAAGCATTCTCAAGTACCATTCGAGCGATTTCGACTGCTTCGCGATCACTATCAATAAATAGTATAGTTGGCTTCTCATCTATATGATCAAAAGATTCTTCATTATAATCAGAGGTATCAACCCTCTCGATATATAATGCTCTCGTTTCATCATCATCCCAGCTGATTTCCGAATGTACTGGTAATACAATGTGGAATTCACTTCCAGGGAAAGTATTTTCCTTAACACCTTCAGAAACGACCCAAATCTTTCCACCATGACGTTCAATAATACCTTTTACTATAGATAAACCTAAACCAGTTCCCCCTCCCATGAACTTCGCGTAATCAGTGCTATGACGGTTTGCATGACCAATTTCATAAAAGGGATCAAAAATATTCTTTTGTTCATTTTTGTCAATGCCGATTCCATTGTCTTTGACAATAATATGGAAACGGTCTTCGTTTTCAAGCGCAACAGATATATTTACAACAGTACCATCAGGTGAGTATTTAATCGCGTTGCTGAAAAGATTCGTAAAGACCTGCTGCATTTTCAGCTTATCGCCATAAAACATAGGCAACTTTTGTAGAATCTGACATGAAAAAGTAATTTGACGTTTTAAGGAGAACTGTGCCAGATCGTCAATACAATCATTGATCACAGTAATGATGTCTATCATTTCGGGTTTTAACCGAAGCCGTTTCTGTTCAATTCTGGTAACATCAAGAATGTTGTTTACTACTTTATGAAGACGATCGGCAGCGCGATTGATGCTTTCTATCATTCTGTATATTCCACTATCGAGCTTATCCTTCATATTGTCGATGATAATATCAGAATAGCCTTTGATGGAAGTCAGTGGAGTTTTTAACTCATGTGAAGCGATGCTCAAAAAGTTGGATTTCATCTCTGAAACTCTTTTAAGTTCAGCATTTGAGCGAATCAGTTCAGTATTCATTTTCGCCATTTCGAGATTTTTTTTCTCTATCTGTTCTGTAATATAAATATCTTGAGTAATATCTCTGAAAATGAGCGCTACAGAATCCGGGTAATCATCATTTCCATCGATATTGAAAGCGTTTATTTTACACACAATTGCGTTTTTTCCGCGGGGGGCGACAATAACGTTTGCTTCAGTCAATTCTCCCTTTACCATTGAGCTCCAGATTTCACGCCAGGTTACTACCCCTTTGAAATCAGATATACTGTCATCAATGATTTTACCAAGGAGTTTATCCCTTGACTGATTAAGCATCTGTTCGGCGTACAAATTGACATAATGTACTTTGCCATCAGTCCGCAATACCACTATGCCAATAGGTGTATATTCGATTATTCTGGCTAGAAGTAAAATATCCTGATACATAATTCTCAGATTTCTGCCTTGCATGGTAAGGCATTGAAAACTTTTGTTGTGTCCATATTAATAATACTATAGGGAATAAATGCAAATCTATTAAATAATATTCTACATCTCGAAAAGATGAACTTGAATGTTCTTAAGGAATAAATTTTGTCAAATTGCGAAGATATTATACAGATGAGTGTATGAATGTTTTCAGATGAACAATAGTAATCTTTCAGGAATGCCGTGTCATCATTTAAAGATAGCAGATAATTGTTACAGATAGTTAAGTGGTCATAATCTGAAAACGAATTGTATGATCTAATCATAAAAAGAAAGTCAATTCCAATTATCTTTAGCAAAGAAATTAGGATTTAATGAAAAAGTAAGAATAGTAGTCCACTCTAATGACAGATGCACGATTCTAACATTTGAGGACCCTTATAAACAAAAATAATAAGATGTTCTAAAGAAATGAAGTACTGAGAGGGTTTTCTGAACGATTATTTTAAGCCATCAGATTTGAGTCTCGTAATTTCATTATTAAATTCCTCCGCAGCATTAAAATCCTCCCTTTTAACTGATGCTATCTTCTTTGACAACAGTTCCAACAGCTTGAAATGTTTTTGCGTAAGTTCTTCTTCACCTATGATTTTTATAATTTGTTCAATATCCTCTTTAAAATTATAACCGGACATAAAGGTGCGAAATTGTTGTACAGCACCCTCAAAAGTATGCGGCTCTTTTCGACAGTACAACATATTTGGAATAAACTCTTTTAATAATTTTTCTTCAATATTAGCGACCGGAACAGAATTAATGGTCGATGAAGTATCACTTTTTTCTATTTGAGAAATAAGCAGTTCGATCTCGTTGCGAACCTTTGCGACTTCCTGCTCTCGATAGCGAGCCTGATAAATAATCGGAACTGCATTTATACTCAATACCGCATTACCAATACTTTTAAAAGAACCGGTGAAAAACACATCACCTTCCTGAGAAAGGATTTCTAACTCAGAATGAAACGGAACTATCTTAGCAGGAGTTGGAATAAACTCTTCCAATTCTCCCATATTTTCAAGTCGATCCTTTAATTTTTGAGCATCAAAAGGAGATTCAACTCCATTCATTTTGTCAAGCATATCTGCTAATCCCTCACCAAGATCCTCATCAAGTGATATCCCCATTTCGGATTTGAGAAAATCTTTCAAACTGGATTGCTCTTTAAAATTTCCCTGTGCTACAAGAAGGCCATTATGCACCATAGATGAAATAGGGTGTTTCATTGACATAAGATCGGATTGCTCAATATCGATATGAGCATATATGGTAACCCTCCCATCAAGATGATCTTGATCACCTTTTTTTTGAACAATATCCAAAATCATGATTACCTTTCTCCAGAATCATTAGTCGCTGAATTACTTGCCATCGCAACCAATCCCCTGAATAGCACCACCGTAGAAATAAAGATTAACAGATGCCATCCCCAGAGTATTTTTACCCCGGAAATGGAAATAAGCATAACTCCCAAAGCCATCGGAGTGATTGCAAAACATGCCGCTCTGAAATACTTTCCTATTGTGCTATCTCTTTCCATTCTGAAAAAGAATGCCGCAATAGCCAGAAAAAAGATACTGAAGATCAAAGTAATTGAGTGCTGAAATGTATTTGCAATTAGCATGCTGATATAAATTACTCCAATATTCTTAATCAGAAGCATCCTGATCTCATTAGCTGAAAACACGAGACTACTTTTTCCAAATAATAAAGTCTTGTAAGGCAATTCGAATGTGTTTTGCTTGTTAACAAAGAATATAACTTTTTCCCGGGCTAAAAGAATCGCAGGTACTTTCATTACATAACTGCGTGTTTTCGCAGTATCAATAATCACTACAGAATCTTTATCCGAAGCAAAGAAGTTCTGAAATCCAAAGAGTTGATCAAGTGCCGGCATCACTGCAAATGTTGGTGGTATAATAGGAGTCGGGGCTTTTGGATCAAGCAGATTATTTTTAATCTCCATTCCCTTTAATGCAGTCTCCAGAGTATAGGGAATCCCTTTTTTTGAAAAGATAAAATAATAGCATTGAGCAGCTGAACTTATCAAAGAAATTAACAAAAGCAATTTTACTAAATAAATAATTATTGCAGATCTGGAAAAACCCAAAATTTCCTTATAGAATTTAGGATCAACAATACTGCGATGGAGTGCCAGAAAATAGCCCAATTTTTACCCCTGCTTACCTTAAATTATTGTAAAATAGAAAATGCTTAATCATCTCAGAAGCTTTTTAATCACTTTTTACGGTCTTCTGTTCTCTTCACATCCGTTCATGACGAAGAATAGAAATGAGAAGCCATAACGCCATCATAAAAGCTCCAACAAATCCAATAATTCCAATTACTGGCAGCCCATAAAAGGTCGGTGGAATCTTTGAATGAATAACAATAGATGAACCAATAACCAAAGCTGCAAGTACTAAACCAAATACCATGCGATTCACCAATTGATCAAATTTCCGAAGCATTGGATCAAGTCCGCGATGCTCAAAACCAAACTTCAGCCTGCCTGATTTGATTAACTGAAGGAGCTCTCTTGATTCCGAAGGAAAGTCACGAAGAAGAAAAAACAGATCTTGAAGAGAATCTATGCCTTCTCTTGCCAAATGCAGTGCTCCGAATTGTTCCCTTATCAAGCACTCGGCGAAAGGCTCCAGATGCTTCATCATATTAAAATCAGGATCCAGCTTATACCCAATACCTTCCATAGTAACCATTGCTTTTACCAGAAGATAAAAACCAGGTATCACTTTCAACTTGTGTGCCGTAAGTAAAGATGAAAGTTTATTAAGAACATCCCCGATATTTATTGCAGATAGAGAACGAGATGCATATTCCTGAATCATCTCAGCCACTTCGTACTCCAGCTCTTCCTTTTTCTCCAACTGCTGTTCGGACATATCATACAATGCTTTTACAATTTTTTGAGGATCCCGGTTTGCAATTCCGATAATAATCGTACTCAGACGTTCTCTCGATGTGGGTGTCAATATACCAGTCATACCCAGATCAAGAAAACAGATCACATTACCAGGAGTAACCAGGATATTACCAGGATGAGGGTCCGCGTGAAAAAAACCATGAGTAAAGATCTGCTTCAATACAATCGATGCTCCGCGTGCAGCAATCTCTTTAGGATCCATTCCAGCATCTACCAACGCATTCACATTTGTAATCTTAATGCCATGTATGAACTCAGTTGTGATCACTTTTTTTCTTGTAAATTCATGGTACACTTTGGGAATACCGATATAAGGGTCATCTTTGAAATTATGAGAAAAATGATCTATATGATTTGCCTCAATAGTGAAATCCAGCTCTTTGCTTACCGCATTTGAAAATTCCTCAACTAACTGAATTGGATTGAGGGCCTCCAGATTCTGGTAGTGCTTTTCAATCAAAGATGCTATATGATACATTATCTCAAGATCGATAGTAATATTATCGTAGATTCTTGGGCGTTGTACCTTCACTGCAACTTCAGTCCCATCCTTAAGGACCGCCCGATGTACTTGCGCCATGGATGCAGAGGCAAATGGCTTTTCGGAGAACTCTTTAAATAATACCCAAACTGGCTTTCCCAGTTCAGATTCAATAATTTTAAGAGCTTCTTTCTCAGAAAAAGGGGGAACTGCATCTTGCAGTTTTTCCAAAGCCTCAACCAGTTCTGGAGGTAAAATATCAGGCCGATTACTTGCGAATTGCCCCAATTTTATAAAGGTAGGCCCTAATTCCTCAAAGACCATCCTGATACGATCCCATTTCGAAAATTCTTCTACACGAACCCCCTGCTTCATGCGAAGGACTCTCTTTCCAGCACTCAAATAACGCTCAATGTTTAACCTGGAAAGCAAGTCGCCAAAGCCATATTTAACTAATGCAGAAACGATTTCACCATATCTGCCAATATGCCGATAGTGAATTTTTTTCCTATGGGTACTGTATTTTCCTAACACTCACTTTTCCCGTTCTGATTATTCTTTTCAAGTTTGTTTAATCTTACATTGATATTGTCAATTTCAGATCTGGTTGGAATCGATAACTTTTTTATTGCAATTTCTAATTTATCATTTACTATCTTATCAATAGCCATTCGGGCATCATCAGCTTTTTTCATAAGATCCTCTATAAACTGCTTTCCTTCGATTTCAGAAAGTTTTGCTTCCTGCACGATTTTTTTCCCAGCCTCTTCAACTTTCTCCCGAGTCATTACAGCCAAACCGATCGCAGTAAACAGGTTCTTTTTTAGTAAGTCGAACATTTTTACCTCCAATATGTTAAAAGATATTAACAAGATTTTATCACAAACATACACATAGATCTACAACGAATTGGTTCAGATAAAGAGAGAAATTTGGATACCAATTTAAAGTACTATTATGATTAAGGTTTATGCAATCAAGTATCAAAGGCAGACCACTCTTTGCCATATAAGATACATTTACATATTTAATTACCTATTCTTTAATTTTATTATATATTAATTATAATAATGCTTCACAATTCATCACTAATTTTATAAAGGATACGTTATGCTAAAAAAAATGATGAAATTAGTAATAATTTCGTTTATCTCTACCGTAGTATTTTGTGGTGGTAAAGAGCAATGCTCAATTTCAGGGATTTCTCAAAATAATCAAAACCTTGCGTTTTCACTTGCTCTTCCTTGCGCCCAAAATTCTTCCAATGATACTCTTTCCAAAGCTATAGCTACAATCTTTACTGAAAATGATACAATATCTTCTAACCTTACGATATCAGCATGCAATGTATCTGGAATAATTCAAAATGTCCCTGTAGGAAATAATCATTCATTAGAATTAAAAATTTTTAATAATCACAATAAAATCGTATACTATGGGAATTCAAAATTTGATGTCCAACCAAATAAAACAACTGATGTTATAATTAAATTACAGCACTCAACAGGATCAATTAATATAATCGGAAAGATTTGTGATTCAAGTGATAACAAAGAATTTATAGCAGATGATTATACTCTTGCACTATATCACTTTAATGAAGATAGTGGTAAAGTCCTATTTGATGACATGCAAAAATGGAACGGAACTTTAATCAACGGAAAAAGAGTCCCTGGTTTAATAGGAAAAGCTCTGCATTTTAATTACAGTGAGAGTGCCAGATTTGATACGATTATACCAAACCAAACTCCCAATGGAACCATTGAATTCTATATTTCTTTTAATGATAGTCTTCATAAAGACAGTATCTATTCAATTTTTGGAAATGATGGCTCAAGATGCAATATTTATTATAAAAACGGGTACTTAATATTCATGATAAACTTTAATGACCTTTTCAAATACGTTGAAGCAAAAATTTCTTTTGAAAAGGGTAAGTGGTATCATATTGCAGCTACATGGGGAACTAAAGGCATTAGGCTTTTTGTGAATAATTCGCTTCTTTCACAAAAAGCTGATTTTTCTTATTATCAAAGCTCACCTCGCACATCAGAAGAGAATATCTTCACAATAGGATCAAAAACATCTTGCTGTATGGAAGCTATAGGAATATACAGGCCATTGTCTTTTGAAGGTACTATTGACGAACTTCGAATTTCAAATATAGAACGTTACTAAAACTTTTCTAAAGGCGGCTCTCTGAGCCGTCTTTATTTCATTTTGTATTCGCAATTTCAATGTCTTTAGTCTTTTATCATCCTGTTTAAAGAATCTATTATATTATTTACACTTATTACATTGAAAATTTATATCAAGCCATTGACATTGGCATAAAACTTACAAGCCACTATTATAATAATAAGAAGGACATATATGCTAAAGAAAGCAATAAGATACATAATAATTTTGTTTGCCCCTTTTATGTTTTTTTGTGGGAGTGTCAACGACTCAAGTGAAAATAAAGAATTTGTCCCAGACACGTATACTCTTGCACTATACCACTTCAATGAAGATACAGGTAATGTATTATTCGATTATATGCAAAAATGGAATGGTACTCTGATTAAAGGAAAAAGAATCGTGGGCTATTCAGGAAAAGCATTGCAATTTAGTTATGGCGAAAGTGCCCGTTTTGACACTATCATTCCAAATAATACTCCTAACGGAACTATTGAATTTTATGTTTCTCTTAACGATAGTCCACATAAAGATAGCGTCTACTTAATTTTTGGTAATGATGGTTCAAGATGCAATATTTACTATAAAAATGGGTACCTAATCTTTATGAAAAATCATAATGATATTTTTAGATATGTAGAGGCAGAAGTTTCCTTAATCAAGAATAGTTGGTATCATGTTGCAGCTACCTGGGGATCTAAAGGCCTCAGACTTTTTATTAATAGCACTCTCATTGAGCAAAAGGCTGATTTTACCTATTATCAAAGCTCATCTCGTGCTTCCGAAGAAAATGTCTTCAAAATTGGAGAGAAGACATCCAGTGGCATGGGAGCTATCGGTATTTCCAGACCTCTGTCTTTTGAAGGCTCAATCGATGAGCTTCGAATTTCCAATATAGAACGTTATTAAACATTTTAAGACGGCTTTTTAGCCGTCTTTGTTTCATTTTGTATTCGCAAATTAAACCTCAACCATTCGTTTTTTATGCTATTAGTGTTTGTATAATTTTCTACTTCCTTAATTCCAAATGTTGTAATGTCCTGAGTGGTGAGTATTATTATCAGCTCTACCGATCCTTGCACCAAGGCTGTAGTAGGTCCAAGCATACAAATTTTCTTTCATTTAAAAGCCCTTGCCGATTTTCGCCATCTAAAGAGTTAATGTCAAATGTTGTGTATAGCACGCATCCCTTTTTTTAATCAAGCTGCTTTACTTATCTCGATTCCATCGACAAATTTTATACCTTCAATGACCTTATTAATAAGTTGATGTCCTCTTAATTTCCTCCATTTTCTGGATGCTCTGTCCAGAAGTTTATATACCATTAGTAATGTTGTTTCCATTGTGCCATGTCCTCTGGTCTTATTGGTTCTGTTTCGCACTGTTGCAAAGGTTGACTCTATTACATTTGTAGAACGTATATGTGTCCAGTGTTCTGCTGGAAAATCATAGAAACTGAATAAAGACTCTTTATCCTTCTCAAGACAATCGATTGCTTGTCAACACCGATTTAATATTTCTCACTTTCACCGATAAATTATTTCCCATTTTACTTTGCAGAAGACAACTGGTTTGGCGGGACTAAACCGAGTTTTGATCGTTTTTTAATTCGATAACTCTCTCCTTTCATGATAACTACCTCAGCATGGTGTAACAATCGATCAAGTGTTGCTGTTGCGATCGCGTTATCACCCATCAGTTCACCCCACTGCCCGAAAGACTTATTTGTAGTCAGTATTATAGACCCTTTTTCATATCTGGCTGCAACCAGATTGAAAAACAGTGTGGATTCTTCTCTTGTAAAAGATTCGTAGCCGATCTCATCTATTGCAAGCAGATGTGGTTTACAGAAACTTTTTAATTTACGTTTCAGCCTGCTCTGTTTTTTTGCTTTTAACAGTTCCTCCAGTATCTCCTGCGCTGACATAAAATATGCGGTATACCCCTCAGAACAGGCTTTGTAGACAAGCGCTGACAATAGATGTGTCTTTCCCAGACCCGATGGCCCCATGAGTACTAAATTCTCATTTCGTTCGATAAAAGAGAGGCTGCCGAGTTCCGCAAGCTTTTTACGGGTAATTCCCTCAACTTCTTCTACTTTGTAATCATCGAGATACTTCACTGCAGGAAGCCGTGAAAGTTTCAACCGAGTTTTTGCCGCTCTCTGTCGTCGCATTGTCAATTCGTGACCGAATAGGTCACTGAGTGTTTCTAAAAGCGGACGTTCCTTTCTTGATTCTTCATGTAAAAAAGTATCGATATAACTCAGTGCAAATCCAAGATTGAGCTCTGTCAAATTATTCTTTAGAATTTCAAGCGCAGCTGTAGCCATTATACTGTCTCCTGAAGTTGTTGATTGTCGCAAAAAAGCATATCATAAATAGCGGGGTCTCCTGTAGACGTCTCATCTTCCGCTTTTTTTCTTTTCTCAAAGATCTGCTTTCTTATCCTTTCTTCCAGATCGCGACCGTCAAGCCATGCTTTGTAATGTTCCTTCTCATCCTCAGGGTTAACCTGCGTCTTCTTTGCACCATCAGCTTCGAGAACAAGTGTCCTTATTACTGTGCCATCAAACTTTAACGTCAACTTATGATCCACCAGATCTAACAAGCCTTCGAGCTGTTTGCCCCGATACTGCACAGGCACACTGTAACGGTTTGTCTGATAGGTAATCTTTCCGTCAGGATTTACCATGAGTAATTGTGGCAGACGGTATTCAAAAGCCTGGTCTGGTATAGTGCGTAAACAATTTTTTTCTTCTTCAAACCGCACTGAACGTGTCTGCCCGAAATCACGGATTACCTTCTGATCTACCCGCTCCATCCATAGTTCCACCAGCTCATTAAGCCGTGCGGTAGGGACTATTGACAGGTCTGAACCAACAGAGGGAAGAAAGCTTGTCCGGACATATCGAACCTCCCGTTCAACTTTCCCTTTTGTTTTTGGGCGGTATACTCTGCAGCGCCGTGGTGTAAAACCATAATGTGCAGCAAATGCCGCCATCTTTACGTTCACCTGCCATTTGCCTTCACTGATGTTGTAAATGAATGCCGTTTTCATGTTGTCGAAGAGTAATTCAGCAGGAATGCCACCAAAGTGCTTAAATGCATGGATCATGCACGCAAAGAGCACGCTCTGCTCCATTGAAGTAGTAAACTCAACAAAGCTGCGGCGTGAATATCCAAGCTTCATGATAAATGCATATCTTTTTAACGTGCGACCGTTTTCTTCAACTGTTCCAACAGACATCCAGTCAACCTGCGCCTGCTGTCCTGCAAGCGTCTCGAAACGTCTGATTGCAACACAATGTAATTCTTTACGTTTTTTGCTGATATAATCTCGCAAAATGCTTATTTTACCAGTATAGCCGTTGCGCTGTAGTTTCTGAAATAATGAATCAGCATTGAGGGTGAAGTCACTCTCCAAAGCGGTGTCGATAACCCCATGAAATGGCGCCAATTTGGATTTTCCGGCAGGTCGCCCGTGGCGGGTGTCTTTTTTAAAGACAATATTGTTTTCGTAATTGTAGACTGTGCGGCGAGAAACCTCAAGAATTGCAGCCACCGCAGTACGGGAATAACCTTCCTTGAGAAGTATTTGTGCCTGATGCATTAGATATCCTTCCAATTTGCGACTCCTGGTTAAAGGTAAATGTTGATACCCTTAAAATACCAGAAATCTGGTTGAAGGGGAAAATCGGGAGTCGCATCTGTAAATTCCAGGGGGGATCCCCCCTGGAATTCCCTATTTCCCCCTATAACAAACATCTCTGCTATTACAATACTTCTGCTTAATGTGGGAAATCTTTTTTCGGTGTTTTTAAGAAATTATTATTCGGTGCGGACAATTGCTTTAGGGTATTTAGCTGAATACATGGATATGAAACGTTTATAGGCTATATTTGCATCCTTACTGCTCTCTGCCATGTAAATTTGATGAAGCATAGATTTTGCCTTGCATTGAACACCTTTAGGCAATTTATCCATTATGTTTGCCGTCTTATGTACCCAACACCGCTGGCATCTGGTTTCTGGATATACATTCTTTAACGCATTCCAGAAGCCCAATGCACCATCCCCGATTGCCAGATTAGCAGCCTTAAGCTTTCTTTGATGTAAATCACGAAGTAAATATGACCATGATTCAGTGCTTTCCCGGTATCCACTTTCAACTGCTATCAGTTCTTTTCTTCCATCCGCCAATGCACCTATTACTACCAAGGTACATAGCCGATTATCATCGTGTCGTAAATTAAAGTGGATCCCATCTGCCCAGATATAGCAATAATGTTTATCGGATAAGTCTCTTTTTTTCCAGGTATCATATTCTTTTCCCCACGCAGCTTTCATCTTTGTAATATTCGCTGGTGATAACCCCTTCACATCTGAACCCAATAAAGACTCGACTCCTTCAACAATATCATTCGATGAAATTCCTAATAAATAGAGCAATGGAACTGCTTCATCGACACTTAGACTGCGACGCATATATTTAGGAACAATTGCACTTGAGAATTTTACTCCACCTTTACTTCGATCTCTTGATCGAGGAACCTTTACAGAAAATGTCCCTGCTGTAGTTGTAAATGGACGTTCTTCATGGTAACCATTGCGAACAACCGCAGAAGATCCATTCTCAAGGCGTATATGGCTATGATTGCTTATGAAAGTCTGTATTTCAGCTTCTAAATATATCTTAAGTATCTGTTGCACACCTTGCCTTGCAATTTCTTCAATCGAAAGAGATTGTGGTATTTGAGTCTTTGGGAAAGTATTTTCTTTCATAGGAGCGTATCCTTTTTTTGAGTTTTTATTTTTTCGCAACTATAAAATACTCGGGATACGCCTCCTTGTAAATTCTATCTCATACACAACATTTTAAAATAACTCCCATCTAAACACCTCAAACTGTAAGTGAGTTTTCCCTCATACGCTTAACGACAGCCTTCTTCGCCAGCATTCATGCCCGCCCACAGTTTCCTGCAATGCAAAGGCGTTCTAATTTCCTTGAAGGATACCACCCTAAAAGCTTTTCTGACACGTTTTTCTTATTACGTTTTTATTTCCGTTGAAAACTATTCTAAAACATAAACTTTGGACTTTAGGGCATGCACTCTCATTTATCTCCATTATACCTACTTACTGAAGCAGAGGTTCTTCTCTATGTGAAGTTTTACTATCTTCACTGTCATCCAGTACTATGGCCTATTCTCGGCTTGTTCATTCGAGTTTCGATCCAGATTTCATACATAACGGATTATGCCGGATTTACACTTAACTACAGCGGCTCACTGTAGTTTCTCTTATTGTCGGTCTGTTTTCATTATATTCCGTTTCCATTACGTTAGTAGATTCTCCGGTACTGCGTTTTCCAGAATTTTCTTCGATCTTCACTCATTGCTACTCAGGCGGACCATTTGTCAAAATTTTCTAAAATTCTGTAGGAAGGTAGTGAAAATAAAAAACATTGATATGTTAGGAAATGCGCAAACGTTAAAACATGTTTTTGTTTTTTTTAACAAACGAATGCCAATTTCGTGCAAAACTTTGAATCTTATTTAGTATAGATCGTACGATTACCTTGCCAATTGAAACTAACAAAGTAAAATTAATATGTATTCTCAAATAAGGTTAAAATCTGTACTTCTGAAAAAAATGTTTTTATTGTAAATAATCTATTGACATTAGTTGGTATTATCGTTTATTTTAAATGAGAAAGCGCTTAACAAAAGTTACCAACTTATCTCAGTAACTATTTTAGTACGATAAATATATTGATTTGAACCATTGCACACATCGATTATAACTGTTAGTGTAACATTAATTTATTCAAATTTACTTATGGAAAGGAATGCCAAATGTTAAAAAAAACATTTATTATTTTAGCTGTATTTGCAATAAGCAGTATTTTTGCAACATCCCACACTTGGACATCACAGCTATTGGTAAACCAAGTTTATGTTAATCAGGGCACCGAAACTTCAAACCCATACGCTCGCGTTTCATTGTCTGACGGAAGCAGTTACGTTTTTGATATTACGACGACTGAAGGGCAGAAATGGCTTTCCACATTAGAAGGTGCATTGACGTCTGGTAAATATGTACAAATACGATACATACCAGGTATTACCCAGACATTCTATTATATAAACAATAGTAGCGGAAGCACTAGTACGGATACACAAAGCAAAGCAATTGGTGTTGCTGTTAATAGATAATTTAACAAAAATTAAAATCGTCTATTAGAGCAATCTATTCTCTCTTAAACTAAACATAATAATATTTATACACTAACAGTTATATGCACTGTGTAAATATTGTTATTTTTTTTATCTGCAATCCTATATCTGTCAAAATCATAATCAGCATTCTTGATTGTTACTTATATTATAAGATCTATTTATCGTCTGAATAAATTTTATATGTAAATAATGTCCATCCCAAAATGCATGATTTCGTAATCCAAGACAATTTCCAGAAGGCGATAAATGCGCATAAAGAATCACATTTTAACACAAAACTAAGCTGCTTGCTTTTTAAGGCGATCACGTTTCTTCATTTTACATTTTCTCAATAATTCTAAGAGATAAGTGTGATATAACTGCAAAGCACTACATATCATCTGAATCCATCAAAACTTTTAGTAATTTTTTGAAAACACATCCGGGTACAATATTTTATTGGGATTTCCTTTTATATTCAAATTGGAATTTTTATTTTTCCGGTTTACCATCTAAATATTTAATGGCACCCTTTGTAAGGCACAATAATCTGTTTATTCTAATACGCAAACGTTTATACTGATCTATTGATTTATATTGTAACTATTTTGGGCGAGTACGTATCTAACACTTATCAGCGTATTTCAAGCTATCTATTTGATTTTTCCGGAAATTCAATCAAAAGACATGATACTATTGCATAATTAATTATATACACAGTATACCTTGTTTATATATATTAACAAAAAGCTTCATATAGATAACAAGTTTACAATTTCATTAGTGCTGCATATAAAGGACAAATATGCCCTCTCTGACTATATTACTGAGATAAATAAACGTGCTATATTATAAAGGGTAAAAATGAATATAGATGATAGCACGAAGCTGCATGAATGCTATTAGATTACTATACCTCTATCACTTGAAGGATTAATCGATGAATTTCGAATTACCAATATAAAACTTTATTAAATTTAAACTTTTAGCTGTAATATTTTCTTATCAACTAAAGACTTTAGCCTATCATTCGCTTAATATTATTTTCCATAACACTTATTTGACCATTAAGAGGTAAGTTTGCTTAAAAAATACTCCTGGATTTTCTTTCTTCTTTCTTTAATTCCGATAATATGGATTTTTTGGAAAATCGATTACTCAAAATTAATCAGTCTGATTGCGGATATGCCCATTTGGATCTTTGGCTTTCTGTTGATGACTACCATTTTCAGTATATTGATACAGGTTTGGCGAGTATGGATTTTAACAAAAGTATATGTTCCTGAAATAACATACAAAGAGTTACTATCCTATCACATGATTAGTGCATTTTATTCAATTTTCCTACCAGCAGCTTCTCAAGATGTAATAAGAAGTAGTTTATTATCAAAAAAGGGGAACTATTCATATATCTGGGGAGCAACGTTTTTAAGCAGGTTTGCCGGACTAATTACATTACTGCTATTTTCCATAAATGGTTTTTTCTTGCTGGATAAATCTTCTTTACCATCATATACTCTGCAATCAATTGGGATAGTACTGCTGATTACTATTATCTTGGCTCTACTTTCATTTTCGAAGACTATCACAAGACCACTACGTCTTTTGCTGATTAAGATTATCCCAGCAAAGATATTCGAAATTATTTCAAATATCAGAAATGGAATATATGCTTACAAACAGCATAAAATGATTCTAATCCAGTTCTTTCTTATTTCAATACTTTTACAGCTTTTATTTATAGCCGCATGCACAATGATATTAAAGAGTATATCAGGACATTATTTTATAATAGAAACTATTGCCTTTATACCTCTTATCGAGATTATAACAAGCGCTGCAGTATTTACACCACAGGGAATGGGGGTACGTGAGGTTTTACTTGTATTTTTTTTCAAGTATCTTCACTTAAGTAATGAAGCACTTGGCATTTACATTTTAATTATCTATCTATTTTCAATCATTTCACGTCTGCTTGGAATAATTCCTTTATATAAAAACCTCTTCTTTAAAAAATCGAAACTCTGATTTCAATTTATTAGAAGCTATTTTTAAATAATACTATTAGTAGTTTGTACAAATAAGATATTAAACCGATTTTAAATGTTCTTGATATACATCTATTTGCATTTCTGCGATTTTTTCCCAGGTATATTTGGAAGCATGTATGCGAGCATTTCCTTCAAAATGGGCTCTAAAAGTATCATCTGCCAATAGTTTTTTGCCATAATTAATCAGTTCATTCTGATCGAAATCTCTCACCAGAACACCGTTAAATCCATTTACAACAGAGTCTCGCAATCCCACTACATCAACACCCAAAATAGCTTTGCCTGCAGCTGCTGCTTCAATAGCTACAATGCACCAACCTTCGAATCTTGAAAAAATAGCCACATAGGTACACTTTCTAAACATCTCAAGTTTAGTTGTATAATCGGGATTAACGATTACCTGAATTTTCTCTTTAACAGGTGATTCATCGATAATCGTTTGTAATCTTTTTAAATCCTCTTCAGAACCTCTTCCAGCAATGACAAGGCGATAACCAGGCACTTCTTTGAGCACTTTTGACATTACAGGAATCAGCCGGTCAAGCCCTTTCATATATATGTCGATTCTTCCGAAACAAAGAATATAGTGTTCATCAATTGGTGGAAGTTTTAATTGAATCTGATCAAATCCACACGGCAAAGCATAAACTCTCTTTTCAGGATATTTCTTCAGAACCTCGTCTTTCGTACCCTGAGCCATTGTAATTATTGTATGAGCCAAAAATAGCATTGACTTTTCAAATATAAAAGGGAGGATTCCAAATATTTTATATTTATCGATAGTTCTTTTTCCTAACAAATGATAGAACTCTACTACAACGTTCTTCTTATAAGCAAAAATAAAAACCGGTGCAAATGGAGAAAATGCCGCCAGAAAAATGTCGGCTTTAGTAAATATTGCATGTATATTGGCTGCTATGAAATAACTTAATCTGCTCAATACATAAGATTTACCTATCCCAATGAATTTTTTTTTAAAATTTCCTTTCCACTGTTTTTCAGCTCCAGGGTAATTTCCCGAAATAAAGGTTATATCATGACCCTGTGAGGACAAAATGGAGTGCACAGTTTCTATTCGAAAAGCACCTCCACCTCCGCACCATGGATTACCTGTGTCATCATAGGAATAGCAAACAATTTTCATATTATCATATTATTAGTAAAAGAGAAACTAACCACAAAATCAAAACTTACGTGAAAGTACTATTAACCCATTTGCGATCCATGGACCTATAAACGAATCCTCCATGGCAATCATTGCCTTATGGTATGCATTTTCTATAGAAGAAGGCAGGAGCCTTTTCTTTAAAAAAATCATCTGTATTCGATCCAAATTCCTGATTCTAAACATCCCTGCTGATTTCACTGGCAAAAATCCAGCTTTCCGCAATAATCGTTTCAACTCAAGTACAGAAAACTCTGTTTCCCACCCAGCAAACCACTTATTCATACTTATAAGTATATGTTTCTGAATAGTCATTAATGAATACCTTTGTGGAACCTGGATTAATAATAAACCATCTTTTTTTAGAATTCTCTTCTGTTCCATAAGCATAGGCAAAGGGTTCGTAAAATGTTCAATCAGACCTTGATGAAAACATATATTAAACGATTCACTCTCAAATGGAAGATTAAACGCATCTCCTTGAACTATATTCATTTTCGCATTCTGGTTTTTGGCATTTCTTGCGATAAGATTAACTGCACTTTGAGAGTAATCAAAAGATGTAACATTTGCATTATACTCTGCAAATTTTAACGAAGTTGCACCGCTACCAGCACCGATTTCTATGATCTTTGTTTTGCTGGTCAGATGGGGCTCAAGCATTTCAACTATTTTATTTACATATAACAAGTTATTGTTATCCCAGTACTTGTCCCAACACTCCCGTTCTGACTGTTTTTTAACCATTATAGATTTCCATATGCTTTTCATTATTTGAAAACAGGTTTCGAGATATCATTTAAATCAAATACCTTAAATTTTCCAATCCACTTGTTTCGTAAAATCAATTGTGTTTTTTTCTTTTCAAAAAAAACATACCACCAAGAATCAGCCAATAAATAATTATGAATCCTTGTAATGAAAATGAAACCGCAGCTATCTTCTCAAAATTTATCGAATGCGGTATCATCTCAACTACATGGCTCCCCTTTGTTACAGGTACCGCCATCCATGCCAGATCTGCTTTGTAGATATCAATTTTCCTTGAATCAACTTTTATCTCCCACCCCGGATAGTACACCTCTGATATCCGCAAAAATCCATCAGCTGGTACATTTACTTCTACCTTCCGGTAATTAGGAGAATACTTATTCCATTGTGCAGAAAAAGAAGAGAAGTCTGCATCTGCTGAATTAGCAGGCTTTACTGCCGGCTCTTTTTCCAATGCAACAGTTGTTCGATAGTCATATTCGCCTTTATTTATAGCCTGAAGAATTTTTGATGAGTCAAGGACTACAAAATTTGATGCAAATGACACTCGTCCAAGCGCGTTTTTATTTTCAATTGTAACAAGATCATCCTGAGATCGTACAAGCATATACTTTACATTCGCAAGATTCAACAGAGGACTTCCAGCCGTCAATTTATCAAAACTGAGATACGGCTGCCCCTTCATATCAAAATCAACTACACTTGTTAAATAGTTTCTATCCTGTTCTCCTCTGAATTCGCGATACCACCGAAGTTCATTATCATGGAACCCGTTTACACCCTCCAGGCCCTTAACACCTTCACCATTTTGCGGCAAAGCCCCCGGCAATGAAAAACACCTGAAAGGAGTTTTTTCCATTTCTGCTTGAAGAGGCTTAAGCGACGCTTCACTATTAAAATATGGAGCAGGATCGAAAAGTTTTACAAATTGCATATCAACTCTTAATAAGTCAATAACACCTATAATAAGAACCAAAACAACAAAGTAAACCGGCTTTAATTTCTTTTGAATCAAATACATAAACGCAACCAAGGCCGTAGAGATAAAGAAGAACCATAACCACAGAAAAGGAACGAACTTTTGTGAAAAATTGATGTCAAACTCTTTTGTTCTCCCTGTTTCCAGGAGAACTCCGTTAAAGAGTCCCTTCACAAAGCCCTGCATCGAGAAAAGGATCGTCAAAAGTGCGCACGCAGCAATACTGATAAGAATACCTTTTTTCCACTTTTTCGAAGCATTTTCAGAAAAAGCTCCAAACTTTCCTGCAATAATATCTTTCAATGCTAAACTTGCAAGCAAAATGGTCGAAAAAGAAAACCAGAACATTATCATGCTGCAAGCCCTGAACTTCTTAACCCCCGGTATAATATAGTACACGATGTGAAAAATTGGTGTGTGTGCTCCCAGAGAAAAAAGCAGTGAAAAAGCTGCAACAGAACCCCAGAATATACGCCACATGGAAGGTTTGGATATTATTGCTACAGCACCAAGAAATATCGCCATAGTTCCTGCATATTCAGAGTTTAATTTAAACGGGTTTTGCCCCCAATAGTAATCCAGTGTATTTACAAGTTCAGGCACCCACATTGACAAAAACTCGGGCCAGTGAAGAGACCAGGATGATGCGAATTCAAATCCCCGATCTACCCCTCTAACAGAATACGCATGCTGAACAAATAAATAAGTGGGCAAAAATTGAATCAAAGCAATTCCTAAGGCCAGTATTACAGCACCCCAGAAGCATAGACTCATACCCCAGATTTTCTTCAGCTCCTTTTCACGTATAGCATTTACAACTGCAATTATCCAGTAAAAGAACATCCCCCACAAGACAAAGTAAACCATTTGTATATGTGATGTAAGAAGAGAAAGACCGATTCCAACACTCAACAAAGTGACATTCAGCAAAGATGTTTTTTCCATAAGTGCCTTGAGCCGCCATATTACAAAAGGAAGCCAGGCTATCACGAACATTTTTCCATCATGTCCAGGATTAATATGGGAAAAGAATTGCGGATTGAGCATATAGAAAATCGCACCAGTCAAAGCAACAAGTGGAGCTACACCAAATCCCTTTCTGAGCATCAGAAAAAAGAAAACACCCGCCAGGAAGATATGTAATATCATTTTGAAGCTGATAGCACGGGCAATAGAAAAGAAAGACGATATCACAATCGATATCGGATACATTGCGTCACCAAACGCAGCATCGATAGTTGGCATTCCTCCTAAACGAGAACTGAACCAGAATGGAAACTGATGATGCTTTTCCAACGCATCCTTCAAAAACACCCTGGCATCAAAACCCGCCATCTGATCCGAACTATAAAGCATCTGATTACTTAAAAAGAACTGAGTAAAAATCAGGAATGTCAAAATTCCAAGGATAAGAATATGCACCCACGTTTTGGACCATAGACTTACCTTTTCAGGATTAGTAATGTTCTGAACTTTCACGTTTTTGGGATCTTTTACATTCAACTTTGGATTTACTTCTGAATCAATATTTTTTAACATAGTTTCTTTCTATTTGAGAAATGTTTCTACATTTTTTAATTCTTCTATATCATAGCCATCCGGCACATATTTACTTTTTACAATTACCGAACGTAAGTTTTCGATCATAATCCGGTCAGACAGCTTATCCCCTACCATCAAAGATTCTGACAAGTTAACATCAAAATCTTCCACTGCCTTCATAATCATTCCCGCTCCCGGTTTTCTGCAATCAGAATCTCGTCGGTATTTTTCTACCGTCGCTTCCGGATGATATGGACTATAATAAAAAGCGCTGATCTCAATACCTTGCTCTCTGAATCTCAAATTCATCCAGTTATGAAGATCGACTACATCCTGTTCTGTGAAAAAGCCCTTCGCTACACCGGCCTGATTTGTCACCACAATGATCAGATAGCCTTTTTCAACTGCTTTGCGGCATAAATCGAAAATTCCTTCGACAAAGATAATCTGCTCAGGTTTATGAACATAAGCATAATCTTCATTAATTATTCCATCCCGATCCAGAAAAAGTGCTTTATTTGACATTTTTACCAATTGCCAATCTGTAAAAAATCCTGTATAATTAATTAACAAAAATTACTTAATGGACTTCGATTCAGCAACTCCTCAAAGGTATTCTGGAGATGAAAAAAATATATTCGATTATCGGTATCGCTTTATTAATTGTATGCCGAAAAGATTTACCTCAAATGTGGAAAACACCTGTATATCAACATTCTGAAACCAAAGTAGTTGAAGAGGATCCCAATTTGAAAATACATCTGGATAGCCTTACAAACACACTGGAATTTCTTCAAAATGAAGTGCTTGTCAATCCGTCTTCTGCTCCTGTTTTACTGAAACAGGCATTTGACACATCTACTGAATGCTTCTACTCCGTTGGAAAAGGTGTCGTCAATCGAGAATTCCCCAAAGAAGCTTACAAAGCAAGTCAGGTAACATCCGCTAAAGCAGCCGGGCAAGAGTGGGCAATCAAATTAAAATTCTGGTGTTCTGGAAATAAAAATGCCTTCACTAAGAAAATCAATGGCGAGGTTTTGTATAGCAAGTCGGTTTTTCAAAAATTCACCGGCGATACACTGCTTCTGCTTCTTGAAACACCAATAGGAAGTATACAAACATTCTAATATCGATTGCCAAAAGCTGTTAAGGATTAGAAAAATCACCCAACATGGCATCAACATACGATACAGGATCAAAATTCTGAAGATCTTCAATACCTTCTCCGACACCAATTTTTTTAACAGGAACCTTTAGCTCCCTGGTTAAGGCAAATGCGATTCCCCCCTTCGCTGTCCCATCGAGCTTTGTAATCACTAAACCAGTTAAACCAATTACCTCATTAAAAACTTTAGCCTGATTTAAGGCATTTTGTCCTGTTGTCGCATCAACAACTAAAAGAACCTCATTTGGCGCATGAGGAGCGTTTCGTTTGATAACCCGGACAATTTTTTCCAACTCATTCATCAAGTTCACTTTTGTATGTAATCTTCCTGCAGTATCGAGCAGAATGACATCCGTATCTCTTGCTTTTGCAGCTTCAATTGCATCAAAGGCCACAGATGCGGCATCCGCACCTTCATGTTGTGCAACGAATTCTGATCCTGTCCTCTGAGCCCAGACTCTCAACTGCTCTATTGCCCCCGCTCTGAAAGTGTCTGCAGCACATAACAAAACTGATTTACCAGCTTCTCTGAACTCATTTGCCATCTTGCCTATTGTAGTGGTTTTTCCAACTCCATTTACCCCAACAACTAAAATAACCCAAGGTTTAGGCGGGAATTCTTCAGGATTTTTAGTAACTTGTAAATCAGAGGAGAGTAATTGTTTTAATGAATCATAAGCTTCACTTTGGGATGTTATTTTTTGTTCTTTAATTTCTTTTTTTAATCGATCAATAATATCTAAAGTAAGCTCTAATCCAATATCTGCTGAAATGAGCGCCTCTTCAAGTGAATCAAAAAAAGTATCATCAAATTTTCCACTACCACTAATGATAGAAGCAATTTGAGAACGAGTTTTACTTAAACCATCTTTTAATCGAGAAATAAGATTCATTAAAAAAGCACCTTTAATTTAGCAATTATTTCAATTTATCTGGATATCCTATATAAAATACATCCGGCTTTGTTCTTTTATTAAATTGTTTTTGAAGACGAGCTGAACATCTCAAGAATAGAATCAACCTTTTTTGTATTAGTAATCGCGCACTCTGCAATTACCCTAAAGCACTCTGCAGTAAGCTTAACGGCCTCGAGTGCAAATTTGCTGATCTCAGGGGCTATCTCAGCATCAAATGTAGAACGGCCTATAACATGTGCAGTGATATCTGAAATATGAATAATTGAATTTTCTAAAGGAAACTGATCCTCTTTCTCCGGTTCATGATGATTCCTTATAACAGCACGCAAAATTAACGGAAAAGACCAATGTTCTGCCAATTTCTCACCTGTCATGGTATGAACCAGTTCCGGCTCTTCATTCCTCCAATAAGGTGTTTTTGTCTGCTGAGATTTTTCCAATGCCTTATCAATTTTATCGGGAATCAACTGAGCAGATACAAGTTTACCAATGTCGTGTAATAATCCACCAATGAAAATATCATTTTCATCAACTATTTCATACTTCCGTAATTGACGAGCGATCGCTTCAGCAATTAAGGCTGTTGTAACAGAATGAACCCAGAATTTCTCCAAAGAAAATGATTGACAAGATTTTGTCTTGAGCGCATTCAATAATTCTGAAGCAAGCACAAGCGAATGGATCTTTTTATTTCCAAGAAGTACAACTGCATTTTGAAGAGATGTTATTGTGCGCGGAATTCCCAGGTAAGCTGAATTTGCAAGTCGTAATATTTTACTACTGATAGCAGGATCGAGACGAATGATATCTGCAATATCTGATGCGGTTGCGTTCGGATCCTGAACTACATTTCCTATTCGTAGAAGAACTGCTGAAGGAGTAGGCAGATTACGAACTGCCATTATAAAGCTTTTATAATCCACGGCAACTCACCTTCAAGTTGGTAAAAGTAATTACTATTGCAATTTTTTCTACTTATACAATGTATTCTTTGAGAATAGTTAATACCGCTATTTTATTGGATTATATCTAAAAACTCAATTGATTTTTCAATATTATCTTCCAATGTTTGTCTGATTTTTGTGTAATCGCTTTCACTAACCCGCAAGATCTCACGGTAATTCGGCCATTCATCAGGAATCGGCTCTTCATCCCAAATTGTCGCACCAGTCTGATGCGCCAATATATTGGCAAAATGGATTGTCGCTATCAATTCATGTAAATTATCTGCATTACCAGGGTTGTGATGATGGACAATGGTATATTCCAGATCCAATGGAAGAGACCACTTATCTGAAATGATTTTCCCAATTTCAGCATGGTTTGTGCCCAAAAGCCTGGTTTCTGCTTCAATCAATGATAAATTATTCTTAACAGCATAATTGCAGACTTCAGTGTACTCACTATTCATATACTCATTAAAAATCAATTTTCCTATATCATGAAGAATTCCTGAACAAAATGCGCTTTCGGGATCCATCATACGAATGTTTATAAAATGCCTGACAATAATTTTGGCTGCCATTGCTGTAACAATAGAGTGTTTCCAGAAGCGGTCTTTATTAATAGTCGTCTTGTTCTGAAAACCGGAAAAAATCTTCATGACAGATGCACTTAGGACCAGAGATCGGATTGTGTTAAATCCAAGAATTACCACAGCACTCGATACAGATGAAATACTCCGTGGAATACCGTAAAAGGCGCTGTTTGCCAGCCGGATCATCTTACTTGTTAACCCCGGATCTTTTTCGATCAATTCCGCAGCATCATCCGCTGATGATTCAGGAGAATTGACCACTTTTATCAATCTTGATATGATTGCCGGAAGAGAAGGTAAATTGTCAATTGATTCAATAACTCTTTTGTACTGAGAAAGATTTGTCGCTGCCTGGGAACCACTCCCTGAAAAAAAGCCTGATGAATTTTCTGATGAAGAAGCAGATGTCTTCTGGTTCATACTACCTCGCAGATAACTGGTTCAGCCAAACAAAATCGGCCTTGAATTTCCCCTGTTATTGATACTTCAATCCAAGAATTGTGCTTAGCTTTCAAATCGGGAATTTCCACATGCAAGTAGTTCGACGTCAGGCCTCGCACTGGATGTTCGGATTCTACAATGATTTTCTCTTTAATGCCATTGATTTTTTTTATAAACAATCTTCTGCTCTCATCAATAGTATTTCTTAACAGGTTACTTCTGCTCGTCTTTACCGATTCAGCAATTTGATCACTCATTGCCGCAGCAGCAGTTGCGGGTCTTATTGAATATCGAAAAACATGAGCATAGGAAAAGTCAATTTTTTTTACTTTCTCCACTGTCTCATTGAAATTTTCATCAGTTTCACCCGGAAATCCAACAATAAAATCAGCACCTAATCCAGCATGTGGAACTCTATCTCTAAATGCAATCAACTTTTCAATAATAGTATCTATATTTTCGTAGGGCCGATTCATCCTTTTAAGTACATCATCGGATAAGCTTTGCAAACTGACATGCAGATGATTGCAAATACGATCCTCATTTCCAACCAGACCCAAAAGCTCACTATCAAGATCCCGCGGATCAAGAGAGCTGAGTCTTATTCGGAAATCTCCCTTTATCGCTAACAGGCTGTGCAATATTTTAATAAGTGAACTGCCATATTCTTTCCCATACTGTCCAATATGCGTACCAGTCAAAACGAGTTCTTTATATCCGGCATTTATCACTTTTTGGCACAAATTTACTACTGCATTCTCAGATGCAGATCGTGACGGCCCCCGAAGAGATGGAACAATGCAATATGAACATCTAAAATCGCAACCTTCCTGAATTTTAACCGGATATCTGGTTTTTGCAAAGCATCCATTTTCGTGAGGTGAAGTGATAATCGAGCTATCCAGATGTAAATCATTCTGTTCTGTAGCGCTAAAATTTGAGTGAAATACGCCTGAGTCTTGTTTCAATATTTTTGAAATATCATGCTTACAGGTATTACCTACAACCCAATTTACATTCAGCATTTTTTTCAATTCATCCGGATTTTGCTGGGCCAGACATCCGGTGATTAATATTCTTGCGTTAGGATAATCTGATGCCAGAGAACTCACCAGACGCCTTGTTTTTGATTCTGTACCGGAAGTAACTGCACATGTGTTGACAATTATTATATCAGCATTTCCCAGATTATCTGTTACTGTATAACCCTCATTTTCCAGCTGAAAACGCAAGGTTACCATCTCTTCCTGATTTGTGCGACATCCCACAGATTTTATGGAAACCATCTGCCCGCAACACCCGCTATTAACCATTTATTCCCCAATCAGCCAAAGCTTCTTCTCTGGAGTCAAAAACAGGAACTACAAGATTTATACTCAGAGTTGTAAAAAGGTCCTTGATAATGTAATTAGGAGAGCAGATTTTCATACTTCCACCGGTATTTTTTATCAAGTTATTCATATTGAGAATCGCACTAATACTCAAACTATCAAAAAAAGTCAAATCCTCAATATCAAGAAGAATTTTTTTGTGCTCAGCAAGGAAAAGTAATAATTGCTGTTTAAAAAAACTTGACCCTAAAGGATGGTGCACAACTCCACTCATAAGGAAAATACCGATATCGCCAATCGACTCTTTTTTTATTTCCAATCGTATGTCAATTCCCGAAGTTTCAAAAATATTGGAATCAGCATTCTTCACATCACCATCTTTTTCGATAGAAAAAACCCTGTCCAAACCGGTATCCTCAAATAGTTGAAAAATATCCTTATGAAGATTTTTAATTATCAATTCCGCATTTTTAAATTTGAATTCTTTAGCGAGTGAAACAAGAAAACCAATTCCAGAACTGTCGATAAGATCTGTTTCAGCAAAATCAAATATGCATGTAGAAATCTCTCCGGCGTTTAGTGATTCAATTATTTGTTTACAAATCTTTCCAGCTTCCGGACTGGCAAAGGTCCGGGAGTGCTTGACCAGAGCGGTTCCAGCATTGTAATCTATACGCATGCAAATACTCCTATCGTAAAAATCTGCGCGACAGCTCATCAATTGACATCCTTACCAGCGTAGGACGCCCATGAGGACATGTATAAGGATTCTTTGCAGAAAACAAATTATTTAAAAGCGCATTCATCTCTTCTTGTGATAATTTCTGTCCCGCTTTTATAGCTGCTCCACACGCAAACGCAGCTGCAAATCTCTTTTCCGGCTCAAGAAAAAACTCAGGTGTTTTCCCTTCCAATAAATATTTTATCATTCCCCGAATGGTATCCTCAACTGCACCATCACGCAAAAACGCCGGTATAGCTGAAATCGAAAGTGCCCGTCCACCAAAATCACTGATTTCAAAACCAAAAGCTGTAAAAAACTGTTGACCTGACTCTACAACCGTCTTTTCGGTTGGAGATAATTCAAGAACTATCGGAAAAAGCAACTGCTGATTAGCAGACCGCCCCCGCTTGATATCCTCCAAAGCCTGTTCATAAAGGACTCGCTCATGCGCAGCATGCTGATCAATCAAAAGAATACCATTCTTAATCTGTGCAAGAATAAATAATCCATGAATCTGATAACAGGGGATCAGTTCCCAACTTTCTGCTTTTACTTCACTATTCAATTCTACCGCATTTCCTTTAGATTGATCAACTTCTTTTTCATCATCTTTTCTTGTACCAGGAAATGAAAGTATCGTTTTTGAACTGGTATTGGAATCACCTAAATCTGGTATTGACATATAATTATTTTTGACAGGCAGTTCATTAGAAGCTCTTAACGGTAAATCAATCGGTACAGCATCAGGAACCGAAACATTTGCCCTGTTTTCCGCCTTGAAATTATTAATTTGAGTTGAATTTAATAAATGCCCCTGATTTACCATCTTTGTACCAAGCCCCTGCTTCACAACAGAAAAGATAAAACCAAACAATTCCCGTTCATCATCAAACTTTATCTGCTGCTTTGTCGGATGCACATTGACATCAATTCTGGAAGGATCGATATCAAGAAAAGCAAAAAATGCGGGGCGATAATTAAACCCAAGATATTGTGAAAATGCTTCTTTTATCGCAAATGTTACAGAATCATTATCAATTCGCCTTAAATTTACATATAAACTTTGGAACCGGGGGCGCTCTTTGAGTTGCTCAGGTGTCGATACGAATGCAAGCACTTCCATGCCGTTTCGCGCGCCTCTGCATTCGATCAGAGTTCGTGCAAAATCATTTCCCGCTACATCTGCAATCCTTATAAGTGGTGTATCCGCTACTGGCGTTTCAAGAATTCGCTTTCCATCTATGGTCAAAGTGAAATGAATCGAAGGAAATGGTATAACAATCTGCTCAACAATTCGTGTTATAGCGAGCTGCTCACCTTTGCGAGTTTTCATAAATTTTTTGCGTGCTGGAACATTGAAAAAAAGATCACGAACCGTTATAGTAGTACCTTGCAAATGAGGTTGAGGTGAAATTGCCCCCAGCTCCCCCCCATTATTGGTTAACTCATAACCAAGTCCACTTGAATCATTTGAACTGATTATAGTAGTTCTACTTACAGCCGCGATACTTGCCAATGCCTCACCGCGAAATCCCATAGTTGCAATCGAAAACAGATCATCTGCAGTTTTAATTTTACTTGTTGCGTGACGCAAAAAGCTTTTTGTCAGATCTTTTGAAGACATACCACAGCCATTATCTACCACTTTGATCAAGCTAAAACCAGCATCTTCTATGGTGATATCTATCTTAGTCGCGCCAGCATCTATAGAGTTTTCAACTATTTCCTTCAAGACCGATGCAGGGCGTTCAACAACTTCACCGGCAGCAATTTTTTCAATTACTGATTGTGGTAATACCTCTATTATACTGTCTTTTTTAATTTGCATATTAGTGGCCCAGCTAAGGAAGGATTATTGCGTTAGGAGGGACTCTGTTCACGCCAATTCCATTGCGTTTTTTCCCACCAAACACGTGTTGTAATATTTTATTTTTCAATCTATTACGTACCGTGCTACAGCTAAAAATTGGTTTAAAAAATACGCCAAAACTGTACCACGTGTATCACACCTTTCAAGGCTATTATTTTTAGCCCATCTCTGGTAAACGTAAAAATACTTTTCTACACACAACTATTCCAGCATTTGTTGGCTTAAGTTATTGCTGCAAAGCATCTTGTATTACAGGAATAAAGATGTAAGGATATAAGAAATTAAGGGAATAAGGAGATTAGTACATGAATAAGAAGGAGGGTCGCCTTGACATAGGATTTTATATTTTTCATCAGTTTCAATTTTCAGATTTTGATGAAGACCATTTATAGATAAATAGCTTGAGTTATTACTTATGGACTTTGATCAAAGGGATCATAGCGATCGGTTTCTAATAGCAAATATTTTACTTTGCAAGCACTTACATATATAGATTTCTTCCTCCATTCTAATCCTAAATCAATAGGGCTAATTAGCCAGAAAAAATTTGTACAACGCATGGTTCACAATCTATTTTTTGGCATATGCCAGAAACCAAGGAGCTAAATGCCAAGACCATGTAAAGCGCGACGAGTTGTCTGTGGTCCCCAGGTTATGAGCTTTAAACCCTGTGGGATTCCCGATGATCAGCTTAAAGCGGTAACACTTACGGTTGATGAACTTGAGGCAATTCGGTTGGCCGATTTTGAAGGTTTGTATCAAGAGCAGGCGGCTCAGGCGATGAACATCTCAAGACAAACCTTTGGGAATATCATTTCAAATGCACATAAAAAGATTGCTGAATTTCTACTGCAATCAAAATTTCTAACTATTGAGGGCGGACATGTAGAACTTCAGAGTTGTACTTTGATATGTGATACTTGTAAGAACGAATGGATAATACCGTGTGGAAAGGCATTTCCAACTGTATGCCCTCAATGCAGCGGTGACAATTTTTACTGTATGAAGAAAAGTATAGAAAACCATAAACAAAAGTGTTGGAGGAGTAAATGAAAATTTGTATGCCAGTCTTGTCATCTGATGGAAAAAATTCACAGATCTATGGTCATTTCGGAAGCGCACCCTTTTTTGCAATTTACGATTCAGTAACAGACGAGGTTTCTATTGTCAACAATAGTGTCGGAGAGCATGAGCATGGTCAATGTATGCCAGTCAATGCAATAAGAAATACCGGAGCTGAAGCTGTCCTTTGCAAGGGCATGGGAATGAGAGCTGCAAATTTGCTCGCTGAAGCTGGTATAACTGCATACATGGTTGATGCAGCTATTGTAAGTGAAGCAATAAAAAAATATAAGACAAAAGATATTGTTGTTCTTGATGCAAGTAGAGCGTGTCAAGGCCATGACTGTCATTAATTTTCATTGAACCGATGCCGGAGCTTAGATGTAATCTATAGCACATAATAAGTCTGAGTTGGTAAAAGGAACAGAAGGTGATCATATTGATGCAAACGTCTTATGAACAGAATCTAAAACACCTTAGAAATGTTCGCCATTCACAAGTCTATTTTACCGGCAGCCCTCAACAAAAAAGCCCATTTTGGTGTACGTTCCAAAATGGGCTAAATTTCATAATGCGGAAAGGGGGACTCGAACCCCCACAGGCTTGCGCCCACTAGAACCTGAATCTAGCGCGTCTACCAGTTCCACCACTTCCGCAAGAAAGAACTGCAAAAGTTGAATATAAATAATGTAGAGTTAATAGAAAAGTATATTAACATTTGATTTTGAACAAAAACGTTAATTAATCTACATTTCAGAGGTGCACCGAAATATAGATAACGTAATTTCTAAACACCTCCCTCTTTAAAGATACGGGATATTAGAATGTATGATACTCATGCTTTACAATTGCTTTAAATGCATTCACATAATCCCTGGCAAATTTATCAAATGATACCGGTTTTACCCCTAGCAAATCTTCTACAGTCGGCGTGACTATCGCGCTTTTCCCATCTCTTTGCATTGCATACATTTCTAACATTCCCTCTGCCATCCAGCCTGAGATACCAAGACTTTCCAGGATGTGACGCGCAGTTTCCTCTGCTATAGATATATACCCAATATGGGAATGAATTTCATTTGATAAAGCATTTGCAACATCATCCATCGTAATCGCATCAGGCCCGGTCAATTCGAGTGTCTGCCCGTAAAATTCTTTTCCTCCAATCAATACCTCAGCTCCAACAGCCCCTATATCCCTGACATCTATATAACTTACCTTTTGATTATTTAAGGGCACTGCGATAAAGCTCCCTGAAGGCTGAACATAACGAAGAAAATTCTGCATATACGCATTAGGCCGAATCAGTGTGTAGGCAATACCTGAATTTTCAATATATTTCTCCTCTTCCCTGTGCCATCTTGTAAACTGTGTACCCGGTGACTCCTGGGCGTTAAGCATCGATAACCTTACAATATGTTCAACTCCCCACATCCTGGCACGATCCACCATTCTTCTCGCGTATTCAACTTCCTCGCGAGCTATCGGAGTTATAAGAAACAAAGACTCGATATCCTGTAAAGCGCGATCGATTGTCGCAAAATCCCTGAATTCAAGGGTAACCGGTTCAACACCACTCATTTTTATGTATTCAAATTTTCCAGATGAATGGATTCCAGCCCGAACATCTTTTCCTCTATTAATTAGATCGTGAACAAGAACTCTTCCGACTGAACCAGTTGCACCTGTAACCAATATTTTTGCTGCCATACTACCCCCCGGAATTAAATGGTAGGTGCTATCTATATGATTAACGCCTGTTTATGGGGTAATATTTGAAAAATCGGCTAAAAAAGATTGGCAGCAAAGGGATATGTGTGGAAAGTCAGATAAACCAAAGAGAGTCTATAGTTTTTGTATCTCTGGTAAATCTATCTCTGATTGAGTCAGCATAATCCCTGGCAAAGTCGATTATTGTTACAGGTAAAGAATTGGTGATTACTTCGTAGTCATTTGAAATAGTCGCGGCATTACCGGTTTTAAGGAATTTGAAATAGTTTACAATGGGGTCTAATAAGAAGTCGGGAGTTTTCCTGGAATGCAAAACATCCCCCGTTTTTTGATGATCTATATTTTGGTATTTTATTTCCCTGCCAATTACATCCGTAAATATTTCAGAAATATTTGATAAAGTATGAGTTTCCAAGCCGGTCAAATCGTAAATCTGTTGAAAGTGTTTAGTAGATGAAAGGGATATTTCTGAAAGTGCAATGGCAATATCTCTTTTATCTATGAAAGAGATTTGAGAATCGCAAAGAGGTAAATTCAGTGAGCCGTCAGGTTCGATGTAATCAATGAGACATTGCATGGGGAAATTTGATCGAACAATGGTGTAAGGAATTCCTGAGTTGATAATTCTTTGTTCAGCAGACTGATACCAGTTGGCGATATGTGAAACCGGTTGAGATTTAACTCCAAAAAGAGAGAGGAAAATGATATGTTTGACATTTTTCTTTTTTGCGATAGCAAGGAGAGAATCAACCTTTTTGTCAAGATCAGGTTCACAAGGGACGAGGAGGATCAATCGGTCGATTTCTTCAAGTTCATTTTTAATTATTTCACTCTTAGAAAGGTTGAGTGAAATGGTTTTTAAATGAGGTATTTCAAGAGACGAGTCTAAATTATGGTGATCGAGGATACCCGCCTGTAAATCGACACCGATCATAGCGAGTCTGTTGAGAACATCCCGGCCTATCTGGCTATCAGCGATTGTGATAAATGTCCGTGCCATAATATTAATCCAATCTACTATGCTGAATGATCAATTGAGTTTACTAACAAGTTCTTTTCGTCTTTTTTATTTATCGAATTATCAGTTTCAAAGTCCATTATTTTAGGAACATCTTTCAATTTGATACTTAAATCGTACTCTTTAAGAAACACGTCCTGACAATCAGCTAACGAATACCGCACATGTTCAGGAATAATAGTGCCGATCAGGTAACTTCGAACCGGTTTACCAGAAGCTAAATGTCTTTTCACCCAGTTACGATACTTTAAGATTTGTCCACTGGAGGCATCCGCAAAATGCTCTGTTTTTACCTCAACAACGATAAAGCCACCTTTTCTATCAATAGCAAGCAGGTCGACCGGCCCGAAATCAGTAGGGTATTCGACACCATCATTGCCATAAACATCTACATACAACTCAAGTCCCTCTTCGATCAGATCCAGATGTTTTGCCAGATACGCCCTGAGGTGCTTGGATTCAATATAACTTGTCTCCATGGAAATTTCTTCTCTGCGATGGTCTTTTAATTCTTTTATTTCCTTGACTTGAAGAACTCCTTTTTCATCCTGTGTTATTTCCCAATGCCCATGAAGACGAGGATCGTACATTTCTACCTTACCCTGAGCCGTCTTAAAGAGAAAATCATACACATCATTACAGCGCCGCGGGCGGCTGTTTTCTTTGTAATGGACTCTTGACTCATGATTTACTGTACATACAATAATATAGTTAAGTACAGTATTGATATTTGCCCCAGGATAATGCTCTATAACCCAATCACGAATAGCAATATTGGTTGCGTGATTCCCGTGTACTTCAACTGCCTCTTTTATCATTTGCCATACAAACGGCTTTGGCTGATTTTCCATACCACAGTCCCCTTATGTTCTTGATTGGGTGCGTTTTGTTCGAGTTTTCTTCTTAATTAAAATGCAAAAATCAGACCATCTATATACCCCTCATCCTTTGCTAACTGGCAATCCTATTGCTTTACATTGACTGTACAATTTAACCGGAGTGTATCTATGTCGCTACAAGAAGAAATCACTATCCAAAAATCAGTCCTTATCAAACATTCCCTAAAAGACCTCTTTCAGATCGTCCACAACTTCGAAAAACTCCCCCTTATCCTGGACTTTCTGGAAAACGTTATGCTCCTTAATACCACCAATTCCCGCTGGACTGCTAAAATCGGCGAAGAAAAGGAACGTATTACCTGGGATGTTGAAATTACAAGAGAAAAAGAAGATGAATTTATCGAATGGCACTCAAGCGGTAATGCAGATATTCTTCACGAAGGAACATTCAGATTTTCTCATATAGATTCTCGAAAAGGAACGGTACTCTCCTTACTACTCCGTTTTTACTTTCCCCCTCAAGACGATAGTAAAAATAATATGCTGGGAGATGATTTCGAAAATAGAATTCAGGATAACCTTATCAGATTTAAACAAGCAATCGAAGCAAATGAATTTCCCCGACCTCGTCAAAGTAAAAAAAATTATCCTGAAGGTCTCAGTCCAAATGAAGGCTCAAGTAAATTTATTATATGATATTTACACAGTCTCCTATGTAAATACCACATAACTGTCTATCTTCTGGCAACTGCACTGTTATGAACCTGTTGAACTTTTTCTAATTTGTCAACACCAAAACCCTGCCTCCTCACAGCATCCACCAGATATTCATACTGCTCCGGATCCATTATCGGCTGTTTACTCATAATCCACAGATAATTTTTATTTTCACCTGAAATCACTGCATATTGATAATTGTCCTGATCGAGATGTATAATCCGATAATCAATGTCTAACCACCACACCTTCAACTTCATCGCACCCTTTACTTTGGGATCTGGTATCACCACATCACCTTTCAATGTTGTGCATTTTCCACCACGGGAACCTTTATACCCACGATTTACTACAGCATACTTGCCGTCCTTTGTGCGTGTAAAGGTAGACGTGACCTCAACCAACTCTTTTTCATGTTTGTTTGGAAGACGTGCAATTTCATACCAGGTACCACTGAATTGCTCAAAATCGATATCCTTGACTGCATCAACTTTCTTTGGTCGTGCATCAATTATACTTGTCATTAAAATACCGACTATGAGAAAAAATGTACCCATCGAAACTAATTTTAACATTAGAAACCCTCCTGTCTACTGAAATACTCAAATACCTCCTTAAAGGAATTGACTATTTGATTAATATTACCTGATTGAAATGAACCTGCAAAATTAGTCTTTTACATATGCTACCCCTTTGACATTTCTAGTGACCTCTCCTGGATGGCTATACTACGTTCAACCACTTTCATTATTTCTCTTTTTACCATAATTACCTCTCTGTAATCACTAAATACTTCTCCCATATAATCTCTTCATACTTGTGCGCATATCCTTCAGCATAACTCTCTCCCCGTGAAGCTTCCTTCTTACTCCTTGTGGTAATCTTATCATAATGATGCCCTAACTCATGTAAAAAAACATGCAGCAATTGAAATGCTTTTACTGTAAATGAATCAAATTTACACAAATATTCTCTTCCCTGTTTTATGCACTCAATATCGAGCCGCTTGAAAACCGATCTATGCTCGATATAATAATCCGGCGGAACCCATCTCCAGGTATCGCGCTCCCATGCATTTATCCCTATTTGTGTTCCCGAATACCACCCATCTTCACCTTTATTTCCTTTTGCAAGTACAATGCTTTTTAACCCTTGTGACAATAGACTCCATTCAGGTATAAGGTGAATAAATTGAATAACTTCTCTTTTTGATAAAAAATGCCGAAACCCCTTACCAGGTTCTTCTCTTATTATAGGTAGAAGCAATTCATACGGTTTCCACAATGGAGGAACTTCTGATCCAGTTCTATTTGAATTATGTTTCAACATTTTTTACTCTGAACCGCAAAACTGGAACCAAATTTTCTATTATTTTATAAACCACAAGAAGAAAGGTTCTAACTGTGAAAAAAACAACGCTTATTACTGGCGGCTCCAACGCTTGATCATTCCCGGTATTCTTAACAGAACTGCTTATTTAATGTCAATACTTATTCCTTCTGCGATCACTGGTAAAGTAATCAAATCTCTGAACACTCCAGTTTAGAACTTTTTGCCTCTCTTGATTCAAATGGGTATTTTTGGGTGATAGTATGTTTTCCTATTTATACTCAGTAAACTATGCGCTTTGTTTTTATATTTTGTATCAGTATCCTGCTTTTTAATAAAAGTTACTCCGGTTCCGATTTCCCGAATCGCTCTGAGTCAATTGGAACGCCCATCTCAATCAATTTTTTAACTAATGATAGGAATCACCTCTGCGATGCGATTCCTGACTACTTCCAGGAGGATACATCATTTGGCGGCTTTTCAAACAATGGGAAAATGTATTGTGCTCCAGTTTCTGTTTCTAATTCGATTATGTCGCTTTTCGGAAGTTTTCTTTTTCGGACTGATTCCGTTAATCAAATAAAAAACAAAAAGAATCAATACTTCATGATCAAAACACTTGCATCCCCAAAATATATAGCAACAGGCCGGTTTGGATCAGGTCCAGCAGAAATTTGTAAAGGATTACAAAATTACTTATACGATAATAATATCAGGAATTTCTCGATCAGTCATTATGGCTGGCGCCCGGTTCCCTCACGATTTCAAAAAGGCAAATTCCCAAATGTTACAATTCTGCCGGACTATTTAAAACCGGAACAAAACGCTATCTGGTTAAATATTGGCTGGTACAAACAGAATAATGATTCAAATTCATATTACCGCACCTCAGGCCATTGGGTAACTCTCACTGCATTGCCCGTTGAAAATAGAAACAGTCTTATCATCCATGATCCTGCTACACTTGCGGATCGCTGCGAAAGTATTTTACTCACTACATTACAGAAAGGCACCCTGAATGGAAACATGAACGGGTTACCTTTACCTGCAGAGGGTTTCAGCTGCTTTAGAAATAAATTTGGGAATTATGGAATAATTGATGGATTTATCATCCTGGAAGTAAAACTGACTGATAAAGCAACTGCTCATAAGTAAATAGTATGCCCATGGTTTGATCCAATTCACCATGAGCGGATTCAATGAACTCGTCATCAGGTAGTTCGACGACCTTACCATAGACAGTTGAAATAACTCAATATGGCAGGTCAGATCCTACATATAAAACCATATATATAGAAACACCATACGCAACAAGTCTTTGTCTTGATTTTTTATAAGTCGATTAGTAAAATTAGTGTAATTCATCTTCAGCAAATAAACAGATCTTAAAATTATGAAACCAATTACCAAAATCTTTAAACCAGGTTCATATCTTTTTCGAGAGAACGATCGTTCGCGTGAACTGTTTATTATCCAGTCAGGCACGGTAAATGTCTGCGAAAAAAATGGAGCTCATGGGATTAAGTTAGCGCAATTGAGTAAAGGAGCTGTTCTGGGAGAAATGTCTCTAATTGACGGCAAACCCAGAAGCGCTTCAGCAAAAGCAATTGACGAATGCACGTCAATTATCATTTATTCAGAAACTTTCTTTAATAATATCTCTGAAGTCCCTCAGAATCCGCTGGCTTCTTTTCTGTTTAAAATAAATAGTTTCTGTTCAGAATTAACATATGCGCCCCCTAAATCCACCCCTTCGGGAACTTCAATGCGTCGCCCCGCAGGGGAACTTTTGAGGATGCAGATTTTTAATAATATAGAGTTTTTACAAGTCCCCCTGCGGGGAATTTAGGAAGCAATAAATTTCGTGTTACAAAAATACAGCTATTTTGAACAGATACTAAATAACAACAACTGGAAAAAAATATGTCTATACACAAAATAACAGCAGTTTACACCAGAATAATTATTTTTTTACATATAACAACAACATCTGTTAAACTATGGACAACTGCATTTTTCTTTGCAATCCTTTTTTATTCAATCGGAGTAACAGAGGAGTATGTAGGAAGCCGCATTACAAAGGATACCAGATGGAGCGCTGAAGAGAGCCCCTATATTATCGAACGAGATTTAGTTATTGAAAAGGGAGCCAGTCTCACCATAGCACCCGGTGTAACAGTTATAATCAAAAAACCTAAAATCTATGAGGAAACGCAGCAGTATGACAATGCAGATTCACAGTTTGTATCAATCAAGGTTAAGGGTGCGCTTAACTGTATTGGCCGCCCGGATCGTCGCATTACTTTTATTACTCATAATCCTCAACTGAATTCTTATGGCTGGTATGGGATTATTTTTGACAATGCGCCGGAAAACTTTGCGGAAATAGCCTATACAGATATAAACAATGCATTCAGAGGTATTTCCGTTAAGCAATGCAATCCGGTTATCAGAAATCTGATCCTGGAATATAATCATATTGGAATTTATTGTTCGAAAAACGGAAATGCAAAAATCTATAACTGTGTTATCACAGAAAACCTGGTCTCAGGTATTCATATTCGTGAAGCTAATCCTGTAATTGCCAACAATATTATTGTTAACAACAAGAACCAGGGTGTTTTGTGTGATGGATCGTCAAGTATCGATTTTGAATATAATTGTGTTTATGGAAACGAGGATGGAAATTTTCTTGATTGTACCCCGGAACTTGGAGTAATCATTCCAAACCGCAAAGACAGCACATTGAAAGAAGACTATGCGCACAATATTTACATGGATCCGGTTTTCAGCGGATCGATCGCGGAATCGATCGCGCTTGAGCATGATTTATCACTACCGACCGTCAAAAGCAAAGTGCGTGATACTTCTCTTGCAAATGAATACTACTCCGGTACCGAAATAGTACAAAGCAGCGACTCTAAACGGCACAACGGCAGATATCGATTATCAAGATATTCTCCATGCAATAGCAGAGGCTCTACAGAAAAAGAACTGAAGAATATCGATGGTTCACGAAATACTATGGGAATCTGGGGTGGACCTGAATATCTTGCTGTAAAAGAGAAATCTGAAGCAAAATCACAAAAAGCAGCAAAACCAAAACAGAGCGGTAAGAAAGAAAAATCAAAGCATTGACAGTCAGCAGGTTTACATCAGCTAAGCATTTTAAATGTAAATGGAACAATAATCCAGACAGCACACGGAACACCGTTTATGGCAGCCGGCTCGAACTCGAGTTTCAAACAAGCCTCCAGTACTTTTTCTTTTGTTCCAAATCCAAGATCATTCAGCACAATCGCTTTTTTAACCTTACCATCAATATCAACCTGAACTTTGACTTTAACAACTCCTTCGATCCTGTTCTCTATCATTTCTTTTGTATATTCGGGTTTAACTACCGATTTGATTTTCGGCAAAGAAGTAACTGTTGTTACAGAAACGAGTTTACCTTTCAACTCCTCTTTTGTCGCCGCAAATGTATCGATAGCAGTGTTGAGGGTATTGCCCAATTTTCCAATAACTGCATCAGAAGCACTGCCGCCGCTTCCTAAACCTGTTGAGTATACTTTCTGCAGTCCATATACCCGCCGAACAACTTTGGGTTGATTTTCAATATTTGTCTGCTGAGGTATTTCAACAATATCATTATCAGGCTGATTCAGCACCGGTTTTTGCGTAAGGTCAATCGCCTCTTTTGGCTTTTCAATTACAGAATTCTCAGGTTTGACTTTCTTTTTAACTTTGACCGGTTTGACTACTTCAGCAGCCTTTTCATCAATAACAAATCGAGTGGTCATCTGAGTGATTTTTTCCTCGATTGTTTTTACAGGTGGAACATTCTTGTACAGGTAAATTCCTAATAAGGCGAACAATACAATCGATACTGTCACGATTACAGGAAAGCTATCACGTTTTGAAGGGCTTTCGCGGTCTGACTGGGCATACATTTCGAGAAGCATTTGACGGGAATTTTTTGTCATTACTCCTCCTGAATCACCAGAACTTTAAAATCTTCAAAACCGGCTTTAGAACAGGTGTACATAACCTTTTTTACAATAGCAAAAGGAATCTCTTTATCTGCCTGGACGAGCAGTTTTTTTGCGGAGAGAGAATCTTTACTTTTAGCTTTCTGGATCTTCATCAATTTAAAAAGACCGGGAATCATAAAATCTTTTGATTCTGATATTTTATCATTTGTTGTTACTATCATATCATCAACAAGTACACTATTTTTGGTGATATGAACCGAGCAGAATGGCTGAGGCGTTTTTTTTGCGCTGGAGACCGGAAGTTCAAGATCTGATGATGGTGTGACAAGATTACCCTCAATTGAAAAGCTCTGAATCAAAAAGAAAAGTAAAATCACCATAATATCAACTAAGGAAGTCAACTGAGGACGAAAGACACTGTTTTTTTCAAGACCTTTATGCAAATCGCGGGGTTTCATAAACCAGACTCCGGATCCTCAGTTGCACTGGACAAGCCCACCTTCTCGAAACCCGCCCCACGGCAAATATCCATTGCCCGCACTATCAATTTAAAGGGGATCTGATCAACTGATGCGACTACAATTTCCTTCGAAGGGTTGTTTTCACTGTTCCTGAGATCCAATTTTTTCGATAGTTCATCAAAAGGAAATTGACCATTAATCACCGGTAAAGAGTCGAGTATTTTATCACCAAGAACAATTCCTATATACTTTGAATCCAGACGGACTGTTAACTTGGGCATTGGTTTCTGATCAGAAGAATTCATTTCAGAATTAACGTTGGGAGGTAATGAGAACTCAACAATGGCCAAACGGGTAAAAATTGCCATAGAGATAAGGAAAGCCACCAGAATAATGAAAATATTCATTAACGGAGTAATATCCAGTTCAACATCTTCGTCGGCGATTTCGGATGGACGGCTTGAGCGAAAAAATGACAAACCCATTTACGACCGCTTTTTCTTAAGATAATTAAGACATTTTACAACAGATTCATCAAGGTCCTTTAACAGCTGATTCTGCTTATTGGATAAAAATGTAAAGAAAACCATACAGAAGACGGCAACAACAAGACCAAAAGCTGTACAAGTCATAAATTCAGAGATCCCCTTCGCCAGCATCGCCGCCTTTTTTGAAGCTTCAACAGAAACAAGTGATGAAAAACTCAATTGTAATCCTGAAATAGTACCCAATAACCCCAGAAGTGTTGAAATATTTGCGAAAAGAGCAAGATAGTTCAATCTTTTTGACAATCTTGGGACCTGTTGAATCGAAGCCTCCTCGACACCTTCCTGAATCTCATCGATACTCATTCCTGCACTGTATCTGTCTACAGCCACTTTAAGCAAAACCGGCAACGGAGCACTGGAATTGAGCATTCGTTTAGCATCTTCGTTTTTGTTATCGTTAAGTGCTCGTGCAATTTCTGCAACTATTTTACGTCCATTTAAACCGCAAACAACATAATAAAAAATCAATCTTTCAATAACCACAGCGACAGCAATAGCAAGTACTGCGAGAATAACCCACATGAATTTGCCACCATCAGCGAACCATGCGGCAAGGGTCTGAATCATAACTCCTCCTGAAACAGTTCGGGTTTACTCGAACGTCACAATACAATATGTCAAGTCAATAATAATTTAATTACAAAAGAATATTAAGCGGACCTTTAATACGGCAATTAACCGAAAAACTCATTCAAAATAATAAATGGATTAAAATCAAAATAGGTTTATTAGTCAATATTTTATGATAGAGCTTCATATATCAAAGTGATATCAGCTCTTTGATTGACATGGTGGAAACTAAAGCACTTGATTTCTTTTTTGAAAGATTCTATAATTACTTCACCACAAATGTACTCCGAACTTCTGATCACGAAAATCGAAGGTAGTTGAAAAAATGAGATCTACTAAGGCTTTTATTTGTTGTTCTGCTCTTTTTCTATTGGTTTTATCATACGCCAAATATTCATATGCATCGAATGACGTGTTCCCGACACCAGATATATTGAGAGACAGAGTTGCATTCTGGAAGAAAATTTATACTGAATTCAGTCTGCATGATGGAGTTATTCATGACCGGGATTATCCTGTTATAATTTACAAAAAAATTTTCGGGGATGTCAGTACATCCAATGTTAAGAGACAAAAAGAACGGATTATAGCATCTCTCAATACAATCAATACACAGCCGCAATCAAGCTGGACAAAAGATGAACTTGATATTGCAGAAATGTTTCAGCAGAATGGATTGACCGATAAAATGGCTGACGCAGCTGAAAGAATCCGCTTTCAACAGGGTCAGGCTGACCGTTTTAAGCAGGGACTTGTCAGATCAGGTTCGTATCTTGATACCATACGGACAATCCTTAGACAACATGGTGTACCGGAACGCCTTGCATACCTTCCTCATGTTGAATCATCCTTTAATACTGCTGCATATTCGAAAGTTGGCGCTGCAGGATTATGGCAATTTATGAGAGGCACCGGCAAAACATACGGAATGAAAATCAACTATACAATCGATGAACGCAGGGATCCGGTTATAGCTACACATGGCGCTGCCAGATATCTATCTAATGCATATAGAGAACTTCAGGCCTGGCCTCTGGCGATAACTTCATATAACCATGGTATAAATGGGATGAAAAGAGCGGTAAACGCAACCGGCTCCAGAGACCTGGGATATATCATTAAAAACTATGAAAGCAAATCTTTCAAGTTTGCATCCAGTAATTTCTACAGCTGCTTTCTTGCGGCAAGCGAAATCGCAGAGAATCATCTAACTTATTTTCCGAATCTCAAGCTGGCTTCGAAAATAGAATACACCGATTTTACGTTAACTCATTACATACGTCCGGATATACTCTGTAAATATCTGAATATCTCATCAGACCAGCTTGTCATTTTGAATCCCGCTATACGGCCGGCAGTTTTTGAGCAGAAAAACAAGCTTCCAGCAGGTTTCAGGATTCATATACCATCTGCGATCTCCGGAAATGCAATAGCCACCGCACTTGCTGCAATTCCCGATTCTCTGAAAAGTAATGAACCTGAAAAGTCAAAATACTATAAAGTCAATAGAGGCGATAACCTTATCAGTATCGCATCACGGCTTGGAGTTTCTGTTCAGGAACTTGCAAATGAGAATCATATCGGGCGAAAAAATCATTTGATGATAGGTCAACTGCTCCGGGTACCTGAAAGAAAGACCGTTCTGCATTCAGCGCATGTGGCATCTGCTGCCGCGATTGCGCCAATACAGGATAAATCCGATACAAAAATCGAGAAAGCGGTTACTTCTGCTCCCCTGAAATCAGATAAAGTAATCGAAATTTCTCAACATGTAACAAAATCAAAGGGTACTCCTGAACAGGTAAATCCGGTTAAAACTAATCAAGTAAAAGTAGAACCACCACCTCAAGCGGTAAAGTCTATCAAACCTGAACCGGTAAAGACAGTCGAAATCCCAGTTGCAGATTCACTAAAGGAAATTGCCGCCGAGAAAGCAGTTGAAAGTAAAACTGAAAAACCGAATGAGCGTCCGGCTGTTCAGGGTAATTTTGATGTAAGCATTTATAACCTTGATATTACGCCGTCTTCTGATGGCTCGAAAGCTGAGATTATAGTCTCAATTGATGAAACGATCGGCCATTATGCTGACTGGCTGGGAATACCTACTTCACAGATACGCCGGACAAATAATATGGGAAGAGGCTCTGATATCAGAATCAATAAAAAGCTTACCATTCCGGTAAGCCAAAAAGATATGCTGGACCAGTTCGTTCAGGCCCGCCTTGAGTACCATATGGCAATCGAAGAAGACTTTTACCTGCAGTATAGAGTCTCTGATGTTAAAAAGCATATCCTGCGGAAAAATGAGACCCTGTGGGATATCTGCAATGCAAATGATAATGATAATGTAATTCCTTTGTGGCTTTTCAAAAAATACAATAAGCACCTCGATCTCAATTTTCTCATGCCCGGATCAACTGTCTGGATTCCGGTCATCATCGAAAAAAGCGTGAATGATAGCACAAGGACAGAGGAAGTTCAAAATCCGGGATATTATTCTCCCTTTGAACAGCCAAAACGACCTGAACCTAAGATTATAAACCGGCTCCCTTAACAGCTTTTTCGGAGTGATTGAGTCTATATATCTTTCTTAGCGTTTTTTTTAACGGAAGACCAGTAAGAGCTTCTGAAGGTGATGAAAAACTGATCTGAATTTCCAGCAGTTATTCTTTTTGATCAAAAACAAAAGCTGCGAACATAGAGGAATCATTTCTGCCAGCATTGGTCATCAGTTCTACCTCTAATAAGAGATTTTTTCATCGGAAAATCCCCACCCATTCCGAGATGAACAATTTTAATAAGCAGTGTTGTCTAAAAAATTTACTGCGGTCGTTTTTCTCCCGAAAAAACTCTGTCTTTAACCTGGGTAGATGATTTTAACAAGCACTGTTATCCAAATAAATTCATGTAAAGCATTATTCTGCTGGAAAAGCTCTGCCATTAACTTGGGGGGATTATTTCAACAAGCATCGTCATCCAAATAAATTCATGGCAGATGTTTTCCTCCTGAAAAAACTCTGCCTTCAACCTGGATAGACGATTTCAACAAGCATTGTCATCCAAATAAATCACGGCAGATGTTTTTCTCCTGAAAAAATTCTGTCTTCAACCTGGATAGACGATTTCAACAAGCATTGTTGTCCAAATAAATTCCCGGCGGACATTTTTCTCAGGAAAAAACTCTGCTATTAACCTTGGGAGATGATTTTAATAAGCATTGTTATCTGAATAATTACAGTGGGACAGATTTTTCTTATTGAATTAACTCTGTTATTAAACACGGAAGTTTTTACTCTAATTCCTCAGCCTTACCCTCACTCTCAATTCTCGCCTCTACTCCCATGCGCGTTAAGTTAATATTTTGAATAGTAATTTCTAAATTTTTCTATTCCAGACCATTGCTTAGCTGCATACAATATTTTTTGAAATATAAAGGTAAATCAGTTCTTTCCATTCTTTTCCTTAGCCCAACGGGCTTTCTGTCTGTCAGCACAAGGTTTCCTACCTTGTGACAAATATGCGAATTGATCCTATTGTGCCCTGAAAGCAAAAGAATTGGTAATTGCAATTGACTGTCAAAAACTATTATCATATTTACGGTTAAGTCATAAGAAGCTGGGATTGATTATTAATTTTCATGTTACAAAACTGAAAAGTGGAGTTGAACAAGAAATTTAAACGGAAGAGTACGCCGAGGGCGCAGAGAATAAACTCTTCGCGTTTGTAGGATGGAGTCTCTCTTAATCGCTACTGAATAGAATTGAGTTCCCTTAAACGCAAAGCGTTTACCCTCTGCGTCCTTGGCGTCCTCTGCGTTTTTAATTCTCTATCTTGAATAATGAGAAACGAAATCGAATATGATGAACGATATGTATGGGATTAGGAACAGACGCAACCCTTACAGGGTAAAATGGAGTGTTGCTGATTTTACTTAACCCAGGATAGGAAATCCCTGGGATAGCGAGAAGAAACCCCTTCGGGGTAAGGAATTGTCACAGTGTAAATCTATCGTGGCAAGAGATGCATTCTACAAGCATTGTTTTCTGAATAATTACAGTGGGACAGATTTTTCTATTGAATAAACTCTGCTATTAAACACGGAAGTTTTTACTCTTACTCAGCCCTACTCCTCACTCTTCACAAAAGCGCATCTTCAGATTTACAGACCTTGATAACTTTGGTGATATTGAGCATTTCCAGAATATCAAAGAGCCCTTTGTCAGGCTCCAAAATGTATAGCGTACCGCCTTTACTTTGAATTTTTTTGTAACAGTCGATCAAAAGGGTAATGGCGCCACTGTAAATGTAGGATGCATCGCGGAAGTTTACAGCAATATTGATTACGCCGCGCTGAAGATAGCCACAGATGAGATCTCTCAATTCGGAGATATCATTGATATGCTGCTGGCCATCTATCTTAAGTACCTGGAAAATTCCCCGGGTATACGTCTCGATTATCATTATGCACTCCGGAACCGTTAATTTTTCTCATATCTTACATTAACGATTTCCTTTATGCAATGAAATTACAGACAGAGAATGCTTTATCTGAAGTAATCAACACCGGCTTCGAACAGCTTTTGATCTTTATTTCCGGAGCAATTTTTACCGATGAAAGTACCCATGCGTTCTGAATGTCCCATTTTACCCAACACACGGCCATCAGGACTTGTAATCCCTTCAATTGCGCTATGAGAGCCATTAGGATTACCATCCATATCTCCACTTATATTCCCTTCACAATCGACATATTGGGTAGCAACCTGGCCGTTATCAATAAGAGAAGTGATATATTCCTGGGGAGCAACAAAGCGTCCTTCACCATGAGATATGGGAATGGCATGAATGTCCCCATTGTTCAACTTTGCCAGCCAGGGGGATTTGACAGAACACACGCGGGTATATGCCATTCGTGAAATATGCCGGCCAATGGTATTAAATGTTAAAGTAGGGCTGTTTGATTCCATATCTCTGATATACCCATGCGGGACAAGCCCTAATTTTATCAAGGCCTGGAACCCGTTACAGATACCCAGAGCAAGTCCGTCACGTTCAAGAAGCATTTTATTTACAGCTGCTTTAATATGAGGATTTCTGAAAAACGCGGCGATAAACTTTCCCGATCCCTCCGGTTCATCCCCGGCACTGAATCCGCCCGGGATCATCAATATTTGACTGTTCTCTACTTTGTGAACCATTTCATTGATTGACATTTCAATGTCTTCCGGGGTCAGATTTCTCATGATAAACAGATCGGTAACAGCGCCAGCCTTCTCAAATGCCCGCGCTGTGTCGTATTCACAGTTTGTACCTGGAAATACGGTAATTAAAACTCTGGGCTTTGCGATTTTCACAGCGGGTCTGCTGGTGTTGCGAACAGAGTAATTTTTTGCATCGGTAACATGATCGTAAATGGCTGGACGGCTTGGGAAAATTTTTTCCAAGGGTTCTTCCCAAATTTGAAGCAGTTCGTTACTATCAAGAATATCATTATTGATAATGATCTGAGGTGTTTCAATTGTGCGTCCTAATACGATATGAGGAACCGCTCCAAAGTAGTCTTTACAATTTATATTAGAATCGATTTCCAGAACAATGGAACCAATATCAGCTGTAAAAAGGCTGTCATTATCGATTTCATCTATAAATTTCATTCCGATACGGTTTCCGAAACTCATTTTCGTAACAGCTTCTGCAATACCGCCGGAACGAACCGTATACGCAGAAATTATGCTGCCATCATGGATTCCCTTGTGAATAAGTGAATATGCTTTATCAATTTCTGAGAAGTCAGGCATTTCTTCAGCATCTCTTTTCACCTGCACAATAACTACTTGTGAATTGGCTTTCTTGAATTCAGGAGATATGACTTTCGAAATATCCACCGGTGCGAGCGCAAAAGATACCAGTGTCGGCGGAACATTCAGATCTTTAAAAGTTCCTGACATACTGTCCTTACCACCGATAGCAGCAATACCAAGTTCAGTCTGAGCCAGATATCCACCCAGCAGAGCAGCAAAAGGTTTACCCCACTTTTTACTATCAGTACCGGTTTTTTCAAAGTACTCCTGGAAAGTCAATCTGATCGCATGATGATCACCACCGCAGGCAACAATTTTAGCTATCGACTCAATCACCGCATAGAGAGCACCATGGAAGGGGCTCCACTTTGCCAATCGGGGTATAAATCCATAACTCATGGATGTCCCGCTGGTGGTATCACCCTTTAACAGAGGTAATTTGGCGATCATACATTCAGCAGGAGTTGACTGATATTTTCCACCAAAAGGCAACAATACCGATCCGGCTCCGATAGTGCTGTCAAACCGCTCGACAAGTCCCTTTTGACTGCAAACGTTAAGATCTGACAGCATGGAAATCCAGGCATCTTTTACATCAGATGCAGCTGCTTTTCCTGGAAGTGTCTCTTTGAAAAAATTGAACTCCGGTTCCGGTGTACAGATAAACGCATCGGTATTTTGACTTGCGCCATTGGTGTCAATAAAATCTCTGCTGATATTGACAATTGTTTTTCCTCTCCACTGCATTCTCAATCGTCTGGTCGATGTAACCCGGGCAACGGCAGCAGTTTCAAGGTTTTCCTCACGGGCGAAATTTACAAAACGTTCAAGATTTTTCTTATCAATTACCACCGCCATCCGTTCCTGAGATTCCGAAATAGCCAGCTCTGTTCCATCAAGCCCCTGATACTTTTTAGGTACTGCATCGAGATCTATGTCAAGTCCTGCGGCGAGTTCTCCAATTGCAACAGAAATTCCTCCGGCACCGAAATCGTTGCACCTTTTGATCATTGAACTGACCTGCGGATTTCGAAACAGCCGCTGAATCTTGCGTTCTGTAGGCGGATTCCCCTTTTGTACTTCTGCACTGCATGTTGTAATTGATTCTTCTGTATGCTCTTTGGAAGATCCTGTAGCACCGCCGCACCCATCACGGCCGGTACGGCCGCCAAGAAGCACAATAATATCACCTTCCGAAGGAATATCCCGTACAACATTTTCTTTCGGAGCAGCACCAACCACCGCCCCTATTTCCATTCGTTTAGCAACATAACCTTCATCGTAAATTTCTGCTACATGACCCGTTGCCAACCCGATCTGATTGCCATAGGAACTGTATCCATGCGCCGCAAGAGTGGTGATCTTGCGTTGCGGTAGTTTTCCCGGCAAAGTTTCCTCAATTGACCGGCGAGGATCTCCCGAGCCGGTGACACGCATCGCATGATAGACATATGATCTGCCGGAAAGAGGGTCACGAATTGCTCCGCCTAGACAGGTAGCTGCACCGCCAAAAGGTTCGATTTCCGTAGGATGATTGTGAGTCTCATTTTTAAACATGACGAGCCAGTCTTCTTTACGACCATCAATAGTAACCGGTACCACGATACTGCAGGCATTTATTTCTTCTGATTCATCAAGGTTATTGAGAATACCTTTTTTTCGCAGCACTTTCATTCCAAGCGTCGCGATGTCCATGAGACAGAGGTCCTTTTTTTTGTCCCCATGTACATACGCTCTGCCGTTTTTATATTTTGCCAAGGCTTTCAGAACAGGAGCGCTGAAAAAACCTTCCTCGATTTCAATATTGTTGATTTTTGTCAGAAATGTGGTATGACGGCAATGGTCAGACCAGTAAGTGTCAAGCACTCTTATTTCGGTAATGGTTGGATCACGTTTTTCAGTATTTTTAAAATAATCCTGAGTAAACCTGAGATCCTCAATGCGCATAGCGAGCCCGAGTTCATTTCTGAGCGTCTCCAGAGCGGCATCATCCATTGAAATAAATTTATCAATGGTAATTACATCTGCGGGTTCCTGCATCTCAACTGCAAGCGTAGTGGGTTTCTCAAGAGAGGCTTCTCTTGAATCAACCGGATTGATGCAATACTTCTTTATCTTTTCGATTTCTGAATCATTGAGATTTCCAAGTAAGGTGATGACCTTCGCAGTTGCAACTGACGGTCTCTTTCCATGTGTCATTAATTGTATACATTGAGCAGTGGAATCGGCGCGCTGATCATATTGTCCAGGAAGGTATTCAACAGCAAAAAGGCGCTCGTGGTGTTCAAGTGGTACTACTTCATCGTATACCAGATCGACAGGCGGTTCAGAAAATATCGTACTGCGCGCTGCCTCATATTCTTCCTGCGATATACCTTCGATATCATAACGGATCAAAATTCTTAAGCCATGAAGGCCCTTGATTCCAAGGTTTTCCTTTAGATCAGCATATAATCCCTGTGCAGCAACATCATACCCTTTTTTCTTTTCAACAAAAATCCGCCGAACACTACTCATAAGCCCTTGAATCCAACCTTTCTACAAAAAGCAGCACATCGTATACGATTTCTTACGGTTAAAATTAAACAGCCTATAAAAATAAGTCTTTGCACTGATAAAATGCAGGAGTATCTTTCCCTTTTAACGAGATAATGTGCTCTCAATCACAGTTTGTTTTCTTTGAGGATCAAACTTATTAGAAGATTATCGTGCCTTAGATGAATCGTGGATGATAATTTTGAAAGCACTTTGAGACCGATAACGGAAATTCTCATTGTAAAATTTTACATACCTCTGTTCAGGCCACTCAAGATGAAGGTCAAAAACAGAATCAGCTAAATTCGTTCTTTTTGGTGAGATAGTGAGTTTATAATTCGTTTGTTCAGTGATATTCTTACGAATAAGATTTTCCCTTTTCAGGCGATCATACGAGCGCGGATAGGATTTGAAAAAAAGGGTGATCTGCTTTTCTACTTTCTCAAGTTGTAATGTACTGTTAACCCTGAGTTTAGTTCCGCCAGGCAGTGGACGCTGCTCTTTAAAAACATTAGGAAGAATGAAAGGGTTCATCGCTGCTATCTCCTTTTCAGAAATTCCAAGCATCTCACCGATTTCGAAGGGATAGAGCTGAGCGTTCAATGTAACTTCCGTTATATTTGTCATTTTCGGGGAATACTCGATTTTCCCGAAATGGTGAGTAGCATTCCGGGCGATATCTGATGCTGCAATAAAGCAGCTATAAAAATTTTTGGATGCGAACCGAAATGTCGGACTTTCATGCTTTTCCATAATAATACCAAGATCCCTGGAACCGGTCTTTTCGACAGCTCTTAAAATACCAGCTAAACCATAATTATACGCGGTAATAGCAAGAGGCCATGACTTTAAATACTGGTAGTTTTTTGAAAGCAGACGGGCAGCAGCGATTGTTGACAACACAGGATCAAGCCGTTCATCAAATGTATTATTGATTCGTAAATACTGTTTTCCCGTTTCGGGCATGAACTGCCATAATCCTGCAGCACCAGCTTTTGAGTATGCGGCTATGTTAAAAGATGATTCAACGTGAGGAAGATATGCCAGCCGCAAAGGGACATTATAAGTTGTCAATATATGGCAAATTGTGTCAATCAAAGCACCAGATCTGATTATCCCTTCAAGAAAACGTTCTTTCTGCCCCAATTGAAACCGGATCCTTTTTTCAGCCCCCTTCAATACATTTACAGGATAGTTCCTGAATAAAGATGCAAGGCGTCTCTCATCCACTCCCCATGTGGAACGCTTTGTAGAGCGGATTTTTTTGATCGACTGCGCTATTTTTTTTTTGTATTGATCGGTATAAGAATCAAGCCGCCTGCCGTAAAGATCTCCAACATACAAAGTATCATAGATTATCAATGGGTACTCTTTATCGTGCAAAATCCCTGTCTTTATAGAAATTTTAGTATAGATGATTTTCCAAAATTCGATATTGGATTTTAGATTATCCGGCACCGGAAAATCTTTATCAGCATCAATAGCATAGATTGGATTGATCATGAAAAGCGCAGAGAATAAAACAATTTTTTTCAGGAACGCCATTACCAGCATATCTTTTTTCTCGGCAAAAAATTCTATAAATCAGTTGCATAGCCGATACACTCCAAATGCAAATAGCTTACCACTTTAGTAGGATAGTAGTTTAGTAGGATAGTAGTTTAGTAGGATAGTAGTTTAGTAGTCAGTAGTTTAGTAGTCAGTAGTTTAGTAGGTCAGTAGGTTAATTGTAAACGGTAAAGGTTGCGTTGATAACAACTCATTAATTGGAAGTATTTTTACAGATATAAATCAGACATATTTACAGAAGCGGGATCTCTCAAATCCACGCATTCGTCCATAAACTTTCTTCTTTTTCACCGATAATAAAAACAACATTTGTTCAGCTCTGGTAACGCCGACATAAAACAATCGTTTTTCTTCATCCCAGTCACAATCGATTTGATCTGTTTTTTTAAAGATTGTCTGGACAAATTCCTTTATATTTTTAATCTGGTGTCGTTTAGGCATACGATAATTTGGAAATACACTTTCTTCCAAATCACATAAAAAAACCGCCGGAAATTCCAGGCCCTTACTCTTGTGTATTGTCAGCAATGTACTGTCTTTTATGACTGCGTTAGTTTCATTGGCAAATGCCGATACCCATTCTTTTGATTGATTAGTTCTGAAAAGAAGAGCCATTTTTGATATAGGGATATTCCTGGAAGTACCGATTGTTTTTGCTTTGTCAGTAATCCAATTAACCATCTGCTCCTGATCTTCAAATCGGTAAAGCAAAGGTTTTCCTCCCTTTATTCCGGAATACTTTCCTGATATGAGCACTTTACGGTATAAAGGATTTTTCTCGGAAAATATTTCATTGGCACAAGTGAGAATTGCGGGAGTACTGCGGTAATTGGTCTGCAGTTTTATTATTTGAGCACCTGCAAAGTATTTCTCAAATTCCACAGTCGGCCGGATATCTGCTCCTCTGAATCCATAAATTGCCTGATCATCATCACCAACTGCGAATACTTTTGTCGTATCAGAAAGCAGTTTTTTTAGAAGCTGAATTTGAACTGGATTTGTATCCTGAAATTCATCTACCAATATTGCAGTAAATCTATTTTTGTAAATAGATTCTATTTCTGGATACTGGTTGAGCAATTTTAAACAACCAGTGAGCAAATCAGAAAAATCCCAAAGACCCTCAAGTTGTTTCTTATGTAATAATAATTCAGAGATCTTCTTTACATAATTCACTTTGTCACTATCTCTGCAGTCCAGTTTTTCCGGAAAGACCTCAAACCTTGCCATAAGCGAATCTAATGTTAATAGATCCATTCCAAGCGTGCGACGGTCATCTTTGCTTGATAATGACACAAGTATCTGCAGCCGTTCATTTTCAGATATCAATCTGGCATTTCCCATAAAACCTATTCGCTCGAAATTTTTTTTCCCATCGATAATTTCAGAGAGAACTTTTAAAGCAAATCCATGAAATGTTGTGATAAGAGGAGTTTTATGATACGAGGTGTCCGTATCATTTTTTATGACCCGTGCGCTCATCTCTTCAGCTGCTTTTCGCGTAAAAGTCAATGCGAGTATGGATTGAGCAGTAATCCCAGATCTGATAAGAAAAGCGATTCTTCTGGTTAATACTGTGGTTTTTCCACATCCTGCACCAGCCAATACCAGGATATGTCGCTTCAAATCAGCTGCAACTGCTTCTGACTGCTCTCTATTGAGATTTAAAAAAAGTGGATCCTCATTTTGAGACATTTTTTTCCATATTTGAATAAGATTAGGTCTGAACGAGTTGATAGTCACAGCAGACATTCATTTTTAGAATACCCGGATAGAAAAATTTTCAATCGTTTCTGTTCAGAATTAACAAGCGAGCCATCTAAATCCCCCGTTCTAACAATGCAAACTATTATATATAAAGCCCTTACAAGTCCCCCTTCGGGGGATTTAGGGGGCGCGTATGTTAATTTTGAACAAATATTATATATCGACAATGATTAAGGAGAGCATGCAAAATATATGCTACTTAAAAAGCGCATTTCTGATGGTTTCAAAATGTAGGTAATTAACGCTAAAAGCAGATTAATGTAATTCCCATTTCTGGTAGGTTTTCCCACTCTTATCAGATTCATAATCGCGTTCTACTATTTCCCGTTTTTCAGAAATTACAATAAGATCTTTTCTGTCTTTAAACAATTGACGATTAAAAATAAATCTGCTCAGATATTTTCCCGTTGTGGAAAAAACGATTATTTCCGCCCATTTGTCAAGATCTACCCTGATAAACACTTCATCAGTATTAGTAACTTCCAATACTCGTGCACACATGATAACATCACCGAATCCATAGAATAGTTTGGCAATTTCTTTATCCGGATCCTGTTTAAGACCTATTGCATAAGGACACCAGGAAGTACTCTGATTTGCAAGTGAATCCTGAATTTTTTGAACTTCCTGAGGAAGGCTGTTCTGAATTCTGTTTAACTTTGTATGCAGATTATTATCAGTATAACGATGAACTGTAGCGTAGAAACCCTTACGGGCAGTCTGCTCATTCTCAAGAAAATTCAACTCTTTTCCATTGTTCAGTATAACTTCCGGCCGTACACCACGCTGCGCCAGAGGATTGCATTCCAGTTTGATTGGCTCAAATTCCGTATTGCTCTCATATTCGAATTTTTTCTCAAGATCTGACTTTGTAAGAACCGGAACATAGTGGTGATGTTCTCTTTTGAAAACATCAATTTTCTTCCACTCATAACTGATTATCGCATAATAGAGAGTACCACTTCGATCGACCGCAGGTACGAAGGTGTGCCTGCCTGCACGGCGGACGGTATAGTCAGTGTTGCTTTGCTTGTTATGAGTAAGTACTGCGCTTGTAATTTCCTGTTTAAGCAGACGATCGCTTGACAAAATATTACCAGCCTGGTCACATAAGATAAGCGACTGAAAATACTCATCAGCTGTATTACCCATTGATGAATACAAGCCATAATAAAACCATCTGCCTTCACTCTGAAAAACTCCGAGCGGTTCTATCAGATGTCGCTTGACATCACAGGGCTGATCCGCTTTCATCCCTGGAAAAAACGAAACATATTTACTGTCATGCTCCACAATAATAGGGGAAGAAAAGGAGTACATTTTATCTGTTGTCCACCACTTTGTTCCGCCTGAGAGAGAAGTGTACCCGATGAGATGAGGTAGCAAAAATGATTTTGTACTCATCTCATCAGTTATACTGTTCGAAGCGATATTGAACAATCGGCTCCTGTTAATTTCAGAATAGAATTGATATTTCTCGGTAGAAATTTTCCTAAGATCACCTTTAAATAAACGTTTCTGATATACTTCCGGAACAGCTTCTTTTGTCTGACGGTAATACAGTATAGTCGTACTATCAAGAGGATAAGCCAGTACATAAGGCGTAGCATTACCTTTATTCATTTTGAAAAGGAAATGAGAATCGATAAGCTTACCATCGCGAGCGTAAAGCACATATCCAAACTGCGAAAAAAACAACAGTGATCCCTTTTCCATCAGAACCGGACCTGATAAATTGACCGAGAGCCTGTCATCCCAACGACATCCATATATACTGTTAGTATCTTCACTGAGCTTTATAGTAAATAGTAATGGATCATCTTCCTGAGCCATCGCGAAAGACACATACACCCATGCAAATGCTGTCGCAAAAGATAAAAAAACTCTCTTACATGAACATTTCAGCATCATCTACCATCCCTTTTTATTCATTTTCAGGTCAGAGAAAACTAATAATATCTTTTTTTTATCCAAAAAACTATTAAAACTCTTATTCGATATTAAACATTTGTGATTTACTGTACCGAATAATTATTACAAACAGTACTTTCCAAAAGATCGCCTGTTTTCCGACCGAAAGGCCAGCACTACGCCGGGTCAGTAAATTTTCCTGAGCAGCGACCTGTGTTTCATTTACTTAGGTTCCATTTATTTAATATAATTCCATTTCAATAAGAAAATTCATTTTTACAAATCTCAGCGTAAAAAGCATTGACTTAAAAATCAACGAATTGATGGGCTATCTTATGCCAATACCTGCGATTATATCCTGTATAAACCAGGATTTTGCATTAGAAAAGTGGGAATCTAATGAAGTCCGTTGACCACAAAAGGGTAGTTCATTCCATTCAGAAGGGATATGACCATGTGCTGCGGTGAATGCATAGTTTAATAACGAACGGCACAATCTATTATACATGTCCTTACCAGCAGATATTTCGGGAAAGGCGCCTACTTTTAGGTATACTCCTCACCGCGCAACCTATTGTGTATCAACGGACTTCATCATCTCCATCGTTTCCTATTGCAAAATCCGGGATAAAATAATTGTCTTAACAGCCGGAATATGATATACTTACATAAAGATTTGTAAAATTCACCAAAAGTGCTGCAATCAGGAGGATTTTAATGGTTCAAAAAGTAAATCGCCGACCGATAAGAAATTTTTTCATCAAAAAAGCACTACAGATGCGGTTAATCAGAAACATAGTGCTTTCTGCATTCATCTCGACCATTATCTCTTCATCATCGCTTTTCCTTGTTTACTATTTACGTTATAAAACAGTGGTAGTTTACCAGTTGGATAGAATGAGCCAGGACCTCAGCAGAGAAAATATCTTAAACATAATTTTACCGGCGCTGGTGATAAGTGCAATTGTAAGCATTATACTTGCATTGGGGATAGGCCTGTATTCATCGAGGAAATATGCGGTTCCAATTTACAAATTAGAGCAATGGCTATCACTGCTTATGAAAGGTAAAGTAGGGGCTACGCTTCAGTTTAGAGAGAAAGAAGAAATGAAGGATTTATCTGACAAATGTAACAGATTGGGTTCAGAGCTTCATAGTATTTTTCAGAAAGTCAATGATTCAGTTGAAACTTTGAAAAGAAACAATACTTCACCAGAAATAATTCAGAATTTTGAAAATATACTTTCCCGAATTGATTTGGATGCAGACCCGATTGAAGTAAGCACCACATATTGTAAAATCATAAGGGATGACGAAGACAATCCGAAGGAATCCTGATTTGATAATAATAGTGGTAAAAAAAAGGACTTTAAACAAGTCCTTTTTTTTCTACATCTTACAACAGAAAATCATCGCTGCCAGTTCGGCCATACACCTTAGTAAAATCAGAAAACATTTGAATTTTATCTATTGCAACCTGATTAAAGGTAAAGCGCCACTGCCAATTTCCACTCTCTTTACCAGGAACATTCATTCGGTGCTTTGAATCCAACCCAAGAACATCCTGAAATGGAACTATACACAATTTCGAAGGTGCACTAAAAGCAAGCCTGAGAAATTTTTCCAGAAAGTTCTCATCTGCACAACCCAGATATTGTCTCACCACGATGCTTATCTAATTCAACAAGACTATTGAACCAGCCAATTGACGTATCATTATCGTGAGTACCAGTATAAAAAACACTGTCTTTTGTAATATTGTACGGCAAATATGGATTTTCCGGATTTCCATCAAATGCAAACTGAAGAACTTTCATTCCTGGCAAACCAATTGTCTTTCGAAGACTTTCTACTTCTGAGGTAATTACACCCAGATCTTCCGCAATTATTGGTAGTTTGCCTAATGTCTTTTTTATTGACTTAAAACAAATCAGCTCCCGGACCTTTTACCCATTCACCATTCACGGCAGTTGAACAGCTTGAGTCTACAGCCCAATAGGATTCAAAACCACGAAAGTGGTCAAGCCGCATATAATCAACCAGCGTTAGCGTTTTACAAATTCGACGAATCCACCATAGGTATCCATCCTGCTTCATATTTTTCCAATGGTAAAGAGGATTCCCCCACAGCTGTCCGGTTTCACTAAAGTAATCCGGAGGAACACCAGCAACGCGGCAGGGTTTCCCCTCCTGATCAAGCTCAAATAGCTCCGGAGATGCCCACGTATCAGAGCTATCGTATGCTATATATATAGGAAGGTCACCGATGATTTTGATTTTTTTTGCATTTGCATATTCTTTCAGATCAGCCCATTGCTTATGGAAGATGTACTGAAGAAATTTCTGATACCGGACTTCTTTACGCCGTGTTACAACAACATCCTCAAGCGCAGCAGGAAATCGCAGCTTATGCTCCGGCTCCCAGTTATACCAGGGTTGTCCATCATACAAATCCTTAATAACCTTGTAGAGAGCATAATTTTCCAGCCAATAATGTTCGTCAGTGCAAAAAGCTAAAAATTCACTTGAATCAATAAAGCGTGTATAAGCCTTTTGAAAAAGTTTTTCTTTCCCAATAATAACATTTCCATAATCAACGTGATCTTCTGACAACTTGGGAAAATCCATTAATTCCAGATCAGTCAAAAGCCCCATTTCTTTTAGCTTTACGGGAGATATTAACAGCGTATTACCCGCAAATGAGCACAGACTCTGATAAGGTGAATCCCCATACCCTGTTGGCCCTAATGGACAGACCTGCCAGAAAGACTGATTCATGGAAACTAAAAGATCTATCCACTGGAAAGCAGATTGCCCCAGGTCACCTATCCCAAATTGCGAGGGAAGAGATGTAGGATGAAGAAATAAACCAGAAGCACGATTCATAAAAACTCCATGCAGCAGAAAGCATTGTGATTATCAATAAACCATTACAGCTAAAAAAGATCTACAGTAAATTTGAACTCTCAACATCCCAATAAGTTCGTTTTTCAGATTGAAATATTCTATATATCATATTGTAAAATCGTTTTTTTGTCGAGTAGAATCAATTAAATAGGAATATCTGAACAACAATTTTTCAGTAATAAGTTTTAATAAAGATAAAACTTCTTTAATAAGCATGATAATTAGTTTCTGTTCAAAAATAGCTATATTTTTGTAACACAAAATTTATCGCCCCCTAAATCCCCCGCAGGTGGACTTCTGAGGATGCTAATTTTAATAGTATAGAATTCTTACAAGTCCCCCTTCGGGACGACGCATCGAAGTACCCGAAGTGGTGGATTTAAGGGGCGCATAAACAGATACTCATTAGTTTATGTATATCTTCGAAAAAGCTCAGTACAGGCAGTTGTTCTATCGAAACACCTGAGATCTTGCCTGCCTAAGGGGAGAGATTTCGTTTAAGAGAATGCCATATTAAACGCATTCTCTTAAACTATAAACAATTATTTCAATAACATTTCAACAACAACGAAAGCTGCAGCTCCACCAGCATATCCAAGTAGTGCAGGTAAAGAAATTTTCTTCAGATACCAGATAAAATTGATATTCGCAAGTCCCATTGCAGCAACACCTGCAGCAGAACCAATAATCAAAATACTTCCACCCGTTCCGGCACAGTAAGAGAGAAATGTCCAAAACTATCATCCACCACAAAGTCTTGCAAAGAGTACATACCCATTGTACCTGCAACTAAGGAACATTGTCTACGATGGCAGAAAGAACTCCAATTGCAAAATCAATAAGAAGAGGACTCTTTAAGGAATTGATTAAGTGAAGTTGCTAACCATCCGAAAATACCTGCAGAATCAAGTGCTGCGATACAAGTAAGAATACCAAGGAAGAAGAGTACACTGCCCATATCAATTTTCGCAGTGCCTGAGTTACCGAATACCGATGCCGCTTGTGATCATCATCTTTTTCTGCATGGAGAATCTCAGTAAACAACCAGAGTATACCTAATCCAAAAAGAACACCCATGAAAGGAGGAAGATGTGTGACAGATTTGAAAATCGGAATGAAAAGAAGTGAACCGATTCCCAGAATGAAAACAACATTTCTTCCCAAATTTTTTGACCAGCTTTACCGTTCTGATTCTGTTCAGGGGTCTCAAGCTTTCCTTTGATCATAAAAGTAACAATGATTAAAGGTATCAAAGCACTTATTACGCTTGGAATGAATAGCTCTTTAATAATACCCAATGATGTAACCCGTCCACCAATCCAAAGCATGGTTGAGGTAACATCTCCGATAGGAGTCCAGGCTCCACCGGCATTAGCCGCAATGACCACCATACCGATGAACAACAACCGTTCCTCTTTGCTTAATGCGAATTTTGATATTATTGAAATCATCACTATGGTCGTTGTAAGGTTGTCTAATGCTGATGATAAAAAGAAGGTGATAAAAGTAGAAATCCATAAGAGACTGCGCTTATTTTTCACATTTACAAAATTAGTTATGATATCAAAGCCATTATGAGCATTTATCAATTCTACGATAGTCATCGCACCTAAAAGGAAAAATAGGATTCCTGAAAAATCGCCGACATGTTTTGTAAGTTCTTCATTGACAAGATGTGGCTGACCGGAGGCCAGAATAAAAATTGTCCAGCAAAATACTCCCGTTAAAAGAGCTGACACTGCTTTGTTTACCTTTAAGAAATGTTCCAGCGCGATAGCTGAATACCCGACAGTAAAAAGTACCATGAGAACCGTAGTCACAGCAGATCCTTTGAAATGTGAATGTCAATGCATTTTTGAATGCCTAAAAAATAAAGCTTTAGAATATACATCTTTTATAGTTTAATAATCACTTTTTTTATTACGAATTTCCAGGTACTACGCACTGATTAGTTTTTAATTGTGAATTCTTTCTGGTTATCACATTAGATCTTAAATGCATAGCGAAGGAGCATGCTTCCAGAAGTAATACGGATTTTTTATAACAAGAAGTCTGATAACCCCTTATACATGCTCAAAATGCTTTGGTAACCGAGGAGAAGCGATACGAAACAATAAGACTTACTATGTAAAAAATTAATAGAAGAACTGAAGCGAATCCTATACGCCATATCTGGTGTTTACTTCGGCTTACAAGTGCTGCCATAGCAATGCCTTGCATAATGATTCCAATACTTGCCATTATTATGGAAGATACAGAATCAGTTGAGGATAATGAAGAATAGAGGGTGTTCTCGATATAAACCATATCTGCGATTGCCAGTACAACAAGTACAAATGCATTCGCTCCTAATATGTTTCCTATAGCCAGATCGAATTCCTTCTGACGTGCACAAGTAACGGCATTTGTCACCTCAGGTAAACTGGTTATTATCCCTAATAAAGTTGCTCCTGCAAAGGTAGCACTCAGATGATAATTTGCGGCAATCTTTTCAGCATAGATTCCCAAATAATATGCCGCAACCAGAATTACAAAAGCGATTCCCAGATAGATCATAATAAGCTTTTTTAAACTCAGGTTATCAAATCGTGTCGCTAACCTCATCGTTTCTTTTTCAGCTTCTGTAGTTTTAGCTATCTGCAAAAGAACTAATTGACCAACGAAATAAAATATAAAGATTAGTATTGAGGGGATACCGACGGTACCAATGTTATTTAAAGAATTAAGCGACTTTTCATTAAGCATCCCAAAAGCAAGACCGGATATTAAGATAGCTAAAAGTACGCACCCAAGTATTCCTGTAAAGGCATGATTCATTGAAAGGCGATGATATATTGTATTAGGATCAAGTAAATCAACAACAACTAAGATGAATAAGTTAAAAAGAACTGAACCAAGAATACCACCAATCGCCATGGCCGTATCGCCACGTAATGCGACAGTAATTGTCGAAACCAATTCGGGCATAGTAGTTGCCAAAGACAATAAAACCGTTCCAGCCCAGGCACGTCCCAAATTAAGGCGATCTCCGATTTCACCGCTAACCTGTCCGATATAAACGCCAGCTAGAACAACAAAAAAAGATGAAAGGAGAAAATAGATCCACGTGATTAGCAGAATATCCTCCATCTATTTATGTGCAGTACAATTATAAAGTCCAATCAATTTGAGATTTGCAAAATTTATTCCTTTCAACACCTATATAATTATGTATATACAACAATCTTTTCCAATGACGCATGAATTATCTTACTACTACTGATTAATCTTTTTACGTACGTTGGTACTACATGAACTCTTATAAGAAACGGCTATTTATCACTGGAATTATCGCCCTTTTTCTTCTTGGTATTGCCGCTTCAAATTCTGCAATAATAAAATATATCGATTCTGCATACACCCAAATTATCACATCAGATCTTTCGAACAGAAAAGCAATTCACTTATTTGAGCGTGAGTGCAATAATATCCAGAATACACTTGTCAGCATGCTTTTGACAGAAGACAGCGCAGAGATTTATTGTCTTCAGGGGTCTGTTTATAACAGCTTTCTTAAATGTGATAATTTTTTATCATCGTTGGAAGAATCAAAGTTTCCTATTGAACATAGAAAACTTATGGTAAAACTGCGTTCTATTTATCTGATTTATCGAGAAGATTGCGCAAGATATATAGTAAAAATAAACAACCAGGAACGCAAAAACGGCTCTCGTTTCATAACAGTAATACTTCAGAAGAACTTTACCTCTCTACTTTCGATTATCAGCGAAGTAACAACAGAACTCGATTCTACTACAGCGACAAATAGTAATACCATCACTAAACAGAATAATCTTGCATTAACATTTATTACCGGGGCAGGGATAATTCCTGTTGCTTTCTGGGGTATACTGCTTTTAGCTACTGTATTAGGGACCTCAATAGTATTCGGTAGAATACAGCAAAGTAATAATCGCTCATCCTTGTAAATCATTGATATTTAATAAGCGAGGCCATTCTACGATTGAAGACAAGTATTCATGAATTGACATTCCCAACAAATTTCAAAGTAAAGAGCTGAATTTTAACCAGTTACATAGTATCTGCCCAGGAATTTCTTGTAAATAGCACTCGCTTTTTACTATGCAAGGATTATATATTTTTAATTCTTATTTAATTCTTAAATTTCTCGACATTCAAAATTCATCTTTTCTTTAATCAACACTTCCCTACAAGGGTGGGTTTCATGAAAATTCGTTTTCTACTTTTAAGTGCAGCACTTTTTTTTGTTGGATGCAGTGCATATAAGCAGCTCCAGCCTAAACCAGTACTTAATCCTTTAGAAGGTGGGTACATTGAGCTTAAGAATGGTAAAAACAGCTTTCGAGCTGAAAAAAGAAAAAAAATATTTCATCCAATTTCCATCTCCCCAGGAAGACAATTTTTATCTGGTGTTAACAATTCCCCCAAAAAAGTATTTCCGTTCGTTTTTAACTCCCCAGCTAATTGATAAAAAAAAGTATGGGGAAATGATCAAAGATGAATCAACTTCAGATACTCTCAGCGTCTATCCCATCAGCAAAAATGGTGCAGGATATTATTTGTTGATTGACAAAGTCAGCTCAGATGTTGTACTGAAAACTAATTATCGATATGCCCCGCAATGGCGTTACAAATTTGAAAACAAGTACGCTGAATTTCAATCCATACTCCAGAAAAACCGTTTTGACAGAAAGAACTACTTGTCAATTGGCAATGGTAATCACCTTGAAGGACTAAATTACGCGGTAACAATCGAGTCCCTCAAAAGTCATTCTGCAGAACTTGAGAAGCTGTATAAAGAATTGCTGTCAATCGAATCTATTTTTCCGAAAAGTATTCTCAATTCTAAAGATCAGGCCTACCAGGATTATTTAAAATTAAAAGCAGATCTTGAAGATGAGATGGCGTTCCAAGAAGACTATAGCGCCACCGTATCATTCTTTTCAAAAGAATTTTATAGCAGAAATAATCCGGCTGAATTTATTAAGTCAGTTGATGAATTTACCGCTTATTTTTCAAACAAAGCTAAACACCCAAGCACGGTGATTTCAGAAGCCCAGAATGTCATTAAAGGCCGTTTGACAGAAGTAGTTCCTTTTTACGATCAACGCTTATCTGGAAAAGAAGATGCGAAGCCATTTGATGAAATCTATATGACAAGCAATCTGTACAGAACCCGATTACTTTACGAAGCATCCGGATTGCCAATTCCACCGGAATACAACGCACTTGTTAAGTTTGTTAAAGATTTTGACGCGAAGGCATTATCAATGCAAAATGCCAAAGATACTATGAAATACGTAACTGGTGTCGTAAATAATTACAATCAAATGCCTGATGATGAATTTTTCAGAATAGCAGTCAGGAAAACATCCTATATCAAAGAAGCACTTCCCTCTGCAATTGATGAAACGTATGGAAAATATCAATCTTTCAAAAGTACAAAACAGCTCAACGATGAAATAGCTGCTTTTGGAACTGAAACCGATAAAACACTTGCAGCATACAGAGAAGCAGAAGCGTTAGTACCTCAGTTGAATGCCCTTAAGACCCAAAGAGATTACAGTACGATGCTTGGGATTCTCAAACAAAACAGTCATCTTTATTTTCTTTCTGATAAATACAAACTTCTTGACAAGATGTCAGTTGATGAGCAAGGTAATTCAATTAGAGGCGCGCTGGAAACAAATAACTGGTCTCAATCAGAATGTCTCCTGCGCAAGCTCTTCGAAGATATGAATTTCCTCAACCCTGCTGAGATCTATCCTTTGAAAAAAACGGTGGTAGATAACTATGAGGATTCACTGTATACACGAATTGACAGTGCTTCCCGGGTTCGTATCACCCAGTTTCTTGATGCAAATGTAAACACGCTTGAAAACGTTGACTCTCTTTACTCTGATACCGTTTTCGTTCCTGTTTACAATATTACATTTTCATCCGGTTCACGGAATGAACTGGTAGAACGCAAAAACAATCTTATTGCTGATCTGGGAAAAATGAGAGATAATGAATTTCCTGCAAGAGCAATCAAACAGCTCTATGAGCAGTTTACTGCCAATCCTTCTGATAATGGAGTATTGAAAGCCAGTGCAATCGTATCTCACGGAAAGCACTACAAGGCTGATGACAAGAAAACAAAACAAAGAATATCTGAATGTGATCCTTATGCAGCAAAATGGATTACAAAACCAAAAGAATACCGTCGTGTTTTTGTGCTTCCGGTAACGGATAACAAAAAAGGAAAAAATAAATACGTTGTACGATTCAATGTAAATATTGAAACTGAAGCGAATTTTCCTGTTTACGATGTAAATGTAAAATTGCCCAAAGAAATTGCACGAAATGCAGCGACTTCTCAATGGTATGAATCAATTATGCTCAATAAGAAGCCTTTGAAAAATGAAGGTCGATTCGTTATCACTGCTCCGAGTGCTGAAAATGATTTTGAATGTCAGATAACACCAGTACAAATGAATAAAGATAAGAATAATATTCTTGAAATAACATTTTATGATGATTCATTCAAGGTCTACACATTCAGTACAATGGTCCAGAAACCAATTATTAAAAAGAATTAAAGGATATTTTTGACCAATTTGAATTCTAATTACAATTTGAATACGACAGGAGCTTTCTCATGAAGAAAGCAATTATTATTTCAGTCGGACTCTTTTTGGTTGTTGCAGGAGCACTGACATATTTTATTCTTTTCAGTAAAAATTTAAAAGATACTATTGTCATTCCCTATATTGCTCACCAGAAACCACGTATCGATCCGCATGTGCCAAGTTCAGTTCCCATTGCAGACAAGCTGGATGAAGTTGCATTTGACGGATTGTTCAACGTTAGCGCAAACGCAAGTGGTGTTACCTATGAGGATGGTCTTGGCGAATTCATGGGCATTGACAACAATAATGTTGTTACTATTCGCTTGAAACCCCGTAAAAAGTGGCATTCCAGTTATCTGGTGACATTGAAAAAAGACAAAATTTCTCTCAGCGAGAAACAGGGAGTTTTATTTACCGCCAAAGACCTGAAATTTTCTCTTGACAGAATTCAGAAACTCGGCAGCATATCACCCGATTATATCCTTGTTTCACAGGCAGTACCCGATTTCAGTTTCACTGGTCCGGATGAAAACAATGAAATCACTATACAATTCAGAGGTGATCGTATCTGGACTGAAGGTGATATCAAAGAAATATTGTCATTTAAGATTCTTCCATTCGATTCACAAATCGATGCCCCCTATTTCAATAATGGTACAGGTCCATATCTTAGCGCCGGGGAATACGAAGATAACCTGTTCTTTATGAAATCTCCTGATGGTAACGCAACACTGACCAAAGTTATTCTGAAACCATTCATTGATAACAGCACCTACACCACCGAGCTCAAAAACAATAATATCAACCTTTTACTCAGTTCACCTTTCGGAGCTATTTCGCCGATTGTTGGAGACACAAACAAATATTTTTACAAATCAAGCATCAGCACATGTTTCTTTGCTGTACTTTTTAATACAAAAAGATTATCACTTGAGCAGCGAATCGCATTGCGAGCGTTATTAAACAATAAAAAAATTATGGATCGATTCTTCAGAATCGGTACCGAACAACAGCGCCACATCGCAAACTATATGGGAGCTGGTGACAACTATCAGGACCACCTGAACAATAGCGTCTTTCCAACCAGTTCATATTATATCGAAGAAAAGATTGTTACGCCATTAGCTGACAAGGGAACAGCAGATCTTGCAGTATTTCCCGATACAGTCCGGATTAAGACCTGCCTCAATTTTGATTTCCGGGAAGAATTATCAGATCTGTCTGAAATCATCAATGATCCATCGCTGTTCCAGGGTAAAGTTAAAGCGGTAGCAGTTCAGAATGATGAAATACGCAGAGGTGACTATGATGCAGTGCTTGTCGCATTCAGTGGTTATCGGAGTAATTTCCTTTTTGATCTCTACAATGTTTTCCTAAGAGAACCTGATTTTGAAAACTACAAAATCAACCTCCAGACCAACGTCGACGGAAAAGGAAAACAGGTAATCAGTGAACAATCATTTGAATCAAACAAAAACTTTTTCGGTCTTGATTTGAGTAAAGAAAGTCCTGAGTCAGAAGATTATCGTCAATTGCTGAATCATATTTACAATTTTATGTCAACACGGGAAATTGGAGATAAACAGGTATACGCGCAGTTCATAGATCAATTGGATCAGAAGCTTGCCCTTGGATGCTGGCTTTTCTCACTGCCATCTCTTGCCTATTTTTCTACACAGTTTGATAATTCGACTATTGATCTCTACGGTACAGCATCTCAGTTGTCGACAATTGAAAAATGGCATCAAAAAGCAAAGAAAAAATAGCCTAAAGACTTTACAGGTGTGTATCAGCACACCTGTTTTCCCATAGACTCTGGTTCAATCAATGAAATCACAACACTTCGTCTTTATCATAGTAATTACACTGTGTAGTTTTACCTATGCAGTTCAATCGGATTTTCTTATTATTACCAATCCGGATAAGCTTTCCATATTGAATCAATACGAACAGCCGCTGTCCACATCGGAAAAAAAAGATCTTCTACCGTACATGCCTTTTATGATCGTCAACCAGAAGGAGATTCTGGGGGATCAGATCACCGAAGCTGTTCGCTGCAAAAATCTTGGTAACACCTATTTTCTTATCAAGAAAGACGATGGCGGATTTGTCAGTACCGCAAATGTTACATTTCAAAAGATAAATGGATGCACTGTACTTAATGATACTGCTGAAGTAGTGAAAAGTTTCGTACTATCCCAGAAATTTCCAGTGAAGGGAATCGAGACGTCAATTACTAAAGGTGAATCCGTTATTCGGATTTTCCAAAACGGAACAAACATCTATGTTTTAACATTAGGTAAGTATCAGTATGGATGGTGTACCGCTCCAGGTGTTTTACAAAAAACAAAAAAGGCAGAGAAAGTAGCGAAACCCGCAGAAATTTCAGATATCAGTCTGCATATCCAAAGACAAATCGATAACGCCAATGAGTTGTATAAAGCATATTTCGGATATTTCAATCAGTTAACAAACCAACAGAAGAGCATTCCTTACTGGGAAATTACAAAAGAAGCTGATGGGATTCATTGTACGCTGAAAGGTTCACAATCAACAATCCAGCAGATGCAATCGAGTACAAATTATATCGTCCAGGATATTGAACAATTGTTACTTGGAAAGCCATTCTCAGTGACCCGTTCCGGGAATCAGATTATTATAGTTCAACGGTGAGCATGAAAGCAGATACAAGAAATGAAAAATAAACTGATTGAACATATATCCGGTATAGTTTTTGTCACTATCATTTTGCTCCTGTTGTTAGCAACAATTCATTCAATCAACATTCGTAAAGAAAATTACGAGGGATCACGGGTAAAGCCGTTTCTTGATGCGCCAGTATCAAATGCAGATGACCGCTTTCAGAGAGCGCTCCTGAAAGATATAATGGATGTTTATTACCCTGACCAGTACGAAACCAATGATACGCTTGTCAGAGAAATACTTTCGATAAAGGGAGATCAATTCAGCAGAAAGCTTCAGTCTTCACATATCGAACAGACTCTGTCTATTAAAACTTTAATAAACTTATCTGTGATGTTTTTTAAATTTCTTATAGTGTATATAATTGTGATGATACTAACCTACTATGGAGTACAGACCCTTGCGTCGTGGCGATTTATTCGTGACAAACACAAAGAATACCTTGCGATTCATTTGACAGAAGATGAGCATGATAGAGGGATAAAATGGACTGATGTAGTTTATTCCATTTTCAGAACTATCGCTTATCTGATTCTTTTTTCTCCTGCTTATGTGATCGCCTATTCTATTCGTACGGAGTTCAACACCGATTCAGCAGTTTTTATGATTTTTCTTGGAGTGATTTCCAATGGTTTACTAGTGATGTACACCAATAAATTTTATGCATTTCTTGTATCAGAAAGCAGAAAAGGATTTATCGATACTGCACGTGTCAAAAATTTGAATGAAAACTTTTCATTCTCACAAAATGGAATCCCGGCAGGCGCATTACTCAGTCCATTTAAGAGATTTAAAGGACATCTTTTCGATCACATTTTCAAAAATGCTCATTTTCAGTATCTATCTACAATCAAGGAGCAGGCCTCCTTTCTTATAACCGGGCTTATCATAATAGAAATGGCTCTCAATATTCATGGGCATCTGAACTATGAGATGCTCAGGCAGATCCTTTATAAAAATTATGATATTGTCGTAGTAATCGTTTTGATGATCTTTTATACAGTTAAGATGACAGAAGTGTTTACGGATTTTCTTATTTACAAAGAGTCGAAAAAATATGAAAACAGATAGAGTTTCCTTTTTTCATTCTCTTATTATGGCCAAAGATAAACGCTGGGCAATAATCTGGTTATCAGGCATCTTGATTGTTGGTATCTGGGATTTTCTCTTCTTGAATAAACCGGCATTAACAAAAGTAACTGCAGGATTTATAAATACTTTCATTATAGCAAGTTTTGTTGTAATTTGTACGCTGTTTCTCGGCTGGGGGATTACACTTTTGCTGCACTATCTTGAGAAAAGCAAAAACAGGTCTGGATTTATCATCATGACTTTTATAATGAATCTCTTCAGATCAATACCTCAGATTGTAGGTGTTCTCTTTACTTACATCGCGATTTCTTCGCTCATATCAAGCGGGAAAATCTCCAGTAATCTGCTTCTCTTTCCATTGATGTCTTTTTGTGTAAGTTTGTTTATTGTAAATGAGCTTGTCGATCTCATGAGAGAGCGTATAGATTACTTTAAGAAGCTTGATTTTTATAATGCAATGCGCATCTGCGGGATATCTGAAAATCGCATAATCAATTTTGATATTTTATGGAAAAACAGCAGAATTCACATTTTTAATAAACTAATTGCGATCTTCGGCAGTGCGATTTTTTTACAATGCAGTGTTGATTTCATAATATCAGTGGGCCTCTCAACAGAAGTCAATTCGGTTAACTTACCGGTAACACTTGGCAGCCTCCTTGCAAAAATTGATAGTAAACAGGATATACTTGCTATCGGAAATACTCTTACAAATCCAGCTTATATTTCACATCTGTTTTTCCAACATCTCCTGGGTGTAACAGTAGCGTTTCTCATTGTCTTTTCATTACTGTGTATTTACCATATATCCAATGGTTATGCAGAAAGGCATCGTTTATGAACGAGAGGCATTTTTCTGTCAAAGTTGAAACTGCCGATCGATGCCTGGTTGCCATACAGGATTACCCTGTTTACGAGAACCGTATTACATTTCTTTTTGGCGAATCTGGTATTGGAAAATCAGTCATATCAAAAGCACTGTACGGGCTTCTTGACACATCAGAACTTAGTGTAACCATAAACGGAAAACCCTACAGCTATCATCTGAGAAATGAGTGGACAAAAAACATCCGGCAGAACAGTTTTTTCGTTTTCCAGGAGCCATCTTCTCACCTTAATCCTCTTCTAAAAATAAATGAACAGCTCAATGAGGGTAGTCTTGAGAATAGAAGTGATAAAGAGATTCTGGAATATCTGTGGCAGAACTCAAATGATCAGGTACTTAAAAAGATTGTTGAAGTTTATCCAAAACCTTACCGGCCAAGCGGTGGAGAAAAGCAGAGGATTCTCCTTGCTATGGCTTTTAAAAAAATCGATTCTTATATAGAAAATAATTCAGCAGATTCTCCGAGTTTTTTTGTATTTGACGAGCCAACCGGCAGTCTTGACAACAAATATCGGAATCTGTTTCTCAATTTACTTTTTTATAAATATGCCCAACGCCCATTTTCCGCGGTAGTCATTACCCATGACTATTCGATTATCAGTGAAATTTATCAGAATCATAACGAGCTTACTGCAAATGTTTGCTTCAAGGAACTGTCAAGAGTCGATGACACTCTTGTCAGAGTGGATGATTTTTCCGCTCAGGATTATCTTTATTGGTTAAACAATTCTCAATGGCAGAAAAAAGTCCCTCTTTTCACTGAAGACCCGGTCCTTGAAGTTAAGCCGGAATTTTCCATTTTCTCCAGAAATCTTTGTACTTACAAGAACGACTGTCCTGTACCTTTAATAATCAATAAGGGAACTGTTGCTTACCTCAAAGCACCAAGTGGAATTGGTAAAACAACACTCGCCAAAATTATAATGGGTATTTACAAACCGGACCATTTCAGAATGAAACTGGTAGGGAAAATGTATACCGAGAGATCTCACGAATCAATGTGGTCTAAAGAAATCTGGGGAAAAAAAGCAGGAATGGTTTTTCAACATGCAGATGAATCTTTAAACCTTCAGGCTACGGTTAAAGAAACATTTGATGGTATAAAACGACAGATGAAAACAGATTTAGCATCGCTGCTCAGTTTACTGTTTGATAACCCATCCGACAATAGTTTTCTTAATAAAAAAGTCTCGCTCCTCAGCGGTGGCCAGAAGCAACGGCTTAACATTCTAAGAACTCTTGCGCTCGAAACCGATCTGCTTATTTTTGACGAGCCCTTAAATGGTCTTGATTTTATCAATGTTAAAAAGGTTCTGGATCTTATCAATCAACAACGATTGAACGGAACCGCCATTCTCATGATTTCCCATAATGAAGAGATTTTTGAAACCCTGATCGATAAAGAAAATATTTTCTATCTTGCTGAAAAAGATTGATTTCCGCGAGATTCTATTATCTGTTATCGATCTTTTTCAAAATGAAGATCTGCGCCTGAAAAATCATTTATCAATTCGAACTTGCAGTTTGAAAAGGTCGGGAATTTAAAGGGACTAACTGGTTTGTAAAGCTGATAAGGCTCGGTTGGAATTCCTAAAAGGTTTGTGTTCATTTTCTGATCTCCATTAAGATCCTGATACGCAGCTATCATATATTCGCCTTCTCTTAATCCATGAAAACAATAGCTGATTGTATCATCCATTGTCTTTTCAGCAACAAACCTGATTCCCTTTGTATACTTATTGATTTTAAAATCTCCCTGATTGGAGAATATCGCGATATTTATCTGACAACCATGTTTATAGCCTGTAATTTTACCACAAACTGTATAAGGACCATCACTCTGTCCGACTTCCTGAGAAAATGATGGAAGAATGCAAAACAGAATAATTACTGGTATTTTACATTTATAAACAAGATTTAAAAAATCAACCGATCCAAACACTTCTTATCTCCTTATTTTTGCATTCCCTGGTAAAACAAGACAAAGAGCGTCAGGTTTCACTGTCATAGAGAAAGATACGATATTCTCAAAAACCTCGCCATCCAACATAAGCGGCTGAGGCTTGTCCCATGTCATTGACATTTGATTAACTTCTTTGTTGTAACAACAGGAAAACGATGAGAGACAGAGCATTCCCCAAAAGAATGTCTGTATTTTAGACAGATTCAGTATCTGGACCTCCGCAGATCTATCCTGCAAATCCCAATTCTTAATTGTGGAAAAAAAATTAGCAGCGCTATTGTTGACTACAAGCGAAGTGAAGAATCTGTCATCAACAGTTGAATTATTTATGCACAGTTTTCCATACGATTTCTGTACCGTTGCTACTGCCATATATCCAGCTAACAGATAACGGAGGGGCGGCAAAAGTTCTGGCAGTTTTTTAGCATACAGGGCAACACGTCCATCCTGACCGATAGCAGCAAAGCCAAGAATTCGTCTAACATATTGATCACCATGCAAGTTTGTAAATTTTGCATCTACAATATCGACTTTCTGATTTTGCAGACTATCAAACTCAGATAGAGCGTTGTTCAGGTCTCTTATCCCCAATTGACGAGCAATTCCATTGAGAGTTCCAGTTGGTATAATACACAATTTTTGTTTATTTAAATCAATCCCGTTGACCACTTCATTAATAGTCCCATCACCGCCAGCAGCAATAATTATTTCGGCGTTACTCGATTGAGCTATTTCGGTCGCGTTTCCAGGTGCAGATGTTTCCTTAAATGGGATATTCCGGTTATTGAGAAAACCAATCAACTTATTTTTATAAGACCGCCGCATTCGTGAGTTGATAATTGCGAAGGCGTTTCCACAAATCAATTTTTCCATTTTTTTTAAGTGTTTTTCCTGACAATCTTTATTTCAGATACATTACTGAGACTTGTCGCCTTAAGTGAAGGCAGGATTTCTTTTGCGCTATCATACAAATCATAGGAGCGGTCTGTTTCAAAACCGTTTTCAAATAATAATGTATCCATTTCAACCTTTGTTAAGAGCCCCCGATACTGCTCCCCATTTCTTTTAAAATTATTATGCCATTTTTTTGCATTCGTCTGATTGTTTGTTAACGGATGGCGGTAATCGAATATCATACTGCAAGGCCCCGTTATGGAGGCAATGTTTCTTATAATTTCACCAATCCGTTCCGGAACAAAATAGGAAAAAACACCTTCAGCAAGAAGAATCGTCTGTTTATTACTGCTTATCCCGTTTTTTTTCAAACAATCACCAGGACTTTCCATAGAAAGATCGCAGCTGCAGAAAACAGTATTATCGGATAGTAAATTATGCTTTTTGAGAATCTCAATTTTTCGATTTTGAGTCCAGGGATGATCCAGTTCGAATACAGGAAGTTTTTTTTCTTTCAAGCGTAAAGACTTTGTGTCATACCCTGCTCCGATCAAAACCAGTTGATCATATCCATTTGTAATTAATCTTTTTACTTCGTTTTCCATAAACCTATGCCGGCATAGAGCACAAAGGATTCCCACCTGTACCATTGACACAGGGATACTGCATAGATCAGGATTTATTCTGGTCAGCAGCAGATGCAAAAGCAAAGCAGGAAAAGTCCTGTTTCCACAAAACAATCGGGCGTAAGGGTCGTTTATTATTGATCGAAGCGGGTTGGAGCGATGTGCGACTGCACGCATCATTGCAGCCAGTTCTGCAGTTAAACTTGGACTATTCGCTTTCATAAATCGCTTTCATTCATTAAAATTCAAATTTGCTTCAAAAATACTATTCGGGATTCAAAGAAAAATTCTTAATTAAACCAGTTTTGTTTAATCAAAAAACAATCTGATTACAATTCAGCAATACCATACAATAGTTCAACCCCTCTTTAATTCTAATATTAATCAAAAGTTTAAGCTTAATGCAGATACAGATCTTTTCTAAATAATTTTGTACTCACTATTGGATCATCAACAAGCAAAGAAAGTCAGAGTAGTCGCCAAGATAGTTGGAGAAGAAGGCAAGGCGTTTAGAGAAGCTGGTAAGATAATCAGAGCAGGTGCCAAGGTAGTTGGAGAAGTCGATCAGATACCTGGAGAAGCAGATAAGATAATCAGAGTAGGTGCCAAGATAGTTGGAGAAGCTAGTATGGCGCACTTGAGCTTCTTTTATTCTTAATTATTAATCCAGATAACGGGAGGCAATTTGAATTGGTGAATAATCAATTTATTATTATCTATCTCTTGTTTTAGTTATCTTTAGTAGATTATAAAAATTCCGATCACCACAATCAATACAGGTTAAAGACATGGAAACATTCTGTTTTGTTCGTCCGGAACACTTAAATCACCAGGGATTCCTTTTCGGCGGACAATTATTAAAATGGGTAGATGAGTTTACCTGGCTGGGCGCAGCCAGAGATTATCCCGGAAATACTCTTGTGACAAGAGCGATGGATAACATTCAATTTTCTAAAAGAGTATGTAACGGTGCAATACTAAGATTCGAAATTCTTCAGCATAAAAAAGGGCACTCTTCTGTTACCTACACCACAGAAGTATATGCCTCTGATCAACTTTCAAAAGAAGAGGCTATGGTTTTCTCCACTCATGTTACATTTGTAGCAGTTGATGAAAAAGGGGCTAAGGCAGTTTTATCGTGATAGCGCGGAAAATTTTACGGGTGAATGGTTGATTTGACATTCTCATCAAACACTTGCCCACAATATTTCAGCACTCTCGCTTAGAGAGTTTACTCTTAATAAAGGTAACTTTTATCTGCCTCCCATACTCCCAGGAACAATATAGATGCCATTTGCAACAGATCTTGATTGTCTACTATGCAGCTTGCATTCAATCGGTTTTCCGAGCAAATTATAACCAGATGCAGAAATATAATTGTGTTTTACATACTGTATTGAGTGATCTCTGGACAAAGGCAGATTATCATTTACAAACGTTTGCTTTTTATTAATCCTGGTTTCTGATGTTATATCTTTCAAACTGACATCATCGATGAATGCTGTAGTTACTGATTTTCCAAAGTCAAATTCAACTCTGGCATCGGTATCACCAGGATCTTTCATAGTAAATTCGAAAACATACGTTTCCGGGCTGGTGGTTATCTGCAGTTCTTTTGCAAAGTACGCTTCATGTGGAGCAACAGTCATATTGATTCGTGCAGTAATGGATCTGTTACTCTGCGCCCACGCTTTAAAACTAAAACGATACTTGTGACTGCCAATCAGTTGTTTTCCCGGTTGGCTCAATTGTAAATCCCAATCGTTAACACCGGCATTGGTTATTCTGATCTCAAAATGACCATCGTTGACCGCTCTGACCGCTTCCGTTCCTGTATTACTCCACTCAACCCAGTCTGCCAATCCGTTATCAAATCCGCCATCAGTTACAAGTTCTCCAGCAGGAATTAGAGTATTTTGTTTATACACCCGAACATAATCAACATAAAAAAGCGCTGATTCAAGAGTGCTGTCAATTCCTTCCGCGCCTCCCCAGCTGCCGCCAAAGGCGGTATTGAGGATCAGATGGAATCTCTTATCAAACGGCCAGGTAGTGTATCCCTCTTTTCTATTATCAAAGGTAAAATATTTTGTATTATCCACGAACGCTTCGATTCGATCGGGTGACCATTCTATTGCATAAACATGAAATTGAGTGGAGCAATCGTTTATAGGTGTGCTATTACCAACCTGAGTACCTTTTGTATGATTTAATGCATCAGTGTGTACCGTTGCATGAATAATTCCCTGATCGTAACCGACATGCTCCATAATATCAATTTCGCCGCTCGAGGGCCATCCACCATATGCCCAATCAGTGGGCAGCATCCAGATCGCAGGCCATGTTCCCTTACCATTTGGCAGTTTAGCACGTACTTCTATTCTGCCATATAACCAGTCTCCTTTGCTTTTGGAGACGAGGCGTGCAGAGGTATAATTATTAGTGGAATATTTCTCCTTGCGCAGCTCTACAATAAGTGCAGAATCTTCTATTCGGGCGTTTTCAGATCGTTCTTTTGTATAGTACTGAAGTTCATTATTACCCCATCCGCCTCCGCCAACATCGTATGACCAACGAGTGGAATCGGGTAAGCCGGGCTTATTAAATTCATCAGACCATACCATAGTCCAGTTTTGAGCTGAACAAAAGGAAAAGAAACTTACTATAATCAGTAAGCCTGTAATTTCCAGATTGAATTCTTTTTTCAAGTGAACTCCCGCGAAAGTTATTTACTATTCTCAAGGAAATGTTAGTAAAGCATCACTGATAACGGCCAACACGTCTACATATAATAATGCTGCCAATATTCATCTCATGACACAAAACGACTTATTAACAAGGGGAATTCCTTGAGAACTGATGTTTGCATAATATATTCCGGAACTTAGTTTTTCTTCTGGAAATTTGATGGTTATAAGCGGAGATGAATTAATAATTTTTTCTTTCAGTACAACACGGCCTCTGGCATCAGATATCCTCACATTTACAGATTTTAAATAAGAAGAATTCCCGTAAAGTAAGATCGATTTATTTAAGAATTTAATAGATATCGGAAGATTTGGTTTTATGCCGGATAAGACCGGTGAAGATCCATTTAATGACAAGTAAAGTGCATCCAGAAGCGGTTGACTATCATCAGATAGAACTCCTGCACTCAATTCCCATATTATCGCTCCGGCATAACTGTTCTTTTTGCAATATTCGCCTTTGAGACGAATCGAAACAGTATCATCATAAGTGCAGAACTCATCCTGAGATAATGCGTAAGGGACCTTTGCACTATCATCCCAGTAACGCACATACGTTCCATTGGTAATTTTATTCATTATTGTAGGATAGAAAATATATCCCTTTTGGCCGGGTTCACCAGATCCCTCGCCGGTAAATGCACTGTTTGGCTTCTGACAACCTGTAAAAGTTCTCCCGTAAAAGGCGACTCCAATTGTTAGTTTGTCCGGAGAGATATTTCTATTACGGTAGTACTGCATTGCCTGATGCAATGAGTAATTATCGGCAGATCCGTAAGAGTAAAGGGGACTATTAAACCAGGATTTGTCCATCCATGTACCAGCATAATCGTAAGTCATTATCGAAACGAAATCGACATTATTGATAAACTTTTCTACAAGATAATCTTTCCCATAGTATTCCGATCCAGCAATTGCCAGAGAAATAGATTTACGTTCTCCAGGGATAGTATTGAAAGTATCTCTTATGGCGACAATCAGGGAGCAAAGGTTATTTCGATCTTCAGGTTTTCCATTATGTTCTGCCATGGCTGGATATTCCCAATCGATATCGATTCCATCGAATCCATACCTATTTATAAGCTGCTTTGAGGAAGAAGCAAAACGGGCTCTTGTTTCTGCTGTGGATGCAGCATCTGAAAAATTCATAGAGCCATCGAAGCCGCCAATAGATGCAAGTACCTTTGTGCCGGCTTTGTGGGCTAAAGGAATCAAAGCGTTATTTGTATCACGTATGATTACGGGTGAAGAGGACACGATTTTGCCTAACAGCAATTTTTCATCATTGTTGGCATCGGATAGTTTCACCTGCCCATCAGTTGCAACTTCGAGAAATGCATATTGAATATGAGTCAGTTTCGAGTAGTTGACCTTTGATGGAGGAAAGGATGGATTCCAATTTGTATAATAGCCAATGATTTTAAAGCCGGAAGCTGTTGTGGCCAGGCAAAGCAGATAGATCAACACTATTCGTAAATTCATAGTTACTCATCTCATTAGAGTTTTCTGTTTTTAATATATAAATAAAGGCGTCGTGTTTCAATTGCAAAATTATCTACCTTTCTCTAACTCAATGGAAACCATGTATATCTGATTTCTTAGTGAAAAAAAATGAATTTCTCTTACAGGTGTTGGTAACCCACCTATAACAAACAGTTTACAAACCGTATTAGATAGTGAACGCTGCTATACTTTCAGTTTCGATTAGCCATCTCTTGAGGGTTGTATTTATATTAACAGCATGTCACGCCACCATGATAAATGGTACACTCGTCTCTTCAGCGATCCCCGGATTGTAGAAGAACTGCTTCGGTCATTTGTTAATGAGGACTTTGTTAATGAGCTGGATTTTTCTACAATCAAAAAGCTCAATACGAAATTCATTCCGGTATCTGAAAAATCCCGCCATGCGGATGTAGTCTTTGAGATTAAATCACATGGACAATCGGCCTATATCTATCTTTTCCTTGAATTCCAATCAACTGTCGACCGGTTCATGGCACTACGAATGGGACGGTACCTATTTGAATTCTACCAGGAGATTCAAAGATTTACTAAGAAACAAACTCTGAATCCGCCATTTCCGGTACTGATTTACAACGGACACGATACATGGAATGCGCCCGAAAGATTCAGCGAATTACTTAATCCGTCTGCTATACCCAAAGAGTATCTTCCAGAATTCCGTTATTTCAAGATAGCAATAAATGAGATACCTAAACGTGATCTTGTAAGAATCCGCAATGCGGTAGCTGCTGTTTTTTATATTGAAAACAGCAATATTGCTGAAATGACACAGAACTGGAAAGAACTGGTTTCACTTTTGAAATCAGTATTTGAAAAAAATGGTATTGAAACAATCAGAGCGATATTGGATCGTATATATCAGATACATAAGCTACCTGCTAATTCAATAACTATAAAGAAGATTGAGGATTTAACTGAGGTAAAAAGTATGTTGGAAACAAATACGAAGAACTGGGAAAAAGCGGTCTTTGAGAAGGGTATTGAGAAAGGTATTGAGAAGGGCATCGAAAAAGGTATCAAAAAAGGTATCGAGAAAAATCAAGCTGACATTGTTGAAAAAATGGCCTTAAATGGTATGAGTAATACTGACATCAGAAAAATTACGGGTATGTCTTTGCAGAAAATTACACAAATAAGGAAAAAATTGACCAAAAAGTAATATTACCCAATCTCAAAAAACGAGAATATAGAATTTTTAAAGTGAATGCCCCACCAACCAAACCGCCAATCAGTGCTATTTATATTCAAGAAAAAGATGACAATGTACAATTATGGCACTGAGTGAATACCCCCCCCCAGCCCGCCCGAGCTTCTTCTGTATACTGAGCAGGACTGTTATGAGCAAGCGCACAATCGGGAAATGTATTGGCGATACTACCTGCAAAAATGGGGTCTGCAACTGTATCATGAATTCTCAGAAGAGCATAGATAGTGTTTACAATATCCATTCCGGTAACGAACCGTCCATACCACGATCAACGAAAATTTTCGGCCCAAATTTCCATTTGTATTATGAACGGCTCATTTTGAAATCATTAACAAATCTATTTAGCATCAACTATATCAATATAAACAGGGTTGGAATAAAACCATAGGTCATTCCATGCTTTATCTGCATTATTCGCTCCCATCCCTTCAAGATCGTCATTAAGAGGATTCCCCTGCTCATCAGTTTGATTCGGAGTATTGGGTATGAGATTTGTCCCCCGCAATCTGAAATAGTAATCTTTCTTTGGACAAAAAGTATATGTACCTGTAAAATAACCACTTCTATAATCATAATAGATATTACCATTTCTGAATACCTTAACAATAGAAATATCAGAAGCAGTGTCAACGTTGTATTCAGGTGTTCCCGGAAGTGCAGGAGTGTGTATTGTCCCCCCAATAAGATCAATGTGGTCAACATTTTTTCTGCATCTATATTTCTTCATTTGATCGCATTTAAAAGCAACAGTGATTTTTACTCTGTCATTCGAATTGATTTTCAATGTCTGGCCCATAACTGCTTTCTGACCATTCCTGAAAGACTGAATTTGAAAAGATAAGTCAGAGATCAGATCACCGGAAACTACATAGGAATTACCTGAACGGAAACCGGCAATAAGTTCTGTATTGTTAATTGCCTGATCGCCATTGCTATCCTCTACAAATGTCCAGTTTTTCTGATATTCACCAGGGTAAAAATCATTGATTGTGTCATGAAAGTCGGAATTGCCAAACATCCAGCATTTTCTTCCCTCTGAAAGTAAAGCATCCCACAATCCTCCGATTTTTGCAAACATATAGTCTGTACCACCATAAGTGCGTGCTTTAAATGTATTAGACGCATAAGAATTGCTGTATCCACCACGATAGGATTCTTTCTGATGCCCCGGCATCCCTTCCAATCCAATGAAAACATCCGGTCCCGCATTCATGAAATCTCTAATGTCAGAAATGGAGTATTTTAACTTTCGTGAAGGGTGATTGAGGAGAACATAACTTGTATTTGTATAATTTTTCTGAAGCCATTGAATGCCTTCAACTGCCCGCGGATGAGTCGTATTTGACTTCGAGTAAATCCCGAATTCACTATTGCGACTCTGATCATTGTCACTCTGATCAAATAAGTATTCAAATTCGCCAACTGCTTTAGGTTCAATATTAATAAACCCGACACTTGCGTGCTCATGTGATGGGCAGTTCCATTCTACTCCCTGTATCAATTTGTTATGAGGATACTGATCACGCACCTCATTTATCATGGGAAAAGAGAACTCTGTAAGTGATTGCCATCGCCACATATTTCTATGTCCACCAGAAGAAGTTTTATCTCCTTTGAAATATGGAGCTGGTTGCATTTCATCCCAAAACACACCATCTACATTTCTATTGAAAGCACCTCCATGTTCCGAGTTGGCAATCCAGTAAAGATTGAATTTCTTAAAGGCATTTTTCACAACTGTAGTCTCAGGCATGCTGCCGTCGCTTAAGTTAGTATGCGTGTGAAAATCACCACTGACATAGTACCCCATTTTTGACAATTGCTGCTGGTTTTCTAATGAGCATGCAGACGCAGTCCCGAAAATAAATAGATAGGGAATAATCTTTGAAAAAACCATACGTCCTCCTTTACAAGGGTGTTAAGAGATCATAAAAAATTTCCATCTTCCAACACATATTAAATAAGGTTAGGATTGTGAGGAACTGATTAGGAGGACATTGTATTTTCGTTAAAGTTAAAACGCAGCAGTTTTCTTTAGAACATCTTACGCTCACATCATAATTTGACATTAAAACTTTAGTCTACGATAGAAAAAAAGTGATCAACTTTTTTCTTTTTTTCGTCCGAACTATGAACTATATATAAATACACTAATTATTAAAAATTAAAAATTATCACTTCTATACAGTGGAGTGTAAATGCAGGTAAAAAATCTATTCTGTTTAACTTTCCTGATAACAGTTTCTTTTTATTTGAATACTTTTTCTACGATTATTCCTCTTCCATCTCCCCTTCCTAAGGTTTCAAAATCTTATGATGAAATTCTCAAGAAAACCTGGGAAGGGATTAAAAAGCGTAGTATTGATCCGTATCAAATCAAATTAATTCACCGTCCCAAATCAGAATATCCCAATGATGCGGTTTCTGAAGGAGTTGGCTATGGGATGCTTTATGCCCTTTACTGTAATGATCAGGAATACTTTAATAAGATATGGTTTGAAGCTGAGAAATATATGTGGGCAGGAGAGTTCTATAACTGGCGTATTGACGAAAGCGGAAAAGTCCAGGGCACCGGTGCTGCAACTGACGCAGAAGAGGATATTGCAGCAGTACTTATTTTTGCCGACCAGTTAGTTAAAAAGAAAGTATGGACACTTACAGATAAGACCAGTGGCGGTGTATCTTATTCAGATCGGGCGAAATCAATTCTAACAAGTATTAAAAAGAACATGATCGAAGGAAATAATCTGCGTCCGGGCTCAGGCTGGGGTGGAAATGCTTTTGTTAACCCCGGTTATTTTGCGCCTGCATGGTACAAAGTATTCGCTGAATTCGATTCATCATCGAAATCCGTCTGGATGAGTTTGGTTGACCAATGCTATAAGACCATTAATTTATCACCCGGATTCGAAAAAGGTTTAATCCCGGATTGGATGGTACCAACAGGCGGATTTTATGAGAAATCTCTTGGTTACAATCCTACCGGAGATGGCAAATGGTTATATAAGGATGCAATCAGAGTTTACTGGAGACTTGCGACTGACTACTTATGGTATGATGAACCAAGGGCAAAACCTCTTTTGCAAAAGGCGATGGAGTTTATCAAGGACCCCGCGAACGCAAACTTTTACCAGATGGATGGAACCCTTGCAACAGGTACATTTGAACTTGGTAATAAAGTCGAAAGGCCGAGAGCCGAGCACAGCCATCTTACCATTGCTATGTGGGCATGCGCATCTGTTATATCGGGTATTGAAACTACGGAGAAATACAGTGATGAGCTGTTAAAATTCTATGATAAAGATGCAGATTACTGGGGAAAAGCATCTGATGAAAACGGAGAAGATACTTTACACAATGAAATGTATTTTGATCAATTTCTCGCTTTCTTTGGAGCATCGCTCATCTCAGGGGTATTTACAAATCTTTGGGAAGATTTGAAAGATTCTGATCCGACAACACCACTCGCATGGGTAAAAAGCCCTTCAATAAGCACAGATAATCTGAATGCCGATACAGAGCCTCTAAAAATAAACGCTGAATTCAATAAGATTGCACGCTGGTCAGTTTCATTTACAAACCAGATCGACTCAAATGAGTCAATCACCTTCACCGGAAGCGATACAAAAATTAACCTGTCCTGGTACGGACTGTCTGATACAGGAAAAGCAATGCAGCAGGGATACTACGATATCGTAGTAAAAGCCAAAAATCTTGAAGTGCCATTTAAATCACGGGTCTGGCTTGGTAAAGCGATGAGTTTACTATCAAATAAAAGACTTCTTGTGGATGATTTCAGAGATGAAAATATTATACCTTTTTTTGGAAATACATGGACCAGCTATCTTGATAGTTATGACGGGAAATCGGGTGCTTCATCTGTTAAAAAAATTGCCGTAGAAACAATTGGTAATACAAAGCAGATCTGCTGGCAATATCTTCTCGATGCGGGGTCTCTCGGTTATGATCCTTATGCGGCATTTGAACTTAACATGGTCAAAAATGCGAATCCCTTTGACATGACTGGCGTTGATACAATCATTCTTACAGCATCAGCAAAACAAGCTACCGGTGTCTCTTTTCAAATAGTAACAGATGATATTGCGAAAGCTGGTACCTTCAGTTATTATGATGACTCTCTCCGTCTCACTACAACGCTGCAGGAATTTAAAATTCCTATAAGTAAGATGAAACAGCGGTTTGGCGGTGATATGAAACTTGACCTCACAAAGGTCACCGCGATACGCATTCAGGTCCAGCAAAAAACAGGATCAGAAGGTGAAATTCGGGTAAGTAAGATTCTATTTGCTGGAAATGTTTCGAAGCTTTACACCCCACCTCCGGAATATAAGGAAATCAGAGTAACTTACAAATACAAGCAATTAATTGTAAAAAACCTTATAGCCTCGATTGCAACGTCCTCTAAAATGATTTCAATTACAACAAGTAAAAAAATTCAGAGTGGGACTTTTCAAATCGTAAATGTATCAGGTAAAACTATTTACAAAACAGACATTATAAATTCCAGTTGCATTCACTGGACTCCAGCGAATCATCTCGTACCGGGCGTTTACTTTATAACGTTAAAAGATGCGAAGAATGGAAGTGAAAGGTTGCCTGTTACGATTCTGCGATAAGGTATTTCGTTTTTGACTACGGATTTTAACTATAAAGCACTTTCTGAAGGGGCAGTTGCTGTTGTTAATTGACATGACCGCGTTTTTCTTTTCCATCCTCTGTATTCATAAGAAAGTTGCTTGATTGGGTTACACTGATGCATTAACATGGCTTTTTGAAGATCCCGCCCACCTATACGGTTGAAAAACAATAGAGTTTACTTTTTAAATTCGGCATAACGATCCTGATACGTAAACCTAAAAAGCCGTAATTTTTTAATTGATTTAGAATTCAATTTAACTGATGGTTTTATTTAGACTGCATCAATGCCGAATGTTTTACACATAAGAATTTCAAACTCATTTTTATAGCCATAATCTCTTCCATATAGTACAATTAAGTGCACTTATGAACCAAATTCATTTAAATATTTTAAGAGGATTCTATGATTTTCAGTTTTAAAAATATCTCAATTGGTAAGAAAATTACCGGAGCTGTTATTTTCATGCTTATTCTTGTTTCTACTGGAATCGGATTTATTTCCTACTATCAAGCGGAGAATGCCCTGAAGAAGCAATTAATTGAAACAATGCCTCAAATTGCTGAAGATGGGGCAATGTACATTTGTTCCAAACTGAACCACATGATTATTACAGCAGAAGGCATAGCTAATCGAGATGCAATTCGCTCAATGAAATGGGAGCTTCAATGTCCTACTTTAATATCTGAAGCCAAAAGACTTGGTTTTTTAGGAATGGGTATAATCACTCCAGATGGAATCGCTCATTATCCTGACAGCACAACCACCTCTTTGGGTGATAGAGACTACTTTAAGAAAGCGATGAATGGAGAGACTGTATTTTCTGATGTTATCATTTCACGAGTTACAAATTCACCTGTAATGATGCTTGCATCGCCAATCAAAAAAGATAGCGGCCAAATAGCAGCTGTCCTCATAATCCGTTTAGATGCAATCTGGCTTAGCAACGAAACCGATCAGATTGGATTTGGAAAAGAAGGCTACTCCTATATTATTGATGGCAAAGGAGTGCTGATCGCACATAAAGACCGGAATTTTGTTACTCAACAACGTAATTTCATCAAAGAAGCTAATCAAAATTTAGAATACAGACATCTTTCTCAGATGTTTCAAAAGATGATCAAAGGAGAATCTGGATATGATGATTACCCATTCATGGGTTCAGATAGATTTTTCGGCTATTCACCCATAGCAGGGACAACCTGGTCAATCGCAGTTGGTGCATATAAGAATAGTGTATTTCATCATGTTTATTCGATGCGCGGACCATTAGTTGCCCTTTCACTCATCATTATTCTGATTGGAATAACTATTTCTGTCCTCATATCCCGAAATATCATTAATCCAATTAAGAATACTACTTCCATGCTTAAAGATGTTTCCGAGGGAAAAGGTGATTTGACTAAACGTCTTGAAGAGAAAACTAAAGATGAAATCGGTGATATGGCCCGCTATTTTAATAGCTTCATTGGAAAACTTCAGCACATGATTGGTACTATCACAGGAAATGCAGAATCGGTTGCTTCGTCTGCTATTCAATTGTCAACAGTCTCAACTCAAATTACTGAAAACGCAGAGAAGATGAGCACTCAGACCTCTACAGCCGCAACCGCTACAGAACAAGCAACTTCAAATATCGCTACCATATCTTCATCAGCTGAAGGCATTTCAAGCTCGGTAGGTTCTGTTTCGGTGGCTATAGAAGAGATGAGCTCTACACTTAATGAAATATCGAAGAACTGTCAGAAAGAACTCCAAGTCGTAGAGAGTGCAAATAAATATGCTATTGACAGTAAAAATGTAATGGACAGGCTTGGAGATGCAGCTAAGTCAATTGGTAATATCGTGGATGTAATCAATGATATTGCTGATCAAACTAATCTACTGGCTCTTAACGCAACTATTGAAGCTGCAAGTGCTGGAGAAGCGGGAAAGGGTTTTGCAGTTGTAGCGAATGAAGTAAAAGAGCTTGCAAAACAGACTGCACAAGCTACAAATGAGATTCAAAAACAGATCGAAAATATGCAAACAAATACCGGCTCTGCTATGAAAGCAATAGAACAGATCACCAAAGTTATCGAAGAAGTAAATGTAATTTCACAAACTATCGTAAGCGCAGTGGAAGAGCAAAGTGTAACAGTCAATGAGATAGCTAAAAACATAGATTTTGTCAATACTGGTACTCAGGAAGTAGCACAGAACGTTGCAGAATCGGCGAAAGGTTTGATGGAAATTTCTTCAACAGTAGGTAATGTCAATACTATTGTGACCGACACAACACAAGGTATAAGGCAGGTGAATCAGAGCGCTGAAGAACTCGCTAAACTTTCGGAAGAACTGAAGAAAATGCTATCTCAGTTTAAGATTTGAAGGATAACGGGTAGTCATTTTTACCATGCCTGTTATCAACAATTCTGCAACCACTTGTCAGTAGTCACTATCGGCTATCGCGTCTGGACAACTACAAATTACTGTTATGGTTAGCATTCCCTCATCGAAGGTAGAGTCGATTTACCGGACATCCCTACCTTTATTATACGCATGAGAAATGGTGAGCGAGTTCATAGATCCCGCTCACCATAGTTTTGATCCCGTCAAATCACTGAATAGCCTTGGCTTTAATAAAATAGATTCCGAAAGGTAGGCCAAAATCCTTTTGCAGATGTATGGTATTCTTTTTTATAATTGTTTTTCGCAGCAGTCTGCCGGAACAATTGTATACCGCGACTTCCTTTGTAAACTTTGAAAATGGTTTTGGGAGCGTGATTTTTACACCTACAAACTTTGCAGAAAAATTTGCCGGAACCATTGCCAAAGCCGCAAGCCGTGATGATTGAACCCCGACCGAATTGCAGGAAATTTCCTTTCCATCATAAATAAGCTGACAATCAGGATTGCCCGTTTTTCCCTCACCTACACCATGTTTGTCAGATACATAAACAATATTGAAAACCTTTTGCATATCCATGCCGGTAAAGGTGCCCTTACGAGGGCCGATGATCACGTTTCTGGGATTATCGATATAGGTTATCGGGATTGTCGCATAGCTACCAGTTTCGTAATTGTAATTATCACCTTCATCCTCATATAGTGTAAATGATCCATTTGCTCCAGGATAAACTCTTAATTCAATTGTATCAGCTTTTTTTTCATTGGAGTATTGCAAAAAAGGCCCCATCGGAATGATTGATCCTGCCCGAACAAAAAGAGGTATCGTATCCAGGCGAGCCATGGCTGGAACTGTTTGTCCACCGGTACTGATCTGTCCTGTCCAGAAATTTATCCACTTAGTACCGGAAGGCAAATAGACTAGGCGAGTGATGGCTCCAGGGTTCATTACTGGGTTTACAAGAAAAGCCGGTCCAAACATAAACTGGTCACTTATATCCAGGACCTTCTCATCGGTTCTGAAGTCCATCACAAGCCCTCTCATCATCGTGCTTCCGTTCAGGGCTACCATCCCCGCTAACGAGTAAATATAGGGTAGTAAGCGGTACCGGAGATTATCGTATATTCTAAATGCATTTTCCGCTATCGTGCCAAATCGCCAGATTTCGGTTTGAGTCTGGTATCCATGTATGCGGAATATCGGACAAAATGCCCCATATTCTATCCAACGGATCAGTAATTCCCGGAACCCTGCATCAGTATATTGATTACTTGGCCGGAAAAAACCACCAATATCAGTTGTCCAGTAAGGCATGCCAGTCATACAGAAATTGAGTCCAGCCCGCACTGAACGCTGGTACCAGTCCCAATTGCTGCCAATATCACCATTCCAGCAGAGAGTTCCGTATCTTTGCGATCCAGCAAATGCCGACCTGCTTTTTATGCACACACGTTTGGTTGAATTCGAAGAGCGCTGACCCTCATATACGTTTTTACAGACATGTAAGGGATAGGCATTAGCGTATGTACTACCTCCCACTTGTCCAGACCCGAAGTTGACCTTGCGACTCTCCAGATTTGTATTATCGGGCTCGTCTGCATCCTGCCAGAAAGCGTCGGTTCCGATGTCAAGAAAACTGGTTTTCATGTGCGACCAGTACACCGAACGAGCGGTTGGATTGAAAGCATCATAAAAGTCGGTCCCCGATATCTTCAGACCCTGAGAAGTCAACGCACTATTTACAGCACCTCCCTGGGGATTTGACCATACCGAAATCATGTATAAAAAATTTAACTTATGAAGCGAATCGATCATTTGTTTCGGATTAGGATATGCTGAGAGATCAAACATCATGGAGCCCCAGCCTGAATTTCCCCAATAATTCCAATCCTGAACAATTACATCAACTGGAATTTTTTTGCTGCGTAACTGATAGGCATTATCAAGAATTTCCTTCTGTGAACTATACCGTTCACGGCACTGGATGAAGCCATAGGTTCCTTTGGGAAGAAGAGAAGCTGCACCAGTTGCTATGCGGTAATTTGCGATCGCTTCATCCGGCGAAGGCCCGTAAAAGAAATAATAATCGATTGTTTTACCGCTCCGTGAAGTGAATTTAGTCGCGTTTTGAAGCGGACCACCGTAAATTGAATTACCTGCTCCAGGAGCTGATATCGCAACAGTCCTGTTAGCGCCTAAATTGATTTTTCCAGATAAACTGCTGCTGTGCCAGGTATTGGAGAGTTTATTCAATAATGTTCCGCCAACTGAAATAGAGAGATCTGCCTGCAATGATCCCTCAGTTGCCAGGAACACGTAATCGCCAGCGGCTGAAGTAGTAAACTGTCCATTTCCACTTGTTAAATTAATCTTCTGTTCAGGCAGATTAAAATAAGTACGGGAAGCATTGGCCCAGAGGAGACCATACCCCTTGCTCGAAATAATCACAGGTATGGAAATATGTGTATTGATCTGATACAAGTATTGTGGCATTCCCCGATAATTTAGAAAACCGTCATGCATAGATCCCAATCCGTAAATCGCTTCATCAGCAGGTGAATCGAATATCTGTTCGCATGTATAGGTGTTCTCCCCACCAATCGTCGTTGGAGTCAGCTTTTTTCCACCAGTTGAAGATTCCTGAAGTACTGTTGTTCCACTGGCGTCGAGAAATGCGACCGCGCCTGTGGATTTATTCACTTTTATGTGCAATTTTGACGTTGCGATACTAACATCGTCTGGTGTTTCTGTTTGTGTAAATCCGGCGGATGTCCATGTTTTTGGAACCAGAAAGCTCATATTGTTGTCCACAGGCATAGTGTTTTGCTGGCTATATCTCACCCTAATAATTCCTTCTGTACATACATCAATACGCATTGTTCCCGGGGACATGGCAAATGTCACACCCTGGGCATCCTTGGTCACCGATGTTACCGGAATGGGTGCTGCAGTTACTAATTGTAAAACGCAACTTCCAAACAAAACAGCAATTATCATTGCTGTTTTGCCATCCTTTCTAAATTTCATATGATGCTCCCTTGATAAGGCGATTAAGTGTATTATGTGATGCTCATCAGTTCTATATGTAAAAATAAATTTTTCTAAATTTCGTAATTAACTTTGGAGAAGATAAAATTTGCTTGTAAACAAATAGATTTCTCCAAATCCCCGTCGGAGGATTTGGAGAAAAACTTCTGAATTTCTCTTCAATACACAAAAAAGGCTTTTTACTCAATAGAATGCGGGTTAGGCGCCCTCAAGTTACCACTGAATTCAGGTTGTACGCAATAACACCTCCATCCTTATTTGGACGGAGCTGTAATGAATACGCCTTGCGATAAGAGCCTGGAACTCTGCACTGGCACAGATCTTCCTCGAATGTCAAAAAAGCGATTACTCTTTCCCAATAAATGTGCTTTTGTCGATCCATCAGTAATATAACAGATCCGGACCTGGTCCTGTACGCGATGTTTTTGTGTATTTATTGATAAACCGGATTTTGGCAAAGTCGAAACTGCTGTATACGAATTGGGAATTCTGCAGCAGAACCCGCCATTTGCTTTGACCCAAACCGAAAGTGGCGTTGATGGATTTATCGTAACTGTCTCTTTAGCCATGGTATATTTGGTCCCCCCCGTGGAATCTTTATACAAATCTACTGTATAAGATCCTGCCTTTAAGAAAGGAAGAGAAACGTTTATGGTCTTTGCGGCAACTGCACTGATACCAGCAACATACCAATCGTTACCTTTACGCCGGGCCAGAATAACACTTTCTCCTGGAGTCCCATCAATGAAGTGTATGTCGTCCCAGGCGCTGGGGACATTCTGGAGAAATGATTTACCGATACAGGAGTTATAGCCCTCAGGCCTGTCTGCGAAATGTTGAATGCCTGATTCATAGATGACCGAAAGCGCAAGTTCATGTGCATCAGTCGAAGTACGAGTAGACCCGCTGCCGTTTGTCAGTTGGCCTAAAGTAAAGAGAACTGGTGTATGATCCATGGGACCAATGACATTACGGGTATATGGTAACATGCAATTGTGTTTTGTACCCGGAAAACCACGCCCAATCCATTCGTATCCCAGAACGCCTTCATTAGTCATTATATGAGGCCAGCGTCTGCGCTGGCCACGAGGAACCGTGCACCCATGAAATGTGACCATGAGTTTGTTCTCCGCAAGATTTTTCGCGGTCATGTCGTACCACTTCAAGAGGTTATTATTACAATTGGTGTTCTCATTCATATTATCAAAAATAAAGTCAATTTTCAGACTTTTGACTCCCCATGTACGGCACTGGCTGAAAATGCTTTGCTGCTGCGCCTGCGTTTTGACATCGGAATAGTTGTACCATAACTCATTTCCCACACTGCGTTGTGAACCATATTGACAAGCTTCTGCAACCTGCGTCTTGTTCAAACCTTCATCAATGAGGTTGTATTCCCATGTCATTTGTGAAGCAAAATCGATGTATCTCTTCTGTTGAGTAACATCACCAGTATTCTGCGACAGCCACGACCAGGCGCTTCGTCCTGACTTTATCCAGCTTATATCGTTGAGTTCGCAGGGAGGATTGAGGTTTTCAATTACATATGATTCTACGATCGGACCAAGAGTCTTACCTACAATAGCTACTCGCCACGGTAGTTTCCATGGTAAGGAGCCGGATATCGCCCCTTGACCACTCGTAAAAGCCGTCTGGTATACGTTTTTAGTCGCGTTTTTAGAAGTAAACACAGACCCTGAGTAATCGCCATATACAGCAGCTTCGGAAATAAGTGCCCACGCATTTGATGCGGTTTTAAACAATACAGGGATTGCGTAAGTAACAGCTGCGGCACCAACATTAAACTGATTGTAGGTCTTTTCATCATTGCCTGGCGTGTGGCCCCAGCCAGTAGAGCCAGAAGGCAAAGTGAATCCCGAAACTTCTCCGGTCACCTGAGCAGAGCCGGTTCCGGGAAGTTCATATCTAAACGCAGCTGCTTCATTATACGCACGAAGATAAATGACAATCTGGCGATTATTGGCATTAGAGAAGGTCAGGGCAAGTTCGTTGCAGCTGTTACTGTAGGTACTTCGTTTACCAACCGGCAGAGTATATGTTTCATTTACTGTTGTCGGTGATTCTTTCACAAAAGTTAAATTGGTCACAAAATTTTGATCACTTGTCATCAAACCCAGCGGAGACCAGTCGATAACCGCACTGCCGCTTAGAAGAACCCTGAAATAGCAATTTTTCTGATTCGAAGCTATTGTCGTGATGAGATCCTGCTTTGCTTCAATAACCAGTTCTGTATTCGGCGAGGAAACGGTCCAGGTTTGGGCGTTGGAATATACGAAAGCGATGAGTGAAAACAGGGATATACGCCAAGCATACTGAAACAGGGATTTCATATTCGAAAAGCAATTATTTTTTTTGCTCCACATTCGAACCATAAACCATCTCCTTTAGGTGATACCGCATGTGTAATTTGTAAATATCTACTTTTTAGCGCCGGCCGATTTAATTCATTTGAAGGATCACTCCTATTATCGACAGTTTTTTTTGACGCCCCTGAAGCTAAGATCTTTTAAACTTTGTTCATTTAGCAATAGTCTTTATCTCACAAAGTTTATTGGTCAACACTTTATTACAATATAACACCATTTATCCCAACTATTTACAATTTTTACATTTTCAGAAAAAAAAATGTTCTGATTTTTTCCGAAATTCGTTACATGTAGATGTGGACGGCCAAGTAATTATGTTAATTGATATCTGTTCATAACATCATATCATTACCTATTGAAAAGCTCGGAGCAACAGGAAAAATCTAATTAGTAATTAAAATCTAATATCTGTTCAGAATTAACATGCGCGCCCCCTAAATTTCTCGTTCTGAGATGCTAATTTTTAATGATACAGAGTCCTTACAAGTCCTCCTTCGAGGCGACGCATCGAAGTACCTGAAGGGGTCGATTTAGGGGCGATAAATTTCGTGTTACAAAAAAAAATGCAGCTATTTTGAACAGAACCTAATTATTGAGCAAAAACAGCCGTTTATATTAAGTTCTGATTTCAATTGAGTATATGATTGACTGTTTCTCTTTATTATTGAATAGATACGAATTATTGAACATACAATCATACTGATAGTAATCACTTAGACAATCCGTTCTCCCCAGAGAACATCAAGTTTATCAACTTCGAGTTTATTCTGCTAATTTTGCTTATATTCAAAGTGTAGTCGATGCAAAGATGGCACATTTTGTGGAGATTCGAGAGAACATGATTAAAGTTTTTGATTACCAGGATTACCGAGAGTATTTACACGCTTATTATGATGAGCAGAAGGCGACAACTAAATCCTTCTCCTATCGCTCATTCTCAAAAAAAGCAAATATCAATACATCATCATTTCTCTTCCATGTAATACAAGGCAAAAAAAATCTGACAAAAAACAGTATCATAAAGATTTCCGGAGCGGTTGGACATAACAAAGAAGAAGCAGAATATTTTGAGAATCTTGTTTTTTTCAATCAGGCGAAGACTATACAGGAGAAAACACATTATTACAGCAAACTTATTGAAATCAAAAAGCCAATCGAAATTGAAAATATTACAAAGAGCCGGTTTGACTTTTACGCAGAATGGTATCACTGTGTTATCAGAGAACTCATAAGCATTCTTGATATAAAGGAGGATTTCAGTCGGCTGGGACGATATCTATTACCCCCTGTTACTGAAAAAGAAGTTAAGTGTTCAATAGAACTGTTGGAGAAACTGGAGTTTATAAAACGAGATGAACAGGGGAGATATGTTCAAACAAATGCATTAATAAATGCAAAGCCAACCCCAATAGAAGCTTTAATAGCGCAAAAGTTTCAAATAAAGATGAATGAGCTTGCAACCAAGTCTTATGATACATCTGCGATCTATGATCGTTTAGGTACATCAACAACGCTCTCTATTTCTGAAAAAACGTTTAAGCTGATTTTATTAAGAGCGCGAGAATTCAGACGTGAAATTATGGAGCTGGCAAAGATTGATAAAGAGCCTGATAGAGTATATCAGATGAATATCAATTTATTTCCTGTCAGCAGGAGAATAAGCAATGCAGATTAACAAGTGGTTTGCCGGTATATTCACTTTAATTTGTTTATCGATTTATTGCACAACGAGTCCGATCGAAATTTCTGGCGGAGCATCAGATCTTGAAATAAGCGCATCAACTATTCAAGGTAAAATAGTTGATATGCAAGGAGCGCCCATTGAGGGTGCCATCGTTCGGCTCAGACCATCAGATTATCTGCCTGATAAAAAGTATGATACCATTTCAGTTTCAATTGGAGATACTATCACCAATAATGAGGGTTTATTCCAATTTGATTCAATAAGAGCTGGTAATTATGTGTTGGAAGTAAATTATGAAGATTCGCTAGGATCCATGATTCACTGTCAGATCGCGCGAGAGGACAGAAACACCACTTTTGAAGATACAATTAAGCCCGTTTCAACGATATATGGACATGTAGATGTTTCGGACAGCAACATAACTTTTACCGAAGCGACCAAGGTGCAAATCTTCGGCCTCGAGCGTATATCCGAACCTGACAATATGGGGAATTTTCAAATAAGAGTTCCGTCTGGAACCCACCAGCTTTTTGTCAGTGCTGATTCCTCAGAATTTGAGCCTGTCATAGTAGAAGTAAAATTATTTCCTGGAGAACATCAGGATCTATCTGTTATTCAGCATCGAAACCACCGGCCGCCCAATTTCTGTTCTGATTACAGATGCGATTCTATAGCTTTGAGAAAGTTCCTTGATTTATCAAATTTAACTCACATTCCGGTTGACTCAGTTTCATACATTGAAAATGGAAGAATTACACAATTGAATTTATCTCATTTATCCATACTATTCAACTATGATACTCCGGGCCTTGATCAACTTCAGGAACTTCAAAAACTGGATTTGAGTTACAACACGATCAGAAGTAATTTTCGGATTGTTATGTCATTTAGGAAACTCAGGTTTTTATCTCTGAAAGCAAATAGAGTAACTGTTTTTCCTCCAAGTATTGAAAAGCTGATTAATCTCGATACTCTTGATCTTTCGGATAATGCGATTTCAACTGTACCACTTTGGGTTACAAAAACAACCAGTTTAAAATCATTTGACATTTCAAATAATCAACTGTCAGTTTCAGAATTACCCCAAGAGGTGATTCTGTGGCTGGACAAAAACGATCCCGATTGGAAAGCATCACAGAGAACAACACAGTAATTATCTGATTATCACCATTATGTTTATTCACGGAATTTAGACCGCCAAAGGACCGTTATATCTGAAAATATTATTTTTTGTCAACACTTTAACATTGATTCAATAAACAAGGTATATATTACACGTTAATGGAGGACACTATGGAGGAATGGAAAAAACAGATTCGTGAATCTATTACAACTCCTGAAAAAGTAGCAGAAATTCTGGATGCAAAATATGATGAATTACAAAGTGTTCACAATGAATTTCCATTAAGGATAACTCCTTATTATCTGAGTTTGATAAAGAAAGAGGGAGACCCGATCTGGAAGCAGTCAATTCCTGACATTCAAGAACTTTACGGTTCAGGATTTGACGATCCGCTTCACGAGGAGGAAGACAGTCCGGTACGTTGCATAACGCATCGTTATCCGGATCGAGTACTTTTTTATGTCAGCGCTTTTTGTGCGATGTATTGCAGATTCTGCACCCGAAAAAGAAAAGTGAGTGATCCACTTTCTGTAAAGGAATGTGATCTTAACAATGGCATTCACTATATACAAAATCATCCGGAAATACGTGATGTCATAGTTTCCGGAGGAGATCCCTTTCTTTTAGAAGATGAAGCTATTGACCATATTTTGGGACAATTACGGGCAATCCCCCATATTCAGATTTTACGTATCGGAACCCGTACTCCAGTTACACTCCCCCACCGTATTACCAGTTCACTATGCGCGATTCTGAAAAAATACCATCCTCTCTTCATTAATACTCATTTCAATCACCCTAATGAAATCACACCGGAATCATCTGAAGCATGCAGAAAGTTAGCAGATGCCGGCATTCCTCTGGGTAATCAATCGGTGCTTCTTAAAGGAGTCAATGATAATCCCGCAGTGATGAAACTACTTATGCAAAAACTATTACAAATCAGAGTAAAACCCTACTATATTTACCAGGCAGATTTAGTGAAGGGAACAGAACACTTCAGAACATCAGTTCAGAAAGGCCTTAAAATCATTGAATCGCTTCGCGGTTTCACTTCAGGACTTGCGGTACCACATTATGTGATCGATGCACCTAAAGGCGGCGGTAAGATTGCGCTGATTCCAAACTCCCTGATTGCGGAAAACAGTGATGAAATTATTCTTCAGAATTATGAGCATAATCTGTACCGTTATCCAAAGGTGTCATCTTATGAGAAGCATGAGCCTGCACTCTCTAACGTTAATGTATGATCATGTTCTGACCTATTATTACAACTGTAAGTTCTAAATTCAATTGATCGGTGAGCAGTATAAATATTTTGATGTGCAAAGGTTATGATATTTGATACGCATTCTAAATACAATATTATTTACGTCATAAGAACACTTGATTACAAGTTTTTTATAAGGAGTACTCATGCCCGAACAAGTTAAATATCTGCACCAATTTTTCGAGCAACAGGCAGATATTCGTCCCGAATCTTTAGCGCTAATCGGGATGAAGCACTCATTTACCTATAATGAAGTCGAATATTATACAAATCAGATTGCGCACTATTTAAGAAACAGGAATGTAAAGTCAGGTGATATGGTTGGGCTTTTTTTCAATCATTCGGAACTTCCCATTCTTGCTATGCTTGGCATCTTAAAAGCAGGTGCAGGATATGTTCCCATTGACCCGGCATATCCTTATGATCGTGTACAACATATAATCGGTGATGCATCGATAAGGGTAATAGTTTCAGAATCGGATCTTAAGAATCAATATCCCCCTGGTTTTTCCGGTACTCTTGTATCATTAGATGAAGAAGCTGAAACAATTCGGCGTCAATCTACGACCAGAATTGATCCAGACGAAATCGGGCTTACAGACTCTCTCCTGAGTTATATCATCTATACATCAGGGAGTACCGGAAAACCCAAAGGGGTAATGACAGAGCATAGAAATATTGTAAGCTTTGTAAACTCATTTAAAATTGTATGCGCGATGACTCCGCAGGATAGAGTTTTTCAGAGTTTCTCATTTGGCTTTGATGGTTCTGTTGAAGAGATCTGGATGGCGTATTCCAATGGAGCGGTGCTTGTAACGGGTAATAATGATATGTCAAAGTTTGCCACAGAAGCTGTGTCCTATTTAACATCACAGAAAGTGACTTACTTTTCAACAGTTCCGACATTCTTATCAATGATCAAAGAGGACCTCCCTACTGTAAAAATACTGGTAGTCAGCGGAGAGGCCTGCCCTCAGGAATTGGTTGATAAGTGGGCCACCGGAAATCGTCGAATGCTCAATGTCTATGGCCCTACAGAATGCACAGTCAATACAACTGCAGCCGAATGCCGTTCCGGAAAGAAAGTAACTATCGGAAAACCCCTGAAGGGGTATGACACTTTCATTCTTGATGATAAATTTCAGCCGGTTAAAAGAGGTGAACAGGGGGAATTATACATTGGAGGTCCGGGACTGGCCCGCGGTTATATGAACCTTAAGGAAATGACTGAAAAAACTTTTCTGCCCCGACCGGACCATATACAAACATCATCATCCAGAATTTACAAAACAGGTGATCTGGTTTCACTGAACGAAGATGGTGAGCTGGATTTTTACGGCAGAATAGATTCTCAGGTGAAAATCCGGGGTTATCGTATTGAACTATCGGAAATAGAGGCTGTTCTTCGCGAACACCCATTGATCTTTTCTGCTGCTGTTAAACCATTTCAGAATAACAGTAACACTGAATTAGCTGCATTCGTAGTTCTAAAGCATAAAAATGCGGAAATCAACCGTGATGAAATAATCGATATACTCAGGAAGAAACTCCCTGTATATATGGTACCCACCTATCTTGATATCATTGATGATCTCCCTACTTTAACAAGCGGGAAAACCGACCGAAAACGTCTTCCTGATCCAAAAACACCGCTGCTAAAAACAAACAGAACTATTCTCGAGCCGCAAACACAAACCGAAAAAGATCTTTTATCAATTTGGAAAAGTATTTTCAAGCTTCCTGAGATTTCTGTTGAAGAGGATTTTTTTACTGACCTTGGCGGATATTCTCTTATCGCTGCGCAGGTCGTTTCTATTTTACGGCAACAACACAATAACGGTGTTGCTATAAGAGATATCTATCAAAATTCGTCTATTCGAAAACTCGCTGCATTTCTCGATGCGAAAAACAACACAGCCCCGGCTCCTGATGCCGAAAAAACAAAGGATTCCCGGGTTTTGACAAGCAGTGAAGTATTTAAAAAGCAGTCGATATTGACTCGCTATATCTGTATTGGTCTTCAGACAATTTCAATCTGTCTGTTCAGTGGATTTACTGTTGCTCTCGTTTTGCTTTCTATACAATTTTATTATCTAATCCAGAAAGGATTATTGTCACCATTATGGATAACCGGCATTGGATTAGTTATATTTTTCGGTGCTCTTCCATCATCGCTTCTTCTAAGTATATCGATCAAGTGGCTTGTCATTGGTAAATTCAAACCAGGTAAATATCCGTTATACAGCATGTATTATTTCCGATGGTGGCTTGTTACGAGAATACTGCGAATGAATGGCGCTGCGTTTATTGCCGGCACGCCACTTATAAATATTTACTATCGTTTGATGGGCGCGAAAATCGGCAAAAACTGTTTAATCAATACCTCAACTGTTTCTATTTTCGACCAGTTAAAGATCGGTAACAATACATCCATTGGCTTTGAATCTCAAATTCCCGGCTATAAAGTTGAAAATGGTATGCTTAACATCGGATCTATAGATATAGGCAGCAATTGCTTTGTGGGAATTCAGTCGGCGATTGGCCTTGATTCTACAATGGAAGATAACTCTTTTCTCGATGATCAGTCGCTATTGTCTGATGGTGAAACAATCCCTTGCGGAGAAGGGCGACGAGGTTCTCCCTCCCGCAAAGCTACTGTTTCTGTTCCTGATTTATCTGAAAAAAATGCAAAATACAACTCCTTTATATTGGGTATCCTATCGGTCTTTAGTCTCTATTTTATAGAATCAATACTTTTTATATCCGCTCTTCCAAGTGCCTGGATTTTTTATCTTGCGTTCCAGAAAGATGATTGGTTGTGGTGGATATCAATGCTTCTTATCGCGATTCCACTCTTTGAAGTTACCTTCTGGGTTATGATGCTTTTAACAAAACACTTGATTTTAGGCCATTTCAAACCTGGAATCTATCGGGTGTGCAGTATCACCTATATCAGGAAATGGGTTCTTGACAGTTTAATAAATCTCAGCAGACTTATTACGCTTCCTCTATATACGACACTCTACATTATTCCCCTTTTGAGATTATTGGGAGTTAAAATCGGCGCACGCGCGGAATTATCGGTACTATCATACTTTTCACCAGACCTGACTGAGCTCGGTCCGGAAAGTTTCTTTGCAGATGGTTCCATTGTAGGAGGAGTAAAATATTACAAAGGTTTTTGTGAATTTACAGAAAGTAAAGTTGGTAGACGCAGCTTTATCGGAAACAGCGCAATACTTCCGGTTGGAAAGAGCGTAGGTGATAATTGTCTCATAGGCGTACTCTCTTCGCCGCCTGAAAACAAAACTGTAACTCCTGACGGGACAGAGTGGCTGGGCTCTCCATCTTTTCAATTACCACATAGGAAAAAAGTCGAGGGCTTCAGTGATGAAGTAATTTACAAACCCTCTAAAAAACTTTTTGCAGCACGTCTTTTTATTGACGGACTGCGAATCGCTATTCCAAGCTTAATTGAAATTGCTTTTATTCTTAGTCTTGTAATCTTTACAAATATTGCTTACAAAAATTTTTCCGGTTTCTGGTTAATTTGTTCGCTACCGATAATCGGGGTTGGAATTCTTATCGGGACAATACTTTCCACAATCATTGTAAAGAATTTTCTTATCGGTGTTTATAAACCGGTTATCAAACCGCTCTGGTCTCCTTATGTATGGCTCAATGAGGTAGTAAATGGAGTTTATGAGTCAGTAGCCGCACCTTTATTGAGTCTACTTCTTGGAACACCTTTTTTCGCTTTTTTCCTGAGATTATTTGGTATCCGCGTCGGTAAACATGTATTTATTGAAACAACTCTTTTCGGAGAATTCGATCTCGTTGAGATAGGTGATTATGCGACATTGAATGTCGATGTAATTGTGCAGAATCATCTTTTTGAAGATAGAATTTTCAAATCATCGTATCTTAAAATAGGCAAAGATTGTACTATCGGAAATATGGCAGTCATTCTTTATGATACAGAAATGCAGGAAGGTTCACAGATAAATTCTTTATCCTTGCTTATGAAAGGTGAAAAGATTCCACCCTTCAGTCAATGGGAAGGGATTCCAATCAGGGAAAAATCAACAACTCAGGTGGGTCGTGAAAGTTATGCAACAGTCTGAAAAAATAGAAACTGTAAGTTTCACTGATGTAAATAGTTTACCTTTATTAAACAAACAGTCTGAAAAACGGATTCTTGCATTTGATTTCGCCAGAGGAGTCGCAATTGTCGCCATGGTTGCAATACACTCAATTGTATTTGTCGGTTCTGAAGAACTGAGGACAACATCTGCAGGGTATCTGTGTAATTCAATAATTTCTTTTTTAGCAGCACCTGTATTTATGTTCATAATGGGCATATTATTTGCCTTTTCATCTAAGGCTTCTCTTAAAAGACAATTATTTCGTGGATTTCTGATCTTTGCACTTGGCTATGCTCTCAATCTCTTTCGTGGTACCATACCGATAGCGCTTGCATTGCAGTTTGAGTGGATAGCTGAGCCTGAAAATGAGAATCCGTGGTTGTATTTGCTTGAAGATGATATATTGCAGTTTGCAGGTTTGGCGCTGGTAGCATTAGCATTAGTAAAACGGTTGTTCCCCTGGAAAACTGCCTGGTTTATTTTAGCTGGCCTGATCACCTTTACCTCTCCTTTTTTGTGGAATAAGGGTGTTGATCAGCCTGTTGTAAATTATTTGATCTCTCTTTTTACCGGAAGCGAAGCTTACAACTTCTTTCCTTTTTTTCCCTGGATTGTATTTCCACTTTTTGGCATGGCTTATGGAGAACTCCTTAAAACATCCAATAAGGCTGATTTCTTTAAGGCAAGTGTACTCACCGGTATTTTTTTAGGAATAGTCGGGTTTATTTTGTCTCGATTTTCCGGTGATGATCTGTTTTATTTATTGCTCAATGGTAAATTCAGGCAGGGGCAGCTACCATCTGCGATTATTGTCATGTTTTTAAGTTTTCAATGTATATGGGTTCCTTTTTGTAATTGGCTTTCCGCTTATATTCCTGAAAACACAATTTTTAATCATCTATATTACTGGAGCAAAAATGTCACTTCATTTTACTTTTTACAATGGGTTATCCTCGGATTCCTTTGTGTTATCCTGCCATATTTAAATTGGCCGGGTGTTGTCCTTTGCATTATAGTTGTTACTTATTTTTCTGATATGTTCGTTCGCACTTATAGAAAAATGTTTAACCAATAATTTTAATGTGTTAGAATGAAATTATTTTTCAGCAATTGAAGATCTAACTGCTCATGTTGTCCATTTTCCATGGAGGCTTTCTTTGGAGGAGGAAATTTCTAATTGAGATAACGAGCATTTGGTAACTTTCCAAACTTATTTTAACACAGCTATAATTAACAACCTTTTTTACTATTATCCCGATTAAAAATTATGAATTTACAATCAATTTTAAAATTATCTGTTCTATTAATTTTGTCAGATGTTATCTTGTCGTTTGCAAATGCACAGAATGCCAGATTAGAAGCGTTAGGACAGAACTTTGTCATAGATGACCTCAGTGCAGTTTCAGGAAACCCCGCATCTTGTGTCAATTATCCTGATCAGGTACAGGCAACCGCATATCAGGACGGTTCATTTGGCTCGGTAATTGGCTTGAAATCGATGGGTAAACACCTTATGATCGGTATCACTGCAAATTCCCTCGATTATTATGAAAACGATTTTTATGATAACGCAAATACCTATTTCGATTCGACAATCGACACCATCAATAAACTTGGTTCTGATTTTCCTCCTTATCCCCATTTGATATTCGGATTGAATTTATCAAATGTTACTCTTGGCTGCGATTTGTTCTATAAACGGGCTAAACTGGAAAACACTTACAATTCCTCTGATGGCTATGAAGAGTTGGTCAAAAAAGATATCTCTATAACTGGGTTCCGTATCAGTTCCTCTTTCCAATTGTTTTCTCTTGGATTATATCCCTATTTCTATTATTGTCTACCCAAAGCACAAGGTACTGCCCAATACAACGGAATTTATTCAGATACAATTTCAATAAGTACTACTGATAACGCGACAACAGAAGCTGGTATTGAACTCGATATAGATATTAATTCTGTGAATTTTCGAATAGGAGGATGTTATGCTCTGTGCAAATACAGTTTCAATGCCAGGCCGGATTCAATTTATGGTAATCGACAAAATAAACTGATATCCTTAACATGCTACAGTGGCTTGTCGTCCAGGCATGGAGAAAATCTGTTACTATCAATCGCCTACTCTTTCAGTTATGATAAATTCGATCATAGTTTTTATTCAAATGAATACTCTTCCAATAGTTTACAAACCTATACTTCTCATTTTTTAGTTGGAAGTTGTGAATATATTATTCCTATGAAACATGTGTTAGATAATATTATCATACGCTCGGGAATTAACTGGTATATTTCAAATTCCATCAATTCATCTCACAGTGATTCATCTTCGTTTACTTCTGACGAAAAGAGTACATTTCCAACCGAGGGGAACAAATTTACCCCTGCAATCGGAATCGGTCTGAAAAAGGGGATAATGAGCTTTGATATATCATCAAAGCTTGCAGGATGGTCAGGCATAATAGCAGGAATGCCGATTGTAACTGGAACTCTTACTTTTGATTTTGCAAGATTTAACAAAGAAGAGTAACTGCTTTTTACTGCATGAGCAACATACAGTCACCAATGCCAGTTTATTTTAATCAAATAATAAACTGTTTAAAATATTCATCATGATCGACAAAATCGATCAGTTTTTCCACATTACCTGATTCAGATAGAATAGTATAATAGTTCTCCTTAACGTTGGTAGCATGCCTGATAGCTTTTATAAAATCTGCCTTATCCAGAGGGTTTTCGGCCATATAGTTTACAAAACCTGTTTGTTCAAGCACATGTTTGATTGTCTGATGTTCCGGATTGTTTTGAAGCCAGCTTACAGCATAAGTCGCGACACCCACTTGTAAACCATGAAGAGAGGGTTTCTTTGCGATCATATCGTATGCATGTGAGATCAGATGTTCGCTTCCGCTTGCGGGACGACTCGAACCGCTTACTTCCATTGCCACTCCGCTCATAACGAGACAACCACAAATAAGGCGTAGAAATTCGAGGTCTTTTATATCTTTAGTTTTGTAATTGACCATCACTTCAACAGCATTTTTAGATATAAGTACTGCGAAATCGTTTACCGGCTCCTGTGTTGCTTTGAAAGATAATTTCCAGTCGTAAATAGCGGTATATTTTGATATCAGATCGCCAATACCGGAATACGTATAATGTGTTGGTGAATTTCGGATTATCTCTGTATCAATGATCACTCCATAAGGAGTTTTTGCCTTTTGAGACTTTCGTTTGCCATTTATAAGAAGCGAAGCTCCCGGCGAAGCAAAGCCGTCATTTGATATCGATGTAGGAATACTGATAATTGGTAACTGCAAAATGAACCCAATATACTTACAATAATCAATTACTTTTCCACCGCCAACCGCAACAATCGCATGAATAGTACCAGGAAGAGAAAATGCGCTCTTAATTATCGATTCAACATCATTACTGAATATAATTTCTTCATGAGCAGTTTTTATCTCTGAGGAATCAAGTGAAATGCTTATTTGTTCATTGAACATTTCCTTAAGTCCGCTGCCATAAAAGAGTGCTATACAGGAAAAATGCTCTTTACGCAGATACTTCCCTATTTTATGAATTGCATTCGGCTTTATTCTTAAAAGTGTCGGTATTGAAATTTCCATAATTAATTCAGATCCTCCAGATCAATTTCTCCTACATTATTGAAGATGTAATCAGGTTTGTAGGGGAAATTGTCAAGCATGGCTTTTTGCGTTACACCAGAAAGCACCAGACAGGTTCTCATTCCAGCCTCCATACCTGCTACCATATCAGTATCCATCCGATCACCTATCATGATTGTTTCTGATGCCTGCACACCAAGTTTATTAAGGGCAATTGTCATCATAAGTGAATTCGGTTTACCTATAATATAAGGCTTTTTACCAGTAGCAATTTCGATCGCAGCAAGAAGACTTCCACAGGCCGGCTCAAAACCATTATCAACCGGATCAATAACATCAGGGTTTGTCCCGATAAACTTCGCTCCATTCATTATTAACGATATTGCCTTTTTTAACATATCATAGTTAAAGGAAGATGTCTTGCCAACTACAACATAATCCGGTTTGTTTTCAGAAATGGAAAATCCGACTTTATATAATTCACTCATCAGACCACCACCACCAATCACAAACAGTGTTCCTCCCGGCCGCTGATTATTAAGAAATGCAGCTGTGGCCATCGCGGAAGTAATAAAGTTTGATTCCTTAATTCCCTCAATGCCCATCGATTCTAACTTTCTTTTGAGATCAAGAGGCGTTTGTTCAGAATTATTTGTAAGGAAAAGAAATTTTGTCTTCCTTGAAATGAGACGATCTATAAAATCCTTAGCTCCAGAAATCAGAGTTTTTCCTTTATAAATAACCCCATCCATATCTGAAATGATATTTTTAATAGCCATAAGTTTACTTTCTAAAAAGGTGCTTCGTAAATATACTTTTTAAAAAAAAGAATGGTTAGAAATGAGTTTATAATTTTCAGGAATTAAGCCTAAACCCAATTCCAGAATAAACATCTTGCGGGGAACGGGCCATAGTTAATTTTATCTTTATTAAATGTATAGATGCGGGGGAAGTATTCGGTAACGGAATAAAAGCGGAACAATTTCTTATAACAGTTCAATTACCCAGATTATTTCTATCCTTATCTGCATCTTTATCCAGATCGATTGATTCACTTAACGGAAACAAAGAAAGATTTAATTGATAAATTAAAGGTATTGGCGGCAGTCTAAAAAATCGAATATCGGTTGCATACTAATAAAATAGGCAAATTAGTAAAAGTTGGTATTGGTATATAAAAAAAATAAGAAACCTCCTTTTTTAGTATACAAATAGCGTACATTAAAAAAATATTCTCAACTGTGCAAAAATAGTCTTCTATCAGAATTTTATAACCAAGCTAAAATTTACCTCTTAACAGGTTCTTAAACAGATCAAAAAAAAAAGCCCTTTTACAGGGCTCTTTATTTTACAAATTAATTTTTTCAATGTGAAATAGGAATCCTCACCGTACAATTCCAACACTCTGAGCTTTACTATTTCTTTTATCCTTAACGGTGTATATACCGTTCGCAGCTCTTTTTACTGAATTACCATTTACCTGAGTACCTTGAAGAGTGTAGATGCTTGATTGAGGATCACTTGTGATAGTAAATTGCGTGTTCTGCACATGTTTATCAGGTGTTGATTTGAAATTGATAACTCCAATACCCTGGAATTTACTTATTATATAAGCTTTGACCAACTTGCCAGAAGGTTTGAGATTAGCATCAGTCCAGCCAGTTAATGGAGCCCCAAGCGGGAGAATTGCAGATGTTTCCTCGAGAGCTGCTACAGACCAATTACTACAACCAATACCATTATCATCCAGGAATGTCCACCAGGCTCTTGTTTCACTTTCACTTATACTGCCAGATCCATTTGATTCACATGTACCATATTCGGTAGCAAAAAGAGCAACACCCTTGGTTAGTGCATTCTGGGCATTAGTACGAAAACTCGATCCATGTGTAGCAGCATAAAAGTGAACCGAATACGCTATATTTGTTGATGATTTAATGGGATCATTTGCTGCAAGATCAGGGCGCTGATCATACTGCTGGTTTCCACAAATAATGATATTATCAGGATCTACAGACCGAATCGCAGCTATTACTTTTTCATGGTACGTTTTAATTTGAGTCCAGCTCTCTCTCACAGGCTCATTCCAAGGTTCATACATTACGTTTGGTTTATTACCATAATCAGTTGCCATACTTTTAAAAAAGTTACAAACAGCGGTCGTATTTGAATCAGCACCCGCCATTGCATGCCAATCTATGATTACATAAATTCCATTCTCAATACAGGCATCAACGATTCTCTTTACCTGATTAGTCATCGAAGCAACACGGTACGGTAAGATAGGAACGCGAATCACCGTGCATTTCCACTCATCAACAAGTTTTTTTATTGTTGCTGCATTGTAATATTGCAGCCCCTGTTGAGCCCAGCAATACATTGACATTCCATGTAATGTGATTGGTTTATCGTTTTTATCAACAATTTTATTCCCCGAAACTTTAAGTTGCCCGTGATTATCAACAAATGTTACACCGAAAATAGTACTGCAAAGTATACCTATGAATAATAATCCAGAAATCAATGTAGACCACGTCGCTTTGATTTTTGGAGCATTATTCCTTAGTTTTTGCACATTTTTACCTGACATGAATCCTCCCCTTAAGATTGAGATGTTGTTATCTAAATTCTTAGTGATAATTAATTATGTATGGATCACAAATTTACAAAAATCTGTTGTACAGATCAAAATTAGTTGCTCCAAAGTGTAAAAATCCCGGAAAGTTTTTTCGCGAAGTTAAAAAGTTATTAAATTTATCTATTATTTCTTAATATTTTATAAGCTGATTGAAAAGCAATGATTGTTTAAATAGTTTTGTCCAGATGATTCAAAGGCGCAACAGTGTAACAAATGTTAACGCATCCAGTTTTAATGATGCAACATAGTTCATAAAAAACACCAAATACGGAAATACGCTGCCCTCTGTATCTGAACAGAAAAAGCAAGTTTACCAACACAACAAATCAGTACAAATAATAAGCTGTTGAAGCGGTTGTTTTCGAAAATCTCACTTGTCACCCAAAGCAAATTATTTACAAATAGTTATAATGAACACGATACAAAATCGGCTCTTTATTTTCCATCACTAAATCTCCGGAAAACCGGAGTTCCCAAATCCAGGTTATTTTTCAAGAATTCGCGGTACCCGCTTATGGTAAACCATCCCTGCTTACCATAAGCATCCATTGCCTTTTCGATGTGGAATTCCTGAGCAGGTCTATTACCGAACCCGATAAGATACAAATATTCCGATTTTTCAGATTTACAAATATTCATTATTACCGAAACATGTCCGATTCCGCTTCCCTCGTTTTGTACAATCATGTCTCCAGGTTTCAAATCTGATTCAGATATACTATCGCAGCCATTTTTAATGCAATAACTGTTTGTATTCAACATTGCTGATCGCAGAAAAACATTGAATGCTCTATTGCTTTGTTTAAATAGTTTTTTGTTGCCATTGTAATCCAACAGGTAGAGTTCGTCAAGTTTATTCATTTGTTGATGATACTCAGACCAGAAACGCAGGCAGTAATCCGCAGATTGTTCCAGATCTTGAATATAAAGTAAAGGCATATTAACAACTGCAAATATGTTGTAAATATCATTATTTACAGTCTCACCCTTGTATGAAGTAATAATCTTATTGGGTTTTAAAGGGAGATACTGTATCCAGTTACTGTATGTACCCGGAGCATATTTTACTATTGAATAGCTTTGGGGAACAAAAATTTCATTTACATTTGCCGGTTGAGCCTCGCATAAACTGGCAATAAACAGTGTTATTATTAAGATAGGATGTACTAACATTTACCAGCTCCTTCTGAATCTAAATTCTTTTTGTGATGATTTTTAACCATCTATTTTTTTTGAAGTATATAACACCTTATATTATTAATCTTTAATAAAAGTAATTTCTATAATTTTTAATGTGTTCACTTTTGATTAAAATTTATATTGATAGACTCAGTTTATTGCAATACAGTGTTTCCTTTGTTTCAGAATAGAGTTAAATCTGTTCTATATAAATACAAATTGCATGAAGGTAAAATGGTCAACAATAATTTTTTTTAACTTGAACTACTCAGTTTAAAAAAAATACGAAACCTTCAGACTCTCTTTTATAAAAATTTTTGTCTATTTAAACCAGGAGTTTAGATGATACACAAAATGATATTGATGGGTATAGTGTTTCTATCTTTTACTTTCGCAGATTTTAACATGTGCAAATTCAACTTTGGAGCCGATTGGGACTATATTGACAATAATAGAACTACTGAAACAGCAAAAGCTATCGATTATGTTACTATATGGCTTAATGATCCTGCATTTAATACAAATTGGCATGGCAATATGCTTAGATGGTGTAAAAACAATTCAAAAACCCCAGTACTTTATTCGTACATTATCGCAAAAGCTTCCGGTTTGGGAGATGGTGATGCTGGTGGCAGACTCACAACCGAGGGTGCTGCATATCTTAAAAACAACTGGAACACCATAACAAACCGCTATAGGGATTATGCGTCTAATGCTGCAACTTACTACGGTACCGATAAGCCGGTTATCTGGCTTATGGAACCGGATTATTTCCAGTATTTTTCAGGTAATCAATCAGTCAAACTAAGCTACTCTGATGCATCAAGGTATATGAATGAATTGATTTCTATTATCAAAAGTTCTCTACCTAAAGCATTGATTTCTCTTGATATTTCTCCATGGAACAATGATCAAGCCAACTACATTAGAAGTTTCGATATGTCCAAATTCACATTCATGAATACTTCAGGCGGCCGCACTGAAGCGAACAATTCCAGAATAAGAATGGATAATAGCAACAACGTTACATGGTCTCAGGTCAGCACTACATCCGATAAGGGAATCATTGCAGATGACGGGTATGGGACAGGCGGCGGCAGTACCGGACATGATTACAGTTGGGATGATGTTAACAATTTAAAAAATCGAATTGCTGATGGTGTCGTCGCTATTACTCAAAAAAGTCCTAATGCAAACTGGGGCACCACAATTAATAATCTTAAAAATTCTCTCAGCTCACAAAAAGTTAAATGCAGTGGAATCAGAATAATACTCCAGGATGTTAATTCACAAACTAAAAAATCATCAATAAATATTGTAGGATCAAAAGGTAATTTTACAGCGACACTTCCTTCAGTGCATCATTTTACATCATACTCACTATATGATCTTAAAGGCCAATTGATTTACCGCGGTATCGTAACTCCGGATATGAATAAGATTACTTTCTCTAATATGTCTAATACTGTTCATCTACTGAGTTTGCAAAGTAATCAAGCTACAACTACGGTTCGTCTTGCTACATTGAATTAAGTATTCATACGAATTACCGAGTACAAAAATCAACTCGTAATTCGTCTTTTACAATAAATAGCACTGCTAATTCTTCTCTTATAAAATCTGTCAGCAAATCGTCGGTTATAGAGCGCAAATCGAGTATTCTGATATCATTTATACAGAACACGTTCCATTTTTACAAAGTTGTATGTTTGATTTAATTGCCGGAAATTAATAATCTCTCCAAATTATGATGACACATTTAGATTATTTACGGTGCATTTAAATTTTATTACCCTTAAACCTCCATGAGCCGATTAATTACTAAAGATAAAGTAATACTGGATTGGTTTTGAGCGTAATTTTGAGATTTTTATAAGAGGAATATTGATCAGGCGAATTTATGCAAAAATTTGAACATTCGGTCTGATAAATACTTACTGGAGATCTTTTGTTTAATTTCATTAAAAAATTTGAATATTTGCTGCAGTACAAACAAATTCTAATTATCCTATTTTGTACTTATTGTGCTTCATATAGCCAGAATGATACTCGACAGCTATCTACAGATAGCTGTTCTCCACAAGTCACGTTTTTTTATGGAAAAGCATCACAAACTTTTTGTTTAAATAAGTTTATTCCTGGTACAGATTCTTGCGCTGAGATAGAAATCTGTTATGAAAAAAAACAAGGTGTAAAAGCTATTTTCAAATGCGACAATCAACACAACTGGTTGTTCGATACGGTCATTTACAATGACCAATCTTCACAACAGCTCCAGGTAAAGGCAAGTGTTTCTGTAGATCAATCCGGGTATCTTAAAGAGATGCAACTATTCATGGCAGAATCTTTTGACACATCAAAAATCGATTTAGGGATAAAAAAGATCACCGATATTCCAGTAATTCTCCCGGACAGTTCTCAGCAGTCACCATTCACAATAAGAAAGGCAGTATTTCTTTGTCCAATACAACGCCATGCCAAACTTGTTATCAGGGAGTATACCTACCCTGCCTGGTATATGAAAAGAGAGCCTGTGTACAATTATCCTGAGTTAAAGATGTTTCATTATGGAGGTTCTGTAAAAATACCATCATCCGGATCAATACGCGAGGTAGGTGAATTGATCGTCGTCTGGCACATTCTTAATCCGCCAAAATTTAAATATGAAGTAACGAAAAAAGAAATCAGAGAAGAAAAACCGAAAGCAAAGAAAAAGAGGTTTTTAAAATTCCGACCGATTGATTAACATAAGGCATTTTTTACTAACGATCATAAACCTTAGCCTACGACCTTTTAGCAGTAAAAGGTCGCCCTTGTGCCATTTTACTAAATGAGTATTAATCTAATTCAGTATTTTTGAATTTTTCAGTTTTCAAAAGGACTTTGAAACCTATCTGAACCGGTGATTTTGATAATGTATAATCACTATGCAAAGGAATTCCGACATAGCAAACTGGTTCGAAACATTTTATTTCACCTGATAAACCAAAATATGAACCGATCACATTCTCATACTGGTTTTCACCATTCGCGGTCATAAAAACGACTCTCTTTTGTTGTATTCCAGTAAATATATTGAAAATACTTTTAATACTGATCCGTCAAAAAATATTCATCCGTTCTGTCAAATAATAAAGATGTTTATAATTTTTTTATTATCGATGAAAATATCTCCATTACTAGTCGATAATAACAGTTCCGGTTTAAAACCGATTGTATACTTATCAGAACCACTGCAAAACCTCATGAAAAAGGCGAAATCAACGGTACTGTTACGAAGTCTATCTGATGTATAATCAATCGAACCGAAGGAGATATCACTGTTTATTCCAGCTGCTATGTAATCATTAATTCCGTAAGCAATGTCAATCCCTGCCAGATTATGTTTTTCATGAATAGTCGATTTAATCTGCCTGACCGATGTCCATATTAGCCCGGTATCCACTAGTGTGTCGTAAAAAACTCTGCTTTTTTGTTTACTTCCAGCAAACTGCATATACCCTGAAAGAACTATTTTGTTTTCATTCACTCTGTTACCCGGATCAATATTAGTTATATCCTGATTGCGTCTCCAATGCTGAATTTCAGTAAACTTTAAATTGGGACTGCAATTACAAAGAACAGTAACTCCGATAAACAGCAAATAGCATAAATGCCTTATGTAAATTCCTGGTAAAATGTATCTTTAAAAAACTTTCGGCTTTTCTAATCATGAGCGGTTAATAAGTTATCAAATGAAAAAATAGAATATGCGTCCGTTCACTCTGAGTGCCCGGTTTCATGTGAATACATTGTAAATAATCTAAATAAAATTCAACCTACGTTTCGACTTATCATTAAAATATACCAGGTCGCAGATGCTATTTTGATATATAATATTATCATAAAAATCTGCCAAATGGAAAGTAAACACATTTTTTGAATATGACTAGTATTTTTCGCGGTTTCAACAACCCGTTTGTTGCTTTTAAAAACAAAAATTTCCGATTCTACTGGATAGCCTGGAGTATCTCGTTAGTAGGTACCTGGATGCAGAACATAGCACAGCCATGGCTGGCTTATTCACTAACCGGATCACCTTTTCTCCTTAGTCTTGTCGGAGCATTGCAATTTACTCCGATTTTATTCTTTTCATTATTTGCAGGCGTATTACTGGATAGATTTTCTAAAAAAAACATTCTGCTTATCACTCAATGTTGTTCCGTAGTAGTAACAATTCTCCCAGCAATTCTTATCTGGACAGAGCAGATCAAGTATTGGCATATAGTTGTGCTTGCAACTGCTCTTGGTTTTATAAATACTCTCGATATTCCAGCCCGTCACACACTGGTAACCGAACTTGTTGAGAAGAAAGATATCATGAATGCTATAGCCCTTAATTCCTCTTTATTCAATGTAGCCAGAATCGTAGGCCCGGCTCTGGCTGGAATCATAATGGGATATACAAGCATTGCTTTTTGTTTTCTTCTGAATTCACTGAGTTTTGTTGCGTTGATTACAGGATTGCTCTTTATCAAACCTGAACGCAAGTCAAGAGTTATTCATTCAACTGGCATTATACGAGATATTAAAGATGGTCTTCGCTATATTTACAAAAACGATAATTTACTCAGAACCATTATCAATGTAGCCATAGTAGCTACATTTGCCATGAATTTTTCCGTTCTTATACCAGTATTTACAAAAGTAATTCTGAAAGGAAAAGAAACCGGTTTTGGATTACTTATGTCATGTATGGGAATCGGCTCCTTATGCGGAGCATTGGGAGTAGCAATCACAAGTAAAAGAGGGCCGCTGCATTTTAATTTACATATAGCTCCATGGCTGATAGCTGCCATGCTTTTCCTTACTGGCTTTATGAACTCTTTTTTCCTAACGGCAATTTGTCTTCTCTTAACCGGGTTCTTTTTTGTTTCATTCAGTTCTACCTGCAATTCAAACATTCAGATTAATTCTGAAGATCACTATCGAGGAAGAGTAATGAGTGTCTATACGCTTGTATTCTCCGGCTCAACACCGTTTGGGAATTTGTATGCGGGATTTATTGCTGACCATTTCGGTCCTCGGGCCGGATTCTTTTCTTGCGGAATCGCAATAGTTGTTCTGATTGGGCTTCTCTATCTACTCAGAATAATCAGAAAAATATAATCAGCAGATAATACTCAGATTTTATTTACAACAGAACTTTTTATTTCCATTTAATTTTTATATGCCAAGGCTTACTAAGAGTAATAGTACAACAGTGAAATTTTTGCCAGTTTTCATTTACGTTCAAGGTAACTTCGGTGCTTACTTTTAGGATTAGGACTGTTTGTGGCATTAGAATTGCATTTTTCATAGATATCAGTTAATTACCTTGAGATAAGGTCACAAACATTCAATAATCAGGGTAAAAATGGAAATTCTTGAATTAGCAGACAACATTCGTAAGTCAACAGTACTACTGAAAAAGGAACACGAAAATTTCGATTCAGTAATCGATCTTGTTGGTAACTCAAGATTTGTTTTACTGGGAGAAGCTACACATGGATCTAAAGAATTTTATCAAATTCGCGCAGCGATTTCCCGTAGGTTAATTAAAGAAAAAGGTTTTACAGCTATTGCCGTAGAGGCTGATTTTCCGGATACCTATAGAATAAATCAATTCATAAAAGGTTCTGGTTCTGATACTCAAGCAACAGATTCTTTAGGAGAATTCAAACGATTTCCCCGTTGGATGTGGCGAAACACTGAAATTGTCAAATTTGTTGATTTTTTACGGAAGTATAATTCAGAATTACCTCTCGAACAGCGGATTGGATTCTATGGCCTTGATCTCTATAGTATGTATTCTTCTATTCATGCAGTTGTTTCATATCTTAACAATGTAGACCATGAAGCAGCTAATAAGGCAAAACGACGTTATGAATGTTTTGAGCAATATGGGAAAGAGGAAGATTCATATGGTATCGCAATGTCCTATATCAACAAAAGTTGTCAGCAGGCAGCGGTCACTCAATTGAAGGAACTGTACAATGACAAATTCCAAATGCTAAACAAAAACCCGATGGAAAAAGAAGAACTGTTCTTTGCACAGCAAAATGCCCGCCTCGCAAAAAATGCCGAACAGTACTATAGAGAAATGTTCAGTGGTAAAACAAACACCTGGAATCTTCGTGACCAGCACATGGCAGAGATGCTTGAACATATTTCTAATCACCTGGAAAACAATTTTGGCTCAGGCAAAGTCATTGTCTGGGCGCATAATTCACATATAGGAGATGCTCGGGCCACTGATATGAAACTTGAAGGTGAACTAAACCTTGGGCAAATCATGCGTGAAAAATATAATCAGGATTCTGTTCTTATCGGATTTACCACCAATAATGGAACCGTTTCAGCGGCATCATCCTGGGGTGGAGATGTTGAACGTAAAAATATCAGTTTAGCATTACACGGCAGTTATGAGGACCTTTTCAGACATGTTGGAGATTACTTTTTACTCAATTTAAAAAAATTACCAGATAATCTTAACGATCTTAAAGCACCACGCCTCCAGCGGGCCATCGGAGTAATTTATCGACCGCAATCAGAACGAATCAGCCACTACTTCTTTGCCAATATTGCAGATCAATTCGACGCAGTTATCCACGTAAACACAACAAATGCTCTCGAACCACTTGACAATTCGCATCTTTGGATCTGTGGAGAAATCCCTCAAACATACGAAAGCGGGTTATAATCACGATGCAGTAAAAACAGATCCCAATACTTCCTGAAGTTCCTCCTGACTGTACGGTTTATGAAGGACCCCCGCAAAACCGAAGTTGCGGTATTGAGCGATTTCAATTTCTTCAGAATAGCCGCTGGACACAATAACACAAAGGTCAGGATTTCTCTTATGCAATTCATTTACAAGTACTTTACCATCCATAGCATCAGAAGCAGTCAAATCAGTAATTACAGCTTGATACTTACCACGTTTTTCAACTGTTTTATCATATATCTCGAGCGCTTGATTTCCGCTCGAAGCCTGATCAACAGTGTAACCCATTCGTTGCAAAAGGAGGGCAAGGCTTAACCGGATAGTAGGATAATCATCCATGATAAGGATCCGTCCCGGTATATAATTTTTCATTACAGGATTTCGAACTACAGGCAAAGGACGCTCATCAGTTATTGGAAGACATACGGTGAAAGTTGTCCCCCGGCCTTCCTGAACCTTAAAAGACAAGTTACCATTTATTTTATTAATGATAGATTTGACAATAGAAAGACCCAGGCCATTGCCGTTTGGCTTTGTTGTAAAATACGGCTCGAAAATTTTTGTTAAATGCTCTAAAGCAATACCGACTCCCTGATCTGTTATTGCGACTTGAAAAAATTTGATATTGTTATGACAAGGTCTATTTTCTGTATTTTGTAGAATTATTTTCCCCTCAATTGTAATTGTACCGCCATTAGGCATGGATTCGATTGCATTTGTAATAAGATTCTGGAAAACTTCCCTGATTTGCCCCTTATCAGCTTCAATGAAAACTGGTGATTTTGGCAGATCCATAAAAATATCTGTTTTTGAACTGTGCTTTATAAAATCAGTGACATCAGAAATAAGCTCAAGCACATCGAAAATCTCGTTTTTTCTGATGCTTCCTTTCGAAAAGGTAAGCAACTGTCGTGCAAGGTCACGGGCATCAAGAGCTGTTTTTTCACTGATAGAAATAATTTGTGCAGCTCTACATGCAGGATCAATGTCCGACTTCGCAAGAGTTAGGTTTGACACAATTCCACATAGTAAGTTATTGAAATCATGTGCAATGCCTCCTGCCAATTGACCTATGGATTCACATTTTTTAGCATCCAGGATAAGTTGCTCAGCTTTTTTTTGAATTGTAATATCCTGAATTATCAGCAGCTTACCTAATGATATATCGCTGTTTTTAATTAATGATTGAGAAATTTGAATATACCTGATTTCATCACCATTTTTATACATAGATAAAATATCTGTTCCATTTCTCGAAAAGTCATATTCTGAGATATGTTCTTTCAGAAACTCTTTATTAATTCCAGCAGCTTGAGCGCCAAATAATGTCTTGGCACTATCATTCACTTGAATAGCTTCCCCCAAGGCATCCAAAAGAATAACTGAATCGTGTGAATTCTCAAATAGTCGATTAAAAGCATTCTCTATTTGCTCGAAATTAACTGACGTAAGGCGATGGCGCTGAACTGCCAAAAACATAACTAGGCTGTTAAAAAGAATATCAAGGGAGGCTAAACGTAAAAAGTCATAATTATTCAAAATAAAAGGCCCGATAAAGATTGCAAAAACAGCCAATGGAGTGGAAATAGCCGCCCCTGTAATAACAAGGCACAATTGATTAAAAAGAACTATCCTTTTCTCTTTAATCACACTCTTCACACATAGTAACAAAGTGTAGAAAGGAATAAGAATAAGTGTCACTATAAATGGCATAAGGAACCAAATATTTGATACAGAAATATACATCTTTTGGTCAGGGTAATTCATCATTGTAAGTGGCCAATGGAAATTGATTATTACTACAGAAAAGACCAACCCTATCAGGCTTAACTGGTATAAAGCATTGTGCCTCTTATTAATAAGTGCGAATACAAAATTAAGAAATAAAAAACTCTGTGAAAATAACAATGGAATCAGTATTCGATACAAGAAGCTTACAATTTCAGCTGAGTTGTTCAACCGAATTATAAAATCAATCAGAGATGCCATCACCATGAAAAAAGCAAATGTGAGAAATGATGCGTTTACAATTGTCTTTTTCCGCTGTCCAAGTACATATGCATATATGAACAACACTGATACTAACGTCAAAAGAGAAATGAGACTAAAAATATCTATCATATGGATAATAACCTTGTAAACTGGGAAACACTCTTAAGTAAAATAGTTACAGAATTAAACATTAATCAATTGGAAAGAAAAATATCTTGAATTTTTTTACAACAATAGAATCAAATATTGCAAATTCAGATTATTTAAGCTTGATGTTTGTTAAGACTATCTTATTGGGATGAAATTCCGTTAAATAAACAAAATTCTCATTCTGAATTTTTAACCGAAACGCAAGACAGATAAATCCCTTTCACAAAAGCAAAACATATCATGTTTAATTCTACTTTGTTAGAATGTATAATCATTCTAAAATCTTGTTGTAAGTATACCGAAAACCGCTCAAAGAAAGCCCTTCGATCCTTCGATGACTCAGGACAGGACTCCGGGTGAGCGGTATAAGACACTTTCCATTCCAACAAAGTAGAATTAATAATACCTTGTAAATGTATATAATTTCCAATTTTCTCCAGCAGAGTATGGACTTAAAAAAATAAGATAACTCACACAATTTCAATTTCCGATTATCCAGCGAACAAAGACCTCTATTCATGGAATTGACTGCAAATATATTAGAGTTGGCTGTATGATCAACAGTTACTATATCGGAAAAAGGGATTTGTGTGCAAAGTGTTAAAAAAATCAGTATTTTATACTATAACCATCTATATTGTCTTTGTAAAACAGGTACTTATTATCATTTGCAATAATTTCAATAAAGACACCTATAGATTTTTCTGATTTTTTACCGCTCATGATATTATAATGGAAATGGAATGTATTTTATTAAAAGTTTAAAATTCGATTTTAATTTTGATGCTGGAGGTATTATGAAAACAATGCTGGGTTTGATTACAATGCTGCTATTTTGTACGGCCTTTGCTATTAATGCTCAGGATTATCCCGATACTCTTCCGATCAAAGTGACCTTTTATGATTACCACGCGGATAAAAGCAATCCCGAGTTCCAACCAAATAACCAGGGAAGACTCACCAAAGGTATGGTAGCCGAAGACTTATCGAGCGAAAGAAAACCTGTGTTTGGTAAAGTTTCCTATTACAATTTCAATATAGATAAATGGTTTAAACCTTGGAAAGCCGGCGATTTCACCATCCCCGTATATGTAGATCCTTATGGAGATGAAATGACCTTAGATACTGTTGATTATGATACAGCTTTTAAAAATGTTGTAGTTGAAGATGCTTTACCTTTTTTGCATATTGGAGAAGGAATGTATCAGTTTGAACGCAGCGGTCAACACCAGACACCTGAGTTTTTTTGGATCGATGACAAGGGGTTCGGTAATGAACCAAAGGGGTACAAACACAATTTCGCATTTGCAATGGAATTACATACAACCTTTATCTATAAAAAAGGGATGAAATTCAATTTCTCTGGTGATGACGATGTGTGGGCTTTCATAAATGGGAAATTGGCCATGGACCTTGGAGGGATACATGGTTCAGAAAGTGGAGCTATCAATCTTGATAATATAGCAGAGGATCTTGGATTGGTTGAAGGAAGACAGTATCCCTTCGATTTCTTCTATGCCGAACGCCACACCAGCAATAGCACTATTTTAATAACCACCAACCTCTTTACACCAGAATCAAATATTAAGCTGTATCCCAAACCAGGAACACCAGATGTGAATGGAAATACACCATTTTCGAATCTGGATACCATTGGTATAGGAGAAACAATAAAAATTTATCCTCACGTTTTCGATAGTATTCAATGGCGTTCAGAATGGGACAAGCTTGTCAGCTGGGAAATCAGTGATCCAAATGAATCTGCAGTTTTTGAGAAATCATCTGATGGGTCCATCTCACTTAAGGGAACAAAAGTAAATACCAAAGTTACTCTGACAGCTAAATTCGTCAATCCAGACGATCCAATTCATAGAGAGTTCACCAAGTCAATAACATTATATATTGGCCCAGGAAGACCGTATCAAATAACCTTTCAAAAAACCAGTGAAATTATTCAAAATGAATCTACGCCGTTAAAAACAATAACGATTCCTGAAAAAGAGTCTAAAGCAGTCCTCTATGCTGTAGTAAGAGATAGTCTGGGGAACTTTATCCGTTTCGCAGACCAAGCTGAATGGAAAAGCTCTAAAATTGAAATTGGTTTGGTAGCACCAACCGCTGGAAAAAAATATGAAGGTACCATAACTAAAGTAAGCGGTGGATCTTTTCAGGTTACTGCAAGCGAATCCGGACTTAAATCTGCTATAATTGATGTGATCAATGAAACGTCAAATATTTCACTTAAGGAAGCGACCACCAGAGATACTGATGGAAATGGTTATTTGGATATGATCGAGCTACGATTTGACACATCAGTCAGTATTAGCAGCCAGGAAGCAATATCTTTCATAAGTGTAAAATACATGAACAACAATTTCTCTGTTGAAAGCATCCAAAAGGATAATAATACTTATAAACTAAAAATTAAAGAGATAACTAATACGGTATTACAAACTTCCTGGTTACCGACTATAACAATTTCTACTAATGAGAAAGTACAACATGTTTCAGATTTCAAATGCACTGATGGAGCAGGACCTGTAATTGAACGTGCGATCTACTATCCGGGATCAAAGACTGCAGCAAACCCCTCCGGTACGCCAGATACTATACTCGTAACAATTAGTGAAAAAGTCACAAAACCTTCAACTAATAATGCCAATACTTTATTTGCTTACTATCAGAAGGGAAGCCTTAAATCAAATGTGTTCAATTCAATTTTAAGTTTTACAGATTCTACAGCTAAGCTTATTGTTTCAGATGGGTTCACTATTATACCAATGTCTGATAGCATGCAATTAGTATCAGCGAATGGAGTTTCAGATCTATCATCAAATAGACCTCAGATAAATAGCCGCAAAGCCGCTGTGGAATATGGCAGAATAAGTGTAGTTTATGTACCAAGTGCAAACCCAGCAGTCATTGGAGAACCGATCTCAACAAAAATTTTGGAAAAATATAAATCTGTGATAGAAACACAAAGCCCTGATATTTCATCCGGATCAGCACAAGGAGTAATAATTGGTGTAAATGTTAAGGGAAAGCCTTTGAAGAAAAAACCGGATGGCTCTTATGGAAAAGCATCTGTTTACGATGGCCTTGGAAATCTCATACGTAGTGATTTGAAAGTGATATATGTAGAAGATAATCTGTATGGGATATATTGGAAAGGTGAGAATAAGAACAATCGTCATGTAGGTATTGGGACCTACCTTGTCGTTGTGGCATCAGCTGATATTGACGGCAAACAATTACATGATAGATTTAAGATCGGATTCAAAGGGAAATGAGCTTTTCAATTCCAAGTTGATAAGAAAATTTAATTTACTGCATACACTGTAGCACCTTCAAATCCAAAGAAGGTGCTACATATTTACTTCTTCGATCTTCGGTTTATTGGCCTTCCAAACAACATCTCTTCCTGGTGCTTACCTATTCCAAAACGAGTTTTAAGGAAAATAGAAAGAAACACAAGTCTGGTTACGATTCTTTTGACTAATGCCTGTGGGAAAGGAATAAGATTATACTGCTGTGTAATAACAAACCAATGGTTACTGATTTTAATTGCTTTATCGAAATCGGTATAAAAGTTCCAATCAGTCTATTTTGGGAAAACGAACTCAGAGTACAACCGATTTTCTGATGGTAAGCCAGCCTTATCAGCGTCATCTTTAAATGCAAAAAAGTAAATTCGATGTTTATCATCTGCCAGACAGATCTATGCCTAAAAGGTCTTTGGGGCAAAGATCTTCGCTGTAAATTTCTCTGATCTTCGACGTACACTTACTAAAAAGCCAGGCCAATGGAGCTGAGAAAGAATATTTATGATGTAGTGATGGAACAATAACCAGGGTATTCATTTTAATGTCTCTACTTGATATGAAAAATATTTATCAGTAAACTTATATGTAAACATACTACTATTCCATATGTAAGGGCCTGAAAAATACGTATCAGGTTACAAATGCAAAAAAGATATGAATGTGATTTTTACTCTATTTTAAATATTTGTTCCGATATTAATTAAAATTTAGTGTGTTTTATGTCTACATAACGCATAATAAATATATTTTAACAGAGCCGTGGACTTTTTGAGTTCTTTAAAATTGCCTTAATCATGTTTGCATTTTACTATGCTTTCTTTAATGGATTACAGAGTATATAACGGCTCAAAGCACCGAATCATTTAAGGATCAGACCATGAAGAAAATAACTTTACTATATCAATTAACAGCCTTAATTTCCATTTTGATGCCGGCAAATGCGGCTTTGCAGCGATATGTTATATTGGATTCTATAAAGGTCAGTAATGTATGGTCGGGCCATCCTGTCGACTTCGCTTTTATCTGTAGAGAAGAGAACCAGTATATCGGTTATTATGACACACTCCGCCGGATGACTATCGCAGTCCGTTCTGTTAACTCACAATCATTCAAATATACCATTTTACCCTCAACAATCGGATGGGATAGTCACAATTACATTGCGATTGCCCTGGATTCACCAGGATACATTCACGTAAGCGGGAACATGCATTCCAGTCCTCTGGTTTATTTTCGATCAGATTCGCCTTTTAATACTGGTAATTTTACGAAAGCAAACATGACAGGAAATAAAGAGAGCAGTGTCACGTATCCTGTTTTTTTCAATGGGCCAGATGGAGAGTTGATTTATATGTATCGCGATGGGTCAAGTGGTAATGGAAATCAGGTCTTTAACAAGTGGAATTCAGAAACCAAAACATGGTCCAGACTATTTGACAAACCGCTTTTTGATGGACAGGGAAAAGTAAGTGCATATATGGGTGGACCAACCTTAGGACCAGATGGCTATTACCATGTGTACTGGTCATGGCGGGAATCTCCTGATGCAGGAACTACTTTCGATGTAAATTATATAAGGAGTAAAGACCTTGTTAATTGGGAAACTGCCACTGGCAGTAAAATTACACTTCCAATAACAGTTTCAACTCCTGGCATTATTCTGGATAAAATTCCTCAACGAAGCGGATTAATCAACCGGGGCGCAATTGGATTTGACACTCAGAAACATGTCATTATCACCTATCATAAATATGACTCCAAAGGATATACTCAACTCTATAATGCACGCCTTGAAAATGGAAAATGGAACATTAGTCAAACCAGTGATTGGAATTACAAGTGGGAAATTGGCGGAACCGGAACGTTAATTCTGCAAGTTACATTCGGCCCTGTTATAATCCAGCCAAACGGCGCGTTGACACAATCATTTTATCATGTTAAAAATGGTATTGGACTCTGGGAGCTTGACGAAACCACATTAAAACCCAAAGGAGATGTCATCTCCAGTTTGTGGCCTAAAGCACTTGAAAGCCCAAAAACAAATGGCATGGTGGTACACTGGACTGTTTGCAGTGGAGATATATCAGAACCATCTGTGTTGTATGCTTTGCGTTGGGAAACATTGCCGGAAAACCAGGATCAACCAAGGACTACAATTCCTGCTCCTACTCAACTGATGATTTACAAGTTTAAGGATGTTAACGGGACCTCTGCAGTATATCAGAATTCAATTCCACACGCTCACATTTCTTCCCAAACTAAAAAAATAAAAATTCATTTATTTGACAGTGGTAAAAATAGCAATTCATCTGGTTTTACATACACAGCAGATGGGCGTACTTTTAAAGAACTCAGAAAAAAGCAGCAATCAAATATTTATTTACATAAACAATGTAAATAGTATCGTACTCCTGCTTCACAATAAAGATCCCGGGCTCTATTCACTGCATACCCTTTGCCGATCCCCCCAAGGTCAATACCCTGACCGCTATGCTGCAAAGATACCCGAGTATCAGAATGAATAGTCAAGTCCTGAAAGCAAACCAGGCTTCTCGCCTTTTCTAATTCTTCGTATCGAGGGATTGTTTTCATTTTGGCTGCTTTTCGCCATAGTCGAATTAAAGGGAAAACGGTAATATCAAATGCCTCCTCGGATAAATCACTTATTTTTCTTGCTAAAGAAAGAATGCTGATTGTGTCGGAGTCAGCCATTATTGCATTATTCCCTGCTGCTTAATTTATTTGGCTTACAACATTATCGGTTTTGTAAGGGCTCCACAAATTTTCTAACCGGATCAAATTCTGCTGTACTTTTTCAGCTATTTGAATTCCATTTAATCCATATATTTCCTGGTAGAGCACAGTTCCCATAATTTCAGTACATTTTATACAAGGAGTACTCTTTGCCCCCAGAAAACGAAATGGCCCTATCATTTACTATTTAGTACCTTCAATCAAAGCATTCTCAACTGCTTTCTGGAAGGCTTTTGTATTGATAGTTGCGCCAGAAACAACATCAATTTTTACTGATTGCTTTGCGAGCATAGCTTTGACCGCTTCATCCACCTGCTTTTGTTGGCCTGAACTTGGAAGTTTATTAGTATTCTTAATTGAAATTATTTTGTTATCCTTTACATTGATTTCGACATCATAGTTCCAACGGGTTTTATGAAATGTCCCTTTGTAGACCCCATTAGGCACTTTTGATAAATCTACTTCATTGATGACCATCTTTTTTATATGACCGATTCCCATTGATCCGAAAACAAATGCCATGAGAGTAAGCACGATAACAACTCCAACTACGATCGAAGCGATTTTCATACGAAATCCTTTCTTGATTAGTTTGTAAAACATGATAATTTTTTATATTTAAGAAGAACCATCATAGTACACGGTCCCAAACAGAAAGTATTTATCACTTAATCAATTGATTATAAGTTAAATGTATAATTTCTTCACATGATTCTACATTCATTTTAATAATATAATTCCAGAATGTCTAAATCAGTCTTCTTTTGCGTTTCTATTCAAGAGAGTTTTTATTGAACACTATTGACAGAATAAACTGTCAATTCTTCAACTTTTTTCATAAATTCCTTAAAACCCATATCTTTCCTTCTGTTCAGATAAAGCATCAACAATCCATTAATTGCCAATTTATGGTATTCCTGAGCTAATGAAATCGAATTATCATTTTGTTTGCCTAAACCTTTGATTTCCTGCCAGCATTGATCTGCTAATTTATTGAAAAACAAGTCGATAGAATTTACATTTGAACTTTGGGTTGCTATCTGGTTTACTTTCTCCTGATAAAACAGATCGAAAATACCGGGATATTGAATGAAAAATTTTACATAGTTGCTAGTAATTATCATTAAAGCCTTTTCGCCCGTTGCTTTACCTAAATCTTTAACAACAAACTCGCTGCATTCCTTCATAAAATCTTCAACACAGCTAAAGACAAGTTCCCGGATATCTTTGAAATAGTTATAAAGAGTAGCATAAGAATAACCTGCACGTTCTGCTACATTTCTTGCGCTTACTACTTCAAGACCTTCACCTCTGATCAACTCTTTCGCCGCGGTAAGAAAATACCCTTTCACCCGCTCTTCCTGAATAGCATTCATTACAATCTCCTTTTTACTCGTGTTTACAATATTAACTTCGTTCAATTATTTAACACTGTTAACATAATTATATACTGTTCAATTTACAATATCTTTCACAATTCAGAATTTAAGAACATCTCAAATTTAATAAGACAAGAGATTTTCTGAGCAAACGGCCTATAATCCTGCTATTCCCCCCCCAAAAAAAGCAGTCTGTTATATTGGTGATGTACGAACTTAAAACTCAAATTCGAAAGATTCTATTTTCGTTTTTCCCAATTGGCAAGAATATGGGGAAACACCAATGTTCTCTGCAGAGAACTGAGTTTTGTCTTCCCCTGTAAATAAAAACGCATCTGCAATAATGCGGGTTTATATTACTCTATAGATTTCTAATAAGGCAGCTTTTACAAATGAACTATACTGGAATTAGTCAAATAGAAAGTAATTGTAGCTGCTATATGTTATCAATTTAACTTACAAAACAAGACTACTTCCTGGCCATGGTTGTACAACTGATTAATATGGATGAAATTTTCAAATAAGAAATTTTGCATATTATTCCGTACTTAATTCCCTAATGTTAACATCAATATGCCCAAGGGGGGGGAATTTGGAATTGTAAGCAACTATCGGTAAAAAGCAATACAATTTAAAGGAGGTATTATGATCCGTAAATTTGTTTCTTTGATTGCATTAGTTACAGCCAGCATGCTACCTGTTCAGGCAGCTACAGTCAACGGCATAGTCAGACAGACTGATTCAACCGGATCAGCGGTTTCCGGAGCTATTGTAACACTGTCACAAGGTGGCGGCGGTGGAGGGAGTACCGCCTTAAGAGATACTACTGATTTAACTGGTGCATTCAGCTTTAATGATGTCAAAATTGGAAATCGTCAATTGAGAGCCTCAAAAGATGGTTTTCAAAATTCAACTCAAACAGCTATTTCAATAGCTGATTCTCTTGCAACCTATACAAAAAATCTGATTCTATTGCCAATCCAGTATTCTTCGATATCTGGAACAGTTACTGACTCCACTGAAGGAACAACAATAAGTGGCGCAAGAGTTATTCTGCGTATGTCCACTGGTGGTGGAGCTGCAATTGATACAGAAACAACTGATGCGACTGGAAAATATCAATTTACTAAAGCACAAAGTGGTTCGTCATACACGATCAATGTATCTGCAACCGGATTTGTTACCAAAACATCTTCTGCAATTCAATTGACCGGAACCACTCCTGGTACAATTGATATTAAGTTAAACAAAGTGATTTTGGGATCAATAACTGGAAAGATAACAGGTGATTCACTTAAGGGGACAATTATAGCTGGAGCGAGGGTGATTCTGTCTCGAATGGGTGGTGGCGGAATGGGTGGTGCTATTGACACAGTAGTATCTGGTGCTGATGGGGTATACTTATTTGAAAATATTTCTTCCGGTCAAGGATACTCGATTACAGCATCTTCAACTGGCTATAACAACACCAGTAGTAATCTTAATAACAAGAAAGCTGGAGTGGACACTGTTAATATTGTGCTATCAAAGCCAGGTACAGGTAATCTTTTCGTCATAGTAAAAAAACGATCTGACAGCAGTGGTATTGCAGGAGCATCAATTGTTGCCGTTCCCTCAGGTTATACCGGGGGCACAACATTAACAGGAATAACCGGCTCAACCGGCTCGATTGAATTTGAGCAAATCGCAATAGTAAACACCAGCCTTAATTACTCGGTTACCGCATCAATTGATGGCTTTACAGCTACATCAGGGAGCGGATCTGTCCCCAAGAACGGGGCGGATACAGTCACTATCTATTTGACAGCGGCAACTGCTGGAACAAAAGTAGTTAAAGGACTTGTGACAGATTCAATAACCAAAGCTGTACTTGCAAATGCGAAAGTAACTTTAACCATCAGTAACGGTGGTGGTGCTGGCGGGGGCAGAACATCTTTAACCTTTATTGCGGCAACTGCAGCTGACGGTTCTTTTTTGATCAGTGGAATACCTGTAGACCGAAATACTGGATCTGTATCTGTTGTAATGAGTGGGTATCTGCAATATTCTCGTAATAACACAGCATTAGGCGCTGCAAACACCGCCGATACAACTACAATAAACATTGCTCTTCGCCTTACTTCAGCACCTGTTTTGAAAGGTAAAAGTGATGCCCATTCTCAAGTGGCATTCAGTATTTCTGAATCAGGTTTGATCCACATAAATAGTCTCTCTCATTCAGGAGTAGTACAGTTGTTTGGTATTGATGGTAAATTGATTTGCAAAAAAACGGTAGGGGCCAATTCGAATGTAATCAAAATACCTTCGAGATTTATTTCTGGGAAACCTCTTGTCTTAAGTATTCAACAAGATGACAAAGTATTTACTAAACAAATTATTGTTCCTTAACTTAACAAAAGCGATACATGGGTGAAAGACCTACAATTTTACCCATGTATTAATTACTGCATCAGGATCAATTTTTAGTTTAAGTTCCGATATCAATAGTTATCCAGCCACTAATTTTCCCTGGAATGAAAACATGATTAAAAATGAAGGATGATAATTGGTTTCTGCAACTATGAAAGCCCTTCAAACATTTTCCCATTGTTTCCTCAGTCTTAATTCTTCTAATTATTATAAATATCTCTCGAATAGTGCAGTCCCTATCAGTACCATTTCAGGAACCGATTCATGCGGAAAAGATACATGGTTTTTAAGGATATCCCAGTCACCACCAGTTGCAAGGACCGTACAATCAGGACATACCATTTGCAATTCCCTGACGATCCGTTCGATCGCCCCTGCCGCTCCAAACAGTACGCCAGATTCAATGCACTCTTCTGTTGTCAAACCGGGAAAACCGATTTCACCGTTTAACTGAGAGGAGGATACCAGCGGCAGAGCATCTGTTGCTTTCTCTAAACTGACAAGCTGTGTAGTTATACCGGGGAAAATTGTGCCCCCTGAAAATACGTTATTTTGAAACAGATCAATCGTAATAGCTGTTCCTGCACTGATAAGAATAAGATCGCGATTTGTATACACAACATGACCATATAATACACTTGCCAACCGGTCGATACCAAGATGCTGAGGTCTTTTATATTTACATTTAAATGGCAGATCCGGAGTGTATTTTGCCACATTTACGTTTCCAGGAAAAAGCTCCTCAAGCTTACTTCTCGCTATTTCAGCGAGTGTTCCGATTCCGCTCGCGATAACAATCTGAGAACAGAATGATTTGTCAGTCCGTTCAAATAAATCGAGCACTACCGAAACCAGTTCTTCCTTAAAAGAACCAGTAGGAACAATTCGCAAAGCTATGGTCTTAAATTCTTCTGTGTCGATTATTCCAAAATGGGTATTTGTGTTACCGATGTCAATTGCAAGCACCTGTTTTTTAGTTGTCATTGTGCGTTCTTCCTGTAATAAAAATGACAAACAAGAGAACAGAACAGTCCTGCTCTCTTTCATTGCCCCGCTAATCCTTGCTCATATCCTGATTCAATTTATTTATGCCAGAAAAGAGGAAATACGAGTATAATTTCTCAGACAATGACCAGGTGAATATCCAGAGAAGGCGCACTGTGAGTGAGTGATCCGCAGGAAATAAAGTCCACACCAGTTTCAGCTACTGCAGTAATTGTCGTAAGTGTAATATTTCCGCTCGCTTCAAGCTCAGCTTGTTTTCCCGACAATTGGACAATTTCAACACTCCTTTTCATATCAGCAATGCTCATATTATCCAGCATTATGCGATCAGGATTAAACCGCAAGGCCTCCTCAAGTTCAGCAACCGATTGTACTTCGACTTCGATTTTTATTGATGTATCGTTTCCCCTGAAATTCAGCGCGTTCATAAGCGCTTTACCGACACCACCAGATCTCTTAACATGAGTATCCTTTATCAGGATCATATCAAAAAGCCCGAAACGGTGATTACATCCCCCCCCATGTAAAACAGCGAGTTTTTCAAAATATCTGAGCATGGGCGTAGTTTTCCGTGTATCAAGTAATTTTGTATTTGTATGTGCTATTGCCTCAACATACTTAGAGGTCATAGTAGCAATTCCGCTCAATCGCTGAAGGAAATTCAGAGCGACTCTTTCGCCGGCAAGAATAGCTTTCACCGGTCCATATAAAGTGCACAGAACGGTTCCCTTCTGGAGTTTATCACCGTCAGCTAATTTACATTCAACATGTAATTTATCATTAATCTTTGTAAATAGCGGTTTAAGGAGATACATACCGGAACAAACGCCTTCAGCTTTACTTTTGATTACAGCTTGTGCCTGATCGCTATCCGAGAACACCGCATCTGAAGTAATATCCCCGTTGGTTCCAAGATCCTCCTTAAGTGCGGCATCAATTGTCTTAAAGAGCAACTGTTCATCAATTTTCATAAAAAGCCCCATTTTATACCAAAATACCATTCAACGATGTGATCTTCTTTATTAATCAAATTATTGGATCTTTTACTGTGATCATAATAAAAATATCTGCATCTTGTGTCAAAAGCGACATTATAAAAAAGCGGATTTGTCAAAAGTTCAATACCCGCTTCGGTATTCCACGAACGCAGTACTGAGCTGCCATCGGGAAAAAGCGTTGCATGATTCTGGCCTAAATATAACCCGAAGTAATTAACAAATTTTACAAGCGAATCATTGATTGCTAATCGTAGAGAGTATGAGTAATCAGGACGGGCATTAAAACTCGAATCCCCCGTCTCAGTCGACATTACAAATGATTTTTTTTCCTTTAAATTCTGTCTGCCTGAGAGTGCGATGTCAAATCCCTTTACCGGATTCATTTTATAAAAAAGAGAAACCCCAAGGGTGCTTCGTCTGGGAGAAAGAATAGAATTCGGCGATTCGAGTATTTTCTGTCCAGTTCCATCTGTTTTGACGAATGATCGTTGTGACATATAAAACTGATCAAATTGACCTGATAGAAGCCGCCCGAATTCCATCAGAAAACCAAACCCGAAACTTGTCCTCGGTAAATCAAATAGAAAGTATGGCATCCGCACCACAATTCCGTCATTGCCGCTGTTAAGCTTCTGAGCAAATTCAACAAACAGTTTTGCATTGAAATTATAGTATAACGCCAGGTCGGTACCGAGATCAATTTCATAAATATGCACCGGATCGATTCTGGAACTCTTTTGAATATTCGTGACCGGTTGACAATAAACATAATTACTGTTTGTAATAGATGATTCGTGCTGATCAGCATCGAAATAATATCCTGCATACAGATAATAAGCCGATGGTTCAAAACTCATTGAAAGCCCACCGACATAAGGAGCGGTAATATCATTTACAAATCCTTTTAAACCGAAATGATCATTGACCTTAACGCTACCGAACACTCCTGCCGCACTATAGAGACTATTTGGATGCTTATTGCGAAATTGATCTACAACCAAGGCATTCCCTAATGTTAAATTTTTAATTGGCCCCATTTGAATGAACATGCTATCCGGGATATTACCAATCGAAAGATAATCCAGTTTGTCAAAAATACTCTGCGCGGTCGAGAATTTCATTTCATAATGCGAATTTCTCTTTTCATTTAGGGATAAACGCAAAGCAGCTTCAATGAATCGGTATGAATACCCCAAGGATAAGGAAAATGAAGAAATAATCCGTTCATCATTGAAAAAATTAGTGCAACCGAATTCAATCAGACCCTTTCGCTTTTTAACATTTCTTGTACTTGCAAACGATTCATAGAACTTTGATTCGTTCATCTGATCATCAATTATGCTTCCATATATTCTATTAATATCAAACAAAGAACGATAGATTTCATTATTTGTGGAATCTGAAATTTTAGAAGAAAATTGCCTGGAAAAAGAGAGCCGATTGCCCTTTTTCTCTTCTGTCGGCGTTATACCAGATGAATCGAGCTCTGTTTGAATATACTCAGCACCAAAGAAATGTTTGAGTACCGATACATGTCTGTTTGTCATGTAAAGCGTTGGTGTCGGATCTTTATTCGGGAGAACTATTGTGGTTAACCCGGTCCGCAGTCTTATTCCTCTGTTCTGTATTATATTTCGAACATCTACATTACCTTTTATTACCTGAAAACCAGATTCACCATTTTTCCCATCAACAACAACAGATAATGTCCCAGAGTCAGCTTCGGCTATTGCATTGGAAGTAAAGACTTTCAAATATGAGTCCTTTTGTACCTTTGCCAAAAGCCCTCCAGTGAAAAGAGTCAGACTAAAATCTGACTTAACGGTATCGCCAGTCTCCCGGATTTCATAATCAACAAGTACTTTGGAATTCGATCCGAGAATCAGGATACAATTCTGATTATATTTCAGAACTATTTTCGTCTGAAAATCTGTTTCAATTATATCTTCATTTTTAATCTGATCTCCAACGGAAATCTTATCCCATATATTCTGAGCAGAATGCTGTACTTTGGCTACCCCCTCTAAGGAGGTTACCTCAAAGGCAGATTGCTGAGCCCACAGAACAGTGCTGAAGATTAGTAACAGAAGAATAATGTTTTTAAAATCTGATTTCATTATAATCTGTCCTTAATCCAGAATTCCGTAGTCGATCAGACTGCGGAATTCTGGTTAATAATTCTTAATTTTCAGGAACAGTTTTAAATGCGCACTATTTCTAAAATAATAGATGACAGAGTATAAGCACCGATTCATTCCCTTAAAACAATCTGCCATCAAAGATAACACTATACATTTTCCGATTCGCATCTTACAACCAAAATATTAAGCTTACTGTACAAAATCAGTCCTGCAATATGCAAACCGTAAAAATGTATTGACAGAATATTAAAAATTGACAGGCGTTCAGTACCAACCTTGAGAGTAATTTTTAAATAATCCCGAAATAATGAAGAAAAATCAAATCGACCTATAAAGCTCACTTACTGATTGATTGTAATGCAACCGGTTAATAGTCGCTGCAAACCTGCATGCAAGTGGATGTACTTTTACAAAATCAAGCTGCCGTATAGAAGCAATCTGAGGAATAGTGTCAGTTGTATGAAGCTCCTTCAGGCCGAACTTTTCATGCAGCTCAAGGATATTGGAAATGTATTCCTCTTTGAGTTTCAAGTGGCTGATACCTGCATAAATTTCTTCAACGCCATAATTTGTGTAAAGCCATCTGGTGGCATTCATAATTGAAGATCCGGTAACTGTCTCATCATCGGTGATAATGGCAACACGTTTATTTTTAAGATCACCGATAATACCTAAAAGATTTGCGCGGTCTTTACCCGGTCGAAACTTGTTTGCAATCGCATAAGGGATATCCATCGCTTCTGAAAAGTGGACTGTAGATTTTGCTCCACCGGCATCCGTTGAAACAGCAACCACATCACTCAATCCTTTAAAAGAACTGAACATATCAACAAACAGATCCAGTCCGCTTAAAGCGACAAACATCATGTCCGGTTCGTAAAAGCCGTAAAGAGACAGGGCATGAGGATGATAAGTCAAGTGGATATTGGCACCTGAGATTTTTAATTGATCAGCAAAAAGGCTTGACAAGGTAGCTTCACGAGCAAGAAAACTTGGCTTATCCTGCCGCGAATAGGGACAGTAAGGAGTAACAACGGTGATCGTCCTTGCACGATGAGCCCTGAGAGTTCGCACAACTTGCAATAACTGCTGAATGTTTTCGTTTACTGTATTTGTTGTATTATGCTCATGGACACTTTGAAACACATACGCATCAGAACCCGCAACATGCTGATTAAGACGCGGACAAGTCTCAGTATCAGCAAAAACCGCTGTAATCGGCTCAGTTGTAGTCCCCAGCATAGGGACTTCCTGAAGATTACTCTGGCTTTCTTTGAGCATTGTTTCATACTCTTTTTTAACAGACTCAGCGAAATCGACTCCTGAATTACAAGCCACAAACAAAAGCCATCCATTGGGCCCTGAAAGCGGCCTCTTTTTTATTTGACTGTCAAAACCTTCAGGAGTAATGAAATGTTCTTTTGCGAATTGTCTGAAACTCATATACGCATCTCTATTGTTAAATTTTATAATTGAAAGACTCTTCTTCAGTTCAGTTAATTTTTTTACACCTGAAACTACTCATCTTGCTTTGTAAAAATACCGCACCACCATTCGTGCTCGGTATTCTCTTTTATTAGTTTACATGATGCAATTACGGAAGCATTATCTACGGCAATATCTTTTTCTTCAAATAGAATACCTGACCAGACTAAAAGACCACCGGGGCGCAAAATCGAAGCAACTCGAGGGAGCAGCGGGGTTGATTCAGTGAGAAGCATATTCATCACTATCACATCAAAAACCGCATCGTCCTTTAAGCTATCCAGTGTTCCAATGACAAACTCTATAAACCCGGAATGCGAATTTTGCTCACGGTTTTCATTCAAATTATCCAGACAATCTTTATCGATCTCTATTCCTAAGCAACTTCTCGATCCACAAATATCGGCCACAAAACAGAGGACACCTGAGCCTGTGCCAATATCCAGGATATTTTTACCGGCAATCCACTTTTTTTTAGAAATAATTGCTTTTGCGGCAAGTCTGGTCGTTTCATGATGTCCAGTACCAAAAGCCATCTTTGGCTCAATCTTTATCCAATGATCATCCTCTTTGCTTGACGGCGGCAGCCAGGTAGGAGATACCCAGAAGTTTGGAGCCAGTTTAGCCGGTTTCATCGATTCACGCCATCGGGCATTCCAATCCTGATTTTCTACTTCAAAAAGAGTAACCGGTGAAGATAGAGAACGCTGTTCAAGATCTGCTTTAGCCAGATCAGCCGAATGAATATCACTAAAATATACCTTAACCCTGACAGCTCCATCTTCATTGGATTCTTCGGCACCCTGCATACCAAGTGAGTACCAATAACTCATTGCCAGGTCTCGTTCATCGGGCTGCAAAACGCAGCTAACACAAAATGATCCTTTCACTTTTTACTCCACTGAAACATTCTTGGAACGACGAATAGCACAAAATTCTCCACACATACTGCAATTATTCTCTACACCCTCAGAAGGAGGAAGTGAATCACGGTAGCGCTGCGCCTTCTCAGGATCAACACAAAGAGAGATCATTTTTTTCCAATCAAGATCGACCTTTGCACGGGAAATTGCATGATCCCATTCTATTGCAGCATTATTTCCTCTTGCGATATCTGCAGCGTGTGCCGCAATACGTGATGCAATCACCCCTTCGCGAACATCATCAACTGAAGGCAGACGCAAATGTTCTGCAGGTGTAACATAACAGAGAAAATCTGCACCTGCCATTCCTGCAAGCGCACCACCTATTGCTCCAGCGATATGATCGTAACCAGGAGAAATATCAGTAACCAGTGGTCCCAAAACGTAGAAAGGTGCATTATCACACAACGTTTTCTGAATTTGCATATTGGTGACTACCTGATTAAGAGGTACATGACCGGGCCCCTCAACAAACACGCCGACATTTTTCATTTTAGCCCGCTTCACCAGATCCCCCAGGACAATAAGTTCCTCAATTTGAACTCTATCGGTTGCATCATGAAGCGCACCAGGTCTGAAACCATCCCCAAGACTTATAGCTACATCATATTCAGCTAAAAGATCCAGTAAGCGATCATACTGTTCAAACAATGGATTTTCTTTTTTATTAACATGGATCCATTCCATTATAATAGTTCCACCCCGGCTAGTAGCACCAGCTAACCGATCAACCTCTTTAAAACGAGCAACAGTCTGTCTATTGACTCCACAATGGATAGTAAGGAAATCGACGCCAGCCCGACAGTGATCCTCGATTACAGTGAACATATCATCAGCGGTAATCTCAAGAACCGATTTCCCTTGTCGCCGTGCTCTAAGAGCCATCTCATAGAAGGGAACAGTCCCAATTGCGACTGGGCATTCTTTTATAAGTACATTTCGGATTTTCTCAAGATCGCCAGATGTGGAAAGATCCATTATCGCATCGGCTCCATGAGAAACGGCAACATGCATCTTTTCCACTTCCTCATTGATATCAGCACGTGAGGAAGAAGTACCGATATTAGCGTTGATTTTGATTCTTGATGGAGTACCTAAGATAAGCGGTTCAATTGATCTGAGTTTATTTCGCACAAGTACAATAGTTCCGTTAGCTATACCCTCACGGATTTTTTCAACTGGTATGCCCTCTTTAGACGCAGCAGCACGCATTTCATCAGTTATGATACCTGCTTTAGCCTGTTCCACTCTAGTCATAATAATTTTAATACTCCCTGGATGCCAAAAAGAAGCGCAATATTTTTGCACAGATAGTGTTAATCTTGAAGGATAGAAAATAGATCAGGGATTGTGGGGGGATTGGGAAAAAAAATGGCATGTAAAATGCTTAAAACTAATTGAAGAACAGTTACATTTTTCGTTTTATCCAAAAAAGTAGAATGAAAGCATTCGAGGGGTGATTACAATAGTAAATAGTGGTCCAGTTTTCAGCCTTCAGCATGCAAATAATTTACTTATAATGCAAACATTCTTTAATAAAAAGAACCTATACTTGTTATAAGTTCTGTAAAATGGTATTATTATAAAAATTTTCTGGTGATAAGTTTTTCTATACTAAGAGTAATTTCACCAGACACCAAAATAATACCGTTGGTTTACGTAAACAACTATGGTGGTTTTTCCCTCATTTAAAGCGGGGATAATCACAATTCTTTTTAATATAAGAACATAGTTAATCAACAACATTTCTTCCCAATCTTAAAAAGATTGGATAATGTAACGCGGTTTTATCTATTTTTTAGAACTTTGTTTTCTTTTGATTTTTTTGGAGGGACAAGATGAATAAAAAATTAACTAAGAAACAGCTTGATTACTTTAAAGAAAAGCTCATTACTGAAAAGACAAAGGTTCTTGAAGAGATGGACGAACTTCAGCAAAGTAATCTCAAGCAGTCGATAAGCGATGCAGCCGGGGAAAACTCCCGCTATAGTTATCATCTGGGTGATGTTGCATCACTTTCTTATGGTCGTGAATTCTCTATGGGGTTAGCTGAACGCCAGCAAAAATACCTTGAGCAGATTGATGAAGCTCTGCAGAGAATAGAAGAAGGCACGTATGGAATCTGCAAAGTAACCGGTGAACCTATCGCTATCGAGCGTCTGGAAGAAGTTCCGGTTGCCAAATACTCTGTAAAAGGAAAAGAAATTCTCGAAAGAAGACGGCGCCAGGGAATGTAAGTTTCTTTAACCGCCCTCCATTCTAAATATTGACATTAAGGTTCCTGATACAGTTTTTTTATATCAGGAACCTTTTTTATTTCCTCTTTAAAAAGGAATCTTTCATCACAAGACATCTCCTCTATCTATTCATTTCTGCTGTTATCATTTTCTGCGGAAAGTCCGTAAGTGGTTCAGAGAAACTGTCTTATTCCTGCTCTGACGATGATCAGTCTTTATGTAAAGAGCTTAATGAAGTTCTCAAAAAAAACAATTCTCAAAAATTCCCTGATCTTCTGGATTCCCTTGGCTTCTTTCATGCTAAATTTGATTCGGTAAGCCGAAAGCTCTTTCCTGGACCACGCGCTGTTGTCATCAAAGAAATTTTTCTAAAAAATGATTCTCTACCTTTAGAATTAATTGATCAAATTAAATATCCCCGTAAATTCGATGCTGGTGAAATAAAAAGGCGAGCTCTCCAGATAAATCGTGTTTACGCTGAAAATGGGTTCCCTTTCGCTACAGTTGAGATTGCTATCATGCCCCTTGAATCCTTATCACCTGTCGATTCAATGGTGGTGACCTATAAAATTGATTCTGATCGTATGACCAGATTTTCCGGCCCCCTGTTCAACACAGCAAAGAAAACTTCTCCTTCTTTACTTAGTAAGTACATCGCATTTAAGCCAGGTGAACTTTTCGATATCCGCAAAGTCGAAAAATCGATTGATGCTTTGAAAAAGCGAACCTTTATTGAAGATGCTTCGAGTTTTAGCTCATTACTGCTTTCCGACTCATTAAATCAAGATTCTACCTGCTCTGTTAGTGTTCCCTTTGAAATTAAGGACCGTTCAGGGCTAGGCTTTGAAGGTATTGCAGGGTTCGAATCAGATCAGAATGATAAACCTCAGTTGCAAGGAAATGCCCATTTTTCTCTTCTTAATCTGTTTCATTCAGGAGAATCAATCTCTTTTCTATACATGGGCAATAAAACAGAACAACAATTCGATATAGCTTTCTCAAAACCCTGGATATTCAATATTCCGCTCCAGGCTGGCGGTAATTTCGGTATGGAAATTGAAAAAGAAAAGTACGGCTATGTCTACGGACAGTGTAAACTATTGACGGAATTCAACTTCTCATTATACGCCGGACTGGGATTGCAATACCAGGAAACATCAGTAAAAGCAGATTCTTCAGGTTCTGATGGAACTTACTATGGGCTTAATTTCCTGTTTTTAAAAATTCCCCAAACGTTTTCCAAAGGGGTATTGTCAAGTGAGCTTACTATTGATATCGGGAGCGGAATATCTAAAAAAGAAAGAAATTACACCAGATCACATATTGATTTCTCTATCGGCTCTCATGTCCCAATTTGGCGCTCACAGGCAATATTCACCAAATTAGTCACTGCCCACATTATGACCAAAGAAAAATCACTTCTTGCGGTAGAAATGAACCGTGTTGGAGGGTATAACTCAATTCGCGGTTATACAGATAATGAATTCGCTTTCAGAACAGTGCTTTATGGTCAACTGGAAGGAATTCATTACTTTAATACTGCAGGATCAATATTTATTTTTCTTGATGGTGGATTAGGTTTTGAAAATGAACTCACATCCTGGAAATCTGATTATTCAAAGCTCTTTGGCTATGGCATTGGCATTAGAATTCCATCAAGAATCGGTCTGATGACTCTGGAGTGGGCAAGAAATTTACAAGACAAGAAAAACCCCGGCAGAATACATGTACAATTTCAAAACGACCTTTCCCGTTTGACAGGAAAATTCTTGTGATTAAAATTCCCTTTGAAAAAATTTTTTTTCTGTTTATAACTGTAGTTTCCTATTCCAATGCCGATTGCTTTATTGATTCCGCATGGGAATCGATTCCTTTTCAAAAGAAAATAATACTCCTTGAATCTCACACCGGCTCACTGACAGGTCTTTGCCTGTGTTCATTTATGACAAAAATAGACTGTTCTGCAGATCAAAATTATGACAGTTTTCTTTCAGTTCTTCAAAAGTGGTCAAAAAGTAATATCTTTGACAACAGTATTCTTTTTGCAGCTTACAATAATCAGAGCATCCATCGAAACCGGGCGTTATGGAATCAAATATTTAAATTATGGGAGAATTCAAACAAATCACCATACGCGGCTGTAGTATCACTAATCAATTCCGGTGACCCACTCAGAGCTGACACTCTCCTTTCCATTCTTGATAGCGAGGGGAAAATTGATATCCCGGAGCTCCTAGATGGACTAAAGTAAAAATGATCATCAAAGATTACTCATCGGTTGCCGCTTTATACTGCCGCATTCTCAATAGAAGTGATAATTTTTCAAACGACAGCACTTATTCAAGATCAAGTTATCTTACTCTCAACCAGTTTGCCTCACAAATGCAAGAGCTGGGCGGAGAAAACGCCGATCGGATTCTTCAGCAGTTTAAAAAGTGCAGTCTGGAAAAAATCGATGCTGATACTATTCAGCTGAGAAACTGGCTAAGCAAGACCTACTCACGTTTAGAGATGTTTGATAAGGAAATCGAAATACTTACGTCAATTCAGACCGAAAAGACAAAACAATTTCTTGGTACTGAATTGATAGAGATTGCAAAAGACCGTTTTCTCTTTAAAAAACTGATACCAGCTTTACATGCTGCTAAAGCAGCGTATACAAAAACTAATGATAAAGAGCTGCAATCCGATGCCGCATCAATCGTCTATCAATCATTTTTATCATTGGGTCTAGCGGATTCAGCGGTAAAATGGTTAAAAAAAACCGATATCACCTCTGAAAATAGGATAATCGAGGCAATTGAATTGTACCAGAATGCAGGTCAGGTACAGCAATCCCGACAACTGATCACCAGGCTACGATCCTCTCTTTCAAAAGATACGCTTTTTATCCGACAGTATATTTTCATGGATTCTATTGACAAGGCAATAGAACAGACTGAAAATTCACCCTACCTCAAACATTCTGCTTCAGATATGATGCTCTGGAAAATTCGTTTATCCCTGTTTAACAAGAAATTTTCTAAAGTTTTGGAAGTATATGATTCAAATCCAATTCTACTTGAGAGCAACGTTTCAACAGAACTATTACTTTACAAATATTGGTTACAAAGATTGCAGGATTGTCCTGAAGCCCTTGCCACCTGGGCGGAAATTGAATATAATATCTATACTGGGATGCTTGAAAAATGTGTATCACTTGTTAAAAATAAAGAAATTGAGTCAACATGCCAGTGGCGACTGGCGTTACGTGTCGCCTGTGCAATGCATGAAAAAAAGAAAACTTCTGCGGCACTGACAGTTCTGAAGGAATATGACGAAAATACTGTTTCTGCTGAATTTCTCTATTTTAAGGGGCAATTTCTGCTTGAAATAGGTGAAATTGATTCTGCAAAAGTATTGTTACAAAAGATTGTACTTGATTACGCATCAGATATTTTTTCTGGCAAAGCCAGATTGCTTCTTACAAGAGTGGAGCAATAATTTTTTTTTTAATCAGAACACCAACTGGGCAACTATTACGTATTCATAATTCTTTTAACCTTGAAATTGGATCACTAATTATGAGTCTTCGATGGATTAGAAATATTGTAGTTGATGGGCAGAAGTGCACCATTGAAATTCAAATCGGTGACAAAAAAATCGGTGATAAATGTTATACTCGTTTAAATACTGAAGTTGAGCTGTGGTTCGAAAATATTTTCGACACTCGAAACGATATTATTGCTCAGGGTATCGATCTATTAAAAAAACGACTTGAGCGAAAACAGATTACCTATCCGGATGGAAGAATATATGACTGGCAATAACCAACAAAACCAAAATAGAAAATATGTAATCATTCATGGGCATTTTTATCAGCCCCCGCGCGAGAATCCATGGCTGAATGTAATTGAATCACAGCCATCCGCTGCTCCGGACCATGACTGGAATGAGCGTATTTATGATGAATGTTACCGGCCCAATGCCTACTCAAGATTACTTGACCATGAAGGCATGATTACGGATATTGCAAACAACTATCGAACCATGAGTTTTAATTTTGGTCCAACACTCTTTCTCCTGGCTCGAGCAGTATCACTTAACTACCGCAAATCGTATTATCGATGCCGATAAATTGAGTGTTGAGCAGATGAATGGGCATGGAAACAGCATCGCGCAGGTTTACAATCACATAATCATGCCGCTCGCGTCAAGAAGAGACCAGCTCACTCAAATACGCTGGACAAAACATTTTTTCAAACAGCGCTTTGGACGCGACCCGGAAGGCATCTGGCTGGCTGAAACTGCAATCAACATGGAAACAGTTAAACTGCCTCATTGAAGAAAACTTTAAATTTGTTATACTCTCCCCTAATCAGGCTGAATCTTTCAGGGGACTCAATAGCAATTCAAACTGGACTCTACACATCCCACAATCGCATTGACACCCGGCGAACCTACAGAATAATCCCACGGGATCAGTCTGGAAATCAAACATGGCCTGGATCATCTTGATGTATTCTTTTTTGATGAAGGCCTGTCAAAAGAGGTTAGTTTTGGTGATCTGCTCAAAGATGCACACACACTTGGGACCACGTATCAAATCCTGCTATCGATGATTCTTTCGCTAATCAGGTCGTCACAATTGCCACCGATGGTGAGACATTCGGACATCATAAACCATTTGGCGATATGTGTCTCGCCTATTTTTTCAGAAAAGTGGCACCAGAATTCAATATTGTACCTATAAATTTTGGATATTTTCTTGAGCTTAATCCTCCTCAATTTGAAGTTTCACTTAGGAATGCGTTCGGAGAAGGTACGGCCTGGAGCTGTGCTCATGGGGTCGGACGATGGATACGTGATTGTGGATGCAAAACCGGTGGCAATGATTCCTGGAAACAGACCTGGCGGGAACCGCTACGCAGATCAATGGAAAAGTTGCAAAAGCAAGTTGATGCCCATTTTGAATCCACTATGAGCACTTTGTAAAAGATCCATGGGCAATGAGAGACAAATATATAGCCTTCGATAAAGTCATCCTGGTCTCAACTCAAGGATTTATTGCAAACCGATTCTTTAGTCACATCTTTGGATAAAGATCAGGTTTTTACCTGTATGCGGCTGCTTGAAGCGCAAAAGTACATGCTTTTTTCATACACATCATGTGCCTGGTTCTTCTCGGAAATAAGCGGTATTGAGGCAATGCAAAACATGGCTTACGCATGCCGGGCTCTGCAACTGGGAATACCTCAGGAAAAACAGCTGCAGATTTTAGAAAATTTTCTGTTTGATTTAGGAACTGCTCCAAGTAATCTGCCAAATATTACCGGAAGAACTCTTTTTGAAAGGTATGTTCTTCCCTTTTTTAATCACGATAAAGTACTGGCATTTACTGCGGCAGTTCATAGAGCTCTTAATATCCAAACAAATTCATCATTTGAGCTCTTTGGTTATAAATTCCATGTAGAACTAGTTCTTCAGCAAAAACCCGGTATGATCACCTATGACGGCTTTATTGTTCAGATGGAAAATGAGTCAACCGGAGAGCAGAATTGTAACCAGGTTCTGATTTCCCATAGAGATTACGCTGAGGTAACAGGATGGGTAATACCCTGTGTTGATCCAGTTAAACTTAAACGCGATCTTCCAAAGCCGGAACACTGGATGGGACATCAGGAAGCAAAGCAGTACACATTAATGGACCTTTTCCAGGTCTCGCGCCAGGAACTTGAAAGTTTTATCCTTCAGAAAATTGCACGTGACACTGATATAAAATTCACATCATGGATGAAAAAGAATGAGCTGGAGCTGGATTTCCTCTCAAGACTCAACACTCCGATTCCAGATTATTGCACTGCCCCTCTTGCTTATGTTCTCCAGGAGGAATGGAAAAGAGCATGTCAAAAAATAAAAAACCATGGCAGTGAAGATCAGGTTTTTACCGAACTTCTGGAACTAACCAGATTAGCAAAACAGTTCGCGATTAAAATAAACACAGACGAAAGTGCATCTGTTCTAGAGAGCATATTAGTATCAGAAATCGCCAGTCTTTCAGTTGATTTGTCCACCGGACGATGTGACCGTATCCGCTATCTATTGAACATTGTTGATCGGTTCAAGATCTCGGTATCGAAGCATCGTTTTGAGGATATCTTTCATCCAATTTTGTTCGACAAGGTTGCCACTCTTCATGCAGAAATCACGAAAAACAACGCGAATGAGGACAATTTTCAGAAAAAAAACAGCCGCGAATTATTGATTCAATTGATAAGTTTTGCGCGCAGAATGAATTTCAATACAGATGCATTTCAGATCAGTTGAAGTAGATAAATGATCAAGAAAAGGCCGCTCTTTATTGATTGCTTTCTCTGGAATCCTAAGATATATTTAAATAAAGAATCTTTTCTTCTGAAAAGAAAAACATGTAGGATTGGAAGTAAATTATGGTAGACAATTTTATTTTTTTCTGGTTGATACAGGCATTTATTCTCATTCTGGGGGTGGCATTAGGGCACAGCATAGTGCTTCTAAAATTGCGCCATGAAGAGAATCGGAAGAAAGAGCTTGAATTAGCCCTCCTTGAAAAACGGGCAGATATTCTTCAGCAGGGTAAAAAAGTTGCTCACGATCTTGAAGAAGTGCTTTATAAGGCAAAAGTTCAGCAGGAAATCGATGACATCATTAAAAAAGATGAACCCCGGTAACAAATTTTTACATGAATAGAAACACAAAAGGCAATTTCGAAAGAGATTGCCTTTTGTATTTGTATACTCCAACTTTACGTTATATAAATTATTCTATCTCCATCACGCTCAATTATCTTTTCAGCAATTAGCTTAAATACAATATTTTCAGCTTGTATTTCATCAATTTTCTTTCCATACAGAGAGATAATTTCATGTTTTAAAGCATTAAAACTTTTTGGTTTTTGTTTTGCCGGATCTGATAGCATTTTTGTGACTAAAGAATAGCGATCTTTTTTCTGTGGTTGGTTGTGATTCAAAATCGGTAAATCTGCAATCGATGAATTCATGTATGCAGGAATTTTTTCAATTTCATTGAGGTATGATAATAACGGTTCAAAACCAGTATCCTTTGAGATTATGTAAAATTCCTGACCTTTTTGATCTTTGGATAATTTCCCCAGGAAAAAAGCGATATGAAAATCAAGCGCATTTTTGCCGTGTCCTTTCATTTTTACAAGCTCAATCTTTTCTTTGCCAAGGTCTATGGCAGGGGTCGTAAAGTCACTGGAAAACTTCTGATCCTCACTATGAAAGACTACAATGTGTATATTCTGGTTTAACAACGGTTTGAGGTCGATATTGTGGACATTTTCGTAGTCGATAAGAACATATCGATTTTTCATAAGCTCATTACCTTGAAATGATGTTGTGATTTGTGGAGTTAGTTACATTGTAAATATTACTATTGGGATAGAGGATTTGGGAATAGTTTTACTAGGAGACCTGAAAGACATGCGCGTTAAGAAAAACTATTAAATGATTTCAAATTTGAATTTACACTGTGACATTTCCTTACTACGAAGTTTTTTTCACACCAGCACAGGATTTCCTATCCTGGTATATAAACGCGGGTGTGTTTACCTTCTGCGCCCTGGCTTACAAACTCATAACTCTGGGACAGACAAAGGGGAATTAAAACGTTCCATTCTCCGCAAGAAACTTGCTTTCGGAGGAGGACAGAACCAGCGAATAGCGCAGATGTTTCAGGGAAAAAGTGTTGATGGGTAGTAATCAGTCTTCGCTCCTTCGCGGACTCAGGACTCAGACTAATCGGGATTCAGGAAATCGAATAACACAGTTGTTCACTCTTAAATTCCGTTATCATGCATTCAGTTTTAGATAACGCTACATCTCTCTCATTATCACCCATATCTATCTCCTATTCTATGCCCTAAATCTAACTTAAGTAATTTACATCTTTTTGTCTCATTAAATATAGTCACGCAGGGTTTCCACCAGCTAATCACTATTTCCACCAGCTAATCACTATTCCCACCAGCTAATCACTATTCCCACCAGTTAGATCACTATTTCCACTGACTAAAATTCCCATCTTATCAATAATTCATGATATAGTATCTACCAAAAATAGCTGTATTTTTGTAACTCGAAATATCGCCCTTAACGCGCATGCCTGTTGAGCGGTGGATAACCAAGGGGAAATACATGGATGCTGCTTTTTACATTTAGATAAGAACAACTTGTGAAATACAACCTGTTCCCAAAAACTCTTATTAATGAAATTTGTAATTTTATCAGCATAATTTTTCAGTAAAGTAGGACGTATTTTAGATATCAGATATTTTTTTTAAGAAAAATCACAAAAAGTATTGACATGATTTCAGAAATTCATTATTATTTGATCTAAAAATTGGTTTGATAAAGACTCTGGGTACACGGAGGGAGGTGAAACACCATGATTCTGGATGAACAATTCGATGCAGACGAAATTCTGCGTGATGTAGACGAGAGATATGTTGAAGAAGAATCTGAAGCTGAAGAGGATATGCGAGAACTTAACTTTGGTAATCTTCACGACGAGAACGCCAATTTCAGTGACATGGCAAGTGACCTCGATAGCCAAGACGATTTGTGGGAATAAATAACAGCGTACTAGATCCGTGTTCTTAAGACCTGAACGTCGTAACATTTTTGGGCGAACATATTGTTTGTTCGCCTTTTTTTTTTATAAATTATGCAAAAAAGATACAGTCTATTTTTTATCTGATGCCCATTTTGGGATATCCCTCGATGGATGTAATAATCGCGAAGAACATTTCTTCAAATTACTTGATGAAATTTCTGATTCAATGTCTACACTTTACATCATCGGAGATCTCTTTGATTTCTGGATAGAATACTGCAAGTGCTATCCGCCCTGACTACTTTAATGTTCTCACCACCTTAAGCTCCTTGTTGATAGTGGTGTCGAGGTACATTATCTGGCTGGAAATCACGATTTTGCATTGGGCTCTTTTTTAACCTGAAAAAATCGGTATAACGATTCATCCCAATCATGTTGACTACCACGATCCAGGGCAAAAAGGTGTCACCTTTTTCATGGTGATGGGCTCTTAAGAAAAGATATCGGATACAGAGTGCTTAAGAGAATTCTTACGAAATAAATTCAACCAGCGGCTCTATAAATGATTCATCCTGATATTGGAGTAAAGACTTGGGACTCATTCTGTTCAGGGTCAAGCAGAAAATATCTTGGACCACGATTCCTCGATTGGTTAAAAGAGAATATCGGGATCATGCAAAGGATACCTGGAAAAAGGAAATGAGATCGTTCTTTTCGGTCATACACACTGTGGAGAAATAGTTCAGTTCCCATCAGGGCATTTACTGCAATACAGGTGCATGGCTAGTTCACTACAACTATGCATCCATGACAAGATGGGGAGCTTAAGCTCTGGAGCTATGCCCCAGGCTCATCACCTCAGGAAATACTCACCCATTGACTGGAAATGAATTCGTGAAGAGCATCATAGGTCTCAAGGAGAGTCTGAGAGATCACTTTTGTCTCACTTAGTACCGGAATAAAATTAGTATCTCCATTCCATCGCGGGACAATATGAAGATGAACATGCTGATCGATTCCAGCACCTGCAGGTCTGCCTAAGATTCATTCCAATATTGTAACCATCGGGTTTAAATGCTTTTGTAAGAACCATCTTTGCTCATACAGAGTAGCTGCCATAGTCTCATTCGATGTATCGAAGAATCAAGATTGAGAGATATCGGATGTATGAAGATATGGGATTACCATGAGATGACCATTATTATAGGGAAACAAATTCATCACAACGAAACTTGCTTGCCTCTATGGAGAATAAGATTTTTCCGATCATCATTTTCGGATGGTTTTGTACAAAAAACACAGCCTTCATCTTTTTTATCAATTCCCTGAATATATTGCATTCTCCATGGTGCCCATAGACGATCCATCGTGTTGCCCCCGATTGTTACAGAGTAAATAATGAAAATAGAACTAAGGGACTGATATCCCTTCCCCGCCTTACAGATACGATGTATACAAAATATAAAAAGAAAGAGAAACGTGGGGCTGAGGAGTTTCAGCCCCGAACGTATTAATCCATTAGAAAGTTAAGCTGATACCTGTATTGAGAAGAATACCGGTCCCGCCAACATCAACATTTTCATCAAGATCCTTAAATGGGATCATAAATTTTCCATCTACATAAAGACCAACAGGAATTACAGGCAATTTGATCATAACGCCAAGATCGATATGGCATCCCCAGTGTGGTGTCATCAGCTGTCCGGAAATCTCTTTGACCACTTTTTCCATGATTTCTTCGTTGCCAAACAGGTTAGGGCCAAGGAGACTGTCTGCCAAAGTAGTATTCAATTTACTTCCAAGAGCATCTTCGACCAGTTGGGATGTGAGAAGCGGGGTTGCAAAGATCAAACTCAGACCGCCGCCACCGTAAAGCTTAAGTGTTTTGAGAGGTTTTGGGAATTGAATGATGTATTTGCGAACAGTCAGATCAAAATTGAGTTTCATATAAGGAGTATTTTTAATACCCAGATATCCCATGTCAAATTCATCCAGGGTAATTGGCATTGTTTGAAAATTTGCTGGCACTGCCTGTTTTGTGGTGCTATTGTAGGTTAATGATGTAGGATAAGTGATTGAACCTTTATATTCCCAGGCACCATAGTTAGCTGACAACTCAAGGGCATCGAGAATAGGAATGATATCGATATAAAATTTGACTCCGAAGTTGAATACTTTTCGTTCCCAATCGGTGCGGTTTACAGTTATAGGAATATCAGCACCACTGATTGGACCATAATTAGGAATATTTACTGCAAGTTTTTTAAAAACAAGCGGTTCTCCAGTTTTATTATCCATATGCATCGAGAAATCATTTCCCCATTGTATACCGATCCCGGCGATTGCATACGTTGAGACACAAAAGGCTGAGGTGAGGGTAAAGAAAGCAGTAATAAATTTATTTCGTAACATTTCTCCTCCTTCAAATTCCTGGTTCAAAAGCTGCACGATATTTTATTATCGAAAATATACAATTCTTGCATGCTTTTTGCACCAGTTCAAAACAGGATATCCTCTTTCTATCTTTTTTTATTTAATCCAGATTTTGCAAAAGGAAGTGATGAAGATAATGATTTGGGCGGGACAGAAAAGGTTGCACAGCGAGAAGGCAAACCCAAAAAATGGGGCGCCTGTCCCGAAATATCTTCGGGATCGACGAGCTGAAAAATCTTTTGTAGCCAACGGTTTAATTAGATTCGTACTTTTCTATTGCAAAATCCGGGTTTAGATACACGATTTTTTCTCATAATGGTACACTGAGATTAATTTATTAGGTATGCTATCCTTAAGAATACTACGAACATAAAGAGGATCATATGTACAAACAAATTATCTTATCAGCTCTGTTATGTTTTTTTCTGCAGTTATTCGCCTATGGTGATACAGAAACTGATTCTTTATACAATGAAGCGATCTCAATTTTTAAAAACACATCCAGTGTTAATGCATCGATAAAACGGTACCAAATTTATAAAGGCGTAACACGGGAATCCTCCGGATCTTTTAAATACAACCGGGCAAAAGGAGCTGTTTACTATTACACTTCCCCATCAAAATTTCAGATCACCTGTACCGACTCTATCCTTTACAGTATCGATCCGGAAAAAAAACAGGGATTTCGGTTCATTACCGCAATAGATGATCCGCTTCGATATTATGATCTTGACCCATTCCACCGGTTTTTCCCTTTGTTATCAAAACTGAGCTCATTATCTTTTCTTGGCAGTATTGACAGTATATCGATATTCTGTAAACAAAACGCATGCACAAATAAACCGGAAATATCTATAGGCATTGATCGGGAGCAAAAAAAAGTATCGTTACTGGAGTTCTTCAATAAAAATGGCTATATCCAGCAGCAGGTTATATTTACCTATAAAAAAGATAAACTTCCTGAAACAATAGTCACCAAGGTTATGCTTGGAGATTCTCTTCTTGTCGATTCAATTATTGTTCAATATAAAAAACAGAACAACAAGCTACCTGCAGACTTGTTTATTATTCCTGAAGGGATTACCTGGTCTACTGAGAAATAGTAACCGTATGGGTTTAATAAACCCACACGGTTTGGTCTCATAATTTTTGCAATATAAAAGTATCAAAAACTACTTCTACTTTTTTAGAATGAAAAGTGTCCTATACCGCTTACCCACAGTCCTGTCTTGAAGGATCGAAGGGCTTTCTTTGAGCGGTTTGCGGTACACTTACAACAAGATGTTAGAATGATTATACATTTTAACAAAGTAGAACAACATTACTCTCAGAATGTCACAATAATCTCTGAACCTGCAGCCCATCCCAAGTCTGCACCTTCTTCAACATATTTTATCATCTGTCCCCAAATCCACCACTGAACATTTTTGGTTGGATATACATAGAAAGTTGGCACAAGCCAAAACTGATCATCATCACTATTCTGTGCATCCATTCCATGATACTCAATAGGTAAACCCAGGCCTAAATAGTCATTGAAAGTTATTCCAGGTTCAGCATAAACAAACCATTCATCACCTACGCCAGTAAACACTTTGGTACTGTCGTTATTTGCGGAATCAGGATCAATCATTGTATAACCAGTCATAGCCAGAGAAAATTTTCCCAAAGTCAGTGATGGCTCGAGAAGTAAAGAAACAACATTTGCTCTTTCACTTCCCGAATCTGCAGAATGAATACTCTGATATCCCAAATCGAATTTTACTTTAGCAAGATCTCCGATTGCGCCATTGTATTCAAGTCCGGTAAAAAAGTCAGCTCCTGTTTTGAATTCCAACTGTGAAGAACCTCGTATTCCATAGAAAGCACACACTGAGTTATTTCCACCAAATGCGATTTTTGTCATCCCCTGAATATCACCTGTTGTAAATTTATCCGAAGCAGTATCGGCGATATCTATATCTGACACACCGATTTGCAGTTCTGTTGACAATCGGTCGTTTCCGATACCGTACTTGATACCACGTGAAAAACTTTCATTTGTTACCATACTGAATCTTTTGTAAAAATAGTAATTGAATTTTCCATATTGATAGACAATATCTCCAACGGTAAATGTTCCGATTTTACTGTTATAGGTAATATCATATCCATCGAATGCAAAGTTAAGCCATCGTTCTGATGGGTTTCCGATGCCGGCAGGAACATTACCCCCCGATGATGAATAGACATTATTTACAGTCGCATATACATGTGCGCAGACTTTATCGGTAAATGTCACCGTCAGCCCAAGATCAAGTTCGGAATTTGCATAATAACCGCCTTTCATATCAGCCCACGCGTCAGCATCAAGATATCCGTTGAAATTGACCGATGGGCCTTCCGCCTGTGCTGATAGTACAGTAGCACATACTGCTGCGATTGCTTTCATGTTGAGTCGCATAAATTCCCCTTTCTTTAAGAAAAAACATATGTAAATAAAACCTACTATTTACATTTGAACCGAGTGCGTAAAGTATGCAATCGCTGTGCCACTATGGTTTCTTGCATTCTGAGCATATCTGAACATTTTTGTTAATACTTTTTCGTTACAAAAAAACTGATAGTGATACAATTTTGTTTGTTCAGTGAAGAAGGAGTAGAAAAAATGACTCTGCAATCAAAGGACGTATTACAGAGTTAATCAAATTTTGCAATTGTCAGCAATTTAAAAGTCAAATTTGATCTTTATTAAATAGAAAGGTAACATTTATCTGCCAATAATAAAGATCATGTCTATTGCCATGATCTTTATTAAGAAAACTAATCGGAATTTTTCGATCAAAACAAATTTATATCGAACTGCATAGTGAAAGTAGGCTCACTGATATCAGAATCATTGTAAATATCATACCCTATTATCACCCCTACATTGGAGGCGAAACTCCAGCCGGCACCGAAACTCAATGCACCATAGCTATTATTTCCACTCTGGAAGTCTACAGCAAGCCAGAGTTTATCAGTCAATTCACTGATTACCCGATCCCATGAAAGAAACACTCCTGCGTCTCTCACCGTTCCTTTACTTGACATCCACAGTTCATCAGGACCAAGTCCTTTGTAGCCCCCAAATGAGAGCCTTCCTAACTTCCAAATATTCTTAGAAATTAATCCATAGGTAACATTGTAATTTGAAACATTATCTTTGACTCCAAAATCATACCCTCCAATCGCAATAGCGGGCATAAAATTAGAAAATGTGTTTTCAGCAAGACCCAATTTAGCATTGAAAAGAATCGGATTACCGTGAACCCCACTTCCATCCCGATAATCTATACCAATTTCAAGTCCTAGTTTTTCTGATGGTATAACCCCCATTGTTACTCCACCGTTACTTATCAGACCATTACCGAATGTGTTCATGTAAATGTCCCATCCAATATGCGGTTTTAAAAAAGCCTGAACATCGGTTGACGGAATCCAGATTTGCGTTGATGGAGTAGCTTTAGGTTCCAGAACAAATGCAAAAATTATTAGTGATAGCATTGAAACATGATTGTACCGCATCGTTAATCCTCCTGAGGTTTATTGTTATTTGTACGTTGTGCATCTCAGATATGCAATCAATATGCCACAAAGCCACTATTCTTAATGTAAAGTTCATTCATAAAAAGCAGCTGTTTCATCTTTTACATTCATTTACAATCAGCTGTATACTATATGCGGTAAAAAGCCAATAAATGCGGACTAAATCTGAAAAACCATAGAAGGCACAATCAGGAGGTCGAGTCATTATGTCAAGTTTAAAACATTCAAATTAACAGAAGGGGTTTCATTACCAAAAGAAAAAACGATCCCGAAAAGTACGTAACTGTATTTTTCTTACAAAGTAAACTACAATCATGTATATTCAGGTACGCTCGGGTTTGCATTTATAAAATTATAGAGTGTCGCGCGTCCTACTCCAAGCTGACGAGCTGCTTTAGCCTTATTACCACCAGCTTTTTCAAGTGCCCGTTGAACCATTTCTATTGTTAATTTAGGTTTTCTCCCCGCCTTACCCGGGGTATGGGCAAACATAAGTGGTTGTGTAATAGTGGATGTAATCTCCGGTGGAAGGTGGTCGGACATTATTACGGTGCCTCTGCACTTTATCAAAGAGAACTGAATAGCATTTTGCAATTGACGCACATTACCTGGCCAGTCATATTCTAATAAAAAATTCAATGCCTCTTCAGAAAACGCTATTTTACCACGGTTTAATTTTGCAGAATTTTTCTCCAAAAAGTGCTGTGCAAGCAGAGCAATATCATTTCTTCTTTCCCTTAAAGGTGGAACTTCAACAGGAACAACCGCTAACCGATAATATAGGTCATCTCTGAAAGTCCCTTCACGTACCATCTCTTTCAAATTTCTATTCGTAGCACACAATACCCTTACATCCACTTTTTTTGATTGTTCGCTTCCAAGCGGTTCAAAACGTCCTTCCTGTAAAACACGAAGTAACTTGACCTGCATCCGTAATGAGAGCTCACCAATTTCATCCAGAAAGAGCGTTCCCTTATCTGCGAGTTCAAATCTCCCTTTTTTATCCTTTATCGCACCAGTAAAGGCCCCTTTAACATGGCCAAACAGTTCGCTTTCAAGAGTTCCTTCAGGAAGTGCCCCGCAATTTACCGGAACAAACAATCTGTCCCGCCTGTTACTTTCCTTGTGCACCGCGGCCGCGACCAGTTCTTTACCCGTTCCGCTCTCACCTGTAATCATGACCGGGAAATCACTCTGAGCGAGACTTTTAATAAGATCAAAAAGTTCGAGCATTTTATAATCCTGCCCGATTATGCCTGAAAACGATTCTGCTTCGCCCAGGATGGATTCAAGTTGGCGGATTCTTGTTGTATCGTGAATTGTCGCGATCGCTCCTATAACCTCACCGAATTCATTTCTTAAGGGCATTCTTGTCACATCGAACTCTTTCCTTGATCCATCGGCGGGATTAAACAGAGCAGTATAAGAACATCCTGGCATTTTCGTATAATCTGCATCATCATTACAGAAGATACACTGATCTCCGCAGAAATGAGGTTTAAAAAGATCGTGACAATCACGGCCAAGTACCATTTCTTTATTTACACCAGTTAAGATTTCAGCCCCCCGGCTGAATAGAAATATTTTTCTTTTCAGATCATGCGCAATAATTCCATCCTGAAGACTATTGAGAACGTCGGTTAAACAGGTTCTCTGCTGAAGCAGAGTGTTGAAAAAGCCGTTTATGAACAGTCCCTTAATATTTGAAGTCAATTGACTTATATTTTCATTGTTAATAGCTGAAGAAAAATTCCATCTTATCACAGGAGGAATCCCTGGAAAAACTTCACTCTTGATGTTTTCTGACAGATCAACAACAAGGTCGTATTTACGATTACTAACATCATTGATTGCCAAAGAATCTTCACAATCAATATTATAAGCGCTTAAAATTTCCAGCAGCTGGGGTGTTACATCGACTGAAGCATAACCGGCGCTTTCCAGAACTACTCCTTCAGGCTTATACTCATTTGCTATCGATACAGCGATTCTGGATAATGAATGATTATCATCTATAAATAAGACCCGTGCTTTCATGTAAAACGAAACTCCTTATTTGGACAAAGTACCTGCGTACATTGCCATCTCGTTTCTGATCCTGGGAATAAGCCGTGGTGTTACGCTCAATGAGCTTATTCCTATGTTTAGTAACTTTGAAGTAATCCCCTCACGTCCTGCCATTTCACCACAAATAGAAAGGGGTTTACGTTCAATTGTGGCCATTTCACTCAATGAAGATAAAAGATGCCATAACGCAGGATGCTCAGGATTATAATCCTGTGAAACCAGTTCATTTGTTCTGTCTATCGCAAATAAATATTGAATGAGATCATTTGAACCGATACTTGCGAAATCAGTCAACCTTAAGATTTCTCTGGCCTGAAGAAATGCACTGGGTACTTCAAACATAACACCAAATTCTATGTTTGCCAACTGTCCATTGCTTTGAGAAAGTACCGATTTAGCCCTGGTAATGAGTGTCGCCGCCTGGTTTACATCTACAACCATTGGGAAAAGGATTCTGATATGGTTTTCTGTACTCAACCTCCCTAAAGCTCGAATTTGAGCTTCGAAAATATCCTGATTTCCAAGGAGGAATCTTGCGCCACGCCATCCCAGATAGGGGTTAGCTTCTTTTTTTATCCTTAAGAAAGGAAACGGCTTATCACCTCCAACATCAAGCATTCTGAAGGTCACCGTTTTTCCGCGCATTGCCTGGACTACCCGATTATAAAACTCGTATTGTTCATCTTCAGTCAGCAGACGGTCCGATTTTATAAATTGAATTTCAGTACGGAACAAACCGATACCATCAGCCGCAGCTTTCCATGCCTGGTGAGCATCTTCAATAGTACTGGCATTTGCAAGTACACTCATTCCCTTAGGCGTACTGATGGCACATACAAGATCAGTAAAGACCGTTTCAATAGGAGAAAGTGACGCCAGAGTATCATCATCCGGAAGAAGATACGCATCTCCGCTATCACCATCAATCAGCACTTCATCACCACACCTTGCATAATCCATTATTCCAGTAAGGCCCGTCACAGCAGGGACACCCAGAGAACGGGCGATAATTGCGGCATGCGATGTTACGCCGCCGCGTTCAGTTGCGATTCCCAATACTCTGTCAAGATCCATATTGGCAATCATATCAAGGGTCAATTCCTCGGCGACAATGATTCTGCTCTGTCCTTTTATGCAATTTGCCTGACCTTCACAAATAAAGCCACTCTTGTTATTGCCAAGCTGACTCAATAGTCTTCGCCGGATTTCCCCGATGTCAGAAGAACGTTCGCGGAGGTATTGATTATCAAGATTTGCGAACTTTTCTTCATAGCTGCTGAAGATATCAGAAATTGCCCATTCCACATTGCGGCGATTTTCTGCGACCATATTTTTAATAGAATCGACCACTTTAGGATCGTTCATGATATGTTTTTGAGTATGAAATATTTCTGCTTCAGTACTTCCGATATTCATCTCGACATTTTCTGCTATCCTATCAAGTTCATCTGAACACTGTTTACGGACCTCATCAAACCGCTCTAACTCCAGTTTGACAGATTCATCGTTGAGCAGCGAGTACTCAATAACCGCTTTATGCCGTTCTGCAGAATAAAGACAAACAGATCCGGAAATTCTTCCTGAACTTATAGAAAGGCCTTTGAATTTCATCTGTTTTCTGACGATATTATTCTGCACACTCATGCTGTTTCCTTCCTGAATGAAAACATTCCTGCCCTGCAAAGCGAGAAATCAAAGCGAACAGGATCCATTACATCATATCTTTTTAATCCGGCAGTTATTTCCTCTGCCATCTGCCAATCAGCGTTTTTCCTTTTAGTAAGCATCAACTCCCGGCCGAGTTTTGCGATATGTGTATCAACCGGTATTAGTAATATTGAAGGAGATACACTATTCCAAATGCCAAAATCAATTGTATCGGCTTTCCTTACCATCCATCGCAAATACATATTCATTCGTTTACAAGCGCTTCCTGAAACCGGAGAGGGAAGCAGGTACTCAAAAGAGGTTTTCTCTTTTTTAGCAATTTCCTTCCCTTTTTTCTTGAGTTCACCAGTAAATAGATCCAATCCTGTTTTAACAGACTGATCTTTCTGTAAGGAAAAGAGGAACATCTTTTCAAGTGAACCATATTTTCTAATGCAAAAAGCAGCACTCTCAAGTAAAAGCGCTATATCAAATCCATCGTTAAACCTATGTTTAAATTCTTTAAAAACGTTCTGTTTCTCTTTGAAAGTAGTATCCATTGTAAACTTAAACGGTTCTCTTGAAATAAGATCAAGCAGAACTTCTACATTTCGGATAATTATCTCTGCCCGCCCATAAGCAAGTACTGCAGCCAATAATCCAGAAATCTCGATGTCGTTTCTTTTTGAAAACTTATGAACGCATTGTAATGGATCGAGCTTTAAATAATCAGTTCTATGATAAAGTCGGTAGGTCGATTCCAGGATGTTCTTTAGCTTATCCATTGTTCATTATCTTTTTATTGCCTGTACAATTACTCTATATTTAGTTTCAACAAAACCTTTATTTTAAAAAATAGTATATGTATTGAAATAAAGAATCTTTTTTAGACACTTGGCACATAATTATAACGTCTGCTTCGTAAGTTAGTGTTCAGAATCATGTGAACACAGCCAAATGTAAATTGTAATTTTTAAATAAAAAGGGATAATGATGGTCTCCCCAGAACAGCTTATACGCATGCGAAAAGAGTATTGTGGTCAAGCACTTGATATTTCAAATTCACCTGATGATCCATTCACGCAATTCACACAATGGTTCCACGAAGCACTTGAGTCACGCATTACAGAGCCTAATGCAATGGTGGTATCTACTGCAAACAGTGCCGGGAAACCTTCTGTGCGGACTGTACTATTAAAAATCTTTGATACCAGAGGATTTGTGTTTTTTACAAATTATAACAGCCATAAGGGTTCAGATATCAAGGAGAATCCTTTCGGTGAACTTCTTTTCCTATGGTTGGAACTAGAGCGCCAAGTGCGGATATTTGGCAAAATCGAACGTACAAATAAAGATGAATCAGACCTTTATTTTTCCTCTCGTCCCTATCTTGCCCGTATAAGCGCTGTTGCATCACCTCAAAGCAGCCCGATTGAAAACGATTCAGAATTAAAAAGCAAGATAGAACTTCTTAAAAAACAATTTCCAGAAGGTAGCCAGATACCGCGCCCTGATCATTGGGGAGGCTTTCGGGTTATTCCTGAAAAGTTTGAATTCTGGCAGGGCCGACCGGATCGCCTTCACAGCAGACTGTGCTACAAAAAAAAGAAAAACGAATGGGGAAAAACATTACTTGCCCCCTGAAAGAGTATCACCATCCTCTTGATTCGTTTCAGAATCTGACAATTTATCTTCTGTTTCCATAGCAAGTCTGCGTTTACGGTTTCTATACAAGGTAATGATGAATCCGGTTATGACGAGAAAAGATGCTATTATCCAGAACATGGAGTAATCAGAAAAAAGAAAAGCATAACGGTATTTAACGACCATCTGATTCTTGACTATCGTTTCGAATTCATCAACAGTCAAACCAAAAACTCTCATACAGGCTGTATCAAATTTTCTATAAACTCTTGCGCTATCAAGGAGCTCAGGGAGCATATCGTATCCATACAGCTTAGTCATATACTGAATTGCGAAGTGACTTTGAGAATAGGCAATCTGGGCCTTGTAATGATTAAACCTGTTTACATATTCGATAGAATCAAACGGCAGTAACGATCTGGTGATAATGGCTTTTGACAATAGAGCCCCTTCATCAAAAGACAATTCGCCAGAAAATGTCATCGCCATCCCTTCATGAAACCATCGGGGAATCCTGATATTCTGATATGCTCTGGCAAGTGCTATATGCACTAGTTCATGAAGAGTTATTCTGAGATAATCATCTGGATAAAAAGCGTACTTTTTATATACCGGAATTATTATGGTATCCTGGCCAATTGCTCCGCCGCCACCCCATTCGGGAAGACGTACACCGAGAATTTTTTCCTCTTTATTTGAGTAGTAATAGATTTCAATTGCGTTTTGATTAAGATTGTCAGAAAGCTCCAAAATAGAAGCTATCCTATGGTATTCTCTTTGCAGTCCAGTTTCAGATATTCCATTAGGAATATGCCCATGAAAATTGATTTTTGTATCAGCAGTTATAATGCTTACAATAGTAATTACAACTATAAAAAGGATTTTCAGTTTCATATTACAAATTTATATCAGAACCCGACTTTCTTGTACCAATTCGATCTGTTATGAATGTAAAATTACCAAAAATGCGGAAAAACGAGTGGCGAATAATCAAAACATTACTGAAGATAAGGGGATGGATAATAATAAAATAGAATAAAAATTAAAAAGTAACCAGCAGAAGTCAAGTGTTCATTTTATAAATTTCTCTTCAAGTGACTTCTATTGGATCAAAGCACAAATTATTTTTAACTAACATACAACTGGCGCAGCAAGATGGATCTACCATCGGGGAGTAAAATCCTGCTCTGTCGCGCGCCTGGGCAGACGGGGGCACACGTAAGTGGAGGAGTCTACCTATGCCCGAATCTGCAGTACTATCCTATCTTAGCGGTAGAAACACCAGAAGACATTAATATTGGATTTTTAGCGTATCTGGCAAATCTTACTGAAATTGCTACAAGTTACCCCCAATATTGCCCGTACGATTGTAAAAGAACTCGCTGATCAGCGTGCAAATCTCAAATTAATTGCAAGTGAGAACTACTGTTCTCTCCCGACACAGCTTTCAATGGGTAATCTTCTTAACCGACAAATATGCCGAAGGGTATCCATTTCACCGATTTTATGCAGGTTGTGCAAACGTTGATGAAATTGAATCCTACGCTGCTGAACAAGCATGTAAACTTTTTGGATGCGAGCATGCATACGTACAGCCTCACAGTGGTGCGGATGCAAACCTTATTGCATTCTGGGCAATTCTCAATACACGCGTTGAAATTCCTGCACTTGAAGAACTGGGTGAAATCAAATCCCTCTCACCTGGCAAAAACCGACTGGGATACTTTGCGCGCAAAACTCGGAAATCAACGTCTTCTCGGTATGGATTACTATTCCGGTGGCCATTTGACACATGGCTACAGACACAATGTTTCAGCACAGATGTTTGATGCATACAGTTACGGAGTGAGTCAAGAAACCGGCCTTCTTGACTACGATGAGCTCGAAAAACATGGCACTTGAAATTAAACCGCTTATTCTCTTGGCAGGCTACAGTGCCTATCCAAGAAAAATCAATTTTGCACGTATGCGTCAAGATTGCCGATAAAGCAGGTTCTGTACTGATGGTTGACATGGCTCACTTTGCCGGACTTGTTGCAGGTGGCGTTTTCAAAGGTGATTTCAATCCGATACCTCACGCGCATGTTGTTACTTCAACAACACATAAAACACTTCGCGGACCAAGAGGTGGCATTGTTCTATGCACAGAAGAATTTGCAGAAAGTGTAGACAAAGGTTGTCCGCTTGTTATCGGTGGTCCGCTTGGCTCACGTAATGGCTGCAAAAGGTAGTGCACTTACTGAAGCAAATCAGCGAATCTTACAAAGCATATGCTGCAAACATTGTGAAAAATGCAACATACTCTTGCAAAAGCATGTATTGATGAAGGAATGAGCAGTAGCTACAGGTGGCACTGACAATCATCTGATGCTTATCGATGTCACACCGTTCTCATTAACCGGTCGTCAGGCTGAAAGTGCACTGCGGGATTGTGGTATCACTCTCAACCGAAACTCACTCCCCTATCGATAAAATGGTCCCTGGTACACAAGCGGTTTACGTATCGGTACTCCTGCAGTTACCACTCTTGGAATGGGCGAAAAAGAGATGCTCGAAATCGCATCTATTAGTAAAGCTGGTTCTTTCAAATACCAAACCTGAGATTATTGCCAGTGGGGAGCAGAAAGGCAAACCGAGTAAAGCAAAGTACGCTATTGAAACGAAAGCAGCAGATGAAGCACATTCAAGAGTCAAAAATCTGCTCAATCGTTTTCCTGTCTATCCTCAATTAGATCTCGCGTTTTTACAGAATTATTTTTCTTAAAGAAGGGGGGCAACCCCTTTCTTTTTAATATTTACTATCAAACTTAAAACTGTAAATTTCCAATTCTAAAAAGCTCAAAAACAGCCTGAAATCAGACCTCTATGTAGTTCAGGAGGGGAAAAAGCCTGTTTTTAAAGGAAAAAATATACTTTTTAATATTTTTTTCTGGACAGATATACAGCATTGATTTATAATTCACACATAAATGTTTTTTTCTTTTCCACGTTGTCTTAACAAAAGGAGAGCGCATGGCAGCAAAGAGCCTTACGCAATCTCAGATCGTCGCGAAGCTTGCTGAAAGCAATCTGCTTCCGAAAAAACAGGTCAAGTCGTTTCTGGACAACCTGGCAGCTTTGGCATACAAAGAAGCCAAAAATGGTTTCACCATTCCAGGTCTTGGTAAACTGGTTCTTGTACAACGCAAAGCAAGAATCGGCAGGAATCCAGCTACTGGCGAGCAGATAAAAATTCCTGCTAAGAAAGTAGTAAAGTTCCGCGTAGCTAAAGCAGCAAAAGATGCCATTTCAGGGGCACCTGTAGCAGCAAAGGCAGCAGCTAAACCGGCCGCAAAGCCAGTTGCAGCAGCACCAGCTAAAACTAAAAAGAAGAAATAACTTCTTTAAACAGGGTCGCAAGACCCTGTTTATCCTCTTCAATAGATCTCTACATCAAGCTTCTCAATTTTAATTCTGAAATCAAAGTCTCATATCATCAGGTAAATCTGCTTCAATTTTGCAGTATGTTTTCGTATAGGGGTGTACAAAACCGATTGATTTACAATGAAGAGCATGACGATAAAAATCCATTGTACCATGAAATTTCGCGGATTGTCCCGCCATTGCATATAGTCGATCTCATCCATGGTATACAGCTTATCTCCAACGATCGGATGCCCTATTGCCACGCAATGAATACGTAACTGATGAGTTCTTCCGGTTAAAGGACGCAGCCGCAGGAGCGCATGATTGTTTCCTACCGGTTTACACTCCTCAATAAGAGTCACTGCGTTTTTGCCTTCAGAATCAGCTTTGTATTTATAAGATAATTGCACTGATTTTTATCTTTTCCAATTGGAATTGAGATCTCTTTATTGTGCAGATTCTGGCATTCCTTTGACTACCGCAACATATTCCTTGTCCATCTCTCCTGAGCAAACTGGTTCCCAATCACTGTACACGCTTCACTACTTTTAGCAATTAGAAGAACTCCTGAGGTATCCCGATCAAGTCGGTGAGTCGAATGCGCCTCGGGAAACGGAGGCTGATGAACAGTTCTTAACTGGTAAACAAGATTATTTCTAAAAGATCTACCGGCACGATGCACTAACAGATTTCCAGGTTTATCTATCCCCAGGAACCATTCATCCTCATAAATTATACTGATAATTTAAATTAGCCGCCGGTTCTTCAAATTCACCAGCATCATAGGTAACCTGGGCACCAGGAGTTGCAATAGCTTGTGCTATTTGCAATTACACCCTCTATTGCAACTTTTCCTTCAACTATTTTTTCAAGCCATTGATCGCGACTGTAGTAGGTAAACCGCTCAGATAAATAGACAACTATCTCTTTTGCAGTTTTAATATTTGACGGGACTAGTAGAGGTAAAGATCATATTTCATTAATATAAAGTGGTTTAAATCCTTTGTATGTGTTCTCAAAATAATTAATAATTATGATCTCTGTCTTACGTTTCTGATCAATGTTTACAATTAATCGATCGATATATTTACGGGCAATAAAAAGACCTCGTCCATGTGAATCGATAAATTCCGACAGGGAAGTCCATTCAATCACGAGATGACTGTCGATTAAGCCAATACAACACATCGTTTTTCTTTAATCGCCCACCGGATATCACAAATCGAAATACTGCATACTTTTCTGAATCACGAGCAACTGTAACCACAATTGCCTGATCCTCGGTAATTCAAAATCATGAGCCCATAACTCCTTACGGTCTGGGGCTTCATTGTCGTATTCCATAAAAAATAGCATTGGTAAGTAGTTCCACCAGTACCAGTTCAAGTCTGTGAATTCGGTCTTTTTCACCGATAAACTGGGTAATAGCTTCAGCATCTTTATCCAGATTTCTGGAACTTCTTATTTTTAACTGAGAAGATTCGCATGGATTTAAAATACCGTTCAAGCCAAATATATCATTATTAAGGAGTTTTTCAAGCACCGACGACAACTCATCAAAATTAAACGGAGTAGTCTTTACAAAAATATTCCCGATGTCATATTTTAATGCTAATTCCAGATAATCTTCCACATTGTATGCAGTAATAAGAATTCTCTTTATTGAAGGGTATTGCTCTCTTCACGTCTTTCAGCAAATCAAAACCCTTCATTCCCGGCATATTTATATCAGATAGAATAAGGTGTATATGATTGGATTTGAGTATTTCCAAAGCATCGCAACCATTCTCAGCATTCAATACATTATATCCAAGAGAATCTCTAAGATAATCAGCTATCATTTCGCGAATCTCAAATTCATCATCGACTATTAATATATTTGCAGACTTTTGTTCCAGAAATTGTTCCGCCATTCTTTTTCCAATCTAAACCAGATTATAGTTGAATATGAGAGCAGATGAATCAATAAAAGAACTCTTTTCCAAATACTTCCCTGGAATTCTTTTGTGGTTGAGATTTCCAGCTTTTATCAGTTGGATAGCGATATCAGTCGCCATTCTGATACTGTCATTTTTAAATACAGGTAAATTCTTTTTCATACAAGGTTCATTGTATCATTATACTTTAGCTGCTGCAACCATTGCACTGACATCCGGAATAATTGTTAAAAGAGGGTTTACACGTTTTCTTTTGTTTTTCCTTACCGGCTGTCTGGTTTACCTTCTTTATGTTTCAAATAAGGAACATTTGTTTTCTGAATTGAAAGGATACAATGGTAAGTTGACGGTTTATGGAAAAGTAACCTCTCCATCACTACCCTATCCTAAAAACATACGATTTCTTTTACGAGTTGATTCATCATCATTGAACAGTAGTATTTTGAACGGCAAAACAATTCTATGTATGTGTAAAGATAGTGCTGTTCAAGGTTCAAAAATAAAGATGACAGGCAGCATACAAATTCCTGGAAGAAAAACAAATCCATTTGAATTTGATGAATTTTCTTACCTGATGTCAAATGGGATATCCACAAAATTCAAGGTAGATTCCATTGAAATAACACCCTTTTCTCTTTCAGCATTTGACAAAATTTCATGCATGTTCAGAACAGGAATTTCCAGAATTATTTCTTTATTTACCGATTCCAATCAGAGGGCGATTCTTTTTGCCGCTTTTCTTGGAGAAACAGAGTATCTTTCCACTGATTTAAAAAACTCTTTCAGAATCTCCGGTGTTTACCACCTTCTTTCAATCTCAGGCCTCCATGCAGCAATGTTAATCGGCGCATGTTATTTTTTACTGAATTTTTTGCCAATACCTGTAACGTTCCGTCATATAATTGCATTAATAACCATCTGGTCTTATCAGGTCTTTATCGGTTTTATTCCCTGCCTGTTCCGCGCTACGGTGATGGCTTCCTTAATAATAATCACCTTTTTGCTTCAAAGGAAATCTTACCCTGTCCAATCAATCGGGCTGGCTGGATCGATCTGGCTTTTATTGTCACCTGATAGTCTTTTTCAACCTGGATATCAATTATCTTTCGCAGCTACATTCGGTATACTTACAATATATCCTGTTCTGAATAAGTTTACACCTAATATCCACAACAGACATTTGAATTACAGTATCTCCTCTATTCTTTCTTCTTTATATCTTTCATTTACCGGGATGCTCAGCACCCTTCCTATTATCCTTTATTACTTTGGTTCAGTTCCAGTATATGGACTTATAGCCAATCTTGTTGCAGTACCAATAATGACCATTGCAATGTGGTTGTTCTTTTTTGCTATTCCTTTTTCCTATACACCAATCAGTTTTATTTCTGTATTTTTCTGTAAACAGGCTCTATCGGCTCTTGTAATGGCAGCAGATTTCTTCTCCTCACTTCCACTCAGTACTATTTACATAAGCAGTATGCGGATGACAGTACTATTTACTTTTATAGTTGTTTGCATAAGTATCGCGACAGTTCATAAAAAGTATCGTGCATTTATTCTGCTGCTATGTATACCAATACTTATGGGATCGGCAGCAATCGATATTTTATGCAACCAGCACCGGGACTCTGTAATCGTCACTAAATTCAATACGGAACAGATGTCAATGTATGCAGTTGATTGGGCAAATGGCAGCATCTGGCTTTTCATGGACTGTTCCAACAGTAAAGCAGCATCAAAATATCTGAAAACAGCGCAAACCTGGCTGCATCATCAGGGAAGCCATACGTTTGATGCGGTTCTTTACACAGTCCCACCGCAAGTTTTATCAGATATACAAATGTTTATAGATGCAACATCTGCATCACACGTTTTCCATAAATCGTACAAAATTATAGACTCTATGCAATGTGTCCAGAGTTTTTCATTATTAACCTCAGGATATCAAAATATTTGTAAAATTGTAAACAGAAATGACACACTGTTTACAGGAATATCGAAAGGGCAAAATGAGCTTTTGATCGTAACAAGCAGAAATTCTTCATATTTAAAAGTCTTAAATAAAAAAGCAAATAAAACAGAGTTCATTTCTCAACCATGCATCGTCAACCTGAAAAAGACTGGTTGCAAAATCAGATATATCAACTAGGTACTTGATTTCCTGTTGCATGTAAGATGGCTGTTAATTATTATCTATTTCTACTTGTTAAAATGATATACTTTTTTGAAGTGATATTTCGATCAGTTATAAATCCTAACTCAACACAGTAGAACAGCTATAATGAAAAATGGATCTGTTTCTGTTTCAGTAAAAAATCATAATAATTGGCGTATTATTTCCATTACTGGTGAGTTTATCATTCAAAACCTCTTTAAAGTAAAACAAATTTTTGATGAGGTTGAACGGAATAATAATTTGTTAATTGCTCTTGATTTGAGTGATGCAACGTATCTCGATTCAAGCGCAATTACCACTATACTTAATTTCCACAAGAGGTGCAGTGCCAAAGGAGGAACTTTAGTACTTTTGAGATTGAATAAAGATATTGAGGAGATTATTTCGATTCTTGGTATTGACAAATATATTAAAATTGCAGAGGATCTTGATTAAAGGACATGAAAAACTCCAGACATTATTTGAAATTCCTTTTGATTATTTTCTTATTTACCGTTATTAACTGTAAGCAGGATTCGGCAACATTCTCCATAAATAAATTTGCGGACTGGTATATCAATCCAACCGATTCAGTTGCCAGGACATATACGTACATACAAAAAAGCACCATCGATTCATTCTTTTCGATATTGCACAGAGAATCAAAAAGCGGTACGTTTTGCGATACGCTTCATGATTCCACAGGTGTTCCTTATTTACTTGGGTATAGCACACCAAAAAAAATAAGTACAGATACGCTTTACCCGTTAATAATTTACCTGCACGGGGGTACTGGTACAGAAAACAACAACAAAGGGGAAAAAGCCTACGAGATGTTAAAGCCGCTCGGGGACAGCATGGAACTTTTTCTCGCGAGTCCGTCAGCAAACAGGTATTGCCGCTGGTGGGATGCGGCCGGTCTTGACCGGATTTTGCAGACAGTCAGATATATGTCAATGAAATATCCTATTGACCCTCGAAAAATATTCCTATCGGGAGTTTCAGATGGAGCGACAGGATGCTGGGCTGCAGCAAACTGCATCAATTATCCATTTGCCGGATTTTTTGCTGTTTCAGGATTTGGGGGTATGCTTCCGCAATTGGGAATAACATTTACTGAGAACATAAAAGCCCGTCCAATTTACAATGTAAACGCAGGAAAAGACCGTCTGTATCCTATTGATATAGTAAATCAATTTCTTGACCAGGTCAATTCTTTTGGAGTCAATGTATTTCGAAAGAGTTACCCTGATGAGGAACATGGGTTTGACTACCGGGATAAGGAGTATTCAACGTTTTGTAACTATATCAGGACATGGAAACTTCCTGATAGTAATCCAATACAATGGACGTTTATACCCGGAGTACACAATACCCCACCCCATGTAGTGGGATGGACAATCAGCGAAGTGGCAGATCACCGGTATGTTAATGGGACTTTTAAAGATGACACCCTGTTCATTACATCTGAGGGCATAGCATCCATTACTGTTTGCCTTCCCACCGATCAAAATTTTATTTTCGTTAAATCTGGCAATAAGACATCTAAAGTGCATTCAAACGAAAACGGTTATTTACTTTTAAAAGCATTGATTTCTCAATCAGTTCTCATGCACCATAAAAATCACTTTTTCAAAATTACATTTTAACTTGAGGAGAATAGATATGGCTCATGTAATCACCGTCCTGGCTGAAGGTTTTGAAGAAGTTGAAGCTGTAACACCTATAGATCTTTTAAGACGTGCGCAGATACAAGTGAGTGTTCTTGGATTGAAGTCACTTACGGTTCGTGGATCACACGGTATTGAATTATCTGCAGACAGTCTGCTTGAGACCTTTACGGGATCTGTGGATGGCATCATACTTCCCGGAGGCCAACCAGGAACAACAAATCTCACGAACTCACCGTTAGTAATAGAAAAAGTAAAGGATCTGTTTTCAAGGGGGCAAATGTGCGCGGCAATCTGTGCGGCCCCATCGGTTTTTGCAAAAGCAGGTATTCTTAAGGGCATGAAGGCAACCTGTCATCCGGGTTCAAAAGAAAACATAAAGGAATCGATCTATACTGAGCAGTCAGTCGTATGTGATAAAAATGTTATCACAAGCAGAGGCGCTGGAACTGCAATTGATTTTTCACTTGAGATAATAAGGTATTTGACAGACAATACCACTTCTGAAAAGATCAAAAAGGCAATCGTTTACAATTAATTTTTCTATACATCGCAAGTATGGACATCCCCTAACGAGCAAATGACCCCGAATTTTCGGGACGTACTCAGTAACGCATTTAACTAAACGCCCCAAATTTTATGGTTTGATAGTTGCGATTCAATCGAATGGCGAAATTGAATCGCAATTCCCTTTGTGTTTATGGTTAACGATCTTTGCTGATCGCACAAACCAGGGAATCAGCTACACAAACATTTACCTTCGGAGTACTTGTTATTGAAACGCTTCTTCTTAGCATTAGGTGGATACTATCGCCTCTGTTTTCTTGGCACAATTGGTTTTATCCAAAAGCCTCTTTATGTGCAGGAGATAGTAGAGCAGATGAATTACTCTGGTCCAGGCTCTTTAATTATTTCTTTGATAACGACCTTTGTTATTGGTATGGCGCTTTCTATTCAAGTGCTTAATCAATTTGAAGGGCTTGGTTTGGAAAGTGAAGTGGGAAGAGTTATTGGTGTTTCAGTGATAAGAGAGATTGTTCCCATTACTCTGGGGTTGATTTTTGCAGGCAGGGTTGGTTCAGGGGTCAGTGCAGAGTTGGCGGGAATGGTTCAGAGACAGCAGATCGATACCTTGCAGGCATTTGGAGTGAATCCTTACAAAAAGCTTGTCACCCCGCGAATTGCAAGTGCCCTTCTCATGCTTCCATCGTTAACCTTTATCGGGGATTTTTCTGCTATTTATGGAGGGTTTATTATCACTTCATATCAGTACCACACTGATCCAGCTATGTACTGGAGCTCAATTCGATCGATTCTGAATCTTAAGAATACTGTCTTCGGAGTTGTTAAGCCATTTGTATTTGGCTATATCATTGCAACCATCAGCTGTTATGTAGGATTGACTTCGCAGGGGGGCAGCAGTGGGCTTAAACGCTCTGCTACTCAGGCGTATGTTCTTTCCACCGTCATTGTTATGATTACGGATTTCCTGATAACCAAAATAATCTGGATTTTTATGCCTTAGGAAAAATCATGATACAGTTTAAAAATATCTGGTTATGGCAGGAAGACCGGCCGGTATTGAAGGATCTAAACTTCACTATTAAGTTTGATGAGCGGGTGGCGATACTTGGTCCAAGTGGAGCGGGAAAAACCACTATTCTTAAATTGATCCTCGGATTATTACCCCCCGATAGTGGTAAGGTTATTATTGATAGCAATGATTTATCGCAACTTAAAAGTGACAGATTAGACAAAATCAGATTAAAGTTCAGTATTGTATTTCAGGAAGGCGCGCTTTTTGATTCTCTTTCAGTAAAAGACAATGTGGCATTCTATTATAGAGAGCATACCAATTTATCACTAGATGAAATAGATGAGCAGGTAGATAGACTTCTCAAAACTGTTGACCTGAAGACAGCGGGTCTGCTGATGCCGGAACAGTTAAGTGGTGGAATGAAGCGAAGGGTTGCTATTGCCCGATCCCTTGCTGTTTCCGAAGCTGAAATGAATCTGTATGATGAACCGACAAGCGGACTTGATCCGATTAATGCCGATATTATCCGGTCTCTTATCGCGCAACTTGCTACCGGAGGAAAGGGATGTATTGTGGTAACACATGAGATTTTCGATGCACTCATGCTGGCGTACAGATTCATTTTTCTTAAGGATGGCATTATTCTTTTCGATGGTGACAAAGAAGGATTCCTGCACTCCACGGTTCCTCAGTTACAGGATTTCTTAAGACCGTATCAGTATATTATTGACAGATTATAACCAGCGTTCTGTTTGCTTTTACTTTAGTGTATTTGAATCTTTTATCTGGGATGTGAAAAAAATGCAACAATCTACAACAAGACATATTCTATCCTGGGCGGAACTCAGGCTTGCTGTCTTTATCTCTATTGTCATTTCTCTGGTCGTATTCACCATCTTTTTTTCTGATCTGGTTTATTCAATATTTCAGCGTCAGATCTCTTTACGGATAATGATCGAGGATGTTGGGGGGTTAAAAACCGGTGCACCTGTCTGGCTTCAGGGAGTTACAGCGGGAAGTGTTCAGAAAATTGATATAATTCCAAACAGTGAAGTAGTATTTATTAAAATCGGGAAGAAATTCCAGCCATTTCTCCATCGTGATGCATCTGCGGAGGTAAAGGCGGTCGGACTTTTGGGAAGTAAATATGTCGAGCTGATCCGCGGCAGTGTGTCAAGTGGTCCGATTAAACCCGGCCAGACTATACAAGGTAGACTGGTTGACCCGCTTAAAAGCATGGATGAGAATCTAAGTATGACAATTGCCCGCATTTCATTATTGCTGGATAAAATTAATAATGGAGAAGGTACTGCCGGGACACTGGTCAGTGACACTTCACTTGCTTTAGATCTTAAAAAAACAACTGAAAATTTACGTTTATTACTTGAAGAGATCAGAAAAGATCCTAAAAAGTTTTTTAAAGTTGAAGTCTTTTAATCACTCTTATTTTGTATAATCCAGGGGCTTTATCCGAGGCGCCCATAAACTCAGCGTAGACTGCGAGCTGTTATATTAGAAATCAATGAATTTTAGAACAATAATATCAATGCTATATAAATTTGACTATAAAAATCAGAAGGCTCGTGCCAGCCAAACGCAAGCACGAGCCTATTTTTATAACATAAATTGTGGCAAGTTTTTCGCCCGGCATGCGTGTACTGTGGGCTGGTTACGCTATGCATTCTTCGCATCTGTCTTTCTCAGGCCGAAATCTATAGACAAGCGTAGGCCATTTCCCGATTAACGCCAGAACGTTTTTTGCCACAAGGAACGTTTTTAATTTGCCGCGGATAACATCAACTAATTTGTTTTCGTCATTCACTTCAAATTCTTTTTAAAAAAGGTTTCCAATTTATCAAAGGGTATAACGTTTACTTTGTCGTATAAATCAACGTGAACAGCATTCGGGATAATCATCAACTCTTTCGGTTCTGCCGCTGCTTTATAGGCATCTTCACTGAAATATCGTGAGTGCGCTTTTTCACCGGCAATCAGCAAAACTGGTCGTGGTGAAATTTCTTTAATATATGTCAGCAGCGGAAAATTCATGAACGAGATCGGATTTGTAGCTGTCCATGACCCGTTTGAATTTGGCGAGTTTGGATGAAAACCACGCGGAGTACGGTAGTAATTGAAATAATCGACTACAAACTGGCTTTCAGTTCCTTCCAGCTTTTCAGGTAAATTGCGTGGGCCGGGAGTGGGAGTCCCTTTCTTCGCGTCTTCCCAACGTTGCTGACTCATTTGTTCCAGCATTTGCGTACGTTGTCCAACGGTCAACTTATCATAATAACCCTTTGCCATAACCCGTGACATGTCATACATGCTGGTGGTTGCAGCGGCTTTAATACGTTTGTCTATAGCTGCTGCGTTCAACCCCATCCCACCAAAGCCACAGATACCAATGACACCTATTCGGTTTCTGTCGACAAATGGTTGTAATCCGAGACAATCCACTGCGGCACTGAAATCTTCGGTATTTATGTCTGGTGAAGCCACATGACGGGGCTCGCCACCACTTTCACCGGTAAAGGACGGATCGAATGCAAGAGTTATAAAACCGCGCTCGGCCATATTTTGCGCATACAATCCGGACGATTGTTCTTTTACCGCACCGAAAGGGCCACTAATTGCAAGTGCAGCCATCGGTTCGTTTCCACGATTTTTTGGAATGTATAAATCACCCGTTAAAGAAATGCCATAACGGTTTTTAAATGTCACTTTTTGCCTGATCACATTATCACTTAATTGAAAGGTATAATGCTCCTTTTGTTTTGTCTGTTCCATACTTCCCCTCTTTTGGTTTGATGTTTGACTTTTGACTTGTGCGCTAACCTGTCCACAAAGTAAAATAGACATAATTGTAAATGTCACCGCCATTTTCATACCGGACCTCCTTTGATTGTTGAATGTATAGTTAAAAAATCATAAATCCAGCAACTACGTTGTTAACGCTTTTCAAACCGATAATTATAAAAATCAAACTTTTTACTGAACTCGTACAGAAGAAGGAGTTTTTCCGGTATGTTTTTTAAAGAAATTATTGAAGTAGGTAGGATATTCGAAACCTAAAGCATAACCAATTTCAGAAATATTCCAATTGGTATGTTGTAACAATGCTTTCGCCTCATTTACTATTCTTTCTGATATATGCGAAGTGGTAGATTTCCCAGTCACTTGTTTTACAGAGCGATTAAGATAGTTAACGTGTACCGATAGATATTCAGCATAATCTTTAGCAGTATTCAACCGCAACGGTTTGGCTGTACTTTCAATGGGAAATTGTCTTTCGAGCGATTCCAAAAATACAGAGGTGAGTCGTTCTGCCGCATTGATATTGGTATGATAATTTTTGAAGGGCTGTAATTTTAGAGCTTCGTGTAAAATCAGGTTAATATAATTGCGGATTAAATCATCTTTGTATTGATAATCAAATTGTTGTTCCTCAATCATTTTTATAAAAATGCTATTTAAAAAATGACGCTGTTCATCGGTGATTATAAAAATAGGTGTTCCGTCAAGTTTAAACAGTGATGATTTTTGTAAACTCTCTGTGCGGATGTTGGGAAGTAGAAAGTCTTCAGAAAACAACACCGTATATCCTATGTATTTTCTGGAAAGAGTTTCCCATGAATACGGAATATGCGGATTTCCAAAAAACAGTATAGTTCCCTCAACCTCAAAACTTCTATCAGCATAATTAATTATACTCTTGCCTGTAGTTAGACAAATTTTGTAAAAGTCTTTTCTGCTATATACACGTGTGGCATTACTGTCTTTCTCTATTTGAAAGACGTTGAAACCTTTCAGTTTCAGTTCGGTATTGTATTGGGATATGGTTCGCATACTATTGCCAAATTAAGAATTTCAAACAATCCGGTCTATTATTTGATTCAGGTTAGGAATATTACGCAGGGATTTCGAAACTATTTTCCTCTATGTATGCCTATTAAAATTTCTTTATTCCTAAACATACAATCTCTGTGTTAACTTTGTCCTTTACATACCAGTAAAGGCAACGCATATTTTTTGAGAAAAGTACATTTCTGTCTATTTTATTTATCAAGCAATTCTGAACTTATCCCGATAGTTGCTGCTGCACAACCGATATTTCATTTATATATAATAAACTGTATACTTAAGCGGTATTCTATAGAATTCATAACAATTTTATATCCGTTAAAACGCAAACTGTGTCTGTACCGGAAATCCAGATATTTTAAAATGAGGCAAGATATCTTTTACTTTTTTTTAACACATTTATCCCTCTTTTTAAGAAAGCCCTGACTTACTTATTCCTATATTAAATATTGTCATCCGTATACCTATTGGAGACTGCTTTAGTTGAGATTACGTATGATTTTGAAAACCAACACAATCCGAGGAGTTATGTTTATGCACCATCACTTAAAAATAACAAAGGGGATTCCGTTTTTCTTTCCGTTAGCTTTACTGTTATTATTCATTGGCAACTGTTTCGCCAGTGAAGCAGATCTTGTTATTCCTGAAGATCTTATCACTCATTCTTCATCGTATATTGCTCTATATCGGTCTTGCAGTCTGCGGTCTGGGACTGTTTTTGGTATTTACAAGTACTTCCAGACAAAAAATCTTAGGTGCACACTCAAAGATGCTTGCGGTGAGTGAATTGATTTTCGAAACCTGCAAAACGTATCTGATCCAGCAGGGTAAATTCCTTATAATCCTTGAAATTCTTATCGGTCTATGTATCGCATTCTACTTTGGTTATCTTCAGCACATGACCGCAGCACATGTATTTAGTGATCCTTGCCTGGTCAGTTATTGGTATCCTTGGATCTTATGGTGTTGCATGGTTTGGTATCAGAATCAATACATTTGCAAACTCCCGTATGGCTTTTGCATCACTGAAACGCAGTCCTGTTGATCTTCTGAATATTCCCTTGCAGGCAGGTATGAGTATCGGTGTTGTACTTGTAAGTGTTGAGCTTGTTCTTGATGCTTGTCATTCTTCTTTTCATGCCAAAAGAACTTGCCGGTGCATGTTTCATTGGATTTGCAATCGGTGAATCGCTTGGTGCAAGTGCGCTTCGTATCTGCGGTGGTATCTTTACAAAGATTGCAGATATCGGTTCTGATCTCATGAAAATCGTTTTTAATATTAAAGAAGATGATCCGCGTAACCCCGGGGTTATTGCAGACTGTACAGGTGATAATGCAGGTGACAGTGTTGGTCCTACTGCTGACGGTTTCGAAACCTATGGCGTAACCGGTGTTGCACTTGTAAGTTTCATACTTCTTGGTGTATTTAAAGAATATCAATCAACCTTATTATCTGGATATTCGTAATGCGTGTTACTAATGATCCTCACCTCAATATTCGCTTATCAAATCAATGATGTAGTAAGTAAAATACGGTACAAAAAGCGTGATATGATTGATTTTGAAAGTCCTCTTACACATCTTGTATGGATCACCTCCGGTTTATCTATAATTGTGACTTATGCAGTCAGCTACTGGTTACTCGGTGATCTTCCAGATAAAAATTTGTGGCTTGTTCTCTCAACAATAATCAGCTGCGGTACTTTAGGTGCAGCATTGATCCCTGAGTTGACAAAAGTATTCACCAGTCCCAAAGCAAAACATACTCAGGAAGTCGTTACTGCATCACGTGAAGGTGGCGCGTCATTAACAATTCTCAGCGGATTGACAGCAGGTAATTTCAGCGCTTTCTGGATCGGAATCGTCTTCTTTCTCCTTATGTTTGTTGCGTATTTGGCATCACAATTTGGGCTTGGCGATTTAATGGATTATCCATCGATATTCGCATTCGGTCTTGTTGCATTTGGTTTCCTGGGTATGGGTCCAGTGACCATCGCAGTTGACAGTTATGGTCCGGTTGCTGATAACGCACAGTCAGTTTATGAATTGTCGCTTATCGAAGAAGATCCTAAGGTACCGGGCGAAATTCAAAAAGAGTTCGGTTTCACACCTGATTTTGAACGTGCAAAGCATTATCTTGAAGCAAATGACGGCGCGGGAAATACATTCAAAGCAACAGCGAAACCTGTTCTTATCGGTACAGCGGTTGTTGGTGCTACAACGATGATTTTCTCACTAATTCTGGTTCTGAAGAATACGCTTGGTGTAGATCCGGAATCAATTCTTAACATTCTTAACCCCTACACTATGCTTGGTTTTATCTGTGGTGGTGCAGTAATTTTCTGGTTTACTGGTGCATCAATACAAGCGGTTACCGCTGGAAGTTACAGAACAGTTGAGTATATTAAGAAAAATATCGATCTCGACAAAGCAACTGGTAAAGCATCGGTTGAGAACTCAAAGGAAGTTGTTAAGATCTGTACCCAGTTCGCACAAAAAGGTATGATCAACATATTCGGAGCAATCTTTGCCTTTACTCTTGCATTCGCATTTTTCTCTGCTCCGGGTTCAACAGCTGCTCCTGCAGCATTCTTTATCAGCTATCTGATATCGATCGCAGTCATCGGTCTTTTCCAGGCAGTTTTTATGGCCAATGCCGGTGGATGCTGGGATAATGCAAAGAAAATTGTTGAAGTTGATCTTAAAGAAAAAGGTACACCTCTTCATGCAGCAACAGTTATCGGTGATACCGTTGGTGATCCGTTCAAAGATACATCATCGGTTGCACTGAACCCGATCATCAAGTTCACTACTCTTTTTGGACTTCTTGCCATGGAGATTGCAATAAGCGGAATGGTTGGAAAAGTAGCACCGTATCTTGCAGTTGGCTTTCTTCTGATAGCATTCTACTTTGTATACAGGTCTTTTTACAAGCTTCGTGTACCAGTTGCACTTGCATCCAAAGATACCTCCAGTACACCTTTGACCCAAAAAGTCCCTGTCATTGAGAAAGTATGACACGTTAATCATATATAAATGAAAAAACCGCTCGTATGGCAACATACGGGCGTTTTTTTTTTGAAGAGATTAGGTTTAGGGGACCGCAGTGATATTGTATTACAAGTTTTCAATGGTAAAAAGATACATATCTCAATGTTCTTCAAATGATTTTATTCACAATTAGTTAATTTTTACCTTCAAATAGACAATTTGAGTCTATAATAGTCTTCTTTTACTATCTTCGAAACTTATTCTTGGTACGAAAGTGAAGTTTATTCCAAAAAAGATAAGGAATCTGGGTGTTCCATTATCGGGGGAAGGGTAGATTACTCAGGGGGAGACGCAGATTACTCAGGGGGAGATTCAGATCACCAAGGGGGAACGGTAGATGACTTAGGGGGAGACGCAGATTACCAGGGGGGAAGCGCAGATAACCGAGGGGGAGACGCAGATAACCTGAATTTATCACTAAATTTCCTTGTAAAATGGTCCTAACGATCTCCCATTCCCTATCAATGAAAATAAGTTGATATTCAATGTGTTCATCCTTCGACTGGGAGCTTAGGATCAGCGGGTAGCTTGTTTTACTATCACCTAAGGAAACGCGATGAACCGCTACATTCTGTGATGCGATCTTTTGAAATCGATCGTAGAACTAAAAACAATGCATAATTAGTAATGTGTGTTTATATTAAATTGGTGTTTTTTTGGATTTCAATTCAATATATACAACATGATTTTCCAATAGAAGCGAAGGGCTCCTTAAAAATGAAAAACAGACAGCTGATCACAATAAAAAATCACTATCCATACTCAATACTGATTGCATCGTGCATATTATGTTTATTGCACATATCAATTCAAGCTGATTCCAACGCAAAAAAATGGGTGGGTACATGGAGTACAGCCCCAATGTTAGTGGAACAGAGCAATATGCCTCCTTCACCAGGTTTAACAAACAACACTTTTCGACAGATAGTCAGGGTTTCAATAGGAGGAGATACCGTTCGGCTTAAATTCTCCAATGATTTCAGCACCAGCTCAGTTAAAATTAATTCGGCCAATATTGCTGTCGTCACTGCAGGAAGCGCTGTTAATGCATCCACTATCAAACAATTAAAATTCAACGGTAATTCATCGGTCACAATGGATGCGAATTCGTCAGTTATTTCTGATCCCGTGGCGTTTAAACTATCCCCAAGAATGAATATTGCGATCACTATCTATTTTGGACAAACCTCCCCTACTACGACTGGCCATCCCGGATCTCGCACTACTTCCTACCTGCTTGCAGGTGACAAGACGACATCAGCTGATTTCAGTGGAGCGATTAAAACTGAGCACTGGTATGTAATAAATGGAATTGATGTATGGGCACCAGAAAGCGCTGCTGCAGTAGCAATCCTTGGCAACTCTATCACTGATGGACGAGGATCAACGACCGATCAGCAGAACAGATGGCCCGACATTTTGTCTGAACGTCTTATTACAAATTCGGCTACCGAACAGGTAGGTGTGCTTAATTTGGGTATCGGAGGTAACTGCGTTCTACAAGGTGGATTGGGGCCAACAGGAGTAAGCCGTTTTAAAAGGGATATCCTGGATCAACAAGGTGTACGCTGGGTTATTATCTTTATAGGTGTTAACGATATCGGTGGAGTAAATAGTGCCAGCGGCGCAACGAAAATGGCAGATAGTCTTATAAATGCTTACAAACAGATGATTTCTGATGCACACGCTAAAGACATGAAGGTGTACGGTGCAACCATCATGGCTTTTAAAGGGAATAGTTACTATAATCAGTACAGTGAATCATGTCGTCAAGCGATTAACAAATGGATCCGCACTGGCGGCTTCTACGATTCGATCATCGACTTTGATAAATTGACACGGAGTTCAACAGACACATCGAAATTAGGGATAGCATGTTTTCAGAATGATGGCCTGCATCCGGATGCTGCAGGATATAAAAAGATGGGTGAATCGGTAAATCTGAATCTGTTTAAACAGGATGAAGTAAAGGTAATTGACATACCGTATCACAAAACATATTCAGAGAAAGCATTCCATGTTATCCACCGCAATGGTTCTGCAATGCTTAGCTTTGATCTGTCCAATGAATCGTTTGTATCGTTAAAGGTGTATTCACTTCTTGGGAAAGAGATTGGTGAACTGGCGGGTAGAAGATTTCCTTCAGGCAAGCATATAGTAAAGTTCAAGGCCGACAATTTGGTAAAAGGGATGTACGTTTATTTACTCAAAGTTGACAACTTTACGACAAGACCAGTAATGGTTCATTGATGACCCCTTCGCCACTCACGGAGATCACTTGAGTGATTGCTAACAATTCGGAATATCTCTCACGGAGACCACTGAGGACACAAAGGGGAGACAGGTAGAACGCATCTTGTTCGGTTTTCTCCCATTTCTTTTTCTCTGTGTACTTTGTGTACTTTGTGAGAGTAATTCCTGTGAGAGATGTAAAGAAATATCTCACGGAGACCACTGAGAACACAAAGGAAAGACAGATAAGCGCACATTGTTCGGTTTTCACCCATTTCTTTTCTCTGTGTACTTTGTGTACTCTGTGAGACTAATTCCTGTCAGAGGTGTAAAGAAATATCTCACGGAGACCACTGAGAGCACAAATGGAAGACAGATAAGCGCACATTGTTCGGTTTTCACCTATTTCTTTTCTCTGTGTACTTTGTGAGACTAATTCCTATCTGGCCTGTTAACTACCCCTGCGAACAGGATTAACCCGTTTTTACCTGCGCGGATAAAATAGACAAATGGTTTGTTAAGGACTACATCCGGAACATTAGTGCCACTGGTACCTATGCCGGCTATAACTGTAGAAGCATAGGCCTTCGTTCCTTCTTCATCAGTTTCAATTCCTGCAAAGTGCCTTATCTGTTCTATGTAAATCTGTACACTATCTGAATCTCTTGCGTTTTGAGCAATACCCGAAAGATCCGAATTATTCTGGTTAAAAACCTCTTCAATGCCCAGTTTTTTCATCATAGGTTTCAAATCGACATTACTTTTAAATGAGAATTTAGGCATTCTCAGGGCTCCGATACCGAAAGTATCTTTACTCGAAAGTGCTGATAAGCAGCTATTTTGTAAGAACTCTTCAATCGAAACAGTTGTGGGCATGTAGATATCGAGGTAAAAGAATTCCTTTTTTGAAGTACCATAATAAATTTTAGCATTTTCGTACACTGATGTTTTGCGGGTTTCGTGGCGATAACCCGAGCTCATCATATCGGCAGAGACAGTGCCGCTTGGTGAATAGAACGGCTCGGATCGGGTTTTGGTAATATCAAAAGGAGAAGTCCAGTCAGCTTTAAAGTAAATAGCATTTGTCAGAAAAAATACCGTGAGTGGATGAATTGAGTTTGCATCTATCACTTCTTTAATGCATTGATTTGTATTTGTACTTACCCAGCTGTTTATACTTTCAGCACTTTTCTTTGTATCACTGAAATTCAATCCTTTACACTCCACACCATATTTGGTATTTGCTTTTTGTTTAAATGACTGATTTAGTAAAAATTTTGATGAGTCAATCCAAACAGCATCAGCACATTGCAGAACGACAGAATTATCAGCATAAAGTAATTCTGACAATGCATTTTGTGCATCATCTAATGCAGCCTGCCCGCCAAGGGCTTCTAACAGCTCACTTTTTGATTTTCCAGTTGCTCCATCAGTAATTATTGCAAGACAACGGCTTACACTAAAAGGGCTCAATACAAGATTACCATTTACAAAAAGTGGGTCTTTATAAACTTCGCGAAGCAAGTTCACGGAAAAAGTATTAATTGCTGTACTGTATTCAGGAGTAATAGATGCGTTTTGATCTGCTGGTATAACGTTGTAAATAAAACCTGTGGTTTTATTTTTTAGGTTTCTTGATGCATCTTCTACCGCTTCACTTTCTTCACGATTTATGCAGGAACAAAAGAAGCAACTAATTAAAACTGTTAAAATTAGAGAAAATTGCAGCAGAGCTTCTATAATTCTTTTGTCATAATTATTAGTTTTCATCTGTATTCCTTTTCAGGGTTTTCAGGTGATGGGAGCCTTTTTATAAAAACAGTATAGTATAGCGAACTGGATTTACTTAGATACTGTAATTAAAAATCTTTTTCTCTATGGCCGTTCGTGAAGCTTATCCGACAGCTTTATATTATCCATATAACTTTTGTTAATATATACTATCAAGAATAAGTTGTCAATTTAATCGAATTCAGAGGAAGCGGGACACTATAAAAACTCATTAGCTTTTGACTGGGTACCAGCTACAGTTTTGGCAATCTGGTTTATCAATAAATCCCCAGACACTATCTTGATTTCCTATGGCAAAAGATAAAAATGTCTGGGGAAATAGTGCTCAAAAGAGTTCTACTTCTACCCTTTCAAGCATATACCTTTTTTCCAAATCTTTGCTTTAATGCTCTTTCTAAATCGATACTGCTTTTAATATGAATGAGAGAATTATAACAACTATACACATACCAGTCATCTTGAGTTTATCATCGACAACCTGGGATCACGCTCTTAATTCAAATCCCTGGTTGAAGATAATAGTTCATGAAATTTGAGATACACTGATTGGAATCGGATCTCCTCACCTCAAACAAAGGAGATTTTGGCAAAAAAAAAGCATCTAACACTCTCAATCACTTCACAAGCTTAACGCTTTTTCTATTGACAATATAAACGCCGGATGAGAAAGTTTCTGCTTTTGGGAGTAAGCTCTTCTGCCTTACGTTTATACATCTTCCAAGTAAATTTACTGGTGATGTTTTTCCATCAAAAGTTTTTTGCAGCCGCTGTGAATTTTTGATTACGGCAGCATCATTGTTTTCAATTGCTATAATAGAATAATACCAAAGGGTATCTATCGTGCAGGAAATTTTATTACCAGTTTTCTGATACGGCAAATCGAGCGGTTCCTTTCTATCAGGTGAATAAAGGCGCATTCTTTTTGCTGCTAATGCACAGGGGACAGTCAAAGTCACATTGAACTGTGGTTTAATGCTGTTTTCATAATTGTGATTTACAACATGAAGTAAATACCTTGCTGAATCCGTTTGTGATACTAATGTTGCGGTTATGTTTTTTGAGGATACTTCCGGTACAGTATCAGTCAAATTGCAATTTTCGAATAGCACTCTATTCGATTTGTAAAATGATGCGTAATCGGCTAATGAATCAAGGACGCCGGCCTTTTTTGCTGTCGGATCACTACTTATCGATGTTTTCAGATGAAACGCGAAAAACAGACCGTGGCTATACGCTTCAGCTGCATAAATTCTCCAGTAATCCATTTTCTCTGATACAGTAAATCCGTTATAATTTTTCATCATATCTGTCGGCCAGTCAATAAATAAAACGCAAGGGACATTACCAGCAATCTTCTTATTCCTCTGATAAAGTTTACGGAAAACAGTACTTAAAGATACAGAACCATCCAGGTGTCCCTGTTTTACAGGCACATATTTCGCTTCATTCCCATCATCATCAATATTGTAATTATAAAGACCAACTGAGTTAAAATCGACATAGGGGAATATTCCATTTGATGTAATAAGAATTTCTTTACTGTATTTCTGACGGGCATAATCACGAGCAGCAGTAACAATCTCTTTCCAGTAGACATCAGTGGTGTATTCTTCGACAAAAGAGGACCTTTCTTCTGCCGGGCGATTATTATTTGTATAACCCCATATAAGCGCAAGCGGATTATCGGGTGAATACTGTTTCCATCCGTTTTTTGCCAGATAATTTCTATAATTAAAATTTTTCTCAATATCATCAAGAGGCTGATTTTTATTCAGAAAGTTCGATGGTTCCATTTTGTAAACACTAAACCACTGTTCAGTTGTAAAATCCGGGTGTTTTGCTGCCAGAAACCGATTGAAATCTTTCAGATGATAATCATCGTACCCCTCATTTCCATCAAAGGTACTCCCACCGTATCCCGCATTGACTTCATCAAAAAAAATTCCATCCACACCAGCATCAATCTGCAGTTTGGCAAGATTGATTATATACTGACGAAACTTCGGGTTAGCCATATTCCCCCGGTATGCACCTTCAGAAATATATGAATGCGGCACGAGTAAATTATCTACATCGCGAGTAACCATATCCTTGAACTCAGCAGAATCAGCCGCTTCATCATAAAAATAGACCGTTGCTGTCAATCCACCGATAAGAGTGATATTGTTCTGTTTATATGCAGCTATCGCATCCTTGTTAAAATCGCTTGCTGAAGTTCCTTCTTTGATCCACTTTGACCACGCCCGAATAGTTATGTCCGGAAGCAATCTAGCTATTTGCGAATCCATGTTGCTGTAAACACCACTCTGGCTAAAACCGAATACGGTTGTTTTACTCATGGTTCCAGCCTCAAAGTGTAGTGATTGGAAAGAGAACAGGAATACAATGCAAAATATAAGAAGTTTTTTAGTAAACATTTCAAGCTCCTTAAAGTGAATGTAGATGACCTTGTCCCCGGGAATATTAAATAAACATTAAGACCTATTACCAGGGTGTGTTCAAATTTAAGATACCAAATCACACAAAACAGGTCTTTTCACTATTTGGAAATCTCTTGATCTTTTTTGGAGTAATTTTTAATGAATTGATATTTTAATTGATCTTTAAATGGAACTTCATTTTATGGCTCTTTTAAGCCCCTGGAAAGAGGCGCTCTTGACTTTTTCCCTAAATTCACGGGGAGACTGTCCGTTTAACTCTTTGAAAAGCCGGTTAAAATGAGGTGGGCTGTTGTACCCTATCGCAAACGCGATTTCGGTTACACGACGATCGGTATTTGAAAGCAATCGTTTAGCTTCTTCGATTCTGATCTTATTAAGATATTCTTTAAATGAGCAGTTAAAATTCTCTTTTATAACTGATGGCACTTTGTAAACTGACATGCCTGTTTTTTCAGCAGTTTTTTGAACCGAAAGATCCGGGTCGTTGAAATTAGAGGCAAGAAATGATACCACATTACTCAGTTCTTCATCTGAACTGCTTTCAATATCAACTATTTCGTAGGGAATTACCTGCACCAGGGTTTTTAGTTTACGTTTTTTCCGTACAATCATAAGCAGAACAGCATAGTAGCACAAAAAGATACAGCCTGAATATAAGAACAAAATCTGATTGCTATGAACGAACTTCATTTTAGTAATGATAAGCGTGTCGCTTCTGTTTAAATTGATAGAATAGCCGTTATTGAGATTGATTGCTGTTACTTTTGAAAAATCAGCTCTTTGCAATTGATTGGGTAAAATTTTATTTCTCTCAAACCACCAGGTCGGAGTAGTCAGATCTGAAAATTTGAAGCTATAGGTTTTCAATACTTTTTGAGCAGGAATCTGTATCTCATTATATCGATACGATAATGGAGTTTGAGGTTTTGTGATAGAGTCTTCAAAGGTAAGGACAAATAGCCGGATTGATTCTGTAAAGTTTGCTTTGAGCGTGATTATAAAACGGTTATACTGGCTAAGATTAATAGTATCACGACCTGTATTTACCGATAATCCAGCATAAGGGTATGGAAACCCCTCTTTCAAAGTATATCCAAATGATAAAGCGGAATCTGTATGGAATAGATTAATTTCCGAGTTTCCCTTTTCAATTGTATCGCAGTACGGAGTAAATCCAATTCTTGCATTTGGAATAACCACAAACGGCGACGGAGTAGTTAATAGTGTTAAAGCGAATAAGAGTATCGGTGGCAACGTACATAGCAAAATTATTTTGTAACGGCACAGAAGCATTTGTTTAAAGATTCCAAATAAATTCATCATAAAAATATAGAGGATCGTAAAATAAAGTAATCACAATGACTTGATAATCAAAACTAAATCAACTAAACAATATAGAATTCTTTAATTAGGTGGTTTTTTAAACAAAATTAGTTCTGAAAATCTTGTTTAATCAGCATAAGCCTACATAATCTTGTCAGTTTTTAGACAAATACCTGCCTGCATTTAGTAGAGAATAAGAAATGAAAGTTTAATATATCGACTGACAAGCAAGATATCAGAAAGCCAGCACAACCGCACCTGCAGTTATCAGAAGTCCACCGAGCGCAACTTTCCATGTCAATGCTTCCTGAAGAAAAACGGTGGCAAAAATGATAACCAGAACAACACTTAATTTGTCAATAGGCGCTACCCTGTTTGCCGGTCCGATCTGTAGTGCATGATAATAGCAGACCCATGAAAAACCAGTGGCAATTGCCGAAAGTATCAGGAAAACAAGCGATGTTCGCGGAATATGCTCGAATTTCCATTCCCCGCGAATCGTTAGCAAAAGTGCTAATACAAAGATAACTACAATGGTTCGAATGAAAGTGGCTAAATCAGAATTAATGCGTGTAACACCTATTTTACCGAAGATTGCTGTGAGCGCTGCGAAGAAAGCTGATCCGAGCGCAAAAAACTGCCAGGAAGAAAAAAAGGTTTTCATGAGAACTCCTTCTGCTAAAGGGCGCTGCCCTTTGCTGTAAAGATATGAGCCTTTCAGGCCCAAAAAATTCCATAATAAACAAAATAATTTCTGAAAGTTCCTCTTAAATTCATACCTGAGGCCATTTTCCCGCTGCTTTGAGAAATATAGGAGTTCTGTCACTATGTAATAAATGCAACCCTGTTGAGGTTATTGGAAAAGATAAATTTTAATTTAGCAATTTGTTTTACAATTATGTCTGTTATGATATTTCCCGAGCCTGAAAGGCTCAAATATATCAGCGAAGGGCAACGCCCTGAAGCGAAATAGAGCCCTCATAGAGATAGTATGATACATTCCCGCCTCCTTATTAAATTTCCCCATCCTGTATCATCCTCCATCATGTCAATCCTGTTTAGCCATTGCAGCAATTTTCAGTTCTTCAGGCATCTTTTCTATTGCATATCTTAATGCTGTTCGCGGCATGACTGCTTTATTTCTTATCACATAATCATATATTACCTGTTGATTTGCCTGACTGGCCGCTTTCAGCATCCATCCATATCCCTTTTGAACCAGATCATCTCTATCCATAAGAAGAACATTCGCGATATCAAAAATATCCTTCAGAAATTTACCTTTTCTTGCTGGTATGATTAAAGTTACTGCGGCTGCCCGGCGTACCCAGCGATTATCAGATTTGGCAAATTCTTTTAGCTTGGCAATATATTCAGGATACATTTCAATAAATTCACCGACAGTGTGATTGCAAAGAGTATCGCAGGAAGCCCAGTTATTGACGTATTGTTTTATCCATCTTTCAAAAATCAAGAAATTTTCAGGTTTGTATTCCTTGTGGATGGAGTACGACCAGTTGCAAGCGATAAACGACTCTTCCAGGTAACCTGATTGCCATAAGAGCTCGCACAGGTCAAATATATGCTGTTTTTGCTTAAGATCGATCTGATCAAAAAATTCTTTACTTATCCTGTTTACTGTCGGGACCTTTACCCCATAGAATTTAATTTTCTCTTTGAAAAAATTCTGACTGCCTGCCAGCGTTTTTTCATCGATATTATCCTTAAGGCTTTTTCTGATTTTTGATAGCAGCTTTTCCATTTCTTCGCCTCATAGCTTTTTACGTAAAAGATTGCCGATGATTACAATTTACTAAATATATAGTTTCCACAGTCGGAAGTAGAAAAAAACGTTGAACAATACAGTCAAAAAGCTGCACAAGCCAAAGATTATGTTTATATTAATTACATAAAAAAAATAATATGTCCTTTCAACAGTACGATATCCGGAGAAGATCCAATGAAACGCAATCGACACTACAGAGCGTGGGCACTCCTGGCATCATGTTCCTTCCTGGCTTACAACCAGATCGAGGCCGCTGATGTCACAGTCAACCTGAATACCACCTATCAAACCATTGATGGATTCGGTGGCATGCAAGACCGGGGGTGGACCGGCTACAACCTTTTGCCGGCTGACCGCACTACCCTTTTTGAAAATGGCCCCGGACAACTTGGTTTTACTATCTTGCGAACCCGAATCTACGAGGATAAAAACTCATGGTCAGCCGACCTTCCCGATGCCAAGGATGCTGTTTCTCGCGGTGTCAAGTATTTTGCCACAGCCTGGTCACCCCCTACAAGCATGCGTGTTGCTTCAGGTTCTTCCTACAAGGTCGATCCCTCGAAGTACCAGGCTTATGTGGACCATCTGAATGCTTTTGCCAAGTATATGAAGGACAACGGAGCACCCTTATATGCACTGGGCTTCCAGAATGAACCCGACTGGTGCGGGGAGTGGTCATGCGGTACCACGACCGAGATGTACAACTTCGCCAAGAACTGGGGATCCAAGCTGCGGGTCAACGGCAACAAGGTGATCTCTGCGGAGTCATTCAGCTTCAATAAGGGCTACTATGATCCCATTCTCAATGATGCTACCGCGATGGCAAATATCGACATGCTGGGCACACACTTTTACGCCACCAGCAAGACTTCACCTGATGCCACCTTCGACTACTCCCTCTTCAAGCAGAAAGGTAACGGTAAGCCGTTCTGGATGACCGAGGTCTATACTGCCGATGTCAACAATAAGGGCTCCAATACCTGGCCTCTCTGCCTGGATGTCGCTTATGAGATACATCGTGCGTTGGCGCTTTCCAACATGAGCGCTTACGTGTGGTGGTACCTCAAACGTAACTACGGTCCATTGCACATTACTGCTAACAACACTTCAGCCGCTGCCTCTGCCGGAACCATCAGCAAGGTCGGCGCTCTCATGGGACAGTACTCCAAGTATGTCCGGCCCGGTGCTGTGCGAGTCGATGCTACCCGGAAGGTGCAGACCGATGTCTACACGTCGGCATTCAAGAAAGCCGATAGCGTGGTGCTGGTCGTCGTGAACAGAGCAACCTCCACCAAGACTGTGAGTTTTTCAATCCCTGGCCTGAAATCCACCACTGGTGCGAAGATTACCACTTCCGGCACCAAGCACCTGGCCAGTGATGGTTCTGTGACAGTAAGTGATGGGAACTTCTCCACCACTCTGGATGCGCAGAGCACCTCTACCCTGGTGTTCACGGGTAACGGTATAGTTTCTGTGGGTTTTAAGCCATGTTCAATTAAGGGTTCAACTCCGGATGGCATCTATAAAGTGTTTGATATTTCGGGTAAGTTGATCGGCCAGGTGGACGTCGCCAAAGGTTCGACTGTAAATGCCATGGTCCGCAGAATCTTCCCTAAGGCCGGCCTGTATATTGCCAAGCCACTTGAAGGTTCATCAAGCATCGCAGTCAGTGTTCAACCATGATTTCACTTCTCCGCACGGGTGTTGTTCTCATCGACACCCCGTGCGTCTATATCTGCATCTGCTAACAAGCTCGTGTAATATAAGAGAGATCTGTTCTTAAACCAGGGGCGGAGCCCCTGGTTGATATATGCAACCCCGTTGGGGTTATAAAATATAGAGGATTTTAATATTAGCAATTTTGTTTTGCGCACATGTCTATTTTGAGGTTTCCCGAGCCTGAAAGGCTCACATATATCAGCTTGTATCTCTTATGGAATTTCCCCGAGCCTGAAAGGCTCACATATATCAGCGAAGGGCAGCGCCCTGAAGCGCCCCGAAGCGATTAATCCCAAATGTATCGTTCATCATATTCAACATTATACAGCTTCAAAAATTTACGGACTTCCTCCTGATAATTTCTTTTCCTATGATGTTCCTTTTGTCTTTCTATATACCTTATTAAGTTCTGAACGTGTGATTCACTGAAAGAAAAGGCTGCATAACCGCACTGCCATTCAAAATTTTTGAGTCTAAGATCTTTTCCTTTATACCATTTTGAAGAGTTTTTTTTGATTTCTTCCAGTAATTTGCTAACAGTAACAGTCCTGGGAAGCGTTGCTGCGATGTGAATATGATCTTCAGCTCCTCCTACTTTAATTGCATGGCTCTTAAGTGCTTTACATGCAGCTGCAAGATACTTGTACATTTCATCTTCAAATTCGGGGAAAAGAAGAGGTGCTCTATATTTTGTACTGAATACGATGTGCAAGACAATTTTTGATAATGATTGTGGCATGCTTCCTCCTCATAGTGCTATTCACAATTTCTGTGTAACACATGAAAGTATCGTGCCATTAATGAATTATCGCGTCTCTACAGGACAATGGGAATCCAGTAGCTCCGCCTCCTGGTAAATATATACAACCCATGTTGTGTTTACAGGATTCGGGCAAATTTATAATTAGTAATTCTTGTTTTACCCTTTGTTTATTTTTGGAACTTCCTGAGCCTGAAAGGCTCATATACATCAGCAAAGCGCCCTGAAGCAGGATAGTGCAATCAATCACAGCATCAGGATGATTATATTCCGGTTTATGTTTGGCTGGTTTGGCTGGGTTTTATTGTTCGTCCACCAGAAAATTCCAACTGCTTTTAGTTGCTCTGCTCTATGCCAGAATACGATATTAGCTGCGTGTCACTTGAGGAATGCTGGACTACTTTTTAGTGTATCTTATTCAGGAAAGTTTTTATTATGCCTCTTAATCAATCTGTAAAAAAGACACTCAATGATATCAAGAAAAGACCACCTGAAAAACTGGATCGGATGGTGCAGGAAATTCACGAAGAGATTTTTGCTGAAACCGATTGTCTCAAATGTGCTCAATGTTGTAAAACAATCAGTCCCATTATATATAGACATGACATAGTAAGGCTGGCTAAGGCACTCAAGATAAGTCTCGAAGAATTCGCTGATAAATATTTAAAAATTGACAATGATAAAGATTATGTATTTAAGAGTTCGCCATGCCCGTTTTTGTCATCCGATAACTGGTGTGATGTTTACGATGATCGTCCAACGGCCTGTCGCGATTACCCCCACACCGACCGCCGGAGATTTCACCAGCTGATCGATTTGTCGATAAAAAATGCAGATGTGTGCCCGGCAGTTGAAAAAATTCTTGAGCAGCTGGTTAGAGCCACCAGTAAAGATCTGGTTTTCAAACGCAGGTAATCATGTTTAGGGTAAAACTTCTTTTAAAAACAGATGACTTACCTTTTAATTTTTAATCAAAATCATTAATATCTAATGTATCTTTCATTCTCGTCTCAGTTTTTTGCGGGATTTTTTTTACATTTTCCACTATACGTATTGTAAATGGATTTTAAATACCACGGCGCGCGTATAGTACCTTGCCTCATAATAATACAGCCCAGTAGCATCATCCCGCTCTTTACCGGTGTACCGGCATTCCTTCAGCTTTACTTCATTCCGGTTACTTCCAGTGGTAAAGGATGTCCCTCCATAAGGAAATACTCTTCATAAGAAATCATTTGTCCCGAACCATCAAGCTCCAAGGAAGCTGATCCCAAATGATTACTATACTGATACCGAATCTTATTTGTATAAAGATCCGCTACACTATTCACTTCTCTATTGTTTGTATCTACACTCCAGTTATTAACAATTCCAATCCTGGCCTTATCATCCATCACATGCAAATCAGATCTCTCCAACAATTTCAAAGAACCGATGCGAATCCTTTTAATCTCCACACCACCAAGATAGATCTTTTCCTCTATCTCAGTATTGCCTGCAACAAGAGTCTCTTTTACTTTTCTGACTCGCTGCCCGGCACTATTGTAAACATAATATTCGGCATCATTATTAGCTGCAGGACGCGAGATAATTGTTGCTTTTGAAACATTATCCCTGTAATTCCAATCAATTCCAACCAAATGTTCAAGTGAGGTCATGTTTCCATTTGCATCAAAGTATGCCGCTACATCAGTCCCCATGCTTTCCGGAATAGCTCTGTTTGAACCTGAAGCGACAACCATGTTTCGGGTGAATGATCCGGGTGCAATCGGTATCTGTGAAGCGTATTTGATTAAAAGTAAAATAGAATATTTGATTTTTTGTATGAATACTTTTTTTATTTTATTTTTTTCCATGGATATCTTCGACAACCAGGGAAACAGTTGTATTCTGTTATAGTGCTATTTTAGTAAATGACTACGAATCAGCTCCGCAATGCCACCGAATCAGAATTCCGCATGGGTATGTATTACAAACCAGCCTCCATCATCCCGCTTCAGGGCATTGCCCTTCGCTGACATATGTGAGCCTTTCAGGCTCAGGAAACTCATAATAGACATAAACGCAAAGTAAAATTGCTAAACAAAATTTACCATATTCTATCTCTCGGGTCACGAATTGAAAATTCTCCGAATTGATTACTAAGATAGTTGTCTTTTAAAAGTAAATCAGGTAAGTTTGTATGTAGTTGGTTAGCTATTTTCTTTTCAAAACATAATACGAATTCCCTTTTAACAAAAACAGAATGAACGGGATATTCTAATTATTGAACAAAAATATCCGTTCGTACCGTACAGCTAATAATATACCTTTCGTGGTTCGAAAACACCTTCAGGCAAGGGAACTGAAATATCAAGCTCTTGTGAAACCCGGGTACAGTAGTTTACATCCCATCCAGCGGAAAAGAGTTTTTATCAATAAGTTCAATGCAGGTTTCGGATTCAGTTTTCATGAGAATATCTTAACATAGTATTTTTTTTTGCAAGCGCCAGAGAAAGGGAGAGCAATTTTAATAGTGGTTTGCTTTTGATGTCCATACAAATGAGATAAAAATACCGTTGATGAAGAATACGATCATCCCTGGTATGAAATTACAAATCAGAATTGGTTGAGCTGGTTTGCAGGTTCCCCCGCTTCCGCTATTCAATCCTGGTCACCCTTCGATCCTGTGCTATCTGATTCCGAGCCTGAAAGGCTCATATATATTAATGAAGGGGCAGCGCCCTGAATAATGCGAGACAGCGCAATCCCAATTATCCGATTCTTAGATACAGAGCAAGAAAACTTCGTGCAAACCTAAATTTCTTCGTGCAAACCTAAAATTCCTCATGCAGACCAGAAGAACCATCGTTCAGGGCACTTTCAAGCCATTTTTTTATACTGTATGCCCAAAATTTAGCTCTGCACACGAAAATTTAGCTCTGCACAACGTTAGCGAGCTCTGCACGTCATTAACAGGCTCTGCAGAAGGCAATTTGCATAAGAGTATCTGTTTCCATTTGTGTTCCCCGGTACTTGCCAAGGCAGCAAATCTGCAGACCAGTTTACTGAATCAGGATGACAGACATTCTCAGAATCCAATGTACCTGTCTTATTCCATTGATATTCATTGGAAAGGTTTCCATCAGGAAATCTGAAAAAAGAGATCTTCGAAAGCCTGTGTTCTTCAGTTATTTTAGCATATTCAGCCGGATTGTTATATTCCGGAAGACAAGTTCCGTTTATCAGAGGCCATTCAATTTTCGATATCTTCTGAGCAGGTTTGAAATCTATCGAAAATATAGTTGACCACAATGAAAAACACAGAAGGTTAATTTCTATTAACCCTCAACATTTGCATCTATCACCATACAATGTGCTTTTATCCTAATACCACATTCTTAACTACCGATTTATGAATTCTGATTCCTGAATGTCATTTTCTACTTTTTGTTTTCCGGTCTTTAATCTGAACTTTCCCATCCAGAGTAACCCTGTAAAGCCAAATAGAAGAAGTGCGTTCACTGACATACCGGTAACACCCTTTGCTGTAGAAGGAATCATATATAAGCAAGCAGCACTGAAAGCGGGACCAATAAACAAACCGCTACCGATCATAGCTTCATGAAGACCACCGTGGGAGCCTTTTTCCTCCGATGCATCCATGGAATAGAACAAAGAGGAATAATAAATAATTCCGATGCTGAACCCGAATCCGATCTGCGCAAGTAAAATGGTCAGTATCGAACCAGCTAACAGTATTGCCGCAAAGCAACTTATCATTAAAGCGAATGCTCCGATCATCCATCGCAACCGGTATTGCCATCCGGACCATTTCCACAATGAAAAGAAAGTCCCCAGGCGGGCGAACATCCAGATCGAACAGATAATACCGGCTGATCCGGTTGACAAACCAAGGCGCTGAGCGATAGACGGCATCAGTGGAATGATGGTGTTGATTGCCACATAAGAAAACGGGTTTGCAAGCCAAGCCATATGAAGGAAATTTTGTGAATATACGGGACGCTTTTGCAGGTTGCTGGAAGCAATTGATGATACGGTCCGCTTCTCTTTTTTCAAAAACTTTATCGCCAAAGGAAACAGCATACTTAACTGAAAGAAATGAAGCCCGAAAGGAAGCCAGAAAATGCTTTGCATGCCAAGTTTCTCAAGTAAAATACCTGTTGTAAAATAGGAGAGTGCGGCGAATCCTGCCCATGTCATATTATATACTCCCACCATGGTTGACAGATTCTCGACTTCCTGATCACTGACTATCGCCTCTATTGCAGGCCAGATAAAGCAGATAGAAAAGGTCCAGAATGCGAATACCATTATCTGTATGGCAAGTGCATGGAATATTCCCCCACAAAACAATGAAAGTAAAATACCGCTTATTCCTACTCCTATCGAAAGGGGAGCTCCGTGTTTCTGAGCGAATTTGCCGCCGTACAGAGAGCCTATCGTATAGATTACTCCATTTAGCGCTGCGAGCAACAGATTCTCGAGTGTCCCGAATCCATATTGCTTTTGCATAAAAAAGAAAATGTAATTGGAGTAGTAGACTGATGCAAAACTGTTAATCCCCTCAATCAGGTAAAATAACTTTTTGGATCTACTGATCATTTTATCTCCTGTCGAGAATCCTTGAAATTCCATTACTAATAGTAATAACGAAGTATTTTCGAAATTCGCTCACCCCTGTCCAACCTCCGCAAAAGGCTGCTTTGGAAGACGAGAGCTCATAGTCGAAGGAATTTTTAAGAGCGGGTTTCGAAAATACTATTATCAAATCCTATAATTTGTGAGAAATATTAAAAAAACAGACAATCAAGTAATTATTGGCAACTTTCAGAGAAGTCATTCATTATTCCACTATATCGATTATAGTGGTCTCTATAGATTCACTTAATTCCAAAATAACTGGCTAAATATACTATAACAGCATTAAAAGTATTACTCGTTCATAACTAACATCAAAGTAATACTCGTTCATAACTAACATCAAAGTAATACTGGTTCATAACTAACATCAAAGTAATACTGGTTCATAACTAACATCAAAGTAATACTGGTTCATAACTAACTTAAAAGTAATACTGGTTCATAACTAACTTAAAAGTAATACTCGTTCATAACTAACATCAAAGTAATACTGGTTCATAACTAACTTAAAAGTAATACTGGTTCATAACTAACTTAAAAGTAGTACTGGTTCATACATAACATAAAAGTATTACTGGTTCATAAAAATAATTGCCTTTTGTTTACAGATAAATTAATGCTAATTACTTGCCCATCAGAGTGTGAATTTATGATAATTTCCCATGTGACCGGCAATTTAATCAGCATGGGTACTCTCATATTGATTCTATCAATAAACTATTTAAATGTTGTTATAGGAGCTTAAGGTCCATTGCAATGACTGCACTGAAGAGCAGGGCACACTGAGATTCGAGTATACAAAATGTCAAATTCACGTATCCTCAACAAAATAACAGGCAACCGCCTGTTATTTCAAAAAGTCAGTAGGATTCATCCCCTCAATAGTGATATCGTCAAGCCAGAGGTCTGCATCCCTTGAGGCAAGAAAATTAATATTGCTTACAGCTTTATTTCCCTGGTCCCAGGAAACTATTTGCGAATCAGTTGATGACAGCAGTGCGTTGGGAATATCTGATGCGCGGATTGTGACTTTTTCCCACTCTGATGAGAGTGATACTGGAATTTCGTAAATAGTAAAAACATAAGGATTGACAATTGGTTTACAAGTAAACTGAACATATATCGTTCCGGATCCTTTTGCCATAAAGGTCAGCGCAGTCATCTTTGATAAATCAAAATTCGATCTGCTGTTGTTAGCCCCTTTGGAAAGGCAGATATCCGAGCCGATCAGTGCATAGTGTGTTGTATATGTCGTGTCGATCTGAAATGTACAATGCAAACTCCCACCTGCATAGGCATTTGAAGTCATATCGATTGCTGCAACAAGCCCCGGATCTGTTGTCGGCAGAATCTGACTTTTACCCCCATCAACCTGATCGGTGTATGCAAACCAACCCCCGCCCCCAAGAAGCGTGCTTAGATTATTGTAGCCATCTCTGTTTTGAAAATCATCATATATTGTCACGGGGGAACTATATGCACGAATTGTATCTCCGGAGTTAGTATCACTGAACATTATATCATTGGCAGTTTGTTCATTTTGGGGGATAATTCTGAAAAGCTGATTGCCAGATGGTAAGCGTATTGCGAAGGACCCATCATTACCAACAGTGATTTTGCTATCCATTCCCATGACAAGCAGATTCGCTCCGGATGCAGGTATACCATTCGTAAGGACTTTACCGGTAAATACTGCCAATGTATCAAGAAGAATATCTCCCAGGTTCATAGAGCTATCAAAATCAGATATATAGAACCGTTTCATTGCACAAAGAGAATCTTTGCTAAACAATTCGACTAGATAATATCCTTTGCTAACACTGGTAATTGAGAAAGTACCATCCTTGCCACTGATAGTCCTTTGCTGATTATTTGAGGACATACTAAAGGGAAGATAGTCCTGCTTTCTAAGAGTAATAGTGACATTCTCACCGGATTTATATCCCGGTAATTTGACGGAACCGTAAATTTTTGCTTCCCCTATATCTGTCCCGGTACCATTATCTGTCAAATGATTACTGCAACCCAGAATAAGAGAAACAAAAAGAGTAAGTACTATTTTCAAAACCATCATCGTTCCTTCTTTTTAACCTTGGCGCGTGGGACCATCTGAAATCCAACTCTTACAACCATGTCTGGATTTTTATCCTCTCTGGCAAGTACGATCAAACGCTTGCGAAACTCCTGAACTTCTATACGCATTTTTTCAAATGTCTCTTTGGAAACACTCATGTTCACCGATGAAATGCTGCGATCGGAAAGTGAGCAGTTCTCGAACGCCTCTATGTCAAGTTCAAGATTCTTTTTATGAAACTGACTTAAAATTGTAGAGTTTACGGTTGATGGTGTTGATAATATTGGTTCAGATGGCTCATAGCCGGTTGCATTATCACGTTGTTTTATAAACCCATTATCCAGAAGAAATTTTATGGCGCTTTCTACCTGTTCAGCTTTGACTGTGGGAATAAGCATTCTTCCTAACGCATTATAGTCACTGCCGAAGTCAACAAGTCCAACCAGGTCACGTATGACCGGATAATACCATTTTTCAAAATAGCGCAGTTTCTTATCTTCAAGCGAGTATGGTGTCTTTTCACACCGGATCTTTATAAGCTCTTTTAGTATTGACTCCTTGCGATCCACATTCTTTTCATGACCAAATTTCACAAGCAGTTCGAAAAAGTATGCCTCTGATGAAGTATGCTTTATTGCCTCGGAAAAATTGGAAACGTACTTTATTGACAGTTTCCTCTCGTTTCGCAAAACCCGCAGCAGATAGGTAGAACCCGGGATATTCGCATTTGTAAGAAATTTCCTATGCGAATAAGATGGATCAACCTTTTTAAAATGATTGAAAACATCATTAAGGTATTCGCGATAATCAAAATAGTCATAAACTACGGGTTTATTATCCAAAGTAATCTCTCCATCATCATATCAAATATACTACAATAGAGGGATAAAAATCCCTAAAATTCGTTTTTATTTGGCAACAGAGTCTTTTGTAACTTTTAAAGACAAGTTCTCCACAATAATATAATCAAACATTATTTTTTGGCAACAAACATTTTAATTGTTTAAGCAAAAAGAACCTCAAAATAAGAATATACCGCGAAGAATCGCCTTGGTATCTGCCTATATTTCATATTCTTACGCACATCTAAGGAAACAAATTACAAGCAAAACAAAAAAAATAGCTCAAAAAAATCAACCATTTTTTTCTAAATGCTACTATATTTATTGGCAACATAGTTACTGTTTTTAACCTAAAATTTGGAAATCTTATCAAAAAATGTTCTTTTATAATAAAACAAAGGAGTAGGAATGGGAGTGGGAATAGTCAGGAATAGATCCAATCAGCTGATAGTAGCTTCAGCGCTGCTGATTGCGTTTGTATCGGGTGTTTTTGCCGCAGAGCTTCCTGGTTTCAGAGTGGCCGGACGATTTCTGTATGACAAATGTGGAGAAAAAGTGATTTTACGCGGTATAAATAAGATGACTGTATGGACCGATATTAGTGGCGCGAGTTTCCCGGAGATCGCTAAGACAGGTGCAAATAGTGTACGTATTGTCTGGGTTACCACAGGAGATCTTACTAAATTTGATGCAGCAATACAAAAATGCCGTGACAACAAAATGATCCCGATGGTTGAACTTCACGATGCAACAGGAGAATGGTCAAAACTCTCCATCTGTGTTGATTGGTGGTGCAAACCTGAAGTGGTGAATGTCATACAAAAACATGAAGAATATCTTCTTGTAAATATCGCTAACGAGTGTGGAAATGCAGTATCTGAGGCAGATTTTAAATCGGGATACACAGATGCTGTGAAGAAAATGAGAGCTGCAGGTATACATGTTCCCATTGTTATCGATGCTGCAAAGTATGGACAGGATATAAATATTCTCCATGCTACCGGACCTGATATTCTTACTGCTGATCCAGACCACAATCTTCTTTTCTCAGTTCACATGTGGTGGCCAAAAGAGTATGGCTATAGCGACTTGTCAATTACTGACGGAATAAGTAAATCAGTTAAAATGAATCTCCCTCTTATTGTTGGTGAATTCGGCAATACTGCGGCAAAATGTGTCGGTGATATCAATTATAAACTTATTCTTGAAGAATGTCAGAAAAATGAAATAGGGTGGCTTGTATGGGAATGGGGTCCAGGAAATAGCGATTGTGAATCAATGGATATGACCACCGATAGTAAATTTGAAACATTGAGAGACTGGGGACTGGAAGTATCAGTTACTGATGCTAATAGTATAAAGAACACTTCTGTACGGCCAAAGTTTATGGAAACCGGTGTTTGTGAAGGAAGTGAGGTAACCAGATTTACTGTTTCAGTTATTTCCAAAGGGCGGGGAACGGTTTCTATTTCTCCCAATAAGGCAATGGTTGATTCTGGAACGACAGTTACGATCACCGCAGTCGCTAATACAAATAACGAATTCCTGAACTGGACTGGATCTGTAGAAGGAAAAGAGAATCCTCTGACAATCACAGTAAATAAAAACGTAAACCTCACAGCAGTTTTTTCTGATAATGGTCCGGCGGTGGGAGCTGAGCTTGTAACCAATGGCGATTTTTCCCAGGACCCAACTGGATGGAAGTTTGGAGCCTTTAACGATGCTAAAGGAACAAATGCCATTGAAAATGGAGAATATGTAGTTACAATGACCGCAGCCGGCGTAGAAGGATGGGAAGCTCAATTGAACACTGTCGGGCTTGACATTTCTGAAGGTAAATCGTACCGGGTTTCTTTCAAAGCAAGAGCTGAGAATCCTTATGAACTGCAGACAAATATTGGATTAAATGAGGACCCCTGGACAACCTACTCAGGATACAAGATCTTTAATATCGGAACTGAAATGAAGACGTTTTCTTACGAATTTACAATGGGTGAACCGTCTGACCAAAAGGCAAGAATCGTATTCGACCTTGGCCTATACAAGGGTAAAATCTATTTCGATGATATCAGTGTAAAGCCCATCGAGGAAGGGAGTGCTGTACTATGGAATCGATATTCAAAATCGATGAAAAGTCCTCTTGCCCTTACTTCAAAAGGTAACAATAACATTACAATGAATAATTCTGTCAAAATCAGCGGATCTTTTGAGCTTATCAACATATCAGGTAAAACAGTCGCACGGGTGAATGCTGCAACCTATACACCCGGTTCGCATGTATTAAATTTTCCGATGAGTAATCTCAGTTCAGGGACCTATTTTGTGCGCCTTGCAAATTCATATCTCAAGTTTGTTTCATCACCGGTAAGTATAGTAAAATAACGCGATTGAAATTAGTTGGTTAATTTTACAATTATAAAGAGTCCTCGTAATCATTGCGAGGACTCTTTTATCAAATTATTCCGAACTGTATTTCGAACTCGTTCTCTTTAGAACCCGCCGGGATCCATTTTGTATACACTTCCCTACTCTCACCAGTGAATTTCTTTCCGGATTCAAAAGGCTTGTCTATGAAAAAAGTCCTTACCTCTGATGGAGCTAAACATATAAAAATCGGTTGTTACATTTTTGATTGACAACACTTCCCTACTTTTTAAATAAACCAGATGCATTGGTTCATTTTATATTATCACAAACAAAGGCCTTTATCAAAAAGTTCGTTTTACAACCAGAAATACTACAGGTTTTCTTTTTCATGAATCAATAACTCCAGAGAAAAAAACATGTTACAATCTACCTATTTTGTACTTTTCTTTGTATCTGGTATTGCCGGATTGATCTATGAATCGATCTGGTCTCATTATCTAAAGCTTTTCCTGGGACATGCAGCTTATTCACAAACATTAGTTTTGGTAATCTATATGGGCGGCATGGCGGTTGGAGCATGGCTGGGTGGTTCACAGATAAAAAGAATTCATAATCTCCTGAAAATTTATGGACTTATCGAATGTATACTCGGGCTTTTCGCAATCATATTTCATTCCTTTTTTATACGATATCTGGATATTTCTTATCAGACTATCATACCCTCACTTGAAAATTCTTTTCTTATTATCGGATATAAATGGCTTACATCCGCAATTATCATTCTTCCTCAGTCGATTCTCCTTGGAGCAACATTTCCTTTTATGGCCTCAGGGTTTATCCGGAAATTCCCTGGGGCAAGTGGATTTAAGATATCGTTCCTTTATTTTGCAAACACATTCGGTGCATCGCTGGGTGTACTTCTGAGCGGATTTGTTTTAATTGAAAAAGTTGGTTTGAAAGGAACAATCATTACCGGAGGTATACTCGATATCATTGTCGGCGCGGCAGTTCTCTTTCTTTCCAGACAAAATTCGGCTTTAAGAAAAGATGAGCTCCCGATCTTTGAGGAAAAGTGTATTCAGAGACATACACAAGCAGACAGACCATCATATTACCTTCCGCTCATGTTGATTTCAGGCATTACTGCAGCTTCATCTTTTATGTATGAAATCGGCTGGATCCGGATGCTCAGTCTTGTTTTAGGGAGTTCGACACACTCATTTGAGCTGATGCTCAGTGCATTTATTCTGGGTATGGCGCTGGGCAGTTTCTTCATAAGAAAGCGGATAGATCAGATAGTTAATATCCCCCGTGCGATTGTACTCGCACAAGTCGTTATGGGCCTTACCGCATTTTTGACCATTTTTACCTATAGTCACATGTTCGGATTTATGCAGTTTATTATCGAAGCATTGTCAAAGAGTAGTCAGGGATATTTTCTTTTTAATCTGTTCTGTGATCTGATCTGTCTTTTAATCATGCTGCCATCGACTATCTGTGCTGGAATGGTTTTACCTCTAATAATCTCCTTATTCTACAGAGATGGATATGGGGAGGAGTATGTTGGAAAAATTTATTCAATTAATACGTTTGGAGGAATAGTAGGTGTCATTATTGCAGTTTGGGCCATAATGCCGAATTGTGGAGTCGGTTTACTTATTACTCTCGGAGGATTAATCGACATAGTAATTGGTTTGTATATATTGATGAAGTTCAAGGAAAACCAGGAAAGCGATCTCAAAAGAATTCTCCCCGTCCTCTGTGCTCTACTCTTCTGTATAACATTTGTATTTGGAAAAATCGATCCCATCCTTGCAGCTTCCGGCGTTTACAGAAACGGCAAAATCAATAAAAACAAAAAAGTCATATTCAATAAAGATGGTAAAACCGCGACTATAACACTCTCCCGATCAGGAGAGTATCTATCACTCGCGACAAATGGCAAACCGGATGCAAGTGTCAATACAAAATCGGGATTTTCCGATGATGAATATACCATGGCTCTGACCGGTGTTTTACCTATGTCAATAGCTGGCAGTATCTCAACAGCTGCGGTTATTGGAATGGGTTCAGGAATGACTGCTCATTATCTCCTGTACGATTCAACCATCAAAAGTGTGGATATCGTTGAGATTGAAAAGGAGATGGTAAATGCCGCAAAAAAAATTGGTAATAAAGTTTCTAATACGTTCAAAGATCCACGAAGTCACATTTACATCGATGATGCAAAGACATTTTTTTCTTCCCACAACCGCTCTTATGATGTCATTGTATCTGAACCATCCAATCCATGGGTCAGCGGTGTATCAGGTCTTTTTTCAAAAGAGTTTTTCGGACTTATAAAGAGTCATCTCAACGCAGATGGAATACTTGTTCAGTGGTTTCACAAATACGAATCAGATCAATCAATCATGATATCCGTCCTGAAAGCTTTGCAAATTCACTTCCCAAACTACGCAATGTATGCTGCCGGATCAGACCTTGTTATCATTGCAGCTGTAAGCCATTCAACCGATCTGAGCCTAAAGAAGGACGTATTCCAAATACCCGCTCTTGCTCAAAATCTCAATGCAATGAATTTCAGATCTATAGAGGATTTTAAAGCAATCCAGTTTGCAACCCATAAATTGTTTACTCCTCTGCTGCAGTGCTATGATTATCCTCCTAATTCAGATTATTACCCATTTATTGATTTGAATGCCGTCAAATACCGATTCTTAAAAGGTGATATCGGCATCATCGATACATTAAGAGATTATATTATTCCGTTCAGAAAAGTACTTGAAAATGACACAGGATTCATTGCGTATAAAGAAAGAGATAGTCTTCCGCCGCTTTATAACTTTGAGCAGTTTAAAAATGCAAAAAAGCTGTATAAAGAATTTGTCCGGAGCGAATCAGCATCTACTGCAGACAGATCAGAGGAATTTATTGCACTTGACTATGCATCTATGACACATGAGATTCTTTCTTTTGATCAGATATTTCTTTCAACAACTAAAGTTTTGGAAAAGACAATACCCTACCTGTCGATTTCTGAAATGAGAGATATCTACCGGATTATTGAAAAAAAAGTTTCTCCGGCAGTTAAAACTGATGATGATCGTTTATGGATGAATTACTTTGAAGCTCTTTGCAATTATGATATGCCTGCATTGCAAAATAAAGCATCCGTTCTTTTATCGGGCACTGATACGATTGAGAATAACTGTGTGGGGCGTTTTTTAATGGCATCGATGAATCTTGCCGCATTTGTTAATAAAGATACCTCGGGAGTTTCTGAATATTGGGAAAAATTCAAAGAAAACCGGATGACTGATGTTTTGGGACGTGTGAGCCGAACTTTGTTGTATAAGTAAACACTGTACTTTGTTAATTAACGTTAAAAAATTGTCAATAGGTAAATTGTAAGATGCATACATACGTTTCTTATTCTGGATTTCTTTTCATCGCATTTTGAATCGCTGCTGCGAATTGGTCTGGCACCCTGCTTCCAATCAAAAGTTTTTTATCATTTTTAAAAACTAAACGAACCCCTAAAATCCCTGAAACATTATATACTTTACCATTCACTCCAAATCTAATACCCCAACCACCATATTCGATTATCGGGTTATATTTAATACTTGAAAATGAAGCTACTTCTTCGATAGGAAAGCGCAGCCATTTTGTATGAAATGGAAAGAACATGACGTAAATAGCACTTTGAGTAACCCTTGTACGCAACTCCATAATGGAAAACAGAATAAAAAGGGCAATTCCAAAAGTGATTGCAGATACAAGCACAGATAGATCTGGAATCGGGCGACTATTTGACATTCGGTAGATCAGTACAAACAAAGGAACAAGTATCGGGATCATGATAGTTGATCGCAACCATAATTGCCGAAATCGTTGATTTTCACTAAAGGTGATATTTTCTGTAATCGTTTTAGTTTTTTTCATAGTAGTATCTTTCTATTTATTTTTCAAAATCCTTCATTAAATTCATTTCCATTCCTCTTCTCAATTTGCTATTACTGTCTTCTAAATGTAAGCAGCATGAGAAAAAGGAAATCCTGTCATTATTACTGCAGGAACAATGGAATACATTTTGAACTGGTGAATACAAATGCAATGCAAAGTCAATCGACTCTAAAAATATCATATTTGCCGGATTTGATATAAACGTCATTCACTCGCTTCTCTTACATGGTATTTAATAAATTATGTTTTATTTAATTTCTAATTGCGACCAACAACTCCAGAATATTAAAGTATAGGATGAACACTGATATTCGAAAATTTCTCATTTTTTTAAAGGCGTGTGCAGGTAATATATTGGCGAACAACTGCTCGCAAAAAAATAATGTTCGCTATGCAAAATGTTGATATTTTCCTTAAATTTCAATGTATTACGTATTTTTATGTTCGCAAATATGCTAACCCTTCAATTTTTTCTTCTCTCTTACCACACATAATTCCCTTATATTGTAAATTGAAAAAATCTCATTCACATTTGAACTGTATCATTGAAACAGAATATAACTTTTTTGTGAAATCTATCGTGTGATTAAAGTGAGTAATTTGCAGGTAATTAGTTCAGTAATTTGTTGAAGTTAAAGAGGAATCATCAGAAGGTCAATACATTAGGGGGGGGTTTTTATATGACAAGAAGTACTGCTTTCAAAGTTAAAGCGATTTTGACAGGGGCGATTTGTCTGTCATTTGTATCTACGGCGACATGTAAAACTCTGATCGACTATTTTCTCCCAATGCCTATAGTTAAGCCTTTGAGATCAGACAAATGGGGCTGCGCAGCTGTAGGCAAACGAGACATAGGTAACGGTCTTGAGGATACAACAAACAAGTCGTACAGCTATTGGGATGGTCCGATTATTAAGGGACCGGACGGCAAATATCATATGTTTGCAAGTCGCTGGAACCAGTCGGGTGGACATTGGGCATGGCTCACTTCATTAGGAGTACATGCTGTCAGCGATGAAGTAATGGGACCTTATGTTGATAAGGGATTGACCTGGCCAAATAATTCAGGTGGAAAAGGACACAATTTAACCATTTTGCAGCTCAAAGATGGGACGTATGCCTCGGTGGTAAGTGATACAAGACCTGGCGACTTTTTTACCGCACCATCTCTTAATGGACCATGGACATTTGCAGGTAAAATAAATATTAATGCAAATGGTTTTTCAGTCCCCCAAATTGCAAACCTGAGTATCATAATCCGTCCAGATGACGGTAAATACATGGTTGTTGCGCGAAACGGACAGATAATGATCAGTTCGGGTGGTCTTACAGGTCCTTATGTGATTCAGGGAAATTCTGTTTATAATACTGTCAATTTGCCGAACCTTGAAGATCCGGTTTTATGGTACAGCGGCGGCTATTATCACATTGTGGTTAATTCCTGGAGTGAAAAAAAAGCATATCATCTGAGATCTAAAGATGGTATCAAAAACTGGACAAACCAGGGTTTAGCCTTCGATCCGAAATCGAACTTTTTACGTTATACAGATGAGACTGTGAATCATTGGTGTAAGATCGAACGTCCTGGTGTTTTCATTCAAAATGATCACATTACTCATTTTACTTTCGCAGTCATCGATTTCGAAAAAGAAAACGACAAAGGAAACGATGATCATAACAGTAAAGTTATCATTGTTCCGTTTGATGGTGCAGGATTTGACGGAGTTATCGTTGAAGCTTCATCTAATAGCCCAAAAACGACAAAAGAGAATGTACGTATTTCTTATTTGAAAAACAACTCAGTTTCGGTCAATGTACCTTACCAGAGTGCTTATGAGATGAACATTATTCAGGCAAACGGCAAGATTGTAAAAACTATCAGGGATAATAAAGCAACTACCTATACATTCTCAAGGCAGGACCTTAATCCGGGTGTTTATTTTGTAAATATCACCAGCAATGAGGACCGCTTCGCGAAAACGATGATTATTAATTGAGATTAGTATAGATGTAATAAATTAATTCTCAAAATTTCCTTTTTTGTTGATGTGGTAAAGGGTGTGGTTGAAAGTGTGTCAACCACACCTTTTTTATTTTCGGGAGTATGCGGTTGTATCCTGGGCTTAATAATCCGCTATTAGATTGGAACTACCGTGATAATGCATCTTGCGGAGATGGGCAGTTGATTTCTTAAATGTACTTTCCTTTTGGTGGTACTTATGAGATATATTTAGGTCACTATTTACTAATCTTTAAAATTATAAAGATGGAATGTTTATGAACTGTTATGATGTTATTATTGTTGGTGCAGGCCCGTCTGGATCTTCCTGTGCAAAAGAGTTGAACCGAAATGGAGTGAAAACATTATTAATAGATAAAAATAAATTTCCACGAATTAAATCCTGTTGTGGCTTTTTAACAAACAGAGCTATTTCGTTTGTTCAAGAGAATTTCGGACTTTTACCAATTGAGATTTTTTGCTCAAATAAACAAGTTAATTTTTTATGGTCCAGTACAGGGATTAATTACAATTCTATGAACGGTTATGATTCTTTTGCAAATGTAGACAGAAGCCTATTCGATAACTGGCTTGTTCAAGAGAGTAAAACTGAATTTCATGACAATTGTGAATTGAAAGAAATCGAAAGAGAAAAAGGTAAAATCACCTTAGTGTGCGACAGGGAAGGATTCACTGAAGTTTTCAAGTGTTCATATTTGGTATGCGCTGGTGGTTCGAATAGCTTTTTAAGAAGAGCTATAGATAAAGATTATTCCCCTCGAAATGCTGGCGCCAGCATCCAGAAAATTTATACTGGACATTTTGATATTGATAAGAATAATTATTATGTCAATTTGAACAGGAAGTTTACGGATAATGCTTTTTCATACTTTTTTTTCAAAGGTGATGAAATACATATTGGTACAGGGTGGACTAAGAAATACAATAACTATTTTGATAAGTGGTATGAGTATTTAGTGAACAAATACAAATGCAGCCTTCGATTTATTCGTGATGAAAGATGCTGTGTAGAGCATCGATTAAATGGAAATAAGTTTTTCTTTGGAGAGGACAATATTCTTTTTGTTGGTGAATCTGCTAGTCTTATTGAAAACTGGGGAATCGGAATTACCTGTGCATTAGTATCTGGGCAGATGGCTGCTAAAGCAATACTAAATCATAGTGATTTAATTCCTACATATAAAAGGCTATTATCGGAAGAATTAGCAATCATAGAAAATACGTTTAAGAAATGATGTATGCCAGCAGAACCATTTTTGCAGGCATAGTTATTAACTACGTACCCAAGAAAATTACTTAGAATATTTAATGTAAATTCCAGTATCCGAACCAGTACATTCGTTGATGTCTGCAGGAACATCTTTGTCAGACCATTTAACCAAAAAGGTTCCATCGGGCGCAGATTCAGATTATAGCCTACATCGATTAGCGTTATTGCATCCTTAAATGCAGCTTTAGCCAGTTGTTTTTTATATTTACCAATATGAGTAATTATGATCTGCTTTATTTCTGTATTATAACGGAAACGGTGCAGACACTTACGAATGGGGTTACAAAGATTCAGGTCAAGAAATGCGACCAGACAATCGGCTTATTATGTTTTTTACATCTATGGTATCGGCAGCACTTAAAAACCAGACCTGTAAGTTTCATTAATCAACTGTTCAGTAGCTTCCCATCCGATACACTCATCAGTAATCGATACTCCATACTGAAGCGGTCCGGAGATTGACTGATTTCCTTCGTGTATATTACTTTCAAGCATTACTCCTTTGATTGACTTGTGTCCATTTTTCCGTTTTTTGATGGCCTCTTTCCATACTTTCGGTTGATTATGGCAGTTTTTTCCTGTGTTCATGTGACTACAATCAACTATAATTGATGGATTTATATTGTTCTTCGAGAGTTTTTTTTCACACAAAGCAATTGTGTTCTCATCATAATTAGGTCCGAATTTGCTTCCCCTGAGAATAACATGACCAAATGTATTTCCCTTTGTACGGGTTATGCATACTTTTCCATTGTAATCGATATCCAGGAAGCTGTGTTGATTTGCCGCAGAAATAATTGAACATATCGCTGTATCGATCGATCCATCAGTGCTATTCTTGAAACCAACCGGAATATCAAGACTGCTTGCGAGTTCACGATGGACTTGACTTTCAGATGTTCTTGCACCAATCGCGACCCAGCTTGCAAGATCACGTATATAATGAGAGATCAAAGGGTCCAGCAGTTCCATACCAGCTGTCAAGCCAAGTGATGTAATTGATAAGAGAAGCGATCTTGCGGTATACAGACCATCTGCTACCATGCACGAGTCATCCAGGTATGGATCATTTATCAATCCCTTCCATCCTATGGATGTTCTTGGTTTTTCGAAATAAACCCGCATGATTATGAAAAGCCGGTCTTCATATTTTTCTCTAAGGAGGTTGAGACGGTGAGCATATTCCAGTGCCGCATCGGGATCATGAATCGAGCAAGGACCAACAATGAGTAGAAGTCGCTGGTCATCACCTGAAAGGATATTCTTTATTGTCGTCTTCGCATTGAGAATAGTTTCCTTTATTGCCGGTGTAAGTGGAAGTCCGTCTTTAAGCTCACCGGGAGACATCAATTCTGAAACTGCATTTGTAACAGTTGTTTCCATTTTAGCTCCTTAAAAAGAAAAGCCCCTGATTTCTCAGGGGCTTTTAATATTTCGATTTTCTTATAAATATCTGTCAAACGCCCCTGAATTTTTTGGGTGTAAAGTACCAAAAATAAAAGTAAAAATGATTGATGAATACTTTTTGAATTTTTTCAGGTGTCATGATAATTCAACGTAAAATGGTTAAAAAAAAAGCCCCTTACCTGGTAAGGGGCTTCGGGATTTTCATATGTTATAAATACGCCCGAAGCCCTCAGGTTTTAAACCAGAAGAATCCGTAAAAATACACGTATTTATGATTTGTTCTCATACTTCTAATATAAGCCAAAAAGGAAAACATGTCAATATAATTACATTTTTTATAAACATTTTCCATACTTAATCCAAAATTCTACTCGTATCGTGAAAAAAAAATGCTGCTCATCTATCAAAGAATACTGGTAAAATTTTCCATAATTTTTTCACAAATGGTACCTGCTGAACAGAAAATAATTTCTAAGTTTGATCATCTGCTTATTTCGTTTCTTAAGACCTCATCCGCGCATAAGAATGCTTGACCTTCTCCTATCAGAGAAGGTGTGTTTTTAAGACAGGAAAACAGACATTCGTTGGTCAGTTCTCCCTTTTCCGAACGTTTTTACAATTGGAAAGGACTGGTAAGTTTACTTTCTTAGATTAGCTCAGTTTAATGTTCATATGCTGCGCCCCCTAAAACCGACTTTCCTTATGCTGATACTAATAATCCGTTTATGCTGAGCTCCTGTTCCTGACGAAGCATGATTTCCTGTACTTATCGAAGCTCTCCGATACAGCTGATCTTTACCCATACTTGGCTATAGTTAATCAGCCGACACAGATAGAGGTTTAATTAATATCTTGTACCCGAATCAGAGTTGTAATTCCTTTCTTACAATTGGGAAGGACAGGTGCGTTCACTTTATTGGGTTGGCTCAGTTTAATGTTCATATGCTGCGCCCCCTGAAACCGACTTTCCTTATGCTGATACTAATAATCCGTTTATGCTGAGCTCCTGTTCCTGACGAAGCATAATTTCCTGTACTTATCGAAGCTCTCCGATACAGCTGATCTTTACCCATACTTGGCTATAGTTAATCAGCCGACACAGATGGAGGTTTAATTAATATCTTGTACCCGAATCAGAGTTGTAATACCTTTCTTACAATTGGGAAGGACAGTGAGTTCACTTTATTGGGGAAGTTAAGGCGGAGATTGGTGATAAAGTAATAATCTGTTTTGGAGAAAGAGGTCCGCTTATTTCGTTTCTTAAGACCTCATCCGCGCATAAGAATGCTTGACCTTCTCCTATCAGAGAAGGTGTGTTTTTAAGACAGGAAAACAGACATTCGTTGGTCAGTTCTCCCTTTTCCGAACGTTTTTACAATTGGAAAGGACTGGTAAGTTTACTTTCTTAGATTAGCTCAGTTTAATGTTCATATGCTGCGCCCCCTAAAACCGACTCTCCTTATGCTGATACTAATAATCCGTTTATGCTGAGCTCCTGTTCCTGACGAAGCATAATTTCCTGTACTTATCGAAGCTCTCCGATACAGCTGATCTTTACCCATACTTGGCTATAGTTAATCAGCCGACACAGATGGAGGTTTAATTAATATCTTGTACCCGAATCAGAGTTGTAATACCTTTCTTACAATTGGGAAGGACAGTGAGTTCACTTTATTGGGGAAGTTAAGGCGGAGATTGGTGATAAAGTAATAATCTGTTTTGGAGAAAGAGGTCTGCTTATTTCGTTTCTTAAGACCTCATCCGCGCATAAGAATGCTTGACCTTCTCCTATCAGAGAAGGTGTATTTTTAAGACAAGAAAACAGACATTCGTTAATCAGTTCTCCCTTTTCCGACCGTTTTTACAATTGGAAAGGACTGGTGAGTTTACTTTATTGGGTTGGCTGACTTTAATGTTAATATGTTGCACGCCCCCTAATCCACCCCTTCGGGTACTTCGATGCGTCGCCCCGCAGGGGGACTTTAAGAAAATCAAAGTCTTAGAAGTACTCTGCGGGTGATACATCGTAGTACCCGGAGTGTAGATTTAGGAGATGTATTGCAAAAAAATATCTTTTAGCGTACGACATTTACAGTCTATATTATCATTAAATAGCATCCGGATAGTTGATGTCAATAGACATATAATGCCCGAATGAATAGCAGTAATGCCACGAGGAGTTAGCACATGCAAAACACATACGTTCACGGATACGATTTAAGAGAAAATATACGTCTTCAGGACCAGGCCTCAACGCTTGTTGAGCTATTGCATTCTGATACTTATTATCCTGCTGGAAGCAAAGTTTTAGAAGCAGGATGTGGAGTTGGCGCACAAACAGTAACACTTTCAAAATACAGCCCTGATGCACAAATAATATCTATCGACATATCTGAAAGTTCTGTGGCGACAGCCAGATTAACAGCCGAAAAGGCCGGGATAACTAATGTCACCTTTAAGCAAGGTGACATTTTCCATCTGCCTTTCGAGCCAGATTCATTTGACCATATTTTTGTCTGTTTTGTTCTTGAGCATTTACCACAGCCGATAATGGCGTTAAACAATTTGAAAAAATATCTGAAGGTTGGCGGTTCAATAACAGTCATAGAAGGTGATCACGGTTCGGCATATTTCTATCCTGAAAGTGAATCGGCTAATAAAGCTATAAACTGCCAGGTTGAGTTACAAAGAAGAGCCGGTGGGAATGCAAATATTGGTAGAGAACTGTATCCCCTGCTAAGCGGAGCTGGTTTTGAGTCAATTCATGTTTCACCTCGTATGGTATATGTTGATAACAGCAGACCTGAGCTTGTTGACGGCTTCACAAAAAAAACCTTTACTGCTATGATTAGCGGTATCCGTGAATCTGCACTTGATGCTGAGTTGATAAACCAGAATTCATTTGATCAAGGTATCAAGGATCTCTATCGCACAACGCAACCGGATGGGGTCTTTTGTTATACTTTTTTCAAGGCAACTGGAATTAAGAAATAGGTGATGATTGATTGGGTTTGGTGGACAATTTTACAATTTGTTCAGTAGCAGGAATCAATTTTGCAACCATTGTCAATGCAATGGTTTACCCCTATCCGAGAGTTTTTTTACTTTATACCCTCATTGTCGCAGTAAACATCTGTGCCTTACAAAATAAATGCCCGAACTACAAAACAATAAACACCAGCATGTAGCATATTCAAATACAATTGGTCAAATTCGTAACTACTTTGCGGAAGTGACAGAATAGCGCCTTGCCAATGCGATACCGGGAAGAGCTTTTCAAGAGGTATATGGGAATAGCAATTCTCTCTTCCTAAAGCAAATTTACTTAAAAATGTACATAAATCAATCTTCTTCTTTGACTTTTATTATATTAATTGTAATTCAGAGGTAACACTCTTCATACTTACCCATATAGGAGTAGGTGCATTAATAGAAATTAGATTCGTTCAACTTGATTCTTTCCGCAACGTTTTCTTGATGATGCGGGTCAATAGCGTTTTTTTGTTTGCGCTGCGGATAGAATCGTAAGCGTTATGTGCAATAAACTGGCATGAGGAATAAGACCGCCACCAGAAAGCAATAAGAGCGTGCGAAAGGGTTAAGTTATTGAAAATAGGGTATAAATTAAGATAGATAATTACGTTTTTTCACTAAAATAGGGGCAGAAAAAAATGACTTTGAATGAAAGAAAAGAAGAACTTTATAATATAGTCAAGCGAGTTCTTGTTGAAAATGGAATTACTTCAAAAGAAAAAAGAATAAAAGCTGATGCAATTTTAAAATTATTAAAAGAAAATAAATTGAATGAATTTAATATATTGGATATACCTGATGAAAATTTTAATTCTATGTTAAGTTTAGCAATTAAATTTCAAGACACATCCGAGATAGTAAGGCCTGAAGGTTCACAAGGTTATTACATACTTCCCTTGTCACCAGAAGCTCAAACTCAATTAGAAAAAGCCAATCAAGAGGAAACAAACAAAGAGGAAACAGAAAGAAGAAAAGAGAAAGTTTTATATGAACCCTTTGAAAAATGGCTCAGGGAGAATGGAAATAGAGCATCTGATACTTCTTCGAACCGAATTGGCAGATGGTCGAATCCCGATCTTACTGGAATAAAAATAATTACTGATTATGGGTTAAATGAAATTGAAGTAACGACAATTGAAGTTAAATTAAGTGGATTAAGATGGGAGTATGACATTTTCGAAGCAATTGCTCATAGGCGCTTTGCAAACCAATCGTATTTTGCTTTTGCTGTTGACATTGATTCTAAATCTAATTATTCACGTAACCGAAAACTTGCATACTATTCAAGTCTTTATGAAATAGGTGTACTATTATTAACAATGTCTAATTCCAATTATCAAAAACTCATTTCAGGAAAACTAAAAAGAATTGATGAAGATGATGAGTCGTTTGACATTATCGAAATTTATCCTGCAAAATACCATCATATAAATCTTGAATACAAAAAAGAGTACTTAGAAAACATTGGTGTTGAAAAGGACCAGAAAATGTATAGATGGGGAAAAGATCCAATTGAATAATTTCTGTTCATAATTTTCTTGTAATATGAAAGTTAGAGCCTTTTTTAATATTTAGAATGCCATCTTGATTACAACAAAAACAGCCAGATGATAGGAATAAGAGGCGCGGAAAAAGTGGTAGCGCGGAAAACCGAATCATGCCAGTTTACTGCGCATAACAGGCAAATGCTGGGCCAGTACGCCCCAAATTACTTTACACTTAGGTAGATAGGATTATTGTTTTGCAAGCTTCGTAAACTCGTTTGACATACAATAATCCTACATTACTTTTAGTCACAATTTTGGCATTTGTCGGTCCGTTGGCACGCAATAAATTTGCACTAATAATTATTGTCACAGTGACCTGATTTAACCGTTTGTTTATGCCCGAGAAACCACCCGAGACGTGGCGGATACCTTAAAATCGTTTGATAATTATTTAAAAAGGAGAACACGACAAATGTCGGATGTAAACATAAATATTACTGAATACCTAAATCAATATTTGGCAATTGATAATCCTGGATTTGCTGTTCTTCTTAAGGGACCTTGGGGTTGTGGCAAGACGTGGTTTATTAATGACTATATTGCAAAATATACCGAAACTGACAAAAAATTTAGCAATAAGGTGCAAAGCAGATTTCTTAAATTAAGCCTAAATGGACTTGACTCACCAGAAGCTATAGATAGGCGACTTTTTTTCGCATTACATCCGCATTTTCAAGGAGAATATACTGAACTATTTGTTCATTTAGCCTCTGGTATTCTCGCTTTGGCTAAGGCCGATTCTTTAATAAAATCATTTAAATTTAAGGATTTCACTCATGCAATAAAGGGGAAAGTTCTTGTTTTTGATGACTTAGAGCGATGCTGCATGCCTATTGCAGAAACCCTTGGATATCTGAATGATTTTATAGAGAGAATTAATCTTCATGTTATAGTTTTAGCATTTGAGAAAGAAATTGATAAAATTGAACAAGCCGGGGGTAACGAGAGAATAACAAAATATGACATTATGAAAGAAAAAGTAATTGGACGTCGGTTAGAAGTGGCTCATAACACCCAATCTGTTTTGAATAGCTTCACTGGAAAGTTGTCTTCAAATACACTTAGGCACAAGCTCAAAGATAGGACTCCGCTAATAATTGATATATTTGACAAATCTGAAAGTAGAAATCTTCGAATTTTACTGCATGCATTAATTGATTTTGAGAGGCTCTGGGAAAAGCTCTCTGATACTCAGAAAGAAAGCTCGTTAGTACTGGAAAAATTGCTTACTGCATTTCTATGTTTTAGATTTGATATTGATAAAGCCAGAATTACACCCAAAGATTTAAGTTCAATTGAAACATTTCAATTGAATCGAGCAATTAGTAAGGCAGACGACGCAGATCCAGAACCTGTTGCAATCGCTAATACTTTTGATCGGTACCCAATGCTTAACAGTTACTACATTGGTTTATCACCATCAGCATGGGTCTCATTTTTTGATAAAGGGTTCATTGCACAGTCGACTGTTCGCGAATGTATTGACGAAAGTGGATTATTACCAGAGAATCAATCCCCTCTTGTTACACTCTGGCATTGGTCAGATATGGAAGACGATGAATTGATTACGCTTGCGGAGGAATCAATTCAAGAATTAAATGCGGAACGCCTCAGTTCCCCATTCGTAATCCTCCATATTGCTGGTATTTTAATACGTTTATGTAATCATCAGCTAATTAAATATACATTAATAGAAATCATAAAAATATTCAAAGATGCAATTGACAATTTAGCTAAATCAGGGAAATTAGAATATGCCCACCCAAGCGATCTTCGATCTGGGCATGCGTGTTTGGGGTCACTTAGATTCCAATCCGATAAAACAAAGGAGTTCATTGAAATTCGCGAGCACATAGTGCAAAAAATGCTCGAAATCGATAATAATATTTCGAAGGAAAAGGCCGAAGTGCTACCAAGGCTTATGCTTACAGATATGGTGGCATTTGTTGATGCAATTACTCACAATACTAAAGACACTTTCTACTATAGAAAACCCATTTTATGTGATGTTGATCCGAATGAATTTATGCAATCAATACTCAAACTTCCTAATAAGCTTAAATGGGATCCTTTCCATGCGCTTGCTGTGAGATATGAATTTATTGTTAATGCTCCTGACCTTGCTAAGGAACTTAGCTTTTTAAATGAAATCGACAAAATAACAACAGAAATTATAGAAAAAAATAAGAGAAAGAATAGTACGATCCAATTAGAAGGTGCTCGCAAAGAACATCTCTTAAAAGCTATTTCTATTATAACAAATTTTTCACTGCCATCCCATAGGATTTCAGAAAAGTTGACAAATAGGCTGGCCACATGACATGTTAAGGTTCTACCAAAAACTTTAACAGGAGTGTCAAATGCAACCAGCCAAGAATAAATTTACCATTTTCAAACAGATTGTAGGGATAATTCCTGCATATCTTGTTTCAAAACTTGCGAGAAAACACGATGTGGAAAGACGATGTCGAACATTTTCAGCATGGAGCCATGTGGTTTCTATGATTTTTGCACATCATTCTCATGCATTGAGCCTTAATGATGTTGCCGACACCTTGCGATTTCATGCTGGGGCACTTTCGACATTACGTAATGCTACACCACCAAGCCGCAACGGATTATCGCATGCGAACCGGATTAGGCCTGCATCCATGGCAAAGGATCTGTTCTATGAAGTTCTTCATCATTTGACAAACAGCTTTCCGAAATTCGGTCGAATGGATACGTGCTTCAAACTACCGCGAAAGCTCAAAAGAACGATCAATCTGGTTGATTCTACAACGATACAACTATTCGCCAATTGCATGAGTTGGGCAAAGCATCGTCGACGCAAAGCTGCAGCAAAATGTCATATGCTACTTGATGCTCAGACATTTCTTCCTCGATTTGCCGTTATCAAAAGCGCCAAATCGCATGATGCGGTAGTGGCAAAAACATTGTGCAGCAGCCTCCGTGACGGCGAGTTTGTCATATTTGATAAGGCTTATGTGGATTTTGTTCATCTTTTCGAGCTTATGCAACGAGGTGTTCTCTGGATCAGCAGAGCGAAAACCAATATGGCCTATCGTACCGTGAAAAAGTTCAAGATCACCAATAAGAGCATTGTAGTAGATGCAAAAATCAAACTTACGGGGTTCAAAAGTAGTCAATTATATCCCGAATGTTTTCGATTGATTGTTGCTGATGTTATCAGAGACGGCAAGCTGGTTCGAATGGAATTTATTACTGATGATTTTGAGCTTGCAGCATCTACAATTTGTGATCTTTACAAAGCACGCTGGGATATAGAAATATTCTTCAAACAGCTCAAGCAAACACTTAAGCTCTCAGATTTTCTCGGTTATAGCGAGAATGCCGTGCAATGGCAAATATGGATGGCTCTGCTGACTTATGTTCTCATGCGGTTTATTGCTTACAATAGTAAGTGGAAGGGAACGTTTGCGCGCTTATTTACAGCCTTGCGAGGAATATTGTGGAGTAGACTGGATTTACACAGTGTCATTGCTTTCTGTGAGACAGCAGAAAGTCCTGTTCGAATGTGTATGCAACCTCAACAACTGTATTTAGCGTTATACTTATGAATTCCATGGGACAGCACAGGAACATTTTCAATCAAAGTAAAGCAAAATGTGTGAACTGACTTAAACTGATATGCATTGCAATATATCAAAAATATGAGAAATTTTAACGGTCTCTCAGATTGGCAATGTCTTTATGGGATGGTAGTGCAAATTTTTTAAAGTTTGACCATCATAGGGGGGATGGAATGCAATAGCAAATTAATGAGTAATCACTTCCACTCGTACGTGTTCTGGCGAGGAAATCGGGCACAAATGGATGAGAAAGCAAAGAGCACTAGCGGAAGAGAAATATGGTAGAGCGTAAATTTACAGCTTTCAACAGCCCATGCTGATCGGTCAAAACCCCGCCCAAATTGCCGCAGTTCTTTGTAGTAAAATATTATTGACGCCAACTTCAGCATGGGACAACCCATTGTTGCGGTCACTGGCCGCTTGTTAATAAATAGGATAGGTACATGGACGTAATTTGACAATCCGTTTTTTTACCACTGCGACCTTACGGAGATGTACATGCTACGATCCTGTTATAGCAGGTGCAAAGCTCTCCGAAAACTGCACCGAAGTCCGCGAGGCAATTTCTCTCCGATTATTTCCACAGGTGGGTGAGGTGTCCGCTTTATGTGCTATGGTTAATGTTAAGTGAACATGGTTAACTGTCGTTAACGCACCATGAGTGAAAGTGCAAATAAAAGCCTCTGATATACCCGGTATTACTGACATAATTAAAACAGAAACATTTTGATGATAGACCTTCTTCAATCTCTGATCTCATAACTTATTCTTTTGGGTATCAACTGAACCATTTTCAGTTTACAATTACTGGCAGAGGCTTGTTATCAGTTGGTATTGGCATACGATATCTGTACTGGAAAAAAATAAATGGAATTGGTTGTGCTTGCTTTACTTCTTCTGAATAACACATTACTGAAAAAGCCTGTCTTGTCCTACCGCAAATCATCAACAACTTTCATACGATTCTTTTCCTGTTCCCAGCCTGGTTCACCAGGCTTTTCACTCTTTCAGAGGCGTGGTTTCAACCCGACTCTGACCATCGTTATGATACAAAACCAGCGAAACCGTTTGGGTATGAGGCGAGTAAGCCTCCGCAGGCATCTGACGTTTTTGATTTGTTTTCTTGATTGTAAAAAACGATTTTAAATAAAATGTTGATTTTTGTTTTTTAAAAAAATCAAAAAGTCCGGTAATATCAGGAAAATTTTAGAACCGCAATTATCAGGAACCCATCCATGCACAAAAGACAACCTTTGGGAAAACGGACCACCAACATGGCAAACCGGCTCAAGCTCAAATTGCCTTTATGGACTGATGGTAACTTAAAATATTGATAGGCGGTAACTTCTGTATTGCCAGACGTTTGGTGCCATTGCGTTAAGAATATCCAAGGATTCCAACTTTGAACCAACTATGTAAAGACGTCACATTATCAGAGAGACTTGAGGTGAATTCCGAGAGACAAAGCAGTCGCTCGGTATCAATTGACTATCTAAGGGCATTCATCACTTTGCTTGTTCTTTATCATCACAGCACCCTTGCTTACACCACATTCGCCCGGCAAGATACAGCACATTTCATATCATCTACGGCTCCCATCGTGGACAGCCAAAGATGGGCTTTTCTTGATTACGCAGAAAACTTTAACGATGTGTTCTTCATGTCGCTGATGTTCTTCATCTCAGGGCTTTTCGTGTGGCCATTATTGAAATCAAAGGGTGCGGGAAGCTTTTTACGTGATCGGCTTGTACGACTTGGCATACCTTTCCTTGCAGGGGTGGTTCTTCTCATGCCACTCGCATACTATCCCTCATGGCTTTCCGTGGGAGGTGCCCCTGGATACCTCCACTATTGGATTGCCTTTATCAAAGCAGGTTGGTCTCCTGGGCCATTATGGTTTATCTGGGTACTGCTTCTTTTTGATGCAATCGCGACAGGCATATTCCTGCTTATTGGAAAAAGAAAAGGTACCCCCTTTACCGTTCATTCGCCAGTAAAGATGTTTTTTACTCTCTTTCTCATCTCCTTTTTCGCTTATGTACCGATGCTCGCCCGTTTTGGCTTCGGTACCTGGGTGCCCTTCCCTTTTCCCCCGCTTTATTTCCAGCTATCAAGAATCTTCTTGTATCTCACGTGGTTCTTTGGCGGTGTTGTCGTTGGTTCTAAAGGTTTACAATTTAGTATTCTCGCCGAAGGTAAAGCACTTGCCAGGCGCTGGCCTTTTTGGATCGGAGCATGTGTTATTGCCTACAATCTACTATGGTTTGTTCCAACCGCTATCGAGCGTGCTAACGGCCCAAAACCTTTACAGGACTTAACTTATGTGACGCTGTGGGTAGCAAGCTGTTGTGCAAGCTGTTTCGGACTTCTTGCCCTCTTTCGGGCGTTACTAAAGAAACGCTATGCATGGATGGATTCAATCGCCCGATCAGCATACGTGACGTATTTCATCCATTATGTGTATGTCACATGGATCCAGTATTTTCTGCTTGGTCTTGCAGCACATGCGGCTGTTAAGTTTACTATAACTTGCGTGACAGTCATCGCAGCAAGCTGGTTTAGTGCCTGGCTCCTGTTAAAGATTCCTCGCATAAAAGCTATCATGTAGCTTGGCTGTTTTTTTACAAGATGTACCAGTGCGTTACCCGGATTACCGAAACATGCTCCACTCAAATGAATTGTAATCAAAAAAATCCACTACAAAACCGTATACTAACCCGGCCGATCCATATACTTGTCCGGCCGATCACTATACTAACTGATGCGATCCGTATACTTATACAGCCGATCCGTATACAAATTAGGCCGATCACTATACTTATTGAAGCGATCAGTATACAAGCTGGAGCGATCCAATACAATGTTCAAAAACACGCTTTTAGGATGGAGTCACGCTTAATCGCTACTGAACAGGATTGAGTTTCCTTAAACGCAAATCGTTTACACTCTCTGCGCCCTTCGTGTCCTCTACCCACCCTCCGAAGTTCCACATAATAATTTGTAAATTTAAGATGGTTTAAACTTAACAGTTACAAAACTTCAGGCGAAGTGCGCCGGGCCCTCAAAGCCTGTTGCACAAAAATAAAGGTCACTCGCAAAGAAGGAATCAAGATTAAGCCGAATAAATGAATTATCATTATTTCATAACAGTAATCGCCTCTGCGATATTTCTATTTGCATATTTGAAAATTTATTGATCGGGTACTCGTGTCAAAAACTAATTTAACATACCCCATATCCTGATTTGTAAACATTTATAAAACTGTTACTACATGTCTAAACATTTAACTGTCAGGAGTTTGCAAACATGTTGAAATCTTTCACACAGATCAAGAAACATTTACGTCTTATTGAAGTAGTTGTTGTATTAACTTTGTTACATATTATCAACAATAAAAAACCTGAATTCCTGCAAACGATAATTAGTTACTTCCAGGAATATTTCTCCTCCGTATTTCCTGACGTCAAAATGTCGTTCGGCTATAAAATTATTTCTATTATAATTGGGATGCTTCTGATAGTACTTTTAAGAAATAAAAAAATTCTCAAAATATTTTTCCCTGAGCATTTTTTTAAGGAGATAGCGATTTCACTGAGCATTGGAATTATAATGACAATGCCTGTTATTATTGGGTTACTTACAGGACTTTTAGAATATTCAAATATCTCGTCGAATATCATGTTGGGCCTGGTATTATTTTTCATTATCAACGCGTTTGCAGAAGAAATTGTTTCCCGGGCATATCCTTTAACCGGCTCTCCAAATGATTCACCTCTAACAATAAATCAAATATTAACAAATAAATATCTATGGGTATCAGCATTATTTTTTGGATTAGGTCACCTTAACCAATTCGGATTATGGGGATTAACAGCCATACTCTCTGGATTTGCATTCGGTTTTTTATATCTATGCAGGGGAAATATTTGGCCTGGCTTTTTCGCCCATACCGGGATGCAAATAGGTAATCTTCTTGTTAAAGATATGAGTTCCGGCCTGCATTTTATAGTTATGGGTATAACCCTTTCTTTTTGTTGTATCCTTACATACTGGTTGTCATTTGGGTTTAATCCCACTACGACTTCAAAAGGTGATAAAACAAATAGAAGTACCGTAAATATCGGGTCAGAGAAATAATTGTCTTAAATTTAACTTGTGCAATTATTTTTTTGGTAAACGTTTTGAATAAGGTAATTGACCGATTCGTATAATAGATTAAATGCAATGCCATTTGTCGCGGGTGAACGGAAGTGAGCCCATTAGATACAGGTCGCTATTGAGATCAGCCCCGATTACCGATGATAAGTACCTTCGCCCGCTCCGCAATTGAAATGTTCTCACAAAGGATTGCTCTTTTTCCAGAAACAATTGATCAAATTCGTAATCAATTTACAAATACAATAAAGAATAGCGCCTTACGCCAATGCTATGCCGCAATGGGCTTTTCAAGAGGTACTATGGTGAAAAACTATTCACTCCCTAAAGAAAATTTACTTCAAAACATATAAATCAATCTTCTTCTATTTACTTCTATTATATTAATTGTAATTCAGAGGAGCTCTTGATACGCAATACCCATATAGGAGCAGGGATCAATAAACAAAGGCTCCTTTCAATTTGATTATATCCGCAATGTTATCTAAATATGTTATTAAAACGTTTTTTGCCAAACGTCCCAAAAAAGAAAGAAAGGCCCCTACATGAGAAAAGCTAATATAAAAATGTGGCTGATTTGTTCTGCCGTTTTGAGTGTAATTTTCTCTGCAATTGATTCAGTTGCTGATGAGATCGGAATTGCGACTGGGCTGAATGTTTCATTATACAAATCATGGTATGAGGAAAATTCCGAATACCAGAAAACGGACATCCTGAATCCAATCGAAATAACTTTCCAAAAGGATTTCACAAAATTTTTAGGTATTCATTCCGCTTTGCAATATTCAAAGAGATCTATTACCGAAACACTTCAGGGTGCTGAGTTTGATGAAGAAACAGGCGAGCTCAAGCCTGCTGGTAGATATACGTACGAAAAGACGATGAACTTTCTTTCATTAGAGATTTCCCCCATTTTTTTTCATCAGTTTAATCACATCCTTATAGATGCCAGATCAGGTGTTAGTGGTGATTTTTATATAAATGAATGGGTGAACTTCTCTGGTGAAAAATCAGTATTGAAGAACAAAGAAGCCAGTTCATTTGTTTTAAGCTTTGTAAGCGGTATTGGGTTAGGGTACATTATAAAAAATAGATTCAAAATCGGCTTGAGGAGCAGCATTTCAAGGACCCTGACTGATATTTATAAAAATCAGCCAAGTGATACTGATATTTTCTACTTTAATTTTCATAGTGTGATATGTTTTGGCTTACTTTTTTAAAATTTACAATTGCAGAGTGGGAGCGCTCAACGCGTAAAAAGAAAACTATTAATACTGATTAAAAGTATAAAGGAAACATATTTTGAAATCTCTTTTATTAGCTCTCCTGGTATTAATTTTTATTATGTCATTATGTACTTGCAATAGGGATCAAGATGAATTGGTTGAATTTGATAATTTAACTGATTCACTGGTATTTATAACTGAAAAAAATGAAACAATTGTATACATACGTGATTGGTTTGGACTGGATACCCCTGTAGATCATAGGATTGATGAAAAATTGTCTGATACAGTTAAAATGACCTTTGATTTGAAAGGTGAAAAATATGAACACAATGAACTTCCTCCCAAGAAAAATTTTTATTGGAAAAATGATACTTTAGTAGTCTCATTTGACTTTAAAGATATGTCGAATGATTCACTTTCAGCGGGTGGAAGGGTTTTATATAAAGCAGCTTACTCACCAGCACCAGCACCAGCACATGTAGATGTACAAAATGTACAGGTTTACCATAGCGCAATGCGTAGCATAAAAATATTATATGATTGGCCATTATGATAATGATGTACAATGAAAAGAGCGCGCTAAAAAATGGGCCAGCAGCTACAGACAAACCACATCCCAAAGTTTCAATCATCAAATGTCAACTAAAGCACTTAACCAACCATTTTCCAACAATCCTAACCCAATGTTTAGGACTGTGCCACTCCTGTAATGCATTGAGTAAAGTTGGAAAACATTAAATTAACAGGCAAGAAATAATCCGGAGCAAATCATGATATTTGAATTTTCAGACAAGGATCAATTTACATCCTGGATATCAAAAAATGTAAAAGCACATGATGGTATATGGATTAGGTTTTATAAGAATAAGGAGAAAGGATCTATATCTGCTGATGAAGCTTTAGATATTTCTCTTTGTTATGGCTGGATTGATGGTCAAATGAAAACCGAAGGAGAGAGTAGTTATATTAAATATTTTGCACCACGAATAGAAAATAGTAAGTGGTCTGAAAAAAATAAAAAATCTGTTGAACGGCTACGTAAAAACAATTTGATGACAAATTATGGTGAAGAAGCTATACAAAAAGCAATACAAAACGGGCAATGGGTTAAAGAAAAAGAAGAAATCGATTTTAATAAACTAAGTATTGAATTTACAAAGTTGATTAGTAGTGATAAAAACATTCTAGCTAAATTTAATGATTGTACTCCTTCAGTAAAAAAACGATATTGTGGTTTTTATTTTGATGCAAAGACAGATGAAACAAAAAAGAAAAGGTTGGAAAAAATTAAAAAAGCATTGAATGAAAACAACAAAGGAATGCTTTTCTAACAATAATTTGATCGCAATTCATCATTTCAGATTTTGGCAATGCAGTATGGAATAATGGAGATAAGACAACTAAAATTATTCCAAATGGAAACATGATTGGTGCTGGGATACTCTGGGGAATACCTGCTTACAAATAAAGAGAAAACTAATTTCAAATTGTTAAAGCAAATTAAAAGCAAACTAACATAAGATAAATTATAATTCCCAGATTATCTGCCTCTTGAATCCTGCTGCAGCTTCTTAGGTGTCACACCAAACCGTTTACTGAAAAGCTGAATAAAATGGGAGATGTTTTGGAAGCCGACATCATAGCAGACTTCTGTTACATTGTTATTGCTATTAGCGATCAGGGTATGCGCCCGATCAAGGCGTCTGGAGTTGATCCACTGCTTGGGCGGAAGAGCAAAAATCTCTTTAAAATCCTTTTTGAACGAGGTAAGACTTCTTCCGGTCTGTTTCGCGAATTCGTCAATTGTCAGCGGCAAAACGAAATTCTCCTCCATAAATCTTTCCAAATCAAGTTTTTCCGGATGTAAAAATGTATGAAGAAAATCAATAAGACGCTGCTTCTCATCTGTATTGATCAAAAGCTGAAGCAGCTCTTCAGTCTTCACTTTTAGTAACTCTTTGCGGTTTGTGTAGTTTGATAAAAAGACCGGAAGAACCGATTCTGTCCAGGTATTGATAAGCGGATAAGAAGTAATTTTGTAAATACCACCATTATCATGACATGCTTTTTTGCTCATTCCAATTAAATCCGGGTTTCGCGAAACGAAACTCTTCAGGTACTCATCATCCATGAAAAAGATAAGGCTTCGGTATTCGCCGTCAACATTCATTCGCTCACTCAGCAGATATGCTCCCCGCTGAGCAAAAAACATTTCACCTGAAGAAAACCCGATGTCACCCTGCTCAGTATGGATAATCTTTTTTCCTTTAAGAATAATTGCAAACATGGATTTTGTAACACACACCGCCACCTTTTCCTGGTCAGTCGATTGATTGTAAAGTACCGATGACAAGGTGTCGAGCTGTACTACATTTGCGGAACAGATTTTCTCAAAATATCTGGGCATAGTTACTACAGGCATATATATCGATCCATCTCTGCAGTTCTAAAGTGATTAGTCCAAAAACAACAAAAATATGCCTTATTTCGAGAGAAATCGCAAGTACAACGAAGGTATCTTCAATGGTGACTCATATTTCTAAGCTTTAATCAGAAGAGGATCAAGATGAATCGAGAACAGATTTTGGCGTTTTTAAATGAGAACAGCGCTGCAGTAGTAGCAACTTCAGAGGATAACATCCCGCATCTCAGGATTATCTGGACTGTAAAATCGGATGAAAACGGTATATTGTTTCATACCGGAAAAATGAAATCGTTTTATGGTCAGCTTGTCAAAAATCCACGTGTCGAGATGTGCTTTATGAATCCTGATAAATCAATTCAGATAAGAGTTTCCGGTTTAGTACGGCAAATCGAGGATGAGTCGTTAAAACAGGAGCTGCTTGAAAAACGAGCATTCCTGAAGGATATCCAGAGTAAGACCGGGAGTCTTGATTTCCTCTCGTTATTTATGCTTGAGGAATGCCGGGCACATGTTTGGACATTTGCGACGAATATGGCTCCAAAAGAGTATGTAGCGTTATGTCCGGATACGCTGCAATAATGCGGAGCCGTATGTATACTTAACAATAAAATAATCGCTGTAAGGTATTATGATTTTTTTTTAACTTTATTTTATGTAAAATACACGATTTTCTGGCAATACGATATAAGTCGAGGGGACCGCTTATTAAACTGGTCTGAATTATCATCTACTGAAAATCTGTCTTGTCTTTCCGCAATCAGCAACAACTTTCATACGATTCTTTTCCTGCTCCCAGCCTGGTTTACCAGGCTTTTCTCTCTTTCAGAGGCGTGGTTTCAAACCGCCTCCGACCATTTTTTGATACAAAACCAGCGAAACTGATAGTGTATGAAACGAATGAATCTTATTGGTTGTTTACTTTACGGACACACGGGTAATTTCTCAACTTTATTATGTGGAATCAAATTTCTTAAGACAACAAGCTTTATCAACCGTACAAAGAGATAACACTTCCACCCCTGTCCTGTATTTTTTTCTATTGCGATATTTGAAAAGTTAAATCTGATAAATATGAAAAAAACACTTACCGCTCGCGCAGTTATGCTACTCTGATCAACTCACCCAGATATCTGATCCAAATACTATTTACTGATCAGCTTCATTGACTTTCTAATCTACTCCCCTAAAATTTTCTATCGTACCTGAAAGGGTATTGTTTTACAGAACAGGGTTTCCTGCGTGGAAGTATGATGATGTCATAATATCCTAACAGGGTTTTATTTTATCCCATATCAGGAATGGTAAAAAGCACCTCCATGCGCAATAGACAACGGTGGGAATACGAGCCGAAATTCAAGTGCAAAAATCACTGAAACCTTTGACCCGAGCCGATGTTTTTTTTCTGGTGTGCTTTTTGCACCATGGGTAATCAAAGCCGACTCTTATATTGAGGATATCTTCATGCACTTATTATTGATTAATCCCTGCAACCCATTGGTGAGCACTGTTAAATCTCGCGAAAATCGCTGGAATAAATACGTTGTGTGGAAACCACTGGGACTTTTGGTGCTTGCCGGTCTCACTCCGGGTGATTGGGAGATCTCATTAATCGATGAAAATATAGCTGTTCCGGACTACGAAAAGTTGGTTCGGCCCGACCTTGTCGGTATTACTGCTTTTACCTCGCAGGTGGCCCGGGCATATGAGATTGCAGCCGTCTTCCGTCTCCGCAAAATACCGGTGGTCATGGGTGGTATTCACGCAAGCATGTGTACCGGTGAAGCTATGGAACGGGCCGATGCGGTTGTCAAAGGTGAAGCAGAAAGTGTCTGGGCGGAGGTTCTCAAAGATTGTCGTAATGGTACACTGAAAAAACTTTATGAAGGTACAAGGCTGCTTGACCTTGCCGCAGTACCTGCTGCACGGCACGATTTACTGTCGAAAGGATACCACTTCGGCTCAATACAGACATCACGTGGTTGCCCCCTTGCTTGCAGCTTTTGCAGCGTCACGGCTTTCAATGGCGGAAAGTTCAGACGCCGGCCGGTTAATAGTGTCATTCAGGAATTTCGCTTGATTCAGGAAAAGGATGTTCTTATCGTGGATGACAATCTTGTCGGAACGCGCAAAGAACACATAGAGTACACAAAAACACTTCTGCGTGAAATGATTAGAGTGAAATTGCGTAAACGGTGGATCGCGCAGGTTACAATCAATATGGCAGATGACGAGGAGTTACTTACATTGGCCAGAAAGGCAGGATGTGCGGGTGTTTTCATCGGGTTCGAATCCGTTTCTGCAGAAGGGCTTTCGGAAGTAAGTAAGAAGTTTACCATACGTCAGACCCGGGAAATGAGGGACTCCGTACGCCGTATTCAGAAACACGGTATTAGCGTACTCGGTTCATTTATTCTCGGACTCGACATCGATGATAAAGGATGCGGTAAGCAAATCGCTTCGACCGCCCGGGCTTACGGATTGGATATTCTCAATGTGATGGTGTTGACACCGCTGCCGGGCACACGACTATGGAAAACCATGGAAGCAGAGAACCGGTTAATCGAAGGAGTTTTTCCGCGCGACTGGAAATACTTTACGCTCACCTTTCCGGTCGCCCGTTATAAAAACCTATCATGGAAAGAGATTGCGGCCGAAAGGGAATGCAGCTACCGGGAATTTTATTCTTATTGGAATATTCTGTACCGGGTGACTCGCAGTTTCCTGCACCGGGGGAAAGCATCTGTGGTGCTGATAAGCAATCTGGTTTACCGAACGAACACCTTACGTCTGGATCGCCAGGCATATGCAGACTACGATTTGACAATTGACAGGAGCCCCCGGTGCAATTCGGATTAAAGGTGGCATTGGCAGTATTGTTGATTTTTAATACTTTCACGGTGATTGATACTCTTCCGGCAGAAAACCCTGTGTTCAAAACTGGCATTATACTTTTTTCATTCGATACTGGAAAAAAATTATGTCTGAAACAACACTGATAATTCAAGCAAATCCGATTTCGCCGGGGCTGGCTGAAGGAAAAATACATGTACACCGGACTTTGCTTGGCCCTATAGATGTGGCGCCCCAAAGTGATGGCAGACATAATGTCAAAGAAGAGCTTGGGAATCTGGATATAGCGACTTCGAAGATCACTGATGATCTCTTGTCACTGGCGATGCATGTAGAAAAGGAGATTGATACGAGGTTGTCTAAAGTCTTCGAGGTTCATCAGCTCATATTGCACGATGCATCTTTGAGAAATGAATTGAGACAGGAGATCGTGGACAATCTGGTAAGTGCTGGAAGCGCCGTGAAGACAGTCTTTCTGCGTTGGGAAAAACGTTTCATGATGATGGAATCCCAGATTGCCCGAAGTAAAAGCGAAGACCTCCGGGATATTGAAATCCGTTTGAGGAATGCCCTTGCAGGGATCACCATTCACCCTTTGGAGCAAATCCCTTACGGCTGTATACTTGCAACAACTCGCCTCTTGCCATCGGATACCGTTTTTCTCGTTGGTCGCTCCACAACAGCGGTTCTTCTTGAGTATGGCAGTACGGGTTCTCATGCAGCCCTGTTTGCACGTGAATTAGGCTTGCCTTGCATTTCGGGAATTGCCAACCTGCAAACCACTATTCCCGATGGTGCATTTTGTCTTGTTGATGCAGATACAGGAGTGGCTACGATCCGTCCTGACGAGGAACAGATTACTGCTTTTCGAAAAAAGGTTGATCTGAAAAATCGTGTAATTAAAGAGTCTCGAGCAGACGCTTTGGTACCAGCTGTGACAAAGAATGGTATCAGAATCAATGTACTGGCTAATGTCGGAGAAAAGGAAGATACCAGCATTGCAATAGCTAACGGGGCAGAGGGGGTAGGATTGTACCGTATGGAACGGACATACCTGGGGAGCACTGTCCCACCCAGCACCCGTGAACTTCTTAATGAGATGCGCCAGACACTTAGACCTGCTATAGGGCGTGATGTCTGCGTAAGACTCCTTGATATTGGTGCTGATAAACCCATGCCATATATGGAATTCATGGCAGAAACAAATCCCTCTCTCGGTCGTAGAGGTATCCGCTTGCTTAGGGAATATCCCCAGTTGCTTAAAACTCATTTGCAGGCCGTATTGGAACTGTCACGGGAATTCAATGTTTCTGTTCTGGTTCCCATGGTGACAATTCCCGATGATGTAGCTATGGTGAAAAACTACCTCAGGCAACTCGCATCTCAACTTTCGATCTCTTCTCTCCCAAAGCTTGGAGCAATGATTGAAACTCCTGCTGCTGCCCTTTCGGCTCGCGAGATAGCAAAGCATGTAGATTTTTTGAGTTTCGGCACCAACGATCTTACACAGTATGCATTTGCTGCCGACCGGGAGAATGCAGCGGTGGAGATGTATTTCAACGATTCATCGGATGTCATTTTCAGAATGTTAAGAATTGTCCATGATGATGTGCCGGAAATGCCCCTTTCCATATGTGGTGAACTCGGGGGGCGGCCGGAGTATATTGCCAGACTTCTGCGATGCGGGATTAGAACATTCAGTGTTGCTCCGCCATTAGTACCTATAATCAAGGAAACAATACGGAAAGCAGTTTGCTGAAGATATTTGTAACAACATAAGATAGAATTCACAAGGACTTTTATCGATGAAAGTTCTTCTTGTTTACCCTCAATTTCCTGATACTTTCTGGAGTCACAAACATGCTCTGAAGTTTGTGGGCAAGCGGGCAGTTCTGCCGCCGCTGGGTTTGGTGACTGTTGCGGCCATGCTATCACCGCAGTTTCAGCTACGCCTGGTTGATACCAATGTGCAGGAGCTCACAAACAAAGATCTGGCCTGGGCCGATTGTGTGTTCATCAGCGCAATGAATATCCAGTATGATTCATCACGGCAGATCATTGCCAGATGCAAAAAGTCGGGACTGCGCGTTGTTGCCGGAGGCCCTCTTTTTACAACTGACCATGAGTCGTTCTTGTCTGTTGATCATTTAGTACTTAACGAAGCAGAGCTGACTCTTCCAGCATTTCTCGAAGACCTTGACCGGGGCAACCCCAGGCGTATCTATTCGTCGGATCAGTTCGCGGATATGCATCAAACGCCTGTACCCAAATGGGAACTTCTGAATTTGAAGCATTACGCCAACATGAGTGTCCAGTTTTCCCGTGGATGCCCGTTCCAGTGCGACTTCTGTAATGTCACAGCTCTGCTCGGTCATCGGGTGCGCACCAAAAGCTCACAGCAGATATTTGCTGAGTTGGACGCTCTTTACAGGCAGGGCTGGCGCAATGATATTTTCTTTGTTGATGATAACTTTATCGGGAATAAGCCATTATTGAAAGCAGACCTTCTGCCAGCACTCATTCAATGGCGCAAGAATAAGGAAGGAATTAATTTCTACACTGAAGCTTCAATAAATCTTGCCGACGATGGGGAGCTTATGAAGCTTATGGTCGAAGCCGGTTTCCATAGTGTTTTTATCGGTATCGAAACGCCGGAGGAGGTGAGCCTTGTAGAGTGCGGCAAACTGCAAAACGAAAACCGCAATCTAATGGAAGACGTGAAAAGAATCCAGAGATCGGGATTGGAAGTGCAGGGCGGATTCATTGTCGGTTTTGATCATGACCAGCAGTCAATCTTTCAAAAACAAATAGATTTCATTCAGCAGAGCGGAATTGTAATAGCAATGATCGGAATACTTCAAGCGATTCCGGGAACACGGTTGTATGAACGCCTGAAAGCGGAAGGGCGTCTTTGCGGGGATTTTTCAGGCGACAATGCCGACGGTACGACAAACATTGTACCTCTTATGGGTATTGATACGCTGCGGGATGGGTATACTCGAATTCTGCAAACTATTTATTCCCCCAAGTTGTTTTACCAACGCATCAAAACATTTTTAAATGAGTACAGGCCAACCAACAGACGTAAAATTCGGCAGCTCTCGCACCTGATCGCCCTTGTGCGATCATTGTTCCAATTCGGCATTCTGAGCGAAGGAAGATTGCATTACTGGAAGCTCCTGCTATGGTCACTATGTAACCGTTCCGGCATTTTTCGTAACGTGATTTCGCTCTCAATCCTCGGATATCATTATCGAAAAATCTGCGAGCATCATGTGTCAGATCCATACCACACAAAAGAATGAAAATGGCTGCATCAATAAAGAAAATAAGTTTGTTTCTGGTCAGTGCAGGAGTAACGGGACTAATTTACATATTAGTGCTTTATCTGATAGTAGAAATTTGGCATAGTAAACTGTATGTCGGAGTTGCCGTTGCGTATATAGCTGCGATGTCCTTTTACTTTCTAATCAACAAACTTTTCATCTACAAGAAAACCGTTCAAGTCCATCGCCTTTACCCGCAAATCTTGAAATTCGTTGTCATGCTGGTTATCAATTACCTGATCACGTTTTTTCTGGTACGGTTATTTGCCTGGTACACAGGTGAAATTTATTCTGGTTCCATTGCTGCCGGTATTGTAACCACTCTGGTTGCTTATCTGGTATTTAACAGAATATTCAAATAGCAAGGCGTGGTCTTACTGAAGAGTGAAGAAAAAAGTTGCCCCTTTACCCACTTCGCCCTCAGCCCAGATCCGTCCACCATGACGGCTGATCACCCGTTGTACTATCGCTAAACCGATACCGGTACCGCGGAACTCTTTATCCGAGTGGAGACGCTGAAATGGTTTAAATAGTTTACTGAGGTGTTCCATTGGAAAACCCGCTCCGTTATCACGAATAAAGAACACTGTTTCGCTGTCCTTTACAAACTGACCCAGCTCAATGCGAGGTCGCAGTGCTTTAGATGTGTATTTCCAGGCATTGCTAAAGAGATTGGTAAGTGCGATTTTCAAAAGCTGTTCATCACCGCGCGCCAGAAGATTACTCTGAATGCTGATATCAACCTGGCGATGTGGCTGTGATTTTTGGAGCTCGTCAATAATCGCCATAGATAGTGCGCTCAGATCAATATTTTGCATGATCATGTCTTTTCGGGAGATTTTGGATAGACTCAGCATATCGTCGATAAGCCTGCTCATCTGATCGGCGCTTTTCATAATGCTAATAAGGTAGTCCCGACCGGTCTCATCGAGTATGTTTTTGTAATCTTCGAGCAGTAAAGAGATAAAGCCTTTCATGGCGGACAGCGGTGTGCGAAGATCGTGGGAGATCGAATAGGAAAATGCCTGTAATTCCTCGTTTGCGGCGCTCAGTGATACTTCCACTTCAGTGCGCCTTCGGAGTTCCTGTTCAACCCGGTACTGAGTATCGCGGGACCGAAGGCTCGCCCGCACAGCTGCCAGAAGAGTACGGGTGAGCACCGGTCGTTCCAGTACACTCGCATTGAGCGATTGGTGGCTATCAGTCATAAATGTCCAGGCTCTGTCTGGGCCACTCCCTGCTCTCGCCATTATCACAAATGGGAAATCAGACCACTCCGGCTGTTGTTGGACTGTTCGGATAAGTCGTTCAATATTCATAGGGAAAAGAGCCTCTTCGGCAATAATTGCTGTCCCGGCACCTTCATTAGTACCTTCACAAAGCTGCTCCATACTCTCGCACACAAACGGTGTGAGGCCATCTTTAGAAAGCATATTGCTCAGCACAACCGTATCTTCTCCAGTGGGAGCTAATATAAGCACTTTGTACTTGTCTACTGCCGCATTCATATCAAGGTCACCCTTTACCGGTTTATGTCTTTGCGCCCACATACTGGGGGATGCCGGTCGCAATACCTTCAAACTCATGAAGAACCGGGCCGATATGAAGTCCCTTTGAATCCATGGTCAGTTCACGGATCGTACTCTCATGATAACCGCTTCTCTGTTTGAGCACCATCAGCGACTTGTGTATCTGCCCCCGATGCTCAAAAAATGCAAGATTTATGACAGAATCGGATATATACGAAATATCGAAGGGGGTTGGGGCATTAGTAAAGCCAAGCCCCCCCTGCTGGTTCAAGGTAAGCAGCGTGATCGCCCCTTGCAGACTGAGAAAACTTGTGAGCTCATGAAGATGTACTGAAAGGAAACGCTCGTCTGGAAGTGCATAGGCATATCCGTTTATACTGTCAATAATTACCAGCGATATCTCATTTTGGATCACCGCCTCAGAAACCATGTTGCTGAATTCACCGGCTGTAAGCTCTGCCGGATCAATTTGACTGATCGTAATTCGACCATCGTCAATATAGGTTTCGATGTCCATACCCAGACCTTTTGCCCGCTCGACAAGTGTCAAAACCCTTTCATCAAAACAGAAAATAAGCGAGCGTTCGTTGCGCTGTGCTGCGGCAACTACATACTGAGTTGCCAGAGATGTTTTTCCGGTTCCAGTCACTCCCTGCACAAGAGTGACAGTACCCCGTTCCAGACCACCATGCAAAAGGTGATCTATTTCACTATTACCGCTGCTGATAGGCTCACGGGTAAACAGTCTGCGGTGCTCAGAAGAAATCAATCGGGGGAAGACTTTTAATCCGCCTTTGACAATAGTATATTCGTGAAAACCGGAGGCAAAAGAATGACCGCGAAGCTTATCGATACAAAGACGACGGCGTTCGGGGCCATAGATCGGCTCAATCCGGCTCAATTCTATTTCACCATGCGCTATCGTTCTGAGCGGCGAACTTGTTTCAAGGATAGTATCGGTAAAGATTGCTGTGCAGTCGCGCGATTCAAAAAATGTTTTCAGTAACAAGAGCTGATTCTGATACCAGCTCAACTGTCCTGCAAGCAATCTGATTTCACTGAGAGAATCGAATACAACCCGTTGCGGATTATACCCCTCGATCATCTTGATCAATCTATCCACTATTTGTGGCAATTCAACTTCGGCCGGGTAAAACATGGTTTGCCCGGTACCTGTTTTATCTGTATGATACGAAAGACGAGTAATAGTAATACCCTCAAGTGACCATCCGTGACTTTGAGCAATTTGCCTGATTTCAACTTCGGATTCAGAAGTGCCAATGTAAAGGCACCCTTCACCCATTTCAGCACCTTTTAAAAGAAATTGAAGAGAGAGGGTTGTTTTACCGCTACCACTTGTTCCATATATAGCATACATGTGATTACGTGGCAGACCACCCCGGAGTACCTTGTCAAGCCCCGGGATACCCGACTCCATGTACTCGCTCATTTCTATCATAGTGTTTGTCTGCTCCTTCAAGTAGTAATTTCCGGTAGATTCCGATTTATTCTGTTTGAAAAGATTGGGAGGAATGTTAATGTAAGGGTGTTTAATACTAAACGATTTATTTATCTGCAAGATAAATGCCATGAAGCAGTCAGGGTTTCTTTTTTACAACAGCACCGCAGAATGAAAAAAACAATTATATGAAACGAGTGAACCTCCACAGGCATCATGATAATTATGATTTGTTTTCTTGATTGTAAAATATGATATTAAAAGTGAATTGATTTTTTTATATTCCGTTTATCAGAAACGTATCCATGCGTAAAAGACAAATGTAATTGAAAATAGGCCGCCGCCGAAGATTGAAAGACATGAAGATATTAGCGAACAATACAAGAAAAACAATTCAGATGATCAAAAAAGAAATTGAGCATGACAGCAAGAAGAACTACAAAAACTTTCAAAAAAATTAAAAAAAAGGACAATAATCTATGAATATTGAATCACAACTGAAAGATGAGAGATTTGAAAAACAGATTAAATTTCTAATCGAAATAGACAAAATTAAAAATGTAATAAGAAAAACAAGAAATTTTGATAATAAAAAATATGAAAATGATGCAGAACATGGCTGGCATTTATGTATGTTCGCACTTATCTTAAGTGAATATTCAAATGAACCTCTTGATTTATTTAAAGTTATCAAAATGGCATTAATACATGATATTGTGGAAATTGATGCAGGTGATGTAATTGTATATGCCATAGACGAAAAAGAGAAAAGAGAGAAGGAGAAAGAAGCCGCCGAAAGAATTTTTGGAATCTTACCGGAGGATCAAAAAACAGAATGTATTTCATTATGGGAAGAGTTTGAAACAAGGGAAACAGCAGAGGCAAAATTTGCGCATTCTATTGATCGGCTGGAACCGGTAATTCAAAATTATCTTGATGATGGGCATACATGGAAAAAACATGGAATCACTTCTGACAAAATCATTAAAGTAAATAAGAAAATTGAAAATGGATCTATAACACTATGGAATTTCGTTAGAGGTTTAATAGAAGATTCGATCCAAAAGGGTAATTTAAAAAATCAATGAACATCATTCAAGCAAAACAAGATATCAGAAATATTGTAGAGCGAGATGATTAGGAGCGCATGCATGCGCATAAGACAACCGGTAGGAAAACGGGCCATCAACATGGCAATACCAGCTCTGGTTCAGAGCAATCCTTCGACCCAAATTGCCGCTGAGGACTATCGATAGATTTAATTATTGATAGATAGTAACTTCGGTATTGCCGCGAGATGTTATTTGCAATGGCTGGCCGATTATAAACAAAAAAACAACGTGCTAAAGAGATTAAAAATGCAAAATTATAAAAACAATGGAATTACATTCATTATTGCTGTACTCATTATTGGATATCTTATTGGTACCATGACGCATATAATACTTTTATTTGATATTATAAAATTGGGTTTTATTAATTCTGCGAAAGCTTTTGGTGTACCTGCAATCGTAAATGGATATTGGATGTCATTGACAATAATTGATCCTTTGATTGCATTCCTTTTAATAAAAAAGAGAAAATGTGGCATCGTTTTTAGATGAGGAAAATATCCACAAAGACGAGTTTCATTTTGGCTTGTCTTCTTGATTGTAAAATACGATATTAAAAAGTATGATAATTTTGTATATTCCATCTTTTCGGTAATATCAGAAAATGAGATACTCAGGAATAATTAGAACCGGAATTGTGAGGAGCGTATCCATACGCTAAAGACGGCGAGAAAACGGACCTCCAACATGGCAATACCGGCTCGGGCCCAAAGCAGCCCTTCGACCCAAATTGCCGCTGGGACTATTGATAGATTAAAGCATTGATAGACGGCAATTTCGGTATTGCCGGAGCGTTGTCAAAATAGACAAGGTAAAGACAAATTAAAGACACGCCCAAAGAATAAAAACTATTTGAAGTTTGAAAATGTCGTGATTGCAGGCAACTGACAGTTCAACGCTGCCTTTTTAATCGTTAACTAATTTTTAATGATAATATCATTTTTACACTATCATAAAATGTTGAACAGCAGGATTTGTGTAAATGCCCAAATGGTTATTAATAAGAATATTCGGTCGTTGTAAGCTCAAGCAGGTATTCACCCCAAGCACGGTTGCAAAACTAACTTACATTAAAAGAGGAACTTTAGAGTCCGATGTTAAGAAGTTCATCCAAATTCCTGGAACACAGCTTGTTCTTTTTGGGCATTCGGGCTGTGGCAAGACGACATTGATTACCAACGAGCTAGAATCTGCCAAAATGAGATACATCAGGACAAGTTGTAGAACCGATACTACACTTGAGGATCTCATCCTCTATGCATTTGATAAGCTAAACCTATACCTTGATACTGAGAAGACTCTTTCAAGAAAAGTTATGGTCAGTAGCGAACTTAAGACAAAATACAAGCAAATTCAAACTCAAATTTCTGCTCAGCTGTCTGAAGGTGCCTCGATTACAAGTAAACGGGTATTACCATTGCAACTAACACCACAACGATTAGCCGAATTCTTAGGTGCAGCATGTTGCATCTGGATAATAGAAGATTTTCATAAAGTTAAAGATGACGAAAAGAGAAAAATCGCAGACGTCATGAAGATATTCATGGACACAGCAATCGACTACCCTACGGTGAAGATTATATGCATTGGCGCTGTAGGTACAGGCAGAGAGCTCATAGAATTGGACTCCAATCTCTCAACCAGGGTGTCAGAAACGCTCGTACCTTTGCTAACAAATGAAGAACTCGATATGATGGTTGAGCGTGGTTTCAAGCTTATGAATGTGTATTGTGATAAACAAATGCGTAGTAAAATCATTTACTATTCCAACAATCTTGCGGCCGTTTGCCACCAGATCTGCTTTGATATTTGTCATAACTTTGGAATAGAAAAAACATCCATTCTGCTACGCATTATTGGAGAGAAGGATTTTAAGAAAGCAGTTGCTTCTTACGTTAGAAAAAATTCTGATACGTTTTTGTATATATTTGACTTAGCATCTCAAGTCTTAGAACGCAAGCAAGTTCTTACAGCTGCCATAAATACAGGAAAAGATTCGATTTCTATTGAAGAACTTTACGAAACATCGAAACGTATCAAAAAAATGCCTTATGAAACATTCCAAAAACATATTGATGATCTTTGTTCGCCAAAATACAATGAGATCCTAAGAGTTGAAAGTGCATCAAAACGGTTATATTTTTCCAACCCCTTTTTTCAAGCATTTCTCAAGATGAAATTAGCGCTTGAATCATTGGAAAGCCGAAAAGAGAAGAGAGGTTTGGATGCTTTTCAACTCAAGGATTTTGAAACACCAGCTAATTTTATATCCAAGTGGTTTAATGACGACAAAGTACTTCAGCAGTATTTTAACGAACTTGAAAACACTATTTCAAAGCGACGTGATGCATATATTAATAAGAATTTGCAAAAGAAAACAAGGATTGAAGAGATTAAAAATAATTTAGTTAAGAAAGACAGTTGATAATTATCAACCATCATTACCTATATTCATAATATCAGCTATGTATCAAGTACTAACAGTAACAGATATTATCATATAAATAAGGATTGATGAATATTAATGATGGAAAAATGATAGTAAGATTAAGAGCCATCCCTTTCTAAAAGCGAATTACAGTCAAAACAAAGCTCAATACAAAAGAGAAAAGAGGAAAAATAAATATGCAATGGAAATGGATTGTCAGTATAGTTGTTCTGCTATTGACCTTTGGTTGCTCAGAAAACCCAATTACAACTCAATATAATGAAAAGCATGGATATTCATTATCTACATATTTTAATGGCGATTTTTCTGATTCTTCATTGCATATCAATATTAATTTTAACGGAATACAACATATTTTTCCGAAAATATCCATAAATGGGCAACAAATTGATACCGGATACTATCCTGATTATTTCGTACATCAGATAAAAAATTTTAGTGGAAATAGTTTTAAGTATTCTATTGAAAATGATAATGACAGAATCGAAGATTCAGTAGTAATACCATCGAGAATTGATTCCATATACTGCAATGGGAAGCTTCTCAAAGATACAAGTACCGTTGAAATCGATAGATCATCGTCGTATATATTTTCATGGGGAAAGACAAAGTGCTCAATTCTTTACTCTTTTCAATTGTGGAGTGGTATTTCGAAAGATATCTATCAGAGGTCAAGTGACGCATCAGTAACAGTGCTTCCGAACCGAACACTGCCGGAATTTGGTACTGCATATGGTACTATATATTTATGCGGAATTTCCTATCCTGATATCACTTATCAATCAAAACCAAATGTTGAAAGTAAAAAACAATATATCTATTACGATAGGATCCAGGGGCCATACAGAGAAGTGACTTTTGAAATACACTAATTCGGGACAGGTAAAAGTGAATCTCATTGGCAATGCGGTTTGTATTTGGGATCCGCTTTTGACGCTGCGGATAGAATCCTAAAAAGGGTTCGTACAAAGTCTGACTTACAGGTTAGAAAGATAGGTGATAAAATGAAAACTATTCTCATAACAGGATCAACGCAAGGACTTGGTTTACAAATAGTACGTAATTTAGCTCTGAAACAAGATATACATATTATCATGGCTGTAAGAAATATTCAAAAAGGAAATGAAATCGCTCTTACACTTGGTAAAAACGTTTCTGTAATGGAACTCAATCTTTCAAGTCTTAAAAACATTAAGAGTTTTATTGATAATTGGAATATTAAAATTGATGGGCTGATAAACAATGCCGGTGTTCAACTTGCATTTAACAACAGATTTACTTCTGATGGATTTGAAGAAACCATTGCGGTCAATCATTTAGCATCCTTTCTATTAACAATTGGGATGAAAGAACATCTAAAAGATGGCCGAGTGTTATTTATTGGTAGTGGAACACATAATCCTGATTATGTTCTTGCAAAGATGTTTGGCTTTAGGGGAGCTAAATATACTTCAGTAGAAAAACTTTTAAAGGGACTAAGTACTGCTTCAGATATTTTACAAATAAATCGTGATAGATATTCAACTTCTAAACTTCTAAATACCATTATAGCTGTTGAGCTTTCAAGAAGATATAACACGTTTTCTTCTTTTGTGCTTGACCCAGGATTAATGCCTGGAACAGGATTAGCGCGAGATCAAAACAGTATTATGCGATTGTTATGGAAATTCCTCATGCCTTCAGTTGGCTTATTTTTGCCAGATACATCAAATCCAAAGCGTAGTAGTAGAACTGCAAGTTGGATTATGACAGAAGACAATTTACCTTTTAAATCAGGCGCAATAATTTCTTATAATAAAAAGCCGAATAAGTATGTTTGGAAAGAAGTTGTTTTTGATGAAAAGATTGGAAAAGAAGTATTTGAAGATTCATTATCGATAATAAATAATTATTTGTAATTAAAAAAGGTTGGGCAGTCAAGTGACTGCCACACGTGAAATTATCGTCAAAAACTCATTTCTCTCAAGACAATCGAAAATATTTTGTAGAATTAATTTTTTTTCATAAAATGTGGAAAAGTGGGGGTTAAATTGAAGGGCGAATTTATTAAGAAGAACTTTTTCAGCAGAGCGCTGTCTATGTTGACAGCGATTACGATGGCATGTTCATTTCTTTTAATCATGCCTGGTTCAAATCAGGCTGCGTATTCTCTGCCAGTAAAAGTTGAAGCAGAATCTTGTGCTCTCAGTAACGGGGCTACTGTTACTACCAATGTCTATGGAACTAATTATCCTGGGTATTCAGGTGATGGATTTGTATGGGTATGCAACGCAGGTACACTAACGTTTGAGGTTACAATTCCTAAAAGCGCCATGTACGAGCTTAAAACAAAATGTTGGATGTATCTTGGAAACAAGGGTGAAACCAGACTTCAGGTTGTTAGTATCAATGGTGTTTCACAGGGCAATTTCTACATTCCAAACAATGGCGGATGGACTGATTACAGTTTTGGATTCACGTACCTTGAAGCTGGCACAGCGAAAATTGAGATTGGAACATCTGGAAGTTGGGGCTTTATACTATATGATTCAGTAACATTTGACTATGCCCATATGCCTGATCTTAAAATTGCTTCAGCTCCTTGTGATGTGAATGCAACTTCCGAAACAAAATCACTTAAACAGTATCTTACCAGCGTATATGGCAATCATGTTATTTCCGGTCAACAGGAAATATACGGCGGCGGAAATAACGGCAATATGGAACTTGAATTTGAATATATCTTCGATAAGACAGGTAAATATCCTGCAATCAGAGGCTTTGATTTCATGAACTACAATCCTATGTACGGATGGGAGGATAGTACAACATACCGCATCATCAAGTGGGTAAAACAGCGTAATGGTATTGCAACAGCATCCTGGCATATCACTGTACCATCTGATTTTGCAAACTATAAACTTGGTGATAAAGTGGATTGGAAAAAATGTACATATAAACCAACATGCCAGCTTTAAGGCAGCCAACTGTCTTGATAAAACAACTAAGGAATACGCCTACCTGATGCTTGCAATTGATTCTCTTGCAAAGCAACTCCTCATTCTTCAGGATGCAAAAGTTCCTGTTCTTCTACGTCCTTTCCATGAAGCTGAAGGTAACAACAACACCGATGGTTCAGGTGCATGGTTCTGGTGGGGATCAGGAGGTTCAGAAGTTTACAAGCAACTCTGGAAACTTCTTTACACTACTCTAACCGGAAAATATGGCATTCATAATGTAATCTGGGAAGTAAATCTTTATACATATGCAAATTCACCTCAATGGTATCCGGGAGATGACTGTGTAGATATAGTTGCGTATGATAAGTATGAAGGATCTCCTTACACATGGAAAACAAGTGCTGCAACAACAGCATTTCTCACGCTTGTAAATGATACAAAAGACACAAAGATGGTTGCGTTAACTGAAAATGACGTTATCCCTGACATTAAGAACATAACTAATGAAGGAGCCTGGTGGCTGTATTTCTGCCCATGGTATGGTGATTTCATTACCAGTTCAACATATAATGACCCTACGCTTCTCAACACTATTTACAACAGTCAAAAGTGTAATTACGCTGGATGAACTACCGGCAAACATTTACGGAATGACACACAATGTCGTAAACAAAAGATATGCACCATTAAAACCGCAGAAATCCCGTACACTTCTGATAACAAATAATAGCGCTTCGAAACAGCTTTCTGGCGTAAAAAATGTTTACTCTTTATCGGGAAGAAAGACTGGTCAGTCAAATACAATGCATATTTTGCATAACGGAGTTTTTGTTAAGAAACAGAAGTGATACACCAGGTACTTAGAAAAAAACATATGATGGGTTATTAAGGGATGAAAATATTGCGGATGTAATCTTGTGTAAAGGATGGATAAGGTCAGGAAATTTATGAAAATCAAAATTATGATACTTTTATTACCATTAATTTTTAGCACCTGTAATACTAATATAACACAGAGCATAGAATATGGTAATCACATAGAGTGGCCAGCCAGAGAAAAAGATGGGCTTAAGGGGAATGTAGAATCTATTGAGGATACAATCTTTTCTTACATTTGTGGAGATTCCCTGAGTACTTTGAAAGTGGTTCGAGTCGATAGTAAACGATATGATACATCCGGGTATGTGTTACTGTTTAGGCAATGGAGTCCGGAAGAAGGTTTACTCATGGAGAATGAATTCGCTTATGGGAGGAATCACAAAATAACTTATTACTCATATCAGTATTCTTCAGTCAAAACAATTTTAAAATACCGTGATGATGGCAAGGACTCAATGAGAATTGTTATAAGGTCACCATCAGACACTATAGCACTCGACATCTACATGTATGATGGATTTGCCAGGTGTACAGCGATACACCATTACATGAATCATATACTAAAATCATATGATCTGTATTCATATAACGACGATACATTAACGATAAAGAGCTACAGTAATAATGATTCGCTTTTATCGTACAGTGTTGAAATTAAAGATAGTCTTCATCACCGAACAGTAAACAAGTATTTCAGCAATTCAGGAAATATCAAAAGCTCAAGAATTCGCTGCTTTAATGGTAATTATGACACAATCTCTGAATACGATAGTCTGGGAGAACTTGATCATAAACAAATAAATCTTTATGATAAGACAGGTGAGATTGTTGATTATCAAAGTATGTTTTGTAAGTCGACTTATTACACACACCACAAATATATATGGAATTCTGACTATTCTATTTGCACTACTTATGTAATAGACGCAATCGGAACAATTTTGATGAAAATTGTACGTAAATATGATAAATATCGTAATATGATAGAGTATCAAGAGTATAACAATTCAGGAACATTGCTTAATAGTAGTAGTGTAACAAAGGACTCTCTTGGAAACAAGCTGAATGAAAATCTCAGCTCCACTAAAGATGGCCTAATAGTCGACTACATCTACTCGTATTTACAATACGATTCATTCAAGAACTGGATTGACCGGAAATTTAAAAAAGTAATAAGTGATTCAACAGAATGCTTTAGGGAAAAACGGACAATCAAATATTATTCATCTATGGATTGGCTTTGAGTTGATTAACTGTTTACAATAGTATGAATTATCTATATTTACATTAGACGCTAAATTTTGTACTTGGGCAATCTGCTGAAGTCCCGATTTAATTATGAAACTGAACAAATCCGCTTCAACATTGAAGTATCCGGTCAACCGGGTTAAGAATCGAATGTTTTAACACATAAGACCTCAGTTATAGGAGCCATGTTTGTGGGGCTCCTATAATATCACTCCTTCATCCACTCTCCTATCAGAGAGAGGTTTTTGTTATCTTGTTTCAAAAAGTGATTTAAAATGTGCTGATACAGTATAGTCGAAAGCCCTCGCCATGTTGGCTGATCTTTACCCATAAGTATTTACTCCTGAAACGGAGGGTTGTAGAAGATGAGGAGCATAAGTTTGTGCCATATATTTGAACATAACAGCGATTCCATCTAGGCACTGAAGACCAAGCCAGGTGGTTTTTGTTCCCGGATCGCCATCACATTTACGACCAAGAAAACCACCCAGACTTGCAACCATTCTGACTGCATCTCTTAATGTTGGTGGTTTTTGTGGTAATTGCGAATTGCGTGTTATATGTGTGACAAGTGCTTTCCATTCATAATCATCAAAGAACACGGTACAAGGGATATCTGGTGTTTCTCTACCTATTTTTGTTAAATAGTAAATACGCCATGCAATCACCATGTCAATCGCAAGACATGCTTCAATGCGCTCTGCACTTCCTAATTGTCTATTTTCAATTTTACATCCGCTTTTCAGTGTACGATGATATACTTCGATGCCCCAGCGACGACTATACCATATAAGTACTTCCAGTGCATCTTCTGTAGTTAGAAGCTGTTTAGTAGTTATAAGCAGCCATTCTATGGGTTCTGAATCAGGCGAAACCAGTATTTCTGTTGCTGCTACAGCCCATATTCTCACCACTCCCAATCCTTGTTTTCTATTGGGTGGGCGAACCGTAGCTTCCATGAACCTAACCTCTAATGTTGCAATACGCGCGGGACGATTACCCCTGCGTGGAACTGTAACTGTTGTGGTAGTGTCAATAGCTTTCTGCCTCAGCGTTTCCCAGAGCTGATTTCCTTCTGTAAGTTTTCTGTCATGCCGGGCACGAACAAGAATTTTAGGCGCATTTCCATTTGAATCTCGTGCTTCTGTAAAAAGCTCATGAATATCCGACTCCCGATCACCTATGCTTATAACGGTCGTTTGCGGGCATTGCTTCTGAAGCTCTCTTGCGGCACGGTAACTGATTAACCATTTGTTACTTTCTTTTTCTTCAATTGGTAATTGATGACGGATTGCTCGTTTACCAAATTCCTTTTTGTCGCGTGCCCAGCATTGTACATTTACCAACCCAAGTGGTGTACCATCACAGGTAAACGCTAGTGTATCATGGACAAATAACCCGACAGCGCCTTCTTTGCTGGTACTAATCGGGCCTAATCCCTGCGTTGCAGTATGTGTGGCGTAATTAAGTTCTGTTGTGTCTTGCACCGCAAGAATGACCTTCTCTTTCTTGATGCGATTGAGAGTTGACTCATAATGCGGTTTAAGAATTGCATCCATCGTTGTTGCCTCGTGTTCAAAAAAACGGTACGCTGCTTTTGTTTTTGCCCGACTCTGACAAGCCTGCGGTATAGCTGCTTGTGGATTAGCCCAGAAATCTCTTGCAACAGTCAATAGACGCTGTTCCAGACGTTGATCACCGAAATCTGCACTGCCAAACTCCTCCTCAGCCCAGTCCAGAGGAATTTTAGGTTCACACAATTGCTCTGGTTGTGGTTTACATTTACCTGATCCGGTACATAATATCGAACGGGCACTTTTATTGAGCTCATACACAAATATATGTTTTTGACTCACTTTCAGATCATGAGTCCGATCTTGACGACTGCGGCCGCTTGTCGATCCAACACATGTCCAATTGCCCGCACGATATGACGTGCCCTTAAATCGTTCACTGTCGACATAGGTTTCCAAAAGTACCGGTTTATAACCATAACGTTCCTGCCAGTCATTGGTAATGCGACGACAGATTAGTCCTAGAACATGGGTCGCCAGGTGTGGTACTTTTACATGGGGAAGAATAAGAAATCGGCTGTTGCAGATTACGAGCTGTAAATTCTCCATGCGTGTACTGCTGTCCCAACCAATCCACAAGTCTCTATCCTTTACAGAAATAGCTGATGCACTGAAAGAAAAACCTCCAAGTATCCTTCCTGTACTATCCTGTATCAAGTAACGTATTTGTGCTCCACAGAGCGGGCCAGCTCCAAGGTAATGATAGCTCGACATAATCCGGTTCCATTGACGGGAGGCATTGCTGCTTGAACTGTCGATACGAAACAAATTTATACGACCAAGTGATTTCAGTATTCCTTCAATTTGTTCTTCTTTATGAACCGTGTTATCTTGAATCCTTTTTGATACTGCAGTAGGACGTGTTCCGCCATTACAAAAAGGATGTGCTTGCGGAAGTGTGAGTTTGCCGTTGCGTTCCAGCTTGAGAAGCGCAACTCTGCAACTCATATCTTTAAGTTTACCAGCAATATTCTTCCAGTCGAGTAGTTCGCAAACTGCCCTGGAAAGTTTGACTCGAGAAATACCTGGCTGTGAATCGATGATTCGTTGAATACGGCCAAGTATTTCGGCGGTAAAATTAATTCCATTTATAAGCACATTGATAAACATAAATCTTGGTGGTCAAACGTGTCCAGCAAAATCTTTAAGGGACATGGTCAGCCATGTTGGAGAGGGACAAAGGGAGAGGTTACATTGTATGCAGCAAAAGAAAAATAAATGTGTTTTTATTGTAAATATTGCTTTACAATATCCCTTTTGATTAGTTTGACACATAAGACCTCACTCCTTCATCCTCTCTCCTATCAGAGAGAGGTTTTTGTTATCTTGTTTCAAAATGTGGTTTTCAATGTGCTGATACGTAAAGTCGAAAGCCCTCGCCGCGTTGTCCGGCACTGCGAAGAGTTTTCTTGATATTTCGAATCAGAATATAATCTGTATTTATTTAAATTCAGTCTTGTCCAAAATCGCAATCAGCCACAACTTTCATACTATTCTTCTCCTACTCCCAGCCTGGTTTACCAGGCTTTTCACTCGTTCAGAGGCGTGGCTTCAGCCCGCCTCTGACCATTGATGCCCGATCCCACAGAGAATGACCGGTCCGTCTCAAAAAGAATGACCAACAAATCCCAAAAAGGTTGACCGCTCAATCCCAAAAAGAATGACCGGCAAATCTCATCAAGAATGACCGCAGAATAATTGCAAAGACAGTTTATCCCTAAACATCTATTTTTACTCTTTTTTGTAAGCGTTTTATTAAACAAAAGAGAGGAATAATGAAAGGAAAGAAACTGTCCATGCGAGAAATTCGTAAGATACTTCAGTACCGTCTTGAATTGCAAGTAAGTGCATCGAAAACAGCTGCAATTTTGCAAAAATCCAAAGGCGTAGTCATTGAGACTATGAAGCGTTTTAAAGCAAGCGAATTCAACTGGCCACTTCCGGATACAATCACTGATAATATCTTGGAAGAAAAGCTCTATCCCAAGCCTGAGAAACGAAAAAGTGTTACACCACTGCCCGATCTAACCTATATCCACAAAGAGATGCTCCGCCCGCACATTACGCTTCAGCGTTTGTTCGAAGAATATAAAGGAGCTCATCCAGAGGGTTTATCACGAAGCAGTTTTTTTCGATACATAAGGAAGAATCAGCCTGTTGATGTTACCATGCGCCAATTTCATAAAGGAGGTCAAACAATTTACAGTGACTATAGCGGAGACAGCTTGTCGTATACAGACATAACAACAGGAAAGTTAATAAATACACAGCTGTTTGTATGTAGCTGGGGAGCAAGTTCTTGCTCATATATTGAAGCACGACAAACGCAGAATACATCAGATTTCACCTCTGCCCATGTGAACAGTTTAGCTTATTTTAAAGTTGCACCACACACAATTGTTCCTGACAATCTCAAAAGTGCCGTTACCAAAGCAGACCGTTACGATCCGGTAATCAATACACATTTCGGTTTGATGTGTGATCATTATGGAATAACAGTTTTGCCTGCTCGTGTGCGTAGACCTAAAGACAAAGCAGTTGTGGAAAGCAATGTATTACATGTTCAGGAGTTTGTCCTGGCACGTTTACGCAACAGACAATTCTTTTCTCTACGTGAGCTTAATACAGCATTGTGGGAGGAGTTAGAGATCTATAACAATCGTCCAATGAAAGATTACGGCGGGCTTTCACGTCGCCAAAGATTCGAAACAGAAGATCTCCCCTTTGCAAAGTCATTACCAGAGAAGCCATTTACAACGACACGGGTGAAAGATAATGTTAAAGTTGCACGGGATTACCATATACAAATAGATAATCATTTTTACAGCGTGCCCTATAATCTTGCAGGAAAACGATTACAGGTTCGGCAAAGCGGTAATCTTATAGAAATGTATCACAACAACGAACGTGTTGCTTGTCACCAATTGTCATTAAAGAAATTTTCTTTTACATCAAAGATAGAACATATGCCTCCGGCACACCGGTATGTAAGGGGATGGTCTTCAGGGTACTTCCTTGAAGAAGCGGCTAAAATAGGCCCTTCAACAGTTCGGGTAATTGAGATTCTGCTGAAGAGAACAGAACATGTTGAGCATGGATACAGAACAGCCCGTGGAATATTAAGTCTTGCAAAGACCTACTCTGACGAACGTCTAGAAAAGAGCTGCGAGCGTGCATTGCAGTTTAATAATGTTTCCACAACAGCAATTAAAAGTATTCTTCAACAGGGGATCGATAAACAGCCACTTGTTATTAAGAGACAATTAACTGAAGCAATAATTTTACATGAAAATATTCGCGGTGAGAAGAATTACGCAGGAAGCTTATAAACATTTACCAAAAGGAGTTTTATATGCACATTGAACAGGTTATCAGTCAATTAAACCACATGCGGCTTACTACAATGGCAAGATCGTTGAAAGAACGGTTAAGCACCGGTAGCTACAAAGAACTCTCATGTGAAGAGTTCTTTGCACTTGTTGTTGAAGATGAATACTATGCACGTAAAGAAAGGCGAATGAAACTTATGGTTGGAAGGGCGCATTTTAAGCCTGAACTACCTTGTATTGAGGACTTGATATATGATTCAGCAAGAGGCTTTGGTAAAAAAGATATCACTTCATTTACGTCACAGGAATGGATCAGGAACTCACTAAATGTTATCATCACCGGTCCTACCGGTTCTGGAAAAACATACCTGGCAGAAGCAATTGCTCATCAGGCATGCAGAATGGAATTTGACGCACTTAAGATCAGATGTCCAATATTAATAGAAGAGATTCATGCTGCGAAAGGTACAGGTACATATCTCAAACTGCTTAAAAAACTCTCAAAAATAAAAGTGTTACTTATTGATGATTTTTTGATGCAAAGTATTTCAGTTGAAGAGTCTTCATTCCTTATGGATATTATTGATGAGAAACAGCAGACTGGATCCATAATTATTACAACTCAATATCCGGTTTTGCAGTGGCATAAAAAACTGCCTGATCCGACTGTTGCTGATGCCATTTGTGACCGGTTAATACATAAGTCTTATACATTTGAGTTAGGAGGTGATTCTATGAGAAAAAAAGATAAAAAATCCCACAAAGAATGACCAGTCACAATTTATGTTTATATAAATTAATAGTAAACTTTTACAACTGCTCTTTGTAAAATATCTCTGCGGTCATACTTTCTGGGATTACTAGGTCAAACTTCTGGGATCGGGCACATTGACACGAAATCACCGAAATCATTATTGTACGAAGCAAATGAATCCAATGATTTCTCATTTTATCTTTTATCTCGAAAAATATAGCACTCCTCCCAATGTTCATAGTAGACTTATAAGAGAATATCTTTACAATACTTCCCCTAACCGTTCTTGTCCACATTGATTTAAAGGATTATTTTATGGGATTCGAAAACGGCACAATAGTAAAATGGAATGATCAAAATGGATACGGCTTTATCAAGCCGGATTCAGAAAACTCCCAGATTTTTGTTCACATTACAGCGTTTGGAAGAATCGTTCGACGTCCGATTGTAGGTGACCGGGTATATTTTGACACGATCATTGAACAGAAGGAAAAGAGAAAAGTAAAGATTGCGAGAATCATTGAAAGTGAATTTCCAAATGCAACTTTAAGGCAACGATCCCTTCCCTCCCGACCGGCGACACAAAACTATGGTCATAGCGGTGTAAGAACAAAAAGGAAGACAAACAAGCTGGTACTGTTTATTATAGTCATTTTAATTGTCGGTGGAATCAGAGGAATATTACACGACTCATATCGACATGTCTCAACTTCAAAGAGTATTGCCCCGACTCCTGCTACTGTACAAGCAGTACCGAAATTCAAATGTGAAGGGAAACGGAACTGCAGTCAAATGCGCTCCGCAGAAGAAGCAAAATTCTACCTTGATCATTGTCCCCATGATGGAATGGATGGCGATGGTGACGGGATTCCTTGTGAAAGACAATTCGGAAATTAGAATGAAGATGAAATGGTATTACCTTCTGATCGAGCAATACAGATGCTATTTTGACATACCGGATTTTTGACCCGTAATTACAGACAACCAACATGGCTGGCATTATTGATTACAATGTTGCAATACCAGCCATAATAGTAACACTCTACTGCTGTACAATCAGGTCCAATTTTTTATTTGAATCGTAGACAACCGGATTTGTTGCAGCATTCAGATTCTGCGGCTTCACCATTTTTACTTCACCTAAATAATTATAAATCGGGAGACTCGCTTTAAACCATTCTTCAAGGCCGATATGGGATTTTACATTACTATACCCCATTCTCTTGAGTACTTTAACAACCAGCGCAGAACGATTTCCTTTCAAACAATAAACAATAATTTCCGCATTAGGATCGCGAAGTGTACGAGCCAGAGTAAATTCAACTATTCCCCTTTCCAGCCACGTTGATCCTTTCAAATGTCCTGCGTCATATTCATCTTTAGTGCGGACATCAATCAAAACAAGTTTTGGATTAGAATTAATGCGCTCGATCAATTCTTTATTGCCAATAAATTCGACTCCCTCCCGCGAGTCTTTAATTAGTTGCTCGATTGTCATCAGGCTACGCACAGTATCGGTTTTAGGTGAATGATTTTCTACTTTTTGCTGAGAATAAGCAATGATATACAAATTTAAAAAGATCACTACAAATAATATTTTTTTCATAATTTCTCCTTGATAGTAAATTTTAATTATTTTAACGCAATTAATATAACCGTTCGAAAAATAGAATCAAAACGGCATTTATCGATACACACAATCGAAATTATTGATAACAATGGAATTCAGAGAACTAAAAACATTTCAAGCAGTAGCCAATTTAATGAGTTTTAATAAAGCCGCTATTGTTTTGAATTATGCCCAATCAACCGTTTCATCTCAAATGCAATCGTTGGAAAACAGTTTGGGGACTTCTTTATTTGTCAGATCAGGGAACAAAATTACCCTGACTCAGGCAGGGGTGAAACTCCTTAAATACACACAACGTCTGATTAATCTTGAAGAAGAAATTCTTAGTAATTTTAAAAGGCCAGATGAAACTGCTGGAAATCTTATTATCAAGGCTCCACATTCGGTTGCCGCCTATTACTTACCGCCAATTATTAAAGAATTTCAATTAAAATTTCCCAACATCGGTTTTGATTTCGATGCCTGTGTTGGATTTAATGTCAACGATATTTTTAATTCGGGATTATTAGATATAGCATTTCTTATTCATGATCATTTTACTGATAATTTATTACACGTGGAGGATTTAACAGATGTCGGACTTGCTTTTGTATCTAATCCGGATGATAAAACCTTCATAAGCATAATAAATTCCACAAATGACTTTAGAGATAAAACGCTGCTGTTATCAAAATCAGATTGCAGTTATCGGATGATTTTTGAGAAAATGCTCATTGAAGATAATGTAAAACTAAATAAAACATTGGAAATTAATAGTCCCGAAGCTGTAAAGAACATGTTGATACAAGGGTGTTGCGGCTTTGCTTTACTTCCAAAAATAGCAGTTAATAACGAGATTTCAAATCGTACATTAAAACATCTAATTTGGAAAGGACCAGCTTTTAATGCAAAGTTGTATATGATTTGGAAAAAGGAAAAATATCAAGCAGAACCAACAAAGGTTTTTATTGAAGCTGTTCGAGCATTTTTCGGAAAATCATAATGTGGTATTCACAGATAAGTTAATTTACGGGGGAAGAATAAAGGTATCGGGAAATATTGTTATCGATTTCGGGCAGAAGTGTTGCGGGATGCAAGGATGCGGAGAAAACCTCGATCTCATTGAGCCGCAATCAACCACAACTTTCATACGGTTCTTCTCCTACTCCCAGCCTGGTTTACCAGGCGTTTCACTCGTTCAGAGGCGTGGCTTCAGCCCGCCTCAAACCATTTTTTAATACGAAACCAGAGCGCTGTTCTTCATTGATTACCCCACCCAGAGCGAGCCACACTATCCCACAGTACTGATTACCATGAACAAAACAGCAGAAGAGCCAACAGGAAGAGCTAAGATCGTTTAAAAGCAATCGTTTCACACCTATTTTTCTGACGGCATCAGTATATGTACTAACGGCAACAGTACATGTTGTGACGGCGATACCATATGTACTGACGGCGACACCACATGTACAGTTTTAATGTTAAAAAAGTTATGCCCGGAATAGTCAATTCAAGGTTTCTATAAGGGAAATATCAATTTGCCAGGGTAAACGGAAGCGAACGCCATGAGATTATGCGTTTTAATTAACATTTTGAATAGATAATTTCCATTTCGGACTAATACTTAAATGCAAACTGTATTTTTTAACATATAGAGGCAGATCAGTTCTTTCCATTTCTTTCCGCTAGCCTGAAGGGCTTTCAGTCTGTCAGCACAAGGTTTCCTACCTTGTGATAAATATGCGAATCGATCCTGTTGTTCTCTGAAAGGGATATGGAACCGGTGAAAAGGAAATTACGTTTTCCTAAAGAGAAAGGAATAATTCAATAGATTTTACGTTTATAAATGAGAACAAAAGTACCTCACTGATAGGGGAGGTCGCATTCTTATGCGGGTGAGGTCATTAGGGAACAAAATACACAGTCCACTTTTCTTCAAAACAAATACATTGAGGTCGCATGACCACTTATTCTGATGATTTGTTTAGTGCGATTCAGACGACCTCTTCGCGCAGGAGCGCTGACTTCCCCTATCAGGGAAGTGTTATTGTTTTACATTGATATTGATAATTTCGGTTGTTTGAGGTAAAGATAGTTCCAGTTCACGCTAATGGGGGTCGGACCATGAGAACTAATTCTGATGATTTGTTGGGCACACTTCAGACGACCTCTTCGCATAAGTTCCTTATTTAAAATCCAGAGCACCGGGAAAAGGGATAGGGATTGGGGATGATGCCTCACTGGTACGAGATTCTATATGCTCCTCGATTTCAGAGTTTTTATTTCATTGTCAGTCGGGGATGGGGGCTGGAGGCCCCAATAGCAAAACCAACTAATAATTCTGATCTCTTTGTAGAACCCGCAAACTATGAGTAAATAATTACAAGACAGATGATTAACAACACGTTGATAATAAAGAGAAATAAAAGTACTGAATTTTTGAAGCCGTCCAAGGCAGAGGGCAAATTTGTACATCATCATTGTCGCAGCACACATCTGATTCTTACAAAGGAGATACCTGAACGGCAAAGCGAAATACACCAGCATGTAGCATAGGTCAAAATCCGTTGGTCAAAGCGGTAAGTGCTTACTTTTAGTAAAACAAGATAAAAACCTGCGTTTTTCTATTATTATGTTGGGAATGAACTCTCTTTTTTCAACCTCTGCGTTTTTTTTATTCTCCTCCATAGCAAGTATTGCGAAGGACAGAGTGACCTTTGCGTTTTAAAACTTTTTCTCTCCCCAAAGGAAATTTACTTAAAAATGTACATAAATCAATTTTATTCTATTTACTTAGATTATATTAATTGTAATTCGAAGGTAAATTTTTGATATTATACACATATAGGAGTGGGCGTCAATAAAATGAGGCTTCGGTCAATTTGATTGTATTCGCATTGTTACCTGAAGAGTGTGGTTGATATGCGCTTTTTTGTGAATCTGCGAATAGAATCCTAAGAGTTACCGAAATTGAGATTAAGTGGGTATTGAGGAATTCTGGAGGAACCGAAGTTCATACAGTAACTGGGATTGGGATGGATTATGAAGTTCATAAAGCGGAAGTTGTGAGCTATATCTACTTTGGGCGGAAAGTAAAAGAGACGCGCGCATAAAAAGAATTAGACCCACCACGGTACTAAGAAGCAAGAAGTTGAATAATTGAATAAAGATAAAAAGAAATATTGGTTTGTTCAAATTATTCTTAATTTTATAGAATAAATAAAGCAATTAATATTATTACTCTTAAAGAAAGTTGCATACAATATGGATATTTCGAAAATTATTAGGCAATTTAACAATTGGTATATATCTGATCCCCACAGAAAGAACATAAATTATTATGATAAAATAATAACATATGCGAATTTAAAATCATTGTCACATAAGAAGCTCATTAAATTCTTTAAAGAATTTCTAAATGAAGGAGGTAGAGTTCAATCTGGTGGTAAAAGAAATAAAAACAATTTTGAAAAATATTTATGCAGTAATATTAATAGTTTTAGAGAGTTTATCTTAGAACCATTCTCCTGTAAATTCGATTTAGAACATTGGTTTGATCGAATTAAAGACCACAAATATTTTGGTGTTGGGACAGCAACTATTTACCTGAATAGAGTTGATAGAAATATTCATTCAATTCTAAACAATAAAACATTAGATGCCTTAAGAACGCTTGATTATAATATATCAAAAACCATTAACTTTTCAAATTACCTTATTGTAAAAAACATACAGAAAAAATGGATTGAATCAGAACCTTTAATTGATAATTACTATAAAGCAGACGCATTAAATCATTTCATAATAGGAACTGAGAGTGGTATTAATTTAATTCGTAAATTAAAATCGCAAGATTTAATCGAAGCTAATTATGAGCAAGATAAATTATCGCAACTTATTGATGATGATGTAGTGAAAGATAAAGATCTCTTAGAACATATAAGAAAAAATGAAAATGAATCAAGTGAATATATTATCATTAAATCAAAAAAGTTTAAAAGGTCTAACTATTTGATGGCTCTTATAAAAAGACATCGTGGTTTTAAATGTCAATTTTGTAATGAAACAATATTAAAAGAAGATGGTAGCTTTTATATTGAGGCCTGCCACATAAATGCAAAAGCAGATGGTGGTAAGGATGTTTTGGAAAATATTTTAGTGCTTTGCCCAAACCACCATAAATTATTTGATTTTGGGGAAAAAATCATAATAACGCATGACAATAAAATATGTGTTGTTAAGATTAACAGAAAAAGGTTTGAGGCAAATTTAAGTTAAGTTACAAGTTAAGGATAACAAGTAAACAATAAAAAAGAAATAAGAGTCTCGGGGAAATAAGAGCGCGCGGGAAATAAGAGCCCAAGGCAGACACAGGCTTACAACAGCGCAAGGCCACCATACCGTAAGTAAAGATTCGAAGACTCGCATTACTTCTGGTACAGCGGTCGTTGCGCCAGCCATTGGCTGCAATATATCTGGCGAATGGATACTGAATGAAGAACTAATTGGTATGCCCACTGCAAGAATCCCCCATCCATGGGTGAAAAACATAAGGAAATATATGGGTCATGAACGAAATCCCTTGAAAAATCCGGATTGGTATTCAATCGGTCGTGAAATTGCACTCGTTCGGCACCTGATTGGATCCGGCGTAACAGCTTTGGGGCATGCCAACTATGCCGACCAGGTTGGCCAGTATTATATCGCATTCTTCAATCTTTCGATTGGGCTGGAGCGACTTGCGAAATTGGTATTGGTAGCTGATTATGCGATTTCCAATGGCGGAAAGATGCCCGAACAGAAGATTGTCCGGCAGTTCGGGCATAGACTTGGTGAACTTTTCGGCCTTGCTAGTGGTATTGCCGAAAAGCACTTGCTGAAACTACACTACAACAACCCTGTAAATGCAATCTCTCAGAAAATCACCAAAATACTAGACAGCTTTGCGGATGCAAGGCGAGGTCGCTATGCGAATTTTGCCTCCCTCGGTGACCCCAGCTTAGGCAAGGAGGAGCCAATTGGGAAATGGTGGAACTCTGTAGCTGAATTGATACTGAAACACCACTACTACGGATCAGAAACTCAGCACCGAGTTGAAGCGAAAGCCAGACTTGTCGACTCACAGTTTTCATCCATAGCAATCGTGCTTCATACAAACGAAAACGGTGACATGATGCGCGATATATTGTCCGCATCCATACGCTCAGGCCAAACAGAGGTCGTCCAAAAATACGGAAGATATTACACACTGCTTCTGGTCCGTTGGCTGTCTGATGTGTTCTGTGAGATATCTAAAGCGGCATGCTATAAATCTGGGTGCGATGCTTTTTTTGGTGCGTGGGAATGTGTTCAGAGCTACGTAATCGAGGATAGCTTCCTCAAAAGGCGCAAAGTCTGGCCGCTCAGTTGAGTCTTGTTGAGCGGTCCCGGCGACACTCCACGTTTTGAGCAGAGATACGGAACAGCTTATGAAAGGCGAATCCAAATTTGATGCACGAGGCATTATGCGATTGAGGAAAATCAACCCAAAGTGGCCCAACATTCAAGAGTGCCTGAGGTGTATAAATACTCTCAGAGGGTATTATCCGTTTTCTAATAAGACTTACCAAATACGTGACATTGAAAATGTTTATCTAATCCTGACAGAAAAAACAACCTGTGGGTACGTGGAATGCCGGTATGAAAGTTTAGATATAGAGTTACCAAAGCAGATAACTCTCTGGATTAATGACATTCACATTGCTCCTGATGCGCAAAGAAGAGGAATAGCTGAAAGAGTCTTTGACCATTTGCTTGGCAAGAATTGTCTTCTCAAAATGTGTGTGGTGAAAGAAAATGAGAAAATGAACGATTTTCTTAACAAATACAAATACAAAAGACAAGATTCATCAGAAAATGTTGACATTATTGTTGTTAGTCAGAAGAAAACCATGCGATATTGACGAACCAAAAGAGTCAAAAACGGCATTGGCACATCGTGTGCCCATGCCTACAATATGCGGTAAGCGTGAAAAGAAACATTCGCCAGCCATACAGACAGCCAACAGCCGCGTTACGCAAGGCCTTCGGCACATGGCCGGGATAGGAAAGGGGGAGCGACTTCGTAGACACTCAGCGCGTTTATAGCCCGGCCACATCGAAAAATGGCACATGTTGTATAGCAATTGGTAGCCGTTTGAATTTTGAACTAAAGATAGAAGGCACCCCTAATGTCAAAAGAAAACCAGCTAACCCAGAAAAACACCATATGTTTACCATCCTCTCTCACTATCTCCACAACGCCCTCTCTTCCCTCGATTTCCCCGATAACACCTACAACTCCGAATCCTTCTTTTTATCTTCCATCATCAACGACTTCGCCGGTTGGTATAATCCCGCAGAAATACCAAAGCAAATCGATTTTATACTTCATAATTTCCCTATTAATCAACAATCACCAATTCTCGATGCCGCCTGCGGGCATGGTAAACACTCAATTGAGCTTGCATCCAGAGGCTATAACGTTACAGGAATTGATATATCTGATGCTCTGATTTCACATCTCAATACTATAGAGAACCACGGGGCGTGCTTTTACAAAAGCCGGATATCTGAAATCAAAGAGTCGGGAAAATATGGTCTCATAATGGTTTTAGGAAACAGTCTGTCGCTTATGCCAATTGATGAATGTAAGGAGGGCCTTCAGAAAATTCATAAAGCGACCAAAACTGGTGGGTACGTCTTCTTCCAGATTGATAACAAACAAGAATTCATTGCAAGAGAAGCGAATACTAAGAATTGGTGTCAACACCGATTTAATATTTCTCACTTTCACCGATAAATTATTTCCCATTTTACTTTGCAGAAGACAACTGGTTTGGCGGGACTAAACCGAGTTTTGATCGTTTTTTAATTCGATAACTCTCTCCTTTCATGATAACTACCTCAGCATGGTGTAACAATCGATCAAGTGTTGCTGTTGCGATCGCGTTATCACCCATCAGTTCACCCCACTGCCCGAAAGACTTATTTGTAGTCAGTATTATAGACCCTTTTTCATATCTGGCTGCAACCAGATTGAAAAACAGTGTGGATTCTTCTCTTGTAAAAGATTCGTAGCCGATCTCATCTATTGCAAGCAGATGTGGTTTACAGAAACTTTTTAATTTACGTTTCAGCCTGCTCTGTTTTTTTGCTTTTAACAGTTCCTCCAGTATCTCCTGCGCTGACATAAAATATGCGGTATACCCCTCAGAACAGGCTTTGTAGACAAGCGCTGACAATAGATGTGTCTTTCCCAGACCCGATGGCCCCATGAGTACTAAATTCTCATTTCGTTCGATAAAAGAGAGGCTGCCGAGTTCCGCAAGCTTTTTACGGGTAATTCCCTCAACTTCTTCTACTTTGTAATCATCGAGATACTTCACTGCAGGAAGCCGTGAAAGTTTCAACCGAGTTTTTGCCGCTCTCTGTCGTCGCATTGTCAATTCGTGACCGAATAGGTCACTGAGTGTTTCTAAAAGCGGACGTTCCTTTCTTGATTCTTCATGTAAAAAAGTATCGATATAACTCAGTGCAAATCCAAGATTGAGCTCTGTCAAATTATTCTTTAGAATTTCAAGCGCAGCTGTAGCCATTATACTGTCTCCTGAAGTTGTTGATTGTCGCAAAAAAGCATATCATAAATAGCGGGGTCTCCTGTAGACGTCTCATCTTCCGCTTTTTTTCTTTTCTCAAAGATCTGCTTTCTTATCCTTTCTTCCAGATCGCGACCGTCAAGCCATGCTTTGTAATGTTCCTTCTCATCCTCAGGGTTAACCTGCGTCTTCTTTGCACCATCAGCTTCGAGAACAAGTGTCCTTATTACTGTGCCATCAAACTTTAACGTCAACTTATGATCCACCAGATCTAACAAGCCTTCGAGCTGTTTGCCCCGATACTGCACAGGCACACTGTAACGGTTTGTCTGATAGGTAATCTTTCCGTCAGGATTTACCATGAGTAATTGTGGCAGACGGTATTCAAAAGCCTGGTCTGGTATAGTGCGTAAACAATTTTTTTCTTCTTCAAACCGCACTGAACGTGTCTGCCCGAAATCACGGATTACCTTCTGATCTACCCGCTCCATCCATAGTTCCACCAGCTCATTAAGCCGTGCGGTAGGGACTATTGACAGGTCTGAACCAACAGAGGGAAGAAAGCTTGTCCGGACATATCGAACCTCCCGTTCAACTTTCCCTTTTGTTTTTGGGCGGTATACTCTGCAGCGCCGTGGTGTAAAACCATAATGTGCAGCAAATGCCGCCATCTTTACGTTCACCTGCCATTTGCCTTCACTGATGTTGTAAATGAATGCCGTTTTCATGTTGTCGAAGAGTAATTCAGCAGGAATGCCACCAAAGTGCTTAAATGCATGGATCATGCACGCAAAGAGCACGCTCTGCTCCATTGAAGTAGTAAACTCAACAAAGCTGCGGCGTGAATATCCAAGCTTCATGATAAATGCATATCTTTTTAACGTGCGACCGTTTTCTTCAACTGTTCCAACAGACATCCAGTCAACCTGCGCCTGCTGTCCTGCAAGCGTCTCGAAACGTCTGATTGCAACACAATGTAATTCTTTACGTTTTTTGCTGATATAATCTCGCAAAATGCTTATTTTACCAGTATAGCCGTTGCGCTGTAGTTTCTGAAATAATGAATCAGCATTGAGGGTGAAGTCACTCTCCAAAGCGGTGTCGATAACCCCATGAAATGGCGCCAATTTGGATTTTCCGGCAGGTCGCCCGTGGCGGGTGTCTTTTTTAAAGACAATATTGTTTTCGTAATTGTAGACTGTGCGGCGAGAAACCTCAAGAATTGCAGCCACCGCAGTACGGGAATAACCTTCCTTGAGAAGTATTTGTGCCTGATGCATTAGATATCCTTCCAATTTGCGACTCCTGGTTAAAGGTAAATGTTGATACCCTTAAAATACCAGAAATCTGGTTGAAGGGGAAAATCGGGAGTCGCATCTGTAAATTCCAGGGGGGATCCCCCCTGGAATTCCCTATTTCCCCCTATAACAAACATCTCTGCTATTACAATACTTCTGCTTAATGTGGGAAATCTTTTTTCGGTGTTTTTAAGAAATTATTATTCGGTGCGGACAAATTGGGATTATCATCAGAATCGTTGGTTGAATATCTCTGAACATTATTACGATCCGAAAAGATGTCTTGAGTTAACAAGGGAAATAGGATTCGACCTGTTGGAGAAGAAAATTGACCAGTTTATATTGGTAAAAAGGTTATATGACCTTGATGAATTCTTAGGGATTATCAAATCTATCGGATTTACAGAAATCGAATATTGGGGAGACTGGAATAAATCAACCTTTATTGAAGAATCCCCTACCCTATTGATAAAAGCCAAAAAGGAATACCGATAGTGCAAGTATCAATAGTATAGAACAGACTACAATGATCGATCTCCATGTTAATAAGGATGAGACTGCACGGTTTTCGTTATTTACCGATGATCTGTTGGGCTGTTGTAAACCAAAGGCTGCCATCAGAGCATTCCTGGCATCAGCAGCAGATTTGAACCGGTCTTTTGGATCTTTCTCTAAAAGTTTGTAAATTACTGATCCAATTGGTTCTTTAAGTGTCGGGCACAGTTCTAAAATATCGGGAACCGGATACTTTATATGGCTTATAATCACTTTTGTCGGTGATGAATAATTAAAGGGAGGTCTGCCGGTAATCATATGGAACAATGTGCAGCCGATAGCGTAAAGGTCTGCTCTACCGTCAATTGTCCGCGGGTTCTGTGCCTGTTCCGGGGCGATATAATGCGGGCTCCCTACCATCATATTGGTCTGAGTCAGTATGATTGGATTGTTAAGGTCCTTTACTAACCCCAGATCAGCAAGTTTTGCTCTTCCCGATTTGAAAACAAGGATGTTTTCCGGTTTAATATCACGGTGAATAATCCCATTCTTATGCGCATATCCGATTCCATCAAGGATCTGTTCAGTAATTTCAATTGCTTGCGGTATAGAAATTCCTTTTTTGCCTTTATCGATCATCGTCTTTAAATTTGTCCCATCACAATATTCCATAATGAGAAAATAGTACCCTTGATCAATCCCCACATCCATCACTTCAATAATAGCAGGGTGACGTAATTTAGCCGTAGCACGAGCTTCCTGGAAAAAACGCTCTGCGGCATTATGGTTTTGCAATGCAGTTGGAAGCAAAAGTTTAAGCGCAACCGGTATATCAAGAGCTACATGATGTGCTTTATAAACCGCACTCATTCCCCCCTGTCCGATCAGGCGTTCAACACGGCATCCGCCAATAACTTGATCCAGGATATCTGCAAAATTTTTCATTTGTGAGTTCCTTGCATTAAGGTAAATCGCACTGCGTTTTTTAATGAGTCGATACAATGCGCAGGGTTTTGCTCATGAAATAAACTGCCCAACAATCACGGTTTATTGCTTTGTTATTAAAATTCATTACTGAACCGGAAAAAAATTGCAAAGATCAAGTTTATATGAAATTCCAGATGTAAAATAAGTACTATAAAATATACAAGCGAAGCAATACAATAGTAACACAAAATTGGTTGTGCTCCACATTCACCTGGTGTACTGCGCGAGGGGGACAGACTAATAAGTTTAAAGAATGTATTTTAAATGTTAAACATATGGTATAATTAACATAAATTGTCCATTAGAATGATCTTTAGAAAGAGCAAGGAATTATTTTTCAATGGGTACTAAAGGTTATTTTTAAATAAACACTTTTATACTCGATTTTGTTAATGATCAAAAAAGGCCTGTAGGGCCTTCATTATTGTAGCAAAAAAAGAAAAACCCACAATCCTTTTTCCCTGTAGGGGAAACATACTATGAAACCAGGCGTTTTTACACAGCTGTATGTCCAGATTATATTTGCGGTGGAAAGCGTTATAATATGGACAGTACAACATACTGGATTCTTTACGCTTAAAAAACGGTAGTGACAAAATAGGGAATGTTTATTACGTAATAAAGAACGTAATGATGAAATTTTCAAATATATCAGTGGAACTATTACTAATCTTAAAAACAAATCAATTATCGTTAATGGTGTAGAAGATCATATTCATATTTTTGTAGGTTTACACCATACGATAAGCATTTCAGAATTGGTTGGCACCATTAAAAAAAGTTCATCATCATTTATTAATGACAAGAAAATGTTTTATGGCAATTTCTCATGGCAAGATGGATATGGTGCATTTACCTATAGTCGTTCACAGTTAGAAAAAGTATATCGATATATTAAAAACCAAGAAGAACATCATAAAAAAACGACATTTAGGAATGAATACATCGCATTGTTAGAGAAATTTGGTATTGAATATAATGAAAAATATTTATTTACATTTTTTGATAATTAAAGCTTACTTTAAAATGTTTCCCCTACAGGGAAAACGGAAAATTTTTCTGTTAAACTTAATCTACAATAATGGAAAGCGCTATATTAGAACCGGTGCCCTGCACCGTATTCCTCACGCTTAAGGAACGATAGTGACAACCTCTACAAGCTTTCAAACGGCAAATGATAAAACCCAATTTTTTTATAATCTTTTTTGATTGTTAGATTAATAATAATTTTTGTATCTTAATGAACAATTGTAAATTAAAACTGATTTCCTTCACTGCCGATAAGAGACTATGTTATCCCGACAAATTATATTTGTTACAACCGCTTGCCGAAAAGGAGATCCCAATGAAACTTAACCTGCGAAAATGGTTTCCAGGCTTTCTAATCCGCTCTGTATTCCTTTGTGTTATGTTCGCCGGTCACAGCTTTTGCCAATCGAAATGGGAATGGAGATACCCGCAACACGGGAACCAATTCAATAAGATCGTTTACGGTAACGGCCAATTTGTAGCAATGGGCCAAAGGACGATCGCCTCATCACCGGATGGAATTACCTGGACACCCTTGATACCAGAGCAAATTATCACTATGCAGGATCTTGCCTTTGGAAGCAATCGGTTTGTGGCAGTGGGCGACAGCGGGAAAATTTTATCATCAACGGATGGCAAGATCTGGTCACTCATGAAAATGGCGGAGCCCACCTTCTTCTTATGTATCGCGTATGGAAATGACCGGTTTGTAGCGATGGGAACGGGTACGGGCATGGAATCTGGCAAGGGTATTTGTTTTACCTCTCCCGATGGCCTTACCTGGACAAAACAAAAACAGACGTTTTCATCGTATATCTATAATGAGGTGTTTGGCAATTCATTGTTTCTGGCAGTTTGCTGGGGAGGAAATAGTGAGTCGATTTATACTTCGGCGGACGGAGAAAATTGGAATTATTGTACTTCAGTTTCTTCCGGCGTCGCTGAAGTGACCTTTGTCCATGATCGGTTCCTCATTTTTTCACAATATGACCAGGTTACAGTCGCTATGACTTCTTTTGATGGAAAAGACTGGACTGGGATTTTACCCTCTTATACTCATCTTTCCTACTCAGGAACTTATGTACACGGCCAGTTTATCATTCAAAAGAGCAGCGGTACAGCTCTTGTATCTCCGGATTGTACCACCTGGACTGAACGAAAAACCGAAATTAAAACCAGTCCACGCTCCATAGCAATTGGGCCCACAACAATCGTAGGAGCGACCTCATTGGGAGGAATTGCCACGTCTTCTAACGGTATCTCCTGGACGCAACAAGTTGCCGGAGGACGTGGAGCGGAATTGTATTCCGTTGCCTATGGAAACGGCAGGTTCGTTGCAGTGGAACAGTATGGAAGCATAGTATCCTCAACAGATGCCATAGAGTGGACGTGGTCGGATTCAACCATTTCGGAACGACTTAGCAAGATCGCTTTCGCGAACAACCTGTTTTTTGCTATGGGTGAACCCGGCAAAATATTTACGTCTCCCGACGGTCTGAGTTGGAGCACCGTCAATTTGCCCGTGTCAGAATATGTCGAAGGTATCGCCTATCATGACGGCCTGTATGTATTGGCCGGGGCAGGTATAGTGTTTACCTCCAACGATGCCATAACCTGGACAACACAAAATCCTGGAATGAGCTACGGATTCGACTGGATAGCCTATGTAAATGAGAGATTCCTCTTTAATATCAGCAACAACTGGCTGCTTACCTCGCCAGATGGAGTGAATTGGACCAAAGAGAAGTATAACGGTCCTTTAACAGGAATTACATCGATAGCTTATGGCAATGGGAAGTATATAGGCGTGGGGTTTCAAAAAATTGTATCCTCCCTTGACGGCTCAAATTGGACAGTAGAGGATTCAGCTGTGCCCGTGAATTTTATTAATCTACTATTTTGCAATAATCAGTTTGTGGCTATCTCCTCTGATCGTTGTGCAATCTCAGGCAAGCATTTCGTAAGCGACAACAATCAGATCACTACATCCTCCGATGGTATAAAATGGACCTCACATAACATTGGACAATATGAGAATCTCTATGCAATGGCATATGGCAACGGTCAATTTGTTGCGGTAGGTGCATCAGGTGCAATTCTGGCTTCAAGAGCGGATGATCCCAGTGCAGTCATTCCGTTAAGGGCACGACAATTTGGTAACATTGCATTAGAAATCAAACTCACTCAAAAGAGCCTTATGATCAAATTGCCAAATTCGGTTCTTCATAACAAATACAACATACAGCTTACAACAATCTCTGGCAGGAGAATTTCTTGCGCCTTGACAAGATCTATTAATGGAGTAGTGCAGATTCCTACGATTGGTTTGTCTTCCGGCGTTTATTATGTCCTTATTTCCAATGGATCTGGCCAGTCATTTTCATCTAAATTCATTTTAACACGGTAATTAGTTACTGTTCAAAGTAGTGATATTTTTTTAAATCGCCATTTACCGTCCCCAGAATCCACCCTTTCGGGTATTTCGACACGTCGCCCCGAAGGAGGACTTGTAAGGACTCTATATAATCAATAATTAGAATCCTCAAAAGTCCACCTGCGGGGGATTAAGGGGCGCATATCTTTTCCTACTCCCAGCCTGGTTTACCAGGCTTTCCTTTCTTTCAGAGGCGTGGCTTCAGCCCGCCTCAAATCATCTTTTGATTCAAAAACACCTTAACCGTCAATGTACGTAATGAGAGATTCTATTTGGTTTCTCATTCTACTAATCAAGGGTAATTCTTCTTCCATAATCTGTTTTCTGAAGATAAAAAATATTGTTTCAATGGGATAAAACTATTTTCTCCCCAAAGCAAATACACCTTTAAATGTACATAAACGAATTTTCTTCTAATTATTTCTTTTATATTAATTATAATTACGATGTAAAAATCGTACAAGAAAAGGAAGCGTATTACTTTGTTATGGTGCGGACTACTATTATTTGTATTTATCTATACTACTGTGATATTTTTGCCAGAGGTTAAATTATGATTGTTGATAAAGATAAAATAAAGAGTCTACACAATTTCATTGATTTTCATAGACCGGTGCATAAGAAATTACCTATTCTATTACTTGAGAAAATCGCTTATGAAATTGATTTCAAGATGAAAGTACAGAAAGCTTCAATTCAATTAATCTGTTCGCAACCATTTGCTGTCATTGGATTAAGACAAAATCAGGAGCATATATTTGTTGAATTTTATAGTGAGATAAAAATAGATAAAGCTAGAATTGTAAATATTACAAAAGGTAAGAGTGAACTTTTAATTAATAGGATCAATCTTATAAAAGAATGCGAAATTGATTTAGAATTAATAAAATATATACTCCATTCTAATGAGTTACTTAACTAAAATAAAAATGGCCAAAACATCTAACAAAATGGAATAAAAGCACAAGTTGTGGCTAAAAAAAAATTACTACCAGTACATCCAGGTGAAATTCTACTGCATGAATTTATTGAACCAACGAGTTTGACACAAAATAAATTAGCGCAGGCATTACATGTTCCAGCTCGGTAGAATTAATGAGATTGTCCTTGGGAAGCAAGCATTACAGCAGATACTGCTTTACGATTATCTTTGTATTTTAAAAATTCACCTCAATTCTGGCTTGGTTTGCAAATGGATTACGATCTGGACATAGCAGAAGAAAAGATGGAAGAACGAATCAAAAAGGAGATTCGGCCAGGAATTGCATTATAAAAATGACTCAAAATTTTTTAGAAGACAATTACCCCCCCGTCCAAATGTAAAGAAGCAAGCCGAACCAACATCGTCTGACAGAGCCTGTTACATCACCGTTAGTCCGGCACTGAAGTGCCGGCCACACGAGAGATTATCTCCAAGGCACTCATTCCTTTTATGCACATTGTGTTTGGCAATTGGAATATTAATGTTTCGAAATAATATACACACCACTTGTCCTGTTTACCGTTCCGGTAGTTCTCAGCATTGTCTTCCCAAGAAGGTTGGTAACAGAGCCGTTAATGGTGAAGGGAACGCCTTTATCAAGTGAGTTTTGCGAGCAGACCAGTTCAAGATGATGAGTAGATCCTTTGACAGGAGACCTTGAATTATGAAGTGCAAACATCTTATTTGTCTGGGTAGCTGTAAGGTATGTGTCAATCGCATCAAACCATTTCTGCGCCATTTTTTCCTCTCCAGTTGCACCCGGATGAATTCCATCGTATAAATCCTTTGACGCATCGATTCCCGCAAACTGGTCAACGAGGATAACAGGAGAGGCTTGTGTGTTGAGCTGACTTGACATGGTTTTTATTTTGGTATTAAGATCTTTGATAAGATTAGATGCGTTAGCGGAGGCATTGCACGGAATCAGTGTTGCAAGAAAGATTACAACTTTTGGATTGTCATTGCGCAACTTTGCAACAATCTGTGTAAGTTCATTTTGTGTCGTACTATTATTCTGGCCTTGTATGCAATCATTAGTACCTATATGAAAGAGCACCATATCAGGAGTATACTGAGTAAGCCAGGGACCCATACTATTGAGAATTTCATCAGCCCGCCAGCCCCAATGGCCCTCGTGTTCTTTATCAAAAACTTTCCCTTTGTAGTCCGGACGTGATGGATCACCGCCGAAATTAGTCTTCATCGATCCGACAAAATCAAATGCGATATTTTTATCTATCAGCTTTTTCCACAACGGATAACGATAGGTTGGGCGATTATTAGCCCCTTGAGTGATAGAGTTTCCGTATGGCGCTATTTTAATTGTATCCTGCATTGAATTTGAATATATATCGCAAGGACTTAATAAAAAGAACACAGTAACAATTGAAGTAATCAAATATCTCATCTTTTCCCCCTAAAATTAGCACCAAATTTAACCTGTATAATTATGTATAATAATGGAAAAAAAACTTTTTGAGAAGATTTTTTTCAATGTAATTTGTTTTACTGAAATTTATTATTGTCATACTCAGAAACTTTTTTACATTAACGACTACTTTTGTTTAAATTGCAATATTTTTGGTAGAAAAGCCCAGTAATTATTATTAATAAAAAATGGCCGGTTCTGTATATTCCGAAGCGTAAAATGACAATAACAAAAAACGCTTGTCATTTATCACTTCTGATCACTGATTGTTCCGGTGATTACAGATTGAAATCAACCAAGAGGAGCATTTGCTGGGGAATAATAAATTTCCCGGCAAATATTCAAACTAAGAGCTATTGTTAGTCAAATTAATGATAACTGACTTGTGACTGGAATTTTATTCTCTACTATTAACAATATTTTTTACCTTTTAATAACTACTTTCGTCCATCCGATTTGCCGGCTACCAATAAAATAAATACCTTCTGAAGTTTGAGCGGTATTCCATCTGCATTCCCCTGAAAAGTCAAGCTGCATTTTTTTGACAATCTGGCCGTTTGCAGCAGCAAGCTGAATCGGATACCCGGCAGCAAGCTGATTAGTAGAAATCAACATAGTTCGATCATTGAAAAGTGTTGTTTTTATCGGCACTGCCTTTTGCACCCTTTTTCCGAATTCTGCATTGGCAATATTGATCCGTGTATTATCCCAGCCGGTAATCTGTTTGATTTTTTCGACAACAGAATCTGATATCTGCTGGGCATCTGTTACAGTAGGATGCCAACTGCAACCGTTTATCTTCTGCTTACATTCAAGAAAGTAAATATCTTTATGACCAAGGCTTGTTGTTTCTTCTGTTACAGCAGCTTTGGTGGCTCCATCCATACAACCTGTGTATGAAATAAAAAGAATTGGAGTAGATGGATAATTACCGCGAATAGTCTTTACAAAGTCGTGAACCGCAGCGGTATATTCATTGTCTGTAGCTCCTGAATTTTTATCATTGATTCCCAGGAAAATACTCACAACATCAGGTATCCAGCTGGAAAAATTCCACATCGGTGTTGAAATGCTGCCACTTGTATCCAAAGTACCCGGATATTTTTTTGGTAAACTCGATTTTCCACCCAGACTTTTAACCAGCCCGATACCAGATTCAGCCAGAATGATATCCTGCGCATTGAAAGCTTTACTTGTAAGGCGTGCCCAGGATTTATTGGTATTTGTATTCGCCTGCTGATCGGCACAATCTTCAATAAAGTATCCGGCAGTAAAGGAGTCACCCATGAATTCCATTTTACGTACCGGTTTTGCCAATGGCATTGTTTTACCGCCATTTGACAGATAAATTCCCCCGAACGTTGTAATCACCCAATACGGTTCATTGCGTTTTACAATGCGTATTACATGCGCATCAGTTGAAAGTGCTGACACGATAGTGTACTTCTTTGAGTTATATGAATTTGCATACACTGGTGTGGATTGAACTTTCCCATCAACTTCAATATCGTAATATCCAGCCCCATCAATAAGCTCAATACCAACAGTTGTAGAGCCACTGATTTTTAACTCAATCGTAGAACCAGACCAGTTAAAGCGAGGGGCTTTCGGATTAGTAAAATCAAATCTTCCGTAATAATTGATATTTGGATCATCCGGTAAAATCAGGATATCTTCTGCAGCTGCATTTTGAGGAACAAGCAATAGAGCTGTAACGAAAACTCCTGTATACAAACAGTTTTTAATCGAACGAATAAGAGCAACCATTTTACATTCTTCCTGGTATTTACAAAAATTTGGTATATTGCACTTTAGATTTTATTATAAATCATTATCAAAGAAAATAGTAATTGGATAATATTGCTGTATCACTCAAAATAAAGATTCCAATATATTAGTATCTAACCTGATAAAAAGAGACACTGCCGCAGAATTTAAAATATTCTTTAAATATTCTACTTTGTTATAATGGAAAGTATCTTATACCGCTCACCCAGAGTCCTGTCCTGAGTCATCGAAGGATCGAAGGGCTTTCTTTGAGCGGTTTCCAATACACTTACAATACGATTTTAGAATGATTATACATTCATAACAAAGTAGAAAGAAGATAACTATGTTTTGCCAGCCGTTTTAGTTTACTTACAATACACCCTCATCACTTGACAATAAAAATGCCGGCAGGAGTGCCGTTAAGCACTCTGCCAGCATTTTATCGAAAAACAAAGAGGAGAATTCAATTACACATTATTTATAGACAGATACCATCTGCCGCTTGTTCTGTCCGTTACAATTCATATCTACAATATAAATACCACTATTGGGAACTGAAATTGTCGCTGCTTTAACAATACTATTCATACGTGTTACCAATTTACCATCAGGTAAAAAGACGGATACATTGAAAGCATTGTCAACAGCCTCAGTTCTGATGTCAATCTTTCCATTTGAAGCTAATGCTTTGATATTCGCATTAAATTTAGGCGCTATTGTCGATATAGTAGAAACTGGCGGAGTAGTTGTAAGTTTCAATAGTCCTGTTCCATGTGAAGGGACAGACATACTAAACGAGTTGGTGAATTTTCCTTTGTCTGTTTTTGCCCAGAGGTCACGAACATATACTTCACCCGATAATCCAACATCTGCGAAATTGACGGTAATATTCGACGCATTACCATTTCTGTTAAGAAGTGCAACTGCTTTGGTAGTGCCGTCTTTTTTGCCCAGCGGTTTGCTCCAGATCTCTGTTCCATTGGTTGTTTTTATTTTGGTCCCCTGAATTCCGGCAGAATCCTGATCAATTGCAATAACTTCTTTATTTAGAAGAATGTCCTTTGTCGCCTGATTAAACCTTTGAGAATTGGTCATATCAACACCTGCAATAAGAGGAGCTGCCATCATGCACCACATACTGAAATGAGTGCGATACTCTTCTGCAGTACACCCACCATTGCCAACCTCAAGCATATCAGGATCATTCCATGCACCAGGTGCCGCATAATTTGCCAGCTTACCATTCTCATCAATGATGTTAATAATACCTTTAAACCAGTCAGTTGATGAAGTCTGCCACTTGTCAGTAATATCACCAGTAGTACGCCACAAATTACCAGTTTGCGGTGCCCATGATTGAAATCCCCAGGCACATACACTAAAAACAATTGACCTTCCACAGTTTGCGAGTGCTTCCCGCATATTCTCATAATCTTTCTGCTGATTTGAACCAGGCGCAGGTTCGCAATTGTCATACTTCAAATAATCAACACCCCAGGAGGCGAATGTAGTAGCATCCCGCACTTCCTTCTGGTAACTACCACTTTGAGTTCCAGCTGGCCCTGCATTATAATGATGACATGTCCTTAACCCGCGATCACCGTAGATACCAAATTTCAAACCCTTATTGTGGATATAATCTCCCAGCGCTTTCATACCACTTGGGAAACGGGTTGGATCTGCCCGCAAATTTCCACTTGCATCACGGGATGTTGCCATCCAGTTATCGTCAAGATTAAGATAAATATACCCTGCATCCTTCATACCGTTAGTAGCCATAAGATCCGCAATTTGCTTGATTTTTGCTTCAGTGATATTTTCGTGAAAACAGTTCCAGCTATTCCAACCCATAGGTGGAGTTTTTACTAAGCCATTGTTTAACGCGTTTACATTGAATACAGGACTAACAGCAATCATCATTGCCATACTTGACATGAGGACTTTTTTCAATTTTGTCACAATTACCCCCCTTATAAAAATGTATTGTTATAAAATTTGTTTATAAATTCAACTTTATTTAAATGATACCAACCCATCTATTTCCTTCTGATTCATATACGATAATTTAATATAGTCTGCCGGGACCGGTTCCCGATGAACACGTACTTCGTCAATCCTGCCGATAAAACCAAAGCCTGTTTTCCCATTTGCGTGATTCCCTATATAGGTATTCTTCCCTACACCGGCATAATTTATTGTACCACTGGAATTATCGACATTATTTATAACTATCCCATCAATATACAGCGCACGGGTAATATTTGTTTGATCTATAGTAAATGTGATCAGATGCCAGCCACTCTTTTTATAAAACCGGTTTGATGATGTATTACTAAAATATGCACCCTCAGAGACATGAATTGAACCCATTGAACCCAAACTGTCTTTTTCATAATCCATCCTGATAAGTACTGCATCCCCTATCGAAAGTATATCGCTACCGCCACCAGCTGATGTAGAGTCAAGTTGGGCCCAGGCACTTAACGTTATGCTATTCTGCGAACCCAACAATCCAGGGATTACTATTGAATCTGATCCATTGAATTTTTTACACAATCCAATTGGGCCTGTTGTATCTGAAGCGCTGCATGAGACGCTGTTATGCTTGTTGTCGCTAGCATCGCCAGATTGCTTATTGAGATGCCATACACCGGTGTACCCGTTTGCGGTATCGAAAACGGCAGCACTGTTTGATTCACTGGTTACATCATTACTTCCCCAATACATCATTACCAATTGAGAATCATTATTTCCAAATACCGTATCAATCTTTACCCAGACTTCTGCCTGCTGTTTATCAGCGTCCCAACGTTCAATTTCGTAAGGAAGAGGCGTGTTGTCTTTTTTTGTAAACCTGATGTCTGCCCCATCAGTTCTGGCCTGGTCAAATGCAAAATTATTTGATGTTAATTTAATGCAAACAGGGAAATTAATAACATCGGAAGAAACACCTGCACCGGAAGCCGTTGTATTCAGCATCACCTGACGACAATATTTCCATGATGAATTGAAGACTATTGCGGAATCATTTGACTGAACAGAAACATTATATCTCAGAGTTTGCGGAATCACTTCATCTTCCGAAGAATATGCGACCTCAGGTAAAATCCCCGGCGGAATTGAGTCAATCACGACAAAATTGGCCAGACTGTTTACATATGCGTAATTCTTTGTTCCAGGAATATAAACATAGCCGTCCTTAGGTTGTACACTGGACGCAAAGAACACCTTCATTGTACCGGATTTCTGAAGAACATGTATAGGAATCTCAACAGCACTATCTTCTTTAATGTCTATACCACTGATCAGCACTTTGGTCCTGTTTTTATTATGCACAGCATAGATAGTGTATCGCCCCGGAGCCACTCTGGAAAATGTGAATGCACCCTGTGCGTTTGTCATCTCAAGGGAAACATTGCCATTTTTTTTCACCGGATCATAATCCTGAGGAAAAAGTTCAACCTGGGTTTGTGATGCTGAAGTGCCATCGGTTAATATTAACTGTCCGGTTATCACTGCTTCACCCTCATGCCCGATTCCACCGTGATCGGCACACGAAAAGAGAACCGCCGCGATACAGGTCAACACAATAAGGAAATGACTTCTCATTGTGCATCCCCCTCTGATGCCTGTTCAAGAGATTGCGAAACCGGAAAAATCTGCATATTAAAATGATATGCTCTTTGAGGGGATTTATCAGCTTGCGCCATTGCAATTATTCTCTTCCTGAACTCCCGTGCCTCTTCCTTGATTTTATCAAATGTTTCTTTTGACATAGAGAAACCAGCCCAGGAAATCGACCGCTCATCTGACGGGAGTTTTTGAAGAGCATCTCGCGCTTGGTTAATCATCGTTTCCGCATAAGAACTTAATACAAGTGATTGTCCCTCGGCATAAGCGCTTATTCCGGGATATTCGCATGTATAAGTACCATCTCCACGCTTTTTAATAAACTGCAATCTCTCCAAAAGCATAACAGCCTGTTCTGCCTCACGTCGTAAAATAGGAGGATTGACCATTTTAGCCAGCTGAGCATAATCACCTTTAAAAGGATAAAAAGAAAGTATCTCATGAATTACCGCATAATACCACTTTTGATAATACTCATACTGATCGGGTTTTAATAGTACAGTGCTGTTCTTATTGAGTTGCGCCATTTTGCGTAAATAACGTTTTTTATCATCCACAAGATGGTGCTGGCTATAATTAACTATCTGAAGTAAATATTTTGTTTCCTTTTTATTCAAATCCATCAATGTTGCCAATCGAAGCGCATGCTCTTCAGTAAGATTGGCTTTGCCTTTGAGCACCATCAGTACATGAGCAGGTGAATTAAATCCTATCGCTTCAGCAATAGTACGATAGGTAACTTTCTGACGTGCCTGTTTTTTTTCAGCATGCCATGCTTGTATAAATTGCCGATAGTCAGTAAATGAGAATATATTCACCATGCCATTTTCCCCTGTTTTGACCTTATCTCAATATAAGGATAAATTAATGTAATTACCACATAATTTATGTATCTGAATTTTATCTATTTATTTTTCAATATCTTACGTTTCATCAAATTAATCATAATGATGCAGAACACAAAACACTTCCAAATCGAATATGATGAACGATATGTATGGGATTAGGAACAGACGGAACCTTTTCAGGGTAAAATGGGACATTATCATCTTGCGACGCAGGCCTGCCTATCAGCTTTAGCGCAAGGTATTCTATTTGCAAGTAACTTGTTTACTCGCAATTACAGTTTCAAATTAAACGCGAATTTTTATTCCAGAAAGGGAATCGTTATGAGAACGGTTAAAATAACTATCATTATAATTCTTATTTTGGTGGGCCTCATTTTTTTTGTTGGAAAAAACATGGCTGAAAACGCAATTCGAACAAATCTTCAAAAAAGCATGGGCCCAGGCTTTTCTATTGAGACAATACGTTTAAAGCTCTCTTCTTTTTCCGGCCTTAATGCAACCTATGTCGATCCCAAATCAAATGGAAAATTGTTTCATATAGACGAAGTGAATGTGTATCCTGTAATTTCATCGTTGTTTAAGAAAACAATTATAATTACTAAAATCGAAATAAATAAACCGGATATATACATATATAAAACATCTAAAGGAAAAGTTATTGGACCCTGGGTGCCAAGTGAAGGAGTGAAGGAAGAAAAAAAAGCACCTCCTAAAAAATCAATTGCAATCAATGGCATACAGATAAATAATGGTACACTGAATTTTTCAGATAATGCAATACAGAATCCTCCTTCACAAGTAAATTTCAACAATATTTCATCCCTTATTAATAATTTACAGATTCCCACTGTGTCAGCAAAGTCGTCGATAGATTTAAAAGGTGTTTTAAGTGGAGGTGGCGATATTTCTCTTGGCGGATGGGTGGATATGAAATTACAGAACACCGATATTTCTATAAGCATTAAAGATGCTGATATAAAAACTTTTAATTCTTATATTACAAATGTAACTCCTGTAATAGTCAATTCCGGTAAAGCTTATTTAACATCTCAAATTGTTGCGCAGGATAAAAAGTTATCTATGCCCGGTGCACTAGAAATTCTCAATCTTAAGACTATTGCTGATCCCAAGCGGAAGTCCGAAATATTGAACAGCAGAATGGATTCTCTACTAAATCAGGATAGAGATAAAATGAAAGTTGAATTTCAGGTAAATGGTGATCTAAACAACCCGAATTTCGATTTTGCAAAAGCATTGACCCTCGCATTAACAAAAAGTATTGGTGACACTCTGGGGGAAAAATTGAAGGAAGGAGCGGTTCAAAAGGGTAAAAAGTCATTAAAGAAAAATTTACCAAGGGATAAGTAGTTGGTAGGGATTTTGATTTCTTGGGTACTCCCGTTCAGCCGTTTAAGAAACTCTTTACATCAGCACAATTTCTTGCGGCATTGGAATATAATGACAATGTCGTTCTTTCCTTTTACTCTTCCCTATCCCGAAGGCTGTCAGCCGGCACAAGGTTTCCTACCTTGTGATATCAAATATGCGAATTAATCTCTCGTCCCCTGAAAGGGATATGGCCTGTAGAAAAGGAATTTTCTATATCTCAGCCTTTAACATACTTACATTTGACTTATGCAGTGTTTAGATACTATATTCTAAACATGAATTCAGATGAAAAACTACTCACGCAAATAATGCGTGTATTAAATCAATTCATATTTCTTGAAAAAAAGTTTACTTTCAAGTATAAGGACATCACCCTCTTTCCATCAGAACTTCACCTGCTTATGCTTGTTTTTGAAGGCTCATCGGTAAACGCCACAGTCATGGCTGAAAAGATGGGCGTAACTAAAGGAGCTGTTTCTCAAACACTTTCGAGATTGGAAAAAAAGAAAGTTATAACAAAAGCGAAAGATCCGTTTAATAAAAATGTCATGACAGTAAAGTTCACAGCAGCAGGTTTAGATGCTTTAAAAAATTTTTCAAAGTCGAGAACTGAGGCTGACAACCAATTTCAAAACTATCTATCCAGCCTAACTCCTAAAGAAAGAACTGTCATAGAAGAATTTTTAGCTCAAATGCAATCCTTTATAAAAGAACTAAAATAATTTTTTTTATCTTTGTGTTTAGCACCTTAACACTGATTGAAAGGTTTTACCAATGTCAGAAGCAAGCACTAACAATGTACAAATGCGTAACATTCTGTTTTTATTTCAGGGACATTTTATAAGCAAGCTTTGCACTGCACTCTTTGATATTGCGATCGTGCTATGGTTAAAACAAACTACAGGACTTGCAAGTGTAATAGGAATAGTGATGATGTTAGCACATCTGCCCCAAATTATACTTGGTCCAATTTCAGGCACGCTTGTGGATATGTCATCAAGAAAAAAGGTACTGGTTCTTTCTGATCTGATACTGGGAGTACTGATCGTTTGCATTGGATTATCATTTTTTATTCCTGACATAAGTAAAAATGTTTTATTTATCTTACTTTTAATTGGATCTGTTTTAATTGGCATTTGTGATTCTTTTTTCAATCCGGCGGTATCATCGATAATACCTGAGATAGTAATGAAGGAAAAGCTTCAGGCAACAAATTCAATGTACCGTTTTTTAACAAGTGCAGCAACGTTTATTGGGCAGTCAATTGCAGGAGTTCTTTTTACAGTTCTTGGTGCTCCGATTCTGTTTGTCATAAATGGAATCAGTTATCTTGTGTCTGCAGGCTCTGAAGCATGCATCACGATTCCCAATAGAAATCGTTCCGGATCAAACATTACCTATAATAATGTCATCGCCAATCTAAAGGAAGGCTTTGGGTACATCTGGGAAAATGATGCATTAAAGAGTTTTCTCTTTATCTTGTGTCTTTATCATTTCTTTATATCACCATTTACAATAATTTTACCATTTTATGTAACAGATGTCTTGCACAAATCAGCTGCATGGTATGGCTATTCAATGGCATCATTTGGTATCGGTTTGTTAACAGGATTCTTTTTTTCTGGGGTAATCAAACTTTACAATAAAAATAGAGCGATTCTTGTTGTCAGCTGTTTTCTGACCGCATCATTTTCCTTTGTGGGTATTGGGATGGTTAACTATACAATTACGACACTCCTGTTTGTATTTATTATCGGTGCGAGTGTAGCTGTTATCGTGGTAAATTTAAATACCATTATTCAATTAACAACACCGAATTCAATGCATGGAAGAATATTTGGACTATATAACACCATATCAACAGCATCGATTCCAATAGGAATGACTTTTTTTGGAATCGCACATGATAGCATACATAAATTTTTACCAACGACCACTAATGCGTCAGCATTAATTTTTTCAATTTGTGGCGTTGTACTATGTTCAATTTCGTTTTTCTTTGTAACAAATAAATCATTCAGAGATGTTATTTCCAGTAAATAGGTGCCCGAAATCATGGTTCGTAAAGATATTCGCCTTATCTTATGGGAATTATTGACTTTATGCTTTTATAATAAAAGCAAAACGTTTACCCTTTGCGCGCCTCTTAACGAACTATGATAAATTCTGTTTTTTATCATAACAGTTTTGATTTTAAAGACAAAGGATAAATTTTATGTCCATCCTCCGCAAGAAGCTTACTTCGGAGGAGGACAGAGTGCGGTAGAGTACGCAGAGGTTATGAGCGCTTCGCTTTTATCCTCTTACCTCAGCGTGCTTAGTGTTTAATTTCTATCATCTCACAAACTATGATATTCTGATACTCAGCTAAATTTTAGTTTTGGTTGGTCATTTCAAATTTAGCAGCACTCATAAGGAAGTACCTTTTCCCATATAGAAAAGTATGGAACAGGCTGAATAGTATCGGTTTAAAATTACCATGCGCGCCCCCGAAATCGCCCACAGGTGACTTCTGAGGATTCTAATTATTAATAATATAAAGTCCTTACAAGTTCCCCTTCGGGGGATTTAGGGTGCGTGAATCGTTGCCTGATTTTCTTTCTACAAAACCATTTAATCTTCTATTTTTGCTATTTTCAAGTCCTTTTCACTAAAGCTGTTGCCTAAACAGGCTACAGTTTTTGCTACAAACTCTGAACTTCCGGTATTTTTTTCGATATATTATTATAGAATTGATGAGATGTTTCCGAGAAAGGTTTTCTATTCAAAATGAAGACCGCGAAAGTCGGGATAGATAAGATGAAAGAAATATTCGAATATTCAGATTACAGACTTTATCTGCGGGATTTCTATGAGCTGGCAAAGCAGAATAAGCCCTATTACTCATACCGTTTTATTGCCTCGCGGGTGGGTGCCAATCCCGGATTCCTATTCAGATTAATGAGTGGAAAGGTTCACATTGGACTCAAGAAGATTGAGGTATTTGCTGATCTGCTTGAGCTTTGTGGAAGACAGCGAGACTATTTTGTTGAACTGGTTCGCCTGGGCAGAGCAAAACGGGATGAGGATATACAAGAAAGTCTTAAAAAGCTGCAATCAATCCGAGGGGTGCAGTTCTCGACAATTGCAGATGATCAGATGGTTTTTTTTGGCAAATGGCATCATATGGCCATGCGCAGTTTGTTAAGTATCTATCCTTTTGACGGGAAAAATTATCGCCGGCTCGGGGCGATGCTGATTCCGCAGCTTTCGGCTGATGAGGCTCGAGAATCAGTAAATCTGTTGGTCAGATTAGGACTGGTCTATTTTGACCATAACGGAATTTACAAAGTCATTGACACCTTCATATCCACAAAGGAAAAATGGTCTTCAGCGGCTATTCACGAATATCAAAGGACTTCAATTGCCCTTTCGCAGAAAGCACTTGATACACTCCCCAAAGAAGTGCGTGACATTTCAACAGTTACGTTTACCTGTTCAAAAAATCAGCTTGAAACACTACGGGAGCGTTTGCAGGAGATAAGAGAGGAAATGCTTATGCTCTCTCAGGATTGTCCCGGTGAAGATTGTGTCATGCAACTCAACCTTCAGCTCTTTCCGGCAGCGTTTGTGAAGAAGGTGGAACTATGAGATATTGCTATACAGGAATCGGGATCTGGTTATGCCTGCTGATGCTTGCAAGTTGCTCAGATAATGTACAAATAAGTGGCGCCGGCGGCCAAACCACCAATGGTATAACAGCCTCGGTTGTATATCCCGGGGGTAAAACTGCTGTAAATATCCCATTCAAGGTACGTCCGGCAGAGTATCTGATAGAAATCAACAATGCACAAAGTTTACCACATCGGTCAATTGTCAATGGTATGACTGATACTTCGGGTGTTTTCAGAATTGATTCACTTGAAAGTGGTGATTATGTTATTGAAATTAACGATGGAAAAGGATTCGCGATCGCCCTCAAACGCCATATACCCGATTCAATTGGGATCATCGATGCGGGTACTAACACTCTTTCTCCTACAGGTGCAGTACGCGGATATCTATCACAGGATGAACTGAACTCAAACACCTGGTATGTTCAAATTTATGGATTGGAACGGATAACCACTGTCGATCCACAAAGTGGATATTTCGCTTTTTCAGATTTGCCTGCTGGCGACTACACCTTCCGTTACCTATCTCAAGCTTCAGCAACAGCTCCGATTGAAATCAGCAACATAAATGTGCACTCAGATGATACAACCATAGTACCGGTTTATCCGTCATGGCGCTTTAATGCTAAATTTACCCTTAATACGTCCTCTTCCGGGGCGGACATTCAGGAAAATGTGTTTGACTTTCCTGTTCTGATTCGATTAACTAAAAACAATTTTGACTTTTCTCAGGCAAAAGCGAATGGTGAAGATATCCGCTTTTCCAAAGCTGGTGGCTCACAATTGCCTTATGAGATAGAACGATGGGATGCATCGGGCCAGAGTGCGGAAATATGGATAAAAATCGACACCGTATACGGTAACAACCAAACACAAGACATTATCATGTATTGGGGTAACCCCACTGCCAGACCGCAATCGAATTCAACAGTTGTGTTTGATACCACAAACGGGTTCGCCGGAGTATGGCACTTGAGCGAGACAACTGGTACAAATGCGGCTGATGCTACCATTAGCGGCAACTTTGGGGTTTATAAAGGTAACCTCCCAAACTATGAAAACAGTCACTTAGGTATTTGTCAAAATGTTATGAAGCCCGATAGCGACTATGTCAATTTAGGTAACATATTGAACCCGGGTATGAAAAATATTTCAATCAGTATCTGGATAAAACGCGGCTCAATGACCTACCCACAGGCTCTGATAGCCAAAACAAAAGGCGATCTTCCTTCTAAAGGTTATGGATATCTTTTATCAATTGACCCGGGAAGTTATCCTCACTTCAATATGGCTGCCGGCGGAAGTGCCTGGGGCAATGACAGTACTTTTGATTTATCGGGGAATCTGGCTATCTCCGATACGACAAGCTGGCATCACATACTCGTCGTGATTGATCGATCAGACAACGCGAAATGTAAAATGTATGTTGACGGTGCCGATCGGACTGATCGGATAAAGGGTAATATTTTGCGTATGCCGGCTATCGTCAACACTCTTAATCTGCGTATAGGAACCGAAAGTGACAATAATGCTTCGTTTATTGGAACAATTGACGAGGCAGTCATCGCATTTGCAGCCAGATCAGCTGCATGGGTGAAATTATGTTACATGAACCAGAAGGAAAACGATGCTTTAGTAAACTGGCATTATTAAGGTGGGCAGTTATCAAGTCGTTAAAAATGATTAACCATAAAAATGTGAAAAAAAACATTCATTACATATAATTATAAAAAGAACTTAACAAGAAATATTCTTAATACAAATTTACAGGGGGGATAAGAGTCATGATTAACAAAAAATTGTACTTTCCGTTTTTATCATTTTTGCTTTTTACAATGATCTGTTTTGCAGAAAACCCGCTCATACAGACGAATTATACCCCGGATGCGGCCCCGATGGTGTATAACGATACGGTGTTCCTATATACCGGTCATGACGAAGACAACGCAACCGGATTTATCATGTACAACTATTTGCTTTACACTTCAACAGATCTGGTCAACTGGACGGATCATGGAGTAATTGCGTCACCAAAAGTTTCAGCTGGGCGACCACCAATGGTGCATGGGCTGCACAATGTATTCCCCGAAATGGAAAGTTTTATTACTATTGCGCCATGCACGGTAAAGGAATTGGTGTACTGGTTTCCGATAGCCCGTACGGGCCGTTCACAGATCCTCTTGGGAAACCGATGTTTATTAATGGCTGGAATGATATTGACCCTACCGTGTTAATCGATGATGACGATCAGGCATATCTTTACTTTGGAAATCCGGACTGTTACTGGGTAAAGCTGAATAAGGATATGACTTCTCTTCCGGCAATATTGTTCACTTGTCCCCCGAATGAAGACATACCAGGAAGGTCCGTGGATATATAAAAAAGATAAGAAATATTACCTGGCATGGTCCTCAACCTGCTGCCCCGAAGGTATCGGGTATGCAATGTCCGATAAACCTACCGGCCCTTGGACTTATAAGAATTCGATCATGGATGGGAACTCCAATTCTTCCGGAAACCAACCGGGAATCTTCGATTTCAAGGGTTCTACCTACACGACTGGATTTACGAACGAGTTGTGGTACTCATTACCAGGGTGGCCGAACTACAAGTACGAACGTCGTTCGGCAAATCTTGCGAAAACTCACCTTTAATGCTGACGGGACAATTCCGAAACTTCCATGGTTTGGTGTAGGTAATCCAACACCAGGTGTGCCACAGGTAGGTACGTTTCAACCCTTATGACACAGTGCAGGCGGAAACGATCTGCTTTTCAAAAGGGGTCAGAACAGAAGTGTGTAAAGATGTCAGCGGCAAGATGGATGTCGATTCGATCCATAACGGTGACTATATAAAAGTCAAAGGGTGTTGATTTTAAAAACGGTGCTAAATCTGTTTGAAGCACGTGTTGCATCAGCGACAAACGGCGGAAACATTGAAATACATATCGATACGATAACCGGACCTATTGGTGGGAACTATTGCCGTTACCGGAACCGGTGGTTGGCAGACATGGGTCACAAAATCCTGCGCTGTCTCTAAAGTCACCGGGGAGCATGATCTGTACTTTAAATTTACAGGTGGAAGCGGACTGCTGTTCAATTTCAACTGGTGGAAATTTTATCCTGTTGATGAGACCGGTATTGAAATGGATTGAAAAATGCTGCCGAATGCAAACGAACTTTCAAAATCGTAAATGGCACCGGTAAAGCAGTTACAATTCAGCTGGATTTTCCACAACCGCTTTACAGAAAAGTTTGACGTCGTTTAATCTGATGTCAAAGGTCGTCTGGTACGGTTAATGAAAATACATTATCTTCTGCGAATAATTAGCAACCGTGCAACTGATTATGAATACACAGGAATACGAACCGGTATTTATGTGGTAAAGGTATTCAGTGGACAATAAAACTGTTTTGTTAAAAACATTTAATTTACAATAGACAATAGATACATTACACAATGCTCTGTAAAAAAGGAATTTACTTATGAAAAACAGAATACTAATCCTATTATTACTTCTGTTTCTTATTCTGGTTTTACTGTCAACCGGTTTTGCTGAAAACCCGATTGTACAGACAAATTATACCGGCGATCCTGCACCGATGGTATACAACGACACTTTTTACGTGTATACCGGTCATGACGAAGATGGTTCAACCGTATGGTTCAACATGAAAGAATGGAGATGCTATTCATCGGTTGACATGGCAAACTGGACCGATCATGGATCGCCACTGGACCTGACAGCATTCTCATCATGGGCAAATGCTGATGCCTGGGCAGGTCAGTGCATACCCCGGAATGGTAAGTTTTATTTCTATGTTCCTGTATTTAATACATGTACCAAAAACAGGATGATCGGGGTTGCAGTAGCAGACAAACCCACGGGACCATTTAAAGATGCAATTGGAAAACCATTGCTTTCCCGTTACGACTGTTGTTATATTGACCCGACAGTATATATTGATGATGACGATCAGGCCTATATGTACTGGGGAAACCCCTACTGTTTCTATGTGAAATTAAATGAAGATATGATTTCCTATTCCGGCGACGTTACACAAATTCCCGAGAATGCTCAACCTTTTCAAGTTGCTATGGTGAAGCTCCATGGCTCTACAAACGCAATAGATTTATACTATCTGATATGGGCAGCTGACAACTCCAAATGGAAAGGAAAATATCCGCTACTCCACCAGTTCAAGTCCTACCGGGCCATGGTCATATAAGAGTATTATAATGCCCACTCAGGGTCTGACCTGGACACAACCGTGCACAAGCTGGACAAATCATGAAGGTATTGTGGATTTTAAGGGAAATTCCTACTTTGTCTATCATAATGCTGCAGTACCTGGTGGTAGTGCATTCCATACGTTCAACATGCATTGAACAATTTAAGTATAACGCCGATGGTACAATTCCTCAAATAAATATGACGCTTACTGGTCCTTCTCAAATCGGCAATCTCAACCCCTATGATACCACACAGGCTGAAACGATCTGCTGGTCATCAGGTGTAAAAACGGAAAAATGCAGTGAAGGTGGAATAGATGTATGCAACAGATCCATAACGGTGATTACATAAAAGTAAAAGGTGTTGATTTTGGAACAGACGGTGCAAAATCATTTATTGCGAGAGTATCCTCTGCAGCCAATGGCGGAAACATTGAACTTCACCTTGACAGTCTAAAGGGAACTCTGGTCGGAACCTGTGTCGTAACAGGCACTGGTGGCTGGCAGACCTGGACAACAAAAACCTGCGAAGTCAATGGAGCCACAGGTATTCATGATCTGTTTCTAAAATTTACAGGAGGAAGCGGGACTCTCTTTAATTTCAACTGGTGGAAATTTTATCCTGTTGATCAAACGGCCATAGAAAAAGGTATAATAAAAGGAGCTGAATGCCAAAAAAACATTAAAATAGTAACTAACACCGGTAAATGTTTTTCGTTACAATTGAATTTTCCTCAATCAATTTCCCAGGAGAATTTGACTTTTAGCTTGTTTAATTTGTCTGGACGTCTAATAAACACTTTATCTGCCGGGAACAGCGATAATCGGGATCTGATTATGAATTTAACTGGAACACGATCCGGTACTTATGTATTAAAGGTGTTAAGTGACAATAAAACTGTTATGTCAAAAACTATAAATTTACAGTAAGGGACACGCACTCTACTATGTTAAAAAAGGAATTAAAATCGAAGCAGAAACATTAATAGCGACATTTTTCTTGTTTCGACTGTTCCTTTTTTAATCTTAACATAAAGGCACCCATATATCTTGATACTGCATACAGATCAATCACAACTCGATTGTCTGACACCAATAAAGAGGACGATGGTTGAAGCCTGACCATCACAATGCCACGAACTTGACACATTCCAAAACATGTAAATAAACGTGTTCCAGTCCTTGGAACACTTTTTATTTATCTTATACAGTTTATTAATCAGTTGCAGCTATATTATAATGTGATTCAGGGAAGCTAAGGTGCTGGGTATTCAAAATACTTTACAATATATACAAGAGGTCAAATGACACCATGAATCCAGGCATCCTCCCGTATGATACATTATTCCCTGAAAAGGCACCAAATATTATGAAATGTATGGTCGTTTTCTTGTTTGCCATATTTGTTGGCCAACTGTATGCTGTTGAAATCGCTGTTGACGCAAATGCAGGGCGCAAGCCTATCTCTCCCTGGATTTATGGTCAGAATAACGCAGACATTTTCGTTCCGAATGAGAAATCTGTTTCAGTAGAAAAATGTCAATTTTTAAAAGATGCCGGAGTCCGCATGTTTCGCCTGAATGGCGGAAATAACCTTACCAAATATAATTGGAGAAGAAAACTTTCGAGCCACCCCGATTGGTATAACAACGTATACGCATCGGATTGGGATTATAATGTCAAAAGTTTCCTCGAGAACACTACTAATACGCAAATATTCATGGGTTTTCAGCTTTTGGGCTGGGCGGCATCAAATAGCGACCATAATTTCAATGATTGGGCATACAATCAATCTGCCTGGTGGTGTGGAGCTGGGCAGAATCTGGCAGGCGGTGGCGAACCGGATCCATCATGTTCAGGAAAAGAGAAAAAAGGTGATCCGAACCTTTATCTTATGAATTGGCCTGCTGATTCAACCACAGCAATTCTTGACCACTGGTTCGGTACAGGCGGGCTTGGATTTGATAAAAATCGTCTCCTCTATTGGAATATGGATAATGAACCTGAATGCTGGGTTGCAACTCATGATGATATAACGCCGGCGGATATAAGCGGTGAAGACTACATTCAGCGGTATTTTAAAGTTGCCAAGTTGGCACGGCAGAGATTCCCTGGCATAAAACTGATGGGGCCTGTCCCATGCAATGAATGGTTTTGGTATTGTTGGAATAGTAAACTTCTAAGTGATGGCACGAACAGTTATACCTGGCTGGAATATTTTATCAAGCGTATCGGTGAAGAACAAAAAGCCACAGGTATTCGATTGCTTGATGTTATTGATCTACACTTTTATCCATCCAGAGATAATGCAGACCTTTCAATGCAACTTCATCGAATATGGTTTGATACAACCTGGGTTTATCGTGATGCTGGTGGAACCAGATATCTCTATCCTAACCAAGTAGATAATATTAAAAAAGAATACATTTGGGAACGGTGTCGGAGATGGTGTGATCAATATCTCGGACCTGACCATGGAGTCACATTCAGCTGTTCGGAATACGGCCAGGTTTATGACGATCCGAATGTGAGAGCTGTTTCGTATGCTTCACAACTGGGAACCTTTGCCAATGAGGGTGTAGAAGTCTTTACGCCATGGGATTGGATGTCAGGACAATGGGAAGTACTTCATCTTTTCAGCCGGTATGCCGGTGCAACCAGGGTACAGTCAACATCTGATCTCGATACACTGGTTTCAGCCTATTCATCGTTAAGCGCGAAAGAAGACACGCTGACAATCATCTTTGTTAATCGCGACCGGAATAAAGCGCAAAAAGCAAATGTCGAAATTAAAAATTTTGTTCCCGCTGGTTCGGTTTTTTCCACATTACAACTGAATGATCTGCCAGCTGATGAAACCTTTAAATCGCATACATCAAATGCTCTAAAAAACGAAAGCGGCGTTGTAAATAACGGGAAGTTCTCAATTGACCTCCCTACGGTGAGTGTTACTGCTGCAATCTTTACAAAGAACACTTCGAATGTTTCTACACCCTTATCAATTGCACCCATTAAAAACATACACCTGTTTATTAAGGGTAAAACGCTCAGTTTGCAAAATGTAACTCTAAAGCGTTCAGACAGAATATCACTTTTTAATGTTCGGGGAAGGTGTGTTCGCTCATATATTGCTAAAGGTGTCAGAGAAGAGAGTTTCACTATTGATGGTATAAGCCCCGGTTTATATACTTTCGCTATCAATGGTGCAGCGTTTGTAAAACCGGTTATTCTAACAAAGTAGGAAATCCAATACAACATCAGTCGGTATCAGAGGGGTTACTTTAACTACGTAGTTGTGGCAAAATTATCCAAACCAGTATTCATGTTTTATCAAGAAAAAAACTAAAATTAATCTTATTTTTTAAAGATAAAAGGAGCTCTATATGAGACCAATTAAAACAATAACGGCCAGGGCGATTCTTGCGTTTTCGACCATGGTCCTCACAGCGGGTTTTGCGTTTTCTCAAGATCTACCGACAGCTAAGGATCTCGCCGGAGAAATGGGTTTCGCCTGGAATATTGGTAACACCATGGAGGCAATTGGAGGACCGACTTCATGGGGAAACCCGGTGCCTACTCAGCAACTAATCGATTCTGTTAAGGCAGCAGGTTTCAAAACTGTCCGTATTCCATGTGCGTGGGATGGTAATGCCGATCAGACAACCTACGAGATCAACCAGACCTGGATGACGCAGGTCAAACAGGTAGTTGACTACTGCATTAAAGATAGCCTTTTTGTCATTCTAAATATCCACTGGGACGGTGGCTGGCTTGAGAATAGAGTTGATTCATGCGTAACTAATACTGAAATGCGCCAGAAGATCCAGGCCAAACAGGGTGCATATTGGCGGCAGATCGCTACGACTTTTCGTAATTACAATCGTCACTTGCTTTTAGCCAGTGCCAACGAACCAAACGTTGAAACCGCCGCAGGCGCGGAAGTGCTGAAGTCGTTTCATAAGACTTTTATTGATACAGTTCGCGCTACAGGTGGTAACAACGCCTCCCGTACGCTTGTACTACAGGGACCGAGCACAAGTTCTGAAAAGACTATTCAATGGATGACGACCTTGCCTGCTGACAAAATCGCTAATCGCCTCATGATAGAAGTCCATTTCTATCCATATCAGTTCTGTCTTATGACTAAGGATGAAACCTGGGGTAAGGTATTTTATTACTGGGGGAAAAACAACCACTCTACTACCGATACCGATCGCAATCCAACATGGGGCGAAGAATCTTATGTCGATTCAGCTTTCAACTCAATGAAAATCAATTTCGTGGATAAAAACATCCCCGTTCTCCTTGGCGAGTTCGGTGCGATGAAACGTTTGACTTTGACAGGTGATTCTCTGAAGAGACATGTCCAGTCTCGTCGTTCGTTTTACGAATACGTTTTATCTTCATCGAAAAAGCATGGAATCATTCCCGCAGCCTGGGATGCGGGTGGTAAGGGCGATGGAACAATGACGGTATTTGATCGCAAGACCGGTGCAATTTACGATCTGGGTCTCCTGAACGCGATCCGTTCCGGGTGGGGCATGTCGAAGCTTCCGGGTGATACTTCACTTGTGCAGATCGCGACCGGTAACAACTCTATGAAAATCCTTTATTCTGCAAAGGACTCATCATTTGGGCAAGTAAATTTGGGGGTTGCCAAACCGGATATGACTTCTTACGATTCCATCATAGTACGCGCTTATGTTAACGGTGAAACAAAATATGATTCCGCAGGTACAAGCAAGTATGGTTATGTAGCCATGAGCCTGGTAACGATGTCGAACGATTGGAAATGGAGAGAAGCATCGTTTGGTGAGATAACCATGAATGATTGGGCAAATTATACATTTACAATAGGTACAGACACAACAATCGAAAATGAACTGGTTCCGGCAGATCCCGCCAAAATTGATTTCTTTGCTTTACAGGCATATTCTAAAGCATATCGTGGAACGATATATGTGGACTGGATCGTATTCAAGTCAAAGACCGGTGCCAGTGATACCGTGTACTCCTTCAACCAAACCGTACCCGAGGAAGGTGGTGGAAACGTTGACGCTGTCAAATCGATCTCCACAAGCGACGTCACTTCCGATCAGGAATGGAAAACCGCAACGACAAGCAAATGGGGAACACCAGTTCTGATCTCCCGCAGTTCTATCACCCGCAATTTCATTCACACGGCTGTGTCCAATGGCTTTATCCGAACGACCTGGTTTGCAAAGACCTCCGGAACAGTGAAAGTGGATATGAAAGACTTGCAGGGAAAAACTGTTTTCTCACGTTCTCTTAATGCAAATGCAGGAATGAATACCTTAACGATTCCAGCCAACTATCATGGAGTAATGTTTCTGCAAATTCAGCAGGGAGATAAGAAATACGCTGGCAAAGTAATTTGCCGTTAAAGAACTATTCTTTCGTTTTTTTACAAGAGAGCTTTGCCAATGCAAAGCTCTTTTTTTTTTAAACTTAGCAAACCTTATATTTCCCTGCCAAGCTAATATCTACAAAAATAGAAGCTCCGGATTACTGATTTGTTTGCAAAAGATTCACTGTCAGATGTTCAAAAAAGAAAGTTATTGATGGTATAAGTCCCGGCTGTTATACTTTCGCTATAGTTACAGTGGAACCATAACTGATGGTTTGAATTATGAAAGTACACTTTTTACATTTGATATTTCTTGTGCATAATCTAAAACAAAGAAGGTAAGCCTACCCTGTAAAAAAAAGAGCTTTGCTAAGGCAAAGCTCTTTTTTAAAAGAACTACAATTAATTTCTTAGTGGCAAATCACTTTGCCGGAGAATTCTTTATCACCCTGCAGAATCTGAAGAATCATCACTCCATGATAATTAGCTGGAATTGCCAGGGTATTCATTCCTGCCTTTGCATTTAGCACACGAGAAAAGATTGTTCTTCCCTGTAGATTTTTCAGAGTCGCTTTCACTGCTCCAGCGCTGGGGACTGTATATGCTGCCATCACTTTCCCATTTGCAGCAAAAGCACGGAACATATTTGGAGTATTTGTAAAAGCGCGGCTGATCACCGCAGTGGAACCAAATTTTTTCGTAGCGGTCTTCCATTCCTGATCGGAAGCGACATCGCCTGTAGAAATCACACTAACGTCGATAACATTTCCTTTAATCGCATCGGGTGCTATGTTGAAATTGTACAAAGTATCACTGGTGCCGCTCTTGGTCTTGAACACGATCCAATCAAGATAGATTGTCCCACGATAACCATGTGAATAAGCCTGTAAGGCAAAAAAATCGATTTTAGTGGGATCTGCCGGGACTATTGCTTTTTTGTTAGTTGTATCTGTACCAATAGGAATGCTGTAATTTTTCCAGCCATTCATAGTCGCCTCGCCAAAAGGACCTTCTCTCCATGTCCAGTTCTTTGACATAGTTACAAGACTCACTGATACCCACCCATATTTTTGTGTACCAGCTGAATCATAGTTTGTTTCACCGTTGACAAAGGCACGAACAATAATGGAATCATATGTAGTCCAGTCCGGTTTAGCAACACCAAGCTCAACCTGCCCGAATGTGGAATCTGTGCAGGAGTAAAGAGCTTTCATGGCATTTGAACCTGTCACTATCTTTACTAATGTTGTATCACCCGGCAACTTAGACATACCCCAGCCGGAGCGAATTGCGTTTAGAAGTCCCAGATCAAAAATAGCACCAGTCTTCCGATCAAAAATCGTCATAGTTTTATCACCCTTGCCACCCGCATCCCATGCTGCAGGGATAATCCCATTCTGCTTGGCCGAAGACAGTACGTATTCATAAAAGGTCCGGCGGGATTGGATGTGGCGTCTTAAAGTATCTCCAGTAAGGGTCATGCGTTTCATCGCGCCGAACTCGCCAAGAAGAACAGGTATATTCTTATCAACGAACTTTTTCTTCAAAAATGTAAACATGGAATCAACAAAATGCTCATCGCACCAGGTTGTATTTCGTTCGGTATCAGTAGTAGAAAGATTGTTTTTACCCCAATAATAGAACACCTTTCCCCAATCCTCATCATTCACCATGAGACAAAACTGGTAAGGATAGAAATGGCATTCTGCCATAAGCCTGTCGGCAATTTTATCCGTCGGCATTGTATTCATTACCTGATTAGTCAACTCAATATCAGATCTCGGACCCTGCACAATAAGAGTACGGGAAGCGTTGTTGCCGCCGGTAGCGCGGACTGTATCAATAAAGGTCTGGTGATAGGAATTCAAGACTGCCATGCGGTCAGCACCGAACGCGGTGCCGTAGACATCCTGGACTGCTGGTTCATTTGCACCGGCAAAAAGCAAGTGACGATCGTAGTTACGAAAAGCTGTAGCGATCTGCCGCCAGTAAGCACCTTGTTTCTTGTTAACTTCAGCCTGCTTAGCTGGTGTAATGTTTTCTTCCAGCCAACCACCATCCCAGTGGATGTTCAATACAACAAAGAGACTGTCTTTGATACAATAATCAACCACCTGCTTTACCTGTGCCATCCAGGTTGAATTGATCTCATTAGTAGCCTTGTCTGCATGGGAATCCCATGCACAAGGGATACGAATCGTTTTAATTCCTGCGGCTTTTACAGAATCAATCAGTTGCTGAGATGGCAGAGGATTACCCCAGGATGTTGGATCACTGGGAGCTTCCATAGAATTGCCGATGTTCCAAGCAAAACCCATTTCCGCAGCGAGTTCTTTCGCAGTCGGCAGGTCCTCAGAAAACGCCAATCCCGCCGTGAGAACTACGGACGAAAGCGCAAGAGTAGCTCTTGCTGCTAATGTTTTAATTGGTCTCATATAGAGCTCCTTGTACTTAAAATTAAGATGAAATTTTTATCTTTTTTACCTTGAATAATATAAATGATAATTTTTTAAATGCTTTTGATTTGAAATATCATTGCATTTGCTTATATATCAATATATTACAAAGAATAGAGAGCAAACGAAACTTTGAAAAAAATGGGATTAAAACTATGTAGAATTATTGTTAATTTTAACACTACCTCAGGTGAAAAAAACTACGTAATCTGTTGATAATAATCAAATTATAAAGTCATGTTCATTTTTTTGAATAATAACGTTGAATACTGTAAAAAATCCAAACTTTTATTCGATCAGAGAGCAAAACAATGCTAAGGATCACCAATATAGTGATTACATAGATCCAAATAGTCCATCAGAATGTTCATTGGGAGGAGTGAAAAAAACAAAGGTGTGATATTTATAAGTATTAAAAGAACTCCCCTCCGAAGCAATTTCGGAGGAGAGGGGGGACTCATGGTTTGGCGATTTCACCACGATTGAAAAGCTTCACCACGAGCGCGTTTTACGCATCATGTATTTGCCAGTAAATCACTAGTGCAATGCGATTTACTAATGCACTGGAGATATCTTATTTAAAAATTTGTACAGCATATTTTCGGAAAGCTTCATTATCATAGGTATACGTATGTCCTCCTGGAGTGTTAGTAGTGAAACTGGATGTATGGTTGACACCAACAGAGGTGAGGAACGGGTTAAAATCCCGCGTATCTGTCATCTCACCACCATAAACGCTACACATCCATTCTGCGAATTAGTCCGGATCAATGCCCGATATATGCCAGCAGAAAGCAGTATGTTACTTACAAACAATTCACTGGTGACAGTCGGAAATGTGCCGGTATAATGTTTTCTTCCTGCAATGTCCATAATTGACACAATTGCGTTTGAGGAATGGTGTTCAGGAGGAAATGTTATTCGCAAGGATTGTGATGATAGATATTCAGCAGAGAATTCGTCGTTATGAGTTGTAAATAATGTGGTCTGCTTTGTGGAAATATCAACGGAATTATTTCGACAGCTGTCAAAGAAGTTGAAAACATCGGGTAATACAAGAGGTACCATCCCCGGATGGTCTGCATTTACTTCTTTATATTTTATATTGAAATTTTTATTCTTCATCCAGTCCCTCAACGACCTGCTTGCGTTTAGAGATGGAGCTTTTGTTCCTTCTGTAATAAAAGTGGTCATTGGACGAAGGTTGTCCCAGGGGTAGCCTGTCTGCTGCACAAACGGTCCGGACATAGGCGCCAGAGCTTTCCAGTAATCCGGATACTTTCCGCCAATATACCACGTACCACCGCTTCCCATAGAGTGCCCGGTAAGAAACATTGACGAACGGTCAACCGGATACTCATTTATAATAAGTTCCAGAACATTGATCACGTCCCTTTCACTGAGCTCATTGGTAAGTTCACTTTCTGGAGTAACCTGAGCCATGAGTTTTGCCGCATTCACCGAATCCCCAAAGGGGGCCGATAGTCTCAAAAAGTTTCCGTATGCTCCTTGACAGCCTAGCGGCGACACCAGAAGGTAACCATGCTGATCAGCAAGCTTCACCATTTGTTTGTTATTCTGATCTAAATATGAACTTTCGTTATTACCTACGCCGTGAAGAAACATTACAAGTGGCAACTTCGAGTTACCATCCCAGGTGGCCGGAACGCATACCCGGTAGGCTATTTGCGCATTAGCTTCTGGAAAACGATATGTTCTTTTCTGATCACCTTTTGCCTGCCACTGCTGGGAACCGGGAGTGGCAAGGGATTTTGCGAGCTGCTGTGAGGTAGCCATTACAGCCTGCGGATCAAGTGTTGTTCCGAATGTTATTACCCGTTGACCGGCGGAAGCAGCAGCCTGCACGGATACGGGAATAATCAATGCCGCAAATGCGAGTGTTATGCTAATGAAGAATAGTTTTATCATGGGTTAAACCTTCTTGATTTGCCCAATTCCGGTGTAACAGGTACAAAAGAATCCCCGTTATGTTAAATGGGGATCCTTTCAAACAGCTGATGATGGCTCAAAATAAAATTTAAAAATTACTACTCCAGATTGCTCGTCTTGAACTCCCAACCGCTTGATTTACAATACTTACAGTTTGGACCGATGAGAAGGCCCTTACCAGTCGCGCCGGTATCACCCTTCAACTGCCAGTTGAGCCAGGCCAGATTGACGGTATTAAAATCCCCTTTACCATTACCTAAATCCCCTCCGTGATTGGCGCCATTCTTACTAAGTAATAAGATCGGTTTACCGAGTGCGCTGATCTCATTATAATCCCTAATCCCGTTACTATAGGCCATGTCAACAGAGCCGCCAAGAAGGATTTTAAATGGTGTATGGATCTTTTTGTATACATTCGCATCAGCACTAAACAAACCACTGCTGGTGATCCCAACGGTAGTGTAGCGAGGATCCGCGGAAGAATTCTCGGCCATCAATCCACCACAAGAAAATCCGTCAGCTGCGATCTTAGTCGTGTCGAGGCTCTGGTAATATTGCGCTGCATGGATTTCTGTTCTCGGCGATTGCCCAGGTGATGTAAGCGAGCAATGCCGCAGCAGTACCGCCGCCACCTGCTGAGCTGCCGTCTGCAACAATGAAATATCCCCATGATGCAATCTCACCCATTGACGCTTTATTAGAAAGTCCATCCTGAGCGCAAGCACCTTCTCCCCAAACAAAGATGGGGTAATTTTTCCCCGGCCCCAGGTCAGAAGGACGGTAGATGGTGCCACTTTTGATCCCAGGATCCGAATTCGTCTCTATAACCACTTTATGCGGTCCGCTTCCTGTAACGGTGGTACTCAAGGGCTTGGAAGGGTTTGCTTTACAAACAACGGTATCAAGCGAGATGTCAACTGTTAAATCATAGGAAGTGATCATCACAGTCTTTGATGTATACCCTGTTGCCGAGACCTTCAGCGAATCGATTTCTGCCTGCAGCTTTGCTAACACTCCCCCCATGGATGAAACTGCTGATGAGGTAACAGTCTGGTGTCCCTTGGCAAAAGGAAGACTGCGGAAATTAAAAGTGTTTTGTCCGACCATAACACGTACCATCATCATAGAAGTGGCAAGCGGAAGCCGCATCATATCGAATTTGTAATTACCAGCAGAGACATAGTTATCAATAACCCGTCCCAAAAGTTTTCCTCTCATATCGAAGAGTTCAATCTTTACGGGGCTCATTTTTGTCAAATTGACCATTACAATGCCATTCTTCACAGATATTACTCCATCACCTGACAACTGTGGCGTGGAGAAATTTACACCTGTCCCACTTGAAAATGAAAAAGTTCCCGCGGCATCGGTTGTATCTAAAAGGCCCTTAGTTACAAGCGCAACAACAGCATTAGCTATTGGCTTTCCGCTTTGATTTGTTACTTTCCCGCTAAGAGCGATTGTCTGCGCGGAAATACTGACAACCATCGCAAACATTAAAAACATTAACATCTTTATTCATATATCACCTCTTATTGGTAAAACGCACATAGTTTTTTTATGAGCCCCACTCATCTGCAACTAAGAACAATTTTATGGCAGATTGGCTGATTTAACTTCCCAATTACTGTCAGTGCAATACTTGCAACCTAGAACCTACAAGAACGCCCTTACCAGTTGCTCCAGTATCTCCTTTAAGCCACCAGTTCAGCCAGGCAAGATCGATTTTAGTGAAATCTCCCCCGTATGCAGCCCACAGGTCCCCACCATGCCCCATATTCTTGTTGCTGATAAAATATACAGGCCAACCAAGAGGAGCAATACCATTATAAGTCCCTCAGACCATTAGTGTATGCACCAGTGCCGCCTGCAGAAGATATGTCCTTTGTCCTTCAACGATAAGCACCGGAGTATGCACCGAGTTCCATAGAGATCCGGATTATTGCCAAAAGAGCCACTGCTATTGAGTCCCCAGGTGGAGGTGCGAGGATCAGCTGCAGACGCCTGCGAAAGTAACCGCCACAGGAAAACCCATTGGCTCCAACTTTTGATGTGTCAAGGCTCTGATAGTATGCACTGCAGGGTTTCCTGTTTTGTGCAATGGCCCAGGTAATATACGCAAGCGCGGGCTTTACAAGATCTGCCATGTTCATGGGGCGGGATCCAGATCCTCCCGGTGTACCATCAGCAATGACGAAGTATCCATGTGAAGCGATTTGCGCCATTGCCGCAGAGTTACTCTTTCCATCCAGTGAGCAGGCACCTTCTCCCCAGATAAATATTGGATAGTTTTTCCCGGACCCAAATCTTCAGGCCGGTAAATGGTTCCCTCTTTGATTCCCGGATCTGAATTTGTTTCCACAACCACCTTGTGTGGTCCATTACCAGAAACATTCATATTCACTGTCTTTGATGCAGTGCACTGCTCGGTACTTTCTGTTTCAAGAGTAATGTTTACTGTTTCTGTATAGGAAGAGATCTGGACCGATTTGGTTTTATATCCCAGGGCGGTTACCTGCAGTGTATCGTCTGTTGCTTCCATTTTTGCCAATACCACCCCGGATGATGAAGCTACCGATGAAGTAGTGGTCTGTCTACCTTTTAGCAAAGGAAGATAACGGATGCTATAGGTTTGCTGCCCGATTGAAACACGAATCATCATCATGTTTGTAGCAAACGGGCGTTGCGAAACATCGAAACGGAAACTACCTGCCGTAACAGGCTTGTCGAACGCAATATTCAACAGATTCCCCTGAAAATCAAAAAGTTCCACCCGTACTCTATCCGGTTTTGTTAAGTTTACCACAACATTGCCGTTTTTCAAGTATGCTGCTTCTACACCTGACAAAATCGGGGAAGAGTGCACAAGAGTAATTGATCCGGTAATCGAATATGCGCCCGCGGCATCAGTTGTGTCTGCCAGTTTCTTTGATTTGAGGGTGACAATGGCGCCGTTAATTACTTTTCCACTCTGGTTTGTCACTTTTCCGCTTAGAGCAATTGATTGCGCTGAGAGACTGAATCCCATCAACAGAATCAAATACAAAATAATAGTTTTACGCATAATCTATTCCTTCTTGAAAAGTTTTTAAAGATACTGCAATAATTCTTTCTGATTTTTATCAACACCCGGCTTGAATACGTCACTATTTATAAAGCCAGCTCCGCTTGCTATTTATTACCTATCCAGAAAGTCTAACGGTTGTTAAATCGTTAATGTCTTTCCAGAAGGGTATTATTTGAAAGCGACCAACCGGTCATCGGATCGTTGATTCATATAACACAATAGTACCCAATCAGAGCTTTTTACCGTGCTGATCATCCGGACTTCATCGATAGAGCCTTTGAAAAAGCAGTAGCCATCTTTATAATCCGGAACGTTAACTGCTTTCAGATATTTGCCTATCGAAACATCACTTGATGTATTTCTTTCGAAGTTTGCGGATGCAAAAATATCAGGTGTGTTGTCAAGAAGCACCCCGTTACAATAAAGAGATTGTTTACTGCCTTGCCTGACAGCCGTTACAAGTGTCCATTGCTCCTGCTTTGCTGAAGTCGAACAAGCCTGCCAGTTGCCATTTTGACTAAGTTGAGCGAATTCCCACAATGGTGATTTGGATGAAACACCAGTGTAGCGCAGAAAAAACTGTTCATATCCTTTGGCAACGATAACATGAGGCAAGGTATCGAAGCTGTCGATCAATACCCAGGCACTGATTGTAAAATTGCCATTCTCGGGAAAATTCAGCTTACTCTCAGCTGTGTTGGATATATGGAAATAATTGTTGATTCCATTAAACACACGGCAATCTCCTGCAACACCTTGGGCCACCAGCGGCTTTGCAGTGTCCGGAGATATACCGGTGTAATTATTTACTGTTGCATCATAGACCATTTTCCCGGCCACATCACTGAAATGCCACACCCCCTGATACCCGGATGTGGTATCAAAAACCGAGGCACTGGTAGGGATATCTGCTGCATTGGGATTTCCCCAGTACATTGTTATTGATTGTATACCATTATTACCGTACACCGTATCAACTTTAACCCAGATTGCGGCGTTTCGATTGACAGAATCCCACTTCTCGATTTCATGGACAAGTGGCACACCATGCGATGAAGTAAACCGAATATCTTTTCCGGAATTTTGCGCCTGAGAAAAATCGAAATTTTCTGATGTTAATCTTATGAGGACCGGGAAGTTCGTACACATCTTCCTTTGTGCCTGCACCTGATAGTGATGTATTTAGGATGATCTGTTTATTGAAACTCCACTCCCAGTTCTGAATTACAGTTGTATTGTCAGGGACCACTGATACATCGCGACTGATGGTAATGTTTTCTATAGCGTTCTTCTTGCCTAAACAGAGAACAGGTAGAACTCCAGCGGGTACTGAATCGATAATGATTGTATCGCCTGTTCCTGCGCCCCGATTTACAATGGTAGTGCCTGGCACATACACATAGGAATTTGCCAAATCGCTGCCCTTTGATAATACTACCTTTACCGATCCTGGTTTATGCAGTGTGCCAAGTGGTAAAAGGGTTACGCTGTCGCGTACGGTTTTGACTTTAAATCTGATCAGACGATCGCCATTACCACTCCCTATTGCCTCAAGGTTATACCATCCTGTGTCAGGTGCTATAATTGAGAATGCTCCGAGAGAGTCAGTCATTCCAGTTGTGATATACCGCTTTACGGTGTCAATCAACGGATTATAATCCTGTGCAATGAGCAGAACGCGTGCATTACAGGCCTTTGAGCCATCAGGATCGGCAATCGCTCCCATAACTACTGGATTACCTCCCCGCGTTCCGCCACCATCTGTGGAAAGAGGTGTATTGGTACAGGCGAAAAAGAGAGAGAGTATTGCTGCCCACTCAGCATTATATCTCAATAGTCTCTTTATTATTTGTAATTTCATTTATTAACATCCTTACGTGAAAACGGAAACACCTGAATATTGACTTGATATACTTCTTCAGCTTTTTCATTTTCTGTAGCTGCCATACTAAGGAGCTCATCAGTAAATCTACGGATTCGCTCTTTCATACGCTGCAGGGTCGCTCGTGCTTGCGCTGATAGTGAGGCCCTGAAATTCACGCTCTTCGCTTGTATAATAATCCAGTGATTCCCTGGCGCGTTCAAGCATACTTATATGATAATTTTTTAAAGCAACTGACTGAATTTGATATTCGGAGGAGATTATTTTGTCTGATGCGTGCCATAGACCATCAGATGACTGATACACAAGCCCAAGCTCCTTTAATAGTTCGATAGATCTGCGTATCCTGGCAGTGCTTACAGATGGGACAATCATCCGGGAGATCGCCTCAGGATCATCACCAACACCAACATGAACCATAAGTCTCCCTTACTACCGGATTATACCAATTTGAAAAGTACTCATACTGTTGTGAGTCAAGGAATTTGACAGCTGACCTTCCACGCAACCGAACCATTTCTCCGAAAAAACGGTTTTTATCTGCATTGCAGCCTGCATTATTGAATTCCACCAATGCTTCGAAATATGCGATCTCTTTTGGGGGCAGCTCCATAGCCACCGCATATTTATACATCGCCTGGGTTGTCAGGTTCTGACGTTTAGAAATGATATCATTCAAAAGACTCGGCGATAGTCCAGCTTTTTGTGCAAATGCTCTATGAGAAAAATTCTTAACCTGTTTCTTTTGAAAACCGATATAATCCGTCAGGAAAAAACGGTAATCTACATATTCGAAAATGTTGAGCTTATTTTTTGTTCGCATAAACATATCCACTAATCTTTTATAAACAATATAATCAAAAAAAGATTTTTTGCCAGAAAATTATATGTTTATCCGAACACAATTAATTGTATCTTGTTGATTTTGATCTATAAATAATTATTTATCTGAATTATACAACATTCATTTCCGAACAAATTACAAGCACAGTTCATGTTTACCAGCTTGATTTGAGCAACGGTGCCAGCAGTATGACTTTGCAGTAGATATGAATCTTTATGATTTACGGCTGGTATTAAAACAACTTTATTCGAACGTTCCTTGTGAGAAGCACAAGCATTTCCTGGTGAATGCCATCAGAATTTTAATTTATTAACATTTCAATATGAATCGCTTTGTGATTATGTTTGATAATCAGAATTGGTTTGGGATAAATTACAAACGTTATTATCGGAGAAAAAACCTGAAGAATTTTTACTATTGCAGCAGCAGGATAAACAACTATACCCCATTGTCCCTCAGGTAAATTGCGATAAAGCCAATTTTTTGGCTTAATTAAGCATATTTGTAGCAGTAAATTTATACTACTTTTTTCTGAACGTATATCGGGATTGACTTTCAGCAGCAATCATCACATAACACTATTTGATCTCTGCCGCTATTTTTAGCTTTATACAATGCTTGATCCGCACACTCTACTATCTTCTGGAAATCCTGCTGTCTTCCCCTGCACCCTCCAATACTTACGGTAACCCCGTCAGGTAACTTTCTTATTCCTTTCAGCAACTTTTGACCAAAAGCCCTGAGCCCTTCTTTGTTAGAAGTCCTGCATACAATCAGAAATTCCTCACCACCCCAGCGGGCAAGAATATCCTCCCGCCGCAGCAGCTTTGACATTTCAGATGAAATTGCCTGTAATATTCGATCCCCCTCAGCATGACCTTTGGTATCATTAATTATTTTGAAATGATCTATGTCAATGAATAAAACCGATATATGATCATCTATTGGCTTTTCAAACATATTCACCATTTGATCATACAAGCCATATCTATTCAATAAACCTGTCAACTCGTCCCGTTTAGCTTTCATCTCAACTTTACTTTTCTCAACATTCAGCATCTCATTGAGTACTAAAAGTTCCTGTTTCTGCTTCTCTTTTATGACAATTTCCTGATGCATTCTTAATAGAGAAAAGAGTAGATACAAAGTCCAGGTACCGATCCAAAATGAAAGCATGATGTTTGAAAAAACAGCGCTGCTGAGCCATTTTCCTTTCAGTTCCACTTTCACAATCTCAATCTGTCCTTTACCCATAGGTGCTTTCTCACCTGAATGAAATTCAATGAGCCTGACATCTGATACATCGACTTTATGCTGATGAAGAGGGATATTACGCTCTGAAATCCACCAGTTTGGAACTGAAAAGTCCTGCCACTTCAGTTTCAGGGGATAAGCAACCTTTTGAGGCGGGTATTGAACTTCATTGTATTTAAAAGAATTGTAATCATTTTCCGGAGAATATTCAGGATGAGCATTTCTAATCTCCATTCTTATAGTACCATGCCCTACTCCTTTATACCTTGTCCAGACTTTCATTTGATCGTATAAAGAGAAATTATGCCCTTTGCAATCTTTTGTAATATCAATCGAAAAAACACAATAAGGGTACGGTACCCCCTCTTTGAGCTCATAATCGAAAATCCAACTTGAATCACTAACAGTGTAGCTACCCCTTGAATTTCCCCCGGATTCTATATCCTGATAGACCGTTACGGGAAAATCCCCCTTAGGACTGATGATAAATGTGCGATCAAGAATGATGTTTTGCAAAAGCCAACAAATTGCTGTAATACCGAGCAGTATAACAATGGTCAATTCAGAGGTAAATTTTGCTTTGATAATCATATTCAGGTCTTTCGATTTGGGAGAATTATCATTTTTAATTTTAAATTAACATTTGAAATTGAGCAACACTTATTAGTGATTAATTTGTTAAAAAGCTTAAAGCATTTTAAAAAGAAGATTACCAGCACTCGGGTAGAACTTTATTAAGACCCCCCCATTCGTCTACTATATCCTGTTGTTGTATTTTTTCCTCAGGATACGTATTTTGATACCAAAGACAATTACCAAACAACTAAAAAATTAAAATGGACAAGCGATTCCCTGTCAATTGCAGATAATGCCCTATACTGTCTTTTTTTATAAAAAACTGGAATTGGTGGTACACTTAAGATGTACTGCGGCAACCCGATTTCGTGCATTGAATGGGATTGAAAAATGCGGAGGTGTTTTGTGAAGTATTTAACGACAGGTTTGGCTATTATGCTCTGGTGCATAACGCTGGTGCAATCGGGCTCTATCGATCGGGTAACGATGCCGTATGGACAAAAGATATTTGTCTCGGGAATTAATGTCGCCTGGAAAGAATTTGGGGGCGATGTAGGTAAATATCCTGTTGACACAGTCTGGTTTGCCAAGATGCTCCAGGGAGTAGCTGATTCAGGAGGTAACGCTGTGCGCTGGTGGTTATTTACTGATATCTCTAATGATCCGCAGATCGACCCTGACACCAAGCTGGTAACGGGTCTGGGCGTATCAACTATATCTAATATCAGAAAAGTGCTGGATATGGCGTACACACGGGGTGTAAGTGTGGACCTTTGTCTATTGTCATTTGATATGATGAAAACCGGAAAAACAAAAGTCGATATAGAAGCTAACAAAATGATTCTGCAGACCGATGCCGGACGCAAAGCGTTCATCGATAATGCTGTTGTGCCGTTGGTCAAAGCAATTGGACGGCACCCGGCAATTTTTAATTGGGAAATTTTCAATGAACCCGAGGGAATGGTACAGTCAATCGCGGGTGACTGGGGCAGCATGGCTACAGGAATCGAGATCTCCCATGTGCAAAAGATGGTAAACCAGGCTGCGGGCGCTATCCACCGGGCGGTTCCGGGAGTGCCGGTGAGCAACGGATGCTGGGCGTTCATCGCGGGGTCGAACACCGTACAGGGAGATCACAACTACTACTCCGACTCAGCGCTTGTAACTGTGGGCGGCGATCCCGATGGAACTCTGGATTTCTACATGGTTCACTACTACGAATGGGCAGAGACCACCCGTTCACCCTTCCATCACCCGGCTTCCTATTGGGGACTTGACAAACCACTGGTGATCGGTGAGTTTCCAGCAAAGGGTCTTTCTGCAACTGTAGGTGCGATGACACCGGCGCAGTGCTGGAAATACCTGATGGATAACGGGTATGCAGGCGCAATGGGCTGGACATACACTGCACACGATGGCTTTGGTGGTTTGCCCGAGGCTGGGCAAGGGATGCGAGCACTCAAGACATCTGCACCGCTCGACGTGACATTAGATTTTCCACCTACAGCTTCGGACGACTGGTACGCTGACACGACAGGTAAAGCCCTTGACTATTGCATCTCCGGGCGTACTAGTTAACGATCGGGAACCGACAACAGGACAAAAATTGTCGGCATCAGTGGTGTCTCTCCCTTCACATGGTACGTTGGAGCTAAAATCAGATGGGTCGTTTAGTTATACACCGGTGGCCGGTTGGTCCGGGAACAGATCAGTTTGTTTACGCCTCCATTGGTGGAGGAGATGCTTCGGATACCGCCACGGCTGTGATTCGCGTACTGGATCCCGCCAAGGGGACGTTCTTTGCTCCTCCACGGGCAAAGGATTGGCAGATCTATGCTGGATGGGGAAAAGTCTCGGTAGAAGACCTTCCAGTCGGAATGGGAATGAATAATTCGCAGTGGGGTAGTTCCTCGACATGGATTGTGGGAGGCGGAGTGCCGGTGCAAGTGACCGATGCCGAACAGACCGTGTCGGTTCAGGTGCGTAATGATCCCGCTTCGCCATGGGCTGCGCTCAAGTTCCATCTGACAACCCAGGCTGCAGTAGGTAACTATGGGCCATCCGATACGACGGTCGATATTGTAGAACTTGTTGCACAAGGGACAGGAACAGATGGATTTGTAGAATACCGCGGGACATTTGTACCTAAGTCAGCTGGTACCTATTTACCTTCGATAAAGTTTGTATGGCATGATACTGACGGGAACGGTCCCAATTCCAATCACCAAAGTGTAGTGCGGGATCTGGAGATCTTTCCCAGCAAGGATTTTGTAAACAAGAAATTCGCGGGTGGTGCTTCACATTTACCAGTCCCTGGAATGTGCTGGAAGTTGTCTGGACAAACAGTGTCAATAACAGCGCCAGGAGAAATGGTTCTGGTGGAAGTAGCAGATCTGAAAGGACGATTAATCGCTAAATTGACTCATAAAGATATGGTGCAATGGAAACATCCCAAAGGAGCCGGAGCACTTGTCGTATGGGCAAGAGCAGGGTATCAAAAGTGTCGATTTGTGCTACCGGTGGTAGGGAGATAGCAAGTATAAGGTACAGCACAAAGAGTTTTTGGATACTATTCTAATTTACTAAAAAGCACTTTTGTTCATCATAGGTTGTTGACATGAAATCACTAAATTTCGCAAACAGATTATTGTGTGGAATAGTAATTTTAGTACTGATTCCGCAATTTCTCACTGGAGAAGAATTAAAAACTGGTAGGCTTAAGTGGGAAACGATACACGGAGCCATCTCAACAATTGAAGGTAGGAAAATTAAAATTCAAGATTCTACCGGCAAAATTGATTTCGCTGAGATCGGTCTTGGCCCTAATCGAATTGATGTCAGCAAAATTAGTATTGGTCAAACAGTTACGATTGCGGGGATGCGCGAAAGAAATACAGTAGATGCAGTTTTTCTTAAGACCATTACACATTCCTTTTATCGTTATGATGATAATAAGGATTCAGCACTATCACGCAAATTAGGGGTAACGTTCGAGGAATATCAAATAACAAAGGAAATGCAAGGGTACAAAAAAAGAGCTGATATTTCTAAAGGAGTAATGTTTTTAAGCTTTGCATTGGGAGTTGGTTTAATTAGTATAGGAGCAGGTAAGATACAACAGGGGAAAAAAGTAGACCCAAAGACTATTTTTCTTTTTAACGAGGATATAGCCTTAGGAGGGTCCCTTGTTCTTGGAGGAATAATTTCTGTTGGTCGAGGTCTGATTTTTATTATTCCTTCAGTAACTCAAAAACATAAATACGATGTTATGCATTCTTATCGATAAAAAAACGTTAACATTCCTTACAATGCGTTCATCCTTCGACAGGGAGCTCCTGTCCTCCAAAGCAGACCTTTGCGGAGGGTGGACAGGATGATCCGGGGTGTTGTTAACTTATGCGTGAGATGGCATGAAAATTCTGCTTTACGTCCGCTTATGCTGAGTTCCTGTTCCTATCGAAGCATAATTCTGTCGAAGAGCGGACTGGTATTCAGGATGTGCGATACCAAAAATCTATTTTTTCCGGGTATATGTAATCTCCATAATTCTTTCTGCTTTCCCATTCTGTTTCATACTAAACATTTCAAAGAGATGAGTGTCATCATCAATAAATGTAGTTACTGAACGCCAATTCATCGGCCCCCTTACCACATCAGCATGACTGCAATCCATTGTGATCTTCTTATGATCCTGCGAAACGGTCCCCTGAAAGAACAGTAGCGATGTGCTTGTGGAGTCAAGCCAGATGGTTTCGAATTTTTCTAAATGATTATCATATCCTGTTATGCTAAGTCCATTAAATTTATTGCCCATCATAATGCCATTAAACAATTCCTGCAGAAATCTACCACCCATAATCATTTTTTTCCCACTGGCTCCCAAGCTTTCCATTGGAGTAACCCCCGGTTCCGGCCAATTTCTAACTTTGGCCTCCCAGCTCCCCGTTAGTTTTTCAAGCTGCTTGTGCTGTTCACCGGGTTTCCCAAGTTTCTCATATTTCTCCATCATTTCCTGAACGTCCATAGATCCTCTCCTTTGTCGTCACTTTTTTCACCGCGAGCTGTCAATAAACCTTTATAGATACGGGACTATTTTCCATTTCCAAATTTTCAGAGTTTCCATACAGTTATTTTCCAGCATATGCCCTCTTTAATTCCTCAATATCAAATTTCTTCATCTTAAGAAACGCATCGGTTACACGCGCAATTTTTTGCGGGTCTTTACTTGTCATCATTTCATCCATTATAACAGGAACAATTTGCCACGACAAACCATACTTATCTTTCAACCATCCACACGCCTCTGCATCCGGAACAGCCGAAAGTTTATCCCAGAAATAGTCTATTTCTTCCTGTGTTTTACAACGCACTAATAAGGATATAGCCTCATTGAAAGGAGCATCATGAACACGCGCACTGTCCATCGCTGCGAAAATCTGTCCTTCGAGTGTAAAGGAAGTATACTTGACAGTACCTTCCTTATCAGGTTCCTCTTCCGAACTGTAGTAAACGGTGTTGTTGATTTTTGAATTACTGAACAACGAAGCATAAAACCTGATAGCCTCCAGCGCTTTACCATAAACACCGTCAGTAAACATCAAAGTCGGGGTGATTTTCTGCTGAATCTCGTCTTCTCCCATATACCCTATCTGCCACGACAGACCATACCGATCTTCCGTCCATCCGTAAAGTTCACTGAACGGGTACTCACCAATTTCCATCATGATGTTTCCATCTTGCGAAAGTTTTTTCCACAAAGTATCTACTTCACCTTTGGAAGCGCAGGTAACAAAGAAAGATATCGAGGGATTGAATTTGAAAAGCGGGCCGGCACTTATTGCCATGAATTCCTGTCGGGCAAGATTGAAAGTTACAATATCAGAGTCACCCGAAGGGGTATTATGAATCGTGGTTACGTTCTTTATTTTTGAGTCTCTGAAAATGGAGGTATAAAATTCAGCCGCATCTTTAGCTTCTTTGTCAAACCATAAATGTGGTGTGATTTTCTGCATAATTTGCCACCATTCCTGTTATATCAGCCTATCAGAAAAGTCGATTTCGTTTGAATCGCTTTAGGGTGCAGTTTATTGAAAGGACTCCTTTGGAAATTGTGAAGTACAAATCCGCAATAAACCTTTATATCTTAAATTCGTTTTAAATTGTAGAAATGTTGTGAGGATCTGGATGTCAAGAATAATGGATTTTTTTCAGGATGATTGCTGAGAAGTTCTCTCAAATTCTAAATAATTCAGTCAAAATTTATGCATAATTATTAGGGGATGCATAATATAAACAGGTTATAATAAAGTAGTGCGGAAAATTTTATGTAAATAATAATGGTGCGGCACTATCACGCCCCTTCAGGGCTGTGAGATTTTTTACTGTTCTGTATTTAAACCAGGGGCTTTGCCTCTGGTTTAATGTATTCATCCCTTGGGGTGGAGAAAAATATCCCGCTTTAAAGTGCTACTTGAATTTTATTAATCACTTTTTCGGATTATATTCTTTAAAATTGAATACTTCTTTTACCCACTCAATCGACCATTATCAAATGGCCACAAAGTTCTTATATGTTTTGTTCCTTGTTTTGTTAATAGACAGCCGTCAGATACTCACTTTACGATATCAGCCTTTATATGAATCCTTGATCTGGCTGTTTAATATCACAATCAGCGAAATCTTATTATGTAATTCACCGAAATATTTTTACACCGTGTTTCACTAGTAACGCGCGCAGGATTTTGAGGTATTGAGGTAAGTTCATCTGAAGATTTTTGTCCAGCGGCATTTCCCTGCTGGGAGGGTGCCGCAAGTACAACTGATTTATAAGTGTGAGCATGTTCCTGCATTGCATCACATTGTAAAGAACCTATCCCGCTGTTTTTTCCATCTCCCAGAGGAGCAATGCGGTTACTTGCATCCGGATCCATACCCGACCCTGCATCCACACCACGAAGAAATAATCCTCGATAATCCGGTAACCGAAACAAGTCATCATTTTTATTTCCATACAAATACCCTATAACTGCAAATAATTCCGGATAGATATCTTTTCTTAAAAATCTTCCATCACACAACATCCAGCCAATAGTTTCTACATGTGTTAACGGGATATCTGGATTGAGTATTCCGGCTTTTGAATCCACGCTTGGACAACAACTTGACTTCCATATATTATTTGCATCTCCGGTTACTGGATCGAGCTGTCCTGCAAAAGCACAAACCGTTCCTATTGGAAATCCGTTCAACATGGCCTGCCTCCTCTCGATTCAAATATTTTCATTAAATAACAACCCGCGCCTTAATGTGGGTTATTGAATGGCGCGGGTCTGCTTTCATCTCATCTGTGGGACCATCTCTTCGCGGAGGACTTTTAATCTTTGGGCATTTATTAACGCTAATGATTTAGGCGGATCCCAGGTATCATCCGGATTCAATGTGGTCTCTAAAGAGTAGATACCGGTATCGTATTTCAATTCGACAGGGTTATTCACTGTACTTATATCGATCACCTGTCCCTCCTCATAGTTTCCATATGCTAAAAAGTATGTCGGATGCGGAGAAAAGGTCAGATTCTGGTTAGAGCGGGCCTGTGCTGCGTAAACAGTATTACCAGACATAGTGACACCAACTGAAGCTAACGAAGAATGCGGAATATTCTTTGATTCACAAAGGTACAAACGATCTTGAGATGCTCCTGTTGTCTGATCTGTGAAAAAGTATGCGCCATTATAGTCCAGTGTAATTTTATTACCATCACTTGCTTTTGCGGTCTCAGATGCTTCATATTTGATACCGGGCTGTATTATACCAGTTTCTGCCCATGAAAACCCCCAGTCAATTTCCCAGGAGAACTTGACGATAGAAGTAGGACTTGGATTTGAAAATTTAGAAAACCAGGCTAATGCCATAGCATTAGGAGACCAGCTTCCAGGATCGTTCTGAAAAACCATAAGATAATCTGAATGACTTGAATGATTTGTAATTTTTAATGTGTATTTGAATCCCATAACATTCTCCTTTTAGTTAATCATTTGTATTATTACAATATGGAATAGCACTAAAACTTGAATTTCGCAGTATGCACAATTACATCATATTCTGTACATAGAGCGCCCTTAAGCATTCCTTCACCAACCATTATCTGATACTCATGATGAAACACAACGGGATTTGTTAGTTGTGATACATTACTACCACCATCATTAGTGACTCCATTTGCAACTATTCTTGTTCCTGCTTCATTTTTAATAGTAACGTTTTGCTGTGGCATATTACTCCTTTCAAGAAAGTTTTTTATTCCCTGTTTTCAATCAGGATTTCTTGGAGCTCCTGTTAGAAAAGATAATCAAAAAGTTGTTTTTTAATCATTACAGATCATTACATGCAACGATACATATGGCACTCAACGCGAATTTGTTAATGGAATTGAATTAGCACGATTCTTATAGTTAATTAACATCATCAATTATTACACATTTATCAAATCAAATCACGACATAGTATGTACTGAAAAATTCCCAGTTGGAAATCCGATTCGCATTTTTCCTCTAAGGTGGCGGTCGATAATTTGTTCTGCAATCTGGGGATAACAGCTTTTAAATTCTTGTCTGATACGAAAAACAAGCTGTGCAAGATGTTCACGGTTGATCATCAAATCTTTGCAAATGGAATTACAATCAACCCAGCCATTTTCACTATTGGAATTATTCTGCTGTATATGCATTAGCTGCTGAGTTTGAGAATCGCGAAATCGGGCTAAATAGGCAAGAAGGTAAAAATGAACTTTAGGTTGAAGTACATACTGTTCCTCTCCTTTATGCAAAACGATCTCCGCACTTTCCTCATCAGGTGAAACTGCTATGTCAAGATAGATAGTTGCAGGTTCACTAAGCCCCTCTATACAGTTAGTCTCAGGCGACTCTTCCCAGCGAAAACTCAGTATCACATGGTAATTAATACTTTTTATAGTAAATGTTTTCCCGTGTTCCAGATGAACAATATCACCATTTTCGTTTTCCAAAAAAAAATCATTATATTTACCTCGAAATACAGTACAAAGTGGGTTATCCACAGATGGCAGTGGAAGGAGATCTGTTAAAGGAATTCGCATTTCGTTATTATTTTTATCACAGGTAATCAGAAATGAGCGGGGTTCATCATCATCAATCAACATGTATTCTTCATCAATATCTCCAAAGATAATATGATCACCAGCTTTTACCGGCTGCCATTCTCCTTTTGATAACATTCGCCCAACAACAAAAGTGCCATTGCGGCTGCCAAGATCGCGTATTGTCCATTCAGAACCATTCCAGCTGAATCTGGCATGAAAGCGGGATACTGCGCTACTACAAAGTATTGTACTGCACCTTGGGTCCCGACCGAAGGTGTGGTCCCTAAAAAGCCATATTTCACTTCCCTGACAGCCTTCGTTTTTTTTCTTAATGATTTTTCCCATATCAAGGCCTCCTGTAAATGTTTTTTATCAGTAGCACAGGGATTGACATCTGTTTGTTCCTACAAAACGGACAAGAATTACTAACAATACACATTCAAATCTCTTTCAGTGCTCAGCCCTGAAGGAATCAGCCACAAGCGACTCCTGCCAATATTCCATCTGTAGTCTGTTCGGGAACGCTTTTACTTATGTGATCAATAGCAACCAGCATCGGTTTGCCTACCAGATCATCGATAAAAATCTTATCATATTCTGAACGTAATTTATACTCATCACCGATCCGATCTCTTGGGTTTTTAGCCAAAACACAATGAAGTAATTCTGCTATAGGATGAGATGCAATTACTGGAGGTAGAGGGATATCTTCCAGCGAGAGTTGGCGGTAGATAATCTCTGCAACGCTTGATCCGGTGAAAACCGGTTGGCCTGTCAGACATTCAAGAAAAATCAACCCCCAGGAGTAAAGATCGGACTTAACATTAGCACTTTCTCCACGAAGTTGCTCCGGAGCTGCATAAGAAGGTGTTCCGAGAATCTCTGAAGGCAATGTTAAATTTTCATGGTCCACCTTGGCATCAGGAAGATACCCTCCTACTCCAAAATCAAGAACTTTGACACAGATATCGTTAATTTTTGTATTTACTATAATATTGCCAGGTTTCAAGTCACGATGAACAATACCTTTTTGATGCGCATAAATAAGGGCTTCCAGTATTTGACCCATTACCGCTTTCAATTGAGCTGCAGATAAAGAACCATTTTGCTTGATAATATCCTTAAGGTTTTCTCCTTCGGCATATTCAAAAACAGCAAAAAGCTGATTTGTTCTATATTCCCCTTGATCAATGAGCTGAATGATATAAGGATGATGGAGTTCAGCACATAACCTTTTTTCCCGATGAAACCGGGCTATTCGATGTTGATAGGAATTATTATCCTGGTAATTTAAACGCAGCATTTTTACCGCAACATACCTGCCGGTACTTTTCTGTTTTGCCCGGAAAACTGTACCAAAAGTCCCTTCACCAATTCTTTCCAAAATCTGATAGCCTGGAATTTTAAAATGCGTTTTTTTCATTGTAAAGCCTGATTTTAAGGTTTCTATGCTCAGGTTCTGCAAAAAACCAATGATTACTATCTGTCGGGCTGACACAATCTGTTGATTCTGTTTATGGAAACAGGATATTAATCAAACTGCTTAAGAGATAAAGCATTTCTGTTGGACGATTCAACCTGAAATTGAAAATATGGAATTGCGAAATGATTAAAACTTCAAAGTATTACAATAAGCATCCATTAAGAGTAATATATTATCATGAAAAATTCCTGTCTATATCTTTTTGGCTATAATTATAAAGAATTTAAACACCTTCTACGTTTTTATCCGTTTTCAATTGTGGATTATGTGAAGATTAATTGAGGTATTATGGAAACGTATACAGCTGATAACTCTTATACCCTATGTTACATTCTTATTTGAACCGAATTGACAACAAATGGATTAGCCGGCACTACATTCGTTCTTTAGACAAGCAGCCCCTTTTAATAGATAGAACTATGAAGAAAGCATTCGTCTTTAAAGATATATTCCGGCCCAAACACTATATTGGCCCTCACAGAATCGGACCTTGTATAATCTTTTCTACACGTGTATTTGCATTTATATAAATTCAGTTTCGTAATTTTACATCTAGGAAAACAGTCTCACCCCTTTTGGGTTTTCCCGTTCAACCGTGCTATGTCGATTCTTTCTGTTCCAAATACCATCCATGAATTGTCTTTACGATAAACTCCCGTTTGACAGGCACTTTAGCTCAGGTTAGATATTATAGAATAAAACATTTTTCAAACCCTGCTCCTGCCTATTCAATCCTGACCATTCTCCTATGTTGACTGACCTGATTTAAATGACCTTTTTACTCCACCTCATTTTCAGGTATCGGCTTAAATCAGCTTGCAGTCCAAATCTTCCTATTTCCACTCGATATCTGCATGCTTGCAATCCACATCTTCCCATTTCCAATCCAGTGTCTACCCGCTTCCAATCCAGTATCCGACCACTTCCAATTCATGTCTTCCCGTTTCCAATCGAAATCTTCCCGCTTCCAATCCATGTCTTCCCGGAAAAATGCGGGTTTGAGGTATGCTGATAATCTATAGATATACAATTTTACATAAACCTCTTCTGAGAGCCGCTCCCCCCTACATGAATAAATCGAAGAGGTTTTCTTGAGTAATTGTTGAAAAGGACTTTCAGGATTTAAGAGCACTGCAAGCGGTTCCTCATCACTGGTCACAAGGCTAAAGTGTTCTGGATGATCGATAGTCACATTTCCTTTTATCATTTTGACTGTCCTATGCCCAAAAGATGTCAAGTGCGATAGTTTTTCTTGTATTGAGGTTTTGACTTCAAGGGCAAACTACGATTGTAAAAATTCCGATAGTAGAATAACCTGTACACCATAAGAACGAACTATCTCCCGGTTAACTTTTACTCTTGACAACGTTCTTCACAAGGAATTATTTAACAGGAGTATAGCATTTCAGTAAAGGAAGGGGTCCCAGACGATGTAAATTGACAGGGCACCCGGAGCGTTTGCATTATAGCGAGGACATTTTTGCTCTCCTGTAACATGGTTCCTTGCAAATGCAAGTAATCTTTTCAAAGTGTGGATATGATGAATATCTCTTTTCCTTTAGTAATTGCTTCATTTCCTTTACTTTTTCTTATCCATTCCTTGTATTTTACCCCATTTACATCGAAAGTATCATATCATGACCATTGATTACCGCAAACATGGGAGCCTGAAAACGATCTCCTTTGAAGAGGATTCGACTGCATATGATACGCCTGTACAACACCTGATGGATGAATTTGAACTATTAGATTTGACACTACAATTACTTGCTTCACGATTTTGTAGAACCGAATCTTTTCAGATGGCGTTTTCCGGTTTCCTTACATCACCACTAAATGTTAATAATATGAAAACCTCTGACCCGAAAAAAATCAATTCTCTTGAGATTCTGCTTATTGAGAAAAGAAAAAAAATAGATTCAAAACTTGAGGCGACTAAAGCACAGGGGACAATTCTCCCCTGGCAATGGCTCGTTGGAAGGTTCACACTTGATTCATTTGAGAAACAGCTTCTTTTACTTTGTCTGGCCTCATGGTTTGATGATCGCTATAACAGACTTTACAGTACTCTATTTGACGATCAAATGAAATCATTTCCCTCAATAGAACTGGCCTTCCAGCTTACTCAATTTATGGGAAAGGATGAAGCAACAAGTTACTTACCATTTTCGAAAGACAGGATGATTTTTGACTGGAACATAATTGAACCTGTCTATGAACACTCCTTTACTCCAACTTCACCACTGAAAATTAATGGACGAATTGCCTCGTATTTAAATGGAAACAATGCTATGGATTCGCTCCTGTATGGAATAGCAGATCTGCGATTTAACCTTCCATCATTACAGGAATTGTTTATTAATCACAAAGAAGCATTCAGGATCGAATCAATAATCACTCATCTTAGAAACTTAACAAAAGAATCAGAACAGGATTTCAAGCATTGGTTTTATCTGTATGGTCCACAATGTTCAGGCAAAAAAAGTATAGCTGGTGCGATCTGTAAAGAACTTGAGCTTCCGGTTTTATTTGTCGATATAGCCATGCTTATGTGCACTGATCGTGATATCCCGACGCTAATTAAAAGCATTGTCCGGGAATCTGTGCTTCAGCCTTGTGGTGTTTGTCTAAATAATTTCGATCGATTATTCAATGATGATGAAAAATCATTAACAATGACAAGACTGATTATCCATGAATTAATGAAGGTAAATATACCTGTATTTTGCAATGGGAAATTGCCACTTCCAACTAAATCATGGGAAAATAATCTCGACCTGTCCCCAATAGAGCTTTCCATTCCAGAACCGCAATTACGTCAGGAAATCTGGGAAAAAGTACTTGCCCCTCATGCATCAGAGATAGCCTTATCGGAAATCACGAAATTGGCTGAGCGGTTCCAGTTTACTGCCGGTGAAATTATGATTATTGCCCGTACAGCGACATCATTCACTTCCCCTCATAGCGAAGAAAAACACCTTGCAGAAAAGATAACAGCATATTGCATAGAAAGAATTTCATCACAATTACCGTTATTTGCAACCCGCGTAACCACGCCGTTCAGTTGGGATGATCTGGTTCTCCCTGATACTCAACTTGACCTTCTCAAGGATATTTGTGCCCATGCAATAAACCACAGCAAAATCTATAATGAGTGGGGTTTTAGCAAGAAGGTAGCATCTGGCCGGGGGATCAATGTGCTTTTCACCGGAATATCGGGAACTGGTAAAACAATGACAGCAGGAATTATTGCCCGTGAACTTAGTCTGGAACTGTTACGGATTGACCTTTCATTGGTAATCAGTAAATACATAGGGGAAACTGAAAAAAATCTTGCCGCAATTTTTCATCAGGCAGAATCCAGCCGGTCGATTCTTTTCTTCGATGAAGCAGACGCGCTTTTTGGAAAGCGATCAACAGTAAAAGATGCACATGATCGTTATGCAAATATTGAGGTCGCTTACCTTCTCCAAAAAATGGAAGATTACGAAGGAATCTCGATTCTGGCAACTAACTTTAGGCAGAACATAGATGAAGCATTCACAAGAAGAATGCATTTCATTGTCGAATTTTCACTGCCTGATCGTTCACAACGGGAAAAGTTGTGGCAAAAAGTTTTTCCAATTCAAGTACCGTTGAAAGAGATTAATTTTTCCTACCTTGCTCGTCAATTTACAATAACTGGGGCAAATATAAAGAATATCGCGATCAATGCTGCATTCAATGCTGCAGGCAAAGGCGAGCCGATCCATATGGACCACATACTTCAGGAAGTTAAGCGGGAATTCAAAAAGACAGGTGCTTTTATAGCCGAAGACGCACTGATTTATAACAAGATGGAATGGGAACGGAACTGATGAAGAGATTTTTTAAAGACCTTATTTACGGAATCAGGAGTTAAGCGATGGCATTTAATCCAAACTCAATTGCAGACACAGGTCTTTCTCTTGTGAATTTATTACTCAGTTCCTCATCCAGTTTTTTACCAACAGATGTTGGCCTCTACTCTCCGGGTGATATTCCGGAAACATCGCTGCCCAAGCTAACGCTTTTTCTCTATCATATCAGTCAAGATCCAAGCTATGTCAATCAGGACATGGTGCGAACTGATACTACCACGATGCGTGATCCCGGAATTGCGCTTGAACTTTATTATATGATAATACCTAATTCAGGTACTCCCGCGACACCTGCCGATCGTGCATTGGAAGAACACAACTTCATTGAACACGCTATCAGAACATTTCGAAAACATCCCATACTGAAAGATCCATTGCTTTCGGGAGGTCTTGCCGGTAAGGGATACGAGATCAGGATAACATTCAATCCGGTGCAGCTTAATGATCTTACAAATATCTGGCAAGCCTTTCAGTCAAGACCGATGAAGCTTTCTGTGTGTTACCGGGTAGGTCCGGTATTTGTCGAAATGGACGAAACCATTACACTTTCACGTGTCAAATCAGTTCAACTGGGCAATTAATCATGACTATTACAAACAATTATCTATCACTTGATCGAATAATGCCCGCTTCGCCTCAATCATTCGAATTTATCGATACTTTCAGTGGTAAAAACATCACTAATGTCAAATTGACTATCATTGAGGAAAGTAATAAAAAATATCGCCAGGTAATCTCTCCAAGCGGATTTTATCTAATATATGGAATGGAGTACGGGCAGTATTTTTTACGCGCCGAAGCTGATGGGTTTGAAACATGGGAAACTACACTGAACATTTCACCAATGCAGAATCCTGTTAAAATAACTCTCTATCCCTCCCCAGCTTATCGTTTTCCGGCTGGTTCAACATTGATCAGAGGAATGGCGTACTTGGGGACAAATACGAATCCTCTCCCCTATGCCGATTTGAAGATTTCGCTCTCCATTGCAAATGTAACATTCTCAACTGTTACATCTGTCCAGGGGGAATTTGTTTTCTTTTTACAAGAAGTATCAAATAGCAGTTACTGGATCGAAACAGCTGGGACCTGGTTTGTGAGGGCTCCAACAGCTTCGAACAAATTAAAATTTATTCTCTCGCCAACAGTAAATTACAATTTGGTGACCGATCCAGCACAAGCGCTGGTTTCACCAACTGAATTTGTTTGGAAAATAGGATCTGAATTACACATTAACCTTTTTACTTGAACGAGGAGCACGTTATGCCTGAAGTTTTGTCTCCTGGAGTATACATTCAAGAATTTGCGATCGGAGCCACCCCAATCCAGGGTGCGAGCACCAGTACTGCCGGATTTATCGGAATGGCTGAGAAAGGTCCAACCACCGGATTACCGCTATTTGTTTCCGGAATCAATGATTTTGCCCGTAACTTTGGTGACTTTTTACCTAAAAGTTTTGGTCAGTATCGCTATCTGGCATACGCGGTAAACAGCTTTTTTACCAATGGAGGAAGTGGTTGCTATGTAATGCGCGTTGTACCTTCAGATGCCAGTATAGCAAAGAATGAAGGCATTTCGGCTGGAGTAGTACTGCCTCTTGCTCAGAGTGCAACTACAGGCGACACAATTCTATATCTAACCTCGCTCAGAGGTATTGATACTACTGCAAAAATCACTCTTACTGAATATCGCGATGATGGTACTGCTGATCATAATGAAGGTCCTCTTGCCATAGCATCTTATGATTCCGCCAAGAACACAGTTACACTGAGTGCAGCTATCACAAAAAGTTACTCAGAAAAAAGCACACTGGTAAGCGTACCTGATCTGCCTGGGACACTAACCTCAGCTGCAAAGACCATTTCTATTTCAGCAATTAACAAGGGCGAGTGGGGAAACTCAATCATCGCACAAGTAACTCCTTCCACCATAATGCGCACCCAAATTATCGAGCTTATTGGAACGGCAACAACCACCAAACAATATAAAGTCAAGAACCCTAATGGTCTTTATGTTGGTGCAATTGTGGAATTCGATTCTGGAACTACAAAGCAGTACACTCGAATTACAGCCATCCAGGATAATCTGGTGACCCTTTTCGACCATCTCACCGGAGATAATGCTGTTGTTGACACTCAGGCTGTTCCGACCAAAACCATCAGCACCTGTGAATTTTCAATATCAATTATGTACAAAGATCAGTTGGAAACATTCACAAATCTCAGTATGAATCCCGATGCCACCAACTACTTTACTAAAATAAACGGAATCTCATCGATCGTAACAGTATCCTCACCCTATGCAAGTGCAGCTAATTTTAATCGGACCGATCCATTTGATATGCCAGCCAATACTGGCGTTATCCAGAAGGTATATGGGATTCAGTTGTCAGATGGATTTGATGGTACAGTGGGAGGAATGACCGCTGCCGATTATAAAGGTGTTGATAATGGTCCTGGCAAACGTACAGGCTTAGAAGCGTTTGTTGATATCGATGATGTAAGCATTATGGCGATTCCAGGAGTTATTGATCATGCTGCAAATCTTGCATTGATTGCCCATTGTGAAAATAAAAAGGATCGCTTTGCAATCATTGATATTGACCAAAGCAAAGCGCAGGTAACTGAGGTCAAAGCGGAACGGGATATTTACTCATCATCTTACGCTGCACTGTACCATCCATGGATACAGGTCATTGACCCACTTTACAAAACAAATTCCAGTATACCTCCCAGCGGCGCAATTGCAGGAATTTATGCCAGAAGTGATAAAAATATAGGTGTACACAAAGCGCCGGCAAACGAAGTTGTATTTGACGCGACCGACCTTGTATTCCGGTTCTCTACCGCTGAGCAAGATAAGCTCAATCCCATCGGTGTCAATCTTATCAGAGCATTTCCCGGACGTGGAATACGTGTCTGGGGAGCACGAACACTTACTGGTGATCCGCTCTGGACTTATGTGAATGTTCGCCGTCTTTTTATCTATCTTGAAAAATCAATTCAAAACTCGACGCAATGGGTGGTTTTTGAGCCCAATGATATACCTTTATGGGCAAGAGTAAAGCAAACGATCGTTCAGTTTTTAACTGATCAGTGGCGCGCAGGTATGCTCGCAGGCGCAACAGCGGATCAGGCATTTTTTGTCAAATGTGACCGGACAACCATGTCTCAGGGGGATATTGACAATGGCCGACTTATCTGTACGATCGGAGTCGCGCCTGTAAAACCCGCGGAATTCGTTATATTCCGTATAGCGCAATGGACTCTTGGTGCAAAAAGCTGATAAACATAAATAATTAGAAAGGAATACTTATGGCAGATAGAATAGATCCTTTTAGAAATTTTCGTTTCCGGGTTGAGATCGATGGAATAATCCAGGCAGGGTTTAACGAGATTACCATGCCTGATACAACCACTGATGTGGTCGAATATCGCGAAGGAACCGATCCCTCACATATGAGAAAGCTGTCCGGACTTACCAAAGGTGGAAACCTTACGCTCAAATGGGGAACAACATTAAGCATGGAATTAATGAACTGGCGACAAATGGTTGTCGATGGGAAAATGGAGGCAGCACGCAAGAAAAACATGGCGATAATTCTTATGGATGAGCTCGGAAATCCAGGCGCACGATGGGAACTTGAGCAAGTGTGGCCCACTAAGTATAAACCCGCAGACATGAATGCTAAGGCCAATGATGTAGCAATCGAATCACTTGAACTTGTGCATGAAGGTATGAAACGCGTTAGCTGACAAACTTTTCGATAAGGAACTTACAAATGGCATTTCAGACTGAATTTGAATTTACACTTCCAAAAGGCTATGTTGATGATAGTGGTACTCTCCATAAAAAGGGAGTCATGCGGCTGGCGACAGCAGCAGATGAGATCCTGCCGCTTAAAGATCCCCGTGTCCAAGCCAACAGTGCGTACCTTACAGTGATCATACTGTCAAGGGTTATCACTAGATTGGGAGACCTGTCAGATATATCAACCCGTGTAGTTGAAAATCTGTTTGCTTCTGACGTGTCATTTCTCCAGGATCTTTACAACAGGATTAACGGTTCCGGAAGTTCACAATTCAAAACGGTCTGTCCCAAATGTGAACATACCTTTTCCGTTGAGGTAAATTCAACGGGGGAATAATCGGCTACCCCCTCGATCGTATTTACGAGGAGGTAGCCTTTCTTGGGTATTACCTGCACTGGTCTCATGATGAGATCATGATGCTCGATCATGCATCACGACGGACATGGTGTGGTGAAGTTTCAAAGATAAATAAAAAGGTTAACGGCGGTGAAAAAGAAAAAAGTCTTGCTGATCTTATCTGATAGAAAGTTTGGTGAAGCGACTCAGAAACGTTGCCGCTTTCAGGTTGCTCTACGCAAATTCCCCTCGATTTTGTCTTCGGTACAACAACGAAGATTTCAATCGGGGTTGCGGCTTTTCTATACATCAAGGATTCCGCAAAACAAAGCTCTATCAGACATATACGTTATCAACAATACTCAACTTTTTCAACCGACCATTGCTGAAAACCGGTTGATTTCAAATGTAAAAAATTCTTTATCACCTGTTTTCATTTCACCTATCCATAATACTATACAAAAGACTATAATTCGACCCCTCGCTTTCCCAAAGATTATTATTCAACCAATTATATCACATCAGCAATTGACTGCAGTTATCAAAACACCGAATAAAGAATCGATTAAAAACGATCAAACCCCTATTCCTGCTGATAAAAATAGTGATGCCTCCACACAAAAAACGGCCTCAATTACAAATAGTATTACAACTGTAATAAGAGACTTGAACAGTACAATATTTAGATGTAAAAAATTAATTGAACGATCTATAACTAAAAATGTTGCAATGGTTATTAACAGATCAACTGAAGTAAATCACCTCCAGTCAACAAATGTACAAGACAAAGAGCCCCATATTGGACAGCGGCCTCTATCGTATGGTGAGTTAATAAGAAGAAATTCAGTATCATCGATAAACATTGATTTTGAAAAAAACACATCTGATAGACAAATTATGCCTGAGCAAACAGTACATCTGAAACTGGCTTTACGGCCAGGAGAACGAATGACCGTTTTAACTGATGTACAAAAATCCCGATGGTCACCACGTGGTAATCTCATTACGAATGATATTCATTTGGTTACGAGCCTGAGTAAAAAAGAACGAAATTTAGAAATTTTTGTAAAATCTAAAAGGCAATTAACAGAACAGCAAGATGCCACATTCGAACGTAATAATTATATTCGTAACTCATCACTTTACATTGAGTCAGATATCACATTACGAACTGTCACTCAAGAGCAAAAAGAGATCAGGGAAATTAAAACATCAGTACCAAACTATAACGAAAACTCACAACCAGCACATTATCAAAAGCCAAATGTAGTACAAGGAATAGCAACAACATTCGGGGATCAAAAAGCTGGACAGAAAAATATTGACATAGCAGCACTAACCGACAATGTATACAGAATGTTGGAAAGTAAAATCAGAATTGAACGTGAACGCCGGGGCAGATTGCGTTAAAGGAGATAGTAATGGCATCAAGAATTGATCCTTTTCAAGGCTTCCGGTTTAAAGTTGAAGTTCAGGGACTTATTATTGGTGGATTTTCGGAGGCGACAGGTTTTCAGTCAGAGACGCAGATTGAAGAGATCCGTGAAGGGGGCAATAATTTTTTTGTCCATCGATTGCCAAAAGAGACTCGCTTTCAAAATCTGGTACTCAAAAGAGGACTTACAGAATCCAACACGCTGGATAGTTGGCATACTGATGTGGTCCATGGAAAAATAGAACGAAAAAACGTAAATATAATTCTCCTTGATAAGACAGGTAACGAGACATGGTGTTTTACTTTCAGAAATGCTTTTCCTACAAAGTGGATAGCATCAGAATTCAAATCTGATAGCGCAGCCATTGCAGTTGAAACTGTTGAATTAGCTCATCAGGGATTTGAGCGTAACTACTGGGGATCATAAGAAATGAGAAAGAACGATTCCGATACCGATAGCGATTCCGATAGCGAATTGAGCATTTTATCGGGATAGGAATCGGGATCGAATTGAATGCATTACTAAATATCAGTTTAGCGAATATGGGGATCATAGTGGTTGGTCTTTTGAATTCTTTTCTGCAGGAGTTTTTTGGAGGATCATGGAATTAGTAAAGGCATATATAGAACCGCTGAACGGCAGCTCTACTGATAAGATCGAGGTGCTTTTCAATCCGGCAGAGTATTCGATTGAGAAGAGCAATCAGTTTCAAAGCACGCCTATTGTTGGTCTGGCGACACCGCTTACGCAATTCATCAGTGGAAATGCACGTACGCTCACCATGGATCTGTTTTTTGACACTTACGAAAAAGGCACTGATGTTCGTGATCATACAAAAAAGGTTTTTTCATTATTAGAGATCGACTCTGAGCTCCATGCGCCTCCGTTGTGTCAATTTGTCTGGGGATCAATCGTTCTTAAAGCTACAATTGAAAAAATCTCAAGTAAATTCACCATGTTTCTTGGTGATGGTACGCCTGTGCGTGCCACGCTGAATGTTACTTTTAAAGAATACGCGAACGCTTTCTGAACAACTCAATCAGAACCGGTTACATTCGGCAGACAAGACAAGAATTGTTATTACCCAGAAAGGCGATTCACTATGGCTATTAGCTTCAAAATATTACTCAGATCCGGCACTGTGGCGAATAATTGCAGATGCAAATCCCAATCTTGAAGATCCACTTGTAATACCATCAGGAATAGAAATCATACTGCCATCAGCAGGAGTTAGCGTTAGTAATCAAGTCAGAAAAGGGGTGGTTTAATGCCAACAATGGACCTTGATCAACTTGAAACGCTTTATCATTATTTTTATGCTCCTGCCTTTTCTATCGAAATCGAAGGTCAAGACCTCTTAAGAGCGGGTGCACAGATCACTGAAGTAAGTGTGGATAACGATCTGGCTGGTGCTGATCAGTTTAGTTTTACGATTAATAATCCATATAATCCACACAGTGGAAGTTTCGAATGGCTTGATAACCAGATGATTGTCAATGAAAAGCATGTTGTAATCAAGATGGGTTATGCTGATCGTCTGGAACAGATGATCCTGGGAATTATCACATCAGTCAAAGCATCATTTGCAGCTAATGGTGGCTCACAGCTTCAGGTCAGCGGATATGATTTCTCCTACTTAATGATGAAGGGAAAAAAATCGCGCTCATGGAATAATAAAAAAGATAGCGATGTAGTGCAGGATGTCGTAAATGTTTATGGCTTTTCTCCTGTTGTGGCTACTGATACAAAGATTGTTTTTCCGCAGATAAAGCAGGATAAAGAGAGTGACTTTGACTTTATGAAAAAATTGGCAGACCGGAACGGTTTCGAATTTTCTGTTTTCGACAATTCATTTTCATTTGCACCTCCACCAGCGAAACCTGATAAAGTCGCTGTTTTGCATTATGGTAAAACACTTAGCAGCTTTTCGCCTGAGATCACCACAACAGACCAGGTTTCAGAAGTGAAGGTAACCGGCTGGGATGCCAAAACTAAAAAAGAGATTATTGGTTCAGCAAAGGCAAATACTCCAGGATCTGGAAATGCGGTTATTGAAGAGGTACGTAAACCGGTTTACACTAAAGCAGAAGCTGATACACTGGCAGCATCGATCCTCGCTGAGATCATGCGTGGTCGTGTCAAGGGTAGTGGAGAGTGTTTAGGACTTCCTCTACTGAAACCAGGGTTGGGAATTGAACTTGCCGGGCTCGGCAAAATGTTCAGTAAAGTTTATTATTTGGAAAAGACAACCCATTCGATGGGGACATCAGGTTATAAAACTACATTCAATGCGCGTGAGGCAGGCGTATGAGCGAACTTTTAAGCTCCAGTGAAGATATGGCATCAGTAAGCGGCAAGAGTTCAGGTGTCTCAATTGGCATTGTCACCAACAATCAAGACCCTGACAATGAAGGAAAAGTAAAAGTAAGGTTCCCCATGCGCAATAGTAATGATGAATCTTATTGGGCCCGTGTTGCAACGATCATGGCTGGAAACAGCATGGGTGCATATTTCTTACCCGAAGTCGATTCTGAAGTGTTAGTTGCTTTTGAGGAAGGGGATTCTGAACATCCGATTATAATTGGTTCACTCTGGAATGGAAAAGAACCTCCACCTGAAACAAACAGTGATGGAAAAAATAATCACCGAGTGATCAAATCCCGGTCAGGTCATACAATAATGCTCAATGATGATACCGAAAATTCTGCTGCAAAGATTTCGATTACATCAAGCGCGGGCCATGCTATTGTTCTTGATGATTCATCGGGGTCAGAAAAAATCAGTATCATTGACAAATCAGGATCAAACAAGATCGTTTTTGATTCTGCGCAAAATAATATCTCAATTGAATGTGCAATGCAGTTATCAATAAAAGGGAACCAGGTGCAAATTGAAGGGACCTCGTCATTGACACTTAAATCAAGTGCAATTACGACCATTCAGGGGACACCGGTGAAGATCAATTAAAATGAATGTATTAAAGGAGATTCACAAATGCCTCCAGCAGCACGTGTAGGCGATACTACATCACATGGAACACCACTTTCCCCTGGACCAGGTAGTCCGGATGTCTTTATAGGTGGAATGCCGGCGTGGCGTGCAGGTATGGATATGCATACATGTCCTCTTGTAAATGGTACTGTACCCCATGTGGGTGGAATGATTGCCGCAGGAAGCACAACGGTGCTTATCAACAATATGCCTGCTGCCCGTGTTGGAGATAGTATTGTCGAAAGCGGGCCGCCAAACTCGGTTGCTGCAGGCTGTTCAACAGTTCTGATAGGATGAACAAATGGCAAACGAAATACTTGGAAAAGGTTGGAGGTTTCCCATTACTCTGGATACAAATTCAAGCATCTCTGAATCGGATTTTGAAGATAACATCAGGGAATCAATCAAAATCATTTTAGGAACAGCAAAGGGAGAACGTGTTATGCGCCCGGATTTTGGTTGTGGAATTCACAATCATGTTTTCGGGGTGATAAATACAACAACCATTTCACTTATTAAAACCAGTGTTGAAGAAAGCCTTCGGACATTTGAGCCTCGTATCGAGGTTACAAAGGTAACTGTAGATGTCAAAGAATTAGAATTTGGCAAATTAAATATCAATATCGAGTATCGGGTAATCAGAACCAACAACCAGTTTAATATGGTATATCCGTTTTATTTGACCGAAGGCAGTTAAGAAATGCAAATTGATAATAGAAACAGTGACCAGATCAGAGAAAGTCTGCTTAAAACCGCTCCGTTCTTTCAGCCGGGCCTTGACACAGCACTTTCAGCCGGTTATGGAAAAGCACTGGCATATATATTCTCAGAAATGATGGAACTTGTTGTCAAGAGATTGAACAAGGCCCCAGTAAATCATTTTCTTGCGTATTTAGATGTCCTTGGTATTAAGCTTCTGCCACCTCAACCATCTGTTGCTCCTGTTGTTTTTTATCTCAGCACAGGTGCACCTGCAGAAGGAGTGGAAATTCCCGCAAGGACATCGGTAATTGCAGGTGATATTCATTTCGAAACAGACAGGATGATCTGGGCTATTCCACAGGAGATTGTGGCTGGATATGTATATAATACTTCAAAAAATCAGATTTTTGCTATCCCTGAAGGTGTATACAAAGGTATACCGATTCAACCAGCTTACTGTCAATTATCTGCAGATTGTAATCAGCAGACAAATGACCTGTTCGTTACTAGTGGCTCAGATTTAAAAAAAGGTGATCAGATTATCATCGACCCTGAGGGAGCAACGGAATATGCAACGATAGTTGATATTAAAGACAATGTCTTTCAGCTGGCCCGCAAACTTAAAAGAAATTTTCTATCCGGTACAACTGTGGCACGAAATGATCAGCAAAGTTTTAGTAAAGGAGATACTGCTCAAAAACACTGCCTGTACATTGGGCACAAAGCACTTTTCAATATAGAAACGGCCTCAGATTTGTATTTACTTGGTAATGCGAGTTTTCCTCTTACACCACTTTCATATGCTGAATATATCTGGGAATACTGGACTGGCGATGAATCATCACCCGCAGACTGGGTAAAATTTTCTAATGTAAGTTCAAATGGAAATAATCTTGTTCTCCATAAAAGTGCGGGTGAAATAAAGAAAAGTAAAATCAATGGGATCGAAAGCCGATGGATCCGATGCCGCTGTACTACTAATCAATTTACTGAGATGCCTTTGAAAATAAAAATAGCCCCGCAATCGAAAACATCTGCAATTGACTTTGATGCTGTTTTATATAACAGTAATTTACTTAATGTAACTACAGCTCCAATTCTGCCATTCGGCTCACGCCCTCGTCAATATGACGCTTTTTACCTCGCGAGTAAGGAAGGATTCTCAAAACCAGGCGTAATAATATCAGTAGTATTTGAAAAATCAGGTACTGATTCTACAGATCAAAATCCTCTTATCGTCTGGGAATACTGGAATGGAATAAACTGGACAAGTCTTACTGTTGGCGGGCTAAGGATCAATGGTGAAACTGAAGATTTTAATCTAATCGATGGCTATGATTCCACTACAAAAAAACGTACCGTAACATTTACGTGTCCTTCAGATATGGTTGAGACCGAAGTTGCAGGGAAAGTAAACCGTTGGATACGACTGAGAATTGTCGTCGACTACGGCAGCGAAACGAAAGTTGTCAATAACAAGTGGGAATCATCAATTATTATAGCACCAAAATTAGCATCGATAAAACTTTTCTGGCAGAATGGATCTGAACAACTACCGGAGTTCTGCATCTCAGAAAACAATCTTACATTAAAGAACTTAACAGAATTAGTCAGACAGGAAAAACCGGTTACTGCCTTTGAGCATTTTACCAAAGCAAGTTCACACCATTCGATAGTTCAGCTCTTTTTTGGGTTCAATGGAAAACCGGAAAACGGTCCGGTCAGTCTTTATTTTCAATTGTCAGATGATTTGCCACTTTCAAGATCACTCGATTGCCAGGTGAAATGGTATATCTCACTTGAGGATTCATCATGGAAACTTATAGATATTGTCGATCTGACCCATAATTTGACCCGCAGCGGTGTTATTGAATTTCTTTTTCCGTCAGAGTTTGCTTCACTATTACTTTTTGGTCAGAAACGCTATTGGGTCTTGGCGAGTTATGAAAATCCGATAGCATCAGATATGCCATCAATCAAGGCAGTTTATGTAAACGCTGTGATGACAACTCAGGCGGAATCTATTACAGATGAGATACTTGGAGGCAGCAATACCGATCCTGATCAAACCTATTATCTGCTTCGTTCGCCCGTTACCGATTGTGAACTATGGGTAGATGAGATTAACTCGATTTCAGAAGAAGAAAAAGCAGATCTTACCGAAGAAGGTTTCGCAGTACAAGAAGAGCCTGGAAGATTCGGGATCAACGGCAGATATTGGGTCAAGTGGATAAGAGTTGATGATTTTCTGGAGTCAACTGCCGGATCCCGCCACTTTACTCTTGACCTCACCAATGGAGAGATCAGGTTCGGTAATGGTGTACATGGTATGATTCCCCCACCTGGAAAAGATAATGTCAAGGCAGATTATACCGTGGGCGGAGGAAAGCAAGGGAATGTTGCTGCCGGAGCGATTAACACACTGAAATCATCCATAAGATTTATTGACCGATTAACTAATCCTATTAAGGGGCAGGCAGGTGCTGATGCAGAAACCATCGATGAGGTAATTCAGCGTGGTCCGCAGCTTATCAACCATCGTAACCGGGTAGTCTCTTTACACGATTTCGAGCAGCTTGCTGCACAGGCATCAGCAGATATAAAGCGGACTAAAGGGTATATCTCGGGAAGAGAAGTACATATAATCGTTGTGCCGGATTCTCTTGACGAACAACCGGTAATCTCACAACCTGAAAGAGAAAAAATTGAGGTTTATCTCACTGAGCGCTGTCTCAACACCGTTTTACCTCATGAGATAGTTATCGATAATCCAAAGTATATTCCGATCGATACCAGCATCAAGGTAATACCGGTTTCGATGGATAAGGCGGTAAGTGCAAAAAACGCAGTGATGGAGCAACTCAAATCGTTTTTTCATCCGTTAAAGGGCGGCACCCAGGGTGCTGGATGGGAGTTCGGTAGGACAGTCAGAATATCAGATGTGTATGCGTTGTTGGGTAAAGTCAACGGGGTTGATCATGTAACGGATTTGAAGCTTGCCCGATCGGGTGATACACTTGACGATAAAGATGTACAGATAGATCCTTACAGCCTTGTATGTCCGGGCACACACCTTATTACTGTGACAATGAAAGGATAATACTGTGTCGCTTCCCAAAGTGAATCTTGATGACAAGAAATATGCAGATATTATTCGAGAAGCAACCGCCCAGATAAGTTCTTATGCACCTGAATGGACAAACCATAATCCGGCTGATCCAGGCATAATGCTTCTTGAGCTATTCTCATGGTTAATTGAAGGTCAGCTCTATCGACTCAATAGGATCAGTGATAAATCAAAAATCAATTTTCTGAAACTGCTCGGGATCGATCTTCTTTCCGATGAATCGATCGAGAATGCGGTTCTTCGCGCTCAGCATGAATTTCGCACTCCCACCCGTGCAGTTACATCAGCCGATTATGAATATCTTGTTCGTCAGGCATTTGCATCGCCCGATTTTGCGAATCTTATCCAGCCATGCGGCAGAATTGCTCGTATAAAAGCACTACCGGGATATCATCCAAGACAACCAAAACAAGCTCCGAATATAGTGACTATCGTTCTTATACCTGAGAAATCCCCTGTGCCCGCAAATCTCATTTCTTCACTTTATGCATATCTTGACACTCAATACCGTTTATTAACAGTAGAGTTGTTTATCATGGAAGCAGAATATGTTGATATCTCAGTTAGAGCTGCAATCTCCATTAAGTCGACTGTCGTTTTCGATGATGCAAAGAAACGTGTGGAAGCGCGCTTGCGCGAATTTCTCAATCCATTAACGGGCGGCATGGATGGAAAAGGCTGGCCGATTGGTCGTGGTGTATTTTGTTCAGAAATTTTCAGAGTAATTGACGATGTTGAAGGAGTCGATTTTGCTGAAATTGCAGATAATGGAATTACCGGATACTATAAAGGTACTTTACTAAAAAGTGATGCTATGGGAAACGTACATATCCCGCAGCATTCCGTTGTACGATTTGGTGGATCAATTATACAGGACTATAGCAAGGATCTAAATAATTTATGAGTGTATCACCTCTGAAACCTATGTCCATCACAATAGATCTTTCAATGGCATACAACGGGTGGACAAAAGAAATAGATAGCGGAATTATTGATTGCCTTTGGCATCGTATTAAAATTGATGCAGATATCCCTGCCAACTCAGAATTAAGAATTTTATATTTCGCAGATAATTTAGAATCCACAACCAATGATTTAAAATCAGTTACAATTAAAGGCGATAATCGGGATGCTTATTTCGAATCAATCAAAGGAAGATATTTCACAATAAGAATAGAATTTTCACCTATAAAACCTCAACCCATTTTGCAAAAATGTGAAATTTACTATTTGAATATATCACCTTTAAAACCTATATCCGCGTCCATAAACCTTTCGCTGGCGTATAATGGCTGGACAAATAGGATCAATAGCGGAATTACTGATTGTCTTTGGCATCGTATCAGAATCGATGCGGATATTCCTGCCAGCTCAGAATTGAAGATTTTGTATACTGCAGATAATTCAGAATCAGCAACACAGAATGTTTTTAAGTCAATTACATTCAATGGTTCTACCAGCAGCCGTGATGCTTATCTCGAGTCAACCAAAGGACAATATTTTACAATACGGATTGAATTCTCATCAACAGATCCAAAACCATTTTTGCGTGAATGTACAGTTTACTATCCACGCCTGACTTACATGCGTTTCCTTCCGGAAATATATTCTGAGGATCCGGTCGGGCGGGATTTTCTTGAGCGCATGTTAAGTTTATTTGAATCGGTGCTCGAACGCTCTTCTGAGACTATCAACGCACTCCCTTCGTTATTTGATCCCCAATCGCCCCATCCACCAATAAGTTGTTATGATGACAACTCCATTCGCGAATGGCTTGGCTGGTTATCGCAATGGGTATCTATCGATTTATATGAACAACTCAAAACAATTGGGAATAGACGATACATCGAATTTGGATCAAAGTTTCATCGAAAAAAGGGAACACTCGATGGACTTGCGGAATTAGTCACATTCCTGGTAAATCCGCAATTATTCCTCGGAACACAGTCGCAAGGTGAAAACCATATCGTTTGTAGAATCAAAGAGCACAAAAATGTGCTATTTAAAAGTTGGGGATTAGATCATGATGATACTTTTTTATCAGATCAGCAAAAGGGTGAAAACGACTGTGTTCCTTTCTTTCGTAAATGCTCTAGAACGTTTAACAGTGATACTGATTCAGCAAATGTAAATTCTTACAATGATACGCTTCACCGAGTGTGGGGAAAAAATAACCATTCAGGACATTTCTATGGCTGCAATATGATTTGCCTTTATATTTTTCTGCCCACAGGCAGTTTTATTGTAAAAAAAGAAGAAAATCTTCTGAGGATTATACGATCATATCTACCGGTATTTGTAGATGTCGAAGTGAAATTTGTCGAAATCATAAAAGATACGTATCCGCCGGATCTGCAAACTGTAAAGGATTGGTTTGTGGATAAAATCGCAGATTTACACAACGATTTTGATCCATCACCAAAAGGAACATATACCGATCAAAATAATATACAGGTGCTCCATGCGAATTTAAAAAAACAGATCAGTAATGAAATAAAATACCGTGTTTATCATGCAGGATTCAACAGACCACTTGATATATAAAAAGTAGCCTTTTTTAAAATAGAAGGAGAAGAGATGGATTTCATCAAAGGGATTTACCGGGATGTCCTGAAAAGAACAGGTGAACCGCCGGTTGATACAGGGTACAAGTCCAATTCAATTCAACCAGATTGCGGCAAATTCTTTTCTGCGCTGTTTAACAAATTTTTCACACCACCTATAGGTATTGAGTACCTGATTGTTGGTGGACCATACAATGCAAACGATGCATCAATTTTGTACGCCAATGCAGATAAAAACCTATTTGCATCACGGTTCAGAGATCGAATAGCACGCTATTTTGCCCGCCCCGGATTGACACCACCAACAGTCATAGCGGGAAACAGTTCAAGTCAGATAATGTCAGCTCAGTGTGACAATATTGATAACCGATACTGGGTATGTGCTGTAATGCTTACATCAACAGACATCAGATTTGATCCCACAATTCTACCACCAGCATCTCCGGTCACCAATCAACTGAAAATTGATTTCACATTTCAGAAGACCGATTTAACAAAATTTATAGTATCCGATCCTTCTCCATCAGAAACACCCTGGTCACCCCCATTCAAGGAATTTTCACTTTTAGGAATACAATATTTGCCAACTGGTTATCAACCAGCAAGTCTCTTCCAGATCAACTATGTTGCCCAGGAGGGGATCTATGTCAAGGACCAGAACGTGTCTCTTGACAGATCAATACTTCTCAATTTTCCACCGCAACAGATTTAGTGAGGATTGATTATGCATTTACCTGATTCTGTTACCGCAATTACATTTGGAAAGGATAATGTTTATGGGCTTATCATATTGGTTTAGCGATGATGAACAAAAAGGTAATTTTTCAAATGGGCAAAAAGACACTTTTCAACCCGAAAATAATTACCTGGGTATCCGCCTTCAGCAGGGTGTTCCCTTACTCGACCGGGATTGGAATGAGCTAGAGGATATACGACGCTATCAGGAGATGGTTCTGCGAAAATATTACATTGGAGACGGTACACCTGATGATGGTTTTAAAATAACCATACATTCTCCAGTGGATGATGATTTCTCTATCTCTGCAGGCAGGTATCTTGTTGATGGTTTCGAAGTGGTAAATGATAAAAATACTACTTATAAAATTATGAAGACCGGCATAACGCCAACGGCCACAGGTATATACACTGTATATCTGGAGATGTGGCTTGAAGAAATATCCGGTCCGGCTAATGTATTTGACGTAAAAGAAGAGACTTGCAATAGACATGTTGTCAATTGGGCAATAACTGTCTCTTCTTCAAAACCTGAAGTATCGACTCATCATTATACGCCATTGGCTAATGTAAAATTAACAAATAATCATTTTATCGGAGTGGTTTCTGATCTTCGGTATATAAATAGAATCGATCATTCCCTTGGATACAATGGTAAACCACTTAACATAAGCTTACGAGAGGCCATGAATGCGATGATTCTTGGAAGGTTACCAACTACCGTTGACGCAATTTTGCCAAACGGCATAACAATGAATCAGCCTGCGTTGACTATCTCAAATAATAAAGATGAAAACAGCGTTGACCTGACACTAAGCGGCATTAACCAATCTTCGAATAGGTTGTCTATAAAATGTATGAATTTTCATATTACAACAGGCTGGAATACGGAATTTCAATTCGATTTAACTGCATTTGGACGTTTTGTAACCTCATTTAAACACGGCAAGAAACTCTATATTTTATGGGTTGTTTCAAGTGGAGGAAGTCATGGTGAGCCTAGTGAAAGCCTGATCATGAGCGAATATGACAGTGTAGCAGGAGTAAAGAATACAACTCTTGTTGATTATCAATATTTTCATAGTTATCAAGGTCAATTTTTACTCGATGTAAGGGGTGTATTATGGGTTTTCTGGATCGGATATGGATATTCACTTAACTATAAATTTCTCCAATCAGATGGAACCTGGTCGAATTCATCTCTTTTGAACCCGCCATCAAGTGGTTATTTTTCTCTTAAAGAGACATACGTGACTGCTGTAAATTCAATAGATGGCTCCATAATCATTTTTACAAAAGGATATTTTGGTAATAATCAATATGCGGATATGATCTGGAAAAGAAAAATCATGCCGGGATCCGTACAGCCCTTTTCATCTCCTGTATCAGTAGTTAATGATAACACCCGTATCTCAAACCTCATTTATTCAACCAACGACAGTACTGGAGCAATTTGGTTATTTTGGCGAAGCCTAATAGGGGGGACTTCTCAATTCAAAGTAACATATTTAGTCGAAGATGGTACAGCAAACAGACGGGGAGAGTTGTTTGAATGTCCCTTCGAATTTATCCCTTGCAGAATTACAACACAAACAGATTCAATATTAATGGGAGTCTATACCAGGAGTGCCGGTTATCAATATGATTTGAAATCGGTTCTTTACGATCCTCTTAACAAGTGGAGATTTGACAATTGCCTGTACTCCGGTATTTTACCGGATAAAATTGCCTGCTGCGGTGATGATAACAGTGGAGCATGGATCACCGGAATAAGCGCTAATGGAAAAGATATTCTCCTCAAGAATGTAAAAGTCCAGATTTAAATTCGGGGGATATGCATCATATTTTCGTATTGCATTAGTATATTGTAATTGATTCGATTAATCGGACTGCTCAAAATTAAAGGAGAAAAAAAAATGATTAAGTATTATAAAATAAAAGTTCAAAAAATTCAGGCTGGTTTGGCTACCGAGTATGTCGACACACCGGTAAATGGAGAAATTATTGCTTCGGTAATGGATAATGCTGGTACTCGTGAATTAAAAGTTGTTGTTGTCGATTGCACTAATGAACAACATGAAAGCAATGTTGCAGGAAGTGATATTGTAGAAATTTCAGATGCAGAAGCGACTGCTCTTTCTGCAAAATTCCAACCAGGATATGAGATTGAAGTCCTTAATGTGAGTACAAATAAATTGGAAAATGTGAAGATCGAAAATTTCAACCTGCAAAACCATCTGTTCCAAACAAACCCATCCGGTATTGGCGGTCATCTTATCAATAAAGAAACCGAAATTGACAAGATGTCAGATAATAAAGAGGCAAAAAAACCATCAAGACCACAAAAGAAAACAGATTAAGCGAATTGCAATTATCAACACAAGAAAGGAACGTGCAATGGTTGCTGTATGGTCTTATTGGTCAAAACCGGCCCATTATGTAACTTCAGTTCCCTGGTGCACCCCTTTAGCTTCACTCTTGTCGTGGGTGCTTTCCGTTCGATGCGCACAGAATTTTTTTAAACGCACAGTTTTGGTAACTGATGATGCTGGTGCCAGAATGCTTATAGATGGATTAGGTCTCAATTTCACTCAGGTTTCATTGGAACTCAATAACATTGCTGATTTTCACCAGAATTGGTGGGCTTTGGGAAAAATAATTGCATATGGCATTCAAAAAGAACCTTTTATTCACATAGATAATGATGTCTTTTTTTGGAAAGATCTTCCATTAGAACTTAGAAATGCAAAGCTTATTGTACAAAGCCCGGAAAACGTTTCTCTACAGGATTCTGTTTACCATCACCACCGGCTGGACAGTTTAAAACAAGATGGCGGGTGGCTACCCGAAGAATTATCATGGTACCGCACTACCCCTTATCCCCACAAAGCATCAAACTGTGGAATATTCGGCGGCAACGATTTAGAATTTATTCAGTATTATTCTGAGAACGCAATACATTTTATAAAGCATCCTCTAAACAAAACAAAATGGGTTACATCGCCATATGACAATGTACTTATTGAGCAGTATTACCTCAATGCTTGTGTGGCTTACCATAACCTGAATGTTAATTCAAAATACAGCGGAATTGAAATCAATTATCTGTTCCCACCACCAATGAATCCTTTTTTGCGCGAAATTTCAGAACTGGTTGGATATACACATTTAATTGGGTTTGCGAAGGGTAATAGATATATCGCTTCATTATTGGAAAGCCGCGTAAAAGCGTCTTATCCGGAAGAGTATCAAAGATGTCAGAATTACGTACAAGCAACATAAATTCAATCAGGGATAGTTGACAATGGCCTCGTTTCAGGGACCCACAAGGGTAGCGAAATCATCTGCTGAGTCAAAGAAGTCGACAAATGGGCGTACCCGGAAGAAGCCGATATTGCTAAAGAAACCTTCTGTACCAGCATCAATTGGACCATCAGCAGTTGTACCCGGACCTAATCTTATGGGAGGAGGCCCGGGCGCTCCCTTGTCAACCCCTATTCAAAATCAGCTTGAGAAAAGTTATAATGTCAATTTGAACGGGGTACGTGTTCATCAGGATGAAAGTACAAAACATGCCGCCCGTTCAATGAAGTCGCGCGCCTTCACCTATGGTTCTCATGTCTATCTTGGACCAAATGAGAACCCGGCCGATATCTCGCTCATGGGCCATGAAGTAGCCCATACCGTTCAGCAGCAGAATGTAAGCTCAGTACAGCAATGGGGATCAGGGCCTGGCGATATGCATGAACATGAGGCACACCGCGCTTCACAGGCTGCAGCTGCTGGCAGAGCCTTTTCTATCCAGTCACGTGTCTCCGCGCCTCGTGTTCAGCATCTTGGTTTGAGCGATATACTTGGCGGACTGGCTGACCTTGCGGCATTGTTGCCCGGCTTTACTTTATTAACAGTAATTCTCGGCCGTAATCCTATTACCATGAAGGTTGTTGACAGAAACTTCTCAAACCTTCTGCGTGGATTTATGGGACTCATCGCTGGCGTTGGAGAGATTCTCTTTCAGATTTTAAATAAGTATGGCATTATCGATAAAATGGGAGCCTGGGTAAGTGATCAGATGATTGCCCTTGGACTCACTTATGATGACATGCGCAACCGTTTTACAAAATTTACCGACACACTTAAATGGTCCGACATCTTCAGTCCCGGTGATGTATGGAATAGAGCCAAAACGATTTTCCAGGAGCCAATTGATAGAATAAAAGCCTTTATATCGAGGCTTATTTCACAAGCTATAACCTGGCTGAAAGAGACATTCATGCAGCCGCTCAGTTCCTTTTGCCAATCGATTCCTGGTTTTAAACTCATAACAATATTACTTGGTAAGGATCCATTTACAAATACCCCTGTACCCCGTACCGCTATGAATGTTGTAAGCGCATTCGCGGAATTTATCCCCGGTGGAAGCGAAAAAGTGCAGCAGCTTCAAGAGTCCAAGGCGCTTGAAAAAGCATATGCGTGGTTTATAGATGAAACTAAATCACGTAATCTTACCTGGGATAGGGTTGCAGGAACATTTGGCGGCGTTTGGAATACGCTTAAATTAGAGGATGTCCTGTCTCCTATCGAAACGATAAAACGTATTGGGACAATGTTCGCTCCACTTTTTAACGATCTGATTAGTTTTGCAAAAGCAGCGCTGATCAAATTACTTGAGATTATTTACGAAGCGGTTATGGGAGCAGGTGGTGCGCGTATACTTGCGATAGTAAAAAAAGGCCGTGATAGTTTCATGACCATCATACGGAATCCAGTTGGATTCCTCAGTAATCTTCTTGCAGCGGTAGGTCAGGGTGTGCGGCAGTTTATGGGAAATATATTGACACATCTTAAGGAGGGTGTTATTGCATGGTTGACCGGGCCTGTTGCAAAATCGGGTATTAAAATGCCGGCGCATTGGGACTTAAAAGGAATAATCTGGTTTGTACTTCAGATCCTTGGCTTAACCTATGATCGTATCCGTCAAAAGCTTGTCAATCTGATCGGCGCGCCGGCAATGAATACTATTGAGAAGGGTTTTGCGCTGATCCAGGAGATCAGGGAAAAGGGAATAGTACAGGCATTAAAAGATCGGGTTAGTGAATTCTTTGGAGCACTCAAAGAAGCAGCGCTCGGTAGTATTCGTAATTATCTTCAGATGCGACTTGTGGTAGCGGGAATTACTCAACTTATTTCAATGCTTAATCCTGTTGGTGCAGTTATTCAGGCAATCATAAAAACATATACGACAATAAAGTTTTTCCTCGATAAAATAAACCAAATCCTTGATTTCGTAGAGTCGATTGTTAATTCTATCGCATCGATTGCAGCCGGGGCGATAGGTTCTGCTGCAAATTTTATTGAAAAGACCATGGCGCGAACGATTCCCTTTATACTGGATTTCCTTGCGCGTTTCATTGGTCTGGGTGATGTTGGTGCACAGGTGCAAAAGACGATTAAATCGTTGCAGGGTAAAGTGGATGGGATGCTTGATAAAGTAGTAGGATGGATTAAGAAAGCCGCTGGAAACCTCTTAAGTAAAGCGCTTGGAGGTGACCCGAAAACACCTGCCGGTGATCGGCTCCGTAAAGCAATTGCTGAAGCTGTACCGAAGGTCAATAAATATGCCGGGAAGAAAGTAGGGGCACTCATCTTACGGCCACTTCTTTTTCCGATCAAGGCAAAATATCAATTAACAAAACTCGATGTAATTCCTAAAAGTGGTACATGGCATATACACGCTGCTATTAATCCGGAAGCGGAAATGCCTACTGGTGCAAAGGTCGAGACTGATCAGAATGCGCCAGTTAAGGTAGGTGATGTTGAAGTAACGCCTACAGTTACCTACACATCAACCAGTATGAAAATCAGTAAAGGAAGTTCTACTGTTGGAATTGGAATGACTGCTGAGTACCTTGCGCCTAATCATCCCCAGGGATCAAGTCCGGGGGCAAGTGAACAGGAGGGAATTTTTAAATATCTGCCTACTGATGGTAAAATTCCCGAAGGCTCTTCCAAACAGGGTGGTGCTGTATATATAAAAGGGCATCTGCTCAATGATAACCTTGGGGGACCGGGTGTTGCAAAAAATATGTTTCCTATTTCCAAACAGGCAAATTCAGACCACAAAAATAAAATTGAGAAAATCGCTAAAGATATTGTCAATAATCAGATGTTACTCGCATTCTATCGGGTTGTGGTTACTCCAGGAACACCGAAAGAAATTCCTGGATTAATCAGCAAAGAAGGAGATCAACTTTACCAGCTGGACGCGACTTTCAATTGTGAATTCGATACTTATAAGAAAGCAGATGAAAAAAAGCTTGTGCGAATGAACTCTCCACAGAGTGTGACAATAACATCATCTTATACCGGAGCGACCGCGCGTGGGAAGTCTGGTGAATTGATGGGTACGTTAAAAACCGATGATGCTGCAAAGGTGAAATACAAAAAGGAAGATGTACTTTGGGCACCGAGCGCTAAGAAATAACTGCGTAGGATTTATTTTTAGGAAGTGATTTACTGGTTTGTCTGTACTTCACGGATCTTAGAATCTGTTTTGAAGAAAGAAGTCTGCCTTGTTTCGTTCTCTATGACCTCACCCGCATAAGAATGCGACCTCCAGTAGTATTGTAGCCTCTCATGGAACGCCTATCAGTGAGGTATTTTTTTCTCATTTTATATACGTAAAATCGATTGTTTGGTCCCATATCTGATCGTTCCTCATGCTTCGAAAGAATTTGGAACTCAGCATGAACGGAAGTAAAGCAAGGTCCAACAGATCTTTTTACGTATGTGTTAACAACACATCCGATCATTCTGTCCACTCTCCGCAAAGGTCTGCTTTGGAGGACGGGAGCTCCCAGTCGATCCTTCGATAAGGAATCAGAACTCAGGGTGCAGACGTAATGTAGGGCTCTCGCATTTTTTTATGTAAACATTAGCAAGATGCCGATCATCCTGAGCTCCCAGTCGAAGGATGGACATTTTGTATCCTGATCATATCCCCCTTCGACAGGATCATGCTTCGATAGGAACAGGAACTCAGTATAAGCGGAACGTAAAGCAAGGCTCTCACGTATTCGTAGGTAACTATTAACAAGCCACCCGATCATCCTGTCCACCCTCCATAAGGTCTGCTTTGGTGGACGGGAGCTCCCAGTCACCCTTCGACAGGATCATGCTTCGACAGGAACAGGAACTCAGCATAAGCGGACTTAAGATTCTGCAATACCACCATGACCTCAACCAGGAAAATACCTTGTCAGATCTTCCAATTCCTCACGTCTTCTTATTAGTACATCTTCCCCATTCTTATTTATGAGAACCTCCGCCGGTCGTAAACGACAATTGTAATTTGAACTCATTACCATCCCGTACGCACCAGCATCCAAAACTCCCATTATATCTCCTTCGACAATCCCTGGAAGATCACGGTCCTTAGCAATGATATCACCTGTCTCGCATATATTTCCAACAACGGTGACATTCTCATTGTCTGCATTATCTCTTTCCGTATTACTGTAAATTTCAATATCGTGGTACGCATCATACATGATAGGACGGGCAAGCACATTAAACCCGATATCGGTTCCTATATACTTTTTACCACTGTTCATCTTTATTGTATGCACTTTACCCAAAAGAACACCGCATTCTGCGACGGCAAAACGACCCGGTTCTACTTTGACAGTGATTTTCTTATGACTTTTGGTAGTACATTCGTTTATAAGATTATCAAGTTTTTTTCCCAAATCCTGTAAGTCTAACCGATGTTCTCCTGCTTTCTTATGATAAGGAATTCCAAACCCTCCACCGAAATCAACAAATTCGAGATCCGGAAAATCATTTGCAAACTCCAAAAGGAAAGCAGCCGCTTCAATGTAGCTTTCAGGTGACATGAAAAGAGAGCCGATGTGCTGATTCAGACCGATTAGCTGTAAATCATATTGTTTCAGCGTAGCCTTAAGATCATTAATAAGAATCGGATCAACTCCGAATTTTGTCTTTTTACCAGCGGTAATAACTTTTTCATGATGGCCGGCTCCAACTCCAGGATTTATCCGGACAACGATTTTTCCACCTCTGTTTAATTTGCCATATCGGGCAAGCTGGCTTATAGAATCAACACTCACTTGTACACCTGATTTTATCGCAAACAAAATCTCTTCATCAGAAACATTATTACAGATAAACAGGATTTCATCCGGTTTGAAGCCAGCCTTTAGTTCTATAAATATTTCGCCCGGCGACATCGCGTCAACAGACAATCCTTCATCCCGGATAATCCGTAAAACTTCTAAATTCGTATTTGCTTTTGCAGAATAGTTGACTCGGAATTTATCATAGCTGATAAGGTTTTTAAGCTCTCTGCAGCGGGTCCGGAGAATATTTTCATTGTAAACATACAGAGGAGTTCCGTATTTGGTGGCTAAAGTAAGCGGATCTGTTTTGCCGAAAAATGCTGTCCCTTTGGTCCAGTCATTCTGGGTATTCGGAACATTATGGTTTTCCATTTTTTTCCTTTTTGTTATTGATAATCTATATTTTACTATTGATTAAAGTTTAATTCTATCTATCATAGTGCTAAAATTTTATTTAAATCATTAATAAAAACGTTACTCCTCGTCTCTAACTTACAATAGTTATTTTGCCTTATCCAGTGCTTGACTTAAATCAGCGATAATATCCTCGAACTCTTCTATACCTATTGATAACCGAATCAGCTGTTCATCAATTCCCATTTTTAACAGTTCGTCTTTGGAATATTCACAGAATAATGTTGATGCAGGATGAATGATCAATGATTTGTTATCATTGAAATTTGAAGACCTCTTTACGAGGTTTAATGAGTCCATGAATTTTTTAACCGAACATTGTGGTGAAAGTTCAAAGGAAAGTAAACCGCCACATAAACTATTCCTGAATTGCTTTTTCGCAATCAGATTATATTGTGACGTCAAAAGGCCGGGATAATTAACGGCTGATACACTGGGGTGTGAATTCAAATATTCGGCGACTTTATTTGCATTTGTACTGCTTTTGTCCATGCGAAGACTTAATGTTTCCAGTCCAAGCATATGAAGGTAAGCGGAATGCGGCGATAAGCAGGCTCCCATATTTCTTGCAACACTTGACCTGATTCTTTTGGCAAGTGTGTCAATACCCCATTTCATTGAATCTTCTTTGAGATTTGGAGATTTACTCCAATCAAAATTGCCATTATCAATAATTAACCCACCGATTGCAGTTCCTCCTCCAGACATATATTTGGCTGCTGAGACAATCTCAACTGAGACTCCGAAGTCTACAGAACGCAGTAGATATGATGTTACCAGGGAGTTATCAAGAACAAGTGGCACCTGATTTTCCTGGCATAGAGCAGCGATTGCGCTCACATCAACAACCACAATTTGAGGATTCGAGATTGTCTCGACAAATACCATTCTTGTGTCGCTGTCAATCGCATTCCTGACTTCATCTGGATTTGATGGGTCGACCCAAATGACACGTAAACCCCACTGTCGTAATGTTTTCTCAAATAAACTTACCGTATTGCCAAAAAGAAACCGGGATGCAACTATATTTGAGCCAGTTTCACAAAGAGTCAGGACGATGTTCGCTATTGCTGCCATACCAGATGAAAAAGCGATACAATTTTTACAACCAGACATTGCAATGATTCTTTGTTCAAAAGCCTCAACGGTAGGATTCGAAACCCTGCTATAGGCATGCCCGGGTTTGTCGCCATTAAATGAAAGGGCTATTTCTTCACTTGAATCAAATTCAAACGCGGCGCATTCATATATTGGAAAGCGTAAAGCATTGTTTACATCCTTCTTTTTATCTGTTGTATGTAATATTCTACTTGTAAAACCATTCATATTTTCATTTCTCCGATTTCATTGTTTTTAAGTGTTTTGATTCCCCACGCATTGCCTTCTGTCTTGCTATATTCAAGTATTTTAAGCCACCGATCAGCGAGTAATAGCATGGTTATATCACTTTTCAAAAAAAAGTCTACTGAAAGGATGACAGATAAATCTTACCTGTCATTATGAATATAGTCTTTTACCCACTGCAAATAGTTGATAAATCATCTAATCGATGCTGTTTGTAATATCCCTGCGATTATCAATTAGCTATGATGTTTCAAAATGTTTTAGTGAGAATTGATATATATCACACATGGCATTTTTACGATGATAAAGGCAATTAGTAGAACGGTAGAGAGCGAAAGAGCCTGCAGCTTATACAATCGTAGATTTCTATATACTCCCCCCACCCCGCTCTCCGATGTGCCATCAATTTGGCTTACAATCCAAATCTTCCTGTTTCCAATCGATATCTGCATGCTTGCAATCCATATCTTCCCATTTCCAATCCAGTGTCTACCCGCTTCCAATCCGGTATCCAACCACTTCCAATTCATGTCTTCCCGTTTCCAATCGATATCTTCCCGCTTCCAATCCATGTCTTCCCGGAAAAATGGAGTGTTTGGGAGACGTGGTGACGTATAAACGTATTGGACTACCGGAACTGCCGTTTATAGGGATCGCTTGCTTTACTCTGCGGGTTTAATGATATTGATTGTAATGTTTTTTTTGATAAGATCCAAGAGAGAACACTTTAAATGCTCATCAACGCTTAAAGAAATTGCCGATTTGACTAACAAAAAACAACTGAAATTGCTCAATGATACCAGTGTTATTGAAATAATGTTCTCCTAAGTTATCAGAGGAGACATTATATATTTAAAAGTTTTTTGTTTTTATCGGAAATTTCTTGAGGTTTTTTGAGCCCTCACTTCTTGTTAGTTAACTTTTTTTTAATCTTTTTAAATTCAGATAATTTTCCCTCTTTTCTTGACCAGCGTTCGACTTCTTTGAAATTGACCTCTCTATCATGTGAAACTAAAGAAGCTTGCTCAAGACTCTGTAAATCACCCCAATGGTAATATCCTGCCAATCTGTCTTTTACGCAATCCGTAGCAGAAAGTAAACGCAAATTTCCAGTTGAGAACTCCATAGTTTCAATTTTCTTTACAGGTTCATCTCCAATCGACAAAGGCCCTGGGGGGAACTCTATAAAGAAATCCGTATCTGGATTGGTGAAATGTCTCCCATTTTCCTCAAACCCAATCTCCCTGAGAGCATCTTTTAATTGAGATCGTTTTACAAATGATTGTTCAATAAAATCCAGATCATAAGATTCATATTTGTTTTCACTATAAATCGAAACACAAGCACCACCTGAAAGTGTCACATTAATACCTTTCTTCTCAAGGTGGTTGCAAATGAATGCAGCAAGCTCCCCTATGGTCATTTGTGAAATTTTTTTCATAAAGGTTTACCAGCTCTCCTTGGCCTTCTTCTAATCATTAGCAGTTTATTTTTTTCCTGCTCCGGATAGAACTCCAGAACTTTCTTTATAAACTCTTTTAATTCTTTGAGAAAAGGATACCTTGGATTAAACATATAAACCCTGGTGCGTCCGACAGTTTTACTGAACAAAACTCCTCCTGTTTCCAGTTTTTCCATTTGATTCTGAACAGGTGCCAGATCAGTATCAAAAAATCTGGCTATTTCACGTGAGTAACCTTCGCTCCTTGCGATAAGATAAATAAGAATTCGTTCTTTATTAATAGAGCCTAAAATCTGTTCTATCATACGACCTCCTTTTTATGTCATATGACCTAAATAAAAGGTCATGAGAAAAATATACCAAACCATGGCTGAATAATCAATGCTTATCTTTTTAGAAGTAAAAAATCGGGGACTACTGAAGTCGCTGAGAACATGGATTACTTTTTTTCTATCCTTTTTTCGTTCCTTTCGTGCTTTCCGTGGTTATCTCTTTATCTTTCTTTTTACTGCATACAATGTGACCTCTCCCTTTGTCCCTCTCCAATGTGGTTGATCTTTACTCCAGCTTTTTTGACAGTGGGAACTAAATAAAAATGTCATCGATAGTGAGAGTGGGAACAAGTTTTGTATTTGTACAATCTTTCTCAAATTTCAATATTTATAAGAAAGGAACTTAGAAATATTTTCTCATGAAAAGCTACACGTTTACTCGGGTTTACTTTTTCTATCCTTTTTTCGTGCCTTTCGTGCTTTCCGTGGTTATCTCTTTATCTTTCTTTTTGCTGCATACAATGTAACCTTTCCCTTTGTCCCTCTCCAATGTGGCTAGGGGTTTTTCGTAGGTATTGTATCAGTACACTGTAAAACAGATCTGATTCATTTCAGATTTTATTTTGTCCAGGGTAAGCACTTAAACAATTTACCTCTTCGGACATTTCATTGGGGACTGTTTTTCTATGGTGACTGATAGCAATATCAGATGCTTAGATTATTTTGTAAAAACCTTACAATAAGTAACTACCATACCGTTTTTTTCTTAATGTCTGATCAGATTTGACAAGAAAAATTATTTACATTATATTATATCTTTATTCGATAAGAATACGCAACCACCCAATGAGTATTGCAGATTTGTGAATTGAAGGAGAGGGCTACTGGAAGATGAGATTTAGCATATAAGGTAAGTTGTACCCGAAATTGAGAGAATTGATGTGGAATAGAGAAATTGGAGTCAATTTACCTATTCCCAAAAAACGTGCATGCTAAAAATTGAAATTAAAATGAAAAGCAAATAATTTCATTGTGACAATATTTATGTGTAAAAATTTACTACACTTTTGATATTTAAATGAAAATACATATTGTCAAAAAACTGAAGTTATATGGGATAGTGAAAAAGACATGGTAATTCCAATTGGAGAAGCAGGTCTAGCTGAAAAACAGATGCCATGCAGATAACGGTATTGCGGGATTTCAGCTCGCTACTGCAAAGTATTTAAAAAAAAAAAACATATTCCCAGAACTACAAATGCATCATGGGGCAAAACCGGATGAAATATAATCAACCCCCGTATAGACGGTTATGGCAGGTTTCATTCCGGCAAGGGGGAATTTCACGAGCTCGCGAACCCCCATTCGGCACGTTAGCATAATATGCAAACGCGGTATTTCTATGGTAAACTGCATGATATTTCTTTGCTCTCAGCCAAGAGATCATGTAAAGAGCCTGATATACCCATATACAATAGATACGCACTTAAAAAACTAATTTACACATATCTTAATTTGGAGAAAGACAATGATTAACTTTAAAGAACTACTCATAGTTCTCGTTATAGTAGGAATCTCCTTTTCAGGCGAGCAGATACTATCCACAAAGTACTTCAGTTTCCCTAATGCTTTGGGCAATGAGGTTATTCGGGTTGAAAAAGTGCTCGATACTGAATCCGGTAAGTACTTTTTAAAATCCAACAACCCTGCCGTGAAATCAAGTGCCGATCTGAATAAGCTTAGGAAAGCAGAACAGGAATTCGAGCGGAATAAATACGGCAAGATAACGGGGAATCTACGTGATGAGTTGAAAAGTGATGACAAAAAACCCATTAAGGTCCTAATTGCAATGAAGATGCCGCACGTAAAGCATCCGAACAAAGAGTTGACAAGTATTTCGGAACAGATTGCGCACAGTAAGGCTGTCGCCAACCTGAAGCCTGTCGTATCTATTGAAAAAATCCAGAAGAAATACGGGATCCAAGCTTCCAAAGCCACCGATCGCGTCATGGTAACGACAATGACAAAAGAAAAATTGAAGGAAATGATGTTTGATCAGGATATTGGTTCAATTGAAGAGTACGTGGAGCCCAAGAAGTTAGCAGATCATGATTTTTCCACTTTAGCAAGTTCAGCATACAATCCGGGACCTGTTCCTGCCAATTCTGCTTCAGGGATCAATGTAGCGACATTTGAAGATGGATTGTGGGCAAGCACTATCAATTGCAAGGGTCTTGTTCCTGCATTTGTTGATCAGGATAACACAGGTGACGATCACACACAGCAGTGCTTCACTGCTCTTATGAATGCCTCTCCAGGCGCCAACCACTACCACAGGGATAGCTGGACATATGATCAGGCAGGTGACCAGGCCTGGATTATCAATAATAATATCATGGGCATAAGCAGAAGTATGACAAACAGTGCTGATCCCAATACAAATGAATTCCGCGCGATGGATGATTTTTCATACCTGTATCCTTACCCAATTTTTTGTAATCCCACCGGAAACTACGGATATACTGAAGAAGTGATGTGGCAATGCTATAACTCACTAAGTGTCGGGAATGTTAAACATCAAGACCTGACCAATTATGTAATGAATCAATGCACTCAGGCGAGAAATCCCGATCCTATTAATAGTTCATGCATCAATGGTGGGAGCATTCCATGTGGAGGTGATAGAGAATTGCCACACATTGTTGCTCCGGGGCATCATCCCAATTCAACAGGCTTATTTACCGATAATTGTTTAGGAAGCTGGCTTGCCTGTGGCACCAGCTATTCTGCGCCTACCGCGAACGGTATATGCGCTATTGTTAGAAGTCGGAGCCGCAATAACTATTTCTGGCTATGGTCGGAAGCAGTCAGGATGGCGGTTATGTTGACAGCACACAACTGTGATGGCGATTATTGGAATGTGAATGAAGATGGTAGAGACGGAGCCGGCGCTATATCTGGTAGTGATGCGCGCGCGTATGCCGAAAACGCCACTGAAGTCCCCCTTGGTATGAGTACTGGTGAGGTCAATGGCTTCTATGTAGGGTCATGGTGGCAAGGCGATAACGACGCAAAAAGTTTCATTATCAGGGTGCCATCGAACAAGCCAGCGGGAAAGCACTTGAGAGTGGTTCTCCTTTGGGACAGTAATCCGGATCTTGTAAATAGTACCAACACGATCAGCGATCTGGATCTCACTGCATTTTATTCCAACAATAGGGGTTACTATAGCAGCAGTTATGATTCGAATATCGAAATGTTTGATGTGCCTGCCAGTGAACTTACTGCCGACCAGGATTACCCTTTCAGTGTAAACCCCTGGCGTATTGATATTCCAGCGAATGCGCGTGCAAATTATTTCTACTGGAGCGTTGGATGGACATGGGTAGCTGATTAATCATTAATTAGTTAAGCGCGATTTGCAATCCATTTCCTTAGTGTCATAGCGTTTGGTCAGTCTCACTAGTGCGCTGATCAGCGGAACACACAATGACAAACGGCGTAAGATTCCTTCTTACGCCGTATTTTTTTGAGTAGGCAAATACATGGAACAATAGCAATATGGGATTCAACGAGTGATTTCGGACAAGAATTCTATCGATAACTATAGGATTTTCAGTCTTTATGTAAAGACAGGAAATTCTAAAAACTCCCAATAATGGTGTTTTTTTGATAGATGAACCATTTCTGACAGGTGAAATGAGTCTCCCCCTTGGTAGTTTACGTCTCCCCCGATGTGAAATGCGTTTCCCCCGAAGCAAAATACATCTCCCCCGAGGTCAAATGACTCTCCCCTTAGGTAAAATACATCTCCCCCTAAGTCATCTGCGTCTCCCCCGAGGTAATATGAACGTCCCCCTGTGTATGAAAGGGTACAATTGCGGTATTTCTTATGAGATGGAAGATTTTAACGGGATAAAATCATACATTTATGGTTAAAAAAACTGTTTGCAATGATCAGAATAAGCCATTGTAAAGGGTGACCGCAATCCTGTTGCCGTAAAATGCAAATTAGTATAGTTGAAATTGATCGAAACTTGTCCGAAATAAGGACATTGTAAGCTTTGGAAACTGAAGATTGCACCTTCAGGATGGCATGTGCCTTCTGATTCCGAGTGGACCAGTTTATCAAATAATCAATCGATAGCATCCCTTGCGGCATCGGTGGATTGGTGTAAAACAGCGACGGGATCCAACTGCGGGGATATGAACAATAGTAGTGGTTTTTCCGCTCTTCCTGGTGGTTATCGAGATAATAATGGAAACTACAAAGAGTTTGGACAAACTGGCTATTGGTGGAGTACTTCATGGTGGGATGCGGATAGCGCAGAGACTCGTTACTTAACAACCTCTCAGACAAGAATGCTCAAAATCACGATGAACGAGAGTTGTGGACTTTTGGTCAGGTTGGTACGGGATTGATGGTTTTTCAGTTTGCACGAAGCGGGTGTGATATTTTTCGGAAAAATGTGCGATGAGTACGTGTAATGGAAAGCATTTTACAAGATAGTATATGATTTATACACTTGAGAACGACAAAGGCGAAAAGTGCCGGAGTATAGCATAGGTCAAAAGCGGTTGGTCAAATTGGCAAGTGTACTTTTGGTGATGCGAGAAATAAATTGCGTTTTGTTAGTAGCATATCAGGAATGACCTCTTTATTTCAATAACATCTGCGTTTATTGCCCTCCTCCATAGTAAGTATTGCGAAGGACGGAGCGACAATGCGTTGTAAGATTCTTTGTCTCCACAAAACAAATTTACTTCAAAATGCACATAAATCAATTTTATTCTGTTTACTTCTATTATATTATTTGTAATTATAAGGTAAAGAGATTGATACTCCGATCAGGAGTGGGTACACTAATAGAAGTGTTTGTTCATTTTGTTCTATTTGCAATGTTATCTGGAGTGTGTGGGTTAGATGCGGATTTTTGTGGATGCTGCGAAAAGAATCCTAAGATTTGGTTGATAGTGAGATTAAGTGTGCATGCATGGCGAACCAAAGTTTATACAATAACTGGGATTGGGTGGATTGAGAAGTTCATAAGTAAGCGTTTTGCGAAACCCAAATGCCAGTTCAAAACAAAAGGCAGAAGGCATCCGAAAAAAATTCAGAACCAAAAAGGGCCTATTTTCTATGGTGTTAATACTGGAGAGAATTCATGTTTTTAAGCAATACACTTGCAATCCTTGGAGTTGTATCGACAGTCCTGTTAGGAATCATGGGGATATTTTACACTTTCAAATTGAGAAATAATCATAAACTATTGCTGATTGGAAGAGATTTGCAATGTACATTCAGGTCGTTTGGCCTAAATGTTGATGATATCTCAATAAGTTTCAAAGGACAACCACTGGGCCAAAAGGTTGCCTTCTTTCGAGCTACCATAATTAATGATGGAAATACAGACATTGATAAATCAATTATATACAAACCCTTGCAGATAAAAGCACCAAACTCATGTAAATGGCTCCATGCTGTCATTTCTCAAAATTCAGCTGGACTTAGTGCGGAAGTTAACATTATAGCACCGGACACACTTGAATTCACTTGGGATATATTAAAAAAAGGTGAACTACTTACTTTTGATTCTTTAGTTGAAGTGAGCTTACCTAAACCTAAGAAACACATCGAAAAGTGTAACCTCCCAATCTGCCTCCACCAATTTGACAATGGATTAAAAATTAGTCATAGGATATCAAATATAGGAAGTGTCGAAAGAAGCTATTCGAAAGACTTCTCTAAATCATATAAACTGAAAAAGCTTTTAATACCACTTTTTGTCAACTTCGTTATGGGTACAACACTAATTATTTTGAACATCCTTAACCCATCAAATGAAATCCGATATTCAATTAAAACAGGCAATCAAGAGAAAATAGTAAGACTTATTGCTATCAATCATAATTCAGTTAAAATTAAAGCGATAGACAAATCCATTAAAGAAACATTGCCACTTGATGAAATAAAGAAGAAATACCAATTGCCTGTGACTATTGGCGAGCAACGTATTTTGAGATATACAATTACGATATTTGGATCATGCGTGGTTTTATTGAGCGTGCTTGCAATGATATACTATTTTGCCCTAAGGCGAAGGGAAGGCAAAATGCGCAAGCTACTTGGCATAGATGGAGAGAAGTAAAAAAAGAATGGTGTGCAAAAGAATATTGATTTTTGAATAGCGTACAAAAAGTGAATCCCATGCGAGTACACCCAAAAATGTTCTGTACATTATTTTACTTATTAAGTGCAACTTCTTACGATTCGACGCAGCATCATAAGAAATGCAACCCTTAATAATAAGCCAATTTATTTTTATAATTTATATTTTTTTCACAATGGGATTTCATGAAATATTCAAAAAATGAAATTAATAAAGCTGGTGAATGCTTAAGAGCTTATCGTTTACATACAAGAGAAGAATACATAAAAGCACAAGATGTCTTAACTTACTTTAGGACTATCCATGTTCCTGTTTTAAATACATTCCAAGCATTACTACGAAATGAATTAAAACGAAATAAATTCAAAGGCTTTGTTGCTCAAAGACTTAAAAGAACGCCTTCGATAATTTCGAAATTACAACGTGAAAATTCGATGCAACTTTCGAGAATGCAAGACATAGCAGGTATAAGAGTTGTTCTTGAGTCACTAAGTGATTTGAAGCGATTTAATGATAACATTTCACAGAAAAGATTAAGACACAATGTTTTATCAGGTAAAGATTACATTTTAACACCAAAAAAATCTGGTTATAGAGGTATACATAAAATATACAATTACAACAGCTTCGAATTTCCCGATTCGAATGGTTTAAGGATAGAGTTACAAATACGAACTAAACTTCAACATGCCTGGGCGACAGCAGTAGAGACAATGGGAACTTTTATTAATCACTCACTTAAATCAAGTGAGGGACCTGAAGAAATCTTAGATTTTTTTAAAATCGTAAGTTCAGCTTTTGCCTATATTGAAAACTCAACATTAGTCTTTCAATACGCGCATTTGACCAAAAATAAAACTTTTGAAAAAGCAATGAATGAATATTCACGGTTGACTATTTCTGAAAAATTAAGAGCTTTTACTGTTGCTGCTAATCATATTAAAAATAATAATTTTAAAGATGAGTACTATTTAATAGTCCTAGATATATCTAAAAGTAGAGTAAGAGTTACCAGGTTCGCTAAAGATCAATTCGAAAAAGCAAATATAGAATACACTGCAACGGAAAAAAAATTTAAAAAAGATAATAAAATACAAGCGGTATTAGTTTCAATAGATAATATTGATTCACTACAAAAAGCATATCCAAATTATTTTTTAGACACTAGAGAATTTATTACTGCAATCGAATTAATTAAATCGAAAATTCGAAAATCAAATTGAAATAGGTAGCACATCTTACAACATCAGCAGCCATAAATTTGCTACGCTAATCAAAGGAGAATAAAAATTTTATAGTTGCAAAACTTCAGTCAGTGCACGGTCCCGTTGTTGGCCAATGCCAGACTGGCCCGGAAAAAGAATAGTGGCACGCGGAGAAAAAATTTTAGAGATCGTTAAAGATTTACGGATTTTTATTTTGGTTTCTGTTTATTCGGCTGCAAGAAAACTCATATATTATTTTCTATTACAGAGCATTTTTGTCGATTCATTTCTTATACACCTTTACATTTTTTGGGAACTTCATCAAATTTTCAGGTTTCGATTGTACTGCTTACAATAGTGCTTTAATGAAGGTGGTTTTAGATTTGGCAATTTAAAACCCATACTGTAGTTCCAGCACACATGTGAGGTTATCTTTAAGTCACTCATCCACCTCATATAAATCGTTTATTAGTCAGTTGCGAATACTGAGATCAGGCACTTCTGTGATATTTATTGGTATATTGATCCATAAAGCCCTCAATTCTTTTACAATTTTATTTTGTAATTGCCAAATTTTATATTGCTTTTTAAGACAACTCTCATTGTTTTAATACTTCTTAATCGGAGGAAATAAATGCTTAAAATTTCTGAAGAAAGCTTAATCAATTTTACCCAAGATCTTTTTGACATCCCAATTTACAGAATAATGTCTGTTAATTATTTATTGGAAATGTTTAAAAATAAACAAAATGTTTTGGTTAAACCCCACCTTTGGAAAGATCCTTTTGAAAAAATGTTAAAAAAAATAAATTTCCTTACACCTGATAATAAAATAGCTACGCATACAATGTATAATAACATTTATGGCCAATGTTGGTCGCGTAAAGGTAGTTCAGATGCTTTATGGAGAATCTTTTCAACAAATGAAGATGGAGTAAGGATAAAAACAACGGCAAGAAAGTTATTCAATTCTCTTACAAATACTTGCAATTGCAGCATAGAGAGACAATCATCATTATGTTTCATTGGAAAAGTTGAATACAAGACTTCTGCACAAATTGCCAGTATTATTAAACAAATAGAGTTTTTAAATACATCAGGACGTGGTTGGGTAGAAGCTTTGATGTATAAGAGAACTGCATTTAGCCATGAAAGAGAGATTCGAATAATGCATATAACGCAAAGTCAAAATCTAAAAAGCGACATATTCAAATACTCTTATAATCCAATTGATGAAATTGATAGTATCATTTTTGATTTCAGGATGCCCGACATGGAGTTTAACAAATATAAAAAAGAATTACTACAGCTTGGTTTTAAAAAGCAAATCAGTAAATCTAAATTATACGATCCTCCGCAACAAATCATAATAAAAATATAAAATGGAGGTACTATGTACCATTATTGGGTTGTAGGTGCAGCTTGGGAAGGTGGAAATGATCCACGGGATGAAAGATTTGTTGAACAAGGAATATGGATGCTTGGCTGGGAAGATGGTAAGCAACCTTTGAGGGCTGCTGACATGAAACCCGGAGATAGGATTGCTATTAAAAGAATGAAAGGTAGAGGTCAAACGGGTATCAAAATATTACATCTCGGCATTATAAAAGGTGTTATCCATGATACAAACAAAGTAATTTGTACAGTGAATTGGGTTGCTACCAATCTTGATAGAAATATTAAAGAGAGTCGAGGTTGTTTTCAATCAATTCATGGCCCATTCAAATATGATGAATGGATTAAAGAGGTATTTTGCTTATAACTCTATAACCTTTACTGCCATTTATCAGAATACTACCTTTTGGAAGAATAATTCGAAAATTATGTATTCTAAAAATCACCATCCAGTTCAAGATGGTTTGATCAATTTCGAACAGAAAGACTAAATATTCTAATCAATAGTCGTAAATACTATAGTGAGGCATGTGGATTTTACCAATTCTACACCCAAATCTATTGGGAAAATAAACCTAATTAAATTAAAATATCCCAAAGCAACTAAATGACTTCAGATATATGAACTCATTGAAAAATACCCCCTAAATAGGAAAATAAGAAGTAATTAAATTCTTCATACATAATTGCAAGTAGGTATATTTACCAATTAATCTGTTCAAATCAAAATTGGGATTCTAATGGAATCTGAAATAAATCAAGGCTTAACCACCTCTGTCTTATATCTGCATGAACCTGCGATTGGTATTCTATTCCAACAAAACGGTGAATCCTACGAGCTGATCGCAAAAGGAGGTGGAATCCCAGGACGATCTCAAAAGAACAGTTGCAAACCGTATCTATCACTGAAAAAAAACTCAGGTGATTCAAAAAAGTTGTTATTACAACCGCCGGAGTATACGCAATGCGAGTTGAAATAAATCCTGAACTACTCAGATGGGCATGTGAACGCGCCGGGCTGACTACTCAAATAGTAGCTCAACGTATTCCACTGCTTCTTTCATGGGAAAACAGGATAAAAACACCAACACTCAAACAATTAGAACATTTTGCAGCACATGTCCATGTCCCTATTGGATATCTGTTTTTAAATATTCCACCTGTTGAAGAAACCCCGATTCCGGATTTCAGGACAACTGAAAATTCTAGTATTGGGCACCCAAGCCCCGATTTATTGGATACAATCTATCTTTGCCAGCAACGACAGGAATGGTACCGTGAATTTGCACTTACTATGCACGAATCACCCAGCTCGTATGTTGGTTCAGTTACGTTAAATAATTCTATCAAAGACGTTGCAAAACATATCAGACATGTACTTAAATTTGACATTGAAACACGACGCCAACTTGCAACCTGGGAGGATGCACTAAGGCAATTCATTGCACAAGCAGATGAAGCTGGAATCTTAGTTATGGTGAGTGGCGTAGTTGGCAATAATAACAGCCGCAAACTCAATCATGAGGAATTCAGGGGTTTTGCCCTTTCAGATCCACTATCACCCCTTATTTTTATTAATGGCGCAGATACAAAATCTGCACAGATGTTCACATTGGCACATGAACTTGCTCACATCTGGCTTGGAAAAACAGCACTTTCCGATAGCAGCCCCTTTACATTCCCGACAAATACTATCGAAAACTGGTGTAATCGTGTTGCTGCAGAAATGCTAGTTCCGGAAGATTTCTTGCATCAGGAATTTAAACCAGATTCTGAGCTCTCTGACCAAACGACACGTTTAGCACGACTATTTAAAGTGAGCACGCTTGTAATCTTGCGGCGTATTTATGACCTGGGTTACTTAAACCTGGAAAGTTTTACAAATGCCTATACTGCTGAATATCAGCGGATACTTGAGATTATAAAAAAGCGTGGCGGGAATTTTTATTTAACCCAGGCAGCAAGAATAAGTAAACGTTTCGCACGGGCTTTAATAGTAAGTACTATGGAGGGACAAACTTTACATCGGGATGCTTTTAAACTACTTGGATTCTCAAAACTTTCTACTTTTCGGGAGTTAGCCAATAGATTAGGAGTTATCTGATGGCGTACCTTCTTGATGCTAATGTTTTTATTCAGGCGAAAAATCTTCATTATGGTTTTGATTTCTGTCCTGCATTCTGGGAATGGTTGATAGAAAAAAACACAGTAGAAAGGGTTTACAGCATAGAAAAAGTTGGAGATGAAATAATTGCTGGTTCGGATGAATTAACAGATTGGGCTGAGAAACAGGGAGCTCAATTTTTTATCAAACCAGATACTGCTATTTTACCGGCACTTCGGGATGTCAGTGCCTGGGTGACCAGCCAGAAATATGAACCTGCGGCTGTAAACACATTCCTTCAGGTAGCAGATTATTATCTTGTCGCATTTGCTCTGGCGCATGGACACACTGTTGTAACTCATGAAAAACCTTCCGGCTCCTTAAGACGAATAAAGATTCCCGAAGTTTGTATCGGCCTTAATGTGAAATTTATGTCACCGTATGAAATGTTACGGATTGAACGGGCAAGATTTATCCTTGGTCCACTGAAGCAGTAACATTGGTGAGGTGAAAAAATACTTTATTGCAATAAGAAACCTGTTAAGAAAAAAACGGCTGCTTAACAAAACCGATACTCGAGTCTCAATGTGTTCTGCTATACCTTGAACGAGCTTTTCAAGAGGTACTATGTATTATAACCATATTCTCTCCAAAGCGAATTTACTTCGAAACATACATAAATCAATGCATTTTCTGTTTACTTCTATTATTTTAATCTGAAGGGTGTGTGGTGCAAATCTCCCCCGGGCAATTTGTGATTAAAATTGTGCGCTATCTATGGCACACAAAACAAAAAGGAGTAAACCTTGAAACTTGGCGCTACTTTGTATGTGGTAAATAGCATTGATGCTGTAAGCTTCTATATGAAGGCATTTCAATTGGAACTTGGATACAATGAAAAGAATCCGGACGGAACATATCTGCATGCTGCATTATTGAAGAATGGAAATGAAGTATTTGCTGTCAGTGAATCTAAAGATGAAAAAATTAAAAATGATATGTTAAGCGCAAAATGGCCAACAATGAGTTATGGGATTGATTTTGATAATGAAAAGGATTTAATAGAAGCATACTCATTGTTAAAAGAAAACGGACATGTTTTACACGAATTAGGACCATTGCCCTGGAATCCATTAGCCGCGGATGTTGTTGACAGGTTCGGGATTTATTGGTATTTGTGTTTACTTAAGAATTGATAGCTTTTAAATTACTTGGTTACTCAAAGCTTTCCAACTTTCGGGAGTTAGCCAATAGATTAGGAGTTATCTGATGACGTATCTTCGGGGAAGTCAGCACTCCTGCGCTAAGAGGTCGTTTTAAGCGCACCAAACAAATCATCAGAATAAGTAGTCATGCTACACAGTAGTATTTGTGAAGAATGAGGTCTGCTTGCTTCGTTTCATGAAGACCTCACCCGCATAGGAATGCGACCTGCCAGTAGTACTAGTACTCTTCAAGGAACGCCTATCGGAGAGGTATAATTGTTCTCATTTATGCACGTAAAATCGATCGTTTAATTCCCTTTGCTGAAAGTTTCTAAGAAAGAAACTCGCAACAGGTACTGTTTTTGAGATAAAAAGAGATCTATTATTTCGTTCTTGAAAGATGAGGATATATGGAAAAAGCAGGTACAAAACAAATATCAAGTGGTGTAATATTTCTTCAAAAGACCACTACCTCGAAATTACAACAAGCCCGCACATTGAGAAAAATATGACTCCTGCGGAAAAGATTTTATGGGACCAATTGCGAAACAGAAAATTAGACGGATTAAAATTCAGGAGACAACAGATCATTGCAGGATTCATTGCTGATTTCTTTTGTCATGAGAAAAAACTGGTCATCGAAGTTGATGGGCTTTATCATAAGGAAGATTCTCAACAAGAAATTGATCATAAAAAAGATGTGGTTTTCGCTTCAAGAGGTCTATATGTAATAAGATTCGATAATGAAGAAGTTTTAGAAAATATTGATTCTGTATTACGGAGTATGAGGAGAATGATAGCGTGTCGACCCACATAGTGCTTCATTAGCAGCAAAATGAACTGGTACTATCTTTAACTCAACCGAAATTACCAGTGACATTGTAAAACACTAATACGTCCCTGGTAGGGGAAGTCAGCGCTCCTGCGCGAAGAGGTCGTTTGACGCAATAATAACATCTGTATTACTAAAATCCATTGTTCAAGATGCGATTATACTCCTCATGACTTGTAGTTCTACTATCGAAGTGATACATTATAGAGAACAAATTTTAAGAACGACCGCATCGGTAGTTAATGTGATAGTCCATATGCTCTGGATCTACATCTATATATTCTTTTGTAACGATTCTTCTCCTTATTCTGTCAAAAGATATATTACAAAAGTGCTATTCTACACACTCTTTTAAACACACATAACAGGAGACCTCTCATGATAAAGATGAGCGCATTTTATCCCAATATGGAAGGAAGTCCATTCGATAAGGATAAGGTCATCGAGCATATCGCCCCGACCGATATGGAAAGACGGTATCTCTCTTTAGCAGATGGAACTATTGCAGAGAAGGCGATCGATGTGTATCAATTTGTAAATGCTATGATGTAACTCACTGTTCAAAGATATTCTGCAAACCAGGGGGCGTCGTGAAAAAACGGGAGTCCCCTCCTTAATCGGACAAATCGTAATACAAATATCAGAGTATAATGTTTGGAACGCGAATATGCTCCTCGATGATTTGTAAGTCAGTTCTTTCCGCTTCTTTTCCCTAGCCCGAAGGGCTTTCCGTCTGTCAGCACAAGGTTTCCTACCTTGTGCTATAGAACATGTGTATTTATGGGATTAGGAGCAGACGCAACCTTTTCAGGGTAAAATGGGATATCGTTAATTCTAATTTACCCAGGATAGAAAATCCTGGGCTGGTGTGACAGAAACCCCTTCGGGGTAAGGACTATCACAGTGTAAATCCTAACTTAACGCGTATACTCTACGAGCCCTGAAGGGGCGAGATATTTCCGGCAATTTTTGTTTCGAATTCGCGAAACCACATTCCGGCTAAACACCGGATTCACAATATGACATTTAAACAATAATACCTCTCTGATAGGTGTTCCTTATAAGAATATTAATACTACCGGAGGTCGCATTCTTATGCGGGTGAGGTCGCTTGTCACATGACTACGACATTTCATATGAGGCTTCCTAATTGTAAGTGCCTTGCTATACGAATTTCTTATGAGTCCTCAAAGGGCGAGATAAATCATTTTATTGATACAAACAAAACAATCTCCCCATCAAAGCTCACCGCTTCACCCCTATCTTAACCCGCTCAGTCTTCACCATATTCCTTAACAAATCATTAACTTCTACAATCGCAATATAGGTCCCGGCGCCAACCATCCGACCTTTCCTGTTACGACCATTCCATTTAACCAGAACGGTCATTGTCGGAGAATTTTGACTTTCTATATGATCTTTAAAAACCAAATTTCCAACCGGATCAAAAATCGAAATGTCTATGCTGAACTTTACAAATTGTTTGAGTTTAAATGACGGTTCTATTTTCATTACAGCTTCCCTATTGTTATCATCACCCTGTAAATGAATGGGATTCGGACCTACTTTTACACTGTAAGTAACCGGAAGAGGATTCACTTTAAGTGCTACGCGGTGATTATCATGAAGGGTCTGCTTGTTTGATAACGTATCAGAAATCCCGCACGTATCATTTATCCATACTGAATCATTACTTTCAGGAAATTCAACACCTTTGATATCATCGATCACAAAATACCATTTCTCTTTGGAATTTCTGGCGGCTGTAAGCGACATATGGTATTCCGTATTCTGTTCCTGATCAGCTCTCGAAAAGAGAAATGGGCTCGTACACTTAATATCCCGAATCTCTTCAGAAAAGCTGCAAACCAGGGTATCAGCGGTTTTTACCCCATTGCGCATACCCGGAAGAATTTCTGCTGATGTCAGTACCGGAGAAGCGCTATCGTTTACCAGTGCACTTTGGCTCTCTTTATTTACGACAGATTCGACATACACATACATTGCACCTGAAGTAAGAATCGACTTTTGAGAAAATGCCCCGGAAAGATTGACCGTAATTTCTGTACTGTTTTTCCCATAGCTGAATCTGGTTGAATCAAGAGTTGAAGTTTTAATTGTATTTACCCAGGAAAAAGTAGTTTTAACTTCAGATAAAGGAACCTTTTTATTGAATCTCAGTATCGCTTTGTCCACTATTCCATCGGCATCAGGATCGAGGTAATATGCGGAGATTACTTTACCGGGAGTTTTGCGCAAAGTAAAAGGAACCGGCCGGTTTTCCGGATGTGCCTTGTTTCCATAAATATCGCACACTGGGCCATCACTGTTCAAAGCAATACTGTCATGCATTTCAGGAACGTTTTCTTTCTCATCCTCGATTACGAAAACTGTTGTATCTCCCCTTGGGATCGTCTTTAACATAGTAAGAGTAATTTTTTTCCCGTTTTTAAACAAAATGAGTGATTCTCCAGTAAACGTATCATTTTTTAATGGCTCACTGAAAGTAAGTAAGACCGTATCATTTCCAGAACCGATCTTTTCGATAAGAATTGCGCTCTTTATAAGCGGGCCAACACTGTCATCAATGGAAAATGGAACTGTTAACAGAGGGTTAGTTTTATATGTAGAATCATTAAAGTAGCATTTTCCCATTTGAGCACTTGCGCCGCTGTATGTTGTTATCTCCTTAGGAAACGGATCTGACAAACGAACAGTAATATGCCGTTTGTTAGTCGAATCTATAATAATACTTTTACTAAAAACAAGTTTACTATCTTTGGTGGAAGGCCAGAAAAGGCGTATTGAATCAGGAATCATGCTGAGCGTATCGGTAAAATAGATCTCTGCTCTATTAACAGAACCACTACCATCCGAAAAATAAGCAGCCGTTTTTACCGGATTGTTTATCCTTGGTCTATCGGTAACAGTAAACTTCAGGGTGCCTTCCATCGATCTGTCTTTAGTAGAATAAAAATGAATCAGGTAATCACCGGCATCCAGTCCGGTAATCGAAGGCTCATCAATGATAACACCTGAATAATCGGAGAGAACCGTTATGCCTCCATACGAAATTCCGGATGACAATTTATGCGGAGTGTTAAACGAAGGCCCTTCAATATAGAGTTCCACAGTCGCTCTGACAGTATCAATTATCAAATCGGAAGCATCGCAGGCCATGTTGTCTTGAGTGATTTTTTCATAGATATCATATTTGATTGTACCTGGAGTAAGTAGTGAATCTGTATAATAAAGTTTGCTTGAAGTCCGAAGATTTATTGAAGTAACCATTCTGAAACTTGAACCGCAGCAGTTCCGTTCAGTGAAGAACAGTTTGAATGAATATGTTTTTCCAGGAGTAAGTCCCAGAGTATCCAGATCAACACTGCCTTCAGCCGGAGCATGGATACCACCTATATCGACTACTAGTACACTATCGATAAACACCCAGACATCATCATCACCTCTGAAATAAAACTGTTGTCCCTTTACATACTCAAACTCCGCACCTGTTTCCATTGAAAACGAGATATTATGACTGCCTGAATTATAATTTGGATTCGGAATTGTTTTGTTATCATCGAGAAACTGAAATGAATCGAGGGGAAAGAACTCATTTGTATCGTATTCATAAAGTCCTTCATCATTTTTATGCAGAGTCACATTGTAACATTTTTCATTTGTATAACCGTTACCGAAATCCTCTGCTGCAAACCAGTCGATTTTTTGTAAACAGGTAACCGTATCGTTTAATACAGGTTTACCATCACTACCCAGATGTTTCTTGACAAGCCCCGGCCAGATACCTGTACCAACCCAGCTGTGACAAACATCCTTATTAAAGCCCAGATGGGCAGTATCGATATCACGAAGCTTTGATGCTAATCGTATGGGAGCTGCAATCTCCTATTTTACCAGGGAAAGTAGCTCCTATTGTCGGCGGCCCGGATGGACTTGCAAGAATCCATACTGTATCACTTTTAGAAAGTACCGAACTCAGATCAATATACCCATTGTTACCAGACCCACCGGAACCGTACCATGTGCTGTCAATTGTATTCCGGAATTTTACAGAGAGGCTATCCGAATCAACACCAAATTTAGATGTCAACCACCCGCAGTAATCTCCCAGGCTTTTCATTCTGAATGTGCCGATATCTTTTACATCAATATATGCACCACCAAGATCCCATGGCTTGAAAAAACGTAAAACTTTACACGGAGGTGATGTAAACTGAATCTGAGGAGGCTTTGTCGTATCATTTACAATGAGCCATATATCAGTTGCACTCTCATGGCCTGCAAAAATATCTTTAAAAATTATTTGTGAAGTTCCACCAGTGTAGGTCAGGCGATTGGCATAAGTATCATCCTTAGTAGGGATAGTACTCATTAATTGAAAGCGGTCATTGGATGTGGTTTCAGTGCTCTTAAACGTAAAGATTAGCCAGTTACCGAAGTCCACACTCATCTGAGAACCCGGATACCACCCGGTTTCACTGGACTGAATATAGACAGGTGATTTAGCTCTGGCAGAATCTTTTTCCCAGGGATTAAGCACATGAACAGTGAGATTGCCAAAAGCTGAAAAGAATGTAGAAAGCAAAAGAACAGTTATTACGCTTATAAATTTCATTTTTCAAACCAATTTCAACAGTTGAAGATTCATTGAGGAATTAAGAAATTAAAAAAAATGTATAGAGAAAGGTACTACATCTGATACATTCTGTTCCAATCTTTAGAACAGATCAATGGAGAGTCGGACTTGCGGTCGCTATCGGTGTCGCTATCGGTATCGGTATCGGCAAGTTGTTGCCCAATGATAAAATAGTACGCTCCGCCGTTTTTTTCCGGAGCGTACTTCCACCTGGGCCTCATTAACAATACAACTTTCGCGCTTATGATTTCTCTGCTTCTATTCCATAGTAAACTTTTCAATACGAGTCTGAACTGAATTGCTTATGATCCCATAAGAACGGTATTTTACTACTGCAATATACACTCCTTTTCCGAGTTGTCTATTTGCAAGCGTAATATTCATAGACCCTGCACCGCATGATACATCATGACGGTAAACCAATCGACCATCAATAGTAAAAAGTCTTACCTGAATTGTTCCATTGTGCGGAATGTTAAGCACTAATGAAATCTTTTTTAGTTTTTTCAGTACTCGTACAGCAAATTGCTTAAGAACAGCTTTGTTTACAGAAACATTCGTTTTGTATTTACTCTCGTCGTAAGGATTCTGCATGAAAAAGAGGGAATCATTGGGTTCCAGCGCAATGAATGCAGTAAAATCATTCATCAGCCGATGTTCCAATGCAAATTTTACAATCGCCTGAGTATCCAAGGGTACTGATTGAAGCATTTTCAACATAATATCATTTGCGTGTTCAGCTGATAGAAAACTACGCTCCCGATTCAGAATATCACGAGTCTCTATGGTTACAGTTTTCTTGACCGCTGAATCATTATCAGCTTTTATTCCTGCTATTTCAGCTTCGATTACTTCGCAGTCTTTACATTGAACAGTATAGAAACGGCTTGAATTGAGTTTCTGATTAAGCATATTTGGTTGCATTACCGTTTCCTGTGCAATATCAACTCCATTGCACTTCATTTTACAGGATATGTTATTAACAGGAACAGAAGCAGCATTTAAGATACTTCCGTAAATGGTCTTCCAGTCATATTCATGTATACCGAAATACAATCCGTTTGTTTGTTCTGCAATTTTTGACAATAAGTAACCACTGCCATAGTAATTCACATTTTTTTCGGTGTAAATGGGAGGTAGATAGATTGTGCCGTCAAGCAGAGATATACAATGAGTTTGGGGTAATTGTTTGAAATTGGATTGATTTATTTCGGATAATTTATTAACAAGATTGTCCGATGTAACCAGAGCATCAGCATTACTCATTACAATAACATTTGTAAAATGAAGATCATTATTGATTGCACAAACCGTCTGGAAAAGCTCGTTAATCTGAGAATTTTTTCCGGCCCGATTCAAACCTAACAGTGCAGTGTGCAATTGCTGTTTCAGACCTGCATCGATATGACCAGGCCACATTCCATTGACAACGAGATACCCGCTGCCGAATTGTTTGCTGATAACCACTGGTTCATTATCGGTATTGACCATTTCAGGAATCACTTTTGAATCAGTATATTTTAAAGGACAGCTAGTGTAAAAATAAATCGAATTTGGGAAACCATCAGAGATATATCCATTGGGAGTTCTTGTCAGAGTGGATGCCTTGAATCCTGTGGGAACCTGTAAGTTTTCAATTAACTGTAAAGCAATTTTTTCATTTCTCCGATTATAATCTAAATAGGAGAGAAAATACCCCCCCGCTTTCATGTACTCTAAGATGTGCGTTCGGGCTATCTCAGCATCATTGTCATTAAGCTCATCTTCGTAGCCGTATCTATAAGCTGCAGCAATATCAAATTTCGATAGTACCGGTAATACACTCATCAAGTCTGTAGCAATACTGCATTGCGCTAACGATTCCAGTCCCGGAAACATAAAATCTTTTCCCGAAGGATCACAAAACAAGATTCTTAATTTAGGTTTGCTCTTGATTTTTGAAACTACTTTTGACCCATCAAGCATTTTCCCAAGTGTTTCCTTTACTTCCACTGCACTCATGAAACCTGCATCAGGAAATGTATCGATCAAGCCTTCTCCAGAAATAACAAATTTTATACTATCGCCGTCCGACAATTCATTTTGCAAAGCACTAAAACCTTTGCTTATGGCATCGATACCCAAAGTACCATAATTACCATTTAAGTCTATTCCGACACATAGTCGTTTTGAACACTGTTTAGATGAATCCGAATTGAAAATTTTGCCAGGAGAAATACCTACTGAATAAACCGAACCACTTTTAATTGCTTCCCGCGAGCATGAAAACCCGTTAGGAAAAGACTCCTTATAAGTAACAGTAAGACCTGGTAATTCTTTAATATCTGAAATATTGCTTTCATAATAATGCATTCCCAACGTGTCTTGTATCTGTTTGTATTCAAGTGTACCTGCTTCTAAAATTTTAAAACCATATTCCAACCTGCTATCATATCTAAACAGAACTCTCAGAGGTGTTTTTGTGCTATTGTCAGCAGATAGAAACGAGTATGGTAAATCAACCTGTGCCTGCTCTCCGAAAAATGAAACCGGCACAAGGCATTCCATTTTTATTTTTCGTACTTTCCCTGATTCCAGAGGATAAATTCTCAATTCATATTGTCCATCAGTAACATTAAGAAATGCCGGGTCCCTTTTAAAAGACGTGATGCTGTCATAAATATGACGCGCAGTCCAGGTGTCTTTTATCTGAGCCTGCATAACACTATCCCCTATCCACAACCACAGATCCCTAACAACAGCCCCCCGTGGTAGATTAAATCGATGGATAATCTCGACATTACTGCCTGAGTAAACAGCCCGATCGGTATATTCAACATACAAAGCTTCCGATACGTATCCTCCCTGCGGTTCAATTGATAGGGTTGCAGATGAGATATATCCTGGCTTTGTTCTGTCTTCAGAAATATCCTTGCGAATTGATATTTCATTTACTGCAAAGGTATATCCGATGTTAATAAACATTAACGCCAGGAACAAGAGTTTTTTGCTCATTTTTTCTCCTTGAATTTATTGTCTGTCCATCTATTATCAATATACCTTTGGATAGCATTCTTATAACAAAAGAGTGTAAGAGAGCAAATAAAATGTTTTCTGATAGAAAACAGACCAGAAGAGCAAGTTAACAATATGATTTATGTGATTTCGGTTCGGCTTGGCTCAGTAATTTTACTTCTGTTGTAGAACGACCATGAGCGAATTACGAGAGCTAACGGGTGTATCCCTCATTCAGTTGTATTTCTACTGTAAAACAGCTATGAGAGGTTACGATATCTTCGCAACTGTGAAATCAGACGATATCCTCTCTATTCCAAAAAAATCTACAATAAAAAGAAGAACCTATTTTACTACTAAAAAATTTCCTTTCATTAAAACAGTCCCCTTATTTTCCAGTCTGTAGTAGTAAACCCCTTTAGCAAGGTGTTCTGAAAGCATAAATTCATGTTTTTCTGCAACACCGGATGTTTTAGATCTGATATTAGCCACTGTTTTGCCCTGCGCATTGCAAATGATAAGATTGGGACTGTTTATCCGTCCTGATAGATTGTAAAGCAAAAGTTTATTATTCTGCAAATAAGCCGGCCAGCTGCAGCTTTGATATGATGATTCCTTACGAACAATACGCGTCGGGATATCGGAAATATCCCAAATCATTACCATGCAATCATCAGAACCTGTCAGTACTTTTGACCCATCAGGTGAAAAAGCTACCGAATTAACCTGAAAAATATGCCCCAGAAAGGTCCTGAGCACTGCACCGGTTTTTACATCCACAAGTTTTGCACTGTAATCAGAAAATCCTGCAAGAATTTTTGAATCATCCGAAGAAAAACATAATGAATTGATTACACGTTCATCTTCTAAATATGTTCTGATAACAGTACCGGTAGACAAATCCCAGAGTCTGAGGCTGTCAAGATCATAGGTAAGTACTTTTGAACCATCCGAAGAAAAAGCGGTCTCATATACAGCCTTTTTATGTCCTGAAAATGTTCTTATAATAGTACCCGTGGATACATCCCAAAGCCGGGCAGTACTATCAGCAGACCCGGTGAGTATTTTTGTGCCATCTGGAGAAAATAATGCTGACTTTACAGCTTTTATATGTCCTGTAAACTTTCTGATAACAGCCCCCGAAGAAGCATCCCAGAGTATTGCTGTGGTATCATCCGAAGCAGTAAGGACTTTTAAGCCATCTGGAGAAAAAGCTACTGAATTAACGACCTTTGTATGTCCGGAGAATCTGGTAATAACAGTTCCGCTAGCGATATCTATCAGTTTTACCGTATCGGCATTTGAGCCTGCCAGTACCTTTGCCCCGTCGGGGGAAAAGGCTACAGAACTGATATAAAAAAGATTGAATACGTTACTCCCCAGGTATGTGCTGATCGCATTTCCAGTCGAAACATCCCAGAGTTTGGCAGTGTAATCATCTGAACCTGTGATTATTTTTGAGCCATCAGGAGAAAATACTGCCGAATTAATCTTTGCAATGTGCTCTGAAAAAGTAAAGATAGTATCACCAGTGGTTACATCCCAGAGTGTAGCTGTTTTTTCACGGGAACCAGTCAGCACTTTTGAGCCATCTGGGGAAAAACATACCGAACTGATTGCTGATAAAACATTTGGGAATTTTTTAATGATCGTTCCTGTTGATACATCCCAAAGCGATGCAGTTCTATCTGCTCCATCGATAAGCACCTTCGAACCATCAGATGAAATGGCTACGGATCTGACATTTTTATCCGAAATGGTATCGATAACACTGCCAGTAGACAGATCCCAAAGCCTTGCAGTGTAATCATAAGAACCGGTAAGTATCTTCGAACCATCCGCCGAAAAAGCTACTGAATTAATGCCTGACTTATGACCTGAAAATGTCTTTACACTTTTACCACTCTCAACATCCCAAAGTATTGCAGTATTATCAATCGAGGAACCAGTAAGCACCTTTGAGCCGTCGGGGGAAAATGCTGCGGAGGCAAAATAATATGCAGTCTTTGAAAAGGTCTTGATAAGGTTGCCTGTTGAAACATCCCAGAGGTTTGCAGTTGCATCATTTGAACCGGTAAAAACCATGGAACCATCAGGGGAAAAAATTACTATATTAACCGAAAATGTATGTCCTGAAAAAGTTCTGATGATCTTACCTGTGTTTGCATCGTATAGTTTAGCTGTACAATCAAGAGAACCTGTAAGCACCTTTGAACCATCGGGAGAGAAGGCTACAGAAGTTACTTCTTTTTTATGCCCGGAAAAAGTCCTGATATATTTACCATTTTGTGCATCAACGAGTTGAGCCTGATTATTTGAACCAAGAACTATTCTCTTTCCATCCGCAGAGATAGCAACCGAATTTATAACACCATAACCAAAAGCTTTTATTGGAACTGTAACGGTATCGGCCACTGTCATCTGCATACTTCCCAAAATCGTTGTTATTGCAGCCAATCTGAAAATCGATTTGAATTTCATTCTTTCTCTCCGATGATTAACATACTGTTATCAATAATGAGATTTTTTCTCTTAGAAACAAAAAATGGGTGAAAGTACAAAATAATTGCGCACAGAAATGCATCTTATAGATCTCTGTTACTTATAAGATTTTTTTTTCAAACAACTGTTGAAAAATCTGCATTTTCCTGAATATCGGCACAAGGGATAAACTGTTTGCATATATTAGTTTACTAACTTGTCCTTTGAAAATAATTTTAAAGGTCCTGCCACCCTGAAAATTATTATTGCGTAGATTAGTATTTATTAGAATCTTACCAGATAAATTTTAGGATGTCAAATTTTTCTGTTTGATAAGTAGCTGCATTCGTTTTCACCGGGCCGATAGTCCCCGACGTAATTCGGGACTGCGTATTTATCTCAGGTTCGATAGAAGTCTTCTGGGAAGCACATCAAACCATCTAAACAGCTTCCCTTCCATTATATATTTTTTGCTTTCCCGTATTACAATCTCTCAGGAATTCTTATGCCTCAGCATCTGGTTTCGACAATACTTTTTGATGGTTCACTCTCTTTAGAGTGGGAAGAATGCGCAACTTCCCCGAATGGCAATTCAACCACGCTTGAGAATCTTATATTCAAAACCTTCAAGCATAAAACCGTGGAAAATCCGCTGCAGTGGATGCTTGTTCTGGGGCTCTGTGATCCTTCGATTCATATCTCCGGTTCACTTGCGTTCTGGCGTGAATTTGCAGCTCTGTGGATTCATTTTGTGCAAAGTTTGCCTGATATCGAGGAAAAACGGGATAAAGTAGTACTCTGCTTTCCGGATGATGAAGCTGAAATTATTCTTCAGCGGCTTCCTGCCATGACAGGAGTTGACATGGCAGATAAGCAGTTTCTCACTGTTATTTGGGCTATGCTGACTAAATCATTTTCATCATTGATAAGTACATTTAATGGCTCGGTAGAGGATTTACTTGTTAGTATTGCACCCGGTGTTATTCACAAAGACAGAATACATTTCCACCTGGTGGAAAACCGTAAAGACCCGAATCGTCCTTTTGCATTTCTGGCAACCTACTCTACAAGAGCCGATGCATCCGGGCATATTCATCATCAACCCCTTAAGCTTGCCTTTAAAGAATATGCTGACAATGACCGGAAAATTGTCGAGCTTCTGGCAACAGTAGTAAAGGTATCTAAAAAAAATGCACTCATAAAATCACTGGTCGATAGCGGTGAGATTTTCAAGGCGATCGGATTGACAGTTCAGGAAGCATTTACATTTTTAGATGGGGTTTCAGATTTTGAAGCTGCTGGTATCTTGTGCCGTCTTCCCCGATGGTGGAAAGGTGCTCCCAAAAAGGTATCGGTTACTCTCTCGCTGGGTGATAAAAAACCATCAAAGGTCGGGTTTAATGCATTGCTTGACTTTGATGTCGGCTTGCACCTTGATGGTGAACCAATAAGTGAACAAGTGGCGATTGCTATACTTGACCGGGCAGAGGGACTTGTTATCGTCAAAGGCAAGTGGGTTCCGGTTGATCTACAGTCAATTAATGAAACTCTTGAGCGTCTGAGAAAAGCCAGAAAACTTGCCGAAACCGAGTCGATCAGCTTTTCTGATGCGATGCGACTACTTATGGGGACACAGGCACAGGGAAAAAATGCGGGTCTTGATAGTGTTGATATCAGTTGCGGCGAATGGATGCAGGATGTCCTTAAAAAAATGAGAAATCCATCATTGATCAGACAAACAAAATCATCACCCGCATTGAAAGCCCAATTGCGCCATTATCAGCAACAAGGCCTCAACTGGCTGAGTTTCATGCATACTCTTGGCTTCGGGACACTTCTTGCCGATGATATGGGTTTGGGTAAAACGATACAGATTCTTGCTCATCTGCAAAATCTTAAAAAACAGGGAAGAACCAGTCTCATTGTGGTTCCAGCTTCACTTCTTGAGAACTGGCGTTTGGAAATTCAGAAATTCACCCCTAATCTATCTGTTGCAATACTGCATCCGCAATTGATGAAATCCGAAGAAATGAATTCCGTTAATTTACGTTTGAATGTGTATGATCTGATCATTACCACCTATGGAATGTTAGGCCGCTATCAATGGATAAAATCGTACAAGTGGTTCTATGTTATCTGCGATGAAGCACAGAATCTGAAAAATCCACTTACTAGGCAGACTAAAGATGTTAAGGAACTACAGTGTGATCACCGGTGTGCGATTACCGGAACTCCTGTGGAGAACCGTCTGAGCGATCTCTGGTCGATATTCGATTTTGTTAATCCGGGACTTCTGGGGACATTTCATGAGTTTAAAAATTTTGCCAAATCACTCGATGATAATCCCGAACGTTATGGCAGATTGCGCAATGTAGTTCATCCCTATATTCTGAGACGAAGCAAAACCGATAAAACCATAATAAATGATCTTCCTGATAAAGTTGAGATTAAAACATGGTGTACACTTTCTAAAAAACAGGCATTATTATATGAAAACCTGGTTTTAAAACTCGAAGATGCATTAAAAAATGCGGAGGGAATTGAGCGCAAGGGCTTGATTCTTGGATTTCTATCCAAATTTAAACAGGTCTGTAACCATAACGATCATTACGCCGGTAGCGGAACCTTTGATCCACAGGACAGCGGCAAATTTCTGCGACTGGCGGAATTGTGTGAGACGATCTATGAAAAAAGGGAGAAGATGCTTATATTTACCCAGTTTGCGGAAATTATAGAACCGCTCGCACACTATTTACAGGGAATATTCGGCACACCGGGACTGACACTCAGCGGTGCTACTACTGTTAAAAAACGTAAAGAGGCTGTTGAAAAATTCCAGAGCAATGATTATATCCCGTTTTTTATTCTCTCTCTAAAAGCAGGCGGTGTGGGATTGAACCTGACAGCGGCAAACCATGTCATCCATTTTGACCGGTGGTGGAATCCAGCCGTGGAAAATCAGGCAACAGACCGTGCGTTCCGTATCGGACAAAAAAGAAATGTCATAGTGCATAAATTTATCTGTAAAGGTACAGTCGAGGAGAAAATCGATGCTCTTATTGATGACAAAAGAAAACTTGCATCAGAGGTAACATCCTCCTCTGAAGAAAGCTGGATAACAGAATTTGATGATAAAAAGATAACGGACATGTTCAGACTAAGTCTGCAGGAATAAGAATTAAAGCAAAAAGGCTCTCTTTACTGAGGACACAAGAGTTGGTATCTTATTGCATAATGATATTCCTTTTAATTGCGCCAGTAATCTCTATTTATTTCCTTATTCCTTTTCGGATTTCGATTTGATATTTAATTTTGATAGAAAGGTAAAAAAATGAGCAGCTATGGTTGGGAAGGATACGGGCCTTATATTTCAAAAGCTGAAAAAATTAAAAAAGCCGAAAAAAGCCGTGAAAAACTGGCAAAAAAGGGGATAATTGTTGAACCGGTTATCGTTGAAGGACGAACAATCACCCGCACCTGGTGGGGACAATCCTGGGTCAGTAATCTTGAAAGGTATGCTGATTACAGTAACCGTCTTCCACGTGGTAGAAGTTATCTGCGCAATGGCTCGATTCTCGATCTTAAAATAGCTCAAAACAGTATTAGTGCACTTGTCAGCGGATCCCGATCATCACCCTATAAAGTTGACATAAAAATAGAACCGCTCAGCCATTCGCTTAAGAATGAACTAATGAAAATGAGTCGTGAGTCACTCGACTCAATGCAATCTTTACTCGCCGGTGAATTCCCTCAAGAACTCAAAGAACAGTTTTTTAAACAGGGAACAGGACTTTTTCCATCACCAAAAGAGATCACCCTCAATTGTTCCTGCCCCGACTGGGCTTCAATGTGTAAACACGTTGCTGCGGCTCTCTATGGAACAGCAGTACGGCTCGATGAAAAACCGGAACTTTTTTTTACTCTCAGAGGTATAGATATAAATAGCTTTGTAGCATCTGTCGCAAAAGAGGAGAGTGCAAAGCTTCTGAAAAAAGCATCGGTGCAAAGCGGACGTGTTTTGTCAACTGATGGATCCGGTGATGACATAGGAGAACTGTTCGGCATATCCTTTGATATGGTTGGTGAAGACAATTATAAAGGTCCTGCTACTATTGAGAATATCGCTGAATCCGGAATACCTGAAGTTAAAAGAACCAAAAAAAAAGTTACAAAAAACGTTTCCGGCGGGAGTATAAAAACTGTTGGCAAGAGATCAGATAGTGCGAAATCGGCAAAAAAAGTTGTAAAAAAGGCTGTTAAAAAACCGGTTAAAAAAGTCATTGCTAAAAAAAAGGCTCAGAAAGCAACAAAAAAAACAGTGAAGAAGAAATGATAATGAGCCAAGCCCTTCGAGTCGCAAACAATCTACATGGGTCATTGTGGTAAGAATACAAATTGATGTAAACCACATTGTCGAGATTCTCTTGTGCGTCTTTTGGTTAGCGCCAGTCCTCCAATAGAAAATTTGCTTACTAAGAGGATTTTCTCTTCAGCGATTCATCAATTTTTCGTAATCCTTTCAACGAAAATATCGTATCTGATATAGTCAGAGTTTTTGCCGCATGCAGTTTTCCCAAATCTCATTTGTATAAAATGAGGCCGTCAGCTGCCACAAGTATCACGCAGGGCGAAAGGTACTTTATAGCTCCACTATCCTGGTCCTGTACTCCACATTGTAGTTCCTGCTTCGATAATTCCTGTTTAAAACCAAAAATTCCTTATTAAAACTAATAGTATCAATCTCCGGAACTGGAAATTCCAAGTACAAACATAGGATCGCCTGGTTCTGAACTCCGTAGAGCTGGTTCGGAACTAGGAAATTTGAGTTCCGAACCAGGCGATCGGAGTTCTGAAGTACCCCTTTTTTGAAAAATTGGTCAAAAGGGGTACTTCGGAACTAGCCGCAGGTAGTTCCGAACTAGGAACTCCTGGTTATTAACCAGGAGAACGTAGTTCTGAACCAGGATTATCGAGTTCTGAACTAGGATTACGGCCCTACGTGACTATATTTAATGAGACAAAACTCTAAATTAATAATTCACCTATAGAGATTGAGGAATAGCAGGACAAAAGTCCCCATTTGGGACGAGGCATCGAAGTACCCGAAGGGGTAGATTTAGGGGTGCCTCTGCTATCAACAGAATACTACCAAATTAGAAACGACGCCTATGATTTACTTCCTGGTACTTGCCATATTTTTACAAACAGGCAGGGCAATAAAATAAATTGCAGTTCCGCAAACTGCCGCTAAAATGAAAGATCCAAAAAACCATTGAACAAATCCCGTTGCAAAATTTTCAACAGGTAATTTCAAAGAAGAAAATATATCAGAAGCAGCAATTCTTTTAAGCGTATTAACAAGAGGTAGTGCCCACTTTTCAGATATACACAATTTTCCTACACCTAATCCCGCAGCTATCCAGAACGGAAGTAACGGAGCAGAAGATATAGATACACCAAGTAAAGCTAAAGGTCGATTCAGTTTAAAAACAAAAGAACTTGCGATTACGAGGAGCACTTGTATCCCATGCAACGGTGTAATACCGATAAACGCGCCATAGCCAAGAGATGCCGCTGCAGATCGGGGATCTGCATTCGATTTCAATTCATTTATAATAAACGCTTTTAATTTTTCTCTTAGAGAAAGTCCTCTGGTCTTTCTTACCTGAGCGGGAAGAAATATCCTTACCAGAGCGGCTTTCGAATTGATTCTGCTGATCCTTAGAAAATCCCGAACAGGTCTGAAATGTGAAACTCTTTCATCTGGTAAATGATACAAAAGGTGAATCGGAACACTTTTCACCGGTATATCGTTCCAGGCAGCAGAAATCAATAGTTCTATCTCATACTCATATCGCGGTGATGTACATTCGAGTTTGTTAATTTCCGCAAGTGGATAGACGCGAAAACCACATTGCGTATCTCTTATATATTTACCTGTATAAAAACGAAACCAGAAAGCCCCAAAACGGCGGCCGAATCGAGACCTGGGAGGTTGTTCAACTCCGTCTTTTACTGCAATGACCCTGTCGCCGATCCATAGAGTCCCAGGTTCTTCTTTTATTTTATCGAGCATAAGGGGAAGGTCGATTGCAAGATGCTGCCCATCGGCATCAAAGGTAATGGCATGCGTATAGCCTTTACTGTTCGCGAACCTGAATCCCTCCTGTAACGCAATCCCTTTTCCTTTATTAACCGCATAATCGATAAGATGAATACCATCCGTACTTTTCAGTATATGTGATGTTGAATCAGTGGATCCATCATTTACGACAATGATATCTGAACAATGCTTTTTTACTGCATTTATCACTTCAGCAATAGTGCGTTCATTATTATATGTCGGGATAATAACAACCGGTCTGATAGTACTCACCTGTATTCTCTCATGAAGCAATTTTTTTCTGTTGACGCCAGTCGATCACCCGTATTTTTTTTCTGCTATCTCCTCTGTAGGACTGAATAGTAGGAATATTAGAAATAAGTACAGGGAAATTAACTCTTGCAACTGCACGAAGCTGATTGGAAATCTTTTCAACTGCAGAAGGTGGTGCTGCAACATGTACTGCAACCCTATCCGACAGAGCATCGTCATTTTCCAGAATGATTACATAATCTTTGATTTCAGTAATTTCATCGAGAGCATTTGTGATTGCAAGCGGGTAAACTGAAGTTCCTTTTGTTTTGATCATCTGAGATTTACGTCCAAGAACCGGACCGATTCTCATTGAATTTCTTCCGCAGGGACATTTTTCAGTAATTTTAAAGGTTATATCGCCAGTTTTAAATCTGACAAGAGGAACACCTTCAACACCAAGAGGAGTCGCGACAAGTTCGCCTGGTGTTCCATCAGGAACCGGCTTTCCGTTATCATCAACAATTTCAGTATAGATGAGTTCAGGATGTGCATGGCCTCCGGCTTGTGTTTCACATTCGGAATAAGAAACACACATCTCGGTGGATGCGTAGCTTGAGTAAACTTTTGCACCCCATAATTTTTCCAGTGAACTACCGACAGAATTTAGTTCCATATTCTGAGTACGTAAACTTTCACCAATGCACATTATTTTATTGACATTCAAAGAGCGTACATCGAACCCGGTTTTACCAAGTTCAAGAGCGAGTTTATTCAGAAAAGACGGCACTCCGACAAGCACTGTCGGCCGCAGTGTTTCAAAGTAAATTTTATGCATTTCATTTGGTAAAACTCCGAGACGCATGGTATTTGCGCCAAGGAGAATAAGCCCACGATAATAGGCCATCCCTGCGACAAATAGTCTATCGAGACTTACAAGCAAACTGAACCCGGTCTTCAGAAGTAACACCAGCGCCATGAAACGATAATGCCTCATTGAAAGCAAGCCGATCAAGATCACTCGAAGTCAACGGAAAAGGCCAACGGTTTTCCGGTCGAACCGCTGGTTATAACCGTCTCGACAATCCGTGACGGATCAACCGCTGTAAACTTTTCCGGCTGAAGCGACAGTGCGTTCTTATCAGTAAATGGTATCTTCTGATAATCATCAATGGTCTGTATAGCTCATCACATTAACAGCACTCAGTAATTCCCGATAATAAGGCGAAACTTCCTATTGCATGCTTGACATGATTACGAAGTGCACGAATCGATTTTGCCTCTATTTCATCGGCTGACAAAAATTCCCATGAAAATTCCGGTTTAAAAACCAATTATTACCCCTCCTGCAGGAAAAAAACTGAATTGGTAAATAGGTGTTGTCGTGTGCTTTTACTATTGGAATATAAGATACATCCAGATATTTTTCTGTCATAAATGTTCTGAAGATCAAAATAGTAAATTATTTGCAGCAAACCAAATCCATATCGCCGTTCTATCCGAAAATCCAGACGATGGTAATCAGGGTATTGTGCATCATTCAGATGCTCCTGATTTACAACCCATCGCTTATTAACTTCATCTCTTTGAGGCGCGGTATAAGGCCTGCCCCCAAGATATCGCCACTTTACACTTAATTCGACCCGATCTGCAATCGGGAGAATCGGCGACAAGTGCCATTACCCACCACCGCGAATGGATTTTCTTATACCACTCACTTTTCAAGTAAATCTACTTTATATCCCCAGTAAGGTAAGAGCATTGCGAAAATCATAATCTCCGCGATACCATTCACCATTATGCCCTGGTCTGATATCTTTACTGAATGCACGTGAAAGTGAATAGGCAAACAGAACCCGAGAAATTTTTTGTCAACTTTTTCTGTAAAAACAACTTCCGCACCATAACTATACCCTTCACCGATCGAATACATTACATCTGACTGATCGTAAATATCAGGAGTCAAAAGTGATGCATCGACTGGCAGATCATCATATTTTTTGTAAAATCCCTCTAAGGACAACTTTGCGGTAAGTGGTTTGAAACTGTATTCTATTCCCCCTATACTGGTGAGTACTTTTTGTGATTTCAATCCTTGCATTCGCTTCATGAGCGGCAAGATCAGTATAATCGGGGTCCTGGTACTGAAGCGCGAATGCACCTGTCAAATCAATTTCAGATGTCAGTGCATAGACCGCCCCCAGCCGTGGTGATACTGTTTTGCTGTGATTATAAGTAAATCCATCAACACGTACACCTGGTACAATTCGTAAATTATCCAGCGGATAAAAAATACCCGATAAATATCCGGCATATTTATAAGCGACTCTTTCTGAGTTTATTATTCTCTGATATCCGGTAATGAAATCAGGCTGTTCCCAAATGTCGATATTGAAATCACATCGCTTCAGTTGCAACCCTGCCTGCAGCTTGCCTTTTTCCAATGTATATGCGCCCTGTAATTTAAGCATCTGCTCCTGTTCAACTGAATTATTTACAAAAAAGGTATCTCTTTCCACTTCAGAACCGGTCATACTATCAGTATACTCAAAACGATCAAAACTGTTACCGACCGCAGAAACAGTGAGAAATGTTGAGAAATGATCATTCCATTTTGTCTCTAAATTGACACCGGTAGCGTATACAGTTCCGCCAGCTTCAATAATATCTCCATCTGTGCCGGCTTCTGTCCGGGCATCATGGATAGTGATATCATTGTTTCCCGTAAAGCAAATTCCAATAAAGCTTATTATTACCGGCGTTTTGAACCACTTTTGACTGTAAGCCCCAGAATTCAGGGACAGCTGTTGTGTCAGCATAATCAGCGAACAAATCCAGAAAGCTCTTGGTCCCCGATGTCATAAAAGTAGCTCCCTTCCACAGCGGCCCTTCAGCATGTATTCCCGCTCCTGCCATTCCCAGATCGACACCACCAAGAACCATTTTGTCATTACCCTCACGAAGCTTTACATCGAGCACCGATGAAGCTTTACCGCCATATAAAGCAGGTGGAGCTCCGGCACAAAATACAAGATCTTTTACCAGCAAAGGATTAACAAGCGAGACTACCCCTCCGCCAGAACCCTGATTGGCAAAATGGTTTGGATTGGGAATTTCTATATTATCCATCAATAAAAGATTCTCTCCGGGATTGCCCCCGCGTACGACAATCTCATTTGTATTATCTCCACCCGAAGATACACTTGGCAGATCCTGAACTGCACGCTGAACATCAACTAACGCTCCCGGTGACCGCAATATCTCGTCAAAACTCATCGTTTTCGTTGATGTTGACATTTCAGGAGGTTTGCGAAATGCTTTACCCTTAACGATAACTTTGTCAAGCACCTGTAATGGTGGATAAAGCTCTGCCTCGATTCTTTTTTCAGCTTCAGCAGATACAAAGACATCATTGATAATCAGCGGTTCGTATTTTTCATGTGAAAAACCAAGATTGTAGGACGATGATTGAATAGAATCAAAAAGAAATACTCCGGTTGAATCGGTCTTTGTAGCAAGGTCAGTACCTTCGATTTTTACTGATACGCCTTTAAGTAATTTCTGTGTTTGAGCGCTTCTCACAGTACCTGTTATTTTACCTGCGATTACAGGTACTATAAAGGCAGATACTACCAAAAAAAATATTTGTAATCTGATCAGTTTAGCCAAACACTCTTTGCAAAACATACGAAAAAACCAAAAACCGACTTCTGACAATTCAGCAGTTGTCTATGTGCTAACATTTAAATCAAAGATAATCTTTTAGAAAATAGTATGTAGCCAGCTATTTATGGTAGTTTAGCAATAACTATCTTGGCCATCTTGGCAGCTCCCTGAGGCTCACCACTTTTAGAGGAGAAATAATTATATGATCCATCAATGGAATATCAAGCAGCTTTCCAATCGTAACAAGGCGTTCAGTAATAAGCCAGTCTGCTTCAGAAGGATTCAATCCTCCCCCTGGATGATTGTGAGCAAGTATCATGGATGCGGCCCCGCAGCGTAGTGCTTTATCAATAACAGTCCTTGGATAAACAGTGCACTGGTTTACAGTGCCTTCGGAAATAATATCTGTCTGCAGGACATGATTAGCATTATCAAGAAAAATACTTGCAACGTACTCATCACGCCTTTGGCCGAAACAAAACCGCAAATACTCCTCAACATCCTTACGATGCGAGATAATGCTCTGATGTTCGTATTTCTCTTTGAGACAATAGGTAATCAATTCTTTAATAAGTAAAAAGAAACCGGCTGACCGTTGCAGTAATACCATTTATCTGTTTTTAAATCCTCTTGTGGACTATTGATTATTGCGCTGATTGTTTTAAAGAATTTATTAAAGTCACGTGCAATTGGTTTAGTATCACGTCTTGGATTGTAAAGGTTAAGAGAAGTTCAATAATTTCATGGGGATGAAGCGAGGAATCCCATTGTTTACAAATCTATCAAGCAGGCGAGCCGCGATGTCCTTCATGCGACAAAACCTGTTTGTCATCCTGTTTTTCGAGCATTTGCTAATGTGGGAATCGATTTTGATGAATCATTAATTCCCATATAGCAAACCTATTATATCACCACTCGATAGATAACCTGCAGCAGTGATTCCTGCACCGACAGTACAAAATATCACTTTATCTTTTTTCTGTAAACCGCGTTCAACTTCTGAAAGAGCAATTGGTATACTTGCACTTCCTGTATTTCCAACCCGGTCTATATTAAGATAGAATTTCTCAAAAGGAACACCGCTTTTCTGTGCAGCGGCTTTAATAATACGACTATTTGCCTGATGAGGTACAACCCAGCGTACATCGATCCGGATTGCCAGTTACTTTTGACAATAAGTTCACGTACCATTTTCGAGAAGCTCTCTGTTGCAAATCGGAACAGTGCTTTACCATCCAGACGAATCCACGGATCGATTCCCGCTGTATTCTCAGGTACTTCGTATCCGGGAATCTGCCGCGAGCCATATGTAAACCACCTGAATCTGCAAGCATAATCTCATTGAGTATAACATGTCCCGATTTACTTCCAGAAACAACCGTTGCACCAGCCCCATCACCAAAAAGGAAATAGGTATTACGATCCTTTTTATCCAAAACTCTCGACTGTAGTTCAACTGAAGTAACAAGAATATTATCGGCAACTCCTGCCAGAATCAGTCCCTTAGCAACTGTAATACCATAAAGCCAACCGGAACAGGCGGCGGTCAAGTCAAAACATGGTACACCACGAATACCGAGTTTTCCCTGAAGAATGCACGATGTAGACGGATAGATAAGATCCGGAGTAGAGGTGGAAACGATAATTCCACCGATATCCTTAGGGTTAAGTCCCGATTTTTCAATAGCTTGCAGAGATGCCTGATAGGCCATATCAGAAGGTTTCTCATCCGCTCTTAGCCCATCTGCGTTCATTGATTCCGGTTACGCCAAAGATATAATCCTGCAGTAACATCACTATGCTCAACAAGCAGTTCACCATTATCAAGAACTACTCGTTGGGAAGATAGGATCCGATACCAAGTAAAGAAATTTTCTTTTCTGCGAGGTAACACGATTTGCTATGAGGAACAACCATATCAACTTTAGGAGCTTTCGATATTTTTTGCACCAGCTGAAGGGATTGCCTGTTTAATCGCTTGATCTGAAGTTTCAATTTCTATCACTGGAGAATCAAAGGGAGCTGAATTTCCTTGTTGAAAAAGCAATTTCAAAACCTTACCTTCGCAAGGTGCTTCAAATTCAAAAGTAGATTTAGCACTTTCAATTTCAGCTAAAATTTGACCTTTTTTAAAGGTATCACCCTCTTTTACCAGCCACTTGGTAATAATCGCTTCGGTTTCAGCAGCAGCCTGCGATGGCAGGAACAGCACTGTTTTAAATATCTCGTTACTCACTCTTTGCTCCTATCATTGATTCAATCGCCTCGTGAATCCTGTCTTGGCTTGGTATGTAGAAAGTTTCCAGTTCTTTTGCAAAAGGCACAGGTACATCTGGAGAACTCACAAGCTCAGGAGCGCATTTCAGATTCATTGAAACATTTTCTTCCAGCAATCGAAATTATTCGATCTCCCAATCCTGCAGTTTCGCCGCTCTCCTGAATCACAAGTAACCGGCCAGTAGCCCGCACAGATTCAATAATTGGTTCCAATTTCAATGGATTTAATATAAATGGATTCCACAATTGAACGGAATAATTAAATTTATTAACAACAGACAAGCGTAGCATCGACCATCGCACCAAATGCTACGATTGTGAGATCGGTACCTGTAGTGTAACATCTCGGACGCTCGATGGTTGCAAGATCACCATCGAAATTCTATCGAATCCTGTTTTCCCCAATAAAGTAATTTATGTTCAAATACAATACAGGGATTTGGATCATAAAAAGCCGCAACCAAGTGCCTCAAAACATTCCTGAGGTGTAACAGGATAAAAAAGTTTCAGTCCGGGAAATCTCGACCACAGTCCCATCAAATTCACCGGAATGAAAAGCTCCCAAGTGTAATTCCACCACCACAGGGCAAACGATAAACAATCGGTGCCGGAACGCCGGTCCTGAAATACCATGTTCCCGCATTCAACCCGATCTGAGTTACCGCCTCAGTTGAAAAATCTGCAAACTGGAACTCCATTATAGGTCTGGTTACCAGTTTGTGATGCTCCCAGGCAAAACCCTGCTGTAGCTGATTCACAAATAGGAGTGTCAACAACTCTGCCTGGATCCGAACTTCTTATATAAACCTTTGCAAGATTTAAAAGGGGAACTCATATACACCAATATCCTGACCAAAAACAACTGCATCAGCATTTTCGACTTAATAGATAATCCAGTGCACGATTGATTGCATTAAGATTTCTTACATTATCAGCCTTGAAAGGTTTTACTTTTTTTGTGATTGACGGAGCATAGACATCCCATTTCTGATTATCAAAGGACAGGACGGTTATACTGGAGTGCGCTGAACATCGCATCCTGTACTACTGTTTGATCTCCTCTTCAAGAGCTGAAATTTCATTCTCAGAATACCCAATTTCTAACAGGGCCTTTTTAGCCCGACCTAGCCGGTTCCCTTGCCAGCCAGGCCTCACGTTCACTTTTTCAGGCACATATTCTGCATTATCATACAGCAGCATGCCCTTCCAGACGTAATGTCATACATTCGATCATTCTTGGCAGAGAATCCTTCGACATTCCATCAAGTGCATGACAAACAGCATTGTATACCGCCCACACATCGGTACCATCAATGGTCTTCCCCTTTAATACCATACCCGATCGCACGATCGGAAAGTCTGTTTACATTTGTATTGATTTCTAGTAGGTGTTGAATAGGCATAACCATTATTCTCTATAATAAATAAAACCGGCACTTTCTGTACTGCTGCAATGATTTATTGATTCATGAAAATCACCAGTACTGCTTCCGCCATCACCAATGGTCGTAAGGCCAAAAACATCTTCATTATTATACCGTGCAGCCCACACACCTCCAACAGTTGGTGCTAACATATTCCCAAGATGACTGATCATAGGAAATCTACGAATTGAGGCATCCCCATAATGCACATTTCCCTCTCGACCATGTGTCGGGCTGTTCTCGTTTGCCATGTGTTGACACATAATAGATAATGGAGTCATGCCGGAAGCTAAATGTGCCCCAAGGTCCCGATGAAGAAATGACAGTATATCCTTGCCTGTGCGAAATGGGCAACGACATCCCAACCGAAGTCGCTTCATTACCGGCACTAATAATAACAGTACCCTTTACATGGCCTTTACGAAATAGTTCCTTGAACTTCTCATCCATCTGTCGCGAAAGATACATGTAAGAGTACGCAACAGGATAAAACTGCTCTCGGGTCATCTTCTCCGCGAAACGGGAAATCGTATTGCAAAGCTCTGAAAATCTTAGTTTGCTTTGAATAGATTCGTATTAATAAAACCTCCACTAATACTCTATTTTAAACCAGATTGTCCTACACCTATCGAGTTCCAAGGTGTTTTTATAGTTAATCAAAGTATAATAATATATAAGTACAATAAAATAAGTATTTGTTTGTGTGAAATGGGGGAAAAGATTTCTATCCAAACCATTTATGACACATACAGTAATTTAATAAAAAAGAATTTGATCTGTTCGAAAAACTTGCACTCAATGCAGGCTTATTTGCTCTAAAATCTGAAATAGTTCAAAAAACTGACTGAATCTATAATCAGCTATTGAAAACTTTTGTGAATTATTATCTTTCTTGATCGCAATCATACCAACATTCTTTGATCCTCTTATATCATATTCTTCTGAATCGCCAATAAATACAGACTTTTCTGGGTCTGAGGATAGTTTTGAAAGAATTATCTCGAATGCTTCTCTATCTGGTTTATATGCACCGATCTCTGCGGCTACACAAATTACATCAAAATACGACGCTAAATTCGAATTCTTTATTCTCATTTTTTGCTCGTAAATATCAATTGAATTTGTAAGTAATCCCAGATGTACTTTTCCTTTTAAAAAACCAAGTACTTCCAGCACACCTTTATATAGTTTTATTTCATTTAGATAGATTTTAAGGTATTCAGCCAGATATGATTCTTTCCATTCGAAACCAAAGTATTTTGTTGTCCTGACGAGCCGTTCTTTATGTACTTCGGATCCTAGTACAGCACCAGAATTGCAGATGTCAACAATTATTTCCCCCGATTTCTCAAGAAACTGAGATTTGTCAATATCTTCAGAAATCAGTGATGCTACTTTGTGTATAGCTTTTGTATCACTGTAATGATAGTCCACCAGAGTTGAATCAAAATCGAAAATGATACTTTCAATCACTGATATTTCTCAGATTAAATAATGCCGGTTTAATAGCCTGTATACTGTTTTTCTTGAAATTGCTTGTTGATAGCACATCTCTGGTCAAATTATCGGATTTAATTTTTAATCACATATTCAATGGATTCGATTACAGAGCGTGCTGTAGTTATTCCTGAGTCATCTGTGTAAAGTGCACCGTCTGTTCCCGATTCACCTCCATGCCCTTTATAGATCAATTGAACAGGAGTGTGTGATGTATCAGTGCTATTGTATTCTCCACTGAAAAGAACAGATGGCTGCCCGTTATATGAATTGGGCTTTTCTTTGGAGTAAACTTCATTATTATCAAATGAGCAATTTACTTCACACCAGATAATCCCGGATTTTATTTGTGATTTTATGTGAGTATCAATCGTAAAACTTCCAGACGGAGTAGCTGCTGTAACAGCATCTGGAAGGGGTTTTGATTGAGTAGGTACAGGCAAACCGGCAGCAATCATTTTGTTTAGCCAAAAAGGAAGGCTCATGGTCCGGTATGTTGAATCCGGATGACTTTTAATAGTCCGCCACTCCTGTTTGGCAAAACGTTTTGTAACATAGATATTCTGCAACGATTTACCACTTGAGTCTTCAATCCACAATGCGATCTGTGGAGTAATTCGAAACTTAGCCGGTCCGACCTTTACTTCATTACCCCATGCAGTACCGCGTTTAAAAGAAAACTGTACTTGAGTTCCATTGACATCCTTATTTGTTGTTATAACTGTGTCATCCTTAATCTCAGAACCTATTGTGCATTGTAAAAAGAAGATCGTAAATAAAAAAACCACGATAGTCGATATGAGTTTACCCATTTTTTATCTCCTCAAATAAATGACTATGAGTTCTTGTTAAGGTAGACACTTATAAATTGAAAATCACACCACTTTCATCATCCAATTATGGCGATCTTCAATTTCACCATATTGAACACCTTGAATTTCTTTGAAAAATCTGGTTAATATGTCCCCGGCTTTATTTTCATTGCCAAATGTATATGTTTTTGAGCCATGGACAACTGAGTATACAGGTGTAATGACAGCCGCGGTTCCGCAAGCGCCTATTTCAGCAAAATCAGACAATTCCGTTACGTGAATCTGACGGCGTTCAACTTTCATTTTAAAATCCTCGGCGGCTATCACCTGAAGACTCTTGTTTGTAATGGATGGAAGAATCGAATTAGAAGCGGGTGTTACATATTTATTATCTTTTGTTATACCCAGAAAGTTTGATGTCCCGAACTCATCAATGTACGTATGACTAGCAGAATCGAGGTATAAACAAATCGGATACCCTCTATCCTTTCCGTCGAAATCACCTCTCATACCGGCAGCATAATTACCTGCTACTTTAACATTTCCAACACCTTTTGGAGCAGCGCGATCAAAGTCTTCCTGAATATATGCTTTTACCGGGAGAAATCCATTCCTGTAATATGGTCCTACTGGCATACACAAAACAATAAATGAATAATCCTCAGAAGGATGTACACCAACATGAGGGCTTGTTCCAATAAGGAAAGGTCTGAGATACAGACTTGCTCCCGTACCAAATGGTGGTACCCATTCCTGATTTAAAGCAATTACTTTCTTTACAGCATCAATGAAAATTTCTTCTGTTGGCGCGACCATCAAAACACGGTCAGCAGTACTAATCATACGTCGGGCATTCTCTTCAGGACGAAATACAGCAATTGATCCATCTACTTGTCTGAATGCTTTAAGTCCTTCAAAACATGCCTGACCATAATGTAAGCAGGTTGCGGCAACATGAAGAGAAATAGAAGGATCTTTACACACCTGAATATCTCCCCACCTTCCATTAGTATAATCAACCCGAACATAACTCTCTGTCTGAGTATACTGAAAACCCAGATTCCGCCAATCAATTTTTAAAGGAGCCATAATAAAATCCTGAAAAGTTAAAGTACATTTACTTGTGCCTCTATTGTAGAATTTGCCTTTCTGTCTGCAATAGTATCTTTCATAAGTTTATATTTCATGCTGTCGATCAAAGCAAGCCATGATGCCTCAATGATATTGGTTGACACACCAACTGTTCCCCAGAAATTCTGTCCATCGGATGACTCGATGAGGACACGCACTTTCGCTCCGGTTCCGTCTCGTCCATCTAATACCCGTACCTTGAAATCTTCTAACTTCACAGAGTAAAGTGATGGATGAAATTTGACCAGGGCTTTACGCAATGCATTGTCAAGCGCGTTTACGGGACCATCCCCTTCTGCCGCAGTATGCTCAACCTGTTCCTCTTCCTCTATTTTAATTGTTGCCTCTGAAAAGAGATAACCATTTTCCCGTTTTTCTTCAATCACTCGAAAACCTTTTACTCTAAAAGGCTCTTTAAATTCACCAAGAATTTCTCTCGCAATCAATTCAAATGATGCATCAGCTGCTTCAAACTGATATCCCTTTGACTCCAGCTCTTTGATTTTCATAAGAACTTTTTTGACAGCTGGGTCTTTTTTATCAAGACCAGGATGAATGGTAGATAATTTCTCCAGAATTGTGCTTGCTCCAGCCTGATCTGATACAACAAACTTACGCTTATTTCCCACCAACTCTGGAAATATATGTTCGAATGATTGACGAACCTTTCTGACTCCATCTGCATGTGCACCTGCTTTATGTGAAAAAGATGCCTCGCCGACATACGGTAATCGGACATTTGGAGTTATATTCGATACTTCAGTTACAAAAAATGATGTTGTGGTTAACAATTTCAACTGACATTCGGAAATGATCTTGTATCCCCGTTTTAGCTGTAAATTTGGTATAATTGTACACAGATTTGCGTTTCCGCACCTTTCACCAAGGCCATTCATGGTACCCTGAACCATTACAGCACCTTCCAAAACAGCAAGACACGAACTCGCTTCTGCACAGCCGGAATCATTATGCAAATGTACACCAAGCTGCGTAGTAATTTTTGACTTTACTAATTTAAAAATCGAAATCAACTCATCGGGAAGCATTCCACCATTAGTATCACACAAAACTATGAAATCAACCCCCGCCTCCTGTGCGGCAAATAGTGACTTCATCGCATATTCAGGATTAGCTTTATAACCATCGAAGAAATGTTCCGCATCGAAAACAACCTCATCCATTTTCTTTTTAAGAAATTGAATGGAATCAGCAATCATCGCGATGTTTTCCTCAAGCGATGTATGGATCACCTCTTTTACATGTAAGTCCCAGCTTTTACCGAAAATAGTAGCAACTGGAGCACCCGTATTTACAAGCATCTCGAGAAATGAATCTTCAGTCGCACGGCAACCGGGTTTTCGTGTAGATCCAAAAGCAGCTATTTTCGCTCTGATTTTGCTTTTATTGATTTTTTTATAAAACTCAGTATCGATTTCGTTGGTGGGATTTGGCCAGCCGCCCTCAATATAGTGCATTCCGAGTTCGTCCAGTTTTTCAGCTATTCGGAGCTTGTCATTCAAAGAAAGACTTATCCCCAATGCCTGATTGCCATCACGCAATGTGGTGTCATAAAGCAACACCTTCGAGCCAGCCTTGTCCATTCTTCACCTATCAAAAAAAAGAGCATATTACAAACGCAGGAAGCACCCGCCTCCTGCCATGAAACTTTACTTCGAATATCAGGAAATCAGAGAAGCAACTAAATCTCCCACTTCACGTGTACCCATCCCCATCTTACCCGCAGAGAGACTCTTGATTCTTCCGGATGCCAATGCTGCATAGACTGCTTTATCAATCGCGGAAGCAGCTTCTCTCTCGCCAAGTGTCTCTAACATCATTCCACCAGCGCATATTGCTGCTAACGGGTTGATTACATTCTGTCCAGTATACTTCGGTGCACTTCCACCAATCGGTTCAAACATCGATACTCCCTCAGGATTGATGTTACCACCCGCAGCGATACCCATACCGCCTTGAATCATTGCACCCAGATCTGTAATGATATCGCCAAAGAGATTTTCAGTTACGATTACATCATAAAACTCCGGGCTCTTAACCATCCACATAGTACATGCATCAACGTGATTATAATCCTGCTTGATTTGAGGATAATCTTTATCGCCGACTTCCTTATGTGTACGTACCCACAAATCTCCTGCATAGGTGAGCACATTGCACTTATGCACAAGAGTCAGTGTATTTTTCCTGTTACGTTTTTTTGTATACTCATAAGCATATCGAATACAACGCTCAACCACAGGACGTGAATATGCCATAACCTGAGTGGCTATTTCATTTTGAGTACCAACCATGGAAGCGCCACCCATTCCGGTGTATATGCCTCCGGTATTTTCCCGAATGACTACAAAGTCGATCTGTTCCGGTCCTTTATCCTTGAGAGGAGTCTCAACATTGGGATAAAGCTTAACAGGCCGCAAATTGATATATTGATCAAGTGCAAAACGCAATTTCAAAAGTATGCCCTGTTCAAGAACACCAGGCTTTACATCAGGATGTCCGATAGCGCCAAGAAAAATTGCATTGAATTTTTTAAGTTCCTCGATCGCAGAATCAGGAAGAGTTTCACCGGTCTTTTTATATCGTTCTCCACCGAAATCATATTTCGAAAAATTAAGCTTGAGGTTGTATTTCGATGCGACAACATTAAGTACCTTTAACCCTTCAGCAACTACTTCCGGCCCGGTTCCATCTCCGGGCATAAGAGCGATATTAAATGACTTCATATGCGATTCCTTTGCATTTATATGGGAAATTTTAACATATCAAAGTATTTCTTTATCAATAGGCAATCTACGTTTGAATTTTTTCATGCGGGCGATTTTATTAATAATGTCCATGTATGCCAGCGCGGATGCTTCAACAATATCGGTACTTGTACCATTTCCGGTAAACAGCCCCTCATTGGCCCGAGCAACAATTGAAACTCGCCCCTGAGCTTCACGCCCCTCAGTCACCGCATCAAGACTGTAATTCTCGATTGTCAGTTTATATCCGACAATTCGGTCAATTGCCTTTGTTGCAGCATCAACAGCACCATCACCACAGGCGGCTTCCTGAAATAATTTTCCATCAATGGCAATTTTGGCAGTCGCTGTGGGAACTGTTCCGCAGCCACTTGACACATTTAAGTACTCAAGGACAAACTTATCTTTCAAATCATCACTACACTTTGATTCCATCAGTGTAATCAGATCATCATCATAAACAGAACCTTTTTTATCAGCAAGAGCTTTGAACCGATCATAAAACCGGGGTAAATCGAATTCGGTTTCATTGTAGCCAAGCGTAAGTAAACGGTCTTTAACCATGTGACTTCCGGATCGGCTTGTCAGATTCATCCGGTTCTCTTTCAAACCAACTGATTGAGGAGTCATTATCTCATAGGTCTTTTTTGCCTTAAGAACACCATCCTGATGAATACCTGACGAATGCGAGAATGCATTGCTGCCGACAATCGCTTTATTATGGCTGCACCGGCATATTACAAATATCCCGCACTAATTTACTCGTACGAATTATTTCCTTAGTATCAACACCGGATGAAACTTCAAAAAGATCATTTCGTACCTTAAGTGCCATAACGACTTCTTCAAGAGCAGCATTTCCTGCACGTTCACCAATTCCATTAACCGTACATTCGATCTGACGAGCACCATGAGCTCACGGCAGTCAGAGAATTCGCGGTTGCCATTCCAAGATCATTATGACAGTGAACCGAAATAATCGCTTTGTCAATATTGGGAACTCTATTAAACAAAGCATCAAAAATCGTTGCAAAATATTCAGGAGTAGTATATCCAACGGTATCAGGAATATTGACAGTTGTAGCCCCCGCGTCAATCGCTGTTTCAACAATTTTACATAAGAAATCAATTCCTGTGCGTCCGGCATCTTCTGCAGAGAACTCCACATCACGACAATATTTTCGCGCGAGTTTTACATGAAATTTGACTATTTCAAGTATCTCATCCTCAGTTTTCCTTAACTTCTTCTCTGTATGAATTGCAGATGTCCCAATAAAGGTATGAATTCGGGATTTCTCAGCACCTTTCAGTGCTTTCGCACATGCAATTATATCCTTTTCGACAGTTCTGGAAAGTCCACATATAACAGGTCCTTTGATTTCCTGTGCAATAGTCGATACCGACTCGAAATCCCCCGGAGATGATACCGGAAAACCTGCTTCGATAACATCCACACGCAACCGAGCCAATTGTCGTGCTATGCGCAGTTTCTGATCAACCGACAAACTCGATATCAGAGCCTGTTCACCATCCCGCAATGTTGTATCGAATATGATGACACTTTCTTTTTTCATTTCAATTCACTTGCTTCTTTCAAAAACTGCGGACACTCCCGATGAGTGTCCGCCATGCAATTAGTTACCTTTACGTCCAGAAATACCTTTTGTATCTTTTGTAATCTCTTTTGCTTTTTCTTTTGGACGCAAGACTACGTGCTGCTTTACCTGCCTGCCACATCTCTGAATTACCCATAGTGGAAAGTTCTTTATCAAGCAATTCTTTGTAGTTGGCTTTTCCACAAGAAGTAAGAACGCGTTTTGTTTCTTTGCCGGACCTTACAGACTGATAAAGTTCTGTAAAAACTGGCAGATGTTGCTTTTTTGAACTTTGGTTTCCAGTCAAGAGCACCACGCTGTGCAGTTGCAGAACAGTTGGAATACATCCAGTCCATTCCGTTCTCATCAACAAGTCTGATAAGACTCTGAGTAAGCTCTTCAACGGTTTCATTGAACGCTTCACTGGGGCTATGACCATTTTTACGAAGCACATCATACTGAGCTTCCATAATACCAGCAAGTGCACCCATAAGCACACCACGTTCACCGGTAAGATCGCTATATACTTCATTCTCAAATGTAGTTGGGAAGAGATATCCTGAACCGACTCCAATACCGAGAGCCATACAACGTTCCTGAGCATGACCAGTGGCATCCTGGAAAACAGCGAAACTTGAATTGATACCTGCGCCACTAAGGAAATTACGACGAACATTCAGACCCGCTCCCTTTAGGAGCAACCATGATAACATCAACATCTTTTGGAGGAATTACTTTTGTCTGTTCCTTGTAGACAATAGAAAAGCCATGAGAAAAGTAAAGAGCTTTTCCAGGAGTAAGATATTTTTTGATTTTCGGCCAGATTGCCATTTGTGCAGCATCTGAAACAAGCATCTTAATAATGGTACCTTTTTCGGCAGCTTCTTCCATGTCAAAGAGAGTTTCACCCGGAACCCAGCCATCCTTTTTCGCACGATCCCAGTCCTGCTTAAATGCTTTTGATTGACCGATAATAACATTGAAACCATTGTCCTTGAGATTCAATGCCTGTGCAGGTCCCTGAACTCCATACCCGATTACTGCAATCGTTTCCTTCTGCAGAATTTTTCTGGCTTTGGCAAGAGAAAACTCCTTACGGGTAATAACTTCTTCTTTTTCACCACCGAAATCGATGATTGCCATAAAACAAGGCTCCTTCTATTGAGTTGAACAAACGCTGATTCGGAAATGGAATGTTCCCACTTCTTCTATCAACGGATTACTTTCTTTGTGCAATTGCAATTGTCCCGGATCTCACCAGTTCTTTTATTCCATACGGCTTCAATAAAGCTATCAATTCCTCTACCGACTTCTTTGTACCAGTTATCTCTACAGTTATGGAATTATGGGTAACTGCAGCAATTTTTGCATTGAACAATGATGCCAGCTGAATTATTTCAGACCGGTCTGTTCGTGACGCATCAATTCGGATTAGTACAAGTTCCCGTTCGACTATTTCTTCACTTGTAAAATCAATCACTTTAATAACATCGATCAAACGGTTTAACTGCTTCACAATCTGTTCCAGTATGCTCTTTTCACCATCTACTACTATGGTCATCCGTGAAGCCGTCGGATCCTCAGTCTCTGCAACAGACAAACTGGATATATTGTACCCTCGACTTGAAAAAAGACCTGCAACACGGGAAAGTGCACCGCTGTGATTTTCAAGTAAGACAGAAATTATGTGTGTTCTCATTATCCCTCCAGAATCTCATCAAAAGGTTTACCTGCAGGAACCATCGGAAAAACATTTTCCTCTGCAGAAACGATAAACTCCATTAAAGCCGGTCCCTCAACTGCAAGCCCCTGACGCAGCACCGGAAGAATATCTGCTACCTTTTCAGCGCGGAATGCTGCGATATCATAGCTCTTGGCAAGAGCAACAAAATCCGGCACATACTTTTTCTGACATTTATCAGGCCCCGGACAAGATTTACACCTTAATCCACCCCGTAAACATGTCGAGCTGTAACGCCTGTTATAGAAAAGTTCCTGCCATTGACGAACCATTCCCAGATAGCTATTATTCAGAATGACGATTTTGACTGGAATATTATTAAGCGATAATGTAGCCAATTCCTGTATGTTCATCTGTACCGATCCGTCTCCCGCAATAACGATAACCGGTTTGTTACTGTCGGCAAATGCAGCTCCCATAGCGGCAGGCAATCCAAAACCCATTGTACCAAGCCCACCGGAAGTCAACAATGTCCGGGGCTCATTAAAGGTAAAATACTGTGCTGTCCACATCTGATGTTGACCAACTTCAGTAGTAATAACCGCATCACCTTTTGTTTCATTGTAAACCGCTTCAATAACAGCCTGAGGTTTTATTTCTTCATCAGATCTGGTGTAAGAGAAAAGCCGTTCACCTTTCCAATTGTCTACCTGGGTGTTCCATGCATCAGATGCCCTTGGTGTTACAATTTCATTAAGAGCAGTCAAGATTCTCTTTGCATCACCAACAATTGGAATATCTACTCTGATGATTTTTGAAATCGCAGAAGCATCAATATCAATATGGACAATCGAAGCATTAGGCGCGAATTTGGCAACATATCCGGTTACCCGGTCATCAAACCGGGCACCGATGGAAATAATCAAATCGCATTCCTGAAGAGCATAATTGGCAGCTTTCGCGCCATGCATCCCTGGCATTCCAATGAAAAGTCTGTGATTGCCAGGAAAACCACCCAAACCCATTAAAGTAGTAGTAACAGGGATGTTGGTCGTTTCTGCAAGTTTTAGTAATTCCTCACATGCTCCTGAATGAATTATTCCACCACCAGCAAATATCAAAGGTTTCTTAGCATTTGCGATTACTTCAGCTGCTTTTTTTATTTGACGAACGTGCCCATCGAGATTTGGTTTGTAACTGCGAATAGAAACCGACTTTGGATATTCGTAATTATCAAGTACTGCGCGTGTTACATCTACTGGAATATCGATCAGAACAGGCCCAGGCCTGCCGGTATTTGCGATATAAAAAGATTCCTTCAAAAGTTCAGGAAGTTCATTAATTGACCTTACCAGAAAGTTATGTTTTGTAATAGGCCTGCTTATTCCTACCGTATCTGCTTCCTGAAATGCATCTGTCCCAAGTAAAGGTGAGGCAACCTGTCCGGTAATTGCAACCACAGGAATTGAATCAAGATATGCAGTCGCAATTCCAGTCATTATATTCGTTGCTCCAGGGCCAGAGGTCACAAGGCAAACGCCCACTTTCCCAGTAGCACGAGCATAACCGTCTGCTGCATGAGATGCTGCCTGTTCATGTCTGGTCAGAACAAACTGAAGATCTTTTGTCTCATAAAGAACATCAAAAATAGGTATAACGACACCTCCAGGGTAACCAAATACAACTTTTACCCTTTCTTGAATCAAGGCATCGACAACAATCTGTGCACCTGTCTTTTTCAAAATGGTCTCCACTTTACGGCCTATTGACAAATAATCTGGTAACAATTAAAACAGTTGTGTAAAATACGACCTTTTCCCTGAATAATCAAGGAATAGTATAGTAATAAAACAGAAAAGCCCGTCTCCCTTGCGGGAAACAGGCTTAGTTTTTCGTAATTTGGAGCGTAAAACTTAAAAACCCATTCCCCTTGACGATCTTTTAATAATCCCGTCAATAATAATGGAAATGTTGATAATAGCGATTACTCTGTTTACAGTTTTACGCATAGTGATTAATCTAATTGATATGCAGGTATAAATCAAGATGTTTTTTTATTTTCTCGAAAGGCAATCATCCCGCCACAAACAACCTGTCTGATCACAATAGTCCTGCGCAGTTTTAAAACAGGGATAATTTCCTTCTGTAGATTGAATCGCCTTTACCAGCTCTTCCTTATTAAGCTTTGGATTAGATATTCCCATCGTTTTCGCTTTCTTCTTTAATTCGTTAACACTTATCATTATTGCTCCTTTGCTTAAGAGATATAGAAAAACATTAAATTCGTAGTAATCAATCTGTTTCGTATTATATTACTGTATATGACAAATTTCAATAATTTTTTATTGTATTCATTTAAATTAAAGAATACAGAATCATCTGCATTCGATTGATGTAGTTGAAAAAAACACATAGTTTATAAAAAAATCGGTTCTTCCAAATGGGAGTCACTATGAGAAAACTATCTTATTTACTGGTTTTGATTGTAGCTTTTAATGTTCCTGCAGCACTGATAAAAGTACCACAAGAATTTCCTAAAATTCAAAATGCAATAGATAAAGCCGAATCTGGTGACACAGTATTAGTGAGCGCCGGAATCTACTATGAGAGCGTCATTCTTAAAGACCAAATCTCCCTCATTGGGCAATCAGCTCTCTCTACTGTTTTAAGAGGCAATAAAAGGTCCCCTGTAATCAGAGCCGCAGACAAGGCGCTGATAAAAGATTTAACAATAGAAAATGGTTCCAAAGGAATATTGTGTGAAAATGTTATACCTTCGATTCGCAACTGTATTATCCGTGATAATAAAGGAACCGGTATTCATTGCCTTGTGTCATTAGCTGATATATCCAATAATGTCGTACTCCGTAATGATTGGACTGGCATTTTCTGTGAATCGACCAGAAGTATCAAATCTTCAATCAAGCATAATGTTATTGCAGAAAATGGCTACTGTGGAGTCATGCTCGCAGGGAACAGCGAGGTACTGATTCAAAACAATGTTCTATACAATAACAAACAGTACGGAATCTGGGCAGAAGCAACCAGCAAGAAATCGCGTATTATTTACAACGATTTCTACTCAAACCGTGCAGTCAGTAACTATTTCGCGATTGTCGATAAATCCAATGTGAATCTCGACCCTCAATACCCGTTAGTTAAAGGATCTGTTCGAAACTATTATGGTATTGAGCCTGTAGCACTTAAGGGAAAAGGCAAAGATGGTGCAAGTATTGGAATGATTCAGGAATCTGAGATGATGCAGTTTGTAAATGATCCGGATCTTGATGGAGTCACTGGTGAGAACGACCTTTGTAAAGATACTCCGGAAGATATTGATAAATTTCAGGATCAGGATGGATGTCCGGATTTTGATAACGATAATGACGGCATTTATGACAATCAGGATCTTTGCCTGGATTCCGCAGAAGATTTTGATAATAACAGAGATGATGACGGGTGTCCGGAATTTGACAACGATAAAGACGGCATCCTTGATGGAAAAGACTTATGTCCTAACAATAAAGAGACACTTAATAGCTACAAAGATGATGATGGATGTCCGGATGAAATTATTCCTGGAAAAGAAGATAACAGTAGTAAATCAAATGGTCCTGCAACAATTGAAAACAGTAAAGATAGCCTTAAACAATCAAATCACAATCAACCTGATACTAGTAAAAATGATTCCGCAAAAGTAGATCAGGTTAAATAAAGTCAGCTGGCTATTAAAAAAAACAGCTGGTGTAAATTGAAGTTGAAAAACACCAGCCGGATCTGAATCGAAAATTTCTTTTTACTTACAAAAAAGAGTTAAGTAGAAATCTCCTACGATTGATCTATGTGTTCATTATCGATTAGAACATCAATCGTTTCTTCTTCTTATTATCACTGTTCTTCTTAATTTGATTAGGGGCATTGAAAATTTTCATCATGTTTCCATCATGAGTTCTTAAGGCTCCATGCAGATTGCAGGTATCAAGCACCGCATCACTATAGAAAAATTCATACACTTTTTTTGGACATTTAGAAGTAGCCACCAAATGAGATTGATCACATAAAGCCTGTGTTTTTATGCCTTCAGGCTGCGCGAAATCTCTTACAGGTAACCCCTTATGCGCAGGGATCATTGTCTTTACCCAGATAGGAATAGCGGCTGTCGACCCAGTGACACCGTTGCCAAGAGACCTGCGTTCATCAACCCCAGTCCATACACCGCAGACAAGCTGAGGAGTAAACCCGATAAACCAGGCATCGGAATAATTATTAGTTGTACCGGTTTTACCTGCAGCAGGGCGGGAAAAACCCAGACCAGGAATAGAAGCAGCGGTTCCACAGCAGACGACTGTTTTCAGAAGTGAAGACATCAGAAATGATGTTTGAGATGACAGAATCTCTTTTTCCTGCGGGATATGAGTTTCAAGAACACGGCCATTTTTATCCACAATTTTCTCAATGAAATAGGGAGTCGCCTGAATTCCTTTATTGGCGAAAACTGAATATGCGGATGTCATTTCCATCGGAGTTGCTTCACAGGCACCAATAGCAAGTGAAGGAACCGGGTTCATCGAATATTTTAGCCCCATTCTTCTTGCGTATTGAATAACTGTATCAGGGCCGACTTTTGTAAGGACCTGAATCGCAACGAGGTTTACCGATTTTGCTATAGCACTTCTTATTGTAATAGGACCATTAAAAACCCGGTCATAATTTTCAGGTCTCCATTCACCTTCAGGAGTCATCAATGTAATGGGTTGATCGAGGACAACACTCGCAGGTGTAAATCCATGTTCCATAGCTGCAGTATAAACAAACGCCTTGAATGCAGATCCCGGCTGACGTCGCGCCATAAGTGCCCGGTTAAATTTACTCTCACTAAAATTTCGCCCCCCAATCAGCACTCTTATGGCACCGGTTGAAACATCAAGAACAATAACTGATGCCTGAGCTTTTCGAAGACGAGCTGAATCGGGAATATCAGTAAAGGATTCCTCGTGAGCCGCATATATCGAGTCGAATTGTGACAGAAAAACTTTCCTGGGAATTTTGAGCTTTTTGTCGACCGCTGAGCTATCAAGAAACATACGATTCAGGCGTTCCTGAAGTTTTGCCGTTTGGATTGTGACTGCTCTCTCAGCGCTATCCTGTGCTGCACGATCGAGCGTAGTGTAAATTGTTAAGCCTCCATTGAAAAGCTGATCATCACCATACTTATCAGCAACGTATTTACGCACCATTTCAGTAAAATAAGCACCGGTCCCGCCTTGATTTTTGGAAATTCTGGTGACAACAGGCGATTCAATTGCAGATTTCATAGTAGCTTTGTCGATAAATCCCATTTCTTTCATAGCCCTAAGTACTTCATTTCTGCGTTTTTTAATTCTCTTGATATTATCTGCTTTATCGGGTCTGTATCGCTCAGGAGTTTGGATAAGTCCTGCGATCGTGGCACATTCAAGGAGATTAAGTTCAGATGCATGTTTACTGAAGTAGTATTCGCTGGCCGCCTCCACGCCATATACACCAGCTCCAAGATAAACCTGATTGAGGTAGAGCTCAAGGATTTCTTTTTTTGTGTAGCAGGATTCCAGCTGAATTGCAGTCAAAACTTCACGCAATTTTCTGATGATAGATGTTTTTTGAGTCAAGTATACATTTCGGGCAAGTTGCTGTGTTAGAGTTGAGGCTCCTTGAGCAAGCCTTCCCCTGAGTAAATCGATAACAACAGCTCCGATTATTCTCCGTACATCAATTCCCCAATGTTTGAAAAATCGCCTGTCCTCTATCGACATGACAGCATCAGGCAGGGTTGGATTTATTTTTTCCAGAGAAACATAAAATCTTCTTTCGATGCTGAACTCGTCGACTAATTTACCATCTTTACCCAGAACTCTGGATACTAATGACTGCTCAATATTTTGCATCTGATTTAATGTAGGAAGTGTTTCATACAATCTGTATAGAAACCATCCGCCCGCTGTCATACCGGTAACAAAAATCAAAACAACACTCAGTACTGCTATGGAAACCAGCTTTTCCTTCACTGCCATTTTCTACACAACCTGCCCGCTCAAAGTTAAAAAGGTATAATACATCAGATAAATATATAGCCCGATGGAAGACAAGTCAATCAAAGACACCGTGTTGTAAGCAAACCGAGAATAGAACTTCCCTTCTTTCAACAAGTTGGTACATAATAGTATATTTAATTACATTTTATTTTCAGGAGGATTAATGAGCAAAAAGGCACTGATTACTGGAATCACAGGTCAAGATGGGTCGTATTTAGCTGAGCTTCTACTTGAAAAGGGCTATGAAGTCCATGGGATGATCCGCAGAGCTAGCTATTTCAACCGGAAAAGAATTGACCATCTCTATAAAGATCCACATGGGAAAAATGTAAATTTCTTTTTGCACTATGGTGATTTAAGTGACAGCAGTAATCTAAACAGAGTGCTCGAACGGGTACAGCCTGACGAGATCTACAATTTGGCTGCACAATCACATGTACGGGTTTCCTTTGAAGTTCCTGAGTACACTGCAGATGTCGATGGGACAGGAACTTTACGGTTGTTAGATGCCATTAAGGAAACGGGTATTAAGACCAGATTTTATCAGGCTTCTACATCTGAATTATTTGGAAAGGTACAGCAGGTTCCTCAGAGTGAAAAAACTCCTTTTTATCCACGCTCTCCTTATGCAGTAGCAAAGCTTTATGCATACTGGATAGTAGTCAACTATCGTGAATCATACAACTTGCATGCATCAAACGGAATTCTCTTTAATCATGAGTCACCGCGCCGCGGAGAAAATTTTGTGACCCGTAAGATAACAATCGGTGCGGCCTCTATAAAAGCTGGTTTAAAGGAATGTTTATTCATGGGAAATTTAGATTCCCTGCGTGATTGGGGTTATGCTCCTGATTATGTAAAAGCAATGTGGCTTATGTTACAGCAGGACAAACCCGATGATTTTGTTATTGCAACCGGTCAAATGCATTCAGTCCGTGAATTTATTGAAAAGACATTTGGATTACTTGACATGCCAATCGAATGGACAGGTAATGGTGTCAACGAAACTGGAATCGATAAAAAGAGTGGTAAAACAGTAATCAGAATTGATCCAAAGTATTTTCGACCTGCGGAAGTTGAACAATTGTTAGGTGATCCGACAAAAGCAAAAACGCTTTTAAAATGGGAACCTGAAGTTACATTTGAAAAGCTGGTTGAGATAATGGTGAAAGCAGATTGGGATTCCATCAAAAACCATAATGAATAATACAAGGATAAGGAGAGGGCATAACAATTTAAAACTTCCTAAATCGTATACACGTTTTGTTTTGTTTTTCCCTACTCCTATTCTGAAAGGTTTTCCGGATGCTGAGAAATTGCGGTACAAAATGCCCATTTTATCTTTTTACATTAGCGATTCTTCTTCTGACGTACTTCGCCTCAGGAGATGATGACGATTTTCGATGGCAGGATGCATCTGCGGAAGTTGACGTATTACCTTTTAAGCAAACATTTATTGACTCTCTGAAAAACACCTACAATATCAAACCTCAGGCTGCATTACGCAATTTGGGGAAAAGTCCTATTTGCAAAAACGAGACTCTCGTTTATCAGGTCTCCTGGGGACCGTTTAATGCGGGCAATGTTATTCTAACCTCAAAATACGATTCAGTTACTAATACTGTCGAACTGGGCGGCAAGGCTTTGTCAAATAATTTTGTCGGAGCATTTTATAAAATGCGTGACTATGTCATCTCACGAGTTGATGCCACAGGATTGTATCCCCTGTTTTTCGAACAACATCTCAGAGAAGGAAAAAAATTTAAGAGAGACAGTTGGATTTTATATGATTTCCTGAACAATCAGATGCATGTGCGGGAAAAGAAGTATAAACTTTACGAAACGCCACAATTTACACACGATTACCTCTCAATTCTTTACTACATTCGTAATATAAAACCTATTCCCGGCGATACATTTACTGTTAATCTGTATATCAATTCCAAGATACACCCGATGTTTATTAAATGCAAAGAAGAATTTAAATTACAAACAGATAACGGTCCGCTCAATTGTTTTCTGATCGAGCCTCGCCTGGCTGGTGAAGGCGCTAATTTTAACAAAAAAGATAAGCTTGAGGTCTGGTTGTCAAATGACTCAATTCCAACGCCAATTGTGATCAAGTCGAAAATAAAAGTCGGTTCATTAAATGCTAAACTGATTTGGCATAATCAAAAAGGTCAAATAATTCCTCTCAATCCGAAATTATAATGATAGAATCTATTGAAAAAATTGACACCTTACTTTTTTTGTTTCTAAATTCAGTCTTTTCCAGTACAGCTCTGAATTATTTCTTTGTTGCTATTACCGATGCTCGCTTCTGGATCATTCCAGGAGTTACTGCTGCGCTTTTTTTCCTGATTAAGTACAAAAGGAAAGCGTTCATTATCATAGGTTTATCACTTATTACTGTGGCGATTTCTGATCCGGTTTCTTCACAAGTCGCGAAACCATTTTTTAATCGCCACCGACCGTGTCATCCCGATTCAATGCTTATTGAGAAGACACATACGCTGCTGGGTTTAAAAGGTTCTAATTCGTTCCCATCATCTCATGCAACAAATATGTTTGCACAAGCGATGCTTTTATCCCTCTTTTATCCTGCATTTTGGGTTATTTTTTTTAGCTTTGCCACATTGATTGGTTTTTCACGGATATATGTAGGTGTTCATTTTCCGGGAGATGTACTATTTGGTTCACTTTTGGGAATAATGATAGGTATTTCCGTATTTCTTATTTATAAATACCTATCAAACATTTTGAGCAAAGCTAAAGAATAGCATTAGAAAATTTCAGAATGATTTACATTATTTAATCATAAAATCAGAATCAATAATTTCGTAAAGATTTTTAATTGAAACAGGTTTTTCGAAATAAAAATCTGCGCCACACTCCAGAGCCTTTTCTTTAATATCATAATTTCCATACGCAGTGATAAGAACAACTTTTGTTGTTGTTGATTTGTTTTTTGCAAATTTGATAATTTCGAAGCCTTCCTGTTCAAGAGTACCACTTAGGCGCAGATCAACAATTATTATATCGTATGTAAAATTGCTTATTTGCTTTAGAGCATCTTCCTTACTTTCGCAAGTATCGATATCAACATTGGGACGTTTGAGCAGTTTTTTAAATGCAAGGAGAAGCGCTTCCTCATCATCAACAATCAGTATTCTTTTCTGTAATGTCATACTTCTTATCCAACTTTACTTACTATAAAAACGAAATAGAAATTTAGAATATAAACTAAAGTGTTAGATAAGGTGTATGAGGATACAGGAAAATAATCAATTTAAATGTAATTGTAAAGTAATTTTTTTCATCGTATTTCGGCATATTTGTTGCAATCCTTCAATGGGGGGCCACTATGAAAAGAATACTAATAGCTGATGATGAAGAGTGCCTGTTAATTGCCTATAAAAAACTTTTAGCGGGAAATGGGGTTGAAATTGATACTGCCCAATCCGCTTCTGATGCGCAAACGATGCTCGATATAAATCAGTATTCAATCATTATTGTCGATTTGCGCCTTACTAATTCAAATGAAATGGATGGTCTTGATATTATTAAAAATGCTCATCGACTTCATCCCAACTGCACAATTATTGTCCTTACTGCTTACGGCGATTATCAGATTAAGCAAAACGTGATAAATGCTGGTGCAGCTTATTTTCTAGAAAAACCGATCTCTGTTTTGGCGATTCGTGATTTACTCAATAATCTTGGCGTCTATTGCTCAAATATTCCTCTTCCTAAGTAAACAGGATCTTTAATCCCAAGTTGTTTTCTAAGGAGGTTCGGTATGAAAAAAGAAAACACCTCTTTTCAAAAGGAGTTTTACTCTACAGTCTCTGAGTTTTATAAAATTCCTCTTGACTCTCTATCGCAATCAACTCGAATTAGCAATCTATCAAAGAATCCTCATGATTTGATATTGTTTACTTTTGAAATAGAAAAAAAGTTTAATATTGAATTCGGCGATGATGAAATAGAAAAATTGGATAAAGTAAGTAGCTATCTTAATCTCTTAAAAAAGAAGTTGAAAAGAAAATCCGCTGAATTGAAAAAAGCTGCATGATCATTTTAAGCTTATCAAAGTATCTTGTGTATCAACCAAAGGGGATGATGTGACACCATTTGAAATCAAAGAATCCGTTTTTTGGGTTGGCAAAACTGATTGGGAATTGAGGAAGTTTCATGGTGAAGAATATTCAACTATGCGGGGGAGTACCTACAACTCTTACCTTGTTAAAGATAAAAAAACAGCACTAATAGATACGGTTTGGGCTCCATTCAATAAAGAATTCCTCCAAACACTTTCCACGGTTATTGATCTGAAATCAATCGATTTCATTATCGCCAATCATGCAGAAATCGATCATAGCGGAGCTTTGCCAGAACTATTAAACATCATTCCAAACACTCCGGTCTATTGTACAAAAAACGGAATCAAATCGCTCAAAGGGCACTTCCATCAGGATTGGAACTTCGTTACTGTAAAAACAGGTGATCGACTTTCACTTGGTTCAAGAGACCTCGTTTTTATTGAAGCTCCAATGTTACATTGGCCTGACAGTATGTTTTGTTATTTGACAAACAGTAACATTTTGTTTAGTAACGATGCTTTTGGACAGCATTACTCTTCTGAATCTATCTATAATGATCTGGTAAATCAATCTGAATTATGGAGCGAAGCAATCAAGTATTATGCAAATATTCTCACCCCTTTCAGCCCGCTCGTAAAAAAGAAAATCAATGAAATCCTCGAATTGAAATTGCCTCTATCCATGATTTGTCCAAGTCATGGAGTAATCTGGCGTAAAGAACCCGAGCAAATCGTACATAAATATCTTGAGTGGTCTTCTGATTATAAAGAAAATCAAATCACCATTATCTATGATACTATGTGGAATGCTACAAGAAGAATTGCAGAATCTATTGCTGATGGTATAACCGATGAGGACCGCCAGGTTCGGGTAAGGTTGTACAATGCTGCCAAGGCAGATAAAACCGGAATCCTTGCAGAAATTTTTAAATCAAAAGTTATTCTCATGGGATCATCTACCATCAATCGTGGCATGCTCAGTGCGCTGGGAGGCTTATTAGAACAGATGAGAGGGCTTGCTTTTAAAGGTAAAAGTGCAGCCGCCTTTGGTAGTTATGGGTGGAGTGGAGAAGCGGTCTCGATTATTGAAAACCTTTTACATATAGCCGGGTTTGATGCACTTCAATCGGGACCCAAAATTCTATGGTACCCTGGTGAAGAAGACCTCTCGAAATGCAAGGAATATGGGCGAGTGATTGCAAATCATGTAAAATAATGATATAATTAACTTTTCAGCATATTTATTTATAGTACCTAAAAAATAAGCATAAATTGTTGTGTTGAACATAACAATGTGGCTGTTCATTAAGTTATTTTTTACAGCTGTTGATTATCGAAAAAAAGTTATTTCTCAATAGATCTATTTATCAGAACCGAAGGTACGTGTTTGAAATGACATGCTCGATACGTAAGTTTAAAATGAAGGATGTTGAAAAGATACTTCCAATTATTATGGGTTACCGTGTGCAACACCACAAGATCAATGTGGATGAGGCTATTATTAAGAGCACACGAGAAGTTCTTATGTCAATGCTGGAGCACAAAGACAGTTTCGTATTCATAGGAGAAATCGATTCTACCGTTGTTGGTTATATGGTAGTCCATCTCTGCCCATTTCCATTACTTGGATCGCACGAAATGTATATCACAGATCTTGTTATCGATCCGGACTATCGCAATAAGGGTAACGGAAAATGTTTTATAAACAAAGCAATTGAGCTTGGCAGATCTATGAATTGCAAACGTTTGATGCTCAACAATAATAAAACCTCTGAGGCATATTTACGTTCATTTTACAGGAAGTGTGATTTCGAAGAACGAAATGGCTTCGCAAATTTTGTATTCAACTTATAACTTAATTTTCAATAAAAGTCAGGATAATATTCGTTGTAAATCTTAATAATGTCTTTTAGAACCTGCTCCGGGTTATTTGACTGGGTAAATTGCCTTACCATACAAAAGTTTTTAGCTCCGGCATCAAGTACTTCTCTGATATTTGATAGATCAATACCACCAATTGCTACTGCAGGAACAGTTGCTTTTAAAAGCATTTCTTTCATAATGCTGATACCAATTACCGGGTCAGGATTTTTCTTCGTCGGAGTTGGATATACCGGCCCAACACCTATATAATCAGGCTTTCGGCTACACGAATTGATGCACTGCGATAATGAGTGCGTTGATAATCCAATAATACTTTCTTCTCCAAGTTTAGAACGGACCTCTTCAACGGTACTATCCTCCTGCCCTACATGAGCCCCATCAGCACCAACCTTCTGTGCGATTTCAGGATAATCATTAATTATGAGCTTTGTAGAGGAGTTTGATGTTATTTCCCGCATCATAGAGGCAGTTCTTAAGATCTCATCATAACTACCATCTTTGATCCTAAGTTGTGCAAAAGCGATTCTGTAATCAACTAAAAGCCTTGTTATATACTCATATCCTTTTAAAGGATTGGTTAGAACTGAATAAAAACCAAATTGTGAGGGAATTTTCATTACTACTCCAGAAAATTGAAAAACAAACAGATTAGTCAAAAATAGCCTTGGGAAGAAGTGATCACAATAGAATTTGAACTATTGAATTTGGAACTTCTTGTTAATATTTTTATCATCCCTGAAAAATTTTTAGATAAGGCCGGATAATGACAGTATATCAGGATAACAATCCAGAACAAATCTCCAATATTGATTTTCATCGCAATGTTTTCTGTTTAATCCCTGAAGCGGGTGATGAGATTATAAATACATTCCTCATTGAGGCAACAGATGTCGGGCAGAAGAACAGAATTTTCTGTTCATGCTCCAAAAGCGGAAGTTATGCTAAGTGCAGTCATGCTTCGAAACTCAATTCATTTTATGAACTATACACATCAGAAAACAACAATAAGTCAAGTTATGATCTTTTCTTAAAAGACCGTATCTGGACTGTATTCGAACCGATCACGAGGATCTCATCAGTATCCGGACAAACGGTATCTTATGAAATATCAAGTTCTGATGATCAAACAGTTACTTTTTTTGACAATCACCGTAACTTTCTTCTTTCTTACAAATCAGCTAATGGTGACCGTCAACGGCTCATTGAAAGGTTATCACCTCAGGTAACGCCATCCCGGTTCAATCTGATGAACAAGGGACTCGATTTTATCCGTTCAGATCAAGAACGTGAACTTCTTAACAAAGGGTTCAAAACCCAGCGTCAGACAGTTGAGGATAGCATCTGGTATCGGCTGGCTTATCACTGTTTCAGAGAGGCGAAGAATACCTTCAGTATCGATTACAGAATCGATACTACAAGCGGACATTTTATCCTGCTTGTTAATGTAAACACAGGGCTATTACAATGTCATATACCTCAAAAGGCAGTTCCCGGCATCCTCGATGCATTGCAAAAGATTAACCCTGATATTATAAAAAATCGTGTAAATGTAAATGAACAGGAGCTGCTGTTCAGAATCAAAGTAATTGACAATAAGCAAATAGCGGTATATCCCTGCATCTCATATGACCAAAATAGCACAAACGAGTTCTATGCCATTCAGAAGAAATTTACTTATGAATCATTTGTATACATCAGCAACATAGATAAATTGATAAAACTGGACTCTACAAGCCTTAAGCTTCTTGCCACCGGCTGGGGTGAAAAAAGAGTAATTGATCGCGAAAGCGTATCAGAATTCATAGAGAAAAACGAAACGGTCTTTTCAATCGGCACAACTGAAAATGATACCAGCGACAGTACTCCCGATCTTTTTTCTGAAAGCAGCGCAGATGATTACAAAAGAATAGTTGAACCTGAAATGCTCACCCGTTTTGATCGCGTTGAACTGTGTCCGGTAAAACTTGACAATGACACCTGCACCATTTCGATCAACTATGTAAAAGGCAAACATGCCATTCCGTTATCAGATATTACTTTTGCGAAAAAGAATAAAACACGTTTTATATTTTCCGATGAATACCTCGTAGACTGCTGCAGCCCGGGCATACGATCTTCTTACATAGCCTCCAAAGGGAGTCAATCAGATGGCACAGTGACCCTTTCACGTGCGGCACTCCTGCAGTTCAGAGGAACCAGTATATCAACCTGCTTTTCAGGTGAAGAAAAGCTGGTTAAACAGATAAGAAAAATGCTTGAGTTTAAAAGCGCGGCAGAACTGAAGGAACTTACAAAGTATACCGGTATGCTTCGCGGTTATCAGGAAAAAGGGGTCCAGTGGCTTCTTTTTCTTTATGATAACACTTTTGGCGGTTTACTCTGTGATGATATGGGGCTTGGTAAAACTCATCAGATACTCGCATTCATTGCTTCTGTCAAAGAGCACCGTTCCAGCACCGGAGCAATTCTGATTGTCTGCCCAACGACCGTTGTGAGCCACTGGATAAAAGTAGTCGATCAATTTTCTCCATCATTGAAAATGATCACCTACCACAATTCAGATCGTTTACAACTCCTGGATGAGAAGCATGACATTCTTTTGACAACTTACGGGGTCTTACGAAATGATCAGGATATTTTAAATAAGTTTCATTTCAATATAGCGGTTTTTGATGAAGCACAGCTGCTGAAAAACAAGGAAACATCAACATCCTTTGCTGCAGCAGCTATCAAAGCAAATGTAAAGATCGGCTTGACTGGTACTCCGATAGAAAACAGTATGAGAGATTTAAAATCTCTTTTCAATATTACTCTGCCAGGCTTGCTTTCAAATGATGAGGATGACGAAGATGTTTTGATAAACGCTATTGATGATAACAATCTGAATACTAAAGCAGCTTCTCACCTGCAGCGGCTCACTGCCCCCTTCATTTTACGTCGGCTCAAACAAACGGTTCTCGATGAACTACCTCCGAAAATTGAAGACCGCAGAACCTGTTCCCTTTCTGCAGACCAGTTCAGTATGTATCAAACCGCTATTGAAAACCGCGCTAAACCGCTCCTTGAAACTATAAATAACGATAGTAATCCCGTTCCCTATATGCATATATTCTCTCTTTTAAACTACCTCAAACAAGTGTGTAATCATCCGGCTTTAACTACTGAAGATCCGGTTAAAAATTACGAGTTGTATGAATCGGAAAAATGGGAACTTTTTAAGGAGCTTCTTGAGGAGAGTATCGGTTCCGGTCAAAAAGTAGTTGTCTTTTCACAATATCTTGGAATGATCGATATCATTAACGCATATCTCGAAAAAATGTCAATTGGACACGTTATTTTGACAGGGAAAAGTAAAAAGCGGGATGAGATAATCAAAAAATTTGCAACTGATGATCAGTGTAAAATATTTGTCGGAAGTCTCAAGGCGGGTGGAGTAGGAATCGATCTTGTTGCAGGATCTGTGGTGATTCATTACGATCGGTGGTGGAATGCGGCAAGAGAAGATCAGGCCACAGATCGGGTGCATAGAATCGGCCAAACGCGAGGAGTGCAGGTTTTCAAACTTGTCACGGAAGGAACTGTTGAGGATACTATTGACAAAATCATCGAGAGGAAAAAGGTACTCTCGAGTAAAGTTCTTGTCGAAGATTCACCAGATGTGCTGAAACAGTTTACGAGAGAAGATCTTGTTGAGCTACTTTCTATGAGATGATTGGATAGTGAGTTTCTTTTTAACATCGGGGTTGGTTTGAGTTGCAAGAACATGAGTCCCTCCCTTACAATCTGACCATGTCCCTTAAAGATTTTGCTGGACACGTTTGACCACCAAGATTTATGTTTATCAATGTGCTTATAAATGGAATTAATTTTACCGCCGAAATACTTGGCCGTATTCAACGAATCATCGATTCACAGCCAGGTATTTCTCGAGTCAAACTTTCCAGGGCAGTTTGCGAACTACTCGACTGGAAGAATATTGCTGGTAAACTTAAAGATATGAGTTGCAGAGTTGCGCTTCTCAAGCTGGAACGCAACGGCAAACTCACACTTCCGCAAGCACATCCTTTTTGTAATGGCGGAACACGTCCTACTGCAGTATCAAAAGGGATTCAAGATAACACGGTTCATAAAGAAGAACAAATTGAAGGAATACTGAAATCACTTGGTCGTATAAATTTGTTTCGTATCGACAGTTCAAGCAGCAATGCCTCCCGTCAATGGAACCGGATTATGTCGAGCTATCATTACCTTGGAGCTGGCCCGCTCTGTGGAGCACAAATACGTTACTTGATACAGGATAGTACAGGAAGGATACTTGGAGGTTTTTCTTTCAGTGCATCAGCTATTTCTGTAAAGGATAGAGACTTGTGGATTGGTTGGAACAGCAGTACACGCATGGAGAATTTACAGCTCGTAATCTGCAACAGCCGATTTCTTATTCTTCCCCATGTAAAAGTACCACACCTGGCGACCCATGTTCTAGGACTAATCTGTCGTCGCATTACCAATGACTGGCAGGAACGTTATGGTTATAAACCGGTACTTTTGGAAACCTATGTCGACAGTGAACGATTTAAGGGCACGTCATATCGTGCGGGCAATTGGACATGTGTTGGATCGACAAGCGGCCGCAGTCGTCAAGATCGGACTCATGATCTGAAAGTGAGTCAAAAACATATATTTGTGTATGAGCTCAATAAAAGTGCCCGTTCGATATTATGTACCGGATCAGGTAAATGTAAACCACAACCAGAGCAATTGTGTGAACCTAAAATTCCTCTGGACTGGGCTGAGGAGGAGTTTGGCAGTGCAGATTTCGGTGATCAACGTCTGGAACAGCGTCTATTGACTGTTGCAAGAGATTTCTGGGCTAATCCACAAGCAGCTATACCGCAGGCTTGTCAGAGTCGGGCAAAAACAAAAGCAGCGTACCGTTTTTTTGAACACGAGGCAACAACGATGGATGCAATTCTTAAACCGCATTATGAGTCAACTCTCAATCGCATCAAGAAAGAGAAGGTTATTCTTGCGGTGCAAGACACAACAGAACTTAATTACGCCACACATACTGCAACGCAGGGATTAGGCCCGATTAGTACCAGCAAAGAAGGCGCTGTCGGGTTATTTGTCCATGATACACTAGCGTTTACCTGTGATGGTACACCACTTGGATTGGTAAATGTACAATGCTGGGCACGCGACAAAAAGGAATTTGGTAAACGGGCAATCCGTCATCAATTACCAATTGAAGAAAAAGAAAGTAACAAATGGTTAATCAGTTACCGTGCCGCAAGAGAGCTTCAGAAGCAATGCCCGCAAACGACCGTTATAAGCATAGGTGATCGGGAGTCGGATATTCATGAGCTTTTTACAGAAGCACGAGATTCAAATGGAAATGCGCCTAAAATTCTTGTTCGTGCCCGGCATGACAGAAAACTTACAGAAGGAAATCAGCTCTGGGAAACGCTGAGGCAGAAAGCTATTGACACTACCACAACAGTTACAGTTCCACGCAGGGGTAATCGTCCCGCGCGTATTGCAACATTAGAGGTTAGGTTCATGGAAGCTACGGTTCGCCCACCCAATAGAAAACAAGGATTGGGAGTGGTGAGAATATGGGCTGTAGCAGCAACAGAAATACTGGTTTCGCCTGATTCAGAACCCATAGAATGGCTGCTTATAACTACTAAACAGCTTCTAACTACAGAAGATGCACTGGAAGTACTTATATGGTATAGTCGTCGCTGGGGCATCGAAGTATATCATCGTACACTGAAAAGCGGATGTAAAATTGAAAATAGACAATTAGGAAGTGCAGAGCGTATTGAAGCATGCCTTGCGATTGACATGGTGATTGCATGGCGTATTTACTATTTAACAAAAATAGGTAGAGAAACACCAGATATCCCTTGTACCGTGTTCTTTGATGATTATGAATGGAAAGCACTTGTCACACATATAACACGCAATTCGCAATTACCACAAAAACCACCAACATTAAGAGATGCAGTCAGAATGGTTGCAAGTCTGGGTGGTTTTCTTGGTCGTAAATGTGATGGCGATCCGGGAACAAAAACCACCTGGCTTGGTCTTCAGTGCCTAGATGGAATCGCTGTTATGTTCAAATATATGGCACAAACTTATGCTCCTCATCTTCTACAACCCTCCGTTTCAGGAGTAAATACTTATGGGTAAAGATCAGCTTACAATAGAGGCACATACAATGTGTGTCGGGAATGACAGGAATGGTTTTTGATTACCAATGGTAATTGAGACATCTGTTTTCCATTTTTAAAATATTGGCATTTGCGAGGAATACAATGAACGAAAATAAAAATTCCGAAGATAAAGAGCATGGACGTTTTGCAAAGCGGCCTGAAGAAATTCCAAAAAAAGGCTGGAGGGACATTGTAATCAGAGTGAAAAATCAGATGGCAGAAGACAATCTCGGGATTGTAGCTGCAGGAGTTGCTTTTTATGCTTTTTTGGCAATTTTTCCGGCTCTCACTGCGTTAATCTCGATGTATGGTTTACTTGTTGAACCCCGTACTGTAGAGAGTCAATTAAATCAGATGGCAGAGTTTCTTCCTCCCCAGGCTGCGAATCTTATGGGTCAGATATTGAAGCAAATCGCGGGAAGATCTGAGCAGGCACTTGGTTGGGGAGTGTTATTAAGTATTCTTTTGGGGTTATGGAGTGCCAATAATGGAACAAAATCTTTAGTCCAGGGCCTTAATATTGCTTACGATGAAAAAGAAACAAGAGGATTTATTAAACTGACTGCACTTACATTACTTTATACCTTTGGTGGGATTCTTCTTGTTATCTTAAGTATAGGACTTGTCATTGGTATTCCCGCCGCACTCAATGCCCTGCAATTTCCAAGTACAATAGAAACGATATTAAGCTTAACAAGATGGCCTGTTTTGGCTTTATTTATTCTTGTAAGTCTTTCTATTATTTATAAATTTGCTCCCTGTCGTAACGATCCCAAATGGCGATGGGTCACCTGGGGATCTACGATCGCCACGGTTCTATGGTTAGCTGGTTCTGTTGGATTCTCCCTATATGTCCAGAATTTCGGCAATTACAATGCTACTTATGGATCAATTGCAGCGGTAGTTATCCTTTTATTCTGGTTTCAACTATCAAGCTACATAGTTCTCCTTGGGGCCGAAATAAACTCAGAAATCGAGCACCAAACAATGCGTGATACAACAAAAGGAGCTGAAAAACCAATGGGCAAACGTGGTGCTTATTCTGCTGATGACCTTGGGGAAGCTGCATAGGATGTGTATGTCAATAAGAGTATAAACATTATAGATTCGCTTACCGTTGCTGTAAATTCTTTTACCAAATTGGTCCATTTTTTTACAGTATGGGTATTTATGTCGGGGGCAGGAGCACACAGAATGCTGGAACTGGCGCTGTATTTTAAATTCTGAATTTGCAACATTCATCTTAATGTAAGATATTAGAAATACTACACGCTTGGGATCGATGTCCTTATTATAGTAAGTTTTGGCCACAAAAATCACAGGTATTTATCAGCAAGGTATCGATCAGTGGCCTCGATTATATTATGGCAAACAATGCAAGAACAGTTTAGTTCACAGATTAAAAGCTTGAAAGTAGATACTATTTTCAACAGAATTACTAAATAAAAACTATTACTGTACAGTAACAATTAGTGGAAAAAACCAATTTAGACAGGTGAAAATGAAAAAGGTCAGTTTATTTGTTGATGTCCAAAATATTTATTATACGACAAAACAGATCTACAATTCCCATTTTGATTACAATGCATTCTGGAAAATGGCTACGTCAAACCGGGAAGTTGTAAGAGCTATTGCCTATGCTATTAACAAGGATGACCAGCAGCAACGGAATTTTCAGAGCATCCTTCGGGGGATCGGCTTTGAGGTTAAATTAAAACCATATTTACAAAGAAGTGATGGCTCTGCCAAAGCAGACTGGGATGTAGGGATCGCTATTGACATTTTAGAATACGCACCCGATACTGACATTATTGTACTTGCTTCAGGAGATGGCGATTTTGAATTACTTGTAAATAAAATCCGGACAAAATACAATGTACTGGTTGAAGTCTATGGTGTCGAGGAGCTTACATCCAATTCACTAATTAAAGCAGCATCATCTTTTCTACCTATTGAAGAAAATCTTTTACTGAAAAAGCTTCCAAACCCAAATTACTGAGTCAGGAAGCCAAATGTTCAAACCTGTTTGCACCAGAGAACCTCCATCTCTTTATAATACAGAAATTTATTTATAGACCTTATTATTTATGTAGTAAAAAAGAGCTTGTCAATTTTGAATAAAAAGAAGTAATTCTATAATTACTAATGTTGTCAGAAATAATTTGGTAAATTCATCTGAAAGAACTCTTCATCCATTTAGCAATATAATTCCTTGATTCATGTAACATTTTTTAAATTGTGATTCTCTAAAGTCCTTTGAAGTTCCGCTTAAGCCGCGTAAGAACACTTTCCCTGAGATTGGATTCCAGTCAGTGAGCTTTTCACAAGGGGAAGACCTCTGGTTTTTAGCTTATCTGGTCCTATTTTAAATATAGGCATTAAATTTGTAGTAACAGGAAGAATGCCACCACTCATTCGACCTTCAGTAGCTGAATCTATGGAGTTGCCAATACGCCACGCACAGGTTATTGCGCATACTGAGGTGTTGGTTGTCGGGGCGGGGCCAGCTGGTTTTGGTGCTGCGATCGCTGCCGCAAACGCCGGTAGTCAGGTTATCCTTGCTGAAAGATTTAGTACACCAGGCGGCAATGCAACCGTTGCATTAGTTGCACCTTTTTGTTCCTATTTTACCCACAATCCAGTTGATGAAAAAATGGGTGCTGAAACATTTTTCCCAACCGACCACGGCGAGGGTAGTCCAATAATTGCCGGCGTTCTTCAGCAGTTTGTCGAAAAGATGATTGCAGCAGGAGGTGCTACTGAGCCATCGATTGAAACCGGTTATGTTGTACCCTACGATCACGAGATCTGTAAGCAGGTCATGGCATCCATGGTTGATGAAGCAAACGTGCAATTTCTCTATCATGCATTTGCATCCGGGGCAATTGCTGGTCCAGATGATGTTTCAGTAATATTTGAAACGAAATCCGGTCCTCTGGTAATAAAGGCTAATATTGTTGTTGATTGTACAGGTGATGGCGATGTGGCAGCTGCGGCCGGTGCACCCTTCGAAATTGGCCGTGATATTGATGGACAAGTGCAACCCATGACCGTGTATTTTCGAATGGGAGACCTTAACAGGAGCGATTTTTTCAAATATGTCAGGTCAAATCCCACTCAGTGGCGCGGTGTCCATGGGCTGGAAGATCTCATTATGAGAGCGAAGCAAAACGGCGAACTTGATATCCCCAGGGAGAGCGTGCTTCTATTCGGTACAATACGCGAAGATGAAGTTAGTGTCAACGGAACACGAATTCTCCATGTACTGGGCACAGATGTTTTCGACCTCACCTTTGCTGAATGGGAGGGGCGAAGACAGGTAGGAGAATTAGTACGATTTCTTCAGAATTATGTCCCCGGATTTCGGGGTGCATATCTGGTTCAGAGTGGCGGTCTTGTGAGTACAAGAGAGAGCCGCCGTATAATTGGTGATTATCAGTTGGCGGTAGAAGACATTTTTTCGGAGCAACGGTTTGATGATGTCATTGCACTGAGTTCTTATCCAATCGATATCCATAATCCAGATGGTGCCGGAACCATGCTTTATCAATTACCGCCTGGTAGTGCCTACCATATTCCTTTGCGATGTCTGCTCCCACGCAATCTCGAACGCATTCTGGTTGCGGGAAGATGCATATCCGGTACACATGAGGCACACTCCTCATATAGAGTTATGCCTGTTGCCATGGCTTTAGGACAGGCGGCAGGAGTATGCGCTGCCATCGCTGCAAAACGTCACTTGACAACCAGAGAGGTACCATATTCTGATGTGCAGGAAGAATTGCGGCGCCAGGGAGCAATTCTTGATATTTAATTTCTGTTCAGAATTAACATGTGCGTTTCCTAAATCCCCCTCGTAGAGACGTCCGGCCGGACGTCTCTACTTCGGTGTATGCTGTTGATTTTAAAATTTTCATGGGCCTGACCCTTTTAGGAACAATGGAGATTTTGCAAGATCAGGAATCTAAACAACGATTATGGCGTGAAGGTTTCGAGATGTACTACCCACAAGGCGTAACTGACCCGGATTATTCGGTTTTGCATTTTACCGCCAAAGTTGCCAGATATTATCATGGATTGCAAAAGATTACATTCGAGGTTTTTGATTGATAGCCGGGCATTTTTTTGATTTTTTATATACTTGAATAAAACCTCTTTTTGACCACGGGTAAATCCATATCACAGGATAGATAAATCCATATCACAGGATAGATAAATCCATATCACAGGATAGATAAATCCATATCACAGGATAGATGAACCTATATCACAGGATAGATGAACCTATATCACAGGATAGATGAACCTATATCACAGGATAGATGAACCTATATCAAAGGATAGATGAACCTATATCACAGGATAGATGAACCTATATCAAAGGATAGATGAACCTATATCAAAGGATAGATGAACCTATATCAAAGGATAGATGAACCCATATTACAGGATAGTAAACCCATATTACAGGATAGTAAACCCATATTACAGGATAGTAAACCCATATTACAGGATAGTAAACCCATATTACAGGATAGTAAACCCATATCAAAGGATAGTAAACCCATATCAAAGGATAGTAAACCCATATCAAAGGATAGTAAACCCATATCAAAGGATAGTAAACCCATATCCCCAGAATCGGCTGATATTTATTACAGATAGATATAGCTCATACCCAGAGGGGCGTGTTATATCCCTACTATATGAAAAAACTGTCGCCAGAAGGTATCAAAACCGCTTTTGCTTTTGAGAAACCGGTCATTCACCTCTTTTTGAAGGCAGGGACAAAAGAATCAGCATGTGGTTCCAACCTGACGCGTTTGAAAATAATTTGCCCTGGGGGACTAAAACTGATGAACTTGCATGATGATAATCTCGATGCAAGTTCGACAATAATGGTTCATCAATAATACATAAGGGGAAAGAATCAATAGCAGAATGCCATTTTAATTGGCTCTTATTTAATTTTTAATACAACTTTTCCTACTGTGTGCTGATCTTTTAAGTATGATAAAGCATCGCAAGCCTGTTCCAAAGAAAAGACCTTATCCACATGAACCTTTATCTTCTCATCATCGATTAGACTGGTAAGTTTATCCAATTGATCGGTAGTAATTCTGGTTTGCATAGTAATAGAATTAATATCGTTCTGTTTCATAAGTTCCTCATCGGGTGGGGCAATCATTGATACGATAAGACCGCCTTTATGCAATACTTTGAATGATTTTTTATAAATATCACCACCCACAGTATCAAAAACCCGATCGAAATTATTGATTTTTGTCTCGAATTGTTCTTTTCTATAATCAATTACCTCATCTGCTCCCAATTGTTTAACAAAATCGACATCAGCTGTACTTACGGTAGTTGCTACATACGCTCCGATATTCTTTGCTATTTGAATGGCGATATGGCCGATACCACCAGCACCGCCATGGACAAGAACTTTTTGTCCTTTTGAAAGTCGCATATGTTCAGTTAAAGCCTGGAGCGCACTGAGACCAGCCAGAGGGAATGCTGCGGCCTGGATATGATCGATATATTTGGGTTTAAAGGATATGGTGGAAATATCAGCACAGCAGCACTGTGCAAAAGCTCCTGAGCCGTTACGAAAAACCGATGCCCCGCCATAGACTTCATCACCAGGAACATACGCCAGAGCATTTTTTCCCACATCGATAACAACACCTGAGAAATCACCACCCATTGTAATCGGTAAAGTGGGCTGCATATACCCATCTCTGATTTTCCAATCGACCGGATTGACGCTCGCTGCGCATATATCAACAAGTACACAATTATTTGTAATAACTGGCTTTTCAATATCTGCAACTACAACCGAATCTGCAGCCTGAAACTTATTCAAACGGGCAGCTTTCATAGTTTACTCCTTATATATATCCCGGAAAAATTCATAATAATAATTAAAGAATGGCAATTTAGAGACCATGAAGTATGACAATGGTTATTCATTTTTAATGAATAGACGCATTTGAAGATGACTGTACTTATAAAAACATTGTTGTTTTAATAAAATTAGCATAATTCGCACAATTTCAAGCTATATTGTACTCATGAGGAGTACAAAAACTCACAAAATTCAGTGCAGCACACCACTATTAAAAGTAGATTAGTACTATGGAACGAATCGAACAGTATGATGATTATCGGGAGTTTTTAAAAGATTACTTTGCTGATCGTAAGCAAAGATTTCCTTTTTTCTCAAATCGCTATTTCTGTAAGAAAGCAGGGATAAAATCACCTTCACTTTATCAGGAGGTTGTCGAAGGGAAAAGGAATCTTACAAGTACGACGATTGGTTCGTTTATTAAGGGCATTGGATTAACCGATCTGGATGCAGCTTATTTTACCGCTCTGGTTCATTTAAATCAAAGCAAGTCAGATAAAGAGCGTGAAGTTTTTCTAAATCAATTAAAGCGTTACAGAAACCGTGTAAAACAGGAAGTAGTTGCGGCAGATCATTATGATTATTACGCGAACTGGTATAATCCTGTACTACGGGAACTCGCATGCCTTATTGACTTTAAGGATGATTATGAACTTTTGGGCAAGATGCTTAATCCGCAGCTCCGCAAAAAAGAGGTTCAGGACAGCATCGAACTGCTTCTTCGCCTCGGCTTTTTAATAAAGGATGCTGATGGGAAATATCAACAGAAATCGCCGGCAATTACAACCGGTCCAAAGGTGCAATCAGTTGGCGTACGATCTTTGAATCGTCAATTCTCTGAATTAGGCGGCAGATCCCTTGATGCGATTGACCGTTCGGAACGCAACGTTTCAAGTATGACAATTGGCATTTCAGAAGATAGTTTCAGACGGATCGAGCAGGAAATAGAAGAATTCAAGGATAGAATCAGACGAATTGCCGATGAAGATAAAAGTTCCAACAGAGTATACAATGTTAATATACAGGTTTTTCCATTAAGCAGAAAAATCGAAGGCACCCCAAATGAATAGAATATTATGTTGTATTATCACACTTTTTACATCACTTATGCTAAGCCAGTGCTCAAACCCGCAGTGTGCCGGCGGCTCAAGTGATCATGGAAACGCTAAAATGGCAGGTATAGTCAAGGATGATTATGATGAACCAGTTGCAAATGTAAGTATCCGGTTATTACCTGCCGATTATAATCCGGTAAAGGATAAAAAAGATTTACTTATTGAAACTGTCTCAAACGCAGATGGATGCTTCATTTTTGATAATATCGATACCGGGAAATACTGTCTTTCCGGAGAGGACAATGATTATAGGGGTTTCGTAATAAATGTCAATATAAAAGATTCACAACTGATTATTCTGGATTCGATCAGACTCAGTAATCCTGGACGAATTATAATACCGGGTGATCAGATAGGCCTCAAGCCGGGCAATATCGCTTATCTGAAAGGACTTGCGAAATATTGTGTGATCGATTCCACTGGTGAAGCATATATAAATAATGTTCCACCGGGGATTGTCTCCATGAGCGGATACGCTCCTGACAAAAAGGCCGAAATAGCACTGAATCCTGTTTTTGACAGTTTCTTAATTGTTCCTAATCTGACATTTATCAGCACCATATCACCATCCCCGTTTTTCGTTCAGGATGGAAAAGTGTTAGTTGATAAAAGGGATGCTTTCTGTGACAGCTTGAATATGTTCAGTTGTGTAAATCTCTTGGAAAGAATTCCGGTAGGATATGCATTCCGCTATCTCTGGGATGATGGCAGGACTTCAGAATGGTCAGAAAGTCCCTTGCAAGTATACAAGTGGAATAACCCGGGTGTTTATCGTATACAGGCTCAGGTTCGATTTAATGGAAATTACTATGCATGGTCAAATCCAGTCTCAATCACTGTAACAAAAAAGCAGTAACTTAACTAAAACTGATTTTTTATGTAGGCAAAACTCAAGGTGAATCAGATATGCTCATAAGTTTACTGCAAATTTTATAACCGAGGACAACAGCCTCTAAAAGAAGGGATAAAGTATGTTGTCGAAAAAGCTTACACTAATCGCTGGCGCGCTTCTGCTCACCTGTTTACAAGCTTATTCTGCGATTCGCACCGTATCCAAATCTGCAGATGACGGCGGTCAATACAGGACAATCACCGAGGCAATAAATAATTGTGAAGCAGGAGATGAAATTGTCATTAAAGATTTCGGCATCTACGAAGAGAGAATAGTTATCACCCAAAAAAACAATCTTACACTCCGATCAGAGGATCCAGGTCTTTCAAAAAAGCCTACTATCCGGTGGCTGGACACTAAGAATGTAGGGCCAAGAAATGCTGTAGAATCGAAAATCGATTCCCTGATAACCTATCAACACAACGGTGCGCTATTCATCTACCAAAGTCAAAACGTAACTGTAAGCGGATTGAACATAGATGGAGATGGATTAGCCCCATTTGGGTATTCTGGGATCTGGAATTCAAAAGATCCTCTGTTTTTTGGTAATTGTGGGGTGAATATACTTCAATCAGGAAATGTTGCTATAAGGTATTGTGATATCAAGAACGCCTTTTATGGAGTTTATGTAAACGATCAAAACCCTGGGGGAGTATTTACATATACAAGCTCTTATGATTTCGGAAAGTGGGCGTTCAAACCAATGAGTGCCTTCGGTAAAGCTGGTAATCACATTATTGAATACAGCAGAATTCATAATAATTCATTTGGATTACTTTTTGAGTCAAGCTGGGATCTGGGATCAACAGTACGATACAATCTGATATATGAAAATCATCACCTTGACTCGATGTACGCAAAAATAAAAGCTATGCCCGATGGAGGTAATCAGCCGGGTGGAGCGTTCATGTTCAAGGATGACCTCTTTTCGCCATTAGCAATTTACAATAACACTCTATGGCATAATAGTCTTATATTTGTGGGACATTGGAAAGCGGGACATCAGCACCTGGTATTTAATAACATTTTCGCAGAACCTTACAAATATTGGAAATCCATAACAGCCATGTCTGATTGGATGGATATATCTCCTAAATTGACATATAGAATGCACAACTGTTTATTTGCTGCTCAAAAACAAGGTCCTGAATCTTGTAGTCAAATTTATCAAGTTAGCATAATCACACCAGATAGCCAGGTGATAACCGGAAAGGATACTATTACAGCAGTTCAAGGTATTCAGCTCATGAATGGAATGACTAAGTGGGAGATTGAAGGTGTAATAGTACCTATAACATTGGCTCTTCCTTCCGGTGACACCACACTTTACGAAAGAGCAGACTGGGTAATCAAACCTGGCGCATTAAGTTTAGATTTTCCCAAAGAAGCTACTATCAGATGGCTTGAAATGAAATTCAAATCAACTGACTCATCGAGCTCTGATTTTCTTGTACCAGACCTGAGCGATTCGATCACCAAAGCATGTATAGTTAATGCTGGATGGAAAGAATCAGGTATTGCTGATATCGGCGCATCGGTTCCTTTCGCAAAAGGATCAAATATCATTCCTGTTGATCCGGCTTATATTACAGATAATAAAATTGTTCTGCATTTCAAACTGGATGTTCCAGAAGATGTTTTACCGAAACTCAATTTGAAATATTTACGTCTGGTCAAAGGACTTGTAAACGATCCAAATGCATTTGGTGCTGTTCCCAAGCTGGTTATCCCTCAATCAAATATTGTTTCATTAGGTTCTTTTTCAATCAGCGGTAATACCAATCTGATCGAGTTGTCAATTCCCGCTTCTGACACATCAGATCAATATGGATTTGTTGAAATGATATTCAACGATGGAACCGGTTCAAGTGCGATGAATGTTGTTGGTTTTATCCCCTACAGGAAACTGTTTCCACCACTCAGTGTTCAAATACTTGACTTACAAACAAGTACTCCTGTTATTAAATTTTTAAAAGGAGAAAAAGTACTTTTGAAAGTTACGTATGATTCTATTAACACACCAACATTTGATTCAGCTAAAATCAGGCTCTTATCAGGTGAAAAAATCTATGGTATCGATGGTAAGGAGTTTACTGTGGCAAAAAACTTCCTGACCACACTTACCGACACCGTCGTTTTCAACCATACAGGAAAAGATGCTCTGGTGATTAATACATATGGGACTTTAGATCTTCAGCAAATATCTCCGGTCGGCTGCTCACCGCTCTTTAATATTTTTCCATCGTCAGCTATCATTTCTAAATCTGTGATAAAATACGATAATCAGAAAAACTCACATTATGTTCTGTTTTCACTGAGCGGCAAAAAAATCGGTACATTCACAATGGACCAGCTTATAAAATTGAAAACATCAAAGAACCGCCAGAATCTTCCATCAGGAATGTACTGTGCATTCTCTGAATCGGCAGTCGATAAAAAGATTGTTAAAGGTAGTCCTTTTAAAGTGATTGTCCCTTGACTGTAAAAAGCTATCACTTGTGATACTGATTTATAAACTATCCTGGAGTGTTAACCAGGATGGTTTAATTTCTAACCCCCCCCCCCCCAGCCTGTTATCTAACTGAAGTCAATCATTCATCGCGAACATTCCCCTCTTCGCAAAACAGATCACTATATGAGCGTCTTCTGCTTCAAAATAAGGTATGGGGGCATTTTTTCTTAAACCAGGAATTTGCAAATTGATCCCGAAGATATTTCGGGACAGGCATCCCACCTTTTGGGCATTTTCGCTATACAACCTTTTTTATCTCAACGGATTCATCACCTCCATTACTTCCAATTAGAATCAGGCCTGTTTTTTAAGCAGTAACTTTTATCGACTCGAGCAGATTTTGGTCGACCGGGTTTGGTTTCCCCCGAAGGGGAACTTGTAAGAACTCTATATTATCAAAAATCTGCATTCTCAAAAGTCCCCCTGCGGGGAATTTAGGGTGCGCGTATGTTAATTCTGAACAGACAGTAATTAGACACTCTCTTGCATTATTCTGTAAAATGGGCTATTTTGATATCTACACTAATCATTTTAAACGATTTTAAAAGATGGAACTATGATTACAAATTCGCGTACAATATTAACATCTGCATCGCTGCTCACCATTTTGATTCTTATACTACCATTTGATTCCTATAGCCAGGATTCAATCTCAAACAAATCTGTAAGCGATAGATCCACAGTTCATTTATTACCGGATTATTATATCTATGGAACTGTAGGTACTTTTCTATTTCATAAAAATGAGACATTCAAGAAGAATTACCTCATGGAAACAGATCTTAATTTTGGTCTGGATTTCATCTCTTTTTTAGAAAACTTCCATTCTGTATGGGATATAAATATCAAAGTCGGTGTTGGAAAACAGTTCGAGGATGTAGTGTTTGATCCCCGCTGGCTTACTATCGCCATTGTGCCGTCACTGGAATACCGATTCAATTCTCTGATAACTCAGATAGCGCTTGATCGCAGGTGTTTCCATGAAGTTGACCACGAGCCTGCAAGAATGACCGTATACTGGACTTTACCATATATACTTGTCGGATCACCAAACATGCGCCAGCCTGTTTACGAAGAGAATATTTTCAGTAAAGATCAATTAACTATAACAGACCGTCTCTCATGGTTTGGTAAAACCGGTTGGTTTATTGATCACTTTTTCAATTATCCTTCTGATCTGACTGGCGGCGGCCACGAATATAAATTTATGCTCAACTTTGGAGCCCGATATACATTTATCAAGATAAACCGGTGGGCTTCATGGATATCACATCAGACAAATCTTTATACTGATAAGAATTCTGACTGTTACTTCACTGAAGATATTGAACTGAATAATACATTTCACGGAGAAAATTTTAATATCACCCTGTTTCTCAACTATACCTTGTTTGATGATAAACATGAGTATAAAAATATGAACAAAGATCAGCTGGGTGAGCTTGGATTGAGATTTACTTTTTAAATACGGTGTGTTTGTGGAATTTGCGCCAGTAAATTCGGTGCAAGTTCTCCCCCTAAATCCACCTCTTCGGGTACTTCGACGCGACGCCGCGCAGGGGGACTTGTAAAAACTCTATATTATTAAAAATCCGCATTCTCAAAAGTCCCCCTGCGGGAGATTCAGGAGGCGCGTATGTTAACTCTGAACAGACACTGATTAGCAATTGTTCACTACAATGATCATTGTGACCGTCTTCCAGGACACTTCCTTATTATCCAAAAGAGAATGAAAGTATTGTTTTATCCGATTTGCCTGCTCTGATGTCCCGTATTCAGAAATCCTTTTCCCCAAAGATTTCCGTTCTCCTTCAGCAGTATCTCTAAACCAGTGGTCAATATCTTTTGGATAAAGGCGTTTTAAAGGATTCTCTTTGAGCAATCTTGAAAATACATGAACGTTATCGATCTTTTTTATCTCATCTACAATTGATACAGATGTCCAGTTAACCATCGGATCTGCAGGATTATTGAACAGCTCATTCTCCGCTTTCATGAGAAGGTCGCTTAGAGAGTGATCAAGTTTTGATAGATCCATGAGTTCTGATAATCGTTGTCCTTCGGAAAGAACTGCTTCTGACAAGACTAATTTACCACTTTTTGATAAGAATTCAAGGATCTTTGTCAAGAGGTTTACTTTGTTTTCAGATGACAGCAGAATGTTTCTCCCCACAATTTTGTCAAAAACCACCTTTTTACCGGCGCTGTTTTTGAGATCTTCATCGAATGTTTCCCATGATGTCTTAATCACCTGGGGCCGGCTAAGAGAATCGATTCTCGAGACAACCCCCTGCATCGTTGAAAACGCCCGGTCATCATAGGTCAAAGCCCATACCCCGCCCTCTGATGCTTGTCTTGATGCTTCCAGTGTCAGAAGACCTGTGCGTGCATTCAGGTCCAGAATCAGATCAGATCTTTGTATTTCGGCAGCTTCTATGATTTTTTCCCGTATCAATCCAAGGTGTAAACCTCTGCTTCCAAGTGTCCGTTCCAGCCATTTGTCGCGTCCGGAATTAGCATTATTTGATATAGACAAAGGTTCTGAACTATCATTCTCGATCATCGCCTCAATTTGTGCTTCACGCATACGGGCAACCCGCACGGCGATATTTTTCTCAAATCCCTGATCAGAAGGTTGATAAAACATTTTACCTTGTAAATCAGATGGCAAATACTGTTGAGCAACCCAGTGATCCCGGTATGCATGAGGATAAAGATATCCTTCTCCATGACCAAACCCTTCCTTATCTCTACTTGCATCACGCAGATGATTTGGTACATTATCAGTGGCTTCCTGCGAGATTACATTCAGTACATCAAAAAAAGCCATGCTCGAATTACTTTTAGGTGCAGTCGCAAGGTACAGACATGCATGTGCCAGGTGGTAACGCCCCTCCGGAAGACCTACGTAATCAAACGCATTCGCAGCATCCATAACCACACCCAATGCCTGCGGATCGGCCATCCCTACATCTTCACATGCAAGGACAATCATTCTTCTGAAAATAAAGCGCGGATCCTCACCGGCATAGATCATTTTTGACATCCAATAAAGCGCAGCATCAGGATCTGATCCACGCACAGATTTGATAAATGCAGAGATCGTATCGTAATGCACATCACCATCTTTATCGTAAAGAACAGCTCTCTTCTGTATTGATTCTTCCGCAATCTCACGTGTTATGTGTATAGCTCCGCTGTTATCAGAAGGTGTAGTCTCAACGGCAAGTTCAAGTGCATTCAAAACTCCGCGCGCATCCCCGTTAGCCACTTTTGCCAAATGATCAAGCGCATCATCATCAATCGTCACTTTTAGATTTCCATACCCCCGCTCTTTGTCATTGAGCGCCTGAACAGCTATCGCGCGCAAATCAACCTCTTCAAGTGTTTTCAACTGGAATATTCTCGATCGTGAAACAAGCGCTTTATTCACCTCAAAATAGGGATTCTCAGTAGTCGCACCTATCAGTATCAGTACGCCATTTTCCACGTGAGGCAACAGTGCATCCTGTTGTGATTTGTTGAACCGATGCACTTCGTCGACAAACAATATTGTACGTCTACCATACAATGAGAGCGTTTTCTGCGCGATATCAATCGATTCACGTATTTCCTTTACTCCTGCAAGAACTGCATTGATTGATAAGAATTGTGCCTTTGTAGTATTGGCAATTATTCTTGCAAGCGTCGTTTTTCCTGTTCCCGGAGGTCCGTAGAATATGACACTTGAGAGCTGATCAATCTGAATTGCTCTCCTTAACAATCGTCCCGAGCCGATTATATGCTCCTGTCCGATATACTCATCTAAAGTCCTCGGCCGCATCCGGTCTGCAAGCGGCGCATTCCTCTTTACCTGCTGCTGTTGGTATTGATCAAAAAGATCCATGCTGTATCTGCTCACAAAGTTAATATCTTATCTGTTTATGATTATCTATAGTAATTGGATTTTAGTGGCATGTTAATTGAAAATAATATCTAATTACGTGTAATTACTCTTTTGCTTGATCTCGATCATAAAATAGTTATTTCTCAATTTTTTTGCGAACGGTGAACTGACCGGAATTTTCACAGGTTTTTATGTGAATACATTAAAGTACTCGCAACAACTTAAACTTAAAAAACACATCTATTTATGATAAAGAAGCTCCTTTTCTGTGTGACTTTCCTAACCTATGGCTTCACAAATTTATTATGGCTCGCAATAGGCCTCTGGCCTTACAAATTTTTCTCAATTAACAATATAGAAGTGGATAGAAAATCACACAGTTTGTCTTTTAAGGCCAACTCTTTTGCATATTTGCATCAATCAACCGTTGAAAAATTCTACAAAGATGATAACACTTCTTTTTCTATTGAGTTAGTCATTGTTCCCAACCGATTCACATCACATTATGTTCCAAGAATTATCTCAATTGGCGATAAACGTAAAGAAATATTTATGATCGGTCAGTGGGAAAGAAATTTGATTATTCGTAACAGTCAAGATAAATCAAAAAATATTGAATTTGGCAAAGAAAACGTATTGATCGAAAACAAACCTTTATATATCTCGGTTATGCATACTCCGGATAATATTTCCCTCTATATAGATGGACAACCTTTTAAGTCAGTAACGAATGATTTCAGGTGGAAAAAACAAATCAATAGAGATTACCGAATTACAATAGGCAATTCAGTTTTTGGAGATCAGCAGTGGTATGGAACTTTACTGGCGCTTTCTATCTATAACAGGCCTCTTTTGGCCGATGAATGCAGAGATCACTTTGCACTGTGGACTGAAAACAATCGATTAGCAAATATTGCAAAAGGCAATGTATTTGTCTATCCCTCCTCCGATAGCAAGCAATTACAGCAGATGGTAATTCCAAAAACATTCTCGCCACAGCAAAAAAAATATCTCACTCCTCCGTGGGATGAATTCAAATTAGAATCTGACTATGCAAGTGATCTTATTCTTAATTTTTTTGCGTTTGTTATACTTGGATTCCTCACAGTTGCTTCATACTCCTTTTTTTCTCTTAAAAAAACTCTATTACTTTTCATTGCAGCATTAAACAGTTTTCTGATAAGTATAACAATCGAAACTCTTCAGGTATTTTTACCATCAAGAACATCACAGCTTTCAGATCTGATTTTAAACACATTGGGTGGTTATTCAGGAGGTGTAGTGTATTATTATGTAGTATCATTTATCAAAAGATTACCCAGTCATATTGCCAAGATAAAAATTAATAATACCTGAAAAGATCCGTTTATATCTAATCATTTCTTTTTGTTTCATCCCAGGAAAGAGGTTTTAAACCACGTATAAACTTTTCAAAAGAACTCTTATGAGTCAATGGGATACTTACTTTTGCAATCGCGGTTGCTTTCTGCATTCCCCAAAGTATTTTTGGTGGGACATTTCTACTAACAACCGTTCCGGCCTGAATAACAGAACCATCTCCTATTGATGTGTCGGGAAGAATTACGCAATTCGGCCCTATAAATACATCTTTACCGATATTAACTTTTGAAACATAGTCAGGTTTTCTCTTTCCCCAATAAAAATGAGAGATAATAAGGGTACCGATTCCAATGGTGGTATTATCTCCTATCGCTATACACTCAGGATGAAGTTCGTCAATGTAGACATATTGACTAATCCAAACATCTTTACCAATATTTACACCTCTTAACCTGTGTAGTGCAGGCCTTATACTGTAGCCCCCGGGTGCAAGATAGGCTACCCTCCTTAATAACCGCTGAATATAATCATTCATATTGATCTCCAAATTAATTGCGTTGTAATCATTTATTACGGTGGTTCAAGATTACAACAAACAAATTGCAGACCAATAGTTTCTAATATCAAATGAGGATAGATATACTGGTATATAAGAAGACGAAATAATTTTCTCAATGTAAATTGTCGGTATATTCTATGCAGATGAAAAGCCGTGTTCTTTCAGCCCTGCCCACCGCCTGAGAGAAAAATCTTCTATTCCAAGTAAATCAATAATTTTACCACTGACTTGCTCCAGTATATCATTTATTGACACAGGATTGTTGTAGAAAGCAGGTGATAACGGACAAATTATTGACCCCATCCTTGCTGCAATCATCATCATATTCAAATGCCCCTCATGCAATGGCATTTCTCGTGTACAAAGGATTATCTTCCTTTTCTCTTTCAAAGCAACATCCGCAGCCCGTATAAGAAGATTATCAGAATAGCTGTTTGCGATCGCCGATAATGTTTTTATTGAACAGGGAATTATTACCATAGCATCAAATCTAAATGACCCACTCGCAATCGGAGCTCCTATACTATCTTGATGATACACATAATCTGCCAAACTCTCAATTTCACTTATTGTATATGAGGTTTCCTGTTTTATCACTAGTTTGGCAGCCTCTGTAATAATCAGATGTATCTCATTTCCCCGCAGCCTCTTTAAAAGAGTAACTGCATAGCTACTTCCAGAAGCTCCTGAAATGCCAATGACAATTTTCATCAGTATTCAACCTTTACTGCAAAACTTTTTTTGTATCCATCAACACACCCAATCCATTTACCATCGCTAAGCTCAAACAGATCCAATTGATGCATCCCGTGCCTTGCCCAACCTTTACCGTGTCCTTTTAAAATCGGATTAGAATTGTAAGGTCTTTCCTCGTATATACTATCAGTTAACTTTGTTACTTCAAATGCATTTAATTCAGCTCCGTACGTCGGATCACAATCCTGAGCAAATCTGTAGACCCGCTTTTCATATTCAATCACTCTTCCACCCGGCCTGGCTTTATTAGCATTTTTCTGAATAATTGGACTTTTGGGATGTTCGATCCAGTTTCCCAATAGTGAATCAGCATAGAAAAGCCGTAATGAACTATTATTATTAGGATCTGCCCCAGCAAACAACCACCATTTGCCTTGATATTGAAAAAGTGAATGATCACCGAAATCCCCCTTTAATAAAGTCTTCACATATTTCCACTCCTCAGGGAATTTACTCGCTCTGTACAGCTTCAACTCTCTAGCCTGCGCACTTTCAGGTATCATATACATTTCATCGCGCCATTCAAAAACATACGGATACGATATGTGATACGATTCATCCAACACTATCTTACTGTATTTCCATTTTTTACAATCACGGCTTAGCGCCAGCCCTATGTCCCCCTGCCCTGTCAAATCATTAAACACTTCAAAAAACATGTAAAACATTGAATCTTTTTTAATGAAAAAGGGATCCGCAACAAACGCTGCCTTCACATCTTTAACATCCGATGCCTTTAGCACTGGATTTACAATACCTTCAGCACTACTCAATGTTAACGGTGTATCTCCTTTGTATATTCCTATAGCCCACTCAGTCTCTCGAACTGTCGTGACATTTCGATTATTGGTCAGTTCATAGGTCAAAAAAACAGATGGAAAAACAAAAACTCCTAATGTAAATGAATAGATCCAGTTTTTTCTTGTCATTATTTATTCCGCCTGCTTAACTGCATATTTCCAATCCGGCCAAATAATTGAAAAGTCCTGTATAATCCCGCTTTCAATAAAAGATTTTGAATTTTCTGACGATATACTGAACCATGAAAATCAACCAGCTCTAAATGTGAAAGAATCGAGAAAAGCAGATGATCCTCAGCTCCCGGTTCCCCAACTGACATTCCTCTGAAAATTGCACCCTCTTTCCTCCTAATTGCCCTCACTTCAAAACAATAAGCATGCTTATTCACATTCAGTTTACCAGAATAATCAAAATAGGGCCCATCCTGCATCCGAATTCCACATCGCACTACCCCTTCCAAAACAATTTCGGCATTTAAAGGAACTTCAAGATCTACAGTTTTGCACTTAACAATTTTAAGGGGCTCCTGCTGAATCGCCCCGGCAACGATGTATTCATCTGTTCCCTTAGGACTTGCCGCAGCAGCTGCAATCATTACCGTTTCATCCACACCTATTGCAACAGCTAACGGTAAATCAAGATCCTTGTATTCTGCTCTTTTAATATGCTCAGCCAGATGACTTTTGGGAGAAATACTAACCGTTGCATAATTTCTTCCCTTAATTTGCATTCTGTATACACCTACATTTCTTTCCCCGGTTTGCAGGTCTTTACTGATATTTAAGTGCCATGTACCGATATACCTTCCCCCATCTCCAGGATGCCACCATGGAGCAGGCAAATCATACAGATTAACATCCCTTCCATCAGTCCAGATATACTTACTTGACAGAGAACTAGTTAACACTGGCTCATAGGGAGCACCCATTCTCTTTTTAATTTCATGGATTATATTTTTTTTCTTACTAGTAAGAGACATATTTAATAGAATTGAAAAATTTTCACAACTGGCCAGACCACCTGTAAATAAACTAAACTCATTATAATCTTTTATTTTATGAAATAATAACGCCTTGTTTTTATTTTTACGTGAAATATCCCCAATTTCGTATTTCCAATCCACTTCTTCTCTAATCTCATGAAGCAATTCTTTTTCATAGAGTCGTTGGATATAATTTCTTAACTCCATATTCAGTTCTCACATCCTCTGTTCATCAAGACACATCTTGAGAATACTTTCCGCTTTGTTATAGCCGTCCATAAATGCATCCTCCATGGATGAGTAAACCCATGAACCAAACCTTCCAGCAGAATAAATCCCCACTGTTTTCAAAGCCTCCTGCAGTTCATCAACAACCGATTGACGATTATGATCAAAAACAACATACCCATAAGGAATATCAATTACATTTATAACCATTAAATCTTTCTGCTGTCTTAAAATTCCCATTCTTAAGCAATCATTAATGCACTGTTCAATAATTTCATTTTTGTTAATGCCGATTTCGGGATCATAGGAAATCTCAAGATATACAGAACTGCATCCCCCCGGAGCATTATTAATGGAAAAGTTATGAGGAAAACCGATCCGATGAAATTTATACTGCTCCTCAGGAATATAGACCCAGTGCTTCTCACTAATATTACCTTTTATCCCAAAGTTGATATTTAATATGGAAACATATTTCAATCTTTTTACTTTATCGATACAGGCAGCTAACCCTCCCCGAATAGATTTCATCAGTTCCGGAAGAGGTTGAGTGGATATAATGTAATCGTAATGAACCGCCTCCCCCTGATTTGTATACAGAACAGAATCGGAAAGATCGATCATCTCAACAGACTCATTCAGTCTGATCTCAAAATCCTTAAATAGTGACCTTACCAGAGATTCGATTCCATCGTATTCCGGATAAAAGAAAGTTGAATTGTATCCCAGATCTCCTGTGCCCTGTGATAATGCACCCCTTAGAAGCAATTTAAGGTCTGACTGAGGAACAAATCTTCCATTACAATCTGGATGCAACTCCCGCGGATGCCTTCTGTATATCTTTTGATTGTAAGGAATCATAAAATGCCTTGCAATACCCTCACCGAAATTATTTACTATCCACTCTTCATAATTAGCATAGTCTGATTTCTTTTCGGAAAAGTGTTTTATACTGTATTCGTAAACACAATCTATAATCACGTCGATAGGCAGGCCATAAAGGTTCGCTTGAAATGGATACTTTGTATAAACATTTTTTGACCAAACCCAGGCATCTCGGGTCTTCTGAAGAAGTGCACCTTTATATTGAGAGAAAACCACTTCCCTGAAATATGGATCTTTGAAATGCAGCAGATGCCCCGTATAGTCAAAAAGGAAATTGTTGTCATTTTCAGTTCGGCATAATCCGCCAGGCCGTGAATCCTTCTCAAAGATTACTACCTTTATATTCTTCTCCTTAAGTTTCCATGCGGCACCAAGACCAGCCATTCCTGAACCGATAATTGCCACTTCCATTCTATCCCCCTCCAGACACCGGCGAATTGATTTGTTTAACGGATAATTTTTCTCCGTAAATTTGACTATAGAGGTTCTGTAATTTATGAGTAAAGGACGAGGGATGAAATTCAGCGAAAGCCCTTCTCCTTCCGTTTTGTCCTAATTGACGGGCATAGTCTTTATCTGCAATTAAAAGCAAAATCTTTTCAGCCATCACCTCAGCATCATCATGCGGAATAAGAAACCCGGTTTCATTATTGATAACTAATTCTGGATTACCCCCTACATTGGTAGCAATAACCGGAAGCCCCATCGCCATAGCTTCGAGAATCACTATTGGACAACCCTCAGTCCGTGATGGCAAAACGAAAATATCCATTTCCTTTAAAGATTCAAACGAATTTTCCTTGTACCCTTCAAATTTGACATTATTTGCGATCCTCATATCAACACATTGCTTTTTTAATAAACTCTCCATCGGCCCAGTACCTACTATTTTCAATTCCATATCAGGATATATCCTCTTAACGATACCAATAGCATTCAAAAGAGTACTGACCGATTTTTCTTCGGATAATCGTCCTACAAACCCGACTCTCTTCCCTATTGCGCGAAAACTGCTCTGAGGCTTACGGATTGCCTGGTCATATTTCTCCAGATTAAATGGTGGATACACTACTTCGAACCTGTTCTTTTTTATACTTCCAGACCATTCCTTCTGAATAAACTCCGATGTCACTACAAAACGATCACATTTATTTACTATTGCACTCACAAGAGGCTGTATAAGCCGATCTCTGAATCTGCTAACCTTTGATGAAGCAATATCCTTTAATGTCATCTCTGTCGCAATCACAACAGGTACCTTTGCCAAACGAGCAGCTAAAGTTCCATAGAGATTTGCTTTCAATACGTGCGTCTGCACAATATCAGGTTTTTCCTCTTTGAAAAACCGGTATAAAGACAAAAACTCTTCATGCTTGTTATATGCCCTTGAAGGTATATTCAGATTGTAAATTTTGCCGCCCAGCTCCTGAAATTTTTTACCAAAATCATTATTGTTGTACTCGTAAACACATACACCGAGCTCATATTTAGTATGATCCATATTATGAGCCAGAATATTTAATATCTCGATTAGCCCATTGTAAACATTAAATGATTTGTATACATGGACAACTCTTATTTTTCCCATTTTCAGGCCACTCCTTACAATTGACGGGCAAGCTCTTTTGCATGATAGGTTATAATTAAATCCGCTCCAGCTCTCCTGAATGCAGTCATAATCTCAAAACGCATTTCACTCTCATCAATCTGTTTTTCTCTTGCTGCAGCTTTTATCATAGCATACTCCCCACTTACATTGTAAACAGCAAGTGGCATTTTGAACTCACTTTTTGCCCTGTAAACGATATCGAGATACATCATTCCCGGCTTGACCATTATGATATCGGCACCTTCCTCAATATCTAAAGAAATCTCCCTCATAGCTTCATCTGAATTTGCAAAATCCATCTGATGAGTCTTCTTATCGCCAAACGTCAACACTCCTCCGGTCCCATGCTTGAAAAATATGTCGTAAAGCTTGGATGCATACTTGGCTGAATAAGCCATTATTGCTACATGGTCAAAGTGATTCTGATCGAGAACTTTACGCATGGTTTTAATCTGCCCATCAAGCATTGCAGCCGGAGCAACCATATCTGCTCCAGCAAAAGCATGCGAAGCAGTAACACGTTCGATCAACTCCAGCGATGAATCATTTTCCAAATAACCGTCCTTTATAATTCCACAATGCCCATGCTCCGTGTATTCACATAAACACACATCAGTGATCACCACCAACTCTGGTACCCTGCTTTTAATTTCTTTAATCGCCCTCTGTACAATTCCATCTTCAGCATACGCTTCAGAAGCATTCGGATCTTTTTTTTCAGGTATCCCAAAAAGCAAAACCGCAGGAATACCAAGTGATGCAATTTCCTCAGCCTCTTCGCCGATTTTATCTATACTAAAGTGAAAGTTTCCAGGCAACCCTTGTATCTCATTTCGAATTCCTTTCCCATGCACTGCGAAGATAGGGAAAATCAAATTGTCTATCCCAATACTGCACTCCCTTACCATTCTTCTTATATTTTCATTTTTTCTTAAACGCCTCATTCTATGAACCGGAAAACTCATATTCTCCCCCTATGCTCGAACGATATGAAATGGTAATATTTTGCCGCTGCGTGTCGGAACCGGATAATCTCTTTTCACCCGCACTATACGTGCCTCATTCCACATAATAGAACCAGATTGAGCCCATGACTCCGGACTGCTCTCCGAATTCTTAAGCATCGTAATAAACGTCTCACGTACTTTCTCCTCGTCAATTTCACCCAGATCCGGACTAACCACTAACCGAAGTTTATTTAACCCCTTTTCATCTTCCTCTTCTATTAATTGATAATCAGTACTGGAACCACCGAATTTTTGCGGTAATTCTTTTTCAATAATTCTTATAAAATCAGTATCCACGAATGTCACACCTTCACCGGTGAGTTTTTCGTAACTCTTTATGTTTGCGATTTGAGTGTCAAATCCGAGCTTTCCGAATTCGCAACATTCCTGTTCTGTATATAAATCCCCATAATCGCCCATCCCGACATTCAAAAGAAGCTTTGGAGATTCGTACAGAATCGAGCTGAAAAGAAATGAATTCACATTGTTTCCGAAATGAGGGACATTATAAGAATGCGAAATTATCGCAGTGGTGTCTTTGTAAATATGACAATGATCCGCTTCATTATTTTTATGTACATGATTACATCCTGCAGCTATCACCCCCGCTTCTGAAATACCATAAACCGGTATGGGGATAGCACCTACTGATTCTATTTCTTTTCTTTTCTGCAATGTCAGAGTCTCACCTGTAACCAAAAACCGTACACCTCTAATGTTCAGGTTGTTTTCTCTTGCGGCCATACAAACACGAACCGCCGAAGTAGCAAATGTATAGATAACACAATTCTGGTTGTAATTAAGAACCGATGATGCCCATTGGGCGATCTTATGCGCATTGTTTAAATTAACATATTCAGGTTTTGCCAGAGGAACACCTTCTAAATACGCCATCAAAAATATCAAATTAGTACCCCAGGTCTTTTCCCAATTGACTTTAATCTGTGCTTTTTCAACTTGTGAGAACCATTTTTGCGGCGGATTTCCAATTCTTGTAAATCTCAGTGATGAATTAATGCCTGGTGCACCCGGGAAAAGAGGAAACCAGTTTGCTATCGGTGAAGTAAGAGAATCGTGTACAGAAAGCAAAAATGCATCGTAAAGAGATCGTTGTGTTAAGTATTCAAAATCGATTCTTATCCGTGTACCTGCACTGCGCGTAGCGCCGCTACGCACTTCATAGACATTAGATAAGAAATGGATTATCGAACATACTCTCTGTGCATACCATTTTTATTCCATTTCGATTTACCTCTGTTTTTCCCTTAAACTCATCAACTGTGAAGTAAACACCTTCTCTTTGCAACAACATGAGTGTAGGCTCAATCCCATTTGTTTCCACCCATTGTTTAATATCTGAAAACGTAATTTTTTTAGGCTCCATCAACTTTAAATAGGGACTTTTTGAGTAATTAAAAATTCCCTTTTCTACAATGTTTAAGAAATTTTTTTCGCGATTTCTAATTCTATCACTCAAAAGCTTTTTAGCAGTTTCCAAAGCTTCACCCGGTTCAATCCGCTCTTTAAGGTATTTCCGTAATCCCGTTATGAATCTGAAATACTTTTGCATTTTACATCACTCCTTCACAAGCTCTTCCTGTCAAATTAGAGATTACCGACCTGACACACCTTTCAACATCCTCATCAGTATGTGCATTTCCAATAAAGAAAACCTCATACGATGATGGTGGCAGATAAATACCATCTTGCAATAAGCCCTGATAGATTCTTTTGAATCTGTCCATAGCCATTATCGATATCTGATCGGGCCTTTTTGGAAACTCTCCCTTATCAAGGTATAGCCATAAAACTGAACCCATTCTCCGTACTTTACAGTAATTCACCTTACTGTTTTCTACCATGGATACAAACTTTTTACCAAGTGTATCTATTTTTTTGTAAACCGAACCTGTTGATAGTTTTTTCAAAGTAGCGATTCCCGCGGCTAATGCCACAGGATTTCCACTCAACGTTCCTGCCTGGTAAACACCACCTAAAGGAGCAAGTACACTCAATATCTCTCTTGTCCCAACCACAGCTCCTACCGGCATTCCCCCACCTATAATTTTACCCAGAGTGATTAAATCCGGAGTAACACCCAAAAGAGCATAAAACCCTCCGAAATGTAATCTGAAGCCAGAAATCACTTCATCGAATATCAAGAGTGATCCATACTGTGATGTAATAGTCCTGAGAAACTGTAAAAACTGCTGTCGCTGAATTAAAAGTCCACAGTTTGCAGGAAGCGGTTCAATAATGACCGCTGCTATTCTATCTCCAAACTTTCTAAAAATCATTTCAATCTCTTCTTCATCGTCAAAATGAGCAACAATAGTGTCTGCTGCACAACTCTTGGAAACACCAAGAGAATCAGCAGTACCTAAGCTCAACAAACCCGATCCTGCCCTTACTAACATGGAATCAACATGCCCGTGATATCCACCTTCAAACTTTACTATCATTTCTCTATTTGTATATCCTCTGGCGATTCTCAAAGCAGTCATAACCGCTTCTGTCCCTGAATTAACTAACCGTACATTTTGAAAGTTATAAAAGGCGGAAAGAATGATCTCTGCCATATCAATTTCTTTTTTATGACAAGCACCAAAAGATAAACCATCCTCTGCAGCCATCTTGACAGCCTCAACGACCTCCTGATCCGCATGCCCAAGAATCAGAGGTCCCCATGATTGGCACATGTCGATGTATTCATTCCCTTCAATATCAACTATTTTACTTCCCTTAGCGTTTCGAATGTAAATAGGATTTCCACCAATCTGCTTAAATGCTCTCACAGGACTATTCACACCGCCCGGAATTACTCTACAAGCATTCTCATATTCCTTAGTTGATTCCCGGTTGGACCTTTTCACAAGATGCAAGCTGTTCATCAATTGTCCTTTTTATGAAAGTTTATGGTATTTGAGTATTCCCGAAGTTTAACTTCAGAATGATATAGAATCTTATTGACCATGGTTTTAGTCATATTGTCAATAGTTTCCTTTTCAATTTCTGAAACATTCAATTCATCTACAGCCCTTAAGATACCGTCTTTTCTAATCTCCTCAGCCTTATTCCTGATCGATACAAGTGTAGGTATGATATCGCAAGACCTAAGATGATCAATAATGTGGTAGACTCTACTCTCAATGATTTCATACCCTTTCTCAGCTTCCCTTTTACGAGCCTCAGAATTTGAATTGACAACTTTCTGCAAATCATCAACATTATACAAGTGAACATTTTCCAAGTTCTTGATTTCAGGATCTACACTGCGTGGAACAGAGATATCAACTATGAAAAATGTTTTCTTTGGATCTTTTTCTGAAAGTTCCGTTAGATTACTTTTTGTAAGGATAAAATCTGTAGTTATTATAGAACTTATAACAATATCAACTTTATTGATATATTCCATTATCTCATGAATCATGACCGGCGTTCCATTGAACCTTTCAGCCAAAGCCACAGCTCTCTGAAATGTTCTATTTGCTACAATGACCCCAGAAACACCAGAATCCATCAAGTTTCTTACTGTTAATTCGCCCATTTCTCCTGCGCCAAGAATCATAACCCGTTTATTATTCAAATGCGGGTAAATTTGTGAAGCAAGCTTTACCACAGCGTAACTAACAGAAAGGTTTTTTTCCCCGATATGAGTTTTCGACCTTACCTTTTTAACCAAACTAAAGACCTGCGTAAACAGATAATCAAAAGCATGTTTTACAGCACCATTTTTCTGTGCTTCGGCAAAAGCCTCTTTTACCTGACCAAAGATCTGAGGTTCACCAAGCACCATAGAATCAAGCCCTGAAGCAACAACACATAAATGCCGGACTGCATCGATAGCGTGTTTCTTATAGACCATCGTATCAAGTTCTTCACTGTATTTATGATAATCTCTAATAAATTCCTTCAAAATATTTTCATGACCATCTTTGATAATTGCATATATTTCAACTCTATTACATGTTGATAGTATAACTGTTTCATAAACTTCTTCTTTAGCAAGCAGTAACTTGTATACTTCTGAAACATCCTCTTTACGAATTGATAAGCGTTCTCTGATTTCAATAGGAGCTGTTTTGAAATTTATTCCTGTAACAGTAAATAGCATTCCCTGCACCTCTTTGAAAAGTTAACAATGTACTTACACTGATGAAACGCAAGTACCATACCAGCTTTTGTTTTACATAAATTTCACATACTTCAGATATTTGATATTCTTATATAATTTGTAAATAGGAGTTGCTTTCATTTTTTTCCTGATCGCAACGGCTCTGCTTTTTGGAGGATTTACCGGATACTTCAAGACCTCCGGCCACATTCTGGAGATCAAATTGTAATGAAGTTTATACCCGGGAGGTATTCTGTATTTTTCATCTGTACTTAACAATAGAATTAATAATTTTCTACATGAGAAAGGAGAAAAGCTTTCAAAAGAAATATCATATTCGCTATAAGACATGGCTGCCCAGTTAGCAATTCTCTGCTCCCAATAAAAAAGATCCAACTCACGTATCCCACGCTTAAAAGCATACCCGGATTCATCTAACCACATGTCAAATTGTTCTCTTGCTAATTTGCTTTTTGACATTCCAGTCATTACGCTCAAGGTCTCACCACTAACAGGAACTATTCCTGGCAGATAATAAAAACTCCTGCTAATCTCGCCTGCATTACCATGTACTACAACACATTCTTTTCCATATGTTGCAAAATGATTATACATCGCATATGCATTTATCCCCTTTTTCAAACGAGCAGTTGTCACGTTTTTTCTAAAAATTCTCTCAAAATTATGATCCAATTCATCTGTATGAAACACTACTGTATGGTTTAATTTTAAATCTTTCGCCATCAAAGAAGGAATAGCGATATCAGCTCCATTTATTGTTAACTGCTTATGGGTATGAGTGAAGTAATGAGCTTTACTACTGATTGAGTGGGTAGCCGCTAAAATTATTCTACTGTCAAGTCCTGATGTTATAGCGATCTCCAGTTCGAACCTCGAATATGCACTCATTATCAGCTGTTCAAGAAGTTTTGTAATCTGTTCTGTGCATTCATCAATATCCAATATTTTTATGTCTTTATCTGGCCAGAACCGGATCTGTTTCTTTTCTTTCACATCAATAAAACGGTTAGGCAATAAATGTAAAATCTCTTTATAAAGACTTAATCTTCCCGGATACCAGTATTCCCCTCCGCTCTGAAATAAAGGGATCTTGTACAAATCCTTAATAATCTCCTCATCACTTTTAAATCCAAACTGTTCTGTAATCATTGCCGGCTGTGAAGAGCACCAGATTTTTTCGTTACGATCAAAATGATAGTAAATCTGCCTGAACCCAATCGGATCGTTAAATATCCGATATTTGCCCTGTAAATATGAAATACAAACATACCGACCGGCTATCCGCTCCATTTTTTCCAGTAGATTACTGAATGTTAGTTTCTCTGATAAAAACGCTTCAACAATTTCTCCATCCGTCGCCAATGGACTGCATGGATCAAGAACATATCCCAACAGTACAATACAATCATTCCCCTTTTGGCTCTTTGTTAATTTAAGATCGGGATGAGCACAGACAAAATATCCCTCTGGTAATTCGATCATTTTCCAGCCATTACGTTGCACAGAGCGCCTAGGCCCCATAAGAAACTGTCGACGAAAAACAAGAATTTCACCCTCCATGCTCCCTCCCATAAATCCACCGTCAATTCTTTCCCAATTTTTGACTTTAAATTTGACCATCTATTAACATTTAAAACATCTCCTCTCTATATTATTATCCGCAATATCCACGCCGATTGAATTCATATAATGCGTTTACAGTATCACAATTCTAAAAGTCCTTGTACCTGCACTATATATACGCGCTAACAATGGCGAGCAAAAGAATAATTCTTTTCTCGTTTTAATCAAAAGCATACATTTATTTATTTGATCTATCTGTGACCCGTCATCAGTTTACTTTACCAATGGATGAGGATATCTAAATGAAGTATAACCAGGCTTTTTTGTCAGAAAAAAATCCCTGTTTCTTTTTATTATTTGAGGAAATCTGATAAAAACATCAATTTTCTTTCCATTATATACATTGTTCCAAATGTATAACTCCCTTATCTGATCGATACATGGGTATGCACATTTTCCGTCTCCATCACGCCCCTCATGCATTAAGTGTATTGGAGACACAAATTTTCCTGAAAACTTATTTCCAAATATAACTCCATCACCACCTCGTATATTTATACCTGCCCACCGATGATCTGCATAAATTGTATTACTGTAAATTTCATAGCTCCTACTACCCCTTTCGCTACCATATTTATTACCATGGGCATCAATCGCGTGCGACGCAATCTTACCATCTTTGATTACATTATACCTGAATACATAATGCGATCCGTTATTTGACGCGATATGATGAGCCATTGACATATCCGGTATTTTATTTTGTTCAAAAAAGTTATCTTCCACAAAAACCGCATTGCTATCCCCAAGGGTCAATGCACTTTTCCACTCACTGTTTCCATCACCATATACTACAATCGCAGTATACCAATTTTCTTTAAACACATTATGATCAATAACCCCTCTTGAAACCCCATGTAGTTCTATTGCTCTCCTTGAGCATGCAATAAAATTACAATGATCAATTCTAAAATCTTTAGTACCATTAACAATTAGTATTCCTGGTGATACAACGGGAGACTTTCCTATGATAGCAAATGCAGAAAATCTAACCCTTAATTGATTTGCACCATCTACTCTGAAAATCCAAAATTCATCATTTCGTTTTTCAGAATGCCTGAGAATCGTTTTATCTTTCCCTTCACCAACAATTGTTATACCACATTTGACATCGATAGTTTTTTTAACGACATATTCTCCTTTGACTAATTTAATAGTGTCACCAACAGAAGCCCGGTCTATGGCCAATTGTATTCCACCACACGTTTTATAAACGGGTGTAATCGTTCTCCCTTCAATGCCCCATACACCTAATAGCACAACCAGGAAAATAAAAATCGAATACTTTAACTTTTTCATATTTATCTTATACTCAATTTTATCTTTTTTGAAACGCCATCAACACTGGCTATCCAGTTTTTCTCATCAATCTGGTGAGGATCGCAATGATGCATTCTTATTGAATTCCACCCTTTCCCAGAACCCCTTAATATTGGATTATTTACATATGGTTTTTCAATGAAATCACGTGGCGATAAATTCTCGATTATAAATGCCTTCACATCGTAGCCATACATTTTTTTGCATCCCTGAGCATACCGTATTAAGTTATTATTGTAAACGATCACCCTTCCTCCAGGCCGAGCGATTTCTAAATTAGCAAAAATGACTGGATTTTTAGAATGTGGTTTGTAAGGCCCATCGAGATCTGATGAATAAAAAACATGAAGCATATCGTTTCTGTCGGAAGTAAAAATCCACCAGTTATTTTGATAATTAACTATTGAAGGATCACTAAAATCACCCCGAACCAGTTCTTTAGTAAATTTCCAACTGTATGGGAACTGTTCGGCTCTATATAACCTTATCGAATATGCTTCATGACTTTCAGGAATCATGTAAAATCTATTTTCATGTTTAAACACATATGGGTAGGAGAGATGAAAGGGTTCATCAAGGACCACTTTCTGATATTTCCATGTAATAAGATCTTCACTTATTGCCAGCCCTATATCTCCCTGATAATTTTTTTTATTAAGAATTTCAAAAAACAGAAACCATTTTCTGTCAACTTTAATGATAAAAGGATCAGCAACAAAACTAGCCGGTACATCAGTAACCATATCAGCACTCATCACCGGATTTTTAATTAATGGATCGGGTTTTAAATCGAAAGGATTTTCTCCTTTATAAATTCCAATTGAATATGTAGTTTCACTTGTGGTAAGCGGAATAATGTCATTCTTTTCTGTATATATTCCTAATAAGTAAAAACAAGGAATCAATACAAAAACGGGTACAATTCGACTAATTGTTTTCCCTTTTAGAATTGGAAATTTTTGAATTCTATTCTTCGGCTTTGTAATTACTGGTGGATGTGAAGTTTGGATTATTTGCGATTCATTCATTAGAATCTCCCTTAAGAGAAAAGTAGACCCTTACCATTTCATCTGCAACAGTATTCATTGTCCTAATTTTTATCTTTTCTTTTATAAACTCTTTTTTATCCTGTAATATCATTTCAAGTACTTCAACCCATCTTTCTTCAGTATGAGGAGCAACTAATATTCCTCTATTTCCATTCTCAAGAAGCGACTTATGTCCGATTCTCTCTGATGCTATAATCGGAATACCAAATGATAAAGCCTCCCAAACCACTAAAGGACCAGTTTCAGGACATACCGATGGAATAGCTAAATAACCAATATGCCTATACACCTTTACAAGCTCAGCATGTGAAAGCCGGGAACAGGCTGATATCCTCGAATCAGTAGAAATAATTCTATAGAGCTTATTTTCATATTTACTCCTTTCATTATGCTTAAATCCGTAAATTTCTAACCGTGCGTTTTTATTTCTGATTTTTTTAAAAGCATTCACCAATATATGAACACCTTTTTCAGGACTTATCCTCCCAACATATCCTACAATCAGTCTATTGTTTTCTGATTCAGTAAATTCTAAACTCTTCTCCTCAAACTCTAAAGGTAAACCCTGTGGTATATAAATGATTCTTTTATTGTCTACCCCATTCAACTCAAGAGTCCTAATTCCCCATTCAGAACAGCTGATCCCTATTGATGTATTTTTTAGAAAATACTGAAGCATACTTATGTACTGTTTTGTTGATTTCCAGTAATCAATTCTCGACAACCGGTTTTTCCCCAGAGAAAAAAGAGTTATTGAAAGAAGAGCAGAAAAAACTGCTGCAGTATAAGAAAGTGATTTGTCTATTTTTATGCGGTTTTGGATTCTACATGCAGTACATTTAAAATAATCTGCCTTACTATCACAGACAACTCTCCCCCATCTCATTAAATTTCCCCTTAAACAGCAAGCTGCAGGAAGATGATACGTAAAGATATACGGGATCTTCAATTCATTGAGTACCTTAGCGGCTATGTACTCCTCATCCCGAAAGAGATGAAAATGAGCACAGTCAAAATTTTCCTCCATTAATTTTATTTTCAAATCGCGTGTAAATTGTTCTTTATTTTCTTCTGATACCCTTGGAAATTTAATAATCGGAAACCTGTTATCGTTGTCAATCTCCACCTGTGACTTCGGTTGAAATGTCAATATGGTATTATTTACCCCCTTTTGCGACAGCCCGATAACCAGATCTTTTACATAAAGCTCAAGCCCCCCGATAGAATAGTTCCAATGATGGCGAACGACTTGAAGAACCTTCATTTTTTGTGCAACCTTTTTTTAATTTTTATGGAAGGTACTACTTTGGGGATAATCGCAAAAAATTGACTTATCGGATCCACACTTCTAAAGATTATTATTAACAAAACTAAATAGCTTGCAGCATAAATACAAATGTCAATCAATACTTTTACAGATATATGTGTTGTCAGATTCATACTGGAGATATAATGAGTAATAAACGCAGCTCCTGCCGCTGAAACGTAATACTTCCAAACCGCAGTAAATATATGAACAGGAGATATCCCAACCAACTTCCCTGCATACCATAGCCCCGGAGTGACCAGAATATATAAGGTAATTGTGTAAGCAAGAGCAATTCCCTTAGGCCCAAAAGGTAAACCAATGAAAAACCCAATGACAGTAAAAATTGACGACATTATTCCCCATCGTAACCACTTATCTGCCCGACCCACCGATACATATATCCACCCCTGCGTGGAGTATAAAATCTGAATACCTGCCGCCCACCCAAGGATTGCAAATATCTCAGCAGCTTTTATCCATTTATTACCTAATAAAAAAACAATCAGATCCCCACTCGACGAAGCTATAAACGCACTCATCGGCATTCCTATAAATGCAAGATATCCAAGCGCCTTCACATAATACCTTTTAAATTTTTCCGGTTCACTACGCAATTTAGTCAGAGTCGACACCGCAACACTTTGTAAAGGAATTACCAACTGATTTATGGGGGCCACAAATAAATAAAACGCCTTGTGATACAGCCCTAAAGCAACTGGACCATTTTTCCACCCTATCAGTGCCTTATCCATATTTCTGGCGAAATAATTAACAAGATAGAACCCCATTGTATTGGCTCCAAATTTTACCATTGGCCTTACATTGGACTTATAAACAGGCAATCCCGGTCTCCATTTACACATAATCCATGCACCAAACGCAACTATTACGGTAACTGAAATGTTTCTTAAAACTAAAGACCAGTATCCTGCCCCCTTAAATGCAAAATAAACCGCAATAATGGTACTTCCAAAAGCCGCCACCATCTCTATCGCGGCAATTCTGGTAAATAACAGATTTCGCCTTAATAAAGCGATATGCTGAGTCGATAGGCCTGCAAGGATAAAGGTAATCGAAGATATGACGGTGATATTTACCAGACGCGGTTCATTATAAAACCATGCAATTAGAGGGGCTCCCAAACAGAAAAGCGCCGTTATTACTATACAAAAAAGGAGGTTTATCCAGAAAAGTGTACTCACTTGATCCTGATTCAATTTTTCGCTTTGAACTGTAGCGTCAGTCAAACCTAAATCTTTAAACATAAGGAAAAAGCCGCTGATCGCCACAACCATTGCCACTAGTCCAAAGTCTTCAGGAGTCAAAAGCCTGGCCAGTACCACCGCTCCCACCAGTTGAGTTAAATGGTCAAAAATCCGGCTTAATATTGTCACTGCGCCACTTTTTAATGCCCTGTCCTTAAGGTCTCGCTTCAGATGATCAGTAGCGAAATAATCATTCTGAAATTTTTCTCCTCTTAGCCCTTCCAGTTTAGTGTCCATCTTATTTCTTTTTGTTAATTTCCAGTAAAAGATTTGCCAATGCTTTATACATTGTTGCCTGCCCCCAGTGAAGCATTGGGGTCTTTGCTTTTATAAATGGAAGCTGACGGAAATAGAAAAAGCCTTTTCTGTCCTGCATATTTTCAATTGTCCATTTAGCTACTTTAATTCCCAGATCGATTGATTGACTATCGTACGAAGAAAAGCAAGCGAATGTATCGATTGCCTGTGAAGCGCACTGTATGTCAACAGGATACACTCTATTATGGTAATATTTGGGTCTGCCGGAATCCTCAAAAAACGAATTTTTGAAAAAATCAAATCCCTTTTTCATCACATTATCATAATCACGATTTCCGGTCACATCGATAAAGCATTTTAAGCTATTAAGATTATAACCAGTATGAAAGTTATCAATCCAGCGAGTCTGTGGTCCCTCCCCGTAATACCATGCACCGTCTGGTAACTGCCTCGAACAGCTGTACTCCATGGCCTCCCTGGCTACCGAAACCATATTGCTATCTGAAAGCTTTTTGCCCGTCCTCGCAAGCATCGCTGCACCTAACATATTCGAATTGTGTATTGAGCTCTGAGTGTACATTACATAACTTAAACAAGTTCCCCTCTGTGTTTTCTCTCTGGGCAAGTCAAGTATCCAAGAGCAGATTTTTGATGCAGTATCGAGATATTTTTTATTTCCAGTTAATTCAAACGCGTCCAAAAACGCCTGTCCAATCAAACTTGTCCATACAATAATCGGCTCATTTTTTGGCAACCTGCCAGCCCTACTTGTAAAATCGAAATGATTTCCCCAACTTGGTTTTGAATATCCAGGTGAACAGTTCTTAAGGAGCCAATCAAAACAGGCATCCGCTTTTTTAAAATACAGTTCATCTTTTGTGTACTGATAACTTTTTATGTACCCCCATGCCATATACCCTCTCCCCTTAGTTGATTCCTGAGGAGAAACTCCTAAAACTGGGCGCAAATTCAAAGGACTCTGACGAACAAGCTGCTGAAGAATTCTTTCGGCAAAAACATTATTAAATGTTAAAGGACGCAGTATTGACGACAACCCGTCAAATGGTTCATAGCTTTTAAATTTATGCTCTTCAACCCATCTCTCAACAGACAATAAACTCTTTTGAATCATAGGGGTAATTGTATTCATTTGTTCTCCACCTTTTTAATTTATTTATAATTCCTTACATTCAAAACTTGAATTTTAGGATCATATCTATCACTTTGTATTTGTAAACACACTTGTAAAACCGACTTCAATCTATCTAATTGCTCTTTTCGATGAAACCTCATTAACTCCTCTGGTAAAGGACGCTCAATCCTTTTAATCATACCATAAAAATATCCAGCCATCATATACGCCCCCGCTAACACATAGGGAGGCTGCGTCATCTGGTATACTCCACGAAAAATTTCCCACAATGGATGCCCGCCCAGATAATAATCTTTTTTCCCATGATTAAATCTGGATTGTAAAAAGGAGCAGGATCCTGTTCCCATTTTACGGTGATGAAAAAAATGTTTTTCAGAAAAGGTCTGCGTCTTCCAACCCTTCATTCTTGCTGAGGTAACAGCCGCCCAATCGATTCCTCCACCTTTAATAGGAATGTAACCACCAATATCAGTGAAACACTTTTTGCTAAACATTTGGCAGGCTCCGCTTACATGATTGAGATTTGCAAATTTACCATCGTAGGAAATGTAGTTTTCCTCGACAAAAGGGGTTCCCGCTACGCCAAGAGTAGGCGATTGCTTGAATTTAGAAAGTAGAAATTCGAAATAATCAGGCTCAAAAGAAATATCAGCATCACAGTTACAAATAAAGTCATATGTGTCATCAATCAAAAGATTATACGCAGCAGTAAAGCAATGTACTTTTGCAGCAAATTGTCTCTCGCGATGTTCTGGCATTCTTAACAGATCAATCCATTTATTTTGCGGAATATAATTTTTTACAATCTCATCTGTTCTATCGGTAGAACCATCACTTACAACTATCCATCTGACCGGTTTTACTGTCTGGTTTACCATTGAAATGATTGTTTTTTCAATATACAATTCTTCATTTCTGGCAGGAGTAATCACTACGTATTTGAACTTCATATAGCCCTCACAATTTCTACCGTTCCTTTACAATTTTTATTCCGCATTCAGTTAATAGCCTTCCTGTATGATGAAAATACCGGTCGATAAATTTCATTCTCACTTTTTCTCCTGACAATACAATAAAAGGAGAAATAAAAGAATACCCCAAAAAAGCGATAAGTGAGAGTAGAACTCTTTGTGCTTTTTTATTAAACGGCAAATACTTATCATGCAATGAATTTGAATGTCCCTCTCAGCAGCGCCCTCTTAATGTAAAAGGACCTTTTCCACCTCTCCTGTGGAACACTCTCGAATACAATCGCTTCGCTGCACCATACGAAATTGTATCCTTGACCTATTATTCTGCGGAAGAAGTCCGAGTCCTCTCCCCCACCCTTCCAAACTTGGGATTAAAGAGATTTCCATCTTTTGTAAATATATCAGCTCTGATCAGTACATTTCCTGTCCGAGTAAATTTGGGACTGAGCATAGTCCCCGTTTTGAAATCCGGCCGCTCACAAATACCCGAGTCTATCAACCATTTCGGAGGGATCCCCTCATAGTAGGGTTTTACCGGGCCCAGTACGCCTGCACTTTGAAAGGAATGTTGTGTTGAATAAAGGTTGAGCAGCCAATTGTTCGATGGGAATTCATCATCATCCATGAAAACAAAAAAATCACCCGATGCATTCTTTACCGCTCTGTTCCTTGCCAGAGCTATATTCTGAACGGGTTCAACATCGTACACAAGGTCAGTTTTAATTTGTGATACCACCTCTTTTGCAGAACCAGATAAATCATTATCCACCACGACAATAGAAAAGGTGAATTTATTTTCGGTAGTCTGATTTACAATGTAATTTAAAGCTCTCGATAACAGTACCGGCCTCATAAAGGTACAGATACAAACGCAGACATGTTCTTTCATGTTAAATCCAGTTTAATCTGTAAAAGATTGCAAAAGTTCTGACTGAATTAATTTTTTTGCAAATCTCTTTCCAATGTCAGATTGTATTCTGGAAATTTCTCAGGAACTTTAATTGCCACAATCAGGAAGAGAAACCAAAGTAGAGAGGTAGGTTTTGTTAAGCTGCTTTCAGTGATATTATAGATTAGAATCATAGAAAAAACGATCATTCTGAACCGGCCAAATTCACTGTTGAGAGCAAGCATCTCAAAAATGTTTCGGTAAACTGAAATAATAACAATAGCAAGTAAAAATAATCCAAATATTCCAATATCAACGTAAACATCTATATACCCATTGTGAGCTTGCCCAGGATGCCATACAAAAGTTTGCCACAGATCATTTGCCAGACCTCCAATCCAAAATCCCCCATAACCTGTCCCAAAAGGTTGAAAGTTTTTAGCGATTTTTATCACTTCTTCCCATAAATAAGTTCTCCCTGTCAAAGTCGGATCACCTCCCGTTTGTACTATTATCCATTGGAATAAATTTACAGAATAAAAATAGCTCGACAGAAAACTGCAAATAATTAATACTGGTAAAACAATCCCTATAACAATTTTCAAGATCATAATTCTGCTTCGGATAGCCATTAATAACAGAAGTAAAAATAGACCAAAGAAAAAAACACCCAGTGAAGTCCGGCTGGTTGCGGAACTTGATCCCTGTAAAAGCCATATTGACATAATAAGCACAGGAATATCAAGTATTTTCCATTTATAGTACTTTGTAAATATTTTCCAGACAATTATAATACCACCGATACAAGCCAATTGCCCTAAACTATTCTTATGAGTAGTTACTCCTACCCACATCTCCATTGCACCCGTTACATCATAGGTTACACCAAGATCACGGAAATACTTAATAAATAGAACCGATAAAGGGATAAGAATAGTGATACCATACCGCAATATTTTAACAATCGATACAGTATAATAGATCTCGGTAACCAGAATTGTTACCATAATGAGATCTCCACAGGTCCTTATCCACCTTTTGAATGAAACGTCAGGAAAATCAGACCATAACACACTTATTCCCATATATAAATAAAGAATTAAAATCCATATATTTTCTTTAACAAACTGTTTCCAGTTGATTTTCCTTGACAACAAAATCAGAATACCTAAAAGCTCCAGAACAATAAGAAATGTTCTGTCAATAGGGCTTCCTTTCAAATAATCGAATTCAGAATTCATTGATGATTCAGGACTAAACCAATATGAGAGTCCTCTGGAAGCAGTACGCATAAACCAGATCAGAGGAATTAAGAGAGGAAGAAAACTTAAAAGCTTTTTACTAAAATCTTTCATCAACAGATCTTCTTCCTAGTTTTTATATATTTTTTAAGAATTCGCTCGAGTGAGCCCCCTTCTCAGCAAGCTTCGTAAAGAGGAACTGCGTTCAACTCACATAAAAAAAAGTAAGCTCATCATGAACGAATTGTTGCATTTGTTAAAAGGCGTAAAGATATGCTGTAATTGGTAGATTAAGCAAAATTACTGCCTACCTAAAAAGAGTGAATCCACAATTTCAAGATAGAGATGCTTTTTTGCATCCCAAGTATTTTCCATCATAAATTTAAAAGCATTCTCAACTAACATATCCCTAGTCCGTTTTTCATTTTTCATTTCCAAGATACACCTGGCGAGATCCTTCTCATCCTCCGATTTGAAAAAGTGAACAATATTTTTATTAAAGTAATGCGTATGAACCTTTGTATCCGATACAATAACCGGTACACCCATTAGCATAAATTCGAGAATTTTCGTACTGAAAGCTTCATTACTAAAGGAGTTTTTAATTTTCGGCTCAATCCCAATATCCGCAGTTGCATATATATCAGGCAGCTTCTCAATCGGAACGATTTGATTAAAAAACACTTTCTTTTCAAGATTCAATTCCTTAACCAGATTTACAAAGTACCCTTCATCAGTTCCTTTCCCGTAAATATGAAACTCTATCTCCGGTATGTGCTCCTTTACGATATCGATCGCGCGAATTGCCGTTTCGATACCCTGGTGATAACTTAAAGTCCCAGGATATACAATCGTAAATTTATTGTTATTCTTTTCAATCTCTTTCGGCTTAAAAATCGATGGATCCGGATAGTTCATTACAACAGAACATTTTTTCTGACCAACAGAACGATTTATCAACCGCTCATACCATATATGATTCGCAACGATAACATGATCAGAAAATGCCATCGATGCTCTTTCCACTAACAGCAAAGCTTTAAAAAGAATAGAGTCTTTGGAACTCTTAAATTTACTTGCAAAGAGCTCAGGTACTATATCGTGAATATCCAGAATTATTTTTGCACCGGTCAACTTAGGTATAAAAGTAGCAAAAACTTCGAAATCCGGAACCGAATGAACATGTATAACATCATACTTTTTTTTAAAATTCAATTTAGTTACATAATAAGCGGACTTGATAAGAAAGACCAATAACTTCAGAAGATATTCGATTTTAAACCGCTCGTTAATTGTCCTAGGCTGGATTTTGTAAACACTTACTCCAGCAACTTTTGCATAATGCCTGCTTCCGGGCTGCTGCAGACAAATAGCATCAACACGATCCCCCCTTTTCACTAACGTCTCCGCATACCTTCTCACTCTATTATCACCTTCATAAAATGTATATGCAATCATACAGACATTCATCGAAAAACCCCTTTTTATAAAAAATCGAAATTTACATTACTTTACATACAGGTACCCTTAATGAACCGTGCCATCTCTTTGGGCAACACATTCCAATACTCATCAGCGAAATCAGTTTTTATATATTGTAAGATTTCTTTGTAATAGTCAATCAGATACTCCTCTATACCATTTGGTCTATTTCCGAAATTTATGTAATCAGGATGTACATTTATTAAAGCCATCCCCCCTTTTTCAGCTATCCACTCAAGCTTTCTTTTCCATATGTCTACTGTCTGATTTTTCATAAGAATAAACAAGGTAAAATCCTGAGGAAGAGTATAGGGCATTTCAACAAAACTCGATTTGTTTCTCCTCGCCACTAGAAAAGGAAATATTGTCCCCACCCCATCTGGCTGCGGTTCGAACGGATCTGTATCAAATGTAGAGCAGTCGTATTCTATATTAAGCTCTCCAATCCAGTTAAGATTATGATGCATCGCTGCAGCTCTGAAACCCACTGACTGCCACTCGTTTAAGTAATGATTAATCAATTGGCTTCTATACTGAAATAGTTTTCTTGAACTGAATAACTTACCATCGTGAGTTAAATCATGCACACCAACCTCAAAACCACTTTTTACCAAATGCTTTCGTAAAGACTCCGAAACCATATATCTTTCAGGTACAAAATTAAAGCTTGACACAAATCCTAATTTCTTTTCAACATTCAATAGATCAATACAACGCTCCTGTCCTAAATTCTTCTCTACATCGTGAGTAAGAATTAAAGCAAACCGTTTCCCTAAAGGCCATTTGTGCCAAATAAGCGGTTCGATACCAGCGGATTCATCTATAGGCCAGTATTTATTGCATGTTGTCATTTTACTTGCAATGAACCTTCTCCTTAAAAAAATTTGAACACACCTTGGAATTATTGGTTTTAATTGATAAAAGATTGTTTTCAATGTCATTTTTTTCCCCTTCAGACATCAAACACATAATTATCCTACAGGATCTTTGTTATTAGTAAAATTGTCCAACATTAGAGAAATTCTTTCGATATCGTCATCTGATACAAAAGAATGTATTGGTAATGACAGCAAGGTTTTCGAAAGCCTTTCACTTACTGGAAAGTTTCCCAACCGATACCCCAGATGACGATACGCTTTTTGCAGATGTAATGGAACAGGGTAATGCAATCCTGTTTCGATATTGTTCTCAAGTAAATAAGCTTTCAAAGCATCACGCCTGCTGTGATGAATTACATATAAGTGGTAATTACTTCTTGAGTAAGATTTCTCTTGCGGAATCATCAAATCTGGATGTTTTTTAAGCTTTTCATGGTATTTCTGTGCAATGATTCTTCGCTGCTCGTTCCAGCTGTTGAGATAAGGTAACTTTACGGATAAAATTGATGCCTGTATTGAATCCAATCTCCCGTTATACCCTTCGATTTCGTGAATATATTTGGAAACCTGGCCATGATCTCTTAAAATTCGCACCCTTTCTGAAATCGTTAAGTCATCTGTTGTCACAGCACCAGCTTCGCCAAATGCTCCAAGATTCTTACCAGGATAAAAACTGAACGCTGCCGCAACCCCAATCGATCCTGCCCTTAACCAGTTTTTTTTTACACTTGAGTAATACTGAGATCCGTGCGCTTGACAAGCATCTTCTATCACAATCAGATTGTAAAGATCGGCGACCTCATTAATAGAATCCATATCGGCAACTTGACCATAAAGATGAACCGGAACTATTGCTCTTACCGGTCTGCCTGATCGAGTGTTAATTGTCTCACCAGTAACAGTGTCTCTAAAACAGTTTTCCTCCAGGTATTTTTTTAATTCTATAGAAGACATATTCGATGAATTCTCTTCTACATCAACAAATACCACAACCCCTCCCGCCTGAGATATAGCTTCAGTAGTAGCAATGAATGTATTTGGTACCGTTATGACTATATCTCCACTCTTTACACCACAGGCTATCAAAGCGAACCTAAGAGCATCAGTGCCACTACCCACCCCAACTGCATATTTCGATCCGCAAAATGACGCAAATGAATTTTCAAATTCCTCAAGAACTGCTCCCCCAACAAACCGATCAGAATCCATCACTTTTTTGAAAGCCTTCATTATGTCAAGTTCCAATGCCTGATGAAGTGATCGCAGATCAAGGAAGGGAATTTTTGAACAACTCATCACTCCTCCAATGTTAATCTCTATTGTCTATAATTTATAATGTTTCATCAGGAGTATCTGTTTTTGTCAAAATGTAATCATCGATTTCAAGCAGACGGGCAGTCTTGACATCAACCGGTTTTCCATCATTTTTTAAGGACACATTGCACGCCTCAAGCATCCTCACCACCTCTAACCCTATTCTTCCATCACTCACAGGAGTACCACCGTTTTCTATACAATCAATAAAATGCCTGCATTCATTTTTTAAAGCTTCAGTCTGATCGACCATAGGAGACCACATATCACCCGTACGATAACTGACAAGAAGATCATAAATTCCCTGTTTATTTTTTACATCGACACCCTTATCATAAACTTTCAACTTTTCATCAGCATTAAGATCGTTCCAGACGAGCATTTTTTTTTCGCCCCCGATAAGTGTTGTTCTGACCTTTACCGGTGAAAGCCAGTTAACATTGAAATGAGCGATCAGTTTTGACGGGAAATTTACAGTGATATAAGCCACATCTTCATACGACCCTATGTGAGATCTCCCCCAGGCGGATAAAGAAACAGGCTGCTCATTAACCAGGTAGGACATTATTGAGAAATCGTGGGGTGCAAGATCCCAGATTACGTTTACATCATGCTGAAAAAGGCCTAAATTGACACGTACAGAATCGTAGTAATAAAGACCTCCGAGAACACCATCATTAATCATTTGTTTCATTTTCTTTACAGATCCAGTAAATAAGAAGGTGTGATCGACCATAAGTTTGAGTCTTTTGGTTTCCGCAAGCTCTATTAGTTCTAAAGCCTGTACCGATGATGCAGTAAATGGTTTTTCTACAAACACATGCTTTCCATTTTCTAAAGCTTTTCTTGCCAGCTCATAATGAGTCGAAACCGGAGTTACAATCGCCACCGCATCAATAGCCCCCTGTAACATCTCGTCGGGATCATTGAAAGCATCTATATCCGGATTAACGCTTTTAATTTTTTTTAAGACCTCCTGATTTCTATCACAAACAGCAGAAACTCTAACACCCTCTATATTCATGAAATTCCTAACAATATTAGGCCCCCAGTACCCATAACCAATAACGCCAATATTTACCATGGTGTTCTCCTTCCTCAAAAAGCGCCCTTTGTTGTCATCAGTGCCCATGGCGTCTTGACAATAATTAACAGGTCCAGTAAAAATGATCTCTTCTGAATGTATTTCAGATCCAGTCTCACCATATCATCGAAATTTGTCTTGCTCCTCCCCTCCACCTGCCACAATCCGGTTACCCCAGGTTTACACTCCATAACTCGTCTTAAATGCCATAAATCATATTCAGCAGTTTCGTATGGAATCGGAGGCCGCGGTCCGACTATAGACATTTGGCCCTTTAAAACATTGAAGAATTGCGGTAATTCATCGAGGCTATACTTTCGCAAATACTTTCCGACTCTCGTTACCCTCGGATCGTCCTTGATTTTATATACCCCGCTGTTTTTCTGCGCACATCCCTTAATTAGCTGAGTAACATAATCCCGGTGAATACTATCATTTGCATCAGTACGCATTGACCTGAACTTGTAGAGGTTAAATACCGCTCCTCCTTCACCCACTCTCTTTTGTACGTAAAAGACCGGCCCTTTGGAATCGATTTTAATTAAGAACACCAGTAAAAGGAAAAGCGGAGAAAAAAAAAGTATTCCACCCACTGCCGCAAACAAATCCAGCATTCTCTTTGCGCTCAAATACACCTTTTCTTTTACAGTATCTTTCTTGGATGGATATATTGTAAAGGCGATTGAATCGGAACTGGTAATTTCTTTTCTGGGAAAAGTTATCGCAACGCAATCGACTTCCGCATTGATAACAGAACTGTGCTTCAGCTCAATTTTTGCCTTTACTTTATCTAATACTATTTTTCTGGCATCATCTAAAGTGGTATCGGTGTAGATAATTCCTAAAATCCGGTTGCATTCATACCAACCAGCATAATCAGTAACACGCGTGCATTCACTTATGATACTTATCAGTTCTTTATCCCAAACTTTCACCCCATTCTTTTTATTTGTTTCATATAATCTGGAAAAATTTAAGAAAAGTACCGTCAAAGGACTTTTTGTCCGCTCTGTCCGTTTTCGTTCTTTGTAAAGTTCATCTTTGAAGTGCTGCTCAGAATGAATTCTTTCTGATTTTTGACAGATGCAGCTACTGTTTTTTTCAGGATTTTCTCTAAGTACTTGTTCGAGAAGGTGTTGAATTTGAAGCATACTTGACTCCCGATCCTTACCACGAAGCTAATATAATCCGTTATGTTTTTGAGAAAAAGCAAGGATAGGGCCAAACGACAATAACAAATGACAATCATTTGCTTTACGCGCTTAATCTTAAAAAGAAATTTTTTCCTGGAAAATTAAATAATATGAAGAAAAATAAAACGAATACTGTTAATTACCCTGAAGTTCAATACCGCTTCAAAACACCTTTACTGATCCGAATATACCGTCATACCCGGCAGTTAACGAAACCCTGCGAGCCCTCAGCTTCTCTACACCAATTCCCAAAGCAGCATTAATCAGCTTCAATTCATCAACCGATTTATCCACGAGCACAGCGAATTCCGATCCAGCCACCCTGATAAGCTTTTCATACTCAAAACTTACCCTCTTACTCGCCACACCAACTTTGTAAATTTCAGATAATATGTTCTTAAGAGGAGTAAGAGAATAAAAAAGAGTTTTATTCTTCTCCCTTACATTTACAAAACGATCAGATAATTCACAAACCCTGTTGTATACGCCAATTGTCACCTTCTTTTCACAAACAGGACATATCCCATTATGACTTTTGGTAACTTTCGGCTCCCAGTATATACCACATTTCCTGTGCCCATCAAAATGATATTTCCCCTCCTCAGGAAAATATTCTATTGTCCCCACAAACCCACCGGTCTCTCTTTTCAATGCCCTTACAATGGCCTCAAAACTTAAATCAGTATCAAATATATTTGCTTCACGGCCAAGATTTTCCGGCGAATGCGCATCAGAATTGGATACTAAAGAAAACCGATCAAGAAACGAACACTGCCAGTTCATCGGCGGATCAGATGAAAGCCCCGTTTCCACAGCAAAAATGTACCTTGAAAGATCATCATAACACTCATCAATAGAATCAAAACCCGATTTTGATCCAAGCACACTGAACCATGGCGTCCAGATATGCGCTGGAATGATAAACGCCTCAGAACAGGAATCCAACACAATTTCCAGTAAGTCTTTTGAGTCAATACCAAGAATCGGACGACCATCAGAAACTATGTTCCCAATCATTCCTAACCGTTTTGCAATTTTGTCAAAAGCACTGAAAGATGGCGCGACAATCAGATTATGTACTTTTCTGACCCGCCCACCTTTTTTGTAAATACAACTTATTTCAGCTGTGAGAATAAAATGCACTTCAATTCCATTTACAAGCTCATTTACCGCAGAATGTCTGTATTTTTTCTTGAGAGTTAATAACCCGCTCCCATTTTCAGTAAGCTTCTCCTTAAGCTCACTCATCCATCCAGGATGAACAGCATCACCAGTACCTAAAAGCGAAATTCCCTTTTTCTTTCCCCACAGTTCCAACACCTCAGGAACCAACATACTGCTGGTGGCAATCGAAAATTTCGAATGAATATGAAAATCTGCAATAAATTTCATTGGATATTTTAATTTGATTGGTCAGGAAAAGCAGCGGTACATATCACAATACCTTTGTAATATGCCTTCAAAATAGTCTCAAACGATTGTCCGCAGTTTGCACGTGCAATAGTCCCACATTGACACATTCCAACTCCGTGACCATATCCTGTTCCCGATAATCTGATCATTCCCAATCTGTAAGTAACACTAAATTTAGCACTCCTCAATATGGGATCACCCGCAAGAGGCCTCCTGAACACCGAGCGTATTATATCTCCCCCACACTCATATGTCCATTTATCTGCGGAAATTCTGCATGATCGAACCCTTCCACAATCAAATGTCGAAGTAATCCGTATATCCTTTACAAGACCTCTAAAATCTCTCTTCGGGTCTAAGATTTTCAGCCCCTTATCAACATATTGAGAGATTTTTTCTCTTGTCCAGCGTTCCTCCCACTTGAACTGTTTAGACCCCCGACAGTAAGCAGCCCCCGAAGAATCAAAGTCACTCACCGAACGAAGATACGGTAGAGCCGGCTTATTATTCCATACATCTTCTATATTCGCTGTCCTCCCACCACACGTCGAGTGATAATATGCCCGGGCGATACGGTCATTGTATACGAGAACAAGATTTTTTGTCAACCTGACAGCAAGATCAGCTTCCCTGTACTCCACATTTGCCCCACCATAAACCTGATCAGCTGTGGTAGAATATAGATCGAAATAATTCTGCGCCTGCTCCCCTATCCTCTGGTAAGTATAGGTTCTGGCAGCTATCGCCTGTGATTTAAGTGCTTCAATCGCATTATTCCCCAATTTACCAATCTCAAGAGGCACCACCCCGCGAAGATATTCTTCTACGTCAACAGAATTAATGATTGACAAAAAGTCTTTTTTGTCATTATTAATTATTATGGAACCCCGATAACTATTCTCTTCCACATCGATAAGATTCAACTCATTTTTTGAGACAAGTGTACATGGTAATTGAAAATCCATCTTCCCCCAGGAGGCCTGGGTTTCCAATACGTATGCACTCCCAAGCTGCACTAAACAGCGGCCGCGAAATACCATCACCTTGCCTTTTGACGGATGCATCTCCACATTGCCGGTAGAATAAAAAGCTGTTCTATTCACCTTTTTTTTCAGAAGAACTCTTACAAAAGGCCTTTCAACTTTGAAGGGAGGATAACGAAGAGAAATAACCTGATCGTCAAATTGAGCAGTTTGCTCCCCGATAGTTTGATTATCCTCAGGAACGTTGTCCTGCTTTAGCTGGGGAGTTAATTGGCCAGTGGCCTGTGTATCGAATGCTTTTCCGAAATCAACCTCTTCAGTTGTATCTTTATCTTTTTCAACTGAAGACACCTTGATTTCAGCTTGTTTATAGGGATAGGGTTTAATCAGCTGGTTTGTACAATTAAAAAACAGACAAAAAAAAAGGATCAGAAAAGAAGTAGTTCGAATCACCCTTTAGCCAATTTTTTGAGTTTACCACTAAGCATCTTTCTTTGTAAAGCTGACACGTGGTCAACAATCATTATCCCATCGAGATGGTCAATTTCATGCTGCAGAGCCCTCGCCAAAAGCCCTTCAGCATTTTCAATTATAAATTCTTTACCATTTTGGTCAAGTGCTTTTACACTCACTCTGATAGAACGCTTCACCTTCAGAGTAATTCCAGGTAAGCTCAGGCACCCTTCCTCGTTAACTTCAGTTTCCTCGGAAAGAAAAATTTTCTCAGGATTAATCAAGACATAGGGATCTTTTTCTCCACCTGAAGAATCAATCACAACAACTCTGATTGATTCCCCAACTTGAGGAGCTGCCAATCCCACCCCATCTTCCTTAACCATAGTTTCAACCATCTCACTTACAAAACTCTTTAGCTTATCATCAAAAGAGTTCACTGGAATAGCTTTTTTTCTTAAAACCGGATCCCCAAAAAGACAAACACTAAACACTATTTCTTTTTCTCCTTAGAATCTTTCTTTTCTTCAGCTACAGCTTCAATCTTCTGCGTTTTTTCATTTCCCTCTTTTAGTACGGTTGAAATAGCAGTTTTTGTATACTCTACAATAGTATTTTCTGCGATTTTTACCATAACAGTATTATCCTTGACATTATGTACTAAACCCATCATGCCGCCAACCGTAACAACTTTATCCCCTTTTTTTAAATTGTTGACCAAAGCCTGACGGTCCTTCTGTTTTTTCTGCTCAGGTCTGATCATCAGGAAATAAATAATCAAAAACATCACTAACATCATCGGAATAAGCCCACCCCAACTTCCTGGAGGAGGTGCAGCTGGTTTATCTTGTCCAAATACAGGCATCACCATCATTAAGGAGGAAATCACTATTGATGCAAACATAACGGGTCTCATAATCTATCCTTTCAGATCTGGTTTTGAGGTTAAGTATTGACTAAAAATACGTGCCCACTTAAAAAAAAGCAACGGAACAATAAAAATCCCCACATTGTATATTTATAAGATAATAGTAATTGTGCAGTGTTAAACGATGTTCGAAAAATCACCTTTAAAAACCGCCCATATTTCGATCAGAAATGCCCTCCTCCAAAGCAGACCTCTGCCGGAGGGCAAACAAAATAAGCGGTTTTACTTTAATTGTTATCTGAAAATTTCAATATAACACAGTAGAATTAAATCATAATTTTTTTATATATCATTAAGGGATAAAATCCGGGTTAGTTTACAGGAGAAAGATGGAAACAGTTTATTTTGCAAAATGGATACTCCTCGATTCCGGAGAACTTCTCTTAAACGGCGCATTATCGGTAAATGGCTCAGTTATTTCGGGTGTCGGTCCTCGAAGCAAAGTAAGACGCCACAGTGAAAGCCGCATAGTAAATCTTGGTGATGTACTCCTTCTGCCGGGCCTCTTTAACATGCATATTCATTTAGAAGATGGTATTTTGAGAGGTACAAGCAAAAGAACAGATGAAACGTTTGCATCCTGGAGCGCAAAAAAAAACTCACGTCTTCGTACCACTCCACACGACCAGATCATCCCAATGATGCGCCTTACCATCAAGGAACTCCTCGCCCAGGGAATTACTTCAATTGCAGATTACTCCCGTTACGGGTACTCAACAGAAATTTTAAAAGATGAATCAATTCGTTCCTGGATCTTTCATGAGATACATACTGATGATCAAAACCAGGAAAATTTATTAGTAGACACCTGCAAAACACGTGTTACTGAAGCAGCAGGAAAGATAAAGAGCGGTATAGGTCCACATGCAATTTTCTCACTATCACCTAATTACCAAAAAGAGCTTATTTCTTTTTCTAAATCTCACAATATTCTCTGGTCATCACATATAGCCGAATCCGCCGAGGAACTCCAGGCTTTTTCTGAAAAAAAAGGTGACCTTTATTTCTATTCTACCCGAAAACGCTCCTGGCCTTTCGATAGCTCACCAATGGGCCCAATGAACTACGCAATCCAAAATGAGTTGATTCCAAAAAACGGAATTTGTGTTCACTGCAACTATGTGAATGGCCAGGAATTAACAACCTTAGCTAATAATAACATCTCTGTTGTTTTTTGCTACTCGTATACCCTCGAAATGGGTCATAAGCTGTTCCCACTTGAAGTCGCCTTAAAAAGAAACTGCAACATTTGCCTTGGAACAGAAGGTATTGCACCCCATGGTTTCTTAAGTATATTTGATGAGCTTTTTGCCTTAAAGCAAGTATATCCCCATATTTCAGCCAGAGAACTGCTCCTTATGGTCACACGCAACCCCGCACGAGCGCTGCAGGTCGAACACTGTCTCGGTTCTTTAACCGAAGGGAAACTGGCAGATATAATTGCGGTACGATTTGCTCATTCTGAAGAAAACGACCTCCTCGAAGAGCTACTTGTTGAAGAACCCGAAATCGCTCTGGTAGTCGTTGATGGAGAAGAGATAATTTTTAACTGCTAACTTTTCAGGCAGATTCTCTGATAATAAACTTGGTTGGCAGTTCTTTGTGTTTAATTCCCGATTCACGCCCTTCAATCTTATCGACAATCATATTAATTGCATAATCACCCATCTCAAGTTTTGGCTGGCGAACAGTAGTAAGTGATGGTTCAATCACCTCTGCAGCAGGAATATCATCGAAACCAACCACCGCCAGATCCTCCGGAACCCGAACACCCTTTTTCTTTGCCTCTTTAACTAAACCGATCGCAACCATATCCCCGGCAGGAACAAAAACAGCAGTAACTGAATGTTGAAGTTTGTATAAACGATGAAAAACTTCTATTCCATTAGTGATGGAATCATCCTCTACTGAAAAAAGAAGATCCTCATTGAATTGAAGGTTGTGCTGAGAAAGAGAATCTTTGTACCCCTGAAGCCGTTCAGCAGTAGGAACGCCCTGTTTTTGCGTAATAATACAGGCAATACGCTGGTGACCTTTACCGATCAGATAATCGGTTGCATCCATTGCACCTTGTCCGTTATTTACATAAACAGAATCAAGCTGGTCACATTTTCGGGCGACAACAATGCTTGGAACACTCTCTTCCCGAAATATGTTTAACTCCTCATCAGTCACTGTAGAGCTGATCAGAATAACTCCATCTATTCGTCGTTCACGGGCAAGACGCTGAAATAATTGTGTTTCACTTTCCTTCTGTCCTACGGTATCAAAGAGTTGAACGGTGTATTCAATATCCCTGTTTGTGCTCTTAATTCCCTGAAGAACCCTGACCACAAAAGAGGAAGCCAGATTTGGAACGATAACACCAATGGAGTTTGATTTTTTAGTTGCAAGTCCGCGGGCGATCACATTGGGATAATAGTTAAGTTCTTTAGCGATTTTTAAGACTTTTTTTCTAGTAGCCTCGGAGATATTTGGTTTGTTGTTGATTACCATGGAAACTGTAGCGGAGGTTACCCCAGCGCGTTCTGCAATGTCTTTCAAGGTCACAGTCATAATCACCATCCTTTTACATTAGAACTTTACATTTAATCTCAGGAGCGCGCCATCACTCTGAGGTGCCAAGTCTGGATAAACGCGCATTTTTTCCGGATAATCATGGAGATGCGCATCAACAACAGCATCAAGTATACCATAAAAATAGAAGAATAAAGAATACCAGAGAAAAGAATTGCGAGTTTTGAAAGCACTATTTTGCTCAAATTCCCATTTTTCCAAATATTTCATTTTAGCTTGAGACAAACTGGAAGTATCCCTATTACTATGAACTGCATCTATAATTGATTGGTCAAATTGGCTGTTGGTTTTATCATACTGACTTCTAGCATGGTTCATTAACCGATGATAATTAAGCGCAGTAACCCCAAGTGCCATCTGCCCCATAAACATCATTCCTGCTTTCGAAAGAGAACCATTATACCACTGTCCCAACCCCAATCCCGGTACAGCAGAAAGCCATCCTGCAACAGCCGGACTGCGTGATCCTGATTTACTTACAATACCAGAGCAGTCAATTGCATCGAGAAAATTAAAAACATATAAACCACTCGCCCACGCGAAAGCATTATAAGCCCGATAGCGAGAAAACCGTTCATCATGTTTGAGAAATGCAATATCGTTTTTCGCTTTTATAGAATCGATTTCTGATTCAAATCCGGTTCTTTTAGAAAATTCCTTAATTGAACTTTTCTTAAGTTGCGAATCATTAAACCAGTAAACTGCAAATGATGCAGTAACAGCTTCAGATGCAAGAAATGTACCACCCTTAATGAAATGCTTTGTGTATACTTGTCCTGCCCCCGGTACCACTAAAGAAGCCCCGCTAACCAGAAATGGATTGTAAGACAATTTAAGAGCAGTATCAGAGATATTGTTTTTAAAAATCTCGTTTTGAGAATCTGCAACAGCAATCGAATACAGTAGAAACACGCACACAAAGAAAACAGATGGTCTATTCATTACTTAATCCCTTAAGCGAAAATAATATTATGGCACTGATACACAAAGGGAACAAATTACGTGCACCAAAGAAAAAAAGTACATAAATGTTGGTGAATAAATTCAAAGCTGTAATTCTAACCCTAAATATCCATTTATTTCATTGTTTTGCATTTAAAAACGCATATTTTATTTTTAACACTTTCATAGGTTGGATCAACACTTCATTTATTAAATTATGCACTCCAGGTGAGACTGTTAGTCCTTTTCAAAACTAATTCTCAAACCGGGGATGAGCAGATTCCGAAAAATACTTTTATCACATCAATAATCAAATGAAGTGCTCATTGTCCGATCAAGCTTCGTCTTCAAGAGAAAAAAGAGAAACATTATGCAGAAAAAATATTTTCATCAGGTTTGTCTGATTGCTTTCCATAAATGAAAAAGCTATACATATTTTTTGATTAAATTTTTAAACAACAGGAGGTTAGTATGGGAGAAGGACCACAACACATGCAGTTTCAGACCGAAGCAAAACAGCTTCTTCATCTAATGATTCATGCTTTGTACAGCCATAAAGAAGTATTCCTTCGTGAACTTATCTCAAATGCATCAGACGCTCTTGATAAATTAAGATTCACATCTCTTACTGATCAATCAATAAAAATCGGGGAAGATGACCTTGCGATCCGGATAAATCTTGACAAAAACGCCAAGACCATAACCATCTCCGACAACGGAATTGGTATGACCCGCCAGGAAGTAATTGAAAATATCGGAACAATTGCCCGAAGCGGTTCAAAGGCATTTTTGGAAAAAATGTCCGGTGATCAGAAAGCGGATTCAAATTTAATTGGACAATTTGGCGTTGGCTTCTACTCTGCCTTTATGGTTGCATATAGTGTAAAATTGGTGACCAAAAAGGCTGGCAGCTCTGAACCAGCTGTTATGTGGGAATCAAAAGGAGAGGATGAGTTCAGCATTGAGGAAGCTGAGAAAAAAGAACCCGGAACTGATGTAATCGTTTATTTAAAAGATGATGAAACCATGTATACCGAAGATTGGCAGATACGGTCTATAATCAAAAAATATTCAGACTTTATTGCCTTTCCCATATATTTGCCCAATGAAAAAGGCAAAGATGAGATTGTCAACCAGACAAAGCCACTCTGGCGGCGAGCTCCATCTGAAATTACTGCATCACAGTATGAAGAATTTTTTCAGCAGGCACTCGGCGGGCTTGATAAGCCCCTCAGTGTGCTCCATAATCGGGCTGAAGGTGTTCTGGAATACACATCACTGCTTTACATTCCAGCAAAAGCTCCTTTTGATCTTTTCAATATGGAAAGAAAACATGGAGTTAAATTGTATGTGAAGCGCGTCTTTATTCTGGACAATTGCAAAGAACTTCTTCCCGAATACCTTCGTTTTGTTCGTGGAATCGTTGACTCGGAAGATCTTCCTCTGAATGTTTCCAGAGAGATGCTCCAGAAAAATCCAGTCATTGAAAAAATTCAAAAAGCTCTGGTTTCTAAAATTCTGGGTAAACTAAAGGAAATGGCTGAAAGCGAACCGGAAAACTACAAAACCTTCTGGAAAGAGTTCGGACCTGTTCTTAAAGAGGGGCTCCATACAGATTTTGAAAACAAAGAAAAACTCCTGGAACTGATCCGTTTCAATACTTCAATGAGCACTTCAAAAGATGATCTTGTATCTTTAAAACAGTATGTTTCACGAATGAGAACCGACCAGAAAGATATCTATTTCATTACAGGAGAGAATCTTGAGATAGTACAGAAAAGTCCGCATCTCGAGGTTTTTAAAAGTAAAAGTATCGAAGTGCTTTACATGACAGATCCGATAGATGAATGGATTGTTCATGATATCTATAATTATGACGGGAAACAACTTAAATCTGTAACTCAGGGAAACCTTGATCTTGGCGAGTTAGGTAAAGAGGAAGAGGAAGCAAAAAAAGCTTCTGAATCAAAGTATAAAAAGCTCGCGGAAAGAATTAAAAACATTCTTTCTGACCGTGTCAAAGAGGTACGTACCACAACCCGCTTAAAGGACAGTCCCGCATGCCTTGTTGCAGATGATAACGCGATGAGCGCACATATGGAAAAACTCATGAAAGCTATGGGGCAGGGCGTTGAGGAACAGAAGCGAATTCTTGAGATCAACGGTGATCATCCGATTCTTCAGAATATGAATGCCCGGTATGAGAAAGACTCAAAAGACAGTGATCTTGAAGAGTGGGCTAACTTGCTTTTTGAACAAGCGTTGATTGCTGAAGGACAAATGGTACCCGATCCGCTTGCCTATTCGCAACGTGTCAATAATCTTTTATTGAAAGTATCTTCTATTTAATATATACATTGCACTCCCAATTATTTGGGAGTGCTGCAAAGAAGGTAACAAATGCCAGTAATAGCGCTGCTTACTGATTTTGGTACTTCTGATTGGTTTACAGCTGAAATAAAAGCGGTAATTTACAATATTCTGCCTAATGCTGCTGTTATTGACATTACTCATGATATCAATCCAGGTGATATTGTGTGCGCGGCTTTTATTCTTAAAGCTTCTTTTAAGTCATTTCCAAAAGGTACAATCTTTTGTACTCCTGTCGACCCGGACACATCGGGTTCTACTATACCAGTTGCAATCCAGACAAGCGAGTATTTCTTTGTTGGCCCAGATAACGGAAGTGCATCCTGGGCGATAGAAAATGAATCGATAAAGTCCATCGTAAAAATTTCTGATATCCGCTATTTTCGTGATCCGTTCAGTATGACTTTCAGAGGCCGTGATATCTTTGCCCCTGTTTGCGCTCATTTAGCAAATGGTTTACCGATAAATGCCCTCGGACCAGCCCTGTCAAGCTATAAACACATTCCTTTTCCGGAACCGGACTTTGATCATAATACATTTTTCGGAACAGTGCTTTATGTTGACCATTTCGGAAATGTCATTACCAATATCAGTTCCCGCTCTCTATCGGGGGATTTCACCAGAGTAAAAATAAAGTCTCCTGAAATAAACACTGTACTGCCATTTGCCACATCCTACAGTTCAGTTATTAAAGGTGAAGGTTTGGTTTATCCGGGTTCTACCGGTCTTGTCGAGATCGGAGTCAATTCAGGCAATGCCGCAAAAGTCTACAGATTACAGTACAACGAAAAAATTGAACTGACATTTTTTTAATTTAAAATTGACTTCCGACCTTATTATCTCATTTCAATTTCAGCTGAAGGTTTGATAACCATAGATGGATCCACATTTTCAGGTTTAATATATTTATATTTGAGACTGTTTTTTTCAGGTGTACTAATTCCCGGCCTGTTTCCTTCTCTTAATTTACTTACATCCAAATTAACCTCTCCCTCTTTAAGAGAGTCCGGTTTTAGAGCACAATAGCTGATTGTTGTATTGACATTGTTTACTTTGCAATAGTCGCCCGATTTTACAACAGGGTAAGACATTACCTGAGTCGCTACCGCAGCAAGCAGAAAAAAAATGTGTTTTAGATTCAATATATTCTCCAAAGGATTTGGTGGTGAAATAGTAATGAAACATTGAAGGAGAATTTCGTTTAGAGGGGGGGATTATTTAGTTCAAAATTCGAAGACGGTTCTGTAATTTCACAGAGTCGCAAGGTGATTGCGTTAGGTGTTATCCGCGATCAGTGTTCTTAAATGCAGCAACAATGTCACTTATAATAGAGTATACATATTTAATGTAATAAAATTTGAAGCAGTTAAGGAAATTACAAAATAAATAACGACAATTTAGGAATTTGGCGATTTAGCCATTGTTAAATCGTGAATAAAAACCTTTACCTAAAGCACAATCTGATGGGGCACTCTAAGGATCTTACCTTTTTTCCCCCAAGCCCAATTCTCAGGAATTAATTTCAAATAAGAATATCGTAAAAGCGAATTTTATAAGGACTAACAGAGATAAAATGCCGGTAATTGCTCGTTTTTATGGTATAATTATAAAAATGTATTTCAGCCAAAACGAGCATGGAGTTGCACATTTGCATGCTATATATGGAGAATATGGCGGGTTGTTCGCGATCGAAGATTTGGAGATGATGGAAGGAGATCTTCCTTTAAAGGTCCAGAAGCTTATAAAAGAATGGGCTTCCAAGTATCAAGAGCAACTCATGAAAATGTGAATAGGACAAGTATTCATAGGATTACCTGGTTTGGAGTAAAATATGAACTCGATACCAAAAATAGCACAAATAAAACCTTTGCCAGACTACCATCTTGAAGTTTTATTTAAAAATGGAAGAGCTAAAGATTACGATTGCAAGATTATTATGGGAAGACCTGAATTTCTTCCATTGCACGATAAGCAATTCTTCAATTCAGTTAAAGTTGACACTGGCGGTTATGGCATATCCTGGAATGATACAATAGACATAAGCGAATATGAACTTTGGACTAACGGTAAAGAAATTAAGGTAGTAATTAATACAAACACAGATAAACAATTTCAATCAAATAAATGATTCCAGGCTGCCCCTTCAGATTTATTTTACATATAGTTCATACAAACTTACATCATCTTAAACTCAACTGGAATCTCACTATGCCTCCACTACCTGTTTTCAATCTGAATGATATTGTAATTACCAAAGCATCCTATGATGATCTGAAGGAGATCTTGTTTCTTCAGAAGAGAGCCTTTGTTCAGGAAGCAGAAATAAATAACGGGAACTATAATATAGAACCGATACGACAATCGTTTTCATCAATCTGTGAAGATTATGCGACTCATATCTATCTTAAAGCAACTGTTTCATCAAAAATAATCGGATCTGTACGGTCAAGACTGCAATCTGATACCTGCTTTATCGGCAGACTGGTTGTCGAACCGATTTTTCAAAAATTTGGAATAGGAGCTCTCCTGCTTTCAGCAATCGAAAAGATCAACACTGATGCAAAATTATTTGAATTATTTACCGCAGAGACCAGCCCCGGTAATGTTTCTTTTTACAAAAGCCATGGATACATTGTAAAAAGCCAATTTATCGATCCTACAGGTGTGCCAATGTTAAAATTTGTAAAGGAAAACAGGCAATAAAAGCTGGTTGAAAGTTACAGCAACTTGACACATCCGATTCCCGGACGGTCCGAAGGAATCATTTTCCCGTTGCTGAAAAAAGCACCTGTAAATGGATCGTTTGATATCAACAATGGGCCATCAAGATCTATCCAGTCTACTAATGGAGACAACTGCGCAGCGGCAGAGATAGCACACGATGTTTCAGTCATGCAACCCAGCATAACCTTTAAACCCATTGCCCTGGCCAGCAGAATCATTTTATAAGCTTCCCGCATCCCGGTACATTTCATTAGCTTGATATTAATTCCATCATATACACCTGCAATTTTTTTGATATCATCGATTCGCTGCACACTCTCATCCGCCAAAATCGGAATAGGACTTTTCTCTCTAAGCCAGGCGATATCATCAATCAGATCTTTTGGAAGAGGCTGTTCTATAAGCTCGACATTCTGTTCAGTAAGCCAGCCAATCATGTCAAGCGCTTGATATTTATCTCTCCACCCCTCATTTACATCTACCCTGATCGGTACAGATGATACTTCTCTAACAGCACTGACAAGCTCTTTGTCATTGGCTTGACCTAACTTGATTTTTAGAATTTTGTACCTCGATGCAAGTAAAGCCTTTTCTCTTACCTTTTCTACTGTATCGATGCCAATTGTAAAAGATGTATCTGGAATGTTTTTTTTATTTAATCCCCATATTTTGTACCATGGTAACCCCCAGCACTTTCCAATAAGATCGTGAATCGCTATATCGATAGCTGCTTTAGCAGCGTGATTCCCTTTACTTTTTTTATCTATATTATGCAGAATATCTTCAACCAGAAAGGGATCATCGAAACTGCCCATATCTAAAGAAGCTAAAAAGGTTTGAACACTTTCAACTGTTTCGCCCAGATATGGAGGAAGTGAAGCTTCTCCAAAACCGGTGACTCCATCATGTTCCAATTCAACTAAAACAGCTGGCGTACATTTTCTCGATGAGTGAGATATTGTAAACGTGCTTGTTAATTCAAGATTATAGGCATAATATTTCAGGCGCATTTCTTCATTTTCCTGCTTAATTCAGTATTCTTCGAACCTGTAAAAGTGATTCCGATCTTCTTTTGTCAAATTCTTTGTCGTTACTATCAAAGCTGCTGACATGCACATCTCCCGATGCCTGCATAAATTTTTTACCGCCAAGGGACAAACCAACATGAGTAATAGGTATTTCTATTTCATCGGATTTTCTTCTGCCAAAAAACAACAGGTCTCCTGGTTCGACATTTGAGAAATTTTTACCAAAATCGACACTATTTCCGATCCGTGCCTGCTGATCCGCGTCTCTTGGCAGACTGATCCCATGTAAATAGTAGACCATCTTCACAAATCCGGAACAATCCACCGCTTTTGATGATACACCACCCCACAAATACGGTATACCTGTAAACTTTTTCGCTGTTTTTACAATTGCAGTTCCTGATAAAACATTATTCACAAGCCATTCCTGATAATAGTGACATGAACTCTTTTTAACATAGCCTTCCCGGTTGTCAGGATAGCGGACTTTAAAGAAAGAACCATGTTCTTTTATCAAAGTAAACTGGTTGCCGATTACAGCATCACTGACTATATCACTGTTTGTATCGGGTTCTATACATACCCAAGTCTGCATTGTTGTAATAATGATCTTTGCATCATCTTTCCAAAGCTGCAATTTATCATACGGTAATTCACTTACCGTTTCACATACCCAGCCCAGATATCCATCGGACAATCTAACCTGCCACCAGTCACCTCTCGACTGCACTATATCCACTTCAGTACCCATTAAAGCCTGAGTGACCAGTGGAGATGAGAGCTCAGGAGCTTTGTGAAGATTTGCAACACTTACATGAATCAAGCCTTTTCTCATATTGTCGGATATCACCCTAACATTATCAGTAATGGTCTTATTACATTTCTTTCTGTAAAAGGCGATTACTTTATCTTTTATGTCTTGCTCATCAACCAACCCGGTTAATATTACATATTCATCTTTTTCCTCTAATTCAATTTCAAGAAGGGTAGTTCTCCTGTCAATTGAAAGACAGCTTATCAAATCATCGATCATTTTGACACCGTATAATTATTCTGATACACTTTGATGAAAGTTTTACTTATGCTCATTATTTTATCAAAAAACTCCCCCCATTTTCCAAAGTAGATCTCTGTGGGGGATGATCAAATTGCCCAAATTTTGTTTAACTTATTATAATAAACAGTACAATTAATTATTTCATGTAAGATTACTATTGAATGTACAACACAATTGAAAAACTGTCAATTGGTATCAGGAGAGATGAGCTGAAGAGCAGGATAGTAGGTTTTATAACGTGAAATATCCCTTGTAATAAGAGGAATTCCTCTTACCAAAGCGTGTGCTCCGATTAAAAAATCGGATAGTGTTGAATTTTTATGTCCTCCGTTTTTCTTGTACTTAATAAAAACTTTTGCAGCTAAAAAGGCCGCCTCCCAGGGAATAGACTCTTTAGTAAAATAACTCTGTGGAAGAGCATCTTCGAGTTCTTCTATTCTGATAAAAGCCAGAGATATTTCTCCGTAGATTACCTGATTTATTAAAAAGAATGACTGTTCTGCATAATGCTCAATAGTTTTTAATGACAACTCAAACCATTTGGAATCCTGATTAAATATATCTATCAGTATATTACTATCGACCATGATTTCAGTCATTAATGCCGCCTCTGGTAAGCTGCATAATCTGTTCTGTACTCATTTTGATAGTAGCTTTATTTTGCATTTGTTCAATTAATTTTCTTCCGCGCGTTTTTTTATCTGGAACTTTTATTAAGTATACTGCCCCCTCCTCTTCAACAAATTGAACTTCCGATTCGGGTAAAAATCCGTATTTTTCCCGGATTTCCTGAGGAATGGTTATCTGGCCCTTTTCTGTTATGCGCATATTGAAATTTCCATTTTTAAGGTGTAAGAGTAATACTGTCATTACTACAATTATTTCATCTAATTACGTGCCACATTACTAATTTTTCGTTGAAATATTATAAATTACTCTAAAAACCCGATTGCAGCTTAAGCATAGAAATAACCTAATTCAATGATTTTTTAACATTGAACATACCATCTATTCAGGAATTAATGCAGGACAATTGCTAAAAACGAGTAATCTTTTTTCTATTTACATCTGTTTGTTTTTTAATTTTTAACAGTAAACGATAGCAAACCGTTTTAACAATTGCGTTTTTAAACGAGATATCAAACAAAGATAGTAGAAATTAAGGAAAAGGGGTAAGAAAGCACCTTACCCCTTGATATCAATCAGTATTAATATCGCGCATCGGCGAATTCGACCCATCCGCCTGCCTTTACAAGAGCGTCATCAAATTCTGAGAGTGTAAATGCATACTCCTTTTTACCCCCATTCCAGGAAAACACTAATTTCTTTTTTGCTATATCGACATCGCAATGATACCTCATTATACTTTGCTAACAAGAATATCTCTTCGATTGTATTCTTTGAAAGCTCAATCGCAAGCATTCCGCCATTAAACATATTCTGCCTGAAAATACGGGCATAATTTTCTGCAATAACAGCAGTAATATCATTTACTTCCAACGCCCAGGGAGCATGTTCCCGTGATGAACCGCAGCCAAAATTTGCGCGTGAGACCACAACTTTTGCATTTCCCCGCCAGGCTCCCTCAGGACTGAATCCTTCAAGATTGAGATCCTCAAGAAGATACGGCTTGAGCGCATCCTTTTTTACTTCAGTCAAATATTTAGCTGGTATAATTTCATCGGTGTTGATATCTGATCTATCCAGAAAGAGCACCGGACCTCCAAATGCTTTCATGCTTTATTTCTCCTTATTTTCAAAAATTCTCTTGGATCGGTAAGATATCCGGTAATTCCGCTTGCTGCTGCACTGGCAGGACTTACAAGATGCACCATACCACCTTTACCCATACGACCATTGAAATTTCGATTAGTTGTCGAAACACACACTTCACCTTCAGCAAGCACACCAGTTGACATTCCAAGACATGCTCCGCAGGTTGGATTTGACACACAATAACCTGCTTCCATGAATATCGCAAGTAAGCCTTCCTCCATTGCCTGACTATAAATTTTTGGTGTTGCCGGACTCACTATACCACGAACACCCTTTGCAAGTTTAGTACCTTTTACAATCGATGCGGCAATACGGAGATCAGACATACCGACCATTTGTACAACTTCCGATATATACCTGATTGACTTTGACATCTTCAAGCTTCTTTTATCTTTTTCACCTGATCAGGTTTATACCCGATCGTCGTAACCGGTTCAAGATCACTGATACATCAATATGTCATTGTTTTGACATACTCTGCATCAGGATCTGAATGCCACTTTTTGAAATCTTCAAGCGCTGCGGTCTTACTATTACCATAATTCTCTGCGATAAATGGCCACAGATAATCAACAGTAACTGCATCCGGCAAACACAGCCCGGATGTACCACCAGCTTCAATTGCCATATTACAAAGTGTCATACGTTCTTCCATTGTCATCGAATCAACAACAGGCCCTCTGAATTCGATTACGTGATCGGTTGCACCATTAACTGTCAATTGACGAATCACTTCAAGAATAACATCTTTTGCATATACACCATCAGGCATTTTACCTTTAAGATTGACAAGTATACTTCTTGGTCTGACGGAAATGCGCAAACCCCTTTAAGTATACCGACTTCGAGATCAGTTGTACCAACACCTGCCGCAAATGCACCAAATGCACCATGTGTACAGGTGTGACTGTCACCCATGATAACGGTATATCCAGGACGAATAAAACCTTTTTCAGGAAAAATTGCATGACATACACCATTTTTACCGATATCAAAAAAATCATTGATACCATTGCGACTTCGCCCAGTCCCGCAAGATCTTTCCCTGCATTGCACTCTTGGAATCCTTTGCAGGTGTCACATGATCAATAACCGCTTTGATCTTATTGATGGATCAAAAACACGATCCTTTTTACGCCATTCAAGATCTGCAATCGCAATCGGTGTTGTTATCTCATGACACATCACAACATCAAGCGAAAGCACCTGTGTACCAGCAAACGGCTCATCTATCTTATGAGCTTCAAAAATTTTTTCAGTGATCGTCTTTCCCATATCGTTCCTTTCGTTAATTTCTTTATAAAATCCTGTATATTCTACTTGTCAAAACAGCTTCTATCATTTTTCCTGTTCCTCATTGTTCAGATAATCAACATGCGGCGGTGAAATACTCCATACCGCCCGAAATTTACTTTCACCATTGTTATGTAACTGGTGAGCCAGATGAGAACTAAAAAAAATACTATCTCCTTCAACTATAGTGTACTCAATCCATCCACTGTCAATACAGCCTGCCCCTCAAGAACAAAACCAATCTCCACCCCTTCATGCCCAACGGTACTTAAGGTTGTCTTGTATCCTGACTCTACCTCTAAAAGGAACATTTCTGTCTGATACGCACCCTGCACACTGGTCATCAACTGTTCGTAACAGATCCCCCCCTGCTCCATCCGCAAACGTTCCCTCTGGTGATGAATCCGGACTGGACGATCACCTGAAAGCCGTTTAAAAAGATCGGAAGGATCAAGACCCAAGGCATAGCATACGCCCACCAATGTATCAATCGATGGAGATACAAGGCCTCGCTCAATCTGACTGAGCATGCTGATAGAGATACCAGCTTTGGAAGCAATATCTCCTTGATTTTGACCGGTTTTCTCCCGATACACCTTTAGAATTTTACCTATTTTAGGCACGACCTGTTTAAGTATAGCTTTATCCATTACAGTAATAATAAAATATTTTTATTCCCTTAGCAAGAAAAAAATAACTAATATTCTTTTTTTGAAACTATATTAAGAATTAGATGAGGGATTAAAACAAGGCGCTGAATTAATTTTTTGAACGGCTAAAAAAGCGGGATTGTTATATTAAAACGTTTAAGCAAATTTCTGAACGCTTATAGATTTAGAAACACTAAACATTCTGAAAGATGCTTCGTAATTCGTAATCTGGTTGCAATTTTGGATGTTCACTGGAAATAAAATATGGAAAATTTGAATTTAAACGAAGAAGCTCAGCTTGGTGAGTTGGGTAATACCAATCTGAATATCGAAGATATCGACAATCTCAAAAAGTTGACAGACCGCAAAGTTATTGAGATTGTCAGTGGTGATATAATTGATCATATCCAGGATGATGAGTACCTTTTGGAATCAATTGGGAAAAAGCCTGGGACATATTACAGGGATTTGATTTTTGCTCTTATACAAATAAGACTTCCTGAAGATGAAGCGAAACGTGACTGGAAAGAAGTACTCAAACACAAATATCTTATAAGTGAAAAGCTTGGACGCAATGTGGGTATCCACGTAGCCACACTTGATTATTATACTAATGTAAAAAAGAGAATCATTAATCCAAAAATTATCGACGCGAATGATTACGTTGACACCGCAAGCAGAGCAATTACCGATGATTTAACCAGAGCTTATAACCGGCATTTTTTTGAGGATGAATTCAAAAAGCTTTTCCTCCAAGGGAGAACCGCTGGTAAAGTATTCTCACTTATTATGTTAGATCTTGACCATTTTAAAATTTACAACGATATTAACGGTCATATTCAGGGTGATATTGCTCTTATTGAAACGGTACGGATTCTTCATGCAGTATGTAGTCAGGATGATACCGTTTGCAGATATGGCGGGGAGGAATTTTCAATCCTGCTTCCTTCACAACCTTTAAATCTGGCTTTCAAAACCGCCGAGAATATCCGCCAGGCAGTTTTTGACTACCGCTTTATTAATGAGCAAGCTTTACCTAATGGACGCCTCAGTGCATCCTTGGGTGTAACTGCTTACCGTGAGGACATCGATTCACCTCAGGCGATGCTTGGAGAATCTGATGTCGCGCTTTACAGGGCAAAAAACAGTGGTCGAAACCGGGTTAAAGCATTTCTGAGCGACCCGGCATGACTGAAATAGATTTGCCGGTTCGAGGGGACACAAAGTTACTCTGTTTACTGGGATATCCGGTTGCGCATTCACTGTCACCTCAGATACATAATCACGCCTGTAAATTTCTTGGTTTGAACTATGTTTACATCCCCCTTGCAGTTCCCGGGAATGCATTGCACACAGCAGTGTACGCAATCCGTTCATTTGGTTTTGTTGGTGCGAATGTAACCATACCTTACAAAAAAGATGTCATTCACTACTGCGATTTTTTGTCAGATCTTTCTCAAAAAACCGGAACTGTCAATACTTTACACAATTTCGATGGAAAGCTTTATGGAACAACCACCGATTTTGAAGGGTTTAAAAAAGCTGTTTACAACATGGATTGTACATTTGAGGGGTGCAATGTTGTAATCATAGGAAACGGCGGAACTGCCAGAACTCTTGCGACCGCACTTGCAATTGAAAAACAAGTATCATCCCTCACTATAGCAGGAAGAAATATATCTAAAGTAGAATTACTTGCACATGAAATCAGAACCAGTACGGGATCTTCTGTAAAGGCAGTATCTCTTTCGGATCCATTACTTGGCGATATTTTATCGGGATGTACTCTTCTTGTAAATACGACCAATGTTGGTATGCATCCAAACGTGAATGAAACTCCCCTGCCAGCATCCCTGTTCAATAAGAAAATGAAAGTTTTTGATGTTATTTACAATCCAGATAAGACCCGTTTTTTAAGAGAAGCAGAAAACGCTGGTTGTCAGATTCAAAATGGTTTGGGTATGCTCCTGTACCAGGGATTAGCCTCATTTAAAATCTGGACTGGAATAGAAGTCCCCGAAAGCATATATTCTATTGAAAATTTACAAAAATTTATACATGCCTGAATTCTCACCTGCTTCTCATATACAGTAGTTATGAGAATATCCCGGCAGAATGTGTTTAACTTTAAGAAAGGCGATAGTATCCCCATGAAATGGAGAGTACGTCAATCCAAACTGGCAGGAACGATTTCGATTCCACCATCAAAGTCACATACAATACGGGCATTTTTGATTGCCACACTTGCGAACGGAACATCGAAAATCAGTCGTCCTCTCTTGCGTGGCGATGGGGCTTCAGCAATTGAGGCGGCACGAAGTCTGGGAGCAGAAATTGAGTTTCAGGGTGAAACTTTAATTGTAAAAGGTGTCGGAAATGATTTTAACAAAGGAAATGAATACTTTTACCTGGGGAACTCAGGAACCGGTACGAATCTGTTTACATCGGCGGCAGCTCTTGGTAGTAAATTGCGTCGGTTTGATGGAGATAGTTCACTGAGAACACGGCCTTTTAAACCGCTTCTTGATGCATTGAAAGGTCTTGGTGTGCAGTACAACCTTGAATCAGTCAGTGGTGATCTTCCGTTTACAATTCAGGGACCGGTAATGGGTGGAAAAACAACCGTTGATGGAGTATCCTCTCAATTTGTTTCCAGCCTCCTTCTGTCATGTCCTCTTGTTAAATCAGCGGAAACGCAATTTTCAGTTTACAATATCCACGAACAGCCGTACATTGAAATTACGATCTGGTGGTTAAAAAAGCAGAATATAAAATTTGATTACAGCAGCGATTTTTCTCATTTTCTAATTCCTGGGAACCAGTTTTATACACCGTTTGAAATCGATGTTCCCGGAGACTTTTCATCAGCGACTTTTTCGGCGGTCGGCGCTGCAATCTGCGGCTCAGAAGTAAACATTACCGGAATTGATTTCACTGATCCGCAAGGCGACAAAGGAGTTTTTGAGATAATAAGAGGTGCAGGTGCAAAGATGAACCTTTTAACTACCAGTGCAGCTGTATTTGGAAACAGTTCTTTAAAAGGTCAGGTTATGGATTTGAATGCTATGCCTGATGCGTTGCCTGCGTTATCAGTTCTGGCCTGTGCGAGTGAAGGGACTACATCTATTGTAAATGTCGCCCAGGCGCGCATAAAAGAAACTGATCGTATTAAAGTAATGGCGGAAGAATTATCCAAAATGGGTGCGGATATTACTGAGCGTCCTGATGGACTTATTATCAAGCAAAGCCGCCTGCATGGAGCGGTTGTAAATGGTCATGATGATCACCGTGTGGTTATGGCTCTCGCACTCGCGGGAATGATCGCTGATGGAGAAACGATAATCGAAACAGCTGAAGCGGCAGAAGTTACGTATCCTTCTTTTGTGGATGATTTTAAGGCTTTAGGCGCGGATATCACTATTATTTAGTTTCTGTTCATAATTAACATATGCGCCCCCTAAATCCACCCCTTCGGGTACTTCCCCGCAGGGGGACTTTTGAGGATGCAGACTTTTGATAATATATAGTTTTTACAAGTTCTCCTATGGGGCGACGCATCGAACTACCCGAAAGGTGGTTTTAGAGGGTGATAAATTTCGTGTTACAAAAAATACAGCTATTTTAAACAGATGCTATTTAAAAAGAAATTCACTTTTAACATTTTGAGCATGCATTATGGAATTAACAGTACAACTCGGACCTCGTTCTTATCCTATTATAATTGAGCAAAACATATCTGATTCACTGCCGGCAATTTTGAAAAAACAATTTCCACGCAGCCGTTTCGCGATTATTACAAATACCACTATTGAACAACTATATCGAAAAAAAATCAACTCCTGGATGCAGCAAATGGATTGCAAACTGCATGCGATTCCCGATGGAGAGCAGTATAAAACATTAGACACATGGAAAGAGATACTTGACTTTTTAATACAATCGAAGTTCGAAAGGTCAAGTATAATCATTGCACTTGGTGGAGGCGTTGTAGGAGATATCACTGGATTTGCGGCATCCGCGTTTCTCAGAGGAGTCTCATTTGTACAAATTCCAACGACACTTCTTGCTATGGTAGATTCCAGTGTGGGAGGAAAAACCGCGGTAGATCATCCATCAGGGAAAAATTTAATTGGTGCTTTCAATCAACCAAAAATGGTGATTGTGGATACGCTTTTTCTTGATACTCTGCCGCAGCGTGAATTTATAAGCGGGTATGCTGAACTTTTCAAATACGGTTTTATTGGTGGAAAACCGATGTTTGATTTTATTGATAATAACAACGAAGCAATGCTCAACAAATCACAGAGCGCGCTTCTTGAGGGTATAAAAAGAAGTATTGAGATAAAAGCGAATATAGTGGAGCAGGATGAATTTGAAACCAAAGGACTGCGGGCACTTCTTAACTTCGGGCATACTTTTGCTCATAGCCTTGAACGATACTTCAATTTTTCTCAGATTCTCCATGGTGAAGCTGTCCTTTGGGGAATAAAATGCGCGGTTGAATTAGGGAAACGGATCAAATCGATAGAAAGTGCTGATTATCAAAATTACGATTCATTGGTCGACCGTATGCCACTTCCTGAAATACCAGCGATTTCGGATTTTTCTGCTATTTACGATATGATGTTTACCGATAAAAAAGTTGAATCCGGTAAGATCAATTTTGTTATTCCAGCAGGTCCGGGAGAATCGGTTGTTAAGGGGGATATAGCAAAAGAGGTAATAGTGAAGGTATTGGAGAGAGTTTTTAGAAGTTAAGAGACGGCGATTTGGTGAGTGTTGAAAGTTGGTAAACACAGATTTTTTCAGCATTACAATTTACTGATTAAGTGAGAATACATTGTTCGTTATTTATTCTCTTGATTTTTTAGAACATCAGTAAGGTCAACACCTACAAAGATTTTACTACCTTTGAAAAGCTCGTCTTGATTCTCATACAATGTTTTCCCTTTGCCGGAGTTCTTAACAAAGAAGACTACTGGAGATGGTACTTTACCAACAGTTATTTTCTCTGCTAACGGCTTATTTCTCAGTATATTTTCAGTAACTATCTGTAATGATTTACCATTATAAATCTCAGTTACCAAATAATTATCAGAGAGATATGCAACAATCTCTGCATAATCTTCTACATTCAATCTCTTACACAAATTGGGACCAAAGGCGAAAAAATATTTCTTTTATACCTTACTACCCATTTATCAAAAAAGATTAATAAAGAATAGGTTGCCTGCATTGTATTTGTCATTTGTTGGCACACCACCATAATGCAATTCTTTCTCGTTGGGATTTTCTGTATTCCAGATTTTATGGGACGAAACTATTTCTTAGCACATTGATGCACCTATCAATTAAAAGAAATGTAATGAATTTACGATCTTGTTGTCTTGAATATTAAGTCCAAAGAACTGTAAGAAATTAAACAATGTAAACAAATGCTTTATTTGCTAAATAGTTCTTTTCTCCAATCAATTCCAAATTCTAACATAGCAGACAACGGAAATCTTTTATGAAATTTTTTGTCCAGTTTTTTATTAAGAGCGTATAATCCATCAAAGAATAACATGTCAATTTTCTATCAAAAGTATTATATCATCTGCAGTGAATAACTACAGATCAACTTTACCGGAACGAATAGCACAAAACCATAATGGATTTTAAAAGTTTTATTAAATGAAGATAAAAATTAGTAGAAAAGATATTAACGCAGATTTTCTGACAGGCTCAAAATCAAAAAGCAACTCCAATATCAAGCAAACTATTTACTGATAAGTCAACCCTCTCACAGCTTCCTCCAAACATTTGAAAACCAGGCCCAATTGCAAACCCAATGGACAATGAAAAAGTTTTGAAGAAATGCCAGCGGTAAGAAATTCCTAATAGTATAGGAAGTGTATAATCGCCTTTTATCAGGTATTCATCACCAAGTATAGGTGATAAACAGAAACTATCATAAGTCCTGCGGAAAGTAAAATCGCCCTTTTTAAATCACATAAAGCATTCGGGAAGTTTACAATTATGTCTTCATATGATTAAAAAGGAGAATTCGCGTGGTGGACGGAAACAGTATTCTCATTCGGTAGTGAAATCACATCAGCATTTATCGGCAGTGATAGAATCCGAATTGGCAAATTATTGTAAGAATAATATGCTTTTTTCTTACAACCCGGTATTTGTAATGCTCCACTCTGTAGGAATTGTTACATCTTTTGCATGGTGAAGAACGATTGATCTTGTCACGTTAAAAAAGAGGAGCAATGTCAGGCTCTCTCAAAATTTTGATCGCAGATTCCGGGACCGGGTAGGGTTTTAACCCATCGGATTCGGATTCGAGTCCCCAATCTCGAATAACAAAATATCGAAAATAAGTAGTTATGATACCGATACCGATGCCCATCTTATCTGGCCAATCCTGATGTTCTTACATCAATCCTGATGTTCTTACATCAATCGAGACGCTCTTACATCAATCCTGATGTTCTTACATCAATCCTGATGTTCTTACATCAATCGAGACGCTCTTACATCAATCCTGATGTTCTTGCACCAATCCTGATGTTCTTACATTAAGACATTTTGCTCTTGCAATGCTGAAATTTGTGCTTACATCAAAAACGGTGTTCCTGCACTCACTTTTTATTTACAGATGCTTAAGAAATCCGCCCTTTCAGGGGTCGAAACCATCATTTTTACCCATTTCAGATCAAATTTATGGTCTGCAAGAAGGAAATTTAGCTCTGTAAGAACAAAATTGAGGTCTGCAAGAACAAAAGCATACTTGCTTCATAAGAATATCAGCATGTAAGAAAGCCCGGATTGATGTAATCAGGGAAGTTTTGCTGTAAGAGCTCCGGTTTTAATGTAAGTTCGCTCGACAATGCAGCCTGTCAGAAAATACCGAATGCACATAATCTTCCCCTCCAGCTGGATAACAATTCCCACTAAGGCTATATTCCCGGTTGTAATGATAATTTTAATAAAGTGGTATACCGAATGCCTGATTACAATATATCAACCAGAAAAATGGCAGATACTTTTTTCCATATACTATTACGGTCAAGAGGTCGATGACTCAAGTGTCTGATCAGAAAAGAGGTCGTAGAACTTTAAGAGATCTTAATCACGGTAGCTACCAGAAAAACACGAACTATTGAAAAAGTTTTTGAGAAATAAAGTCATTAGTAAAATAAGTAGTTTTTATACAAAAAAGAAAGCCCACCCTATCTCAGGGTAAGCTTCTTTACATTCATTAATTGCGGCCTAACTTTATGGTCTATCAATTACATTGATAACCACAGTATCAGTCGAACTCAGATTGCCATCAGAGACCATAAGCCACATTACATACCGACCAGTAGTTGTAGGTGTGAAAGTCGGGTTTACTATATTCCGATTACTGATGGGATCAAACACCGGAGCTGTAGATATAGTCCAATAATATGTAAGCGGATTGGGGAAATTGTCAGGATCATAAGAAGCACTGCCGTCAAGTTGCACGGTTTGGTTGACATACACAGTCTGTTCCGGACCAGCTTCAGCGATAGGTTTCTGATTCGAATAGACAACAAAATTTAAATAATTCAAATCGAATCCACCCGTTTCGCATACAATACGCAACTCATGATCTCCTGCAGGAACTCGGACACCATTGATGCTGATATTGGTCCAATTAGATACCGAGGAAAATGAGCAGTCTTTCCCAACATCTGTGCCATCAATAAGTATACGGATCGATTTCACTCCGGCAGAGGTTGTCTTAACCCGCATGGTGACAGTATAATACTGCTCGCTTGGGGAATAAATATCATAATTCAGATATTCTCCAGCCTCAATATCGGTCACATGATAATTACCGCTTAAATCATTGGTCACCGCGATATCAACATCATCATTTCTGAAAACAGCGCCGCTATTTCCAGATGTCAAATCATGATATCCCATGCCCTCACCACCGATCTTGTACCACTCCGCTTGAATCCTGTTTGGTAGATTGTTTGGCCAATGGACGTTAACATAGCAATCACCACTTACGCTTGCTTCTCCATCGCTAACTGTGCACCGGAAGTTGTAAAAACCTACTGTTGTTGGTGTGAAGGTCGGGTGCTGAGTGGTCGCATTGGTAAGCACAACTGTTGGTCCCGATATTTGCGTCCAAGAATATGTGAGCGGCTGGGGACCGTTATCGGGATCAATCGAACCGACAGATGAGAGTGTCACCTGATTGTTAATTGTGATATTTTGAAATATACCCGCATAAACGATAGGCACCTGGTTGGGCTGCTCTTCCTTAGCGTAAACCGCAATCGCGCATACTGTTGGCTGATCCGCAGAACCATTCGAAAATTCAATGTTGAGTTCTCCATCGGAAACCATTACTGGAACGGTCAAATCATAAGCCGAATTGGCAGCTCCGGTTTTAGCAAAGATATCCAGATCTGACACCAATGTCTGGCCTTCAAGGCTGATATTGAATTTCCTTTGGTCCGTATAGTTCCAATAGTTTTCTGCGAATTTGAATACTACATCATAGGAGCCATTTGCGAGGTTTGGAATTGTGTATGTAAACGTTCCGGTTCGTTCCGTTTGGTAAAGAGCATCGTCATTGGTACCTGCAATGGTGTTAGTCGTTGAGTCAGCACTTCCTCCCATGTAGTATGTATCTGCAGCATAGATTGCGCCATCCAAAGTAGTATCGGGTGATGTTGAGCCCGCATTAACCGCAAAAACAAGTGTCCGTGGAGAGGTAAGATAGCTGTTTAGTGCCATCGATGGATCGCCATAAACATTGAAAATAAGCCAGTTAGTCCACCATGCCCAATCATTGGGATATATCGTACTTCTAACTGTATTGAGTGCGTCACCCACAGGCATTTGAGAGCCTATGAAATACTTGGCAAATCCATACGCCATTCCAGCAATAGTGGAAGAACCGGTAAAGTTGGTTTCTTCAGAATAATACCAGGAAGCTCTCGTTGCTCCAATAGTGGCAATACCACCATTGCGGAGAAGAGAATACGATACATTTGTCGAGTATTCAGGTTGCGAATTAAAGCAACTTGCCTGAAAGGTAAATGAAGGCCGGTAGTTGTTGAGATAGGAAGTATACGGAGTACTGAATATATCATCCGCCTGGTGATATTGACCATGAGTAAACCAGATCACGGTCCCGAATGGAGCTGCCACCCAAGTTGAAAATACGTTAACACTTTGACATGGAGTCAGCTCGGCTGGAGGGTTAAGTTGCGGAACACCACCAACCTGATCATAAATGCGGAAGTATTTTCCTGATGCCGGAATGATGATATCATCTTTTATTGCTTCACCTAAAGTATAGCTCAACATTTTTCCGTCCATAGGTTTAGCGGAAAGCAGAGTCTGCATTCTCCACCCGGTCTCTGCTTGTGGCGTATTTTGGTAGGAGATCGTTTTCTCAAGGATTCCATCCAGATCCCCTATATTGCCGTAATAAGGAATTCTACCAACCGAAACTTCCGCGAATCGGTCCGGACCATTGTAATAATTGAGATAATCATATTGTGACCCGAAATTTCCATCAGAATCCGGATCCCAGGTATTTGACAGATCTGCATAATAAAAGTCAGTAGGTGCGTCCTGTCCCTCCAATCCTGATAGACCTAGCCGCGGCCAGGCCCTCTTCATCGGCACCTCTCCAACATCGCATCGGGGGTCGCCAATTAGCAGCACATATCGGATATTCCATTCGTTAAGGTACGTTTGCAAAAAGGAGCGAATCCTATCTGCTGCCGTATCCCCAATGCCTCCACCCCACACATTCTCAGTAATGAGGTGAGTAGAAAATCCTTTCGCCTGCTTAGAAAGAACAAATGGAATAAGCTGGGTTGATTGATTCAAGACCCCTGTTGTAGTGATGACAACATAACCATCTCCATACGCTGCACCTGCACCGTTACTCATAGCTGTGCTGGATTCATTAGTATTCGGAGATAGTGCCCGGTTATTACTTTTAATAATTGTGGAACTAGTAGTGCCTGTCGAATACTGATCCAAAGCGTCAGGATTGGCAATAATCGAACGCAGCTTTTGCTTTTGCCAATCCTCTTTTGTTATTTTTTTTGAACTCTTTGAAGCACGAGTTTTGATTCCATTTACGACAATTTTTCCTGATGTTAACTGCACCAATGTACGATTAACCGGATTATAACGGAACGGATAAATTGTTATATCCATAAGTTTATATTGATTCTGAAATCCAAACTTCACAGCACCGAGTGGCGATGAAGGGAAAAGTTTATTGCTTTTATAAACCACTTGATCTCGTCCGTTGACTATCGTAAGGCTTGTTGGCCATACGGATTTTCCGTCAGATGTAGGAGGAAAAACTGGTTGTACATCCATTTCTCCGGGAATCTTTGTTTCCACAACATCCACAAGCTGTACCGAAACATCTTTGGGCTCAGCATTCGGGGGTAAAAGAATGGTCACTGTATATGATGGCAGTTTTGGTGAACCGGGTTTACTGTTAAGCTCTGCACCGGAAAATATTGCTTGTCCATTTCTGTTTTCGACCGTAACTTTCTTGAATGGGATTGGTTGCGTTATTTGTGCATTTACTTGACATATAAAAACAAGTAAGATTATTCCCATGATACCACGGGTCATTTGATTTTTAAGCACCATAATTATCTCTTTCATTAGTAATGTTCATTGAAACATTATAGTAAATCAATATGTCGTGAAACAAAGAGTTCTATACAAGGTATGAATCATCTCCATGCCACTGACGTTTCATATTCTTATTATTATCAATTTTTATTACTACTATTTGGGGACATTAGAACACATTAGTAATGCGACATTAGGAAAAAGGGATATTGAGTTTCCCCCATTTGACATTAATGACAAAAACATAACTACTCCTTTCGTACATTATTGTGCAGAAAAGAAATTTAATGCGCTTCGGTTCATGAGTTGTTTATGCGCATATATAAACAGGTGCGACACAGATCTCAATTGTCTTTTTCAAGACTTTTGGGCCGTATATTCAACTACTGACTGGTGTTTTGATTAATTTACATACAGCTACAATTGTCTGTTGACATGATTCAGTATTGCTGTTACAAATGTAATAACAGAGACTTATTCACGTAAATTATATCATAACACGGTGATTATTATTGGTGCATAAGATTCATGGGATGACTCCTTTATTGTTTGTAGTGATGAGATTATTTAACCATAGGATATTCTTCTGTACCAGAACAGAAAATCCTATGCGGGTTCAGAATATTGATAATATATCTTTGAAAGATTTCTTTCCTGATGAATCGGTTTCTATTCATAACATTGCATAATGTATGCAATTAAAAAAATACCTGCAGGCTTTGATTTGACATTTAAATATGGCCCTTTTTAAGTTCAAAGTATTGTGCATGCTGATGTTATGAAATTTTTTCTGAATATCTCAACTGAGATGAACAGTAAATATTTTGATACAGAATAAAATGTGAAAAATTATAGATAATAAATATCTGTATTATCAAGTACTTCCACTCCGCAAATAGTGTGCCAGTAAACATTTTCCAATTGAAAAACGATTACATCATTTGTTTACTATTGTATTGGGTGTAAAAATAAAGCTTTTGAAGAATCTTAGAGGAAGTCTAATTCTTAAGTGACAGTTACCTTTCATCTTTTGTACATTACATCAGGGTGTGATTTATTTCAATTTTTATAAGAAACCTAATCGAAATGTAATATGATTTTATTATCAGTATCGTTTATTGATATATTAAATATGATTTTGATATATCAAAATTACATCGTTATATTCTCCTTTGACGTAGTTGTATAAACATCTAATTGTACAAATTCGAGATTTTATTCATAAGGTACACACCCAAACGGCTAGTTACAATTAGAAACATCGCTGAAATAGAGGACTAATGAGGAAATATGCGCGTGACACATAGTACATTACAAAAAAGCATCCCGTTATTATCGGAATGCTTTTTTAAAATATGCTCATATATTGACCAAACAAATCAATTCTTAACTAATTTCAAACGGTCTGTTTTAATTCCATCACTCCCTGAATACGATAATTCGCAAACATACATACCGGAATTATACTTATTCAGGTTGATCAGCTGAGAATTCTGCCCGGCATTGAAATGTCTACTCCCGAAATCCGCTACCGTTTTACCAGCCAGGTTATACATTCTTATTGACAAATGTCCCGCTGATGGTGCTATAAAATTCACTTTTGTAATATTGGGTAACACAGTATATGCGCCGCCGATCAGCTCTCCACTTTTGGATACAGTTCTGAAAGATTGTCTTGCTGCAGTCGTATATCTGCTCTTATCAGGGCTTGGATCCAGACCCACTTCGATCCACCCTAAATCCGGAGCTGTAGAACTGAAAGCTAAACCGGCATTCATCCCTTTGTTAACATATTTACTTCCGGTTTTCGGTTTCAAAAATGATAATGTTTTTACCGAAAGGGTTCCATCAGAGTTGCGCGGCGCAAGAATATCTGATATATTGTTCGACTCGAATTCTGAAGCAGTAATAGAGGCTTCCCAGACATTGCTCTCAAAAGTTCCAGATGTAATAAGGTCTTTATTCAACCGTGCGCCTATACCGATGCAATTCTTAATTGTAAGAGCATCGGATGCCTCTTTAAAATAAAATTCAGATTTCAGGTTTCCCCAGGCGGTACAGTTTATCATGGTCATCTCACCTGCATTATGGTTTTGATCAAACCCTTTCGCGAGGTTATTTACAGAGAGACAATGACGGGCAATAAACTTACTTTTGTACTCATCACTGCCCATCTTAAACCCGTTCCCATTACCCGATTCACCCTGCCCGTACTTATATCCATTACGATAGCATATACAATATTCAGTAATTATCGTAGGTACAATAGATGCTTCTTCTTTAATGTAAGAATCCCAGCCATCATCGGAGTTTTCCCACGCTCTGCAACCGTAAAAGTAGTTGTCAGTTCCAACTGTAAGTTTCGGTGCAAAACCATCCGCATTTCCTCCATCGGTTTTTTCATCCCAGTTATGATAAGAATCACAATTTATAATGTTGTTATGTGCAGCATACCTTTTCAACTGCAAACCCGCATCATTGCAGGAGTCAATAACACACCACTCAATGGTATTATAACTACCCTGATTTGTCAGGTATTTGGTGTCATCTATAGGATCTTTAGGATTTTCAATAAGAATTCCATTATCACCTGCAGCATGTACCTGTAATCCTTTTATTGTCCAGTAATTTCCTGTAAGCCAAATTCCCTGACTATTGTCACCTTTTACCTGAGAAGAGAAATCCAGTTTTGCGCGATCTGTTCCTCTAGTCCCCAGGAACAATCGTGATCCGGGAGTACCTACTTTTGAGAGAATAATTCTTTCGGAAACTTTGTATATGCCAGCAGAAAGAACCGCAGAGTCCCCGGTATTCATTGCGTCGGCAGCTTTTTGAACTGATTTAAACGCAGCAGAAACAGATAAACCATCTTTTGAATCATCCCCGTCGGGAGCGACATAATAGGTTTTCGCTACACTGACTTGCATCATACCAAGAGATGCAGCCAGGAAAAATAAACCCTTCATATTCATAGATAACCCTTTCATAAAGAGATTTTGAGCATTCGCATTTTTTAAGAGATAAACTCATCAATCGTACATACCACATAATTTAATATGTAGTGAGCGATTTTGCTTACATTTTTTTGGTATCATTACAACTCAAAGCACGTATACAACCTCAATTGAGTTGATATAGCCGTTTTGTGGTTACACTTTTCATGTGTATTTTGCTTTTATTATAGTAGAAATATCCCAGTAAACAGCAGTATTACATACCTATAAAGCTCTATAAAATCCTGAAAACAGCAATGTAAAAGATATATACTTATATATTGTCTTAATTTTTAATCAGTTACCTTTACCATCCGGCGGATTTGTGTTCACGATAGGAGAAATATGGGTCGAAATTTACTTTCAATTGCAATAGCTTTATCGCTTGTATTAGTGCTCTGCAATGCAAAAAAAACTGCATTTCCTGTAAATGATACTGAACTTCCCATGCTCCCGTTTACTCCTGATTCAACAACTGAACAAAAGAGCACTAAAGATGAAGACTACAGAGTTCAGATGCATAAGCTATTTGAAAAGGATTCAAGCGCAACACAGGCATATAATAAATTTCGAAAAGCAATCCCGGATGCACAAAAAAAGGGTACACTGGAAATTCTTTTCAGAGAATTCACTTCGGCTCCAGCTTTTACTATCAATAAAAAAGACAAAAATGATTCGCTTCAGAAAATTCAGCGCCAATGGGTAAAAGATGCTCTATCAGAAAAAGACGAAATCATACGTGAATTATACTCACGATACATTCAATTTCTACATAATCACAGCAACAACTATCAATATTATTTCCTTGAGCGCAGTCAGGTCCGTCCTGGTGAAGAGTTACGGCTCCATACAAGTGGTAATTACATGAAGAATAAGCCGAATAGTATTGAAAGTAAAATAGAAATCGCCCAATTGTCATTCGATAAAAATCTAAAACCAGAAGGTTTTGTAGTTGAAAGAACTGATTCTGCGAGATTAGTTGACTACGATGATATTTACCAGCAAAAAATGGAAAAACCGGGCGTATTTCGAATTACTATATACAACGATCTGCATTTCCAGCAATTTTATTTTCAAGTAAGCTGGCTTGACTGCGTGATCAAGTTTGATCCTTCAAAGCTTCTTCTTTTTGCCTCCTCCTACAAAGACACTATCCCGCCATCGTATAATGTCCATATAATGAACTCCTCCGGACAAGTTTACACAACAAAAACAGATTCCAATGGACTCTGTGCAATGCGCCACAAATTTACCAATGCTCTCGATCAGCTTCAAGGGCTGAAATTAATCGTCGAAAAAGAAGGACAGCTTGCATTTCTTACCGGATCGATGCCCTACAATCAAAATGATACGACAATAGAATATTATATCTACACTGATCGACCGGTGTACCGTCCGGGAAACAGGGTTCATTTCAGAGGATTGATAAAGTTACTTACAAATAGCAACATGCTTTCCAGTGCAAACGTTGATTCTGTGGCAATTTTGATCAATGATCCCCGGCATAACCGATTCTGGCAGGACACCATTGTGGTTGATAGCTTTGGTCAATTCGGTGATTCAATTGACCTTGGTGAAGAAGCTTCACAGGGCAGATATGTGATTCAATTTCAGGGAATCAGAAATAGTGATCCCAAGAGACTCATTTACAATTCAAACAGTTACAACAATGCGTCTTTCCTTGTCGATTCTTACAAAAAGCCCGAATTTGAGATTTCAATCACCCCATCTAAAGAAGTATACCTGACAAGTGAAGAAGCAGAAATGAAAGTTCACGGACAGTACTATTTTGGAGGACCGCTTTCAAATGTTCCTGTAAAGGTCCGATGGTATCGGCAGGATTTATATCATTTTTTCGGCAACATAGGAAAGCTTGGATGTCAATTTTTCCCTCAAGGCGAGAGAGAGTTTATTCGCGAGGAAACCTATTCGCTGGACAATCAGGGTAATTTAACACTCACTTGGAAACAGGATCAGGGAAAAGAACAGGAATTTGGATTTCTAATAGCTGAAGTCATAGCAACAGATCAAAGCCGTAGAGAAGTTCGTGAAGAAGGAAAACTACAGATAGTTAAATATGATGCATACCTTTCAGTTATACCTGACAAATATCAGTATGAAATTGGAGAAACGGCAAACCTTGAGATCGTTGCTGTTAACATGAAAGGTCAGGCATTGCAAGGCAAACTGAATATTCGCATTAAGAAAGACAATGAGATAGTAAGTGATGAATCGATAAACATCCATCCGAGTGGAAGAAGTCAATTTAAACTATCTCTTAATGAACATGGCGCTTATACAGTTGAAGTATCAGCAAAGGATCACACTGGAAAGACAGCTTATACTGAAGCAAATATCCAGGTAGTTAAGAAACGCATTTGGGATTGGAACTGGGAACGAATAGAAATAGTTCCCGACAAGCAAGAATATTCCATTGGAGATACCGCCCATATTACTGTTAAAACCGGAGCTGACAGCACAAAAACATTGTGTACAGTTGAAGGTCAAAAAATCAACGCTTATGATATAATTATGCTTGAGGACCACTCTCTTGAATACATTATTCCAATTACAAAACAAATCGGATGTAATGCTCTAATTTCAATTATTTATTCAGGCCAGACCAGCATGGCATCATCAGCAATTAATTTGAAAATTACCGATAGTACAATGCTCCTTAAAGTAAAAATAGCCGCCAACAATTCCCTCAAACCCGGAGCTGATTACAATGGAAAAATTACCGTTACCGATCTCAACGGTAAGCCTGTCTCTTCGCGATTTTCTGTTGCCCTTGTTGACGAATCGATATTCGATGTAGCTGGCCTCCTTGAAAAAGCCGGTGTTTACGGACGTTATTATAGCTGGAAAGAGCATCAAAACGGAATTCTTAATATTTTTCCATCTTATTATCCGAATGTCGTATCTACTTCATTTAATGAATTCTCCCCTGCTTTTCTTGGGGTACTCAGTATGATATCAACTGACAAACCAATACTAAAGCAAGAAATGAATGAAACCAAGACCGCGAGAGGAATCGGATATGGCGGCGGATTTGCCAACGATAAGGTTATGGCACTTGCCGCTCCTGAGATGGCTGATGGAGCTCCCGTAAGTAAAAAGGGATTATCGAAAGCAAAAGAACAGGATGGAAATACAACACCTCCTCAAGAACGAAAAGAGTTCAAAGATCTTGGATACTGGAATCCATCGATTACAACTGATGAAAACGGTACTGCACCACTATCATTTAAAATGCCTGATGACCTGACACGATGGCGTATGGTAATCATCGGATCTGATAATACAAAATATCTCATCGACTTTACTGATACTCTTTTTACGCGTCAGGATATCATGGTAAAGCTCGAATCTCCGCGAGGTTTTATTGTCAACGATAGTGCAATTATCACTGCGGTTGTCCATAATTACAGCGATAAAAATACGGATTTGAAAGTTTCTTTATCAGCAAAAGAGGGAAAAGAAAACATTGAAATTAAAGGTAAATCTTCAAAAAACCTCCAGCTCGCTTCTGGAGAGATAAAACGATTAGATTGGCCTGTAAAGATACTCAAAAATGGAAATGTTACTCTTTCTGTCAGCGCAACTTCACCCATAGGAGGCGATGCGGAAGCAAGAACTTACCCGGTACGTTTTCATGGGATAAAGCGCTCATTTACCTTTGCAGATGTACTCTCTGATAAAGTACTGCAGGATACAATAAATATACCTGCGATTAAAGATGCTCAGATCTCTTCACGCTCATTAACTATCGATTATTCTCCAACATTGGTACATTCACTATTTGAAAGCCTCGATTACCTTACCGGATATCCTTACGGGTGCGTAGAACAAACCATAAGCAGATTTTTACCGAATTTGTATGTAGCATCTGTAATGAAACGTCTTGATATGCGCAGTGACAGTCTTGAGCAAAATATCCCAAAGTATACACATGCAGGCCTCGAGCGGTTGCAAAAGCTACAGCACAGTGATGGAGGCTGGGGGTGGTGGGAAGGTGATGAAAGTGATCCGCGTATGACATCATTGGTGCTAAACGCTCTTGATTATGCAATTGATTCGGATATTCCTGAAAGTGATAAAATTATAGCACGTTCAATGTATAATAGCGGAATTACATCAGCATTTTCCCAGCTTAAAAAATCCAAAGAGCTTACCAAATCGATATTGCTTGTACATGCACTTAAAAACAAAAATGCATCGAAAGTATCACCTGCGGTTATGAATATCTATTCACAACGAGGGAAACTATCCTCATACGAGCTGGCACTGCTTCTTGATTGTTTATTAACTATAGATAAACGGGATGAAGCTAAAAAAGTTGCGGAGCTGATTGAAACCAAAGCTGTAAAGACCTCTAATTCTACTTACTGGGATGGGAATTCTCAATATTCCTGGTATAGTCAGGATGAAGAAACAACCGCCAGAGTGATTAAATCATTGATTAAATATGATCCGGAGCATCCATTACTAACTGGTGCTGTTACCTGGCTTTCCCGAGTAAAGCATAACGGCTATTGGGTAAGTACAAAAACAACAGCAGCAGTAATCGAAGCGCTTTCATTCTATCTTGAAAAAACAGGTGAATTTACTCCTGATTACACCGGTAAAATAGTGCTTAACGATAAAGAACTCACATCATTTATTATAAATAAAGATTCACTCAAAAACTTCAAAGGCCACCTGGTCCTCCCTGATTCAATCCTTGAAAATCAGAATATTTTACAGATATCTATAAGCGGAAAAGGCAGGCTTTATTATTCCGCAAATATCCGATACATTTCTGATGAGAACCCTATACGTTCCCGTGACAGCGGTTTGGAAGTCAAACGGACCTATACAAAATTTGTCTATACAAGTGACAAGAATGGAGATTGGAAAGTAAAACGGGTTCCCTTCGATGGTAAACTGAAAAGCGGCGATGAAATTGAAGTATCTGTTACTGTCAAAGGGAATCAGAACTACGAACATGTTATGCTGGAAGATTTTTTCCCATCAGGAATGCACATATTACATAAGGAAAAGAACTGGTACTCCCGCTGGTGTGGCGGCTGGTGGTGGGGATACACCCATAATGAGCCTAAAGATGATCGAATGGTATTTTTTATCGATAGAATGTCAAATGAAGAAAGGACATTCAATTATCTTCTGCGGGCAGAAACGCCAGGCAACTTTGTTGGTCTTCCTGCACGCGCCGAGTTAATGTATTCACCTGATATCAACGGAAACAGCGAGGAAACTACTTTCCAGATTTCAGATTAAGAAACTAATTATTGAGAGCTTAACGGCTCTCAATAATTAATTTTATGTTCCATATCACACTTGCCCACTTAATAAGAATTACTGTCTTTATGCTTTTCATAATAAACGCAAAGCGTTACCCTCTGCGTTCTTGCTCAGCGTCCTTCGCGTCTGATTCCTGTAATGATAAGGGTAGGTATAATGCAAAGCGCGCGTAATCGCTCGGCCAACCCATGCAAAACATAACCGGATAGTATTTATATTATAACGCTTTACATTGAAATCATCGGAGTGTATACAGAAATTGCTTTTGATTTCACTGACAAAGATCGCAGGTTCTCTTCAGCGGTGCGCAGATCTCAGCGATCCATCCCAACATAGTCGATCGTGTAAACCAGATCCTGAACTCATTATAGATCTGCCGTTGTATCCGGTACAAAGGAAGATGTAACTGATATTATTGAGTATAATAAAAAGAAGAAGATTGATATCAGGGATAATACTCGGGAGCGGAGGACCAACAGGCATTTCTTTAGCAACCAGCGAATATTTACAAATACTGCACCCGTGACAGGCTGGATGTAAACGTGTTTTACGTATCTGGCTGGTTCACTAACGATAACAATATGTTTTGCTTATGTGGTACGGCCAATCATATTTCCTTCACAATTGTTCCATGTAGCCTCCTTGTAAGCAAATAAAATATCGCATCTGGATAGGCTGTCAGGAACATGGGTTGGCCGAGCGATTACTTTACAATAATTATTGCAAATCTTATAATTAAAAGCCTTATGTTGACCTATGATATCTAATTTGTGAAATTAGCAACACATGACAGTTTACAATATTTATATTTCAAGTCAATAATGTCCGGTTAATTTAACAAAAGGACAAGGCCACGAACCTATATTTATTGTGATGAGCAATAAAAGAAACAGAAAGATGGTACATCCGAAAATGCAGTATATACTCAAGTCTGGATTGCAATGATCTGTTATTTACTTTTGTCATTCATAAAAATCCAGACTAAGTATTTATTTTCTCTCTTAGAGATCAAAAGAATGCTTAAAGAGTTGATATAGGATACCAAAAGTTTTCTTGAGGTACTAAGAATCAATTTTGGTGAATTATTAAATTTAAACAAAACGCCAATACAAGAAGCTTCGTATTAGCTTGGTTGTTTACACGTGATTGTTTTAACCGGACACTACTGATTTCAAGTTAACATACTTTTATTCAGTACCAATGTTCACTTCAGGTAAAATTAGTGATCTATTTCTTTGTTGATAAAGATTATATGAAATTTAATAAGGTGGGATATACCATTATGAATACCTATTTTGACTTTTTTCTAAAGACAATTTCAATACTTGTAGTTGATGATGATCAATGTCAATTGGATTTCTATGAAGAAATGATTTCGGGTCACCCTTTATATAAAGTGACTAAAGCATCAACTGCAAAGCAAGCTGAACTTCTATTGAGTTCTTCAGCGCACATTCAGCTCTGCATTCTTGACTTGGGTATTGATGATATGGATAATGATGAATACTATTTACTTAAAAAATTTTCCCCAAAATTACCAATAATAATCATAAGTGGCTCTGCAGATCTTGAACGTGCGTTCGTAGCATCAAACCTGGGAGCTGCTGGAGTTATTTCAAAGCCACCCGAAGTTTCTTCACAGAAGTTCTGGAATACACTTAGTAAGGTTTACCTTGATTGGGTAATTTTACCTGTAATACCTCAAATGGTTAATCCTATATTCGCAACAAGTTGCGAAATAATTCAATCTGACTTACCAGAATCAGTTTCAGATTGGGCTGCTAAAGCAAATATTACAGATACATACCTGCGAAGATTATGGAGTGAATGCTATGCATTCCCTCCTAAACATGTACTGTTTTTATACAAGACTCATAAACAGGCATTTACGTATTTTAATACAGTCTATCTTCAGAAAATAAGTAATATCCAAATGCATGCACCATTGCCAGATCAGGCAGAATATCGACGTATTAGAAACTACTATCTTCAAAATAAATATGAACTTGATGCAATTAGAGATAAAAACTATGAAAAGAGTAAATTACAGTTTACCGCCCTCAATAATACGCCACATTGAAAATCACACTATGATCATTATAAATCAATTTGCATCAGGGAAACAAATTGATACTGTGGTTCCAGTTCCGAATTGACTTTCAATGTCAATACTACCATTGTAAGCAACTCTCGTTCTTTTTTCATACTATTAATGACATCTGCAAACCTACTGAAAGAGGGTAAGTGTTATTGCGAATGATAAGTTTGGAATAAAACAAGTAAATTCATTAAAAGGAAATAAATCGAATCCATACATTAGATCATATATTGCAATACCTGCAATGAATACTGATGAAGCAGTGAGGTAGAACAGAGCTGGACGATGTCCTTTGCGATATGCATTGATTGCTGAACAAACTAATGATTATCTCGTATTGAAAATATGTTGATTACATCGGGGAAATAAGCATATTGAGGTTACAGTATAGAATTTGGAAAACAGGAATTGAAATAAATATGTAAAAGATCGAAACAGTTTGTTACGTTTTTCATTTCATTAAAAATGTATTTATTACATGTAATCTACTATCAAGGGGAGCACATGAACTTTCGAATTGCAGTATTTGAACTTGCCTCAGTTTTACTTTTTCAAATAGCATTTTCTTTTTCACCAAACACAACATGTGTTGATGTAAATGGCAATTCTATCCCTTGCCCCGAGTCCGGGAGTAGCTTTATTTTTAATGAAACATATCAGGCAAATATTACTCCTTCTAATACAGCACCTAGTGGAAATTATTCCAGTGATTATTTTGCAGGCAATTATAGAGTTACAGAAGAAGCTATAGAAAACTATAATCAAATCGGAGGAAAAGTAGGGACTCATTGGATCGGTTATAAAAAAGAAAGGGTCATATCCTATTTAGAAACACCGACAATCCGAATTATAAAATCAATTCATACAGACTGGAATCATGGTTTACCAAAAATAAGAGTTGAATATAAAACAGTTAATTATCTTTCGGATAAAATTCCTACTGGTATTTCATTTTCATTCAAGAGATGTTTACGTAGCTCAATTTCAGATATAAATGTATACGATCCTTCATCAAGCACAGAAGGAGTAGAGAAACGTATCATCCTTACAGATAATCCTTCACTGAAACGGATACTGAATGTCCATTCAATTAGTTCTCCATATACTAATGATCAGTGTATTGCATCAGCGTATGTATTGTTGGGTAAAGGTGATTCAGATCCCTGGAACAAACCCCTGATTGTTTCGGATGGATTTGATCCACGAGCAAGAATCGGAATACAGGAAATTCTTGAAAGTGTTCCAAACAGTTTGGCGCCTTCAGCTAATACATTCATGAAAGCCGTAACAGATCAGGGCTTTGATGTAATATTTGTTGATTATCGTGATGGTGGTTATGATATCGTGGAAAATTCAAAAACTCTCTTGCGGGTAATTGAGGAAGTATCTTCTCGTTCAAGTGGCAAAGTAGTAGTCAGCGGGTACAGTATGGGAGGATTACTCGCAAGAATTGCTTTGTTACTTGGTGAAAAAAACAATCTCAGCTGCATGAGTAAAATCTCAAAATTTCTGTCGATAGACGCTCCTAACCTTGGAGGACAGATTAACCTTGATATGCAAAATAAATTGCTTTCCATAGTTAATAAAAAGTTAGATGATCCATTAAACTATCTATCTTATGAAACGGTTGCTTCTGTAGCATATGATTTACAATCCAAAGCAGCCAGACAAATGTTATTTACCCATGCTACAGCAAGTGAACATGATGCATTCTACGGATTCATAAAAAGTATAGGGGATTATCCAAAAAGAATTAAATCTTATGCAATTGCTGATGCATCCTGGAAATGGCCTTATCCAAGTACTTCTCTGTCAGGACAATTTGCCGCTACATTTAATGGAACAAACCTATTTGTAAAAGATGAAGATCTTTTTCCCGGAAGTTATATTGACCTCTGGGCATGTGCAGATGGGGACCTGAACAATTTTTTTCCTTCATTTGTTCCTTCTTTCAGCATTAACCTCCTTAAAAATTATTTAGGTATTGAAACAGTTGCTCCTTCAAATCCAACCTTTGGGGATAATCATTTTAAACCAACACATATTCCATTGTATTCCGCTCTGGGTATAGATAAAAATAGTTTCGTTCAAATTTCTGAACCTAAGTGTCAATCTGATCTTGACAATATAGCCTTACAGTATTCGCCATTCTCCAAAGTCTTTTTGGTTGACTTCAACAGCAGGCCTCGTCATATTGTGTTTGATGAAGCAATGGAGGATAAAGTACTTATTTCTCTTAGGAATACTGGTTTGTCTGCCATTCTGAATTTGTTATTACCCAATTAGCTTATATGAAAGTGTTCTATTAGTATTTTCTTTAGTTAATTACAATAATGGAGCACTTTAAAAAATCTTAAATATTTTTATTCATATTCCATTATGCAATGCAATTTACTTTCATTGTATTGGATTAGATTATCCTTTTAAAACCAAATATTGCCTTACAAGTAATGGGGCAACTACTACAAATGATATCTACTGCTTAAAATGATGAACTGTCCAATATTTTTTGTTAATTATTTGATAATTCGAAACAAATTGTTACGTTCTTTAATTATGTGTCAAATCTATTTTATTAATGTAAATAAGTTTTAAGTAAACATTCGATATACTTGTTAAATAGAGAGAGATAACTGTTATCATTTCAATTTGTAATCGAATAACTCAAAGTAAACTAAATAACAAACGAGATAATGTGTCTCGTAACTTAAACCTAATTATATAAGGAGTTCTTATGCTTAACAAATTCAAGCTTTTTGTGTTCTCATTGTTATCTGTCGGTGTTTTTACCACAATTTTTGCAGCTTCTGCTTATTGGGGTCCAGCAACATTAACTGATATAAGTGTAAGGAATGATTATTCACCACAATATGATATTCAAGTAAAAGTTACTTTTGGTAGTGGATCAGGCGATAACCTGAAAAGTGGTCATGCAAATACCTCTCAATGGATGACAATCCGAGATGCAAATTTTGGTTCTGCTGGAGTAAATAGAGTAGAGGCAATACTTTTAAATGCTTTGAGTAATAACAATTCAATTTACATTGGTTACAACAATCCAGCATCCTCTGGAATGGGTGGGGACATTGTTGATATTTATATAAAACGTTAATATCTTTTCTTTTGCACACAATTAGGATTTTTTTAATTGTGTGCTTATTTTTAATATTCTATTTAGAATTATTATTCATTTTTCATTCCTTTGTACAATTACAATAAACTATGTATGATGTTCGTTTCAGTAAACATATAGATTCTATGAACTCTGTTGACATGTAGATACTATTCAAATTATAAAGTTTTTTCCAAATATTGTAAACAAAATGAATTTCATTCAATAGACAACTAACAACTATTATTCTACTCAGGGAATTATTTATCCATAGACCAAATTCTTACAATAGTTTTAAACATTCCAAATTAACTTAAGGAGTAAGTATGTTTAAGTTTTCGGCTTTACTAATACCTGCTTTCTATATAGCAGCAAGTGCTTTAGATTATTCTATATCGGATAGTTACAATAATTCTGATTATAATGTAATAGTGCAAAATGTATCATCGATCTCACAGTTGAATTCTATGATAGGAACACACAGTTCAAAAGCTCTTGACCAGACTGCAATGTCCTATCTTAATAACCAGATATCGGCTTTGATCAACGTATATTCAAATACGAATCAATTACTTGCAAGTGGATACCTGTTTAAGGGAATGGGTGACAATGATCCATGGAATCGTCTTGTGGTAATTGCAGATGGTTATGATCCAGGAAACAGTCGTCATATCGACAAGGTTGTATCTGATGCTAATTTTAAATTGATATTTAGTATGTCAAATACTGATCTTAATTACTCCGGAATTGGGCAAGGATTCGATCTTCTTTTTGTAGATTTTGCTGATGGTACAGGGGATGTAAGAAAGAATGCTAAAGCATATCTAAAATTGCTTGAAGAAGCTAATAGGCTTTCAAATAGTAATGAGATTTCGGCTATTGGAATTAGTATGGGTGGTGTTGTTGTACGCTTAGCCCTTCTATATGCTCAAAAAAGCACCAATTGCAAACCATCAACACTAAGTAAAGTAAGAAAATTTCTGTCAATTGATGCACCACAATGTGGTGCTTCAGCAGTTAACCGTGAACTCCAAAAGTTTATAAAAGACAATGCATCTGATGTTTACAATAACAAGATTAACACGGATGCAGCAAAACAGCTTTTTTATGAGCATACTGAAGTAAATGGTTCTTCAGAATTCGACAAATTCCAAAGTTTCCTAAAAAATATGGGGAATTATCCAAAAGGTTATAAGATGTATGCATTTGCTAACGGGACATGGGATAGGCCTTATAATTATTCAAGCGCATACTATAAAATCTTAATAAATGTGAATATCCAATTCTACATTCCGGGCTGCCCAGCTCCATGTACAAATTTATGTTACGCAAATGCAGCGACATATTCTACTGCATATGCCCAGTTGAATTTTTCTGGAAACGATTTTGAACCAGGTTCTTATCGCAATGTGATTAATGAGCTTGATAACGAAGTAAAACCAAAACTAAATACGTATAATATTTATTCATTAATGGAGGAAGCACTTCTTAACACTGCAGGACTCACAAGCAGCATATTTACAGGATGTGCGGCAAGAGCTGGTAATAAATGGCTATCAACAAATAAAAGTGATCCAAATTTTAAACCAACATTTATTCCTTTAAAATCAGTTTTCGATTTGAAGTCCTCAACTCCTAGTCAACTTCAAAATAGTAACTCATTAAATGCCCTATGCTCAGGTCAGTGGACACCATTTGATAAAATCTATTTGTGCACTACAAGAAATGAACATGTATATTTTACAAATGAATATGCATCTCAAATCATGTCAGCTCTAAAAGAACCATGCGATTATAAAATTTCAGCTTCAACCAGTCTTTTATTAAATAGATAAAATAGTTATTTTTTAAGGCAGACTAATATCTGCCTTAAAAACTTTAGCACAGGTGCACAGCCGTGTGTATAATTTAAAAGCTCGTGTGATATTTAAATTGTACAATAAATCAAAATATAATTAGAGGCTACTCTATTCCGATTTTGTTATTTGGAAGCAACGGAAATTATGGATCAGCAATAGAATATGGAATTTACCTTAACAATTCCAGTGGGAATACAATTTTCAATAATGTTTTAGAGTGATATCAATAAAAAAATTGTGCTGCATTGAAATTAGAAAAAAAAACAGTAGCTTTGCCTCACAAAACTTGGCCAATTTCCTGGTCTTATTTTATTGCAGAAAAGGTGATATCTTTTTTTATTCCATTAACAAAAGCAGTAGGTACTCCAATTGAACCCCTGCATCTCTTAAAGATATCTTTCCTAAGTCAGATCAATCAAAATTGTCTTTTCTAATGCTATAATCGTAAAAGAATGATCATGAATAGCATTTACAAAAGGTATGGAATAACCATTTTACGACCTTCGGATAAAGCAAGTCGTATACTATAAGAGGTATAAATGACCGAGGTTAAATAGTTTTTACCTGATGGATATGCATTTTTGACAGCAGTGATTGCATATCTGAAACACTAATTTACCAATCCCAATTATTTTTCCAGATAAATGACAATTAATTCCTTTTCCACCCAGTTATCGATGCAATAAGATTTGCCAACTCATCTGCAATCTTCTGATGGTCTTTTACAGAGGGATGCCCGTATAGTGCTGTATTTTCAGTTTCAAATTCAAAATAATACGTAGAAGTATCCCCGCTTCTCTTTAACTCATCAACAACATTCTTTACTCGTGGAACAAGAGTGTTTTTCGGCCAAATGCGTGTTGCACAGCAGATCACTTTTACACCAGGATGCTGAGATTTCAGACTTTTTATAAGATTGATATATGTAGAATCAAATTTTGCAGAATCCGCATACGGTGGATCAGCCTGAAAATCATTTATCCCGATTCCAATTACAATTACATCAGGATGCCATGATTTAAAATTCCACAGCGGCGATTGTTCCCCTCTATTAACTTTAGAAATAAGCACTTTGCTGTAATAAGCAGGGAATTCTTTACCTTTATCAATCCCGTTGTAATTTCTTACCAGACCTTTTCCTGAAATTGCGTTAATCTGATAGTCTGCATTAAAAGCTGAGGCGATCTGAGGCCCAAAAGCTTTACCAGTATTTGTTGATAAAAATATAATTGATTCACAATCATTTGCCGGACAATCACGCGACAAAGATTCACTCGCGAAGCCCGCAGTATATGAGTCTCCAATGAATTCAATTTTACGGTTTGTTTGAGATTTCGAAGCAATTATTTTACACCCCTCATCAAGAATAAGCCCATAAAAAACGGACGCTTCAGTTCCAGATTCACTGCGTTTAACAATAGACAACAAATGCTTGCCTTTTTTCAATTGCTCTGCTAATAAAAACGTATCTTTAGGTCCCTCTACAACAATCTTTTTTACTAATTTATTATCGATAAACGCATCGTAGCAACTACGCCCCAGAAGAACGACGCTGCAGGATGTACCTTCGAATTCACATTTGATATAAACCCCCGGCCAATCAAATGCCACCTCTTTCTGATTAGAAAAATCAAATCTCCCCAAATATTGAATTGCACTATTATCTGCAGGAATAAATGTTTTACCCATGACTGATAATCCTGAAAAAACGACTATACAAAATGTAATGGCGGTATGCATTTTCATTTTTTTTCTCCTGTAAGCAGCAGAAAGATATATTCATGTGCGGTCTCATAAAACGGTTAAACAAAAAGGGGTGAAATATTTACAAGATCAAATACTTAGCTCAAGCATTTTTTTCAATGAGACAAGAGCGCTCCTCGAAACATTCTCACCTATCCTGATTATTTCTCCACAATTACCTTCGAGTGCCTTTTTTACTGAAAGTAAATTCCCTTTTTTCATATTAGGACAGTTCAGCTGTGCACTTAAAGGAATGAATGTTTTGTCTGGATTGGATTTTTCCAAAGAATGGAGAATACCAGTTTCTGTCGCGATAACGAATTCTTTACAAGAACTACCCTTTACATAATCACACATCTGTCCCGTTGAAAAGACAAGATCTGCAAGGATCCGGCATTCATGAGGAGCTTCAGGGTGAATCATAATCAGTGCATTTTTATACTTGTCACGTGCATCTTTGAGCATTTGTGGTGAAATTCTCGCATGTGTAGGGCAAAATCCCTCCCATAGAAACATTTTTCTCCCTGTTTGTTCCTGCACATATGATCCAAGGTGCATATCAGGAACAAAAATAATGCCTTTATCCGATGGTAACTTTTTTGCAATTTTTACTGCATTTGAACTGGTGCAACATACATCTGACAATGCTTTTATTTCAGCAGTCGAATTGACATAACACATAACCAGGTAATCAGGATATTTGTTTTTCAATTCCTGTAATTCATCTGCAGTAATCATATCTGCCATCGGACAACCAGCATCCGGTTCCGGCAGGATAACAGTTCTTGACGGATTTAAAATAGCGGCAGTTTCAGCCATGAAACGCACTCCACAGAAAATAATCATCTCTGCACTTACTTTACTGGCTTCAACACTGAGTCCGTAGGAATCACCTACATAATCGGCTATATCCTGAACTTCTCCCGGTTGATACGTATGGGCTAATATTACCGCCTTCTTCTCTTTTTTTAACTGCTCAATCTCATATATCAGTGAATTCATACCGCTACTTTTTCCACAAAGGGTGAGATGCTTCTCAGTTTATCAACAATACCTGGCATCACCCTGATAACCTCATCGATCTCAGATTCATTTGTATACCTGCTCAGAGAAAACCGTGTTGAACTATGCGCAAAAGTATATGGAATACCCATAGCCCTTAACACATGAGATGGTTCAAGAGAACCTGTTGTACACGCGGAACCAGACGAAGCAGCAATGCCGTTTTCATCCAGATGCAGCAAAATTGCTTCACCTTCAATAAACTCGAAACTGATGTTGGCAGTATTTGGAAGCCGATTTTCTTTATTACCATTAAGTTTTGTGCCTTTACAGGTCTGCATCAGAGTATTCTCGAGCTTATCACGTAGATATCTCACTTTTGTATTTTCTTCATTCATATATTTTAAAGCAAGCTCACAAGCTTTCCCAAGCCCCACAATATATGGCACATTCTCAGTACCTGCACGAACTCCCAACTCCTGATGACCGCCATGAATCAAAGGATCGACTTTTACGCCTTTTCTGATGTAAATAGCACCGATTCCTTTAGGAGCATGGAGTTTGTGTCCTGAAAGTGAAAGTAAATCAATTGGTATCTTCTTTACATCGATTGGTATTTTCCCGACTGCCTGAACAGCATCAGTATGGATGTAACCACCTCTTTCCTTTACTTTTTCAGCTATTTCAGGAATAGGAAAGATTACACCAGTTTCATTGTTTGCCCACATCAGACTTACAAGTGTATGTTCATTAATAGCTATAGTATCAAACAAATTCACATCGATCATTCCCTCACCGTCAACGCCAATTTCAAGAACCGAAGCTTCGTGCTCTCTAAGATAACTTGCAGTTGAAAGGACTGCGGGATGTTCAACCGTAGAGGTAATCAGTGAAGACCTTGCTCCATGCACTGAACAGAATCCCTTTAAAGCAAGATTGTCACTCTCAGATCCACAGCTGGTGAAAAATATCTCATCCGGTCTTGCTCCAATAAGAGCTGCAACCTGCTCACGAGCATTTTCTACATACTGCCTGACTCTGCCACCGAATCGGTGAATACTCGATGGATTTCCATAACTTTCCTTAAAGAACGGAAGCATGACTTCAATAACTTCCGGTGCAACACAGGTAGTTGCATTATTATCTAAATAAATCGTTTTATTACTCATATTTACTTCCCTTAAAATTGTCCAGCATTATTACGATCAGTAATCAGCAAATAGTTAAAAACAGCCAATAAAAATAAAAAAAAGCTTCGCGCAAAATGAGTGGTTTTATAAAAAAAGCGGAAGGGATTCTTCATCTTTCCAGTAGAAACAGTCTTTAAAAGTGAACAGAACGTATCAAGTGCTATAAACACAAGCCAAAAGCCAATCAAAGCGTTAATTTTGGATCTGAATTTCATTCTATCCCTCCATTTTTCGAACTTTAAAATGCGGAAATCTTTTCTATAAAATAAAACCTGACATGTAATGAAAGTGCGTGAATTTATTTTATCTTCAGAATCTCACTTGTCATTAAACAATGAATACTGCTCCTGGAGGGAAAATATATGAAAAGTGAAAAAGAAAAGATGCTGTCAGGAGAACTGTATCGCGCCTGTGATGAGGAACTTGTGCAGGATAGAATTAAAGCAAGATTTCTGATTGCGCAATATAATGCAACTACACCGATCGAAACAGATAAGAGGAAGGACATCCTTAATCAATTATTACATGCAAAAAACAACGTTTCCATAGAACCTCCTTTTTACTGCGACTATGGATACAATATTGAAATCGGTGAGAATTTTTTTGCTAATTTCTTATGTGTCATTCTCGATGTAAATAAGGTGCGAATAGGTGACAATGTAATGTTCGGTCCGAATGTACAAATTTATACCGCAACCCACCCACTTGATGCGAAAGAAAGAATAAAGGGACCGGAATTAGCAAAACCTATCACGATCGGAGATAATGTCTGGATAGGTGGCGGTGTTATAATCTGTCCAGGAGTGATAATTGGAAATAACACTACAATTGGAGCAGGAAGTGTCGTTACCAAAAGTATTCCGGATAATGTTTTCGCCGCAGGTAACCCATGTAAAGTCGTAAAAGAGTTGTGAAGATCACAAAGGATCTGATCTATTTCTGATCCAATAGCAGATTCTGAATTCGCGTTTATTCAAGCTATATTTTTTGCAGATATTTGAACAGAAGAGAACGCAACCCGCTGTCATCAGGAAATGTCTGATATCTGAAATGTAAACGGTCAAGAATACTGTTCGCATTTTCATCAAGGTTAAGCAGGTAATTTGATACGATTTCCTGATCCTGATAGTCGGGATTACAAAAGGAAGGATCATAAAAACTCAAGTACATTCTACATGTCAGCGGACGAACCTTATAAACTGTACAAACGCCTTTTTCAGAAAGTAAGGGACACATTTTTTTCATTTGATAGAAAGCAGATAACGCAAGATCGATATGGTCAATATCCTCACTATCAGAAAAGCTCTTTACTTTTTCGATTGTCAGTTCTTCAATTCGTCCAAGCACCTCAATGTCTTCACCACATTGTCTGATAATTTTATCTATCCGCTCGGGATAATTTTCTTTTATGTACTCTGAAATGATTTCTGCTTCAAAAGAATTCACATCTTCTACCCAGTGATAGCAGCATTGCGAACAACCTGTTTTACAACTAACAGTATATGGAGAATTATTGACAACAGCATTCTGATACTCTTCAAACAGTTTGAGCATTCTGAAATATTGGTTTTTAAATTCGCTATCAAGACACGAATTACAACTCAAATTTTCAAGCTGATTGAGTACCTTGACAATATTCTGTGAATACCCCTCGCAGCATCAGGTACAGCTAATAAATCCTTTGAACCAGAAGTTACACCTTCTAAAAACTGTGAATGCATATTAATCCGGCAATTTAGTTATAAAATCACTGAAGTGTAGAGAACATTCGACCTTAACAAAAGGTTTATACTTAAAATCTTCAGATTTGATATTATTTTCATTTTTAATCCAGACATTATTAAATGTAAGTCTGAGATCTGCGTAATCTTTAAAGTAAAAAAACAAATTCAGACCACAATCGATTCTGGTCTCTGTTGGTTCAGAAAGCGTATCATTTGGTAACCCAGGAATAGCTTTGCTGTCATTCCAGCGGCTTACAGGTGAATTCGCCCCTTTCTCTTCATAGCCTGAAAACAAAGATCCAGCCCAGTATTTTTTCCCAACCAGATTAAAACCAGCACCAACCCTATAGCCATCATTCTCTTCATACCCAAGGCTTTTTGCAAGATACCTGTATCCCTCTCCCATATCAGTATTGTAATCAGGAACTGTATACAACCACTTTGACCGTAAGTTGTATTCGACTTTAACAGAGTTTTTGAATTTCAAAGCGAACGGGTTTCTCCAGTAAAGACCCATATCCATTCCCCAGTGAGTTGGCTCCTTGTCAGTTACAAGTGAATCGTCAACCTGAAAATCATCCCAGACAATCTGCCCTTTTAAAGCAATATTTTCTGTAAAAGGATGAATTTTCCACTGCACCCCAAGCATCAGATTACCGACACCCTCCTGGTTGGTGTTAATAACAGTATAAATGGAAAACGGATTTACATATGTAAAATCAGGAAATCCTTTGTCCCTGGAGAAAACCACACTTTCCAAAACTCCAACTGTAGCCCACTTTCCAAGGATAAGATTGAGTGCGTGTGCCGCAAAAAAACGGTTCATTATTTTCCCATTTGTATCCCAATAGGATTTTTCCTGCGGAAAAGCCGCGAAAAGATGACGGAATTCAAACAGTGACGATTGCAGCTGCCATTCAAGAGCATCATAGGTATATGGATTTGAAGAAAGAATCAAGCTACGATCCGCAAATGGCCCCCAATTACGTTCCATTCTGCCAAGACGGAAAAAACCGTATTTCCAGTTTACCTGAAGAAACGCTTCTTCGATTCTCCCTCGTACAGCCCGATCTTTATGTGCAGGATAACAATTATCATAATCATACCTTTTATCAACATTAAGAGTTTGCCTTATGTAAATGCTTTTGTATTTAATGCTATTCAGAAGCGATGCCTGCCAGAAATCATTGTCCTGTGTATCAGGTGGTTCAGATAGAAAACCAGCATTTATAGAAGGTTCTAAAAACCAATGATTTTTCCCCAACTTTTGCTCATCTGGCCATAACGATTCTTCAAAAAGCTCAACAGGACCAATACCATCCCAAAACATTCCGCTTGAAGAATTATCCTGAGCATATTCCATTTCGGTTGCTAAGAGAAAATATGGAGCGCGCCAGTTCCCATTCTGTAAATGTTCAGCTTGAATCGCAACAGCCGCAACAATCATAAAAACGAGTGTTTTTTTCATTATAATTTTTTGCTTCTTAAATGGTTGATATTAGTAGGCACTATCTCGCTCAAACAGCACCAGCACTGTTTTAAAAATAATTTTGATATCTTTACTAATGCTCCAATTATCAATATATTTCAGATCTAATTTCACTATCTCATCAAAATTGGTTATTTTATTTCTTCCAGAAACCTGCCAAAGTCCTGTAATTCCAGGTCGAATACTAATTCTGCGATGATGCCACTTCTGATACTTTCCAACCTCATCAGGTGTTGGCGGTCGTGTTCCAACCAAGAGACATTTCACCCTTAAAAACATTGATCATCTGAGGAAGTTCGTCAAGGCTCAATTTTACGCATGATCTTACCAATTCGCGTAACCCGCGGATCATCTTTCATTTTAAACACTGCACCATCACACTGATTATACTTTTCAAGCTCTTTCTTCTTCTCTTCAGCATCTGCAGACATAGAACGGAACTTATAAATGATAAACCGTTTTCCGTTTTTCCCTACTCGCACCTGCTTAAAAAATACAGGCCCTTTTGAACTGATCTTTATCGCTAAAGCAAGCCAGGGATATAAAAGAAGAAGAATTGTCAATCCCGCAAGTGATCCTGCAATATCAAAGATTCGTTTGAAAATCACCTGATCAGGATCCAATTCAACAGTATGCGAAATAAGAGTAGGTCGATCCATAAAACGATGATATTCCCACCTGGCAAAAAAAGTCGCGGCGGAAATATTCATGAACACACGGGCAGGCCTGCCCATTTCTTCACAAATCTGTAAAAATGAATCAATTGAAAAGCCACATTTTGTCAATTTACGTGGAATACAGAAAAACACCTCTTCAAGGTAACTGTTCTTTAAAACCTCTTCAAACTCGATCGGAGTAATAGTCAAATCGAGCCTGCCGACAATCCGCAAACCCCACTCTGGATGACAGCATATTTCCTGATATATCTGTGAAGCCATTCTGCCTCTGCCAACCAATAAAATAGGCGTGATATTTTTATTATTTTTGCGAAGCCTCGCAATAAATACCTTGACGCACATTTTTTCAGCTGCAATAAGCAGGAATGATATGACTGCGAAAATTACGTAAAGATAGCGGCTGTTATAACTATCCGGAACTAAATAAAGTAAAGCAGCACCAAGTACACCTGCGGACAGAAAAATCATTATTATTCTTTTTAATAATCCTGTCATCCAGTTGAAATTCAGAATCGAAAATAAGCGACCGAGTCCAGGCGAAGTATAGATAAAAACCGAAAAATCCAACGAGCATGAATGCGTAATTGGTTATCAGATTTAACGGACGAAATGTGTGGGTCAAAACATAGGAAACATAAAAAGCAAAGATCAAAAGAACGCAATCGATGAATGCTATGGTCTGTTTAACAAATGATGAGTGTTCTTTGAGCATATTAGTCCAAAAATAACAATTGGGATTTCAAAAAGCAGCAGTCGTTTAAAAATTGAATAATTTGTTTAAGCCTTGAAGTGTCTTCAAAAAAGCTTATAAATAATCCAAAAATACTACACACTTTTCTGAATTGCAAAATACTGTAATAAAATCTTAGGTACTTTTCTTTATCGCCCGGTTCATTTGACCGATAGTATTATTAATTGTACCTGCATTGTCGATGTAACTCCATACTTTTTCATCAGGAGGACTAAATAGTTTTTCCTGAAAATCCATCCTTTTTTTTAAATCATCCCCACTAATCTTCCCCTGATACTTCTCTATTAATCTACGAAACCGGATCTCCCGTGGAGTATCTACCCAGATATGAAGATCAAACCAACTATCTATATTCCAAACAGGAATAATCGCCGCATCCAAAATTACTCTCGTAATTTTAGAATCAAATTTTTTTTCAAATAATAACTTTTTTAAATGGTTAATAAGAGGAGGATGAACAACACTATTCAAATACAATAATTCTGGAAATGAATTAAAAACAATTTTTCCCAGACTTTTAGAATCAATACCCTTCTCCGACCCGATGGTATCCCCAAAATGCTCAATTAAAGCGTCCAGAATTTTCTTATCATTCTGCATCAACGCCTTAGCTTCATCATCAGCATTAATAATGACTGTATCATCAGTATTGAAATACTGTACACAAGAAGATTTACCAGCACCCATGTACCCGGCAATACCCACTTTTTTTATTGACATCAGCAGTTTTTTCCATAATATTTTGTAATAGTTATACGGTTTCCAAACTGATTGAAAAATACCTCATCAACATAATGACTAACAATGAAAAGCCCTCGACCGCAATCTTTAGTAATGTTTTCCGGTAGAGTTGGATCAGGTATCTTTTTATAATCAAATCCACTGCCCTCATCCATAATTGAAATGACCGCTTTTGTTTTATCCACGAGATGACCAACGATAACTTTTTTTGAAAAATCCTTATTGTTACCGTGTAAAATGGCATTTACTAATAATTCGGTCAAGGTTATTTTCATCTTTCTTATCACATCATCCTGATACCCAAAGTTGTCAAGAGAAGCAAGAATGACTGCAATCACTACATCCATCTCTTCATAATAACTGAGAAACTGTAAATACACAGGATCATCCGCACTGAAACCCAGCTTCTCTTTAATCTGATCCTTTCTCGACTGATTAAGAATCTCTACAGAAATAACAGTAATATCATCCTCGATCGGTTTACTTTGTATAGAAGACTCGTATTTTCCTTTGAAATGGTCTATCAATTTATTCTGAGATCTGATCTGTAAAAAGGTATAAAGCTGCTTTTCCAATTCCATATGAGAAGCATCGTTGCCCTGAGAATAAATTTGATACAGTCCATTTGTAAAAAGCAACAAACAATCCCCCGCTCCCAGATGCAATGTCTGCTCATCAAAAAGAGCGTTTTCAAAAACTCCCAACAAGGTCCCCTGCGTCTGTAAATGCAGCAATTTCGATTGTTTTTTATTAAATAAGAGCGGGTAAACATGCCCCGCGCTTCCGTATGTCAATTTGTTGTCATGTAAGTCGAGGTAAGCAAGAAACGCTGTAAAATAAAACCCGGCAGGAAGATCTCTGATCATTTCCATATTGACGCGTTCAAATACAGCACGCGGCGACAGAACACTTTTTATGTGCCTTGCAAACGAAATCTTGGCCATCATGGAAATAAGCGTCGATGATACCCCACTGCCAGTCACATCATAAATCAGGAATGCAACAATGTCTTTCGAGATGTTTATTACATCAAAAGAATCTCCCCCCACCGCATCACAAGGGATAAAAAACGAATTTATTTCCAAACCCTCGATCAAAGGAATACTCTGAGGTACAATGGCCAACTGAATTTTTCTGGCAATCTCAAGATTTTTTCTGTCCTGCAGATTGGAGAGATCTAAAGATTGCAGCTCAAGTTTGGAAGAATTGTTTTGCGATTGCAATGAATTACCCATATCAGACAATTGTACTTTATTTTTGCAGAATGGTCGATAGTGAATTGAAGGATTTTAGGAGAGGAGCGCTGAAAGGCGCGGATTGGATGTGCAAGTCCACTTCAGAATTAACTTGATTTTTGTTCATTAATTTGCTATGTTCATTATTAGTGAACATAATAATATTGTGAACAAACCAAAAAGCTATGAAAACTGAACAAAGCATTCTTTTAAAGGCTGGCCATAAATTCGAGCTAACGACAGGCATCAAATTTAGTATCATTAAACATCTTGATAAGTTCCGGGATACTTTGATCAAGTTAAAATGGAACGATAATGAGTGGTTTTTTGATGCCGAAATCAAAAATAACATCAATACTGCTGTTATCGGCCAATTCAAACAGAACATTGATCAATACGAGCATACTCCCGTTTTAATCACTCATTATGTTACGCCTGCCATTGCAGAACGATTACGAACTATGAAGGTTAATTTCATAGATACTGCTGGGAATGCATATATAAATAATCCGCCATTATTAATCAATATTAAAGGAAATAAGCCCGATGAGATGCCAACCTCTACAAAACGGATGTATCACTCCAGTGGCCTGAAAATCATTTTTACACTTCTCTGTAACCCTGGGTTAGAAAATGATGATTACAGAAGTATCGCATCGATGGCAGATGTTGCTTTAGGTAGTGTCGGTTGGGTGATGCGGGATTTAAAACAAAGCGGTTATCTTTTTACTTTGGGCAAAAAGGGAAGAAAGTTAGTTAAAAAAGAAGATCTGCTTAAAAATTGGGTTTCGAATTATCATGAAGAACTAAGACCAAAAATTATTATCGGATATTATTCAGCAATTGATACCGACTGGTGGGAAAAAATATCCATGAATAAGGATTCTCTCTGGGGAGCTGAATTTGCAGCACGTATCCTGACAAAGTATTTAAAACCAGAAACTTACTCCATCTACATTAAAGAACTACAACAGGATTTTCTGATCAAAAATAGACTTCACAGCACAAGTGAAGGTAATATAGAAATTCTTAAAAAATTCTGGTCCTTCAATGACAAATGGACAAATGAGCACGTTGTGCCTCCTTTACTCATTTATGCTGATCTGATTGCAAGCCAATCCGACAGAAACATCGAAACAGCAAAGATTATCTATGAAAAAGAACTTTTTAAACTTGTTAAACAAGATTGATTCGATTACTGCTGAAATCCTTGATATCATAATTAGCTTCACAGAAAAGAATAAGGCTCCATTTTTTATTGTTGGAGCAACTGCAAGAGATCTTTATTTTGAATCCAAAAGAGCTACAATTGATCTGGATATTGGGATTCATCTTACTGCCTGGGAATCCTATCATAAAATTCTAAATGGACTGCTTGAAACAGGGAAATTCAAAAAATCAGAGGTTTTGCATCGAATTTATTACATTAGAGATGACTATCCAGTAGATATTGTGCCTTTTGGAGGAATATCTGAAAAAGATGGTACAATTACCTGGCCTGATGAGAATAAGATGTCGATCATTGGTTTTGAAGAAGCATATCAAGACTGTTATGAAGCAAGAATTTCTGAAGGTAAAATTATGAAAGTTGCAAGTCCTGTTGGATTAGTTATCATGAAATTGATTTCATGGTCTGAATCCTCTTATAGAGCTCAAAAAGATGCAGAAGATTTAGACTTAATCTTTTCAGAATACTGTTCGTTACCAAACAATATTGATCGAATTTATGAATATCCAGAAATACTGGAATTAGTAGATTTTGATTTACAACGGTCAGGTATTGTATTATTGGGAAAAGATACTACAACAATTCTAAAAAATGATACCAGAAAAGTTATTCATGACATAATAGAGAAAGAAACAAATGATAGTAGCGGCTGCAAACTATCACTTGATATGGTAAGAGCCCATAGATTTAAGGAGAATGAGTTTGAGAGGAAATTACAAATGATCAATGATTTCAAAACGGGACTGAATTTACATGAAAAAAAATAGTATCAAAAATTGAAAAAAAAGGAAGAGACCTTGTAATCATTGAGGATTCCGAAATTAAAGTCCAGTTTGATTATTATTAAAAATATGGAAAAGACTGGTGCACATTCAGTAAGCGACTTTTTTAGCAGCTAATTGGCCCTCTGGATTATAGAGTTATAAAATATTGAAAGTATTAATCAGCTTATCAATCTTAGTACTTAAAAAATTTTTCCATGATTTTAATTAATGTTTTACCATTATTTTCAATTACTTTAAAACTTTATTAAAAATTATTTAGTTCAAGAAGGACCGGGCTACCGTCACCTCGATCAACTTTTGACCAGATTTTTAAAGAATCTTCAATCCATGGATAATTTTTATATAGTTCTTCTTTCAAATTATAATTTTTTTTATTATAAAATCGTATAAATGGTCTTGGATTATCTAATGCAATTCCGCCTATAGTCCTGCCAACCGACAGCCCAAGTTTATCAACATAAGGCATTCGAATTTTGGGAATATTTACAACTATAAATTCGCCATTAGCCCAAATGAAAATCCTCTGTTTACGAGTATTTATATTCTCATCCCTGAAACGTAAGAAAGCATTGACCTGAAGAGAATCTGTACTATTTATTTCTAATTCCATTGGGTTACTTAAGTGAATATTTTTCTTTAAAGCCATTAAAATTTTATTCTTTAAATTGACCGTATCAAATATATTAATTTTTCTTTGAATCAGAACAGTCAATATTCTACCATCAATGAATTGAATATACTCACCTTCATTAAAAATATGATTTATTATCCAATCATCCCCATTTTTCATTTTCGTCAAAAAGATTAAGGAGTCAACGTTAGTTAAATCCGATGGACGGATAAATGAAAATAGCCACCAATAAACACTATTTCTCAAAACCTCTTCATCTATATCTCTCACAGAAATCCTATGATCCCTAATAGTTTCACTATCAGGCCAAAAAATGTTGCCTACGAAAACAGCACTTTGTTGAGGTGCTGTCAAAATAGCTTTTTTTAATTTTTCTCCAATAATGCCCATATTTTTATCTATAGGCTCAGACAATGCAACTTGATTCACTATAATAATCAACAATAACATTTTTTTTATTTTCATTTATTTTCTAACCTGTTAGGTATATCTACAGTACCATTAATTAAACATGCGTTTGCTGAACCATCTTTATATAATAATAACCAACGCTGCAATTTACCTATGTTATCATGATTACCAGCTTCTAATCTTAACATAGCATCTCGGGCAGCTTCTTTTTTTGAATTTCCAACACCATTAACTCCAGCAGTAAACATAGTATACATCTGGTTGTTAAAAAAAACAGATCCCTCTCCTACCTGAAATGGATTAGCAGCATAATCAGAAAAATAGAAAAATAATAGTTCACTTTTAAGAGATGAACTCATACAAGTAGCATGAGGTGGTTTATTTTCAATAAAAGTATTATCAGGCTGTAACAAAGTACTAATACGAATATAATCTTTCGATGGTTTTAGATGAACATATTCAGCATCCAAACCAACCATTCTTAAAGACGATTCTAGCAATAAAGCCATTTGGCCACATTGGCCCCCTAAAACATTATTTGGAGGTATATTGGGAGAAGGATAAGCGTCTTCATTGTCCCAAATTTTCCAAATATCAGATGTTGCGACTATCGGGTGTCTAAAGAAGTTAATTAATCTTCTTTCAATTTCATTCCTAATGTAAAAAGCAGCTAGGGAAGCATCAGTTACATTTTCTAAAAAGAATGTAACTAAATTCATTTGTTTTGAAGTAATAAAAACCTTGTTGTTCCCTGAAGTGGTGGCAAGCGGTTTACCATAAGTAACATATATATCATTATTGCTGATGGAATTTACTTCAAGATTATTTTGTGGAATTGTTGAATAATGAGTAATTTTCCAATTTATTTCATCTTCTATTTTGGTAGGAAAATTTGGCAAATTACCGCTTGCTTGCAATTCTATTTTATTAATTCCTTTATTAGCGTGGAATGTCATTTTTGGAAAAGATAAATATGGTTCAGGTGAAGTTCCTTCGATTGCATAATCACCTTCAAAAGGAACTGTAATTGATAATAGTATTTTTACAGGTGTATTTCTTGTTTGTGAGATGGGTTTTCCTTTTCCACTTTTGACCCATTCAGGCCCATTTATTAATTCACCATTACTCAAGTATTTATTGGGTTCATACCTCAAAATATTACATCCATTGTCATCCTCATGATCAGAAGTAAATTCTATACTTTCTATAACTGGTACACCATTTAATACAACTTTTTCACTAATACATTCCTGAGCCGACCCTTTTGTACGTACAGCTATCTCAAAATAACCGTGCTTACCCGGCCCTATTGAAAAATATAATGCATCCTTTTCTAAAAATTGTTCTTCAAATTTGTCCCATTTAATAATGTAATCGTTACCCTTAATTATTCCCTTCATTAAGTTTTTTTCATCAGGAAATAACTGTTCTGTTTTACCACTCGTTTTAAAAATTTTAATATCATCCCCTATATTTCGTAAAACGATTTCGATATTTCTTCTATGTTTAGGGTCTATAAGATTATCTTTATTATTCTCTATTGCAATTGCAAGGACATCGTTACACCATTTTTTCAAGTATCCATTTTCAGCTTCTTTAATCCCTAACCTTCGTGTATCTCCTTTCAATTCAATACACCTTACAGGCTTGCCATTTCGCCATTCAAATAATCGTACAAACCATTCTTTTATGGTAATTGAGGTATCTACTAGTATTGCATCAAATTTATTTCTATTTTCAAAATGCAATTTTCCAGTATCTTCTATTGATGTACAGATTCTAAATTGTAGACTATCTCCAAAATAATAATTAGCATTGTATCTTACTCTTTGTGATTGCCGATGGAGTAGAACTCCTGGAGTTAGAATTTCATTGAGTGTGTCATAGGAATTTCCATTAAATTTTATAGCAGACGTTTTAACAATACTCTTCTCCGCCCCTCCCACAATCTTCCCCACCGGATCCCCATCCTGCATTCCTTCCCCGCTTATCGAAAACGCACTGTCAATCTTCACATTAGAAACAGCCTGCAATGGTAAACGCACAGCTACTACTCCTGTATACCAGTTTGCCTCACCTTTGCCTTCGTCTATTCCCTTTACCCATAAGCCACTGCTGTCAATTTTTTCGAGCAGCGAATCTTTCGCGGTTACTATGATTCTTCTTCCTGTTTGTCCATTTATAATAGCACTGTCAAACATATTAAATGTATCCGCAAGATTCGCGGAATACAGCTCGATATTATCCGATATCCTGAACATAATTCCTACACCAGCAGGTTCGTTATCGCCATACACAGGTTTATCTAAATCTATTGCTAACCTCGAATATCCTTCATAAAAGGCATAGTTCTTTCTCTTCTGTTCAGGTTCCGTAACACCATACTCAGCAAGCGTTCCGTTGTTCTTTACATATATTGGGTCAGCAATTCCTTTTGCATTTGTGCTTAATATAAGCGTATCGATATTCTGTAACCGTTTAAACCCGGTCCCACCGTTCTTTATATTACTCCAGTGTCGGGCAACATTATCCATAAACTGAATATAGTTGGTGAAAATTCCAGCTCTCGCTTCATCTGCATTCTAAGCAGGACTGTTATGAGCAAGCGCAAGATCGGTAAGGGCAGTTATGTAGAGACGAATTTTATTTGAATCGGTAAATGTACCAGTGACACTACCTGTGAATATGGGATCTGCAACTGTCTCTTGAATTCTCATAAGAGTATAGATAGTGTTTACAATATCCATTCCGGTAACGGAGCTGCTCTTTGAAACTGGCCTGTTTGCTACTACCCTGTTGCTATCATTTATTAGACACGCATAAATGGAATCATTATCGGTGAAATTATTTTTGTAGAAATAAAATGTAAACAGATTCTGCCCTGAACCTGATGTTTTTAACAAAAGATGGTCTAAGGGCAACGTGCTGTTATTGTTAATAGCATCTCTGATGGTCCGCGCTAATACGGTATTCATTTTTGATAAATTAAATGATCAAGTTAGAATAATATCAGGAAAAAATCAATTTTCTTTTAATAGAGTAAAATAACACTTAGCAAAAATATTTATTACATTTGAACCGGTAAAGGCAAGCAGCTGTTCTAATTGTAATACAACAAACTGAACGATTTTACCGTATCATTTACAAATCTCTTTCGAAAATACCAAAATAATAATTATAGGTTTCTCGTTCTTGAACATAGAATTTTATTGTTTGATAGTTTATTTGATTCTACAGAATAATTGTAGTATAATTAAATTACCCCACTACTAATGTTAATTACAATTTTGACATTTTATTTTACGTGTACCTTTAAACTTCATGTTAACGACATCATAAATTTCCACTTGATTTTTCTCTTCTGTTTTATCAATGAATATTTCTTCATCATTCATATAAACCACCTTATTGTTATAAATATGTATTGTATCTAACATTTGCTCCAATTTATTATCACTTATGTAAACATCTCCGAACCTTGCTCTTTTGTCTACACTTTCATGACCATTTATTTTTGTAATCACCTTTTCATATTTTTTTCTTTGCAAAACCACTTTTTCCCCTTTTTGTGCGAATTTTGCATCAACTAAATAATTATACCTCTTTTTTGCCATTATTTTTTCATTTTCCATATTAATTATTTGTATTTGTGATTGCAAACTATCGCCATTTTTAAAAGATTCACCTACTAATATAAAAGATCCAACTATTTCATTAACATATATGGATATTGATTCAATATTTTTGAATTTCTTTAAGTTAATTTTCTTTTCAATGGAATCGTTTTCCTGATTTATTAAGCATACAGTGTAGAAATTATCATTTTTAAGCTCTCTTCCAATTACATAGAAATGCTTGTTTGCAAGATAATAAACAGGAGGATTTTCATGGTTAGTAAAAGCAATTATCGGCCATCCTAAAACAATCTTCCTAATTTCAAAGTCTGTGGCATTCATATGAAAAATTTGCTTACCGTTTTCCTCTGACGTCTGAAAATACAAATCTTTTCCATCTGGTAGTACAAATGCACTCCAGGATTGAATTCTAACCGGAGATTTAAATACTTTCCCATTGAAAATATTTATTGAATAAATATCGAATTCATTTAAACCTGGTATTTCTAACATCAAAATACCGGATTCACAACTGCTATTCCAAAGAGAAATCCTACCTTGAGTATATGGTACTTTGTTTTTCAAAAAATCATTTATGTTACAAATAACTTTCATATTCTTAATTATATCACCGTTCTCTTTTAAATCTAAAACACAAGAGTCCCTTTCGATCTTTGTTAGTGAAAAAGCATTACATAAGGAAATGATTATAAAAAACGATGCATAAATATTTTTCATAAAAGAAGTCTCCTGATCATAATTTAGTTGAAATTGTTCAATATATAAACAGTGTAACATAAACCACTTGGACTACATCTCCAAGCACCTTCAGCATTCTGATACCAGAGGCTATTTACACTTGTGCAATGGTTTGTATTACAATTAACACTATTTTCATTTACAACCCAATCATTAACATCTGGATTCCATTTGTAATAATGACCTAATCGATCTCCATTTACAATAGGCCCCCACCCATTATACCTCGCCAATGTTTCTTTATCAACCATATGTTGTGTATAGTTGCCATACGATTGTAAATGATTCATAGCAGCAGGCATATAGATATCGTTAATCCGCCTAATACCTTCAACAATATTGTCTTTCCAACTCCATAATTGCTGTGTTGTGGGAATTGGGTCAGTTAATTGCATTATTCCAAACCCACCTGGTTTACCTGGCCCATCATCTCCCCAATTTGGTGTCCATTTAACATCAGCTTCACCTTCGTTTACTTTACCTCTTGTAGTAAATTGACAATAATAGGAATTTCCTTCTCTACTTTCATGTCGCGCTATTACTTTATAAGGAATATCTCTTGTAAAAAATGTTTCCACATTAGCCTCAACAGGATTGTATCCACGTATGTGAAATTTTTTCTCAAGTGAATCTAATTCTGTACCATCATTAAAAAATATTTGAAGTGTTCCTTCGCCACCTCGTATATCTCCACCCATGATGTCCTTAATATCCCATCTTGGTAAAGTTGATGTAAAAAAATATCTTTCATAATCATTTCTCCTGCTGCGATTGTATTTAAATTTAAGTTCCCATTGAAGCAATGTTGGTGGAGATGGATTTATTTCTGCATGTAATATTGGCATCTCTGCATTTTGGTTTATATATGTGTAATTAGAGCCACTAATTTCACCATTACCACTGAAAAGAGTTAACCTATACGGTTTACAATGTACTGTCTCAAATAAATATCTTTGATTTTCATTATCAGGTTTATATGCAATTGTAAATACTTCATCATTACTACTTTTAGAAATAAGTTGCAAATACTCATTATTCAGAATATTTTTTTGATAAGAATCCCAATCGGTTATAATGTACGATCCATGGTTGTCTGTTCTTTCAGTACTCGTGAATTTCTTATTGATATCAGGAAACAATTGATTTGCTGGTTCAATTTTCCCCTGACTATATATAGTAATGCCAGGAGACCAAGAAATCAGTATATTTCCTCTTTTCCTATATTTTGCGGGTAATAATTTTTTATCATCTCGTTCAATATTTATTCGTTTTGGGCAATTCTCTGCTGTAAGGACTGACATTTCCTGGTTCAAGCCTGCATCTTTTAATCCTAATTTAAATGCCAGAAAATATTTTACAAAAACTCTTGTTATCAATTTTTTCATTTCAATTGCATAGATAGTTATTTCTGCAACTGATGTATCTTGCAAAATAGCAGTATCACCTTTGACTGTAAGCAAGATTCGAGTTGTATCATCTCTTTCTTTCAATAAAAATTTTATATTACTACCATTTTCTTTATAATCGGAATTATACGAGAGACGCCTTTTACTTCCATGCACGATCATACTCCCGTTTTTCACATTATTGCAAACTGAACTATTCTGTGAAGTATCATTAAACACATTAATTTTTAAAACACTATTTTCTGATCCACCAATCAGCATTCCTTCAGAATCTCCATTACCATTTCCTTCCCCGCTTATCAAAAACGCGCTGTCAATCTCCACATTAGAAACAGCCTGCAATGGCAGTCGCACCGCCACTACTCCTGTATACCAGTTTGCCTCACCTTTGCCTTCGTCTATTCCCTTTACCCATAAGCCACTGCTGTCAATTTTTTCGAGCAGCGAATCTTTCGCGGTTACTATTATTCTTCTTCCAGTTTGCCCATTTATAATAGCGCTGTCAAACATATTAAATGTATCTGCAAGATTTGCGGAATATAGTTCAATATTATCCGATATCCTTAACATAATTCCTGCACCGGCAGGTTCATTATCACCATACACTGGTTTATCCAGATCTATTGCTAACCTTGAATATCCTTCGTAAAAAGCATAGTTCTTTCTCTTTTGTTCAGGTTCCGTAACACCATACTCAGCGAGCGTACCGTTGTTCTTTACATATATTGGATCTGCAATCCCTTTTGTATTTGTGCTTAATATAAGCGTATCGATATTCTGTAACCGTTTAAACCCGGTCCCACCGTTCTTTATATTACTCCAGTGTCGGGCAACATTGTCCATAAATTGAATATAGTTGGTGAAAATTCCAGCTCTCGCTTCATCTGCATTCTGAGCAGGACTGTTATGAGCAAGCGCAAGACCGGTAAGGGCGGTTATGTAGAGACGGATTTTACTTGAATCGTTAAGTGTACCAGTGACACTAACTGCGAATATGGGATCTGCAACTGTCTCTTGAATTCTCATAAGAGTATAGATAGTGTTTACAATATCCATTCCGGTAACAGAACTACTCTTTGAGACTTGCCTGTTTGCTACTACCCTGTTGCTATCATTTATTAGACATGCATAAATGGAATCATTATCGGTGAAATTATTTTTGTAGAAATAAAATGTAAACAGATTCTGCCCTGAGATGGTAGATTTTAACAAAAGACGGTCTGATGGCAATGCGCTGTTATTGTTAATAGCATCTTTAATAGTCCGCACTGCGACTGTATCCGGTTTGATTCTAAAGAGAGATGAATTATTATTGCCTCGAAGTTCAAACGTATATTTTGATGATGAACTTGAAGGTAAAGAGAAAGAAATATCGATGACAGCCTGATCTAAATTTCCCGCATTAACAGTTCTTGCCCTACACATAAGATTTTCGGTTTTTTCACCATCCGCAGTAGTTACAGGAGTTGGCAAACCATCTGTATTGAATAGTTTCCAGCCGGATCGGATAGTAATACCGTTGGAATCTTTTATAGAGGCTACAACCACAGACAAAAAAGTTTCATTTGACTGTTTTTGTTAGAACATTTGATTTTGTAGACGCTCTACTATGTTCACCTAATATTATCTTCACCGGCTTTGGTCCAAACAATGGAAAAGAATACTTTTCCGGTCCCGATTCTATTTGGCAATTGATAAGATTATTCGTATACGATATTTTTCCATCAGTAGATTCTATCTGTTTAGCCCAGATATGTCCTTTAATCCAATTTCCTTTCATGAAAATGCTCTGATCAGTTATCATTATTCCATTAACCTCTGCAAAACTGTCGAGTACAATTGATGAACGCCACTCTCTTTTCTTAGCAATCGAATCCATAGCTGAAATAATAGTCCCTCTGTATCGGGTTTTCCTTTCGAGATACACTCCCCCGCTTACAAGAGTATCATTTCTTACATCCCGGTAATTAACACATGTTGCCATAACACCAAAATGTGCACTATTACTTATTTTTATAGAATCGGTCGCGATAAACTGCGCGTTGTGGATTCCATTTTCGATTGACATTTTTTTCTGACTATAGAACAACGTATTATTTGTTAAACCACCTCGTATCTCGCATTTTTCACAAAACAGCGCAGATTTTTCAATTTTACAGTTTCCTATTATTATCAGTTTACCGGAAACTGCCAAAAGCCGGTTTCGCAGAGTAACATTGTTAAGCTCACAATCGCCCATGACAATTAAAGTATCATGGATATAATTCAAATCGTTTGCACTTGTAATTGTTGCATTGCCGGTAATCACATTTTTACTTGTAAGCAAACTCAGAAACTGGTCATCACAGCGTTTCACAGCCTTGTAAACAGAAGTCGAATCGAAGGGGAGAACCGGTGATGAACGAATAATAACCGGAACATTGGTGTTTTTTATTCCACCATGAAATAAAACTACTGTTCCTGAGATTTTGGATTCTTTTTTCAGTTCAAGCCCACCAGCATGTCCGGTCAAGGTAATCACCGGATCGAGTAAAGGAGGAACATCTCTTCCGAAAAGCCCCTTAATTGTGCAGGTATAATCCAGCCGCTTACCAATAGCCTCGATTTGGGAATACACGCCAAACCGCTTATTTTTTATAGCAATCGCTCCAAAATTGTTTATCTCTTCTTTGTAATTATCGGTTTCCCAGTCAAGAGAATGCCCATCCCCACCGCTGAGAAAATACTCTGCCCTGACAATCCCAGATTCGGCAAGCATTCGCGCCTGGAATTTTTTCATTTCAGCGGCAGCACTTTTTCTTGTGGAGTGAATCCCGTATAAGGTGACTGATAGGAGAATCGAAACGATGGTAAGAATTATTATTATGAAGTATATTGAAAAACCATTTTGATTGACGTTTATTTTTTCCATCATTAAAATTTAATTTAGTGGAGGGGTGATTTGATAATACATTTAATAAATGTTCCAGACGTGGTGTTGAGTAGCTGAAAGGTTTTTTGTATTATTTGACAAAAAAAACCTCTCCTCATCCTTTCACTACATTTGATTACAACAATTGTCATGCTAAATCAGTTATTATTGACATTCTGTATCTATTTTGAGGAAAGAGGCCTGTTTGGTTCCTTTAAAATGACCTCACCCGCAGACCTCTCCTATCAAAGAGGTAATTTTTTTCTCATTTAATACGCAATTTCGGTTTATTAACCTCCTTCTCTGATAGATGTTCCATATTTAAAAAACCATATCACTGAAAGGGGATTGGGAATGAGGTCTCACAGATAGGAGATTACGGACAGACCGCTCCACCAGTCCAGCCCCCATTTACCATCTCACATTCCCAGTACAATACCTTTTCTCTTTTTGTCGTATCAAATTCAAAATTTACTTTTCTTATTCCATTACTTATTAATCTATTGTCCACTGCAAGTGAATCTCCTCTGAAAATCACCTGATGAACAGAATCAGAACTTAACTCACTGTAATCAATTTCATTACCAGTCACATTGACAACAACGCCAATTTTATTCATTACTGATTCAATCTGCTTTCTTGCGATTATCATCTTTTCAGTATTTCCGATCCGTTTTTCCTGCATCTGTATTCCACGGGAGGTATCCTGCAAAAAGCGAAACGCTAATGTAACTACAATCGCCGCAATAGCAATGGCGACCATCAATTCAAGAAATGTAAACCCGGTATGTAAATGAGTTTTTTTATGTAATGTCATATCGATTTTACTTTTTATTATTATCTTCTCTTTGCAGGAAATAAATCTCACCATATCTTTTATTATTATATGAAACAAAGAGGTGGAACTGAACAATTGTCGTACCGGACTTTTCCGCAAATATAGACCACTCTTTTCCATTGATAATTTTTTTTTTTACAGGAAGCAATTCCTGGGGATTAGCGGAAATTCTCCGAGCCTCCTGTTCCAGAATACCAATCCCGGTTATTATCCGCTCAGAATCTATGGTTAAGTTATTTCGGAAAATTCCGGAAAGGACAGGCGCGGCGATAATAAGAAGCATTGATAAAGCAATCAGCGTTTCGATAAGAGTATAACCGGAATCTTTCTGATTGGTAAGCATTTTATCCCGCTTGTTTTTTAAAGACTCTTAAAAACGGATCACCCTTCGATAAAAATATCAGAGTGATTGAAAAAAGTATTTTCAGAAATCCACTCGCCCTGAGCTCATAGTCGAAGAGTTGGTAGAGCGGGTTTCGGGAAATACTTTTACACCAAATACAAATCTCAAATAATATTACCTATTTATTTTGTATTCTTTTTTTCCGAACTCGACAACAATACCGGTTTTCTCAATTTTCTTAATTGTAATACCGGAAATAATCTGCCCTGCTTTTGCCAATGTACTTGATCCATCCGGCATACTAATCATCGCGACCGGGTTCTGTGGATTCCACATTATTCCATTTATCGTAATAGCCGGAGCTTTCGGTTGTTTCTTAAGCGCAAGTGGTTTTGCGGAGGTCCCTTTCTTTTCACTAATCGGCGGTTTATCCGAAACCGGATATGGGAAAAACGGGCTTCTGCCTTTTTTCTCAAAATGTACGGGAGCAGTTGACGCGATTAATTCGTGAATATCGAAAGCAGACTTTTTATTACTAACCTGCTTTTCAGATTTACCTGATAATGTCCCCTGAAGAAGGATATAAACATTATAGGAATACAGAGGAACCGCGATGATAATCAGTAGAATTATTAATGTTTTTTTCATAGTGTTTATTTGTCGTTTACAGTTATGATTTCATGTCGCTATCGGTATCGGTCGATTTAGAAAGACTAAGGGATTGGCGAGTGCGAGTGCGAGTCACAAACTCTCACTCTCACTCTCACTCGCACTCGCACTCTAACTCTCATTTCTCAAAGACATCAAGTGTGAACTACTGACAACCGCATCGTAAAGGTCGCACTCATCTTCCCTCACCTTCACTCAATCACCACAAAATCCATCGACACCTTAAGGACACTTTCTTCCGCACCTTTGATTACCATATTGCGCACACAAACAGGTTGACTTGCGTTTTCAATCAGTTCTGTAAATTTACCTATCGACTGATAGGAACCCTCACCACTGACCGCAACGGATATTTCTTTACGATTCTCAACCTGCAAAGGCGCTCCGATTTCGATTTTCGATGTCTTAATACCCGCAGAATCAGCATACGAATACAACGCTTCAACAAAATTTTTCTGATCACTATTGTTACGCTTTTCTATTATTAAAACCAAACTATCCAGCGACTTAATATCCTTTTTGATACTCTTAATTTGCCCGGAATACTCTGATGCATGACTGAGAACTTTTTGATTATACAAAACCTGTGAAATTTTTCTAATGGCATCTACAGTCAGCTGTGCGTGAACTGTATACACAATTGCTATAAGTACCGCTATTGTAATTACAACCGGTAATTGCCATTGAGATGTTTTTTTGAAACGTAAATTCATTTTAATTCCTTCTAACAATATTCAGCACCTATCCAATTAGGATTACGACATTTGGCATATCAAATTAGTTGCTTAACTATCTACATTCTATACCTGTTTCGAAGAAAGAGATTTGCTTGTTTCGTTCCCGAAGACCTCACCCGCATAAGAATGCGACCTCTCCTATCAACTGACCATGTCCCTTAAAGATTTTGCTGGACACGTTTGACCACCAAGATTTATGTTTATCAATGTGCTTATAAATGGAATTAATTTTACCGCCGAAATACTTGGCCGTATTCAACGAATCATCGATTCACAGCCAGGTATTTCTCGAGTCAAACTTTCCAGGGCAGTTTGCGAACTACTCGACTGGAAGAATATTGCTGGTAAACTTAAAGATATGAGTTGCAGAGTTGCGCTTCTCAAGCTGGAACGCAACGGCAAACTCACACTTCCGCAAGCACATCCTTTTTGTAATGGCGGAACACGTCCTACTGCAGTATCAAAAAGGATTCAAGATAACACGGTTCATAAAGAAGAACAAATTGAAGGAATACTGAAATCACTTGGTCGTATAAATTTGTTTCGTATCGACAGTTCAAGCAGCAATGCCTCCCGTCAATGGAACCGGATTATGTCGAGCTATCATTACCTTGGAGCTGGCCCGCTCTGTGGAGCACAAATACGTTACTTGATACAGGATAGTACAGGAAGGATACTTGGAGGTTTTTCTTTCAGTGCATCAGCTATTTCTGTAAAGGATAGAGACTTGTGGATTGGTTGGGACAGCAGTACACGCATGGAGAATTTACAGCTCGTAATCTGCAACAGCCGATTTCTTATTCTTCCCCATGTAAAAGTACCACACCTGGCGACCCATGTTCTAGGACTAATCTGTCGTCGCATTACCAATGACTGGCAGGAACGTTATGGTTATAAACCGGTACTTTTGGAAACCTATGTCGACAGTGAACGATTTAAGGGCACGTCATATCGTGCGGGCAATTGGACATGTGTTGGATCGACAAGCGGCCGCAGTCGTCAAGATCGGACTCATGATCTGAAAGTGAGTCAAAAACATATATTTGTGTATGAGCTCAATAAAAGTGCCCGTTCGATATTATGTACCGGATCAGGTAAATGTAAACCACAACCAGAGCAATTGTGTGAACCTAAAATTCCTCTGGACTGGGCTGAGGAGGAGTTTGGCAGTGCAGATTTCGGTGATCAACGTCTGGAACAGCGTCTATTGACTGTTGCAAGAGATTTCTGGGCTAATCCACAAGCAGCTATACCGCAGGCTTGTCAGAGTCGGGCAAAAACAAAAGCAGCGTACCGTTTTTTTGAACACGAGGCAACAACGATGGATGCAATTCTTAAACCGCATTATGAGTCAACTCTCAATCGCATCAAGAAAGAGAAGGTCATTCTTGCGGTGCAAGACACAACAGAACTTAATTACGCCACACATACTGCAACGCAGGGATTAGGCCCGATTAGTACCAGCAAAGAAGGCGCTGTCGGGTTATTTGTCCATGATACACTAGCGTTTACCTGTGATGGTACACCACTTGGGTTGGTAAATGTACAATGCTGGGCACGCGACAAAAAGGAATTTGGTAAACGAGCAATCCGTCATCAATTACCAATTGAAGAAAAAGAAAGTAACAAATGGTTAATCAGTTACCGTGCCGCAAGAGAGCTTCAGAAGCAATGCCCGCAAACGACCGTTATAAGCATAGGTGATCGGGAGTCGGATATTCATGAGCTTTTTACAGAAGCACGAGATTCAAATGGAAATGCGCCTAAAATTCTTGTTCGTGCCCGGCATGACAGAAAACTTACAGAAGGAAATCAGCTCTGGGAAACGCTGAGGCAGAAAGCTATTGACACTACCACAACAGTTACAGTTCCACGCAGGGGTAATCGTCCCGCGCGTATTGCAACATTAGAGGTTAGGTTCATGGAAGCTACGGTTCGCCCACCCAATAGAAAACAAGGATTGGGAGTGGTGAGAATATGGGCTGTAGCAGCAACAGAAATACTGGTTTCGCCTGATTCAGAACCCATAGAATGGCTGCTTATAACTACTAAACAGCTTCTAACTACAGAAGATGCACTGGAAGTACTTATATGGTATAGTCGTCGCTGGGGCATCGAAGTATATCATCGTACACTGAAAAGCGGATGTAAAATTGAAAATAGACAATTAGGAAGTGCAGAGCGCATTGAAGCATGTCTTGCGATTGACATGGTGATTGCATGGCGTATTTACTATTTAACAAAAATAGGTAGAGAAACACCAGATATCCCTTGTACCGTGTTCTTTGATGATTATGAATGGAAAGCACTTGTCACACATATAACACGCAATTCGCAATTACCACAAAAACCACCAACATTAAGAGATGCAGTCAGAATGGTTGCAAGTCTGGGTGGTTTTCTTGGTCGTAAATGTGATGGCGATCCGGGAACAAAAACCACCTGGCTTGGTCTTCAGTGCCTAGATGGAATCGCTGTTATGTTCAAATATATGGCACAAACTTATGCTCCTCATCTTCTACAACCCTCCGTTTCAGGAGTAAATACTTATGGGTAAAGATCAGCCTATCAAAGAGGTATTTTTTTTCTCATTTAATACGCATTTTCGATTTATTAATCCCTTCTCCAATAGGCGTTCCACTAAAAAAATCCTATACAACTTGAGGTCGCATTCCTATGCGGTTGAGATCGCCCAGCCCAAACACCACAAAACCATCTTACTTCAGTTTATTCCCTACCTCCAATTTCTTTACAACACGCCTCTCTGATTGCATTCCCTTTTTATATATACAACACCACTGAAATATCATTCCCATCTTTGCAATTACACCTCTCCAATAGGCGTTCCACTAAAAAAACCTATACAACAGGAGGTCGCATTCCTATGCGGGTGAGGTCGTCTAACCCAAACACCACGAAACCATCTTACTTCAGTTTATTCCCTACCTCCGATTTCTTTACAACACGCTTCTCTGATTGTATTCCCTATTTATATATAACACAACTGAAATATCATTCCCATCTTTGCAATTACACCTCTCCAATAGGCGTTCCACTAAAAAAACCTATACAACAGGAGGTCGCATTCCTATGCGGGTGAGGTCGTCTAACCCAAACACCACAAAACCACTTCCCTCATTTTCTATCTCTCTCCCCCCCACAAACACTCGATCCTGCATTTTATCACTTTCTCGCCCCGCAACAAAATCTGCTCACTGTACACCATACGAATATCACTGAAACCCTTTGTTTTATGCACATTATTCATAAATACTCCTAACAAACCGGTCGATTTGGCGAAAGCGATCGTAGTTACCTCCCACCCTTTTTCACTTTTATTTATGTCAATCTCATCCGACCACATACCTTCCGGATAAATTGCTTGCAGGTCACTTAACAAGCTTGTAACAACACTCTCTTTACCTGATAATTTACCGGCCTTTTTCATCTCACTTGTAAGTGAATCTCTTTTAGCGGTGAGTGCGTTTACCAACTCAACCTGCTTGTGTATCTCAGTAAGATCATTATTTTTTGTATTTTTGAGAATAACGATTCCAAACAATAACAATGTTAATGCTACTGCTGATAACCCTACTCCCAGAACTCCACGTCTTATCCATAAAGACGTACTGTACCATAAAGATTGCACTTTTTTTGCGCTCTGAATCTTTTCAAAAGGGAGTAAGTTTATTGAAGGTTCTTCAGCACATGCGAATGCGTAAGCTTCATGATATTTCACTTGAACATCTTTTATTACCGGCAGAGAAATAAACTCCATGGTTTCATCTAATTCTATCTCGGTGATATTAATCTTTTTATCTGACGAGTAAACCAATACTTTGATACGGTCTGCCCTGTCAGCCAATGAATTTATCACTGATACCAGATACGCTTTACTATCTTCAAAGTTATTGGCAAGATCTTCATAATCCGGCCATGCATTCAGCAAATTTACCAACTTGCCATTTTCCACATAACCTATTACAGATCCATTTGCAGTGATTTTCCATAGTATAAAAGGCTCATTTATTTTTTTCCAGTAAAGATTCGCGAGATCCCATAAAGGAACACCTATCGATAAAGGAGTACACTGCATTGCAAGATTGTCAAGTATTCTCTCACGTTCGGATTTTACAACGGTTGCTGATAGTAGTTCCGATTTGTCTGACACATACTCATTAACAATCTGATCAGCGGTAAGCCCGGCAGGAATAATTGATTCTTCATTTTTTACAAGCCAAGTATCAGGATCTTCTTCCCCGATATTCTGTCTTCGAAAAAGTACCGGTGCCGGTGAGAAATCGGTATGAACAAGAACCGGTGTACAAAACAATACCCACCAGGGTATTTTATCCTCCGTACAAACTAATTCGATACTTCCATTTATGGCCTTTTTAACAGCTGCGAACCGGATTACACCATTATGACAAGTCATTCCATATGATATTCTTTGTGGATTAATGCAAACTTGCAGAATTATGTCTGCAATTTTAGTCAATTTAGCCATTATTTACTTCCGGTTTTTTCTGATTTTTCTTTTGGTGTGACAGTGCTGCTTTTTGCACTTTCTATTGATAAACTATCGTTAACAGTAACTGTTGATTTATGATTTTCAACTGATACCGAACCAGATCTCCTTCGCCATGGCCACCGTAAAATGGTTCTTTTTTTCTTTTGATTAAGTTTATTTTCAATCCTGGTACTATCCATTGTAACCGAATCTACAGAAGGTTTCTTTACACCAAAACTTTCTTTTTTTCTAATATTCTCCTGAGATTTTGCTGTGAATTCCTGTCCTATAGCACTTTTTAATACTGAGTCTGATTTAACAGATACAGTATCTTTTTTAATTACAACACTATCCTTATTCCCTTTTTTCTTTTTATCACCATTGAAACCATATTTATCAAGCGCTTTGTTGATCTCTTTTCCAAAATATTGATCAGGAGAAACCGAGTTTTCATCTCCATAATAAACATGAGGAGTCAGAAAAATCATCATTTGCGTTTCTGTCTTTGTAACTGTCCTATGTGAAAAAAGCCATCCAATAACAGGAATACTGCTTAAAAAAGGAACACCCTTTCGGTTAACAAGGTCATCTGTCTGCCTTTGACCGCCAAGAACTATGGTCTGCCCATTTTTAAGCCTTACCATTGATTCAATCACCCTTGTATCGACATTCGGCGGAATCGATTCATCACTGCTTTTTCTGGGGATATTAAATTCAGGCCGTATCTTTACCATTACATAACCATCATCCATGACCCATGGAGTAACTTCAAGCACAGTATTGAACTTCAGCACCTCAAATCGTTGATCTTTTCCAATAACAGTACTGCTATTATCATTTGGAGTTACAGTTTCTTTTTCCAATTTGTAGTACCTTGTTTCTCCAATAGTAATCGATGCGCTGTTCCCATTAATTGTAGCGATCTGCGGTGTTGAGTGCACTTTAACTATATCAGCGGTCTCAAGTGCACTGATTTGCGCTCTAAAATTATCAGGTAAACTAACTATCTGTTTAGCGCCAATTTTATCAAGTACATTTTTTAAAATATCTGCTGTTGTTATTTTATTGAGAATTTTTTCTGAAGTCGCTTTTCCTGTTGTAATGTCAATCGAGTGAGAATAAACATTGGAAGAAGATGAAGAATCGCTTGTAAAAAGCGACAAACCAAAACTTCTACTCTTGTTTATATTAAAATCCACAACCAGAGCTTCGATAAGTACCTGTGGTACTGGCTTGTCGATCTTTTCAATAAACGATTGAGCTGCAGATACGACATCAAAGGATCCTATTACTATTACAGCATTATGTTCGCTGTCATATTTAACAACCGCATTCGCGGTTACGTTCGGAGGCAACGCCTTTGATATAGTCGCCTCTTCAGCCCGAATATGCTTCAGTGGAATCATTTGTGTTGTTTTCTGCTGATTCATTTCTCTGGAACCTATAAAGTAAATTTCCCTTTCTTTCCAGAAGGTAAATTTTGTATTCTGAAGTAAAAATCGCAGCGCATCATCAATAGGAACCGCATTCAAACGGGCAGTTATGTCACCAGCCAGTTTATCGTAAATGACAATATTCATTCCGCTTTGAACAGACAGGTTTCTGATAAGCTGGTCAAGCGAGGCATTGTCAACTTCAAGTGTAACCATTTTTTCTTTGACCGATAGTGATAGAGGGCGAAATTGAGTATTTCCCTGCTTTCCATCACTACCTTTATCCCAGGACCTCCCTGTTGCATAATAGATCCCATCACTTAATGTAACTTCAAAACCATTACTTTCAAAAAGTGCTTTCACCGCTTTCTCAGGCTTTAACTTGACAAGCCGTGCTGAAATCAGTTTCTCCGTTGTCCCATCGAGAATAACATTCACACGAGCAGAATCACTGAACATTCGGGCAATATCCTGAATCTGAACATCTTTCACATCGATACTGAGCAGTTCATTCTCAAGGTGAAACTCAACTTTTGGTTTCTGCGGCGGTGGAGGTGGAGGGGCCTGATATTTGGACACTTTTACAATTCCATTATCAACAGTATAAATACAATTATTCCGTTTTGCTATGAAGTCAATCGCATTCTTAACACTAACATCCACAAGATATAGTGATACCGCCCCAGTCACATCAGGATCGACAAAGATATTTACATTGTATTGCATCCCAAGCCCTCTGAGAACATCTTTTATATCAGAGTTCTTGAAATCCAGCACTGGAATCTTAATCGAATCCGCAACAGGAATCTTTTCAATTGGATAAAGTTGATTCTTATTACCAGTATCTGCTGTTATCTGCTGTGCACAGGTTTCAGCTATCCATAGTAAATACAATACAAAAAACTTACAAATGGTTCTTTTCATCCCTGGTCCAATGATAAAATGTACGATTAAAATGTAGTTTCTGAAGTTTAAAGAGAGGATAAAAACTATACAACCACAGCCACTTCACGCAGTACTTCCTCAAGGGTAGTTTGACCATCGGTAAGTTTTGCCAATGCATGCTCGCGTAAAGTTATCATTCCTTCATCAAGAGCCGCGGCACGAATTTCAGCCGCATAAGCTTTTCTGTTTATCATTGAGCGTATTTGATCACTTACCGGAAGTACTTCAAAAATACCCGTTCTTCCCTTATATCCCGTATAGCCGCAGGCAGAACATCCAAGGCCTTTATAGAGTGGAATATCTGCCGAAAGCCCAAGACTTCTCTTTATATCTTCAGAAACAGTAGTTTCACATTTGCAATGAGAGCAGATTTTTCGAACAAGCCGTTGCGCAACAATCATAGTAACCGATGATGAAACTAAATATGGTTCGATTCCCATATCAATAAGGCGGGATGTCGCGGATGGTGCATCATTTGTATGTAGTGTGCTTAACACAAGATGACCGGTCAGTGATGCGCGAATGGAAATCTCAGCAGTCTCCTGGTCCCGCATCTCCCCTACCATAATCACATCGGGATCCTGTCTGAGCAGAGTACGCAATAAATGTGCGAATGTCATTCCGATAGTGGGATTTACCTGAGTCTGATTGACGCCTGTGATATTGTATTCTATCGGATCCTCAACGGTGGAAATGTTTATTCCAGGCTTACGGATAAAGTTAATAATTCCGTAAAGCGTTGTTGTCTTACCAGAACCAGTAGGTCCTGTCAGAAGCACAATTCCATTAGGTTGCTGAACGGCCTTTTTAAACAATGAAAGTCGCGCTGGTTCCATGCCGATTGAATCGATACTGTAATCAAAACTGCTTTTATCAAGAAGGCGCAGTACCATTTTCTCACCAAAATCGGTTGGCAATGTACTCGCTCTGATATCAACTTCCCGCCCATCCTCACTTATTCTGATACGTCCATCCTGTGATCTTCGTTTTTCGGCAATATCCATTCGCGAAAGGATTTTTACACGGGATATTACTTCCGCGATTCGATTTTTGGGAATAGTGGTTATTTCCTGAAGAACACCATCGATTCTAAACCGGACTGCCATTTCCAGCTCAAATGGTTCCAGATGAATATCACTGGCACGTAACCGTATTGCTTCATGGATAATATCATTAACAATCACCACTGTAGTTTCTTCAGGATTAAATGTCAGTTGCCGATCAGAAACTTTGGGTTCTTTTTCATATTTTTCTATTTTTCCAGATTTTGTTCCATAATGTTCTGTGATTAATTTAAGTATTGAATCTTTGTCTATCTGTTTTGGCCGGATTACTTTACAAGTATACATCTGCAGTATCTGAATTGTCTGGTAATCCTCTGAATTGGCCATTAAGACTTCAAGTCTGCCTTTAAAGTCAAATGAGTATGGAATTACATAATAGTTTAGTGCCATCTGCCCAGATACAACTGAAAGCACCGAATGAGAAATGGAGATCTCTCTTTTGATAGCAGGAGAATCATCCTTTTTTTGTTCAGTTGGTGTGATTGTGGTTTTATCCATATAATGTACTCTTCTATCAAGAGTATACTTTACGCAAGATCAGAAAGGAAGAGGATTATCTGTAAAAGGCTTTTTATAAATATTTTCAAACATCGGCTTACATAAAAGAAAATAAACTCCTCCGTCAAGGCATAAGCCAAGCATAAGAACCGTTGGTCAATTTGATTAGTTAAAAGTAGTTATGAATTTTCCTCTATTCATATTTTCATTAAGCACACACTACACTTGTAATCGGTTTATAAACAGATTACAGAATGCGTAAGAACATCTATTCCTATGTTGATTCGACCTGAATCACATAGAATACTTTGTTTTTTTCTTATTGGCAATCCTTATCGAATTCAATGTTCGTCGGAATTCCATTTGTGACAGATATATTACTGATACAAAATTTTTGAACTGGAGCTGTAAATCCTTCAATCACTTCATAAAAACACATCATTTTTATTATTTGCCCTACAACATAATCGACTTTTAAAACATCTTTCGGTTCTGTATTTTGAGTTACTTTAAATATATGTGGATCCGTACTACCATGTTCATAAAATAGTATTATATCGGTTCCATCATCAGCTCGCAAAAATCCAATTTTACATTGTGACGAAAGAATTTGAGGAAGATAACCGTTATTGCTAAACGTGACAATATCATATCCTTTGGAACCATAGTTAAAAGTTTTTTTCTCTACCTTTGTATATATAGTCGAATTCGTTAAATAGCCCATGACATACTCAGCTGTTTTTGTCCCTATTGTATACTTTACTGGTGTAGTACCGTTAAAAGTAAAAACTATCTTACCATCAACACCTTCATTCGTTATACTGTAATTTACTTCTTCTGAAAAGCCGTTTAATAAGATTGTGAATAGTGAGATAAATACCAATACGCATCTTGATACCATAACAAATCCTTTCTATAAGTACAAATTTTATTTACCAAATAAACCCATTAGCCATTTTTGAATAAATCTGGACCTCTCCACAATGAGAAATGTCTGACTCTCTATTAATTGTCCACTGTTTTCATGATTTGTTATCACTATCTTTGAATTACGTTCAGTTTTATAATCCAATGGAATTTCCCACTCATAGGTTCCATTACCGCCAGTATTACTAATATTACTCGCTATTAAAATTCGAGAGGTGCCATTATTATAACAAATGTCAACGGTCGAAGGCCCGGAAAATGACCATTTTATTTGCCGCTTTGTTCCTGCCATCCATTCTGAGGTACTTATCGGTGCCTGTATTGCAACAGCGTTGATTCGGAACGTTGCATCGGATTCATCACTACATGATGTTCCATCGTTACGACTGTTGGTTACCTTGATTTTGTAGTCGCCGCCTAATTCACCCGGTATGGACCAGGTATAACTATTCTGACCGGGATTATAAGATTGTGTATAAAGGGCAGTATATACAGCATCACCTTCTTTTTTATAAGCAATAGTTACAGTACCTTGTTCAAGCATCGCCCAGGAGATCGGGATTCCCTGCCCAGGTATAAATGTTTCTGCACCATTGGGATGATACAGATTTATATGCTGCCTTGAAAGGCAGTCATCAAGAAAGTTATACTCTTTTGTCATCACCGTTGTGGTATATCCGCTTTCCCCAGTACCTTTGGATAAATCAAGTTTTTCCCATTTAACAGGTCTTCCAAATCCATCATAGGTTATTCGCTTGCTGGGATTATTATTTGCATCTATACTGATAATAGGTTGACCCAAAAATTTATCATAATAGGTTGAGGTGACAAGAGCACTTTTGGGATAAAATCTGATATCATCAATGTAAACAGTCGCAGTTCCGTTATTTCCGTTCCCATTAGGTACTCCAACCCAAGCTGAAGCATACTGGTATCCTTCATTCCACTTTGTAATGGGAATATCTTCTGATGCATTAACAGATAGTTCAATATAATACCAATCACCATGCTGAACAGTATCCAAATTGCTATTACAGGAAATCGTGGGACTTTCAGTTGCGAGGTATAACTCAAACGGCCAAACACCTGCAGCTGATTTACATTTTCGGTAATCTACACCAATTACCATTCCATTTTGCAATGGTACATACCCAGATACTTTCTTTATCCATGCTGAAAATATATAGTCCTTCCCCTGCTCCAATTTAAAAGCTCTGCTTGGTCCGAAAGCATTAGTAACTTTAACGCCTTTATTCCCGAAGTGTTTAGCTTCTTCGCTGACAACTGAAACTGGGCCTGGTAAGCCTCTTTCGTTTCCAGCACCTTTTCTCCAGCCGTTCTCTTTATCGAAAAAGCTTCCATCGTCATTAAGATCATAATCACACGTGTAAATACCACATTCATTGAATCTTGAATTTACAACTAAACCTATTGGTATATAATTATTATGACCATTAATAGTAGTATTAAATAAGGGTCCATTAATAGAGGGCTTAGCGATTTCACTTATTGATTGATTTTCATTTAACTTTGAAATACTGTCAGTCATAGCCCATTTGTCACTATTATTAATTCCTGAAAAGTTAAAAGGTGTTATTTGCTCAATAGTTTCTCCATTTGCATTCATTGGTGATTTCCAAACATAGCTAACAAACGGTTTCCATGAATCAGTCCCGTTCTTCATTTTGAATTTAGACCATTTGCTCGCTTTAGAATTAACGGGTAACAATTGCTCCTGTTTTATTACGTATACATTTGATTGACATACCTCGTTTATTCTACGAGTATTGATACTAGCAAGTTCCGGATATTCAAAGTACGCCATAATGTTATCGTGTACTAATTGGTCTTTTCCATTTTTTTCAAGGGATCGATTTGGTATTCCATCATAGTCAAACTTAACATACTGTCTTCCATCAATTACGCGAAATTGAGAAGCATAACTCATAAAGATATAGACAGGGTTTTCTTTGTTGTTTAAATAAGCTGCCCCCATACCATCATTTGTATTTTCTGTTTTTACTATCTTATCACCACCCATCAAGGGTACAAGATTGTGATCTGTGAATGTAACAACACCTTGATCTCTGACATTTGCACCTGTAATGCTGAGATTTTTTAACAAACGTGTACTTAAGCGTGATTGCCAATTATACCCTGTAATAATCATGTCGTTCATTAAGCCATCTTTATCATCATCTATCAGTTTCGCCGAAATTAAATCCAGATTCACAGTAGGCCTAAAGATCTCACTTTTCGCACTATTTGTCATTCTGCCCTGATCATCCACATCCATTGCTACATATATTAAAAGAGAATTTTCTGTGATAGGTACATTATATGGTTTCCAAAATACCAAGAATACAATATCTTTCTTATCAGGATCGCCACCAATATTTGCCGCACCTGCGCATGCCATTTTGTATGGTTCGGTAGAAAATTTAGTCGGACTTTTTACACTATAATGGGTTACTGTTTCACCTGTATAAATAGGTCCGGAAAAAAGATCACTAAGATTTGGGTCAGTTACTTGTTTATTCTTGAATACGTTTTCATCAATATCCAAAAATGTATGATATTGTATGTGTCCATCATTTAATATTTCACCTAAGATTAAATCCATAATACCGTTGTTATTAAAGTCGCTTGCGTTAAATCCACCAAAATAACAATCCGTAAGAGGAATCTTTCCTATATTTAAAATACCATATTTCCAATTACCATTTTGGCTTGATGTCAATTCAATATCTTCAGCTAATGCCAAAATCAAATAATTATAGTTATAATCCTGAGATCCAGAAAAATCATCTGCTTTTAAGCCCATACCAACCAACAGATCGTTTTTATCTGCATTACCAAAATTTTTGGTAAAGACAATATCGCCACTATAATCTTTTTGTCTGCAATACTTAAAATTGATCGGATTAACATTCCAATTATAATTACTTAAATATTTTAACTTCGTGCTTATTACAGAATCTTTACCTGTTGCATATTCAAACGATTTAGTTGTTGTAAGCCCATTTTGTGTTACAATCTTTTCGCTTATTCGGGTCACTCCGTATGGGTAACAAATAAAATACCCATTATTTGGACCAGATATATCTATAAACTGATTATCATCAATAATGTCATACTTGGTTTCTTCTTTACTAACAAGCTGTTTCTCTTTATTGTAGATACTTTTAGATTTCAACAAACCCCGTTTCCAACTATTGTCAATATCCCCTCGGCCGCCTGAATTAGGATATTCGTTAGTACTTGTAAAATTATAAACTGTATATCCGTTTGGAGCACAATGATTCACAAAATCATAATTTTTAACCATTTTCACTTCACTATATGCGACTTTAGTTGGTGTATACAATCCACCAACAGTTTTCTTTGATTCGCGATAGTCATCTGCACTAAGGTAATTGAATGGTTCAACTGCTACATAGCCGGAGTTGTTGGTTTGAATAAGATTACTTGGATCTATTATAGGTTCAATTTCAAGAGGGTTTTCCGTGTAAAAGAATGAAAACATTTCCTCTTTTCCAAATTTAGGGACAGATGAGACATTTTTCACTCTAAGCCCCCCACATACAGTCATCTTTTTGATGCCATCATTCTTATTTGCCTGTTGACCATTGTAATCATCATACCTATTGCTCTCGTATTCCCATTTTACTTCCAATCCAGAAGGGAATTCTACAGATGTCAAAGACCAGGCATCTGCGTAGAATTGCTCTATTTGGTCTACAAAATTATTATGTTCATTTTCATTTGGATAATAGTAACCCCATACATCTTTTAGCTCTTTGTAAAATTTAGCCGATCTCAAACTGTGTGGGTCTGGGTTATGCGCACTCGATTCTGACCATCCATAAGGGTTCTTTGTATTGTATTTAAAGAATATGCTTAAAACGTTATTTCCTGCCATATCTGCAATATCAATTGATTTAAGGGTAAGACAGGCCGCAGTTCGGTTTTTATCCAAAGTAACAAAATTACTACTCGGATCTTTGGTGTACGAATGAAATGAACTCGGTCTTAGAGAATAATCCGTTTTAAATTTAATATTTTTGATAGGAATATTGGATTTTGAGTATACAGTTATATTATCCAGCACTTTTCGGTTTACAGGAATTGCAGTTGTGCTTTTAGCCTTACCTCTTTTAGCAGCAGAAGGCAACCCTCGCACATCTTCATCATTTTCCCCGTACCAGTCCATACTTTGAATTGGAAACCATAGGTCATCTGCTCTACTTACAGTATAATTGTATTGTGCCCATTGGTTTGGTGTAATTACTTTTTGTAAATATGTATCATAAAGCTTTGTTCCAGCATACGAAATTGCAGTTGTATTGTTACCCGCTTGTGCACAGGTCGGCAATTGCCTTGCATCAGTAATAGTTGTCTCGTATTGAAGAACAAACCACGATCCATGATTGTCATTAAATGAATTAATAGGATCATTGTCATTATTTCCATCTATATAATCATTGAACAACACCTTTGTCAACAACCACTGTTGTGCGCTGGGTTTTTTCTGGACTTGTCTAAACTCTTTATATACCTCAACGTTAGAATTTTCACCACCCCAATATTCAGTGTGATAATTTCACCAACTCTCGCACCACTTCCATATGCAAGTTCAAACATACTGAAGTCACGTAAAGTAATTAAAGAATCAGTACTTTGAATTCGTCTTGATATTTCCTGAATTTCTTCATAGGAAGGAACTTCATAATGATGCTGTACTGATCCCTTTTTTATTTCAACTTTGCTTACAGGGTTATCAAAAATTATTTCCATTTCGATATACAAATCAAGCAAAGCTTTGATAACCTGTAAATTCTGTACCTGTGCACCCCGACAATAAGTTTTTTCATTCAAATAGCATTCAATATCTTCAGTATGAATTTCTGTGATATCAATTTTCTTATTATCTAACCATTTAAGAAAAAACTGCAATTGAAACATTTTTCTATCAATTGTCGTTTGTTTATTTCCCTGAATTTTAAGTTTATTTTCAAATTTTTGCACGATATCATTGTTGATCATTGTACTTCTGCCTTGGGTGATATTTCAAATGTGCTTCTTTCAAATCGTCAGTAACCAAATGCAAATAAATAGTTGTGGATTTTATATCAGTATGACCTAAGTGATCTTTTACATGACTGATACCACAGCCATTTTTCAAAAGGTGTGTTGCGCAACAATGCCGAAAAGTATGCGGCGTTATTCTTTTGCTTGTACCCATACGAATTGCATATTTACGAACAAGGTCACGAAGGTTTGTTTGTGTGATAGTCTTACCATTTTTACTTGGGAACAAAAGATCTGTTCCGTTAGTTGCGAAATACGGTCTCGATTCAGAAAAATATTTTGTAAAAAGTGGTAATAACCATTCACCAATCGCAACAAGCCTATTATTACCACCTTTTCCTTCTACATAAACTTTTTGTTCTTTTAAATCAAGATGTCCGATTTTTAAATTTCTTAATTCTGCATTACGAATACCTGTCGCATAAAGCAGTCCCAACATTGTCCGATCTCGTAGCGTAATTGGGCTATCAGTTTTAACCGAATCAAGATACTCAATAATCTCTTTAGCGCTTGGAAGATTTTTAGGTGGATTGTTTTTTACTTTAGGTAAAAAGGATACAACTTTCTAAATCCTGCTTTAATAAACCACTCTCATACAGAAGCTTGAAAGAGAGTTTCAGACCTCTCATTTTTGTACGTATAGATTTTTTACTCATAACTCTGCCATGACATACTCTCGTTTGTAATTGCAAATGAAATGATCGAATATGTTCAGATCTAATGTCATCTACTGTTTTTAAATACTCTTCGATTGCTAAGTATTTGAAAAAATCTTTAACATGCAACATGTAATCATTAACCGTTCTTTCTGCATAATTTTTCATTATTCGAAATACTTTTAATGTGGCTGTAAAGGAATCTGAAAAAGGAGTAAGTTTTAAAATGAATGAGTATATATGTTTTTTCAAGATAGCTGATAATTCATTATGGGTACAATTTAATCTCATGAGAAAAACAGTTGAAGTACTTGAAGAATTGGGATTGTACAAAAAATGCCGTGGCTATGGTGAGTGTTACAATTTCATTAATCCCAAATATTTAAAAACAGAAATGCACGTTGCGATTGAACAAGCATATATAACATTCTTGGAGAGTATACATTTCTCAAAGTCAATTTATCATTCACTCATTTTAACAGGTTTTGAAATCGACCTGCTCAATCAACAATCAATTTGCAAACTATACAAAATTGATTTAGCAAGCGACAACTTAGAAATTGAAGCACCTGATCTGATTAACAATTTAAAGTTTGGTTTCAAAATGAATAACGATTTATGCTACTCGTATGAAGATGATCAACTAAGAGGGATATGTGCGCATTTAAAAAAGCGTGATGGAAAACATGGACAAAAACTTTTTCGAATGTATCTAAAAACTTCAAATATTATCCGCTATGAATCTTGTTTTAATAAAGATTCAGCAGGAAAGTTTTTTCCAACTTTCGATCTTTCTTTTCTTACTACTGAAGAATTAAAGAACTGCATTGAACCAGTACAAAAATTATCAATCGAATCATTCAATCAAATTCAACAGGATTCAGAAATGGAAAAGCCATTGTCAACAGAGTCATCCCGTTATGAAATATTAAAAAGAATTCTTACTCTTTTAGAAGGAAATATTGGTAAAGGAAATTTGATTCATATAAGCAATCTCATCGAACATGGATATATTCAAAGTAGAATTGTCCAGGATTATCGGTTAATAAAGAAACTCAAAGATAATCATATTATCAAACCTGCTCATCAATTCAGAAACAATCAAAGGATCGGACAGTATAGATTGAACACTGATTTTTTACATTCAATCGGATATTGACAGAATCACCTGTTTCGGGTATACTAGACTTACGAGAGTGTCTCAAAAAAAGGTTCGGAAAAAAATATGAGTTTTTCAGACAATTTCAACATTCTGAACTGTAGAAAAATGATTGAGAATAAACAGTTGATTTTTTTGAAGCACATTGAACCCATTAACGTTTTATCAGGGGGACAAAATGAAAAACAAAGCTGCTCTTTTTGTAAGAGTTTCAACACAGGACAAACAAGATTATCAACGTCAAATTGATGACCTGAAAAGATATGCTGAAAGAATGAATTTAGAAGCTGTGAAAGTAATCGGTGAAAAAATCAGTGGAGCAAAAAGGAATGAAGAAAGAGCAGGAATACAAGAACTTCTCACACGAGCAAGAGCAAAAGAGTTTGATACTGTTTGTACTGCTGAAATTTCAAGATTAGGTCGAAGCCCGTTTGAAGTACTGAAACTTATTGAAGAATTAAGCAGTCTAAAAATCAATATTCATATTGAAACTTTGAACTTGCAAACACTTGACACTGAAGGAAGACGTTCACCAATGACAGATTTGGTAATCGGTGTACTTGCTCAATTTGCAAGGATGGAAAGAGAATCAATCGTTCAAAGAGTGCGTTCAGGTTTGCAAAGAGCAAGAGCACAAGGTAAAATTATCGGCAGACCAACAGGAAGTACCGAAGAAAACAGAGAATTACTTTTGAAGTACAAGCCTGTAATTCTTGATATTCAAAAGAATATCAGTCTACGAAAGATTGAAAGAATTCACGGGATATCACAAAACACGATTTTGAAAATTAAGCGTACATTGCTGAAAGTTGCTTAAAAAGGATTTTGGCAGGAATATTCTAAAAATCCTACCAACATTCCTATTGTTCTTTGAAGAATTTCTTCTCAAAACCGAAGGGAAGGAGGCGTGGGGTTTGGGGGGAAGAGAAATTATTTACCTATATCAACTTTTATATTTTGTCGCTCTAGCAGAGATGCTATTTGCTCTATAAAACTGTATTGCGATAAACTTTTTCCTTTCGCAGAAAAGACCCTCACCGAAAACAAGTTAAATTTATTGTAAACATTTTTAACTACAACAGCATAGCCGTCATCAACAAAAAGTTCTTCAATAGAGCAAAGCGAATATGGTTTTGTATTCTCAATAATTTCAATCAATTCCTTCTGTTCTGAACTATTTAACTGTAGATTGATCTTAATTGGAATAACACTATCTGCCTTTAGTGAAAAAACATTGAGCACAACATTACTGTCAATAAAGTATAGTTGTGCTGTAATCGGGTCGTTATTACTAAAAAAATAGCAAGTTATATTTGCACACTTTTGCATAGGCTTGAAGGGTTGTACAAGAGAATCGATTCTTTGAGTCAGATAAAAATGTTCAAATTCAATGCCGCTACTTTGCAGCAAGGTGATTTGTTCATCCAATTTTGACTTACACCCAAACAAAGATATTGTCAACAAAGATATTATTATTGATTTATGGTAAGACATTCAATAACTCCCAATATGAATTTGTAACCATACCATTAGAGTATATAGAGTTGTACCCAAAAAATGTTTTTGTATCAGGTACATATAGTGCATGAGAACCTTGATAACCTGCTGAACGCCATTGCCTAACTGCCAAATAGTCATTTGGTGCTTTGCCTGTTGTTTGAAAACTAGGGGCTGAAGCTCCTGTTCCAACAGGGTGACTATGCATCATTATATCATATTTCTTCGCCCAACTAGGTGGTGTAGAAACACTATTATTGGTTCCTGCAATAATTTCATATTTTCCGCTTGATGATGCACCTATTTTATATTCTAATTTATCATGTCCCAAAAATCTGCTTATTTTGCTGTCTTGCTTTCCTTGCACATGAGAACTTAATTTTTCTCCTGTGAATTTCTGCAAATCATTCGCTTCAATAGCAGGTTCATTTACAACTTGCATTCCTTCAGTAGAATGCCTAACAGTACCCTTTCCTTGGTATCCATCAGAAATATTTCCGCTTGCCCCTGCCAAATTCATTTCAATTGAATTGCCCAACATTGCACCGCTTATGCCACCTTGAATCATACCGAAATAAGTCCCTGGGTTTTCCCAATCCCACTGCCCTGGGTTGAGAGAACCATTTGCCATTGCACCACCGACATAAGCACCAACAACTGCACCGATCAAATATCCTGCCCATTCACCATTCGGATCGACAAGTATGATCGGATTTCCATTAACATAAGAATATGCGTAAAAATACTGACTTGCAGGATCTGTGCTTGTAAAAATCCCTATCTCAGGATCATAATACCTAGCCCCAAAATAATACAGATTACTCCCAACTACTCTTACTGTTTCATAACTACTCGGAACATAATAATCCTGGCTTGAATTATCAATCAACGCCTGAGCATTTACATTTAATGAAATTTTTATTCCACCATTTTCTTTTATTACATAATTACAATCTTTTTCATATTGAATATTAACCGGTGAATTGTATGTTGCGATATTTAAATGAGTAATCTTTATACTATCCGGAAAACGTTCGTGAGTATTAAGTGTATATTTCAACAAAGATCTGTGATATGTAAGAGGATATACCCGAGTCAAATTTCTATTTGTCGATAGATCTGTATAATTTACATACAGGTTGCAACCATAAGAACGGTTACCTGCATCAAAATTATCAATCGTAAATTCATACGTTACTTCATTACCAGGAATATCACCTGCATCCAACTCTTTCCCTGTGAATTTCTCCCGTGCATTATCTCCTGTTGGAGGCTTTAGTAATGACACCATAGTTCCATAGGGGTAATACATTGTCGCTTCAGTTACTCTGCCCTCATCATTGATAACCTCTCTTGTCGATCCAAGGTGATCTTTGACATAATAATCATAACTTAAACTATCACCAACAGTTCGTATTCGGCCCTCACCATCAAGATCAATGGATTCTATATTAAAATTATTTGAAAATGTCCATGCAACAGTACTAGTGGACCTGTTATAATTATCCGCTTGTGTATGTGCCGAGAGGAGTAAATTCTGCCCCCGTTCAACTGCATTGTTACTGCTGACTACATAATCGTAATTTACTCCTGCACCTGCTATCCGAATCTCAGAAACCACCATCCGGTTGTTTGATTTATGTGGCGCTGACCCCGTGTTTGCTACCAGTTTATACGTACCATCCTCATTCTGAAAATTATCAAATCTAACAGAGAAACTTGTATTGATTGGATTTGAACCACTACTGTAATCAGAGTAAGTGATATATGCCCTTGCAGTATCATTTTGTGAAATATCTTTTATTTCGAGATCCAATGAAATCGATGCTTCAGATGTTTTATCACTTGTAATAACTGCTCCATCCAGATAGCCGATTATTGAAGCATTTTCTTTAGAAACTATAACTATCGCATCCGGACTCTGTATTGTCCCTGTAATTGACACAGTACTATCTGAAATGTCACTTACCGTTGTGCTTCCGAGATTCCAGTTCGAGGTTCCTGCAATATGATACAAAAGCGAATAATTATTTGCAGCAAGATAATCACTTTTTCGAAAGGGTATGGTGATAGTCATATTTTTATTTGATCCAAATGTACCTGGATCTAATGAAAAAAACCTGTTTACTTGTGAATATCCCGCAGGCAGAGAAAAATTACTAATAGATGTACCGTTGAAATCAACAGCTGTGTTATTAATATCCATCAGGATAGCCTGCCGGCCATTTGTAAGTGTACCTGCGGGTAAAGACAAAATGATACTGTCTTCTTTTGGAAGATCTTCATAAAATCTTTCTGCACTTAACTTAACAACCACATCATTTGTATTATTGATATAAACAGGGGTCGGCAACAGCATTATTTTAAATTTTGTTGAGTCAAGGGGATCTGTACCGGTAAGAATTTCAAGCAGATTTGCAACACCATCGTTATCCGGATCATTTGCCGGATTAACATCACAGCTTGCCACACTTACTCCATTCTGGACAGTTATCTTTTTTGCATAAATTGCACCATCGCACTGTGCTGCAGAATACATAGTAACGTTCCCATAAGGCGCGCTTATAATCCCATTAAGTTTTGCACCAACGCCAACTTTAATCGCCGATGTATCATTCGTATATATCTGAAGTGCGGGAGAATATGAGTGTAATTGAAATTTTACTTCTGATTGATCCTGAAACTCAAGTTCTTTATCAACGTTCAAATATACTGTCTGATTAACAGTCGCGTTGATTTGCACTTTCGCATTTGCCTGTAATAAAAACTCTTTAAATGAATATGTCCCAGGGAGAAGAATTAATGTACCCAGTGAATCTATATACACATTTCGATAATTCCCGGGTTGTAATGTGATTGTCGAATTACTGCTGATAGTCTGATCTATTGTTCCAGCAGATACTGTTTTAACCGGAATTGTAAGAGTTGCCACCTGGGCATTTTCGTGAAGAATACCATTTATTGTTGCACCTATATGGGTATTTACTATCCCATTTACATAAACATCACCGTTTACCGTAGAACCTCCGCGCAACAGTACATTCTGTTTGCATATAACATTTCCATTTACTATAGATTGATTGCCCACATCAACATTTGTATTCGATCCTATAGCACCGCCGCCTGAGAAGGTAGTACTATCGAGAACTTTTGCACTGTCAGTTGCATAGAGAGCAAAACTGTGAAATTCAAGCGCTTCATCTGGTTCTTTATCACCGGTTGTAGAATCAGGGAGTATGCCATATATTTTAACTCCATTTGAATACACTACTATATGCTCATTCTCGATGAATGTTGATGACTGGTTGTTAGAATAATCGTTTGTTTTATCCCAAGGCCCCCAGTTATTATAATGAAGTCCAACGACGTTTCCCGAGTTTTCCGGAATTAACTGGCCCGGTTGAAGAGTTCCATTGATAACATATCTGATATGATACCTTGAATTCCCGTCAGATACTAAATGTATATCTTCATTTTCTGTCCAATAATCATCAGGTAATGGTACCCGACCATTACCTGCAGTAAAATAATAATTATACGTAATATTTGATATTGGTTCAGTACCTGTGTTCTGTATATAAATTCGGGGTTTTGAGAGGTTTGTTTCGGATAATGCTTCTTCAAGTGAATACATTCGAACTGAAACTGATGCATATATGTATGAAAAAAACTGCATGATCAAAAGAATGATAAAGACAACAGGAATCTTCATTTTCATATTATGTTTTGCCTTGATCGTTTGTATATTCGATACTATTGACTAATTTTTATTGTTTACTCATATTTATTTACTTATGCTAACTACAGTACTCAATTTTAATCCTTAGAAACACTGAGTTTACTGAGCTGATTCCAGTTTCAACACCCTGTTTCCACCTGTATCATACATCATTGACACGGTAGATAATAATCGGGCACCACTATTTTGAGACATAAGTGCCTCCGGATTCATAACAGTTCCCTTTTGATCAGCAGTTATCGTTGCAGGTATCATGTCATAAAAACTGAACCGTACAGGTAAATCACGCCAATCGTATTCAACCACCATTTTTTTCTGTTTATCCAATACTAAATTTCCAAATTCATCATAGAGATAATCATTTCCGGTCTGTTTTGCTTTTGACAATCTGTTTGTGTTATTGTAATAATCATAATTCGTTATCGGGTTATATCCAGAGGCTCCCATCGTCCCCTCAATTTTTGATGTAAATCTACCAATGGTATCGTATGAGTAACTACTGCTATACTGTGGAAAATTTGAAGAAAATACCGATGTCAACCGGTTTAATGTATCGTATGAGTAATCTTGAGCTATAGATTGTGCTGGTGCATTTATGAAACCATTATATCCGAAAGTCGCGTTTTTAATGTTTCCATCATCTTTATATTGAATTGCCTCATTAAAACGAGTTGTATTTCCTACTTTACTATTAAAATTTTCAACCTGCTCATTAATTGTATATTGATATTCTGAAGAAAGATTGGCTCCTAAAAACTTTGTATTCAACCTGCCAAGTGAATCATAGGAATAAGATGCAAGTATTTTTCCAGTACCATCCTTAATGTTTGATAATCGTCCCAATACATCGTAGGTGTAAGATCTTGAGTGATTGACCCCATTAATGATCACCGTTTCTGATGTTTTTTTGCCATGAATGTCATAGGTAAAAGATGTTTTCCGAAGAGGCAGCCCACTAACAAATTTATATTTATCACTGACATTTCCATCCTCATCATAACTATATACATCAACTGCATAATATACTTTGCCATTAAGAGATGCATTACTGACGCTTGCTACCAGTTGCCCTTTACAGTTTTTAATATTGGACAGAAAATCCCCAGGAATTTTATAACGTTCAGTCGCAGCACCCATTAAATCATCAACTTTATCGTAATAATTTTCCACCAAAACAATCACTTCATTATTCTTATGCATCGAAATTCTTACTACCCTTTGGAAATCATCGTAATCGTAAATCAATTCTCTGACTATTCTGAATTGACTGCTGCTTGGATAGACTATACTGAAAGCAGTATCCACCAATCCGAAGTCATTATACACAAATGAATCGACCGCCCGGTCAGGCGTTTCTTTTCTGATCACTTGACCTAATGTATTATAGAGATACTTTGTACTTGAAATATTTTTAGTCCCATTTGATGGAGGTATCTGTTCAAGAACATTTCCAACTATATCATAAGTAGAGTTAGTGACTACAATTCCTTTATTTCCACCTACAACCGATGCAGTTCCAACTGTTCTGCCAAATAAATCTTTAAGAATCTCTGAATACTTTCCACAAGCATCTTTTGTTACAGTAAGCAAATAATTGGTTCCATCAGAAAATGATGTCTGATTTACTAGTAGATAGTTATAGAGATTATTTAAATCGGTTGTGTCGAGCTTACTTCCATCAGTTTTACCTTTTATAAATCCGTTTTCCAACCGAATATTAGAGATGTTTACCGATGCCTTTCCAACCCCAAAAAACCATTGTTTGGTTGTAGCATTTGAACCAATTGAGTTGTTTATTCCTGGAACAGATGATTCGTACACTCTTGATAAAGGATCTTTGTAATAAACTACTTTTGTGTATGCAAATCGATCATAATCACTATTTCCAGGATATTGACTGTAAGAGTTATCTAAAAGTGATTTGATATCAGAAAATGATCCTGGAAGATAGTTTGCAGACTGGTTAACAAATGCCTTAGTAGAAATCTCAGGATTACCCGCATCATCATAAAATGTACAATTTGTAAGAAATCGAGCTGTATCCGCTGGATTAGTTCCGGAAACAATTGGGCTTAGATTTGATTTGGATTGGAGGTTTCTCCCTAAACCATCAGTAAAACCAATACTCACACGATCAGTTTTGATACTACCACTACTATCCTTACCAATTCCAATCTCAGTTGTTTTAACGTAATTAGGTTCAGCGGCTTTTAAGGTAATTGTAAAGAATAACAAATACATCAAACTTGCATGAAAAGGCAATTTCATACACAATCCTGTTTTTATATATAAATAACCAATGTACTAACGAACATCTTTTTAATCAACAAACAATTTGGTAAATATCAGATTTTAGTTGTGAAGTCAATGTTGTATGAAGCAGGAATCTGATATGTATATATCAAAACAAAACCATTGTTTACAATAAATTTATCCATTGTTTATATTGGTAAATGTCATTTCTGTCTATTTTTAAGATAAATCAACAAAATATATCTGTCAATACTAAATTTATTATTAATATGTCAAAAAATGACAATGTAGAAACACCACCTTTTATAATACGTAATGTTTACGCTACTATAAGCCGTGTACAATTGTACACGATATTTTTTTAAATAATTTTGATATTAATTAAAACATTCATTTGAGAAGACGAATACTTATTTAGAAGTGCTATTTCGATACATAATTGTTGATTTTCTGATGGTAATTCAACCATTTAACACTTGCGACTCTTTGTTTTGACCTGTTTTGAAGTGTTCGAGATAGAACAGATTGCAGAATTGATTAAAGCTGGTGGTGAATTCTACTGAGTCTCTATACTATCCTTCATCCATTTCTGAGTTCTGCCCACTTTAATTAGGAACCGAACATAAGTAAATACAGATAATGTTCCGCGATCAGGCGAAAGCGTGAGATCTGCTTTATACACTTTTCCATTCTGGAGATCCAGCATTCTTCCTTTGGCCCAGGTATTATTTTTTTCGACAAACCCCCACATAAACCGCATACCTACATATGGCTTATCTTTTAATGAATCTGTGCATAATGTACACACTTCATTAATTCCTGAATTCCTGTTAATCTCTTCAATTGTTCCAAACAGTGTATCATTTTGAATCCAGATTTTTGCTCTTGCTATCGATATTCCTGTGCTATCATCGATTACTCTCCATTTTCCTTCCACTTCATAAGGGACTTTCCATGGCTCATATGCTGAGAAAGATAAGGTAACCAAAACTGTTATTAATATGAATAGCTTGACCCCGATGTTTTCCATAATCCACTCCGACAAATCTGATTACACAATTTCTTCCCAAATAACTCTTATTTATTGAATTTACACTACATTTTGCAAAAAAAGCAATCAGGAATTTAAGATCAAGGAATTTTTCTTGAAAAAGGCCACAGTTGTCTTTCCAATTTATTTTTGCTGCCCAAAAAAGAGTGTTTATTACATAATCTGATCAACCGGAAAATAAAATTCCGATTTTTTCCCAAAATTAATTGTATAACTAAAATAAAGCAGCCATTGGTAAGGAGGAAAAATGATCAGCAAAGAAAACACAATTACTAAAGCTATCTCGAGATACAAAGAGATCTCCCCTATAAGAGGAAAACAACTAAATGATTGTTTTTTCTATGTTCATGGAGAAATTCTCTTTGTCTTTCGTACCAAAGATAAAAAAATTCGGACAATGAAAGCGATTAAAATTCAACCGGTACTTCAGCCCAGCGCAAATCAAAGCATAATGATGATAATTTATCAGACACTCACAAAACCGATAAATTTCAGTTCTTTGATTGGTAAACTTAAAGAGCAGGTAGCGCTGTGTTTACAGTAAATTTACACTGCTCAATTGATAGAAATAGTTTTAATTTTGAATTACGCGGCTCTCATGAAAAGTTATGCTGCGCGATATATATCACAAGGCAAGATTCATAACTTTACTGAGTTGCTCTACACCAAACTCAGTTTTTCCTTTTTTGATCCTGCAACATACTTTCTATTCCAGTCATGCATTACTGCTTGAAAACCCATTGATTTTAGATCCGCTTTCATCTGATCAACTGAACGGGGATCTGCTATTTCAAATTGTGTTGTTGATGGGCGGTCTGAGTGGCTTCCAACTGCAGTCGATACGCCAGCAGACATTTTCGTTACTCCCAAAGGTAAAATGGAGTTTCGAAATTGTTCTGATTCGCGTGTGGAAACGGTAATACCCGAGAAGGGCATGAATATGCGATAAGCGGTCATCATTTGAACGAAGTCTTTATCATTCGCCATAAAATCGGTTGCAAATTCACCCGCGAGCGGACGTAATCGGGGGAATGAAACGCATACGTCCACAAAGGGATATTTTTTTTGTAAATAAGAAGCGTGCATAGCGGTGAAGAAGGCTTCTGAACGCCACTTATAGAGTCCAAGAAGAGCCCCTACTGTTACTGAACGGATTCCTTCTTCGCAACATCTCTCAGGAGCCTCGAGTCTGAACTTATAGTTTGCTTTCGGGCCACCTTTGTGCAATTTTTCGTATAATGGTTTATTATAGGTCTCTTGATAAATTGTAAGTCCGTCTGCACCAGCACCAATCAGTTCAGCATAGCCTTCACTATCAAGCGGGTATATTTCTATTGATACTGTAGAAAAATACTCACTTAAAATTTGTACCGCAGTCCTTATATATTCGACAGATGCTGTTGTTTTAGATTCTCCTGTCAATACCAGAATATGCCGTATGCCCGTTTTAGAAATATTTTCTGCTTCTTGACGGATCTCATCGAACCCAAGATGGCGTCTGTTTATTTTGTGTTGCCGGGCAAAAGAGCAATAAGCGCAGACATTTTCACAGTGATTCGAAATGTAAAGTGGAGTGAAAATAAAAATTATATTTCCGAAATGTTTGCGAGTTTCTTCAACAGCCCGCTGTGCCATCTCTTCCAGACAGTTTTTCGCCGCATCGGAAAGAAGAGCTAAAAAATCCAAATCGGAAATTGTCTGTTTTTTAAGTATGGAACGAACCTTTTCAATTGTTACTGAAGAGCAAAACTTTTCAAAATCGAAATTTTCATACTGAGAAACTACCATATCAAAAGACATATAAACCTCTTATTATTTATCAAGAAAACCTGTCAAGGGCGATGATGCGCGTGCAAGCTTCGATGTCCCAGCCGGGCCACTCAAATAGGCCAGACGTCCTGCTTCTACAGCAAGTTTAAATGCCCGGGCCATCGAAACAGGATCTTCACTCGAAGCTATCGCGGTATTGAGAAGAACCGCTGCGGCGCCCATCTCCATTGCTCGTGTCGCGTGCGATGGCACCCCAATTCCTGCATCTACAATCACTGGTAAATCTATTTCCGCAATAAGAATCTCAAGAAGCTCTGATGTACGTAACCCCCGGTTGGTGCCAATCGGCGCTCCTAACGGCATAACTGCTGATGCTCCCGCATCCACTAACCTTCTGGCCGCCCCAAGATCCGGAGACATATAAGGCAGTACTATAAACCCATCTCTGGCCAGAATTTCGGTCGCTTTTATAGTTTCAAAATTATCCGGAAGTAAATATCGTAAATCATTAATTACCTCAATTTTTATCCAATTGCCACAACCCATTTCACGTGCAAGCCGGGCAATTCTTACTGCCTCTTCAGCATTTCGCGCCCCGCTTGTATTTGGTAATAATATCTTCCCTTTGGGAATGTAGTTGAGGACATTCTCATCCGGCCTGTCAAAATCCATTCGTCTCAAAGCAACGGTAATAACATCACACTCTGCAGCCTCAAGTACTTTTTCTATTATACTTTCGTCACTATATTTACCTGAGCCAGTAATCAATCGTGATCGAATTGATTTACCTGCAATTATTAATTCATCATCCATATTTAACCTCCACCCACAAACCGAAGAATTTCCACGCGATCATTATCATGCAATGTTTGTGAGCTATATTGTTCCCGTTTAACGATGTCCTTATTTATTTCAATTACTACTTTTGCAGGTTCAATTGATTTTAATCCAAGTAAATCGAGAATCGAAGTATCCTTTTGCAATGATTCCCGAATTCCATTGATTATCACCTCAATTGTGTTACTCATTTATGTTCTCTTTCTCTTTTTCAACTTCTTTGTTGTAAACATGAGAACCGGGGGGGACACTTCTTGTAATCCAGGTATTTCCGCCAATTATCGATCCCTTACCGATAACCGTGTGTCCTCCGAGTATTGTCGCATTAGCATAGATAATAACATTGTCCTCGATATCAGGATGACGTTTTTCACCTTTTCGCGGATTTCCCCGTCTGTCAAAAGGAGATAACGCGCCAAGAGTAACACCTTGATAGATCTTAACGTTATTTCCAATAGTACAAGTCTCACCGATTACAACACCGGTTCCGTGATCAATAAAAAATCCCGGTCCGATTTCCGCACCAGGGTGAATGTCAATACCCGTTCGTGAATGAGCACGTTCAGACATTATACGTGGAATAATCGGCACATCCAGTGTATATAACAAATGCGCAATACGGTATGTTGCTATTGCCTCAATGCAAGGATAACTAAGGACAATTTCATCCAGGTATCGTGCCGCAGGATCACCTTCAAAAGCTGCATTAATATCTTTAAGCAGTATTGAACGAATATCCGGAATAGCCTCTATCAATTGAATAAGTGAATTGCTCGCACGCTCATTACAATCACAGGTAATGCAGTTTGTTTTTTTGCAATGGTATTCAAATACATCTCTGAAATGTTTATTCAGTTTAAAGCTGATATGTCTGAGAATATCGGAAAGGAAGAAAGCTGTTTCCTGACGGCTTACTCTTTCTTTACTGAAGCAATTCGGGAATAACACGGCAAGCAAGTTGTCCAGTATTTCATATATATCACTGCGTCCGGTAAGATCAAGACCGTCTTCTGTTTGAATATCAGAACTCGATAAAATATTCTCCTCAAGTTTGTTAACCACTTCCGGTAAACGCTTATTCATCCAATCATGTAAATTCATTCTATTCTGTCCGTAAAACTAAAAGCTTGTAGTTTCATGCACATATTTTATCCATTGCGAGAACAGTTCAGTTCTGTGAGATCTCCATGTATTAACCGGGTTCTCCATATCGATATTTTTGGGTGGGTCAACATCGCCACGCTGTTTAGCTTTATCACGAACGTATTCCTCAACCAGCCGCTGTGGTTCATATTCTGGATGTCCCAAATGAATAAGGAACCGCTGATCAGCGCTTTCAAAAATCATATACCCTGCATCCCTGGCATACGCAAGTAAATTGATGTTTCCTTTGTCGCGCTCCTTTTCCAGTATTTCATCAGGTATTCCTGCATGCCTGCTCTGAGCGCACCAGAAAACATCATCCATCTCTCCGGTAATAGGATGTTCTCTGTTAAGGTTAAGTGTTTCATAAACACCAAAAACCTTTTTTGGATAAACGGTTTTATCGATATCCAAAAACTTTGCAAGCGCTAATCCACCCCAGCATATACCGAGAGTAGAGGCAATGTTATGACGGGCATATTTTAAAATCCGTTTTACCTCTTCCCAATAGGAAACTTCCTCAAAAGGGATTTCTTCCACTGGCGCCCCGGTTACAATCAAACCGTCAAGCGGCTCTCTGGAAACTGCTTCTTCAAAGGGGATATACATTTTATCCAGGTGATGTTGATCACTGCTTTGATATTTATGAGTTTTAAGTTTTATCCAAACCGGTTCGATTTGCATAATAGAACGGCCCAAAGGATGCAATAAACTGAATTCATAGGTTTCAGCTTTTGGCATTATATTCAGTATTCCGATTCGAAGAGCTCTGATATCTTCTCTGAGCGCTTCATCGGTGCTTATGCAAATTACCCTGCATTTTTCAAGAGCTTTTTTGGCGTGATAGTCCTTTGGAAGTACAATGGTCATTTCTTAATTCCTACTTTTTTCAAGCCCTGATTCGAGATCTGCGAGTATGTCATCGATATGTTCAATGCCAATTGATAGCCGGATTAAATCAGGTGTAACTCCACCTGCCAGCTGCTGTTCTGCTGTCAATTGAGAATGGGTGGTGCTTGCCGGATGTATAGCCAGACTTTTCGCATCACCGACATTAGCAACATGAGAAAACAGTTTCAAACTGTTGATGCACTTCGCACCTGCTTCATGGCCTCCCTTTATCCCAAAGACCACCATACCCCCAAACCCTTTTTTAAACTGCTTTGATGCAACTTGATAATCGGGATCACTCTCAAGACCCGGATAACGTACCCAGGCAACATCCTTGTGATTTTTTAAATATTTTGCAACCTTCATAGCGTTTTCACAATGTCTTTCCATACGTAAAGACAGAGTCTCAAGCCCCTGTAAAAACATCCAGGCGTTATCCGGACTGATACAGGCACCCAGATTACGAAGTGGAACAAGACGCAAACGGGTTATGAATGCAAGATGGTTATTTTCTCCCAAATCATGTGCATACCGCAATCCATGGTAGGAATTATCGGGTTCATTAAAGAGCCGGAATTTCGGACAAGTCCAGTCAAATTTTCCCCCATCAACGACAATCCCCCCAAGTCCGGTTCCGTGTCCGCCAAGCCATTTTGTCAGGGAGTGCACAACAACATCTGCCCCAAAGTCAAGTGGGCGAAACATACTGGGCGGTGTAAAAGTCGAATCAACTACTAATGGGAGTTTATTGTCATGTGCAATTTCTGATAAAGCCGCAATATCCGCAACATCTAAAGTTGGATTTCCGATTACTTCTGTATAAATACAGCGCGTTTTGTTGTTGATACTGCTTTTTACTTTGTTTACATCTTTTATGTCAATTAAATGTACTTTAATTCCGAATTCAGGGAGAATATCATTAAATAAGGTGTGAGTCCCGCCATACAGATTAACAGCACTCACGACCTCGTCTCCATGACCGCAGATATTTATTATACTATAGAAAGCAGCTGAAGTTCCTGATGCAACGGCCAGTGCTGCGACCCCATTTTCAAGAGCTGCCACCCGCTTTTCAAGAACATCTTGCGTAGGGTTCATAATACGGGTATACATATTCCCCGGTTGTTTCAAAGCAAAAAGATCTGACGCGTGCTGCGTCGAATCAAAAAGATATGCACTTGTCCGATAGAGTGGAACCGCGTGTGAATGTGTTGGATCTTCTATTGATCCGGCATGAAGCGCAAGGGTCTCAAATTGAAAATTATTACTCATCTAACATAAACCCCCTTTTGATGAATCAATAAAAATACATTTTTTTTAGTGCCGTATTCTCAGAAACTTCGGTTTTTTTAGTGTCGATCCCCTTTTTAGCTGTTTATTTCCTTTATTTTTAATAGTTGAGATCCATGTGTCTCCTCTTCTGATTTCTGAAATCAGATAGAATAGCCACTCTCACCAAGAGATTTTTCTCTCTCAAGCATATCTTTAAGAGTAATTTTTTCAAGTGTTGATTTCCACTGTTCAGAAAGCTCCTTCCAAATGGTTCTTGCAGCACACGTTGAGGTTTTTTCGCAATTTTTCGCATTTCCAACACAATCAACAAGATCCATTGGGCCTTCCAATGAATATATTACATCATAGACTGATATTTCTGATGGTGATTTGCATAGCACGTATCCCCCATTGGCACCGCGAGTTGTATCAATAATTCTATTGTTTTTTAAAACAATGAGTATGTTTTCTAAATAAGAATCAGAAATATCCTGATTTGATGCGATATTTTTTCGTTTTGCCGGGGTTTCGGATCCATAATATTTAGCAATTTCAATTACTGCTCGTAATCCGTAGCGCGCTTTTGTAGAAAGTTTCATTATGGGGTAGCTCCTGAATTCATTTACTTTATTGTTTATAAATTTAGTAAATATAATCAAATTATTGCTTAAAAATAGCTATCATTCCACTTAAATTCCTTTTTTAATAGTATTTCTTGTAATTTTTGGCCTCTGATTTAAATTGTCGAACTTAAAATGAGGAGGCTTAAACTATTTTCAATCAATCTAAATGAGAATGAATAACTTTTTTTTCAGGAGGGTTAATGCGTTTAATTGGTAAATTAATGGCCTTGTTACTGATTTTAATGATAATCTCCTGTTCAAAAAAGGGGCCCGATTCTCAAAATATGAAGGTATTTGTGTCGATAGCACCCCAAAAGTTCTTTGTAGAAAAAATTGGCGGTGATCTGGTCGATGTAGCGGTACTGGTGCCCCCAGGGTCATCACCTCATTCATATGAGCCTCGTCCATCTCAGATGGCTGGTCTTTCACAAGCTCGTCTGTTTTTTACAATCGGCATTGATTTTGAAAAGGCCTGGGTCCCCAGAATCAAAAATAGTGCTAAGAATCTTCAGATTATTCCTCTTGATAGCGGTATTGAAAAGATTGAAGCAACAGAACATGGCCACCATGATGGTGGTTCTGATCATGATGAGGGATTAGATCCACATATCTGGCTTTCTCCTGAACTGGTCAAAATATTGTCAAAGAAAATAATGCTCAGCCTCTCTGCATCAGATTCTGTTCATAAAGATACTTATTTACAAAATTACAAAGATTTCATAACAGAAATCGATACTTTGCAAAGTAATATCAAAGCAATTCTTACTGACTGTCCCCGTCCTTTTGCTTTCATGGTCTTTCATCCTGCATGGGGGTATTTTGCGCGGGAATTCAATTTACAGGAGATCCCTATTGAGATTGACGGAAAAGAGCCAAGCCCTAAAGAACTTGCTCAGATAGTATCATTAGCAAAAGAAAAGAATATAAAGACCATTTTTATACAACCCCAGTTTTCCTCTCAATCAGCCCAGCAGATCGCACATGAGATAGGTGCTCAAACCGTTATTGCTGATGACCTGGCTGAGAACTGGGATAAAAATCTGCTGCATGTAGCACAACTCATAGGTAAATGTAAGTAATGGGTGAAAAAGCAATAGAAGTTCGAAATGTGGGATTTTCATACGGGTCGACAGTTGCAATCCGCAATGCCTCGTTTGCAATAGACAATGGTGATTTCTTCGGAATCATTGGACCTAACGGAGGCGGAAAAACCACTCTTTTGCGTCTTATACTTGGAATGATTAAACCACATTCCGGAACAATACAGCTGCTTGGGGAAACGCCTCTGAAATCACGTTTCAAAGCCGGGTATATTCCTCAGGAAACCAATTTGAACAAAGGTTTTCCCATTACGGCGCACGATGTTGTTCTGATGGGATTGACATCGACAAGGGGTCTTGGAAAACCGTTTACAAAAAAAGATCACGAACGGGCGGATTATGTTCTTGAGCAGCTGGGTTTAATTGATGTCCGTAAACGCAGTATTGCTGATTTGTCAGGTGGACAAAGGCAAAAAGTGCTATTGTCCAGAGCTATAGTTTCTGAGCCGGTCATTTTATTTCTCGATGAACCTACTGCCAGTGTTGATACCACCGGTGAAGATGAAATTTATGAATACCTTCTGAAAATAAACAAAAATGGGACTACTATTGTCCTTGTAACCCATAATATCGGTGTTTTATCAAAGTATATCAAATCTGTTGCGTGTGTTAATGTCGATGTACACTTCCACCCGGACGGAAAGTTAGATGAAGAAACAATCACGAAGACCTTTGGATGCCCTGTTGATATAATCGCTCATGGAATTCCTCACCGTGTCTTTGATTCTCACAATCACAAAAAGCAGGATTCTCATGATTGATATTTTCCAGTATGAGTTTATGCGCAATGCACTTCTTACCGGCATACTTGTGAGCATTGCTACAGGCATTGTCGGTTCACTGGTTGTTGTAAACAGATTGTCTTTTCTTGCAGGCGGTGTTGCGCATGCCGCTTACGGAGGACTTGGCCTGAGCGCTTTTCTTGGCTGGCCTCCTATGGCTGGAACTGTTCCATTCTCTCTTGTATCATCTTTTCTTATGGGCTTTATTTCCAGAAAGAGAAGAGAGCGTTCTGATACTGTTATCGGGGTCATGTGGGCAGTTGGAATGGCAATAGGAATAATTTTAATTGACTTACGCCCTGGATATTTTGTTGATCTGATGAGCTATTTGTTTGGAAGTATTATGGCGGTGCCAGCATCCAGCCTTTTATTAATGGGTTTACTCGATATCATCATCATCGGATCGATTTTGTTTCTTTACAAGGAAATCCTGGGTATGTCTTATGATGAAGAATTCGCTTCCATAAGCGGTATACCTGTAACAGCCCTCTATTATCTGATTCTCTGTATGATTGCCTTGACTGTTGTCATGCTTATAAAAGCAGTAGGACTTATTCTGGTTATTGCTCTTTTCACCATACCGGCATCCATTGCGGAAATGTTTACTAATGATCTAAAACGGATGATGATTTTTTCCACCATGCTTGGGATTATTTTTACCACTCTGGGTTTGATTCTGGCCTTTTATCTTGACCTCACTGCAGGTGCGACAATAATTCTCCTTGCTTGTGCAGGATATGGCTTTTCTTTTCTTTTGAAAAAAATTTTTTCTCACTCTCAACAGTCTTAAATGCACTATTCAGGAATAAATAAAATCTTTTCTTACACTATATAGTTATCGGGTTATAGAATGAGCAAAATAGTAAAGTGGGGGATTCTTGGTTTAGCAAGAATTGCGAAAAACAAAGTAATCCCGGCTATTAAAAAAAATGAAAATTCATTATTATATGCAGTTGCCTCAAGAGATATTAACAAAATTAATGAATATGAACATAATTCTGATTGTGTTAAATCTTATCTCTCCTATGATACACTATTAGATGATCCCGAAGTTGATGCAGTTTACATTCCTCTACCTAATTCCTTGCATAAAGAATGGACAATCAAGGCGCTGCAACGCGGGAAACATGTGTTGTGTGAAAAACCAATAGCTCTTAATGTAAAAGAATGTGAACAGATGATTGATACTTCCATTAAATATGACCGTTTATTAATGGAAGCTTTTATGTACAGGTATTCGGATCGGATAAAAAAAGTAAATGAACTCCTGAAAAACAAAGCTATTGGTGAAATCAGACAAATTAACTCAACTTTCCGTTTTTTTCTCAATAACATCAGTGATATTAAATTGCAACCTGAACTGGGTGGTGGTTCACTTTATGATGTCGGATCTTATCCTGTTAACTTCATCGGTATGATCATGAACTGTCTGCCTTCTGCATACAAAGCAGTTAGCAATAATCACAATGATGTTGATACTTTATTTTCAGGAATTCTCAGGTATGAAAACGGTGTAATTGCAACCGTCAATAGTGGCTTCAATGCATTCAGAGAGATGCACTCTACAATCATAGGTACTGATGGAATAATCGAAATCCCGGATACCTTCGCCGGCGATAAAGGAGAAATAACCATTGTTTCCAATGAGAGAATCCTCCGTATTAATGTTGATGACTGTAATCTCTACGCACTTGAAATTGCTGATTTTACTAATGCTATTCTGGGAATAAGTACCCTATCATTCTCACTTCAGGAATCATTACTGAATATGAATGTTATTGAAAATTTACTATATTCTTTAAGAGATAGATAACACTAATATGGCTGATTATTTAATTTAAATTCACCTCACAGACTAATTTACTTATGAAATCGGTTTTATTCATCTTTCTGGATGGTTTCGGACTCGGTAAAGCTGACCATAATAACCCGCTCTTCACCTACGGCTTGCCTGAATTTGAGAAGAAAATCAACTGTAAATTAATTGACGGAATATTAGTTGAAGAAGAATCTATTCTGGTTAAGGGTATTGATGCATGTCTCGGTGTTAAAGGGATTCCACAAAGTGCAACAGGTCAAACAGCTCTCTTTACCGGAATTAATGCACCGGCATTTCTTGGTTTTCATCTCCCGGCTTTCCCCAATCAGCAATTGATTGAGCTAATACATTCACATTCTATTCTTAAAAAAGTCACCGACAACGGCCTGAAAGCGACCTTTGCAAACGCGTATTCAGAAAGCTACTTTGAAAAAGTCGCACAGGGAAAACTAACCCATAGTGTTACTACTCATTGTGTTTATGCTGCTGACATTCCATTCCGGACTATTGACGATTTGCTAAAAAACAACGCAGTATACTGGGATATTAACAGATCTCATTTACTTCCCTCAATTAAAACTATCCTACCCGAAATCGCAGGACAACACTTGTCTACTATTGCATCTCAAAACGATTTGACTTTATTTGAAAGTTTTACATCCGATATTATCGGCCATTCAACATCAATGGAAAAAGCTGTTGAGTTACTGAAGCTGATTGACAAATTTCTCTGTGGAATACTCGATACGATTCCTGCAGACACTACATTTATCCTTAGCAGCGATCATGGAAATATCGAAGACCTTTCGACTGGTAGTCACACTGAAAACGCAGTGCCATTAATTGTCCTTGGACCCTTTGCGCGATTCTTTTCAAAAGTCTCCAGTATCGACCAGATAACACCAGCTATCATCAATTATCTACTCAGTTAACTTTATTTATGCTCCAGTGATCTGGTAAACTGAGTAAACTGGGCAGAGTTCTTGATAATCCGTCCAAAACTATGAGGTGCTTGCAAGAGCATTCTTGGGTAGACATGGTGCCGCATGAAAGGTCGATTGTAAAATTCTTTATAAAATGCTCCATAGTGTTTGAGCAGTATATCTTTCTTTTTAATCTCGTTAGAAATGAACACAAAATTTACACAATCCAATTTTGACCAGTTATTGTCAAATTTTCCCCACTTATTGATTTCTGCTGAAATCGGTGCACCAGGGAAAGGAGTAAATGCGGTGATATTGGCATCTTTAAGTGGCAATGAAAGTGCGAATTCCCTGGTTTTTATTATGCTTTGCTCTGTTTCTCCCGGAAAGCCCATCATGAAAAGTCCCTTTACCCATAGACCTGACTCATGGAGCAAGTTGACATCACGCCGGATTGCATCCAGAGACAAGCCATCTTTATGAGAATCAAGTAACTTTTGATCTCCGGATTCTATCCCTACCGATACCATCCAGCAACCGCCCCGCTTCAGAAGCATAATGAGCTCTTTATCGATATACCCGATCCTCACTATGCAGTTAAAGGTAATCGATATTTTACTTGAGGCAATCCGGTTGCACAATTCAGCAACCCGTTCTCTATTTAAAGTAAAAAGATCATCATAAAAATTAAAATGTTTTACTCCGAAATCTCTCTTTAACCAAAGCATCTGCTGGAACGTATACTCTGGCGAATTCCACCGGAAACTTTTGCCAAAAACCGACCGGTCACAATAGGTGCATTGGAAAACACATCCGCGGGAGGAGATTATATTGGCTCCCGGGTGTTTGGGATAACTAAATAGTGGCATCAGATATTTTGATGGAAACCCGGGCAATAAATCATAAGCAGGAAACGGTAACTCATCAAGCGGAACATGGGGCACCATACCAGTACCGCGAAGGATCTTTTTTCCATCTCTATAATAGACTCTATCCAATGATGAAGGCAGCTCTCCTTCAGCTAAAGCACGAATAGCGATTTCGCCTTCGCCTGCGATAATATAATCTATACATTTAAACTGGCTGAGTATCTCACCTCTTCCCCATGAAACATGTACTCCACCAAAAAGTGTTTTACAATCCGGATTAAGTGATTTAATTTTTGAGCATACATCATAAGCATCCTGAAATGCTGAGGTCGTTGCAGAAAAGCCGACCATATCCGGTTTCAATGCACAGATTTTCTTCGCCCATTCAATATTGGATATGCTTGGCTGTAAAGCACCATCCATTATAGTCACTTCATGACCTGCTTTACGCAAGACTGCTGCGATTGATGCAAGTCCAATTGGAGGCATTACACATGCAACTGAACTGATATGCGGTTTTTTTGGATTGTATGCATATCCTCGTGGATGATAGAGAACAATTACCATCTGCAGTCCTTCTTCATCAAATCTTTCTCTAAGTAATTATTTTTCTTTTTATCTTGTTTTTAAATCTAACTACTCAAATTATGCGAATTTCCCCATAATTCTTCAAGTACTTCTTTTAATTACAGCAGTTTACTAATGCCCAGTTCTATACTTGCTATAACCTTCATAACCACATCTGCCTTTTCTTTATGATATCATCTCCGGAAGTCTGCTATTGAATAAAGAGCAGATTGCCGAGGGTGAAAGTACGTGTCCTGCACGTAGTAACGTTGTACAGAAAGAGTCATGTGATCTGCTCTTCCTGTACTCTGGTTCTCTTGGTGGATGTTTTAAATACCTGCCAAGGAGCCCTATTTCTGATGATACCATCAGGCATGATTGATAATAATACAAAGGCGGTTTCGTTCCCAGGTAAAGTGAACTTCCCAGAATTTTTTTATTATCAAGTGTGATATCGCTAATACCCTGCTGCTCAAGTTTATCGATACCCTCAGACTTTAGAATAGAAATCATCGCCGCATGAATTTCTCTGAAAATCGGTAACGCGGTTCGATCTCTTCGAAAGCCTACGATTATTATTATGCACATTCCCTTTGACAGGACAACCGTTCCCCCACCACCTCTGCGTTCGATAACCGGTACCCCATCGATTGCGCATTTATCAACATCAATTTCATTCTGTATTTTGCATGATGGACCATGGACAACTTCACTGGTTTCCTGTTCATAGGAAAAAACGAAATTTTTCTCCCCTTCAATAGCACCGTACAAAAAAAGTGCATCGTTTTTTTTCAAATCGCCGGGGAATACCGGAATAACTGACGGTTTTAATTTTTTCTCAAGATCCATTGAATTCTATTCAGAACATTTGTTGTTGATTGACTTTTGGGATACTCTCTTACTAAACCTGACAGAAAAGAACAGGGATAGATAAGACAGAAATGGAAGCAGCCTTTTTAGCGCAGTATCGTGAATATGTATTGCTTTTGCCGGACACATCTCGTGGCAACAATAACATCGTATACATCGCCCGTAATCATACTGAGGTGTTTTTTTATTAACTTTCATACTCAATACTTTAGGATCAACCGGACAGACCTCGATACATTTTTTACATACAACGCATTTACTTTTATCAATTACCGGGCGAGGGATAAACAATCGGCGAATTTCTGATAAAAACCGATTCCCTGGTAAAGAAACCGGTGGTTTACGAACTACATTAAACGTTTTGTCCTGCACTTGCTCGATAGGCTCACCTGTAATTTCTATTTCATTCAAATCATTGGTCCCCAATCCAGCATTCTTACCAAACAAAATCGGCGGAACAAATTCAGGATTGAGGCACACGATAGTGCTTGCAACCGTATCTATTGCAACAGGATCAGTAGACAAGAGTATCAACCCGAGTTTTTTTGGATCTCCACTTTGCGGTCCATTACCTTCCATCGCAAATATTGCATCCATTATATAGAGACGCGGTTTTACAAACAATGTAATATCCGCAAGAAGCTTACTGAATTCATACACATCGGGATATTGCGCATGATACTGGCCTTTTTTCATCCCTGGAACACAACCATACTGATTTTTAATTGCACCTGTAAGGCGAGTAAGACCATGCGTTTTTAGCTTTGGTAAACTGATAACACCATCGCAAGACAGTACCGCATTAGCTATTGTTAAACGTTTGTTCAGAACACCTTCCGGAAAGGGGCAATCCTGGCCGTGATCAAAATCAGCCTGGGTGATATTCAATTCATCAGCAATAGAAGTAAACCCGGACTTTTTCAGTGCTGCGGAGGTTGACAGTGGATCACCAGGAGAATCGCCATAAAACAGTTTTACTTTTTGTTCAAGAAAGATTTTGGCAACAGCACGGAATATCGATGGATGTGTTGTCACGCAACGGTCCGGATCATTTCCCCGTAATACATTTGGTTTCAAAAGTATTTTTTCATCTGCTTTGGCAAATTGACTGATTCCACCAATCAATTCAATACCATTTCTAACAGCATTTTCGACCAGTTTTTGATCGTATGATTCACATCTAATAATCGCCACAACTGACCTGTTCATGTATTCCTCCAGAAAGGAGAATATACCTCAATGCGAAGGATAATTAAAGGAAAAGACGCAGTATGGCAAGTAAAACGCTTGTAATTATAAGAATAGTATTCAGTATAGTTGCAGGAGAATGTAAATAAAAGAAGTTGAAGTTGAAGAAAGAGAACCACTCCGCTTCAAACTTCACACTTCTTATATTTTTTTATCACTGATTTTGTTCAGGCCAGAAGGGATTACCTTTTTCATCACGAAAAAGATATGTTGCTCCATCTTTAACAACTTTTTGGGCAACAATAAGAGTCTGATTATTGGAATCACTGCTCTTAGAGCCAACTACAGTTATTGAATCACCTTCATTTGCAGTAAGATTCAAATCTTTAACAAATGATTCCGGACCCAAAAAAACCTTAGCTGTATCTCCTTGATCAGTAAGCATAGTTACTCTTACTACCTTCTCTCCATCGGATGATACTGAATCTATGGACAAAATGTTGCCAGGAAAAGAATCAATCGCTTGTGGATTAAAAGGTGGTATCTGCATTCCTGATCCACCATTTTCATCCTGGCGCATACTTGTATCACTCTCATTACCATTCTGTTGATCCATTGAGGTATCCGGTTCAGTACCGTCTTGAGTGGTATCAGATTCAGTAGTATCATTATTCATTGTGGTATCTGTTTCATTTCCGTTCTGAGCAGTATCAGTTTCATTTCCGGGCATCGTATCATTTCCAGTGGTAGTATCCGCAATAAACTCGCTCTGCTCATTTAAATCTTCATCACCTTGAGAAGTACATTGTGAATAAGCCATACCTGCCATAAAAGAGAAAAGAGTGACCACAAAAGTCATCAGCCTTAACTGCATACAACTCTCCTTGATTTGGGTTTTAGCGAAAATCTTACAGGAAGCAGAAGTGTTCAATAATAATTCGATGATCCTGATGATTTAGTAAGAACTTTGAATGTGCTTATGGGGTTTTTATTTAAACCCGTTTTTAACTAAATTGTCCATGATAATACCAAAATTAATTATAGATTTATAATAAAAAATTATTTAAGAATAATGGAGGTCTATATCTTTTACTATTGAATATGCTTAGAGGTTTATCAAGTATCCCGCGGAACTAGTACTAATCAGGGCTCTTTAAAATGTGGTCAGAATTTATTCTACAAATTTTTCAGTCGCTCAGGATGAATTATTTTACATTTGCCGCTTCGATACTGTAATCCTTCCCAGATCTTTGCATATTTACTGAATACATAGAATGCAAGTATCCAGGAACAGATAAACCCACGCATTCCATATCTGATACCACCTTTAAAAAAGAATGCGCTTATAAAGCGGTAAACTGGATCAAATACGATTCGGAATCTTAGAAAAGGATACTTACCTTTCTGTAAACGATTCTGTGCAAAAAGCAAGGAAAACTGTTCCATTTTCTGAATCTGTGTTGATATGTCCTTATATGAGTAATGAAGCAGCTGACCATAAATACGCGTTACTTTCGTCCCTTTATTCATAACCAGTTTATAATGAGGTTCATTACCACCCCAATATCCTTTTGTTCGATCGAAAAGACGCAGTTTCGAATCAGGATACCATCCGCAAGCCTTAAACCAGTCTTTTATGTAAAAATTGAGACGATTGATTAAATAGCCATCACATGTAAATACGTTTTTTTTAAGAGCTCCGATTTCATTTACTAATTCAGGTGTTGCGCGTTCATCCTGATCAATGCAAAAGACCCAGTTATTTGATGCAGAATCAACTGCGAATCGCATTTGATCAATCAGGCTTACCGGCTTACGTTGAGAAAATTTGACATTGAAAGCCAATGCGATTTCATGGGTTCTGTCTGTGCTGAAGGAGTCAAGCACAACTATCTCATCTGCAATTGATTCTATACTTTTAAAACAGTCTTCCAGATGTGGTTCAGCATTAAATGTTATTATAACAACTGACAATTTATTCATAATTAATAATCACTTTAAATGAGATATAAATTTGTATAAATCCAATTCTTGCATTTAGAAATGATTTAAGTATTAAGTAATCAGACCAAACCAGGTAAAAAGGAATTACCATCGCAAAAATTATCCCAGTAAATGTATATATTACTTTTTCATTTAAATGACCGTAAAAGAATTTGCGCATAGATTAATAGATATCTTTGTAAACTGCACATGAAAGTGCTTTCTAAGTCTAAAAAGATTTAGCCACTATCAAACTGAATGTAAATAAAGAGGGACGTCTTATAAAAAGGACAATTCTAACATGACTTCAAAAAGAAGATTTTACTTTGATGATAAGAAATACTGGTTTAACGGATACCAATAATATATTCCTTCCCTAAAAAAGATAAGAATGATCAGGTTTGCGGTATACCAGAATTCGAGCTATGTTTATTGCTGATTCTATCGCGAAGTTCCAGCTTTTTCTTCACATTATCTACTAAAATATTCTCTCAAAATTCGACCCATCAATTCAGAAACAGCAGGATTCTCAACACATTCACGAACTCTTAGACTTACTCTGACATCAAAATACATATTATAGAATAATGGTTTCGCGAATTTGAACTATGTAAGAATGTAATTTACGTACAGGAATCGCACTTGGTGATACTATGAATAGAGTCAACATTGTAAGCTAATTTCTCAAGCACCTTAAAACCAACTACCGCGCATGATGTTGCCACATTCATCGAATTCTTAAACCCATACAGTGGTATTTCAATATAATCATCACACATGGCAAGCACTTCAGGATCTATTCCCAAAGCCTCATTTCCAAACACTATTCCTACTTTAGAAGGGATTTCAACCTGCAGATATGATTTTGACTGTGATGTGGTTTCTGCAGCCCATACTGGAATGTTCTGCTCCTGAAGATAACGAACAGCATCTGTTGTCTTCTCAAACCATTTCCATGGAACATACTCAATTGTACCAAGCGATGTCTTCTCAAGTTTGATATGCGGCGGATGAGCAGTATAACCACAGAGGTAAAGACCACATACACGCATAGTATCGCATAACCTGAAAATAGAACCTACATTAAAAGCACTTCTTAAATTATCAAGGATAATATAGAGCGGATTCTTCGGAAGATTCTTGTATTCATCCGGGGAAATCTCGGCATCAAATCGCCGAACTTCCATCATTGTTGTTTCAATATCTCCTGATTTCGGTTTCCCTTTACCTGTCATAGAGCTTACCTGTAAAAATGTCTTTCTGAAAAATAATTTTACTACTCGGCTATTGTCTTCTTGTTAAGTTCTGCCCATAAAAGAAGCAGACCTCCACTTATAAATAGTATTGCTAAAGAAGACATTCCTACCCGTGAAGCGAGATGTGATGAAAGGCCGGCTTTACGGGTCAATAGAGCGACCATACCCACCACTGCAGGGCCGATGATCACCGCAAATCTGCCGACAACATTATAAAAGCCAAAATAATCTGCAGATTCTGATGCAGGGATCAGCTTTCCAAAATAAGATCTGCTCAAAGCCTGAATTCCACCCTGTGCGATTCCCGTAATTCCCGCCAATATGATAAAATCGGTTTGCGTTCTAAGGAGCAGTGCACCCACCCCTGACACTAACAGGTAAATAACTATACCGACAATAATCATCGCAAACGCTCCAAATCTCCGGGAGAGAAAACCGAATACAAGTGCGGATGGAAACGCGACAAATTGTACAACCAGTAAAGCAATCATCAATGCCTTTGAAGAAATACCTATTGACATTCCAAAATCAACTGACATAAGCACAAATGTGTTCAACCCATCAATATACAACCAGTATGCAATAAGGAAAAATACCAGTGTTTTGTCAGTTATTATTTTATGGAATGTAGCTGACAATCTTTGTAAACTTCGCGAAAAGAGAGATGCCGCAGACGCTGCGCCAGTGTAGAATTTTTCTTTAACAAACAAAAAAAGCGGAAATGAAAATACCAGCCACCATGCTGACGCAAGAATAAATGATACCTTGACAGCTCTCGCGGGACCATCCAGTCCAAATAAAGATGGTTTACTTACCATGATCACATTTAAAAGAAAAAGTAAACCGCATCCCAAATATCCGATCGAATATCCCATTGATGAGATCATGTCCATATCTTCTTTTGGTGATACATCGATGAGAAGCGAATCATAAAACAGATTTGCGCAATTAAAACCGATACAGGCAAATACAAAACAGAATATCGCAAACAGCCAATTACCCTGTCCTATGAAAAAAAGATTTCCCGTACTGACAACACCAACAAAGACAAACAATACCAGCATCTTCTTTTTCGCCCGTCCAGCATCAGCAAGCGCTCCTAAAAACGGTGATAGCAGCGCAACAATCAATCCCGCAGTTGCATTTCCCAATCCAAGCCTGGCGGTACTAACCGTCGGTTCAACTCCTGCAGACCAGAAACTTTTAAAAAAAACAGGAAAAAATCCAGCCATAACAGTCAAGGAGAATGCTGAATTTGCCCAATCATAGAGGACCCAGGAAATAATCTCTTTACGATTTTTAGGCATCAGGTTTTCTTTTCTTTCTTCTCTGCAGCAGGAAAGAGGACATTATTAAGAATCAATCGGTATCCGGGAGAATTTTTGTGCAGTTCAAGCATTGTCGGCTTATCTCCGACAGCATGAGAGTAATCTTCAGGATCATGACCACCAAGGTAGGCAAACTGCCCTTTGCCAACTACCCCATGAATATAGTTGACCATATTTGTTCCCGGAACTTCACCAAGAATAATAACACTTTTCTTAATGATATTCCGATTGAAAGATGTCAATAATCCATGAAAACCTTTTATCGTTGTCCTGATGATTCTGAATAAGCATGGCAGGAACGGGATCCAGTTTGGCACTGAAATCAAACAACTGGAAATTTTTTGCATCGATACGCATCGGTGTATTTACAAGATTTACATCTATATTATCAAAGTAAGTTGTCGCAGCATCGGTTTGAATTGTGAAATCACTAATGCAAAACAGTTGTCAAAGTTAAGTTTGCTGTTGTAATCAGGATCGATACCATCGCCATCGTAAACTTTATCGACAATATCAGTACCAAGGGCAGCCAGAGCAATCTCGAGAGTATTTGTCGCACTGCACATCGCAAAGAGAAATCCGCCATTCTCTACATATTTTCTGATCGCAAGCGCAACAGCTTTTTTACAATCACTGACCTTTTTAAAACCAAGACTCTGCGCCAGCTTTTCCATTTCCAATTTATTCTGCTGATACCAGGTTGCCTGGGCAAATCCACTGTAAAATTTGCTATACTGTCCGGTAAAATCCTCATGATGCAGATGCAGCCAGTCGTATTGACTTAATTTACCAGATACGACTTCTTTATCGTAAATTTTATCATAGGGAATATCTGCATAAGTTAAGGCGAGCGTAACTGCATCATCCCAGGGTAATTTATTCGGAGGAGTATAAACTGCGATCTTTGGAGGTTTTTCAAGAAGTCACTTTTTCCATATTGTTATTTTCAATGGTGGAAAGTATCTGGTTGTAATCATCAGAGGTGATTTTTGGTGTACTGACACCTGCCACTTTGACCATCAGCTCCAGATCACGGGAGACCTCAGCAGCAAATGAACCACCCCGGTAATTGAGAAGCCAATACACTTTCTGACCACTAAGGAGCATTTTATATACGATGCCGTATGCTTTTAGATGATCGGTCTGTGAATCATCCATGGGAATGAGCAGTCATGGCCTTTACAGGCCATACTATTAAATCAGCAGCAGAAGTACTTACAAGACCGGTTTTACCGAACGTAAAGTGCTCTACGTTCCATAGATCAAGCTCAGAAAACTTGACGATTTTAAGATGCAGTTCTTTCAGCTGTTTATCAGAAACTTCTGCAGGAGCTTTCATCATAAGATCCTGAGCTTTCTGATTCATCGGGAAAGCAACAACTTCTCTGATATTTGGTTCATCAGCAAGAAGCATTACCATTCTATCAACTCCCGGAGCAATACCACCATGAGGAGGCGCGCCAAAACGGAATGCATTGATCATTCCGGAAAACTTTTCATCAACTTCCTTTTCGTTGATATCCTGCAATCTCAAAAGCCTTGTACATTACTTCCGGCTGATGATTTCGTATTGCTCCGCTTGACAACTCAATACCATTACAAACAATATCGTACTGATAGGCAAGAATATCAAGAGGATCTTTATTTATAAGTGCATCCATTCCACCCTGCGGCATAGAAAATGGATTATGTGAGAAATCAATTTTCTTGTGCTCATCATTAAATTCATACATCGGGAAATCAGTTATCCAGCAGAAACGATAGATATCCTGCTCAATCAGTTTAAGATCAGTCCCAAGTTTTGTCCGTAATCTCTCCGGCAATCTTGTTGGCTTTCTTCACATCATTACAGACAAAGAAAACCGCATCACCAGTTCCCGCATTAAGTTGCTTAGCAAGTTGATCCAATTTTTCCTGATCAAGAAACTTTCGCAATCGGTCCCTTTACGCCAGCATCATTCCAGACAAGATATGCAAGACCCTGAGAACCTACCGACTGAGCGAATTCCACCATTCTGTCAAAAAACGCTCTTGGTTGTGATGCTGCACCTTTAACTGTAATTGCACGAACAACCCCACCCTCTGCGACAGTATAACTGAATACTTTAAAACCGGAATTTCAAGAAGATCTCAGAAACATCCTGAATTTCAAGTGGATTTCTCAAATCTGGTTTGTCAGTTCCATATTTAAGCATTGACTCACGAAAAGGAATCCGTTTGAACGGAGGTTTGTCAAAATTTCTTTGATGCAAATTTACTCAAATGTACTATCGAGCACATCCTCAACAACCAGGAAAATATCATCCTGTGTCACAAACGACATCTCAATATCCAGTTGATAGAATTCACCGGGAGAACGATCTGCCCTCGCATCTTCATCTCTGAAACATGGTGCAATCTGAAAGTAACGATCAAAACCTGCAACCATCAGAAGCTGCTTGAACTGCTGTGGCGCCTGTGGTAGTGCATAAAATTTTCCAGGATGAAGTCGTGATGGAACGAGAAAATCCCGTGCACCTTCAGGTGATGAACTGGTAAGAATAGGTGTCTGAAATTCATTGAAACCCTTTTCCGTCATCACTCGACGAAGATGCGCAATCACCTGCGATCTCAGAAGAATATTCTGATGCAATTTGCTTCTACGCAAATCCAGATACCGATACTGCAAGCGCATATCTTCCGGTGCTGCATCTTCAGGAAAAATCGTAAAGGGAGTAATTTCACTCTCCCCAAGGACCTCATAGCTCATGCGCAACAAGTTCTACTTCGCCGGTCGGCAGATTAGGATTTATGGCATCATCAGCCCGTGCAGCTAATATTCCATCAAACCGTATCACGGTCTCTTTGTGAAGATGAGCAATTGCTATTCTGAAACTCACGATCAGGATAAATAACAACCTGTGTCATTCCATAATGGTCTCGTAAATCGATAAAAAGAACCCCGCCATGATCCCGTCTATTATTAATCCAACCACTGAGCCGAACATGTTGTCCAATATCGGCTTTGCGAAGTTGATTACAGGTATGAGTCCTGTATTTGTGCACATTTTCAGGAAAAAGCAACTTTTCCTGTGACTTCAATTCGGTCGATACACCCAATTCTGCCACAATTGATTCCTTGTTACTTGAGAAAAATGTCTTTTAACCGCTCTTTTATATATAATAGGTATATTAACGGTATCTGGATTACCATGGAAAATATATTCAGAACCTGCAGAGTTGCACCTCTTCTAAACATTCAGATTAGAATTTTATTTTTTATGTATAAATATATTGTAATTAGTATTTGTTCAAAATAACTGTATTTTTGTAACACACGAAATTTATCGCCCCCTAAATTCCCCGAAAGGGCTTAATAGAGACATTCGGCCGGACGTCTCTACTAAGCCCTGCGGGGGATTTAGAGGGTGCATATGTTAATTCTGAACAGAAGCTAATTAATTGAATTTTCATTATGAATTCTAAAAGTACAATTGCTCAATCTGTTGAGAAACTATTCGAAAAATATCGGATTAAGTACTCGCGAAACACCTCGATTTTTCAATTCTAATTACTGTTCACGATTAAGTATCATCTGCAAACCAACAACCTTTTCCATTGAATCGCTATCCTGATGGTGTTATAATTTAAAAAATCTGAGTAATTATAACAACAATATGAATAAAAAAATAAAAAATTTTAAACCGCCTGAAAAAGAGCCTAAAAAGCTCAGAACGACTCCACTATCGCCAAATGGGAAGTGTGTAAATGGAGATCAAGTAAAAGCCACAATTCCAAAGGTAACTCATCCCAAGATGATAAATTTACCGCTGGAACAATGTCAGGCGATTTTCGAAAATATTTCAGATGGCATAATTACAACTGATTCAAATTTCACAATTATAAAAATTAATTCGGCCTTTACTGCTATAACCGGTTTTTCATCTGAAGATCTCATAGGGAAAAAAGCTTCATTCTTGAAATCCAATCGTCATGAAGTCGAATTTTACCAAAAATTAGATGAGGAGATTAAAAAAAACGGATTTTGGCAAGGCGAAATCTGGAACAGACGAAAAGATGGTGAGATCTATCTTGTATTTTTAACAGTGATTAGTATTTATGATGAAAGCAAGGATGTCATTTCTTATATAGGATTTTTTTCCTGCAACAGACCCCAAAACCCCAACGATTTGCAAAATTCACATTCAAATGTTTACTATGACATGCTAACCGGGCTCCCAAACCGTTTACTGCTTAATGACCGCCTCTCTTTTTTAATTAATCATGCAAAACGAAAAAAGAACATGATGGCAGTACTACTGGTTGATCTTAACCGTTTCAAATTAATCAACGATACGTTGGGATTCACCGCGGGCGATCAGCTGCTCCAGATTATCGGGTCTCGTTTAAAATCAAGTTTGAGAGAGATCGATTCAGTCTTCCGACTCGGAAATGATGAATTCGCTATTATTCTGGAAGATATTTCTCAACAACAGGATGCTGCACGAGTCGCTAAAAGAATTCTTTCTATTTGTTCAGAGCCTTTGAAACTTTCTGATCATGAACTGTATGTAACAATAAGCATCGGAATCAGTATTTTCCCATTAGATGGTAACGAGCTGGACATGATTCTAAAGAATGCTGAAGCCGCATTGATTCGGGCAAAAGAGCTTGGTATTAACAATTACCAGCATTATAAGCCGGCAATGAATGCGAAAGCGTTCGAGCAATTGACATTGGAACTTAGCATTGGAAAAGCTTTGCGGCATAAGGAGTTCGTAGTATTCTACCAGCCGCTCATTAATCTTGCGACTGGAAAGATTACCGGCTCTGAAGCGCTTATCAGGTGGAGACACCCTGATCTGGGAATGATTCCTCCTGGTGAATTTATTCCGATCGCGGAAGAAACCGGTCTTATAGTACCAATAGGAGAATGGGTTCTACGCACCGCTTGTTGCCAATTGCGTGAATGGCATGCAAAGCTTGGATTGCCCCTGACCATTTCGGTAAATTTATCAATACGACAGTTTCAACAGCACAATCTTGTTTCAACCATAAAAAAGGCTCTGCATGATGCGAACCTTGAACCAGAGTATCTGGAACTCGAAATAACTGAAAGCCTTGGTATGAAAAATCCGGAACAGACTCTGCGTACTCTAAAAGAACTTAAAGCCATGGATGTAAAGATTTCGATTGATGATTTCGGGACCGGTTATTCATCGTTAAGTTATCTGAAAAAATTCCCAATCGATAAAATCAAGATTGACAGATCTTTTGTCTCTGATATTAAAGATGATTCCAGTGACTGGGCCATTATACAGGCAATAATCGTTCTTGCACATAGCTTAAAACTGAAAGTAATTGCGGAAGGTGTAGAAAAATCTGAACAGGCAGACTCGCTTCTAACATGCGGTTGTGAACAGGTGCAGGGGTTTCTTTACAGTCCTCCGGTGCCTGCTGATATCTTTGAAAAGCTTGTCTGTATGAATCACCAGATTGTTAAGCCGTAGATTTCCTAATTCAGTTTAGTCACAATATATACTTTTTGTGTTTGGTAGCTACTTGCGTTTGCATTTCATGGATTTTCATTTTAATTCAAGACATATAATTTCTGATTTGAAATACCTCTCTTGAAATTCTGTCAACGACCTTATTTGCTCTTTTGAATAGGTGTTTATTGCATCTGCAACAACGAGTTTATCTTCATTATCATTTTCCCGTGTAATTACTCCAATAACAATACCGCAGAATCTGTCAATCGGGTTTGATTCGCCTAAAACATAAGCATCAATTTCTTCACCATCACCTGAGATCGTATCAGGGATGTATCCATAATTTACTGGATAATAATAATCGTACTTTGGATGTTTTGATCCTAATGGACGATCAATAATTACTTCAACTTTTTTCCCCAAATATTTTTCAATGCTTTTCATCTTTTCTATCAACCTGTTCATTTCTCTACTAAGGTTTGGATGAGGAAGGTTAATTTGATGTTTACTCTTCAGAGTAAGCTAATCTATCTCTGAATTCCCTTTTCCCAAATTGTGAGCTCAATTCTAAGGTTTGGATGGGGAAGGTTAATTTGATGTTTACTCTTCAGAGTAAATTAATCTATCCCTGAATTCCCTTTTCCAAATTGTGAGCTCAATTCTAAGGTTTGGATGAGGAAGGTCAATTTGATGTTTACTCTTCAGAGTAAGCTAATCTATCCCTGAATTCCCTTTTCCAAATTGTGAGCTCAATTCTAAGGTTTGGATGAGGAAGGTCAATTTGATGTTTACTCTTCAGAGTAAGCTAATCTATCCCTGAATTCCCTTTTCCAAATTGTGAGCTCAATTCTAAGGTTTGGATGAGGAAGGTTAATTTGATGTTTACTCTTCAGAGTAAATTAATCTATCCCTGAATTCCCTTTTCCAAATTGTGAGCTCAATTCTAAGGTTTGGATGAGGAAGGTTAATTTGATGTTTACTCTTCAGAGTAAATTAATCTATCCGTGAATTCCCTTTCCCAAATTGCGATTTGTGCATTAAGCCCCGACTTACAATTTTACAGCCCAGTCGCCATAATCAAATAGTCCGCTGCCATGATGCAATCTTCCATCATTTTGCAACTGCCGAAACGTATCACGCATTCGGAGTAGAATCTCAGGCTGAATATCCAAAGTGTGATGCGCAGGAAACACTCGTTTTACAGGCAGCGATGAGACACACTCCAAAGAGTTAAGATACGCTTGCGGATCTGTAGACGGATAATAAGCAAACAGCGTGTCCTTGTAAACCAGATCTCCAGTAAAGAGATACCCGCGTTCCTTTTCCCAGAAGCACATACTTCCCGGCGAATGACCGGGCGTATGCAGTACTTGAATACAGCGACCTCCAATGTCAATCACCTCATTGTCCCTCATCACCCTTGTCGGATTCCCCTGAAAAAATTCATATCTGTTCACATCATAACCTTCCGGCAGGTCACAGCGATCAATAACCATACTCTTTATCTGTTCCATTGTCAGAGGGAATTCTCCATTGAGCCAGTTCAATTCATCTTCATGGGCATAAAAGTCCGGAAAGTATTTATGGCCGCCGATATGATCCCAGTGAATATGGGTAGCTATCGCGGTAATTGGTTTGTCAGTCAGCTTGATAATTTCATCGCGGATATTACAGATCCCAAGCCCGGTATCAATTAACAGGCTGCGTTCAGAGCCATTTATGAGATAGCAATGAGTTTCCTCCCAGTGGCGGTATTCGCTGATGATATAAGTATCTTTATCGATTTCGTCCAATGTAAACCAATCGTTCATCTGTCTGCCTCTTTTTTTCCTGTTGCGATTTTCCTGTCGATTGTACAATTTACCGCGCTATACGCTGTACCCATTTGACATATTATGTTCACTTTATTTGTGATCACTGTTTATTAAGTGAAAATGAGTCTCGCTTTCTTCCGTTATACTGAAACCATTTCTCTTGTAAAAACTTAAAGCTCGTTGATTTGTTTTCAATACTTCGAGATTAACATCTTTATGTTCATTTTTTGCTCTGCAAACCAGATCATTTAAAATTTTACTGCCGATTCCTTTATTCTGTAGCGATGGTAAAATCTGGATTTCATCTATAAATATAGAATTCTGATCTTCTTTCAGGGCTAAGCAGCCAATTTCCTTATTGTCCACCAGTAGTATCATGTACATTGAATTTGAAAAAGATTTTTTCAAATAACCCGATTCTTCTTCGTCGTCCCAATATCCATAAGTCCTTTTGTAATATTCCATCATTGTAGATTTTAATAAACTGAATAAAAAATCCAGGTCGTCTTTCGTACTTTTTCTTAATTGGTATCTATTCATATAAGAATATCCCAAAGGAACTACTCATATTGTTCAGCGATCGTATGGACCTTATCTCTGGGAACCGGGCTCACAATTCCATTGTTAATATTGCAGTATTTTCAAATCCATAATCTCCAGCACCATATTCTTCCACACATTCTTTTTGTAAATACTCATTGACAGTTTTTTCTTTATCTGTCGCAAGGATAAAACCGGCCCTTTCATATGCAGCAATGGCCCGAAGATTTTTTTCTGATGGTCTGATGATAAATTTATTAATATCTCTTTTTGTTAAATATTCTATAAGCAGCTGTAACGTCTGAGGGCCATATCCCTTACCGCAATGTCTTTTAGTATTAAGCCAGATATCCAGTTCAGCTCTATTGGGTTTTAAGTGAAAACAGGCATAACAAAGACATCCAATCTCTTCATCGTCATTCTCAATGATCATCACAGATCCTTTATTGTTCCCGCTTTCAAGATAATAAAAATCCTCAAAGTCATGCTGAAACTGAATCCAATCCGGTACTGGACTTTCAGGATAATCCGGTTCACCCATGTGCATACTTGTTGTATCCGATAAACATAACCAGTTGTATGTTTTTTCCTTTTCGATAATTTTTGCATGCCGGATTTTTATCAATTGTTATTTCCTATTGTCTTGATCGATTCAATCAGATATAAGCCCTGCTTCTTTTATGCAGATCAATATCTGATTGAACAATTTGTCTACGCGAGTTGTCTTTACTTTACCGCGTCATCTCCATTTATCGTTGCCATCAAAACTTTTGTCTTTATCTCCATGGGAATATTCATTTCTTGAATTTGATCCCCTTTCGCTACTTTCATTTTCATGGTACCATCCATCTTTTGATCCAGTGCCATTTCCTTCATCCAACAATTTTTAGAATCAAGTATGATATCCCCTGTTTGAGTTCCTTCCATCTGAAGCCGCATTTCTACTGGTCCGATTTTGGTTGGCTCAGCTTTTTCATTTTTGATTACACTGCTTTCCAATGCGATTATCAATCGACCATCCTCAATTTTTTTAAGTCTATAAATGTTTTTCATGTTTATCGGCGCAATTCCAACATCTATTACAATATCATGATTCCACGTTGAGCCGACTTTAACCGGAGCATCTGGAAATGCACCTGATATATGCTGGAACATTTTGGTGAAATTATCTTTTGATAAGTTCTTTTTAAAGAACTCCTCCATCATCGGCTTAACTTGTGCATTAGCTTTGAATTGCTCATTTTCCATAATCTTATCAAGCATGTTGTGCATCATTTCATCTACACCGGAAATATCGAGCACCTTCCATTTAGGTGTAATTCTCATATAGAATTTTTTACCTACGATCGTTTTATTCAGTATTTGTGACAGCTCATCCTGCTGTTTATTTTGTATAAGAGAATTCGCTATTTCATTCTGCAATGAATCATAATACATAGCTATCTGGTAGTCCCCATTAGAAAAAACTGAATCGACAGTCTGAACTGTGATAAGCGTCATTTTGCTGGTTGTCTCATTCTTCTGGCCATTCATTTCCTGCATTATATTGCTGTTTGTTACAATACTGAATCTGAATGAATCACCTTTCTTCAGTTTTAAGGAGATATCGACCTCTCCTGATTGGCAAAAAACAGATGTCATTAGAACTATCAGAAGAATACCATAGATCCTGTTCATTTGATTTCCTTTCTCATGAATTTTAGGCGCAGTTGTTTTCCCGAAAAACGATACCTGAATACATTTGATAATTGCGTTTCATTTATTCGTTTTATCATATGTTTTTTTCTGAATAAATAAAATATATCATTACCGCTGAAAACCTTATTTGAAGGTTAGTAAATCGAGCCACAGCATAAAATACTATGTGTTTCAGGTATTTCCGACTAGTCTGAGTCCTGAGTCTGCGAGGGAGCGAAGACTTTTTTCTTTCCCTACCAAAATCTCACTATCTGCGGATTCTTACCTGTATCTTTGGAGTCCACAAATAAATTTTCTTTCGCCAAGCTATTTATCCTATGGTTTGTAGTTATGGTTTTCACGCTCGATCCGTATACCCAGAGCTCGAGTCTTCGAGAGTCGAAGGGTTCCTCGGAGCCGGGTGTGTCAATATTAAAATTATTTTCTCAGAAAGAATTTACACAAAAAAATCATACTCAAGAAGTCAGAACATAAACTTTTCAGCCATTTAATTTGTGCTCATTACTTGGAAGCATAATCTCGAGCGGCTTTTCAGCGCAAACGGCACGCTACTTTTTAACCGTTTGGTTTTTTCTCCATACTTTCATCCACTTTTGGCGGTGTGACCTTTTTCATCTTAATTCCTGTTGTGTCAGGAACAACTATATCGCTGTTCGCCACGGTTTCCTTGAGTGAACTGAATTTAATTTCCAACAAATCAACTTTATCAGTTTGTTCGGCTAATTTAATAATCCAATCTGATGTATAACCGAGATTGAGTCCTTCAATATTCACCTGTGATTTATCTTTGCCTTGTATTACAGTGACAAAGAGTGTTAATCCTGCAAGCAGAAATAACCTTGTAATGATTTTCATCAGTTCTCCTTTTTATTTTATTGCTATATTAAACCGGAATTCTTTTCTTTGAAGCCGATTTAATCTTATTTCTCCCGCCATGATAGCGGTCCTTTGATATATCCACATCTATTGCAGCCAAGTCTCGTATACCACAAGTAAAATGATCACTTTAGCCGCGATTTCTTTTTTTTCCTAACCCCTGGATGGCTGTTCTCTTATTGTATTTCCTTTGCAGCAATCTCGATAGCCTTGTCAAATTGAATATCTTTTCCAGCACAGTATTTTAACTCTTGCGGGAGTTCGATATCGGGCGTAACCCCTTTACCTTCAAGACTCTCTCCGTTCACCAGGCAGTTGACTTCAGCAAGGTATAACATACTGCCATCAGAGAGAAAATACGGACGAGCACCCAGTACAGCACCTTCTGTACGCGTTCCAACAATTTTGCCGTAATTGAATTTCTTAAAGCCGTAAGCGAATATCTCTTTGCCGCTTCTGGTATCATCATTTACCAATAAAACGACCGGTTTTCTCCACTGTGGATCGTATGCCCAGCCTTGACCATTTCTCAGCTTGTTCGTAAGTACAGGAACCCGATTATTGAAAATGTTTAAGTATTCCGGATTCGCTCCACCTGGCCCATATCGTAGATCAATTACCAATGCTTTTGCGTTTGAAAATTGCATAGCGATAATCTCTTTCAGCGCCTCGTAATATCTTTCGCCTGCAAACGACCAGACATGCACATAGCCAATATCACTGCCTTTGTGTGAAATCACTCTGGCGCTTTTCCTCATTGCATTTTCAAACATTTCATTAGGAATGTATTCCTCTGGCTTTACGACGATTGATTTGACTGATGATTTATCTGTGGTCCGCTGGATCTTTATTGTTACATTGGTGTTGGCTTTATTTTTAAAAGATGAAATCGGTTTATATGGTATATCATCGACTGAAATAATCCTGTCGCCTTTTAGAATACCTGCATTATACGCAGGTGAACTATCCAGGACGGCTTTTACAAAATAATCTTTCCCTATTTGTTGAGTAATGATACCAATATCGGTGTATTTGATTACACAGTCTGCAAAAGCTTTGCATATCACAAGCTTATAAGGAGGCACTGCACTGAAGATGTCAGACAATTGGTAGTAAGCCGGATCATCAGCTGTATAATAATATGTATGGGAAGCATTCAACTTTGACAACATCTCGTTAACAATTGTCGCAAACGAATTACGGGTGGAAGCGTTTAAAGCACTTTTTTTATAGGTTTGCTTTATATCTGACCAATTTACACCACGGAATGTACTGTCATAGAAGTTTTTATCGACCAGTGAGCAAATTTCGTTGAAAAGGCTGTCATATATGCCTGAATCTACTCGGTGAGAAGATAGAGATATTATTGCTATAATAACTAATACATGTTTTACCATACAATGGGTCCTCGGTTTTTGAGCGGGTATTTCTTTTTGATTTTATTTACCAATCTCTTCATATTTCAAAACTATTTAGTACTTTTACAATTTTGCTTTACGCACATTGCCATAGTTATCCTTTTAGAATTGGACATTGCAGTGATTGTTAACAACTGTATTTCAAAAAGCCAATGAGTATTTAGCACCAATTGAATTTGTACTTAAATTAATTTCGAATTTCTCTCGAATTGTTTTTATTCTTTTGATCCCAAATGATATTCCGGCAATCGATAGCCCTTCTGATATGATACCAACTGCAAATAACCCCCACGCAACACGTTTATCTTTTGAAATAAAAATCACATCACTATTATTACCGTAAGTTTCATACAGTGATTCTCCAGATAAACATAAAACAACAATACTTGATATAGAAGTAATTTCACTGATCCATAGGATTTTTTCTGCTTTACGAAATTCTTGTATTGTAGTGGAATCAACTGATAAGTTCGCAAATGACAATTTACAAGTACTTATAATAGATATTGCTAAGAATAGTATTAATTTGTTCATTAGAATGCCTTTTAGTAACATAAGAATATCAATTATTATAGTTAACTTTTTTAGTCAATTTTCCTAACTTCTAAAAATGCTAATTTTTTATTCTGAATTTATGTGCGTATCTTGTTTGATTCGGTTATTATTACTGTTCTGGTGTATTGTGTTCTGTTTCAATTTACCAAATGGTAATTTTTCATTAAATTCAGCACAAATTGTCACCATTCCTTTTGAGTATCCAAACCATTCAAACAACCTATTGCGGACACCATAGCCAAAGTTTTTTAAATCGCCAGTGCTATCAAAACAAATTTCCTTTTTCTCTAAAAAGCCATAGTATTCGTAACATGTTTGGCCTGGTAAGCATGTGTCCCCTGAAATTATAAAGTTGGCTTTTCCCATTTTATTCAAAAAGTCTTCTTTAGATATATGTGGATTTTGGTAAATAATTTTATCAAATCTTCCTTCAGTATTTTTACATAATGCATAATACATAAGAAAAGTAAAAGCTATGCTTGTCAGTATAATTATAAAAGTTTTCATTCTCATTTGGTTATGCTTCATGTTTCCCCCGCACTTTTATTTCCATCAAACTCCAGCGAAATCTGCTATAATGTCAGATTCAGAACAAGAAATGGCGTACAACGGGTCGCGGTACGCCAGAAGTTTTCCGAAGCATCAGCGGAGGAAAATTTGGTTGGAGCAATAGCGGAACCTGGCTACCACTGTTGTAAGAATTTGCACGAGTAAACGCTCCCGATTATTTTCTTCCATTCATTTTCTTAGGAGGCGCATCTTCATTTTTTTCCTTGCTCCGAAGATTTGGGTTGCTGTTGTGTTTGTTTAGGTTGTTGTGGCTGTTGTTTTGATTCCTGCGGTTGTTGCCGTTCTTGTTGATCACCATGAAATTGTCTGTCTGCCATAATTTTACTCCGGTTTAAAGAATAATAGTTTTAGTTACCGACCACCCAATTTTATTTTTTTTATTCATATTTTTTAAATAGAAATAGAATTCCGCAATTTGAATATCTTGTCCAATGAAAAAATCCGCATATAAAGTATCATGTTCTCCAGGTTCAATCTCAAAAATTTTATTCCATTCCCTTTGGGCAAAACAGGGCCATTGGAGATGAGTAGAATTATTTTCAACAGGATCGAATCCTTTGTTAATTGAATCTAATAATTCTATTTTATCTATTGGCAATACTTGTCTCAGCCTTAGTTCCGCATAATCTGATTTAAACAAGATAATTCCAATGTTTTCAATTATAATTTCGACTCGAATAAGTTTTCTATATTCACTAAGTTTGAATGGAACGATTTCCATATTCAACTTCAATTTTGGGTAACGTAACCTTTGCTGAATAAATAAAAAATATGTCCAAAATCCACCTAAGATAGCACCAATTGAAATAATTATAGCTTGTAAATCTGATGCATGATTTAAAAGAACCTTTAAAAAATGTTTAAAATTACAAATTAACTCTGGATTCATTTTGAATTTTTTTTTAAAATGGTTTTTAAGGTATCTACAAACTCTCAGGGATATTACATCCCTGTCACTGTAAATGCTGCCCAATAAATAGGGTGTTCATAAGGTTTATTGGGAAGTGTTGCTTTCATTTCTTCAGTATTCAAAATGTTTGGATGCTGTTCAAAAAATTGTATTACCTGTGCTCTTGTCATTCGACGTAGGTCCATTTGAGCCTGTTGCATAGCTGCCGCGTAACTCATACTGCCCTTCAAATGATAATGGTAAAATCGATCCATTAAAATGGCAGTTGCAGGATCATTAACAACCCATAAACTGCTTAGAACACAGGGGACGCCAGCCATAATAAAACCAGATGGTAGACCAATATATTCGTCACTATTTCCTGAAAATACATCACTTAAGCCAGTTTCGCAGGCAGATAAGGTTACAAGCCGAATATTTGAGGTATCAATTTTATGATTATTTTGAAGTTCTATTAAAGAAAGCGTACTTTTAGAAGTAATATTTAAAAGGGACTCCTGTGGATCATCCCAATTATAGCTCCCGTGGCATGCGAAATGAAGATATGTATATTCCCACATTTCTTGAAGCATTGCCTCTTTCACACCATAATGATTATCTTGAAGTTTGTGTTCTTCAAAATTTTTGGCAATAATTTGGCATTCAACTGGAGCACAATTTAAGGACGGATCAAATACGCCGTAAAATCTTAATTTACCGTTTGTTTTAATTTGATTTTTACATTCGGCAAGAACAGCTGCGGAGGGAGCGTAGCTTATCTGGAAATATTCACATGCATGTGATAAATTACGATCTTGCAATTTCACAGGTGCGGCATGAAGTGGCAATAAAAATAGGCCGCCAGATGGAATCAAAATTAACTTCTGAATACCTACAGGTACTTTCATCAAAATAGGGGATAGGAGCTGTGCACCGATGACTTCTAACACCTTATCCATAGTGGCCAGCCATATTTCACGAGTCTCTGGATTCTTACGACGATTTAAATAAGCACCAACCCATCCACCATAACCGTAGCCACTAGCTGGTTCTTGATTTAAGAGGCATTCCAGAAAATTATTAGTAAATGCCGGTATTGGAATGATTTCCAACCCCTGGTTCTGGGTTAGGATAAAACATAGGCTGCCATGTTCAGTGATGCAAAAAGAAATTACAGCCGTTGCATCATCGGATACTAACTCGCGGATGGTAGGCATATCAATTGTATTCATAAATTTCGGTGCAAATCGGTGGACAACTTCAGTCACGCAAGTCAGACTTTCTTTTAATTTTTGTACAGCGTCATTATGTTCGTTTAATTCCTGCATTGATATAACTTTAAGTTCTTGACTGGAAAGCGAAGATTCAAGTAATTGAAACTTTTTAATTTCATTCTTAGTTTGTTCATATTGCTGCCAGACCTGATCAGGCACATTTTTGGGACGAGAGGGGTGTAAACGTAGTGTTTCCGTTAACAAACGAGTCTTCCCCTGTTCTAAAAGTAATAACGCTTCATCTGAATGATTTAAACCGAGTTGAGCGGCAGAGTAGGCTGCTTTATGAAAAAGAGTTGAATTTTCAAAAATTTCGTTTGTCTTCGTTTCGATACTGCTTCCAGTTTGATATAAGAACTCGCCAGCTTCCATTGCTGAATAATATGACTTTAAAGCCAATTTCCACTCTTTTTGGGAAAAGTAGGCATCACCAAGGTTACGCATAGTTCGGCGAAAATAATGAGGCGTTACAGTAGAAGTTTGAAATTTTAATGCATTGTTAAAATGTTTGACAGCTTCTTCGAAGTGACTATCCCGAGTCCCGTTAGAGAAAGATTTATGAGCAAAGCCTATATTGTTTTCAATTTCAGCGTAATAGAGTGGTGCATTAGTGGAATCACAAATTTGTAGGGCATTATCCAAACATTGGATGGCTTTTTTCTGGTTTTCGCCACCATTACTACTAGAATTTTGCATATATGCGTAAGCTAAGCCATTCTGAACCATTGCATAGTATAAAGGTGCCGAATTTCGGGTAAAAATGCGAAGTGCCTCGTTAAAGTGTTGTATTGCCTTTTGAATATATTCTTTGCGGTCAATTGCAGGAAATTCACAATAGACATTACCTAAGTTGAGTTGAACACTCGCGTATTGAAATGGAGTCGTATTAAGAGTAAAGAACTTTAATGAATTATTAAAAAAATTAATCGCCAATTTTAAGCTTTCAATGCGGGAGCCAATGTGGAGTTCACGATAGGCATTTCCTAAATTGTTTTGTGCCATAGCATAATTTATTGGGGCTGTGGTTGGAGACCAGCACTCTAATGCTCGCTTATAACATTCAATAGCACGCTGTAAGTTTGTATTTCTGTTACCAGTGAGTAGATAACTATAAGCCAAGCCCAAGTTGTTTTGATTGGCGGCGTATTCCATCGGTGTTTTTGTTATGGTAAAAAATTGTGATGCATTATTGAAACAATCGATTGCTTTTTCTAAATTATCGTTGCGATTTGTTGCTGGAAGTTCACTATAACTCACCCCCATATTACTTTGAGTCCGGGCATAATCCAATGGTGCAGAAGTAGAAGTCCGATATACTAATGCTTGTTTATAACAGTTGATGGCATTTTCTAAATTTAACTTCTTATCGCCAGTGGGAAGATCATGATAGGCATTGCCAAGATCTGTTAATATGCTAGCTTGGAGTTCGCATGGCATTAAGTTGACTAAAATACGTTGGTAGAGTGGGATCAATTCGTTAAGAATAAGTGGATTATTAATTTTTTGCTCTTCAAGTTTATCTGCTAATGCAAGTAATTTATCCATTGACTTCTCCATATTAGTAAATAATATCTCATTTGATTTCTCCATAGCCGCAATGAATAATCCTTTTTTGTCATTAAAAATAGATTTATATTTAGCAGGAATTTCAATAACCAATTTAACACTACCCTTTTGAATGCGTCTAATCCTTACTTCATCAAAAACTTCAAGTGCGCTATTTATTATACTTAAAAGTTTTTTCTGCTTGAATTCATTGAAATCTTCAAAGTTCATGGGCAATGTGAGGTCAACAGACGCTAAATTCCTTGCAGACTTATTATCGGCAGTGGAAGTTGTCATTTGATTATTAATTGTATACTTATTATTAGGTGATGAGTTGTTTGCTATAATTTTACTGATATAACCAATAATATTAGCGTATGCTTGATCATGATTTTTCCAAGTTGAAATTGGTTTTCCTTTTTCGGGTAGTGCTTGGATATTTGCAAATGGAGTATTATGCCATTGAACTGGACGTATTATTATCGGAATTACTTTAGCACTGCCATTTTCATGTTTTTCAATTGCAGTTTTTAATTCTTTATGCCAACAAAAATCAGATGCGATGAAGTCAGAACTTACAAGCAGTAGTATTAAATCAGAATTATCTAGATTTAAATAAATCTCGTTCTGCCAATTGTCTCCTGGGTTAATTTTACCATCATACCATGAACTTACTATACCTTGTCTTTCTAAACTGATAATATGTTTAGATAAAGCTTTACAGAAATCTATATCTTTGTGTGAATAAGAAATAAAAATGTGAGCAGGTATTTTCATATGAATCCTTAAAAGAAAATATTACCAATCTACGATATATGGACATTAAAAATCATAATATGAATAATACAGGCATTGAGATAATTTTATATACTTTCCGTATTTATTAATTTTGATTTCATTCTTCCTGCGCCCCCCCATTTTCTTCTGAAGGAGTTTGCCCATGCGATTTTTACAACGGCCGAGCAATGCCGAAGTTGCCGCCAATAATATTGCAAAATTCATGTTTAGTCAACCGGAGCCTTCGGAGGTTGATTAAACATGAACCTTGCCTAGCGCTTCCATAATGCAATGCCTTTCTCGACGGCTCATCTGTTTTTTTCAGCTCGTTCTCGTTTTCTTCAGCGGCGCATGTACATTTTTCATAAAATCTCTATATTTACAGCCATCTTGCTGTCGCCTAAATTGGTAGGATAGAATCTTACTCTCTTTCCTACCATCAACGGTTTATTTTTATCTGATTCAATTATTCCATTTGTAGAAAAAAAGAATTGCTCGTTTTCATCAGATATAATAAAGCCAGAATTGTCTTTTATGTAATCGAATTGTCCATCCTTTTTCCCAGGCAAAGAAGCATGATCAATCAATTCTTGATTTATGGATGCTACTCGGCTTAACCACCTTCCGGTTTCATTTGAACGTTCTTGACAAATTTTTTCAGAATCCTTCATTCTATGTGTTGGTATTTCTTTTAATACACAATAAGCGTAATCAAAAGAATAGGTGGTTGGGCGACGCCCCGTACCAAGTTCATTAACGTTAATAAGATTATACTCACTTGAACGGCTCGTGTATTTGTAAAGTGGTACATTTGGATACTGGAATTTATAAGTTTGTCGAGATTTGCAAACGCTTATTAAATTTTCAAGAAAATCATTATCTAATTCTGTTAAAGATGAGGCTGTATTTGAAGCGTGTTTTTTCAAAGCACTTATTGCATGTTCCTTGGTTATTTTTTGTGCGCAAACATTCTCTTGATACGCTTCTATCATTACTAAGTCAAGCAGCTGTATTAATCTACGCATATTACCAGCAGACGCATACATTATTTGCTCTATCGCATCGCCAAATATCCCTTTATCCTCTGCAAGGACAAATATATCTGCTGGGACAAATTTTGTTTCAAGATGGGGTTCAGGATTGATATAATTTTTTATAAGTTCTATTGTGCGCTTGCGAAATCCTCTATAACCTTCTTCTGTATCAACATTTTCCTCTAGCAAAACAGCATCTCCATAACGGGTTTCAGTAAGCATGTCCGAATATGAATTTGGATAAACTGCAATTTTTGTTCTAATAAAAGAAGCTGTTCTAAACTGATTCATTAAAATTTCAAAGAAACATTGTTCATCACCTGTATTTTTAAAGAACTTTCTGTCAAGTGATCCTGCTTCATCTATAAGTAAAAGAATCTTGCCATCTTGATCTTCCAATAGATTTCTATAACATTCTTCAATGTCTTTTATTCCAGGGTTAGGTTTTGTTTTTATTTCTGATAGATTATTTTTCTTCCATTCTGCAGATGCTTCAAAAAATTTCGGCTTAAGTCCTGTTTTCAAACCAAATTCAATACTAACTCTATTTATATATTCTTCACTTCCAAGAAGAGATAGCTGTTTCATTGTCTGCGAAAGTTTGCTAACTCTCAACATATTATCAGGAATGTTCCGTAGTCCAGATTGAATACTCGCCAATTCTTTCATGTCTTCCAAATGTAAATATAAAGACGCTAATTCTTCGATTATTTTAATTACAATAGACCTGTAAATTTCCTCGGGTCGTGAAATGTGCTGGAAATCATTCAACCGAATTAGCACGGGAAGAATTAAATCACATTCACCATCAATAATTGTTGGTACCAATTCTGAAAGGTAATAAGCATGGTTTGCCCTCAAATACATTGTTTTTCCAGACCCCATTCGACCTTTGATAATCGAATTTTCGAAATCAAAAGGCGTCGAAAGTCCTTCTTTAGGGCTCACGAAAAGTGATAAAACTTCAGAAATTCCAAATTCATCTGCATTTCTAGTTTTAAATGGTCTTACTCGGAAAAGCTCTTCCATTTAGGTATTCTCCTATTAATGGGAATTAATATTTTTACTTTTTCTACGCCGCTTTCTTCTTTCTTTGAACGGGCTACTTCTATTCTCTTTTATCTTACCGCCGCGTCTAAAGTATTATTCGTTCCGGTTTATTTCCACCAATTTCCGCCCTATGAACTTTCCAATCCCCCCCCCAACTTCAGTCATTGCATGATCTTCGTTTCATCCATTTTCCCTCAATGTTCACTTAATCTCAATATCGCCTTAGGATTTTATCCGTTGCATTCACAAGATCCTTATTTAACCCGCACACTCCAGATAACATTGCAGAATAACACGTCAAGCGAAACCTTCTCTTCTTACCCCCCACTCCTATATGGGTTTAAACTTCAAGCGCTTTACCTCTGAATTACAATCAATATAATAGAAAGTAAATAGAAGAAATTGATTTATGTACATTTTTAAGTAAATTTGCTTTGAGGAGAGAATAGCTTTTCCATAATACCTCTTGAAAAGCCATTACATTGGCAAGGCGCTATTCTGTATCCATATCCGCAAATTATCTACGAATTTGAATGTCATTGTTATTTGTCTTGAAATCGTTTGTATGTGGTAAGCAGGGGTTTCTACAGAGATATAGCAAGAACAGCGTATACGGACGTGAAGAATGCCAGGTATGAGCTTTCCAAATAATTTTATAGAAGCAATGCTAATTTCAGGGGCGAACGGAAGTGAGCCCCATTAGATACTGATTGCGATTGAAATCCGCCCCGATTACTGGCGATGAGTACTTTCGCCCACTCCGCGATCCGAAGTGTGTTGCCCTGGACAGAAAAGGCAAAATATTACAAGTGGCAAGGCCGAAGACAAACAACTTTAACCTTAAGAATGAAATGATAAAGTTAGTCGGGGATGGGGGCTGAAGGCCCCAATAGCGAAATTTCGGTTATTCTGCTTTTATGAACAAAAATAAGTTAAACAGTTTCAATAGAATTGATTCTCATATTTGTCACAAGGTAGGAAACCTTGTGCTGACAGACTGAAAGCCCTTCAGGCTAGGGAGAAGAAACGTCCAAAGCGTAATTATGTATACTAACATCGTAATTATGTATACTAACATCGTAATTATGTATACTAATGCCGTAATTATGTGTACTAATACCGTATTCGAGTGTACTGTACTCGTATTCGAGTGTACTATACCCGTATTCGAGTAAACTGCACCCGTACTCGAGTAAACTGCACCCGTACTCGAGTAAACAGCACCCGTACTCGAGTAAACAGCACCCGTACTCGAGTAAACAGCACCCGTATTCGAGTAAACAGCACCCGTATTCGAGTAAACTGTACCCGTAGTCGAGTAAACTGTACCCGTATTCGAGTAAACTGTACCCGTAGTCGAGTAAACTGTACCCGTATTCGAGTAAACTGTACCCGTAGTCGAGTAAACTGTACCCGTAGTCGAGTAAACTGTACCCGTAGTCGAGTAAACTGTACCCGTAGTCGAGTAAACTGTACCCGTAGTCGAGTAAACTGTACCCATAGTCGAGTAAACTGTACCCGTAGTCGAGTAAACTGCACCCGTACTTGAGTAAACTTATACCGTACTTATGTTGCCAATGTTTGTTTTTAGAATTGATAATGCGCAGCAGAAACCGCAGATGTCGGAAGAGAAAAAAGGGACGGACTATTTTTATCTATCAAATTAATAATTAGTCGTCACTTTTTTTTACGCGTTGGCCAAATGTTTGTTTTTAGAATTGACAATGCACGCGGCAGAAAACGCAAATGTCAGGACTTCAGTTACTGGAACTGCCGACCAGATACCTGAATTCCTCAATACGACCGGAAGTAACAAAATGAAAAAGAGAAAAAAAGGGACGGACTATCTTTATCTACTAAATAAAAAATGAGTCCGTTACTTTTCTTTTACCCGTTGGCCAAACGTTTGTTTGTTTTAATAATTGATAATGCACGCGGCAAAAAACGCAGATGTCAGGACCTCAGTTACTGGAACTGCCGACCAGATACCTGAATTCCTCAATACGACCGGAAGTATCAAAATGAAAAAGAGAAAAAAAGGGACGGACTATCTTTATCTACTAAATAAAAAATGAGTCCGTTACTTTTCTTTTACGCGTTGGCCAAACGTTTGTTTGTTTTAATAATTGATAATGCGCGCAGCAGAAACCGCAGATGTCAGGAATTCAGTTACTGGACCTGTCAACCAGATACCTGAATTCCCCAATACGACCGGAAGAAACAAAATGAAAAAGAATAGAAAAAAAGGACCGGACTTTCTTTATCTATTAAATAAAAAATGAGTCCGGCACTTTTCTTTTCAACAACATTTATAGTTCTCAAAAAGTTTTAATTATTTGGAGAATTATATATACAATATTGTGTTTTCAATTAACGCATGAAAGTCAATCCTTGACCAATCTCACCGAGAAACCGAAACTCTTGGCGGGGCCGCTGGCAAAGGAAAAGCCTGCGCCTTGGCAGCAGATACTACAGAACCTTACGTTCGACTCTTCGTACGCCGTTGTGCTCCACCAGTGACCGTAATTGCCAATGCTACCGAAATTACCAATGTCGAAACGATAACCGCACCCAAGGGCTGAAAATCCACTTCTGTTGTTGCTTGTCAAATTGTTCCCAATAGTTCCTGCTACTGAACAGGCAGCCCAATCAGTTTTTGTTGCCAGCGATTTTGCTATCTTGTTGCTCGAAGTAGAACCATCCCAGTTATAGCCATTGTTAATCAGATAATTATACATGATTTTCCACTCCGAATCGCTTGGAACATGCCATCCCGCAGGGGCAACCTTCTTTGGATTTGATGGATCTACCACATACCAGTTATACAAAGCCCCGAATTTCCTTATGCTGTCCGCATTCGCCGTGTTTGAGGGATAACAATATTTCGGTGTTGCGGTACTTTTCCAGGTTGCTAACGAAGTATCAATTGGGATTGCCGTGCCGTCATTGTACTTTGTCACCAGCAGGTTCTCCACCGTCCATACCTGGTTTCCGATCCTGACCGCGTGATACAGATTACCATCCACATCACTCACCGTGTCTACGCAGACAATCATCTTGATCGCTATCCCGGAGGTATCTTTATTCATCACAACCTCCCGGTAGTTCAAATACCCGCTTTTTGTTACTGCAATCACATCATTAATCGCTGCTGAGGCTTTCGCCTGCTTTGCCAATCCAGTTTCCACAGAAGAAAAAGTTGTCGCAGCAATCTCCCTTTGGGATAGGCCGTTAATGGAGCTGCCTTTCAATACAACCTCATTGCCCCCCGCTTTAACCCGGTACAGATACACTCCTGTTCCCGAATACGGCAGCGAAAAGGTGTGTGTTCCCGCTACAACTGTTTGTAACACTGTTGACAACGCCTTGCCGCTCAGGTTAAAAGCGGTGATCGACACAGCGCTTTGCTTTACAACACTCACATGCAGAAGTCCGCCCTGTATCGTTGCAGTTAGGTTGTGCACAGTTGTCTGGACTGTCTTTTTGTCGATTCCGGTTGAACCAAAAGGAATTGTAAAATTCCCGTTTTCATCCGTCGTATCCGTTTGCCCACCTTGTTCAAGTTGTACCACCGCACCCGAAATCGCAACTGTTCCCGATGTATCAGTTACTCTACCGCTTATCGCTCCCATACTCACCGATGCAACCGTCAATAACGTCAATAACATCTTTATTCTATTCATTAAAGACTCCTTTTTTTGTGAACAGTTTTCTGGATTATTGTTTTTCCTCTTTATATCCGAATAACTCGTAAATCAATTCATTTACCCTGGATTTTTTATTCTCATTTCGTGCTCACGATGAGCGTTCCCAAACGGTGGGATAATGGCCACCAATCTCCGCTTTATGACCTTCCCAATCCATCCCAATTCCAGTTACTATATGAACTTTGGTTCATACATTTTTCCTCAATGTTCACTTAACCCCCCAACATCGTCTAACTCTTAGTACTTTATCCGCAGCATTCACAAAAAGCCGCATTTAACCCGCACTTTCCAGACAAAACGTTGTGGACAGAATCAAATTGAGCGAAGCCTTCTCTTATTGCCACCCACTCCTATATGGGTTTTAGGTTTAGAATTCTAGAGCTTTACCTCTGAATTACTATTAATATAATAGAAATAGATAAAAGAAGATTGATTTATGTGTATATTTAAGCAAATTTGCTTTGGAAAGAGAATAGTTTTTTCTATAGTACCTCTTGAAAAGCCCTTGCATTGGCAAGGCGCTATTCTGTATTGCTTCCGCAAAGAATAGAAGAAAAGGATCGGACTATCTTTATCTATCAAATAAAAGATGAGTCCGTCATTTTTTTATGCTTGGCCAAACGTTTGTTTTTGAATTGATAATGCACGCGGCCAGAAATACAGATGTCAGGACCTCAGTTACTGTGCCTGCCAACCCGATACCCGAATTCCTCAATACGACTGGAAGTAACAAAACAAAAAAGAAAAAAAAGGACCGGACTATCTTTATCTATTAAATAAAAAATGAGTCCGGCACTTTTTTTTACGTTTTGGCCTAATGTTTGTTTTTAGAATTGATAATGCACCCGGAGAAAACGCAAATGTCAGGACCTCAGTTACTGGACCTGCCAACCAGATACCCGAATTCCCCGATACGACCGGGAGTAACAAAATGAAAAAGAGAAAAAAAGGATCGGACTATCTTTATCTATAAATATAAAAACAAAAAATTAGTCCGTCCCTTTTAGTTTCATTATCACTGAATCATTATTTCGCTCAGATATTTCAAAATTATTCTTTTCCAATACTCGTATTGACGATGCATTTGTTTTATCAATCTCAGCTTTTATTGTACAGATTCTTTTATTAGCTTTCGCCCATTGTATCAATCCAGATATTGTTTCCGTCATATATCCATTATTTCTATATTCATCATCTGTTCCATATCCGATTTCAACCTCTCCATTTTTATCTGGTTCCCCATGAAAACAGATCCCGCCAATTATTGCCTTTTTATTTTTTTCAATTATTATCCACATTGTATAGAATAAATAATCTTTTTTTGGATCAGAAAGGTTAGGCAGCAAATCATTGAGAATTGCTTCTTGCACATCTTTATCCACCAATGATTTAGATGGTTTCAAGCACATATCTTCAGCTAATTCATCCGGATATTTAATATGTTTTATCAATTCATCATACGATAATGGTCTTAATAACAGTCGTTGTGTTCCTATCATATTGCGATCATTCTCACTTTAATGGAATAAACTTGAATTCAGGATGAGGCATATATTCTGAGTGAAAAAAATGATTTACCTTCTGTACCGCACCGTGCAATAAAAGTGACGGACTAATTTTATCTATAAAATAAAAAAGTAGTCCGTCCCTTTTTGTTTCTACTATTATCTTTTTTTGCGGAGTAAATAGTTCAAAATTATTCTTTTTATTGGTTTTATTATAATTGCAGAAATAAAGAAAATTAGAATCACAAGAAGACCTAATTTCCAACCATATTTCCAAAAAGTAATTACAATTACAATAATGCTCGATATACCTAAAAAAATCGATTCAAGTATATGATATTTTGAGCCTGCAGATAAAGCAAAAAAGGTAATAATAACAGCTATAGTTGCCCAAATTGAGAATAAAATCATTTTTTCCCCTTCTGTCGTTACGTGACATTTTAAACTGTTTAAAACCCATTCCAATATGGGTATAGTATCCAGAGCTTTACGTCTGATATCATAATTAATATAATAGAAGTAAATGGCAGATAATTGATTTATGTACTTTTTGAAGAGATTTTGCTTTGAGTTTTAAAGTGCTAATGGTTCGTACAATGTACATACCTGCATGAGCCGTCCGGGATAAAAACATTGACGCTTTGCTCTTTGAAAGAAAATACCAGTGAAGCAGCACATCGCACATGATAAGGGACGGACTTCTTTTTTACCAAAACAGCTGCTACTCGTAGATACATCCTTCTCAATTAGCCGGTATAAATATTGCAGTTTTTTTATTTCCATTACCAAGCACTAATTTGGAGGAGAAAAAAATGCCTCGCATGTCACGCCTGGAATCGCCCGGATCACTCTACCATATAATGGCCCATTCCATTGAGGGAAAAGATCTCTTTCTTGATGATCAGGATAGAAATGAATTTCTTTCCCGATTTGAAAAAGGACTTAAGAAATGCGATTTTCAGTGCTATGCCTGGAGTCTGATGGATAACCATTACCATTTAATAATCAGGTCCAGTGATCTGCCTTTGAGTAAACTTATGCGCCCTTTGAATAGTGGATATGCGCAATTTTACAACAAAAAGTATAAAAGAAAGGGATACCTCTATCAGGACAGGTTCAAATCGGTTCTTTGTCAGGACCAGGACTATGCGATGGAACTGATCAGATATATTCACCTTAACCCGTTACGGGCAGGACTGGTCAAAACTCTTGAGCAGCTCAAAACCTGGGCCTGGTGTGGTCATGGATATCTTCTGGGGATAAAAGGTGCACGTGGAGAGCAGTTTCAAAACCGGGAAGAGTGTCTTCGCCGCTTTGGAGACAATGAGAATGGTGCTATTGAAGCGTATCTGCGATTTTTGGCAGAGGGATGCACCGGTGATATGACGAAAGCAGGGCAACTATCTATGACGGAAGCAACAGAAATAGCCGGTTCCCGCAAGGGTTGGCCAGCAGTTATCGGTACTCCTGATTTTGTAAAGAATGCCATGGAAAAGTACAAAATGAATTTGAATCGAAAGCACCGGAAGGCTGATTACATTGTGGTGTTGGATACCCTATCAGCTAAAGTATGCACAGATTATGGATTTACCAAAGATGAACTTTTCAGAAGAGGCAAAAAGAACAAAAGGTCCGAAGCCCGTGCGGTTTTTTGCAGCCAGGCACATCTTGAAGAACTTATCCCGCTTTCTGTTATTGCCACATATCTCCGGATGACAATCTCACCGGTTTCCGCTCTTGTTAATAAATCGCTGGTAAGTAAAAGTGTATCTGTGTAAGATATTTGTCTAAAAGCAAACTTTTCTTAAAACTGCGATTTATCTGATCTACAAAGAAAATCCGTCACTTCTATAACTTTTTTCTGAGCTGCACAAGGGGAATATTGTTTTTTCCCCAGAATAGAAGCAAAAGAATTTGTGCATACGTTAATTCCGTAAAGCCAAAAAAAAGTGACGGACAATTTTTATCTATTAAATAATTAATTAGTCCGTCCCTTGTTAATACACGCGGCAGAAACCGCAAATGTCAGAACTTCAGTTACTGGACCTGCTAACCAAATACCTGAATTCCCCAATACAACCGGAAGTAACAAAATGAAAATGATAATCAACACCAGATTCCGCAAAATGGAAATAAGTGCAGCAACTTTTGCATTTCTTAAAGAAGTAAAATAAGCAGTTGCGATAATGTTATAACCATTCACAATGAATGTAAAAGAGTACAATTTGAGTCCCTCAGTTGCTATTTTGACAAGCGATTCACTATTCCCCGCAAACAAACTGATTATTGTACCTGAAATCAACCAGGCTGATAAACAGAAGACAATACCAATGACAACAACCGTTTTTAGTGAAATATTTAACATGTCAACGATCCGGCGATAATCTCCGGCACCATAATGGTAACTTATGACGGGATGTATTCCGATAGCAATTCCTGTAATAATCATGCTTTGAAAAAACGAAACATACCCGACAATAGTCATTGCAGCCACACCCATTGTACCAATTCGTTTCAGTAACACCCAATTGAGAACATAGATAATAATTGCTCCGGATATCTGGGCCACGAATTCTGCTGAACCATTAGCGAACATTTTCCATAAGTCCGGCCAGAAAAATCGAAAAGTGGTAAATTTGTAAACAGAATGCTTTGAGTGAAAGTAAATAACACCACAACAACAGGGAATTAACACTGACAAACCCGATGCAAGCGCAGCACCGTGCATACCCAAATTGAACTGGAAGATGAAAAGATAATCCAATAAAATATTAATAAGATTTCCTGCTACTCCAAAAAACAGTGATAGCACAGGTTTACCTTCGCTACGGATAAACATGGAGAATGTCATGTTGAGCATCATAAAAACGTAGAAAAAACCCATGGTCCCAAGAAAATCTTTGACATAATTAAATGTAATACCCTGAGCATGAAGCATTCGGATGACAGGTTTCAGGAAAAAGAGTAAAATCAGAGAGATAATCAGAATAATAATCCCATTTATCGCTATGGTCAAAGTAAAATAATGATTTGCTTTTGAGTTATTTTTCTCTCCAAGACTCTGAGAAGCTAATGTGACTCCGCCGACACCTGCCAGTAATGTTACCGCCAGCAGAAGATAAAGTACTGGCAACGTTAAATTGACAGCAGCCAATCCATCAGGGCCCAGTTTTCTTCCAATAAAGAATCCGTCGACTATAGTAATAAATGAGGTGAGAAACATACTGATAATGCATGGAATTGAATAACTTAAAAAGGTTTTAACCGTACTTTGATGTAACATGGTGTTGTGCATATAATACTTATCCTTTCTTTTTGCATGTAAAGTATTATACGTTGTGGCAGTTGTCTGAAACTTCTGAATTCGTGCTCTATAGAGGTCGGACTGGAATGCAGATGTCCAGGTGGAGCCGTCCTTCGGTATCGAGACCGGAGTGGTAGATCTCCAGACAGAGCCGGTCATCCAGGTCATATTTACTGAACGGAACCCATAATGAAAGCAGCTCCTGATATCCCCTGATCAGGTTTTCCTGTTTGTCGTGAAATTCATAACAGGCGTAGGTCCCCGCTTCAAGCCGGTGCACAGTGGTACAAGTCTTCTTAGTCACCTGAAGACACATATCATACATGCAGTGATCCGGATCAGTTATAAGAGGAGTATCGTAGGAAATACCTATAAAGCGGGCTTGTTTATCAAGTGTATATTTCTGTTCCATTTCGATGCAAAAAAAATCCCAAGCCTCTTTCAAACCCTGATAGTAGTTCCCAATAAAACGATGATACTCAAGAATCATTGGACCTAACTCTTTGATGACAACTCGGGAATTAATCAATTCAAAAAAGTTTTCCTGTTTCTTTAAGGACTTAATATGTTCAATTACCGCTTGATATGAATCTTTAACCAGTACATTCTGAGATTTACGAAAAGCAGAGGCACTCATCTTAAAATATTCTTTAAATGCACTGGCAAAATTGGATGGAGTATACCCCGCGTCAATAGCAATCTCTGTAATCGTCCGTCGGGTTGAGCGAAGTTTAAACGCAGCCATTTCCAGTTTTAGACGTTTTATAAAGCCATATATACTTTCCCCAGTGATCGACCTGAAAAGCCGGTTAAAATAATACTTGGAAAAACAACAGTAATTGGCTATATCTTCGACTGTAATATTCTGATCAATATGCTGATAGATAAAATCAACCGCCTGATTAATACGGTGAATGTAATCCTTTTCCATAACACCCTTTCCCTGAAAGCCACCGGCTTACCCGGGCTTACTTATGCATCAAAATAATAGTTCTAATACTTCAAAAAAACAATAACTTAGGGATACTGTGGGAATTCGGTATTTTAATAGAAGATTTTAGATAAGGTCTGTAAGCCTTGATTCTTGTAATATTTAAAGTTAAAAGATGAACTATCTTTTTTACCAAAAGAACCATTTTTCGAAACTATAATCCTTAATTCATAAGAGAAAAAAAATGGTCCGTCCCTATAAATTTACTCTTCTATGTACTGATTCTGTCATCACAACTTTGATAATTAAAACCACAGCGATAAATACTGGCAAAATTGAAAAATTCAAGTAATCTGCTAATCGACCAAACAATGGAGGCATTATAGTAATTCCAATATATGCACTTGCCATTTGCAATCCTATTATTGTTTGTGAATATTCAGTTCCAAAATTTTTGGGAGTTTCATGCACCAGTCCAGGAAATATCGGAGCACACCCTAAACCTATAATAAAAAATGCTATTGGAAGGATAATCTTAAATGGCAATAGCAAAGTAATAATTCCACAAGCAATAAGAAACTGCCCCAAATGAATCATCTGCCAGTTATTTAACTTGATTGAAAGAAAGCCGGAAAAAAAGCGGCCTGCGGTAATTCCGAAGTAATACAATGCGATCCAACGAGCAGCGTTTTCTGGTGAAATATTCCGAATTGTAACCAGATAGCTTGCTCCCCATAATCCAGTTACTGTTTCAATTGTACAATAACAAAAAAACACAATAAGCACTTGCTTCAGCCCCGGTACACTGATTAAATCTCGAAATGATATTGATTTATGCTCTCTTTGATTAGTATGATTCACATGAGGTTTATTCCGATTCCACAATGGCAAAAAGGCAAATAAAATTATTGCAAGGCAGAATTGAATAATACCTACAGTACGATATCCACGAGTCCATGATTCACCTATTGACAAATACCCTGACATAATCAGCGGACCAGTGGAAGCGCCAATTCCCCAAAAGCAATGTAACCAGTTCATGTGTTTTGCTTTATAATGCAGTGCCACATAATTGTTAAGTGCAGAGTCTACAGAACCGGCTCCCAGGCCAAGCGGAATAGCCCACAGACATAAGGACATAAAGCTTTGCGATAAAGAAAAACCTGTAAGTGCAATAGCGGTCATAGATACACTGCTGAGCGTTACGATTCCCGTCCCTAAGCATCTTATCACTTTTCCGCTGAACAAACTTGCTACAACAGATCCACCAGCGATGATCATTGAGATAAATCCAGCATAATGTAAAGGAACAGCAAGTCTTCCATACATTGTCGGCCATGCAGAACCAAGCAATGCATCAGGCAATCCCAAACTAATGAATGACAGATAAATTAATAATAAAAGCAAAAATATAATTCCTTTTAGTAAGTTCTTTTTTTGTGCTCCCAGATAGTACTCTTTTTACGGAGATTGACAGTGATTTTATCTGATTTAATTGGGTATAATGCTTTTTTTTGTAAGGTGGTTTTGAATATGCACAAAAATTACTTATACATAATTTCTTCAAACATTTCATCCCTTAAATCACCATCATAAACAGCTGCTACTGGTCCAGTCATTGTTGCACGAAAATCATCGTTAAAACATAGTGATAATTCACCACCTTGCATTCTCACAGAGATTTTGTTTTTACACATTTTCAGTTTATATGCAACCGCAGCTGCAGCAGTACTGCTCGAACCTGAAGCTAACGTATAACCAGCACCCCTTTCCCATATTTCAATTTGGATATTTGACTCATCGATTATTTTCATGAATTGAACATTTGTTCGGTTTGGAAATTTCGGATTATGCTCAATAAGCGGTCCATACTTTTTAGTCATTTCAGGGCTAATTTCATCCATAATAATAATGCAATGTGGATTTCCTATTGTTGCTGCATTGTACGTGAAAAGCTTTCCATTTACCTCTAATTTTTTCTGAATACATTCTCCGGTTTCATTACAAACAGGAATATCTTCAGCATTGAAAGATACTTTCCCCATCTCAACTTTGACAAACTTACCATTCTCCTTAATCTGAGATTTTACTATTCCTCCAAGGGTCTTAATCGTGAACTCATCTTCATTTACCAACCCTTTGTCCCAAAGATATCTTGAGAATATTCTGAGGCCATTTCCACTTTTTTCTGCTTCACTTCCATCCGGATTAAAAATCCTTAATCCGAACATATCTCCAATGATCTCTGGTCCATACAGAATCCCATCAGAACCAGCGCCATAATTTCTGTCACAAATAAGTTTGATAGTTTGTGTGTCAAGAAGTATACCCGATTCTTTTGGGTCAATAACGATATAATCATTTCCTAAACCATGATATTTATGAAACTTCATTAGCATACCCCTCTCTTCGCGATGGTTATATTCTAAATGTATCGTTTATTTCGAATAACGGTACCACAGTATTTTTACGACATTTACGACAGCATACTCTTTCTGCCTTAAATCAATTCCTCAAATATCGTTTTTCGTGTGTTATGCTGGGGTTAGCGTTTACTATCTTTTTATTTATACGTACTTCGGCAGTTTGCTCTTTTCTAAATAATATGGCCGCTATAACTGGTTGCACATAGCTACCAATCGTTCGCGCCATACAATTCATTTTTACTACTTCCAATTCTTTACGCCTGAACATCGCGATTAATATAATAGAAGTAAATAGAAAAAGGTTGATTTATGTACTTTTTGAGTATGAATGGGACGTGCTATCTTGTTACCATAGAAAGGCAGCAAATATCCGATGTCCGTGCGGCTTTTTCTATCACTTACATACGAAGGGGCATATCCCGTTTTCTGTTATTGCCGGATATCTCAAGACAATAACTTCTCCACTTTTTGGTCCTGGTAAATAACTACCCTGTAGGCAAAAGTGAATTCTTGCAAGAAAAATTCTTTGAAAAGCAAACTGATTTAAAAAAAATCGCACTTCGTTCACTCTTCAAAAGAAAATGGCTTTTTGTTGATAGCTATACTCAGATGCCCATTTAGTTCTTTCAAATATTTAAAAAGGAGAAGTGAATGTATTTATTAATTCCTTATAGAACTAAAGAATCAGTCCGTCCCTAATAGGTAAGGATAATTTCTTTTCTTTACTTTTACACAGAATGTATACTATTTAGAATTATTGTATTTTTCCCATATTCTCATATTCAGAACCCGAGGTCTATTTAAAATGACATTCCGCCTCATTCTTGTCATCGCTTTAATACTGAGCTCTGCACAATTCGCATATCCGCAAAACGATTCACTCTGGAAAAACTTAGAAGCCGCAAAAACGAACAAACTTCCTCAAACTGCCATAAAAATTCTTGATACAATCCTTTCGCAATCAAATAAAACAAATGATAATGTTGAATGGGCTAAAGCGATTTGTGAACAGGTTCTTATCAAGGCGACACTTCAGGAACATCAGAATGAGGACAAAATTCGCCTCCTCGAAAAAGAGATTCAAAATGCTGATTCTTCTGTTAAACCGCTTTTACAGATCGTTCTTGCCAGATGGTATTGGCGTTACTATGATCATGCCAGGTATACAAAATTATCCCGCACAGCAATCGACAGTACAAATGATAGCGATTTTACAACGTGGACTACTGAAAGGCTTTTCAACAGAATTGATTCTTTTTATCAGGATGTGCTTAAGAAAAAATCTTTTTTGTTACAAATACCGGTTTCAAAATTCAAAGATTTTCTTGAACCCGGCACACTTTCTGAAAAGCTTCGACCGACTCTTTATGATTTTGCACTCTGGGAAGCTATGACTTTCTATACCTGCGTCGATCAAATTGCAATAAAACCTTCGGATGCATTCAAAATCAAAAGATCCTCGGCAGCATTTGGCCCGCTTGATTCTTTTTTAAATTACACACCGTTGGCTGCCGACAAGAAGTCTCCAAAATATAAATCCCTTGTGCTTTTCAAAACGATCCTTAAACATTGTATAAACACAAATAACACTGCGGCTCTTATTGACGCGGATCTCCATAGGTTGACCTATGTTGGTGCAATCATCAATGATGATAATCTCAATGATTTACTTATCAAAAGGTTTAAAGAGATTCTTGACCGATATGGCAAAAACGAACTTACTGCTCTGGTCAGATTTCGTCTGGCAAGAGCATATTATGATAAAGGTGAATACAAAAAAGCGTACATCCTTGCGCAAAAGGATGTAAATACAATTAAAGACTCAATATGTCAGGAGGCTTTTCGATCACTGATCAGCAACATTACTACTAAAGATTTATCGATATCATATAAGAACGTTGTTCTACCGCTTCCATGGAAATTGAAAGTAAAATATCGTAATATCAACAGGATTTACTTCAAAATTGTAAAAGATGATTGGGAGAGGTTATTGGAAGATGATCAGAATCTTGATTACGATTGCCGGTACAAAAGAGATTTATTAATAACAAATAACTTGATAAACAGCAAACCGGTTCTGGAGTGGGATAAAGAAATTAGTAATACTGAGGATTTTAAACATCATACCGCTATGATCACAATGCCGCAACTGGCACCCGGTTTTTATAGAGTTTTTGTCTCCTGGAAACCGGATTTCAAAAATTCGAAAATGTTACAACATGCATCTATACAGGTTACTTCATTTTTACCTGTTTCAACTCACAAATCAATTGCGAATTGTTATAATGGAATGGTCGTAGATGCAAAAAGCGGGATACCGGTTGAAAATGTCATTGTTACTCTGTACGAGAAGGTAGAGAATAAGTTTATTAAAGGAAAGCAGGGTACGACAGACAGCCTGGGACATTTTAGTATAGAAAATAATTACGAAAATTTTGCTATTCATTATCAGAAAGGTGAAGATCAATTTTTTGTTCAAAACAAACAAGCCAATGATTATAATTATTTCATTCAATCCACAAAAGCGACTGTCTTTACAGACAGGTCAATCTACAGACCCGGTCAGACTATTTATTTCAAAAGTATTTATCTGAATGTTGATCAATTTAAAGACAACTACTCAGTACTATCAGGAAAAGAACTTGATTTTGTATTGAGAAGTGGCAATTCGCAAATCTCTGCTCAGACACTTGTTACAAACGAATTCGGAAGTGTCAGCGGGACTTTCACTATTCCTAATAATAAAATTTTAAATGGAACATGGTGGATATCCATCACTGAACATAATGATAGCAATGAGCTCGGAAGCACCTCGTTCCGGGTTGAAGAGTACAAAAGACCGACATTTACAGTAAATATTCAGAAACCAAACAGGTGTTTTCATCTCAATGACAGCGTTTTCGTTAAAGGCGAAGCCCTTTCATTTACAGAGAATAAGATCGATGGAGCCAAAGTCAAATATAGAGTAACACGTAAGCTGCATCAATCATTATGGCGGGAATACTTTTCTGAACCAGATTATAAAGAAGAACCTTTTGTTACTTATGGCGAAACTGTTACCGGTACTGATGGAATCTTCAAAATACCTTTTTCGGCAAAACCGGATTCATCACATCCCAAACAGGACAATCTATCTTTTTCATATTGTATTCACGCAGAAGTAACATCTGCCGATGGTGAAACCAGAACTGATTCAATAACAATAATTTTAGGATTTAAGTCTCTCGATATCAGAATGCAAACAGAGAACTTCAATAGAGAAAATGTCCCCTTTAATGTACGAATAAAAACTACCACACTGGATGGTGAGCCTGTCAATTCATCAGGAATACTAAAGGTCTTCTGTATGAAAGTGCCTTCTGAAACGATATTTCCAGATTCCCAGGAGTTAATGTTTTCACTTTTCAATGATGAATCAATCGATACTCTGAAAGATTTTGCTTGTCCCTGGCAACAATGGCCAATTGACAAACTTGTTGATGAAAAACAGTTCAATACATTAAAGAGTGATACTGCTGAATTTAAACTAAAATGCGGTCTGTATAAGATTGAAGCCACTGCAAAAGATCCCTTCGGCATTGAAGTAAAATCTTATCTGCCAATAATGGTTTTGCCAGGTGATCATTGCATAAAATTCCCCTTAAAAGTTCCATCAGTTACAGCTCAATCTAATACTATAGCCGAAGTCGGCGATACTATTAATTTCTTTTGGGGAACCGGATATGATGAAGGCAAAGCATATATAGAAGTGGAAGTAAAAAATTCTGTAATTAAAGATTACTGGACAGATATAGGTTCATCCATGCATTCTCTCTCTGTTCCTGTGAGGGAAGAATATCGTGGCGGTTTTTCTGTGTATGTAACATTTGTTCAGGATAATCAGATCTATCGCAACGCCTTGAATGTAAATGTTCCCTGGACTAATAAAATGATTGCATGTTCATTATCTACTTTCAGATCATCTCTCGAACCTGAAAAAAAAGAAAAATGGACTGTAACTCTTAAGGGAAAAACACAGCCGTTGAAAGATGCCGAAGCTGTTGTTTCGATGTATGACTTCTCGCTTGATCAGATCTATCCGCACACCTGGAGTTGGAGTGATTTTTTATATAAAAAAAGCTTCCATCACTTTGTAAACAAATCTTATCCAATAAATTATTTTTCAATACTCAATAGTGACTGGAACCAATGGGTCAGATTCCCAGAAATGACATATTACCATATTCCCAAATCTATTGATTGGGACAGAGTTATATCAACATCTGTTTCAGGAATAGGGTATGGATGTGGATATGGCTCCGGTTACAGAGGCAATTTTGATTTAATTGGCAATCTTATGGGTGGTGATGGGGGCGGCCTGGAACTGAAGAAAAAAGGTGCGCTAAAAATCACAGGCAGCGATTCTATAGACTTTTGTAAGGTAAATGTCAGAAGAAATCTCGAAGAGACTGCTTTTTTTTACCCTCAACTCAAAATGGATGACAGCGGTACCATTTCATTTGATTTCACCACACCACAGGCGCTTACCACATGGAAGTTACTTGTATTTGCTCATAGTAAAAATTGGGAGCATGGCGGATTGCAGGCTCTTACTGTCACACGCAAACAACTGATGATTCAACCGAATGCTCCACGGTTTCTCAGAGAAGGTGATACGATATATTTCACTGCAAGGATCACAAATGCATCAGATTCATCATGCAATGCTCTAACGAATCTTGAGCTGACTGATTTTACATCAGGGAAAATAATTGATACGCTCTTTGGTCTTAAAAATACCACGAGTGAAATCTTTATACCTGCGAATCAATCAAGAAGCGTTTCATGGAAAATTGCTGTTCCACATGAGTGCGGACCTGTTGTTTACACAGTTAAAGCCGCATCGAAAGATATATCAGATGGCGAATCAGGAATGCTTCCCGTGCTTTCGTCACGAATTCCGGTCACCGAATCATTTCCGATTTCTCTTCGCGGACCACAGAAAAGTAAATTTGTATTCGATAGACTTGGCCTGATTGACTCATCAAAAACAATGGTACCGAAGACCTTAACTGTTCAGATGACTTCCAACCCGGCCTGGTATGTCTTGCATACTTTGCCTTATCTTATCGAATTTCCTTATGAATGTTCGGAACAGTTATTTAATAGATACTATGCAAACCTTCTCGGCTCATTTATCCTCAATTCCAATCCGAAGATAAAGGAGGTTTATAAAGAATGGACCGTAACTGATGCACTTAAATCTAATCTGGAAAAAAATGAGAAGCTTAAAGAAATCGTTTTGGAAGAAACCCCATGGCTATCATGTGCAAAGAAAGAAACTGAAATCAAAACACATTCTGCCATGTTACTCTCTGATAGCATAATAGCAGTGAACCTCAAATCAGCTTTAAACAAACTCAGACAAAGACAGCTTTCAAATGGCGCATGGCCCTGGTTTACTAACGAACCTGATATGTACATAACTCTTTATATTACCTCAGGATTCGGCAGGCTGAAAAATATGAATATAAAAGCAGATTACAAAATTGCTTTTAATGCTGTTGACTTTTTGGATAACTGGATAAGTGAAATTTACAAAAAACGAGATAGTTTAGAAAGAAATTATCATTACAATCTGATCGCTATGTATATGTACGCCAGAAGCAGCTTTCTCAAAGAGAAGCTCATCCCCTCATCTGTTCAACCGGCAATTGACTATTATCTCAACAAGTTAGAAGCAGATTGGACTAAGCTTGAGTCAAGAATGAGTGAAGCTCATACGGCACTCACTCTAAACCGTTTCGGAAAACATGATGCTGCATTATTGATAATGAAATCACTTAAAGAGAGGAGCATTTACAATGAGCAATCAGGCAGGTTCTGGTCTGATGAACATCAGGCGTGGCGATGGTACCATTCTCCAGTGGAAGCCCAGGCTTTAATGATTGAAGCATTTGATGAAATTACTAACGATTCATCCGCAGTGGAAGAGTGTAAAATCTGGCTTCTTAAAAACAAAAGGACTTTTTCATGGAGTACAACAAAAGCAACAGCAGATGCAGTTTACGCATTGACAAAAAGAGGTAATAATCTTCTTGGGTACGATCAGTTGGTTAATGTTTCACTTGGCACTACTAATTGTACTCCATCTCAGGCTGAAGCTGGTACGGGATATTATGAAAAAGTATTTACAGATAAAGAAATCAGTTCTGAGATGAAATACATATCAGTACTGAAAACGACTGATGGTTTATCCTGGGGTGGTATACATTTGCAGTACCTTGAGCAGATCGGAAAAATTAGTTGTCACCAGACAAACTTAAAAATAAAGAAGCGATTATTTATAAAAAGGAATTCAAAGGATGGCGTTGTAATGACACCAATCAATGGACCCATTAAGATTGGTGACCATGTAACAGTTCGTCTAATTATAAGATCTGATGAAGACATGGAATACGTTCATCTAAAGGATATGAGAGGAAGCGGAATGGAGCCGCTTGATGCTCTTTCCAGATATAACTATACCGATGGAATCGGATATTATCAATCAACAAAAGATGTCGCAGTGAATTTCTTTTTTAATTATCTCCCAAGAGGGACTCATGTTATTGAGTACGAACTCCGTGCTTTCCACGCAGGCAAATTCGAGAGCGGGATTGCGCAGATAGAATGTATGTATGCTCCAGAATTCAACAGTCATTCTGAGAGTGTATTGATGGATGTAAGATAAGGGACGGACTATCTTGTTGTTGATTCTGAGTATGACAAAAGAAATCAAAATCGTATCGATCGTTTACTAGTGGAGGCCTCGCTGAAAAAGACGGCCTTTTCACTTTAGGCGATCCGCCGTTTTTTTGCTCTCCATAAATTCTTGTATTTCCATTATATCAACAATTGAACATATTAGCCTTGATGGCTATGGAATTTAGGGTGTGATAATTTTCATATTACAAAAATGAAGTTATTTTGAACAGATAGTACTTAACTGGACTGAGAGATTATCGCTACTTTCATGCCACAATTTTATAATCCAAACCGGACGATTCTTATCTCGCAACTAACTTCAGGTAAACATAAAATTATGGAACAGGCTTATCTCTTCGTTTATTTCGCTTATCATGGAAATTGCATAAAAGTGATACTGACCAAATCTTGCTGATTAACGAAGGTATTCCTAGAAGCATTCCTTGCCTAAGCCATCGTAGATTTCGAAATACCGGTACATCAGTTGAGATAAGTGGACGGACAGGAGTCCCATCCCACCATTTCCCCATAAAGATCTGTTCAGCAGAGCCATTTCCAAGTGCAATGCAGGTAGCCTGGCTATCGTTAATAAATGTATGAGCTGCAAGAGCATCAAGCTGTCTGAATATTCCATACTGATGCAACGGTTTCAGTTCATGCACATCATTACACATTGGTAATTGATAATCAGCATCGTAGGAAAAATCTCCGTGGGCACATTCTCTAACGCAGAGAAAATCTTTATGTGAGGGATCGATATTCATTGAATAGAAAATATCCTCTGCGATGCGATAATCGTTACAATGATCTTCTTCGTAAATTTGAATAACAAGATTTACCCACGATGGAAAATGAGCGAATTGCTTATCGGTAAAACAATATACATATGATGGACTCATCATGAAAAGGAATGCACCATTTGTCCCCCACTGTTTTTTCTTGAGATAATACCAGGAAACTGCCAGGAGTGCACTGGCACCATATGAATGCCCGACAAAACCGATTCGTATCGTATCGATGTATTGTTTTTCAGTCTGAAGGACCTCTTCAAATCCTGCCATTAAAGATTCATACCGTTTTTCATTTTTTGTAAACATTCGGTATCGATAGCTTGAAGCAATCACCTTGTAGCCTTGACTCGCTATATGAATAAGCAGCTGCCGATATCCATCACCATCATTTCCCAAAGCAGGCGCAAACAAGATAACCGGCATACGTCCATTATAATTATTTGGTGTAAAACAATACAAACTGCCAAATGCTCCACGTGGATGAGGCAAAAAAGTTTGTGTTACTGTATATTTCCCATTTGCTCCGAAACCTTCAGTTATAGGCGCAATGGGCCACAAATCTTTATCGTCAATAGAATCTGGTACTGTCACTTTATAATCACCATCATCTTTATAGTCATCATTTTCCACATCTTTATCAATTGGCTTGATACCCTGATCCTCAAGATATTCTTCAGTTTTTCTCTTCGACTTTCCTGGATAAACAAAGTGCGACTCGTAGTTATGGATAGTAATAGGAGTACTGTATGAATGACCTAGAGCTGTATCGAAATAGTGTTGAACCATTGCCCGTGGATTAATAGCATGATTCCAGAAATTGATAAAAAGAGTCTGTGGATATTTTACTTCCGGAGTATCACTTCCAAGCAGTTCTTTAATCCTGCTACCATTTCTCCAGGTCCCCATTGACCGTTGCGTATCACTACCGTTTCCCAAAGCAATATTTTTAGCATCTCCATTTCCATTGAATGTATAATCCGCCAGAGCATCAACTATCCGGTAGACTCCGTAATAATCGAGTGCATTTACATCCCATCCATATGGATACGTACCTTCCGGAACAGTGTGTCCAGCATGGAGAATCTCCTTTTCACATGTATCGCTTTGAAGTGTGATAAAGTCCTTTTCGCTGGATGAAATAGAAATCGAATTGAATATATCGACAGCAATGCGATGATCATTTATCCGATCCTCATCAAAGATCTCCATGACAAGTTTTACATTTGATGGGAACCCGGTTAGCTGTTCCTGGGTAATCTCATAAACATACCAGGGAGCCATTATATACATAAATGCTCCATTTTTTCCCCAATGTCTCTCTTGAATTGCCTTGTAAGTTAAAGACGGTACAGCTCCCCCACCATAAGAATGGCCAAGGAAACCGATTCTGTTCGTGTCAATAATAGCTCGCCACGTCTTCACACCTGCCTCAAATCCTCCCCATAACACCTTGTAAGTTTTATGCGGTGAGCGAAACGCAATCTTTTTACTAAAAGGAGAATAAAGTACTGCACATCCTTGACTGACACAATGTTCTATCAATTGGTAATACACATGTGGATCATCCGCACCAATACCATGACAAAAAAAATACACCGGTACAGTACCGGTACTTCCACTTGGATAGAATAGATAGACAGAGTGACCACGCCAGTTGGGATTGGCAATTGAATCGACCTTCATATCCCAACTGCCATGATCACCATATCCTGATCCAATAGGAACGGTGGAAATTTTAGCTGTACACATCGTAACAAAAACCAACAGGACAAGGAATATATCTTTATTCATGCGCACCATTTTCATTGAGTAAAATTTGACGAACAAGACATTTTGTTGTTATCCCGGATTGTCCATTTACTATAATTATTTCTTGTACATTACTAGTTCTAAAGAATAACATTAAACCGGTTTCAAGTAGTAGACAAATTATCAAACAAACAACTATTGCGTAACATCACAAACTTTGTATTATTGTCTCCTCTGCAGAAATATAATCTGTTAACCTGTTATCAATAAAGAATAAAAGGGACGGACTATTTTGTTATCATTTTGGTATTTGAAAGGGACGGACTTCTTTTTTACCAAAATGACTGTTTATTAAGAAGTTTCCTCATCAATGAACCGGCATAAATGTTGCGACATTTTTATTTCGATTACCAAACCCTATTTGGAAAAGAAAAAAATGCCTCGTATGCCGCGACTGAATCGCCCGGATCACTCTACCATATAATGGCCCATTCCATTGAGGGAAAAGATCTCTTCCTTGATGATCAGGATAGAAATGAATTTCTTTCCCGATTTGAAAAAGGACTTAAGAATTGCGATTTTCAGTGCTACGCCTGGAGTCTGATGGATAACCATTACCATTTAATAATCAGGTCCAGTGATCTGCCTTTGAGTAAACTTATGCGCCCTTTGAATAGTGGATATGCACAATTTTACAACAAAAAGTATAAAAGAAAGGGATACCTCTATCAGGACAGGTTCAAATCGGTTCTTTGTCAGGACCAGGACTATGCGATGGAACTGATCAGATATATTCACCTTAACCCGTTACGGGCAGGACTGGTCAAAACTCTTGAGCAGCTCAAAACCTGGGCCTGGTGTGGTCATGGGTATCTTCTGGGGATAAAAAATGCACGTGGAGAGCAGTTTCAGAACCGGGAAGAGTGTCTTCGCCGATTTGGAGACAATGAAACTGGTGCTATTGAAGCGTACCTGCGATTTCTGGCAGAGGGATGCACCGATGATATGACAAAAGCAGGGCAACTATCTATCACTGAAGCAACAGAAGTAGCGGGTTCCCGCAAGGGTTGGCCAGCTGTTATCGGCACTCCTGATTTTGTAAAGAATGCCATGGAAAAGTACAAAATGAATTTGAATCGAAAGCACCGGAAGTCTGATTATATTGTGGTGTTGGATACCCTTTCAGCTAAAGTATGTACAGATTATGGTTTTACGAACGATGAACTGTTCAGAAGAGGCAAAAAGGACAAAAGATCCGAAGCCCGCGCGGTTTTTTGCAGCCAGGCACATCTGGAAGAACTTATTCCACTTTCGGTGATTGCCAGATATCTCCGGATGACTATCTCGCCGGTTTCCGTTCTTATTAAGAGATCGCTGGTAACTAAAAGTGTATCCGTGTAAGATATTTGTCTAAAAGCAAACTTTCCTAAAAAACTGCGATTTATCTAATCTACAAAGAAAATCCGCCATCTCTAAAACGACAATTTGAGTAGAGTAAAAGGACTATTGTCTTTTCCCCAGAATAGAAGCGAAAGAATTCGAGTATCGCGTTAATTCGTAGTCAGAAAAGAAAAGGGACGAAAGAAAAGGGACGAAAGAAAAGGGACGGACTATTTTTATCTTTTAATTAAAAAATTAATCCGTCCCTATTAATCCCGTCCCTTTCAATCCGAATAGCTTTGCTCCATTTTCAAAAGTTCTTCCTGCAACTGCATCCGGCGGCTCATTGAGTATTCCAGCAATTGCCATTACGGTATCACTTAGAAAGGATGGTTCATTGAAACCCATTCGCCCCTGACAAGGGATATCGGGTGCATCGGTTTCTATTAACAGCTTATCTTCCGGCACATGCAAAAGCGCCTGACGAGCTCTACGATTTCGCTCATAGGTTATCGACCCTGAAAAAGAAATCATTAAACCATAATTTGTCAATTCATGAATCAATTCTGGAGATCCGGAATAAGAGTGAATTACTCCACTAAAAAATGGTGTATTTAGGCTCTTTAGACATTTCTGAATCTCCAGCCAGGCTTTACGACAATGAATAGATACCGGTCGTTTAAACTTTGCCGCCATTTCTAACTGATCAATGAAAATCTGTCGCTGATCATCATCATTACGATTTTCTATTGCGTGATCCAAACCTATCTCTCCAATAGCTGCAATAGGTGTATCAATAAGCATCTTTTCAAGCTTTGATTTCCAGTTCGGAGTTCTTTTACCGATATACCAGGGGTGAAGCCCGTAAGCAGGAATAATGTTATGAGGAAATTTTCTTGAAAGATAATAAACTCTCTCCCAATCATCCTCACAGCTGCCGCAACAGACCATCACCTGAACACCTGCATCGATAGCATTAGAAACAATGCGTTCATGCTGATCCCAGATTCTGTCATCCTGCAAATGATTGTGCGTGTCAAATATTTTCATAGATAAAATTTAGGTCATTGTAGAAGCTGTGAACAATTTTTCAAAAAAAAAAAATCTCAAGATGAGATCCAAAGATCATTACATTCATGGTTCGATACGCTAAGAAGCTACTCACCACCAGCAAAATCTAAGCTTAAATGCTACTCACCACGAACTGGTTCCAAATAGGCTAATATACGGACCGATTTAAAGTCGTTCCTCGTCAGTTGGACTTTTCTGCCCATATTGGTATCCATCAGAAAATACTATTCTCTGTGATCATTTGGCGTTCTAATAGAAAATATTGTTTTACAAACAATAGAACCAGGTTAAAAAGTTTGGAGTATCGGATTCAAGGGTGTATTTTTCTTTTTTTCAGCCGAGGTTAACTAATGATTTTACCGCTGACACAACTGATTACCAATTTTCGATTTGCTGATTTTTTAGATATAATTATAGTCGCCTTTTTTCTTTATTTTATACTTCTCTGGTTAAAACGCAAGGCATCACGCTCTGTGGTAATTGGAATTATCACGGTAATTACTCTTTATGGACTTGCGCGATTTCTAAATATGTATATGACAAGCCAGGTTTTCCAGGCTGGTTTGACAGCTGCATTAGTTGGGCTTGTCATTATCTTTCAGGATGATATCAGGATGATAATTGAACGCATTTCGAACTCCGGGCTTCTTCATTCTAAACATCGACTGGTCGCTTCAAATAAGACTGTTGATTGTCTTGTAGAATCACTGGTCAATTTAGCCCGAGACCGTATTGGTGCCCTGATCGTAATAAAAGGACGTGAGTCAATTGACCGGCATCTTAGTGGAGGCATTTCTGTCAACGGTAGAATCAGCACACCTTTACTTTACAGTATTTTTCATCCTGAAACACCAAGTCATGATGGAGCAGTTATAATTGAAGGCGAACGAATTGAAAAATTTGGAGTCAGGCTGCCCCTCTCTCATAATCTATCGGAAGTAGGAGAAAGAGGAACTCGCCATACCGCAGGACTTGGCTTATCAGAAAGATCAGATGCTCTGGTGTTAATTGTTTCAGAAGAACGAGGAACTATCAGCATTGCCAATGATGGTCATCTGACAACTGTTGATAAAGAAAAACTCAGATTAAGCATTGACAATTTTTATAAAAATGTCTTTCCTACTCCCTCGGAACAAGTGAATGTGTCGCGGCTCACACAACATGCGGGAATTAAATTAACTGCTTTTCTCTCTGCCATTGCACTCTGGTTGCTATTTGCGCATCGAGTGGATATGGTGAGCAGAACATTTACCGTTCCGGTTGAATACAGGAATGTCCCTGCAAATTGGGTTATCGAAGACACCAGACCTTCAGAAATTCGTGTTTCTCTTAGCGGGCCAGAGCGTTCCTTCAACTTCGATGTGCAAAGCCTTGTCGCATCTTTTGATGTAGATCACCTTAGAGAAGGATCTCAATCACTCCCGATTACAAAATTAATTCTAAATACACCATCTGGAATCGAAGTGAACCAAATCTCTCCAAAATCTCTCACATTCAGAGCTTCACAGATAGAAGAAACAGAAATTCCTGTAAGAGTAAAGACAATAGGAAGGCTATCGGCAAAATATGATCTGGTCGAAATTAAGTCTCAACCCAATTATATACGTATACAGATACCTGTTTCACATAGAGGAGTTTATTCTGAAGTAACTACAGAACCAGTAGACCTTGAGAAAATAGTGGAAAGCGGATTTATCAAAACCCGCATTCAACTTCCTTCAGGAGTGCAGCTATCAGATGCCAGCCAGGGATTCGTAAAAATCGCAATCACCATTTCCAAAAAGCGGAGATAATCCATAGACATACCTTTACAAAAATCATCATATAAAAGATCGGAATCTGACGCCAAAGTTATTAGTAAAAACATTACTCTTCTCGTTTCGCCATATTAGTTCAGACCTCTCTGTGGTAAGTTATCATTTCTCGAAAGCAGCTCTTAAGAGCTTGCCTTGAAGGAAGGCGCTCACCCATCGACAAGTATAGGATGAGCGATGTTTATCTGTGTCATTTATGATGCTATTGTATTATGGTATTTATAGTGAGGGTTTTGGAGAATTAATTTTACCTATGAAAAGAATTACCCCGCTCTGATTATCTTTGATTACAAATACAAACGGCTTATCAACAGTCATTTTCTTTATATTCGTTGGCATTGCAGCACCAGCACGGATCAGTACCGCAGTCGCAGCAGCAGCTTCAGTGCCCTTTTCATCGACACTTACATAAGCTTTATGCAATACCTTTGATATTAATAGTTTTGTCTCTTTAGTAATGCCAGAAAAATCTGCATCACTGGTAAATGCGGTTTTCATGCCCAATTGCATTAAATAGCCCTCCAAAGAGACATTATAATCAAATGAAAACTTCGGTAGATTCAATATTACCTTTTCAGTTTTAAGTCCTCTTGAAATTACATCCATTTTTACCTCATCCAATCCAATGCAAAATTGGTCAATTGCGATTTCCGGCAGAATGATTGTCATGGAAATACGGTTTCCCTTATAAGGCAGTTCGATAACTTTGCAATCTTCGAATTCTCCATAAGCAAAACTGTTATCACTATGCATCATATCTACCCCGATACTATCGGTAGCGGATCGATAAAACATCTGACTGTGAGTGCTCTTTTTTTCAAATGGAGTTTCCCAGTCTGCATTAAAGTAAATCGCATTTGTAAGTACAAACCTGGTATTCGGATCGATCATTCCCTGTGGTATCAGATCCAATATTTTACCATTTGTATTATCAGCCACCCATCTGTTAATTGTTATTCTGGAAGGCTCTGGTTTCCTGATAAAATCAAGCAGGTTTAGTCCTGCTCCGTAATGAATCGCTAATTGATCAAGATATTCCTTCTCAAAAGAAAACCCGTTCTGCCCCCATGCTTCGTTGGCAATATTTAAAACGAAATTATTCTCTTTTTGCAATGAAAGGTCAAGGTAGTTAAATCCTGAGAGAATCTTATCTTTTGAGAGATCAAATTGAAACAGTTCTTCCATCTCTTTTGATGTTTCATTTTTTGCGCCAGCATAAGTCATTGTTAAAGCGGATGAAACACTATAGGGTGAAATGAAGACATTCTTATTATCAGCTGATGAGCTAATTGTTTGCACAGCTAATTTTCTAAAAAGTTTAAATGCAAATTTTGAAGTACTAGTAACCAAAGAAGATATTTCTTCAGTTGATACATTTGGATTCGGTTCACGAGCCAGTGATGACTTGGCCTGTTCTATTTCACCGTTATTATTATTGTTAATTATCTGATCTGAATCTGAACTGCACGATGCGATCAGAAATGCACAAACTGCACCAGTAACAAGTACCCTACTCCTGATCCCCATACATTTATCCTTTTTTGAGTTTTGTTTCCTAAGCACCTATTTTCCTGTGCTTTACTACTACTTTTAATATAACCGGAATTATTTTCAAGAACAACCAACCACAGCATTTTCCGTATTCCTTTGAATACATCTACTGTCAACAAATACTGATTGTATTCAGTCAAAGCTCATCAACAGTGACATCTGCATATTTCATTCGAGCTCCGGACCATTCATACGGCCTTCCCGAAATATGAATACTGACGAGAATGTATTGTAAAGTTTGCCCAATGCTATTTAAGTCAAAGCTTTCAGTTTTCCTCCGCATAGTGTATTTTATACGTGCTATTTTAACCGCCTTTTTTTCTGAATTGCAAAAACATGAGCATTTTGACCAGTACTATCAAAGGATGGTACCAGCACAGAATACAGTTACAGGCAGCTGCATTTACTTTTTATGCTTTATTATCACTTGGTCCTCTGATGGTGATACTATTGACTGTTGCATCCAACATTCTTGATTTTTCTTTCGCTCGTGATCAGTTGATTCAGCAGCTGAATTTTTATATCGGATCCAATGGAGCGGCGACGATCGGGAAGATTATCGATGGGGCAGCTAAATCCCGCAACCAACTTATGACTACCGGTATTGGAGTTATTTTCCTTTACATCGGAGCATCTGCGGTTTTCAGCTCTCTTCATGAAGCGCTCAATGTCATATGGGAAGTACCTCCTGGAAAAAGGAACAGTTTCCTTAAATTTGTACGAAAGCAAATTATTACCGTCTTATTGGTAATACTCATTATCTCTTTATTTTCACTTTCGTTGATTACCAGTACGATTCTTATTCTTATTGGAAAAGCGTTTCATGGAATCCAACTCCCCCTTACTTTGATCAGTATAACTGATATGATTATATCAGTTATTGTATTTACTTTTCTGTTTTCCTTTATATTCAAGATTGTTCCCGACGCATCAATAAAGTGGAGAGATGTGCGCTTCGGAGCATTTGTTACTTCTGTTCTGTTCAATTCAGGTAAATTTTTCTTCAGCAGAATTTTTTCTCACAATGATATTTTCCTTTCGTACGGCTCGCTTGCTTCTTTTTTCTTCATTATAGTATGGGTTTACTTTTCAGCCCAGATTGTCCTGCTTGGTGCAGAATTTACAAGAGCGCATATTCAGCTTTGCATCCACAAAAAGAATGCTCATTCTAAATATCATAAAAGAAATGTTGTTGTAAAGATTTAAACATGTACTGAAGATTGCCTGCTCCGATTGCAATAAACCTCAATTTTATTCTTGTTTGCAGTTCCATCAACTATAAATCATCGATTCATCAACAGGTTATTGCTTGAAACAATCTATTTACCGAACTTAATCTATTTTCGCTTGCAATTCAATTACAATCGAGCTATATTAACTACTATGGTAGTGAATAACATTAAATCAAAACTTATGGAAGTCGGATTTTCTGAATACGAAGCGAAAATTTATATCGCTCTGATAATGGAAAACCCGTCAACAGCCTATGAAGTCGCAAAGCGGGCAGCAGTTCCGACATCGAAGGTTTACGAAGTTATTGCACGGCTTTCTGAGCGGGGAGCTGTGTTTGAAATCGATGATAAGGAAAAACGGCGTTATATTCCATTGTCGCCTGATGAGCTGATCGCAAACCATCGATCCCGTATTCAGGGAACATTGGATGAGCTTTGTGAAGGTCTCAACAGTATATCATCAAATGCTGACCTGTCGTTTCTCAGGACAATCCGGGATTACGGATACCTAATTGATAAAGCTAAGTTACTGATTGAGGCAGCTGAAAAAAGTGTTTTGGTTTCAATATGGCCGCGGGAGATGGAACTTCTTCGCCCGGCCCTTGAATCTGCAGCGAATCGCGGTGTCAAGATAGCAATTGTCCATTTCGGACCTTCCAAAACTAGTATTGGGATGACTTTTGAACATCCAATAGAAGATACAATTGCAACTGAAAAAGGAGGCAAGGGGTTTGTTATTGTCGCAGATTCTAATGAAGTGCTCTTCGCAAGGGTCAGCAAATCTGGTATTGCTGAAGGTGTACATAGTGCAAGTCAAGGTTTTGTAGCTATGGCGGAGGATTTTATCCGTCACGATATTTACATTATGAAAATAGTACAGCGTTTTGATAATCTTTTATTAAAAAAATTCGGAAAAAGCTATCATAAGCTTCGGGACGTTTTCAAGGATGATGAATTATGAAAATCTATATCGATGGAAAGTATTACGATGAGAGCAGTGCAATGATATCTGTTTTCGATCATGGTTTACTTTACGGTGATGGCGTATTCGAGGGGATTCGTATTTACAATCACAACATCTTTCGACTCCATGAGCACATTGTCCGCTTGTATGATAGCGCGAAGGCACTGCTGCTTGATATTAGAATGACTCAGGCTGAGATGGAAAATGCAGTTCGTGAAGCTGTTACAGTCAATAACAAACAGAATGGTTATATCAGGCTTATTATTACACGCGGTGACGGGCTTCTTGGAATTGATCCATACAATTGTAAAAAAGTACGCGTAATCATAATTGTGGGTGATATTCAACTTTACCCTGAAGAGTACTATCATAAGGGAATCGCCATTATAACTTCATCATATCGCCGCATTCCTCCGGAGTGTTTTGATGTACGAGTGAAATCGCTCAACTATCTTAACAATGTCCTTGCGAAGATAGAAGCCCGTAATGCCGGGTGCCTTGAATGTGTTATGCTGAATTCTTTTGGCCATGTAACAGAATGCACTGGCGATAATATTTTCATTGTAAAGGACAATATACTCCTTACGCCATCAACGTATGAAGGAGCACTTGATGGGATTACCCGGGCTACGGTTCTTGAACTGGCAGAATCCTTGGGAATACGATCAGCGGAAACTATTTTAACCAGGTATGATTTGTATACTGCAGATGAATGTTTTTTAACAGGAACCGGCGCAGAAATCATTCCTGTTACCAGTATAGATGCGCGTACCATTGGCAGTGGAGAGCCCGGTCAAATAACTGTCAAGTTGATCAATTCATTCAAAAAATTTGTGGAGCAGATAAAATGAACATACGGGAATGCCTTAAAGACATGGTACCATACACACCTGGAAAATGTAAAGAAGGAGCCATAAAACTTGCTTCTAATGAAAACCCACTGGGAGCTTCTCCTAAAGCACGAGATATGATTTTGCAGTCAGCTGTAAATTCAAGCTTATATCCCGATGGTGCATGCGTAAGCCTCAAATCCGCTTTGGCCTCCAAATACTCCCTCTCACCATCAAATTTTGTTATCGGTAATGGTTCTGATGAAGTTCTTATCCTTATTGCCGGTGCTTATATCGAAGCGGCTGATAACGCGATCACATCTGAAACAACCTTTTCTGAATATGCCTTTGCGACAAGACTGTTTGGTGGTACCATGCGCTTTTCTCCTATGATTGATGGGAAAATCCAGCTCGACAAAATACTCTCTCTTATTGATAAAAAAACAAAAATCATTTTTGTCTGCAATCCAAACAATCCAACCGGAACATATTTCAATGATAAAGCTCTATCTGATTTTGTCAGTAAAGTACCAAAGCATGTTCTGATTGTCATCGATGAAGCATATCAGGAATATGCGACCGCGAAGGATTTTCCTGATAGTATCGGTTTACTGAATAATCACCAGAATATTTTAATTCTACACACATTCTCAAAAATCTACGGACTTGCTGGTTTACGTGTTGGATACGGGATCAGTAATACAAATGTTATCAGCGACCTTGAAAAAGCACGTGCACCCTTTAACGTGACCTCTATTTCGCAGTCAGCTGCTGTTGCAGCTCTGGGTGACTCAGATTTTGTCAGAACATCTCAACACGTAAATAAAAAAGGTAAAGAATTTCTATATGCTGCTTTTGATCGGCTCGGATTGAAATATTTTCAAACAGAGGCGAATTTTATTACAGTGTACATTAAGCACGATTGCATGAAAGCATATGAAATGCTTATGGATCTGGGAATTACTATCAGACCGCTTAAGAGCTTTGGTATCAATGATGCAATCCGCGTGACGATCGGCACAGAGGAACAAAACCGTCTCTTCATTAATTGTCTTGAGAAGATTTTATAAGACCTCTTTACTGCAAAGCATTCATTGTGTTTGCAATCATGAGAAATTTTTTTCTCATGATTCCTTTTCTCAAGAATTCTTTGAGACCTCACTACGATTCATAAGGCCTTTGTTACTACTTCAATTTCTCCACTGGCACTATCTAATAATTATCCGGACATTTCAGTATCGATCAAAAGATCGTTTTTGCAAACTACCCATTAGAACCAGCCGTAACCTCAATCTCCTTAACATATTTGATTTTCATTATCCAGTTCGCCGCATCATAAAGATTTTCAAAACAGAGAGTTCCCTCTTCGATTTCATTAAGATGCTTTCTCCCATGTCCGGTCAAGACATACAATCCTGTACCGCCTGCAGATTTACCAAATGTCACGTCATGAGGATGATCACCAATAGAAAAGGATCTGGCTATGTCGAGATTGTATTTTTTTTCGGCCTCATGAATGAAATATGGATTAGGTTTTATGCACCTGCACAGATCAGCTCTTTTATGTGAACAGCAGTATAATTTTTGAATCATAATGCCGTTATCCCGCAAAATCGAAAGTAAATATTCATTGACCCTGGAGACTTCTTCCATACTCACCTTTCCCAATCCGACCGCCGATTGATTAGTGACTATGAAAAGTAAATACTGTTTCTGCAGCATTTTAAGGGCGTCGAAAGAGAAGGGGTAAATTTCTATTTCACTCGAATGAGCCAGATTTCCCCTGTCTTCAATGATTGTCCCATCGCGATCAAGGAAAATCGCGGGTCTTAAAATCTTTTCATTCAATGAGCACCTCCCCTATAAATATTGCGGAATTCATTCACCACTGATTTAACAATTTATACCAAAACGATACTTAATTCTTAAAAAATTTCTAAACTCCATTTTTAAACATTTTAAACACACAAAAGATTACGACTACAAGGGTCTTTATGTTTAAATACGAAGGACAGTTGTAAATGGGTTTCTGCTCAAGACGTTAGGAGGAGAATAAAAAACTATTTTGTTTACGGTATGTGAAATCTCAGTACAATTCTGAATCCTCACATTTTTTCGAAGATTTTTAAGCGACTGCAATTTCTTAACTGCTACTCTCGAAATATTTATAACATTTACTGTCATTTAATTACTAAATGGACCTGAGTAGGAGAATAAAAATGAGGAAAATCATTGTCCTTTCTTTTATTACTCTCGATGGTGTAATGCAAGCCCCAGGTGGACCAGGAGAAGACCCTTCCGGTAATTTCACACACGAGGGATGGGTAGCAGGCTACTGGGATGACCTTTTGTCCAGAACGATGGATGAGCAGATGGGGCGTCCTTTTGACCTCCTCCTGGGCAGAAAAACATATGACATCTTCGCTGGCTACTGGTCAAAGATACCGGACAGTTCAATTAATAAGGCAACCAAATATGTTGTTACACATAGGCCATTTACACACGATTGGGAAAAGTCAATTCAGATTAGTGGCGATGTAGTTGCCGGAATTATTGACTTGAAAGAAGGTAACGGTCCTGAGATCCAGGTTCATGGAAGTAGCAATCTAATCCAGACACTATTAAAACACGATCTGGTTGATGAATTCTGGCTCAAAATATTTCCTGTTACGCTTGGTAAAGGGAAACGTTTATTTGGTGAAGGGGCTATTCCAGCAGCTTTTAAGTTAATTCATAACGAGGCATCTCCTAATGGAATAATAATCGCAAATTTTAAACGCGCAGGTGAAGTCAAGACAGGATCGTTTTGAGGAATTTATCGTAAGGAAAATTTTATATTCGAATAAACAGATAATAAAAGACACGAGAAGCACTGAAAAGAAGTTAACATCATTTCAAATTCATTTTCCGCGCTTTCAGTAATAAATTCCATTGTATTCCAATGTAAATTTTAGCTAATCGCAAGAATATTGGAGCTCAGCCATTTCTCTACAACCGATTTCGGAACATTAAGTCTTCTGGCATAATCTTCAATCTGATCCTTTTGTATTTTTCCTACGCTGAAATATTTTGATTCCGGATGGGCAAAGTAAAAACCTGATACAGATGCTGCCGGAACCATCATATACGATTCTGTAAATGAATATGGGTACGTTCTTCTGCCTCGAGCAATGTAAACAGCGTTTTTTTATCAATATGATTTGGACAGGTGGGATATCCTGGAGCTGGACGTATACCAGTATATTTTCCTTTTAACACCCCTTCTTTTGTCATATGTTCTTCTTTAGCGTATCCCCAGTATTCTGTCCGGACTAATTCGTGCAATTTTTCTCGGGAGTCTGATCATACTGTCCAAACTCATAGGAGATAATCTCAAAATTCACCAGTTCACTATCATATTCAAGTGCTGCTTTGATATCCTCTTCAGTTATTGAGGGATAATTAGCGATGATTTCGGAGTATGGTATGCCCGCAGCCAGATCACTAAGTATATTTCGTACCAATACTCTGGTATTTTTAATGACGGGTCTTCCATGACAAAATTGTGGATCAATCGAAATTCTGTTGTTCATAAATACATCCTCGCTGTTTGTTATAAAATAATACGTTTGAGCAGTAGAACATCATCAATAATTTCGAAATGCCGCCACTTTATGATTCACGGTAAGAAGCCGCCTGAAAGCTGGTACCCAGTGGAAATTGTCAGTACTTTCCATGATATATTAAATTATTCTGATTATCATCAAAATTCACGGTATAACGGTAATTGAAATGTCCAAGCAGGCACATGAACAGGCGCAAATTCCCATAAGATAAAATTGGAAAGAAGCTCCCCAAAATAGAAGCAATTTTGACTATGGGAATTACGTCCGTTACATATTACGCAGTCTGAAATATTGACATAATTGAGAACTGTTTACGCTTTGCCTGTGGTGGGTATTTACGTTCTTTTTCACCTACATAAATTTGCCTCGGTCTTCCTATTTTGAATGGGAGTGAATCATGCATCTCTTTCCAGTGAGCGATCCATCCCGGCATTCTTCCCATTGCAAACATAACCGTAAACATATTGGTGGGAATTCCGATTGCCCTGTAAATCAAACCGCTGTAGAAATCAACATTCGGATAAAGCTTACGTTCAAGAAAAAAGTCATCCTTAAGCGCAGCCTCTTCAAGCTCAAGCGCGATATCAAACAGCGGATCTTTCATTTCTTTTTTATTGAGAAGTTTACGGCACATCTCTTTTATCATCGATGCACGTGGATCATAGTTTTTGTAAATACGATGCCCAAACCCCATCAATTTGAATGGGTTTTCTTTGTCTTTTGCCATTGCGATACATTCCTTTATAGAAAGACCCTGTTTTTTAATACTTTCGAGCATTTCAATCACCTGCTGATTCGCTCCACCATGTAAAGGGCCCCATAACGCGCATAGGCCAGCGCATATCGAAGAATAAAGGTTGACTTTACTACTGCCAACAAGACGAACTGTTGATGTACTGCAATTCTGCTCGTGATCTGCATGTAATATCAAAAGCATTTCAAGTGCCCGTTCAACATCAGGATCGATCACATGCTGCTTTACAGGAGATGAAAACATCATATTGAGAAAGTTGGAACAATATGATACATTCGCCTGTGGATATACTAACGGTTGACCTGTCGACTTTTTATAGGTAAAAGCAGCAATGGTCCTTATGGTTGACAGCAATCGTGCTGTCATAATCTCAAAGGTCTCGGTAGTATTTTCTTCGCCAAAAAAGGCAGGATAGTGTATCGCCATCGAATTGATAACAGAGCTTAAGACTGCCATCGGATGTGCGGTCGGTGGAATGCTGTTGAAGAATTGGAGCATATTTTCATGAATAAGCGAATTTGACTCAATGTCTAATGTAAACTTTTTCAGTTCGTTCTGAACCGGCAAATCTCCATAAATCAAAAGGTATGCTACTTCGAGAAATGTAGATTTTATTCCAAGATCTTCTATTGGATATCCTCTATAGAGAAGAACTCCTTTTTCTCCGTCAATGTAGGTTATCGCACTTTTACAAGAACCAGTATTCTGATAACCAGGATCATAGGTTATGTAACCAGTTCCATTGCGAAGGACCGAAATATCAATAGCCTTCTCATCCTTGCTTCCAGAAACAACTGGCAAGATATGTGTTTTCCCATCTATAATCAGTTCAACATTGTTCATCATGCTATCCTTTCGGTACACTACTTTTTGTCGTTTTTTTCAGAAATAATACCAGATTGATCTATATTGATCTACATCTTCACCTTCAAGATAAAGCCGCTTAAGGTAATCATAAATAGAAACGTCGGTATACAAATAATCATTCGATAGCAACAATCGGGAATCCCAGGGCAGAAATCGATACACGCGCCGGCCATCGGCGAGAATCATTATTGGTTCATGGTCCTGCCATGATCTCAGATGGGATTTACCAATACGAGGAACATTGAATACCGGTTCATCTGTACGAACCACACCGGGCAATAGTCTCGCTTCCTCTTTGCGCTCCTGCAACAACCGTGCAACAGGCACCCTGAAATCCGCCGTTTCTTCCTTACCTTTTGTATTAAACGTATAGTATGGATCGATACCGCATAATTTCAGATTTTTACGTAGAAACGCAGTTTCGAATTTTTTGCTGTTGTAATAGGTAAATACTTGCTGATTGTAAACACTCACACCGCACACTCTGATCCGTCTGACCGCTTCGATAACATCGTTAGTCAGCTCTGTCGCATGTTCCACATGAGTCATTATTGAAATTTCACGCTCGCCAGGTTTATGATACTTTTGCAGAAGTTCTATAAATCCACTGTCAATTCTGCATGGCATCGTCACAATTGTTCGTGTTCCAATTCTTATACGTTCAATATGATCTATTTTGGCAAGTTGATCTAATATCCGATCCATTCGGTTATTATCTAGTGTTAAAGGATCTCCACCTGTTACAAGAACCTCACTTATTTCTTCATGATCGCGAATCCACTTTACTGCTCTTGCAAGTTTCGTTTCGCTAACTGCACCATGACTCAAGTCACGTATCTCCCAATTGCGTTGACAATACACACATATTTGCGGACAGGAATCAAATGGTTTTAATATGACAATCGATGAATATCTTCTGGTAATACCTTCTATCGGACTCGTATAGTGCTCACCCATATAATCCATATCAGATCCATTAACTCTATTATTGGCAACCTTACTGCAATATGCAACCGTAGGGATAACCTGAGCTCTGATAGCGCAGTCACTGTGATCCCTGCCCTCCGGATTAAAAAGTGTAAGATAGTACGGCGTTATCTGAACTGGTATATTTTCCCGTTCTGCAGCTATAAGCCCTGCTTTCTCCTCCTCTGACAGATTGACAAGAGAACCGATCACCTTCCAATCTGTCAAAATATGTTTCAGCTGCCAACGGTAGTCATTCCAATCCTCTGCAGATGCATTAAAATGCTCAAGTATCCGTTTTTTCACCTCTCTTTGACACTGAACAAGTGATGGCGTTGTACCGCTCTGAAATCCATTGAATGCCCTGTTCATCATAGCAGCATACTTATTAAGCATTGATGAGTGCAAATCAGACTCACTCATCCGTTGAGAAATCTCACTTTTAAGAAAATTAAAAGCCCGGCCATTTATACCATGCAGTAATGAAATGATCTCACACATGAAAGCATGTGTCGTTATCAATTGAGAATCATTCCGTTGCTGAATGCAATTGCGAAGTGCTTGCAATGCGGAAAACTTTGTCCGTCGTTCATTCTCTGTTCTCAGAATATTTTTGAAAACCCTGATACACTCTTTTGCATTAATCCGGTCGATAATATTGATATCCGAAGCGTTCGACACACCCAATAAATCAAAATATTCAGACTCCCTGGAATTCAGGTATTCTACTATCTTTTCGCGGGCATCCTGTAATGATGTACTCTCCAGACAAATGGTATAAATCTCCATATCTGCATTATAAATCTCATGAAGCAGTTCAGAAGTCCTTTTTGTAAATATTTCTGAGGGGACCCAATTAGTCGACAATGAAGAATTGTCTTCCCAAAAAACCATCTTTTCGCTGTGGTTTCTTTCCAGAACACCAATTTGTGTTTGGGTGGTTTGTTTTTCGTACCGCATTGTACCTCCTATACATATTAATTTTTGTAGTTACCTGTTCCTAACAGATCTCCCTTTCTAATACTTCATAAGAAGTATCAAGATGTCTGCATGGGTTATAATTTGGCGTTTGGAGCGCCTGTTTTCTATTTGTTTCGACCTTAACAGCAGATATGGACCATTCGATTGAATCAACCAGTGACGGGCTAAACAGCTTTTCCTGATGACAACTCCCATCATTGATTGATGCCACAATAAATCTGATCATCCATGATGAATCATCAAACAATATATCCGCAATATTACCAATATCACCATCTTTACCTGCCAGTGCATACTTACTTAACTTTTTACAACTTCGGAGATGTGGATCAACTCCTGATGTGTCCTGCATTTCTGCTGATACCGAAGGAACTATAAGCGGTCCTCCGTACATCAAGCCACCGGTATTGTAAACAAGATTAAAAAGTGACCGCTCACGGTAACGTTGTTGTAAAGAAACCGGAATTGCGGTATCAACATGCGGACACAATTTTATTTCCTCTTTTGTCAACGATACCCGTATTAAAACGCCATCAAATGGAGTTATAACCCCAGGAGGTACTATTACTTCTTTGCCAGAAAACCAAGACCCCAGTTCTACTACGAAATACTGCACATCCCACGAAGTATCGTCAAAGTAAATATCTTTTAGTTTACCAATATCCCCATCAAGTGCCTGGATACATGTCCCAGGCATTTTCTTGTAACTTCGTATCATATTCCCTGCCTCCGAAATCTTGAAATTACACAGTACTTGGAATTATGCATAAATCGTGCCAAGACATAACTCTTTGTTTTTTATTATGAATACATCATTTTTCGGAAGACAAATCACATAGGAGCAGCGACAAATGTCGCACTTATTTGTTAATCCGGTTTTTAATCGCTTTCTAAGTCACTTTAAAACATGAGACTTTTGGATCCGGGTGGGACATTTGTCGCTGAAGAATATGAAAACGACCAACGGACTCATTAAATTTTGAAACAGTAAACCGGAGAAAGGCCTGGAGAGAAACTACTTGATAGTAATACGGTGAAGCCTGAACAGAAAGCCGCCTTTGTGATAAAGGGGCATACTACTTTTAGCACTTTTTATTTAAATCGAAAAAAATTATCTGTCCCTAAATTTTACTCCTCCTGCTTGGCCCGTGTCAATCTCTTATTCAATGCAGAACGCGTCATACCCAATAATTGCGCTGCTATGGTTTGATTGCCATTTGATCGTCGAAGAGCTTCATCAATCAGTAACTGTTCAGCATCCTTAATAGCCGGAAGTGCTTGCCATAATTTGAGACTGTCCTGATTAAACTCCATCGAAAAGACCGGGACTGAACTGGTATTGTCTTGCTTGATTTTTGCGGGAAGATCGTCGGGACTCAGTTTCGGTCCATTTAGAATACTTATTACATCAGAAATAGTGTTGCGCAACTCCCGGATATTACCTGGAAAGGAATAGCGGCTGCAAATATCGTAAAACTCCCGTTCAATAAGAGGCACTTCCTTTCCTAACTGCTGGCAGACTTTTTCTGTAAAACAATCGATAAGTAAAGGAATATCGTTTCTACGCTGGCGAAGAGCGGGAATTTCGACTATGTGCGCTTCAAGCCTATAGTAAAGGTCATCACGGAATTTCCCCTCTTTTCGCATTTGATCAATATCACGATTGGTTGCGGCAATGATTCTGGCATTACTGGTGCGTGGCGTATCGCTACCTGTCGGATAATAGGTGCGTTCTTCGAGAAGTCTTAAAAGTTTTATTTGAGACTCGAGTGTCATATCACCGATCTCATCGAGAAACAGCGTTCCTCCTGCCGCTTTAGCAACCAGACCTGCCCGCTTACTATCCGCACCGGTAAAGGCACCTTTTTCATGCCCGAAAAGCGCATCACTGAAAAGGATATCGGTCATCCCGGCTGCATTGACACAAACAAATTCACCCGTTCTGCCGCTTGCCTTATGAACCGCCTGGGCAATGAGCTCTTTTCCCGTTCCTGTTTCTCCCCGGATCAGTACCGGCATCGGAGTCTGCCCAATTGCTTCAATGTAACGAAAAACCGATAACATCTGTGGATCACGAGTGACAATGTGCTCAAAAAGCTGAGGATTTGTAAGTTGATTTCCCAGAAGCCGTTCCTTGAGTCTGCGGTTTTCGGTCCTGAGCTCAACCATTTCCACTGCCCGTTTGACAGTTGTTACCAACTGGTCCTTCTCCACCGGTTTGACAAGGTAATCGAAAGCCCCTTTGCGCATACACCTTACTGCAACCTCGATGTCATTTACTGCTGTAGCCATAATGACCGCTGATAATGGTGATGCAGCGATAATCGATTCAAGCAGCTCATCACCCCGTTTTCCCGGCATCAAAATATCAAGAATGATTGCCCCAAAGCTCCTGCTCCGAAGGAGATCAAAAATCTGAGACTGATCCGATACCGCAGTGACTTCAAAACCGGCAAATCGCAGGTTAACCGAGGCACTCTGAAGATACTGCGTCTCATCATCGATAATCATCACGGGAAAATTAGAAATCAAAGGCATTGTTATTCCTTTCTTATGCGACAGGCAATGTGAGTATAGCGGTAGTACCTTCGCCAACTGTTGATTCTAAACGGAGATCACCGCCGTGATCTTTGACAATAGAATACGACACTGCAAGTCCGAGTCCTGTTCCACCCTCATTTCGTTTCGTTGTAAAGAAGGGATCAAAAACCCGTTTTAAATGTGAAGGCTTTATACCCGGCCCCTTGTCCATCACTGTAACAACCACTTCTCTGGTATTCTTGTTGTGTTCGATTTCAACATATATCGGCTTTGAAGGATCATCCGTTGCCTGACAAGCGTTAGCCAGAAGATTGATAACGACCTGCTCTATTCTCTGAAAATTTCCCCTGACAACCGGCAGATTTGAATTTATCTTTACTTTGAATTCATTTGTACTTTTCTTTATCATGTTTCCAAGAATAACCTGTGCAGCATCTAAAATTTTTGAGACCTCGATCTTTTGTGTCATATCCTCGGGTTCCATTCGGGAAAAATCCTTGAGGTTTTGAACTATATGCTTTATCCGCAAAGCCCCATCCGCCATTCCCTTCAACATTCCGGGAATTTCACTTTTCAATTCCTGATAAGCAAGCCCATGGACAGCATAGTCCGGATTCTCCTTTGAAAAAGCTTCAAGTACCGGCTCCATATCCTGCCACATACTCTGAAAGGCCTGTGCATTCAGAACGATATAATTATTTGGATTGTTGATTTCATGAGCCATTCCCGAAACCAGTATTCCCAAGGTGACCATTTTATCTGCCTGAATGAGTTTACGCTGCTGCAACGCCGCTAGCTCTTCAGCTTCTTTACTCTTTGTAATATCGCTTCCGACGCAAAGTGTCTCGACCCTGTTTTGTTCTTTGTCAAACATCTGACGATTTGTCCATCCAATCCAGATTCTGTTCCCGTCATGTGTCACATGTTCACGCTCCAGATATGGATATTTTTCCGGTGCAAGGAACATATCCTCCCCGTCATGCTGATCTTCAACCGCTTTCCCGATTGTTTCAGAAATATCCTTCCCGACGACATCCGACGGTGCATATCCGAAAAGCCTTTGAGCGTACTCATTTACAAAAAGTACAGTGGCTTTGTCATCGATATGAATAATGGCGCTGTTGGCACTTTCCACAAGCTCACGATATTTGGCAGCGGTCTCTTCCAGTTTACCCATCGAATCCTGAATATGATTAAGCATCGCATTAAAGCTTGCAGCAAGTCTTCCTATCTCATCTCTTGAGGAGATATTTATGCGATCTGAAAAACCTTTTCGTCCTTCAGCAATACTCTCTGTCAGTCTAACAAGTCTATTTACAGGATCAGAAATGATTTTTGAAAACAGGATAATCGCAATCGCGCTGGCAAAAACAAGAAGCATCGAATACAACATTCTATCTTTTATCATACTGGTAATTTCTGCTTCAACTGCATTTGTCCGTTCCGCAAGAGCGGAATCAAGACTGCTTAATGGTGAAGCAGCGGCAAGAACCCATCCCCCATCGGTAATTGACTGCGCGTACCAGTAAAGATGCGATTTATTATGTGTCATAATTTCTGTACTAAAAGCAGGAACAGGGCTCTCTACTGTTGATGAACCATAATTTTTTGCCGATTGAAGCAGTTGACGAACATCGCCCACGGTTGACTCAGGTACCCGCGAGGGGTTCGAGAGAAACACCGGTTTTTCAGTACTGCCGGTATCCACAATCCATATCCAATCGGATCTGCGGGCAGTCGCACTTTTCTTGAGCTTTTTGATAATCCCAGCCAGGTTGATTGACATTTCCGGTGTCCCCATGCGATCTTCTACAGCTGAACAAATCAGATCGACGCTGGTTTTGAGATTGTTCTTTAATCGGGCAAGCTCGTTTTTGCGCATGTTCTCTATATCCCGCTTTTCTTTCTGATGGATCTGGAAAACTGATACTGCAAGAATAGCTGAAGATGCCAGCAAAACAAAGCATACCGTAAAAAGTGTCAATTTAAATCGAAAACTCATGGGGTCCATCCATTATCGAATGCGTTTATTAATGAAACTGCTTTATGCTAATTAAATAGTAATTAGTATCTGAAGATACATTTGAGGACAAGAATTTGGCTCTTTTTGAAATAAATAGCCTAAATATTCATTCATAGTTGAAAGGCGGCCCAACCTTTCAATGTTCCTGCGGCAAAAAATACTGTACCCGAAATTTTAAAATACGATTATCAACAAAGAATCGTCTACTTTTTTTGTTTTTTTACGAATAAGAGAAACAGATGAGCATCTCTGTTATTAACGTTAATATTAGATAATTTGCTCGGTTAATGATACAATATTAAAAGAATGCGCGATAAAAACCAAATGAGAAGAGAAAAAAATGCTTAAAAACAATACGCTAAAAACGAAAATAATACTTACAATAGTATTGGCTATTCTTTTATTGTCTTTATCAATTATTATTGGAGTTGTCGTTACTGCAAGAATGCAATTCAGTGAATTATCAACAAAATGTTTAACAATGAAATTATCGGGTGATCTTCAATCAAGTAAAGACTATCTAAAAACTATTTACGGAAGCCTGCACTATGCTAACGAGTCCCTTGCAGATAAAAACAACATTCCGATTGACAGCAGATATGAATTCGTTGATGAAATCTCATCAAAGCTTGGGATTGTAGCTACAGTGTTTGTCAAGGACAATGATGATTTCAGAAGAGTTATAACAAGTATTCGAAATGATGAAGGTGAACGAGTAGTTGGAACAAAATTGGGGAAAACGAGTGCTGCTTATGAATCGATCCAACGGAAAGAAACATTTTACGGCAAAGCAAACATTCTTGGGTTACCGCACCTTACCGTTTACGACCCCATCGTTGATGATAAAAATAACCTTATAGGAATTCTCTTCTTAGGAATATCTATTGCAAATATTGACAAACTCACTCAAGCCAATATTACTGGTTTAATAATAACCTCCTCTATAATAACACTTTCATTAGCATTATTCATTATGCTTATTCTATTGTTAATTATAAACATGCTCTTTTCTCCAATTAAAAATCTATTATCAATGCTTAAAGACATAGCAGAAGGAGAAGGCGACCTTACAAAACGCATCAAAGCAAATAGCCTTGATGAACTCGGGCAAATGTCAGTATATTTTAATGCTTTTATTGAAAAAATTCAGCGCATAATTATTTCAATCACCGAAAATGCAAATACTGTAGCATCTTCAGCTGCAACACTTTCCTCAGCGTCAACTCAAATTGCTGCCAATGCAGAAGAAATGAGCACTCAAACAACGACTGTAGCCTCAGCAACAGAACAAGCAACAACGAGTATTAATTCCATTTCCTCAGCAGCAGAAGAAATGTCATCATCGGCAAATAGTGTTGCCATGGCAATTGAAGAGATGAATGCATCGTTCAACGAAGTATCCCAGAACTGTCAAAAAGAACTCAAAATAGCAGTAGAAGCCAATGCCCATGCAAAGAATAGTAAAGATGTAATGGAGAAACTCAGGACAGCTTCAAAATCAATAAGAAATGTAGTTGAAGTCATCAATGATGTTGCAGATAAGACAAATCTTCTCGCTCTCAATGCTACAATAGAAGCGGCCTCTTCCGGTGAAGCAGGAAAAGGTTTTGCTGTTGTAGCCAGCGAGGTCAAGGAACTTTCAAAGCAAACTTCACAGGCTACGCAGGAGATACAGAAACAGATTGAAGATATACAATCCCATACAGGATCAGCAGTTAAGGCGATTGATTCTGTTTCAAATGTAATAGAAGAAGTGAATGCAATCTCCCAAACAATCGTAAGTGCAGTAGAGGAGCAAAGTACAACGATAAATGAAATATCGAAAAATGTAAGCGGGGTAAGTGTGGGAGCGCAGGAAGTATCAAAAAATGTAGCAGAATCAGCAAAAGCACTTTCGGAGGTTTTTACAACCATTGCAGGTGTAAATAATGCAGTAGCCGATACAGCAAAAGGAACTTTACAGATAAAAAACAGTGTCAAAGAGTTATCGGAACTTTCAAATGAGCTTAAAAAACTTTTAGGACAATTTAAAATCTAAAATGCACTACGATTTCAGGGACGAACTATCTTTTTACTTTTATTTAATCCAAATTTTGCAATAGGAACTGATGAAAATGCTAAATCCGGTGAAATAGAAAATGTTGCGCAGTGAGGAAGCATACTCAAAAAGTGGTATGTCGACGAGCTCGAATTTCTTTTGTAGCCAATGGATCTATAAGATTCTCTTCTATTACAAATTCTGTATTTGAGCAAAAAAATTGTCCGTCCCTAATTTTGTTATGCCCCCATTAGGCCTTTCAAGAAGTATTATGGGATAAAATATTCTCTCTCCAAAGCAAATTTCCTTCATAAAGTACATAAATAACCTTCTGTCATTTACTTTTATTATATTATGTGCGATGTCCAGACGTAAAACTATTGATACATTATCCATAAAGAGCATATGTTAAGCATCTTCGATCAAATTGATTTATTTGCATTGTCATTAGCAGGGGAAAGCTTAAATTATTGCTTTTGTGGACGCAAAAACGGAATCCTTAATGTTTACCAAATTTCTTGAACAACTGTTCTCAAGGTAATGTGCTGGAAAAAAATAAGATTATGAAAATGAATAAGTCGAAATTCTATTCCATAACAATACTTTTGATGTACATTCTTATCTATTTTTTTAAAATTGATAAGGATGCTTTCGCTGTTCAGGATTATTTTAATCCGCCAAATCAGATTTATACTGAACAACCGCTTGATAAAGATGTTTCATTTTTTATAGGAACTGTTTTAGATTTTCCCCAATCTTTTATATCCTGTGATGCAAGAGTCATTCACATTGAGAAAATCGCTATCTGGAATTCCATTTTTCTTTCGTACAATTCTCGAATTCACCATTTGTTAAAAATTAATGAATTATATTCTGCGCCAATAATTAGAATTATTACCACTTTGTATCGGCAAAATATCTTCCATAAATCCTCTGAAGAAGAAGAACTGGAATATCGTTTTATTGCATAAACGATTATTCATTTCAACAACTACCTTCAACTTTTTAGAGGAATATATTATGTCTATAAATAAAGATATGAACCAGACAATTGGGAAATCTGTCAATAGAAAACCACTTTTTTCACGTATTGTTAAATGTCTTTTATTCTTTTTAGGTTCAATGACCCTATTAATTTTATCTTTTGGAACCTGGATTTATTTCTCGCTATTCTTTGGTCCTGGTCCAATGGAATTTTCAGACTTTCATCCGTTTAAATCTCCTAAAGCAAAAACAGAGTACTTGATTTTTGAAAAAAAATTGGCAGAAAATTGGCCGGTTATTTCTGAGGAGAAGGTTGTCAAAACATCTTTTGGTAAAACATTCATGAGAATTAGCGGCCCCCTTGATGCTCCACCATTGGTTTTATTGCCTGGTGGAGGTACTTGTTCTCTTATATGGCGCGAAAATATCAAAGCTTTATCGGAAAACTACCGCACGTACGCCCTTGATAATATTTACGATTATGGAAGAAGCATTTATAATCGTAAAATTGAAAACGGAAAAGATTTCTCCTGCTGGCTTGATGAATTATTTGATACTCTTCACCTTAAAAACGACATACGAATCATGGGTTATTCTTATGGTGGTTGGGTTACCAGTCAGTATGCGCTTTATCATTCTGCACGATTAAACCATATAGTGCTTATTACTCCAGCATGGACTGTTTTAGATTTCCCAGGTGACTTCCTCTTGAGTATGATCCCATCATTGTTGCCTATTAAATATTTTAAAACAAAGGCAATGTATAGTTGGTGGAAGGATTTATCATTATCGGGTGATAAAGGTAAACAGATTGTGGAGGATGAGATAGATTATTTTGAAATGGTAATGAAATGCTTTAAACTTAAACAGGGTGTTTTACCAACAGTTCTTTCTGATTCAGAATTACAACAGATAAAGGTACCTGTGCTTTTTTTAGTTGGTGAAAATGAGAAATGCTACAACGCTATGGATGCAATAAATCGGCTGAAAAAAACTGCTCCAGAAATTGAAACAGAATTGATTAAAGGTACAGGCCATGATTTGATGTTTACACATACAGATATGGTTAACAAACGTATCCTTGAATTTTTAAGCAAATGATTCTGAAAAGATAAAAAGACGAACAAAGGATCTGCGTCCAATATGAGATAACAGCAGTTCAATCTTCAGCCAACAAAGGTTTGAATGTTGTTAACGCAATGCAACACTTACACTTCGGCAAATGCTCGGCGATTGCTGCATACCGCTTGATAGCGCATCGCCGGCACTTGCCTATCTTATCTATATGATGATTGATCTCCTTTAATTGCGGTAAGGTATTTTGTCTTAACATCTACACTTCTTTGAAAGCTTGGCTCCAAGATAGACTCTAAGTGCAAGTCTACAATAAAACAAATCAGAATTCAGAAATACATTGTATCTAAACCGATAGCGTCGGAAACACTTTATATTTTCTTTTTAATTATCTGGAATATGCTGAGTACTTATAATAAGCTAAACAATCGTCCGATCCAGGTAAAAAATTTTTAGGTTTTGTGAACAGAAGCTGTTTATTTTATTAGTATCAGAGATTCATACTGAATTCTGAAATAATCGAGTTAATTTCACATTGAAATGCAATAATCATTTGACATGGAGAATCTATTAACCTGATTCGGATGATCAATTTGTGATAATATTCATATCGGTATTGCTCAGAGTGGGTTTAGGGATACACTGTGCATACCTACACTGTGATACTCACAAATATCACGGAACACGATATGCCATTACTGAACATATTTACTTTAAAGAGAGTTCCAGAACGTAACCCTGGAGAGATCATGAAATTAATTTTAAACATCTTCATCAGCATTATCGGACTTCTTATTCTTACACAGCCAGTACAAGCGATCATTGTGTGGAACGGGGAGATCGTTCCTGCCTGGCCTGAAGAAGTATTTCAGAAAACACTCGCCAAAAGATCATTAACCACCACATCAACTCAATATGGTTTTTTCCCACATCCCCGAGATACTACTTATGGTGTTGTTATAATTGTGGATTTCAGCGATCAACCAGCCAAATTTAATAAAGGGCAAGTGGAAGACTGGTTGAACAAAAGCGGTTATTCATCATCGTATGCAAATGGTTCGGTATACGATTACTTTTATCAGGTATCAAATGGTAAACTACATCTTATCAATGAAGTCTACGGATACTATAGGGCAAAAAATCCAAAATCTTATTATGAAAACTCAACAGGTTACAGTAAAGCAATGGAATTAGTAAACGAGATGTTGACCTATTTCGATCCATTGATTGACTTTTCAAAATACGATAATGATAAAAACGGAACTACAGAATCGATCAGCTTTGTCTATGCGGGTTCAGGCCAGACCTGGGGAAAGGGATTATGGCCACACTCAGGCTGGATAAATCAGAAAAAAGATGGTGTTACACTCGGCTCTTATAACATGAGCGACATGGGATCTGGGCTCGGACTCTATGTCTTTTGTCACGAAACAGGTCATATGATATTTGGCTGGCCTGATCTTTACTGGTTTGGCGATTATTGTATTATGGGTAACCGAATGAGTGATGTCAATCCAGTTCCTGTAAATGATTTTTTCAGAGCTGACCAGGGATGGATTCCTACAACAACAATCACTGCAACAGATAACGCTATAGTTACTGCTACCCCAAACCAGATGGTTTATCGTTATATTAATCCATCCAACAAAAACCAGATGTATCTTTTATCAAATATTAAAAACACAGGCAGGTACAGTACTTTAAAAGGTAAAGGACTCCTGATGTTTAAATTTGATAACAGCATTAAAGGTAATACATCAGGCACATCAAGACAGTTACATGTCATCGAAGCTGATGGAAATAATGCTATGGCCGGAGCTCAATGGCCCAGTCCGGGCAGTGCAGCATCGGATTTTTTTCCAAACGCCAGTAAACCCGAATTTTCATCAACAACAATACCTGCCGCTCTCTGGGGATTGAAGATATACAATATCAGTGCGGTTTCTGACAGCATGGCGTTTTCGATCGGTACAGGTATTGTATCTGCGAAGCCAGGATATTCAGTTGTATCTCGCAAGAAGCAACTATCAACAAGCTCCGAGATCCCTGTTTATAATCTTAGCGGACAATGTCTCGGTGCATTAAACAAAAATCCAATAACAGGCATAAACTCTCGTTCACACCGTGTAGGTAGTGGGTATTATATAATTAATTCATTTCCACTAGTTAAGCAAAGGCATGTTGAATGAGAAGGCATGCCTTTGCTTTTATGAATACAACCGTCAAAACACCGCAATCATTGCCGTTCTAATATGCTCTTATCGATAAAGCGTAAGATTCCATAAATAAGGAGAACTTTAACACAAGGCAAATAAAGTGTTCATTTCGGATAATTCCAGTATTTAATGGGAAAAGATGTTGGTAGGTAAAAATGTTTATCAAAGATCGTTTTCCCCATCGTCCTATCCGACTTGGAATTACAATCCTTAAAATTTCAGTCCTTTTTTTGCCGGGAACCATGAAACAGCTTTAAATACTGAAGAAGCTATTAAAAAGCTCTTGTCCCTGACAATGGGTATGTAACACAATGCTTGAATCATAAAAAGTTTTGTTGCTGTTTCAAGAGTAAGACTATTTGACGCTAAGGCAATTTTGTTTATAATAAAATATGTCGCTCCTACGGGACGAGGATTGTTTCGTTGTTTTGTATTCTATAAATATTTGATCCCTATGGGATCAGGAAATTTCGAGTAAGGACGGAAAAGAGTATGCTATAATTCTCTGAAGCATGAGCTTATAGCAATTTAAGAATTATCTTAATTGAAAGGATTTTAGAATGATTATTAAGCAGATTTTAACGAGGATTTATGTCAATGACATGAATTCAGCGATAGATTTTTATGAAAGAATTACAAATAAAAAATGTGCTAACCGATTTGAATATAAGCAAGCAGGACTTGAAATAGCATGGATTAACAATCTGCTTATAATAGCAGGAACTGATCAAGCATTAGAGCCTTTTAGAGAAACCTCAGCGACATTTTTAGTGGATTCAGTTTCAGAATACAAGGATTTTTTAAGCCAAAACGGTGCGGTGATAATAAAAGATATTCAACGAGTACCGACAGGATTTAATATGACAATAAAACATGAAGATGGCGTAATCATTGAATATGTAGAACACGTTAAAAGATAGACATAGGAAAGGACATGTCATAATTACTGTGTAAACAACCTTTTAAATGTTTTTCCCTGAAGCTCTGTAAGGACTATTAACCAGCTGGTGAGATATCTGGAAGGTCGGAAGAATGTATAGAGTTTTGAATTTCATTGCATAATTAAAAGATCCGCCCTTTACCACCTTCTTTCGAGTATCAAATCGAATAAATTCACATAATCCTCGGTATAAAGATTAGAACACCACTCAGCCACATTTCCAGACATATCATACAACGCACCTTATTTACTTTTCCATAATAAATTAAAACAGCGTTAATGACATCTGCATACAAATTGCTTGACTTTAAAATCCAGACCAGGTATTTTATGAATATTGATTCATTTATCGACAGGCGAATATGCGTAAAAAAGAAGGTGATAAAGAGAAGGCCATCTTGGAAGCTGCAATAGAAGTCTTTGCAAAAGATGGCTACTTTGATGCTAAAATTCATCGCATTGCTGATATTGCTGGCATAGCTACTGGTACAGTTTATCTTTATTACGGTAATAAAGAAAACATTCTCCTTAAGATTTTTGAAAATGTATGGGAAAAACTATTTGTAATGATCGACTTTATTAATAAGAGATCAGATTTCACGGTGGTTGAAAAATTCAATGCTATGATTGATGTTGTATTTGATTTATTTACATCCAATCCTTCGTTGGCATTAGTTTTTGTTAATGAACAGAATCATCTACTTAAGAAAAATAACGAACAATTCACTAGCTATTTTCAAAAAACACTTTTGATGTGTGAAAGTGTTCTTCAGAGTGGGGCAAAGGGTGAGGTGTTTAATGGTTTCATTAGTCCCCACGTTTTCAGTTATTTTTTCTTTGGTGGGCTGCGTTTTCTTCTTCATCAGTGGGCTGAAAATTCAGACTTATTTCCATTGAATGAGATACGGCAGAACGTTAAACAACTTGTATTGCATGGAATAACTGCAGCTCAGAAAATTTGAGCTGGAAAATAACTAAAATATAGAATAGAATGTATTGAACAATGATTCATTTATCATTTCATAGGAGTTGTTTTCATGGGTGAGCAACGGTTCCAGAGAACGATGAGGGTCCCCGCCGCAATTATTCTGGTTTTCTGGTGTGCTCTTCAAGGGCAGACGATTTTATCTTTGGATCAGGCTGTACACATGGCGATTGAAAATAACGATCGTGTTCATCAGTATCAGGAGCGCGTGCGACAGAAGGTATATGAGGAAAAGAGTGCATACGGCAATTTTCTTCCGACGGTCACGCTGTCAGGTAACTTTAACCATATTGATCAACCATTGACAATGGATCTCGACCCGATACGTACGGCAATGCTGAGTTTACAGGCAAAGAATCAGGTTTCCTTTGCGAGTATTGCATCTCAAATGAAGGGTGGTCCTGCAATAACGGATAACTCTGCGCAGTATGCTGCGTACTACAAAGCGGCATATGAGGCACTTGACAGTAAACTTCCTCATTTTCTTGATACTCTGAAAGAGCAGAATTATCCCCAGGCTGCTTTTACTGTAGTACAGCCGCTGTTTACCGGAGGAAAAATTTTGGCTGGATTGCGTGCCGGCCGTGCCGAAAGAAAAGCATCTGAAGCAGAACTCGTTAAAACACGAAATGAAATAATTCAGGAAACCACGAATTACTGGCTTGGGGTTGTGGTCACTCGTGATGTTGTTAATGTACGCAAAGAAGTGCTCAATGGAATGTTGCAACATCAGAAGAACGCCGAACGCCTTTCAGAGCAGGGACTTATTTCCCGGTATCATCTTCTTCGTGCTGAAGTTGCGGTATCTGAAGCACAGCGCAATCTGATTGATGCACGAAGCAAATATGAGATAGCGGTTCTTGCTTTACGCAAAACAATTAATTGCGTTGATTCCCTTAATTTTACTATTCAGGATTCCCTTGTTTTTCTGCCAATCAAAGATTCTTTGCAGGTGTTTTTGACTTCTGCTGAGAAAGAGCAACCGATTTACGAACTTCTCAATCAGAAAAAGATACTTGCCCAGCAAAAAGTATCTGTACAGGCCAGCGTAATGCAGCCGCAAATTGCAGCCTTTGGGCGCTATGAGTTGCTCCCTGATTACCTTTCAAATCTTGAACCTGACTGGGTTGTCGGTGTCACTGCATCGGTTAACATTTTTTCCGGCTTCCGCAATGTTAATAATTTACAATCAGCAAGACATCTGGTTAAAGAAGTGGATTATCTCAAATCGAGTATGCATCATGATATAAATCTATTTATCAATAAGGCGTATAAAGAGATGCGTGATGCAGAACAACGATACTTGCAGCTCGAAAGTGATATAAAATTGTCCGATGAAAACTATCGTCAGGCACAGAAACGATTCGAAAGTGGTTATGGAACCTCTCTTGAAGTAATTGATGCCCAGCTTGTCCGTGAAAAGAACCGTATTGACAGGCTTCTTTCCTTATTGGACTATTATCGTTCACTCAACGAGCTGAATACCGCTGCTGGCAATTCCGAACAAACAGTAACGATGTTGAAAACAAAGGGGTACTGAAATGAAAAAAACACGATTAGTTCTCTTCTATTTTTTACCAGTTGTATTAATTATACTTGCGGCATCAGTAATCATGGTCAATGCATCACGTTCACATCGTGAACTTATTTCCGGTGTAGTGGAAACGACTCACGTTGATGTTGCTGCAAAGATACCCGGGCGCGTTGACAGCCTTATGGTTCGTGAAGGCGATTATGTTAAGAAGGGTGATATTCTCGCAAAACTCGAAAGTAAAGAAATGGCGGCAAAAGTTGAGCAGGCACGCGGTGCAATGAAAGCTGCTGAAGCGAAATCACGTCTTGCGATGAACGGTGCCCGTCCACAGGAAAAAAAGGCCGCATTCAATTTATATCAGCAGGCCAAGGCACAATTCGATCTTCTCGAGAAGACCAGAACCCGACTGCAGAAACTGTACAGTGACAGCGTTATCAGTTTGCAGGAACGGGATCAGGTAGAAGCACAATATATTGCTGCTCGCGAGCAGATGGATGCAGCAATGGCACGCTATGAAATGGCACAGGAAGGGGCTCGGGTTGAGGATCGTGATGCGGCGCAGTCGGTTTCGTATCAGGCGCAGAATGCTTACAATGAAGCAATGGCCTATCTTGAAGAACTGTCATTGGTTGCACCTGTCAATGGTGAAGTAGAGAAAGTTATTACTGATCCTGGTGAAGTTATTGGCGGCGGCTATCCGATTTTAACAATTATTGACACATCGGATGTGTGGGTAATTATTCAGGTTAAAGAGAATAATATGGGAAAGTTCAAAAAGAGTGCGGTGTTTACCGGAACTATTCCTGCACTCGACAATGCACAACACCAGTTTGCGGTAAGCTACATATCTCCTATGGCTGACTTCGCGACCTGGAGACCTACAAATCAAAAGGGTGAATTTGACATTCGCACCTTTGAAATTCACTTGCGTCCTGTTCAACCGCTTCCCGCGCTTCGTGCAGGGATGACGGTTAATTTCCAAATGTAATAACTATACAGGAATTGGCAACTATGTTCGGCAACTTTAGAAAACTGATCAGACGTGAGATCTGCAGATTTGCAAGAGATAAGGTAATGATCGCTCTGGCAATCGTCATTCCGATTATTATCTGCGTGATCTTTGTTGTCGTATACGACAATGGAGCAATTACCGAACTGCCTGTTGCCATATACGATGCAGATAACAGTTCGGTATCGCGCATGCTCAGCCGTGCTCTGGATGCTTCAAGTTCAATGCAAATTGTTAATCATGTTAATTCCATTCAGGAAATCGAGGAGGGGATCAGACGTGGTATCTACCAGGGCGGATTTTACTTTCCTGCCGGCATGGAGAGAGATATTAAAGCTAATCGTCAGACTCATCCGGTTCTTTACAAAAATTCGCAGAATATCATTGTTTGTAATTATCTTCTTCGTGAAGGACTCACTATACTTCGGACTTATAATGCCGGAGTATTGCTCCAAAAACTCCGTCTCAAAGGTGCCAGTGAACAACAGGCTATGGCAGTCGTTAATCCGATCAGTGTAGATGTATCTGTTCTTTATAATGCAAATTTCAGCTACATAAGTTTCTTAAGCCCCGGCTTTATTTTTGTACAATTTCAGATGACTATCATGCTTTCTGCGCTTCTCATTTTTGTGCGTGAGTTTGAGCGCAAAACTATCGGTTCTGCACTTTCAATTGTTAATAATAACCGTGTTTTGTTTGTACTCGGAAAGGCTCTCCCGCTTTTTCTTGTCCACTGCCTTATGGCACTTGTGTTCCTTTGTATAGCATTCCCTCTTGGTAAGATCTATTTACCAGGTTCATATCCGGCTATTATATGTATAACAATACTATTTGTGTTGGCATCATTTATACCTGGCCTTCTACTTGGTGCTGTTATCCATGATTCATTTTACGCTACCGAGCTTTCGATATTTATCAATATGCCGACCTTCATATTTAGTGGATATACATTCCCTCTTTGGGCTGTTCCAGGGCCACTTGCGGCATTTGCACAAATTATGCCCTTTACTCATTTCTTTACCGCTTTTTTCAAGGTTGCTCAGATGAATGTGTCTATAACATATGCATTTCCGGAGATTCTTAAACTACTTGCTTTTGTAATAATACCGATACCGTTACTTTTTCTTGCTCTTAGTAGAAAATTGCCATCACGGTCAGGAGGTACAACATGCTAATGAAACATATTAAAAAGCCTCCTGTAGAAATGTGCGGCCCGGATAAATTTGGTACAGGTCTGACAGCTATCATGAGAAGAGAATTGTACTGCCTTCAGAATAATATTTATCTCCTGCTTATTGTCTTTTTTGCACCAATGGTCTACCCGTTTCTTTATGGATGTGTATATATCAACAAAATGGAGCGTGACATACCGGTCGCTATAGTTGATCTTGACAAATCGAGTGAATCACGACTCCTTACACGATATCTTGATGCAAGTGAAATGATGGCTGTCTATGATAAAAGTGAAAATGTAGTTTCAGCGCATGAATTATTAAAACAGATGAAGGTCATGGCTATCGTAGTTATTCCAAAGGGTTATGACAGTGATTTATCATCGGGTAAACAGGTCACCTTAAGTGTATCTGTTAATAACACACGATTTCTCATCGCAAGTGACATAAGTAAGGGGCTCACCGAAGTCATCGCTACTTTGGGAAAACAGATTGGTATCCGTGATTTACAGCAAGCAGGTTACAGTAGTGAACAATCAAAAAGCCTGATTGAACCACTTGGACCGATCATTGCCAATGTCTATAATACTACAGAAAGTTATGGCGATTTTATTATTGTTGCTTTACTGCTTATGATTCTTCAGCAAAGTCTTATGATTGGTGTCGCTGTAAGTATGTCGGGAGAGCGCGAGTGGAAATCCCTTCCGGATCTTTTAACAATGGCAAACAATTCTCCTATGAAACTAATGCTCGGAAAGACGGCATTTTATTTTTTATTGTATAGTGTCTATGCTTTATTTTATTATACATTCCATTTTCTCTTTTATCAATTACCATTTAATGGATCGGTTTCTGCACTAACTGTTTTTACAGGACTTCATCTACTTACTATTATTCTGGTAGCAATATGGATTTCATCATACTTTAAATCACGTCTTATGGCTATTAATGCTTTTATATTTTCTTCGTTTCCTGTATTTATGCTTTCCGGATATTCCTGGCCATTCCAGAGTCTGCCACGCCTGCTGCAGTTTTTCACTCAGCTCATACCAACTACACCCTATTTGAAAGGGTATACGATTTTGACACAGATGCAAGGATCCTGGAGCGACATTGCGCCACAATTCCTTCATCTTGGGATTCTGTTTACTATAGCATTTATATGCTGTACTTTACGAATCAACAAATTACTGCGTGAAGTCAAAACATCTGCTATGTAAACTGAACTAGTGACAATTTGATTTTTCGAGAGCTATGGTATGTATAACTCTTTTACTTAAACTATCAGTGCATAATCAATCCCGGAATTATTATACCAAGCAAGACAGGTAAAAAGTGATACATACCTATCCATACCTCATTTCAAAGTTAAAGTACGGTAATCACTAAAAAGAATACTAATGAGTATAAGACACAATTGACTGCAGGAACTGGCGTTTCAACAATTATCCATGATACATCAGCACGTTTTATCAGTTAATAGAACATTTGAAAAATTCAGGTTTACCTTTTTATGTTATTTCAGGCAGTACTCGCCAAAAGGTCAGCATCCAACACTTTAACTCAATATGTTTTTTCCCGCATCCCCGAGATACTACCTAAGATATGGTTATGATCGTGGACTTCTTCTGCTAATTCATCTATGTAGATAGACGATAAGCTATTGATTCGCGGTAAATTTCAATGGCAGGCGGGATATGGCCCTACGGATCAGGAAATTTAAAAAAACAAAAACACACGCCAGCACTATCATTAATCACTTGGTCATCATAAATAAAAACCGTATTTTATTACTGATCATAATCATACTGCATATATTTATCAACGGAATCGTCTTAACCCAATCAGAAGGGTAAAAAAAATGAACCTGCCAGCTATTACAAATCATCTTTCCACCATTATGCTATCGATACTGTTATTACTTTTATTTGATTTATTAGTCCAAAAAATATATGCCGAACAGGAGTTACTGGGAAGCGCAGAGTTATATACTAAAGGAGGTGCGACCTACGGGCGCTTTGAAGTGCGCATGAGAATGGTAGCTGCAGACGGTGTCATAAGCTCATTTTTTCTTTGGAAAGATGGCTCCGAGAAAAAAGATGCAATCTGGAATGAAATCGATATAGAAGTGCTTGGGAATAAACCTGGAGGATTTCAGAGCGCAATTCATTACGGAACCGGCGGCTGGCCTAATATGAAGCATTTGGAAACTTATCACGATCTGAATAAAGAACTTACATCGAAGTACAACACCTTAGCCATCGAATGGACACCTGATTATATACTATGGAAACTTAATGATAGTCTTATCAGAAAAGACACCAGTGATATAGTCAAGGGTTTTCGTAATATGCCAATGCAGTTGCGGTTTAATATATGGCCATCTATGACCCCCGCCTGGGCAGGACTTTTTAACCCGGAAGCACTGCCCAAACATATGTTTATAAACTGGATTAAATATTACAAGTATACGCCCGGCAATGAGCCTAACTTTACACTTGAATGGGAAGAGAACTTTGATTCAGACACTCTTAACGCACGCTGGTTGACAGGTTTCTGGGAAAGCCCTGATAAAGCCAGTACCCATACAGAAAAAAATGTTAACATCAAAAATGGAGTCGCAATACTTACTCTGTCAAAATTTTCAAAATGCGGTTATAAGGGTATAATTCCTCAGGATAACCAGGGCGGAACCACCTTTCCTAAAGAGTTCAGCAGAGGACGATGATTGCATTATAGCACAATGGGAATGCGGAATCAGATATGTCTGCACTATAGGTGATATATGAACAGGCAGATTTATAACAAATCAATTATAGTTGACGGAGTAAATATATTTTACAGGGTAGCAGGGGATAGGAAAAACCCAACACTACTGCTTCTCCACGGATTTCCCACATCTTCTGTGATGTTTAAAAATATAATGATTGCACTTTCTGATAAATTTTATTTAATAGCTCCTGACTACCCGGGTTTTGGATTCAGTGATTTTCCTGATAAGAGCATGTTCGAATACTCCTTTGGAAATATATCAGCATGTATCAACAGATTTACCGAAACGATCAATTTAAAATCGTTTACTATTTACCTACATGACTATGGTTGCCCTGTTGGACTTCGAATATGCATGAATAATCCAGAAAAGATAGAAAAAATTATTGTTCAAAACGGGAATTCCTATATTGAAGGCATCGGACCTCAGTGGGATGAAACAAGAGATTACTGGGAGAACCCTACTGAAGAGAAAAAAAGAAAAGTTTCCTCATTTTTGAGTAAAGAGGGTATCAGGATGCAGTATACTGCTGGTTTACCTGAGGAACTCCTTACCCGCGTGAGCCCGGAATCCTGGATAATAGATTGGGAGCGCATCAGCAGACCTGGTAACATTGATACGCAATTTGAGTTAAACTGTACCTATAAAAGTAATATTGAAATGTTCCCTGCTTTTCAGGAATATTTTCGTAAGCACCAGCCTCCAGCCCTCATTATTTGGGGTAAGTATGATGCTTTCTTTGATGTAAAAGAAGCTCTTTGTTATAAAAGAGATCTGCCAAAAGCACAAATTCATATTTTAGATGGTGGGCACATGGCATTGGAAACTAACTTTACCGAAGTGCTATCGATAATGAGTGATTTTTTGTCTTCAAATTAACACTTACATAATGGAATTTTAACAATACTGTATTCAAAGGTATAGCTTGCTTTGCAAAGTCGACACTATTGATTATGCTTATTATATGTCCCTTAATGCAAAATCCACTATAAAAACTGCATATTCTACACTGTTAAATCCTCACATAGCAGAAGTGAGCTGATAACCCACCTCTGCAATTAATTCTTATCGACCAATAGTACAACGCTGCAGCATTCTTTTTCCACACCCCTCTGCTGACAAAATAAAAACTCCAGCACACAATTCCAGAGAGGAAATATTACCTTGATAATTACAGTCTGCTTTCATAAAGCCACTGTAAAGCTGTTTCACCATTTGTCCATTTAAATCAAATAAACGCACCTGAAAAGTTCCGTTTTCTTCCGGTTGGTAACTCCAGATGATATCATTATGTGATTTGTTAAAATGCGACTTGACAATCAATCCCTTCGTACCAGATGCTGGAATAGAACTTCTGGTTGAAGAAACATCACCATAAGTGACATCAGAAATCACATACGTAGTAATAGATTTGGTCATTTGCGGTAGCGGATAGAGCCTTATTAGAGATGGAGAGATCCGCTTTTTTGGCGAAGTTTTCCGAGCCGGAGGTCCTGTACACCTCCGCCGTGGTTCCCACCGTTTTGAAACCACTCAAATCATAGTTATAATCAATATTACCGGTCGAAGCATTTCGCTGTACGATCACCAGTTTCCCCTTGGACAGGTCCATGAAAGCAACTGCATCCGAGTTATTAATATCGATCATTTTAAAACCTGGCCGGATAAATTTCGTATATTGCTCAACTCCATAATATTTCTTGGTGATATAATATTTCTGGCCGCCATTAAAATCGCCATGAAGCAATCCCCAGTTTTTATTGAGGTTTGTCTGGGCTTGTTCACTTTCGACCGCTTGCCAGCAGATCCACGCATCAGCTTTCATCTCCCGCATATCTTTGGTGATACGGTTAGCCATATCCAGTGCTGGAACAATATCATCATGATTGTGAGTCCACTGATCAAAAGGTCCCGGTGCACCGCTTCCGTCGCATTCCGAGTCCCACAGTTTTTTATTGCTGGCATTAGCTGCTGCCCGAAGTTCGGTACGCTTTGAACCGCCGTAAACATGAGTATTAATCTGGTAAACATAAGACTTGGTGGTAGCATCATAGGCGTTCCAGGTAGCAAGTGCCTGGTCAATGCTGGTTTCATCGGCTGCGCTGATTTTGGTACCGGTAAGTCCCTTGGCATCCAGTCTGGTTTTAACCTCACGAATAAGATCATCATGCAAACTTACATCAATGTGACATCCTTCCTGAGCGCCATTTGATGCCCAACCCACCATCGGTTCATTCATGGGTTCTAACGTCCGGAAGGTGATTTCCCAGCTGTCTCGAAAATGTTTGACAACTTCGGTCAGGTAATCAGCGAGATCATCATAATAGCCAGTTTTTAAATTATTGCTGCCGCCTGAGTTTCCAGAAGCACACCCGCTATTAGTCATCCAGTACGGGGGTGAATTGGAAAATGCTTCGGCGATAAATTCATCAGAAGCGATTCGGGATTTGGCTGCCGCTAAGATCCAGCGCTGGTTGGCATCCTGGGTCCAGTCGTAACTTCCAGATTCAGTAGGTTTAAATCCCGGCATTTTTTTACCAGGCTGCATATGAGTATGACTGGGATTATCACCACCACCAATATTGTAACGGACGATATTCATTCCAAGACCGGTACTGCAATTAAAAAATAGGTCGCTGATGGCATTACGGGCACTTTCGGAATACCCTCCAACCACATTGCCCCACCAGCACAGAGATGTTCCCCATCCTTCAAATGTCTGGTATTGAACACCTGGATTTATTTTAGCCCCGGTAGCTCCAAATATCAAACCGTTTCCGCTCATGAAGATCAAAATTCCAATACACCAGGTAATTTTTTTTACAGCGTAAGCATTTCTCATCAACGTAGCTCCTTTTTAATAAAAAGGGTTTTAACATTTGTGAAGTTTTTTTACACAATCTGTTATAATCCTATAATTATATCCTATAATTATAACTATAATTTATGGAATTAGTCCGAATAATTCATATCTTCGAAGAAAAGTAGCCAGAGATATACCAATTATTTGTTCTTTTCCGCAGAACAGCAACGGAAGTGATCACAAGCTTTCAATGGGGAAAGATACAGGTCTCAATTGTTTTTCAAATAATACACCAACATAATGGCTATTTTGGTATAAAAAACCAATCGATCTATAAAAAAAATGGATCGTCGATGTTAAAAGGTGAAAGGATCGATTTCACTTATTGTTCGATTGATCTCCTGAATAAAAATTTTGATGCATGTAATGAAATGATTGACCTCTCAAATCAAAAATTTATTGCATGAAATGAAATGATTGAACTCTTAAATCAAAAATTTGATGCATGAAATGAAATGGTTGATCTCTCAGATCAAAAAATTAATGTGCACAATGAAACGTTTGATCCAGAAGGTTAAAATTTTCATAAACCGGATAGGACAATTGATTTGATTGATCGATCATTTCATTTCTTTGATCAATCGATCGATGTGGGAGGTTAATAGGAGTACTTCCGAAGTACCCCCTTTGATAAAATCATGCGGTAATAGTCTCTTCAGGCAGCACTAAAATTTGCATTTTAATCAGAAAAATTTATTGAATAGTGAGAAATAGAAGGTGGTTTCACTCCGTTAAGGATGACATTCGGAGATGTAAGGTTGGTCATGTTTATCATACAGCCAGTTATAAAAATGTAGATTCGGTGTAGAAAAAAAGATATTTACCCGGATTAACTACTGACAATTTTGACAGTAGTAAATGCCGGGAATTAATAGAATGCCTGATTTCAGGATTAATCACTTCTTTACGATTTCAACCCGGCGGTTTTTTGTCCGGCCTTCTTCAGTGCGATTATCAGCAACCGGTTTCTCCTGGCCCCATCCGACTGATGATAATCTTTCTTTTTTAATACCTTTAGTGATCAAAATATCCATTACTGCTTTTGCACGTGCTTCAGAAAGTTTTTTATTACTTACGGCATTCCCGACATTATCAGTATGCCCTTCAATACTTACCTTCAGTGAAGTATTGCTATTTAAAGAATTGAAGATTTCATTGATAATATCCTGAGATTCCGGTTTGACGGTGGCTTTACCAGTGTCAAACAGTATATCAAGAGCGATGAAGCCGTTGGTATTCAACGCGTCTAAAATATCTTTGGCCTGTATTGACTGAACCATTGCCTCTTTTTCCACAATAACAATTTCATAATCAGGTTGGGAGGCGGTTATCTTTATCCACACTTCATTTTTACCTTTAGTGACTTTTGCACAAATAAAGCTATATGAATTATTCTGTTCTACTACTCTACCGATAATTTTAGCGTTTATCTGTTTCAATGCATTCTCAAAATTTCTGAATATTTGCAATGCGGAGGGCTCTGCTACATCTGAATTTAATTGATAGTGATAATAGAAGAATTTACCTTCAACCGTTTCAGTCTTTGCATCATCAGAAGTACTGTTTTCAACGGTGAAATTATATGCATCAAATTGTTTAGAATCACATTCCGCAATATAATAATCCGGCATACGATTAAACATCGGGTAATCTTTGCAACCTTCTGAATCTTCATCTGCATTTGAAAAAGTACTTGCTAATAGAATACAGCCTGAGAGTAACAACAGTTTTGAATGTTTCACTTTTCTTTTCCTGAATTAATTGTTTGTATATGGGATTGTTAGTTAAACCTTGTTTATTTCGGAATAAAATTTAACAAATGTTACATGATTCTACTTTGTTAGAATTGAAAAAGTCTTATACCGCTCACCCTGAGTCACTCGAAGGATCGAAGGGTTTTCTTTGAGCGGTTTCCGGTACACTTACAATAAGCTTTCAGAATGATTATACATTCTGACAAAGTATTGACAAATACCACTTAGTATTCACATATAATAAATATAAATCATATCACCATTTCACAAAAAATACAATTTTTTTACCAAAGCTATGATACTTGTTTCACTTTACCCGGGCATTCTTACTGTATGCCCTCTATTAATGCAAATAATAACTATAAACCTGCAGGCAGCTACAATGACCTGATCTATACTCAGATCTCACTGTACCCTTCATTGTAGTGATTTCATTGTAATAAATGCTAAATTATCATCCCTTATTAAGAGATAATTTCTTGCACCTCCTCCTAATACTAAGTATTTTTTACCAGAATCTATTCCAATTCAAAAATTATCTTTTCTCTTTCACTTTCTATCATACAAATCTGATTACAGTTCTTTTTCCTGATACATCTAAAACTTACTCTCATGTAAAAGAACTTTTTCCAGGGCGAAACATTTATGTACGAAGAAAATCCTGACTTAAAACTTGCCTGTGAATTTTTACAAAATACAGGAGAGAATGTTTTTCTTACAGGAAAAGCGGGTACCGGTAAAACAACTTTTCTCCATAATTTCAGGAGAAGCGCACAAAAACGAATGGCAGTACTTGCGCCAACTGGTGTTGCTGCGATCAATGCCAGAGGAGTTACAATTCATTCATTTTTTCAGCTTCCATTTGGCCCTCAGATCCCCGGAAACAACAATAAAGACAATAATAGTGCGCACGGGAAAACTGCCGGAAATAGATTTCACCATTTTAACCGCGAAAAGCTTAACATAATTCGCAGTTTGGATATGATAGTAATCGATGAAATCAGTATGGTAAGAGCAGATCTGCTTGATGGAATAGATGAGGTTCTGCGGAGATTTCGCGACCGTAATAAACCCTTTGGCGGAGTACAGCTGCTTATGATCGGCGATCTGCAGCAATTAGCTCCAGTGGTAAAAGATGACGAGTGGGAAATACTCAGAGATCATTATGAAACGCCATTTTTCTTCAGCAGTAAAGCATTAAAACTATCAAGCTATGTTACGATAGAGCTTAAGCAAATCTACAGACAAAATGATCCGGAGTTCATCGATCTTCTGAACAGAATCCGCTATGGTGACAAGAATCGGGATACACTTGACATGATAAACAAACGATACATTCCCGGTTTCAATATCGAGTCAAACAGCGGTATTATCCTTACGACCCATAATTATCAGGCTCAGCGTATTAATGATGATAGAATGAGAAAGCTTGCAGGAGAACCGGTCGTCTTTACAGCTGCGGTCGAAGGTAATTTTCCAGAATACAACTATCCGACTGATTTTGATTTGACCCTAAAAACAGACGCGCAGGTTATGTTTGTCAAAAATGATTCATCACCTGACAAACGCTACTACAACGGCAAAATTGGCACAATACAGAAAATACTCGATGATACCGTTTATGTAAAATGTCCAGATGATGATTCAGCAATCCCTGTGAGTCCCGATACATGGCAGAATACTAAATATAGCCTCAACAAAGAAACGAATGAAATTACAGAAGCCGTTGACGGTACATTCAGGCAGTATCCTCTCAAAGCAGCCTGGGCAATTACCATTCACAAAAGCCAGGGGCTAACATTTGATAATATCGTTATCGATGCCGGAGCGGCATTTGCGCATGGACAGGTTTATGTAGCTTTGAGCCGCTGCAGATCACTTCAGGGATTGGTACTCACTACTCCTCTGTCACCACGTACTCTTATTAACGATGCTTCTGTCCTGGAATTCAGCAAAGGAGCTCAGGAGAATCAGCCCGGTGAAACTCAGCTGTACAATGCAAAAATAAACTATCAGCAATCAATTCTACGTGAGCTGTTCGACTTTACTTCTTTACGAAAACTGACAGACCGGTGTTCATTTTTGTTTCATGAGAATAGAGAGCGACTTAGTGTGCACCTTATTGAAAAGTTTGAGAAGATTGCATCGGATATAAAAAGCACAATTATTGATGTTGGCGAAAAATTCAATAATCAAATCACACACTATTTTCTTCAGGAAGCTGATTTTGATCGAAATAGTCAACTGCAGGAGAGGACAAAGAAGGCCGCTGCTTATTTTCTCGAAAAAATTGATCTCTGTATCTCTAATTCACTGCAAGCTGAAAAAATCGATATTGATAATAGCGAAACAAAAAAAGTACTTACTGAATCTTTCAAACGCCTTGATGAAGAGTTGATCAAGAAGAAAACCTGCCTTGATGCCTGCCGCGGTGGTTTTTCCATAAAAGAGTATCTTCAGGCAAGAGCAACATCGGTCATAGAAAAGGTTGAAAAAAATCCGGGTGTGACTGGACAAACAGAATACCGCAGCGATACTTCACACCCACTACTTTACGAACAGCTCAAATCATGGCGGGCTGAAAAAGCTGACTCGATGGATCTCCCTCATTATATGATTTTACCTTATAAAACAATGGCAGAAATATGCTCATGCCTCCCCTCATCATTAACTGAACTTAAAGCAATTAAGGGTATGGGAAGTAAAAAGCTGAAAAGTTTTGGCAGTGATTTATTGGAAATTATTAATAAATATTGCTCAGAAAACAATATTTCTCATGCAATCCAAAGTGAACCTGACGAAAAAGATGCCCCTGCTACAAAAACTAAACAGAATACTAAACAGATCAGTTTCGATCTTTTCAAAACAGGAAAGACAATTGCAGAGATTGCAGAAGTGCGAAGTTTGACAGTATCAACTATCGAAGGTCATTTGTCTCATTATATAGAAACGGGAGAACTGAATATCGATCAATTTCTAACTCCAGGGAAGGTTTCTCAGATTCGTGACTTCTTCATGACCAATAATACAATGTCATTGACTCCGGCGAAAGAGCATTTTGGCGATCTGTTTTCTTATGGTGAATTGCGCATGGCTCTTGCGCATATGAGGTACATAGGTGAAGAAACTTCAGAGTCAATCGACATCTGATATTTTTTATCTTTACTTCTCTGTGAAAAAAAAGAAGTTCTATAGCAGTATCAAATTCTTTGTTTTAATGAGATTTCTATTATGAACACTTAATCAACAAGGTATATCCTAATATCTTGGTAAACTAACCTTTATACTACTTAATTTGTGTAACTGAAAAAACTTTTCTACAATCGGTATCGGAATTCTTGGTAAGCTCAGATAACATAATAAATTCAGTTCAAGTGAAACAGAAAACGAGCAGATGAGCCGATACTCAATTTAAAATGATAGAAGTGAAAATACAATGAACCTTTAACGGTCCTGAAATAGAATCCCGTAAAGATTTGGACTGAAATTTTACTCGCCCACTATATTTGAAAGTTACTTTTCAGAATTGATAAAAAGTTATTAATTTTCTTTGGAAATTTATCCTGACTACCAATATATTACATATAGCAGATACCTCTAAAAGCAGTATTGAAAAAACTATCCCGAACAGTAATTGAGGTATCAATTGCTGAAATCCCAATTTCAGCTCTCTCTCACGATTACTATGTTTCACTTTTTTAAATAATTTCCCGGTCTTTTTCCTTTTTCAGAGTTCTTTAATGTTAAAAAGGAGGCTTTTATGTTCACGATCAGAACTGCCGCAAAATCATTTCTTCTGGTAATCTTTACACTTTGTGTTTTCGCTCACAGTCAAACTGAGTATCAACAATATGACATTAACACAATGAAAAAGCCCAAACCATGTGATCAATCTACAATTCAATTATTAGGCAAATACATCTTTTATGATAAGATCGCCTGTCCTGATAACATGTCTTGTGCTACTTGTCATAATCCCAATGTTGGATTTACAGGTCCGGATCCTGAAATTAATGCGGGTGGAAGTGTATATCCGGGAGCAATTCCTGAAAGATTTGGTAACAGGAAGCCGCCAAGTTCTTCCTATGCTGTATACAGTCCACTATTTCATTATGATATGCAATTAGGATCATTTGTAGGCGGTAATTTCTGGGATGGACGCGCAACAGGAGAACTGTTAGGTAATCCTGCCGCAGATCAGGCTCTGGGACCTTTTCTTAATCCTGTCGAGCAGAATAATCCAAGCAAAAAATCCGTATTGAAGCAGATTGCAAATTCTTGTTATGCCTATTTATGGAAAGAAGCATTTGGTACACATCTGACGTATTATACCCCAGAACAGATAAACAACAATTATAATCGGGTTGGCCTGGCAATCGCAGCATTTGAAGGATCCTCTGAAGTAAGTCCATTTACATCAAAATATGACTATTATCTTATGGGGAAGGAAAATTTGACAAAAAAAGAAGCTGATGGACTTGAACTTTTTAATGGAAAAGGGAAATGTGCTGCATGTCATATCAGTACTGTAGGACCATATTACAATAAACCTTTATTTACTGATTTTACTTATGACAACCTGGGTGTTCCCAAAAACCCGGAGAATCCATTTTATAAGATGGATCAGGTATTTATTGATGGTAACCCCATTAATCCTTTAGGAGAAAACTGGATTGATTACGGTTTAGGTGCGTATCTTACCACTACTTCAGAGTGGGCCAGTTATGCCCAAATAAATATGGGAAAATTCAAGGTCCCAACATTGCGCAATGTTGATAAACGTCCGGGAACTCATTTTACAAAAACTTATATGCACAATGGTGTATTCAAGTCACTCCATGAAGTGGTTCAGTTTTATAATACACGTGATGTTGGGAGCTGGCCTGCACCAGAGGTAACTCAAAATATGAATACAACTGAAGTTGGAAACCTGGGTTTGACAGAGGAGGAAGTGGATAAAATCGTAGTATTTCTTGAAACCCTATCGGATGGTTATATTTCAAATAAGTAATTTTTTTAAAAGCAACAGGGCCTTTATTTAGAGAGGCCCTGCTGTGATACTATTTCTTCGACTGGGCGGCACTGATACAAGTGTGTTTACGAAGCAAATACTGAGCTTGTCAAAGTGTTGATCCACTGTAAATACCTTATCCCAAGCATTGCAGCATATCTGTTTGTAAATACAATTCGAAGGAACCCCCACCCGCGATTCCCAAAGAAGAGACCTCTTTTGTTATCAATTAAATCAGACACAGAAACAACGGTTCATTGGACCATCGCTTCAAAATATCCCGGAACGTTGATTGTTTTCTGTTAGGAAACACTTTTTTATGCAATGTAAAAACATTTGGTGAATATGCAATGTATTCTATTATATATTATATGGAAAGTAGTTCTTTCCGCTTTTCAGAAGTTATAATTCTGTTTTCTAAAAAATTTGTTACACCAATCATTTTTCAAGGGAGGACTTTATGATAAAAGAATTATTGACTTATAGTGTTGTTGCAGTATCTTTGCTATTTTTGGGAAGTTGTTCCGAGAATAGTAGCCCTACAAATTCTAATGTCATGAAAGATAATAGTTTATCAATATCTTTAGCCTTGCCTGATTGCGATTCTCTTTCAAAAGGTGTTGTAATTATATCCAAATCAGGTTTTGATACCATCACTAAGGTACTTTCCATTGAAAAGGATCGCGTTTATGGGACAGTTGAAAATATTCCTTCAGGTCAGAACCTGCATATTGTTATTAATATTTATGGTAGGGATATGAATGTTGTTTACAGTGGTGATGCATATGCAGATGTCTTCGCAAATAAAGTTACCGATGTTACTATTAATCTCAAAACTGTTAAAGGCACTGTTAAAGTAACCGGCGTTTTTAATAATGATACAACAACTTATAACATTTCTGGAAATTGGAGTATTTCTCAAACCAATAATAATTTAGGTACAATCGGATTAACTCAGGTAGGGACATCTATTACAGGGTACTCAAACTGGTCTCATCATAGCAATGGACCTATTACAGGCAATATTACAGGTGATATTGTAAATTTTAGAATTACCTATCCGGAAGGTGTAATTGGTTATTATACAGCAAAGATCAGTGATAATGGAAATATGTTGACAGGTTCTACAACAAGCAGTTCAGGTGATTCTGCAAACTGGAATGCAACTAAACTATCAAGTATTAAAATAAATGTAAGTGGCTCTTGGTCTATAAGCCAGAGTAACTCAAATTCAGGTAATCTGACATTTTCTCAGGAAGTGACAGTAATTGCAGGCTATTCAAACTGGTCAACTCATAGTAATGGCCCTATTACAGGCACTGTTAATGGTGATTCTATAAGCTTTAAAATTACTTATCCTGAAGGTACAATTGGGTATTATTCAGGAAAAATCCAGAGCACTGGGAATTATATGAATGGCATTACCACTAGCAGTAGAGGTGATACTGCAACTTGGGAATCAAAAAAGGTTGCCATTCTTACTCAACAATGAAATACTTCAAAGATTGAATTTTTCAGGGGCTATTGTAGATAATTCAGTAATTTTTGAGATTGAAGCTAAAGAAGGGATGCAGAGATCGGTAGAATATATCGCTCGTTGCCCCTTCAGCCTTACACGGATGATATGTACAACTAAAGAAAGTGACATTCTTTACCAGGTTAGTAACAAAATGCCCGGAAACCAAAATTTCTATCAGCCAATTGACATACAGCTGGTCAGGTGAAAAAATAAAAATGAAATAGCATGGATAATTAAAAATGCTCCATGCCAATAGCACCTATTTCAATTGATAATTCTTGCCGCTTGTGTTTCAACCAAACCTCCAGCCTTTAGTTGATAAAGGTAACAACCGAATACCAGATTACATTCATTCCATTTGACCTTATAAGAACCGTTCTATTGTTGTGAAATCAGCGTTTCACAAAATTTCCGTTTCGCCATCCACCAATAATGAAAATTTCATAATCATCGACCTTGGGTGTAACGATTGCAATCAGATTCCGGATCTCATAAAGATTTGTAAATATAGATATTTAATATAAGGTATTTTCTTGCAAACACCTTCTGCCAATTTAAGCGCCATGCTTCGGATTGATTACGGAGGTGAATGCTGAAATCTTTTGATGATAAGGATTTAAGACTCCAGTTTTTATCGATCCTGTTATAAATCAACGAGCACTTAAGATTTTAACACTAAAGAGATTAGTATTATCTGACAGCCTGCTCCAGAAGCAAACTTCTTGCGTCCGATAACCATCCGGATAGCGAAGACAAGCGATTCAGAAAAGTTTTGTTTTTAACGTTTTAAAAAAGGTTCTTCCATGAAAAGATTTCTGTTCCTACTTTTATTCCCACTCTCAATCTCTGCTGCTGATTTTACCGGATCTGACTACAGTGAAGCTATGCGTATGGCGGTGAAATTTTTTGGAGCTCAAAGATGCGGTAACACCCACAACTGGATGTTATATGATAATACCAAAACCGATGATGTGTGTCATACCAAAGATGCTTATCAGGGACATGATGTCAGTGGTGGGTGGCACGACTGTGGAGATCATATAAAGGTTGCCACAACAATGGGTTATGCTGCTATCTGCCTATTAACTGCATACGATCTGTGGCCCAAAGCTTTTGAAGATCACCATGACACCGCCTATACTGAAAAAACAAACAATATTCCTGATATTCTTGATGAAGCCAAAGTGGCAACAGATTACTTTATGAAATGTTTTATTGGCGGAAACACATTTGTTTACTACGTGGGTAATGATCAAGATCACGAGCGATGGGTAACCTCGAGTTTTCAATCGACTCTGGGCACAAATTTTGGTGGTGATCCGCGCCCAACTGCTGTAACAACCTCATTAGGAGGAGCGCAACTGGCCGATTATGCATCGGCGCTGGCACTTATGTCAATGCACTATCCTGATCCTGCATACGCGAAAAAATGTAAAGATGCAGCGATTGAGATGTATGCCTTTGCAAAAGCACATCCGTCAAATATTAATATTCCCACCTTTTACAGCAGTCCCAATTCAGAAACTTCTGATGAATTGTCGCTCTGTGCGATTCTGATGTATCGTTTGACTAAGGAAGAATTCTACAAAACCGACGCGTTCGGTTACCTTAAAAATAAATGGGAAGCCAACTCACCATTAGCCTGGGATACCAAGGCGGACATTGCATATTATTATCTGGTAAAAGAAGATCCTGCTGCTGACAACGGAAGTGGTGGAACCTACAAATCATTCCTTAAGAAGGATGTTCAGAGTGCCATTACCGGTTCAGATCAATATGGAATACCTTGGAAATTTATGAAAAGTACGTGGGGAACAAATAAGCTCGCATCAGGAACAGCCTTCTCCGCTGCGCTCTATGCCAAACTCATTCAAGACAATGTTATTAAGCCAATTGACGGGCTTAGTGCAGATTCAGCGTTGCACCATTGTAAAAGAGTTGTTGATCATATGCTTGGAAAGAACAGTTTCAATCATCCATTTTTGCATCAATGTTCGGCACAATACTTTCACTGGGAGTCTTGATCCGTTTGAAATGATTTCTATCAATATGAAATATTCATTATAAATCGGCTGTCCACAATACCTGATTTTGCATCAGGTGTTGGACAAAACATATCATCACCGCACATGTGCTCATATTCCAGATAAATATTTTACTATTGTTTTAAAGAGATATCGAGTTTCCATAAACAGCCATCCAAACTGTTGCCATTTAATGTGGTATCCTTTCTACTCTAAAAGATAAAGACTATATAATTCCCAGCCTCTCGTAACCAATCATTAAATAAACAACACTATTGTTTATGTATATTAAGCAACACATGATTGTGGAACCTGAAGTTCTATAGACTTTTACAAAACCATTTATTTATGTTGCCATTTTTTGTGTTAATTATATTGAATGATAAGCAAGTCTTTTTACCTTAACGGTGAAATTGGATTGTCTGATACACTACTGATAAAGCGAGGCGTTGTACTCTTTTTTTAAGATGACAAGAATGCATAAGAAAATAAATTTATGTAATTAAGGCTAAATACCGCCGCCTCTATTCTTTTGTAAGGTAAGGAGTAAAGTTCCGAATTGAGATACAATCAGAAGAAAAAGATTATAAACTCAATCAGTAATAAATGTATGCTATTTATAAAACATGTTATCTGAGGAGACTATTATACTATGAGTAAGAAGAGGACCAGATTGATTGTTTCACTATTTTCGATAATCGTTTTTTACATATGCACCAGTGCACTCACACCTAATCCATTAATCTCCAGAAATAAACCCATTTACGGTCCTCCAAATAGTAATGTTGGAATTTTAGTAAATGGGAAATACGGTGGAGAAGCATGTAATGTCAACGACGGATTCTGGGTAGCTATTAAATTAGATGGAAATTACCCGAAGATTTTGATCAACTGGAACAATACCAGCAGTCAATGGTCCGATTCATTATCTGACTCAAATTCCTGCAAAGGCGCCGGGAGCATCCCCAGGGATTATGATATACTTAAATCATCTAACTCTACTGATGGAATAGACGGAAACTGGACAACTGCCTTAACAATCAGAAACAATATAGTTTCAGCGCGAGCACATTCAATTGATTTCAGCGGTTCACAATGGGTAAAGATGTCAATAAAAAAAGGAAGCGGGACACTTGACGAGATCGAGATATTCGATGTTTCAAAAGGAAACGATGACACCTGGTTTTTTCCCGGTACAAGCATTACAGCTGTCACGTACAAATCACATCCACCAGCCAAAAACTTTGCCGATCTTATTACTGAAAAACACCCGGAGTTTAGTCCTGCAATCATTCGAGGTGGAATCGGATGTATAAGAAGTTGCTATATGGCAGATGGTATTTCCCGCTATCTTGCTGCAGCAGGTAACGTAAATTATTGGGCAATTGAGATGGGTACCAATGATGCCTGGGGTGGCGGCAACTATTTTGTTCCGTCATTCACAAAGAACATGCAATTGATAATTGATTCCTGTAAAGCTCATACTATTCAGCCGATCATTGCACGAATGCTGGCGACTGATTCTGCAAAGGTAAAATGGCAAGTGCATCCGGATTTTCTTAAGGCAATTGACTCACTCACAAAAAAGAACAATCTGATCCCTGGCCCCGATCTCTTTACTTATTTTTCTACGCACCCATCGGAACTCAGTGGCGAGGGTGGTGACGGAGTTCACCCGACAACAGTCGGTGGTGCAAGTATATGCCGTTTGTGGGCTGAAAAGATGGACAGTCTTTATTTATCAGCTACATCAATTGACAATAAACTGATACCTTCAAAAAATTTACATTCAAACAAGATACATTTATCAACAGTTAACAGAAACTTTATAGCAAATGTTAAATGTGCCGGCACACTCTCTGTCTACACTCTGAAAGGTATTCTTTTGGAGAGGATTAACTTAGAAGCAAAGGCTTCTTATAAGATAAACAACAGAGGATTTTTGATTATCAGTTTTTCTTCACCAGAGGGTAATGAGATAATTAGAGCTTCAAATCCTTTGTGATTTTTAAGATGCGAAATTAATGATTCTTATGACCCGCTCTTTGGTGGGTCTTTTTCTTCACCGCCACATTGCTTCTTAACAACAAGTCCCATCACATTCTTGTCTCTTGATTCCCAGATACTTCGATACCGTGTAGAGATGCCGTAGTTCTCAATGTCAAGTTCGGTACCTGACGATTCCAAGTGATTATCAAGTTGCCACCTGACTCTTACCTGCGGTAATCCTGCCGGATTATCAACATCAACAGTCTTTGTTTCAAAGAGCACAATTCGTTTGGTTTCGTCACTTACATGCAGCGTTTGACGCTCAAGAGAAAGGGTTGTCCCAACCCTTCTCCGGTAGATCTTCGTACCCGCCAAGATAGATCCTCTCTTCGGTAACTCCGCTGTGCTCATACACCTTGCGCACACGGATACCCCCGGAATAATAAGTTTAAAAGCAAAATCATTAAGGTGCTGCAATTACTGTAAAATCTTCAACTCCACTTTGACGTAAAAGATAATCAAATGGTTCAATACTGTAAGGCATTGTCAATGCAACTAATTGTATAGTAAACCCATCGTCATTAATGTTATAGCCCCACCATTCCCATCCTCGTTGTTTCATTGCATCCAACCAAGAACCATACTCCCATAACTTATCATTATCGTATATCTCTTTTAGCGTATGACTAGTAATAGCACATATAAACCAATGCGGTAAAATTTTTTTCCATTCATCATCATTAGGCCACGTATCATTTGTATACAAAGCTATTTTTTCAATCACTTCTTTAATTTTACTTATCGATGTTTCAGGTTTAGAATTCCTGCATTCATAAATTATCATATTATCATTATCGTTTTTTATTGAACATTGGAAATTTTTAATTCTACTTATTTCATCCATAACTACCTCACGATATTGTTTAATAATTCACCAAACATACTACTAGGTATGCCAAATTGATCAGGGGCTTTTGTTGGGTCAACCATTTGTGGTCTATCTGGATACAGCCGTCCCATTCTTTGTGATACAGCAGTCTCTCTAAGCTTTTGAACAAAATTAGGATTAAGGTTAATTTGGACTAATTCAGCACCCTCCCCCCCTTTTAGCTAAAAACTCTAATGCACGTGATTTTTGGTTAACGTTGATAAACAACATATCATCACCGATAATTGATGGTTGGCCATTATTAAAAACGATTCTGTTTTTGCTTGCATTAGGTAAAATTCCACCTTGTACTCTATAAGCAGGTACACTCTTTGTGGTATTGGCATCAACGTTAATCTTCTTTACATCAACATCAATATTCACTCCTGTTCCTGAAGTAGGTTTTGTTTTAGGAGTTACCTTTGTTGGTTTTGAAATATTTGGTTTGGGATGAGCAGGAACTTTTGCTAATTTACCCATTCCTTTTCCAATTAATAAATCTGCTGCTATTGTAACTGATGCTTCCCATTGTTGTGGATCTTGTAAAGAACAAAGTGCATCAGATGCTTGTTGCTTAATGGGTGTTTCTGTGTGATAGTTCCATGTATTAACAGCACTCTCTTTAATAGAAGAACCCATTTGTTTATAGGATTCAACTGCTTGTTTACTATAATTTACAATTCCATGCTGTCCTATATACGCCACTTCCGTCACAAGCTGATTGACAGTTCCTGTCACCTGGTTTACAACATTTCTTAAAGAATTTTCTACCACAGCTAAGGGATTTAAAATGCCTTTGTCATATTTAACAAGAGGAATTTGAGGTATAATATCGTACCTGGTTGGTGCTGGTGGCACAGTGCCCGCAGCAGCTTTATCTTCCCCACCATCGGGATCTACTCTTCCGACAGGATTGTTACTGCAGTAAATGAATAAGTTATTACCTGCAGTACCCATCTTCGGATCACACCCGGTCCACCGTCCCAGCCACGCAGCATAATACCTTGCCCCATAATAGTACAGTCCGGTCTCATCATCCCGTTCTTTTCCGGTATACCGGTACCGCTTAGCGCTAACTTCCGCGCCGCCGTTTACGGTATGAAACGATGTACTCCCGAACGGATGGTACTCCTCGTAACTGATCACCTGAGCACTGTTGTCAAGTTCGGTACTTGACGATCCTAAGTGGTTATCTAACTGCCACCTGACTCGTATCAGCGGTAGTCCTGCCGGATTATCAATGCCAACAGTTTTTGTTTCAAAGAGCACAAGAATATATTAATTAACGATTATTAATTTTACGAGAGTAAACAGGGTATTGAATTTAAGAAGGTCATCAGGATTGGTTCATTAGCCCTGTACACCCATTTTGAATAGGAAAGGCAACGGTGATATTAATCTAATTTTTTAATAAATTCATTTGGTATATAATCTGCTAACCAGACATTTTCATTACCAATATAGAAAGAATTACCTTTGGAATAAGCATCTCTAGCAAATATTTCCAATATAATCGGTTCTGAAGTTTTCCTTCTGCCCACTTCGGCTGCAGTCATTTTATCAGTGGACAAATGAACAAACTGTCTCTGCATAGGTCTAAGACCATCAGTTAATATTTGCTTAGCTGCTTCAGGAGAAGTACCATGGTATAACACTTCAGGTGGCTCCTGTTTAATTTTTTTTAATTTATAAGGTATTGTATGACCATACAATGCTCTAATTTTATCACCTTTAATCTCATGTCGTTTCTTATCGGATTTTACAATCATCAGATTTAAATCGTTGATTGTTAAACTTGACCATTCATTATTTAGGCATCGTAATGAAGTAAGAAGTTCCGCAATATCACACCATCCTTCTTCATCTATTTCAATTTCATACAACCAAGGCTCATGCCTTAATGCATGTGATACTGTTTTGCTTAATTGAGCATAATTTATTTGAATCATACGTAAATTGGTGGAATTTCTTTAACGGATTCTGCAATAACTTCAAAACACCCTGAACTATCAACAAATATTTTATAGTGGTTCATCACCCAACTATTAGCTAAATCAGGGGGAGCAATCGCTTTTAATTCTCTAATCCAATCAGTATCGGAAGAAACTATCACCTTATCATAAGCAGCAATATCTTTCGAAGTACAATATATTTCTGCCTTATGTCGAAATGCACGTACTTTGTTAAACTTGATCCCACTTTTAATACATTTATTATCTTTTGAATATCCATATTTCATTTCTATCGTTCCAATCGGATAATAAACTTCGATTTCAGAATTAAACTCTGTAGAAGGTATTAATAATTCTATTTCTTCTTTAAATTCATTCATAACGTCTACTTTGACATACGTACAACAGGTGTTCCTGAATTTGTAAGTTTATTTCGTGTAAGTTGGCCTGTGAGTAATTCTTCATAGAAAGATTGTCCCGTTCTATTAACAGCCATCCATTTTGACCTTGGTATTCCAGCTTGAGTCAGCGCCTGTGCAGATCTTGTATTAAGCATAAGAGTGTTACCCTCCCTTACAATATAATCCATTGGGATATCATTTACGCTTAGTTTTCCTGAACGAAGCAAAGCAGCAACATCATCTACAGATTGCCCTGCAAATTTACCACCTTGACTAAACATGCTATTATAAGTCTTTTGAGCAAAATTTGCATCATTCAACACACCCTTTGCGGTACCTACGTCAACATCAATAATCGGTCCTGTTCCAGAAGCAGGTTTTGTTTTAGGTTTTACCTTAGTTGTTTTTGTAACACTTGGTTTGGGATGAGCAGGAACTTTTGCTAATTTACCCATTCCTTTTCCAATTAATAAATCTGCTGCTATTGTAACTGATGCTTCCCATTGTTGTGGATCTTGTAAAGAACAAAGTGCATCAGATGCTTGTTGCTTAATGGGTGTTTCTGTGTGATAGTTCCATGTATTAACAGCACTCTCTTTAATAGAAGAACCCATTTGTTTATAGGATTCAACTGCTTGTTTACTATAATTTACAATTCCATGCTGTCCTATATACGCCACTTCCGTCACAAGCTGATTGACAGTTCCTGTCACCTGGTTTACAACATTTCTTAAAGAATTTTCTACCACAGCTAAGGGATTTAAAATGCCTTTGTCATATTTAACAAGAGGAATTTGAGGTATAATATCGTACCTGGTTGGTGCTGGTGGCACAGTGCCCGCAGCAGCTTTATCTTCCCCACCATCGGGATCTACTCTTCCGACAGGATTATTACTGCAGTAAATGAATAAGTTACTACCTGCAGTACCCATCTTCGGATCACACCCGGTCCACCGTCCCAGCCACGCGGCATAATACCTTGCCCCATAATAATATAGTCCCGTCTCGTCATCCCGCTCTTTTCCAGTATACCGGTATTGCTTAGCGCTAACTTCCGCGCCACCCTTTACGGTATGAAATGACGTACTCCCGAACGGATGGTATTCCTCATAGCTAATCACCTGAGCACTATTGTCAAGTTCTGTACCTGACGATCCCAAGTGGTTATCAAGCTGCCATCGAATTCGTACCTGCGGCAGTCCTGCCGGATTATCAACATCGACAGTCTTAGTTTCAAAGAGCACAATACGTTTGGCAGCATCACTGACATGCAGTGTTTATTACTCACCTACTATATAATTTTATTACAAAATTTTTTAACGCTTTTGGAGATGCATTTGAAACCTGTTGTTATATGTCTTGTACTGGCAAAAAAGTTTCCTTTGATATTGGTTAAATATCAATTTTCTAGACCTAATGTACCTACCTCAAAATCAACTTTAAATTTAGCTAAACCAATAGCCCACCCACAGTCTGGCAGAAAGATTTTTCAGTTATTTGCTTTACAGATCTTGGGGCAGGATCTCTTCATCTGCACCAATAAAAGCCGACCAGTTCTAATAATTAAAATATTCAAACCTAAAAAGAGCAACGGATTTTCCTGGGGATTTGAACGTAAATGTATTCTAATTATTGTTTCTTTCTTTAATGATATTTTTTTATCATATTCTCCTCACACCATGTCAAATAATCATGGGCTCTAAAACCAATACATTGTTTTTCTTTTTTTTTGGGGTAAATGATATATTTCAAAGTATCACTACCAATAAAGTGATAATAATAATTTGTATCTTCACCATATATCCACCAATTACATGATCCCTGATTCATAACAGTTGAATGAAACCTAAAAATGTTTGACTCTAACGGTATCATATAACACGATTCTGTAGTGTCAAGCCATATATTTATAAATAAGTTTGACCGAAAAAATAAGATCAAAGCGATAATTACAAAAAAAACAAATAACACCTTCTTCATAAAATCACCTCTGATAAAAATAGAGTTTTCCTTTACCAGTAGCAGCATTCGTCAGCACTTTAACTGCATCTTTACCATACTTTTCAGCTAATGGGCCACTACCATTATATGCCGCAGTAATTTTTTCAACATCTGAAATAGTTAATTTTCCTTTAAATTCCTTTTGTCCCATAACTCTATCGATTAATTGACGTAAATGAGCAGCAGAATAGTATAAATCTGCCTTCCAATCATCTCCAGGAATTCTAGTATCTTGATCCCAACCCATTGCACGATAACGAACATTGTCTGGCAATGCATTTTTCCCATATACCTCTTCGGTATATTTAGCAGCATCTTCCAATGTTGCTCTTGACATATTTGCAAACCCCGAAGAACCGCCAGATATTTTATCCGGAACAATATCAAACAATGCCTTATCCAATATTGCCGCAAATGTAGTTATTGAACGCTCGGCAAATTGCCCGACTTTTTGAAAATTAGTGGCATTAGGTCCATTTTCTTGTTGCAATATTACTGCGAGAAGTTCTTGTGGCACATCATGATATTCCGCAGCATCTTTTATCCAACTTCTTATTTCTTTTGCAGAATATTTCACCTTTAAAACTTCATCTCCCTTAGGAACATACCACATCATTTTTAGTGGCGAAGGAAACTCTCCTGTGTAACTGGGTATTTCATCAATACCTACTATCTCAGTCTTTTCTAATCCTTTATTTTGAACATTACTTCCACTATCTCCTTTTATTTCAATTGGATCAAATTTATATCCACCGCCTTCTTTTGTTTTATAATCATAATAAGGTTTTTCTGTATAAGCACCATTATCCACATTAACTATATCTTTGTCATCCATTCCTGACGGATCAATCATCCTCAACGGATTATCACTCGCATACCAGAAAAAATTCAGACCCGATCCTTCAATTCCCGCAGGATCAACACTCAACCACCTCCCTATCCAACTCGCATAATACCTCGCCCCATAATAGTACAGTCCGGTCTCATCATCTCTTTCTTTTCCGGTGTACCGATACCGCTTCGCACTAACTTCCGCACCGCCATTTACAGTATGAAATGACGTACTCCCGAACGGATGGTATTCCTCATAGCTAATCACCTGAGCACTATTGTCAAGTTCTGTACCTGACGATCCCAAGTGGTTATCAAGCTGCCATCGAATTCTTACCTGCGGCAGTCCTGCCGGATTATCAACATCGACAGTCTTAGTTTCAAAGAGCACAATACGTTTGGCAGCATCACTGACATGCAGTGTTTGGCGCTCAAGAGAAAGGGTCGCCCCTACTCTTCTCCGGTAGATCTCGTACCCGCCAAGATAGATCCTCTCTTCGGTAACCCCGCTGTGCCCATACACCTTGCGACACGGGTACCGCTGGAATCGTAATCTTAAAGATATATGTATCTTAATTTTGTGATTTCTGTTCCGTTGGCATATTCGATTTCGTTATAGACCAATATTGCTAATAGATTGGGTGTGCCATTTCCTTTCTAACTCTAAAACATTCCCACCATTCTCAAGAAATTCCAAATCACTGAATTGATTAAAAATCTCTTTTTGCATTATTGGGTGCAACTTAATCTTTTCTTCTAAATCAGGATCAGTTGATGACATATTTTCTATTTCTTGGACATATAGATCGACTGTGTCAATGGCATAAGAAGATGCTTGTGATATTCTTTCAATATCTTTACTTTTTAAGTAATCTAATATGCTGCAGACCGCAAATACCGCGTCTTGTGCATAACTAGTATACTCTGACTGAAAATTCTCAGATTCAGGTGCAACGGCTTCACATTCTTTTAGTAAAGATTCTACATCAAATGCCAATTGACTAATTCTCACAAAATTCCACACACTAATCATTGCTTTTTTCAAAGGGTTTTCATCACCCCAATTCGTATCATTTTTGAACTTTTTATAATTTGGTAATAATCTTTCACAACAACAAATACCAAATGTAATTCTTTGAATGTCATTTAGTTTTTTTAGTCTATTTTCAATAATTGATCTGTTGTAAAAATTTAATCTGTTCATCATTATTCCTTAGTATGTTTAAGTGGACTCAATGGTTCTACTCCTTCTTTTTTCAAAAACTCTGCACAATTTGGGCAAATTGGCCGACTAGCAGCAGTGCCTGTTGGTTTCAATCCTTGTGATTTGGCAAAATTGACACCCGTCACCTCAGCATGCCCTACACCAGTACCCTCTATTTCTCCAGGCTTTAATTTTGCTCTCTGAGCAGGTGTTAATCTCCTCTCACTCGAACTTATAATTCTTTTACCTTCTGTAGTTTCGGTCAAAGCTGTCGTTCTAGCTCTTTGAGCACGAGGGTCCAAAACACTATGAATTTCTTTTGCTCTAGCTTCAGCACTATTTGCAACTCCTGCGTCAACATCAATAATCGCTCCTGTTCCTGATGTAGGTTTCGTTTTAGGCGTTACCTTAGTTGGTTTTGAAATATTTGGTTTGAGCTGAGCAGGAACTTTTGCTAATTTACCCATTCCTTTTCCAATTAATAAATCTGCTGCTATTGTAACTGATGCTTCCCATTGTTGTGGATCTTGTAAAGAACAAAGTGCATCAGATGCTTGTTGCTTAATGGGTGTTTCTGTGTGATAGTTCCATGTATTAACAGCACTCTCTTTAATAGAAGAACCCATTTGTTTATAGGATTCAACTGCTTGTTTACTATAATTTACAATTCCATGCTGTCCTATATACGCCACTTCCGTCACAAGCTGATTGACAGTTCCTGTCACCTGGTTTACAACATTTCTTAAAGAATTTTCTACCACAGCTAAGGGATTTAAAATGCCTTTGTCATATTTAACAAGAGGAATCTGAGGTATAATATCGTACCTGGTTGGTGCTGGTGGCACTGTGCCCGCAGCAGCTTTATCTTCCCCACCATCGGGATCTACTCTTCCGACAGGATTGTTACTGCAGTAAATGAATAAGTTACTACCTGCAGTACCCATCTTTGGATCACACCCGGTCCACCGTCCCAGCCACGCAGCATAATACCTCGCCCCATAATAGTACAGTCCGGTCTCATCATCTCTTTCTTTTCCGGTGTACCGATACCGCTTCGCACTAACTTCCGCACCGCCATTTACAGTATGAAATGACGTACTCCCGAACGGATGATACTCCTCATAGCTAATCACCTGAGCACTATTGTCAAGTTCGATACCTGACGATCCTAAGTGGTTGTCAAGCTGCCAACGAACTCGTACCTGCGGCAGTCCTGCCGAGTTATCAACATCAACAGTCTTTGTTTCAAAGAGCAAAATGCGTTTGGTATCATCACTGACATGCAGTGTTTGACGCTCAAGAGAAAGGGTCGTCCCTACTCTTCTACGGTAGATCTCATACCCGCCAAGATAGATCCGTTCTTCGGTAACCCCGCTGTGCTCGTACACCTTTCGCACACGGGTACCGCCGGAATCGTAGCTGTAATATACAATTCCTCCACCTCCAAGGTCAGTTGACTCCAGCTGCTCTGTATAATTCCATGCAAGCGCCGTAATATGGGGCATGGACGCCATACTCCCATGAGCATTATAGGTGTAAGTATTGGAATAAGTTCCTGCCGGATCTCCCGGGGCACTGGTGCCAAGAAGTTTATTACTTGTAGCATTGTATTGATATGCCCGGTTCCAGTTATTGCCCGTTGCGGTATGGGTCATATCGGTAATATTCCCGGCTTCATCATATTCGTATTGTTCGGTATAACGCAATAGTGCCTGAAGGTCATTCTGATGAGGGATATTACCACGAACAGGATCAGTATTGTTCGGCTGCTGGCCTGGGTGTTCGCGTCCAGTGGCCTGAATCAAACGATAAACAGGATCGTATACGTAAAGCCCATCGCCCGAAGCCGGTTGTCGGGTAAACAGATGCGACCAGTCGCTATTGTCGCGGAATACAACAATATTTCCTACAGGATCAAAAGTGTACTGGTAATCCTGTAGCTTTAGTGAATCAGAACTTCTTATGGAAACAAGTTTTGTCATGCGGAACGTGAACGGATCGTATGTATATGTTGTGTCAACCCCGTCAGCGTATTCGATTTTTATCCGCTGACCACGGGCATTGTAGTCTATGTTCTCAACAATCGTTGCAAATGTTCCGCCTCCGCGGTGATTGAGTTCTATTTTCTCCAGCAAATTGGCTTCATTGTACACCGGCCTGGTAATGCTTCCATCCGGTGTAGTTTGCGTTACCATGCGGTTCAGCGCATCATAGGTCATACTTGACGAATAGCTTCCGGTTGTTAACTGAGCTTGTGCAGCTGTCCAGATTGCATTTACATCGGTTAACCCGTTAATCACATCCCAATTCGGTGTCTGGTGATATTCTGTTGCTATATGTCGTGAACTGCTAAGAAGATTTCCCTTAAAGTCGTAAGATATATTGGTTACCACACCCGCGCCATCAAATACCCGGTATACCTTTCCCCGATGATTACCGGTCAAGGGATCGGAAAGCGATTCGCCGTAAATGGTACGCGTCATCAGATGTTCGGGGTTGGCCCCCTGTTGCGCATAGGTATGGGTAATCCTGCGCATTGCATCATAGGTAAACCGCTGGACATGACCTCTGCTGTCCCAGGTACGAACTGGATTTCCCATCGTATCGGTAAATACTCGCCGTTCCCCCGCATCGGGGTTATTCGTGTATACCTGCGTTCCCCCGATATCATACTTATAGGTAAAGGCAGTAATCCCTCGTTGGTCGATAACCGAACGGATATTTCCTTCAATGTCAAAGACCATGCGTGTTTCGTAGTTGCCGTATGTCCCGTTATTTTCAACTGTCAGATAGGTACGCCCGAGAGAATCAAAATACGCTACCGACGGCGTATTTGCGTGATCCTGTGTTTGTACCGCTGCTGTACGTTCATCTGCCGGCGCTCCTGCTGCCAGTCGTTCAGTCAACCATCGTGAACCGGTAACACAATCATTCTGATCCCAGGTTTCCTGATACCACGCATCAAACACCACCCGCGATTCAGTACCATCGGGAAACTCTGTGCGAATAAGCCGGCCCAAAGGATCGTAGTGCAAAACCGGTGTAACACCCCACTGCACAAGATCGTCCTCATCCTCATATTCATAAGTACTGCTGAAAAACGGCTCATATTTTTTAACCGGATTTCCCTTGTTGTCGTAGACAGTTCTACCAGTACCAACCCAGCGGTTGTTGGTATGAGAAATGACCAGATTTCCGTCTCCATCATGCAACAGATTACCATCTGTATCTCTTTGCGGAGCATCACCCGGTTCAGCCTGTACCTTGGTCATCGCCTCACGACCCAGGCCATCAGTATACACATAAGATTCCTGCCATCGTGGATTTGCGGCCCCATGCTGCTCACGCGCATAGGAATGTGCGTATACCGGTTTACTATTTGTAACCCACTCGTCATCATGATATTCAAAACGGACTGTGGGTGCATCGAGTGTGTCACCATCCGATCCGCCAGCCTTACCCATAACTGCCACTTTGATCACTCTTCCCAGTGAATCGAACTGCGCAGCCGTCCTGTTGCCGTTCGGATCGGTAATTTGTGCGGGAAGCATACAGCGGTAATCATTTACTGCTTCTGTACGGTTGCCAGCAGGGTCGGTAATCGCTCCTATGAAAAGCGCATAATTATCCCAGGTGCTTTCGTATTCTCCGCCAAATGGATCGGTCATCTTTACTGGTTGAAAAAATGAGGTATTGTCGTAATCGATCGTGTTCGACTGGATCCAGTAGGCACTGTCAACGGTGGCATACCGTCCTTCACCTGTTACCATCGAAGCTGTTACACGGCTGCCATACAGACTTGTCAAAAGAGTATCGGTAAAAGCAAGCGCATAGGTTTTATACTGAAGAGCACGCGACTCAATCATCCCGAAAGCAAGCGGGCCGGAAAGATCATCTTTAAGGTACTGGTTTCGCAGCTCTTTTACACACCGTTTCTGCAGTTGATCAGGATCAGGAATCGTCTTGTAGGCGATCGTAGTAGCACTTGCAAAGCATTGTCGCATAGTAACCGGGGTGAGCGGTGTTCCGGCAAGTATCTCAATTCCGGTCAGCTCCCAGAGTGATGTTGCATGGGGAACACCGATCCTGCGCCAGAACGGATCGGCATCACTGTGTATAACGCTTGTTGTTGTATAGCTTACCCAAGGATGTTCCTGCTCCGTATCATGCGGAGTACCCTGACGCGGGTAGGCCACCGTTGCCGATTCAGTAACTGTACCATATGGATCAACTGCAAGTGTAAGGGCATGAGTAATTCTCGGATCATCTTCGTTTCGTTCGTACGTAAGAGTCAATGTCTGATCCGCGTGAGTAAAGAATACTGCGTGCAGGTTTTCCCCCTGCGGCTGTTCCATACGTACAATAAAGCTCTGTTCGGTGACTGTATACGGTTTGTCAGCCTTAACCGTACCATCTTCAGCATATATTTCGGTTCGCAGCAAACTTCCACGAATAGCCCGATATGCTTCACGCTGTTCCTGCGGGTTTAAACCTGATGGCACCTGTGTGTCAGGCAGCACAAATCCAGCATCGATATCAAAATATTCTTCAGAAAGTTTACTCTCAAATGTTGATGCTTCCATGAATGCGCCGGTGTGGAAATAGCTGACGGTCTTTACCGGAGGAAGAATCAGTTCCTCATCGGGGATATGACTTCCAAGCCCCTTTCCACTGTCTGCGTCGAAAGATTCGGTATCCCACTGCTCTACTTTTGCGAATCCGCGGAACTCCCGTTCTTCACCGTCAAAATAGCCGTGATGATAGGCATAGCGGGTGACAAGCCGCGATTTACTTATTGAATCATAGTGTTCCACCCGCTCCAATACATGCACCGGAAATGAAAGCCGGGTTATCCAGGGAGTGTCATTTTGAAGATCCTGAAGATAAAACCTTGTTGACGGGGCATATTGCATGGATTTTTCTGCGCCGAAATTATTGACAAGTCGCGTAAGCAGGTGTGGCTTACCGTTTTTCATCAGTTCTATATATCGTACCGGTTGCATATCGGGCGATGGAAGCCCCGATGACCATACCAGGCAGGCAGTCCCGTTTCCCAGCAGGTCGAACGCTGACACCTGCATAGTATCGTCGAATACCACCGGAAGCGGCAACTGGTACGGCGCAGCAAAGCCGTTACCCGAAAGATTGAAATAGATTGTCGCGGTGGAACCCGTATAATAAATGATGTCAGTTATCCCCGATCCGTCAATATCGGCAAGTATTACCCGTTTGGGATGGTACAGATCAGGGTGATCAAACAGGGGTGATGCATCCATAGTGACTTTTGCACCGAACCTGCCATAGCCAAGATTTGGCCAGTAACAGACTTCACCATTTTTAATCCGTACAATATCGGTCAACCCATCCCCCGACATATCTGCAAGGAATATCTTCTGTTCCGCATCGGAAAAAAGTACCCTCGGCCCCTTCTCTTCATCAAGTTGGTTGACCACTTCCGCATAATGGTCAAATCCCTCTTCCCCGAGTGATTCGTACCAGGTAAAGAGTTCACCCTGCGTAATAAGAATATCGGCAAGTCCGTTGCCGGTCAAGTCGACAAAACGTAGATCCGGATCACTCCAGTTGATATTAGGAAGTGACTGAAAAGTTCTGAAATTACTAAGCCGCTCGTTGTTTTCGATTTCGTGAAACCCGCTCACACTTCCCCCAAGCAGTACAAGATCCGGGTGCCCATCACCCGCAAGATCCATGAAACGAAGCGACTTCCTGTTCGCCAGCGTGGGTAGTTCCGCCACCGCAACAGCCGGTGCAAATTTAGCTGTAGCATGTCCGCTTTCATCAATATTCACTGGTGAAATGTTTCGTTTGTAATACCAGCAACCCTGATGCTGTACCAGTATACCGGTCAAACCCTCACCATAAAGATCCTGCCATTGTGCTGCGCCATTAGCCGTCAATCTTATATCATCAAGTTCGTTATGTGGAATTTCACGTACCTCGTTATCGATAACCGGAAGTGCATAGTCGCATTCCAGTGGAGGAAGTGACTCGTTTGTATAATCTCCCGAATCCTCACGTACATAGCCCCGCTGTGTTATGGACAAAATGCGCGAAAAACAGGGCTCACCGTCAGCAACTCCGCTCCCGGCAGCCGCTACTGCATGGTAATTGATATCAAGTGAACGGACCAGATATCCTACGCCAATCGTGCGTTCAAGGGGAAAGTTGTGGAACATGAGCACCCGTTTGCAGCGGCGGTAAGTACGTACCTCAAATCCGCTGGTGTACCGCGAAAACGGATCGGGACGAAGATCCCATTCACCCGCATCATCCGGACGCGGTACTGTTTCATTGTGCTCACCATAATCGAAGACCGCCTCAAAATGCCAGAGCGACGGCAGCGATGGCTCACTTGTCAATGTTTCGTTTTCGTATTGTGCAAACCACGGGGTATCGTTCGCGTAGCTGATGCGCTTGATATAACGGTTGGCACTACGCAGTGCGGAACTCCGGTTCCGCTCATGTAGCGGAAGGGCCGCCGGATCAATTCCATCATCGTTTTCAGCCTTGTATTCATAAACAATTACATTTCCCCTGTCATCGAAGGTACGACAGAGCAGCCATGAGAACACATGGTCAGGATAGAGGGGGTCAGAAACACGCGAATTTGCGGTAAGGCCGTAAATACTGGTCACATTCTCTCTTGTAATCACCCGCCAATGGATAGTACCGTCAATAGCACTCTTCCACTGCTCAATACGCGCAAAAAGGCCTTCAGTACGCGGGCGGTACCACTTAACCGTATAGCTGTTACCGTAAAGCTCCCGTTGCGTTACGGAAGGCTCCCACACCTCACCATTTTTTATCAGTTCCGGAACCAGATCTTCTGCATCCGATAAAATGAACACATCAGATTCCGCAGCATCATTGTAGAGAGGTATTCCATCGGATGTTTTGCGGGTAATACCCGGAAGCGACAGCTGCCACCCAAGGCCGAATATGCCATTGCCTGATCCCGAATCGTACGAAAGACCAAGCTGCGGTTGAAAACCACCCCGGCCTGGCGTGAGCGGTAATGCAACAAAGAGAACCGGTTCCACTTACCGGATTAGCACTGAATTTTTCACCCATCCCCCGCAGGGCACCACCGCCTTTTGGTAATGAAACCGATGGTGGACTATACGGCGCAAACTCCTTGCGGTATTCCGTTTCGTCCGATGTTTTTCCGGAAGAAAAAGTCGACCCTGTTTTTATCGCTTCACGTCTAGCCCCGCTATCTTGATTACTATTGGATTTATTTTCCGCCATATATTTCGCACTCTTTTTTGATGTCGCCAAGAACAATTACAGCCGATCCATTACGAATCGACCGTTTTCCTTAATAGCGCCCAAAGCGCCATGACCAGTTCAGAACACCCATCAGGCTTTGCCACTACAGGATTTATATAATACCTGTTAATCATCGGTATCCCACTAACGCTACCGTTTTTTTTAGTTCATCCATACCGGAATTTACGAAAGAAATGCATTAATAAGTCTGACCGAGGGCGCATCCGCCTCCATAGCAATAAAAGCGTTGCGCATTCTGGTCAAATTTTTTCGTACCTCCGGATCGTTTTCCGCATCAAGAATCGTTTTTGACATCCTTGTTTCGTCAAGTGTATCAAGCATGACCACTGCACCAACCTTGTGAAGCAGCACCCGTTGCGCATTATCCATCTGGTCCTTGCCAAGAGGGACTATAACTGGCGGCACACCGTAAAAAATGGACTCCTTAACTGTTGCAAGTCCGCCATGAACAACCGCCACCTTAGCTTTCTGCAGATCAGCGGTTTGCGACGCCCACCCCGGTGCGACCCTGATTCGTTTTTTGTTAACGAATTCTTCCTGGAGATCGTGCCCCACCGCAAGATTCAGATAGCGGTTTTCCATTCCGGCAATATTGATCATTCGTTCCAGAATTTTGAACAACTGACGTGCGCTTTCAAGGTAATCCCGTACTCTTGAACCGGCAGTAGCATATACCACTTTATAGGATGCTCCCGGATCAAAACCCTCATCGGTTTCCTGAACAATCGAGGGTTCAATGTAGTAGCTTTTCATAGTGGAAGCCGTTTCGGGATACTCCGGTGCTACCGAGCCGGTAATCTGTGCAGCCGCATCCGGGTAATCAAGCATGGCCGGACAGGTAATGAATTCCATGCTCACCGACTCACTTTCCATTGGACTGACAAAATCCCTATAACTTTCGAGCGTTCCGATAAATGGTTCAACGGGCGGAGTCCTTGGAGCGGAGTTCATGAGTTTTACAGAAATTTCCGGCGCATGATAGGTCAAAAAACGTATTGAGGCAATTGCCGGATCTTCATTGGGATGGCGCAAAAACGTGGTTGTAATAGTAAAGGGTATTTCATAACGGTAATAGATAAGCAATGCTTCAAGAGAAATGAAATAGCCTGCAAGAAGGAGGTCAGGCTCAAACGCTTCGATTACTTCGTCAAGATACCCATCAGCAATCCTTTGGCAGTGGTCAATGCGTGACCGCGCCTCTTCGGGCTTTTGAGCGGCAAGTGTTGAATACCCCACCGGGTAATATTCGCCAAAAACAAGATCATACGTAAAATCATATTGCAGCATGATCGATTCACATTCCGGAGTACAGAGAAAACGAATGGTGTGACCACTGTTTCTCAATTTTTGAGCAATGGCCACCACCGGCCTGAAGTGACCGGGTTCAAAACTGATATCGGGCCAGATGAGTATTTTTGCCATAATAAATACCTTTCAGATAGTTGTTTTCAGTTTTCGTACCATTACGCTTCAACCGAAGAGTTAAAACAGAGATAAATATTATCGATAACAACCGTTTCGTCGAATGTTCCAGATATGTCCCAGTCACCAAACAGTGTAGAAGTATCCATGTCTTCGGTGTCAAAGGAACACTGCCATAGCCGTTCATCAGACCCGATCTGCAATACGTCCGCTTCAGCGCCATTGATTTCCATGGTAAAATTTGTTTCGCTATCTGAAGACAGCTTCTTTAAAACAACGAACGCCGTTACCTTTTCGACATCCAAATCATCTATACCGTTACGTCTGAGATAATCGGCTACCATGTAGGAAAGATTCCTGCTGTCGAGGGAAATGGTAGCAGCTCCATCATCTACAAACGTTTTGAACTGCACTGGGAACGTCTGCCGTACATTGACAATATTCGGTAGGGTTCCTGCCGCACCGAGCAGATTGGAACACTGTTCCTTTACCGCCTCAACAAAATCCGCCGATGTTGATTCCCGTGCCGTATAGTTAATGGTGATGATAACATCGGAGATCGAGGCATAATCAAACTGCCGGAAATCTCCGGGAAATTCCAGTTCCCACTGACTTACTGCTCCAGCGCCTTCAAAAGGCAGATAACGTTCATCGCGGAAATTCAGTTCGAACACTCCGGCATCCGACTGACCGCTGCTGGTTGCTATGGTCGCAGGCAGAACAGGGTTATTAAAGAAACGATCATCGGTTTCCCCGCTTCGTGCATAGATGCCATTTGCCAGATCAGCATTCTGGCGGATACTGCTCGAAACAAGCCTGAGGCGTGCGTTTACGGTTGTAAATGGTCCGGTAACACAGGGAACAGTGAGAGTCACTGACTTGATTCTCCGGAAGTAATGGCCGGGAAAATCAAAATCAAATAGCGACTCCGAAATGCTGAATGTACACCTTCCCGATTCCTGTAGAACTAAATATTCCGCAGGATTGATCATTTTGAGGGATATGGTTTTGGTGAGTTCAAGTTCCCGTTTATTGTTTTCGATAAAGGCATTATCCATCTGGCGTAACGCTACCAGGAGATTGTCGCCGGCAAGCAGCCCCTTTTTAGCGGAATTCCACATTTCTGGGGTAATAAAGGAAGATGACCTCAAGCCAAGCTCGAACTGATAAGCCCGTTCTGCCCGTTTTGCCGCACCGTATGCAAGGTTGTATAACTGGTTATAGAGGGTGGAAAGCTGGTCGGACATCCATACATAAAGTTCTTCATTGGTAAACTTTGATTCCATGACCTCACGCACTTCGAGCGCTTGTTCGATCTGTTTTTCATGATTCCTCAGTTCCAGTTCCGCCAAAGCGATCCGGATTTCAGCGGCAAGAATCTGTTTGTCAACCTGCTCGCCCTCTTTTTTCGCTAACGACTCCTGGAGTTTCCATTCATCGGATCTCCTTTTGTAAGAACCGTGCGTGCCAAGGATTCCAGCAACCCGGTCAAGAATACCCGCGCTTTGAATAAGGGCGTTCCCCACTTTGTTGATAGTACCGCTGGTTTTTTCTCCTCCGCCAACTTCCGACAGGGCTATCGGTCCGCCGCCAAAACCAACCATTCCACCAACAGTAAAATCGGGAATCACGTTTATTGGCGCCGACGCGAGAACCATAATCTGTCCTACAGTATGCACTACACCGGCAGCATAGTTTGTTGCAAGCTGTGCCTTTTCGAAGGCATTGTACTGTTCAATATTCTTGTAATAGTCATAGCGGATGGCAACCAGATCTTTCTGTTTTTTTAACCCTTCGAGCGACTGCTGTGCCTCTTTAATGGCATTTTTCCTGATGTCACCAATCAGCTTGTACATGGTGATTTCATGTGAGCTGCGCAAAAGCGAAAGATGTTCGGCATCCCTCTTTTCAAGTGCAGCAAGCAATTCAGATCCGAAGGATTTAAGTTCATTGCACAGTTCCACCGCTTTCTGGAATACCAGTGAATAACGGTAGACCGATGGAGCGGTCTGAAGGTCGCGCAAGAGAGAACCGATATTGATTCCTGCAGCTGCTGCGCGCGCCAGGAGACCCGGATCTATGGGAGGTGCAAAGAGTGGAATCGCACGCTTGATACCATCAATGTTGAGGCTGTTCCGTATTTTGAACAACCGGTCTTCAACGGTTGTCCAGTAGGCAAGCAACCGATCGTTTTTCGGAATACAGAAATAGTGCATGGCAGGTGCCATTCTGAGCAGCTGAATTGACCGTTGCGGAACCGATTCAACCGTCTGTTTGTATGAATAATTATACTTGTAGTGATAGTAGTAGTAATTTGAATGGCTTCCCCGTGCTCTCCATAGCCTGACTTTAAGCGGAGGTGCGGGTGGTATATAATTTTCAAGTTGAATAAATGTATTTGAAAACTGATCAAGACCCTCGCTTTTCATCTGTGTATAGGTGAGCCCGACATTGTCGTGAATTGATGGCAGCAACTTCGGTTTTTCACCCAGGATTTCCGAAGCGTAAACATACAGATTAATTGCTTCGTTGATTGATTCCATATTGTCGAGACGGAAAAGGTCATCGCCCCAGTTGATCAGGTTATCCAGATACTTCATTACTACCGATTTCTGGTAGGCAGCCACTCTGACCCGCGCAATCAGATGCGGTTTAAACGGGTCGTTTTTCCAATCTTCAATCAGAGAACCAAGCTTGGTATCCATACCGGGAAGCGGATCGGGCTTTACAGCATCGTACAGTGTTGCTAACACACCCCGGTTAGCAAAAAAAGGCAAAAAGTTCCAGAAACGTGCACCCTTGGGTAATGACCATGCCCACCGCTCCGCCTTTTCATATTCGGTAAAATCGTTACCTGGATTGAAAATGAAATGAAACCAGCGCATTGCATCCTGATACCGGTGTTCGCTACTGAGCCGGTTCCCAATAAAAAGAGGCAGATGGAAAAACAGCTCCCAGTTGTAAATTCCATATGCACTGTCTAACGAGTAATCGATCACCGAAAGCGGCATATCGCCAATAACTCCATCGGTAGGTAGATATCGCATCTTGAAATCACGTATACCATTATCTTTAGACTGTGTATCACCTGCCATTATATATCCGCCCACCGGTGAAAAAAGTGCATTGGCCTGGGTCGGCCTGGTCATTAGATCATCCAGAGATCCTAAATTCGCTTTTTTCATTAATTCTTTGGAAAGCGGATGGTAAAAATTATCGATTGCATGAAATAAACGGTTCTTGTTCTGCAAACTATCTGCAAGGTTCGGAAATATATCGATCATCTGAACCGGCTTCACTATAAAGCTCTTTTCCTTTTCCTGATAAAAGAGCGGTCGATGAGCATTGTCAAGAAACGAGAGGTTGGTAGGAAAGCACTTGAAATCCTCTATGGTCTTGTTAAATAAAATGTTGCCCTTTGGATATGTAAGGGCCGTGGCAATTCCTGTTTGCGTGTCCGGATCTGTTGCCTCTTCAGCCCGGTTGTGCCTCATGGTAACACCGTCAGGAATCGTAGGTTGCTTGAGATAGTTCATATAGTCATAAATGGGATACTTCAGCATGGAGCTTCCATCGAAACTGAACGAAAACTGTGCAACCCGGTTGATTTTCTGAATAACCTCGGTTCTTTTCTGGGTTGTTGTGACCACCTTGGTTTTGCTGATCTTGAACAGGAAAAATTCCCTGACTTCCTGATAGATCCGCCGGGTAACTGAGACTATTTCATTGACTATTTTATCATAAATAAAGACATCAACTTCAATTCTATCGTTTCTGATAGACGCCTTGAAATGAAACAGATCTTCCGGCTTGATCATTTCATTATCTATACAGTCAATTGAATACATGAGTGTATCTACCGAAATCCTTTTTGAACTCCAGCTTCCGTTCTGATACTCGCTCCAGGCAAGCTTGAGTTCAAAAAATTTCATACTTTCGTCGAATTTGGCACTGTTTTTATCATTTTTTTTATAGTTTTCGTTCTCCTTCATCGACTCCTTCAGTTCAATCATAGGCCAGAACAGATAGAGCTTGTTCATAAAAGGAACCGGCACCACAACGTCTGAAGTAATATCAAGATCGACCTGTTCCCATGGTGTCCAGTACCCTTTCGCCCCGGTAATGCGATGATTACGCCGATAAAAGAACTGATGCGGATAGAAATAGGTTCTGCCAATAACATGGAGAATCGAATCATTGCTTCCCTTACCCTCCTCAAAGGCACCAATAATCTCAAGATTCGCAACATTGGCAAGCCCTGCGGTATATTTCTTGATTGCCTCCTCCACATTTTTGTCGTCGAGTTCCTTTTGTAACAGTACCGACTCGATCTCTTTAAAAAGTGGTGTTTTGTCATCGCGGAACTCCGGTTCCAGCCAGTTTTCAGGATATAGAAAGATCTTGCGGTTTGCTTCCCACAATCGATAGTTTTTCATCCATGGCCACTGCTGAATAATCTTGTTATTAAGAGTAATTGCCTTTTCCATATTTAGCAGTGCCCGCTGCATAAGAAGCTGTATGGAACAGTTTGCCTGAACAATGCGCGTTGTCATGACTTCCGGGCCCATATCAACATCAATTAAATAGCGTGCGTAAATTGCAGCCCCGTTCAGGTACCCAACCCGTCCGTCGAGAAGATCCCACGTCTCGTTATCCATGACAGTCACACTTCCCTCAAGATCGTGCCGCATACGCAGGGTGTTCACTGCCCCAAGCACTTGATCTGTAAATGAATTACCCGTAAGGTTCGTTCCTAAAGTGTAGTTGAGCATCCGAATGAGTTGGGCGACCTCGAAACCTGACTGGACAGGATTGGTAACGGAAAACATCATCCTTCTGCTCATAAGATAGACACAGAGCGCATCGCGCTGGGCTATTCGCAGAGATTCCCGCATTTTTTCGCCCGCAACAGCCCATTCTTCAGTGGTGTATCTCGTTTGTACGGAATTTCTGAGTGCTTCGCATCTGACAAACGAACTGTTTTCATCGATCTCCGGTTGATAAAGCGCATAGCCAAAAGACGCCGCTATGCCGATCCGGTCGAGCATCGGTAATACTCTGTTAAGAATTTTCCACGACCAGGGTTTCCGGTAATCGGCTGAAATAAAACCAAAATAACTGGCAACCGCGGCTATATCATCTACTGGCCAGCCGGTTTCATTGGCAATGATCTTGATAAACGAGGAGCTTAGTCCCGTTTTGAGCGGCTCCTGCCAGAGGCTGAAGAGACTGGTGGTGCTCCGTTTGAAAGTCAGTTCCCGGTTAAGTTGAAAGATGTCGAACAGGGCTGCACAATCGGACCATGGTACCCTGCCGGATGTATCACGGTCGGGAAGATCGTTGAAATCGATACATCCTAGTTCAGTCATGTTTGCCGCGATGTAGGACAGCTGATCAGCAGTCATAGCGCATTTTTTTACAATGAACGCGCTCTTGACAATACGTTCCAGGCCGCCGGCTAGTGAAAAAAGTACGTTCGCCGGTCCTATTGGTAACGCTTTGGCATCGGGATCAGCAGTGCCTCGCCATGTGATGTCAAGATTCATGGCAGCAATTGTCTGACTGGTAGCGGACACATCGGCCTGCCAAACTATTGTTACTGCATACAGTGTATCTTTTAACAATTCGAAGATAGTGGTATCGATCGGTGTCAGTGGATCTCCGGTTTCGGGGTCAATAATGGTTATTTCAAAACCTCCTGGCGTACCCGCAACATCGTCGGAAAAACGCTGATTCGCAATGAATTCGTACTGATCGTCTCTATTAACAAAAATATGTGCAGTCCATTGCACCGAACGGGTTGTATCTGGAATGGTTTCATACGCGACCTCGCTTCCGCTCACGATATGAATCGATGGCGCAACTGTATAGGCTGTAGTTATAACGGATCCTCCATTATCGTACAGGGTAACATTCCAGCCCCCGGTGCTCATTGCTACCCACGCGTCAAGCATCGATATATCGGAATTGTCTTTTTTATGCAGCCATTCCGCAAGAAGAATCCGGGTAAGCTCGGTTCCTGTTCCCCCAACTTTTGAGAGTTCTGTAACAAGCAATTCTTCTCTGGCTTGATCTGCCACTGAGGGTTCCATTGTTGCTAAAGCGGCGCATTGACTGTTCAACCGGATAATTGTTTCGACTTCTTTTTCAGCGGTTACGGCCCACACGGTGGATTCGTACCCATTCTGATTCAGAAGGTAGTCAAGATCATCTACCGAAATTTTGAATTTCTTCAGTTTACGCACTGCATCGCGCATACGATAGAAAACAGCGGTATCATAGATAGTGCCGCTTCCCACCGGCATATAGGTGAGTAAGATATAGTATTCCTTGACCGAAAGACCGAAATGCCGTGAAAGGTCTGCGGCACGGAACATTTTTCCAAGGTTTACAAGGGTTATTTGCACATCAAGTGCGTCGTTGTCAAAAATCGCACGGGCATCGGCGATTTCAGGGTCCCCATCGGGATCGAATTCATAATGAGCTATAAGCGAAAGATCATCATATTTTATTTTGAGCCCACCAAGCAATACCTTGATGTCTCCCCCCTGCCGATCCTGTTCGGTACCGGTATCGAATCGTCCGATACTTATAACGCGGTTGTCATTGAGCAACCTTTTCCAGCGGTTGGCACGATCTCCCGATTCGATTCGCGAAATAAACAGTTCCTCAAGTTGACAAAGCGGTCCGCGGCCAAGATTCACGTTATCAATTTTGGCAGTACACCAGGTAGCAACCTGATAAGGTGAAACACCGAATTCAGTGGCTACCCGCATTGTTTTGTAAAACTGCTGTAAATTGTCGAGCGGAACGAGATTGCACGTCAACATCTGGACTCGATCAAGCAGAAAAGTGTCACAACTGGTATGTTTTGCAAGCCGTATGAACCGCGCCATAGTCGTAAAAATTTCCGAATATGAACGGGTTATCGTTGAACTTCGCTGCAACCACAATTTGCTCAGATCTGCAGTTTCCAGATCGGGCCGGGCATTCGGGTCAGTTGGGGAACCGGCAATGAAAAGCGCCCCGTCGCCGTTGATTGATGAAGTCAACAGCAGATCGAGAAGCTGGTCGTAAGTAAATCCGGTGATGTGCAAAAAAACGGCTATATTTTGCAGCAAATAGGTCCACGCATGCGTTCCGGAAATGGTTATGTCGGTTCCGGGGATCGAGAAATTGTTCACCTGCTGTTGCAATCCCCAGAGTTCCCATGGCCGCGGATGAGCCGGATTGGCCATAAGCGCATACTGCTCCGGAGTCATTTCGAAAAAGTTCCGTAGTCCCATTTCACTCAGGGGGAACTCTTCGGTCCGTTCAGTAAGTACATGATGCAACAGGTACCGGCTGGTGTTTCTCATTTTGAGCAGTCGGTTGGTTTCCAGAAAGGGAAGATCAAAGGGCATCATATATGGGAATGAAAGATACTTGAGCACGGTATAGGCATTGCGGTGCTGGTGCTCCGGTAAAGCCCTGCGCAACTGTGCATTTTTCCCGGTCTGCGGCACCGGTACAATACGAAATGTACGATGTGGGAACGATTCGTTTATTACTTCGGTAACCAGATATCGCCATCCATCGCCAACGATATACCAGCGGTTTTCTCCCGCTTTGTGCTGTACAAAGTACTTTTTGTCCAACGGAAGGCCGCGACTGCCAAATTGTGTTGCGACATCTGATGAAATGGAAAGCTCCGGCTGGAGCACCTGGTTAAGCAGATTTACAAAATCGTTAGTATCATTATCAACAATAAAAAATGTTCTGGTACAAACGGCATTTTCGAGAAGTTCGTTGACAAGATCGATATATGCAACCGGACCGTTGGTATTCCTGCATGAAAGTTCAGTCTCAGCCAGGTCAGGACGTCGCGAAAAGAGAATTTCCGCGATTTGAGGCCCCATGAATTCAAACAGATCGACCATATACGCTGAGGGGCTGAAGATGGACTGACAGTCCGGACACAAACACTGGTCCTGCTGACCGAAAAGTGTCGCGATGTTCGGATATACAGGCTTTATACCGTTTTCCGGTGCTTCTTCCGCTCCATGAACCGCCACTGCGGTGAGTGCATTAGGCGAAGCCCTGAGTGCTGGTACAGGAGCAAGCTTTTCGGTTACCGCAGGAAGTGAATCATCACTAAAATCGGTCTGCTGATTAAAGGTTCCCATAAGGAATAATGCCTGACTCGCGGTATGCACGGCAGCAGTGTAAATGGTCTGTGCGTCATCAACGCCATCGGTAATGTCTTCATTGTCTTTTACGAAATCGTCACCATTTTTATGAGCGATCGAAATAGCTGAAGTAAATCCGCGCGAGAGTAAGCCGTCGATTGTAGTAAAGCGAGGGGTAAGCCGGAATATTCGCTGTACTGTCTGTAACAACCCTAAAACTGTTTCATCAACCGAAGCAGTATCAATATTGTCAATAAAGTCGAATTCGGGATGAGCTACCAGAAATGTCTTTATTACTTCCCACTGACTCCATAAACTGGATGTAGCATGTGTAAGCTCATGCCGAAAACGTGCCATTGGAAACAACCCGGTAATCTTGCGGAAAAGAATTTTTGCATAATTATTCTTCTTTTCATCAATCGTTTCGCCCGGAATCTCATCAGGAAACTCTTCGCCCTTGTTTTCGTTGAGATAAATGGGCATAATTATAGCATTCAGCCACTCATCTTTTTCAAGCGCAGTTAGCCCACTGATATGGGTAATGGAAGGATTTGCATTCAGGTAATTGACAATAGAATTTGCAAGCAGGTCGAATTCATCGGCAAACCGGAATACATCGAAAATCAGATCCAGCCTGCTTATAACAGGCGTCGGATCGAATCCGCCTGCTGTAAGGTTCTCTTCGAGCTCCCTCTGGAAAGATTTCAGGTTATGAGCATTACCGGCATAGGTGGTCCGAACAATCTCCTCAATGGCACTGTTACTAATACCTGCCATGGCAAGTACTTTGGCATCAACTGCCCCTTCGTCTGGAACGGAAAGGAGATTTGCATAAAGTTCTTTCCATTCATCATCTATGGTGGAAATTATCCCTGTTGTCTGTGCCGGGATAATTGACTGCGCAATTGCCGCGACAAGAACCGAATGCATCTTTTGAGGAGTGATTGTTTTAAGCCCGGTGAAACTGGCAATGGAACCGGTTCTGATAAGCGCATACAGTACTGTTTCATTAACCTGTGTTGCTGTCCCACCATGGACGGCAAGAAATTCACGGAGTTCATCCATTATGGCAAAAGCATCAACAATCTGACCAACCTCTTCCTTCGTCCTCTCGATTTTCCGCGCTACATATTCAATGATAGTTTCATTATTTTTCATCTGCAGCAGCAGTACATCGGTAACACCTGCGGTTATTAGTTGATTATGGATAGTTGTATATAATGAAGTATCTGCATTAGATGGGGCATCAATCATAAGATTGATTTCCGTATTATATGCAGTAGTAGTATACAAGGGCGATTTTCCGAGGAATTCCGCTGGACTACTTTCTGTTCTGGTAACAACAATGAATAGAGAGATCGGATTGCCGTGGACATATCCGGGAATCACTGCCGGATTATAGGTAATGGTATAGTTGCCCTGTAAATCCGTTGTCACAGGTAAAGCCGTAATATCGGTTTCCTTAAATTCTCCGGAAACAAGCGAAAGACTCTTTAGACCAATTTGAACCCCTTGCACTGGAGCATTGATTGTATTGGTAATGGTACCGCTTACTGTGTATGTTTCCCCGGTTCCACTGATAACGATATTGAATATTTGATTGTTTGACGGAGGAGATGGAACATTGAACTGACCATACAGAGTACCGTCATCGCTATATACCTTTGCCGTAAGCTCAGGGTATGTGCGAGGAGTTCCATGCTGAAACTGACTCTCAAGATAGGTAATCTGGTAATACCCGTATCCGTTGAGAACTGCCGATCCGAGGGGATATTCCGTTCCGGAAAAAGTATCGAAAAGCCATACTGTCCCGGCAGTAAGCGGGGCTCCATCGTGCGTTACAAAACCCGATATGCGCCACTGGTCGGACGAACCGGAAACCACAAGGTCAACCGTTTCATCTTGTGAAGGATTTGAACGCGCTGCTTCTGCAATAATAGCATTTGACGTATCGTATGCCCGCAGTACAAGATTCGGAGCGGGATGCGTTTCCGACTTGCCAAAAAGATCGGACGTATATTCTATATTATATCTACCAGTGCCACCGATGATCTGCTGGCCTATAAGCCGTTCAGGTGAGTAATAAACATCGAATGCTCTTACCGTTCCTGTCGTTACCGGTGCACCAAGGGAATTCTTGACCGTACCCGATACCCGCCAATTATTATTGACGGTGCCGTTAATGACAATGGAAAGCGTTGAATTATTGACAACATCGGCAAACTCCTGCGTATGCAGCAGCACTCCCTGACAATCGAACACCTTGATAGTCAATGTGGGATTTGTTCGGGGCGGGTAAAATTTCTCACTGCCAAAATGCAGCGTACAAATTCCATTTGCCTCCATGGCCGCTCCACAAAGATCCTGCATAGTGTCGCCATATGATTCAAAGGCGAGAACCTGAGAAATCTGTTGATTGGTAGGTATGCTTCCATCTTGCCAACGTAACTGGACATATACAGTCCACAAATAGGGAACAGTCATGGTTTTTACTCCCTTCCTATACAGTGAATCAAAGTGAACAACATTAAATTTGGGTGCTATAGTTTACTTTTATACCTGCTATACAGGTATCTTCGTCCGCTCATTCAGTTCACTTACATGAGCATCCGTCCCGGAATAACTAATTTAAAAACAAGAAGGGCAGCGGATTAGTCAAGTTGAGTCTGAAATTAAGCAGCATCAATACTCGACAAACGTATTTAAATACTCAGTGCTTAACCGTAAATCGTGTAAATAGAATATTATGTTTCGATTTGACTCAGCATGAGCGTAATTATCTTTTTCAATTAATAATTTCGCCCACCTGGAGCTTATCGAATTTTTTCCAAACAGTATTTTTAGTGAAGCACTGATTAGAAATAGATTATTGCTTCTTGCAACGCAACTATTTTTTTAACATTTATTGATTTTCTGCTGACGCAAGGACAAGTTAGCTTGTTATTTTAATTCCCAACGAACATTTTTCTATTATGTCATAGCTGATTCTGTTAACAAAAACTGAACTTGACGCTTTTTTCTTTGAAAAGGATCTTGTCGTAGGAATAACGGAGATTGGTATCTTAATAAATTTCGATATATGTTTAACTTTTGATGGATACACGATGAGAAATATGCAAGTTTTTGATTTCGGACATGGCACTTGATTTACTCCTCCGGTTTCTTTCGCAAACCCGGAGGACATCATGCCTTATTCTATCACGGTTCACAAGAAGCAAAATTCAGTACGCGACACTCCCCCTACCTCTCGGACAAGAAAACTCTTGACGAGTTCTTTCACCCAGCATTCACCAGACACTTTTCTTCAAAGCAGAAGAAGACCATTTTGTTGAGTTTGAGAGAGTTTAATCAGAAACTCCAGACAAAGTACGTTTAGACCTTGCATTTTAAAGAAAGAGTCACCAAATATTCAAGAGAATCTTTATCATTTACAGAAAAATCTGAATAGTCCTATATAAATACAGAAAATTCTAAATACTCCCTCATCCCCAGACGGGTAAATTACTCCCCAGACGCCTCATCACTATCCCCAGACAGGCAAAACCATATCCCAGACGCCTCAACCTATTCCCCAGAAGGGTGGAAATGATACCCAGAAACGGGGATTAATAGTCCCAGACGGGTAAAACCTGTCCCCAGAGAGGTATATCATATCCCCAGACAGAAAAAAAATATCCCCAGAGGGCAAATAACCGTTTTTCTGATTCGGTTGTTCGCAGCCGTCGTACTGATTAAAGAAATATTCTTTGTGTCTTTTTCCAGATGCCTGTGTTCATACTGTCTACTTGCGATTAGAAGGATCGTTGTTTCTCCATCTCATGGAGTGAACTACACGAATAATCCCACAGACACTCGAAGCTATGGATTACGAAGTGCACTGATTAAAGCAGGCCCGAAGAGTATATGAATTGGTATTTACCTATCCAAAAATGATTTCCTATCAGCGAAGGAGCCAACTAACCGGCAAAAGGGATTATGAATGATCAAAAAAGCTGATCATTCATAAATAGAAAATTACAAAACAGATAATTTACTTAACGTAATTATTAACCATACCAAGAACGAAGACAAGTGCGGCGTTCCAGTTAATACATACCTCATTACATGCATACGCAGGCGTCAAATCAACATATGCGCGGGCAGGCTCCTTGTGAGGATATATAGCCCCGGGCTCGCCTGATGTTTCATCCTCACGTCCGGCATTAGGCCCGCCCACAAGAAAGCCTGGAAAAGGTTCTGCAATGCCGTCCGGTTCTGCGATTCGGTGATGAATATGCATAGGAGATTTCGTACCGAAACCGGTTACAAAAGAATATAATGATGGATTTTTCCCGAATAAAAAATCGAGCGTTTCAACTATGCCATCCAGATATTTTTTGTTCTTTGTTAATAGGTACGCATAACACATCACGATCGCTTCATTGAGACGATAGGAATTCGATCCCCATACGAACGACTCACCAGAAATTCGATATGGAATTGTATTTACATTTTTAACAAATTTATCAGCAACAGCAACAATCTGGTCTTTCCCAACTTTAGCAAGAGAAAGTTTTCTTTCCTTTGCATGCATTACAAGCGAGAACCAGCCAAGATTCTGCAGATCTTTCCAGGTAGCTTCAGCGCATATTTTGTTCTTATCTGCATTCTCTTCAATATATTTTTTAAATTCATTCTTATTCGTAGTTATGTAAAGTTCCGATGCTGCCCAGAAAAATTCATCGTCATAATGTGTATCACCATAAATTCCTGTTCCGCCACCTTCTGATGGCGCAGTGATATCAGGATTCATAATAGCCCATTTCCAGGCACGCAGAGAATTATCCAGACACAATTTACTGAACGCTTTATCTGATTTATAAATTCTCGATGCCATCGCCATAACCGCTGCAAAATTAAGAGTCGAAGTCGTCGATTTACCAATTACATATCTTTGACTGTTAATTTTTTCAGGCATAATAAACCCATCCCAGGAAAGCGGCCCGACCTTAAAGTAAACTCCCCCATCCTTATCCTGCATTTTTGTCATCCAGTTAAGCTCATACCGAACTTCATCAAGAAGATCACTTATGCCATTGCGGGATTCTGGTATTTTAAGCGTATCCCCAATACAATCGGGAAGTAATTCATACAAAGCCAGAAGAGTCCCAACTGATATGCCGCCATTGACAATATACTTTCCATAATCTCCCGCATCCATCCATCCACCGGATACGTTAACTACTCCCTTTTTTCCTGCTGTTTCATGCAGAAAACAAGCAGTATCCGGTATCGAAGATATACGGGACCATTTGCCTGCATGCTCAGGTTTTATCGGCGTTGATAAACGTTGATAATAAAAAGCCTTTGTTGACGCATTTAAAAGATCTTTATAAATACCATCAGAAATTACGATGTCACTCTTTTCTCCACTTTCCTGTAGTACAATACGATATTTCCCCGGTTTTGTTATTGCGCTAAAATCGCCGTACTTGACATTCTGTTTTGAAGAAATCCATAAACCCCTGTGAATAAGGGTATCACTTAAAATCATATTACCCTGTTCATCAAACAACGCGAATTCTTTATCAATAGTGTCAGATACAATAAATCTTTTTACACTGTTACTAAGATAACCGATCTGATTCGTATGGAGAATATTCTCTTTTTCTGTCTTAATAGTGACATTAGTAAGGCTTATATTATCAATCATCAATTGGCCTTTTTTCTTGGAAACCCATGGATAGAAAAATACTGATGATATTTTTTCACAGTCAATCTTTCCATTTATATTTACATTATCCGGCTGCCAGAACTCATACTGTTTAAATGAGGAAAACGGTAACGAAACCTCCTGCCATCCTTGTTTTGCCTGATAATAAGAACACCAGGCTTCATTACTTCCATCAACAAACATAAACATACAAAGTTGTGAAGGTTCTCTGGAAAAGCAATCGAACTTTACAGCATTGTATCCTGTCCAGTTTTGTGCTGATGCATCTTCGATCTGATAAAGGGCAGATCCCCAGGAATCAATATAGTAGTCCAATTTAATCGCATTTGACTTATCCTTAGATTCAGGAACTCTACTTATACTCATTTTTGAATTCGGACATAAAGTAGTACTCCACAATTTTGAATTATTTTGATTTTCAAAATCCAGAATCAATTTGTCACCAAGATCTGATTTGTAATTTTTCCAATAAGCTTCATTATTAAATACATTGCTTTTTTTAACAAGTTTAATATCAGAAAAATAAATTCTTACAGGCTTTTCACCCTTAGTGCTAATATTTACATTTTCAAATTGGTTGGTGGAAAATCGAATTTCACAAATTTTTGACCAGTCAACCTTGCCAACAACTTCATAATGGGCTTCAGAATTCCACCATCTCCCGATATCATCAAATGCGCTAAACGGAATTCTTACCGTTTGCCATTCTTTCAAAACTTTTACGAAAGTTTTACAATTAACTTTGGTCTGTACTTTTCTATCAACCCCATCCGATTCATCATCGAGTAAACCGACACTGAAAGTTTCTCCTCCGACAGCACCTTTGACCTTAAACTCTATGCCACCGGAATCACGGAGGTTCAATATACTGATAGGTTTTTTTTGCGCTCTGCTTAAAGTCAGCCCACTCCACTCCTTGTCATCAAAGAATGACACTAATACAGCTTTTTCTTTCTTAGATTGGAGTATTGAAAAATCAGTTCTATTACCATATGGATAAATTGTCGTATATTGGCCAACAGATCTATTTAAAAAAGAAAATAAAGTATTGTTGTCTGAAGTAGAATCGTCAGGATGACCAGAGGTAATATCAGATAAAAGCTTCCAGGCGGTAGCTCTTGGCTGAGGCATATTTTCAAGCCCATCAACTATTTCTATATTATCAACAAAAACAGTCGCCAAACGATTATCTGAACACCCCAAATTCTGTTCTTTATCTGCAGAAAATTTTACGCTGATAATGTTACTCCAGTTTATTTTCGACCATTCACCACCATTGAGATCACTAAACCATCTCTCCCCCTGATCAGAGAATGTAGAAAACGGTATTATTACTTGAGTCCATTTATCAGTAACATCGAAATAATTATTACTTTTCACTTTTATTTCAGTTTTTTTATTACTGCTTGAATCAATGTCAAGCAAGCCAATATAAAAAGATTCTTTTCCGTGAAGTCCTTTCACAAAAAATTTCAAAGCACCTGTCTTTCTTATTTTAGAAACATCAACTTTATTACCTGAAATAATTTCTGCACCGCAAAATGTGCTGTCATCAAACTTGATTTTGATTACTGCGTTTCTATCTTTTTCGTTATCGGTAACATTCGAAATGTTTGTCCTACCTCCAAATGCCACCGTGGACCCTTTATCTGAAACATTGTCTGAAAAAAAAGATTTAACCAACGTTTCACCAGCATTGCCTTGAAAAGGACAAATCGCTATTGCCAATGTTAAGCAATTTACGAATACCTTACCAACTTTAAAATTCATATAAACTCCATTTTTAAATTTTTTCAAATTTTACCACAATATCCCTATGAAGAGTACACGTTTAAGATGTCATACACAAACGGGGATGATAATATTTACAAAATCACTTTCGACAGCTCTATAAGAATTTTCATGCTGGAGTTTATACTCTCCATCCCTGAAATGTATACCATTTTCGGGCAGCAATTTTTTATAGATATACGAATAAACAGAATTCTGATTTTCTCCAGCGTAAAGATACTCTCCATTCCCTCTATACTTAATAATAGCATAATCAGTTTTTGCGATCTCTACTCCTATCATACCTTCCGGAACATCCTTCAAACTGGTTACCGGCATTGTTGCATAAAAGTCATAAATTCTGTTACGATATTTATCAAACCTATAAGTATCAAAGGTATAATAATTTTCTCCAGTACAATTCTTAATCTCGTTTTTCATCTGCAAAAAGCTATGAGTAAACGAAAAAATATCATTGTTATTGTTTTCACCGCTATACATACGGCCAATATAGTACCTGGCAGGTAAAGAAACTATTTGGGGACCTTGAATTTCACAACCAGCAAATTCATTGAATTTATCATCAAGCTCAAGCTTCTCAACAATGCCCACCAAAACGCCGTATCTACGATACTCGCTTGGGGTAATCTTAAAATAACTCTGAAATGCCCGTGTAAATGATTCCTGATTTGAAAAACCATATTGATAAGAGATATCTCTGATCTTCTTATCACATATTACTAATTCTTTTGCAGCTTCACTAATTCTTCTCTTTCGGATATACGCATTTACTGTAAAACCTGTAATACGAGTAAATATCCTGTGAAAATGATACTCTGAATAATATGCAACACTTGCAATATCAACCAATGAAAGTCGTTTTTTTATGTTCATCTCGATATAATCGATAGCATTTCGAATGTTTGGAATGTACTCAGATTTATCTATCATGATATTTTATGTTATTTTATTTGACTTTTGTTGCTAAAATTCATGAAAATTGCAAAATACTACTATTTGATAATTTTCACTATATATAGTCAGATTTAGGGAACTACTCACCTATTCCCTCCCTCTGTCCAGACTAATTAACTCTGTACTGAAAAAGTAAATCACACCAAATTACTGTTTTGTGTATGCATTACATACTATGGTTCAGATTTTCATGCATCTATCTCTATTCAATTTCATACTCTTATTTATAATTGTCCCTTTGCGAATTTGCCTCTTTAGTTTAATTTTATCCACAACCTATAACATATTCCCATTTAGCAGGGAGAGATGATCTCTATCATTCTTTTCAAATTTCCTGAATGCAAATAAATTATCTATGACATAAGACCCTTAATTTGCATTGTGAAAAGAATCTAATTCAGCTAAACATTTCATCATTAATACACCATGGGCCCAGATATCAATTTATATTTACCATTTTCACAATAGGTCCTACAGAAACCCATTTGAGAAGAGCATCTAATAAATGATATAAATATTTTGCCATATTACTAAAATGGAGACCTTTTGACATATGATTTTACGAGGGAACTTTTTTTCTCAAACACTGGAAATGGAAACTACTATCACTATAGTTGCTCCAGATAAATTTTCTAGTCAACCATTAAAGGTTGTATATCTTTTACATGGGATATGTGGAAGAAGCGGTGATTGGGTTGACTATACCATGTTACCTAATTATTCAAAAAATTACCATGCAGTATTCATTATGCCAGAGGTTGCCAGGAGCTTCTATTCAGATATGAAGTATGGTTTAAAGTACTTTAGCTATATAACTGAAGAACTCCCGTTGATGATTAATAGCATTTTTCAAATATCCAAACGAAGAGATGATATAGCAATTATCGGAGCTTCGATGGGTGGATATGGCGCTTTAAAATGCGCTTTGACAAAACCAGATCAATATAGTTTTTGTGGTGCATTCTCTTCCCCTTGTATAATGTTGAAAGAACATCTTGAATATTCTGAAGGGGCAAAAAAATTTAAGGAACTTTTTGGTGAGCGACTATTTACAGATTTTCAAGCTGTATTTGGTGAAACAATAGATTGGAACCCCCAAGAAGATGTAATTGAGTTGGCTAAAAAAGCTAAAGGTAAAACTATCAAACCGAATTTTTATCTCGCTTGTGGTACTGAAGACTCTTTTTACAACGATAATAAAAGATTTCAGGGCATATTACACGATTTGAGTTATAATTCAGTTTTTGAAGATTGGAATGGAAATCATGATTGGATTTTTTTTGATGAGGCTCTAAAACGAGCTTTAAAATATTGGCATCATGAAGATAAAAACAATCTGCAGTAAATGTTGACATGACAAAAAAGCAAAAACTCCCGCTGCCTTTAATGCAACAGCGGGATTTATTGTTATTCTTTTATTTTTTCTATTTTGAAATACACAGGCCTGGTCCCATCTGTGCAGCATGCAATTATAGTATTCTTATTTTCATACCACATACCATAATTTCCATCAGTAGCAAATCCTACCAAAGATTTGTATATGTCATCCCATGCCCATGGACAAAAGCCACTTGGAAGACCCGACCAAGGGTTTACAATAAATTCCTGTCCTTCTTTAAATACTTCACAAGGTCCTAATGTTTTTTTTCTTTCTTTTTCAACATATTCTTCAACAAATTCACTATTAAAACTGGTTCTCAAAACAGTTATTTTACATTTAATCATATTGCTCCCGTATTTTTATTGAAATTAATTCTAATCTATCCTTGCAAAAAAAAGGTGAATAGCATCTTTTCCCTTAACAAATGTTTTATTGACAATATTCAGCAATTATTTATCATTTTCGAATGATAAAACACTTTTTTGAAAACAGATCATTCAAATACGTTTTAGATGCAAATTGACGTTTTAGCATTACCTTATTTCAAGCTTTTTATTTGCAGTAATATATTCTTTTTCAGAGCAATTGTTAGTAGCTCAATTGTAAACAACAAATTTACAACAATTGTTCGGAAAAACATGGAGCTGCAGACTTCGCTACAGCGTATTCTTAGTTTTCTATTATAGAAAAATAAATTAAATATAAATGAATTATTAAATAATTTTTCCAGTCAGATTGATGAGAACTCTTAAATCGGGGCCGTTTAACAAACAATTTTACCGAAGAAAAGTAAAATCGCCTGGTGAAAACCAACTTCTCACTGAGTTCATTAACAGGTCCATATCTATGGGATGATGCAAATGGATAAAAGGTGAAACAAGACGTTCACCCTTTGTTCGTAAATCAGGATTTTTAATATGAAAAAGAGAAAGATTTTAGATGGTTAGCTTCCGTGTATTCCAGTCTGTTTTGCAAACGACTCGAATACTATAGATCTAAATATTCACCTGGTTTTAAAATTTTGCCGGATTCTTTTTTTACAAGCGCCTTAACGAAATCTTCAGCCGAACCATTTATCATCGGAAAAGTACCATAATGAATCGGGAGAACAGTTTTAAAATTGAAAAATTCATTACAGGCCGATGCTGCTGTCGAAGGAGACATAGTTAATCTGTCTCCAATTGGAATCAACCCGACTTTTGGCCGATATCTCTTTTCAATCAATTTCATGTTTTCAAAAATCTCAGTATCTCCAAAATGATAAATTACTATATCCCTAAATTTTATTATATAACCGGATGCTAATCCACCATACAAAGCTTGACCTCCTGAAACTATACTACTGCTATGTAATGCTTCAACCATAGTAATTTGAATATCATCATCTGCAAAGGTTCCCCCGATATTCATATGTACACAATTATTAACAGATTGAGTAGCCAGCCAGTGGCAAATTTCAACGTTTGCAACTACTTTGGTTTTATCAGGATTATATAGGCTGATTGAATCGCCAACGTGATCTGGATGTCCATGTGTTATCAGAATATAATCAGGATTCTTTATTTCGTTTACCAAATTAGCAGGAAAATTACAATTTCCATTAACAAATGGATCTATCAGTATTTTTTTCCTCTCATACGTTAGTAAAAATCCAGAGTGTCCCATCCAACTTAATTTCATAGCAGATCCTCTTTAACTGATGAATTGTGTAAAAATTCTTAGTATTAATTCTTATTTATTCTCTATATTCAATGATCACATTTAAAAGCCGTTCAATTCGATAAGAGACTCAAGATGAGTACGTTTATTCTACGAAATAAAAAAATCATTCTGATACAGCAGAATTAATTATATAGCATAGTATGATATATTTAAATATCAATTTTGAAGTAAAAGGAATCGTAAATCAACATAAAAGAATTTGCATTGATCTACTTTTTACTTTAAAAGAATTTTTTTGTTGGAATCTACTAATTTGAAGTATACTTTTTTCGTTGTTATCAATCAGGCCGAATGTATTCTACTTGAAAATATTTTTCATCTAACTTAGTGGATTTTGATAGCTTAACTAAATAAGACTTCAAATCACCAGTAATTTCTACTTTATTTTTAAAATATTTGGCTGCACAGTTCCTTCCATTCTCTTTTGCCCGGTATAATGCATAATCACTTATATTTATCATCTGTTCCAGATTTAAAAGTTCCGGATAGGCTGCGTCAAAAGGCATTTCTACATATCCCAATGAACAAGTCTTATGAATAAATTTATTTTCTGATATCCTTATTGGAGTTGCCTTCACCTCTTTTAACATTTTCATAGCGAACGTCGCCAGATAATCAGGGTTTGTGTTATACAATATTATTAAAAACTCTTCACCGCCCCAGCGCACCAGGATATCTTCAGATCTGATCATCTTTTTCAGAACCTCTGATAAGGTGATCAATACTGTATCCCCTGCTGAGTGGCCATACGTGTCATTTACATCTTTAAAATGATCAATATCGATTAAAAACACACCAATGACATTTTCTTTTATGGACAGATTCCTTTTCTCATGTTTATACAGTGATATTGCTTTATTTTTTATAAACTGGTTTATTTTATTATCTATAAACTCGAAAGCATACCTTCGATTATGCAGGTTAGTCAATGGATCATGCAATGACAATTCTTTAAGCTTCTCGTTAGCGTTATTTAATTGAATTGTCCTTTCCTTGACTTTCTCTTCCATATTTTCATAAAGTCGTGCATTTTCGATTGAAATAGATGCCTGAGAAGACAATATGTTTAAAATTTCCAATCGGTCAGATGTAAAAACATTGTCAGATAAGTTATTCTCTAAATAAACTACTCCCTTTAATCTATTTTGGTAGATAACCGGCATACAAAGCACTGATTTAATCCGGTTTTCTATAATATAAGGGCAATTTTGCCAATTGTTATCGGTACTGGCATTTTGAACGACAACGTTTTCCATCGTTCGGGTAACATAATTCACAATTTCAGAGCACAATTCTTTACTATCTGTAAATTTAACTGACTGCATATAATAAAACCGGCAGGAATTATCATCCTGTATCGCTTCGATATGAAATTGATTGTCTACTTCATTTTTAAGCAACAAACAACCCCGCTGAGCACCAGCATTTTCAATCATTGTACAAATCAATATTCTTAAAAGTTTTTCGATCTTGATTTCACTTGAGATGGCTTGTGTAGATTTTAAAATCGAAGCCATGTCGATAGAACTGCGGTATTCGGTTGATGTTATTCCCTTTTGTCTCCATAAAAGTGACTCATCGGTAATAAAATATTGTGAGTATTTTTTTTCCAGAAGTGCGACTTTCCGATAAGCTCCCCATTGTTTGTATAAGTAATCGGCTTCCCTGAGATATGCTTTACCAGTGATCAGATCCTCTTTTTTATCAAGCCAAAATTTGCCATACATTTCATAACAGAATGCCTTGAGATGCAAAAAATCATTATTACTGAATGAATTTATTGTCTTATTGAAAAGACTTACAATATTATCAAGCGGTTTGTTCTCAATAATAGCCCTTTCAGCTGCTAACAAATTATACTTATGAGCAAAATTGGAAGGACAATTTTCTGCCCATTTTTCTAATCTTTGCTGAATAATGTGAAGTGATTCTTTAATTTGCGTTTGTTCTTTTAATGAGGCACTTTTGTATTTACGAACAAGAATCAGTCCTTTAAACAAATAATGATCAGCCAAGGGGAAATCTGAAACACCTGAATAGATGATTTCATCCGCTAACATATTCCATTTTTCAGCAGCATCCATATTATTCATGATAATATTTACAAACGTATTATATTGGTAAAATCGTGCCAGATAGGTGATGTTATGAATTTTTTTAATTCTCTCTATCATTTCTCTGTCTTTTTCTTCAATATACTTCTGATCATCAGGTTCCGGGATTGTCTGCAATTTCTGAATAGTAAAGTAGACAATCTCCGCTAATACCAGGGGCACTGTGCCTTTTGACTGTTTGAGAAATGCCATAGCATTTTCGGTTTCCTCTTTAGTATCGGTCAGATTTTTACCAATCCACATGAACAAATGAACTCTATGGGCCACAGCGTATGTCACATGCATAATATCACCGGTCTCTAATCCAGACCGATATGACATGTCATAGTAATCCAAACATTCCTGATAGTGTTTCATCCAATAGGAGAGGAATGGAAAAATAAAATAGATCGAGGATTTTTGCGATTCCGCTTTGAACTTATTAGCTAATACAAATGCCGCCTCACCCAGCTTATAACCGGTTTTATAATCAGCAAGTACTTTCCCCTGAATGACTCCGCAGTCAACTAAGCATTTGCACGACAATGGTGATGTTCCATAAGTAAATGTCAACTCAAACATTTTCAGTGAAACCAGAAAATACAGATTCGGATTTACCTGACGTACAGAGGGGATTACCTGGAATAAAAGCTGCATAGCCATAAGTTTTTCTGGATCGTCCATTACAGGAAGATTAACAAGTTCCTCAACCGGTGTACTTGCTAAAAATTGCTGCATCTTCATGATGCCGTCCTGCATCTTCTGGTCGATCTCTTCTGCTGTTTCCGGTAAGTATATGTTAAACAGAAACAGTGTTTTTCGTATTTCATCGATTGTTTCGACCAGTTTACCCTGAAAAGTAAATAGCAGGACTCTAACATTGGCAAGAGCCCCTTTTTCAAGATTACTGGCAGCGATTTTGGACAAATGCTCACAAACAGAACCTGCCGTTAATAAATCACCGGATAAAAGGCTGCTGTTGCCTGCTCCAATAACAGATTGAAATGCTTACCGGATCTATCTGCCCACTCCTCAGTGGACAATAATAATCCGGCTGTTTCAAAATAATTTAATGCCACCGCAAAAGCAGTTGCCTTCTTTGCTTTATTACCGGCCATAATATTCAAATCCGCCAGTTCAATCCGGTCATCTTTTTCTATGATCAAACTCCTGCCGATATTCAAATGATTTACAAGATCAAATATCATTTCCACTCGATTTGTTTCACGGAATGTCTTTAAATACTCACGCCCTATTCGTAAATGTATTTCTGCACTTTTCGCTTTCACTGGACTAAAGAATAAACTGCTTGACGTATGCGATCATGGGCAAAACAAAAACGTATTTCAAGATTTCTGAAAAGTACTTCATCTTTTAATGTATTGATAAAACGATAATTATTGTCTAAGGGAAGAACTATTTCTTTTTCAATGGCAACCCACAAATCCTTACCAATTGAAGCGATAGTTTTTTTACTGACTGACGAAACTGTTGCCAAATCAAATTGAGTTCCGATGCAAGCAGCCAGCTTGAGAATATCAATAGTTCCCAATGGCAACGATTTCAAGATCTTTAACAAGCAAGTCTATAACATTATCACTTATTTCAACAGCTCTTTACTTTTTCCAAATCATATGTCCCATTGGCTTTTTTCTGAAAGAAATGAGAATACTCCCTGAAGATAAAGCGAATGTAACAATCTGCTGATAAAAAACGGATTCCCTCTTGGTTTTTTGAAAAATAATGTTTGTCAAGAGGTTCGGTTGTACCGGGATGACTATGAAAGGTGTCGGAAATCAATTGATTGAATTGAAAAAGATTCAAGGGTTTAAGGTATATTTCACGAAAAGGCGGAATTGATCTTGCTGCCCCTTTTTCAGCTCTTCCATTAATCTGAGCCAAAGGATGACCTTATAGTTACTTCATTGTCCCTGTATGCCCCGATAAAAAGAATATACTGTTTTTTTATTGTCCCCAGAGTGTACTTGAATAAATCAAGCGTTGAAGTATCACTCCATTGAAGATCGTCAAGAAAAATCACCAAAGGATGTTCCCTGGCAGCAAAAACATTGATAAATTCACGAAAAGTCAATCTGAAACCGATTTTGTGCTTCCAAAGGATTGAGCTCGGCCACCTGGAGGTTGAGGCCCGATAATCTGCTCCAATTCAGGAATTATATCAACTATAACCTGTCCGTTGCATCCCTAATGCATTTATCAAGCAGCTTTTCCACTTGTCCAGACTAGATTGTGGTTGCGCAAGTAACTGTCTTATCAATTCCTTGAAATGCTTGAGTTATCCCATAATACGGAATATTTCGTTCGAACTGGTTATACTTTCCTGATATAAAATATCCTTTTTTTCCAATTATCGGTTTACGAATCTCATGAATCAGTGAAGATTTCCCAATACCGGAATAACCACTGACCAATAAAATTCCACAATGGCCCTTCGCTGCTTTTTCAAATCCATCATTCAAAATTTCAATTTCTGCTTCACGTCCATACAATTTATGTGGAATCTCAAATCTATCTACAATATCTCCGTTCCCCGAGTGATGAATCCGCATATTTCTCTTTTCGCTTCAGGTAATTGAAGACAATACTCCAAATCCTTTTTTAATCCGAATGCCGATTGATACCTATCTTCCGCTGTTTTGGAGATCAGTTTCATCACGATATTTGAGAGGATAGCAGGAATTTCAGGATTTATTTCTTTCGGAGGAGTTGGAATTTTAGCGATATGGGAGTATATTATCTCTAATTCGTCATCCCCCTTAAAAGGTAATTGTCCGGTAAATAATTCATAGAAAGTAATACCAAGAGAGTATAAATCGGTTCTGTAATCGATTGGCCTGTTTATTCTCCCGGTTTGTTCAGGAGATAAATAATCCAAGGTTCCTTCCAAAATGTTGAGGTTGATACATTGAGATGCTTCTCTGATTAATTCGGCAGAAATACCGAAATCAATAATTTTTACCTGATTGGTTTTATAATTCCAGATAAAGTTGGTTGGATTTACATCTTTATGGATAATGTTTTTCTGATGTATTTGAATCAAGGAATTGGTCATTTGAATCGCAAGCGACAATTTTTCATTAATACCTACTTTAGTGGATTGCAATACCTTGTCAACTGATTCTCCTCCGATATCCTCCAGAATAATAGCAACATTGTTGTTATATTTTTCCACTCCATATACATCTATAATTCCCTCACCGGTTATCCTATTTAAAATTTCATATTCCCTTAGAAAGGTGGATAGTTCTTTTGTGGATGGGTACTCTTTATTTAATAATTTTATAATGACGGGACAATGATCTGAGTCACGAATGCCGCGTAATATTGTCGATTTTCCCCCTCTGGAAACTTCTTCTTTAATTTTATAACCTGGAAGATGGATCACAATCTCCCCCAATGAATCAATCTATTGTAAAATGAATTAAAAACATCATGGTACATCTGCAAACATTTCTGGAAGCAGCAGTTTAAATGATACCATGAATTCTTGATTTTGAGAATAATTGTTCGGAGTACTGCAGGGACGGACTATTTTTTTACCAAAATGACTGCTCGTTTGTCGATTTCGGCAATTTTCTTTGTATGTCATTGATTTAAATGTGTTTATCATCAGACAGGAACTACAAATCATGTGTATGCATAATTTGAGAGGGACGGACTTTCTTTTTACCAAAAGGACTGCTTATTAAGAGTTTCTTCCTCAATAAACAGGCATAAATGTTGCGGCATTTTTATTTCGATTACCAAACCCTATTTGGAGGAAATAAAAATGCCTCGTATGCCGCGACTGGAATCGCCCGGATCACTCTACCATATAATGGCCCATTCCATTGAGGGAAAAGAGCTCTTTATTGATGATGAGGATAGAAATGAATTTCTTTCCCGATTTGAAAAAGGACTTAAGAACTGCGATTTTCAGTGCTACGCCTGGAGTCTGATGGATAACCATTACCATTTAATGATCAGGTCCAGTGATCTGCCTTTGAGTAAACTCATGCGCCCTTTGAATAGTGGATATGCACAATTTTACAACAAAAAGTATAAAAGAAAGGGATACCTCTATCAGGACAGGTTCAAATCGGTTCTTTGTCAGGACCAGGACTATGCGATGGAACTGATCAGGTATATTCACCTTAACCCGTTACGGGCAGGACTGGTCAAGACTCTTGAGCAGCTCAAAACCTGGGCCTGGTGTGGTCATGGGTATCTTCTGGGGATAAAAGGTGCCCGTGGAGAGCAGTTTCAAAACCGGGAAGAGTGTCTTCGTCGATTTGGAGACAATGAGAATGGTGCTATTGAAGCTTACTTGCGATTTCTGGCAGAGGGATGCACCGATGATATGACAAAAGCAGGGCAACTATCTATCACTGAAGCTACAGAAGTAGCGGGTTCCCGCAAGGGTTGGCCAGCTGTTATCGGCACTCCTGATTTTGTAAAGAATGCCATGGAAAAGTACAAAATGGATTTGAATCGAAAGCACCGGAAGGCTGATTACATTGTGGTGTTGAATACCCTATCAGCTAAAGTATGCACAGATTATGGATTTACAAGTGATGAGCTGTTCAGAAGAGGAAGAAAGAACAAAATATCCGAAGCCCGCACAGCTTTTTGCAGTCAGGCACATCTGGAAGAACTTATTCCACTTTCGGTGATTGCCAGATATCTCAAGATAACGATTTCACCAGTTTCCGTTCTTGTTCAGAGGTCGCAGGTAGATAGGTCCAACGCCACTAAGATAGTTTCCTAAAAAACAAACCGAAATAACAAAACTGCAATTTATCCGACCTGTAGAGAAAATCCACCATCTCTATATAACAATATTGAGCAATAAAAAGGGAAAAATTGCTTTTTCCCACAATGGAACTAAAAGAATTCGTACATTGCTTTACTTCCGCCAAACCTCACCAAAAAGGGACGGACTATTTTTATCTATTAATTAAAAAATTAGTCCGTCCCTTTTTTCCCCTAAATCGCACCTCTATACCAATCATCCAAAGATCCCAGAGCTCTCAAATGCTCAATATACCCCCAAGTCACAATACTCCAAGAATCTCCTTTCACCTCGATAGTGTTAACGGATGCATTGAAAAGAGAAAATGCTCTTTGTTGACTTAAAGACATTTTTGTGATATGGCGAAATACGCTATCGAGTATTCCTCCGTGCGTAAGAACGATTATCTTTTGTCCAAAATACTTCTCGCCGTATTCTTCAATACATTTAATACAACGGGCAAATCGTTCACGTATACTTTCACCGCCTTTGATACAAAAATCTGGATTACCTTGTTTAAACTTATCGAATTCTTCAGGGTATTTTTTTGAAAAATCTTCTGTTGTAAGCCCCTGTGCAACCCCAAGATTTCTTTCACGCAAACGTTGATCAGTAATATGCTCCTTATTTGATGAACCCTTAATAATTTCAGCTGTCTGCAAAGCTCTTCCCAGATCACTGCAGACAATACGGTCCCAGTCATGATATTTAAAAAATTCAGCAAGTGCTTTTGCCTGATTTAGTCCCAGTTCAGATAAAGGACTGTTCAGTTGGCCTTGGAGAATCCCTTGTCGATTCCATTCTGTTTCGCCATGTCTTATTATGTAAAACGTAGTTTGTTGTTTTTTTTCTTTCAAGATCTTCTCCATAATGTGAAGTTGACTTTACAAATATATCGGCTGCAGAACTTTCTCACTATTGTATAATTTCTGCGTTCTCCAGCAGATAAAAATCGCTACTGAACACATGAAAACAAACAGATATAACATCGAAACATCATATGTTGCAGCTAAAAACATATAAATACCAACAATCAATCCCAAAATAAACATATTAGCGAAATGCAAAAGCCTCGGATTACTTAATCGGACCGAAAGATAGGCACTGCTTGATACATTCAGGAATGCTGAACCAGCATACAGTATAAAAGAGGACAGATTAATATTTTCAGCAGAATTTTTAAGAAGAAAATTCTGAAATAAGAACGTTGCAAAAAAGCAAATTGCCCCAAATATGAAGCTCATTAATAAAATAAAACTCATTTTACCATAAAGAATCGAATTTCTCGATAATCCGGAGGTAATGAGAATTTCCAGTGAGCCGCTGACTCTTTCGGATATGAACACTGTATTTGAAAAATTAGCGGTTATTACAACTGAGAAGAATACAAGCCATAATGGCTCAGCATTAAAATGCGAGCTATCTCTACTGGCAAGTAATACACTCCAGACTAAGATCAGAATAAAATACAAAACAAACATACCCCGGTCTGATCCAAGAAAACATTTCCATTCCTTAGCTATCACTACACCAATACTTCTCATGCGTTTCCTTTTGTATCAGTAGGTTTGTAAATAGATCTGATCTTATCCCCGAAACCGGAAGATTTTCTTTTAATCTCATAAATCTGAAAATCAGCCATGACAAGTTGTTTGACAATAGCAGGAATTTTCTCCTCCGGTTTATCAATTTCAAACATCCAGACACCATCTTTCCATTCAACTTTCGTACATCCATTTTCGAGTAGCGTGTTTTCACAAGAAGCATTTGTACCTGTATTGAGAACCCATTGAGATATCCCCTGGTGCGACTGTTCCTCAAGCTCCTTTAATGCCCCGTTACTGAGATTACCTACCCTGTCACAAAGATCATCAATAGTTTCCAATTGATGTGAACTGATGATCATAGTTGAACCATTATCTTTTGCATATCGAATAATATTTTTAAAATGATCATATGCGGTCATATCAAGTGCAATAGCAGGTTCATCAAGGAGAACTATCTTTGGCCAACCCAGAAATGCTCTGCACAAGGCACATTGCATCCGCTGCCCCCTTGAGAGGTGCTTTACTTTTTTATTACTTGTAGTAATGACCGTATCACTCCAAAAATTATCAATATAGCTGCGAGCATCTTTCCAATTGAGTTTTTTTGCCGATGTAAATATCCTCAGATTATCTTCAATGGTAAGATTTCCCCAGAAACCATCATGTTCAAGTACCACACCACAATTGGAATAAAATGCTTCATTGTGAGACCAGGGATAAAATCCCGCAATTTCTATTGAGCCTTTATCTGGTTTTAGCAGCCCCAAAAGCAATCTCAGGAGAGTAGTCTTTCCCGCGCCATTAAGCCCGACAAGTCCGTAAACAGTTCCTTTATCAATTGTCAGAGAAAGCCCGCTAAGTATATGGTTGGGACCGAACGATTTATGCAAATCAGAGATAGCAATTATTGGTTTTATCATAGTAAAAAATGACATTTGCACTTAAAGGAAACAATTATTGTTTTTAAACAGTTGATCTAATATGTCTGAAAGTATTTTTAGACATATTATACGAGGTGCATTACTAAATATGAAAATAATTATTGCAAAAACTGCAGGTTTCTGCATGGGAGTAAAACGTGCCGTTGATTTGGCTTTGGAATATACAGTAAATAGTACTGAGGGGATACATACCCTTGGGCCGCTTATCCACAATAAACAGACTATAGAGGTATTGAAACAAAGAGGTGTTAATACCCTTGATGAGTCTGCAAATTTACAGGAAAATTCGACACTTCTTATCCGCGCGCACGGTATTCCACCTTCTCTTCAGGAGCGCTATGGGCATGGTGGACACACAATAATCGATGGAACATGTCCCAAAGTAAAAACTGTGCATAAAGTTATTGAACGCTTTCGAAAGCAGAATTATAGTATAGTCATTACAGGAGATGAGGGGCATGCTGAGGTAATTGGTTTACTTGGGTATGCAGGAAAAGCAGGTTATCTTATTCAGAAACCTGATGATGTAGACAAATTACCACACTTTGATAAAATCTGTCTGGTTTCTCAGACTACTTTTGACAGAAGCATTTTCGATATAATTGCTGATAAGATCCGGCAAAAGTATAGTAATTCAGATGTTGTAATTAAAAAGACTATCTGCGCAGCAACGGATCAGAGGCAGGCAGAAACAGAAATTCTTGCAAAGCAAGTCGATGCCTTAATTGTTGTTGGCGGAAAAAATAGTGCGAATACTCAGCGTCTGGCAAAAATTGGCGAGTCTTGTGGAGCTATTACTCAGCATGTTGAAACAGAAGATGAAATCGTTTGGGAATCCATTTCACATTGTAAAACTGTAGGAGTAACCGCAGGAGCATCAACACCGACCTGGATGATAAAAAGAGTAAGTGATTACCTCCAGTTTATGGCTCAGACAAGAAAACACAGTATCACCAATTTACTTCTTTACTTGATTGATATATTGTCAAATCTGAATATTTTTGTCTCACTTGGAGCTGTTGCCGTGTATTACGCATCCTGCTATCTCCAGAGTATAACATTCAATATATACGGCGCTATCATTTCATTTCTTTACTTTTTTTACATGTATCTGTGGAACAGTCTCGCCAGTATCGAAAAGACACAACACCATGGAATCAGCAGATATCGTTTTTATCAAGAGCACAGAAAGCATCTTTACATAGTTGTTACAGGATCGATAATTGCAACTCTCATTTTCTGTTTTTTCTATGAGTTGAATCTTTTCTACCTTGTGTTATTCGCAACATTAGCCGGGCTTGCTTACCACATACCAATATTTCCCAATATTTTCAAGCCGGTCTTTCATTATAGTACACTTAAAGATATTCCAACAAGCCGGGACCTTTTCGTCGCACTCGCATGGGGAACAGTATTGACATTTATACCACAGGCATTTACAGCGACATTCAAAATTGAATTTCTGAGCATAGCAGTTTTCAGCTGGACATTTATTCTTGCTTTTCTAAGATCATTAATTTTTGACTTACGAGACATCGAGGGTGATCGAATTATGGGGCATGAAACACTTATTACAATCATTGGAGAGAAACGTGCACGTAAAGCAATGCTTCTGATGATCTGGACCTGTTTAGCAGCGCTCCTCATTCTACCATCCCTTTTAGGATTAAGTACTTATAAGTCAACCAAAGCACTACAGTTTTATTTCCAGATACCAGTGCTTTTCTACACCATAGTCTTTGTGATATGGAATACAAGGATAGGTAAAAATCGATCTGCACTTTTCAATTTGTTGGCAGATGGCATTTTCTTCCTGGCAGGGGCGGGAGCATATATTGCCTCGATAGTTCTAAGTTAGAAGATAATCATAAACAGATGTTTACCTGTAAAGCTCTTGCGCTTTAATGGTCCAAATTAACTCTATTGAACTTCTGTCGGGTTCCGGTTAACAGCCCGAATCCCCAGAATTGTTAACTTATAACGGTGATAAGATAAGGGATCGCTATTTTTATCATTAAGATGTGCAGAAACTTTATAACGTAAAGTTCCGGGTGGATCATCGGGGGCGTTATATTCACAGTTGTCTATCCAGATACCTGCCACTTTAACATGTTCGGCACATCAAAATTTCTATCTGACAAGGCACCTAAAGCCTGCCATTTTAACGTATTGCGTTCCAGTCTGATATTTTTAATAACAGTACCAAGTGCCTCGACTTTATGATCTGTATTAAGGTATTCAAATCTCCATCCATTGAGTAATACTGTTGCATTTGTTACATAAACCGGAAGGTCAAATACCTGATCAACCTGAATATAATCCTGCGTTCCCTGATTCTTCGATTCTGCACATGCAAATCCATGAATCGCGATAACGGTACCCGGTTCTTCAAAAATGACATTGCGATTTGAAGCGATTACTTCCCTGCTTTGATGATCAGCCAAAAGCGAACATATCTCGCTTTCTGTATGGGTACAAAAAGAACAGGTCACATTAAATATGGCTGCGATTAATGCTGAGATTATCAGAATCAAGTGTTTACAGATTATGATCTTTACGGAACTTGATTTTTGAAGCATAGTTGCTCCTTTATTTTGGCATTCAGCAAACTTATTAAGTGCGTTGCGGGAAACTACAAGTAGCAAATAACATTACCTGATTTACAATACTGTACTTAACAGATATATAGCACTTTTGATTTGAAACACCAGAAAATGAAACAACCATGATATATACATATACGATAGAATACTTTATCAACAATTGTATAGTGCCCTATCGGAAAACGGAGCAACACACATTGCGACATTTCGTAAACTTCTTCTCCAAACTCAATTTTCTATTTACCTTTAATACCGATCTTTACAAGCTGTTTTTCCGATTTGCCTGTAACATCTTTTATGGTCAGCATTACCCCGTAGGTGCCTAAACCAACATTGCGTTTATTATGGTTATACCCATCCCAATACAAACCATAAAAACCGGATGATGACTTTTTAATTGGAATGTTGGCAATAACAATATTTCCAACAGCATCATAAATGTTGGCGTTTCCATAAGTATGATTGGCAATTTCCTTCAAAGGTATATCTGACTTAATGCCAATAATAATACCAGTTGAAGATGGCGTTGGGGCAATTTTGTCATAATACTTAAGAACCGTTGGAGGTATTGTTGTGACTCCGGGAATGAATGGATTCGTCGAGGTACCGATTGTAAGTGTGTTAATGATGCCTGTTTCCAATCTTACACCACGGTTGTTTATCCCAGGATGATTTCCGTTTTGATCAATAACTGCAATTGCTTCGCCTACGAAAGCTATACTATCAGCATTCGGTATAACAAATGCGTCTCTTTTGACAATAATAGTAAGAGCAGAAGTATATTTTGACGAACAGGAACCCGTAAACACCGCACCATCCAACGCAGATTCGTTTCGTTTCCCGTTTTCGAATATTACAAATACCTCTGAAGGTAAGGCGTTGAGGGCCGTGTTGCAATCAACTGGTTCACTTACCGTAATTTTTATAGTATCCATGGCACCAGTTGTTTTTGTGGAGTTATAACGGGCACGCGTGATAACTGGGCCCGCTGCATCGATAACTTTCGTAACTGTAAGTGTATCACCTTGAACATTGATTGTCTGGTTCTTAAGAGAAACCTGCGCTGATTGCCAACCAGTTTCGTAAATTAGGCCTTTGTTTTCCTGAAGAATGACATGAATTGTTTTATTAGCGATATCAGGAACAATATTTATGGGATGAAGAGTGACATTTTGGCCATCAAGAGAAACAATGCTTGCGGCTTTAATAAAATTGGCTACATTGGAAGCATCATTTAAAACAATGCTGGAATCAGTCCATGAAATATCGATTCTGTCAATATGACCTTCATGAGAAGTATCCCTGAGAGTAACAGTGACAGGTATTACCTGTGATTTAGAAAAAACAGTGGAAACAAAATTAGTCCGGTTACAAGCATCAGAGATTATTAATTTGATAACGCAATTGTCTATTACCGCTGGTGCAGTGAAAGTAGTTGGATTGGCAGTCGAGTCTGAAAATTTTCCTCCATTACTCGTCCATTGATAGGTGTATTGACCGACTCCCCCATTAACGGTTGCGCTTAAGTTGTATGTTGCTCCGGGTAATAATGCGTTTGGAAAATTAACATTAGCAAGCAGTTGCTTTTGGACCCCGGCCATGAGGACATAGTTAAAAAATGCCCTTTGTGCGGCAACCCGGGAAGATACGGTTCCGTTGTCAAGCGCATGCCCGGCTTCAATCATAACCATCCCCTTAGTCCCAAAAGCTCGACCGTATGCCACCACCGCTGCAGGTCCAGGTGATAAATTTCCTATCTGTGAATGATCAGGATCAAAAACAGCAATAGATGTTGTACTCCTCCAACCTGCAGCTTTTGGACATAAAGATTTCTTCGGAACCGTTTTGAGTAGACGCATCCAAAGTCCCCATAAATTGCATAACGGGATCGCTGGCATTTGCAGGTGCATATGTATAGGGTGGAGTCCCGTGCTCGTGATCACCCCAAAGCACCAATCCATCATTACTTAAAAAGTTACATCCGGAGATACTCTCCAATGCACTAACTGCATGGCAACCCATCCATAAATAACCATCATTATTGATAAAATTTTGTAATGCCTCGACGTAGCCGGAACTGGGCGTCCAATTTTGCGGATCTGCATGTGGTAAAACATAAATATCTCCGCAATTGGTCAACATTGTCGGATTTCCAACAGTTACATACGATGATACCGGAATTTCAGCATTGGTATAGAACGGTACAATCAAGTGCAGTAGCAGTCTGAGCATCTAAAATTGCTCTAGGCCAACTGGTAAGGGTTTTATAAACAGGCGCAGTAAACCCATTTACAACCGGACCGTCAACAATTACACCTTTCCCTTTCCAGATATTAATTTTTGTGATCACCGCAGGCGTAACACGATCGGCTTCTATGATAAAAGAACCCCCACCGTAACTCTTTGCGTCAGCAGTAAAATCAATGCCGTCTTTAATTTTTGAAGATTTGATCGCCCAGTTGACAGGAATCCATCAACAGCTATCAACTGGTAAACCAAACCGTACGGCTTAATTCCATTCCCTATCGTCTGAACATTTTGCCCCATGTCAATAATATAAGCACCCGGTGAAAATGACGTTATCGAATTCTGGCTGAATGCGTATGTGCCAGAAAGAACAATTATAAAAGTAAGAAGAACCCATGCAGCCTGCAGGCTCGTTGTGCAAAATAACAAGGAGGATTTAAAATTTTTTTGTATCATAATTTTTCCTTTTTCTGGAAATTGTCATTTTTCTATCTATTTTGGAATGTTAACCAATAACTTCTTTTTCCCAAAAGGGCATTCTATAAAAATAGTCGAAACTTTAGGGCTCTATTGTACCAGGAGATCTGCGAACAGTAATATATAAAACTTTTTAGTTAATTGTATAGATATTTGTAATGGATTGCTGTCTTTGTAAAAAACATAACTTAGTATCTATCTGAACAGGAAAAATAAAATACAGAGAGCGTCTGGCAGAAAAAGGCATCAGCAGACTGAAGATAATTTAAATCTTGGTAAGGGGGATCACATTGCCCATTACCTGATCAAAACGAGTCTTGTTCAGGTATCCCGATATCGATGTTGCAAAAAAGGTTTGAATACACCAATACAATCGGTTTTGATGTAAAAGATAATCAAAGTGAATTCAAACACCTGGTCAAACATTATCCGGCAGACCAGAAATTCCATGCTATAGTTGATTTTGCGGGGCCATCCGTTTTCACCTCAATCGCCTACGAAGCAATAATTGAATTATCCTTTGGAGATGAATGTTTTTTTAAAGGGATACCTGTATTCCCACATGAAAACATACCAAAGAGCAATACGATGTTACTGGATATTGCGCTTAAGAAACTGTAATAACAACGTGAAAAAGACAAGATCCACTAATACCTTGGCGAAAGAGATTAATATACTGAAACGATCTGTTCTTTGCAGGTGCCCTTTGCATCCTGAATAGCAACTATATAACAGCCGCTTTTAACAGATGAAACATCCATCACCATGTCTTGATTTTGCACCCGCAGAAACCTGCTTTACAATCTGCCCTCTAAGCGTTGTGAGATTGATGACATTTCCATTTGAGAGTCCTGATATGGAAAACGCATGACCAGATGTGTTTTTTATTACTATCGCTCCCCGGTTTTCTAATCTGCCGGCTTCTCTTCCTTCAACAATTGGGGTGGTATTATCAGCCAGCTTTTTACTCCACATATTACCTGTCATGGCAAGCATATAACAGTTCCCAAGAAACCCATGATACCAATAATTGTCAAAGCTCATATTTGCCACCTCTGCACCGAATGCATCGGCAACTTCCTGACTATTGCACATCGCGGCAACCGCAAAGCCTCCTACATAAGACATATTATGGTACCTGCCGGTTGCAGATCCATCAAGGTTATATCCATCTACAATTTTTGAAGGACCGATTTTGTAAGCCCAGTTGGAAATCGTAGTGCACCACGTTTTTGCTTTTTCATTACCATTCCAGAGATAGTCAAGAGCGATCCGCCAAGGAACACGGCAGGCATCAAATCCATAAGAATGATTTCTTCCCCCTGAAGCAGCTCCTCCAGAGATTGACTGCCAGTCTGGAACGAGCCCGGTTGTTTTATTTGCACCATTGTTGAGAAGTGTATAGGAATCATCCGCAAGTTTATTCCATGCTTCATCATTAGTAAATTCTGCAAAACACCGGAAAAATGCAGGTGTATGATAAGAAGCATCGGTCTCCTGACATCCACCATATACGCCCGATCCAGACATACCTCCAGCAATAACTGAAGTACCGGAACAATTTACAATCAATTTTTTAACTGTGGTGATCAATTTGGTTGCTTCAGTTTTATAGCTATCACCCCATTGCCATGCAGCTACAACCATTGCAAATGCGACATCGAGATCACCGTCACTTGCGCTGCCCCCATCACTGATACCACCACAGGTCGTTTTCCAAGCCATCATGCCATGGCCCTGTAATTTACTTTTATAAAACTTGTATAATCCATCAAAGGTTGTTTTATCACCCATATATGCAGCAATAATCATTGCCCATCCCATGGATTCAACCTTTGTTTCGGATGCGTTTTCGGATGCAGTTCTTATTCCACCATTACACTCTGGTAGAAGACTACTGGACTTATAACTATTATACCACTTATCCAAATCGGCTGTTGTCAATGTTTTTGGGATAAAACCATAGGGGAATTTGATATCCAGTGGATACTTATAGTTCTGGCTGTAAGCTGCTATAGTTAATAAACCTACCATGAATGTTATCATTACCAGTTTCTTTTTCATTTTAAAAATCCCTTTGGATTGTTATGTTGTGCTAAACAGATATTAATCGAATGAATAAATTTCTTTATTATTGTATACATATATTATGTACAGGCGATATCCTCTAATAATATCGATTTTTAGAATAAAATGTTCCATTTCTTAAAAAAAGTGTAGACAAAGATGTCGACAAAGGAATTTAAGAGACCTTTATTGTACAATCGGTACTGGTAAGCTACACGTATTAATTTTTGTTGTTACAATAATTATTTTAAATCAACATTTTGCAAAGGAAAAACTGGTGTCTTTTTATAAAACTATTGTTATATCATTGTTGTTATTGATTTCTATCTATTCGCAAGAAAAACCAATCGAAATCAATATAAAAATTAATGGTGATTCAATAATCAATCCTGTTTCTGATCATTTCTTTGGACATAACTACTGGCAGTGGTGTAATAAATGGGAAAACATGACCAAGGGGACGGCCTCCAAAATATCTGAGCTTAATGTAAAGTTACTCCGTTTCGGCGGCATTAATGCTGATATAGAATTTCCGAACGAATTAACAAATAGTGTGATTTCGGAATTTGATTCCTATAGCAAAAATATCGGTGCGGAGCCTATGTTTCAAGTTCCAATTGCGCGATATAATAATTCCTCTGATAAAATTTCGAATGCTCTGAGGCTTGTCAAATATTATAAAAGCATCAGTAAGCTCTCCTATGTTTCGATAGGAAATGAACCGGATATTTACGCTGTAAATCTTGCTGCTAACCCTGATTATAAAGCTGCCTATCTCAGTGACTACAAACTAAGCGACTATTGTCAAGACTTTAACAACGTTTCATCGGCACTCAAAGCGGCACATCCTAATTTGAAAGTAATTGGTCTTGAGTTATCATACAATCGGGATGTCTGGATCCCTGAATTCATTTTCAAATGCAAAGATAATTTAGATATAATCTCCGTTCATTATTATCCTTTCACAGCAGCGCAATGCACATACAATAATGCAAGTAACCAGTTCAATGAAATCAATGATTTTTATTCACATGTACGTAAACTGATTGACCGGAATGCTTGCGGGAAGGATATCCCACTTATCATTGGTGAAACTAATATTACCTATGATGGAGATCCTGCTAAATCAAATAAAGATGCATCTCCAGGTACATTTGCTGCAGCTCTCTGGTTTGCGGATTTTATCGGAGTTTCCAGTGCGCAAAGGAGCCTTTTTTCAATAATGCCATGGAGTATTCGCGAGGGCTGGACACTGGGCTTTCTATCTCCACAAAAGAAACCGGTCTTTCATGTTTACAAAATGTTTTCGGACTTTTTAAAAAACAAATGCATACACATGGAAAACATCAATAATTCCTTGCGTGTTTATGGCTACAAGGATGATCAGAACAATTCAAGTCTCTTCATTGTTAACTGGGATACAACCAGTTCTTACAAAACAAAATTCTCCTTTTCTGATATCCTGAATGACTCAAATTACGAGTGCATAATACCGCCGTATTCCTTTTCCTGTATTACACTTTCATCAGACATGAAGAAAAAGTCTTTTTACACATATACAAAAAAACTCGAATCGAATGGGCCTATATCAGAATCGGACAGGAAATTTAAGGCTCAATTTAAGATAAAGAAGAATGGTTTTTTCAAGATTAAATCCCTGTAGATAGATTCATAAAAGTTCTGAAAGTATTTTTTTATTATTCATTTTTTTTAGCATTGGATTCATCAGATTTCTTATTTTCCTGCGTTTCGATTGTTTTAGAAAAACTGAAACCGCTATCTATTTTCTCAATCTCCTGTACAACCTGTTCAACGAGCTCTCGGTCACTTTCATTAGAATAGATCATGTGTCGCATAAGATTTTCAGTATACATTTGACGTTTTTTGTAATGGCTGTAAATTGCAAAAATGATAGCCGCAAGTCCGGTAACTGTAGTCTGGACAATAGCTGATTTCAAAAATTCCATTTCACATCCGAGATCTTTTGCAACTATAGCGACTGATGGCCAGAGCAGTACCATAATACCAACCAATATGGAAAAAATAAAAGCGATTTTATTTATAATTGCATAGCTTCTGGCTTTTATGTACAAATCATAAATCAATAGTAACCTTTTCTCATTTTTATCATTTTTTTCACAATTCTTTTCATTGCTGTCAGATCCCCATCTTTTGAATGCGTAATCGAGCATCAACTTTGCGCTAGTTTTGTTAGGTGAATAAATAGTCATCTCTTACTCCTGAATAGAAAAGTTCATTAAAGTAGATTAATAATCCTAATTTAAAATAATAAAATGATAAACCAAGTCACGATTTTGCTGATATATTAATTGCAGAACGAGACATGGAATAAGAAAAAACAAACAGACGATGGACACACAGAAACAACCAATTGTAATCACTACACAAAGTCTTTAGAAAGACAAACATACAACATAGGAGAATTACTCATGAATCCGGAAATCATCCTAAGACCTGAAACAAAATCTGATATAAACTTGATCACCGATCTGACCACCAAAGCATTTAAGACTTTGGAGATCAGTAATCATACCGAACAGTTTATTATCCTGGCGCTGCGGGCTGCCAATGTCCTTACGTTATCAATTGTCGCAGAACTGAATGAGAAAATAGTAGGACATATCGCGTTCTCTCCTGTAAGTATTTCAGACGGTACTAAGAACTGGTATGGTTTAGGACCTGTTTCGGTGCTTCCGGAGTACCAAAAGCAGGGCATCGGTACAGTTCTTATTGAGAATGGGTTATCGAAGCTCAAAAGTTTTAACGCTCAAGGTTGCTGCCTTGTCGGGCATCCGGAGTACTATATAAAATTCGGGTTCAGAAATATATCCAGCCTTTTTATTGATGGTGTTCCTCCTGAAGTTTTTTTCGCATTGTCCTTTGATGGAAATTTTCCAAAAGGATCAGTGACATTTCATAAAGCGTTTACAGCGGAAAAATAGAGCCTATAATAAAACAAAATACACTTCTTATACACAGACTTCATAGGTCACCGAAGAAAAAAACGCCAGTAGAATTATATGACAAAAAAAAGTAAAAAAAGAACACCCACCTTACAATGGAAAAATTATATTATTGACAGTAATTGAGAATGCTTCCGCATGCAAACTCAATGTACCCTTACACCCGACTTTAAAATTTATCTCACTAATATTGCCCATCTCAGCGGCAGGTGTAATTTATTGATTGAATTTCCTCTTTGTATGATGTTTTGCTCTTGAGAATAGCTAACTTTTGAGATTACAAGATACAAATTCGAAGGTTAGTTTAGAAGAATAAGATAATGTTTAATTATAAATACATCTTTTTTCCGCTGGTAACGTATCGTTTCACCCAAAACTAAAAGAAAGGTGAGGTTAAATCATGAAACGTTCAGTATCACTGGTCGGGTTGTTACTGTGGGTTCTTCCGGTTTTTTCTCAAACAGATATTATCAGAAATGGTAATTTTTCAAATGGCTCTATTTACTGGAATCTTGGTCAGTACGGTGGGAGTTCCAGTGGCTCGGTTAACAATGGTGAGTACAGAATCCAGGTAAATACTGCCGGTTCGGAGCACTGGCACGTTCAATTTACCCAGAGTGGTTTGGCTTTGACTCAGGGAAAGCGTTATACATTCAGCTTTGATGCACGCAAAGGTCCCCAGAATAGCGATAGTCAAAGTATGCAGGTGAATGTTGGAATGAGTAACAGTCCCTATACATCATATTTCGGTAACCAGAATAATATGGTAACATTATCAACGGCACAAACTGCTCATTCATTCAGTTTTACAATGAATTATGCGACAGATCAGAATGCACGTGTTGAATTTAACTGTGGTAAATCTACAGGTACTTTTTATATCGATAATGTACGTCTTTATGAGGATGTGACACCGGTTTCGTTGTTAACAGTTACACCTGCTGATCTTAATTTTGAAACTCTTCTTGTTGGTGAATCTAAACAAATGACCGTAATGTTACAAAATAGTGGAACCGCAGCGACTCTAATTAGTGCTATGCAAAGTTCTGATCCCCGGTTTTCTATCGGGCTCTCAAGCCCGGTTACTGTTAATGCCGGAACTGCTGTTTCTCTTCCAGTTATTTTCACCCCTACCGCAGCCGGTGCAGCAAATGGTGTATTATCAATTTACAGTAATGCAACCGATCACCCTACAAGCACTATCAATCTATCAGGACAATCGACCATCGCGGGTTTGAGTTATTCTCCGAGTTCGTTTACATTGTCGAGCACACCCGATATTCCTGCTCTGCAAACATTTACCATTGTGAACACTGGTACAACGCCCCTAACCTGGAGTATCAGCAGTAATAGCACACTATTTTCGGTATCGCCGTCAAGCGGAACAGTTGCAGGAAATTCAAGGAGTGAGTGTATTATACAAGGGTTAAGTGCAACCACTGGCAGCTTTACTGGAACACTCACCTTTCAGCACTCTGCATCGAACATCGCTTCACCAGTTTTACTGCCGGTAACATTTACCGTGACAACCGGATATCAGCCGACAAGCCCCTACATTCTTCATCCGGAGCTGGCGATTGATTTTATAAGGGACATCGCAACATTCAGGAGTCATCAGCGGGATAATGATCGCGGGGGATATTACACCAATATCGACAGGCAGGGAAATCCCACTTCGGCCAATGAAAAAGCGCTTTGTGGTCAGTCCCGAATCGCATATACATTTGTAAGGGCGTTCATGGTGACCGGAGATGAGCAGTACTTGTCTATGGCACGTTATGCACTCAAATTCCTGTATGATCATGGTTGGAACAACGGCTGGTATTTTATAACTGATTTAGCAGGAAATTATATCAATCACTGGGGACACAACGACTGGTGGTCTTTTCAACAGCACTATGCTCTTGTTGGAATTACCGCAATGGTTGAGGCTACGGGAGGTAATGTCAATTGGAATGATGAAGCACAGAGTGATCATACCTGGCTTATGCGAGGCATTAATTTAAACTACACTAAATTATGGGATTCAAATCAGTCTACAAAAGGATATTTCGACAGAGCAAATACAGCATGGACAAATAAATGGGGAAAAGGTTTTCATGCGACTGTTGATGGGATAACGACACACGGTTTACTCATGGCACTGATGTACGATTCACTGAATCACCGTCAACGTTTCTTTGAACTATCTGATAATGTTATGGATTACCTTATAAGCAATATGTCTGTTTCAGCAGCAGGATTCCCAGAAGTATATAATTCTGACTGGAGTATCAATACCAGTGTTACCAGCATGGATATTGGCCATGGTTATAAAACAGCCTGGGTACTTCAGCGAGCCTATCTGCTCGATCCATCAAAAGAAAGATACCGCAATGGAGCTCAGGCTCTGATGCAGAATTTGTGGGATCATGGGACCTACGATGAGGTAAATGGCGGTCCTTTTACATATCTTAACTGGCAGATCGGAGAGATAACCGGTAGAAACAAAGATTTCTGGATGGTAGAACAGGGCTATAATTCGGGAATGATCAGTTATTATACAGCAACAACACAGGAACAGCGGGACCTTTATCTGAAAATTGCCGATGGATCAATAAATTTCTTTATGAATCATCAACTCGATCCTGTTTATGGAGAGGCATATTCTGTTGTAAATGCTGACGGGTCTGCTATTATTGATGGATCAAAAGGCGGACTTTTTACAGCTGGATACCACTCAAGCGAACTGGGATATTATGCATATTTGTACGGGTCGTTGTATTACCATAAAAAACCGGTAGATCTTTATTACTTTTATCCCGCAAAATCCAACGAACAGAATGTAAAGCTTACACCACTCGCGATAGAGGATAATCTTCTTAAAATCATCGGTGTAACACTTGACGGCGTTCCCTACTCTGATTTCAATACAGATACCCGTACAATTCATCTTCCTGCCAACGTAGGAGGGAAACTTAAAGTAACGTTCGGATTTACTCCTGTACCAAAGTATACAATTAACGCTTCTACTTCTTCCGGAGGGGGGATTTCCCCATCTGGCGCACTGACTGTAAACGAAGGTTCTTCTTTAACATTTAATATCACCTCCGCTCAAGGTTATAGAATTGACAATGTAATTGTTGATGGAACAACTGTTGGCGACGGTGCGATTTACACATTTACAAATATTACTTCAGATCACACCATTTCAGCCTCGTTTGCGCCTGTACCATCCTACACTATTTCTGCAACTGCAACCAGTGGTGGAACGACCTCTCCGTCGGGTGATGTCAACGTGTATGAGCATTCCAGTCAGACATTTACTTTTAATCCCGCATCCGGGTATCGTATCAGTAACGTGATTGTTGATGGAATCTCTCTTGGTGAAATAACAACGTATACATTTGATGATGTAACAACAAATCACTCACTACATGTACAATTTCAGGCTCTCCCTTTGTACAGGATTACTGCCTCTGCTGGAGAGGGTGGGACTATCACACCTTCGGATACCGTGACCGTAAATGAAGGTGGATCAGTAGCATTTACGTTTTCACCTGATGCAGGATATCAGATTGCATCTGTAACAATCGATGGAACTCCTGCAAGTATTTCTTCAAACTACACATTTACATCCGTAACTTCAGATCATTCAATTTCAGTTACATTTTCGGTAATAATGTATACTATTACAGCTTCTGCCGGGAACGGCGGGAGCATATCACCGTCCGGAACGATTTCTGTCAATCATGGAGGATCCCAGACTTATACTATTACACCTGCGAACGGATTTCAAATAAGCAGTGTAGTCGTTGATGGTGTCTCATCGGGAACATCTTCCTCGTATACGTTTTCGTCAGTTACATCTTCACATACAATAAATGCCGTGTTTACATCCATACCTACAATTCTGTATCAGATAAATTGTGGTGGTAATGCTTCATCATCATTTACCACAGATCAATATTACAGCGGCGGAACAGCAAGACCTGTAAACAATGCTATCAACACTTCCGGGGTTACTAATCCAGCTCCTCAGAATGTTTATAAATCGGAACGGTATGGAACATCAACGTATACTTTTTCAAACCTCACTACCGGAACCGCCTATAAAATTCGTCTTCACTTTGCAGAACTTTACTGGACTGCAAGTGGTAAAAGAAAATTTAATGTATTGATTAATGGAACAACGGTACTGTCGAATTTCGATATTTTTGCCGTTGCCGGTGCTCAATATAAAGCAGTTGTCCGGGATTTTACTGCAACTGCCAACTCAAGCGGGAAAATTATCATTAATTTCAATACCATCACCGATAATGCTTCGATTGAAGGTATTGAGATCAGCAGGTAATCCAGTTTAAAAATAGGGGAATTGGTGTTCATCTGAACACCCTTCCCCTATATTATGAGATGTCAAATTGCAGGTATTATACCATAACCTGCAGTGAGGCAAAGTAAAATATGAGCTTTAAGGCAAAGTGCCTCACGGAAAATAGGACGTTTGTTTTTCCCCTTTTCAAATTACAGCGCATCGCGCCTTTTAATGGGTAACAACTACATGTATAGCTACCCACAATTGTAAATATGCATTTGATTTGACCGGATATAAATCCAATCTGCCATAATCAAGGTGAACGAATGCCTGAAAGTTGCTCAAAAAATTTTGTGTTTTCCATGAGATTAAATATATTACACAGTGTATCCACCCATTAAAAGACGCGATGCGACTCAAATTATTTTAAGTCTATCTGCAAAAGAGCATATTGATTTTTGCTGTCGGTATCAGCTTTTTTTAAATGAAAACCAACAGATTCGATCTCACTGATTATCTGGGGTATGGTAAACTTGTGAGAGTTTTCTGTATGAATCATTTCGCCTTCGCGCAATGTAATCGGAAATGATAAATACGGGGAAGCGACCACCATTTCATGAATAGCTTTGAGATGCATTTCAATGCGGGAATCTAATTCATTGTAAAAAGCAATATGCTCAAATGCCAATGGATTGAAATCGGTTTGAATCAATGAATTTATTACATTGAGAATATTGCGGTTGAAAAGAGCTGTTAAATTTAAAATGTCATTATAAGCTTTTTCCATGATATTTTTCTGTTTCACCAGATCTACCCCAAGGAGGAACAAATCTTGAGAGTTCATCAATTCTCTTATTGTTTTAAGTAAACAACACCGCTGCTGCAAGGATAAATTTCCTATTGTACTTCCAAAAAAACAGATAACGCGTTTTTTATTGCTCTCAGGCAGTATATGTAATTGACTCATAAAATCTGCGGCAATACAATGAACATGTAAACCTTGATATCTGTTTGCCAGATTTACGGCGGTTTCTTTCAGCGCAAACTCACTGACATCAAGAGGTGTGTACACAATTGATTCAAAGGTTTCGAGCTTACCTAATATCAAGCTTACTTTCTTTTCACTTCCGCAGCCGAGGTCTACAATTTCACTATTGTATATCCACGTACTGCTTTCTTTTGCGAAAGCATCTATTAATAACATTTCCAGATTAGTCAGATAATAATCTGGAAGAAGTGTGATTTTGTTATAGAGCCAGGATCCTGTTTTATCATAAAGATATTTGCTTGAAATACTTCTGGGGATGGCAGTAAGATTATCAATTATCTGCTTTATCTGCAACTGCGGCTGGGAAAACGATAGAAAATTACTGAATGTAATAAACTGTTCAGGGTTGAAAGAATTCATAGCATTTTTCTACTCCATTCAAACCAGCCTCCATCATACACTGCAATATTTTTCCATCCCATCAACCATGCATTTACGAACGCCTCACTTGCCCGCCATCCGGTTCCGCAGAAAAAAACTGTTCTTCTATCGGAAGAGAGACCGTAGTTTCGCCAGTGTTGTTCAATATCATGATACTCTCTTGTGGTTTGATCCTGGTTGCGGTATTGTTCCATATGGTAAGCATCACTGCCGCTTTCCACAAAAACCGAACCGGGTATATGGCCTTTTTTTTCAATGTAGTTATATCCGCTTGTCTCTCCGAAATATTCCTTGTGACTACATACACAGACCAGATCCTCGTTATCTGACTTTAGAATTTTTTCTGCTTCTGGCAAATCAACAATATACTCCGGATGCTGCGGTACAGATGTTCCGAAATCATAAACTGCTTCCCTTTCAAACGGATCTATTGACACAGCATACCCTTCATCTATCCAGGACTGCATTCCCCCATTGAGAATACGGACATCCCTGACTCCAGCATAAAGCATAATACATGCTATGCGCATCGCTGAAAGATGACCGGCTTTTGCCCCGGGATACTTATCTTTAGGATCTGATATCAAGTCTCTGCCATAGATAACAACTGTTGTATCCGATGTAATTCCTGTTTGTATAAGCGACTGTTTAATTTCTGATGGTGAGCGTCTATTCCAGGTTTCAGGAGATTCAAACAGATTAGTATCAAGAGCAACTGCCTGGGGAATATGCCCATCATCATATGCTTTTTTATTGTGGTAATAAGTGTGACAAAGTACAAATTTTTCTTTGTTACTACAATGAGTTATATCACCTGTTATCAGATCGTTAAGCCATCGGGCAGGGACCAGCTGTTGATATTTTTCTAATCGAGACATTGGCAGTTCGGGATTTTCACTCCACTGGGATATAAAATCAGGGTAGATGCTGATGTGGCCATATCCGGCATTAAAAAGGAGTGATGCCACTTTTTCGATTGATTCAACATTATACCCGTACAACACAATCGGTTTATTGGTAGTAATTCCTTTTGCGGTGATTAATTGCTGCCATTTTTCATATTTAAACCATTTTAAAGGAACACTCCGGGCAGTTCTGATATGTCCACCACGCTTTTCGTTCTGATATTGCCAGCCATTATAACAGTCAATTGGCCGGAGATCGATTATTTGAGCTCTATTCTCACGAATAGAATCAAGAACTTCTGAAGTGGTAAACATTCTGGTATGGGAATTCATGACTTTTTATTTCTTTTTTGAAAAGGAATTACATCTTCATTTTTTTACTATATAATTAGCCTTTGTGAATTGATATTTCTCTCAAATTATAAATTGAGCAAAATAAATGCCCGCCACGCTAATAGAAAAGCATGGGTATGCCCTTGATTGGTACACCCACCTATAATTGTACTCAGTAAAAAAAATTTTAAAACGCAGTGGACGCAATGGGCGCAGAGAGTAAACGTTTCACATTTGACGGTTGAAGTTGTCGTAACAACCAGAAATGGACCGGACTTTTTTTTCATCTAATATGTGGCATTTCTGATAATCACAGAGGAGATCCGTTTGCAAAGAGTTATGGATATGAAATTCCTGTCTGTAAAACAGCTTGGCTTCCAGTGTAAAGTGGAAATACTGGTATATCGTATTTTAAATCAATAAGTCTTGAAGAGAGGTACTATTTGTCAAATCGTTGGTCGATGCGAACAGTCGTGCGACTGACAGGCTGAGATTGGAAAAGTGGAAAATTAGTTAAAATAACAGGTTTTGAAAGGCAACAATAGGATGAGATTAACATGTAATTCACGGAAACATCCTTTCTTTCCCCCCTGCCCTATTTTATCTTTAAGCACATTAAACCAGCTAATCCTCGATCAAATCTTCATGAAACCAGAGCCGTTTAAAAAAGCCTCTCTTTTATGAAAAATGGATTATAGCCGTACTCTTATTTTTTAATAAGCTGCGCAAGCAGTTAATCTTAATAGACTTCGAAAAAAAACATCATGAGCAAACTAACCAGTCAATCGGTCTTAAGGACTCTATTTCGCATGGCCGTACCCATGCTTGCCGGAACCATTGCCATTAACACCTATAATCTTGTAGACACATTTTTTATTTCCAAACTTGGTACTATCCCGCTCGCAGCCATGGGATTCACATTTCCTGTAGTCACACTTCTTACCTTCATTGCAGGTGGAATTGGCACAGGAGTAACCACACTTACATCGCATGCGCTTGGACGAAAAAGCCATAAAGATGCATCAAGGATCGTAACTCACGGTCTGCTACTGGTGATTATCACCTCTGCACTGATTTCTATCATAGGATTTCTCACGATTACACCTGTTTTCACCCTGCTGGGAGCAGATACACACACGTTACCTCTTGTAAGTAAATACATGGGCTGCTGGTATGCGGGAGCAGTTTTTATGGCTTTACCGATGATGGGAAACGGGATACTTATTTCACTGGGTGATTCAAAAGCGGCAAGCAGCTTCATGGTTCTAGGCGCGGTTCTTAACTGTATACTCGATCCAATCATGATATTCGGCTTTGCAGGGATTCCTGCTATGGGCATGTTTGGTGCCGCGCTTGCCACCGTTATTGCTCAAGCCATTTCCACAATCTGGCTCGCTTACTTATTGATCGTAAAGCACAAGATACTTATAATCAAAGATTTGACAAACAGCAGCTTCTTTTATTCTTGTAAACATATTTTAATGTTTGCTATTCCATCGATTCTAAGTATGATACTCATGCCTGTTTCCTCGGCAGTAGTGACTAAACTGATAAGCACTTATGGCAACGAGGCTATAGCTGCAGCAAGTGCGGCAGGCAGAGTGGAGATGTTCGCATTTATAATCCCAATGGCACTTGGCATGTCATTAGTTCCTTTTGTGAGCCAGAATTTCGGTGGAGGTCATATTGACAGAATTTATCAGGCAAGAAGATATTCCATGCGTTTTGCACTTCTTTACGGTATAGTAGTTGCGGTCTTATTATTCGCGACTGCTCCTTTATTTGCCAGTCTCTTTACCAATAACCAGAATGTAAAAGATATATTTGTGCTGTACCTCAGGATTATCTCATTTGGTTTTGGAATGATGGAGGTTCATCGATACTGCGGATTTTTCCTGACCGGAATTCACCGTCCAGTTCTGTCAACTTTACTTAATTTCATAAGGATACTTGTTTTACTTTTGCCGCTCTCATTTCTGGGGAGCAATCTTTTTGGGATAAAGGGAATCTTTGCCGGAAGGCTTTTGACAGATCTTATTGCCGGAACAGTAGGTATTATCACTGTCGCAGTGTTACTGAAATCGATGATCAAGCCTGCTGAGAAGGCTGTCGATTTGAACTCCAGTGTTTACATAAAATCATAGTTCCTCAAATTTTCATTAGTCCTCGTTACAAAGAACTTCAAAAACGGCTTTAGGGTTTTTATCTGCAACTTGAAGCAGGGCCCTTGCCGGACCATCAGGCTCTCTTCTGCCTTGTTCCCAGTTTTGAAGTGTACTCTTGCTTACACCAATCATTGTTGCAAATTCATTCTGAGACACATTCAGCCTTTTCCTGATTGCCTTAATGTCTGGTTTTTATGCCGGAAAACACTGCTTGGCTTTACTATTCCATTTTTGACTTCACCAGCTTCTTTAATGCTCTCAACAAGTTTATTAAAATCTTGTCCTTTCATAATAACCACTCCGTTACGATCTGTTTTAAAATTTTCAATTGTGTTGGTGTAAGATCTTCTTGTAAGCAAAAAGCATGTAAATTTTATCAGATTCATCGAAATAATAAATATTCTCAATCCGCCACGTTTGCCGACATCCTTAAGATACCACCTTATTTTCCTTAAGCCCCACTATCTTTGATAAGTGCACCAGCCTCCGGTCGTATCATCAGCTCTTGTTGTAGTGATTTATAGATTTTATCCGTATCCGAAATAAGAGATGTAATAGACTTGGTGAAAATGGTTGTTTGATGAATTCCATATATGGAGTTTACGTCATTGGCTTACATTTATTCAAGCAGAAATGTTATCTCAGAAAAGGTTGGACATTCCACCAGTTTCCCCAAACAATGATTCAAGAATTCCACACCCGGTTAACGGTACAATTAACAAAGCAAACAATAAACTTAAGTCTTCTTCTCATAATCAAGAGCTATTTCGAATTTTCTCCGAATATGTCAAAACAAAACAGATTTTTGCGTTCTTATGATAAGAAAGGAATATTGCTGATAAGGGAATTAATTTATCAAGAATACTTTTTTTATTGCTCTGTGATAAAATACACTTTATTTTATCAAATTGTAATGTAAACTGTTCCGTTTACCTGATTAACGTTACTACACGTTGTTTTACACTAATGAGCAAAGTTTTACTTTTGAAAAGAAGCTACTCATATTCTAAAGGCAATTCGTTATTCATTTAAGGCTTCTTGTGAAATAGATCTGAATTATTTACAAGAAACGTAGAGAAAGTTTTTTTGCAAATTTAAAACATAACCTTGAACCTGTCCTTAAAAAGGAGGATTAGACAGAAAACTATACAATATAAAAAAAGTGAATTTATAACAGCAGTAATCAGGTTAAAGGTTCAAATTTGGGACCTGATGATTTAAGATTGTTGAGGAAGTGGAATTAGGCAGTTTTGTGTCTAATTATTTGTTGTACGTGATACCCGATAACAATTAGTATTCTCAATGGCAAACCGGGAATAAAATTAAAATACAAAATCTAAAACATTTAGTAGAACCAAAAAAACTTCAAACCACAGTGTTTAAGATGGGACGTTTTATAAAAAGTGCAGTAAATTTATATCAATGGAAAAGAACGTTCACCCGTTTATTTGAAAAAACAGTTATTTATGTTCTTGAGTAAGGTTTATTATGAAATAATTGAATGCGAAAAACTAAAAGCAATCGTCAATTTAATAACTATTCTATCACAAACACAAAAGGATATCAAAAGTGCTCCATAAGAAAATCATTTTCACCATAGTAATAGTAGTAGCCTTTTTTATCAATTTATCAGCAGGCGAAAAGGTTTTGAACCGGGCTGAATTTTCTTTTCCAAATACAGCACCTACCTTGAAAATAAGAGCCACGAAGGTTTTCGATAGCTCCAACGGTACAATAAAAATAAAATACGATCAGAATTATGTGACTGGTGATGTGGAAAAATTGAGAAAAATTGAAGAAGAATATTTTATAAAAAAATTTGGCGCGATAAAAGGAAAATTGAGAGATGAATTATCTTCTTATAGTGACAATGATAGTGTTGATGTCGTTATTTGTGCAAAAGTCCCACAAATCCCTTATCTGGACAAAACCAAATACTCAAAAAGCGAACTAATCGATAACAGTATTAAGCGGATGAAACAAAAACCAGTTCGAAGTATTAGGTCGATAATTCAAAATGATAAGATCATCGTAAAAAAAATAGATAAGGAATCAGATGCTTCGATTGAGGGCAAGTTTACAATAAAAGCACTAAAAAAAATAGCATTCAATAATGCTATTACCTCAATATGTCAAAGAATAAAGAAAGAGCCATGCGTAGCTGCTGCGCCACTAAGCTCTGCAGCAACGACTTCAGCATATAACCCATCACCTCTTCCTTCTGGTAGCGGCGGGCAAGGTGTTAATGTAGCAACATATGAATATGGCATTTGGCGCAATTATCATGATTATTTCCCAGTTCAAAATGGAAGGTGGTACTATGATAAGTATATTAATCATTTTGACGCGAGAGGGTTAAATCCCGCTCAAGTTGTAATAAGTAATGTTCACAGCTGGCATTCTCAAGTGATGTTTTCTCTTCTGTGGTATGCAGCTCCGCAGGCTAATTTTTACCATTATGGGAATATTGGCTTTGGGAGAAGTCATTCAGATCCAGAAGCTTCATATATGGTCTCCAATGGGCTACAGACATTAAGCTGCAGTTATTCAAATTCCACTGATGCTAACTATGTGGAAATGTTGTTAATAGATGATTTTGCCTATACTTATCCATATCCGGTTTTTTGTAATCCAGCAGGAAACTATGCACCACAGGGAGATGTAGTAAATTGGAACTGCTATAATGCTATAAGTGCTGGAGCTTCACAACATCAGAATTTAAATCATTACGTTTGGGCGGAATTTTCTAATTATGCAAACCCGCCTGCTTTAATTCCCGGCACGTCAGCAGATAGAGAAATGCCCTATGTTTTAGCACCAGGAATGCCACCATGGTATACTTACGATTCACCATACGATTTCCATTGTTTTGACGGTGCTTGGACCTGTCCTGTTGGATGGGATTACGAAGCTGCATTTCAAACACCACTTAACAGCGGTTGGCAAGGGACAAGCTTGTCAGCGCCAATTACAAATGGAATAGCTGCAGATGTAATAAGCGCAAACCCAAACATGGTAAGTTGGCCAGAAAAAGTTCGTGCAGTTTTGATGCTTACCGCACAGAATTGCGATGGAGGTGAATGGAATTGCGGTATTGATGGGAAGGACGGTGCAGGTGTAATTTCTGGCACAAATGCCGTATTGTTTGCAAAAAACCATACTTCAGTAGCCCCTAATGGTTCCGCAGTGCAGGATGGATTGAGCGCAGGGACGTGGTATAGTACCGATGTAATGGAGAAAAGGTTCAATATTCTCATTCCTAATTCCAAACCCGCAAATAAGCATCTTCGAGTAGTATTGACTTGGGACACCGACCCAGAATTAGAAGAAGGGATAAATTACTTAAGTGATTTGGATCTTGTGGCGTCCACTTATGGAGGTTATCTTGAGAGTTACAGCTATAATGGAAATGTCGAGATCGTCGACATACCAAGCGGCGGACTTACTGAGGGTAGCACGATTCATGCGACAATCAATCCCACCGTCCTAAGGTTTTCAACTATCCCGAACCACAAGGATTACTTCTATTATGCAATAGGATGGACCTGGGTAGCTGATCATGCTCAATGATGCGTAATTAGATTGTCAAGAGGTTAATTTTTCGGATTTCTTTCACTCTATGCTCCCTTTCTAAAAGGGAGCTATACGAGGGGTGATAGCAATGGTTTCAAACGCCATAACATTAACAGTATCTGGGCTCAGAATATTTTTCATTACAGATCTCTTTTCTGAACATCCTTTCACGTACTAGTGTAAACCTGCTTGATTTTATAATATAGCCGGACTCGTCGCACGGGTGCACAGACCGTGTGGACAATCAAAAAGCACTGATAGAGGTAGAAAAGATCGGTTTCCCGATCTCTCCTCCCTCCGAACTGTACAGGCAGATTTACGTGCTTTAACCAAGCAGAAAAGCCCATGATCTGCAAAGAAGGCATTTGGCCAGCGTATATGGTTCTCCCCAGCCCATGCTCCGTGTTTCATCTTCAGTTGTTTACGAAGTACACTTCGTAGACGCATGCGAATCCATTTATCCAAAGGTGTAAATGAGCATGGACGACTGTGTTTGAAATATTCAAACCATCCCCATAGCGTTTTGTTTACATCATGGATTATTAAATTCAAACTATCACCACGGCTACGTTTGGTCTTGCTGCGTATGGTGTCTTTAAGTTTCCTTATGCTTTTATCGCCTACAGTTGATTACGGGCCGGAGAGCGTCTGCCCGAAGAGGACTTGCACCCCTCTGATTGTATGCGCTTGTGAGCGCACAGTGCCATGGTCCCCTGTACCATGTTTTTTTATTCAATTGTAATACAGCTCCACACAAGAATTTACTTTAATAATGTAAATTTACTGTTTGTAGATTTTGTATAAAAGCACGGTCCGGGGGACCGTGGCACACGGTTGTTATCCTTATTTACTTTTTTTATACAGGGCACCCATGCGATTGCAAATTTATTACATTTTTCTCAAAAATTACTTGTACGGTTGACTTTGCAATCAGATTGGCATATTTTAATGCATTGTAAATTAGCCTTAACCTTTCATATAAAGCTTGTGTAATTCAGAAGTGTAACGATCAGGAGAAAACCTGTCGTAAAGGAGACGAACCTGATGATCCAAAGATGTGAATGGGTGAATCCACAGAATGAATTGTATGTGAAATATCATGATAAAGAGTGGGGTGTTCCTGTTCATGATGATACAGTCCTTTTTGAAATGCTGATACTGGAAGGGGCACAAGCAGGTCTATCGTGGGAAACGGTACTCAAAAAACGCGAAAATTATCGAAAAGCATTTAAAGGTTTTGACCCCAAAAAAGTTGCTATATTTACAGATTCCCAAATTGATGAATTAATGAACAACGAAGGAATAATCCGCAACAGATTAAAGATCAAATCTGCAGTAAAAAATGCCCGCATATTTCTGGAAATTCAAAAAGAATTTGGCAGTTTTGATCGTTTTATATGGAATTTTGTAAATAATAAACCAATAAATAATCACTTCACAACGATAAATGAATTTCCAACAAGAGATGAATTATCTGACAAGATCTCTAAAGACCTTAAAAAAAGAGGAATGAGTTTTATTGGATCTACTATCATTTACGCTTTTATGCAGGCTATAGGGATGATAAACGCACATACCACAAATTGTTTTAGATACCAAGTCTTAAAAGAAAGCTGATCTCAATCACAAGGGATAAAATCCTCTGAACTCCCTGGGCGTGTCATATTTGAGTCATTCTAAATCAATGAAGAGGATAAAAGCCTCAAGTGCATTTATACAAATGCTCTTTAACTATGCTATTTGTAATCGTTAATGTAAGTTTACATGTGCAAACATCGAAATATCATCAGAACAAAATTGACTGGGATAAACTTCCTAAGCATGTTATGGAATATACCAATTTGATAAAAAAAATAATTTTCGTAAAACAAATGCTTAGTTAATTTGAAGAATCATTATAGCTCATGGTGAATATGTGTTTACGTCCATACCCATGAGCGCCCTAATTCATATCGCATTGTCCCATAAGCTTCGCATACAGAGTTTTAATCACACCTTCTTTATCTTCTTTTATCTTTGCCGCAAAAGCTTTTGCATTATCACTTGCATCAAAATATTTATTACCCCATAGTATCAATTCAATAAGAACAGGTAATAAATCAATCCCTTTCTGGGATAGTTTGTAAAGGTTCTTTACTTTGTTTTCCGGGTGATCCTTTTTTTCAATAATTCCTGCTTTTTCAAGAGTAGTGAGACGATCGGCAAGAATATTGGTCGCTATCTTTTCATCCGACTTGAGAAACTCACCATAAGTTTTTTTACCTTTGAACATCATGTCTCTTATGATAAGGAACGCCCATTTGTCTCCAAGGATATCAAGTGTGCAGCTGACAGGACATCTGGATCTCTTTTTAACCTTCTTCATAAAGTAAAAATAACCTAATTACTTGCAAATAACAAGTAAGAAAATTATATTACTTGCAAATTGCAAGTAGCAATTATTTCATTAATGGAATACCAATCTGCTGTGAATGAAAAAGTTTATAGAGTTTACTAATTATTCATCTGTATGGCATACAGGATTGTTTTCTTTCACCATTTTTTTGAGGAAAATTGGTATATGAGTAGGAACTTTGGAGAAATCGCTCATAATATTGTTGATTCATGGAACTCACATGACCTGGAAAGAATTCTTAGTCATTACAGTGAGGACTTTGAGCTGACATCGCCCTTGATTAGGCAGGCATTAAATATCGAGACCGGTATGATCAAAGGAAAAGAACGGGTTCGTGAATGGTGGCGATCAGTGTTGAATAAAGTACCTGATATTCATTTTGAGTTCGTAGACATTGCAGAGAGTGTTGAATGCAAAGCTCTGATTCAGAGGAGTTCTCATAATAATAAAAACGTGGTAAGCATATTCTGGATCAACGATGATGATTTAATTGAAAAAGAAATCTATTTGAATTAGGTAAACATAAAGTCACTTGCTTGAAGGGAATACTATGAACACAGTAATTGAAACGATTTATAACCGAAGATCAGTACGCTCATACACAGAAAGAAAACTAACTGAATCTGAACTAACTGAAATTATCAGTTGTGGAAATGCAGCTCCATCTGGTGCAGCAAACAGAAATTGGAGGTTTGTTGTAGTTGAATCTGAAGATTTCCGAAAGAAACTTGCCGAGCTGGCGGAACAAAGGCAGGTAAAATCGGTTGCTAGCATGCCAGAAGAAGCCAGAGAAAAACTTGAATCAATCAAAGCATCAACTGGTGCATCATTATTGGATTCCGTTTATTATGGTGCCCCAGTGATAGTGTTCGTAATTGGCTGGGGACAGACATGTGATTTTGATACTCCGATGGTATGTCAGAATATGATGCTTGCGGCACGGTCGATGGATATAGGGAGCTGCTGGGTGTATGCAGGACAACTAGTACTTGACGACAAAGAAGTGCGTTCGACATTTAAATTAAAAGAGGGTGAGAAAGTTTTTGGACCGATTATATTGGGACATCCATTGAAAGGATTTCCAAAAAATCCGGAGATTAAAAAAGCCGATATACTTAGGTTTTAATTGAAAAGCAATAGATATCAAATGCTGATACTGGAAGGGGAACAAGCAGGTCTATCGTGGGGAACAGTACTCAAAAAACGCGAAAATTTATCGAAAAGCATTTAAAGGTTTTGACCTCAAAAAAAGTTGCCAGATTTACAGATTCCGAAATTGATGAATTAATGAACAACGAAGGAATAATCCGCAACAGATTAAAGATCAAATCTGCAGTAAAAAATGCCCGCATATTTCTGGAAATGTAAACATCGAATTGCATTATACCATTCATTAAATTATAATGTAAAATTGGTTTCACCTTACAGCATGATCTCCATGCATTTTAAATAACATTTTTAGGAGGAATAATGATTAAAAAATTAGTTTCAGTTTCCCTTCTGGCCTTTACGGTATCGACTTTTGCAGGAGATGATCCGGTTTTTATGGTGCCTGTCGGCGATAATTTTCTAGCAACAGCCAATAATGTCGTGGCAATTAAAACTGATGGTGATAGCATAAGTGGAGATATCAAATCTATTTCCATGATGGGTTCGATGATCAAAAATCTTTCTATCAAAGATGCTGCTGGAACAAAAACTAAATTTGTTCCTGAAGATCTTAAGCTTTTCAAGTGGAAATTATCAAAAATGGCACGTATGGTGACGATAGTGGGTAATGCATCCAAGTCAATTAACAGTGCAATAAACACCGATTATGGTTACCTTTACGATATGGGATACGCAGTATGGGACAAAGTACCTGATCCCGAAAACCCTAATAATGCCTTCCTCCTTCAAGTACTTAATCCAACATTTTGCAGTGCTATGAAAGTGTATACGACCCCAGAGATTGTTACATCAAATTTAAAAAAAGGTGAACTTGCTGATGATTACATTATTGTAAAAGATGGAAAATCAATCCTGTTAGAGAAAAAAAAATATGAGAAAAAGGGATTTGCAGAACTGTTTGCAGATTCTCCAGCTATGATTGAAAAATATCCTCAAAAAGAAATTGACTGGGATGAACTTCCTAAGCATGTTATGGAATATACCAATTTGATGAAAAAATAGTTTTCGTAAAACAAATGCCTGGTTAATTTGAAGAATCATTATAGCTCATGGTGAATATGTGTTTACTTCCATACCCATGAGCGCTCTGAAACTCAACACCTGTGGAACCAAAGTAAATTTTACTTTACCAAACAAAACCAGAGTTGGCATTCTACTTTATGGATAGGTACTACATACTATGGGCTTTTATCCTATAATGATATTATCTGGGAAATTACAATTTAAAAATTCACCGATACCATCAATTTTTATCTTTGACAGCCCTTTACTCTGAAGATAACAAATTATGGGTTTAATACTGTTCACATAAATCTTCTAAGGAGAACTTATGAATATCCGTTTGTTTTTTGCTTGCATTTCACTTATCAGCACAGGTGCTTTTACACAGCAGAGTAAAGAAACTGATCAGCTTGTGCAGGTTTCAACCATAGATGCTCTATTGAGTGGGATATTTGATGGCGAGGTCAGTGCAGAAAAACTTCTTAGCCAGGGGAATTTCGGGTTGGGGACATTCAATACCCTTAATGGTGAGATGGTGGTTCTTGATGGAATATGTTATCAGATCAAATCGGATGGAAAAGTATCAGTTCCTTCACAATCAATAAAAACTCCTTTTGCAGCAGTAACCAGTTTTGAACCAGATATCAAGACAACATTTCCAGGGCCATTGACACTCGATCAAATGCAGGCTAAAATCGACAGTCTTCTTCCTACAAAAAACATGATTTATGCAATAAAGATTAACGCAAAATTCAATAATGCTACTGCCCGTAGCGTTCCATCACAGAAACCTCCTTACAGAAAATTAACCGAGATAACTAAAACACAGCCGGTGTTTTCATTCGCCAATAGAAAAGGGACACTTGTCGGATTTCGCTGCCCTGCATATGTAAAAGTTCTCAATGTCCCGGGATACCATCTTCACTTATTAACAGAAAATAAAAAAGAGGGTGGGCACTTGCTTTCCATGAATGCTGATAGCTTAACGGTTGAAATCGATCAGACCGATAGCTACAAATTGATTCTGCCACATGATGAATTCTTTGCAAAAGCAGATTTTAGTGCTGATAAAGAGGCGGATCTTAAAAAGGCAGAGAAATAGTCCTTGAGGGTTCAAGTATTACTATTAGATTGTAAACCCGGGGTATACCCCGCACGGGTGCCCCGTGTGAAATGACTAAGCCAAACAACCGATAGGGGTAGAAAAGATCGGTTTCCCGATCTCTCCTCCCTCCGAACTGTACAGGCAAATTTGGCGAAGGCCGCTACTTCGTGGTCCCGCATCCGGCTCTCCAATCGATGATTTTATCTGTGACAGGGTTGACAGGCAGATTTACGTACTTTAACCAGACAGAAAAGCCTATGATCTGCAAAGAAGGCATTATGCCAGCGTACTTGCTTGCCAAATGATTCTATGGTTACGTGATCGGCTCCAGATATTCCTTGATTTTTACGTATTTTCTCGTATGATACGTGTAGATTAACCATTAAGCCTACTTTGTTAATCACACTAAACCATGTACCTTCTTTCACTCTTTTTTCAAGAGCCGCCAATGATGACAGCATTGTCATCATTTGGAGACAATTCAGTCTATATTTTTTTAACCTTTCTCCAGTGTGTGTATTAAAAAAACGCCACGGCGGCCTGAAGAAATCAGATGACTTTAATGCTCAGTGTACGGTTATAATAAAATTGTTTTTCCGGATGTTATTGTTTACCGTCACAATATATTTACCAGTTTGTAATTTACCCGAATTGTAATATCCTGGATTTTCCATTGAAAACTGCTTTATTATTCTGCCTTTCATATCCAGTAAATTGACTTTTCCGGTATTTCCTATCCACAATTTTCCATCAGCATACCTGCATGACACATTGCTGTTGGTATATTGTTTTAAAGTAAGTGCTTTTGTTACAGGCTCAACTTTAAAAGTAACTCCTTTCAAACTCGAAACCAGATCAAGTGAATTATTTTTATCTGTAATTTCAGCAGAGGAAATTGAGACAACAATACTTTGCCCTGCTTTGATAAGTGACTTAAACGAGATTGTACCAAGATATCCGCCTGAAGCAGTTACGGGTGATGATGAAGCTGCGACAATCTCTATAGATGCTTCAGTATTATCTTCAAAACTTACCGGATTTGATCCCAGAATGTTTGTGTTGGAAATATCACTCAACACAAAACTACTGAATCGCATTTTAGTTGTATCAATATTGAATTTTATGGAATATCCCTTTAAATTAACGATACTGTCAATTCGTATAGCAGCTGAGAATGCAGCGCTGTCTTTAGTAGTAATCAATATGGTATCAATGGCAGGTGTTGATGGATTCAGGTCCAGGCTGATCACCGCTTTTGTATTCAAACCAGCACTGATACTGATTGAGAAGACAACAATACAAATAATAGTTTTAATTGTTTTTTTCATATAATCAAGTCCTTATTCCTTTTTGTCCATATTACGGTCTGAATCAACCAGCTCAACATTGGAAATATACAGTTCACATGTATTATAACCTTTCTTTTCGAATAACAGCAGTGCCAGAATTCCACTGCCATCCGGTGCTTTTTCTTTACTGCTTCCAATCAGACTGGATACGATTTCAATCGATCCTGACTTTTGCTGAATCAGCTCCGGGCCAACCTTTCCTCCCATTGATTTAAGGAACAGTATCTCATCAAGGTCTTTTATGACCGGATTGCAGGCAAGAAAACGCAATGATGATGTATCGTAACGGATTGTAAACGAGAAGCCATCAAGATCTTTGGCGTTTTCTACTCTTAGAGCAACAGTCATTCTGTCAGACTGGACCTCTATGCACGATTCAATCTCTTTTGTATAGGCATTGTAATCAATTTTAACTACTGTCATTTCGTTTGAACCTGCATAACAGAGATACACGATCAATGGCAGAATCGCAAGTATCCTTTTAATATTTATCAATTTCATCTATTCCTCCACATTTACATGGTTATTGTTCATTGCGCCATACATCGACAAACCTGCCGAAATCGGAAAGATTGATAATCTGCTGCCCGTTAAGTGGATCCGCTGTGAGATCCATATTAACTTTTGTATTCCAGTTACTGTCACCCTGTTTTGACCTCCATGCATCGGTAAATATACCAAAGTCAACTGTGTTTACAATGCCATCACCGTTAAAATCACCCTCAAGCTGCCCCTGCACTTTGTAAGCCAATCCAGTATTATTCACAATAAGTAATGATGGCAGAAATGTATTGCTCCCATACACTGAAGAGATCGATGGTGAAATTCCCAGTGAGAGCGGCTTACCATTTGAAACAATACTCCCCATCGCGGTAAATCCACGGGAGCCAATGTTTTTGAACCATTTGAATGTACCGTCCGATACCGCGGCAATAATATCCGCATTCCCATCACCACTGATATCAACAGCCTCTATACCTGAAACATTACCAACGTTGCATGGTGTACTACTATCAAGCACCACCTGATTGACAATGTATTGTCCGCCGCTTTTTGTGGCAATGCTGATTGTTCCATCTGTGGACCCTGTAACTATCTCCGCGACTCCATCGTAATCAAAATCCTCATAATCAAAACCAGCAAGGCCGCTTCCTAATTGTAAATTGCCCGGTTCCGGGCTGAAGGTGAGATTTGGCTGCTGGGAATAAAACGCTATTGCGCCATTTTCAAATGCCAGAGCTAAATCCGGTTTCCCATCAGAGGTGAAATCAATAACTCTGATATAACGCAGAACACCGGTTACAGCCATGCTTTTTTCAAAGATATATTCTCCTGATTTGTATAGATAGAAATAAACTGATCCATCTCTGAAACCTGCAATGATATCATTGCTGCCATCAGAATTTATATCATCCATTACAACACATGCCGCTGATCCCAGAGACATCTGCACACCTGGTCTCTGCTCAATTTTTACTGTATCGCTGAAGTTAAGCGCGACTGCGTTCTTCATTGTAATTGAAACTACTGTATCACGTCCGGCTGCAACAGGCACATTAACTAAATGAGGACGTTTTCCGGCGGCTCTTACGGACAAATAATAGTACCTGCCAGATAACAGATCCTTAATTGTGTCTTTTTTACTGAGTACCGTTCCATACCATCCCTGAGTGGCATTGAGATAAACCTGATCAGAAGCGCTCAGACCTGTAAGAATAATATTCCCGATTGGCTTTTTAATAAAGAAACTGCCGGTACTACTGAATGCCCCCCAGCCTTCTGAATTACGGGCACGGACACGCCACCAGTATTTTGTTTTGTTTGTCAAATCTCTTAAAGTCTTTAATGTGTCAGTTACTCCTGAATCAGAGATAACATTAACAAATAACGAGTCTGACGAAATGTCAACCTGATATTTTAGAACATTCGGGTTTTCCTTCAACCATACGACAAGAGTGCTGTCGGTATTAATTGTATCATTAACTATTGGATAAAGAAGAGAAACAGATCCGGGAACAGTGATCGTTCTGCTCAGCTCAATTGCCGCTGTATTGTAATTACCGGCAGCGTCCTGCGCAACGTCAGCAGCCACATTGACAGTTATTACTCCCTGACCTGATGGCGCAATGAGTGCTGAATATGTTGTCCCGGTTCCGCTGAAATTGCCGGCGGTTCCATTTGTTACTGTAATATCACCAATTAAAAAACCGCTTACCGTTTCACTGAATGTAAATGTAACCGGTATCGGCGATACATTTGTCAGTGCGGCGGTAGATGATGAAATGCTTATTGTCGGAGCCAGATTATCAAATGTCCGGCTTATTGCAGTTGCTGCAGTATTGCTATTGCCGGCAATGTCCTGCGCGACGCCCGATGCTACATTGACAGTTACTGTACCCTGTCCTGATGGGGTAATGAGTGCTGAATATGTTGTCCCGGTTCCGCTGAAACTGCCTGCGGTTCCATTTGTTACGGTGATATCTTCTATAGTAAACCCACCTGCAGATTCACTAAAGGTAATTGTTACCGGTATTGGCGATAAATTGGTAGGGTTGGCGGCTGATGATGTAATTACTGCTGATGGTCCAACTGCATCCACCAATACTCCGGCTGTACTACCTAAAGCGAATGTCAATACAGCATTATTTCCAGTTGCATCTTTCAATGTGCCGCCATTGGCAATAATCGATGTCCCTGCGGCTATGCCGTCATTATCATTATCACCACTTATTACAGTGTAGCTAAAAATCAGCGCAGTTGTACCCGATCCGCTGGCATAAGATGCATTTACCACACCGCCGGTATTGAGTGTGATTGGAATATATGGAGTACCGCTGGTTGTGACCACTGTAACCACTTCACTGAAAGTTACTGTGAATGTCAACTTCTGATCAGCTGTATACGTTGAATTTGGAGGGACTCCGACTGAAGATACTGTCGGCACAATGGCATCAACGAGAACTCCGATAGAACTTGCCTGATTATTCAGGTTAATCTCTGCATCAAGACTATTCACCGGTTCCCTGATTGTACCGCCTGATAATGTAATTGATGAATTCAAAGTTATCCCGTTGTTATCAAAATCCCCTTCAGCTACAGTATACCGGAAGTTTAACGCGGTTGTTCCGGCACCGCTCTGGTATGCAGCATTTTTAGTCCCGCTGTTCAGGGTGATTGGAATTACAGGTGTACCGGTTACCTCAACAGGTTTATTAAAATTCACTGTAAAATCAAGGTTCTGACCGGCATAATAAGAGTTGTTTGCAGGTACGGAAACTGAGTTTACAATCGGAGGAAGAGGGTATTTTTTTACCCGTATTTGATCAGCTGTTCCATTATTTTCGTACCATGCAACACATAAATCACCCTTAAAAATGACTGGGAATGGGGTCTTTGCATGTTTCGTGTTATCCTTATTAAGCTGGCTTGAAGGCAAGCCGCCATCAATAAACGAAAAAGTAGAACCATCAAACTTTTTTACACGAATTTGTGTTATATAGGTTGAAACCTGATCTTCTTCATCCCAGGTAATGTAGGCATTATTATTCAAAACGACCATTTTAGGGGAATAAGCATAGAGATCATTTGCGCGATTTAAATAGCTCCCATCAACAAATGTCCAGCTGATGCCGTTATATTTTATTAAATGGGATAGCTCGTTACCAACAGCATCCGGCTCATCCCAGGCAGCATATAAGGTATTATTTAAAGACATCAACCATGGGGCATTTGCGTTTTTAGAACTCGATAAATTAAGTCCATTGATCCCATTGCCATCAATAAATGTCCAGCTGTTCCCGCCACTATATTGGCAAACGCGGATTTGTTGAATGGCGCTGGAATTTTTTTCAGTCCATGCTAAATACAACTGATTATTGCAGACTGCCAGATTGGGGCGAAGACCATTTTTGGTAATATCGTAGTTTAGCCCTGTATCAGTATCTCCATCAACAAAGCTCCAGGTTGCACCGCTGACATATTTCTTTACATGGATGTAACTTACGGTACTGATTGTATTTTCCCAAGAAAGATATAATTCGCCGTTGTAAACAACCATTGATGGATTACTTGAGGGAGTAGCTACCCGGTTCAAACCCTGATCCGTATTGCCATCAACTTGAGTCCACGTGGTTCCACCATCATATTTGCGAACCCGGATTGCAGTATAACTACCATTAAATTCATCCCAGGCGACATAAAGATTACCGTTAAAGACGGCTATTGCCGGATGCAAAGCACTCTTAGTGGGATCTCTGTTCAGGCCATTGGCTCCGGTGACCGTACTCCATGATGTACCGTCATACTTTTTCACCTGTATCAACGTTACCGATCCGCTATTCTCTATCCAGGCCGCATAGAGCTCATTATTGTAAACAGCCATTACTGGATCAAAAGCATTATTGTTTGTATTGCCGTTAATACCGGTCACCAGACCGCCATCAATAAAACTCCATGATGCAGCGGCAAGAACCTGACCCTGAAACAAGACAAACAACAACGATATCACTGCAAACAGTTTCAGAAATATTCTGCGCTGTTTATTCATTACAATTCCCTCCCAATCCGGCGATAAATAGTTATGAGAACTATATAATGAAAAACCTGGGAGAAAATTATCAATTTTCCCCAGGTATTTAATACTATCATCCAAATTGTCAAAACATCCGGAATCGGTAACCGGCATGTATAAGCGGTATTCGACTAACTTGGCCTTGACACAACAACGGTATAGGTTTGACTGTTGCTGTTGTCTGCAGCAGTTACCAGAATCGTGATCGTGTTTTGACCCACATTCAAATTGACTGCTTGTGATATCTGGCCGCTTGGCACTGTAACCGTATTTACTTTTATATTTGCCTGTCTGTCAACTGCTGTCGGTGTAACAGTTACACTGGTCACACCACCTGCAACATTAGCTGTATAGCTCATAGTCGAAGTGCTGAATGACGGATTCAGTGAGCCTCTGATTCCATTGACTGTCAATCCCGATAAAAATGCTGATTTGACCGATTTGGTTACTGTAACCGTATAGCTTTCGGTCATGAGATTATCCGGTGATGTAACAGTGATTGTTATTGTACTGTTCGATCCTGTCAACGGGACATTTATAGGAGAACCGCTGTTTACAGGTGTGTTATTGACTTTGATTGATCCTGCCGCTGAAGTGGGAGTTACATCAACCGAAGCAGTAGTTCCATCAGCACTTGCTGTATAACTGAAATTCCTGCTTGAAAAGACAGGGCTCATTGGCACATTTACAGTGTTGCTTTTCATTGTCAAGCCAGACAAGTAGGGCGGATTATTTACTTCATAGGCCTCAAAATCCGCGATTGAAGCAAAATTAGGATTGCACCGGAGCCCCTTGCTTACATTAACTCTGATCCATTGTGCTTTAACCGGATTGAAGGTACGGTCTGTTTTATTGGCACTGTTATTAGTTACAGAATCAATATCAAACCAGTTCGTATTATCATTGCTGCCCTGAAGCTTGTAATCAGTCAGGTTATAATTGGCTGACCATCCTTTATCACCCAGTTGATTCACTACCCAGCGGCTTATCCAGAAGGGTGAGCCCAGTGCCACACGCAACCAGTTTGAATCAAACGTTCCAGTTGGCGACAGCGGGGATGAACCGAGCCATCGGTTAATCGAACTATACACTTGGTCAACTGCATTGGCAGGTTGAAAAGGATAAACCGAACTGCTTGCATCAGTGAATTTATTTAAAACAATATTTGCCATTGATTTTCCATCCATTCTACAAAGAAGGTTAATCGTTTTCCGGCCAGCTCAGTCTCTTGTTGGATAAATACCGGAAACGCAGATATAATATGCTGCACCTGTTTGCGGTTCTGCACCCTGCAGGTTGGGAATCGCAAATGTCGTTGTGCCGTTTCCGCCGAATTTATTACCGATTAAGGAAAACAATGCGGTATTCTGCTGTATCTGAAGTATCTGGCCGTTGCATAACAACCAGCCCATTGGAACGAAAGAGTATGGAAAATTAACGATTTGTCCTAAAAAGTAATCCATAGTGATATCTCCATTAATAGGTAAAATTTTTAAATTCTATTTTGGTTTTATTAATTATGGCTCGGGAAAATTCCCTGCACCGCGATGCAATAATGCATACCCATACTCTTTAACGGCAAAGCATTCCGCAGATCAGGCAAACAAAATGTACTAACACCGTCTCCGCCAAAGGTAGTACCTATCAGGGCATACAATGACTGGTACGCTGAGATGCTTAAAGTTTGTCCCTCGCAAAACATCCAATAGGAAGGCGCAAAATCAAATGCGAACAATTCAATATCTCCCAGTAAAGGATCCATTGTTTTTCCTTTCAATAATGAAATGTGATACTTTTAAAAAAAGGGCGTACATATTTTTTTAGAGGACTTGATTTATTATACACATGTAATTGACAGAAAATCGAGTAAAAAGGATATTTTTTTCTATATAACTGATAGATAATTTGATTTTTCTGGTACTGGGGCGGGCGTATAAACCCTTTTCTTTAAACACACTCAAAAGTTCGCCTTTTTCACCGCTTCCGCCATCCCCATCTCAACGGTCTCGACTGAATAATATATACATTTTCCTGGCCCTAATGTCAAAAATGAAAATAATAGTCTTGTTGATATATGGTCAATGGGTTGTTTATCGGGCGGTACTTGATGTGGTGCCTGACGATGGGACAATAAATGAAAAGAGCACGGTCCGGGGGACCGTGGCACACGGTTTTTATCTTTATTTACTTTTTTTACACGAGGGCACATGTGCGTTCTGCCTGATTATAGAAATAAAAGTTGTTTCATCATTTCTATTCTTTTCTTATTACCGGAGCATTTGATTTATGTTTTCTTAATTCTCTGACTTTACCAAAGGTGTTAAGAAAATCTTGTGATATTGTATAAAAGTCAATCTTTTGGCCCAACTCAATTGATGCGGATCTATTGAGATAATCATATCCGAGGAAAAGCGATAAAGGCCCTGCCCCGATAAACCCACCTGTTACTATACTTGTAAGTTTATCCAGACTGAAATCATTCTGGACTCCCACATTAGCAAACAATCCAAAAAATAAAGTCTGGTTGACAGTTATTCTGTCAGTTTCATTGAATATAAAATCCCCTATAAACCAGGTATAACCAAATCCACCAGCGATCGTCGGAGAAACCTGAAATTTTCCATCTGACCATTCTATTTTGGTCAATGTAAATGGAATTGTCCAGGAGCCTAATAGCTTTGCTTTGTAAATAGTGTTATAGTATAAAGTATCAGGCCAATTTCCCTGTGACGAAAGGACTTCATAATTAGTTGACTCAGGAAAATGATAGCCACGGTTAATCAGAAAATTATACGTAGGGCTTTTTTCCTGCCCATATGCAGTTTCAAACTTTCCCATAAAGATAATACTGAGGATGTTTAATAGAATCAAAATCGCAAAGCATGATTGATAAATCGTTATCACTCGATCAAAGTACGCTTTCATGTTAGCTCACCGGTTAGTTGGTTATTTTTGATATTTTATCAACTGGACATATTGAACCAAATACTATACCAATATCCCTTATGCTGAAAATCTGTTCGCATCAAGACTCCATTAGTTGAGGTAGCGCTGAAAGCGGGGCGGTTGTAAATTTATTACATTATTCTCAAAAATTACTTGTATGATTAACTATGTACTTAGATTTGCATATTTTAATGCATTGTAAATAGCCTTAATCTTTCATATAAAGCTTGTGTAATTCAGGAGTGTAACGATCAGGAGAAAACCTGTCTTTAAAAGGAGTCGACTCTGATGATCCAAAGATGTGAATGGGTGAATCCACAGAATGAATTATATGTGAAATATTATGATAAAGAGTGGGGTGTTCCTGTTCATGATGATACAGCTCTTTTTGAAATGCTGATAATAGAAGGAGCACAAGCAGGTCTATCGTGGGAAACGGTACTCAAAAAACGCGAAAATTATCGAAAAGCATTTAAAGGTTTTTTGACACCAAAAAAGTTGCCAGATTTACAGATTCCCAAATTGATGAATTAATGAACAACGAAGGAATAATCCGCAACAGATTAAAAGATCAAGTCTGCAGTAAAAAATGCCCGCTTATTTCTGGAAATTCAAAAATTGAAATAATAGCTTTTATATTTAAGTAGAAGGGAGCCCAGAGCCTATTTGAAATGGACTTAAATCATATAAAAGCACGGTCCGGGGGACCGTGGCACACGGTTGTTATCTTTGTTTACTTTTTTTACACGGGGCATCGGGCAAGTTTTTGTGCTCCGGAAGATTCAGCCGGCATAAATTACAAACGAAACATCACCGTATTCTGCAATCGGTTTGGCACACCCCTCGAAAAAAGCAAACCTGCCGGCCACATGCACGGCAGGTCAATCGAGTATGAGTTACTTGCTTATCAAGGCACTACTGTAATCACCCAATGCTGGTTAACATTGTTATTATCGGAAGCCCACAGATATGGCTCCACTCCGTTACCTGTGTTCCCGGTGTTATCGATTGAATATCCGGAATTGCTGCTTTCTATCCTGTAATATCCACTGGTAATCGGAACCAGCTTAAATTTCTGATTAGCGTTATAGGTTTGAGTGTTCCAGAGCTTTAATGTCTGGCCGTTTGCAAAATTGCCGCTCATGTCAATGGAGTAATTTGTGTTGCCGCGACAGGTGATGGTGTAATATCCGCTGCCGGCATCCTTAAACTGGAACTCCTGATTGACATTAGTCTTTTGCCAAAGCTCAACCGCTGTGCCGTTCGCATAATTACCGCCGGTAACATCGAGGCATTGGTTGGTATTGGACCTGGTAGCGATTTTGTACCATTTTGTCGGATCAGGGAAACCAGTTGAGGTCTTGAATGTTGCGGAAATTGTGTGATTTGCAGATACATAATTAAAAGTATAAGATGTAATAGCACCCTGATTCGTCCCGTCGACCGTAACCATGTCGATCTGGTAACCGCTGTTGGGAGAGATCGTGAATGTCGGGCTGTTGCCGATGTTCACTATCACGCTGCCGCTGGGGTTAATTGAGCCGTTAGCCCCTGCCGATGCGGTGATCGTGTATGTCGCTTCTCCTTTGTATGTAAGGACGATAAAATCGGGATTTATACAACTGCTGACCGAGCTCTCGGCTTTGTATTCTATTGTATTATCGCCGGCATTGAGCGCTACTGTATCCAGTTTATCCGCCCAGGTATTCCAATCAGCCGTAGCAGGACAATTGATATTCTTTATCTTCACGCCATTGACATATAACCCGGTATTGGTGCTTGTTCCGTTGCCGGCAGAATAATGCAATGCGATTTCATAGTTTCCGAAAATCTCAGCGTTTACGTGAAATGATACCTGAGCAGTGGTACTGTAATAGAAACCATCAACGAACCCCGCCCCGGAATATCCGGTATGATTGGTATTAACATTCGCGCCGCCCGACAGTGTTGCGCTTTCTGCTTCGTATTTATTGACATGTAGCTTGAATGTAGCTGAAATCGTGTGATTCTCATACACTTCGTTAAACGTATATGAAGTGATTGCCCCCATATTTGTTCCGTCAACAACAACTGTATCGACCTCATAGCCGCTGTCGGGAGTGATTGAAAAAGTCGGGCTGGAGTATGTGATTACCTCAACACTGCCGTTTGGACTTATCGAGCCGTTCGCCCCTGCAGATGCAGTGATCATAAGTGGAGAAGTCCTTGCAGTAGCTATATTGGAATATTCTGAATAGAACGTACCTTTTTTAGCTCTAATACGAAATTTGTAGGTGGTCCCAGGTGTCAATCCGCTAAGATCGGAGTAATTGCCACTTAGAACATTATCGTATATAGTTAAAAGTGTAAATGTATCATTCGTAGCATATTCGATTTCACAACTTACGCCATCCAACTGATTACTTATACTTGAATATGGCCAATAAAGTTGAATCTCTGTGGTGGAAATGGATGTTGCTGTAAGATTAGCCGGAGTCATAAGTGGCGCTATCGCATTGACTTGAGCGGAATAAGGACTTTCTCCGTTTGGTGTTACCGCAGTTACTACAAAATAGTAGTTTTCTCCAGGTGTCAAATCGAAATAGCAGTAGGTAATGCCTAATTCAGACCGGGCTATCACATACGGACCGCCGTTTGTAGTTGAAATCCATACAGTATACGATGTTGCCTCGGTTACAGGATTCCAGGAAATACACAATCGACCATTTTCAGTTGATTGAGCCATTACACCTGCAGGAGGATTTATCATTGAGCCAAGAGTAAAGGTGGAAGCGACATTTGAAGGAAGAGATGTATCGGCACTCTTCAACGCACTTACACGGAATTGATACTGCATACCTGTAGAGAGCCCGGAGTTCTGATATGAGGTGACATTTGGGCCCACAGTTGCGATTGGGGTGAAATAGCCATTATAGGAAGCACGTTCAATACTGAATCCTGTTTCATCTGTTGAATTATCGGTCCAGGAAAGATTGACCTGGCTGGATGAAATGGCTGTTGCATTAAGATTTGTTGGTTCAACTATCACACTTGGTTTAAGGTTTAATGCTTGATCAGGACAACCATACACGTTGAAATCGAGCCAGTTCATCCAGTCATCTGAACCGTTGACTTGAGTTTGGGATTTGAGGAGATTAAGGGCAGGTGCTACTTCCATACTATCTCTGACCACATTTTGTACAAAGGCTGAAAGGATACCTGAACCAGATCTGGGATCATCGATACTGAAGCCCCAGGAAACACGTGTTGCTGCTATCGTAGCTATCGCGCCGTTAGCAAGGAGAGAATACGCAAGGTTAGTGCTTAATTCAGGACGAGCATTCAAACAACTACCTTGAAAAACGATTGATGGATGCTGATCATCCAGGTATTCTGTGTTATAAGAGGATAATACCCCAGCTGCGAAATCGGGATTTCCATGTGTGGACCAGACCACTAATCCAAATCTGTTTTTTTTCCAGACATCGAGTACGCGGGTTTCACTGCATTCCGGGCCTTCTGCCGGAGGATTAAGATCTATTACCTCATTGAGAATTTTTTGAGCACTTACATTAAAGTGATCATAAAGACGATAACTTTTTAAAGATTTCGGTTCCAGGTAATCTGTTTTTATCCGTTCACCGATATGATATCCATGATCGTTTGATCCCAAGGGTTCCATGGGAAGTAAAACGAAGCGCCGCCATTCAACAGCGGTTTGATTTTCATAGCGGATAATTTTCTGAATGATATTATCTAGTTTAGTCATATTGCTATTATAAATTGGGATCCTGCCTACTGCGACTTCAGCATATTGATCAGGCCCGCCTGCAATTCTAAAATCTGTATAATCACCAGAGTGCCCATCATTGTTGATATCCCAGTCCCCAGAAAGTTCAGCATAAAAAAAGTCTGAAGGAGTTTCATAATCTGTTGTCCAGGAGTATTCTGGCCAGCACATTTTCATTGGAACATCACCTGTCGTCGGGTGAGGATTTCCAATAAGCAAAACATAGTGAATATTTTGAGAAGCATAATTGTTTTTAAGCCATGTACGTATATTATTTGCTGCTTGATCACCAGTTCCACCTCCCCAAACATTCTCTGTCACAGTAATGACATTAAAACCTTTTTGTTGTTTGAGTGCGACAAGGTTACTAAACTGTGTTGAGCCATTTACAATGGCGTTTGTGGTAATAATTGCATATGTCTCGCCCGAAACAGAAGCTGCCCGGGACTGTAATAAATTCGTTTCGCTCTGAATGCCGTAATCCTGAAGAGTTTGAGGGTTTGCGACATTGTTTTTTATCCATTTTTCTTCTGCGCTTTCAGCGTCTCTTACAGAAGGTGCCGGTTTGAATGTTGTGCCGGAGCCTTGAATTACCGGTTTTGTTGTTGTGCCGGAACCTTGAATTGTAAGGGCAATCGTTCCTCCTGTGACCATTCGAAGTTTACGGCTTACGGGATTATACCGGAACGGATACACGGTAATTTCTACAAGTTTATAGTCGCGCATTGCACCGAATTGGACTTTTCCTTTAAAGTCCGCAGGAAAAAGTCATTCCGGCTATATATGCCGATGTCTTTTCCATCAATGATTTTGCGTCCGTTTGGCCAAACAGGTTTGTTATCAATTATGGTCGGGAGAGCTGGCTGAACATCAAACGTTCCCTCAAGCTCTTTTTCGGTCTGATTTTCAAGCGTTACCTTTGCATTGGTAAAATCAGCATCAGATGGAAGGAGAAATGTCACGGTGTATACCGGCATGAACGGTTGCCCCGGTTCGCCGGTTAATGGAGCGCCTTTGAAAGACGCAACTCCGTTATCCATAGTCACACTTACATCACGGTAAGGTAATGAAGCCGAGTATTGGGCTACAACCTGAACCGTCAAAAAGAAAAAAACAGCTATTGCATACATCAAACGGGAAAGCCGCATGATGCCTCCTTGTAAAAAGTAGATGAAGCGAGAGGGCAACCGTTGGTAATAGTGGATAACCCTCGAAAATTTATTTACAAGGAATATATATCTTGACACGCATTATACAAAATGGTTGACTCGGTGAAATTTTTATTTTGATTAGAAGAGAGTATGTTGTTTACTATATTAGAATATAAAGAGAATCCCCAAAGATAAAATGCTGTAGTCGAATATAATTAACTCTGGGGACTCAAAATAACAATCCTCGTTTGTAGATTTTGATAAAAGCCACGGTCCGGGGGACCGTGGCACACGGTTGTTATCTTTATTTGCTTTTTTTACACCGGGGCACACGTGTGATATTACTGAAGTTTCGATGATCAAGCTTACATGAAATCATAGCTCCTCAAATTCTTATTAGTCCTCTTTACAAAGAGCTTCAAAAACGGCTTTAGGGTTTTTATCTGCAACTTGAAGCAGAGCTCTTGCCGGGCCATCAGGTTCTCTTCTGCCTTGTTCCCAGTTTTGAAGTGTACTCTTGCTTACACCAATCATTGTTGCAAATTCATTCTGAGATACATTCAGCCTTTTCCTGATTGCCTTAATGTCTGGTTTTTTATGCCGGAAGACACGGCTCGGCTTTACTATTCCATTTTTAATTTCACCAGCTTCTTTAATACTCTCAACAAGTTTATTAAAATCCTGTTCTTTCATAATAACCACTCCGTTACGATCTGTTTTAAACCTTTCAATTGTGTTGATGTAAGGTCTTCTTGTTGGTTCTTCTTGTAAGCAAAAAGCATGTAAATTTTATCAGATTCACCGAAATAATAAATAATTCTCAATCCACCACGTTTCCTGGTATCTTTAAGATCACCTTATTTTTCTTAAGCCACCACTACCTTTAATAAGTGCACCAGCCTCCGGTCGTATCATCAGCTCTTGTTGTAGTGATTTATAAACTTTATCCGATACAAGAGATGTAATAACTTTATTGAAAATTCATTTCGATGACTTCAATATATGAAGCATACGCCATTGGCTTACATTTATTCAAGCAGAAATGTCATCTCAGAAAAGGTTGGACATGGTAGAAAAAGATTCTTGGGCAAACTATCAATAATACATGGCAAAACAAGTACATTGCCTTTAGGATAACAACAATAACTAACAGTTTATTACTCTGGATTCCCATTATTTTCAAAGATAGTGTTGTTATCAATCCATTACTATATAACAATTCTCTTACAAAGAGAGAATCACTTGGTTTGTTTAATTTGTAAGGACTTGGAGGATCACCGCCTCCCAAACAACGATTAAAGAGATCCGCACCCGGTTAACAAAGCAAATGACAATGCAAACAATAGACGTAAGTAGTTCATTACTGTTTCCTCGTGCCGGCTCACGGACATGTTTGATACTCTTTCCAATCGGGATACCCCTCTGCTCATGTGCGTTAAGTTAATTTTTGTTTAGTTTTCAAATTGAAAAATGTCTGCTTTATTCTTTATACCCCAAAGGGGTTATCCTCTTATAGCGCAGGGTTTCTTACCCTGCGTAAATTGTTTACACATTGGAAATTACCCTGTAAGGGTTTTGTGTTCTTAATCCCAAACATAGCGCGCTGTGCCATGGTCGCCACGACCATGTTTTTTTTATTCAATTGTAATACAGCTCCACACAAATATTTACTTTAATAGTGTAAATTTACTGTTTGTAGTTTTTGTATAAAGCCACGGTCCGGGGGACCGTGGCACACGCGATTCGTTATTAATTTAAGGTTTTTGGGAATAGATCTGAATTTTTTGTAAGAAACGTAAAGAAAATTTTATGCAAATTTTAAACATAACCTTGAACCGATCCTTATAAAAGAGGATTAGCCAGAAAACTATATAATATAGAAAAGGTGAATTTTAGGCAGCAGTATTAAGATTAGAGTGTCAAGTTTGGGACCTGAAGATTTAAGATTATTGAGGAAGTAGAATTGGGCAGTTTTGTGTCTAATGATTTATTGTGCTGGCTGGTTCTGGTGAACGAAATACATATAGGAGAGATCAGAAAAAACAAAACATTCAAAATGTAAATCGTATAAAGCGATTCCAAAAGAATGTTTTTGGAACACTGAAATCGATATTATTTCTCATTAGTTACTAAGCCGGTAAATCTTGATTAACAAAATGAAGGACTTATCGTTTTATCGAGTAAGCTATTCTTTGAAAATATGGATGCAACACAAGGAGGTAAACGCTGAGATAAGACGCAGAGGTAAAAAAGGGTTCGGAAAAACAGTACGCAGAGGATAAACGCTTTGCATTTACAGGAAAGTATTTCTTTTAATCACTACTGAATTTCTTAAACGCAAAGCGTTTACCCTCTGCGCCCTTTGCGGCCTCAGCGTTTTAAAATCTTCTCTACTAAGTACTAATTTGGCGGCTACTCCAAACGTGCTTAACTGGGAAGTATTAATTAACAAAATGACCGGTCCGAACCGTTTTACCGTATAAATTGTTCTTTGAAAATATGGAAGTAAATTTTCCTTTTGAGCGGTTTTCGAGGGAATCGTTTTCAAGAAACGAGGACTGATTTGTTAAATCGCGCAAAGAAATGGAATTCACAAGATGCTTTCGAGAACATATTTGAAGGACCTGGTCTTTAAAATGAGTAAACCCTATTTACAATGTTTTTACAGTGAATAGGAAAAACAAATACAGTGCCTTTTACAAATGGATTTGCTTCAATTCGAATGTTAATTGTTTTTTCGAAGTATGAAATATATGAAAAAAACCGGAAATATTTTGATGGAAAAATGCATTTGTGAAAGGCGCGCAGCATAATAACTCGCATTTGTACTGACATGGTGTAAAGTACGGCAAAGCCGATAATTATATCCACCACGCAGCACATTGCGGTATTGTGCGTGACACTTGTGTAAGGCAAGTATACTTTTGCAAACAAAACATTATCAACTGAAAGTATAACAATTTCGCGATATTTGAAAATATTGAGTAAGGGGAAATTATAACGTGCTGTTTTAATTCACGAGTAATGTCGCAGTCGTGTCTGATTGTTCTTGCTCGAAGTGTAGCCGAATTATGCTCAGTTACGCTGGCGACAGGAGAATGCCACGAAAAATTCTTCGTGGCAATCGGGACAACGCACGCGAGCGAACCCTTCCTATTATATTTAACATCCCTGGCAGGAAAAAGATGCCCCCTGTCATAGCCGGAGTTTTTATTAATAGCCACACTCTGGTGAGACACGTGCGGTTTATTTGGTATTAAAAAATTATGACTGTAAGACCTGCCATTTGCCTTACAATCAGATACTTAAGAATGATTCATATCCAGGTTAGTTTCATGAAGGGAATTTAGTAATAATTCCAAGAATATATTGTCGCATTAGAGCAAAATCGATGGAATTGATTGATCCATCTGAATTAACATCTGCTGCTTTAGCCTGAACTCCTGAAACCTCAGATATACCCAGGATATGTTTTCTGAGTAATGCAAAGTCAATAGAATTAACACTTCCATTACCATCAATATCCCCGAGGATATAAGGCTGCGAATTTACTTTACGAACAAATATCGCACTACCGATGCTTCTCTCAGCACCATCAGATGGAGTATTCCTGACTGTTGAGAAACTGGTGACCATTGTAGAGCTGCCGCCGCCGTCAAAGGACACCGCGTTCTGAGCACCGAGTTCCTGCATAATGGCCGCACCTTCTTGTCCCGTGATCCCTGTGCTGTTAGCCTTGCTTGCTCCATCCACCACCACAAGCAGGAAAGAACCATCTGCTTTGTTGCCGAAAAGAGTCCGCCCCGTGCGCTGTGATGGCGATATGCCGATCTGTGTGGAGTAGTCGATGTACGGTTTCCCCTTCACCACGACACTGAAACCGCTTCCGATTACAAAACGGGTAGTCTGTTTGAGCGCTGTAAGATCACTCACAGTGATTCTCTTCACCTCCGATTGACCGTTATTGTAATGAATGAACGCAACGTATTGCCCCACATCCCAAGCATCCATTAGCTTCTCCTGGGTGATCACACCATTTATCATCAGGGCCCCCGCATGCTCCGAAACCGGATTCGATTCGGTACCGGTTCTCTTCGTGTCAAAAAAACCGCAGTTGATCTTGGCGGTTATCGCTGAATTATCAACTCCACCAAGCTTCATCACACTCAGTTTTTCGCGAACACCTGCAACACCCAGCCCCGGTACAACCTGTTCTGAGGAGCTTGTCTCGTAAATATGAATCACCTTACCAAACATCATGCACTGCTTATATCCTTTTGAAATCTGCAGTAGCTGTCTCCATGTATTACGTCCTACTACGCCATCAGATTCCAAGTTAAAACGTGATTGAAACTTCATCACTTGGCTTTTCGTCGCTGCGTCAAAAGTGCTTGAAACTGTGACCTCGGGCACTGCAATCTTCAGGAGAGTTTTCATCATGGTTACTGCTGAGCCGCTTGATCCTTGCGAAAGTGTCACATACTGAACAGCGGGCGGTGTGAAAGGGAGTATTCCAGCCTGCCGGGAATTAACGGGTGTTTCCGCAGAAACGGAGTCCGGATCACAGGGATTCGTACAATTTGATAATAAAAGCCCCGAAATAAAAAGCGGAGCAATCATGGCTGATAGTCTTGTTTTCTGCATATAAATCCTTTCTGGTTGGTTATACGTCTTACTGCGCTGCGGTTATTGCAAGCAGTTAGATTATAAAGTTTCTTTATGCAATAAAAATTACTTTGTAAAAAATACCTGGATCAATAAACCCCAATGGAAAAGTGTTTCATTTTTTGAAACACCCATGTAGTGGAAATTTTAAGAAGAAGTTCATTAATGCCGGTAACCTGGAATGGGGCGGCAAGATTATCGAAGGTCAAAAAGATGCCGTCAAATGGGTTACGATGAGCTTGCAAGACGCTCTTCTATTACTCGTGCTGCATGTATGGCGCATGTCCGGAGAAAGTTCGAAACTGCTCTTGACTATGATAAGAAGACTTCTGAATATGCACTTACTACAATACGAAGATGGTTTATTATTAAGCAGGAAGCAATAAAAGATAGTTTGACATATGAGCAGCGTTGCGATATGCGCTGTGATATCATGAAAAAGGAATTTGCAACATTTAAGGATTGGATGATTTCGGAAGCACCGAATCATTTACCAAAGAGTCCTACACGTAAAGCCTTGGATTATGCTTTAGGCCAGTGGGAAAGTTTTAGTGCCCTTTTTGAAGATGGACGAGTTGAATTAAGTAATAATCTGGTTGAAAACGCCATACGACCGGTTGCACTTGGTCGTAAAAATTATCTGTTCAAAGGATCTGAAGCTACAGCACAGAGAGGAGCGGTTATTTATTCCATAATCGCAACAGCAAAGCTGCACGAGAGGGAACCCCGGGAGTATATAAAAACAATTCTTGAAAAGCTACCGAATGAAAAAGCTTCCAATCTGGAGCAATATCTTCCCTGGAATTTAGTCACGCAAGATAAATAGTAGTGTAGAATACCGAACGGTTACCTAAAAGGAGTACTATTCATCTCAAATAAATCTGTACCATTTTTGTTAATGTGGCATAACTTTTCACCCTCGGTTGTGTATAGAACGTCCCATGCATTCAACTAAATATTGGTGATTATACAATTGTCAGCTCTTCCGCTTCCAGGCTTTTTTTAAAAACAGCAGCAGTACTGATCCCGATCCCAATAATTCGGCTTCAGGCACACGGTGATCGTTTTCGAATCCCTAAACCCCGATGTCTTCGTTCCACAGCATGGGCTTTTGTAAAATAAAATCTCTCATCAGCGTGATACATGCCTCCTCCTGAAGCACATTGATGGCAACTCCACGTGACTTAAGCCATGCCTCTTCACCCTGGAATGTCTGGTTTTCACCAATTACTAATTTTGGAATCCCGTAGAGCACGATAGCGCCACTGCACATGGGGCAGGGCGATAATGTCGTGTATAAAACCGATTCGCGGTAGACCTGGGCAATTTGCCGTCCGGCATTTTCCAGCGCATCCATCTCGGCGTGCAGAATAGCACTCCCTTTCTGTACGCGCCGGTTATGCCCGTTACCGATAATTCTTCCCTGGTGAACGAGCACCGAGCCGATCGGAATACCCGCCCTCGGCCAACCCGATTTGTGCCTCATGAAAGGCTGCTTGCATGTAGATGTCCATTACGTTCTCCTTTTCTCTGCAATGTCCAGCGATTGAGCGTTGCTGCGTTTCGTATTAATACACATGTCACGTGACTTCTTCCGATTTCTCAACATGTTCAATGTCCTGCGGAAGAACGAGATTGAGGACAACCCCGCCGCCGCCCAGAGTGAAGATAACTGAAACCACTAGAAAATTACGACTCGTGGTCATGTTGATCTTGTTCTCAATAAGAGTCTGCATTCGGAACATGTTCACGGCTTACACCGGTTATGTGGACCTGGTACTTACCCCATTATTACAATAGATCAGAGAATAGCCAATGTCGCCCATCGCTCTTTTCATAGACAATGAATGAAAATGGTTGTATGTTATCATTTTTTATATCATTCCGGGATAGTAGTTGTGTCGCCAAAAAAAAAGACAGGCGAGAACTTGAAAAATTGAGTAAAGGTACAACAACATCAATTGTGCAGACATGGTGTATGGAACGGCGGAAACGCCGATATATACTATCCAGCACGGCAGTACAGTGCGTCATTATGCAGGCGGGACTGGTGAACAAAAGGCAAATAGGAATATCAGGAAATCAAGAGACCGGTCATTTTTGGTTAGATATGTCGGTCAAATTGTTTGAGACGGAGCGGTCAAATTACGTGAGATCAGGCATCTAACAGATGGTCGTGTCGAGATCAGCAATATCCTTATTGAAAATGCGATAAGACCTGTAGCGCTCGGCAGAAAGAAATTCCACGTTTCCTGGATCTCAAAATGCTGCAAAATAGTCTGCTGTTATCTACTCATTTTGTGCCATTGCAAAAAATCACAGTGTATCTGAATTTGATTATTTCAAAGGACTCCTAATAGAGCTGCCTAAATCCAAAGCATCTGAAATTCAAAAATTTCTGATTCCATTCTGGGAATCAATAAAATCGGAATGTAATTTAAAATAAATTTTAGATGTCAATAGTTTTAATATCTTTCCGGACGTGTTTTACCAGATGGTTACTAATAAAGAATTAATGATGAAACAAAGGATTATCGAATTTGGAGTAATATTTCTAATGCTTTTTTATATGGGTTGTCAGATTACTCCAAATAACATATCAGATCCAATTGCCTCAACAATAGTATTTGCCGACGGTACCGATGTAACAAAAATGCTTGGTAACGGTACATATATCAATACAGTGAGTGGCATTGGCGATGGAGCCATTAGCTATTCCAGCGAAAACCCTTCCATAGCGACGGTTGATTCAAGCACCGGCGAAGTAACTTTGATTGGTATTGGAACAACACTAATTACCGCAAATAAGGCGTCAACAGATAACTTTACAGCAGCGAGTGCAAATTATACACTGACCGTAAAAGACAAAAAACTCTCAACAATTGTATTTGCCGATGGTACCGATATAACAAAAACGCTTGGTAATGGTACATATATCAATATTGTGAGTGGTGTTGGCGATGGAGCCATTACCTATTCCTGCGAAAACTCTTCTATAGCGACCGTTGATTCAAGCACCGGCGAAGTAACTCTGATTGGTATTGGAACAACACTAATTACCGCAAATAAAGCGTCAACAGATACCTTTAAAGCTGTAAGTGCAGATTATACACTGACCGTAAAAGATAAAAAACTCTCAACAATTGTATTTGCCGATGGTACCGATATAACAAAAATGCTTGGTAGTGATACATATATCAATACAGTGAGTGGTGTCGGCGATGGAGCCGTTAGCTATTCCAGCGAAAACCCTTCCATAGCAACGGTTGATTCAAGCACCGGCGAAGTAACCTTGACTGGTATTGGAACAACACTAATTACCGCAAATAAGGCGTCAACAGATAGCTTTAAAGCTGTAAGTGCAAATTATACACTGACCGTAAAAGATAAAAAACTCTCAACAATTGTATTTGCCGATGGTACCGATATAACAAAAATGCTTGGTAATGGTACATATATCAATGCAGTGAGTGGTGTTGGCGATGGAGCCATTAGCTATTCCTGCGAAAACCCTTCCATAGCAACGGTTGATTCTAGCACCGGAGAAGTAACATTAGTTGGTATTGGAACAACACTAATTACCGCAAATAAGGCATCAACAGATAGCTTTAAAGCTGTAAGTGCTAATTATACATTGACCGTAACAGATAAAAAACTCTCAACAATTGTATTTGCCGATGGTACCGATATAACAAAAATGCTTGGTAGTGGTACATATATCAATACAGTGAGTGGTGTTGGCGATGGAGCCATTACCTATTCCAGCGAAAACCCTTCCATAGCGACCGTTGATTCAAGCACCGGCGAAGTAACTTTGATTGGTATTGGAACAACACTAATTACCGCAAATAAGGCGTCAACTGATAGCTTTAGAGCTGTAAGTGCAAATTATACACTGACCGTAACAGATAAAAAACTCTCAACAATTGTATTTGCCGATGGTACCGATATAACAAAAATGCTTGGTAATGGTACATATATCAATACAGTGAGTGGTGTCGGCGATGGAGCCATTAGCTATTCCTGCGAAAACCCTTCCATAGCGACCGTTGATTCAAGCACCGGCGAAGTAACTCTGATTGATTTTGGAACAACACTAATTACCGCCAACAAAGCGTCAACAGATAGCTTTAAAGCTGTAAGTGCAAATTATACACTGACCGTAACAGATAAAAAACTCTCAACAATTGTATTTGCCGACGGTACCGATGTTACAAAAATGCTTGGTAATGGTACATATATCAATACAGTGAGTGGTGTTGGCAATGGAGCCATTAGCTATTCCTGCGAAAACCCTTCCATAGCGACCGTTGATTCAAGCACCGGCGAAGTAACTTTGATTGGTATTGGAACAACACTAATTACCGCAAATAAAGCGTCAACAGATAGCTTTAAAGCTGTAAGTGCAAATTATACACTGACCGTAAAAAATAAAAGCCCCTCAACAATTGTATTTGCCGATGGTACCGATATTTTAAAAATGCTTGGTAGTGGTACATATATCAATACAGTGAGTGGTGTTGGCGATGGAGCCGTTAGCTATTCCAGCGAAAACCCTTCTATAGCGACCGTTGATTCAAGCACCGGCGAAGTAACTTTGATTGGTATTGGAACAACGCAAATAATAGCTAACAAGGCAGAAACTGAAACGCACACTAAAGTTTCCGGGAATTATACAATTGTCGTTTTAGAACCATATCTACCTTTTCTAAAGATTTCAACGGATGATATGCAGCCTGTTGATACTAAAGAAGACTGGATAAATGGCCATGCAATACTCAATGATAATGGAACAATTACAGATTTAGGGAATCTTGAGATAAAAGGGAGAGGGAATACAACTTGGAACTTTCCTAAAAAACCTTATACACTTAAGCTTGATGCAAAACAATCAGTATTAGGCATGCAATCTAATAAAAGATGGGTTTTATTAGCAAATTATTCAGATAAAACACTTTTAAGAACAACATTCGCGTTTGATTTAGGCTTATCAGTTTTTAACAATCTCAAGTGGACACCAAATAGTCGAATGGTAGAAGTTGTATTAAATAATAATTATATCGGTGTTTATCAAATTGTTGAGCAAATCCGTATGGATAAAAATCGTGTTGATATTGATTTAGATAAGGGTGAATTTCTATTGGAAGTTAATGCATCGCTTGATGAAAAGTTCAATTTTACGACTACAAGAGGAGTTCCATTTTCATTTAAAGAGCCAGAAGAGCCAGGTGTATCTCAATTTGATTCAATAAAATCAAAAATACAAGAAGTTGAAAATATCATTTATTCTAATGATTTTGCAAATGAAATAAATGGTTATGCTAAGTATATCGATGTAGCTTCCTTTATTGATTGGTATCTGGTTAATGAGTTTACAAAAAATAATGATGCAATCTTTTGGAAATCAGTGTATATGTTTTACAAAGATAACAAAATATTTATGGGGCCATTATGGGATTTTGATATATCATCAGGGAATAACACCATGAACGGATGCGATAATCCTGAAGATTATTATATTAGAAATTCAAAATGGATTTCAAGGCTGTTTGAAGATCCGAAATTTGCTTTAAAAGTAAAATACAGATGGAATGAAAAGAAAAGCGAATTGCTAAATGAAATTTCCAATATTTCTTTTAATGCTTCTCGACTGACTAATGCGGCAAATAACAATTTCAAACGTTGGGATATATTAAATACCGAGGTCTGGCCGAATAGAATTGTTACTGGTTCATATAATGGCGAAGTAAGTGAACTTAGTAACTGGCTGAATAAACGGTATAATTGGTTGAATAGTAACATTAATAAGTAAAATTGGTGAAATCAAAGAAAGACATGAGAGCGCCTTAAATTATGTGTAAACCTCTTTTAGATGGTGTAACGATTATTTTTAATAACTACACACCTATGGCGGTTTACCATGGCCCGCAAAGAACACGGCAACCCAGCTCTTAGAACACTAATTAAAGAACGTGGAATCAAGGATTTACAAGGAGTTCACGATTTAATTAAAGAACTGACAGGTACACTGATCCAGAAGATTCCGGAGGGTGAATTAGAAAATAAACTAGGCTACAAGGTGGGAATCTCAATACACTGGGAATTGCGGGGACATTAGGAATTTCCAAAAATACCGTGTACAATTGGCGAAAGAGATTGCGTACGGAACAAACTCAACCACTTCAACAGAGCACCTCTGAAAAGCAAACACCGCAATCATTTTCTCGTGTTGTTGTACCACCCTGTCGCGAATTGTCGGTATGCCTAACGGCCTTTTCTCCCCTTGCTTTCCAGGCTTGGGAATGTATTTCCGACGGATTGCCTGTGGATGATATATACCATCTTTGAGTTAACAATGCAACAATTCGACATTCGTTTCAAGATTCTCATCGAACATCTCAATTGTCACATGATCCACTCCCGAAGCTCCTTTGTTTTCTTTTACTTTCGCAAAAGCTGAATAGTGATTCTTCTTAGAGCAAACCTTGTCAATAAGGCTAAACCACACTCCTCTTTTTACTCTTTGTTCAAGAGCAGTCAACATACGTTCTGTCCAGACAGCCGATTCAACCCAGCACCATCGTGCTTGTGTCTCTTTAGCTTGCTTAGCCAACATGGGCACTGTCGCTAATTTGTTTTCAGCTTTTCCATTCATTGCGTATCCATCTCCCTACATCCCTTTGCTCCATCGGCATTACCCGATTTCATCGCTCTTATGAATGCTCTGACTCCTGCACATCTGGCTCTTCGGGCTTACAGCCATGAACACCAGTTCTTAAAGTGTGCAGGTCTCCGCACTTCTCACACATAACCTTCTTAACCATTCCATCTCCAACCACCCTCCTGTCTTCGTAATCGCTTTTGCACGCTACCCCTCAGCGTGACGAACAGTCCTTATTAGGATTTGAGCTTCGCACAATCACAGCAGACTCGCTGAACAGGCTGGCCGAATCGAGTTCAACATTTCGGTTTACGGACTAGTCATTCGTCTTCTGTTGCTCCCCACCTCACCTCACGGTGACGCAGTTACAGTTGATTACGGGCCGGAGAGCGTCTACCCGAAAAGAACTTTCACCTTTCTGATTATGTGCGTTTGTGCGCGCACTGTGCCATGGTCCCTCTGGACCATGGCTTTAATACATTAATAGTATCATGTCAATCCTGAAATGCAGGACATCTGATTTAGACAATGTATTAATAAGCACAATAACGACAATTGTGCAGACATGGTGTGCGGATCGGCAAAGCCGACATATGATAACCACCACGCAGCACATTGCGGTATTTTATAGATACTAATTCCCGTAATTTCTGCTTATTAATCACAATTAATGTATATATAATCGACCCTTAGAAATAAAAGTATAAAAAACTAAAATGCAATGATCCAAAAGGTTCCAGCAACCAATTACATGGGTTGTAACAAATGAATATGTAATGAATAAATGAAAAGAGAGCACGGTCGAGGCCTTGCGCTGAGTAACATCGAAGTGGCGACACGTGCCACACAGATTGTTCTGCGATCTTTATTTATCACACATGAGAAAGACACACGTGCGCACGTTTGTTTAATTGTATTTCATTTTTGTTACACTTATTCGGGGTACACGGGCGAATCTTTTCTGGATTTCCATCAACAAAATCCCATTTTTCCTGCCACTTTTAACCAAAATAACCCCTGCAAAACCGTATACTAACCCGGCCGATCCGTATACTTGCCCGGCCGATCACTATACTAACTGATGCGATCCATATATTTATACAGCCGATCCGTATACAAACTGGGCCGATCTGTATACTTACCGATGCGATCCGTATACAAGCTGGAGCGATCCAATAAAATGTGCAAAAAAAATGTTTTTATACTCTACGTTTTTTTCCACGTACTCTTCTGCTATTCTTTTTTCGGTTGTACTCACTTCGATACCGGGCAGCTCGCTCCGGATAAACACTTAGCGCCAATATTGCCATCTGCCGCACAGCGATAACCATGCTGTCCAGCTCCTTAAATACCTTATCTCTTGTTTTTAGCTCCTGTGAAAGCGCAGCACTCTCATTAGTTGTGAGGGCAACCAGTTTTGTAAGCTCAAGAGCTTTCTCTTTTGCCCGTTCCACAACCGACATGTCAAATCCTGCTTTGGAAAGAATTTCCTGTCTGCTTTTACAGCTGGCAAAAAGATCATAAATATCCTGTACGATATCGGCATAGCTATGCCTCAGTGAGTACCAGGGAAGTTTTATCGTCTCTTTTTGCATTTGAGCTGCTGAGCGAAGCTGTTGCGATATGAATGTCCTTACCTTACGGCATTCACAGGCAAGCTGATTCAATCGTTCTGTCCTTATCATGCAGTCATTTTTTGTTGCAACCCAGACAGCTTCAGCTCTTGCGCACGCTTTAGCGGTTTTTTCAAGAGAATCGATCATTGACCAGTCGAAATTGCTATCTGCAAGATATGCTCTGTCATTATTACAGATACATTTCAGGTCGAAAGCTTCCTGGACCAACGCGTGGAGAGGGATTTTAGGTCTGCTGCTCTTTACCACTCTTTTTGTCATGATAACCTCTGTTTACTTTAGGTTTTGGTGTATCGCGCCTTTTAATGGGTGGACATACTATATAGTATCTGTTTAAAACAGCTGTACTTTTGAAACACAAAACAAATGCCTCCCCTGAATCCACCTCTTCGGGTACTTCGATGCATCGCCCCGCAGGGGGACTTGTAAGAACTCTATGTTATCGGTAATCTGCATTCTCAAATGTTCTCCTGCGGGGCCCAGAGTTGAGTGTGATATGCACGATGTACAAACGGGCATCCTGAAATTACAAATACATCAGGTGAGGAAATAAATGCAAATATCGTTAAGATAAAGTTTTTAACATGCGAATATAGAACCCAGGAACATTATCGGAATATGATTTACTTTCACTTTGGCGGAATCGGATTTACCCCAAATTGTCTATTAGAAAAATCTAATGAAAGGGCAAATAATTTTTTCCAATAAAATTTTGTACTCGATTTTGTTAATGATCAAAAATGGCCTGTAGGGCCTATATTATTGTAGCAAAAAAAGAAAAAACAACAATCCTTTTTCCCTGTAGGGGAAACATACTATCTGGGAAATTTGGCATTGAACATAATAAAAATGATTTGTTTTACATTTATGATGATCATAATGTTCTTTCAATGTTTCCCCTACAGGGAAAACGTGTGTGTTATAGATATCGATTGCTACAATAATTAAAAGCTCTACAAGCTTCCAATTGCAAAAAAGGCGAAATCCGCCTTTTCATTAAAAAAACGGATTGTTCATAAAAAAAACTTTACACATTGGTGGGCAGATTACATATTACCAATAGTCATGTATCACAAATCCGGTGCAGACCTGGTATAAACGAGAAAAAAAACCATACCAGGCAGACGTGAAGACCCGCTGAACAGCACTCCTGCACCAGACAAAATCCCGATTCTCTTATTTCAAGCACATGAAATGGTTTCTGCCGCGAACGCGGTAGTGTAATATAACCATCATTTACGCACACTAAAAGAAAGGCTGATGTATGAGTGATGGAGAAGGTTTACCGCTTATCAAGTCTCTTATCGATGGGACAGATTTAAATAATCTCAAAGTAGTTGATATTCCTATTCGGCCGCTTATTCAAATAGCGGAAAACCTGTGTGAACGTGGAACACGTGATAGCGATTCTTTGCAAAAGTACAAGTATGATATCAGTAAATTGAAAATCATACCTGAACTCTGCAATCAACTCCGGGATAAAACCGCTGATTTTTTTGATGTACGGTTTGATCAGCCCAAGTCTCAGAAAGAGTTCATGAAGATGCGGGAGATAGCCGATGACCTTATTTACAGTTGCCTCGCATTTTTCGATGTCGCTTTTTATGGTAATAATGAGCTGATGACAAAGGTAAGTCAGATCAGAGCAGGCGGGTCCCACGCGGATAACATTCAGGATCTGGTGGATATTAAAAAAGTCGCTGAGAACAATAAGGAACTACTTGATAAAGTTGGATTTGATTTTTCGGTACTGGACCAGATACCGGAGATGGCCTCAAAGATGGCCAACATGCTGGCGAAATCTACCGCTGATAATAGTGAGTCACCTATACAAAGAGTTGCCCGTGACAAAGTATACACCGTTCTTCGTGATCTCCTTGACGAACTGGTCCGTTACGGCCGGCTTGCCACTCGCGATGACCTCAAGATCCAGGCTCAATACAATATCTCTTACCGTCCGGCAAAACGGAAAGTCAAAGAGAAAAAAGTGGAAACCGTGCCGGCATGACTTGACAGTGCCATGGTCCCCCTGGACCATGGCTTAACATACTATATGTTTCCTGTCCATTCTGTAAATTCAGGATATATTCAAAGATGCATTATTGAGCAAATAAGCGCGAGTACCCCGTGTAAAATGACTAAGCCAAACAACCGTGTAGCACTGCTCTCCAAGACCGTGTTTTTCCAAAGAGATTGTAAAGATAATGCTGTTTCTTTAGTAATTTTAAACCAAAGCAGCTTTGGAGAAACATGGTCAAGGGTGACCATGGCACACACGTGCACTGGTGCCCCGAATGTGTGTGGCAAAAAGAGATTCGCACGGGTGCACAGTTCCGTGTGTACAATCAAAAAGCTCGTGTGCCATGGTCCCCCTGGACCATGGCTTATTACACTATATGTATCCTGTCCATCCTGTAAATCCAGGATATATTTAGACGATGTATTATTGAGCAAATAAGCGCGAGTACCCCGTGTAAAATGACTAAGCCAAACAACCGTGTAGCACTGCTTCCCCCTATGACCGTGTTTTTCCAAAGAGATTGTAAAGATAATGCTGTTTCTTTAGTAATTTTAAACCAAAGCAGCTTTGGAGAAACATGGTCAAGGGTGACCATGGCACACACGTGCACTGGTGCCCCGAATGTGTGTGGCACGGATGCACAGTCGTCCGTGTGTACAATCAAAAAAGCTCGTGTGCCATGGTCCCCCTGGACCATGGCTTAACACACTATAAGTATCCTGTTCATCCTGTAAATCCAGGATATATTTAGTCGATGTATTATTGAGCAAATAAGCGCGAGTGCCCCGCGTGAAATGACTAAGCCAAACAACCGTGTAGCACTGCCCCCCTATGACCGTGTTTTTCCAAAGAGATTGTAAAGAGAATGCTGTTTCTTTGGTAATTAAACCAAAGTAGCTTTGGAGAAACATGGTCAAGGGTGACCATGGCACACACGTGCACTGGTGCCCCGAATGTGTGTGACAAAAAGAGATTGTAAAGAAAATGCAGTTTCTTTGGTAATTAAACCAAAGCAGCTTTGGAGAAACATGGTCAAGGGTAACCATGGCACACACGTGCAGTCAATGAAAGATTGTTTTTCATTTATGATATCCCTATTATTAGCTCTTCACAACCCGAATGAAAACATCCTCGAGCGATTCGCCATCTTTAATCAAATTGGAAATCTGATCCTTTACAAGAATTTTGCCTTTGTTCATTATAGCCGCGGTTGTACATATTCGCTCTACTTCAGATAATATGTGAGAATTCAGAAGCAAAGTAACTTTATCAATTTTCAATCTTTCAAGAATCGTTCGGAATTCCCTGATTCCAATAGGGTCAAGGCCATTAGTCGGTTCATCGAGAATAAGAATTTTCGGTGAGCACAAAAGTGCAGCTGAAAGCCCGATGCGTTGATACATACCTTTTGAGTATGTCCCGGTCCGATCACCCGCCCGATCCTTCATACCCACAATATCAAGTACTCTATCGATTGCAATATCCCGCTCTTTTCCATCAAGTTTGCAAAGTAGTGCATTCCTTTTAAGGAAATCTTTCCCGGAAAGAAATGATGGGATATGTAAATTTTCAGGAAGGTACCCGATTTTAGTACGAGCGTAAGATTCACTGACAGGTATACCATCTACAAAAGCTCTTCCTGATGTTGGACGTGAGAAGTCGAGAAGAATGCGGATTATCGAAGTTTTCCCGGCACCATTTGGACCGAGCAAAGCGAAAAACTCACCGTCCTCAATTGTCAAAGAAACATTATTCAGCGCGGTTACTGAAGCATATCGCTTAACAATGGATTGCAATTCAATTATACTCATAACGATCTTTCTTTCGAATAATTAAAGTATGTCTTAATTGGAAATAATATCTCTCATTTTCCTGATACAATATGTTGGTTGTACCTTCAAAGAGGAAATATCATTGATACTCCATAATACAAACGCGGTGTCAATGCCAGCATTTGAACCGCACTCAATATCAAATGTAGCATCTCCAATCAGGAGAGTATCTTCAGGTTCAGCTTTTAATAATTCCATAGCTTTCAAAGCCGGTTCAGGATTTGGCTTATGAGAAAGTGTCACTTCCGGTGTAACAAGGAAATCGAAGTAGGGAAATATTCCGGTCCCCTTTAAATATATATCAAGTGAATCTTTAAACCGGGATGTAACAACAGCGCACCTTTTCCCTTTTGATTTCAGTTCATGAAGAGTTTCAGCGACACCATCAAAAAGGCGCAAATACTTGTTGTAAACTGACATTTGATACTGCATGTGAATTTTTCTATATTCCTGAAACACACTATCATCGAGCTTGCCGAAATATACTGCCATCTGATCTTTGAGGGTTAACCCTATATGTTTAAGAACTTCCTCTTTGGCAATTGTTCCGTTTCCGGTCACTTTTGCGGTATTTTCAAAACATTTGCAAATCAACTCTGTTGTGTCAATCAATGTACCATCAGCATCGAATAGATAATTTTTATAATCACGCACTAAATTTATTCTCCGTCAAAAACATAATCATCTGAATTTCATATTAGAAATTTATGCATCCGTTCCATATAGCTATCGGGTGCAGGAACTATCTCCCGTGTGGAACTGTCCATAAAAGCTATACCCGTTTGCGCCCGCAATAAAAGTTTACCGTCTTTTTTAATTTTGTAGCCCAGTTCTATCCGGAATTCGTCAATAGATGCTACGAAAACTGAAACAATCAGCTGATCGAGAAGAAAGGCAGGTCTTTTAAAGCGCACGTCAAGACTATAGAGAACTATACTTAAATGTTCCGGGTAAAGCTCAAAGCCCAGTTCAGTAAGAAAATGAACTCGCGCACGTTCAAGATATGCAATGAATTTCGTATGGTGAACGATATTGTAAGAATCTACATCCTCAAATTCTACTGAAACAGGGAATTTGTATTCTTTATTTTTGTAATCCAGCATTGTAGTCCCAATATAATCTATTGATATTTAATTAATTTCTGTTCAGAATTAACATGTGCACCCCCTGAATCCACCCCTGCATCGCCTCGCAGGGAGACTTGCAAGAACTCAATATTATCAAAAATCAGCATTCTCAAAAGTCCCCCTTCGGGGAAGTACCCAAAGGGGTGGATTTAGGGGGCGATAACTTTTATTATACTCGTCACAAATGTGACCTCAGCTATAAAATACATGCAGCTAATTCATATTATTTTCATTTATCTTCAATTTATAAATTATTCTCAATTCCATTTTCCTCATTCGGAACGTATTTTTATAATTAAACCATGTGCAGAGAAGTAAAATTATTTGTAAAACTGAAATTTTGCAGCAATTTTTTCACGTTTAATTATCAATTTATTAAAAAGGTCCCGCAATGATCGCAATTGTTGATTATGAAGCAGGGAATCTAACCTCGGTCAAGCGAGCGCTGGATTTTATTGGAATAGAGTCAAAGATCACCCCTGAACCTGAAGAGATTTGTAAAGCAGAAAGAGTGATCTTCCCCGGAGTTGGTCACGCTGCATCTGCAATGAAAACGCTAAAAGAACGCAGTCTTGACAAAGCATTAAAGGCTGTATATTCTTCCGGTACACCTTTACTGGGGATCTGCCTTGGAACTCAAATCATCCTTTCTCATTCAGATGAAGGTGATACCACGTGTCTGGGATTAATTGATGGAAATTGCCCAAAGTTCAAACTTAATGACAAGGCTTTGAAAATTCCGCATATGGGATGGGATACGATTACAATGCATAAAAAACATCCTGTTCTTGCTAATATCGGCTCTGGTGATGAGCTTTATTTTGTACACTCATTTTATCCACAGCCTTCAGATCCTATGTTAATAATAGCTACAAGTGATTATGAAATCGAATTCCCCGTTGTAATTGGGAGAAAGAATCTGATAGCGACTCAATTTCATCCTGAAAAAAGCGGACCTGTTGGTCTGCAGATACTCGCTAATTTTTCTAAATGGGATGGCTTAACATGCTAAGCAAAAGAATAATATCGTGTCTTGATGTCAGAGATGGGAAACTTGCAAAAAGTGTCAAATTTGTAAACACCGTTGATATTGGCGATCCGGTAATTACCGCGAAAAAATATTACGAAGAAGGCATTGATGAGTTGGTCTTTTACGATATAACGGCATCGAGCGACAATCGCAATATAATGATCGATGTTGTAAGTCAGGTAGCGGCGAATATTTTCATACCATTTTCCGTGGGAGGCGGTTTACGGACAGTGGAAGATTGCACAAAGGTCAGAATGGCCGGTGCTGAAAAAATCAATGTGAATTCCGCTGCAGTCGCAAACCCTTCACTTATTTCACAGGCATCCATAGCTCTGGGCGCCCAGGCAGTAGTCCTGTCAATGGATGTTCTTAGAGTTGACAAGTCCAACAAAATCCCCTCCGGCTATGAAATTGTTACTCACGGCGGCAGAAAAAGAACTGGACTTGACGCAATTGAATGGGCTAAAAGAGGTGAGCAGCTTGGCGCAGGTGAATTGGTGGTAAATTCGATCGATGCCGATGGGACAAAAGAGGGATACGAAATCAGATTGACAAGAATGATTGCAGATTCAGTTTCTATTCCTGTTATTGCCAGCGGCGGCGGCGGGAAACCAGAGCATCTTTTTGATGTACTGACTGAAGGGCACGCCGATGCTGCACTTATTGCATCGATGCTTCACTATGGTGAATACACGATTAAAGAAATTAAAAATTATTTAGCTGGCAGGGGAATAAAAATCAGACGAACGGATTCATAGTATTTTCCAGGCACTAAAAAACGGATTCAATTTATCTGGAATCAACGGTCTCCTATGCGGCCGAGATCATACCATTTGGATATCACCCAGAGATTTTCCTTATCTTTTTGTAAAAGAAATACCTGCGGCTGATTTATAACTGGATACGTTATCAAAGCCGTTCTGCCGTTCTCATATTTACTGACTTCCATTGTATAATTCTGAATCTTCAATTCCGCATAAACTGTATCGTTTGCGGAGTCGACGATATAATTAATATCCGAGATAATAGGCTTTGAGGGGATCTCAATTTTATCGATATCAGCGCTTGTAAACAGTCTTTTACTACTGTTCATTTCCCGTTCATATCCCCAATAATAATAAAGACTGTTACGTTCTACAAAAAGCATAAAAGTATCAGGCTTTTCAGATAAGAGTTCTTTTAATCTTGTTCTGTCATAATCAGAAGCAATATAGAACTTGAATTTATCTTCCAGAATAACATCGCTGAACAGTTCAATTCTTCTTTGTTCATACGATTGAAACAATAAAGAAATAACACCTTCAGGAGTTGCACGGGAGCTTTTAACCTGTGACTGGAACGGAACACCGGTCGGTGGCAAAAAAGGGTTGTCACATGAGAGCATGAGCGTAACAGATAATAATATTATTATATACTTTATGATAGTCATTAATCATTCCGTTGGCGCGAAAAAAGATTTCTGATCTCCGTCCGGGAAATCCTCCCAAACGCAAATTTTGTACTCTCCATCATTTATTATGACCATATTTGCGACTCCAGTGTAAACAGAATCAGTTTTGGTTGAATCATACATTGCCGAGTAAATCAATCCAAAAACTTTTAGCTTCGAAGGCCCATCTGGTTCGCTATAATAATCTTCATCACGCGTCCATTTAACTCTCAACCGGGGATACTGACGCTCAATTGCCCGCAGATGACCAATAACACTGTTTTTATTGTACTCTTCAGAGTTATTGTAATAAAAATGTAGCGTATCCCAAAAGAGCGTTTCGTAGTTTTTCCATGTAAATTTTTTACCTGCAATCGTAAATACGTCACTGAACTTAAACCGGTCTGTGAAAATACCCGGTTCAGGAATTTCGAATGTATCTCGAGGTTCAAAAATCCCGCACGAGCATACTATAAGCATTATATGGAGATAGAATATTTTTTTCATATCAGAATACAGCTTTCATATTCAGGGAAATATCCCAGTTTCTGCTAAACTCCCATTTGTTTTTATCATAGGTGTTTATTTTTCTTATCACTTTAGTACTCAATAAAAAATTAGAAAATAAACATTCATACTTCAGTGATGGCTCAATCACATAACCGATCTCTGATTCTTCTGCTTTGTATCCGTTTTCATTATCATATACTCTCAGATAGCTATCCCGAAACAATATGCCGCATTCCCATTGGTTATTTTTCATCATATAACTTGTAAGAATTTGCAGTGAATAGTCATTGGACTTGTTTTCAATTGCATAGAATTCTTTCCCGATTTTTACAATTGTATCAGAATATGCTTTCCCATACCATTTACCATTGTCATAATAGGTCTCATTCCATTTACCGGTAATTACCCATTGTTTATTGATAAACCACTGTGCAATCATTAATGATGAAATCTTTCGTGAATACTCTGGAGGATCAAAAAGAGCTCCTTTATGGATTTCTTTGAATTTGTAATCAGATTTTTCTGCTTCAGCAAAAACGTTTTCTCCAATTTGCAAAGATCCGAAAGCCATCTCAGTATTGAAACCAATCTTGTATTCATCCCTGATCTCACTATCACCACTGCGGGCTTTTCTATAATAGTAGAGATAATCTTTTATTGATTCCCCATAAAATTCCATGAAAGTGCGATCCTTAATTTCATGAAGCAAACCGCCATGATGGACAATGTGTACATGGTCCCCCTCATTTTCATTTACTACTTTTTCTCCTTGTCGTACATAGCTGTAGGGATACCGTTTAGAATCTCTTAGAGCATGTAATTGATAGTTTATAGCAAAACCATGGGGTAACCGCAACAAGAGATCATGATCAGATAGAGCATTGTATTGTTTGTAATCACCTAAATTTGTTGCCTGTTTTTTCTTGGAACTATCATTTTCAATATTATCTTTTGTTTCATTATACATCCAATCGCCGTCTTCCCAGGACACTGACAGCCCTCCGCTGTAAGTTAAGACTTTTTTCTCACCGGTAGCTAATTGGAATATAAGTGAATTTTTAACGGCTTTAAAGTTATCAAGCAGTTCCGGTTGTGAAGGGTAGTTGGTACTCCTGACTCCATATGAGTATATGACTGCGGGACGTAAAAGGAAACGTTCCTTCCCCCTCAGCGCGCCTGTAAATGAAAAACTGTGTCCTACCTTCCACGGATATCCGCTATACAAATTTGAATTTGAACCTGCTGCATATAACTCCTTACCATTTGAAAGAGAATCTCCTAAAAGAAAATATACCGAATCACCCGTTCTATATTCAAATGCGGTTTTCAAAGCACTTTTAATTACCCCCAGACTTGTGCCACCAATTGATTTTCCAAGAGCATTGACATTTGCAACAAATGGAAGTTTGAACCAGCGAAGAAGAGTATCACCAATTGAAATACCGCCGTAATAGCCTGGATCTCCATGATAATTACCAGCTAACATGCCTGAGTTTTTTGTAAAGTCATTATTCCATCCGAAAGCAGCAAGTCCGGTTCTGATTTTCACCGGCACAGAAGCAACCCGAAAGGCAAGCACCGGACCAATGTCTACCGGGACCTGAAGCGTCCCATCGATTTTCGATCGGTTGTAATACAATCCCGGTGTCCAGTCTAATCCAAGATCGATATGATCTTTAAATAAACCTTGACGCATATATTTGCCGGATAGATCGAAATATTGATTATATACGCCGTTTAAAAAATCAGCTATTTGATATTCCAGTTGCTGTTGTAATAAATAAGAACCGTTTGCTTTATTATATGAAAGTACATTTTTACTTTTGAAGATATCATTGACGATGACACTACTTGTTATAGTAACAGGATCTGTTTTGGAAGAGTCTTTTGCAGTTGCTTCAGGAAATGAAAACTGATCAGGCCAGTAATTACTTTGACCAAATATATTTACAATGGTCATCAAGAGCATCACCATTGCAAATAGGATCGAATTCTGTTGACCACTTCTAACCATTGCTTTTTAAAAATAGCTCAAGCCATTGATCACTATCCAGATCTTCTGGACGCACCTTTGGATCCATTTTCATCGAGTCCAAACATTTTACATATCGTGAACGGTCAGATTCAATTCCCCCCAGCACGTTTACAAGCATTTTTCGCCGCATAGAAAACCCTTTACTCACAAATGCAAAATATTCTTCCCATTTACTTCGTTCAAGTCTGCTTGTCAAGTCCTGCCTCAGGATTATTTGAAAAACAGAGGAATCTACATTCGGACGAGGAAAGAAAGCGCCTGGCGGCACATGGAAAAGGATTTTCGGTGTTCCAAAAAAACCGCAAAAAACAGTTAAAAAACCATTCTGTTTTGAATGAGATGATGCAACAATTCGTTCAGCAACTTCACGTTGTACCATGAATGTGCATGAGTGAATATCATTACCGTAAAGAAGAGTTTTTTTAATTATCAATGCTCCAATCGAATAAGGAAGATTTCCCACAACATGAAGAGGAAAACCAGCCTTTTCAAACTCAAATTTTAGTATGTCCGCATGATGAATTGTAAATTTTCCCTCTCCCATTTTACAACGCAACCTATCTATCGCATCCTGATCTACCTCAACCAAATGAAATTCCGGAAACCGCTCTTTGAGAAAAATGCTCAACGCCCCCTGTCCAGGTCCGATTTCCAAAACATTTTCACCTGCATTCGCTGGTACTGCATCTGAAATCTTCTGTGCATACGTTGGCGCAGTCAGGAAATGTTGCCCAAGATGTTTTTTCGGTCTCATTGATTCTTTTTACCTTACATCAGCCAAATTTAACATGCACATTTTTCCACATAATCTGCTGTTTCAATTAATTAGTATCTGTTTAAAATAGCTGTATTTTTGTAACACGAAATTTATTGCCCCCTAAATTCACCCCTTCGGGTACTTCGATGCGTCGTCCCGAAGGGGGATTCAGGGGGCGCATATGTTAATTCTGAACAGAAACTAACTAAAATTTGAATGCAACAATATTATTCATCGTATTTATATTTGAATGATAACTAAAGATATGTGACTATTCAACTTTTATATAGACATAGCCTCATAATTGATTGGTATAATATAATAATAGATAAGCTGGACACATGTAAGGAAATGCAGTTTTTAATTTTTTCTTATAAACATATAGTGTTCTGCTATCAGCAGTAAATGTCTTCGTTATTCAAAAAAAAAATTGTTTGCATTTAAGGAGTTAGAAGTGAAGAGAAACAGTATTATAACATTTTCAATAATCGGCCTGGCAATTCTTACTGTTTGTCAGAAAAAACCAAAAAATGAAATTAGCTCAATATTGCCTGTTGCTGAAGAAAAACAAGAGGTAATAAAAGTAAATTTTAATCCGCCAGCAGATTCTCTCATTAGTTCTACAGAGATTAAAAATTGGCTTGCATGTAATCCTCTCCTTGATTCTCTTGCAATCATGTATGCAGATTCCTTTAAAACTGAAAGCGCTCAAACCCGTTTAAGAATTCAGGAGGATTATTCTGCTGCGCAAGACAAAATATGCGTGATTTCAGGATTACAGGGCGGATACAAGGAATACAAATGGATAATGGAAAATATTGGAAACCCAAAAAACAAAGAGACCATTGAAGCTGCTCACGCATCGGTTTATTAAAAATAAAGACCGCCCCAAAGCGCTAATTCATTGGTAAAATTCTCTTGTGTGAAATCCAACGTATACTGTAAATTGACAGTGAAAAGTCCGTACGGATTATAGCACCATCGTATCGAAGGCCTTGAGGACCATTTTGTCCCAGGGCCTAAAAATCTTTTCTTTTCATTATCCTGAAAACTGGTACTGTCATCATTGTCCTGAAAAATATCAGTGAGATGTCCTCCTCTTACTGATGAGTTCTGAGCAATGTTTGCATATTTCAACTCTATTGAGTTAAATTTGTTAAGGGAAACGATTGATGATATTACGATTGCCTGAGAATTCGGACCTAAAGGGGAGCCCAGACTTTGCCCAAAATGTGCGTAGTTATGGCTTCCTCCAAAAAAATGGGTATACACCCAAGGCTCAACATGTGAATATTCTGTTGTAAGGGTAATATCACGCGTCAATACTTTACCAAAGTATTGCATTCCTATTGTAGCAGCCCACTTATTGCCCCAATCATCACTCAATATTTTCCAGGGGCTCAGCATGTCATCCAGAAAAAATTCAACATACCACCGAAATCTTTTTGGAAAACGAATGTTCAAATCGAAAGATAAAGCAGCATTATCACGATCACCAGCATAATGTTCAACGAATTTAAAAGGTACAAACGGTATTAAATAAACCCATTCCCAACCTCTCGTCTGCCCGGTATCCTTTGGATTAATCTTATTTGTATCCCCAAGATTCTGATCAGTTGTGCTTCCATTTATAATTACTTCGTTAATTCCCAGTTGAATAATTGATTTTTTCGAAGACATTTCAAGTCGATGACTGTAGATATATTTGTCTTTATCTTTCTGGCTTTTAAGTTGACCTGCAATATGGGAATATGAAACAATACCAATGTCAAATATTGCTCTGGCATAAGTTACCGGAGGAGTCATTCCTGAAAGAGTTAAGGGATAATACACAGCCGGCCCATATCTGAGATAGTCGATTGCAGTTTCCAATGCGATATGAGGTGAATCATATCTAATCCCCCCTCGGGGGACATCGGAAGACCGGACATGAGTGATTTCAGTATTACGCCCATAAACATTATATGCCAGTCCATCATACGGTTGGTAAGTACTTCTTGCAAATGAAGAGTCTGATCGGTATTCCGTCCAGACGTCAATTCCTGAGTAAAACGATAGCTTTCCCAAATTTCCAAGAAACGATGGGCCGATAATGCCTTTTGTTTTGAGCCCCGTACTGTCTTTTGTCTGAACCAATACATCACCCAGAAGATTCAGGTTGACTTTCAGGTGTATGTCTTTATCATTATCACTCCACTTCAATAAACCTTTCTGGAAGCCTGTTGATCTTTCCGCTGCCTTTAACAGTGCCCTTTCATTCCCACTTAACAATCCGGAGGAATCGAGTGAGTCCGCAGATTTGAAAAATTTATTAACAGCAGATAAATTAAGCGGACGTGAGTAGTACCCTTCGGGAAGTGGAATCCCGTGTACAGTGGATATTCTTGTAATAAAGAGGTCCAGTTCTGAACTAATTATCAGGTTAGGTGAAAATTCTGCATTGATTGAAAACACTGCAAAAAGAAAGATTACAACTGCATGTCTTACCATATCTTATCCTGTTTAACGCACTTCTTCACGATGCTCTTTGATACATTTAAGATTCTTCTTAATATGAGGCACTGATGAGTAACCTTGAGGTATTTCTTCCTTGAGAATGGCATCTGCAGCACAGCGCATTTCATTAATCATACCCGCCTGATAATAACTTTCGACAAGGATGTAATGTGATGCTACAAAATCAGACCAGTTTATAGGATCTCTGGTATGAGCCAGAGAAAGAAGTAAGGATGCATTCTTTATTGCTTCCTGATATTTACCGCTACGTAAATTTACAAGAGCCTTTATACGCAGGAAAATTGTGTTGCATGGAAATTCAAGCAGTACTGATGTAGCAATCGAATCAGCACGTTTGTATTCTTTACGTTCGATCAATATCCAGCAAAGTGTATTCTTAGCAGCATAATTAAAGGGAAATTCTGAATTAACTGCAGTTTCTATATACGATAAACCTTCCTGCCATCTACCACTTGCAAAAGGCAGCCAGTTCAAACTGCTGCTGAAATAATAGTTAAAAACTCCGATTCCCAGATACGCAGCGTAAAAAGAAGGCAGTGCTTTTTTTACCTGTTTCAGTAAAGAAACCGAGTTCATTCCATTCTTTACTCCATCAATCCAGTTTCCCGTTTTCGCATGCATAATACTAATCCCGCCATATACATTCGCGAGATAAAATAAACATATCAGAGAATCTTTGCCTTTTAGTGAAACGATCCTTTTCTCCAGAATACTTTTTATACTGTCAGCAACTGTTATATACTTTGGACTATCGATATGATACGATTCATAATCGAGAATTTGCGTTTGATAGACTGCAAGGTGCAAGTAGAGTGCATTAATATCATTGGGATTTTTCTGTAAATAATCTGATAATTTTTTTTGAGCTGAAATGTACTTTTGTTTAACCAGATCCTTTTGTACAGAATCCAGTTGTTCATTTAACAGGAAAACATCAGCAATACAGCTAATACATATTGATATTATGAGGATAGCTATTTTAATCATTTTTCCCCAGGTTTTGATTAGGCAAATAAAAAGTATTTAATCAATATAAGACCATAATCAGAATTCTGCAATAAAATCTATCATTTCCAACTTCTTATCCCCAAAAATGGTAAAAGTTAAACCATTGTAGAGGATATTTTCGAACCATTTTTTCAAGTTCACAAACATAATTCTGACAAGCAGATCGGATTTTTTCAATTCGCAGAGTTCTTGGTACATTCTCGAAGCTAAAAGGATGTAACGCTGAAAATGAATAGTGAAACAGTCCTGTTTTCATTGAAAAAATAGGAATAACCGGTGATCCGGTTGCAGCTGACAGAAGAAAAGGTCCTATCGGAAAACGTGCCCTTTTCCCTAAAAATGCGACCTCTTCAAATCGTTGGTTTCCAAACACCCTATCTCCATGCAAACAGACAATTTCTCCTCGCTGAAGGGCATTCACGAGTGCAACAGTAGTATCAGCAGCGTCATTTCCTATGTATATAATGTTTACTAATCGATTTCCAGTAGCTTTTGAAACAGTTGTTTTTACAGCATCACTTTCAGCATCAACCATAAGTAGATTTACTTTTGATTTTAATCTGTCCTGCAGAAGATTCCCGGCCAATTCCCAGTTCCCAAAGTGCGCACCAATCAGAATTACCCCTTTACCCTTTTGCAGCTCATTGATAATCAATTCCTCATTGTGAGTTGAAATAGAAAACAATTGTTTACCAGTAATTAAAAAAGCATATCGATCGATAAGTGACATTCCAAAAGAGTAGAAATGTAGAAAAAGATCAACAATAGTGCATTTCAGCCCCGCGAGTTTTCTGAATTCCTGTAGAACCGTTCTTGATCTCCGATCAAGAATTGTATACTGTACTGAAGCAAAAAAAAGGAAAAAATAAGCAGGAAGAATACCGATTTTCGAAATTATCCAAATAAATAATCTTGTACCGGCATTGTTTCCCTTTGCCCGATCGATCCAACTGCTATCTTTTTTCATAAGTAAGCTCATATAAGAATTTTAAAAAAAACAGTTACACGTAGCAGAATATATTTTCGGTAAAACCAATATATCTAAATATAGTTATTACTGTGTTTTTAAAAAGAAATTTCATTGGAGCCAGAATGAGTTTAACAACTAAACAACGTCAATATCTCAAAGGCCTCGGCCATGCACTTAAGCCAGTACTTCAAATTGGCAAAGAAGGGCTCAATGAACGACAATTAAAAAGTATATCTATAGCACTTGAGGATCATGAATTAATAAAAATCAATATACTTGAAACTTCTGATCTTAATAAAAATGAAGCTTCTGAGCAAATCTGCACCTCCTTACAAGTTGAATTAGTTCAGACACTTGGAAAAAAACTACTCCTTTTCAAACATAGTAAAGAAAAGCCTAAAATTGCATTACCACAGGCAAAAAAATAAATAAAAAAATTAAAATTTGATTTTAAAATAAGTATTTAAATACTTATTTTGTTTTTTTTTACATTGACCTGCAACCAACAAGTATATTATTCTCAATTTAGAGTCAATATCAAGGTGCTTTTTATTAACTTATTAGATCATACCCCTAACTTAACATTCAGAACCGTCACAACGTTTGATTACAAGCTGGTTTCGGGTATACTGATTGATTTTAGTTTAAAGTATATCTTGAAAAAACGTTTAGCAGGTTGACTCTGTACGGATAAGACGGTTGTGGAATGAGCATTCGAGAAAAAATTAATTTTACCCTTAATCCAAATCCTCAGGAAAATTCACTACCATTTACTTTCCAGCAAAAACTTTTGATAGAAAATTCATTTAACGGGAATAAATTTAATCTGACCATAAAAACATACGGAAATTTAATTAGTAAGCAGTCGCATTGGGTTCGATGTGCTTTCTTTTCGTCAGTATACAAGATAAGATCAATGATTTCCCAAAAATTACTGAACATGCAAAAATAAAAGCTTACTCAGCAGGATATCTCGCATAAAGCGAGTTATTTAATAAAACCATATTATAAGGAGGCATTATGCCAAAAAAACTTTACGTAGGGAACCTTTCATTCGGAGCAACTGAAGATTCAGTCAAGGCACTTTTTTCTCAGTATGGCGAGGTTACTTCAGTAAAAATCGTCACTGACTCAATGAGTGGAAGATCTCGCGGTTTTGGCTTTGTTGAAATGGAGAATGCTGATGATGCAATCACAGCACTTAACAATCAACAATTCGAAGGTAGACCGCTCACTGTCAATGTTGCTCGTGAAAAGACCGAAGGCGGACGTTCTGGCGGTTTTCGTGGTGGACGTGACAATAATAGAAATGGCGGTGCAGGCAGAAGAGAACGCTGGTAATTAATCAGCCCGTTTTCGGTTCATGGTGTCGAGAGCTTATGAAAGGTGAAAATATGAATTTCACAATTGATCGTAGCAGAAAACGCCATTGGTTCAAAGTTGTTGTCAAAAGTCGATTTCTTATCGATACTCTGATAACCTTTGGACCCCATCACCATTTCTTCCGAATTAACACAACTATCAGAACACATTCCTGTACTTTTTAACAAAAGTTAAATGTGTTCTGATATTTCCTCCGTAGTGTTTTCTCTTTTCTCTTCTAAATAATTGACATTTTTTCATTCACCTGATAAACCACCGTTCCAGCAATTTTATCATGCCAGCCTTGATGGCGTTCATCCCAGGCAATCCACAGAAATCCCAGGCCAAGAGGTACAATGGAAAGAAGCAGACCAAGTGCACGTACGACCGCAACGCCTATTGTAAACCTACTATCATCTACTCTGCAAATTTTCAACCGGAAAACAATTCCCCCTATAGTTGTTTGTTTCCAATTCCACATTAAAACCAGATAAGTCAGCATAAGTAACAATTTTATTGGCCCCCCATGATGGTGAGATAGAGATAAAGTATGCTCCATAAACGGCGCAAAGGTAATTCCGTAAACAAGCATAATAAGCACAATATCAATAAGAGCCGCTCCGGCCCTTTGAATGAAGGTTGCAGGAACACTATCGGTAATTTGATTTTGTAAATCATCCTGCTTTAATTCAGTAACTGTTTGAGAAACCGGGAGCTGGTTTACCTGCTGATCATTAACCAACGGCTTTTTTATTTGCGACATTCTAATCAAATCAATCAAAGCATAAATACCTGTACCAGTTCCTATTGTGGTTAGTATAACAGTGAAAATTCCACCAACAAAAGGTATTACCATAATAGCAGAAAACAGGATAACTCCAATCAGAGCTGAAAACATTACAGGCATATTAAATGAAGGATTAATCATCCTGATTACTTGCTTACCCACATGTGTACTGAGAGCCAGTATTCCGATCAAAAGCGAACCCTTTAATAATATTATTAAAACAGGAATTGCAGGTATTCCGATAATGGTTACTGAAAGCGCTATTAATACTGGACCGATAGCGACAGGAATCAGAATACCGATTATTAAAGCAGTTACAATTTTATTTTCTGCAAGCTCTATATTTTTTGTAAAGAACGCAGGAAACAGAAAAGCAAGAATAAACATCAAAGCTATTGTTGCCCCTAATACAGCCATGGTCCATGGTAAACTAATGGCAAAAAAACGTCCCTTCAAAAGACAATGAATAACATAGCTTTTTAAGCCGTCAAACACACCGCTGATCCATCGTGCAATCGTAACGCGATCTCCACCAACGATAACTCCTTTATCCACATCAGGTTCAGCTCCAATTATCACCAGATCTTCTGAAATTTGAGCTGTAGATTTTATTATTGCTTTTCCTCCAATAACGACAACATTCTCACCGGCACTTCCACTCATTGTTAATTGACCACCAATAATTACAATGTCACTAATCACGTCTCCCCGGACATCTGCATTTCCGCCAATAACAACAACGTTTTCACAAGATTCGCCCTCCTTTACTATTACATCACCTCCGAACACCTTTACAATCTCATTTCTGTCCATATCCTCCGCAACCACGTAAGATAATGAACAAATAGCAATAAACATAATTGCCTTGAATACAGTCTCAAATGCATTCGGCAGTAGATTTTTCATAAATATTTTCTCCCTGATTGTGTAATCAACATCCGATAAAGAGCGGCAATACTCCCTGTCCAGGCAACAATAACAACCGCACAGATAATAAAAATTGATGAAAGATATGCAGGGTGCCCTGATAAATCAAGTAAATAGCTGGAGATAATGTGATTTACATTTATCATATTACTATACCAGATAGAATATTCCCTGTAAACTAACATTGAAAAAGATAATGGATTACAATTAAAATCAAACCCATATGAAAGGAAAAAAGCCATTACAACTGAAATAGAAACAGCACCGATAAAAAGAATCTGATGAATAAGTTTCCATGAAAAAAAACATCTATTTCTCTCGATCTTATCCACCTCACTCATTACTTTCAGCAGTAAAGAGTCTGGTGCTTTCCATTCTGGTAATTTCATTTCATTTTTGATCATGATCAGACCTCAATATTTCCATTTGTTTTTGAAATGCCTTTTTCGCACGAAAAATATCAGTTTTAATTTTAGCTACAGAACACTTAAGTTTTTCAGCAATCTCCAGATATGTTAACGTCTCATAATAAAAGAGAACTAATGGCACTCTGCTCTTAGGCGGAATCGCATCAAGAGCTTTTTTAACTTTTTCTATATCATTATAAAAAACTGACTCATCATTATAATCATGAAAGGCGGTTTCAACTTCACAAGGAATATCTGAAACAGTATCGAAAAACATCCACTTTTTAAAATAACGCTTTACATAATTTATACTCAGGTTCCTTGCTGCTAACCGTAACCATCCTCCAGGATTAGAATGTGTCTTTAGTTTACTGAATTGCCGATATGCCTGTAAAAAAACCTGCTGAGAAATATCCTCTGCTTCTGCTGATTTGTTCGTGATTCGCATGGCAGTTGAGAATACCATATTCTGGTGTTCCCTTACAAAATTTTCAAATTCATCACGCATGCGAATTTTGCTTCCTTTTTTCTACTTTAACACTTTTGAATCCTTTAAAGTTACAAAATATGTGAAAAGATCTTTATAGTGGAAAATAGAACTACCATTTTAATCCATTTGACTTGTATATTTTATAAAAATCGTTTTTGCTTCTTAAAAGAATCATTATACAACTAATTAGTCATTCAAAAGACTTGAATCACACTTCGATGAAACATGATCTCAAACTGAACTGTAAAGGTACGGTTTTTATGGATAAAATTGCCAACCCTACAGCGAGTACTGAGATCTTTTTGAAGTATGCTACCAGTTCTTGAGAATATATGAACGGCTCGTTTCTAACTATTTTGAATCGATAATTACTATAATTTTTTGTTTCTTAAAAGATTTTTTTAATTGAGCAGGAAATAGACAATGAAGTATATGAAAATAGGCATACTCTTTAACCTGATATCACTTTTAATCTTTTGCAAGCAATCAGATAAAAAGTCAATTGAGTATCCAAACCATAATTTCTCAACTGATACCATATCGGTAGCATTTTATAACTTAGAAAATCTTTTTGACGATAGCTTCAATGGAAATGAGTATCCAGAATACAATCCCGCAATTTCAAATTGGGACAAGGAAATGTTCCTGAAGAAGGTCTCAAATAGTGCTGATGTTATAGCAGCCCTCGATCCGGCTATCATAGGTTTATGCGAAATTGAAAATTCCAGCGCATTGAAGAGCCTGCAAAAGGAGTTGATAAAAAGAGGATTCCAGTATAAGTATTCTGCAATTGGTGATTTTCCTCTCAAGACAAATACATGCGTTGCATTGCTATCAAAATTACCTGTCAAGGGAATCAAAAACATGGAAGTGCGATTGGAAAACGGCAGCATAACAAGGAATATTCTTGAGGTGGATATCTTATGTAAAAGCAACACTCTATTGAAGGTATTTGTCAACCACTGGCCGTCTTTAATACACCCGGAGAGTTTCAGAATAAAAGCGGCAAATATTTTATCAAGACGATTAAGGGAATTACCTCCACAAACAGATTATATTCTTTTAGGCGATTTCAATAGCAATTATAATGAATGGGAAAAGCCCAAAAAAAAACGCATCACAAAGAATATCGAAACTGGATTGAATAGTTATCTCAACACGGTCCACAGAGATGTATCACAGAAACTTGTTTACATTAGCGAACAAGATATGATTGATGGTTTGAAAGGCCATTATGATTTATGGCTTGAACTTCCATCAGAATTACGGATGAGTGAATCATTCAATGGATACGCCCAAACGCTTGACCACATGCTTCTTCCCCCATCACTCTTCGACAAACATGGTATTTCATACATTGACAACAGTTTCAAAACATTCACCTGGAATGGGAATCTGCTTCGAGGCAATGCTCCTTACAGATGGCAATTTGATAGAAAAGGGAAAAGAAAATATCATGCAGGTAAAGGATACTCTGACCACCTTCCAGTAGTGGCTGTTTTTCATTGCGGTGGATTTACTGATTCAAAAGATATTATTACTCCTGCCTCATCAAATCATAATAAGTCTTCTGATATTACCCCTTCGTTACCTAAAAAGGATGGGTGGATATCATGCAATAGTTCAGTTACTATTACAAGTGATACAATGATTGAAGGTAAAAAAGTTACTCGTTTTCGATGTGATCAAATGGAATCTAACAGCAGCATTGCCCGTAAATTTACTCAATTCACAGGACATTCTTTGCAATATTATATTAAAGGTTCAGGTAAAATCAGCTTCAGAGCACGGATTCACGATGGTAAATGGATCTACTATAATGCTCCTGATTTCAAGAGTTCAAAAAGTGCGCGCTATAGTGAAAGCAGATATACAAAATGGAATAAAATAAATATCAGAATTGACAATCAAAGCAATGATACTCCTGTTGAAATCGAATTAAGAACAGGAAAAATGTTTCCTGCTGATATTTACATTCAAGAACTTACATTATTTCAGAATAATACCAGTTTATGAAGGCGATGCGTAAAATAATATTTCATATCGACATGGATGCATTTTTTGCTTCCATTGAACAGCGGGATAATCCACAGTACAAAGGTAAACCACTGATAGTTGGTGCTCAGCCGGGAATGCGTGGTGTAGTATCAACCGCCAGTTATGAGGCCAGAAAATACGGTATCCATTCTGCAATGCCAATTAATGAAGCATATAGCAGATGTCCTCACGGAATTTTCATAACACCAAGAATGGATACTTACAGTTGCGTTTCTAAAGAAATCATGAATATCTTCGGTCAATATTCTCCAGATGTTGAGCAGATTTCTGTCGATGAAGCGTTTATAGATATGACGGGTACAGAAAAACTATTCGGAACTCCGCTGGAAACAGCCCGAAAAATCAGTAACCAGATTAAAGAAGAAGAGCATCTTACCGCCTCCATAGGAATCGCTCCGAATAAATTCTTAGCAAAAATCGCTTCTGACATCAACAAACCAGAAGGAATAACACTTGTACCTTTTGAGCCTAATGAGATAATTGAATGGTTAGCTCCAATGAGTGTTCAGGAGATATGGGGAGTTGGGAAAAAAAGTGCTTCTATCCTCATGAGTATCGGGGTATCTATTGTTAAGGATTTACAGGCATTAAGCCTTGAATATCTTTCGCAAAGATTTGGAAAGCAGGGAGTATCGCTTTATTATTTATCACGTGGTATTGATGACAGATCTGTTTGCGAAGGAGAAGAAATAAAATCGATTTCACGTGAACATACATTTAATGTTGATTCAAAAAACAGAGTAGAATGGGAACATGCTTTATTTTTGTTATCTCAGGATGTTGCACGGCGGGCACGAAAAAATGGGGTAAAGGGTAACACTATTGTTCTATGCTGGCGCAAGCCTGATTTCAGCCGTCATTCGCGAAGAAGTTCCTTACATACGTCAACATGCACAGCAAAGGTCATCTATGAGCACGCGCTGAAATTGCTTGATCAGATCAAAGAGCCTGCATTTCGACTTATTGGAATCGGACTAACTGGACTTAAGAGCGAATTTCAAACTGATCTGTTTTCAAATCAAAATGGCAATGATGCCTGGGAAAAATCTGAACAGGTTTTAGACACGATCAAAGCCAAATTCGGCACAGATTCCATTAGTAAAGGGCTCGAGCTTCAATTAAAAAAAGGCTACAGTCCAAAGCAAAAATTAGATTGATTAGTAAATTTAATTAATAGCATATTTTCAAGATAATAGAAAGAGACAATATGATAAGTGTGATTGTAAGTTCAAAAAATCCGATAGCCCAGTCAATACAGGAACGAAATGTCCAGAAAACAATCGGTTGCGAATGTGAGTACTTGCTTTATGACGGCAGTAAGGAATCTAATTTAGCGTCGATTTATAATAACGCCGTATCTCAGGCACAGGGTGAAATTGTTGTTTTTATTCCCGATGATGTTTATTTCATGAAGATGAACTGGGGCAATATCCTTGCAGCGAAATTTGCAAATGACCCATGGTTAGGAGTTGTTGGTGTGGCGGGAACCCAGTACATGTATGCAGATAAATGTTCATTAACCGCTGCCGGAAGGCCTTTTATAAAGGGACGTGTTGTTCATCACTTGCAAAATGGTGATTTTTTTGCAGTTGTATATTCTCCTGAGAATGGCGACTACGAAGTAGTCGCTTGCGATGGCGTCTTTTTGGCAGTGAAAAGTGACCTTTTCAAAAATATCGCTTTTGATCATCTGACGTTTAATAATCAGCACTTCTTCGATATTGATTTCTGCATGCAAGCCCGTCACTCTCATCGGGTTATTGTTACAACAGAGATAGTACTAAAACGCCGGTCACAACCAGTTTTTGACAAAGTATGGAATAATTACGGAAATTTATTTTTAAATAAATGGGCTGCAGAACTTCCAGCATCTACTGTCGACATAATCCCTGATCCTGAGAACTTCATTTCAACACAATGCGTAAACCTAAAAGGTAAAGTTCCAATGGAAACGATCTGTTAATCCACTTGCAAATCATTTCAGTAGGTGTTTCTTAATTAAAAGCACCTACTGAAAAAATTGAACTGTATTATCGCCAGCAGAGAGTAAGCTGTTAATCAAATTCAATCAATTAACTTCGCAATTCAGTCCTTTTACAATCGAAAATGAGCCTGATCATCCGCTTATGAATTTATGGGTAAAATCTTTTAGAAAAGTTTTTTAATTTACCTTTAAAAATCCGGGAGAATTTATTTTTACCTTCTTTAATATTCAGAAGAGGTTCCACTTATCAGTAAACTTTCACCTTTCAGATATTTTTCTGTATCAAGTCAGTTGTGGTATTTTCTATTAGCCAGTTGCATGTGGGGTTTTGCAGGTGCAAGTAGTGATGCTATTTTTAATAATTACTTAAATGAAGCATTCTCAATCACCAATTTGCAACGGTCAATAATTGAAATACCTCGTGAAATTCCCGGCCTGATTGTCGTATTTGTAACTGCTTTATTTTCATTTCTTTGCAGTCGACGATTAGCTGCGTTTGCTATGATTTTAGCCGCGATTGGAACGTTCATGTTGGCTGTGGCAACCCCCTCGTTTCAAATTATGCTGGTATGGTTATTTGTTTTGAGTGTGGGTCAGCATATTTTGCTGCCTACGAGTTCCGCAATAGGTATGGAATTGGCAAGAGAGGGACAGACCGGAAAGCGTTTGGGACAGTTTAATGGCGCGAAAAATTTTGCTGCTATTCTCGGCAGTTTCTGTATATTTATTGGTTTCAAATATTTTCATTTTAATTACTCAGTTTCATTTTCGCTTGCAGCAGTGGCGTATTTAGGCGCAAGTGTCTTTCTTTTTAAGATGAGACCTGCAAAAAAACAGGATGCACGCTTACATTTAAAATTTCATAAAGAGTACAAGCTTTACTATTGGCTGGCTATTCTCTATGGTGCACGTAAACAGATATTCTTAACATTTGCACCATGGATACTGGTCACTGTATATAATCAACCGACAACAATGGTTGCAACTCTTTTGACAATTGGTGGTGTAATCGGAATCGGCTTTCAACCGCTGATAGGAAGATGCATAGATAAAATAGGAGAACGTCTTATACTTGCCAGTGAGGCATTTATCCTTATTTTTGTATGCCTGGGATATGGTTTTGCTAAATCTATTTTCAGTAATAAGGTTGCATTTCTAATTGCCGCATCCTGTTATGTTCTTGACCAGCTCCTCATGTCAGTCGGAATGGCAAGAGCTACATACCTTAAGAAGATCGCAACAGATCCTTCGCATATAACACCAACATTAACAATGGCGACAAGCATCGATCATGTGTTTTCCATAAGCGGAGCAATTGTCAGCGGATTGCTGTGGAAATATTTTGGATATCAGAGTGTATTCTTTTTTGCGTCAATTATTGCAGTTGTAAATTTGTTTTCTGCTTTGCGGATAGTATATCCGCAACAAAGAACGACATCAGCAAAAGCAAGCATGGAAGCAGAAAAAGTAACTGCATAAAGAAATCAGAAATAATATACCCTGCTTCTGCTGTGTTACATTTGGGTTACAAATAGAAATTTCTCCTCTTAAAAACACTTATCCAGCAAAGCAGAACATAGGAAGAAACGGTTCTTCAGGTTATAATCATCAGAACTACTTTTCTTCAAATAGATCAAGGAAGCGATTCTCATATAATTCGAATAAATTCCACCTATCAAGTTCTTTTTTAAGTTCACTTGCAAGAGTCCGGTCCCTGGAAGCTTCCTGAAACATTCTTTCGATTTTTGCCATAACGTAATCAGGAACTTTTTCTTCTTCGATTTCGGAGATTTCCTCATCCTCTTCTTTGTTAATATTGGGTACAAATTCTTTAATTCGCTCTTCAATCATTGTAAATTGATTAGAAATACTCTCGACCGCTTCGGATATTTCTGCAGTATCAATTTGTATATTCAAAATTCTGCTGACTGAATTGAGTAACTCTAAAGATGCTTTTGGATAATTCATATTTATAGCGTAGCCTGGAATAGTCCCAAGTAAGCAAGCCGCTTCAATTTCTCTCGAAGCAGCTACACCTAAAAAGAGCCCATTAAGACCTGCAATAAAACCATCCGGCATCGGCGTTAATCTGTGTTTCTGCAGTTCCTCAAGAAAATGCGGTATATTGCATGTAACTAACACCACAGTATCATCCTGATATGACATAGGCTGAGCAAAAGCCGCGAATGTAAATATTCGCTTTATATGATATTGAGTAATGATATCAAGGATCATTTTAATAACTAGAATACCTTCTTTTCCTGTGACTTGTGCATTGCTTTCGAAAATTATCAGATCTGGATCAGTAGAATAGTAGAAAACCGCAGTAGGGATTTCCGGAAACTGAGCAATTCCATCCTTTACAATTATAGAATCTGGAATAAAGAATGGGCTCATATCGATTTCTGCAAAGATTTTTGCATTCAGTTTTCTTCGAAAATAGTCGACTGCAATCAATCCTACATTTCCCATTCCCGGCCAGGCAGCAAGTACAGTCGGCGTACCCTTAAATGAGACCTGTTCTAAAATTTTCATTATAATAATCCAGATGATAAGTGGTGAATTATTTGTTTTATAATCGTAATTATAAAATAAATAATCTATTTTATAAAGTAAGTATGCTATTTAGAAATAAAAAACTTTTTTTAGCCCCTATGGCAGGAATAACTGATTCGGTTTTCCGTCAAATCTGCCAATCACAAGGAGCAGATATAACTGTTTCTGAAATGGTTAGTTCTGAAGGCCTCTATTTCAATTCAAAAGAGACCTCGGATTTAATTTACTTTATGGAATGTGAACGTCCGATAGGGATACAGCTATTCGGCTCAAATCCGGAACATTTAGCATTTTCTGCAAAGTATGTTGAGGAAAAAGTCAATCCAGATTTTATTGATCTTAATGCCGGCTGCCCGGTACCAAAGGTTGTCAATAAGAATGGCGGATCATCACTGCTTAAAGATTCTCACCTTTTCGAACGCATTCTTACTGCTCTTGTAAAGGCAACATCAATACCCGTAACAGTAAAGATTCGCTCTGGATGGCACAAATTCGACTGGGTCGATACTGAATTCGCAAAAATCGCAGAGAATTGTGGTGTCAGAGCAATAACCGTACACCCACGATCTCAAACCATGGGCTTTTCCGGACATTCATTCTGGGAACGTATTGCTCATGTAAAGAACACTGTTTCCATTCCTGTGATTGGCAATGGAGATATCCTTTGCGCTGAAGATGCAAAACAGATGTTTCAACAAACCGGTTGCGATTCTGTAATGATCGGCAGAGGTGTATATGGTAACCCATGGATTTTTGAACAGATAAAATGTGTTCTTAAAGACAAACCGGTACGTCAAATAAACATTACCGAAAGAACCGAAATGGCAAAAAAACATCTGGAAAAATTCAAGGATCAGTTCGGGGAAAAGCGCGCCAGCAAAGAAATGAAAAAACACCTTTCCTGGTATATAAAAGGTCTTCCGGAAGCATCCTCAATACGTAATCAGATATGCAGAGCAGAAAGCTATGACGCCCTGTCAGCGATTCTCAACAAAGTAGAATCTCTGATCACCACCAAAGATGAAATTATCTACTGAATAAAGCAGACTACTACAAACAATAACCGGATAGTATATTTCGATTATGGATAACCAAACACTTCAAGTTCTTCTGAACGAGCTTTACAGTCAAAACATTTCTGTTGAGCAGGCGCTTTCCAAATTAAAAGATCTGCCCTTTCAGGATCTTGGATTCGCGAAAGTTGACCACCATCGCGCCCTGAGAAAAGGATATCCCGAGGTTATTTTCTGTCAAAACAAAACACCCGAACAGATTATCGCAATCGCCAATGCTCAGTTATCTCATGAAGAAACGATTTATGGAACCAGAGCAAATGAATCTGCTTTGAGTGCTGTAAAGAGTGCAATTCCTGATGTCGAAGTTGACGATTTGTCCCGTGTTTTCTGGCTCAAATCACGAAGCTGGAAAATGCAGGAAAAGGTGCGCGGATCAGTACTTATCTGTGCCGCTGGTACTGCTGATCTTAGCGTGGCTGGTGAAGCAAAACGGACCCTCGATATTATTGGTCATCCTTGTACATTGATTTCTGATGTTGGTATATCAGGCATTCACCGGCTTTTCTCACATAGAGAAACTCTTCAGAATGCATCAGTGATAATCGCTGTAGCTGGTATGGAAGGAGCACTGCCTTCTGTAATCGCAGGCTATGTATCTTGTCCAGTGATAGGAGTACCGACAAGCGTTGGATACGGATCGCATCTCAATGGAATGGTACCTCTGTTCGCGATGCTTAATTCTTGCGCCTCAGGACTTACGGTTGTTAATATTGACAACGGATTTGGTGCTGCCTGCGCAGCTGCATCTATAAACACAATTAGCTGATTTCCGCTTAGCGAGGGATTTTAACTATATAAATGTGTCCCCAGTTCTTCCCGGTAATATAAAATTTATCTGCTGACATATTATAGGCTATACCGTTAAGGACATCCTGATCTGGTCGGATCATTTCCTGCTTCGTCATTTCAGAACAATCAATTACTCTTACGACATTACCGGTTATTGGATCGATTTCATAAATATTATTGTCAAACCATACATTCGCGAAAATATGATTCCTGGCGTATTCAAGTTCATTAAGGTTCTTCAGTCCTGGGCCATTTAGCTTTACACTTATTTTCTTTTTAATCACCAAAGCTGAATCACGATAATACAAAGTGTCTGATCCATTACTCATGATAAGAAATTTACTATCATTTGTAATTCCCCATCCCTCTCCTTTATACGAATAGGCCCGTTGGATCTCAAGTTCCGGAAATGAATAGACAAGACACTGATTTTCGCGCCATGTAAGTTGATACAATTTATTATTGAAAATTGTACATCCTTCAGCAAAGACTCCTGGCACTGAGGATTTTTTCAGAATTCTACCTGTTGTATCAAGGACCCGGATACTTGATTTATCATACATGCCTGTACTCTCATATAATCTGCCATTTCGATATTCCAGCCCCTGGGTAAAAGCATCCGGATCATGCTGCAATTTTGAAAGTACCCGCGGATAAATTTTATTTACAGGTGAAATCGCGGGAGCATTGAATACAACCACGCAGTAACTACATAGTAATATTTTTGGTATCAGGATTAAAAATTTTTTCATATTATTTTCCAATTAATAAATCTTTATTCAGAATTAACATGCGTCCCCTAAATCCACCCCTTCAGGTACTTCGATGCGTCGCCCTGCCTAGGGACTTCTTAGAAATCAGGAGTGCAGAAAAACCCGGCTGCCGATTGTCCATCTCTTCCTGCTCCGGTGATTATTACAGATGATACTTTGACAGATTCTTTTATTAGAGTATCAAGTTGAGGATGTATTTTCACTTTTGGCAGAATATTGCATCTGTTGTGTAAACAAGCACATGCAAGTACAGCCGAATAAACACCGCTTAACGCGAAACAATTTCCAAACAGACCATTTGTGAACGCAATGTCACCTCTGTTCTTCTGCATATAATTGTTAAGTAATTCCAATTCATAAAAATCCTGCGGACCACCACCGGCACCGCTTATTATTAAATCACCATTTATTTCTTCTATTCCTGAATCAATAGGACTGTAAACCGCCAAAGCTCGTTTAATAGATTCATCGGTTAATTTTTCAAAAACAAGAAACGCACTCCCTTCAGATATTATATATCCATTTGGATCTTCCGAATTCTTGGGTAGAAATTGAGGAGATTCGCCACTAAACCACTTTTTCCGGTGATAAATCTGTTCAATAATCGGAGAATACTCTTCGGCAGCACCGGCAAGAAATGATTCATATTCACCATCAAGAACCGCCTCTGCTCCAAAGTTGAGCATATCAATTCCCGCAGATTCAAAGCCAGTGAAAGTAATACCGCCACCTGTTAATTTATTTATCGTAGAGATTGTTGACAGTGGCGCATTTGTTACTCCGTTTGAAAATGCCGAGGGGCTTGCGCTGTCGGGCCCAAATGAAAACATCAAATCATGAAATTCTGCAAGGTATGATGTAGATCCATGGCTGAGCGCGACACCAATTCCCATCTCTGATGTCGGGGACATTGACATTTTTAATGCCTGACCAGAAGCCAACACCGCCATTCTGGCTAATTTCGATAAACGCCTCAATTCTCTGCTGTTTTGACCTTCAGGAACCGGGACATCTGCAATCATTTTTTCTCTTTTCAGAGAAGAAAGAGAATCTCTTGTAATCTGTTTAAAAGATGTTACTGATGGCGCAATAATGCCAATACCTGTTACTGCTACATATTTCCTGTTTTTTTTCATACGCCCTCCACTACAAGGGCTGCCACTTCTCCGCCAAAGCCAATTGCCACAACTAAAGCTCTTTTAATTTCATGACCGGTTGGTTTGTCGTAAATAAGCAACTTGTCAAATAGTTGATCTTTACATTCACAAAAGAGTGTCGGAGGTATACATTGATTTTCAATGGACAGAACTGTCAAAACAGCAGCAATTATTCCCGCAGCAGCAAACGTATGCCCTGTCATTGATTTTGTCGAACAAACAGGGATTTCTGAAAGTTTATCTCCAAATACATTGTAAAATCCATTGTATTCGGATAAATCATTGAATACAGTTGCAGTTCCGTGAGCATGTATATGGTCTATCTGATCAGGATTTACATTAGCTTTTTTTAATGCTTTTCTGATTGCAAGTGCCACTCCCATTCCCTCCGGATGAGATTTGGTATAATGGTATGCTTCTAAAGCAGTACCAAATCCGGTAACCTTTGCCAATGGTAAAGCATTTCTTTTGACCGCTGATTCTTTTTCCTCAAGGAGAATACATGCTGCTCCTTCACCAGGATTCAACCCATCCCGATCAGCACTGAATGGTCTGCACTCCTTTTTTGACAGGAGTCGTAAAGAGTTAAAGCCTGCAATCACAAAAGGAGATAAAGCATCCACTCCACAGGCGTAAGCCCTTTCACAATGATCTTTTTCTATCCGATTTAAGGCAGTACCTATTGCGGTTATTCCTGAAGCGCATGCGGACGAAACGGTAATACATTTACCTCTAATATTATACTTATTTGCGATAAATTTACCTACCGATCCAGGCATCGCAGATTTGACTAAGTCGATATCGGGATTTTCATTTTTCTTTAGATATTGATAATACATCGTCCCGCTATGCATATTTCCGAGTGTAGTCCCCATTATCAAATCATTCTCATAGTTTGATTCGATTGATGCCTGAGCAAAAGTCTGCTTAAAAGCAATTTCTGCAAGGAGGTTAGCCCTATCTGCAGCTGACTCGTCAATTGATAATGGCAAAACATCTTCTGGTAGCAATCCTGTCATACATGGATCAGGAAGTGCACCATTAAAAAATTTATGCAACTTGAGGCCGCTTTTACAATTCGAAATCGCGTCAATATGCGCATTCACCCCGCTTCCAATCGCACTCACTATACCGCTTCCGGTTATCCAGATTTCCTTTGATGGCATATCTAAACAGCCTGCAATTCGTTTTTGTCTAAAACCCGTTTGAATAGTTTGTACATTTTGTAACGCTGAGGTTCATCCTGGTAAAAGGTTTTCCAGGCATAATCGAAGAGCTCCTGAAGTTTTGAAGGGCTCATATTTTTAGGTTGAAAGACAACATTTCCAGCATTGTAAAGTTTAAAATCATTGCTTAAGATTCGGCCATCTTTTTCATATTGAGCGCGAATTGGTGTATGCGCAAACGGAGTCATAATTGTAAATTCCGCCAAATCCAGATCGATTTCAATCAGAAAATCCACCAGCCGTTTAACAGAATCCTCATCCTGATCATCTGTACCAAGGATAATAGTACCTTCCACTCCGATCCCATAATCCTTATAATGTTTCACTCTCTCTCGTATATGATCTGATGTGTCAAAAATTGCCTGATAAACATACCAGGCACCGGCTTTAGCAGCCTTTTCAAGTACTTCATCATCATCTTCTATCGGATGACAACACCAGTTTTTTCTGAGAGGCGCAATTGCATCAAACAGATCAAGCTCCCACTGCTTATCCTGTGCAAGTGAATTATCTACAATGAACAAACGGTCATTCTCAATTGTACTTAATTCTTCAACAACTCTATCAATCGGACGAGGCCTGAAGCGGTTTCCGCCCAAAAAGCCTGTACAGCATGGGAAACAATTGAACCTGCAGCCTCTTGAGGCATGGAACAGATCTACCATGCGCACACCTTTATAATCATACTTACTATAATCAAGAATAGAACGTCGTGCAGGTCCTATCAGGTTAGTATCAGGAAACACATTCATATAATTGTAAATTGGTTTCAGCTTACCATTTATTTTATCGGTAAAGACTTCATTCAATCTTCCGCCTTCAACCTCACCAAGGAAAATGCTTGACGCATGTCTTCTTACTTCCTCACTATGAAGCATTGTCGCAATACCGCCAAAGATAACCTCTGTTCCTTCAGTTCTGACCATATCCGCAATTTCAAATGCGCGCGGCAACTGCGATGAAAGCATCGTTGATATCCCGATAAAATCCCAACCAGATAAATCAGGCAACGGCTGTACATTTTCATCAACAAAAGTCACTTGAACCCATTGAGGAATTTCTGCGGCCATTACTATCGGCCCATGCGGCGGAAGATGAAACTCTGTCTGATGTTCCAGCTTAGGCCATTTCGGATAGAGAAGCAAAAATTTCATTAAAACCCCGATGTAACAGATAAGAACAGCTGTTTTCTTAACACTTCATAATTTACGTCAACCGATATCTTCCTGAAAAATTGATAAGACTTGTAACTCCCCAGTACAAGACTCAGGTTGACCATATGCCCGACAAGTGCATTTTCACTGAAGTCTTCATCCAAAAGCAAATCTTTTTTATAGTTATCTGAAGAAAAGAACTCACCATTCACTCTCCCAAAAAGAGTATATCCGATATTAGCATAAAGAGCATCATGATAATTAAAAACTCCTGAATTGATATTTCTTAATAATGGGAAAGCGCAATTGATACCCGTTTGAGATTCAAAATATGTTCTCGAAGAGCCATCAATATACGGATCAAGAATCTGGCGGTTATAATACTCAACTTTGTCATAGGTAAAAAGCTGCAGAGATGTATACTTTCCTAAAGGAAATCCGTGGAATAGTGCGGCATCCGCGAATACTCCGCTTGGAGTAAAAGTCATTGTATCAACGCTATACTCATCTTCATTGAAATATACTTTGCTCTGTGGCAAAAATTGCGGCCCGCAGTTAAATACAATTTGAGAATAATCATTGTAATTATAATTAATATCCTTGTTGAAATACCCGATATTACTCCAGGAAAGTGAAATTGGTATCGTTCCATATATCTGACCAGCAAAAGGATATACAAATGTGTTAAGTGCACAACTCAGATATAATTTGTCGGATAGCTGTCTTTCGATAAAAGCATTTACATTCACCTCTGCCGGAATAATCATCATAAGCATCGCAGCACTTATATCCAGTCCATATGTAGGGGTATTGTTACTGTTTGTCATACTGTAGAACGGCTGCATAAAGGGCATTATTAAATGTTCGTTCTCTTCACTATCACTGGATTCTGAATCGTATGATTCTTTTTCCATCATCATTAGATTTTTTCGGAAAGTTTCACTATATTCATTTTTTCTTATGTATTTACTTTTCAGGTCAAATTTATTACTTATTTTATTGCTCAGAACATAACCATTTTTTTTGATATAATCATCATTAAAAAGAGACTTGTTTCCGTTTGCAACCGAATCATTTTCACCATTCATGTTAATAATTCCAATTGCCGCGCCAATCGACGATGTTTTCTTTTGAAGCGGATCTGATCTGAAATTTGCGATCGCAACCCCCAGCTGTAAAATTGACGAATCAGACTGATCAGAATCTTCGTTCTCAATAAGCAAATTTTTATTTCTTAAAACCGAACCAATAAACTGAAGTTCCCAGACAGCTCTACCCAAATGCGGCTTATAAGGATTTGACTTGATTGTCACTTTCCCCTTCGGTACAGGAAGCGGTTTAAACATACAATATTCATTGCTCGAAATCTCAAACGGTTTTCCTTCGCCACCAACTTGAGCAATTGCAAACCCGTTTTTTCCATATTCACTTACAATGATTTTGTTATCTTTACTGAGACACGGTGAAAAAGATCCACCCATTGAACTGCCATGTTTTTTGAGATCAGATCCATCATCTTTTATACTGTAAATCTCGAATACTCCATTGTAATCAGCGCTATAATAAATTCTTCCATCAGTTGCCCAGTAAGGTGACTCCTCACTGGCTTTCCCGGAACTAACTTGACGCGCTGTTTTATCTTTTGTTGAATAAATGAAAAGAGTCGATCTGCCGCTGACAACTTTTTCAAAAGCAATCAGTGTACTGTCTAACGAACTCCAGGAACTACCTATAATAGGTTCACCCATAATTCCCTTTACAAGTTCACTGGTTTTACCGGTATTTTCATCCAATTTGCATAACGAAAACGCGCCATCTGCATAGCTAACAACCGCAAGCGCACCAGAAATCGGGGAAGTAGTAATATTGTACACGCGGGAATTGTTTGTTAATTTTTGAATATTTTTCTTTTCAATATCAAATACAAAAACGTCATTGAGATAGGACCCGTTTTCATCAGGATCTTTTGATTTGATAAAAAACGCCTTCTTTGAATCACTTGAAAAGCACCAGCTCTCCTTTGCATAGGGAATGCGGAATTTTACATCCGTCTCACCCATATTACAAATAAGCAAATCTGTCCTGTCAGCATCATCTCTGCCACTCGATAACCATCCCCACAGTTTACCATCAGATGAAACATGAGGTACTTTATTGAATGTCCCTTTTTTATATATGGCTGCATTATCTATAATAGGTGGAAATTTAGCAGAGTAATACTGCTTCAGACTATCCCGCCACTCCATGTAACAGGAATGCAGTGTTGTTCCGGTATGTTCTGCAAAGTAAGATGCGAAGTCTATCTTCGACTGTGCTCCAGCAGTGCAAATAGAAGCTATTGCAGCATGCCCAAACTTCTTTTCGATATACGTAATCAGAGAATAACCTTGATTGTAAACCATTTCATTTCCGCGCGAATCATGATTGAAATAATTCATCTCATCAAGTGAAAGCGCGGTATTATTTACAACAGCAGTCCTGAGCAGCATTTCCCTCCTGCTGTCCCAGAAGTCATGGCCCATCCGCTCAGATTCTAACTGGGCAAGCCCCTCGGAAAACCAGTTCGGATAAAAGGTGAGCTTTGCAAAAGGTTCCTTAACAAGTAACTGCTCATTAGGTGAACCATACTGAAAATTAGCAGTGATATCGATCATTTGTAATCTTTTCCGGTTTTCAAGACTGATTATATGGGCGATCTCATGTGTAAGGACATTTCTAAGCCATATTGAGTTGCCACGTAAATCAAACCGGGAATCTGATATCCAGATCATTACAGAAGAAGTAGTAAAATCAGCCCATCCATTACTATAATCATCATAATCTGCAAGAGAGATTTCGATTTTTTTACGGTATTTATAATCGTAAAGCGGAGCCAGAGCGGTATAAGTCTCTTCTGCGATTTTCCATGTTGCATATACAGCTGGTTCAGTTTTATCATAATAATTAATGATAAAGTGTTCGGTACCTACTGTTTTCCATTTGATTTCAGGATGGTTAAAGGAGTAAACAGAAATAAATAATATAAGTAAACTTAAGCCCGTTTTCCATGATCTCATAATAATTCCTTATAAGTTAGAAATAGTACTCTGAAAATATACTATACTGAACCAAATCACCAGTTAATCCTGATTTGCTCCTGAGTGTCTTAATCCCAGAATTGTATAAGAAAAGTGCGAATCTAATGAGTCCGTTGGCCACAAAAGGGTACTTCATTCCATTCAGAAGGGAAGTGAATTATGCTGCACACAATCTATTATATAAGCCCTTACCAGCTCGTAGATCCCGAAGATATTTCGGGACAGATGCCCTACCTTTTAAGTATGCCTCCTTACAGCGCAACCTTTTCTATCATAAGGGATTCGTCATCTTCATCGCTTCAAAATTTTGGTTGATTGAAAAGAGTATAGACACGTGCAGTATTTAGAAAGTAGTATTAAAAATAGCCTGTTACTGTTTACTTCGAATATTTGCATCCCTGATTATCATTTTGACCAAATATCTGGTCACTTTTCTATAATTCATTTTTTTGAGATATTTTCCTAATTACCTGGAAAATTGTATTTACCACATCCCGAGCAATAACAGAATATTCTCCAAGTTCTTCTGAAGCAATTTTACCCGCTTCACCCTGAATATAAGCTCCAAGGATAGCAGCCTCTTTTGGTGTTGCCCCTTGTGCTAATAGAGAAACTATTATTCCGCTCAATACGTCACCGGTACCGGCAGTTGCCAATGCAGAATTACCAAATGGGAGTATGTAGGAAGTCCCGTCATGATCAATTACAATCGTCGGACTTCCCTTTAGCAAAATAGTAATTTTATACTCAACAGCGATTGTTTTGACCTGTTTAATAATTTCGGATGGCTCAGTGGAAAGCGCCCCGAATAGCCGTGCCCATTCACCTTTATGAGGTGTAATAATCAGATTACCAGCATGAGCTCTCAAATCGTGACTACAATCCTTAAACGCATTCAACCCATCAGCATCCAGTATTATAGGGAGATCGATCGTCTTTACAACCTCCCTTACTAAACGAGAAGTATTGGATTCATGGCTCAATCCAGGGCCGATGCAAAGGGCATGCTTGTCTATTGCAAGCTCTTTTATCTGATCAATCGAGGAATAAGCGATAGTTCCTGTACCTGTTTCGTAAAGTGGATGCAGAACAGTTTCTGTTAATTTTGTCGAAAGTATAGGAATCAATGTTTCAGGAGATGCTAAATGAGTCATTCCACAACCAGTTCTTAAAGCAGCATCTGCAACCAGTGTTGCCGATCCAGTCATACCCCTCGAGCCACAAATAAGTAAAGCCAACCCGTGATCAGTTTTCGATCCATCAGGGTGCCTGGGTGGAAGAAATCGTTTCAACCTTTTCTCGGTTGGAAAGAAAATGTCAATCTTTTTATCAGCGATCATTTCATCTGGATAACTAAGGTCCTGAATGATTAATTTACCAACAAAGACTCGCCCCGGATGAAAGTACAATCCTATTTTGGGGTATCCCATAGTAATTGTCATAGTGGCTTTGATACAAGGTGTCCCAGGAATACCAGTATCATTATCAAGACCAGAAGGAGTATCTACGGCGATAACCGGAACCCCTGAAGCGTTAATAGCTTCTATAGCAATTGCATAAAGCCCGTGCGGATCACTTTTGAGCCCAGTCCCCAGCATTGCATCAACAATTAAAGAGTACCTGGATAAATCAGTAAGGTCTGCGGCATCACTTAAGATGAGTGCATTACCTTTATTAGCATTGTAATCATTAAATGCGATCTTTGCTTCTCCTATCAGCGCCTCAGTCTCGCATATAGAAAAACACATTACTTTGTAGCCAGCATCCAGAAGCATTCTTCCTGCAACATATCCATCCCCACCATTATTACCCTTTCCACAAAAAATAGCAATTTCAGAAATTTTGTTAAAAGAGAGAAATTCACAGACAGCTGCATATAATCCCAGCCCAGCCTTGACCATCAATGAATATCCAATAGTCAGATTCCCGGCAATGACCTGGTTATCGATTTCGCGCATCTGCTCGACTGTAAGAACTGGGATCATATTTTTTGCCCCTTTATTGCTTATCCTATAATATTAATTTCTTATCAGAAAGAGTAATAAATTCATTTTTAGAATATGTTCAAAATAAATTTATCGCCCCCTAAATCCACCCCTTCGGGTACTTCGATGCGTCGCCCCGAAAGGAGACTTGTAAGAACTCATAAAATTAAAAATTAGCACCCTCAGAATGGGGGATTTAGAGAGGCGCGCATATTAATTCTGAACAGTAACTATTTAAATGCAAATATTCAACCATTACGCTTTTAATATACGTTGTTACCTAATGTTTGCTAAAATTTTTACGGCAGTTTAATTTCCAACATGGTAAAGGAGATTTATTATGCCAAGATTATTTGTTGCGATTGACCTTCCCGAACGAATCAGGGATGATTTATCATCACTTTATTGCGCTATTCCAGGCGCCCGATGGATGGAAGATGACCAGATTCACCTTACGCTAAGATTCATTGGCGAAGTAGAACCTGCTATCGAAAACAAAATTATTTCAGCACTAGGAACTATTTCCATCCCCCCATTTACCATAAATTTGAAAAATGTAGGTGTATTCCCACCACGAAAAGAACCCCGCGTTTTATGGATCGGAATCCAGGAGAACAATACTCTCTTACGCCTGCAAAACCAGATAGAACGTTCTCTTGTAAATATCCACCTTGAACCTGACACCAGAAAATTTCACGCTCATATCACAATCGCTCGTCTTAATAACGCTCATAAGGATAGACTTGCAGAGTTCATTTCAACAAACAACCTTTTTTGCACCGAACCATTTGAAGTATCGGAATACATACTATACAGAAGCTATTTAGGGAAAGACCGATCACATTATGTTAAGGAAGCTACATTTCGGCTGCATTGAAGCTGGTAGTAACTGTTTATCAAAAAATTACACCAGAACGGATGTATCAAGAAAAACCGCAATTTCGTTCTCTATAGGGTAGTCAAATTTGAATTAGGGCGTCAAGGAGAAAGATCATTTACAGAAAAATCTAAATAGTTCCTTCACTCTTCCCCCCTTCAAGCTTCCCATTAGAATCACCGGATTCGGAGCTTCATGGAACTGGCTGAACTACATTGATTGAGTTCTGATTCAGTCACGTAGAGAGATGCTAATTACCAAGGGGGACAGTTGCCCTATGACTTTTCCCCGATTGGCCGAATTAATTATACCCCGTAGGTAAATTATTAAATGAAGTTAAGTTACTATTTTGCCCCAGAGGACAATAATTTCCCTCCAACCCCCCGATTACCCTTTTGAGTTCCTAACTCCAGCGGTCTAGTTACGAACCCCAAATTTCCAGTACAGACATAGGACCGCCTGGTTCTGAACTAGAAATTTTGAGTTCCGAACCAGGCGTTCGGAGTTCGGAAGTACCCCTTTTTGGACAAATAGGTCAAAACAGGTAGTTCGGAACCAGCCGCAGGTAGTTCCGAACCAGGAACGTCTAGTTCTGAACCAGGATTATCGAGTTCGGAACCAGGCGTACGGAGTTCCGAACTAGGCGATCGGAAGTCTGAAGTACCCCCCTTTATAAAAAATTGGTCAAAACGGGTACTTCCGAACTATCCGCAGGTAGTTCAAAACTGGAAACGGCTGGTTCAGAATATGATGCGTTTTGTTATTAACCAGCAACATCGAGTTCTGAACTACAAGTATGGAGTATAAAACCAGGATGATGGAGTTCCGGGGTGCCTTTTTCTATATATAACTGAATAGGAAGGTGATACTTTTGTTTTAGTGAGAGTAATACCTGACCGCGCCTAATCCCTTATCTGTGAACTTTCTTAAAACATCGGTACCTTGATGGAATTTTTCCATTAGTCCATAGGGCGAATAATCTGTTGCTTCTTTCAAAAAGTTGTCTCATTCTTTTGTATAAGCGATCCTCATTAACAAAAAAAGGCAAGACCATCTCTGATCCTGCCTCTTTAAATACACACACACTATACAAAAAGAGCTATTAACGTTTTGCTTTCTTAACAACCTTCTTTGCACTACTTTTCTTTGTTGCCACTGGAGCCTTTTTTACCGGCTTTTTTACAGGTTTTTTTGCAACAGTTTTTGCAGGCTTCTTAGCAACGGTTTTAGCTGGCTTTTTAGCAACACTCTTTGCAGAAGCTTTTGGAGCTGTTTTGGCAGCAACTTTTATCTTCTTTGCCGGAGCAGTTGTTTTCTTCACAGAAGACACTTTTGCTCTCTTTTTTGCCGGTGCTGCTTCAGCCATTTTCTCCTCAACAGCAGCCTGTGCAGCAGCCAGACGAGCGATTGGTACTCGGAAAGGTGAACATGAAACATAATTCATTCCAACTCTATGACAGAACTTGACAGATTCTGCATCTCCACCATGCTCACCACAGATACCGACTTTTAACTCCGGACGTGTTGAACGACCACGTTCAATACCAAACTTTATCAACTCACCAATACCTTCCTGATCAATGGTCTGGAAAGGATCAGCAGGTAGAATTTTCTGTGTGAGATAATCAGGGAGGAAACCACCGATATCATCACGTGAAAATCCAAAACCCATCTGAGTAAGATCGTTAGTACCGAAAGAGAAGAACTCTGCAACTTCAGCCATCTTATCTGCAGTAAGTGCTGCGCGTGGAATTTCGATCATCGTTCCATACATGAATGGAATCTTCTTGACACCAAGGCGCTGCACAAACTTCTGCATAGACTTTATCAACAATCTTTTTCTGATCAGCTAATTTCATTCACTGCTACAGGTAACAGGAATCATAATTTCAGGGTAAGCTTTCTTACCCTCTTTTATCAAGCTCAGCCAGCAGCTTCAAGAATCGCACGGATCTGCATTTCAGAAACTTCAGGATAGGTAACACCAAGACGAACACCACGATGTCCAAGCATTGGATTGTTTTCTTTCAATGCCTCACCGCGTTTTTTAACTTCATGCAACACTGATATTAAGTTCTTCTGCCATAGCTGCGATTTTGTCTTCGCTATGTGGAACAAATTCATGCAATGGCGGATCAAGCAGACGAATGGTAATTGGCAGGCCATTGAGAACTTCCATGGTTGCCTTGATATCTTTTTTAACAAACACAGACGAGTTCATTAAGTGCTGCTTTACGTTCTTCAACAGTACCGCTCATGATCATTTTTCTAAGCAGGAACAGCGGTTTATCTGATCCTTCACCGTAGAACATATGTTCTGTTCGGAAAAGACCAATACCTTCAGCTCCAAAAGCAACAGCCTTTTGAGCATCTTTGGGAGAATCAGCATTTGTTCTGATTTTAAGTTTTCTTAGTTTGTCACATATTGCCATAAGATCGACAAATGACTATTATGTTCAAGGTCAATATCAACGAGCGAAAGCTTTCCTTCATAAACAGTACCTTTTGTTCCATTGATAGTGATCCAGTCACCTTCTTTAATAACTTTACCGGATTTTGTTTTAAATGTTTTGCCGACTACTTCAATATCAGAACATCCTACAACGCAGCATTTTCCCCATCCACGGGCAACAAGTGCAGCATGAGATGTCATACCACCTTTGGTGGTCAGAATAGCCTGAGCTTTATGCATTCCATCAACGTCTTCCGGTGATGTTTCTTCACGAACAAGAATTACTTTTTCACCGCGAGCTGCCCATTCGACAGCATGCTTCCGAATGGAAAACAACACGTCCTTTACCACCGCCAGGACCTGCAGGAAGACCTTTTGCGATAGAAGTATGTTGTTTTTTCGGCTGCAGGATCGATCATTGGAAGAAGCAGTTCAACAAGCTGATTCGGAGCAACACGCATAATCGCAGTTTCTGCATCGATCAGTTTTTCCTTAACCATATCCGTTGCCATACGAACAGCAGCAACGCCATTTCGTTTACCGATACGGCACTGAAGCATAAAGAGCCGTTTATCTTCAATTGTAAATTCGATATCCTGCATGTCTTTATAATGTTTCTCAAGACGTTTCTGGATATCGAAAAGCTCTTTGTAAATAGCAGGCATGACTTCTTCAAGAGTTGGAAGATCTTTACTCTGATCATTTTTTGAATAATCATTGATAGGTGACGGTGTACGGATACCAGCAACAACATCTTCACCTTGTGCATTGATCAGATATTCACCATAGAACTGAGCTTCACCATTTCCAGGATTACGTGTAAATGCAACACCAGTTGCAGAATCTTCACCCATATTACCAAAAACCATACTCTGTACAGTAACAGCTGTACCCCATTCATCAGGAATACGTTCAATTCTGCGATACTCAACAGCACGTTTTCCATTCCAGCTCATGAAGACAGCACCAATGCCACCCCAGAGCTGATCCTGAGGATCTTCAGGGAATGGTTTTCCAAGCACATCCTTAACAATCTGCTTAAATTCAGTAACAAGGTCCTTAAGTTCCTCAGCAGTAATTTCAGTATCGAGTTTATATCCATTTTGTTTTTTGAGTTCTTCAAGTTTTTCATCAAGAATTTTTCGGATTCCTTTGCCACCTTTTGGCTCAATACCTTCAGCCTTTTCCATAACAACATCAGCATACATCATGATAAGACGTCGATATGCATCGTAAGCAAAACGTGGATTATTTGTTTTGTCAATAAGACCCTGAACTGTTTCATCATTAAGACCCACATTCAAGACAGTATCCATCATACCGGGCATTGACTTACGGGCACCAGAACGAACAGAAACGAGCAGATGGATTTTTTGCATCACCGAATTTTTTACCCATAAGTTTTTCAACACTTTTAAGTGCAGTGTCAACCTGTGTTTTCAGTTCTTTTGGATAATTTTTTTTATTTGCGTAATAATACGTGCAGACATCGGTAGTAATTGTAAAGCCTGGAGGAACCGGTAATCTTAAATTAGGATTTCCTGCCATCTCAGCAAGATTCGCACCTTTACCACCCAGAAGATTTTTCATTGATTCATTTCCGTCAGCTTTCCCGCCACCAAAAAAATACACGTACTTTGGCATAATAGACATTCCTCCGCAGCTTATGTTTTTTGAAAGTTTCTGTTAAGAGTCAAATAGGTATTACAATATAAAAGAATTAAATTAGGTATCAAGTAAAAGATCTACAGACTGTAAATCACAACTTCTAAATTGATCAAAGTATAAGTATATATTTCCGGAATAAAAGTGCACATATATTATCAAAAAAAACAAAGCTATTTTACATAAGCTTGAATAATTGGCTGCAGGATTATAAATTTTATGAATGAAAAGAAATCCATTAGCATTACTTCTCCATCCGTATAAGAACCGTCTGATGCCCGAGCGGTACTTAAAGGAATCGATCGACCGGTTTGTAAGAAACCTGCTCTCATTGATTTCCGACTTTCCGCATTTCCGTTTCAATCTTGTACTACCGGCATACATTCTTGAATGCATAAATCCGCTATTGCTTATCGCAATTACGTGATATTTACAAAAAGGATTATTTTGAATGGCTTCTGACTGGATATACAGAACCATTTCTGAGTCTTTCCCCCCCTCAGCTCACAAATGATAATATTCGGCATGGTCTTCAAATATTTAATGAAATGGTAGGTGAAATTCCATCTGGTTATATGCCGCCTTTTTCCAACTTTGAACCATCACTGATTGAACTAATGAAGAGCAATGGTTTACAACTACTTAGTGGTTTCCAATGATCTACTTCCCGATTCCCTGAAATCATTTGCGGTTACTGGATGGCTGAACACTCCGGCAGTTCTATTGCCCTAATTGCTACAGACGTCATTCGCCATACTACCGCACCGGTTGATTTTAAAAACTGGCTTGAGAAAATCTATACATCAGATAAAAATGACTCATCATCGGAAAAAATTGCATCTTTACAATATCAATTTCCTTTGAAAGAGGAAGGTGAATCAGATCCATTTCGATGGCTTCGCTATGCAGCATCAGAGATAGACAAGCACATTCTCAATTATCAACCGGTAACCTTCAGTGAACTACTGAGTACCTCTCAGCCCCTTGGACTTCAATATATTCCGGCAAGTCTACTTATGGGGACACGGAATCAAGTTGATCTGCACTTTCTAAATTATCTTCACTCCTTTGATCAGATCGGTATTCTTCAGAGAAAACTGATGGATATTCACAATCAGCTGCTGTCAATTAAAGATCATAAAATCTTCATTCTCATTGAAACATAAACTTTTCTTCATTCAGGATATCAACCGATTTCTTCCCGGGAAAGAATGCGGATTCGAAAACACTTCTGACAGACTCTGGACCTTTTCACAAATGATAGATCTCGAAAAGGAGACTAAGCGAGAGATGCAAATAACAGCGGTGGTCAAATCAGAATCACTGATTTCCTCAGAAATGGCAATAAATGCATTGTACTCTCAAACAAAGCTATTCAGCTCTATATTGATTACAGTTGTGGCGGAACGATCTTTGAATTTGACTATCAGGGATAGAATGTCAACCTCTGTGCAGCATATAACCCTCACCAGCACCAGCGTCCTGACATTTTAGTATCCGGAAAATCACGATCATGGTTTCTTGACCGGATATTCTCCCAGGATGCAACTGGATCTGACTTTATTAATGGAAAAGCAACCTGATCTTGGTAATTTCTCCAAAGGCACATTTACCTACAAAGTCTCGAAAAATGCCACAGGAATTAAAACTGCTCTTGTAAAACAAGGCGCCGTACTTCGCGGAGAAAAGCAATGTCCGTTGAGTATCGAAAAGGTATTTGGTCTTGAACAGAATTCCGCTACTCTTTCATTTGTATATCAGATCGCCAACCCGTCATTAACCACCTATGAATTTAAGTTCGCCACTGAACTCAATCTCAGTCTTCCCGGTCTTTCGAGCGGAGATGTGCGGCTTATTTGCGAGAAAAAGGTTTTGTGTGTGGAGATTTGAATTTCTCATAGAACCTTTTTCTCGCAAATAGCTCACACATCTCGCCTCGAAAAGTTGAAACTGAGATTGAGTTTCAGTGGCGAACTTTTAAATTCATAGGTGGTTGATGACGGGTTAGTCTGATATACGAGAAGGAAGAGGTCACAGAAAAATATGTCCGAGACCAAATACCTTTTCCGATGCTTAGCGGCGTAGCCTCTCCCCGGAAGGAGCACCTGTTTTACAAGAGCAGGCTTCGAGACTTTATGAGTTAAATCACCCTTTGGAGAAGTTACCAAGATCAGTGTTTGTTTTTATTAGATAAAGCCTGCTCAGTTTGCATCCTGGGAGAATATCCTGTACAAGAAACTTCATGATCGTGATTTACCGGATACTAAAATATGGGTACACTAGGTGCAGTGAAGGGTTATATAATGCACACAGGCTATTGACATTTATCCCTGTAGTCAAATTCAAAGATCGCTCAGCCATAACTGTAATGAATATGAGGCTGAATAGCCTTGTAAGAGTACAATGCATATTATTGCCATTTCTGAGGAAATTATGATTTTGAGCCACCACTGTTATTTAGCTCTCGCTAGGAGTTTCTTTTTCCAGATCTATCATTTGTGAAAGGTCAGGACCGGTCAGAAAATCTTTTTGGAGTCCGCATTATTTCCCGGAAGAAATCGGTTTGATATCCTGAATGAAGAAAAGTTTTATGTTTTCAATGAGATGAAGATTTCAGATCTTTAATCAACAGAAGCTGATTGTGAATATGCCTCCAAAGAGCTGCGAGATGAAGATAGGCATAAGTGACCCGGAATATATTGAAGTCCAGGGGCTGAGTGGTACTCAGTGGTTCACTAAAGGCTACCAGTTGATAATTGAGGATATGCTTGTCTATCTCCCGAAGCCGCATAGCACAGCCATGGAAGTGGATCCCGATTCCACCTTCCTCTTTTATCGGGAATATGATATTGTGAAGATGCAATTTTCTGTTGAATCATGCTTGTCTGATGTATAGATTTCTCCAGCCAGTTCTTGAATGCGGGCCGGTGAGTGGTGTGCGGCAAACCGAGACGTCATAGCAAGTAGTGCAATCAAGACTTTGCCGGAGTGTTCGGCCGTCCAGTAACCGCAAGCTCAGGGGAGTCGGAAGTAAATCATGGAAACCACTAGTATTGTAAACCATTACTCTTCATTAGTTCAATCATTGATGGTTCAAAGTTGGAAAAAGTAGCATATAACCGGATGCAATCTCACCCCTGTCACTTCATTAAATATCTGAATACCATCCGATCCTATCATTTGTGAGCTGAGAGGGAGTGGAGGCGGAAATAGTTATGTATATCCAGTCGGCACACCGTCAAAATGATGCTTTTTGTAAACATTATAACGCAGTACAATGACCATGAGCGGTTCTGCGGCTCAATGTATGCCAGAAGTCAAGGAGTTGAAACGGAAGTGCGGAGAAGTCAGAAATCAGATGAGGGCAGGTTTGGAAGCCGGTCGATCGATTCTTTTAATACACTCTGGGCACAGACGTTCTTTATAAGGATGGAGAAGAATTGTTAGATGAATTTCTTTTCATGCAGAAAATTTATAATCCTGCAGCCAATTATTCAAGCTTATGTTGAAAATCTAGCTTTTGTTTTTTTTTTGATAATATATGTGCACTTTTTATTCCCGGAATATATACTTATACTTTGGATCATTTTTAGAAAGTTGTGATATTTTACAGCTGTATTATATCTTTACTTGATACCACAAATTAATCTGTATATTGTAATACCTATTTGACCCTTAACAGAAACTTTCGAAAACATATTACGGAAGGAGATAGATTGTATCCAAGAAGGTACATACTATTTGGTCCAGCGGAAAGCAGACGGAAATGAATCAATGAAAAACCTTTGTCGGTAGGCAAAGGCACCGGAACCTTTTGCTGAGATGGGCAGAAAAAAGCCTAATTTAATTTCTCAGTTATTACCATTACCACCGAATGTCTGCACGTATTATTACGCCAAATAAAAAGAGTTGTCCAAAAGATACTGAAAAAACAGGTTGACACTGCACTTAAAGTGTTGAATGGTTCAGTTGAATGCAAAAAATCCGATTTGCTGGTTTCCAGTTCGTTCTCGTGCCCGTAAGTTGGAAATCTCCGGATCATGGATACTGTCTCAACGTGGGACTTTGAAACAGTCTTGGTTTGATTGACAAAACAGATGACCTCACTTTGCCTACGATGCTTATCGACGTCTTATCATGATGTATGCCGATGTTATGGAAAAGGCTGAAGGTATTGAGCCAAAAGTTGAAGAATTTCTTGATGAAAAAAACTGAACAACTAGAGAACAAAATGGATATAAATTCGATACCGAAATTACCGTACAGAACTAAGGACCTCGTTACTGAATTCAAGCAGATAAGGATGTGCTTGGAAAACCGTTCCTGAAGATCCTCAGGATCACTCTGGGTGGCATTGGCGCTGTCTTCATGAGCTGGAATGGAGAACGAGTATCGTAGAATTGAACGTATTCCAGGATGAAATGGGGTACAGCAGTTACTGTTCAAGATATGGTTTTTGGTAATATGGGCGAGGATTCACAACTCGGTGTCGCATTTACACGTGGAAATGGTGAAGCTCGAGTTCTATGGTGAACATGAGATGCAAGTGCACTAGGTATCAGGCACCGGCACCTATAAATGATTACTACGAAAATGAGCAGAGTAAAGATACCTTCAAACTCTTGAAGAAGTCATGCCTGCTATTTAGAACAGCTTTTCAAATATCAGGAAACGTCTCGAGAAGCACTATAAAGATATACATGCAGGATATCGAATTTACAATAGAAGATAAACGGCTCTTTTATGCTTCAATGCCGTATCGGAAAGAGAAATGGCGTTCTAGTCGCAACGGAAATAGTTGAAAGGCTAGATAAATGCACAAAGTACTGTCACTCAAATAGCTCCGGACACCAGCTATTAGAACTGCTCCTTCCAATGATCGATCCTCCTCCAAAAACAACGTGTTTCAATCACAACAGTACTCCAGGTCCTGGCCGCGGAACCGGACGTTGTTTTCAATTCGAGACAGCTGTCAATGGGAATTTGGCGGAGAAAATAGATCCTTGTTCAGACGTCACCGAAGACGTTGATGGAATAGAGCTCAGTGTATTCTGACCTCAAAAGGTGGTGAACCTCTCATGCTGCACTTGTTGCCCGTGGATGAGGAAGGTGCTCCGTAGTCGTGTTGTTCTGAAATTGAATGCGGAAAAGAGCTTTTAAAACGAAGATCCGGTAAAGTAATTAAGAAGAAGGTGACTGGATCACTGTCGATGGAAGACAAAAGGAACCATTTTACGAAGGAAAGCTTTTCGCTATTGTGACCTCGAACGTGAGTAGGCGTTTGCGTCTCATGGCAATATGCGACAAACTCAGAAATTGAGGAAGAATCAGAACTAATGCTGGATTCTCCCCGATATTCAAAAGGCTTCTCTTTTGGAGCTGAAGGTATTGGTCTTTTCAGAGCAGAAGCACATGTTCTACAGTAAGGAATGTAAACCACTGCTCCTGCTTAGAAAATGATCATCAGCGGCTGCTGTCGAAGAAGCATAAAGCAGCACTTGATGAACTGTTTGTGTTTTTTGTTAAAGATATTGCAGGGCAAACCATGGAACCTCAATGGCCTGCCGTACTATTCGTCTGCTTGATCCGCCGTTGCCATAGGAAACCGTCTGCACATGCACAATTTGTATTCACAGTCTCGTGCACTGCTAAACACCGGGTGAGGAATTGAAAGAAAGTAACCCAAATGCTTGGTGTGCTAGACTTGGTGTTTACCTACCCTGAAGTTTCTGAAATGCAATAACAGCGATATCCTTGAATCTGCTGCTGAGTTGATAAAAGATGGTACAGAGGCTTACCCTGAAATTATGATTCCAGTTACCTGTAGTGTGAATAAAGGAACTGGTCTAATCAGAAAAAGATTGTTGCAATTGAGAGTCTATGCAGAGGTTTGTGAGCGCCTTGGTGCAAAATTGGTCATATGGATCGATGATCGAAAATTGTAGCAGATAATGAGCTGAAGTTGCAAGATATTCTCTTTCCGGAAGCTGACGATCTTACTCAGATAGGTTTTGGATCACGTGATCATATAGTAGTTTGCTCCCGGATTATCTACTAGTAAAAATCTACCCACTGATCCTTTCCAGACCATCGACAGAAAAGCCATTGAATTGATGAAGTTTTCGTATTGAACGCGGTCATTTCAACACACCCGGAGTTTAAAGTCAGGATGCGTGAGGAGGGATGCTGCAGAATCTCAAGCTACTGTGGTAGGAGTTCGGCATGAGTTATGTTTCATACTAGCCTTTCAGAGTACCGAATCTCTCGTCTGGCTGCTGCACAGGCTGTTGTTGAGGAGAAATCAGCTGAAGAGCAGCACCGGCAAAAAGAGAGGCGGAAGATGTCTTCTGTGAAGAAACAACTGCTCCACAAGAAGTGAGGTGTCCGAAGACACTCCAGGCTTCTTCCGAAGTATTACTGAGAGCCAGCTGACCCGTTGCTAAGGAGAGCCTGCAAGACTTGTTCGAGAACTATGAGAGCCGGTGAGGAGGCTCCATGAGCAAGCGAGGAAGGTAATTGGAGTTTTATTAGAGAGCGAAACGTTGAATAGCTCTTTTTGTATAGTGTGTGTGTAGGAAGAAGGAGCAGGATCAGAGATGGTCTTCCTTTTTTTGTTAATGAGGATCGCTTATACGAGGAAAATGACAACTTTTTTGAAAGAAGCGACAGATTATTCGGCCTATGAGAGTAATGGAAAAATTCCATGCAAGTTACGATGTTTTGAGAGTTTACAGGATAAGGGATTAGGCACGGTAAGTTGCCTTACTCTCACTAAAACGAGAGTTCTCACCTTCCTACTCAGTTATATATAGAAAGGGCGCCCCGGAACTCCATCATCCTGGTTTTTATACTCCATACTTGTAGTTTCAGACTTCGATGTTGCTGGTTAATAACGAAACGCATGGTATATTCTGAACCGCATTTTCCAGTTTTGAAATTACCTGGATAGTTCGGGAGTGCCCCCGTTTTGAGCCAATTTTTAGTAAAGGGGGGCTGCTTCAGACTTCCCAATCACCTAGTTTCGGGAACCCGTACGCTCGTTCCGAACTCGTGATCCTCGTTCAGAATTAGACGTTCCTCCATTTTTCGGAACTACCTGCGGGACCCGAACTACCTCTTTTTGACCTATTGCTCCAAAAGGGGTACCTTCCGAACTCCGAACGCCCTGGTTCCAGGAAGCTCAAATTTTATAGTTGCGGACCAGGCGCAGTCCTATGTCTTGTACTGGAAGGCCATTTGGGGTTCATTAGCTAGGAACCGCTGGAGTTAGGAACTCGAAAGTTGGTGATGAGGGAGTTGAGGAAGATATTGTCCTCTGGGGCAAAATGAGTAACTTTAATTTCATTTAATGATTATTTACCTACGGGTCATTTAATTCCGCCAATCGGGGAAAAGTGAGGTGAACTGTCCCCCTTGGTAATTATCTCTCTACGTGACTGAATCAGGAAAAGTCAATGTGGTGGGCAATCTT
>CAVTJU010000002.1:0-22547 GCA_963735155.1 uncultured Fibrobacteraceae bacterium | reverse complement strand
TGTAATTTGATTCTATTTTCATCGATTTCGGGACAAGAATAATACCGTCTCGAATTACAATCCCGTCTTTTTCACCGTTTTGAATTTTCTCGCGATTTATCAATTGTACATTGTCACCGATTCGTGCATCTTTGTCGATAATAGCATTTTCAATAGTACAATTTTTCCCTATTCCCAGACCACCGCCTGTATCATTTCTTTCTGTTTCGTAAAAATCTGCTCCCATTAATATAACCCGCGACAGCTTTGTTCCAGAACGAATAACAGATCGAACACCCAGAATACTATCAGAGATCGTTGCATCTTCAATCATTGATCCTTCACAAATGATTGATGAATTAATAGTAGAACCAGTAATTTTCGCTGCAGGAAGAAATCGGGCATGAGTGAAAATCGGTTTTTCCTGATCATAAAAATTGAATGGTGGATTAGGTTTTGTCATATCGATATGAGCATCAAAAAAGGCTTTGATTGTTCCAATATCTTCCCAATACCCAGTAAATGGATATGCTACTACTTTATAATTGGATATAGCTGCAGGAATAATCTGTTTTCCGAAATCATCGTAATCATAACGCTGAAGAAGATCGAATAGCACCTTTTTATTAAACAGATAAATACCCATAGAACCAACATGTGTTTTTTCTGTACTACCTGAAAATTCAGGTTTCGCACGTAACTCCGCCGGAATCTCGAATTCATCAACTATCACTTTTTCAGTTGGTTTTTCAACAAAATCAACCACTCTAAAGTCAAGATCAAGCTTCATTATACCAAGCTCTCTCACCTTCTCCCGCTCGACAGGAACAACTGCCAGGGTGATATCAGCTCCACTATCATTATGAAATTTTATGAATTTGTGAAAATCCATTCTGTACAGATGATCACCGGAAAGCAACAGCACCGTATCACCAGCCTGTTTAAAATTCGCCATGTTCTTACGAACCGCATCTGCAGTACCCTGATACCAACCCTTACTATCTGGAGTCTGTGATGCTGCCAGAACAGATACAAAGCCTCCAGAAAATGAATCCATCCTATAAGATTGGAAAATGTGGCGATGAAGAGATTCTGAAGCAAATTGTGTCAATACCCATATTGACCTGATCCCGTGGTGAAGGCAATTGCTGATTGGAATATCAATCAGCCTGAATTTACCCCCAATCGGTACTGCGGGCTTTGATCGTGGTTCAGTTAGTGGATGCAATCGAGTACCCTGGCCACCAGCCAGGATGATTGAAGTGACTTGTTTATTCGTTGTCATCTTGTCCCTTTCATTCATTATGTATTAAAATTTAGACATTCAACTATTTTAACCGAGCCCTAATTGATCAGCAAAATTCGTGCACATCGGAATTCCCGTAGGTACACTGCATTTTTTTAATCTGTGTACACAAAGAATCGTCGGCGTTATCACTGCCAAACAGCTATAGAACACTCTATAACATAGTATATATTCTGAAAGCAACCCACAAAAGAGTTATCCATCTTTGATGATTCTCTAAGTCCCTTCCTAAAATGGGATTTAAAATGAATATAGTACTATCTCTACTATTTTTGTCAATTCTTTTCGTTAGCAGCAAGAAGCTTTTCTTGCTGGACTAATGCATGATCTTGGCATTAGTCTTCTCGACAATTTCTTTCCTCCAATTTTTTAATAAAGTATTAGAATCTACAGCCAAAGAGTGTGCTCACATTTCTCAAACGATGAAATCTTCATTGCAGAAGCTCCAGTTTCCACTTACGATGCCCGGTTTAATCTGATTCTTGTTATTATTGGTGAGAGTACTTCCGCAGAAATGATTAATCCCCTCGGCAAAATTCTAAAATCAGCAAGAATCTGCCGGCACGTCCATTTCACAACTGCAATATGTGCCAGTACTAGTTATTGGACCTGAGAATTATCAAATTGAAAGACTATCTGAAAAATTTACCTACATTAAAAATCAATTTGATGTTCGACTATTTGATCTGAAACTTGAAGAACTGATAAGCCAACCTGAAGAAATAACTATTCAATCAAAAAAAGCATGACCCGCTGAAGATACAGAAAAAAGCTACATACATCCGTTTGCCCTGAGTTCCTGTTCTTATCGAAGGGCTTGCCCAAGTTTGAAGGTAGCAAGGTGTGAAGATTATTTTTTTTCACCCTTCACCCTTCAAACTTCTAACTTCAGCATTTCTCACCCTTCTAACTTCGCCTTTACAATCATCCCATCAGCTGTTCTTTTTCAGCCCTGAACACCTTAAGCTTCGATTCAACTTCACCAAGAAGAAAGTGAAGTTCTGATGTCTTTTCAACGACTTTTTGAATCTGCTGCTGCTCATTTGTCAAATTTGACATTGATGCTTTGATATCTTCCATCAATAGACTCAAGGATGAAATACGGCTTTCTGCTTCCTTGATCAGCTGTTTTTCGCGAGCGAGTTCGCGAATCCGTTTCTCAATCGAATCGGTCATGTTAATCATATCCTCGACTTGATTACCGATTTTCTCGATTTCCTTTGCCTTACCATTTATTGTATCAATCTGCTGAGATGCCCTATCGACAATTTCATTAAGACTGTCAATCTTCTTCTGAGTCGAAATGACAAGATCACGACCTTTATCTATCGATTCAATCTTAATTTCCATATCCGATACAATCATGTCAACATTAACAAGTCGAGTATCGATCGCATCTATCTTTGTAGTGCGTCTGTTAATTTGCTCCATTTCAACCCGTAAGTGTTCCAGATGTTTTTCCACCTCAGCGAATTGTTTCTCTGCTTTACCGATTTCTGCTTTGTATGCTTCAATAGTCTTGATTTTTTTCGATATTTCATCCAAGACTTTCTCAAACTTCTGTTTCTGCTCTTCAACAGACTGACCAACGCCATCAGTTTGTTCTTTAAAATTATCAAAGTTTTTACGCCCTGACGAGAACAGATCATCCAATTCTTTTCGCAGCGTAACAATTTTATTCTCTTCCTGCAAGAGAACCTGTTTTTCTTCCAACAGTCGCACCATCATATTTTTCGCTTCAAGTGACTGAACTGAAATAGTGGACAGCTGCGATGAAATGTCATCCACGATCTTTTGTTCTTTACTAAGGCTCTGTATTTTCATATTGATATCGCCAAGCAGGTAATTAAGCTGATCGAGTCGTTTCTCAGTCTTATCAATCATTGCTTTACGCTGTAACTGTGTAGCGATTCTTTCATCAATCTCAAACACCATTTTTCCCAGGTCTTCGATTTTTAACTGCACCTCACCAATAATTCTGGCTTTTTCTTCGGTGTTTTTAATACGGTCGATTGTGATATCAGACAGGACTTTGAGCTGATCGATACTTGCGGCAACAGACTCGACATCCTGTTCATGTTGACTGAGTTGAGTAATTTTTTCCTCAAGCTCGGTGATTTTGACAAAGAATTTTTCAATATCCCTATTAGTACTTTCAATTTCGGCATGGTGCGATTGGACCTGTTCCTCTTTCTGACAGGTATCCTCAATTAGAGCCCGTAATAGTGTAATTCTGTTCTCAAAACCTTCAATATCTTTACCCCTATCCTGCACGATCTCGATTCGTGATTCCGACTCATCAAGTTTAGTCTCTATTGATTTCATACGCTGATTGAGAGTATCAACAACTTGCCATTCCTGAGATACTTCCTCTATTTTCACACGGATCTTATCCGCAGCTTTTTCATAATCAAGTACCTGTGAACGGGTGTTTTCAATAAACTGCTGCTGTTTTAGGAGCGTATTGTGCACAGCTTCTGCATGTTTCGCAGTATTGTTCATCTCGTGTATTTTCTCATTCACATCGTCGATATGTTTACTTTTACGTTGAAAATCAACCAGCTGATTATCGAAACGCGCCTCAAGCTGCTTTATTTCCTCTATCTTTTTTATCAACTGCTGACCTTCATGCTCCAGATGCTTTATTTCATTTATCTGAGATTGACTTTCCTGCAACTTAGACTCAATATTGATAATATTTGTAATCGCTTTTTCTATCATTCCCTGTTTATTTTTAAGATGTTTAAGGTCAATATCCATCCCTGCAAGAGTAGTTTTGAGACTGGCAGCTTCCTGGTTGGCCTTTTCCACAACAATCCTCTGATTGTCAAGTGCCTTAACTTTTGCATCAACATGTACCGATAGCGTATTAAGATTATCTATTTTTTCTTTTATTACCTTAAACCTGTCGAATTCCTTCTCAAGCTCAGCTACATTGGTAATAATTTTCTCAGTATTGATAATTGCATCATTAAGTTCCGATTGTGTTTTGCCCATTGTTTCAGTTGATGTGGCAAGCCGCTGCTCCATTTTATCAAATACTTCGAATAGTTTTTTCTGCCGCTCTTCAATTTCAGAAACTGATTTCAAGCTGTTTCGAAGCGTTGCCCCTTCACCTGATTCAAGTTTCTTTACAACCTCGTCAACCTTCTTATTTAACGAATTTATATAATCCTCATTGCTTGTCAAACGAATGAGCATCTCTTCCATGCGTTTTACACGCTCTTCAAGAACTGCACTTTCTGTAAGTACCGAATGAATATTCTGTGCATCTGCAGCAACCGAGTTAACTTGCATCTTTGCGGATGAACAATTATTTCTGAGTTCATCTACACTACATTTAAGTTCATCCACCGCCTGCCGATCAGCTTGTACCTGAGAACGCTCATTCTGCATAGAAGCGAGCAGTGAATGAAGCGCAGCTTTCTCATTTAGAGCATTTTTTAAAAGATCCTGAAACTGGTTCATATTCTCTTCCAGATTAGGTATCTCCTGCTCATTGGTATCCTTTTTCTTTGATGAAAATATCATAAAAGGAGCTCCTCTTTTGGGATGGTTATTTCCCGAGTGATTTTCCATTTACCACTATCCTTCTCAAGAAACAATTTTTTCCCATTCTCAAAATATTTCTGATCGGATTTATAATTTTGCAAAAATTTAACTTCAATACTATCATCTGACCAGTCAGATAATTTTACATTCTTAACCGTTACATCAATTGAATTATAGGCTTGGAATGTCTGAATCTTTTTCTCTTTCCATGCAGCTCCAGTTCATTCCCTGACTATTAAAATGTCCGATTGAATAGAACTGCTGATAAAGAGAAATATCCCGTGTTTCCCAGGCATCTACCCACTCAGAAAGAAAAGTATTCACTGAATGCTAAGAGCTGATTCTGAGTTGAAAATATTTCGATTCTTTTTTTATCCACCTGCTCATAATCAGCTATCGTCACAGGATCACTGAATGTCGAATCATTTACGATTAGAACTGGTGTACCTTTTCCATCCTCAAGATAACTTAACAATTCAACAATATTTTTATTCGCTAATGACAAACACCCCTTCGTCGAAACCGGATCCGCATCCCCCAGTGTCCCATGAATCCAGATCCCTTGCCCGGTTCTGCCTTCCTTTACATCAATACTATTTGGATAATTTAATACATAAGCAAGCGGACCGTAAATTGAAGTCAGCTCACTTTTATCTTTTTTCAATAAAATGAAATATAAGCCCTCAGGAGTACGCCGATCACCAGCAAATACCTTTGGTCCAGCTAACCCGCCACCTATCGCAATTTCGAATTGTTTAATTACTTTCCAATCACTGATTCTCATTCTGATGAAGAAGGTACATTAAATGGTTAGCTTTGTTAGCAACCAACATGAAATAATCAGCCTTTATTGTTGATTTCTTTTGAAGACTGCCTTCTGACACCTGGGATGGAACAGTTGTATCAGCATGTACCACGGGAATACTGACAGGTATAGATACCACTGCTTTCTTTAACAACAACTTGGGAGTCAGATTTTTTTATTATACTCTTTTTTAATTGGCTATCAGATACTGCTACAGTTCGATAATTCAACTTTGAAAACAACATTTTTATTTTATCGATAAATGATGGCCTTGAATTCTTTTTAGTATCTGAACTTGTATAATCTGATTTTACTGCGACATTATTCGGCAAAGAAAGGGCTATGTTTTTATTCTTTTGAGTATCAACATTATTTCCTGAGCTATAAGAAACTTGATGTTCAGGTTTTATTGTTTTTCTTTTGTCTATTTGCATTCTCGATAGTAATAGACTTTTTTTCTCCATTGACTTTTTTATTGAAATCGTAGACAATCCTTTTTTTACCTGAACAATCGTTATCCATACACCGGTGGTTAAAACTATACTTATTATAAAGATACTTGAATAGATTACTATTTTTCGTAAATGTGTCTCAAGAAATGCACTATACGTCTTTTTAAGAGAGACATCTTTATTATATGCCTTTGCAATCTCCTGGGCATTTTTCCAAGATCGATAATTAATCTCAATTTTTTTTAATTGTAATTTAAAATTGTTTTTATATTTCTCAAACATATCATATCCGAACATGAGTTCAAAAATCTCATAACGAATGGAGGTGATCAAAAAAACACCTACCACAAACCTGTTATGAGTAGATCGCTCCTCGTTCTAATGGCTATTTATTTCAAGACAAGCTTTATTTAACAGATCTACATATTCAGTGAACCTGCTATTCACAAAGATTTGCCTAAATTAGAGTTCCAAGAATTTATTATATCATATTTTCAAAATGCAAAAGTATCATTTTTTTTATTTTCATCACTTTCTCTGCGTAGATACCCTGGCAAAATGATACGAATTGAATATTTCTTCGCATCAGAGCCACCTCTGATTTCTAACCATTTTGTTAAAAATAAATAAACTCATCAAAAGTGCAATTGATTAATTTTATTATAGTTCTGGAATGTTTAAAGAAAGTACATTGAGCGTTATGAAGTGCTAACTTATTTTGAAATAAAGGAATTAAAATGGAGCCTCTCTCATTTTGAACACAATTCGATTATAGTGTAACTTTATTTTTCTTCACCGCGACTTTTACAATTAAGTCAATAATTTTTGTGATACTTTGTTCATCTGGTGTCTCTTTGTAAGAGTATCCTTTTAATTTATTTGTACTTGGGCAATATGCATCCATCTCATCTTCTCTAAAAAAACCAACAGCAGCCTTATTCAATACTGCCGCAAGGCCATAAAAAATGGTATTCCCTGCAATTACCAGATCCGAAAGATGTACGAGTGCAGCAATCCTCGACGCAGAGAGTTCTGTTATACAGGTAATTCGTCGATTCTTTAACCATGATAACTGCTGAGATGATGGTTCTTTATCTAAGTAAAGATAGAAACTACTATTGCAATTCTGATGCAGTCTGTTCAAAAATCTTTCGAACCACTGCTCGCCAAACCGTTCCAGAAAAAATAAAGCATCAATTCCAACCAATCCATGATCGTGAGAAATATGAATCTCTTTGAGTAAATGATTCATGTCTTCCAGTGTCTTACGTGCAACACTCATTCGAAGAGATTCAGATTGCATACCGAAAAGTTCAGCCATTACGCAATTTTTATCTGGCAGGTAAAGATTGGATGATGATGCTCGCGCTTTAAGATTCAGAAACGGGTACCCACCAGCCTCCTCATAACCCAGCACGAATCGGTGCGTTTGTTGAACCGATCAATGATAAAGTTGAAAGATCCGGGATTCTGTCGAGCAAAATACATATATCAAAACGATTTTTGAATTGTGGTAAAAAGCTGATAAATTGAGTCGCAAATCCATTTGTTTCCTCTTCATGATATTCGACAATTGATACATTAGGAATCATTTTAACAAATGAAGAAGCGGTTTCTGAACAAAAAACAGTTATTGCAGAATTTTTAAAAATAGAAGCAATTGAGAGCAGATTTTTCAACTGATAAAGAATTTCTAACTGCTGTTTTGGAACAATTATTAAAATTTCTTTTATTGATGAAACATTTACAGGAAAAGAGAAATAACTTTGTTTAAACCTTTTTCTAAAAACGTACGAGAGAAACGCTTTTGATCGCGAAGCTCCCATAAGATTAAAAAAAACTCTTCTGGCCCGTCCGGAAAACTTTGCTTTTTTATTCATTTTGTTATAAAATTAAAAAATGATTGAAAACCTATTAAAAAAACACTGCCGAGAAAATATAGCATGAAAAGCACTGTTTTAGCAATAGAATGTTATAGATATAGTAATATGTCGAGGTATTTAGGCTGTAGACTGAAGGTTTTTAGGGAATGAACAACATATTTAAACTGCAGGTCTTAAGAATTAAGTTAAGTGATCGTCTATTTCTTAACCTAAAGTCTTTCAGTATATACCAGAGTCCTGTCGAGAGAACATTGGGACAATCGTTGACTACAACCTGATTAGTTACGAGCAATCTCTAAATAGCAGTACATTTTTAACATGGGCTTTAATTTCTAATGATTAAAAAAATAGTTGAGATTTTCGAGATTTTTCTTTTTTGCCTGGTTTCATCGCTGGTAATTGCTGGATATCTTGACAATTTAGGTGCAAATATCCCCTATGCCTTTGAAATCGCCAGTGGTATAATTTTCCTTTCTCTAATTTTCTCTGTTTTTGCATCTTTAAAAAGTATTCATAACAGACTTTCCACAATCATTGCTTTTGGCATCGGCTCTTTTTCATTTGCTACAAATCACCTGCTCACGGAAATCAAACCCGACTTTGCCACTACTGTTCCTGTACTTTATTTCGTTGTAATTATAGGTTGTGGATTGATTGGAACCACAAAATCATGGATTGCCCCGTTTATACTTTTTTCAATAGGTGAACTTTCACATCACCTCCTCAATCAAAACCGATTTGATATTTCAGCTCTTATAAATCAAACACGTGCAATTCACTGAACAAAACAGTCTTTCCTTATTTTATCTTTTTGTTTCCGGCCTTTTCCCCTCAATTATATGCTCTCATCTTTTAAAAGTCGCATCAGTTGAAAAAAACCGAGGATCGGAAAAAACCGAACCCGAGACATCTTCTTCCACACGCAAAGACACTTCACAGATCAGTACAAAAACTCAAGTCGTAACTACTGCAACTAGTGAATTTACCAGTGAGCTTAAAACCAGCATTGGGGGAGTAAACGAACTTCTTGCCAGCGTGGTTTATTTTATGAAAAGAAATTTCAAGGCTTACTCGGCCCTTGGATTTACTTTTGACAATGCCGGGACAATGTTTTAATTTGAACTCTTTTAATTCAAAAACGATCCATGTAAAAAAAGACATCTCAATACCAATCGGTTGTGGAATGATTGGCCAAATCGGTGTCGATAAAAAAGCTTTTATTAGCGGAGATCTTTCATACTATAATTCAGAAATCATTTATTATAGTGTACCTCAGGAGATAAATTCAATTCTTGCAGTCCCAGTCATTTCTGAACAAAATGAATTACTGGGAGCCTTAGTACTTGACAGTCTCGATAAAAATGCTTTTAAAGAACTGGACAAAGACACTCTTAAAAGATTTTCATCACTTGCAGCGGCGCTTATCACAAATGCACGCATGAGAATATTTCAAGAACGTGCCGCACGCACCTTCCAAATTTTCTATGAAGCCAGTCACCAACTCACAACAGCTCTGACTATTGCAGATGTTTTTGAAGTGATGTTGCAAATGGCTCCATCCGTAGCCCATTGCACGCGTCAAATGACAATTCTTTTCGATGAAGAAAAAAAGGTAGGAAGAATAATTAAAATAAGTGGCAATAGCCCCGATATTGCGGATGGACTTGAGTTTCCGATCAACGCCGGCCTCTACTCCTTTGCATTCAAAAAAAGAAAAGTTGTAAATATCAACGATTATCAGCTTTACAAATCAAAATATTATCGATTCAACCCTACTGAATCTCCAAATTCAACTCTAAGATCACTGATTATTTTCCCGATTCTTGATGATGAGGGGCGATGCAGAGGTCTTTATTCTGTTGAAAGCGATACTGCAAATATTTTTACCAGTGAAATAGAACAGATTTTCACCACACTTGTTGAAAATGCCTCTGTCGCATTTACCAGAGCTCTTCTATATCAAAAAATGGAAAAATTGGCAACCACCGATGGGCTTACGGAACTAAACAACCATCGTAATTTTCAGGAAATGCTTGCTAAAGAAATTGAGCGAACACGCCGTTACGGTACATCCATTTCACTCCTTCTTATGGATATTGACCATTTTAAAAGGTTTAATGACACTTATGGGCACCCGGTAGGCGATTTAGTACTCAAAGAAATTGCTGCGTGCATTCGCAAATCTATAAGAATAAACGATATACCTGCAAGGTATGGTGGCGAAGAATTTACTGTAATTATACCTGAAACTAACGAACAAGGAGCGTGTATCATTGCAGAACGAATTCGCTCTACCATTGAAAACCATGTCATCGTTTCACTTGACCGTGAATTACATGTCGAAGTCAGTATCGGTGTAGCTTCATATCCTTCAATGGCCTCAACTCAACAGCAACTTATTGATAATGCAGACAAAGCACTCTATTATTCAAAAGAACATGGCCGAAATAGAGTTTCTATTTTTGTTCAAGGAATGGGAAGTCAGAAGAAGTAAGTAGTATAGCTTGAGTTTTTTCAGTTGCTAAGCTGCTAAGTCGTATCTCGTTACTGGAGATTATGTACGGCTCCGTATATACTGAGCTCCGGTTCCAGTTGAAGTATGTCTTTTTCGCAGTGAATGCAGGTCAAACTCTGTATCGTTATTGAAAAATGCATAAAAACACACCATTTTTCATATTATTTTATTGACACTCCTTTTGCTATAGATTATTTTAGTTCAACAATTGCGAGAGTAGCTCAGTGGTAGAGCTCCACCTTGCCAAGGTGGCTGTCGCGAGTTCAAGTCTCGTCTCTCGCTCCAATTTTTTGGGTTTCCTTACTTCGTAAGGGAACCCATATTTTTTATTACTTAAGGCGGCATAGCCAAGTGGTAAGGCAGCGGTCTGCAAAACCGTTACTCCCCAGTTCAAATCTGGGTGCCGCCTCCAAACTCCCTTTTTAAATTTCCAAAATATAATGTAATGCTCGTGAGTAAATTGTCTCTTGTTATCAGTATATATTACCGCAATGAATTTTCTCCGTAATTTACGGATCAAATCAAATTAGCTTCGAATATTATTGAGTTCGGTTCCAATAAAAATTAACCACAGAATCGAAAATAAGATTCTGAATTTGTAATCACCAATCACTTAAATTACACCGAGAAGTTACGTAGAGGAACAGGCGAAGGTATCTGCTCAACCGGCAGAGAAAAAAATTCATGTGGAACCCATTGAATATTGAGATTCTTAATTTTTAATGATGAAAGCGTCTCGATTATTAGTGAATACCATGGATGCGATGTTGAAATTAGCAGCGTATCAACATTGTGATTTTTAAGGATATTTTTCAATTCCAAAAAATTGCCTAGTACAGGATAACCTTCATATTCACCAGGTCTTTTTCCACCAGATGTATCAGTCCAGAGGATTCCGGTGATTTTTCCAATTTTTAATTCTTCTACATCCCTGATTACCATTTCAGCTATCGGCCCATTACCCACAATTACAATTTCGCAAGGGGAATACAGAAGCTGCTTGAATGCCTGAATCAACTGAGGTACAATTTCTCGCCAGAAAACCAAAATAATAGAAATCGCGATCGAAGAGAGAGCAAATGCAATTCGTGAAAATGATAAAGATTTAATAAAAAACAGCGCAGCAACGAATAGAACCGATGCCATTATTGCAGACAGAAAAGTATTTATAACAGAATAACGTCGTTTGACATATACGCCATTGTAGATAAACATCAGTAGAAAACAGGCAGATATCAGTCCATGAATTACAAGAACGACCTCCGGCCTGCCAGATTGATAGGGGCTCTGAGTTGTCCCAAACCGAAGCACAATTCCTAACCAGAGTGTTACATTAATAAGTACCAAATCAATAATCGCAGGAGTAATGTGTTTAACAACATTAGCTCCAATATTAATAGAAGCCTGGATAAAGATTCCAAAAAAAATAAACCATCCAGGAAAAAAACCTTTCTGGCGATTTTTATACTTTGCAGAGAAAAGTACCATCGCTTCGTAAAATGCAATGCGTGATCGTATTTTTACTTTAGACGAACTTTTTCCTTTGCGATGAATAATCTGTGTGCCGGGGTAATACCACACTTTATAGCCCGCATCATAAATTCTCCAGCATATATCAAGATCTTCACCATACATAAAAAACCGTTCATCAAAACCACCAATCTGATTAAATACAGCTCGGCTTAAGAACATAAACGATCCAGATACAGCATCAACCTGCGTAGCAACATCGGAATCGAGATAAGTAAGATAGTAATTTCCAAATCTCTTATTTTTAGGAAACAGCTTACTAAGCCCTGTAAAGTGATAAATCGCATCAGCTGGCGAAGGAAAACTTCTATGGCAGCTTTCCTGAAGAGAGCCATCGGAATTGAGAATTTTTGGCCCCATCAATCCAACTTCAGGGTTTGCACGTAAAAAATTTACAGATTCAGTCAAAGTGTTCGTGGCAATTACCGTATCAGGATTAAGTAGCAGAACATAGGTACCTTGTGCTTTTTTTACTCCAATGTTGCAGGCCTTGCCAAAACCAACATTGTTTTTCATTTGAATCCAGCAAACATCAGGAAAATGAGCAGTAATAATTTCCTGGGACCGGTCTCGGGAATCATTGTCAACGACAATAATTTCAGTTTTCTCGTACAACTGTGCTTCACAAATTGACCTGATTGTCTCTTTCAAAAACTCAGGTACTTTGTAATTTACAATTACAACAGAAATCAGAATCTCATTTTTAGTAACAGATTGCACTATTTTTTCCTGCTAAAAAGTAAAGCAACTCGAAGTTTCCAGACCAAAAAGAATGCTTCCCGAATTATCTTTGATGACATTTTCGAAACGCCCCGTTTCCTATCAGTAAAAACAATTGGAGTTTCGAAAATCTTGAATCCTTTTTTCCAGGCGAAATAGTTAATTTCAATTTGAAAAGCATAACCCAATGATGATATCTGTTCAAAATTTATTGATTCCAGTACTTCCCTGCGAAAGCACTTAAAGCCCGCAGTGATATCTCTTACGGGGATCCCGATTAAAAATCGTATAGTATAGTTTGCGAAATAGCTGAGTAAAAGACGAGACATCGGCCAGTTCACCACATTAACCCCAGAAACATATCTGGATCCGATCACCAGATCTTGTGTTTTAATCGCCTCTAAAAAATCAGGAAGATATTTGGGATCGTGGGAAAAATCAGCATCCATTTCAAAGATATATTTATAACTACGATCGAGAGCCCATTTAAAACCACTAATATATGCTTTTCCTAAACCTTCTTTTTTTGGCCTGGAAAGTAAGAATATACCTGAAAATTTATTGGATACCTCCTCCACACATACTGCAGTTCCATCCGGTGAGGAGTCATCGACAACAAGAATATCGCATTCTGCAACAGTTTTTTTAATTTCAGAAATTATCAGAGCAATGTTTTCACGTTCATTATACGTGGGAATGATTATAAGAGTTTGAGCTTCCATACCTACCATTTTCTAAGGTTTATCGAATTTTACAAAATAACTTGATCATAATACGATTAATTGAAACAACCTGATTCTCGCCCCCTAAATCCCCCGCAGGGGGACTTCATACGGGTGCGAGCTCGAAGTTTTAAACGACTTCTGAATCCTTATTCCTTATAAAATAACTATATATATGAATTAATTGCAAAGGTAAGTAACAGGTTTTAAATAAATATTGATTCGCGACCTCTAAAATGATATTCTTGGGTATGATAGTTGCGTTCTTCAATTATGACATCCAGAGTCACTTTTCCCAAATTTTGGGATAGTGAAATGGTGATATCGGACAAATTTCCTCTCAGAATGGTCAAAAAACCATTGAGTTGGAAATAGATATCTGAAAAAACTACGAAAACTTCCTTATCACAATCAAATTTGTAAAAGGCTGTTTTCATGTTTTCTTTTTAGCGCTTAAGGAACTGTATATATATGAATATTTATGCCCTTTTCTCCCTACTCGGAGCTACTTTCTGTTTTACGCTGGCATGCATTGTTTTATCAAAAAATCACCATAGCTCTGCAAATCGAATTTTCTCTTTGCTCTGCATAGTTTTTTCTTTCTGGTCTTTTACCGAATTCCAAATCAAACAAGCAGAATCCGCACTCCGTGCATCATCATGGATTACTTTCAGTGGTATTTGGCCATTTGCGATTCCTCTTTTGTTTCATTTTATCCTTGACTATTCAAAATTTTTAAAAAAAACAACCTTCAAAACAGTGCTTCTTCTCACCTATATCGCAGCAGTATTCTTTGCGTATAGCAATACTTTTTTAATTTCGTTTTCACCAGTTCATTTTGATTGGGGATGGGGATTCGAATTTCCGAAATCTTGGATATTTAATACTATCTAAAATATGGGCATTTTGTATGACTCTTTTCTCAATTATTTTACTTTCCATATTTTCCTTGCAAACAAAAATCAGATCCACACGCAAACAAACACATTACATATTATTAGGAATTATAATTGTTTTTTTATCAAGCACACTTAGTGAATTATTTTTACCGCTTTTTTCAATTAGAATACCAGAATTAACCCATACCTCGTTCACTCTTATGGCAGGATTTGTAGGATGGGCGATATGGCGCCACAGGCTCTTTGCACTTGACCCGTCAACTGCCGCAGAAACTATCATCGGCACAATGTCTGATGCTCTTGCGGTTGTCGACTTAGACCATAAAATTGAAATCGTAAATAGATCCTTACTTTCGATGCTGAATTATTCAGATCATGAGTTGATCGGTTGTGATCTTCATAAGATAACTGGCAACTTTAAATATCAGGATTCAACATTAACAACGCTCCTTAAAAAAGATTCCCTTTGTGATATTGAAACTACTTTTATTAAAAAAGACGGCTCTCTCATCCCCATTTCGTTATCGTGGTCTGTTTTGAAAGAAAACAACATTTTCAGAGGATTCGTATTCATTGCACGAGATATGTCTGAGCGAGAACGAATAAAAACAGCGCTTCAAAAAGCTCATGATGAGCTTGAAAAACGTGTTGAAGCACGAACTATCGAATTAAAAAAGAGCAATGAACAACTACTTTATGAAATATCCGAACGAACAACTGCAGAACAAAAACTTGCCGAAGAAAAAGAACGACTAGCCGTTACCTTAAAATCGATCGGCGACGGTGTGATAACTACTGACCTGAATGGAAATGTAGTTTTGCTCAATAAGGCAGCAGAAGATTTAATCGAATGTAGCGTGGAAAATGCCATTGGAAAGAATCTTGCCGATGTTTACCACACTGAGCAAATTAATACTAGACTGGCTCACGACCACGATATCTTAAGTGAAATTTTAAACAACGTTTATTTTTCACTTTATGGCAGACAATCTTTACTTTTAACAAAATCTCAAAAAAACTATACTATCACTGAAACCGGTGTCCCAATAAAAGATCACTTGGATGTAGTCATTGGTTTTGTCATTGTTTTCAGAGATATCACCGAAAAATACCACCTTGAAGAGGAGCTGTTTAAAGCGCGCAAACTTGAATCGATAAGTCTTTTAGCAAGTGGTATCGCTCACGACTTTAACGACCTGCTTACCGGAATTATAACCAACTTGTTTATGGCTAAAGATGGGTGTTGAAAATGCTACTGATACTTATCAATTAATTACTACTGCAGAAAAAGCCGCATTCCAAGCATCTATTCTAACCAGGCAACTTTTAACTTTTGCTAATATAGATACCACATCAAAAGAAGAGGCTTCGATAAAAGAATTGATCGAAAACTCTATCGGATTCTATCTGAAAGAATCTAAATCAGAATATCGTCTGAACATTCCTGATTCTATCCACAAAGTAAAAATCGACAGAGGTCAAATTGACAAAGCATTTAACCACATAATCCAGAACGCCGATCAATCGATGCCTGATGGTGGAGTAATAAATGTAATTGCTGAAAACATTACACTTGATAGCAATAACCAAACGCTCCCCCTCGCACATGGTGAATATGTTAAAATTTCTATCTCTGATCAGGGGACAGGCATACCAGATAGAAATTCTTCCGAGAATCTTTGATCCATACTTTTCAACTAAAAAAAATGGAACCGGACTGGGCCTCACTGCAGCATATACCATTGTACAGAAACATGGCGGACATATCTCTGTCAATTCACAAATCGGAGCTGGTACATCCTTCACCATTTTCCTTCCCGCTGTTGTAGAACCCATCGTTGAAGAAAAAAACGAGCATCCCGAAATATCCCAAATTCAGGAAAAAATTCTTTTCGTAGATGATGAACAGTTCATTTTAAAAAGTACTGGTCAGATCCTTAACCATTTGGGATACGAAGTTTGCCTTGCCGAAGAATGCCAAAGTGCACTACAGATTTTTAAAGATGCTTATAATTCAGACGATCCATTTTCAATTGTAATAATAGACTTGACCATTTCAGGTGGACCGGGTGCAAAAGAGATGATCGGAGAATTTCTTTCTATTGACCGTGATATAAAAGTTATCGTCTCCAGCGGCTATACAAATGATCCTGTTATGGTAGACTTTGCATCATATGGTTTCAGCGGAGCAATGCCAAAGCCATACAATGTAGAGGAATTAAATTCAAAAATTCGCGAAATAAGCGAAATGGAAAACTCGACTATTTCTTGAAATTTTTGTGTGGTACACATTGCAAAGCCCACTTCAGTTCTCGCCCCCTAATCGCAGAAAACTTCCGGATACTGAAAGGAGACGTTGTAATGGCTCACCCCACTGAGCGATCCTTGGAAATAACCGAAGAGGTGTGATTAGGGGGCGAGAGTTATTCAAAATCATTCACAAGTAATACACCATGCATTGCATCGACCCACAAATAGGCGGGTGCGCTTCAAAAAAACATCTGAAACAGCTCCGGAAGCTTCGTTTTGTATTCAGTATTTTTTTGGAGAGGAATCGAACTTTTTGTATTCCAAAACAACACGGTTTTTTTATTTCCAACATTATCTGTAGAGTATTTTAAAAATGCAGCAGCAGCCTTCCCGCTATACACTCCATCAAGACTAATTCCCTCAAGATTCATAAACGTTTTTATCGCTTCTTCCGCTTGTGCTGTAGGCAATCCATATCCCGGGCCTAAATTATCTTTGTCTATTGTAAAGTCTTCCGGTTTAAATTCAATCAAAGGAAATGATTCGTCAAGAGAATGATAGTACTCATTCGCAGATTTGATAAGAGTGGAAAATTTTTTCTCATCGGCAACAAAAGAAGGAACCACCTGAACCGGGACAACTTTGCATTTAAGATTAGCGACCTTCATTCCCAGCACTAATCCAGCCGCAGTACCCATTGTACCAAACGGTAAAAAAATGAGCATCCGGCGAGGGTATTTCTCCTTTGTCTATCTGAGATTTTAGCTCAAATGCAGCATTTATATAACCCGCCATACCTAAAATTGATGTTCCTCCAGCAGGGATAATATAAGGAGGTATTCCATCTTTTTCTTTGTAGAAACACCTCAATTTGGGCTAAATGTTTTTGGTGCTCCTCATAGGTCACATCATAAAACATCTCTGCACCCGTTTTGCAATCTGCCAGAAGATTCATTTTTACATGCTCTCCTCGCTGATCACCAAAGAGCATGAGTACTGCTTTAAATCCCAATTTTTCACAGTAAGTCGCGACCGCCAGTGCATGATTAGAACCAACTGCACCGGAAGTAATGATCCTCCGAGAATCCATTCTCTTTGCATCAGCTAAAAGATACTCCAGTTTTCTTACTTTATTGCCACCATAAAGGTCACCACTGATATCATCGCGCTTTACATAAAGATTGTTGCCGGTTTTATAACTCAATGCCTTGAGTTTTTCACATGGAGTAGGCAATTTACCTAATGAAATATAGGGTAATTTTTTGCCAAGTTCAGGGAATGATTGGTGCAAATGGTTCATTGTGTTCTCTCATTTTTTATATTTACTAAGGTATTTGCAAAAGTTTAATCTGCACTCTAAATCTCTCGAGATGAAATCGGGAGATTTGTAAGGCTTGATCCGAATTAAAGTCCCCCTGCGGGACGATGTGTCGTCCGAGTACTGAGTAGGGGTACTTCGATAGAACCGGAGCTCAGTTCGAACCCTTCGACAGAGCAGGAGCTCTGGGCGAACGGGAAAAAAGACAATTCACACTGTCATGCGCCCCCTCTACGTTCCTACGGAGAAGGGCGAGAGTGAGGCGGTTTTTAGATTCTAAACCTAAACTTTTATCGCCACAGTAAAAACACTACTCCCAAAGGGCATAAATATTTTCCGTTCCAATAGCCAATTCTCACACCTGTTATAAAACAGCAGAGCTTTGTTCAAATCATCAGGAATTTTTTGTAAATCTGATGAAGAATCGGTTTCTTTAGAGAATTGACCAACTATCTTTTTTAGCAAAATAACCAGAAACAAAGGCGGCAAACGATACGTTGAAAAAACAACTTTAAAACCATTAGACTTCAGTAGCGTTGAGACATCTTTAACAGTATATCTTTTCCCCGTATGTACCGCTTTATCATGATTTCTGAAATAGGAAATTAAATGCAGGGAGATTTAAAATCAGTAAACCATTATCCTTCAAAGCATTTCTAAATTCAGAAACTACTTTTTTTTCATCTATAATAGTCTTTATGATAAAGAACATCCAATGAATAGATAATATCGAAGGTATTCTTTTTTTCACTCCATTTATTAAGATCATATTGTTTAACATTGTCAATTCCTCTTTTTTTACAAAACTTTAATGCTTCTTCCGAATAATCAATACCCGAGATATTCCCGTAACGGTTCAGACGTTCGATCATTTTTCCCGTACCACATCCAGCATCAAAAATGGTAAGTTTTTTCTTCGCCTTTGAAAAATATTGCTTTACATAAAACTCAACAAGCTCATGCAAGCCACAATACCACCAAAAAGAGCTCTCCATATTGTACATGACTTCATATTCATTCTTCTCCATCCGATACTCTTTTCTGAAAACTAAATGATTTACGAACAGTGAATTGTGGTTTTTTATTCTGACTCAAAAACATTCTTCCCATATACTCCCCGACCATACCGATTGCAATCAATTGAATTCCGGAAAAAACGGAGAAGACAAAAAGAAGAATGGAATATCCTTTTGGTAAGGATGGATTAAACATTTTCTCTATAACAACATCGGCTCCAATAAGAAACCCAAATACAGCGAAAATAAAACCAAGCAACGCAGCGATTCTCAAAGGTAAAACAGAAAAATTCGTAAACATTGTCAACCATAGTGATATGAGCTTCTTCAACGTATAGCCGGATTTCCCACTTTTCCTTTTGTGATGCTCAAGTTTTATCTTTCCTATAGAACCCGTTGTGTTGAGGATAATTCCATCAATATAAGGATAAGGAGCTGTATATTTTATCACTTCATTGACAAGAAATCTGTTCAATATTTTAAAACTTGAGAGATAAAGGTCGCGGGGTTTTTTAAGCATTACATTTGCAAATTTATCATTTATCAAGCTACCAATATTTCTAAATAGAGAGTGCATCTTTTCATCGTAATACGAGTAGACCACGTCAAAACTGCTATCCTTAGCGAAATTAATCAGTTTTACTACTTCGTTTACTGGATTCTGGAAATCATCATCCATAATCACAGTCCAGTCGCCCGTTGAAAAATTCAATCCTGCCATCACCGCATTATGTTCTCCAACATTTTTTGCCAGACTATAAAATTTCACTATCTGAGGATATTTCTCATAAACACCGATACATATTAGCCTCGGAATTATCGGGAGAAAAATCACTTACTAACACGATTTCAAGCTGGTAATCAGCATTGAGAGTATTTACTAACGTATCCACTAGCGGTCCGATACTTTGTTCACCTCTGTATACAGGGATTACAATAGATATTCTGACCATGTTAGTTACTTTCGAAGGAATTTACAATTCTTACAACATCTTCTATTTGGCCATCCGTTAGTTCCGGATACATTGGCAGGCTAAAAATAGTATTCGCGAACGCAACACTCTCGGGAAAAGATTCATTCGTTTGATACGGAAATGCTTTCTGTAAATGAACAGGTACAGGATAATGAATCAATGTCTGAACCCCTTTTTTAGATAAGTACTCTACAAAGGCATCTCGCTGTGGGTGTTTAACAACAAAAAGATGATAATTATGATCTGCATGTTCAGATGTATTTAAGCACATAACATTTTTCAGATTACTCAAATAATAACCAGCAATCTTTTTCCGCCGGCAATTCCACAAATCTAAAAAGGGGAGTTTCACATCGAGTATTGCAGCCTGCAGCTCATCAAGACGGCTGTTAATACCTTGCGTTTCGTGAATATACCTATTTTTCTGGCCGTAATTTCTGACTTGAATAATAGTTTGGAACAATTTCTCATTATTTGTAACTATTGCGCCACCATCACCAATTGCACCAAGATTTTTAGTCGGATAAAAAGAAAATGCCCCGCAATCGCCAAAACTACCTGCCTTCTTGATTTTTATATGATGCACCTGCAGCTTGAGCCGCATCTTCAACCAGATATAAATTATGCTTTTTGCAAATTGACACGAAGCAAATCCATATCGCAAGTCTGACCATACAAATGTACCGCAACAACCGCCCGGGTCTTATCTGTAATTTTTTCTTCAATCAGGGTGCAATCCATAAGGCCACTAGCCTTGTCTATATCAATTACAACAGGTGTAGCTTTAGCATTGATAATAGCAGTTATTGTCGGGAAAGCAGTTATACTAGTTGTAATGACCTCATCTCCATAACCAACTCCCAAGGCCATTAGTGCGACAGTTATTGCGTCTGTCCCAGATGCTACCCCAGCACAAAATTTACTTCCATTATAAGCCGCAAAATTTTTCTCGAATGTTTCAAGCCGTTTTCCAAGTATATACCAACCACTTTCAACAACATCTTCAAATGTCTGACGAAGCAGATCTTTGATAGGGAGCTGTTGTAATTTGAGATTGAGAGAATGGAATCATGATCATAGTTCTTGCTAGGTCGTTAGGAATTTAGATTCGCCTCACCCCCAGCCCCTCTCCGTAGGAACGTAGAGAGGGGCATGACGGTGTGAATTGTCTTCCGTTCGTACGGAGCTTCGGTTCTTGTCAAAGTACCCCCTCTACGTACTCGGACGACCTTGGAGTGATCGTAGGACCAGAGGGGATAAAGGGGTGAGACACTTAAAACCAACCGGTTACAATGCTAAACAGATATTTAGTGGTCTGAACCCGTTTTAGCAAAAGAGTGATGGATTATTTTCTTTTGATTGGCGGCCAACTCAAGAAACTCATCATAATTTCTAATATAATCCGATTCATCATAAAGATCTGAAGCAAAAACAAGTAAGATACAATTATTTTTAAATTTATCCATAACATGCCACAGATGCGTGCCCAGATAGATCCCTTTGTTAGGCTGATCAAGTACGATTTCCTGCTGTCTTACCCCATCGTCAAGAATAACATTGCAACCGCCATTTACACAGAACATTACCTGCTGAAGCGTTCGGTGGGCATGCAGACCACGCTGAACTTTTTTATGATTAATCAGATTATAAATGTAATAAACACGTTTCATTTGAAAAGGAATATTCTCTGACTCGTTCGCAACCGTAAGAATACCATCGGAACCATCGACGATTTTCTTAGTAGTAACCCAGTGCGCATTTTTAACGAATATTTCTTTCATATCTTTACCGCTTAAGTTAAAATGAGTAAATAGTACGCAATTAATATAAACAAAATATTTTCATTTTGTGACCATTATTGGTTTAGCTCACTATTTTTTGTAATCTTAAATACAATTAAATCTCTATGTCGTTGATTTAACAGTGAAATTTGATTTTTCACCGAAAACCACAGATCTAAATGTTCCTGTTAAATCATTAAAGATGATTTATATTATATAAATAAATTTTACATAAAAAAATGCTCGCCCGACCTAAACCCCCTGTGAGGGACTTAAGAAGTGGACATGAGTGCTTAAAATTTCTTCAAATAACATATTTTTTCTCGAAACCTTCACTAGCTTCTGAGAACATAATTACTTGCAGTTCACCTACCTTACGGGTTTAGGCAGAATAGTTGGATTATAATAGTATATGAAAGTTATTAAAAAAATAAAGCTACTTGGTAACCTTCTTAAAAGACAAACCATTCATTTTATTTATAGTACTTTTCATAATTGCGTTTATCCCCCGATTTCTGAGCCTCACCTTCCATTCGCTGTGGTATGATGAAACAAGCACAGCACTCATGGTCTCGCAGCCAACCTTTTCTACCATGCTCACTGCCACAAAAGAACTTGAAGGTACACCGCCACTATTTTATATAATTGAAAAATTATTTGTCGATGCTACGGGTGTGATGAATGAATTTACACTTCGTTTTATGCCTATGATTTTCGGAACTCTCTCTTGTGTACTAATTTTCTATCTCGTTAAAAAAATCAGTAATTTTAGAAATGCTCTGCTTGCATTTATACTTGTGAGCGTTCTCCAATTTTTTTATCTACCTGGCTGATGAAGCACGGTA
>CAVTJU010000001.1:0-538753 GCA_963735155.1 uncultured Fibrobacteraceae bacterium | reverse complement strand
TCTTCAGTTGAAACAATTTCTTCTGCTTCAGCTATAACTAACTCCTCGTCAGGTTCAATATTACCACAACAAATATCAAATACTGTAAAAACATCATCTCGTTGAAAGATAATACAGTCGCCATTTTTAACATTTAAGAAATGAATTTTGCGAATCATAGTAAACCCTTAAGTAAATTGTAATCTATAACTACTTGCTCATATATTCTTGAATTAATCTTTTTGCGTATAATTCACCAAACCGGCTAATCAAAAATTTACTAGCTGAAATTAAAATAAACCAACAAAAACACATGAAAATCGAAAGTGCAAAAACAGTTTTAGACATGTGTTGGAAATAAAAAGCGTTGAATATTGAAAACATTAGAGCTAAAGGAGCACCACCGATAAGGTTACGAACAAAGCCATATTCAATGTTATGCTGCAAAAGAAGCTGCCCATTTTTGACCTTTAAGCGGATTTGACTTACAATTTCAACAATCCTTCTTTTAGCATTTTGCAGATTTGCAGTACAATCTATAAGTGTTGGCAATGGCAACTTAAAATCTTTTTGAACTTTGATTCGAATCTTGTCAAGAGCTTCATTTGACATTAAGTTGTTAGATTCGAGTAGCATTAATGTCGTTGGCATATCCATTTCATTTTTAAAAAAAATACGTTCAAATACTTCTTTTCCAAAAAATCTGTTAATGTGAATTAAAAGATAGAACATTGTTACATTTAGAGTTACACAGCCAATAATTTTAACCGACAATAAGTTATTGATGTACTTAGAAAGTTCTGAATTTGCAATGCCAATTGACAATATTAGTATTGGAATCAAAGTTATTGTAGCTGGATAAACTCGCCCCATAAGAGAGTATTTATTTATGAATGGTATTTTAGCTATTGGCATTTGTTGCTATCCTCTGGGTTATGGTTAACTTAACTATGCTTAAAATTATATTTGTTTAATCTTCTATTATTCCTGAACAGTCTGAATAACTCCTATTATTTATATTCGGCGGCATGTCATTGTATTTGTTACAATTTATTGCATACAACGGGCCTCGCCAAAGTTATAGTGGGGCTTTGACTATTGTAACTTTGGCGTGTTGTGGGCTGTTTTTACAACTGCATTCTTCGGCGCCGCGTTCTCTTTTATCTATATTTTATTTTCTCTTTTTTTCTTCTTCTGCTGGAGGTTTTGATTCTTCCTTTTCACCATTATACTTCATACAAAGACTGAGTTCATTTTGGGCAGATATCAATTTATTTGCTGCTTCTTGCATTTCAATTTTTTTTTGTTCAAGGTCTTTTCCAGCCACAATGTTAATAATTACATTTATTATACTTCCAGCTTCTCCCCCTAATTGCGCAACGGTTTGATCTATTAAAACGTTTACACTATCGTCAAATAGTTCTTTTGCTAAATAATAATCAGAAACTGATTTTTTATAATCCTGGCAAGCGAACAAAACTGCATCTCTTTGGTCCGCACAACAATCGGCCATAAATAGTCTCCTGTTAAATTTGATTAGATTTTTAATTTTTAAATAAAGAAATTATATATTTTGCAATACTTAACAATTTATTTGAGGACTTATCTGGCAATGTATTTGAATCTGTAGAAGGTCCAGATTCTAATTTGTCATTTATTTCAGTATATTTTGTGTTCTCAATCACATCATTATAAGCTTGCAATAAGTTTACTTCTGCATTCCTCAACTTTTTAAATTTGTCGTCATATTCATTATTGTTAATACCATTAATAATGTTTAAATTTAAAGGGTTTAAGGCCATTGAATATATATCAATAAAAATGCGATTTGATTCGGTAAAGTATTTTTGTTCTGCCAAATTAAATTCATTCCTGGCTGTTAATAGTTCTCGTAATGCTTTTGATAGTAATCTTTTACCACTTTCATTAATTACCATTTTGAATCTCCTATCTAAAGTGTAGTTAAATTTACATTGGTTTTCTGTAAAGTGATTTACGATTTATTTAAATATCCTTTTAAAATTTGTTACCTCCTCTGTATTTTGTTTCTTAAATTCTTTGTCATTTTTTGCGGCGCCCTTTTTAATTTTCTTCCAGCAGTTGTAAAAATGGCCCACAACGTCGTGGCCAAGGTACGAAGATTTGCAACTATAATATTTTAACCTACCTTAAATCTACTTTGCAAATTTTTGTACTTGGCCTGTTGGGTGCATGTAAACTGGCAGCTACTTTAGTGTTCTTTTCTCGCCGCGTTCTTACTTTTTGTCTCTTTCTTTATGGCACGCATTTTTTCCTAAGCGCATGGAGGCGCAATATTTATTGTTAAACTTTAGATTTCTAAATTGAAGGTCTTGATTAATTTTAGAAAATCTTCAATTTTATCGTTTTGCAACAGTTTATTAGGTTGTACAGAACTATAATCAACAGCATTTATTGAGTCAGCTTTTGCATATTTTGCTGCTGTGTATTCTTGCGCTTTTAGTGTCGCAGTAAGTAAAACTTGTTTTTTTAATTTTTTAAATTCTTCCACCATTACTTCTTCTTTTTCAGTCGAAATTTCACCATCTCGAAAACAATCAACAATGATTGGAAAATCCAAATCAATATTTTTTGCGAGTGATACAAGTTTGCTAAAATAGAATATTTGTTCTTCACTTCCAGAAAAATTAACATTATTCTTAGTGAAAAGACCATCAATGTTTGAATTATCAACTTCATCAATTTGTGAATAATAATCTTGCATCATTTTAATAATGCTATTGATCACGGTGTTAACATTCTCATAGGTAGTTTTTTCAAGATTTGCATGCTGGTCTAATTGACGGACGCACTCATTAAGTGCATTACTAAGCTCTACGAGAGATTTTTCATTTTCGTTTTCATTCAAAATGGCATCGCGGCTGATAATAATGTCTGTTACTTCAACTGGTATAGTACGCAACTTTTCTTGCAGTTGTTTTTGTAATTCCGAAATTTGGTTTGAATATTCCTGGATTGAATCACGTTTGTTATCGATTTGCTTCTGGATAGAGGTAATAATTTCTTTTCGGACAAAGTCATTGCTAACTTCAAATGTGAAGTCACCATTAGAGTAAACAATTTTCTCACTACCACAATCAGCACACTTAATTTTGCCAATCTCAATGTTTCTATTTAATGAATTCAGTTCATTAAGAAGATTTTCTAACTTAAAAAGCCGGTTGTTTTCCCTATTTCTTTTTACAGAATATTCTGATATTTGTTGATTAATTATTTGTAGATTGGTACTTTGTTCTTGAAAATCAATATTATTGGCACTTTGAAGAACTTGTTTAGCAATTAGCGGGTTTGCTTTTAAGAATGATATTCTACCACTAATTACGGCTATTTTCTGAATTAGTTCTTTCTTTTTTGATTTGATTCTTTCTATTTCAGTCGAATCAATATTTGTGAAACTTGGGTTAATCAACGACTTCAACATTGCGATGAAATCTGTTTTGTTATACTGACCGCCATTGATGATAGATGAAGTATTCCGTTTATCTTGTGGCAAATAAAATGTTTGATAAAAAAGCCCGAGATCAGAAATGACTAATTTACCATCTTTGACGAACCTCGGCAAACGGTAAATTGACTCATTAAAATAGATTTTGAAGTCAGTAATTGTATCAAAAACCGAAATCTGTTCTGATTCTTTAACCAAAATACTATTGCCGTGCCGTAGAAATTCAAGAATACGACCTTGATGCTCAAACATACTGTAGAAGTAATATTTAGATATGTTGAGACTTGTTGGGAATACCGGTGTATTACCAATAGAATACATGATACTTTGTACAATAATGGTTTTACCCTTATTGTTGTCATTACTATAAAAAATATTTAAACCATTAGAGAATCGCTCCTCAATAAATGCTTCTTCCGCATTTCCCAATGCTACTTTTTTGAGGATCATAATAATCCATCCTTTACGCGAGCAATAAAAAACTTTATTCCAACTTCATCAAGAGTATTTACTTTTTTCCGCAAATCTACAGGGATTTCCTGCAGTATATTTTCAACAGTAGCTTGTGGATTCTTTAGAATTGATTTGATTGTTATTTCTAAAAAACGCCAGATATGCACTTTGTTACTTTTGTTAAAAAAAGTTCTACAAAGTGATGAATTGCAGGCTTGGACAATATCTTTGACATCTTCTCTATTTTCGTTTTGAACATATTTAACAAAGTCTATTGGAACACTTACATTGTTGAATAATTCGATCCCCACAAGGCGGTTGATTAAAAGTGTGACAATTTGATTGCGATAAATGTGTTTATTAAATGCTAACGCGTCAATAGGATTTAAAAGAATCGTATTTTCAACATTTGTGTTTTTTAGCACTGATTGCATGCTACGAATTTCATTGAATATTTCAATAAAAAATGCTTCATCACGCAATTCCTTGTTCTTAAAAGCTATTAAGTTTTTAACATGATCAGCTTTGTTCTTGGTGCAAATTGCGAAGTCTACTTTATCTAGAAAACGGGTTACACTTTGTTCGTTAATATCCTCTATGTTTATTATTTCTCTTCGTGAATATTCACGCAATAAACCTTGTCTTATTTTGTTTTTACTTTGAATTGTAAAATTTGAGAACCTAAATACATTTCGCCTATTATCATTGACATATTGGGATTCCACAGTTTCTAAAAACAATATTAAATTTGCAAAAGGAAAGTCAGTTAAAAAATTTTGGTACAAGGTGGCCAAATGTTCACCAATCTTAAGAGGGGAGTTTGTTTTATATCCCTTTGATTGTATCGCCCATAGTTTACTTACTTTTTCATCCGCTCCCGTAATATCGTTAAAACAATCGACAAGAACTAAATCTATTTCATCTCTATCATTTCTAATTCCCAAGAGGTAAAGCATTGAAAAAGTTTCGTAATCAGATGCTTTTTCGTTGTTTCTCTCTGTGTTTCTTATTTTGAACATTAGCGGGTTACTTTCCCTAAACCAATGAGTTTACTTATCCGTAAGTTATTGTTTTTGCCTAATTATTTGATCGTTTAACCACTCAATTTTAAGATAATCAGATTTTAAAAACATCATTACATATGCTATTATTGACTCAAATGGAATTCTTTCAATTCTAAAAAGATGTGATCTGAAATTTGCATTTTCAACCATTCCAAGTGCAAGGTCTTGTGTTTGTCTATTATTTATGGAATCTCCTTCATAAAAATTTAAAGCTAAATCCAAATGATTTAATTCTGCTTTAGAAATATCAGTTCCGAATGGAGCATTTGAATCAAAGTGGATGCACCGGCCGAGTAAAACACCACTATTTATATACTTGACTGATAGTTCTTCGAACATCATCGATAAATTCCCAGAGTTGTTACGTTTGCAGAAAACTTGAAGGTTTCTAATGCCATTTACATGATAATCCCAATGTTTTTGTAAGTTGCCGACGGGAGTAACTGGATCTTGAATCACATAAGATGAACCAGATGTACTGTTCTTGTGAATTTTTAATTTTTTCCACCAGCTTGGATCGGCAGGCATTAGAATTTCTTCGTTTAACATTCTAAGAGGTTCTTCTCTGCTTTGAAATTCTGGATTCAAGCGTAAAAATATTGGCGATGCTGGAAAAGTTTTTTTTGACCACCACACAATATTAGGATTTAAAAAGCTGTCAATTTTAGCATACCCATTATCAATCTTTACTACCTCTGAATCATCTATTGAAGAGACTGCTTTTAGTTCAATAAGTTCATAATCTGGATTACCATTTTCCCTTTTTCTTATGGAATTAAATAACATATTGTTAAGAAATAAATTTTGGTTTTGAGAATATTTATAGTACCTAATTTTAAGATTTTGACATAATTTCCTGTTTTCTATTTCAAAGCAAGATAAGAATGCAGCGATTCTATCGTGCGCGGAAAGAGTATTGAAATATCCAATTTCTAAATACCCAGTAGTACCTTTTATATCTTTTTCCACCATTAATTCTTTTTGGATCGCAATAAGCCTTAATGCAGAAAGATCCTTCGCAATAACAAGTTTATCAAAACTTTCAGCAACAGGAATGTCTCTAAATTTGCATACAAATGCATCAATTAGTTGAAAATATTCATCAATCATACTTACTCAATTCTACTGCCACGACGGCAGTATGTTTTTCTTGCGTGCCATTCTTTAATTTTCTATCATTTTCTTTACGCGGCGACTATAGTTTCATTCTTGCCAGTTTATTGCACCCAACTCTTAGGATTCTATCCGCAGCGCACACAAAAAGCCCCATTTCAAGCAAAACCCTCAGTTGCGTTGCGGATAGAATCAAGTTGAACGAAGCCTGGTACCCGCTCTATATGGGTATTGTATTCAGAGCTTTGTGCCGGAAGTCATAATTAATATAATAGAAGTAAAGAGCCGTGAGTTGCTTTTTGTATTTTCGGAGGGGGATTTTCTCATGAAAAAGAATCATTTTGATACTTAATTGCTCATGTAAATGAATTTTAGAGAATACATTAGCAAGGCGGAATTCCGTATCGCTTCCGCATAAAAACTTTGCAAATTTTAAACAGTTTTGACCTATGCAATATACACGTGTTTTTCGTTCTGCCGTTTCGGTATCTCCTTCGTAAGTGTCAGACGCGTTCCGTGACAATGCGGACATACAGGAAAAGTAACTGTAAGATCCGGTAAAGAAAGCTCTATTTGGGCTACAATTTCCTCATCTTCCATGGGTTCCTGGTTACCTGTTACTGCCGCGCGACAACGGGCCATGTTTTCAGTACGGTTGCGGTTTGCTAAAAAACCATAATAGCGTATACGCACAAAACCGCTGGGAACCGCATGAAGCAGGAATCTGGAAATAAAGGAAGTTACGGGAATTGTCGAGAGTTTCCCGGTATTCTTGTCTTTGCGGTCAATATACCGGAACGTAACATTACCATCCTTGATTTCTACAATACGCTTATCGGAAATAGCAATGCGATTTATGTAAGACGCGAGATACTTTATGATTGCGTCTGGTGCTGCAATGCTTTCCTTCAAATAGACAACCCACTTTGTAGTATAGAGAGTGTCAATAATTTTATCAATAGGCTCCGCAGCATTTTCATTCTCAAATCTCATTGGGATATCACCACTCTTCACTGCTTCACGGAAATATGCCATGAGCTTACCCCTGTAAAGTGCTTTCAATACATCTAACGGGAAGAGGAACCGTTCCCTGCTTCGTATCCACTCTACACCATCGGGAGCAAGCGCACCTGCCGGGATAATGCAATGAATATGAGGATGATAAGTAAGTTGCTGTGTCCAGGTGTGGAGAATTGCGATAATCCCTAAAGCACCACCCAGGTATTTGGGATCAGCTCCTAATTCTAACAGAGATGAACTGATGGCCCGAAACATCAGGCTATAGAAAACTTCTTTATTACGAAGAGCATAAGGTTTCAGAAGAGGTGGGATGGTGAAAACCACATGAAAGTAGTTGGTCTTTGGCAATTCGTTATTCCGTTTTATCACCCAGGCGGCTCTGGCCATGGCCTGACATTGGGGACAATGTCTGTTGCGGCAGGAATGAAACAATACAAGTGGCTGAGCACAATCCTCACATTTGTATACCAAACCGCCGAGTTTTTCGGTTCTGCAGTCCATAATGGCAGAGGCGATTTTGCGGTGTAAAGCGGGCACAATATCATTCTTTGCTGCATACTCGTCAAATCCCGTCCTGAATACATCAGCAACTGTCAATTTGTTATCGGAATTTTTCATAACCGTGCCTCCGCAGGTGATAGTTCCAGGGCATCGTGGGGACTGCGAATGCGGCGAATATTCTGAGTACTTACGTGTGTGTAAATGGTGGTCGTCTTGATATTGTTGTGGCCAAGAAGTTTCTGAATTACCCGCAAGTCTGTTCCATTGTCCAGAAGATGTGTAGCAAACGTGTGGCGCAGGATATGCGGGCTTATGGACTTATCTATACCCGCTTTTTTTGCAGCAGTATCAACGATCCTTTCCACGGTACGTTTCGCATACTGCTTTCCGGGCTCATATCCTTCAAACAGAAATTCTTTGGGCCGGTTGCGGCGGAAGTGCTCCCGCAGTGTCGCAAGCGCGCGTTCCGACAATAACGTAAAGCGTTCCTTGCCGCCTTTACCTTTGCGGACATGCACAAGCATCTCGGTGCTTTTAATATCGCAGGGCCTCAAGTCGATGCATTCCTGAAGACGGATACCGGAAGCATAAAGAAGCTCGATAATGGCCTGGTGCTTGATATTCATACTCGCGGCAGCCCGCAGCATCAAAACAGTTTCCGCTTCGGTTAGAACAACTGGCAGCGTCTCAGGAACTTTCATCGATTGAATATCTTTCATCGCATTAGACATTGGTGACATGAGTTTGTAAAAAGTTTTAAATGCGCCGATCTGTAAATTGATAGTAGCTGGCGCAAGCTTTTCAACTGTCAGCTCGTGGTGCAGGAATGCGGCAATATCATCACGGACAAGACAAAGCGGTGATTTACCGGTAAATTTGGATAGCTTTGAAATAACCGAAGTATAGTTATCTACTGTCCGCGGCGCGAGATTAAGCAATTGAATCTCACGAATGAAGCGTTCACGAAGCATACTCATAAAGACCTCCTGTAAAGTGGTTTGTAGGATATATACAAATTACACTTTTCAGGAGGTTTACGGAAAAACAGCATTACCGGAAGCGAATTACGGGGTGATTGTTATATGAGGGTTATACTTCGAAGGAAACTCCTAAAAGCCACCGCTTTAGCGGTTTTGTTCAACTCTTTCAATGCGGCCCAAGGCCGACATTGAAAGTAAGCTCCCTGCAAATGTCGGCTTTATTGCACCATTGAAACATCTGGCTGTTTTTATCATCTGTTTTATTTAACCCTTTAAATAAAATAATTAACATGTAGCAGTTCTACCACTACTTTTAAGAAATTATTTCTCAAATGGAAACATAATTATTGAAAGTTCAACCATAGTGGATGAAAATGTAGCTTTATATAAAATCCCTACTTAAGAAGACCCCGCTATGGGATTTCGAATTTTTACTATTAATTGTGTTGCAGCGAGTTTCCTTTCATCTCAAAGCCACACAAGAAACTCTTTAAACGAAGTTGACCACTCCCGGCTTGATTCCGGTGTCAGATGGTTAAGAAAACAGGATACCGCGCCAGTATAGTTGTTAAGTGTCCTTTCACTTAAATTTCTGGCATTTATTTCTAACCGCAATTCATCAAGTAAGATTTTGCGTTCTTCATCCAGTAAAAAATTCGTTGGCGGAAAACATTTCTCATCACTCTTTATTCCGGAATGTACTGACTGGTGACTGGGAGTGCGAGTGCGAGTGGGAGTGCAAGAAAGAGTGTCGTCAATACCTCGGTAACATGCCCTGACTACCTCTATTCACCAGTACCACCATCTCAAAAGCATATTTCCCCCACCTTTCATTTGGTTAATACTATCCTCAAGGGGTTACACTAATTACCTCATTATGTACCGACGATTACCTCTGAAGAATACGACAATTACCACTACTGGCTACTATTGTAACCTTTCCAGATTGTCCATGATACCTCGGTAGCTACCCATGATGAGCTCTTCAGGATAATGAAGTTAGTTCGAACGGTATTCTGCTATCCCCAAAGGCAGGTCAGATATACTTTACCAGGTATCTTTGATATCCGTATTATGCAGGCTGGTTCCGGTGAACAAAAGGCAAATAGAAAATAAACGCTGAGGGTGCAAAGGACGCTGAGGCAAAACGCAGAGGTAAAAAGAATTTGTAAAAACAGTACGCAGAGAATAAACGCTTTGCGTTTACATGAAAGAATCTCTTTTAATCCCTACTGGATTTCTTAAACGCGAAGCGTTTTACCCTTTGCGTCCTTCGCGGCCTCAGCGTTTTAAATTCTCCTCTCAGGATCGGCATGGCGCCACCCCGCAGCACATTGTGACATTAGACAGCTTTGAGATCCTTAACAGGCAGATTCAATAAACTTAACAAAAGCAGATAGTTCAGATACTATCGACAGGTGGGAAGAATCGGCTGACGAGTGTGGAGATCATGAAGTGATCCCCACAACAATTACTTATCAGGCGTTAACAGACTCTTTTTCAGCTTTTTCCGCGGTCATACGGCCACCACCAGGGAAATACTCCCGGAGTACACTATAATGCGTTCGAGCCGCAGGAACATTAGAACGGGCCGCGGTTTTAAGTGATTGATACATTGATATACATCCCAGATATGCTTCACTACCCGCGACCATGGTAGTATCCTCTATTCTGCGGGTGATTGCCTGCAGCGGAAACAATATTTTTTGCAGTTGTCCGATCAGGTTGATATCCTTTTTGACTTCGGCGATATCGACATATTTAGGTACCAGATCAGGATTAAGATCCATCACGTCAATACATTTGGTAACGAACTGGAATGTTTTCTTTCCCAGTTTCGGAACTTCCATTCTGTCTGCTGGTGATATTTCGATAAGTTTGGCCGCCAACGCCTGAAGAACGGCAATTGCTTTTTCGGCATCCTGGACTTCCTCAGTGGGAAGTTGCAACGAAACAATGTTTTCGCCTGCCATAAAGTCCTCCATAAGAATGATTGTGTGATGAGAATTGTTCCGGGTCAAATTGCCCGGAGTTAATCGATATACAGAACTGATTTACAATTTATTAATCTGGGAGACATAGGAGAATATATATTTCGGTCATATTTCAAAAGCAAGAAGATTTGTACGATAGTTAGAAGTGCGTCGCAATTGTCCCTCTTCACTCATACTCTCAATTCCACACGGCAACATTCTCCGACCGCTGCAGAAAAAAACTGAATATACTTTACTTGCCGTAATTGTGATGGAATTACGGGAGAGAAGAGAGTGCGAGTGCGAGTGCGAGTGCGAGTGCGAGTGAGAACAGTAACAACCATTCTGAAGATTGTTAAGCAGATAATTCAAACATGCTTTACGCTCAGATTCAGTTTTCGCGGTTGTGGTAATGAATAAGTCTGTTGTTCCTCCAATGTTACTAAAGGCACCTTGAATCTGATCCGGTCTGCATTGGGCGAAACGTTACCTGACTACAATTTTTGTGTTACGGGAATATCCAGATTCACTTTTACAACACACCTGGTACACTCCTGGACTCAACCCTGAAATTTCAATTCTGTTTATTCCATTTGTAATTGCCCCCTGATACCGTATCCTTCCTGTCAAATCCATAACGGTTACTGTTGGATCGGTAAGGGAGATTCCTTCAAAGACCAGTTCAAGATGTTTTTTCTTTTGAGAAAACTTAAACAGGAATTCCTTTTTATCAGGTACAGTGCTCACCCGAATCAGACTCCACTTAGAATTAAGTGTCTGCTTCTCAGAAGCAGTAATGGGAATAACAGTGCCATGACGGGGAGTGAAATCGAATGAGATTGGAACTGGATCTTTGGAAAAGTTTACAAGATCTGTACTTGTCGCAAACTCATAACGTCCTGATGTGTAGACATCGTACATCAAAACATATTTATCTGAATTAAAGAGTTTAAATACACATGATCCTTCCACTTGAGCAGTGGTCTGCTGCAGGTATTTGTCATAAAGAGTATATCCTCCGGTAAGCACTTTGGATCTGGCAGATTTAATTCCATTACCATTTCCTTCATTTTTAAAAAAAAGATAGTAAGTATTGTCTTTATAAATGATATCGCCGTCAATCGATGCAGACCCGTTATAAGAGTATAGTACCTTTGGTTCAGATTCAAACGCAGTAAAGGTACTGTTTGCATAAGCATAATAGATTTTATCAGCATCTGATTGACCAAGACGCATTGCGAAATAGATCATGTACTTTTTTGCATTCTGATCATATATGGTCTGCGGTGCCCAGACACGATCTGCCGAAGCATATTTAGTAAATGTTTTTGGAATATTCACCTTACTTGAGGTCCAATCAATCAGATTAGTAGACTTTAGCATTACTAAACCACGATTTGAATTCCACCCTTGTGCTGATACCATGTCAGTTGCCACCATGTAGTAATCATTGTTCTCACCACGCAGGATATGCGGATCTCGAACTCCTCCTGTAGAACTTATATCTGCTGAATTTAAAATAGGCTTATTTTTGTTTAATGCTTTGAAATTGTGCCCGTCATCACTGAGCGCAAATCGGATTGCTTCCTGATCACCAGAATTTCCTGTAAAATATGCAAATAAATACGCAGAGAAACTTTCAGTTTCTGAGGTCGCTAAAAAAGTATTTAAGATCAGTAACAATGTTATATTACGTACATTCAGTAACATACTTTTATATCTCCTTTAAAATTGTCCCTTTAAAAAATCCTATTAATTTACAATTAAATTTTGTTTTACACATATTTACCAGCTTATATTGCAGCTTCAGAAGCCGGATATCTACAGTGTGCTGCCTACGATCCCAACAAATTCTGGGCGTATTGCTTTCATATTTTCTTTAAATCCGGTTGTAATATAATATAGCCTTATTCTTATATATTGTCCGTTTTTCATGATTTTTTAATCTCAAATGGTAATTATGTAATCACAACCCGCTTAAGTTTTGATGAAAAAAAATTTTGATTTCCTGGTAACACCATACCTTCTTCTGGAAGCTCTTTACCATATACAGTAGTTTTTCATTGAAAATCAAGTTTTTTTTCTATCGAGAATCACCTTCTTTTTATCAAATTAGATATTAAAATTCTTGAAACTAATTTATAAAGGCTGTTTCATTATCTATATTAATATTTCCTTAAGATACCCTGATACTTAACAAAAAAAGTATCTTCACCACCGGGAGTTAGTGATGGCAAAAAAAATTTTAGTTGTATACGCAAGCCGTGGCGGATCAACAATGGAAGTAGCCGCCAAAATTGCAGAAGAGCTCTCTAGTCAAGGGGATATTTCTGCAGAAGTAATGTCGGTAAAAAAGGCTAAAGATATTGCATCCTATGATGCGATAGTGCTTGGGAGTGCAATTTGGATGGGGCGCCCACTGTCGGAAATGTTATCATTTATTAAAAGTTACAGGCCGATCTTATTAACAAAAAAGGTTGCTTTTTTCGGTTTATGCATGACACTTAAAGATGAAACTCCTGAAAATTTAAAGGCAGTAGAGACTTATTTTGATCCGATTAAGGCACTGATTACACCGGTAGAAATGAAACTATTTGCAGGGAAAACTGATCCTTCCAAGATAGGTTTTTTTGCTCGTTTAGCGATTAAGATGGCAAAGTCTCCGATTGGGGATTTTCGAAACTGGGATACGATCAGGTCCTGGGCTAAAGAGCTTAAATCAAAATTAAATTAGTAAAACGCTGATTCTTTTTGCCAACCTTTTTTTAATCCCTATTTACAAAACATTTAGGTCTACTGTAAAGACAATTCAAAGTGAACTGATCTGGTTCACTATTTGCACTTTTTCATTATAGCTCAATAGTAAATCCGAAATTTGGGGATTAGAGTATATGAAAATTGGTATAGTTGGTGCAGGTCACATAGGTGGTACGTTGGCTTTATTATGGGCCAAAAGCGGTCATGATATTGTGGTTAGTTCGCGTCATCCTGATGAGCTTGATACATTGGTAAAAAAAGCAGGTTCGCGATGTTGTTACGGGACATTTGAAGAAGCCGCTAAATTTGGTGAAACTGTACTTTTAGCTATTCCTCTTGTCGGTATTGTAGCGGTCTCTTCAAAAATAAAAAGGAACCTTGCAAAAAAAGTAGTACTTGATGCAATGAACCCATTTGCAGAACGCGATGGAGAGATCGCTCTGGACATTATCAATCGAAAAATTGCTTCTGGTCAAGCTTCCCAGGAAAGATTCCCCTCCACCAAAATAGTAAGAGCGTTCAGCAGTATAAAATATTCCGATCTGCAAGATTTTTCGAACCGAACTCCAGCCATTGCAGTCCCCTACTCAACGGATTTCAGCGATGCAAAAAAAACAGCAGAACAGCTTATTTATGATGCAGGTTTTATTCCATTTGACCTGGGACCTCTTAATCACTCTAAACCCGTTGATCCTGGAGGGGTTCTATTTGGTAAAGCGCTTTCAGAAAAACAGTTAGTTGAGCTACTTATGCATTGAGATCCCTTTCTTTACACTTTTCAGGAGCTAATCATTTGGATATCACCGATTTTTCTGAACAAGTTATAAAACGCAGTTATACTATTCCAGTATTAGTTGATTTCTGGGCTAAATGGTGTAGTGCTTGTAAAATACTCAGTCCCACGCTCGAAATTCTCAGAGAACGGCATAAAGACGAATGGGTACTTGCTAAAGTAGAAGTCGAACAACATCCTGAGCTTGCGGTCATGTACAATATAACAAGCATCCCTTCTGTTAAACTTTTCGTCGATGGTGATATTGTAGGTGAATTCAGCGGTGCAGTACCAGGCCACGTTATAGAAAACTGGCTCAAAGATGTTCTCCCGCCAAAGCAGCAACGTGATATTCACAATGCAGAAAGACTAATCAGAGAAGGTCACGAAACAAAAGCGCAGCAGATTTTATCCAAAGTACTCAACGAAGATACCGGAAATAAAGAAGCTGAAGTGCTATATGCAAAATCAATTGTCCTGAGGAAACCCGCTGATGCGCTTGACCTGATAAAAAATATGGATGTCCTTGGGCTTCCTGGAGATACTATCGATGCTATTCGCACTATCGCTAAATTCCTTACTCGTTACCGCATCTCTTCTGAATTACCTCCCAGTCCTGCAAAACCTATAGTATCTGACGCAATTACCGCTTTAGTCAATCACGATTTTGATACAGCTCTTCAAAAGTTAATTGATTCTCTTAAAGCTGATCCTCAATATCTGGATGGATTATTAAAAGATGTATGTATAGCTTTATTTAATTATCTGGGTGAAGATAGCAAATTGACAATAAAATATCGCCATTTGTTCGGCAGAATTCTGTTTTGATTTTTCTACTCTATTTTGAACAGATACTAATTACAGAAACTGATGTTCGATAACGATCTTTATCCCGATTCCTATCAATACTAACCCTCCGATAATTTCAATTTTACTGCCAAATTTATCTCCAAATTTACATCCAATGAAAGTTCCGGCCAATGATATTATAAATGTGATAATTCCGATTATCAAAGAAGGCTGAATTATATCAACCTTTAAAAATGATAGACTTACGCCGACAGCCGCGGCATCAATACTTGTTGCAAATGCCAGTGTAAGCAGAATGTACAAATTTAATGGATCTGTCCTTTCTTCTTCCTTTCCCTTGTTTGCTATTGCATCCCAGGACATCTTTCCACCTATTATAGCAAGAAGTGTAAATGCGATCCAGTGATCATAAGCGACAATGTAATCAGCTGCAAACCTTCCAACACTCCATCCAGCTATGGGCATAATTGCTTGAAAAGCTCCAAAGAATGCGGCAATCCTTAATGCATGGCGAAGATGCATTTTACAAATAGTTACCCCGCTACTTATTGACACTGCAAAAGCATCCATCGAAAGTGCTATACCGATGAAAAAAACAGTAATGAATGACATTCGTTATCCTTAAAAAAAAGAAAGAGCCTGTTACTGAATATGTCCTAATCTGGCAAACAAAGATGCAGATATTTGAGCATAATAAAAAATGAAAAGATTTTGTTGCTGAAGTTTATAGAAAATAATTTTTTCCATCAAAGCGGTGTAAAATAATCTTCACTGGATAAGTCACCAGTAAGCTTAAAATTATTATATGACAAAATATTGATTTCCGGCCCTAAACGTTTTTAAAAAGGGAGTGTATTCACTGGGTATTTTTGGTGGCATAGAACTCGCAGTTCAGAAGAGCTATATAATGCTTTGACTACATTTTTTCGAACATTTCAGAAAGAGATTTTACTTACGTATGCGTCATTCTTCATTAATCAAAATAGATGATTACATATGGGAACTGCCTGTAAATTATAAACCTTTCATGCGGGTTCCAGCAAGAATTTATGCATCAGAAAATCTCATAAATGTAATGGATGATGGTGTTTTTGAACAGATCTCAAATGTAGCGTCGTTACCAGGAATTGTCGATAGCAGTATCTGTATGCCTGATGCGCATTTAGGATATGGATTTCCGATAGGTGGAGTAGCGGCGATTGATCCCGAAGAGGGAGTTATCTCACCGGGAGGTATTGGTTTTGATATAAATTGCGGAATGCGGGCAGTAAGGACAGATTTATCATTTCGGGAGGTTACCCCGTATCTTGAAAAACTTGTCGAGCGATTATTTCGACTTGTACCTTCCGGAGTGGGTGCTCACGGTCCTTTACGTTTGACTAAACAGCAGTTCCGGGACATTGTGGAAAACGGGGCTCAGTGGTGTTTACACAACGGCTATGCCTGGCATGAGGATCTTGAAAGAACTGAGGAGTTTGGAAAAATAAAAGGAGCTGATTTTGACGCTGTAAGTGAAAGGGCAATTGAACGGGGTTTTAACCAGATCGGGACCTTAGGCTCGGGAAACCATTTTCTCGAAATTCAAGTTGCCAGGCAGGATAACATTTTCGATCCACAAATTGCACAAGTTTTTGGTATTACTATTCCTGATCAGATAATAATTATGTTTCATTGTGGAAGCCGCGGGTTTGGTCATCAGATAGCCACCGATTATTTGCAAAGGTTTGTTCGTGTAATGGGACCGAAGTACCACATTGTAATTCCAGATAAAGAGCTTGCCTGTGCGCCTTTTACTTCTCCTGAGGGGCAGCAGTATTTTGCTGCTATGAAATGCGCTATCAATATGTCTTTTGCCAATAGGCAAGTTATTCTCCATAGGATTCGTGAAGCATTCTCGCAAGTATTCGGAAAAAGCGCTGAAGAGCTTGGTATTCATCAGATCTACGATGTGACACACAATACCGCAAAACTTGAAACCCATCTTTTCAACGGGAAAAATCGTCAATTACTTATTCACAGAAAGGGATCGACCAGAGCTTTTGGTCCGCACATGGAGGGGTTGCCTGATCTATACCAGAAAACGGGGCAGCCAGTCATTATCGGCGGCAGTATGGAAACCGGATCATATCTTCTTGCGGGAGTCACGGGTGGAGAAAAGACTTTTTTTTCGACAACACATGGCAGTGGACGGGTCATGAGTAGAACTAAAGCCCGCCATGTTTTTTACGGAAGAGAACTACAGAAACAGATGGCTTTACGCGGAATTATTTGCAAAACAAGTTCTTATTCGGGATTAGCAGAAGAGGCTGCCGGGGCTTATAAAAATATCGATGATGTAGTAGAGTGTGCCGAAAAGGCTGGAACCTGCAAGCGTATAGTACGGCTCATTCCAATAGGAAATGTCAAGGGTTAAAAATGTTCAGAAAAAGAGAGTGTTATGGCCTATCGATTCCTGGAAAATACCGCGACTGCTGATATCGCTTTTGAAGTCTGGAATGGCAGTATAGAGGGTTTATTTACCGATGCTGCAGATGCCATGCTTAATGTGATGCTTCATGATATCAATACCGTTAAAAATGAGCACCAAATGTCTTTTGAAACTCAGGATGATTCAATAGAGATGCTTCTTTTCAATGTACTTCAGGAATTGATATTTCAAAAAGATACTCATCTTTATCTGTTTCGTATTAATAACTGCATTATTAGAGAAGATGGTAGCAGGCATTACTTTAACGGCGTATTTACAGGTGAACATCTTGATTCTTTACGGCACCAGATTATTGTTGATGTCAAGGCTGTTACTCTTCACAATTACTTTGTTAAGAAGGAGAATCATCTATGGCGAACGCAGATAACTCTTGACATTTAGTATTTTTGTATTTCCTTTCGGCCTGCCTTTTGCAGTCGATATCTCCAGGGAGGTGTCAAATATGACTCAAGATAATAATCCTCTTGTCGAAAAAATACGAGCAGCACTTTATACCGATACTTTAGTTGATCTATCACAAATAATGATAGAATGCACTGATGGTATAGTAAAGATTTCAGGTATAGTTCCATCTCTTGCAGCACTTAACGCGGCGGAAAATGATGTGCTCAGTGTTGATGGAGTTACATCAATTGAGAATAATCTTCAGGTTGTATACCCAGGGGATACAAACGAGGTTGTCGATCAGAATTTAAAAAAGCAAGTAATAGCGGCGCTCCACGCTAATACATCAGCTGATGGTCATGTAGAAATTGACATCCAAAATGGGGTCATTACGCTTAGCGGGAATGTTAAAACTGATGCTGAAAAAGAAAAGATCCCACGGGTGGTCAAAACAACTGCCGGTTCAGTTGTTATTATCGATAAAATTGCAGTAGTCAGTTCTCAGCTTGACTCCGATCGCTCCATTGCCGATAAAATCCGTACAGAGCTGGACAAAACCGACCCCCTTAATTATTGTGATTTTCTTCTTCACGTTGACCATGGCTCTGTAATTATCGATGGCAAAGTTCAGGACTGGAATGAATTTAACCGAATAGAGTTCCTTATAAGGCAGATTCCCGGAGTATCTAAAGTCAAAAATCTGATGATCCTGAGTTAAATTATCCAGAACATAAGGAAAAAATATCTTTATGGGAACTGAAAAAAGTGATCTGGTCTGGTGGAAAAAAGGTATTATTTATCAAATTTATCCATTGTCTTTTATGGATAGTAATAATGATGGCAAAGGAGACCTTTCCGGAATTATTTCGAAACTTGACTATTTAAAATGGCTGGGAATTGATTGTTTGTGGCTCTCTCCTATCTATCCTTCACCAATGGCTGATTTCGGTTATGATGTAAGTGACTACAGAACCATTCATGATATATTTGGTACAATGTCTGAATTTGATCGCCTCCTTTACGAGACACATTCACGCGATTTAAAATTGATTCTCGATCTGGTTCCAAATCACACCTCAGAAACGCATCCCTGGTTCCTTGAGTCGCGTTCTTCTTTGTACAATCAGAAAAGAGACTGGTATATATGGCGGGAAGGAGATCCTGACGGCAGTCCACCCAATAACTGGCTGAGTAATTTTGGTGGAAGTGCATGGGAGTTCGATCAGGGAACTGCCCAGTACTATTATCATGCATTTCTCAAACAGCAACCAGATCTTAACCTTCGTAATAACGATGTGCTTTGCGCTATTCTTGATGTAATGCGATTCTGGCTCGATAAAGGAGTGGATGGTTTTCGGGTTGATGTAATGTGGCATCTTATTAAAGATAAACTTTTCCGGGATAATCCTCCCAACCCTGATTACAATGAAAAAATGACCTCTTTTAGTAAACTTCTTCCGGTTTTCTCATGTGATCAACCCGAAGTTCATGAGGTGGTGGCTAAAATGCGGACCACCGTTGACCAATACAATGATCGTCTGCTCGCTGGTGAAATCTATCTACCGGTTAACCAGCTTGTTGATTATTATGGTCAGGAACTAAATGGAGCTCATTTACCTTTTAATTTTCACTTGATACTAGAAAAATGGAGCGCAGAACATATTTATGCCAGTATCTGTACATACGAAGCGTACATGCCACAAGATGCGTGGCCAAATTGGGTTCTTGGTAATCACGATAAACCAAGAGTTGTAAGTCGAATCGGATATAACCAGGCGAAAGTGGCTGCCATACTTCTTCTTACACTCAGAGGCACCCCAACAATGTACTATGGTGATGAAATCGCAATGTCCGATAATGCCGTACCAAGGTCCAAAATTCTTGACCCTACAGAAGAGCCCCGTGATCCTCAAAGGACTCCAATGCAATGGAATACAAGTCAATTCGCCGGTTTTTCCAGCCATAAACCTTGGGCAGATATCAATGATAACTTTATCGATACAAATGTGGAATCTGAAAAAAACGACCCCAATTCCATGCTCTCTCTTTATCGGGAACTTATTACCTTGAGAAAAAAAGAACCCGCACTTCACGTCGGATCTTTTTTCCCGATTGCGATCCAATCCAATATTTTTGCCTACCGCAGGAATGATTCAAGTAGTGGAAGACAATTCTTGATTGTCGCTAATCTCAGCCATGATGCCGGCGTTATCTCTTTTCCATCCCGTTTCAACACTGATAGTGAAATAATCATTGCAACACATGATCATCGTAAAGGAAAACGTATCAGTAAAGAAATATCTCTTGCAGGAGATGAGGCCCTTGTAGCATTGATTAAATGATTAACCACTTTGGATTGTTTGCTGTTTGAAAGGTGGAGTTTTAATTCTCAAATTTTTTCACTTATAATAAACATTGCGCTTTGACCGGGAATTGTCCATACCGAATTCTGAATCATAGGTAGTATACCATCCCCACCATACGATGGATCATCACTATACCATACTCTTTTCCATTTCGTGTTGAGAGGAGGAGCTAAAAGAGGCTCTGACATTGACCGAAGCTGTAACTGTTTTCCAAAATTGATAAGCAGTAATCGATCTTCATGGGTTTTACAAAAAAAGCGAATGACAAAACATTCATTACCCAGAACTGCGCCATCGATTTTTTCCCGCATGTTGATTTTATAGGCAGGATCATTTTTTCGTATAGAAATAAGATCGAAGTGAAGCTTGACAGTTTCTGCATGTGACTGACGTTCATTGTCGTCTAATTTACTTTTTAAAAAGCCATCAGGATCACATGGTTTTGGTACAAAGGGACCGTTCAAATCTGAAATGCTTTTAAATTGCGACAAGAATACTGCTCTGCCTTTAGCAACATGTTCATTACGTTCTTCGCCATGCTGGGAAAAGAAATAAAACGGTGATGACGCGCCGAACTCCTGACCCTGAAAAAGCATTGGAATTTGAGGGAAAAGAATCAGCGCGGCAGTCATGGATCTATATACCCCTGTTGCAGTTTGCCAATGTATTCTTTTCCCTCTAAAAGTATTTGCGATTTGATCATGATTCTGAAGATAATTAACAAATCGGTATGGTGGGATATCAAGTGCTGGTTTTCCCCTACATTGATTTTGCCACGAAAAGAAAGTGCCCTGAAAGAGAAAACCATATTTAGCAAGTGATACGAATTCCTGAGCGCTGGCGGTATAATCTGAAAAGTAAGCTTCACTATGACCAGTCAAAGCAACTGTTGCGCTGCGGTGAAAATCTTCATTCCATGAAGCATCGACCTTATATTTACGTATAATTATTGAATCCTGAGTTTCATTTTCGGCAATAACAATGCAATTTCTGTCTTTTGCAGAATCGTGTGCAGTAGTTACCATTTCAGAAATAATGTGGGTTGGAGAGCTGTCGAATATCTGTTGAGCAGCATCAATTCGTAATCCATCAAAATGAAATTCTTCTATCCAGTATCTGACATTATCAAGGAAAAACTGTCTTACCGGTTGGCAGTTATCTCCATCGAAGTTTATTGCTCTGCCCCATTCATTAGTGTATTTACTGGTAAAATAATCGGATGAAAAGCTGTTCAGGTATTGACTTTCAGGACCCAAATGGCTGTAAACAACATCCAGAACTACTGCTATTTTATATTTATGCGCCTGATCAATAAAATATTTGCAATCATTATATATTCCGTAGAGATGATACGGTGCGAACAAATTGACAGATTCGTATCCCCAGCCAAAATTGCCGGAAAATTCCGAAATCGGCATAAGTTCAATGGCATTTATTCCCATATCAGTAAGGGTTGAGAGCTTTTCGGCAGCTGCTTTCCAGGTGCCCTCTTTTGTAAACGTACCGATATGCATTTCATAAAGTATAGTATTTTGAATTTCGATTCCGGTCCAATCAGAATCATTCCAGGGATACGATTGCGCATCAACAAGCTGAGATAGCCCTTGTGGACCGGATGGTTGAAAGCGGGAATAGGGATCGGGGAGGAGTGTTTCTCCATTATCAATGACAATTCCGTAAAACATCCCCGGCTGTGCCCATGGAATCGTAGTAGAAAAGAAACCATTTTCTTCAGAAGACAATCTTACAGAAACAGGTGGAATTGACCTTTGCAAATCATGAATTTCGACATTTATTCGATGATGCCCTGGAGCCCATACTGACAATTGGTACCCTTCACTAAGCTGACAGGGGCCAGCCTGATAAGATTGATGTCTCCTATTCATAAGAATAAAACCTTATTTCTGACAATGAGGGCAATAGTAGGTAGACCTTTCATTGATTTTTATCGTAGAAATTTTTTCTCCACATCGAGGACAAATGCTATTCTTATTCCTATGAGTAATTAGAAAACTGCTGGGAAATTTATTTCTATCTGCACCAAATTCGATCGCACTTTTTAATACTTGTTTCATGGTATCGAAAAGAGTTTTTAGTTTTTCTTCTGATAAATTATCGGTTATTTCTAAGGGGTTGATTTTTGCTTGAAAAAGAATTTCATCAGCATAAACATTACCTAATCCGGCGATTTTGCTTTGATTCATCAGAGTGGCTTTTATAGATGTATGTTGATCATGGAAAGCATTGAAGAAATCATCCCAGGTGACAGAAAGAGAATCAGGTCCCATTTTGTGGGTTATAATGAATTCGTTACGTGAAGAAGTTAAGCCGATCCTACCCAGAATTCTCTGATCGACAAATGCAAGTCTTTCACCACTTGACAAGAAAAAGGAAATTCTTTCGAAACGGACAATATCTTTCAAATCACTGAGGATTTCAACATTCCCTGTCATTCCGAAATGCATTGTAATATAAAGATTGGGATCGATGAAGATAAAGAGTTGTTTTCCATGGCGAGAGAGTGATTTTATGATTTTGCCGATTAATGTCTCGCGGAGCTCTTTTTCAGTGGTCTCATGTAATATTCTAGTATCCCTTATTCTTAGATCTCGGATTCTTTTTCCTGTAGCATGAGCTTCTATGTAATTTTTAATGATCTCAACATCGGGAAGCTCCGGCATAGTATAGCTCACAATTCCTTTTTTATTAATAGATATTTACCTATACCACATTTGTTTGCAAGTATTAAGCCGATGCTTGCAGATTAGATATCCATCATTATCAAAATTTTCATAAAATGATTCGTGGCATATTATTTGTACTTTTACATAGTAGCAGTTGAAAAATATTTCTAAATATTGCAAGATTTATTCTTTGCCGTTTTTTTATTCTTTACTGCTAAAGTCACTATCAACCCTATAATGGAGGACCTATGAAAAGGTTACTTGTTCTTCTACTTTCTAGTGCTTTCTTTACAAGTACATTTGCTTCTGATTGGGCAAATTCAGAGGGAAGCGCTTATGCAAAAGGTAATATGTTTGTATCGCCACTCATGAGTGTTGTTCATTTTGGAGGATACGCGCTTTTTGATTATGGTGTCCATGATGCAATCAGTGTTGGCGGAGGTGTCGGGTACAACAGCTATAGCTATAATTCCTGGTGGCGCTATAATTACGTTCCTATCATTGTCCGTGGATCATTCCATCCATTCAACCTTAGCGCCTGGGCTGAAAAAATCTCTATCAGAAATAAACTTGATCCATATATCGGTATCTCTACCGGTTGGGGAATTGGCTGGTCGAGCTATCGACTTTCTGGATCATCGGAAAACAGTCCTTCCGTTGGAGGATTCATATTCAGGGAAAATATCGGTGTTCGTTTTTATCCAACTCAGAAGTTCTATGTCACCGCTGAAGAAGGCGGTGGGTTTGGCCTGTTTAACTTTGGTGTAGGATACAAATTCTAACCAGTTAAGAGTTAAGGGTAGCTTTTCCTCCCTTAACTCTCCCTTTTTCTGTCGACTTGTTCAGATTTTTAATTTTTAAAAAATGGCTGTCAATTTTTTAAGTTCTCTTTTCTATTAATTATTACCGTCACTTTTTCAATAACGATATTTTTCCTCAGCTTCCAATTCGTGTAAATCAAAGTTTCAATTTCTGTTTTATTCATGTATTTCTGAGCGCACTTTTAACCGGATTCGATGCTGTGGTGATGGTAATACAAATGCATTTTTCAGGAAATCCTGTAAATCAAACTTTTCAAGAGGTGTAAGGGTCAAAATACAGCCGTCATTCTGAAGCTGTAAGACGGTGTTGCCCATAATTTTCTTTTTAAGGGAATCTTTTGTAAATTCCATACGGTAGGTATTTTCTGCACTTTTTCTATTCACATATTTGATACTGTATTTCTTGAAGAATGCGTTTCCATCAAATTTGTAAGGCGACTCTACAACAAGGGCAATTGACGAACCAATATTCTGAACAATGTTCTCCACTTTACCCCAGTGTTCCAGGTGCTTATTGATCTTTTCTATGAAATCAATTTCTCCAAACCTCTTATTTATCACATCAAGAGCTGATTTGTGAAATCGCAAGGTGAGAATATCATCACCATAAATCCAGTCTGATTCAAATTTCTTATCGATAAACGATTCACCAAAAGAAAGAAATGGTTCAACCAGTTTTTCTTCACTTAACATAATCGCGCGGGCAAGGGCGATCCCGATATTCTTTCGCGGTATTCCACGCCTCTGAAATGGAATATTAATTTTGAAGGCAACCGAAACTAATTCCTGCCGCTCTTTAATCCTCTTTCTGAGGGCATCGACTGATATATTATTAGGAGTACGAGGCCGGGTTATTGATGAAATAGAAGAAGTATCTTCACATGCTCCGCAGGAATGACATGTTCCGCAATTATCTAAAGTTCCCAGACAGAACCCATTATCTGTAAAGGATGCCGCTGATTCGGCCTGTTTTGCAAGAAAAGAATCCCTGACATTTATTTTCACCGGACGCCCTGCGATAGCTTCTGATCGCAATCCATTCAAAGTATATGGAATACTGAGTTTTCTTCTTTCTAATTCTGATTCGATAAGTTGTATAAAAGAAACAGGTATTTCCGAGTAGTAAACGAAACCGCTCTGCAGCACCGCAGAAAAAACGGCTTCTGCTACATGCGAGTCCTGAATACGCGTGAGGATCTGAGACACGAGGTAATCATTTATCCCAGCGCTATCTCGGAATTCAAAACCTCGTGACCTTACAAAGCGTTCAGTCTGGAGCACGGCCTCTCTGCAGATCAAAGGTTCCGGAGCATCCTCGCTTTCGAGAGGCGTATAAGGAAATCGTACCAGTGGAGTCATGGAAAATATTATTCTCGGTTTACGTCCAGCCATACTGATAATAGTATTGATATATGCAAGTAAAGCACAGAACTCAGTGAAATCATCTTCTGTTTCTTTGCCAGTAGCGATCAGGAATATTTTCAGTTCACGGATAGGAGCCCTGATTAAAATTGAAAGGCTGGTCTTAAGCTCCTGATCATCCAGACTTTTATGCAGATATTTTCTCAAACGGGAGGAAATTCCCTCAAGCCCGCAGGTGATACTGGTCTTGCCAATTGCATGTAAATGCTTTACAAGTTCCGGTTCCGCGGCAATAGTATCAAACCTCTGACTTTTAAGACCGATCGAGGAAAACTTTCCAGCCAGATTGAAAAGAATCCGGTAAAAATCGTGATGCATGTTAAAATTGAAACTGTAAAGTTCAACCGTCTCCAGTCCCATTGAGGATTTCATCCGGAGTGAAGCTTCTGTTATCTTCTCAAAAGACAATTCTCTGTAAGGCTTTCTTCCCCATGATTCTGCACAAAAGGAACAGAAACACGGGCATCCTTCACTGATCTGAAGATTCCCTGTTCCCATCTGCTCTTCTGTATACATGACCGGTGCATTTACCATTAACTGGTTCTGAGAAATCTCTGCAGATGTAAATTTAGTTGTCGGTCTTTTAATATCCGGCTGAAAAAAGCCCTGAACTGTTTCCAGTTTCTCCAAAGTTTCTACTTTAGAAAGCCCGCTCTTTTTGCAATCCTGAGCGATCCTGAAAAGCTCTTTTATGAGATTTGCATCCTCGCCAACAAAAATTCCATCTATCATTGGATCATCTATACAGAGTGCAGAAGAATACAGCGCATTTGCACCACCAAGAATAACCAAAGGAATGCTTGAATTCTTAAGCCGTTCCGATTTTCTTAAAGGTATATTGCTTTTTAATAATAAAGAGGGAATATTCAGAATCTCCTGCACAATCGAATTGGAGAAAGCAATCATGTCAAACTGCAGTGCATCTCTTTTTGTTGTGGTACCAATAAGCCAGGGGACCGAATAGGAATCAAACAATGAAGCATCACTTGCTGATGGCAGATAAGAGAGATCTGCATATATATCCTGATGACTTGTTACCAGTTGATAAATCAGCTTATGTGTAAATGAATCCGCAGTATCCCAGTAGGTCGATAGACGTGTAATAAGAACTCGGTAGTTTCTGTTTAAAAATTCAGATGCGCTCAATGTGTTGAGTTCACCGCCGCGAAACCAGATTCCATTTCCGGTCAATTCATGATAATGATCTTCATACCAGCTGTTAAAATCTATTTTCAAATGCACTCCTGTTTTTAAGGACCTTCAAAAATAGTAATTAGTAGCCACTGATTACCAATATTTACGGTTGCACCGAATCATTTAATGTGAGATGGAAAGACTGATTTTGTGAACGCCCCTGAATTATGATCGATTCGGCTGTAGCTGTTGTTTCATTTTCGTATTGTTGGATCGCAGTTCTTATATCATTGCCAACATTGCGCCAGTCACTTTCAATACCCTCACTGGCACTTTTTGATCTAATTTCTCTCATAATAGATATATCAAAAATGTAGCTTGTTTTCAACCCACCTCTGTACGGGCAATTTCAGATATTTTTAATATCCCGACCGCCCCCACAGTTCACGAATATTTTCTAACCGATCTCCTGCGTAAAGCAATGTTTCCTCTTTTTTAGCAAAATGAAATCGTATCAGGTTTTTAACCGGTTCACGAAAGAAACTTGATCCGGGAACTGCCGCGACACCAGCATTTTTGGCAAGCCATTCACAAAACAGTGTATCATTATCACTGGTAAATTCCGATATATCAACCAGGACATAGTATGCCCCTTCAGGGCGAGTGTAGACCATTTCCGCTTTATCAAGCGCGCCGCAAAAAAGATCTCTTTTTTTCGTATAAGTCGCCAGTAGCGTCTGATAATATTCATCGGGGAATTCAAGCGCAGGGATAACAGCCCTTTGAAGCGGCGCGGCGGCGCCTACCGTAAGAAAGTCGTGAACTTTACGTGTGGCATCGATAATTTCAGGTGCTGCTACAATATACCCCAGACGCCATCCTGTTATTGAGTAGGTCTTTGATAAAGAACTGCATGAAATCGTCCTTTCAAACATCCCCGGAAGTGAAGCAAGATATATGTGTTGGTGAGGAGCATATACAATATGTTCGTAAACTTCATCGGTAATCACAAATGTGTCGAATTCACATGCGAGTGATGCGATATACTCAAGTTCCTTTAGTGTAAATACTTTTCCGGATGGGTTTGATGGATTACAGAGGATAAGCGCTTTGGGGCGCTGCTCAAAAGCTTTTCGTAAGCTTTCCGGATCAAATGAAAAGAGAGGCGGATGTAAAGGAACATAAATCGGTTCCGCCCCGCTTAAAATTGCGTCTGCGCAGTAATTCTCGTAAAATGGAGAAAATACGATCACCTTATCACCGGGGTTGCACACTGAAAGCATCGCAGCCATCATCGCTTCTGTACTTCCGCAGGTTACCACAACATTTGATTCCGGATCGATCGGCAGCCCCATGAACCGGGATACCTTTTTTGCAAGTGCAGTTCTGAAATCGGGAGCTCCCCAGGTAACCGCGTACTGATGAGGCCCGTGGTCAGCCGTTTGTCTTAAAGCTTGCAGTATTTCTAATGGTGGATCAAAATCAGGAAACCCTTGTGAAAGATTTATTGCGTTATGAGCGTTTGCGACTCTTGTCATTCGTCTGATTACGGATTCGGTGAAACAGGAGATTTTTTTACTTAACTTTGGCATTATTATCCCTATAAATATGTTGATATTTGAATCATCAGGATAGGTAAAATACGTTAATTTGTGTTTAAACCCAACATTTGCAATAGAAAAGTACAAAACAGGTTTTTTTTTAATATTTGAAACCAAGGCAATTAACCACTGTTGCATGAGCATCGATGGGAGGCTAAGTGTCAAATAGCTCTTCACTCTTCACTCTCCACCTATCCCCCGCATCGAAAAAACAATTATTTTAAACCTGCTTTCATTATCTGTCACCATTATTATAATAGAGTAGAATTCTGTGCGGCAGCTGAAAGTATTTCGAACATTAAATTGAGATTGGATTATGAAGAAAGCTATTTATGTTTTTTCAGGTGACCCGATTACCTTTGGTCACATTGATATAATAAAGCGGGCATCGGGCACCTTTGATGAAGTTATCGTTGGTATAGGAAGTAATCCGGATAAGAAATACATGTTTTCTCTTGAAGAGCGTACGCTTATGGCTGAGCGGTCACTTGAAGGGATAAAAAATGTGCATGTAAAGCCTTTTGCCGGTCTGCTGGTTGACTTCGCGTATGAGCAGGATGTGTCGGTGATTGTCAAAGGAGTCAGGAATTCGCAGGATTTCGCTTATGAACATTTCCTTCATCAGCAGGGTGAAAGTCAGAAACTGGGAATTGACACCTTTATTCTGTTTGCCCGTCCGGAGCTGTCACATATAAGTTCCAGTGCGGTAAAGGCTCTTCAGAAAGAAAACGGTTTTATTCAGGGATATGTCCCATTGTATGTCAAACAGGCACTGGAAGCCAAGATGGCAAGGCAGTACATTATCGGTATAACAGGAGAAATAGGTACTGGTAAATCATATCTTAGTACCGAATTGATCGTGGCTGGAAAGAAGATGGGTATCGAGACTCATCATATTGACCTTGACTTGATTGGACAACAGATTCTTGAAGAGTTGACAGAACCTAAATACCATAAAATCAGAGAACAACTGATCGACTGTTTTGGAAAAGAAGTAAAGAATACAGATGGAATGATTAACAGAAAAAAGCTGGGTCAGGTGATCTACAACAGTACCACAGCGCTCGCGAAATTCAACTCAATCATGAGTCAACCTGTACTGGTCAGACTCAAACGTGAGCTCTACGGCAAATCAGGGCTTATCATATTGAATTCATCATTGCTTATTGAGAGCGGCACGATTCAGCATTGTAATAACAATGTGATATTGCTTCAATGCAGTAAACAGATCCAGGAAGAGCGGCTTCTGAAGAGAGGATTAACAAAAGCTCAAATCCAGCGAAGACTGGATTCGCAGTACTCTACCCTCGAAAAAAAGAAAAATATTGAAAATACAATTAAAAGCAGTAACCATGGGCGGCTCTGGGTTATTGACAGCAATGAGGAAATGGGCTCGGGTGCAGTTGCCAGTATATTTAAATCAGTGATAAAAGAGCTGAAGATGAATACAGATGGGAAGTGACCTCTCCTATCCCCACTCTTACTCTTACTCGCAATTTCACATTACTCATTTCTGAGTAAATTGACACATACGACCTCACCCCTTCGTCCCCTCTCCGACACAGCGAGGGGGTTATTCGTCAATTTGATTCCTAATCAGATTCGTTTACTACGATTACCTGTTCAACCTGGAAAAAGCAGGCGAGTAAATCTGGTTTACAGCGTGCTGATACCATTAAAACAAGCTCCGTAATAGCATTTCTGAGTAATTTAACGAATACAACCTTACCTCTTCTCGTATTTCTCGATTATTCTATCCATTAGCGCCGATGTCTCACCGTTTTCAACGCATTTCCGTTTATCTCTATGAAAAAACTCAATTGACTCCTGAAGCCCTTTACTGAAACTAATAGTGGCATTGAAAGATGGTACAAAGCGTTTCAATTTACTATTGTCAAATATAGCATTGTACTGCTTATCACCAAGCAACCCTGCGCCTGTTTGCGGATCAATCGCGTTTATATAATCCGATGGTATATGAATAATTTCAGGTTCACAACCGACTGCCTGAGCTTTCATTTTAATGATTGCATCCCATGTCAGATATTCATCAGAGGTAATATGAAAACCTTCACCGATGGTACTATCATTTCCGCATAATCCAAAAAATCCCTTCGCGAAATCACGCGAGTGTGTAAGAGTCCAAAGCGTCTGACCATCACCCTGCACAATCACTTTTTTTCCGGCCTTGATACGCGCGATCTCTGTATAATCTCCATGCCCGAAAACACTGGGGATCATCGTTTTGCCGTATGTATGTGAAGGACGAATTATAGTGACTGGAAAACCTGAATGTCTGAATGCCTGCATCAGTATTTCTTCACAAACAATCTTATCTTGCGAATACTTCCAGAAAGGATTTTTCAGGGGAGTTGATTCTGTTACCGGGAAATTGACTGGCGGTTTATGGTAGACTGTTGCTGTAGAAATGAACATAAACTGCCTGCAGACACCTGAAAACAATCTGATATCCCTTTCCACATGAGCCGGGACAAACGCGATGAAATCCGCAACGACATCGAACTTCATCCCTTTTATCCTGTCTTTAACATCATTCTCATTCTGAATATCGCAGCAGATTGATTGTACCCCGTCGGGCAATGGACATTCACGAATGCCACGATTCAAGACAGTAACTGTGTGCCCCTGTGAAACAGCCAGTTCGACACAGTAAGCGGAAATATTTCCAGTTCCTCCGATAAACAGAATTTTCATTGTCTACTCCAATTAAGAATATGAAACAATAGTATCGTTCTACGGTAAAATGCGCTCGCTTGTAAATAAACGAATTATATCACTCACAATAATAATCAATCACACTTATCTCAAACGAGTTATTAAAAAATAAAATTATTGCATCTCTAATTATAGCTTCAAATTATTCTTTTGCTTGCTCATCTAATCAGTAGATTGCAAAAGATATTAAACAATTTTAAAAGGTGCTTAGATCTGGTACGGGGGAACGGTTATTTAAGAGGATTAGGCTACGAATCAATCGCCAGATGGTTTAATACTATTTTCGAAATGCTCTTGCAATACTCGAAATGCTCTTGCAATAAGAAAATTTGTTCTTGCAGTGCTAAAATTTTTTCTTACATTGATTAATGGCGTTCCTGCACACACCTTTTGTTTACAAATGCCCAACAAATTGGGGCTTTCAGAGATTAAAACCACTATTTTTACCAAATTCTGATCATTTTTCAGGTCTGTAAGAAAGAAATTGAGCTCTGCAAGAAGTAGATTCAGGTCTGTAAGAGCAAAAGTAGTACTTGCTTCATGAGAACTTCAGCTTGCGAGTGCTCCCTTTTTGATGTAAGTGCATTGCAGGGAAAGAAAGAGATTCTTTTAAATTCGGTAATTATTCAGTGTGCAGGACGAAGCTTTTCGAACCTTACATGCAGTTGAACCCCAAGAGCTTCACCCACCCGCCTCAGAAATGATAAACTCAAGTTACGATAGGTGCCGGACTCAAGTCGTGCGATACATGATTGCGAGGTATTCACCTTCTCAGCAAGCTCCTTCTGCGTCATTCCTTTTTTTAAGACGCAGTTCGATAATCTGCCTGGCCATCTCGAACTTCTCTTCGAGCGATTCATATTCTTTGCGGAACTCCGGGTCCTTAAGTTCCTCCTTCAGCATTTCGTCATAGTCGTGGACTTTCATTTTCATGCACCGTACTCCTGTAAAAAGCTATTCCGTATTCTCAGTGCCCGCTGTAATTGCTGATTCTAAATCTTGAACTGTTTTACGATCGTATCTAAATCAGCAGTCAAACTAACAAGTTTTTCTGTATTGTCATTAATCAGACTTATATCCTTTGCAGTATTATTTGTCGCGGTCTTGACCTCCTGAATATTGGATGACACCTGAGAAAGAGCCTGTGCGGATTCAGCTACCTTTTTTGAGGTTCCACTTGCGCCCTGGCTTACTTCTCCTATATTCCTGGCGATTACATTGATTGTCGCGCTCTGCTCTTCGACAGCACTGACAATTGACTGTGAAGTTACATTTACATTTTCGATAACTGCTACAATTTCATCGATATTTTCAACTGTTATTGTTGTGCTGTTCTGTATAGACTCCACCTGCTTACTAATCTGTTCAGTTGCTACAGCAGTCTGCTTTGCAAGCTCTTTTACTTCATTAGCGACAACTGCGAACCCTTTTCCTGCATCACCAGCAGATGCCGCTTCGATAGTGGCGTTTAGTGCCAGGAGACTTGTCTGATCAGCAATATCATTAATTATGTCAACTATTTTTCCTATTTCCTTTGCTGCCACTTCAAGCTTCTTAATCAGATCCTGTCCTGAGTGCAGTTTGCTTTCAGCTTTTTCAGCTGCTTCTAACTCGATATGACAGTTTTTAGAGACCTCGTTAAGTGATGATGTCATCTCTTCGATAGCAGTTGCGATTGTGTTTACTGATGATGACATCTGTTCGGTAGCACTTGAAATACTCTGAAAGTTTGATGTGATCTCTTTTGAAGAGTCGGCAACATTCCCAGCCTGGCTTGTCAATTTTTCAGTACTGCAAGCGATTTTATTGGATGATGATGAGAGCTCTTCTGTGGCGCCCTTGATGTCTACAGTGTTATGGTTTACCGATCTGATAATCTTTTGCAAATGTTCCATAAAGCTATTGAACCAGTATGCAAGTTCACCAATCTCATCTTTGGATTCAATGTCTATCCTTTTAGTTAAATCACCCTGCCCCTGTGCTATTTCCTTTAAAACAGAGACTACCCGCGAAATCGGTTTGATTATTGTATTCGCAAGGAAAATGATAACTATGAAAAGTGCAACAAGAGTAATTAATGCTGCAATAGTCATAAATAGCCGCATCGCTCGGGTTTCTTTTGTAATAACTGACATCGGAATTGCAATTCCTACTGACCAGCGGTCCTTTATCTCTCCAATCTGTATAGGTACAAGCACCTCATAGAACTTTGTCTTTTCAAACTCAGTTTCCTCTTTGTAAAATGCACCGTTTTTTATGGCAACTTTTTCTTTTGAAAAATTTCCACCGATACTATCAATCATTCTTCCCTGATACTTTTTATTTCCATGTGCGACAATCCTTCCATCGTTTGACGTAAGGAATGCGAAGCCGGTCTCAAATGGCCGTAGAGAGCTTATTATTTCATCATAAGCTTCTAGTGAAAGATCTACTCCAACCGCACCTACAAAAGTACCATTTTTATCAAAAATCGGGGCACTCAAGGTGGTTAAGAGAACAGGTTTCCCATCGATAGTGTAGATATAGGGATTCATTATAATCTCTTTTTTTTCTGTTTTTGGTAATCGATAATAATCACCAGCACCAGCCACATCATAATCCACCAATGGTTCAAGCTTAATATTGCTCCCTCCACGATGCCAATATGGAATAAACCGGCCAGTCTTATCATGACCATCAGTATTAGCAAAGGCAGAATCGAGCTGGTCAAGAGCATTTGGCTCCCATACAGTCCATATACCAATAAGGCGTTCGTTTTTTTCCAAAACTTTTTTCATAATGCTATTTAATTCAATTCTCCGTTCCGAAGGCTGGATATTTTCATAGGTGGAAAAAAACTGGGCTACCATACGGGGAATATGAAGTGTCGTATTTAAATCATTCGATATTTCCAGTGCTGCATATTCTGCAGCATTATTTCCTGATGTTAAAACGTTTTTCTTAACTGTAGATGACTGCTTTATATTCATGGAAGAAAAAATCATCAGCAGTATTATAGTAACTGTACCACCAATAAAAAGAAGAATTTTGTTTCGGAGCTTTAATTTGTTGAATAACACAAAAAGTCCTTTTTTAGGATTTACTCTAATAAGTGTTTATGTAATCATTATACGTTTAGTTTACATTTATTGAGAAAAACTGACAATAGCAAAAAATATTATTGTCACAAGCATAGAGCTGAACGTCGAAAAATCAATCTTATTTCTTCATTGTATTTCAAAAAATCTCTGGAGTAATTCTCAATTATCCGCTGATTGGGCTAATCCTGCCTACATTTCAGAACCAGAATAGTTAAACAAGCCTCAAATAAGATCATTATTGTAAAAATTCAAAATCTACACATATTCTCTGAATGTAGATAGCATTCATTTCCGCTTCCGAACAAAAAATTCCCCGGTGAAGTGCGCTGGCTACAGCTCCTCCAGTAAAACATTCAAGACTATTGGGAATGAATGATTATTGGGCTAAGTATCCTCACTTTTCAAAACTAAATCTTATTTTTACATATGTAATTATATGATTCTGAATTTTACATTTTTTTGCAATCATTTTCCACCTTAAACCGCTCAGATTCCGATTGGTTCAATCGAAAAGGATTTTTTGAGGATAAGTTTTGGCAGTCGTATAATCAATTATAGATGACTCAGTCACTTTTAAGTTGAACTATTGAATGCTAGAGGGATCAGATCATTTATCTCTGATGGTGGGCGTAAGTAAATAAAAAATGAACCTGATTATAGAGTAATGGTTTCAGCACCCTCCGTAGTAAGTACCTTCTTTCACAATATAAGCATTTCCTGATATATGGATTTCTTGTGAAGCCTTCAATTACCATCTGACATGCAACTTACATTTTCTCCATTTCGCAGATAATTTCCTCTCCCGGTAAACCAGTCAGCTCTTCCGCTCTTTGCTGATGTGACATTCCAGATCTGAACACCACCAAGCTCATTTCCAAGGGCATCTTTTAGTGATATGATTATCTCTTTTGTTCCATCTTTATTGACATCATCGATTGTTGGTGCAGCCATAGAACCCCTGCCGCTGATCGGTACACGGTGTAAAAGCGATCCATTACTATTGAGAATCATAAGAAAAGAGCTCTCTTTTTGAGTAGAATACGTTGTAAATACGATTTCGGGATCATTATCTCCGTTAAGATCCCCGGAAACCGCTTCACTTGCGCCAGTAAACCTACCTCCTGATCCAAACTGCACTTTCCAAAGTACTGATCCATCTCTTGAAAAGCATCTCATGTATCCGTCGTAAGAGGGCACAATAATATGAGGTTCACTGCTGTTTACCATAGATATGCATGGAGAAGGACTGACCTGCACAATATTATTTTGGTAACCCTGGTACAATGGCATTCCTGTTGTTAAAGGTTTCTCAAAACCTGCAACTCTGCTCATATCGGGATTAAGCACCCAGAGACAGTTCCCTCTGTTTGTTGTTACTCCAGCCTGCTCATGATCAGAAAAAAGGATTATTTCCGGCGAGCCATCCCTATCCACATCAGCAAATGCCGGAGGTGAATAGGTAAATTCATCCCGGTCATTACCATCTGCTCCCCACCCCTGTTTGGCAAGCGCTAAATCATGAAACATGGGAACACTGCATGAATATTTCCCTTTGAACATTGAATTTGCCTTAAATAAACTCCCATCAGCATAAAAAACTCCGATATGACAAATATCATAAGTGCAGATAATTTCCTTTTTCCCATTCTTATCTAAATCCGCTATACCGATATTCTGATTATATCCTCCATAATCATTTTTCTCTTCGTCAGTACGGTCGCTGATCTGAGGCCATCCTGCCAATGTAGTCCCGTCGATCGACCAGACAGTGGTTACTGGTCCCTCACCGGTTTTTACAGCAACGATTTCACATCGGCCATCTCCATCGATATCTGAAGCTGCAATCGATCGGATTTCATTACTGGAACCAGGAAATTGACAAGGCCAGCCGTGAAGCAGATTGCCTTTGTAATCGTAAACAGCGACACTATTACTGTAAGCAATCGCGATTTCACCTTTACCATCTTTATTTAGATCGCCCACTACTGGTGAGCAGTACATTCTGCTCGAACCATGGTCATTTGAACTCGAAGCATTCTCTCCTACAGGAGCCCGCCAAAAGAGGGAACCATCTGATTTCCAGACATACAGGACACTATGCCGCGATGCAATTATCTCATTTTTTCCATCGGCATCAAGGTCAAATACCACAGGAGATGCAAACCAGTTTTCATCCCAGTTAGCGGGAAGCGTTTTTTGTAATTCCGGTTTAGTTACATTACTTGGAGTTTCTTCGGACTTGTTCAGATCTGGAGCCTGGATAGCATCAGATGAGCAAGCTAAAATTATCATAGTTGAACACAAACAGGTAAGCGATGCTATTCTATTATATGTGCTATTTAGTGATTTATTTTTTGTTCTGAAAAAGTCTGATTTCCTTTTCATAGTTTTGTTCCTTTCAGATATCAGAACTGCAAAGTGGTGCCGATTAAAAATATACACGGCTTCTGTCTTAAATTCTTTTTGCAATTGTGTATTTCTTATCTTTAATTTCCTAAATTAATATTACTTTTTGGGAGTGTCTATTTAAAACTACATTTCCAACATTTATATACAATGGAACAAGATGCCTTGCAGGAAACGAACTTTATTCTCCATTACACATCGTTTTCTATTGTTTTTATTTTCCAAGTGATTCTACTTTCTATAGATTAGTTGTAAAATTTAAACTACTTAATTTCATTTACTTCCATTAAATAATCAACATTGTTCGTTTATTGGAACGTTTTCTATGTGGAAAACGTTTCCTCCATTTTACTGTTGCAATCCGGTCAATTTTTCTTTTATACTAATAAATTGAATCGAAGGGTCAATTATTATGATCTCTGTTTTTGAATATCTTAATTATCGTGAATATCTTGAAGATTTCTATCTATATAAGAAGTCTCTTAATCCACATTTTTCGTTTCAGGTATTTGCTACCCAAGCCGGTTTTCAATCCAAAAGTTTTATCAAACTTGTAATTGATGGCAAAAAGAATTTATCGGAAAGTTCAATCGAGCAACTGAATAATGCATTAAAACTCAATGAAAAAGCGTTCAGTTACTTTAGAGATCTCGTTGTGTTCAATCAGGCTAAATCATTGTCATTGCGCAATCTCTATTTCGAAAAGCTGCTCTCTTACAAAACCCGTAATTCAGCTCGCCTTCTTTTACAGCAACAGTATGAATATTTTTCGCATTGGTATCATAGTACGATTCGTGAATTAGTATGTAATATCAATTTTAATGATGATTTTGAAAAACTGGGGAAAATGATACGACCCGCTATTTCGTCTCGAAAAGCAAAAGACTCAGTGAATCTGCTTATAAAGTTAGGCCTTATCAGAAAAGCTGGAAATGGCTATGAGCAAACCGACACTGTCCTGACGACAGGCAATGAAGTCCGCTCGTTGGCAGTTCAGAATTTTCACCTTCAGAATCTTATGCTGGCCGGGGATTCAATTACCACAAGTAGAAGTAATGAACGGGATATTTCCACATTAGTTGTTGGCATCTCTGAAGAAAGTTTCGTAAAAATCAAAAATGAGATCCAGCAGTTCCGTTCAAAATTACTGGATCTCATAAAAAATGATAAAAAAATCAAAAGAACTTATCATATCAATTTCCAGTTATTTCCGACAAGTGAGCTGATAAATGAATAATATACCCAAATCATTTCTCACCGTTTTCTCTTTAATTTTTACAACGCTTCTATTTAACAATTGCGGAGAACGGATAGCAGGAGGAACTGAGGTTGGAAATCCTGCGGTTGTAATGGGAACTGTGCATGACAATGATGGAAAAGCCATAAGTAAAGCTAAAGTGTTCTTTGTAACACCACATTATAATGCCATACTCGACTCTACATTTTATATTCCTTCTGGCAATACAGATGGTCAGGATGAACAGCGATCTTTTTCAAAAGGAGAACAGTGCTTCTTAGCTTATGCAAATACTAACGGTCAATTTATACTGCCAGGATTAGCGAAAGATACTTATAACCTGCTTGTTATGGATTCTACACAAAAGAAAGCATTTTTCAAAACAAGGATCTCTATTTACAGAGATTCCGTCAATTTAGGTATAATCAATCTTAATGGATTGTCGTATGCAACAATAAAAGTAAGCGATTCAATTTTCAAAGACAGTGGTTATATTTCAATGCCTGGGACTCCAATCAAATCCCCGATTACCCAGTCAGGACTGTGTACAATCCCGATTTTAGGTGATTCTCTCAATTATATCTACTTTGGCAGGACTGGCGATTCTCTGTCAACTATCATTAATACAAAATTAGATTCAGATTCTGTACAGCACCCCGGTGATACACTTGATTTGACTGGAACCGAACACATTTTGATTCCTCCACATTTAGCGGTCCTGTCAAACAATGATACATCCTTTACTCCGGGTGATATAATAGTACCTCTCGGCCAAGTCTTGAATATCATAGCAGTCGGTGCGTACTCAAATAAAGGCCACATTCTGGAGTATCAGTTTTATGAAACCAATAGCAATGTACTCAGCAACTGGAGCACTTCAAACACCTATTCTATGAAAGTTAAAGACTCCGGTACCTATACCCTTTCATGCCGGGTGAGAAGTCGATCGGACCAATCCCAAATGACCTCCTGGACACAAGCTTTTCCTATTCGTACTTTTATCAAAGTTATTACAGTAAGTACTCCGAAATATCCTTTTCTCATTGACACATTAGACTCTGATATTCCCCCTTATCGCTTTATTGTGGGAGGGGCTTATAGTTCTGATTCCAAGCCTGTTTCCTATCGTCTTTGCTGGAGTGATTCATTTCAGTCGTCCTATTCTGATTGGAGTGAAAATACCACCATTAGCATATATTTAAAAGAAACTGTTCGTTATGCCATTCGGGCGCAAGCGAGAAGCAGTGTTGATACAACCATAGTTTCAAGCTGGTCTGATTCATTAATCGTTAATCTAAAGTAGTTTCTGATCAAAACTACTGCTAAAAGGGATTGCGATTGAATAATGTAAATGATATATGACTGAAGGCCTCTTTACCTGAATTGAATCTTTATTCCATATTAATTTTTTAAAGAATATTTTCCAAAGTAATATTATTTTCTTTACTGTAATAGACCCGAAATTTTATTTTTATTGTTCGCTTTTTGAATAGATACTGATGAGAGTATATCCTATAATCGGTATTCACATTTCATCAGATTACGTTTTTTTGTCCAATAGATCACGATTCCCGGAAAACCCCCTTTCCGGGGTGGTTTTCCTTCACAACAATAAAGTTTTCAGGGCAAACTTTCTTATAGTCTATTAATGTATTCTGAAAGATTGTTCCTCAATCAACTAAAATAAACCCCAACCATTGGAGGTTCTATGCAGGATATCCCAATCTCCTATTTAACACCTGAGGAGTGCAGCGCTGCTGTAAGTTCATCTCTACCACTTGTAGAGAACAAGTTTCCTGATGATCCCTTTCTCAATGCTCTGATTTCTCAGCTCAAAAACAATCAACAGCGTCTTGAGCAATCAATGACACTTGCGAAGAAAGGCGAGTATACTGAAAAAATTAATCAGGCAGACAGTGAATTTGATTCCAGTTTTATTGCCTTCAGAGATTATACGGAAGCATCAGCGAACTTAACCATTATGCCGGAGAAAGCGTCAGCGGCACAAAAGATCGCTGCTTTGATTGCAAAACATGGACGCAATCTGCATTTGCTCGGTCGCCAGGAACAAATAGGCCGGATGAACTCGTTTATTTCTGAACTTAACTCGCCGGAAATGCTGGAAGCGATGAATGCCGCAGGTGTCAAACAGCTGTACGAAGTTGTTTACAGTAAGCATCATACTCTTGTCGAACTGTATCAGTTACGGGCGACTGCTGAGAGTGACCGGAACGTTTCTCCACCCTATGAAGCCAAAAAGGCAGTTGCCGCTGATCTCTCTGATCTGTATACCTATCTTATCAGGTTCTCCCGATTTGGCACCAGTTCCTATAAGGAAGCCGCATTAAATATTCAGGGCATATTTGGGAAAATTATCCCTGCAGCCCGCAGCCGCCACAGCCGCAATCAATCTGCACAGGAACAGCAGAACGTAGCCAGTTAATTATTGTGGAAAAAATATGCCCGTTGTTTGTAGAGACGTCCGGCCGGACGTCTCTAAAACCAATTCGGCCGGACGTCTCTAAAACCAATTCGGCCGGACGTCTCTAAAACCAATCCGGCCGGACGTCTCTGTAAAACCACGTACCTGTGCATTCCCATTTTCCTATTGTGCGCCCGCACACGTAAATTCCCTTACCACCTAAGAACGTTTCAAACCAAGATACAGGTACATTGAACTGGTAATAAGAGGAATCAGAATTCCCGTCAGAAAAGATCCGCTGATACTTCCGCTTATTGCAATAAAACAAACAAAAACAGTAACAATAAGAAGACATTTTGAAAATGTACTCCAGTTCCTGAAAGTCCATCGATAGGAAATGAAAAGTACAATATTTATAAAAGATAATAATCCGGAAAATACAACTAAACTATAGTTCAATTTGATTTGTGAACTTATTAGCCCGTAAAGAAAAAAAACGATATAAGGAAGTATCCAGAATGCGGAAAGCATGAGATTCGCGATATACAATTGCCTTGCGGTGACATTGTAGTAGTCACAATAAAAAAGATATGAATTCGATTCAGAAATGGTACGTGTAAATAAAAAGAATATAATCAAAGGGCAGTAAACAAGCGTGATTACACTCGCAAGGATATTCTGCTCTGCGATAATAAATGCATTAAAGGCCCCAAATGTTAATCCTGCAAAACTGATTATGATTAAGACAATTGATTCAGATCTAATCAGGTATAGCCAATGCCGCCGTATGAGAGGACGATAGTGCTGAGGAAAAAAGAACGAAAGTGCAGCAGCAATCGAACGTGTCCTGTTTGGGTTCCAAAAAACAATGTTGCGAATCGGTGATAATAAGGCAAATCCCCCGGATGAATCTTTCTTTGAAACTAAATTATCTGCAAAACGAAGAAGAATAGCAAAGAGCGGAACCAATAAGAAAATCGACACAAAGGATATTATTGCTATCTGCAAAGAAATATCATACCTTAATTGATGGATCTTAATCAGGAAGATTACAGAAAACAGCAATAATCCCAAAGTCTGAAGAATAGCCCCTTCAGTTAATTTATATACAATAAACTTTTTTGCCAGTTGTTTGCGTAAATCATAACTGAGACAAAGAGTGGAATGCCATTCACTTTTTCGTGGATTACGCATTACCAGGAATAATAAATGTATCAGATAAAACGACCACGCAGGAGCAATACACAATAGAAGGGGATCAAGTAAGCGTTGTGATTCACTAAACAGATTCGGCAGTATTCCGATTCCTAAAACGAAAGTGACCCTCAGGTTCAGAGGAAGTGGGCCCTTGAAAACTGATCTAATTAAAAGCAGCGTATTCTGTTTCGAATAAGTCATGCTTCAATTTGCCTTATGATATAGTGCAAAGTAAATCTCATCAAGATCTTGATCTGGATAAACTTTTCGAAGATCCGATAGTTTGCCTTGAAATTTTGCTGTTCCTGTTTTCAGTAAGAGAACGTTATCGGCAATCTTTTCTATAAAATGAAGAATATGGCTTGAAACTAATGCACCGGTACCAAGATTTTTTTTGTAAAGTAATAAATTCTCCAGTCCCAAAATGGAAATAGGATCTAAGGCATTGACTGGCTCATCAAGAATCACATAATTGGGAGAACCACAGAATGCTGCACAAATGGAAATTTTTTTGCGCATACCCGCGGAATATTCAGCACAGGTTTTATTTTTAATCCAGTCATCAATATGCAAGTAATTCCTGAAAACTTCTAAATCTTTTTCGAGTGTTTTTGATGTCCCTCCTCGGATTTCATTGACTATTTCAATAATCTCCAATCCGGTAAGTGTCTCATCTAATTCAGATGAATCTGAGGAATATCCGATTCTGAATCTGAATGCAAGGCTATTAGTATAATCCTCCATAGCTTCACCATTTATTTCGTAATTACCAGAGTAGTCAATTAACCGGCGCAAAATAATTTTCATCAGGGTAGTCTTTCCTCCCCCGTTTTCTCCAGCGATCCCCGTAATTAGAGTAGAGTCGAAATTGGTGCTTATGTTTTGTAAGGCGAAATCAGGTTGGCCATCATATTTATAACAAACACTCTTAAGCTCAAAGATCATTACATTATACCCAATGATAGAGGTGAAGCTGTGATAGTAGAATTAAAATAATAGCATGCTGTCTTTTGTTAATATAAAAAAATGAATCTTTTTTAAGTTAAGCTGCTTTTCTTATCGAAAATATCTGTTATCTCTTTTTTGCCACTTTTTTCCAGTAGAAAATAAAGGTACTGGATTATTTTAGATAACACTCTCTGTTGAAGTCTTCCGATTGAATTTACAGCCAATATTTTTTTGAGAGTGTCAGAATTTATGTGTAAATGGATTTTCTGATTATTTATACTATGGTTTGTAGTTATGGTTTTCACGCTCGATCCGTATACCCTTGTATGTTTGTTTATACAATGTTCATTTAGTGGTGTTAGTAAATTTTCTTTTTTGTTTCTTTTTTCTTTTGTTGATAACTGTTGATATGTTAATAACTTTTTTAATGAGGGGTAACCAAACAATTTCAGCATGGTTTTTAAGCCATTCCATATCTGATATTTATACCTGGCAGTTGAGGGGGGGTTTACCCTTGGGTTACGAACCCGCAGCTCAGTTTCCCCCTTCTGATCAGGTAAAAGTCGCTTAGTAACATGGTCCTTGAGACCGCATCTACAAGAGTGATGTTTCCTGGTTACCATTTTTTGGGTACATACCCTATTAAAGGAGCAGCAGTTATGAATAATTATTTTCTCGGTTGTGATGTGAGTAAGGGGTACGGTGATTTTATGCTTCTGAATAGCTGTAAAACCAGGATAGAATCCGGATTTCAGCTTGATGATACAACTGAGGGACATAAGAAGTTGTGTAACTTTCTTGATCTGTTTTACAAGGATCATAAAGATGCTCTGATCTATGCTGGCCTGGAAAGTACTGGTGGATATGAGAACAACTGGCTTGCGTTGTTCAAACGTCTTAGTGAGGCATATAGTCTCAAAGTTACCCGTGTTGATCCTCTTGCTGTAAAGAGATATCGGGAAGCCTGTAAAAAGCGCATTATTACTGATGCTGTCAGTGCACATGTAATAGCTCATTATCTGAGTGCGTTTCATCAGGAGCTTAACTTTGAACAGGATTTCGAATTCGGAGCTATGCGCCGTCAGTGGAATCTGACCCAGCTTCTTATTAAACAAAAAACTCAGTTGGATAACCAGCTTAGTTTTCATTTGTATCAATCGAATCCGGAACTGGTAAAATATTGCAAAGATGGAATCCCCAGGTGGGTTCTTTTGCTTCTGAGTAAGTATCCCACGGCTCAACAACTGGCGCGTGTAAAGGTTGCTGCTCTGGCTAAAATACCTTATGTCACATCTCAAAGAGCTGCTGAGCTTATTGAAAAAGCGAAAAGTGGTGTTGCATCCTGTACGACCTCTGTTGATGCCATGATAATCAAAACAATAACAGAGCAACTTCTTAATCTTGAGAGCACTATAGCAGAGCAGAAGAAGATGATTATAAATAACACCAAAACAACTGAAATCAATCTTCTTGCTTCGATACCTGGAATCGGCGATTATTCGGCAGCTGGACTTATTGCAACCATAGTTACAATTAAAAGATTCACAAATACAAAGAAACTCGCCGCATTCTTGGGTCTTCATCCGATTTTTAAGGAAAGCGGTGATGGCAGAACTGTTTCGCGTATGAGCAAGCATGGCCACTCCCAGCCACGGGCGCTTCTTTATATGGCTGTGCTTTCGGCTCTGAGTTGTAATCCAGTGATAAAGAAAACTTATGAAACCTGCATTGAAAAAAAGATGGCTCCAATGGCAGCAATCGGTGTTTGTATGCACAAATTTGCTCGGATTATCTATGGTATACTTGCTTCTGGAAAACCCTTTGATCCCCAAATTGATCAGATGTATCAGAAGCGGAGTAAAAAGTTGAAAAAAACAGTTTGTGAAAACAAGCGTCGGCTTCAGCCTTATGACCTTGATGCCCCTGTTTCTAAAAAACAGAACCAAAATAGAAGGAATGCAAAGGAATGTAAAGTAAAGGAAAGAGAAAGCAAGCCTCAAAGGAATAGTATTCCTGCGTGCGAGGTCATTGCCCCTCTTTCCGGAACTAAATCTAAAAACAAGCAAAGTAGAATAGCAAGGGAAAATAGTACAACTCATATTAGCACTATCATAAACACACTTGTTGAGGTTTAAATTTATGTTCATTTTACCTAAAAAAAGTATTGACTTTAACCGTAGTAACTGAGCTCGAGTCTTCGAGAGTCGAAGGGTTCCTCGGAGCCGGGTGTGTCAATATTTATAATTATTTTCTCAGAAAGAATTTACACAAAAAAAATTACATACTCTTTTTTCACCACAATACTTCTATTTAGGCTACATCTCTTGTTGAAATTCTCTGTTTTACCTTAAATAGGTATTTTTTCAGCAGGAAAAGTGTCTGCCAGATTTTCTTCGGTTGACTTTGCCTGTTAAAGTGTCCAATCCTGTTTTTCTTGAGACTTTCTCCAGCTGGAAAATCTCCTCTATAATTTTGGGCAGACCTCTTCGCTTGTTGAAATCGCCTACATTCTTTTCAAAGTGTCTTTTTTCAGTAGAAAGATTGTCCGCCGGATTTTCTTCGGTTGACTTTGCCTGTTGAAGTGTCCAATCCTGTTTTTCTTGAGACTTTCTCCAGCTGGAAAATCTTCCTCATATTTTTGGGCAGACCTCTTCGCTTGTTGAAATCGCCTACATTCTTTTCAAAGTGTCTTTTTTCAGCAGAAAAATTGTCCGCCGGATTTTCTTCGGTTGACTTTGCCTGTTGAAGTGTCCAATCCTGTTTTTCTTGAGACTTTCTCCAGCTGGAAAATCTTCCTCATATTTTTGGGCAGACCTCTTCGCTTGTTGAAATCGCCTACATTCTTTTCAAAGTGTCTTTTTTCAGCAGAAAAATTGTCCGCCGGATTTTCTTCGGTTGACTTTGCCTGTTGAAGTGCTCGGATCCGACTTTGATGACACTTTCTCCAGCTGGAAAATCTTTCTCATATTTTCGGGCAGACCACTTCACTTGTAGAAATTCTCTGCTTTATTTTCAAAGTGTCTTTTTTCAGCCAAAGAATTGTTTGCCAGTTTTTTTTGTGATAATTTCGCCTTATTAAATCTGCTCAACCCTACTATTTTAAATACATTCTCCATTTGAAAAATTTTCCAAATAATTTTGGGTTAACCATAAAGCCTGTTTTCAATTGAGGAATTCATTTTTCGTCGAAAATCGACAATTGATTGCTGAGGTATTTTTTGTTTATCAGAACTTATTTTATCAAAGATTATGTGGATTACTCAAATTTTAGCAGCTTGAAATCTTGCCAAAAGTCAGAATGGTAGAAAAACAGCTGTCTCTCTCCACGGGTGACGTCAACTGATCTTTTCTTCTAACCATGTTTCCAATTTAAAAAAATCATCAACAGAAAATAAAGTAATGATCATTTCATTCGACTCTAATGATATGGCGTTCATTTTCAGTTTTGCTAAAAGAAGATCTCGATTTTCAACACAATATTCCATCAACGATCTCTTAAGATCAATATCCAAACTTTCCAAAATTTCCGGATTAAAATTGCATTCATGCTTTTGTTTCAAAACATCTATGGCCATTTTAATCTCCTTTTAAAAAGGTATTTAAAATAAATTATATCTAATTCTATGCCGATTGTACAGAGACATCTTTGACAATCGCACTATCTGCTTCTTTGTCCTTTTTTTCTTTATACTCTGCTATTCCTTGCAGCAGATAATCTGATAAAGTGTAACCGTTTGTAATCGTTCACGATAATCAATTGTAAAAAAAACATGCAAAACCTTACAAAATGCATTAAGTTTATATTATAGAGTCCGACTCCGCAACCAAAGTAATAGGATACAAAAAAAGCCTGAATTTTTTTTAAACATTTTAATGGAGATTGAATCATGTTACGAGTAACTTGTATTATGATTTTTTCTGCAGTAATCTGTTTTGGACAAGTAAATAACTCATCCAAAAAGTTGGCGAAAGAGAGCAAGTTTTACTGCATCTCTACTTCAGTAGTCAAACCTACCGCACAGATGATCATTGATAAAGTAAATGAAGCCTGTGCTGTTATAAATAAAGAAGGTAAACGATCGTTCTCGAAATTCAAAGGATGGAACAGTAAATTTATCTTCTCCGGAACCTATGTCTGGGTTAATGATATGAATGGAAAAGTACTTATGCATCCAATCAGTCCGGTTATGGAAAATCACTCTCTGATAGGACTAAAGGATTCCAATGGTAAATATTTCCTTTCGGAAATGATCTCCATTGCAAAGGATCGGGAAAATGGATGGGTTGCTTACAGCTGGAAAAACCCATCTTCCAATAAAAAATTGCTCAAAATTACTTATGTAAAAAAATGTTTATGTAATGGAGTTCCGGTTGTTGTCGGATGCAGTGTTGATGATGTAGCACTGGCGAAATAGTTTTTCAGATTGATATGTAATCAATAAACTTTGTACTCATATCAGGCTTGCAGTTATTTTTCTGACTGATTAATTCTCCTTGTTCTGTAACAGGAGAATTATCACCTTTTCAAGTAGATAAACATGTAAACACGTCGCAATCATTAAGTTGACCAATGAAGTCTGGGGGGGAGGGCCTGCTTCAATGTGAATAAACTTCGACGCGTAAGTAGTGAATTCATTGTAAATGAAAGTTTGAATTTTTTTAAGGTATTCTTACCAAATGCAGCAAGACGGTCTACGTTCTTTCTATCGACCCGATTTCTATAGCTTATTCTATTTCCAAATTTTTCTTTTCTTATGAACTTAGGTACTGCACTTCAACTTGATAATTACTCAATCACACGGCTGTCCGCCTGCGCTAAATGCCCTCCCGAAGAGAAGGTTGGAACCTTCAAGTCTCGCAAGCATACGTGTTTCAGCCGCTGGACCGCGGATACCTTCAGATGATGCAAATAGTACATAAGTGGTTGAATTATGAATAATAATAAAATACGGATAAAAACCATTTCCGATGGTACTCAATTTTATCCATCGTCCATAACAGTTCCCGTTTTTTATCTGGATAAAATTAGGTCCGCCCGGGTTTCCAAGTTCATCCTCCTTTTCATATCGGAACAGGTGCATGGAAATCGCAAGTTTTTTGTCTGTAATAAAATGTTTACATTTTGTTATTGAACTGTCAGGGGGAACTATTATATTGGAGTTTGCAATATCACAACCAGTATCATCCTTAATTTCCTTTATTTTATAAATTTTATCATCGGGCGCAATTACCGAAACAGGAAATGCGGCAAACCATTCATTCGAACATTTATTATCATTACCATTGTTTCCGTTTGTCAGATTCTCTTTATCGCATATCAACGATTTACCCAATTCAATTTCCCTAAATCCAGCAAGCCACCAGCTACCATGACATTCGCCTGATTTGCAATTAAGTTCGTTTAATTTGACATTTTTCAATGTGCCATTAGGGTCGATTGCAGTCATAATCATACCTTCTTCAAGGCCATAACTCTTCCTGAAAAATGTTGCATCAACCCATTGATGAAGCACAGCGTAATCGTCCCCAATGCGACATTCCTGATTTATGATGATCGACCCGTCGTTTCCATTAAATGGAGAATAGCCTGAAAAAATAGGCCCATCCCAGGCGAAGGAATCTGCAATGGAATATTTTTTCTTTAGCTCTGCAAGATCGTTATTCCTTTTGTCAATCATTTGTTTCTCATATGCTTCTTCAGGATTGTCTCCCACCAGGTATATTCCGAAATCAATTGAATCATTTGCGGTCAAATTTCTGTTCAATAAATTTAATGTCCACCTCAGTATCATTTCTGATAAATCAAACATCTGTTCCTGGTAGCGCCTGATCCAGAACCCATAACACCAGCTTTCCAAAGAGCATTCCCGATTTGATGATTTTAACATGCATGAATCCCTTGAAGCCGGAAATCCAGCCTTATGGAATGCAGTATTCGAATTAAGTCTGTCTCTTTGTCCTGCAAGCAACTTATCAAATCGTGATCTCCAATTATCAACACTTCTTATCCTCTTATTATAAGTCAGCAATGTATCTATAAGGAGCTGGTACATTTCCAATGTATCAGGAAAACTCTGTAAATTTTCAACAATTGTCACTGAAGAGTGGTTCATTAGACGGGCTAAATATACAGGACTCCGGGTTTTCTGAAGCTTTACTAACCACTCGTCTTTAATGTCTCCTGTTACTGAAATCAGATTGAATCGTGCCTTCCATAACATTGAATGCTTGTTAGTACCATCCCAACACTCATTAACACAATAATATTTATCCTTAATAGGATAATTAAGATCATGGAGGATATTGATAATGTCCAGGCCGATATCGAATTTATAGTAAAGTGAAGTGTCGTCGCTTTCGGCGGAGGGATAGATAGAATCAGTATTAGTAAGAGTTGCATATGTCTTATTACTGTTGAATTTTTCTTTAGTCACGCAAAAACAGACTACTAACAAAAGCATAATTAGAAACGAATGGCGCACTGCGCTTCTCCTTTGGATATAATAGTCATCTTTTTAAATAGATTGTAATTTGACATACAAATATTTTGAATTTAATCTGCTGACTTTGGAAACAAAATAACTATTTATTTTAATTGTAGCACTATTTTCAATGAAGACTGGGTGAAATGGTTAACTCGGTGAAGGACGCGATTCCAAAACATCACAATGTAGAATCCGGAGTATCATTTTAGTTTTTTCAATTAACAGCTATAAAATTTTAATACAACAGCTTTCAATTGGCAAGAGTTGTCCACTGCCATCCAATAAATCTTGTCATTTGTACAAGCAAATGGCTGCAATCAAGAGAATCACCATGTTCTGCTAGCAAAATTAAATTTTCTTGTGTGTTTTTGAATCAGACTATACTCTCTTGGCCAAAATTTCCAGTCGCCGTACCGCATCCGAAAGATCAGGAAGATTATGCATTTCCTTTTGTAGCATGCGCGTTTTATCCCGGTATTCTGATTTTTCTAAAACATGTCTGACTGAATCACGAATAACTTGTGGCTGCGGAGGAAGATCTCTAATAATTTCCGCTACACCCAATTCGGCACAGAATTGGGCATTGGGAAGCTGATCGCCACCATCCATCGGAATAATAACCATCGGCAGACCATGCCATAGAGCCGAGTGCAGCGTGTTATAACCGCCATGAAAAAGGATCGCATCACAATGAGGCAAAAGAAGCGTTTGCGGAATATATTTGACAATTTTAATATGATTGGGGGCTTTGAAATGTGAGGGATCCATTGTCCGTCCAACAGTCATAATCACATTCACCTCTTCTGAACTAAGTCCGTCCAGAATTGCCTGAAATGTCTCGCGTGAACGATTAAACACCGTACCTAATGTCACAAGGAGAGTCGGTTGCTTAGGAAGTAATCCAATCCACTCAGGAAGGGCCTCATTACTGCTTCGGTCGAATGGCCTGCTGCAAAACCTACGTGTTACATGATGAACCGGTGAATTGGGGTAAGGCCAGGAGGGTGGTAAAAAACTCATTACCATATATTGATCCATTTTTTCAAGTTCGGCATCATCATAGAGTCCGTATCGGCGCCGCAGCTCCAAAATCGCTTCTGTTATGTAAAAATGTGGGTCCATATAAACACCCCACGATATAGTTACATAGGGGAGGTCATTTTTTTCTGCGACTATGTATCCACCATATTCAACAGGGTCCCGAACAAGCAATGCCGGTTTCCACTCCGAAGCTATCTTCTCTAAATCTCCAATCATAACAGGTGCCAGCCCCAGAATGAAAGCATAAAGCTGTTGAATACCTTTCATCGAGGGGAACTTTGCTGCTATGCTTTCCTTATCCGGTAATATCTCAATAACATCTTTATTGGTATCGAAGTCAAGACCACTGGGAAAATGAATGAAACCGACATCGCGAATTACTGAACCAAAATTCTTTCCTGTCGCGAAGGCGACTTCATGACCATGTCCTTTTAGAGCCAGAGCAAGAGGTACCAAGGCATGGAAATGACTTAAGACAGGCTGTGTGGTGAATAAAACTCGCATTGTAAATGCTCCTCTTTAATTTTCAGATGGGATTAACAATTGTTAATAAGAAATACTATTATCCACTTAAATCAGCAAGCAATTGTTTTGTTGTAGAATTTTCTTTTTAGTTATGTAAATGCAAAAACCTGTTATAAGTTAATAATTATTCATAATCCACAACGAGTTTACATTAAAAAGTTATTGATCTTAAGTGATAATATTCTGTGGGTGCCCCCCAACGGACTACGCAATGCACTGGTGGTGCACGGGGGCTACCCAACCAGAAGCCTTTAGCTTATAAAACTTTTCTGTAAGTATTTGAGGGAAGTTTATGACTGAATTGTTTCAATCACACCTGCAGCTCTCCATCTGGCATAAAATTAGATTACTCAGATACTATGTTCTATAAAAAGCGCCCCAGTGTTCTCTTATCCAAGAAAAAAAAACGAAATCTACCAATTTTGGTTAATACCTTAGTCCAAGAACAGAAAAAGTACTTAAGATGTTAAATACCTGAACGGGCATTTAAGAAGCTCTTTTCACGATCTACTTTTAAGGATATTCTATCGCACTCTATTTGCGCCTGGAACTCCGACAAACTATCTTTAGTACTGTATGTGACTTTGTACCCCTATCCAAAGGAGCTATATGATACGGGTTCTTGTTGCTGATAGTAATGTAGATTCCCATGAACTTATCCATGATATCCTTCAGATAAATTTCCGTGATGCTCAAATAGAACGGGCCCATAATTGCGAAAGCTTCCTCTCTAAAGTTTCATCTGCAGGTTCTGAATACAATCTTATTCTTTATAGTGTGCAAATGGAACATGAAAGCGGAAAGAAAGTCTTACCCCGCCTTTTCAGTGAAAACCCAGAGCTTTTTAAACGAATGGTACTTATGTCTGATGAGCACGACCCCCATCTGGATCCCTCGCTGGGATGGTTACCCAAGATCACCAAACCCTACTCGTTAGATTATTTCGGAGAGGTAATTAAAAAGACCTGTGCCTGTTGAAAATCCATTATCTCACAAAGAAACTACTCCTGATACACTTTCTATCTGTGTAATTGTAAAAAATGAAGCAGAGCTGCTTGAACGTTGTTTAAACAGCATAAAAGATGCTGCGAATGAAATTGTGGTAGTTGATACAGGCTCTACTGATACTACCGTTGAGATTGCTAAAAAATGCGGAGCCAATGTCCTATGTACCCAGTGGCGGGATGATTTCGCATGGGCTCGCAATCTTTCCTTAGAAAACGCTCATGGATCCTGGATACTCTGGCTTGATGCTGATGATGTCGTTCCGCCGGAATCGATTCTTCTTCTTAACAAATTAAAACTGCAAAAACCGGATTGTGTTTTCGGTTTCACTATTCGCAATCAGCGCCCGGGAAACACCGGCTCAGAGTTTATCCAGGCGCGAATGTTTCCCAACCGACCTGATATTTATTTTGAACGCCGGATTCACGAGCAGGTCATGCCAAGTGCATTGCGATTAGGGATGAAAATGGAAACCCGCAGCGATGTAATTATTGAGCATCATGGTTATGCTGATCCTGCAACAATGAAGAAAAAGGCGCTCCGCAATGTCAAATTACTCATTTCTGACTACAATGAGAATGAACCAGACACGGTAACGGCAGTAGAAATCGCAGATTCATATCAATTGATAGAAGATATGGACAATGCGAAAAAGTGGTATGAGAAAACCCTTGCTATCAATAATTGCGAAAAGATAACACCTGCAATTGCAGGCCATGCACACCTTGGACTCGGAAATATTCTCAACCTGGAGAGTAAGTTCGCTCAGGCGATCGAACATCTGATGAAAGCACACACGCTCTCGCCTTGGAGACCTGATGTACTCTATAGTCTGGCAGTTGGCCTTGAGCAGAATGGACAGGCAGATGAAGCTGTCAACTGTTTACACAAAATATTATCTCTGGAGCCACGAGCTGGTCAGGTCGGCGTTGATTTCAGAGCATCGAAAATTAAAGCCTATCTGCGGCTCATTCGACTGTTGACAGAATTGAATCGTATACCTGAAGCTGCCAAAGTGGTCACCGATGCAATCTCAGCTGATCTTAATCGTCCGGAAATTTACAACGCCGCAGGTAAATTTTTTATTAAATGCAACCGTTTTATCGATGCTTTACGGATTTTTGAGAAGAGCATTCTTTTTATAAAGGAAGGGAATCTTGAAGCGTATATCGGTTTATGTGTGATATATATCAAAGCAGATAAAAGGCAGAATGCAATTGAGACGATAGAAATGCTCAAAAATGATTTCAGAGAAAATGCAAAATACAGAGCATTCAGTGCATTTGTAAAAGAAGAACCCCTATTAGCAAGCGATAGCGAAACACTTACCCAGCTACGCCGTGAATTTTATAATGTCTTTTAAAATTCTTCTATTATAGATCAGTATCGAAGCAGAGCAGCTGCCGTAGTTACATCGGGCATCAGTTCTGGTTCAACTATGTAAACTGTCCCCCCTCTTAACAGAGTGTTAATCGCAGCTCTGTCTAATAGATCTTCATCACCGGGCAACTGGTTATCATGAATTTCGATATCCTGACGAACCTCGTCAAATTTTCCCCATACCGCCGTTTGTCCATCAGTGATAAACAACGTTCCAACTCTCCCATGCTGAGCACCAGTGACAATGGTTTTGAGGTCATTGGCAGCAGTTGACCTATTTTCGCCAGAGAGAATTTTATAATTTGCTGTATCCCGTTCCTGCGTTTTCTGGAAGATAGGGTTTATAATAGTCCATACTTTTTCATGGAGGTCTGCAAGACTCAAAAGAGAAGCATCGTTTTCAATGCCCGTATCGACCAGATAGGGATAAGCATTTGCCTCTTTATAGAGCGGATGCAGATATTCCACACCAGCCAGGATAAGCGGAGCATTAGAGTTGTGAAGAATATCGGTAACTGCGTCATTTACTTTATGAAAGTAATTGACTATATTTACTTTATGTTTATCAGTCTGTCTGCCGTAACCAAAAACCGTTGTTGCATTGTTCCCAACAACAGCTGGTTGACTTGAGAACTGGGTATTTTTTTCCATAGTATCAAAGCCGAGTGTTTTATTGAGACTTCCAGGAATTTTTTCAGATTCGATTTTGGAAAGCATGTATCGGGAACCCACAAAAAGTCTGCATCCTGATATATCAAGGTCAAGCAGATAAAATTTAGAATTTCCTGTCAAAAGAGGAAGTAATGGTTTAATATAGAATTTCGTACCGACTACTGTTTTTTCGGGCATAACAGTGGGCAGACGATAAACTTTCACTAACCCTGGAGAAAGGAAAACGGCCAGACCATCGGCCTGATGCTGCCAGAAAAAGCCGTTTCGCAAAACTCTCCTTGCTGGCTCAAGAAAAGCAGCTGCTTCAGTAGCTCTCACTCCGGTTGCAACAAGCCTTTCTTCTGCTTGCGAGATAAGATTTTTGAAGCGAGGAACATTCTGCTGAATTTCGCTTCCGATTTTGTATGTAGGCATAAATAGGGAAATACAATATTTACTGCGCATCGTTACCAGATCCCGCAAATCATTTTCTGTAAACAAATCCACGATTTACTCCTCACGCTTGTTTTCTACAATTCTTTTTACAATAAGCATTGCTACTTGCAAAGTTAATCTGAAGTAGCAAACGGATCTTCTAATGTTTTAACCAAGCAACGCCCCTGCCAAATTGATATAACAGCATTTCAATTGTATTGACATTTGAGTAGCCTGAAAATCAGCCCGGGTATTGCGCTAATCAATTTTTCATTTTAGAAGGAAAAAGTCTTTATGCATACCGTATGGAACCATTATTGCACAACCACTCAATCAGGAGGAATTACGGCCGAATATAAACCAGAAGATTTCCAGCCCCTTAAAAACTTTCTATTAGAGAACTATTCAGAGAACTAAAAAATCAAGTAACCCTGCTAATAAAAAAGATAGCACCTTAGCAGCACCGAAATTAATGCGGAAGTAAAAACTGAAGATTCAATGGCCAAGGGAATAATAGTCGCCTCAATAAGTGGAGTACTTGGAGTTTTTTCACTTCTGGTGAGTTTAATTCTTACCCTCTCTATAATGTTTCCTTGATGGGCTGTGGGGCTTATTATCAGAAAAAGGACACCGTTAAAAATGAAAACAAGAAAAAATCTGAAACTTTCACGAAATTGTCTTTAATAATTGATTCTTGAGATGAAAGCAGATATCAATATGCCACTGCTTTTAGCTTGTTTTTTTTGCACAACCTTTGGTTATTATAAGATACCAGCTGACCTGATTCGCATCATTCTGAATTGCAATTGTGAATTAAACCAGTATTTAAACGAAGAGATATTTCATTACAAATTCACTTTGCCTTTTCCAAAACCCAAATCATCACAGGACTACTCTTCTCATTAAACTCACTTTCATCATAATTTCCATAAAGAGAAATTATCCTAAAGCCTGCCGATTCAGCCATTTTTCTGAAATTATTTTCATAAATCAATTCAAATTGCATTTCTAAGAGTCGCTTTGCTTCCAAATAACCCTGCTTATTATATTTTTCAAAAAATTGATACCGCTTAACAACTGGATTCCCATCCTTTTCAAAACCCGAAACGATCAAATTTCCATCCTCTGTCGCATAATTACCTACTATGTGCAGCTGTCCGTCAACATTTTTTCTCCGCACATCAGGATTATGCATAGTGCATATAAATATGCCACTATCAACAAGAGCTTCATTAACAGAATTCAACACCTTACTCTGGTTCTCGCTACCAACAAACTCCATAAAAGATTGAAATGGAATGATTACATAATCAAACTCTTCTTTGTAAGTAATGTCGAAGATATTTTTACAAACCACCTTTGCTGATAGTCTTTTGCTCTGAAGCTTTCTTTCAAGTACATTTAACATATTACTGGAAATATCGACACAGGTAAGATTCGCACCCGATTCAATAAGTGGTATTGACAGTCTGCCTGTTCCTGATGTTAATTCAAGTATTTTTGTATGTTCAAATTTAATATGATTCTTATAAAAAAGAAAATCAAAATCGGTAGTTACGTAGATGTCGTAAATCTCAGCAATGCTGTCATAATCAATTGTCTGCATTTTCCAGTTCCCACTAATTTTGATATTTAGCAGTAGAATTTTCTCGTATAGTTGACATATTGACTAACAGAGTATCTGCTTAAAAATGCGGAAAAGTTGTCCTGAGCCCGGTTCATTGGTTTAAAGTGACACTGGACTCAGAGTAAGCATAACGCACAATGTATAATTTTTTTCATTATACCCGAGAAGTATATACAAGCAAACTTTCTCAAATTATCGATTTTTCTCATTCATATCAACTGCTTTGCCTGAAGTAATGATTCTGTTACTATTATCACGGACTTGATAGATAAGCAGTCCATCACTCATTGGCAATTGTTTTGAAGCTTTTGCGGCAGAATACGTTCCTAACTTTTTGCCACTGATATCAAATAACGATAGATTTGTGCCTCTCTTTAAAGCTTCAGCATTTGGAAAACCATTTTTCACCGATGGATTTGTAGAGTTCTTTCTGTTAATTACAATGGTACCGCCACCAGTAAAATCAACGATCGAGGCATGCGCATCTCTGAATGATTTTAGCTCTGCTTTACACGAATCCAAGGTTCCAAATCCATCTTTAGCATTGTAAGACCAGGGCATCACTCCTGCATACCCATTTGCATAAGCAGCATCCACCATCTGTTTCACTGTATATTTGCCCGTCATTGCAGGCCATTCACCAATAATTGTTGGCTTATCAAGCTTCCAGTATGCAGGCGTTCTCGTTGCCTGGAATGGATCGTATCCCCAATCGGGGTTCCACATCCAGTCATAATAGTGAATCTGATAAAAATCCAGATAAGCTTTTGGTTTGCTATAAGCCGCCTGAAAAGATGAGTCACTCCAATAGTGCGCTTCAGCAGGCCCCTGACGAGAAGAATGCCATTTAAGACATGCAGAGCCAACTGTTACCATTTTATTTGAATTTTCATGAATAGCTTCCGCAATCATACCACAAAAGCGAACCATCTCCTTATCACTCACCAGCTGAACAGTGGTCCCCGGGCCTTTTATGCTCCATTCAGGTTCATTAATGATCTCCCATGCAAACAGATTATTACTATTCGCAAGATGTTTTACCATGGGGATAAGTGCTTTATCGACATAAGAGCGGGCTTTAGTGGAATCCTGTATCAAATCGGCATGCATCCCAGCGTATTTACCGGCAGTCGATGTAAAATCTTTGGTCATATCAAACGACCAGAGACAAGGCATCACCATCACATTATTTTCGTTTGCGATTGTTAGTATATCGTCAAAATTCGACAAAAAATTGGTGTCCAGTCCGGTCACAAAACCATTATCATCAAACTCCGGCGTTGAACGACCATCACAGTGAATCCATAATCGCACACAATTTACACCAGTGCTTTTACATTCCTGAAAAAATTTTGTGAAAAATGCTGGATCATAACAAGCACCCCATTGGTAGTGCATACCAACATCGGATCCAAAAGCGTTCCATGGTACATTTATCCCATTTATATAATAGTCTTTTCCATTGTATTTGATGGTATTTGCGGGATCCGCCCCAAATACTATTTGCAATAACAATAAAACAGTTACGGTTGTTGCAGAAAAAAAACGGAATCTTTTCATATATCTCCCCTTAGTATGTAATAGATAAGCAGGTCATTTGTTATCAAAGAGAATAGGCTCAATTATGTATTATAACCTTTAAAATTCTATAAAACATATCTGTTTTAATTGATTACAAAATAATTTCAGTTTTAGTCATCAATTGCAATGACTTTAAAAAAAGACAGACCTCTTATCATAAATAATGAATTCCCATGGCGTTTTTTCTGAATATTCCTGAAATTCACTTCATAGAAAGGTTGTTTAGGATGATTACAAAAAAAGTTCTGCAATCGTCTATATCTGGATTGACAGGATGGATGGATGATCTGGATGAAAGGAGTACCAGTAGAATTCAAAGAATTTTTCTGAAATCATCCTGCTAATCCTTTTATCCTGATCTGTATCTGGATAGACAGGATATGTAAGGATGATCTGGATGGAAGGAACACCAGTAGAATTCAAAAGATTTTTTCTGAAATCATCCTGCTAATCCTTTTATCCTGATCATCCTGATTAATTTTCATCAGTTTTTATTTGATTTTTCATACACATATTTTTTAATATACTCAACGATTTGATCTCTTTCGAATTTAGGAAGATACAAAATTGACTGGGGTAGTTCACCTGCCATGATTTCCCAATAGACAATGGCATTGATATACTTATTAAACAAAGCATCCCTGAGTAACTCTTCATTTGGTGATAATTTCATACATTTCTGTTTCATAGTTTCTATAGCGATACCTTGATTAAACAGGCATTCTTTGTACATATTTACTTTTGCACTCCAGTTATTCTCTTTTTGCAATTGTGAACAGAAAACCGGTTCCATTTCCCAACAGGCCATACAGTTAGCCATTGGAATCCATCTGTTACCATCTTCTTTTCTAATCTGTATTTCGCATTCAGAAACACCAGTTTTTCTGATCTGAAAAGGAAACTGCAGCCTGTTCTGTCGCAACTTCAAACCGTTTCTGTTTAACAGTCCATACAGTGCTTTTTGAAGCGTTGGATTATTTTTGTTTAACATGTAAGCATATGAAATTGCATCGATAGCCTCTTCATTTCTACCTATTTTATTATAAATATCCGCCAGAATAAAATATTCCTGATAGCCAATGTCATTTAATTCGATTGATTTAAGGATACACTGTTCTGCTTTATTATACTCCCCAAGCGTATAATAAACATCACCCAGATAAGTCCAGGTTTTAAAATAAGTACTGTCAAGAGAAAGTGCCTGCAGATATATTTTTTTGCAAGCCTTGTAATTTCCCTTTTCTGATTCGAGATCTGCCATATTGAAAAGATTATTTATTTTTTCATTAGGGATGTCAATAATTATGGAATATTTGGTTGCAGCCTCATATTTAATTCGATGGTACGGGTTAATTGAATATGATTCCATACTATTCTCATTCAGAACAAACGGAAACAGGTCATCAACGATTCGAAGTTTATAAGTGATAGCACTTTTATCCATTATTATATAAAATTCAGGAGGGCTATGATATTTATATTCTGATTTTGTAACTGTCATTTTTAACCCGTTTGATTGGGCTTCTAACAAAAACAAATTCGGTAAGACAATTGCAAATAACAGGTATAATTTTTTCATACTCATAACAATTCCTGCTTTAAAAATGTTTGTAATTTTTATTTTGGGAAGCGATCTTTGTCTATCTTTTAAGAGTGGAATTCCAATATTTTCTACTCTCAATTATTGTTCCATCTGTACTGGAAATAAATTCACCGGCTTTATCGAGTTTTTGCTATCACTGAAGGCTAATTTGCTAAATTTGTGAAGAATATCTGTAGAAAATTCAAAGCGGATTTAATATGCAAAGAAAGTATGAGATTATTTTACAAAAAATTTTCAGACAATAAGAATTTCCGGGTAAAAAAAAGTACAGGCACATTGCAATATACCCGTACTTTCTTTTTTGTCATCTTTTCTTTTGTAATTTTTATTATGTTAATTTATCCTGGTAATTACATATTCAGCAAGGTCATTGAGAATTGTCCCCTTGTTTCCAAGGAATTCAATGTCTTTCCACGCTTTCTCAATAAGCTCTCGGGCAATTCTTTTGGATTCAACTATACCCACAACCGCCGGAAATGTTGCTTTCCCTTTTTCCCTGTCACTCCCGGCATCTTTTCCAAGCTCTTCCGTTGTACTCTCCTCATCCAGAATATCATCTACAACTTGAAAAGCTAAGCCAATACTGTTGCCATAAGAAGTCAATTTGTCAATAGTAGTATCAGGTGCATTTGCCAAAAGAGCACCAACCCTGACACATGCACGGATTAACGCTGCTGTTTTATTATTATGTATATATTCGACAACTTTTCTTGTAACTGCTTTCCCTTCAGATTCAATGTCAACTACCTGCCCCCCCAGCATTCCCTGAGTTCCAATGGCTTTTGCGATTTCACTTATTATATCAACGCGTCCGGTTCTGCTAAGGATCTCGAACGCTTCGATACATAAAGCATCTCCACCCAGCACAGCTAAGGCTTCTGTAAAGGCCTTGTGAGCTGTCGGTTTACCTCGTCTGAAATCATCATCATCCATACAGGGAAGATCATCATGAATTAAAGAGAACGTATGCAGCATTTCGATAGCCGCAGATGTTAACAAAACCCGTTCATCACCAAATATTCCACCACAAGCCTCGAATGCAGCCATAACCAAACCGGGCCTGATACGTTTACCACCAGCAAATGTGCTGTATCTCATTAACGTATGTATAGAGGATGGATAGGTTTCTTTTGTTGGCAATACTCTTTCGAGTGTTGCATCAGTTATCGAAGCTACTTTTGACAGGTAATCTTTAACATTGCTCATTGCTTTCATCCCGGCTTAAAAAAGATTCGAGTGTAGTACCAAGCACTTTCTCAACAAATTCTCCATCTTCACCTTTGAGCAGCTCTTTAATCTTACCCTGAGCACCTTTCAGGTGTGAATCACATTTGCGCATCAAAACAATTCCCTGCTCAAAAATAGTCAGTGCCCTATCTAATGACAAATCCTCTTTCTCCAGTTCATTAATGACATTCTCAAGAGCCGCAAGAGCATCCTCAAAAGTTAAAGCATCAACTGTCGTAAGTATATCAGATATATCTGGTGGATTTTTTGTTTTCGATCTCTGTGCCATTAATTTCTCCTATCAATTTACCCATTTTCATTAAGAAGCAGCGGTAGTTTCTTTGTCAATGTTCACTATCTCAGCAGTCGCCTTCCCTTTAAAAAACTGAATTTGTACTGTTGCACCCTCGAAAAGCTGCCTGGAATCACGGATCGTTTTACTCTCCTGGTCGCTAACCACTGCATAGCCTCTCGAAAGAATACTAAGAGGACTGAGAGCATTTAATTTGGCACCAACGCCAGCAAAACGGGAAACTGCCCGCTGAAGAAAAATTTGTAAATTTCTCTTACAGCGTATTTCTTCCTCATCACACTGCTGAGCTCGATTTAAAAGTAAATTTACCGGAATTCTAAATGCACTATCATTGGAAATGCGTTCGTATTTTTCCTGAATCATTGAAAAATACCGTTGACTTGCTATAGCAAATCTGTTACTGCACAGATCAAAATAATGCCCGGTCTCTCTATTGTCAGCAACAGCAATTTCTGCCGCAGCACTTGGAGTCGCCGCCCTGACATCAGCAACAAAATCCGCGATTGTAAAATCGATCTCATGTCCTACAGCAGAAATAACAGGTATCTGTGAATCAAAAATAGCCCGTGCAACAATCTCTTCGTTAAATGCCCACAAATCCTCTATCGATCCGCCGCCTCTTCCAACAATCATGCAATCGACATTATCATACAAATTCATATTTCTGATCGCCTTGGCGATTTCAGGTGCTGCTTTCTCCCCCTGCACCGGTACATCAATAAGCACAATATCTGTCTGAGGTGCTCTTGATGAAATTACCCGTACGATATCCTTGATTGCTGCGCCTTGCTTCGATGTTATAACTCCGAGCGTGTTTACTGATCGAGGGCAGAGGTTTTTTAAACGACAAGTCAAAGAGGCCTTCCTGCTCAAGCGTTCTGTTTTAATTTTTCAAATGCAATGTATAGTGCCCCAGTTCCCAGATGGCTGCATCCGGTGAACATCCAGCTGGTAATAGCCGCCTTTCTGATAAACACGAATGGACGCAATCAGCCATGACTGCCATCCCATCCTGTGGTTCAAAGGTAAGCTGAGATGCTGTTGTTCTCCATAGTACAGCGGGGATCTGACTATCCTGATCTTTCATTCTGAAATAGCAATGACCGCTTGAAGTAGGTTTCCAATTGCAGATCTCCCCTTCGACCCACACAAGCGGATTTGCCGCATTCCACAAGAGTGGCAATACCCTCATTGATTTCTGCGACAGTGTAAGGGTGTTCAGCATTTGATGGGGAAGTAAATTCAAACTGACTCATGAGAGAACCTTTACCCGTTCATACACGTCTTTTGATAGAACGGGCATTTCCCGTTTGTCTCATCAACATCGATTATTACACCATTAATCATCGGGCCCTCGTCTGATGGTTCGAAGCGGACATGTGTCTGTAAAAGAAATTTTTTGATGACCTGTTCTTTGTGCATCCCGATTATCGATTCTTCCGGACCAGTCATACCTGCATCAGAGATAAAAGCAGTACCACCGCGTAGAATTCGTTCATCGGCAGTTTGCACATGGGTATGAGTTCCCAAGTACTGCGCTTGCCAATCCGTCGACATAATTTGCAAATGCAATTTTCTCACTTGTCGCTTCTGCGTGAAAATCTACAAAAATTATTGGCGTAGCAGCCCGGAGTTCTTCAATTGCAGTTTTTCCCAGCTCGGAAAGGACAATCAAGAGCATTCACTGAAGAAATATTCTGCCCTGAAGATTAACAACGCCTATTGTCAACCCTCTGCTAGTAGTAAAAAGCGTGGTACCATGACCAATATTGCCCGGTGGATAATTTAAGCGGACGAAGAACAGATGGATTGTCCATAAATGAAGATCATGATCAGGAATCGGAAAAAGAATGATTTCCTCCAGTCACAACCTGTACACCATATTTACGTAAGTTTCTTGAACAGATTATCTGTCAAACCACGTCCACCAGCAGCATTTTCTGCATTTGCAACAGCAAAACTCAATTGCATGTTCCTCAATAAGAGAAGGGAGACGCTCCGCAAGGGCACGTCTCCCGACATTACCAAAAATATCACCAATAAAAAGTATTTTCATAACTATTTCGCGTAATCAGTAAATCTGCTTTCTCTGATAATCGTAACCTTGATCTGTCCGGGATATTCCATCTCCTCCTGAATCTTCTGAGCGATCTGTCCTGCCAATCTCCTCTGCCTGAGCATCATTAATATTCTCCGGCTCAACCATACAGCGAATCTCTCTTCCAGCCTGAATAACATAGGTCTTGCTGACACCTCTAAAAGTATCCGCAATTTCCTCAAGTTTTGTGAGACGGTTGATATAGTTGGTAAGCGTCTCTCTGCGAACACCAGGACGTGTGCTGGAGATAGTATCAGCAGCCTGAACAAGAATCGGATACACCGAAATTGGTGGAATATCTTCATGATGAGCACCGATAGCATTGCAGATAATCTCATTTTCACCATTTTTGGAAGCCATATCAGCACCAAGTTCAGAATGGGTTCCTTCAGTTTCTCTGTCAATTGATTTTCCGATATCATGAAGCAAACCAGCTCTGATTGCGAGTTTCGGATCAAGACCAAGTTCAGATGCCATAAGCCCGGCAAGAATAGCAACTTCTTTACTATGCTGTAGAACATTCTGACCATATGATGTACGATATTTCAAACGACCAAGCATTTCAACCAGTTTTGGTTTAAGTGCATGAACATCAAGTTCAAAAATTACCTCTTCCGCAGCTTCTTTCATCTTCTTCTCGAGCTCTTTTTCACTCTTCTTGATAAGCTCTTCAATACGTCCCGGATGAATTCGTCCATCAGTGATAAGTTTCTCAAGAGCCATTCGTGCGACTTCACGACGAATAGGATCAAAACCGCTAAGAATAACCGCTTCCGGTGTATCATCAACGATAACATCAATACCGGTAGCTTCTTCAAAGGAACGGATATTACGTCCTTCCCTACCGATAATTCGACCCTTCATCTCATCATTTGGAAGATGAACAACTGAAACGGTTGATTCAACCGTAGTATCTGCGGCACAACGCTGAATTGCACTGAAGAATAATTTCTTTTGCTTCACGTTCTGCTTCAGCCTTTGCCTGATCCTTAATCTCTTTAATCATCTGTGCACATTCATAACGAACCTGACTCTCAAGATTCTCAAGAAGCATCTTCTTTGCTTCATCCTGAGTCATATGAGACATTTTTTCAAGTTTTTCATTTTCCTGAGAGATTAAACGAGTAAGTTCATTATCTTTTGCACGGATTGTTTTCTCTTTTGAATTAAGAAAACTTTCACGTGCAGTAAATTCCGTTTCTCTTTTTCCTGTTACATCTTCACGCCGTTTAAGATCAAGCTCCATTTCTTTAAGTCGTTGCTGTTCGGAACGAATGTTATCACGTGTTTTGCAGCTTCTTTTTCAAATTCTGATTTTGCTTTAAACCACTCATCTTTAGCTTCAAGAATTGCAGTTTTCTTTCTGAAGTTCTGCCTCTTTTTTAGCTTCTTTGATAATCCGCTCGCCTTCGCGCTGAAGTCTCCAAATTCTTTCTCTTGCTTGTACTTCCGATCAGTTGCTGTACGCCAGAAATAACCGCCAATAAACCCTAGCAATAAGTAACTATGCTTATAATCAAAATGAGTGTAACACCCATCAAGACCTCCTGAAAAAAAAGTATATATAAATTTATTTTAAAACTGTAACAGTTAATACTGTTACGGTGTTTTCAATTATTAATGCACTGAATTAGAATTTGCGGGAAGTAATAGAAGAAGATGGAATTAAACCATTATCCCCGATTGGGCTACTTATAATGTGGGAGATCGAACGTGGAATGCCTTAATTATCGAGAGCAACACCAATTTTTTGTGTCAATGCTGCTATTTTTTCCTCCAAGCTCATTAACTTTTTCAGCATTTTCATCGTACTTAGCCTTAAATTCGAACAATTCACCAGCAATATTTAGTGCTGATAAAACGGCAATTTTCATATTATCCCGGGATGCCGTATTATCATGAATTTCTGCTCATTTTCGAATTTACATACTCTGCAACCTGTTTAGTAATCTCAGTGTCTACATCACTTTTAATTGAATACTCAACACCAAAAATAACAACACGAACGCTCTCCTTGGACGAGCCCATAAAACCCCCGACCAGTTTAATTACCAGTGCAAATTACTGCACCGTCTCTAACTTGGCAAGCAGTCCCTGGATTCTCTCTGCAGCAGTATTTAACTTTTCCTTGACTTCCCAAGCGAGTCAGTAGTGATCTGATCCAATTCATTTTTCAAGTTCTCATTGGCCGCTTCGATTTCAGAAATTTTCCCGTTTGCCTGCTCTATTTCCTGCTTTAGCTTGCTATTTTCTTCACGAACACGTTCAAGTGTAGAGAGAAGTACATTGATTTTATCTTCCAATTCACTTAAAAATTCAATTGTCAAAAGAAACTCCCTTCCTCGGTATTTTGCGTCTATATTAAATAAGGACCTGAGTCCTCTTACAGTCAATTTTGTAAAATTTTTTACACTTTAAATCTAAATTACCATCTGATTAAATATATACAATAGTACCCAAAAAAACCACATACAAATTTGGTAATTTGCTGAAAATACTACAATTATATTGGTGTGCAGTCAATCATTAAGTTCGTAAATATGCACCAAACTTGGTTTGCATCGTTGAAACAATTTCAGTGCAAATACTTTCTGCTTCTTTATCAGTAAGAGTCTTCTCAGATGATCGTAAGCTTTACACTGAAAGCGATACTCTTTCGACCTGCACCAAGCTTCTCTCCTCTGTAGAGGTCAAACGGAATCACCTCTTCAACAAGCGGTGAAATTCGAGATATTTCTTTTGTGATAGCCGTTGAACCTCAGCTCCTCGGGCATAACAAAACAAAAATCTCTCTCCAATGCAGGAAATTTAGGAAGTGGCTTATATTTTGGTAAAGGGATTGATGACTGCAAAAGTTCTGTAATATCTATCTCTGCATAAAATACCTGAGTTTTGAGATCGAAAAACTTCCTTACTTTTTCAGAAATACGACCACATTCCCCTGTCAGCATTTCGCCATAAGAAATATCTGCAACCTCATTTTCGAATACAGGAGATTGTCCCTCAGATTTTTTATAATTAAATACACCTAATCCTATATGTGTTAAAAAACTATCCAATATACCTTTTAATATATAAAAATCTACAGGCTGTGCTTTGTTGTTCCAGGAATTAGCCCAAAATGAACCCTCAATGAGAATCCCTAACACATCCCGTTCACGTGTGCTGCCATCTTTTAATTGCTCATACGTTCTGCCAAATTCAAAAAAGTGATTGTTGGCATTTTTATGGTTAAGATTATAAGCCAAAATTTCTAGCAAAGAACCCGCTAAAGTAGTCCGTAACTCTGCCATATCCGGATTGAGTGGATTGAGAAGTTTGACAGGTGATTTTTCCGGTGTTAATAAAACCCGGTTTTTCTCACAAGTCATGCTATTTGTCATAACCTCATTCAACCCCGAAAAAGCAAGCGCACTTCTGACAAGATCGGTAATACGCTCTTTGGTCGGTAAAGACGTATTCAAAGATACAAAAGCGATTTCTGATGGTGGAATATTGTCATACCCATAAAGGCGACCAACTTCTTCAATGAGATCTTCCTCAATTACCAGGTCATGCCTGAATAGAGGAACAGTACATTTCAGAGAATCCACAGTTTCTTTTTTACAAATAATACCCAGTGAAGTTAGTGATGACTCAATCTGTTCAATTGAGAAAGGTATACCAAGCACGCGGGATACCTTTTTCTGTCTTACAAGAATTTCTTTTGAAACAAATTTTTTCGGATAGACATCGATGCAACCAGAAGCTACTTCTCCTCCAGCCAGTTCTCTTATTAATTCAGCCGCTGTATCCAGAGCAGCTTCAAGACCACTCTCCATATCAACACCGCGTTCAAACCGATACGAAGAATCAGTCGATAATCCAATTCTCTTTGATGTTTTGCGAATAGTCACCGGATCAAAAAACGCACACTCAAGAAAAACATTGCTTGTCTGCGCAGTTATTTCCGAACCGGCACCACCCATAATGCCAGCAAGAGCAACTGGACGCGAACCATCACAAATAAGTAAATCATCAGCAATCAATGGTCTTTCAATATCATCAAGTGTTTTAAAGTTCTGCTTTGTTCCGGCTTTCTTTACTATAATTTTTTGGCCATTTATTTTATCGTAATCAAAAGCATGCATTGGTTGGCCATATTGAATAAGAATGTAGTTAGTCACATCAACCACATTGCTTATCGGCCTGATTCCTGCCATCGAAAGGCGCTTTTTCATCCATTCAGGAGAATCACCGATTTTCACATTTTTTATAAGCCTGCCCTTATACCTCGGATTAGCCAAAGGTGCTTCGATAGTAATGCTAATATGCTTTTCAACAGGATCATCCGTTTTTTCGACAGGGCACTTTCCAGGATTTTTAAGAGGCAAACCAAACCTGGCAGAAACCTCTCTTGCAACTCCAAGAACACTGAGACAGTCTCCTCTGTCTGGAGTAATTTCAATTTCTATAACAGCATCTTCAGGGTAATAAACCGAAAGTTCTTTGCCAACAACATAGTCAGCTGGCAGAGACATTATTCCACTATGATCATCAGAGAGCCCCAGTTCTTTTTCAGAACAAAGCATCCCAAATGACTCAACTCCCCTGAGTTTAGCTTTTTGAATTACAAAATCGGGAGTGATTACAGTACCAATTGAAGCAAGTGCGGTCAACATCCCTGCAGTCACATTGGGGGCACCACATACAATGGTAAGTGGTTCACTATCACCAGCATCAACTTTACATATAGATAATTTATCTGCATTGGGATGCTTGGCAGTCTCAAGAACCTTAGCGACTTTTATTCCCTGAGGGATTTTAAAATGTTCAATAGACGCGACTTCCAGCCCTGCACCAGTTAGTGCATCTGCAAGTTCTTCAACAGGAATATCAATATCGACAAAATCCTTAAGCCAACTATACACTATTTTCATTATTACAAACTCTTGGAGTAATTGAAATGAGCTCTAAAATAAAGGACATCAGAACTGTTTAAGAAATCGCATATCGTTTTCATAAAACAACCGAATATCATCAATGCCATATTTAAGGAGTGCAATACGCTCGATTCCTATTCCGAAATGCAAAACCGGTATATTTTTCACTATCAATACCAACACTCTTAAATACATTTGGATGCACCATACCGGCACCAAGCACCTCAAGCCATCCGCTCTGTTTGCAGATGCTACACCCTTTTCCTTTACACAAAAAGCATTCTACATCAATTTCGACGCTTGGCTCAGTAAAGGGGAAGAAGCTAGGCCGGATTTTAATTCGTGTTTTTTCATCAAAAAATCTTTTGGAAAAAGCAAGCAGTGTACCCTTGAGATCAGCGAAACTTACATTTTCATCAACATATAGCCCTTCCAGCTGGTGAAACAAACAATAGCTTCGAGAACTAATCTCTTCATTACGATATACCCTACCCGGCATAATCGAACGAATGGGAGGTTTTTGCGATTCCATAACATGAATCTGAACAGTTGAAGTCTGTGTTCGCAACAACACTTTATCTGACACATAAAAAGTATCCTGCATATCGCGAGCAGGATGGTGAGGCGGAGTATTTAATGCCTCAAAGTTATAATAGTCAGTTTCCACTTCAGGTCCATAGGCAATAGAAAACCCCATACTGAGGAAGATATCCCGAATTTCATTGCGTGTTTTCATCAACGGGTGGAGACTACCCTTAGGGAGAGGAAAACCCGGTAACCCAGGATCAAAAACATTTTCGGTCTTTAACTCTTTAGGTTTCGCCCAAGGTGCATTATTGAATTTTTCTTCGATTTTCAAACGGATTTCGTTAGCACGGGCGCCAAACTGCTTACGGTACTCTTCTGGAATATCTTTAACTGATTTCAAAAGTTCGCGGAGGATTCCCTTTTTGCCAAGATACTTGACCCGGAAATTCTCCGCAGAAGAATCATCAGTAATTGAGGCGAATTCATTTTCAGCCTCATTTTCAATCTGTTCCAGATATTGAGGAGAATCAGATTTCATTACTAACCTTACGCTTTAACGGTTTCAACAAGCTTTTTGAAAGCTTCTGGCTCATGAAGAGCAATATGTGCAAGGCTCTTTCTATCAAGCTCAATTCCTTTAAGTTTCAAACCGTTGATAAAAGCAGCGTACTTGATCCCATGTTCGCGAGCAGCAGCATTGATACGCATGATCCATAAAGTACGGAAATCACGTTTTTTTGCGCGACGGTCACGAAATGAGAAGTTTCCAGAACGGAAGAAAGAGTCTTTAGCAATTGAATAACAATTAGCACGTCTTCCGTAATATCCCTTTGTAGTACTGAGTAACTTTTTTCGTTTCGCACGTGATGCGACCCGATTTTTCGCCCTAGGCATAGCCAAACTCCTTTATATTAAATATTTTTTTCCTGAAGACACTAACTTAGACTGCAATCATTGTCCTGAATTTCTTCTCAACACCTTTGAAAACCAGTGCAGTTTGTCTTAAGTTGCGTTTTCTTTTTCTGGTTTTTTTGTTGAGAATATGGCTTTTAAAAGCTTTTCCTCGTTTTACATGACCATCAGCAGTCAAAGCTGAAACGTTTACGCGCACAACTTCGGCTTTTCATCTTCGGCATGGAAACATCTCTCCCGTTTATTTGAACAATGTTTTAATTTTCTTCACTTTCATCTTCATCTTCGAGCGGAGCCAACTCAGGAGCAACTGTTCCAGTTCTCTTCCTCTCAAGCTCCATTTTTCTTACAGCCTCTTTAATTTTCAATTTATCTGGGACATAGATCGAAATCATATTGCGACCTTCCATTTTTGCAGCAACCTCAATCTGTGCTAAATCTTCCAGGCATCCGTTAAGCCTTTGAAGAATTTCCTGCCCGAAATCCAGATGAGTAATCTCACGTCCCCTAAAGACAACCGTTGCTTTAACTCGATCACCCTTTATGAAAAATCTTCGTGCATGCTCCATCTTGAAATTGAAATCATGCTCATCAGTTTTAGGATGAAGCTTTGATTTCTTTAAGATGCATCACATGCTGTTTCTTTTTTGCTTCTTTAGCTTTCTTAGATTTTTCATATTTAAATTTACCGTAATCCATGATACGACATACAGGTGGATCTGCAGTCGGCGCAATTTCAACCAAATCAAGTGTTGATGCTTCTGCTTTTGCAAGTGCATCACCAATAGTCATTATGCCAAGTGCTTCGCCATCTGCATCAATTACTCTAACTCTTGGTGAACGGATCTCAGTATTGATCCGTGTAGAATCATCTCTGGTCTGAGGCCGAACTTTACTATTAATAAGATCCTCCTAAGATTTAGATATTGTTTAAACCAGGAACATTCTCGCTCGCAAGCTTACTGATGAACTGCGCAAGCGTGCATCGAACCCTGATCTCCTTTTCCGTGACGACGAATTGAAACAGAACCTGTCTGCTAGCTCTTTTTCGCCAATAATTGCCATATACGGAATTTTCTTTACTTCTGCATCACGAATCTTATAACCGATTTTTTCACTTCTGTCATCAATTTCAACCCTGATTCCTGCATCCCTGGCAGCTTTTAACAACTGCTTCACCATACTCAAGAAACCTATCAGAAATAGGTAAAATTTTTAACTGAACAGGCGATAACCACAGAGGCAAGTGCACCACCATAGTTTTCAAGAAGAATACCAATAAAGCGTTCAATCGATCCCATCAAAGCCCGATGAATCATAACTGGTCGCTTTTTCTGCCCATCAGCTGCGGTATATTCAAGTTCAAACCGCTCAGGCATACTGAAATCAAGCTGAATTGTTCCACATTGCCAGCTACGCTTTAAAACATCCTGAATATGAAAATCAATTTTAGGACCATAAAAAGCACCATCACCAGGATTCAATTGATAATCGATTTTTTGGTGCTCAAGAACACTCTTCAGTGCCGCTTCAGCCTTGTCCCAAATTTCAATGGATCCAATATACTTTTCGGGTCGGGTAGAAAGTTCGATTTTATACTTCTCAAATCCAAACGTTTTATAAATCTTCATAATGAATGCCATAACATCTGTGATCTGCTGCTTCAATCTGCTCAGGTAAACAGAATATATGCGCATCATCCTGTGTAAACTGACGAACCCGGAACAGACCATGCAAAGCGCTTGCTTTCTCATGACGATGAACAAGTCCAAATTCACACATTTTAATTGGAAATTCACGATACGAGTGCGAATGAACTTTTATAGACAAGTAATCCACCAGGACAGTTCATTGGTTTTACCGCATGCACAGTTTCATCGATAGTGGTGAAATACATATTTTCCCGATATTTATCCCAATGACCGCTTCTATGCCAAAGCTCTTCATTGAGAATAATCGGTGTTTTAACTTCCTGATAACCTGCTTTAATATGTTCTTTTCGACAATAATCAAGAATTGTATTGTAAAGAACCATGCCATTTGGATGCCAGAATGGAAATCCAACTCCCTCCTGATGAAAAGAGAAGAGATTCAAGCTCTTTCCCAAGACGGCGATGATCACGTTTCTGAGCTTCTTCAAGAAGTGTCAGATACTCATCAAGCAGCGCCTGTTTCGGGAAAGAAATACCGTAAATACGCTGAAGCATCTTATTCTTTTCACTTCCACGCCAGTAAGCACCCGCAATGGAAAGCAGCTTTAACTGCTTTTACATATCCGGTATTAGGAACATGAGGACCACGACAGAGATCCTTCCACTCACCCTGAGTATAAATGCTGGGATTACCCTCAATATCGTTTAAGCAATTCAAGCTTATAGATTTCATTACGTGAAGTGAAATATGTACGCGCTTCGTCTGCGCTTATTTCACTTCTTACAATTCGGCTCTTTACGTGAAATCATTTCTTTTACTTTTGACTCTATTTTTGACAAGATCTTCAGGAGTAAACGGAGTGTCTACATCGAAATCGTAATAGAAGCCATTTTCAATAGCAGGACCGATTGCGATCTTTGCAGAAGGAAATAGTTCCTGAACCGCCTGAGCAAGGATATGTGATGATGAATGCCAGAAAACCGATTTTCCTTCAATCAGAATCAAAGGTAATAATCTCAACCTGATCATTTTCCTGTAATGGCTTATGAAGATCAACCAGTTTACCATTGACTTTTGCAGCCAATGCAGCCTGAGCAAGCTTCGGACTCAATAGATTTAGCCAGATCATATGATGAAGCATCCTGCAGGAAGTTCTTTAACATTTCCATCTGGTAATTTAATATTCATAAAACTATCAACCCGGTACACAAGGTACCTTTATATAAATAACATAAGCCACCTTCCTCCCCCTGTTTCTTACAAAGGAAGACCTGGAACGAGGCAAAAAAATGGGCGTTACTGGGCTCGAACCAGTGACCCCTACCATGTCAAGGTAGTACTCTAACCAACTGAGCTAAACGCCCGAAAATAATCATACTTTGTCATCCCATCCGCTGGAATCGACTGATTTTAGACGAGATGAGGAAATCCTGCCTAGCAATGCCTGTAACAGAAGTCCTTTAAAATACGAAATTTGAAGATACGATGTCAAACAAAAGATTCGTTTTATATCCCATAAGATCAGATATTTCAATTTATATTTTGCTCTACTTAGTTTTTTATTTAAATATTTGCCCTATAAATTATACTTTCATCTCAAACTCAAATGCATATTATTCACTTTAGAATAGTATCCATGGCAAAATACGAAGATACTATTTTGATAAAACAATTGTTTTATATTAAAGGTAAGCATTTGAAGAAATAGAAAAACTCGACCTGCCAAGAGATTCTAATCGCAGTAAGTCTCCTTGAACCACCGGACCTTGTTGCGCAATATTGGCTTTTCTAAAATTGTAGCCCCATACATCTTTAAATGCTCCACTTCAACTGAATTTTTTCTACCAGTACACACAAAAGTACGAATCGAAGGAATAAGCATTTTAACTGAAGCAAAGATATCCATAACCTGATAACAATCTGTCGGTGGATCTACATCGAATAAAATATTGGGAACCGAGTGATCTAAACAAAAGGTAATCATGTTTTCAGGATCCCTGAAATAGCCGATAACAGTAATGATCCTGAACATTTCAATCAATGATTTAGTAAAAGAACTTTCAGCTCCAAACAGAACTAAACGTACATTATCTGGAGATACTTCCTCATCCTCAAAATCAAAATTTTCTTCAGAAATTTCATTTTCAAGCTGACGCTTTCGCAAACGGTCCCACCGATTGCGCTCTATTATTTCGAGAAGTTCATCTAATGTTTCTTTATCGAGATGTTTGGGGAATGCCATAACATAATCTTGTTTGTCAGTTTATCAGCTCAAAAGTAAAAACCATTCTAATAAATAATGATTGGTATAACCGCTTGATTAATTAAAAATACAGATAGAATAACAATACATTACATTTTCAGCAGCTTCAAGATTATTCTGGTTCTGCAGTACCTAATTGAATATATGATTTCAATTCTGGTAATTTTTTGACCAGTTCGTTATATGCCTTAGTTAAATGCTCCGCATAACGGAAATGTGCTCCCATCCCGGTTCGTAACTCAATTTCATAAATGAATTTATCCAAATGTGTTGAGTGTTCAAAAGCAACCTGCGTCCCCAGAAGGAGTGCATAGACATACGATGCCCTTGCGTTATCCTGCGCAGCAATTTTTTTGATAAGAGCTTCCTTTTTTAACAGTAGCTCCTTAATAAGAGAGTGGTTGACTTCAGAAGGTATATAAAAACCAACAGGAACCAAAGGACTGAAACGAAATCCGCTTCGATGGCGGTTCAAATCGCGCAGTTCAGCTATAGCCATGTTATTCCATGCAGCACGTACAAACATTCTTTTTATTGTCGACCCACAAGTACTGTACCGGTTTACTTTCCCTGCAAACGAATCACCCAGAGAACTGATTTCATTTAAAAATGGCGGAAACGAGTTTTCAATCTGTACAAATACTTCGTCCTTTTTATTATCAAAGGACAATCCTTTTTTGTTAATATAACTGATAGCGTTATCAAACAAATAATCGGTATGTGCACAACTTGCTTCATCAGGAGTACTATGCTTTACCATGCGCGGGACAAACTTATTCAATTCAGCCCGAATTCCTTCGGCGCAAATATGAGCTTCAGGAAGAGGAATCGAATCAAGCATTTTAACAGTTTCCGCCCATACCCGTGCACTCATTACATACGCAGCGTTTGTTCGGGTAGCAAAAGGGATAAAATAGCGAGCTCTGTCAAGTGCGTAATTTTTTCTTAAGCGGTCTATAACCTTTTGATTTGCCCCTGCAGGCACCCGGACAATAGATGGATTTTCTCTGGCTTGGCTATCGAGAGTTTCATAGACTTCATGATAAATCCTGAAAGACAGCTCCATCAACTGTTTCCATTCAGAAATAAGACCGGGTGGCAAACCAATCTGCTCTGGATCGGATAAATTACTGCTATCAAGTTTTATATACCGGGTACTTGACTCCTGTCCATCACAAAGCTGAGCGATTTCAAATAATTTATAAGCCAGAAACATTGAACACCCATCGATCGCGATTGCAATCCCTCCACTCATACCAGTTATAGAAGCATGCCCGTAATCAACGAACTTGAAAATGGAATCCACAGATTTTTCAGGATCGTTCCAATCAATCGACTCCATAATGGAATGGATTCCTTTATTGGAACGAGAATATCTCGCAAGACAACTGGCCAGCAGTTCAGGAGTTGCTGAAGGGTTATTCCTGGCTCCAGGAGGAGGACAAATGCCAATCCCGGTTATTTTCATGGAATTTAATCCTTTGATTGAGATAGGAGAACTAATTTGACAGCAGAAATGCTGTCAAATCAGAGAAGCAGTATTAGTATCTATACAGTTCAGACTTGTAAGGACCTTCGATTGATACCCCAAGATATTGAGCCTGTTTGGAAGTCAGTTTTGTCAATCTGACTCCTATTTTTTCCAAGTGAAGCCGTGCGACTTCTTCGTCAAGCTTTTTTGGAAGGATATAAACACCTGGTTTGTACATTTCTTTATTCTTCCACAAGTCCAGTTGAGCAAGGGTCTGATTGGAAAATGAATTTGACATTACAAAAGACGGATGTCCGGTTGCACATCCAAGATTAACTAATCGTCCTTCAGCTAACATGAAAATTGAATGTCCATCAGGATAAACAAATTTATCAACTTGTGGTTTAATATTTTCCTTTTGAATTCCCGGCCATTTTTCAAGACGGGCCACCTGAATCTCATTATCAAAATGCCCGATATTACAAACGATAGCCTGATCCTTCATTTTTGCCATGTGCTCTGCAGTAATGATATCGACATTTCCAGTGGTCGTTACATAGACATCCCCGGTGCCCAGTGTTTCTTCAATTGTTGTCACCTGATACCCGGCCATTGCTGCCTGTAATGCACATATCGGATCAATTTCAGTCACAATAACCCGTGCACCAAACCCGCTCATCGATTGTGCACACCCTTTACCGACATCACCATACCCGCAGACAACAACAACTTTACCTGCGATCATTACATCGGTTGCCCTTTTGATTCCATCAGCAAGCGATTCTCTGCATCCGTAAAGATTATCGAATTTTGATTTAGTTACTGAGTCATTTACATTAATTGCAGGTACCAAAAGCTTTTTCTGCTCCATCATCTGATAAAGTCGATGCACACCTGTTGTTGTCTCTTCAGAAACACCTTTCCATTCTTTCACAACCTGATGCCAGAACTGATTATCTTTCAGGTAAACAACTTTAAGTATTTTTTTAAGAGATTCTTCATCTGCACCTTCAGATGGACTATCCACCCATTTATCACCATTTTCAAGATCGAACCCTTTGTGAATCATCAATGTTGCATCGCCACCATCATCAACAATCAAGTTCGGTCCCTTTGATCCTTCATGAACAAGAGCCTGAAATGTACATGCCCAATATTCATCAAGCGATTCACCTTTCCATGCATATACTGGAATTCCGGCTTTTGCAATACCTGCAGCTGCATGATCCTGTGTAGAGAAAATATTACATGATGCCCAGCGGACCTGCGCTCCTAATGCCTTTAAGGTCTCAATCAATACCGCAGTCTGAATTGTCATATGAAGAGAACCGCTGATTCGTGCACCTGCAAGCGGTTTATCCTTTGCATATTTTTGGCGTATCGCAATTAGCCCAGGCATCTCTTTTTCCGCGATCTCGATCTCTTTACGGCCCCAATCTGCAAGTCCCATATCAGCGACCATATACGGTGATTTGCCCAAATATCAACATGTGGTGACATCAAATACTCCTTGAGATTTAAGTTTTTATCAAAGCAACTATCACTTTTTTTTGTAAGATTTTAAAAATAATTCAAGTTCAGCGATTTTCCTCAGGTTTTGCACATTTGTTCGAATTTCGATCTCATATTCAGCTTTTCTGGCTCTTATTCAATTTTGTAATTACGGTTATCAATTTGCTTTATTAGTACATCTTTCCTGATGAAATTTAATTTTTTATTAAATCGCAAGGAATTTCTATGATCCAGCCTATCGTTGAATGGACTAGTACTATAATTGAGATCATCGGAATTGCAGTGATTACAGGTGGCGTTATTTTTTCTATATTCCGCACTATTAAGTACACCTTTATCAGTAAACCAGATACATTACATTTCCTCGACTTACGCAGAAATCTTAGTCAATCAATTCTCCTCGGTTTAGAATTCCTTGTTGCTGGTGATATAATCAGTACCGTAGCTGTGGAACCCTCCTTTCGAAGCCTTGGAGTATTGGGGGGCATAGTCTTTATCAGGACTTTTCTAAGTTTTTCATTGGAAGTTGAAATGAATGGCAAATGGCCATGGTCAAGAAATAATGAGCGCTGAATGTTTTTAATTGAGATAGGTAATTCTGTTCAGATCTTTGTTTTTGCAATCGGGTCTGTTCAATTATTCTTGACGATTTTCCTCAAAAGGTGTACAATATCTTTTCAATAAACAATAATATTATTTGCTGAGGTTTATTTGTGAATTAAAAAAGGCATATACCTCAAATAACCAGCTGATCATTGTATTTCATTGTCTCTTTTCAAAACATACTATGAAAAATAAACAGCCGAATTAACCAACTAATTGACTGAAGAATATGAAATATATTTATCTATTATTTGTAAATATAATCAGTGGCATAAAGGAAGGATGTTGAAATTGAAATACAGACCAGAAGATTTTGGGAAAATAATTGAGACAAATCTGGGAAGTTTTTTTGTCCGTCAAAAAGGAGATTCAGATTCAATTGTCTGGATAGAGCCGGGCTTAGGAAGTCTGTCAACAGAGTGGTGGAAAATTCAGAATAGATTGTGCGAAAATGCCACTGTTTTATGCTATGATCGCCCGGGATATGGATGGAGTGCACCTACCACACGGTCCCGTACTCCATTAAATGTCGCAGAAGAAATAAAAAGTGTTCTGGATGCTCTTCAGATCTCAAAGCCGGTTTCTTTTATAGCGCATTCACTTGGCGGGCTTTATATAAGAGCCTTTATGAAGAGATATCCCTCATTAGTGCAATCAGCAATATTTCTTGATCCGATGTCACCAATGGATTTCTCATTCAAAGAAAAACTTTCTATAGAAGAGTATAAAGGAAGCGGTGTAGATAAAACAAATCTATACAGAACAATCCGCTTATCTGCACAATTTCGTGTCATGCATTGTTTTAAAAAGCTCATTTTAAATTCTCCCCCCTTTATTTACTACAAAGATCTAACAGACCAGTCACTAGACATGATATGGAGAAATATTCTTAGACCAACTTTTTTCACAACAATCCTGAATGAATATCAAGAGGCTCATTTGGAAAGCAATGTTCACGCACTGATGAATATGCAATTTCACTTCACTTGTCCGGTTACCGTGCTCTGCCATGACAAGAAAGTTGTGGTTGAAGAGATCATCAGTTCCGGAAAACTTACACGTGAAAAAGCCCAGAGAGTTGAAAATATCTGGAAAGAACTTATCAGAGAGTATTGCGACTTATCTGTTAATTCAAAACTTGTCGAAATAAAAGGTGCAGGCCATTATGTTCATATGAGCTCTCAGGAGTATCTTTCAGATTTGGTCAGGAATTTGATTTGCAGACCACTACTGACAGCTGAAATAGTAAAGCCAAACAGCAGTATTCATTTTATCAAAGATCCAGTATTGGTTCAGATATAATAATTAATGTTAGATATTTTCTGAATTTAAATCCCGTCCTGCGAGTTGGCCGCAGGCTCCCCAGATATCCTGCCCCCGGCTTTTTCTGACTGTGGCAGTTATCCCGCGTCGCTGAAGCTCGTCGGCGAATTTGTCAAGATTTTCATCAGAAGGACTTTTCAACTGCTTGTCTTTAGAGGGATTTACAGGAATCAGATTTATTTTACAGGGGAAATCTCCAAGATACTTTTTAATCGCATCTATAGCTTCATTAGTATTTGTTTGACCATCAATAATAACATATTCAAAAGTAACCCGTCTTCCTGTAGCATTGTAATATTTTCTCGCCGCAGCAACTAAACTCTCTATTGGATACTTTTTATTGATCGGCATCAATTGATCACGTTGTTCATTTGTAAAAGCATTCAGGGAAATTGCCAATCCTATATTCAATTTTTCAGACATCAATTTTTCTATTGAAGGAATAACACCAGCAGTCGAAACAGTTATTCTGCGCCCACCAATGTTGAACAATTCTTCATCCATAATAATATCCAGTGAGCTTCTGAAATTATTGTAATTGGAAAGAGCTTCCCCCATTCCCATAAACACAATATTAGTAACAAGTTTATCGGAGCGTAAACCAAGGTAATCATTTATCCCGATCAATTGACCAATTATTTCCTCCTGAGTCAGATTCCGGATGAAGCCCATTTTTCCTGTCTGACAAAAAACACAAGCCAGACCGCACCCAAGTTGACTACTAAGACAAGCGGTCCTTCGGTCTCCATCAATCAGCAGTACACTTTCCACCAGATGAGATGATTCTATACAACGGAAACCGAACTTAACCGCATCCCCATTTTTTGATTCCAATGTCTGAATGATTTCCATTTTTTTAATAGTATACACTTGATCAAGACGTTCACGGAACGGTTTTGACATGTTTATCATTTGATCAAAGGTATCAACGCTCTTTTGATAAATCCATTTTTTCAACTGTTGAGCCCGGAATTTTTTTTCCCCCAAAGCAACCATTTCTGATTGCAGCTCATGTATTTTCAAATTTTTCAGATGTTTTTTTTCCATAGCACTTTATCTTTTACTTTCAAATAATTGGTCGATTCTCTGTAAATCAGCATCATCTGGATATCGATCAATAAGTCCAGAAATCAATTTAATCGCCTCTTCTTTATTTCCAAAAATGAACAAAACAGTCGCTTTCATCAATAAAAAACGTTTTTCAAAGTACTCATCGTTCGGCACATTTACAATCTCATTCATCAATTTTGACGATAGCTGATAATCTCCATTCTGAAAAGCCTGTTCTGCTAATAGCAAAAGGGCGATACTGTTATCAGGCGAACGATTTAATACCAGATTAGCATATTTATATGCCTTCTTTCCAAAATAATCTGTCACCGTTTCTGGGATATCAAGTTTCGAACAACAATCAAATGTCCATGCAAGGTGAGATAAGGTCTTTTCAGAGTTACTCTGCTCGCAGCCACTTTTTTTACTTTTAAACCAGGAAAGCACTCTGATTGCTCTATGCATTTCAAGGTGATTTTTAAGAATTTTCTCTTGCGCTCTTTTTGCCATTATTTCAGCAGTACTATCATTTTGTTCAGCCCATTTTATTTTATCAATCAGATCTCCAATATTCCCATGTTCATATAAAAGAAAATCTTCACCAGGTTCCAAAATTTCATTCATGGAATGTGATAAGCCGTCGGTAATAAGAAGCGCACCACAACCTGTCGCTTCAAAGAAACGCAAGTTCAGATCATCTGCGACAGATTGATTAATTACTATTTTTGATCTGCTATATATATTGTCATATTTCCCCGTTGTAACCAGAACTTCAATTCCCCTGCTCTTTAGATTTTCGAACAGTTCTACTCTTTCAGGATTTTTCTTTGCATCCATTGTACCGACAAATGAAATAGCATATTCTCTTTTATTCCATGGTACAAATTGACTTTTGCACTGTGAATAGAAAAGTGGCATCCATTCGACATTGGGATTGTAAGTTGACATCATTTCGACAAACTTCTTCTGCGCACAAAAAACCTGATCAAAAATAACCGCATAATGCTTATACCACTGATAATGAAGATGAACATCAACAGCATACCACACCTTAGGAATAGAATAGTTTTCTAATCCTGTATGAATCAATGGTCCTGAATGATCTCCCTGAAAAATCAGATCTGGTTTGAATTTTTCTATAGCAGAGCAGATAAATTCAGAACATTGTTCTGCCTTACTGTAAAAGTCAAATGGAATATCATCAGGATGTAAAACCATATTCGAAGGGACAATCGAATGTAGCTTAATTCCCGCATCTCGAAATGATCTGGAAAGAAACTGACTACCAATGGAGAGAATTTTCATATTTTACTACAGATACGAAAACGGGTCGATTGATATTTGCAAATTATTTTTTTAATTTCTGCAAATATCAATCGGCCCATTTTTATTATAGTGCGGTCGGTCGGACTCGAACCGACACAGGCTAACGCCCACTACCCCCTCAAAGTAGCGTGTCTACCAGTTCCACCACGACCGCATAATTTTTTACTACTAGAAAACTTGTTTACTTCTTTTCAGTTGAAGGAGCACTTGGCTGAGCAGGACTTGTGCTTGGTGTACTTCCTTGAACTGGAGCTGCTTGCTGACCACTCTTGCTGCAATGGAATCCCGTTGTTATTATTAGAATTGACGAAGGAGAATAGTTTTGCTGTTTTTCAGCACGATTTTTTAGTAAAGACTTCTGACTTGAAACATTAGCTTTACCAACAACAGCTGACATTACAATACAAAGAACTAGAAACAATGCACCAAAAATTGCTGTTCCACGTGTCAATATATTTGCGGTATCCTGAGTACCAAGAAGACTGTTAGCACCTCCAAGACCACCACCAATTGCACCTGATATTCCGCCACCTTTATCAGACTGGATAAGTATCAGTAAACAAAGCAAAATACAAACAATGACAAAAACAAAAACCAACAGACCTAAAACAATTGCCATAATATACCTTTGTTGAAGAAGTAAATTATACTGGCTTGACGATACCAGCAAAATCAGTTAGTTTTCAGTGATGCACCACCAATAAGTCCGCCATCAACATCACTTTGTGCGAGAAGCGATTTGGCATTATCGGGTTTCATACTGCCGCCGTACTGTATACGGATTGCACCCGCTGTTTCGTCATTATATAATTTAGATAATATTTTTCTGATAAAAATATGTGCTTCATTGGCCTGTTGAGGTGTAGCTGTCTCACCAGTTCCAATCGCCCAAACAGGTTCATAAGCAATCGTACATTTCAGAGCATCTTCAGCAGAAATTCCATTCAAACGCCCCTCTGGTTTGACTATCAATAACAGAATCCATCTTGCCACTCTTACGTCTCATCAAGTGTTTCACCAACACAGATAATTGGAAGTAAACCAGAAGCAAGTACCGCCTTTACTTTTTTATTTACAGTCTCATTTGTTTCATGAAAATACGTACGCTGTTCTGAATGACCAATAATAACATAAGTTACTCCAACACTCTTTAAGCATAGAGCAACTGACTTTACCGGTAAAAGCACCTTTAGGCTTCCCAGTGAACATCCTGAGCACCTAATTTAATATTTGAGCCCTTAATAATACTCGCTAACTGCATGTAAACTAATGTAAGGAGGACAAATTGCGATATCAACATCAGAAGTTTTTCCCATTGATTCAACAAGTCCTTTTGCAAGACTCACGGCCTCCTCAAGGTTTGTATTCATCTTCCAGTTACCAGCAATAAACTTCTTACGCATGTTGACTCCTCAGTCTAATATTGCTTTTTCTATTAACGAGTTGTTTAAAATACATTCAGTGCTAAAAGCAATTCAATATATTTTATTTAAACTGGCTGAAAAATTCAGCCAGTTTTTTACAATTATTTATCGTTAAGTGCTTTAACACCAGGAAGTTCTTTTCCTTCAACAAGTTCAAGTGATGCACCACCACCAGTTGATATGTGTGACATTTTATCGGCAACCCCGGCTTTCTTAACAGCCGATACAGAATCTCCACCACCAATAACTGTTGTCGCACCTTTCAGATCAGCAAGCGTATTTGCAATTGCCTGTGTTCCGGCAGCAAACTTCGGGAATTCAAAAACGCCCATAGGACCATTCCAGAAAACAGTCTTTGCATTTTTAAGTGCATTTTTAAACTCATTTCGATTGTTTTAGGACCAATATCCATACCCATCCAACCATCATCAATTGCATCTTTAGCAAACCTGTATAGCTTCAGCATCAGCAGCAAATTGCTTCTGTCACAATATGATCGACTGGCAGAAGTATTTTTACATTTTTTTCAGCTGCTTTTTTAAGAACACCCGTGCAGTTTCAAGCATATCGTCTTCAACAAGTGATTTACCAACAGAGAATACCTTGTGCCTTGAGGAATGTATACGCCATTCCACCACCGATAATGAGGCGATCAACTTTAGAAAGTAGACTCTCAAGTACCGCAATTTTTGATGAAACCTTTGCACCACCAATAATTGCGACAAATGGTTTTGCAGGATTCTTTACAATTTTTTCCTCAAGGAATTCAAGCTCTTTTTCCATTAGAAAACCAGCAACTGCAGGTAGATAATGCGCAATAGTCTCAGTTGAAGCATGTGGCGCGATGAGCTGTACCAAATGCATCGTTTACATAAATATCACCGTATGTCGCAAGTACTTTGGCCATCTTTTCACGATCAGCTGCTTCTTTTGAAGTCTCTTCCTTATGAAAGCGTGTATTTTCAAGAAGAAGAATTTCACCACTGCCCAAGGATTTTACCATCTTCTGAGTTTCATCACTTATACAATCCGGTGCAAGCTTGACACTCTTCCCAAGCAGTTTACCAAGATAAGCTGCCACCGGAGCCATTTTATGTTTACCTTCGATATACTTCTTTTCATCAAAGGACTTTCCATCCTTTTCAGCCTTCTCTTTGGCTTTCTGAGTATCTTTCTTGGGATCTCCAAGATGCGACATCAAAACAAGACTTTTTACATTCTGTTCAAGTAGATACTTGATTGTTGGAAGAGATGCGGTAATACGTGTGTCATCCTGAATTACACCATCTTTGAGCGGCACATTGAAATCGACTCGCATTATAATACGTTTACCTTTTAAATCGATATCCTTAACTGTTTTTTTGGAGATCGCCATCTGTTCCTCCTCATTTGTTAATCTTCAGGTTGTCAACGTATTATTTTTAAAAAAAGAGGAACGGATAATGTCCGTTCCTCAAACGTAAACACAATCTGATCAGCTCAGATTTACTTTTTTGCCATAAATCTTACAAGATCAACAACGCGGTTTGAATAACCCCATTCATTATCATACCATGAAACGATTTTGAAAAACGTTTTTCACCTTTAAGGTTGTTCTGAATTGTCGCAAGTGAGTCATAAATTGAAGAACGATTGTCATGGATAAAATCAGTTGAAACAAGCTCTTCTTTTGCATATCCAAGAATGTTCTTGAGATATGTCTCTGATGCTTTCTTAAGCAAGGCTGTCGATTTCTTCAATCGATGTCTCTTTTTCAGTGCGGAAAGTGAGGTCAACAACTGATACATCAGGTGTCGCAACGCGGAAAGCCATACCAGTAAGCTTTACCTTTAGTTGAAGGAAGAACTTCACCAACAGCTTTTGCAGCACCGGTTGAAGATGGAATTGTGTTGATTGCAGCAGCACGGCCACCGCGCCAGTCCTTCTTTGATGGACCGTCAACAGTCTTCTGTGTTGCAGTGTAAGCATGAATTGTAGTCATAAGACCAGTTTCGATTCCAATACCTTCTTTAAGAAGAACATGTACGAGTGGTGCAAGACAGTTTGTTGTGCATGATGCATTTGAAACGATATTATGATTTGCAGCATCGTATTCATTCTCATTAACACCCATAACAATAGTCTTTACATCACCTTTTGCAGGAGCAGAGATAATAACTTTCTTTGCACCAGCTTCAAGATGGCCTTTTGCTTTTTCAGAATCAGTGAAAAGACCAGTTGATTCAATAACATAATCAACTCCAAGAGCTCTTCCAGGGTAATTCAGAAGGATTCCTTGTAGCCATTACACACTTTGTTTTGTAACCATTTACAACAATAACGTCTGCTTCTTCTTTTGAAGCATCGCTTTTCTCTGTTGTAACAGTGTGCTTGAAACGACCATGAACAGAATCGTATTTCAGCTGATAAGCAAAATAATCTGCATCAGTAGAGATATCTACAACTGCAACAACATCAATTTCTTTTCCAAGAAGACCCTGATCGCAAATTGCCTGGAACACCAAACGACCAATTCTACCAAAACCATTGATTCCAACCTTAATTGCCATTGGATGCCTCCTATTTAAAAAGTTAGAAATAAACACGCCTGAGTTATCAGGAAAAAGCTATTTTTACTAATCCTAATATCAGCGGAATAATATACGTTGAATCAGGAACCTGAGTCAATTAAAAATTAAACGATTACAATGATCTATAAATAGAGGTATCACATAATGAATCCAACTTTTTTTAAATACAAAACTGATTCATCTCACCGAATTATTCATTCATCGCAGGTCCCTGTGTCATTGAATCAGAGAAAATCTGCCTTACGATTGCATCAAGACTTAGCTTGAATTATCAGAAAAGTATCAGTTAATATTATTTTCAAAGCATCTTATGATAAAGCAAACAGAACCTCCCGCTCATCATACAGAGGTCCCGGACGTGATGAGGGACTTTCCATTCTTAATACAGTAAAAAAAGAAACCGGGCTTCCATTGCTCACTGACATTCACGAATCAATTCAAGCAAACGAAGCCGCGGATGTTGTCGACGTACTTCAGATTCCCGCATTTCTCTGCAGACAGACAGACCTTCTTTCCAGTGCTGCTGCCACGGGTAAAATTGTCAATGTAAAAAAGGGCCAGTTCATGTCTCCGGAAGATATGAAATATCTCACTTGCAAAAAGCAGGCGATAACTCCTGGGTAACCGAACGAGGTACATTTTTTCGGATACAACCGGCTTGTAGTTGACTTTGCTGGAATTCCGGTATTAAAAAGCTTTGGTAAGCCTGTTATTTTTGATGCAACACACAGTGTTCAAAATCCCGGAGGCGGAAATGGCTGTTCTTCAGGAAATCGAGAACTTGCACTTCCTCTGGCAAAAGCAGCAATTGCCTATGGGCGTTGATGGACTATTCTTTGAAATACATCCTCAGCCTGAAAATGCGCTCTGTGATGGCCCAAACAGTTTACGCCTGGCAGATTTTGAAAATAACCTTCCTAAACTCATTGAGTTACATGCATATCTGAACTCGTAAAAAATCCGGACAACAATGTTTACTTAAGTTCGGTTCAAAATTAACATGCACGCCTCCTGAATCCCCGGCATGGGGTTTCAGAAGGCAACAAAGTTCATTTACAAAAATACAGTTATCAAATTTCTTCGCTCTGCCTTCGCGATTAACGATGAAATTGCGTATTTCAATGACCATTTCGGTGGTATTCCTGCAGAAATTCTTTTTGATAACATGAAAACAGCCTTCCTTTACAACGAAAGTGAAGGTAAATGGCAGGTTAATATTGAAATGGCCGCATTTGCAGCTCATTATGGATTCTCACCACGCAGATGCAGAGCGTATAGACCAAAGGCAAAAGGTACATTTAAACGTAAAGTACACTATATCCGCACCAGTTTTCTGCCATCAATCGGTTCTGATCTTTCAAAAATACCTACATACTTAAATTTAATTCTTTTAAAAATTTTACCTGATAAAACAAATACAAATCTTCGGTACAATGACGCAATGTGCTGCGTGGTGGATATTGTAAATTGGCTCTGCCGTTCCTTACACCATGCCTGCACAATTGGGTTATTGTCCTTTTATTATTTGTCATAATCAGGCCTTTTAATCCTGCTTATCCTTTTATTCGGTTCAAATTACTGATTCTTGCCCGATCCCACAGAGAATGACCGGTCCGTCTCAAAAAGAATGACCAACAAATCCCAAAAAGGTTGACCGCTCAATCCCAAAAAGAATGACCGGCAAATCTCATCAAGAATGACCGCAGAATAATTGCAAAGACAGCTTATCCCTAAACATCTATTTTTACTCTTTTTTGTAAGCGTTTTATTAAACAAAAGAGAGGAATAATGAAAGGAAAGAAACTGTCCATGCGAGAAATTCGTAAGATACTTCAGTACCGTCTTGAATTGCAAGTAAGTGCATCGAAAACAGCTGCAATTTTGCAAAAATCCAAAGGCGTAGTCATTGAGACTATGAAGCGTTTTAAAGCAAGCGAATTGAACTGGCCACTTCCGGATACAATCACTGATAATATCTTGGAAGAAAAGCTCTATCCCAAGCCTGAGAAACGAAAAAGCGTTACACCACCGCCCGATCTAACCTATATCCACAAAGAGATGCTCCGCCCGCACGTTACGCTTCAGCGTTTGTTCGAAGAATATAAAGGAGCTCATCCAGAGGGTTTATCACGAAGCAGTTTTTTTCGATACATAAGGAAAAATCAGCCTGTTGATGTTACCATGCGCCAATTTCATAAAGGAGGTCAAACACTTTACAGTGACTATAGCGGAGACAGCTTGTCGTATACAGACATAACAACAGGAAAGTTAATAAATACACAGCTGTTTGTATGTAGCTGGGGAGCAAGTTCTTGCTCATATATTGAAGCACGACAAACGCAGAATACATCAGATTTCACCTCTGCCCATGTGAACAGTTTAGCTTATTTTAAAGTTGCACCACACACAATTGTTCCTGACAATCTCAAAAGTGCCGTTACCAAAGCAGACCGTTACGATCCGGTAATCAATACACATTTCGGTTTGATGTGTGATCATTATGGAATAACAGTTTTGCCTGCTCGTGTGCGTAGACCTAAAGACAAAGCAGTTGTGGAAAGCAATGTATTACATGTTCAGGAGTTTGTCCTGGCACGTTTACGCAACAGACAATTCTTTTCTCTACGTGAGCTTAATACAGCATTGTGGGAGGAGTTAGAGATCTATAACAATCGTCCAATGAAAGATTACGGCGGGCTTTCACGTCGCCAAAGATTCGAAACAGAAGATCTCCCCTTTGCAAAGTCATTACCAGAGAAGCCATTTACAACGACACGGGTGAAAGATAATGTTAAAGTTGCACGGGATTACCATATACAAATAGATAATCATTTTTACAGCGTGCCCTATAATCTTGCAGGAAAACGATTACAGGTTCGGCAAAGCGGTAATCTTATAGAAATGTATCACAACAACGAACGTGTTGCTTGTCACCAATTGTCATTAAAGAAATTTTCTTTTACATCAAAGATAGAACATATGCCTCCGGCACACCGGTATGTAAGGGGATGGTCTTCAGGGTACTTCCTTGAAGAAGCGGCTAAAATAGGCCCTTCAACAGTTCGGGTAATTGAGATTCTGCTGAAGAGAACAGAACATGTTGAGCATGGATACAGAACAGCCCGTGGAATATTAAGTCTTGCAAAGACCTACTCTGACGAACGTTTAGAAAAGAGCTGCGAGCGTGCATTGCAGTTTAATAATGTTTCCACAACAGCAATTAAAAGTATTCTTCAACAGGGGATCGATAAACAGCCACTTGTTATTAAGAGACAATTAACTGAAGCAATAATTTTACATGAAAATATTCGCGGTGAGAAGAATTTCGCAGGAAGCTTATAAACATTTACCAAAAGGAGTTTTATATGCACATTGAACAGGTTATCAGTCAATTAAACCACATGCGGCTTACTACAATGGCAAGATCGTTGAAAGAACGGTTAAGCACCGGTAGCTACAAAGAACTCTCATGTGAAGAGTTCTTTGCACTTGTTGTTGAAGATGAATACTATGCACGTAAAGAAAGGCGAATGAAACTTATGGTTGGAAGGGCGCATTTTAAGCCTGAACTACCTTGTATTGAGGACTTGATATATGATTCAGCAAGAGGCTTTGGTAAACAGAATGTCACCCCGTTTACATCACAGGAATGGATAAGAAATTCACTGAATGTTATTATCACTGGTCCTACAGGCTCTGGAAAAACATACCTGGCAGAAGCAATTGCTCATCAGGCATGCAGAATGGAATTTGACGCACTTAAGATCAGATGTCCAATATTAATAGAAGAGATTCATGCTGCGAAAGGTACAGGTACATATCTCAAACTGCTTAAAAAACTCTCAAAAATAAAAGTGTTACTTATTGATGATTTTTTGATGCAAAGTATTTCAGTTGAAGAGTCTTCATTCCTTATGGATATTATTGATGAGAAACAGCAGACTGGATCCATAATTATTACAACTCAATATCCGGTTTTGCAGTGGCATAAAAAATTGCCTGATCCGACTGTTGCTGATGCCATTTGTGACCGGTTAATACATAAGTCTTATACATTTGAGTTAGGAGGTGATTCTATGAGAAAAAAAGATAAAAAATCCCACAAAGAATGACCAGTCACAATTTATGTTTATATAAATTAATAGTAAACTTTTACAACTGCTCTTTGTAAAATATCTCTGCGGTCATACTTTCTGGGATTACTAGGTCAAACTTCTGGGATCGGGCAATTCTGAAGTGCCCTCAGTCACACGAACCAACTGAAGCCCTGCACTAATAGTGCAGGGCACACAGATTGTCGATGTAAATTAGCACTTTTTTTTAAGAGCACCCCGTGCGAGAGGAGAATGTTGAGGTGTAATACATTCTTTTTTGCCAAATGGGGCACGGCCTAAAGACACGTGCCACACATTTTGATTTAGCAACATCATACTTGGTAGGGGCACCCCTTGCGGTACACGAAAAACTTACAAATACCCCTTTCGGCTAGATTTGCCGCATGAATACTATTATTTGTTAATGCAAATCGAATCCAATGTGGAATCTAAAACAAATACCCCTTGTTTTGCACTGGTATGAATTAAAAAAGTTTTTGAAGAAATATTTACATAAACTGCTCCAGGTGTGACATTGGGAACATCTAAATACGTATCAAAGCAACAAGCGCATAGAGCCTTCCCATTTGTATAGGTTTCCGCATCCGTTTCATCAAGGCTGATTGTATCGCCATCCTTTTCAGCGGAAATTGAAAGTTTTGCAGCACAATTTGCTACTATCCTCGCATGCAAAAATTTCAAACATTCTCTTGTCGATTCGTATTGCCACCATAGTCGTTCAGCTTCACAATAAGATGTTGAATCGATAGTAATTTTATCCGCGTTGGCTGCTTGTTTGGAAAACTGTTGAAAACCACCACATCCGCTTACGGTTCCGGTATATCTTTCTATTGGTTTATTGTTACAAGAAATTGCCATTAATGCAAGTGCGAAAGATAGCCAAGATGGCTTTAAAAATAAATGTGTTGACATAAAATACCTCCTGTCATAGGTGTTATTTATCGCATACGTCAATTGAACATTCTTACGATAGTCACTTTATCTTTTTTCAATCGACGAATTAAGGTTTAATACTTTTTTTTAAAACTTCAATTTAAATTAGATATTGACCGAGCATGAATATATTTTTTTTCACCTGAACCGCCCTCGTTGAGATAGACTGTCGAAGCATGAACGCAACCGCTCAACATAGTAACTCAAGCAGAGCGGATTAAGCCCAAAGTGATATAAACTTTCATTCCTATCGATTATATAATGCAATGCCATCGTCTTAATTTAGGGGACCTTTAATAATCCAGTTTTGTAACGAGGCAAAGCGAGAATGCGGTAGGCACGCCGTACGAACAAGTTGAATCCACTACGATTTGGCTAGTGAGCACAACAAAGCGTGACGCAATTCGGAGCCGGGCGCAGCAAAATGGATTTTTAGAGGTCCCCTTTAGTAATATTCCTTCAATTATTTAGTAATACTATTAACATATTTTACCAATCGAGGAAAGCTAAAATAATGAGAGGTAGTGGCACCATTTTCTAAAGTCACATCCGCAATTGTTGCATAACAGGGTGTCAGGACCGTGGGTGACGATGCTCCTGCAGGCCAAATTGGCTGCCATGCTAAGGCTATTCCAGCCAATCTTGCGCTAATCGGTTTGGAGGTTTCATTGCCTTTTACCACCGTTTCCTCTTGAAAATCTGTTTGATAGAACGTCGTTGCAAGATTTAAACCATCTTCAATAGTAACAGCTTCTTCATCTTTTCCGCAAGAAATTAATTTTGGCCATTTACCAAATATTGATATTAATTCCCCCGTAGAGCTCAATTGAACTGCAATATAGGACACATCCTCCATAACTATGCCGCCACGGAAAACACGACGATAACGAGAAGTTATTTGGTAAACATCTCCATTCAGTCTGCCTGTGATGGGATTGTTGAATTCAACATTTCCATTGAATATCTTTAATTTTTTAAGTCTATCATCAGCGATTGACAACAGATTAACACTGTCCAATTTAGTTCCGAGGAACTCAAAAGTTCCATCGTTTTTCATTTTTAAATCATTCCGTTTGAACTCAAACCGACCATCACTTATGGTATAAGAATATGCAAAATTCCCATATGGAAGCAATCTATTCTTTATCGCTTTAATAATAGCAGGTTTAAACTCACAAATTTTAATGAAATATTCCGCATCAATTAATTTTTTCCACTTATCGATATTTATTCCTGGCACATCAGTGGAATCGCTAATAGAATTATCCGTTTCAAGCTGCCGAAATTCTGTTACTTGCGCTTCGGTTATGCCTGACCGATGACCTGATGCTGTTCCGGCCTTGAATTTTTCAACATAATTTTGGACGATAGTATTGACCTGGAATTTTACATTTCCAGCAAAAGTTATTGAACTACAAATCAGAAGAGATAATAAATATTTATTATATGTCATTTTTATTCTCCTTTTCTTAAAATGTTTTATGGTTGTATCAAATTAATACGACGGATTGCCATGCGCTTCCCAATAATAACAAATGCCACTATACTGAAAATAGGAATTACTGCTCACCGGCCACATGAATTGAGAATTATTTGAAGTAAAATGTTCATTTCGACCATTACCATATTGATTTGTAAGGGGACAATATCCCCATATCCAAACGATAGCAGGCGCAATTCCCTTTAAACATTCTTGATAAACTGATTGATTTACCGCTTTGTTATAAGAATCCCATAAACCGTTATTACCAGGATCTGATTTATAGTTATCACACCAATTGGTTGCGAAATATTCCCACTGGTCGTAAGTATGATGAGTTCCCTTTTCCCCGCATTGCCACCCGAAAAGCCAATATTTCCATTTGCAATATTCTTGGAACCAAACATAACCCTTTGCATGGTTGCCTAAAATTGCATGACATCCGTTAAATGCTGGAAGATAATCCGTAGCTGTTGTACTATTAAGTGTACTACATGAATTGAAAAATACCCATTTTGTATAATTACCACCAAAGTTAACACTTCCATCATTTATAGGAACTCTATAATCATAAGGGTAAAAGTTAAAAGGACTACCATGGCCACCAAACATGCAAATTTCATAGTTATCCAAAAAGTGACTTGTGAATACACTTTTTGTAAAATTAAGATCCTTATCTTGACGGGTTGATGTAGAAATGCTTGGATAACCGGCATTAATTCTTGAATTTAATTGGTTAACGAATGCATCTGCCTCGTAATGCATGCTGGTTGACCCTCCCAAATCATTTAAACCATAGCCCAACGATCTAACATAAGAATAATCAGCCACAGAACCGGAATATATCCAAAGTACATTGTTTTGTGCTGATATAACAAAGGCGAATACAATTAAATATAAAGATACTATTTTTAGTTTCATTTTTATCTCCTTTCAAAATCGGTTAATCTTTTGTAAACCATACATTCGTCAGTTCAAATTGAGAATGGCCCTTTTCTCACTATAATGCCGTTATGCTGTTTTATTTTTTTCTGCATCCTAATTATCCAATGATCCTGGATATTCTGCATCAGACGTTTTTTAATACCTTTGACTTTCTGTATTTCGTTCTCTACACCAAAACCGTCGTCGGGCCAATGACGCAATGTGCTGCGTGGTGGATATAATAAATCGCGTAATCGCGTTCCTTACACCACGGCTGTACAATTGCTGGTTATTGTGCTTTGCATAGCCTTGTTCTTATGGTAACACGTTTTTAACAGGTATTTAATATCTTGATCCATTTTTTCAGTACTTATCTGACTTTGAGCTAACAAGCCTCTGACTTATCTGGCGCATTGCTTTCATAAAAACGATTCAAATTCGTTAAAAAGGGAACGGTAGACTTAAATAAGAAAACCTTAGTTTGTTAAAGCTGGAAAAAAACTAAATCAGACAAGTAGTGGAATCAATTTCATCTCAAAAGTACACAAAATCCTGAGTGTAAATAAAAGCATTTGAATTAGCAAAATAAATATTGGAAAATGGCATAAATATTGTTTTTGATTATAAGTATAATAGTATATTCATGAACATTCATGAATATACTGAAATTTTAAAGCAATTCTATAAATAACCCTGCCGTATTCTTATTGCATGAAGCATTTAATTGTTGTAAAATTTGACATAAATAACCACTCAAAAACGAGTGATGGTAATTTTTAGGAGCTTATTCTATGCCATTTCCAGAAAAAGTAAACAGGGTTATTTACAATAAAAACCCTTTAGATAAAGTTTTATGTCAATTAAGATTTGCACCTATACTAAAGATTGACTCGGAAATACCAGCGATTTTTCAAGATAAAATCAGAGTTGAATATCCTATTTATCAAGAAAAAATAGAGTATCAAAATGAAATCGCTTTAGGGAATATGCCTCAACTACCAATTAATGCAATACACCAGTCACAATACAAAAAACACATTTTTATTTCAGATGACAAACAATGGGAAATCCATTTAAACCGAACTTCGATAATGTTAATAAATCATAAATATGTTAAGTGGGAAACTTTTAGTGACAAACTTAAAAATATTATGATACCTTTTTTATCTATTTACGCCCCACCTTTTTTTACAAGAACAAGCTTAAGATATGTTGATATTTTTAATAGAGCAACACTAGGCTTGGAGAGTAAATCATGGAAAGATCTTTTAAAACCTTATTTTTTAGGACCTTTATCAGATACAATAAGTGACTGCATTACCAATTTCCAAAGTACATATGAAATTCGTCTTGAGGATGGGGACAGTTTTGTAAGATTGTCATCATCGTTTGTAAAACACATTATATCTGGTGAAGAGTGCTTTATGGTTGATAGTGATTTTTATAATCCAAAAAAATTAGACCATTCACAAATTATGGGAAAACTGGATTTCTTGCACACTCGTTCCTCGCGGTTAATTCGATGGATCATCAAAGATGATTTACATAATGCAATGGAGCCTGTTGAAATATGAATAAGTACTGTTCAAACCTTTATGCAGATAATGAACCTATTACTGAATATGGCTCGGAAATAAGGAATAACGATTCTGTTTTCGAAAATAATGATATTAAAACAGAGTTAAATTTTCCTATTGATTTATCAGAGTCTTATTTATCTTCAGATCAAAACAACTGTGGTATTTTTAGTAAAATTGCGTTATCGAATATTAATTCAACAGCAATACGAAAACAGATAACAGATTTCTTACTACAACTCCAGCATGTACTAGAAACTGAAAATTATTTTTATGATGGGTATAGGACAATCACACCCTTGAGCATGAATGTTATAGAAGATGGCTCTGTTTTAATTGAATGGGCTTTCAAGGATTTTAGGATAGGTTTTTCTTTCGAAGAAAATTCAGAAGAATCGAGTTATTATTTTGTTACCAATAGCAAACTTGGTGAGATGTGTAACTCTGGCTTAATTAAATCTATAAATATCGAAATTTTACTTCATACCATTATACTCTTTGTTTCACGACATACATGAATTCTTTAAATACGTCAGATTTGCCAGATAAATTTATAAGAGGCATACCTAATAATGCTATAATCGATGATGATGGCATTCCAACTGCTTATTTATTTACATTCCAAGAGCGATCTGACTTTTCACAACGCAGAAGTGATGGAAAAATAGAAGAATCAATTAACTGGTATGACAATGAAAAATCTTTAGAGGTAATCCTAAACCAAAAAAAAGATAACGGTGATCCACAATTCAAAATCGGGGCTGCAATATTATCAAAGAATGAGTTTGATCACCTGTGCTCACGCCCATTTCTAAAAGGTGACCTTACATGTGAAAGACATCCAGTTCCAGGGAATGAGTTTCACGGTAATATACTTTTGAAAAGCGAGATATCAAAGCCTAGGCGGACAGCTATTGCTGCACAAATTGCACTTTGTTTGCTTTCAATCGCAAAACCTGATGGTACCATCCTCGACATATAACATACTCATTTCAAAATTGGATATTTACAAATGCCTCGAAGATTAAAGAGCCAATTTCCTACATACATTTTCAGAATATCTCAAATCATTTAAAAGCTGCTATATCTCTAAAGTTGCATTTCTTTTAAATGATAAAGCATATGGATCGATCATTTCGTTTTTTAGAACTCTCCGGCTAAGCACATTAAATGAAAAGTAAAGATTTCAGTTTTCCAGTTTTCCTAAAATATTTTTATGAACTCGCTTAAGACGATTTACAATTTAAATGTTTTAATTTTCCTGATTTCTTCTAACATTTTCTAATGTCCTATATATTTTCTGATTTTGCCGTTTGTTCACCTAAACCGCTCGCACAATGACGCAATGTGCTGCGTGGTGGATATAAGTATCGGCTTTGCCGAACCTTACACCATGCTGTACAATTGACATTATTGGACTTTTCAAATGCGCTGCTGTACAACGCTTAAATTGTTATTATAAGCTCGCGAGGCTTTGCGCCTTTCTTTAACGCGGTCTGCACAAGCAGCATATTTTATTTTACTCTACTTTTGCGTAAAGCGTAACGACTACTCAATTTTTAGATACAACTACTGGCCATGATAATTTATTTAATACGATTATCGCCTTCCTCCTTCTTATTTAGTGAATCTGTTCCATTTACAGCAACAGGCAAAGACTTGATCACAAGCACTCTCTTGCCTTCATGGACATACTGCCAACTACCTTGAAAAAGGTATCGCCCTCCAATAACTAATGGAGAGCAATCTATTGAATCGCATTGATAAAAATTGTATGTTATTTGTTCAATTTTCTTGAATTGTTCTCCTGATAGCACGAATTTATCTTGATTGCCAAGTCTTTTGAAATTCGATTCTTTCGAAGCCCACAACTCAAAAGTATCTTTGTCAAATGAAAATTGTGCAGGAATATAGCACTTATTACAGCAATCTCGCCACTCGTTGCTATTCAAATGGCTACAGCGCATTCTGGTACATCCGCCACTATTATCTTTTTGAACAAGGGTTCCTTCAATAGCAACATAGGACAGAAAAGAACTGCACTGTAACACGAAAGAGAAAGTAATGATTACGAGAATGCGAAACATTATGCACCTCAATCTAAGAGCAGATTTAGAATTGGTGTTATTTCGCCCTTATGCAGTCTCGCTTGCCGGAATAAACTATTCTGATCAAATGTATTGCTTTCTTGACTGCAATTAGTGATCCTGAATATTGACAAGCCATAGTCAATTGTATTACCAGCAAAACTGTTTTGTGTTGAATTGTCAATTTGAATTCCTTCGGTTGGTATTGCCCCATGAATCGCATTGGATGAGATGGCATTGTTGGAAGATCCATTGACAAGTGAAATCGGAGTAGAAAAACCAGTTAAGGAATTTGATTCAATCAAACAATTAGAAGCAGCATCAAGCTGAATGCCTGTATTTTGAAAAAATTCTTCGCTCTGACAAGTGATATTTTTAATAGTCACATTGTTTGCTCGTATTGAAATTGCTGGGGAAGAAGATTTTGTGGTAATCATTGCAACTGAATTTGGCTCACCGATGATTGTAATTGGCTTGGTAATAACAATATTCTCATTGTAAACACCTCTTGAGATATGCAAAGTATAACCTGATGGCGAATTATCAATCGCTTGCTGAATAGATGTATATGGATAGCCAGATGCATTTGCAACCAATGCCATACTTCCGACATTTGTACTTTTTGCATAAACTGTTGCTGGTCCTGTTGTTGAGGAATTCGCTGTTCCGTAGGTATTGACAACTTCTATCCCATTAGGATTAACAACGACCAGGTTATAATTCAACCCAGCAGGAACAAAACCATAAGTAATAGTTTTGATCTTGTTAAGATCACTCGATATGTAGTTACTTGTTTTTTGATCACCAACCAATGTGCCATTTGACGAATATTTTAATCTAAATACATGTATCCCCGTAACAGTTGGTTTATAACTTAACGTTATATTTTGACCTGGGACAATTTGAGTGCCCGTAGTTGGTTTTGGCGTTTCTGGTTTTGGAGTGTTGGGTTGACTGCAATTCGTATTTGCGATCTTCGATTTTGAATATAATTGATCAATTTTTGCCGTAACACCACCATTGATTGAAGGATCGCCTCTGTAATTCTCCTTTTTACAATCGCATGGTTTATTATCCACCTTGCCACCATCAGATTGTTTTACTGTAACATAATCCCCAACACCCGCAGTTCCTCCTGCGCTACAAATGCCAATTATTTTGTACTTGCATTCATTTGCAGCATCAGAATTAGGGTGTACGAAAATAGGACAACCTGAATTACCCGAAAACAAATCAAGATCTGTTCTGAATAGAGTTGCGTTTGTTTGACGCCCATCATCTGTCAATATTAGGGGCATTCCTTCCGGATATCCTAAAGCACAAAGTTCCTTTGCATTTTGACCAACTCCTATTTGGTTCTGAATATCACTATCCTTATAGTAGCACAAACGCTTTTGATTGACAGATGCGTCCCTGCTTAATTCTATTACCGCCCAATCTGATGATACCCATCCACTCGCAACTTTTGTAACTGCATAGATATCCGACGTGTTGACTACACGATAGTATAGTTTTTTACTTGCATCATACAATGGTTTTAGAGAATTTTGTGATTCCTTGAAATAGTTAAACACACAAACAAAGCTTTCTCCATCTTCGATTGACTGTGCAACATGATAAGCTGTTAACACCTTTCTATTGTCTATTAACGAACCAGTTCCTGCACTTCCTGCAATAACAAATTCATCTCTAAATTTGAGTACATCACATGCCGGAAGACCATCTTCCTTAATAAGATCTGGCAACGTTCCATAAAGATATAACCTACTCTTTGTGGTAGATCCAGCATCCGAAGTGATTCCTGCGGCTTCAGTAATCAAACAAACACCAGAGGCCAGTTCCTTAAAGTATGCCTTATTCTGTGCCCATTTAGGTTCGTTAACAGCATCGTCTAGTTTGTAATATTGAATCCGATCATCCCAACCGCCGAATACATCTGTGGCTTCCGAAAATGCATCAAATTTAAATATATTCAGAAGGCCAAAGAGCATTTGCAGAAGAAAAACATTCTTTTTGTAAATTATCATTATATTTTCCGCTCTCTTGGTTTTAAAATATTGATATATCGATTTATGAACGAATGTATGACAGTACAATGACGCAATGTGCTGCGTGGTGGATATAATATCGGCCCTGCCGTTCCTTACACCACGGCTGTACAATTGCGATTTATTATGCTGCGCGCCTTTCACAAATGCCCTTATTTCATCAGATCTAATTTTTCCTTTTCCTAAATATTCGCATACTTTGAAAAAGTAATTAACTTTCTAAAATAAACAAATCCATTTGCAAAGGCACTTTAATTAAATTTCCTATTCATTGTAAAACACATAGAAATAGGATTTCTCATTATAAAGAACAGATCTTACAAATATGTTCTCGAAAGTATCTTTTACACCATGTCAGTACAATTGCGAGTTATTATGCTGCTCGCCATTCACAAATATTCCTTTATTCATCGATTTTTTTTGCTTTTTTCCGCATATTTCATACTTTGAAAAAACAATTAACATTCGAATTGAAACAAATTCACTTGCAAACGAAACTGCATTTGTTTTTCTTATTCACTGTAAAGCACACTGTAAATAGGATTTACTCATTTTAAAGAACAGATCTTTCAAATATGTTCTCGAAAGTTATCATGTAAATTTCATTTCTTTGAGCGAATTAACAAATCAGTCCTCGTTTCCTTAAGAACGATTCCAGCGAAACCCGCTCGAAAGGTAAATTTACTTCAGTATTTTCAAAGAACAATTTACACGATAAAACGATCCATTGTCCAGGGGGACCATGGCACACGAGCTTTTTCGGTTGTTCACATGATCTGTACACCCGCGCGCCTCTAATCAAATGTTGCTTACTTTAATAACACTAAATATGTTGTCACCAAAGTAATTTACTTTTTTGTTTAAAAAGTTTACCAACCATTTCGGTAACTCACATTTGTTATTCGAAATTGATTGTTTCCAGCGTCAACAAACTTTAAATAAATACATGCATTGTTATTCATAGCTTGTAAAATTAGTGCCAAGGATGATTTTTTATCAGAAGCAAGATAATATTTCCAGTTTTCTTTTGTAAGATTTCCGCTAACTGCTAAATTTGGTGGATTAACCAATTGTAACCACACAATACCACCATCATCAATCTCTAAATTTAAATTTTCGGTACCACATATCATGCCATCATTTGCAAATAAAGTAGAAATGGCTATACATACTATTAATAAAATTTTTTTCATAAGCTCTCCTTTTTAAATTGTCTGCACAATAAATCATTAGACACAAAACTGTCTAATTCCATTTCCTCATAAATTTTTAATCATCAGGTTACTAAAATTTGAAGCCAAAGTCAGATTTCTGCTGCCTAATATTCATTTTTTCTATATTATACGGTTTTCTGTCTAATACCTCCTTTTAGATTATATGTTCAAATTTAGGCTTTAAATTTGCAAAAACTTCTTTCTATGTTTCTTTATATTCAGACCTATTTCACAACGAAGCCATCAATGAACAACGAACTACCTTTAGAATATGAACAACTCCTTTCTAAAAGCAAAATCGCCCCAAAATATCATTCCTTCTATAAACACTGGTTAAAAAATTACCTCTCTTTTTGCAATACTAATAATTTGAACGTGAACGATAAGTTAAATCTTGATCCTTTCCTAAAATTCCTTCAATTGAGAAACTACCAGGAATTCCAAATAAAACAAGCTCACCATGCTGTATTTCTTTTCCATATGTCCAATGATGAAAAAAACGTATCTTTGCCTGAGAAATCAATCATTCCAACTAATACCGCTATAACTAACCATACAGATTTCAAAGAAGTCTGGAATACTATTTTTGAACAATTTAAAACTGAAATCCAATTGCGACATTACTCACAAAGAACATTTGAAGCATACGGTTTCTATTTGCGTCGCCTTGCTGTATTTACCGATTGGAAAGATCCGCATACACTTACATCATTCGATGTAAAAAGGTTTCTTGCACTGATGGCGACTTCATGGAAATCCTCCGCTTCATCACAGAACCTCGCATTCAACTCGTTTCTGTTTCTTTTCAAATTTGTCATCAGAAAACCTTACGAGAATCTTTCTGATACGCCAAGAGCAAAAACAAGAAAAACTGTCCCGCAAATACTTTCACAAAAAGAAATTAGTAACCTTTTGCGACATCTTCAACCACCTTACTCTCTCATTGCTGCACTTACATACGGTTGTGGTTTACGTCTTAACGAAGTATTAAATCTGAGAGTCAATAATTTCAATCTCGATAATAAATTGCTTTCAGTTTGTTTTGGAAAAGGGGGAAAGTCAAGGTATTTACCTTTGCCTGAGAGTGCAGTTCCTGAAATTAACAGACAGATGTACTATGTTCGTAATCAGCATAAAAAAGATCTGGAACAGGAGTATGATGGCACATTTTTATCTGTTGAAATTGAACGAAAATCTCCGGATGCAGCCCGGAAACTGGAGTGGCAATGGTTTTTCCCAGCACAGGAGTTGACCTATATTCCAGAGATAAAACAAATGCGTCGTTATCACGTTCCATGAAACCAGCTTTCAACGAATGCTTAAAGATGCAGCACGCAAAGCAAATATCGATAGGCATGTAAATCCGCATATTCTCAGGCATTCGTATGCAAGCCATCTGCTGGCAGCAGGTTATGATATCCGTCAGGTTCAGGAATTGTTAGGGCATAGCGATGTCAGAACTACAATGATTTATACCCACACAGTAAAAATTCAGCCTAAAGCTGTTAAAAGTCCTCTTGATTTGTGATATAATGGTGTCAAAGAGCGATAAGCAATTTAACAATAATGAGTGTATCTGTTAATTGCAGAATAATGTAAAAGCAAAAAAAGGGAAATATAAGTAAACCGGAACTGTTTACTTAATCACTCTACATAAAATAAAGTGTTTCTTTGCACTGAGCAAGTAAAATGATTCACTTTCTTTAAAAGTTAATTCACGTATCAGTAACAACTGTTTTCTTACCATTAGAAAAACGCAACAAAATGTTTCGTATTTAACCTATTATACCCAGCTAAAAACATACTGCTTTCATATTTTACAGCAATCTCGTAATCATATAACAATTGTCAGATACGCGAACGGATACTTTATTTTGTTAATCATTTACCTTGTGAAACGTTGGGCTTCGATTTAAGTGAGAGTTTGAAGGAGACTCCCCATAGTTTATTTATTCCTCAACTCATCCATGCACCAAAATTTTCTTCAGAATGATCGATTACGAAAGCGATAACGATACCGATACGTAAATTCGTGATTACGAAATGTCTACAATGTGCTCATCCTTCGACTGGGAGCTCAGGACGAGCGGCACGGAGATTCGGGTTTCTCAAGATGAACAAACGCAGGTTTCTTACATATTTCTCATCGATATCGATAGCGATACCGACCCGGATTACGGCATACCACCCCACAGGTGAAAGGTGTTTGCGGGTGCGATCATCTATAATTTGGGGTTAAACCATGATCATTCCAAATAAAACCATGATCATTCCAAATAAAACCATGATCATTCCAAATAAAACCATGATCATTCCAAATAAAACCATGATCATTCCAAATAAAACCATGATCATTCCAAATAAAACCATGATCATTCCACTCAAAATCGCTATCATTCCACACAAAATCCATCGAATTCCTATCAAAATCAGTCTCATTCCAGAAGAAATCATAATCGTTCCAGTAAAAATGTGAATACATCCCAATCAAATTGGCGTGATTCCAAGGAATGATGGCAACTTTATATGGAATGATGATCATTTTTGCTGGAAACATAGTGATTTTGAGGCCGGCAAAGGCGTCAGCCTGTGTCCTCCACCCAGTTATCTATTGGAATTAAAACGATCTGCTGCCCGGTTTCTTCTTTTTTTCCTGCGAGCCTTAGGTCTGCGCACCCGTACCTCTTTTGTAAGTCCCTTTCTCAATCGGTATCGCTATCGCTTTCGGTATCGGTATCGGTATCGAAATTCAGAATTATTCTGCTGATTTAATTTTTCTATCCCTTTGTGGCACATCAGGATCTTAGTTAAGAGGAGATCGGTTCTATATTTCGGTTATCGTTTTTTCAATATTCGATTGCGATACCGATTGCGATACCGACACGTAAACTCGAAAAGGCAATAGTCATTTTCTCAATCGCTATCGCTTTCGGTATCGGTATCGAAATTCAGAATTATTCTGCTGATTTAATTCTGTTGTCCATTTATACAACATCAGGTTCTTAGTTAAGCGGAGATCGGTATTCGGTTATATATTTCGATTATCGGTTTTCAGTATTCGATTGCGATGCCGATAGCGATACCGATACGTAAACTCGAGAAGGCAATAGTCATTTTCTCAATCGGCATCGCTATCGCTTTCGGTATCGGTATCGAAATTCAGAATTATTCTGCTGATTTAATTTTTCTATCCCTTTGTGGCACATCAGGATCTTAGTTAAGAGGAGATCGGTTCTATATTTCGGTTATCGTTTTTTCAGTATTCGATTGCGATACCGACACGTAAACTCGAGAAGGCAATAGTTATTTTCTCAATCGACATCGCTATCGCTTTCGGTATCGGTATCGGAACTCAGAATTATTCTGCTGATTTAATTTTTCTATCCCTTTGTAGCACATCAGGATCTTAGTTAAGCGGAGATCGGTTCTATATTTCGGTTATCGTTTTTTTCAGTATTCGATTGCGATACCGACACGTAAACTCGAGAAGGCAATAGTTATTTTCTCAATCGACATCGCTATCGCTTTCGGTATCGGTATCGGAATTCAGAAATTATTCTGCTGATTTAATTCTGTTGTCCATTTATACAACATCAGGTTCTTAGTTAAGCGGAGATCGGTATTCGGTTATATATTTCGATTATCGGTTTTCAGTATTCGATTGCGATGCCGATAGCGATACCGATACGTAAACTCGAGAAGGCAATAGTCATTTTCTCAATCGGCATCGCTATCGCTTTCGGTATCGGTATCGGAACTCAGAATTATTCTGCTGATTTAATTTTTCTATCCCTTTGTGACACATCAGGATCTTAGTTAAGAGGAGATCGGTTCTATATTTCGGTTATCGTTTTTTCAGTATTCGATTGCGATACCGATTGCGATACCGACACGTAAACTCGAGAAGGCAATAGTTATTTTCTCAATCGACATCGCTATCGCTTTCGGTATCGGTATCGGAATTCAGAATTATTCTGCTGATTTAATTCTGTTGTCCATTTATACAACATCAGGTTCTTAGTTAAGCGGAGATCGGTATTCGGTTATATATTTCGATTATCGGTTTTCAGTATTCGATTGCGATGCCGATAGCGATACCGATACGTAAACTCGAGAAGGCAATAGTCATTTTCTCAATCGGTATCGCTATCGCTTTCGGTATCGGAAGCTCCTGTATCACCCGAAGAAAATTCAGAAAGCGCGCATGTTAATTCTGAACAGTATAAATAATTATCAACAGGTTACAATTTCTTTGACAGAAAATAGGTTGAAATAATTGCCACCCCCGAGATATACTAATACCAGATACCTGATCTGTAACTAGAAATCACTTTTAATCAGAAGGTTATTTGTGCAAATCCAGGAAAATGAAACAGAAAATGGGATCCTTTTTGGAATAAGGGGCTCCCTTTCAGGAACTCAGAAATCGACAATACAACTTTTTGAATTGGTATCCGGAAAACTTGATACAGATACAAAGGGTATTGTCATCGACTTAAAAGAAGTTTCGTTCATAGATAGCATGTCAATAGGACTGTTGGTCGGCATTATTCTAAAAGCAAAGGAAAAAGGAATTCTTCTGCGTTTTCAGAATATTCCTAACCACATCAGCAGTATTTTTGAAAGTACACAACTGAAAAAGATTTTTCCGGAACTGTATTGATCAGGCACTAATATACTTGCTTACCGCTCTCAACAAGCTTGATTTTGCCTTTCCATCGATTACTAATGTAAACTTTACCAGCAGAATCTACAACAAGACATGCAACTTCAGAACTTTTATTTACAAAAGCAACGATGCTGTCAGCCGACCGGCAAAATAATCCTGTGCTTAAAAATTTGTTTTCGACAGGATCAGAGCCATAAATGGTTACACTTTGATTTCCGGTACAACTGAATCCGGTATGCGGATTAAAAATGTGATGAACCCGCTTCCCATTAATCATGCGAAACCGCTCATAATCACCGCTTGTGAAGACCGACCCTTTATCAAGATGAAAAGTTGCAAGGACCTTATCCGATTCACGTGGATTCTGAATACCAATTGTCCATGATGAACCATCAGGCTTTTTGCCTCTACCGATGATATCTCCTCCGGCATTTACCAGATAACTATTGATTCCGCATTTTTCCAGCAGTGTTTCAACCCGTTTCATCGCAAAGGCTTTCGCAACTCCGCCAATATCAATTTTTGTCAAAGGAGAAGAAAAAAACAATGTATCATGTGTACTGCTTATGCTGACTTTCCTATAATCAACCGATGAACATGCAGAATCAATCTGTTGCTTTGTTGGTACCGGAGCGTTTTCAGGGGAATCTTCTGACAAGCCCCAGACTTCTTTCAAAGGAAGAATGGTAAAATCAAAACTTCCGCTTAACGAGTCTCCATAGTTCAAAGCGAACTGTATCATTTCACCCAGATCGTTAGAAATGGGAACAGTATCACTTGTCCGCTCATTGATTCTTTTGATTTCTGATTTACCATTTGAGATCGAGAAACGTTCTTCCCAATCTTTGAGAATTGAATCTATACTTAACCAAACGGGATCTTGTCTGAATGATTTCTGGGAAGTCAAAACGACCTCAATTATTGTGTCCATTCGGTAAAAGGTATGTTTAAAAATGATTTCAGAGTGATTCGTGCAGGAAACAGTAAGGATCAGGCACACATAAAGAAAATAAAGTAATCTGAATTTACGCATTTTATTTCTACATTTTAATTTGAAAAATAATTGTTAAATTTGAAAGCACTCATAACCGGAATTCATTTGCAGCTGAAAACCATGCTTTAACGTCCTTATACTTGAGAGGACCGCCAAAAAGATCCAACGCGCTCCCAATCGTAGCATCAATCTGGCCCTTTCCAAGTACGCGAACCTGTTCCAAATCATCTAATGACCTGATTCCACCAGCATAGGTAATTGGAAGATCCGAAATATCACTAAGCAGTTCAACAAGTTCACCATCAATACCTTGTTTCTTGCCTTCCACATCAGCTGCATGGATAAGAAATTCATCACAGTACACCTCCAGTTCAGAGAAAACTTCAGGAGCAAGTACTGTAGATGTAAATTTCTGCCAGCGATCAGTTACCACATAATATGATTTGTCTTTTTTCTTACAACTTAGATCTATAACGAGCCGCTTTTTCCCAACTGCGTTTTTCAATTCTGCCAATCGCTCCCAGTGGATCGTGCCATCCTTAAAAACATAAGAAGTGACAATCACATGCGATGCACCAGCATCAAGAAAAACTGAAGCATTAAGTGGATTGATACCTCCGCCCACTTGTAAACCATTCGGGAAAACATTCAAAGCAGCTATCGCCGCAGCATCGTTCCCCTTTCCCAGCATGATCACATGACCGCCGCGAATGCTGTCTTTATGATAAATTTCAGCATAATACGCGGGTGAAAGATCAGTCTCAAAATTAGTTCGTGGACTATCGTTTTCATCAGAAAGCGTACTGCCTACAATCTGCTTTACTTTGCCGCCATGAATATCTATGCAAGGTCTGAATTTCATTAACTTTCCATCTATAAAATTAAACACCAATTCCTCACTAAAATAGTTCTTTCCATAAATTGCCCCCAACATCCAAGCGTACAATTTCCATCTGTTATGGAACCAACCTACTAAAGAATTGGCCAATCCCGTGAGAGATATCAATAAAGAATTAAAATCAGATCATAGAATTTAGTATATTAAGAGTTCAACAGAGTGTTTCTAAGCAGAATACACTTTTATTACGTTAAAAAGGAGCAAAAATGCTAAGAAGGTCTCTTTGTGCTATCGCAATTATTGCGGGTCTTATAGGTTGCTCAAGTAATAGTTCACTTCGAGAACAGGTCGAACAAACCTATCCTAACGGCAGTAAGAAGAAAGTTAATTACTTAAGTGGAAATAAAGTAGCGCGTACCGTTTATTATTTCGAAAATGGATCAGTAAGATCTGATCAATACTTCTCTAATGGAAAGCCCGACAGCACTCTCACCATCAATTATCCAAATGGACAAAAGTACAAAGAAACACATTTCAAAGCAGGTCAGAAAAATGGTCCGGATAAATCATGGCACGAAAATGGCAGTATAAAGAGTGAGGCTACATTTGTAAATGATCAGCCTGAAGGGACGGCAGTAAACTATTTCGAAGATGGTAAAAAATCATCTGAAGTTACTTATGTCGGGGGCAAAAAACAGGGTGCTCATATTGAATATTATTCAAATGGAAATAAAAAACATGAATTAAATAATGCTGCAGGTAATTTTGAAGGAGCCGAAAAGTTCTGGTATGAAAATGGCAATCTTCAAAAAGAGATTACCTGGAAAAATAACGTAATGGATGGTCCTTATTATACCTATTACGAAAATGGTAAAAAAGAAGAAGAGGCTAATTACAAAGATGGTGCTCTTGAAGGCAAGAAATACCTCTGGAACGAAAAAGGCAAAAAAATGTCTGAAGCTACTTTTGAAAAAGGGGTCCTTGTTACAGGACAGACCTACTAAACCATCTCTCTTCCCAAAACTTGAGCTCCGACAAATCCTTGTTGGAGCTTTTTTATTTTACGCACATTTGTCCTCTTCATTCAAGTCTCTAATAAAATTTACAAAACCGAACCAGGTATTTATAGTACTTCCCATCTTATTTTTCTTCCTTACACCCATCTTTGCATCAACTAAATGTGCCAAAAATCAATGCTTCACGCTTACTAAAACATCCAATTCTTATATTGTAAATATAAGCTGCCGTAGTCCTCTCTCTGCAGATACACTTTTTTCCTTTCTTTTTGATACGTCCTCAGTCAGGAAAATCAATACCTATAATGATAGTATTCGTTTCTTAATGATCGATTCTACTAAGTATGAAATAAAAACGTTCTTCCACTATCTGGCATATAGAGGCTATTCTATTTACAGGAAGTCTGCATTCAAAAAAGATGACAGTATTTCAATAGAACTTGAGAAATTTGTCCATAATTTCACTGCTCTTCCAAAACCGGTCAAGGCCTCAATTTATTACAAAATCACCGATGAATCAACTTACAGAGTGATAACTTACATACAAAGTGTAACAGTTGATAAAAATATAGGCTGGATTGAGTCAAAAACACTTAAGTGGCAATTTGAGAGGTTCAGCAAAAATCTGTTTTCTACGATCGAGGAATTGCAAAAGAATAAAGGCGATCCTTAAAACTGAGATAAATACTGTATACGCTATTCAAAATACTCTAAACCCAAACACCACATTCTGTGATGCCTGGGTTAGTTTCAAATCATTATTGCAATTAAATCATTTCTTTACACTTTTAATTAAAAAAGGTTGTAATGACCGTTGAATAGAGATCACTTTCTGACCATTCAAAGAATAACTGCCTGAGGCTGCCTGTTTAAAAAATGGAATCGAAAGATAATTTGCCATTTCTGGTACTGTTCTTTTTGAGATTTTAAGCTCTTTTACAGGAGTACCAGTCATAGTTGTTAAATTACCTGAAAGAGTAAGTAACGTCAGGACCTGAAGAGTTTTGTTGAAATACGTAGATGCATCAGCTCTATTGGTAGCGGTAATACCTTTATTTACAAAATCCTGATTACTTGCAGATACCATTCCTGCGCAGCTAAGACAACCCGCATAAACTGCATTGGAGTAATCTACTTTCGCACCACCAGAAACAGAATAACCACCTTTAATATTATTAGGATTGTCACTAGTTGCAGAACGAATCCATGTAGCCATTTTACTGCATATTTCAGAAGCACCTTGATGTCCATACCAGGAATATGCCCAAGCTATTCGCCAGGGCGTTCTTACTGCATCGTATCCAAAATCACTCCCTAAGTTGTTTCCATCTTGTGAACACCAGTCCGGTACCAGACCAGTTGTTGAATTTGCGGCTTTTTTAATTAATGTATATGAATTATTTATTACAGTGCTCCAATCTTGAGAACTGACCGATTTAAAAAGTTCCAAAGCACCAGTACTAAAATAGGAAGGGTTCTTTTTATCATCCCAGGCATCACCAGGTTTGAGATATTTCGCCCCATTTACTTCAAAGCTCCATATTTTATTTATCAGCTCTTGAGCATCAGTCTTATATTTTGCATCACCCCATTGACTGATAGCTAATACAAGCGCCGCTGCAACATCAAGATCTCCATCGGTTGCACCATTTTGCTGCTCAACATTGGAAAACCCGTTGATTTTCCAATGCATAAGCCCATTATTATTACGAAATTTTTTATAATAGCTCCAAAGCTTGTCGAACTCATCCTTAGTTGAGTTTTGTGAATTGTCCATGCAAACCATGATAAGCATCCCATAACCAATACCTTCACTTACGGTCTTCGATTTATCATCAAACTTAATTCGGGCTTCAGAACCACTTTCTTCGTAGTAATCTCTTTTCCATTCTGTAAAATTAGCCTGTATAATATCTGTAGAAGCAGTAGTAGCTTTTATTCCAAAGTTCACTTTGTTTTGTGGAAAAGGATAATTAGCTGCAGCTATAAAGGAAGTAGAAGCAATGATAGGCAAAAGTATAGAACGCATTTTCATTTTACTATGCATCTCCTTAGTTAGTCTTGTACTCGGTTGAATGAAGATTTAACTGAAATTTAGTACCTTATGTGCATTACCCGGTTCGTGCTTTTTACTTTCATAGTAATGAACTGTTGATCATAGATTAACAGTTGGCTGTGCAAAAAAGTCCACCGCATGAAATCTTAATAAAATTCATCATTCGCATTGTCAGTGCGACCAGGAATTACTTCAGGCAGATAATATAGTTCCCCTTAATAGTAACAGATAGTTTTTTATGCAAATTGTAAGGAGAACGAGAGTGAATATGATGAAAATACATAGGGGAAAAGACTACTATCCTCCCTTTTCCCCCATAAAGTTTTATTATTGAATGTGCATTATAAGATTATAAAATTTTTCCAATAACTGCTCTTGCATAACCCAATTATCATATTGGCCATTACCGACTTTATTACAGAGGATAGCAAAAGCGTAAGTCCCTTTTGGGAGCAATAGATACCCTGCAAGTGAGCTAATCCCGTAGGAATTTAAAGTGCCGGTTTTAGCCCTTACCAGCCCCTTTAAGGGAGATTTTTTAAAACGAGATTTAACTGTACCATCAACACCACTCACAGATAAAGCATTCAAATATTCCGGAAGATAGACTTTTTGGCCCCAAACGTGAGTCAATAATGATGCTATCTGGTTGGCACTAATCCGGTTTGAGTTCCCCATTCCAGAACCATTTTTAATAACAGGTTTCCCTGGTAATTTGGTATTCTCCCACCATGAAAGTATACGTGCTGATCCTAAAGGCCATGAACCTCTTGTACTATCAGTAACAGCAGGTATTGTTTTAAATATCATCTCGGAGGCGAAATTACTTGAGTACTTAAACATGTGGTTGACATAGCAAGAAAGCGGTTCAGAGGGAAATTGATAAAAAGGAGATTTCTTACATAGCGCATCAGGTGTAGCCTCATGAGTAATCTTTCCTGAGAAACTGATTCCAGCCTCTTCAAATTGAGAAATTAGAGCTCCACCAAACACTTCCCAGGTCTGCCAGACCTTTCTATAGATATATCGAGGTTCTTCATTCAAAGCCATTGTTCCCTTGACAATAACATTAGTGCCAGTGCTCGTTGCGGTTGTCTGAATATCGATATTTCCGTTTTTTCCCGGTTCAATAGTCTTTGCGGAAGAAATAATTGAAATACCATGTACCTTAGGGAATATATCGACAAAAACAGGAGATCCCGAAGTATTACCAGACCGGGCGTGAATTGCTAAAGTATTAAAACTAACCGAAAGAGGACTAATTAAGGGCTGATAGGCACGACTGGTACTATCCTCGTCAAATCCTGGCCCAATGCTAACAGAATCAAAAAAAGAATCATCAAGTACTAAATTGCCGTTTATTTTGCGAATCCCATTATGAAAAAGATGCTGAACAAATAACCAGAGTCGCTCAGCAGTAAAACCAGGATCAGCACCACCCTTTATATAAATATTTCCATTAACTACCCCCGAATCGCGATCCAGCTTCCCATCTATATAAATGTTGGTTGTAAAACAGTAAGATGGACTTAGTAATTCGAACGCTGCTGCCGCAGTCACTAGTTTTGAAACGGATGCGGGATTAAACTGCTTATTTTCGTTGATTTGAACGAGGCAACTATCTTTTTCTACATCCTTTATTACTACTCCCAGCCCAGGACTGTTATATTTTTTAGAAATTAGGAATTCGTCAATTTTCTTTTGAATGTCAGCGGCTTGCGAACTAAAAACCGCTGCTAAAAAAAGCAAAGCATAACAAATAGTAATCTTTTTCATCCAGCCCCCGTTATAAAGATCATTTTTACTTTTATGTTTGTTTCCAAAAACCTATTTTAAAGAAACCATTTTAATCGGAAGAAATCCAGAAGTTTCTAAACAAAATTGGAGAAAAGTATGCCTAAATTCGCAATTGCATTTATCACACCAACTTCAAGCGCTCGTCTAAGTCATAAAATTATTGATAGCGACACTAAAGATTCAGCATTACGTAAATTTTTCACTGAGAATGTAAGCGAACACTATTCAAATGATGAACAAGGCTTCTATTATTTTAAAGAAGATTTTTATGATGAAGAAACCGGTGCAGGTAGTATCATAGAAATTTGATCATATCTGCACAGATATAACTATCATTCTTTTCTTCAATCAGCTTTCCTACTTAACTTGTTTAGGACTATTGAATAAATCATAAAAAACTCGTTCTTTCTGAATATTCTTCTTTTCAAGAAGCGGTATACAAACATTGATCATTGCTGGCTTACCGCAAAGGTAGGCCTCATATTCAGATAAACTACCGCCTATGATCCTATCCATCACTTCAGTAATAAGCCCCCGTTCTCCTTTCCAATCACTTTCTTGCGGCTCATTGGACAGGGCAGGCGTGAATACAAAATCAGGTAAATTCTTTTGCAATACTTGCATTTCATCAAGATAAAAAAGATCAGCCTGTGTAAGTGCGCCAAAGAAAAATAATGAAGGACGATTGCTCTTATGATCTCTCAACGTTTTTAAAATCGACCTTACCGGTGCCATCCCACTTCCTCCAGCAATAAAAAGCATGGGCCGCAGCGAATTGCGAATGTAAAAATTCCCCCGCGGACCGCTAAATTTCACTTCCTGCCCCTCCTTAAGCTCATTAAAAACCCAAGGCGTTACTGTTCCTTCTGGATTCAATCGAATATTTAATTGAATAAATGAGTGGTCTGTATTCGATGATGCAATTGAAAAAGGGCGAAATGCAGCTTTTCTATCTCCCACTGCTGGCATTTTTAAAGTTATGTATTGCCCTGCATGAAATGAAATGGATGATGGAGATACTAATTTAAGAGTTAGCTCTACAATATCTCTGGTTAAGAAAATTTTTTTCTCCAAAACCGATACATAATCCTGAGCTGAAAGAAATTCCGGTGGAAGTTCAATCTGCAAGTTACTGGTAATTTTAACCTGACACGCTAAATGAAACCCATCTTTTCGCTCTTGTTCAGTAAGTAAACGTATCTCTGAATCGGTAGAAATTGGAGCTGCATTTGACACCTTTACTTTACAAAGGCCACATTTTCCTGAACTCCCGCAAGCGGACGGGAGATAAATGCCCTGAGCTGAAAGAGCATCAATTAATAGAGTTCCCTCGTTTGCCTCTATATTTTTTTTATCATTGATTGTAACTGTAATGAGAGCCATATTCCAGCCTTTCAGAAAATGTGGGTTTTAATCTTATTTCAAAAAAAGCGTTTTTTCCTGATAATTGTCTTTTAATAATTATTATAAAAATATTAAAAGATTATTAAATTACGAAACAGAAAAGCAAATAATTACATCCACTCTCTTCATCTTCACTGAATCCATTTGCTTTATTAAAAATACAAGGTGCATCTATAACGAAATCCAGATTAAAAGAATTCAATAAGAGATGATTTGCGAAATGGCAGATTCAAATTTCTATCGAACAAATGAGCTCAGAAAATAATCGGGTAATTGCGGATATTGAAAGTAATCAATGATGGCGAAAAAATTTCCAAAGCTCCGTTAAAGGACGAGTGTTTATTACATCAGAAGCCTCTAACCATCCTCTCCTTGCCTGTCCAACACCATATTTCATGAAATCAAGATCAGTAATTCCATGAGCATCGGTATTGATTGCCACCTTTACGCCATTATCTTTTGCCATTCGACAATAGGTCGCATCCAGATCCAGCCGATCAGGAAAGGAGTTCACTTCAAGTACTACATTCCGTTCCCTGGCAGCAGACATAATCAGTTCAAAATTGATTTGATAAGGAGCTCTCCTGTTAATGAGTCTTCCCGTAGGATGTCCAAAAATTGTAAAATAAGGATTATCCATGGCTTTGAGTACCCGATTTGTCTGCTGGTCCATTGAAAGATTCATTTTTGAATGTACAGAACACACTGTAAAGTCAAGCAACTTAAGAATTGAATTGTTTAAATCGAGTTTTCCATCTTCTAATATGTCTACTTCACTCCCTTTTAAAATTCTGAAATTTCCCATCTTTTCATTAAGAGCATTGATTTTTTCGATCTGAGCTGCCAGACTTTCTTCGGACAACCCATGCGCCATAGCCAGACGGGGCGAATGATCGGTAATGGCTAAATAAGAATAGCCTTTTTTCATTGCGGCGAAAACATTCTCTTCGATAGTCGCATGTCCATCGGTGGCAATAGTATGTACATGTAAATCACCTTTAATGTCGTTTATAGTTACTAATTTGGGAAGAGCAGATCGTTCAGCAGCTTCAATTTCTCCCCAATCCTCCCGTAATTCCGGAGGGATAAAATCAACACCAACTGCACTGAAGACATCATTTTCCTCTAATCCGCCAATTTTCTTTTCTCCTCTAAAGATTCCATATTCATTGATTTTTAATCCGCGCTTAACACCTCTTTTACGAATACTAATGTTATGAGCCTGTGAACCGGTAAAGTAGTGAAGAGCGGTGCCGTAACTTTCCTGTGGCACTACTCTTATATCAACCTGTAAACCGGAAATTAAAAGGGCAGTGGATCTTGTTTCCCCTTTGGAAATTACTTTATTGAAATGAGGATAGTGTAAAAAGTGGTCGATAATGAGCAGGTTATCTTTACCGGTAACAAGGATATCGAGGTCTCTTACCGTTTCTTTACTTCTGCGAAGACTCCCTGCAACAGTTATTTGACCGATGCATGTTAGTTTTTGTAAATATTCCACAATTTCCTTTGAAACCTCCTCGGCATACCCGAGAAGATAACGATTATTTGAGGCTTTAAATAAAGCGATACCTTCAATAATACTATTTTCGATTTTTTCTCCAAGGCCAGGTAATTTACAAATTTTATGTTCTTTAGCAGCTTCCTCAAGCTGCTCAACAGAAGTGAGACCAAGTTTATTGTGAATTAAGGCGACTCGTTTACCACCCAGACCGGCAATTTTCATTAATTTGATAAGCTCAGGTGATATCTGTTTTTCCAGATTGTCTAATGCAGTGAAATGGCCGGTATTATGCAGCTCTTCGATTTTTTTGGCCAGGTCTTTACCGATTCCGGGGAAATCGGAGAGTTCAACGCCGCTTTTTAACAATTCAGAAATTTCCTGAGGCATACCCCTGACTGTCCTGGCGGCATTTCTATAGGCTCTTATACGGAAAGGGTTTTCACCTTTTATCTCAAGTAAATCTGCCATATTTTCGAAAACTTCTGCGACACCACTGTTTTGCATATAAAAGTCCTGGTAAATTTTGACCATAGATAATCGGGCGCAAAAAGAAGGCCATCTTAAAAGGAAAGAATTCGATTCAATAAAGTATTTACTATTAATACCTATACGGTATGGAAATTGCAATTCTCAGTAATAAGATACAACCAAAGGAGTTTCTTATGTTAACATGGGCAGTTATTTTTCTTGTAGTAGCAATAATTGCCGCAGCACTTGGTTTCTCAGGTATAGCTACTGCATCAGCGGGTATCGCAAAAATCTTATTTGTAATCTTTTTAGTCCTCTTTGTCATTTCTTTGATCTTTGGCCTCGTCCGGCGACCACCAATAACATAAAAGCGAGGAGTGATTTATGAGTATAGTCAAGAAAGTTACTTTTTTTTCAATTCTTACAGCATCGATAATCGGCATGATTGCAAAGATGAATTATAAAAAGCATATGGCAAAAAAAGCAGTAAAAAAGAACTTTTTATCATTTCTACTTAAATTTGCGGGAAGCACTTTCAACTTGTTAGGGTGCAAATTAAAAAACGATTCAAAAAAAAGCTGGAAAAAAGTTTTTATGTTCGGTTAAGAAAATATCGGTGTTGTGAGATACTTTTTACTAAAGAAACAAGTTTATGCTTTTAAGTATCTCAAAGGAGTTTCCTATGAAAATTCAAAAATTATTACTGGTAAGTATTGCATCAGTTCTTCTCTGGGCACCCTTACTACCTGCTCAGCAGCTTCGACTGGGTGCCGATGGAGCGGTATCTAAGATAATCGGCTCTGATTTCAATGATTTTAACTGGGGCTTTTCTGTCGGCGGTCACTTACTATTCTACATCGATGATAACATCCTCTTAGGTATAAGAGGAGCTTACAATAGATGGACACCAGATGAGGTCGATTTTTCTGAAAATGTCAGCGATCTCTTCAGTGGTGATGTCGAGGGAAATGCATGGTCTGTTGAAATTATACCTACTCTTCGCCTGACAACTAATTACCCGATGAGCTTCATTAATTTCTTCGCACAAGCCGGAGCAGGTGTTTACATTCTTAGTGATGAAGTAGTTGTCAGTGGGACCACTTCTACTGATGACCCTGTTCAGCAAATCTTCGGTGATGGAACCAGGGGGCGCTTTGGTATTCAACTGGGAGGAGGCTTCTCTCTTGGCAGTTCCCAATTTGCTTCGATAGACATATTCTCCCTTTATAATCTGGTCTTTGCCGGATCTGAAGATGCCCTCCAATATTTCACTATTAACCTCGGTCTTTCTTTTGGCATTTAGATACCTAAAAAGCAGGAGCCTCAGGCAATCCTGCTTTTTATCTCTTCAAACCAGTTGCTGCACGATATTCCAGCTCACGCAGATCCCCAGACCTTACTTCATTATTGTCAACTTCACATACAAATACCTCATGAGATGGCTCATTAATTACCCTGAATCCACTCGCTCTGAGCATGGCTTTAATACAACTACTATTTGGAACCCACCAGTTCGTGGGATCTCCATCTATTTTTTTCTCAATAAAAGCCATCTTCGGCCACCAGATTTCATTAAACACTTTTCTTTGGTCAAGAGTAATATCTTCTGGTGCATTTTCCTCCCCTTTTGCAGGTATCGTCATTGATTGGAACACCATCATTTTTCTTGTAATCCTATTTACTATATCTAATGAAAGAAAAGGATAACGCAAATGATAGAAAACTCCCATATACCAGACCAAATCATATTTAACTTTACTCTTTGAAAGGTCATATACTTGCTTTTTATTGAATCTGATTCTGTCTGATAAACCAAAATAATCAGCTGCCCAAAATGCCTGTGTCAAGTAATGATCATCAATATCAATCGCCGTAACCAAAGCCCCACGCCTTGCAAGTTCGAAACTGTAAAACCCCGCATTGCACCCTATATCAAGAACCGTCCATCCATTTAAATCTTCTGGAATAGCATTTTTTATCTCCATCCATTTAAAATTTGGAAAATCTCCCAAAGGATGATCCGGTACTGTTTGCAGTCCATTTTTTAAATGTAAATTATGGAACCATGGACCAAGCGTTTCAATTTGTTTTTCAATTGATATACTCATACTGTGTTCTTTCCATATGATTACAAATCAATTATTGACTATTCACGAAAGCGCACTGATCAATTTACTTTTGTATTTATTGGCTTCAATTTCAAATCTTTTTCCATCAATATTTTCTTTAAGAGAATCAGCTGCCAATTTTGTAAACCCCAGTCTGAAAGCCAGATAAGCAATGGTATAAAACTGAAATCGTTCAGAAAAACACTTCTCCTCATTTTTTTCTAAATAATAGCGCAGATACTCCTTTTGTTTTTCTTTATCTAAATCAAACTCAATACAAAATGCAGCTAAATCCCATAATACATTTTGACATCCAGGTAAAAACTGATCACCATGATGTTCTAAATGGTCAACCTTGAAATACCTTTCGCCAGTGTATATCCATTCATGAGGCAATACTCTTCCGTCCACCGATACGATATCGCTTTCGTACATTCCTTTTGTAATTTTTTCTATTCTATTGATTTCTTTTAAATGCGCTTCCCCAATTCCTTCAATGATATTTAAAATAATCATCTCCTTCATCTTCTCATAAGGAGCAGTTAAAGCTCCAAACGAATGTTTCTTTAAAGCGCTGAAATATTCAATTGAAAATCTTAAAAGCTGATCACGTATATCACTCGCCATTACTGGATTTCCAAATAAGAAAGGTAATATTACAAACCCATATTTTTTATCGTAAATAGGCGGAGTAAAAGCGTACCTGCTAATTTTTTCTGCACGTTCAATTATCCTTTCGCCATAGCGCCCCAATCCAACCCATTTAGCAATGTATGGTCTTTTATTTTCGTCAACCAACAAGAATTTCCGACGCTCATGATAAGAATTTACCGCAGGATATTCACTTTCATCTTTAAATAAATATTTTCTCCAATTGCCTGCTGAAAAGTCATGAGTAATTTTCATTCCCAACATGTTTTCCAGTTTCTTATTGACCATCCAGATATCTGAAAAATCTTTTGTGATTTTTTTAAATTGCGGCCACAGTCTTTTTGCCTTTTCAGAAACAAACCCCTCTCCATCCGGATTCCAACTTGGAAAGATGACAATCTGATTTTTTGGTACTCCTGATTCAATTAACTTTTCTAAAGTTCCACCTATTGAAGATCCACTTAAACCAGGACCTTCATCAATAACCGCAATTATCTTTTCACCTCCTTTAAGCAATTTTTCTTTAACTGAATGAGAAAAATCGGTTTTTCTGTCAAATGGATGCCCCTTGGGCCGAACAGTAAATGACCACGCTCTACATCCATTATTGTTCAGTACAGTATCTACTAACGCACAAAGCGATGTCCCAATGCTCCTCAATCCGATACAAACGATTTCTTTTTTGGGGTTAATTCTTACAAAATCAAGAGCTGCTTCCAGATACATTTCTGGATATAAACCATAAAAAGCATACCCTTCAGATACACAAACAGGTATTTTATCGGGAATTGAAAATGATGAAAGCTTTGCAATACCGTTTTTTATTACCTCCAAATGATAATCAGATCTTTCGCGATTAACCCAGGCATCATATACTAACTGTGCACTTGCACAAGTAATTTCATGTGACAACTGAACAGGTATGTTGATATTGTGGTCATCTATTTCAAAAACATCCGTTATTCCTGTTTCAAATTCTGAAACTTCTATTAATAAACTTACCAGAGTGGAATAATCAGGTTTTACATTCCTTTGAATCTGATCGATATATGAACAAATATTGCGGATAAAATATTCTCTATCCTCAAAATCACGATGATCTTTAAAAACAATCATACAAGCCTTATGGCTCCTTTATAATTGATACACAATAATTGAGCATTGTAATCATCCAAAGATAAAGTTGTCACCGAAGCTGTATCTATTTCAATTCTTCCAACCAGATCAATAGGAATACCAGCATAATGTGCGATCAGACACTTGATAGGTTCTCCATGACTTATGAGAATAACTACTTCCTCATATTTTCTTCTTATTTCCTCTACAAAACTTGCCATTCTGGACTCAATTTCTATAAGCATTTCTCCGTTGGGCACATGCATCAAGCTTTTCTGCTGATTATACTGCTTCCATGAATTTAATCTGCACAATTCTTCAATTGTCTTCCCACTCCAATCACCATAGTCGATTTCAATTAATTCATGTCTAATCTCATAATCGAGATTCATTTTTTTGCAGATGATTTCCGCCGTCTCACAAGCTCTTTCCAATGGACTCGAAAAAACCTTTTCTATTCGTATGTTGAAAAGATTATCTGCTAATGCCTCGACTTCCTCTTGTCCTTCTCTATTTAGATGAATTCCCTTTATCCGGCCGGCAATATACTTTCCAATCGGATCACATTTTCCATGTCTGATACATAAAAATGTCGTCATCTAATCCTCATTACTAAAGGAAATCATTTTTTTATTGTCATTCGATAATTTAATGACCTACTCATATTCCAATATTTTTTATAGGGTTCTTCACCTCTCAAAAAATCAATACATGCATAACCATCCTTCAACAGCTCACTTATAACACAATAAAGAGATACAACACCAGGACTAAACTCTTCCATTAAGGGATCAAACCCACCCAGGTAAGCATATCCCCGCCTCTTGTGCAATAAAACATAGTATGTCGCTATCACTTTAGATTTCAGTTTTAAAGTAAATATCTTCAGCATATCCTTCTGTATAAGCAGTTCTGATGATTCAAGGTGGAACGCTTGTACCTTTTCATTATTCAAAACGCCAGTATCTCTCTTTGATTCCCATCGTGCACTGTGCAAAATAAAGAGATTTTGCAACGCCTCATTAGTTCTATTTTCATGTTCTTCAATAAACTCCCATTGTCCAGCTATATCTAATTTTTTTAAAGCTCGCCTGATATTATTTCTCAACTTTTTAGGTACTTGATAAAGAATATCCCTTTCAGCAGTATCCAATACCTTAAAAAGACAAACATTGCACGGCATCAACTCAATATTTTTTTTCTTTATCAATTCGTTAAAAAAAGGTGACCCCATGCGAATATCTTGAAAATCACACTCGTCCCATTGAGATTGAATTTCAATAAGATAGTTGTAGAAAATCTCACTACATTGTGCTTCCTTTCCACTGACAGTCACTATATCAAGGTAATCGGAAATTCCCGTTCCTAATAAGCAGCATTTTCTATTTCCATCGAATTCTTTATAAATATAGAATAACCCAAGTGCAATTAACTTTTCACCATCTCGAATGGAAACAGCTTTTAAATCACTTCCACCAAAATATTTCCACCATGAGATAAGCCACTGAGGATATTGAAACGGCGTACAAAAGGTACACTCCTCACACAGTTTTTCCCATTCTTCTCTGGTTTGTATAAGAAAACTATCATTGGTAAATTCATTAATTTGTAGACTCATTTTTATGAATTATTGGATATCAATTCAAAGTAAGCATTTACATATTTTTTGACCATGACTCTCTGGTCATATTTTTCTCTTGCAATTTTGTAACAGATATCGGAAGATAATTTTCCAACATTTTGAATAGCCGCAGCCATTTCATTTACATTTTGAACAAAAAAGCCATTAACCCCATCAATGATGATTTCACTCAAAGCCCCCCTCTTAAAAGCAATTACAGGAGTGCCATGTGCAAGCGCTTCCATAGCAACAAGCGATGATGTTTCATCAATCAAACTCGGTATTAATACACATAGTGCATTGTTATATAAATACTCTTTCTGTAATGAACCGATTTTTCCGATGAACCGGTAATTCAGCAAATCCAGATTGGGTTTAATTTTAGTTTCAAAATAAGCTATATGCTCTGGATAATTGAATACCTCACCAGCAACTATCAAAGGTACTTTAACTTTCTTTGCAGCTTCAATAGCTAAATGATAACCCTTCTCTGGACATACTCTTCCTAAACAAAAAGCATATTTTGGTTTCTCTTTACGATTGATTTTCTCAGGAATTTGAGTTCCATTTTGAATGTAATTTATGAGTCGATTAATTACAGGAACAGCCCTTTGATGCTGGTAATATGATACACAATTGTAATGTGTTTTACATTGATTCAGCTTATCTACATTGTAGAGTTCTAAAGGCAAATGCAAAGTAGCTATGCTGGGGATTCGACAATCAACCTGATACTCATAAAAATCTAACCCCTGATAATGAATGATATCAGGAGAATATTCATTTATCGAAAACCTAATCATTTCATTAACTTTTTTTTTAATTTCACTCTTTTCTGCCTGCCCAATAGTTGTATTTACTTTGGGTATCTCTATATGTTTACCTTCCACCTGTGAATTTTGTTGAGCAATGACAATGGATTTATGATTTCTTTTAACTATTTCTCTATCGATCGCCAAAAGCACCTGCTCAGCTCCCCCAGGAGTATCTTCTTTAACCGGTGCGAAAGGATAGGCAACACTAAGTACCGTTATCATCTACCTACCTACTTTTAAAAGCAACATAGCCTCTGATGCCAACCATCTCCATTTTTCTCCCGTCATTCCCCAATCAAAAAATTCATAATAAAGCGGCCCACAGTGGGGTTGGATATGAAAATTATAGTTCGGACAAATTCGAAAACGCTCAATACCAACTCTAAATAAAGAAACAGTAGATATTTGGGTCCTAAAACATGCAATCATCTTTTTCTTAATATCACATTCTTTTTCAGTCAAATTAGATGTCCAAATTGCACTACCCTTGTATGGTAAGAAATCATAGGTAATAATTTCAGGGCCAATGCCGCTTCCATGATACGATGAAAACTCAAACAAGGCTGGAATATCGATTTTACTTTTATTTCGCTTCAGAAGCTTGCATGCAGCCCAAACCACAAAAGCAGTAGTATCGTGATCCGGATGCCCCCCTTCGTAGGCATGAGTGAAAATGCAAGTAGGCTCAATGTTTTCGATAATTTTTTCCAGTCGATGCGCAATTCCAGCCATATTGTATGATGCTTCCTGATCGATAACGCTGACTTGCAACTGACAAACACTTTCTAACCCCGCCCATGCAATAGCTTCCTGTACTTCACGTCTGCGCGCCTGAGCATATGCCTCTCTTGAGGTAAAAGAGGCATGATCAGCATCAACTAAATCACGCGGAGCCCCATCAGTTATGTGTACAAAGTGAGCCCGTTTCAAACGCTGCAATAACCCCCCAGCCCCGATTGTTTCATCATCAGGGTGTGCCGCGACAATGAGCACTGGCCCTGGGTCAATTACGGGTGCGAAATTTTCACAAATGCATTTTCTTATAGTATCGATCAAATCCATAATAATTTTTTATTTTCTGATCAATATCTTCAAAGCCTCTCGATATCCATTTATAGTCCCGACATCCACATACGATGTTCCCTCGGTTATTCCTATCGCTTTACCACCGGTAAGTAGATATTCGTTTACAAGAGTACCAAAATATTCATCTCGATTTGTTTTTCTCTCCCACAAAGAAAAAAGATCTTTATAGATTTTACCGGGCATTTTAAATGCACCCCATACCCACTTTTCATTTACATTGGGAACTTTAACCATTATTTTTTCCACATTACCTGATCTGTTAATCTTAACCGCATCGTATAATTCCGGTTTATCCACCGGAAAAAGTAGAAACGATAAATACTCACCACAAAGACGCTTGAACCCATCTTCAGGAAACCAAACCGTATCAGGTAACCCTACCATGACAATATCCTCATCGTTTATCATAGGTAAAGCTCTGAAAACAGCATCGCATAATCCAGTTGGGCTCTGCTGAATAGTATAACAGATCGGAATATTTTCATAATTATTTCCGAAATATCGGATAATATCCGATTTACCCGGTGATAATACAACACATAAATTTGAACTACCGGCAATAATCATTCTTTCGATAATATATTCACTGACCGCACGAGGACGCTCTTGAGAATCCTTAATCACACTACCGACCGGAAGCAACTCTTTTGAAAACGCAAGCGGCTGAATTCTAGTCCCATTTCCTGCTGCTGGAATTATCCCCCAAGTCCTCATAAGTTCTCATCCCCGACAGATAGAAAACACGCTTAACTCTGCATACCTTCAAAATTCCCTTACAATTTTTTCGAATTGTTCTATGCGTTTTGCTGCAGTATGTTCTTTAATTACCCGAAGGTAAGCTTTACTTGCAATAGCAAGTCTTTCAGGTTCAGGCATTTGTAAATATTCAATTACATCTTGAGTATCTTTTGCAATAAGTATTTCCTCTTTTGGAGTAAAGAATTGCTCTATACCTTCCCACTCATCACTTATGATAGGTACTCCACAAGCGGCCGCTTCAAAAATTCTCCCCGATGGACAAAAACCCATCCTTGCCATAGCATGACGGGTTATATTAAGGGTAAATTTACTTGAACAATAAAATGAGGAATGCTCAGATGGAGGGACATGAGGAATAAAGAATATGTTATCATTCCATTGAATGCCTTCTGGATACTGTGCTCCACCCAAAAGAAACTTCTGATAAGGAACTTTTTTTGCGGCATTTATAAAGAGCTTGTCAAGCTTCTCCTGCCTGTCTGCAGCAAACGTACCCATATATGAAAAATCACTTTTGTAATTTTTTGATGCAGCAACTGGACAATGTGATAATGGATCAACACACCCATACAAAGAAAAAACCTCTCTTGCAGATAATAACTTCTGCATTTTTTCAATCGTTTCTCCCCCGGTATAGCTGAAAACTATATCGTAGTCTTTGAGAAGTCTTTTTCCGATAAAGAAGGGCTTTTCACCGTTTTCTACTGCGTCAATAGTTACCGCAGCATCGAGATCGTAAAAAATGCTTAGGGGAACTTCCCTGCAGAGGACAAGATCTGACGCTACTAATGCATCAGGACAATAGGAAGTGATAATAGAAACATCTGCAGTATTGAGAATACTTGCAGCAGTCATTTCAATCTGCGACCACGAGTTGTAAATAATAAGATTTAAACCATCCATTCCCCAGAAGTCTCTGTTTTGTTCATAATAAGGAACATTTTTTTCAAAAAATGTAACCTTATGCTTCTTTTCTATAAGTGCCCGAACCAAACCACGCCAAATAGTCGCATGACCATTTCCCCATGATGAGCTAATAGAGAGTCCAAAAATTGTGATATTCATAATTATCTCTCAATCATAATTATAAGGAATATGATCGGTTCTATTAACAAAAAGTACTTTGGCTGAATTCATTTCTAAACAAATCGCACTCACAGATCCAGTACTAATATTTATCCTCAAGAACTGATCCAATGAGATACCAAAAAAATAGGCTATTACTGATTTTATTAGGTCATTGTGACTGAACAGAACAATAGACTGATCAGTATTCTTTTGGAACAATTCATTTATCAATTTAATCATTCTTAATTGTATATTAACCATTAATTCGCCGCCCGGGATAACACATCCATTACGATACCGATGAAAATTTTTCCATTGAATATCACTTTCAAGTTCTTCAAATAGCATACCTGTCCATTCACCAAAGTCGATCTCTATCAGTTCTTCCCTTTTCTGTATAGAACACCCCTTAGCTTCAGCTAAAGGCTGCGCAGTTTCCATTGTCCTCTCAAGTGGACTGGAATAAATTGCATCAATCTCTATATTACTGAACATATCAACTAAAAAGGCTGCCTGCGCTCTTCCTCTATCACTTAAATAAAGCCCTCTCTGCCTGCCGGGAATTCTTTTTGTATAATCGATATTTCCATGACGGACAAGATAAAAAACAGTCATAGCAACGCTCTCTTATTATGTCAATTTTACTTTACCAGGAGACCAACCGTTATGTAAAACATATCTCTCAACAACTTCTTTTGCAAATTTAGCAAATTCACTGATATCCTTCGGTGGACTTGTAATATTAGCAACTTTTCCGCACGATGGAGGAGTAAAGCATAATGTAACTGTGGTCTCAAACTCATCTAATAAGCTCATCTGATAATCAAACCACTCGATCGCATTCTCCCGATACCAGTCCGCCCAGCTGATTCCAGTGCGAAGTTTTTTTACTTTTAATAATCTTAGCCACTTGACCGCCTCTTCAATTCTATGATCATTGAAATGAAACCACTGGCATATCCCCATATCATTACTAAATAAATGAAAAGCAGGCTTCACTACACCGTCATTGCGAACTAAACCCATATAGAAATGCCTGTAATAGGCACTTCCCTCACTTTCCTTATGCCTTGTGGTTGCCTCCCAGGAGGGAGGTAAATCCAAAAGACTATACCAATAAATCCTTGAAACTTTTCCAACTAAAAGCTCTCTTGTCCTTTGCAGACCAAACACCTGCACTTCCTCTGCACCAAATGATGAAACCCCTACTTCAGTTACCCAAACAGGAAGATTACTTACCTCCTTAATTTCCTGGATTTTTTTTGGCCATTCGTTAATTTGCCAATGGTTCCAATCTAAGGGAAAGCCGTGTATACCGATTGCTGTAACACAATCAAGCACATGGTAATTTGACATTAAGGCAATGAAATTAGGGTCAATCGGAGAAATACCTCCTAATACGATATCCAAATCAGGTGCTACTGAATGAATCACCTCTGAAGCGAGTTTAGTCATTTCTGCAAACTCTCTCCACTCTTTATCTATTGTGAAATCCCAGTGCGATAAATTATTGGGTTCATTCCAAATCTTTATAGCATCAACCATATTTACTCACTTGAATATTCTTTCGTCGTTTTATAAAGTTTTCCAGCGCGGGTATGAATTGTCCTATTCTTGATTGCCTCATACCAGTATAGCTCAAGTTCCTTGGCTCTATGCTCAGCAGTATGACAAGTGAGCACTTTTTTACGCGCACGTTCTCCAATTTTAGATCTTTCTCCGTCAGTTATATTCTTCAAAAAATCGATCGTTTTATCAGAACTCTCACTTACCAGAATCTCTTCACCAGATCGGAACAACTCATTCAACCCTTCCCAATAGTCACTTATTATCGGAACTCCACAAGCCGATGCCTCAAATATCCGTACGCTGGGAGCGTAGCCTGATTGCACCATATCAGCACGGGTTATGTTTAATGTAAATCTTTGAGAACAGTAGAATTTTCGATGATCCAAAGGAGCAATATGATCGATATGTTTTACATTATGAGGCCATATCTGCGCTTTGGGATAAAGCGGTCCTGCCACAATAAATTTACTATCAGCCATCTTCACCGCAGGGTCTAACATCAGATGCTCAAGCGCATCCTGTCTGTCAGCACTGAATGTCCCCATATAACCTAAATCATATTCGACCATCATTTCTTGAGGAAAGTAATTCTCTATATCTACCGAACAGTAAAAAGGCCGCACCAGTACTGCCCCAAATACATTCTTTATTTGATTCATAATAGGGCCACCAGCAAATGACAGATAAAGATCAAATTCCGAAATCAGGCGCGGTATCAGATAATCACATTTACCTTTTTTTAAATTGGCTATGGTTACCGGTGTGTCAATATCATAAAACATACTGATTCCTTTTGATATGCCAGTAACCCATTCACACACCTGCACACCATCCGGAACAAATGATCCGACAATAACCAAATCAGCTTTCTTAATTATCTTTGAATATCTCTTTTTTAGATTGTCAATGGAATCGTATAATTCAACTTGACCAGAGAATGATTCTTTCAAATCTCTGTTTGATGCATACCAGGGCATATCACGTTCAAGAAAAAGCACATTGTGTCCTCTTTTCGCAAGTGCACTTACCAATCCACGATATGTTGTTGCATGACCATTACCCCACGATGATGTTATAGTTAATCCCAATATTACAATGTTGCTTCCTGAGAAATTCACCATGGCCTCCCCTGTTAACCAGCAATAATCTCATTTACCTCACCACAATGCTTTCGCAACCAAACAATTCCTTTTCAACACATAGCGCTCTCTTCTCATACGTATGCTCAGAATAGACCCTCTCGTACCCGGCATGCCCGATCTTTTTTGCCTCCAAAGCTGTTAGTTTTTTTAAAACCTCAGCTAAGTCCTTTCCAGAATTCACAACAATACATTCAGTTCCAGGATTCAGGAATTCTTCAATCCCTTTCCACTGATCACAAATAATACACGCCCCTGCACCTGCGGCTTCAAATATCCTTGTCGGAGGTGAAAAACCATAATCAGCCATACTCTGACGATTGATATTTAGAGTAGCTAAAGTGGAACAATAGAACGCATTGTGTTCATGCGTAAATACATGCCCGACTCTCTTTACATTATTAAGAGATGGGATGTACGTTTCCCAGCCATTACCACCTAAAATGAATTTTCTGTCCGGTAGAAGAGTTGCAGCTTCAAAGAAAAAATCATATACTCTTTTTTCTCTGTCCGGTAATCTGTTTCCCATAAAGCCAAGTGTCCCCTCAAAACGCTCATTGGAAAATTCTGGAAAATGCGTAGAGGGATCTAAAGCGTTATAAACAGGAACACACTTTCGTGCCCCAAACCTGACATATTGGTTGACAACTGGATCACCACCGCCATAAGTAAATACCAGGTCATATTCAGGTATTAATTTGATAAAAGGATCGTTCTCATTATTCTTGATTCTATCCAAAGTAGCAGGAGCATCTACATCCCAGAATAGTATTTTATTATTTGGCGATTTCAAATCGAGCACTGAAGCTTCCAAATATTCGTCAAAAACACCTATGCCACTTGTTTTAATTATGATATCGGAATCTTTAGCTTTTTCGATACAGCGATTTAAATTGCCAATATCTGGCTTATAAACAACACTTTCAGCATAGTCAAGATTGACAATGTCCCTGTGATTTTGCCTTTCGTAGACATCCGGCTCGTAAAAAGTTATTTTGTGCCCACATCTGTGTAATTCACGAATGATACCCCTGTAGTAGGTTGCGGCTCCATTCCAATAAGCTGATGTCAAACTTGATCCAAAAAAGGAAATTCGCAATCCTTTAGACATTCAATACTCCTGATAATTTGTTATATTATTCAGTATCTGTTTAAAATAGCTGTATTTTTGTAATACGAAATTTATCGCCCCCTAAATCCACCCCTTCGGATACTTCGATGCGTCGCCCCGAAGAGGTGGATTTAGGAGGCGCATATGTTAATTCTGAACAGAAACTATTAAGTTTTTGTTTTATTGTAAGTTTTTCCTTTTTTATCTAAATTTAATATTATTGTAAATACTAAGCAGCTGATCTACACGATGAGCACATGTATGATTCTTAAGTATCGTCTCTCTGCCATGAGCCCTCAGCTCATTTGCCAGTTGCGAATCATTCAGTAGTAATCTCAAATACTGCTTCATCATTTTGCCGTTGGAAACCATTATATAATCTTTCCCTTCAGTAAAAAGATTTTCACAATCGTTCCATTGCGATGTTACCAAAGGGATTCCACATGCAAGCGCTTCAAATATTCTAATTGTAGGGATTCCTTGCAATAACTCCACATAGGGCCCACGGGGCACATGTATTGTCAATTTTGATTCAGCAAAAATCCGGGGGACTTTATAATTGGGAAGCCAACCATTATACTCAATCCTGCATCTTTTCAACTCATCTATCGCAGCTTGCGAATACCTCACTCCAAATACATTACATTTTAATTGTAATTCCCGGACAGGCTCGAAAATATACTCATGCAATTCAAGACTTCTCTCCTCATCCCCCCAATTACCAATCCAGACTACATCATTTTTCTGTTCTTCATAATCAATTGGCTTGAAAATTCTCGTATCTGCAGCCTCATGCCAGGTCCAGACTCGCTGTGCCCAGTAATTTTTTAAGTAAACCTGCCTTAATGACTCTCCAAATGCAAGTACCCCATCATAATTTGAAAGGTCTAAGGAACTTATACTGCCAGGATCAGTAACTGCCCTGTGATGAGTATCGTGGAACAGTAAACGAAATGAGCTGTTCTGTTTTCTGTATTCTCCGATTTTTTTTACAATTCCTGGCTCGTTCCATTCATGGACTATCACTAATTGTGCTTCGCCGATTTCCTCTTCAGGAGTAAACTTTTCCGGGTTAAAGAATTCAGATGAAAGTAATGGAAAATTTGTATAAAAATCTTTTACAACCTCATCACCAAAAAAGTACTTAAGATTAGATAAGCTCCACCCATTTATCGGCTCCTTTACCCTTACTTCTATACCACGTGAAATTAACTCAGAAATAATGCCCCTCAAAAAATGAGCATTACCGTTGTTCCAGTCAGAAATTATTGATTGAGTAAAGTAAACGATTTGCATTTTTCCCCTCTATTACCTATTGGAAGTGTCCCGAACAGCTTTTTGACATAATAGAGAGTCATACACCTTTATATAATTAAAAGCCATTTTTTCGGCACTGTACTTTTGCGCCCTCTTTTTCGCTCTCATTCCAAATTCGTTCCTTAATGATTCATTTGTTATCAAATACTGAATCGTCTTTCTTATCTGTCCATCATCAAGTGGATCAACAAAAACCGCATCACTTTCCCAAATTTCCCGTAAACTGGGAATATCACCCAGCACAAGTGCACAACCCGCTCTGGCAGCTTCGAGTATTGACAATCCGAATGGTTCATATTTGGAGGGCAAAACAAAAATTGGTGCTTTCAACATATATGCAAATAATTCAGATTGTGAAATTTTCCCTAATGTTTTAAAATTTTTATATTTAGTTCCCTTTACATCACCTTCACCTGCAGCATAAACTTCCCAATCCAGCTGTGAAGCGATCCGTGCGAGTGACTCAATATTTTTACCCTCATCCCAAATTCTTCCAGCGGTTAATACAAACTTTTCTTTTTTTGTCTTGAAACCATTCAGTAATGAATTACCATTGTAAATAACTGTTGATTGTTTAACAGGACCATAGTGTTTGTTTATATTCTTTAACATATCGTAGCTTGGCGCGACTACATGATCAGCACAAGCCAGTCCCTCAATTACTCTTTTTTTATATTCTCTATATTCATCCGGAATCTCCGTTCCCTTTACGTTATCAAACCAGGAACATACACAGGAATGCGCTGCAACCAGAACCGGCCGATTCCAGACAAGAGCAGCATGAGTATAGCCATTTAAATGGATAATATCCGGATTAAACAACATCTCAAGTTCCAATAGCCATTCACCAGCCTTATCAACATCATCCCATGGGTTTTCCATCCACTCAAGTTTGTATTTACTTTCTATCAATTCTATATTTTCGTATTTTTGTATATCATTTTTTAAATTCTGATCAGATATCCCACCCATCACAACCATTACCACTTCAATATTTCTTTTTTTATATTCCTTTGCTAACTCAATTGCATACGTCCACACACCGCCAATTGCATCTGCAGTCATCAGTATTCTCCGTAATGGTTTTCTTACTTGTGAGAACATCCTATTCTCCATTGCGCCAGATAAATTTGAAAAATTTACTTTTGCGTTCACTCTCATATTCAAAAGCCAAATGCGACTGATCGAATTTCGAGAAAAACTCATCCCAGGATATCGGGATAATGTTTTTGCCTGAATTTGAATCTGGAAACCTGATATCTATCACGCCTTCATCTTCTGTAGGAGTTTGCTTTGCGGTAATTCGCCCCGGTATTCCACCTCTTGACTCGATCCATTCTCTTATTATATTGTGGTCAGTAGTTATTTGTGCATTTTGCATTTTGCCCATACTCCTTACCCTATTATTTACTTTTATCATAAATGAAATCTATCACATCAGCAACCTTCACTAATTGCTCAGATCTATTATGATAATTACCGGATATCAACGCCATTTTTGCCCAATCACAAATAGCCATTCCTCCCCAGTTTCCATCCTCATGACATAGCTCATTTGTATACCTTTTTTTTAAATGGTAAGCTTTAAATTGATAAAAGGAACCATTATGATTTTCCATTGATAAAGTCCCTTCTGTTCCATAGACCGTAAACTTAATGATTGCATCCTTTCCTGCTGAAAGATTCCAGGAACAAGCTATATTCACAACGATCCCATTACTGGAATTCATCTGAGCACAGGCAAAATCTTCTATTCCTTCCTGTCTCCCAACAATTCGTTTACCATTCGCATACAAATTACTTGTCAATTTCTCGATTTTTGGAAAATTAGTAACCCATAATGCCAAATCAACCAGATGAATCCCAAGATCAATAACACAGCCTCCCCCGGACTGCTGAGGATCATAAAACCACGCTTTATCCGGACCATAAGCATTATGGAAAACGCCTTCTAACGCGTAAATTTTTCCGATGACTCCTTTATCAATTTCACCTTTGATAATCTGCATGGCTTTAGTATAGCGATATGACATATCAGCCCAAAGTACCCTGTTTTTCCTCTTAGCTTCATTAACAATTGTTTCAATTTCATATTTTGTTCTGCCAAGCGGTTTTTGACAAAAGACGTGATAACCGCTACCGAGCGCGGTCATAACCTGCTCATAATGCTGTCCACTTGGAGTTGCAATCACCACTGCATCAAGTTCCATTTCTGCTATTTTGTTAATTGAACTGAACACCTTTGCTCCAGGAGCTATTCTTTGAGCCTGTTTGGCGTTTTCCTCTGAAATATCAACTATTGCAGCAGTTTCGATTAACCCGGAATTTACTAACGCCTCCATTCGATTGAGACCAATCCACCCTACGCCAATAAAAGCCACCTTTAATTTTTTTTGGCCGTTCATAGTGTCACCAATGCCTTTATAAATCCTTCGGGCCTGTTCTTTAATAATTCAAAAGCTATGTTTATGTTATCAATTGCAAATACATGTGTAAATAATGGTAAAATATCGATCTCTTGAGAAACAATCGCATCAACAGCTTCACACATTCCCTGTAAGTAAATTGAATTGTCCCTTTCGTGCGCATTTATAACATCTATTCCTTTCCAGTTCCACTGCTGTAAATTAATCGTCCGCATCCCATCCTGATGATACCCCGCAATTATCAATCGACCCCGATTTTTTATAATTTCACCAGCCAGATCAAGGGATTCCTGATACCCGGTCGCTTCGATAACACAATCAAAACCATCCCTGTTACTACTATTTATCTCTGAAACAGCTTTTTCCTTGCTTTTCAATTCAAAACACTCCCTGGCTCCATACCTTCGCGCTATCTCAAGAGAAAATTTGCGCTTAGAAATAGCAGATACCTCGGCCCCCTTCTTTACAGCCAATTGCATGATCAGATTTCCCAGAAAACCTGCCCCTATCACTGCGACCTTCTGTCCTGGTCGAATTTCACTTCTCTTGAATACATTAAATGCACATCCAAGCGGTTCACCTGGAAATGGAATAGAATCAATGTGGGATGGGAGTTTGACAATATGGTCTTCCGAAACAGTTTCATATTCAGCAAAAGCATGACTGGATAATATGGCAACCCGATCATTTTTAGAAAAGTTTCTAACCATTTTACCCGCATCCTCTATTCGCCCCCACCCCTCATGCCCGGGAGTACCAGGATCTAAAGGATAATTAAACCATGGCCTTCCTTCCCAAACAGGTAAATTCGATCCACAGACTCCACATCCTTCCATTTTGATCACCACTTCATTATCGCCAGGCGCTTTTATTTCGATATCAACTAACTGAAACGATTTTGGTTTATCACATTGAGCGCTTTTCATCAGGAAAATTCCTTTTTTTTGATTACATGTGAATACCTGAGAATCAATTTTTTCAGATTCTTTTGTCCGTGAATGAAAATGGCATCGATTGCGGTGCCTCGCTATGAATTGACGGCTCTCTATTATCTTTTAGCCATGAATAAAGGATTTTAATACCATCAGTAACCGAAACCTTTGGATTCCATCCAGTTATTTTAGAAAAGGTGGAGATATCTGATACATAATATTTTTGATCACTAGAGCGCCATGAAGTAAACTTAATGGGAGGTGTATGACCGTGTATCGATTGAATATGGTCAAGCAGCTCAAGAATACTAATAGTATTCTGCGGCCCTCCTCCGATCGAAAATGCGCGACCGGTAAGTAGATGCACATTTTGCTGTGCAAGAACCATTGCGTCAATCAGATCATCCACAAACAGAATATCTCTGACTTGACATCCGTCACCAAAGACCGTTACCGGAATGCAATCCAAAGCACGAATTAAAAAATGAGCCACCCACCCCTGATCTTCATTTCCGTATTGATGAGGTCCGTAAATGCAGCTCATTCTGAATACAACAGCATTAAACCCGAAATTTTTGGAATAATCAAGTATGTACTGATCTGCAGCACCTTTTGAACAGCCATAGGGGCTGCAAAATTCCAGAGTATTTTGACTGATACCATTATCTCTTATTAACTGGTCATCGGATTTATAACGGGTCTTGGATTTTGAAAGCGCAATGTTTGATAAACTGCCAAACACTTTATTTGTAGAAGTAAAAAGGAGGTCAGGTTTATTTTCAATAGTTCTGATATTTTCGATTAGATTGATAGTACCTTTGAGGTTAATTTCGAAATCTTCAAAAGGCATCTGTAAGCTTTTGGTAACTGCGACCTGAGCGGCAAGGTGGAAGACATGCTGAACATCCTGGAGTGCCTCTTTAACCGCTTCAAAATCTCGTATATCACCTATTTTTACGGTTAGCTTGGTGCCATATTTTTTCTGAAGCCACTCAAGATTGAGTTCTGAACCTCCACGCGAAAGGTTATCGAAAATTACTACCTCACTTCCGCCTGCCAAAAGACGATCGGCAAGATTGGTTCCAATGAAACCTGCACCACCAGTAATTAAAACTTTTGATTCACCAAACTGTTTTTTCATACTGTCAATCCCCGTTCAATCAGTTCAGTATTCGCTAAGTCTATTTGATCATGAGCTATTTGACCCTTGAGCCATTCGGACAACTCTAAAAGGCCGTTCTCTAACGTTATTTCCGGTTTATAACCAAGCACTCTTTGTGCAAGAGAAATGTCAGCATAACAATGCCGGATATCCCCAAAACGATACTTTCCACTTATAACGGGTTCAATATGTTCTTTGCAGAGGACCTTACCGGTTTTTTCAGCGATTTCTCTTATTGTATATGGATGACCGCTTCCGATATTAAATACCTGTCCAGATATATCCGGATTTTCCAAAGCCAGCGAACAGGCATTACAAACATCTGATACGGCGACAAAATCTCTCTTTTGCAAACCATCTTCAAAGATAACCGGCCCCTTTCCATTCAGATATCTGGAAGCAAAAATTGCGAGGACTCCAGTATAGGGGTTAGATAAAGCTTGACGTGAACCGTAAACATTAAAGAAACGTAACGCGACAGTAGGGATATTATAAGCTCGTCCCACCATGAGGGCCATGCGTTCCTGCCCATACTTAGAGAGAGCGTAGATAGATTCCAGATTTGGTTGCTTTGTTTCAGGTGTAGGCATCGCCTCCAGAGGAATATTGTTGGAATCCAACGGTTCCCAGGCAGAACGCTTCAGCTGCTCAATTGAACGAGCTACATGATTTTGCAAAATACCATCTGAATTTTTGTAGAGACCTTCGCCGTAAACACTCATGCTTGAGGCGATAACCAGTTTTTTAACAGTTTTACCAATCAGATTTTCAAGTAAGAGCGCGGTCCCCATATTGTTTACTTCTGTATATCTGCAAATCCTATACATACTCTGACCGACACCAACTGAAGCGGCAAAGTGGAATACTGCATCCACACCGGAAAGTGCATTTTGTACTATTTCCGGGTTATTTATATCTCCTTTAATAAACGCTATCTCTTTTGAGAGGTAATCTGGCCATACGGCACCGGGACCATGTACCTGATCTGTCAAGTTATCCAAAATCTTTACTTCATAATTTTTTTTCAACAAATGGTCTGCTAAATGTGACCCAATGAATCCTGCACCACCGGTTATTAAGATTTTTTTAATCATTGAGAGAGCCCCATCGTTGTTCTTCTCTAACCAGAATATCTGCTTTACATAATAATTCGGGCAAGTATCATGCCAGAGTCAGGCAACTCCGCTCGATCGATTTAAAAGTACCCTGTCATTTATCTATCTACTCTTACCCATTCCTCTTATTTCCCCCTAGTCCTGACGCTATCCCTTATATAAATCTATGTCAATTTATTCCCATTTTGAGAACAGTTATTCAGGTACTTGATTGCACAGGCATTAACTTTGCATTATTATTATTTCAAAAAAGCATCTCCCGATAATTTACCTGGAGGTAATCTGATGAGATTAAACACACTTCAAGATTTATTGATAAATCAAATGCAGCAAATTTACAATGCGGAAGTTCAGCTGGCAGAAAATCTCCCCAAAATGGCTTACGCCGCATCCTCTCCCGACCTTAAACAAACCTTTAAATCATATCAGAAAATTACTCAAAATCAAATATCCAGACTAACTGAAGTGTTTAAAAAACTGGGCATCGACCACAATTACCATCAATGCGAAGGAATGCAAGGACTAATAAATGAAGAAAATCAAATAATAAGTCTGGAAGGCGATCCTGCTATTAAAGATTCTGCGCTTATTTCAGCAGCCCAAAAAATCGGACAGTACGAAATCACCACCTATAGTGCTTTACGAACTTATGCACGCGAACTCGGTTTCGACGATATCGCAGATTTACTCCAGGGAACTCTCGATGAAGAAATACAAGCTGATAAACAATTGACCTCTCTTGCTAAAGGCGGTTTCTTCAGCCCGGGTATTAATCAATGATCACCCAAAGTATCATCAACCCATTATACCACCTGAACCTAACCCTTCATTTTCCTATTATTGTAAAGAGAGAACACTATGGCACATGATACCTCAATTAAATATGTAAATATCGACTGGCTAAAATCCAATCTCAGTAATTTTCATATTCTTGATTTCCAGCCAGATGTTCATGACTATATTAAAGAACATATACCTGGAGCTGTTTATATTAACGAACAACATTTCCGCTGCTATATTCATAATCAGCCAGCTGCTTTGGTTCCGACACAAATATTCGAAACAATCCTGGCTCAAGCCGGACTTAATAACTCCATGCCAGTCGTAGTTTACTCCGGTCAAGGGAGATTTTCTCATCAGGGGGATGGACTTGAACAAACAATGGCTGCATATTCTCTTGCCCGCTTCGGCCACAAGGAAATCTATATCCTCAACGGTGGAATTGATTCCTGGATTGAAGCAGGTTATGATCTTGATCAGAAATTCCCTGTAGTAAAAACAAACAACTACATGACTACCGTTCAAAGCGATTTCTTTGTCAATTACCAGCAGTTCATTGAATTAAAAAATGATCCCCAATCAGTACTCATCGATATTTGCCCACACTCAGTTTACCAGGGGGAAAGTATCTGGAGTAAACCAGGACACATTCCCGGTGCTATTAACCTGCCCTGGAAAAATTTCATGTCACAATCAAATGCACTGCTCCTGCGCCCTGAACATCAGATTCAGGAACTTATCAATGAAAAAAAAATTAATCCCTCACAAACAATTATCCTGTATTGTGGAACGGGAAGAGAAGCCACTTGTGCTTTCATAGTCTTTAAATTCGTCATGAACTTTCCAAATGTAAAAATCTATGAAGGTTCTTTTACAGAGTGGTGTACATTTGAAAATAACGAATCTGTCACCGGACCGAATCCCTTCTGAAATCCTTTCTGGAAAGGCATTCTCTTTTCCGGAATGCCTTTAATATTTTTAAAAAAACCGAGTTCGGCTATCCTCTCCATAGTCTCAAATTTTCAAAAAATTATATATCAATAAATAATGAAATATTTTGTCTTGCATGCAAGTAATTTAAAATTCAGCTCTAATTATTATGTAATTATCATGTTATTTGGTTATTTTTACATTATAAAAATCAATATTCATAAGGAGAGTAGCCATGCCAATGTATGAATTCTACTGCTCAGATTGTAATACCATTTTTACCTTTTTTTCTAAAATAATCAATACAGAGAAAACTCCGAATTGTCCAAAGTGTAATGGAGATTCTTTAAAGAGAATGGTATCGCAGTTTGCTTTTACAGGTAAGACCAAAAATCAGGAATCTGAAGATGGTTTACCCGATATACCCATAGATGAATCCAAGATGGAACATGCAATTGAATCGTTAGCTTCACAAGCAGAATCCCTGAATGAAGATGATCCCCGACAGGCAGCTAATCTCATGCGCAAACTTTCATCGATGACCGGTCTCAAGCTCGGTGATAAAATGGAAGAAGCGCTCAGTAGAATGGAGTCAGGAGAAGATCCTGATTCTATAGAACAGCAGCTTGGCGATATTGATGAAAATGATCTTTTTAAATTAAATGCAACTGGAAAAGGAACCAGTAAAAGGAAAGCACCGCTGCGGGATGAAACTTTATATGATTTGTAATTTTGAAGAAAAGATCAGGTGAAAAAAAAAGCCCGCTTATTAAAAGCAGGCTTTAAATTTACGGACCGGACGAGGCTCGAACTCGCGACCTCTGGCTTGACAGGCCAGCGTTCTAACCAGCTGAACTACCAGTCCATTAACTTCTATATAATTGGGCGTTGTAGGGATCGAACCTACGACCATCCTGCTTGTAAGGCAGGTACTCTATACCAACTGAGCTAAACGCCCTTCTTATCTTGTGTTGACTTCGCTTTACTTTTTCCACTGAAAACAATTGATATCGGAATCAACACACAATAAGTGGTCACTAATATAATTGGTGCCACACTTTTAGACAAGGGATTATTAACAGGTCCCTGAGCTAAAAGTACATATCCAATTATGAGGACAATAATACTTACTGCAAAAAGCTTAACATTAATTGGTGAAAATAAACCGTTCATTATGTTTTCCTTAAAAAGACAATTAAAATTACTTTATATTAAAAATAGAAGTCAAATTAAATTTGCAAATTTGATATAATTTCTTTTTTTTCATTATCATTTTGAGAATTATTCAGCGCAGACAACCTTTCCCGGGTTTTCCGTAACACTTCATTGAAAAGAAGGGACAGATTCTGCATTTCATCACCCTTACGTAAATGAATCTCATCGGTATAATTACCTGCGATCATATTGTGACAAACCTTCTCAAACCGATATACAGGCCCAGCAACTTTATGAGAAAAGAAAACAGTCAGTAAAACAATCTGAACCATCACCAGTACCATTCCAATTCCAAAAACCCACAAGCAGTGAACTGAAGAATTGTTTGCTTAAATTCCTTATTTGAAGAAAAGGTCCTGATATATTCAGATATTCCATTGAGAGATAGATTTGTACTGATCAATAGACGGCTCAGTTTGATCCTGCAGCTCAAGTGATATTTTATTTTCAATATCCTTTTTAATAATGCGGGTTGTTGATATCAATTATTGTCACTGATGCGAAATATAAGTGTAAAGAGCATGAACAATAGAAGAATCAGCATCGGAATAAGGAAGGTAATCATGTAGCGACCCTGAAATTTACGATCAATAAAAAAATGTGTTCTGGAAAAATTTGCTGCTTTCTGTTGCATAATCTAGACTCCTTTTGGATATTCAATTCTGGAGTGAAAAATTCCCTGAAGAACCGGCATAAATCCTTCAATAATCAAATCAAGATCTTTTAATGTCAAATCACTCTGATCAAGCTGAGATGAAAGAAATTTATCACGTGATAATTTTTTTAACAAGCTCCCGTAAGAGCTTTGGAGAACTGGTACCTAAACTTCTTGATGCAGCTTCAACCGAATCAGCAAGCATTATTATAGCAGCTTCACGAGTCTGAGGAACCGGACCATTATACCTAAAATCCTGCTCCTGAACCTGTTTGTGCGGATCCTGCTCAAGTGCTTTTTCATAGAAAAAAGACACTGTGCTTGTACCATGATGCTGCATTATCATATCCTGAATGATTCTAGGCAATTTACTGTTTCATTGCGAGTTCCACACCATCTTTTACATGAGAACAGATGATCAAGCGCACTCATTGATGGAGCTAGTTTATTATGTCGTTTTTGTCAACTGGAAGACAGTTCTCAACAAAATAATCCGACTTTTCAATTTTTCCTATGTCATGATAATATGATGCAACTCTGGCAAGAAGAGCATTTGCCCCTATTCTTTCTGCTGCAGATTCTGCAAGATTTCCAACAAGTACACTATGATTATAAGTCCCTGCAGCCTCAATTGATAAACGTTTAAGAATCGGATGATTCATATCTGATAACTCAACAAGTGTCATATCAGTTGTAATATCAAACAGTTTTTCAAATAGCGGTGTCAACATCATTGATAAGAAATACTGAAATGATTACACTGACTAATGAAAATGCGACAGTTTTCGGTAAAAGAGATAAACGACATTTTAAAATTAGTGAGATGCCAGAATGTTATTACAATAAGAGAAATTATTAAAATAGGAGGAATTACTTTGAAAAAATGGAGACGGTATCTGATATTCCGCACACAGTAAATTGAAATTGCTCCAGATAAAAGTCCGTACAGAAAAAAGTATTGATGAAAGCCCAAAACAATTCCCAGAACGACGCTTGTGTATAATGTCAAGGCAAAAGCAAGCCGGGAATTGAACAGTATAGCAGTTAATATTGAGCAGGTAAAAATTGGAATTAAATATTCAGGAACCAAAAATGTAGTCTCATTTGTAGCTTCAAACAGTTTTGATACTATAATCAATCCGAATCTGATTATTATCAATTGAAGAACCAGAATGACCGCTAATGCAATCAAATGTTTATTGTTTTTAACGATTCTGTTTTCAAACCTGTACAAATAAAAAGCAAGAAAAAGAAGAGGTATAATGGCAAGCAGCAGACGTCCTGCATTATTGGCGTTTATTTTCCGCTTCTCCTGATAACTACCCATTTTTTCGTATGCTACCTGCAGTGACTTAAGTTTCGCTACAATATCGGCAGTCACTTCCTGATGTTTTCTGACAATTTCTGAATCTTTAATCACTTTTCCAGTAATTGCAAGTACATCATTTGCTGCTTTTTCTCTTCTGGTCAAGGTGAGTGTATTGTCTATTTGAATATTTGGTTTCATATAGACATATAATAATTCATAAAGAGCATTCGATGCGTCATCGCTATATTGACGTAAATCCTTATACTTTTTAATAACTTCTTCGATTGCAATTTCCTTGACAGGTACATCTGCTACCCTGATTGTGGTTTCATTACTGCTTTTCCGCAATGATAAGAAATCCTGATGATACAAAACATACTTTTCAAATGAAGTATTATAGCGTGACCGTAACTGCGCAAGTTTGTCCAGAGATGAAACGATCTGTACAGCAGATACACCTTTATCAAGTGTTTGCATTGCAAAACTCAATGCGTCCTCTATCAGTTTAGGATTAGCCACCAGCGCTTCTATTGTTGACGAAGACAATTCTCTTGCCAATGCCTTGTTCAATGCAGTTTTCACTGAATCCGGTGTATTTTTTTTTGATAAATCATTAATAATTTCTCTCAGATTCACAATTTTTTTACGCACATTACCACGATTAGCCGAATCATACTGCAAAACCAGTAAAACCTGATCTTCCGCTTTTTTTCGCTCGCGTTCTAGTTCTTCTGGAGATCGAATAATATCAAAAGTAAAAGGCGAAATAATCGTTTCTTTTGATACTTCTCCAACTTTTGGCAAATTAAATAATTGTACCGAATTAGTGTATGGAAATAGAAATGCTACCGCCAGAATAGATCCGACTAACACAATCAATGGAATAGATATAATTCCATGGAGTTTAACTTTCATTCTGTATTTTCTTATTAATGCTAATAAGCGAGTATCACCTTTTGCATTTAACCTGGGCATGATTATTTCTTTGGTCCGATCACTTTTGCTTCACCATTAAATATGATTTTGATTTAGGCTCTCGTTTCTATGGAATCCGGGAAGCTATCTTATATAATCAAAGATACATTCTTCACCCGAGTGATTGAAAGAGCTGAAATTTAATACTATCTCCGAAATAAAATAACTCCCACTATATGATTAATCTCTGCGTGGAATTCGCAAGATCTGTCCGGGAAAAATTAAGTCATACGGATTGATAATTTTTGCATTTTCAGCAGTGTCTTTATACTGCTGGTAATTTTCGTTTATTAAATCTTTATTTGCTTTGTATATTTTGTACCACTGATGGGAATTACCATATATCTGTTCATAACCTGCAATAATAAACAATGTCTCATTACTGTTTTTAACTGTATATGTATCAAACGAAAAATTTGTCTTTGGCTGTTTTTTTTCTTGAAAATCAGTGGTAATTTTTTCTGGTTGATTTAAATTTTCAGTAGCCGTATCACTAAATTCAGTTTCTATTACACTACTAATTTGCAACAGTGCCTTATTCAGTTCTGATATGGTTTTGGAGAATATTCTAAACTTTACTACAGAAGAGGACTCGAGTAGCAAAAGTTGAGTGGTACATTCGTGTATAAGGTCTTTTTTCTTTATTAGTTCTGTTGAGGGGATGTTCTTGAGCTCATCTATTTTTTTGCGTAAATTTTTAAGTACCTGTTCAGCTCTTTCGATCTCCGATTTAGTGATGCCAAATATGCTGTACTGATCATTAACAGCTTTATTTATTTTTTGATCCGCTTCTGCTATTTGTCTCCGTAACTGACTGATTTGAGACTGCTCCTGCACAATTTGTTCACGAGCAAGCATCTCTTTATCATGTAAGGAAACCAAATCGATACTATATTGCGCTGAGGATTTCTGTTCTCCGGAAATTGCCAAAGGTATAAAAAACAGTGCGTTAATCCCGTAGATAATCCCCCGCAATACGTACAATCGTAGAAAGTGTACTTTATTTCTGCTCTGCCTGGAGGCTGTCGAGTTCACCTTCTTTATTTGAAAGTTCAGATTGTTTGCTCTGTAACTCCTGTTCAAGCTGCATTCGTTCCTGACGAAGTTCAGACAGTTTTTTTTCTGCACTTTCAGCAGCAACTCTGGCTTGCTCTAGTTTTGAGACTTCTTCCTGACTGGGTTTTTTTGTACAACCAGCCCCACCGATGGCAACTAGAGCGCTAAAAGCACCAATATAAATGACCTTAGAAAGTTTGGACATTAAGACCTCCTAATTTTACCGGATAAATTGCAAAAAGGTCAAGGTTTTGTTTAATAATAGTTTCTTACTGACGGATCAAGTCAAGGGAAATAGAAACCTCGAAAGCCGCTCAGTATTCTCTGTTGAACCTCTACTGAATCAACTTCTTTATTCCCAACTCCTTCAGCTGTTGACTCACTTACATTATCAGGTGCATTATCCATTAAAGAAATTCCTGCTGAAGTTTTTGGAAATGGAATTGTATCCCTAATACTATCAAGCCCAAGCATTAGCATCACTAATCGATCGAGACCAAACGCAATTCCACCATGAGGAGGTGCTCCAAATGATAAGTGCTTTTAATAAAAAACCAAATTTATTCTCTGCTTCTTCAGCACTGATTCCAAGAAGTTCAAAAACTTTCTGCTGCACTTCCCTGCGATGAATTCTGATACTCCCACCGCCAACTTCAAAACCATTAAGTACAAGATCATAAGCACGAGCTCGTGCTTTATAATATTCAGGAGTGCTTAGAAGAGCAACATCAGTTTCGAGTGGTGATGTAAATGGGTGATGAACCGAAACATATCGCTGCTCTTCATCACTATACTCAAAAAGCGGGAACTCATTTAACCACAAAAAATTGAACTCATCTTTTCGGATTAACTTTCGTTGTTTTCCAATTTCCAGACGTAGCTGCCCCATTGAGGTAAAGCATACTTTTTCTGAAGCCGCGATCAAAAAGAGCATATCACCCGTAGTAGCGCCTGTTTCTTTTATTAGTTTTTCGATTTCTGAATCAGTAAAAAATTTCCGTGATGGTCCCTCAATACCGGAATCGGTATATCGAAGCCACACTAACCCTTTTGCGCCAAATTTGCCCACAAGTGTTGTAAGATCATCAATGTTTTTTCTTGACAAATCAGAGCACTGTGGTGCAGCGAGCGCTGCAATATAACCTTTGTTCTTCAATCGCAGAGCTGAAATACTTTAAATTCTGAATTTGAAAAACAGGCAGTTACATCTTTAATAGGAAGATCAAAACGCAGATCAGGTTTATCACTTCCATAAGTATGAAATGCCTTATCATAGGTCATTCTTGGAAAAGGCGTTTTTATCTCAAGATCAAGACAGTTTTTAAAAATTGATGACAATCATCCCCTCAAAGATTTTATAAATATCATTTTCATCAATAAATGACAACTCTGCATCAATTTGAGTAAATTCTGGCTGACGATCAGCGCGAAGATCCTCATCCCTGAAACATCGGGCAATCTGAAAATATCGTTCAAATCCTGCAACCATCAAAATTTGCTTATAAGTCTGAGGAGATTGCGGTAAAGCATAAAATTTACCCCTATTAAGCCGACTGGGTACTAAGAAATCACGTGCTCCTTCAGGTGTGCTTTTCATTAGAATCGGAGTCTCAATCTCAGTAAACCCATTATGCCCAGAGATATTTCCGAGCTTCAGCTGCAACAAGATGGCGAAAGATGATATTACGCTGCATACAGAGGTCTTCGCAAATCAAGATAGCGGTATCTGAAACGCAGTTCTTCTGATTCTGAAGCATCGGGATCGTTGATATGTAATGGTGGTGTTGCTGCATCATTTAATATTTCCAGCTGGTTCGCAATACTTCAATTTCGCCGGTGGGCATTTTGGGATTTGCCATATTTGGAGGACGTTTATGAACTATACCTCTTAATGGCAATTACATATTCATGACGCAAAACAGCCGCTTTATCGGCAAGCGTTTCAGTTTCAGTTGCGGATTAAATACAACCTGAGTAATTCCATAACGATCTCTCAGATCAATAAAAATAATTCCCCCATGATTACGCCAGTTATGAACCCAGCCATTAAGAATTACAGATTCACCTTCATTATTGTCTTTTAATTCACCACAAGAATGAGTCCGATGCAGAGAAAAAGTCATAGTCGATCCACTGTTAAATTAGAATCATTTTCTATTTGTAATTTATTCCAAGTTACCAATCCTACTTTTATTATAATGAATTTCATTGATCATCTTAAAACCGCCCCTCTTTTAAATTAGTAACTTAAAAGTGAACAGTTTTGTATCAGTCACAATAATACTTCAATCTAACAAAGTAGAATTAATTTGAAAAAATATAACCCGCACATCAAAGGAAAAAGAGATTACCATCTTCTAATTTCAACTGCCCGATTATATTTTAAAATGAAGTGTATTTATAATGCCGCTTATAAATGAATTTTTAAAGATAGAATAGAAATTTGTCTATATGCATTCTTCAGATCAGGGACTTACCTTTAAAAAATGTACAGGTATATACAACAAAGCAAGAATAAACCTAAGCTTAAGCTATGAGTCCAACAAATAAAGAAAGTTTGGATTTTAATACCCATGGTTTTGATCCAGCGATAAAAGACCAAATGCCTCAACCTGGGGATCGACTTGGGTATTGCAGAATTGTCGATTTGATTGCTGCCGGGGGTATGGCAAATGTCTACAAAGTATGGCACGAGCAACTTGAGGTTATACGGGCTTTAAAAATTTTAAAGCCAGGCTTTGATGAGGAATCGAAAAACCGTTTAGAAACAGAAGCAAAGATTTCAGCAAACCTCAGGCATAGTAACATTGTTGAGATCTATGGAATGGGGTACTGGAATTCGATTCCATTTATAGAAATGGAATATGTCGATGGCCCATCATTAAAGGAAGTACTCGAAAAATATAATCGTCTTCCAATAACATTTGCCATATCGTTGGCTCGAGCTTTATGTAAATCATTACAATTTGCTCACAGGCAGGACCTTACCTTGTATGGTAAAGTCTATGATGGCTTGGTTCATCGTGATATTAAGCCGGCAAATATTCTTATATCATCAAAAGGCATTGTTAAACTTGCAGATTTTGGAATAGCCCGCCCAAGTGATGTAAGCCTCCATACTGTAGATGGCAAAGTGATGGGGACTTTTGCCTATTTAAGTCCGGAACAGTTGAATGGTGATAAATTAGACCAGAGAGCTGACATCTATTCACTTGGTGCTGTTTTATACGAGATGCTTACCGGTGCAAAAACTTTTCCTCAGAAGATGCTTGCCGAGTTAATCAACAGAAAGACAAAAGGACAATATATTCCCGTTACCGCATTATGCAAAGATATTCCTAAGCAGCTAAATGCATCTATAGAAAAATGCCTCAGCCTTAAAATGGATGATCGGTATTCCGATGCAGATGAATTTGATAAAGATCTCTCATTAATTCTAAAAAAACTCACCTCTCATGATCCAGAAGAGATAATTAGTAAATATATTGCGAATCCCTTTACTATTTCTATTCAACATAAAAGCAATAAACCACTATTCAAATTGCCATTAAAACTTTTTTTATTTCTGTTCATTATTTTAATATTCTTAAGTGCGTATTTACTAAACAAATATTGGGATGATGCTTACGAAAAGAGGACTAGTACAATAACTGCTGTTAATAATCACTCTTTACCCATCAACAATGCAAAGAGTACCACAACTGCTACTACAGATATTAAGATATCAAATAAAAAATCAGAGCCACACAAGAAAGTTGATGAGATACAGTTTGGGAAAGCTGTAAAAGTATTTAATTCAGGTAATTACTTACAAGCAATCAGCCTATTTGAACGAATTGATGTAGAACAGCTTAACAAAGAGAGTTCTTCATCTTACACTGTTTTTCTCCTTCAGTCTTATATTAAAACTGATCAAGTCGATAAGGCACTATCATTTTCAGAAAGAAGAATCAGTAATGACGGGTTATTTTTTTGCCTGCGAGGAGAATGTTATTACAAAAAAAGGCAATATGAAAGAGCAGAGGACGATTTTAAAAAAGCACGCTCAATGCCTACGCACTTCAGAAAAAATACTCAGAAAAATGCGGCACTTTATCTTGCCCGCATTCGTGATGCGTTGTTTATGATGAAGCCAAATGTTGATAATAAGCAAATGAGTATAAGAGCCTGGACAGCATTATTAGAGATGTACTGTTTCGATAATGAGAATATATCACCAGAATGCAAAGAAGCACGAGAAAAGATAAACATGCTTATTCGTTGATAAAGTCGTTTTAGGTATTGCATGTCTTTTTCAGTTCGATTATTTTACATCTTCTTTCGATTTTTTCCGAATAGTTTTTCTGCAGTATTTAATGTTTCATTGAAAAAAAAATCTCAAATTAAGAAAGTCACTGTATTTGCTCATATCAATACAGCGCAATGCATCATATTAACAAAAAATAGATTTCTATTTCCAATCTCATCATCCAAAAAAATATAAAATATGAGGTTAAATATGAAACTGCCAAAGATTTTGCTCGTGGACGATGAGGAAGCAACACTATTTGGATATTCCAGATATCTTGCTAAAAGTGGATTCACTACAGAATCTGCAAAATCACTTAAGGAAGCGAAAGCCTTAGTAAGCGCAGAGGTATTTGATGGGATCCTTTTAGATTTATCACTTCCTGATGGTAATGCCTTAGATTGGATTGCAGAGTTACACTCGACCCATAATGGATTAGCAATTATTGTCATAACAGGTAAAAGTGATATACCCACTGCTGTCAAGGCAATTAAGTACGGAGCTCATAATTTCCTCACAAAACCAGTCACAATGGATAATCTTGTCACCAGTTTAAAGAAAAGCCTTGAGATCGAAGAACTTAGAAAACGTGACTGCATTTACCAAAGGTTATCTCCACAGAAAACTGAGCCCTATTTTGGGAAAAGCGCTGCAATTGAGAAGGCAATGCAGTACGCAAATGTAGCAGCCTTAAACAATACAGTAGTATTGTTATACGGTGAAACTGGTACAGGGAAAGGTATTTTGGCCAGGTGGATACATGAACACAGTGATAGAAAAGGTGAAACATTCGTAGAAGTTAACTGCTCAAGCCTAAAGGGGGAATTGCTTCGAAGTGAATTGTTTGGGCATTCCAAAGGCGCATTTACTTCAGCTATTAAGGACCGTTCTGGTTTAATTGAAATTGTTGATGGGGGTACACTTTTTCTTGACGAGATTGGTGATATGGATCTTGATGTTCAGGCTCAATTATTGAAAACAATAGAAGAGAAATCATTTCGGCGAATTGGAGAAAATAAAATCAGAACAAGTGACTTTCGGCTTATATGTGCGACAAATAGAGACTTAACAGAAGCATCTGTGAATGGTAACTTCAGAAAAGATCTTTATTATCGTATATGCATTTTCCCTATCATGTTACCTCCTTTACGCGAAAGAAAAGAAGATACTTCTGAACTCATCAAACACATTCTGCGTTCCTTTGGCTACGATACATTCCCTATTGATCCTATAGTGGAAAACATTTTAATTGAATATTCGTGGCCTGGCAATATCAGAGAATTAAGAAACATGATTGAGCGAGCTTTACTATTATCGCATGGTGAAGCGCTTTCCCCAGCGCATTTTCCCGGGATAAACCAGCCGTTTGCGATTCAGGAGAGCAGCACAGAACAGGTAGAAACCGAAGAGATGTGGAGCATTGACGAAATCGAAAAGAATCACATTCTCAAAGCACTCAAACATTTCAAGGAAGACAAATACGAAACCAGTAATGCCCTGGGAATCTCACTTTCATCATTGTACCGTAAGATTGACAAATTTCAACATCAGTTACAAACTTGACTTTCTTTTAAAGCAGGTAAATTCATAATGGGTATATGGGGGCTTAATGGAATAATCAGAAACTATTCGCACTTTAATAACTCGATTCTCAAAACGAGAATTCGCATTTTTATAGATTAAAGTTCAAATTTAAATTTTCTGGAATTTTTGAAAAAATATTAAAAATTGAAACGAGGAAGTTTGGGAACCGGCTTAGATTGGCACACAATTTGATACTCTATTTGAACAAGAAAATCAGAACAATATTAACAAGGAAGATCAAAAGTGATGCACATACAAACCTACCCGCAACAGAAAGAAAAAACAACCAATCCAGGTGTTGAGCATCCGATTAACAACGAAAGATACATGGATTTTCTTATCTTTGCTTTAAGTCGAATAATTGAAACTGCTCTTTTTTATGAGACTCAGGCTAAACGGTGTACAGATTCTGTTAATAAACTTTTCTTATACTATCTTGCAGGGAAGAAACGTGTTCAGCATGTTGTCCTTGAGATGATAGCGACAAGTAATAGAGGAAAACCTCTTGCCTTATCAAATTACAATTGCTTAAAATCGCTTCCGGAAATTTCTCATGGAGAAGCATTCTCTACGGTTTCAGCAAAAAGCATCCTTGATTTTGCTCATAAACATGCTCAAAAAGACCTTAACCTCTTTATGAGTCTGGCAGCTTTAGAAGAAGATGCTTATACAAAAAAGCTTCTTTCTACGTTATCTAAACTGGCGAAAGATTTTTCTCTGGATATCACTGCTGGATATAGTAAATTTATCTTAAAGAATACTGTATCATCAAATGCGACGTTGTCGTAACTATTTTTTGAATTTTTTTCGTATACTTTTTTTACAATTAAGATATTTGCATTTTCATATAAGCTGGGTAATAATTTTCCCATTAGTTATCTGTTCTTTCAATCATACTATCTTAAAATCATTTCCTGATATGGATCAGGTAACATCTTTATTATGGAGTTTTTGCGGTGCCACTTTTTTTCTACTGTCATTATTACTGCATGAATTCTCACATAGCGCTTGTTTATTATTTTTAAAAAAACACAACCGTAAAAATGTTGTCTTCATTTTTGGCAGTGTACAACCTAATGACCTTTTTTCTCATCCATCAAAATATAAAGCAATTGCCGCTCTTTGCGGTCCTTTATTTAGTTTTAGCTTTGTCCTGTGCTGGTATGTTATTTATATCCAGGCAAATTCCACCAATATTTCTTCAGTATTAGTTCTCATTTTTAAGCACCAGCTCTTTATTAATTTTCTGATTGCTGTTGTAAATTTTTTGCCTTTTTATCCACTGGACATTGGAATAGTTATCCGCTATGTTCTTTCAAAAAAGTTTAGCTTATCTGCGAATAGAGTGATTATAAATTTAGGAAACAGTATTGCAATAATTGCAATACTTGGAGGATTATTCCTGATTTGTGCAGGATTTTTTATCTCAGGAATATGGTGTACAGTAATTGGTTTTTCATATAAAGCGGCTCTTGATATTACAAATCAGAAGGAACAGTTGTTACGCAGTCTACATGGAGAAAGCGTAGGTGATTATATGCGAAGAGATCCAATCACAGTTCACCCATCACTAACTCTGGATCTATTTATGATCGACTATTATAACAGATTTCATGAAAATATATATCCAGTTATGCAATACAGTTCTGTGCAAGGAGTTGTAAATTTACAAAAGATCGATGAGATTCCGGAAGACCAGTGGAAACACTACACTATCGCAGAGCTTACTGACCCTATTTCGAGCTCTAATGCAGTCACAGCAGATACTGATATTACTTGCGCTTTGAAGTTACTGATTAAAAAACCACAGCATGCATTGTTAGTAGTAAAGAAAGAATCGCTTCAGGGAACAATCACTTACAACGAGATACTCCATTTCTTAATACCTTTACTTAATCTACCGCTCGAAACAACAAAAAAGAAAGATCATAGAAGAACTGATTCGAAAAAAGTGTCAGAAAACTGCTACACTAAATTAAACACCCATACCTATGAATCGGTATATAACGATTTATAATCTCAGGAGGTATGAAAATAGGATTGAGGATAATAAAGAAATGAACCCCCAAGGGCTCATTTCTTTTCAGTCAAATCTTGAATTATACTCTTGGCAGCAATCTTACCAGCGCCCATTGCAAGTATTACCGTTGCAGCACCAGTAACGATATCTCCACCAGCATACACCCATTTCTTTGATGTTCTACCATCAACGTCATTGGCTTCGATTGTACCTCTTTTTGAAACCGCAATATCAGGTGTAGATGAAGGAATAAGCGGGTTTGGATTATTGCCTATTGCGATGACAACGACATCACATTCAATATCAAACTCACTTCCCTTAACAGCAACTGGTTTTTTTCGTCCTGAGGCGTCAGGTTCTCCCAATTCCATTTTTATGCACCGAATTGCTTTGACAAAGCCGTTTTCATCAGCGATTATCTCCACAGGGTTACGAAGAAGGTTAAATTCGATTCCCTCTTCTTGTGCATGGTGGATTTCAGCTTTACGTGCAGGGAGTTCTTCTATACTTCGACGATAAACGATCATCGATTTATCAGCCCCGAGTCGAAGTGCGGTACGTGCAGCATCCATCGCCACATTTCCGCCGCCCACGGTGACTACCCTTTTTGCTTTCATAATAGGAGTCTGGGCAGTTGAAGAGAAAGCTCGCATCAGATTGCTTCTGGTAAGATATTCGTTTGCGCTGTAAACACCAATACTGTTCTCGCCCTTTATTTTAAGGAAAGATGGTAAACCAGCACCAGAGCCGATAAAAACCGCATTGAAACCTTCTATAGTAAGCAGATCGTCAACAGTAGCGGTTTTACCTATTATAAAATTTTTCTCTATTTTCACCCCAAGTTTTTCAAGATATTCAATCTCTTTTTTAACAATGCTCTTGGGTAAACGAAACTCAGGAATTCCATAAACCAGAACACCGCCGGTTTCATGAAGCGCCTCGAAAATGGTAACATCAAAGCCTTCTTTAACCAGTTCGCCTGCACATGTCAAGCCTGCCGGCCCCGAACCGACAATAGCCACTCTGAGGCCATTTTTAGATTTACATTCGGGTATTTTGACAGATCCTTTTTCCCGTTCCCAATCGGCAGCAAATCGTTCGAGATTTCCGATTGCAACAGCGCTTCCCTTTTTACCAAGAATACAACGGGACTCGCATTGTTCTTCCTGAGGGCATACTCGCCCGCAAACTGCAGGAAGTGCATTGGTTTCTTTTATTTTTCTGAGCCGCCCCTGAAAAATCTCTGTTGGCAATCAAGCCCGATAAACTCAGGTATCTTGACATTAACCGGGCACCCTTCGACACAAAGAGGCTTTTTACACTTTAGACAACGGCTCGCTTCACTTATTGCTTCCTCTTCACTATAACCGAAAGGAACTTCCTCGAAGTTTTTCCCACGGACTTTTGGGTCCTGCTCCCGCATAGGAACACGGTCTTTCTTTTTAGCATTTTTTTCTATTGTAGTCATTGAACTGCACCTTCCAAATGACAAACATGATCTTCACGTGCTTTAGATTCAAACGTTTTATAGCTGTTCAGTCTTCTAATCAATTCGTTCCAGTCAATTCCAGAAGCATCGAATTCAGGGCCATCTACACACGCGAATTTAGTTTCACCATTAACAGTCACTCTGCACCCGCCACACATTCCGGTCCCATCAATCATAATAGGATTTAATGATGAAAATGTTTTAATACCAGTAGTGACGGTGAGATTTGAAGTAGCTTTCATCATCATAACAGGTCCAATTACAAATGCGATATCAAAGACTTCTCCAGCGGAAATAAGTTCCTTGAACACATCTGAAACAAAGCCTTTTTTTCCATTTGACCCATCATCAGTTGTAGCAATCAGTAAATCAGATTGCGCTTGCATTTCTTTTTCCAAGATGAGCAGATCTTTATTTCTTGCACCAATAATTGTTGTGACATCGATTACCAGCGGCTTTTAATGCACATACAATTGGATACAGTGGAGCAACACCAACTCCTCCTCCGATACAAACACATTTTCCAAAATTTTCAATATGAGTAGCTTTTCCAAGAGGTCCGGCAAGATCAAGAATTGAACTGCCCGCATTCAAAGCGGCTAAGTATCAATAGTTGTTTGTCCGACAACCTGAAAGATAATCTCGATCCACCCCTCATCTGCAGTTGCATCTGCAATTGTAAGTGGAATTCTTTCACTCTGTGAAGTGGGACGGAGAATAATAAACTGCCCGGCTTTACGTTTTTTAGCAATACGCGGAGCATCAAGCCTAAATCGCCAGACCTGATCCGAAAGTTGCTCTTTTTTTAATGATACGGGCCATTTTTTCACCTCGTTTTTATCGAATTACGATATACTCACAGAATTGACAAAATATGCCTTTACAGGCTTAACTAATCAGCGAATAAGAGCTATCAATATTTAAAAACAAATTATAAAAAAAGGATACAGTCAGAGACTGTATCCTTTAAAATTAAAGATTACTATTAAAAGAATTATAACGCCGGCTTCTTTTTTAATCGCGTCAACCATGTTTAACTTTTCCCAAGTAAAATTGGGTAATTCACGACCAAAATGCCCATTACGTGCTGTTTCACGATAAATCGGCCGTTTCAAATCGAGAGTTTTAATAATCGAAGCTGGACGAAGATCAAAAAGCTTCGTAATTATTTCACAAATTTTATGATCCGAGATTTTTCCTGTTCCGTAAGTATCAACATGAATAGAAATTGGCTCTGCAACACCGATTGCATAAGAAAGCTGAATTTCACAATGTGATGAAAGACCTGCGGCAACGATATTCTTAGCAACCCATCGTGCAGCATATGCAGCACTTCTATCAACCTTTGAAGGATCTTTGCCAGAAAATGCACCACCACCATGTGCTCCGTAACCACCGTATGTATCAACGATAATTTTTCTACCAGTCACACCGGAATCCCCGTGTGGACCACCAATTACAAACCTACCAGTAGGATTGATATGGTATACGGTTTTATCATCAAGAAGATTTGCAGGAATTACCTTCTTGATGATTTTTTCAATCACATCTTTTCTGATCGTTTCATGCGATGCTTCAGGAGCATGCTGAGTAGAAATCACGACAGTATCAATTCGAACAGGCTTCAGATCATCATATTCAACAGTAATCTGTGACTTTGCATCAGGTCTGAGATATGGAATTCTCTTTTCTTCACGAGCAGCAGTCAGTTCTTCAACAAGTCGATGAGCATAAAAGAATTGCAAGTGGCATATAAGTCGCAGTCTCATTGCAGGCAAATCCAAACATGATACCCTGATCACCAGCACCCTGCTCTTTATGAAGTCCTTCACCCTCAGTAACACCTTGAGAAATATCAGGCAGATTGCTGATGAACCGAAACAAGAACTCCACAGCTATCAGCTTCAAACCCAAGAGCAGGATCTGTATAACCAATTTCGCGAATGGTCTTTCGAACAACACCCTGATAATCGACAACAGCTTTACTTGTAATTTCACCGGCAACAACAACAAGTCCAGTGGTCGCCAAAGTCTCACATGCTACACGGGAATTTGGATCCTGTGCCAACATCGCATCTACGATTGCATCAGAAATCTGATCACAAACTTTATCGGGATGACCCTGAGAAACGCTTTCTGAGGTAAAAAAACGGCGCATTGCTCCTCCTGGAAACGAATAAAATTTTAAAAAAAAAAGTACAGATTTGCTAAAATATATAAATGAACCAAAATTATACAAGAAACATGAGCAACTAGTCTCAATTAAAATAAGACTGACTTTCTATAAACAAGCTTCGGCTATTCCTGTGATCTAACGTTGTTTCTGCACGAACATATTCTTCTGTAAGATCAATCAAAGGAATTTTGTTCTCTTTTGATAATGCAGCAAGTGCTTCATATTCAAGCTTGGAAAAACGATATCCTTTGTATTCACATCTTTTTTCAGATAGTTCTCTGATCGAGAAAATGAATGGATTTGTGGCTGCGAGATGCAATTATTCGCTGCACTTTCTGAACCCGTACCCCAAGAGTTTGAGTATTTATGATGATTAGATCAGCAAACAAACGATAGTCATTCATCTTTGCATATCACCGATAGATGATATGCAGGTCTGCCTTTTTTCATAAAAATCGGAATCCAGGAGACATCGAGTGCACCATTTTCCAAAAGTAGTCCGGCAACATGCCCCATCACCTCCCCGCTTATATGGTCCATATCACTTTCGATAACAAATAACCTCATCATTGTAGATTGCAGAATTATCGTCAAGCAAAAAGCTTCGTCAGAATATTCGGGATGATGCTCAAAACGTTTTGTACCACAGCTGTAGCCGATTTTTTTAACACTCCCGCTCACCTAATTTGACCTGTGTCCCGAGGGTGGTTAGAAGTCGCAGCGCCAGTGGGAGTAACAAGTTCGGTCGGGATGTCAATAATTTTAAGATCAAATCCGCGTATTAAAAAAGCTGTTGCAGGAACTGGAACTGGTATAATTCCGTGAGCAGTTTTTATAGTTCCATGCCCATCGGTAATTGTAGAAAATTCGATCCTTTCGATACCAAGATATTCCAATCGCACAACAGACAGCCGACGATATCGATAATTGTATCTACTGCGCCAATTTCATGAAAATGTACCTCTTCCTTTTCAATTCCATGTACAGCTGATTCTGCAGTAGCAAGTGGATCGAGAACTTTAATGCAATTATCAATAATAGTCTGTTTAAAGCCGCCTTTTTTTATTATGTCAACAATATGATGCAAATGGCGATAGTTGTGAGCGTGCTCCCACTGAGGATCCAGATAGGTACATTGGATTCCGTTCCGTTCCTCACGCTGTGTTTTCAATAGCACCTGTTCAAGGGGCATTCGTGCATACTGTTCATTGAGAAAATCAACGGGTACTCCCAGGTCAATCAGTGAGGCCAGAAGCATGTCTCCGCTTGCACCGCTAAGAAGATCGAAGTAAACTTTTTTCATATAGGTCACCATTAATTAGTGTAAATTTGAATCTCACTTGTTATAAAACAATCCGCAGGACATCTTTAATAATGTACATATGCATCTACCGTTTTCATCTTTCCAATGAATATAAAAACAGCCAGATATCGCTCATAAATTATTTTTTTTCATGAGGAGTATCTGTTGTTAATAAAAATTCTAAAGGATTATAATGTTATGTGAAGAAAGAACCAACGAAAATCGGGTATTTTCATTTGCTGACAAGTGTTTTTGATACAATAAAGATTAAATTATCAAAACCTAAGAATGCTCTTTCACCTTTAAATCATAACTATTTATTAACCTCCGTATGACGAAATTTACCAAAAAAAACTGAGAGTCGTCCTATGGGTAAAAATTTTATTCTACGTGTTACACTGGATTTTAAATTAGCGCTTTGACACACTCCAATATCCAGGTTTACTCTGTTAATTAAAAAACGTGATCCTATCGCATAATAATAATTGCGGATCAAATTGCTATTTACCAGTACACCATATCCATCCGAATAATCCAGAAAAAACTTGACATATTTAAATGGCTGAGCCTCAATGCAAGCCATAAATCCCCAATGATGATAATAATTACCTTTATATTCATGATATTCTGTTCCATCGGTATCATACCAGTAATGGAAATAACGTTTTTGCATGGTATATAATAAACCTGTATGGAAATAACCATTATGAAAAAATTTCATTGACATCAACAACTCACCATCCACAACATATTGCATTTTACCTTTATCATATTGCCAAAAAGGATCATCCCATTTTGTTACATGCGTAAATGCACCTGATAACGCGACTGCAAAATTCTCCTGACGTGTCTGGTATAACTGCTGTTTTATTCCAAATGTAAAATCCCGGTAATCATGCGGGATTGTAAATTCAAACCAGATTAATGTCGAGGGGGTTATTGAAGCGCGAATTGAATTGAAAACCGCTTCAGTATGACTTATTTCAAAAGGATACACTCTTTGTATAAAAGCCGATTGATTGAGGAAGGTGCTGCTTTTAGCAGGATCAGGAGCAAAAACCTTCTTTTGAATTGATAATAACGTATCGTTACCCGTTCCTGTTTTCAATATTTTCAAAAAGCCAAGATATTCATTTTCTATTAAATAGGTGTTTTTGTCTTCTGCGACAATCTTCCCTTTCACAAAAGTAGAGTCTGGGCATCTAATGATAGCAATTGAATCATTGATGATTTTTACAGAATATCTTTCAGTATTTAATGTATCAGCGAGATCTTTTTGTATTTCCTGCGAAAAGACAATTTGAAAAACAGCCAATATTATTTGTATTACCAGCACCCATACCGGATTTGTGTCCTTTATTTTATTCACCTTTAGCTCTTTTTCTTTTTTGGTGGAAACAATGTGATCTTCTTATCCGGTTCAGGAAAGGCCCGAATGTACAGATCAAATTTCATTTTGTCGTTATCATAACCATAATACTTCAAAGCATTCACATCAACTTCTCTACACCTTTCTGTAAAGGTACCATCTTTATTTACAGAAATGTTATTTACTTGTATAGGATGATACTCTGATACGATCCTATTGTCCAAAAATCCCATCGAAAACGCATTGGTTTTACCTTTTAATGTCATTCTATTTAAATACCATGTAGTATCTAAGCCGTTTATATCCAGAAGATAACTCCATTCAAGAGAATCAATTTTTAGATTTACCTTTTCAGGTGTTGCTATGCAGTAGCATATGTTAATGATTTTAGGAACACCTGTACTGTGTCTTGTACATACTAGACGGCCGTCTGAATATATACATGTAGAATCATAATTATTTTCTAAAAAAGTGATATACCCTTTAGATGGAGATTTTGCTTTGAATGAATATTCATTATTATAAGTGTTGTCTTTATTAGCTTTCACTTTTTTTGAAATCATATTTGTATTAACAGTATCATACAAAGGTAATACAGAAGTGTCTTTTTTAGAAATACCAGTTACACAGATATGAAATGTATCACCAGGTAAAAGATCAAAATATCCTTTTGGACGGTAACAGGTATCGACAAATTCCATTCTTTTAATATCTGCTAAATTAACTTTTAATATCTGCCACTCTGAACAATGTGCGAATATTGTATCTGAAGCATGATAACAGGAATCAACAGCATCACGTGTTAAAACAGTATCTAAACTTGTAGTTATAACTACATGCGGGTAATATAAAACAGAATAATCATCGGGTATTTCGTAACAAAATGAAAATAACAACAGTAATTGTACTATATATACTTTTGAATTTTTTTTATGATTTAGTTTTATTATTTGTACCAAAAGGTCCTCATTTGATTTGGGCCATCCATGCTCTTCCAGAATTTGATTCAGGTAACTTTACCGAAGAATTTACGATTAAAATATAAGCGGTTAGATTTACTATCAAGATGTTTATGCAATTTTTACGAATAATTAATTCGACTGTAATACTATATAGAAGAATAAAAAATTTTGGGTAGACTTTAGGTCTTTTTGAAATTTTCCCCGAAACTCTTTTATTACCTATTTACTCACGATAAATACCTGTTTTATTATTTAATCTTATATGTCCTTTCGAGGCTAGTGGCGCTGTATTTTCTTATTAAACATTCTAAATTACCCGCGACTTTCCCAGAACCATTAACACCAGATGGTACGGAATTATTTATTCCAAACCCGTTTTCGTATTTTTCGTGTTTTCCGTGGTTAAAAAGCTTTTCCGGATCATTTACCACGAAAGGCACGGAATAAATCAGATGAGGCGGCAGAGTGCATACCTTAAAGGTATAAAACAGTAGGATTTGTTATGAGAATCGGTATCGGTATCGCACACCCCAACGCCCCTACAAGGGCTCTGTCATCGCGACTCCGAAACATTCTTTCTTTTTTTCTTTCTGTCATAATTTGCTCTTTGTCGTGATCAAGTATTGGAAATGTTTTTGAGAATCGATTGCGATACATTTCAGATTTTTTTTCGGGCAATTTTGAAAAAAGTTGCCCTTTTCTGATTCTTTTCGAGGCTATTTTGAAAAAAGTCGACCTTTTCTGATTCTTTTTGAGGCTATTTTGAAAAAAGTTGCCCTTTTCTGATTCTTTTTCGGGCAATTTTGAAAAAAGTCGCCCTTTTCTGATTCTTTTTGAGGCAATTTTGAAAAAAATCGCTTTTTCAGATTTTTTTCGAGGCAATTTTGAAAAAAGTTACTCTTTTCAGATTTTTTTTGAGGCAATTTTGAAATAAGTCGCTCTTTTCAGATTTTTTTTCGGGCAACTATGAAAAAAGTTGCTCTTTTCAGATTTTTTTTAAGGCAATATGGCCCAAAGTACGGGAGTGTCAGAATTTCTGTGTAAATGATTTTTCTACTGTATTCTTAATAAGATTTTTTTGTATGCGTTTGAAAGATATTTCAGGGTTTTGACACACCCAACGACCTCACACCTTTGTCCTCTCTCCTATCAGAGAGAGGTCTTTGTCAAGTTGTTTCAAAAGGCAATTTACAATGTGCTGATACAGTAAAGTCGAAAGCCCTCATCGTGTTGAGAAGGGATTGGGATGAGGCCATATAAGCACGGACTTCCGAAAGTTTTACTTGATAAAAACGTTCTCAAAATCAGCTCGCTGATTTTTGCTGCTCAGCATTATTCTTTCTTGTCCTGCGAGCCTTAACTTTCGATCCGACTTCATTGAGAAGCTCGTTTGTCTCATTTACTATAGTAGTATATGTATCAGGATTAAACCTCTCCATTGTCCCCAGAAGGACCAGAATTTCATTCAGCACAGACCTTATTGGTGAAACCAATGTTTGTACCTGAGGGAGATCAAATGACGCATTCTGCTCCAGTTTCTGTTTGTTCACATCCTCGAATTTACGTTGTGCAGTTTCAAGATCGGACACCAGGTTTTCCAGTCCAAGTGTTTTGATCGGTTCCAGGTATTGCGGTTTTTTCAGATCAAGGAGTAGTGAGTTGATATGATGCGATTCAATATCATACCCCAGAGTTGTAAGTTTGGTATCATGTTGATCGAGCAGATCGTAAATCTGTTCTGCCGCTGCTGAATCATCCGGGCGTGGACTGTGCCTACATCCTTTAATGTATTGCAATATCTGATAATAAATACTATCTCTTCTCTCATCGGCAATTGAAGGTGTTTCTTCAAGTTCTAATTGTACTCTCTTTCCGGACCTTTCTTCGAGAGCCAATATTTTGGTTTTCAAATCAGTATTAAGCTGATTAAGCAATACCGCCTCCTGAGGGGCTTTATTGATTATAACGGAAACTTTTTTCGCTGTTGTAGCGATTTCAGCGGATAACAATTCGGAATATGCTACCGATTTGACAGGCATTTTTTCCTCCTATTGTAGAATGTTTATCAGATGATGAAAAACCGGGTCTTTCTTTTAGGAATATAAAAGCGGAAATTTGCAGAATGCAACAGTTATTTGATTTTTAGAGACAATTTTTTGGGATTAGGAACAGACCAAATGATCCGCAGAGGTGATTTTTCAATTATGCTTCCATTTTTATCGCGATAAAGAGTTTGAGAAATCAGACTGAGGACAGGAGAAATTTACTATAACAACCTGCAATAAAATCCGCTTGTTAATCCTGCTGGTAAAATAAACAAGAATTTTTATTTTGAAAGAATTTTCTAAAAGACAGTGGATAATATCTTACATGTTAATTATTTTGTTTAGATTACATTAATCTGATTTGTAAGAAATAAATTAATGTATCAAAACTGATGGTACTGAAATACAGGTATAATAGACGAATTTGTTCGTCATTGTGTACTCGGATACTTGCAAGACGTTATGTGGCTTGCAAGTTGTTGGCGTCAATAAATTTACACTTTAATTGATTTCACAAATTTCTCATCGTTCTATACGCGCCAAAGTAATAAAAATCACAAAATTCGAAAAATATACAAGAAAAAAATGTTAATTTCAATGTAGTGGTAAAGCGATTAGATATACAAAAACCATTTTAAATATTACAAGAATCGTGGTTCAATTAAAATGCAAAACTCCAAAACTGCATCTCCTTTAAGAAAAGGATTCGACTACCAAGACCATTTTGCTTTATTAATTGCTTTAGAGCAACATATTAAGAAGAATGAATTTAATTTGTATTTAGAGCATAATAAAGCTGGTGGTATAGATGACATTGTTTTGGTGCAAAGTGATAATGTATTTGCGTACCAAGTTAAACATGCACAAAACGATTTAGACAATTATGTAGTAGATGATTTTATTGGGAGAACAGAAAAAAGAGTAAACTTTAAGAAATATTCAGATGGTTATAAGGAATTAAAAAGAGGGTATCCACATAAAAAAATATTATGTCACTTAGTCTCAAATAGGTCAGTTGACAGTCAAATATCAGTTTTACTTAAAGACGGCAAATTTGTTGATGAGTTTATCAATGATAATAAAAGGAAAATAGCAAAAGAGTTAAGAAACCAATTATTAGCTACTTGCAGTATTGAAGAAAATGAATTTAGAGAATTTCTAAATTCATTTAAGTTTGAACTTCAATTCTTACCACTAGAAAAACTTAAGGAATATATTACTGATACAATTCTTGGAACAAAATTAGGTATAACAAATCGTGCTATTTATTTTGATTTATTACAAATTATTAAATACTATTCAGAAGAATCATCAGACCCGTTAACAAATAAAAGTCTAAACGAACTTTTACAACAAGCCGAAAAAAAGTACCTCCTACCTCAGAAATTTGAAGTTAATAACAAAACATTTATATCTCTTGATAATTTCTATAGCGACTTAAGAAAAAGTATCTGCGCTATTAACGGTGATTATATTGTAATAACTGGCTTACCGGGTAGTGGGAAGTCAACCTCAGTTAGTAAATTCTTAGATGCTCTAAAAGATGGTGATAATTATGATGTAGTACGATATTATTGTTTTGTATCAGTAAAAGAAAATTTGCAGAAAAAACGACTGGAAGCAGAATCATTACGTGTAAACATATTAAAACAATTAAATGACAAATACCATTCCTTACTTGAAAGGCGATATGATTACAGTGAAAGAAACTTTGATGAGGCATTGAATAAAATTGGAGAACATTTTGTCCAAGAAAATAGAAAATTAATAATATCTATTGATGGGTTAGACCATGCTGAACGTGAAAAATCAATTCTCAACAATGTGTTAAATGCTCTGCCAAATTCTATTCCTGATGGAATTATAATCATCATAAGTTCTCAAGAATTATCTCACTGGCAACCTTTATTATTAAAGAAAGCTCGAGTTGAAAATCATATTCAGATGCCATTATTTACAATAGAAGATACTGCGCAATATTTCGAAAAATGTGAGATAAAATTAAGTCAAATCGATCTTGAACTTGCACATTCTAAAAGTGAAGGACTTCCACTTTACCTAAATTATTTAGCAACCAGTATAAAGAACTTAGGTATTGAAAAAGTTGATATTGAATCGATACCAAATGCTGTTGATGGAGATATATCAACTTACTATGAAACCTTATGGGATAATTTCGAGACTGCTGAAAATATCAATGCAAGGCATTTATGTGCGACTTTAACATTATTGGATTTTGAGGTTCACATTGATGAGTTGATTGAGTTTCAAGATGTGGTAAAAAGTCATGAGTTTGATAACATAATTAATAAAGTAAACCATTTGTTAAGAAGAAACGATGGTTTGATTAAGGTTTTCCATAATAGTTTCGAGGTGTTTGTATTAAAAAAAATAAATGAAAAACAGAAAAAAGACATTCTTACTCAAATCTGGGGAAAATTAACTTTAGAAATAGGTACAAATCGATGGTATAAATATGTGTTTGACTATAGTTTAAGAATTGAAAACTATGATTATATTTTTGCAAATATTAATAAGGAGTTTGTAGATAATTCACTTCAAGCAATAAGACCTAATGATGAAATCATTGCTAATATATTAATCGCAATTGAAGCAGCAACAATAACTCCAAACCTAGTAGAAATATCAAGACTTGCAATTTTACATTTTCAAACGAATGAAAGATTTCAGAATTTAGATTCAAACTTACTCGCGAATGCATTACTGGAGTTAAATAAACGTGAGGAAATGATTAATCATGTTTGTGATTTAAAAAATAATCAGTTATATGTTAATGATTTTAATGCTTTATTGTTAATTAAACATCTGATAGAAAATAACGAAAAAGAATTGGCTAATGAGTTATTTGACATATTTACAATAAACTTCAATGGAACTTCAATCGACAAAAATACTATAACTTTAATTGGTTATTGTTTAGGAGTATTTGGTACTAATGTACAGCGAAATATCGAATTCTTTTTTCGCAACCAATTCAAACAAGATCCAGTCACAGATAGTGTTGATTACTACACACCATTGTTTGCCCCACATTTTCAAGCATACATTGAGTCCGCAATACAAAATAGGAATAAAGAGTTTATTGATAACTTGAAAAGTGAAAATTTGCCTTTTGACAATAAGGTAGTGCGATATTTTATAATTCGAGCACTCAATAAATTTAATAGAAAAGAAGAGCTAACTAAAGAAATTAATGAATATATTCAAATCTATCCTGAAGAAAGTAATTTAGAATTAGGAGTGGCAGGTTGTAATGCATCGTTACGAATTGAAAATATTCGAAAACTCACTGGAAAAATAATACAACCCGACTTTGTGTTTAAACCAAATGCTCCCGATAGAAAATATGAAACAATATTTATTCAAACGTACTATTTATCTATCATTACCTGTTACGAGTCAGGAGTAACCCATCGTAATATAAGAATACTGTTACCAGAAAATAAAACATATTGGGCATCAATACTCCGATTTCTATTTAGTGCTGGAACAATAATTGGAAAGTTTTATAAAAATGAATCTGTGTCATTTACTGAATTTGAAGAGTGCATTAATTGCTTAACAAATGCAAAAGGAACAGAAGGCGAAAGAATAATTGAGTTATTAGATGCAGTACGAAAACTACTTCCTCTAATCTTTTTTGAGCTTTTTAATAACATTACTATTGAATTGTCTTCTAAGATAGAAAATATTATTGAACAGCTCCGTAAATTAAGAGAATCGGTTACATGGACAGTACATTATGGATTTAATGAATCAATAACTGATTATAGTTTTGAACAACGAGTATGGGTTGAGCTAACTAATGTAAACACTCTTAAATATAAATTAACACCAATAATTCAAGACTGTTATGATACTTACTTAAAAAGTACTACGCTGAAAGGTGGTACGCGAAGTTCACATCTATTAAACCTCGCATATTTGTCAGCGAAAACAGGGAATAGAACGAATGCGACACAGTGGGTTAAAGAGGGAATATTATCTACAAATGTATATGGATATCATAAAGATGTAACATTATCATACTTAATCGATGTACTAAAACTTTTAATCCATCAATTTCCACATAAAGCATTCGAACGTTGTGCAAATATATTAGATATGGTAAAGTGGATACCTCACCAAACGGATGGGCGGTCAACGAGTGGATTTCCAAAAGAAGCTTTTGAGATCGTCTTGTCAATAAATTCGAATGCTGCTTTAGATGTAATAAATCACTATTTTCAATATATTGGCAAATGGCAAGCTATTAATTGTATAGAAGAATATATACTATCAAAGTCAACAGGTGATTTTAATTATTTATCTGCATTATGTGTTTTGGTTGAGCCAGGGGAATATTCAAGCCAATTCGCATCTTGCCAAAAACATATTGCCTTACAAGCAAAAATTAATCATGATACTTCAAAGGATTGGGATACTTATTTAAATAAAATATTAAGTGTGAATATTTCACCTCGACTTTTGCTAGAGAGAAAATATTCTGATGATAAGAATAAAAAAGAAAACAAGGATGAAAAAAAATATCAATATAACTCAAAAGAATATACCATTGATGAATTATACTCATTATGTATAGTCTCTTTTGATAAATTTATTGATGTGATTCGTGAAGTCAAAAACATAAAAACATATTTTTATGAACCTGATTTAATAAGACGAATTACTGGCTACTATTTAGACAGAATCCAAAATATTGAAACACTAGAAGATTATTATAAAAAAATTATTGAATACGGTGTTGATATAACTATTGATGTTAAACATAAATTTGGGGAAAAAGCACAAACATTAGGGAGTTTAGAATATGCCATTCATATTTATGAAGATGCATATTTTACTCGTTTTGAAGGTGGAAAAGAAAAGCTTGAACTACTAAGGAAGATTTATGACTATGATGAAAAACGTGGTAAAAAAGTAATCGTTAAGAAGATACAAAAGGAAGTAAGTGAACATGCCTATGGAGGATATGATATTCCAAGAGAAATCGCCAGAATATTGCATAAATTTGGTGATTATGAAGGATTAAACACTGTTTATGACCAATATGAACTACATTGCCTACAATTATTTGGAAATTTACCTGAAAAGAATAAATTTGATTGGCTTAGAAACTATGATGACAGACAAAAGGATGAACGTTACCATATAGTTAGTATTTTATTAAATGAACTTGGAACACAGCAAATTGTCCTTGGAAATAGAATAGTTTGTGAAATAGTAAATCTTGCACAATATGATATCGATTTTGTATTACCATTAATTGTTGAAGTATTAAATAATGCAGTAGGTATTAAGAAAAATAGATTATTAACAATTATTTATTGTTTGTCGCAAATAAAGCCTGCAAACATAACAACTATAAGTGAAAATTTGGTTAAGGTTTTCCAAGAATGTTATTATTCTCAAAAAGTAATTTTAATAGAAACTATACGGGTGGCTTTCAGAGGAAAAAATATTCCAGCAGATATTAATGATACAATAAAAGCATTTGAGAATAAAATCACTTCCAAATACCGTGTAAAAACATATTCGCCTATTTATATAGAACCAAGTAGAACATTTAAGGAATTTTTTGAGAATGATTTAGCATTTAACTTCTCCGATACAGTTAAAAATATTATTAAAGTTTTAGGGCTTGAATATGCGAATGTATTAGGTTTACTTGAGAACAGGTTATTAGTAGATGGGTGGGATATTGAACATGCAAAAGAAAAAAGAAACGATGATTGGGATGGTAATGTTCATCCACAAGGATGGCCTGTAATCTGGATATTTACAAGTTTCCAGAATGATGTAGAAAAATATTTTTACTCATTTATTGAAGAATATTTAGAAAATAAGGCCATTGATGATAAAACGGTTGAATGTGTTAACAGAATATTACAGAATGTTGATATTGAGTGTGTTATAAATTCGCCAACAATTCGACCGAATGACATTAAACCATTAGAAGTTAATGATAGGAATGCTTGGTTATCTGAGTTAGATTCAATACCGAATATAATTGAAAAAGAGTTTACTGAAGAAAATTGGGTTACAGTTTTTGAAGATCGTGAACAGGCAAGTGATGAGGAATATAATGTTCCTTACAGGACGCAGTTAAGAATACGAGGGACATTATTATCTCAAAAATTACTAACTGAAGAACAGATTGAAGAGGAAGGGTTTTGGGGAGAATTAATATATTGGTATAATAAAAATGAAAATGTTACCTGGAAACAAGCTGTTAATATTTTACAAACAAAAAATGGTATTATACCGAGTGGTGTTATGTCTATTCCTATAATTTCAATAAAACAAAATCCGAATGGATATTTGATGGATGAATTTGTCGTGTTTCTCTCGTCACTTATTATTCATAAAAATAATTTGATCTTTAACAGAACAGGATTGTTCCAAGGGGAAGAACAAATTACAAGATATGATAAATGGCAAAGTGGGTATATAGTTGAAGATTATTCAAGGCAAAGATTATCACATGGAATGCGATTACAAGTACGCAGGACTTTCCTTGAAAAACTGATGACAGATTTCGATATGGATTTTGTTGAAAAAGTGACAGAAGTGAGGGCATACTTTCCAGATATCTATTCACAAAAACCATTAGAAGAAAAAAATAGGATGTATTTCAATAGGTTTCATAAAAAAGAAAATTAATTCAATAATTCAAGTAATTTTTTCAAAAACAAAGAAGGATTTGGCGCGTAAAAATAAAATTTAGTAAGAGTGTAAGTTTACAGCCTACAACAGACAAATTACAAAAATTTGCAAAGTCGGTCTATAGTAGCTTAAAATAATAGTTGCAAATCTTCGTAAATTGGCCGCGACCCGTTATGCGCCATTGGCCACAGGCATTAAAACAATAAAGAAGGGGCGCATGAAAATACAAATACAAAAAAAGAATTCATTTTTATGCTTCTTGATATTCATAAAGATGGCGCCTCAATACGGTTTCCATTTCCATGTGAAAAAATGTGGGGAAGGAAATCATTAGGAAATGTGGATTAATAAAAGTATGCGCCCCAAGTAAGAAAAAGGCCTGTGATCAATGACCGCACTACAGGCGTTGGGCAACCCATTAGCTGCACTATTCTGTCTATGTGTGGCAAGAAAAACTTAACGTTAAATGGCTATTCTTGATTATCAATTTACCAGTCTTTTTAAAATCATTGTAAAAATAACAGACATTGTTCCCTAACCATTCATAGTAGAACTCGAAGTACTTAGGAGCATTATCGAATGCTTCTGTATAATAGCAAAAATTTTTTTATCACTCTTTCGAATTTTGCAGGTTACAATTAAATCAAATGTATTTTTGTGCATTAAATTCAACTCACTTATCCCTAATTGGAATATACCAAGCATGATTTCAGGCAGAGTTATCGAAGAACAAAAAAATTACTTTTTAGTATATACTTCCCAAGGTGTATTCCGGTGCGGAATCAAAGGGACTTTAAAAAAGACCAAAACGAGAGTGTGTGTCGGAGATCTGGTTCAGATAACCATCACCAGTAATGATCCTCCAGAAGGTCTCATCATTGATATCGAAAAGCGATCCAGTTTTATTCACCGGCCTGCGTTGGCAAATATAACTCAAATTCTTTTTATCACCACCTTTAAAAGTCCAAATCTTGATCTTGAAGCTCTGGACCGGATGCTCTTTACATCTGAAGTTTATGGCATTAAACCGGTCATTGTTTTCAATAAGATTGACTTGCTTGACAGTTCCGAGCTCTCTGCAACAGATACAATCATTGACATCTACAAGAAATGCGGTTATTTGACTCTTAAAACATCTGCTCAGGTTAATCATGCAATAGATGAGCTGGGATCTATTTGTAAAAATGAAATCAGTGCTTTTTCTGGATTGTCAGGTGTGGGCAAAAGTACTTTACTATCAAAACTTTTCCCTGACAAATCATTTAAAATTGGTGAAGTGTCCGGCAACACCGGACGAGGCACTCATACCACCACTAATATTATACTTCACCCTTATTCAACTGACAGCTATATTGCTGACACTCCCGGGATATCGTTTGTTAATATACCTTCAATACAGGAAGAAGATGTCGGGAGCTGTTTTCCAGAAATCGCCGCCTACACCGGTAAATGCCGCTTCAATAATTGCATTCACAACGGAGAGCCTGGTTGCCTTGTTCAGGAACAGATAGAATTAAAAGAAATCGCGGCCTTCCGCCAGGAACATTATTTGAAAATTTACAATGAAATGAAAACAATCAGAAAACAATATCGTAAGAATTTTTGATTTCTTAATTCTTTTGCTCTCCTTTAAATACAGATCTAATCAAATATACCCGTGGATTTAAATGTCTTCGACTGCTGCCGGCGCATTCTTCAATTTCAGTGCAATCTATAAAGTTTATAATGTAATTTATGAATGTTAAATACAAATAGAAACTTATATAGTAAGATTCTGATATCTGACTTCAGTTCAGCACTAAAAAGGATTATTTACTATAGATCTGGATAACAATGAAATTTGCAGGTGATAAAAGGTTTCAGAAAAATCTGACCATAATCGGTCCAACCCTTTTTTCTTTTTTTCAAAAGTTAATCAAGAATAAAAAAGTAAACATACTATTCAGAATAGCAATCACTGTATTTTTCTTTTTCCTGATTAACAAAAGCATTTCTCAAGCGGATTTAAAACAGCTGCTTCATACGATTAATCCACTGATTGTAATAGCAGTACTGCTTTCAGGTATAGTTGGTTTTTATCTTCAGGTAATCAGATGGAAATACATTTTGCAGTCACGACATCTGCCCTGCAATGGCTGCATTCCTTTAAAAACCATGTTATGGGGAAATTTGCTGGGATTTTTAACCCCCGGAAGAGTTGGGGAACTGTTTAGAGGGATTGGTATTGATCCTGCAAGAAAAAGTGATTCTGTAGTCGCGGTCTTCATTGATAGATTACTCGCAATCCTGATAGTAGTGTTAACCGGTATCCTATTTATGATTATTCAAACAGTCTTTCTAAAGATATCACCGCCACTGATCGAGATTATCTCGCTTGAATTACTGGTTTCTTTAATAATTATCAGTCTTGTGATTATTAATGTAGGCTACTTCAGGACAAAAAAAATAGTATCGAAAGCCATTTCTCTTTTGAGCGCAATAGTACATCTGCTGAACGTAAAAATTGTGACTATTTCCATACTCGCACACCTTTTCCTGATATTACAAACAGTCCTCTTGTTTCAGATGTTTGGTTCACCTGGCTGGGTTTTCAATAGTATTATAGCAGGTCAATCATACCTGCAAATGATTTTTTTACCCTTTTCCATTGCGAACGTTGGAATCCGGGAATACTCCTTTGGTTTATTTTTAAAGCAGACAATTGCAAATGAGGAATCAGAAGTGATTGCATTTGGCGTATCAAGTCTGATCCTTTTCATAAATATTATTTTACCTGCTTTCATCGGGCTGATATGGATTATTTTCGACAAGAATAATAAGATAAAAGTATCTGGTAAATGATAGCTGGCCAAAACAGTATTCAGGCACAACAAAGGATCATAGGAAAAAAGCGATGGAAAATCAGCCTGGTGAGTATGATCATATTTTTCAGACAAAAGTTGATAGCTGGGTTTCACTGAGTAATGCATTACATGAGTTTTTCACTCAGAAAGAGATTGATTCTTTAAAGCTTGCAGAAAAGACATTCGATTCAGAAAAAAGGACAATTGTATTTCTCTCGTTTGAAAACAAATTTGCTTCACTTGGCGGACTTGCCGCGGTTGCAGATCATCTTCCTGTATGGCTCTTAAAATCAAAGGAAAGGGTTTTATTTTTCACGCCATTTCATTCAAAAAATAACCGGATGAAGGATGCACTGAAAAAAGGAATTCTGGTGCCGTGCTTTCAAAACGCATCATTTAACCTATGCAATTATTCGGGAATTCTGACTTGCTACAGAGAAATCAACTCAATTGTCCCATCCTATTATTTAGAAATAAAGGAACGTTTTTTCGCAGGTGAGAACCCCTATGGTTACGTTGATAAAAACGAGTTACTTCTTGATTCTCTTGCATTTTCTGCTGCAGTACCATTTGCTTTAAAGCAGCTGGGAGTTACAAGCAATTTACTTTTCCATGCACATGATTGGGAAACAGCACCAATAGCGATCACTTCCAAGCTTGCGGTAATCAGCGCAGTACTTGAGCACGCACGTACAATTTTAACATTACACAATTCGTTTGATACCGGATTACCTTCTAAATATAAAACTCTTTTCTTTGGTAAAAACATCCAGGGAGAAACAATTCTCCAATGCACATTGCCCCTTCTGAATGGGCCGCTTACTACAGTCAGTACCCCATTCGCTCACGAGTTGCGCCATGATCCTCTGCAAAAAGGAGTATTTACTGATCATTTACAAGTTGTTTTTTCCAGAAACCCACCGATTGGCGTCGAGAATGGAATGTTTGGTGAACCCTGTCCCCCATTTTCGGACGAGGCAATTTCAGAGGCAAAACGCGGTGATCTCAATTTACTCATAGGGCAGAAGGAAGCACAGCGAGTGCAGTTTTTTGAAGAATTGCATAAGTTTAATGATTCAAGGATAGTCGGATCAATAAAGATAACAGCGAAAAGTTCAAAAGCTCCCATATTTTTTATGTCTGGCCGCTTAGATTTTATGCAGAAAGGTTTTGATGTTATATTCCACGCATTTGAAAGACTTCCTCGTGGTAAAGCCAAGCTTTTCTTCTGTCCTTCATCGCGAAATGATAATTCCGGACTTGATTTTTTTATAGATTTTGCGAATCGATGTAAAGGTGATATTATAATTGTTCCTTTTCGAATAACCAGAGAACAATATAATACTATTTTAAAGGGAGCCAGTTTTTTGGTAATGCCTTCTTTTTATGAACCGTTCGGGGCTGCGACTGAAGGTTTAATGAATGGAACTCCTGTTATTGCACGTGGAACTGGTGGGTTATGGATCCAGGTGAACCCAGCAGAAGAGTTATATGTACCATCTCTTTATGGGAATATTTTAAATCTGGAGAAACGAATGGGGCAGCCCACCGGTTTACTTTATAGAGAGGATTACCCGGACAGTGTCGCAGAAAAAAGTTGGCGCAATCTGCTTAACTTGACACCAGACAAAAGGATCTCCAACCCCCTTTATAAAGCGATGGTCAATTCAGCTTTTAATGCTCTTGAAATGGCTATAAAAACTTTTTCTACACCCATGTTTTATGGTAGTATGATATACAATGGAATAGAAAGCATACATCAATTCAGCTGGGAACGAGCAGTACAAAAATACCAGAAAGTATACGATGCAGCCTGTTTTAGAGGATTCTGATGTGGCAAAATTTGAGTGTAAAATCGGTTACATTTCGTCAGTTCTTCTTTAACCCGGATTTTTACCTGATTCTTCAGTATGCAAATTGAATTGAAGTAGATATCAATAGGTTCATTGTCATTTTGATAGATTGAGGAAGTCAAAAGGGATCATCCCATTCGCTAATAGTTTGGCATTTCACATTTTATTTAGATATAATTGTAAATGTGCACCTCCGAATATTTATTTTATTTCCCTCAAGGGAGGAATTTTTATGGAACAAAGTCTGATTTACATTTTTTTCGGTGCGATCCTGGGAACTTTTATCAGCTCAATTTCTATAGTCGCTTTCATTTTTCTTAAGAAGAGGACGATAGACCAATCTCAACTGGAAAAAGAAAGTGTAATGCGCTCTATTGGTGAATTATGTGCAGAAATTGACTCACTAATGCTATCAAATAGAGATGGAATACTTAAAAATTCGGGTATTCAAAACGCGCTTAAGAAAAAACACGATGATATTGTAATGTTACTTAATAAGAATATGCATATACTGGATGCATATTTTGTCAGGTACATCGACTCGCTACAAAAGGATTATCTTAACTTCCTCACTAGTGATACTAAAGAAGCAGACAGTACTTCTCAAAATTCGATTGTATTTTCGATTGATAAAAATGCTGAACCATCAGAACTTGATGCAAAAGTGCAGAAAAAAAGTATTTCCGCATCACAAAAAACTGGCTCTGTTGAACATGATCTGCAGGTTTTTGAAAGTGCTTTTTTCAAGGAATCTTCAGAAAACGCAGAGTCAAAACCTACTCAGGAAACTTCAGTCGAAAAACCGAAAGAAATTTCAGAAGAGAAGTCTGCTGAAAAAGCCACTATTGAAACCGATTTCGATAAGAAAAAACATAAAGAATCCGATTCATCTTCTACTAAACCAGAACAAAGTCCAGCCGAAGAAGAAGAGTTCACAATGGAAACGATTATGGATCTGGATGTAGGGAAAATTACCAAAGCAGGGATGAAAAAGACGGATCTGTTTTCAATAAAAAAAGAACCTGCTGAAGAAGCATCTTTTGAACAAAATCTCCCCTCTTCGGAAGCAGAGTCTAAACCAGAAGATGAGCCTATTAAATCGGAACCTCCAAAAAGCCCTGAATTACCCATTTTTGAAAACGACTCAAAATCTGCCAGTGAATCACCATCGGAGACTCCAATATCAGCACCTTCAGCCAAAGTGGTAGAAAGTACTGATTCTACTGATATAACAGGAGATGATGTCGCAGAAAAGATCGATCAATTTTTTGGGTTCAGTGATAAAAAATAAGCTTAACTAATACTACTTTGTTATAGAATGTATAATCATTCTAAAATTTTATTGTAAGTATACCGAAAACCGCTCATCCTTCGATGACTCAGGACAAGACTTAGGGTGAGCGGGTATAAGACTCTTTCCATTCTAACAAAGTAGAACTGAAGAGGGCTGCTATTTAGAAGCCCTTCTTTGCCGCATACACTCATAAAGTAAAATCGCCGCCGCAGCTGAAACATTAAGTGATGATACCTCTGAAGCTATCGGAATAGATACAAATGAAGTACAGATCTTTGTAAGATATGGCGGTATACCTCTGTGCTCACCACCTAAAATTAAAATCGTTGGGCCGGTCATATCGATTTTTTCTGGTGCAACACCTTTTGACGCCTCTGCTCCAACAATTGCAAAGTTATTAGATTTGAACTCTTCGATTAAAGCTTCAATATTTTTAGGTCTTGATATTGTCAAATGCTCGATCATTCCAGCAGCACTCTTTGCAACCGAAGCATTCAGAGGAGATGTATTCTTTCGTTCCAGAATCATTGCATCAACATTGAACGCGACGCTTGAGCGAATCATTGCCCCTAGATTTCCGGGGTCCTCAACTGAAGCAGGCAGAAGAATCAGACTATCAGCTTTTGTCAAAAGTTTACTCTTAAGTTCCTCCGCACTATTATAAGCCTTGAAACTGCATAACGCAACAACTCCCTGGTGTTTAGTTGTTCTGCTTATCTGTTCAATTTTATTTTCGGGGACAAGATTGTACGACAGTCTCTCTTTTCTGCAAAGTTTTATCAAATTAAACAGTTCAGGATTTTTTCTTTCATTCGAAAAATAAACATGATCAACAGAAGTCAATCTTGTATTCAAAAGCTCCTCAACTGCATGGATCCCATATATGAAATTATCAACAGATTCCATTACTACCTCTTCTATTCAATTTTCTGTATTTTAATTGTAAATTAGTCAATTTTACTGGTCTAATATATTTTCCGTTTATAATATCTGTAGTACTTTTTTTTAATTTCCAGTATATTTACCTATACTCACGAAAGATGAACCAATTCAGGGGGTGAAATATGGGATTTATCGGAACACAAGAAATTATACTGATACTTTTAATCGTACTCTTACTCTTTGGGGCCAAAAAAATTCCTGAGTTAGCCAAAGGCTTAGGAAATGGCATAAAAGAGTTTAAGAAAGCGACAAAAGAAGCTGATAAGGAGATCGAAAAAGAGATCTCTGAAAAAAGTGGGAGCGATAAGAATTAGTGAAAGTACCTTTTGAGGAGATGCAGTTCTTTGATCATCTCGAAGAGCTTCGTTGGCGAGTGATAAAGAGCGCGATTGCAATCATTATTTTTGCAATTCCAGCGGGTATTTTTTGGAAAGAAATAATTGATATTGTCATGATATATCCTTTGCGATATACAAATCCCCGCCCTAAATTGATTTTTACCACTCCGGCCGAAAGTGTGATTCTAAGCTTTCAAATAGCAATTTTTTTCGGCTTTATCGCTGCGGCACCAGTTGTTTTTTATCAGATATGGCGATTCATATCTCCCGGACTATACAAAAATGAAAAGCGATTGGTACTTCCAACGGTAATTGCGTCCACGTTTTTCTTTTTACTTGGAATATTTTTTTGTTACTTTACATTTCCTATTGTTATGAATTTTCTGGTATCGTTTGCGGGAAACCGGCTCGACCCGATGTTTAAAGCTAATGATTACTTCAGTTTTCTTCTGAAACTGAGTTTATCTTTCGGTGCTGTTTTTGAGCTGCCTGTTATTTCATTTGTTTTGGCAAGACTTGGCATTTTAACTGCTGGCTTTTTGATAAAACATATACGGTATGCGATTATTATAATCTTTATTTTAGCAGCAATCCTGACACCTCCGGACGTTTTCTCTCAATGTCTACTTGCGGCTCCATTACTGGTACTTTATGGAATTAGTATCCTTGTTGCAGCTGTTGCATCAAAGAAAAAGAAGAAAGAAGCGGCATGAATACTGGACTTGGATTTTCCGAAATAGCACTCATACTTACTCTGGTTCTTGTTTTTTTTGGTTCAAAAGAAATACCGCAATTTATCAGAGTAGTAGCTAAATTTATGGCGAAAATGCGTTTTTATACTAATAAGATTAAGCAGGAACTCGATAGCGTTACCCAGTCAATAGATCCTCAAATCGAGTCAGTTGTACCTGATAGGAAAAGCGCTCTTAGAAAGCAATTCCTTTCAGCGACAAAAAGCCTTACAGAAGATATACGAAAAGAAAAATCAGCGGAAATCTTCGAGCATCTCAAGAACTGGTCCTGTTTTCAAGATGCGACCAACATACTGATTTATGTCAATATGGGGAGTGAAGTAGAAACCAGACCAATAATTGATTTTATGCTAAAAAATCAAAAGAGAGTTATTATCCCCTACTGCAAAGACTCTTCAGGCGAATTAGGTATAGCGGAAATTAACAATCTCGAAAGTGATATATGTAAAGGTGCTCTTGGAGCTCCTGAAGTGCTGCCGGAAAAAAGAAAACTGTTTTTTAAAAGCGACTTACAATTAATTATCTGCCCCGGTTTGGCATTCGATCATTTTGGCGCAAGACTTGGCAGAGGGAAAGCATCTTATGATCGTTTTCTTAAAGAGATCAAAGGTCAAATACCAATTACCGGGCTGGCTTTCGAATGTCAAATATGCAGCAACACAATTCCTTTTGACTACCACGATGTTCCAATGGATCAGATTATTACAGAACAAGGCATGCTGTTAAAATATCCACTACAACCTGAAACGATTAGCAGTAAAGCCGACACCACAGCAGCTGCAGCTCAACTATGATCTGGCTTATTATCATCAGTATACTTTGTCTATTACTGATACTTGCAGCAGTAATCATTTTTTCACCGTTAGTCATCAACTCACACCTATGTGTAAAGGACACTGTCGATCTATCGATAACCTTTTACTGGCTCAACCCTTTTATCATCAGATTTTTTTACGATTACAAAAACGAGCAGTTCGGGATCTATCTCTTCGGAAGACAATTGAATAAAACCAAAAAAGAAATGAACACAAACAAAAAAACAGATGATACAATTGAAAAATATGAGCCAGTTACGACAGCTGCAACTGAGGAAAAAACCGAAACTCTAAAACCGAAAAATGAGATGGCTACTCCTGATCTACAAAAACATGAGCCCCCGAAAAGTGATCTTTCAAATGACAATAAAAAGAATCCGGATACATCGGTTAAAAAAGAGAAGAAGAAATCTTTTCACAAACACGAATCTAAAAAAGAAACTGCTAAGGAACCGAAAACGGATAAACCCACATTGAGCCTTGTCGAACGATTAAAAAGGAATCCATATATTTTCTATGCTAAAAACAGTCAGTTAAGAAACAAGTGCTTGAAATGGGTAAAAAGGATTGTTATAAGTATATTTAAAATAGTTCAAGTAAGAAGATGTTTTTTATTCGTTAACGCCGGTTTAGATGACTATTCAACTACCGGAAGGGTTTACGGATACATTGAGGGGATACGACACGCATTGAACCTTTACAGTAAAAATATTCTGCTGGAATACCAGCCAATGTTTTCGAATGATCAGATCTCAATCAAGAATGAGTTGAAAGTTCAAAGTTCATTATTTCGCATTGTCATTCCGGTTCTTATTACATTCGCGACATTTCCTTACTTGACTTTTTTTATAACCTGGTGGGATTATAGAACTTATATGAAAAAAGGGAGCATCAATGCGAAACGTGATTGATGACCTGGCTGTGGCATTTGGTTCCTCAATGCGGGAAGCTATCGAGCAGCTGGGTGCTATTACTCTTTTTTTATGTAAGATTTTGCAGGCGATTCCCAGCTCATGCCGCAGGTTTCATCTGATTGTTGAACAGATGATGCTTCTGGGAGTGACCTCCATTCCGATAGTGATCCTTACCTCCATGTTTGTTGGCCTTGTTAGTGCCTGGCAAGTCCAATATCTCTTTTCCAATGCGATTCCTCTTACTTACATGGGGATGGCGGTCGGGAAAGCTGTTTTCACAGAAATCGGCCCCGTTTTAACCGCGCTCATAATTACCGGCCGTATTGGAGCAAAACTGGCTGCAGAACTTGGGACAATGCGTGTAACCGAACAAATTGATGCAATGGTCAGCTTGTCACTGGATCCTTACTGTTATCTGCTTGCACCGCGTTTTATTGCCGGCCTTGTCATGCTTCCAATTTTAACAATATTCATGTCGCTAATTGCCATTGTAAGCGCGCAACTGTTGGCCCAAATAGCACTTGGCCTTAGCCCGGATACTTTCTATCAGGGGTTGAAACTTCTGTTTAGAACTCAGGATGTCATTATCTGCCTTGTAAAAGCATTCGTTTTTGGAGGAGCAATTACTTTATCCGGGTGTTATTATGGTTTTTTAACCAAGGGTGGTGCTGTTGGTGTTGGCAAGTCTACCAGAATGGCGGTAGTCGCTGCAATGGTCCTGATTTTGGTTAGTAATTTTCTTGTTGTGAATGTTCTTCTATGATTTGTTGAAAAATAATCATTTTTCATTTTTTTAATAATATTTTAAAAAAAATGTTTGCCGTGATTACAAATAATATTTATATTCTATGCGCACGTTTTTTGAAAATGTCGGTCCCTTCGTCTAGTGGTTAGGACACAGGATTTTCATTCCTGCAACAGGGGTTCAATTCCCCTAGGGACTACCAAAGGAGAACTTTTGAGTGATCGAGAGTTCTCCTTTTTTTTTGGTCTCAAAAAAGTGCCGGACTATCTTTTTGCTTTTTTGTTTTTTTAAAAGAGTAAAAAGATAGTCCGGCACTTTTTCTCTACAACCAATAGTGTTGACATCAATTACGATATACACTATTTTGTTGTTTAGACAATAACACACAGTATTTCAGGAGTAAGGGAATTCCGGTTAAAATCCGGAGCGGACCTGCCACTGTAATCCCAATACCGATTCCATAACAGGAATCGGGGGCTGTCAATCAAAGCCACTGTCCTTATAACGGGATGGGAAGGCGACAGTACCGGGAAAGCCAGGAGACCTGCCTGAATGCTTCCGTTTCTTTTGGACCTTCATGGAATAAGGTTCAGGGAGGTTTCTCTTGGTTTTCTATATCCATTCATTGGACAGAGTTTTTCTCTGCTCGCTGTGCCTTGCCTTTTTGTATGGTACCTTTTCAAAAACCGTTGGTGATAGTCTCAGCACTGTTTCGCCTGCACTCGATAACTTACCTATTCCCGAAGAAGATACTTCTTTAGCAGGACGTCTATATCACTTATCAAACTCACCCGATATATCTGATACAACAAGCATTGTCACATTAGACAAAGTAGTAGTTACCGCTAACAAACGGCAGCGGTTGCTTGAATCATCACAATCTCTTTCTATAATCAAACCCGCTGAATGGATCGGGACAAATAAAACAGTAGCTGATGTAGTAGCGGAACAAACCGGAGTACAAACCCGCCGGTATGGGGGGACAGGCAGTTTCCAGACGGTAACGATCCGTGGTGTGCAGGGAAACGAGGTCCTTGTGTTACTTGATTGTATACCCCTCAATTGCGCTATGGGTGGAGCTGTTGACATGGGTGCAATCAATCCGGATAGAATAGGAGAAATTGAGGTTTACAAAGGAATAGCTCCGGCCGAATTCGGTGGAAACTCTCTTGGCGGTGTAATAAACCTGAAGAGCAAGTCATCAATCAAAGCCCAGACATTTAGTGCTCAATCAGCTCTTGGAGCGTATGGTTATCAAAAATATGGTTTGGAAATTAAACATTCTTTTTCAGATAAAACCAGGATGTTCGGTGCGCTTAACTATGTAAAATCAGATAATAATTGGAAGTATCTCGACAGAAACAAAACGCCCTACAATGCAGCCGATGACCAGGTTCGGACAGTAGAGAATCATCACTATAATTTTTTTGAAGCGAGAATACATCCTTCATTTGACTTGTCAGGCGGGCGAACACTGTTTTCCGGTGTTGCATACTCAATGTCAGAAACCGGTATTCCCGCATTCGAAGGCTCAAAAAACAGAACTGCAAAACATGGACAGAACCTTTTTGTTGTTACTTCCCGCCTCTCTCAGGAAAAGCCCTCTGAGAAAGCCAAGATTGCCATTACGCCGGAAGTGGGCTATGTCAAGTGGAGTGATAATACATTCTGGACAAGTCTTGACGAGAGCATGGGAACTTCACATAGGGGTATCACCTCTGCACCCGATTCCTATGGAGAATCAAAGTCGGATTTGTATATAGCGCATGCTTTCTGTATTGCTGATATGTTCTTTACCGAAAATCTTGGCAGCCAGATTACTCTTCAGGGTAAACATTCTCAAATTGCAACCACAACGCATGTTGCCGGTTTTCCACATGGTGATTGGCCCGGGAATGCTCAGGAATTGTCATTTGCTGGTGATTTCAATGGCTCAGTGCCGATAAGCAGGTATAGACTTGGAGTAACTGTCGGCGGCGGGGTCAAAACAGTACGGAGTGCAACGAGTGGTGGTCACAATGACGCTCTTGAAATGACCGTCACTCCTTCCGACACTATCGAATACCCGTGGTCGGTACACGGTGGTGTTCAATGCCGTCTTGAAAAAAAACTAAATGTCTTTGTTAATGCAGCCAGATACAGCAATATTCCTGGATTACGTGATAAATACGGTACTAATGGAGCGGTAATACCCAATCCCGATCTTACAGAAGAAACTGGATTTACTATTGAAGCAGGATTGCGTTTTCTGCACGAGTATCTTTACATCGAAGCGGTTTTTTTCAGAACTGAAACCAGAAATGGAATAACCATGTTATCAGATGGTAATATGACAAAGCCTGTAAATCTTGCGGCAGGATTAACCTCCGGCCTTGAGGCTTCGCTATGGGTACAACCAATTGATTTGATGCGATTCGAGTTGCGAGCAACATTTCAGAATGCAGTGAATCGTTCGAAGCTTTATAACTATTACGGTAAAAATTTACCAAATGAACCGGACTTGAGTGGAATCGCCAAATTGACAATTGTTCCTATAAAAGGGATTAACATCGAGTATTGGCTCGATTACAAATCCGCTTTTTTCCGGGATTATGGAAATACACAACGAGTACCGGAGACAAAACATGATACAGGGTTGTTTTTTCACAATGCACAAATATCATGGAAATCAATCCATCATTTGGATTTCACATTCTCAATCCGGAATGTTAATGGAGCTTCATTGCGCTACGAAGAGATAACCCGGTCCGTAGAAAGCGGCTATTCATGGATTCTTTATCCTGCAAATGAATGGTGCTTTACTGTGGGATACTCATTTTAAGGAAAACAAGGTACGCTATTGAAAAATGCAACTTTCCAAACAACCAATCATTCGACTAAGGAGTATGCTGTATGATATCGAAACACAATATGAGCCTTATCAGTGCTTCGGTAGTAATCGTTTTTTTTCTTTGTGGATGTTCCGAAAATCCAGTAGAACTGGAAACCTCATCAGGAGCAGTAAAACTTTTCATTTCCGAATCCGATTATCAATCCGGTCTTCTCGAATGGTCATCAACTTCGGAAAACATGGTATCACCATCGAATCTTTCTATCTACAATGATGCAGGGTTGGCATCTTTTGGAGGTTATCTTTACATTATCGAACGATTTGGAGCTGACAATATTATGAAATTTGATCCATCAAAAAACGATCAGTCCGGAGTGGTCTACCAGACGCATCTTGGTGATAACTGGAACCCTCAGGACATAGAATTTGTGAATTCGACCAAGGCATATATATCCAACAACAACGAACCTAAAATTACCATTTTTAATCCGTTAACAGGAACTGTTGTTTCACATATCGATATTTCAAGTTATACATTTCGGCCCGATAGCAATTATAGCCCGTATGCAAATGATCTACAACTTGTCGGAAGCGACTTGTACGCATTGTTACAGCGCCGCAATGGCTTCAATCCTGGGGCCTCCACGCTCATTCTTAAGATAAACACCTCGACGGATGCTATTGTAGATACCATTTCGCTTCAGTATAAAAATGGCTATGCCATGGCCTACGCAGATGGAGCGCTTTATGTGTCAAATCCTGGAAGCGCATTTGTTTCGGGGGATGGAGCAATAGAAAAGGTCGACCTCGCTACCAATGCGATCAGTACAGTCATTGACGAAACTGCACTTGGCGGCAGTCCGAATCAGATTATACATAAATCCGGTTCCCGCTTCTATGTATCAAATTATATTGGCTGGAAAAATGTAAAAGTCGTCGAAATCGACGCAGCTTCAGGGACAATAATTTCAACATTACCCGGGGTAAAGGACGCTTTTGGAGGTATTTACTATGACACTATCGATAATAAACTTTATATCGGAGAGAGGGATTCTGTTGAAATGGGGATTCGCGTCTTTAAAGACAATGCTCAAATTGGATTGACTCTTAAATCTACAAACAGCCTGCCATCGACTGGCATGGTAGTGGTCCGCTGATTTATAAATGTACTGACGGTCTGTCTTGTGTACAGCTGCAGTGCCGGGAGAAGCAAATGAGACGAATTTTTGCACATCTTACTTTAAATATCCTGGTAGTAAATATTCTGTTAACACTCGTATCCGGGTGTTATCGTGATCAAAAGCAAGAAGCGATTCCCAATCGTATTATTTCTCTAGCTCCGGGTATAACTGAAACACTATTTGCCCTTGGCCTTGGGGATCGTGTAATAGGTGTTACTTCTTATTGCAATTATCCGCTACAGACAAAAGCAATCGAGAAAGTCGGCGGCTATTCCGATGCGAATCTTGAGAAGATAATCGCTCTGCATCCCGATATGGTCGTACTTTCAAAGGAACATGAAAAACAATGTGCTTATCTGAATCGCTTTGGGATTCGAACTCTTGAAATTGACAACTCAACATTCGATAAGGCATGCAGTTCATTTGCTCTTATTGGTAAATACTGCGGTGTAAAAGGCAAATCAGACAGTTTGATACATCTGTTTCAGGAACAAATGACAACGGCGAATAGAAGCAGGAAAATACAGCCCAAAGTCCTTTTTTGTGTAGGACGTGACAGTCCGGGTTCGGGAAAAATCAAAAGCATTTATGTGGCAGGAAGCACTACTTTCTATAATGACCTTATCGAGGCTGCCGGTGGGGGAAATGCTTTCTGCGACAGTATTCCGGCTTATCCGCGTTTATCAACAGAAGGGATCATGACATTAAAGCCTGATATCATTATTGATATAGCACCTGCAATGAGCAACTGTAATTGTGCTGCTCTTGTTGCAGACTGGTTTAATATGGATAGAGTACCAGCTGTTAAAAACAAGCGGATATACTGCTTGGCCAAAGACTACGCTACGGTCCCCGGCCCCCGCATGCTGCTTCTGCTCAATGATCTCAGACATATAATTGCAGAGGTGGATTCACTCGACGCGAACAGGAGGGGCTTATGAACAATGCACACGTAATCGTTAACATATTGGATCTTCGGACATCTTATGGATCAAAAAATGTACTTAGCGGGATATCGCTTAACATACGTCGAAATGAACGGTGGGCGATTATCGGCCGTAATGGCGCAGGTAAATCAACCCTGATCAAGCTTATTGCGGGATTGTTGACCCCGGACGAGGGTAGTATTTCAGTTAACGGAATCGATTTGAAACGATATTCGTCAAAAAAACGTGCGCAGGTTGTAGCGTATGTCCCGCAGAAACCCGACGGAGTTATCCCATATTCAGTTTTTGATTTTGTCATGCTCGGCCGCTATTGTGACATGGGGATATTGGGAGTGCCAACAAAAAAGGATCTTGATGCCGTGCGTGAAGCAATTGATATATGCGACATCAGTACTATTGCCGGACGATTAATGGATACCCTCAGTGGCGGTGAATTGCAGCGGGTGCTGCTTGCCGGTGCTGTAGCGCAACAGACACCGATTCTGCTTCTTGACGAGCCTACAACGTTTCTTGATCCGGCCCACGAGCGGCTTTTCTTCGATGCACTTGAACGTCTTCATAAACAGCGTGAATTGACATTCGTGATGGTAACACATGATATCAATACCGCGATTAATCAATGCACACATATCGGGGCACTGTTTGACGGACGATTTATCTTTACCGGCACAACACTTGAGTTTGCATCCCGTTGTCCTGCTGTTCTTGAAGAGGTATTCTCAATTTGTTTTGAACGATATGCATGCAGTTCCAGAAAAGCTGATGCGTTTGGCGCATGGGGAGGCTCATGTTAATGAAAAGACCAGAATTAATGATCGGGTTCCTCTCGCTTTTGACCATCGCATCGATAATTGTTTGCCCAATGATCGGAATCAAATGGATATCGCCTCTGCAAATCATACATGATAGCGATCTCCGTTTTATCTTTCTGACAATTAGAATTCCCAGAACACTTGTCGCTTTGTTTGCAGGAGGTGGACTTGCAGTAGCGGGAATGATCTATCAATCAATTTTTCGCAATCCTCTCGCTGATCCATACACCCTTGGTGTATCCAGTGGTGCATCACTTGGTGCTGCACTGTGTATTGTGATTGGCATTGGCGGTTCTGCTTTCGGGATGTCGGTTGTCACTTTAGGCGCTTTGATTGGAGCAGTTGTATCGATACTGGTTATTTATGTATTCGCATGGTCTAAAGAAAGCAACTCAAGTACTCTTCTCCTTGCAGGGGTAATTGTTGCGACAGTATGCTCTGGTTTCATCATGTTTATTCATTTCGTGGGAGGTTTGCATCAGTCATTCCAGATTCTCCGCTGGCTGATGGGTGGCGTTGACGGAGTAGGTTATTCATTGTTTTTCTTTATGGCAGTGCCTCTCAGTGTATTTTTTATTATCACCGGACTATTTATGCCGCAGCTCGATCAGTTCCTCACTGGTGATAGTATCGCTCATGCACGCGGCGTTGATATACGTGCAAGCAGAAATTTCTTTATTGTTATCACCGCTGTTGCGGTGGGCAGTATTGTTGCGGTCTGCGGGCCCATTGGATTTATTGGTATTCTTGCGCCGCATGCCTGCCGGATGCTTGTTCCTGGAATAAAGCACCGCTTTCTTTCGCTATGTTCTTTTCTGTTGGGTGGGTCATTTCTCGTTATTACAGATACTTTGGCTCGTTCAATTGTCCCACCATCCGAAATACCTGTTGGCATAATCACGGCAATTCTCGGGGGACCATTTTTTCTGATTGTTCTGTTCAGAAGAAAAAGTTGTTTATCGATAAACGGATAATAAGAATCGGCAGTGGGAAAAAGTGACGGACTCTGTTTTTGCTTTTTAATCTATTAAAAAAGTAAAAACAGAGTCCGTCACTTTTATAGTTGGCACTTCTACAAATAAACCGATACGAAAAACTTGTACATTCATTGTATTAATTGTAAAATAGTTCTAGTACTTATCAGACTATAATTTGTTGACACTATATTCAGTTTCAATAGAAGTTTGTATGTACTGAGGAAATCCAAAATTTGATCAATGAAATATCAACCAGTTTCATCAATGCAGTAACCGCGTCGCCAAAAATGATGTTATTGAAGAGACTTATGTGTAGAGTCACAGAGTATGACAGTTAGTGAAATTTCTAAAAAAATGACACAATCGAATAATTCAGCAATACCAATTGCTTAGGATGTAATGTTCATCTGCATCGAGTGTAGGGGAAACCACCGACTTGATCGTCGGTGTTGATAAGATCGCACGCGAAACTGCAAAACAGGTATTAGAAATAGTGCAGAATCGCTTTCTATAATCGCAGGTAAATTGAATGAAACCGTTGAACATTTCAGGTTGAGACCAGGAAGACTTTGCATACCGTGTAAAAGATTCTAAAAGTCTTAATGTTGCGCCAGGTTAATTCGAAGGAGATATTAGTATGATCCAGAAAATACTTATCATTGATGATTCTCCTATAGCCCGAAAGATGTTAAAGGCTTGCATCCCAAAAGACAGAGAATATGAAATCCATGAGGCATGTAATGGAAAAGAAGGAATAGAAATATTTAAAGAAGTCTCTCCGGATATAACATTTATGGACCTCACAATGCCCGTTCTTGATGGGTTTAAGACAATCCCACAGCTCAGGCAACTCAATCCAGATGCTATAATTATTGTTTTAACAGCTGATGTTCAACCGAAGTCACTCGCTGAGGTCTTAACACTGGGAGCCCTTACGCTCTTGAAAAAACCTGCTAAAATGGAGTCCATTCAAAATGCAATGGAACAGGCCGAAATAAAAATTAAGAATATCAGAGAACAAAAATGAACCCAAAAAACGAAATGTTTTCTGAAGACCAGAAGGATATTTTACAGGAAATAATGAATATCGCCTTTGGTAATGCAACTGCTGACCTGGCCGATGTAGTTGATATATGTATTGAACTCGGCGTTCCTGCGATTGAACTTATTAATGCTGGAGAGTTACCTGGATATATTGTCAGGGAATTAAATACTTATACCGATGCTTTTATAATTAACCAGAAATTTCTTGGGGATTTTAAAGGAAGCGGGCTCTTAGTGTTTCCCAATGGCACCGGGCACGATCTATCAGCAATTATTGAGGACTCTGAAACTGAATACGATCATTGCTGCCCAGCTGCATCTTTGGAAAAAGAGATAATAATGGAAATCGGGAATATTCTGATTGGTGCATGTGTTGGAAAGATAAGTGAGCTTTTAAATACTGCGGTCATTTATTCCCCACCCAAAGCGATAATGGAGAAAAGTTCGGAATTCAATTCATTTATCGACTCGTTCGACAAATTACAAACTGTTATAGCAATGAAAACGGTCTTTAAATATCTGCAAAAAGATATAAATGGGTTTATCCTGGTAATAACCGATCAGGAATCATTAAAATGGTTAAGGACTGCATTAGATAAATTTATGGAGTCTTATCAATGATTTATTCCCAGATATTCGAAATGATTAATGTGGGTATTGCGGTTCTGGATAAAGAACTTAAGGTTATTAAATGGAACCGCTGGATGGCAAACCACAGTAAAATCACTTCAGATCAAATTGTCGGGCATTCAATATTAGAATTCTATCCCCAGTTAGATACTAAATGGTTCCAGCGCTCGTGCAAATCGGTTTTGACCTTCGGTAATTTTTTATTTTTTTCACAGAAACTTCACAAATATATCTTCCCATTCAAATCAGAGTACTCGATTTATGCCGAATATGACAATATGCAACAGAGTAGTACAATGGGTCCACTACGGGGTGAAGATAATCAGATCCAATATCTTTATATTATGATCCAGGATGTCACAGAGATAGCGGCTTATGAACAAAAACTGTTAGAAATGAACACAAGGGATCCACTTACTGGAATATATAACCGCCGTTTTATGTACAACCGTCTTAATGAGGAAATTGAGCGGTTCAAACGCTACGGCCGCCCATTTTCAATCATTCTTCAGGATATTGACTTCTTCAAAAAAGTTAACGATGAATATGGCCATCCCTGTGGTGATTTTATTTTAAAGGATTTTACACGCCTTAATAGAGAGAGATTGCGTAGTATAGACTTTTACATCCGTTATGGTGGTGAAGAATTTTGCTGTATTCTTCCTGAGACCAATGTTCAGTCTGCATACGACCTTGCGGAACAGCTTCGCAGTGTTATCGAAAAGAATGTTTTCTCATTTGAAGGAACAGATTTGAATATTACAATGAGCCAGGGAGCAGTAGAAATGTCTCCTGAGATATCCACAGTTGACCAATTGTTAAAATGTGCTGATGAGCTGTTATACAAGGCAAAAAAAAGCGGACGCAATAAGATTGTAGCCAAAATATAAGTAAATCTTCAAAACCTCTCATTTGCAAAGGGACGGACTCTGTTTTTGCTTTTTACTTTTTTCATTAAAAGCAAAAACATAGTTCGTCACTTCATATCAGAACAAAAAATCTCTTATCAGTAAATGGTTCAATCAAAACCAGTATTGGTACCATGATGCCACATTTTCATAAAATCAGCTTTGCAGCCCACTTCCGGATAAAGATTGCGGCATCTGTTTTGTCCAGTTCGCTCTTTGCTGCCCGAAGTATGAAATCAGCAAACTTCTCCTGCGGAGCAGTGAAATCGTTACCGTTAAACGCAAGAAACACCAGCGCAACCACGGCTCCCACTCGCTTATTTCCATCGATAAATGGATGATTTTTCGCGATATGAAAAAGGTAAGCTGCCGCCAACTCATAGATATCGGTGTTGTTACTGAATCAGCTTTATACCCGTAGCGAGACATAGATATAGGTGCCCGGCAGATAGATATAAACATCTATCATGCCGCTTTCATCAGTAATTCCAGAGGCCAAATCTGACAATGGGATTCTCTTACCTGATCGTAATCAGCAGGAATAAGCCTGAACATGTACGTTTACCGCAGCTGTACCATTCTCCTTGTTAGTGCGTAATTTCAAAATCAAATAATATAACTTTCAATACACACAATCAAGGTCAATCTGGCCCCAAAAACAATCTTTTCACAAAAGCGAAAAAGAATTATTTCTGAGGATTTCTTCTCCTCACATTGCAGTCGAATTCGTTGTTAAAGCTATATTACCAATTGTTATACGCATTAAATATGTACCGGAAAAATTCATTCTTTTTAATTCTTTTTCATCCCACTCGGCAGTTATTGTTGTACCTTGTATATTAATTATCCTATTAAATTGTGTGATTAATAATTTTCCCCGCATATCAAACAATTCAATCTTAAGTTTATCCCTACCGACCCTCAAGAACTTCAATGGCAGGATACTATTTGTAATTTTTATAGCTGATTGTAATTTTTGAATTTTTACATGTCCGGAATTTTTAATTTTTTGGCCATTAGCTCTCTTTGAAATGTGAGATGTGTTGCCAGGCTTTTTAAGCAATACACCTACTCTCACATAAGGATCTTGATATTGTGCAGAGGACATAGTGTCAATTTGCCTGTAAACATAGCTGGTTACAGATTCTTTATTAACATTCGAATAGCAGACCTGAAGAACTGAATATCTGTTTATATTAGTTGTATCAAAAGTGAAGCTATCAGTTTCCTGAGCAAGGACAAAATTCCAGTCATTTCTGGAAAACGATTTCCAATCTTCTATTGTGCTATCTTCATGATAGATCTTACCAACATAAATGCTATCTTCTGAAACAGGTTTGTAATATGGATTTGGATAAATACCTATTGACTTAAGAGTGTCAAGATAAGGTGAATGAATATAATAATTTACCAGTCCAGAATGTGGATACAAAATATATTCCGGCTTTCCTGTTTTTCTGAAACTTAATCCTATTCCTTTTTCCCGGTAATCAATAGCCATTTGATAGAACTTTTCTATTTTTTGAGGTCCATTCTCAGACATTCTTTTGTAATGAACATTAACAGGAATAGTGCTATGCGGTACCGGGAAAAATGATGCGGTAACAATATAGCCGTCATACAATAATGTTTCACTTGGCATCGTATCGCATATATTTAAGAAAAGCGTATCATTATAGTACCCATAGTTAACAAAGTAGTTTGTTTCAAAACTTCCCCAATAAAAGGCTATAGCAATCGATAAAGTATCTCCATTCCAATAATAATAAGAGTTCTTTGGGTTTGAATCATTCACTTCAAGATATCGATTAACGCATTTTTGATTAACAATTTTTGGGATAATAACATTTGGTGAAACTACCTGAAAGTTAAAAGTATCCTTGACTTGAGTTGTATCATAACTGTGCAGTTTGATCTTTTTTGTGGTAGTAATTACTTTGTAATTGCCTTCTGACAATTTCCCCAAAGAATAGTTCTCAATAGTTTTACATCTACCGCCAGTTGTTGTGTCTTTAACGATAAAGTTCAAATGAAATTCATTGCCTGAAACCGCCTTTGTAAAATCAATCAATTTGCCCCTTGTAAAAAACCCCATTGCCTCAAGCACCACACTATCCTGACTTGTAGGTATTTCGGGCAGAACAGTAGTAAAAAATATCGCATTGTTTTGCGACCATACCACCGAAAGGAGTAAGCATATAACTGTGGCAATCTTAATTAATAATTTCATTTATCCGGTCCTTATTTGTAATTACTAACGTGTTTCCAATTGGTATTATGCTACCATAATCTTGATTGTACTAAGCCTTTTTACAGATTTTATTGAAGCAATTGCGTTTATCTTCACCAAACAATACAGTGACTGCATTGTTTAGCAGCCACTATGATAAAAAAAAACCTAATATTTCATTTAATCTGCATGATCTTTTACCCATGTCCATCCAATTGAATAATAGAACCAATTTTTTGAAGGATCGTAAGGAAATCTTATGATGGAAGGAAAAGCAGATGCTTCTATTGTCTGTCCCGGAGTCAATTGTTCCCGTGGGATATCAACAACCTCTACATTACCTTCCCACGACACACTGTAATCATACACCCCTGTTCCAGAGCAATAAAGATCAAGATCTGTGAGGTAATTTTGGTTATTTGCGATATCCGGTCTGGAATCCCATGTTAATACAACACGTAAATGCTTGCCAACAGGTAACGATGCAGGTACCTGAATGTTAAATTTTTTTGCCACATTGTCTTGTGAATACCAGGAGCTTGCGAAAATACCTGTTTCAACTGCTTCAGAATTCGGGCTGCTTAAATTTGTACAATTCATTGCGAATGCAACAGCATCACTGCCAGATACTGCACCGGTTCCATCCTTACCGTCAGTAGCTGCAGACCACTCATTCCCATCGCAATTTTGCGCGGTAAGAATCATTGCTGTACGGACCATTTCCGGCCATATTGAAAAAATATACCTGGAACTGATAATACATGCAGCGATTCCATTTGCAGTAGGTGCGGCAAGACTTGTTCCTTGCCAATTAGGGCAAAATGATGTTTTCAAGGCTGGTTCATAGGCCCAGGCAATATTATTGGTACCACAATCATCATCTGAAGGTATAGACTGGTCAACATATGGGAATTCCCCGGTAGCTAAGATGTATGGCATTTCTCTATCTGCAAATTGGCCATAGACAGGACTTGGATTTTGCCAAAGTGAATGACCAGCCAAGGCGTAATTTGCCAAATCAACATGTTTAAAAGAACCAACACTTATTGCGTTATAACATTGCCAATTTACAGTTGGTCCATTAGCAGTATTTGCTGCAGGGTTACAAAAGACCGGATATGGATAAATGTACGCAAACTCGTCAACCATTAAATGATATTGATCATTACAATCTGAGCCACTGGAATAGCTACAACTTACAGTCTTTAAATTATTAGAAATTATTGCTTGTGGTTGTTCATCATCAATAGTACAACCAAAATCAAACCCATACTTGTGGTAAAACTGTGCTTCAGGTGCTGCATACCAAAGCATAGAGAAGCACACCTGAGAATGTTCTGTTGCAGAATTATCTATATAAATATTGTCACGTATTAAATTTCCTCTATCACCAAAGTGATTAACATAATTTGGATACGACCAATGATTTTCCCAAATCCCAGTTTCGAAAGTAGCAGCTCGAACTGAAGAACCCTTTGCAGAAGATGGCATATTAAATGCGGGATTATACGCTGATGCTGCAGCCGAACTCAAGGGGGCCGCACACGGTTCAGGCTTAATATGCTTACTTATGTTGCATATAGAAGGATTATGTTTTAATGATTCGATATCCTTTTTAGTTAATTTACCGATAATTTTTCTTTCGGTTTCATTTATTGGTTTTGAAACAAATATTCCAGAATTTTCAAAAATTGTTCGAATCGATTTTTCTGGTTTTGTTTTAATTAGTTGTAAACTTTGAGAAGAACATTCCTCTTTTGAAAATTTTGTTTTATCTAAATAGTTAGTTTTGGGGGGCATCAAAGTAACAACAACTTCAACACTATCATTACTTCTCATTTCCATAATTTCTTTTCTTAGGACACCATTAATAGCTCCATATTTTTTTTTGAGATAAGCAATCTCTTCTTTTCGCATAAACTCGATATTAGAGGCGTCTTTTCCAATACTATCGCATTTTAGTTTCATCTTTCGAGTAACATCGTCAAAAACTTTTTGTACTTTTATCTCTTTTCCTGGAGCAGTATTTGGAAAGAGCATAATATTTTCCGATAACACTTTTTCACCCGATATTATTGGGAATGCGAAAGCTAATGATAAAAGAGACATTTTTTGCATGAGTTTTTTGCATGAGTTTTTTGCATGAGTTTTTTGCATGAGTTTTTTGCATGAGTTTTTTGCATATACATACCATTAAATATAGCCATGATTTCTCCTGAAAAAAATGAAAAAAGTTATTTTATCTTTTCAAAATTCAGCACATTAATAAGGTCCACTTTTATTCTCCACACAATTCACTATCAATCATATTGACTATGGTTATAGTTTTTGAAATAACGACGAAGTGTAGTGTCTTATTTGCACATTATTATGTGCTCACTTTTCCTCTTTTCCTAAAGATTTTTTTTCATTTTTAACCCCCTTTTATTTTCAGTACATGATATAATGCATGAAACTATGTTCATAAGTAATTATTAGAGCGTATGGAAATACCACCTTAATTTACACCTACAATAACAATTTGAAACAAATCTGTATTGAGAATCCCTTTATTTATTGATAACGCTTATATAAAGCACCACTATCTTTTCAGGAATTTGTCAGCATATAAATATGAAATGATTAACAATTATACTATTACGAAAAAATCATAATTAAGAAAATCAGGTAAACGGAGCAGCTTACATTCCTTTTTACATAATATAACATTTTTTTGTACAAATGCAAGTATACAATTAAAATTTCTACATTTTTTTGATCTATAACTAATAGAGAATAAAAATGCAGCTTTTGCAAAATCTGTATATAAAATTTCCAATGTGTAGCTGTACTTTATCTTCACTTGACCAGTGCTTATTCTTGGATGCTGATGATCTATTTTTACCTGCCGAAAACGGTTTTTAAAAAAACCGGCGCTTGTACCATAATACCGCATTTTTATCTCGTCAACTTTGCAGCCCACTTCCGGATAAAGATAGTAACATCTGTTTTGTCCAACTCGCTTCTAGCCACCCGAAGAACGAAATCCCCAAACTTCTCCTGCGGTGCAGTGAAATCGTAACCGTTGAGCGCAAGAAAAACCAGCGCGACCACTGCTCCCACCCGCTTATTCCCATCGATAAAAGGATGATTTTTTACGATATGAAAAAGGTAAGCTGCCGCCATCTCATAGATATCAGTATGCAGGTATTCCCCTCTGAAGGTGGCCTCGGGCATTCCAAGTGCCGATTTGAGCAGTTCCAAATCCCTGACACCCAGCGAGCCACCATAACGAGCCAATTGGTCCTGATGGATTTCGATCACCTCGGACAGGCTTAAAAAGGTGATATCAGTCATTGATTACTCCGCCAGTTTCTTGAGCGCTTTGGCGTAGTTCTGATTCACTTTGTTGAGTGCGGCTTTGAATTTTGTCTGTCGATTGGCATCTTTGATTGGCGTAAGCACCAGAGCCTGACCATCAGTGGTAACCTCAAAAGGAGTATCAGCTTCTGCCCCGATAAGGTCGAGAATAGGTTTTTCGATTACCAGAGCAAGGCTGTTTCCGTGTTTTGTCAGCGTCTTCACCATAATGCAGCTCCTTTGTATTGTTAATACTATGTATATACAATGTAATATCAAGCTATACGAGTGTCAATGCCATTTTATTGGAAGGTACAATTTTTAACTGTTGAACATTAGATCTGCTATTTACTTCTATTATATTAATTCAGAGGAAATGCTTTTGCTTATGTCAGCTGCATGGAAAATAAAACGACCGCAGAGTAAACCATAGAATCGGAAAAGTTGTGATGATAAGATCAAACGGAAAATTTATTTTTCTATTTATTTTCAATAACAATGACTATTTATGGACGAGATAGAAGAGATTTCGGTTGCAATAATTCCAGATCCCCTGCTCATACAGAGATTACAATCTATAATAAATACAGAAATTTAGATCTGTATGTTAATGACTCCTTGATTGGAGGAGATTCATTGGTAAAGGCGTATGTACCGTATTTAAAATATTATGAAGTAAAGGCGAAACAGAGTGAAAACAGTTGTTTTACTAAAGAGAAAAAGCAATTAATTGTGATGCATCGGTAAGTGTGGAAATTAATGAGCCTTATAAAAAACTCCATACATGGTTTACATTGGGTGGCCTTTTAGGTTCAGCGATATTCGCAGCGGCAAGCATTTATTCGTACAATTCTTTTGGTTTGGATGAATCCACAGCTATGGGAGTAACAATGGAAGTAATAAGCATTACCTTTTCTACTATTGGAATAGCACAAAGTATGGAGAATAGAAAATGGAGAATGGAAATTTTACCGGATTTGAAAAGATTAGAAATAAGATAACAGCACACTGGGAAAGCTCACCCCCAAACAGGGCGAGCATACATCAAAATATTAAAAATTCCTTATCAACCATCATCATTCCGTAAACAAAAGAATATCTGCCGGATCAAGAATAAATCCATGCAAAACAGCCTCTGCAGTAGGTTGAGATTTTTGTAACTGATACACCTTATTACACCTCTTAACCTCTTCGGGCATGGCCCAATCCTCAACTACAGTGTCATTCTGAAGCTGTTTATTAACACAGATAAAAATTGGTTTATCACTTCCATCAGAATCTTTTCTCAAAAAAAGAAATGGCATAGAGTAATTGCTCAAAGGTCTCCAGTGACCTTCCTGACCAAGAACCGGAATCTCTGATTTTAATTTGTTAATCTCTTTTATCCAGGAGCTGATATCAAACCGCGGTTTGTCAACATCATTGGGAGTGCCATGCACAACATCCATTCGCGTAACCGCACCGTATTCATATCCTGCCGGCATAAGAATGCCTTTTGAAAACAGTGCTGCAAAGGCATACCGGAATTTCTGAGCAGCTTCAGTTCCAGGCGGATTGCTCGCCATACGTTCTGTATCGTGAGATTCGGGGAAACCGACAGATGGAGCAATTTTTCTGTTTGTCTCATGCTGATCTAAAGCCCAGGATTGATCGAAATTCCACCACCTTGATGAATTAAAAAGATAGTCAAAGCCAACAGGTGCTAATGCTTCAATTTGCCACAACTGACAGCCTAATGTTTCAGCATAGAATTGCGTTTGCGGGAATCTCTTTTTTGCTGAGGAAATTAAATACTTCCATAATGGTGCCGGCACCTGGTACGCAGCATCACAGCGGAATCCATAAATTCCCATTTTTTGATAAAAAGCAATCAGCTCATCCCAGTATTTCCAAAGCCCATCTCTATCACTGCTATGTTCATTGTCGATTATTGCCAGATCACCCCAGACAGTCACTTTACCCGGATCACCCGGATCAATTGCAAAAGGATTCATTAAATTACCGGAATCATCATGACGATACCAGGCAGGATGTGATTTTGTCAAAACAGAATCAACTGCCGTGTGATTTATCACCAGATCCATTATCATATCGAGATTCTCATTTTTGCATTTATCAATAAATGTCTGCAGAATACTGAAATCGGTCGGATTCTGATCTTTACGTAAAAACAAAGGATTGAGTCTGTAATAATCTTTAACAGCGTAAAGGCTGCCGGAAAACCCGGTCTCATGAAATGGATTTACAAAAATAGAATTGAATTTCATTTCCTTGATGTGTGAAAGCATGCCAGCCCACTCATCGATACATTTAAAATGCCTGGGGAAGAGATTGTAAATGATCGGAACATCCTGCTGCGATTTCATAAAGCTCCTCCAATAATAATGTTATCAATTAAACGTGTTTTACTTTGTTTTGTGCGACAGGCTACAGCGACAAGTGCAGTTTGTGAAACAACTGTTAGCAGATTTAGATCAACGGTATCCACTAATTCAATATATTCTGTATCGATTAGTTTCATATTCTGATAATGTGATTTAATTGAATCGATCAAATTTTTTCCATTACGCTCGCCTGTTGAATACTTTTCATTTGCAATAGTGAGGCCTTTAAAAATTTCAGGTGCATCTTTTCTCTCATCTATTGTCAGGTATTGATTTCTACTACTCAAGGCAAGCCCGTCGGCTTCGCGAATAATCGGCGCAACATCAATATGAACCGACAGATTGAGATCCTGCACCATGCGCTTAATCACCAATACCTGCTGAGCATCTTTTTGCCCAAACACAGCTACCTGTGGATTAATTATGTTAAAGAATTTCAATACAACGGTGGTCACCCCTCTGAAATGTCCAGGACGCGAAGCCCCGCAAAGCCTTTCGGTAATATTTTCAACCGAAACATACGTATTGTAATGCGATGGGTACATATCCTCTTTTGAAGGCGCAAACAGGTAATCACATCCTGATTTTTCAGCTAATTCACAATCCGCATCAAAAGGTCTGGGGTATTTCTGGTAATCTTCATGAGGACCAAACTGGGTTGGATTTACAAATATGCTCATGACAGAGTAGTCACAGACCGATTTTGCTCTTTTGAGTAAAGACAAATGTCCCTTATGCAATGCACCCATCGTCGGGACCAGTCCTATCGTTCCTCCCCTGCTTTGAAGTGTAAGGGAAAGATTCTTCATTTCAACAGGTGATTTCACAACTTTCATATTTTTTCCTCATACGGATTATCATTGACATTTTCATCGCAGGGTGCTTTCTTTGATGCGCCTTTACGTTCTTCTAATAGTAAACGATCTCTGGAGCCCATCGGTTGATAATAAAAAGTCCCGCCCTTAGCTTTCACAATCTGCTCAAAAACTTCTTCTCTGTCCAACTCGCAATTGACGAAATCAATATTATTGGTATTAATGATCAGCAAAGGAGTGGCAGTATAATGAAAAAAGAAATGATTATAAGCACGATTAAGCGCTTCCAGATATTGAGGATCCATGTTGTATTCATAAGGCCGTCCGCGTTTTTCAATACGCTTCTGCAGGACATCCGTTGATGTCTGCAAATACACAACAAGATCAGGGCGAGGCAGTGATGAATCCATGACAGAAGAAATTGCATTGTAAAGACCAAACTCCTCATCCTCCAGATTTATACTTGCAAAAATCCGATCCTTTGCAAATATATAATCACTGATTGTCACCTGATGAAAGAGGTCCTGCTGAGCAACCATCATCGAAAGCTGCTTGTATCTTGAGACAAGAAACCATAGCTGAGTCTGAAAAGCAAACATCCGCCTTTCAGTATAGAATTTCGCTAAAAAGGGATTTTCCTCAGCCTCCTCAAGCACGGTACGCCCATTAAACCGCTCTGAAAGCAGATAACTTAACGATGTCTTTCCTGAACCGATCACCCCTTCAATACACAGGTAATTGATATGGGATGGTAAAGTAAGTGTACTCTCTTTTTTCATCAAAAAGCCCAGTTCTTTTAAAATTTCCCGATTAAAAAAGTACCCTCAAAAAAGTAATTCAATAGAATTTCTATCAGAACCAAATTTCCAGTATTGAGTCCACTCTACACTTCGACAGGCTCAGTGTTGCACTTCGACAAGCTCAGTGTGAGCGGAAAATTTCTATCTTATTTTCGCTAAAAGCGCCGCTCATAGTGAGCCTACCGAAACATTTTATCATTTATCAGTTTTTTATCGTGGACTCAGTATTAATAGTATTCATAAAAATCTGATTTTCTGCTTTCGAACCTCATCATCCATTTTTCGGTAAAGCTCTGCTACCGAAATACCCAAACCATAAATAATGTATAATGGTAGTATTTCAAACAGCCCTTCTATACAAAATCTCCGTGTGACAAGCGCAGGATGAGGTATAATCAGATCTTCTTCATAGATAAGCAGATCATCAAATAACAAAATATCAATATCAGCAGTTCGCGGAGCACGCTTCCCCTTCTCAGAACGTCCTAAACGGATTTCGATAGCTTGTGTTTTCTCCAGTAGTTCTCCTGGAGTACCATCGAAGGTACCTGCAATAATTCTATTCAGATACCAATCCTGGGGCCTACTGACATCAACAGGCTCAGTTTCCATTAATCTGGATTTTAAAATCGGTCCCGATATGATAGTGGAAAGAGCACTCTCCATCTCTTGCATGAAATATTCTCTGTTTCCACTATTACTCCCCAAACTCAATGCGATTGTATTCACGATTTCTTAATATAGATTATCACAAAAATTTAAAAAAAATATTATAAGTACTTACACCTTATCCCTGAAATTAAACATCTTAAAAGAGCCAAATTTTTTAAGCTGCTCAGCAATATCGCTTTTCTTTCCGACTGCAATAATAATGAGTTTTTCAGGAGAGAAAGTTGTTTTTACCGAAGCATTAACGGAATCGATCGAAATTGAATTTATCATTTGATCAAACTGTTCAATAAAGGAATTAGAATGATTGTAAAAACGAAGCCAGAGGAGTTTTTCTGCAACATTGCCAATACCTTCAAGCTGAAAAGCCATATTACCAATTGCAAACCTTTTTGCTTTATCTAACTCATCAGCAGTGACGCCTTCTTTACAAAAAGAATTGAATTGTTCCAGAACCGCATCAACCATCGCCTCAAGCTGATTATTCTGAGTAGTGGTCGAAATTGTAAAAGCTCCAAAGTACCGTTCTGCTGCAATCTGCGATGATATCCCATAAGTGCGGCCAACCCTGGAGCGAATACTTGTCATAAGCCTCGAAGAGAAATTTCCCGCTCCAAGAATATAATTGGCTAAAGCAAGATTGTTTCTATCCGGCGATAATTCCCCGCCTACCGCATGCCCGACAATAAGCGTCGTTTGAGTTGTATCCTGCTTGTCAATCAGCCTGAAGGCTGTTTTTGTATTCCTGACTTCTGGAGCAGAACAGGATTGATGACTGCATACAGAACTCCACGCACTGAGAAGATCTAAAAAGCTATCCTTGAACTGCTGAACATCAAAGTCACCTGCTACAACAAGGTTACAATCTTTTGGAATCACATATTCATTAAAAAAGTTTCTTATATCAGATAATCGCAAGCTTTTGATCGAATCAATTGAATGAAATCTTCCTGCCGGATGCTCCTTTCCAGCAAGTTCCACATAGAAATGGCGATTGGCAATAAGAGAGGGTTCAGCCGCTTCGGCCTGAATAGAGGTTATCATCTCTTTTTTTAACCGCTGAAATTCCTGTTCATCCAGACGTGGTTTACAAATCGTATCAAAAAACAATGGGAGGATCTCTTTTATATTTTTGGAAAGCATCCGTATGCCAACGCCAGTATGCTCCTCACCAACATCGGAAAAAAGTGAAGCCCCGGCATACTCCAGCTTTTCAGAGAACTGATCAAAAGGACAATCATTTGTACCTTTCTGCATCAGAGCAACCACCATCTCAGAGATACCCTCTTTAGAAACAGGATCACAAAATCTCCCAAACGGGAATTGTGCAGCTATAACCAGAGCCTCCTGCTCATGGTCCGGAACGAGCAACAGACGCAACCCGTTTTTCAACACTGATTCATCAGTAGGTGGAAAAGTAAAACTAAAAGCCATAATAAATAGTAGTTTTCTGTTAAAGTCTTTTACCGAAAATTCTTCTTAACAGCCCCCCGATATAAAGCATCAGATTGGTTTTCCGGGGCTGTAAATACAATACATGTCTTTTCGAATCATCCCAATAGGTACGGGCAACTTCCGTAAGTCTCTCTATATCAAGTTTTTTCAATGCATCTAAGCGTTCAACCCACAACCGGTAATTACCCTCAATACATTCACTATACCCGATTCTGTTGCAGATATTTTCAGCAGAGTATAATTCAAAAGAACGGGAAGAAAGCGTGGAGTTTTTAATCTTTTCCATTTCTTTAGAAGTAATACCATCTTTGCGAATAAGCTCTATCTGCTTAGTAAGTGCCTTTTCAACTTTTGAGGCTGAAATATCAGGAGTAAAAGCAGCAAAAAGCATAGACATCCCAGACAGCTTTAGGATATGATTCATCCCACCAGTCATAACAGCGACAGATTCTCTTCTGACAACTTCACGATGCAACCTGCTGCTTTCTCCACCAGAAACCACCATCTGAAGAATCTCCATCGCAACAGCATCAGGATGCCCCGAAGATGGAGCCGGATACCCCATAACCAGTAAAGGGACATCGAATTCTACCTTCCGTTTCATTCGATGGGCACTTTCGGATAGCCCGGCTTCTGACTGAAACTTTACAACTGTTGCATTACCGGATTGTTTATCCCCAAAATACTTATTGACTTTTTCGAATATGTTTTCTTCCTCAATATCGCCGACTATAACCAGCACAGCATTAGAAGGCTTATACCACTTAGAATAGTATTCCTGACATTTTTCGATTGCAAGATTCTGAAGGTCTTCAATTTTGCCAAGAGGGCTAAGCGAATAAGGATGATTTTTATAAAATTCCTGCCGAAATTCCAAAAAGGCTTTCGATACAGGATTATTCATATAGGTATGGTACTCTTCGATAATCACATTACGTTCAGTATTGAAGAGATCGTTTTTAAGCGCAAGCTTATCCATTCGATCCGCTTCAAGTGATAGTACCATCTCCAGAAATTCTTTAGGGACACTGTTGATATATACAGTCACATCTTCAGCAGTATATGCATTGCAGTGCCCCCCGACATCGTTTATTCTGCGGGAATGTTCCTCTGAAGCGACATTTTCGGAACCGCGAAACATCATGTGCTCAATTACATGAGAGATCCCGCGAATCCCATCTTCCTCATAAACACTTCCCACTTTGTACCACAATTGGATCGAAACGATTGGAGCTCCTGTCTTTTTCAGACAGATAATTTTTAATCCGTTAGGCAACGTATTTTCGATAATATTATGAAGAAGCATCGATAGTCTTTTGCTTTGCTAGTTGTGAATACTGATTTGATAAAAGATCGATAATGAAATTAAAAATTCTACCACCAATTTCTGGATTATATTCTTGCGCGATCGTCGAAGCAGACCCGGAAGGAAAAAGTTTTCTAAATTTTTCAGGATCCGCTCCCCTTTTTTTCCAGGTTTTGTAAATACTTGGATCTGGAATTTTGACGTTTTTTTCGGTACCTGATGCTAACAAGAGATTTGGTTGAATGAACGCTGCCATAGAAAGCATCATAAATTCGGAGCGCCCCAATTCAACACCGGACTTACAAGAAGCTACAAATTCTCGTACCCTTTTATCAGACTGCAAAGAAAACATATAAATTTTCTTACAACTATTATTATATCTTTTTGCAAGCAATTCAAGTGCTAAATCATTTTCTTCTATACTATTAAGAATTAAGACACTCTCAAAGCCCTGAAAAAAACAATCGTTGCATAAACTGCTGAGGAATGAACAGAACGTTTTAGGCTTTATTCCAATTGCACCATGAAAAGATTTGAAAGGTGTTGTGCAGCCATAATCAATTGCCGGGGCAAGCAACATCTCTAATTTCTGAGAAACGGCTCCCGCAATTGCATTAATACACAAAGAATTAATTCCCAAATTTCCAAAATTTCCAAAAGGTTCCAAACCCCCCAGAGGAATAATCAGATGGGGCATCTTCTGGATATTAGTATAAATTTCATGGTGGGTCATATTACTCAAAGAAAATTTACTAAAATATCCATTGATAGTCATTTATGGCTCTTTGAGTATATATTGAGCAATTTGATAATCGGAGTGAGAGGATTTGAACCTCCGACTCCTTGGTCCCGAACCAAGTGCGCTACCAGGCTGCGCTACACTCCGAATTTCAAAATTGGAATTTTTTGACAACTGAAAAATCGTCAGGGTAAATAAAATACCTTATATGCAAAGATAGGGCAAGTGAATAAGTTTATGGCTTTTTTCCATACTCTATTTTTAGTTTACCTATAATACGAGCCAGCGAAAGCATCTTTTCCCCGTTATCATCAACTAACAATGGCAGCCTGTCCCGATTTGCAGGAAACACTCCAAATGCAGGATCTGCAAATACCCACCCAGCCCCATCAAAAGCCATAACCCATGCGTGATAATAATACCCCTTCTGAGATGGCATGTAAACAACACCAAACATTACTCTTGCAGGAATTCCAGATGCCCGCAGCATTGCCGCAAGCAGTACCGCATGCTCTCCACAGTCCCCAAAACCTGCTTTGTAGGTCTCAAGCGCACTTGAAAAGGTAGCGGTATATTCCTTTTTTATCGATGTAAAAACATAATCATTCATTTTGGCAATCTGCCCGCAAACATCACTACTCTTTTTAAATTGATCTGCAAGCTTTCTGATATCAGGGTTATCAATCTGCATAGTGGGTGTTGCAAGCAAATAATTTTTCAGCGAATCAGGATACAGAAAAGGAATTTTTTTATTACAACTGTTTGCAGGCTTTCTGAATTTGTACTTCGCGCCACTTTTCACATAAAAGAGTTCGACTGATTTATCGAGTGAAAAAGCACTGTCTCCACTGATCAATATATCTTCGTTCTCCTTAGCCGCTTTTGCCGCTGGAATCATAAACTTTTCGAAAATATTGACCGCCGTGGTATCTTTTTGTCCGGCATCCTTTCTTTTTGCTACAAACGGAAGAACCTCTTTGTAAACGGTTTTACCTTTTTTATCAACAATCCACATTTCATCCTTCTGATTTACCGAATTTACCTCAGTGAATTTCCATGTATAGCCGTTCTTCTGTGAAGGTGTTTCAACACATGTGGTCTTCACATATACCGGCTGTCCTGATGTCAACTCCATCATTGTATCATTCCAAACTTTTCCCGCCTTGATAGTTGAATTCTGCATCCCTTGATACAACTCATAAAGATTTGTTATCCTCTCATTAGCCACATCAATCTGTCTACTGTTTTCAACGCCAGCTGCAGTGACTTTCAAAAACCAGTTATCACCGGTTTTCCCTAAACTCCAGGAGTTTTCCCCCGCCGGACTACTCATCACCTGAGATGCCCGAATAAATTTTCCATCTAAATCATAATCCCTTTTTTCAACGATCGTGGCTACAATCTGGTTTGATACACCTCCAGACATATCCGTTTTCATCTCTGTTTCAACCGATACAAAGGAATCAGAAACTGTCAAAGCGGTCTGCAATTGCCCTGCCGGCTGATTATCGATATACACTGAAAGGGTTTCGGCGTTCTGAACATTTTTCCATTCATCTTTAGTAAATGCATTGATAGATGATGTTACCACAAGTGAAAATGCCGCTATTTCAAAAAACAATTTCATATCCGTTCCTTTTTTTCCGGTTTTAATAATGCCGGTTTATTTTTGTTGATAGTTGCCGTTTTTTGTGATTATTGGACACGGGCTGATATCCAGCGCAGACAAATTAAACAGGTATCTGAACTTGCATTGATTTACGGTAATCTTCTATTTTCGTTCCAGTTATTCCAGAGAAACTGTCCAGCATCTGCTTTTCACTCTGAAAACCGGATCGCAATAACAGCTCATCCATAGTTAAATCGGGATCATGATCAAGCATAATCTTCAAACGATTTACACGTACCTGATTTACAAACTCCTCAATTGAGATTCCCAATTCTTTCATGAAAAGCGCGTTCAAAAATGCCTCACCTGTCACCAGATCATTACATATCAATTGAACTGACAATTCCTGCTTATCAAAATTTTCTTCAATGTAGTTACATGCTCTCTGCACCTCTTTATCCATGATAGACAGCCTCCCGGTTGTCATAAAACGGTTGCGATCTTTTTTGTTCTTCCATAAAAAAGCAATCAGTGCAACGGCGAAAATTACCAGCAGTAAATAAAATGCATGTGCCAGATGCTTACGAAAAAAAGAATGCTCAAATAAGGAGGAAGTGCGTTTTTTCAAGAGTTTCTTTTGTTGAGCAAATGATGATTTACCAGAAAAAACCTCTTTTTTTAAAGAACTTTTCTTATCGGCTTTTTTTTGCGATTTGACCACTGTATCATCTGAATCAATACTTTCAAGCAGTGATGCAACTGCCAGAGATTCCTCTTTCTCAATCTTTGAAAGGGCTATAGAAGATGATGTCGTGCGGGTGGAATCCTGAACACCATTGCGGTCAGTTATTTCTGCCCAGCTACCGGGCAGAAATAAAAAATATATAACTGTTATGAAGAGAAGTTTTAACCAATGCACCGTTTCATCTGTTCCTGTAACATTGCCTTATAATTATTTCCCAAAGCTTCGATCTTTGCTTTCAAACGGGCACAAAACCGCTCTACTTCTTCAATATTCCTTATCTTCGCATTTTGCCAGAGCTGCTTCAAAGTCTTATCATTAAGAATCTCATTAGTAGAAACTTCAAAATGGAAATTTTTATTTTCAACAGAACGCTTGTACGCCTGATGAATCATCTGGATCACTTCTGAATAAACAGTCTGATCGAATTTCTGCTTGAGAAACTTTACATTGCCTGAAAGCCGTTCCGAGAAAAATTTACTATTAAAAATATAGTGACGTTCATTTTTATACACTTTGCCATCATAATAGTACTCACCAATTACCCGCCCATTGGTCGTCTTTACAACTGATTTAGGAAACACCGGATCAGGAATTACCGGATTACCTAAATCATTATTCTGATCAAGAGGCTTATATAATGAAGCTGGTTCAATTTGTTTTCCCGATAAAGCTGGTTCAATAATTTTTCCTAATGAAGCTGGTTCAATATTTCTTCCCGATAAAGCTGGTTCAATATTTCTTCCCGATAAAGCTGGTTCAATATTTCTTCCCGATAAAGCTGGTTCAATATTTCTTCCCGATAAAGCTGGTTCAATATTTTTTCTTAATAAATCCGGTTCAATAAATTTTTCTGATGAAGCTGGTTCAATATGTTTTCCTAATGAAACTGGTTCAATATGTCTTCCTAATGAAACTGGTTCAATATGTCTTCCTAATGAAGCTGGTTCAATGGGCGTTCCTGAAGAAATAATATCTTCCGGTCTTATGAACGGCTGCTCCATCGAGTCGTCACTTTCAGAAGCGACTAATTCTTTATGAGCTTCAATCGCCTTTATATCCGCAGCGAAATTCATGTTTGTATCCAATAGCGGAGCACCCTGCTGACGAAGTTTACGAAGCTCATTTTCGCGCTCCTGCTGAGAAAGAATTATTTCATACAAACCATTTACAATTTCATTCTCATTTGAGTTCAACTCTTTTTTCAGTTGCTCATCAATAAGATCTAACTCCTGCTCCTTGACCTTAAGCTTATCAAGCTTCTGCTTCAGTTCGGTCATTTCCTTAGTGCAGTCATCGATCTGCTGTTTTACAGTCGCAATCTCCTCATCTCTTTTGCGTTTCTCTTCAAGAAGACTACGAGAGTCTTTGCTGATCTTTTTTATATATTCCTCTTTATTTCGAAGAATATCAATCTTGTCCTGATAAAAGTTTATCACCATATCAAGTGTACCCGCATTTTGTGAAAGCAAATTTTTCTTCAAATTCCACAACTGTTCCAAAGCGGATTTCGCATTTTCTTTTTCGGCATGCAAGAGCTTCTCTGTAATATCACACATGTTCTCAGAAACAGAAGCCGTTTTTGCATCAAGAAGAATCGAGTAAAATCGATTTGTATCAACACTACTGCTACTCTCAAGACCGAAAACCGATTCTGGTATTTTTTCCACTCTTCTCATGCGATCCACCTTTCGAACAGGACTTTGATGTCCTATTTATGTGAAAACAAATTAATTATCAATAACATGATCTTTTGCTGCCAAAGTATCGAATATTTTTTTCAACTCAGGACAATCACTGAGCTCTTCAAGATTTGTAAATCCATTTTCCAACGCTCTGATTAGAAATTTCTCAGCCTTTGTCGAACTTCCACTCTCAGCCTCAATGCGCGCAAGTAAAAACCAGCATTCAAACGAGTCCGGATTCTCTTTAATATAATTTTGAATTGACGCTTTTGCCTCATCGGTCGCCTTCTTAGCTAAAAGCGCACGCCATAAAATACTATACCCCGCACTGTCGGGCGTATCCATTTGCCTTATATATTGAATTGCTGAATCAAAATCTCCATTTTCAAGCGCATACCTTGCAAGGCCCTTTTTTATCGACTCACTCTTTTTGGGTAAAGAAGAAAGTTTTTTAAAAATTCCTACCGTCTTGCCCTGGTGGATTCCTTTACGATGATAAATAAGCAATCGCTGAAGATCGAGCTCATCACCACCCCTCCCAAGACGATCCGCCTGAGTGAGAAGTTCATCAGCCTTTGACAACTGATTTAACTCATAGAAAATTTCTATACTGTTCGCAAGAAGATCATCACTAAGCTTTGGTAATATCGCCAACGTTGCGCGCATGAATGTATTCAGATCACCTTTTAAGAAAGAAAGATGACGCAACCCCATCCAGCCAAGCGTCTGATTCGGCGCAAGACGAACTGCTTTCAAATAACACCTTCTTGCATCATCATACTTTTTTTGCTGAAGATAAATATTACCAAGATTGACCCTAACGCCTGCATCCGCCTTATTTAGCTCAGAAGCTTGACTGTAGTAGTGCTCAGCCTGCTCAAAATCGCCTTTTTTCTCGTAAATAAACCCAAGGTTCTTAAGTGCTGATGGAAATTCACGCTGATAGTTCAACGCCCTCTCAAATGCAGTCTTAGCCTTGTCAAGTTCATCTTTCACAAGGTACATGTTCCCCAGATTAAACCAGGCATCAGGAAAATCTATTCGCGCATCCACCGCCTGCTCAAAAAAGGTCACCGCAGTATCATAATCAGCTTTACTTGAGTAGTAATTGCCCATATTCAAAAGCGCCCCGGAATTATCCGGCTCAATCTCCAAAACCTTTTCTATCGAAACTTTCGCCTCTTCAAGATCACCGCTCTGAAGCTGAACAATACCCAGATTGTTCCATCCCTCTATCCGCTCAGCATTCAGTTCAGTTAATTTTTTGTAAAGATTAACCGCACCTTTTAAATCTTTCCTTTTATAGCAGGTATTTCCATACTCAAGAATCAAAGAATAATTGTCTGGATTGTCATCTGATAATTGTTTGTATAGATCTATCGCTTCATTGAACCACCCCAGATCACAATAAAGCTGAGCCAGCTGAATAGCTTTATTTAGATTGTGCGGGTCGGCTTCATATTCAGATCGCAATTTTTCCAGAGTTGATTCTTTGGTATCCATATATTAAATATACCTACTTGCACTTAGAATTTGAAGTTTTTGCTGATTCCAGACCCTTTTTTTCAATATACTTTATCGAGGAGGATCTCTATCAACATAATCTTTACAAAGTGACCAGATATACTGTTTTTCTCTATATATAAAAAAACTGCACTGAACAGCTCTAAAGTTTTGATACCCTGGGGGCATATTGCGATTCTATAATTTTTTTAATGAAACTGCGATCAGGATACCTTTCTCCCCTATCAGCCCAATTCCCCTTTCCTATTACAGTATACCACAAATCAATATACAAATTCCTTATTTTTTCAGAATTGGGATAATCACGCATACTTGCGGTTCCATTGTGAACCAGCTGCCTGAAAGCAACTTCAAATGCATCCTTCATCCACGGCTCTTTCACAAGGCCAGCCATATTACTCAAAACCTCTTTCCTGACCGGAATCATACCATAGTGTGTACACTCATTCAATTGTGAAGAAGTATCGGTGATAAAACCTGCCAGCCTGTAAGAAAGCAAAGTACTTGACGCAGTGTAGGGAATAGCCCACCACCACCCCGATGTTCTGATCGACCGCGTCCCAACTCGAACTGGCTCACCCCTGTCATTCAACTCAACCGAACACGCTGAAGGAATAAGCGCAACCGCAATATCAGATGAATTCTTTAACATTCCCCTTCTATCCTCATGCCCGGTCCCACGAAGAGAAAAATAGTCAAGCTGTGACATGATGCCTAAAAAGATCTGTCCGCTTGCAAACCCTTTCATTAAATCAACTCTGCCATAGGTACTGTCAAACATATTTTTATGATAAGTACCACTGGCAGCATATACAGCCTCCCAATGTATCGCATCAACGACCGGATTTCCTTTGCATTTCAGGATATTGGATGAATCCCCTTTCAACTGTGTCACGCAATCTTCAATGCGTAACGCCAGCTCATTACTCTTTCCACCTGCATAAGCGATCCGCCCACCCTTGATCCCATCATACGATAACCTTGACCAGATTAATCCAACAACCAGAATATCATAATAATCCCACTGATTAGGGTCACTTTCTAAATTGTAGGAAACAGGCAGACCATAGCCGTTGTATTTTTTAATTTCATCATTTATACCCTCTCTAAACTGAGGCCATTTTTGGATCGCGTCTTTTACCTTACTTTTACTAAAAACGAGCAACTGAGTCTCGAAATGACGAGGAATCAATGTTGCCCGACCATCAACCATTCCAAATGAGCTTAGCAGGTAGTTACTGGTAAAAAAACGCAGCTCTTCTGTTGTCAGAAAAGAATCGAGTGGTTTAAAATACCCCCTGCTCATCAACTGACAGCCCTTATCAAAAGGAATATTTACCAGATTAATTTTGCCCGAATACTTTTTCAGATAACTCTCAATACTGTCGACATTATCGTATTTAATAACATTTACTTTTATTGAGGTATTTCTTTCATAGTTGCGCAGAACAGAGCTTTTGAAATTAAACTCCTGATCAGGAGACATCTGAATGAGAATAGTCATTCGTTTTAAAGGAGAACAACCGGAGAAAAGCGCTAAAAACGCAAATATAATCAGATACACCTTATTCATTGCTTCCCTATTCCCTGGATGCTTCAAGGTTTTCGTGATTTCGAATAATTTGGCCAAACAGAAATTGTATCATTTATGTAGCGGGATGAGAATAGATAAAAAAAGGGACGGACTAATTATTCCACAAAAGGGGGCAGACTTTCGTATTTTAAATAGAATGTGGGGACGAACTATGCTTTTGATTATAAAGGTCTATTCGAGAAAAACATAGTCCATCCCTTCTCCTGAGATATCCGATAATACTACCAGCCCTCGGTATTGCCGCTAAGACCAGGTGAATCGCAAAACAGCAGTTTATGAGTTTTTGAAAAATCAGGTAGCCCGATTGTAATTACCATCGTGTTTTATCATTTTATCTCGAATATTTTCCTGTTTACAATCATATTGTCTGCTTGAAGCGTATAAAAATAAATTCCTGAAGGGAAGGTCTCTTTCCAAGCGACTATGTGTGTACCAGCTTTCTGATTGCCATCTTGCAACCGCTTGATAAGTTTACCATGGATAGTGTAGATATTCACTTTAACATAACTATCCTTTGATAATAGATATTCAAGTGATCGTGTCGACTTTGAAAAGATACTGACTGACTTTTGAGGTTTTATCTTATCAACAACGTTAGTAATGATTTTTGCATCTTTTAAGGCTTCCTTAACGCAAGCTTTAAAAATCCGGTATGACCAGGTTGCACCAGAAATCATATCCACCTTATCTAAATCCTGAGTTTGTAATAATCGCTGTGGATAGATTTTAATACCACGGCCATCATTGATACATTGTCCCTGGTCCTCAGGCCTTGTAAAATGATTTATTCCGTACATTGAGTCGACATTCTCATGAAAACTTGAATCCCTGATTACAAAGTCTAAATTGGTAAAAGAGCCACCACTAACAATGATCTTAACGTGCCCCCAATAGGGCTCACTTTTATATAATGCTTGTGAATAAGCATCATAATCTCCATTTTTATATGTATTTGAGGAATCACAGAATGAAGAAACAGAATATAACAAAATCGCTAAAATAAAAGTTATGAGCTTGATAGGTCTTTCTGTATACATATATTTATCTCCATAGGTAAGTTATGTGAAACCTGATGTTAGTTACTGAAATTTCTAATAGTAAAAGACTGTTCCAGTCTTAAAGTATCCTATTCTTAAAGAAAACTACGGATGAAATATTTTCATCATACCTCCTTCTTTGAGTACACCAGCTAAATTATCCAGATGCGAATGATATTTTTTTGAATCTCCTACTCAGACAGAAACTTACAATAGAGATACAATGTACTGTCCAATAGCTAATAAAAAAATAACACATATTTTCCAAAATAAATTTTCATAATTTGTAAAAAACTTGATGTTTTTTGGATTTGCACTGTAATATCAACAAATTCGGTCGATTATTTATAGCCTGATTTGATCACGAAGTTAGAAAGGTTTATTGCAGGCAATCAGTTAAAGGCTTACTATTGGCCAGAAAGATAATCAGAAAAGTACCAGAAGGGCCCGGACTTATTTATTCACCAAAAGGGGACAGTCTCTTTTGTTCGAACTAACAAAAAAGGACGGAATATTGTATTCTCAAAATCAAAGATTAGCTTTTTTACTCCTGCTATCGAAAACAATCATGCTGTACCAGCTACAGTCAATTTTGAAATTTCTGTGCCCTATGACTCGCTTGTGAGCCAGTGCATGCGCTTTCCATCTAATTTATTTGGAACTGTGTTTGACACATCTCTGAAAATTCCCCTTCCCGGAACACGAATTCTTCTGCAGTATACAGATACTACTGAGGATAGCGCCATTACAATTGGGTTTGATCGCTAATATGTAACATAAATCAAAGGTCGTATGGAAAATTCGTAAGTACTTTTTGCGAAAGCATACAGAAAAGCGCGAGATGAAACAATTCACCTCGCGCATTTTTAGATCATTACCTCTGGTTTTGATATATCAACTTGCTTACTGAATATGGTCCACACTTAATCTTTACAATTACTGGAGTGGATATATTTTTCAGCGGAATTACATTATTATCAACTATCTTTTTCATTAAGCATTTTCCATTTATATCAAATATCGAAATCTCGAGAACATTTCCGTGTAAAGCACCTTTAATCAATATGCCATTGGGCAGAGGAATCAAGCGGAAGTCAAATATCTTTTTATCCTTTTTGCATTTTTTGCCCACATGCGAAAGTTTGAAATCCGGAATATGTTTTTCAAGATAACTCAAAACAGGCACCCATGCGGAATTCTGATTTATTGAAACTTCGTTTGATGCCCAGCTTGCGGAATGATCTACATAGCATTTAGCAGGAGGGGTTCCGGCTTCAATTAAATCAACAAGATATTGATCTGCGCCATCAGTACTAAGATTCGGACCACCAACTACAAAACCGGGAATAGGTTCAGTAACTCCATCTGCTGTACATTGACGATGACCTGGACGTTTTGGAGAACGAGATCCCAAACCAGTGATATATGAGTAACCAGTCGGATTTCTTCCGAAAATATAATCTGTAGTGTAAATCAATCTTGAAAGATATTCCGGCTTTTGATCGACATTGTATGCATATATCAGAATATTTGCCATATTCCCAATTGTCGCGTTCGAACCCCAGTAGTAGTTATCCATTTTCATAGGAATCTTATATGCACAGTTATCAATTACTGATACCATTTTATCAGCACTGTTGAGAATCGTATTTTTCACCAGAGATTTTATCGAATCTGGAAGCATATCACTATGAACAGAAAGAGAAAAGAAGCCAAGATTCTTTACATCCTGCCACCATGCGTAACTGGTAATAGTTTTACTTTTCACCATTGAGAAAAGAGTGTCTTTGTAATCATCTTTGCCTGTTGTAATATAGAGTTCAGATAAAGCCCAGAAGAATTCATCAGAGTATGTTTTGTCATTGCCATCAGCATACGGACCTGTTCCATCAATGTTCTCCGGATTGACAACACCTGGATTCTGTTTTGCCCATTCCCAGGCCTTTTCAGCGCGGTCTCTGCAATCTTTCGCGAAATTTGAATCATACTTAAGATAAATTCTTCCTGCCATCGCCATAACAGCCGTGAAATTGAGTGTAGAAGTTGTCGATTTACCTATTATAAATCTTTCTGTCCAATCCTCTTCAGGCATTATATCCCAGGGCCATTCTGTCGGCCCTACTTTAAAAAACACCCCGCCATCACTATCCTGCATTCTGATTAGCCAATCAAGTTCATACTTTATCTCATCAAGAAGATCATTTTTGCTGTTTTTCGATTCAGGAATATTGAGAGATCCATCACCTAAAAGTTCCGGACAAAGCTCATAGGATCCAAGCATATTTCCACATGTAATTCCTGCACAAACCACATATTTTCCGAAATCGCCCGCATCGTACCAGCCTCCTTGTACATCCTTTTCTGTCGTTGATGTATTCGCTTCCAGGGGCGTGAGTGCCAAATCAGGGTGACCTGCTCCCCTTGACCATTTACCCGCATACGTCGGATCAAGTTCAAAGCTGCTTCGCTGATAATAATAAGATTTCACAAGAGTTTTAAGAGCACTGTTATAAATACTATCGGTTATCATAAATGAAGCGGAAGTATCAGTACCGGCTATAATTTTATAAGTACCAGGATGAGTCAAATGAGAAAATTCGATTGAAACCACATTTTCTTTTGATCCGTTATAAAATCCTTCATATAGATTTTGAGGAACATCGATGACATTTTTACTATCCATATCTAAAATTTGTATTCTCTTTACACTGGTATCCGTAATTGTCACCACTTTTGGTGCATTTGGATAGTAGCCTATCTGATTTACATGTATAGCAGAATGTACGGTACAACAAAACAAACCTACAAAAAAAATCGTACGTCGCATAATCGCCTCCTGATCAATTTTGGTTGTTAAGCTCTGGAATCAATCCAGATAGTATTACAACCAAAATGATTTAAAACAAAATGTAAATCTTTGCATTTCACCTGAAAAAGGTTTGCAAAATATCGATTACTTATGAGAAAAGCTGTTTTTCCACTCTTACAAGCTTGTATCCCAAATGAGTACAATTATTTATAAACGCATTCACGATATTTTGTTACCATATTTATTTTGATCACGATAATTGAATTTCATAGGAGGATTTTTTGAATAGATTGCCTGGAATATGTATTCTCCTTTCATTATTAATATCTTTGGAAGGCTGCTCTAAGCAAATACTCCCATTCACAAATAATAACCTGAGTATGACATACTACACCGATGCAACTGGTGATAATGGCAATTCGATAATCAGCTGTAAAAAAAAGGACGGGATCATATTTGAATATGTACTCAAGCCGGGATTTGATTATCCTTATGCTGGAATATCAATCCATCCTGATTCAGGCTTCCTTGATCTGCATAATTATAAATCCATTGATATTACACTTTCCTCTGATACAATCTGCGCTGTAAACATCCAATTGAAAACTTTTCAAGATTCCTGTACTATACCAGATAATTACATTACCTACCGTTTTCTTGAATACACGTTATGGGTTGATACCATTCCGAAAGTATATCGGATCGATATCGCGTCTATGAAAACACCTGATTGGTGGTACTCTGTTATAAAAAAAGACCAAAGTCAAATGGGTAAACCGGATTTCAGAAGAGTAAGAAATTATGATATTGCAACAAAAAGTATCTATCTACAAAGACCCGGTGTTATTCATATTCACAAGATGGTACTTATCAGAAACAAACTGCCTTTCATACTTGGCGGTTGTATTATTCTGATAACAGGATTAGCAGCAGTAGCGATCCGGTTCTTAACAAGGAAAAACAAAAAACAAACAATTATTTCTTATCAACAGTTGAATAATAATAGTTCTCATACTAAAGAGGATGAAAGGATAACCGACTTTATCGGTAAAAAATTCACAAATTCCACTTTATCGGTTGAGATGGTGGGCAGAGAAACAGGTGTACACTGGTCGCGGGTTACATCCGTAATAAAAAAAGTACATAATCTGACATTTAAACAATATTTGAATACCATACGTATTGCAGAAGCTAAGCGTCTTTTGATTGAAACTGACCGGCAGGTTCTGGATATCGCTTTGACAGTGGGATACGGAAATGTCTCTCATTTCAACAGAGTATTTAAGGAATATGAAAATTGCAGTCCAAAAGAATTCAGAAATAAAAACATATCTTCTGATAAATTTGTAAAAAATGAGGATTTCCTGAAGGAAAAGAATTTCAGTGAGGTAGAAGCTTAAGCAGATCTGCACAGGTAAATAAAAAAAGTATAAAGGTCCTCACAAATTGTGAAATAAAATAATCTGATTATACTCTTTCCCCTACTATATTTGACATTTACTGGCATTATAGTATAAATAATTTACATAAACCCAAAAGCAATAAAACGAGGTACGCATGATAGGTCCTGAACCGATAGAAACGCACCCGATGAAAGGCTTTGATCAGGTCTGCTTCTTGAAAAATGTTATTAAGAACCCAAACATTATTGTAGGTGATTATACCTATTATGATGACCCAATTGATTCCGAAGGGTTTGAACGAAATGTCCTTTACCACTATCCATTCATAGATGACAAGTTGATAATTGGCAGATTTTGTGCGATTGCGCGAGATGTCAAATTCATCATGAATGGTGCTAACCACAAAATAAACGCTTTCACCACGTATCCGTTTTCGATATTTGGAAAAGGATGGGAAAAAGTAACACCAAAAATCGAAGACTTACCTTATAAAGGTGATACGATCATTGAAAACGATGTCTGGATAGGATACGATTCTTTAATAATGCCTGGAGTCAAGATTGCCAATGGAGCGATTGTGGCGTCGAGATCTGTTGTAGTGTGTGATATTGAACCTTACACAATCGTAGGCGGAAATCCGGCCAGACCAATAAGAAAACGTTTCAATCAGGATCTGATAGATCTATTACAAAAGATTGAATGGTGGAACTGGACAGCAGAAAAAATTACCGACAATCTTGAAGTGCTTGTTTCCAATGATGAAAAGATGTTGAGGAATTTGTTGTTAGAAAAACCTTGAGCATTCGAGGATGGTGAAGATCTTTTAACTTTAGTGAAATATTTCTAACCTCGACTTCTGCTATTTACTTATAGCACACAACAATGAGGACAAAATCAACAAACCCGGTCGATTATTTATAGCCTGATTTGATCACGAAGTTAGAAAGGTTTATTGCAGGCAATCAGTTAAAGGCTTACTATTGGCCAGAAAGATAATCAGAAAAGTACCAGAAGGGGACGGACTTATTTATTCACCAGAAGGGGACAGTCTCTTTTGTTCGCACTAACAAAAAAGGACGGAATATTGTCTTCTCAAAATCAAAGATTAGTTTTAACAATTGTTACTACCGCGACGTATTCAGATTATTATTAAAAAACATCAGTAATCTATGTAGGAGGGTATCGTTTGTGCGATTAACCAAAAATAGTACATTACCACATTATCTATTTCTCATCTTAACCTTCTCTTTTTCACCTGTTATTCTGGCCGAAATTGATTCAGTTCAAAACAAACCACCCAGTCTTATCACCGATCCTCTTATTCCTGCTACCGCAGAAATGCTTAAATCAGGCCTGTGGGGATCTACATCAGTAGAGGTTTCGATTGATTCGACAGGCCAAATCACATCATGTAACATTACGCCATCTGTAAACCCCGGATTTGATTCACTGGTCAAATGCAAAGTAGCATTGGCAAAGTTTACTCCTGCTATCGAAAACAATCATGCTGTACAAGCTACAGTCAATTTTGAAATTTCTGTGCCCTATGACTCGCTTGTGAGCCAGTGTATGCGCTTTCCATCTAATTTATTTGGAACTGTATTTGACACATCTCTGAAAATTCCCCTTCCCGGAACACGAATTCTTCTGCAGTATACAGATACTACTGAGGATAGCGCCATTACAATTGGGTTTGATCGTTATATATCTACAATAGGTAAATGTGAACGTCAAAAAAGCGATGAAAAAAAATTGCTTATTACAGAAACCGATTCACTGGGACGCTTTTCATTCAGGCTTTTGCCTGCAGGTCACTACACTCTTTCAGTGCAATCAGCAGGGTATGAGGTCGGCCATTTCAAGGGATGCATTACCAAAGACAAAATATCACAGACCCAATTAATCCTCAGGCCTTCTGAAACAAACTCAAAAGACAGCTCCTTTGCAATCACCGTTTACGGCAGACCAGAATTTACAGAAAACAAAATAATAATCGGGGAAGAAGAGAAACATATCGGGTTCTCTCCCTTTCTAAGTAATATTATACAATCAAAAGCCGGGATTCGTCGTGTCCCTGAAGGCCCGTCGAAAATGATTGTCAGATCAGGTTGTCCTTATGATAACCAGTATGTGATTGCCGGCGTGCCCTTGCTTGCTCCATTCCATTTTGGTGGTCACCCCTACGCGGACATTGACGGCTTGATGATATCTGCGCTTTCAAGTGTAAATGTAACGATAGATGATATTGCAGCAAAAAGGATTGACGCAAGCGGATGCCTCATTAAAGCAGATCCGGGGTTGGTCAGCTATGATGGCAGCCCAGCCCGGGGATTCTATCTAAAAGGCGATTTCAGTATGATTGGTGTAGATCTGATGACTGCATATTCATCGAAAAAAAAAGATGGAGATTACTTACAAATAGGATTCTCAAAAAGTGATGACTACTATTTAAAGGTAAACAACCTATCCTACTCCTCTGTCGATAGAGGAAATTACGGAATTGGCATTCCGGCAGGCTATGGCAATGCAACGCTTTCAGGATCTAAATCCATTGGTAAATTTCGCTGTTCTGCCTTTGGGTGGTTTGCGTGGGATTCGTATAATTTTGATGAGGGAAACTCTGAAATCGCAAAACAATCAGACCAGTCGTTTTTCCCATGGGGAATGGGAAGTTATCGGATAGCTTCTAATAGAACCAACAGATCTTTCACCATTGGTGGAGCTCATCAATTCTTTGGTACTGGCAGACAAAATAGAGACAATATTATTTCTACACGTTCTTTTCTTAGCAATGGCGAAATGACCTTTGACTTTGATACTATCATTCGTAAGCCGTTTGTAGCAAAGCTTACTACCCGTATAGATCATAATGACTGGAGAGGTTATCTCATTGATCAGGACAATATCAAAAGTCTTGATACTGTTTTGCGTCTCCATGGAAAGGAAACAAGCGCAAACCTTAACAGCTCTCTTATTAAACAAATCGCAAACGTTACAATCGAGTTAGAACTGCTTGCTTCAGCAATCAGCTATAGCGGAGCTAATCAGGTAATTGGTGATGCCGGAACTTCAGTGACCTACACAGGCGATAATTATCAGGCAGGATTTCATTTCGGTCGTGTGTCATCTCGTCCGGATATCCGGGGACTTCCGGATTCAGTTTTCAGAAGGCAACTTAATCACACGTATATCGCATCAATACCAGTCGCTCTTAGCTATCGTTTCATAAATAAAGTGGGCATCACTCCTTATATACGTTACAGCACTAATGCACCTCAGCTCGATCCTGTAAAGCAGGTCTGGAATCCTCATGGATCAACTCCGGTTCGAGCATTTGGAACAGACATAGACTTTCGCGTTACGCCATTCTCCTGGGCAGAACTATCTGCTGCACTTAACCTTGCAAATACCCGAAGACTCAGCGATAATGATGAATTTCTCCCTTACGAATGGGACCTGCCCTGGACAATCCGTACCGGTTTACATCTAAAAACAAGAAATGATCTTTTTCATTTTTTCCTTGATTATATACACTCGAAAGGCTTACCGTATTATGATTTTGACATCCAGGAATACGCTACATTACCAATTTATCGAAGTTTTGATATTAATTTACAATTTTACACAAAAATGCCAAGACAACGTTTTATAAACCTCCTTGCATGTTATGCAACAGTTAAAAATGTCGAAGATCTTCTTGGTACTACTAATGTGCGTGATTATTACTGGGATAGAAAAGGGATCCGTCAATCGATCTTTCTTGGAAATGGCAGAATGGATATAGGGATGCGATTTGGGATCAAGTTGTAAAAGGCGCATCATGGTTCGGAGCTGATAGCCTTTATACAATTCGGAATGTCTCTCACTGAGAGCACTAAGTACACAAAGTTTTTGATACATCCGATTTTCTGCTATTTACTTTTTTTGTTCATTTCTTTTTCTGGCGCATCGCGCCCTTTTTCTTTGTGTACTTTGTGTGCTCCGTGAGATTTTTTCTTCGATTGAGCTGGTTCTGAACTGAAAATTCCTAGTACAAACATAGGGACCGTCTGATTCATAACTCCGAAGGGATCCGTCAATCGATCTTTCTTGGAAATGGCAGAATGGATATAGGAATGCGATTTGGGATCAAGTTGTAAAACAATAATGCACATCATGGTTCGGAGCTGATAGCCTTTATACAATTCGGAATGTCTCTCACGGAGAGCACTAAGTACACAAAGTTTTTTGATACATCCGATTTTCTACTATTTACTTTTTGAGGTTCATTTCTTTTTCTGGCGCATCGCGCCCTTTTTCTTTGTGTACTTTGTGTGCTCCGTGAGATTTTTTCTTCGATTGAGCTGGTTCGGAACTGAAAATTCCTAGTACAAACATAGGACCGTCTGGTTCTGAACTCCGTAGAGATAGTTCTAAACTCAAATTTTCTGGTTCCGAACTCCGAAGAGCTGGTTCTGAACCAGGAGTTTTGAGTTCAGAACCAGGCGATCGGAGTTCGGAACTAGGATTACGGAGTTCAGAACCAGGATTACGGAGTTCAGAACCAGGATTACGGAGTTCAGAACCAGGATTACGGAGTTCAGAACCAGGATTACGGAGTTCAGAACCAGGATTACGGAGTTCAGAACCAGGATAATAGAGTTCCGAAGTACCCTCTCTGATAATCGGACAACAAAGATCTATTAACAGGATTATCCAGATCATCCTGTTTATCCAGCCCATCCTGACCTAACTTGCATTTGTCTTCCAGCTTAACATATATTAATCGTTGCCATATGACAAATTCAGATCACTTAACGAGACATAGCAATTGTAGATGTGAGCGCCTGAAGAAATTGGGAAAAAATATGCAATCAGAAACTACACATATTTCAGAGCAACTTCTCCAGGAGATAACTGATTCAATTGGTTTAAAGAATCAAAACATCAAACTGATTACATATTCTCAGAATTTCGTTTACGATGTTTCAGATGGAACTAATTCAAAAATATTAAGAATTACATCTGACAAACATCGAACAAGGGATCAGATTTTAGCTGAACTACAATGGATAGATCTCCTCAAAGCTGATGGTGTTCATGCTTGTGCAGCAATCAAAATAGATGGTAATAATCAAATTGTCAGTTTTAAATTACCCACAGATACTCTTCATTGTGTAATGTTCGAAAAGGCACAAGGAATACCCATCAGTTCAGAAATGCTCAATGAGAATCTTTATTATTTACATGGTGCACTGATCGGGAAAATTCATAAGGCGACTCGCAAATGTCCTATTGAAATTTGCAATAACAGGTTCCATTGGAGTAAGAATCGGCTATACACAACAGATATTCGGGACTTTCTGCCAGATAATATTAAAGAGAAAATATTAGAAATATCTAAAGAGCTCATAAATATCGCTGTGCAATTACCTCAGACAACTGAAACATATGGTTTGATACATTTCGATTTACACTACGACAATTTTTACATCCATGATAAAGAAGCCTACCTTTTCGATTTTGATAATTGTTCAAATGGCTATTTCGTTAATGATATAGCTAAAGCACTATGGGCTTCAGTTTTTACCTATCATAGAAAATCGCAATTCAAGGAGAAAAGTCCATTTCTTGACGGGTCCATTACAGGTTCTATAATGGAAAGTGTCTGGAACCCATTTTGGAATGGATACAGAAGCGAAAATGAGATTAACAAATCATGGTTTAAGCAAATACCATTATTTTTTGAACTAATACACCTCAAAGAATTTGTTCATCACTACAGGCATAAAGTTCCTTATAGAAGTGAAGAATTGAAAAACATTTTTTTAATAGAGCAGAAGCAGATAGAACAAAGGGAAATACCCATCTGTTTTGATTTTAATAATGGAAAAACAAAATGAAGAATGAAGACGTGCATGTTAATGAAGAACCGGCAGAGGACATCACCTAACATTGCCCGATCCCACCGGGAATGACCGTAGTATAATTACAATCTTTTGATTTTTTTCCTGGTCCCGTAGGGATCAAATATTTCTAGAATACACACCAACAAAAAAATGCTCCTCCCGTCCGCCTTCCGAAACACGCTTTGTGCGGAAGACACAGATTGAAAATATTTTACACCTCCTGTATAAATCCCTCGTTTCATTTTCCCAATAGCCTATCTTACATAGATTATTTTCCTCATATAAAGCAACCAACAAAAAGAGAACCCATAGCGAAACAAAAAGAAAAAGATCCGACAGTGTAAAACTCATAGATACTATAACAAGAAACCAGGGAGAGTACCAAAATGGGAAAACCGGCAGCCCGCGTGGGCGATCTGACCAGTCATGGCGGAACAATAATTTCTGGATCTTCCAATGTCTTCTTTAACGGCGTACCAGCAGCAAATGCATCATCTTCCCATATATGCCCGATGGTTACTCCGGGCTCTCCCCCTGTTCCTCATGTAGGAATGCTTGCTGTCCCAAAAAATGCGACGACAGTGCTTATTAACGGCGTGCCTGCCATTGTCATGGGGGATCTGTTTTTATGTGTAGGGACCCCGGCATCAGTGGTTGTTGGCAGCCCCAATATTCTTATTGGAATGGATGGGGGCAGTGGCGGAGGAGGCGATAATATTGATCAGGCAGCTTTTGTTTCCGCGCTGAAAGAAGGCAAAGTAGTACCTGTTAAGGGCACCGAAGCATATCCTGTCGATATCCAGGCAGCCGCTCTTGTCATGCAGGAACATCATTCACCCGAGCAGTTTGAAGAAGACCTGAAATTACTTGATTCCATGGCAGAGCAGCGTGAGCAGGCTGAAAAGAAAAAAAACCAGCGGGTCAAGTTAACGCTCAAAGATTTCGTCCAAATTTTCGAAGCGGTCGAACGTGAGCAAGGCTATGAAGCCGCGCGGTACTACTCATCGGTCGGTATAGATTATGACTGCCTGTCTGCAATCGCCAAATCATTTATCGATGGAAGCAATACCAATCCCGACAACGATCCTAACATAATGCCGACGAGATTTATGCTTCTTTACGGAGCGGATGATGCAAAACTGCAGTGTGTCGATAATCATCCAGATAATTTCGAGGGAGCTACTGAACATAAAATTACTGTCACAAATCTTCGCAAGGGTTTGCGTTTATTAGGAGCGAAAATAGCCAAAACCGGTCCTTATGATGATGATCTCTGGATGGCGCACACGCAATACTTAATCAGATTTGTCGGATATCAGAAATGTGAAGCTCTTTCTCATATCGTTGATGATGGAGAATCAATTGGCGGGATTGCCCACATGTACGGCTACCCGACGTGGAAATATCTCTATCAAATCAACAAAGAAAAAATCGGTGACAATCCGGATTTACTTAAAAAAGGAACCGAGTTGCAGCTTCCGCAATGGTGTTGCACATTGGGGAATCGATTGATAGAGCAAAAAGGCGCAGATCCTAAGGATTATGCGCACGGGACTGGTTATCGATATCCATGGGTGTCTTTCAGCGCTACTTTTGTGAATGAAAAGGGTGATATCCTGAAAAGTAACGATGAAGGAAAAAAACTTCAATATGAGTTGTGTGATCGTGAAAGCAGAATTACTCTTGCTACGGGTGAAATATCAAGCGGAGATGAACTTGAGATACTGATACCGGATTCACGGGGTCTTAAAATTTCCATTGATGGTTGGGCAAATGATAGTGTGATGAAAGATAATAAAAATATGGAAGCTATTAGCGCGAATGACGCGGTACGAGTAGCACCGAAGAAAATCATTCATGTGAGTGGGATTATGGATGGACACGCGCACCATAATAGCGGAGCATGTTGTCCTCTTCCTCTTATATATGCACAGGTGGCTGACACTATCACGATTAATCCCCGCCGAATTCCTATTTTACAGAAACGTGAAGTTCTGGAACGTCTCGTATCGATTGCATTCAAAGAGGGTGTTAATATCCAGCGACAAACAACGGTAAAAATGGGTACAACATTGGCTAAAATGAATAAGCTAACCTTCGCAGATATTGATAGCAGCATGGATTTCGCCGTTGATTTTGTAGAAAAAAAAGCAGATGCGCAAATGGCAACTCCCATAATAATCGCGACCATGGACATGGAGCGGGCGCATATAGCTGGATATGAGGGGCAGACAATTTACCATGAAGAAAATGACAAGCTTTACTATTATGTGCGTCATCATGGAGCATTACCGGAAAAAGAAGGCTCAATTGTCGATTTGTCACATGAAATCACAGAGAATGAAGAAGATAAGAGCAAGGTACTCAAATTAAAAAAATGGGTAATTCAATTTAAAGAAACATGTTCGGCTGCCCGAGAAAATCCACTGCATTTAATGCCTCTATATTTTTATGATCCTCGCAGATTTAATCATCCAACCGGAACAAATATGCCTGATACAATGGAATATGGTGCATGGAACGAAATTTTTAAAGATATCGCCACCGATACCAAACCTGGTATCTTTGCTGGTGTAAAGATGTACCCACCTCTTGGCCATAAACCGTTTGATGAGTTTTGTGAATATCTGCCCGAATTCTACCATCAATGTAGTAACGAAGGTATTCCCATTTTAACGCATTGTTCCCCGAGTGGTATGGTTACTCATGAAGCAGAATTTTATGATGAATTTGACAGCACTAATGAAAAGCTGCGTGAAAAATATCGTAGCAAACAATATGAGAAACTTCAGAAAATCGCAGCTGAAACGCACAAAACAGTTCCCATTTTTAAACCTGGCAGTGATGTTTATATCGGTTTTGATAACACTGATAGCAAAGAGCGCGGTGGACATGATTATTTTTTCAAAAATTATGTTCATCCTGAAGCATGGCGACCGGTTCTTGAGAACTTTCCCAAATTACATCTCTGCCTTGCCCATTTCGGCGGCAATGAATGGCGACGGGGGCCCTTAAGCGCATGGACAGATAGCCCGCAAAGCGAATGGATAAAGAGCATTATTGATTTAACAAAAACGTACGATAATGTATATACAGATATCTCATGTTTCAATCTTGATAATGAACTTTTTAATGACAATGAGGAAGGCAAAACGGTACGGCATACTTTCAGCAGGATGCTTTGCTGGATAAGAGACAGGGGTGAATACCGGCACTTGAGAAAGAAGATCATTTTCGGAACCGACTGGTATCTGACTCATCTTACCCGCAAAGATGATAGCGCGAAATACGGTAATTACTGCCGGGAATTCAAGAAGCTTATCGATCAGGTTGACCCGATCTTGTGGATAAGGTTCACGTTAATTAATCCGTGGACGTGCTATTCGATGAATCAAAATAAATTAAAAAAAATGTGTAGTGCACTCAAAGCATATGGTACTAAAGAAAGTATCCTTTATGAAAATCTGGAACAATTATTAAAACTCGACAGTGAAATATCCCGAATCAAGGAGCAACTACCATAATGAAGCATTTAAAATCATACATATTCATAGGATGTCTTACCGCCCTGTTTCTATTAAACTGCTATAATGAAAGGATGTATAAAATGCCGGACTATAATCTCATAAATCAAAAAGATGGTAAAGTATTCTTCCCCTACAGTATTCCGGTTAAAGAGCCTATCAGTGAAATATTTCCCGTTCCGGTGGAAAACGCGATTGGCACCATAGATTTCAATAATGCGATTACGATCATTAAGTTCAATGGTGATACAAAGCCCGATTATGATATCGTCGCCAGAAATTTTCTCAGTGAAGTCACAGGGGACTTTGATTTTGGATATTGTCCTGTATTTTCCGATGAAATTATCGCCTACACCCAAACCCGATGGGCAGTAGTAGCAAACATCAAAACCGGAAGAGTTGAAACGCCGGTTCTTACAAAGTCTCTTGATAACATTATAGGAGGGATTGCCTCTCTTGACACAGCTCGCAACCTTTTTGTTGTCGACTTAAGAACTCCTGCAGGCCGTGCCGGATCCCATAAAATTTTGCATGTTATGAAACATGAAAACAAAAAGTTTGTAAGCCTTGGAAGTATTCCTGCAGGTATTGATGGAGGATACAGCCAGCCATGGATTGTCCACGACCGTAAAATAATCACCTACGATAGTTCAGCAAACAGACTTCTTTGTCATGGTACTGATTTAAAACCTGTAACTCACCCCTTTGTCGAAATTTTCAACCGCAATAATGAGAAATTCCGTAAACTCAAGGAAATGATCATTCATCCGACATTGCCATTTGGATTAGTGGTAGAAATTGGAAAAGATCTTGATTGGAACACAATTAATGATATGCCTCTAAATGAAGAAACAGACCAAATCAAAAGGGCTTTATATAAACAGCAAGAAATTCACGCACTCTATCTCCTTCGCTGGGATACTCCAGATACAAACAAGCAATACATTCCCATTCATACTAATGTCTTTTCGCTTCTTTCTCCACTTGTAGTTGAACAATACGGCCGATTCTCTTTTTCACCTGATGGGAAATGGCTTGTTTTCGGACATGAGGATTTGAGTAGAGATGCCCGAGGTAGATTATTCGGAGGCACACAACGACCATTCTTCGTCGCACTTCCTGTTGACGAGAAGAAACCGTTTTTCTTTGGCGAACCGGTATTCATGGGTAGGACATCGATGAAAGAAAACGATCTCACCACAACCGCATGGGCGACCAATCCGACTGCCTTTGTCGCAGCCGATGGTCTCTTATTGTACAAGTGGGATTTGGGTAATTTGCATGAAGCAAGAGTGCTGACTACACCTGATACGATATTTCCGTTGAAATGATTGGTGAGTTGACAGGCATACTATTTAGTCCTTTACAACCAATGTTACGTTTTTCATCCAGCCTGGTTTACCAGGCTTTTCTTTCGTTCAGAGGCGTGGCTTCAGCCCGCCTCCGAATCATTTTACATCGCGAATTCTCAAATCTCTTAGAATTACTTAAACATATCATCCTAACTTTAAGGAATTTTTTTAGACCAAAGATAATGCTTTAAAACCTACCATGGAGCAACAGACACGATGAGATATTTTAAAACATTCATATTTACAAGTTTCATTTCAGTCCTGTTATTCCTGAGCTGCTATAATAAGGTGTTTTATAAAGCGCCGGATTACCAAATCATAAATCAGAAAGATGGCAAAATATTCTTCCCATACAGTGTTCCGGTCAGAGGACAGATCAGTGAAATATTCCCGGTTCCCGTGAAAAATGCGATAGGCACTATTGATTTATTTAACGCGATAACGATCCTGAAGTTCAGAGGTTCTATAAAACCCTTTTCTACTATTGTCGCCAGAAATTTTCTCAATGAAGTTACAGGGGACTATGATTTCGGATATTGCCCCGTTTTCTCCCATGAAATTATCGCCTACACCCAAACCCGATGGGCAGTAGTAGCAAACATCAAAACCGGTAGAGTTCAAACGCCTATTCTTACAAAGTCTCTTGATAACATTATAGGAGGGATTGCCTCCCTCGATACAGCTCGCAATCTTTTTGTTGTCGACTTGAGAACTCCTGCAGGTGATGCCGGATTTCATAAAATTTTGCATGTTATGAAACATGAAAACAAAAAGTTTGTAAGCCTTGGAAGTATTCCTGCAGGTATTGACGGAGGATACAGCCAGCCATGGATTGTCCACGACCAGAAAATAATCACCTACGACAGTTCAGCAAACAGCCTTCTTTGTCACAATACCGACTTGAAACCGACAACTCACCCCTTTGTCGAAATTTTCAACCGCAATAATGAGAAGTTCCGTAAACTTAAAGAAATGATTATTCACCCAACATTGCCATTTGGATTAGTGGTGGAAATAGGAAAAGATCTTGATTGGAACAAAATTAATGCTATGCCTCTTAATGAAGAAACTGACAAAATCATAAGGTTGTTAGCTAAACAAGAAGAAGTTCACTGTCTTTACCTTCTCCGCTGGGACACAAATGACACAAACAAACAATATATCCCCATCCACACAGATACCTTGTCACTCCTTGCTCCGCTTGCTGTCGAGCAATACAGCCGATTCACCTTTTCTCCCGATGGAAAATGGCTTGTTTTCGGACATGAGGATTATAGTCAGGATAAATGGGGTAATTTATTCGGGGGCACACAACGACCATTCTTCGTAGCGCTTCCTGTTAACGAAAAGAAACCGTTTTTCTTTGGTGAACCGGTATTCATGGGTAGGACATCGATGAAAGAAAACGATCTCACCACAACCGCATGGGCCACCGATCCGACTGCCTTTGTCGCAGCCGATGGTCTCTTATTGTACAAGTGGGATTTGGGTAATTTGCATGAAGCAAGGGTGCTGAATACACCTGATACGATTTTTCCGCTAAAATGATTGGTGGATTTACAAGTATGCTTCTGTAGTCCTTTACAACCAATGTTACGTTTTTCAACCAGCCTGGTTTACCAGGCTTTTCTTTCGTTCAGAGGCGTGGCTTCAGCCCGCCTCCGAATCATTTTACATCGCGAATTCTCAAATCTCTTAGAATTACTTAAACAATATCATCCTAACCTTAAGGAATTTTTTTAGACCAAAGATAATGCTTTAAAACCTACCATGGAGCAACAGACACGATGAGATATTTTAAAACATTCATATTTACAAGTTTCATTTCAGTCCTGTTATTCCTGAGCTGCTACAATAAGGTGTTTTATAAAGCGCCGGATTACCAAATCATCAATCAAAAAGATGGTAAAGTATTCTTCCCCTACAGTATTCCGGTTAAAGAGTCAATCAGTGAAATATTTCCCGTTCCGGTGGAAAACGCGATCGGCACCATAGATTTCAACAATGCGATTACGATCATTAAATTCAATGGTGATACAAAGCCCGATTATGATATTGTCGCCAGAAATTTCCTCAGTGAAGTTACAGGGGACTTTGATTTTGGATATTGTCCTGTATTTTCCGATGAAATTATTGCCTACACCCAAACCCGGTGGGCAGTAGTTGCAAATATCAAAACAGGAAGAGTTGAAACGCCGGTTCTTACAAAGTCTCTTGATAACATTATAGGAGGGATTGCCTCCCTCGATACAGCTCATAATCTTTTTGTTGTCGACTTGAGAACTCCTGCAGGCCGTGCCGGATTCCATAAAATTTTGCACATTATGAAACATGAAAACAAAAAGTTTGTAAGCCTTGGAAGTATTCCTGCAGGTATTGACGGAGGATACAGCCAGCCATGGATTGTCCACGACCATAAAATAATCACCTACGATAGTTCAGCGAACAGACTTCTTTGTCACAATACCGACTTGAAACCGACAACTCACCCCTTTGTCGAAATTTTCAACCGCAATAATGAGAAGTTCCGTAAACTTAAAGAAATGATTATTCACCCAACATTGCCATTTGGATTAGTGGTGGAAATAGGAAAAGATCTTGATTGGAACAAAATTAATGCTATGCCTCTTAATGAAGAAACTGACAAAATCATAAGGTTGTTAGCTAAACAAGAAGAAGTTCACTGTCTTTACCTTCTCCGCTGGGACACAAATGACACAAACAAACAATATATCCCCATCCACACAGATACCTTGTCACTCCTTGCTCCGCTTGCTGTCGAGCAATACAGCCGATTCACCTTTTCTCCCGATGGAAAATGGCTTGTTTTCGGACATGAAGACATGAGTCAGGATAAATGGGGAAATTTATTCGGAGGCAGACAACGACCATTCTTCGTCGCGCTTCCTGTTGACGAAAAAAAACCGTTTTTCTTTGGTGAACCGGTATTCATGGGTAGGACATCGATGAAAGAAAATTATCTCACCACAACCGCATGGACGACTGATCCGACTGCTTTTGTCGCAGCCGATGGCCTCTTATTATACAAGTGGGATTTGGATAATTTGCATGAAGCAAGAGTGCTGAATACACCGGATACAATATTTCCGCTAAAATGATTGGTGGATTTACAAGTATACTTCTGATTCTTTACAACCAATGTTACTTTTTTCATCCAGCCTGGTTTACCAGGCTTTTCTTTCGTTCAGAGGCGTGGCTTCAGCCCGCCTCCGAATCATTTTACATAACGATTTCTCAATTTCCTTCAAAAATCATAAGAATACATTTCGTGATTAATCAAAAAGCAACTAAAATGGACTCGGATTATACATAAATGTAAAGGAAGTGAAACATGCTTGATATGTCTAATGTTCCGGGTTATTTATTGATTCTTGGTATACCTTTACTTTTTTTGGAATTTTACTGGCCATGGATTGCAGGAGCATTATTTCTGCTGGTACTATGGAAAATAAAAAAAACGGTTCGCATGAAGTTTCAGATTGCCGCGATTGCGCTCGTATTGTTTGTCATTGGAAAAATCGTTTTCCACTTCTTTCCGGGATATATTCCCGGGTGTAATGAAAATTCTAAAAAGGGAGTATATAGAATGCCTGATTACATTATTATTAATCAGAAAAGCGGCAGATTTTTTTTCCCGTACAACATACCGGTCAAAAAGCCGATAAGCCATATTTTTCCTGTCCCGGTCAACAATGCGGCTGGAACAATCGATTTTGACAATGCGATAACCATTCTGAAATTTCATGGTGACACGACTCCTGATTATGACATTGTCGCCAAGGACTTTTTATCTGAGGTTAATGGTGATTTCGAATTCGGATTCTGCCCTGTGTTTAACGAAGAGAAAATCGTTTACACTCAGACCCGATGGGCAGTTGTGGCTAATATCAAGACCGGAAAAGTTGAGTCACCAATTCTTACGATGTCTTTAGATGATATGATAGATGGAATAATTCCCCTTGATACGTCAAAAGACTTATTTGTGATAAATAAGTTGATTCCTGCAAGTAATTGTTCCAGCCAGCAACTGAATGTAATGCGACTTGAAAAAGATAATTTTATTGGAATGGGAGCAATTGATGGCGGTGTTGATTTCCCACTTAAACAACCTTGGATTGTTCACGAGCGTAAGATAATCACTTACGACAGCGATGCAAACAAACTCCTTTGTCATGATATCGATTTAAAACCAGCAACTCATCCCTTCGTTGATATTTTCAATCGCAACAATAAGAAGTTCCGTAAACTCAAGGAAATGATCATTCATCCAACATTACCCTTTGGATTAGTGGTGGAAATTGGAAAAGACCTTGATTGGAACACAATTAATGATATGCCTCTAAATGAAGAAACAGACCAAATCAAAAGGGCTTTATATAAACAGCAAGAAATCCATGTTCTCTATCTCCTTCGCTGGGATACGCCTGATACAAACAAGCAATACATTCCCATCCATACAAATGCCTTTTCGCTTCTTCCTCCGCTTGCAGTTGAGCAATATAGCCGATTCACCTTTTCTCCCGATGGTAAATGGCTGGTATTTGGCCATGAGGATATGAGCAAAGACAAAAGTGGTAATTTTATTGGCGGTGATATGCAGCCTTTCTTTGTCGCATTACCTGTTGACGAAACAAAACCATATTTCTTCGGTGAGCCACTGTTTCTCGGTAGAACGTTAATCAAAGGTAATTTGCTGAAATCAACCGCATGGGCCACCGATCCGACTGCCTTTGTCGCAGCCGATGGTCTCTTATTGTACAAGTGGGATTTGGGTAATTTGCATGCAGCAAGAGTGTTGACTACACCTGATACAATATTTCCGTTGAAATGATTGGCGAGTTAATAGCACATTTCTGTGTTCATTAACAACTGATATCACGTTTTTCAACCAGCCTGGTTTACCAGGCTTTTCTTTCGTTCAGAGGCGTGGCTTCAGCCCGCCTCCGAATCATTTTACATCGCGAATTCTCAAATCTCTTAGAATTACTTAAACAATATCATCCTAACCTTAAGGAATTTTTTTAGACCAAAGATAATGCTTTAAAACCTACCATGGAGCAACAGACACGATGAGATATTTTAAAACATTCATATTTACAAGTTTCATTTCAGTCCTGTTATTCCTGAGCTGCTACAATAAGGTGTTTTATAAAGCGCCGGATTACCAAATCATCAATCAAAAAGATGGTAAAGTATTCTTCCCCTACAGTATTCCGGTTAAAGAGTCAATCAGTGAAATATTTCCCGTTCCGGTGGAAAACGCGATCGGCACCATAGATTTCAACAATGCGATTACGATCATTAAATTCAATGGTGATACAAAGCCCGATTATGATATTGTCGCCAGAAATTTCCTCAGTGAAGTTACAGGGGACTTTGATTTTGGATATTGTCCTGTATTTTCCGATGAAATTATTGCCTACACCCAAACCCGGTGGGCAGTAGTTGCAAATATCAAAACAGGAAGAGTTGAAACGCCGGTTCTTACAAAGTCTCTTGATAACATTATAGGAGGGATTGCCTCCCTCGATACAGCTCATAATCTTTTTGTTGTCGACTTGAGAACTCCTGCAGGCCGTGCCGGATTCCATAAAATTTTGCACATTATGAAACATGAAAACAAAAAGTTTGTAAGCCTTGGAAGCATTCCTGCAGGTATTTATGGAGCATACAGCCAGCCCTGGATTGTCCACGACCGGAAAATAATCACCTACGACAGTTCAGCAAACAGACTCCTTTGTCATGATGCCGACTTGAAACCTTCAACTCACCCCTTTGTCGATATTTTTAACAGCAATAATAAGAAATTCCGTAAACTTAAAGGAATGATCATTCATCCTACATTGCCTTTTGGATTGGTGGTAGAAATTGGAAAAGACTGGGATTTTGAGAAGGTCAAAATTCTACCTACGGAAATTGTTGATAAACTGGCCGAGCAAAAAGAAATCCATGCTCTCTATCTTCTCCGCTGGGACACAAATGATACAAACAAACAATATATCCCCATCCACACAGATACGCTATCACTCCTCCCTCCGCTTGCTGTCAAGCAATATAGCCGATTCACCTTTTCTCCCGATGGTAAATGGCTTGTTTTCGGACATGAGGATTTGAGTAAGGATAAATGGGGTAATTTATTCGGGGGCAGAAAACGACCATTCTTCGTAGCGCTTCCGGTGGACGAAAAGAAACCGTTTTTCTTTGGTGAACCGGTATTCATGGGTAGGACATCGATGAAAGAAATTTATCTCACCACAACTGCATGGGCGACCAATCCGACTGCCTTTGTCGCAGCCGATGGTCTCTTATTGTACAAGTGGGATTTGGGTAATTTGCATGAAGCAAGAGTGCTGACTACACCTGATACGATATTTCCGTTGAAATGATTGGTGAGTTGACAGGCATACTATTTAGTCCTTTACAACCAATGTTACGTTTTTCATCCAGCCTGGTTTACCAGGCTTTTCTTTCGTTCAGAGGCGCGACTTCAGCCCGCCTCCGAATCATTTTACATCGCGAATTCTCAAATCTCTTAGAATTACTTAAACATATCATCCTAACTTTAAGGAAATTTTTTAGACCAAAGACATTGCTTTAAAACCTACCATGGAGCAACAGACACGATGAGATATTTTAAAAAATTCATATTTACAAGTTTCATTTCAGTCCTGTTATTCCTGAGCTGTTATAATAAGGTGTTTTATAAAGCGCCGGAATACCAAATCATAAATCAGAAAGATGGCAAAATATTCTTCCCATACAGTGTTCCGGTCAGAGGACAGATCAGTGAAATATTCCCGTTCCTGTGAAAAATGCGATAGGCACTATTGATTTATTTAACGCGATAACTATCCTGAAGTTCAGAGGTTCTATAAAACCCTTTTCTACTATTGTCGCCAAAAATTTCCTCAGTGAAGTCACAGGGGATTTTGATTTTGGATATTGTCCTGTATTTTCCGAGGAAATTATCGCCTACACTCAAACCCGATGGGCAGTAATAGCAAATATTAAAACCGGTAGAGTTGAAACGCCGGTTCTTACAAAATCTCTTGATAACATTATAGGAGGGATTGCCTCTCTTGACACAGCTCGCAACCTTTTTGTTGTCGACTTGAGAACTCCCGCAGGTGATGCTGGATTTCATAAAATTTTGCATGTTATGAAACATGAAAACAAAAAATTTGTAAGCCTTGGAAGTATTCCTGCAGGTATTGACGGAGGATACAGCCAGCCATGGATTGTCCACGACCGTAAAATAATCACCTACGATAGTTCAGCAAACAGACTTCTTTGTCATGGTGCCGATTTAAAACCTGTAACTCACCCCTTTGTCGAAATTTTAAACCGTAATAACGAGAAGTTCCGTAAACTTAAAGAAATGATTATTCACCCAACATTGCCATTTGGATTAGTGGTAGAAATAGGAAAGGATACAGATTGGAGTAAATACCGAAAGATGGAAATAACTCCAGAGTTAGAGAAAATTGAAGATTCGCTTTATGAACTTGAATTCATTCATGTCCTCTATCTCCTTCGCTGGGATACATCTGACACAAACAAACAATACATTCCCCTCCACACTGATACCTTGTCACTTCTTCCTCCGCTTGCTGTCGAGCAATACAGCCGATTCACCTTTTCTCCCGATGGTAAATGGCTTGTTTTCGGACATGAAGACATGAGTCAGGATAAATGGGGAAATTTATTCGGAGGCAGACAACGACCATTCTTCGTCGCGCTTCCTGTTGACGAAAAGAAACCGTTTTTCTTTGGTGAACCGGTATTCATGGGCAGGACATCGATGAAAGATAATTATCTCACCACAACCGCATGGGCCACCAATCCGACTGCCTTTGTGGCAGCAGATGGTCTCTTATTATACAAGTGGGATTTGGATAATTTGCATGAAGCAAGGGTGCTGAATACACCGGATACGATATTTCCGCTGAAATGATTGGTGAGTTGACAGGCATACTACTTTAGCCCTTTACAACCGATGTTGCGTTTTTTCAACCAGCCTGGTTTACCAGGCTTTTCTTTCGTTCAGAGGCGCGGCTTCAGCCCGCCTCCGAATCATTTTACATGTCGAATTCTCAATTTCCTTAGAATTACAATTCAAAAGCGTAAAAAGGAACTAACTATTCTTTTGACGGGATCTGATGCAAAAAAAGTAGTCCGTCCCTTTCACACGATCATAAATAAAATTTTGTAAAGGTAATAATTGGCAAAATACATTTTAAAATTTTTAAAGGAGGTACTTGGGGAACATTCAAATGCAGGTTTAGCCAAAACAGATAAAAAATTTTACTCTCGACATTATGGAGTGTTACGAAAGATAAAGCACAAAAGGAATTTAAATATGTTCAATGAATTATCAGAAATAAATAGCAGACCTGAACCATTCGAATTTTATACTGCGGAAGAGTTATGGACAAACGAACATACATCACAAAAAATGCTTGAGTATCATCTTGATGAATCGATCGATGCGGCTTCGCGAAACCATAACTTCATCAATCGATCTTCACAGTGGATTATTGGTAAATTCGGTCTTAATGCAAATTCAAAGGTAATTGATTTTGGGTGTGGGCCAGGTCTCTATACTTTACGTTTTGCACAATGTGGTGCTGACGTAACAGGTATTGATTTCTCAAAAAGGTCTCTCGATTATGCCCAGAAAGAAGCTGAAAACAGCAAGTTAAAAATCAACTATTTACACGCAAATTATCTCGAATATGAAACTGATGAGAAATACGATCTTATTACAATGATCATGTGTGATTTTGCTGCATTGAGTCCTTTGCAACGAAAAATACTATTATTAAAATTTCATACTATTCTTAAACCCAATGGTTCATTATTATTAGATGTCTATTCTTATAATTATTTCAATTTAAAGCAGGAACAGGCACTATATGAATTCAATCTGCTCAACAATTTCTGGTCAAAAGATGATTACTATTGCTTCTTAAACACATTTAAATACGATAGAGAAAAGCTTATTCTTGATAAGTATACAATTTACAATAAAAATGAGAAACGCCTTGTATATAACTGGTTCCAATGTTTTAATGAACAATCGATAAAAAAAGTGTTTGATGAGAACAATTTGCAAATTACTGAATTATATTCAAATGTTTCCGGAGATATGTATAATTGCGAAACTAATGAATTCGCGATTGTTGCTCAGAGGAAATGATTTAGTGCACATCAGACATTTTACACTCTTTTGTTGAATGTCCGGTTAATCAAACAAGGAGATATGCATCATGGCCAGTTTAAAACTAACATCTTTTGTACTGTTTGTTAAAGACGTTACAATTTCAAAAGATTTCTATGAAAAAGTATTGGATCAGGAAGTCGAATTGAATATTCAAAATATTAATATTGGATTTAAGAGCGGACTTGCTCTGTGGCAAAAACAATATGCTGAAAAAACGATTTTTGAAAAAGAAATCAAACCAAATGAAGCTCCCCGCAATTTTGAAATTTACTTTGAAACATCACAATTGGATGAACTATTCGATAGAATACAAAAAAATAATGTTAAAATCCTACACCCTATCAAAACTCAACCCTGGCAGCAGAGAGTTTTTAGAGTATACGATCCGGATGACCATATTATAGAAATCGCTGAAATAATGGAAAATGTTGTAAAGCGTTTACAGAAAGATGGGATGTCAGTCGAATCAATAAGCGAAAAGACATTCTTGCCTAAGGAGATTGTGGAAGCAATGTTGAAATAGAATCAGCTTTTTACATATTCCACGAAATATCCTGGATTATCATAAAATTGCCAGCGAACTCGATTGGAGCAATCAAAAATCAGTTATTGATTACCTGACAAAAAGCTGGCAACTGCTCAATGGATCTGCGCATACTTTTGATGAAAAACGAGCGTACAGAAAGGCACTTGTTTTTTGCTTTTAATCATTACTTATCCAGAATTTTAAATAATCAAAAGCAAAATATTCCGTTAAAGAAATCAGATTCTTGACCGATATTTAATGTATAGAACGTTATAACATTAAAAAGGCCACACTATGGTAAACATGGTCAATTCTGTCAGCACTTCCCTCATTTCCGCTCGCAGTCAGGTAAAACTTGCTGAAACAGCAGTTGATGTTTATCAGGTAGCGAGAGCAAAACACAATAATGCAATGGCTGATCGTGCACTATCTTACGCGTCGCCTGCTATCGGTGAAGCATTGTCACGTTCAGAAGAAGCAAAAGAAGCTTTGTCGAAAGCTCAGAAAGCTGCTCAGGATGAGGCCAGGAAAGAATTAGAAAAAGAAATTAAAGAACCAAGCCAAAAGCAAGGTTTGGAAGAAAATAATAAGCAGGCTACAAATGAGAGCACAGAAGAGTTCTCTGCCATTAACCCTCAAGCAGAAGTTTCTAATGAGGAGAATACTACCCAAATTAGTGGCAGTGATATTCAGGCATCACCGTCTCAAGATACGCAGTTAGTAACTGGAAATGCACAGGTTGGGATGAAAGTAGATATTTCTGCTTAAAAAAAAATCTGAAGTTTTTCTTCAGACTTTTTTAATTTCTATTATACAAGAGCTGACTGTTTAAGACCTTCGAGTTTACGATAAAGCGAACTGAGAGAAATACCCAGAGCAGCACTGGCTTTATTTTTATCTCCATTAAAATGCTTCAGAGCTTTCTGAATATGGAACATTTCAATTTCTTCGAGGTCCCAGCAATCAGGTGTTTCTGATTTAATGATAGGTTCTTTACATTCTAGACCGGGGAAGAGAGGAACCGAAAGAGGTGTGCCTTGAGAGAGTAAAATAGCTCTTTCAATTACATTCTTGAGTTCTCTAATGTTTCCAGGCCATGAATAATTAGTCAGCAGATTTAGAACTTCCTTACTGAGCGGAAATCTATCATACCCAACACATAGTAGTAAATGTTCAATTAAGCCGGGAATATCTTCTCTTCTATTTCGGAGCGCAGGAAGCAAAATGGGGAAAATGCAAATACGGTAGAAAAGATCGGTTCTAAAGGCACCTTTAGCAGAATCAGCAGCCAAATCACGGTTAGTAGCACAGATCAATCGGAAATCACTTTTTCTGACTTTATTCTCGCCTATTCTACGGAATGATTTTTCTTCAAGCGTTTTCAGTAATTCTGCCTGGACAGCAATATCCATATCGCCGATTTCATCAAGGAACAGAGTTCCGCCATCAGCAATTTCGATAAGGCCGTCCCGATCGCGAATAGCAGAAGTAAAAGCACCTTTGGTATGACCATACAATTCACTTCTCAGCAGTTCACCCCTAAGTGAAGAGCAGTTAAGTTCGACGAATGCTTGATCTTTACGAGCACTGTGTTCATGAATCCATCGGGCAATGACACCTTTACCGGTTCCCGTTTCACCAAGTAAAAGGACAACCGTATCATTCATAGCGGCAATATTGGCGTATTCAATAATTTTGGAGATTATAGGGCTTTTACCGAAAAATATCTGACTACGTGAAGAGAGTCGTTGCTGAGCACAATCGCGGCGTCGAAGTTCTTCAATTTCGAAGCTTTTTTGTAAAATAGACAGCAGATCTTCCATAACCACCGGTTTTGTAAGGAAATTATGAGCACCATATTTCATTGCTTTAACAGCAGTGGGAATGTCGCTATAGCCAGTAATAACGATAATGACAATTCCCTCATTGTTTGCTTTAATTTCCGGTATTGATTCCAGTGCGTTTCCATCAGGTAAATTTAAATCGAGGAGAATCGCATGAAACTGTGTTTTAGAAAGAGCCAATTTTGCTTCGATTAAGCTTTTAGCGGTTTCTATAGAATAACCAAGTTTAGTGAGGTAATTAGTATACCCAAAAAGTGCCGATTCTTCATCATCAACTAATAAGATTTTCTGTAACTTCATTATAAAAATCCCCCCACGTGCGTTATTCATGTTGCTTAAAAGGTAATATTCAAAATACTAATTGTAATCAGCAAATGGATGACCAAAATGAAACTTGTCCATTTATTTTATTTTCAACAACAGCAGATTTCACAAAAGCACTATAGGAATTGCCAATTCCAAATTTAAGAAAAATGTCTGAATTTGCTTTTACTTATCGGATCATTTGACAATGGAAATATATTAAAATAATAATTGTCTTTAACTAGTGGCATATAGATTGCAAAACTTCAGCTGCGAAGAGGTAGATCTTTCTTTTAGAATAATCAGGATAACAAAAAGATGAAAACTTGGCCAGGAAATCCATACCCCCTGGGCGCAACCTGGGATGGCGCAGGTGTAAATTTCGCTATTTTTTCGGAAAACGCCCAAAAAGTCGAACTTTGCCTATTTGATTTCTCGGGCAAAGAGACCGCACAAATCGCCATGAAAGAGAAAACCGATCAGGTGTATCATTTATACCTCCCCGATGCACGTCCCGGTCAACTTTACGGCTATAGAGTATACGGTGATTATAATCCATCACAGGGACACCGTTTCAACTCTAACAAACTACTTATTGATCCTTATGCGAAAGCGATCTCAGGTGATATAAAATGGGATGACGCACTGTTTGGTTACAAAATCGAGAATCCTCAGAAGGACCTCTCTTTTGATAATCGTGACAGTGCTCCATTTCTCCCTAAATGTGTGGTAATCGATTCCGCATTTAGCTGGGGTAACGATCGCCCTCCATCGGTGCCCTGGAATAAAAGTATAATTTTTGAATGCCATATAAAAGGGTTTACTGCCCTCAACAAAAAAATTCCGGAGGAGTTAAGGGGAACCTATGTCGCAATTGCCAGCGAAGAGATTGTAGAATTTCTCCTCTCTTTAAATATCACCGCTGTTGAACTTATGCCTGTACAGCATTTTGTTCACGACCGTTTTCTTATCGAAAAAGGCCTCTGTAATTATTGGGGATACAATACTCTTGGCTTCTTTGCCCCTTATAGTGGTTATTCAAGCGCGGGTACTTCGGGGCAGCAAGTCGAGGAGTTCAAATCTATGGTCAAAACTCTTCATCGTGAGGGAATTGAGGTTATTCTGGATGTCGTCTACAATCATACCGCAGAAGGGAATCACCTTGGTCCTACACTGGCTTTCAGGGGTATTGACAATTTCAATTATTATAATCTGGTCAAAGATAATAAACGTTTTTATACGGATTACACTGGCACTGGAAATACTCCCAATATGACAAGTCCACGCGTTCTACAGATGATCATGGACAGCCTTCGCTACTGGATCACCGAAATGCATGTAGATGGATTCCGCTTTGATCTTGCAGCAGCGATGGCACGGGAATTCTATGATGTCGATAAGCTTGCATCATTTTTTGATATCATTCACCAGGATCCTGTTATATCCCAGGTTAAACTTATCGCAGAACCTTGGGACCTTGGTCCCGGAGGTTACCAGGTTGGTAACTTCCCTGTATTATGGGCAGAATGGAATGGTAAATTCAGAGATACTGTAAGAAGATTCTGGCGAGGTGAGCCAGGGCTTGCCGGAGATCTTGCCTACCGCTTAACAGGAAGCAGTGATCTCTACGAAAGAGGAGGTCGAAAACCCTATGCAAGTATAAACTTCGTTACCTCTCATGATGGCTTCACACTTGAAGACCTTGTCAGCTATAATCAAAAGCATAATCTGGCCAACTTCGAAAACAATATGGATGGTGTCAGTGATAACCTGAGCTGGAACTGCGGAGTTGAAGGTGAAATAACTGATACTGCTATAATACAACTGCGCGAAAAACAAAAAAGAAATTTTCTCAGCACTCTGATACTTTCGCAAGGAGTACCATTATTACTCGGTATTGATGTTTTCAGTCATACACAGAAAGGAAATAATAACGCTTACTGTCATGATTCTGAACTAACATGGGTAAATTGGGACCTTGAGAACCGTCGTCTCGATTTTTTAAATTTTACTAAGTACTTACTTTCTGTCTGGAAAGAACATCCTATGCTTCAGAGGAGTAATTTTTTTCATGGCAATAACATTCAATCTCCCGGGCCTAAAGATGTAACGTGGCTGCGGCCTGATGGGGAGGAAATGATCGTTGATAATTGGAACAACAAAGATACACACAGTTTCGGAATGCTGCTTCAGGGCGATGCCAACGATGAGACTGATAAACATGGAATTAAAATTAAAGATGATACTTTACTTATTATATTAAACTCATACTGGGAAAAAGTATCCTTCACTCTTCCGAAGTTCTATAAAGTACCCTGGACATTAATTATCGACACCTCTTTTCCAACAGGGAAACCTGACACTCTGGTAAAAATTGGTGATCAATACCCGATTCAACCAAGATCAATGGTACTATTACTTTCACCCCGGCCAGAGAAATGGGATTATCTTCGCTCAGCCTGTCTTGTTTTGGAAAAAGGCTGAAAAATTGTACGGGCACGTTGCGTAGAGACGTCCGGCCGGACGTCTCTACACACAACGTGCCCGTATCTATTTATTCTTTAACATCCGGTAGATGTTTTAGTGCCTCGATCATCTGGTCTTCAGGAAATTCGATATCCTGAAGCTGACCGTTGATATACTTTTCGTATGATGACATATCAAAATAGCCATGTCCGCTAAGAGAGAAAACAATCGTTTTCTTTTCGCCTGAAAGCTTACATTTCTCAGCTTCATTGATTGCTGTACAAATAGCATGGGCTGATTCAGGTGCAGGGATAATTCCTTCAGCGCGAGCAAACTGTAAAGCTGCTTTGAAAACAGGTACTTGTCCTACCGCTTTCGGTGTAATATACCCAAGTTCCTGAATATGGCTTATAAGTGGAGACATTCCATGATATCGCAATCCTCCCGCATGAACTGAAGGAGGGATGAATGCATGGCCAAGGGTATGCATTTTAGTAACTGGCGCCATACCTGCCACATCACCGAAATCCCAGGTGTACTTTCCCTTTGTCAAAGTAGGGCATGCGGTAGGTTCAACGGCGATAACTTCTAAATCAGGTTTTTTTCCGCTCATTTTATCCCTGAGGAAAGGAAAGGCCAGACCGGCGAAATTAGAACCGCCGCCAACGCAGCCAATGACAATATCAGGATATTCATCTACTTTTTCAAACTGTTTCATGGTTTCTAAACCAATAACAGTCTGGTGAAGAAGCACATGATTGAGCACACTACCCAAGGCGTAGCGGGTATCATCATGAGCGAACGCATCCTCACAAGCCTCACTGATAGCGATACCGAGACTTCCCGGGCAATCGGGGTCCTCACGGAGAATTTTTCTTCCAGCTTCAGTATCAGGGCTGGGGCTGGCAACGCATTTCGCGTTGAAGGTCTCCATAAGGATACGTCTATAGGGTTTTTGATGATAGCTCACTTTAACCATATAAACTTTAAGTTCTATATCAAAAAAACTGCAGGCAATTGAAAGTGCGCTGCCCCATTGTCCGGCACCCGTTTCAGTTGTGATTCGGCGAATGCCTTCAACTTTATTGTAGTAAGCCTGAGCAACAGCGGTGTTTAACTTATGACTACCAGCAGGACTAACTCCTTCATATTTATAATAGATTTTAGCTGGAGTGCCTAAAGCTTTTTCTAAACGACGGGCTCTGAAAAGAGGTGCAGGACGCCACTGCTTTAAAATATCCCTGACTTCATCTGGGATCTCAATAAAACGTTCGGTACTAAACTCCTGTTTATTAATTGAGTCACAGAAAAGTGGTGGAGGTAATTGGGTCGGCTCTAAAGTACCCGGATGCCGTATAACGGGTAGAGGTTTTGGCAAATCAGCGACAATGTTATACCAGCTTTTGGGTATTTCATCTTCGGACAAGAGAATCTTAATAGGCTCCATCACGTAAGCTCCTGAAAAATGAGATGATTTCTTAGTAACTAAACAGTTGCAGGCTGGAAGAAGATTTCACCAATGCAGACCCGTAAGGGGCGAGGTACGAAATTTTTACAACCAGAAATGATACTGAACAGTTACAGAAAAAAATAATTAATAATATAATGAACGTTTTTAGAATTAGTAAAATATAAATTGCAGGTTAACAGTAGAAAATATTTTAATGGCCCTCTATTTGCAGTTCCAGTTTAAAAGGAATTAACTATAAGCAGGAAATTATGGAACTTTTATTTCTTCTTTGGGCAGGGATATTCATTCAGACCGGAATCACCTATACTAAAAGACCAAGCCGATTTACCCAGGTAATATTCTTAATATTGATACTTATTATCATAGCATTTTTTGTTCTCAGTACATTGCTCCCGTTATTTATCAAGCATTAAAGGTTCATGATTTGGGGGTATTTATGTTTCAAAACGTTAATAAAATGATCGGTGTATCCATTAAAGCACAGGATGGCGATATAGGTTCAGTTGATCAGCTTTTTTTTGATGATCAGAGTTGGGCTGTTCGCTATCTTGTAGTAACAATCGGCTCTCTTTTTATTAATCGTAAAGTTCTCCTGTCTCCGGCTGCCCTCGATGGATTATCCAAACATGAATTAATAGTAAATGCAACAATCGAACAGGTCAGAAACAGCCCTGATGTAAATACTGAAAAACCCATTTCGCGTCAAAAAGAAGAAGAGCTCCACGATTATTATACCTGGTCCTACTACTGGGGATATCCTCTTTACTATAATTCTCTGGGAACTGAACTATACCCTAATATTCAATATACTGATGCATTCCTTAGAAAAGAGTATCAGGAAAATAAAAAAGAACCTGAACAGCATAATCATCTCAGAAGTACTCGAGAAATAACCGGATACAGTGTGAATACCTTAAATGGAGAATTTGGATACGTTGATGATATTATCGTTGATCTTAATCAGTGGGTAATCAGATACCTGGTTTTAAACACCGGAGACTTTCTTCCTGGAAGAAAAGTACTGACCGCTGCCCATTGGGTAAGCGATATTAGCTGGGATAACCGTTCTATAAGTTTCGACATGAATATCGATATTTTGCGTAATGGACCGACTTACGATCCATCAATGCCTCTCACAAGGGATTTTGAGAGAAGAGTATACGAATATTACGAAAAAGATCCATACTGGATTTAAGCTTCTCTATATCCAAATGCGAATAAACTTAAATTTTTGTATTGATGGAAAATTGAATGAACTGGTTCCAAACTGTTAAGCCTGTTTACCTTGTAATTTATACGCTTATTTCCATGGGCCTCTTACTGATCCTTTCGCAAGCCCTTGCATCTACAAATTTAAGCTGTCTTGATCTTGCAATATCTAAAACAATCATTCTCCATAGACATAGTATTGGAATTATCTTTTACAAAATACTCACTAACCTCTTAGGTCCAATTGTACTCAGTTCGCTTTCCCTGGTAATTGCAATTATCTTCATTAAATATCGGAAATACTTTCTTGCACACCTATTACTCCTAAGCATGACCTTAGGCAATTTTTCTTTTCTCAGTATAAAATATGTCGCTCAACGCAATCGGCCTGAACTCATTATGGATCAGATCAGTGGATTCAGCTATCCTAGTGGACACGCAACTATATCTGCCCTGTTTTTCTCTTTTTTAATTGGTGCCTTTTGTTATCATTACCAAAATGTAAATTTACGTTACTTATTGATAATTGGATCTGTTCTCTCAGCGGTTCTTACTGGATTCAGTCGTATTTACTTAGGAAACCACTGGCTTTCAGATGTAATCGGTGGTTATTTACTTGGGATATTCATTCTTCTATTCACGAATTTAAACATAAGGGTCGCGATGTACATTGGCAAAAAAGAGAACAATATCGGAGGAGGACGAGTGTTTAAGGTTGAGGATAAGATTTAAAGTTGATTTTCCGCTTCAGATTGTTTTCTTGCTATAGAGATCACTTTGGAAACCTGAAATTATAAAAAAGAGCCATGGTCTGTGAAGACTCACAGACCACAGCCTCTTTATTTACGCATTAATCTGAATTCTTTTTGGCTTTACATCCTCTCTGCGGGGGACCATGACGGTCAGAACACCGTTTTCCAGAGTTCCACTTACTTTATCTTTGTCAAACTCGTCGCTTAAAGAGAAAGCCCTATAGTAATCACCAAAAGAGACTTCGCGCAGTATTAAAGAGCCTTCCGGTGAAAAGAAGCTGCTTTTTGCTTTGATTACAAGCACATTATTCTCATCGATTTCAATATTGACATCACCTTTTTTAACTCCGGGCAGATCAACCGAAAAGATAAGCGCCTCTCTGTTATCGTAGATAGAAACATCGGGAGAAAATGCGTTTTCAGGAGAGATAAGTTGTTCAGCCGATGCCGATGCTATGGGAGTTTGTTCCCGTTTTGCCATTTCATCCATTATTCCTCCATTTTTTCTATTATCTTCATCGTTTTTTTCATGTAAAGATTTCTTTATGATTCGATGAGAATCTGCCTTGGCTTAGCTTCTTCTGCTTTAGGTAAAGTCATTTGCAAAATACCATTCTCGAATTTCGCCTTAATTTCAGATTCTTTTATTTTGACAGGAATACGGATATTTTTTTCAAACGACCCTTCTGGCTGTTCAAGCCTCAGCTCTTCGGATTTTCCAAAGCGTTTCAGTTCTCTTTTTCCGCTAAGTGTCAGAACTCCATTATTGTATTGAATACCTATCCCGTTTTTATCAACTCCAGGAATTTCCGCTACGAGTATCAAATTATCTTTAGAATCGTATAGGTTAACAAGTGGGTACTGATAGACACCCCTTCCGTACGTTGGCACGCGAGAGAAAAATGTGTCCATATCTCTTCGCATTCTTTCGAATTCTCCTATTACATCAACCGGCCACATCATGGTAAAATCTCCTCTCTTTTAGTCGATGGTAATTTTTTTAGACTGGGTAGAAGTGACAGCTTTTGGAATTGTAATTCTCAAAACGCCATTTTTGCATGTTGCTTTGGCAGAATCCCATTGAAGATCTGTTCCAAGCGGAATATCTCTTCGAAAAGAGCCATATTTACTTTCGTTTATTTTAGATTGTCCCTTTGTATATTCTTTTTCGCTCTTTTTTTCTCCTTCGATAGTAAGAATACCTTGTGAATAACTTAGATTGATATCCTTTTCACTTATACCAGGGACCTCCGCTCTGACAACAACTTCTTTATCAGATTCATTTACATCGACATTGGGAGAAACACTATCCCACCATTGCCTGAAAGGCCGGCCGAACGATTCAATCGGCCTTCCAAAAAAGTCGATTGCAGTTGTCAAAGGTTCGTTAAGCCAGTCTGAAAGAGAAGGCATCAACTCACTCCTCTTTTTAGTATCTTTATCTTTATCTGAATAATTCATAATGCCTCCAATAGCATTGAATGATAATTATTTTCCCGTAGTATCTGCATTAGTTGAGTCGGATTTCCTCGGGCATTTCCGCATCATTTGTTTCATCGCTGTAGAATCAACCATTAACTCAACTTCCTTTTTCAATTTCAGATCTTTATCATATTTCATTATTTTATTGCCCATAATGACAATAATTCCACCATCGGTTGTTGCAAAGGCAGCTTTAGGAGCAAACATATGCATTCTCATCATGTTGCATTCCATAGTAGAATCCATCTTGCAATTTCCCATGCCATCCATACCACCTTTTCCGGGCGCTCCGTTCTGATTGTTATTTTGAGCAAATGATACAAATGCGACAAATACGATCATTAACAAAGAAACTGTTTTCATAAAGTCTCCCTCGTTTAAGAAGTGTTTTGGTAAATTTAAAAAGCGGGAAAAAAAAGAATTCTTTCAATAAATAAATATGCAAGAAGCATGCAAAGGGATTGTCTTCTTTATTTCACCATCAAACGCCCGGCCCGTAGAGTCGCCCGGCCGGGCGTCTCTACGATGATTTATTAATAGGGAATCATTCGCAATTCATCGACGATTTTTTTATCAATGAAACGTATCTCTTTACCGCTAAGGGAAGCCAGATAGTGCATATAGCAATTTTTTTCCAGAATTTCGAGCAACGAAAACGCATCCTCGATATTCCTTGCACAAGTAAAACTACCGTGGCGATCAATAATAATCACATCACTATCGGTACAGACCTTCCGCACAGATTCTGCACCTTCCATAGTTGAAGGCTTTGCAAACGGCGCGATTGCGACCTTTTTCAAAAACATTGCCGCTTCTGACAGGAATACCTTCTCAAATGGATTACTATCGAGAACTGTTGTCAATACAGTATAAACCGGATGAGCATGAATGATCACCTCAATATCAAGCCGCTGCTGATAAATTGCCAGATGTGTAAATCTTTCGGATGTAGCTTTTTTTGTACCCTCTAACTGCGCGCCATCTTTATCAATGATAACAAGGTCCTCTTCACTGATAAAATCTTTAATCATTTTTGTTGGAGTAATGATAAAAGTGCCATCAGAAAGCCGTGCACTGATATTTCCCTCCGATGCAACCGTAAAACCCCGCTGCTGAACCAGTTTTGTATAAGTAACTATTTTCTTTTTGAGTTCATCAAGATTCATTTTTGCCCCTGACCCTTATGAGTTGTAAATAAATATCCATAGTATGTATTCTGGAAACCCCGGAAGCAAATGGATTTCAGGGTCGTACTATCTTTTTACTTTTTTCCGAAAAGATAAAAACAGAGTCCGTCCCTTTTAGTGTTTTTCCAGTGACGCACTATCTTTTTGCTTTTTTTCAAAAGCCCAAAAACAGAGTCCGTCCCGAAATTCTGGCTTTTTCTAATCCGCTCGTAGTGAGTAACTATCCTGGCTATCGAACCGCTCGTGGTGAGTAGCTTCTTAGCGTATCGAACCATCATGCTATTTTGAATTCGACCTTTGTATACGCTGCGCGAGCAACCTGCAAAGGAAAAGTGCATAATGGGGTTTTAATCGGATTGCTTCAACAAAATCTTTTTTTGAAATTTCGATAAGCTTACCATCCGTAGCAGCCCTGACAGTAGCGCTTCTGAAGTTATTAAGTAAGAATGACATTTCGCCCATAAAAATATCATCAGAAGTAAGTGTCGTAACAGTTCCCTTTTTTAAAATTACCTCATAAGATCCTTTAACAATGTAATAAAGGAAATCACCCGGTTCACCTTCACAAAAGATGGTATCACCCTTTTTTACTTCCCTTACAGGAAAATTTTCAAAGATTCCCGGCACCAGTTCGGTTGCTCCATTTTCGAAGGGGACTTCAAAGGTAACTTCATTTCCCTTTGAATTAAATGTTAAATTATGTACAAGCGCTCTGGTAATCAGAATACCTCTGCCATGAAGTTCGAAAAGATTTTCATTCTGAGTGACATCCTTAACTTTTGTCCAGTCAAACCCCTTCCCCTCATCAGCAATTAAAAAAGTTCCTTTTGTTTTGTTAAGAGTATATTCAAAAGTGATTTTCCGTTTATTAATAACTGGATCTCTGTTTTTTTGAGCGATGAGTTCAGAGATATCAAACCATTTTTCAAGCCAATCGGATTTTTCTTCATAGCTGATTTCACAATTCCCATGCTCAATCGCGTTGATCATCATTTCCGTAAGCGCCAGTTTTAAATCAAACTTCTGATCAAGTTTAAGCCGGTTACTATTATAGAGGAAATTACAGATCAGATTAACATAACATTTTACTTCATGAAGATCATTATCGAGCTTGAAAGAACCGCAGATATTTTGATTAATATCAGTACTGATTTCGCGCTGAAAAAGAATTCTTCGGTTATTAAATATTATTGAAAATATCTTAGGTAAATAAGCCGCGATATCTTCATGCCCAAGTGCAATAATCAGATTAGCGCCTTTAAAGCTCTCCAGCCGCTCAATTTCATTATTAGTCTGGCAGAAACCAATTATTCCGGCATGAAGAAGCCACGCATCGCTCATTATTGTTGCGAGCAGATTGAATGCATCGATTTGCGGGTCGCTGAAATTTACAATCACAATTTCAGGTATTTCAATTGACAGATATTCAAGTGCCTCGTTTATAGTCTTCAGCTGATAAAGTTTTATCTCCTGTCCATCAATTTTTTTCAGAGTATCCTCAGTGAGTTGAATTGCAGATAATTGACTGGAGATTACTGGAATTACTGGCATCGATGATCCTTCAAGAGATTTGATTGTTAAGAAGAATTATAGTATATGATAAGAGGATTGACAATTAATTTTTAAGTAAGCGGCCTAACCGTGATTCATCCAAAAAGGTCATGCATCGTAATATTTTGATGTTTATATTTAATATCATACCAGATAGCTTGCTCCAAGAGATATTACCAAATATCACAAGTAAGTCGATTTTTTCTATCCTATCTACCACAGAACGATTGTCAGTTGGTATTTGGAATAATGTATGCACATTTATATTTTGTTGTAATAGAAATCCAAGCATAACGTAAAGAAAATGTAAACATAAGGTGCTTATATGAAAATAGAACTCATTAGAGGTGATATCACAAAACAGGATGTCGATGCCATAGTGAATGCCGCGAATTCAGGCCTGATGGGCGGTGGCGGCGTTGATGGAGCAATTCATCGTGCGGCCGGACCGGAGCTGGTAAAAGAATGCGAAATGATTGTTAGAAATCAGGGACAGTGCAATCCGGGAGAAGCGGTTATTACCAAAGGGTATAAATTAAAGGCAAAATATGTCATTCATACTGTTGGCCCGATATGGTACAATGGCACAAGAGATGAACAGTGTACCCTTGAAAAGTGCTATTTAAATTCTCTTTCACTTGCTGATAAATACAATATCATGTCAATTGCGTTCCCTAATATCAGTACAGGTATTTATGGATATCCAAAAGATAAGGCTGTTGAGGTAGTCCACCACCTATTTACTAAATCTGATATTCCATTACCATCAATAGAGCTTGTACGGTTTGTCTGTTTTGATGAAGAGAACTATTTGCTGTATTCAAGTCTTGAGTGGTGATTATCTGGCCTAATAGTATGCCGATTGTGCAAAGATGAACAATATATATGGGATTAGGAATAGACGCAACCCTTTCAGGGTAAAATGGGATATTGCTGATTTTATTTTACCCAGGATAGGAAATCCTGGTCTGATAAGAAATTGACCCCTTTGGGGTAAGGAATTGTTATACCATGAATCCTATTATGTAATTCATTAACGCGCATGCTTTTCGGAGTTTTCGGGGGAAAATAAATATATTTCGTGTTATGAAATACAGCCCATTTCGAACAGATACTAATCAACTGAGGTTTACAATGAAAAAAGAAGCTAAAGAAAATATTGGTTCAGATTTCGATGATTTTCTTTCCGAAGAAAAAATCAAAAATGAAGTGGAAGCAACAGCAATAAAAAGAGTTATCGCTTTTCAACTTAAAAATGAGATGAAAAAAAAGCATATTACAAAAACGGTTCTGGCAAAGAAAATGCATACAAGCCGCTCAGCAATTGACAGATTATTTGATCCGGAGAATAATTCATTGACGCTGGTAACTCTTAATAAAGCCGCGCATATACTTGGCAAAAAATTAGAAGTTCATTTAGTGTGAATATGGAACGTTCTGTTGTAATCAATTTTTAGATGTCGTCTCGAATTTGTGGCGCTGTATATTTTTCATTAAGCCCCTTAAATCCCCCGTAGGTGGACTTATTAGGTAGAAATATAGACAAAATAGAGATCGATATCTCAAAGCATGCTGTTTAAATGTTATCAGGTTTTACCAATAGAGAACTATAATTTGATTTTCTGGTGTTTATAAAAATTATAATAACATTTACTACAATAGTCCGTCTTCGGGGCGACGCATCGAAATACCCGGATATAGAGGACTTTTGCTATCAACAGAATGCCACCAACTTCGAGACGAAGTCAAATTTTATTTTTCCAGAACTGCTATTGTCAAACCAATCAGGAATGCTATTGTAATGCATGCTTTATAATGAAAGCCCATTTTGTCTTCCTGTTGCTATATACAATGTAATCTTTCCCTTTGCTCTTCTCCAATGTGTTTTTTTCTTCTCTCCGTGTACTTCGTGGTCTCCGTGAGAAACTACAATTCGGAATGGCTCTCACCGAGAGCACTAAGCCCACAGAGGCAAGATTAATTCATTTTGTAACGGTGAGTCACATTCTTTAGTGATTCATTTCTTCTCTCCGTGTACTTTGTGGACTCCGTGAGAAATTACAATGCGGAATGTTTCTCACGGAGGACACTAAGTTCACAGAGGTAAGATTAATTCATTTTGTAACGGTGAGTTCCATTCTTTAGTAATTCTTTCTTCTCTCTGTGTACTTTGTGGGCTCGGTGAGAAATTACAATGCGGAATGATTCTCACGATAGAAATAATATTTCCCCTACAGGGAAAATTGAAACGTTTGGGTGGCTATTTATAGTCTACAATAATAGAAGCTCTACAAGCTTCCTTACTTTCTCCATGCCTTATTATTCGAAATGACACACACGGAGGGTACAAAGTACACAAAGATCAGATAAATCCATTTAGCAACGGTGAGTTCCATTCTTTAGTAATTCATTTCTTCTCCGTGTACTTTGTGGACTCCGTGAGAAATTACAATTCGGAATGGCTCTCACGGAGGGCACTAAGTCCACAGAGGTAAGATAAATTCATTTAATATCGGTAGGTTCTGTAGTTCGATGTCTCTGTGAGAGATTTTCACGATCTTAACAAACTGATCTTTTCCCTTGTACAGTGAATATACAAATAACTATTTTGACCTTATCACTACCCAAACCGCATAAACTTCTATATATGGCAGTGATCTTTTTTCCCTGTTTTAACCGCAAATTGACCTCGCAACACGATAGTAGTATACAGTTTGCGCTTTCCGTAAAAAGTTCATATTGTAAGCAGTACGTTTTGTAATTCTTTCTGATCAATAGCTTTCTGGTAGTAAGTTTTCCTTTTGTGCTAATCTCATTTGAAATGTCCTGAATGTCCGTTTTGGCTACGATCGTAAACAGTAGATCGCAAAAAATGATGAAACAAATGTTTTTTTCTATAAACCAGCGTTTCTAAACTTAACCAAAGGAGTTCATTATGGCGATAAGTGATGCACTGAAAAAGGAGATCGATGGCATGATGTCAAATCTTTCTCCAGCTGATTACCACAGGCCCAATTCATCAATATTGCAATTTATTGATAACTGGAGTTCTCTTTTAGCAGCAATAGAAAAAGATTTGACATTCCTTGAGGCGGCAGGGCTTCCATCAGGCCGCCTTGAATTTTACAAGGCATTATTTGAAATGCTGACACTTATTTTTGGACAGCGTCATGGAGCAAAGACTGAATCACAGGAGCAGAAAATTTACTTTGATCAGGAGTTTCGCCAGGTAGAGACTGACCGCAGGCGGATGATGGCGGTTGTTTCACATATCGTAGATTCAACTGATGACAAAACGATAAAGCGGGATTACAAATTCATTACAAAAGGTAACAATATAATCGATTCGCTCAACGATGTAATTTCGTTTTCGACAATCATTGAGGCGAACCTTTCGATCGCCGCTGAGGTTCGTCCTGGAGGAATGGTGATTGATAGCGAATACTGCAAGGCTGCGACCGATCGGGCGTTAACATTATTAAAGATAAAAGGGCTTGTGGTCGAAAAAGGTATACCTGAAAGTAAAATGGTAGATCAGCTTAACAGAATTCTTACGCTTTGTATTAATGCTCAACGGGAGATAAAGAAGTTTGCCAATCTTGCTTTTATCGATGATCCTGAGCATTATGATAACAATTATGTTTTTTCAACTTCTTCATCATCAATATCCGAGGAAAAGGATGAAGAACCTGACGAAACAGAGGCAAAATAGCATTGCGGTATAATAGTAAAACGGGACAGATGGATAATCATTTGTCCTGTCTTCGATTTTTCGGTACTCTCACTCGCACTCTCACTCGCATTCTTCATTTTCACACTTCCCCCTTTACTCTTCACACTTCAAAAATGGCGTGCGTTGCTAAATTTTGGCATGCAAACCCCTTTCGCCCTGCGCGTTAAGTTAACATTTTGAATAGATGATTTCTAAATTATTCTATTCCGGATCATTGCTTAGCTGCAAACTAAATTTTTTAAATATAAAGGGTAATCAGTTCTTTCCATTCTTTTCCTTAGCCCAACGGGCTTTCTGTCTGTCAGCACAAGGTTTCCTACCTTGTGACAAATAGGCGAATCGATCCCATCGTTCCCTGAAAGGGATATGAAACCAGTAGAAAAGGGAATTTCTATGTCTCAATCTCTAACTCGACTTTATGCTCATATCACATTTTCCACCAAAGACCGATGCCCGTACCTTGTTAGAATTCCTCAGTTTTCTCCATGAATATGAAATCGAATATGATGATTGATATGTATGGGATCAGGAACAGACGCAACCCTTACAGGGTAAAATGGAGTGTCGCTGATTTTAGTTAACCCAGGATAGGAAATCCTGGGCTCGTGAGAAAAAACCCCATTCGGGGTAAAGAACGGTCACAGTGTAAATCAATTTGAATTCATTTAAAAAATTTTTCTATTCCGGACCATTGCTTAGCTGCAAACTATATTTTTGAAATATAAAGGTGAATCAGTTCTTTCCATTTCTTTTCCTTAGCCCAACGGGCTTTCTGTCTGTCAGCACAAGGTTTCCTACCTTGTGACACTATGCGAATCGATCCCATCGTTCCCTGCAAGGGATATGAAACCAGTAGAAAAGGGAATTTCTATGTCTCAATCTCTAACTCGACTTTATGCTCATATCACATTTTCCACCAAAGACCGATGCCCGTACCTTGTTAGTATTCCTCAGTTTTCTCCATGAATATGAAAGCGAATATGATGTTCGATATGTATAGGATTAGGAGCAGACGCAACCCTTACAGGGTAAAAATGGAGTGTCGCTAATTTTTATTTACCCCAGGATAGGAAATCTTGGGCTCGTGAGAAAAAACCCCATTCGGGGTAAAGAACGGTCACAGTGTAAATCAATTTGAATTCATTTAAAAAATTTTTCTATTCCGGACCATTGCTTAGCTGCAAACTATATTTTTGAAATATAAAGGTAAATCAGTTCTTTCCATTTCAATTAAGGAAACCAACAATGGATAATATACCTGAAAACAAACCGGGCGAGATAATTCTCTATACCACGCCGCAAGGAGGCGTACGCCTGGAGGTTATTTACCATGACGAGACATTCTGGTTATCTCAAAAGCGAATGGCGGAGCTCTTCGGTGTTGATGTGCGAACAATAAGTGAACACCTCATTAATATCTATGGTAGCAATGAGTTACAAGAATCCTCAACTATCCGGAAAATCCGGATAGTTCAAAAAACCCCATTCGGGGTAAGAAACTGTCACAGTGTGAATCTTTCGTGGTAAGGAATTTTCACAATGTAAAAATCATAATTGAAACCTTTTAATAGTTTTGCGCATCCCCTTTCGGGCGTACGGGCCGAAATTCTCGTGTGCAGGGCATCCCGATGTCGTGCAGACCTGAATTATGGCGTGCAGAGCCTCCCAACGGCGTGCAGACCAAAATTTTGGTGTGCAGAGCTCGCTAACGTCGTGCAGAATAAAATTTTCGTGTGCAGAGCTAAATTTTGGCCATACAGAATAAAAAAATGGCTTGAAAGTGCATTTTCGACAGTTTTTCAGGCCTGTATGACTGTTTTTTTGCTCTGCACGATGATTTTTTGGTCTGCACGATGATTTTTTGCTCTGCACGATGATTTTTTGCTCTGCACGATGATTTTTTGCTCTGCACGATGATTTTTTGCTCTGCACGATGATTTTTTGCTCTGTATGATGATTTTTTGCTCTGTATGATGGTTTTTAGGTCTGTATGATGGTTTTTAGGTCTGTATGATGGTTTTTAGGTCTGTATGATGGTTTTTAGGTCTGTATGATGGTTTTTAGGTCTGTATGATGGTTTTTAGGTCTGCATGCTCGCCCTCCGAAAAGGTCTGCCTTGAAGGAGAGAAGGGTGTTCATTTTAAATCATTGTATAAAGGACCTGCCAGAAATTCTGTGTAAATAACTTTTCTAATAGATTTTATCTCCCAATATAATGGAGATGTTAAATTCACCATGGTTTTGTAGTATTCGTTCCGGTAAAGTTGACCTATATTTTTTTTACTACAGATAATACTTTTGAGAGAAAAATTGACAGGATTATTTTTTGTTAATTATTTTGATAGATGGGAGTAGAGGTAGGAGAGATGAACTTTTTCGTCTTGAAGCCTAATTCTTTGCAAGGTTGCAATGCGGCTTGCAAACCGTTGAACAAAACCGCTAAAGCGGTGGCTTTTAGGAGTCTCCTTCGAAGTATAACCCTCATATAACAATCACTCCGTAATTCGCTTCCGGTAATGCTGTTTTTCCGTAAACCTCCTGAAAAGTGTAATTTGTATATATCCTACAAACCACTTTACAGGAGGTCTTTATGAGTATGCTTCGTGAACGCTTCATTCGTGAGATTCAGTTGCTTAATCTCGCACCGCTGACAGTAGATAACTATATCTCGGTTATTTCCAAGCTATCCAAATTTACCGGTAAATCACCGCTTTGTCTTGTCCGTGATGATATTGCCGCATTCCTGCACCACGAGCTGACAGTTGAAAAGCTTGCGCCAGCTACTATCAATTTACAGATCGGCGCGTTTAAAACTTTTTACAAACTCATGTCACCAATGTCTAATGCGATGAAAGAAATTCAATCGATGAAAGTTCCTGAGACGCTGCCAGTTGTTCTAACCGAAGCGGAAACTGTTTTGATGCTGCGGGCTGCCGCGAGTATGAATATCAAGCACCAGGCCATTATCGAGCTTCTTTATGCTTCCGGTATCCGTCTTCAGGAATGCATCGACTTGAGGCCCTGCGATATTAAAAGCACCGAGATGCTTGTGCATGTCCGCAGCGGTAAAGGCAGCAAGGAACGCTTTACGTTATTGTCGGAACGCGCGCTTGCGACACTGCGGGAGCACTTTCGCCGCAACCGGCCCAAAGAATTTCTATTCGAAGGATATGTGCCCGGAAAGCAGTATGCGAAACGTACCGTGGAAAAGATCGTTGACACTGTTGCAAAAAAAGCGGGTATAGACAAGTCCATCAGCCCGCATATCCTGCGCCACACGTTTGCTACACATCTTCTGGACAACGGGACAGACTTGCGGGTAATTCAGAAACTGCTTGGTCACAACAATATCAAGACGACCACCATTTACACACATGTAAGTACCCAGAATATCCGCCGTATTCGCAGTCCCCACGATGTCCTGGAACTATCAACTGCGGAGGCACGGCTATGAAAAATTCCGATAACAAATTGACAGTCGCCGATGTATTCAGGACGGGATTTGACGAGTATGCGGCAAAGAATGATATTGTGCCCGCTTTACACCGCAAAATCGCCTCTGCCATTATGGACTGCAGAACCGAAAAACTCGGTGGTCTGGTTTATAAATGCGAAGATTGTGCTCAACCCCTTGTACTGTTTCATTCCTGCCGCAACCGGCATTGTCCCAAATGTCAGGCTATGGCCAGGGCCGTATGGGTGATAAAACGGAATAACGAATTGCCGAAAACCAACTACTTTCATGTGGTTTTCACCATCCCACCTCTTCTGAAACCTTATGCTCTTCGTAATAAAGAAGCTTTCTATGGTCTGATGTTTCGGGCCATCAGTTCATCTCTGTTAGAATTAGGAGCTGATCCCAAATACCTGGGTGGTGCTTTAGGGATTATCGCAATTCTCCACACCTGGACACAACAACTTACTTATCATCCTCATATTCATTGCATTATCCCGGCAGGCGCGCTTGCTCCCGATGGTGTAGAGTGGATACGAAGCAGGGAACGGTTCCTCTTCCCATTAGATGTATTGAAAGTACTTTACAGGGGTAAGCTCATGACATATTTCCGTGAAGCAGTGAAGAGTGGTGATATCCCAATGAAATTTGAGAATGAAAATGCTGCGGAGCCTATTGATGAAATTATTGACACTCTCTATACTACAAAGTGGGTTGTCTATTTGAAGGGAAGCATTGCAGCACCAGACGCAATCATAAAGTATCTCGCATCTTACATAAATCGCATTGCTATTTCTGATAAGCGTATTGTAGAAATCAAAGATGGTAACGTTACATTCCGGTATATTGACCGCAAAGACAAGAATGCCGGGAAACTCTCGACAATTCCCGTAACTTCCTTTATTTCCAGATTCCTGCTTCATGCGGTTCCCAGCGGTTTTGTGCGTATACGCTATTATGGTTTTTTAGCAAACCGCAACCGTACTGAAAACATGGCCCGTTGTCGCGCGGCAGTGACAGGTAACCAGGAACCCATGGAAGATGAGGAAATTGTAGCCCAAATAGAGCTTTCTTTACCGGATCTTACAGTTACTTTTCCTGTATGTCCGCATTGTCGCGGAACGCGTCTGACACTTACGAAGGAGATACCGAAACGGCAGAACGAAATGCACCGGCATATAGCGTAGATCAGGACTTGTTTGTTACATTTGCAAGCATCTTTGCGGAAGCTATTCGGAATTCCGCCTTGCTAATGTATTCTCTAAAATTCATTTACATGAGCAATCAAGTATCAAAATGATTCTTTTTCATGAGAAAATTCCCCTCCGAAAATACAAAAAGCAACTAACGGCTCTTTACTTCTATTATATTAACAATGACTTCCGGCACAAAGCTCTGAATACAATACCCATATAGAGCGGATATCAATAAAAAACGGCTTCGTTCAACTTAATTCTATCCGCAACGCAACTGAGGGTTTTGCTTGAAAAGGGGCTTTTTGTGTGCGCTGCGGATAGAATCCTAAGAGTTGTTTGACATAGCCAGTCTGATTATTTTTAAAAGAAAAGCGCGCGCAGGCAAAAAATAATAAAATAACAAATAATATGTTGGGTGTTTTATGAACCGTTGGGGTATCCCTCCTTGGCTTGAAAAAGAAGTTTTAGAACGTGATAAATATTGCGTTTACTGCCAAGTTAAGCTTGATGATAAAAAATCCATAAGTGCATCGCGCAGAACATTAGGCACATGGGAACACATTATTAATGATGAAAGTATAATTAATCGAGATAATATTGCTAGGTGTTGTTCTGCGTGCAACTCAAGTAAAGGTACAAAAGATCTTTCAATTTGGCTGCAATCAAATTATTGCAGTAAACACGGAATTAATGTAGAAACAGTTGCTGAAGTAATTAAAAGAGCATTAGTAAAAGCAAATGTAAACGAACAAAATATCAAAGAAAATAACCGAAATGTTTAAGATGGATAAGAAATGGGGATTTTTAAGAGAAACTAATGCATTAGCAAAAAAAGCTGGGATTGATAAAGATACCGGTTTGCACAGAACTGGATTGGAAGATTATTTAAAAGTGATTTTCCCAAAAATAGATGACTGGATACATGACAAAGCATTAGGAAATTTTAATGGAAAACTTTACAGAAATCGTCCTGATTATAAAAGCGAAAAATTAGAGATTATAATTGAATTCGATGGGCTACAACATTATACAAAACCCGATGTGATTGAAAAAGATTTGAAAACTACTGAATTATACAAAAAACTGGGCTATAAAGTTGTCAGGATTCCATATTTTATCCAATTGTCCAATAAGGCTGTTAAAACCTTATTTGGCTTTGACGTTACAGAAAAACTATTCGATGAAACAGTACCTTCTTTAGGTGTTGAAGGGCAAAATACACCAGCATATTTATGTCCAGCTGGATTAAAACGTATGGCTGAAGAATTTAAAAAATTTCCTGAACAATATGAGACTAATTTAACTTTTCTTAAAGAACAGAATGACCCATTCAGAACGGGTATAGAGTTTCTGGAAAAAGAATATAAAAAAGAAAGCGGTTGCAAATAAATGCAATTAACAATTGTGTTTTACACTACCGACTGATCGGAAGGCAATTTCAATGGATTTACCAAAATTTCACGAAACGTTCAGCCCTATTCTTGACATTTTAAGTGATGGGAAAACAATACACCACCGGGAACTTCTCACGAGAGTTGTTGAGAAATATTATTCAAAACTTCCCCAGGAATTACTGACTGAAAAAACTAAAAGTGGTGAAACACTAATTCTAAATCGAATAGCTTGGGGCAAATCGTATCTAAAAAAAGGTGGATACATTATTTATCCCGAGCGCGGCATGGTTCAAATTACTCAAAAAGGGAAAGATGCGAAGCAAAAGTCTTTAAATTTACAGGATGTAGAAGGTGAATCAAATTTCCTTGAATTTTATTCTGATGAGAAACTTAAAAAATCAGATAAAACTGAAATGAAAAATTCTTCACCGCAGGATCTAATTGATTCAGGATTTACTGCGATTGAATCACAAGTCAAAAATGATCTATTAGACAAATTGAAAGACATAGATCCCTATTATTTTGAGAAAGTAATTTTACTCTTATTAGAAAAAATGGGATATGGTGAATTTATTGAAACCGCAAAATCTAATGACGGCGGAATTGATGGAATAATTAATGAAGATAAGTTAGGACTTGACAAAATTTACATCCAAGCCAAACGATGGAATGACAATAAGGTACGTGAAAAAGATATACGAAATTTTATTGGGGCAATGAGTGGTGATACAACTAAAGGTGTATTTGTAACCACATCAACTTTTGATGATTCAGCGATAAAAAAAGCGCATGATGCTCATCATAAAATAATTTTAATTGATGGTAAAAAACTTGTTGACTTAATGTACCAATATGGTATAGGTGTACAAGTAAAGAACGTTTATGAAATTAAAACTGTTGACGAAGATTTCTTTGAAAATACATAAGAATACGCGCGAAGATAAAAATATTCAGACTGGCAACAGACAAACAACAATAAGGATTATTCAGAAGTCTAAAATCTCAATATAGAACACCAAAAGCCCTTTTACTTCTGAATGAAATTTAGTCGAGTAGACCACCGGACCCTCCCCCGTAGTCTCTTACAGAACTGTACGTGAACCTCTCGATTCATACAGCTCTTATTGTCAAATCGGTGTACATTTACATACACGCCAGTGTACAAACAGCTCAAGCTGCGAGCGGGCTACACCTGCCAACCACATAAAACGAAATGCGCCGACATGTAGCGTAGATCACGACTCATTTGTCACATTTGAAAGTATATTTGCGGAAGTAATTCGGTTTTACAACATGATACTGTTATTCTCTAAAATTCATTCACAAGAACAATTTAGTACTAAAAAGATTCTTTTTCCTGAGAAAATTCCCCTCCGAAAATACAAAAAACAACTCACAGTTCTTTACTTCTATTATATTAATTATGACTTCCGGCACAAAGCTCTGAATACAATACCCATATAGAGCGGGTATCAATAAAAGGCGGCTTCGTTCAACTTGATTCTATCCGCAACGCAACTGAGGGTTTTGCTTGAAATGGGGTTTCTTGTGTGTGCTGCGGATTGAATCTTAAGAGTTGCTGCACAGCTTGGGGCACAAGACAGAGGACGCGCGCGAAAAAAAAATGCATGAATACATAAATAAATGACAATAAAGAAAATTCAATTTGTAGTAAGGATCCAGAGATGCTTAAAATTGACGATGTAAAATGTAAGCGATGCTTGAAATGCGTATCGGAATGCCCAACAAGAAGTCTTGATTATATTTCTAACAAAACGATCCAAATAGAGCCCTTAGTTTGCTTAGCATGTGGACATTGTATTTCGGTTTGTTTGCATAATGCTATATCATGGAATGATCAACAAAAACCACAGCCATTTTCTCTAATCGATTTCCATTCCAATAATTCACAAGTATCGGATGTTTTTATTAAAACACGATCTGTTCGTAAGTTTAATCAAACTAAAATTGACAAAGAAATCATTTCGAAAATCATATCAGATGCTGAAATGGCACCTTCGGGAGATAATTTTCGTAAGCGTGAATATATAGTTGTAAATAATGTTGAAATTATTGATAAAATGGAGACATTGTTAGCTAACTATTATAAAAAAGCAGCTCGTTTATTATCCCCTATTGTAATTCGAGCAATTTCGATTTACTCTAAGCCATTAGCGAATGAGCTCAAATTTGCAGCATCAATCGTTAACTCTATAAGAAATCGAAAACTTGAAAATAAGCACACTTTTTTCAGAGATGCTCCATGTGTAATATTTATCCTGAGCCCCAAAAAAAGCATGTTAGCAAAGGATGATTGTATCGCCGCTCAAAATTATATGCGGTTGTCTGCAACAATGAATGGTCTGGGAAGTTGTATCATAGGATATGCGCAAGAATCTAAAGGAGTACTGGAAAGATTTTTAAATATTGAGAAAGACAAGAAAATTTATGCTGCAACAATTTTTGGTTATCAGGAAAATGATTTTTTGAAGAAGATAAATTATTCTAATCCTCCTATAAAATGGATGTAAAATGATTGAGTACGCGCGCGAAGAATGGGAAGTGCACCAAGCACAACAGTCCAGCGCATGTCAACCGGGACGTTAAGCCGCAATACAGGAGGTATGAAAAGGCAAGAAGAGCGCGCGTAAAGACAATAAAACTAAAGAACACATCCGATCAAATCAATGTTAATAGGGAAAGAATGATTAGCACAGCAATATTCGATCTATTTGGAACAATAGTACCTTACTTGAGTGAAGAAGAATTCAAACTGTCTTTGCAGCAGACTGCTATCGCAATGGTGTCTTGTCCTGATATATGTTTACACCAACTCAAAAGGAGCAGTAAATGGAAATCAGGACGAAAGGTGATAGATATTCAGAGACATTTAAGATTCATGTCGTCTCAGAAGTTGAAAATGGAAAGTTAAGTTTAGCAGAAGCTAATCGCAAATATAATATTGCTGGTCATACAACGGTTTCTAAATGGTGTAAAAAATACGGAAAAGGCACCAACAACCAGACTCATTTACGAGGTACTATTATGGCCAAAGAAGAGCATGAAATACTGCGACTCCACAACGAAATAAAAACATTAAAAGCGAATCTTGAAGATGCGCATATGAAAAATGTGGTATTAGAAACAATGATTGACATAGCTGAGGAAGAACTGGAGATACCGATAAGAAAAAAGTATGGTGCCAAACAATAAGAGAAGTAAAAGTGGATCATCCCGGCTATTCAATTGCCAGGATTAGCAAATTGTTTGGCAAGAGTCGACAGGCATTCCACCAGATGGAAAGACGGGAAACAAAAGAACGTGTCAATAATGAGGTTCTGATTGTGTACGTAAAGGAAATCCGTAAACAAATGCCCCTGTTGGGAACGCGCAAAATGTATGACATGCTGCAGGACATTATAAAAATGAATGGCATTAAACTCGGCAGAGATAAGTTTTTCTCTCTATTGAAAGAGAATGATTTATTGGTTAAAAAGAGGCGAAAACGCATTCATACCACTGATTCGAATCATGTATACAGACGATATCCGAATCTCATTAAAGAATATATCCCGACAGGTCCGGAACAGATTTGGGTTAGCGACATTACCTATCTATCGATAGAAAAGGGATTTGTTTATTTATCGCTTGTAACAGACCTGTATTCGAAGAAAATAATGGGATACCATGTTGAGCAGACTCTGGAGACGAGCGGGCCATTGAAAGCGCTTAAAATGGCATTAAAGAACCGAATGCATCCTGATTCACTGCTTATTCATCATTCGGATCATGGCATTCAGTACTGTTGCCATGAGTACATCAGTGTTCTTGAGAGTAATCAGATGCAAATCAGTATGTCAGCTCGTGGAAATCCATATGAAAATGCAACTGCAGAACGCGTAAATGGAATATTGAAGTATGAATTCTATTTTGACAGATGCTTTAGTAATTTAGCAGAAGTACAGTTAGTTGTGAATGATACTGTTAGGGTATACAACAATCTCAGGCCACATGCAAGCTGTGATTATTTAACACCAGATCAGGCACATAAGCGCAGTGGTGTATTGAAAAAACGATGGAAAAACTATAAGCGAGATAAAAAGCCAAAGGAAATGCAGCCAATAAGTGAGGAGGTTAAATTAGTATTGGCACAATTATTAAAAAAAGAGGATTCTGTTGAGATAGCATCTCATAATAATTAATGTTATCAACATATCCATAGTTATCAACAAAAGAAAAAAAGTAGCAAAAAAAGAAAATTACCAACACCAGAAGAGTAAACATATTTCAGGATTTGACAATGGAGATTGACTCTCAAAAATTGATTAATGCATGGATGAATGATAAACGATTTGGTGAATGGATGACAGGATCAGTGAGTACATATGAAAGGATGAAAAAGACTTTCATCGAATTTGATTTGCCCTTGGATGAAACAAAGATGAGAAAGGCTACAGAGAGTAGAATTGAAGCTCATCGAAAATGGTTACAACCATTGCCAACAGCAACCCAAACATTATCTGAGTTAAAAGCAAGGGGAATTAGATGCGGGTTAATGTCAATGTGTTCAGGTGAAGTTCCAGAGCTTTGGGACCAAACAGCTTTTGCTGATGTGTTTGTTGTATCACACTTCTCATGTGTCATTGAACTTAATAAGGATAATGAAGATTTTTATACGAAAACTTTGGATGCACTAGGTTCAATACCATCAGAAACTGTATACATTGGAGATAGTATAAATGAGCTTATCTGGGCGCAGCGGTTAGGAATGATTCCAGTTTTAAAGACCCGAGATTCTGTTAAAGCTTCGGGGACTTGCATTACTGCTGATACAGCGGGCGAGTACCGAGACCCGTTAGTGTCAATAAACCGGAATGAATTGAATGAATAGCGGCAGCAAAACATTAGGAAATAGAAAAACAGTTTGAAGTTAGCAAGGCAATGAACATCACATAGTAGTCCATTTCTCACAAATCCTGCAGAAATTCAACTTTATAATACACTGTCTCCAATACAGCAAATTATTTATTTGGGTAACCAGCAACTGCCGGAAATAGCTATTTTTAATTTATTCAGTGATTTAAAAAATGATAAAGTAAAATGTAATCAATAAAACAGTAACGTATTGATGCGCCGCAACCGGTTTTTATCACCAATAAACAGAAGAATCAGAACGAATTTTCTAACCGGCGGTTTGCAAGTACTGTAGCATTATTTATACGTGTGGCTGCATATTAAATAAATGTGCGCTGGAAATAGCTTAAGTCCGAAGATGAGAGAGATGGAAATAGTATGATTTTTTTGTGAATAGGTGGTAAAAATGGATACTTTAAAATATAAAATCAGACTTGAAGGTCTTGATTCACCATCAGGAACAATTACAACCCGGGCTCTATTCCAATTGTTGCAACAATTCACCGCTGCTGCGGAAAAGGGATTACGGCTAGCCATCGAGGGACAAAGTACTAAGGCGGGCCCTCCACCTAAATGGCTTGAAAAAGCAACGGATTTTACCTTTACAGGAATACAAACTGGTTCTACAATACTTGCACTCGAAGCTCCAAAATTAAAAAACACAATTCCTGATATGATTGTACAACAGGATTTATGTGGTGCAGCACCGGAACCACAAGACACTGCAATTTCATTTATCGGGCGCTCTGTGGCCGATATGTGTGCAGAGAATCTGGAAAGTGACTATTTTGATTATGGTGTTTTATCAAGTCTTCAGGAACTAAAGCCCTTCCTTTCAGATCACGCACCGATTATCAGTATACATTGTGAAGAACGACCTTCAGAGAACTTTAAAATCGATATTCCGGTTATTGAGAAGGTAGAGCGACTAAAAGTCAAAATTCCTGAACCACGCGCAAGCATGATTTCAGGCCATTTGGAGCAGGTAGCATATAACAGTAAAAAATTCCAGTTATATCTTTCTGATGGGCAAATTGTACAGGGAAGAATTAATGATGAATATATGAGTATTGAATCTCTTCGAACTCTCTGGGGGAAAAAAGTTACAGCAAGAGGACTTGTAAGCTTCAAACCATCTGGGAAAATAAGAATTATTGAAGCACAAATGCTCAAACAAATGGAAGAGGGAGAGGAGTTATTCGAAACAGCACCGGTTATCCAGACTCAATTTGAATTTACAAAAAAAGTACAGCTCGAAGCAACAGGTCGTAACTGGCTAAAAGATATCTGGAATAAATGGCCAGGTGAGGAATCAATCGAAGTCATTATGAAAGAAATAGAAAGCAAGTGAGCGTATGGCAAAGTTTTTTCTGGACACAAGCATACTTGTTCACTATGTCCGAGGTTCAGCACTTGCCTTACACATCGACAATTCATACAGTCCTTCAATAGCACCCAATTATTCACTGGTATCGGTCGTTTCACTTGGTGAAATGTACTCTTTTTCATATCGCCTGAATTGGGGACAAAAAAAGCAGGATGTACTGAAAAAGGTTCTTAATACAATACCGGCGGTCGATATAAACCATTTGCCAATCATTGAACAATTTGCAGAACTTGATGCATATCGGCTTGGCAAACATCCAACAAAACCTTTACGAACAGGCGAATCTGCAAAATGTATTGGTGATAATGATTTATGGATAGCTGCAACAGCATCAGTACTAAAAGCAACTCTTTTAACTCTTGATAGAGATTTTTTAGTTTTTAATCGTGTTTTTCTTGATGTGATCTATTTTGATCAAGAACAGTTTAATGTGTCTTGATACGACAAGCGGTTTTATTTGACTTAAGAAATAAAGGATCGAATAAAAAAACTAAAAAGTCGCCGCCCGCAAAGCAGAATTACATCATGGTAGTATTCCGGTTACAGCCACTAACGCCCAAGCCACAATGATAACAAGTAAAGCATCCGGGTACTGCCGCATTACTACCGCCAAATAAAATCAGATATCCTTACCTTTATGAATGAAATGACAAAACAGATCGTCGAAGATATCACGATATTTTTGGTTTGTCTTCTTGATTGTAAAATGCGACATTAAAAACAAGACTGATTTTTGTATACTCCATCTTTCCTGCTGCTAAAATTATTCGAATGAATTTGGACTTTCGATAGAAAAAACGTATACTATTTACCGGATTGATTCCGATTACTTTCAAGAATCGATAAGAAATTTAAACCACAATGAAAGCTACAGCAAATGCCAGGTAAATATCAGAAGAATTATACTGACAAAGGCTATTTAATGAAATATGAAAAAGGAGAAAATGTTGCTCCTTATAAAAATTGGGTAATGCAATTTAAGATTGAACTACCTGAGATTCTTCCACTTATATGGCGGAGAATATTGGTACCAACTGATTACAATTTCTGGGATCTGCATGTAGCGATTCAGGATTCTATGGGTTGGTTAGATTACCATTCGCATTATTTTGAATTCAAAGGTAAAGGTAAAAAGAAAGAGGTACGAATCGGAATACCAGATTTCCAAAGCCCTGGAGATTTACCAGAAGTTTATCCGGGATGGGAAATTCCAGTTTTAACTTATTTCAATGATCTCGGAGTAACAGTAAAATATTTATATGATTTTGGAGATTCCTGGTGGCACACGGTTCAACTTGAAGGCTTTTTTTTCAAGGACAAGGCAGTCAAATATCCTCTATGTATTGATGGTGAAAGAGCATGCCCACCGGAAGATTGTGGCGGTGTACAGGGGTATTTTGAACTGATAAAAACACTATCGAATCCAGAAAATGAAGACTATAAAGAAATGAAAGATTGGGTTGGTGGAGATTGGCATTCCGAGTCATTTGATAAGAATGCCGTAAAATTTTACAATCCATACCAAAGGTGGAAAAAAGCATTTCTGGAAAGATAGACGAATAAAGAGGCTCGGTTTATTTCTGATTTAAGTGCTGAAGTCAAGAATTTCTATCGGGATTGAACCAAGTTCGCGGCTGTAATACTGTTTTTAATTCTTACCATTGTGGGTATCGCTTGTTACCTCACTGTAAATCAAATATAAATGCCTCCAAAGTGAAAATAAGCACCACAGAGATGTTTTAAATCGTATTATATTAGTAAGACAATCTTACCTGGAGGGTTTATGATAAGCACAGAAGTAACCAGCCTTTCTTCAAAAGGGCAGATAGTTATACCTGATACTATTAGAAAACAGATGGGCTTAAGCAGTGGTTCCAAGCTTATTGTAATCACTGATGGCACAAACCTGTTATTAAAGCCCATTGAAGAGCCTAAAATGGAATCATTTAAAAAACTAATTGTGGAAAGCCGGAAGTACGCTAAAAAGGAAAAGCTCAAAAAGAGTGATGTAAAAAAAGCAATTAAGGAAAGCAGACGTGAAAATCGTCCTTGATACCAATGTAATTGTATCAGGTATTTTCTGGACTGGTGCCCCATTTAAAATACTGGAGTTCTGGATCCAGGACCGCTTTGAGTTGCTCATTACCAAGGATATCCTGAAGGAATATGAGAGTACTCTTTTAAGGATATCTAAGGGAAAAACGGAACAACTTGTAAGTCATTGGTTGATTTTAATCGCTGAAAATTCACATGTCATCAGAATAAAGAGAAGGTTCAAATTATCGAAGGATCCAGATGATGACAAGTTTATAGAATGTGCAGTGGCGGGAAATGCTACCTATATCGTAAGTGGAGATGCTCATTTATTGGATATTGGAATGGTAATGGACATTCCAATTATAACACCATCTGAATTTATCAGAAGAACAGGGAAATAAGATACGCAGCCAGGGAAAATAATCATTGAATCCCGTTTACCTCCGCTGGTTCCCTACATACTTCGCGTTTAATTTCTGCCTATCTTTACTTCATGACAAAGAGTAAACTTAACGTCCCATTCTCCACAAGAAGCTTGCTTCGAGGGAATGCCGAGTGCATAGTGTACGCAGAGTTTATGGACGCTTCGTTTCTTTTTCTCTTAACTCTGCGTCCTTTGCGGGCTCTGCGTTTAATTCCTACCTTCATGACAAGTACATATGCAATTCAGAAGTCAACGCCAACCTAAACCAATCCTCCCTACCCTTCACAAAATTCTAATGAGAACTACTGCTTTATGTTTTTGTAATAAACGCAAAGTGTTTACTCTCAGCGCCCTTCGCGGGCTCTGCGTTTGTATACTCATTTATCCAGTACAAACAAAAGGATAATTTAGACGCATAGCCCGCTAAGTGTTGATAGGTTGATAGTAATCAGTCTTCGATCCTTCGCGGACTCAGGACTCAGACTATTCGGAATTCCGGATACCTGATTAACACAGTTGTTCGCTCTAAGATTCCGTCAGCACGAGATGAATTGACGATTTTCATTATAAACGCAAAGCGTTTACACTCTGCGCCCTTTGTAGGCTCTGCGTTTGTATACTCATTTATCCAGTACAAACAAAGGATAATTTATACGCATAGCCCGCTAAATGTTGATAGGTTGATAGTAATCAGTCTTCGATCCTTCGCGGACACAGGACTCAGACTATTCGGAATTTCGGCTACCTGATTAACACAGTTGTTCGCTCTAAGATTCCGTCATCACGAGATGAATTGGCGATTTCCATAAACGCAAAGCGTTTACCCTTTGCGCCCTTTGCGCCCTCTGCGTTTGTATACTCATTTATCCAGTACAAACAAAGGATAATTTAGACGCATAGCCCGCTGAGCGTTAATGGGTTGATAGTAATCAGTCTTCGATCCTTCGCGGACTCAGGACTCAGACTATTCGGAATTTCGGATACCTGATTAACATAGTTGTTCGCTCTAAGATTCCGTCATCACGAGATGAATCGGCGATTTCCATAAACGCAAAGCGTTTACCCTTTGCGCCCTCTGCGTTTGTATACGCATTTATCCAGTACAAACAAAAGGATAATTTAGACGCATAGCCCGCTAAGTGTTGATAGGTTGATAGTAATCAGTCTTCGATCCTTCGCGGACTCAGGACTCAGACTATTCGGAATTCCGGATACCTGATTAACACAGTTGTTCGCTCTAAGATTCCGTCAGCACGAGATGAATTGACGATTTTCATTATAAACGCAAAGCGTTTACACTCTGCGCCCTTTGTAGGCTCTGCGTTTGTATACTCATTTATCCAGTACAAACAAAGGATAATTTATACGCATAGCCCGCTAAATGTTGATAGGTTGATAGTAATCAGTCTTCGATCCTTCGCGGACTCAGGACTCAGACTATTCGGAAATTCCGGATGCCTGATTAACACAGTTGTTCGCTCCAAGATTCCGTCATCACGAGATGAATTGGCGATTTCCATAAACGCAAAGCGTTTACCCTTTGCGCCCTTTGCGCCCTCTGCGTTTGTATACTCATTTATCCAGTACAAACAAAGGATAATTTAGACGCATAGCCCGCTGAGCGTTAATGGGTTGATAGTAATCAGTCTTCGATCCTTCGCGGACTCAGGACTCAGACTATTCGGAATTCCGGATACCTGATTAACACAGTTGTTCGCTCCAAGATTCCGTCAGCACGAGATGGATTGACAATTTCCATTATAAACGTAAAGCGTTTACCCTTTGCGCCCTCTGCGTTTAATTCCTACCAACATGACAAGGACAAGGGCAATTCAGAAGTCAACGCCAACCTAAACCACTTCTCCCTACCCTCCGCGTTTTTAAGACGCACTCTCTTTTCCAATGATATATTTTAACTTAAAAACAAATGCAAAAATCAATACAGGAATACTATGGACAGTAAAAAAGTTTACCCAAGAACCGCAGATAAAGAAACCGTTTATCTGAAATCCACAATTACAAAACCCAATATCATAGTCGGCGAATATACTATGTATAATGACTTTGTAAATGATCCGACAAAGTTTGAAAACAACAATGTCCTGTACCATTATCCTATTAATCACGACAAATTGATTATCGGAAAATATTGCTCAATTGCCTGCGGAGCGAAATTTATGTTCACATCGGGTAACCACAGGATGTCTTCCCTTTCAACCTATCCATTTCCACTTTTCTTTGAAGAATGGGATTTAGACCGCAGCAATGTAACTGATGCCTGGGACAATGAAGGCGATATTATCATAGGAAATGATGTATGGATTGGTTATGAAGCTGTCATAATGCAAGGGGTTCACATAGGCGATGGTGCCATAATCGCCACAAGAGCAGTTGTTACTAAAGATGTCCCTCCATACACAATTGTCGGCGGTGTTCCTGCAAAAGAGATAAAAAAACGTTTCCCCGAAGAGATCATTAAGAATATGATCGAACTACAATGGTGGAATTGGGATGAATTTACAATTCAAAAAAACCTTCCAGATATCATGAATGGAAATCTTGAAAAAGTAATCCAAAATCAAGAGGAGTGATAAAATGACCAGATCGATATTGATAAAATAGAAAGAATAATAAAAGATCGCGAACGTTCACATGACTTGTAAGGACTCTGTATTATTAAAATTAGCATTCACAGAACGGGATATTCAGGTGACGCGTATGTTAATTCTTAACAGATACTAATATGTTTCCCTTACAGGGGAAATATTACTCATTGGGAGATTGCTTCTGCAAAATAGAAGCTCTACATGCTTCATTTAAATAAACGTTGTCATCATACGATCTTGACAACCTTATCTTTTGTCCTTCTACTAACAGGAACAGGTGAAATGGAAGAAATTCAATTTTTTTAATAGACAATATCATTCTCATAGGGAAAATGCAATCAGCATCCCAATCATTTCGGATCGAAAAGGTAAATAGTGCTATTGATTCAAGTTGGGTGAAAGTAATGAACCGTTGACACTAATTTAATTTTTTCCCATCAGGGCTTTTCGTACTTGTTGTGACCACATGCGTACTCTGATCCTCAGTGTTAAACCACAGCATCAGGCGGCCCTCACCTTCAGTAAAACAATCCGCAAGACTATCCTTATGCCCGCAAGGATAAATTTTTTTGTGTTTTCGAGTTGCTCTTTTAATAAGGCGTTGTTCCAGATGACCCATAAAGCGCTCACCTCTCAAATGGAAAATTTACCGGAGGGAATGCCTCCGGTATGGTAATTATTATTGCATTTGTTTTCTAAGAAATGTCGGCACATCCATATCATCTTCATACTGAGTAATAACACTGCCCTTAGATACGTAAACTCTTTCCTTACGCATATTTTCTTTCTTCAGGAAAGCTGGAAATTCAATTGATGAGTTTGGATTAGAAGCAGATCCTGCAGATGATTCATCATTTCGAGACATTGAATCCTCTTCATTATCAGTTACAATTTTAGGCAACTCAACAATGACCGGTTCAGCAGCTTTCTCCTGCACTTCAGATTTTGGAGGTACATTCAGAGAAATTGACATCTGCTCAACAGCTTTTTCAGGTTCTTACTTTCTAGTACCAGGAAGCTTTACAGCCAATTTTGGAGCAGCTGCTTCACGACGTTTTTCAATGCTTTCATCATTAAAGCCAGTAGCAATAACAGTGACTCTTATTTTGCCGTTCATTGACGGGTCAGTTACGGCACCGAAAATAATATTAGTTTCAGAATCTTCTCCGACAGCATCGTAGACAGTCTGAGTAGCATCACTTACATCATACAGGGTCATGTCTTCACCACCAGTAATATTGATGAGAATACCACGCGCACCTGCGATTGAGATATCATCAAGCAATGGACTATGGATAGCGCTGTCAGCAGCCATAACAGCTCGATTTTCACCTTCAGCATAGCCAGTTCCCATGAGCGCGTCGCCCATGCCTTTCATGATTGTTTTTACATCAGCGAAATCGAGGTTGACAAGCCCATGAACGGAAATGAGATCAGAAATACCTTTTGTAGCCTGATAAAGAACATCATCAGCAGTTTTAAAAGCATCAATAAGAGAGGTATTTCGATCAACAATAGAGAGAAGTTTCTGGTTCGGAATAACGATAATTGTGTCGACATGATTTCCGAAGATCATCCATACCTTTATGGGCATTACGATCACGAACTTTACCTTCAAAAAGAAAGGGACGTGTAACAATTGCGACTGTCAGAATACCCATATCCTGTGCGATTTCGGCGACAACAGGAGCACCACCAGTTCCGGTACCACCACCCATACCCGCGGTAATAAAGACCATATCAGAGCCATCCAGAACAGAAGCGATCTTGTCTCGATCCTCTTCCATAGCCAGACGCCCGACTTCCGGATTTGCACCGGCACCAAGCCCTTTTGTGATCTTCTCGCCAATCTGAAGCCTTGCTGCAGCGCGGTTGTTATCAAGTGCCATAGCATCAGTATTGACAGAGATAAAATCTACGCCTGTCAATCCTGCAGTAACCATGCGGTTCACCGCATTGCCACCAGCGCCTCCCACACCGATAACCTTCATTTTCGCGACAGCATCGAAGCTCTCATCTAACGTAAAGACCATACATCCTCCTCTAATTATTGTTAGTTTTATAATTGTTTATTTTTTTCCTGAATTTTTCAAGTTTATTATGCACTTTTTTTACTAAATCAAAAGAATTCTTTGACCCATGATTTCATTCTATCGAAAATTTTCCGGAAATTGTCATCTCCACTGATGATTTTTTTACCTTTGCGATTTTTCATCTGTTCCATACCATACATGCAAAGCCCACACCAGTTGCATGTACCGGTGATTTTGCAGCTTCAGTAAGTCCGCCAAATCCGGTTGGAATACCAAGCTTTACAGGCATCTCAAATACCTTTTCGGAAAGCTCCTGTATACCATCCATAAGTGAACCACCACCGGTCAAAACAACTCCTGCCCCAAGCATATCTGCATATTCAGTTCTTTTAATTTCTCGTAACGCAAGAGAAAGGATTTCTTCCAAGTCGCGGTTCGATAATAGATGAAAGCACCGCTTTTGAAACCTCTCGCTGCTCTCTTCCACCAACACCAGGAACACTGATATATTCAGTTCCTTTTACCAGCGGTGAATACGCACACCCATACTGTTTCTTGATCTCTTCAGCTCTTTCAATTGGTGTCCGAATTCCAATAGCAATATCACTTGTAACATTTTTACCACCAAGCCCGACCACCGCAGTATGACGATACTCTCATCAAAATAAATTGCAATATCGGTGGTCCCTCCACCCATATCGACAAGTGCAACACCAAGCTCTTTCTCATCTTTCTCAAGCACAGCATAACATGAGGCAAGCGGTTCAAGAACAAGATCAATAACCTTGAGCCCAGCCTTATCAACACTTTTATAGATATTCTGTGCACTTGTAACGGCACCGGTAATAATATGCACCTGTGTTTCCAGTCTGACTCCGCACATACCGATAGGATCCTTGATTCCCTTCTGGTCATCAACAACGAATTCCTGTGGTATTACATGTAAAATTTCACGGTCCATTGGAATCGACACCGCTTTTGCAGCATCGATAGCCCTGACAACATCGAGCTCAGAAATTTCGTTATTGTCACGCGAAATCGCGACAACACCTCTGCTGTTAATAGCCCGATATGATCTCCTGCGATTCCAACCCAGACAGCATCCACATCGACACCTGCCATTAATTCAGCTTCCTCGACGGCCTTCTGAATCGAACGAACAGTTTTATCAATATTTACAACTACACCTTTTCTCAGTCCATCTGATGGACTGACACCAACACCAACGATTTTTAATTCGCCATTTGCATCCTGCTCAGAAATTATGCAAGCGATTTTTGTAGTCCCGATATCAAGACCTACAAATACATTATCATCCATTGACTACCTCCAGTCCTACACAAACATTCTCTAATCAGCAACGCTCTGAACCGGTCCCTTCTGTTCCACATTTCCATTGACAGTTACAAATGCAATATTTTGATAACAGAGATTGATTTTTTCCGGCATGACTGCATTTTTATGAAGCAATTCTTCCAATCGTATCAGATTGCTTAACCCATTATTAATATTTTCCTGATCCATTTCCACTATTGTAGAATAAGCCTGAAATGACAACCGTATTTTTTCTTTTTCAGAAAAGTCGATTTGAGTGATATTCTGCCAGAAATTTTCATCAAGGTCTGAAATATTTTTCATAAAATCCCTGACCCGAAACATATCGCTGCTGCATATCCTGCGCATACCTTTATTATCAACAGTGTCACTCAACCCGCAAAAAACAGGCATGTCTGAAATCACTTTTTTAGCAATAGGGAAAAGCACTCCGTTTTTATCAATGTAATAAACTGATTTCATATTAACAAGGGCGATTGGCTTGCGTTCAGTAATTTTTATAACGATTTTTCCGCTTAATTTTTTTATCACCTTAACATTTTCGATCCAGGGATCTTTGAGCAAGGCTGCCTGAATGGTCTTTTCTTTTACAGTGTAAGTTTTCTGACCAGGTTGAATGCCGCATTTCTGCAATATTTTACCCGATTCAGTATGGTTGTTGCCTTGTACCAGAATACCAGTTATGCTGAAAACTTTCGATTGATCTATTGATTTGAGAGCAACCCGGGTTCCCTTTACACTTCCTAAAATAATCAAAATACCTGAACCAGCTATTATTCCTAACAACAGTGTTCTGAGTATAAATTTTTTCGCAGCTCCGCGAGCTTTCACTTTTCGCGCAGCATTTTGTTTGCGGCCATTTACACCTAAACGCTTAGCCATTTTTAATTCTTTCTAAAAGCAAAGGAGCTATTTCCCAGATATCACCGGCTCCCATAATGACAACTGCATCGCCGGCTTTTACCTGCTGTGCAATCGGAATAATTAATTCTTTTTTTACAGGAATATGAAAAGCATTTTTATTTCCACTTTCAATAATTTTTTCTACAATTGTTTTGGACGTTACCCCGGGAATCGGTTCTTCACGTGCTTTGTAAATATCTGTAATATAAACAAGATCTGCTTTTCCCAGAATTAAGGCAAAATCATTCAAAAAATCTCTTGTACGAGTGTAAAGATGTGGTTGAAAAACAGCTATGATCCTTTTAAAACCACTTGTTCTTGCAGCATCGAGAGTCGCTTTTATTTCTCCCGGATGATGTGCGTAATCATCAATGACAGAGATTCCTTTCTCTTTGCCAATCAGTTCAAACCTTCTCCGAACACCCTGGAACTGATTCAATGATTGCGAAATAATATTGAAATCTATTCCCATTTCATGTGCAACAGCTATTGCCGCCAGAGAATTGGCGATGTTATGTTTTCCCGGAATACTCAGTGTAATTTTACCTAATTCAGCACCTTTTCTAACAACAGTAAAGGAAGGTTTACCCTCGGAAAAACTAATATCTCTGGCACAATAGTCAGCATTTCCTTCTACACTATAAGTAACGACTGTCCGATGCACCGAGGGGAGGATATCGCGTACACCCGGATCATCTATGCATGCTACAACAGCGCCATAGAAAGGTATTCTGTCGGTGAATTTAACAAACGCATCTTTGACATTCTCAAGTGTTCCATAGCAATCGAGATGATCAGCCTCAATATTTGTGATAATTGCGATCGAAGGATACATGGCCAGAAATGAGCGGTCATATTCATCAGCTTCTGCGATCATTATATTGCTTTTTCCGATAAAAGCATGACTTTCTGCACTTCGGACCATTCCACCCACAAGTACGGTGGGAGATAACTGTGCATCATGAAAAATGGTTCCGGTAAGTGAAGTGGTAGTTGTTTTTCCATGTGTACCACTTATACAAATAGTAAAATGCCCGCGCATAAGTTCCCCAAGGAGTTCCGCACGCCTGATACAGGGAATCCCGTTAGCCACAGCGTATTGACGTTCAGCATTTTCCTCTCTCACAGCACTTGAATAAACCAGTAACTCGGCGGATTTGATATATTCGGGGATATGGTTGTATTGCACTTTTATTCCGATAGATTCCAATCTGGATGATGCAGCTGATCGGGCCCTGTCACTTCCGGTCACCGTATGCCCATGTGCATGGAGTACCTCAGCAAGCGGACTCATGCCGGCTCCTCCAATACCAACGAGATGTATTTTTTTTGTAAATTGTACGCATCAGCATCCTCCAGAAAGTATCATAAATAAAAACGCCCTTGTCACTGAACCTGAAAACCTTTTCGCCCTTTTAAAGGTGCAACAAGACCATACCGGGATTGACTTGAAATATTAAGTACTATTCCCATACTGCTCATCATAAACACCAGACTCATTCCTCCGTAACTCAGAAACGGCAAAGGTATCCCGGTTGTCGGTATCAGACCGGTTCCAACACTTGCATGGATCAATGCATAAATTGCCACAATCATTGAAAACCCAAAAGCCATTAGTTGACCCATTTTATCCGGAGCCTGAAGTGCTGCTTTCATACTGCGGTAAATAATGAATATGAAAGCACTGATAACCAAGTAGTAAACCTACAAAACCAATTTCCTCTCCAAGAATGGAAATCGCGAAATCAGTATGAGGTTCTGGTAAATAAAAAAACTTTTGTTCTCCTTTTCCTAAACCAACCCCGAACAGCCCTCCGTGCCCAAGTCCAATGAGTGATTGAAATGTCTGATATCCGACATTTTCCTTTGCGCCTGAACCATGGAGAAATGCATTGAACCTTCTCATGCGGTAAGGGGTATTTATTATCAGTAAGACAATTACCGGGATTGCAGCGAGAAAAAGCGAAACAATATGTGCAACCCGTGCCCCCGACAAAAACATCATCGATAATGCCACAATGCCTAATACTACTGCAGTTGACATATTTGGTTCTATTAAAATTAAAAAACAAATGATACCTATTTTAGAAAGCAGAATCAGAAATGTCTTGAACCTTTCTATTTCAGAGCCAGATTTTTCGCAACTCCTGGCAATCGCCAGTATCAATGCCATGCGGGCAAAATCAGATACTTGAAAAGTCAATGGTCCCAGAGAGATCCACCTTCGCGCTCCGTTGATTGCGTGACTGACAGGAAGAAACAATACTGCCAGAAGCAGAACTACTGCAATTACATAAATCAGATTGCTGATTTTACCCCAGAAATGATAATCAACATTTACAAAAACCATAAAAAACACTATCGCCAGAAGAGCTCTTATCGACTGCCGGGCGAGGAAAAAATCCGCTCCGCCGAATTTCTGTTCTGCAAGGGCAAATGAAGAGCTGTACACCAGTACAATGCCAAACCCAAGCATTACCAGTACTGCTGTAAAGAGTCCCATATCCATTTGACCCAAGCGATTTTTCATTTACTTATCATCCGTCCACGAACAATTCTTTTGAATACTTCACCGCGTTCTTCATAATTTTTGAACATATCAAAGCTCGAACAACCTGGCGAAAAAATGACAACATCTCCCTTCGCTGCATTTGAAGTCGCTTCATCTATGGCACTTTCCAGAGTTGAAGCTCTCCTGATGGGAACTAACCCTTTCCATTGTTCATGCATTCTTTCAGCAGCTTCACCTATAAGAACTATATTTTTTACGTGCTTCTTAATCGCTTCGTTAACAACGGAAAAATCACAAAATTTGTCTCTCCCACCTGCAATCAAATGTACTCCGCTGGGAAACGCCTTCACAGCAACCAGAATCGATTCTGCTGTCGTGGATTTGGAATCATTAAAGTAACGGATCCCATTTACTTCCTCCACATACTCTAACCGATGTTTAAGTCCTTTGAACGAACATATTCCCCTGGCTATTCCCTCTATTTCAGCTCCAGCAATCATTGCCAGCGCTGATGCAACACACGCATTCTCATGGTTATGAGGTCCTTGCAAAAACATCTCATTTACATTGAGTACAGAGCCTTCATTTCCCCTGAATCTATATTTAATAAAATTATCTTCTACCCAAAAACAATCAGATCCCCTCCTGTTTGCACCAAAGAAAATGATCTGTGCTTTATCATTCATTTGTTGCGCCCATGCACATAACCGGGTATCGTTTGCATTCAAAACAAGAACATTTTCTTTCGTAAAATTTCTTGCTATCTCTTTTTTAGCATTATAGTAATCATCTTCAGAATTGTATCGATCAAGATGATTTTTCATGAAATTCAGTACAGCAGCTCCAACAGGCCTGAACTGATCAATCGTTTCGAGCTGAAAGCTTGACACCTCTGCAACGACAAAAGAATTTTCGCTCATCGAAGGGACAATACTGATTACCGGAACACCGATATTCCCAGCCACAACAGCTTCTTTACCTCCGGAATTTAGCGCTTCACCAAGAAGCGATACTGTTGTACTTTTTCCCGTCGATCCGGTAACCGCAAGAAATTTCGCTTTACTCGCCCTGTATCCTAAGCTCCATCTCAGACCAGACCGCAATCCCTTTCAACCGGGCTTTTTTCAATATTTCAAGATCAGATGGAACTCCCGGTGAGAGTATTATCACATCGCAATCAAGGACTTTGTCGCTGTGAGCATCAGACTCATGAGAAAGATGCTCCAGCCCTTTATCTGACAGTATTTTTTCAAGCTTGTCGGCCTGACATGTATCACTTATAAATACAGCTGTTCCTTTATTTTTAAAAAATTCAGCTGCAGCAAGCCCGCTTCGCGCAGCTCCAATTATTGATACTCTGGCAGGAAAAGTTATTTTCAAATCAAAATTCATTATTTACACCCTCAAAACTTTTCGAAAACTGTCTCAAGGTGAACTCCCCGGGAGCCTTTCAGAAGCACCGTGTCACCTTGTTTGATAATTGATTGGGCGACGGTGATCGCCTGCTCACTATTCTTTGCTGTATGCACAGATTTAGAAGATAGTCCCGCCTTTACAGCCCCTTCAGCGACAATTTTCGCGAATTCTCCGACTGCAAGTATCTTGTGGACAGATGCATTCGCGAGGTTTTTCCCAAGTTCCTGATGAAGCCGCTTTGAGTAACTTCCGAGTTCAAGCATATCACCAACAATTGCAACACGTTTCTGAGGCTCAGTAATATCTGACAGATAAGTAATCCCGCTACTCATTGAAGAAGGATTAGCATTATAACAATCAAGAATGAACCGAATCCCCTTTTTCATCTCAATTGCGCCTCTCATCGAGACTGGTTTCTGTGATAATAGCGCTTCGGCTATAGCATCATCAGAAAGTCCGCATCTGCGCCCGATGTAAATTGCAGGAAGAGAACTGTAAAGAAAGTGTCTTCCCGGCATTGAAAGTCTGAACTTATATCCATCAAGTTCAAAAGAAATTCCCTTAACAGGATCTACAGTCACCTTTTGAGGCCGAACTGTACATCGTGATGAAAAGCCGTAAAGAACAGCAGGAATATTACGTTCCCGCACCCCTTTTACCAGTCGTGGATCATCTCCATTGAGGAGCATAAATCCTGCTTTGCGGTTTAGTCCATCTGCGATTTCAAATTTTGCTTTTGTCGTGTTTGCAAGCGATCCAAACAATCCCACATGGCCGTACCCGATATTTGTTATCACTGCAATATCAGGTTCAGTAATCAGTGATAATTCATGTATTTCACCGACATGATTTGCCCCCATCTCAATGACTCCTGCCCACTCATCTCCGGCGAATTTTAGAATACTAAGCGGTACGCCAATATGATTATTCCAGTTTCTATACGTTTCACCAATTGTAAGGCCTTGTCTGAGTACCGATGAGATAAATGTCCGAGTTGTCGTTTTCCCATTCGAACCGGTGACTCCTATAAATAAACAGCCCATCTGTTTACGATACTGATTTGCAGCTTTCTGAATTGCCTTAACAGGGTCAGAAACTCTGATCAGTTTTGAAGCATCTTTTGAAGAACACTCTATATGAGCTTTCTTGCTTACGATCGCAGCAATAGCACCAGATTTAAAAGCATTCGCGATATAATTATGTCCATCATCATTTTCAGTTTTAATTGCAACGAAAACATCTCCCGGCATCACTTTTCGAGAATCATTCCATACACTTGGGATCTTTAATTTCAACTTTGATTCGGGTAAATCACACCTTGCCCCGCACCATTTGATCAATGACCCTAACGTTAACGGAGTGTTATTCTTTTCCTTATGACTATTTTCTTTTTGTTTATTCATTTTTTTGCCATCTGAGAAAAAATAGTTTCAACAATTTCTTTATCATTGAAGTGATGACGGATTCCATTTACTTCCTGATAATTTTCATGACCTTTACCTGCAATGATTATGCAATCACCAGGCATTGCATTTGTTAAAGCATGTCTGATTGCACTTTTCCGGTCAGGTATTGAAACGTGAGGAAAATCAAGAGGAATACCTGCAGTTATTTCGTCAATTATCGCGACAGGACGTTCACTTCGCGGATTATCAGAAGTCACAATCGCTTCATTAGCATACTGTGCAACGACACCACCCATAATTGGCCGTTTTGTTCTGTCGCGGTCACCTCCGCACCCGAAGACACAGATAAGATTTCCGCTTGTAAGAGGACGTGCGGTCGACAAAATATTTACAAGAGCATCAGGAGTGTGCGCGTAATCCACGACTACAGTGAAAGGGGCATCGATCATAACCCTATCCATCCGTCCTGCAACAGTAGTTACAGTATCAAAAGCCTTCTGAATTACTGATGCGTTAAACCCCATTGCATATCCACCTGCGATGGCTGAGGTCATATTGTAGATATTAAAAAAGCCTCTTAATGTAGATGTGAAGACCGCTTTATTATCTTTATACTGTATCTCAACTTTACACCCATCCCAATCGCAATTCCAGGAGACAATTTTTACATCTGCGCTTTCATCTCTGCCGTAAGTAAGGCAGTTTACATTTTTGGGCAGTTCAGATACAAGTTTTTTACCCCAGGGATCATCAATATTGATAACTGAAGTCCCGGAATCTTTCAAATATTCAATAAACAATCTTTTCTTTGCCTGGTAGTATGATTCCATTGTTTTGTGAAAATCAAGATGATCCTGAGTAAGATTTGTCCACACAGCCACATCGTAAGTCAAACCACCAATACGATCCAGTGCAAGCGAATGTGAAGATGTTTCCATTACCAGCCCAAGCGGAACAGCGTTTTCTTCACCAATACATTTGAATATTTCAAGTGCTTCCGGAGTCGTATGAGTAGCTGGAATGACTTTCTTTCCGATATGAAAATCTATTGTCCCGAACATCCATACCTGCTCCGGGGGAAACTTCTGCTCGAGCAATTTCTGAAATAAATGAGCAGTGGTTGTTTTCCCGTTGGTACCGGTTATTCCGATCATTGTAATGGAATTTACATCTATATTCCATAAAGCACTTCCCAATTTTCCAAGTATGCATCGTACATTCTTTACACGTATACAGGAGACACTCAAATCCGGATGATCATTCTCCGAGATTACTGCAACAGCCCCATTCCTGATAGCATCATTTATAAATGTATCTCCATGAAGTTTAGTCCCCGGAATGGAAACATACAATGATCCAGTCTTTATTTTTCGTGAATCATAGCTGATGTCCACAATATCCGGATTTCTGTTCTTATAATCAAATGTAAATTCGATCCCGGCTTTGACTAAAATATCCCTGAGCAACATATCGACATCCTAAGTTTAAGTCTATCCTTCGATTGAACAAATAAGAGTACAAACTTCGGCAGGGTGGATAAGTGTTCCACTTGCCGGTATCTGTTTACGCACCTTACCAAATCCAATCACATAAGGAGTAAGCCCTTTTAGATTTACCATATTGATCGCATCACGAAGATCTTTACCGACGCAATCAGGTACATAAAATTCATTTATTTTCGAATTATCAAAATACAAAGTAATTACCCGCGTTTTATCTTGACGAGTGCCAGATACCGGGGTCTGATATGATATTTTCTTTCCATTTCCTACAAACTGATATTTCAGTTCAGCCTGTTTGAGAATTTTCTCAGCTCTTTCTTTACTTATTCCACATAATAAAGGAGTAACGATCTCTTTTACTTTTCCTTCATTAACCGCAATTGTATTTTTTTCCAGAATTTTTTCTGCAAAGTGCAATTCCGGATGACTGATTATCTGTGTCATTATTTTATGGAAAGCAGGTGCAGCAGCAACTCCACCCATTTCGCCTCCTGCCGGTTCATCGATAACAACACTGCATAACAGTTCTGGTTTGTCCGCAGGAACAAAACCGATAAATGATGACCACGAACGCCAACGGGAATATTTACCGGAATCAGGTTTTTGTGCTGTTCCTGTTTTTCCCGCCACTGTAACACCCTCGATAGCAGCTTTTTTTCCTGTTCCATCTGCAGCAACATCAGCAAGCATTGTACGTAATCGCGAAGCAACGTTTTCTTTCAAAATTCGCCGTACCGGTTTATATTTTGCACTATCAAGAATATCACCATGATTATCAACTATTTTTTCACAGATCACCGGTTGCAAAAGAATTCCGCCATTTGCGACTGCTGCAAACGCAAGTGTCATCTGAAGAAGTGTTACGGAAAGTTCCTGTCCGATAGCCATTGTCACTCTTGATCGGCCAGACCATTCCCTTACCGGATGAACAATCCCGATTTCTTCACCCGGCAACTCAATTCCGCTTTTGATACCAAAACCGAAATTTCTAATATAACTGTATAGCTTTTCATTGCCGATCTCGTTTGCAATCTTTGCAAAACATACATTGCTTGAATAGCTGAGTGCTTTTGTAAATGTTAAGTATCCATAGGGTTCATGATCGCTGATTACCTGATTAAAAATCTCATAAACGCCATTTCCGCCGTCAATCAAATCATTTTCTTTTTTAATGTTTTCCTGCAGTGCTGTTGATGCGGTATCACTTTGAAAGTCGATCCAGGTTCATAAACGTAACTAATACACTTGTTTTGCCTGTCAATGAGAGCATATTGTGAAGTAAATTGGGATTAAACGATGGTTCATTTGCCATTCCAAGAATCTTTCCAGTACCGGATCCATTACAATACACATACCACCCTTTGCTTTGAAATTCTCTACAGTCTGCTTCAGCACTGTCTGAATTATCTTCTGAATATTGGCATCAATTGTCAAATAAACATCAGCACCGACTACCGGCTCTTTTTCTGGTAAACCGATTTTGCGGTACTTTTTGTTTTTTCCATCCTTCTGAAGAATAATCCAGCCATCTTCACCATGAAGATATTGATCAAACGTAAACTCTACTCCGCCAAGTCCATACCCGTCTTTCCCCACATAACCCAGTACAGAACCAGCGATATCTCCCAAAGGATACATTCGATTTACAGCTTGCGACCTTTTTCTTTTCATTCTCCGGCTCTTCAGAGGTAACAATCATTTTGCTATCCATTGTTACTGAAAGTGTACGACCATTGCAATCGTAAATTGTCCCCCGTTGTGCAGTCAAAAGATGTCGCAGCTGAGTCTGATCGCGACTTCTTTCTGAATATCTTTTATTGTCAAGTACCTGAATAGTAAAAAGTCGAATTACCACCAGCGCTCCGCCAAGCCCCAGAATTACACATACAAAAATCAGTCTGGCCTTTAACTGATTCATCAGCTCCTTACTCCAAGTGCTTTTTTAACAAATGCAAGCAATCCTGAAATATTGCCTGCATTCGATAAGTGATCCCGAGGCATTTTAACAATGACGATCTGACTTGCTGTCGGATATTCAAGCTGCCGTGTTTTTCGTGGCAAACTTTTCTATTCTTTCATTTGATGAAATTTTTCGCATGTTAATTGAAGCGCGGTGATTTCCTTGTTTATCGTTCTCAAGTGAATCAGACATAGCATTCATACGAATTGACACATTAGTAATATAAACCTGTTTTGTCACTAAGAGCAAAGGACCTGAAATTAAAAGTACCAGCAGCAACGTTCCAACAGCCATTCCCCGAAAACGAATGAGTGGTTGAACCGGAGCAGATCCTGAATTTCATTTTCTCATTCACTCCTCCTGTGCGTTTTTTTCTGCAACTCGTAAACGAACACTGCGTGAACGAGGATTCTCCTGGATTTCAGCATCGCTTGCCCGAACGGACTTTTTTGTTATTCGCTTAAGCAAAGATTTTTTCCCACAAACACACATCGGAAAACTCTGCTGGACAAATGCATGCCTGCTCAGCCGATCTCATAAAATCCTTTACAATCCGATCTTCAAGCGAATGATAAGACATAACTGCAAGTCTTCCCTGAGGTTTCAGATAATTGACTGATTTATTTAAAAAACGTCTCAGTTCACCAAGCTCATCATTGATCGCTATCCTGAGTGCCTGAAATACTTTAGCAAGCACTTTATATTTAAGATTAGGCCCATACTCTTTTGACAAACAATTCCGAAGATCCGCGGCAGTTTTCAAGGGAAACTCACAATTTTTCAACGTATGTGCCATTCTGTCCGCATTCTGAACCTCACCGTATTCAGAAAGTATTTTACTCAACTCACTTTCATTCAGTGAAGAAATATACTCATGGGCGGGAACTCCTTCCACTTCATTCATTCTCATGTCAAGTATCCCTTCGCCCATAAAGCTGAATCCTCTGTTCTCATTATCAATTTGCCAGGATGATACACCAAGATCAAGTAACATCCCATCCACACCGCTGATTTCGTATCTATCTAAAACCTTATCAAAATCTGAAAATCTGCTCTGCTCAAATAATGCTCTAACATTTACATTTGATGAATGCTGCCGATTCCATTCAATTGCATCGATATCACGATCAATTCCAATTAATGTCGCATCGTTTTCTAACTTTTCCGCTATCGCCCTGAAATGGCCCCCGCCTCCAAGTGTACAATCAAGATAAATTCCTGACTTTTTGACAACAAGTAATTCAATTACTTCATTTTTCAGAACTGGTTCATGGTAAAATTGCGGTATCTTCATTTTTTGGCTAATCCAGCTTCAACAGATTGGTAAAATACTGAATCAAAATCATCCGCAGCTCCCAGATATGTGTTGTACTTCTCAGTATCCCAGACCTCGATATAATTGGCCTGGCCAATCAAAGTGACATCTTTGGAAATATTCGCAAGTGCCATTTGTGCAGGTGTCAATGAAATCCTCCCTTGTGCATCGAGTGTTGAATCTGATATTGTATTGTAAAGAAGACGCTTGTGGCGTAATGTATCTGGAGTTTCCGGTCTGGATGCCAGCTCCGCTTCGTATGTCTCCCACAGATCATTGGGATATGCTCGCAAACATCCATCAGGTGCCCGACAGATAACAAATGTCTCAGAAGCTTCCGGATTAAGTGCTTTCCTGAACTTAGCCGGAATATTCACTCTTCCTTTTGCATCTAAGGAGTAGTCAAACCTTCCGTGAAACCGTCCCATTGATATCTCCCACAATTACCCACAATTACCTACAATTACCCCTTAGAATACTTTAAACTAAGGTTCAATGTCAAGCATTTTCTGAACTTTTTCTATATTATATAGGAGTTATCCGGAAGCTAAAAAAGCAACCCTATTGCACATTCCAATATTCAGTGATCTTATCCTGTTGATCTACAATGCATTATCATAGATTTTGCAATTGAAAGTGATGAAAATGGTGATTCACTTGTGTGACAAAGAAGGTTGCGCAGTGAGGAGGCATACCCAAATGATGGAATATCGACGAATTGGAAGGCCTTTTGTGCCAGCGGATTTACTATATTGGCACCTTTTAATTACATTATGCCAGAAAAAACAGTCCTCAAGTTCGAATTACCAAACGTGCTGAACATACTTGTTTTAAAATGAAGCTAAAGGAAAAATGTTTTATGAATGAAGCTTATGATCAATGATTGAAACCACAAATTTTCCGGAACGAATCAGGAGACAGACTTCATGTCCTCATCGTTTATGTTTTCGAGGTCAGTAAGATCAGAAACATTAAACACTCGTGTGTCTTCGTATAATTTTAAATTAACCTTTGTAGATTTGTTATCTCTATTTCCTGAGATTAATGCGACATTTGAATTGTTATCATCTTTTACAGGATCCTCTCCTATCATTTTTTTCATTTTCGCCCGCAAAGAAAAATTCTCACTCAGGACAATATCGTACTCCTTGTACAACTCTCTGAGCGTATCTTTTAGATCACCGATTTCCTGAGTGGAATCTGTATTTTGCTGTTTGAAACGATCGATGATTTTTTGTTGGTTGGTAATGGAATTGGTTACTAAATTGATTGCCCTTTCAAGCTCTTCAAGTCTATGTTCAGGATTATTTCCTTTAAGAGTTTTGTTTGCTATTCCATTATTAAAATTCGCTACTTCTTGTTTCAGACCGGTTTCCAAACTCTTTTTTTGGGCAATATAAATAACTAAAGCGATAAAGAAAGCAAAAGAGATGCTGGGAATTATCCACAGAAGTTCAATACTCACGATATAACATCCTGATTATTAAGATAAGCGTTTTTAGAACAATTTAATAGTCGTAATTATCTATTTTATCTCAAAATAACACCAGCGTCAATATCGATGCAACAAGGATAGTAAGAATATAATGGGAGGCACGCCAATTATGTCAGAATTACCTATAATGTCAGTATCAGGTATCCGGGGAGTTGTTGGGAAAACAATTGATCAGTCATTTGTTTCCAGAATAGCCTATCTTCAGACAAAACTTGTTGGAGGAGGAAAAGTAGTTATTGGAAGAGATACCCGCCCTTCGGGTAAACTTTTCATGGAAGCTGCTTGCCGGGGAATTCGTGCAGCTGGAGGGATACCAATTGATATTGGGATAGCACCTACACCAACTACTTGTCTTGCAGTAGAAACTCTTGAAGCAAGTGCCGGGATAATTCTCACTGCAAGTCATAATCCCAGTCAGTACAATGGATACAAAATGGTACACAAGACAGGGAGACTTTTCAGAGGCAGCGAATGCGATGAGGTTTATAATTCGTATTTCAAAAAAGAATATCCATCCGATGGAGTACTTAACCAGTTTACAGGAAATGCTGAGGAAATTGTCGATGCAGCATCGATACATGTTGATAAGATTTGTAAAAATGTCAATGTAGAGAAGATAAGAGCAGCTGATATTTCAATTGCTATCGATTCGATAAACGGGGCTGCCGCAGCAGTTTTCCCCCGCCTTTTAGAAAAATTAAATGTCAAATGGATCGGAGTACATAATAAACTCGATGGTGATTTTGTACATAATCCCGAACCAAGGCCGGAACATCTAAAAGACCTTGCTGCGTTATGTAAATCGAATCCAGGCATTTGGGGCGGATTTGTGTTTGATCCTGATGCAGATCGGCTTGCTACAATGGGAGAACATGGAGAAGAAATATCAGAGGAAATGACTCTCGTATTTGCGCTTGACAGTCTCTTTGATCATACCCATTCGACAATCGCAACAAATTTGTCAACATCAATGCTGATCGATGATGTAGCCAGGAAACACAACTCAAAAGTGATAAGAACCAAAATCGGCGAAGCGAATGTGGTTGAAGGAATGAACCGGAATGGATGTCAATTCGGTGGTGAAGGAAACGGTGGTGTGATATATCCGAAAATCACCTCTGCACGTGATGGACTTACCGGCATAGCACTTATCCTGGAACTGATGGCTAAAAAGAAAAAACGTCTTTCTGAACTGGCTGCACAGTGGCCTGTTTACGCCATTGTCAAAGAAAAAATATCTTGCGAAGGTAAAGAACCTTCAGTTATCATCAATAAACTTGTCGATACTTTTAAAAACGAACAGAAAGATCTTCTGGATGGTTTGAAGATTATTCGGGAATATGGATGGGTTCATCTTAGAGCTTCCAATACCGAACCTATTATCAGATGTTATGCTGAGGCAAAAACGTTAAATCAGGCAAAAGAACTGGCAGATCTGGTCATGCAGAATATCCCTGAATGATTTCCCGTTTTTTTCCAGTAATTGATATGTTTATATTAACATAAGGTGATCAATTTAAGATCACCTTTGTTTTCTAATGATAAAATCAATGTATAGCATTCCCCCCGAACTGCTCATCACATCAGTACAGAATACAGTTCTTTTATTTTTTTCTAAATTGTAGAGCTATACTATTTGGTTTTTATAAATACAATAATTATCTTTTAATATTAAATGTCTGTAGGAGCATCATTTTATTTTCAGTTAATTTCATCGAAATCTGTTTGTTTCAGATAGCAACAGCAATGTTTCAGAACTGGAAATAGTAAATCAACTACTCTCCAGTTCAAAAAGTGCAGTATAAGGGGGAATTATGTTTAAACGTTTAATATTCACAATCTATTTAATTTTATCGTTTACGATTTTTATCAGTGCCCAAAATCTAAACGGCTCCTTTACTGTTCAACTGAACGGACCCGCTACCAATCAGCAAGTTAACCAAGCCAAATCAGGAGCCCGATTGATGCTGAAAAAAGAGCTGATTAAGTGGCTTAAGACAACCCATGACTTAAAAATTGATACCACTAATGCTTTAACGAATTTCACTCTCGACATCTTTACAGATTCTTGCACAAATCGCAGTAAAAATGAATCTTCTTTTAGAGGTAAAGAACTAACAATAATATATACATTAAATGAAAATACTGCGGAAGAAGCTCTCAGCGCTTTCAATAAAGCCGTAAAAGATTCAGCGCTTAATACTTACAATCAAGCAACAAAAGCACAAACTGAAAACAACATCCCGCTCCTCTTTGAATCATCTGTTAAAGCGTATGTCTTTTCAAATGCGGTCATGGGTGAATCAATCATTACCCCCGAATCAAACGGCTCTAAGCTTTCCGATGATGCGCAAAACATGCTGCAATCACTATTCAACAGAATGAAAATCAAAGCATCAGATATGATCATTAATGGAAAAATAGGCCGTGTACCAGAAAATCCACCAACTGTAACAGTTGTAATAGATTCTACCCCTCTTCCGAATCTCTGGTTTAGCGGAACTCTACAATCTGGAAAGCCAAGTTTTGATTCCCGCTCTGATGAACAGGGAGTGGCCAGTTTAAAAGATTTGATTATTCCCATTGTTCCTAATGGTGCACTTTTTTACTTAACACCTGATCTGGGTAAAATACTCGGAGCTTCTCTTTCAATTTCACCAAAAAACATCAGGATTCAACTAAAAGATGGCCAGGTACAGACATTCATGTTTAAAGTAGCACAGCCAACCTATTCATTAGAGTACAAGGTTTCTTCTGATCCTTCCGTGAAATTACCAGCAGATTTTAATAATATTTCAATTCTTAAAAAATATCTGCGGGACTCCTGTTTCCTTACAGAAACACAAAATGGATTACCTCCCGATTTTATGATCACAATACAGTCGGTCATAAGCAATTCAGCTACAGATGTCGTTGAAGAGAGAGGCTTGAAGATGAATGCAGAAGTGACCATAAAAGGTTTATCTTTAGCAACGCCAAAGACAGAAACAAAAAAAGTAGAGCTCGTAAAGCTGTATGGGAAACAATTGGAAATTCCCTATGGTCTTTTCTTATGGGATGTTAACAGCACGCTCAAACAGAGTATCAAGAGTACTTTGAATAAGCTTTAACCCACTCTAAATATCTTATAAATGATAAAAATGTTTCGAAGGCTCAACAAGAGCTGTTTTTTTGCGAGGCACATCCCGCTTCACACTGAGCTTGTCGAAAGTGTTATTTCCACCTTTTTGGAGTGGACTTAACTTAAAAAACTTTAATGTTCTAACGTACCATCCTTATTTTGCCGGGTCGCGACTTCAATGCTGGGCGGACTTGACAAGTATAGATTAGTGGCGATTTTCCGTAGATACAATCGCGATTGTCTCGCATCTTCCAGAACCGTTTGTATATCTTTCCCGGTAGACCCTGAGAGTTCCAGTATCATGCCACCATGAAAATTAGTTTCACTCAATTCAAACAACACCCTGTTCCAATCAATAGACCCTTTACCAGGCGCCAGGTGATCATCTGAAGTGCAAAAATTATCATTTACATGTATAACTCGCATATGTCCAGATAGTTTGTAAAGTACGCTGTAAAGATCACCAGAAAGCGCAGCATGTCCGGTATCAAGACAGGTACATATATTCAGACTCTCCATTGCTCCCATAATCCAAAGCATGTCACTTGAACTGCCAAAGGGCAGATGAGGAAGCATATTTTCCAGTACCAGTCCAACCCTTAATTCCTGACACCGTTTCGCGACTATATTCAAAACATATGCAGCATTCTTCAACCGTTGCATACGTTCTTCAATTGAAAAGACAAGTGTTTTATCGGGGCCAGGATGAATAATAAGATGCCGTACTTCCATGGCTGCAGCAGCTTCTGCAGCATGGATTAATTCCTGTAAAGAAAACTCGCGTTGATTCTGATCTAATGAAGAAATATCGACATCAATAAAAGGTGCATGAAAAGAATAGGCTTCCATTCCAAGCTGTTTTAGGCGCTGAGAAGCCTTCTTGACAGTACCAAGATCGTGGTAATTAAGATGAGCCGGAGAAGAACATATCTCGACCATTGTAAACCCACCCTTACGAATAGGCTCAAGGCAATCAAATATACTCAACTGGTAAAAACAGCCTGTTGAAAGGCCTACTGGCCAATCGCTCATAATGCAACCTCTCAATAAGGGATTGTTTGTAACATTCTATGTTGCAGGAACACTGCTTGTCATTACAGTATTGCGATTCCTGAATAGGTATGCAACCAAAATGTTTAAGATTGTCAAATCCGAGTTTAATCAAACCTGTAAATATTCGCGAATAGAAATCAGCTCTCGTTGCAGCATCATAAAAATACCACTCTCTTCCCCATCCATAATTTCGTTCATACTTCGAACGAATTAAACCTGCGATTTGACGGGGATGCCATCCAAGAGAAAGTAAAGCTCTTACAACCTGCCGTATTCCTGCAGGCTTAAGAAGCAGATCATTTGGATTTTGTAAAATGAAACGGCTACATGGAGGCAAGATGTCAAGTGGTGTACGATCATAAGTACAGGCCCATAAATCGGCAGATTCATGTTCTTCAGAATAGAACCACTGGTGATAATCGCAAACAGGAGAAGATTCATAAGCACTGATCAAATCGAGCATTTGAACAGTCTGATCTGGAATTTGTGAAGGAGCCCGCGAAGCGAGTTCAGCTGCCAACTCAAGATTTCTCATTGCATCTATGCCCTCTGAAGTGCTCATTTCAAAGAGAGGTACAGAGACCATGTAGGGTATTTTGTCACGAATTGAATCATTAAGGATGCCGTTTTTCTGCCAGGGTTTAAGATAAAGGCTGTAGGGAATTCTTATAAGTCTTGTATTAAGTAAATCACCGTATTCTGTTATATCAATAGAAATCATTTCTCTGCCTCGAACCTGAGGCGGGACTTCGACAGCAGATAATTCTACTGGAAGTTCACTGGTTTTATCTGCTTCGTTTTTGACATAATAGGCCAGATATTCCATAACAAGACTTAAACCGGCAAAAGCTCTTCCTAAATCCCGATCGACCGGTATGCTTACAAAGGGTAGACTTTCAGCATACTTTTTTTCAACATGCTCAGGCAGATGTCCAATTTCGATCAGCTTTCTAAAAGCAGTTGAATTTCTGCTAATTTTCCAGGCAAAATGGTGCCCCCTGCCGCTAAGTACATGTAAAGGAGATATTGCACAGTTAAAGAGTATCCTTTTTACTGCGATTTCGGAAGGTCTTTGAAGGATAAAGGTGCGGACAGGATCAAGATAGGGTTCAGCGGGGAAATCGAAATTGACATATTCTATATCCAGATGAGCAATGAGCCATTCCTGATCCCATAGCGAACGACTTACATCCAAACCATGTTCCCAGAAATGCTCAATTTCATCCGGTCTTTTAAAATCCCATTTACCTTCAGATTCAGTATCGCATTGTGTTATAAACATGCTGGTAGCACTATCAAGAGATTTGCCTCCAAGAAATTCAATCATTCGATTCCTTACATGCTTATTCTGATAGTATTCCAGCACGTTCATGAATAAACCTTGATTATTTGAAATAGCGGCCGTTTGCAATTACAAACTGGACATAAGGTCCTGCGAATTGTGGAGCTGGACCGTTACGATATTTTTCACCGTTTTTAATCCATGTGCTCTGACGAGACGGATCCATAAGAACCCCACCTCTTATACCTACTGTAAAGGCTCTTGTTTTCTGTGCATTATAGCCAGTATAATAAAGTGCTCCGCCGGTACCGGTAATGAAAGTCGGCATCCAATAGGTCTGAGGTTTTCCGTTTGCAGTACTGTTCTGATCGAAATTGTGTACTTCGGTAAAAGAATATCTGTAAACTCCTAAACCGATAGTAAAGAAGGGATACAACTGCCATGCTTCACCCGGAAGAATGAAATTAACTCCCAGGGAAATATGTGTATATCCGCCCAGAAGAGATGCCCGATCATTTTCTGCTTTCAGACTTCTAAATACGATTGCGCCCACTCCGCCATCCAGTACCAATTGCTGAATGATAAAATGTGTCCCCATTTCGAACATCATTGGCTTCTTGTTAAATTCCGTAAAGCCAAGCTTTTGGACATCCTCATTGAGATTTCCTAATCTCAAATTGCTGGATCCTACACCGAAATACATCTGCAATAGTGCTTCATCGGCAACCTCCTGTGATTGAATTTGTGTGACACCTGCTAAAACCAGAATCGATACTCCCACAAGTATCGCTTTACATTTTGAAACGTATCTGTTCATAGGCCCTCCTACAACTAAGGTTCGCTTGACTTAGTAAAACCTCAAATTGCATGCCATTCATTCTTAACATTCTCATCGCTCTTCTGTTTCTCAAATCAATAATCCACTCCTCCTCCTGTTGCCCTCTACTCCTTATTTTTAGGTTGGCACATTTTTTGAATCCTAAAGCGCACGCACACTTCTTAACTTTTAGCAGGAACTGGTGATTATGAACTTTTCTCAACAAATATTTAAAAAAGCTAACTCCCTATCAAAGCTTGTCCTCTCTATGACCTCTAAAGCCGCTTCTGGCCACCCCTCATCCTCCCTCTCCCTGGTTCATATCGTAACTGTATTGATGTATAAACTCATGCGTTATGATCCTAAAAACCCCTGGAATCCTGCTAATGACAGACTTATTCTGAGTGAAGGCCATGCTGTTCCAGTTATCTATGCAGCTTATGCCGACCTCAACGGCGCTTATGGAACCAATCCAGATCATAAAAAATTTTTATCAGTTAATGACCTTGACACTCTTCGCCAAATAAGCTCACCCCTTGACGGCCATCCTAATCCGTCAAGCGGATTCCCTTTCTTCGATTGCGCAACCGGTTCACTTGGGCAAGGTTTATCGTGTGCCTGTGGTCTGGCTCTTGCAGCTCGTCTTGATAAAATCAAAAAACATTTTTTCGTCCTGATTGGCGATGGCGAATCACGGGAAGGCCAGATATGGGAAGCTTGCGATTTTTTAATCGACTACTCTCTTTCTGAAATCATCCCTATCTTCAACTGCAATGGTCTTGCCCAGACAGGTAAAGTATCTCCTCAACAATCTCCTGAAAAGCTTGCTTCTAAATTGAAAGCTTTCGGATTCATAGTCCATACTATTAATGGCCATGATCCTCAAATGATTCGTAGAATTATCCGCCTCTCTATAAGATCAAAAGTTCCAAATGCGATTATCGCTTTAACAGTAAAGGGATGGGGCGTTCAGGAATTACAGGGAGAGAATTTCCATGGTAAACCACTGAAAAACAATCTGCTCGAAAAAGCATTTGCTGAATTAGACTCAACCCTTACAACTGTTTCAAATAGCAATGACAGCCGGATTCCTCTTTGTCCTTCAAAACCCGGTGAAGTTTCACCTCCTGCAATCCGGATAAATAAAATTCCTGAGCCGGATTTTGAAAAGTTACTTGAAAATGATTCTCATCTAAAGACCTTTCAAAGCGGCAAATTAAGCACTCGACGCGCCTACGGCATTGCACTTAGAGAAGCAGGCAAAGTAGACAGCCGGATTGTATCACTCGACGGAGATGTTGGCAACTCGACATTTGCAGAATATTTCGCTAAAGGATTCCCTGAACGTTTTTTTGAATCACGCATAGCTGAACAGAATATGATCTCCACTGCTGCCGGATTAACTAGAAGCGGCAAGATTCCCTTTGTGTCAAGTTTTTCAAAATTTCTTATACGTGGATATGACCAGCTTGAACTTGCTATAATTGCAGGTGCGAATATAAAGTTGTGCGGGTCTCATAGCGGGGTGAATATCGCCGCGGATGGACCCAGTCAGATGGGGCTTACTGACCTTGCGTACATGCGTTCATTATCGACTATTGAGAATGACGATGGCAATCCGGTTATGGTAATTTTCAATCCTGCTTGCGCTATAGCCGCTTATAAACTGGTCCAAGTAATGATCGATATAAAGGGAGCTGCCTATTTAAGAACTATTCGTCAAGATTTGCCGATTCTTTATGATAAATCAGAGACATTCGATCTTTACGGAGCAAAGCTCCTCTGCAAAGGCAGTGATATTTCTATTATGGCCTCCGGATATATGGTACATGCATGCACTAATGTTATTAACGATCTTTGCGATGCAGGCATTTCTGCATCCTTATACGATTGTTATTGTCTTCCTCTCAATCCATCCATTGTCGCCCAGGCAGCCATGAATAATGAGCGGATTATCATATCAGTTGAAGATAACTATGGAAATGGCCTGGGTTCGGAGATTGCATCGATTATAACACGTGAACCCCAAATCGACGTAAAACTCAGGCAGTTATTCGTTTCCCGCATACCTAAATCAGGTTTAACAGCAAAGGATGTCCTTGATTTCACAGGATTAGGAGTTTAACCCGCATCGTCGAAGAAAAATATGTACACCTATTGGCATAGTAGCTTGTCAACATTTCTTTCTCCCTTCTGTTCCAAGCATACTGTCCCCCCTCCGAAGATCTGCTTTGGAGGACGGGAGTTTCTTATCGAAGTGTGATATGTAATATTGTCGAGTAGAAGGGCAGTTACCAATTTTTCCGTGCATAGCAGGAAGCTGACAATAAATATCGAATATCGAAGTGAAATACAAAATTTCAAACATTCCCTAGCCCGAAGGGCTTTTTGTCAGTCAGCACAAGGTTTCCTACCTTGTGATATCAATTATGTGAATCGATCCTATTGTTCCCTAAAAAGGATATGAAACCCATAGAAAATTCCTTTTGCTGCATACAATGTAACCTCTCCCTTTGTCCCTCTCCAATGTGGTGAGTTTTTTTTGTATTTATTGTATCAGTACACTGTAAACAGATCTGTTTCATTTTTCGAAATTCACATTTAATACTTAACAATGTTTCCCCTACAGGATAAATCCTTTCGTGGGAATTTGGTGCTACAATAATAGAACCATACAGGTCTTTTACACAGAAAATTTTAACAGGTTCAATCATTCACAATCATTTGGTCAGCGCTGCATTTCCCATGTCAAGTCATTCAACCATTCGGTTGTCGCTGTAAATCGAGGTCAAATCGTTCATCATTTCGGTTGCCGCTACGCAGCAGAGAGCTGTTGACAATAAGGGTTTGTTGTTAAGACTTATGCTCGCGCTTCCAGGTCTTCCCAAAGCTGATATGTGTCATTTAACTCAGTTTCTATTGCAAAGAGCCGCTTTTTAGCATCTGTAATGAACCCGCTTTTTTTAAAGTAAATCGGATCCGACATATTCGAATGGATCTGATTTTGCTCGGATTCAAGTTCTTCAATTTTTTTTGGAAGATTTTCGAGGAGCAATTTTTCTTTGTAACTAAGTTTTTTCGGGCCTTGTGATTTTGGCTGTTCTGCTTTTTTTACAACACTTTGTTTTGGAGTTTCTTTTTCAAGCGGAATAATTTTTTGTTTTTCCCAATCGTCATAGCCACCAATGTATTCTTTTATACGGTTTTCCTGTTCAAAGACCAGTGTCGAAGTAACCAGGTTATTAAGAAATTCGCGGTCATGACTGACAACCAGTACAGTTCCTTTGTAATCGCTCAGCAGTTCTTCGAGTAATTCAAGTGTATCAGCATCAAGATCATTAGTTGGTTCATCAAGCACAAGTACATTTGACGGTTGAGTAAACAGCCGGGCCATTACAAGGCGATTACGTTCTCCACCTGATAGATACTTTACAGGTGTTCTAACCCGGTCAGCTGTAAATAAGAACTCCTGTAAGTAGGTTACGACATGTTTTGGCGATCCATTTATGAATACAGTGTCACCTCCACCTGGCGCAACATTTTCCCACACATTTTTGTCCGGATCAAGAACTTCGCGAAGCTGATCAAAGTAAACCGGCATGAGATTGGTACCTGATCTGACAGTACCCTGTTGAGGAACTATTTTTCCTAAAAGCAATTTTAACAGAGTAGATTTGCCACACCCGTTAGGGCCCATTATGCCGATCTTGTCACCGCGGTCTATAGTAATTGACAGGCTATTAATCACAGGTTTTCCTTCATAAGCAAACGACACATCGTTTACATCAATGACCATATCGCCAGATCGCTGAGCTTCACTGATTGCCATTATTGCATCTCCGGTACGTGTTCTGCGTTTGCAGCGTTCCTGACGCATGCGAATCAGCGCACGTACACGGCCTTCATTACGTGTTCGCCTCGCCTTGATACCTTTTCGGATCCAGACCTCTTCCTGAGCAAGTTTTTTATCGAACCTTTCCCATTCATTCTCTTCTGCATCCAGTAACGATTGTTTACGTTCAAGAAAAGTCTCATAATCACATGACCAGTCGTATAATTTTCCCCGATCAAGCTCAACAATACGTGTCGCCAGCCGTTTAAGGAGTTTCCTGTCATGGGTCACGAATATCGTAGTCAACTTTGAGCCAAGCAGGAAATTTTCTAACCAGGTGATCGATTGTATGTCAAGGTGATTTGTCGGCTCATCAAGTAGAAGAATATCCGGATTTTTTATTAGTGCCCTTGCAAGCATAACCCTGCGGCGCATGCCACCAGAAAGTGATGATATTTCCAATTCTCCATCAAGTGAAACCTGGCTGAGTGCTTTTTCTGCATTTACCTGAATCGACCAGCCATCATTTTCATCTAATTCTTTTTGCAGCGCATGGAATTCTTCACTTTCACTATGAACATTGGAAAGAGCATTCCATTTCACCAGTTTCTCACCTAAACTGCCAGAACCGGATATAACTATTTCAATTACTTTTCCAGATAGATCCTCAGGCACATCCTGAGGAAGATATGCAATGCGTAATCCGGGAGAAGCTACAATAGTGCCGCTATCGGGTTTTATTTCACCAGCAATAACTTTCATGAGAGTTGATTTTCCAGTACCATTGCGGCCAAGAACACAGATTCTTTGCCCCTTTTCGATCTCAAATGAGACCTTATCCAATACTAATGGCCCGCCGAAAGCAAGACTGATATTACTCAAATTTAGAACAGACATATATAGAAATTACTTTATCCATTTTAATTTTAAAATGTTTTTAATTTTCAAACGAAACCTTTCAATCACTTTAAATTTGTGAACAACAAGTATTTACCTTTAATTGCCTTTTTATTTAAAAAAAAAAACGAACTTCCGGCATATGTATGCACTAATGCAGTACAATGTATTCTCCCTTGATCTATATTAAATAAATGAAAACTCAGAAGAAATAATTTACCAGAAAGTAGAACTGTTCGTTTATGAAAATCTTATTAGTTTACCCGGAAGTTCCTGCAACATTCTGGAGTTTTAAGCATGCTTTGAAATTTATTAATAAGAAAGCTTCACTTCCACCTCTTGGTCTTTTAACTATAGCCCCGCTCCTCCCATCTGCCTGGGAAAAAAGACTGATCGATATGAATGTTACAAAGCTTAGTGATAAAGATATTGAGTGGGCTGATAAGGTCTTAATCAGCGGCATGATTATACAGAAAAAGTCAGCTATGGAGGTGATATCCAGAGCGAAAGCTTTCAATAAATTTATCGTTGCCGGAGGACCGCTATTTACGACTGGTCATAATGAATTCGAAAATGTTGATTGTTTCGTTCTTAATGAAGGTGAAATTACAATCCCGCAATTTCTCGATGATTTGGAGAAAGGAACACTGAAACGCATTTACTCTTCGAAGGAAAAACCTGATGTTACCTTGACCCCGATCCCTGACTGGTCCTTAATAAATATGAAAAATTACGCTTCGATGGCGTTACAGATATCACGTGGATGTCCTTTTAATTGTGAATTTTGTGATATTATAGTCATCAACGGCAGAATACCGCGTGTCAAATCGCCAGAACAGGTAATTAAAGAATTCGATGCTCTATACAATGCAGGGTGGCGGGGAAATCTCTTTATTGTCGACGACAACTTTATTGGAAATAAAGTCAAAGTTAAGGAAATTTTAAAACGTGTCTGCCTGTGGATGAAAGAAAAAAACAAGCCGTTTACTTTATATACCGAAGTGTCGATCAATTTAACAGATGATCCTGAAATAATGCATCTCATGAGAGAAGCTAATTTCAATTGTGTTTTTGTGGGGATTGAAACACCTGAAGAGGAAAGTCTGATATCTTGTGGAAAGCTGCAAAATACCAATAAAAATCTCGGCGATAAAATTAAAATTCTCCAGAACAACGGCTTTGAAGTTCAAGCTGGATTCATTGTCGGTTTTGATACTGATACTCCCAAAACTTTTGATAATATGATCAAGTTCATTCAATCAAGTGGAATTGTTACCGCAATGGTCGGTTTACTTACAGCTCTACCGGAAACACAACTGTTCAAAAGACTGCATGAGGCTGGCAGAATCGTTAAAAACCCGACCGGAAATAATACCGATTTTACAATTAATTTTGTTCCGAAAATGAATAAAGATACGCTGATTACAGGATATAAAAAGGTTCTAAGCTCAATTTTTGCGCCTAAGAATTTTTATGATAGAGTAAAAACCTATTTACGGGAATATAAAAAATATTCAAAAAATCAAAGTCTCCCTTTAACCACTACTCTACGAGCATTATCTACTGCCATCTGGAAACTTGGAATCAGAGAAAAAGGCAAACGGCACTTCTGGAAACTTTGCATCTGGACTGCTCTTCGTCACCCGAATCTTTTGCCGGAAGCAATCTCTTTATCTATCTCTGGATTCCATTTTCGAAAAGTACTTATCAGTCAATTAGAAGTAAGAAATACATGATTTCTCAAACAAAATAGTTGGGAGGAATTTCTCAACTATTTTGTTCATCTGGTTTAGTCTGCTATTCATTGCGGAAATTTGGTTTACCTAATTCCATATTTAATTGATAAGAGGAATTCCTCCCAGTACTAAAACGCCACCGATATGCTGTACCATAGTAAATGCCTCAGAATAAAATAATCCTGCCCATATAGTAGTAAGTACAGCCTGCATTAACAAAAGCAAGCTCCCTTGATAAGCAGAAATCCTGGTGATAGTGGATTTTATCAGAATCCAGCCAACTGTATTGGAAGTCAAGACAATCACTATCATAGTAATATGATCATATATATTCCCGGATTTCACCTCTCAAAATGATGGATGATCAAAATAGTTACAATTAACAATAACAAACACAGGAAATTCCGATTTGAACTATTTATTCAGGAAGCCCTTTTATTACCAGTTTCTTAAACTTGACTTAAAAAAGAAAAATAGTTACAATTACCTGTTAGCTGTATTTATGGTTAACATTTTTATTCCAAAAAGTATAACCCGCAATTCACTCACAAATATAGGAATGAAAGATGAGAAAAAAAGAAGATCTATTATTCTCTATGGCTAAAGCATTGTCTTTACAGGAAATAAGGAAAAGAATCGAGTTTTTTTTCCTTCTGATAATTATTACTATTTCTATTGTACAACAATCGCTTGCAGTCGGAATTATCACCGATTCATCCGGGGACCCATCGACAGAAGATATTCAATATCTCGATTCATTATTCAATATCGACCTAAGCTCCGGATCTTTCCTTGACCTTGATCTTGCGAAATCCCCGATGAGTATGACCATAATTACAAAAGATATGATAAAGATTTCGGGAGCCCGCAATATATCTGAACTCCTTGAAATTTACGTGCCTGGCTTTCAATATATGTTCAATAAATGGTATGGTACCTTGTGGGGATTGCGCGGAGTAACAAGTGACCGCAATTGTAAGCTGATATATCTTGTCAATGGACACAAGCTAAATACACAGGCTCGTGATGGTTTTATGAGCGAGACTGTCCTCGGATTACTTAATGATATAGAACGAGTTGAGGTATTGCGCGGTCCGGCGGGTCTTGTATATGGATCGGGTGCAATAGCCGGAATTATAAATATAGTTACTAAAAAAGCAGATGATAACAAATCAGAAATATATACGTCTATAGGAATGAACAATTCTCAGGAAATTGAGGCATCTTTTCACTCAAAAATAGGTGAAAATCAGAATTTTTCCTTTTTTGCAGGATTTAGAAAATCTGATGGACTACCGACTCATCAATCAAGAGTATATGGGCTTGACCAGTGGCCATATCCAAACTGGTTAAGCAGTGATGTTCTTAATAAAGATGGCCTTCCTTCGGATGGTAACTTCGGTTCTACTGATGGAAACTGGAAAATAGCAGCCAACTACAGTCTGAATAATCTTGATTTTTATTTTAGAGTAACAAGACAAAAGGAAAATGCTGGAGGTCTATTTATTATCGACCCCTGGCCTGAACTGAAAAATAATTTGCCAACTGATTCTCTCAGAGGTAATGGTCTTGTTGATGGAGAAATGGTCAGGTACAATGACCCATTCTGGTCATCTGCAGGAGAATCCAATGGAACAAATCTTCGACAATATCTGGTTGATAACATAATGGCCCAAGTAAACTATATGTATCCAATCGGGACAAACGAATTAAAAATGGGATTGGGCTTTGATGCCAACACTACACGTATTGGAACTGAGGCCCGCGAAAGATACAAAAACGAGTCTGAACTTCATGATGTAATCGACAGCACTGGTAAAAAAGTTAATTACTGGGATTCCCCTCATGCTGCGCGAAACCCGGACTATATAGACGAAACTTTTGGAGAAAAACGATATACTTTTAGCGCAATGTATTTGCTAAAATCAATTCCAAGGCTCCAATTAGCAACTGGTCTGGAATACCGTCTGGACCGGATTGGCGAAGATTTAACCGGGAAGAATTTTAAAAGTGAGATAGCACAACACCCGGTAATAAGTGAAATTGATTACAATACATTTACTTTATTTTCAGAGGGTTTTTGTGATATTACCGATAAGATTGGAGCTCATATTGGCGGAAGACTTGACTTCCACACACGAGCTTTTATGGCCAACCCCAAACTCGCTTTAGTATATAGTCCGAATAGTTCACATTCGGTTAAAATTATTTACCAGACATCATCAAATAATGGAAGCGCAGATAACTATGAATATAACCGGTATCATTTTGATGATGCAGGCCAGGTCAAAACCGAACTTTCATTTGACCGGCCTTATGAACAACCAGGACCAACAACTCCCATATTGCCAGTTTTTCCTCCTATTGAGGAACTTCATCAACTTAAACCTGAAAAGGTTCGTTCTGCAGAAATAACATCTACACATAAATTCGGAAATTACCTGACCTTTATGCCTTCCTTTACCTATGGGCATGTTACTGATTTATTCAGCTGGTCACAGACTTTATTCCGTGTAGTTAACATAGGCGAATACAAATACATTAATCTTGATCTGGATTCAAAATTTGATTTAAAGCACTTTAGATTCGGGATAAATCATACTTTTCAGCGCCCAGTTGATGTAAATGTAAAAGAACAACAGGGTTATTTTATCAGACCAAAAGTTAATAGTGATAAAGATGGCTGGTATGACTCCACCTTCGATACAAAAGTAAATCGCTGGAAATATTTCCCGGTTGTTTCTTACTCTGTTTATGATACCATTCCAATCAATATTGTAAAGGATGCTGTGACTGCTGATGGAGAAAATTTTCTAAATTTAAATACTAATATTACAAAGTTATACTTGACAATTTCTCCAGCGAAATGGCTCGCTTTCCATACGAATCTTCGGCTATTTTGGGGACTTCCAGGACGTGATGATATTTATAGTAAAGATACAGGCTTTAACTACTGGAATATTAATAAAAGCAAAGATGATCTTGGGTGGGTTGATTACTTTAAGAAAAGTGTATCCAAAAAAGTGAATATCAGCGCTCATTTTTATCTCCCTTCCGGTTTTGAGATTTCACTTTTAGCTTATGACGTTCTCGGCCTCGATCGGCCGAAAGATAAAAATACCATGAATTTGACAATAAATACTATACGCTGGCAGCAGATGGCCGATCCTGGACAAAAGGCTTTATATTCAACTGATCAAAGAACGTTTGCTTTAAACATCGCAAAATCTTTTTAGTAATTATTATTTGGAGCTAAATGGCTATGCAATTTGACATTCCAGAAAACAGAAGTAAAATTCGAATTCTTGCAATCGAAGATGAAGTTCTAATACGTGAATTTGTTTGTGATTTCCTCGAAGATATCGGCTTTAAAACATTGCAGGCATCAAACGGTAAAATGGGTATTGATATTTGCCGCAAGGAGAATCCAGATCTCATTTTGACAGATCTTCGCATGCCGGAAATGAACGGCCTGGATGTACTTTCCGCTTTACAAAAAGATTTTCCTGACAAACCAGTTATCGTTATTTCTGGAACAGGTTCACTAAACGATGTTGTTCAGTCATTGAAATTTGGTGCCTGGGATTACATTTTAAAACCAATCCATGATTACAGTGTCCTTGAAATGGCTGTAACACGGGTTCTTGAACGTAAATATTTGCTCAATGAAAATAAAAAATATAAGGAGCACCTTGAGGAAGAGGTCATCAATAGAACTGATGAACTGGTGAAAAGTACACAACGTTTTAAAACTCTTTTTGAGTCAGCTGGTGATGCAATATTCATTCACGATCTACAAGGTAAATTAATCGATGTCAATCAGCAGGCTGTCTGTTACCTTGGATACAGTCGTGAACAACTTCTTCAAATGAATATGAGTGATCTTTTCATCGAATCTGAGGTCGAACATTTCTTTCAGTATCTTAGAACTTTTCCACTACAATCCCGTGTCATCTATGAATCGCTCCATAAACACCATAGCGGTCTGTCAATACCGGTAGAAGTCAATGCTTGTACAATTACAATGGACTCTTCACCACAGATACTTGCCATTTGCAGAGATATTACTGAAAGAAAAAGGGCAGAAGAAGAACGGAACAAGTTGGAAAAACAAATGATAACTGCACAGAAAATGGAGTCCATCGGTTTACTTGCCAGTGGAATTGCTCATGATTTCAACAATATTCTTTCCGCTTTGAATGGGTATACTACGTTATTTGGATATCAGGTCCAGCCTGGGACTAAAGAGTCAGAATACCTATCAAAAATTACTGAAATAATTTCTATGGGCCAATCAATTACAAAGAGGGTCACAACTTTCGTTAGAAAAGATAAAGATGAATTGGTTGATATTGACATTCACAAAATACTTTCAGACTCTGAGACTTTACTTAGACCAAATTGTAAAAATATTACTATTAGCCTTGACTTGAAAGCAGAAAACTCTCATATACTTGGTGATGAAGGACAACTGCAAAATGCATTTTTGAACCTTGGAATTAATGCCCGTGATGCAATGCCTTCAGGTGGTAAACTCATTTTTGCCACAAGTAATATTAGAGATGAAAGTATTGATATGTTAAGAATAGCTGTTACTGATACCGGCACCGGTATGACAAAAGAGATACTTTCAAAAATTTACGACCCTCTATTTACAACTAAAGAACGAGGAAAGGGAACAGGACTTGGTCTTACAAGTGTTCTGTACTGTATCAAAAATCTCCATGGGAAAATCGATGTACAAAGTATACCAGGACAGGGTACAACGTTTATCATCTTGATTCCGATAATCAACCAGAATACCGTAATACCTGAAACAAAAAAACGTTTACATAAAAAAATTCAGATAATTTCCGCTGAAAATAGTATTTCAAATGATCTTTCTTCAAAATTTTCCTCTTATGAAATCGCATCACAGGTTCACCATGACCTCAAGTCTGCAATCGACTGGATTATTCCGAATAAAAGCTCCATTTCATTGTTTCTACTTGATTATAACCTTCCCTTTTCAAATGAAACAGATTCGATTTCGGCTCTCAGGAAAAGCAGTCCGGAAATTCCGATTATCATCTTTTCAAGTAAAGATAATGTGGCTCTTCGAAAACTCGATCCTACCGGTCTTGATAATACATTCCAGATAGTACCTTTGAATTCTGATCGATTTTACGAATCTATAAATTTGTTATGTAATATTACTGGTTAATAAGAATATTTAATGGTAAATACAATGCACTCTCTCTTGCAAAGAATCAATCAACTATCGAATCATAATGGGATTTGGTTAATAGCTCTGATAGTTTTCATTTTCTCGTCAATTGTTTTTTCCCAGTCTAATGAGTACTCTTTTAAGGCCCTTTTTTTAGAAGCTGCGATTCGCTTCATCACCTGGCCATCAGACTCGACTCAAAGTACTAATAAGGATGGTATCTCGTTTTTTACGATTGGCGTATTTCCTCATGACAAAATGAAACCACATCTGATGAAGGTTTTCTCGGGTAAATCAATAAAAAATAAAATGGTCTCTTTCAGGACCATCGATTCATTATCTAACATTTACGAATGCGATATGCTTTTCATACCTGGATCTGAAAAAAGCAGTATCGTGGACATAGCCGCCAAATGTCATAAACGACCCACCTTGACGGTAAGTGATTTTCCTGATTTTATCAATTCAGGTCTAATATTCTTTTTGTCTATAAAAAGTCATAAAATCAGCTGTACTATCAATGAGGACCAACTGCTCAAAGATAATTTTAAAATCAGTCATCACCTTTTACAAAAATCAAATCTAATCATTAAAAATCCGGAGAAAACGAATTGAAATTCGGGACAAAGCTTTCACTTAAATCTCAACTGATCTTAATCATTCTGCTTGTTACTACATTCTCAACAATTTCTGCTTTTCTTTTCAGTATCATATTCGAATATTCTGATTCCCGACATAATCTGAAAAACAATATGCTTTTTACAGCAAAGTTGATTTCTGAAAATTGTAAGTCATCTCTGTTATTTTCTGATACATCAGGTGCATTCGAATTATTATCCTCTTTTATCGCTATACCGACAGTCCTCCAGGCATCACTGTATGATGCAGAAGGTAACGGCTTTGCGACCTTTTCACGAGCCACCCGTTTTTCAGATTCCGTAATTACAACAAAAAGCGAAATCGCTTATTTTGATCGTCATGGTTTTCACATCTCGGAACCAATTTTCCAGGATAAACAGTTCTTCGGTAGACTTGTAATGCACGTTTCAACTAATGCAATTACTAAAAAACTACTAATTGTAACAGCTCTATTCCTCTTTTCCTTTATTATCATCATGCTTGTTTCATACTACATGGCGAGAAAACTGCAGCTAATCATTTCTGCACCTATTCTTGAACTGAAAGATTATGCTGAACAAATTACAATTGAATCCGATTATTCAAAAAGAATACAGCAGACACATAGCAACGAAATAGGTTTACTTCAAAAAAGTTTTGACCTGATGGTACGTCAACTTGACAAGAACATCAATTCTCTTAAAAAAGAAATCCGCGAAAGAATTGTTTTACAACAAGAAGCAATACAGCTGAAACTTTATCTCAAAAACATTATCGATTCACTTTCATCTGTAATTATTGCAGTCGATGCGGATGGGAAAATTAAGCAGATGAATCTTGAAGCACAAAAATTGTTAAAACTTAAAGCTGATGAAGCTATACACAAACCGGTAACCGAGATTTTGACCATTCTCAAGGATAAAGAAGAATTTTTTAATCGCTGCATTTCGGAAGGTAAACCTCAAAAATTCAACATTGTTCTTAATCAAGCTACAATAGCTCAGCAGATTTACCTGAATGTTTCTATCTACCCACTGTCCCAAAAAGAAAACCAGGGAATTGTCATTCATATTGATGATATTACTGATAAGACCCGGATGGAATCAATGATGGTTCAAAACGAAAAAATGATGTCCCTGGGCGGGCTGGCTGCTGGAATGGCGCACGAAATCAACAATCCCCTTGGCATTATTAGTCAGGGAACTCTTAACATCCTCAGACACATTTCTCCTGATTTTCCTAAAAATAAAGAGGTGGCCGCGACTCTCGGTATCAATCTGGATTCTTTGAAGGAGTATATGGAACAAAGGAAAATACTCCATTATCTGGATGGTATTCTCGCTGCAACAAAAAGAGCTGGTGAAATTATTGCAAATATGCTGCATTTCAGCAGAATGAGTAATCAATCAAAAACTCCAGCTGATATCAGAGACGTTGTTGATCAAACAATTGAACTCGCCTACAACGAATACGAATTGAAAAAGAAATTCGACTTTCGATTGATAAAAATAAAAAAAGAATACGATGAGGTATTACCAGAACTTATATGCAACGTTACTGAGATTCAGCAGGTCATTCTTAATCTCCTTAAAAACGCTGCATATGCACTTTACACCAAAAAAGATAATGAATCTCAAATAGTAATTCGAATTAGAAATGAAGGTTCGCATGTGAGAATTGATGTTGAAGATAATGGTCCAGGCATTTCTATTGACAATCAGAAAAGAATTTTTGAACCTTTCTTTACTACTAAAGAGGTGGGTGTAGGTACTGGACTGGGCCTATCAGTTTCCTACTTCATTATCACTAAAAACCATAGTGGCTGTATCGAATTTGAATCAACAGAAGGAGTTGGCACCAGATTTATTATCCGTATTCCTTATGATGGACAAACGTCAGTGTCATTGACTTAAGTTCTTTGCAAAACTGATTATCCATGCAGGAAGATGATTACAAGCGTATTTGAAAGATTTAATATAAGAAGTATATTTTAAAGTAAAAAATCTTCAATAATACCAGTTAACTAAGACAGCCCTGCTATCTGCCTGACAATCAGTTATCAATTAAAAAACCGGTCTGCTATGTAATTCTCAAATGTATCAATCGAATTTTCCAAAATACTTACCAGTTCACATATGCTATCCTGTGTCGCATTTTGTTTACAAGCGAGTTCCAGTGATTTAGCAGCCTCTGAAAGCGGCATCGCGCGCAAATTCGCCGCTCCCCCTTTTATACCATGTGCTTCTCTTTGAATAGAAATAAAATCAGAAACACTCAATGCCTGCTGTATAATTGTTAGCTGTTTACGAATCACTTTATTAAACTCTTTTATAATTGATTGGAGCAGCTCTTCATCATTTTCAAATTCTTTCAAAGCTCTTTCATAATCGATGATCCTGTTATCTTTTGTTTTTTCACTAATCCCTTGGTCAAATCCCTGAATTGGAAGTGTATTCTTAACAGTTTGATTCGCATCCGGTTGTAATCTTTTTTCAGGAGAAAAGTATATTTCTGCGACTTCCAAGGTCTTTTCAAGTGTAAACTTTAGTTTAGCAATAGCCATATCCATGCCTGCTTTCAGGCAATCATCAATTTCAGCTTCTTCTTCATATCCGGTTATACCAATAATTACAATTTCTTTTCCCTTATCCAATGCACGTATTGCTTTTGTTGCAGCAATGCCGTCCATTTCGGGCATGTTTCTATCCATAAATATCATATCCACATGCTGGTTTTGAACAACACTCAGGCACTTCTTACCATCAGATGCAACCAGAGGAATGCCACCTGCTTCTTCAATAAAAAAGCTGAAAAGTTTAGTGTTGATTTCATAATCATCCACAACCAACACAACTTTCTCTTTTAGTGCAGATTCCATATATATTTCCTAATAGTACCTGTTAATCAATTATCACTTTGAATATTGTATTTGCCAAGTATTTCAATAAACTGTTTTTCACAACGCAAGAAGGCATCAATAACTCTCGGATCAAAGTGTTTTCCCCGTTCTTCAACAATAATAGATTTAGCAGTATCATGTGGCATTGCGCTTTTATAAACACGCTTACTCACAAGTGCATCGTATACATCTGCTAATGCAACAATTCTGGCACTAAGTGGTATCTCTTCACCTTTAATACCATGAGGATATCCGGATCCATCATATTTTTCATGGTGATATAGCGCGATATCAGCACTCATTTTCAAATATTCCGCATCAGGATATTTGTCAGTTGCGGTGTGGAGAGCTTCGTATCCGATTGTCGTATGCTTCTTCATTATTCCAAATTCTTTTTCGTCCAGCCGTCCCGGCTTTAACAATACAAAGTCCGGAATACCGATTTTGCCTATATCATGAAGTGGACTGGTAAGTAGAATATTATCTATAAAAACAGGTGTCAATTCAGGAAGTTTGTCTACAGCAGCCATATCCTCTGCTAATACTTTTGAGTAATAGCGGATCCTCTCAAGATGGTTCCCTGTATCATTATCGCGCGCTTCAGCAAGACAGGCCATAGAAAAAATTACAATATCTCTGCTGCCGAAATTTAAAATTCGTATTCCCGCTTTGATTCTTACTGCCAATTCTTCTTTAATGAATGGCTTTACTAAAAAATCATCCGCACCAGCTTCCATTCCAGTGACCAGATCCTCAGTATTACCTTGAGATGTTATCATTATCACATAAGTATAACGACTACCCTGAAGTCTTTTAATCTCTTTTACAAGCTCAATTCCGGTCATCTCAGGCATAACCCAATCGGTGATAACCATATCTGGCCTGTGTTGTATCCAGAATGTCAATGCCTCTTTACCATTGCATACTACATTTGCTTGGTATCCCATTGATGTAATTTGCTTTTCGAGCTTTGTTCTACTTACAATATCATCATCGACAATCAGCACTTTTATTTCCATAAGCAACCTTTTAATCTTAAAAGGAATAAAATTCAGTATATATTAATTTTGTCAGGTTTTCTGCAACTATATGTAAATCATTCAGTTGCCAATATTTTCTTCATTATACTGGTATAGCACGGAAACGGATCATCAAAACTATTTATAGTATATTGTAAGGTAATTCAGCTATGAATTCCAGTTCTTTTTTGAAAAGAATGATCAAAAAAGTTTTTTTGAAGCAAGTTGATCAGGAAGAACATATTATGGTAGTAAAACGATCTTTCCATACGCACCCTTTTCAAGAATAACCCTGTGCGCCTCAGGTGCATGCTTTAAATCAATTTAACTGGCATTCTACTCATGATTAGTACCTTTCCGTAAATTTGGTGAAGCGTTTTTGGAAAATGAATCTGCCTTCAAATCGTTTTTCGCAAATTTATTTTTCATTCTAAGAGCAACATTAACAAAAGCGATCATTACAGGAACCTCAATAAGGGGACCAATAACAGCTGCGAAGGCTTCCTGTGAAGCGATACCAAATACTCCAACAGCAACTGCAATCGCAAGTTCGAAATTGTTACTCGCAGCAGTAAAAGAAAGACTGACTGCTTCTTTATAGTTGATACCTAGCCGTTTTGTGGCAAACATAGACCCGAAAAACATAATGAGAAAATAGATCAAAAGAGGAAAGGCTACCCGCACGACATCGAGCGGCAATGCAACAATTGTTTTGCCTTTGTAAACAAACATTACAAGAATCGTGAATAAGAGTGCAATCAAAGCAACCGGGCCGATTTTCGGCATGAATTTCGTGGTGTACCACTCTTCACCCTTGATTGGTTCAAGGATTATACGTGTCAGGAAGCCTGCCCCAAACGGAATGCCCAGATAAACCCCCACGCTTATTGCGACATTCTTCATTGAGACATGCACAACTTGCCCTGCCAAGCCAAACAGTGGTGGAAGTACAGTCACAAAGATATAGGCATACACTGCAAAAAAAAGCACTTGAAATACCGAATTAAATGCAACCAGTGCAGCAGCATATTCGCTGTCGCCTTTTGCAAGGCTATTCCAAACAATAACCATTGCGATACAACGAGCCAACCCGATTATTATGACACCCGTCATTAAATGAGGTTGACCACGGAGGAAAATGATAGCAAGTGCGAACATAATAAGCGGGCCAACAACCCAGTTTTGTACAAGCGATAAAGATAATGCTTTCTTATCCGAGAAAACTCCCCCAATGCGTCGATAATTAACCTTTGCAAGTGGTGGGTACATCATAATAATCAAACCGATAGCGATTGGTATTGATGTCGTACCTATGCTCATATGTGAAAGCAGTTCGGACGCTGTTGGAAATAGCCAACCGATTGCAACCCCAAGCCCCATTGCTATAAAAATCCAAAGGGTTAGATTCCTATCGAGAAATGAAAGACGTTTTTCTTCTATTTGAGCCATGATATTATTCCTTATTGAGGTTTCAACAACAGCTACCCGAGTCGCCACCACAATCACAGGTGCCCTTATCAGGATCACCCTTGGTCATCAAGCCGTTAATCATCGCGGCAGCGCATCCGACACCACTTTTTACCGTTAATGCACCAAAGGCACAGTTCTGTGCGCAGGCTCCGCACTCCATGCAATTATCAAGAGCAACAATTTGTGCGCGATGATTTCGAATTTCAAAGACACCATGGGGACAGACTTCCACGCAGCGTTCGCAGCCCGTACATTTCATTACGTCAAACTTTAGCGTTGACACACCGGATATATACGAATGTTTCATAAGATCCCCCAGAAGCGAATAATTGCAAGTATAAGCAGTACAACAGATATAGCAGCGCTCACAAGATAGAGTGGCAAAGCGATTTTCAACTCCGCCTTAACACCCGATGGCGATGTGTATGTACTGCAACCGGTAAAAAGGAATGCTAAATAGGAACTGAATGCAGGAATGGCAATCAAATAAAAAGCGGTGATGAATGGGTTACTTCGGTATGTTGGCAATAGACAAATTATTGCAGTCGCACCGAGCAGACCGGTGATAAAACCTTTTATCGAGAATGCCCGACCCGGAAGGAAAGGTAAAAACAATTGAGGAAGAATCGTACCTGTAAAAAGAACGGTCAGTCCAGCTATTACAAACGGCCATACACCGGTTAATGCTTGTTTGTAAATAATACCGGTGCGAGTTAAGCCAAACAGGACTGCGGTAATGAGCAGAAAAAGTCCCACTTTCTTGAAAGCAGGGATGGTTTCCATAGGTACGAGTTTTGCGCGATCAACAAAAGTAAATTGCACACGCCGCATCGCAGGACTCGCGATGTAGTTATTGTCGAGATACTCTGGAAGATCTGACGCACGCACCGGGCCAAATTTAACCTTGAACCCGCTTGTCTTTTGCAGCTTTGAAGCAGAAACACCCGATGCACCTAACTGTGGTAGAATAAGTGTTTTGTGTGAGATTTTTGAACTGAGGTTACATGCCGATAATTGTTTAACTATCTCATTAGTACAAAAAGTGCCTTTCCCTGCGGCGCACCATACATTAATACCTTTAGTATCGACGACGAGTATCCATACATTTCTCTTGCCAAGCGATGAACGCAGGACATTCAGGCTTAGATGATAATTTCCAGTGACCAGAACAGGAGAATTTTGGTCGGGGTTACCCAATTCGTAAAGCCCTGGAGTAACTTTGTAGTTCATTCTAAACTTGTCACTTATCCGACACATAACTGCGCCATACCTGTCGGCGAATGTCATTGTCGATATTAAGCGAATTGGTGTCACGGTCAATCCGCATTCACTATGAGTTTTTGCGTCTGAGCTTTGGACACAAGGTGAATTATTATTTGTCATGATTTGAAATGTCCTTCATTTTTTAGTCTGTGCTCACTTGTGGTTTTATCAAGATTTCAGGGAGTTTTTCAACAAATGCTCTGATTTCATCACGCACTCGCCGGTAATGAGAAAGCGCTTCATCCTCAGTTTTGGCATTTTCGGCGAGTTTTGGTGGATCATCAAAACTGATGTGGAAACGATTTGCCTTGCCGGGAAAGATCGGACAACGTTCGTTGGCGTTGTCGCAAACTGTTATGACCCAATCAAAATGAATATGTTTTAATTCATCAATGTGTTTTGAATGGTGACTTGAAATGTCCACTCCAGCTTCGGCCATTACCCTGATGGCGTTCGGATTCATCCCATGGGTTTCGATTCCTGCAGAATAGGGTTCAATGATATCTTTCTTGAGATACCTCGCCCATCCCTCAGCCATTTGGCTTCGGCAGGAGTTGCCAGTACAAAGAAAGAGTATTTTCATTTGTTGCGTTGCATTTTGCATAATTTTAATAGGTCCTCTTGAGTGATTCTGGATAATGCTTTAGCATCCCGCGAAATCTCCTTATCATTTTCTAACATTTGATAAACCCACTTCATTGTGTTACTGGTTACTTTGCTACCTTGTTTTTCTTCAATCAATCGATAATAGATCCAACGTTCTTCTTTGCGACTGAGAACAAGTCCAGCTTGCTTGAGAATCGACATGTGCTTTGACACCGTTGAAGGAGCAAGGCCAAGCAGCTCAATGATCTGGCAAACGCACAATTCTCCATTACGTAATGCAAGCAGTGCACGAACGCGCCCTGGATCCGAAAGAGCTTTACAGATAGTTATGAAATCATCCATTATTAGAATCCACCTTTATTATGTACAATAGAGTCTATATACCGTATTAGCTGCACCAATTCCTTGTTGTCGATCGACAATCCTGCTTATTACTCTCATTAAGGTATTTGTATGCAAGGTCTTTAATTACATGCGCTGATGTATCTTTTACATAATCCCCATTTTTACCACTGCGAGCACATCTTCGTTAGAAATGTCAATCTTGCGTGCCTTATCATAATGAAATTTGAATCAGGTTTCGCAGTTACAGGCAATTGCAGCACCGATGACGATAAGCTCTTTCACTTGCTCTGTGAAAATACTTTTTTAATTTTTTGCTAATGTTATAATCTGCCATCTTTTCCTCCTTCGGTTGATAGTTGTTTTTATATTTCGCCACACAACGAAATATATCTGTTAAAAACCGCAAAGTCAATATTAAATAATATTTATTCCCGAATCATCGCATTATTTGCCCAAACAACTAATTATTTGACACATTATATAATAGTTTCTGTTTCATTTTAAGGTTTTATTCAACCTCGAAGTACAATTTTTATTGTAACAAGATTGAATAAAAAACCACAGCAACCATTCCACACCCAATAATTGCTATAAAAGTGCGATATGTCTTGATTTCAAGACTTTGCACAAGATAACCATCTCAGGTAGTGATAGACCAATTACTGACATCATAAATGCCAATACGGTCCCCAGTGCTGCACCTTTTGGGGTTACTATAGAAAAGGTAAAAAAAACGTGCTTAGGCAAAATTTTATTTTCATAAGCTTCAATAAATTTAAAGCTTATTACCTTATAGCTATTCTATATTATAACAGGAAAACTTCCCTTAATGCATCATCAATTTTTTCAACCAATACAAAATCAATTGACTTTAAAATATCTTCAGGTAATTCTTCGAGATCTTTCTCATTGCGTTTAGGTAGAATTACTTTTTTTATTCCGGCACGGTGAGCAGCCAGAGATTTCATTTTTATTCCGCCAACTGGTAAAACACGTCCACGTAATGTTGCTTCGCCTGTCATTCCTATGGTGCTGTTTATGGGCTTATTGCTAAAGAGACTGGCGATAGCTACTACCATCGCTAAACCGGCTGAAGGACCATCCTTAGGTGTAGCCCCGGCGGGGACATGAAGATGAATATCGGTTTTTCCGAACTCATCTGGATCGATACCCAATTGAGTAGCTTTTGATCGGACAAAACTGTGAGCTATCTGAGCGCTCTCCCGCATCACAGCGCCTAACTGCCCTGTAATTGTCAATTCACCCTTTCCTTTCATATGTGTAGCTTCAATGAAAAGTATTTCCCCACCGGAATCAGTTACCGCTAATCCGGTAACAATTCCCGGAATATCTACTGTTTCCGATATTTCTGACTCGAACTTTTCTCTTTTCAAATAAGTACGAATCTGTTCCGGCGAGATTACCAATTGCGAAGTTTCTTTTGAAGCGATCTTTATAACACATTTCCGGCAGACAGTTCCAATTTGTCTTTCGAGATTACGGACACCGGCTTCGCGTGTATAATCCTGAATAATTTTCTTGATTGATTCTTCTGTAAATACAATTTCATGTTCCCTGAGTCCATTTACCTTCAGTTGTCTTGGAATTAGATACTTTATTGCTATTATAAGTTTCTCATATTCTGTGTACCCGTCAAGCTGAATTATTTCCATTCTGTCCCGCAAAGGAGGAAGGATAGTCTCCAGCTGATTTGCAGTTGTAATAAACATGATCTCACTCAAATCGAAATCCACATCGAGATAGTTATCCCGAAAGGAGTGATTCTGCGCAGGGTCCAAAACTTCCAGTAAGGCACTGCTGGGATCCCCCCTCCAGTCAACTCCAACCTTATCTATTTCATCAAGCATGAATACAGGATTGCGTGTGCCAACTCTTTTCAAAGCCTGAATGATGCGTCCGGGAAGAGCTCCAACATACGTTCTGCGATGGCCCCGTATTTCTGCTTCATCCCGTATTCCACCCAAACTCATCCTTGTAAATTTGCGTCCAAGAGCACGGGCAATACTCTGCCCTAAACTTGTCTTCCCTACTCCCGGAGGACCCACAAAACAAAGAATCGTCGCGGTCTCTCCGGACTCTTTATCTGTAGGTATATTACGCTCTTTTATAATTTTCTTTACCGCAAGATACTCAAGTATCCTATCCTTTACATCATTAATATCATAATGATCATTATCAAGAATCCGCCGGGCATTTTCAATGTCAATCTGGTCATTGCTTTTTATTTGCCACGGCAACTCAACAATCCAATCAAGATAATTCTTCACCACAGGATATTCAGCTGATTGCGGTGACATTGTAGTCAATCGTTCCAGCTCTTTTGTTACTTCTTTTTTTGCTTCATCAGACATATTCGCTTTATTAATTTTTTCAGTATATTCACTAACGATATTTTCTTCTTTTTCTCCAAGCTCTTTATGAATAGCTTTGAGTTCCTGACGAAGAAAAAATTCTTTTTGTGTTTTATCAACTTCCTCCCTGACATCAGCCTGGATCTTTTTTCCCAATGCAACCACCTCTTTTTCCTTAGTCAGGTTCGCAAGTAAAATACGGCACTTTTCTTTTAAATTATCAAGGTCAAGGATTTTCTGCTTTTCTGCTATGGTCAGACTCGCTATTGAAGCCACAAAGTAGATTAAATGACGTGTACTTTCGATTGAATCGATAATTTGAATTACCTCTTTTGGTAATTCCGGTGCAAGCAATACAACCTCTTTTGATAAATCCCGTAAACTTCTTTTCATTGCTTCCATTTCGATATCTTCATTATCTTCATAATACTCATCATATCTGATCCTGATCCTTGCGCGCAAATACGGATCAGTACCTGTCCACTCCTCGATGTCAAACTTTTCAATCCCCTGAAAGATAACCTGCAGCACGTTCTTTCTTACTTTTATTATCTGTTCTATAGTGGCCAGCGTTCCGGTTGAATATATTTGATCTGAAGTCGGGAATTCTTGCTGTTGACCTCTTCTGGTTTCAATCAGGTGATCTTTGATAGTCAATAATCCTATTTGACGATTATCTCTCCATGATTGTTCAACCAATTTTATGGATTTTGATAAATTAACTTCCACTGGAATCGCTACAAGAGGATATGCAACCGCGATACGAATGGGGAGAATGACTATTTCGAAAGGTAGATTTTCAGCTATTTGATCTGACATTTTAGCCCCCCAACAGTACATCACGCAAGCGGCAATTAAGATGCCATCCATTTTTTTATCCTTCTACTTGCGTAATATTTGTATTATTACCTATATTATTGTTTACCGTGGGGCATTTGATTCCTCTCTTTTTTCTCACAAATGTTACTCTTTGCCTTACGTTCCCTCTCTATTTCCAAAGCAATCTCTCTTAATTGTTTACTTTGTTTTACTAAAGGAGGCAGTAGTGAGCACGGATTTTTTTTCAATTCTTAAAAGTTTCAATAATTTTTCCACCACTGATGATTCACAACCTGATATCGAATCTCTCAATCTTCTCCCATTTGAATCAGCCACCGATGAACTTGATAATTCAAAAAAAATGATTCTCGTATTGGTCGAATCCAGACTTCTGGAACCAATACCAGATTGCATTTATTCACCTGCAGATCTTTTGAAACGCCTCTACAGCTTTAAAAGTGATTTGCAAAAGGAAGGCTTCCAGTCAAAGTTTATTGAAACTAAAATTTTCGCAGATAAACAGCACAGGGATGGAAAAAAACTGCTTGCAATTAGAGAGTTCTTCAGAGAGATTAAAAACACCTATGAAAAATTTGAAGGTGCTATACTTGTAGGGTCATTTCCTGAAGCAATGATCGTCCGCACCTGGCTCAGACCCGAAACTTTAGCTTTTTCCGTTCCTTCAGAAAACGCATCATTTCCAGCTGGTACCCTCGCTTACCATGTAGGTGCATGTATTCATGGATACCGGTCAGAAATAGTGCTTTCAAATCTTAGTGGAAATTGGGAAAACATTTATCATACATCCGACACAATCAATTATGGTATCTTTAAACCTGATTCTGAACAGATGCTCCCTGCAAGATGGACCAAAGTTACTTGTAAAAGAGGCAATTACAGGCAAGACAGCATGTCCTTCGAGGACTTCTTCTGGATAAAAGATGATGAATGGCGGCTTGACTCACAAACGCAAGACTCTATCACCCTCATTATGAACTCAAATCAACTTGATAGTACCCGCGCCGCGTTCAATCAAATGAACTCCGAACTGGGAACAAACGACAGACTTCACAGTAATGCAATCGCTCAGCCCGATATCATCGTATCAAGAATAAATGCCCGGCATATTGCAACAAACCCGGATTCTTCTTTGCTGGATAGCAACGGTAAACCTGCACACGCAGACTTCAACGATACCGTTTCGGCGGATATTTTCAATTGGAAACACAGTGCTGCACTTGAACGAAAACTGTTTATTGACTATTTCGACCGTAACCATGCCTTTCGCAATGGTAAATACAGCAGCAATGAAACCACTATTTCCAATATAGAGTACGATTTCGGCCTTGAATCAGTAAATGATGGATTTTATGGTATCAGCACATCGACCGATGAAATTCATAATGCTTCACTACTGGATTTTGTAAGATGGCTGAAACTACCCGTCACAATCCGTGGTATCGGCGCCCATACATCCGGAAGATCATCATCGATGACTGTCTTCCGTAATGATAATTTTGCTCAGATCGAAATCGAATCTGGCGGCTCTCCATGGCGCTGGATACAAAGAGATAATGAATTTATTCCCTCTTTTGAAGGACTCCATACAGCTGATCTTAATCTTTACAGAACATTGTATGAAAATAAAGTTCTTCAGAATACAACTCCCAGCTTCTTTCTTCATACTGGATTTGATGCAAATACTCCTGACAAAGCAGATACGGTTCCCTATAACAGCCAGGAATATGGCGCTTGTCAGACATCTGAAGGAATTCTGTTTTTTCTAAATGGTCTCTCCGTTTTATCCCGATCGCGAATGTATGCCGAAGGGCCAAAAGGATTTGGAATCGGATTCGGTTCATCTGATGAAGCGCATCTTGGTAATGGATGGAAAGAATACTTCCAACAGGAATCACAAAATGCAACTCTTGCTAAGAATCCATCCGACAGAAAAAAATGCTATTCATGGAATATTCTTGGTGATTGGACTTTAAGGAAATTCTATACACCTGCTATACATTATCAAAATAATCATGCACGGTCAAGCAGTGGCTTCTTTAAACAGGGAAATCTTGGTAAAGTCAGAGGTAATTTCGAACTTGTTATTCCTCGGCCTGGAATTGGACTAGAGCACTACTTGCGCAACAATGATGATCCGTCGCTTAAGTGGTATGGGCCGACTCTAATTGACTCCACTAATATTTCTTCTTGCTGCATGATCCAAAGCACTTTTGGTGATTCAGGGAATTTGGAAGTTATTGCCCGATGCAATAATCACCTCCACTACTACTGGCGCGAGGATACCTGGCCTTTTAATTGGCATAAGGAAATTGTAGCTGCCTTTTCCTCTTATGATTTCAGCGGCAATCCCGCTTTTATTCAAGGTAATATGGGTGGATCACAAGGCAATTTTGAACTGGTTATTCCTATGCAAAACGGTGGTTTGGCTCATCTTTCAAGAGATAATCATAGTAGTGGCTTCCCATGGACAGAGCCTGTCTTTTTTGGTGATCCTGATGTAAAGATTTCCGGTGTTGCGTTGATCCAGAATAATTATGGTGAGCATGGGTGTCTTGAAGTTGTCGCAATAGAAAAGAAGCATGGCAGATTAGTTTACTATTGGCGGGAAAATTCTATACCGTATCACTGGTTTGGCCCCTTTTATTTTGGGGGTCCTGGTTTCACCGGAGTTCCATCGTTAATTCAAAGAGAAAGCAGCAGTCTGCCGGGAAATCTTGAATTAGTAGCCCCGGTAAAGGGCGGCGGATTTGCTCACTACTGTAAAGAAGGAAATTTCTGGAACGGGCCGGTTTATTTCGGATGTACAGAAGTAAACGCGGTTTCAATGATTCAGAGTAATTTCGGACAGTATGGAAATCTGGAACTTGTCACCATTGAGAATGGAAAGCCTGTACTTTACTGGAGAGATGATACTGCTCCTTTTCAGTGGCATGGTCCTGAAATAATACAGATGATTCACAATGCTCCAACTCCAAAGAAAAAGAAAACGCAAAAGGAAGTTCAGCAGAAGATTAAGGAACCAGTATTAGCTTAGTACGGTGGGATCTTACTTTTTTAGAGCATAGCGGGAATTATTCCCGTTCTGCTTGATACTCTTGAAAAAAAATTAACATTACAGTGATCACATATTTTTATAAACTTGATCAATCAAATTGTAAAGATCACCATTTGTCCCATAAAATACTTTTACTAAGTATTGATTGTTATCAATTTGGGTTAATAATATCATATTTCCATCGAACTCACTATGATCATTTCTTATTTTTTTATTCTACTCTCAAATTCAGTAAATATTGAACCATTTGATATTGTCGATTGAAATTTTTAATATTAACAATGCATTTCTCATACTTGTAATTTTTTAATTGACTAATAGCAACCAACGAATAAGTTATCTCATTCGTATTCCCGTATTCAATAATAATACATTTTTTCCATTTTTCCTAGTAGTTGACTTTATTAGATTTTCTCTTTGAAATTGCTTATTCCACTTTTGAGGTGTACATCTACACATATTTTCTGTTAAACTGCTGCACAACCATTTTCCCCGCATGCATCCCTGACAGTGTCACCATCGGCATGCCTCCTCCCGGATTTACACTTCCTCCTGCAAAGAATAAATTTTTGAACATTCTGCTTTGTCTCGGAGCTTTAAATGCATAATTTTTCCAGAAATCGGTAACTATTCCGTAAATCGATCCTTCATTTGAGTAGTACTTATTATAAATATCATAAGGAGTCCAGAAATCCTGAAAAATGATATGTTTTCGAAGATCATACAGCCCCATTTGTTCGAGCTTTTGAATAACTCTTTCTCCAAATGCTTTATATTCTGATTGACTTAAATGTCTGCCCGGAACAAGATGTGGTATATGAGGAAGAATCTTTATATTATCATATCCTGATGGAGCAACGGACGGATCGCTTCTTGAAGGAGCAACCACATAGATTGTAGGATCCTCAGGGAGCTGGTATTCCTCAAATACAGAGTGAAAGTACTTTTGCTGATCTTCTGAAAAGAAAAAATTATGATGTGCCAATTCGGTATACACTTTATCCACTCCTAAATGTATAACAAGTCCTGAACATGATGGTTCAAACTTCCGCATACATTCAGTCGTTTTTTTAGCACAAGGTAAAAGCATCTGGTAAACAGGCAACACTTCCATATTTGATATTATTGCATCTGCGTAAATTTGTTCTCCTGTGTGGAGAAGAACTCCCGAAACTTTATTTCCCTTTGTTATAATCATCTTGACTTCGGAGTTGAGCTTTATTTCAACACCGATCGTTTCGATTAACCTGAGATATCCCCTGACAATATTATAAATTCCTCCATTTACATACCATAACCCTGTCGAGAATTGTGCTCCGGAAAGCAAATTCATGAATGCAGGAGCTTTATATGCCGAAGAGCCCACATATTTTATAAAGTAATCGAAAACATCTATAAGATGCTTATCTTTAAAAAAACACTTTGTACTTCCGTGCATTGTTCTGAAAAGATCAAGTGTAAACAGTTTGAAAATGTCTTTGCATTTCAGCAGGTCAAATAGAGAATTTATGTTTCTGTTAAGGTAGAGTTCGTTTAAAACTGTATACTGATGCGTTGCGTACTTATAAAACGCTTCAAATCTGTTACTCTTTGTCTTTCCAGGTATTACCAGGCAATCTGCAGTTTTCTTGTAATCTGCATAGAGGTCAATAACTGTCCCATCACAAAAAAAACTTCTCCATTGAATATCAAGAGGCCTTATACTTACATAATCATCAAATTTTTTCCCTGCGATTTGATAAACAGAACGGAAAATATCCGGTAATAGCAGAATCGATGGTCCAAGGTCAAAAGAAAATCCCCCGTTTACTAAAAGATTACATTTACCTCCAGCATGACTGTTTTTTTCTACAATTGTAACTTTTATTCCTTTCGATGCACAATAAATCGCTGAAGCCAATCCGCCCAGTCCTGCGCCAATTATGATCACATGAGGTGGTTTACTCATAAGCCTAATCCATTAAAGGCACACTTGTTGATAATCACAAAGTTTTAACCGCAAATGACTGGCCAGTGTTTCACGGAGCTCAAATGAAAATTGATTATAACAATATAGTACAGATGCAAAAGACTTTCTTCCTGACTGGAAAAACTTTACAATTCACTTACCGTCGCGATGTCCTGCAAAAACTAAAAAACGTAATCCTTTCCAATCAGAATACAATCATTCACGCACTATCATCCGATTTCAAACGACCTCTTATCGAAATTTACACGAGCGAGCTTTGTACAGTTCTTAACGAAATTGAAGATAATCTCAAAAATTTGAAAAATTGGATTCGTCCACATTTTCATAGAATCCCTCTAATAAATCAACCCGCATCAGCATGGCAATTCCCCTATCCATTCGGATCGGTACTTATCGTTGGCCCCTGGAACTATCCTTTTGGACTTATCATGCGCCCATTAGTGAATGCCATCAGCGCCGGGAATTGTGTCATTCTAAAACCTTCTGAATTCACCCCTGCAACTGCTGAATGTATTCATTCGATACTATCTGACTCGTTTTTACCAGAGCAAGTGTCTGTTGTTCCTGGGAACCCTGAAATCACATCCAAGCTGATTTCATCAAATATTGATTATCTGTTCTTTATAGGTAGTACCAGAACCGGACACATTGTTATGAAACAATGTGCCGAACACCTTATTCCGGTCACTTTAGAACTCGGAGGGAAAAATCCTTGCATAGTAAGTGCTGATTGTAACCTGAAAACTGCTGCCAGGCGAATCGCCTGGGGGAAATTCTTCAATGCGGGCCAGACCTGTGTGGCACCAGACTTTGTCCTTATTCCTCGCACACAAAATCGTGAATTTATTAACTGTTTAAATTTATTTATACAAAATATGTTTGGAAGCGATCCCTTAAAAAGCCCTGATTATGCACGTATCATTAATGATTCACATTTCGATCGTCTACAGAAACTGATCCGTTGTGGTCAGGTCGTAACTGGTGGCAAGTGTATCCGTAAACAAAAGTATATTGCTCCAACTGTAATGACTAATGTAAAATGGGACAGTCCCTTGATGCAGGAGGAAATCTTTGGACCGATTCTTCCTGTAATTACCTATGATTCCCTTGATGAGATAATCAATTACCTTAACACTCATCCATCACCTTTAGCAATATATTGTTTTACAAATAGTAATTACTTACAAAAACGCATCGAACAGGAGACGAAATCAGGAAATATCTGCTATAATGGGACTTTACACTTAATGGTCGCGCGTGGTTTACCTTTCGGTGGTATAGGTTGCAGTGGTATGGGAAAATATGGTGGTAAGGCAGGATTTAATCAATTCAGTTACATCCGAAGTATAATGAGAAAATCATCTGTATTTGAGTTTCGACTTCTATATCCTCCTTATCGATTATCATGGAAAGCGATCTCAATAATGAGACGTTTACTTTTTTAAGGGAAGATCCTTTGATATCAGATCGGAGCTGATTCGACCAGATTCAAATATTGTCGGTAAGCCAGAACCGGGATGTGTTCCTCCTCCGCATAAATATAATCTGTTTACTTCTTCAAAACGGTTATGTGGCCTGAAATAAAGCATCTGGTTAAGAGTGTGACCTAAGTTAAAAGTTGCCCCAATAAAGAGATTGTGATTATGCTCCCAGTCGCGTGGTGAAATGATAAACTCTGCTTTTATATGCTGGTCAATATCATTCATCGAAGTGCGCAGTTTTATTCTGTTTATGATCTTATTGCGAAATGCCATGCATTCCTCTTTTGTCCATTGCATTGAACTTTTTAAATTAGCAACCGGGACTAATATATAGAGCGCGCTATGTCCCGGCGGTGCAAGTGTTGGATCAATAATACTTGCATTATTGAGATATACTGAAAAATCTTCGTTCAATTTTTCATTTTTCTCGATACTGTTCATTTCGCTACGGTAATTATCTGCAAAAAGTATCGTATGATGGTGCTCTTTGTACTGTGTATCAAGTCCCAAATAAAGCATAAAGGTAGAACAGGAATATGTTTTTTTCAGTAAATTCTCCGGCTTCCATTTTTTTATTACTCCCGGCGCAAACAAAGTCTTCATTGCAAAACCGAAATCAGCATTGAGAACAACTGCATCTGATGGAAAAAACTCTCCGTTGTTAAGTTCTACCCCTTGAGCAGTACCATTTTTTACTACTACCTTATGAACAGGCGTTAACAGACGAATTTTCGCCCCATTCTCGGCTGCAACTTTTGACATCGCTACAGAGATCGTACCCAACCCGCCTCGCAGGTAATCTATTCCATATTTATGTTCAATATAGGGAATTATGCCGAATGCACCAGGACATTTCCATGGTGACATACCAAGATATTTGGATTGAAATGTAAAAGAGACGATCAACTGCTCTCCATTAAAGTAGTGATCCAATACCTGAAAAAGAGATTTAAATATTGATAGCTGTGGCAATGCACGAATCAATGGCAACGAAACCATGCTAAATATCGAAGGATATGCTTTTTTCAGGCAAGGATACATTCTTTCAAAACGTATTTTTTCTTTATTCAAAAAATCAGTGACAGCGTTTTCATTACCTGGAAATTTATTTTCAATTTCCTGCTGCATTTTATGTTGATCATTATAGTGCTGAATCGCCATGTTTTCAAATGCAAGATTATACATTGGCTCAATTCGGATTAGATCGAGATAATCTTCGAATTGTTTACCGGATAAATAAAAAATTTCTTTGAGGACATTTGGCAGCATAAAAAATGTAGGACCGAAATTAAACGTATAGGGCCCCAGGTGAAAAGCACGATTTCTCCCACCAGGATCAGCTTCCTTTTCAAAAACAGTAACATCATAGCCTCTATGGCTTAGAATCATCGCTGCAGAAAGACCTCCCGGACCAGCTCCAATGATTGAAATTTTTCGTTCTAGTCATAATAGTAATCCACATCTATGCAGCACTTTACAACTAATTTGATTAAACTATTGAAAACTGCAAAAATCATCCCAATCGAAAATCTAATCACATTGATTCATATCGAATGCATATAATTAAAATCGTTTAGGAATGCGAAATAAATTCTCCCTTTAAATAAACATGAGCTGATGGTAAACTTAAAGGTATGTTTTGTCTGGAGTTGTTCGCATGATCTTTACTGAGATCATTTAAGAGGAGTATCCCTACTATGTTGCATATTCAAAAAGGGTTCTTTTTGAAAATTTTTCCTATTACTAAATGGATGGTTGTAATTTCTTTGATGTGATCTTACCACGTGATATAATTTGTAACCATGTATTTCCCGGTCGGAATTGATCTTATGTTTTCTAAGGAGAGTACAAATGTTAAAAGGTATTTATAGTATCAGGTATTGTCTACTAGTCACAGCGCTTGTTTTTTTAAACTGTTCCTGGGATCCGTTTGAGAGTCTGAACACTCCGACAAAAGACAAAATGGAAGGGGTATGGGTCCTTACAGAAGCATACGATGATAATGATTCAAACATTACAAAAGATATAAACTTTCCCGTTACCGCATTCTATTTAGGAAGCGCCAATCAAGTGAGTTCAACCGGCGGGCCCATGTTTCTTCATATCGTATATGGAAACAACAACTATACTAAAGTAATGTCAACGATCGACCAGGTAATGAACTACGCCAGTTTGAGTTTAACGGCTGGAGAATGGTTTATTGGTGATGGTGATGTTGACAGATTCACCATTGAAATGAAACTTGAAGGTCTGCCTGGCCAGAAATCTATCGTTGAACTACTGAAGCTGATAGGAATAGGATCATCAGATCTAGATGTAACCATTTACCATAAATTCAGAGATGTTCAGGTAAATTTCGATCAATCAGATACAGTAATGACGTGGGTATTTGATGACCAAACAACAGCGGTTTACAATACAAAGGATAAATACGGTGATTTTGTTTCATGGAGCGGCTGGGACATATCCAAAAATGGTTTTGAGCATGGAACCTACATTTTCCATAAGCGCAGCAAAGATATTAAAGAAATTATCCAGGATGCAACTGGTAACTCCAATTAAAGAATTCTTCCGATGGACTCTTTTAAGAGAAGAGTCCACCTTTTCTTAACATTAAAACATCTTTTTATCCCACATTTTCTTAATTTATTTAAATAGTATTTGTTTAAAATAGCTGTATTCTTGTGACATAAAATTATCGTCCCTTAATCCGCAGAGGGACTTGTAAGAACTCCAAATTATCAAAGATCTGCATTCTCAAAAGCCTCCTGCGGGGAAGTACCCGAAGGGGTGGATTTAGAGGGAGCGTATGTTAATTCTTAACAGAAACTAAACAGATTCTCTTCTCATTACCTTTTGGTATGGAATGTGCACACTAATTCATAAAGAATTAACCTGAAATTGCATAATATTTCAGTAGAGCTGCTATTTTTCCAGGTAGAATTTTTGAACACGATACAAAACTGGTTAACACGATATGACTACAATTCGTGATACGCTATCCGAATTAGGAGACAATGCGAATCACCATGTCCCTCTTATCCTGTTTATTGTTTACTGCATCTCATCTGTCAAAAGCATCAAAGATATTCTTATTGAAAAGGGTTTCTGTGTAGAAATTTTACAAGGTGTAATAAAAGATGTTAAAAATTTACATTGTAAAACACCTGATTTAATTTTTCTGGATAGTGACATTCCTGAAACAGATTCATTTGAACTGGTACGTATGTTAAAATCAAGTGACAATACTTATGGAACGCCTGTAATTTTAATGATAGATGATAACTTTAAATGTAAAGAATTGTTATCCATTGCAGATGATTGCGTTACTAAACCTGTAAACAACGATACCCTTTTACACTGTATCGACACATATCTTAAAGTCCGTAACCAAAATCTGCTGCTTCAAAAACAGGCAGAGCAACTCCATCTCACAAATATTCAGCTTGAATCTGAGATTGAAAAAAGAAATCAACTGGAAACTGACTTAAAAAAGTCACAAGAAGAACTGGAATCACGAGTAAAAGAACGTATTACAGAATTAGTTTTGATGAACGAAAATCTTAAAAATGAAATACTTGAGCGCAAACAAGCTGAAGAATTACTTCGAAAAAGAAATGCTGAATTGGAACGGATGGAACGTTTGATTGTTGGACGGGAATTAAAGATGATCGAATTGAAAAACAAAATCCATGAACTGGAAACTCGCCTGCAGAAGTAAGCCGGAAAGGATTATATGGAACCAAGAAAATTTGTCATACCGGAATTTGTTTTGGGCGAAGGTGCAATTGATTTAGTACCTCAATATGCCCAAAATCTTGGTGTAAAAAAGGCTCTTCTTGTCACTGATTCGGGAGTAATTTCTTATGGCTGGGCCGGAAAAATTCAAGCCGTACTGGAACGAGAGGGTATTAAATATGAAATTTTCTCTGATGTTTCACCTAATCCCAGAGACTATGAGGTGATGTCAGGAGCAGAACTTTATCTTCAAAAGCAATGTAATATAATAATCGCTGTTGGTGGTGGAAGCCCAATGGATTGTGCAAAGGGTATAGGTATTGTAACAAGTAATGATGAACACATTCTAAGGTTTGCTGGAGTTGACAAAATCTCATTACCTAGTCCACCACTGATTTGCGTGCCTACTACCGCTGGATCTTCTGCTGATGTATCCCAATTTGCGATCATCACCGATTCAGAAAGCCTGTTGAAAATAGCTATAATCAGTAAAGCAATCGTACCCGATGCCGCGCTTATTGATCCATTGACTTCTACTACAATGCCAAAGGAATTAACTGTAAATACCGGAATGGATGCTTTCACCCACGGTATCGAGGCAATTGTCTCCAATGCAAACTCACCTGTTACTGACATGCATGCATTTGAGGCTTTACGATTGGTCAAGAAAGCTCTTCCAAAGGCTGCGGAATATCCCACTGAAGTGGATTACCGCAATTTCATGATGTTAGGCAGTTTACTAGCCGGACTCGCGTTTTCAAATGCCAGCCTTGGCTTAGTTCATGCCATGACCCATAGTCTGGGTGGCAAATACGATCTTGCCCATGGCGAATGCAATGCGGTTATGCTTGAGCATGTCATCAATTACAATTTCGACAGTGCTGCTGAACAGTATTGTCATATTGCTGAAGCTATAGGCATCGATTGTAAAGGTCTCACCTATAATCAAAAAAAACAGAGGTTAATTGAGAGTATCATCTCTTTTAAAAGAGAGGTCGGAGTTACTAAATCTCTTTCCGATATGGGAGTACAAAAAAACGATATTCCATTTTGTGCTAAACATGCGTATTATGACCCTTGTACCGCAACCAATCCTAAAGAACCTTCGATACAAGATATCGAGGAGATATATGAAAATGCACTCTGATTCCGATCCTGATAATAGAACTCGAAGAGAGCAGATCATCGGGTTGGGTGAAAAATCTCTCAAAAAAAGTTATTATCCTCAACTGCAAAGACAAATTGACGAACTAAATGAGATCAAAGATTTTCAGGATCAAAGAACCACTGCACTGCTTAACATTCTCGAAGATCTTGAAGCCGCTCGTTTGCGAATCAAAGAAAGCGAAGAAAAATACAGGCAAATCGTCGATACTGCACATGAAGGCATTCTTGTCCTTGATGAAAATCTTAGGATATCTTTTGTTAATAACCACATGTCTTTTTTACTCGGATGTACGATTTATGAATTACCCGGACAGCAAATATGTAAATTTATTTTTGAAGAAGATAAACCGCATTTCAATGAGCTGCTTGAATCTCTGAAAAATGGCACTCCACAAACTTATGAGACCAGATTCGTTAACAACAAGGGTAATGTACTTTGGACCTTTGTTTCCGCAACTCCACTGACTGACTCAAAAAAACACTTTACCGGTATCTTGAATATGGTTACCGACATTTCCATTCGTAAACAGGCATTGGAAGAACTGCGTGTCAGTGAAGAAAGGTTGCGCCTGGCACTTATGGCCGCAAATCAGGGTTTATTCGATTTCGATTTTTTTACCGGGTCTATTACTGTCAGCCCTGAATGGGAAACAATGCTTGGCTACAACCCCGGAGAGCTTCATGTTTCACTTGAAATGATTATTAACTGGTTGCATCCAGATGATAAGGAAAAAACGCTTAGCTCTTTCAATGCATGTTTAAAAGGCAAAAGATCTGTTCTCAAAAGTGAATACCGTATGCGAACTCGCACAGGAGACTGGAAATGGATTCTTTCCTCAGGAAAGGTAATTCAATTTACTAATACCGGAGTTCCAATGCGAATGATCGGCACACATACAGATATCACTGAATTAAAAAATTATCAGGAAAAGATTGAAAAGTATGCGAATGATATCCTTAAAATCAATGAAGAGCTAAAAAGAGCAAATCGTGAGCTTGAAGAAGCTAACAGTCAACTTAAAATGCTCAATGAACAAAAAAACGAATTCGTCTCATTGGCTTCGCATGAACTTCGAACCCCTCTTATCAGTATTATCGGGTTTACTCAGACACTCTTATCAAAAGACATACATATTGACAATGAAGAACGAGAACGCTACCTTCATATAATAGAATCAGAAGGGATCAGATTATCCAAACTTGTTACCAATTTACTGGATATCGCAAGAATTGAAAAAAAGTCGGCTGAACTTAATATAGAAGAATTTGATATCATCGAACTCACAAAAGAAACTATTAATGCGATGCGGATTCCTCCAGCGATCAGTGTTTCCTATCAGGTCAATTGCAGCTCGCTTCCCAAAATTCATGGCGACAAAGAAAAATTAAAACAGGTCTATCTTAACTTACTATATAACGCAATTCATCACACCGGCGCAGGTGGAAAAATCACCGTCTGCATCGATATGAAAAACTCAGAATTTCTTGTCGCTGTTCAGGACACTGGCAGTGGAATTGCAGAAGATGATATACCCAAAATTTTCGATCGTTTTTATCGGGGGAAAAACAACCGATCCAGTAAAACTAAGGGGAGCGGGCTTGGGCTATCTATTTCCAAAGAGATAATTCAGGCACACGGCGGTACTATCTGGGTAAAATCTAAACTGGGAGAAGGCAGTACTTTTTTCTTCACAGTCCCAGCTAATTGTAAAACCAAAACAAATTAACTCTGAAATCATTATTTATAAATTGCTTTGATACCCTGATTTCCTTACAATCTCTTCAAATTTTGCTAAACCACAAATTTAAATTACCGAAAAGATTGAATGCATTTTTACATATATTTTTAGTATTTTATAAAATATCAAAAACTTAAAATGAAGAGAAAAAATGATCTGCGCTCAAAACAATGATCCGCTTCACGGTGTTACTCTTGAAAATATGCTCAATGAACTTGTTAAACATTATGGCTGGGAAGCTTTAAGCGAGATGATTCGCATTAAGTGTTTCACAAATAATCCTAGTATTAAATCGAGTTTAAAATTTCTAAGGACCACCCCCTGGGCAAGAAAAAAGGTTGAAGACCTTTTTATATATATGAAAACCCAGGCTTAGAATTTTCAAGTACGACAAAGCAGATTCAGTCATTATGGATATTTGAGTTTTTCTGTGAGCAGCTCTTATACATAGTATAAACAATAATCATCGTAATCCAAATAACTATCAGATATTATGATGTAAAAACCGCTCTTCGTAATGAGCACTATATCAAATGTGAAATAAACAACCGAGGCGGGATATAAATATTTTATGTTATAGAGTACTGAATTGATGAAAAATAAAGCAGATAAAATTTGAAAAATACCGATTTTTTCACTATAGATGATTTAATTGTCTATTCATCACTAATTCTGCAGCAATAGTAACATAAGGGCCTTTATCTTAATTTGGCGTCCAATACTAACTCTGAAACATCTTGTAATATTTCTTATATGACCAGAATTTGTTTCCATTTACACTTTCCAAAATTTCCCAATTATCTCTTTTCAATTCTCTTCCTAAGGTAAAATTGCTCAGACCATGAGCCATCACAATTATGTTGCTATTTTCTGTCAGCTTTTCATCCAAATACTTTTTTGCTCTCTTTATCCTTATCTTGAAGTTTTTGATTGATTCACAATTTCTGTTATATCCTGATACCCATGCAGCTCGTAACAAAAAGGCCCAGATAAAAAGAGGCATTCGCAAGTTTTTAAACATTCCATAAGGCAATTCAGCTTCATTGAACAGATCATTAATTTCAAACTCATGTACTCCAAGGTAAGTTAAAGACTCTCTAGTCCTCCTAAAATTACTGGAAATAAAGCAATCTCCACTTTCCACAATTTTCTTCAAGTACAGGGGTACTGCGGTGGGGAGAATTATTTTACATTGGTTGTAATTATCAAGAAACTTTTTGATTTCAATACCTTTTACAATAGAAAGCATGGAGATATTAGAAAAAGCCACAGGTTCGCCATGTCTGATAAGCGTTATCGACATAGACTGATTTGAATTGATTTCTGCTTTTTTAATCAAAATGAACCACTCATGATTAATTTTTTTTGTTTTGCGGAAACTTGAATATGCATCTGTTTATTTTTTTTCTAGTTCAAAACACATTTCATAAAAATAAAACGGAATTCATCAATAAGGAACCCCCAAAAAAGCTTTTCATAAAGATAGTTTTTTAAAGAATCAGGTAATCATATTTTTCAGCATGTAAAGTAGAGGCGTCCGGCCGTCATCTCTACTTTACATTATAAAGTTTATTTTACTGTTCTTTTTAACCTAAATAAAATGTATAATAATCCATAATCTTTATTTGAACGCAAGGACAAAAATTATCAATGTATTCAAATGCTAAAACCATGACGATTATCTCAAGCGTATTAATTTGCTTTATTATAGAAGTCATTAGTGCGCAAACAAAAGCTGATGTATTGCTTGATGCACATTGGGGAAGCCAGTTTACCTTATCAGCAACGGAAGCTGGCGAACAGATGACGGTCAGTGCTATAGCATCGGATGAACATTATATCTACCTTTATGACATGTCTGATCGATCCATTATCAGGATTGATTCCCTTGGAGCAATTATTTCACGCACCGGACTTGAAAGTATAGGACGAGCAACGTATGTTGGTGATGATTTCATTATTAGAGATAATCAGGCGATTTTCCTTAATGCTGTGGACTTTCGTCTGGAATACTTTGATTGTACAAATGGATCCCACCTCAGAAGCATAGCTTATCCATCTGATTTTTTAAAAAATCCTAAGCGCAGTAAAAGTATCATTAACCGGATATTTCTTGACGGAAACACAATTATTCTTGGTAACAACTATTCTGTATTTCCATTCAATGAAAATGGAAAACTTCAGAAATCAAAGATTATCTCTTTCCCAAAAGACAAAAAGATACTCCTTTATCATTCCAGAAAAGCAGTCGAGGAAATATCGGGGCAGACATTCTGGAACAACAAAAATGTTTCCATAAAACGACCAGTTTTTCATTTTTCAGGAAAACATATCGTGCTTTATAAGAATATGCTTATACAATGTATTGTTGACAATACAGGCATTCACCTTTATCAAACAAGATGAGCAGCAGATTGTTAATGAAATTTATATTTTCAACAGTTATTATATCGGTTATAAACCTGTATGCATTCAATGTTGACAGCGTTATAACTCGTTCTGATAGTTGTGTTCACATTCAATGGATTCCCGATTCTGTCAATACTGATCCCATATGGTATTCTACTTATGGAGCTACTTGTGTAAATGCTGATAGTGTATACCTTCATTGTGACTTCTTACCCGGGATTACATATAATGGCATTGCTTACTCCTATGGTGGCGAAGACCCCTGGTTTTTATTCCAGTCACGACTGAGTATGGGATTTCTGGTCGGTTCACATCAGTGTCACTATACCAATTATGGCGATCCTTCGAATCGAATCACTGGAACCGATTGTTCCGGGTTTCTCAGCTTTGTCTGGGATCATCCCCGGGTTGCAACCGGTACTTTTTACAACAGTACAACCTTTAAAACAGTTTCTTTTTCAGAAATTCTTCCCGGTGATGCATTGGTAATGGCGACCGCAAATTGTGGCAATCATGCCCTGCTTGTTATTGAAGCAGATACAATAACTGAAGTTGTCGTTTCAGAAGCATCCTCTACCGCGCGTGGATGTAGAGAGCGGGTGATCGATCTCACAGAACCTAATTGGAATTGTTATAAAGCTATTCGTTATCCCAAATTAATCATCTCAGAAAGTGCAACTGATCGCAAATTAAGTAAAAAAGCCTTAAAAAAGAGCTTCATTGCTTCACAAAAGTACACAAACGACAATATTCGGCTGCAATTATCAAGTAAATTTGAAGGAACTATAGCTGCATTTACACTTGAAGGTAAACGGCTTTTCTCCCAACGTTATATATCTGGTGATATGATAATTCTGCAGCGAAAAATTCCCCCTCTTTTCCTTCTGGTACTGACATCAACTAATGGAAATACCTATAATGAAATTGTTTCTCTAATTACTAATTAAGGAATAGATTAAGCTCACCATTTCTAAGATACTATATAAAAAAGCAAAGCAGATGAATCATGAAAATTCATCTGCTTACATATTTAACCTTTTTTCTGCAGTTTTACACATCCTCCCGATGATTCAGGACGTGTGTTATGATTAAGACTAATATTACAAAAGCATTATTAACTCATATATTTTTTTGTAAACTTAATCCTCCAATAGATTTTTCTCAACAAACTCCCAGTTAACTAAATTACCGATAATAGCAGTAACATAATCAATTCTCTTATTCTGGTAATCGAGATAATAAGCATGTTCCCATACATCAATTGCAAAGAGTGGTTTTTGTCCGTGAGAGATCGGATTGTTTGCATTAGTCGTAGTAGTTATTTTCAACTTACCATTATCACGAACAACCCATGCGTACCCACTTCCAAACTGATCCGTAGCGGCGTTTATTAACTCCTTGGCAAAATTATCATAATTTCCAAAAGATGACTTAATAGCTTCTGATAACTTACCCTTAGGCATCTTTTCGCCTCCAGAAGTAAGGCAATTCCAGTAAAACCAGTGATTCCAGGCTTGGGCTGCATTATTGTAAAGTTTATGCATATTCGCTTTACCTGAAGTTTCTCTGATTATCTGTTCGAGAGTTGACTTCTCTAACTGTGTTCCTTTTATCAGTTCATTTGTAGTATCAACATATTTTTTGTGATGTTTACCATAATGAAATGAAATTGTTTTTTCTGAAATAATGGGCTCTAAAGCATTCTGGGAAAAAGGGAGAGGTGGTAGTGTAAATGGAGCTGTGGCTCTAATCTCATCAAAACCTTTTGGTTCCATGATAAACCTCCGTTGGATTACTAATTACTCTTTTTTGCAGTATTTATTCAATTTTTGATTTAATCAAGTATTCTTGAAGCTTCTATTTAGAATCTCTTTCTACAGATTAACTACAGAATTCCATTATATTGGTGAGCAAATCAAGAGCCGTTCTTACCATTCAAATCCAATGTTTTCTTATCATTCCGCAATTAATTGCAAAGAACAATTCAACTTGTACCACTCTGACCCTTATGTATCATTATCGAATTTGCTTACCACATGATTACAACTCATCATCTTATGCTATGTCAAATTATTCCACAACACTATTTAAATTTATTAAATAGTGACAATTTATAGTTCAATACGTATTATAAGAAGAAACGATGCCGGCCTTTTGCTTATATGTCAACTTTGACAATTAAAACGATTTTGATTGCATCACATTTGCATATAAAGAGAATGCATGATAGCTTTCATTTTGTTTGTATGCTATTTGTAAGGAAGTTACCTATGTTTTACATTGAAGACACTAAAAATTTGAGACTGTTGGTTGATAATAGTATGGAATTTGTTGATGCGGCTTCGAATGGTGATCTTCTAAAAGTTAAAGAGCTACTTGATAGCGGGGTAAATCCTGATGCTCAGGGGCCAAAGGGGTGGACTGCTTTACGCAAAAGTGCTGTTAAAAATAAGTACGAAATAATTCGAGAGCTGCTTAATCGCGGAGCTGATGTTGATGCTGCCAATTATACAGGACATACCGCTCTCATGATGGCCTGTACGTATGGTCATCATGAAATAGCTTCACTTCTTCTTTTCTATGGAGCAAATCCCAATCTGACAAACTGTGGTGGCCGCACAGCACTAATGATCGCAGCCAGTTATGGATATATTCATACAGTCGATGCAATAGTTAATGCAAATTCCCGTCTGGATATTACTAAAGCTGATCGCAATGGTAAATCAGCGCTTCAGATGGCTATAGATTATGGACATGAAGAGGTTGCTACTATGCTCGAGGCTGCATATATCAAGTATTCTCCAACTGGTTTCCTAAAAAGCTGTTATTATGCCTGAACGATATGAATCGCTTATCCAATAATCAAGCTTTTGTTAACTGCATTTAGTACTGATTGAAATGGCAGAGGTATTCTATTTTGAATCTTGTGAAACAAGCTTTACTTTTTCAACTAGTTCCGAGATATCGAAAGGTTTAATCAGATAGTCAAGCGGGTTTAACTCCTGAGCTCTTTGAATCACTTCTTCATTTGAATATCCAGTCATAAAGATGATTTTTGTAGTATGATCTTTTAGAATCCTTCGAGCAGCTTCTATTCCATCAATATCCCCGCACAAACGAATATCCATAAGAATAAAATCGGGTGATTTCGTATTTGCGTATTCAATTGCTTCATCTCCTGAGGAGGCCGCTCCACAAACTACAAAACCAGCCTTTTTAAATCGAATAGTCAAAAGCATTGCCATTACCGATTCATCTTCAACAATTAAGATAGATGGCATACTCTTCTGTAATTCCTCTCGTGCAAATGCTAAAAATTTGTATTGTATTCTATTAATTAAGAATACAGCTCACTATTATTCCCTACAAGTTGTATACCTGAAAGTAATTTTTTTTACAATCCAACCTTCGATCCTTACCTATGTTCTCTTACAACTCAAATTTTATAATCTTTAAATAAGTGCATAACTTTTATATAACCATACGGTTTATTTTTTGCTGATAGATTTCTAATGCGTGCCCAAAAGGTGACTTTTCAACAAAAAGGAAATTTTAATGCACTATTCATCTCTTCTAAAAAATGTCAGCGAACTAAATTTTGTAGCCGATGAAAAAGAGGCCGATGCGATGATCAAATCTGTTTTGGGACATATTGCAAGCCGAATGAAAGAGTCAACTGCGAAAAAATTTGCTGCTGACCTCCCCTCTGAATTAACCCTCGATAAACTGCGAGGACATCAGGAAAACATCACTAATATCTCCTTAAATCAATTCATTAAAGATCTCAGCAACCAATTCAAGTTGCCTTTCGATCAAGTACCAAAACTAATCATAACTATTCTGGCATCAATAAAATCCAATCTACCCGAAGAACATGTTATTGAATGGGCCGAAGATCTGCCTATGGATTGGGTGCGCATGATTAAAAATGCCTGATCCTTCTCCTTCTAAAATGTGCCCATGATTATCTGCCCAAAATAGAACAGTTACCCAATTAAAAAGCCATTGATAAACCATTCTATTTCCCTATTATTTCTAAGAATACCCAAAACACAATCTTGTACTCGAGCCTGGTATATTTAAACAACCAACTGTTGTCTCATGACAACAGTATTTCTCTATTATTTTTGTCTATTGCTAAAAGAAATATTATACTATTAATAATGAAATCACTATTTGAATATTACGATTATCGCGAATACCTGAAAGATTTTATGGTCGCCAAAAAGGCCATAAATAAGCACTATTCCCTAAGAACTATATCTGAAAAAGCAGGATTCAAAGCTCGTGATTATATTTTACGTGTGATGAATGGTTCGAGAAATCTCTCTGAAAAAGGTATTCGTATGTTGTCTCAAGCTTTACATCATTCGGAAAAAGAATCTGCCTATTTTGAAAGCCTCGTTTTATTTAATCAAGCTCAGGAAGCTGCTCTTAAAGAATTGTATTTCAAAAAGATCCAGGAATACAGTAAACAGAGTATATGCAAAAAATTACTCGAAACTCAATATTCCTATCTTTCAAATTGGTATAATGTGGTTCTTCGTTCTTTATTAGTGATAATCAACAACAGTTCTGATTACCGTACAATAGGCAAAATGCTTGATCCGCCTCTAACCGAATCGGAAACCCGTAAGGCAATCGAACTGCTCATCGAGCTTGGAATGATAAGCAAAGATGAAAAAAGCCACTATCATGTTGAATCAACAAATATTTCAGTAAGCAACCAGATCCAATCGATTGCTCTCTTTAATCTGCACAAAACATTTATCGACCTTTCGCGACGCTCACTTGATATACACAATTCAGAAGAGCGAGATATCTCAGGAATCACCATGAGTCTCTCTAAAAACGGCTTCAAAAAAATTCAATCAGAACTTAGTGAATTCCGCAAAAAATTAATGAATATTGCTGCCAATGATTCCAATGAGGACCGTGTCTTTCATCTAAATCTCCATCTATTCCCGGTTACCAGACAAGGGATATCATAATGAGATATGTAAAATTAGGGCTGCTTTTAACCACAGGATTATTTCTATATTGTACATCAGACCCCTCTCTTGCAGGGCCATCTACCGAACTTGAAAATCCTACCTTCACTGGACTGGTACTCTACAAATCACTGTCACCTGTAACAGATGCGAACATTACTGTATACAAGATCGTCGAAGTCAGTAATGAAAGCTCAAAAGATACTTTTGGTATTGAAATTATCTCTTCTAAAACCGATTATCAGGGTGAATTTTCTATTAACAAAATGTCGATGGGAAAATACCTCATAAAATCAAATACATCTGATAGTTCATTATCAGCTCTCATCAGTATTGAATTAAACGAAATACCAAAATCAACAATTCGCGATACACTCATTCTTGACAGCCCCGGTTCATTACGCGGTGTTGTCACCCGCGATGGCCAACAGCAAATCTCTGGAAACCAATCAATACGTGATGGTGATATCAGAGTAGTATTGGCAGAATTAAACCAGAGCGTAATTACCGGCCCTGATGGCCGATTCGCCTTTTCTAAAATTCCGGATGGAGTATATAGTCTGGCAATTTATCCCGGTGAAAGCTTCTTTTCTGAAACCCGCAAATCAATAGTAGTTACATCTGGGAATGTAACTACTATTGACACTGTACATTTAACCAGAATTCCGTGGGTAAAACCGCCTAAACCTCAGGGACTGACAATCACTTATGATACAAATAGCGCATTTGTAACTTTAAAATGGAATAAAGTAAAAATTAATAATCTCCTTGGCTATGTAGTAGAACAACGTTTGGGAGAATCGATCCTGAATCCGACTGAGACTTTCATAAAAGATACTGTTTACAAAGAGTCTGTAATCTCATTTCCGGCCGGAACTCAGATCTATTACAGTATCCGCTCAGTGACGTTCCAATTCGAGGAAAGTTATCCTGAAGGGCCTGTAAATATTATTGTAAAAAAATAAGAACAGTGCAAATAAGTAAGGAGGTCCAGTGAAGTCTTTATCAACTATTATGATTTGTTTCATTGCTCTGTTTTGCTGTGCTGCCTGTGCAGATGTATCAAATAGTCCAACTGTAAATGACGATACCTTGACATTTTCGTTATCCGCTTTCGCATCCGAAACACCTGTCAAATTGCAGGTTAAAGATACTAAGCATATCAGGATATTAGAGAATCGCATGCAGCAGATACAGGCAATGATGCCTGATTTAAAAATTCCCAATTATTCTTCTGGAGCATCGATTCTCGGATATAAAGGACTTGGGTTATCTTCTTCAGATGTTATAAATAAATTGATAATCGTGAACGCATTCAATGGACAAATGACCGTCTGCCCATCTGCTATCAGTTCAGCTCTTTACCATATTTATGACTACAATTCAGAAATGGAACACCTCATTGCAAAAATCGGGGAAAAAGAGTACCCATCTATTTACGTTAATGGTGAAATCTCTCTTGCGAATCTCCTCCCCGTCGGTTTTAATAAAATCATTACTAAATACGGAATTCTTGTTCTTGAAGATTTATATACTGATACTTTCAATATTGACTTTTCTCTTCTCAATGACCAGTGCTCTTTTGTACCAGACCGTGTTAAACGGCCCATATTTAGGGATATTCAAATTACACGAGCTTTAGAAATTTCTTCTTCAAAAGAAGCATTCCGAATCTCTGCACCTGAGGGGATTGCCACTTTAGAGAAAGAACCCTCTTATCACATCGGAAGTGATAACTATTACCCAAACAGTTCGAAAGTTGATTCCCTTCTTATCAATACTATTCCCCGACTTGACACTCTTTCGGGAACCAGTACCAGTAAAAGTATTGCATTCCAACAATATTCAATCTTTAGCCCCGATAATCATCAGTTCTGCTATCTGATAAGAACCACCGACCTCGGTATCGTATATCTGCGGCCAGTTTCAATGTTTATTGGTGGAATCGACAGGCTGATATTTTTCTGGATCTATTCAAGCGATAGCATCTTTGATAAAGAAACTCTAAAAAAAGTTATAGATCGAGTTGCTGCAATTCATACTTCACCCAACATCAACTTTTCAGAAAATAGACAGACGAACAAATTCGTTGATCTTTTCGGAAGAGAATTATCTGAAAGTAACCTTTTAAACAAGGCGAGTATTCATCAGAGTAGTATTCAAAAAAGAGGTAAACTTGATCGCAGGTTAATAATAAATGTTAAGTAGTTTTATCGCTCCACCTGCGAAATAATATAAATTGCCGCTCTGGTCCGACAAGCTCACCACAAGCGGCAATAAAGCAATTAAGCGACAATTTACATCAGAGTTATACAGAAAAAGCGATCCCGAATCCCGTCGACCCTGAGCTCCTGGTCTAAGGGAGTCCTCAAACGGAATATCAAAATTCCGGAAAATCGGTATCGGTATCGGTATCGGTATCGGTATCGCAAAGTTTCTATTCCTATACCAATACCGATTTTTGAAGGATGAATGGAACTTTATGAGCTGATTTTTAGTAAACGCATTGTTTTCTCGATAAGGTCATAACCATCACCTTTTGTCACAAAATCATCAGCTCCCGCATCCAGCGCTGCGGCATAATAAGCATCCCGGTCGTGCCCTGTTGCAATGAGAACCTTTATACCTGGATAAAGCACTTTAATTTTACTTGTCAAAGTAATACCATCTGTTCCAGGTAGAGATATATCAATGATCATTAAGTGCGGTTTATATTCTTTCAATTTTAATAGAGCCGTTTCACTTCTTTCTTCTTCAGCGAATTCGATTTGCGTTTTTTTACTGAACAATCTTCTGTACAAAACGCGCATATCTTCACTGTCTTCCACAATTAAAACTCTTTTTTTCATCTATTCCACACTCAACTGTTGGATTTCCGAATCAAAGGGCAATTTCATTAAGATTTTTGTACCTTTTCCCTCTTTCGATTCGATGTTTAAATCTCCACCAAAAAGGCGTAACCGTTCCTCTATACTGAAAAGGCCCATATGAATACCCTCATATTCTGTTTTCTCCAGTTCCCCTAATTCGAACCCAACACCCTTATCTTCGACTTCAATAAGGATATGCTTTTGATCACGACTTACTGCAATATTTGCAGCATCGGTTTTTGCGTGTTTTACAATATTCATCAACAGTTCTCTGACAAGTTGAACAAGTAATATTCTCTCTTCTTCATTGATAATCCGGAAATCATCAGATACACAAACGTCCGTTTTTAATTTATAGTTCTGCTGAAAATGATACGCAAGCCACTTAAGAGCTGCATCAAGTCCTTCGCTTTTAAGAATAGGCGGATTAAACTCAATAGCAAGTCTCTTACTTGTATCAAGCGCCTTTGATGTCAACTGTTCGAGAGTATCGATATCAGTGTCGATATCATTTTGCTTCCCCTCACGTAAAACATCTCTTAGGAGATCAAACCGCATTTTTGTGGCAAAAAGAGTCTGCTGCAAATCCTCATGAAGAACATTGGAGAGCTGCTGACGTTGCCGCTGTTCTGCTAATGTAAGTGCCTTTGCCAATTCACGCACCTGCGCAGTCCTGCGCTCAATCTGCTGTTCAAGTGAAGCAGTCAACTTTTGGAGTTCTTTCTGGCTATTCTCAAGCTCGATCTTCTGCCTTTCCAAAGCAAAAGTTCTGTCCTTTACTTTGATTTCCAATGAGCTATTCAGCTCCATCAGTTTTAACTGAGCCATTTTGCGTTCAGTTAAATCACTGGCTACTATACAAATATCTTTTCTTCCTGAAATTTCAAGCGGAGCACTTGATAAATAAACAGGTACTATTGATAAATCTCTTTTGGTGAATTCGAAATCCTGATGAACATTACTTCCGGCAACAGTTTTTCTAAGGAACTGTTCAATGTCATTGATTTTTTCTTTTATAATAAAATCCTGAATTAAATTTCCAACTACAGATTCACAAGGGCAGTTAAGCATGTTACAAAATCTGGTGTTCGCATAAAGAATAACACCTTCTGAATCGACCGTAATAGCTCCTTCATTCATAGTATCAACCATAATTCTATAAGCAGTTTCAGCGCCCTGAATAGTAAAAACTGAAAAACCCGATTCTTTCTGGACAACAATAGCATCAGCTTTACCGCTGATTATTGCCCCAAGATTTGATTCTACTTCAGCAAGACGATCGCGAAGCTCCCGTATCTGTTCATCTTTTGATTTTCTCTTTATAATTTTACTCTGCATAACCACCTGATTAATCTGAAGTCCTGAGAATTTGAATATCCAACCCTGCCAGCAGTTTTTCTTCCTTTGTCATATCTCCAACGATTTTGCGTACCGGTAATGGCAATAACTTTACAAGAGTCGGTGCGGCAAAAATCTGATCATTCTGAGCAGCTTTCGGCTGTTTATAAATATCAATCACTTCAAGATCATACCGTCCCTTCAAATGCTCTTCACACAAATCCCGAATCTTTTCTATTGCTTCAAGTGATCGTGGAGTAATTCCAGTAACATATAACCGGAGGACAAATTTACTCTTATCCGCCTTGGTGAGAGCCTCCTCGAATTCCTCAGTCGTTGTTTTCTTAGTAACTTTTTTTCTTTTATTCATTTAGGCTATTTCCGCTCTTTTATATCAAGCCCAACAAGTACCCTGTCAAAATTAGAAAGATCCCCAATAATTTTTTTAACCGGAGTAGGAAGATTTCGAACAAGCGTTGGTATGGCCACAATCTGATCTCCCTTCGCAAGCTGTGGATTTTTTAAAAGATCAATAACTTCAATATCGTATTCACCTTTTAAGTGCTCATCACAAATCTTCTTCAGATTCTGAAAAGCAGCCAAAGACCGTGGCGTCTGTCCAGCAACATACAATCGAAGCCACCACTGCTTCTTTTCTGTTTCGATAGCCTTTTTCTGCACCTTCTTCACTGCTTTTTTTTTGTCTCTATTGGCTTCCCCTTTTTTCGATTTTACAGAGTAATTAGCCTTAGTTTTCATTAGCTATCCTTATGTTAATTACTATTTGATCACTGCCGGCTTAAGATAGAACCGTTTTTTTTACTGCTAAAATCATCTTTATGCCTGATCAGAATGTCTCATTTTGGCTATCTTCGTACGGTCCTTTACTATAATATTCTCTCTTATTTTGTGTTCCTCAATGGTCCTCAAAAGGTCCATCTTTTCTGCTTCAAATTGACCACGCAATACTTCTACCTGGTTTTCAAATATTTTCTTTTTTCTTTCAATTTCTCTATCCAGTCGTTCCAGACCTTGCTGATGGATAATCTGTTCAGCTTTTTCCCTGGCCTCCTGTGTAACTCTCGCAGTTCCTGTCAGAACTCCTGCCGGTCCTGTATAAACATCAATAATATTAATTCCATCGGGAGTAAGGATAAACTCCCTTATTTGATTGGAATGGGCAATACCCCTTGCCTTCAGCACATAAATGCCTCTATTACGCTCACCATTAATTTCAATATTTTTTAGAAGTATCCACGCATCCATAAGTGAAGATACCCCAACCTCTGTCGACTCAATGAACTCTCCTCCAATTACCAGATCTGTAAACATAGCGGTAATCTGGTTTGATTTTATAAAATCTATAAGCCGAACAAGCATTGATCGTACCTCATTTATAGTTCCTACTGCTGTCAGATTAGAAACAGGATCTATTATAATCACATCTGGTTTATATGAAACGATTGCTTTATGCATAGTCGCAAGGTGCAATTCCAATCCCCATACGGTAGGTCGTGATGAGTCAATGCGTAATTTACCGTTTTTAATGCAACTTTCAAGATCGATCCCAACAGATTTCATATTCCTGACAATCTGCATAGGAGCTTCCTCAAAAGCAAAATAGAGAACTTTCTCTCCATCTTTGCATGAGCTACTTGCAAAAGATGCTGCCAAAGTTGATTTACCAGTTCCGGAACTCCCCGAAACAAGAATACTACTTCCACGATAAAAACCTTTCCCATCAAGCATCACATCCAGCCGTTTAACACCCGAAGAGATCCGTTTTGCTGATACAAGATGATCAAGAGACAATGAAGTAACCGGTAAAATGGAAATTCCATTCTCATCAATAAGGAACGGATACTCGTCAGTACCATGGGAAGATCCCCGATACTTAACTATCCGCAATCGTCTGGTCGCAATTCTTTCGTTAACCGTGTGATCAAGCAGTATAACACAATCAGCAACATACTCTTCAAGACCATGCCTTGTTAAGGAATCCTTCCCCCGTTCTCCAGTGATAATCGCAGTCACTCCTTTTTGTTTCAACCAGAAAAAAAGCCTGCGAAGTTCAGAACGAAGAATCGCCTCATTTGCCAATCCGGAAAAAAGTGCTTCCACGGTATCAAGTACCACACGCTTTGCAGAAATAGAATTAATTGCATATTCAAGCCGTACAAATAACCCATCTAAATTATACTCCCCAGTCTCTTCAATCTCTCCTCGTTCAACTGATACATAATCAATCGCAATCATCTTTTTGTTTATAAGGTCCTGAAGATGGAAACCAAGTGATGCAAAATTTGTTATTAGATCTTCAGTTCTCTCTTCAAATGTCATCATCACGCCTGGATCATTAAACTGCATTGCCCCTCTGGCAAGAAATTCCATTCCGAAAAGTGTCTTTCCGCTTCCTGCTCTTCCTGCAATTAAACAAGGCCGCCCCTTTGGAAGACCACCTCGTGTGATTTCATCAAAACCCTGAATTCCTGTCGGACATTTCTCAAGAACTTTTATTCTTTCCCGTTCTGCTGATTTACTCGCCCTTGGCATTTAATACTCTCCTCGATCATGTATTTTCACCCGACTATAACTGCAATCCATCATCTTAGCAATGCAGGTAGTTTTAATGTATCCTACTTTACATTATTTTTCTTTGCAGCATTTAATTTACAGTAAAAAAGAATGATGCACCCTTATCAACTTGTGCTTCAGCCCAAATTTTGCCGCCATGCCTGGTGATTACCTTATTCACAATTGCCAAACCGACTCCTGTTCCAGGGAAATCAGACTCAGAATGTAATCGTTTGAAAGGAATAAAAAGCTCCCCAGATTGATTCATATCAAATCCAACGCCATTATCGCGAATAATGAAAACACGGATTCCTTTTTTAACTATTGAAAAGAACTCAATAACCGCCTGTTCCCTTTTCCCAGTATACTTCCAGGCATTTCTCAAAAGATTTCCTAAAGCAATTCTCAATAATCGTTCATCTCCCCTTGCCAGCAGATCTCTTTCAATTTTTATAATAACATCTCTCTCAGAATTCGACTGCCGAATCTCAGTAAAGATTACTTCGGCTAATTCGGTTAGGTTTACATTCTTAATAAGCATATTCTGTTTAGTAATCTTAGCCAGGTCAAGCATATCATCAATTAAGTCACTCATCTTTTCTCCGGCTTTTTTTATCCGTAAAAGATAATCTTTACCTTCGTTATCAAATTTATCAATGTAATCTTCGATAAGGAAACTGCTAAAACCAATAATAGCTCTCAATGGTGCCCGCAAGTCATGAGATACTGAATACGAAAAGGACTCCATCTCCCTGTTTGTTGCAGCAAGCTGATTCGCATTGAGCCGAAGTTCCTGCTCAAGCTTTTTACTTTTGGTTATGTTGGTAATAGAAATAATACTGTACAAAGTATTTTTTGTTTTCTGATCAAAAACCGGCACGATCGTAAAATTACCAATCCATTCACTGGAATTCTTTTTATTTACTGCTCGCATTTCATACCCATCAATTCTTTTCCCCTTAAACAGCCATTCAAAAAGGTTAGATTGTGAATCGATAATATCACCGGAATTAGTATCATAGAAAACAAACTGTTTCATAATCGTAAACACATTAGTTGAATCGGTTACCTTCTCATTCTCATCAAAGAGCTTTGCCGCTGCAGGATTCATCTCCAGGATATATCCTATATTATCTATTATCACAAGTCCATCACTGACATTCTCAAATATTCCCTTGTACCGTTCAGCTATAGTCGACAGTTGTTGTCTGATACGAGCAGCATAGGTCACGTTTCGTATCGTGATTATACCAGAAATCATTATTCCCCTGTGGTCATAAATAGGAGAACCGCTGTAATTTGCATACCACCATCGCCCTGTAGCCTTATTCAATATTTTCAATTCAAGATTTGAAAATTTCTCCTGAGCGAGAACTCTGGCAATGGGAGATTTTTCATAAAGAACTATGCCATTAAGATCATAAAGTTCATAATACCTGTCAAATTCTTCTTTTCTGAAGTGAAAGCTGTCATCAACTATCTCATAGTGTTTTTTGACTGCCGGATTCATATAAAGCACCTTTCCTTCAGGTGAAACAATTATTATTCCGTCAGTCATACTTGTGAGGATCGCCTGATCCCTTAAAGCAATCTGATGAGTTTTTTCGAGAAGCATTCTGAGTTTTTTCTCACGCCCAAGCCGCTCCATTGCAATAGCGACCTGATCTGCCACAGCTTTTATCAATGATACATCATCACCACAAATCTTTTCCTTATTCTTTGCTCCAAATAACAACATCCCGATTACTTTTCCACCTTTTCTGAAAAGTGGATAAACTGCAAACCCAACAATTCCCATTTGTTCCATTGATTTTATCAGTACATTTTCACCTGAAGAAATACTCCCTTCAGTAATTGTTTTCCCCTCACCCGCCATAAACCTCTCAAAGGTATCGAGTTCAAGCCACTCTATCTCCTTCACAATTGTGTCGGGAATTCCATCATGGACATTTAGATGCAGTTTTCCATTGTTGTCATCATACGAATAACTGGCAAATGATTGACAATCAACATACTCCATAACCCTTTTGCAATAGACTTCAACCACTCTATGTAAATCTGATGATTGTAAAAGTTCACCAGCAAGCTGCGAAAGTAATTCAAATCGCTTGAGACTCCGTTCAAGCGCTTCCTGAACATTTTTACACTCTGTCGTCTCAATAACCACAAGACTGATCCCAATTATTTTGCCCTGCGCATCTTTTATTGGCAACCAGTCTTCCTGCCAAAACCGTAACACTCCCGGTTTTGTAGGTGTCATTCCACTCCGTTCAATAGCAAACTGCGGTTCACCTGTCTCAATAATTTTCTTGCATGTATCTTTGGCCTGCTCATAAAGTTCAGGCGCAATTTGCAGAATCGTCTTCCCGATGTGTTCAGAAACCGCAACTCCATTAAATTCCGCAAGCCTTTCATTTATTCGTAAGAACTGTAAATCAAGATCAAGAACACACATGCCCACAGGAACATTTGAATAGATATTTTCGATTTCATTGAGATGCCGCCGTGCCAGTTCTTCACTGTTGCGCATAGCGATTTCTGTTTGTTTTCGTTCACTGATATCACTGAATAGTAAGGCTATGTGCCCGGAATCTGCTTTGTAAGTGTAGATCTCAAATGTTCTCCTTATGTTATTATCATTATATTCCCACCGTAATGATTCACCAGTCTTGATAACGTGAGCAAAATTGTTAATAAATTCTGAAGCAGATGAAGGCAGTAATTGTCTGATCGTTTTAGATAAAAAATTGATCTTTGATATACCTGTCAACCTTTCACAGGCTTTATTGACATCGGTAACCTGAAAATCAATTACTTCACCACTACTGTCACAAATAATTTTCCCGACCCAAAAGCCCTCATTCATCGATTCAAATAAATCATGATAAAGCTTCTCATTTCTCAGAAGATTCATCTTTATTTTTACTCTCTGAATTACATCTGCTGCTATGCGGTCGGTCTCTTCAGAAAGACAATAATCTTCGAATTCTGAATTTCTGGATTTATTAATAGATTCTACAGCGGCATTTTCACTTAGATTATCATAGCAACCAGTTTCCGAAAGATCAAATACACCATCCCTGATAGAAAATGTGGTTCCGCAAGAGCAATAATAGAGTATCCCTGGTTCAATCGAAATACCATGTTTCATTTCAGTTACCCTTAAACCAGGTTGTTGTTTCCTGCATTCAGAGAACAACTTCTGACCTGTTGATAGTTGTTGAATCAGAATAACAGGTCTGTCAACTTCTTCGGAAAGAAGATTAACACAATTCTCTGATATTTCTCCTTCTGTTTCGTTTTCAAAGATAAATGCATTCTGAGGACTATTTCGATATATAGACATAAAAAAACGACCTGTTTTACCCTTCCAATAAATTACCGGATAATTTCCATTCGGTTTTACATCTGTGATATTTTAAAAGTTTTCCCTTGTAACTGATTCACAATGGTAAATTGATAATCGAATCAGGTTAGCAATGCTCTCCTTATGCCAAAATACATTCCGTAAACAACAGATACTTTCTTTTTCTTATTCAATAAGTTCTCATAGTGCGATTTTCCAGAAGCACTGGCCGCAATGGTTGTTTCATTTTTATTTCGTGGTAATCTACTTTCCGAATTTCCGCTTCTAAATTTACCATCGGCAAGCAATCACGGTATTTCAATAGTAATGCGATTTTTCACCTGAATCAATATGACTTTTAATAGTAAAGTACTGCATAGCTCCGGGATGCAGTACCCGCTCTACCAATCGTAACGGTTCTCAACGTGTTCTTCATTGGCATCCGGTATCCCCGAATTATCAATGGCTTAAATTATCTATCAGGATCCTCGGGCAATCGGGTGATATCTTTTGGACAACTCTTCCATAGCGGAATACTTATCTCGCGGTTATTTCAAGCATCAATTGTACTTTTGGATAAAGCGATCTATACTTTTCATCAACAAATTGGAATAAAAACGCAATCGATCTATTAAAAGAATGAATCGTCGATGTTAATAGATCAAACGATTGGTCGCATTTATTGATCAAATGATTCTTTAGATTAAATTTTTAATAAGCGCAATGAAACGATTGATTCGGTAGGTTAAAATTTTCATTATTCGAATAGAACGATTGATTAAATTGATCAATCATTTCATTCTTTTTCATAATCGATTGATGTTTGGGGATAATAGGGGTACTTCCGAAGTACCCCACTTTGGTAAAATTATGCGGTAACAGCCTCTTTTTCGGTTTCTTCTTTATTGTTACTGACCCTTGGAAACTGACGTTTCAAATCGTTAAAAATAACTTCAGCTGCCGGTTGGTTGAGCCGTGCAGCATATTTAACTGATCCATAGAAAGCAAGTATAGCGCTGTACGCTTCACTACCCGCCAGTAACATTGTGTCATTAAGCATATCGGATAAAGTATCAAGCGGTCCGGCCAGCATACGAAGTGTCGAAACAGCGGTGATATCTTTTCTCACCTCTTTCAAATCAATGAATTGAGGGACCAGTGAAGGGTTATTCTCCGCATACTCAGTTGCTTTAATAACAAAAGATAATGTCTTCGCTCCCATTTTTGGAAGCTCCTGTCGTTCACTGGCGCTTATCTTTACAAGAAGTGGTTTTAACTTTTGCTCCAGAATGTTTATTGCGCCCTGAATTGTTTTCAGGTCATCTTCGATGATTTCGATTGACACCTGGTTCGTTCCTGTCATGGAGAAACTCCTTTTGTGTGGTGAAAGATGATGATTGGCGAGAGCAGAAAAAGTGCTGATCGGCAACCGTTAGTTTTAGATTGAAAGAGCGCTCAGATGGAACAATTTCCATGCCATAGAAGAAAACTGTTAAAAACTTGTTTTTGGGGGAAGATGTAAGCTAAAGGTTCTTATTATGGGAATTGTTTTTCCGAAATTGGGAAGATTTTGTGCTATAAGCCAATGCCATCGGTCTCTGCTGTGCTTTTATTATAATCGCTCACCATGAACTGAGTGATTACCACGCACGAATTCAAAAGTATAAACAAAATTTCGCATTCAGTGTCGTTTTTTTAGGTGAACGGATTCTGTCACCCGTTTAATTCTTTACACCCATAAGAACAAACTGCTTGTATTCTGCGACGACATTGTCTTTTGTATCATCTCCATCCGACATTAATCCTACACCCCGAAGAGGAGGACACTCCTTTGCATTAAAGAGACGTTTAAAATCATCTCTGACATTTATCCTCACCTGTTTCCACTCATTTTTATCCTCATCATTCCACTTGTTGGTAACGACAACACACAATTTTTGTAAAGGATAGAGCGGATCTCTGCGGAAAGCTGTTCCAGGTGATATTGTTGTACTGTAAACATATTTGATTATAAAAATCTGTACATTTCTTTTGAAAACCAGGTAAATTGCAGCACCACAATCGTTATTTTTTTTCCTGCTTTCATCACCTTCCAATGGAGGCTTAAGTACCCGCCAGGTCCAGCTCATTTCCGAAACATCCAACATAGTATCCGAAAACTGATATCCAAGTCTTACGGGATTTTCAGGCGGCAGGTATTCTGCCCGCAATATCGTCTGATTATTCTCTTTTGTAATAATTGTATAATAGTTTTCTCTACCTGATAATGACTCAACCAGTTTAAAATCACTTACTGGCAAAGTAATTTTCCACTCATTAGCATTTTTTGAACCATAACTATCTTTACCGCAACTGATCGCAGCAGTTACATCTGGAAATTTACCAATGAGCACAGGTTGTGCATTCATTGATACAACAAAAAAACTTACAAAGAAAAGGGCATGAATTTTTCGATACCTGATTTTGAAAGGTATTTTTATCATAACACCACCTGTAAACGTTCCACTTTTTACTCAAGCATTTTTCAGCAGTACCGGAGAACCAATCATTCGTATAAATAGTATCTGTTTAGAATAGCTGTATTTTTGCAACACGAGAATTATCGTACCCTAAATTCACCCCTTCGGGTACTTCGATGCGCCGCCACGAAGGGGGACTTAGGGGCGCACATGTTAATTCTAAACAGTAACTAATTAAAAAACAGTTTGATTATTAATAAGGCAGAAAACATGATTCCCTTGTCAGACCGTACACTGTTAAATTCTTTTTCTGAAAGAACAGCCTACGGAAGACAAGAAGAAACAGATCACTTAATCAAGTACGGAAATCAAGCCTGTTCTTTTATAATCTGGCTAAATTCCTCAATAAATTCCTCAACGAACTGATACGCATCATCATCAGAATACTGTACAGGGGGATGTTTACAGAAATAAGATGAAGGAGCAGTAAGTATCCCGCCGGCACCATTCAGAAGAGCCAATTTACAGCAGCGAATCGCATCGATAACGACACCAGCGGAATTTGGCGAATCTTCTACAGAGAGACGTAACTCGATATTCATGGGAACATCACCGAAAAGCCGGCCTTCCATTCTTAGAAAGCACACCTTGTTATCATCTTGCCATGGTACATAATCACTTGGTCCCACATGGATATTCCGGTCATCGAGGCGCTTTTCTGTAACCGACTGAACCGCTTCAGTTTTAGAAATCTTTTTCGATTTCAACCGGTCTCTATTGAGCATGTTAAGGAAATCCGTATTCCCGCCTGTATTAATCTGATATGTCCTGTCAAGCTTTACGCCCCTCTTTTTGAACAGATCAGTTAATGTGCGGTGCGTAATTGTCGCACCCAGCTGTGCCTTGATATCATCACCAATAACAGGAATGTTTTTTTCCTTAAAACGCGCTGCCCAGACTGGATCACTGGCAATGAAAACCGGCATATTATTTATAAAACCAACACCGGCCTCCAATGCACATTCCGCATAAAACCGTGTTGCTTTTTCAGAACCAACCGGGAGATAATTAAGAAGAATTTCAGTCTCACTATCTTTAAGCATTTTAACTATTTCTTCCCTGGAAAGTTCCCTTTCAGAAGATGTTACAAATGTATAATCATCCTGATAATCATGCATGTGCCCGCTAACACCATCCAATACATTGCCCATTTTTACAATTGTACCAGTTTTGGGCATATGAGAACAAAAAACTTTCGTGCAATTCGGTCTTTCAAATATTGCATCAGCGACATCCTTGCCGACTTTTCTCCTATCAACATCAAATGCGGCTGTTATCTCAACATCGCCAGGCTTATATCCCCCGATATCCCAGTGCATCAACCCTATCATGTCATCCGGTGACTTATGCTTATAATACTCTATTCCCTGCACAAGTGAACTTGCACAATTGCCTATTCCAATTATGCCTATCCTTATTTTACTCATACATTTTCCTTTGAAAATATAGACATTTGCTCTGGAGTTCCTGAAAATTACACTGTGAACTGCCATTAACTATTTCATAGATCCAGTTAATTTTTTCCCACCCTTGATACATAAAAAAAGCAGGCCTTTGCCTGCTTTTTCTAATCGATCGCCCGCTTAACATGGTGTGTTATCCAGAAAGCGAACTTATCCATGTACATATAAACAACCGGTATTACAAATAAGGTGAGGAAAGTCGAGCTTATCAATCCTCCGATAACCGCAAGTGCCATCGGACTCATCTGCGCACCTTCCGACCCGCTGAAAAAAGCCATTGGAATCATACCCGCAATTGTCGCGCATGCAGTTATGATAACAGGACGAAGGCGGGTCTGGCATCCTTCGATAAGAGAATCATGAACCGATTTGCCGGTTTCACGTACCTGATTTACATAGTCGACCATAACGATACCATTACTTACAACAATTCCGACAAGAATTATTATTCCCATAAAAGTTACAATTGACAGTGTCTTTCCAAGAAGCAGCAGTATCCATACGACACCAATAGCAGCAAGAGGTATTGTAAACATAATTACAAAGGGATGAACAAGACTTTCAAACTGAGAAGCCATGATCATATAAATGAGCAATACCGCGATCAGCAAAGCAAGTATCAACTGGCCGAACGCTTCCTGCATATCCTCGAACTCACCCTTGAATTCGATAGAATATCCGTCGGGCAGAGATTTCTCTACCGGTGCAAGTCTGGTCTTGATATCTTTAACAACACTTCCCAGAGGGCGATCTGCTAAGTTAGCGTCAACAATACCAACCCGGAATTTGTTGTCACGATTGATCGTAACCGGTCCGGCTTCTTCACTGACCGAAGCTATTTGACTCAGCGGAATACTTACTCCAGTCGGCGTTTTCAGAGGAAACTGTCGAAGATAATCGATATTAGACCGGAAGCGTTCATTCAGGATAACCCGCATGTCAATTTCATCTTCTCCGGTTCTCAGCTGTGTTGACACTATACCAAGATTAGCGGCCTGAAGAGCGGTTTGCACCTGATATGGAGCAAGTCCGTAGAGAAGCGCCTTCTGACGGTCTACGGTGAAATGAAACTCCGGCCGGGCTTTGGAAAATGATGATTCAATATCTTTAAGACCAGGAATATCTCTAATTATGTCACTGACATTTTGTGAAATATCCCTGAGCGTATTGAGATCATTACCGTAAATATGTATGGTCACCGGCTTTCCGCCAGATGAACTGAACCCTCCTGCGGCAGCTATGGTGATTTTACCATTTTTCAAGTCCGGCATTCTTTCCCGTAAGTAACTCTCGATCTGCTGCTGTGAACGATGACGAAGTTCATTGTCCACAAGACGAATGAAAATCTGCGCGCCATTGGGGCCGGTAACTCCACTCCCCCCCCCATCACCAAACTCATCACGTCCGATCATTTCCCCTACATACTTTACTTCGGGAATTGATTGCAACATATTCTGTATCTGCTTGCACATTTTAGCAGTCTCATCAAGAGGTGTACCCTGAGGCAACTCCAGATTCACTACTATCATTCCACGATCAGATGCCGGCATAAGTTCTTTACCAACAAACAATGCTCCGACAACAATGCTTACGACCACAACCAAGCCTGTTGTCAATACTGTAATGGCCGGATGACGAAGTACTCTTTTCAGCCATTTGGCGTACCACTCTTTTATCCCATTGAACCAGGCAGCAGGTTCTTTTTTGGGTTTACGCAAGAACACCGATGAAAGCATTGGAACAATTGTAAATGCCACAAACAAGCTTGCCAGAAGAGCAAAAGCGATTGTCAAACACAAACCGCGTGTAAGCTGCCCTGCGAGTCCTGACGAGAAAAGCATTGGAAGGAACACAATAATTGTCGTAAACGTGGAGGCAACAACCGCCATGCTGACCTCGCTTGCACCCCTGCGGGCTGCCTCCTTTGGCTTTTCTCCATTTTCAAGATGACGGAAGATATTCTCTATCACAACAACCGCATCATCGACAAGCCGCCCTATTCCAAGCGCAAGTCCTCCCAAAGTCATAAGATTCAAGGTGAATCCCGCTGAATACAATACAATAAACGTTGTAATCACCGATAGTGGAATCGCCAGTGCGATAATCAATGTCGGCCGGATATTACCAAGAAAGATAAACAGCAGTAAAACCGCCAATAATCCACCTACTATCAATTCTCTTGTTGTCGATTTGGTAACTCTCTTTACAGGATCCCCCTGATCGAAAACAGTATAGAATTTGATCTCCGGATATTCTTTTTTAATCTTGTTAATTTCTTTATTGAGTTTTTCAGATACTTTCAGCGTATTGAATCCGCTCTGCTTTGATACAATGAGGAATACACTCGATTCCCCGTTCATGCGGATCATATTGCGGCTTTCTTTGTACGTATCGATAATATCAGCGACCTCAAACAGACGGATCGAAGTGCCATCGGACGATGCCCCAACGATGGAATTTTTTATGTCGTCGAGATTACGGTATTCGCCCATCGCACGCAGAAGATAATCGGTATTACCTGCGATAAAATAACCCGCAGGAGTATTCATATTCTGGGTCTTAAGTGAATTGATAATACCATCCATGGTGAGCGATTTACCTTTTAGCCTTATCGGATCGACGGCAATATGAATTTCTCTTGTACGGCCGCCAAGTATCTGTACTTGTGCAACTCCGTCCAGTCTTTGCAAACGCTGTTGGACATTGTCCTCAAGAAATTTTGTCAGCTTGTAGGAATCAGGAATTCCACTGACACCGGCAAGTATGACCGGCATTTGGGACATATCAAATTTTAGAATCATCGGCTCCTGAACTCCTTCAGGTAAATAATCCTTTACTCTTCCGATATAGTCCCGTATGTCCTGTGATGCGTAATCGAGATTGGTTCCCCATTCAAATTCAACGGTGATGGTGGAATATCCCTCACTTGACGTAGATGATACTTTTTTGACTTTATTTACGCTCGATATAGCCCGCTCAAGCGGTTCTGTGACAAGCTGCTCGATCTCCTGCGGAGCAACACCAGAATACTGGGTCACTACGGTGATAGTCGGGAATGATATATCAGGCATCATTTCAAGCGGTAATCGCGAAAGTGATAAAAAGCCGAATACCATAACAATCAGTATCAGCATACTTATCGTAACCCGTTTATTTACCGAGAAATTTACAAGCGGATTAGTTTTTCTTGTATGTTCACTCATTATAAAATCCTTGTATTAACATTTGGAATCAGGATATATTTCCTGTCGTAAAACTATCAGATCCAGTTGCGATTAAAAAAACGTTACTCCTTACCGATAATCACTTCAGTACTGTCTGGAAGAGCCTTATTTCCTTTTATAATCACAGTCTCGTTTTCATTGATTCCCGAAAGTATTTCAGCGAAATCACTGGTGATCCATCCAGTGGTGACTTTCTTTGACCGTGCGATTGTACCATTGACAACAAAAACCCGGTCATCAACAAGTGCTTCTTTTGGTACACATAACACATCTGGTTTCTGATCAATCACTAAATGTACTTCCGCGAAATATCCCGGCCTCAGTAGCTGCTTATTGTTCTCGACTACCACTCGCACGCTGAACGTATTACTCGCGAGATTAGCCTGAGGGTTTACGAATTCTATTCTGCCAAACAAAGGTTCTGCATCTGACTGCTGGTCTACGGATATCCGGACCTGCATACCTTTTTTAACATATCTAATAGTCTCATTGTCAATATCAAGATCGAGTTTCAGTGGATTGAGCTGAGTAACCCGAATCAGCCCTTTCGACTGCCCCGGTGCCGAAGACATGGGTGCGGAGTATAATTCACCCTCCTCACAGGCCCGAGCGGTTACTATTCCATTGAAAGGCGCGACTATCACTGTATTCTCTTTTAACGATTCCAATTGACGTTTTAAGGAAGTATACTGAGCCTCTACTCCTTCAAATTGTGATTTGGGTATTGCGTTACTCTGGAAAAGCGATAATGAACGGTCATACTGGGATTTAGTCGATGTATACTGTGCTTCTGTTGCAACCAGCTGTGCATCATCCATCTTTGCGACAATCTGTCCAACCTTGACATAATCACCGATCTGTACTGGTAATGATTTCACACGACCAGCTGACAACGGGCCAAGATCAGCCTCCCGGTATGCTTCTAATGTTCCTAATATCTTACGCTCCTGAACCAAAGTCCGCCGTTCAGCTTTCCCTACAGACACATTTATTTTGATTTTCTCGATTTTTGTCCCGGTTAATTCCGATTTTCCCTTTTGAGCAGGTTGTTTACAACCGGTGAAGTTGACGGCAAATGCAATACAGCATGTAATTCCGATTAACCTACTGATCCTTTTGTTCATAGTAACCTCTTTATACATTTTAAAAATCTATTCTCAAGTCTAATCAATTATTCTATTCTTTTTTTGTGTAATACAAAGTTATCTGGAACCCGAAGAACTGCTTGTCCGGGATGCACTGGCTGATGATGCTGTGTTCATTGGTGCGACCTTATATTCTTCCAGCGCAAGTATAGCGTTTACCCGTGCCTGTGTATAAGCAACTGTTTTATTTGTCAAAACCGCACGATTGTTCAACAAATCTGTATTGGTGATAGCCTGAGCATCATATTTAATTTTCGCGACATCCAGGGCCTTTTTCGCTATCGCCATATCTTCCTGAGCAATCGCAAGGGCTTTCCTGCTCTCATCAACCGCTCTTATGAGTGAATTAATATTCAACCGGATCTGCTCACGAAGATTATTGTAAGTAAGCTCAAGCTGTTTTATCTGAATTTTTGTTTTTTCTATCTCCCTGTTTGTTTTCCCCCAGTCGTAAATATTCCATGTAAGCTGCAATCCCGCGGATGTCGAGCGTTTGAGATCATCAGTTTCCATTGAATACTGATTTGTATAATTACTGCTCACAAACCCTGAAATAGTCGGGATACTTGAACCTGCCTGGATATTTTTCATCAAGCCAAGAGATTCAATCTGATACTTGATCGATCGCAAGTCCTGGCGATCCTCAATCATCCGGCTGATCTCTTCGGAAGATGGTGAAGTAAATTGATCCAGTTCCTTTTTAAGATCTGATGTATCAACTTCTATCGATTGACCAGTTGGAAGCCCTAAAAACAACAGCAGCTGATCGCCATAATTTGTAATGGCACCTTTGGTTTTCAGTTCAGCCAGCTTCAAATTGTCAATCTGAATTTTTGTATTTAGCAAATCAAGCTCGATAATCATTTCGTTTTTGTATAGTTTATCCTGCATAGAGAGAAGATCTTCAAGCCATGCACGTTCCTCATGAACCGATTCAAGCCCCTTGAGCATTACTACATATCCCCAATACATCTGGGTTGCAGTATACTCTATATCTGTCAAATTGCGTTCATGAGTCGCCTGTTGGGCTTTTGATGATGATTTGGCGAGTTTGTAACCATTGATAAGCTTACCCCCGGTAAACAAAGGCTGCGCAACTGAGACCCCGGCGCTGATCACGTTTGGAGTAAACATAGATGAAACTGGTGTTTCGAACAAATGTGTATAACTACCAGTACCATTTAAAACTGGTAAAAACGAAGCTAATGTTGATTGTACCGTCTTCTGCTGTGATTCGACATTCAGCTCCGATTGCACAATCTGCAAGCTCTGCTTCTTCGCCAGATCAACTACTTTTTGTGATGAAAGCTGAACGACTTCAGCTGCCGAAATGTTAAATAGAAAAATGCCGCAAAGAATACCTATTTTTGATCGTATGTTTGTCTTATTCATAATGTCATAATCCATAGTTTAGAAAAGCGTTTATTTATTCTGACTATTAATTGAAAAACCATATCTTACAAAATTTCCCAATTGTTGTGTTACCACCTCTATATCATCAATTTTACCAGTCATCTTCCATTTCGTATGTATTGCGTGTGTCATCACCATTGCAATTTGAGTTAGAAGTTCAACAGGCAAAGTGCTTTCGATTTCTCCTGAAGCAACACCTTTCTCAATAAGAGTGACAAATGTTGCCTGAATTTCATCTTTCATTTGTTGAAACCGTCTTGCGAGTTCAGCATTTTTAGCCACGTGAAGCGATAATAGAGCGATTTGATGATAATCAGACAAATCCATAAACATGGAAAAACTTTCGGAAATCTGGGTCAATATTATACGAAAACACTCTTCAATATTATTAACAAACGGTGCTTCACGTTTCGCAACTGAGGCCAGCTTTTCGCAAATTACCTGCAATTCGCGTATCGCCAGTGAGATAATTATTGATTCCTTATCAGGGTAGTAGTTGTAAAGTGTTGGTTTGGAAAAACCTGCAGCAGCAGCAATATCTTCTACCCGGCTATTCCAAACTCCTTTTTCTTTGAAGACTTGCTGAGCGGCATTAAGGATTAATCCGCATTTGGCGTCTTTTACTGCTTGTTCTCTCAATTCCTTTGGATTCATAAAAAAGCTAACCTTCAGTTGAATACACTTTCCTTTGATTCAATTATACTTTACTCTGAGTTAAGTTGTCAATACTTTTGTTCAAAAATGTAGTACAGCGGTAGCCGACCGAATTTATAAATGCTCATTTTTCATTCTGATGGGTGTTTTTTTCCCGAGTGGCCGCTCATGGTGAGTAGTATCCTTAAGCGTATCGAACCATAATATCCGATAATGGTGAGTAGCTTTCCTAAGCGTATCGAACCATAATCCGGAACGAATTTGACATCTTTGGATAATGATCAGCGTTTACTATTTTTTTGTATAGTACCGCTGATTCATATTATCCTTGTACCCTTTGTTTTCAGAAGCGTTTTGTTATTTCTTCCCTCTTCCCCTAAAAGGTCCTAAAGCAAGAGCTATTGGCAACCAGACAGGAGTTGTCAGGACTGCCCATTTAACAAAGAAAAAAACCAGATATCCTGCTGCAGGTATCAAAAGCCAGTAGTACAACCATGCTTGACTGAAAACATTGATATCAAATTGAAAACTGTTCCAGAGGAGGTTGAGATATTTTTCAAGAATCGCGGCCATAGAAAAATTCCTTGTGGTTGAGTGAGAATTATCCTTTTTTGAAAATTAAAATAATGGACATTCGTTATTCAACAAAAAGGATTTTGCGGAAAAACGTGATTTAGTTAAAATCCGAAATGCGGTAGCAGCCGTTTTTTATATTGAAAATAGCAATGCTGCTGAAATGACACAAAACTGGAATGAGCTGGTTTCACTTTTGAAATCAGTATTTGAAAAAGATGCTATTGAAATAATCAGGGTGTTACAACGATAAGCAGCTATCGGCGACATAATAACGTTCATTGACGACTTTACTTTCGGTTCCGGTTAGTTTTGGATCTAAGGAAACGTTTATGGTTGAATTACTCTCAATGGAATTTGCGCCTTATCACCTCCCCTTTTCTTGAAACACTCGCTCTTGGCAGCTCTCCAACAATGCCACACTTCAAACCTCTCTGGACCAGCAACCCACGGTCATCTTGTGCAAATGAGCAGATATTGAATGCTTCCTGTGCAAAGACACCTGCCGGCTATTTGGTTTAATAATAAGTTCATTTCTATAGTAGCGGCAGAGGAAGGGATATCATCCACCGGAGTGATGTAGGAGGATAGTTTTTTGATTTTCTGCTGTAGCTTGGTGCCTTTTAGTATGAAATGCTCATTCTGTTGTGCGTGACAAGCATTCTGTGGTATTTTTTCTCAATCTGTATGGAATATATACCAATCTGTAGTTTAATAATGGCAATCTGTAAAAAAAAACGGCAATCTGGAGATATTTTTGGTAATCTGTAAAAAAAAATTGTGATAAACTGAAATTACATACTCGATTATAGATCTTTTGCTCAAATCAAATTTCTCCACCTGAGTGATGACCGCTTCTGATACGTTTAAAAAAAACGAAAAGAGAAAGTCCGCCGAATCTGAGCGTAGGAGTTTACCATCATTATCGCGGGCATTCCAGTTAAGCGATAAGCAGCTATCGCGACATAGTAGCGTTCGTTGAGGACTTTACTTTCGGTTCCGATTAGTTTTGGATCTAAGGAAACATTTATGGTTGCATCACTCCCAATGGAACTCGCGCTATACTGCTTGCAAACAGCTACGCCTTTATCGACACCTGCTGTTGATGCGGCCTGATCGAGAGGAATGGTGAGATCGGCAGTGAGGAATGACAATAGGAACTATTCTGAAATACTTTTCTGTAACTTATGAAACAATTTTACTACGGTATCCAGGAATGCAGTATCCTTAAATTCATCCAAAACATACACGCTATCCTGAATTGGAAAAGTTATGTATTTACCGGTTCCACCACCAAAACAAGAAGGTATTTTAGGTGCCCAGGTTTTGGAAATAGGATGGTAAGATTCTTCTATACTTACAAATGTCAGTTTATTACCCTCTCGTTTGATAGTCACCTCTGGAAGACAGATTTAGTTTTGTTCCCTACTTTTTTTCTCATTTTTGATCGAAAAAAAACCATTCCCCTCAAAATAATAATACTGTTTATCAATCACATTTGAATTCAGAATCGAAATAATTTTCTTTTTTTGAATTTCAATCTCTGATGAGCAACCGAATAGAAAAAAACATATAGTTAATAAAATTATTTTGCTTGTCATGTAAGCTATTCTTTTGAAAGCGTCAGCGGTTTACAACAGTGATTGTAGACTTTAGCAGATTCGCTTGTATCAATATTTGTTGTATCGATATCTTTATAATATGGATTATAGAAACCACCTAATTTCCAATCATTATCCTCTTTGTATATTTCATACTTGAGTTTAGAACCGTATGTTCCGGCTGTAAGCTCAGCAGTAACGCAACTGGTAATTTCAATACTATCAACAAATAACGAATGGCCAGGTGTAGCATTCTGTTTTAACACATATTCAGATGAACTCACATAGAACATTGATACAGGAGCAACAGTATGCTTTATACCTCTTTGTAATGAATCAATTATCCATTGAGGTGGATCTTCTTTGTAGACACTTACATAAAAATATTCCAAACTATCCAAATACGGATCCATATGTTCTATCACTGATTTTAACCATTTATAAGCTAATTTATATTTCTGTTCAAGTCTGATTTTTTTAAAAGGCGTTCTCACACAATCCGGCTTAATACAAACTACTTTTTTCGACCTTAAATTAAACAAAACCCAATAGGCTATCTCAAAACCCGGTAGAAAGTAAAGTTTACCTTCAGTTGTATTCTTTATAAATATTGGTGTACTCCTGACATATTTATAAATGCTATCTATCCTTAGTTCATTATATCCTTTTACCGATGATTCAGAAACATCTCCGCGTATTCGGTCTTTTACTATAGTATATGCTGCCCTATGCACTATATTCTCTTCACATTCCACTCTACTTACGTATGTCGATTTAAGAGTAAACGCCATTAATATCATGAGGAATAACAATGCAATGTCAAAAGTGATTTTTTGTTTGTTTTTTATGGGCATGTATAATCAATTATCTCTGTTGTTTTGCAGTTTTGTGCATCTATATACCATTTAAATACCATCCATCTTTTTCAGTTCCTTAAGCAGGGAAACTAAAGTGTCAATTGACGTTTGATTTTTGAAGCCTGTCAAAACAAATTTCTCTTCGCTAAAAAAAACGCGATTACCGGTTCCGCCGCCATAACAGGCTGGAATTTGAGGTAAAAATGAATGTTTTATGCTGTATGGGACTGGAATTATTTTTTCACCGCCTCCGATATCAATATTGATCATTCTTGCAAGTCCATTCCAGTACCATTTACGCTCGGTAAATATAATAGCAGTACTATCGGAACTGATATCAGTAAGAGTGTGAAATACTTTCCATTCCGTTTGTCTTTTATCCTGTGCTTCAATTTTTAAAAACTTAAGTTGTTTAAAATAAGGAAAGCTTTTTTTGGCCATCAATAATCGCCATTCATTACCGATTGATATTCTTTTGTCATCTATTTGTGAAGAGCAAAGGTTTAATATCTTGTCATTCAATACAGACTTTTTTTCCTGTGAGCAAGAAACAATAAATGCAAGTAACAGAAGTAAAACAGGATAAACAGGTTTCATTTACGAGTCTCCAAACTGTCGACTTTTTCTTTTCTAAAATGATCTGTTATATTTTTTTGATCTTTATACATATTTATCCATGAATATCCCCCTATCCCTACAAATTGCCTTACCCTCCATTTACCATTAATTTTTATCATCTCATTTTCTATGCTATGCTGATCAATTCCAAATGTAATTACACCTGTTGAACAATTCGCAAACTCGAAATTAAGAACACTATAATACGGCTTACAATGAGTAAACTGATTATGTTTTCCATCTACACGAATTCCAGGTAAAATTTTATATTGTGTAACTGTCTGAAGTGAATCTATCAACCATTGCGGTGGATTTTCATCGTATACATCTAAATATCCAGCTTTTACTATTCGATCATTAACTGTGAGAGTTGACATTTCTTTCTTAGTCATCACACGATTCTTCAAAACAGCCAAAGCTACATTATATTTTTCTCTTTCGATTACATCTTCAACTGGTTCCTTAAAGTTGTCAGGTTTTATACTCTCAATCTTTTTTTGTTTTTTGTTATACAAGAACCAAAATGTAATTGGACAATTTTGTCCGGTAAAGAAAAGTTTATATTCTCGATCCTCTTTAATCAGAAAGAATTTACCAATACGATAGGCCGATTCTAATGCTATACTATCCGCTATTATTTTTGTACCACGTAAACTCCTGCTAATAATATCACTATCATCAAAAGAATTTTTATGTGGTGGTGAATATTTTTTAATAAATTCAATTAGTTCAGATCGTAATTTTTCAAGTTCATCGTATTCATTCCCGACATAGCGAATTAAAAAAAGTGTTCCTAAAAAGGATATTGTTATGATAAACAATATTTTATCAAAGATACGCAATATCATAAATTAACAAAGCCTTTTATGCAAAATTCATAATACTCGTTTTTATATTTCAACCAGTTCCTTAATCATGGGCAACTGTATGCTGGTATTGGTGATGTTATTCCATACATTGGCAATGAGCACTGCTTATTTGGATCTTTTTTGTTAAGATCGTTTACTCTGTCAACTACTTTATAAAGTAAGCCTATAATAACTTTTATTTCAGCACACGCATAATCTCTGGATGATGCTTATGATTAGATTCATCGTCTTCCAATTGTTGTATATACCCACCAGCACAATTTTCATTTTCTACTTTAGGATATGTAAAATCAGGTATTTCTGTTGTTTTGCAGCTTTGTGCATCTATATACCATTTAAATACCATCCATCTTTTTCAGTTCCTTAAGCAGAGTAACTAAAGTGTCAATTGACGCCTGGCTTTTGAAGCCTGTTAAAACAAATTTCTCTTCGCTAAAAGAAACGCGGTTACCGGTTCCGCCGCCATAGCAGGCTGGAATTTGAGGCAAAAATGAATGATTTATGCTGTATGGGACTGGAATTAAAAATTTTCTATCATACACGAAAATTGCGAGCAAATCACCAAAAATACCCCAATCCCATTGGCGAGCTGTAACTATAACAGAGTTACTATCGGAGCTAATTTCTGAAATTGTATAAAACACTTTCCATGCCGTTTGTCTCCTATCTAACGCTTCAATTTTTAAGAAGTCAAGTTTTTTAAAAAAAGGGAAACTGTTTTTAGTCATCAGTAATCGCCATTCATTACCAATCGATATTTTATTGTCCTCTATTTGTGAAGAGCAAAGATTTAATATCTTATCATTCAATACAGACTTTTTTTCCTGTGAGCAAGAAACAATAAATATAAGTAACGGAAGTAAAACAGGATAGACAGGTTTCATTTACGAGTCTCCGGTTTATTGACTTTTTCTTTTCTAAAATGATCTGTTATATTTTCTTGTTTTTTATACATATCTACCCAGGAGTATCCTCCGCCGACCGACATACCTAACTTCCACTTGTCATTATCTTTTAATATTTCATATATTTCTGACCTATAGTGATTACCTGTGAATTGAATTAATGCTGTTGATCTACTCGTAACCTCGAATTCATTAATAAAATACTTCGGCCGGTTTTTCCAATTACTTCTATCCATATGCCTATCAGTTATCATTTGTGACCTTGGCAAAAGCTTATATGGTACATCTATTTGCAATGAATCCAATAACCATTGTGGAGGATCCGATTTATATGTACTTATATAAATCGCTTCTATATTTTTTTGTGAATACCTTTTTGATTTTGAAAAGCAGGGTTTAACTATAATCTTTAAAACAGCCAATGCCGCATTAAATTTTTCTTTTTTATATAGTTCATCAATTGATTCCTCAAAGCAGTCAGGTTTTACGCTCTCGACCTTCTGTTCTTTCTTATTGTATACAAACCAGAATGCAATGGAACTATCTTGACCACAAAAGTAAAGTTGATATTTCTGATCCTCTTTAATCAGATAAAAATTACCAACATGGGAAAGCATTTCCGTTGCTATGGAATCAGCAAGTATTCTATTGAATCTCAAATCTGGAACATTATTGTTATTATATTTCCCCATAGGTGGTGGTATATATTTCTGAACGAAATTGAATAGTTCAGCATGTAGATGGTAACTTTCGACGTATTCTTTTCCTACTTTATAGAATGATAGTGCAATTGAAAAAGAAATGAAAAAAACAATAAAAATCAAATCAAATATGTAAAGCATACAAATATTGTAAATTCTTATGTTAAAGTATCTGAGTATTTTAAATTTTTAATCAAGGACAATTATATTCTGGTATTTTACCGTTTTGCGGCAATGTGCAACCAATTGCGTTCGCTTTATCTTTTATTTTTTTAAGCAAATTACTAACGGCTATAATTTCAGCGCAGGCATAATCTTTTGAATTGTACGTATGGTGATTTTCTCTCAAAATTAAAATATTAATATCGCCATCAATTTTCTCTCCTTCACTATTGACTGCTCCAGTTCCAAAAATTACAGGTCTAATTTTAGTATTGATTTCCTGTTCAAATATTTTATATGCTTCAATATACGATTTGCTCCCATCTACGGTGATTTTTGAAATTAGCCCTTCATACTTTTTAAAAATATCATTAAAGCCTAACAAAATTTTTTTAGATCCCTCACTGCATCCATCTAAATATCTTCTACCATGGACTTTTTCGTGCTCGATTATTGCTTTCGTACTGTAATACGGTATTGGTGATTGTTCACCATAACCATTCAAAGGATGCCCATACCAATGAAAAGACTGCTTTATAAGGTCAGTAAACATTTGGCTTAAAATATCGCAATCATCTGTTCTGAAAATTAAATCTTCAGTCAATTCAACCCAATTAAGAAGTTCAGGGCTCTTAGGTTTAGTATCTGCAATGGAAAATTGCATAGTTATCTCTGAATAAGTTAAATTGCCATGCCATCTATTGTCTTTTATATCTTTATAAATAATCCAATCAAACTTTCTTTCATCCATAGCTTTCGTTTCGGCCCAAGGTTCACCGGCTTCATTGAATGATTTGTTAACTATAAATTTTGGGCTTGCGGAAGAATTCCAATCAGGCGGAGTAATTTTCCAAGTAATTCCACTGGCTTTTCTATTTAAATGTACAGTTTCTTTTAAAAGTTCTTGTTTACCAACATTTGGAACTACCATAATTTCGAATTTTTGCGATTCTTTTTCCGTCTCTAATATTAATGTACTATTCGGCAAGTTATCTGTTACAAACAATTCCTTGTATTTACTGATCTCATTTGGATCACTCAGATTAAATTCCATTGAATAAACATTTTCGCCTTTTTTGTCTGTAGTTGGCAAAACTGGTTTTTTTATGCCATTCGTGCTTTTATATACTTTAACACCATCAGATATTCTGACTTTAATCTTTCCACTCCTTACATACTCAGGAATAGTGTATCCAACCGCTATGGATGCTTGTTGCTTTCCAGGCTTGTCAAACCAGATCACCTTTTCATTTGTTCCACTTTCGAAATCCTTTATTCCTAGTCTAAATGCTACGATTCTTTTTTCATAGACCTCAAAAGGAGCTTTTGATTTAGGCTCATGACGTTTTTCACGAATTTTAATATTTTCATCCAAACCGATTGTTGTAATAGGGGAAAATTCCAATTTATCGATCTCATTCTTGAAAATTTGTATTTTATTATTATTTTCATTGGTATCATTAATTATTTCATAAGAAGCTCCCATTGATGGGTATTTTTGAGTTATACTCCATTTTGAATAGGGCAAAGAAACCAAAGGACCAATCGTGTATTCTATAAACTCTGATGTTTCAGATTCATTATTATCGATATTATATATAATATTATGAAACTTTTCTTTACTCGATTGCTTTCTAAAAACATTCTCTCCAAAGAATTTGTTGTAAGAATCATTTACTGTCTTTATTATTCCATCAACAATCAAGTTTTTCGAGAGACCCCGAATGCCCACTCCATCATTAAATGGCTCAAAAGTACTTGTCGCCGCATGGCGAAAAGCGACCATCGTAATCTCATAATGCACTGCAGTAACAGGTATCGTATCGGTCGCGTTATTGTAAACCAGAATCGGCTTTATCCAAATACTATTTGTGTTGATTGAATCAACATTTGCAGACGTTAATCTGACAGCACGGTGCCCGTATTCATATCCATTCAAAAGTAACCTAAACTCATCATCTCCACTTACTTCAGTGGGAATATAATTGTACAACTCACAATTTGAAGTAATACTCAGAAGCAAGCCAGAATTATGAGGAGAACTGAGGTTTTCCATTTGAATATTAAATTTAATTGGTGTATATACATCAATAGTCAGTTCTTTAACTGTATCATTTGTATTTTCGACTGTAAAAACTCCCTTGTCAACCAAAGTAATCTTACTCTTCAATACCTCTTTATTCAAACTGTTTATTAACGTACAAATTTCTTTACACCGCTCCAATCCTGCGGTCTTAGCTGCTAAATTACTCGTCCATTTTCCAACCACCTCATCAAAAGCCTGAAAATAACCTCCTACCAGTCCCTTATTATTCTTCCCTACTGTCTGATACTCCGCATGTGCCGCATTGAGCTGTGCCATTGCCAGACATAAAAATTTCGCATTATCCGGAATACTTGCAGGAAGCGTTCCTTGTGTTACCGGATCGGTAATCCCCGAACCTTCAAGATACGCATATTCACTTATTCCATCGACAAACTGATTGGTTAAATCATACTCCTGAAATGATACAGAACCTTTACGGATAGAACCGCTGTTTTCCACTACCTTAAGTTTTGATGGAGCGGTCGCGTCAGCGATTTTTATGAACAGGTGATAAGTATTTGTAATCTAAGTAATCTACAGTATAGCCAGTTTGACCGGAGGCAATGAACGATGTAGTTAACATTTTGAATAGTTGTATACTAGGGAATTTAAGGACATAACACAATATTTGTAAAACACTCTTTTGTAAAATTAAATTTCAGTTTTTTTAATAACTTTCAATTCCCGGTTTTTTTCTGCTGTTTAGCCTTAATTTTTTCCTGTAAACGTTTAATATCTCCATCATATTTATGAGGTGTTTCGAAATATTTGGGTGAAGTACCTAACTCATGTGCTTTTATATAAATTTTGAGAGCATCCTCTTCTAATTTGAGTTTTTCAAGACAACTTCCACATACATCAAAAATATCAAGAGTAGTACCTGAAACATTACCATTTGCTAATTTTTGATTTATAAATTTATTACACTCTTTTTGAGCTTCATCTTTCTTCGAACAAAGGCATCCGAAATAATTTAAAGAATCTCTCTCATTTGCACCTGGAAGTTGTATTGCTCTTTTTGCCAATTTATAATAAGTTGCATATGAGGAATCCAAACCCCCTTTATAAGTAGAACTCGATACCACTCCAAAGTATTCACGGATCACCTCTAAATTAGTACTATCTTTTGTAGATAACATTTTGTTAATTAATTGCATCTGTTCCTTTTCATAAAATTGAATTATTGAATCGTAATATGCTGCAACACTTCTCCCTCTGTTTATTATTGCCTCATTTTTTTCGCGATAGTATTTACTTTGTGCGATCCTATATGCTTTTATAAGAGCAATTCCTATCTTTGTAGTATCAGTATTATACTCATTCTTTAAAATATCAATATCATTTTCAATATGTTTTTCAACTTCAAATTTAAGCACACTATCATCAATTGCAGCTTCTTCTATATCACTAATCAATTTATCAATTGCTTCACTTGCCATTGAATAAAAAATTGAAAATACAATTAAAATAAACACGTTTTTGAACATAAAAACTCCTTACTATTTCGGATTAACATGAATATGTGTAACATGTAATTCTTTTCCATTTACATCTACTATATAACCATTACATTTTTTAAGATGTAAAGACATATGTTCAGGAAATAAAGATCTTGATACTCATACTTCCATTTTTAAATTCCGGTTTTGAAACAAACGAGGGTAATGGTGCGGGAGTGGTGCTTTTTGTCTCATAGGGAATTCATTCATTGGTGCAGGTGGAAAATCTGCACCTACAATAACGAGCTGTCAAATCTTATACAGTATTAATAAAGGCATACTTCTGCACTATTTTAATTACTTATTTTATACTGCTGCTTTGCTTTAATTTTTTCTTTAATCCTATTTATATCATTACTAAAGTTATAAGGCGATTCAAAGTTCTTTTCCGAAGAACCCAATTCCTGTGCTTTTAAATAATATTTAAGTATTTCCTCATCAATAATATAATCTTCAAGACAACTGCTGCATTTTTTGAATACACCTATAATTGCATGGTTAACATTTTGGTCAACAAATTTTTTAGTAATAAACTTCTCGCATTCTTCTTTTAATTCTTCTTTTTTCTCACAAAGTACATAAATATAAACTCCGTAATCTTCATCATTCGCCCCTGGTAATTGAAGTGCTTTTTGAGCCAGTTTATATCTCATTTTGAAAGAAGTATCTATTTTAGCTTCAAAAAATTCACGTATTACTCCAATATTATTACTATCTTTTGTAGATAACATAATATCAAGTAACTGTTTTTGTTCTTTTATGTAAAATTGAATTAACGAATCATAATGAGCCGCAATATTATTACCTTTACTCCTAATTGCAGGCCATTTCTCATTATTATATTTTATTCGTGCAATTCTATAAGCTTTCAATAATGCTATGCCAATCTTTGTAGAATCATTATTAAAATCATCTTTTAAGGTTAAAATATTATTTTCGATTTGTTCAACCAATGGATAAGATGTTTCTTCTCCGTGTCCGCACCGAATAATAATTTCTTAAAAACACCGAAAAAAGATTTCCCACATTAAGCAGAAGTATTGTAATAGCAGAGATGTTTGTTATAGGGGGAAATAGGGAATTCCAGGGGGGATCCCCCCTGGAATTTACAGATGCGACTCCCGATTTTCCCCTTCAACCAGATTTCTGGTATTTTAAGGGTATCAACATTTACCTTTAACCAGGAGTCGCAAATTGGAAGGATATCTAATGCATCAGGCACAAATACTTCTCAAGGAAGGTTATTCCCGTACTGCGGTGGCTGCAATTCTTGAGGTTTCTCGCCGCACAGTCTACAATTACGAAAACAATATTGTCTTTAAAAAAGACACCCGCCACGGGCGACCTGCCGGAAAATCCAAATTGGCGCCATTTCATGGGGTTATCGACACCGCTTTGGAGAGTGACTTCACCCTCAATGCTGATTCATTATTTCAGAAACTACAGCGCAACGGCTATACTGGTAAAATAAGCATTTTGCGAGATTATATCAGCAAAAAACGTAAAGAATTACATTGTGTTGCAATCAGACGTTTCGAGACGCTTGCAGGACAGCAGGCGCAGGTTGACTGGATGTCTGTTGGAACAGTTGAAGAAAACGGTCGCACGTTAAAAAGATATGCATTTATCATGAAGCTTGGATATTCACGCCGCAGCTTTGTTGAGTTTACTACTTCAATGGAGCAGAGCGTGCTCTTTGCGTGCATGATCCATGCATTTAAGCACTTTGGTGGCATTCCTGCTGAATTACTCTTCGACAACATGAAAACGGCATTCATTTACAACATCAGTGAAGGCAAATGGCAGGTGAACGTAAAGATGGCGGCATTTGCTGCACATTATGGTTTTACACCACGGCGCTGCAGAGTATACCGCCCAAAAACAAAAGGGAAAGTTGAACGGGAGGTTCGATATGTCCGGACAAGCTTTCTTCCCTCTGTTGGTTCAGACCTGTCAATAGTCCCTACCGCACGGCTTAATGAGCTGGTGGAACTATGGATGGAGCGGGTAGATCAGAAGGTAATCCGTGATTTCGGGCAGACACGTTCAGTGCGGTTTGAAGAAGAAAAAAATTGTTTACGCACTATACCAGACCAGGCTTTTGAATACCGTCTGCCACAATTACTCATGGTAAATCCTGACGGAAAGATTACCTATCAGACAAACCGTTACAGTGTGCCTGTGCAGTATCGGGGCAAACAGCTCGAAGGCTTGTTAGATCTGGTGGATCATAAGTTGACGTTAAAGTTTGATGGCACAGTAATAAGGACACTTGTTCTCGAAGCTGATGGTGCAAAGAAGACGCAGGTTAACCCTGAGGATGAGAAGGAACATTACAAAGCATGGCTTGACGGTCGCGATCTGGAAGAAAGGATAAGAAAGCAGATCTTTGAGAAAAGAAAAAAAGCGGAAGATGAGACGTCTACAGGAGACCCCGCTATTTATGATATGCTTTTTTGCGACAATCAACAACTTCAGGAGACAGTATAATGGCTACAGCTGCGCTTGAAATTCTAAAGAATAATTTGACAGAGCTCAATCTTGGATTTGCACTGAGTTATATCGATACTTTTTTACATGAAGAATCAAGAAAGGAACGTCCGCTTTTAGAAACACTCAGTGACCTATTCGGTCACGAATTGACAATGCGACGACAGAGAGCGGCAAAAACTCGGTTGAAACTTTCACGGCTTCCTGCAGTGAAGTATCTCGATGATTACAAAGTAGAAGAAGTTGAGGGAATTACCCGTAAAAAGCTTGCGGAACTCGGCAGCCTCTCTTTTATCGAACGAAATGAGAATTTAGTACTCATGGGGCCATCGGGTCTGGGAAAGACACATCTATTGTCAGCGCTTGTCTACAAAGCCTGTTCTGAGGGGTATACCGCATATTTTATGTCAGCGCAGGAGATACTGGAGGAACTGTTAAAAGCAAAAAAACAGAGCAGGCTGAAACGTAAATTAAAAAGTTTCTGTAAACCACATCTGCTTGCAATAGATGAGATCGGCTACGAATCTTTTACAAGAGAAGAATCCACACTGTTTTTCAATCTGGTTGCAGCCAGATATGAAAAAGGGTCTATAATACTGACTACAAATAAGTCTTTCGGGCAGTGGGGTGAACTGATGGGTGATAACGCGATCGCAACAGCAACACTTGATCGATTGTTACACCATGCTGAGGTAGTTATCATGAAAGGAGAGAGTTATCGAATTAAAAAACGATCAAAACTCGGTTTAGTCCCGCCAAACCAGTTGTCTTCTGCAAAGTAAAATGGGAAATAATTTATCGGTGAAAGTGAGAAATATTAAATCGGTGTTGACATTCTCCGTTTAAAAAACTATCTAAATTTGCAATGATCACGTCAATTTTTTCATTAGCAAATAGATACATGCATGTAAGCAAAAAAATAATAACTATTTTCTTTAGCATAAAAAACGCCTCCTATTGTAATTGAATATGAATGTGTGTGAGAGCGTCACCATTTATTGTTTTATCTGTACATTTTTCAAATGGCTTTGACCAAAACTCGGGTATTGCCTTATAGCCAACACACTCTGCAGCTGTTTGTAATATGCAATCACATTGCTCTTGCGTTAATCCTTTAGGCACAGGGGCAATTTGCATATCGATAGCTCCACCTTGTTGATGTTTACTGTTAATTGCCCCTTTCCACCACTCATTTCTTTCTGGTGATCGCCAAGCACTGGATATATATATATATTAACTTCTTCGTCTTCATGGTTATGATTAGCTCTTGTTTCCGCGACGCCATTTGGCCCAGCAAGAATATACTTTACATCTGCATCATAAACATCATCACCCTGCGGTGTTGTTGTCAGCAAAGTACCATATTCATTACAATCATTTGTTCCTGGTCCAACAACTGGATCATTTGGATTCAATCCAGATGTTCCAACTGGTTTTAACTGCACATCATCAAATATAATTTCATTCCCTTTATTATAAACAGCTTCCGCAATTGGTAAAGGGTTCCCAACAACCTTATCATATCGTGCGTAGCTGTTCAAAACATTAATTACAGGTTTCTTAAAATGTTCGGTTTCATTAATATCAGTAATTTCATTAACATCAGGAATTCTCAGTTCCTTTTTAAGCTCGATTGATCTAACTAAATGGTTTACATACTCCTGACGAATAGTGTTCGCCACACTCTGCTGTAATGTAAACGTACTCATTATATTTGTATTAGCAACCTTAACTTGGACTTTATAAGATAAAGGACGTGAAGGTTCAGATGGATCACCACCACATCCTTTGCTGTCGTCACAATATTCATTAGGACTATGAATTACCCGTGGCTTAAATAAGGGTTCTGCCTTTGTCAGCTAATTCTGTCACAGGTAGAGTAGTAATTGTTCTCCCATGCCCGGGTAAATTGGTAATTGGAGTAAATGTCCATTCAAATGTAGGATCTTTTACTTTGTTTGACTTTAGTTTCGCGTGTATATATAGTTGTGAATTATTTACGAAATTAGGACTGTTGTTTAATTCTTCAATTGTCGGCTCGATACTTATATCAGATGGATTTAAAAAGATAGTTTCCTTCAGGTATTCATGTTTAATGTTTGCCGTTTTATAAATGATTTCCAAAACACCTTTTCCGTTGTTAGTTTCAAGAGCACAATCTTTCAGATAACTGACTACTTTATTGTACTCGTCAGTTTTACTTAAATCGAATTTTAATAATGAACTACCCTCTCCATTGTAAAACCAATCGCGAATGAACCCTATTTGATTTGTCGGTAATATTCTCTCCATTTCACCACTGCTACTCTTTGCCCACAGTTTCAGACTTGAATTCCTTCTAAGTAAGACAGTTCCAACAGTCCTAATATTTTCTGGCAAACTGAAATCAATACTCAACGGACACTGTGTTCCAGTCGGACCTTCCATTTCGTAAGAATTATTGTTATTCAAATCTTTTACACCAAGCCTGAATATCATGATCTTTTTCTCTATTGTATTCAATACTTTTTTATATGATTTCTTTTTTCTGCTGAGTGCCATTTTGTATTCAGAAATTTTTAATGTTGCTTCCTCACCATTGATAAAACTTTCACTTAGAGTAAGTTCTATAGAATTACCGGTAACTATTGATTTGATTTTACTTTTACCACTCCCATCAATTTTGAATTCAATTTTTTCATTCTGCCTATTGTATGTTATTATCCATTTCTGGTGTGGTAAGGAGATTATCTCTTGAAGATCTGAGATCTCAGTCTCTTTTTCACCATCCTTCATTATCATTTTTATAAGTAATTCGCTATTTTTTTCCTGTGCATCTGTCGCTTTCGCAGCAATAGTTTTAGTACTCTTATTAGCACTGGAATTTTCAGGAACAGACTTGATTTTTAAAATACTTATTAAATCAGCATACATCTCTTTTGGTGATGGAAGCGATTTCCTGAGTCCATTCGTAGTATAATTAAACTGGCCTGAAGCTGCTCCATGCGCAAGCCCTACCCTTAAAAAATCATAATAAATCTCTTTTAAAAAGTCATTCTTTTCATCATATACCCTTATTGGCTTAGCCCAAATCCCACTATCAACTATATTTCCTACAACATCATCGTTCAATCTTAAAAGTGAATATTGATTTGAATATCCATCTAATATGGAATTGAATTCATCACTCCCATTGTTAAGCACAAATAGTTCAACATTCTTTGATGCTTCAATTACAAGTCCAATACCACGGGTATGATAAGAGATATTTGCAGGGTCCGATTGCATTAGTAATTCAGTTTGTGAGTAACAATCATAGTAAGCAACCCGATTAGTATCACTATTGCCTTTTTCAAAGAAAATCCCTTTATATTTCATTTCAAAGTCTGCCATCAAAGTAGTATTATTGATCATGACAACACTTTGCTGTATTCCTTTTAATCTGGTTAATCCTGATTGTAAAATACCGATACTTGTTTCCCATTTCTTTACTACCTCATCAAAAGCCTGGAAATAACCTCCGACCAGTCCCTTATTATTCTTCCCTACTGTCTGATACTCCGTATGTGCCGCATTGAGCTGTGCCATTGCCAGACATAAAAATATCGCATTATCCGGAATACTTGCAGGAAGCGTTCCCTGAGTTACCGGATCGGTAATCCCTGACCCTTCAAGATATGCATATTCACTCATTCCTTCAACAAACTGATTGGTTAAATCATACTCCTGAAATGATACTGACCCTTTACGGATAAAACCGCTGTTCTCCACTACCTTAAGTTTTGCCGGAGCAGTCGCATCAGCGATTTTTATAAACAGATGATAAGTGCTAACATCCTCTTTAATCACCACAGTATCGAAAACTGATTGCGTTTTAGCTTTCTCAATCGCATCACCAACTGACAAGGCATCAATACGATTAGTTTTTGTACCAGATTGATTAAAACTGTTGAAAGCGAATGTAGCTAATGGAGTCTCTTCTCTTGAATCACTGCTGCTGTAAAGAAACAATTTACTTTGATCTGTTGATGGCGAGCTGGCACGGATATAAAGCATCTTTTGTGCATTTGACATGAGGTATCCTTTTACAAACAATGCCTCTTTTTCAGATGTTGGCGCAGCAGATATACTTTGCGGAATGCCTGATGTATTATCAGTCCATATTTTCCATCCTGAGCGCAAGAGTTTACCATCATTATCACGGGTATTCCAGTTGCAGCGATAAGCCGCTATCGCGACATAGTAGCGTTCATTGAGGACTTTACTTTCGGTTCCGGTTAGTTTTGGATCCAAGGAAACATTTATGGTCGCGTTCTCTATTGCGCTCGTGCTATACTGCTTGCAAACAGCTACACCTTTATCGACACCTGCTGTTGATGCGGCCTGATCGAGTGGGATGGTGAGATCGGCGGTGAGGAGAACCGCATAGTAAACATCTTTGAGATCGGATCCCGCTGGCGTAGAGATCTTGACACTCATACTTCCGTTTTTAAATTCCGGTTTTGAAACAAACGAGGGTAATGGTGCGGGAGTGGTGCTTTTACACTCGGTTTGGTCCATAGGTGCAGGTTTAAAGCCTGCACCTGTAATAGTAAGCGGTAAAAGTTTTACCAGGAACAACAGGTGATTCAATTCTGCATTCGAATTCTCAAAAAACAAATGTTTAATTACCTGTTTTATTCTGCTGTTTTGCTTTAATTTTTTCTTTTACCTTATTTATGTCCTCACTAAAATCCAAAGGTTCCTCTAAATATTTTATCTTAGAACCTAATTCCTGTGCTCTTAAATAATACTTAAGAACCTCTTCATCTGGGACATAGTTTTCAAGACAATTTCCACAATTGCGCAAGATATAAGCATGATCATCATTTATTTCTTCCCAATTGAACTCTTTACTTTTGTATTTTTCACACTCTCTCTTGAGTTCATCTTTTTTATTGCAAAGGACATATATATAAGTCCCAGTATCGTGTGTGGAAACTCCTTTTAACTGCAATGCTCTTTTTGCCATTTTATAACGAGTTTCACTAGAAGAATCAACACCAGCTTTAAAGAATTCACGTATAACTTCGATATTATTACTATCCTTTGTCGATAGCAATACATCACAAAGCTTCTTTTGTTCAAGTTTATAAAATCCGATAATCGAATCATAGTGTGGCCCAACTTGTCTGCCTATTTTTCTAATTTCCCGCCATTTTTCTTGATCATATTTTATTTCAGCAATTCTATAGGCTCTTAAAAGAGCAACACCTATTCTGGATGAATCCGTTGGAAATGCTTTTTTTAGAATTTGTATATAATTTTCAATTTGTTCCCGCACTGGATTTATCGTTACCTCACCATTCAAATCACGATATAGATCTTCGGCAATGGTATCAATTTTATCTTTCCCCATCGTACATGATATTAAGAAAAAACTTATTAAACAAGCCTTTTTAAGCATATGATTTCCTTTCTATTTTCTTTGCACATGAATGTGGGTAACTGGTTCTTCGTTTTCCGTTTTCCCATTACAATTCTTTATTTCGGTAGACTTATACTCAACAATAGTTTTGTAACCTTCCTCATCCGCCGCCGTTTGTAAAATGCAATCACACTGCTCTTTAGTAAGGTCTTCTGGTAAAGGGTCGATCTTCATATCCATTGCCCCACCTATTTGATGTTTACTATTAATAACACCTTTGCAATTCTCATTTCTTTCTGGTGATCGCCATGCGCTTGATACGCGTATTTTTACACTTTCGCCATCATGATTATGATTGGCTCTTGTTTCCGCGATACCATTTGGCCCAACAAGAATATACCTTGTATCTGCATCATAAACATCATCTCCTTCAGGAGTAGTGGTAAGTATAAAGCCAAATTGGTTAATATCATTTGTTCCAGGGCCTACAACTTGATCATCTGGATTTAAACCAGATGTTCCAACTGGTTTTAGCTGTTGATCATCGAATATAATCTCATTAACTCTATTATATACTGCTTCAGCTATAGGCAGTGGATTGCCAACAATCTTATTGTATTGTGCGTAGCTATTCAAGCCATTAACAACAGGTTTCTTAAAATGTTCCGTTTCAGCAATATCAGATATTTCATTTACTTCAGGAACTTTGATGGTTAAACCTGATGGTAAATGATTCACATACTCTTGTCGAATGGTATTTGCTATGCTCTGCTGTAATGTAAAAGTACTCATTATATTTGTACCAGCAGCCTTAACATCTACTTTATAGGCAATCGGACGTGAAGGTTGTGATGGATCACCACCACTACCTTTAGAATAGACACCAGGAGTATGAATTACCCGTGGCTTTAGAATAAGCGTCCTGCCTTTATCAAGTAATTCTGTTTCAGGCAGGGCAGTAACTGTTCTACCATGCCCGGGTAAATTAGTAATTGGAGTGAAGGTCCATTCAAATGTAGGGTCTTTTACTTTGTTTGATTTTAGTTTCGCGTGTATATCTAGTTGTAAATTTGTTACGAAATTAGGACTTTTATTCAATTCTTCAATTGTCGGTTCAATACTAATATCAGCCGGATTTAAAAAGATAGTCTCCTTCAGGTACTCATGTTTAATGTTTGCCGTTTTGTAAACGATTTCTAAAACACCTTTTCCGTTGTTAGTTTCAAGAGCACAATCCTTTAGATAACTGACTACTTTATTGTACTCGTCAGGTTTACTTAAATCGAATTTTAATAATGAACTACCCTCTCCATTGTAAAACCAATCGCGAATGAACCCTATTTGATTTGTCGGTAATATTCTCTCCATTTCACCACTGTTATTCTTTGCCCACAGTTTCAGACTTGAATTCCTTCTAAGTAAGACAGTTCCAACATTCCTAATATTTTCTGGCAAACTGAAATTAATACTCAACGGGCACTGTGTTCCAGTCGGGCCTTCCATTTCGTAAGCATTATTGTTATTCAAATCTTTTACACCAAGTCTGAATACCATTATCTTTTTCTCTATTGTATTCAATACTTTTTTATATGATTTCTTTTTTCTGCTGAGTGCCATTTTGTATTCAGAAATTTTCAATGTTGCTTCCTCACCATTGATAAAACTTTCACTTGGAGTAAGTTCTATAGAATTACCGGTAACTGTTGATTTGATTTTACTTTTACCACTCCCATCAATTTTGAATTCGATTTTTTCATTTTGCCTATTGTATGTTATTTTCCATTTCTGGTGTGGTAAGGAGATTATCTCCTGAAGATCTGAGATCTCAGTTTCTTTTTCACCATCGTTCATTATCATTTTTATAAGTAGATCGCTATTTTTTTCCTGTGCATCTGTCGCTTTCGCAGCAATAGTTTTAGTACTCTTATTAGCACTGGAATTTTCAGGAACAGACTTGATTTTTAAAATACTCATTAAATCAGCATACATCTCTTTTGGTGATGGAAGCGATTTCCTGAGTCCATTCGTAGTATAATTAAACTGGCCTGAAGCTGCTCCATGCGCAAGCCCTACCCTTAAAAAATCATAATAAATCTCTTTTAAAAAGTCATTCTTTTCATCATATACCCTTATTGGCTTAGCCCAAATCCCACTATCAACTATATTTCCTACAACATCATCGTCCAATCTTAAAAGTGAATATTGATTTGAATATCCATCTAGTATAGAATTGAATTCATCACTCCCATTGTTAAGCATAAATAGTTCAACATTCTTTGATGCTTCAATGACAAGTCCAATACCACGGGTATGATAAGAGATATTTGCAGGGTCCGATTGCATTAGTAATTCAGTTTGTGAGTAACAATCATAGTAAGCAACCCGATTAGTATCACTATTGCCTTTTTCAAAGAAAATCCCTTTATATTTCATTTCAAAGTCTGCCATCAAAGTAGTATTATTGATCATGACAACACTTTGCTGTATTCCTTTTAATCTGGTTAATCCTGATTGTAAAATACCGATACTTGTTTCCCATTTCTTTACTACCTCATCAAAAGCCTGAAAATAACCTCCTACCAGTCCCTTATTATTCTTCCCTACTGTCTGATACTCCGCATGTGCCGCATTGAGCTGTGCCATTGCCAGACATAAAAATTTCGCATTATCCGGAATACTTGCAGGAAGCGTTCCTTGTGTTACCGGATCGGTAATCCCCGAACCTTCAAGATACGCATATTCACTTATTCCATCGACAAACTGATTGGTTAAATCATACTCCTGAAATGATACTGACCCTTTACGGATAGAACCGCTGTTTTCCACTACCTTAAGTTTTGCTGGAGCAGTCGCATCAGCGATTTTTATAAACAGGTGATATGTACTAACATCCTCTTTAATCACCAGAGTATCAAAAACCGTTTGTGTATTAGCTTTCTCGATCGCATCACCAACTGACAAGGCATCGATACGATTAGTTTTTGTACCAGATTGATTAAAACTGTTGAAAGCGAATGTAGCTAATGGAGTTTCTTCTCTTGAATCACTGCTGCTGTAAAGGAACAACTTACTTTGATCAGTCGATGGTGAACTCGCACGGATATAAAGCATTTTTTGTGCATTTGACATGAGATATCCCTTTACAAACAATGCCTCTTTTTCAGATGTTGGCGCAGCAGATATACTCTGCGGAACACCTGATATTCCATCAACCCACAGTTTCCATCCTGAGCGCAGGAGTTTACCATCATTATCGCGGGCATTCCAGTTACAACGATAAGCCGCTATCGCGACATAGTAACGTTCATTGAGGACTTTACTTTCGGTTCCGGTTAGTTTTGGATCTAAGGAAACGTTTATGGTTGCATCACTCCCAATGGAAGTTGCGCTATACTGCTTGCAAACAGCTACACCTTTATCGACACCTGCTGTTGATGCGGCCTGATCGAGAGGAATGGTGAGATCGGCGGTGAGGAGGACTGCATAGTAAACATCTTTGAGATCGGATCCCGCAGGCGTCGAGATCTTGACACTCATACTTCCGTTTTTAAATTCCGGTTTTGAAACAAACGAGGGTAATGGTGCGGGAGTGGTACTTTTACACTCGTTATTAGAAGATATGAATTTTTCACCAGAATTATCATTTTGACTGTAGATAAATACTGATGATACTATTAGTGTAAACAGAGACTTAACAGCGATTTTTAAGGACATGAGAGCCTCGGGAAATTGTATATGTAATGTTTTTCATTTTCTTTTACGGATAATCTTTTATTTGCGATTAAGATATTTTACTTTAGTACTATTATTTATTAATTGTCCGTTAAGTTTTAATTTGTTCTGCTTAGGGGCACTGTTTACGTTTATTGTATACCCAGTTCTTAGGAGCGAACTGGATATTGTGTTGCAATGATTATTTTTACTTATTACAATATTCCTGGCATGCAATTTTTGTGGTGCCTTAAATTTGATTATTAAACCCCCATTCTTTGCGGTCGGGTCATCTGATAAATCTCCACAAGCGATATATCCGCCATCTGTTGTTGATTTGACATAGCGAATTCTTTCGTAACCTGAAACATTTACCTTCTTTTCCCATAATAAAGAATCATTTTCAATTTTTATTTTGCGTATATAGCAATCGGAATATGTTTCACCAGCAGTCACAAGTTCAGATTCGTTTTCTGCAAATGCATACCATCCCATTTCCCAGCCTGAAGGTTTAAAATATTGATAGTTGTACACTGTACAATTAGTGTCAATTTGAAGTACACCAGTTGCTCCTCGCGTGCGCAAAAGCTGATCGTTGGATCCAATTGAAAAAATACGGTTATTGTTGATAAAACCTGTATGATTTACATAGGACATAATTTCATTCGGGTTTTGACTTTTATTTAAATTGTACACTATTCTGGTTCGTTTTGACGTTGTTAAAAGGGTATCTATTCTGAGTAATGCTATAGTGTCTTTTTTTTGTCCAGCAGCATAGTAAGCACTGTTCGCGAGATTTATAGATGAAACAGGATCTTTTGTTTGTAGAAATTGCAAGGTAAAATCAGGCATTACTTTACATACTCCACCTTCACAGGCAACAAGGTAGTTATTTTGTATGCAAACCACAGATCGCACAGTTCCTGTTTGATACTGTTGGTAAAGTGTATCCCATATAAGTGTTCCTATTTCAGATACTTTCCATATATGGAGTTTATTATTAGTTGATCCGAATGAGATAATTGAATTGTCTGTCAGTTTTAGAGCTGCACCTGCGTGACTTGAATCTGCTGTAAAAACCGTATCCCAAAGATGCTTACCACTGCTATCGACCGCAACAAACATTGCACCGCTAGGCGATGTAGAGCTGATCTTTGTTGATCCAACTCCAATATACCTATTATTGATCTGAACGACATTGCTTATTTCTGATTCTGCATTGTAATGAGAACCGGTTTTCATACCATATTTCATTACAAACGACCAAGCGGTATCAGGCGCGGAATAAGAGACTTGTTGACCGTAAAGAAAAGATGATAAAAAAACAATCAAAAGAATAATTAATTTCTTACACATAAAGTACCCCGTTTTATGGATTTATTATAAATGAGTTTTCTTGACTGATATTAATTACAATATTAAAGGTAATTTTTCTCCCCATCGTCCCCAATCTCATATCATTCTCCAATCTAAGTTATCACAATGTCGTCCTTCGTAAAATAACCTGACAGGTCAGTTTCTGTCTGCAATTTTACGTTCGCAAGTTTCACCTTAGCATACGGGACTCCATTTCCGTTCCAGTCAGTAACACGGCCGCTTAAAGTGGTTTGCGCCTCGGTGGTAAAGAATAGAAAGATAATGGTCAGAAAGCAGGAAGGCCAAAATGCATAAAAGCAGCTATTCGCAAATTTCATCGGATCATCATTCTGACTATGCATTATCGAATTCCTCCATTTTATTCTTTAGTACCTTTTTTGTACCTAATATCAATTCAAAGTCTCGTTTTTGTATAATTTCTTTGTACAAATCTTTCTCAAAGTCATGTTTAATAAAGCCTCACACCATCATTTCACTTTTCGTGGTCCGCAGGGAAGTGCAATTCGAAAGCTATAAACACCATAAGGATCTTCAGTAGTATTTGATCTATCCCCACCGCGAAATGTTGATCTTAGAGTTTCTGCATATGAGTTATGGACCTTTCCACGCCATGATCTTAGAGTACCTGTTTCCATGCCGATTGGATCAGAAATAAAATCAGTGGTATAGCGACCAAAATAATCATTACACCACTCGAATTCATTACCTGCCATATCATACAAATGCAATTGGTTGGGTTTTAGCTGCGCTACAATATTTGCGACGTTTGTTGTATTATATTCATTCCATTCATATTGACATACAGTAGCAGAATCATACTTTGTACCCCAGTAAAAATCAGTTCTTGTTCCAGCTCTGCATGCATACTCCCACTCTGCTTCTGTCGAAAGACGATAACCAACTTTACTGAAATCAGTTGCGATATTCAATAAGATACCGCCATTCCCGGCTTCACCATCAATGCCACTGTAGGTGTAAACTGTATCTTTTCCTTCTTTCTTACTTTTAAGATTGCAGTAATATGCCGCGTCATACCAGCTGATAAACCATGCCGGATAAGTCGGCCCGACACCAAATTTAATCGCATTGATGTTTTTCAACCAGGGTTTCTTTCCTGTTATCAATTCATACTCTTTTTGAGTTACTTCAGTGGTGTCAATATAAAATGGGGATACAAAGACGGTATGTACCGGCTCTTCATTTGATTGCCCATTCGTTGAACCCATCTGAAAAACACCTCCGGGAATTCTTACCATACCCGCAGGATCTCCCGTTTGCCTGAATTCATACTCAAGCTTTAAAGTATCAAGTGTTGTGTTATAGTTTTCTATCGGAATAGATCGAGTTATATAGCCAAAATGCTCTACACTGAGAAGATCAAGTGAAGAATACTTTGCGACAGTGTTATTACCCGATTGGCGGGCCAAAGATGTTCTGGCTGATTGAGTGATAAAAGAGTTGTGTAAAGTACCAGAACTATTTTTCGAAAGAGAAACCAGTGGAAGTGAATAACTTTCGCTGCCAATTTGTATTCTTAGCAGCATAAGTGAAGAGGAGTTCAACCAGGGCTGAATATTAAATATATAAGTTCCTGATTGATAATATCTATTATGAATGGTTGCTACTTTTTTACCATTGAATAAGAAAAAATCAACTTTTACCAAAGCATTTTTCTCTAAAACCGAAAACTGCAATTGTGATCCGCGTAAACTTACTGATTGTGCTGGAGTAAATACTGCCTTACCATGAATAACCGGTGAATTGTCAAACGTAAAATAACCTGACAGATCAGTTTCTGTCTGCAATTTTGCGTTCGTAAGTTTCACCTTAGCATACGGGACTCCATTTCCGTTCCAGTCAGTAATACGGCCGTTTAAAGTGGTTTGTGCTTCGGCGGTAAAGAATAGAAAGATAATGGTCAGAAAGCAGGAAAACCAAAATGCATGAAAGCGGCTATTTGCGAATTTCATCGAAACATCATTCTTACTATGCATTATCGAGTTCCTCCATATTATTCTTTAGTACCTATTTTGTACCTAATATCAATCCAAAGTCTCGTTTTTGTGTACAAATCTTTCTCAAAGCCATGTTAATAAAGCCCCACTCCATCATTTTACTTTGCGTGGTCCGCAGGGGAGTGCTATTCGGAAACCACAAACAGCATCAGGATCTTCAGCAAGAATTGGTTTATCACTACCACGAAATGTCGATCTCATATCTTTTGCATTTGTACCATAACACCTTCCACGCCATGATCTTTCTTTACCTGAAATTAGACCGATCGGGTCAGAAATAAAATCTGATTTGTAATCTAAATAGTAATCATTACACCACTCGAATTCATTACTCGCCATATCATACAGATGCAATTGATTGGGTTTTAAATGCGCTACAATATTCACAACACCAGTCGTGCTATATCTATTCCACTCATACTGACATACAGTAGCAGAATCATACTTTGTACCCCAATAGTAATCAGTTCTTGTTCCTGCTCTGCAGGCATACTCCCATTCCGCTTCTGTCGGGAGTCGATAACCAACTTTACTGAAATCAGTTGCGATATTCAATAAGATACCGCCATTACCAGGTTCACCATCAATGCCACTGTAGGTGTAAACTGTATCTTTTCCTTCTTTCTTACTTTTAAGATTGCAGTAATATGCCGCGTCATACCAGCTGATAAACCATGCCGGATAAGTCGGCCCGACACCAAATTTAATCGCATTGATGTTTTTCAACCAGGGTTTCTTTCCTGTTATCAATTCATACTCTTTTTGAGTTACTTCAGTGGTGTCAATATAAAATGGGGATACAAAGACGGTATGTACCGGCTCTTCATTTGATTGCCCATTCGTTGAACCCATCTGAAAAACACCTCCGGGAATTCGTACCATACCCGCAGGATCTCCCGTTTGCCTGAATTCATACTCAAGCTTTAAAGTATCAAGCGTTGTATTGTAGTTTTCTATCGGAATAGAACGTGTTATATAGCCGAAATGCTCTACACTGAGAAGATCAAGTGAAGAATATTTTGCGACAGGATTATTGCCCGATTGATGAGATGCAGATAGTCTGGCTGACTGAGCGATAAAAGAATTATGTGAAATACCAGAGATAGTTTTCGAAAGAGAAACTAGTGGAAGTGAATAACTTTCACTGCCTATTTGTATTCTTAACAGCATAAGTGAAGATGAGCTCATCCATGGCTGAATATTAAATATATAAGTTCCTGATTGATAATATCTATTATGAATGGTTGCTGCTTTTTTACCATTGGATAAGAAAAGATCAACTTTTACCAAAGCATTTTTCTCTAAAACCGAAAACTGCAATTGTGATCCGCGTAAACTTACTGATTGTGCTGGAGTAAATACTGCCTTACCATGAATAACCGGTGAATTGTCAAACGTAAAATAACCTGACAGATCAGTTTCTGTCTGCAATTTTGCGTTCGCAAGTTTCACCTTAGCATACGGGACTCCATTTCCGTTCCAGTCAGTAATACGGCCGTTTAAAGTGGTTTGTGCTTCGGCGGATAATACTATTAGAAAAATGGCTAAACAGCAGGATAACCAAAATGAATGAATGCAGCTATTCGAAAATTTCATTGGATCATCATTCTGACTATGCATTATCGAATTCCTTCATTTTATTCTTTAGTACCTTTTTTGTACCTAATATCAATTCAAAGTCTCGTTTTTATATAATTTCTTTGTACAAATCTTTCTCAAAGTCATGTTTAATAAAGCCTCACACCATCATTTCACTTTTCGTGGTCCGCAGGGAAGTGCTATTCGGAAACCATCTACGGCATCAGGATCTTCAGTGATACCAGGTCTATCCCCACCATGAAATGTTGATCTCAAATCTTTTGTATACGAACTATGTACCCTTCCTCGGCATGATCTTAATGTACCTGTTTTCATCCCAATTGGGTCAGAAACAAAGTCAGAAGTATAGCGACCAAAATAATCATTACACCACTCGAATTCATTACCTGCCATATCATACAAATGCAATTGGTTGGGTTTTAGCTGCGCTACAATATTTGCGACGTTTGTTGTGTTATATTCATTCCACTCATACTGACATACAGTAGCAGAATCATACTTTGTACCCCAATAGTAATCAGTTCTTGTTCCTGCTCTGCAGGCATACTCCCATTCCGCTTCTGTCGGGAGACGATATCCAACTTTACTGAAATCAGTTGCGATATTCAATAAGATACCGCCATTACCAGGTTCACCATCAATGCCACTGTAGGTGTAAACTGTATCTTTTCCTTCTTTCTTACTTTTAAGATTGCAGTAATATGCCGCGTCATACCAGCTGATAAACCATGCCGGATAAGTCGGCCCGACACCAAATTTAATCGCATTGATGTTTTTCAACCAGGGTTTCTTTCCTGTTATCAATTCATACTCTTTTTGAGTTACTTCAGTGGTGTCAATATAAAATGGGGATACAAAGACAGTGTGTACCGGCTCTTCATTTGATTGCCCATTCGTTGAACCCATCTGAAAAACACCTCCGGGAATTCGTACCATACCCGCAGGATCTCCCGTTTGCCTGAATTCATACTCAAGCTTTAAAGTATCAAGCGTTGTATTGTAGTTTTCTATCGGAATAGAACGTATTATATAGCCGAAATGCTCTACACTAAGAAGATCAAGAGAAGAATATTTTGCGACAGGATTATTGCCCGATTGATGAGATGCAGATAGTCTGGCTGACTGAGCGATAAAAGAATTATGTGAAATACCAGAGATAGTTTTCGAAAGAGAAATTAGTGGAAGTGAATAACTTTCACTGCCTATTTGTATTCTTAACAGCATAAGTGAAGATGAGCTCATCCATGGCTGAATATTAAATATATAAGTTCCTGATTGATAATATCTATTATGAATGGTTGCTACTTTTTTACCATTGGATAAGAAAAAATCAACTTTTACCAAAGCATTTTTCTCTAAAACCGAAAACTGCAATTGTGATCCGCGTAAACTTACCCGTGACAGTTGAGTTGAACCTGTTTTGCCATGAATAACCGGGGAATTTCCGAATGTAAAATATCCTGACAGATCAGTTTCGGTCTGCAATTTTGCACTCGCAAGTTTTACCTTTGCATACGGTATTCCGTTTCCGTTCCAGTCAGTAACACGGCCGCTTAAAGTGATTTGCGCCTGTGTTGTGCTGAATAGCAACATTATTATCGATAGGATACTGAAGGATGACCATATGCCAGAAGTATATAATGACAAAGATACGAAACGACGGAATAATGGGAATAAATTATTTATGAAATATTTAAAACCCATTTTATCATCCTTTTGCGGCATACAATGTAACCTTTCCCTTTATCCAGTGCACTCAATCATATTTAGAATCATTCATAAAAATAATCCACAAATCGAACAACAATCATTCTGCTATTTCTACTATCAGTTCACACCTCAACCTACTCACTTATGTTGAGTATCACAATGTCATCCTTCTCATTGCATTCAAAATAACGGTTATTAGAATCTACAGCAAACCAGATTCGTTTAGTACCAATTGGTAACCTGGTTTCAATTTTAATATCGCTGTATTGACCAGATCGGATCACGCTATTATCCACTTTTTGGCCGATCGTTATCAGACCATCTTCCAGTTTCTCCATGTTTCTATCTTCAGGAATAATTCTTGAACCAATCGTATCTGCATACATAGTGACCATAATGGTATTAACCGCAAAAGCACCTGCATTTCCCACTCTGACCGTAAGATCAACCGTATCACCGCTTACAACAGAATACCTTGGGAATGATGCATTTACATCGTAACAATTGAATGTCCCCTCCTGTATTTGAGCCAGAGTCCCGACTGTCACCTGATCCTGTTGGCCGGTCCATTTGTTGAATGGGTGGACAAAGAGCAGTGTACTATCGCGGCCGCTGTTAATTGTCAGACAGCTATCCCCTGTGTTAAACCCTATTAAGTCAGCGGTTCCATCCAGATTGAAATCGTAAATAGACGACTGAAGACTTGGCGATGGAGGGACAATAGTGAAATTGCTGATTAGCGTACCATTATTAGAGTACATCACAGAACCAGCCATTATTTCGGGATTACCATCGTTATTGAAATCATTTACTTTCACATTGTGACCCGTTAATGGTTCCACTGGAATTGAAGAAAACAGAGAGTCGTATGTCACTGCATTCACCACATGCAACCGATAATGATACACATAAACAATATATAGTGAATCTGTTTCATCAATAACAGAATCTTTATTATTATCTTTTAAATAGCAGTACACAGTAGTATCTCTCAATTCCGGTAATGCTCCTCCCAGTCTACCGGTTTCAGCATTCTCAATCTGAACAAATTCTTTTTTGACAAAATCTTCACAGGTGGTGCCGCTTGATTTGATATTATTACGCTCATTTATTTCATCAACCCATCGGTATGCATCGACAAAAGCAAAAAGTGCTTTATTTGGGAATGCGATAGTATCGTTGATTTCAATTTCGAATTCCTGATATACACTAGCCTCGATTTTGTCTACAAAAACTCTGCCGAGGAAATGATCAACATTTGAATTGTAAAGCAGATCACCATCAAGGTCTTCGAAAAGCACCATTACAAATTCATCAGGAACCGTCACATTACTTTTGTTATTTATAAAGATACGAGCTTTCCCTTTAGCCTCGAGTGTTTTTACATTCACCTTAATGGAATCAGTATTAATCAGCGTAGGCACTAAGTCACATAATTTGAAAGCAGTTCCCATTCTGACAGTTTTGCGTTCATTTGTTAATGAATCGACAATAACATAACTGCTGTCTGTAGCTAATGTAAGTACATTGATTGTATCACTTTCGGGAGTACCGCTGTGCATATCGATGTTCATTGTCCAGCTCTGGCTTTGAAGTTCGTAAGCCCGGGCAAAGGACACATCAAGATTTTTCATTTTGAAATTATCTGATACAGCCCAGCGTTCATTACCGAAACCACGCACTTTCATATTAACTGCATGATACCCACGATACTCTTTTCCATGTGTCTGGGTTATAATAAAACCATCATTAATGGGGCCTTCCAATCCATCACAAAGAAGACCTGGAATAGTGACCTGTCCCGCTCCATATCCTCTTGTCCAGATTGTATAAGCACCATTATTACCTGTTATTTCAATTCTATCGCCTGTTTCCTGCCACCCATCAGTGATTAAAAAGGTTCTGGTTGCATCGACTTTTTCACTTACCGCATAGTATATCTGAACAGATGATTCTGATGTCAATACAATCGGTTCACAGGAGCTGGTAATAAATCTGCGGCTCATTAGTGTACCGCCCTTTATATAATCGGGCATCCAGATTATGGAATCATTTCGATCTTTAAATACCGTATCACCTGGTTGAACATCAGTTACAACTCTTAATGAATCACCAGGTTCTACTTGCCCATGTTGAGTGTGTGGATCGGCAATAATAATGTAATTAAATAGATTTGCAGTATCTCCTCCTGATCGCGCACCATCAAAAGAGTATTTTCCTGGTTTAAGGAATTTACTATAGATGAAATAATTTGAAGGTACATTATTGACCAGTGTATCACTGATTTTCTGCCATCCGCCCTGATCATCAAATTTTTGCAGAAATTTTGGTACTATTTTCTGATGAATGTCAACAGCAGTATATATCCACATGCCTCGCAGCAACGCTATCTCAAATAGCGAATCGTTACTATTTGCATATTGTTTCTGTGGACCCTTTACATAAAACATTCCTTTCAATCTCCCGGAAAGCCGACTGACAAAGAGAGATGTATCACTGTAAATCTGAACTGCAGAATCAAGAATTCCCAACGAGTAGCCGTCAGTTTTAACCGATAATAGATCGGGTGTTGAGTCCTTCTGTAAAACTATGCCATACTGAAGCGTATTACCAGTTGCGCTGTCTGCCTGCGGTCCTGGAAGAGAGATTGGACCTGCATTGAAAGACCTGCTATACACATTCAACGTATCAATAGTAGTGATGATACTATCTGCCATTCTTACCCAGCCCTGCGAAGCAATAAATGAGGGCTGCTTATTGTATTTCCTATCAAGCATCAGATAAGCTATTGACCGATCCCGGGTAATTACCCCAAAATAGGTACCAGTTTTGTCCGAATGTTTATCTGATGCCGGTGGTGTGATAAGCGTTCCTCCGGCAAGTCGCGATGGAATACCGGTAATTCTGTATTCACGATCAGGATAGAGAAAATCACCCGCTGTTACATCATTTGTAATCAGTGATCCAACAGGTTGACGACTAGTAACAGCTACCGAGCCGCTCTTTTCACCAAGACCGTCAATAAAGATTGTATATGGTAGAATATTTACACCACTATCAAGACCTTTTTTAGGTCCGGAAATTACCACCATCTGTGCAGAAGGTATCTGTTTTGTGTAAAGGTTCATCACTGTTTCAATTTCGCCGGTAGATCCTTTTTGTAGAATTCTAACCTGTTCGCCATTGGGAAACCATCCGGAAGCAACAGCCGGTGTCCCCTGATATCGTTCATCAACTAACATTGAAAGCTTCACAGGTCCGTTAACTGTAAATTGAACCAGATTATTTGTACGGTCATTGCGATCCGTGTACCGTGTTTGTAGTAATGCCTGATTCAGAACGGATTTCGGAAAGTCGAGGAATTTAAAGTCAGTACGATCTGTGTAAACCAAACTGTCGTTCTTCCAGTCCTGTTTGATTTTAAACGCAGGTGCAACTCCATTGACAACCTCTACTGCATTGCGTATCGGTACATAAAAATCTTTCGAAATTCTCTGAGTAAAATAATCCAGACGCAGCTGTGTTTGAGATAGCATTACAGGTGCGATCCTGATTTCATCAATTGTACCAGGGAAAGAGCTGATTCCGCCATTATTGCCAATTGTAAAAGCTGCTGAAGTATTGAGAATCATCTCCAGGCTATTATTCAGTTTCCCTTCTGCAACAATAACTCCGTTCACCATAATCCAGGAAGTACCATCAGCCATTTCAGTTGAACTGTGATTGGTATATGCTCCAGCAATATAGATCCATGTACCTCCATCAATGGCACCAGTTGCGCTCCATAAAGTATCATTGCCCATTGTCAGTCCGGCTCTTCCATACCGGTCTGCAATCAATGCGATTGTACCAGTATCTCCAATTGCACTGCCTGCAATGACAGCACCCTGACTATTAATAGCTGGCAATGAATCTATATAGATCCATCCCGAAAGAGTAATTCCTGCATCGTTTACCGATCCGGGAGTATGGGTAACACCAGCAGACAAATTTCTATAATGCAATGCATTACCACTGATACCTGTTACAGTGTCAATTGATCCATACAATGTTGCATGGTGCCCGTTGCCTGATGCATCAGTAAGCAGCCGGGAACTGCTATCATAACGATGCCATACTGCACTGAAGGAATTCCATACCAATGCCGGATTATTCTCATGATGCGGAGTTCCAGGAACCACCTCAATAGAAGAGTTCAGTAGATCAGCATCAATTGATGTCAACTTCACCCATACATCGATGCGTTTATTAGCATAGTCAGCTTTTTCTATATCAAAACTGAGCTCTTCTCCTTCCATGTTTCTGAAATAGAAGCCTTTACTCTGTACATCTGCCCAGTTGCTGAACGCAGTTGAATCAAGGTGAACAAGGAGCGGGTAGCCATTGACTTTTCCGCTTAATACCCGCCGCAATGTAGTTGACGGAATCGTTATTACGTGTCCTGAAGCAACAGGAGTATAGGTACTGCATGCAATTACCCTTGTTGTAATCAGCACTGTATCATAGCGACGATCTCCGATAGGATGAATTTCGTAAGTACGCAGCGTAATCGGGCATACATCACCAGGTCTGGTAATATATACACCGTCAAAGGGAATTTCACTCCGGCTGTTCCCTGGTTGTACTGTAACATACTGTCGCGGTGCATCAGGATCACGTGGAGATGGAATAATCGGCTTTACAACTCTGATAGTATCCCCGGCACCAAGTATCGTTGAATCACCCGTATTGGTGAAAACCTGGTTTTGTACAGGAATCCAGATTGGTCCGATCGTATCACAGTTGATACCTTCAGGATCACGAACATACGCTTTTACCCAGATTGAATGTGTCAGTGGAACAATCGGCTGAGCAAGATGAGGATAGTACCACTCCCGTTTTGTCCTGAATGTAGTAGTATCATCGCTATAGGAATACTGGATTACATCGGTAGGATCTGGTTGACCTACTTTAGGTGTAATATTAAAACCGGCTCCTTTAGGTGTTATCTGATATAATGGTCGATTAGAAATTACAATAGCATCATCATAACTACTTCCCATACATCCAACAACACTAATTGAATTAATTAATTGAATTTCAACCGAAATTTTTCCTTCAGAAAAAGTATTTGGGACTGTAAAATCAATGCCATAATCGGCTACTGTAAAATGATCTACTGTTTTGATAATTGTGTCCTGAGTCAACATTATAGTATAATTTGCAGGATTTAAATCCAACAGTTGTGAAAACAACGCAACCGCCATTTGTCCTGGTCGTACTTTCCTCGGATAAACACCAATAAAGTCCATAGCAAAATTAGTATTTTCCCGTTCATCAACAGGTCGGAATTCTTGGCAGCCAAGCTCATCAAAATTTGATAAATTCACAATAGAAACAGTATCACTTGGTGTTTCCAGCGTCCCCCTGATGCCACTGTAACTGTTCACAATACAGAGCTTATATAGTGATGTGTTATTAGCAGGGGCATTAATTGAAAGCGTGATAAGAGAATCAGCAACAATAGTATCCTTAGGATCGTCAATTGGAGTAATCATTAAATCAGTGTACTGCCCAAGCACATTTCCAGTACTATCCATCAATACCACTTTTGGCGAATTATTGAGATCACTCCATAAGTTGCTTGCTTCAATATGAATCAACTGATTTGCTATATTTGGGACAAGGTACTGCTCTTTTGTTTCGTAAATACGCGGACGCGGAGGAGTAACCTTGAATGTAACTTCACGGTAGATATTATATCCTTTTGTATCTGCTGTCGGCAGGTCGCGATAAGCATTATTAATTGCATAGATACGCGCAGTATAGAGTCCAAACGGTGTGCGATCAGCAAAAACGGTATTGCTGTCTTCTCCACAGATATTATAAATAATACTATCACGTTTTTTCGCAAAATCAGGATCGCTGCCGGAACAAGATGCGCAGCCGCCAAGTGCCATATCTTTACATGTTTTAGTTGAAGTACGCGGTGTAAAGCTCAAACGTTCTGTTAGATTGTCATTTTTTATAGTGAAATAACTACTCTGTACTCCCAGAGATGGCATATTTACATCATTGCTGGCATGCCCACTTTCATACGATTCTGCATTGTTAATACGAGCCCGGAATTCCCCATAGTTTGCCGGATGAGGTGTACTGATATCTTTTTCATCAACATTCAATTGTACAAAGAGCTCTTTTGGCTCATTTATGGGAACTATAATTTCTGCAGTTGGTGGTACGATCTGATTATTCTCATCAAGAATATTCATTTCAAGACGGTTCCGCTGTGGTGCCACTGCTGTACGTTGTCCGATTTGTACATTGGAGACAGAAATTTCTTTTGATTCGTCTATTTCGAAACTACGGGTTGGCTCAACTATGGTAGTTTTTTCTGTATCGATCGTATTTTTTGCAGAGTTATATACAGTTCTCGTGAGAACAGTTTCTACATCTTTGTAATGATCGGTAATCGGGTAGATCTTTATATCATACGATGGAGAATAGATCTCGGTCTGAAATTTGGGCTTATTTACAGGAATTTCTTCTGAACTATCATAATTTGTAAACTCACCACACCCGATACTGATTGTATCGTACTTATTTGTCGTTGAGTTGTACAAAATTTTAACCGCATTGCAATCATTGCTAAATGATTTTAAGCTGTCAGGTACGGAAAGTTCGAAGTGTCCTTCTTTTGCTATAGTCGAATTAAACCACTCAGAGCCGTTATGCGCTTTCCAGAATACTTTGTAACCTGCAAGTAATGGATTATCCTGCTCTTCCCAGCGCATAAAAAGTGTACGGGTTTCATTTTCTCCATTCCAGTTTAGTGTAGCAGTGCTTCCGGTGACAGTGAATTTTTGTGCACCCAGCGGCTGCTCGATATCACTTTTTTCAATAATAGCCCTTGCTACCGTATCGGTATTTTTCTGAATAATCGGGGATGGTCCATCATCGGGGATATTAACCATTGCCTGATCTTCCTGATTGTCAGCAAGTTCCCGTTTCTGACCGTTTTCATCTTCTACCATAAAATCAACTGCTTCAACTGCGACTCCGAAATGGTAATTTCCGGGAGCAAAGTTTTTCAGTTTTAAGGTCAAATTGTCCAGTGAAATAGAGTCATTATCAATAGCATTTACCGTAGTGTTATGAAATGGATTACTGCTTGCGGCACTATAGCCCTCAAATTGACTTTCAGGTATTTCAACAAAAGCGCCAAGATACTGCCCCTGTTTTGTTTTTGCATATTCCGGTTTTTCTTCGCGAATATACAGTTTTAGACGATTTTTCTGTTTCATCACTGTAGTGACAGTACCATCAGTATTTGCTGAGACCGTTTTAATTGAATGGAAATAATTTCTTATACCGCCGCTGAATACTACTTTTTTACCGCCTGTCCCATCATTGACAACTTCAGCTTTTACATCAACAATTGGCTCTGCAAGTGAGCAGAACAGAACATAATCATAGTCAATTTCATTTGTACCATCAACATGAGGCAGATATAATCGGACTTTTCCATTAAAAGATTCAATGTTTCCTTCTTTTCGAGTTGGGTTGTACCATGATCTGACCAGATAATTATAAGCTGCGAGACTATCGTCCTTCTGAGCAGTATCATCTTTCAATGATTCTTCTGTCTGATGGGCAGGTAAATAGAATCCCTCTCTAACCGGGACATTACCGTTACTATCATAATACATCAATTTTAAATCATCTGGTCCCCATGGAGTACTGCCGTTTTCCTTTGATTTCGCACCTGTCACCGTAAGCACTTCACCCCCGCTCACAGTTATAATTGATGGTTCATCTATATCCTTTGCTAATGCAAGACGTTTAGCTAAAAGAGCCATTCCTTTTGGTTTTTTGAGTTTGTATTTATCAACTCCACCGATTTTAAACGAGCTTCCTATAATACCGATACCGAATTTTTTACCAACCAGCTTGACACCGGTCAGAAAACCATTTTCATTATTTACAAATTTACCAAACTGTGTAAAGAGTGTGATCCAGAATTCTTTTCTGGGGATTTTCAGGAATTTCCAGTTAAGAAGGCGGGCTCTTGGTATACCAACAGAAGCATTCGCCTCTCCTGACATATTTGCCCCATCTTCCTGCCAGACATCGATAACGAAATCGCCCCTCAATTGAACTTTGAGTTCAGCTTTTACGCCCACCTGTCCATGGAAATTTTTTCCGTTGTTGTAAAGTGCAGCACAAGCCTGTGCATCGACAATCCCCTTTAATGCTTCCAGTTCCCCATTAATACCGAAATTGAGAGCTGTTAGTTGTACCCAGAATCCTACATTACCATTAAGTGTAGTAGGCTCCTGGAATTCCAGAAACATTTTTGCTTCGATCTTTAAACCCGGAGGTAAACTCGGTACTGAACAGGCTGTAGCACCTTCAGGCATTCCTGAACCATCGTAAAGAGCTCCAAAGAATCCGGCAATATAAAACGGCGTTGTACCAAGAGGTATTCTGCATGAAGATGCAAGTTTTATAGTCAATTTAGCATGCTTAATTCCGGTGACATTTTCCCACGGATGGGGTTTGACAAGCGCTATATCAACCGCTACATTCTGCAAAGCACCGGGAAGACTCATTGAAGCTGCACCACGGAAATACCACTCTGTATATGTTTTTAAAGGATCTTTCAAGGTAGGTACTTCTTCACAGCCCACCTCAACAAGCGCTTTACCGATTTTAATATCTTTTGTCAGCTCTATGCTTGGGATATCGATTCTCAATTTTTGTGGTTTATCAAGCTGCGGTTTTACTCCATCTTTACCTATAAAAAGGCCGAACCCAGTGGGAATCTCTTTTCCACCCATTTTATTATTGAGTTGTATCTTCATCTTATCAAAGTAAATACCGGGGTTGTCCTTATCGAAGAGTTTTGAAAAATCTGCTCTGGATGAAAATTCATTTCCAACAATATCAAATTTTATTGTCGGCGCAAAAATAGGGGTAACTTTACCTACTTTTGCACCGCTGTCACCAAAGGAGATATCTTCAATAATTACCCCTAAATCAGTATCTATGATTTCTAAAATTTTTCTGTCTGCATCCTTTGAAGTAGCTATACTTTTATTAAAGTCTTCAACGGATTTTTTTGCCTCATTCACTTTATTTTGATTGTCAATTTTTTCACGTTTGATATAATCAAGCAACTGGTCGCCTTTGAAATTAAGGTAAACGAGGCCGATCTTTAACTTTTCATTTTCCATTCGTAAATCGCGTATTTTAAAATCAACCATATTAGCTCCCCATACGCAATCAACATCTCCTGCCATCTTCCAATCGATTTTAATTTTTTCATTACTATCGATTTTTTTTCTAAAACCGACATCCATTTTCGGATTTAAATTGCATCCGAATGAATTGAGATTAGCACCTCCAGTAAAGAAAAGTTCGAAATAGGTTCCATCACTTTTTATCGTATAAGCAGCATCCACACCATTTAAGTTGACCGTCAAGGGACCGAAAACTTTGGAATAGATTGGATTTTTGTCATCATAAAATCCTGCGCTGAAAGTTGTAAACTTAACGTTTCCTTTCTCAAATACAGCGGTAGCCTCTTTTAAGGTTCCCAGATATTGTTCTCCTTCTGCACCTCCAAATAGATTTTTAGCAGAAGCAAGCACGGCATCTTTGATCGATAAAGTTACTCTTCCTTTATTATCGATGTAACTGAAGGTTACTGAGAAGGTCATATATTTTCTGGATGATGCATCTGTCAGGGCACCTCTGAAGTATATACGGTTACCATCCTCATCAGTGCTTTGCGACAATGGATAAACTGGAATTTCTTTGTAGAATGGAATTTCAACCGCTCCCATGATATCACCATCAAGGTAGATACGCACTCCAGATTTGACCGTATAACTCTCTCCATTAACCTCAATTCCATTAAAACACGCCTCTATATATGGCATATCTTTTACAGTTGCAGTTGAATTAAAAGGACAATTTGGGTCATTGGCAATTGCGCCATTCTTTAACGATAATGTTACATTTGTAAGTACAGCTCCATCAAAGATTGGCAGTCTTTCAACAAAGTACGTCATGGAGGCATTAAACTTTGTAATTTTCCCAGGACTATCACCATTCCTTACATACTCAAGATCATCAATTCTAAATGCCAGATTTCTGAGCCCTTCCACCGGAAAATATTCTGTGAAACGTAAATTCCAGTCATTAGCATGAAGAATCATCTGTTTTTCTTCTGTAGTATTATGATAATTCAATGACAAACTCTTACCAGGTGCATTGATTTCTACTAACGGATCGGCAGATGCATTGTCTCCTGCCAGATCATTTTTTGAAATATCTATTTTAAAGGGGACACTGCCGTTTGAAGCATCTAATTGATCAAGCTTAACTCCTTCACTCCCAACTCCAAGTGTGATATTATCAATTTCGACTGTCTGGTTTTTAAGACCGATAAATTTGAACAGTTCACCAAAAGTTAATTTTGCCTGAGCACCTAATTTTACAGGATAATCATCCCTTTTATCGTAACCCAGATAGAGCGTATTCACATTCACATCAGCGATCATCTCTTCCATCTTCTCGAAGAAAGGAAGATTGGAAATTTTGTTACTTCCAGAATTTAAAGAAAAGCGCTGCGCTTGTATGAACGATTCGTTTATCCAATCCGAATACCGCACTGTTCATAGCCAGATCAGCTGGTATGCTTAGCAGTTCATTATCCAGATTTTTAAATTTAGGTGTATTAAACCTCATGAGCAAGGTATCACCGGACTTCTCTAAAGACAATCCCCCAGTTGATAATGTCAGGATTGATGCCTCTTCAGGATTAAAAGTTATCCCTGCATCTTCAGTGGAAACCGTTTTCTTTGCATCGATACTGGAAATCTGTAATTCATTCGTCAGCACCAGTTTACTATTTGGAATAGTAAGCTCATGTGATCCATTCGAAAAGTTGAAGAAACCATTATCGAATTTGAGATCTACATTGTTATCTCCATTACTTTCCCCGGATTTATTTACCAGTGCTACATCGACAAGACGTTCCCGTGCAGTCAGTTTCAGGGTCGAATTAAAAGTAAGTGACCAGTTTTTATTATCATTATATGAACCATGGTGGAAGATTACACTCTTACTTGCAACAAGAGATTCAATTCCATCAGATGACAATGTTAGAGTAGAAATCGGAACTGACAACTGCCCATTCTCATCCTGACCATCAAAGTAAAATGCACGTTGATAACCTGCAGGTACATCGATTATCCTCTCTGTTCCAACTGTTTCAATAAGAAAATTTCTATTGCTGCCGTTACTCTTGAATTGAAATTTTGTAACATTTTTTAAAGTAAACAGATCCTGAGTAGTAAGCGATACACCGGTTCCTGATGCTTCTGCATCACCATAGAGATACAATGCTCCATTTCCGACTGTATCCTTACCCATGATAGTCCCGCCACTAAAACCGGTAATGAATCTTCCATTGGTACCCTGGTTGAGTTTAATTGTACTTGGAATTTCTGAATGAGTTTTTTCAGTCCATTTTGATAAATTTACTTCTACATCTTTGGCAGGGAAAACTTCACGGTTCGCTTCAACATCGAAATTGGTCAGATGAACACCGGATTTATCGAATGTATAACTGTGGAGCTTCATCTGCCAACCATCGTATTCTGACTGTGGCAGGTCTGAATTTGTGACGGTAAATGGTGGTTCACTTGAAGCAAGCTTAAGATTATAATTAAAATTATCTGCTGTATACGTTACATCAAGAGTCCGGTCAAGCTTATCAAACACATGAAATGCACTTCCAGAATAGCGTGGATCAATCACGTCAAAGAAAAGGTACGGACCGCATCCTGCGCAACCACCTCTTGTTGATATTGTATAGGTTTTGGTTGCAGTGTTAAAACTGAATCTTGTAACGCATGATTCAATATTAAAACCAGATGCCGCATCAGAAAATTTCACGATGTCTTTCAAGACAAAATGGTTTTCACTTGTGTAAAAATCAGAAGTTATACCACGTGAATCAAAAGGTATTGCTGTTACTGCGCCGGAACTTACACTCATCTTCCCGGCGACGGTATTATCATCAAGGATAGAACTCTCTCCAGCCTCAATCCTTTGGTCAATTTTGTTAAGTATCATTGTTTTGGTTTCGGCACGGACTTCAAATTTCCCATAAGGGAATACAAACTGAGATTTGCTTTCTGATATTCCGGAACCATCATCAGCAAAATTTCCTGCTTTAAAAAAGCCATCTGTTCCAATATCAACAATACCCAGTTTTCCATCAACCTGCCCTTTTGTAATAGTTACACCAGAATAGATCAACGTATTCATAAAAGATGCGTCTATATTATCATTAAACAATACTTGCAGATCACCGGTAAGAGTGCCATCGCCATTGTCCAGACCATATATATATTTGAATCGTAAGTTGGTTCCAAGTGTAAACAATGAATCTTCGAGTACAACCCCTGAAGGGATTGTTCCGCTTTTGACCCCAAACTGAAAGGAACTCCAATCCCCTAATTGATTTAAGGTGTTTTTAGTACGGGCGAGCAATACATAACCATTTGTATCACTCAACTTTCCGGTTACCGGATAATCCGCCAATGATTCACCAGCATTCAGAGAGATAATCCAACTTTTATCAGTTTCTGAACTGATCTGCAATTGACTTGTAAGATCTGTTGGAAGAGTACTGCTTCCCTGATAACGTAATAGTTTAAATTCAGGAGTACTTAGTGTACCAGAGTAGAGATCCTGTACACGTAATGCGATCTGCGGTGTGCTGGTTGCAAACCACCCATTATTGTAAATATCAACCGGATTAAATACAATAAGTGGCAGTTTAGTTGTCGTTGGTGGAGTCGTTATCTTTTGTTGAGCTATTTCTGAATTATTACCAAACCGATCGGTTACAGATGCAGTAAAGGTAATTTCTTTATTTGCATAGAGATGGTCCGCAACAACATCAACTGTAAGCCCATCATTTCCCCATCCACTCAATGCTGAAGCATCATAAGTTGGTTCGGATTTTACTTTGGAAAGAGCAATTCCTTCGATCTTTACGCCATCTTCACACATGAATAGGTCAATTGTATGATCCCCATCTCCAAGCGATACCATCGGACCCTGTACCCATCCATTCGTCCCTGCACTGCCAGGAGCTGCACTCCCAATAGGAGTACTCATGGGTGTTCCATCGATACCCCAATAGAATTCATCATTATCCAGGCCATTTGATAAGGCGGGCTTTACCCATAATAAAAACTTTTCATCATCAGATGTGCTTTGTGTCCCTTCGCCAGGTTTTAAACGTATTCCCATTGAAATGCGTGGTACTGATGCAAGTGACAGACCAGATAATTCAGAAGCTTCTATTCGTACATTTACATTTGGTTGAAAGCCCCCAGAATCCAGAGTAGTTCCATTGTAGTGGTCTAACCACTGATGAGCACCACCCATTGTTCCACTAATTGCTGAACGCCATGTACCATTTACCGTCTTTATCGCACTCTCAAAGCAAGGTTTAAATGCAATCCAGCCCTCATTATTGAGTGTAAATCTGTTTCCAACTGGATATGTTCTTGTTGTTTTATTTTCGCAATTTGAACCAGGTTCCCAGCTGACAGTTAGCGCGCCTGTCATCTGTTGTTTTGCTGTGCCATCTGTATTCCGGTTGAGATCAATCGTGTTGAGTGTTATTTTAAACGGTTCCACTTCCCTGGCAGATAAAACAGGTTTAAGCGGTTTCTCGTACTGTTGTGATGCCACAGAAGAACTGATTCCAGGCCAGTTAAACTCATATGATGCAATACTTTTCTCTGTCCAATTGACCTCTTCATTTGTGCATCTGAAAAGTCTACCGCATTTACCACAAGTCCCTTTTTCTCTTGATGAATAGAACTTCCTAATAATAAATTCTTTTTTGCAATAGTGATCAGTATGCTCTATTTCATTTCCGATCACAAGTCTACTATTCAAATAATTACATTTTTTGGAAAAAAGTGTATCATCAAGCAGTGAACCGAGCTGATCACGTGTTATTCTGATATTAAAAGGTCCTGCACCTTTGGATAAGGGCACGTGCTGATTGAATTTCTTTTCAGTACCATTACTTAGTTTAATCACCACGGTATCAATTGATGACCCCTGCTCAATGTCATCATCTTGAGGATTAAAGCTCATGAGAAGATCACCTGTTGTCTCTTCCTGTGAGACTATAAGGTCTTTCAAATAGTATTGATCTCTGGTTTTAACTGTATCGTAAGTAGTATCACTACTATTTCCATACCGGTCATAAATAACAGTAGCGATCTCATAAAGCCTATTAGGAAGTAAATTGAAATCTGATAGCGTTATCTGTTTATTATAAGCTGTACTATCATCATAAGTATCAAATAACGCTTGCGGTGGGGCACCTTTACACCACGTTGTTGTGTTATTTTCTTTTTGCAGTGCAATCGCATTAAATGCAATATCTGTGGATGTATTGTAAATAGTAACCGTATTTATTCCCTGATGCAAGCTGATAACTCTCGGACCACAATTTGTAAAAATGTTATCAGTTACTCTCACCCATCCACTTGTTATTGATCCTATTGTACCAGTATGATCATCACTATTATAAACGGTTCCATTTACTCCAATGTTGACTTTAATAACCTTATTGGCTTTGATATCCTCTTTAGTTTTCTCAACATGTAACCATATTATATAATTGTCATCTTCAGGTGCATATACTCTGAAATTTATATGCGGTGTATTGTAATCCAGACTGCCAGTGGCTGTTTCAGGTGGATAAAAACGTCCACATGGTACGAAGGCGTCTGCAGCTCCAGATATGTAACCACTTAGATACTGCGTATTTCCCAATGATATTGAGCTGATTGCTTTTTTCCAATCTGCAACTGCTAAAATCCAATTAGGTGTCTTTGATTCCTTGAAAGCCAATCCCATATCGTATTGTTTTGAAATCTTTGGTAATGAAGCATCCAAACTGGTTATTGAGACATTAGCGAATTGTCCAAGTGCATCATCATTATTTCTTAATGTAAACTTGACATCGTTTGTATATTTTCTGACACTGATAATGTCTGGCTTTACTGGCTTTCTGAACCATTGCGGAGCGAATAGTATGTGACTTCCCTGAGCAATCGGGTAACCCCATTTTGAAATACGGAAAGGAGTAAACTCCGAAGTTTTTGTTATTATTTCTGCATCGACATATCGGATGTATTCATCAAAACTGTGTGTTCGATCAAGTATCTGAGAAGTAATTGCTGATCGCGGTATGATACAGGTCCATGTTATTGAGCTGTCAGCATTGGTACTACTTGTATATGATAATCCGGTGAATAGTTCCGAATCGGTCTCATCTGTATAATCATTCGTCCATCTAAGACGTAAACCGTTCAACTCTTCAGTTGGGTATAGTTCCGGTATCTGAGCAGTAATCTCAAGGTCACCAGTTGTAGGTAATTGACGGACCGTTACTCCATCCTTAGCGACAAGAGGCAGAGGACTGAGCATGAAATCAATATCAGTCATGTTCAAGCGAAGTACCTGAATCGAATCCTCTACTGGTATTCCATAATAATTGGTGAGAACCGGCCTTACCACATAAGAACCATTTTCAACATCTGCAAATGAATATACCTTTGCTGCTGATAAATTCGTGGAGTCGATAACTGTATACTTACCTTCAGGTCTACATTTGAGAAGCTGCACTTTAACTGAAACATTAGCCAAATTGAATGGGCCATCAACCTTACCACTGATAGTATAATGTCCGCTTAAAGTCATCTTTTCTGTTTGTATTATTCGATTATTGCCGCGTGTATCAGTAGCACTTATTGTGTATCGATACAATCGGGAATCCTGTAGTCCTGTAACAGTATAGGTTAATATTGGCAATTGGCTTGTAAGATCTATTACCAATGGGGCTGAAGCTCCATCTCCTATTGGCGTGATAGTTAATCGCAGTGAATCAATGTTCTCATTATTATTCCATTCAAGTTTTTGAGAGGATGAACTGTTTTCCGTCACGGTAAAGTAGCTAAAATATGGTCCGTCAAAATCGACAGGGTTTACGGTAACCTGACGCATTGCTACTTCATCGTAAACCGTCCTCAATGGTAACACAAAAGTCATCTTCTTATCTTTGCTTATGATTGCGTTTTTTCTTGCCCACTCATGTAAATGGAGACCTGTTGAACTGCCATCAGGATTATAGACTATCTTTTCAGATGGAATAAAATCAAAAGTATATTTTCCGAATTCCTGTATACCACCCATCGATTTTGGAAGTGACACATTATTCAGATTGACTTGATCAATAAACTTCATCTTTGTACGATCATAAGTTGTAGTTCCTGTTAATCCTTCGTAAATGTACAATCTTCCTTGTGATAGAGATAATTCAGTGCTATGCCTTGCACTTTCTAAAGAACCACTGAACGTACCATTATCAAGATGAGTAAGTGCTATATTCTGAACATCAAATCCACTTTTTACAACAGAAACTGTTATTATCTTTTCAGCTGCAATCTCATTGTGCAGGGGATCTGCAGCTCGGACTTTAATAGAGAACATCTGTCCTGGAGCATAATCCGGACTTGGGCTAATTGTCAACTCATGAGTTTCCGTATTAAAAGAGAGCCCTATTAAAGGACTGCTGCTGGAAAGGCCAACCGGTTCAGCGGTCCAGGTTAAATCTGAAATATCACAACATGAATAAGAAACATATACACCATTATTGTTTGTGTCTTTTTTATCAAGATCAAGTATTAGTGATCCACCTGCAGCAACGGAAAATTTATTGAGCTCAGTAGATAACGAAGGAGTGGAGATGATTGTAGGGAGTTTATCCTTAGTAATTTCTACACTGTTTCCATCGAGACTCCATCGTATTACCTCGCCGGTGCTTAAATCATTAAAAGAAACACTGAATGCGTTTAAATTTCTTCCGGTGGAAAACCAGGTTATCTGATTCGTGTACAAAGAATTATTAAAAAAATTAAGTGGACCAACAGTTCTGGTTACCGGAAATGTGTTTGGATTTTCATAACCGAAAATTGCGGTATAAGGTTGTCCAGCACAACTGCGTTCAATTTTGACAAGAATTGGCTTCAGAGGAACTATTGCCCTTTGTAACTCAAAGGCTCCTAAGTCAACCCTGGTTCCAAAAATTCTCATGTTCCCATCTATGTCAAATTGGTTATCAGTCGATACGATGAAAGGATCTCCGACATCCACAAAAGGCGATTCCGCTTTAAGACGAAGATTACCTGCTGAAGTGTCAATGAAACCAGGATCTGCGATCGAATCAATTAACATATTCAGTCCATAACTTACGCTTTGTAAATTTGAATATATTCCCGATTGCCCATATTTCAAGTAACAATAATCAATATTCAGATTAGAATTCATCGTTTCATTTGTCGCTGAATCATATGAAGAGTATAGTAATATATCATATACTGTACTTGTGCTACTATTTTTCCAGATAATATTGTTATAAAATTCAAGTGAGCTGCCATTACAACTAATAGCTGAATCATCATCTTTGTAAAAAGTACAGTTTTGAACGGAACCATTGCTCAAATCAAAAAGCAAATCAGATTTTTTGTTTTTGTAAAAAACAGAATTCTTAATGTCTATTTCATCTGATCTTTCAATATTGATGCAATAGCCAACATTTCCAGGGACAGCAGATTTGTTTTCAGAAAAATAGCATTTATCTATTCCTAATACAGGGCATTGGTTTGCTTGAATAGCATAACTGTATAAGTCAGTGAACTTACATTTCCTGATTGTAACGTCTTCAGATCTTTCTGCAGATACTCCAATCCCTGCCTGCTTTATTATAAACCCCTCTACCAAGGAGGAATTGTTGAGAACCAGTACCTTTTCGCTGTTATCACTGTTCGTTAAGGGGTTGCCGACTTCTCCGCTTAGTATTGTGGGGTTAACCACCCAATCCCTTTTTGACAAGTCTGTCTCAGTCCCATAAAAACCACCAAGTAAAGTTACTCCTTCAGCTACTTGAAAAAATTTATTTCTGTCACCAGTGCCACTATCAGGATAATACGTACCGTTGGCAACAAGAATACTGTCTCCCCATTTTGCATTCTTCAAACCTTCCTGAAGCGTCCTGAAAGCAGCATCCCAACTTGTACCAACACCTGAAATTGCTTTTGATGAATCAACATACCATCTATGGGTTTCCTGACATTCATATGCTCCGATGTCTGCAACTTCAGTTATTTGATCGAGTCGCAAATTTCCGGCTAAATCAAATCTACCCATATTAAACATAAAATAGGTCCAATAATCAGCCTTGTCTTTTGCAGGAGATAAACTAAGAAGTGCATATTTACTTTCACCTGACATTACAAATTTCGGGTCTTTTCCTATAATATTTCCTGTTCCGGAAACGCTATCATTTGTTAAACAACGATAAGGCTCGCCGCAATTAAGTAATGATACAGAACCAGTATTATATATAATTGAATTGAAAACAATTTTAGAATTATTAAGAATAGTTGCAGCTTGATTGTTCGCAAAGGTACAGAAATTAACGCCTATTCGAACATCTGTTATCGTTGGATCCCATTGGATAATTTTGCCTGAACCAACATTATTATCAGCAAAAAGACAATTTGCATAGAAATTACCATCATTAAAGCTGATTGTCCCGTTTCCGCCAGTTCGATTATTGATAAATTTTGACCTGTAAACTTCACTGAGATTTTTGAAAGTTATACTATTATAAAAGACACTTCCTGTATCCGCCACATTTCGATCAAATACTGTATTAGATATTTTACATAGAGGAGTAGAAGCACCACCTATACAATCTGCAAAGTATACACAGCCTCCCAATTTTGCATAATTATTGCTAAAGAGGGTGTTCCGTTCTGTCTTAAAAATTCCTTTATCAAAGTAAACAGAACCGCCATTTCCATTCTTTGCTGTATCATTTATAAATTGAGTATTAGAAAAATTAACATAGGAGTTCGCGCCGCCAAAAAATGCTCCACCATTGCCATTTGTACTGATATTCTCTTTAAACGAACAATCCTTAAAATCAGCTTTGTATGAACACCCTAGAAGTAATGCTCCGCCATCTCTCTCGGATAAATTTCTAAAAAATGATGTAGATTGACTTTTAAATGATACGCCATAATGAAGAGCAGCTCCACCGTTAGTATTTGCCACATTATCCTTAAATTCTGTTTTATTTAAGTTCAGATATGGGCCATAAAAACATAGTGCTCCACCAGAGCCTGTTGCACTGTTTCCAGTAAAAGAATAACCATTTATATTTAGATTGTTTGGTAATCTTACAAAAACTGCACCACCACATCCACTTTTAGCTTTGTTCATTGAGAAATGATTTCTAAAAGTATAATCTGAAATCATGCAACTGCCACTTGTTAGACAATACACTGCTCCGCCTTCTGATCCAGCTTCATTTCTTTCGAAGGAAGTATTTTCGATTATAAGATTTCCATTGGATTGAAAATTTATTCCACCTCCAGCATTTAAGGCTTCACACCTTTTGATAATAGAATTTTTTATCATTAGGCTTGCAGTAGATCTAACATATATAGCACCTCCGCCCAATTTATTATCACCAAATTGTGGATCATCTGTATTCAAAGTAGAAAATGATTTGTTATTTATAAATACTGAATTCTCAATTAGACAATGATTATTGGTGAAAACAGCTAATGCTCCGCCTGTAAGTTGAGATGTATTAGAAGTGAATACACATTTATTGATTGATAATGTTCCAGGAATTTCAATATATAGACCACCACCACCAATAAAGTGATCATACTGTAAAGCACCCTTATTAGGGTCTATTGATTGTCCACCAGTACCACCCACAATCCATACACCAAAAATTTTACACGAATCACTTACTTGCAATTTCAGAACTGAATGTAAATTATTGTTTCTTATGATATAAGTGCTATCAGAAGCGTTAAACTGATCATTTTTATCGTAATCACCACTGATTATAGTCCTGTTATGTTCAGGATCTGGCTGAGCATCATCAGAAGGTAAGCTTGGATATCCACCTACGATTTGTAAACTATATCTATTTCTTGGGAAATTATATCCACCCCGTTCAAATGGTGTTGAGGGATAGTAAGTTCCTTTTGCAAATTTAATTGTCAAATCAGTGTACTGCATGCCTTCGGTAAACGCCTGGTCAATTGTCTGACAAGCATTTTCCCAACTGCTTCCATCATGTGTCCCCTCTGTCTGACTGGAATCCACATAAATTGTTCCCTCAAAGATTTGGGTATATACATTCCCCAAAAAAACGCAAGAATTAACAGAATTATTAGTTGCATGAGGACTTTCCGGTTAGTCATTTTTTGCATACTCACCTTTTACATTCGATGGAGGCAGTTGAGTTTTAAGTATATTTTTATTAGATACTTTCAAATAATAATAAATCGCGTTTGTATTTATTGGTCTTTCACCATTTTTCTTTATGTTTATCGTACTATCTGCAGGAGAGCAGCTGAATTTACAATCAGTGAAACATCCCGGCCACCCTGTACAGGTGCGCCCTTCAAAAGCTTTATTATCAATAAAAGAAGATTCAATTATCCTTGCAGTTGCTGATGAATCCATTTCTGCTATTTGTCTATCGCTGTCAATAGAAATTGAGTCTCTGCAAAACAATATTTTTTCATTTACCTGATGAATCCATCCATATATTGCTCCACCTCTTTGTGCACTGTTGCTTTCAAATTGTGAAGACTTGATGATACCCTTCCCCATCCAGGAAAGAGCTCCACCTGATTTGACTGCCTTATTCACTCTAAATTGTGAATTGCTAATAAGCAAACCATAATTATTATTTTTACCCGGATTTATTCCTATATCATTATCACAGAATAGGGCACCACCTTCATCTGCCATATTATTCGAAAAATTAACAGCATCGATATCTATCATTTTACCAGTAAAAGAAATTGCACCGCCTTTTTCTGACGTTTTATTTCCGGCAAACTCAATGTTGGTAAATTTACACCTGTCACCCTGATAATCAATTGCACCACCATTACCATTTTTGACAGAATTTTTTTCAAATCGCAAGTCATTACCTGTTAACTCCTGTCCTCGAAAAGTAATCGCGCCACCAGATTGATTTGCTGTATTTTTATCGAATAAACATTTATTAAGTTCACATTTAAATCCTTCAAAATGTAAAACTCCTCCATCATCCCGCTGCGCTGAATTGGACTGAAATTTAGTTTCACTTACCATCAGTTTTTTACCGGAAAATCTTACTACTCCTCCGGATGTCCCCCCAACGTTATTAGCAAATTGACTTTTTGTAACAACTGCGCTATCACCTTCAAAGTCAATCGCCCCACCTACTCCCGATGCGGAGTTTTTCATCGCTTTCATTGCATCAATTTGTAGAATCTGGCCACGGAAGTAAACTACTCCACCCCACCCTCCATTAGTGTAATTTCCATTGCATTCTGTACTGTTTATATTCATCATTACACCAAGAAAGCAAATAGCCCCACCGCCCGATTTTGCGCTGTTTTCGTTGAAAGTGCACCCCAATAGATCCGCTTTGACACCTTTTAGCGTGAAAGCACCTCCAAGTACAGCATTGTTTTTTTCACATACGGTACTTATGATTTCAGTAGTATAGGACTGGATATACGCTGCACCACCCCAGGCATCGGATGATTTCTCATCAGATTTGGTTACATTTGCGATAAACCGGCAATTGTTGATTATGCACTTATCTCCTCGGAAACACAACCCAGCCCCTTTACCTTCTGCAACACAGTATTTAATAATGGAATTCCTGATTTCAAAAGACGCGCGGTTGTTTGGTCTCCATGAATTAATGTAAATTCCTCCACCGAAACCTAGCAGTTTCTCCCCTTTATTGTTACTTCCTTTTGAGTACCCGCTAGGTAATTGTGATTCCATCGATTACAACACCATCTCCATCTTCACACACAATCACATGATATGAATTATTCTCGATATTCATTAGTGAATTACCAGCTGTTAATTGATCATCCCGTTGTATATCCCCACTGAGAATCGTAGTATACAAACCGGTGTTTCGTTCGGAGCCACCCTTTTTATACCCTCCGATAAGTATAATATGCTCTCCGATTAGAAAGGATGTCTCACGTTTTCCATTAAAAGGTGCTGGATAATAAATACCTTGTGCAAGCAAAATGGAATCGCCCTTCCTTGCTCTATCAAGTGCTATTTGTAATTCACTATAGGCATTTTCCCATGATACACCATTGTTTTTCCCCTTATGAACACTTGCATCAACATGTATCAAAGAAGCACGAACATCAAAAATGAACGCAAAGGTAACTACCACAAATAAACTGATCAATATTTTTATCTTAAACACTTGCATTTTTCTTATATCATCTATTCTTAGTAAAAATTTAGTCGATTTTTACCCAGCTGTTATTTAACTTTTTCCACATTCGATAATTATCGATTTTATCCAGATAAACTGTACCAACCGGAGCAATCACATTTGCAGTTACGGGACTACCATCACCATATATGATTTTTACTCCGCTTGACATAGCGTATGGTGCGGCAGAAAGAGGTATTCTCGCCCCAATTATTTCATAGTTGGAAAAGTGACCGGCAGACAATTCAGCGTAAGTTTGTTTTTTTCCAGCAAGAATTTTTTGTAAATTAGATTCACTTGCTTCACCTCGTCCCAGGTTTACAGTGAACTCCCCATCGCGAACTATCACCGCTCTCTTCCCGGTAAAATATTCAGTGTAAAAAGAAGTTCCACCTGTCTTTTCAGTAAACAAACACACGCGGAAATCAAAAGTCTTTACTGTATCTGCACCCTGCTTTTTATTATTTCCATCGACAAGTTCGCCACTAATAGCTATGATCCTGTTTCCCGGTCGCGGTACAATTACATTTAAAATTGCGTTATCGGAAGTATCAGCGGCACTTCCATTACTTACAACACAAGTTAAAACCGATCTATTATCAGCCAAGGAAACGGGACCTAAAATAAGCTCTTTTGCTATAGCGTTAGGAATCGGTATTCCATTTTTAAACCATTGGAAAGAACTTGCTTCACAAAATGCATCCACAACACCGACGTAGTAGTCACCTTCCTGCAGAGTATCCCCTCTGGGTTGCAGTGTAAATTTGCATGGTGCAATACCTTGTACATGTAAAACAGCGCTATCGCTCATCAAATTTTCATTACACCCGTTTGTCACCTGCACTTTGAATTCATCAAGATTATTATTGTTTTGCACTGTTGTGATTCTGTATGCTCTGCCTGTAGCATTTTCGATTTTTTTATCATTCCAATACCACTGATAGGTAAGATCATGTCCAGTCGCAAAGACTTCAAAATTTGCAGACTGATTTACTGTAACAGTTGTACACCTGGGCGAATAGGTAATACTTAAATCATTGCAATTCAAAACTAAAAGACTGACCGTATCTGTAGTTATCGTGTCACAAGATCCACTTATTTTACAATATATAAGGGAACCATTGTCTGCATCTTCCACATTCTGAATGCTATATTCCGGTGTATTTATCCATGCTACCGGTTTATTATTCCGATACCACTGATATACCACATGATCAGATCCTGTATTGATTGAACATGCAAAATGAGCAGTTCCTCCTTTGTACACAGTATCAGGAACTAGTTGTCTTTCGATAAGTAATTTGTGACAATATTGTGAGCATGAAATAGAAATATTATCAATTCGTATTTGTCGGTTATTAGGAGTAACTGGAGTTTTATAATCAAAAGCTAATGAGTTGAAATTATTTACCTGCAACGCAATACTATCTAGAATTTTTCTTGTCCCTGTTCCATTATCATAAAGAAGACGCATCTGAGGAGAACTACTGTTATTAAAAAACTGAGCAGTTAAAGTAAGCCATTTTTGAACAGGAGTTGGTTTCAATGATTTGTAAGAAACTACAAGCGCTCCATTTCTATTTACAAATAGATCAGTCAAAGTATCCAGGCTTTTGTTTCGATGGATTAAAAAAATTATTGAATAATCATCAGTACTATCGCCTGAGGTATTAATTTCTGTTATCAGAGTATCAATAGTTCCTTTTAGTCTATTTATAGTAATTCCGACGTCTGGCTGAACTGTCATTTTACGGGTATAAATCCCACCATTAATAAGAATCGTTCTTGACGGTACAATCGTTTCTGCACGAGGAAAATAAAAATAACCAAATAATTTTTCATCAGTCCCAAACGTCACTATATTACTTTGATGACTGTAAATAGAAATATTTTTATAAGAATTTGTATCAGCAACAATCATCTGTGTACGATCACCCAAGGCAAATGAGTCCCTTACATTAATTTCGATAGTGCTGTTTGCATCTGCATTCATATGCATTCGTACATCAGTATCAATGATCAATCGACTGAAGCTATAAACACCAGGACGAAATCTAAGCTTGGTATTTGCAAATGCTTGAAGAATGTTATACTGTCCAGGAGAAATATCCATTGAATCACCTGGATTAACATATATCGAATTTGATCCGACAAGTACTGATTTGGTTGGAATTGTCGGAAAGATAGTTGCCTGATGTTCACTTATGCTTCCTTGAACCCATGCATTTGAGTACAATTTTACCGTATCGCTTGCTGTTACATTTCCTGTTATTCCACTGCGATCCCACAATAAAATGTCCTTACCGGAGAATATATTTCCTGATACTCTGGCATCAATACCAATTTGAATCTGTCCTGGAGAACCAATATCCCCACCTGCTAACACAGATCTATCCAGAACAGAAATTCCTTCTGTCGCAAATAATGTGTAATCTGTTAATAAAGGAACGCCATTATCCTCGGGGTAAAAATCCCAGGATATATTTGTAGTGTCATCTGAAATATTCATTGTGAATGGAGCGGTTATAAACTGCGCATGTTGTAAGCTTCCACCGTTTGTTGCGGTACGGATATAATGTCCAGGATCAAGATTCCAATAATGGACATTACTAAAACCTAACGAATCAAACGGTTTACCATCTTCAAAATCAAAGACAATTGGTTGACATTGTAAAGGAGGTATTATTTCCTGAGGGATCCCATTAATAGATGAAAAATTAGATATGCTGGAGGATGACTCAGAATTCGATGCATGAATTACTCCCGCACACACTGTGAATGGAAAATTAAATTCATAATTTACTTGTACTGCATTCCATTCATTATCAGAATTATTTTTAAAGTAAAAAGAATAACTATTACCATTCCTTACAATCCGTAGCCATGGATAAATATTATTGGAAATTAGTACTGTTTTTAATTTTTTTCCTTCTCCAGTACGGTATTTAATAAAAGTTCCCCGTTCCTGAACAAGTAAAAAGCTTATAAATCCACTTACTGCAGCAGTATCTGCCCTTATCATAAGCCCCGCTTCAGACTTTTTATTTTGATCAACAGGATCAAACACCCTTGCTCGTAAATCAAAATTTCCAGAAGGTGTACCAAAAGCATATAGGACATTATCTGAAAATTCTGTAAATCCGCTAACAGCACCATTGAGTTCAAAACCATCCACTCCAATTCGAACAGATCCATTATCCTGGCCCATACTCCCGATCTTCACAAGCTTCAAATCAGGTCGTGCAAAAGCGAAACAAACCAATATTGCTACCAGAAGTATTCCTTCATATGTATACCTGTATATTTTCATCGGTAATCCTTTATATTCAAGCACCTGATCAGATAATTTCACAAATGTTAAGAGTGGTTTGATATTATTTTTGTTATTGTTTAATCCATGTAGAATTACTTTTAATAAACGTATTCCCGTTTATCGTATTAATGTAATACGTCCCTATCGGAGCCTCTATCCCTGCAATAACTGGATCAATAGTACCTCTCAGGACCTCACTAAGTCCTGAAAACGCAAATGGTGATGCAGAAAGAGGTGTCCGAGGTTCCAGTACTTCCGGACTTCCTCCCGGCCTGGTAACTGTAAAAGATACAAACAAATTGGGATTACCTCTGATTACGTCAACTAAATCATCTTCAGTTTGGCCTTCACCAAGTCTTATTGAAAATTTCCCATCACGTATAACAATTCCCTGATTGTTAACTTCAAGAAATTGCTCGGTATAAACAATACTATCGGAGAGTATACTTGGATATAATTTAACCTGAAAGTCCATTTTTGCACTGTTCTTGTAACCTACTGCAATCCCATCTTTATCATACAACTCTCCTGTCACAACGATCGTGCGACTTGTCGGACGCTTAACAATAATAACAATTTCCCTGCTAAGAACCGCATTCACAACATTTGAAACCTGGCAATAATATTTGCTGCCATTATCCTGCAATGTTAATTTATTTGTGATATATGTACTGGAAGTTGCCCCACTGATAGCGACACCATTACGAAACCATTGATATGTAAATGGTGACGTGCCATCAACCTGAACACTTAAATGTACTGTATCATCTTCAATACGCGGTACTGATACCGGCTGAATTATAAAACGTGGTGGGAGAGGGCGAACCGCAACTGTCAAAAGAGCTGCCCGTGTGGTATCCTTCCCTGCACTATTTGAAATGATACAATCAAATTGATTCCCATTTTCACTAAGTGAAGTTGAAGGAATTGTATAATTTGAAGCTGATGGTCCTTCGGGAACACCATTCCTCCTCCATTGATATGTAAATGGAGGTGTTCCTGTTACCATTACAGTGTATGTTCCATAATCACCTTCTAATAGGTGTATATCTTCCGGCTCAATACTTACTTGAGGTGGATAGACTTTATCGTCATCAAGAATCGTTATTGTTAAATTGTTCATACTACTTTGAGCATATGATGAATCCGGAAGTAAACTAACTGCAATAGTTTCATTTCCCTCATCAATAGAATCATTGATCGGCGAAAGAATCAGATCAGTTTTACCGAATACTGAATCAGCAGGAATTATTACAGAAACAACGGATGGCAACGGATCATAATCTGCTTCCATTGAAGCTGTACCAGAATAACTGAGTCTGGCGTTCAATACTAAAGTTCCAGGTCCATAACAATTCCTTATTGCAGTAATTCGAAACATTTTTACTGCTAATGATGATTCATTTATTGTTGTGATTACAGAATTAACAGAAATCATAGGTTTACAGCTTGAAGATTGAAAAGAAATGAAGGGACTGTTATTCTGCTGATTTTTATAGCTTAATTTAATCCAATCATCAGAACGTGTAAATTTTGACAGTCGCACTTCGTCAATTGTCCCTTGAAAATAGTGGCTTATGGGAAGGTTAGGCCAGTAAACCAAATTGTCATATCCTATTTTCCAATAACCAGTATAGCTTTGTGGAGTTGATGCTGGGTTAGAACCCTGTAAAACACCATCCATGTAAAGCTTCATTCCACTGGCAGATACCAGTCCAACAACATTATGCCAATTTCCATCATTGTAACTCGATGAAGTGCTAACATTCTGAGGAGAACCTGAATGAATTCCAAACAGAACATGTCCAGCTGTATCCATATAGATATGCCTATCATAATTGGAACTTGAGGTTACTTGATTATTTCCAAAACCAATCAGTTTTCCACCTCTTGTGGTCGTCGTCTTAAACCATAAAGAAAGCGTAAAGACTGCAGGGTTTGTAAACTGGTTATTAGTCGATAAAAAATCATCAATACCATCCAGATCTAGACCAGTTCCAATTATAGCATTTACATTATCACTCGTTGTCATTGTACCCCTTGACGTTCCATTATTATTCTTATATGAAACATCAGTAAATTGAGGCGCATTTCCTGCTGGATCCTGATTTAAATGCCATACACCACTGAAACCATCAAGTGTATCAAAAACTATTGCGCCGTTTGATCTTGAAACTGCACTTTGTTTTCCCCAAAACATATTGATGTATTGTGAATTAGTATTTTCATAAATTGTATCCATTTTCACCCAGATTTCAGCCATATTCTCAATAGAATTCCATCTTTCTATCTGATAATACAGATGAGTACCATCAGCTTTTGCGAATCTTAGATCAGCCCCGTTTGTTAGAGCTCTTGTAAAATTGAAATTGCTGCTGTTTAAGCGAATTAGAATAGGTGTATTGATCACATTTTGAAGGATATTGGCACCTGTTGGTGTCGTATTTAAAAATATTTTAGCACTATCAGACCACTGAGAATAATCATCATCATCTCTTGTCGGTGAAAGTCGGATTGCAGGTATTGGCCGTTCATAAGATCCATCCGGCAATTGCCATCCCACAGCCAGGTTATCCCCGCCACTTGCTTCCTTATGTAATGCTTCGATATAATAACGCTTCCCCGCGACAAGGTTTATCATTGCCGATTTCTGTTCAGGATAAGTTGTCCAGGCCCTTGATGATGTATAGGAATTTACAAAAGCCACTATTTGCTTATGTGCCTGTTTGTCATCTGTTGAAATCCACAATTCACATACATCATCTCCTGCAATCCAAAAGGTGTAATTTCCTGACATTGGAGGGTGAATATAACCACGAATTCGTGTACCATAATTATCATTCCAGTTTGTGGGTGCTTCAAAATAATTAGTAAGGTAATCTTTACCAGTAGGATTAGTAGGGTAATTTGTATTGTTTATTAAAGAACTAATGGTGTTACCGGAAATGCCAGTCCAATATTCATGCAAAATTGATCCCGTTTGCGCTTCAATATTGTAAAACAGAAATAATAAAAAGGAAATACCAAGAGCTCTCGTTTTAAATAAAGTCATTATAAATTGCTCCTCTTCAGGAAAAGCCCAGGCTAAAATATTTATTAATGATATTGTCTACTGCTATTTTATTAAGAAAGTAATTTTTCAAGAATCATTACATGATTGAGCTTTGCTTAATAATAATCTGGAGATGCGAATTAATGGAATAGTCTCATGTTGAATCTTTAATTAAGAAAGCTTCACTATGATTAAGACTTTCTAAAAGATAAATTATGCGAAACTGATGTCAAGGGTAAACAAAGTATGTAATAAAAGTAAGGAGCCTTACTAGTCCAATATCGTTGTGAAACAAGGAAATTTTATTATTTTATTCTTATTTTCCTATTTACATTCTCGTTTTCTCGTTGAGTAATTAGATATACTGAACCTGATTTATGATCAAGAGATTTCATCGGGAAATTTTTATTGATTTGTCTCCCGCTCAGTAAAAAGGTCCTATGATCTGATTCAATATGTTTATCATACATGTCTATAATGCTTTTTTTCACCATCAGTGGACTTTTCCTAAAACCAATCTTAAAAGAAAGGTTATTATCTCTGTCCCCGTTTGTTAGAACAAGTATTGCCTCGCTCATTGTATTCCAATTGATAATTTCACCTGTAATCGTATCAATCCCTGATATATCTATTTTTATGATACTATCATATGTACCAGAATTTGCTCTTGTTATAACATGCAGAGAAAAATTCTTATTATCAACACCAGATACTCTCCCGGTAAACTTAAGTATATTTCCCTCATTCCCTTCATTGAGGTACGATACGAACTGCACACTCCATGGTAAAACTACCTTTGATATAATAGAATCCTTATTTCCTTCTCCTATGAGATATTTCCAAGCAGGAAGCAATGATGCATCATCTAAAAATCTATTCTTATAAACTCTATCTGCAGTAAAAAAGGATAATGAATAGAACAGGCCTAAATTTTCCGTCCATGACAAACCAGATAATTCTGAGGCGTACTTTATCAAATCATTAAAATTAAAAGGCCCTGACATATTTCTTAAAAAAATAGATCTAAAAAAATTGATTCCAGTGCTATCACCTAATCTTTTGTAAGTAAATAAAGTAATTAACGAATTAGCATATATTTCTGTTCCCGTTGATTTTCCAAAAGCTGTAAACAGAGTAGGATTATCAAAGTAACTTTTGGCATATTGTGTAAAGTCATTTACATCACCGAACGCTAATTCTTCCATCATTCCAGATGTCGCTTCCAACCATGAAACTGGAAAGTCATCCAAAAAAATATCTTCCTTCACATTTTTTGACATTCGGTATTGAATAGCATGGAATAATTCATGTGCACAAGTAACTCTAATTCCACTCTCCGGATGACTTTCATAATTTATAATTTCATTATAATCCCAACCATGCCAATTGTTTCTAATTGTAACTAAACTCATAAAACCAGAAGAACCTTGAATTGGTCCTGTAGGATACGTTAACCCATAATTTCCAGCATTCTCTGAAACGATTTGAACAATATAACTTGCATTAGAAGATGAATTATATGGGTACGGTTTAGGAAATCCAAAGCGGTTGACTTCCAAATTCCATGCACTATCAAGCGACCACGCGACCTCCTCTACATAATCAGGAATTCCATTTTTGGCAGGATTTCTTTTATGCCAATTTAATGAATCTATTCCCCAGGTATCAGTTGTATCAACTGCATTAATTCCATTCGTGGTAAAGTAAACCTCAATCCCAAACCCCTTACTTTTGTAAGCTAAATAATCATTGGGTATAGATATAGCATCTATATAGATTTTTTTGAAACCGTTTGACAGGTAGTTCCAATTTTGCGCGATCTTCTGGAGATCACTGAATGAAGGTGGATTTGTGTTTTTTATTTTAGCAATTTTACTTGTAGCTGATCTATTAAGACATTCAAAATAAGAAGATAACTTTTGTTCAAACTCTTTTATATTGAATTCCTCTCCTTCAACTTCCAATAATAAGACGCATACAAGTGGCAAAAGTTTTAATACGTAAATACAGGGATTTTCTTTTGAAAGCATAGCTCTATCTATTTGATGAATATAAAATAACTTCATCTGTAAAATATATCCTCTGTGTAATCAGCTCCAAACAGATTTTGTATTTGTATAGTACATTGTTACATCCCGCTCAAAAGTTCTGGCTTCTTTACCTGGATTCTGCGTACTATTCTATTTGGATAAACTGGGAGTTGTTGTAATTAATCGAAGCCAGTAAAGGGTCTCCCAACATTCCTTGCATGCGATGCTATATTTAGATTAAAAATCAGCTTCACTCTGGCTACCTTGAGCCTCTTCGATATTTGCACCCACGGATGTACCGGACCGTAACAATTGCTTAACCAGAACAGCCGATACGTCTGAGCACTCTGCAGCATTTTACATAATTTGACAATAGTTATGGAAAATTGGAATGTCCGCTCTGGCAGATCACTTTTTATTTATCCACACTTACTTTAAAGTGGGAAGGGGAAATGGGAAGGGGAAAAAGGGAAGTCTAAAGTGGAAAATTTTCAAAATTTCTTATTTCAAACTTCACCCATCACTCTTCAAACTTTGTATTTATACGCCCTGGGGGAGTCGAACCCTCAACCATCTGATCCGAAGTCAGAGACTCTATCCATTGAGCTAAGGGCGCATTTGAGTTCTAAAATACATATTTTCACAAGCAAGTACAATGAGTGGTTTGAAAATTACAAGCCGCCACGGTTGAGAGTGTATTATCGTTTGATTCGCCCTCCGCCGGCGGGAAAAGTACTGCAGAAAAAGAAATCATTGATTGCCGATCAGCGGGATCAGCCTCGATCTATTGAGCAGGAATTTCACTGTAATTATATTCTGAAATAGCAATTTTTACTTGTACTTGCGTTGAAAATACTTTAATAATGCCGCACTAAAGAAAGAAAACATATGAGTAATTTTTTACTATTACATGGAGGTGCTTATAATGGATGGTTTTGGTATAAAGTTAAAAAACAATTAGAAGAAAATAGCCATCTTGTATATGCCCCTGATTTGCCCGGACATATTGATAAAATCAACGATTATAGCAAAATAACATTTGATAGTTACATAAACTTTGTTTCTGATTTTATTGAGAAAAGGAAAAAGAAATTTATCTTAGTTGGCCATAGTTTCAGTGGAGCAATAATTTCAAAAGTTTTTGATGTTATTGGCAGCAAGTATATAGAACAATTGATTTACGTATGTGCGGTTATCCCTCAAAATGGCAAATCTGTAAGTGAGTTATTAAAAAATGATAAAACAGATTTGAGCCGATCAATTGCCATAGATAAAGAAAATTTTTGTATCAAATTGTTTCCCGAAAAGATACAGCGTATATTGTTCAATGGATGTTCTTTACAGGATATTGATAAAGTAATACATAAAATTCTTCCGCAGCCATTATTACCAATGTTATCACCGGTACACTTATCTAATAACATAAATATTGAACGAATCGGGATTATATGTAAAAAGGACAATGCATTGTCACCAGAAATGCAGGAACAAATGTATGATACTATAAATTGTAAAAAGTATTTTTTGGAAGCTGGTCATTCGCCTTTCATTTCTCATGTTGAACAACTATGCAAGATTATGACAAGCAAAGAAATGTAAGTCACCCGCTTAGCAGGTCTGGATCAACACAGGCATTACCAAAGGTAAAATTCATACTGTATACATCGTTAAAAGGAATGGTTTTCGGAATATGTGGACAACAGGTAGATACTAAGTATGCAAAAAACGGAAAAAATATCGAATCTTGAATATCGAATCTTGAATATCGAATCTTGAATATCGAATCTTGAATATCGAATCTTGAATATCGAATCTTGAATATCGAATCTTGAATATCGAATCTTGAATATCGAATCTTGAATATCGAATCTTGAATATCGAATCTTGAATATCGAAGTGAAAAACAAAATTCAGATCTATTTTCAAAACTTTGATATTTACGATTCGATATTCGATATTGTTGATTATCAGACACAAATTTTTGTGTGCATGGCAAAAAGCGCATGCCCACACATGCATCCTGAGGACATTCCATCTGAAATATTACTTACATAGGAGAGTATAATGAATGATAATGACATAATAGAGTTCATAGATACGATTAAGACAAAATACCAGATCAAAGCTGCAATGGTTGTTGGATCATATTTGTCAGGCACAATGACCAAACATTCCGACATTGATATTTTCTGTGTCTCTGATAATCAGGAACAATCTATAAGAGGACGGATATTTTATAAAAATAATGAATTTGAATATTTTCTGTCTCCAGAATGGAAATATTACGATAGAATGGAAACGGATTTAATATCTGTTCGTATTTATTCTTCAGGAAAGATACTGTTTGATAAAAATGATATATTAAAAAATATTGTCACTAAGGCGAAAAGTAAAAGAGATACTTATTGTCCTGATATCGATAAAAAGAAGAGAAGAGATTTCTCATTTTACATCGAAAGCATCTATACAGATGGGATCGACATGCTTGACAACAATAATTTTGAGAATTTCAATGTATTCGCTGGCATTCAAATAGAGAAAATATGCAGCATAATTTGTCAAAATAGAAAGATATTACCAATATATCCGAAATACTTTTTCAATGAGCTTGAAAATATTGATAAACAACTCGCGATCTATATAAAAGAACTGATCGCAACTAAATATAATGATAAAAACAAAAAAGAAAAATGGGACCAGATATGTAGATACGCTTTAAAGGAGCTTGGAAACGAAGATATAAAGACATATGAATCATGTGATAGCATTCAAAAGATTTAAAATTCACCTTCGTCACCAAGGTTTGATTGTTACAAAGCCAGATAAGATAAGATTATCATTTAATTAATATAGTTTTGTAAATTCCACAAAACTATATTAATTAAATTTACAACGGCTGATAATTCCTGATCCGTTGCCGTCAATTGGCTCCTGAATGGAATGGGAATACGATGTAAAAAAGTGTGTTGTGTACAATAGAATTTTTACAATCTGTAATAAGAAAAATAAAAAAATAGAAGAACCAAACAGAACGTGCTGACAGAGTCTGTCTTTAGACATTTCAAAAAGGAAAAACTTTATGAGGGCATTGATTTGTATAAATCTCATTTTTATAATTGCCGCTTTTAACAATACCGAATGTAAGCAACATTCTGCCACACCAGAAAACTCAGGAAAAACGAGTAAATCAAGCTCACAGCCCAAGATCGTTTATACATATAATATTCCTGGTGATTCTACAAAGGACTATTATGTAACGATTTTCCCGGATGGCAAAATCAAAGGGACGCTCATTCTTCTCCCCGGTTTTGGCGAATTGCCTGCCAGTACTCTTATTGAAACAGATATTTACAAATATGCTTCAAAATCCGGTTATATCACCTTTATCCCTGCATTGGGCGATTGGTCATTTTTCTATGTTGATGATAGTTCTCATCAGAAAATTAACCATTTTTTTGATACAGTTTTCAAGCGATACAATTTGCCAGCAAATCACTTCTTTATTGGCGGCTATTCCTTTGGGGGAGTTGCTGCTTTTCAATATACTGAACGAGCTTATCAGCCCAGTTCGAAACTCAGGAAACCGGCTGCTGTCTTTGGAGTTGACCCTCCATTAGACCTTGAGAGGATGTATATCAGCATGATAACTACGGACAGACCGCCAAAGCACCCTGTTTCCCAAAACGAAGACAATTACATCGCAAACCTGTTTCAGGAAAAATTCAAAACAAATCCAAAGGATAATCCTAAATACTTTTGGAACGTTTCCCCTTTCTCTCGATCTGATACTTCACATTCAGCAATAAAGCTTCTGGTGAATATTCCCCTCCGAATATACAGTGATCCCGATATCAACTGGTACATTGATAATAGGCAAGTCGATTATACAGACATGAATGTGTTTGATGCTGCAGGCATGATTAACTGGCTGAAATCAATGGGCAATAATAAAGCTGAATTGATTAACTGTTTAGGTAAAGGCGTTAGAAAAGAGAAAAATTTCAGACATCCTCATTCCTGGTCAATTGTTGATGGAAAAGAATTAATTGAGTGGATAAATAAATATTGATAACGCTGAACAAAGCCCTTTAAACACTGCTTCATCACTACGGAAAAAAATCATCCCGCCTTTTCGTGAAAAGAATCAAATTCTGTATTGTTTTTTCAGACAACGAAATACTTCTGCAGGTCCCATAGCATCTAAAACGGTAAAATTGTCAAATAGTATAATATTTACATCTTTCACATTTACCCCAATTTACTTAGGTGAACATGAACAAACATTTTCATTCAGATCGTACCGAAGCCAAATATTGAAGCACTTATCGGCTGATATAGTGTAAAAACAATAATATAGAGAATCGCAGGCCTTTTTTTGATCCTGCTATCGTTCGATTACTTGATATCGAATGTCATTTATTCAAACTACAAACATTAATTTTAATTCAGTAAAATACCTGACCAACAGTTTCACCTGATGTCCTTTGTTTCGAACAGTTGCCTTATCTCTATTTCTGTTTCTCCGTTTGCGGGATTCGGATAACGCTTTACCCATTCCACAGCTTCATTCATGGATCTCACATTCCATATCCAGAAACCAGCTATCAATTCATTTGAATACGGGAATGGTCCGTCAACGACTACTTTCTTTTCTCCTGAGAATTTTACGCGTTTGCCTTTAGATGTTGGCTGAAGCCCTTTTCCTTCGACCATTATTCCAGCTTCCACCAGGTCTTCATTGTACCTGCTCATTTTGGAAAGAAGTGTTGAATCAGGCATTATACCTGCTTCCGATTCCTTATCTGCCTTAATAAGCACCATTACTTTCATAGTGTACTCCTTGTACAAAGAGTACGGGTTGCCAGGCATTTTTAATCGATAATCGTATTCAATCAGAGTGGAAAATATAGCATTAAAAAAAGACATAATGGTATTACAAACCGATTAACTGATCAATACCATTACGTCTTCTGGGTACAAAGAGGTATTTATAATTTTAACTTTAACTAAACACTTTCCAACCACTTCATTGCTTCATCCGGATCACTAAAAAGCTTTGCGGTAATACCAGCTTTTGAATAATCCTCAGAAAATCTCTTTATATTCATTTGTCCAACAGTCTTTGCAGGCAAAACAACCGCCCAATATTTCCAGCCGGCCTTTATCATGCGTACAAACCAGTCTTCTCTCGCCCACTTTTCATCATCCGGACTTAAAACGCTGTTATTTCTGTCGTCCGACAACCACTTTTGAGCTTTATCAGACTTTACAAGTTCGTATCCTTTGTTAAACAGCGCCTTTAGATTATCACCGGCAATCCATTTTTTAATTTGATGGTGAACAATTTTTTTGTCAGTATTATACCAAAGTGTTGCAAATTCATTATCGAGAATCTTATTAACTGGCATAAAATGCTCCTTTGATGATGGTTTTTTGTTTTGTTCATCTTAATTATGACATAAGTTATTTAAGTTAGTCAATAGAAAATTGTTTTATCCGCCAAGTAGATTATTCGAGCAGAAGAAAGAAATGTCGAAAAAATAATATCCTGATTAATAAATCGTGTAAAATCATGAATTTGCATCTTACATTAGATACACATAAGGAAAGCTCATGGTCAGTCGTTGATGGTAAGCTTGTTTTGCGTACGCTTGCCATCCGAATAGCCATTCTGTTATTTTTCAGATGGGATATTCATTTCTTAATTACCAGGAATTGGGTGCTAAGTACACAAAGAGCTTACTTCAATAAGCAGCTCTTTATTTTAGGAAGATAACAGGTTTATTTCATATCAATAAAGATCTGTTTCATACTACCCTGAGAGTTACTTCTTTGCGAAAGAAAATATGTTCCTTGAGATAACTTATTAAGCCGATTTATGTTGTACTCACCGGTAAATGATACCACTTTTCTGCCTTGTAGGTTATATATACTGCATTCTTTTTTTTCTTGAATTCCGAAATGAGATTTGTTGAATCGTTCACCTGCATTATTACGCACTAAAACTTTATCAACTATTTCAAAGCGCCATTGCTGATTTGTTGAATTCACTGCATAATCATCGTATTGTATGATTGGAGTTCCATCAACTTTAGAACTATCCTTATTATCAATTACCTTGCCGCTTAATCTATTAATTAGCTTGTAATAATTATCTTTCACCTTAACAATCTGCCACTGCTGTGCATGAAGCGTATCCGGCTTTCTATGACTTATCATAGATCCATTGACAACAGAACTTGAATTATCCAGAGCAGTACCATCATTCAGATTGGTTATCAAATAAAATCCGTTGTAGAGATCTTTACAAATCCATGTCTGCTGCTCATTCTTTACCGGCGAATTCTGAAAAACCAGAGTGTCTTCGGGGTTAGGTCCGGTAGTAATCGCTTTGCCGCTTGTAGCATTAACAAGCATGTAAAGTTTACCAGGATTAATATCACTGTTTTGTGCCTTGATCTGCCAGAGCTGGTTATCTTTGTATGCGAAATCCCCTATTACAGCATCAGCCCCTGAAGCTGTGGAACTGTTTGCTATTTCCAGTGTTTTACCCAATGTATTCACACTTACAAGGCGATAATAACCTTTACCGCAATCGACAATCTGAAATTTCTGATTGTACGAATCTTTCCAGTCATACACAAGTGCCTTTGCGCCTGGTGTTCTGGATTCATCCGAAATGTCAATTGTCTGTCCGGTTGCCACAGAGGTAATCTTAAAATGTGAAGCCCCGACATTCTGAATTCTCCATAGTTGTGTCTCTGTACCAGTCGGAGTCTGCTGCTGAACAGATATCCCGTTGACTCCCAGCACCAGCCCCGAGTGTCTGGCAGTAATTGTGTAGACTCCATCCATGAAATGTTTTGAGCCGGTAAAGCATTCACCTGTTTTAGCGTCAATATTCCATTCATCAGTCCACGGTAGCTTAAGGGTTGTTCCGCTTACCTGCAAAGGCAGAAATACAATTCGCGACATTGAATAATTGGATACTGACCAGCGGTCCCCTGTATATAGAAAAGATGTTGTCTTACTGCCCGGTACTGTTAGTGCAAAGCCAACCTGTGATTCATAGGTATGCGTATTTGCAGTTGCAATGTTACCACCACTTTTCCAGGGACCTTCCAAAGATGGTGCGTAAAAATAGTGATTATCATTGAAATCCCACCCTGTACACCAGGACATTAACCAGAAATAATACCCACCCGTTTTTATTATCGCGTGACCCTCACACTCCATATCTGTGCTTGCTGAACCCCGGTAAACCTCCCGAACTACTTTTGTATAGGTCGAGTCAAGCTCAAAAAGGCTTACATTCTGATTACCAAATGTCGTACAGATCAGGTACCCTTTTCCATTATCATCCTGGTAAACATTGATATCCCTGCTATCAATATCCAAAGGCCTGAAATGTGATTGGAAGGTATAATTTGCACCAATTGTATTACAGGTAGCATAAGCTACTTCAGCAATACTATAAGGATTCTTTCCTTCAAAATGCATCCACATCACAAATTTTCCCGTCTTTTGATTGTGAAGAATCTTTGCACGCTCAATAACCGCACCACCATTGAGATCTGCATGTGATGTATTTTTAAGAATCTTATTTACAAATGTCCATTTTTTCAAATCAGGTGAGGAGTAAAGATTGACACCTGTGAAAGTGTAGTTATTAGCAGAGCGATCCATTCCCCATAGATAATACAGGTCACCCACTTTTATAAAACCACCTTCTGTTGCAGCAATTAAGTTCCCATCGGAATCCCGCCAATCCCCGCCGGGGATGATTGATTCTGTTTTAGAATGCACTGCCATTACTAAAGAAAAAATCAACAAGAAGATCATCGTATAGAAATGTAGTTGAGAATATTTCATTTGATGTCTCATTACCATATTTAAATCCTTATAGTTAGTATCTGCCCAACATGTTTAAAACGGTTCAATAGGATATTCTAAATTGTTTCTGTTCAGAATTAACAAATGCGCCCCATAAATCCACCCCTTCGGGTACTTCGATGCGTCGCCCCGCAGGGAGACTTGTAAAAACTCAATATTACCAAAAATCATCCTCAAAAGTCCACCGTGCGGGAGATTTAGGGGGCGATATTTTTCGTGTTACAAAAATACAGCTATTTTAAACAGATACTAAATAGATATTAATACGAAATATATTCTTATGACAATTCTAAATATAAGCGAGATGTTGGAGTTTCGCTATAGATTACCCGTGAATAGTAAAATTGAGATTAGTTCTTTTTAAAGCGGGAATCAGCGATAGAGATGCTAAAAATTAACAACTCTGATAAACTTTAAGAAGCGAAAATAGCTCACAAATAAGCCCAAACATGCCCCCGCAGGGGCATTAGACACAAGACTTCCTGCTCAACATCCCCCTGCAACTTTTACCAGGTTTTTCTTAAATTCTTCAGAACTTTCGGGTACATCTTTGATTTGATTCTGCATGATTTTTTCATAAGTAATGTCTTTTAAATCATAGAACTTCTCATTTGCATTACTGTCGATATTTATCGAAGCACCATCAAATGACGCGCCTACATAAGCACCTTTATTTTTTGCATAATAATAGATATCTGCATTTTTACCTGGTTCCCCTTTCGATCGTAGAGGCCCTGGTTCAACTGAAACTCCTGACCCAAGACTCACTTTGCCATCCGCAAAGGCATCGATACTCCGTTTAGACGTAAAAATAAGCACTACATCAGTAATCTGACCTCCTGCCTGTAATCCCACTGCCAGGCCATGAAAAGAGATAAATGATGGATAGCTCCAGCATCCATCCTGCATTTTTATAGAGAGTACCCCCTGACCTCGAAAACCACTTACTCCTGCACCTGCTCTGATAAAATTCGGGACAATTGCGAAACCCAAAGCTTTACTCAAGATCGTATCGGGAATCTCGGATGCAATCGATTGTAACTTCTCATCAGAAGCCTTAATACGCTTTTCTTCTCTTGATTGAGAATAAGAACTTGTGATGATTAAAAAAATGATGACAAAAACACTCAATAAAACTCTATTAAACATAACACCTCCCTATAAGTAAAGACTCTATCGATTGTAGATGCAAAAAACAGACCAGGTAAAAGTCCATTGATTCTAACTTGTAAATTCATGCCCGGTCTATAGATAAGCTTGTCAAATCAATGCGCCCACACCCACCTCACCATCTTTTCAGGGTAAAAGCCATGTAACTGTATTGTCACTACATATAGAAGAGAAACATCTTGGACAAGCCGGATTGGAATACATACATAGTTAATAAGTGTAAATAACAATGCTATTTCCGGAGAAACACTAAATCACTTATGCCTATCAGCTACCAGGAAATCACATTTGTAAGTGGATTGATTCATAGGATATACAAAAAAAAGAGTAAAGACGAAACATACTCGCCTCTACTCTTGTAAGCCCCTCTACTCAAACAACGCACGCCGCTGAAAAACTATATCAGATGACGCCTTTACTTTAGAATCTAAATTAATTTAAACTTCATTAATTGCTTTTCACAATATGCCGGCTAAATACTCCCTGTTTTGTAACTACTTTGACCAAATAGTTACCAGAACCTAAATTACATACATCTATGGTTTTTGATCCGGTATTGACATTGACACTTTTAACTGAAGATCCTGCCATATTGTAAATTTCAACTCTTTCAGCTTTATAACCTGTAGAAATATTCAGACTGTTTTTTATTAGATTCAAATTTACATTATGTTTATTTTTTTCAGTACTTCCAGACACATGGGTAACAACTCCTTCACCTTGCACAGAAATCAAACTGGTTTTATAACCGGAAAGTGCAGCTTTCAATTTGGTATTTACAGAATAAGCAGTATCATCAACTGCATTATCGAAAGTCCATTTAAAATCACCACCGCTAAGGCGTCCCGCATATTTCATGACTTTAGTTTTAGCAGCTTCGGGCCCATCTGGAATGTATGTATACATAACCGAAGGATCGGTATCAAAATTATTGTAAACATTGCTCCCATAAGCCGATTTAATGCTACTGCTAATCTTTTCATTTCTGGCCTTCACTACGTAAGCATCGAAATCTTTAGTAGAACTAATAACACCTGCAACATTATAATCCGGACTGGGATCACCATAAGGGACAAAGCGCTTTTGACCTGACATTATATTGTCAAACGCTTTTATACTGCCACCATCTTCACTGGAAAAAGTAGGCATTTCCTTGTAATCATTTTTTGAGCCATCCCAAACATCACTCCCCTGCATCGAGGTAAGCATAGGATATTTACAATTACGAAAGTAGTTACCTTCTACAAATACCGATGATCCTTCCGTTGATCCTACGCCATACTTTGCAATACCATCGTAATAGTTATTATACACATGCGCAGAATAAAACCGAATTCGCGGATGACGGGAATCGGAATGATCGTACCAGTTATGATGATACGTTATATACAAACCAGATGTCGTTCCTTCACTTAATCCTAAAAGATTACACTTTCCATTATCCCAGAAATGATTGTACGAAAAAGTCACATACGTTGATTTCTTACAATCCAATGATCCATCTCCTTTTGCCTGATCAGCATCGCCTCCCGCATCCCCATAAAAGAAATCGCAATTGTGAACCCAGATATGATCATTATTCTGTTGCAATCCGATATCGTCTCCTTCGCTACTATTGGTATTCATAAATCCAATATTACGGATTTCCACATTCGATGCGTTTTTAAGACGAATACCCCAGCCATCAGCAACTGCATCATTGCCCACGCCTTCAAAAGTAATGTAACTTGATTCGTTTTGGCTATTTTCAATGACAATATCTCCAGCTAACATGTAAGTGAGATCGGATATTTTCCCGATCAAACGAACGCTCAGTGGACGAAGATCTTTACCTTTTTTAAACCCATCCAGGATAGTTTGTAAACCTACACAGGGATTTGCACTGGCCCCGGTTACATTCAGTGAAATTGTATTTTTACTCTTTTCAGTTATATACAAAATCACAGCACCATCTTTAAGCGTACCATCAGCCTTATAAGCTCCCGGAACTCGCCCGCCAGAAAAAGCAAAACCTGCCCGATCCTGTGTTTCTACGGTAAGGGGACCAGAAACAACACCTGTACCCTCTTTTCCCCCAATGACAGGCGCAACTTTTATGGTGTAAGTGCCAGCTTTTAAGCCAGGGAGATCAGCTCGCATGTAGGAACCATATCCGCGTATAAGCTGGTCATCGATTTTTTGATCGGTTATACCAGCACCGCTATAGTACACATTGTAACGATCAGCGCCGGCAATAGGTGCCCATTTCACATAAGCCGATTCCAACCACCCGGCAGATTCACTGATAACCACTGTTTGCCCCCACAGACTTAATGAGGTGAACAGGATGATTATTATAGATAATAGTGTTTTCATTTTTATCCCCTTTTGATTGGATAGCTTTAAATGTATTGATGGTGTATGTTTATAATATAATCAAATTTTCCTGTTTTTTGTAACCATTTTTATAAATAAAATGAGTAGTAGGTGCAAGACAGATTTAAGCAATTGAATTAATTATGGATTTTTTCAGATAAATCTGTTTATAAAGAAAGCTTTTACATAGATGCAGCTACAGGCATTCACATTTATTTTGTAATCATTTTAGATTAAGAATGAGTAATAGCTCAGATTCCATCACTTAAAAATCTTGAGCTTATCAAATGTTAGATAATAGGAACTGAACAATTGTTGATTCTGCAGTTTTTTTGATCATACATTGGACCAACCTTGCTGCATATTTTGATTTTAGCTATAATTTGGTATAAAAATTACACCACACTTAACCAGCTAAATAACTATGCAATATTTACATATTTACTTCGGAACCATTATTCCTCAATGATTGCAATTAGCCTTACCGGTGAAGCTGAACACCCCTGTAGTGGAAGAGGCATCGCCATTACCTTAAAACCATCATAGGGTAACTGGTTTAGTCCAACGACTTGCTCAAGATGACAGTATTCTTTACGACAGCCTACCCGGTGACCTTCCCAATAAGTTTCAGGTGAACTGATTTTCTTCTTGATTCTTTTTGCCTGCTTTGATAACGGCAAATCCCATCCCCACTGATCGATACCCATGACCTTAACACCCAAATCAATGAGCCATTCGGTGGCCTCAGCACTCATTCCGGTACCGGAAGTCATGTACTCTTTTTTTCCCATAAGAGCATCCCGCCCAGTCCGTATCAGTACTATTGTTCCAGCTTTGATTGTTATACCTGTTTCACGAACAGCTTTTTGAATATCCTCTTTTGTTATTATTTCCATATCTTTTTTATGTGTCATATCAATAATTACACCATTCCCATAACACCACTCAAGGGGAATCTCATCAACTGTTTTAGCTTTAACCCCGTTAATTTTCGGCCCATAATGCCATGGCGCATCAATATGGGTAACAGAATGAACACCCATTGACTTTATTGTATCATTTGCCCATCCAATAAAGTGTTTTGGAAACAGATGAAAAGGAAGTCCTAAAAATGCTATCTGTAATCTTCCTACAAAATGGGATTGATGATCTATTTTAACTTTAAGGAGTCTCGATTCATCCGGATAATCTTTAATCGGCTTTGTTAAATCGATAATTCTTGCCATGGATAACCTCTTTGACACAAGGTGTTTATTTGAATGTGTAATGAAGTGTGATTTTGGTAAATCTTTCAATCAAAATAATTTACTGTAGACTAAAGACAAATGAAAAGAGTTTTGCTGTGCATGCATTTAATTCAATAAAGCTTGCAATCTTCCTGGTTCTTGTATTTCGTTAAAAAGACCCGATATACAGATCCAGAATTAAAATTTATATACAAAGTACTCGATAAAAAAAAGAGCACACTGAAAACCGGTGTGCCCTGAATGCTATTACTACTATGATTTTTTCGATTAATTTGCAAATATCGCTGATTCCATACTGGTTTGTATCATTGTACAAGCATCAATTCTTTTCGTGGTTCTTTACATTCAAAATCAGATCCAGACCCATTTCAATATCATTCCCATTACGCTCTTCAGGCCCTGTTATCGACTGATTAGCATAGGTAAAATACAGATCCGTAACAAATGTCTGATCCTTAAATGCTGCACGAAGGCCGGTTTGTATCCCTGAACTGGTTATGGTTTCATCAAACTGACGCCAGGGAGTATAACGATAAAGCTGGGTATTAACAGCCATCGGTCGCACATGTCCAAATGCTTCACCATTGTAAGATGACAAAAGATCATTACGCTGTTCAAAAAGATAACCTAAGGTTAAAGCAAGATCTGTTGATTTGCTGATGTTAAATGCTGGTATCCTTGCGAAATTCAATCGTGTTCCTATTCCTAAACGGTTAAAACCTTTTGATTTGGAATCTATCAAATCATCTGGATATTCGTCCCCGAGAGATAAATTCAGGGATGAATGTGCAAATTCAAACCAAATACTTGATATATCAAATAACTGCACTGTTGAACCTATCCCAAATCGAAACGACCCGGTCTGCCAGTCATAACCGCTCTTTTCCCCTTCATAGGAGAGAGGGTGATTATCATTACCTGGTTCCATCCGGACAAAACTGTTGTGCATATAACTGAGTGTCAATGCAGGCAAAAGGGCGATACTGCTGTTAAGATCAAGCCTCACTATATTTTGCAAAGCTATCAGCATGCTGTCATTGACAATAGCATCAGCATCCCACTGATGCTCCGATCCGTTATACCCGGCTATCTCATGAAAAGAATTTGTCAGATTATCGTTATCTGATTTTTGAGTATACACAAAATGCTGCTTTGCATAAGTAAAACTAATATTAGCTTTATCTCTGGGAAGAATAATCTCAGCAACTGCGTCTATTTGCGGAAGTTTAACACAGGCCATCCGTTCCTGAAGCATCCGGTTCTCATCTGAATTATACAGCGTATCAATAAAAAATGCCGCATGCGCATACACATCAAGGGTAAACTGAGGCACGATTTTACTTCCAAGACATATTCCCACATCCTTTATCCCCATCAACGTGCGGGTATTGTCTCCATCACTCTGCTTTTCTGTTCCGATAAAGCCCTGACCAGTCAATCCACCTTTGATAACACTATTAGTTGTCTGACTCAACATCAGGAAACCGAACTGATGCAGTGGCAATGAAAGAGAATCTGTTTTCACCGAATTGAGATTGTAATTAAACGACATCAGAGTGTTGAAATTTGGACGTAAAGAAATCACCGGAAGTAAGAAACCATTGTAGGTGCCGGCTGAATCCAGAGGTCCATTTACTGATGAACTTACCAGGCGATACCCAGTTTTCAACTCAACCAGATTTGTATCGATTTCAAGTCTTCCCAACGGATTTCCAGTAAAGTTATATGAATTGTAATTCGAACTATCTGTAAACGATGAAGAGCTTGACTGATAATGCTTTGCTGCATAATAAACCGGTGATTTTGTTTGATTTATCTGCGCTGCACATAATTGAAACATACCAAAAATAAAAACACAATGGATTAAACGGCTCATAACAACCTCTCTATGGAAATATCTGTTGTATTTCAATTAGTGATGAAAAATAGGTATTGGTTGATAGTGCCACAATGAAAAGATCTTGCTGATAATATTTTCTGGTGATTAAAAAATTGATTTTGAATATAAAAGAAGGCTGTTTTGTTTTTTGAATCGGTTGAGTAGTCCTGTCGGGCCGATTTATTTATAAGTAAAACATTTAAAACCTACCCGATTGAGATACTCCAGAGTATGTAATTGCCTATGATGCATTAACTATTTCGCACCCGTTTTAAAATCAATAATCTCAAATCTAATCTCATCTGTTCCAATACACACTTGTATATAGATGAATCCACATCAGCACATTGATTATTGCATCAGAACAAAAGATCTCACCTGACACCCTTTGTGGGTTGAGGCTATAGCGAGATGTACCGTTACAGTTTACGAACTTTGGTAATTACATAGATATAGTCTCAATTAGAGTATTGGGGTATCAGGAACTTTCCTGAATAGGCGCCCCGCATCACTTAGTAGTTGCCCGTGTTTCCGCAATAGTTGCCCGTGCTTCCTTAGTAGTTGCCCCCTTTTCCCTAATACTTGCCCGTGCTTCCTTAGTAGTTGCCCCACCTTCCCGAACACTTGCCCGGCATACCGTAGATAATGCCCGCTTTTAATGAACTGATTTCACTTTTAAATTCAGTATTTGAAAAAAATGGTATTGAAACAATCAGAGCGATATTGGATCGTATATATCAGATACACAAGCTCCCTGCTAATTCAAAAACTATTAAGAAGATTGAGGATTTAACTGAGGTAAAAAGTATGTTGGAAACAAATACGAAAAACTGGGAAAAAGCGGTCTTTGAGAAGGGTATCAAAAAAGGTATCGAGAAAAATCAAGCAGACATTGTGGGAAAAATGGCCTTAAATGGTATGAGTAATACTGACATCAGAAAAATTACGGGTATGTCTTTACAGAAAATTACACAAATAAGAAAAAAATTGACCAAAAAGTAATTATCCAAACCCCAGATTTCACATAGACTCAGTCCGATTTTAAATCCCGAGCAGTGTTTTTAAATTCAGAATATTACCAATCAAAAACCATATTGCAATTTGTACAGACCAGCCTATCATTGATATAAAAAAAGGTTTAAAACTGCTTCTGTAATCAAGTGCCTGTTTTACTGCAATCACCATAGCAAGTAACATCCAGATTTGAGCAATAAAGAACGCAGCAGTACCAATATAGGGAATAATGCCAAATATTCTAAAAAGCCCTGGTGAACTGGCAAACCCTATAGTTCTCACCATTTGTCCATATGTTACTTCTGTAAGCAGTTCAGGCATATATCTGGTTCCTAAAAACATTGTCAGATAAGCCCACAGGAACCATCCGAAAAGGGCTGCTGATATGTTTATTAAGACTTCGGAAAATGCTACGGTATTCAAACTCCCGATCCCGGCGGCAACACTCGATAAAATTATAATACTAATTGACTGAAGATCAAAATTTTTGTCATGCTCAACTCTCTCGTAAACAGTACTATCAAGCCTGATTGCCCGCCAGATTCGATTTATGAACAGTCTCCAGGAAGAAAAGGACATTATTAATTGATGATTTCCCATATTCATATCCTTATAGAAATTAGAGTGCGAATAGTATACCGTTTTTTTTTACATACTTGTATTTATACCAATTATACAGCTTTTCTAATCCCATTCTTTGACAAGCGAAAGGGTTAATGATAGATTTTTGTTTTGAGAATCGCTTTTTCTATTGATATCTGGAATAAGTCTTGCATTCAGTAAAACAAGTGAAAAGGAGATCTATGATGAAAATTGTGACACTGTTTTTCATTTTGTCTTTTGGAGCATTTTCTTATTTGCAAGCGCAACTTTATCAGCGCTACGACCCTGAATCAGTACAAAATAGAAGATTCGAAATAGGTGTAATGATTGGTGCTCCTACCGGACTCAATGCCAAATACTGGATAGATCCACGTAGCACACTTGATCTGGCAGTAGCATGGCTTTTTGAAGATGAGGGGTACTTAGAAATTCATGGAGATTATCTCTTCCACTACCTGTATCCGTCTGTCCCCAGAGGCTTGCTTCCCCTGTACTTTGGCTTGGGCCCGGCTATACGAATCGGCGAAAACGATTCTTTTTTTGGAATACGTATTCCTATTGGTATAGAATATTTCATTCTAAATATTCCTCTGAGTATTTTTGGTGAAATTGGTCCCAGAGTAGAAATTATACCTAATTCCTCAGTTAAAGTGGCTGGCGGTGTCGGTATCCGATTTGTCTTCTAACTGATAGTATCATCGCAAAACAGCATTAAGATTGTAATTTAAGCAAATATATCAATATGTCTACTTGTAGCATTTACTGATCTTGTATCATTGGTAATATCTGGTGACTTAGTACTCTGATTAGCGCTCGTTCTTCTATTCTCAAGTACATCTATTTGAGTTTCGATCTGTTTGAGGATTCTCCTGTTCACTGCCGAATTCGCATTATTATCGCCTTGTGCCGCTTTGGGATCAGGATTTACACTTCTTTTAGTCAGGTCCTGTTCTATTTTTCTTTTCAGTTCTTCAAGCTTCTTTATCTTTTGTTCAATAGGGACAGACTGAGATTTTTTTTCATTATACTGAAAACTTTTTTCGTTATGAGGAAAGGAAAATGCACTACTTATCTGCATGGTTTTTCCTAATGGTTAATTTTATGTTTCTCTGAGTTATTTATATTATCGGTTGTGAAATATACGAACTTTAGATATTATTTACTTTTGTTAACTCTATTTAATTTTTTTGTTCTCATGCCTAAGATAATTAATCCAATGAAAAAAATTATTGCAATGGAGTCTATTAATGTACCTCTCATACCTTCGGCATTTTTAAACTGTGTGCCCCCTAAATTTCCATTTGCCCCAGTAGTCTGCGGTCGCTTCAAAAACCCAATATTGCTTATGATAATTTTATCATCTTTGCCGAATCTTCGGGAGAAAAGATGGAGAAAAATTACCTAACCTCTTAAAAATCGCAATGGCTTTGCCTTAATTAAAACAAAATCTTCAGTTGATAAAAAAGTGTACACAAACCATGTACTACCCTGTTGATTTTCATGCATAACCAGCAGAAATGCACTATATTATTACTGATTTATTACCTAAAGTTAAACTTATTATCGAATAGGGAGAACAGATGAAAAAAGTATATCTCTCAGTATTACTGCTATTACTCATTACTGGGATAATAGTAGCTCAGGTTGTAACTATCACCGGAACCGTAGTCAAAACCGGTGGTGGACCACTCAAAGATGTGACTCTATCTTTGGCTAAAACACCAAATTTGACCACAACAACAGATTCAGATGGGAAATTCACTCTTTCTAATGGCTTAAAAACAGAATTGAGCACACCAAAATCGTCAATTCAAAGGTTTACTCTTCAAGGCAGAGACCTGGTCTTTTCTTCTGCTTCCGGAAAAATTAACGGTAAAATCACTGTTTTCTCCGGGAATGGTCGTCAGCTATTTTCAATAAACTTTTCTGATCTGGCACCTGCAACAAAACATGTCACACTTCCCTCATTTGCTCCCGGATTGAATATCCTTCATATTACTCTCGATAATCAAAACTATTCCTGCCCGATTCTCCAGGTAGGAAATAATTTATATCTGAAAGAAAAAGCCTCTACCACGGATGTCAATTTTGCACTTGCAAAATCTACAGCCGACCCGGTAGATACGCTGATTGCTAAGAAGCAAGGATATACTGATAAAAGAACTCCGATCTCATCTTATAGCGTTTCAAACCTTAGTATTTCTTTGGACTCAATAGTTAGTAGAAACTGTAATGCTACAACACTAAAAGAAGCCGGCGCTTGCGGCAGTAATAAGATATTGCTTGGAACAGCTATTTCACCCTCCGAACTCTCAAATGCTATTTCCAGCCGGGAATTCAATTATGTGACCCCTGAGAACCAGATGAAATGGGATGCCACAGAGGGTTCAGAAGGAAGGTTCAGTTATTCCTCGGCTGACCAAATCGTAAGCTGGGCACAACAGAATAACGTAAAGGTCAAGGGACACTGCCTTGTTTGGCACAGCCAGCTTCCCCAATGGGTAAGTCAGTCAAAGGGTCGTGATAGAGTGCTCGGAATAATGAAAAAACACATCGAAACAGTTATGGGCCATTTTGGCAATAAAGTTTACGCATGGGATGTAGTAAACGAAGCCATTGCAACTGACAGTGATGTCGGATCCGGTAATGCACGTATGAGACCTTCGGTTTTCTACACTGAAATAGGAGCCGATTTTATAGAGCAAGCTTTTAAAATAGCCCGAGAATATGCAGATAGTCACAATATGAAAGATATGAAGCTTTATTATAACGACTACAGTATCGATGCTGATAATGACAAGTCTAAATTCGCACACAAAATGATAAAAGACCTTGTTGACAAAGGAGTGCCCATCGATGGTGTCGGTTTCCAAATGCACATAGGGCCACCCAATAATATTCCTACTGCTGAACATGTAAAAGATAACATGCAGTACTATGCAGATTTAGGCCTTGAAGTGCTGATTTCCGAATGGGATATTAACCTCTGCGGGAATAAAGTTACTAAACAGCAACAATTGCAGCTGTACCATGATATCACTGCATATTGTGTACAGCAACCGAAGTGTGTCGCTATCACTTTCTGGGGACTTAATGACGGCAGTTCATGGCTGAATGGCTTTAGTGGATCGCTCTGTAATGGAGGTAACTCCCAATCGCTGCTTTTCAATAACAATCAGAAAAAAGACACCTATACTCAGGTACTGAATGCACTTAATGGAAAGTAAAGACAATTTCTAAGGATTTGTAATTGATTGCGGGCATAATCAAAAATGATTGTGCCCTTTCTTTTTCTATCCACTTTGTCCCAGGTCAACAAAAAATGTATTAGGTTGGTTAAGTGAGGTAAACCGTTATTGATAATTTACAAATATTCATTATCGTATTCCAAATTGCATCCTTATTGTAATAGTCGCAGTTTTATTTTTCGAGAATGTATCATACGCTCCACTCCAGGAGTAATCTTTATTGGAATTTTGAGCAATTATCTGAAATACTCCTAAATTTGCATCTTTCAATTTACCTAATTTATAACCACTCTTTTCTGCGATTTTTTCAGCCCGCTCTTTTCCGTTTTTTGTCGCAAGCTCTATTAATTCAATCTTCAGATCATTAAGCTTGGTGAAATAGTATTGCGGTTCCTGCGAATAGAATTCAACTCCATTATTGATCAGTTCTGTTATTTCTCTTGATACATTTTCAATTTTGTCTATATCATTAGATTCTATCTTTACATTTTGTTGTAATCTATACCCAATTTGTTTTTGTGTCCTGTTTCCATTTCGATCTTCAATGTCTTCATATTCTTTACTAATGTTTACGGCAGAATACACTATCTCTTTACTATCTATGCCTTTACTTCCAAGAAACGCTTTAATCTTTTCCTGATCGTTATTCAATTTTTCATAAGCATCTTTTAGAGTTGTCCCCGTTTGAGAAAATGTTCCATTCCACACTATTAAATCAGATTGGAAATCCTTTTCACCCAGTCCGGTAACTTTTATTTGTTCATCATTTTTGTTTCGATTTATTACCGCAAACGTAAGTATTGCTGCAGCTATTATTACCGCGAATGAAATAAAGATCGTCCTTACATTATCCTGTGCAAAAGAATTTGCTTTCTCCATAGTTTGACTCCTAGTAGTTCTATTTTTCACTCCATTTACAACTCAGTTCTGTTTTAGTTCACCGAATTGCAAAAAAAACTGGTTACATTATACATTTTCGCGGGCCTATAAAGTAACTTTCTCGTAGTATGTCGTTTTCTGAGGATCAGAGCAGCAATTATTTACTTATACGGAATTCTTCAAACATCTTATTAAAAGCTGTAAAATGGTTGAACGCAACAACCAATTTATTGATCTGGTAAAGCAGCACCGGGTGAAACGTATACTGTGTGGCAAGTAACATTTTTATTCCAATTTACTTCCTCATCATTATGGATAATGGCCTATCATTTGATAGAGTTTTAGTAATTACTATCTGTTCGAAATATCATATAAATTCCCTTCTGACAAAATCAAAATGAACGGAATATCTAAATAATGAATAAATACAGCCGTTCGTTCTATGTTCTGTTTACTATCGAATGAATGGCTGTTTTTGCTCTATTTTAAACAAAAGTTAATTACACTGAAGAGCTTAAGCACATAACCAAAATAGGGATCAACAGGCTTTAGCAGGAGATTGACATGCTATCACCCCACAATCATACAACTCCCGTTAAGCCTATGTTCACTGTCATTTTAGCTTCGCTTATTATTTCAATAGTACTTATCAGGTGTGCAGTTGGTCCTGAGTTCGTTAAACCGCAGATCCCAATCAATCAAAAATGGAATGCCGCAGATAGCTCAGTAACAATATCCAGAACAGCCCCCGACAGTAACTGGTGGACCGTTTTTGGCGATTCAGTACTCAATCATCTTATAAGCCTCGCTTATCATCAGAATTTATCTCTACAAATAACTGGCTTGAGAATAATGGAAGCTCGTGCTCAACTGGCGATAGCGACAGGAAGGCAATATCCTCAAAATCAGGCAGCGATCGGCATTTTGAGTGCAATAGGTGTAAGCGAAAACATTGCAGATGCGATAGGCATCAATCGCAATTTCCTGAATTATCAGCTGGGACTAAATGTTTCGTGGGAAGCAGATCTTTGGGGCAAATACCGGCACAATGTCCAGGCTCAGAAAAATAGTTTACAGGCAACAGTTGCCGATTACGATAACGCGCTTGTTTCACTCACAGCAGAAATCGCACGCGCCTATACCAACATTCGAACCTACGAAATTTTAATCGAACAAGCCCAACGCAATGCCCGATTGCAGGAGGACGGTTTAAAGATCGCAGAATCACGCTTCAGAAACGGAGCTACATCTGAGCTTGACGTAACTCAGGCGACTACACTCTTTGAGAATACCCGTGCGTCAATTCCACAGCTTGAGATCAGCTTAATCCAATCTCAGAATGCCCTGTGCACACTGCTCGGACAACCGACAGGCACTATACAAAAATTACTTAAGGGTTCTAAAGGAATTCCCATCGCACCTCAGGAGGTATCGTTAACTGTACCTGCGGAACTACTCAAGCGCCGGCCGGATGTTCGCTATGCTGAACTTGAGGCTATAGCCCAGTGCTCCCGAATTGGTATTGCTAAATCGGAACTCTATCCGCAAATCAAATTATCAGGCCTTATCAGCACTCAATCCAGTAGCGGTTCCGGTATTCCAGCCAGTGATATATTCGATCCTGGCAGTTTCATGTACGTTGCAGGACCGCAACTCACATGGCCTTTTCTCAATTATGGCCAGATCAGTAACAATGTGCGTGTTGAGGATGCTCGTTTTCAGCAGCTGATTTTCAATTATAAAAACACTGTACTCAAGGCAGCGCAGGAGGTCGAAGACGGGTTGACAGGTTATCTCAAATCAAGGGAAGCTTCAGTGTTCACGCAAAATGCCGTTAATGGAGCACAGCGTTCGGTAGATCTATCATTAATTCAGTATCGCGAGGGGGCTGTCGATTATGAACGTGTACTTGATGCTCAGAGATCATTACTTCAGGAACAAAATTCGCTGGCCCAGTTACACTCCGCAATTGTGATCAACCTGATCTCACTTTATAAAGCATTGGGAGGGGGTTGGGAACTGCGTCAAGGAAAACCATTTGTATCAGATAGTACTCGGATTGAAATGCAGCACCGAACCAATTGGGGAAACCTCTTCTCAAAACCGATTCTGCAGGAAAACATAAAACCAGGTAATTAACTATGAATAAGATTTTTAAAAAGCCTGCTTTCAAGTGGATCGCTATAAGCCTTGTCATTTTCATTATTGTTATACTTGGCCTGCGGTTCTGGAATGCCAGGCGCAATGCATTACCTGAAGGAATTGTTTCCGGAAATGGGCGAATCGAAGCCGAACTTGTTGATGTAGTCGCGAAAGAACCACTTAGAGTCGAAAAAATATTTGTTGACGAAGGGAACATTGTTGAACCGGGTCAGTTACTGGTGCAGCTCAATACTGAAACGCTAAACGCTGAGCTGGCCGAAGCAAAAGCAAATGTCAACGCCGTAACGGAGCAATTGGCAATTGAAAAAGCAGCGATTCAGAGTCGAAAGAGTGAGATTGAACTCGCCCGGATCGAGACAAGGCGATCGCAACGGCTGGTAAAAGCGGGCGCCGGTTCCCAGCGCGATTATGATGTAAATAGAAAAAAGTTGGAATCTGCGACAGCTGCCCTTGGCGAGCAGGAAGCCAGGCTTCAGGCAGCTGAAAAGGATGTAAAAGTTGCCCAGGCGAATGTTGAAACTATTCAAACCCGGATCAACGATGCAGCTCTGGTATCGCCGGTTTTTGGTCGCGTACTCTATCGCCTTACCCAACCAAATGAAGTTCTGGGAGCTGGAGGGAAAGCGCTTACAGTAACTGACCTCACTGATGTTTACATGGAAATTTTTCTTCCCTCTAATCAAGCGGCCGCTCTTAAGCTGGGCAGTGAGGGGCGGATCGTCATGGATTATCTCCCTGAATGGGCTTTACCGGCAAGTGTAAGTTTTGTTTCTCCAGAAGCCCAGTTTACCCCAAAGCAAGTTGAGACCCAAAATGAGCGCGAGATGCTTATGTTCCGGGTAAAACTCCAGATCCCGGAGAAACTCGTACGCAACTATATTGAGCAGATAAAGACTGGGGTCCGCGGTGTCGGATATGTCAAGATAGATACATCAGCGGTTTGGCCCAAAAGATTGCAAAATGTATTAACCGTTAATCAGAAAAAAACGCCTCAGAAAAAGAATCCATAGAAAAATGTTACTAACATGATTTGGTTTGCATTCTTCTTTTTATAGGGTGGTGATTATCGAATAGTTATTTCCTTTTGATCTTTGGACACCGGGAATTTTGTATCCAATTGACAGAACACATTTTCTTTCTGACTCAAGAGATATTTGGAAGAGTGAGGTATCTGCGTGGACAATAGAGCATTCAGTAATCCAGTAATCCGCATTGACAAGGTCACCCATCACTACGGCAATATTGTTGCGCTTGACAACATTTCTCTTGATATCCCAAGCGGTATGATGGTTGGGGTTATCGGCCCGGATGGTGTTGGGAAATCAACTCTTCTCGGCATTATGGCTGGATCAAGGCAGCTGCAGCAGGGATCGATGATTGTCCTTGATGGAGATATTGGTAATGTGCGCCATCGACGCACTATCTGCCCACGAATTGCCTACATGCCGCAGGGTCTGGGTAAAAATCTGTATCTGGAGCTCAGTGTTCAGGATAATGTTGATTTCATGGCCCGGTTATTTGGATTGTCAAGTGTTGAACGACCAATAAAAATTAAAGAGCTGCTTGATGCTACTGGGCTTGGCCCTTTCCCGGATCGGCCGGCAGGTAAACTTTCTGGTGGTATGAAACAAAAAGTAGGTTTATGCGGTGCGCTGGTTCATGAACCGGATCTTTTGATTCTCGACGAACCTACGACCGGGGTTGATCCACTCTCCAGACGGCAGTTCTGGACTTTGATTGACAATATCCGAAGCGGGAATCCGGAAATGAGTGTCGTGATTTCAACCGCGTATATGGATGAGGCTCAGAAGTGGAACTGGATTATGGCGATGGATGATGGAAAAGTTTTAGCCACCGGCACTCCGGCAGAACTAATGCAACAGACAGGTACAAAAGATCTCGAGCAGTGTTTCATTGCCCTTCTGCCCGAGGGAAAGCGTTATGGGCACAAGCAGCTTGTAATTCCACCACGTCAATCAAACAATACCGATATAGCAATTGATGCTAAAGGACTAACCAAACGTTTTGGTAATTTTACGGCCGTAGATCATGTAACCTTATCAATACAACGCGGCGAAATTTTCGGCTTTTTAGGTTCGAATGGGTGTGGGAAATCAACCACCATGAAGATGCTCACAGGGCTGCTACCTCCCACTGAAGGAGCAGCTACCATTTTCGGCAGCCCGGTTGAAGCTGGCAGTATGGAAGTCCGCAAAAATCTTGGGTATATGACTCAATCGTTTTCGCTTTACGGAGAAATGACCGTCCGTCAGAACTTATTACTCCATACCCGTCTTTACCACTTGCCTCCTGACAAGACTAAAACCCGTATTGAGGAACTTGTCAAACGATTCGGGCTTGGTTCTCATCTTGACATGCTTGCTGAAGACCTGCCAATGGGTTTGCGTCAGCGGCTCTCTCTTGCTGTTGCTGTTTTGCACGAACCGAAAATTTTGATTCTTGATGAGCCCACATCTGGCGTTGATCCAATTGCCAGGGATAGCTTTTGGGAGCTTTTAATTGATCTGTCGCGCAAACAGGGTGTTACTATCTTCATAACCACACATTTTATGAACGAGGGCTTACGTTGTGACCGTATCTCCTTGATGAACGCAGGCAAGGTTCTGGCGTGTGATGTTCCCAAAGAACTTATTTATAAGCGCGGTTCAGCCAATCTGGAAGAAGCATTCATTGGCTATATGGAAGATGCAGCTGCCGAAACGGTAGCACAAACTGCACATAAGAAAAATGATTCAAGTGCACAATTACCACAGAAACATTCGTCAAATTCTACGCAACTAAAACGTTCCCCTTGGCAGCTCTTTTTAGGACGATTACTCGCCTACTCCCGAAATGAAACAATGCAAATCCTTCGTGACCCAATTCGGTTGACATTCGCGTTTGTTGGTTCGGCCTTGCTGATGCTTGTCTTTGGCTTCGGAATCACTACTGATATCGAACATATTCGCTATGCCACTTTCGATCTGGATCAAACACCCGCCAGTCGAGCTTATCTTGAACAATTCGCTGCATCTAAAAGGTATTTCTCATTGACTTCACCCATTACTTCTGCGGACGATGCACTACAGCGTCTGAAATCAGATGAGGTATCACTGGTGCTTGAGATCCCTCCCAATTTTGGAAGAGATATCCGCAAAAATCTGGCACCCGATGTCCTGGCACAAGTTGATGGTGCTATGACATTCCGGGGTGAAACTGTTGCTCAATACGTTCAGGGTGTGCACCAGAAATTATTGCAGAATCCTGGAATCGGCCTGCCGGTCATGTCTCCTCCAAAGAATACTGCTAATATTGCGGATCGTTATTTGTTCAACCCTACATTCGAAAGTATTTACTCGATCGCACCAAGTATCCCGGCATTACTTCTGCTTTTGATTCCGGCAATTCTTATGGCAGTCAGTATTGTACGTGAAAAAGAGTTGGGTTCAATTATTAACTTTTACGTTACACCAACAGGAAAGCTTGAATACCTGCTTGGCAAGCAGCTTCCGTATGTCATTATCGGAATGATCAACTATTTTGTCCTGGCCGCACTAGTACTGATCGTCTTCAATCTTCAGATCAAGGGCAATTTTTTGATGTTGACGCTATGTACTGCACTTTATCTATTGGCTACTACAGGTATCGGAATGGTAACCTCAACCTTGACAAAGAGTCAGGTTGCCGCGGTCTTTGCTACAGCGATTATTACCATAGTGCCAACAGTTCAGTTCTCCGGAATGTTCCAGCCGGTCTCAACACTTGAAGGCGGTGCAAAAATTTTTGGATCGATCTGGCCAGCAACCTACTACATGCACTCCAGCCTTGGCACTTATACTAAAGGGATAAGTGCCAGCTTGATGATCGACGATATAATATTCCTTGTCTGCTGTATTCCGGTTCTCATGGGAATCAGCATTCTTGGCCTCAGAAAACAGGAGAAGTAAATGCAATCATTGTTGAATATATTCTGGTTGGGGCTAAAAGAAATACGCAGTTTCCTGAGCGATATGGTTATGGTCGTTCTTGTCATTTATGCATTTACATTGGCTATTTATATCCAGGCCACCGGGACTTCAATGGAGGTGAACAATGCTTCAATTGCTTTCGTTGACGAAGATATGTCTACTCTATCCAGGGAGCTATTCAACGCCTTCTATCCTCCGAATTTTAAATTTCCTGAATTCATCGCTGCCAATGATATCAAAAGTATGATGGACAGGGGTCTTTACATGTTCGTTGTAGTAATACCTCCGCAGTTTGAGTCAGATCTCCTCGCTGGCCGCCACCCTACCATTCAGGTCAATATTGATGCCACTGCCATGCAGCAAGCAAGTATTGGCGCGGGATACATTAAAAACATCATCACCAATCGCACGCAGTCCTTTTTAAGTCGCGCAGACCCATCAGCACCGATGCCCATCGGGTTAGTTGTACGCAGGTTGTTTAATCCAAATGGAATCTCCTCATGGTTTAAAAGTATCGTAGCAATTATCAATCAGATCACGCTTCTCACGGTCGTATTGACAGGAGCTGCAGTGATACGCGAGCGGGAGCATGGAACTCTTGAGCATTTATTGGTGATGCCGTTAACAGCATTCGAGATTGCAATGGCAAAAGTGTGGGGCAACAGTCTTGTGATTTTAATTGCAACCGCAGCTTCACTTTTCCTGATAGTCGAAATGGCTCTGAAAGTGCCCTTCGCAGGTTCGGTATTTCTTTGGTTTATTGGTGTTATTCTCTATCTGTTCTTTGCAACCGCGCTGGGAATATTTCTGGGAACAGTATCACAATCGATGGCTCAATTTGCGCTCTTGATTATACTTTTCATAATGGTACTTATGCTCTTGTCAGGCGGATCGACTCCAGTCGAAAGTCAACCCAAGTGGTTACAGATACTCACCTATTTTCTACCGGCGAGGCATTTTGTGAGCTTTTCGCAAGTTATTATTTATCGTGGTGGCGGTTTCGACGCGGTATGGCGCCAATTTCTGATGGTGGGGATTATAGGAATGGCATTCTTTGTATATAGCCTATCGCTTTTTCGGAAGTCGATTGCAGTAACAAAGTAATTCACCCATTTTTCATTTTATGAAAACCTGCTATATTTTATTCCTTCAGATTCTATATTCAATAGAATCTGAATTTACACCTTTTGTCAAATCAATCCAATACTCACTTTTATTTCTGCAGCTTTGCTATTTCTTCATCTAATTTTTCATAGAATTTTCCAACATGGAATCCATCCACAAACATGTGATTTACTTGTATATTGTAGGGTAACTTTACTCTTTCACCATCTTTGAAAAATTTACCCCAGGATACTCGGGGGATTGCATCTTCTTTTCTTAAACTCAATGTATGATCGATTCCTGTAAATGGTATCCATGGTAGTGTTGAAATGAATACAAAATTACTCCTCTGCATAATCATACTTAAATCAAAATACGCAGTACTATTTTGAATAGCTTGTTTTACTATTTTATCGAACTCCCACACATTATCAGAGTATTCCAACGTGATGAGCCTGAACAGCTCTTCCCCACTTTTTAAGCATGTAAACGAAGGATCTAACGATTCATATTCGACTATCTTTCCATTCTCTATTCTGTATAAAAAATTTTTGATTTGACTCAACGCTCTTATTGTTAAATATATTATAACGTTATTAATTGAGACATCTTCTCTTTTTGAAAATTCTTTCAGTCCTGTTATATCTACATTAAAAGACACATTATAAAACGGCAATTCACTTTTCGAGAAAAACAAAAAATGTTCTTTTCGGTCCCACTGATTCAAATCTATTTCTTTCATTCTGCATACCTCTTTTACGTCCTATAAATGCTCTGTATTGAATTTGCCGGAATCAATCGATCCGTTTAATTGTCAAATATCTAATTCCGCCCGATTTCGCGAACAACCTATTAACCTCAGTTTGTGATATGGAAGAATTGTCAACGCGAATTTTACCAGCAAATTCTCCTTTTAAAGTAAATACCGTTAACTCACAACGATCGAAATGAGCTAAATGCGAAAGAATATTTGATATATTTCCATTAACAATAGGATAAGTTTTCACAGCTTCATTTTTATCATGGATAAAGGTTCTACTTACAATCGAATGAGTGCCCCCCCTGATACCACGATATATTATGTATGCGATAGTATCTGCTGCTGCTTTGTCTGGATGCACGCCATCAACTGTAAAGTACTTACTAAAGGGAAGAAGTGGCTTATATGCATCGATAACGGTCAGTCCTCTTTCTGCAGCAATTTCTTTAATAATTGGTATTTCATGATTTACAATAATACTATCTCTCATCCCCCAGGATACAGAAACTGTTGTCGGAAAAATCGGTACCGGGAAAACAGGAAAAATCAGAGGCTTTTTACCACCAGCACATAGTGTATCAATAAGTGCCTCATAATCTTTTTTGAATTCATCTTTATGATAATCCCAATTGTAAGTTTTTGTATCATTTGTACCGAGTTTGATAGTGACAATATCTGCTTTAGCAGCCAATGCCTGTTTGAAATTGTCAGTTCTCCAATATGGATTATCACCTTTTTTAAAAAGAGTAGTCCCACTTACGCCAAAATTCTGTACAATGTATCCATTTCCAAGTAATTCACTGAGTTTTGGTACATAAGAGAATCCGGTATTCGAAAAACCAGACGTAATGCTGTTTCCGATGCAGGCTACTTTGACCTGTGCATTAATATTCAATACAATGGTAGTGATTATGCCAAAAACGATAATCTTATTTTTCATTATTTTTTTCGATCCCTCTTATTTTTATTATTCAGAAATTTTTGTGATTTAATATACTTCCACCTATCGTTTATTATAATAATAGAATGTAAAGAATCATCCAATTTAAAAGTATTAAACAATTTATTTTCTATCCTCCTGGATAATAATCACATGGATAGTTTAAATAAATGTCTCATAAATACTCGAAACCATAATTATTCCTGAAAAGAAGTGCAGATTGAGTAAAATAATAAAAACAGACTGATATTAATTCCTTATATTATTCATGAATTCATTATTAAACCAAATAAGAATAATTATCAGATTCAAATTAAGCAGAGGGGGGATGTGTGAGAAAAAAAATACTTTTTTTTCTGGTGATCGTAATTTTTCAATGGGTTGGATTTACCCAAACCACCACCATCAAAGTTGGTTCTTCAACACGAAATATGATCGTATACGCGCCTTCCGGTCTTTCGAACCCGGCGCTAATAATTCAAATGCATGGTATGAATCAGGATGCAGCATATCAAAAAAACGCCGCGAAGTGGGAAACGATTGCTGATCGGGAAAAGTTTATCGTGGTGTTCCCGAATGGGAACAATAAATCCTGGGATATTTCAGGAAATACCGATATTGATTTTCTCAAGACGATCATCGATACCATGTACAATCGCTATAAAATCGATCGTAACCGTGTGTACGCCTCAGGTTTCTCAATGGGTGGCATGATGAGCTATCACGTTGCAAATAAGATGGCTGATAAGATCGCCGCCATTGCACCGTGTTCAGGATACCTGTTCAATAATACTGCCTCAAGCTCAAGACCGATGCCGATAATCCATATTCATGGTGATGCTGATGACGTTGTGGGATACAACGGAGTAGCGGGAGTCCTGAATGCCTGGAGAACACACAATGGATGTCCATCAACAGCACAGACCACTAAACCATATCCAGCAAACAAATCTGGTTCACCATGTACAAAACAGTATTGGGGGCCATGCACTAACAGCGCAATCATGCTACTCACCAATGCTGGTAAAGGTCACTGGTATACAATGGATGCTGCCGGAATCAATTCAAGTGAAGAAATTTGGGCATTTTGTAAAAATTATTCTCTAAACCAAACAAGCATCAATCCTATTTCAAACATTAAACCAGGTCTTTCAGCTGTAAAGGTAATATGTGAAAATTCCATACTTAATGTGCATCTCACCTCCACAATTAGTGCTAACACTATTAATCTTTTTGACCTGAATGGACATCTGGTAAAAGCGTTAGTACTCCCTACCAGTGCATCAAGTTATAATTTCGATCTATCTGATCTATCTGGAGGCTTGTACCTGATAAAAGTCAGCAATGAGAAAAGCACTCTCTATATGTCCAGAATAACACTTACTAAGTGAAATGATTGCGACCTCCCCAAAACAGGATCAAAATTTTTAAGTTTTGGGGAGACTTCCAACTGCATTGCTTAGATCAGAATATTTCTATGATCAGATTAGTTCTACTGTATTAAGAATCGATTCCCCTGTGAGCTAAGCAGGAAAACATTCCTCCCGACCAGAACAATAAGCCTCACTTTCAGCTGTAAATTTTGTAAAGCGAATACGTGCAGAATTCGGGTTTCATCGCTATCTAAATTCTTAGCACAAAACCTAATAAGGAACTGAAATTGCAGAGAATAGCTACAAACGACTTGTGAGGCTATCTAACTTCTATTTTAACAGAACAGGAATTATATGAGCTATTTCAAAACAAAAGATGGCGTACATATTTATTTCAAAGACTGGGGTACTGGACAACCCGTCGTGTTCAGTCATGGATGGCCTTTAAGCGCGGATGCATTCGAGGACCAGATGATGTTTCTGGCAAGTAGAGGATACCGCTGTATCGCTCATGATCGTCGAGGACATGGACGTTCCGACCAACCCTGGAATGGTAACGATATGGATACTTATGCTAATGACCTTGTGGAGTTGATTGAACACCTTAATCTTAAAAATGTTGTTCATGTTGGCCATTCCACTGGCGGAGGTGAAGTTGCCCGTTATATCGGCCGTTTTGGAACAGAACGGGTTGCTAAAGCAATTCTTATCAGTGCCGTAACACCAGTTATGGTCAAATCAGAAAAAAATCCCGATGGAGTTCCTAAAGAGGTATTTGATAATATTCGGGACAAGGTACTTTCCGATCGCTCACAATACTGGAAAGATACATCAATACCTTTTTATGGGGCGAACAGAAAGAATATAAATGTATCACAGGGATTACGGGATTCATTCTGGTTGCAAGGTATGATGGCGGGATTGAAAGCCGTTTACGATTGTATTAAAGCCTTCTCTGAAACAGATTTTACAGAAGACCTGAAAAAGTTTGACATTCCTGTCTTAATTCTACATGGAGATGACGATCAGATTGTCCCAATAGATATCACCTCTCAAAGGTCAGTAAAATTGATTCAGAATGCTCAATTTAAAATTTACAAAGGGGCACCACATGGTATAAGCTCCACCCATAAGGAACAGGTGAATGAGGACCTGTTATCCTTTCTGAAAAAGTAGAACACCTCGACTCAGCTCGGTGTACGAGGCTCCACTATGTGTACAGGATTCACTCTATATACAATTAGAGATCGATGTACACCGGGCCTGACATTAGCGCCTGGTGTACAATACAAATTCTTTACTTCCCGATATAATGGTTTCTCGTAAAGGAACTATTATCTACCTTCAACTCAACGATATAATTACCTGATGAAATACAGTATGATGGAACTTTAACCTCATGGTTACCTTGTGCCTGATAAGAATTAATAATATTGAGAACACTCTTACCCTGCATATTATAAACACAAAGAGAAACATTACTTGACTTCGGTAGAGAATATCTGACAAGGCCGGATGAAAAAGATAAATTATTGGATATTGCACTCACTTTTAAATTCTGTGTTACAGGAGTCGCACTCTGTACACCTTTTATCAAGCCATCAACAATTGTTGGATATAACCATGTACAAGAACTTCGCTTTAGCAGAGCAAATCCAGCTGATCCTTCATAGCCATTGTCCCAATAAACTGAAAGTATTCCTCTTTTCTTTGCCGCGTTAGCATAATACTCGGCGTGAACAGCTCTTGCAGAAGTATTTGCTTTATCGATAGCGCCCCATTCACCGATAACAACAGGTATTCCTTTATTTACAAATTTGTTTTTAATTCTATCCAGTTCAGCATCGCAAGCTGTTTTATCACTCGCTGAACCCCATGAAGCAGTTGCTCCGGATGCGGCATCTTTGTTCATTGTAAAATTATAAGGCCAATAGGTATGTTGTGATACAATTATTCTCTTATCATTATTTGGAATAACAAGTGCATTCTGCGCGACATCCATAGGTGTTGCCGCATGAGTAGGAATCATAATATGCCTAAGCGCGTTGTTTCCACCACTATTTCGGATTGTAGTAACGATTGCTAAATTATAAGCATTAAGTATTCTGCGAGCTTCATCGGTACCACCGTTCCATTCATATTGGGTGCCATACAATCGAGGCTCATTTAAAGTCTCAAATATCAGATAGTCACTGTAATCCTTAAAGCGTGTAGCAATCTGTGTCCAAATTTTGTTGATTTTATCAGTTACTGCGGTTTGAGATGAAGATGTAAGTGTCACCCATTCGTCATGGTGAGTATTGAGAATAGCATACATTCCATTATCAAGAACATAATTAACTACCTCTTCAACTCTATCCATCCATGCTTTATCGATTGTATATGCAGGTGCCGCGCCGAAATGGTAGTTCCAGGTTACCGGTATCCGTACAGTTTTAAATCCCTTTGCTTTTACTGCATCAATCATCGCTTTTGTCGTTTTGGGATTTCCCCAACAAGTCTCAGTATTCAGACCAGTTGTACCATTTGCCCATGCATCCAGAGTATTTCCTAAATTCCACCCGACTTTCATGTCTTCCACAATTTGCTGGGAAGTCATATCACGCATTACTCCAGCAGCATAGATATTAGAACTAATAAAAGTTCCTATACATAAAAAGATAAACATCATCTTTAAACGAGTCCTAATCATTATTTTCATCCTTTTTGAAAAAGTTATTCCTTTTTAAAGCTTTCAGATATTTCAATTGAATAAAGCCGTCTACAAGTATCTTCCTCATAATTTAAGATAAGTATTCATTTTTACCTGATATTTAATCAGATATTAAAAAATTCGTTTCATCAAATGGAGAGCAACACATCAAATGGAGAGCAGCACCTCGCGAGCTGCTTTAATTACTACCTGGAGAATGTTTTACTATTGATAAAGATCTTTTGAAATCTGTTTACGACGCCTTATTTGCATCTTCACCTTTTCCATTTCGAAACTCTAAAGGACTTATTTGAATTGCAGCCTTAAAGACACGATTGAAATGAGATATACTATTAAATCCTACCTCTAATGCTATATCTATCACCAAACGATCGGTTTCCCGCAACAATCGTTTTGCTTCGTGAATTCGTATAGATGTAAGGTATTGCTTGAAACTCATTTTAAATACATCATTCATCACCTTTGCAATTTTTTTCTGTGAAAGGCCCAAATTTTCACCCATGGTTATTATTGATAGCTCTGGCTCAGAAAAATGTTCTGCTAAATAGGTAGAAATTCGCTGGGCATCAATATCACGATAATTACTAACTTCCTTTTTATCATAGGTGATGATAATCTGATTGTTTTTTCTATGCGGCAACAATCTATATATTGTATAAAGAATCATCAGAATTAAAATAATCACCAGAAGTACTATCAGAGATTTATTAGGACTTTTTGTAAAATAGATATGAGAAATAGTTAAAGTATCGATTATCCCGGTTTTTGCAGTCGAGCCACTTTCTATCTGCAATGCAGTAACTTTAGAATAATCTACTGGAGTTACATCTTTTAGAGTAATATTATTTTTCTGATACCACCATTCTGGAGTAACGAACTGTTTTAAAGGAATGGATACTTCCACCGGAAAAGAATTGAGTATAAGATCCTTTTTGAGATATCTCTCGCTAAGAGGATCATCGATTTTTGAAACTTTTGTATCAAATACTCTCAAATAAATCTTGCAATCAGAAAGTTGTGAGGAAGCAATTCGGATTTTCAATACATCAAATCGTGAACAATCATAGAACTTTCCACTGCTATCTTTTAATGGAATTAAAACCCCAACGTAAGGATAAGGAAAACCAGACTTTAATATGTAACTTATTTTCAGCTCTGTTGTATCTTTTTTAATTCCTAAAACTTCTGAATTTCCTTCAAATTCCTTCTCTAAACGATCATCATAAGCTCTAACGTTTCTATTCTTAAAATTGATCTTTTGATTTTTGCAGTAAGGTAGAAATATCGTTCCACATAATATCACAACGATCATCCCTATTACAAAAAATAAGGGTTTCAGATCTATATTTTTTTTATCGACTCTTTGCATAATTCTCAATCAAACTTCTCATATCAGGATAATTGCCACTTTTGCAAACATATTGGAAACATATTGCAAAGACAAACAAGCCTTATTAGTACTATTTTTTTCCGGTATCTAATAATATCATCTAAAATAACTCAAAACAATTACTCAAAGGAGTTTTATGAATAAGCTTTTTTTATTCTGCTTAAGTGCTCTGTTACTGTTTACTTTCACAGAAGGAGCGAAAAATTATAACGGTGCTGAACTTTATTCAACGAAAACAGTCAAATACGGTCGATTTGATGTCCGTATGCGTGCGATCAGTGGAAGCGGAACTGTATCCTCATTTTTTGTCTATTACAATGACTCATATATAGGAAGTCCTGAACCCTGGCAAGAAATTGACATAGAAGTTTTAGGAAAGAGCAATAACGTTTTTCAATCTAACATTATAACCGGAAATGCTGCGCAAAAAACTACATCTGAAAAATTACACACCTTTGATAATTTATCAAAAGCTTACCACACCTACACTGTTGAATGGACACCAGATTATATGGCCTGGTTCTTTGATGGTGTAGAAGTACGTCGTTCAACAGGGAAACAGGTAACTGATTGCACTATTAAAGAAATGTCCTATAGGTTCAACTTATGGATTTCTAGTGAGCCCGCTTGGGTTGGTAATTTTGATCCCGCCATTTTGCCTGTTTACCAGTATATAAACTGGATGAAATATTCTAAGTACACACCCGGTTCAGGTGCGAACGGAACCAATTTTACCCCCGAGTGGGAGGACAACTTCGATTCATTTAATACATCTCGTTGGGCTAAAGGAGATTGGACTTTTGATGGGAATTTGGTCGATTTTTCTCCAAGTAACATTGTTGTTAAAAACGGATACTGTATTATCTGCCTTACCAAAGTAGGTCAAACAGGATTTTCCGGTGAAGTTCCAGTTGATCAAGGCACTTCCATTAATAACTTTAATAAAGAGACAGGTATGAAAATTTCTCCTGTGAAATATCCTAATTTTGGGGAATCCTTTTTAGTATCTCTGGATGGTAGATTGCTATCCCAAAAAGCAGCATTCTCTAATAACCCAAATTCTGGAATGTGGATTAGTAAGTTAAACAATACTACCACTCAGAAAGTTATAATAAATAAGTGATTTGATAGTAGCTGTAAAGATTAACATCTTAATAGCTGAAAAGATTGAATTTACGAAAAAACGTGAATTCAATCTTTTTTTTTCAAAGTGAGCGATATAGCAACAGCACCTGTATGTTCCTAATCTGACTACAGGAACGCGAGTATACGGTTCGGTCGCATTTTGCGGTGTTATACCACACACTGCTGCAGGAAGTCGAAGATTCAATGTTCTCATAAATACTGCGACCGTTCTATCAAACTTTGATATCTATGCCCCAACAGGCGCACAATCCAAGGCAACGGTTCGTGAATTCTCGACTGCAGCAAACAGCTACGGACAAATCATACTCAATTGAATACGGTAACCGATAACGCAACTGTTGAGGAAATTGAGATTATCCAAAAATAAAAAACGATTTCTATCAAAGGACTCTTAGTTTTTAAAGGGGTATTCCGATTGGGATACCCCTCTTGGTTTTATGATTTTTTTTTGATTTGAATCATATGAATATTTTGAGTTAAATCACTATCAAAGCAGAAGCAATAATACTTTTAATTTCCTTTATTTGATCTCACTACTATTTTCCGAAACATTTTTCTCTATTTGTTTTGTTTTTTGAATCTTCTCATTGTGCAGACGGCTTCGGCGGGCACGCGCAGCGGGAATTATCCTTGAAAATATCTCCTCAAGATGATGCGCAGTATCTTTGTAGGTCTCTACATATTTAGATGTGCACTTAAAATGAGAGTAAAGGTCCTGAAGATTTTCTGCCACAAGTTTCTTAGCTTCACCGGGTGCAGGAAGTGTATTCCTGCTCTTTTCGGCGGACGCACGGTTATTATACAGGCTGACAAATTCATTATGCTTAGTAATTACATGACCGAATAATTCTGTGAGATCGGCAGTATTGAGTGATTTCTGATTCTCTTCAGTTTGCAATTCGTTAATCAAAGAATTCGTTTTTCCGATCTGTTCCACTTTACCACTTCTATGAAGATCCCTGCCATGCTTTTCTATTATATAATTAATTGTCTGAGCCGCTTTCGCACGCTCCGGCTTTGTCATAAGCCCCACTGTTGCTTCTGTAAATTTTCTAAACAACACAAATGCCTCGTCGAAAGCTGTATCGGCAGCATCAATCAAAGCGGTAAATTCACTTGCATTGGATACTGCCATAGACATCGAAAGTGTCTGAGAATTTTTTTTCAAAAATGGAAGGAGTCCATTTATAAACGGGTCATTTTCAAAACCAGTTTCAATTAATGGAATTGTTTGGGATGCGGCAGTACTGCACTCTTCAGGTGTCAGATAGGAAACCGGGATATCAGACATAATGCCTCCTCGGGTAAAAATGGGTGAATAGAGTTATGAAAACCGTCTCAGACGGTTATGAATGGTGTGAATTTCTATATAAATAAATGCAGCCATACCTCATGTAAAGTATTTTCTTTATTTTGTTTTAAAAGATTAGTTTTGTGGTTTGATGAATGTTTCTAGAAATGTTCCAGTGTAGCTTAGCATCCTCTTACATAATTTCTATTAAAGAAAAAAATTAGGTTCCCCAATTGTGTTGAGGAGATTTTTTTTAACGGTATCGCGTGCGCAGATCAGTTCATGATTTTCCAACATGGCAATAGTTGTTGCGCAATATCGCGCACTCGTTTTTCCTGAAAAAATTGGCTCCCTATTTTTTGTTGGTAAAATTTTTTCCTGGTGAAAACTCGTGTACAGATAATTCCATACATTTTTACATGGATAATATGTGTTCCACAACCTTGTACACCCACTATTTCCACAGAAAAGTAGGTAATTATGTTTTGGGATAAGTCTTTCTCCTGAAAAAAAGTTGTGTACTGATTAGTTCCAGACTTTTCGCTTTAACAAAACTTTCTTCCACGATTTCGTACAGCCATTTCTTCTGAAAGAAAGCGTCTCATCATATGTGTTGATAAGGACTTTCTTTAGAAAAAATGTGTGTACAAATCTGCGTACATGGTTTCTATAAATAAAGACATAGTAGGCTTTTGCGACTTCTTAATCTTTGCGAAAAAAACATTTCTGCACGACCATATCTGAGAACCTGGGAATGCGACATAATATCATAACCTATCAAGTAGACCTCTTCCTACGGAAAGTAGATTCATTAATGATGAACAGCGTTTTTTTCCGCTTGCGATTGTTCTGCTACTTAATTTCAAAATCAATCCGAATACCCCTTAATCACAACTTTAAAAAAATATACATAAACAGAAATAGACAATCACATCACTTATAAAATGTTAAACAGTCCCGTGTTAACTACAATGTCAAACAGGACAACAAGAGAGCATTGTTCTCTACAGCTCTTTGCTTTTATGATAAAGAAAACAGATACGGAATATTCTGAAAGTTGTAAATTCGATTCCTATACTGATAATAGCTCACGATTTGAATGGCAAAGATTTGTGCAACATAATGATTATTCTCAATCATTAAATAATTCTCGTACCTTTCACTTATGATTATTATCAGGACAATTTCATAGATCAATATCAGGATATCCATTGGACAACTATAAATAGTTAATCCGCATTCGCTATTCATTTCTTAAAAATAAAATATCCGTTTACTATAGATTTTTCGGAAATAAATTTATATTTTTACATATTAGAAAACCGTAATCTATATTACAAATTAGAAAAAGGAAACTTTTTCCCGACGATCACAACATCTTTTTCAGGAGTACCAAGATGACAAAAAAGTATCAGATGTTCATTGGTGGTAAATGGGTTGATTCTATCAGTCAGGAAACCTTTAACGACTACAACCCGTTCACAGGAGAGATTTACGCTCAAATTGCAAACGGCAAGCGTGCTGATGCAACGAAGGCAATCGAAGCTGCCTCCGCGGCGTTCCCTCAATGGGCCGCCACCGCTCCCGGTACAAGACGAAAATTATTCCTCAAAGCAGCTGATATTTTTGAAAAAAGACAAAAAGAACTGGTCTCGGCGCTCGCTGAAGAAACCGGATCGACAATCGGAATTTCCATGTTTCAAATGTTTTTTGTCCCCGGTTTACTAAGGGAAGCTGCGGCTCAGACATACAATGTCTCTGGCGAAATAATTCCCGCAGATTACCCCGGAGCGTTTTTCATGGCGACAAGGCAGCCTGCTGGTGTTGTGGCCGGCTTTGGACCTTTCAATGTTCCTTTTATTCTCTGTATACGTTCAATTGCTCTTCCTATCGCTTACGGTAATACAGCGGTGCTAAAGCCCTCAGAAGAAGCACCTATCACCGGAGGAGTTCTAGTAGCTGAAATCTTCGAAGAAGCCGGGTTTCCTCCAGGTGTGCTCAATGTTCTCACCCATAGCAGAGAATATGCTCCAGAGATCGGTGATGAATTGATCGGGCATCCTGCAGTGCGAAGAATCAGCTTTACTGGATCTACTGAAAACGGGCGCATTATCGCTGAGAAAGCAGCACACCACCTTAAGCGTTGTGTTCTTGAACTGGGTGGAAAAGATCCGCTCATTATCCTTAAAGATGCAGACCTCGATTTCGCTGTCAATGCTGCGGCCTGGGGAGCATTCCTTCACCAAGGTCAGATCTGTATGTCAACAGAACGGATTATTATAGAAAAATCAATTGCTGATGAATTTACCGAAAAGCTTGTCCAGAAAGTAAAAACCTTAAAAGCAGGTGATCCACGTGACCCCGCTACTTTCATTGGACCTCTGATCAATAAAGCTGCCAGAGACAAAGTACACTCTCACGTTCAGGAAGCTGTAAGCGGAGGAGCTAAATTAATCACCGGCGGCAAATATGAAGGTCTTGTTTATTATCCTACTGTTTTAACTGATGTAAAACCGGAGATGCGGGTATTTACAGATCAAACGTTTGGACCGGTTGCTCCGATTATTAAAGTAAATGATTCGGAAGAAGCCCTTCGGGTAGCTAATAACTCTAAATATGGTCTGTCTGCGGGAATTATCACCAACGACTTTCTGAAAGCGTTGGATATGGCCCAACATCTGGATACCGGAATGGTGCATATCAACGATCAATCTATCAATGATGAACCACAGGCGCCTTTCGGCGGCCTTAAAGGTAGCGGTTACGGTCGTATGGGTGGTAAAGCCGCTCTCGATGAATTTACTGAGTTACGATTGATTAACATTCAGCGGACCAGAAGAACTTTCCCGTAAAACAGCTTTTATATAAATCTTTAAGATTTAAATATTTTCTGTTCAGAATTAACATGTGCGCCCCAAAAGTCTCCCTTCGGGAGATTTAGGGGGCAATATATTTCGAATACAGCTATTTTAAACAGATACTAACTAACGAATTTACAATCCTCAGTATACCGCTCGTACTAAGTACAATCGAAGTACGAGCGGTTTTACCAGTTTTCATCTCCTGATTTTGTTACAATGTGTTCATCCCTCGGCTGTGAGCTCTTGTCCTCCAAAGCAGACCTTTGCGGAGGATGGACTGAATGAGCGGCGTTGGTTTCGGGTTTTCAATTACTCATCCTCAGTGTACCGCTCGTGCAGAGTACAATCGAAGCATGAGTGGAAAATTCGCTCCGCCATTTTCCTCCTTGCATAATGATTTACAATACTTTAAAATAAGGCTATCTGGCAGGTTTGTATTCCTGTTTAAATCAAAAAATTAGGACACTACAAGGATTTCCTCAAAAATCGCTCAATTAAAAAACAATAATCCACCATACAAGGATCTTCAATGACATCAAATGCTGACATCAATCTGGAGCTTATGGAACTTCTCCATACGTTTACTGAAAATCCATTTGACTTTACTGTATGCAGTCAAATCGGTTCAGCTTATTTTGAAACGGGAAAATACTCTTTGGCCAGAGCATATTTTCAAAAAGCAAACGATTTAAAACCACAATCACCGGAAATCATAGCGCAGCTGACAAAAATCGATTTCGCGCTCAGAGAATCTCTTGTATTAAAAAAATCAACCCCGCAAAGGATTAAATCACCTGAACTGTTCTATTATTCAACTGAGCAGACAGTGCTTTTCATAGGAGATTATCTTTATCCGGCTGTTGGTGGAGCGGAAAGGAGCGCACTCACCATATTGCAGGAGTTTGTTGCGGATGGACATCGCTGTCACGCAGTCTGTTCTGGGAATGGACCTGGCTGTATTTACAATGGAATAAACATAAAATATTTTAATACTCCTGACACAATAGAATCTGTCATTTTTCAAATCAAACCTACATTAATAATTACCCAATTAAACTGGGCTTATAACGGTATTGCGCTTGCGAAAAAGCACCATATTCCATCAGTGTTATTTGTAAGAAGTTATGAATATTTTTGCATATCATGTCTGCAGTTTGATCTTTGTGACAAAAGATGCTCAGAATGTAATTTTCACCCGTTTAATCCCACACTTCATGATAAATATCGGAATATGATTGAAGATGCGGATGAAATAGTCTGTAACTCTGAATTCATGCGAAATGTCACTAAGGAATTCTATGGCAGAGATTCAAAAGTTGTTTATCCCGCTATCAATTTTGAAGATTACTACACAGAGGATAATACCAGAACCTTCATTGTCTTGAATCAACCTGATGTTCATAAGGGAAGCAGCTTGTTTTATGAGATAGTTAGAAGAATGAGCAACCATCGTTTCATGACTGTCGGAAGAGGAATTAAGGAAAATATAGATAATTGCTTATTTTATGGACAGACTGATCCATTGCTCTTTTTCAGTCATACCAAATTATTACTTGTCCCATCAATGTGGCCTGAACCGTTCGGACGTATAGCTGTGGAAGCAATGGTAAATGGTATTCCGGTAATCGCAAGTGATTGCGGAGGATTACCAGAGATAATAGGTGATGCTGGTATATTGATAAAAGATTATCGTAATGTTGATGAATGGACTGCTCAGATCAAACGTATTACTGACGACAAAGATTTATATGATCGTCTGAGTAATAAGAGTAGAATCAGAAGTAAAATATTTGACACTGTTGATCAGATGAAAAAATTACATCCGATTATAAATTCAGTTTTAGAGCTAAAAAATGATTCAAGTGACCGTCGGATTTTAGATTTCTACAACAAACAATATGAGAAAGTTGAAACATTTTCGTTTTTATTGAATAGCCGGCGCGAACGTCTGGAAGGCCTTTGCAATATGGTTTGCCGTGATGAGTTTTTTCTTGACATCGGGTGTGCCGATGGCGCCCACATGGAAATTCTCCACCAGAGAGAAATTCAGGGAATCGGCATTGATGTATCAGTACCTAATATAATCAGAGGCATTAAGCATTTTCCCTATCTGCGTTTCATTCATGGATTTGCCGAAAAAATCCCATTTGAGGATGATCTTTTCAATGTGGCAATCATGGGTGATATTCTTGAACATTTACGAGACCCCCGCTCTACTTTGAAGGAGGTTTTCAGAGTCGCTAAAGCTGTCGCCGCGTGCGTTCCAATCGGCGGAAAAACTTTAGAGCATATCTATCCATACCCTACAATAGACGCTGTGGAAGAACTTTTCAAGGGAATAGATGTCGATTTAACATGGTATAATAGTTCAGGGGTGAAAATCGAAAAAAACCAGGTAACCATATCTGATAGTAAACCATGGGTTTATGTGCGGGCTGAGCGTACCAAAACATATAATAATAATCAGCAAATAGATACTACTATTGATTCTGCATGCAGTCAAATTACAGTTGCCGAAGATGTAAGGGATGAATGGGACGAAAGGACAATATCGAGGGATTTTCAAGAGGTAATGCGTTTTCATAGTACTGCTGAAATTGTCGAAGGTCCAATGGTACTCGAAATGGCTTGCGGCAATGGCGACATGTCGGTTGTAATTGCTAAAAAAGGAAATAAACTTTTCGGTATAGACATTAAAGAAAAAGGTATAAGGTGGGCGGTAAAGAGTGCCGCCGCTCAAGGGCTTTCTGATATTACTCATTTTGAGGTAAGTGACGCAGCGAAAACTAAATTTCCAAACGACTATTTTGACAGTGTAATTATTCCCGAACTCATTGAACATATAAAAGATCCGCACCGGATTATTACCGAAGCCCTGCGTGTGGTCAAACCCGGCGGGCTGATTCTTATAAGTGTACCTGATGGTCCGGATCCAAATCCTGATCATATCAGATGCTTCTTGCGGGAAACACTCCGCTTCGAACTGGCACAGCATACAAATGAAATTATCTGGTATCAACTTCCCTTTAAACGCTGGTTGATTGGAACATTCAGAAAGAAAAATTCTGCTCCAATTAGTACTATTGCGCGTCGGGAACAAATCCTGAGTGTAAGAGAGACTGTCGTGCAGGCGCCAGTCAAGTCATTACCGGTTTTTGGTTTTAATATCATTGCACCAGTTGGAGCCGGGAATGAATTTGGATCAACGGTTCGCGCATTAGTTAATTCATTACTCGAATGTGGATACCCGGTTTCCATTCATGAAATCTTTATTAATGGACAACAGCATAGTGTAAATCCTTTCAAATATCCTGTTTTTCCGGATAACGAATTACCATACGCGGTCAATCTATTTTGTATAGATCCGGTGATTCTAAACGGTTTCTTTACATGTGCCCCGCAATGGCTGAAAATAAACAAAAGATTAAACATCTGTTTTCCTGATCTGCCTGCCATAGGTAATTTATCAGAACAGGCAGTCTATGCACTAAAGAAAATGGATATGGTACTTATAAAAAGCTCCAAACCTTTAGCTCTTTTCAAAGATCATCTGAATGATATTCCTGTCAATTCGATAAAAATCAATCCCTACCTTCATAAGAAGACCAGTTACTTAGAACGGAAAAACTTCCAGATTCCTGAGAAAAACGTAGTATTCTTCACTTATATCGACATGCAAACAGCGCCTTCGCTGCAGAATGTTAATTATTTGATAAATGCATTTAAAATGATGAATACAAGTGAGATAACGCTTATAATAATTTTAGGAAAAAATCAAGGGACAAATTTAGAATACTTAAAAGAACTTTTAAATCTTATTGGAAATGAAAAACGAATTAAGCTTTGCGAGGGTCTCCTTGGAAAAGAAGATGTACAGACTCTGTTGCATTTGTCCGATGTAGGCATAGCATTAAGCCCATTAAGCATGCCTTCACCATGGATTTTAGAAATGATGGAACATGGGAAAGCCACGATAGTTCTTGATACAGCAGAAAACACCGAGTACCTGAATTCAGAAACAACCCTTCTTGTTCCTGTAAGCTATGATCAGGTTTCCAACCAACAGTATTCATACATTCCTGATGTTAATGCGATTTATGAGAGATTGTTGTCATGCTGCAATTCAACTCTTCGTGAGGTAAAAGGGGAAACCGCAGGGAAACTCATGCGGAAATATCGCGGTGATCTATACAATGGTAACATGTCTGCATTAATCGACACCATTTCACAATACCAGAATGAAAAATGCGAAAAGTTGAAACGAGCAAGACCATATTGTAAAAAGGATTCTTTACGTGTACTTTTTCAAAACCGTCCCAATATGGCGCAATGTCCCGGCGGAGATACCCGTGTTATGGAGCAACTTAAAATTGCTCTCGAGGATAAAGGGGTTAACGTTGATATTTCATCAAAATTCAACTATGATCCAAATCGTTATGACATCGTACATGCTTTTAATTCGACGTTATCTTTATACAGTGATGCATTTGCCAGAAAAGCGATTCACAACAATATTCCCTTTGTAATCACTGCACTACAGGAAGACACTCCACGTTATTTAAAAAAGTCTGTGATGTCACTTTCGATATTCAGGAAATATGTTGAGCTTGGACAACCAGCTGATTTCCTTGACAGCCAACTCGAACTGTTGCGAAACACTTCTCATGGTGAAATCAATACTTCCCCGGTAGCGTTATGTAATGCCGCGGCAGTACTCGTGTCAGGCCAGGAAGAAGCAGATTGTATCAAACGTTACTACCCTTCCGCCAAAACTATGGCTGGCCCATTTGGTTTCTCCATGCCCTCTGTATTTGCCGATCCTGAACTTTTTTGTAATACTTATGATATAAAAGAGTTCGTTCTGTGTACAGGACGACTTGAAACACGCAAAAATCAACTTATGCTTCTTCGCGCACTTGAGCATGATGATATTACAATTGTATTCATAGGCGGTGGAGTAAGCTATCAACCAGAATATGTCAACCTCTGCAAAAGATACAAACGCAAAGGCAGAACCATTTTTCTTGAAAGGCTTGATGAAAAGATGTTAGCGAGCGCTTACAGTGCTGCAAAGGTTCATTGTCTCCCAAGCTGGTATGAACTGCCCGGTCTTGTAACAATAGAGGCCCTTGCTTATGGATGTCCGGTAATCCAGTCCTCCTGGGGTACAATAAAAGACTATTGCGGTGATCACATGATTTCCTGTGAACCGGATGATTATAACAGTATACGAAACGCAATCATTTGCAGTATGTCAAAAGAGCGCAACGAAAAAGCGAGAGAATTCATTCGACAATTTACATGGGAAAAGTCAGCTGATAGAGTTATCCAGGCATACGAATATGCTCTTCAAAATGGAAATAACTGTTCTGAGCCTGAAAGGTCTTCCCTAAGACAACCTGTTGAAAACTCTTCCGATGTAATTGAAACGGTAATTAAACTTGTCGAACAGCAAAGATTTAAGGAAGCAATATCAATCTATGAAGTGCAAAGACCATTTTTGGAGAAAATTCCCGGACTGGTGAGAATCGATGAATTAATGAAAAAAGTAAAAGTCTGTGCTGATAAATCCTGAATAAACTATAACTCAGGAAATTGTTTTTTAATAGTGATAAACCAAAGTTGTCCATTGGAGGATCAAAAACAATCTTTCTAATGGACTTCATCAGGATTTTAAATGGCCAGTATCATTTTTTTAAACTTGATTTTGCGTTATTAAAAAAAGACCTGCAGGGAAAAACTAAGAAAGATGCATTTAAAATGTACTTTGCATTTTAACGAAGCGGTTGATGAAATTGACTACCGATGTAGAAATTTTTAATATCAACAACTTTATGCGCATCTATTAACTTTTGCATCAATTGCCAGATGCTATTGCCTCTATGTTCGTAAGCAGGATCCCCGCTAAATCTCTGCCAGGATATTCCTTCGGGATGAAAGAAAAATGATTGTAGTAAAGGAATGTTAAAAATCTTCAGACCAGCATTCTTAACATCTTCATAAAATGTAGCACCAACATCATACATCGGGGTATTTGACTTTACAGTATTAACAGGAATGTTTCCGTAAAACCCCAGTGAATTCGAAGCTTTTATCCGTTCTTCATCATGAAATTTTATTTTCTGTTTTTTGATAGAAGCTATATTAACAAACATGAACCATGGATGAATACGCATCATTAAATTAAATCCACCACGTGATCCGCATTCTATACCAGCTAAATCGATTCTTCCCTCTATCAATTCACCGATCAGATTAGTGGTGTTTTTTAAGAATACAATATCACTGTCAACAACCAGTGCATATGGTGTTGTACACATCTCAAATGCCTGATCAATTGACCTTGAATGTGTTCCACCGGGATTTTTAATATAACCAATATTGTTGGAATCAAGTATACATTGCGTTTTATCATCGGTTGAATTTTCCATAATAACGACATTCATCTTGTCTAATTCAGGATGTCGCAATCTGAACGACTTCAGCATTAGTTCCAGTATTTCTGGAGTATTGTAGGAGCAGGTTATTAATGAGAGTTGACTGAGAATTGACATGATGACCTCGCAGATTTTACTCTTGATCTTTATGATAGAATTGCCGTCTAAATCTGTCAATGTTTTTGTATAATAAAAAATATAAAATAAAATATCTTTCTGAAGCGACCCTTTGATAACTTCCGTTTTTTTTCCAACTACTGTAATTGAATAGCAGTTTACTCAGAATTTTTCTACGCAAAATGCAGGTAGTTAATGAAATAAGGGAAATAAGACAAAGAAGACTCCATACGAAAAGCTGCGGCTCATAACCGTTCATTACTTTTAGTTTGTTTGAAAAAAAAAGTAATGCTGTTTTTTACAGTAAAGTAATTACCGATTACGCAAATTTTCTGAAGAAGTTACTTGTGGTTGTGAGAAAACAGGTTCCATGTTGGCTTGGATTTTCATCTGAATAGATATTTTAAAAATTTGTAAGTAAATTATAGACAATAAGATCTATTAACCTGTAATATTATCTACATGTTATTTTTATTCGTAAAATATATGAGTTAAGGAGTTTCAGCATGTTTTACATAGGTGTCAAAGAACAATTACTACGTTTATCCTCAGCGGTGATCTGCTTTTTAATGATTTCAAATACTTCAGGTAAAACGATCTATGTCTCCCCATCCGGTTCATCGTCGGGCGATGGTTACAGTTTTTCCACAGGATATGATATCATTAATGGAATCAGTAATGCATCACCGGGAGATACTGTTCTGCTTCAAGGCGGCAGATACACCATTCCTTATAATTCATCCAGTAAAAACACCATTACAATTTCAGTTTCAGGACAATCGGGAAAAAATATCACAATTATGGGAGAAAATAATAAAGTTGCCGATATTGATTTTTCATACCCGGATAACAGCAAAGTTTTGAACAGTTCAATCACATCAATCGGCCTTGAAGTCACTGGTAGCTATCTTTATTTCAAAAATATTGCAGTAACCCGTGCTGGATATCAAGGGGCATATGCCTCAGGAAAATATATCACATTTGAAAATTGCACATTCTACAAAAATTGGAACTCCGGGATTGAGATAAATAAAGGTGGATCCTTTGTGACATTGAAAAATTGTGATGCGTACGGGAATTACGATAGTAAATATAAAAACGGCGGTATGGCTGATGGTTTCGCAATTAAGCAGACAATGGGCCCGGGAAATAAAGTTATCGGCTGCAGGGCATGGGAGAATAGCGATGATGGTTATGATACGTATGATTCACCTGAGTTTGTATTATTTGAAAACTGCTGGGCAATAAGAAATGGTTTTGATCAAGGCAACGGCAATGGATTTAAAGTTGGCGGTAGCCCAGATAAAAATGTAGGCCAGAAGAACATTTTAAAAAATTGTATTGCAATTGGAAATAAAGTAAAAGGATTTGATCAGAATAATAATACTGCGGGAGTAACTGTTTACAATTGTACTTCATATAAAAACGGTACAAATTACGGTTTCGGTGGGCCAGTCAGTGAGGGGCAGCATATTTTCAAAAACTGCATATCTTTAAGCGGAGAAAGCTCTGATATATTTGGCAATGCCCTGCAAGCCAATAATTCCTGGAATGCAGGCTTTTCAGCAAATGTTTCTGATTTTGAAAGCTTTGACACATCACTTGCAACAGTAAAACGCAATCCGGACGGATCACTGCCACAAACAAGCCTTCTCTACCTCAAATCAACAAGTCCCCTGATTAATTCAGGTGTTGATGTCGGCATCGCTTTCAACGGTGTAAAACCCGATCTTGGAGCTTTTGAATTCGGGCAGGCAGTATCAATCAAAACAACCGGAAAAAACAGGCCTTACAATTTTAGTCAGACACTCAAAGACCAAACCTTGAAAATCTGCTTCAATTCGAATGTAAGAAATGCAATTGTGTCATTGTATTCCCTTGATGGAACATTAACAGGTGCAAGTAAAATTGTACATGGCAGAGAAGCAAAAGTGAATTGTTCTTCATTAAGAACAGGTTTATATATAACCGAGATCAAAATCAATGGCGCCAGATACTATGTAAAATTTACTTTATAATTCAATCTACTGTCTGGCAGATGTGCTACTTTCTCATGGATAATAAAACGCCCGAAATAGCCCATTATTTCTCTCTGCTACCGATAGTACTCCATTTGTTTTTATAATGTTACCACCTTTAGTATTTGCCTGTTGAAAAGGTGGTATGTGGGCATTTTTCACAGTTTTTTGATCAGATCTAATCATATTGTGTTGAATGTCAAAGAATTACAATTTCACGTGTGGGCATTTCTGCCCACATTTTTTAATTATCCACAAAGATTGATATATCACCAAATTCAGGGTATGCTTATATTAACCGAGTATGAAGCCGATAAAAGATTATTTAGAATACCGTGATTTTCTTAAAGACTTTTTCGATGAAAGAAAGGAAAAAAATTCTTTCTTTTCCTATAGGGTCATGGGAAAACGTGTGGGCATCGATGCATCACACCTGGTAAAAATCTTCCAGAAAAAACGACATATCAGTACGCCTCTAATTGATGGGCTTATCGAATTTTGCGAACTTTCAGATCAAGACGCGCAGTATTTCTCAACACTTGTACATTTTAATAAAGCAAAATCAGACCAGGATACCCGGCTTTACTATGAAAAGCTTCTGGAATTAAAGGGTATCAAATCGTATCAGCTGGAAAAGAACCAGTACGAATATTACTCAAAGTGGTATTATTCAGCTATTTTGACGTTACTTGAATTTTACTCCTTTACTGATGACTATAAAACACTTGCTCAGAAAGTGAGCCCATCAATTACCGAAGCACAAGCAAGGAAATCAATCGCGCTCCTTGAGAGTTTGGGATTGATCAGAAAAAAAGATGACGGTTCCTACTTTCTCACTAACAAGCTTGTCACGACAGGAGATCATTGTCGATCAATTCTGGTGCGTGCATATCAGGAAGAGACAATCAGACTTGCAGCTGAAGCACTCCATCGCCATCCACCGGAAAAAAGAAATATTTCAACAGTAACGATAACCATCTCTGAAAAGAATCTTGAAATGATCAACAACTTGATTAAGGAGTTCCGGGAAGCTCTACTCAAATATGCAGAAGCGGAGAAACACCCGGATCAGGTTTATCAATTAAATGTTCAACTGTTTCCTTTAACAAATTGATATTATGAATGTAATAAATAAAACATTTCTTATTATAATCTTGTGTGTGTTAGTTCTACTGAGCTGCACCAGTACTGGCAACCTGGCTGGTGCCGGTTCAGAAACAACCAACAGCCTTACCGGTACCGTTGCATCTGTTAATGGCACTCCGGAAGTAAATGCAATTGTCCAGCTCATTCCTTCGTCGTATGACCCGGTAAAGAATCTCCCTCTTCCTGATTCCTTAACCGCAATTACCAATAGCCAAGGCAACTATGAGTTCCATGATATCGATACCGGAAGCTACAATATATATGTTAGAAACCAGTCCGGAAATGCCCGGGCGCTTGTCTTAAACGTAAACGCATTCATTGATACAGTTATCGCTCAGCAAGCATTGCTCAAAGAAATAGGTGCTGTAAGAATAATTGCTCCGGAAAACGTCGACAAACAATTTGGCTATGCGTATGTTCCCGGTACTCCTTTTTTTACATTTTTGAACAGCCTTTGCAAAATGGTGTTACTTGATTCCATTCCGTCAGGTGAAATGCCTGAAATTACTTACTCATCAACTAACAATCAGATTACCACAGTGGTGCACTATAACGTTTTAGTTAAGCCTGCAGATACAGTAATTGCTGCAAATCCAGAATGGACATATTCCCGCCGCTTATTTCTCAATACAACATCATCGGGCGCCCTGGTAACAAACGCACTTTACAACTTCCCTGTATTAGTAAGATTGAATCAATCAACATTTAATTTTAGCCAGGCAAAAGCAGATGGTGCAGACCTTCGCTTTACCACACCGGATAACCGGCAATTACCATTTGAAATTGAACGGTGGGATGCAGTTAACAAAGAGGCAGAAATCTGGGTTCGGGTTGATACGATAAAGGGCAATAACAGCCATCAGTTTATTCTTATGTACTGGGGCAATTCTGCTGCTCTGAGCACCTCTAACAGCAAAGCCACATTCGAGACATCCCGCGGTTTTGAGGGCGTCTGGCATTTAGCAGGTGAAGGCACATCAATAGCATATGATGCAACCTCAAACGGGTATCATGGAACTCCTTATAGTATGTCTGCTACATCTTCTGTAAAAGGAGCCATTGGTTTAGCACGCAGTTTCGATGGTTCTTCAAGCTACATAGCCATGAAAAATACGGCTTCAAGCCGGTTGGATTTTCCTGAAGATGGCGTTTACACAATGTCACTCTGGGTCTATGCTGAAACCATCGATTCGATTTTCCATGCTATCGCAGGTAAAGGCCATGAACAGTATTACATGCAGTTCAAATGTATAAAAAACACTAAAGCAACCTGGGAATTTGTTGAATTTCAGGATCAAAAAGGTTGGGAATACACTCAGGATTCTATTCCGCCTGCACCTGGAGCTAAACAATGGATCTATCTTACAGGCGTCCGTTCAGGAACCAGCCAGATGTTTTACATTAACGGGGAGAAAGTGATCGAAGCTGTAGATCTGATGCGCGGCTCCTACGATCGAAATGCTGGTGATAATTTCATGATTGGAAGTTACGGCCGCTCGATCACAATTCCCTATTCGCAAGGATGGTCATTTTTTAACGGGAAAATAGACGAAGTGCGTGTTTCAAGCGTTGTACCAAATGATGACTGGATTAAATTGTGTTATATGAACCAGAAAGCAGATGATGCGCTGGTGATATTCGACAAATAAGTAATGTTTTTTAATGTCAACACGAAAAGTGTTTATCGTAGAATTTCACACTCTTAAAAATTTTAATCATTATTTAAAGAAAGGAACTAATATGAAACGACAAGCCGGAGTTTTTCTTTTCATATCAGCTTTTGCACTATCAAGCGCAATTGCTCAGGATAAGCTCTATCCTAATGAATTCCCACTGGGAGATGTTACTCTTTTAGACGGTCCTTTTAAAAAAGCAAGAGATCTCAATACAACGCACTTGCTTAAATATAATACTGACCGCCTTCTATGGTGCTACAGATCATCGGCAGGATTATCAACTGGAGGAGTGTCAAATTATACAAACTGGGCCGGCCTGGATGGCCATGTCGGCGGACATTACCTTTCTGCTTTGGCCATGAATTATGCTGCGACAGGAAATACCGATTGTAAAACACGTCTGGATTACATGGTTACCGAGCTTAAAAAATGCCAGGATGCAAATGGGACCAATGCTGATTTCGCCGGGTACTTATGCGGCCTTCCAAATGGAAAGTCAATCTGGCAGAAATTTAAAAATGGTGATTTCTCAGGCTATAATAGTGCATGGGTACCTTGGTATAACATACATAAAACCTATGCCGGACTCAGGGATGCATGGGTTTATGGTAATAATGAAGTCGCAAAAACAATGTTTCTTAAGTTATGCGACTGGGGTATCAGCATCTGCTCAAAATTAACCGATTCTCAAATGCAAAATATGCTCGGCATGGAACACGGCGGTGTAAATGAAATGTACGCTGATGCTTACCAAATAACAAACGATACCAAATACCTGACTTTCGCCAAACGAATTTCACACAAATGGCTCCTCGATGCTATGGCTGCAGGTAACGATAATCTGGACGATAAACATGCAAATACACAGGTTCCCAAAGCTGTGGGTTTCCAACGTATTGGAGAAACGGGTAAAGACAATACCTATTTCAATGCGGCTAATTTCTTCTGGACAACGGTAACTACAAAAAGAAGTATTGCTATCGGTGGAAACAGCCGTAATGAGTGGTTCCCGAAAGCTTCCGCTTGTATGGAATATATCACCGGCCGCGAGGGTGTTGAAACTTGTAATACAAATAACATGTTGAAACTCACCGAAGGACTTTTCCGCATGAAGCAGGATGCGAAATATGTGGATTTCTATGAACGTGCACTATTCAACCATATTCTTTCTTCCCAGCACCCAACCCATGGCGGTTATGTTTATTTCACACCAACTCATCCCCGTCACTACCGTGTGTATTCAGCACCCGATGTTGCAATGTGGTGCTGTGTCGGAACCGGTATGGAAAACCACACTAAATACGGTCAGTTCATCTATACCCGCGCTGAGGATTCGCTTTTTGTTAACCTTTTCATCGCTTCAGAGCTGAATTGGAAAGACAAAGGATTTAAAATTACACAGCAGACTAATTTTCCGGATGAAGAAAGTACCGTATTGACCTTAGATGCAACTATACCAAAAGCATTTTCAATACTCATTCGCCACCCCAGCTGGGTACGTGAAGGAGAAATGAAAGTCATAATTGATACTGATACTTTGGGTTTAGATTCAAAACCTAATTCCTATGTTCCAGTTTCACGGACATGGTATGGTGGCGAAAAGATAACAGTGCAACTTCCTATGCATTTTACCTTTGAACAGCTAATCAACGTACCATCATATGTCGCTCTAAAACGAGGTCCCATTGTATTGGGAGCTAAAACCGGCACTTCCAACCTGACCGGATTGATCGCCGATGCTTCACGAATGGGACATGCGCCAAGCGGGACTCTCATGGATGTAAATTCAGCTCCGAAACTCAGTATTGACCGGGGAAATTTTGCTTCCAAATTCATTCCGGTTACAGGGAAAACCCTGACATACAAAGCACCCGATCTATTTACAAATAAGGTTGACTCAACTCTTGTACTGGAACCGTTCTTCCGTATTCATGATGCCCGGTATATGATGTACTGGAATGCGACAATCACCGGCCAGGAAGTTGACATCCAGAAGCCTTTGCAGAACTATACGATAAGTAATCCCGATATTTCCCAGGCAAATGGGATGCTAAGGGTTTCTTTCGACAATGCGGATCCATCACGGCATGTAATCATTTGTTCGTTGTCAGGAAGGAAAGTCGCAGATATTCCTGCTGCTTCCCCGAATTTTACTTTCAATTGTCTTGACAAGAAAAACCGGATAAGTAATGGAACTTATCTGGTTCAGATTAAATCCAATGAAAAGAATTTCTCTAAAACATTGTATCTGTCTGAAAGGTAAAATATAAAGCACTCCCCCATTCTAAACAAAAGAATGGGGGAATATCTAATAGAAAAGTAGTATCACAACTCCAATCTACCTCTCTACATTACTACGATCTCTTGTAGAACGCATCGTCTTCTAATTGTCCAGATTTCCTTAGTTATTTTTATAATAAGCTATTTTTTTGTTAAGTCCACACTAATTAAATTACTCGTATACAATATAAGAGTATTTTTCCCCACAACACAGGTATTGTTTTCTTACATTAGGCAATAAATTCCTGATCTTTCTCTGTAATCTTGAAATGTAATTATACCTTTTAAACACATTATTGTAAATGAGATTTTTCCTGACATGATAAGCTCCATCTTTGGAACATTAGTAACCAAACCAAAACATACAAAACTTGTAAACTGTGCACATACTATACTTACTGTAAAAAGTAAATAAGTTCGTCAATAGGGATAAAGACATTCTACTGTTCTAAAACACGAGACATTTCCATTGTTCTATTATAATGCAAACAAAAAAAAACCATACTTGACATCCAATTGTCATAATTATTCTTTTTACAAGAAGTAATTTAACAAATCATATTTTTTTTATTAATATAAATAGTAAAGGACAATTTCATTTGATATCCCGGTACAGTACTAAAAAGTACTGACAATTAACATACATCTTAAATGGAGGTTTTTATGAAGTACAATTTCAGACATCTGGCTGTTGCTGTTTTCTGCTTTGGTACACTTATGAGTGCTAACGCGCAGATTAATCTCTTATCAAATGAGATTAATTTCAGAACAAGCGCAACTGCCCAAAATACAACAACGCATTATGGAGATTTAAACCTAAGTGGGGGCGATTCTGAATACTGGGGCTGGTTATCATGCAATAAAATATCAAGTGGTCCAGGAACTTTTAATGGTGATGTTACAATACTCGGGTCATTACAAGTTCATTCTGCAACAAAAAATTTCATTCAACCACATCCTACAGATACCACAAAAGTTATCAGATATATATGCATTGAATCTGGAGAAGCACTTACCATCGCGCGGGGAACAGCTAAAACGATTAATGGAAATGTAATTATCAATCTTCCAGAACACTTTGATCTTGTTACCAGTGATGAAGCACCACTTACAGTACTCTTAAACCCTGAAAAAGTACCTGTTTTACTGTATACTGTTAAGAAAACAAAAACTCAAATTACTGTAAATATGAAAAAGAGCGATTATGAAGATTATGGTGATGCAGAATTCTCATGGCAGGTAACCGGTGTTCGTGATGGATTCGAAAATCAACAGGTAATTTGTGATATCGACAGCACTGGAAATATTGTAGAGACGAAGACGCCTTCAGCAAAAAGGTTAGCAATGAATGAGAGAAGTAAGAAGATTATAGAAAAGAGAACTGCCGTTAATAATAAGAGGATTGTGAAGACAAAGAGGTAATTTTTCTTAGTAACTAAGATGAAAAATACAAAGAAGTAGTCAAGTGCTGAAATACTATTTTAAAAAGATTTAATCGTCGACCAGGGAGTATTTATGTATAAATTTTTTTTGCTTCTATTGATGGCATATTCCTTATCCTTTCCGAAGTTGAAATTGGAAATGCCACCATGCGTACGAGATTATGTTGATAATTATGTAAAAGATTCAACCGGTGAAGAAGGTTTTTTACATATAAAAGGTATTTATAATGATCTGATGGACACATCTATCAAATCAAATGAAATAGAAGTGGACCTTCCTATTAAGGAATACAAATTCGATTATGAAAAATTGGATACCTGCTCTGACACAGTGCCTGTTGAGGATCTAATCAGGCCAACTGGCCGCTGGATACTTCCTGTAAAGGCACATGGAAAATATATTTATGAAGTATATATCAGGAAAACAAAAGATGGTTGTATATGGGCTGGCAGTGGTTCCTTGAACTACGACTTATACTGGGGAGATTTAAGGAAAAAATACCCATCTAACAGTGGTGATAATCCTGTATTAATCAATAAAGGGAATACCCGATATCTTCATTTTCCTAAAAGGGATGCTCGCAATTTATACTATCTTAAACATGGCGGTCCTAATGTTAAGACCGTAACCCACGATTTGTCTGCAATGAATGATGGTAGAAAGATAATTGCTACAATTAAAAAAGAATATAAGGATGCAAAACCATTGGGGGATGAAATAGAGAAAAAACATCCTGGTATTTTTAAAAAAATGAGGGATTTCGGGGGTGAAGAATGAAAAAACAAATACATAAAAATATATTTATTACAGTTCTGTTTCTAGTAGTGATATACACAACAATAAATGCAGATTTGAGATTAGTTATAGACCCTTATAGACAATGGGGCACTAAAACGTGCTGGGCTGCAGTTTCTGTAATGATTCTCAACGCATATGGTTATCCTCAAACTGATGAGAAGAATGTACGTTGTTGGGCATATCCATATCCGTCAAGTAATTGTGATTGTACTATGAACGGGCCTACTGATCTTACTAATAATTTGTATGGTAGCACTAAGTCCGTTGAAAGTATTCTAAAAGAGTTCGGTACTATTAAAGGTGAGAGAGAGTACCCTCTTGCACAAGAAGAAATATATGAACAAATTAAAGGAGGACGCCCATTTATTTGTGGTTTACAAAACGATGACTGGACGAAACATATGGTTTTAGGAGTAGGATATGTAGGAAGTGGTGGAAGTAATGTCACAAAAGTTATTTATAACAACCCTACATACGGTAAAAGAGAAGAAATGCCATATATTGATTTTACGGTAAACGATGAATTCGCTTGGCTTGAAACATTTTCAATTACGACTTCACCTCGTAAACCGATTCCAGTTGGTTTCGAAGATTATGTTAGAATTACTAATGGCACAACAACCATCACTCCATCAACAACATCACTCGCATACACAGCTAAATTTCAGGATTTAGGAACAACAACACACCCTTCATATTGGGGGTGGAAATTGATATTTTTCCAGCCCGGTGCAGACTATATTGCAAATACATGGACTTCAAATAGTACATCCGCTCAATTAACCTGGAACATTTCGGGATTCTCATTACCAGCTGGTCAGTGGTATTATAATTATGATGGTAAGATTCCTGGAAGATTAGAAATTGATTTAGGGGATAGCGATGGTTGGCACCATTATGATGCAATAGATGTATTGTATGTTCCTAATAACCTTTACTCAGGGAATATTGTTTATGAAAACGAAACAGTTTCAAATACACAACCGGAAGTGAAGACACACCAAATGATTATTACACAAAATGATCAATTCCTATCTGGTGGAAATATTACTTTCAGAGCAGGAGAGACAATTGATATCAAAGATGGAATTACAATTCAAAACGGTAGTATTACCAACTTTGTTATTGATCCTTCGGTAAGATAATAGTAATTATTGGTAAACGTGAACACTTGTGTGGTAATTGTTTACCGCACAAGTACATTACAGAGCTAAACGAAAAAAAATAGATTCTTATATATTTTTATTACTAAGTTAAACATTCTTATATGGACGTAGGAATGCAGATTTTGCTTTTATTGCAAATGGGCTATGTGAAATTATTCTCAAAGCTTCACCTCTTCAAACATGGAATGAATTGCGGTCCGCTGAACTTTCAAACGCAAATAACCATAATTTAACTTTGTTAACTGATAATTGTCATCATGCTTCGTTACGTAATCAATTAAATTTTTTATTCCTCTTTCAATTACAAAAAAGATCGATGTAATACCTACTGCAGCAGCGTATAATAACTACAGATGGATGTACTCCTGCATTTTAACAATTGCAGCTAAAAAAGCACTGCACTACTTTCATAACCCTTCAAATTGTTCCTATAAAAAATAACCAGCAAAATTCTAAAAAAAGTGTATACTTTATCATTATACATAAACAGTGGACAACACTTTTATCATAAAGCTCCTAAATAATTAGGCCATACTTTTGAAAAACTTTATATTATTGGGTATTATTAGTTAAAAGTTATCTCTTATCAGTTTGAAGCATACCGCTTCACAGCGAAAGGACACTACTTATGCACTCAAAACACTTTATCTTAGCACTTATTGGAGTGCTCCTGATTGCAGTCATTTCTGAAGCTCAAATGGCCAATGGATCCAGCAAATTTGTAGGAAACATCACCACCAGAGGTGCTGTCCGTTCAGATTTCCTGACCTACTGGAACCAGATCACCGGTGAAAACGAACACAAATGGGCATCTGTTGAAGGAACGCGTAACAGAATGAACTGGGGCGGTGGAGATGCTATCGCTAAGTTCGCCAGTGATAATAAAATTCTCTGGAAATTCCACACTCTTATTTGGGGTAGCCAATACCCTAGCTGGATGGATGGTCTTTCACAAACTGACCAGCTTAAGGAAATTACCGAATGGTTTGATGCCGCAGCTGCAAAGTATCCCAATGTTCCTATGATCGACGTTGTAAATGAAGCTTATGAGGCAAACGGCGGAAAACATGCTCCACCACCATGGAAAAATGCTCTCGGTGGCAACGGTCAAACAGGTTTCGACTATATCATCAAAGCATTCCAAATGGCTCGTCAGCGCTGGCCTAAAGCAGTTCTGATTTATAACGATTATAATACCCTCGAATGGCCTAACGAAGTCAACTGGATGGTAAAATTTGCCAATGCAATGAAAACGGCCAATGCCCCTATGGACGCTATCGGTTGCCAGGCCCACGGCTGTGCCAATATGTCTGCATCCGCTGTTAAGGCTAATCTCGATAAGTTGGCTGCAACAGGATATCCTATTTTTATCACAGAGTATGACATTGGTATTGCTGATGATAATAAGCAAAAACAAGTTATTTCAGACCAGTTTACCATGTTCTGGAATCATCCAAAAGTGGCTGGAATCACCTACTGGGGATACCTTAATGGTTCGACCTGGGTACAAAACACCGGTCTATTGAACACCAATGGAACTCCACGGCCATCCATAACCTGGATGACAAGTTTTGTAAAGGGCAACCTCAATCCACCGAACGACTTTAAATCATTACTCAATCTCGGAGGTAGTGAAGTCAAAGGAGCTCTCGTTGCGCCAACCAGTTCGAATTTGTGTAAGTCTATTAGTTCGAAAGTATCTTTCATTCCTAATAAAAAGACAAATGCAATGTGCGTATCGAATAAACGGGCAGAAAGCTTTACTTTGGTTGGTAAGAAACTGCAAAGTAATTCAATGAATTTATTGAAATAATTCTTTTCAATCACGAACAGACGTATTCGGGATCAGCTGACAGTTGATTCCAGGATGCGCCTGTTCGCATCACTCTTTTCGGCTTTTCAATCCTTCGTTCACATTCTTTACTTTCCAAAGCGTTTGAAAAATTATTGATTTTACTCATAAAGATTTTTTAATGTTGCTTCTATAGAATTTCCCTATGTCTTCTTCTGGGAAAAACGCCGAATCCTTTGTTTCACGAATTCAATATATGGTTTACGTTTATGGAATACTGCTGCGGATAGTCATTTTAGAAAATGCAGGCATTACCTTTGTTAATCATGGTTCCCCTGCAAAAAAACATGCGTGTTCGGATAATCTGTTTCTACACGAATGAAAGGTCTATAAGCTACCATACAATTGATTGATTTACAAAAGATTTCTCCCTCAGACGCCATAGGTTCTTTTAGATGATACATCTTAAATCACCTTTCAAATTAGTTTTACATCGTTTTCTGGTTTTGTTGTCAAAAGGACCTGAATTGTTGACAAAAAAATGCAGCTTTATTATTAAAAATCTTTATATTATCGTTATGAATGAAATAAAATTTCTTCAGCTTTACTATTAATATCGATAAAAATGTTGCTCAATAAAACTTATTCTTTACCATGATATCTAAGATATATTCGAAAGGGGTATATTCATGCGCACAAACCATTTAACAATAGTCCCGAGTTTAGCTCTCATCGGAGTGCTTCTCGCGGCATTCACCTCTCAGGGTCAGCCCGCCCAGGGGGCAAACAAGTTTTTAGGAAATATCACCACTATGGGATCTGTCCGCTCGGATTTTCTGACCTATTGGAACCAGATCACCCCTGAAAACGAGAGCAAATGGTCATCAGTAGAGGGAACCCGCAATACAATGAGATGGACCGGAGTTGATAATGTAAAGAACTTCGCCGAAAAGAATAACATTTCCTGGAAATTTCATACTCTGGTTTGGGGAGGACAATGCCCATCCTGGATTACCGGCCTCTCTCAGAACGACCAATTATCTGAAATCAACCAATGGTTTGATCTGACAGCTCAAAAATACCCCGATGTCCCCATGATCGATGTGGTTAACGAGGCTCATCCCAATCATGCACCTGCGCCCTACAGAAATGCACTTGGTGGAAATGGCACTTCTGGCTATGATTGGATTATAAAGTCTTTCCAAATGGCACGTCAGCGCTGGCCAAAAGCTATTCTGATTTATAACGACTACAACAACATCGAGTACAACAATGAAGTTAACTGGACTGTAAGTTTAATTACCGCGATGAAAAATGCCAATGCGCCTATCGATGCTATCGGCTGCCAGGCCCATGACGCATGGAAATTGTCAACAGCCTCTGTAAAGGCCAATATCGACAAGCTCGCTGCTTTGGGTCTTCCTATTTTTATCACCGAGTATGATATTGGTGAGTCCAATGATTCCAAGCAAAAGCAGATCATGCAGGAGCAGTTTACCATGTTCTGGACCCACCCGAAAATTGTCGGAGTCACCTATTGGGGTTACCTCGTTGGTTCCACCTGGCGAAATGGTACGGGGCTTCTGAATACAAATGGAACTCCACGGCCTGCTCTTACCTGGTTAGTCGACTATGTAAAACAGAATCCAAATCCAGCTAACGACTTTCCCAATTTACTTAAAAATGGAGGTGGTGTGGGTGTCATCTCTAAAGGTGCTGTTGTACCGACCAGTTCCAGTTTGAGCAGTATTACTCCGAAGCTGAATGTGCATCTAAATCAGAAAGTAAACTCAGTATATATAACTAATAGTAAATCTGAGAAATTTTCTATATGCGGGAAGAAAATAAGCAATGCTCCTGTCAATAAACTAAAGTAGTCTCTTCAGCATAATTCTGGATATATTTCAATAAAAAAGGACTCATGTATGAGTCCTTTTTTTTTATACATAACTGATATAACGGTTTCTAAATTTTCCGATCTATTTAAAAACGAGGATCGTAGCAGTTTGATTTATATGCCCTATAAACTCTTCACCATAGGTACTGAAACCCACTGTGGGGATTGATGAAAAAAGTTCTCCGTATTTCTCCGTCAGTTTTTTCTGTTCTAGTTCCAGAGTGCGAAGAATACAGTTGAAATTGATCATACCTGAAATTGGACCAAATGATTTTATTTTCTCATCGATATCTTTTTTGGTATTTGCAATGATATCGGTAGAATCAAGAATACTTAATTCCATGCCCTCTTTTATATTGCAAAAAAATACAATTGAATTACCCTTAACCTGCTGAGGGCTCCTTACAAAAGGCTGTCCATCGATGGAAATTAATCCCAATGGATGTTTCATAAATTGTTCAGCTGCCTTCCCGGCTTCTACACCAAGTGCTTTAGCATAGGCGCTAATTGCAGGCTCATTATTGAATTCATGGACAGTGCGGGTTAATTCATCTACTTTTGTGGCTTTAAGAATTTTCTTTGTCGGATTGAAGCTCTGAGTTTTAATGATATCAAAACCATTTTTAAGTTTCATAATTACAAGTACTGAAGCATTTGTATAAACCTGCCCATCCGCGAAGACTAGTGTACGATTAAACTCCAGATCATCACCGGCCGATCCCCCAATAAAAGTTATATCAGTCAGATCGCCAATAATATCCATCAGGCGTTCTTCAGCTCCGCTCAGACCGTCCGCGAGAATCAGCCCAACATGTGACTTAATATCCATTTCAGTCATACTGACACCGAAATGCTTCTCAAATTTTGAAAATACCTGAGAGACGTTGGTTTGCTCCTTTATTTTTTCGACTATTCCTATTGAAATATCATCGATTATATCATCGCCGATCCCCATAGCCACTACTGAACCTTTGAGCATTTTGCCCGAAACTATCTCTCCCGCAGTTGTGCATCCTATTATGGCTGTTTGTGGAAAAAGACTTTTAAGTTTGGTATTGAAAATGTAAGGATCAATTTTAATTGAAGAAAAGAATATGATCATCCGGGGATTGGACGATTTAAGCCCCGAAGCGATCTCTGCGACATTTCTATCTACATCCAAATTAGTTGAAAAAACTGTTTTTATTGACATTCCTACCTCCATTTTACTTGATTATTTTCTACTATAAAAATCAGAGTGTTATTCCTAATTCCTGAGCGATCATTTTGATTTTACTTATTACCTGCGGATCATCCTCCGATGTTGTAGTCCAGGCTCCTGGATTAATTCCCTTGAGGACTAATTTGGTTTGAGTTGTTGCGACAATGGTTGGATTACCTTTAGAACGTTCCTGAATAATCTTATCGATGAAAATTTTTATCTGTCCGGCCATTTAAAAAAATCCCCTTTTAATAGATTATTTATCCAATTTTCTATCTTTTGGAACTAATGATTATAACATTGTCAAAAGACTTGTTCAAGAAGATTACTTTTACATTCAATTTAGCCTGATGTAGAACAGCTATCTTTATTCCCATGCGGAAATGGCATACTCCCATGCGGAAATGGCATACTCCCATGCGGAAATGGCATACTCCCATGCGGAAATGGCATACTCCCTTGCGGAAATTGCATACTCCCTTGCAGAAATTGCATACTCCCTTGCAGAAATTGCATACTCCCTTGCAGAAATTGCATATTCCCTTGCAGAAATTGCAGATTCCCTTGCAGAAATTGCAGATTCCCTTGCAGAAATTGCAGATTCCCTTGCAGAAATTGCAGATTCCCTTGCAGAAATTGCAGATTCCCTTGCAGAAATTGCAGATTCCCTTGCAGAAATTGCAGATTCCCTTGCAGAAATTGCAGATTCCCTTGCAGAAATCGCAGATTCCCTGAGCATCTATCATTTCTGCTTGGGGATATTCCTTTTCTGCATGGTAATCTGCCTGTTTGTATATAAGATTCTTCGATTTCTGCGTGAGCTTTCATGATTTCTGAATGGTATGCAATGATTTCTACTTGAGTAATTATCATTTCTGCATGGGGATTTATCATTTCTGCATGGGATATTATCATTTCTGCATGGGATATTATCATTTCTGCATGGGATTTATCATTTCTGCCAGTTTTTTTATTTATGCCACAATTAAATCGATCATTGAGTCTGTGCTGAGATTACAGGATAGAACGTGTTGGATCAATGGACAGGTTACTATATGGAATGGGAATATCTGTTATCAAATTGTTTTTCCGGAAAAGTTATCATATTGTACAAAAAAGTAGTGCGTAACCGTATGTCCAGATGTTAGTTTTCTTATAGCAATTCGGATGATTAAACTTCCCGCTCTTGATTTTACGCAATCACCCGGCAGAATTGCTTTTCAATTTATAACTACACATCTATAAACATCTTTTCATAAGGAGATTTCATTATGGCAGACACTCTCGAACTGCGTACTAAAGCTACCGCATCAGAAACAGATGGTTCTGATACCCAGGATAATCAGACGGACGCGACCGATATACAATCCAAATACAAGACTATCGGTGAGCGGCTTGAGTATTACAATGTAATTCTTAAGAATGCAATTGATGATCAGGAAATCTTAGCAGCGCTGAATGCATTCAGATATACACAGGAAAAGATTAACATTGGAAAAGAGCTCCTTGAAAGCACCCGTAAAGCCGATGCCAAAAACGCCAAAGAGTATGGTGAGCAGTATGCTGCCACTCAAAATGTTGAAAAAAAATATCAGAAAGCTGCTAAGCCCTATATGACAAGTATAGGAGTTGCGCGTATAGCTTTCAAAAATGATGCTGAAGCAACAAAAGCGCTTGTTCTTCGTGGGAAAAGACAATCAACACTTTCTAACTGGCTTCGTGATGCGGAAGTTTTCTACCGCAACCTTCTCAGCACAGAATTATATCTTGCAAAAATGGAAGTGTTTGGCCGCACCCGTGAAATGCTTGATTCTGAATATATTGAGATAAGAAATGTTCAGGATGCTTATGCTGTCCAGAAAAAAGAAATGGGTGACGCAATAAGTTCAACCGCGGTAAGAGACACAAAAATGGAAGAGCTTGACAGCTGGATGACAGATTTCATTGGTATTGCCCGTTTAGCGCTTCAGGATAATCCCGACTCACTTTCAAAACTCGGGTTGTAAATTAGTTTTTAGCAATTTACGGAGTGCAATCCAGTTATTTGCATTCCGTTTCAATCGGGATAGTTTAGATTTACAACTCTCAGATAAGTGAAATCAATGACCGGTTCTCCTCATTCATAAGATCTTTCTATTTCCAAACTATATGACACGCAAACCGATTTTCCTCTGTTTAATACTGTTGAATGATACCTCTGATAATGACCGCTAATTCCAAAACGCACTAAAATACTGGCATTTTGATTGCGCTTAACATTTTATCAGTTATCATTTCTTAAGTTTAAAGAGGTTATTATGCTAAAAAGATTAAAGGAATTCCTTGACCAACATAAAGTAAAATATCAAATAATTATTCATTCCCCTGCGTACACCGCTCAGGAGATAGCCGGAAAAGCTCATATTCCAGGAAAAGAACTTGCTAAAGTTGTAATGGTTTCGATTGATGGAAAAGTAGCAATGGCAGTTCTTCCCGCGTCTCACATAGTCGATCTGAGACGAATAAAAGAGGTAACTGGCGCACAGCATGTAGAGCTTACATATGAGGATGATTACAAGGATCTCTTCGATGAAAGTGAGCCTGGAGCAATGGCTCCTTTTGGTAATTTATACAATATGAAGGTATTTGTGGCAACAGCTTTAACAGAAGATGATTATATTGTTTTCAATTCCGGAACGCATCAGGAACTTGTCAGACTTTCCTATAAAGATTATGAGGAGCTTGTCAAACCACAGGTCTTTTCTTTTAGTATAAAAGAACAACTTGGAAAAAAAGGAAATATAAGAGAGGTTTAATTCTACTTTGTTAGAATGTATAATCATTCAAAAAACGTTTTGTAAGTGTATCAGAAACCGCTCAAAGAAAGCCCTCCGATCTTTCGATCCTTCGATGACTCGGGACTCAGGGTGAGAGGTATAAGATACTTTCCATTCTTACAAAGTAGAACTATTACGCTGGTATTTTTGTAATCACAGTACAAGAATCATTTTATCTTATCTATTCTTTTTTGAGATATGGCAGGATTTTCCATTGTACATGGGCCATTGATACATCCTCCTTCACAAGCCATTACCTCCAAAAAATTGCCATCTGTAAGCCCTTTAGGGCCGGCAAACATTTTAAGTAATTTTACGTTCTGACGAGTAAGTCCATCGATTACTTTCGGTTGTATTCTATTGGGGTCTACAAGGTTCGTTTTTACTGCTGCGGTAACACCACCGATGACAGGAAAACCGCGCCCATGCTTTGAAGCTGGATGATCGATTGTAACTGATTCACATTGGGCAATATCAATACCTTTTGCAGCGATCATTGCCCCAAGCTCTTCACAAGTAATTACCATATCTACAATCCGGTCATCTTTTGCTTCCTGCCGTTTTGCAATACACGGGCTTACAAATACTTTAAGAGCACCGGGATATAAAGAGTCCACCATCTCTGCTGTATAATGCATTGGTGTCGGTGTCGATGACACATTGTCAAGCAATCCGGGAACATGTTTTTTTACTGCATATACAAATGATGAGCAGCAGGATGAAGTCATAAAAGAAGCTCCATTTTCTATTCGCTCCTCGAATTCTTTTGCTTCATGTATCGCCGTCTCATGAGCTCCATTTGCCACTTCAAAAACTGCATGGAAACCAAGTTGTAAAATCGCAGCGATGACCTGCCCGAACTCAGCAACGAACTGCCCGGCAATTGCAGGGGCAATCATTAAAATCACCGGTCTTTTTTCGCGTAAAGCAAAGAGGACATTAACCATTTGAGATTTTTCCATTATCGCACCAAAGGGGCATTCACGCATACATTTTCCACAAAGGATACATTTACCAAAATCAATGTGAGCTTTCCCGTTTCCATCCTTTTCAATTGCCCCGACCGGACAGGCTTCTTCACAGGGGATTGGCATTCTGATAATGGCATGGTATGGGCATACTTTCATACACAGGCCGCAATTTACACAAGTATCTGAGTCTATTTCAGCCTGACCATGCCTGCCCATACTAATTGACTTTTTAGGGCAATTTATCATACAGGGGCGAGCCATGCATCCTCTACAGGCGTTAGTGATAAAGTATTTACTTTGAACACAAGCGCCGCATGCTTCATCTATAACCGAAAGTATATTTCCTTCATTACAGTTTAACTTCAGGCCCCGTTTAGCATATTCATTTAAAGATGTAAGCTCATTGGTTTCATCTTCTGTTCCGAAACCAAGTATTCCCATAAGGCGGTATTTTATGATTGCGCGATCCTTATAGATACAACAGCGAAGTGATTTATCACCTTTTGGACGCATATCAATGGCGATTCTGTCTATCTGATCTTCAAAATTATCATCAAAAATCAAACGGGCTACTCTTATGAGCAGTTCTCTTCTTGTCCGTGTTGCGTTATTATCAAAGTGCATTATTTCCCAACCTGTTTATTCTGGAGTATTGTCTCGATTTTTTCAGCTATTTTTGGTAGAGTTGCTTCACTGATAACTTCACCATCAATAATAACAAAAGGTGCTTTCCCCGGATTAGAATTGCAGTAACCCAGACATCTTTTCCACTGTATTTCTACGTGCTGTGACTGGATTTCTGACAGTTCATTTGACAACGACTGAAGGTGTGATGCCCCCATCAGATGACATGTTGTTCCAAGACAAACAGTAACAATCACTTTACTCATAGTGCCTCTGTAATTTTAAAAATATCGTAATGATGTTTCTTTCAAATAATCTTTCTCAAGTATAGAACGGATATTTTTTATGGTATTTCGTCTGATATCAAGCTCAATTGGAAGATCTGGATCCTGATGAGCCTGATTAATGCGTGTGCCAACATAGAATTCTATTATATCACTTGATAGTAAGAGGTCGCGCAACATAACAGCTCCATTTTTCTTTTTATCAGTATCTTTGCTTTCAAGTAATCTAGCACAGTGACTCAGTGTTATGCAACCTTCAGTGACAAGATCGATTCCCTCCATGCTCGATGTAGCAGGTACAACCTCATCGATTGAATCAAGATTGACTGTTGATTTTTTATTGAGTTCACGTTCAATAATATTGGCGGTTGTTCCGCCGCAAATAGCACAATGCCCTCGCCAGTTTCTCAGCAGTTCAGAAAACTCCTGATCCCGTTTCTGATCAAGAGGCGGGCCGGTAAGAATTCTGCAGATTCTCGGTTTCCGAAGATAGATTACTGTACAGGTGATATCATCTCCTGCATAGAAACAATCGTTAAACAAAGCGATATCGCATATTTTTCTGCTCAATTCGCCGGCACTGATATCAGGTTGACTCATAATAGTCTGGGAGATAAACTGCATCGTCTGTTCATTACCATACCCCATGGGCAGTCTTTTACTACCCGTTCCGGATTGAGTAACGCCATCAGAAATAAGGACAATTCTGTCCCCTATAGCAACCTCAAATTGCGCATAATGCAATTTACGGTTCTGCCATCTTGGTCTATACAATTCATGATTTTCCACGCAGAGCGGTTTATCATCACGGAACACAAAAAAAGGAGGGTTTCCATGCTCAATAACCCGCAGCTGACAATTTCTGCTCACATCTGCAATTGTAAAAGTTGAATAGCTTATTTTTCTTAACGGACACAACGGGAGAGCATCCATGATAAGTTCGGCGGTACGGTTAATGGACAGATTTTCTTCCATGTATTCGATGCCCATAGAAGCGGTAAAAGTGGCAAGGACATTTGCTTCCATGCCACTCCCCAAACCATCGCAAAGGATCGAAACAATGCGGTCATCATTAATTTTACGGGTAAGAGTAACATCACCATTTACCGGATGATCATGTTTAGAATACCGGCAATGATCTATTTCAATAAATAAATCCCTGGACATATCAGCTCTCCTGAATGACCTCATCGTCTTTACAGTACGAAAAGCTCTCAATTAATGAATTTAGAATTTTTTCCGATTGAGCGGCATTTTTTCCCATTAAGAATGCTATCTGCTGAGCGGTAACTGAAGTATTTCGAATTACTTCCTGTGCTTTTTCCACGATTTGTTCCCGTTTTGATTCAGTAATTGTTGCATCCCGCAATATTGCACCTGCAATCTGAGAACACTCTACAGTAAATATGGTAACAGCGATCACCTGATCATTATATTTTAAAAATTGCTGTGTGATGTCTTCACCGGTAGTAATCACTTTCATAAATAATTGATGAAAGGGAACGATTCTGCAGAGATCAGCGTTCTTCAATCCTGGTATAAGTTTACCTATCTCCTCGACTTCCTGACCGAACAACGTCGCGAACCGCTCATTACTATCGATAATCCGCAAATTCTTATCAACAATTACAACACCATACGGAATTGTCTTTATAAGCGCATTAGCTTTCTTCTGAGCAAGTTGACGCATATAGGATACGCACATACATGGCTCTGCTTTATGCTCAACAAGAGCATAAGCAAGATCTCGACAGGTTTTATACCCACATGACCCACAATTCAGTTCATCATCCTTGGAATATTTCCCGATTTTTTCCAAAGCTAAAGTCAATTCTTCCGATGAAGGGACAGTTTCCGGGACATTTAACTTTTCGTAGTCATGTCTGATGCAATCCTGAACATAAAACCCGGTTGGTTTTTTCCTATCTACATAATCAAGTACTGCCATCCGTGAATTGATAGGGGTTGTAGCAGTTGCCTTTGGTCCGCGGATACACCCGTTTTCACATGCAAGCAGTTCAATGAAGAGGCTCTTTTTGCATTCATGTTTGTTAACAAATGTCTCAAGCGCTTCCTGTATTGTATCCACCCCTGAGAGAGTCATAAAGCGGACACTATCTTCTGTTTCTCTTTTCAGAGTCTGAATCATTCCGCCCTCTATAGGGTAAATTGCCCCGTTAAGTGCTTTGCATGGAATAAACTCATCATCGCTCACAGGATCGATTTTAGCAAAATCAATAGCACTCGTCTCAAACCATTTTCTCAGATCCTCAAAGGAAATGACCAGATCAAGCAGTTCCGGATTGTCATCAGCTTCTCTTTTCTTTGCAATGCAAGGTCCGGCAAACACAATCCCTACATCATTTCCATATATTTTTTTTAACAAAGCGCAATGCGCCAGAAGAGGTGAAAAACAATCGGTTATATTATTTGCAAGGGATGGGAAATATTTTATTATTAAATCCACCGCAGCAGGACAGGCAGAGGAAAGATATAAATCAGGTTCATCAGTATCGAGAGTCTTTCTTATCTGTTCACTGACCTCCTGAGCACCAAGAGCAGTTTCACTTACGCCATAAAAACCCAGTTTTTTTATTCCTGCAATCAATTTCTTATATGGAATATCACTGAATTCACCTGTAAACGATGGAGCCAGCGAGAGAATTACTTTACTTTTTCTATTGAGCAGATGAAGAGCCCGTCGAAGATCATCGCGGACACGCTTTGCGCCTACAGGACAAGCCGCAACACAATGACCACATAAAATGCACCTCTCAGGCATCACCTCCGCTTCCCCATCAATAACCCGGATTGCCTTGACAGGACACTCCCTTATGCATTTGTAACAATCTCTGCACCTGGTTTCTTCTGAATAAATCGGATTTTTGTATTCCATCTGTTACCTGCTATATTAGAAAGTGTGTTTTAAAATATCAACCAAACTGCCCTGATCGACATTAGAATAGATCTGATTATCGATCCAGATATTAGGACCGTGCATACATTGACCACCGCACCGGCAGCCTTTAACAAGTACATCCGCGGAGATATTCTTTTCTTTTAAAAAGCTGACTATTACTTCGTGATTTTTCCCATTCCCGCGTGAAAAACATGAACTGCCCATACAAATGGTGATCGTTTTATTCTTTTCAATTGTCATTTTTCTGTCCTTTGTGTGCCTGTAGTCGTCTGCAAAGTATCGCAAGCCCTGAAGATAAATCCTCGTTCTGAACAATTACATCTTTTGGAACCTCAAGCTTTACTGGGGTAAAATTCCATATTCCTTTGATACCTGCATTGATCAGATAATCAGCTGTCGCTTGCGCTGCGCTTTCAGGAACTGTCATAATCCCGATATGTATGTGCATCCGTGAAGCCAATGTTTTAATTTTTGTAATATCAAGGATTTTCTTTTCATGTATTATAGTGCCAATTTTTTGTGGATCACAGTCAAAAGCCGCTACAATATTCAGGTTATGCTGCTTAAATGTTTTATAGCCCAGAAGAGCAGACCCCAGGCTTCCTATACCAATAAGAAATGCATCATGAATATTATTCCAGCCCAGAAAATCCTCAATGGCCTGAATTGTTTTTGCGATATCAAACCCCAGCCGTGGACGTCCTTCAGTACCGGTAACCGCCAGGTCTTTTCGCACCTGTATAGCTTCACAACCCATTCTTTCTGACAGGTATGTTCCCGAAACCAGCACGTCCCCATTGGATTTAAGTTCTTTAAGAATTCTTAAATAGACAGGAAGACGGCGAATAGTAGGTAAAGCAGCGATTTTCGGATTACTCTGGTTCATACCAGCCCCATTCGATATTTTTTTATAGATTCATTTTTATCTAATATAGCCTTATTTTGAAAAAGATGCAATAGTTATTCAGTGTTTTCATGTTTTCTGAATTAGTTCTAATACTGAAATTATTTCACAATATAATAACCAGCTAAAAAAGAATTCATATTTGGGTTGTAAAGATTTTATCGGTAATTTTACTTTTACCACTAGAAACGAGGTACGGCCTAATGCAAAGAGATTAGCTATTCAAAATTGTGCAGGATTATATTCATCTCTGAATAATCTGTTCAAATTTTACATAATCGGAATGTGGCGCAACAAGCGATCACACAGACCTGAATAAAAAAAAAGCTTGTAGATAAATCAAAGATTTTATCTACAAGCTTATCAAGATCAATCAACAAATACTTGACTGAAATTATTAGCAATCAAGAAAGATTATTTTGTCAAACAAACCATTTGTTTGTGAACAAAATCACCAGACTTGAAAACAAGCAAATACGATCCGGAAGCTGCTGCCATTTGTCCCCGACTAACTGAGTGAGGACCTGCAGCCTGCTGCTGGCTGAGAATTTCTGATTGCAAACGACCATTAACATTATAAAGCTTTATCGAAACGAGATCCGCTTTAGGTAATGTATAGGAAATTATTCCTGCATTTGAAATGCCGAAATTGTAACCGTTTTTAACGATACTGCTTTTGCCATGAATAACTGGGACTTCCACTTCAGGTGCAGCCCAGAGTTCTTTCAACATAGAGTGTTTTCTATCATCGACCCCTGACCAGGTACCCCAACCTGCTGTATTAGAAATTGGATCGTAAGGAGAAGTGAAAACACCATATGTATCGCTGGATTCCGGATTGATTGACCAATAGAAGGAATTACACATTCCTTTCTTCATCAGATAGTTTACGAAGGCTTTCTGCCAATCTTGATCACTCTGTTTGTTAGTAAGATAGCCATAACGAGTCCGATGGCGCGTTTCAGACTTATTTGGCCAGTCCATATTACCGCCGAACTCTCCGACACAAATAGCATATCCCTTAGCTCTCAGATATCCGAAGTGTTCATCCCAACTTGGTTCAAGTATTTCAGGATTGATCACGATTTGGCATTTCTTATCACCGAAAGCATCTTCAACAAGACCAGCACATTCCGGTTGGGCTTTTAAATCAGCAAACATAAACTGAGTACATACTGATGGACCATAGCAGTGCGGTGAATACACCAATTTGCTCTTTGGAATGTTTGGAGGATTGTCACCCGCTTCAAACAGATTTTCACCCCAGTTAGGGTTTCCCTTTTCTCCATGAGGAGTATCTTGTTTAGTATCCGGGGTACCATCCTGGTTGCCATTCGAACCACCAATACCCTGAGCAAAGATCAGAATGTTGGGATTAACGGGGTTAACTGCTGCATAAGCCTTTTCAATTAATGATTTCCAATCGGTCCAACTGTAATCCCAAGGTTCGTTGAAAATATCAATACCCATGATATTATCAACACCGATTTCTTTACCTAAACCAGCGAGAGTTTTAAGATTGTCTACCCACTTCGATTCATCATAAGCATCAATATTTTTAACAGTGCTCGGGTTCCCCGTTGCTGCACAGGAACAATCTTCACGTTTGTAAACATAGCCTTCGCGTTTCGCATCTGCCCATGGTGGACGAGCATCTATACGACCAGCTCTCCAACCCACATAGTTTGAGCAGGAGTGCAAATCCAAAAGAACATAAAGGCCTGCATCAGAACATGCTTTGACCACTTTTTTAAGTGCAGTAAAAGCACCTTGAATGCGCACAGATTCGGAATTTTTCAAGACCGGGTCTCTACCCTGAGGGTCGCTATCATCAAGGGTCTGGGGAACAACTGGTATTCTGACACAGTTAAAACCCAGTTGTGCAATCTCTTTTGCATCACCTTCGATAGTACGAGCGCTTTGATTCCAGAACACGTTTCCCATGAACATCTCCATAGGAGCTCCATTGGGGTTTTTCTCATCGTTAGGGAGTTCATTGCGTCCTTCGAGTCCGAACCAGGATCCACCCTTCACACGGAATAATTCACCATTAAGAGTAATGTCACCTTTAGCATTGACCGCCCACTCATTTGCAGCCTGGGTAACAGAACAGATTACTAGTGATAAAATCAGCGCAAATATAACATTTTTGCTTTTTTTGCGTCCCATTATTAAGACCTCCATTTTCTTTAGTTAGACATTTAATAAAACATAAAACAAATAAACAAACGAGATGATTGCAGCTTAATTATTTATCCGCTTAAATTAGTCAAGCTCCAAAAGTAATAATTAATTTAGTATCGAAAATAATATTAAAGTTCATTTTTCTCATAATTTTTTCCATATAAAATCATCAATTGAAGATTACTATTAGAAAATAGAATTATTATTAGAAAAGGTTGATCATATCTGTGTGTCAGTAAAGAATTGATTTTAAAGCAAACAAGGGAATCAACTGTTTACAAAAGGATGTAGATATATTTCAGGCATTAATCTGCTAGAGGCATTTATTGAATGTCTATCGATATATATAACATTGGTTCTTATTATGACCTATTATTGTAATCTTACCTTATTCTATAATATAAGCTGCTTTTACCACGTTTGCCATTAATACCGTGCTGTCGCAAATAACTCATTAATTTCTATTATTCACGCCGCATGTTGCTACGGATAAGCTGACCGTGCCTTATAGTTCGGAGAGGTAGTGCCGAAACAACTATTCAATAATCGGAATACGATAACTAAAGAGCGTTCACTAATAGAGCTTTGATATGACTCACTCCTGAAAAAGCAGCATTGATCTCACTCCAGCTCAATTCTCTGTACTCTCCTGGCGACATATTATCAAGAATTAATCCGCCATAAGCCACCCTCTTTAATTTTGTCACCTCATGTCCGACACTGCCACATAATCTCCTCACTTCACGGTTTTTTCCTTCAGAAAGTGTGATTACCAGATGAGATTCACGATGGCTTGCTTTGCGAACAATAACATTGTCCGATTGAAGTTCCTGATTATTATCAATTATACCGGTTATCATCTGTTCCGCATCCTGCTCAGTCATCAGACCGCGGACGGTTACCACATAAACGCGCGGGATATTGTTCACCGGATCAGTAAGCCAGGATGACAACAGAGTACTGTTTGTTAATAACAAAAGCCCCGATGTAGCCCAGTCAAGTCTCCCGACGCAGTGTAGGTTGCTGTATTCATGTGGAAGTAAAGAGTATACTGTGGGCCTTGATTTTTCATCTTTGCGACTTGTAATAATCCCCTTGGGCTTATAAAGCATTATCATCCGAAGCTTATCAGGTTTGACTAACGATCCCTGGTGATAGATTCTGGATTTTCCCAAATTTACCTTATATTCAGGATCCAGGCAGAACCTCCCATCAACGCTGATTTCTCCAGCCGCGATAAGCGCAAGAGCCTGTGTTCGTGAGGTGTATCCTAATTTGGATAAAGCGCGATAGAGTGGAACTACATTTGACATTATAAAATATACGTTTGTTGCGAAAATTTAGTGATTTGATTATTGTATAGAAGCGGGCCAGAACCTTCTTTATGGATAATAATGATCCTCAACCATGTTGCTGCATTTTGCATACTAAAATAGTTACAAGCTGTTCTTCCAACAATATCAATATCAAGGTTATGCACAAAATCTGATTTGATAATTTTACATACATCAAAACAGTTCAATCTGTTATGAGAGACGTATATGAGCGTTTTTCATTGCGTGAATGCATTTGTTGAGTTGCTCGTAGTGTATTGAACCCCTTAACCTTGAAATTATAATACTTTCCTGCATTTCAATCGAAAGGTAATTTATTTGTCCCACGAATCTGTAATGGAGTATTTTACACTCATTATGGATAATCACTTACGACATGCAGGCAAATTAAAGATTTTTTTCGGAATGGCTCCCGGCGTTGGTAAAACATTTACTATGCTAAAAGCCGGTTTAGATATTCAGGCACGGGGTGCCAATGTCGTTGTAGGCTATGTTGAAACACATGATAATCCTGAAGAATCAGAAATTATATCCAAACTTGAACAAATTCCTCTTGTGATGCATGATTCAGATTCATCTATAGGAGAAATGGATCTTGATGGAGTGTTAGCCAGGCGGCCACAAATCGTTGTTATCGACCGGATGGAGCATATCAACCACCCCAAAGCCCGTCACCGTTTCCGTTGGCAGGATATCCAGGAGCTGCTGGATCATGGGATATCGGTATATACAACACTTAATGTGCATCATGTTGAAAGTCTTATTGACATTGTTTTTCAGATCACTGGGATCAGATGTACAGAAATTGTCCCCGACCGGATGCTTGACAGAGCTGATGAGATAGAATTAGTTGACATGCCACAGGATGAGTTACTGGTAAAATTTACGGACAACAAAATTAATGTTCCCGATTATATGAAAACCGTTGCCCATGATTTCTACCGTAAAGGAAATCTTACAGCTTTGCGGGAAATTGCTCTGAGGACGCTTGCCAAGCGTGTCAATCTTCAATTAACCGAGTATATGCATCAACGTAACATCCATGGCCCCTGGAAGACTAATGAACGGTTCATGGTGGCAATCGACGCAAGTATCCGTTCTGAAGAGCTGATAAGAATGACTACCCGCATGTCACTTTCTGTTGAAGGTGTATGGTATGCTGTACATGTACAGACAAACAATACTATACCAACGGAAGAGGAAACGCAATTAAAACGCAATTTTATGCTGGTGCGAGAGCTTGGAGGAGAGCTTATTGTTACCGCTGACACAGAGGTTGCCTCAGGAATATTGCGCGTAGCAAAGCAGAAAAATGTAACGCAGATAATCGTAGGAAAATCTTACAAGCATTCACTGCTGCAACTCATCCACCGCGACTCTATTATTGACAAATTGATAGAAAAGTCAGGTGGCATTGACATTCATGTTATCGAATGTTGTCAAAATGATTCAAACAGAAAGCCCAAAAATAAAGTACGCCCGAAAAGTGCATCAAAACCGCGAACCTATGTACTTACCTGTTCAGTAGTCGTTCTTCTGTTTCTTGTCGGTATGATTTTCGAAAATGTACTGAACTACCACCTTATCGGGATTATATTGCTTTTAGCTATAACGGTCATGGGTCTTTTCCTTGGACGTGGCCCGGTAATAGTTGCTGCTACATTAAGCGTATTATTGTGGATGTTTATTTTTGTTCCCCCGTCAATGACACTCTGGTTTAAAGATGTCAATGATATTCTTCTGGCCATAATCAGCTTTATTATTTCAGCGATTACATCTTCATTAGCAACCCGGGTCAGGAAAAAAGATGAGCTTGTGCATTTTCGTGAGCACCAGACCTCCGCTCTGCTATCATTTGTTGAGGCATTATCAACAGTACAATCTGTAAATGATATTTTTCAGATAAGCGCCGATCACATAGTAAGATTTTTTGGAGCATCGGCCTGTTTTTACTATACGGATCAATCTGAAAATCTTGACAACCAAATTCACAGTGCCAGCACCTTTAACGATCCTGTTTTCGAAACAGCGCTCTGGGTTTTTACAAATAAGCGTCCGGCAGGGAGAGGAACCGATACATTTCCCCGTGTCAAAGGGACCTATTACCCGTTGATCAATTCCGGCAAGCCGGAAGGAGTTATCGGGATTCATTTCGATCAGCAGAGCAATCTTTCGATTAACAATGAAGCACTGCTTCTGACTTTTTTCTATCACATTTCTCTTGCACTTGAAAAGGAGCGCCTGAACCGCAGAGTGGGAGAATCGAGGATTTTCGCAGAATCAGAACGTTTGTACAAGACCCTCTTCAATTCCATTTCTCATGAGTTACGAACTCCACTTTCTACAATACGCGGTGCTTCAAGCGGCCTCCTGGACGAAAAAACCGCATCTGATCCGCTTATCAGAGGAATGCTTGCGAAGGATATTTTTGATGCAACAAACCGACTAAACCGTCTGGTCGAGAACCTCCTCAACATGAGTAGACTTGAATCAGGAAGAATACGCTTAAACAAAGAATGGTGTGATATTCATGACATATATGCCACTGTTAAGAATCAGCTGTCTACAGAACTTTCCAACCACGAAGTAGGTATAGAGGTCGAACAGGACTTCCCATTTGTTAAAGTTGACGATGGTCTATTTACACAGGCAATCTCAAATATCGTGCTAAACTCTGCCCAGTACTGCCCGCCAGGTACAAAAATTCAGCTTCAGGCGAAATTACAGGATGGCGCTGCAATGCTCTTGATAAACGACTCAGGCCCCGGATTTCCTGCTGATGCACTTCAAAGAGTATTTGAAAAATTTTACCGAGTTCCGGGAACCACTTCTGGTGGAACCGGACTGGGGCTATCAATAGCAAAGGGGTTTGTCGATGCTCATGGCGGCATTATTTCTGCCGCAAATAATAGTGGCGGTGGCGCCCAGATTATTATCGCATTACCAGCTAATTCACTCTCAATAACAATGCAGGATAATGACAATGAATGAGAAACAGACTATTCTGATAATTGATGATGAACTTCAGATACGCCGCTTTCTTCGATTCAGCCTTGAAGCCAGTGAGTTTTCGGTAATTGAAGCTTGTAATGGTAAAGATGGTCTTTACCAGGCTGCTATGCAGCGACCCGATCTTGTAGTCCTCGATCTGGGGCTGCCTGACATTGATGGTAAAGAGGTCTTACAGCAAATCCGTCAATGGAGCAAAATTCCTATTGTCGTATTATCAGTCAGAGATGATGAAAATGAAAAAGTCCTCTGCTTCGACTACGGTGCGGATGATTATGTTACAAAACCATTCTCCACTAAAGAGTTATGCGCAAGACTCAAAGTCGCTCTGCGACATGCAAACAGTGAAATCGAAGAACCCGTTTTTGTGAATGGTCCTCTTTCAGTCGACCTTGTCAACCGAACTGTAAAAATCAACGATTCCATTATCCAGCTCAGTCCAACCGAGTACGATCTTCTTATACTTTTTATTAAAAATGTGGGTAAAGTGCTTACGCATCGCATGATTATGAAAGAAATCTGGGGACCACACCGTACTGAGGAAAACCACTATTTACGTGTTTACATGAGGCAAATTCGGCGTAAACTCGAAACCGATCCTTCACAACCAACCCTTTTCGTTACAGAACCCGGAGTTGGATATCGAATGGTCATTATCGAATAACAAAATCTAAAAACTATACCTGTAAGACCGCTTCAGATTTATTTTATAGAAGTTGAAAGTGCATACATATAATATTCCGGAGGCACAAAAATGCGCTTATATATTCCACTTCTGGCGGGTCTTTTGTTTTTTCAGACTTCATTTGGAGATAAGTTATTTCAAATGAAAATTGGCCCCACCTGGCCCTCTTCGCTATGGGATACCGAAAAACCGACAGCCTGGGATGCCTCAATACAAACAGGAGGAATATTCGATGATAAAGTCGCTATCGGCTGTGCAGTTGACTTCTTATGGAACAATGATGCTAAAGAAAAAAAATATGCAGGCGGAATTTATAAAGTCGAAATGCTTCAGAGGACATTCATGTTTCCGGTTGCCGGTTTCATCTCAGTTTCTCCTTTGTCTGAATTGGCTGTACATCCCTGCATTTCCGGTTACATCGGATTGAATACGATGTATTTCTCTTACAAAGGAGACCGTGATACAATACCGAGATCTATTAAAATTGACGGCAGTGGCTGGTACATGGGTCTTATCTGGAAAATAGCCGGTGATTGCGAAATAAGAATGGGTCAAAGTTCATCCTTTATTACCGGAATGGAATATCAATGGTCCAAACCACGTAAATTAGAAGATGAGGATGGAGACCTTTATCTTCGTAGAAATATGAGCGGGTTCGGGATCCGACTCGGTATAAAAGTGTACTATTAAGAGGCAAATAAATCAGTGAAAATCGTTCTCCAGCGTGTAAAGCGAGCATCTGTAACCATTGACAACGAAGTAGTAGGTAAAATCGGCAAAGGGATAGTTCTTCTGGTTGGTGTTCACAAAGATGATGATACTCAAAAGGCTGAATTCTTAGCAAGTAAATGCATCGACCTTCGTATCTTCAGTGATTCTGAAGACAAGATGAACCTTTCCTTAAAAGATACAGGAGGGGGAATACTAGTCATTTCACAATTTACGCTTTTTGGTGACTGCAGTAGAGGTCGCCGGCCGAGTTTTATCGATGCAGCACCACCTGAAAAAGGTAGAGAGCTTTACAATTATTTTGTTGAGTTATTAAGGAAGCAGATCGCTGTGGTACAGACAGGGATATTTGGTGCAATGATGGAAGTTGAGATAGTGAACGAAGGTCCGGTAACACTGGTATTGGAGAGATAGAAATTGTGTTAATTTGCCCCAGAGGTAATTTATTAATTGTAGAATTTGATTGATTTATCTCTGGGGAATTTTTTATTTATTCAACATTTTCCAGATGTTTTTTAAAGCACGCAAAAATACCAAAACCAGTATTAATCTCAAAAATCAGTCTTTATCTAGTACTAATCTAATTTCCTCAGCAGCCTGTCTGCTCATTAATATTGACTCATGAGACTCATCAAACCCCCTTATAATTGAAGCATCCCTTTGAGCCAGTTGATATAATTGACTTCTTAGAATGATTACTCCATCACTCGTTTCAGCACCTCTAATGAGAGATTGATCCTTGAATGCAAAAAATAATGCGAAGAATATGGATTTGTGTAATGGGCTTTTAAACATTTCTTTTAAAAAATCAGATCTGCTGGCAATATCTCTCCAAGAGGAGATTATTATTGGAGCTTGTGTAAGTCCATTCCTGGCTTCATCGCTCCCTCCATAAGGGGAACAGAGGCTTATAAATTTTATTTTCAGATCACGCGACTCTTGTTTACCTAATTTATTCAGAGCATATCGGGCAACAAGTCCTCCCATGCTATGAGCAATGATTATCATTTCTTTATTTTTTCTGCTGTTTAACTTTCCAGAGAGAAAAATTTCATATAATGCAGAACCGGAAGTTGAAATATTTTGCCCTGAAGGATAATAAAAATACCAGAAATCATATTTAGTTGAATCCAATGTAGATTGTATATATGAAAATCGACGCGGAGTGCCACCATAACCGTGTACAAAGATTATTGGTATTCTTTTCTCATTTCTTTCTCTGGTTGCGTAAAAATAGGTTGGTGAGGCGGACAAAAATTCTGATGGTGAATAAATTCCCTTTTGCGCAAATGCCTCAGAAAATATTGGATCATTTAAGGAACGGATAGAACCTGAAGGGTAATATTTTGATGTTGAACAGTAGAAAGAGGCTGGTAATTGAATTTTGATATTTCTTTCTATTGTAAAAGGTCGAAATTGGAAGATATCAAATCCGCCAATTATTACTGGCAAAGAATCTGTTAAGGAGATAAATTTACCTTTGTTGAAAACGCCAGTGCACTCATGAGATGAAAACAAACCATTTTGATCAAAATCAGTAAAAACAAATATCTGATACTCACCATTTGGTAAAACAAGAGAATACACTCCTTCACCACATAAAAAGTTGGTTGTAACGATCTCCACTTTACCGAATTTGTATGAAAGCGCTGCAACTGCCAAATTCCTTCTATTACATCCAACTGATTTTATACGACCGTAGATTGTATGGCATTTATCAGAATAAAGTTCCCGTGCTACTTTCTGTGATGGTAAAGAGTTTTGAATTTGATGTAATCTCCAGTTGTTTATTGTCATTCCCATGTAACCACAATGAGAACAGAAACAAAAAACTGTAATGAGTAAAACTTTAATAGTTACATGTATTCTACATATCGCCATAGCAGCCATCCGTTGTTTTTCTTTTTTAAGTTTTTTTAATGTCGTAATCAAATATTGTGATGACATCAACTTCATTCTGCTATACTGCAAATATATTACCTATTATTGCTCTATCTCGAACTTGCTTTAGTATAGTGCATCTGTTAACTATGTGCTATATAATCATTTGAACTTTAATAACCATTGGTAGAAGCGATTAATTTACCTATAATATATAAAGGATATATAGTACACCACAATAACGAGTGGCCGTTTTTTAAATCTATGATACTTTTAGTATAACCTAATTGAGAATAAATAAATCAGTTCCTAAGTCAAATTATGTGCAAAAAATTGTAAAAAAGTTTTAAAAACCAACAAATGAGCGCTTTAGCCTTCTTTGAACATCTATTATAATGATTTATTTTAATGCTTGCAATTTATAAAAGGAGGTTTTCAGTGATAGTTTTACGTTTTCCATTACTATTAGTAACTTTTTTAGCTTTTACATCCAGTATTTTTTCAGAAATTTCTGCTTTAGTGTATTCCAAAGAAGATGCATCGCATGAAAAGAATATATCTAAACCGCGCATCTATATCGAAAACACCGGTAATGAACCTATTTCAGATTTCTATTATTTGTACTATTTCACTACGGAGGATGGTTTAGAACCAATTATTGAAAATTATTATACTCCAAACCAATCGATTTCTCTTGTACATTTAGGTGGTGATAAGTATGCAGTACGTTATGACTGCAACGGGATTACTTTGCAACCAGGAGAGATCTTTCCGGGTCCCGATGGGAACTGTGTTGGAATACACTATTCAAATTGGGAACCGCTTATCAAGCGCAATGATCGATCAAATAATTTCAGCAAAAATTTCCAACCAAATGAAAAGATCGCTGTGTTCTTAGCTGATCAACCCAAGCACAGACATCATCATAAGAATAAAGCAAAAGGTGAATATGAAAACAAAAAGAGTGGTGCATCAGTAAATGTTGATATCAGAGTGCGAAAATAAAATCAATAATGCCCTTAAGCATTCGATTTTAAACGCAGAGGAGTTCCCCTGCGTTCATTTTTTAATAGCTACTAACCTTCCTCACTATAGTGCGTTTTCCATTCATGATTGCGACAAAATATAGCCCAGGTTTTAAAGTAATATTTCTCTTTATAAAAGTTGACCTGTTTTGGTTTTGTGCATAGAAAATCTGCTTTCCCTGTGCATCGAAAATTTTATAACTTTCAAAAGGAACATTTGACTTAAGAATAAATTTATTATGCGATAACTTTACCCAAACTTTTTCATTATCGTTTCCGGAATGCTTTACGACTTTTTCAGATAATGAGGTAGTGATCAGTGCATATTGTGGAATTCTGAAGTCAATTGGGCCACATCCATCAATTGGCAAATATGTAAACTCATTATCTGTATAGTACCATTCAAGAGAATTCAATGCATGCTGCTGTCTGGTCCAGTAAAGTTTACCTTTTGCCAGAGTTCCTTCAGATATTATTTCTGATATTACTTTATCCGAAATGTCACAAACACCTTCTTTATCAAGCCAAAGCAACTCCTCTTTAAAATGAGACAAGAGTGTTTTTGCGGGATAATCAATATCCTTTTGGTAATGCATAGAAATTTCCGGTGCGCCTTTGAATTTCCCATTATAATGCTGATAAGATAAAATCACCAGTAACGATGAATCTGCGTGGGCTCTATACCGGTATGAATAGTTAACCAATGGTACATGTTCGGTAACGTCATGAGATGCGTCGCGACATTTCGAAATAGTCGAGCTGCGTGCGTTTGATACCTTATGGAAATGCACGAAAAAACAGGGATGGCTATATGGGTCCTTTATATCAAGAACAAATTTAAGTATTGTTTTTACTTCCGGAGTCCAATCATTGACAACACCGGATGAAACATAATGAATATGCAATGTATCATTAGAAGAAAAAGTTGAGCACTTGAAATTCGGTTGTTCGTTTATCGCCCAGTAATCGTTTACAATAAGAGTATCACCATTAAATGAGAATAACGGATCGAACCTTGTACTTTCTATGGTAAATGGATCGTATAGAAAATCTTGAGAAACCAATTTTGCAGATAAAACAAATATCGATTCTGGTACAACAGGTAATTGCATATTTGTATCAAGTACATAATATCCATGTTCTTTCAAATAATTAGTGTCCTCCTTCCCCATCGCTTCAATTTTCTGGAAGTTAGTTTTTTCACCATTATTTAAAACTATTCCCACAAAATTGGTATCCGGTATACAGGCGAAACTCAGGAAAAGCAAACCCGAAAGTCCCCACAATGAAAAAATCATTTTCCACATTGTAATCTCCTTTTTAATTCAAATATTCATATTTATGATCTGACTGCGCAGTATCAGTTCATAATTTCATATCAATTTTATTTACCAAAGAATCGTCCACTGTCACAGAAATACTATCGGTATAGATTTTCAGGTTATCGGAATTAGTTGTATCATGAAACCCTTTTTCTCGCAAAAGATAACCGGTTTGCGATTTAAGTAAATAACCAGCCCACATTTTCTTTTGTTTCTTTATATTCTGATTCAATATTGCAGGGATGATTTTTCTAAATTCAATCCCTGCTTATCAATTTATCAACGATCAACGAATTCTGATATTCACAGGTGAAATAGATTGAATCTAATCCCTTTTTGCTAATTACTGTTTGAATTTCATAAAGACAATTGCAATCGCATATCCCCATTGCAGTGTCATGCACCCGAAGATGGACTGAATCGTTTTTTATTGAGGTTGAAGTAATAAATCTGTTATCTCCTGGGCAACAATTAGCTTCAACAAGTATTCTTATTTTCAATGAATCATCAAAAAATTCATAACTCTTAACCGGATCTTTTGATAAAGCACTGGACTTGCATCCGTCTATTGCAATTGAATATGCGCTTAACATATTCTTTTCAGGAGAAGTAGTTGACGATTCATTGCATGAAATAGAAAAAATGAGCGTAATTGCCAACAAACAAAACAATCTGTTCATGATTACCTCCTCTTAGTTTTACATAATCGGAAATGTTCATAGTAAAAAGGCCTATTGTTTCCACACCATTTTCGCATTTTTATTCAAACAGTCATATTATGATCTAATAGGTTTATAATTTCATATCAATTTTATTTACCAGGGAATCATCAGTTGTCACTGAGATACTATCGGTATAGATTTTCAGGTTATCAGAATTAGTTGTATCCTGGAACCCCTTTACTCGCAAAAAATGACCGGTTCCCGACATTGTAAAATAATCAGCAAAGACCTGATACCTTCCTGTAGAAATTTTTTCAAGGTAAAATGTATCGGAATTACTTGCAACCGAAAAGAATGGCGTACCAGGAATATATACTCCTTTGTAAGGGACATCCAATCGAGAGAAATCATTTATAGTTACTTTGATCGATCTCCATCGGGAAAAAAGCATATCTTTTGAATAATCCTCATGTAATCCAGTTACAGTAAGTCCATTGAAAATCACAGAGGTTGAATCCCTATTGTTTACCGATAAAAGATTATATTTCCCATTCTGCAGTGAATCCGCAAAGAAAGCTCCGGTATCATCTATCACCAATGTCTTTGAAAAGCCCTGACTATCATAGGGCTGGTAGTCTTCACTGAAAAGTATTATTTCAATATCTGCTGCATTAGTTACATTTTTACGTACATTCTCATTGTCGACAGAATACAATTGACCCTGTACTGAATTACTTGCAACTGTCACACATATTCCATTGGTCGTCTGAGTTCCACTTCCGGCAACCGGCGAGCCGCATTGTAAAATCAGCAGTGCGATTAAAATTATCACTGTGCAATAAATATATTCTCGTCTGAGCATCACGGCTCCTTCTGTACTGTGGATAAAGGGAAAAACTGAAAATTTAATTGGCAGATACGATCAGGTTTTTTATCTGCATTTGCAATTTCAAGTATCTCTCCTCTGGCTTTTTTGAGAATATCCTTTATCTTAACCAACCCCTCCTCAGATAAAGACAGCGTTAGAGTAGAAATATCCCTTTGATTTTTAGGAAAACGGTCCAGAGCTTGTTTACCTAACTCAGCCATAGCGATTTGGAACAGATGTATTGCTGTTCCTGTCCATTCATTCGGAGTAGAAAGCATCTGTTCTGTTAAACTGAATGTTCCATCTGAATTTTTATTTATTAATCCAAGCTTCTGAAGTAAATTTAACGATTTCCTTATTTCATTTGGCTTTGGCGATGGTATCAGCATCGCAGAAAGTTGCTTTGATGTTGCCGGCGTTGTCAATACATTCAACAGTTCCCTTAAAGCAACATTATGCCAGTTTGAGAAATATTCATCATGTTCTTGACCAAGATTTCTCAGCCTCGTTTTTCTAAATAGCAGCACTTGTTCATAAAGAGTTTGTTTTTCTGAATTGTTTTTCGACTGATTATATTTAACTATTAAAGTAAAATACTCAGCTTCCCTCTCTCTAAGCTTAAGGTAATTAATTATTCGCTCCAGTGAAGATACAGAGAGATTACGCTCGCCATTGATAATTCTGACAATATTGCTTACATTGAGCTCAAGTTTGGCAGCAAACGCACGAAGCGAAAATTTGGGATTTCGCAAATTGCATTCAGTATAAAAATCTTGTAAGTATCTCCGATAGTCCTGATAACAAAAGATCGATTGCATATTATCACCTCTCCCTCACATTTTAATAATAAATCAAGAAGAGATTTGAATCAACAAACGAATAGTAGAAACTGTTGCCATGGTGGGCAACACCGATAGAAGTAAATACTACATATTCTTTAATTGAACGTCTCGAATATTAAGTACGCTTTTCAATAAGGTCTGTAGGGTTTAATAGCACTTTTAATAGAATTTATTTTTCCTCTAAAATCTACCAAATGGGGAAATTATGGAGATAGCCTCCTCGTTGAAATAGGAGAATTTATTACTATTCAGGCAGCAATCAGGATTTCGAACGCATTGGGCAACCTAAAGGTACATACAGCTTTTTGATTTTTTTGCAAACCTCTTTTATTGCGTTTTGCAGTGGCACAGAATCACCCCAATGACGCTCACCTATTGCACGGAAATTTTGTACTCTATCGGGTTTTGTATCATTAATTGACTTGAATGTTAATGCTTGAATCTCTATAACGCCTTCAAATTGTCCCATTCTTGCTGGTTCTTTATGGTACTTCTGCAGTTTTACAATCACAACCGATGCATTGCAGATGGCATACTTATCAAAATCATCTTTAGAAACAACCAAAACCTTTTTATAAAAGCGCGCAAAAGAATTTGTGAGGAGTTCGCTAATATTATCTAACTCTTCCTTTTCAAACTGCCCCTTCAAATTTTCATTATTCAATTCAGGCTTTATGATAATGTAATCAGCACATTTCGGCTCTTCAGGTGATACATTGTTATCCAGATAGTTACTAATCTGACCAAAAGACATTTGACTTAAAAGAGTAATGAGAATTACTATTTGTTTCATAATTTCTCCTATCGGAATGAGAAGGTATTTAAAGAAAATACTATCTTCTTAAAAATATCAAAGATCAATCAATTAATGGATCCGAAGATAATTTACATTTTATTCAGGTGCACAAATGACAATATATATACAGACATTTTTCATTTTATACACGCATTAAGCTGCATATATCGTTAGGATTTCAGCCTAGGCTGGATTAGTACGCTCTTTCAGTGCTCCGTGATTCAAAGGAATTTCGAAGACTACATAGATTTATAGCTTCTTTCATTTTAAGGCAGATTGTGACAGTGCAAAACAATTGAGATTTATTTTTTGAAAACTATTTGATATGAAACTGGTTCTGAACGGTAGGGTTTCTTTTTCAATCTGGATCAAAATAAAAAAAGGAACCCACAAATCTTGGAGGTTCCTTCTCTATATTTAAGCTGGTCAGGAGGGACTTGAACCCCCGACCCAGTGGTTAACAGCCACTTGCTCTGCCGACTGAGCTACTGACCAGTATGTTTCGGCTTTGGTAAGTCACTGATTCATTAATTATTTTAAAGAATCAGTACTCGTTTTTCAAACGTGTTATAATATACAATTATTTTAAATTATAAGTCAAAAACTTTTTATGCTTTTTTTTAAAAAAATTTATCTATGCGTTTTCGTTACAAGCATTTGTTACTTGCTAAGCTGCTCTAATAACAACAACCTTGTATCCCCTGATTTAAATAGTAACGAAAAGTTCCTTCAGTACAAAGTCAAAATCGCTGCTTTCAATGCAGACTCAATCACTTTCACTCTTAAATCAAATGGCTATAAAGAGTTCGTTCTCCCCTACCTTTTTTTCGACAATCCAGTACACAAATTATCCGGTCCGGTTATCAAAGATCTCGTTATAATTGATAATAACAGTCATTCTGTTAATTACCATTTGCGAACTGAAAAAATTGGTCCGATTGATAATACTATAATAAGCCTTACAGGTGATTACAAGCAACCAATAACAATCATTCACAAAATCAACCCAACAGCAATCTTACCTGATGAAACAATCAATCTGAAACCAATCGATATTTCGAGCTCTCATCTGTTTTTCCTTGGCAATGCAGTATTCATTGTTCCATTTACAACCACAGATCTGGCATCCCTCTGGCGTGACCCTCACGCTATATCAGTTGATATCATCAGTAAAACCGGCTCTGCTCTTTATGGAGTACCGACATCGGGATCTTTTGAATGCAAAAACATCTATGAACTGATTTTCTGCCAAGTTTCCTCTGGAAAGGAACCATTTCTTCAGGCATACGGTGGTGGAACTCCTTTTTCGTTTATAAATTTTTCTGATAGTACTATGCCCTCAGATCTTAACCCGATAGCAAACGGGTTCTCAAAAATTCTCGATGCAATCTGGAGGCGATATGGTGCATTTAGTGACAATCAATTTACGGTTGGAATCTCACCTATTGGAGGAGGTCTTGAAGGGACTTTCAGTTTTATCCAGATCGGACCTTCGGCTTCGTCATTCTATTATGTCCTCGCGCACGAAGCACTCCACCAATTTGTCGGCATTCGATGCGGTGAATATGATGACCCCTGGTGGAAAGAAGGTGCAGCAACTTACTTATCATATCTGATTGCGGTCAGACTGGATCTATACGGTAAAGATGAGTTCAGAAAATCAATAACCACCAGATTTGTCAATGCGGATTCAGTCAGGTTCAAAATTGCGCTTTCCGATCAATGGCTGCGTGCCAATATGTTCCCATCAGGTGTTTTCGGGATTGTCTATGATAAAGGCAGTCAGGTTATGATGTTAATGGATTATGAGGTCAGAACGGCTTCAAGTAACAGATATTCAATTGAGGATATATCAGCATATCTTGTCAAAAAATTTGATGGTAGCGCATTCCATCGCAACGATTTTCTGGACGCATTCAGGAGATTCGGAAATGCGGATGTTAAGGACATTTTCAAAATGTACATTGATAGTACAGCATTCCCATCAGACTCGCTTCTTAAGTTCACTTTTGAAAAACTCGATTCTTTGGGAGCGTTTGAGTCTAAAGCCCTCTTACGGAGCAAGCTTCTTGTGGAAAGCGGAGCTGCCTTGGTGCCCTCGGGGTTAAATTATCACCAGTTTTAGAATAATAAAAACGGATATTTACAGAGGGGCCTTTTCGCCCAGCCCCTAAATTTATATCCCGGTTAAATCAAATGTAAACTCACAATTAATCTGCTGTAATTCATCAACAATTTTTATAATTTGTTTTTTAAGCTCATCAGTTGGCTTTTCTTTATAATCTGAATACAGTTTGAGAAATTCATCTATTTTGGTCGAGTACTCTTTTTTCTTTCCATCATTAGCAAGATCATTCTCAAGATGATACATACTTCCATCAGAGATTTTTTCCATCAGATCAAAGTAGGTCCCGGAAGCCCGCCGCATTATTTGCAATATGTTTTCCATCTGTTCTGAAATAGCTTCGAATACATTTACAAGAGATACACTATTTCCTTGCAAATGTGAAAGCGCGCTTGCGGCCATATTGTAGTACAATGCTACTCTGCCCTGATCATTACTTTCCGACATAGCGATTTTATGATACGAGCCCTGGTGATGAATTTTTAAGAAGAGGCCAAGAAGAACCAGTCCGAAATCAGCATTATCTCTATAAACAACATATTCATTTCTAAGGCCAGGATGTGCTTCAAGCCATTTTCTAACATCAAAATCGAATGAAGAAATATATGGCTTTTGTTGAACAAAGGAGGTTGATCCAATAAGCGAATTCAATAATCCAGCAATATAAACATTTATTTCCTGATCAAATTCATTTTTTCCAGTTTCAAGGTTGAGATCAACTCGTGCCTTAAGGACTTGTTCGAGGAAGAAAAAACGTGTTTGGCTGTTTTCTTTACGATTCATGTCGTAAAAAGTGTGGATCAATTTTCTCTCTTCCATACAGCATCTCCTTGATAATACTACTCATGCCTCTAATAATGATATCGGCTATTCCAGTAATAGTATTATGTATAATTCTACTTTTATACCAATACTATCTCTTCCCATATTTTGTGGAATTCTTTTTGCCTTAATATGATTAATAACAATCATTTCATGTAGTATAAACAGAATCAAGGGATTAGTAGTTATTCGATTATTTTTTTAATAATCCTAAAGTTATTATGAAAATTGCCGATAACTATAAGGGGAAGTTGTATTTTCAGCTGGGAGGTGCGTATGCAAGTCCAGAAGACTGGCGGTTCAACGTTTTTTGGTAAACCAAATAGTGCTGAAAGAGCTCTAAAACGTACTAATCGTGAGCTGCAAAAGATACTTGAGCAGCTTTCAACTGGCTCAAGAATAAATCGAGCAAGCGATGATGCTGCGGGATTAGCTATTTCTGAACAACTGCAATCAAATATCAGAGGCTTCAAGATTGCATCACAGAATATTACTGATGCCATGTCAGCCCTGAATATCGCTGATGGGACAGCAAATGAAACAACTCAGATTCTTCAGCGTCAAAGAGAATTAGCAGCCCAGGCTCGAAATGGTACATTGACCGATAATAATCGGGCGGCGCTTGATATCGAATACCAGCAACTATCGAAAGAACTTGATCGTATTGCTCAAACTGCAAACTTTAATAAGCAGAGTGTTTCATCAGGATCTGACCTGGCATCTGGTAGTGCTAAAGTACAGTCTGGTGCAGAATCAACAGATCAGTTAACACTACCTCATGTTGATCTAAAGCCAATATCAATTGGTATTTCGGGAACATCTATAGCAACCTCGGATAATGCATCCAGTGCAGTTTCTGTTTTAGACAAAGCTTTGAAATCGGTTAATTCACAACGGAGTACTGTTGGTGCAACTATCAATCGTCTCGAATCAAGTATTGATAATCTATCAGTAGCAATGGTCAATACACAGGCAGCAGAATCTGTTTTGCGTGATGAGGACATGGCAAAAGGACTTGCCGACCTGACAAGGGCCAAACTTCTTCAAGAAGGAAGTCTGGTGGCTTTTTCCAGATTCAATGATGTCAATAAGAGTTATATAATGAGTCTTTTAAGTTAATTTTTGGAAATGTAAGCGATTGTAAAAATCGTAAGTGTACTTGTTTCCATTATAGTCCTATTTGTGTATCTAAATCAGCAAAAGCTAATCTATGTCTCCAGTAATTGATAAAGCTAAATATTATGCACGAATGCAGGTAGAGACATCTGCAAAACCCCGTCTTATTTGTATGCTCCACGAACGGGGGGTCCAACTTATCCGTTTAGCATTGGAGAACGATAGTAAAACAGCAAAAATAAATCTTATCAAGGCTCAGAACATTCTCGCACAACTGGAAAGATCTTTAAAGCGTACAGATGATGTTTCCAATGGTCTGTTTTACTTATACGATTACTGCTACTGTATGTTGGAAAAAGTTGAACCGCAACCCCTTTCTGTTGCGTTGGAACTGATGACCACTCTTAGAGATATGTTTGAGAAATTACAAAAAAGAGATGAACGCTGATTCTTCTTTTAATATCCAGATGCCATTGTACTTAACATACCAATTACTATTAGTACTTTTAGCAGTAAAAATCCTTCATATTATTTTAATAGACCCATTGTAATCATTTGCTGTTCATTTCCCACACGAAGTACAGCTAAATAAAACCCAGGTGCGGCTTTTTTTCCAGAACCACTTTTCCCATTCCATTGAACAGCATATGAACCGCCCAATGTCATCTCGTTGACAAGCGTTGCTATCACTCTTCCTTTAGCGTCAAATATTTTCAAAGTCATCATTTGAGGAAAACCAAGTTTCGGAATAGAGAATTTGATGGTTGTGCCTTCTCTTAGAAAATTTTGAGAATTACAGAATAATTTTATTTTATTTGCATGCCTTACAGTTTTATCCTGAATAACACCCGTTGTAACCATAGAAGTATACGGAGTAACGAAGTTATATTTTGTCGAGAGGTCAATTACTGCTTGTTTTAATTCAGCGCTCTCACCGTATATTGATATTTCCTCCAGTAAATAATCAATCTTCTCAGAAGCCCACATACGTGCAACAAAAGGGTTATTATCCGTTTCAGGAAATGACAAGTCTTTTGAAAACGTTACGGGAGCAGCCCCAATATTTCCGGAGCACTTGATAGTGAAATTTCCGGTATTTCGGAATCGCCCAAGTTGCACAAGTTGATTCCCAGAGTAAATATTAGGAATGTTCCTTGGGAAAATGTCATACCGATTTAGACCGTCACAATCAATTTTTATATCACTCATCAAGGGATATGAGATCTTTTCCATAAAGTTTTTCATTATCTGACCAATACTGTCATCAGCAGTAATCTGAGTAAAAAAAGCACTATTATTTCGGGCTAACAATCGTAAAAAGCCTGCGTCAACGGAATCACCTATTCCAAATGTAAATATAGATACAGAATCTTTATTAAACCTATCTACGGAGTCGATAATGTTAGCAGATGTACTTCCGATAGGCCATGTTGGTTTTCCATCAGTTAAGAAAACAATTACATTTACTGAGGTATCCTGAAAGGTGCCCTTCAAAGCTTGTTTAAAAGCACCTTCAATGTTTGTAAGCCCCGATTCACCCAACTGTTCTATAAATGACTGAGCATCTCTTAGATTTGAATCTGTTGCAGGTACAAGGTTGTTTTTGAACGGATAATTTCCGGTACTGAATGGGATTATATTAAAATTATCACCGTTGTTGAGCATTCCAACCATCTTTGATAAAGCTATCCGTAATTGCTCAATGCGAGTTCCTGCCATTGAACTCGATATATCAGCTACAAAAGTAACATTTTTAGGGATTATTTGCGTTTTTGAAACACTATCCGGCGGTGTTATCCAAAGTAAATAGTAGGAATCATCTCCATCGGAGTCAAAAAACATTGGCTTCGAAATATCAGGCGTATAAGTTGCATTTTTCAAAGCATAATCAGCATTGGTCAATTGATAGTTAATTGTAAGGTCTTTCTCAGAGGTCGCATTTTCCTGTCCGTAAGTGGCCTTATATTCCTTATCGGTTATCTTTTCAATAATCAGACCATTTGAATGAGTCGGCGAACTTAATGACAGAAATTTGTTCTGGGCTGTTAAATGCATCGCAATAGAAGCTCGTTGTATAGCTTTTGATGATAGATTTACTGTCTTCATTAAAAAGTTGTATTTTATGGTCCCATTATCGTACGGCAGCAGTTCAGTATAAGTAATTTCTATTTTGCGTTCACTATCGGTTTGCCCGGCTGGATTTATTGGAAAAACTGAAAGTTTAAATACATTTTTGCCCAGATATTCAAGTAATGCAGGATCGATACTTCGTCGGACAACAGATTCATACTGCTGACGAGCAGTTTTTGATTCCATCGCAACCCCAAGTTTCCTTACGCCGTTTTCCCATAGGGCTAATTCTGTAATAACAGCATTTTCAGGTAGAGGGAAAATAAAGAGTCCCTCCAACTGCATGTTTGTCTCGTTAGGAAAGACATGTGTTATATGGGTCACTGCCATTTGATCTGTAATGGTAACTTCAGCATCATAAGTTTTAAGCCAGAGTGGAGTCGCATTTTCTTCTGAAAGAGCTCTCCTTGCATAGAGCGCCCCAATTCCATAGGATGATGTTTGGATAAAAAGAAGAACCAGTAATGATAAATTAATAAACTTGTGCCTCATTTGAATTTCCTTGATAGAGTTAGTTTTTCCTCTATTTTAAAGATAAAACTCTCTGCATATATTATTCATAGTTTTGGTAAGTACATTTAAAAAACTGTTTTCTTCCAGAAAACATGAGAGTACAAGTTAGATCTGTATTTTGCATTTCAGCCCTCAGTAGAGCATATTAAAAAAAAGGAACGAAGCTATTTCGTTCTGTTATATTGAAAGAACTATTCAAATTAGGAGCTTATTTCGGTGCTTTAAGTCCGAATGTTTAATAGGTTAATCCGTATCGAAGCGCCATGGAATTACATTTCGTAGATTTAAGCAGATATTTAGAGGAGTTCAAAACGCAATTTAATGCAAAATGTAGAACATCATTACTTTTATCAAATAATGAAAATATGGGGAAATAGACAATTCGGCAGTACTGAAATTGACAAGAAACGTTCAGCAAAGTACTGAACGTTTCTTGGAAATAATTTTAATCTTTTTAGTACCGCTCTCTTTTACCGCCGCCAAAGCCACCTCTACCACCTCTACTACCACCTTCTGGTTTTGGGCGAGCTTCGTTCACTGTAAGAGCACGGCCATCTACTTCTTTGCCATTAAGACCATTAATAGCAGCACTGGCTTCATCATCTGTACTCATCTCAACAAATCCAAATCCTTTTGCGCGTCCAGTTTCTCGATCCATAACAACCTGGGCAGATGAAACAGTACCGAAAGCCGAAAATAGTTGCTGAAGATCATCATCACTGAGCTTGTAGCTGAGATTGCCTACGTATAATTTTTTTCCCATAAGGAGTCCTTAAAAATTTGTTTCGAGAAACCAATCCGCCAAAGACACATTTCATACTCGGAGATCTTTCTCTTATTTATTAAGATAAATTATGTTTAACTAAAAAACCTAAAATCTTATCATAATAAGCTAAAAAAAATTCAAACTAACCCTTTAAGGCGCAATTTTTGTACCAAATAAATCAATTTTTCTTATCAAACTTCGCAAAGGAATAGATCTTGCAAGTCTATTCACAGCTATTATTCCAAAAAATAAGGGAGAATGTATGAAAATTTCCAGCCCCGCTTTTAATAATAATGATTTTATTCCGCTAAAATATACTTGTGATGGCGAGGATATAAACCCTCAACTGAATTTTGAAAGAATTCCTGATAAAACCAAAAGCCTTGCATTAATTGTAGAAGATCCTGATGCCCCGAATGGAACCTGGACTCATTGGATCCTATATGATATTCCGCTCAATCTTACAATAATTGAAGAAAATAGCGTTCCTGGCAAACAGGGACTTAACTCTTCTAATAAAATTGGCTACCAAGGACCTTGTCCTCCCGGATCCTCTAAACATCGGTATTTTTTCCGTCTTTACGCCTTAGATACAATTATCGAGCTCAATGAAGGAGCAACCCGCAATCAAATCGATAAAAGAATTCTCAATCACATCATTGAAACTGCTGAAATCATGGGCTACTATTCTCGAAAAAAAGATTAGTATTAGAAGATTGTTAACTCTTTTAGTTATTGGAGCGCTTATAAATAAAATATTCCGTCCCCCACCTGCGCTCCTCCTTCTGATTTTCTGTGACCTGTCTGCTCCTGCAAAGAAAAACCTGATTTACAAATTATTTGATCAGGTCCTAAATATTACTCTTTTATTCATGATTTTAAACCGCGATCTACCAGCTAATATCATTAGTTAATTTAAACCAACAGTAATCTTTACTCACCTACCAAATATCAATTGACTTTTTTCACTATGGCAGAACTTTAATATTACAAATACCATTTTTTCTGTTTTTAAAACTTTTCACACGATAAAGTGGGGTCAAACAACCCCACTTTATTCAAAGATTTAGATTCTTTTTACCATCTCGAATTTTTATCTTTTTTTTGGACATAAAAATATAGTAATATTGATATACCACAATGATTGAAATCGATTACGGTTACATATCATAGAAAATCTTTTTGTTTGCATTAGACAACAAAGCGATTTGTTTCAAAAAATCATTTTTTTGCTTTGTCAAGTACTTAAATAAAAGGTGCAGTATGTTAAAAAAATCAGTATTTTTTTTAATCTCGGCAGTTCTCCTGTTTTCATGTTCAAAGCAGACGACTCTCGATATTGGAATTAACAGCAGAGGTATTCAGGGTGTACGATTCGATCCATCTTATTACTATAATCTAAAAAAACCAATTAAGACCTTTGCTGATTCCATAACCACTTTCTGGCATAATCAAGGAATCAATACTGTTTTCTTTAAAGCTTATGATCCCATATATGGAGCAGTATATAAAACCAATTACCGGTACAATAAGACAACTGATTACTCAAAAAGTGATTTCCTCAAGATATTTATTGAAAGCTGCCATAAGAAAAACATACAGATTATTATTTGGGTTTCGGTTCTTGAACACAAAGGCGCCTGGGATGCGAATGCAGACTGGCGCATCAAACAGGCAGATGGTTCGGATCTAATTCCGGAACCAGGGAAAGTGCTCCTCTGTTATAATAATCCGCAAGTCCGCAAATGGTGGAATGGTTTTTTACAAGATATAATCTTGAGATATCCACAAATTGATGGCATCGACATAGCAGAACCTGCTTCGATCTGGAAAGGCAACACTGTTTGTCAATGCAATAATTGTAAGAATATAGGTGATCACCTTTCTTCAGAATTTATCGAAAAGCGAGCTTCAGATTTCACAGTCTTCCTGGAAGAGTGTTTTAAAATTGTAAAACAGGCGAAATTAAAAACATGTCTGACATTAACAATCACAGCAGATCGCAAAAACTTCTTATACCCTTTTAATCAGCAAAAACGGTATTCAGGAATTGATCTCGACAATTTACTTTCATCAAATTTCAAACCAGATTGGTTTTCCTGTGAAGTTTTATGGCAACAATGGGCTGATCTTTATGATGATCCTTTGAATTTCTCACCTGAATGGACAAAAAAAGCTATCGAGCAATGCTTGCAAATGATAAGTGGAAGAACGCATTGTATTTCACACGTCGAGCTTACATCTCTTGGACCGGTTGAAGTGACACCGCAGGAACTTGCATCCAGTATTAGAGCTTCAAGAAGCGCAGGATTAGAATCAGTTGAATTTTATGATACTCATCTGGCAGACAGCCTGAATGCCTGGAATGAGATTGCAGATGCATTTAAATTCCATCCGGAACAGACAGTGTCAATTTACCATGATAACTCGGGTCTCGGAGTTGCACGTCAAATTGCCACATTGTTTGGTCATTTTAATTTCTCATGTAAAGTGATGAATGTCGATTCATTTTCCACAAGTGATATGTCTGATTGCTATGTTTACATCGGGACGGATGAACATGCCATTTTACCGGAGAGCTTCAAAAGTTTTGCCTGCACCACGAATGTCAATTTTTTCTGGGCTCATTTGAATCTGGATAAAATATTAACGGCAGACACATCGAAAGGGTTTAATTTTGTAAAAACAATTACAGGAAACTTTTATAACAAGGTCAATTACAAAGGAAAATCACTATTCAAAAAGGATTCTGTTTTCACCATAATAGATATTAAAGATAGTGCAAAGGTTAAGGTCCACGCATGGGCCATCAGCAATGATGGTGATAAAAGGCCGTATATTGTTCAATCAGGAAATTTCTGGTATGTTGCCGATTGTCCAGTTGATTATATGGTTGAAGGTGGAAGGCACATTGTTTTTTCAGACCTTCTTCATGTTTTTACAAATCAGGATCATCCAGAGCAGCATACTGCACTCGTTCGAATAGAAGATATCTGTGTTTTATCAGATCCAAAACAGATTGACCAAATATCAGATTACCTCTATTCAGAACATATTCCATTTTCACTTGCGGTAGTTCCCTTTTATGTTGATCCCGATGAGAATACTGTCTTATCTCTTTCAGATCGTCCTCTGCTTGTTCGTGCTCTTAAAAGGGCTGTTTCCCAAGGTGGATCAATTGTTATGCATGGGAGTACTCATCAGTACCGTGGATTGACAACATCTGATTATGAGTTTTGGGATGAACTTAAAAATGCTCCAGTGTTTGAAGACAGTAAAGAATATGTCAAAGCAAGAATAGAAAGAGGATTGGCCGAATTCAGAAAAAACAATCTCTATCCTGTGATTTGGGAAACCCCTCACTATGGCGCTTCACAACTGGATTATCTTGCTATAAAAGAATTCTTTTCTTCTGAATATGGACGTCACCAGGTAATTGATAAAAAAGGTTTTGATCAGCTTGTACCCTATTTCATTTACAAAAATCAGGATGGAATAAGCATTATTCCTGAAAACCTGGGCTATATTCCTTCTGATCAACAGGATGCCAGGCCTTTGCTCGAATCAAGTGAACATAATCTTGCAGTACGGGATGGATTTGCGAGTTTCTTTTTTCACCCTTGGATAAATCTTGATGTATTAAAAAACCTTGTAAATGGAATACGCAAACAAGGTTATACATTTGCAGACATTAAAAATACAAGTCTCCAGGTAAAAGGTCGTGATTTTATATACGCGACTGGAACCCAATCTGTTAATATCAATTCTGAGAGCAAATATATTCGTACGATGTACATAGATAATAAGGGAGCTATCAGAAAAACCAGATGTACATCATCACCTGTAAATGGTACCTACAATCAAAACATTGTTTGCCCATCCAGCTGGACCTTCTCAATAGATAAACTGGATCACCCACCAAAATTCTGGGATAATATTCCAAAAAAAGATTTTTCCATTACTTGTAAAGCTGAAGCAATGTTTTTTGAGACAACTCCACTTAAATTGAAAAACAGTGATCCCGCAAAGGTACTTATTCTTTGGGATAAGGAAACTCAGTCAACTAAAAGTGCATGGGCTACCCTCTTTTCTTTCAGTGGAATTGATCCTGATACTGTTTCAGTTAATCAATTCATTGATATACCATCAGTGTACAATTTAGCAGTTATTCCGGAGAGTGCAGCAAAGGAACTCAGTTCTCAGCAATCTTTGACAATAGCGCAATGGGTCTCTCGCGGGAATAAAATAATACTCGAAAAAGGTTCTCCGCTGGCTGATCAGATCGGTATTCATATCACTGATACGACTTTGAAAACAACCGGATTAAAAGATGATTACTACTCAAGTATTCCGGTTTCTCTGAAAGACACAATAACCTTTAGTCAATTCAGAACTGATGTTGAAAATGAGATTCAATATAGCACATCAGAAAATACTCCCGTCGTAGTTAGTGGAGAGTATGGCAATGGTAAATTTATCTTTTTCAGTACGGAAATTTCCGGAGATTCCTCATGCTCTGATTCCCGATTTCCTTTCGCTCTTGATATGATAGAGAGACAGTTCTCACTTTTTCCTCTTTTACGCAATCCTAACCTGGAAGTGTATTATGATCCAGGAACTCGTGAGAATGTATCATTGGAAGATCTTGTAAAGATGTGGAAAAAAGCTGGAGTAAGTATAGTACATGTTGCTGGCTGGGAGGATTATCCAAACTATACTTTCGAGTATAATTATTTCACAAACCTTCTTCACCAATCAGGGATATTAGTCTATGCCTGGTTTGATTTGCCCCATATTTCTGAACGTTTCTATTTGGCGCATCCGGAATGGCGTGAAATAACTGATAACGGTAAAGAAGCCACAATCGGCTGGCGTAAACTGATGAATCTTACAAATGATACATGCAGAGCCGGAGCTTTTACCGGCATAAAACGCACTCTTATATCTGGTTCTTGGGATGGAATTAATCTAACAGGAAAAATGTTTGAAGGTAAAAGCCTCGCAGATACCGGGAAAATTACACCTTTTAATCCATCTTTCAGAGCCTCTTATAAAACGATCTACGGTTATGACCCGCTTCTCATTACTCAATCAAACTCTCCTTACTATGGCATAGCACATCCTGAGTACTGGGATGTCTTTTGTTCAGTTAGAGATTCAATCGAACGGACAATAATTCAGAATTTTGTTACTTTTGCCAGTAAACATCTAAACAGCAATCAGAGCGGTAAAGAAATAATCATTACTCGGCCATTTCTTGAGATTTCAAAAAAACAAAATGAATTCTATGATAATCTGCAGACATCATATCCTTTTGTTAGAATGCAGTTATCCATGGACACACTACCTTTAGGTTTAAATTCATTTAATGATGCAGTTAATTCAGCCAGCCAAATATTTAAGAAATGGAAACCAATTGTTGAAATTGATTTTGACAACTCAATTCCTCAAAGTAAAACAACTAAGCAAATATGCGGAGTGGAACTCCACAGTATAGTTTCCGATGCTGCTAAAAATGGAGTGCGTCTTATTCTCAAAACGGAATCAAGTATTTACGATGTAGATTTTAAAGACCTCTCTTTCGCTTCAGCGGCAATCTGCAAAGAAAAATTTAGCGAAAAAGCCTGGAAAGTTAATTCTCCAGTAAAGACTGAAATCGAGTTTGATTACAAATCAGTGAAAAAATTAGCTATTGACAATTTGATCTGGCCTGCCTATTCAAAGGGTCGCGCTATTCTTCCAACAGGCAGTCATGTACTCTCCAATGTTCCTCTTTACAAATCTGTTTTGCCTACAATCCAGAATACTTCTATACTTGGATTTGGAGGTACAATTCAGAATGCAGCATTAACATGGTTAGGAATGGATCTTTCCTATAATTCTGTCCAGAGTGCTCCACTTGTACTCTCTTCAAAGCCAAAAGAAGTATTTATCGATGGTGCTCCATATAACAATCCATCAAGTGATAAAGGCAATGTTATTGTACTTCCTTCCGGGAATCATACTCTCGTCGTCAAGATAAACACACTCTGGGATGCAATTGCTGAGAGTGCAAGCATTGGTCTTTCAAATACAATTGTGATAGGTAGTACAGCTGTAATATTGACTTTTCTTGTGCTTTATATCGTCAGTGTTATTTCAAGGAAGAAACGAGCTTTACAACAAAAAAAGTAATTTCAGGTTTTCATAAGGAGATTTTAAATGCCTTTCTCAAATCCGGTTCTGGAATATGTTTTTCTATTTGCGGTAGTTGTCACGTGGGGAATGATTGCTTTCAACCTCGTACTTACTTGGGGCGGTTATCTGTACAGAAATAAATTCTATAAAGATAAAACAGATCTTGCTGCTGATGACCAATTACCAATGGTTTCTGCAATGATTCCCGCACGGAACGAGGAGCTTGTGATCGAAAAGACGGTTAGAGCCATTCTTGCAATGGATTACCCTAAAGAAAAATTAGAGATCGTTGTTATTAATGATAAATCGACCGATAAAACTGAAGAAATTGTTAAGAGACTATCGAAAGAAGATTGTCGTGTACGTCTCTTAACCTGGCCTTCGGCACCAAGAGGTAGCGGTAAAGCACATGCCCTCAATGAAGGGATGAAATTGTGCAGACATCCAATAATTGCTATTTACGATGGAGACAATAATCCTTCAAAAGACTCTTTACGGATTTTATGTACTTACATGGTTAGGAACCCAAAACTTGCTGCTGCTTTGGGAAAATTTCGCTGCATCAACCGAAACAGAAACATACTTACAAGAATGGTTAATATCGAAACCCTTAGCTTTCAATGGATGATTCAAGCTGGAAGATTCTGGTTTTCTAAATTCGCAGTTCTCCCCGGAACTAACTATGTCATTAAAAAAGAAGCTTTGGAATCAGTGGGCGGTTGGGATGAGAAAGCGATTACTGAAGATTCTGAGCTCAGCGTGCGTTTGCAAATGAAAAATTATCAGGTTCAGTTTGTCCCTACTTCTGTAACATGGGAACAGGAACCAGAAACCTTGAAAGTATGGATAAAACAGCGCACTCGATGGGTTCGCGGCAATAATTATGTCATGCAAAAATTCGCAAAAAAAGCTCTATCATTCCGAAATAACAGTCTAACTAGAGAATTTTTCTACATGTTTGGTTTGTACTACCTATTTCTGGCTTCAATCATTTCTTCTCATCTTACATTTCTCCTAAGTCTTTTGGGAGTAATATCAATTGTAATGCCTGGGCCATACACTTTAGTTTGGCTTAGCGCGTTTATTATGTACCTGGTTGAGGTATACTTTGTCCTTTCATATGAAGATGAAGATAGACCTTCCAATCTTCTGATCACTTCGTTGATGTACATAACCTATTGTCAAATGTGGCTCTATGTTGTTTTCCGCGCCCTTTACCTTGACTTCACAAAAAATGGAGTAGGCGTTTGGGATAAAACTGTCCGTTTTAAAGAGCAGCCATCTGAAAAGAAATCAAAGGCTGTGGAGAATGTAAATGCATAAATTCTGTCGTTTTCTGTTTTTATCATCTTTACTTTTTTTAACTTCTAATGCGCAATCTGATCTGACAGGTTCAGATTCTGCCTATTATACAGATGAAGATCTGCCATCTTCTTCAGATGAACCAACCTATCCTTTATGGATGGAAGCATATACAGAAGGGAAATATGAAATCGACGAAGATCCTGATGCATCTCTTTTCGTAAATATTGGGAAAAGGCTTCCTCTACCTTTTTCAACCGACATTTACGGAAAATGCAAAATTTCATTAGGTAATCAGGAATATTATTGGAACAACCGAACTGATCTGGGTATAGGAATCCGGGTCATTTATAATTCATTTCTGAGCATAACAAGCTTTGTCGAGGTTCTTGGTGGATATTATATGCAAAGTAATTCCATTCAGAAAGATGTTTTATCAATGTATAATTCTATTGATTCCATTAACGGTTCTATCGATAAAATCGAAAACATCTCAAAACTGGCCTATTACGGATTAAAAGTGAATTCCGATTCCCTTTTCAAAATAGAAAACAATCTGAAAATGAGCCGTGATACGCTTTATCAGAAACTATCCGATCTGGAAGCTTCACCAAATGGGTTTATTTCTGAATATAGAGGGGGACTGACATTCTGGAAAGGTTGGGGACAGGATTATTCTGTTGCACCATCTTTTCACTTCTGGGGAAACATTTATGGCGAACTTGTCGGATCAATTCTCAGAAAGAAAATTGGTTCAGACCGTATCCCAAAGTCAGAACAGGAAAAAGATTCTCTTTTTCTTTTCCCGCGGAGAGATACGTTAATTCTAAACGGATCACTGTACCTCAATCCAGAAATCGGTATTACTGCAAATCATGCTGTATTAGGTTCTTTTGTTTTATCATTGTCTGTTAATTTTTGGCTCGATGCTCTCGGAGATTGGGAAACCAATCGTCTTATAGCCGGACCAGTAATTCATTACATACCTTTTAAATCAATATCGCTTGATATCAATGCGGGTTATTATGCGGGAATTTATCTCAATACAAAATCATCTGAACCCAAACCTCAGAATGGAATATTTTCAACGTTTCGTGCTGGCTTTTCATTCTGGTATGGACTTGGCATTTAGTCATAGGGAGGTTACATGAAACGCACAATGGTAAAACTTCTGATCACAGCATTTTCATTCTTTATGATGTCAATTGCTGAAAACAGCTCGCCTTTATGGACATTTTCTGCAGATGGTTCAATAGCGGCGATGGATACAATTGGGGACTGCTCCGATCCTGCTATTGCAAATGGTGGAAATGACCTTGTTATCGGAACAGATTTTGACACACTATACCTGCTTGAAGGGAAAAGCGGAGCTGGACAGAATAAACCAGGTGAACCACTCTGGTCATATCCGCTTTTGAGTTCTGTTAACGCAATAAAAGCTGTTCCTGATATGAATATTGACAAAAGACCTGATATCGCAATTGGTGACATGAATGGAACAATCGCTCTTATGTCAGGTGGCAGTGGTACTCTGTTCTGGATATACATTGCAAATTCCGCTACAATCCTTTCCATTGATAAAATACCAGATATAAATGGAGATGGCGTTCCGGAAATCATAGCTGGTGCGGACAATGATTCTGTATATTGTTTATCAGGACTGGTTCCAAATATGTGGGATCCTGCACCCGAACCTCGTTTGAATACTCCACTCTGGATTTTCAATACCAATCCGGTAATGATTGCAAAAAAAGCAGTAGGTGGAGCTCCTAACAAAAAAGCACTCTCAGGAGCAAACAGTGTTTGTGTTATTTACAACAACACTTCTTTATACGGAATCATCGTAGGTGCATCAAGCAATGCGATTTTCTGTCTATCACCGGCCAATAAAACACCTGTAGCCAAATGGAAATGTGTTACAACTGGCGATATTTGGGATGTAAAATCATTTCCTGATATCAATAACGATGGTATCAATGAAGTGCTTGCTGCCTGTGGTGATAATAAAGGATATCTGGTCAATGGTAAAGATGGGAACATCATTTGGACTCATTCCGTTGATAGTGGTGCAACTGTTGTATCGGTAATCGGAGACCAAGATGGTGATGGTTTTGCAGATGCAATAATCGGTGATGGTACTGGTAAAATCCACTGCATTTCAGGGAAAGCCTCTGGTGTCGTCATTCAGGATCTCTGGACCTACTCAACTGGTGATAATCAGACAGTGACATCTATTTGCAATCTTAAAGACGTAAACGGAGATAATAAGGATGAATGTATCTTTGGATCAACTAATGATTCGGTTTATGTACTTTCATCCGGAGATAAATTATGGTCTGGATATATGGGCGGAACGGTTACTGCAGTTTCATCCACAGCAGATATTAATGATGATGGTACTAACGATGTAGTTGCCGTTTCGGATGGTTCCATTTGTACTGCTTTCAAAGGCCAGGGAACAAAATTATTAAATATAAATAGAATGCATGTATCGGAACCTCCCAACACTAAGATGACAATCAAAACAAACGGAAAAAAAATACTTGCTTCATTCGATGTAAACACAAAATCTGCAGTATCATTTTCTATAGTCGATAATTGTGGCAGAATTTTATATGCAAGCAATAAAACAATCTTTGAAAAAGGTACACATTCATTTTCTAAAGGACTCCAGATATCTTCAGGGAACTACTTCTTGATCCTGAAAACTGGTAATAATATTATTCAGCAAAAGTTTCAATTTTTTTGATTTTTATTTATTTTAGTTTTTCAGAATTCAATCCAGGTCAAAAGGTTCTGGATTGATCCTTTTCTTTACATAAAACCAGTGGTGAACAAATGGAAAAAATAAAAATTGCAGTTGTTTTTGGAACCCGACCTGAAGCTGTTAAAATGGTTCCAATTATCAAATCCCTGAAAAAACGGAATTCAATTGATACAATCACAATATCAACTGGCCAGCACAGGCAAATGCTTACTCAGATTCTAGAACGGTTTGAAATTACTGTCGATTACGAAATGGATCTGATGGAACCTAACCAGACGCTCTTTAAACTTAGCAGTAAAGCCATTAGTGCTTTTGAAAAGGTTATCACTGAATCTTCCCCATCAATGCTCCTTGTTCAAGGAGATACTACTACTGCATTTCTTGGTGCTTTATGTGCCTTTTATTCTAAAATTCCTGTAGGCCATGTTGAAGCAGGTCTACGAACATCACAGAAATATTTCCCTTTTCCTGAAGAAATTAACAGGAGATTGATTACCGTTTGTGCAGATCTGAATTTCGCCCCAACAGAAGGTAACAGACAAAACCTGTTGAATGAAGGCATATCACCTGAAACAATCTTTGTGACTGGGAATACAGTGATTGACACGCTTTTGTTATCGGTCAAACAGGAACACCCATTCCCCTTTCCTGAAATCAACTTGAATGGAAAACGCCTGATACTTGTTACTGCTCACAGAAGAGAAAGCTTTGGTGAACCGATGATAGAAATTTTCAATTCACTGAAAACTATTGCTTTAGCCTATTCTGATGTGGAAATTATATATCCTGTTCATCTGAATCCAAATGTCAAGGTTCCCGCAACTCAGATTTTATCGGGGATTCCTAATATCCATTTAGTTGACCCTCTGGATTATTTCGATTTCGTTACAGTCATGAAACACGCATATCTTATTCTTACAGACTCTGGGGGTGTACAGGAAGAAGCCCCCTCGCTTGGTATACCGGTTCTCGTACTGCGAAATGAAACTGAACGTCCTGAAGCTGTTTTAGCTGGAACTGTTCGTCTTGTAGGGACAAAAAGCGATTCTATTATCAGCGAATCTCGCAAAATCCTTGATTCACAAGAAGAACATAAAAAACTGGCAATGGCTCAAAATCCTTATGGAGATGGAAATGCAGCTGAAAGAATTACTAATCATATTCTCAAATATTTCGGTTTGATTAAAGATATTAAGTAATTGATTGATTAAATATATGGCAGCATAATTTATCTCAAGCCTTTTTTATTTGCGTGTTTTTCAACCTGATCGACTGTGGAATTTATTATTATGATTAATAATGCTAAAGATCCGTAAATTATAAGTAGTGATTAATCCTTTTAAAACATAGCAGATATTTATGATGATTCTTTTTTGGAAAGTACTATTAGTCATTTTATTTCTCTGCAGTCCTTTATGTGCTTATGTAACTGAGAATGTACATATCGTGATAATTGATGGAGCACGATATAGTGAAACTTTCGGAGATACTACACATAAATTTATTCCTCTGATATGGAATAAATTAAGACCGCAAGCAACCATTTTCACCAGACATTATAACGATAGTGTTACATTAACAGTTTCATCACACCTTTCAATCATTACAGGTAAATGGCAAAACTTTTCCAACGATGGCTCAGAACGTTCGGCAACACCTACTATTTTCGAACATTTCCGAAAAAATAGTATTTCTAATGCAACTAATACCTTTATAATACTTGGAAAAGACAAACTTGACGTACTTTCCTCGAGCATAAATCCTGATTACGGTCCAAAGTACGGTGCATCTGTCGCATATTCAAATGACCAGTACAATGATATGGTGACCTTGCAGAACTTTAAATCGACTCTCCAGAAGTACCATCCCCGTGTTTCCATCACCAACCTTGGACAAGTCGATCATTATGGCCATGATGGTATTTGGAATGAGTATACAAATTCAATCCACTGTGCCGATAGTGTTGTATATGAAATGTGGAATTTTATACAGAATGATCCCATTTATAGGGACAAAACGACTCTTATCATTACAAATGATCATGGCAGGCATTCTGATGACTGGACAAGCCACGGTGATGGATGCGAAGGGTGCAGGCATGTCATGATGATGGTACTGGGACCGGATTCGAAAAAGGCTTTGGTCGATTCAGCCTATCATACGCATCTGGATATCGCACCTACCGTTGCGGAATTACTCGATTTTCCAACTCCTAACTGTACTGGTGTACCGGTAATCCCAATACAATTACCTAAAGCGCCTATCATATCAACCCTTAAAGATACTCTACCTCTCAATAGTACTCTATTCTGGGATTCCGTAAACAGAGCATCTTTCTACCATGTCCAGATATCTGCAGACCCGGGATTTTCTCAGATAGTTATTGACTCGCTTATACATGATAACCATATCGAAATAGAAGCTCTTTCAGTAAATTCGACTTACTACTTGCGCGTCTGTTCTATAAACAAAGCCGGCCAGGGAGTCTGGTCTAAAAGAAAAAGTTTCTATTTGGTACCATCTATTCCTCCTGAGGTATTTCTTATTTCTCCAGAAGATGCTGCAATAGTAACTAATAATAGCATCAACTTTACATGGAAAACAGTTTCTCTTAATGCAAATCGTTATTATCTGCAAGTTGCTGCAGATTCTCTCATGAAAAGTATTATTCTTTCTGATTCTACTATAACTTCTCTAAACAGGGTTCAAACCATTTTCCATGTAAAGAGCCCTCTATGGTGGCGGGTTAAAGCTCATTATGGATCAGGATGGGGCAGATGGAGTCAAAATCGTCGATTCACAATTACAGATACGACGACAAAACTCAATTTTAATATCAAGCATATACATGTAAAAAAAAACTCTATCAGAATAAATTTGAATCTTCCAATTAGTACTATCGTTAAAATCAGATTCTATTCTATAAATGGCCTTCTAATTAACAGTATCGATTATAATAATTTAAAAAACGGTTTTCATTGTATTACTGTCAACAATTGCCCGAAGATAAGCGGGTTTTATATAATAAAAATAGAGGCAGGGCCTTTTACTGCTACCCGAAAATTCCACATTTTAAACTAATAACATTACAGTACTGATTGATAGATACGTATGCATTTAATCTAATTAATTTACACAGTACTATTTGTATTCTCAAATCAAGAAATCCTGCTAACTACTCTTTTTTACTAAGCTTCTTAATTATTTCTGAATATTCAGGATATCTCTCTAAAAGTTCTTTTTCACCAAACAAAATAAAATCTCTGAAATCAAATCCCGGTGAAACCATGCAACTTACAAGTGAAAATGAGTCATTCAGGAGCGGCTCTGCACCAAATATCGTATTCGCAGATACAAGTACTTGCGGTTTTTCACCATTTTCAATTTCCAGGCCCAACTTGACACTTTTGTATGTTCCATTCTCATCTATCATAGAAATAACCATCGGACAACCGTAATGATAGAACCAGATTTCATCAAATTTCGACTTGTGGAATTTCGATACCTGTCCTGATTTGAGCAGAAAATAGATCGTTGTTGATAGTGCCCGATCGCCTTCGAATGAATAGGTGTATCCTTTGTCGGTGATTGTAAATGGATTGCGATATATTTCTTTGAAATATCCGCCTTCAATATGGGTTTCCAATTTTAACTTAGAAATGAAATATTCAGCAGTGTACATTTAATGATACCTCTGTTGTTTATGCCAATATCAAAATAAAAACGACCGATGTGTAATCTCATCAATGGTCATTTTTGTAAAATAAATTGAAATGTAAATTCTAAACAAATAATTTACTTCACAGTACAAAATTTCTTTTCTTATTTTGGTAGTTAACGTATAACAGCTATTTTCAATCTGCTACCATGAGGATTGATGATGATTAAAAAGATATTTATTGATTCACTTAAAGCTCTCCGCTATATACCAGAAGAACAGATACTGGCTATTTTAAAATCAGTTATTCTTAAAAAATTAAAAGCAGGTCAGAATTATATTTTAGAAGGAGAAATCCCAAATGAATTTGCTTTTAATTCAAGTGGACTATTACGTTATTATTATATAGATAATGAAGGCAATGAATTTACAAAAGGTTTTTTCTCTGAAAGAAACTATATATGTTCATATAGCGCAATGATACAAAATCGCGGATCATATTTTACTATTGAAGCATTGGAATATTCAGAATTAGTTTGCATTAGATTTTCTGACTTCAAATCATTATTAAAATCTCATCCATGCTGGAATACATTTCTAATTTCTTTGTTAGAAAAAGGTTACTGTACTAAAGAGATGAGAGAACGCGAATTTCTTCTCTTTGATGCAGAAACTAGATATCAATCATTTCTTAATAGTTTCCCCGGACTTGAAAAAAGAGTTAAGCAGCATCACATTGCATCCTATCTTGGGATAACTAATGTTGCGCTGAGTAGAATCAGAAGAAAAATGGGACTTATTAACATAGGTTAATGAGCTTATATCATCCGTATGCTATCTTATTAACAGAACAATTCACGGAGGATATATGAATACATTCGTAACAGGTAGTACAGGACTATTAGGTACAAATCTCATACAGTTATTATTAACACAGGGACATCAGGTAAAAGCACTTGTCCGGAACGGCTCAAAAACAAACGAATTTGTAAGAAATTGTCAAATCGTAAATGGTGATATTACAAGATGTTCTGAATTTTCCCATGCATTAGCTGGCAGCGATGTCATTTTCCATACTGCAGCATATTTCAAAGAGTACTCACATCAGGGTGATCATGAGCTTGCCTTGCGTCAAACAAATGTTGAGGCGACGATTTCACTCCTTGAAAATTGCCGCTTACAGGGAATCAGAAATTTTATATATGTCAGCTCCAATGGTGTTACAGGTCTAAAATGTAAGATGCAAAATGAGGGGTCTGGATTTAATGAACAAACTGATAATCTGTACTTTAAAAGCAAAATCGAATCAGAAAAAGCGATCGATGATTATATCATGAGCCATCCGGAAATGAGAGTCATCATTATACGCCCCAGTTTAATGATCGGACCACATGATAGTGGACCAACTCAGGCAGGTAAAGTTTTATTGTCTATAGTCAAAGGGAAAATGCCTTTCATTCTTCCGGGAAATATTGTCGTTGTCGATGCAAGGGACGTTGCAAAATCGATGGTGAATGCAGTTAACAATGGGATTAGTGGAGAACGATTCATTATTGGTGGTAATCTGTATTCAATTGCCAAGTTTGCTGAAACGATTCATGATATATCAGGAGTGAAATTACCCAAACATAAACCACCATATTCTGTTGCAATGATTATGCTTTCTCTTGCATATTTTATATGCAAAATTAAAAAACATAATTTACCTGTACGTCCAATGGATTTACACCGTATGAGAATATTACAATTACCCGATTCTTCAAAAGCTAAAAAAGTCTTATCCACACAATTCAGAGATCTATCAGAAAGCTTAAATGATTCAATTACCTGGTTCAAACAGAATAAATATTGCTAAACCAATATTGCTACTGATACTCTTATTTTTCCCCCGGATCAGAGCATTGAATTATTTGCGGAAACAAAACATAATATTAATTGACGTAACTATACTTACAAAAAAACCACTCATGGATTTGACAAACTCACCATGAGTGGCAGTTATTGCTACCCTGAACGGAAATTTGAATTAGATTATTTTTCTAATTTTCAAAACACATACTCGTTTTTACAACATCGTAAATCCGCCATCGACAGGAATATAGGTTCCAGTCATAAATTGAGATAGATCGCTCGCCAGAAAGAGTATTGCACCAGCAACATCATTTGGTAATCCGTTTCGTCGCAATGGACATCGTGATGATGCAGCGTCTTTACGTTGCGGTGATAAATTGGCAGTTGCGTCCGTAAGAGTGAGTCCGGGAGCTACTGTGTTGACACGTACATTGTACTGCCCAATCTCATTAGCAAGCGAGCGTACAAATGCATCGAGAGCCGCTTTCGCTGTACTATGTGCAATAAAACAATTCTCGGCAGCTTTTGACATTGTACTTGAAACCGCTATTATACTTCCATTTCGGCGCTCAATCATTTCCGGAACAACTGCTTTACATAAATAAAACATAGCTTTCAGTTCATCATTTACTTTACGCGAAAAATCGTCCCATTCGTAATCAATAAACGACTGCATTCTAAAACCTATCGCGGCATTGACAACCAAAGCATCAATTTCCCCAAAACGAGTATGAACCTGTTCAACGAGTTCGTTTATTTGTTCCATTGATGTCACATCGGCTTTAAAAATTTCCGCAGTTCCACCATCCTGCTCGATAGTTTCCTTGACACGTTTGGCCCTGACATCACTTTGCATGTAATTGATCGCTACTTTGGCTCCCTGACTTGCCAGCAGACGAACTGCTGCACTGCCTATACCACGGCTTGACCCGGTCACAAGAACAACTTTATTTTCAAGAAGCCCGGGAACCCTCTGATTCTCTGCGCCTGAAGGTGCTCTTTTTATTATTACATTATCTGTTTCATCACTTTCGTCCACACCATCTTTCTGTTCTCGACGAATATAATCGCTAAGCTCAGATAGTTGCGGATACTTGAATAGTATCGATAAACCTAATTCGAAATGCAATCGTTCCTTGATTCTTGCTACAACACGAACTGCTGCCAGTGAATGACCGCCGGTTTCAAAGAAATTCGAATGACGTCCTATTTCATCCTCAGCCACTTGTAGCACTTCAGACCAAATTGCTGCAAGTGTACGTTCTGTGTCATTATTTGGCGCAGCATAAGGCACGCTCCCCTGCAGTACTCCAAGTGAAGGCTTCAAGGCTAATCGGTTCATTTTACCGTTTGGTAATTGCGGCATTGCCTTCATCATGACAAATGTAGTCGGAACCATATAGGATGGTAAACGGGCTTGCAGAAATTCGCGCAAAATGCCAATATTTAGCGTTTGATTATCCTTGAGTACATAGTAAGCAATTAATTGCTTTCCATCTCCAACAACTGCAACGGTCTTTATGCCCTCAAAATCTTTTATGGTCTTTTCCACATGACGGACATCCACACGGAACCCGCGAATCTTTACCTGGAAATCCCAGCGACCGAGGTATTCGATATTACCATCTGATAAATATCGCACTACATCACCAGTATTGTATAGACAGCTCTTTGAATCCGGTTCAAAGCGGTTGGGCAAATATCTTTCCTCTGTCATTTCGGCAAGTTTATGATAACCATTAGACATTCCTGCTGTAGACACATAAAGTTCACCAGGAACACCTTCCGGAACCAATCGCCCCTGCCGATCCAAGACGTAAAGCTTTGTGTTTTGAATAGGCTTACCAATAGGTACAAAGCCCTTCCCGTTATAGTCTGCAGTATCGTAGTAGGTAATATCATTCAATTCTGTGCAACCGAAATTATTTAGTAATCGGGCTTTTGGCAGTAGTTCCCGAAAAGCGGTTACTACCTCTGTTGTCAATGCTTCACCTGCGGTCGTACAAAGCTTTAAATCAGGCAGGCTTCTTCCATTTTCACGCAAATAATCGAGTACTGTTGCCAGATGAGAAGGTACTAAGTTTAGCCGGGTGACTTTGTAAATCTCAAGTGCCGCAACAAATGCACGTACATCCTGGGTCGTTTCCGGCTTAATCATAGCGATCTTGCATCCATTTAGCAAACCAGCAAACAATTCCTTTACGCCAACCGCAAAAGCGAAGGTAGTTTTCTGACCAACTATTTCATCGGGTTCAAAAGGCCAGCGACTCTCAATTCCCGCCAGCCAGTTTATAAGCTGACGATGCGGCACTCGAACACCTTTTGGAGTTCCTGTAGAACCCGATGTATACATCAAGTACGCAAGATCATTGGCGGTGATTATGACTTTTGGTGATTCTTCCGAGATAGATGAAAGACATTCTAATTTGCTATCAAGTACAATACATTGCTCTTTGGCAAATCCGGCTTTGACTTGTACTTCGGAAGAACAAAGTATCCGAACCGGACCAGCATTCTCAGTAATCTGATGTAAATATGTATCGGGATAGGACGGATCTAATGGAACATATGCCGCTCCAGCTTTCCATACTCCAAGGAGACATGCAATAAGCAATTTACGCCGTTCTATACATACGCCAACAATATCTCCCGGCTTGATTCCTTCCGCAATCAATACATGTGCGATTTTGTTGGATATCGACAAAAGCTCGGCATAACTCCACTCGCCTTCACTATCAACACAAGCTATACTTTCAGGTGTACGAATCACTTGCTGATCAAACCTTTGCACGAAAGTGGTTTCAAGCAGAGGTTTATCTGTTTGATTATATTGAACACAGAATCGCTCAATATCGTCAGAACCCAGTAAAGACAGCTCACTCAAAGGACGATCTTCATTGATAAACATCGCTTCGAGCAGTCGTTCATGCTGGCGAAGAATTCTCTCTATTGTTTCTCTTCGATATAAATCGGCAGCATAGCAAACCTCAATCTTCAGTGCGTGCGCGTCTCCAGTGTACGATAACTCAAGTTCACAACGCGACATTCCTGAAACCGATTCGTCACCGTGATATTGTGTAAATTTCAAACCACCCGGCGAATTGGATTCGAGACTTGAGCGTGGAAAATTCTGATGTCGCAAAATCAAAGGTACGAGAGGGTTGTTTCCTTTACTTCGATCCAATCCAAGAGAAAAAAGAATTCGCTCAAAAGGTACCATCTGATGATCAAAGCCCTCGATAGATACCTGACGGACGTGATGAACATAATCACGAACACTTTTTGTTTCGTCAATAGCAAAACGCAGCGGCAGGATATTGATGAAAAAACCAATCAGTCCTTCCAGTTCGGGTTGTGTTCGGCCAGAGGTAGTAGTACCGATACATAGATCTTCTTTCCCTGTGTAACGGTTTACTAATAGACTAAAACCTGCGATCAGAGACATGAAAAGTGTACAACCATTTGCTTGAGAGAACCGCTCAAGTTTCTGGGAAAAATCACAACTGTATTCGTAGGTAAAAGAATCGCTGGTCCGTCCTGAAACTGCACGGCGCGGGAAATCAGTAGGAAGTAATAGTGTATCTTCGTAATCAGAAAGATGCTTTTGCCAATAAGCAAGCTGCTCAAGTAAATCTTGTTGTCGTTGCCAATGAGCGAAATCTACATACTGTACCGGTAACGGTCGGAGTTTGGGCAGACCTCCTGCACAAAACGCTTCATAACACCCCCTGAGTTCAGCGAAAAAAACATTCTCAATTGACCAGCCATCGGCAGATATATGATGAACATTTATTAACAAAATATGTTTTTCCGGTCCAATCCGGACTATCTTAGCAATCAACATCGGCCCTTTGGAGAGATCGAATACGTACTCAAGGTTCGCTTTAATGTAATCCGGGATTTGTTCTTCTTTGGCGTCAACAACTGCTATTTGTAATTCTTCATGAGGTGAAATAACCTGTACTGGTTCGCCTGTTTTTGCAGTCATAAACCGCGCACGTAAACTATCATGCCGATTGATAATTGTATTTAAACTTCTGTTCAACGCTGATAGATCAAGAGGCCCCTCAAGCTGAAATACTACAGGAATATTGTAACTTGTGTCATCAGGGTTTTTTTGGTTATGAACCCATAATCGTTCCTGAAACCATGAAAGAGGTTGTCCTTTTTGATTTGAGGTTAGTTGTGCATTCTGGCACTCTATTGTCATGGGCCCTCCTGAGTGATTGAGATCTTTTGATCATTTATTATAGAATTTATTTACACCGGTCAACGAATACTGGGTCGTATTAATTTACCACCAATAAAATAGTATAAAATGGTTGAAAACAACCAAAAAAGATCATACCAAATAGCGAATTTATCAGACCAACAAATTCTGGAACAGCAATATTTTTATTTACATGGCTCAGACACTGTTACTTAACAGATATTAAATGAGCATATAATTATATTTTTCAAAAAGTTAGACAAAACTACCTGAAATCAGCACCAAAAAACTTCTTCCTTGCTACTCGCAATTTATATTGATTAATCATAAGATCGTTATCATCCATTATTATTATTTTTTTTTATCTCTGGAAGTGTAATCGATGCGAACAGAAAAGAGTATACTGTATAAGAACCGCACAGCTCTCATTTGGATATTTTGTCTTATCCTTTTAATGGAAGTAAACAAAACGCAGGCTCAATCAGAACAAAAATTTAATGTAACTACATCATTGATATCTACTTCCGGTCAATTAACCGAATCCAGACCTGTTATAGGGATGCTTAGTAAAGATACAAAACAAACCAATAATCATAATGGTATCGTATCCGGAATCATTATGATCAGCAGTGGAACCATAATAGCCCTTACCAGTCACTTTGTAGGTGAAGATTATTACGATAAGTATAAAAAATCAGCATTTACTGAAAACACCAACCGGTTACGGAAAAAAGTAACAGCATGTAATGCTTTGCAGATTGGCGGCGGAGTGCTTGCCGGTGCTGGTTTTATTGTCATGATGGTTTCATTTTAAGAGGAAACATGAAAAGCATTAAAATTTTTATTTCGGGACTATTTATTTTATCAGTAATCGTGCTCCTCAGATGTATGTGGTCATTGGATAATCCTTCAGATAGCCACTCATCTGCCTTCACCGTAGAAAGTAAAGCACTGATCTATTGCAATAGTAATGGACCATTTTTCCAGTTTGATACAATCTCTTTCTTTGGAGGAGTATCATCTAAACCAGTGGAAGAAGCGGGGCTGGTTACCAGATATCAATGGGATTTCGGCAATGATGGCGCAATCGATACAACATTATTTAGCAACGCAAACATAAAAATTCCCATTCTGCATGCCGGTACCTATTCTGTTGCTATTCGTCTTATCGATCAGCTTGGAAATACTTCAGAAGACGTTAAAACGATTTTCGTTCTCCCGCGATTCAAAGTTGACATTCTGTTGCCAGACATTGATTTATCAATGGATACCTCATGCGCTTTTTACTCTCAAAGCCAATATACCATGAAGCCGATTGTCCTTATGGGCCGTTATTTTACATACAGGAACAAATCGGAAAGCATGTCTGTCGGCAATTTTATCTTTGAACTTTTAAAAAACATTACCGGAACAATAGATTATAATTCTATCGCGCTCCCCTATAAAAAGAGCTTCTCAAATGGCATTTATACACTTGGAAATAATGACTTGACAATGAATGCGGCATTCCTGTATGGCTCGACCAGTAATAGCCATAAAGAAAATGACACTATCAGGTACGACCTGTTTGATCCGGAGTCGTATATCAGATCTTTCAAAATACAACTGACTCCTCCCTATTACTCTTACGAGCAGGGGCCTCTCTGGGATCTGACAAACGGTTTCAAAGTCGATATTTCTAATCCGCTGAAACCGCATATATCAATGAATATCGCGTTAGGAGACCTGAAATTCACAGGTCGCAGAGAAATTCAGGGTCGGTATACGCTTTCCGCTGAAATGAGTGACTCGAATACAGTTCTGATGCCAACATTCGAGGCAATTTTCTTTAATTACTTCGGTGTAGCCCGTATCGCTCCGTTTTTCATTAAGGATATTACCACTCTGGTAGAACGCGATTCACTCGAAATTGATCTGTCCGGATCAAGGATTGTTTCAGATTCTTTTCCGATGACCTTTCCCATGAATCACTATGATGATACCTCAAAACTGAAATACAACTTTTTTATAACGCAACAAATGCTCAATCAGAAGGTCCGTTTCGGAAATGCCGGCGGAAACCGGAAAGTAACCGGTTCTTATATTGCGCAGTCACAATTGTCAGTGCAGGATTTATCATTAGTTAGAAGTTACTTTGCCGGCAAGTATTCAACATCTGCAACAGATACGGCAATGTTTTACTGTGATCAGGGGTTAATCTCACAATTCGGAAGTCTTTACTTTGATTCTCCTCAGAAAGGATATATCACCTTCATTTCCGATAGATATTTCTATCAGTTTACGATGAAAGATGGATCAGTTTCGCTGGGAAAAAAGGCAATCGTCAGATCAGAAAGCTTGTAAACTAAGAATAGAAATATAATTTTCAATAATAACCAGATTGGAATTCTGATATATAGACACAACGTATCTTTTTTTCGATTTATTTTTTATTCCCATTTTGCCAGCACCTATATTAAATAAAAACTTCTCTCATTTAATTTCAGCATTTTTTCCATTTAAAGCATTTTAGATAGTTTTCATGTAGTTGATTTTCCGTTTGTATTAAAATTTTCTTTTCCGGTAATTTTTTTTCATTCTCATAAAATATTTTTTCCCAAAACAAACATTAAAAGGAGGTATTATGCCACTAAAACCAATGCCATACTCCAAAATGGAATTCGCAGAAGTCGGAACTTTTGGAAAAAGTGTCTATTCTATAATTGCAAAGCATGATTTCTCTACTGAACCAAACCTTGTTACTCTTAATGGCAAGCTTAATGAGGACTGCACCGCACTTGAGATCAGATCAGGTGCTATTAAACGTGATGCATCCATGGATAAAGAAGTAGCTGCTGCCGATCAAAAGCGTGACGGTACTTATACGAAAATTCTGCAACATATAAGACAGAAAGAATTTAGTACCAGCGATCTCAAATGCAGCTGAACAATTGCTCAGTGTATTTGAAAGACATAATACAAAACTTACCTCTTTATCGTATGAATCGGAAACCCACTATTTAACAGCACTTCTTTCTGATCTTGCTGACGAAAAAAACATTGCAGCCATAAGCGCGCTTAGTCTGACTGAGTATGTAACGCAATTAACTAACGAACATAAAGCATTCGAGACGGTCTACAATAAAAGAAACTCCATTAATTCAACAGCCGTTTCCGATATCCAGTTCTCAACATTGCAAAGTGCAGTCCGTAAAAGTCTCTCCTATGTCATTAATTACATTACAATACTGGAAGTTATAAATCCCGAAACAATGAAACCGGTAATTGACGAAATTAATGCGGCAATTTCTGAACTGGCACCAAAGATCCAGGCAAGGGTTACTCGTGCTGAAAAAGCAGAAGAAAAAGATGACCTGTTAGAGAATGCTTCAGCATCATAAATTATGTTTTCCGAAATGTATTATAGACTTATTCCTCTATCCATCTGCTCTCATGTATATCTCCCTCCCCTTTTCCCAGAAAAATTTATCGGGGAGGGAATTCCAGCAAATAATATTAGTCCACAATACATGTAATCGAGCTTTTTTAATAGTTTAGCGCATTGTATAACCCAAACGGCATTCCTGCTGAAAAGGACCAAATATAAATACGGTACTATTTCTCTTGTCTGATCCAACTTTAATCAAAAGTGTAAAAGTTCAGATCTCAATTGATCAACTTTCATTTCAAGTCCATCAGTTGAGCCCTATTTTTTACAATTTTTATTCAAAGATGATAATTTGTACGCTTATTTCAACAGGTTTTATTTAAAGTTGAAAATTTATGAATGAATTTTCTCAACATTCGCAAGAAGCAAGTAAATTTTAAGTATTTTGTTTCTACTTTTAGTTCGAATTCAAAGAAATCGAGCTATTTTGTTTCTACTTTGGGCTAAAGTTGAGAAAAATGAATATTTCTTTATCCACTTTAGTTAAAAGAAGAGAATGTGATCGCATTTTTATTGAATTTTTTTTCAAACCAGAGCAAATTACATAATTACATTGCAACTTCTGACAATAGTAGAAGAAAGGAACACATATTTTAGCAACTTCACTTTAAAGGAGAGGAATGGAGGACTAAATTTCGAAACTTTTGATAGAAGTTGAGAAATGGAATCCTATTTTTATCAACTTTTGATTAAAGTTGAAGATACTGTTCATTGTTTATTCTATCTATTTACTTGAGAGCGATAGTTACCAATATCAATATGTATAAATCCAGGAAAGCCTTCTCATTTCTTTATATTCACCATGTTTTCCGTCAATTAATTCTAAAAAATAATCGACTAAAATTGCAAAGCCTTGTATTAATGAGAAAAATGCGCTCGAAACAATCATCCCGGTTAATATATCGCTAATCAAAGTAACCAATTTTAGTTTTATTGTACCTGAAAGTGATAAAACGTGAATTATCCAGTCCAATGGAGAACTCTGGATCTTCAAATGCCTCATAAAGCAGTACCTGTATTTTTGCTTTTACAAGTGGCTTAAGGCGCTCATATAAAATTCTCTATTAATCAAAACCTTTACATTTTAAGTAAACCTTTTCTTCTAAAAATCATAAAGTCGATCACAATGCATCAAATACAGGAACAGGCTTTATTGAGAATATCAATAACAAATATTGCAGAGTATTCGATTGATCAAACATTTGACTATTAAAACTGATCATTACCTTTCTATGTATAGTTTTCCTCAAAAACTTACGTTCAAGCTCATTCTCAATACAACTTTTCTTTATCCCCCTTAATCCACCAATCTTCAGACATGTCTTTATTTATAGTTCTCAATCTTGCTCAAATAAAGTGATTTTTTTCACATATTTTAATTTTCCTCCGCTTTTAAGATTATATTTTAATTAAGTTACTTATTTTTTTGAATTTGGTATGTTTTTTTTAATTTCCCAATTCTCGTACCTTTTAAAACTTAACCAGGGGTGTTACATGGGCGAAAAACGTGAAGCAACAATTGTTCTGACAGATGACAAAATCCATTTTCAAAGCAGTTTACGTTCTTATCCCACTATCGATATCGATTATCCTGCCCCAATTGGAACTGGTAATGGATACACATCTCTTGAATTATTTCTTATAAGTCTTGCATCTTGTTCAGGTTCCAGTGTCGCGCTTATCCTTAGAAAAATGAATAAGAATGTAAACGGGTTGATAGTTCACGCCAGTGGCATTCGAAAAGATTCTCATCCAACCTGTTTTGAAACTATTCATTTGATTTTTAGGATCACTTCTGACAATGCTGATAGCGCGTCAGTTACGAGAGCCATTTCTATTTCTGAAGAATCACTCTGCCCTGTCTGGGCAATGATAAAAAATAATGTCAAGGTTACCACTGATTTTGTTATTGAACAGAAAACCAGTGAAGCTGTAAATGTGTAAATGAATGTAATTTCAAAATTAGCCGGGAGTAAAGATGGTACCTATTGAACCTCAAAAACTCGACACAGCCGCGCATTGTGGTCTTTTCTGTGAAGCATGTGGATTGTATCTTGCAACAAAGGAAAACGGTGAAAAGCTTGCCAAAATTGCAGAGCGATACAAAATGACTTCGGAGCAAGTCAAATGTGATGGATGCAGATCCCACAAACTCAGTCCTTATTGTGCCACTTGTAAAATGAAAACATGTGTATCGCAAAAAAATATCAACTTCTGTTCAGAATGCGGTGAATATCCCTGTCAATTAGTACTGGACTTTAGATCTCAGCCGAATGTCGCTCATCGCCTTGAGATTGAAAACTCCTTACAAAGAATCAAAGAAATTGGCTACTCAGCATGGTATGATGAAATGGTGCAACATTATTCATGTAAAAAATGTGGTACCATTAACTGTGCGTACGATGCATCTTGCAGAAATTGTGAAAATACTCCTGCAAACGCCTATGTAGAATTGCATGGTGAAGAGATAAAAAAGATTCTTTCACTTTCCCAAAAGAAAGTATAGTCCTCACAGAAGAGAATCAGAAAACGAAAGAAAATAACAAAGAGACAGGTAATCTGGTTTACCTGTCTCTTTGTTGTTTATAGTTTGTTTACATTTATTTTTATTTTGAAAGAAGAGTATCTTCAAAAACGCAGAAAACAAATAAAGACTAAAAATCGTACTTTTAACCTGTAAAACTATATCACATTACTTTTTAGCTTTGAAAAGAAGATTACTGTTTCCCTTTAAATCAATAACATTCTCCTTGATTGTAAATTCTGCCTTGTAAGGAATCTGTGCAATTATGTCATTAAATCCGGTTTTGGATTTTGCCGCTTTCGATGCTATAAATCCGGCAGGACCAGAAATATTCTTCAATGCACTAGTGCCACCAAGCAATGCATTCTGTCCTGATGCAAAATCATTAATGGTATTACCACTTCCCATGATTTCAATTTCAGGTTCTTCTCCCGTTGTAAATCTAAATAAATTTGGTTCTTTATCATATATGTCCCATTTACCTTTAATGAGTAATATGTAATTGTCGATTTTTAAAGTTGAATCTTTTTCTCTGTCATCTTTAGATCTTGCTTGAACTACTGAATCAGACAAATAGAATTTCCATACAGCATTATTTCTTTTATTATCATCGAAAAGGAGTTCTAATGCTGCTTTTTTATAAATACCAGTAATTTGTTCTCCCCGATCATCTCTAACATACGAGGTTATTTCCCAATTTCCAATCACTTTTTCAGTCACATTCTTATACTCTTCAGTTCCTCTTACCATATACGGATTTTTCTTTGCAAACACAGATGTAATCGAAATGCTGAATATTAGTATAACAGTAGCAGATATGCGCATAACAACTCCTTTATTGTTTGTTGAATGATAATGATTATGGAAGCATGTACTTTATTTAATATAATAATTGTTTTTTGTAAGTAAATACTTATGAGGTATTTACTTTAAAAAACCAAAATAGTCTGAGTGGAAATTTGAAGTTATAATGATGTTTGGAAAGAGTAAACTCAAAATTTAAACAGATTTATTATTTTGTGAAATTTTACCCATAAAAAAAGCTCTCATCTGAAATAGATGAGAGCTTTAAAATTAACCCTGGCAGTGCCCTACTCTCCCATGCAGTCGCCCACACAGTACCATCGGCGCAGTAGGTCTTAACTTCCGTGTTCGGGATGGGAACGGGTGTGGCCCCTACGCAAGAACCACCAGGAATTTAAATCTGGTGTAGTTGAATTTGGCAATAGAATATTCTGTTGATGAATGCACATTACGGAGTCGTGATGAAAGTAAAAAAGTATCAAGCCACACGGATTATTAGTATCACTCGACTGAACGCATTACTGCGCTTACATCTGTGACCTATCGACCTTGTAGTCTTCAAGGATCCTTCAGGGGGGTAAACCCCACGCGATATCTAATCTTGAGGCTGGCTTCCCGCTTAGATGCTTTCAGCGGTTATCCGTTCCGTACATGGCTACCCAGCGATGCTCCTTGGCGGAACAACTGGTACACCAGAGGTACGTCCTTTCCGGTCCTCTCGTACTAAGAAAAGCTCCTCTCAAATATCGTACGCCCACAGTAGATAGGGACCGAACTGTCTCACGACGTTCTGAACCCAGCTCGCGTGCCGCTTTAATTGGCGAACAGCCAAACCCTTGGGACCTTCTTCAGCCCCAGGATGCGACGAGCCGACATCGAGGTGCCAAACCGCGCCGTCGCTGTGAACGCTCGGGCGCGATAAGCCTGTTATCCCCAGAGTACCTTTTATCCATTGAGCGACGGCAGTTCCATTTCCAACCGCCGGATCACTAAGACCTGCTTTCGCATCTGCTCGACTTGTTTGTCTCGCAGTTAAGCTCCCTTATGCCTTTGCACTCGACGCATGATTACCGACCATGCTGAGGGAACCATTGTGTGCCTCCGTTACTGTTTGGGAGGCGACCGCCCCAGTCAAACTGGCCCCCTGGCACTGTTCCTGCACCCGATTCAGGGCGCTAGGTTAGAATTCCAACTGAACAAGGGTGGTATGTCAAGGTTGACTCCATCGAAGCTGGCGCTCCGACTTCAAAGTCTCCCACCTATCCTGCACATGCGCAGGCGAAACCCAATGCCAAGTTGCAGTAAAGGTTCATGGGGTCTTTCCGTCTAGCTGCGGGTATCTGGTATCTTCACCAGAAGTCCAATTTCGCCGAGTCCGTGGTAGAGACAGTGCCCAAGTCGTTACACGATTCGTGCAGGTCGGAACTTACCCGACAAGGAATTTCGCTACCTTAGGACCGTTATAGTTACGGCCGCCGTTTACCGGGGCTTCGATTCAACGCTTCGCCAGGAAACCTAGCTAACATCTCCTGTTAACCTTCCGGCACCGGGCACGTGTCACACCCTATACGTCATCTTACGATTTAGCAGAGTGCTGTGTTTTTGTTAAACAGTCGCTTGGGCCTCTTCACTGCGGCTCTGATTGCGCAGAGCACCCCTTCTCCCGAAGTTACGGGGCTAATTTGCCGAGTTCCTTTACCACGGTTCTCTCGCGCACCTTAGGCTACTCGCCTTATCTACCTGTGTCGGATTACGGTACGGGCAATTATCAGTTAAGCTTAGAGACTTTTCTTGGCAGCCGAGCATCGGTCAGTTTGTTCGTCCGAAGACTCCCGTCCCGATTCACACTTCAGCGTTGAATGACCACCCGGATTTGCCTGAGTGATCCGCCTATATGCTTAGACCCCCACCAACAGGGGGCTGACCATAGCTTTCTGCGTCATCCCATCGCACTATAACTGGTACAGGAATTTTAAACCTGTTTTCCATCGCCTACGCCTGTTCGGCCTCGACTTAGGACCCGACTTACCCTGGGAGGACGAGCCTTGCCCAGGAAACCTTAGAATTTCGGTGTGAAAGTTTTTCACTTTCATTATCGCTACTTATCCCAGCATTCTCATTTCTGATACCTCCAGCATCCCTTACAGGATACCTTCGCAGGCTTACAGAACGCTCCTCTACCAATCCAGAATTGCTACTAATTCCATAGCTTCGGTAGTATGTTTAGTCCCGTAAATTTTCGGCGCGCATTCGCTGAACTAGTGAGCTATTACGCTTTCTTTAAAGGATGGCTGCTTCTAAGCCAACCTCCTAGCTGTTAAGGCAAACGTACATCCTTAGTCACTTAACATACACTTAGGGACCTTAGCTGATGGTCTGGGTTGTTTCCCTCTCGGGCACGAAGCTTATCCCCCGCACCCTGACTCCCATGTATTGAGTATCGGCATTCGGAGTTTGATTGGGTTTGGTAGACTGGTAGGTCCCCTAGTCCATTCAGTGCTCTACCTCCGATACTATACGCATGAGGCTATACCTAAATATATTTCGAGGAGAACGAGCTATCGCCTGGTTTGATTAGCCTTTCACCCCTAGCCACAACTCATCCGCTATTTTTTCAACAATAGTCGGTTCGGACCTCCATCTCATTTTACTGAGACTTCATCCTGGTCATGGCTAGATCACCAGGCTTCGCGTCTACCACGTGCAACTGAACGCCCTATTCAGACTCGCTTTCGCTCCGGCTTCGCCCCGACGGGGCTTAACCTTGCTGCACATGAGTAACTCGCTGGGCCATTAAACAAAAGGTACGCCGTTATCCGTATTGCTACAGACTTCGACTGGTTGTAGGTACATGGTTTCAGGTACTATTTCACTCCCCTCTCGGGGTGCTTTTCACCTTTCCCTCACGGTACTAGTTCACTATCGGTCATTGGTGTGTATTTAGCCTTGGGAGATGGTCCTCCCAGCTTCCCATGGAATTCCACGTGCTCCACGGTACTTGGGGACATCGATAGGAAGGCATGATCTTTTCGCCTACAGGACTATCACCTGCTATGGTAGCACTTTCCAGAGCGCTTCGACTAAGAATATACTTTGTAACTTCCCGGCTGCACGGTACTGCAACCTCACAACGCCCCGCAACCCCAATCTGCCAACGCGCACCGGCTTACAGCAGATCAGTTTGGGCTCTTGCCATTTCGCTCACCACTACTCAGGCAATCGATTATTCTTTCTTTTCCTGGGGGTACTAAGATGGTTCAATTCTCCCCGTTTCCCTCTTTAACCTATTGTATTCAGTTAAAGTTAACCTTTACGGTTGGGTTTTCCCATTCGGAAATCTCCGGATCAATGTGTGTTTGCCACTCCCCGAAGCTTATCGCAGCTTGCCACGTCCTTCATCAGCAACCAATGCCAAGGCATCCGCCATGTACCCTTAATATCTTGATACATTTACTTACATCTCGACGAAATGCAATGTGCTTCATCAACAGAAATTTTAATTGTCAAAGAACTATAATCTATATTTTAAAGATCATTTTCTTATCTAATACAGAGACGAACGCCGTGCATCTCTACTGAAAATCTTCTTTCATGTCGCTGCTCCCGAATGTTCATACACACACTTTGGAGCTGACAGGGATCGAACCTGCGACATCGTGCTTGCAAAGCACGCGCTCTCCCAACTGAGCTACAGCCCCGAGATCAGATTTCGAGGCTCGACAAAGAGAAATTTGCTTCGACTGCCGCCTCTTTATCTACTATGATAGTGGGCCTGGAAAGATTTGAACTTTCGACCCCTGCCTTATCAGAGCAGTGCTCTAACCAACTGAGCTACAGGCCCGAAGACTTCAATCAAAGAACAATCAGTAAGGCTACACGTTCTTTTAAAATCTTGATGTGTGTGACCGTTATCTCTGGTCAATCGTGTATACTGTCTTGGCATTACCCAAAACGATACTCCAGAAAGGAGGTGATCCAGCCGCACCTTCCGATACAGCTACCTTGTTACGACTTAGCCCCAATCAACGGCCTTACCTTAGGCGTCGCTCTCCTTGCGGTTAAGCAGACGACTTCGGGTACTACCATCTTTCATGGCTTGACGGGCGGTGTGTACAAGGCCCGGGAACGTATTCACCGCGGCATGCTGATCCGCGATTACTAGCGATTCCAGCTTCATGAAGTCGAATTGCAGACTTCAATCCGAACTGAGACCGGTTTTTTGGGATTTGCTTAACGTCACCGTCTTGCATCCCGTTGTACCGGCCATTGTAGCACGTGTCTAGCCCAAGGCGTAAGGGCCATGAGGATTTGACGTCATCCCCACCTTCCTCCTAGTTAAACTAGGCAGTCCCCTTAGAGTTCTCAGCATAACCTGTTAGCAACTAAGGGCGAGGGTTGCGCTCGTTGCGGGACTTAACCCAACATCTCACGACACGAGCTGACGACAACCATGCAGCACCTGTGTAGGGTGTTCCTTGCGGAAGGTCTCTAATTTCTTCAGAGATTTCACCCCCATGTCAAGCCTTGGTAAGGTTCTTCGCGTTGCATCGAATTAAAGCACATGCTCCACCGCTTGTGCGGGCCCCCGTCAATTCCTTTGAGTTTCACTCTTGCGAGCGTACTTCCCAGGCGGAACACTTAATGCGTTAGCTTCGTCACCAAAAAGATTGACTCCTCCGGCAACTAGTGTTCATCGTTTACGGCTAGGACTACCAGGGTATCTAATCCTGTTTGCTCCCCTAGCTTTCGAGCCTCAGCGTCAGTATTAGGCCAGGCGACCGCCTTCGCTACTGGTGTTCTTCCAGATATCTACGCATTCCACCGCTACACCTGGAATTCCATCGCCCTCTCCCATACTCAAGAACCGCAGTATTAAAAGCCGACCACGGGTTAAGCCCATGTATTAAACTCCTAACTTACGATCCCGCCTACGCTCTCTTTACGCCCAGTGATTCCGAACAACGCTTGCACCCTACGTATTACCGCGGCTGCTGGCACGTAGTTAGCCGGTGCTTCCTCAAATGGTACCATCAAAGTATTGCTACCTTTTTTTCCCATCCAACAGAGGTTTACAACCCGAAGACCTTCATCCCTCACGCGGCGTTGCTGCGTCAGACTTTCGTCCATTGCGCAAAATTCCCTACTGCTGCCTCCCGTAGGAGTCTGGGCCGTATCTCAGTCCCAATGTGGCCGTACACCCTCTCAGGCCGGCTACCCATCGCGGTCTTGGTGGGCCGTTACCCCGCCAACTAACTAATGGGCCGCAAGTTCATCTTTAAGCGGATTACTCCTTTAATCAAAAAAACATGCGTCCACTGATCACATCCGGTATTAGCCCCGCGTTGGCAAGGTTATCCCAAACTTAAAGGCAGATTACTTACGTGTTACTCACCCGTTCGCCACTTTCAACTGTATTGCTACAGTTTCACGTTCGACTTGCATGTATTAGGCACGCCGCCAGCGTTCGTTCTGAGCCAGGATCAAACTCTCCGTAAGAAGAATTTAATCTTATTTCATTTTTTTACTAATACTCAAGTTCAGAGAACCCGATCACACACATCAAAGCTTTCAAAGAGCAGGTCTCTGTCTAAACTTTTGCTTAACAGACTATCTAATATACTTAATTAATATTTCAATGTCAATCTTTTTCAAAGTCTTTTTGTCTTACAAAATTTGTTATCAATACAAATCTTAAACCATAAGCACAAACCATCAGCTTTTTTCAAAGAGGTCTCTAAAATACCTCATTTGAAATTGAGAATGTCAAATAATTTGTTTTGATTTTGCAAAACTTTTTTGATTTGAGAATCAACGTAGTTTGTTCTGATTTCAAATAGCCACAGAGGTAAAGTAAGCCTTCTTCCAAAAGAGAAGAAGGCTTTAAAAATTAACCCTGGCAGTGCCCTACTCTCCCATGCAGTCGCCCACACAGTACCATCGGCGCAGTAGGTCTTAACTTCCGTGTTCGGGATGGGAACGGGTGTGGCCCCTACGCAAGAACCACCAGGAATTTAAATCTGGTGTAGTTGAATTTGGCAATAGAATATTCTGTTGATGAAGCACATTACGGAGTCGTGATGAAAGTAAAAAAGTATCAAGCCACACGGATTATTAGTATCACTCGACTGAACGCATCACTGCGCTTACATCTGTGACCTATCGACCTTGTAGTCTTCAAGGATCCTTCAGGGGGGTTAAACCCCACGCGATATCTAATCTTGAGGCTGGCTTCCCGCTTAGATGCTTTCAGCGGTTATCCGTTCCGTACATGGCTACCCAGCGATGCTCCTGGCGGAACAACTGGTACACCAGAGGTACGTCCTTTCCGGTCCTCTCGTACTAAGAAAAGCTCCTCTCAAATATCGTACGCCCACAGTAGATAGGGACCGAACTGTCTCACGACGTTCTGAACCCAGCTCGCGTGCCGCTTTAATTGGCGAACAGCCAAACCCTTGGGACCTTCTTCAGCCCCAGGATGCGACGAGCCGACATCGAGGTGCCAAACCGCGCCGTCGCTGTGAACGCTCGGGCGCGATAAGCCTGTTATCCCCAGAGTACCTTTTATCCATTGAGCGACGGCAGTTCCATTTCCAACCGCCGGATCACTAAGACCTGCTTTCGCATCTGCTCGACTTGTTTGTCTCGCAGTTAAGCTCCCTTATGCCTTTGCACTCGACGCATGATTACCGACCATGCTGAGGGAACCATTGTGTGCCTCCGTTACTGTTTGGGAGGCGACCGCCCCAGTCAAACTGGCCCCCTGGCACTGTTCCTGCACCCGATTCAGGGCGCTAGGTTAGAATTCCAACTGAACAAGGGTGGTATGTCAAGGTTGACTCCACCGAAGCTGGCGCTCCGGCTTCAAAGTCTCCCACCTATCCTGCACATGCGCAGGCGAAACCCAATGCCAAGTTGCAGTAAAGGTTCATGGGGTCTTTCCGTCTAGCTGCGGGTATCTGGTATCTTCACCAGAAGTCCAATTTCGCCGAGTCCGTGGTAGAGACAGTGCCCAAGTCGTTACACGATTCGTGCAGGTCGGAACTTACCCGACAAGGAATTTCGCTACCTTAGGACCGTTATAGTTACGGCCGCCGTTTACCGGGGCTTCGATTCAAAGCTTCGCCAGGAAACCTGACTAACCTCTCCTGTTAACCTTCCGGCACCGGGCACGTGTCACACCCTATACGTCATCTTACGATTTAGCAGAGTGCTGTGTTTTTGTTAAACAGTCGCTTGGGCCTCTTCACTGCGGCCTGCTTGCGCAGGCACCCCTTCTCCCGAAGTTACGGGGCTAATTTGCCGAGTTCCTTTACCACGGTTCTCTCGCGCACCTTAGGCTACTCGCCTTATCTACCTGTGTCGGATTACGGTACGGGCAATTATCAGTTATGCTTAGAGACTTTTCTTGGCAGCCGAGCATCGGTCAGTTTGTTCGTCCGAAGACTCCCGTCCCGATTCACACTTCAGCGTTGAATAGCCACCCGGATTTGCCTGAGTGACCCGCCTATATGCTTAGACCCCCACCAACAGGGGGCTGACCATAGCTTTCTGCGTCATCCCATCGCACTGATAACTGGTACAGGAATTTTAAACCTGTTTGCCATCGCCTACGCCTGTTCGGCCTCGGCTTAGGACCCGACTTACCCTGGGAGGACGAGCCTTGCCCAGGAAACCTTAGATTTTCGGTGTGAAAGTTTTTCACTTTCATTATCGCTACTTATCCCAGCATTCTCATTTCTGATACCTCCAGCATTCCTTACAGAACACCTTCATCGGCTTACAGAACGCTCCTCTACCAATTAGTATTGCTACTAATTCCACAGCTTCGGTAGTATGTTTAGTCCCGTGAATTTTCGGCGCGCATTCGCTGAACTAGTGAGCTATTACGCTTTCTTTAAAGGATGGCTGCTTCTAAGCCAACCTCCTAGCTGTTAAGGCAAACGTACATCCTTAGTCACTTAACATACACTTAGGGACCTTAGCTGATGGTCTGGGTTGTTTCCCTCTCGGGCACGAAGCTTATCCCCCGCACCCTGACTCCCATGTATTGAGTATCGGCATTCGGAGTTTGATTGGGTTTGGTAGACTGGTAGGTCCCCTAGTCCATTCAGTGCTCTACCTCCGATACTATACGCATGAGGCTATACCTAAATATATTTCGAGGAGAACGAGCTATCGCCTGGTTTGATTAGCCTTTCACCCCTAGCCACAACTCATCCGCTACTTTTTCAACAGGAGTCGGTTCGGACCTCCATCTCATTTTACTGAGACTTCATCCTGGTCATGGCTAGATCACCAGGCTTCGCGTCTACCACGTGCAACTTATACGCCCTATTCAGACTCGCTTTCGCTCCGGCTGCGCCCCGACGGGGCTTAACCTTGCTGCACATGAGTAACTCGCTGGGCCATTAAACAAAAGGTACGCCGTCATCCTGCATTGCTGCAAGACTTCGACTGGTTGTAGGTACATGGTTTCAGGTACTATTTCACTCCCCTCTCGGGGTGCTTTTCACCTTTCCCTCACGGTACTAGTTCACTATCGGTCATTGGTGTGTATTTAGCCTTGGGAGATGGTCCTCCCAGCTTCCCATGGAATTCCACGTGCTCCACGGTACTCGGGGACATTGTTAGGAAGGTATATCTCTTTCGCCTACAGGACTATCACCTGCTATGGTGTCACTTTCCAGAGCACTTCGACTAAAAATATACTTTGTAACTTCCCGGCTGCATCGGTACTGCAACCTCACAACGCCCCACAACCCCAATCTGCCAACGCGCACCGGCTTACAGCAGATCAGTTTGGGCTCTTACCCTTTCGCTCACCACTACTCAGGTAATCGATTATTCTTTCTTTTCCTGAGGGTACTAAGATGGTTCAATTCTCCTCGTTTCCCTCTTTAACCTATTGATTCAGTTAAAGATATCCCTTACGGGTGGGTTATCCCATTCGGAAATCTCCGGATCAATGTGTGTTTGCCACTCCCCGAAGCTTATCGCAGCTTGCCACGTCCTTCATCAGCAACCAATGCCAAGGCATCCGCCATGTACCCTTACTATCTTGATACATTTACTTTCATCTCGACGAAATGCAATGTGCTTCATCAACAGAAATTTTATTGTCAAAGAACTATAATCTATATTTTAAAGATCATTTTCTTATGTAATACAGAGACGCACGCCGTGCATCTCTACTGAAAATCTTCTTCCATGTCACTCTCCCGCATGTGTCCTGACACACACTTTGGAGCTGACAGGGATCGAACCTGCGACATCGTGCTTGCAAAGCACGCGCTCTCCCAACTGAGCTACAGCCCCAAACTGGGTGTCAAGTCAGGAATAGCTTCGCGGCCGATTACCGCCTCTTTGTCCAGCTTGGTTAGTGGGCCTGGAAAGACTTGAACTTTCGACCCCTGCCTTATCAGAGCAGTGCTCTAACCAACTGAGCTACAGGCCCGAAGACTTCAATCAAAGAACAAATAAGGTCCGTTCTTTAAAAACCTTGATGTGTATGACCGTTCACTCCGGTCAATCGTTGTATACGTCAGTCGTTACCGATGACGATACTCCAGAAAGGAGGTGATCCAGCCGCACCTTCCGATACAGCTACCTTGTTACGACTTAGCCCCAATCAATGGTCTTACCTTAGGCGTCGCTCCCCTTGCGGTTAAACAGACGACTTCGGGTACTACCATCTTTCATGGCTTGACGGGCGGTGTGTACAAGGCCCGGGAACGTATTCACCGCGGCATGCTGATCCGCGATTACTAGCGATTCCAGCTTCATGAAGTCGAATTGCAGACTTCAATCCGAACTGAGACCGGTTTTTTGGGATTTGCTTAATGTCACCATCTTGCATCCCGTTGTACCGGCCATTGTAGCACGTGTCTAGCCCTAGACGTAAGGGCCATGAGGATTTGACGTCATCCCCACCTTCCTCCTAGTTAAACTAGGCGGTCCCCTTAGAGTTCTCAGCATAACCTGTTAGCAACTAAGGGCGAGGGTTGCGCTCGTTGCAGGACTTAACCTAACATCTCACGACACGAGCTGACGACAACCATGCAGCACCTGTGTAGGGTGTTCCTTGCGGAAGGTCCTATATTTCTACAGGATTTCACCCCCATGTCAAGACCTAGGTAAGGTTCTTCGCGTTGCATCGAATTAAAGCACATGCTCCACCG